>NZ_FNVQ01000010.1 GCF_900108065.1 Marinobacterium lutimaris | reverse complement strand
GCAAACGCGATATCCCGGATGCGTTCGGTTAACGCGTCATTCTCGGCGGAGTAGCGAGACTCATAGCGCTGTGTGGCGCGGCATAACCCGACGAGTGAACAGGCCCTACGCTCCGATATCGGTGTCTCAGATCGCATCGTGCGCACGGCCTCGCGCTTGTTCCCGACGGTCAGTACTTTCGGCCCAAAGCAGCCTTTAAGGCTTCGGTATCAAGCATCGCTTCCGCTAGCAGCTTCTTCAACCGCGCATTTTCGTCTTCCAGGGCCTTAAGACGACGTGCCTCTGACACATCCATGCCGCCGTACTTTTTGCGCCATGTATAAAACGTGGCATCTGAGATGCTGTATTTACGACACAGCTCTTTGACCGGGAGACCTGCTTCCGCTTCTTTCAGGATCGGAATGATCTGTTCTTCTGTGAATCGCTTCTTCATGCTCATCGTCCTTCTCTGTGATGAACATTACTAAGAGCTTCATGGATTAGAAAGTGGGGAGCAGGTCAGGAAGACTCAGTCCCGACTTCAAAACCATCGCAGACTTCCGACGTGATAATGGTCCAGCGATCAAGAAGGTTTGCGCTCAGCTCATCGTCATCTGCAAGAACATCGGCATGTTCACTGACTCAGCCCTGGTTATCGATGGCAGCAAGTTCAAGGCCGTGAACAGCAAAGATAACAACTACACGGTTGCGAAGCTCAAGGCTCGGATGGAACAAACAGAAAAGCGGATAGCTCGCTACCTCGATGATTTAGACTTTGCAGACCGACGTGCCGAGGTATTTCCTAAAGAGCGCGTCGATCATCTTGGTCGCTGCCTTAAAGCCGCGAAATCTCTGCTGGTAAAGCTCAAGGCGATTGAGGAAAAGCTCCCGTTAATGCCAGATAACCAAATCTCCATGACAGATCCGGATGCGCGTGCGATGGCTACAAGGGGCAAGGGGACAGGTCTCGTCGGCTATAACGTTCAAACAACAGTGGATGACCAGCACCACATGATCGTTGCGCATGAAGTAACGACAGAAGGACATGATCGCTATGCACTTGCCGCGATGACTGAACAAGGGAAAGAAGCAACGGGCCTGAGTCGGCCAGTCGTCTATGCGGACAGGGGTTACTTCAGCGGAGAACAAATACTCGCCACCCATAATAGTGGCGCGATCCCGTTAGTGCCTCGGCCCAGAACATCGGGGGCTAAAAGTGAGGGCCGTTTTGATAAACGGGACTTTATCTACGTAGCGAAGGATGACGAGTATGAATGCCCGGCAGGGGAGCGTGCGATTTACCGTTTCGATAGTAAGGAGAAAGGGGCGGTGGTCAAAAAATACTGGTCATCCAATTGTCCACATTGCCCGATCAAAGCGCAGTGCACACCCTCGATCTACCGCAGGATAAGTCGGATGGGATATGAGGATATTCTCGACGAGATGCAGGCCCGGATTGATGCAAACCCTGAAGCATCGAAGATCCGAAGGCGAACGGTTGAGCACCCCTTTGGAACGATAAAGAGCTGGATGGGTGCGACACACTTTCTGACCAAGACGAAGACAAAAGTAGCGACAGAAATGAGCCTTCACGTCCTCGCATACAACCTGAAACGCCTCATCGCGATCTTTGGGGTTACAAAGTTCCAGGAGCTGCTCCGGACATAAGAGCCGAGAGCCCTCTTTAGGCCAAAATGCTCTCTAAAATGCTGCCAAGGACGACAGAAAAAGTCAGTTTTCACACGGTCTGGACCCAAAGCGGTCAGTCATGCCCCATGACCCTTATCCCATTTCAGTATCACTAAAATGGGGAAATCTTGGTTAAGCGGGTTGGTCTTTTTTACTTTAGGTCGCGGGTATTTAGAGGGTATTCGATAGGTGTCAATCTTAAGTTTGGTGGGTAGGATCTCTTGCTCTGCGAGCAGGAAGAGCCCTTTGGATCCGCAGCATTATCAGTCGAGATTGCCAGGATGCATCAGAGTGTCGAGACCCGCGTCGACGAGAGCCTGTGTCAGCAGTGAGCGTATAGCACTGGCCTGCTCCAGTTGCAGCACCTGCCGCAGCAAAGCTCTGGCTTGGCGCCGGCTTAACGAATGGATAGCCCACTTGATTCGCGGCAGGTCGCCGGCGCTCAGGCTGAGACTGCTGACACCCATACCGATCAGCAACAGTACCACGGCAGGATCACCGGCCGCCTCGCCGCAGACACTGACCGGTGTGCTGCTTTGCTTGCCGGCGCGGATGATGCGAAGTAATGCCTGAATCACGGCGGGATGCAGAGCATCGAACCAGCGCGCGACACGCTCATTGTTGCGGTCGACTGCGAGCAGGTACTGAATCAGATCATTGGTCCCGACAGAGAGAAAGTCCACCCGCCTAGCCAGTGCCTCGGCCTGGTAGACGGCGGATGGTACCTCGATCATGGCTCCCAGACGAGGCTGCGTGATACTCAACCCCTCCTGCTCCAGCTGCTGACGGGCCCGTTGTATCAGTATCAGAGCCTCGTCCAGGTCTTCGACCCGGCTGATCATAGGCAACAACAGGCTTAGGTTGTTCAATCCGCTGCTTGCCCTGAGCATGGCCCGGATCTGGGTCAGAAACATCTCAGGATGATCGAGCGAAATGCGGATGCCGCGCCAGCCGAGGAACGGATTCGTTTCCTGTACCGGGAAGTAGGACAGTGGTTTGTCTCCGCCAATATCCAGCGTCCGCAGTGTCACAGGTCGAGGATGAAAGGTTTGGAGTACCTTTCGGTAAAGGGTGTACTGCTCCTCTTCGGTCGGAAAGCTGTCGCGTACCATGAAGGGATATTCGGTACGGTAAAGGCCGATGCCTTCGGAGCCAGCGGCGAGCGACGGATTGAGATCGGACAGCAGGCCTGCGTTGGTATACAGCGGAATTCGGAAGCCATCTAGGGTTTGGGCCGTTTGGTCGCGCAGATGACGGAGCGTCTTTGACAGTCTGCGTTCGCGCGCAGCAAGGCTCCGATATTGCCGTTTCAAGCTGACATCAGGTTCGATGCAGAGCCGTCCCTTATAACCGTCGACAATCAGCGACTTACCGTGAAGACTATTGAGAGGGAGAGTGCCGGCAAGGCCCATTACCGCCGGGATACCCATGGAGCGTGCCAGAATGGCAAGGTGTGACAGCCTTGAGCCGTGCCCCGAGATCACCGCTACCAAACGCACGCCCTTAACGGCGGCTAGATCCAGAGGGCTAAGGTCCTCACCGACGAGTATGGTACGTGCGGGATAGCGCTCCTCAGCCGGTTCCAGCGTCTGCAGCTCGTTGAGCAGGGCACGACCGATATCGCGAATGTCATCGGCCCGCTCCCTGAGATAGGGGTCCTCCATGGCTTCGAAATAGCGAGCATGCTCCTGGATGCTATCGCGCAGAGCACCGGGAGCCCAGTTGCCGCTGCGGATGCCGGCCAGCGTGCTTGTTACCAGTTCATTGCTGCGGGCAATCATGGCGTAGACGCGAAACAGTGTGCGGTCTTCCGCCGTTAGCCCCCCTCCTTGTTCCTCGGCTACCCGGTCCAGTTCACCAGCAACGCGGCTGACAGCCGCCTGAAAGACCGCTATCTCGGATTCGATATCGGCTACATCACGATTTGGAATCTGGGCGAGCTCCGACCTGGCGTAGATGACATGTCCGGTACCGGTGGCGATACCCGGTGCACCAATGACGCCCTCGAACAAAGGGCCTGTCGGCACGTTGCCGGAAGCGCTGGCGTTGATGCTGCTGCGGGCTTTGGCCAGTTGGATGCCACCTGCGATTTGCGCCGCCAAGGTAGCTAGCGCTGCCTGCTCGGATTCGCTGAACCGGGATTGCGCCGTTTGTTGCACAATCAGTGTGCCCAACAGCGCCCCCTGATGCATGATGGGGACACCGAGATACACGTGGCAATTGGCATCCAGTTGAGCGGGCAAGGCCTTGCTATCGCAAAGGTTAACCGGTTCTGAACGCTCAGCCACGAGGTTGGCCAGCGTGTCGGCGAATGCGGGCGGTGCGGCAAGATCTCCGAGGCCGTCCCAGACCATCAGTCGCTGCGCATCTAGCCGCACTGGATCTGACAGGTAGAGCAAGCAGATGTCGACCTGGAAGAGATCGCGCACGTCCTTGACGATACCCAGCAAGGCGAGGTCGAGGTTTGGCGCAGCTCCGAGGCTCTGCAAAATGGCATCAAAACGGGTTGTCACGAGCTCGGGCGAACGCGATGCTGATTCTCGAATCATGATCCTCTCCCAGGAGGTGCCGCGCGCTGGGTCAGCAAGAGCGCGATGCCCGCCGTCGCGGAGGTGACCGAGGCCAGCAGAATGCCCAACTTGGCACTGTCAATCAGGCTCGCGTCAAAAGCCAAGTTGGCTATGAACAGTGCCATCGTAAAACCAATCCCGGCGAGCAGCCCGCCGCCGGCCAGCAGTCTCCAACTGAGGTCCGGCGGCCGGGTCGCAAGACCGGTGCGTACAGCCAGCCAGCTGAACACCATAATGCCAATGGGCTTGCCGAGCGCGAAACCGAAGAACACGGCCACGCTGATGGAGCCGTCCAGTTCGTCAAACGACAATGACAGACCGGCGTTGGCAAATGCAAACAGCGGCAAAATGACAAAAACGACCCAGGGGTGTAGAGCCATCTCCAGCCTTTCGACCGGTGACAGCGTTTCACGCGCGGCGATTTCTGCCGTCAGCAATGTTTGCCGGTGCCGGGTATCGCCGCTTCCCAGCTCATCGGCTGGGTGCGCGACGACTTGATTCAGTATGGCATACAGACGTTCGTCGCTGACCCAGCGGCGTGCCGGCGTCATCAGCCCGAGAACGACGCCCGTGATGGTGGCGTGAATACCGGATGCATCTACCAGCAACCAAACTAGAACTCCCACCAGAAAGTAGAGCGGAAAACCACGAAAACCTATGTTCGCCATTGCTCGAATAGCCGCAATGCCGACCGCCGCCAGCGCCAGTGCGCCCCAGGAGAGGTCGCCACTGTAGCCGATCGCGACGACAAGAATGGCCCCGATATCGTCGATGATCGCCAATGAAAGCATGAACAGACGCAGGCTTGGCGGAATGCGTGAGCCCAGTAGTGCCAGGCAACCGATGACAAAGGCTGTGTCCGTCGCCATCACGGTGCCCCAGCCCGCTACCCCGGGTTGGTCCCATTGCAGTGCCAGGTACAACAATGCCGGCACGAGCATGCCACCTGCGGCCGCCGCGATGGATAGCGCGGCCATGCGAGGCTTGCTCAGCTCACCCAATACCAGTTCACGTTTGAGCTCCAGCGCGACGAGGAAAAAAAACAGCGTCATCAGGCCATCGTTGATCCACTCCTTCAGCGAGCGGGCGAACTCGAAACTCCCGACGTTAAACCCGCTCTCGATCTCCCAGAACTCCAGAAAAGGATGGGCCCAGGGGGAGTTGGACAGGGCCAGCGCCGCGACCGTGAACAGCAGCAGTACGGCGCCGCCGGCGGCCTCGATGTGCAGAAAACGGGTAAAAGGTTGGAGCAGCCGATTCACGTAGGCCGGCGGCAGTCGGGTGTAAGACGGTTCAGGCTGCGGATCATCGGTCATGAGGTGTACTCAATCGGTCGGCGAACACGGAAGAGCAAAGCGTATGTGCGGCGTAATTGTGCGCCGCACGCCCTCCGGCAGCGGTCGGTCGCGGCTCGTCAGTAACCTGCAGCAGTGATGCTCTTGCCCGGTCTGAGGTGTGCATATTCATCTTCCGGCAGGGGCGGGCGAAATGCCGATGCCTGCTTGGTGCGGTTCGGAACACCGGTGCCGGCGCTACGCAGTTTCGGCGTCATCTGTGGCGTTTCAGTCCTATAACCAGCGACACGACAAACAGTGCGACAAAGAATACAAACAGGATTCTGATAATCTCGACAGCGCCGGCGGCGACACCGGTAAAACCCAGTAATCCCGCGATGACCGCGACGATAAAAAATACAGCAGCAAAATACAGCATCTGCTTTTCTCTCCCGTTGTGCGATTAATGATATAGCATCAGCGCCGAAGTCCGCGTGTGGTTGCTACTGGATCAGCCGGTCGTTATGGACCGCTTTCTCGCCTTTGACACCTAGCACCTCTTGGAGACTGTTGATATCAACCTGAGAGCTGACGAATCCGCTCGAATGCAAGATACCGTTACTTACAAGATACCCTTACTTGAAAGTCTAGACGTCGATTCCAGAGATAACACGATTCGGGTCTCCGGATGGGGTGGAAAGACGTATATTCCGCATCGTCATCCTTGTGTTCGCGTAGCTGGAGGATCGACTTCGGCACCGTGATCGAACGGCCGATCATGAGGTCTCGGCAGGTCAGGATGTTCACCCGGAGAGCCTGGGGATGACCTAAGCGTGCTATATTGAAACAGTCGTACCGGGGTGTTTTGCTTGTAGCGCTCCCGCAGTAATGCAAGGGCGTAGACCCACGATATGGCATTACCACCTTTCGCCGTGCTGCTAGCCGGTACAGCGGCGTGTTGGTTAACTATTCCGAAGTTTATCCCACGGCCTTTGGGGAAGAGCCCGAATCAATCCGGCGATACTTGGCGTTTTGCCGAATTCCCGGCGGTCCGACCATCTCTCGTCCGCATGTCGACAGGGCTTTGCTGAGCATCGGCAAACTGCTGTTCGAGCCCTTATCCGGTCGCGGATACCTATTCTCCAAGGAGGAACCAAATGTGGTTACGTGCCAGTTGTGACTTAACATTCGATATTGCAGTGCCGACCCCGTTTATTCTCATGCTGCGGCCGCGTAGCGGCGCTAATCAATGGGTTGCGCGTGAGGAATACAACATCGAACCCGTCGTGCCGGTTTTCGAATTCACCGATGGTTACGGCAACCTGTGCCAACGACTGGTTGCTCCCCCAGGAGCGTTTTCGGTCCACACGGTGGCTGACATAATGGTCGCAGATGGCGTCGACAGGGCTCCTGGCGCGCCTTTTGTGAATGTGGAGTATCTGCCGGATGGAGTGCTTTGCTATCTGCTGCCGAGTCGTTACTGCGAGTCTGATCATTTCAACGAAATGGCCGCCGAAATCACCTCGGGGCAGCTGTTGGGATACGACCAGGTTGCGGCGATAGAGGCCTGGTTACGTAGCGCATTCAGCTACGTGCCGGGCAGCACCAGTGCCACCTTGTCCGCCGTGGAGGTGAACACCCGGCAAGTCGGTATCTGTCGTGATCTGGCACATCTCGGCATCGCTTTGTGCCGCAGTCTCAGCATTCCGGCGCGCATGGTTGTGGGTTATCTACATCATTTGGACCCTATGGACCTGCACGCTTGGTTCGAGGCCTACGTGGGTGGCCGCTGGTATACCTTTGATGCCACGCAGTCAGCGTTACGAGGCGGATATGTGGCACTTGGCTACGGGCGTGATGCCGCCGATGTCGCGGTGTTCAATCAATTCGGCCCCGCCTCTTTCGCCACGGCACAGACAGTGCGGGTCGAACAGCTTCATGACTGACGCTGAGCAGGAAGCTGGAAACCTTCAATCATGTGCCGACGAGGATCGCCAGCTTGCTATTTAACATCCAACATCGTACCCACTACACCTACTCTCAACCCGTACGGCTGAGCCCACAGAAATTGCGCTTTTTCCCACGCTGCGACGGCTCGCAGCGGGTCGTCGCTCATCAGCTTAACATCAGTCCTGCACCTCAAGGGCAGAATGAACATCTCGATCTGGAGGGCAATCATGTCACCCAGGTATGGTTTGACGGCGAAACCCAATATTTCGAAATCGAGGTCAGCATGCAGGTCCAGACACTGCGGAAGAACGCTTTCGATTTCCTGTTGGCGCCAGAAACGATGCGGTTACCGATAAGTCACAATCAGGATGCGATCTGCGCCAGGGCCTATCTGGAACGCGGATGGGCGGACGATGCGGTGACCGTTTTCGCGGCGGAACTCAGCCTGGGCGTGAACCGCGATACCTTGCGATTCCTGGACCGTCTCAATCGTTACCTGCACGACGAATTTATCCAGATCCATCGTCACTCCGGCGCGCCACAGGCGCCTGCATTCACCTTGCGCACCCGACGTGGCGCCTGTCGCGATCTCGCCGTCCTGTTTGTCGATTGCTGCCGGGCCGAGGGTTTGGCAGCGCGCTTTGCCAGCGGCTACCAGAAAGGCGATCTGCAGCGCGACCGCCGGGATCTGCATGCCTGGCCAGAGGTGTATCTGCGGGGCGCGGGTTGGCGCGGATGGGACCCAACTCACGGATATATGCTTGCCGATACGCATGTGACCATCGCAGCGGCGGCAGATGCACAGGATACGCTGCCGGTCAGCGGTGTTTTTGTCGGTGGCAGTGCGAGCAGCGTGCTTGATTTTTCTGTGCAGATTCAGGTCGCGGACTCATAGGCGTTATGGATCTCTGTATCGCCCATAGTTTTCCAGATGTCCAAAGGCTCTAGAATCGATCACCCATTGGTATTTCGAACGACCGCTTTGTGCCGATAGATGGTATGGAGACCTGCTAGTCGAACGTCCGCAAAGACCCTTGGTACTACCTCCCTGGTCGTACCAGAATCCTTTCTATGCTTCAGTTTGCTCCGCGAGTTCCAGCGCGTCATCTACTTCTATGCCGAGATACCGCACGGTGCTTTCGAGCTTGGTATGTCCCAGAAGGAGTTGGACGGCCCTCAAGTTTCTGGTGCGTTTGTAGATCAGAGCTGCCTTGGTGCGCCTGAGCGAATGAGTGCCATACGCTGACGGGTCTAGGCCGATGCTGGTGATCCATCTCTTTACGATACGAGCGTACTGTCGAGTGGATATATGTTCAGACCCGTGGTTTCGGCTGAGAAACAAGAAATCGTTTAATTGAGCTTTTGACTGCTCAAGCCAGGCTGAAACCGCATCGCGTGTTTGTGTAGTCAACTCAAACTGAACTGGGGTACCTGTCTTCTGCTGAAGCACTATAGCGCGCGTCTGAATTGCGCTCCCGTGTGCAATGTCGACGACTCGCAGCCGGACGAGATCACAAGCCCTGAGCTTACTGTCGATCGCAAGATTGAACAGTGCGAGCTCCCGCAGATTCCCTGCCAGTTGCAGTCGAATCCGAATCGCCCAGATTTCATGGAGCTGAAGAGGACGTTTCTGACCAACCAGTTTGCCTTTGTTCCAGGCGGATTTTCTGGTTAACGTGTTCATGGCATACCTCCTGAACCTCGTTAGGTAGGGGGTATGAAGTGTAGGGAACAGGGCAACAGGCGACCCAAAGTCGTCATTCGGCGCGCCGTGGCTCAGGCGGGCTAATGGCACAAATCAATAACCAAACCACCTGCCGGACAGGGACCGCTTTGCCAAGGTCCGAGTGCCGACATGGCTGAGTAAGATAAATCCGAATCTATCCCCTGGCCCAGCCAGTACTAGGCCAGGGAGCTTGGATTAAAAGTCGACTTGTGCAGAAAGGATAAACGAGCGTCCCTGACCTGGAATGCGGCCGATTGGGCTCACATCTGCGCCACGGAAATAGTACTCCTCATCAAGCATGTTGTTGGCGGACAGTGCGAGCTGCAACTGTTTGTCGCCACCAAGCTCCAGGTCACGTGCAACACGCGCGTTTACGAGTGTGTAAGCTGGGAGTCTGCCTGCGCTGCCATCTGCCGTTTCGTCCTTGGTGTTGGCGGCATCGGTATAGCTTTCGCTGACGTGGGTACCACTTAGGCTCGCCTGCCATAGACCGTACTGGTAATGCGCACTCGCCCCCAAGTGGTGGCGTGATGCGTTCGCCAGCTCGTTGCCTTTGTAGTCACCGGATAGCTGCTCGGTATCAAGGTAGGTGTAGTTGGCTTCCAGTGTCAGGCGCTCACTTGCCTGCCAGGAGCCAGTAAGCTCCAGGCCCTGAGAGCGAGCTTCGCCCAGGTTCTGATAGCTGTCGCTGGGTCTGTCGTACTGGATCAGATCTTCGTGTTCAATGCGGAAGAGCGTAGCGCCAATATCCAGGTTGTGGGTTGCTTGCAGTCTGGCGCCGATTTCATAGTTCCAGGCGGTTTCATTACCCACCTCACCAGGTTTGGTGACCTGCGCAGTCTGAACCGGTACCAATGAGCGCTGGGTGTTCGCAAACAGGAAAACATTATCGGTGGCGTGGAAACCCAGCGTCAGGCCCGGGAGTACCTCGTCGACGTTATTGTCATCCTCAAACCCGGAAATACCATCGGAGTAGTCGGTACGAACCGTTTCATAACGAATGCCCGGGGTCAGCTCGAAACGGTCATCCATCATGAAAATTGTATCGCTGGCATAGAGGGCCCAGGCATCGGTCTCAAAATTCCAGTCGCGTACGTTGCTGTATGCGCCGGTGGCCAGTTCCAGGCGGTTAACGTCGAAATCAACCTCTTCGCGGATGTAGCGCGCGCCGAAGATCATTTTGTGATTGCCGTTCCATAGCGTCAGGCGTGGCTCGGTACCGTACACAGTGAACAAGCGGGGTGAGTCCGCGACATGGGTCGACTCCAGGGATGGGTCGGCCCAGTGATCACCGGTGCCTAGGCGCTGACCGAAAAAGAAGGTGCGGTCTGCGTCGTGAGCAAAGTTACGCCACTGGAATTCAACATCGTTATTCGGGGTGTAGGTCCAGGTCAATGTGCCGCGAAGCATGTCAGCGTCATAGGCGTCGTAGGGGCGTTGAGACTGGGTGCTATCGTCCTTGTATGCCTGGGCACTCAGTGCACCCGGCAGTTCTGCATCCACATCGTAGTATTGCAGCTGCGCGGTAATCTCGTTTTGATCATTCGGCGTGTACTGGGCATCCAGAATGAAATTCGATACATCAGTATCCGAGTGATCTCGAGCGCCGTCGCCGTTCTGGGTGTTGATCTGGAATTGAAGGGCGAGGTCTTCGTTAACGGCGCCGCCTATGCGGTAGTAAAAGTCGTTCAGCACATGGCCGGTTTCTTCGGCGATGGTGATCTGCTCTCGTACTGTCTGTTCGAGCTCTCGTGGAATAGGTCGGGTATGAAGGTTTATTACGCCGCCCAGGTTATTCGGTCCGTAATGTACGGCTGCACCACCACGCACTATGTCGATGCTCTCCACGCTAGGCAGGGTGACCGGAAAGAGAGATACGCCCACGTTGGTGTAAGGCCCGATTGCGATAGGGTAGCCGTCGACAAGGAACTGTACCCTTTCGCTGCGCAAGGGGTTCATGCCGCGTACCCCGATGTTGGGCAATATGCCGGTGCCGGTCTCATCGAGAACCTGAAGCCCTGGAGTGCTGCGCAATGCATCTTCCAGGTTGAGAGCGCCGCGTTCATGCAGCTCTTCCTGGGTAACGACATCCCGTGCACCGGGGTAGGTCTTTACCTCTTCCTCGCTGCCGCTTCCGAGCCAGTCACCGGATACGACGATCGCGTCCATCGAGGTTTCGGCCTGGACAGCTGACGTCATCATAGCTGCCAGGCATCCATAAAATAGGGCTTTTCTTTTGAAACGCGGGGCTGTCTGTCGGAGTGCGGCGCTCATCTTACTGCTGTCCTCGTAGTAGATTCAGAAGCTGCGAAACACTCGAAAGTGGCAGACCCCGTCAAAAGGGGAGGCTATGGGTCTGCGAATTCCGAGTGCTCAACACAATACGGAAGCGATAGTAGGACTAAATTGGCGCCAATACAATATAATGATAATGATTCGCACTCGTTTTATCATAAGTGCGTGGGTTAAGGCGTGCTCTCAGCTGCGCATGAGCTCGGGATAGGCCTGGCGCCAGCGGTTAAGATGGGTATGGATAACGGCCTGAAGGCGCACGAGGTTTTTCTCTTTAAGTGCCTGCACCATGTTGATGTGATCAAGTGCGCTGTCGCGCTGGATGGTTTTTTTCGACCAGCCACGATTGGCGCTGCCAACACCGCGTTCTCTAAGGTCAGAGATCATCTGGGAGAGATGCTGGTTGCGATAGTAGGCATTGAAGCAGCGGTGGAACTCTGCATTAATCCGGAACATCTCTTCAAATAGGTCGTCATCAACAGCTTGCAGAAAAGCTTCGGCCAGGGACTCAAGCCGCTCTATACCGGCGGCATCGATATTGGCGAGCACGTTTGCGGCGGCCGCGCATTCAACCACTTCACGCGCTGCTGTCAGCTCGATCCGCTCCTGCAAAGAGTGTTCGATAACACGGTAGCCCTTGTAGGGCTCGTGGTGGAGGAAGCCGCTGCTTTGAAGTTCGCTGAAAGCAGACCGGACGGTAAATCGATTAACCTGGAACGTCTGCTCGATGTCGATCTGCTTAAGCCATTCGCCCGGTCGATACTCGCCGTTGGTGATCTTTTGCTTAAGGCGGGCGACCAGATCCTGGGTGGCCTGGTCAGTCAGCGTTTTCTTGACGTTTGTCATCGGTTTCCTTAGAAAATTCGTCCCTGCTGTAACGCGCTGCATTTTACACCGGCTCGTTGTAAGGAAAATACCTGTCGGTATTGGCGCCAATTATGACATAATGCGCCAAGCTGGTATTAAATGAGATTGAATTATGTTTCGATTTGCATCAACAGCCTTGATGGTTTTTGGCTTGCTGTTCTCCATACAGGGGCAAGCGTTAACCCTGACTGACGACAGGGGAGTGGATCTGTCACTGGTTACGCCAGCCAAGCGCGTGGCAGCCATATCCACCTTCGGTGCGGATCTTTTGCATTCTGTTGGTATGACGCCAGTAGCTGTAACCCGCTTTGGCCCGTTCAGTCATCCCGACTACCTTGGCGAGGCGCTCAAGGATGTGCCCGTGATCGGTACCAGGGCACAGGTTAACCTGGAGCTTCTGTCTGAAGTCGATCCCGACCTGATCCTCGCCATCAGGCGCTACACCGAAAAAGACGCGGACCGGTTCGCGGATATGGCACCCTACCTGGCACTGAACCTCATCACACTCGATGACAGCTTTCGTGCAGTCTCACTGGCAGGAAAGGCACTGGGCAAAACTCAACAGACCAATGCGTTAAACGCTGAATTCACCGCCTTGCTTGACCAGATGCAAAGCCGCGCACCGGGCGGCGTATCCGCTGCGCTGCTGGTGACCGGTGCCGAAGCTCCGTTTATCTATTACGATCACTTCCTGACCGCTGAACTTCTCTACAAGTTGAATGTGACCAATGTAGGCGGTTCACTGGATGCACAGGAGGAAGGCCTGCCATTGGGTTACCGCATCCGACTTGAAACACTCCTTGAGCGGGACCCGGACGTTATTTTCTTGTTTGACTCCAACAACGAACGTGCGTTTACCCGCAACCCGATTTGGCCTTACCTGAGTGCCGTAAAGAACGGCAGGGTTTACGAGGTTGGCCAGCACTGGAAAGAAGCTGCTGGGCCTGAGGCTCGCGTTCTGGTTGCCAAGGAGATGGCGCACCTGCTTTACCCTGAACTTTTTCCTATGCCGGATATGCCCGCATCGCTGCGTAGCCACCGCTATGACGGGGCCCAGCATTGATTAAAACAGCGATAGCTACGGCAGCCGTAATTGTTGTTCTGGCCTCTGCACTCTTTATCTCCCTCATGGTCGGTGACCAGCTATTTACCCCAGGCCAGCTGTGGTCTGCCGCTTTAGGTGAAGGGGATCTGCTGAGCCGCATCGTCCTGTTTGAACTGCGGTTACCAAGATCGATCATGGCTCTTCTGGTTGGGGCTGCGCTGGCCACAGCCGGAGGCATCATGCAGGGCGTTGCGCGCAACCCTCTGGCATCGCCCGATCTCACCGGTGTGGTTGCGGGAGCCGCTTGTGCAATCGTCGGCGTTATTTCAATCGTTCAGATCGATACGCGCTGGTTACCTCTGGTTGGATTCGGAGGCGGCCTGATGGCGGGCCTGGCTACCTTCACGCTGGCCTGGAAGGGGCAAATACAGCCGTTGCGACTGGTGTTGGCCGGTGTCGCCATAAGCGCGGTATGTGTATCGCTGATGGCGGCGATGCTGCTGTTTTCAGGCTCCGAGGCCAGCGAACTGTTCTTCTGGCTGGCGGGAGGCTTGGCCGGCCGTGGCTGGGATCTTCTGGACCAGCTCGCGGTATGGATCCTGCTGCCGATGGCGATCACCTTTATGTTGTCGACCCGCTTCCGTGTCCTTCTGCTTGATGATGCAGTGGCGCAGACCCTGGGGGTGTCAGTGAATCGCTGGAAGCTGTTCTTCCTGATGCTGACTGCGGTGATGATCACTGCTGCGGTAGTGATTGCCGGGCCGGTTGGCTTTGTCGGCCTCGTGGTACCTCATATATCGCGTAGACTGTTCGATGAGCAGCGCGCAAGCTGGCTGCCGATCAATGCTCTGGTCGGTGCTCTACTGTTACTCCTGGCAGATCTGCTGGCACGCCTGTCACCCGGTGTACAGGAGGTCCCGCTGGGCGTAGTGACTGCGTTGCTCGGCGGCCCCTGGCTGTTGTGGCTTGTGTCGCGTACATCGCGGGTGATCGTATGATTGCGGCTGTTAGTGGGCTTAGCTCCCACAAGCAATGGTTATGGCTCGGCGCATTGGTCTGCCTGTTACCCATAGTGCTGGCGCTTAATCTGTTTCTGGGAGCGTCAGAGCTATCGCCAATGGAAGTGATCCGTACACTGCTCGCAGGTTCGGGGCAGGAACATGTAGTGAGGGTGATCTGGGAGCTACGACTGCCCAGGGCGATAGCCGCGGCACTCATCGGTTCTCAGCTGGCGCTGGCCGGCTTCATGCTACAAAGCCTGACCCGCAACCCGCTGGCGGACTCTGGGTTGTTGGGAATATCCGCAGGCGCAAGCCTTGGTGCAGTGCTGGTTGTTGTCGGCGCTGGGACGCTATCCAGCGGTGTAGCCGTTTATGAGCAGGGCGAGAGCGTGCTCGCCTCGTTACCCGCTGCGGCCTTGCTGGGCGGTTTGCTGTCCGCCGTTCTGGTTTATGGCTTAAGCGGTGCTTCTGCATTGACGCCCCTGAGGCTGATCCTTACCGGAGTGGTCTGCGCGGCCATTCTGAACGCCCTCGTCACAGGGCTTCTCGGTCTGTGGGGGCAGGCTCATACCGAAACGATTGCCGCCTGGCTTGCCGGGAGTCTGAACGGCAGGAGTTGGGAGCACCTTAATGTGCTTCTACCCTGGAGCGCACTCGGTCTGTTGGCAGCCATCTTGATCTACAGACCCATGCGACTGTTGAGGCTGGTCGATGAGCAGGCGCTTAGCCTCGGGTTGAACCTTTCCCTGTGGCGCCTGCTGACCATCGCTACCGCCACGCTATTGACCGCCAGTGCGGTGGCGGTTTCCGGACCTATCGGCTTTATCGGACTGGTTGTGCCTCATCTGGCACAAGGCTTCGCACCCGGTCACATGGCGCTGCAATACCTGATCACCGCTATTGCCGGAGCAGTGATCGTACTGGCCGGTGATCTGGCAGGGCGGCTGGTGTTAGCCCCCTATGAATTACCGGTTGGGGTCTTGGCTGCGCTGATCGGTGTGCCTACATTTCTATATCTGCTGCGGCGCCAGCCCTGAGGAGTGGAGCATAAATACGAGATGAGTTTATCTGCTGAAAATGTAAGGCTTGGCTACGACGGGCAGGTGATCGTCCCGGAGCTTTCGGTAAAGATTCCGCGACACAAGGTGACGGCTCTGATTGGTCCGAACGGTTGCGGCAAAAGCACGCTGCTCAAATCCCTGGCAGGACTGCTCAAACCCTACAGTGGTGGTGTCAGTATCGACAACCATCCTTTAGCGTCGATGAGCAGGCGTGAGCTGGCGCTGAAGCTTGCCTTCCTGCCGCAGAAGCCGCAGGCACCAGAAAGTATCCGGGTAAGAGATCTGGTGGGCTACGGTCGCTTTCCGTACCAGGGGCTTATGCGAGGAGCCAGCGCGGAAGACAAGAAAATTGTGCGCTGGGCGATGAATGAAACCGGGGTGGAAAGCTACGCCGAGCGACCTATTGAGGCGTTGTCAGGCGGCCAGCAGCAGCGCGTCTGGATCGCCATGGCGATTGCGCAAAAGGCGGAAATTCTATTGCTGGACGAGCCGACAACCTTCCTCGATTGGGGGCATCAGTTAGAAGTACTGGAGCTTCTGGAACGCCTTAATACGGAATCCGGACTTACAGTGGTTATGTCGCTGCACGACCTGAATCAGGCAGCACAGTATTCCGACAACGTGCTCGCTATGAAGGAAGGAGCCCTGATTGCTAAGGGGGCACCAACCGATGTTATAAACGCCGATCTGCTGCGGGAGGTGTTCAGGGTGGAAGCGGAATGTTTAATCGGAAAAAGTGGTAAACCGCACAGTATCGCGCACAGTTCGGTACATAAAGCTCAACAGTCCAGGGAAGCGGGACCGCACAATGCGACACCTTCAGAAGCGTTATTTTAAGGGACTCGTTCCGTTCACTGCATGCAAAGCAGACCCTCGATTTTCCTACTGCGCTTATGTGCCGGAGTGCTACTGGCAGGACAATAAAGCGCTGCCGTTGCTGGTGGTGGTGCATGGTTCTGCCAGAACGGCAGAGAGCTTCCGCGATCGGTTCATAGAGTTTGCCGAGGAGCAGGGCTGTGTGATTCTTGCGCCGCTCTTTCCAGTAGGAGCTGCCGGCGATGCGGACGGTTACAAGCTCCAGCCACCGCTTGCTTTTCGCTATGACAAGCTGCTCCTACAAATGGTCTCAGAGCTTGGTGAACAATACAGGCTCGAACCCTGTTTCTACCTGTTCGGGTTTTCCGGTGGTGCTCAATTTGCTCACCGTTTCCTATACCTCTACCCATCACGCATTAAAGCGATCTCGATTGCTGCTCCCGGCAGTGTCAGCCTTCCCGTGAAAGACGACAGTCTTTGGTGCTCCGCCGGCGATACCGATTCCAGTCATATTGATAAACTGCGAAGGGTGCCCGTGCACCTCATCATTGGCGAAGATGACGACCTTTCACTGCTGTCACTAAACGAGCCTATCCGTTTGGATAGGAAAGAAATCCTCAAACGACTCCAGATACATCTCGACTCGCTGGGCATAGACGTGCGTTATGAAACGATCCCCGAAGTTGCTCACGACGGCTTTTCACTGATACCCGGTTGCCAATCTTTTTTGTCGAATGTGATGCGCAGGAACGATCGGTAGTGACTTGATAGGATAGGCGTGTCTGCTAGCGGGGTAGTCCCATAAAATGACTGCTATCGGTGCCGATAGCTCGCCTGGAGCACTACGAGCCGGGTGTCTGCAAAGTGCCGATAGCCCGCATAGAGCATGCTCGAGCCAAACGTCTGCTCTTGGCAACTCCGTAAGTACATACATTCAACCATGTCTTAAGTGTCTTCTGTTGGTATCGATAGCTCTCTGATGAATGAGGTCGTTTACAGCGGTTCGTCCGGGTTGCATTTGTTTGTGCGGTTGAACGTCCGCATCTTTGCAGGTCGTTTCGCGCCGCACAGGTTGTCTGCCGATCTGGAGGTGCACCGATAGATTTCCTGACGCATCTCCTGATAGATGGCATCTGTTTGCCGAACGAACAACGTTAAGCGCAGATCCTGATGCATTTCTAGAATGTTCGAGGCAATTCACGAACAGTGCTCAAAGTTTCTTTGGATAGCGATACACACTGGGGTCAAGCTCCAATTTTTGGAGCCGGTAGGCAAGCTTTGCTCGCGTTATTCCTAACTCTCGTGCAGCTAGAGATACGTTCCCTTCGGTCTTTTCCAAGATGTCTTTGAGCATATCACCCTCCCGTTCGATGTCGGGCCTGAGTGATTTTTGAGGAGGATCGAGTTCAAAATTGCCGAGTGGTGCGGCATCTTCTTCCAATCCACCAGAAACCCCGATTCTGAACTTCTGGCTGGAACCTGAAGAGAAACTCGCATCCTCGAAAATGTGGAAGACATCTATGGGCTCACACTCTATAGCGTTTATAACGCCTCGCTCTATCAGGTTCTGTAGCTCACGAATGTTTCCTGGGTAATCGTGCTCCCAGAGAGCATCAGACGCTTTGCGGGTTAGCCCAGGGATGGATTTTTCGTAGCGTTGAGAGTAACGCCGTAAAAAATGCTCGACCAGTAGGGGGATATCATCGCGCCGCTCTCTGAGTGGCGGAAGCCTGATTGGGAAGACGTTCAAACGGTAGTAAAGGTCTTCCCTGAAACGTCCGGCTTGCACCTCCTCGAACAAATCCTTGTTCGCAGCAGCAATGATACGAACGTCGACCCGGACCGCCTGTCCTCCTCCCACCCGCTCAATTTCACCATCCTGTAACGTGCGCAACAGCTTCCCCTGAGCTTCTAGGCTTAATGACGGGATTTCATCAAGAAAAAGTGTGCCGCCATTGGCGCGTTCGAAGCGTCCAGGACGGCTGCGTTCAGCTCCGGTGAAGGCGCCTTTCTCCACGCCGAAAAGCTCTGCCTCTATCAGCGTATCGGGGATTGCTGCGCAATTGAGAGCGACGAAGGGACCATCGGCCAGGAGACTCTTACGATGAAGTGCATTGGCGAACAGGTCCTTGCCCACTCCCGATTCTCCATTTAGCAATACGGTGGCAGGCGTTTGGGCGACACGTTCGATCTTCTGCAACGCTATACTGACAGCGGAAGAGACTCCTACGATTTTTTGCGAATTTTGCTCGGCGGAGGACGTCGGCGCTCCGTGGGTCCGTGCCTTTGCTGTCCTGCGATACTTTCGAGAAGGTGCTTTGGATTCCCGGGAAGAATGCTGGTCTAGGTCGAGCCAGCTTAGATCATCGATATCCTCCATGCTTTCGTTGGTCGTTTCACCGACGATGCGACAGTGCGGTGAGCCACAACCAGCACACTCGAGCTCAAGGTATATCACACGCTTGCCGTAAAAGGCGCTCGCATAGCCACTGGCGTAACCTAATTGCATCCAGCAGACAGGTTCATGGGACTGGCCATAGGCCTTTACATGTTCGGCAGCTTCTATTGAGTCATGCCAGAGAAACTCAGCGTCAAAAGTTCGGTTCGGGATATCGTGATCGCGCCGTATCGTCTCAACCTTGACCATCCCCATTACTGCATGCAGGCGCTCACCAGCGGTCAAAGCTCCTTCATCGTCACTATCTGGCCAATGCTTACGCACGAATGCTGCGTCCGAGGCGCCAGCCGAGAAGCCTACGCGCATCAGCAAGTTACGTGCGCCAGAGGGCCCAAGCGTTTCAATCAATTCACGACGCAAGGCACCAAAAGAGTTGGCCCCAAATAGTATCATGCGTCGTTTATCAAACCAGATCCTACCGTCGTTGGGGGTGAAACGAAGACTTTCAGTCAAATCATGCAGTGTTGGAGGGTCGCCCACATGGAGAGCATCATCGCCAAATCTAACCCGATGGGCTTGTGCCGTAACTTCTGAAAGGCGCAATTTCCTTGTCATATAACCATCCTACCAAGCCCGTAATGAACAGCTAGCTGACTTCATCACAGTTTATTTATTTTTATGAAAATGGTGAAAATTATTAATCTAAAACGGTAATTCACCATGCCCCTTGTTGTCCATTGGTTTTCAGCGCCTCTACGGCATTCCATTGTTTTTTCAACGTTTTTCCAGGATTTATGTACGAAATTTTAATCATTTCCCCGAGTGGCACATCGATTGCTCTATAGGCTGTGCAGCACTACTCGATATGTCTAATAAGGAGAAAATCAATGTCGAAATCACCTGCAAGCTCTGCTTACAAAATCGTCGAAGTCCCAGAGCCAATGAAAGCGATGCAGGATCGCTTTGGACGGGAAGGTAGCTATGTCGGTCTTTCAGAAGAGGAAAGCCCCTGGGTTCCCTTTGGTGACAACGCGGCGATACGCCATCTCGCTTTCGACGTCAGGAACAATGTCTACTGCAATATTTTGTGGATAAAGGGCCCAGGCGTCATCGGTACACATAAACACCGTGGCATGGTGTGGGCAGTCGGAATGGAGGGGAGCTTCCGTTACCTGGAGTACGACTGGAGCTGCGGACCTGGTGACTTTATTACCGAAATGCCAGGCCAGGCACACACCCTGGTGACCGATGAACCGAATGGAATGAAAGCGCTGTTCTGGATGCAGGGCGCCAATGAGTTCTACGATGAAAATGGCGAGTGGACAGAGACCCTGGATGTCTTCTGGTTCATTAACCACTACGTGACCTACTGCGAAGAAAACGGCATAGCCATCAACGATCAACTGTTTCTGTGAGGGATGGCATGAGCTTTTTTGAACAGTTCAGTGTCGAGGGACGCTCGGCACTGGTTACGGGTGGTGCATCGGGCCTGGGCCTTGCGTATGTCGAAGTATTGGCGGAGAACGGCGCTAAAGTCACGCTCGCGGATATCGATACCGAGTCTGCGGAGCGTGAAGCTGGTCGATTGAGAGAGCGAGGTCTCGAGGTACACCCCAAGGCACTCGATGTGGTCAATAGAGATCAGACCGGCCAGGTATTCGAAGAACATGTTCGCCGATTCGGTGGTCTGGATATCGCGTTCGCTAATGCGGGGATCGACCCTGGCGCAGGCTTCTGGAATCCGGCTGGCATGCGAAACGAAGAGGGACAGGTCGATACTCTAGACCCAGCACGCTGGGATCGGACGATCGCGATCAACCTGACCGGCACTTTCAATACTGTGCGTATGGCGGCGAAATACATGAAAGCTCGTCGCAAGGGATCCATCGTCGTCACCTCGTCAAACGCTGCCTTTATCACCGAGCCCGTGGTAGGGCTCCCTTACATGCCGGCTAAGGCCGGCATCTCCCACATGGTCCGCCAACTGGCTCTGGAACTTGCGGAGTTTCAGGTACGTGTCAACGCCATTGCCCCGGGCGGCTTTGCCACAAATATCGGTGGAGGCTGGCTCAAAGACGAAGCCATACGTCGAAGCTGGGACGCCAAGGTACCTCTTGGGCGAATTGCCGACCCCGATCAGATCAAAGCTCTGGCTCTCTACTTAGCTTCGGATGCGTCCTCGTACATGACAGGGGCACAGCTGGTTATCGATGGAGGGACTTCCCTTGGGAGGGTCGAGTGATGCGTGCTGCCGTCTTTAATGAATTACATCGACCTTTAGAAATTCAAGAAGTCCCGGACCCCACGCCGAATGACGACGAAGTCGTCATTCAAGTGAAACGCTGCGGTATTTGCGGCTCAGACCTGCATATGACTGAAGATGCAACCTTCGGTCTCTGTCCCGGCGATGTGCTGGGACACGAGTATGCGGGGGAGATCGTCGCATGCGGCTCCGCGGTTGATAATCTGCGGACGGGGCAACTGGTCTCCGTCATGCCATTTAGAAGCTGTGGGCTCTGCGTTACCTGCCTTTCGGGGAATCCGGCCTGGTGTCAAGAGATGGTTCTTGAGGGGGGAGGCTATGGGGAGTACGCGGCAACCGCAGCCCGCCAGTGTGTTGCTCTCCCCGATGGAGTGAACGTGGATGACGGTGCGATCGTCGAACCCCTCGCCGTAGCGCTTCACGGGGTTAGGCTTTCCGGCCTGCAACCTGGCGATCGCGTGCTGATTCTCGGCGCGGGTCCCATTGGTCTGGCGGCCGCCTTCTGGGCACGTCGTTTCGGGGCAAGACAGGTTGTCGTCCAAGATATCGCCCAATACCAGGAGCAGCGGGCTCATGAGATGGGGGCAACCGGATTCGTCTGTACACCCGATGATCCCGTGGGGAGTGCTGAGCGTGAGCTCGGAGGGAAAGCGGACATCGTTTTCGAGTGTGCTGGTGTTCCAGGCCTTATCGCTCAAGCCATCGATCAGGTACGCACCCATGGCACCATCCTTCTGCTTGGCTTATGTACCAAGCCAGGGAACCTGCGAACAAGTACCGCACTCTTAACCATTCAGCTGATCAAGCCGTATTTACGGCGTAATCGACCTATTTTTGATCATCTTTCATCGCCTGCATGCCGATTTTCCAGCATGCAGACGGACTAGTCCTACGCCCGCAGCATCTGATCCACTCGCACAACGTTCGCTAAGGCAAACAGCATGGCCAGTTTGCTATCGTTCTTCATCAGCCCACGGTAGCGAGCCTTGGTAAAACCGAATTGGCATTTGATAATCCGGAACGGATGTTCAACCTTGGCCCGAATGCTGGCTTTCAGGTACTCGGTTTTCAATGGAATCTTATTGATGCGAGGGTGCTTCTTCAGCTCTTTGACCTTGCTGGGAATTTCAGCGATGTGCCAGTCGGCCTCCACCGCTTCGAGTCCTGCTCGATTTTCAGCGCCACGATAGCCACTGTCGGCTAAGATAAACGCTTCCTTACCATGAAGAAGTTGCTCTGCCTGGTTGAGGTCATGCTCATTAGCGGCGGTAGTTGTGAAGCTGTGCGTCAGTCCGGTTCTGGCATCAACACCGATATGGGCTTTCATGCCGAAGTGCCACTGATTGCCTTTCTTGGTCTGATGCATCTCAGGATCGCGCTCACCCGCTTTATTCTTGGTAGAGCTGGGTGCTTCGATGATCGTCGCATCCAGCAGCGTTCCTTCTTTTACCAGAACGCCTGCTTCGCTCAGCCAAGTGCTGACTTCGTCGAAGATCTTGCGTGCCATACCATGCCGTTCCAGTAGGTGACGGAAGTTCATGATGGTGGTGTGATCGGGTATCGCACCATCCAGCGAGAGACCGGCAAACAAACGCATGGATGCGATCTCATAGAGCGCATCCTCCATGGCCGGATCGCTCATGCTATACCACTGCTGCATGCAGTGGATGCGCAGCATGGTTGATAGTGGATAAGGTCTGCGACCGTTACCGGCCTTTGGATAGTGAGGTTCAATTACAGACTCGAGCCGCTGCCAGGGAATCAGCTTCTCCATACGACCGAGAAACTTCTCTTTGCGGGTTTGGCGTCGCTTGTTGTTGAACTCGCTGTCAGCGAAGGAGAGTTGGTGATCCATGAATAGCCCTCAGTACATCAGAGTGCGGATTCTCTCATGCTGGGAGACTTGTTCGCATGTTCCCTAGGGGGGGAGGAGTCCATACATTGTGCCGATTGCACCCATAAAGCACCGGTAGCCGGGCGTCCGCAAAGGGGAAACTACATGAATTCTTTTCTTTATTTCTACTGCTCGTGCAATCTGGAGCACAGAGCTTGTAATCAGGCCCCTTACCCGTGCTACTGATTCCCGTTTGTACTTTCGGGAGACTGACGTTGAGAACTCTGTGAATCGATTTTTTGGACCAGTTCGGTCAGTTCAGCCAGCCGGCCAGCATGTTCACGGCCTAAGGCTTCTATCTTACCTTCCAGCTCTTTGACTCGGATCTGCTCTTGCTTAAGCGACCACTGCAGATCTTCTGACTTCTCTTTGAAGTGTGCCAGTTCGACCGTCTGGGCTCTTTTTTCCGCCTGGCTCTCCGCAGCATCCCGGTTTGCCTGATCCAGCTCGGATTTCAGGGTGTCGATCAGTAGCTGCTGCTTACGCACCTCATTCATGGCGGATTCTGTTTTCTGCTTCGCTTCCTCCAGGACAAACTCTTCCGCTTCGAGAAGCACGGCCGCTTCCTCCAGCTCTTTGTCATGCTCAGCGGCTTTCTCGCTCAGGGCCTCAGTCGCTTTCTCAACCAATCGGTCGTACAGCTCGCTGATCGAAGCCGTGACTGGATCAACCTCAGCACCTTCCTCGACAATGGGGTGGAGCTTTCGCCACTCCTTCAAATGCTGCGTCACGATCACCGTCGCCC
Organism: Marinobacterium lutimaris; assembly: GCF_900108065.1. Lineage (GTDB taxonomy): Bacteria > Pseudomonadota > Gammaproteobacteria > Pseudomonadales > Balneatricaceae > Marinobacterium_D > Marinobacterium_D lutimaris. The sequence continues at coordinate 46,710 of NZ_FNVQ01000010.1, read as the reverse complement.
CACCGATCAATTCCCGGATCGCACGTACCGTCGGGTTAAAACCTTCCTCCCGAAGCCGATTGGCGGCATCGAACACATCCGACTGCTGCACCTTACTGATTCGTGGCATGACACACCCCGTTTACCTTTAAAATTTAGCCAGTATCGTAACGTAACATTCCGTAACGCAACATCATTTAGCCTTGAATAATTACTTACGAAAACGTATATTTTAGTGAGTAATTAGCAGAGATGGGCGGTTCAGTGGGCCAACTTACCGAAACAAGCCAAAACGCACTGTCGACCGGTTTGCTCGATCAGGACGACCCACGGCAGTATTCCGAACGTAATCCAGCCTTTCTCTACATCCAGGGCCTGCCATCCGAAGCGTCGAAGTACACCGTGGCCAGTTTTACGGCCAGATTCGTGCGCCACTGGAACGCTATGCTTCCTGAACCCTTCTTGCCGGAACACCTGGCGGTATTCTCCGCGGCGGAAATAGAGGATGAAGAGGAACAGGAACGTGCAGGAGAGAACCGAAACCTGAAAACGGCGATCGCCGCACCCTGGAGGACACTGACCAACGGCACGCTAGTGAGTGTCATGGAGCAGATCCGCCGCGCCACAGTAGACAATCCCGGCACCGATCAAATGAACCCGTCCTCCTACAACTCCTACCTGGCGGCCATCAAAGGGATCGCCAGAAAAGCTTATCTGGCCCGGCTGATCCCAGCCGATGAGTTCAGCCTCATCATCGACAACCGCACGATTAAGTACGCGCGGGAGAAAGGCAGCGGCGTGCTGATCGAAGAGGTTCAGGAAGTAGTGGATATGTGCCTTCAGGAAGGCACCAAGGCAGGCCTGCGTGATGCGCTGCTATTTCTGATACTGTTCAGCTGCGGCCCGCGCCGCTCCGAAGTGGCGGGCATCGATCTGAAAGACGTAGATCTGATCCGCGGACGCATTGTGGTTACCGGCAAGGGCAACAAGAAACGCTACCTGAGACTGCAGCCCTACACCCTCGACGTGTTGATGGATTGGATATCCGAAGCGGAAATTACCGAAGGCGCGTTGCTACGGCGAATTGCCCGGGGCGACCATGTAGCTCAGTACAGCAGCGCCAGCACTGCAGCCCCCATCAAGCACGCTGAAAAGAAGGCTTACCAGGAAAAGGGGCGGTCGACTCGTTCTCCGCGTATCACCGCCGCCGGGGTCTACGATATCGTCAAGCGGCGCATGCTGGCCCACCCCAAGCTCACGCGCTTCACCTCACCGCACAGTTTCCGGCGTGGATTCATCACTTTTCTCCACCGGAAGGGCGTGGATGTTGTTACGATCGCAGAGCTTGTCGGGCATGACAATGTGAACACTACCAAGGGTTACATAACTGACCTCGAAGAACAACTGGATAGCGCTGCCCAAATGATAAATTTTGGGACAAACGGACTCAAAAAATAGACATAAGACTGACCTGCCCCCAGCATTTAACCCAACCGGGTTCTAGTAATGTCGTTGGTTGACGAACATTACTAAGAGCTTCATGGTTTAGAACGTGGGGAGCAGGTCAGCTAGGGCTAGGGCTAGGGCTAGAAAACATACTCCGAACTTCAAGAGATATTCTCCATTTTCACAGAATGCCCCGTTAGCCTATTTCGATGTTTTTTTTTTGCCCAAAGGCAGTGTTGCGCAGCAGCCATGGTGGGGCGTAGATGGTCAACAGTTGCTTTCTATGTCACGCGGGAGACGGAAGAGTTTGCTATGCCACTTCGATCAGCGATACCCGAGTCTCCCGTCGGTGGCCGTCTCGTTGACCTATCAAACACCACATGAAGCGGCGCGGCATCTGGTTATCTAAGTCGCCAATGGCAAGACTCTCCCAGAGTTACCTGAAAGACTAGCCACGAAGGTACTCGCAAGATGAAAGGGCATCACCACGCTATCAAGAGAAATCGATAGGTCAATTACATCTAATATAGATATCCTTTAATTCTTTGCCAACTCACGGCTACGATTAGCTGCTGCAGTAACAGCTTTCATCATCAAAGAAGTTAATCCAGTTTCCAGATTCATCAGTTGTTTGAGAGCCGCCTCGGTTGTTCCATTTGGGGAAGTTACATTCTGTCTTAACAAGCTTGGATGATCGTCGGTTTTTAATGCTAGCATACCAGCTCCGAAAACAGTTCTGATCGCCAATTCTAGTGCTATTTCTGGTGGCAGACCTTCATGTTCGCCCGCTACGGTCATAGCCTCTATCATATGGAAAACGTAAGCTGGCCCGGAACCAGACAATGCAGTAACAGCATCGATCTGAGATTCATTTTCTAGCTCCACAACATGGCCTACCGCCATCATGATTTGACGAGCTAATTCAATATGCCGCCCGTCGGCCTTTTTATTTCCGACAATAGCTGTAACACCCTGCTGAATCATTGCGGGTGTATTGGGCATTGTTCTGATTATGGGGTTATTTGGGAAAAACACCTCTAGTGACTCAATAGTTTTACCCGCAATTACCGAAACAACGGTAGTATCACTTCCAAAGGTAGGTAGTGTGTTCGCGGCATTAGCTAATGACTGTGGTTTAACCGCCAGAATGACACAGGCCGGATCCGAAGGCACTTCCCCGCCGACCTTTATGCCCATATCCTTGAGTTCTTCGCTAGCTAGTAAATCAACCACCTGAATGGAAGAACGTTTAACCCCACTTGCTATCCAACCTTTTAGCAAGGCTCCTCCCATGCGGCCGCACCCGATAAGAACTAAACCTCGTTTATTTATATCTGTTATCATTCAATTGTCTCCAATGCGCAATTTTTAAGTGACTATGGCCATATTTCTCTAGGCCTATTGAATTTTTGATTCAAGCTGAAAATATGATAACGAAGAAATATAATCAACTCTTTCTAACGTCATCAATAAGTTGGGTTATGTGATAATGTTATTCCACCAATGCTCGTTGGCGGTCAACGCCCTCACCATATCGAATTACGTAAAGCCTCATGTAACCTCTGGGTCCCAGCGCTGTCTACGTCAGCGACTAATTGCGGACTGCTACGAAAATAGCAGAATTAAATGAAAGCACTGCATCCAGGTAAGCATGAATATGATATATATTTTTTTACAGCAATATAACACTTATTTTTAATATATAAAGCGATAAATTAGAATTAGTTACCCGAAGAATCCTTATGAAATATATTTTACTTAAAGAACCAAAATATTTTATAAACTTTTTCTTTTATAAAATCATTTATAAGCGGCTTAATAAAATCAATCATATTAAAAATGGTTACTTGGGGTAAATATATCATATAATCCGAGTACATTTAGTACAGATAAACATGAGTAAAATCTTTACTGTTATTTCAAGAGTGATGCTAACACTCTAATAAAATTGAATAATCACATAAAATTTTTTATTATGGATCAAGACTCATCCAACCCAATGTCCACGCATGAAAAAGACTGGGTAATTTTACTTGTAGAAACAAAATCAACTCCCGTTTCAGCGATAGCACGGACTGTTTTCAGCGTGATATTACCTGAAGCCTCTAGCTTAGCCAGGCCATTAACCATGTTAACCGCCTCTACCATTTGATCAATACTCATATTATCTAGCATTATTACGTCTGCAGCCGCCTCCAGCGCTTCGGAAACTTGTTCGATCTTGTCGCATTCCACTTCAATTTTTGTCAAAACAGGTACATTTTCTCTGACCCGATGAACTGCTTTCTTTATGCTGCCGCAGGTAACAATATGGTTATCCTTGATCATCACTCCGCTATCTAAGCCCAAGCGATGATTTAAACCACCACCACAAGCCACAGCATGTTTATCAAGCATCCGCAACCCTGGGGTGGTCTTTCGCGTGTCAATCACGCGCGTCTCGGTACCTTCTATAGCAGCAACGTATTTGTACGTTTCGTTGGCAATTCCTGATAATCGCTGAATAATATTGAGTGCTGTACGTTCAGCTGTCAGTATGCTCCTCGCCCTTCCACGAACCGTCATTAAAACCGAGCCTGCTTCTAACCGTTGCCCATCTATTACGTGAGAGGTAATTTCAAGGGAGGGGTCATATCGTTTAAAGACACGCTCAACTATCTCAACACCTGAGACAATTAAATTTTCTCGACAGTTAAGATAGAAAACACCGAAACTATTCGAGTCAATCATAAGTTGGGAGGTCAAATCACAATGACCTATATCTTCAGAAAGCCAAAAATCTATAAGACGATCAGCTTGAAATTTGTCATACATAGTTATAGGCCTTCTTTGGACTTTGAGTTTTACGCACTATTTTCATTTTTCATTTGATGGGCATAAATAGGGGCACTGATTTTATTTATATAATTTTAGTATTTTGAATCAACGTCCAGGCCGACACACTCTCGTGAAGATACCGACAATTCCCTGCCTAAAACTCAACACACAAATAATAAAAATAATCCCTGTAACCATAGGCACAGATTGTCCTAAAGTCTCGAACCACTGAATTCCAGTGACTTCCGCAAGAAAGAAACCAATTTCTCCAATTTTGTTTTCCAACATAACTATCAACACTGCGCCCAAGATAGGGCCTGTTAGTGTTCCTAACCCACCGACAAGAGTCATCAAGATGACAGAGCCTGACATTGTCCAGTGAACATCCGTAAGCGTTGCGAACCCAAGAACTAGAGCTTTTAGCGAACCTGCAAGTGCAGAAAAAGACGCAGAAGTAACAAATGCAATAAGCTTAAATCTATTCGTATCATAGCCTAAGGATACAGCTCTCGGCTCATTTTCCTTAATTGCACGTAAAATCTGACCGTAAGGTGAGTTGACGATACGAACAATAGCGAGAAAAGCTAATAACACTACGCCCAGAACAAAATAATACGTTACTAAATCGCTATCAAGTGGGATAAAACCAAACAACTTTCCTCGGGGGATACCCTGAAGGCCATCTTCACCACCAGTAAATGGAGTTTGAAGGAAAATGAAATATACCATCTGGGCTAAGGCAAGTGTGATCATGGCGAAGTAGATCCCTTGCCTTTTAATTGCGAGTGATCCGATGACATAGCCAAGAATGGCTCCAAATCCGACACCCAGGATAATACCTATCTCTGCCGGAATTCCCCATGACTTCATGAAATAACCGAAGATATATCCTGCGCCTCCGAAAAAGGCTGCGTGTCCGAAAGAAAGCAGGCCTGTAAACCCTATCAATAAGTTAAACGAACAAGCAAATAGCGCAAAACAAAGAATCTTTAGTATCAATACAGGATATACCCCGATAAAAGGGGCTAACAAGAGTGACGTTAAAACGACTAACGACCATGATACGGATTTAGATTTTAATATTTTTGATATATTTTTACTACTATTTCCAAGTTCTTTTTCAAAAGCACTCATTACTTATCCCTCCCAAATAGCCCTGCAGGACGAACTAAAAGGATTATAGCCATAATTAAGAAAACTACCGTCGAAGATGCTTGGGGGTATATAACTTTAGTCAAACCCTCTAGAACTCCAAGAGCCAGACCAGTGACGATCGCTCCCATAATTGAGCCCATCCCACCAATGACAACAACTGCAAATATTATAATTATCAGATTTTGTCCCATTAATGGAGAGACCTGCATCATTGGCGCGGCTAGGACACCTGCAAAAGCAGCGAGCGCCACGCCGAAGCCGTAGGTGAGAGTAATCATAACAGGCACGTTCACACCGAATGACTCGACAATTTTAGGATTTTCAGTTCCCGCACGAAGGTAAGATCCGACTTTGGTCTTCTCAATAAAAAACCACGTTGCCAAACATACAGTAATTGAGGCTACCAACACCCATGCCCTATAATTGGGCAGAAACATAAACCCTAAATCAGTTGCGCCTCGTAGCTCACTTGGCGCCGCATACGGTAAGCCTGAAACTCCATATGCCGAGCGCATAATACCTTCGATCACTAGGGTGATTCCTAGAGTTAAAAGAAGCCCATAGATATGATCAAGCTCGTATATCCAATGCAGAAGTAGTCTCTCAATAATAATGCCGATTATTCCAACGATTAGGGGCGAGACTAATAGCATTGTCCAGTAACCAACGCCAAAATAGTTCATGCCGGCCCAAGCAAGAACCGCTCCTAACATGTAAAGAGCGCCATGTGCAAAATTTATAACATTAAGAAGACCAAATATTACGGCTAACCCAAGGCTAAGCATTGCGTAAAATGCTCCGTTTACAAGGCCAAGAGTTAGCTGTGATAATAGTACCGGTATTGGAATAAAAAACTCAGGATTCATTATTGAACTCCTTATTTATACTAAGATTATACGCCGAGAAGTTCGTTCAAAACCGGCATTTTCGTCTCTAGCTCATTTGCTTCAAAGTGTTCAACGATCACTCCATGCTCCATAACGTACAAACGATCAGCAAGTGGCGCGGCAAAGTGAAAGTTCTGCTCTACCATTACTACTGTGTACCCTTTTTCCTTAAGGGTTCTGATCATACGAGCAAGAGCTTGAACGATAACCGGGGCTAGCCCTTCTGAAATTTCGTCTAGCAGCAGTAGGTTAGCTCCTGTCCGTAGAATGCGGCCAACGGCAAGCATCTGCTGTTCTCCACCTGAGAGACGGGTACCTTGGCTATGCTTTCGTTCCTGGAGGTTAGGGAACATTTCGTAAATTTCATCTTGGCTCATTCCTTTGCCTGCCCCTCTAATCTTGGGCGGTAGTAGCAAATTCTCCTCACATGAAAGGCTCGAGAAAATCGCACGCTCCTCTGGGCAGTATCCAATACCAAGGTTAGCTATCTTATAAGTTGGCATGTTGATTGTTTCAACGCCATTTACTTTAATTGAGCCTTTACGAGCTCCAATTAGCCCCATCACTGCCCTCATGGTACTCGTGCGACCTGAGCCATTTCGGCCGAGCAGTGTTACTACTTCCCCTGGGTAAACTTTCAAATTTACTCCATGAAGTACATGCGATTCGCCATACCAACCTTGTAGATCTTCAATTTCTAGCGCAGGGACGGATGATTTATATTCACGCATTTTAGTGCTCTCCAAGGACTTCCACGTGGGCATTTCCCATATATGCCTCGATTACTTGGGGGTCCTTAGCCACCTCTGAATAGCTTCCTTCTGCTAATATCGAGCCACGCTGCAAAACCGTGATAGTGTCTGCTAGGGACGCAACTAAGCTCATATTATGTTCTACCATTAGTATGGTCCGCCCGGCAGATACCCGCTTAATTAATTCTTTAACTCGGTCAATATCTTCATGTCCCATACCTTGAGTCGGTTCATCAAGTAGCATAAGAACTGGATTAACTGCTAGCGTTGTAGCAATTTCCAAAGCCCGCTTTCGTCCATAGGATAGATTGACAGTAATCGTATCTGAGAATTCTGCTAAGCCGACGCTATCAAGAATATCCATGGCCTCTTTATTAAGCGTATTAAGGGTGCTTACGCTTTTCCATAGATGATAGGATGTGCCAAGCTTTCTTTGCAGTGCTATTCTCACGTTCTCGAGAACCGTCATATTTGGAAAAACAGCAGAAATCTGAAAAGATCGAATTATCCCACGTTTTGCGATCTGAGAAGGCTGTTCTCTAGTGATATCTTGTCCATTAAATATAATTTTACCGGATGAAGGATCAAGAAACTTTGTAAGCAAATTAAAAAGAGTAGACTTTCCAGCGCCGTTGGGGCCAATCAGGGCATGTATACTACCCTTTTCAACCTTGAGATTTACATTATCAACGGCACAAAAACCGTTAAACTCCTTTGTAAGTCCCTCAACTGATAATAAATTAGAAGACATTGCAGCACCTGTAATTGTCTCGGAGGAGCAGAAAATTTTATAAGTAGCTGCAAAGCCAAGATAGGCTTTGCAGCTTTATTACTATCACTTACCGGATGGGCCAGGATAGTTTAGTGCGTAAGCAGGGGTTACAATCCCAGGTTTTATACGGGGACAGTCTTGTACTTGACCAGGTACAGTTTTAAGCGGGATTACACCAGCCCAAGCATCAAGTTCATAATCAGCTTCGATATCTTTGACGCCGATGTCGCGAACTTTTGCCGAGACTTCTTTAAGCGGGAACTTCAGTACCAACGTTGCCGCTAGCTCACTTTCTTTGAGTTCCCTTACTTTATGCCCTGGTAGTGTTGAATCAATAACTGAGTACAGCACTTTGGCTTTATGTTCAGATTCAGTAACCACTTCAGCGTTACCAAATATCACAACTGAACGATAGTCAACACTGCAGCCCATGCCTGATCGACCCATAACTATGGCATCAATATGTGCGACCGAAATGCAAGCATTTACGCCATCCGCTAGTGCCGTAAGCATTCGGTTATTGGGGCTACCATGGAGATAAATGTCGTTCTCAATCCGAACAATGGATGTAGGGATAATTCTAGGAAGGCCATCCGATACGAAAGCAACGTTACAAACTAACGCTTCGTCAATGATCGAATTAACCAAGTCTCGATCATAATGGGCACGCTCAGGTCTGCGGCGCACTCTGGTATTATCGGTTATCTGAAAGTCAGACATTTTTGATACCTCAGCCTTTTTGCTCGGCGGTGCCTTTAATTAAGTCATCACCTTCATAGGCAAATCTCTTGCCAGAAAACTCACCAGTGCTGAATTCCTGAAGCTGCTCGTATAGCACTTTGGGTACAGAAACGCCTTCTACGGCGGTGCGCTTGCGTGCTTGGTAACGGCGGTCCGAAGGGAGACGAGTTCCTTCCTGCTCAAGGATTTTCGAGAACAGCATCTCTCCGTGAGCAAGTTGAGCCGCTCGGTTTCCATTCTCTATACAGCGTACCGGATCTATCGCGATAATTAGCTCACCTCCACAGGGAGCACCTGTATTTGCGACATCTTTTTCACCGGCTTCAAAGCTCAGAAGATCCCCAACAAGCGGACCGGCCAGAAGTTCAACCATCATAGCAATGGCGGCTCCCTTAACCCCACCAAATGGCAGCTGAGCACCAGCCAGTGCTGTGGCGGGATCAAGAGTTGGCTTTCCATCCGGACCGACCGCCCATCCTTCTTCTAGTTGGCGACCGTCGCGCAGACGAACTTGGATTTCGCCACGAGCGCTCGCACTAGACGCTTGGTCGAAAACTAAAGGTTCGTGGCCTTCACGAGGCCATGAAAAGGCCATTGGATTGGTTCCGTAAAGTGGTTTTGTACCACCGGCAGGAGCAACGTAAGGGCTTGCTGCAACAAAAGCGAAGCCTACAAGCCCTTTTTCTGCCAACCGCTCAACTTCAGGCCAAAGTGCTGAAACGCTCAATGCATTGTTGATAGCTACCGCAGCGATGCCCGTTTCTTTCGCAAGCTCAGCCAGGGGGAGATCAGCCACTTCGAGAGCCAGCGGTGAGAATCCATGGTGAGCATCGACCTTGATTATAGATGGTGCGAGCTTTGTCACTGTTGGTTCGGCATCACCAGATGCTTGACCCGCACGGAACGCATTAACGTAAAAAGGAATGCGGAAAAGACCGTGATGACGGCATTCGTCTCGCTCTGCAGCGGTGACTGTGTTAGCGATCGCGTTTGCGTGGCGCTCATTAAATCCTTGTGCAAGAAGTAAACGCTTTGCAAGCGAATGTACCTCGCTAAGTGTCAATTTCATATCATACTGCACAGTACTTCTCCTATATTATTTAGATGTTGTTTAGTTAATTTAACTACTACTTATTCACCAACGGGCATAAGCTATCAGCCAGAGGCTGAAATGCCTCCGACGCACTTACAGAGTCAATGACGTTGTAGTAATCCCATGGTTTCTCTGAATCTGAGGGCTTTTTTACTTCTACCAAGTACATGTCATGCATAACTTGTCCGTCTTCACGAATACTCCCACCTTGAATAAACATGTCGTTTACCGGTAGCTCACGCATCTTTTTGGCAACAACATCAGCGTCATCTGAATTTGAAGCGCTGATGGCTTCCAAATAATGGCGGACCGCGGAGTAAACACCCGCCTGGGTCATAGTTGGCATCGCGCCGCGTCTTTCATAGAATTTATTAGCCCACTCTCTAGACGCGTCAGTTCTATCCCAATAAAACGCAGTTAGAAACTGTAGCCCCTGTGCTTGCGCCAACCCCATGCTATGTACATCCGTTATAAACACCGCAGGCGCGGCTAGTGTTTGGTTCGGGGTGATACCGAATTCAGCTGCTTGCTTTACTGTATTTGCCATATCGCTACCAGCACTTGCAGCTACAACCACCTCGGCCCGTGAGCCCTGTGCTTGAATCAAATACGAGCTAAGATCAGGGGAATTCAGCGGAAACCTCACCTCTCCCAACACTTCTTTGCCAGCTGCCATTACTGTCTTGCGAATGTCATCCGAGAAGGCATGACCGAAAGCGTAATCTACAGTCATCAGGTACCAGGAATCGAAACCACGCTTAACCAGCATATTGGCCAGGCCGTGGCCGTTACTGTATGAGTTGTATATCCACTGGGTTGAATAAGGGGAGCAAGATGCTCCGGTGAATGCGTTTGATGCAGCCGCGACAAGTGTGATTTTCTTTCTATCAGCTGCTAACCCCTGCACTGCAAGACCAACGCTCGAGTTAGAAAAATCAGCTATTGCATCAACCCCCTCTCGATCGAACCACTCTCGTGCCTTTGTGGCGCCGACATCAGCTTTGTTTTGGTGGTCTCCTACAACGAGCTCTACCTTTGCGCCGGCAACAGTCCCACCGAACTCCTCAATCGCAAGACGAGCTGCCTCAACAGAGCCCTGTCCCGACAAATCAGAATATGGTCCTGACTGGTCATTCAAAATTCCGATTTTGATGATGCCGTCGGAAATTTCTGCTTGAGATGCTTGCGTAGTTAGCGATAGCAATCCGCCCATCAGAGCGATGAGAGCGGTAGAATTCTTGACTCGTAGATTTCTTGGCATGGGTATCAAATCCTTCACTTATCTAAGTGGATGCGACATTTATTCAAATTTTTCGCCGCACGAAAGATTGCATGTAATGCATAATATGTTCGCCACATGCAAATTACAATGTACAAGTATTCCTCGCAAAGGCTTTCGAGGAGATCACAAGTAACAGTAAAATTTACATGCTAGAATCAGGCCAGATTGTGGTATCGTCAATGAATATCAGTGACGAAGCAGCAACCATGGCGGTTGGCGGGTTGTAACGTGCGGTTAGTTAGGTGCGATTGCACGCTGATTTACCTGTTTTTTTGCCTTCCATGCACATGTATGTGCATGGGATGCATCATTATGGAGCATTGCGATGAGTATCGATGAAAAGGTAGAGGCTGTCTCAAAACAACTTGGTAGGCGAATTAGAGCTTCACGAAGGGAAAAAAACTTTACGTTAGAATCATTGAGTGAGAGAACCGGACTGTCCGCCAGCTTCCTTTCTCGACTTGAGCGCGGAGAGACGAATGCATCAATTTCGAACTTGATTGCGATATCTGACAGGTTAGGAATTGCATTGAGGGAACTCTTCGATAGATCCCCAGAAGACGAAAAACCTGACTTTTCGGTCAGCCGCACAGAAGATAGGCAGCGCAGTGAACCACTGAAAGGTAAGGGGTACACCTTTCGCCCTCTAAGTGGCTTTTTGTTAGACCAAAAAATGAGCGCTTTTGAATTGTCGTATTTGCCTGGAGAGTCGCTACATAGCGAAATGCTGACACATAAAGGCGAAGAAATTCTCTATTTACTTGAAGGCTCTCTTGAGTTCGAAATAGATGGAAATATAACCATACTTGAACCTGGCGATTGTGTTCACTTTAACTGCGAAAAGCCTCATCGTGGAAAAAATATTGGTGAAGGCACTGCTCATCTATTAATGGTTGTCACTCCTGTAGATTCGATGCCGATATAGTATGAGTTATTAAATTATTTTCACAGAAACTCATCGAACTCTCAATTAATATAAATTCTCTTATGTTGAAAATTAAATAAGATTTTCTCTTAAATTTTCGAGACTTATATAGTTCAATATACTGTAGAGAAACAGAGAAATAATATTGGTCCAAGTTCTGAGGAAGCGCGAAGTCAACTCCGAAGTGCGACACCCGCCTATGCAGCCTGAAGGTATTCCTGGAATACGACTTCAGGCTGTTTAAACCCGAGGCACTTACGCGGTCTCAGGTTTAAAATCTTTTCTGCCCGCCGTACATCCTCATCCGTTATCAGCCTCAGATCCACGCCTTTCGGAATGAACTGACGCAGCAGACCGTTAAAATTCTCGTTCAGTCCGCGCTCCCAGGACGAGTACGGGTGCGCAAAATAGAACTCCGTCCCCAGTGCTTCGGCGATGGCCTTGTGCTCAACGAACTCGCTACCGTTATCCGCTGTGATCGTATGCACATGATCGGCATAGGGCGTGAGCATCTCGATGATCGCATCCCGCACATCCGCAGCGCGCTTAGCGTCGACTCTGCGCACCAGATACAAGCGACTCGTGCGCTCCGCCAGAGTGACTAATGCACCGGTTCCATGCTTGCCTAGAGAACATGTGAACAAGTCCCCCGCATGAGACAATCCCCGGCACAAACACATTGAGGATGTTCGGATGGATCAGCAGCTCACATTCGCTGATAGCGAGTTCAGCAACAAGCGTCGCCAGACCCGGAAAGAGAAGTTTCTTGGGCGGATGGATAAGCTGATCCCATGGGCCCGTCTCGAAGCGGTTATCGAACCTCATTACCCCAAGGTAGGCAACGGTCGCCGACCGTACCCGTTGTCCACGATGCTTCGGATTCACTGTATGCAGCAGTGGTACAACCTGAGTGATCCCGCCATGGAAGATGCACTGTACGAGATTGCTTCCATGCGACTCTTTGCAGGCCTGTCACTGGACAAGGCGATACCTGATCACTCCACCATTCTGAAGTTTCGGCACCTGCTGGAACAGCACGGTTTAGCTCGCCAGATTTTTGAAGAGGTGAACCATTGGCTATCGGAAGCCGGTGTCCTGCTCAAAGAAGGCTCGCTGATTGACGCCACCATTATTGAGGCTCCGAGTTCGACCAAAAACAAAGCCGGCGAGCGTGATCCGGAGATGCATCAAACCAAGAAAGGCAATGAATGGCACTTTGGAATGAAGGCGCATATGGTGTTGATGCGCGAACCGGAGTCACCCACAGTTTCATGACGACAGCGGCTCATGAGCACGATCTTAATCAGGCCGGTCATGCACTGCATGGTGATGAGGCCTTCATCTTCGCGGACGCGGGATACCGTGGCGCGGAGAAACGGGATGAGTTGAAGTATGTTCGAGCTGATTGGCACATCGCAGAAAGACCGGGGACGCTACAGGCTCTGAAAAAGCATCCCCGCATCAACAAAGTCAGACTCCGTACCGAATATCTCAAGGCGAGTGTGCGGGCAAAAGTGGAGCATCCCTTCCGAATCATCAAGTGCCAGTTTGGCTTTGTGAAAGCACGTTATCGCGGACTGATGAAAAACGACGGCAAGTTGGCGATGCTATTTGCATTGGCGAATGTCGTGCGTGTAGATCAGATGTTGCGAGCGCAGGGTTAATCCGTCTGAAGTGCCTGAAAAGGCAGCTCGTCGATGGGCAAACACAGGATAGAAACGCCTAAATTAGGCTCCAGTTGCGGTGATTGCTGGTAGTCACGGAAATTGGAACTTAATCACAGGTTCCTTAGGCCAATCTGGCCGTCTCCGAAAAGCGGACATTTTTCAGGATCCGTTTCAGCGGGCATTATCGGCACAAAGTGGTCGTTCGAAATACCAATGGGTGATCGATTCTAGAGCCTTTAAACGCTCGGAAAACTCTGGGTGCGAGATCCATACCGCCTATGAATCCGTGACCTGAATCTGCACAGCGAAGTCGAGCACGCTGCTCGCGCCGCCACCGACAAAGACACCTCTGACCGGCAGCGTATCGCGTGCATGTGCCGCCGCTGCGATGGTCACATGCGTATCGGCAAGCATATATCCGTGAGTTGGGTCCCATCCGCGCCAACCCGCGCCCGGCAGATACACCTCTGGCCAGGCATGCAGATCCCGGCGGTCGCGCTGCAGATCGCCTTTCTGGTAGCCGCTGGCAAAGCGCGCCGCCAACCCCTCGGCCCGGCAGCAATCGACAAACAGGACGGCGAGATCGCGACAGGCGCCACGCCGGGTTTGCAAGGTAAATGCCGGCGCCTGCGGCGCGCCGGAGTGACGATGGATCTGGACAAATTCATCGTGCAGATAATGATTGAGACGGTCCAGAAATCGCAAGGTATCGCGGTTCACACCCAGGCTGAGCTCCGCCGCAAAAACGGTCACCTCATCGTCCGCCCTGCTGCGTTCCAGATAGGCCCTGGCGCAAATCGCATCCTGATCGTGGCTGATCGGTAACCGCATCGCTTCTGGCGCCAACAGAAAATCGAAAGCGTTCTTCCGCAGTGTCTGGACCTGCATGTTGACCTCGACTTCAAAATACTGGGTTTCGCCGTCAAACCATACTTGGGTGACGTGATTGCCCTCCAGATCGAGGTGTTCATTCTGCCCTTGAGGTGCAGGATTGATCTTAATCTGATGAGAGAGTACCCGCTGAGAGCCATCACAACGCGGGTAAAAGCGCAGTTTTTGTGGGCTCAGCCGCACGGGTTGAGAGTAGGTGTAGCGGGTACGATGTTGGATGTTGAATAGCAAGCTGGCGGTCCTCGTCGGTGTACGATTAAAGGTTTCCAGCTTCCGGCTCAGAGTCAGTCGTGAAGCCGTTCGACCCGCACTGTCTGGGCCGTTGCGAATGAGGGGGGGCCGAATTGATTGAACACCGCGACATCGGCCGCATCACGCCCGTAACCAAGCGCCACATATCCGCCTCTTAACGCTGACTGCGTGGCATCGAAGGTATACCAGCGGTCGCCAACGTAGGCCTCGAACCAGGCGTGCAGATCCATGGGTTCCAAATCATGTAGATACCCCACCACCATGCGCGCCGGAATGCTGAGACTTCGGCACAAGGCGATGCCGAGATGCGCCAGATCACGACAGATACCGACCTGCCTGGCATTTACCTCCACGGCGGACAGCGTTGCGCTGGTGCTGCCCGGCACATAACTGAATGCGCTACGCAACCAGGCCTCGATCGCCGCAACCTGATCGTACCCCAACCGCTGTCCAGAGGTGATTTCAGCGGCCATCTCGTTGAAATGATCGGACTCGCAGTAACGACTCGGCAGCAGATAGCAAAGCACACCATCCGGCAGATACTCCACATTGACGAAAGGCGCGCCGGGCGCCCTGTCGACGCTATCGGCGACCATCAGCTCGGCCACCGTGCGGACCGAAAACGTTCCCGGAGGCGCGACCAGACGTTGGCACAGGTTGCCGTAGCCATCGCTGAATTCAAAAACCGGCACGATGGGCTCGATGTTGTATTCCTCACGCGCAACCCATTGATTGGAGCCGCTGCGCGGCCGCAGCATGAGAATAAAAGGGGTCGGCACTGTGATATCGAACGTCAAGTCACAACTGGCAAGTAACCGCATCTTATTTCTCCTTGGATAACCGACATCCGTGGCCGGATAAGGACTTGAACAGCAGCTGCTCGCTGCTCAGCAAAGCCTGGGCAGGCAAGTAGAAGAGGTGCGATCGAACCACTGGGGAACTAAACACGACGCGGCCAGCAGGTGGTGGTTGTGCAACGGCGCGCTACAAGCGAAACGCCCCAGTGCTGCTGGTTTCAATATAGCACGCTCAGACCGCCCACAGGTTTTCGGCCGGACGCAGTTTATCCTGGGCGCACCGCTGATCATCACACTTCGCAAACATCCTGCTGGCGGACAGGATTGATGGCGGGCATCAGCATCGAGGGTACAAAAATTTCCCGAATCAACCGCTAATTACGAGCTGAAGATCAAGCACGCTCTCCCGGCGATGTCGATGCAGACCTCGCTCATACCGATCGTCATCGGCAGCAGATCGGGAGTTAATCATAGACCCTATGTGTGACAACGCACCGACGCTGCACATATTACCTGCGATTTTATACACCTCGCTGGTTTGCAATCTCGCATGCCGCGAGTATCCCCAAGAGGTTATTTATAATGAAAACGAATCGTAAGGAACAAGGTAACGCGGCTACCACAAAACGCGAAAATCAGCCGCGCCCCCAGGAAAAACAACAGGCGAACAATCAACAGCAACAGCAGCGCAAAGAGGCACCGGGCTCCAATGCCAAAGAGCAGCAGCCCCCCAAAGGATTTGAAACCGAGCCCAAAACAAGAGAACCACAACCACCCCGCAGTGAGGATTCAAAGCCCAGCATGGAGAAATAACAACCAGGCCGGCAGGGACGCCGAGTTTCCTACTGTTGACTGCACATGAGTCGCCACAGCTTTCCTGTTCGCTCAAGTACCTCTGTTCAAACTTCACCTGCGACAGCCCCTCACTTGACGTCGACCCGGGTTTAAAACCTGTTGAGATAATCAAACACATCCCTGCTTCAAATAAGGTCAATAGAACAAATCCACGCGCTTTGTGCGGCAACGTACAGAACCGGCTGGTCATGCGCTGTAGATTTGGTCCATTGGGAGGGCAAAGCACTGTGCTCCCATGGCAGACGATAAGTAGGACCGCCTGATACTGCCCTCCGCTCCGGAAGTCATCGTGGCCGATACCTAAGGTGTTGGTAGTTCGGGCATTTGCCAAGAGGAATACACTATGTCGAATCCATTGCGATTACCTGCCTTGAACGGCTTGCTGCTGTTTGCCCTGTGCGCGGCACTGTTCGCCGGCAACGCCAATGCCGATCCTTCAGCACGCGTGGGCTACCTGAGCGACAGCCGGGGTCAGGTGAGTTATTCACCTTCAGGCGAAAATCAGTGGTTCGATGTCGTACGCAATCGACCGCTGATTCGCGGCGATCGGCTATGGACCGACAGCAATTCCCGCGCCGAATTTCAAGTAGGCAGTTCCGCCGTGCGCATCGACGCTAACAGCAGCGTCGAAATTCTCGACCTGAACGATAACTTGATGCAGCTGCAGTTACCCCAAGGGACGCTTAGCCTGAGTGTACGGCGGCAGTACAGGGATCAGCAAATCGAGATCGACACTCCGCTGCTGGCACTCACCATCGGGGGCCGTGGCCGCTATCGGGTTGACGTGGATCCACGGCACGGAGACACCACCATTGTGGTGTGGGAAGGACGTAGCGAAGTCTACGGCGACAACGCCCATTTCAGCTTGCGCGCGGGCGAGGCGGTGCGTTTCTACGACTCCGATTTACACGACTACGATATGTACGGTTTGCCCCGTGAGGACGACTTTGACCGCTACGGTCTGGAGCGCGACCGCCGATTCCAGCGCTCCGAGTCGCTGCGTTATGTCGACGACGATCTGGCCGGCTACAACGATCTGGATCAGTACGGCAATTGGCGCCCGGTGAGCGGTCAGGGCCACGCCTGGTTCCCAACCAGAGTATCCGCCGACTGGGCACCTTACCGCGACGGTCATTGGGTCTGGCAGGAGCCTTGGGGCTGGACCTGGATAGATAACGCGCCCTGGGGCTTCGCGCCATCGCACTACGGCCGTTGGATCCGCGTCGACCTTCGCTGGGGCTGGGTGCCGGGTCCGCGCCAGGTACGTCCAGTCTATGCACCCGCACTGGTCGCCTTCATCGGTGGCAGCGGCTGGAGCCTATCGCTTTCGTTGGGCGCCGGCAGCTCACCTATCGGATGGTTTCCACTTGCACCACGAGAGGTCTACGTGCCCTCCTATCATGTCAGCCGCAACTATTTTACGCGGGTTAACGTGAACAATACGGTGATCCAGAACACCACCATCACCAACGTCTACAACAACTACTACTCCGGCGGCGCCGACAATATCGACCAGATAGACTACTCCCACCGTTACCAGGAACAGGCCGTCACCGTGGTGCCCCGTACCGTATTTGTGAATGCACAGCCGGTACATTCCGCCGCGATGCGTATTGACCGCAAGGCAATCAGCACCGGCGAAACCCTGCGTATCGCCCCGATTGCCCCCAGCACGCGCAGCGTGATCGGTAGTGGCAAGGTCGCCAAGGCGCATCCGGCACCGGAGGTGTTCGGCCGTCCGGTCGTCGCACGCAACCCACCGCCGCCCGCCGAACCTCCGTTTTCCCAGCGCAAAGATCTCTTGCGTAAACAGCCTGGACGGCCGCTGGAACCTGAGGTTGTCGAAAGCGTGCCGGACAGCAAGCCGCGCAAGAATATACGGGTACTGGGCGAGCAAGAGAATGCCGTGGACGTACGCGCCGCGGGCTCAGGCCGCACCGAAGACTCTGCTCAGCCGCAGCGGCTGGACCGCTCGGTCGAGCCGAAGAGAAGACCCGAGCCCGAGGATAGACAGCCGGCTCAACAGCAGGAGCAGCCACAGCGGAAGGCCGACAGCGAACGGCCGGCGCCTCAACAGCAGGAGCGGCCACAACGCAAGGCCGACAGCGAACGGCCGGCGCCTCAACAGCAGGAGCAGCCACAGCGGAAGGCCGACAGCGTACGGCCGGCGCCTCAACAGCAGGAGCAGTCACAACGCAAGGCCGACAGCGAACGGCCGGCGCCTCAACAGCAGGAGCGGCCACAACGCAAGGCCGACAGCGAACGGCCGGTGCCCCAACAGCAGGAGCAGCCACAACGCAAGGCCGACAGCGAACGGCCGGCGCCTCAACAGCAGGAGCAGCCACAGCGCAAGGCCGACAGAGAACTGTCGCCGACTCAGCTACTGGAACGGCAGCAACCCAAGGCAAGCAGCGCTCAGCAAAAGGGCGAGGCACGCCAACTACGGCCATCTGAGCCCGCCGGACAAAACGAGAACAGGCAGCAGGTGCCCAAGAGCGAGCGTCAGCTTAAATGCGAACAGGAGGCACGCAGGCTGCAACAGGATGCAAGCCATTGCGATGATCTGGAATGAGTTTCATAAGGGGAAAGTCCGCCCGGAGAGCCTTGGCGCTATGTACGCCAGAGTCCAGACCGCGATCTATCCGGCGTCCAACCTTGTACATACCTCCAGTGTGCGAACCTAACATCCCGGGGAGTGAGGAGCTGATCCATACAAAGTAAGTCAGAGCGTCGCACTCTGTCGTACTGCTTCGTACAAGGAGGCGCGTTCATTTGGAGTCTGACGGCCAGGAGCGGCCATCGGATGGGTATCAAGACTAATCATCGGAGATAACAAGATGGGAACCATTCTGCTGGTAATTTTAATTCTATTGCTGATCGGCGTCATACCGACCTGGCCCCACAGCCGTTCATGGGGATATGGCCCGAGCGGGGGGATTGGCGTACTACTGTTGGTAGTGTTGATTCTGCTGCTGCTGGGCGTACTGTAGCCGCGGTCAATCTGCCCCGGTGCCTGGGTGGTACTACGTTCAAACCAGACATACACCGAATCTGAGGACGAAACCCTGTCTCGAAGAGTTGCAGACGACCTGCATGAGCGCATTGAGCATGCCGCCGAAATAGGCGAGAAAGTCGAGCACGGAATGCACGAACGCTGCTCAAAGGCCGTATCGGCGCCTTCACGGCTAACGGTCCTGTGCCCGTATAAGGGGGCAGAATCTCGACGCTATGTACTCTACCGCACAGACCACAACCGATCAGGCGAGTAGCCTGATGATTGCAACCACTATGCGTACCTAACATCCCAACGTGGGAGGATATTCGACATGTACAGCATACAAATACAAAGGACGCTTCTGGCGTTCAGTCTCGCCGCGGCAGCCGTCGTCTCGATGGCATTGATGACTCCAGCAAACGCCGCAACAGCGGAGGATCTAGACAAGGATTCCGGGCAGGCGTTGCAGACGCTCTATAAAGTCCAACCGGTGGCCGAGACGCTTTCGCACACAGCCAAGGCGATTCTGGTTTTTCCGAACATGATCAAGGCCGGCCTCGTATTCGGCGGCAGTTATGGTGAAGGCGTGCTGATGAAGGGCTCGACCGTGGTCGATTATTACAACTCGGTCACCGGCTCCTGGGGCTTGCAGATCGGCGCTCAATCCTACGGATATGCCGTTTTCCTGATGAGCGACAAGGCCGTCGACTACCTGCAAGAGTCGAACGGCTGGGAGATCGGCGTCGGTCCAAGCGTTGTCCTGGTAGATGAAGGCATCGCCAAGAACCTGTCGACGTCATCGTTGAAGGATGACGCCTATGCCTTCATCTTCAGTCAACAGGGTTTGATGGCGGGGATCACTATCGAGGGTACAAAAATCTCCCGAATCAACCGCTAAACCGGGAAGGGACGGACGCGATTGGCGCCTGTCCCGTTCCACCGGCAGACACCTAATGATCCTGCAGGAGAATCCACATGCCTCTGATTAATCTGGTTGTCGTCCTGATCGTGGTTGGCGTGCTGCTCTGGCTCGTCAACGCTTACATACCCATGGATCGAAAGATCAAGAACATCCTGAATATCGTTGTCGTCATCGTGCTCGTGATCTGGCTGCTGCAAGTTTTCGGCGTGCTGGGGTCATTGGACAGCATACGTATCGGCAGCTGATATCAGGGAGGCGCTTCTATCTCCCCTTACAAGAGCGACGCTTTTGCAACGCCGCTCTTGTTCCCTTAACGGGCTGTAGCATCAAGTACAGCTAGTGCATCAATACATACGCCCCCGGCGCATCGCGCAGGATGCGGTAACCCTTGCCGGACGCTCCGGTTGCCGGCGGTTCGGATTTTCCGTCTGATTGTTGTGTCAGCCAGGCATTCCATTCCGGCCACCAGGACCCTTCTTGCGATGGTGTACGCTCACACCACTCTTCGGGCGAGACGAATTTGTCCATGCTGTTCAGGGTCCCGACCTGATAGCTACGGCGCGGATGCCCAGGCTCGCTGACGATCCCGGCATTATGGCCGCCGCTGGTCAGCAGGAAGGTTACATCGGTGTCGGTCAGCAACTTGATTTTATATACGGAACGCCAGGGTGCGACGTGGTCCCGTTGCGTGCCGACTGCAAAGATGGGGATACGGATATCGGTCAGCGCCACCGGCCTGCCACCGACCCGAAAATGGCCTTCGGCCAGGTCGTTATTCAGGAACAACTCACGCAGATATTCGCTGTGCATTTTAAAAGGCATACGCGTCGCGTCGGCATTCCAGGCCATCATATCGTTCGGCACCGTGCGCTCTCCCAGCAGGTAATTCTCGATCATGCTCGACCAGATGAGATCGCGGGAGCGCAACAGCTGGAAGGTGCCTGTCATCTTCTGCCGGTCAAGATAGCCCTTCTCCCACATGGTGTCCTCAAGCCAGGCAAGCTGGCTTTCGTCGATGAACATCAGCAACTCGCCGGCTTCCTCGAAATCGATCTGGGCCGCGAACAGCGTGACGCTCTTCAGCCGATCATCGCCGTCCCGCGCCATCGCTGCCGCGGCAATGGACAACAGCGTGCCACCGAGACAGTAGCCGACGGCATGAATTTTCTGCCCCGGCACGATCGCATTGATCGCGTCGAGCGCGTCCATGATACCGTACTCACGATAATCCCTGTTGCCGAGATCACGATCCTCCGGGCCCGGGTTTTTCCATGAAATCATGAACACGGTATGCCCCTGTTCAACCAGATATTTCACCAGCGAGTTTTCCGGCGATAGATCGAGAATGTAATATTTCATGATCCAAGCCGGGACGATCAGCAACGGCTCGGCATACACATCGGCGGTCACCGGCGCATACTGGATCAATTCGATCAAACGGTTTTGATACACGACCTTGCCTTGCGTCACGGCAATATTGTCGCCCACCCCGAAGGCTTCCATCCCGGCCGCAGGCTGTTTCGTAATAAACCGCTGCCAATCATCCAGAAAATTCTGGACACCCCTGAAGAAGTTAAGCCCGCCCTGTTCCGCGCTGGCTCTCAGAATGCGCGGATTGGTCAGGGGAAAGTTGAGCGGCGACCACATATCCAGAACTTGCCGAGCGATAAAGGGCCGGATGGCGGCATGGTGCTGGGTCATGCCGCGGACATGGGTGGCCTCCTGCCACCATCGCTCGGTGAGCAGGAACGCCTGCTGGTACAGGTTGAAGGGCCATTCCTGCCATCCCTGATCGACAAAGCGATGATCCTGCGGCAGCGGCTCGGCGCAACACTCCATGGGCTCCTGTCCTTGCGCTTGCCGCAGCATGTAATCCGAAAGCCGCGTGATCTTGTCCCCGGCACTGACAGCCAGCTCAGCCTGCTTTCCAGGGGCAAGCAGGAGATGCGTCAGCCAGTCGGCATAGGCCAGGCCCAACGCCGCCGGAGACAAGCCGTATACCTGCCCCAGGGTTGCATGCAGCAGGCGGTCGAGCAGTGGTACATCCTCGTCGGCCACGACCTTGAGCGGCGGCAGTTTACGATGCAAACCGCAGAATGTGTCGTCCGTTGCCGTCGGCTCAGTTGGCGCTGACGCCGGCAGGCTATGGGACTTTGTTTTTGCTTTTGTCGGCATCGTTCTCTCCTGCTCCGGCCAGCCGGAGCCTTGACTATTAACGCGTTCGGAGGATCCGGGCAGTCACTGACTTCGAGCCCGGCCGTTTTCACGTTCATACCCGCTGATCCCTCTCATCAATCGCAGCAGTCCATAACTGAGCCAGCTAAAAACGCGTATATAGGTAGGCTGCTGTTGCCAGCCTTCCGCCCTTATACGCCAACCATCGGTTTGGACGGTCTCTTTAAGTCGCCGGGCAACGCCAGCGCCAAAGGCGTCATTGTCGACGACCAGGTTGGCTTCGAGTGAGAGCAACAGGCTGAATGGATCGATATTCGAAGATCCAATGGTCGCCCAATGGTCGTCAACCACTGCCACTTTGGCGTGGAGAAAGCTCTTGCGGTATTCGTAAATTTCAATGCCGTTATCGAGCAGGCAGCCGTACAGCGCCCGCACGGCATAATACTCGAGACGATATTCCACTTTTCCCTGCAACAGCAGCACCACCCGCACCCCGCGCTGCACGGCGCCGATCAGTGCATGGCGGAATTCGAGCCCCGGCAGAAAATAGGCATGGGCAAGCAGGATCTCGGATTGCGCCTGCCGGATCGCCTGCAGATACGCGGCCTCAATGTCGCGGCGATGGCGGATGTTGTCTCGCAGCAGGAATGCCGCACTCATGGATCCCCCGGTAAAGGTCGAAGCCGGCATTTTCGTTCTGTGCGCCATCTCTTTGTGCAACGAGAGCCAGGCCAGCCGCGACCATAAGCGTTGGGCGGCAAGACGGATCGCCTCCACCAGCGGTCCTTCCACGGCAACGGCATAGTCATAGCGGGGAGCCTGGTCATCGTTGGCCGTGCGGTCACCGACTATGTTGATACCGCCGACAAAGGCGATCTCCCGGTCCACCGTTACGATTTTCCGGTGCATCCGGCGCAGGCGCTTGCGCCGAAACGTCCAGGGCGATATTTTGGGCCGGTAAATGAGCAGATTCACTCCGTCCGATCGCATCCGCTCACGCATCTGGCGTGGCAGGTTTCTTGAGCCGAAACCGTCGATCAGCACGCAAACCTTTACGCCGCGAAGCGCCGCCCGTTGCAGCGCGGCCGCCACTCGCTGTCCGGTGGCGTCATTTTCGTAGAGATAGGTTTGTAGATGAATTTCATATCTGGCCCGATCGAACGCGGCTTCGAGCGCCGGGAAATACTCCTCCCCATTCTGCAACAGGGTGAGCTGATTGCCGGTAACGAAACCGGACCAACCCGCCGACAGCTGCGCATGATGCCGCCGCCGGTGGTCTGGCTTCCGCTGAGGCATGTCGATCACCCTGGAGGCCGTTCAGTCAGTACGATCTTCCTGTTCGATCCATCTCCGTGCCTCGGCGACCTCTGTGTGATCGAAGTAGCGGATCTGCGCCTTGGTGAACGGTTTGCAGAACACGGCCATGCCCTGTTGCCATTTTTTTTCCCCGATCATCGCCAGTCGTTCGATGTCGGAGAGATGCTTGACGCCGAATTTCAGGTCCTCCCAGGCGGCACTGAGTTCCCAGCCGTGGAACCCGGACATGTCGAACAGCAGACGCAGTTTCCCGTGCTCCCGGACCAGGCGCTCGAACTCAGGGACGAACTGCTCGTAGTCGGCCTTTACCAGCGTGCCGCTAACCTGAACGACGATCAGCCTGCCACCGTTTTCTTCATGCAGTTGTATGGACATTTTGGACTCCTTGGGTTGATGTCGGCTAGCGCTTAGGCAGCGCTTCAAAGCCGGAGATGACGTCGAACAGCTCCTCGTCGATACCACCCTGGCGCACACGGTGGAAGCTCAGGTGGAGCTCGTCCAGCAGTTCGCCGATGTTGGTGTCGGCACGCTGCATCGCCGCCAGGCGGCTGGCGTTCTCACTGGCCAGGGACTCGGCGCAGGCCCGGAACAGCGAAACAAACAGATATTCCCGGATCAGCGCTCGCAGCGTTGTCATACCCGCGCCGGTCACCTCGGGCAGGTTTGCCGTCGGCCAGGGCCGTGCAGCCAGTTGGCGGCACCAGTCGGCATCCAGCGGCAACAGCCGTTGACTGCCCGGCGCATAGATCGCCCCGGATGTGGGACGGTTGTAGAACAAAACAAGTCCACTGATCTCGCCCTGGCTCAGCCGCGTCTCGCTCTCGACCAGAATCTGCCCAACCAGTTGGGTGACCGTCTGGACCGAGTTCGGAACGCTGAAGTCACCGGCCAACGGCAGGCCAGCGTCCTCAAGGCGCGCATGCACGCGCTCGCCGACCGCCCAGATCAAGGGTTGAACGGGCTCAGTCGCCAGCGTTTCGCGCGCATAGTTGGCGATGACATCGTTGAATTGCCCCACCAGACCCTGGTCGGAACCGAACACCACGGCCCCTGTCGCGCGCGCTTTCGTGTTGACGACTTCGGTTGTCATCGCGCCGATGGCACCGGAGCCGCGAAAACAGACGCTCAATCCCAGCTCCACGCTGCGCGCGTAGTCCCCCAGCGCCAGCACGGCCTGCTCGTACTGGCTGATACTCGATGCCGCCAGCGCTTTCATGGTACGCACCACGGACTGGAGATCCGTGGCGCTATCGATCTTGCGCCGCAGGCCCTCCGTGGTGTTGCTCATGCCCGCTCTCCGGATGGTTCGGGGTGTGTTGGCTCGGGTTGAGGAGCCAACTCGTCCAGTACCGTGCGGGCCAGCGCGAGGAGAGTGGTGCGATCCGCATCGCTGAGGCTGTCGGCGCTGTCCAGTCGCGCCGCCAGATCATCCGGCATCTGAGCGCTTGCAGCGCGTACCGCGCGCTCCGCCTCATCCATCTGCGCCATCGGCACTGGATCGAACAGCCCCTCCACCAACGCCAGCAGCACGGTGATCTGCCCGCCCATGGAGACCGGCGCGCTTTCTGCCTGTTTGAGGCTGGCGCGGATACGCTCTCCATGCTCGATCACCTTGCGAGTCTCTTCATCCAGGCGGGCACCGAAGCGGGCAAAGGTTTCCAGCTCCTCGAACTGCGCATAGGCGAGCTTCAGGTCGCCCGCCACGGCACGATACGCCGCCCGTTGCGCCTTGCCGCCCACACGGGAAACGGATTTGCCGACATCCACCGCCGGCAGCACGCCGAGCTCGAACAGCGACGGCGACAGGTAGATCTGGCCGTCGGTAATGGAGATCAGATTGGTGGGGATGTAGGCGGAGATATTTTGCGCCTCGGTTTCGATGATCGGCAGCGCGGTGAGCGAGCCACCGCCACATTCCGGCCGCAGCCGGGTCGCGCGTTCGAGCAATCGAGAATGGATATAAAAGATGTCGCCGGGAAAGGCTTCACGACCGGGCGGGCGGCGCAGCAGCAAAGACAGTTCGCGATAGGCGCGGGCATGGTGGGTCAGGTCGTCGTAAACGATCAGCAGGTCGCGGCCCTGTGCCATAAAGTGCTCGGCGATGCTGGTGGCGGCATAGGGCGCGATGTAGGTCAGCCCCGGCGGGTCGTTGCCCTCGGTCAGCACCACGATGCAATACTCCATCGCGCCCTGTTTCTGCAGAGTGGCCACGACCTTAGCCACGGCAGAGGCGCGCTGGCCGATGGCACAGTAGATACAGAGCAGATCCTTGCCGCGTTGATTGAGGATGGTGTCGATGGCGATGGCGGTTTTGCCGGTTTGACGATCGCCGAGGATCAACTCACGCTGACCGCGACCGACAGGAATGAGCGCATCAATTACCTTTAGGCCGGTCTGCAGCGGCACGGTGACCGGCGCACGATCCATGATCGGTGGCGCAGGCCGCTCGATCGGCAGTCGAGTGCTGGCGACAACCGGGCCGGCACCATCGAGAGGCCGACCGAGCGGGTCGATAACGCGCCCCAGCAAGCCATCGCCTACCGCCACATCCATGACCCGGCCGGTGCGCTCAACGGCGTCACCGGCCTGCAGATGCCAGTATTCGCCAAGCAGCACCACGCCGATATCGTTCTCGTCCACATTGAAGGCGATGCCGGACACACCGCCCGGGAAACTGACCAACTCATCCGAGCCCACACCGGGTAGCCCGCTGACCCGGGCGATACCGGTGGACAGGCTGGTGATCCGGCCCACCTCCTGTGTCGTCAATTGCGGGGCGAATGCCTCGCGCCCCTGGCGCAGATCGGCAAAGGCGCGCTCGAATGTGCCCTGCAGGGTATCGGCTGACGCACTCATCCGCGTTGCTCCGACTCGGACCGCTCAGGCGGCCCAGCCGCTGTAGACGCTTCAGCGGCCGGGGGCGTGGACTCGGCATCGTGAGCCGTGTCGGGCTCGGCATCAGCAACGGCGGGCACCGTTAGCAGTTCGCCGACGCTTTTTTCCATCGCCGTCAGGTAGTCGGCAATGCTCCAGCCCAGTTTGCGACCGTTGACACTGAGTTCAATCCCGTTGATCAGTTGCGCTGCGGTCTCGAACCGGACCTGGATCTCGGCCGCAAACAGATCCGCAAGCGCCACCTGTATTGCACGGCGTTGCGGCGGCGGCAGATCGAAGGCGCTGCTGACCAGCACTGGATCGGACCCGGGGGTCAGGGTGCTGACGAGTTCGTCACGCGTGGCGCTGTCCAGGTCTTGCAGGCGCTGCACGAACACCTCGCACATGCGCGCGTCCAGACCGGCGCAGGCCAGATCCGCCAGCGCCTTGCGCGCGATGGCAAAAACCTCATCCCGGGTACGCTGCACGAGCTCTTCACTCAGGCGTTCTTGCTCCTGACTCAGTGCTTCCCGACGCTTGGCACTCAGGGAATCGGCTGCGTCTCTCGCCTCATCCAGGAGCCGTCGGCGCTCCACTTCTGCCGTCTGTGCCGCCTGACTCAGCAGCGTGGCGCGTTGCTGGTCCAATGCCGTGTTTTTATCGCGAAAGGTTTCGCGCGCCTGCTCGGCCTCGGCCTGTTTCGCTGCCGCGTCAGCCAGTTCGGCCGCAATCCTCTCTTCCCGTGCATCGATGGCATCGAGAATGGGCCGATACAGAAAGCGCTTCATCAACCACACCAGGATGAGGAAGTTGAGCAGTTGGGCACCAACGGTGAACCAATTGATCAGCATGGTTTAGTGTCCGGTGGCCTGCACGAACGCAAGCGCGTAGTTCCAGAACGGGTTGGCGAATATGAGGATCATCGACACCACGAAGCAGTAGATCGCCGTGGATTCGATCATTGCCAAACCGACAAACAGGGTTCGGGTAATGGTGGCGGCGGCATCGGGTTGCTGCGCCAGCGAACTCAGTGCCGCGGCGACTGACCGCCCCTCGCCCAGCGCGGGTGCCATGGTGCCGAAACCGGTGGTCAGACCGGCGATGACGATTGAGGTCATGGCGATAAGTGTCATGCTATCCATAGGATCTCCTTAACTAACCGGGTTGTTGTTCGGGACTGGCTCCGGCATCGGGATCGCGACTCTTGGCGCGGACCCGCGTGGCGGCGGCGATGTAGACCGCCGCCAAAATGCTGAAGATGTAGGCCTGTACCATGCCCGTAAGCAGGCCGAGCAGCGTCATCACGATCGGAAAGACAAAGGGGGTGATGCTGAGCAAAATGCCGATAATCATCGCCCCGCTCATCATGTTGCCGAACAGGCGGACCGCCAGGGCCAGGGTGCGCGACAGCTCGCTGATGAGATTGAACGGCAGCATGATGAAGGTCGGCTGTATATAGGACTTGAGATAGCTCGCCAGTCCCTGCTCCGCAATGCCGAACAGCGGTACCGCCACGAACACGCACAGTGCCAGTGCCACCGTAGTGGACAGTGAGCCGGTCGGCGGCTGGTAGCCGGGAACAACGGTGAACAGGCTGGCGGTGGCGACGAACAGGAACAGCGTGCCGAGAAAATCGAGATAGGTCCGCGGATGGGACAGGCCGACCTCTTCGATCTGTTTCTCGATGGCGGTGACGATGATCTCAAGCAGGTTTTGCCAGCGAGAGCGGGTCAGCCCGGTGGCGAGCCTGCGGGTGATCAGTTTGGCACCGACGGCCAAAAACAACATCAACAGCCAGGTGTACACAATGGTGGCGTTGAGTTGGACAATGCCCCACTGCCAGAACACGATCTCATCGGGACTAAGGGGCATTACCGTGCTCCTTCACCGGCAGTTGTGCCAACGGCGGACCGGCGAGGATCGTGAAGACAAAGCGGCCGATCACGAATCCCAGCAGACAGGTCAACATGCGTTGCCAGTCGCCATCGGATACCAGATAGAACCCCGCCAGCACCAACCCCATGCGCAGCAACAGGCTGCCGAGAAACAGCCGTGCGGGGCGTTGCGACGAGACACCGCGGCGAATCGTCCACCACAGGCCGCCAAAGAAAAACACCCCCAGGCCAAATCCGGCGACGCCACTCGGGACCAGTATCAGCATCTCACTCATCGCTATCCTCCTGTTCATCGCGCATCGCCTGGTCCTCCTTGGACACCCAGTGCCAGGCATTGAGACAGCCGAGGGTCAGTCCGGCCATCAACAGCGCCAGCGTCCACGAATACTGACCGGGGCTGTGCTTATCCAACCAGAAGCCGATAGCGGCCCCCAGCAGCGTCGGCACCACCACGGACCAGCCGATCAGCCCCATCATGCCCAAGCCAAACCAAACCCCCGGCGTCGCATGGCGCCGGGCCTTAAGCTTGCGCGCCGCCTTGGCACCGACCTGGGCGGCAAAATCCGGCTCCGGCGCTTTCCGGGCCTCTTTGTCAGGCTCGTCGGTCATGGCCACGGCTTTACTGTCCGCCCCGGCTCTGATCCGGCGCAATCCCGTTGAGGTACTTGAACAGATCGCCGTCGCTCGACAGCACCAGAGTGGTGTTTTGGCCGATGATCGATGGATAGGCTTGCATGGTGCGGGTGAATTCATAAAGCGCCACCGCTTCAGGGCTCTGGTTGTAGGCGCCAGCATAGATCTCAGCCGCCTTGGCATCTGCCAGGCCGCGAATCTCCTCTACCTGCCGATAGGCCTCGGACTGGATCTTGTTGAGGTCGCGCTCCCGGTTGCCGCGGATTCTGGCGGCTTCGCCGTTACCCTCCGACAGGAAGCGTTCGGCGATCTGCCGACGTTCGCTGATCATCCGGTCGTAGATCTTCGGCCGCACACTTTCGTTGTAGTTGATCCGCTTGAAGCGGATATCGAGCAGTTCGATACCGAACACGCGCACCTTCTCCGCCGCCGCGCTGAAGATCTCTTTCTCCACCAGTTCCCGTCCCTTCTGGATCGGCACCAGGGTGCCAATATCCATCTCCCGTTGCGCCGCAGTCAGCAGGGCATCGCGCAACGGCACCCGGCCCTTGGTGGTGCGGATGATTTCAATCAGTTCATGCTTGGCAACCGCATTGCGGGTCTCGCTGCCCAGAATGTCATCAAGACGCGACTGCGCACTGCGTTCATCGCGCAGCCTCAGGAAGTATTGCAGCGGATCGGTGATGCGCCAGCGGGCAAAGAGATCGACCGATATATAAAGCTTGTCCTTGGTCGGCATGTCCGAGGGGTTGCCATCCCATTCGAGTATGCGTTTGTCGATCGCGTTGACGTCCTGGATGAAGGGCAGCTTGAGGTTCAGACCGGCCTCGGTCACCGGCTCACCCACCGGCTTACCGAACTGGGTGATGATCACCTGTTCGACTTCGCTCACGGTATAGAGCGAACTGGAGGCCAGGTATCCCAGCAGCACCAGCAGCGCCAGCACCGCAAAAGGTTTGTTGCCGCTCATGGCCGCTCTCCCGTCTGGGCGTCGAGATTGAGTAGAGGCAGAACGCCTCCGGCCTTCTCATCGACAATGATCTTGGCTCGAATACCCGGCATCACCGCCTGCATCGTCTCGAGATAGATGCGCCGCAGCGTCACCTCCGGTGCCTTGTTATATTCCGCCAGCAAGGCGTTGAAGCGGGCCACATCGCCTTCGGCCTCGTTGATGCGCTTGAGGCGGTAACCGTCAGCCTCGCGAATGCGCTGATCCTTTTCGCCCTGGGCCAGCGGAATCACCTTGTTATAGTCCCGCCGGGCTTCGTTGATCAGTTTCTCTTTCTCCTGCTGAGCCTGGTTGACCTCGTTGAACGACTCCTGCACCGGCTGGGGCGGATTGATGTTTTTCAACTGCACCTGATCGATGCTGATGCCCATGGCGTACTTGCTGGCAAGCCTCTGCATCTTGGTCAGCGATTCAGTCTCGATCTCTTGGCGACCGATGGTGATCACCTCGTCCACCGTCCGATCGCCGACCACTTCACGCATCACCGACTCGGCCACCGCACGCAGGGTGGCGCCCGGTTCGCGTACCTCGAACAGAAAATTGAACGGATCGGAGATGCGGTACTGCACCACCCACTCCACCAGCGCGGCGTTGAGGTCGCCGGTGACCATCTGGGTCTCCCGCGTTCGATCCTGGGGGCGCGGGCTCTGGTGCAGGTCGGTGGCACCCAGGGTGGCGAAGCCGAACTCCTGCTTGAGCTGCCGCTTGACCGGAACGATGGTTACGACATCGATGCCCAGCGGCAACTTGAAATGCAGACCCGGCGGCACCTCGCCCAGGTATTTGCCAAACCGCTGCACCACCGCCACCGAATCGCTGGGCACGGTGTAATAGGCGCTCCAGCCCGCCACGCCGATCAACATCAGCACGGCCAGTGCAATCTTGCCCTTGAAGTTGCCCCCCGGCCTTGATTGTTTGAGACCTTGCCAGCCCGACTTGATCAGCTCATTGAGCTGAGTAGCGGGACTGTCCCGGCTATCCTCACTGTTGCTCTGTGAAGCCATTGCTATACCCTCTTTAGCCGCCAGATACGCCATCGCTCCAGCGATGGGGCTTGCGGTGCGTTATTCATGTTCAAAGCTCGCAAAACGCCGCAAGAAGCCGCTTTCAAGCTTCGCCATCACCGAGCGCAGGTTCTGCTCCTGCGCATCCAGGGTCAGAAACTCCTGCTCCACCTGGTGGCGCAGCTGCTTCAGATCAGCCCCGGTCTGTGCGTGACGTACCGAAACGAACACCTCCGCCCCCGCCTTGACCAGTACGCCCTCATCCACGGCGACGAACTGTTCGCCGTCTGTCTCTGTTTCGTAAATCAGTATCCCCGGCACCAGCGCCGCCACGCAGTCCAGGCGGTGCGGCAGCAGCCCGAACGCGCCTGCCCGGGTTTCCGCCACGATGCGCAACACGCCGGCTTTATCGGCGAAAATACCGTATGGCAGCAGTACCTTAAGGTTCATCTGCATCGGTGACATCTTTCTCCTCCCCCGCGGGGTCGCTAGCGGCGGGCGCCGCAACCGCGGTTTTTTTTCTGTTGTGCCTCGTCCACCGCACCGATCATGTACAGCGCGCTCTCCGGATAGTCTTCGAACTCATCGCGCAGGATACGCTCGCATCCATCCAGCGACGCCTCCAGGCTGACGAGCTTTCCTTTCAGGCCGCTGAACTGTTCGGTGGCGAAAAAGGGCTGGGTAAGAAAACGCTCAAGCCGCCGGGCGCGGGCAACCACCTTGCGGTCTTCCGTCGACAGCTGCTCCAGGCCAAGCATGGCGATGATGTCCTTGAGTTGCTCATATTGCGCGAGGGTCCGTCGTATCTCTTGCGCCAGGCGGTAGTGGCGTTCGCCGACAATCCCCGGCGTCGCCATTTTGGAGCTTGATTGCAGCGGGTCGATGGACGGATACAACCCTTCGCTTGCCCGTTTGCGCGACAGCACGATGGAGGCCGACAGATGTGAGAAGGTATGCACGGCGGCCGGATCTGTGAAATCGTCCGCCGGTACGTACACCGCCTGGATCGAGGTGATCGCGCCGGAGTCTGTATTGGCGATACGCTCCTCCAGTTGCGAGAGTTCGGTGCCCAGGGTCGGCTGATAGCCCAGCCGCGAGGGCATCTGTCCCATCAGGCCCGACACCTCCATGCCCGCCTGGATGAAACGAAAGATGTTATCGACCAGCAGTAACACGTCGCGGTGTTCGTCGTCGCGGAAATACTCGGCCATGGTCAGCGCGGCATGACCGACACGAAACCGACTGCCCGGCGGTTCATTCATCTGGCCGAAGATCATCACCATGTTGGGCAGCACTCCCGCTGCCTTCATCTCGCGATAGAGTTCCTCGCCCTCTCGACAGCGCTCGCCGATGCCACAGAAGATGCTGATCCCCTCGTGGTGTCCGATCATGTTGTGGATCATCTCGGTCAGCAGCACCGTCTTGCCCACCCCGGCCCCACCGAACAGACCCGCCTTGCCTCCGCGCTCCAACGGCAGCAGTACGTCGATCACCTTGATGCCGGTTTCGAACACTTCAGCACGGGTAGAGCGTCGCGCCAGTCGCGGCGGCGACCGATGCACCGAACGCCATTCGACATCGGCCAGAGCACCTTCACGGTCGATGGTATTGCCAAACACATCGAACATGCGCGACACAATGCCTTTCCCGACCGGCGCGTGCAGCGGCCTACCGCTGTCATGTACGAGCATTCCGCGGGCCAGACCCTGGGTCGGCGTCAGGGCGATGCCGCGCACATGCGCCGCGTCGCGCTGCGCCAGCACTTCGATCACGACCTGCTGCTCATCGCCGGCACGCAGCAGCGAGTAGATCGGCGGCAAATGCCGGTCGAAGCGGATATCCACCACGCTGCCACGCACCGAAACCACCACCCCGGTATTGGCGTAATCACTGCTCTTTTGCGAAACCTGGTTCGATACCACGGCATGACTCCTTGTCATCTTTTGGCCACACCTGGCTGAACCGAAAGGGCGAAGGTGGCCAAGCGCCGGATCGCCTCCATATCGTCCGCCAGCACAAGCACCCCTTCCGACCGGGCGAGGGCCAGGCGGGAGTGCTGTGTGGCAGCTTCCCGCATCGCGGCGTCGTCCAGCGTGGCCAGGGATGCAAACGCCTTCTGCAGCCGACCGGCAACTTCGATGGTGCCGGCGCCGGCGCGCGCGATGGCTGTGAACGCGTCATCAAACATGTCGCGTACGGCTATCTCCGGCACCGCCACGCGATCGCAGTCGGACTCATGGAGGTCGTCGTGATTGACTGGCTCGGCCCAGAGCGCAAACAGTCGCAGGAAGGACCCGATAATGCCGATCGCCGTGCCCGGATCATTGACCGCCGGTGACAGTGCCCGGCTGGCGATTTCGGACAGCACCACCAGACCGAAGCGGGGATCCTCGTCGAACTCCCGGTGCACACCGATCACAAACGCCTGTGCGATGGGGGCCTGATCGAAATCTACCCGCGCGCTTTGGTCCACAGTGATATAGGCCAACGCCCGGCCCGGTGCCGAAAACGCACCGGGCAACGCCGCCACCTGGATCCGTAACCCCGTTTTTTCGGCATAGGCCTGCAATGCCGTGATCTCGATACGCTGGACATAACCAATCGACTTGCCGTAGACCGCCTGTCCCCGGTACTGCGTGCCATCTGCAGGGGTACCACGCAGATGCGGTATACGGCGGCGCCGCTGCAGGGCCGCGGCCGTCACCGCTTCCACTTTCTCCACGGTGCTCGTGAGCCGCCCCAGACGGGCAATGCAATCGACCCAGCGCACAAACGTCAGGATCACCATGGCAAGGATCAGCACAGTGATGACGAACAGGGCAAAGCGACCGGCTCTATCGTAGTAGCCGTTTTTCAGGGCAATCAGCGCCACGATGCTGAAGATAAAGGCGCCGATGAAGGTCGACAGCGCGTTCTGGGAGATGTCGTCTGCGATGATCAGGGAGAAGGAGCGCGGGGTCGCGGTACTGCTGGCCGAGGCATAGGCGGCGACCATCGAGGCCACGGCAAAGGTGGCAATCACCAACATGCTGGCTGAGATGATGGCAAGCAGCGTTTCAACCGAGGCCTGGGTCACCAGCGGCAGATGCCGCCCGATGACGCCGGTGTCCGCCATCTTGGCCAGGAACACAACGGCGACGGAGAGCACGCCCATCGTCAATGGCCTGACCCATAGCCGTTCCCGGATGCGGCGAATATAGAACCTTAATCGATCGCCCATCACGCCAGCCTCCCGTTATTCGTCTATGCGGGCCGATTGGCCCGGTAGCTTTTCCTTCAGTCTAGCGGCTTATTGTGAGAAGGCTCTCGCCCCCGGAGAACGACAATGGCCAAGGCCAAGATCAGTTGCCTCCGTTGTCGTCCTTGGCCGCATCCTGAATATGTTCACCGGCTTGATCGAGCTGATTTCCGATTTGATCCGCTGCATTTTTGGCGTATTCGCTGGTTTGCTCCATGGCTTTATCGATCTCCTTGCCGGCATGCTCGGCGGGCCCCTCCTCTTTGCCGCAACCGGACGTCGCAACCAGTAACACGCCCATGATCAGGGTCGCCCCAACGGTCTGTAGTCGTTTCATGATTATTTATCTCCTCGTCCTGGTGATTCGGGTCGTAGCGATATGGCTGTCATAAAGGCCGCCGTATCGCTGCAGGTTGTCATTTGTCGATTTCGTGGCCGATAAAGCCGCCAACTGCGGCACCGCCAAGAGTGCCGGTCGTGCTGCCACCGGTCAGGATAGAACCACCGACGGCGCCGACACCGGCACCTATCGCCGTGTTCTGCTCTTGTCTCGACATCCCGGCGCAGCCTGCCAAGCCGATTAGCATTACAACTGCCACGATACGTAGCGTTAAACCTTGCATCTTGTTCATGGGGTTACCTCTTGATAGCTCTCAGTGCGTTCGGATGCGTTTAATAACGCTCCATGACGCCATTGCTGATATTGACCCGGTCACCGACGCGGAAGCCCGGATTATTGCTTAACAGCAGGGTTTGAGTGGTTCTGTTCTCCATGCGCACGGTTACCCTATAGGCCTCGGTGATCTGCTGCTGTTGCCGATTTTCCAGCTCGTTGCCGAGATAGGCGCCGCCGACAGCTCCGATGATCGTCGCAGCGGTATTACCTCTGCCCTTGCCGACCTGATGGCCAACCACGCCGCCCACGACAGCACCGGCGATCGCTCCCAGGCCTACACCGCCCTGGTCGCCTTGACTGCCCTGGCGCACCAGTTCGATTGCCTGCACAACGCCATAGCCGGAATAGATGGTCGGCTGGTTGTTCTGATTGCGATAGCCATAGCGACTATCGTCATAGTTGCTGTTGTAACTACTGCTGCTATAGTTGCCGGATGAATGGGACGGGCGGCTCATCGTTTCGCACCCTGCCAGTGTCAGGGCACAGATCAGCCCGACTGCAGCGCCAGCCCGGTTGAACGGCTGCATGTTAAAGCTTCGTTTCATGGCAAGTCTCCTGCATTAGATTGTCTCCATCGTCCCGCGATTCCGAACCGGCTTCTGTACGCTAGCGCTCATAAGCGAGAGAAAACTGTCCTTTGCAGCGCGGACGGTGGTGCATTATTCGTAACCGGACCAAATACCGGCGCCATATGTGCGCTAGCGCCCAGACGCCCCTCTTCTTTGACGTCAAGCTCAGATGGACACCTAACTGTCAGCGGGCGCTAGCGCACGTGACATTTCGATCACAAGCCTTACCGCTTGATGTCTGTGCCAGACCGAGGAAAAGAAGTGCCGACCACGAACTCATCTACTGCCGTCAATCGACTGATCGCAGCCTTGCCTGGCCCGGAGCGACAGCGCTTTATGGCCGGTTGCGAGCCGATCACGCTGACCTTCGGCGAAATGCTGGCTGAGCCTGGCACTCCCCTGGCACATGTGTACTTCCCGACCGAAAGCTTCCTGTCCCTGACGACAATGATGAACAAGGGCTCACGCCTGGGAGTGATGCTGGTTGGGGATGAAGGGATGATGGGCTTTTCGTTGCTACTCGGCGTGGATCTGCCGCTGCTTCACGCCAGCGTTCTGGGCCCGGGCCAGGCACTGCGTATGGAGACCGCGCCGTTTTGCCGCGAACTCAAACGAAGTGCCGCATGGCAACATCTGCTGAAACGCTATCTCTATGTAATGCTGGGCCAACTAGCGCAGGCTGCGGCCTGCAACCGTTTCCATCTGCTGGAGGCACGACTTGCCCGCTGGCTGCTGCTGGCGCAGGATCGGGCGCACTCGGACTGCTTTCATGTCACCCACGAACTCCTGGCCCAAATTCTGGGCGTACGTCGTGTCGGCATCACCAAGGCGGCCAGCATGCTGCAACGGCGCAAATTGATCCGCTACCACCGCGGTGATATCAGGATTCTCGACCGTGGCGGCCTGGAGGCATCGGCCTGCAGCTGTCTGCGTCTCGACCAGTCGCTCTACGCCCAGTTCCTGGAGTCGACGCGTTAGAGCCTCACCCTACCGATATCGGCTTCGTCAGCGAAACCACGGTATGTGCGTTTGCGCACAGACGCGATCCCCGGATTGAACGATCCTAGCGGTGATGATGGGTAGCAGCACGGGCTCACGTGCTGCTCCGTTGTTCACCCCAGGCGGGAGGAAACACCATGCTGTATTACGCCGTTGTATTTTTCATTGTCGCGCTGGTCGCTGGGTTACTGGGCTTTACCGGTATAGTCGCAGGTGCTGTCGAGATCATCAGAATTCTGTTTGTTTTCTTTGTCATATTGTTTGTCGTTTCGCTGATCATAGGACTAAAACAACGCCGCAGATGACCTCAGCATCGCCGCAAAAACCCGCGAATACTTGCCATACGCCACCGTAATGGGTTGGCACTTGCGGTCGAAGACAAACGCCTAAAAACCGAATCGATCCGTAGGGGGTACCGGGTAGGCGAACACTCCTTCGCTGATTCGCTTATGGGTCATCCTCGGCAACCTGCCCGGAAAATGTGTCTATATTGGTAGGTGATCACTCTTTGAAGACGCCACGTCAGCCAAGAGGCCCCGAGCATGGCGAGCGAGCTAAACAGGAGATCGACCGTGCCGACCCTTCATGATGCCCCGCCCCCTGTTGACCCGCGACAGAACCACCTGCTCGCCGCGTTGCCAGAGGATGAATATGCACGCATCAGTCCGCATCTGGAACGGGTCACGCTGCCGCTCGGTTACGTGCTCTACGAGTCCGGTCACGAACTGCGCCACGTGTATTTCCCCACCGACGCCATCGTCTCCCTGCTCTACGTCATGCTCGATGGCGCTTCGGCCGAAGTCGCGGTGATCGGCCGTGAGGGCATCATCGGCATTGCCCTGTTCATGGGCGGCGAAACCATGCCCAATCGCGCCGTGGTGCAAAGTGCTGGCTACGCCTACCGGTTGCCGGGCCAACTGCTGAAGCGGGAGTTTGATAACTCGATCGAGCTACAACATCTGCTGCTGCGCTACACCCAGGCACTGCTGACCCAGATGGCGCAGACCGCGGTGTGCAACCGGCATCACACGCTTGACCAGCAACTCTGCCGCTGGCTGCTGCTGAGCCGTGACCGGCTACCATCTGACGAGTTACTGATGACCCAAGAACTGATCGCCAACATGCTAGGAGTGCGCCGCGAAGGTGTTACCGCAGCCGCCGGCAAACTGCAGGCGGCGGGCCTGATCCATTACCATCGCGGCCATATCACCATTGTGGATCGGGCCGGCATGGAAGCCAGAACCTGCGAATGTTATGAGGTGGTCAAGCGTGAGTATGACCGACTGCTGCCGTGTGGGCGCATCTGATTCCTGAGCGCCAGCGCTCCAGGTCGGACACAGGCAAGCAGAGAGCTATGTTCGCCGACCGACTGAGTACACCTCATGACCAGTGATCCGCAGCCTGAGACACCGGTTACTCTACTGCCGCCGGCCTACGTGAATAGGCTGCTCCTATCATTTAGCCATTTTCTGCACATTCAGGCCGCTGGCGGCGCCGTACTGCTGCTGTTTCCTGGGAGAGAATCATGATTCGAAAACCGGCCTCGCGTTCTCTGACGACCCGTTTTGATGCCATCGTCCAGAGCCTCGGGGCAGCCCCGGACCTCGATAGTGCCCTGCAGGGTATCGTTCAGGACGTGCGCAATGTTTTTCAGGTCGACATCTGCCTGCTCTATCTCTCAGACCCCGCACGGCCGGAAATGCAGCGGCTGATGGCCAGCGACGGCCTCGTAGCTCATGCCAGCCCCCCGTTGCAGCACACATTCGCCGACGCTCTGGCGAACCTCGTGGCTGAGCGTTCGGAACCGGTCAACCTCTGCGATAGCGGTGCATTGTCAGCTCACCAGAAAACCAACTGCCAAGGCTACCTGGGTGTCCCCATCATGCATCAGGGCGTCCTGCTGGGTGTAATGGTCGTGCAACAATCGGCGAAATCCCGGTTCAGCGAACCCGAGCAGGCATCAATGGCGACCCTGGCGGCGCAGATCGCAGGCGGCATCCAACTGGCCAAAGCCCGCAGCCTCATCAACGCCAGCGTTTCCGGCGAAGTGCCATCCGCACCTTTTTTCGAGGGGGTCATGGGTGCACCGGGTATCGCCACTGGTACCGGACATGTCGTCTACGTCAGCTCGGAACTCGCCCAGATTCCTAATCGGGATGTAACCGATATCGACGCCGAGATCGCACTCTTTCAGGCTGCCGTCAGTCATGTTGCTGGCGAGCTCGACCGGATAGCCGAGGAGCAAGGAGGGGGGCTAACGGCTGAGGATCGGACACTGTTTCGCGCCTACGCCATGATTGCTCGCAGTGATGAACTGGTCACGAGCACGCTGGCCGGCATTCGTACTGGCAACTGGGCAGCCGGCGCCTTGCGCGACAGTATCCAGGAACATGCTCGCTATTTCGAAGCGATGGAGGACCCTTATCTCAGGGAAAGAGCCGAGGATATTCGCGATATTGGTCGTGCATTACTCACTGAGCTGCAGAATCTGAAACCGGTTGAGGAGCGTTATCGCGCACGTACGATACTCGTCGGTGAGGACCTTAGCCCTCTGGATCTGGCCGCGGTTAAGGGCGCGCATCTGGTGGCGGTGATCTCGGGGCACGGTTCGAGGCTTTCACACTTGGCAATTCTGGCGCGTTCCATGGGTATCCCAGCGGTAATGGGCCTTGCCGACACCCTCCCTCTCAACAGTCTTCACGGCAAGTCTCTGATTGTCGACGGCTATGAGGGACGGCTCTATATCGAACCCGATGCTAACCTGAAACGGGAATACCTTAGCATTGCCGCGCGCGAACGCAGACTGTCGAAGAAGCTCCATCACCTGCGCGACCAAACGGCGCAAACGCCCGATGGTTTCAGAATCCCGCTCTATACCAACGCCGGTTTGCTGTCCGATCTTAATCCATCGCTTGCAGCAGGCTCCGAAGGCATCGGTCTGTACCGTACCGAATATCCCTTCATGGTACGGGACAGCTTTCCGACCGAAGAAGAGCAGTACACCCTTTACCGAAAGATACTCCACACCTTTCACCCTCGCCCCGTGACACTGCGGACGCTGGATATTGGCGGCGACAAGCCGCTGACCTATTTTCCTGTACAGGAAACGAATCCGTTCCTGGGGTGGCGCGGCATCCGCATTTCGCTCGATCATCCCGAGATGTTTCTAACCCAGATCCGGGCCATGCTCAGAGCCAGCAGCGGGTTGAACAACCTGAGCCTGTTGTTGCCTATGATCAGCCGGGTCGAAGATCTGGACGAGGCTCTGATACTGATACAACGCGCTCGTCAGGAGCTGGAGCAGGAGGGACATAGTGTTACGCAGCCGCGGTTGGGTGCGATGATCGAGGTGCCATCTGCCGTCTTCCAGGTCGAGGCGCTGGCCAGGCGGGTGGACTTTCTGTCGATCGGCACCAACGATCTGACTCAGTACCTGCTCGCGGTCGACCGCAACAATGAGCGTGTCGCGCGCTGGTTCGATGCCCTCCATCCGGCCGTGATTCAAGCGTTGCTTCGCATCATCCGGGCCGGCAAGCGATGCGGCATACCGGTTAGTGTCTGCGGCGAGGCGGCTGGCGACCCTGCCGTGGCGCTGCTGTTGATCGGTATGGGGGTCAGCAGTCTCAGCCTGAGCGCCGGCGACCTGCCGCGAATCAAGTGGGCGATCAATTCCTTTACCCGGAAAAGGGCCAGAGCCCTGCTGCGGCAGTCGCTTAAACTCGAGCAGGCCAGTGCCATTCGCACCCTGCTAACCCAGGCCCTCGTCGACGGGGGTCTTAATGCTCTGGTTCATCCGGGCAATCTCGGCTGATAAAGCTGCGGACCCAAAGGCCACTTCCTGTTCGCAGTGTAAGGGATTAGACTCCACCAAGCTCAACATCGCCCCGCGTCAGCTAACCTTTCTGCGCTGCAAACATCATTAGCAGCTTCAGAGGGGAGATGACTTAACTAAGCGACCTTGGAAAGTGTAAGGCGTTACAGATCCTTTATCGTTTAACACTTTTGATAGTGCCTTTCGGCTGACACCAAGATGTTCTGAAACGTCAGTAATCGTGAGCTCTAGGGGGTTCAATAACCAGCTCTTTTAAAATCTCGCCTGGGTGAGCAGAACCATGCATGGTCATCAGTGATAATCACTCATAATTATCTAGCCCCGCATCTTTTCCGTCGAATCTGAAAAGGACACGCCAGTTTCTATTGACGATTACGGACCATGTTCATTTTCGGTTATCCTTAAGTTCCTGCAGGCGCTGGCCCAATGTATGGACTCCTCCATCCCGTTTCCCTAACTAATTGGGGGGCAGCGTGTTGCATGCCATGCACTACGCGATGGCCGACGACCTTGACCTGCGTAAAATCAACGTGCTGTTCCAGCAGTGCGAGCAGAAAATTTGACACCAAGTTGTAATCACAAACATCGATGCTCAGACTGCCTTTTTGATCTCGGTCATATAGTTGATATATCAACATGGTCCCGGATAAACCGATGCGATCAATTTTTCATTTCCACATTACGTTCGCGCCCGCCTTTGACGCGGCAGTGAGAAGCTCAATAAGAGGCAGTGCACGATTTGACAGACTCACCGGGGGGGCGTTCCAATCATCATCTTCTTCAATAGGCTGCGACGTATCTTCTGCCTCTACCGCGAGAGTTAGCTTTTGCAAAGCTTCAGGCACATCGGCTGCAAGAATTGCACCGGGCACAGTGTCGCTGTGCCCCATCATTTTCAGCAGTGTGAGGGCAACATCCCCAAACATGGTGATGTCTGCAGAGGCCTCAGTGGTAAATGTTACAAGCATAGGGTTCTCCTTGAATGAACAATGCGTTTCAGCCAGAGTTCGTAATCATCTGTCTAAACAGACGGGTTCATTGCAACGCTTTTTCGGGCAAGACAGTCCAACAGGGCGTGCCAGGAGTTGGCAAAAGCCTGAACACGC
Organism: Marinobacterium lutimaris; assembly: GCF_900108065.1. Taxonomy (GTDB): domain Bacteria; phylum Pseudomonadota; class Gammaproteobacteria; order Pseudomonadales; family Balneatricaceae; genus Marinobacterium_D; species Marinobacterium_D lutimaris. The sequence continues at coordinate 5,155 of NZ_FNVQ01000010.1, read as the reverse complement.
TCGCGTTGTAGTTGGGCGGCAAGCTCGGCATCGGCTTTGCCATGGTCGGCATAGGCCAGCAGCGTCTTCTCTGGAAACGTATTGATTGTATCGGCTGCGGCTAGTGCACTTATATCATAGTCTGTCTGCGGCAGCCGGGTCCTTGATCCCGGTACTGGCATATTGCTCCGAACGTTCTTTTGTAGCGGAGCGTGAAAGGTCATTCGTGTGACGCGTCTCGTTTACTTGACTCATCGTTTTTAACTACGAACGGTTAATACCTTCTATAGTTGGGTTAACTCCTTATTGGGAATTCCAAGTTGGCCAGGCAACAACATCAGCAAGATCATACGGAAGACACACGGTTACCAACGGAATTTCTCGACCGGCTGACGAAACCGTTTGTGCGTTTCTTGCAGATTCAGTCTGCAAGCGGAGCCATACTTTTGTTTTTTACTATTACCGCACTGGTCCTGTCTAACTCACCCTTGGCGGGGCCGTTTGAGCACTTCTGGGAAACATCATTAGGCTTTCAGTTTGGCACATTCGAGTTTGCCCGTTCACTGCGTGAATGGATCAACGATAGTTTGATGACGCTGTTTTTCTTTCTTGTCGCCTTGGAGCTTAAACGCGAGCTGGTACTCGGAGAATTGCACAGACCTGGAGCGGCGGCTTTATCAATTTCAGCCGCTTTGGGCGGTATGATCGTCCCGGCCTTGATTTACGTTGTGCTGCAATCAGGGCAACCCGGGCAGTATGGGTGGGGTACTGTCATGGCCACTGATACAGCATTTGTGATCGGTTGCCTGGCACTGATTGGTCCTAGGGTAGCTAAAAGTTTACGCGTATTCATGCTGTCTCTGGCGATCTTTGACGATATTGGTGCCATTCTTGTCGTGGCCATTGGCTACAGTAACAGTATTGTCTGGAGTACGTTGGCAGTTGCAGCGCTTGGGATGTTGGCAATACGCGTCATGGCTGCGTTAGGTTTTCGTGGTTTCGCACTCTATTTTTTAGTGGGTGGGCTTACCTGGCTTGCAGTCGATGCGTCCGGCATTCACGCGACCATCACTGGCGTGATATTTGGCTTGATGACACCCGCTCGCCGATGGGTCAGTGATACGCGTTTATATGCAATATTGAGCCAGGTTGTTGCACACCCCGTCAGCAGCGAAAGCAGTCTGGCCACAAAAGATAGACATACCTTACAGGTTGCAGAGGTTGCGGCCCGAGAGTCGCTTTCGCCAGTGGAGCGCCTGGAGATCAGGCTACATCCTTGGGTAGCGTTCGTCATTATGCCCCTCTTCGCATTTGCCAATGCCGGGTTGACGCTGACGTTGGATGACCTTGATTTTTCTGTCACTCTGGCTGTTTTTACCGGTTTCGTACTGGGTAAGCCAGTTGGCATCCTGTTGTTTTGTTGGCTTGCCATACGTTTACATATTGCAACTCGGCCCCAGGAGCTCAGCTGGCGTTCACTGGCTGGCGGCAGCCTACTCGCAGGAATCGGGTTCACCATGGCGCTATTTATTGCGAACATGTCTTTCGGCAACAGTCTGATTGACAGTGCCAAACTGGGTATTTTCCTCGCATCCCTCTTTTCAGCAGTGGCGGGTCTTGCCTTCTTAATGTGGTTGCCTGCATCTGGGACAACGCGTGAGCCGACTCACGAATGAGAGCGTCCAATTAGAGCATGACCACTTGGCAATAGCATTTACTGCTAGACTGAAGTTGAATGCCTGCAGCCTTGTTTGTGACCTCTCTCAGACACCACTTCGGATGGGAATAAGTGTTTGGGAACACCATCGACAGCGAACCTCCACTGATGTTTGCGGCCAGGAGCACCACCGGCACGGCTGACATAATCAGAGAGGGTAAGGCAATGGCAGCAAATAACCAAAGTAGCCCCCATGCCCAACTGAACGATTTGATCAAGGCGGTATGGGGCGGTGTGAAACAGTCAGCCCCGAAAGGCGGTCGCAAAGGCCCGCTAGTGCTGCTGGTATTGGTGCTGCTTGGGCTGGCAGGGTGGACCGCCTATTACACCGTGCCGAGCGATTCGGTGGCCGTGGTGCAACGGTTTGGCCGCTACATCGGTGAGGTACCGCCGGGATTGCACTTCAAGTTTCCTCTTGGCATCGACAACGTAACCATCGTACCGGTTAAACGTCAGCTCAAACAGGAGTTCGGCTTCACCACGCCGGGTGCGTCCGATCGTTATCAAAGCCCGCGCCCACAGGACCAAAAGCGGGAGACGCAAATGGTTACCGGTGACCTCAATGCCGCGCTGGTGGAATGGGTGGTGCAATACCGCATTTCGGACCCTTTCAACTTTTTGTTCGAGGTACGTGAGCCCGGCGCAACCCTGCGTGCAGTGTCCGAGTCCGTGATGCGCGAGGTGGTAGGTGATCGTACGGTCGATGAGGTGATCACCATTGGTCGCCAGGAGATCGAGACAGAGTCACTGGCCAAAATGCAGCGGTTGGCCAGCAAATATGCCATGGGGATCAGTATTGACCAGGTGCAGCTGAAAAACATTAATCCACCCGAGCCGGTGCAGGACTCGTTCAACGAGGTAAACCAGGCCCAGCAGGAAAAAGAGCGGCTCATCAATGAAGCTCGGCGCGAATACAACCGCGTCATCCCTCTGGCACAAGGGGAGAAGGACCAGCGTATTCGCGAAGCCGACGGTTACCGGCTCAAGCGCATCAACGAGGCCGAGGGTGATGTCGCCCGCTTCAATGCCCTGTTGACGGAGTACAGCAAGGCACCAGAGGTAACTCTGCGGCGCATCTATATCGAGACCTTGCAGGACGTGATGCCCGGCATTCGCACCAAGATTATTGTGGATGAACAGGTCGGCGGCATTCTGCCCCTGCTGAATCTCGGCAATCAGGCAGGAGAGCGGCCATGAGCATGAATAAACCGGTCACTCTGCTGGCACTCGTAGCCGCGTTGGGATATCTGATGTTCAGTGCGGCCTATACCATCAGCGAGCGTGAGCAAGTGGTTATCACCCAGTTCGGTAAGCCGGTCGGCGAGCCCTTGACCGAGGCGGGGCTGAAGTTCAAGCTGCCCTTCATTCAGAGCGTCAACTCGATCGACAAACGCATCCTCGAGTGGGATGGCAACCCATCGGATATGCCCACCAAGGACAAGCTCTATATCTCGGTCGACCTCTTTGCCCGCTGGCGTATCACCGATCCTTTGCAATATTTTTTACGCTTGCGTGATGAGCGCAGTGCGCAGTCTCGCCTTGACGATATTCTGGGCAGCGAGACCCGCAATGCGGTTGCCAAGCATGAGCTTATCGAAATCATTCGCACCACCAAGGGGCGGGTCCCTCTGCGCGATGCTCTGCTGACCTCAGCCGAACAGGAGATGGATATAGGTGCGCTGGTGCCAATTCACAAGGGACGTGAACAGGTGGAAAGAGAAATCTTCACAGCCGCCGCCAATAAGGTCCGTATCTTCGGTATCGAGCTACTCGATATCCGCTTCAAGCGGATAAATTACAACGCCAGCGTGCGGCCGAAAATATATGACCGAATGATCAGTGAACGACGCCAGATCGCCGAACGTTTTCTGTCAGAGGGGAATGGTGAAGCCGCCCGAATCCGGGGCAACCGGGAGCGCGACCTGAACAAAATCCAGTCCGAGGCCTATCGTGAGGTTGAAGAGATTCGAGGCGAGGCCGATGCAAAAGCGACCGAAATCTACGCCAGTGCCTACAATCAAAGCCCGGAAGCCGTCGCCCTGTATGAATTCACCCGTACCCTGCAAGCCTATCCGGCGATTATCGGTCAGAACACTATGCTGGTGCTGTCGACTGACAGCGATCTGTTCAAGTACCTCAAGGGAGTGGCACCTGAGCCATCAGTTGAACGTGAGTAAAGTAATGACGGCAGCAAGATACCAGACGAGGATACTGATTAGGCATCGGATTTGTTCCATCAGGTCGGCGGTGCGCACTCAAGGCTCGACGCCAGTCAGCCCACAGGTGCGGCACAGACTGGCCATGATACGGGGCTAACCAGCGGCACCAACACGACTGGATAGTTACTCAGCTACTTGGGACTTGAGTTGGATGGTGCGCTTGTTATAGCTGAACAGGCTGGTATCGAACAGACTATTAGGGCCAGCGCATGCCGGCCCGAAGCGATTGTTGAATATGTGGTGCGTAGGTCGCCGAACTAGTTGAAAACTATGTGGTTTATATTTGAATGCCAAAATAAATTTTATAAACCTATCCTTAAGCTATTAATAAGCGTACGATGAACTTGCTTGAGAGTAACACCTGCATTTATGCACCTTTTCGACGTCCTGCCTAAACGTATGTACCTCGTTTTGTTTTCATAAGTCCTTGTATTATTTAGAGCATTAATCGAACACGTTCAGCATTTTAGCTGCAGTGTTTAAATACTTTTTGAACGAGATTACTATTATGTCTACTACTGGCACCGTTAAATGGTTCAACGAAACTAAAGGTTTTGGCTTTATCGAGCAGAAAGGCGGTGGCCCGGATGTATTCGCCCATTTTAGCGCGATTACTGGCTCCGGCTTTAAAAACCTGACTGAAGGCCAAGAAGTGCAGTTCACTGTTACTCAGGGCCAGAAAGGCCCTCAGGCTGAAAATATTTCCGCGATCTGAACCTCGAGTTCAGTAAGCGATAAAAAACGGACCCTTGTGGTCCGTTCAGGTTACTGACAAACCCCGGTCATTTTGATCGGGGTTTTGTTTTATGACGGTCTGCCGAGTCTTTTGATCTGCAGGACTCGATGGTGTGTCGTGTGGGTGACTCAGGACTAGAGAGGCTTGTAACCTCATTCACGGTGGTGCCCAAGAGGACAAGGCAAGGATGGCGCTCGGATTAGGCCGTGAGCAACGCTATTTTCTTGATGTTCTGGGCAGTTGCAGCGAGTAAACACTGCCCCCTGACGCGATCCAGCCCTCGGTATCGCGCATAACGATAGCCGTGCAGCTCCTTGGCGTCCGCAAAACTCCTTTCTACGGTTTCCTTGCGGCGTTGATAGATCAACTTCCCTCCCGGGGTCAGTCGATGCTCATTGATCCGCTCTTTTGTAGTGGTCAACGAATACCGGACAGTAAGTTAAGCTTTTCTTCTACCTTCCCGGGCGGCACTCCATCGTTGTACTGATGGGGGCGCTGCCAGTT
>NZ_FNVQ01000003.1 GCF_900108065.1 Marinobacterium lutimaris | reverse complement strand
GATAGGCTGGGTGTGTAAGCGCTGTGAGGCGTTGAGCTAACCAGTACTAATTGCTCGTGAGGCTTGACCATATAACGCCAAAGGCGTTTGAGCACGAATATATAGATCGATGAGCCCGAAGCGCAGCGCGTGATCGAGGCACCGGTTGAAGCTTGTAGAAAGCAACAAGACATCTGATAGACGAAGATCGAAAACATCTTCCTCTAAAAGCTTTTAGATCTCAGTTTGTTCCAGTTTTGCCTGGTGACAATAGAGACGTGGAACCACCTGATCCCATGCCGAACTCAGTCGTGAAACGCGTCATCGCCGATGGTAGTGTGGGGCTTCCCCATGTGAGAGTAGGTCATCGCCAGGCACCTAATACGAAGAACCCCAGTACCGTTGGTACTGGGGTTTTTTCGTATTGGGCGGCTATGCCGCCCCTTACTACACAGGCCCATGTGACAAAGCCCTGTTCCGCAGGAACGGCTTTGGACGTCGGCTACGCCGACGCCCGCAGGGTCAGAAGCATCGCTTCTGATCACTGTAGGTCATCCTCTAAGATACTTCCTAGCGTTGGCAGAATGAGTCCTGGAAAGCAGGCAGGGACCTAAAGCAGGTCATCGCTGTTCACCCCTTCAGCCAAGCTCAGCACTTCACCATCGACTTATAGCAGCCAACGCTCCGGGGCCTAGAACCACCCCTCCCGATCACTGCAGTTCATCCCCACAGCCCCTCCCCAGCACCGAACGCCCCAAGCATAACCCCAAGCAATCGCGACGAGGCCGCCCCTCCTACGCAAAGCTATCGTGCCACCGCACCGAAGTTGGAGGCACGCCCCCGTGCCGATAGAAGCCAGCATGGTGGATAATTCAAAGCCGGTACCCAGCTGCGACGAGGTTCTAGCTCCTACAAGCAACGTTTAACCCACTTATCTTGATCCCCGCCAGTAGCAGTTTTAACGGAAAAACGGTTAAATATGCGGGCAATTCGGACCAGTATTTCAAGAGGGTGAAGATGTATACAGAAGAGGATATCCGACGTCTGCAGTGGCAGAGTCGCCGGGGAATGCTGGAATTGGATGTTCTGTTTGTCCCGTTTGTAGAGCAGGCGTTTCGCGATCTAGATCTCGAAGACCAGGACCGCTTCGTCAAGCTGCTTGCCTGTGAAGATCAGGACCTGTTCCTGTGGTTTATGCAAAGGGAAGTTCCCAAGGATGCGGATCTTGCCAGAATCGTCAGCATCATACTCAAGCGCGTTCAGCCCGCTTGATCTCAGCTTCCGGCGATCGCTAAGGTTGCCCGCTGCGGTCGCCACGGCTCATCTGGTGGCCGCCGCCGTACTGATCGGCTCGGGGCTGCCGGTGTTCACTCTGGTTGTTGCCCTTATCGCGTTACTTGTCTCACTTTATTATGTTCTTTCGCCGTGGCGCTATTCTGGTCGTGATGAACTCGTCACGGGGCTGATCTGGTACCCGGATCGGGATGTTCTGCTTTTTTGCATGGCTGATGGTAGCAGACTGAAGGTAGAGGAGACGCTTAGCATGGCGGCCGTGCCTGGCCTTGTTGCTATCAGCGTGATCACGGAAAAACGGGTCAGGCCGGTTTGGTTAGTGGTGACGCCAGACCAGCTGGATAGTGCAGGCTGGCGTCGTTTAAAGATAATGGTTGAATGGGGTGGCTTTGTTCAGCGCGAGGCGTCCGGCCAGGGATAGTTGATCGGAGCGAGAATGGTGTCCTGCCTTTCCGGCGCCAGGTCTGGATAATCCAGCGTGTAGTGAAGTCCCCGGCTTTCCTTTCTAAGCATTGCACTGCGAACGATCAGCTCGGCTACGGTAGTGAGGTTGCGCAGTTCAATCAGATCGCGGCTCACCTTGTAGTTACTGTAGTACTCGGTGATCTCCTGCTGTAGCAGGGTGATTCTGTGCTGAGCCCTCTGCAGGCGCTTGTTGGTCCGCACGATGCCGACGTAATCCCACATGAAGCGGCGCAGCTCTTCCCAGTTATGTGCGATGATCACATCCTCATCAGAGTCTGTGACCTGGCTTTCGTCCCAGCTCGGAACGTCCGGCAATGGCTCGTGATTGCCAAGCGACGCACTAATTGCCTCGGCGGCGGAGCGGCCGTAAACGATGCACTCGAGCAGTGAGTTTGAAGCCAGGCGGTTAGCCCCATGCAGGCCGGTGAACGAGGTTTCCCCGATGGCGTAGAGCCCTTTCAGATCGGTCTGGCCTGAGAGGTTCGTCATCACGCCGCCACAGGTGTAATGCGCGGCGGGGACGACCGGTATGGGCTCTTTGGTGATATCGATGCCGTAGCTCAGACAGCGCTCATAGATTGTTGGGAAGTGGCTGCGAATAAATTCAGCGGGGCGATGTGAAATATCCAGGTAGACACATTCACAGCCCAGTCGTTTCATCTCATGGTCGATGGTGCGAGCGACAATATCGCGCGGCGCAAGCTCTGCCCGGGAGTCGAAGTTCGGCATGAATCGGGTGCCGTCCGGCAACTTGAGGATGCCGCCTTCCCCTCTGACCGCTTCTGAAATCAGGAAGGATTTCGCCTGAGGGTGGAACAGGCAGGTTGGGTGAAACTGGTTAAACTCCAGGTTGGCTACCCTGCAGCCCGCTCGCCATGCCATGGCGATGCCGTCACCGGTGGCCCCATCCGGGTTGCTGGTGTAGAGATATGCCTTGGATGCGCCGCCGGTGGCAAGAACAACATTCTGGGCCTTAAAGACCTCTACGTGCCCTGTGGCTGCGTTCAATACATAGGCGCCGACACAGGCGTTGGATGGAAGGTGCAGTTTGCGACGGGTAATCAGGTCGATAGCGATATGGTGTTCGCGTAGGTCGACGTTTGCGCGCTTACTGGTTTTCTCGATCAGGGTTTCTTCAATCGCCCGGCCAGTGGCATCACTGGCGTGAATGATGCGTCGGTGAGAGTGTCCGCCCTCTTTGGTGAGGTGATACTGCTCACTTTCCTGGGTGAACGGAACTCCCTGGTCTACGAGCCAGTCTATACCCGCTTTACTGCCGGAAATGGTGTGGTTGACCGAGTCTGGCCGGCTCAGTTCTGCACCGGCAATCAGGGTGTCTTTGATGTGCGCGTCGATGCTGTCATTGTCATCAAGAACGGCTGCAACGCCTCCCTGAGCAAACCAGGTAGAGCCATTTTCCAGCTCGCTTTTGCTCAGGACGCAGATCCTCGCATGGGAAGGCAGGTTCAATGCCAGTGTCAGGCCTGCTGCACCACTGCCGATGATTAGAACGTCGTACTCTTGCACACTCATCAGACGGTCTGGTCCTTTTCTCCACGATGAAAACGCTATTATGCACCCTCTGAGGGTTAGGCAGCACGGCTAATTCGGAAAAAATCGACGCACTGATGGAACTTAGAACTGCAGTCCTACTCATACGAAGTGAATATGGTCAGTACAGGGTTCTTGTTGCAATGCGTTAGTTGTGAACGACATACTCTTTGGTTAACCCCCGCATAGGTTTAGGCGGGACATGTCGAAGTCGGATGTAAAGGAATCTTAGTGTCTAACGAGAGTCAGGCCTCTGCTGACCAGAAACTGGTAAAACGTGTACAGGCGGGAGATAAGCGCGCATTCGATCTTCTTGTTAAGCAATATCAACACAAGATTATCGGCTTGGTAGGTCGCTATGTTTACGATCATAGCGAAGCAATGGATGTCGCTCAGGAAGCGTTCATCAAAGCTTACCGGGCATTGCCGAACTTCCGTGGCGAAAGCGCCTTCTACACTTGGCTTTACCGGATTGCGATCAACACGGCAAAGAATTACCTGGTGGCACGTAGCAGACGGCCGCCTGATACAGATGTCGATGTGGCTGACGCCCACTTTTTTGAGGGTGACAGTGAACTCAAAGACATAGAGACGCCGGAGAACCGCCTCTACCGTGATGAAATGGAAAGGGTGGTTAAACAGGCGCTAAATCAATTGCCGGAAGACTTGCGGGTCGCTCTGACCCTGCGTGAGTTGGAAGGCATGAGCTATGAGGATATAGCGAGCATTATGGGGTGCCCTATCGGCACGGTGCGCTCGCGAATATTCCGAGCCCGGGAAGCAATTGACCGGGAAATACAACCTTTACTTGAACCCTGATCCCGGGGAGAGAGTTGATGTGTGTAATAAAATCAGAAAGTTTCGCATTTTGAGGAACACGGCATGAGTGAGTGGAAAGAAGGGCTGTCAGCTCTGATGGATGATCAGGCCAGCGATTTTGAATTGCGGCGCCTGCTCGACCGCGCGGGCGACACTCCAGAAGTAGGCCAGACCTGGCAACGTTATCAGCTCACTCGCTCTGTGCTCAAAGGCGAGCCAGTGGCTGCTCGTGATGATCTCAGTATAAGTATTGCTGCCGCGCTCGAGTCCGAACCCACTTATTCCGGTAAAACAGATTCCATCGAGGCTAAGGCCCCGAGCTGGTTGAGTAAAGCATCGATCAGTTCCATCGGGCGCTCAGTCGCCAGCATGGCGGTAGCTGCTTCGGTAACGGCTGTTGTCATTCTGGGTGCGAATAACTTTGGCGTAGGGACTGGCACTGACTCCGTGGATGGAGCTGTCGCGCAGAGCGATGCTTCCACTAACAGGCCTGCCCAAACAATTGCAGCGCGTACGCCGATTTCTAATGACCTGGTGCGTACACAGTTTGGTGACTCTAGCCGAATTGTGAACACCAATACCGCGGAACCAGACGTGATTCGACTGTCGCAAGGGTTGAGCCGGTATATCGACCAGCATGAGCAGTTGCTCGGCACGCGGCAGCCGGAATGGACCAGTGCCTGGTTGCCTGATGGCTTCAAGCCTGTGCGCCACGATCTGATGCCGCACGGCGAAGTTATCATGTACTCTAACGGTGAGTCTGCCTTCTCGGTAACCATTGAGCCGAAGAAAGATCAGCAGAACTCTGAGGGCGTCGCGCAGTCCGACGGGTTGATCGCTCTGGGCCGTAACCAGGGTTCCCACTTTATTACGGTCGTGGGAGATATCCCGCTGATGATTGCCGATCGCATCGCATCCAATGTGAAGCAGATCAGGTAAGTCTATGATCGAAGAAGTTGTTCAGGTCTCCCGCATCGAAGGTGAGGAGATCTGGATAGAGGCCAGCCGACAAAGTGCCTGTGCTGCCTGCAGCGCCAAAAAGAGTTGTGGTCAGGGTGCACTGTCGGACTGGATGAGCGGTAAGGCGGTAGAGTTGACAGTGCTCAACCCAAACAGAGTGCTCCCTCAGGTTGGGCAGTCTGTGGTTATCGGCCTGGAGGAGGGAAGTCTGATTAAGGCATCTGTCATGGTCTACTTCCTTCCCCTCTTAGCTCTGATTCTAGCCTCCGTTGCGACCCGTATTATCGGTGGCAGCGAAAATGTTCAGATCCTTGCCGGGCTTGTTGGTCTGGTGGTGGGGTTTGTTTTTGCCCGTTGGATCTCCACTCGTAAGTCTTCAGAGGGATGCTATCAGCCGGTGCTGCTGCGTCTCGTCAGTTAACCTTCCTTTCAGTTAGTCCGTGAGAGGGTTCTTATGTATTTGAAAATGAAGGTCAAGCATCTCGGGTTTGCCATGCTTGCCTGGATTGCGCTCGTCATGTCGTCCGCTGTATCGGCCGCATCCTTGCCCGATTTTACCGAACTGGTGGAGGAGTCTGCTCCTGCTGTTGTGAATATCAGCACAGTGCAGGCTGAAAAGCCCCAGGATTCAGCGGCATTTGGTGGCAGGGATATGGATGAAATCCCTGAAATGTTTCGCCATTTCTTCCGTAATCTGCCGGAGTTTAATTCTCAGCCCCGGCGGGCGCCGGAATCTCTCGGCTCCGGGTTTATTATCTCGGAAGACGGCTACATCCTTACCAACAACCACGTGGTCAAGGGAGCTGAAAAGGTTCTGGTGCGTTTGAATGATCGCCGAGAACTTGAGGCTGAGATCGTAGGGACTGACGCTCGCTCCGATGTGGCCCTGCTTAAAATAGATGCCCAGGACCTGCCTGTAGTCAGTATCGGTAAGACGCGAGATCTAAAAGTGGGTGAGTGGGTACTCGCTATCGGTTCGCCCTTTGGCTTTGACCACACGGTCACGGCTGGCATTGTCAGCGCTAAAGAGCGAGCCCTGGCCAACGAAACCTACGTGCCGTTTATCCAGACCGACGTTGCGATTAACCCGGGTAACTCCGGTGGCCCTCTGTTTAACCTCGATGGTGAAGTGGTTGGGATTAATTCCCAGATCTACACCCGCTCGGGCGGTTTTATGGGGCTTTCGTTCGCGATTCCCATCGACGTTGCGATGGATGTGGCGGATCAACTCAAACAGCAGGGCCATGTGAGCCGCGGCTGGCTGGGGGTCATTATTCAGGAGGTCAATCGCGATCTTGCCGAGTCCTTTGGACTGGCGAAGCCCGCAGGCGCCCTGGTCGCGAAGGTGCTTCCGGATAGCCCGGCGCAGTCTGCCGGTGTGCTGGAAGGTGATGTGATTATCTCATTCGATGGTCGTCCGATCACGCTCTCTTCAGACTTGCCGCATATGGTGGGACGGGTTAAGCCGGGCGCTGAGGTGGAGATGACCGTGATGCGCGGTGGCGAGCAGGAGAAACTGAATGTTGTCGTCGGACTGCTGCCTGAGGGCGAGCCGGACCTGGGCATAGAAACTGTACAGGAGCCTGCCTCAATGGACCTGCTCGGTCTGACCGTTGAGCCGCTTACCGATGCGCATCGTGAGAAGTGGAATGTGCGCTCGGGAGTGATCGTCGTCGGTGTGGCCGAAGGAGCAGGAGCCAATGCGGGAGTCGTTTCGGGTGATGTGATTACCATGCTGAACGGTAAACAGATCCAGACAGTTGAGCAGTTTGCCGAGGTGGTTGCTGATCTGCCGACTGATCGCTCTGTTCCTATGAGGATCGTGCGTCGCGGCAGTCCGCTATTTATTCCGCTGAAGCTGTCGGAGTAAACCAGATATCAAGGGGCGTTCAGCCCCTTTTTTCGTTGTGTACTCCTTGTACTAGAGATGCTGTCTCCAGGGAAATACGGTACACTGCTGCGCTTCTGAATTTTGTTTGTATCTCCTCAGTTGGAACCGAGTAGCCCTATTGTGAGCAAGCTGGACCATATACGTAACTTCTCGATCATCGCCCATATTGACCACGGTAAATCCACCCTGGCGGATCGTCTGATCCAGACCTGCGGTGGTCTGTCTGACCGGGAAATGGCACAGCAGGTCCTGGATTCCATGGACCTTGAGCGTGAGCGCGGTATCACCATCAAGGCGCAGAGCGTCACGCTGGATTATGTGGCTGATGACGGAAAGACCTACCAGCTGAACTTTATCGATACCCCCGGGCACGTGGATTTCTCCTACGAGGTGTCACGCTCTCTCTACGCCTGCGAGGGTGCCCTGCTGATCGTTGATGCCGCACAGGGCGTCGAGGCTCAGTCCGTGGCCAACTGCTACACAGCGATCGAGCAGGGGCTGGAAGTCCTCCCCATTCTCAACAAGATGGACCTTCCCCAGGCTGAGCCTGAGCGCGTCAAACATGAGATCGAGGAAGTGATCGGCATCGATGCTACTCATGCCATTCCCTGTTCGGCAAAAACCGGGGAAGGGGTCAAGGATGTTCTCGAAGCGCTGATCAAAGCCATTCCCGCACCTGAAGGTGATCTGGACGCACCGCTACAGGCGTTGATCATAGATTCCTGGTTCGATAACTATCTGGGCGTGGTTTCACTGGTTCGAGTGACCCAGGGAACCCTGAACAGGAAAGACAAAATCATCGTGAAATCCACCGGTCAGTCTCACCAGGCCGAGATGGTGGGTATCTTCACGCCGAAGCGTAAGGAAACTGGTGTTCTGCGCGCTGGCGAGGTTGGTTTCGTGGTTGCGGGTATCAAGGATATCCACGGTGCACCTGTGGGTGACACCCTGATTCATGCCAAATATCCCGAAACTGAGCGTCTGCCAGGTTTTCAGAAGGTACAGCCGCAGGTATATGCGGGGGTATTCCCGACCAGCGCCGACGACTATGAAGACTTCCGTGAAGCACTCGACAAGCTGACCCTCAACGACGCATCCCTGTTTTTTGAACCGGAATCGTCTGATGCCCTTGGCTTCGGTTTCCGCTGTGGCTTCTTGGGAATGCTCCATATGGAGATCATCCAGGAGCGTCTGGAGCGAGAATATGATCTGGATCTGATCACCACAGCCCCGACCGTTGTCTATGAGGTCGAGTTGCAAAGCGGTGAAGTGGTCTATATCGACAGCCCGTCGAAACTGCCAGACCCCGGCGCTATCCGGGAAATGCGCGAACCGATCGTGCAGGCCAATATCCTGGTGCCCCAGGATTACCTCGGTCAGGTCATTGGGCTCTGTGTAGAGAAACGCGGAGTCCAGAAAAACATGCAGTTTGTTGGTTCGCAGGTACAGTTGACCTACGAACTGCCGATGGCTGAGGTGGTTCTGGACTTCTTCGACCGCCTCAAATCGGCCAGCCGTGGCTACGCCTCCCTGGAATATAACTTCCAGCGTTTTGAAGCGGCCAGGTTGGTGCGTATGGATATCCTGATCAACGGCGATAAGGTTGATGCGCTGGCGGTCATTCTGCACAAGGACAATGCTGCCTATAGAGGTCGTATTCTGTGTGAAAAGATGAAAGAGCTGATTCCACGCCAGATGTTCGATGTGGCGATTCAGGCGGCATTGGGTGGCAAGGTTATCGCCCGCACCACGGTAAAGGCGCTGCGTAAGAACGTACTGGCGAAATGCTACGGTGGTGATGTCAGCCGTAAGAAAAAGCTGCTGGCCAAGCAGAAAGAGGGCAAAAAACGGATGAAACAGGTGGGCCGGGTTGAAATCCCGCAGGATGCCTTCCTGGCTGTACTTAAAGTGGATAGCTGAGGGCTGGGATGAACTTCGATTTTGCCTTGATTTTGGTGGTCGCTACTGCAGTGACCGGCTTGCTTTACCTGCTTGATGTGTTGGTCTTCGTACCTAAGCGCAGAGCGAAACTGGCGGATGCCGAGTTGAAAGCGGGTGGGGAACTACCCGAATCCGCCAGTAAGTTGGTTATGCAGCCTAGCGGCTGGGCGGATCTCTCGCGATCGATGTTCCCTGTGCTGTTGATCGTACTGGTACTGCGCTCCTTTCTGTTTGAGCCGTTTAAGATCCCGTCCGGCTCCATGCTGCCGACATTGCAGATTGGCGACTATATTCTGGTTAACAAGTTTCACTACGGGCTGAGGCTGCCGGTACTAAATACCAAGTTTCTGCCCGTTAATGAGCCGGAACGAGGCGATGTGGTCGTCTTCAAGTACCCGAAGAATCCAAGCGTGAATTACATCAAACGTGTGGTCGGGTTGCCGGGAGATGTGGTGACCTATCGCAACAAGGTTGTTTACGTGAATGGCGAGGCTCAGCCGCAGGCGCTTGTCGCCCAGCTGCCGCCGGGGCGTCCGGAGAAACTTCTGGTTAACGAGACCCTCGGTGACGTTGAGCACGAGATCTACCGTGACGTGGAGCGTCCAACGCTCAATGCCGAGTGGACAGTGCCCGAAGGTGAGTATTTTGTGATGGGTGACAACCGGGACAACAGTAACGACAGCCGTTACTGGGGTTTCGTACCGGAACAACTGCTGGTGGGTCGGGCCGTAGCTGTCTGGATGCATTGGCAGGAGTTACTCAGCATTCCTGATTTCAGTGTGGTTCGTTCAATCAAGTGAAGGAGAGCGGGATGAGCGTTTGCAGAACCAGGCAGGAAGGTGCGTCCATATTGGCGAGTCTTATCGTCATTATGGTTGCGGGGATCTTTTTTACCGTTGGTTTCAAACTCTATACACCCTATTGGGATCATCTGACGATCAAGTCGGTAGTTGAGGATATCTCGCTCGATCCGGAGGAGTTGAGAAAACCCTTGCCTGAGATTCGTAGCGATATTAATAAACGCTTTCATATCAATCAGGTGCGCCTGCCCGAACGTGAAGATCTAACGCTCAAGCTTGAAGAAGGCATCATCTATTTCGACCTTAAATATGAGCGCCGTGTACCGATGTTCTACAACGTAGACGCGGTGATTAATTTTGAAGAGCACTTTGAAGCCAGAAAGCCTTGATTAAACCTATTTCCGAACTTGCCCGACGTCTGGGCCATGATTTTTCCGACGCCAGCCTGTTTGAACTGGCGCTGACCCATCGCAGCTGCGGTAAACGCAACAACGAACGTCTGGAGTTCCTGGGGGATTCCATTCTTAATTTCGTTATAGCCGAGGCGCTTTACGCTAAGTTTCCGGCAGCCCGCGAGGGACAGATGAGCCGTTTGCGTGCGCGTTTAGTAAAAGGCGAGACCCTCTCTGAGATCGCCCGTGAGTTGGGGATTGGCGACTATCTGAGGCTCGGCTCCGGCGAGTTGAAAAGTGGCGGTTTTCGCCGTGATTCCATCCTGGCTGATGCGGTTGAGGCGATTATCGGCGCCATCTATCTGGATACCGATATGGACAGGGTCCGTCCGTTTATCCTCGGTTGGTTTCAGGGGCGTTTGGATTCGCTGGATCTGAACGAAAGCCTGAAAGACTCCAAGACTCGGCTGCAGGAGTTTCTGCAGTCACGTAGGGAAAGTCTGCCGAAGTATGAGCTACTCTCCGTAGAGGGTGAGGCACATGCACAGACCTTCCATATCCGCTGTGATGTGGCGATGCTGAACGAACCCACCGAAGGGGTTGGCAACAGCCGCCGCCAGGCGGAACAGGAGGCGGCCCGCGCAGCGCTTGAGTCGCTCAACCTGTCTGGAGAAAAATCATGAACGACCAGATCGATCAACTGCCGGAAGAAGGCGAAACTCGTTGTGGTTACGTCACCATCGTAGGGCGTCCAAACGTCGGTAAGTCCACGCTGATGAACCGGATTCTGGGTCAGAAGCTCAGCATTACCTCGAAAAAACCGCAGACCACCCGTCACCAGATTCTCGGTATCAAAACCGAGAATGGCATGCAGGTAGTCTATGTGGATACGCCGGGACTGCATATCGACGAACGGGGCAAAGCGCTGAACCGCTATATGAACCGTGCCGCCAGCGAGGCGTTGCGTCATGTGGATCTCGTTGTGTTCCTGGTGGACAGAACCGCCTGGACCGAAGAGGACGAAGCGGTGCTGGAAAAACTGCGGCATGTCCGTTGCCCTGTGATTCTGGCGGTCAATAAGGTTGATCTGCTCAAGGATAAGGCATCGCTTTTGCCGCAGCTCGAAGAGCTGTCGAACAAGCTCTCCTTTGCCGAAATCATCCCTATCTCAGCGGAAAAGGGACATAACGTCGATCAGCTCGAAGAGACTGTGGCCAGGTATATCCCTGCCGGTGTGCATATGTACCCTGAGGATCAGATCACTGACCGTAGCTCACGCTTTGTGGCTGCCGAGCTGGTGCGCGAAAAGCTGATGCGTAACCTGGGTGAAGAGGTGCCGTACGGTACCGCGGTCGAGATCGAGGAGTTCAAGTTCGAAGAGGGACTGCTGACTATCAGCGCCTTGATCCTGGTCGAGCGTGAAGGACAGAAGAAGATCGTTATAGGTGACAAGGGTGCCGTTATCAAGGTGATTGGCCGTGATGCCCGCCTCGATATGGAGCGGATGTTCGATACCAAGGTGATGCTGAATCTCTGGGTTAAGGTGAAGCGGGGCTGGGCAGATAGCGAGCGTGCACTGCAGAGCCTTGGCTACAGGCATGAATAATGAGCCCAAGGGTCGATGCTTCGGCCGGGTATGTTCTGCACAGCCGGCCCTATCGTGAAACCAGTCTACTGGTAGATCTACTCACTCTTGAACAGGGCTTGATCAGTGCGGTTGCGAAGGGCGCTCGGCGCCCCCGCGCCAGGCTTAGATCCTCGCTGCAGCCCTTCCAGTCTTTACAGTTGGGCTGGCAGGGGAGACACGAGCTTAAAAACCTGAGCCAGGTCGAAACCGTCGAGATATCACCGCCCCTGGCGGGGCGGTCACTGCTCTGCGGGCTATATGTCAACGAACTGCTGCAACGCTTGCTGCAGCCGGGGGAGCCCTGTCCACGTTTGTTCCTCTATTACCGCTATGTGCTCAATGAGCTGCAGAGCGGTGACGATATAGAGGGCGCTTTGCGCACCTTTGAGCGTCAGTTACTTGAGGAGCTGGGGTTCTCGCTGGACCTGTCGGTAAAGGATTCAGCGCTTTCCTACACTTATCAATCAGAGCAGGGGCTTATCCCCAGCCGCTCTGGCACAGCCTATCCAGGCTCACATCTGCGTGCTATCGCGGAGGATGACTATAGTGATCCGGGTGTGCGCCGCAGTGCGAAACTGCTGATGCGTGAGGTGCTGGGTGAACTGCTTGGGGATCGTCCCCTCAACAGCCGGCTGCTGTTTTCCAAAGCGGTAGTGTCAAAGAATTAAGGAGTAAACCGTGGTAGATCCAAATCGTCTGCTTCTTGGCGTTAACATCGATCATATCGCTACCCTGCGTCAGGCGCGCGGTACCCGTTATCCTGATCCGGTTCATGCGGCGTTGCTGGCCGAAGAGGCTGGGGCAGATGGTATCACCGTGCATCTGCGCGAAGATCGTCGCCATATTCAGGAGCGGGATGTTCGCCTGCTGGCCGAGGTGCTGAACACACGTATGAACCTCGAAATGGCCGTGACCGAAGAGATGCTCGCGTTTGCCGAAGAGATTCGCCCTGCCCATGTTTGCCTGGTGCCGGAAAAGCGTGAAGAGCTCACCACCGAAGGAGGTCTGGACGTAGCGGGTAATTTTGAAGCCGTATTGGCGGCTTGCCAGCGACTGGCCAAGGCTGGTTGCGAGGTTTCCCTGTTTATCGACCCGGATACCACCCAGATTGAAGCCGCCGCCCGTTGCCAGGCTCCGGTGATAGAGCTGCATACCGGTGCTTATGCTGATGCTGAACCGAGTCGCCAGAATGCTGAACTTGAGCGGATCAAGCAGGCGGCGCGCCGCGCCCGTGATCTCGGCCTGGTGGTGAACGCAGGACACGGTTTGCATTACCACAATGTAGAGCCGGTCGCGGAAATTCCGGAGCTGCATGAGCTGAATATCGGCCACGGACTGATCGCCCATGCGATGTTTGTGGGTCTCAAACAGGCGGTGGTCGAGATGCGTGAGCTGATGCTGAATGCTCAACAGCGTGTGCAGGAGCGCAGGGACGCCATTCGTCGATGATCCTGGGGCTTGGCACCGATATCTGCGAGGTGGCCCGAATCGAGGCTGCTCTCAGCCGGCGCGCTACCCTGGCGCGCCGTATTCTTACCGCCGAGGAATACGATCTGTTTGAACAGGCCCAAGAACCGGCCCGGTTTCTCGCCAAGCGTTTTGCCGCTAAGGAAGCGGCGGTCAAGGCGTTGGGCACTGGTATAGGTCGAGGCGTTGGCTGGCAGCATGTGACGATTACCAAGGATAGCCTTGGCCGGCCACTGCTCAATTTTTGTGATACCGCTGCAGAGATTGCGATCAGTCGTGGTATCAAGCACTGGCACCTCTCCTACAGCGATGAGCGCCATTACGTGGTGGCAACGGTTATCGCGGAGGGCTGAGGCTGTCCATTCCGACGTGTGCTTGATATTATCCGGTATATGCGGAATAAAATCCCCCGCCTTTATTCCATTTAGATATTACAACCTCTTCCCGGATCATAAAATGTCTGTGCAATATCCTACGATTGCCGACTGTGTCGGCCACACGCCGTTGGTGCGTCTGCAGCGTATCCAGGCGCCTAATGATAACCTGATTCTCTGTAAGCTCGAGGGCAATAACCCGGCGGGGTCGGTAAAGGATCGTCCAGCCCTGAGCATGATCACTCTGGCGGAGGCCCGTGGCGAGATAAAGCCGGGCGGTACGCTGATCGAAGCGACATCCGGTAATACCGGTATCGCCCTGGCGATGGCCGCAGCGATCAAGGGTTACCGCATGAAGCTGATCATGCCCGATAACATGAGTGAAGAGCGTAAGGCGGCGATGACTGCGTACGGTGCTGAACTCATTCAGGTTACCAAGGCTGAAGGGATGGAGCGTGCTCGTGACCTGGCGCTGGAGATGCAGGCGGCCGGTGAAGGTCGGGTACTGGACCAGTTCTCCAATCCCGATAACCCCGAAGCTCATTACCGCACCACCGGTCCGGAGCTCTGGGAGCAGACACAGGGGACGATCACCCACTTTGTCAGCTCCATGGGTACCACCGGCACCATCATGGGCACATCCCGTTTTCTTAAAGAGATGAATCCAGAGATAGAAATTGTGGGTCTTCAGCCTCAGGAAGGTTCCCAGATTCCTGGGATCCGGCGCTGGCCAGAGGCCTACCTGCCAAGTATTTACGAGGCCGCAAGGGTAGACCGCGTGGTGGATATCTCCCAGACCGATGCCGAAAACTGCATGCGGGAACTGGCACGACGCGAAGGTATCTTCTGCGGTGTCAGCTCCGGTGGAGCAGTGGCTGGAGCGCTGCGACTGGCAGAGCAGGTGGAGGGCGCGACCATCGTCTGCATCATCTGTGACCGCGGTGATCGTTACCTCTCGACCGGTGTTTATAACCCCTGACGCACAGGCCGTCGCCACGGGTCGACTCGCGTCAGACCGCCCGAACGATTAGAATAGCGCCGCCGGCCAAGGGGCCGGCCCGGTAGTCTGTCCTGGAAGTGTGGGATGTTCATCGCATCCGCCAGGCCTTGAGCTTGAGCCTTGCCCCTGTATGGGGAGGGTTCGCTAAGGTCCGGGCGGGCGGCAGCAGCGAGTGACGGGAGTGGTGTAACTCCATGGTAAAAGTTCGAGAAGACCACCCGGTAAGGGAAGATGGCAGTGTAGATCTGGAACTGTGGCTCGAAAGGCTGCAGGAGCTGGTGCCGCTTTCCGATCTGGACCAGGTTCGGAGCGCCTGTGAGCTGGCGCGCAAGGCTTATGAGGATGTGCCGGAGGAAGAAGACAGCTGGAGCGAGAGCACGGCAGGCAGCTTCCTTACCGGCCTCGAGATGGCGCAGATTCTGGCGGAGTTGTATCAGGATCAGGAAACGCTGGTGGCGGCGATCCTCTACCGTTCCGTGCGTGAAGCCAAGCTCGACATCAAAACCGTGCGTGAGCGTTTTGGCCAGGTAATCGCCGATCTGATCGAAGGTGTGCTGCAGATGGCCGCCATCGGATCACTGAAAAACCCCCGCAGCGTCGATAATGTGCTCGGCACCGGTGTTGCGCAGGTGGATAACCTGCGCAAAATGCTGGTGGCGATGATCGACGATGTGCGCGTCGCGCTGATCAAAATTGCCGAACGTACCTGTGCTATCCGTAGCGTCAAGGATGGTTCTCGCAAGAAGCGCTACCTGGTGGCGCGTGAAGTCTTCGATATCTACGCGCCCCTGGCTCACCGCTTGGGGATAGGCCATATCAAGTGGGAACTTGAAGACCTCTCTTTCCGCTATCTCAAGCCCAACGACTACAAGCACATCGCCCAGCTGCTCGATGAGAAGCGTCTCGACCGTCAGCTCTACATCAATGAAGTGGTAGAGATGCTGCGCGATCGTCTCAAGGACGCCGCCATCGATGGTGAGGTGATGGGCCGCGCCAAGCATATCTACAGTATCTGGCGCAAAATGCAGCGCAAGAACATCGAATTCAGCCAGGTTTACGATGTGCGCGCGGTACGAATCCTGGTACCGGAAATTCGCGACTGCTACACCGTGCTGGGTATCGTTCACGGCCTCTGGCGCAATATCGCTCACGAATTCGACGACTATATCGCCTCGCCCAAGCCTAACGGTTACCGCTCACTGCACACCGCGGTATTTGGCCCGGAAGGGAAGGTGCTAGAGATCCAGATCCGAACCTTCAGCATGCATGAAGAGGCGGAGCTTGGCGTCTGTGCTCACCACCTTTACAAGGGCACGGATACCAAAGCCCGACGCGATGGCTACGAAGAGAAGATTTCCTGGCTGCGACAGGTGCTCGAGTGGCATGACGAGCTGGGTGGCAGCGAAGAACTCAGTGACATGCTGCGTGGCGACGCCGTGCAGGATCGTGTTTACGTATTTACACCGGAAGGTCACGTGGTTGACCTGCCGAGCGGCGCAACCCCGGTGGATTTTGCTTACCGGGTACATACCGAAATCGGTCACCGCTGCCGCGGAGCGCGCATCAACGGTCGTATCGTACCGCTGAACCGTCCGCTCAAGACCGGCGATCAGGTCGAAGTGTTGACCGGTGAGGAGCGTCCGCGCCGCGACTGGCTCAATGCAAACCTGGGCTATGTTAATACCTCGCGGGCACGCGCCAAGGTCGCTCACTGGTTCAAGCTACAGGCGAAGGATCAGAATGCCGACGCCGGGCGTGAGATCGTGCAGCGCGAACTGCGCCGGTTGGCGCTGGACAGCCATCAGATCGATATGGCCGAGGTGTCGCGCAAGCTGCAGTACAAACAGCCTGAAGATATGTATGCGGCGTTGGGTGCCGGTGACCTGCGTCTTTCACAGATCATCAATGCAGCCCAGCTGCAGGTAGAGAGTGATGAGAAAGATGATCAGCAGCTGGATCTGGGCTTGCCCGGTAGCGGTATCAGTGAGCCGCGCCAGGGCGGTAAGGGTGTCAGTATTCTCGGCGTGGGTAACCTGCTGACGACGGTGGCGTCCTGCTGCAAGCCCGTGCCTGGCGATCCGATCATGGGTTATATCACCCAGGGTCGTGGCGTCTCCATCCATCGTGAGGACTGCTCCAACCTGCTGGCGCTGAAGGATCAGGAGCCGGATCGGGTGATCGGCGTCGATTGGGGCGAGGAGCGCGCAACGACATATCCGGTGGATGTTTCCATCGAAGCGTTCGACCGTGCCGGCCTGCTGCGTGATGTGATGATGGTGCTGGCCAACGAGCATATCAATGTGCTGGCCGCCAACACCGCCACTGATCGCAAGAGCAACCTGGCGCGACTGTCTCTGACCATAGAGATAGCGCGGCTCGATATGCTTGGCCGTGTTATGGACAAGATCAACCAGATCCAGAACGTCATGGATGTGCATCGCGAGCGTCGGGGAGGTTAGCGGTGAGTTACTCCCTGGATGATCTGATCTACCTGATGCAGCGGCTGCGCGACCCGGTCAGCGGCTGTCCCTGGGATCTGGAACAGGACTTCGCCTCTATAGTGCCGCACACGCTGGAAGAGGCCTACGAGGTCGCCGATACCATCGAGCGCAGGGATTGGCTCCATCTGAAAGATGAGCTCGGCGATCTGCTGTTCCAGGTGATTTTCTATGCCCAGCTGGGGGATGAGGAGCAACGCTTCGATTTTCACGCCATTGTCGATCAGCTGGTGGAAAAACTGATACGGCGCCATCCTCATGTGTTTCCAGATGAAACCTTGCGCGGTGAGTCACGCCAGCAGGCTATCGATACGGATCAGGTCGGACAGCGTTGGGAAGAGATCAAGCAGCAGGAGCGCAATGCCAAGCAGCGCAGCGGCGTGCTGGATGAAGTACCGGTGGGACTGCCGGCCCTGAGTCGCGCCGCCAAGCTGCAGAAGCGCGCCTCCAAGGTCGGTTTCGACTGGGGCGAGGCGCTGCCTGTGCTGGATAAGATCGAAGAGGAGATCGCGGAACTGCGAGCAGCGATCCAGGCTGGGCGTCCGCAGGAAATACGCGATGAAATGGGCGATATTCTCTTTGCCCAGGTCAATCTGGCCAGGCATCTGGATGTGGACCCTGAGCAGGCGGTACGCGGTACAAACGCCAAGTTCGAGCGCCGTTTTCGCTATATCGAGCTGCAAGTCGAGGCGAACGGCGGTGACTGGTCCTGCTTCAGTCTGGAACAGCTTGATGCCTGGTGGGACGAAGCCAAGCAACAGGGACTCTAGCTGTTGTCCAAGCTGCAGATTGTCCTCGTCGGTATTTTGATTATGGCCGCACTGGGGGTCTGGAACTTCCAGCGCAGCAACCAGCAGAAGGCGGTGCTGGAGCAGTCAGGCTTTGCGATCAGCGAACGCCTCGGCGGCAGTCCGGAGCTGGTGCTCGACAGTACCCGGCGCGAGCTAGCACTTATCCACCCTGAAGGTGCCGAGCGCTTTTCCCTCAACGAGCTTCAAAACGCGGAAATCGGTTACGACGATCACGAGGATCGCGCCCGATATCACTATCGCATCGAACTGTCGTTCACCGAGCAGCGGAAGCGCCGTGTTAATTACGCAACCGAATGGGACGCCCAGACGGCGCTTGAGCGCTTCCAGTCCCTGGTTAAGGATTGATGAAACTTTCTAGCTCGCAGCCTTTCTCCAGCTCTTTCTATTGGTAAGGGGTTGGCAGCACACTCCATTGGGGTAGGATGAAAGCAATTCCGTCCTGAGGGAGCCAGACATGAGCGATCTGCACGAAGACCTGCGTGATGATGTCCGAATGTTGGGGGAAAGTCTGGGGCGTACTATCTCCAGCGATCTGGGGAGCGATTTTCTCGCCCGGGTCGAGCATATCCGCAAGCTGGCAAAAGCCGGTCGCGTGGAAGATGAGCCCGAGCATCAGCAATTGCTGGAAGCGCTTGGCGAGCTGCACGAAGATGAAGTCCTGCCTGTGGCCCGCGCCTTCACCCAGTTTCTCAACCTGGCGAATATCGCTGAGGAGCATCACCGGGTCCGTCGTCGTCTCGATAATGCCACCGCTCAGGAGATGCCCGATACGCTGCGGGTGCTGCTCTCCAGCCTGAAAACACAGGGCTTCAGTGCCGATGAGCTGAGTCAGACTCTCTGTGATCTCAATATCGATCTGGTTCTCACCGCCCACCCTACCGAAGTGAATCGTCGTACCCTGATCCAGAAATATGACGGCATTACCGAATGCCTGAAAAAGCTGGACCGGGGGGAAAGTTGCCAGACCCGCGTTGACGAGCTGATCAGCCAAATCTGGCACACCGACGAGATCCGCAAGCAGCGGCCGACGCCGGTGGACGAGGCCCGCTGGGGCTTTGCTGTGTTGGAGAACTCTCTCTGGAGCGCCGTACCCCGCTTTCTGCGTCAACTCAGCGCCGAGGTGGAAAGCTCGCTGGGACAGAAGCTGCCGCTGGATTGCTGTCCGGTGCGCTTCTCCTCCTGGATGGGCGGCGATCGCGACGGTAACCCGAACGTAACTGCCAGTGTCACCCGCGAGGTACTGCTGTTGGCGCGCTGGGTGGCACTGGATCTTTATATCGGCGCCGTGGATGAGTTGCGCTCGGAGCTTTCCATGTACCGGGCCAGCAAAGAGCTGTTGGCGGAGACCGGTTCCCAGGACGAACCCTATCGGGCCCTGCTGGGCACGCTGAAGCATGACCTGCTGATCACCCGCGAAGGGATAGAAGCACAGCTCGACGGGCATCAGCCCGAAGGTACGCTGCCGATCACTACGCCCGAACAGTTGCTGGCGCCGCTGCAGCTCTGCCATCGTTCCCTGATCGAGAACGGCATGGTCAGCATCGCCGCCGGTAAGCTTGAAGATCTGATCCGGCGCGTAGCCTGCTTTGGCCTCACCCTGGCGCGGCTGGATATCCGCCAGAATTCGGATCGACACAGTGAAGTGTTCGATGAGTTGACCGGGTTTTATGGCCTTGGACGTTACAGCCAGTGGAGTGAGGCGGATAAGCAGGCTTTCCTGTTGCGCGAGCTCTCTTCCCGTCGCCCGCTGTTGCCACGCAGCTGGGAGCCGAGCGCTGATGTTCAGGAGGTGTTGGATACCTGTAAAGTGGTCGCGCAAGCCGATCCGAAAGCCCTGGGGTCCTATGTAATTTCCATGGCCAGCCAGCCCTCAGACGTACTCTCGGTGATCCTGCTGCTGCAGGAGCAGGGGATAGGTCACAAGATCCGCGTGGTGCCGCTGTTCGAAACTCTCGATGACCTGGACAACGCCCGTGACTGTATCAAGGCGCTGTTCGAGATCGACTGGTATCGCAGCTACGCCTCGGGCCATCAGGAGGTGATGATCGGTTACTCCGACTCCTCCAAGGACGCAGGCCAACTGGCTGCGGCCTGGGGGCAGTACCGTGCCCAGGAGGCGTTGACCGGTCTCTGTGCTGAGCACGGTATCAAACTGACGCTCTTCCATGGTCGCGGCGGCACAGTGGGCCGAGGTGGTGGCCCAAGCCATACGGCGATTCTGGCACAGCCGCCAGGATCGGTGGGAGGCAGCCTGCGGGTAACGGAGCAGGGCGAGATGATCCGCTTCAAGTTTGGGATCCCTGAACTGGCGATGCGCAACCTGGAGCTTTATACCGGCGCCGTCCTCAAGGCAACGCTGGCGCCGGCGCCGGCGCCAAACGATGAGTGGCGTGCGGAGATGGATCGGCTGGCGGGATCTGGGCTTGAGTCCTACCGCGCGATTGTGCGCGAGGATCCGCAGTTCGTTCCCTACTTTCGCGCCGCGACTCCCGAGCAGGAGCTGGCCAAGCTGCCGCTGGGTTCACGTCCGGCCAAACGTAAGGCGGATGGTGGCGTCGAGTCGCTGCGTGCGATCCCCTGGATCTTCGCCTGGACTCAGATCCGCCTGATGCTGCCGGCCTGGCTTGGCTCAGACAAGGCGCTCAGCAGCGCCATCGAGAGAGGGGATCTTTCGGCGCTTCAGCATATGTACCGCAACTGGCCTTTCTTTCGCAGCTATATAGATATGCTGGAGATGGTGCTCGCGAAGAGCGATATACATATTTCCGCTTATTACGAGCACCGCCTGGTGTCTGCAGAACTTTCTACTCTGGGCTCGTCGCTAAGATCGCGGCTGCAGACCGCCGTAGAGCAGGTCAAGCAGGTGAAGGAGGTCAGCGAGCTGCTGGAGCACAACCCGGTAATCAGCCAGTCGATCGATGTGCGCAATCCCTATATCGATCCCCTGCATTTTCTGCAGGCTGAGCTGCTCTATCGTGACAGAACGCAGCCGGACAAACGTCTGGAGCAGGCTCTGATGGTCACCATGGCGGGGATTTCTGCCGGAATGCGTAACACTGGCTGAGCCAGTCAGGTTGAACAGAGGCCGTCAGATGGCGTACTCTGCTCCGTTCGAAATCGAACCGACCCGCCGAAGAAGGACCCTCTCACCTTTTCCGGCTTTGTTAGTGCTAATGTCGAATTGTAGCGATAGAGATCGACGGGCTAAGGTCGAACGATAACAGGTTTCCAAGTTCGTGGGTGCGCGAGCCGGCATTTAGAGGTGCCGGCCGGGGGCCGGCGGACGAAAGATTTACCGTAAAATAATCAGGAGATTGTCTTCCATGCGTATTATTCTTCTCGGCGCTCCGGGTGCCGGAAAGGGGACTCAGGCCCAGTTTATCACCGAGAAATTCGGCATCCCGCAGATTTCAACCGGTGACATGCTGCGCGCTGCCGTTAAAGCGGGCACCCCCCTGGGGCTTCAGGCGAAAAAAGTGATGGATGAAGGCGGTCTCGTGTCTGACGACATCATCATCGGCCTGGTCAAGGAGCGTATCGCCGAGGCGGATTGCGCCAAGGGCTTTCTGTTCGATGGCTTCCCGCGCACCATTCCTCAGGCTGATGCTCTGAAGGACGCCGGCGTCACCATCGATGCGGTTGTTGAGATCGATGTGGCTGATGAAGAAATCATCAAGCGCATGAGCGGTCGTCGCGTGCACCCGGGTTCAGGTCGCACCTACCACGTCGTCTTTAACCCGCCCAAGGAAGAGGGCAAGGATGACGAGACCGGCGAAGAGCTGGTGCAGCGTGAAGACGACAAGGAAGAAACCGTGCGTCAGCGCCTCAAGGTCTACCATGAGCAGACCGAGCCTCTGATCAGCTACTACCGCGGCTGGAACGAAGAAGACGCAGCGACTGCGCCGAAATACGTTTATGTCCCGGGCGTCGGCAGTGTTAACGATATCCGTGACAAGGTCTTCGAAGGTCTGGCATAAGTCAGCACCCACTAGACCCGAGGGCCGCTTTTAAGCGGCCTTCTTTGTTTTTAGCCCTGATAACGGTTTTTAGTCCTGATAACGGAGCAGCGTGTAAGAGGTGGATAAGATTTGCCCGAATTGAAGACTGTCGCGCTATTTATCGTTACAGCCCTGGCCGAGATCCTGGGTTGTTATCTTCCCTACCTCTGGCTGCGCGAGGGTAAGCCTGTCTGGCTTTTATTACCAGCGGCACTGAGCCTGGCTCTGTTTGCCTGGCTGCTGACGCTGCATCCCACCGCGGCAGGCAGGGTCTATGCGGCCTATGGCGGCGTCTATATCTGTATGGCGATTATCTGGCTCTGGAGTGTTGATGGAGTTAAACCGACCGGCTGGGATATCCTTGGCTCCGCAGTCGCCCTGCTAGGGATGGCGATCATTATGTTTGCGCCCAGACCCGTTTAAGCCCTGATTAAAGCAGCTCAAAGGATTCCACGTAGACCAGTTCACAGGCGCCGTTGCCGGTATCCTCGCGGGTCAACGAGCTTTTCCAGTGCCAGCCATCCGGGGCTTCCGCTTTTATCAGGTAGCCTCTGATCCGTACCAGGTCACCGGGCCCCAGTTTGCCGATCTGCCTCTCGATCCAGTCATTGGCGGGCACCATGTGCATATTGGCGCTGGTGCGCTCGATCTCCCTGCGTGGAATAGGGTAGTGATCGGTTTTCCAGCGATACCAGCGGCCGGATTGAGTGATGTCGATCTGCTCCAGCACCCGGTTGTCTGACATCCGCTGCCAGCCCAGCGCCAGGTCATACTTCGCCAGGTCCGATTCCCTGTCTATCCTGTAGGTTTCCCTGCCCAGCACCCGTGCTTCCAGTTCGAAATCAGCCAGTGCCTGCAGCGTATAGCCTGCATGTTCGAAGCGCTTGTCGGGGCTGGTTGAAACCTGCCGCGGGGTGCTGTTTATAAGCACGCCGTCAGGATGCCGCGGCTCTGACCTGGATAGGAAAAAGTAGCCGGCCAGGAGCACAACCAGAATCAGTAGCGCATTACGAAGCATCCACCCCACTCCTACAATATAAGGCTAATCTGAACTATAAGAGTTTATAAGCAGAACTGCGCTGAAGCGGCGGTAAAAAGCTAATCGGCGTTTGTTCGCCGCATTCAGGCAGAGCGCTTTAGAAAGGGCTTCGGCCTAAATCTAAAGGCCTATTTTAAATAGGGTTAAATGATCCGAGACTAGGTGTAATCCGGCTGGGCTTTAGCACACATTTTGTCCATAATGTGCGGCTTTCTCACGGGTCTGCAAAACGTCATGGAGTGGTCATGAAAGCGGATATCATCTTCGGCATCCACGCGGTTTCTACACTGCTCAATCGCGAACCTGCCCGCGTCAGGCGCCTGCTGGTGCTGCAGGGGCGTCATGACAAGCGTCTGCAGTCTCTGTTGGAGCTGGCGGAGCAGAACGGCATTTCCGTTAAGGCTGTTCCCAAGGCAAAGCTCGATGAGCTGGCGCAGGGCGTGCACCAGGGCGTGGTGGCAGAAACCGCGGCGCTGAAAGCGGGTAATGAAAACGATCTGGAGCGCCTGTTGGAGTCCCTGCCGAAGCAGGCGCTGCTGCTGGTGCTCGATGGTGTTACCGATCCGCATAACCTCGGCGCCTGTTTACGTACGGCGGATGCCGCTGGTGCTTTGGCCGTAATTGCACCCAAGGATAAATCGGCGCCGTTGAACGCGACAGCAATCAAGGTCGCCTGCGGCGCTGCCGAGGCGGTGCCCTATATCCAGGTAACAAACCTGGCACGGACACTTCAGCTGCTGCAGCAATATGGTATCTGGATAACCGGTACCGCCGGCGAAGCGACCCAGGATATTTACCAGGCCGACCTGTCAGGCTCGCTGGCGTTGGTGATGGGTGCGGAAGGTAAGGGCATGCGCCGTTTGACGCGGGAACACTGCGATCAGCTGGTGCGGATTCCAATGGCTGGTGAAGTCAGCAGCCTGAACGTCTCAGTAGCGACCGGGGTGTGTCTGTTTGAAATTGTGCGCCAACGTCAGGTCAAACCCGGCTAGAACATAACAACAAGGACAGGGACGTCTGAAAATGACTACTCACCATCTGTGTAGTACCTGCGTCGAGCTCAAGGAGAGCAATGGAGAGGCTCCTCCTCATGCGGGCCTCCGTCCTATGCTGGAGCTGGGCGAGCGGCAACTGTTCCGCTGCCGCTACTGCGGTGCCTTCGCTACTTCTCCGGGTGATGGGCAGCGGGGCTGGAGCCTCAATATCATGGGACTGCCGGTGCAGCCCGATTAGATGAGCAAGTTCCAGTTATCGGGCCCAGCCTGTCCTTCATTTTGCGACTTAATTTTCCCCTTAGATCAGCTGCAATAGCTCTGCGACCCGCTGGGCGATCATCGCCTCCTCATTGGTCGGAATCACCCGAACCTGAACTTTGGATGACACCGAGTCGATACGACGGGCGTTCTCCCGGTTGGGGCCTTCATCGATACTGACTCCCAGCCAGCCGCAGCGGGCCGCGACCCGGGCGCGCAGGTCGGCATCGTTTTCACCGACGCCACCGGTAAACACCAGCTGATCCAGCCCTTCCAGCGCCGCCGTGAGGCGACCCAGTTCCAGCGCAATGCGGTAGGCAAACAGATCGATCGCCAGCTCCGCCGCCGGATCGTTGGCGCGGTGCAGGGTGATCATGTCGGAGCTGATACCGGATACACCCAGCCAGCCGCTCTGCTTGTAGATCATTGCCTCGATGGCATCCACATCCATCTGCTTTTCATGCATAAGGTAAAGAATTACGCCGGGGTCGATATTGCCACAGCGGCTTCCCATGGGCAGACCGTCCACCGCGGTGAATCCCATGGAGCTGGCGATGGAGTGGCCGTCACGGATGGCGCACATGCTGGCGCCGGCTCCCAGATGGCAGACCACGGTTTTCATATCGCCGCAACCGAGTGCTTCAAGCTGATGCTGGATGTAATCGTAGGAGAGGCCGTGAAAGCCGTACTTATGCACGCCGCTGTCGGTGAGCTCCCTGGGGATCGCATAGATCTTTTCCAGCTGCGGCTGCTGGCTGTGGAACATGGTGTCGAAACAGCCGATACGGGGGATGTCTGCTGCCAGGGTGCCGCAGGCCTCAAGTAAACGCAGGTTATAGGGCTGGTGCAGCGGTGCCAGCGGGATATAGCGGCGCAACTGGTCCAGCTCGGCATCGCCTACCTGGATGGGGTGGCTGAACTTGTCACCGCCGTGAACGATACGGTGGCCGGTGGCGATCAGTTTGACGTCGCTCAGATGTTCCTTGAGCCAATCGAGAATATGTTCCAGCGCAGCCTGGTGGCGCTGCTCGAAGTCTATATGGTTCCAGTGCAGCTCCTCGTGATCGAGCAGCTTGTCCTCTTCATCAAGGATATCGAAGCGCACCGGGTCACCCTGCAGGTTGCCTGCTTTCAGGTGATAGAGGCAGTGCAGCCCATCGGCCTTGAGGGTGTAAAGTCCGCATTTCAGGCTTGAGGAGCCGCCGTTGACCGTCAGTATGGTATCCATGCTTTAACTCCCCTTTGCCGGATGCAGAACCATATAGGAAGCCAGAGCACAGGAGGCGAGGCGCCCCAGGGTGCCTTCGGCGCGGCTGGTCAGAATGATCGGTACTCTTGCGCCGACGGCGATACCGGCGGACTTCGCGTTGGCCAGATAGATCAGCTGTTTGGCGATCATGTTGGCGGACTCGAGGTCCGGTGCGAGCAGGATATCGGTGTCACCAGAGACCGGGGAGTCGATATGTTTGTCGATGGCGGCCTGACGGGAGATGGCGTTATCGAAGGCCAGTGGGCCGTCGATGATACCGCCCTTGATCTGACCCCGGTCGGCCATTTTGCAGAGGGCTGCGGCGTCGATGGTGCTCTGCATGTTGGGTTTCACCTTCTCCACCGCCGCGAGGATAGCGACCTTGGGTTGCGGATTACCCAGCGACTGGCAGAACTCGATGGCGCTCTGAACAATATCGCGTTTAACCATCAGGTCCGGTTCGATATTGATCGCGGCATCGGTGATGACCAGGGGTTTGTGGTAGTTGGGAACGTCGAAGACGAAAACATGGCTCAGGCGGCGGTCGGTACGTACCCCGCGGGTCTTGTGAACCACTGCAGCGAGCAGCTCTGAGGTGCCCAGGCTGCCTTTCATCAGCGCTTCGGCCTGACCCATACGGACCAGCTCACAGGCGCGCTCGGCAGCCATATGACTGTGCTCGGTGGCAACGATCTCATAGCCTGAAATATCCAGGCCTTCACTGTCGGCAGCGGCCTGAATCTTATTTGCCGGTCCAACCAGCAGCGGCTCTATCAGCCCCTGCTCGGCGGCTTCTATAGCGCCGAGAAGACTGTTGTGGTCCACCGGGTGAACGACTGCGGTTTTGATAGGGCGGGCACGCCGCGCCTGCTCAATGAAGTATTCCAGTTGATTATGGGCCGGCGGCTGACCGGTCTCTATCGTTGCCATGTATGATCTCCAAGTCCTTGGGTTAGTCTCATACTACAGTTTCGATACTACTGAAAAATGATGCGGCGCAGCAAAATATATATTTACTGCACAGGTTTTATCCTGAGAGGGCTGTGAGGCAGGAGAAGCAGGGGGCAAGGTTGCCCCCAGGGTATTCTTAGACGGGGGTTTTCAGGGTGTCCTGGTAAGGAGGCCAGCCCATCGGCTTGCCGCCGAGCAGGTGCAGGTGAATGTGGTAAACGGTCTGACCGCCGTGGGTGTTGCAGTTGAACACCGTACGGTAACCGTCCTCCGCGAAGCCGTGTTCATCGGCTACATCTCCTGCGATCTTGAGCATATAGCCCACCAGTTCGCAGTCTTCGTCGGCGATGTCGTTCAGCGTCGGGATATGCTGACGCGGGATGACCAAGGCATGGAAAGGGGCCTGGGGGTTGATATCACGGAAAACAATGACCTTCTCATCCTGGTAGAGAACATCAGCGGGAATCTCGCCTTCGACGATTTTGCAAAACAGACAGTCCATCGGGCTCCCTCGAGAGTGAAGATTAAAAGCAGCCAGTATAACGAGCGCCGAGGGACCGGCTCAAGCCGGCCCGTTGAACCTGCCCCTCAGGCCAGGTCCATCGACAGCGGTTTAGGCGGGCAGTGATAGGTTTTTGTCACCTCGTTGGCGGGCGTCACTGACTCCAGTCTGACGTCGAAGCCCCAAAGCCTGTGAACATGCTTGAGCACCTCATCGGTGGAGTCGCCCAAAGGCTGGTTGTTGTACATATAGTGGCGCAGGGTCAGGCTGCGATCGCCACGTACATCCACGTTATAAACCTGGATGTTGGGTTCACGGTTGCCCAGGTTGTACTGCGCCGCCAGTTGCTCTCTGAGCTTCTGGTAGCCGTCTTCGTTATGGATTGCATCGACGCGCAGTGTGGGCCGTTCGGCATCGTCGAGGATGGAGAACAGGTGCAGTTCCCGCATCAGTCTCGGCGACAGGAACTGAAGAATAAAGCTTTCATCCTTGTAGTTGCGCATGGCGTAATCGAGCGTTTCGATCCAGTCCTTGCCGGCAATATCCGGGAACCAGTGACGATCTTCATCGGTGGGGTTTTCACAGATGCGTCGGATGTCGGTCATCATGTTGTACCCCAGGGTATAGGGGTTGATGCCGTTGAAGTAGGGGCTGTCGAACGCCGGTTGATAGACCACGCTGGAGTGGGAGTGCAAGAACTCCATCATAAAGCCGTCGTTGACCAGGCCTTCGTCGTAGAGCTGGTGAAGGATGGTGTAGTGCCAGAAAGTAGCCCAGCCTTCGTTCATCACCTGGGTCTGCTTCTGCGGGTAGAAATACTGCGCGATCTTACGCACGATGCGGATGATCTCCCGCTGCCAGGGCTCCAGTAGCGGCGCGTTCTTCTCGATGAAGTAGAGCAGGTTCTCTTCAGGGTCTTTCGGGTAGTGGATCACCTGTTCTTCGCCGCTGGCCTCCTTCTTCGGAATAGTGTTCCAGAGGTCGTTCAGGTGGCGCTGGATATACTCTTCCCTGGCCATCTGGCGCTCTTTCTCTTCCGCCGCAGTGAGCGGGCGAGGGCGCTTGTAGCGGTTGACGCCGTAGTTCATCAGAGCGTGGCAGGAGTCGAGAATCTTCTCCACTTCATCGGTGCCGTAACGCTCCTCGCACTGGCTGATGTAGTGCTTGGCAAACAGCAGGTAGTCGATGATTGCTGTGGCGTCGGTCCAGGTGCGGAACAAGTAGTTACCCTTGAAGAAGGAGTTATGACCGTAGCAGGCATGGGCGATAACCAGCGCCTGCATGGTGATGGTGTTCTCCTCCATCAGGTAGGCGATACAGGGATCAGAGTTTATGACGATCTCGTAGGCCAGCCCCATACGGCCGCGTTTGTAGTTCTGCTCGGTTTCGACGAACTGTTTGCCGAATGACCAGTGATTGTAGTTCAGCGGCATGCCGATGGAGGCGTAGGCGTCCATCATCTGCTCAGAGGTGATCACCTCTATTTGGTTGGGATAGGTGTCGAGGCCAAAGTTTTTTGCCACCCGGGCGATTTCACGGTCGTACTCCTCGATCAGGTCGAAGGTCCATTCGGAGCCGGTGGAGATTGGTGTGCGCTCTTTTACTGCACTCATGCGGCACCCTCCGTGCGCTTTTCAAACAGCTTGCGGAACACCGGATAGATCTCGCCAGCGTCGGTGATGTGCTGCATGG
Source organism: Marinobacterium lutimaris (assembly GCF_900108065.1). Taxonomy (GTDB): domain Bacteria; phylum Pseudomonadota; class Gammaproteobacteria; order Pseudomonadales; family Balneatricaceae; genus Marinobacterium_D; species Marinobacterium_D lutimaris. The sequence goes on along the minus strand of NZ_FNVQ01000003.1, from coordinate 561,209 downwards.
CGAACTCATCCGGAAACGCCTCGTGCACCTGCTCGTATTCGTACCAGAGGTTCTGGTGCGGACCGGTGGTGATCTCCACGTAGGCGAAGTACTGCACTTTTTTCAAAATGCGTTTCATCAGCAGGTCGGAACAGGTGGCTGAATCGCCATCCCAGTTGTCGCCGTCAGAAGCCTGGGCAACGTAGATGTTCCAGTCTGCCGGTGAGTAACGTTTGTCGATAATGTCCGCGGTCATCTGCAGCGCGCTGGAGACGATGGTGCCGCCGGTTTCGCGGGAGTAGAAGAACTCCTGCTCGTCCACCTCTTTCGCATGGGTGTGGTGGCGCACAAAGACGAGCTCTATCTGCTTGTAGTTCCGCTGCAGGAACAGATAGAGCAGGATGAAAAAGCGCTTGGCGATATCCTTGATCGATTGGGTCATCGAGCCGGACACATCCATCACACAGAACATCACTGCCTTGCTGGAGGGGACCGGTACCTTGACCAGGTTGTTGTAGCGCAGGTCAAAGTCATCGATGAACGGCATTCGCCGGGCTTTCTTGTCCAGCTCCGCTATCTGGTCGCGCAGCGCCTGCATCTGCTCTTTTAAGGCTTCGTCAGCGGGCTGTACCGCTTCCAGTGCCCAGAGCTCTTTGCGCAGCGCCCTTATCTCCTTGCGATCGCCGCCACCCAGGGCGATACGCCGGGCGTGGGCGGCACGCAGGGAGCGCACAATATGAAGTTTGTCGGGCGAGCCGCTGGTGCTGTAGCCGGCGCGCCGGGTTTCGAAGGCGGTGGCATCTTTCAGCTGCTTACGCACCAGATAGGGTAGTTCCAGGTCTTCGAACATGAAGTCGAGGAACTCCTCCTGGCTGATAGAGAAGGTGAAGCTGTCTTCGCCCTCTCCCTGGTTGCTGGCTTTACCCTGTCCAGAACCGCCTCCGCCGCCGCTTTCGGGACGCTGGAATTCATCGCCGGTAACAAACTCCTTGTTACCGGGGTAGATACGGGTGTTCTGACCGCCCTGGCCATGATGGAAAACAGGCTCGGAGATGTCGCGGCGGGGGATGGTGACCTCACCGCCACGCTCGATATCCGAGATCGAGCGGTCATGGATAGCCTCTTCAACCGCACGCTTGATGTGCTGCTTGTAGCGACGAAGGAAGCGCTGCCGGTTAACCGTGCTCTTCTTCTTCGAGTTGAGTCGGCGATCGATGATATAGCTCATACCGAAGACTCCCGTGGTCGGAGGGCCGCCTCTGCCGCCCTCCGATATGGCTGCTTACTGGGATTTACGCACGCGGATATACCATTCCGACAGCAGGCGTACCTGCTTCTCGGTGTAGCCGCGTTCGATCATCCGCTTGACGAACTCGCCATGCTTTTTCTGCTCGTCGGAAGATGCCTTCGGATTGAAGGAGATCACCGGCAGCAGGTCCTCGGTGTTGGCGAACATCTTCTTCTCGATCACGGTGCGCATCTTCTCGTAGCTGTTCCAGGCCGGGTTCTTGCCCATGTTGCTGGCGCGGGCGCGCAGTACGAAGTTGACGATCTCGTGACGGAAGTCTTTCGGGTTACTGATACCGGCCGGCTTCTCGATCTTCTCGAGCTCCTCGTTGATCGACTGACGGTCGAGGATATCGCCGGTTTCGGGGTCGCGGTACTCCTGGTCCTGAATCCAGAAGTCGGCATAGGTTACGTAGCGGTCGAAGATGTTCTGACCGTACTCGGAGTAGGATTCCAGATACGCGGTCTGAATCTCCTTGCCGAGGAAGTCGATGTACTTCGGTGCTATGTACTCTTTCAGATAGCCCAGGTAGCGCTCCTGCACCTCGGCAGGGAACTGCTGTGCACTGATTTCGCGCTCGAGCACGTAAAGCAGGTGCACCGGGTTGGCGGCTACCTCGGCCGGGTCGAAGTTGAATACCTTGGAGAGGATCTTGAACGCGAAGCGGGTGGAGAGACCCTCCATGCCCTCATCGACGCCGGCCGAATCCTTGTACTCCTGCATCGACTTGGCTTTCGGGTCGGTGTCTTTCAGATTCTCGCCGTCATAAACGCGCATTTTTGAGTAGATGCTGGAGTTTTCCGGCACTTTCATGCGCGATAGCACCGAGAACTGACCCAGCATGTTGAGCGTATCCGGCGCGCAGGGAGCGTGATTCAGAGAGCTGTTCTCGAGCAGCTTTTCGTAGATATGGATCTCTTCGGTGACCCGGGTGCAGTAGGGCACCTTAACGATATAGACACGGTCGATGAACGCTTCGTTGGTCTTGTTGTTCTTGAAGGTCTGCCATTCTGATTCGTTGGAGTGGGCCAGCAGAATGCCATCATAGGGAATGGCCCCCATGCCTTCGGTGCTGTTGTAGTTACCCTCCTGGGTAGCGGTGAGCAGCGGATGCAGCACCTTGATCGGCGCCTTGAACATCTCCACAAATTCCATCAGACCCTGGTTGGCGCGGCAAAGTGCGCCGGAGAAGCTGTAAGCGTCCGGGTCGTGCTGTGGATACTCTTCGAGTTTGCGGATGTCCACCTTACCGACCAGGCTGGATATATCCTGGTTGTTCTCGTCGCCCGGTTCTGTTTTGGCGATGGCGATCTGGTTAAGGATGGAGGGGAAGAGTTTGACCACCCTGAACTTGGTGATGTCGCCGCCGTATTCCTGCAGACGCTTGGCCGCCCAAGGCGACATGACGCCACGCAGGTAGCGTGGTGCGATGCCATATTCCTCTTCCAGTATCTCTGCATCTTCACGCGGGTTGAACAGCCCCAGCGGGGATTCGAAGACCGGTGAGCCCTTGATGGCATAAAAAGGAATGTGCTGCATCAGCGCCTTGAGGCGCTCGGCAAGTGAAGACTTACCACCGCCCACAGGGCCGAGCAGGTAAAGGATCTGTTTCTTCTCTTCCAGACCCTGAGCGGCATGGCGGAAGTAGGAGACGATCGCTTCAATCGCTTCCTCCATGCCGTAGAATTCGTGAAATGCCGGGTAGCGCTTGATGACCTTGTTGGAAAAGATGCGGCTCATTCTCGACTCGAGAGAGGTATCGATCAGTTCCGGTTCGCCGATCGCCTGGAGCATTCGCTCAGGCGCATTGGCGTAAGCCATCGGGTCCTCCTTGCACAGGTTGAGATACTCCTGCAGGCTCATCTCTTCCTGCTGGATTGATTCATAACGCGCTTTGTAATGATCAAATATACTCATTGCTCACCTTCCTGTACTCGGACGCTGACTCTTCGCATAACAACTTGTTTTCAAAGTTGTTGTCACAGCGTATTACGCCGCATTCCTGTTTCAGTGTAGTCCAAAGCTATGGTCTGCAAGGGCTTGTACTGACTTCTTTTTTCATCTCCCGTGGGCGTGTTTTAGCTGTGTATGGTCAGAGTGGCTGCAAAGGCCGGTATGGCTCTGCTTAAGAAGTAAATTGCATTAAACGTGCCGCTATAGGACGAAGGGACTGTTTTTCGCCGCTCTTCATCCCCATCACGCTAACTCAGTAGACTGGTGATTTGGCGCCAAGTTGCATCGGATTATCGCTTTGCTGCTGGCGAAATCCGGGCTGCCTGGGGGAAGGGTTAGTGAAGCTCAGGCTGGGCCAGATTGTGGGTGAGCGGCGAGACCAGATAGATTGTCGTCATCATTACACGGGCGGACTCGGACGCGGCGGGAGAAGCGCCCTTAGTCGGCTCGAGTGCACAAAAAATGATCATGCGGTGATTAAAATGGGGCGCAGTGGATCAGCGTGCGCCAAATTGGGGAGTCGCCTCCCCGGTCAGGGGATCTGCTCGATCATATCCAGGGTGGGGCGGGGCGCAGGCAGATCCGGTTGCATCGCGTGGCGCGCCGAAGCGCTGTAGAGGTTTTTCAGGTTAGCCTGGATGCGGGCAAAGCTTGGGTCTGTGGCAAAGGCTGCCTGAAGCGTGTTGATCGCAGCGCCGGTTTCGCCCTGTGCGGCCTGGATGGCGGCCAGGTTATTGTAGAGCTCTGGCACCTGTGGATAACGCTGGATGCTCTCTTCAAGCAGCTGCCGGGCGCGGACGTAATCCGCCTTGATAAACAGAATGCGGGACTCTACTAGCGTGGCGGAAAGGTCATCCAGGGTCAGTTCCCGATATTCGTGGGCCAGCGTCATGGCGGTATCGAACTCGCCCCGCTGTGCCAGCGCCAGGGCAGCGGCCAGGGCTTCCTCAGGCGTACTGATCGGAGCCTGAGCTTGGGGCGCCGCGGGGATCAACTCTTCTGTGTTCTCGGCTACCGGGGTGGCTTCGCCGGTCAGTTCGGCTTTACGCGTGGCGAGCCAGCGCTTGGTTTCCTCGAGACGGGCGTAAAGAGTTTCATCATCGATCGGCAGATCACGGATCCTCAGCGGTCCGGAATAGAGGCTGCCGTCCTGATTGTTGCAGTCGAAGGTCTGCTGCTTGCCTGCACTCAGGCAATACTCGGCCGCCTGCTGGTTCTGCTGACCGCCGGTGCTGCTGCAGCCGGCAATCATTGCAACCAGGCCAGCCTGGCCGAGTAGCGTGGTAAAACGGTTTGCGCTGAACAGGAAACAGGAGCTAGGCCACTTCATCTTAGATCGGTCCCTGAATGCCTTGGTCGGTCAAAGCGAGTCGCTTCAAAGCGTTGCTGTCGAGAGTACCAGACCTGCGAGGATCAGTGCACTGCCGGAGACGCGGTTTTGCCAGCGCAGTGCCTTCGGGTTTTGCATCCAGCGGCTTAGATGCGAGGCGAGGCCGCTGTAACCGGTCATAACACTCCAGTCGACGATCAGCAGTGTAGCTGCTATCACCAGCAGTTGCGGCGTTCTTGGCAGAGTCGGATCCATAAACTGGGGCATCAGCGCGACCAGGAACACCATCCCCTTGGGGTTGGTGATATTGACCAGGTAGGCGCTGATAAAGTGCTGGCGCTTGCTGCCGCGGGTTTCACGATCCAGACTCAGGAGGCTGCGGGCGCGCCAGAGCTGGATGCCGAGCCAGATCAGGTAGCCTGCACCGATCCACTTGATCGCCTGGAACAGTGTCGGCGAGGTGGCCACCAGGCCGCCAAGACCCACGGCGACGATCAGCAGCTGGGTACCGAAGCCGGCAATCAGACCGGCCACGGCGGGGGCTGCGCCACGCACGCCGTGATTGAGTCCGAAGGTCATCGCGGTGGCCGCACCGGCACCGGGTGAGAGGCTGATAAGAACCGAGGCACTGAGCAGTGCCAGCCAGGCTTCCAGTGGCATAGTGTTCCCTGTTAAAAAGTTATCCCTTAAACCAAAAACAGCCGCCCGAGGGCGGCTGCTGTAGCTGAGCGCTGAGCGAAAACTACTCAGTTCGCTTTTTCCCGCGCTATCGCCCGGTAGGCAATATCGGTGCGGAAGTAAGCGTCTTTCCAGCTGATCATATCGACCAGTTCGTAGGCGCGTTTCTGCGCATCGGTCACGCTGTCGCCCAGCGCGGTCGCACAAAGAACGCGTCCACCTGCAGTCACTACCTTGCCGTCGACCAGCTTGGTACCGGCGTGGAACACCTTGCTGTCGGCTGGCGCTTCGGCCGGCAGGCTGATCTCGTCGCCCTTGCCATAGCTGCCGGGATAGCCGCCAGCGGCCATCACAACGCCAACGGCAGGACGCGGATCCCACTCGGCTTCCACCTGATCCAGCTTCTTGTCGAGTGCGGCATTGCACAGCTCAACCAGGCTGGATTTCAGGCGCAGCATGATCGGCTGGGTTTCCGGGTCGCCGAAGCGGCAGTTGTACTCAATCACTTTCGGAGTGCCGTCGGCCATGATCATCAGGCCAGCGTACAGAAAGCCGGTGTACTCGTTACCTTCAGAGGCCATGCCGCGCACGGTGGGGAGGATCACCTCTTCCATGGCGCGGTTATGGATCTCCTGGGTAACAACTGGAGCCGGAGAGTAAGCACCCATACCACCAGTGTTCAGGCCGGTATCGCCATTACCCACGCGCTTGTGGTCCTGGCTGGTGGCCATCGGCAGTACGTGCTCGCCGTCGACCATAACGATAAAGGAAGCTTCCTCACCGTCGAGAAACTCTTCGACAACTACGCGGTGACCCGCATCGCCAAAGGCGTTGCCTGCCAGCATGTCGCGAATCGCTTCTTCCGCTTCTTCCAGGGTCATCGCCACGATAACGCCCTTACCGGCGGCCAGGCCGTCGGCCTTGATCACGATCGGCGCACCTTTTTCACGGACGTAGGCCAGGGCTGGCTCTACCTCGGTGAAGTTCTGGTAGTCCGCCGTCGGGATGGCATGACGCGCCAGGAAGTCCTTGGTGAACGCCTTGGAGCCTTCGAGCTGGGCAGCACCGGCGGTGGGGCCGAACACACGCAGACCCAGGTCATTGAACTTGTTGACGATACCTTCCACCAGCGGCGCTTCCGGGCCGACGATGGTCAGCGCGATGGCGTTATCCTTGGCGAAGGCCGCCAGTTCATCCAGCGCCAGCACGTCGATGTCGACGTTCTGGCACTTGGTTTCCTGAGCGGTGGCGGCGTTACCCGGTGCAACGAAGACCTTCTCGACGGCTTCGTCTCGGGCAGCGGCCCAGGCCAGCGCGTGTTCGCGCCCGCCGGAACCGATTACGAGAATATTCATCAGCAGCAACCCTTGATCAGTGACGGAAGTGGCGCATGCCGGTGAAGACCATCGCCATGCCGTGCTCGTCTGCAGCGTCGATCACTTCCTGGTCGCGCATGGAACCGCCCGGCTGAATAACGGCCTTGATGCCGGCTTCAGCAGCAGAGTCGATACCGTCGCGGAACGGGAAGAACGCATCAGATGCCATCACGGAACCGGCTACTTCCAGACCTTCGTCAGCGGCTTTGATGCCGGCGATCTTGGCGGAGTAAACGCGGCTCATCTGGCCTGCACCGATACCGATGGTCTGGCCGTTCTTGGCGTAGACGATGGCGTTGGACTTAACGAACTTGGCCACTTCCCAGCAGAACAGCAGATCGCGGATCTCCTGCTCGGTGGGCTGTACCTTGGTAACGATCTTGAGCTGGGAAGCGTCGACCATACCCAGGTCGCGATCCTGAACCAGCAGGCCGCCGTTGACGCGCTTGTAGTCGAACGCCTGGGCGCGCTGAGCACCCCATTCGCCGCACTCAAGCAGGCGGACGTTCGGCTTCTTGGAAACGATCTCGGACGCTTCGGCGCTGACGCTCGGCGCGATGATCACTTCGACGAACTGACGCTCGACGATTACCTTGGCGGTTTCGGCATCCAGCTCACGGTTGAACGCGATGATGCCACCGAAGGCAGAGGTCGGGTCGGTTTGGAAAGCGCGGTTGTAAGCTTCGAGGATATCGCCGCCGATCGCCACACCGCAGGGGTTGGCGTGCTTGACGATAACGCAGGCCGGTTCCTTGAACGGCTTGACGCACTCAAGTGCAGCGTCGGTGTCGGCCACGTTGTTGTAAGAGAGTGCCTTGCCCTGCAGCTGACGGGCGGTAGAAACGCTCGGCTCGGCCGGGTTGGCTTCCACGTAGAACGCTGCGCGCTGGTGCGGGTTCTCACCGTAACGCATGTCCTGTGCCTTGATGAACTGGGTGTTGAAGGTGCGCGGGAAATCCGCAGGTTCTTCAGCGTCGCCCTCAACGATGGCGCCCAGGTAGTTGGCGATCATGCCGTCGTAGCCGGCGGTGTGTTCGAACGCCTTTACGGCCAGGTCGAAGCGAGTAGCCTGGCTCAGGCCGCCGTCGGCTTCCAGTTCCTTGAGGATAGCGTCGTAGTCACTGGCGTTGACGACGATGGCGACGTCCTTGTGGTTTTTCGCCGCAGAGCGGACCATGGTCGGGCCGCCGATATCGATGTTCTCGATCGCCATCGGCAGATCGCAGTCCGGGCGGGCGATGGTCTGAGCAAAGGGGTAGAGGTTAACGACGACCATATCGATCGGGTCGATGCCGTGCTCGCTCATCACTTCGTCGTCAGTACCGCGACGGCCGAGGATGCCGCCGTGAACTTTCGGGTGCAGGGTCTTTACGCGACCGGCCATCATTTCCGGGAATCCGGTGTAATCGGAAACCTCGGTAGCCGGGATATCGCTCTCTTTCAGCAGCTTGTAGGTGCCACCGGTGGAGAGGATTTCAACGCCGCGTGCGGACAGGGCGCGGGCAAAGTCAACAATACCGGTTTTGTCCGACACGCTGATCAGGGCGCGGCGGATCGGTGTAGTGTTCTGCTCAGACATAGTCTTGGATTCGCTTCTCTCTATTCGCTCGATTACAGCAGGCCGTACTGCTTCAGTTTCTTGCGCAGGGTGCCTCGGTTCAGGCCCAGTACCTCGGATGCCTTGGTCTGGTTGTCCTTGGTGTAAGCCATCACGCTCTCAAACAGCGGTGCTTCGATCTCAGACAGGACCATCTGGTACACGTCGGTTACCGGCTGCCCATCGAGCTGCTTAAAGTAGCTGGTCAGAGACTGGTGAACGGTGTCACGCAGAGTCTGTGCCGGTTTACCCGCCTGCGGCTGGGTGCTTTGTGCATACTGTTCCAAATCTTTGCTATCCACTGTACTCATGTACCCAAATCCTGGATTCAAGCAGCCGCTGAATCGCCCAGCAGGGCGGTGACAGCACTTACCTGATCGCTTGCTGTTTCTAATTGATTGAAATGCTTCCTGAACCCGGCAGCCTCCGGGTGTTGCTGCAGATACCAGCCCACATGTTTGCGGGCGATACGCACCCCCATGAACTCGCCATAAAAACCGTACAGCTCCTGCAGATGTCCGGTCAGTATAGACAGAACTTCGCTGGTCTCTGGCTCGGTCTGGTACTCGCCGTGGCGCAGATAACTGTCGATCTGGCGCAGCAGCCAGGGACGACCCTGGGCGGCGCGACCAATCATGACGGCCGCGGCACCGGTGCGGTCGAGCACCTGTCTGGCTTTCTCGGGGGAGTCGATATCGCCGTTGGCGATAACGGGAATGGAGACCCGGTTCACAATGCGGGCGATGGTGTCGTATTCCGCTTCACCCTGATAACGGTCGGCGCGGGTCCGGCCGTGCACGGCAAGTGCCGCGATACCGGCCTGTTGGGCCAGGTCCGCGATACGCTCGCCATTGCGCTGCTCCGGCGACCAGCCGGTGCGGATTTTCAGGGTAACGGGGATATCCACAGCACTGACTACCGCATCGAGGATGTCGGCAACCAGCTGTTCATCGCGCAACAGGGCGGAACCAGCCGCCTTGTTGCAGACCTTCTTGGCAGGGCAACCCATATTGATGTCGATGATCTGCGCACCGCGTTCCGCATTCATACGGGCCGCGTCCGCCATCATCTCCGGATCGCCACCGGCAATCTGTACCGAGCGGGGCTCGGCTTCGCCGCTGTGATCCAGTCTCAGGGAAGATTTACGTGAGTTCCACAGGCGTGTATCGGAAGTCACCATCTCCGACACCACCAGTCCGGCGCCCATGCGTTTGCAAAGCGTACGGAAAGGACGGTCCGTTACCCCTGCCATCGGTGCCAGCACAACCTGACTGTCAATGGTATAAGGGCCGATTCGGAACATCATGCACCTGCCAAAAAAGAAGGGTTCTGGCCCGGACCTGAGGTCCGAGTCCCGGGTTCTAAGGATAACCATGCCCGGCCCCGACCACATCGACAAGCGATGCTAATGGAGCGATACCGAACTGGGATCCTGTTTGGAAGGCGGCCAATGATACTCTTTCGTAACGGGGGCTCCAACCCGTTTTTGTTGCTTTTTTGATCGATTTCGGGCTTGACCGACACTGCATTTTAAGCGTGTCGGCGTTTGGCTTAACGCTCGGGCAACAGGTCCAGCGTATAGCTGAGCGCGCCCTCGCCGGGATCGGTGATTTCGAGCTGAATTTCTACCGGTACCTGCGAGGGCATCCGGGCGTTTTGCCTGCCGTTATCGAGGTACTCGCCGGGATGGAAGATGCGTCGGGCCACGACCTGGCCTCTGACATTACTGAATGTCAGACCCAGTGCCGGGTAGGGCTGACGGAAGGCGGCATTGTTCTGCAGACGGATATCGACCCTGAGCGCATCGGCAAACGAGGGATGCGGACGCACGACCATCTGCAGGTTTTCGATATTGTCGTAGGCGCTGCTGTCGAGCTCACAGGGCAGCGACTCGCAAACCAGGGTGTAAAGCGGGCTGAAGTCTGACAACAGCGCGATCTTGTCACGCTCGAACCAGAACACCTGACCGAGCAGGATGGCAGCGGCTACCAGCGAGGCGAGTGTCCAGCCGGCAATGGCGAAAGGATCGCTTTGCTCACGGCTGACTTCCAACGTGATCGGCTCGGCATACAGGTGGGGAATATCCTGCTCGCGAATCGTCTCCGTCGCTTCTGTGCTGCTCGTATCCGCGGGTCTGAACTCGGAGGACTCTCCAGCTACACTGGCCTGAGCTTCGCCTGTCTGCGCTTCAGCAGGCATCGCTGGTTTGCCAGGCTCCGGCGGATTTTCAGTGTCGCTCTCAGGTTCGACTTTTAATGATGTCCTTTCGCTCTGAGGCTCTGAAGCCTGAGTGCGGACTTCAGCCTCGGCTTGATCAGCACCCGTGCGAAGATAAGCCGGTTCAGCTTCGGGGTTGGGTTCTGGTTCCGGCCCTGTGTCGGCTTCAGGCAGCGTCTCAGACTGGGGTTCCTGCTGCAGAGCGCGCTGATGATTTTCCTGATCTGAAAGGGGAGCGGCAGGGGAGTAGGTCGGTTCAGCCTCTGCTGTTGCGGGGGCTGATTCGGCTGGCTCGGTCGAGGTGTTGGGTGTGCTCTCTTTCTTTTCCGCACCCAGCCCCGTAATAGCACCGAGATACGCCTTGAGTTCATCGGTCTTGATCGATACACCGCTGGGCTCTGACTGCACCGGCTGAGTGGCGGCGGGCGCGTTGGCAAATAACGCCGTACGCCGCCGTTTCTGTGAGCGGTTTTCGAGCCGACGCTCGAGGCGATGCGCTTCCGTACGTGCATCGAATACCTGCAGGCAGGCGCCACAGCGGACCTGCCCCTGCGCCATACGCAGTTGCCCCTGGGTTACCCGGAAACGGGAGTGGCAGCTAGGGCATTCGGTGACGATAGGCTCGTTCATTGTGCCTGACGTTTGACTCCGGTTAGGCGTATCCAGCCATCTTTTTCCACGGCGGGCTCCATGTCAAACCATTGGCTGTAGGCGGCGGAGACCTCATCGGCCTGTTCGCTCAGCAACCCTGAAAGCAGCAGCTTGCCGCCGGGGCGGACCAGGGCTTCCAGTGTTGGTGCCAGTTGCACCAGCGGACCTGCCAGGATGTTGGCGACCAGGGTGTCCGCCTGGACCTTGGGTGTCGCTTCCGGCAGGTAAGCCTGCAGGCGGCTGTCGGCCAGGTTGTTTCGGTTCAGGTTGTCGCGGGTCGCTGTGAGTGCCTGGGGATCGATATCCACAGCGACGACTTCGCTGGCGCCCAGCAACAGTGCGGCGATACCGAGAATACCGCTGCCACAGCCGTAATCCACTACCAGCTGGCTATCCAGCATCTGGCCATCGAGCCACTCCAGGCACAGGGAGGTGGTCGGGTGGGTACCGGTACCGAAGGCCAGGCCCGGGTCGAGCATCATGTTGACCGCGCCGGGGTCAGGCGCTTCACGCCAGCTCGGGCAGACCCAGAGGTGCTGGCCAAACTGCATCGGATGGTAGCTTTCCATCCACTCGCGCTCCCAGTCCTTGTCCTCGAGTATCTCTGCCTTGAATGTCGGGTGTTCGCGGGCCTCGGGATCGATCTGTTGCTGCGCCTCATGCAGCAGGTCGAGCGTTTCCTGCAGATCGTGTTCGGCGGCGAACAGACCGGTGACCACGGTTTTGCTCCACAGCGGAGTGGTGCCAAGGTCCGGTTCGAAGATCGGCTGGTCTTCGGCGTCCTGGTATGTGACGGCGGCGCAGCCGGCGGCCAGCAGCAGGTCTTCGTACTGCTCGGCCTGCGCGGGGACGGTTTCAACCTTTATCTGTAACCAGGGCATGGGTAGAACTCCAACATCAGCAATGGGGAAAGTATGTCGCAAACCCTGCGTTCGGGAAACCTGAAGCGGGGCGCTGAGATTAAAAAAGCCCGCATTAGCGGGCTTGGATCTATTGGTAAAGCTCGAGATCTTAGAGACCCAGCTTTTTCTCCAGATAGTGAATGTTTACACCACCGCGTGCAAAGTTGGCATCGCGAACGATGTCCTGATGCAGTGCAGTGTTGGTCTTGATGCCTTCAACGACCATCTCGTCCAGAGCGTTCTGCATGCGCAGCAGAGCGGTTTCGCGATCTTCGGCCCAGGTGATCAGCTTGGCGATCAGTGAGTCGTAGTGCGGGGGCACTGTGTAACCACCGTAGAGGTGTGAGTCGACACGGATACCGTTGCCGCCGGGAGCGTGGTAGTAAGTCACCTTACCCGGGCTTGGCATAAAGGTGCGCGGGTCTTCGGCGTTGATGCGGCACTCGAAGGCGTGGCCGTTAAGCTTGACGTCTTCCTGCTTGATAGAAAGCGGCATGCCGGAAGCGATACGCAGCTGTTCCTTGACGATATCGACGCCAGTCACCTGCTCGGTGACCGGGTGCTCTACCTGAACACGGGTGTTCATCTCGATAAAGTAGAAACCGCCATCTTCGTACAGAAACTCGAAGGTGCCAGCGCCGCGATAGCCGATCTCGATGCAGGCATCGACACAGGACTGGAGCACTTTCTTGCGTGCTTCCGGGTCGATTCCGGGAGCCGGAGCTTCCTCAACTACCTTCTGGTGACGGCGCTGCAGAGAGCAGTCACGGTCGTACAGGTGGATGGCGTTGCCCTGGCCATCGGCCAGTACCTGGACTTCCACGTGGCGTGGCTTCTCCAGGAACTTCTCCATATAGACGGTTTCATCGCCGAAGGCGGCTTTCGCCTCGGAGCGTGTTACCTGGATCGCGTTAATCAGGTGTGCTTCGGTGTGCACCACGCGCATACCGCGACCACCGCCACCGGCGGCAGCCTTGATGATCACCGGATAACCGATACGTTTGGCGATTTTGTAGATCGCCTCGGGGTCATCGCCCAGCGGGCCGTCTGAACCGGGAACCGTCGGTACACCGGCTTTCTTCATTGCTTCGATCGCGGAAACCTTATCGCCCATCAGACGGATGGTGTCGGCGCGGGGGCCGATAAAGGTGAAACCGGACTGTTCCACTTTCTCGGCGAAGCCTGCGTTCTCGGCGAGGAAGCCGTACCCGGGGTGGATACCCACAGAGTCGGTGACCTCAGCGGCGCTGATGATCGACGGAATGTTGAGGTAGCTTTGGGCGGAGGGGGCCGGGCCGATGCAGACGGCTTCGTCTGCCAGGCGCACATGCATCAGGTCGCGGTCGGCCACGGAGTGAACGGCCACGGTCTTGATGCCCAGCTCCTTGCACGCGCGCAGAATTCGCAGAGCGATTTCGCCGCGGTTCGCTATGAGCACTTTATCGAGCATGATTATGAAATCCTTGGTTCGCGACAGCGGATCAGGCGATAACGATCAGCGGCTGGTCGAACTCGACCGGCTGACCATCTTCAACCAGGATCGCTTCGACGACACCGGATTTGTCCGCTTCGATCTGGTTCATCATCTTCATCGCTTCAACGATGCAGATCACATCGCCGGCCTTAACTGACTGGCCGACTTCAACAAATGCAGCAGCAGTCGGAGACGGCGCGCGGTAGAAAGTACCCACCATCGGTGACTTGACGGAGTGGCCAGCGGGCTCAGCAGCAACCGGTGCAACGGCAGCTTCAGGCGCAGCAGCCGGAGCCGCTGCGGGCGCCATAGGCATGGGCATCGGTGCATATGCAGCCTGGGGTACCAGGCTGGAAGCGCGGCTAATGCGAACCGACTCTTCTCCTTCCTTGATCTCGATCTCGTTGATGTTGGATTCTTCGAGTAGTTCGATCAGTTTTTTAACTTTGCGGATATCCATCGGAATAGAGTCTCGGAATTTTTTGACGTTTGGGAAAACAGTTTCCATGCCTGGGCCGGTCTGCGACGGCAGAGGCCGAGCTGACGATGTCGGGCCCGGGTGGAGAATGAACTGGTTAAGGGCGCTAAGTTTGCATTAAAGGAAATCGGCTGTCCACGCGAATCAGCATCTTTCCGGAATTAGACCGCCTGTTTGCCGACGTTTGCCTCCCTTTGGTCTTAAAGGTGGCTGGCTTTTGCCCGATTGTCCACCTCGGCGGCAACTCTTTTTGCCATTTTTTCAGGCGCCTGGCCGCGTTGACCGACTAGCGTAAATTCGCCATAGTGCACTGCATCATAAGGTTCGTTACGGTGCCCGGTAACGACGGCTGCTACTGGGACCCCCTCAACTCCATTTTGTTCGATGTCTTGCGACGGTTTCTGTCGCCCGGCGGCATACGGACAGAAGAGGTTTACAGGTAGGCGGGGCAGGTGGCGGACAATCAGAGAATAAAAGGAATACCCGGTGGACTCTTTACATCGTATCTGGCTGAAGTTTTGGGATGGGTTGGTTGCTCGTCTGGGCAAGGGGCGAGTGCTCAAGGCGCTCGCCGTACTGGTGGGTATCTATCTGCTGGTAACGATAGTGATCGGCATTTACTGGAGTTTCGAGCCCGACAGCTTCGACGGGGCTGAGCTGGCCCAAGCCGAAGCGCAGGCGGCCGGGGAAAATGTGGTCACCGGTTACCAGACCACTTCGGTATTGATCCATGAAGTAGAGACGCTGCTCAACAAACCGGGCGGCTATATCACTAACGACCGTTTCCCTCCGGGGCTCTGGCTCGACAATATCTCTCATTGGGAATACGGCGTGCTGATTCAGGCGCGGGATATGGCCCGCGCCATGCGTAAGACCTTCAGCCGCTCCCAGTCTCAATCCACCGAAGATTCCAACCTGGTGAAGGCTGAGCCGCTGCTGCAGTCCGATTCTAACTTCTGGATCCTGCCGTCCTCGGAAGGGCAGTATAAGAAAGCGTTGAAAGCGCTGCGTGCCTACCGCACCGATCTGGCTGATCCTACTCAGGGCACGGCTCAGTTCTATGCCCGTGCTGATAACCTGCGCGACTGGCTCGGCGATGTGTCGACTCGCCTGGGTAGTCTTTCGCAGCGTCTTAGCGCCAGTGTAGGTCAGCGTCGGCTCAATACTGACCTGGCGGGAAGCCCGGGTGCTGCCCAGTCTACGGCGGCGGCCAACGAGGCGATGATCAAGACGCCCTGGCTGGAGATCGACGACGTTTTCTATGAGGCTCGTGGAACCGCCTGGGCGCTGATTCATCTGCTGGAGGCGGTGAAGGTCGATTTCGCTGCAACGCTGGAGCAAAAGAGTGCCCGCGTCAGCCTGGAGCAGATTATCCGTGAGCTTGAGGCTACACAGGAGACTATCTGGAGCCCGATGATCCTCAACGGTACCGAGTTTGGACTGCTGGCCAACCACTCGCTGGTAATGGCTTCCTATATTTCACGCGCCAACGCAGCAATTATCGATCTGCGGGACCTGCTTTCACAGGGGTGATCGATTCGGGTTGCCTGCTGGTGCCTGCGCGCTTCAGAGCCTAAGTGTGAGGTGTATCCATGCGTCGAGTTGTGTTCAATCAGAAGGGCGGTGTCGGCAAGTCGAGTATTGCGGTAAACCTGGCGGCGATCAGCGCGAGCCGTGGCTTACGCACCCTAGTGGTGGATCTCGACCCGCAGTGTAACTCTACCCACTACCTGCTCGGTGACGAGGCGAATACGCCGGATACCGATGTGCGCGACTTTTTTGAGCAGACGCTGACCTTTCAGCTCAAGCCGGCTGATCCGGGCGACTATGTGCACGCCTCTCCGTTTGAGAACCTCTGGATCATCCCTTCAAACCCGGATCTCGGCGATCTGCAGTCCAAGCTTGAGTCCAAGCACAAGATCTACAAGCTGAAGGACGCGCTGGAGGCGCTGGCGGACCGTTTTGATGCCATCTATATCGATACGCCGCCGGCCTTTAACTTTTTCACCCTGTCCGCGCTCTGTGCGGCACAAAGGTGTCTGATCCCGTTTGACTGTGACGACTTCGCGCGTCAGGCGCTCTACAGCCTGCTAAACAATGTGCAGGAAACACGCGTCGACCATAACGATGCGCTGGAAGTGGAGGGGATAGTGGTTAACCAGTATCAGCCGCGTGCCTCGCTGCCGCAGAAGATAGTGGCTGAGTTACAGGCTGAATCTCTGCCGGTACTGAATACGCGGATCCCAGCGTCGGTGAAAATGAAAGAGTCGCACACCGCGGCGCAGCCGCTTATTCAGATGGCGCCCAAGCACCGGCTGACGCAGGAGTTCCTGAATCTCTATGATGAGCTGCACCCAGCCTGATGTGAGCTAGGGCGGCGCTACGCAGCTTCGTTTAGCGAGGCTGGCGGCGACCGTTCTGCGACTTACGGCGCAGAGTCAGCAGCCAGCAACCCAGTGCAGCGGCCGACAGGGTCAGAATCACGACTTCCGTCATGGTGTACCTGTTTGTTTGGGGAATGACCCGATTCTAGCGGCTGCAAGCTGTCGCGCAACCCCTGAAAACGGGTCTGTCGTTTCAGACTAAGGCGCAGCCGTTATAAGCCTTTGACTGCAAAGATGCCCGGCGCGTTTCGCCAGTAGCCTTTGTAATCCATGCCATAGCCAAATATGTACCTGTCTTCTACCTGCAGGCCGACGAAATCGGCTTTAAGGTCGTGGCGCGCCTTGCGGTCGTGCAGCTTGTCCACAAGTACAGCGCACTGCACGCTGCTGGCGCCGGCGTCGCGGCAGTAGTCGATGATGGCCGCCAGGGTGTGGCCTTCATCAAGGATGTCGTCGATGATCAGTACCGGCCGGTTCTTGAACTCCACCATCGGCGGAACTTTCCATTCCAGTTCATGACCTGCCGTGGAATTGCGGTAACGGGTAGCATGCAGATAGCTCGCCTGCAGTGGGAAGTTGAGCATCGGCAGCAGCTGCCCGGCGATCACCAGGCCGCCATTCATGACGCAGAACACCACGGGATCTGCTTCACCCAGTTGTTCACTGATCTCCTCCGACATCTTATGGATGGCAGCCTTGACCTCCATCTCGCAGAACAGCAGATCCGATTCGATATAAACCTGCTTGATATGGTCGAGATCTGTGCTGCTCATGGCGTTATCCTGCGCTGTTTGTCGAATGATAACCGCGAACCATAAAGCGCTTTCCCGACAAGGGCAAGCCGCTGACGGCAATCGTTGCGGGTGACAGCTGCGGGCGCTTTGGTTAGTCTTGCGGCGTAATTTGATATGGTGGTCAGATTCTTGCGTGTTAGGGATGTCATCGTTGTTGATAACGGTTGAGAAAGGTTGAGAAGGGGTTAAGCCATGAGCGTACATGAGATTCGTCATCCGTTGGTGCGGCACAAACTGGGACTGATGCGTTCGGTCAATAAAAGTACTCGCAGTTTCAGACAATTGGCTGCTGAGGTCGGCTGTCTGCTGACCTACGAGGCGACCAAAGACCTGGAGCTGGAAGAGTATGAAGTTGAGGGCTGGTGTGGCCCGATCCAGGCAGAGCGGATCAAGGGCAAGAAATTCACCGTGGTGCCTATTCTTCGTGCCGGTATCGGTATGCTTGATGGCGTGCTGGAGGCGGTGCCGAGTGCAAAGATCTCCGTGGTCGGCCTGTATCGAGATGAGGAAACCCTGGAGCCGGTACCCTACTTTGAAAAGCTGGCCAGCGATATCGATTCACGCATGTCGCTGATCGTGGATCCGATGCTCGCGACCGGCGGCTCGATGATCGCTACTATCGATATGCTTAAAGAAGCCGGTTGCACCAGTATCCGTGCACTGGTGCTTGTGGCTGCCCCGGAAGGGATCAAAAAAGTGCAGGATGCGCATCCGGATGTGGAGATCTACGCCGCGAGCATCGACTCACACCTCAACGAGCAGGGATACATCATTCCGGGTCTCGGTGATGCCGGTGACAAGATCTTCGGAACCCGCTGAGGCGCGCAGTCATGGTTGAGTCCAATACCCAGTCCCTGGGTAACTTTAACTGGAAGATGATTCTCGCCGGTGCGCAGATGCTGTTCGTGGCCTTCGGTGCCCTGGTGCTGATGCCGCTGCTGACCGGTCTGGACCCGAACGTGGCGCTGTTCACGGCGGGTGTGGGCACGCTGCTGTTCCACCTGGTGACTGGCCTTAGCGTACCTATCTTCCTGGCGTCATCGTTTGTGTTTATCGCGCCGATCAAATACTCCATCGATACCTGGGGTGTGCCCGCCACCATGGGCGCGTTGATGGGCGCCGGTGTGGTCTACATGCTGCTGGCGCTGCTGGTGAAGCTCAAGGGTGCCGGCATTATCCACCGTATAATGCCGCCGGTGGTGACAGGCCCTGTGATTATGATTATCGGTCTGGGGCTTGCACCCATGGCGGTGAACATGGCGATGGGCAAAACCGGTGACGGTTCGATAGAGCTCTTCCCCTACGTAGATTCCATCATCGTCTCTATGATTGCACTGCTGACCACGCTGCTGGTGTCGGTGTTTGCTCATGGCATCTTTCGCCTGCTGCCGATCCTCTCCGGTGTCTTTGTTGGTTATCTTGCCGCCTGGGCCATGGGAATGGTGGACTGGAGCGTTATCAACGCAACCCCGGTAGTTTCTGTGCCGGCGTTTGTGTTGCCGGAGTTCAACTGGCAGGCGCTGCTGTTCATGATTCCGGTGGCGATCGCCCCGGCGATTGAACACGTGGGCGATATCATCGCCATCGGCAATGTCACCGGTAAGGACTATATCCGCAAGCCGGGCCTGCAGCGCACGCTGTTCGGCGACGGCCTGGCCACCAGCGCCGCGGCGATCTTCGGCGGTCCGCCCAATACCACCTACTCGGAAGTGACCGGTGCGGTGATGCTGACCCGCTCATTCAACCCGGTGGTGATGCTCTGGGCCGCGGGCTTTGCGATCATGCTGGCGTTTGTCGCCAAGTTCGGGGCGCTGCTGCAGACCATCCCGGTGCCGGTGATGGGCGGGATCATGATCCTGCTGTTTGGCTCCATCGCATCGGTGGGTCTGAACACCCTGATCAAGGCGCATGTGGATCTGGGTAAGCAGCGTAACCTGGTGATTGTCGCCACGGTGCTGGTGTTCGGTATCGGTGGCATGGCCCTCGGTAATGGTGACCTGAACCTGCAGGGTGTCAGCCTCTGCGGTATTGTTGCCATCATCCTTAACCTGGTGCTGCCTGGTGCCGATCCGCTGCCTGGCGATCTGCACGAAGAGGAAGAGGTGGTCGAGGATATTATCGAACACACCCGCTGAAGGTGATGGGCGGCCTGATTACCTCAGGGCCGCCTCTTTCCACTGCGCATGAAAAAAGCCCGCAGTCGTTTCCGGCTGCGGGCTTTTTTAGTGCTCTGGCTTTTGTTGAACTCAGTAGAGCTGGGTCGCTGCTTACTTCTGTGCTTCGTAAGCTGCGACGGATTTGCGAACTGCTTCGCGGGCGGCTTCGGCGTCGGACCAGCCTTCAACCTTGACCCACTTGCCTTTCTCCAGCTTCTTGTAGTTTTCGAAGAAGTGAGAAATCTGGTCTTTCAGCAGCTGCGGCAGATCGTCGACATCGTTGATGTCGTTGTAGGCCTGGCTCAGTTTCTGATGCGGAACCGCAACCAGCTTGGCGTCTTCGCCAGCTTCGTCGGTCATGTTCAGAATGCCGACCGGGCGGCAGCGGATCACAGAGCCGGTCATTACCGGGTGCGGAGTCAGAACCAGCACGTCCAGCGGGTCGCCGTCGTCTGCCAGGGTGTTGTTCACGTAGCCGTAGTTGGCCGGGTAGAACATCGGTGCCGCCATGAAACGGTCAACGAAGATCGCGTCCGCATCCTTGTCGATCTCGTACTTGACCGGAGAGCTTTCGGCGGGGATTTCGATGATCACATAGAGGTCGTCCGGCAGTTCTTTACCGGCAGGCACTTTCGCAAAGCTCATGCGTCTCTTCCTGTTAGTCGTGTTAAGGGTCGGATCTGATACCTGAGCGGCATTATAAGCGTCCTGCCGCTCAGGGATGAATACTACTTACTGCTGAATAACGCTGGGGGTGTCCTGGTGGTACTGCAGTGCAGTTTCCACCTCTTCCCGGGAACCCAGGGCAACGGCCACGCGCTGGTGGATATGTGCCGGCTGGATATCCATGATGTTCTGGTAACAGGTGGTGGAGCGGCCGCCAGCCTGTTCGATCAGCATGCTCATGGGGTTGCCTTCGTACATCAGGCGCAGCTTGCCCGGTTTTTTTGGATCGCGGGAGTCCCAGGGGTAGGTGAAGATGCCGCCGCGGGTCAGTACGCGGTGCACTTCGGCCACCATGGAGGCGATCCAGCGCATGTTGTAGTTCTTGCCGCGCGGGCCTTCGGCGCCGGCGAGCAGGTCGTCTACGTAGTTGCGCATGGCCGGTTCCCAGTGACGCTGGTTCGACATGTTGATGGCGAACTCTTTGGTGGTCTCGGGCACGCTCACCTGTTCGCGGGTCAGCAGGAAGTCTCCGGTGTGCGCCAGGGTGAACATGTTAACGCCATGGCCGGTGGTCAGAGCCAGTACCGCGGACGGGCCGTAAAGTACGTAACCGGCGGCAACCTGTTTGCGGCCCGGCTGCAGGAACAGGTCAACGCTGTCCGGCGTGCCGGTTTCGGGTACTTCCAGGATTGAGAAAATGGTGCCGACCGAGACGTTGACGTCGATGTTGGAGGAACCGTCCAGCGGGTCGAAGGTCACCAGGAAGCGGCCTTCGGGATTGCCGAATACGGGTTCGTCTTCCTCTTCGGAGGCCACGCCACGCACCAGACGGTTATCCAGCAGAACTTCCTTGAGGATATCGTTGGAGATGACATCCAGTTTCTTCTGGGTTTCGCCCTGGACGTTGGTGTCGCTGGTGGTGCCGTGGATGCCTGCCAGTGCGCCTTCGCGCAACTGCAGAGCGATCTCTTTGCAGGCGACCATCAGGATGTCGATCAGTTCGACCAGTTCGTTATCGGTGTCGTGGTTTTTAAGGTAAGCGCTGAGCAGCTGCATCGGATTCGTGGACCTTGTGTGTTCCGTGTCAAGAATGCGGAAAATTATACGCGATCCCTGGCGGCATTGCATGGCGTTATGCGGCTTTCCGCGGGATGGGAGTAACAGCCCGGCGGCAAAAACGCTATTATTACGGGCTAATTTTTCAGGGGGACCGACGTGCATATTCATATCCTCGGTATCTGCGGCACTTTTATGGGGTCGCTGGCGCTGCTGGCACGGGAGCTGGGCCATCGTGTGACCGGCTCTGACGCCAATGTTTATCCGCCGATGAGTACTCAATTGGCGCAGCAGGGGATCGAGCTGATCGAAGGTTACGATCCGGTGCAGCTGGACCCTGTGCCGGATTGCGTGGTGATCGGTAATGCGATGACACGTGGTAACCCCTGCGTCGAAGCGGTGCTGGAACGTGGCATTAACTACACCTCCGGGCCGCAGTGGCTGCATGACCATGTGCTGAAAGAGCGCTGGGTGCTGGCGGTGTCGGGCACACACGGCAAGACCAGCACGGCGACGATGCTGGCGTGGATTCTTGAGCAGGCGAAGATGGCGCCGGGTTTCCTGATCGGCGGTGTGCCGCACAATTTTGACCGCTCCGCTCGTTTAGGCGATACGCCGTTTTTCGTGATCGAGGCGGACGAATACGACACCGCGTTCTTTGATAAGCGCTCCAAGTTTGTTCACTACGGCCCGCGTACGCTGATCATGAACAACCTGGAGTTTGATCACGCCGATATCTTCCCGGACCTGGCGGCGATTCAGCGCCAGTTTCACCATCTGATCCGCGTGGTTCCAGGAGGTGGCCAGGTGATCTATCCGGCCGATAGCGAAGCGCTGGCCGAGGTGATCGATATGGGCTGCTGGAGCGAAACGTTGGCCACAGGTGATCAGGCCACAGGTAATCTGGCTACGGGTGATGTGGCAGGCTGGCGTGCGCAGCCGCTGAGCGCGGATGGCGGTCGCTTTGCGATCCTGCAGAACGGCGAAAAGGTGGCTGAGGTCAACTGGTCGCTGACCGGTGCGCATAACGTAAGTAACGGCTTACACGCACTGCTGGCCGCGCGTCATGTGGGCGTGACTCCCGCTATCGCCGCCGAGGCGCTGAGCAACTTTGGTGGCGTCAAGCGCCGCATGGAGCTGCTGGGTGAAGCGGATGGTGTGAAGGTCTACGACGATTTTGCCCACCATCCTACGGCCATCGAAACCACCCTGGCCGGTATTCGCGCCAAGGTCGGTGATGCACCCTTATTGGCGGTGATCGAACCGCGCTCCAATACCATGCGTCTCGGCGCCCACAAGCAGGCCCTGGCCGCCTCCGCCGCGCTGGCCGATAGCGTCTACTGGTATCAGCCTGAAGGTATGGACTGGTCGCTGGACAGTGTGATCGACGCCAGCAGCAACCCAGCCAGCCTGCATCGCGATATCGATGCGCTGGTGGAACAGCTGGCGCTGGATGCCAAGCCCGGCACTCACCTCGTAGTGATGAGTAACGGTGGCTTTGGCGGTATCCATGGCAAGCTGCTGGCAAGGCTGCAGCAGAGGAGCGCGTAATGAGTGTTGAGTTCTCGCGCCGGGTAACGTTGGCGATCACCGGCGCATCCGGAGTCCAGTATGGTCTGAGGCTGCTGCAGTGCATGCTGTCTGCGGATGTGCAGGTGCTGTTGCTGGTCTCTCGGGCCGCGCAGGTGGTGATCGCTACCGAAACCGATATCAAACTGCCGGGCCAGCCGGACCAGCAGGAGGCCTATCTCAGCGAGCTATATGGAGCGCGTGAAGGGCAACTGAAAGTCTATGGTCGTGAGCAGTGGATGGCGCCGGTGGCGTCCGGCTCGGGGGCGCCCACCTCTATGGTGGTCTGTCCCTGCAGTACCGGCTCGCTGTCGGCGATCGCCTGTGGTGCCAGCAATAATCTGATTGAACGTGCTGCCGATGTGGTGCTCAAAGAGCGGCGCCAGTTGATACTGGTACCGCGAGAGGCGCCGTACTCCGAGATCCACCTGGAGCATATGCTCAAGCTGACCCGTATGGGCGCGGTGGTGATACCGGCCAGTCCCGGTTTTTACCAGCGTCCGGCCAGTGTTGAGGAGATGGTGGATTTCATTGTTGCCCGCATACTTTCCCAGCTGGGCCTGGAGCAGTCGCTGTTGCCGCGCTGGGGAGAAAATCTGCTGTAACCTCTGAATTTCGCAAACCCAAGTTAATAAAACCCAAGTTACTGAAACCCAAGTTGCTGAAACCTGAGCTACTGAAACCTGAGTTAATAAAACCTAAAGCCGCGCCGCGTAAGCTGGCGCAGCCTGTTAGCTGACGGAAATCCGATGTCCCGAATACTTGCCCTGGATACTTCCACCGACGCCTGCTCCGTGGCCCTGAGTCTTGCCGGGGAGATAAAACACAAATTTGTTATCGAGCCGCGGCGTCATACCCACTTGCTGCTGCCGATGGTAGAGGAGCTGCTGGCCGAAGCCGGCATCAAGCTGGCGAGCCTGGATGCGATCGCCTTTGGCCGTGGCCCAGGCTCGTTCGCCGGTATCCGTATCGCCACTGGCGCGGCCCAGGGGCTGGCGCTGGGGGCGGATCTGCCGCTGCTGCCGGTATCGACCCTGGCGGCGATGGCGGTCACCGCGAAAGAGCGTTTTCCACAGGCGAGCCGTGTTGCGACGGCGCTGGATGCCCGGATGGACGAGGTGTACTGGGGCGCGTTTGATATCAGCGCTGATCTGCCCCGGGCGTTGATCGATGAATCGGTGCGTTCGCCCAGGGATCTGGAACTGCCGGAAGTGGCTGAGTGGCTCGGCGTCGGCAGCGGCTGGCGTTACAGCGAACAGATGCCCGAAGCGGTGACCGCGGGCGTCAATGAGATCGAGCTGGAGTGCTATCCCGATGCCCGCGCCATGCTGGTGCTGGCCGAGGCGCAACTGGCTGCCGGTGAAGGCGTGGTGCCTGAAGATGCGCTGCCGGTCTATCTGCGTGAAGGCAGCTGGAAGAAGAAGGATCAACAGTGACACTGGCTGACTGGATTCATACCGTTATTCTCGCCCTGATCCAGGGCCTGACCGAGTTTCTGCCGATCTCCAGTTCAGCCCACCTGATTCTGCCGTCTCAGCTGCTGGGCTGGCAGGATCAGGGGCTGGCGTTCGATGTGGGCGTTCATGTCGGGACCCTGGTGGCGGTGATCTACTACTTCCGCCGCGAGGTGCTGCAGATCAGTGTGGCCAGCATCGCTGCGCTGGGCGGTCGTCGCAGTGCCGAGGGCAAGCTGGGCTGGCTGGTCGTGCTGGCCACTATTCCGGCGGTGATCTTTGGCGGGCTGTTCGGCGATCTGGTGGATGAGTACGGGCGTTCCATCCTGGTAATCGCCGGCACTACGCTGATTTTCGGTGTGCTGTTGGGCTGGGCGGACCTGAAGGGCAAGAGGGTGCGCAAGACCGATACTCTCGGGGTGAAGGATGCGCTCACTATCGGCCTGGCCCAGGCAGTGGCGTTGATCCCCGGTACCTCGCGTTCGGGTATCACCATCACCGCGGCGCTGATGCTCGGCTTTGAGCGCCAGAGCGCGGCGCGTTTCTCTTTCCTTATGTCGATCCCGGTTATTGTTGCCGCGGGCAGCCTGAAAACACTCGAGCTGATCCAGAGTGATGCCGAGGCACACTGGGAGATGATCGGTAGTGGCGCTGTGCTGGCGGCGTTGAGCGCCTTTGCCTGTATCTACCTGTTTCTGAAATGGCTGGACCGGATCGGCATGATGCCGTTCGTGATCTATCGCCTGATTCTGGGTTTTGTGCTTCTGGGTGTCTGGTTTGTCGGCTGATATGAATGCGCTGCCCGTTGTCGGCACAAGCTGCGCGGCGCGCAGCAAAGAGGCTTGCGAGCTGGCGCGAGAGCTCGGACTTGTCTTTGCCGAAGAGGTCGATCTCGAGTCGGCGTCTGTCGCCCAATACCTGTTGCTGACCGAGGATGCGCTGGTGCTGCAACAGACCGGGCGCAAACGGCCAGGGCCAGTGCTGGCGGATTTCGTCAGCGGCGCGGTGGCACACCGGCGCCAGTTCGGCGGCGGCAAGGGGCAGATGATCGCCAAGGCCTGCGGTATCAAGGGCAGCATCCGCCCCACGGTTGCTGATGTGACCGCAGGGCTGGGGCGTGATGGTTTTGTGCTGGCTACTCTGGGCTGTGAGGTCAGTCTGGTGGAGCGCTCGCCGGTGGTGCATGCGCTGCTGGCAGATGGTCTGGCGCGGGCGGCGGATTCTGAAGTGGCGGATATTATCGCGCGGATGCGTCTGTATGGCGGCGATGCCCGTGACTGGCTCTCATCCCTGGCTGAGGCCGAGCGACCCCAGGTAGTGCATCTGGATCCGATGTTCCCGCACAGTGACAAGTCAGCCCAGGTTAAAAAAGAGATGCTGGCGTTCCGCGACTTGGTGGGAGAGGACGCCGATCAGGCGGAGTTGCTGGCGGTGGCGCTGGAGGTTGCCGAGTGCCGTGTGGTGGTGAAACGTCCACGCAAGGCGCCTTCTATCGGTGGCAGGGAACCCTCCTACAAGCTCGAAGGCAAGTCGGGCCGCTACGATATCTACGCGCTGAAAAAGCTGGACTAGTGCTGGCTCAGCCAGCGTTCACTCTCCTGAAGCAACACATCCGGCAGCAGCTTGCGGCCTATACGCAGGATCGGCGCCAGGTCGCGTGTTGTGCTCAGACACTCCTTATCCCGGTGGAGCAGTTGCTGCTGTTCCAGACACTCGATCAATGGTCGTAACTGGCGCTGGTCTGCATATTCCGGCAGCGGATGCTCGTACCAGGCCTGCAGGTGACGGGCCAGTGCAGTGGTGGTTTCGCACAACTGCTGCTCCGTGATCAGTGGTTGCTGGGAGACGATGCGTATCAGCAGATACTGGCGTAGCAGGGCTGTTTCGGCCAAGTGAAACAGAGCCCTGGCCAGCAGGCAGGGGGACGGATGCAACTGTGTGCCCTGATCGCTCAGCAGGCCCAGTTGTAGCAGGGTTTTTCTCAACCGGGCCGGTTCCTCAGGGTCTACCGCCAGGCTGAACTCAGCGCCCAGGTAGGGCTGGAGCGCCCGCATCAGGCGGGTAATGGTCGCTGCGCTGGGTTTTGGTAGCCTGGCGGCCAGCAAAAGCATCAGCCCCGGCATCACCAGGGCATGGGCCAGATTGTTGCGGTAGTAGCTGAGTTCTGCGCTCTGCTGTTCTGAAACCAGCACTTTTCCGCCATAGAGAGTGAGTTGTCGCCGCCGTGCCATGGCGTCGATCATCGCCGCAGCGGATCGGTCCTGCTGTGGCAGGCGTGTTCCCAACTGCTGGAGCAGCGGGTTAAGGGCGCCGATTCCCTGTTCAAGCTCTGCTTGTCTCAGCTCTTTTTCTGCGCCAGGAAGCAGGCTGGCGATTCTACTCGCCTCGGTGGCGATGGTTGCCCTGTTGATGGCGCGCATCACCTGGCTTGCGGTCTGCAGAAGGGCGCCGTTTTGTTCTTCGGTAGGCGTTCCATCGACAAAGACAGGTTCGCCGATATTCAGGTGCGCGCCGCCGCAGCGCTTGAATACCAGTCCTACGGAGCTGATCAGGCCCCAGAGGCTTTCCTTGCGTTTGGGGCGGCCGGAAAGCTCGTGCTGATAGGTGCGGTTGTCGATGCAGAGGTCGTAGTTGATCGAAACCGGTAACAGCGCCAGTCGTCGTGCCGGCTGGCTTTCCAGCAGCATGCTCAGTAGCCCCAGTTTCGGCGTGAGCAGGCGTCCTGTGCGGCTGCGCTGCCCCTCGATGAACACCTCGAAGCTATGCTCGTTGCGCAGCAGCTGTTCCAGGTAAAGTCGCACAAGACAGGTGTATACAGGGTCGTCCAGGAAACTTCGGCGTAGAAACACGGCGCCGCCGCGTTTGAGCAGGGCTCCGACTATTGGCAGGTTCAGATTGTCGCCAGCGGCGATATGGGGCAGTTGCAGGCCCTTTTGGAACAGGGCCCAGGAGATCAGCATATAGTCGATATGGCTGCGGTGGGCCGGTAGATAGATCAGCTGGTAATCGCGGTTCAGCGATTCCAGGCGCTCCAGGCCGTTTATCTCCATGCGCCTGTAGAGGCGCTTCAGCACCAGGCTGAACAGCGGGTTCAGGCTTCTGACCACGGAATGGCGGTAGTGAGCGGCCATCTGTTCAAGCTGTTGATGGGCGTGGCGCTCTACGTTCAGGCGAGGTTCGCCGGATTGGGCGCAGCGGGTGTCGATCACTTCACGCAGGCGCGGGTCGGCAAGTATCTCTGCCATGAGACGCCTCTCCTGCTGGTGCCGGGCACGGGCAGAAGCGGAGAGGGCGCGAAAGAGTGCCGTCATGCAGCTCAGTAATGAGGCGGCGGCTGATCGTTCTCTTCGATAGCGCCGGATTTGATTTCGGTGTTCAGAAACTGAATCATCCGCGTCAGGCGCTCCAGATCTCTTTCCTGCCGGGCGACAATATCGCTGAGTTTGTCGATCGCATCCTCTTGAAACGCGATACGTGATTCCAGCTCAGCGATCTGTTCATTTTCCGACATGGCGATCTCCTGTATTGATGGGTTGGTCCGGGTTTGCCGCGTTTATTGTAGCCGGAAAACCTTTGCTTATCTGCGTGTGGGAAGATCACTGTTGCCAGCGCTGCCAGGGGCGCTCCATCGCGCCAGGGGCAGGCAAAAGTTTATGCTGTTAAAACCGGACAGATCCGCTAGCTTTACTAGTAAGTTGTTGAAAAAGTGTAGCTAATACGTTATATCTCGCAGGTTAGGCGCGTTGGTTAACTCGTGACCTTCTTAATATGATTAATTTTTGAATTAGAAGAGAAAATAGATAGATGAGTGGTATTCAGGTATTTAAAAGTATTGTTCTTAGCATTGTCGCGGCGGTAGCTATTCCGTCGATACTGTCGCAGGTGACGGCGACGGAGATTGAACTGAACGCGGTGGTATTGGGCGTGACGTTTGTTATCGTGCTGGCAGCTACGCTGGTCGCTTCTCTGGGTACGGCTGCCGGGGCGGCTCAGGGTGGCAGACCTGCACCGCGGATGGCAGCGCAGAGTGACGCCGATGATGATGAGTCGTCTGAAGACGACAGCCGTGAGCAGGGAACCGTGAAGTGGTTCAATGTCTCCAAGGGCTTCGGCTTCATTACCCGTTCCAATGGCGACGATGTGTTTGTTCATTTCCGCAATATCCGCGGTCGCGGACACCGCTCCCTGACCGAAGGTCAGCAGGTGCGGTTCAATGTGCACCAGAGTGATAAAGGGCTGCAGGCAGAAGACGTTTCTGTCGTACGCGGCTAAACCGCGCCGCAGTCATGCAGAAGGGAGCCCTCGGGCTCCCTTCTTTGTTTTGGCTATACCAGGTTTTGGCCATACCAGACCCTGGTTTCGAGTTTGCCTGGCTTCAGGATTTTTGAATCACGCTGTTCAGCATCCGCTTGAACTGGTTTATCTCGTTGTTATCGAACTCGCTGAACACCTGGTTCTGTTCGTTTTCCGCCAGGGTCCAGTATTCTTTGGCGCGTTCGGAGCCCGCTTCGGTCAACTCCAGCAGGGGGCCGGAACGCTGGAGAAGTCC
The DNA here is from genome assembly GCF_900108065.1 of Marinobacterium lutimaris. Taxonomy (GTDB): domain Bacteria; phylum Pseudomonadota; class Gammaproteobacteria; order Pseudomonadales; family Balneatricaceae; genus Marinobacterium_D; species Marinobacterium_D lutimaris. Next base: position 532,658 of record NZ_FNVQ01000003.1, on the reverse strand, counting down.
TCCCAGTTCAAGGTTTTCCGCCGCCTCTACCACCTCTGAGCCGGGCAGGCTGGACTCTTTCTGCAGTCGTTCGACGCTACTACCACCCAGCACGCTCAGCAAAATCAGCAAACGCGCTTCACTGACGCTCAGTCCCAGCGCCTGCTGTTTCGGCAGGTAGCTGTTCTGGTAAGCGTTGACCGCCTGCAGCATTAGGTACAGCAGGTTGTTGGAGAGGTGCTGGGCCATGGGGTTGTCGCCGCTGCCACTGGTAGAGGGGCGGGTCTCGACGCGCGGATGGGGCAGCGCCACTGAATAGGCACCCTGGTGGTAAAGCAGCGGCGCACGACCCAGGTCGTCGAAGTCCAGCACCCGGCCGATCAGTATCCAGTGATCGCCCGCATCCACTTCCTGGTGCAGGGCGCAATGGAAGCGCGCGGCGCAGTTGTCCAGTAGCGGTGATCCGCCCGGTCCTTCGGCGAACCTTATCAGCGCGAATTTATCATCCTGGGGGCGGGCGAAGTGGTTGGAGATGTCGAGTTGGTCGGCGGCCAGTACATTGACGGCAAAGTGACCGCTCTGGCGGATCACCTCGAGGCTATCGGCGGAGCGCTTGTCGAGGCTCCATAGAATCAGCGGTGGATCCAGTGAAACCGAGTTGAAGCTGTTGACGGTCAGGCCGATGCGCTCTCCTGCCGGGCTCTGCGCAGTCACGACGGTAATGCCTGTGGCAAAGTTACCCAGGGCGCGCCGGAATGCGTGGGAATCCATAGTGTCACTCATCAACTCACTCCTGTTGGGATGGGGCGCTAAAGAGGTTAGGATGCAATGCCGGCCCGTGTTATGCCGGATTGAGTCTGGTAACCGGAAACTTGGACCGGTTCCCTGAATCTCCTTTTATAGAACCATAGCACCCATGGACCAAAAGTCGCCACGGAGGATCGTTTTGAAATTGCCAGTTAAACGCTCGACGCTGCTTTTCCTTTCCCTGCTGACATCGGGGGTAGCGCTGGCGGATGATTCAGTTCAGGCCTGTGCAGAAAAGACACTGGGACGTTATGCGGGGATCGCGATCAATTACCGGGTGGACTGGAAGGGATTTTCGCTGGATAGCAGCAGGACCCTGGATCAACTGGAAGCCGGGGCCTGGAAGGCGCAGAACAGCAGCAGCCTGCTGTTTATGGGAATTGAGGAGCAAAGCCGCTTTCATATGCAGGGCGGCTTGATCGAGCCACAGGAGTACAGCTACGAGCGCAAGGGGCTGAGCAAGAAGCACAATGTTCATCTCAGCTTCGATCGTAGAGGCGAATACAAGGTTGAGTCCCCCCGCGGCGATGATGAGATCGGCTATGAAGGCCGAATCTACGACCTGCTCAGTCACCAGATGCAGCTGCGGGTCGATCTGGCCTGCAAGCCGCCCCAGGATGATTACAACTACACCATTGCCCGCCGCAAGGGCGTGTCAGACTACCGTTATCGCTATGTCGGTGAAGACAGTGTCGAGACGCCAGCAGGTACCTTTGAGGCAATCCTGCTGGAGAAGGGGGAGGAGGGCGACAAGCTCGAACAGATCTGGCTCGCGCCAGAGCTGAATTACCTTGTCGTGCGCTTCAAGCATCAGGAAGAGGACGATGAGGCGGCGGAGCTGCTGCTACTTAAGCGCCCTTAACTTCTATCTCTCGAACTTAGCAGTCACCCCGGCTGCTGGTCGGCGTCAGAACCCGATCAGTAGCCCGGCGGCAATCCCCCAGGTCATAAACCAGATCCCTGTATCCAGAACCTTCCAGGCGGTCGGTTTGCTGAACATTGGCGCCATCCAGCGTGCACCGACACAGAGGCTGATAAACCAGATCGCCGAGAAGCAGACCGCGCCGACGCCAAACCATATTTTCAGATCGGCATCATACTGTCCGCCGATGCTGCCGATCAGCACGACGGTATCGATCCAGGCGTGAGGGTTAAGCAGGGTGACCGCGGCGGTCATTAGCAGCGCTCCGCGCAGGGATGAGATCTCCCGGCCGCCGGTCTGCATGACTTCATTGCGGAACACCCTTCTCGCCGCGCCGTAGCCGAACCAGAGCAGAAACAGGGCGCCGCCCCAACGAGCGATTTCGGAGAGCAGTTCGGACTGGCTGATCAGCACGCCAAGCCCGGCCACACCGGCGGTAATCAGCAGGCCATCGAAGAGGATGCACAGTAGCGCGATGGGCCAGTGGAACTGGCGCCTGAGGCTCTGTGTCAGCAAGAAGGCGTTCTGCGCCCCGATCGCCATGATCAGGCCGGCTGAGGTCATCAAGCCCTTGCTCCAGGCCAGCCATTCCAGTGTCAGTGTGGGCAGCATTTTTTATCTCCGAAAAGCTGAATCGTGTAGGACGGCGCTATGTTGCGATTCGCCTCGATGTAAGTAAAACTAATGTTTTTAATATCCGATTAGAGAAATTAATAATGCTGGATTCCCGGCAGCTGGCTGCGCTGGCAGCGGTGATCGATGAGGGCAGTTTCGAGCGTGCGGCGCGCAAGCTGCATGTGACTCAGTCCGCGGTATCTCAGCGGGTGAAACAGCTGGAGGAGCGGCTGGGGCAGGTGCTGCTGGTGCGTGCCGTCCCCGTACGTGCCACAGAGGCAGGGCTGCAGGTGCTGAAGCACTTCCGTCAGCTGGCATTGCTGGAGCAGGAGCTGCTGAGCAGTCTGGCCCAGCGTGATGAGCGGGGTTATACACAGGTATCGATAGGCGTGAATGCCGACAGCCTGGGCTCCTGGTTCACCGATGCCATGGAGCGCCTGGTGAGACGGGAGCGGTTGTTGATGGATCTGAAGGTGGACGATCAGGACGCCACCCAGCAGCTGCTCAAAGATGGCGAAGTGGTGGGCTGTATCACCTCGGCGTCGTCGGCGATGCCCGGCTGCGTCAGCGTGCCGCTGGGGGTGATGGTCTACCGTTGCCTGGCGACGCCGGCCTATATCGAGACCTATTTCGCCAAGGGGATCGGTGCGACGGGGTTTCGCCTGGCCCCGGTGGCCGAGTTCAGCCACAAGGATCAGCTACAGAACCGCTACCTGGAGCAGTACTTCTCAGTGAAACCCCATGAATATCCGCGTCACCGGGTACCCTCACTGAGCGGCTTCAACGATATCGTCGAGCGTGGTCTCGCCTGCGGCATGATTCCCGATCAGCTTGGCAGGGCGATGATAGAGCGCGGTAACGTGGTGGATATGGTGCCGGGCTACTTTGTGCCTGTGCCCCTGTATTGGCATGTCTGGAACTTGCATTCGGAGCTGATCAAGCAGATTACCGATGAGCTGGTAAGGACCGCAGCAGAGGCGCTTGAGCCGATGGAGCTTCACCCTGAATTGTCATGATCAGGGGGCGCGAATCAGCCCAGCCCGATCTTGATGCCCAGAGCAACCATGGCGCCGCCAAGAAAGCGCTCCAGTTTGCTTTTTACCCGCATCAGCCATTGGCGGATCGCCGGGGTGCCCAGCAGTGCCAGCACCAGCATAAACCAGCTGATCTCGGCCAGGGCCGGGGTGGCGACGTAGAGCAGCTTGGTGGCCAGCGACTGCTCCGGTGACAGCACCTGGGAAAAGATCGCCAGAAAGAACACCAGCACCTTGGGGTTGAACAGGCTGATCAGCAGGCCGGCAATGAAGGGGGAGCCGCCGTTATGAGCGGGAGCGCTAGTCTCCTGCGCTGGCTGGCGGTGCAGCAGCTGCCAACCGCCAAGCAGAATCAGGTAGGCGGCCCCCAGCCAGCGAATTACCTCGAAGGCGGCGGGCGAATTCTGAATCAGTGCACTGATCCCGAGCAGCGTCAAAGTGCCGTGGATCATCAGCGCCGTGGCGAGGCCACAGACCGTCAGCAGACCGCTGCGGCGGGAGCCGTTCAGGGTGTTGCGCAGTACCACGGCGAAATTTGCCCCCGGTATCATGGCACCGCCCACGGTGATTCCCAGAAAAAGCAGCCAGTCCAACATTCCTGTTTCTCGCATAACTGTAAGTGATGCAAGCTAGTCTATTGAGTCGGCTTGAAGGCTTCTAATCGTGCTTTTTCATTCAGGTTATAAGTAAAAATGATAACCCTGCTGGTCTGGGTGGTTCGACGTGATGGTTCAGCGGGAAAAGGGGGAGTCGATCAGCGCCCGGTGCAGCCGCTCCCGGAGATAGCGATGGGCTGCATCGTGCTGCTGGCGTCGGTGCCAGAGCAGGTAATACTGCACCGGTTCCAGTTTTAGTGGCAGCGGCCGCAGCACCAGGCCGAAATCCGGCGCGATATTGGCGGCCATATGGGCCGGCAGCGTCAGCAGGGCGTCGCTTCGGGCGGTAAAGGCCAGTGCCGCCTGAATAAACGGCACACTGGTGCGGATGCGTCGACCCAATCCATAGGCGGCCAGCGCCTCATCCACTGAGCGGTTTTTATCGCCGCCGCCGCTGATGCTGATATGGTCCGCCGCGGTGTAGGCGTCCATATCCAGCGGTCCCGTCGCCAGCGGATGATCCTTGCGCATCAGGCAGGTCCAGTGGTCGGAGCCCACGGCGCGACCGTGAATATCGTCAGGCACCTTATCCAGCAGGCAGGCGGCCATATCCAGGCGACCTTCACGCAGATCACCCACCATGCCGGGCTCCCAGAGGCGAAAATGCAGCCGCATACCGGGCACGTCGCGCATCAGTTCACCCACCAGGTCCGGCAGGATGCGCTCGGCGATATAGTCGGTGATGGCGATATTGAAGCGGCCGCGGAAGGTGTCTGCGTTGAAGTTGCCCGGGGTGAAAAACGCTTCCAGCGGCTGTAGTACACCGGGCAGCTGTTGCTTCAGTTCCTCGCCCCTGGGTGTCAGCTGCATCTGGTTGCCGACCCGCACCAGCAGTGGATCGGCGAACAGGTCGCGCAGCTGTGCCAGGCTGCGGCTGATGGCGGGCTGGGTCAGGTTAAGGCTGCGGGCGGCCTGGCTGACGCTGCGCTGCTCCAGCAACTGCTGCAACACCAGCAGCAGGTTCAGGTTGATGCGCGATAGATCCATAGCCTTGGCTGTTGTGCTCCCGTAATAATACTCTGCGGGCAGTATATCGCCGGTAGGTCAGGATTGCGCGCCAGGGCGGCTGCGGGCCAGTCGCAGACTGCGCAGGCGCACACCTGCCACCGTCGAACCACCCACGATCAGCAGGCAGGCCAGCAGCAGTCGCGGTGTTGCCTCGGCTTCACCGGCGGCGATCAGCAGCAGGGTGGAGATCAGCGGTGCGGCGTAGGCCAGGGTGCCGAGCAGCTGGATGTTGCCCTTCTTCACGCCGATATCCCAGGTCAGGAAAGCGATACCTACGGGGCCCAGTCCCAGGCCGACAATACCGATCCACTGCAGCGGGCGTTCGGGCCAGACGGTCTGTTCAAACAGCAGGTGGCAGACCAGGCCGAGCAGGGCGGTGCCTCCACAGAACCAGCCCACGGTGTCCGTCGGTACATGGGCGTGGCGCCGGCTCAGCACCGAGTAACTGGACCAGATCAGCGAGCAGGCACCGGCGGCCAGGTAGCCAAGGCTGTATTCGCCACTGAAGCCGGTTTCTCCCTTGAGCAGCAGCATGGCGCTGCCGCCGGCGGCCAGCAGGGCGCCCAGGATATGGGCGAGGCGCAACTGCTCGCCGGGCAGCAGGGCGGACATCAGCACGATCAACAGCGGCCAGAGATAGGCGATCAGGCCAGCTTCCGCCGCCGGCGCGTTGGCCAGGGCGATAAAGTAGAACAGGTGATAACAAAACAGTCCGCCGATACCGAGCAGCCAGACCGGCAGTGGCTGGCGCAAAAAGCGAAAGCCGCTCTCGCCGCGTAGCCACCAGCGCGTCTGCATCAGCAGCCAGGCCAGGGTGAAGGTCATCGCCAGCAGCTGAAAGGGTGGGATCTGCGCATCGGTCCAGCGGGTCATCAGGGCGAGGGTGCCCCAGAGCAGGATGGAGATGCTGCCGATCAGTGTGGCGTTGGTGGTGTTCATCAGTGGTTCCGCTCAGCTACAACAAAACAGGAAAGCTAAACGCCTATGTTAGCGGTTGCCTGAATACCGGTCTTTGCCGATCTGGCACTCTTGCTTGTTAAAGAGGTGATGTGAGCGGTGGTGCAGTGGCTTAGTGCAATCTGCGACGGTAGTGGCTGGGTGCGACGCCGAAGTGGCGGCGGAAGCGGTCGCTGAAGGCCGCCAGGTTCTGGTAGCCACACTGCTCGGACACGCGCTGAATGCTCTCTTCGGTCTCGATCAGCAGGCGACGCGCGTGGTTCATACGCAGCCGTAGCAGGTATTCAGAGGGCGCGCAGCCAAGCTGACGCAGGAACAGGGTGTGTAGCTGGCGCCTGCTCAGATGGGCGATAGCGCAGAGCTGCTCAAGCTTGATAGGGCCGGCGAAGGTTTCGTCGAGGTAGGTTTTGGCCAGCAGCAGGCGGCGGTCGATGCTCTGGTTAAGATCTGTTGTGTGTCGCGAGAGGAGCTCAAGCAGCAGATCGCAGCTGGCCCGCTGCAGGGCATCAGCGTTAGCCGGCTTCTGCAGCATCCGCCCGAGAATAGCAGCGTATTCCAGGGTGTCAGCGTTCAGGCTGAGAAAGGCCGGTAGCGGCTCGAGTTTGTCGCTGCAGTTCAGTGGCAGGTCCGCAACCAGAAAGCGGTTGGCGCCCTGGGCCTGAAAACAGTGGGTTTCACCGGCATGAATCACGGCGGCTCGATGCGCGGCTACTTCGCCCCCCTGGGAGCCGATCTCTATCTCCAGAGAGCCGCTCACCGGCAGCACCAGCTGGTGGTAGCGGTGGCTGTGGCGGTTTACCTCGGCGCTGTAGCTGCGTACCTCAAGCTGGGCCTGCATGGCGTTTAGCTCTGCTGCCCGGCGTTATCGCCCGCAGCAGCCTCTGCGGCCTTACGTTCCGCTTCCGCCTGGCGCCAGGCGTTCATCTCTTCGTAATAGGTGTCCCAGACGCAGGGGCTGCATTCGCTCTCGCAGCACTCGCCATCCATCGGTGGGGTAGGTTTTTCCAACGTAGGTTTTTCCAACACTGTTAACTCTGCTTTTAACTTAGGGTCGCGGGCTATTTTAACCTGATTCGGTCCGCGTCTCAGCCCTGGGCTTTTTTGGTTTTGGCGGTGGCCACCGCTTCCAGCGGATTATCCGGCCAGGGATGCTTGGGGTAGCGCCCCTTCATCTCCTTTTTGACCTCCGGATAGCTGTTCTGCCAGAAGCCGGCCAGATCCTGGGTGACCTGCAGTGGGCGTCGGGCCGGGGATAGCAGGTGCAGTTTCACCGCAACGCCAAAGCCCAGGGTGGGCGTGCGGGTACAGCCGAACATCTCCTGGAGTTTTACAGCCAGTACCGGCGGCTCTTCGCTGTAATCGATGCCCAGGCGCGCGCCGGAGGGTACGGGAATCCGTTGCGGTGCCAGCTCATCCAGCTGCTGTGGCAGCGGCCAGGGTAGCTGCGCCTTAAGGATGGCGGCGAGGTCTAGTCTCGCGAAATGATTGATATGGCTGACCGACTCCAGATAAGGCCCCAGCCAGTTTTCAAGGGTGTCGAGCAGCGCCTTGTCCGATAGATCGGGCCAGCTTTGCTCTTCTGCATGGCGCTGGCAAAAGGCGACCCGTTGACGCCAGGCGTTCAGCTCATCGCTCCAGGGCAGCAGGCTTAAGCCGCGTTTGCGTACCAGGGCGATCAGCGCGGTCTGGCGCGCTGCTGCGGAGCTGGCATCAAGCGGGCGGGAGTCCAGCACCAGTTGGCCCACGCGGCGCTGCTGTTCGGCGATCAGACGACCTTCCTGTTCGTTCCACTCTACGTGTTCGCGGCTCTGTACAAGCTCGCTGAGATGATCATCGAACAGTGCGGGTTCCAGCGCAGCAGCCAGGCGTATGCGATCGCTGGCATCGCCATTGCGGCTGCTGAGCTCCGCTACCACCAGCCAGTCGAACCGGGTCAGGCGGTCGGATGGATCCAGTTCGGCGCCTCGGTTGGCGGCCAGTCTGAAGCTGTTGCCGCCGCTGCGGCGGTTGCGGGCGATACGGTCGGGGTAGGCGCATGCGAGCAGAAAGCCCGTCCATCGTGGATGGTCGGGGTCGGATACAGGCTGGCTCGGGTCGATCTGCTGGGCCAGCTGGCGGAACTGTTTTGCCAGCTGACCTACACGCTGGCGCTGACCCATATTGGTTTTACTGCTTTGGCTGCGACTATCGCCGCCGCGTAGCCACTCCAGCCGCAGGGACAGGTCGGTGCTGCTGTCACGCAGGGGATCGCGCTCACCGAGCAGGGCGGCGATATCGGCAGCCTGGGGCAGCAAGCCCTTGCGGGCACCGATCAGCAGCAGGTGAGCCAGGCGCGGATGCGCCGGGAAGCGTGCCATCGCCTCGCCATGGTCGTTGAGCCGGCAGCGGCCGTTGTCGAGATGCTCGATGGCACCGAGGCGGTCGAGCAGTTCAAGCCCCTGTTGCCAGGCACCCGTTGGCGGCGTATCCAGCCAGCTTAGCTCGCTCGCATCCATGCAGCCCCAGCGCATCAGTTGCAGCACCAGCGGCGCGAGGTCGGCCTGCTGAATCTCCGGCGGCGTAAAAGCGGCAAGCTGCTCCTGCTGCCCTTCGGACCAGAGCCGGTAGCAGTAACCGGGGCCCAGGCGGCCGGCGCGGCCGGCGCGCTGGGTGGCAGCGGCGCTGGAGACGCGGGTGGTGTGCAGGCGGGTCATGCCGGATGCGGGATCGAAGCGGGCCTGGCGTGACAGGCCGGAATCGATCACCGTGTCTATGCCTTCGATGGTCAGGCTGGTCTCGGCGATGGCGGTGGCCAGCACGATTTTGCGCTGTCCGGCGGGTGTAGGTGCTATGGCGCGGCGTTGCTGCTCCAGCGAAAGCTCGCCGTATAGCGGCGCGATCAGCAGATCGTTGCGCTGGCTGAAGCTTGTCTCCAGCGCCTCCTGCACACGGCGGATCTCCGCCTGCCCCGGCAGAAATACCAGCAGGCTGCCGCTGCGTTCGGCTACGGCCTGCTCGATCACCTTGGTGATGCGCGGTTCTATCCACTCGCCCGGTTCGGCACGGCCGGTGTAGATATGATCCACCGGGAAGCTGCGCCCCTCGGAGCGTACGATGGGGGCGTTATTGAGCAGCCCGGAGATCGCTTCTCCGTCCAGGGTCGCGGACATCACCAGCAGTTTCAGCGGCGGCTCATCGCGCAGCAGTTCGCGCCCCTGTAGTGCCAGTGCCAGGCCCAGGTCTGCGTCCAATGAGCGTTCATGGAACTCGTCGAAGATCACCAGTCCCACGCCTTCCAGCCCGGGATCTGACTGCAGCATGCGGGTCAGTATCCCTTCGGTGACCACCTCGATGCGGGTGTTTGGGCCAACGCGGGTATCCAGGCGGATACGGTAACCCACGGTTTCACCGGGCTTCTCGCCCAGTTGCCTGGCCAGCTGCTCGGCAGCGGCACGGGCGGCCAGGCGGCGTGGTTCCAGCATCAGGATCTTCTGCTTGCCGAGCCAGGGCCGATCCAGCAGGGCCAGGGGGACACGGGTGGTTTTACCGGCGCCGGGCGGTGCTTCGAGGACCACCTCGTCACGCTCGTTCAGGGCGTTAAGCAGTTCCGGCAGGATTGAATCGATCGGCAGTGAATCCATCTAACGCTATACAGAGGTTGAATAAAGCGCTGATACTAACATAGCGCCCGGTGCAGAACTCCGCTTCGAAACGTTGACGTTTGTTGGTCTGTAACCGGGTAAGGGAGTGGTATTCATCAGGAGGAGGAGATGCGACAGAGTAAAAACGGAGGATACTGGCGTAGTCAGGCGCTGTTGAATGCGCTGGAGTCTGCGCTGCTGATTCTGTTTATGGGCGGCTTTATGGCAGCACTGGGCTGGCAGCTCTGGGGCGGTGCCGGCGTCGCGCTGCTGTTGCTCGTCGGTCTGCTGACCCTGGTGTTCAATCCGGCCCTGTCGCCGCGCTGGGTGATGAAGCTCTATGGTGCCAAACCGCTGCAGAAGACCCATGCGCCGGCGTTGAGTGAACTGACGCGCTGGCTCTGCGAGCGCGCCGGCCTGGAGAAAGAACCGGAGATCTACCTGATTCCCAGCCGGGTGATGAATGCTTTCTCGGTGGGGTTCTCCGGGCGCTCGGCGGTGGCGCTCAGCGATGCGATGATGCGTCAGCTGGAACTGCGAGAACTTGCTGGCGTGCTGGCCCATGAGATCAGCCATATCCGCCATAACGATCTCTGGGTGATGGGTCTGGCGGACCTGTTCAGCCGCATGACCAGCATGATGGCATTTGTGGGGCAGATCCTGCTCCTGATGAATCTGCCGCTGATGCTGCTGGGGATGGTCACGATCAACTGGTGGTTGATTCTGCTGTTGATGATTGCGCCGTTGCTCAGTGCGTTGGCGCAGTTGGCGTTGTCCAGGACCCGGGAGTATGCCGCCGATATGGGTGCTGCCAGGTTGACGGGGGATCCCCGGGGGCTGGCAAGAGCGCTGGAGCGGATCGAGAAGGCTCAGGGGGGCTGGATCGAGCATATCCTGGCACCCGGCAACCGGGTGCCGGATCCGTCGCTGCTCAGGACCCATCCCCGCACCGCAGAGCGGGTTGAGCGGCTACTGGTGCTGGAGCAGGAGATGGATCAGAGCGAGCGTCTGCCGTTAGAGCAGTTGCTGCACCGCTATGATCACCCCGAAATTATGCGCAAGCCGCGGCGGCGGATCTGGGGAACCTGGTGGTGACTGAAAGTGAGTAAGCCGGGTGTTTTAGCCCTGCTTGCGCCATACCAGCAGGCGGTTGTTGGCGGGCATCGCGTGGTCAGCGACGAGCCTGAGTCCGGCCTTGTTGGCCAGCTGTTCAACTGCTTCAAAGTCACGGATGCCTCGCGCCGGGTTTATCTCCTTCAACCAGCGGTCGAAACCGGCGTTGCTGGGGCTGGTGAACTCCCCGTTATAGTTGAATGGCCCGTACTGGCAGAACACGCCGCCGTTGGGCAATTGCTCACCGATGCGGCCGATCATCTCGATCACCGCTGTCCAGGGCATGATGTGAGTGGTGTTGGCGGTGAACACCGCATCGAAACCTTCTGGCCAGTCAGCCTGGGTTACATCCAGTTCGACAGGCGGGTGCAGGTTGTCCAGGGCCGCTTCTTCCAGCCAGAGTTTTATCCCCGCATGATTCTCCTCCAGATCGCTGGTCTGCCACTGCAGATGGGGCAGCGCCGCTGCGAAATGCACCGCGTGCTGTCCGGTACCGCTGCCGATCTCCAGCACCAGAGTACGGTCGCTGAAGGCATCCAGCAGTATATCCAGAATCGGTGTTTTGTTGTTTTCGCAGGAGGGAGCGAAGGGTTTCTCAGTCATCGGGCTCTCGGCTGTATGCATTGGATCTTCAGTGTTCGGGGCAGAAAAGCCTCGCAGAGGTCAGGATAAAGGCTCGCTGGCGGGGTTGCCAGCCTTCCGCCGGAGACGCTAAACGGGAAGGTTACAGGATTCTGGAGGCAAGGGGGGAAGGGGCAAAGAGGTAAAGAACTAAAGAGTGACCGGAGAGGGCGGGCCTCTCCGGGTGCTGAGAGTAACAGGCTTAGCTGTTGGTCATCAGGGCTTCAAGCTGTGCCTGGAGTTCAGGATCCTGGCTGACGCGCTGGGCGATGGCGTTGTATTCCTGTACGGAGAAGCCTTTTTCACGCACCACGTTGATCATTTCGGACTGTACCTCCTCCTGCAGTGCCTGGGCTTCGGTCGGCTCTTCGATATTCTGCAGTCGAGTAGAGAAGTCGTTCTGCAGCGCGACCACTTCACCATAGGCGTCGGCGAATTTTGCGACGGTAGCATCATCTACCTCGACCTGAGGCTGCTGGCTGGCCGGCGCACTGTATTGCTGGGCTTCCTGGCCAGTGCTTTGCTGACCGTTGCTTTCCTGGGCCTGCAGCGCGGGTGCGGTAAGCAGGGCAGCAGCGAGGGCGAGACCGGTTCCAATTTTAAATGCTGACATGAAGTCCTCCGTTAGCTTATTCAGATGGAGTGCGCCTTTCGGTGCGACTCTACCTGAACAAAGCAGGGGCTGTGCCAGCTTTGCTAAATGCCCGTATCATCGGGGTTGCAGCGGAATTCCTGCTGTGGCGGTGCCAATATGAGTGTGTCGATTCGGCACATGAGCCTGCCTGAACCCGCTCGGCTAGCTGGATTCCTCCAGGTAGCGATACAGGGTGCGCCGGCCGATCCCAAGGGTCAGCGCGGCCTGGCGCTTGTTGCCGTCGCTGCGCTCAAGTACATGCTGTACATAGCGCTGCTCCACCTGACGCAGGGGCGGCAGTTCGCTGCCTCCGAGCAGACTCTCCAGCAGCGCGCTGCTTTCTGGCTGGGTGCCGGAGTGGCGACGGATACGTGCAGGCAGATCCTCCGGCTGAATCTGTTCATGGCGGGCAAAGACGCTGGCGCGCTCGATGGCGTTGGCCAGTTCGCGCACATTGCCGGGGAAGGGATATTGACGCAGCAGTTGCTGGGCTTCGGTGGAGATACCGGTGACCGGCTCCGGCCGTGTGGCGCCGAAACGCGCGATGTAGTGGGCGGTGAGCAGGTCGATATCGTCACCGCGCTGGCGCAGCGGTGGAATCTCGATACTGAAGGTTTCCAGGCGGTAGAACAGGTCAGCGCGGAACACCTCCTTTTCCACTTCCTGTTCCAGGTCCCGGTTGGTGGCGGCGATGATGCGGACGTTGATGGCGTGCTCGTGGTTGTCGCCCACCGGACGGATGCTGCCTTCCTGCAATACGCGCAGTAGTTTGGACTGCATCTGCAGCGGCATTTCGCCGATTTCGTCCAGCAGCAGGGTGCCGCCGTCGGCTTCGGCGAACAGGCCTTTGCGCGCCTTCTGGGCACCGGTGAAGGCGCCCGCCTTGTGGCCGAAGAGCTCGCTTTCCAGCAGCTCGGCGGGAATGCCGGCGCAGTTGATGGCGACAAAGGGGCCGTTGTGGCGCTCGCTCTCGGCATGGATGGCGCGGGCCACGCGCTCCTTGCCGGCGCCGCTTTCGCCGCCGACCAGCACCGGGCCATCGGCCTGGGCGATACGGCGGATCTGCTCAAACAGCTGACGCATCGGCGTGCTGCGGCCGATGATGTCATGAAAGTCACCGGCGTTGAGCATACGGCGGTAGCGGTCCACCTCGCGCTCCAGTGCCTGGCGCTCAAGCGCGCGAGCGACGCTGAGCCGCAGGTGCTCAAGATTGAGTGGCTTGGTGAGAAAGTCGTCGGCGCCCAACTGCAGAGCGCTGACCGCCTGCTCGATGGTGCCGAACGCCGTGATTACGATAAACGCCGGCGCTCCCGCCAGTGAGCGGGTGCTTTTCAGCAATGAAAGACCATCCTCGCCCGGCAGGCGCAGGTCGCTGATGACCAGGTCCGGGTAGGTCCGGGCTATCTGCTCGCCGGCCTGTTCGGCACTGCCAGCACTGCTCACCTGGTAGCCAGCGTCCTGCAGCTCCTCCTGAATCAGTTCGCGTAACCCCGAGTCATCCTCGACGATAAGAATGCTGGCGTTGAGGTCAGCTCTGGTCGACATGGGTTAACTCCTTGCTAGTGGGTTCGTGTTGGCGGGGCTCGTCAATGGGCAGTATGAGCGTGAAACAGGCACCGTCGCGGCCGTTGGATTGTGCCTTGATAGATCCCTTGTGGTCGCGGGCGGCGGCGTGGGCGACGGCAAGCCCAAGGCCGGTGCCCTGGCCGGTAGGTTTTGTGGTGAAGAACGGTTCGAACAGCTGGCTGCGGATGGTTTCGTCGAATCCCTCCCCGTCGTCACTAAAGCTGATCAGCAGCTGTGAGTCCTCCTTGACGCCCCGGATCACTACGCGGCTGCTCGCTGCCTGACAAGCGTTGTGCAGAAGGTTGATCAGGGCCTGTTCCAGGCGGATGCGGTCGACGTTGAGCCGCAGAGACTCGAGCTCTGGCGCCAGCTCCAGCTCGATGTCGAGCTCCTCGGTTTGTGAGGCGAGCAGGGTGTTCAATGCGCTGCGGATCGGTATCTCCACGGCGACTGGCTTGAGGTCCAGCGGATTGCTGCGGCCATAGTCGAGCAGCTGCCGGATAATCCGCTCCATGCGGGCGCTCTCTGTGCGGATACTGTTCAGGTCGCGGCTGAGCTTCTCCGGCAGGTCGGGCTGGCGCAGCAGGCGTTGGGCCTTGCCATCCACTACGGCGAGGGGGGAGCCGAGCTCATGGGCTACGCCTGCGGCCAACTGACCGATGGCCGCGAGTTTTTGCGACTGGTAGAGCTGATCCTTCAGCGCCTCTTCACGCTTCTGCTGTTCATTGAGGCGCTGATGCGAGGCATCGATAGAGTTGAGCATACGGTTGAGGGAGCGACTGAGCGAGACCAGTTCGGCGGGACCCTGGGCGGCGAAGGCATAGTCCCTGTGCCCCTGCCGGATCCGCTCGAGGCCCGCGTTGATGCGCTGCAGCGGCCGCCCCACGATCAGGCGCTGGCCGAGCAGGATAACGCCGGTCAGCAGCAGGCCGGAGATAATCAGCACGCTAAGCCCGTGAACGCGTATGTTTTGCAGGTAGTGGTCGAAGTCGCTGCCGCGGCGGGTCAGTTGCAGCAGGCCGATGACCCGTTCGCCGCTGTCGGTCAGGGGCACGAAATAGGAGTAGATATCCACCGTGCCGGCCTGGGCGAACTCGCCGCGGCGCTGGCCATCTTCGGCCAGGGTCTGGGCCCGTTCCGACGGCATCTCGGCGCCGGTGCGGCCGCTGGTATACACGACCTTGCCCTTTTCATCGTAAACATAGACCCCATAGACACGGTTGATGGAGAAGGCGGATTCCAGCGCCTGTTCCACGGTCACCTCGTGTCCACGCTCCAGCGCGTGGCTTAATGGCAGGCGGATGGCGCGAGCGATAAGCTCGATATCCTCCTCCATGCGGGTGCGCGTGTGTTGCTCCAGAACCTGAATGGCATAGGTTCCGGTGAGCGCAAGAATGAAAATGAATGGCAGAATCACCGCACCAATCAGGGCGAGGGTTAGCGGCGGGTTGCGCAGGGCAAGGGTCAGCTTTGTTACGGAGTTGAATTGGCTCATGTGTCAAAAGTATACAGGGTAAAAGACTGTGTCCCAGTAGATTTGCCGGGTTTGGCGCTGGAAAATAGGGCTGTGCGCCCGTGGCATGCATTCTGCTTGCCACAACAGGGATTTAATCAATCAATGGGGTTATCGATGTTACGTAATGTGATCGTCGCCATGGGAATACTGTTCGCGCCGCTGGCGGTTTCTGCAGAGCCAGTACAGGAGGCTGCGGCCGAGGGCGAGTGTGTGAAGGTTGGCGATATGAAGTATGAAATGGAAGAGACCCAGTTTGGTGGCAGTGAGCTGGCCTGGGAAGCGCAGGTGGAAAACCGCTGCGCAACCCCTTTCGATATGGTGCTGGAGCTGCACTTTCAGGATGAAGCGGGTAACACCCTCTACAGCTCACGCGTAGTTGAAACGGTCAACGCAGGTGAAAACCGCAGCACCAGCAAGCGTATGGTAGTGCCAAGCCGCGTGCAGGAAAGCTTTGCCGGTATCAAGCTCGAAAGCGAGGAGCGCGAACGGCCGTTGTGACCTCGGCTCTTACTTCAGCGGCGGGCTGCGGATGGGCTCGGCCGCTGAGCTGTTGTATCATGGCCGCTTTGCCGGTGCGCCGGACAGAACAGGTTGGGGGTTAACCGCCTGCACCCCAGTCAGATGTTGTAGTGAGGTTCATCCGGCGTGCTGCTGATCATCGATAATTACGACTCCTTCACCTATAACGTGGTGCAGTATTTTCGGGAACTCGGTGCCGAGGTGCGGGTGTGTCGCAATGACGAGATCAGCCTCGCGGGTATCGAATCCCTGGCACCGACCCATCTGGTGATCTCGCCGGGTCCCTGTACGCCGAACGAGGCGGGCATCTCACTACAGGCGATCGAGTATTTTGCCGGGCGTCTGCCGATACTGGGTATCTGTCTCGGCCATCAGGCGCTGGGCCAGGTGTTTGGCGCCAGGGTGGTTCGTGCACGCCAGGTGATGCATGGCAAAACCTCCCCGGTCTATCACCGTGGCGAGGGGGTGTTCAGTGGGCTGGAAAATCCGCTCAGTGTGACCCGCTACCACTCTCTGATCCTGGAGAAGGAAACGCTGCCAGAGGTGCTGGAAGTGACCGCCTGGACCCGCAATGATCAGGGTGAAAACGACGAAATCATGGGCGTCAGGCATCGTGAACTGGATGTGGAAGGGGTACAGTTTCACCCGGAATCGATACTGACCCGGCAGGGGCACGAGCTGCTGCAGAACTTTTTGAATCGCGGATAAGAGGCGACTGCATGGATATCAAAGAAGCGCTGGCGCGGGTGATCGATCATATTGATCTCAGTCGTGACGAAATGGTGGACGTGATGCGTCAGGTAATGACTGGCGAGTGCACCGAATCACAGATCGCGGGTTTCCTCGTAGCGCTGCGCATGAAAAGCGAATCTATCGACGAAATCACCGGCGCCGCCCAGGTGATGCGCGAGCTGGCCTCACCGGTCAACGCCAAAAGCGGGCCGCTGGTCGATATCGTCGGTACCGGCGGTGATGGCGCCAACCTGTTCAATGTTTCCTCCGCCAGTGCCTTCGTTGCCGCCGCCTGCGGTGTGCATGTCGCCAAGCACGGTAACCGCGGCGTCTCCTCCAGCAGCGGCAGCGCCGACCTGCTGGAACAGGCGGGTATCAACCTGGATCTGCCCGGTGATGCGGTGGCCCGCTGTATCGATGAGGTCGGGGTCGGCTTTATGTTCGCTCCCGGCTATCACGGCGCGATGAAGCATGCGATCGGCGCCCGCCGCGCTCTGGGCACCCGTACCCTGTTCAATATTCTTGGCCCGATGACCAACCCGGCCGGCGCCAAGCGCCTGGTGATCGGCGTGTTCACCAAAAAACTCTGCCGCCCCATGGCAGAGGTGATGCAGAAACTGGGTGGCGAACACATTATGGTGGTGAACGCCGATGATGGTCTCGACGAGATCAGCCTCGCGACTCACACCTACGTGGCCGAGCTTAAAGACGGTGAGATCAGAGAGTACCGCCTGTCGCCGGAAGATCTGGGTGTCGACAGCCAGAGTCTGATCGGCCTGGTGGTGGACAGCCCGGCGGAATCGCTGGACCTGATCACTGCGGCGTTCTCCGGTGACAAGAGCACGGCATCACGCAAAGCGGTGGCGATGGTTGCTTTGAACGCCGGTGCGGCGATCTACCTGAGCGGTCAGGCAGGTTCTCATCAGGAAGGCGTGCAGCGTGCGATCGAAGCGATCGAATCCGGTGCGGCGCTGAAGAAAATGCAGGAGCTGGCGGCATTCAGCCAGTCACTGAAGGACTGAAAATAATGACCGATACACCGACGGTACTGAAAAAAATAATTGCCCGTAAATACGAAGAGATTGAAGCGCGGGCGGCCAAGGTCTCCGTACAGGAACTGAGCGACCAGATTGAGGCGCACAAGGGCACGGCGGCGGATCCCCGCGGCTTCGCTGCCAGTATGCAGCGCTCTCTGGACGCCGGTCGCTCTGCGGTCATCGCTGAGATCAAAAAAGCGAGCCCCTCCAAGGGGGTGATCCGCGATCCTTTCCACCCGGCCGAGATCGCCCGCTCCTACGAGCAGGGCGGTGCCAGTTGCCTGTCGGTGCTGACCGACGTCGACTTTTTCCAGGGCGCCGACGAGTACCTGGTGCAGGCGCGGGCAGCCTGTGAACTGCCGGTGATCCGCAAGGATTTTATCGTTGAGCCCTACCAGGTGTATGAAGCCCGCGCTATCGGCGCAGACTGCATTCTGCTGATCGTTGCCGCGCTGAGCGATGACAAACTGGCCGAGCTGAACGCGCTGGCGCTGTCACTGGGTATGGATGTGTTGATCGAGGTGCACAACGAAGAGGAGCTGCAGCGCTCACTGCCGCTGGGCAACAAGCTGGTCGGTATCAATAACCGCAACCTGCACACCTTCGAAGTGTCCCTGGATCACACCTTCGCCATGCTCGATCAGGTGCCGTCCGATCGTCTGGTGGTGACCGAAAGCGGCATTCTGGCGCCGGAAGATGTGGCCGCCATGCGCAGCCACGGCGTTAATGCCTTCCTCGTTGGCGAAGCCTTCATGCGGGCGCCTGAACCGGGTCTGAAGCTGGCTGAACTGTTTAATTAAAGGATAGCGACAAGATGACGATGAACGTCAACGTACACTGGGATGGCGACGAGCGCTTCAAGGCGCAGACCGATTCCGGCTTTGATGTAATGATCGACCGTGACCTGAAACAGGGGCCGCGCCCGATGGAGCTGCTGCTGGCGGGTCTCGGTGGCTGCACCAGCGTCGATGTGATGAGCATCCTGCGCAAGGCGCGTCAGGATGTAACCGACTGCGTCGCCCAGATCGAGGCGGAGCGGGCCGATACAGTGCCTTCCGTATTTACCAAGATCCACGTCAAGTTTGTGGTCACGGGTCGCAAGCTCAAGCCCGCTGCCGTCGAGCGCGCGGTCAAGCTTTCCGCCGAGCAGTACTGCTCCGCATCGCTGATGTTGGAGAAAGGCGGCGTTGAGATCAGCCACAGTTTCGAGATTATTGAGGCCGAATAAGCCCAGGTCTCACCGCTCAATGCATACCCGTTCCGGGCTTGTATTCTACAGGCCCTGCGGGTATGATTTCGCGTCCGATATTTTCGGCATATACTGTTAAATACTTAACTCCTTGCTTTCGGTCGGCCGGCAATAAATGCCCTTGTTCATGGTTTTTTATGGACCTCGGGCGCTGTCTGATGCGAAGGCTATTAACCCGTAAGGAGCAATAATGCGTCATTACGAAATCGTCTTTCTGGTTCACCCGAACCAGAGCGAGCAGGTTCCGGCTATGATCGAGCGTTACAAAGCCCTCATCGAAGGTGCTAACGGTCAGATCCACCGCCTGGAAGACTGGGGTCGTCGTCAGATGGCTTACCCGATCAACAATGTTCACAAGGCACACTACGTGCTGATGAACGTTGAATGTGGTCAGGAAGAGCTGGACGAACTGGCTAACCTGTTCCGTTACAACGACGCCGTGCTGCGTAACATGGTTATCCGTTGTAAAGAAGCAATCACTGAACTTTCTCCGATCAAAGCTGCTGAAGCACGTGAAGATCGTAAACCGCGTCGCGAAGAGCGCTCTGACAAGCAGGAAAAACCTGCTGAAGAGAACGCTGAAGCCGCTTCAGAAGAGTAATTTTAAGGAGAGTTCAGATGGCACGTTTTTTCCGTCGTCGCAAGTTCTGCCGTTTCACCGCTGAAGGCGTTAAAGAGATCGACTACAAAGATCTGGATGTCCTGAAAGGCTACATCACTGAAACCGGCAAAATCGTTCCGAGCCGCATCACCGGTACCAAAGCGCGTTACCAGCGTCAGCTGGCCACCGCTATCAAGCGTGCCCGTTACGTGGCTCTGCTGCCGTACACTGACAGCCACGACATCTAAGGGCTTCCCGGCCTGGCCGGAACCCCTGGTGTAGCAGCTTCGGCTGCTGCACGGATGAACAAGGTTTGAGGTGAGACGGGGCAGTCCCGTCAACCGGATAGGAATTAAACCTGCAGCCCCGGCTGCAGATATGATGAGGTTTACGAGATGGAAGTAATTCTGCTCGAGAGCATCGGCAAGCTGGGTCAGCTTGGCGACAAGGTTTCAGTAAAGGGTGGTTTCGGCCGCAACTTCCTGATCCCGCAGGGCAAAGCCGTTCCGGCTACCGAAGGCAACGTAGCACGTTTCGAAGAGCGTCGTGCAGAGCTGGAACAGGCTGAAGCTGAGAAGCTGACTGCTGCCCAGGCTCGCGCTGATCAGTTCAACGATCTGGAGCTGTCTGTTGTCGCTAAAGCTGGTGACGAAGGCAAGCTGTTCGGTTCTATCGGTACTCGCGATATCGCTGATGCGATCTCCGAAGCCGGTATCGCCGTTGAGAAGAGCGAAGTTCGCCTGCCGGCTGGTGTTATCCGCACCGTTGGTGAGTTCGAAGTTGCTCTGCAGCTGCACCCGGAAGTTACCGCAACTATGAAGCTGACTGTTGTCGCTGAATAATTTGCGTTAACGCTCGAAAAAGCGCCGCATTCCCTCGGGACTGCGGCGTTTTTTTATGTCTGAAACAGAGGCGATGCTGAGCTCCTTGGGTTCGGCTCTTTTGCATCCGCCAGCGAGCCTTTAGACTAGACTTCTTTCTGATTTCCCTTGATGCGAGACAGGTTGTAGTGGATACCGCGGAGCAGACCGACGAGGCGTTTGAAGGCGCCAAAGTACCTCCTTATTCGATGGAAGCCGAGCAGTCCGTGCTGGGTGGCTTGATGCTGGACAATAACGCCTGGGATACCGTATCCGAGGTGGTGCTGGACCAGCATTTCTATAGCGGCAATCACCGTTCGATCTACCGCACCATGCAGAAGCTGATCGACGACAGCCGTCCCATCGACGTGGTGACCCTGTCGGAAGAGCTGGATCGTATCGGTGAGCTGGAGAAAGCCGGCGGGCTTGAATACCTGGTTTCCCTGGCGCGTAACACGCCCAGTGCATCCAACATCCGCGCCTATTCAGAGATCGTGCGAGACCGCGCTCTGCTGCGGCAGATGATTTCAGTCGCCAACGAGATTGCAGACAGCGCCTTCGAACCTCAGGGCCGTGCCTCGGAAGAGATTCTCAACGAGGCGGAGCAGAAGATCTTTGAAATCGCCGAGAGCCGCCCCAACCAGGGTGGCCCGGAGCCGATCAACCCACTGCTGAAGCGGGCCGTCGATCGTATCGATACCCTGTTCAACAACTCCGATGCGATGACCGGCACCACCACCGGCTTTGATGATCTGGATGCCCGCACCGGCGGTCTGCAGCCCTCTGACCTGATTATCGTTGCAGCGCGTCCCTCCATGGGTAAGACCACCTTCTCCATGAACCTGGTGGAAAATGCGCTGATGGGCACCGACAAGCCGGTGTTGGTGTTCAGTCTCGAGATGCCCGCCGACCAGCTGGTCTCGCGTATGCTCTCGTCACTGGGGCGTATCGATCAGACCAAGGTGCGTAACGGTCAGCTGGAAGAGGATGACTGGCCGCGGCTGACCGCGGCGGTCAACATGCTCAAGAACAAACCACTCTATATCGATGACCAGGCTGGTATCAGCCCCAATGAGATGCGCGCCCGCGCCCGTCGTATTGTACGTGAGCATGGCGAGCTGGGGATGATCATGATCGACTACCTTCAGCTGATGTCGATGAAAAACGGTAAGAACGAAGGTCGTACCCAGGAGATCTCGGAGATCTCGCGCTCATTGAAAGCGCTGGCGAAAGAGATGGAGTGTCCGGTGGTGGCGCTGTCGCAGCTGAACCGCTCCCTCGAGCAGCGACCCAACAAGCGCCCGGTTAACTCGGACCTGCGTGAATCCGGCGCCATCGAGCAGGATGCCGACGTCATCATGTTTATCTACCGTGATGAGGTATACAACGAGGACAGCCCGGAGAAAGGGGTGGCCGAGATCATTATCGGTAAGCAGCGTAACGGTCCTATCGGCACCACGCGCCTGGCGTTTATCGGTAAGTACACCCGTTTCGAAAACCTGGCTCACGGCTACGATTACGGCCCGGACGAGTAAGTCCGGGCGCAGGTTGGGCCGGGGCTTTAGCCGGTGATCTTCAACACCTGGGTGCGGAACTGCTCAGGGATTGGACGGATCTTGCGCGCCTCGTAGTCGAAGAACACCACGCCGGTTTTGGCGTGGGCGATCTCCACCGCGGTTTTTTTGTTGGTCAGCAGATAGTAGATATCGCAGCCGTACTTGTTGAAGTCGCCCAGGGCTATATCCACCTGGATACTGTCGCCGTAGAAACTTTCCGCTTTGTAGACGATGGCGTTATCGGACATCACCAGTCCGGCGCCTTCGATATCCAGTTCGGTGTAGTGGTACAGCTTAAGAAAGCGGACCCTGGCCTCGTGAATAAGCGATAACACCGAGTCATGGCCCAGGTGGCCACCGTAATTGATATCGCTGATTCTGATCGGGATTTCGGTGCTGAACAGATAATTTTCCGGCATGTCGATACGGATGCGTGCCATGGAATCTTAACTCCCTGATAGATCCTGAAAGCAGGAGCAGGGCGCGCCCGCTCCTGAGCATTAGACTAGCTTAAAACCCCGGGTTCAGCTTTCGAGCCCGTGCAACACTTCGATGATTCCGCCGCACAAGGTCGCTAGATCATCGTTGCTCATCACGTAGGGCGGCATCACATACACCAGCTTGCCGAACGGACGCACCCAGATACCGGCGTCGACGAACAGCGGCTGGATCTCGGCCAGGGTTACCGGCTCATGCAGTTGAACCACGCCAATGGCGCCCAGGACTCGCACCTCTTCCACGTTGTTGAGTTCCACTGCCGGAGCCAGCTTCTGTTTCAGTTGGCCTTCTATGCGAGACACTTCCGCCTGCCAATCCTGCTCCTGCAGCAGGGTAAGGCTTTCATTGGCCACCGCGCAGGCCAGCGGATTGCCCATAAAAGTAGGGCCGTGCATAAAGCAGCCGGCACCGCCCTTGGAGATGGTTTCGCCAATATGGGCGGTGGTCAGCGTAGCTGCCAGGGTCATGTAGCCGCCGGTCAGCGCCTTGCCCAGGCAGATGATGTCCGGGCTGATGCCGGCATGTTCGCAGGCGAACAGCTTGCCGGTGCGACCAAAGCCTGTGGCGATCTCATCGGCGATCATCAGCACTTCATAACGATCACAGAGCGCGCGAGCGCCCTTGAGCCATTCCGGGGAATAGAAGTACATGCCGCCTGCGCCCTGGACGATAGGTTCGAGGATCAGCGCGGCGATCTCATCGGCGTGTTCACTGAGCATATGTTCCAGCGCATCCAGATCGCCCTCCAGCAGTGGCTGGCCGAAGCGGGTTTCTGGGCGGGGGATAAAGAACTGCTGAGCAAGCACGCCGCTGAACAGTTCATGCATGCCGGTAACCGGGTCGCAGACCGACATGGCGCCGAACGTATCGCCGTGATAGCCGTTGCGTAGCGACAGCATGCGGTGCTTGCCCGGTTTACCGCGGGCGTGCCAGTACTGGATCGCCATCTTCATGCTGACTTCGGCGGATACGGAACCAGAGTCGGCGAGAAATACCCGGTCCAGTCCCGCCGGCGTCATCTCTACCAGCTTACGGGCCAGCTCGATGGCTGGCTCATGGGTGATGCCGCCGAACATGACGTGGGACATCCTGTCGATCTGGGTATGGGCGGCGGCATTCAGTCGCGGGTGGTTATAACCGTGTATCGTCGACCACCAGGACGCCATGCCGTCGATCAGTTCACGTCCGTCACTGAGCTTGAGGCGCACGCCGGTGGCAGACTCCACCGGAGTCATCGGCGGTGGATTGATCATTGAGGAGTAGGGGTGCCAGATATGGGCCTGGTCAAAGGCCAACTGCTCTTCGTTGATGCTCATGCTACCTCCGGTGAAAAAGCAAGGATGCTCGGTGTCTGGGAGGCGCGAAGTGTAACACAGCGGCTTTTGTTAGCGCGGTGATCCATAGCCCTGTGTAAAAGGGCGTGAGCGAATCTAAGTTAGAGGCCCGGTTTTTTCAGGTGTGTCTTAGGCAGTCCCGACGAGGGTGCCAGATAGTGCTTCTGTTTATCGGTGAGCTTGGCCTGGCCGGTAAAGCCCGCGGGCACCTCCTCGATTTTGCCGCCGGACTTCAGGTAGTTACGGGTTTGCTCGGCGATGGACTGATGGGTCTCTTTGAAAACCGGTTTTTTGTACGTCATGAGGGGCTCCCTGTTGATTGACACCCAACTAGTGTAGACCTTCCGCTGTTGTCTGCCGGTGAAAAAATGAACAACACTTCGGTGCCGCTTTCCCGGCGGTGTTAATGGGGTGGCGAAGCGGCGTCTTAACGCGGGCAACCTTTTGCTTTCCATGCAGTCTCTAAATATGAGCCGTGCCTCCACTACTCATAAAAGTGGTCGGTGAAATAGCCATTGAGGGAGGCATTAACGGAACATGGAAGAAAAGGACGCTTATGAAATCCGGCTTTGAAAACCGAGGAGTAAACGCACGCCTGTTAACCGGTCTGGCGCTTGCGCTGGGCCTTGCGACAAGCGCTTCTGCCGCGGCTGTCGAACCAGCCGAAGGGGAGGCGTTCAGCTATGCCTGGCTGAAAGGTCAGGCGCAGCAGTCGGCACAGGGACCTTATTACAGCCATAAGGGACAGTTGCCCGAAGCGCTTAAAGGGTTGAGCTGGGATGACTATCAGCAGCTCAGTTACAACAAGGATGAAGCGCTCTGGCGCGATGATAAGGATGTGCGCTTTCGCGGTGAGCTGTTTCACCTGGGCCTTTACTTCGACACGCCGGTGCAGATACATCGCTTGAAAGAGGGTGAGTCGAGCCCGGTGGAGTATTCATCATCCCTGTTCAGTTATGGTGATTCCGGCGTTAATGGC
Organism: Marinobacterium lutimaris; assembly: GCF_900108065.1. Classification (GTDB taxonomy): domain Bacteria; phylum Pseudomonadota; class Gammaproteobacteria; order Pseudomonadales; family Balneatricaceae; genus Marinobacterium_D; species Marinobacterium_D lutimaris. The sequence continues at coordinate 508,245 of NZ_FNVQ01000003.1, read as the reverse complement.
CGTTCCATGCCGGATGACCTCGGCTTTGCCGGCTTCCGTCTGCAGTATCACAACGATTGGGCTCGCGATGTGATCGCCTTTTTGGGCGCCAGTTATTTCAGGGCCGTGGGCAAGGAGATGCAGTATGGTCTCTCTGCCCGCGGTCTCGCTGTCGATACGGCCCTGCCAAGGCCTGAAGAGTTCCCCATGTTCACCGACTTCTGGCTTGAAGATCCCAAGCCCGGCAGTGACGTGACGACCGTTTATGCGCTGATGGACTCGCCCAGCGTCACCGGCGCCTACCGTTTCGATATCCGCCCGGGAGCTCGGTTGACCATGAAGGTGGATGCGGCGATCTATCCGCGCCGCCCCATTGAGCGCTTGGGCGTCGCGCCGATGACCAGTATGTATATGGTCGGTGAAAATGACCGCCGCGTTGGCTGGGACTGGCGCCCGGAGATCCACGACTCCGACGGCCTGGCGATGCATACCGGCAACGGCGAGTGGATCTGGCGTCCGTTGACTAACCCTGAGTCGCTCAGGTTTAACGCCTACAGCGATGAAAACCCCAAAGGCTTTGGCCTGCTGCAGCGGGACCGGGACTTCGATCACTACCAGGATGACGGGGTGTTCTACGATCGCCGTCCGAGCCTGTGGATAGAGCCGCTGGGCGACTGGGGCAAGGGTTCGGTGCAGCTGGTTGAGATACCGACCCTCGATGAGACCTTCGATAACATCGTCGCCTTCTGGAATCCGGCCGAACCGGTGGAGCCGGGGCAGGAGCTGCTGTTCAGTTACAACCTCTACTGGGGTGGCACGGCACCGGTACAGCCTGAAGCGGCCCGCGTGGTGGATACCTTTACCGGTATCGGCGGCGTGGTTGGTCAGAAACGGGAGTATTACAGCCAGCGCTTCGTGATCGATTTCGCCGGCGGCATGCTCGATATGCTGGGTAAGGATACCGAGGTTAAGCCGGTCATTACGGCGTCGTCCGGCGAGGTGGAGATTGCGTCAGCACGTCCCCAGAACGCCATTGGCGGCTACCGCGCCATGTTTGACCTGGTGCCGACCGAGAGCACTGAACCGGTTAATCTGCGCGTCTATCTCGAAGCCAACGGCCAGCCGCTGACCGAGACCTGGGTCTACCAGTGGACGCCGCCACCCGCCGACGAGCGTGACCTGCGTAACCCGGGTCACCTTTAAGCGGATAGCGCGCCTGGGTCACAGGCTTTCGAGCCGTGACAGGTAGCTCTTCGCCTGATCGAGGATGGCCGTACGGCTCTCCTCGCTCTGGCGATCCCAGTTGCGATAGAGCATGGCAACACGCGGGTTGAGTTCAAAGCGTTCGCGGTGGCGCAGCATAAAGTCCCAGTAGAGGCTGTTAAACGGGCAGCTGCGCGGCCCGGTTTTCTGGCTGACCCTGTAGTGGCATCCCTTGCAGTAATCGCTCATCCGCGAGATGTACTGACCCGAGCCCGCGTAGGCCTTGCTGGCCAGCAGGCCGCCGTCGGCAAACTGACTCATGCCGCGGGTGTTGGGTAGCTCAACCCACTGGATCGCATCCACGTAGACACCCAGATACCACTCATCCACTTCGTCCGGATCGATCCCCGCGATCAAACAGAAGTTACCGATCACCATCAGTCGCTGGATATGGTGCGCGTAGGCATATTCCAACGATTGCCCCAGGGACTCCTGCATGCAGCTCATCTGTGTATCGCCGCTCCAGAAGTAGGCCGGCAGCTTGCGATCGGCCGCCAGCGCATTGAGCGATTCGTAGCCCGGCATATTGGCCCAGTAGATGCCGCGGACGAACTCGCGCCAGCCAAGAATCTGGCGCACGAACCCCTCCAGTTGCGCCAGATTGATTCGCTGCGGGTTGGCTTCCCGGGCGGCTATCGCCTGGCGGATCACCTGCAGTGGATGCAGCATTTTGGCGTTCAGGGCGAAGGAGAGCCTTGAGTGGTAAAGGCTCCAGCGCTGCTGCGTTTGCCGGGTCATCGCATCCTGAAAACGGCCGAAGTTGGGCAGCAGATGTTCGCAGAAGTAGTTCAGCAGATCCAGCGCCTGGCTGCGACTGATCGGCCAGATCAGCGGTTGCTGCGCCGTACCGAAAGTCTCGACCTGGTGGCGCTCCAGTCGCTTAAGTACCTGGCTGGCATCGTTGGCTAACAGCAGCGGCTCTGGCAGTTGCTCCAGATCTTCGGGCTTCAGCGATTCGCGATTCTCCTTATCGAAGTTCCACTGACCGCCTACCGGCTCACCATTTTCCAGCAGGATATCGTGGCGTTTACGCATGCGGCGATAAAACGCCTCCATGCGATGCGCCGTATCGGCCTTGAACTCTTTCGACAGCTCATCGAAGGGCAGCAGGAAGTGTTCCGTATCGACCTCCCGGCTGGGCAGGTCGAGATCGGCGGCGTAGTGGCGCAGCTGTTCCAGCAGCCGGTATTCGTCCGGGCGCTGAAACTCGAACGAGCCGATCGCCTGTTCCTCGATCACCCGGTCGAGCAGCTGCGGCAGGCTGCTGCAGTCGGCGGTGTCATCAAGTGTCAGGTAGATAACCCGGTGTCCCGCCTTTTCCAATGCGGCTGCGAACGCCTGCATCGCCAGGAAAAAACCGCAGACCTTCTGCACATGATGGCGCACATAGCCGGTCTCCTGCTTCAGTTCGGCGATCAGGTAGATGCAGTGTGGGTTCTTTTCCCGAAACCAGCTGTGTGAGGCGTTCAGTTGATCGCCCAGAATCAGGCGCAGGGTGCTGCTGCAGTGCTCGCTGTTTTTCATGTTGCTTTTTCTTGTTTGGGTTAGGTTTCTTGCAACGCAGGGCTGTCTTGCGCCCGTCGATTTTTCGAGCGTCGACAGCGCTCGGAACAGTAGATCACTGATTCCCACTCCCGGGCCCATTTCTTGCGCCAACTGAACGGACGCTCACAGACCGGGCAGAGCTTACTGGGTAGATGCGGCTTAGCGTGCACGGGCCAGTTCCTTTTCTCTGGGCGGGCATACGTGTCTTTTGAGAATACGCTGGGCTTCGCTGCGCACATCCTCGCGCTCACGCCAGCTCCAGAGCCGTTCCCGGGCGGCGGCGCTGGCGGTATCCAGGTCGATGACCGGTTCCGGATAGCATTCCAGCCCGAGCATCTGTCGCTCCAGCGGACCCGCGGACCAGGGCGTGTGGATAAGATCGATGGGAATGTCGCGCAGCTCCGGCACCCATTGGCGGATGAAACGCGCCTGATGGTCCTGCTCCTGGGATTGTTTGACCGGGTTGTAGATGCGGATGGTGTTGGTGCCGGTCACTCCCGCCTGCATCTGTATCTGCGGATAGTGGATGCCCGGTTCATAGTCGAGAAACAGGCGTGCCAGAGGCTGGGTGCAAAGCCGCCAGTCGATATTCAGGTGATGACAGAGAAAGCTGACCAGCATGGCGCGCATGCGAAAGTTGATATAGCCGGTAGTGTGCAGCGCGCGCATACAGGCATCGACCAGCGGGAAGCCGGTCTTGCCGGCGAGCCAGGCGGCGAGGTCCTGTTCAACGCGGTTGTCCTGTCGATAGGGCAGCGCTTCGTAGGCGCGATTGACCGGGCGAAACTCCATCTCGCATTCGCTTTCGAACTTCTGGATAAAGTGACAGTGCCAATGCAGCCGCGAGGCAAAGGCGCGCAGGCTCTGACTCCAGTCCGGGTAACTACGCTGCAGGCTTGTTCGCTGGTAGACCTGGCGCAGGCTCAGGTTGCCCCAGGCCAGGTAAGGCGATAGCCGGGAGCAGTGAGTGCGGCTTTGCTCGGGACTGGAGAGCGAATAGCGATACGAGCGGCCGCGATCGTTGAGAAAGCTCTTCATTACTGCCCAGGCCTGCAGCTCACCGCCGCGCTGGAAATGAGCCGAATCCTCCTCGCTTTCCTTCGGCAAGTTCAGGCTGGAATTTGGGCTGGAGCTCGGGCTGGAAAGCGGTTCCAGGTAAACCGGTCTCAGCCGTGAAAGTTGCGGCTGCGCCAGCGGTGCGCGCATTACGTGATACCAGTGATCGTCCCAGTCGTCGCGGGTTTTTAACCCGCGGATCACCGCGCCGCTGGGAGACTCGAGCCAGTCGATCCCCTGCTGCCGGCACCAGCCCGCAACCCTTCTATCACGTTGGAAGGTGATATCGGTTCCCGTTTCCTGATGACTAAACAGTGTCTTGATACGGTAGCGCGATGAAACCTGCGTAAGAACATCGAGTATGTGACCGTTCTGGATACTGACCTGGGTGCCGAAAGGGCGAAGCTGCTGGTCCATCTCATCCAGCGACTGGCGGATAAAGCGCCAATGGCGAGCGCTCAGATGAGGGTCCCGCAGTATCTCTGTTTCCAGGACATAAAGCAGCAGGGTCGGCAGACCGGTTGCCAGCGCATCGACCAGAGGCTGGTGATCATTCAGGCGTAGATCACGCTTGAACCAGACGACCTGGATAAGCGGGCGCTCATTCACGCCGGCTTTCCTCATCCTTGGGCTTATCAAGGGCGATCGGCCAGTCCGCGCAGTCGACGCTGTCCAGTGGCAGCGCCGGCAGATTGCCTTTCCAGCGTTGCACATACTGGCCGTCCGGGTCGTACTGACGGCCCTGCCATTCGATATCGAAGTGGCGCCCGCCGCGCGGATCCGGGCCGACGCCGGCGATATATTGCCAGTTGCCCCAGTTCGCCGCCGGGTCGTAATCCACCAGTTGCTGCTCGAACCAGGCGGCACCGTAGCGCCAGTCCAGGCTCAGCTCATTGACCAGGTAGCTGGCGGCCAGTTGTCGGCCCCGATTCGAGAGCCCGCCGGTCTCGCGCAGTTCGTTCATGCAGGCGTTCACCAACGGGCTGGGTGTAACGCCCTGGGTCCATTTGCGAAACCGCGACGGGTAAAAGGTGGTCAGTGGCGGCTGCGCCTTGATACCGCGGAACTGAAACAGTTGTGAGCCCTGCTTATACGCGTACCAGTGAAAGTATTCCCGCCAGAGCAGTTCAAAATAGATCCAGCCTGAGGACTCGCTGGCGCCATGGCGGGCTTCGTATCGGTAGAGCGCCGCTGCTATCTCTCTGGGTGAGAGCGAACCGTTAGCCAGCCAGGGGCTGAAGCCGGTGCTGTTATCCCTGCCCTGAAGGGCATTACGTGTCGCCTTGTAGCTGTCTGGCAGGCGCGATGAAAAGTAGTAGTCGAGCCTCTCTGCAGCACCTTCGCTGCCGCCGCTCAGGTCGCTGCCGCCTTTGGACGCATCCGGCAGCTGGTTCCAGTCCGAAAGCGGTGAAGTAACGGGGGGAGGCGGCAGATGAGCGGGCGGTGCGAGGGTGTCGGGTGGATGCAGTGGCTCTACCTCTTTACGAAAGGCGGTGAAGTAACTCGGCAGCTGCTCCACCGGAAAGGGGAGGTGATCGGGTGTAAACAGCGTATGGGTCCAGATCAGGCGTTTGTGAACACCGGGGAAATCCAGCCGGTCCCATTCACTCAGTTCATCAAAACAGCTGGGGTGACTCTGTAGCAGCAGATCCACCTTGTGCGCCGAGCAGAGCCTGCGCAGGCTGGTTTCTGGTCTGTCGTAAAGCACCAGCAGGCGCTGGCCGAGGGCTTCCAGATGACGGTCCAGGTCGCGCAGGGATTGATAGAGAAATCGCCAGCGGTGATCGCCCATCGGTCGTGACTGGAAATTACCTGTGCGGAACCAGTGGGGGTTCACGCAGTAGACGCAGAGCAGCTTGTCGGACAGGCTCGCTGCCTGTCTTAGCGCAGCGTTATCGGTCAGTCTCAGATCGTTGGTGAAGCGGTAAATCGTTGTAGTCATCGTGATCTCCCGGAAGCATAAGCAGTTACGTTCCGGGAGGTCAGAGTGGATCAATCGAAAGGTGCCAGCAAGGGGAGGGCGGCTCGCGGTATTGCCTGATTACAGCTGCCTGATTACAGCGGTTTCGCCGCGGGTATAACACTGAGTACCTCTATCGCGGTATCGCTGATGCGGAAACGGATGTTGAGCTGGTGCAGGCTGACACCATATTCCCGCTCCGGATCGCGCTGATAGGCAGGCCTTGGATCGCAGCGCAGCAGCTCCTCTATCTGTGTTGCCAGCGGCTGGTTTTTTAGCTGACTCTGCTCGTTGAGCGCCTGCTCGGCCTGTTCGCTCCAGTGGACCGGTAGCTCCAGGGTTTCGATCTTCTCCGCCAGCGCGAAGTGAGCGTCGGGAATGATATCGGCATAGGGCAGGTAGGGTTTGATATCCAGAATCGGGGTGCCGTCGAGCAGGTCCGCACCGACCACGTCGAGCAGGATGGAGTCGCCCTGCTGGCGTATGCCGGTCAGCTTTACTGGGGACAGCCCAATAGGGTTAGGACGAAACGGCGAGCGCGAGGCAAATACGCCAAGCCGGCGGTTGCCGCCGAGGCGGGGCGGCCGGACCAGTGGTTTCCAGCCCTGTTCCGCGGTGGCGCTGAACAGAAAGATCAGCCAGATATGGCTGGCCTGTTCCAGCCCGCGCACCGCTTCTGGTGAGGCGAACGGCGGCTGTATCTCTATTGTCGCATTCAAGGATGGCGTCAGCCCCGGCTGACGGGGGATGCCAAACTTCTCGTCAAAGGCGCTGTGGATAACGCCTATGGGATCAAAATTCATCGTTAAACCTCAACCGATGATGGCATCGAACAGCAGCTTGCTGCCGGTGACGAACAGAAAAACAAAGCAGATACGGTAGAACCATTTTTCGTCAATTCGATGGTGCATCCAGTAGCCCATGCGCACACCGATGGGAGCGAGTATCGCCAGCACCGCTGCCGTACTCAGGTTGGCCATGCTGAACTGCCCGAGAACTGCGTAGGGGATCACTTTCAGGTAGTTGATCGCAGCAAACATGATAATGGTGGTGCCGATGTAAGCGCTCTTTTCCAGCTGCAGCGGCAGCAGGTAGATGTTCAGCGGAGGTCCGCCGGCATGGACGCTGAAGCTGGTAAAGCCGGTGATCAGTCCCCAGAAACCACCGCGGGCCGTGCTCGGTTGTTTTGCCTCCCGCTGTTTGGGGCGCAGCCAGTAGTTCAGTGTAAACAGCACGGCGATGGCGCCGACGATAAACTCAAGGCTGCGCTCGCTGAGGTAGTTGAAGCTCAGGGCGCCGACAATGATGCCAACCAGGGATGCGGGGATAAGTACCTTGAGAAGGCTGAAATCGCCCTTGCCGCGGAAGCTCCAGAGACCCACCAGATCCATCAGGCAGAGAATCGGCAGCATGATCGCTGCGGCTTGAATTGGGCTGATCACCAGCGACATCATCGGTACGGCAAGCAGGCCCAGCCCGCCGCCAAAGCCCCCCTTGGAGATACCAACGATAAGGACGGCCGGCACCGCGGCGAGGTAAAACAGTGGATCGGTTATCATGCTGGGGTCTGTTCCTTGTGTAGCGGGCCGCGCTCATGCACGGGAAGAGTGGAGCTCCAATGGCTGGACGCTTTTTCTGCCTGTTCCGCCAGCCGTTGCAGTTGGCTGACCGCGTCGAGCAGTGCCATGCTTTCGGCGTTGTCCATACGGCCTCTGACCGCCTGCTCTAGCAGTGATGACTTGAGTTGCTGGTAAATATGCTTCACTTCGCGCATCAACTGGTGGGTTTCGTAACCCTGGCTGCTGCTGTCGTCGCGAATTTCCGCCATATCCACCAGGCGGATAATCGCCTGCTTAAACTCGAACAGGTTCTTTTTCAGCCCCTCGTCCTGAATGGCATCAAACTGCGGATAGTAATCGGCCAGGGTGGCGCTGAGGCGGGCCATTTCACTGAAGTAGCGGGCCACACGCAGTGAGATCGGCAGGGTTTCGCTGATCTCCGGAATCAGGTTCTGGCGCGCCAGTTCCTGGTTGAATTCGGCGATTTTGCTCACCAGTTGGTAGATCCCCTGCGCCTCGGCTTCGATCTTATCGCGGGAGGCGGTTTCTGCGCTGAGTGCCTCCTTGGAAAGGCGGGTGCAGTGACGGCTGACGCGCGCCAGTTCCTGGTTCATCGCTTCCACCGCCAGCGATGGAGTGGTGAGGATGTTTTTATCCAGGTAGCGCGGGCGCGATTCGTTCTCTTCCAGGCTGCGGAAACGGTTATTCAGCATCCGTTCCATCCAGTCGGTGAGCGGCCAGATCATCACCACGCCGGTAAGGTTGAACAGGGTGTGGAACAGCGCCAGCAGGCTGACCAGGTCAAAGCGGGTGGCGTCCAGCCCGTCGAGCCAGCCGGCCAGCAGCATCAGGAATATGAGCCCCACGGCACCGGTGAGCAGATTGAAAATGACATGGGCGGCGGAGATGCGCTTGGCATTGGGCGTCGCGCCGATGGCGGCGATCAGAGCAGTGGTCGTGGTGCCCACGTTGGCGCCGATCACCAGGGCAGCCGCCGCAGACAGCGTGATTGAGCCGGTGTGAACCAGCGACAGGGCGATCGCCATGACAGCAGCGGAGGCCTGCATCAGGAAGGTCAGCAGGAAGCCGGCAGCGACAAAAATCGCCAGTGCCAGCGGCCCATGGCCGATGCTCTCAAGTGGGATATTCTCGGAGAGCCCATCGAAGCTGGCGCGCAGGAAGTCGAGCCCGATAAAGAACAGGCCGAACCCCGCGATGGCGGTGCCAATATGCCCCAGGCGGCCGTTTTTGCTCATCGTACGCAGAGCGATACCTGCACCGATCATCGGCAGGGCGAAGGCGCTGATCTTGATCTTGAAGCCGATCAACGCCACCAGCCAGCCGGTCATGGTGGTGCCGATATTACAGCCGTAGATCACTGCGATCGATTGTCCCAGTGTCAGCAGGCCGGCGTTCACGAAACCCAGGGTTGCGACAGTGACGGCGCTGGATGACTGCACCGCCGCAGTGATCAGGGTTCCGGACAACAGCCCGCGCAGACGGGAGCGGGTAGCGGCTTCCAGTGCCTGTTTCAGTGACCTTCCCGCGGCCTGTTTCAGGCCTGCCGTCATCAGCTGCATACCCAGCAGGAACAGGCCGATGCCGCCGATCAACTGACCTATCATCTCAAACGTCATAGTTTCGCTCCGCGCCCTGAAGCCCGTATTTATTGTCCAGACGGGCAGTTTATCAGAACTCCTTTTTGGCCGTTTATCAATTAGATGGAGTGCGAGCCAGAACCCAGATATCCACCTCTTTCGCGCCGGCCCGTTTGGCGCAGCGGGCAAGTTCATTGGCGGTGGCGCCGGTGGTCAGAATGTCATCGACGATGGCGATGCGATCGGGTAACTCCCCATGCACACGAAAGCTTCCTCGCAGGTTGGTAGCGCGTGTGCTGCGGTCAAGATTCGCCTGGTGTCGGGTTCTGTGGAGCTTTCTCAGTACCCGGTGATTGACTGGAATTCCAAGCCTTTTGCCAAGCTCTTCGGCCAACAGTGCTGCCTGGTTAAAGCCGCGCAGAGTTTCATGCCAGGGATGCATGGGTACCGGGAGAATCAGTTCGGGAAGCGGGTCGCATCGCTCCTCTATAAGACCGGCCAGTGTGGCGGCGAGGCCACCGATCAGTGCGGGGCGGCGTTGATACTTGATGCCATGGATCATCTGCCTCAGAGGAAAGGCGTAACCAAAGGCAGCGATAACCCGGTCAAAGCGGGGCGGGTTTGTCTGGCAGCGGCCACAGGGCTGATCCAGCGGGACCTCCGCGGAGCGAGGTTCCGCGCAGCATGGGCAGTAACTGATCAACCAGGGCAGATCCGCGTGGCACTCCTCGCACAGGCCGCTGCTATTGGGCGGTTCGGAGCGGCAGAGAAAACACGGTTGATTAAAAAGTGATCTAAGGTTTACCTTGGTTTTTATCATAAGTTGACAGCTCCTTCTGTCCGTTTATGATTTGCGTCCTGTACCAAATTATCATCTATACCAACTCACCATGCTGTAGGGGGCCCGTACCCAATGCAAACCCAAGCCGACGTACGCCACGACTGGACAGAAGCAGAGATTCAGGCGCTTTTCGACCTGCCGTTTAATGATCTTCTGTTCCGTGCCCAGACGGTGCACCGCCAGCACTTCAATCCGAATGAAGTCCAGGTCAGCACGCTGCTGTCGATTAAGACCGGCGCCTGCCCGGAAGACTGCAAGTACTGCCCACAGAGTGCGCACTACGATACCGGCCTGGAAAAGCAGCGTCTGATGGAGGTCGAAGCGGTTCTGGCCAAGGCGAAACAGGCCAAGGCTGCGGGCTCAACCCGTTTCTGCATGGGCGCCGCCTGGAAACACCCCACCGACAGAGATATGCCCTATGTGCTGGAGATGGTCAAAGGGGTGAAGGAGCTGGGGCTGGAAACCTGCATGACCCTGGGGATGCTGAAAGAGCATCAGGCGGATCAGCTGGCCGAAGCCGGGCTCGATTACTACAACCATAACCTGGATACCTCACCGGAGTTCTACGACAAGATCATCACCACCCGCACCTACCAGGATCGCCTCGATACCCTGGGCCATGTGCGCGATGCGGGTATGAAGATCTGCAGCGGCGGCATCCTTGGTATGGGCGAAACCGCCAACGACCGAATCGGCCTGCTCAAGCAGCTAGCCAACCTGCCGCAGCAGCCGGAATCGGTGCCGATCAACATGCTGGTGAAGGTGGAAGGCACGCCGCTGGAAAATGTGGAAGACCTGGACCCGCTGGAGTTTGTCCGCAATATCGCGGTGGCGCGTATCCTGATGCCGAAATCCCACGTGCGCCTGTCCGCTGGCCGTGAGCAGATGTCCGACGAGATGCAGGCGATGACCTTCTTCGCCGGCGCTAACTCCATCTTCTACGGTGAGTGCCTGCTGACCACGCCGAACCCGGAAACCAACCGCGACCTGCAGCTGTTCAAGCGCCTCGGTATCAACGTGGAGCAGCGTATCGAACAGACCGACGCCGAACAGGAAGAGGCGATCACTCGCAACCTGCAGGCGCGTAAGGACGATGCCCTGTTCTACGACGCGGTTAACTGATCACCATGTCCTTCGATCAACTGGAGGCGGCGCTGCAAGAGCGCCGCACCGCCCACCTTTATCGCCGCCGCCGTCTGCTGGAATCGCCCCAGGGGCCTGAAGTCAGTGTTGATGGTCAAAATTGTCTCGCGTTCTGCTCCAACGATTACCTGGGCCTGGCCAACCATCCGGCACTGAAACAGGCGATGATCGAGGGTGTCGAGCGTTTCGGCGTCGGCGGCGGCGCATCCCACCTGGTGATGGGGCACTCCAGTGCGCACCACGAGTTGGAGGAGGCGCTGGCCGAGTGGACCGGACGGCCCAGAGCACTGCTGTTCTCCACCGGTTACATGGCCAACCTTGGTGTGATCAATGCGCTGCTGGATAAACAGGATGCGGTGTTTGAGGATCGCCTCAACCACGCCTCTCTGCTCGATGGCGGTCTTCTTTCCGGCGCCCGTTTTCAACGCTATCTGCATAACGATGCCGCCAGCCTGAAACAGCGTCTGGATAAGAGCGACGCGCGCCGCAAGCTGGTGGTCACCGATGGCGTCTTCAGCATGGACGGCGATATCGCTGACCTGCCGGAGCTGGCGCGCACCAGCCGTGAGGCGGGCGCCTGGCTGATGGTGGACGATGCTCATGGTATGGGCGTTTTAGGCCAGACCGGCGCCGGTTGTGTCGAGCAGTTTGGTCTCAGTCAGTCCGATGTGCCGGTACTGATGGGGACCCTGGGCAAAGGATTTGGCACCGCCGGTGCTTTTGTGGCCGGCAGTGAAGCGCTGATCGAAACGCTGATCCAGTTTGCTCGCAGCTATATCTACACCACCAGCATGCCGCCGGCCGTAGCCTGGGCGACGCTGGCGAGCCTCAAGCTGGTCAGGGAAGAGAGCTGGCGGCGAGAAAAGCTTCAGGCATTGATTCAGCGTTTTCGCAGTGGTGCCCAGCAACTGGGTTATGAGCTGATGGCTTCTGAAACGCCGATCCAGCCGATCATGATCGGCGATGCGGCCGAGGCTATGCGTCTCAGTGAGGGCCTTGAGACGCGGGGGCTGTTCGTTTCCGCTATTCGTCCGCCTACCGTCCCGGCGGGTAGTTCGCGCCTGAGAGTGACGCTGAGCGCGACCCACAGCGAGCAGCAGGTGGACCGCCTGCTGGCGGCGCTTGACGAACTGCGTGGAGGTGTCGCGTGAGCCTGTATCTGGAGCATCACGGCAATAGCGGACCAGAGCTGGTGTTGCTGCACGGCTGGGGATTATCCAGCGATATATGGGCGCCGGTGATCGATAGGTTGAGCCCGCATTACCGTCTGACCCTGATCGATATTCCTGGCCTCGGCAAGTCAGCGGCTACTGAGAATGACTCGGTCGCGGCTACCGCCGAAGCGCTGCTTGAGATAGCGCCGCAAAAAGCGCTCTGGATCGGTTGGTCGCTCGGTGGAGCGTTGGCGCTTCAAGTTGCCAGTGTTGCGCCGTCCCGGGTCAGCGGGTTGCTGATGGTGGCGGCGTCGCCCTGCTTTATTCAGCGCGACGGCTGGACCAGCGCCATGGACAGCGAGGTGTTCGAAGCCTTCGCTGACGGAGTTGCACTGAACCCCGCTAAAACCCTGAGCCGTTTTGCCATGCTGCAGACCCAGGGCAGCCAGAGCGCCCGTGACGAGCTTAAACAGCTGAAACGGGTTATAGCCGGAGCCGAGCCTGCGGCGCTGGGGTCGACGCTCGATCTGTTGCGTGAGGACCTGCGCCCCCAGCTGCGCGCGCTTTCCGTGCCAACCACTCTGTTGCTGGGGCTGCATGATCAACTGGTGCCCGCTGCGCTTGCTGACGCCATCGCTGAGCTTAATCAAGCCATAGAAGTGCAGCTGTTCGAACACTCGGCGCATCTGCCTTTTCTGGCAGAGCCTGAACGGTTTGACGCAGCGTTAAACGCTCTCGCAGAGCGCTCGGCTGAGGCGGTGTTATGACGGCGATGGTGAAAGATAAGCTGAGAGATAAGCGGCTGGTGGCAAACTCATTCAGCCGCGCGGCGCCAACCTATGACAGCGTCGCCGGGCTGCAGCGCGATACAGCCGACTGTTTATTATCCTGGCTTCCTGATATCGAGCCCAAGGTGGTGATGGATCTGGGCAGCGGCACCGGTTACGCCTCGCCGCAGCTCAGAGCACGTTATCCACAGGCGCTGCTGCTGAGCCTGGATCTGGCAGAGGGAATGCTGGCGTATGCCCGTGACCGACACGCGCTGGCGCAGCACAAACACGTTTGTGGCGACGCTGAGCAGTTGCCGCTCGCGGATAACAGTGTCGATCTGGTGTTCTCCAGCCTGGCGGTGCAGTGGTGTGAGTGCCCCGAGCTGCTGTTTGCTGAACTTGCGCGCGTGCTAAAGCCAGGCGGTCAGGTTCTGGTAGCTACGCTTGGCCCGGCGACGCTGGTCGAACTAAAGCGGGCCTGGGCGGCGGTGGATGATGATTGCCATGTGAATGAGTTTCTGCCTCTGGCACAGGTTAACGAAGCTGCTGTTGTACTGGAGCCGGTAAAGCAGGAGGCGCAGCTTCGCGTGCTGGAATATGGCAAACTCGGCCAGCTGACGCATGAGCTCAAGGCGCTGGGTGCACATAATGTTAACGCCCGCAGCCATCAAGGCCTGTCGACCCGAGAACGCCTGAGGAAACTGACCCAGGCTTACGAGCGGACGAGACTCACATCCGGAGCCTTGCCGGCAAGCTATGAACTTTATTTCTGCCATTGGAGAAAGCCGCAGTCGTGAAAAAGACCTTCTTTATTACCGGAACCGATACCGACGCTGGCAAAACCCTAGTCAGCGCGGGGCTGCTGCATCACGCCAATGAACTTGGCCTGAGAACCATCGGCCTGAAGCCGGTGGCTGCGGGTTGCGAGGACCATGGCGAGGGGCTGCGTAACAGTGATGCGTTGATTCTGCAGGCCACTGCCAGTGTGCAATTGCCCTACCAGCAGGTTAACCCCATAGCACTGGCCGAGCCGATGGCGCCCCACCTGGCCGCTCAGCGAGAAGAGCGCCGGCTCAGTGCCGACCGTATCGCGGCTTTTTGCCGTGGTGCGCTGATGCAGCCCGCCGACTTTGCATTGGTCGAGGGGGCCGGAGGCTGGCGGGTTCCCTTGAGCAGTCGCGAGATGCTGTCACGTGTTCCTCAGTTGATGGAGCTGCCGGTGATTCTCGTAGTGGGGATGAAGCTGGGCTGTATCAGCCACGCTCTGCTGACGGCAGAGGCGATCTCCCGCGACGGGCTGCAGCTGGCGGGTTGGGTTGCCAACGTTGTGGATCCTGAGATGGCCGTACTGCAGGAGAATATCGATACGCTGAAGGGTGCTCTGCATGCACCCCTGCTGGGTGTGGTGCCTCATCTGAGTGATCCGTCGCCGGAACAGGTCGCTGCTCATCTGGATCTTAGTGCGATCGAAGTGTTCAAAAAGTGAACAAACCCTGTTTCAGGCGCTATACTGAATCTCTCGAAATGAGTGATTCATCCTGAATATCACCTAAAGGGTGACTGTGAAGAGTGAGTCTTAGAGCGTAACTTACGGTATTCCCGTAGGTTAAATTCAAAAGAAAATTGCTTGAGTACAGTTATGATTAACGGTTTGACAGCTCAAAGCGCATCGCTGTATGCGTCCAACCGCAGTCTCGACGGTGTTCAGCGTGCTTCCAGCGATCTACAGGGTAGTGGTCAGCCAGATGCGCCGGAGCAGGCCTCCGGCGTTGCAGTGAATCCCAGCCTTCAGGAAGCGAGCGTGGATGCGAATGCACCGGCCGCGAGTACGAAAATTGTCGAGGCGCCGTCCGAGGCGCTGGGGCTCACGCTTGGCCAGAATGTGGATACTTTCGCCTGAGGGGCGAGGTCCGGTCATTGATAACGTGCAGTGAATCTCGGTTTTCAAGATGATTACATCGATCACTAGTACATACACTCAACAGGCTTATCGTCCAGGCACGCCTTCGGTTCAGGATGAATCCGCGCGCACGTCCGCCGAAAGTGTAACTCAGCCCGCGGATGCTGCGACTTCGGCAGTGACGGGCGCAGGAGAGCCAGATCTTCGCAATGATCAGCGGGTGGGGTCTAGCGCTAACGCCGCTCAGTTAGATCCTAATACCCAAGAGCAGCAGATCATTCAGGAACTCAGCGCCCGTGACCGAGAGGTGCGCACCCACGAACAGGCGCATCAAAACGCCGGAGGCTCGCTGACCGGAGCCGCTTCTTACACCTATGAAAAAGGCCCCGACGGGCGGCTTTATGCGGTCGGTGGTGAAGTCAGCGTGCAGATGCCGGGCAGAAGTGGTGATCCTCAGCGTGATATACAGATGGCTAGACAGGTGGCCAGCGCAGCGCTGGCGCCGGCAGAACCTTCTTCACAGGACCGAGCCGTAGCTCAGGCGGCTCGTCAGATTGTGAATGAGGCGCAGGCCGAGCTTTCTTCCCTTGAGCAGCAGGAAGGTGAAAACCCTCTGGCTGCCGCCCAGGACCAGGACACCGGGCAAACTGGAGCCGATCAGGCATCTGCTGCAGTTCCTGCTGCGGCTCAGAACCCGGCAGCGGTCCAGGCTATTGCATCAGAAAGTGTTGCACCACAGCTATTGTCTCCCGAGTCTGATTCGGCCGGAAGCAATAGCGAGCGCAGCGATGCGCTGGTGTCCAGGGTCGGGGAATTTTTCGATAACCTGCAGCAGCAGGATGAAGCACGTAGCCAGCGGTTAGCCGATTACCAGGCATCGAGAGAGGAGTTGAGCCAGCGTCTGCGCGAGTTCAACCAAAAGCTGGTCGATATGGGTGTGTTGAATTCTGACTATTATGTCGGTTCTGTCATAAACGATCAGGCCTGATCGTTCAAAAACCTTTCCACGATTCGATTGAATGCTGCCGGCTTTTCGGCATGCAGCCAGTGTCCCGTTCCCTCGATAATCTTGTAGCTGACGTTGGGGAAGCGTGACTTGATCGCATCCGCGTATTCGGGCTTCAGATAGTTAGAATCGCCACCCTTTATGAACAGGGTGGGTCCGCTGTACTGACCCTCCGCTGGGGCTGCGGATATTTCGTGATATTCCTGGTGCAGCGCATCCAGGTTCATTTTCCAGCCAAACTTGCCTTCCGAATCACGCTGCAGGTTCTTGAGAAGGAAGGCGCGAACGCCGGGAATTTCCACATGTTCGGCCAGCTGCTTGTCGGCAGCAGAACGCGATTTCAGGCCGTCCAGCTCAACATTGAACAGGCCTTGGAACACGTCATCGTGGTGGCGGCCGTAAGTGACAGGTGCGATGTCGGCCACAATCAACTTTTCGACCCGCTCGGGGTGTTCTATTGCCAGTTGCATCGCCACCTTGCCACCCATGGAGTGGCCGAGCAACAGTACGCTGTCGAGCTTCAGGCTATCCATCAGTTCGATAACGTCTTCGGCCATCAGCGCATAGCTGAGCTCATCGCTGTGCGGCGAGGCACCGTGGTTGCGCAGATCGGCGGCGATCACATCGTAATGCTCCGCCAGCATCTTGATCTGCGCGCCCCAGTTTTCCCAGGTGCCGAAGAGCCCGTGCAGAATGATCAACGCTGGCCCTTGGCCGGTACGGTGGTAATTCAGTTGCATCGGGCGCTCCTTAATTGGCGGCAGGGATTACAGGACGTCGAGCAGCTCGACATCAAATACCAGGGTGGAGTACGGCGGGATACCGCCCGGTGAGCCCTGAGCGCCGTAAGCCAGCTGGTAAGGGATATAGAGCTTCCACTTGGAACCGGCGGTCATCAGCTGCAGTGCTTCGGTCCAGCCAGCGATTACCCCGCGAACCGGGAATTCTGCCGGGGTGCCGCGCTGGTAGGAGCTGTCGAAGACGTTACCGTCGATAAAGGTGCCGTGGTAGTGAACGCGAACCTTATCGCTGGCAGCCGGCTTGGCGGCGTCATCGCTACCCGCTTCTACGATTTCGTACTGCAGGCCGGATTCCAGGGTGATCACGCCGTCACGCTTGGCGTTTTCAGCAAGGAACTCCTCGCCGACCTTCATGGCCGCCTTGGCTTCCTGCTCCTGCTTCTCACGCAGACGCTGGTTCAGCTCGTTGAAAGCAGCGGTCAGGTCTTCGGCGCTAACGCGCAGGCCTTCACCGTTAAATGCGTCACGCAGACCGGCGGCTGCGGCTTCGATATCCACACCGTCGAAACCGTTCTGAGCCAGCTGGTCGCCCATCTGGCGGCCGATGCCGTAGCTGGCGCGTTGCTCGGTAGTTTCCAGAGTCAGTTCACTCATCGCTTTCTCGATCAATTGCTAGGTTTGAAGCGCGAAAGGCTATCACAGGTGTCCGGTTTTTTCCCGCTGGCTGTTCGCAGCATAAGCTATTCATTGTCAATAAATAGCAGCGGGTCGACCCGGGTGTTGTTGAGGCTGACGCTCCAGTGCAGGTGTGGGCCGGTGACGCGGCCGGTGGCACCCACCTTGCCGATCAGATCGCCGGCCTGCAGGTGATCACCCAGTGACACATCGATGGCGCTCATATGGCAATAGAGGGTGGTCAGGCCATGACCGTGGTCGAGGATGACGGTGTTGCCATTAAAGAAATAGTTACCCACAGCCACCACCTCTCCAGCGGCAGGCGCAGTAATCGGTGACCCCGTGGGTGCGGCGATATCCAGTCCACTGTGCGGGTTACGTGGTTGCTCATTGAAAAAACGGCGCAGACCAAAGGGGCTACTGAAGCGGCCACTTGCCGGTAGTTCCATTTTATCGACCACCTGGCCAGGTTCGGACCAGCGGATAAATGCTGCTTTCATCTCTGCGGACTCCCGTTCCCAGCGCGCCAGATCGTCCGGGTTCGGGTCGACGTGGCGCTTGTTGGGCACGGTCAGGTACTGGGCTTCATACTCTTTGGGCGAGATGCGGAATTCGAAGCTTGCGCCGTCCAGGCTCAATCTCTGCGGCTCATCAGCTTCAGCCGAGAGTGGGATGCCGACCACGGCTAACCACTTGCTGCTGTTGGAGCTGTCGTCAGGGCTGTTGGCGGATCTGCTGTCGGGCACCACCATGACGCGCTGTTCACCGTAGCTGACCTGCGGCGCTGCTGTGCTGTTGATGCCGACCAGCGGCACCAGGGCTACGCCGCCGGGAGTACGTGATTCTTCTGGCAGGGCCTGGGCTGCCGATGGAAAAAGTGCGATCCCCAGCAGGGCGGTGACAAGACTGTTGCGCCAGTTGCTCATGTGTTGCCCTCTTAAATGCTCTATTCGTCGATACTGTCGACGGTACATTGCAGACGGCCCTGGTGCAGACGCGCTTCCAGCTTGTCGCCCGGGTTCACGCGAGTGCTATCGGAAACCGCCTGCCCCTTGCTGTCCAGCAGAATTGAATAACCGCGCTCCAGCGTAGCCAAAGGGCTGACCGACTGAAGTTTGCCGCTTTGCTGCGCCAGGCGCAGTCGGCTACGCTCGAGATGGGCCTGCATCAGCCGTGGCATCAGTTGTTCGATCTGTGTCAGGCGCTCGCGATGCTGGTTGATTCGGTTTATCGGCGTTACCCGTTGCAGGCGCCGTTGCAGCTGCTCGAGTCTTGAACGCTGGAGTTGAATATGCCGGTTGGTGGCCCGCGCCAATCGCAGTTCCAGGCGGTCCACCGCCTGCATATGTTCGCGCACCTTGTCACCGGGGTGGCGCAGACGCTGACGCGCCGAATTGAGTTGCTGGCGTTTTTTGTCGAGCTGCCAGCTCATCCGGCTCAGCAGGCGGCGCCTCAGTTGCTGCAGACGCAGGTTCAGGGCGTTACGGTCCGGGCTCAGCATCTCGGCGGCGGCCGAAGGGGTTGCAGCACGCTGATCGGCGACCAGATCGCTGATCGATACGTCCACCTCATGACCGACGGCGGAGACCACCGGGATCGCGGAATCAAGGATCGCGCGTGCTACCGCTTCTTCATTGAACGGCCAGAGATCTTCCAGCGAACCGCCCCCACGGCCGACGATCAACACATCGGCACTGGCGTGTCGGTTGGCCAGTTCTATGGCTCGGACGATCTGCCCTGCGGCTTCCTGTCCCTGCACCGCGGTGGGATAAAGGGTGACCGGCAAGCCGGGGAAGCGGCGTTTGAGAACGGTCAGGATATCGTGGATGGCGGCGCCGGTGGGTGAAGTGACCACACCTAGGTGTTTGGGGTGTGCTGGCAGCGGACGTTTGCGGCTCTGCTCAAACAGACCCTCTTTATCCAGCTTTGCCTTCAGTGCCTCAAATGCCTGCTGCAGTTGTCCCAGCCCGCTTTTTTCCATCCGTTCGCAGATCAGCTGGTAATCGCCGCGGCCCTCATAAAGGCTGACCCGGGCGGTGACGACGACTTCATCCCCCTCGCGAGGAACAAAGCCGGTCGCCGTATTTCGACCGCGAAACATGGCGCAGCGTACCTGCGCCTTGCTGTCCTTCAGCGTGAAGTACCAGTGACCGGAGGAGGGGCGTGCGAAGTTACTGATTTCGCCGATGACCTGGATGGAAAGGAAGGAGTTTTCCAGCAGGGATTTAACCTGCCGGTTGAGCGCGCTGACCGACAGGGCGCGGTTGGCCGCCGTCAGAGAATGAGGAGATCTATTCATGGCGCACATTCTAACCCTGTTTTTTGCAGAAATGGCAGCCGACTTTCTATTGTAAATATCGCCAGTTAAATTGAGATCAGCGGGTGATTTCTGTAGAATTACTCGTTTCACTTTTCATTGATATACAGGCTGGCTAACAATGTTGCGAATCGTCGAGGAAGCTCTCACTTTTGATGATGTTTTGCTGGTGCCTGGTTACTCCGAAGTCCTGCCCAAAAGCGTTTCGTTGAAGACCCGACTGACCAAGGGAATCGAGCTTAATATCCCATTGGTCTCTTCCGCGATGGATACGGTAACTGAAGCGCGTCTTGCGATAGCGATGGCACAGGAAGGCGGTATCGGGATTATCCACAAGAACCTGACAGTCGAAGAACAGGCTGCGCAGGTTCGCAAGGTCAAGAAGTACGAGTCCGGTATCGTTACCGATCCGGTTACCTGCACTCCTGACACCACGGTCCGCGAGGTTCTCGACCTTGCTGATCAGTACGGTTTCTCCGGCTTCCCGGTTGTTGAAGGCGATGAGCTGGTAGGTATCGTAACCAGCCGTGACGTTCGCTTCGAAAGCAACCTGGGCGCCAAGGTCGGTGAGATCATGACGCAGAAAGACAAGCTGGTTACCGCCCGCGAAGGCGAAGAAACCGAAGTGATCAGCGACCTGCTGCGTCAGCACCGTATCGAAAAAATCCTGCTGGTTGACGATAACTTCGCTCTGCGCGGTATGGTCACCGTCAAGGATATGAACAAGGCGCAGGCGTTCCCGAACGCTGCGAAGGATGACAAGGGTCGTCTGATCGTTGGCGCTGCAGTGGGTACTGGCCCGGAAACTGAAGATCGCGTCAGCGCGCTGGCCGCCGCCGGTGTTGACCTGATCGTTGTCGATACTGCGCACGGTCACTCCAAGGGCGTTATCGATCGTGTACGCTGGGTGAAACAGAACTTCCCGCAGGTACAGGTGGTTGGCGGTAACATCGCTACCGCCGAAGCGGCGTTGGCTCTTGCCGAAGCGGGTGCGGATGGCGTTAAGGTCGGTATCGGTCCGGGTTCTATCTGTACTACCCGTATCGTAGCCGGTATTGGTGTGCCGCAGATCTCCGCCGTGGCCAACGTGGCCGAAGCGCTGAAAGATACTGGTATCCCGCTGATCGCCGATGGCGGTATCCGCTTCTCCGGCGATATCGGTAAGGCTATCGCTGCGGGCGCCTCTGCTGTCATGGTTGGTTCCATGCTTGCAGGTACCGACGAAGCACCGGGGGAAGTTGAACTGTTCCAGGGTCGTGCCTTTAAGTCCTACCGTGGTATGGGCTCTCTGGGTGCCATGTCTGGCAGCACCGGTTCTTCCGACCGCTACTTCCAGGACGCCAAAGCAGGTGTCGACAAGCTGGTACCGGAAGGCATCGAGGGTCGCGTACCCTGTAAAGGTCCGATGGGTGGTGTAGTGCACCAGCTGATGGGTGGCCTGCGCGCCTCCATGGGTTATACCGGTTGTGCCACTGTCGATGAGATGCGCGTCAAGCCCAAGTTTGTACGCATCACTACAGCGGGTATCGGCGAGAGCCATGTCCACGACGTGAGCATCACCAAAGAAGCGCCGAACTACCGTATCGGCTAACGCTAATTAAAAAATAGCGACCAGAGTGGGGCGAACGCCGCCCCACTTTTCGTTTCTGGCGCTGTAAAACTGCGGGTTTCGGTGGAGTTACCTGAAATGTCCAAAGATATTCACGCACAACGTATCCTGATTCTTGATTTCGGTTCGCAGTACACCCAGTTGATCGCACGCCGCGTGCGCGAAATTGGTGTGTTCTCCGAAATTCATCCGTTCGACATGAGCGAAGAAGAGATTCGGGAGTTCGCGCCCAAGGGTATTATCCTGGCGGGTGGTCCTGAGTCTGTTACCGAGCTGGATTCGCCGCGGGCACCGGCTTGCGTATTCGACATGGGAATCCCGGTGCTGGGTATCTGCTATGGCATGCAGACCATGGCTTCTCAGCTGGGCGGCAGCGTTTCCAGCTCCGACAAGCGCGAGTTCGGTTATGCCCGTGTACGTCTGGCTGACAGCCCTAGCCGTCTGCTTGAAGGTATCGAAGATCATATCGCCAACAACGGTTCGCTCTCTCTTGATGTCTGGATGAGCCATGGTGACAAGGTGGTGGATCTGCCGGAGGGCTTCCATATCATCGCTGCTACCGAGTCTGCGCCAGTTGCCGCCATGTGCGATCCCAAGCGCAGCCTCTACGGCGTTCAGTTCCACCCTGAAGTGACTCATACCAAGCAGGGTCTGCGTATCCTCGAGCGTTTCGTGCGCGAGATCTGCGATACCGAAGCGCTGTGGACACCTGCACGTATCATCGACGACCTGACCGAGAAGGTACGTGCTCAGGTGGGTGATGAGAAGGTGTTGCTGGGACTGTCCGGCGGTGTCGACTCCTCTGTGGTTGCGGCGCTGCTGCACAAGGCGATCGGCGATCGTCTGACCTGCGTGTTTGTGGATAACGGCCTGCTGCGTAAGCATGAAGGCGACCAGGTGATGGAGATGTTTGCGCGCAATATGGGCGTGAACGTGATCCGCTCCGATGCTGAAGATCAGTTCCTCAGCCGCCTGAACGGCGTCAACGATCCGGAAGCCAAGCGCAAGATTATCGGTAACACCTTTATCGAGGTGTTCGATTACGAAGCGGCGCGTCTGAAAGACTGTCGTTTCCTGGCTCAGGGCACCATCTATCCGGACGTGATCGAGTCCGCTGCCGCCAAGACGGGCAAGGCGCACGTGATCAAGTCGCACCACAACGTGGGCGGCCTGCCGGAGGATATGAAGTTCGAACTGGTCGAGCCGCTGCGTGAACTGTTCAAGGACGAAGTGCGCAAGATCGGTCTTGAGCTGGGTCTTCCGTACGACATGGTCTATCGTCATCCGTTCCCGGGACCGGGTCTGGGTGTGCGTATCCTTGGTGAAGTTAAAAAGGAATACGCGGAGATCCTGCGCGAAGCGGACGCGATCTTTATCGAAGAGCTGCACAACGCTGACTGGTACCACAAAACCAGCCAGGCGTTCGCTGTGTTCCTGCCGGTGAAATCCGTAGGTGTTGTTGGTGACGGTCGTCGTTACGAATATGTCATCGCGCTGCGTGCTGTCGAGACCATCGACTTCATGACCGCGCGCTGGGCGCACCTGCCGTATGAGCTGCTGGAGAAAGTCTCTGGCCGTATCATCAACGAGATCGCGCAGGTTTCCCGCGTAACCTACGACGTATCGAGCAAGCCGCCTGCCACCATTGAGTGGGAGTGATCCCGATCCAGGTGTGTAAGCTGTGGTAATGAAGAGGCCCGCATTAAAGCGGGCCTTTTTTTATTGTGGTGAGATTGTGGTGAGTGTACGGGTGTTAGGTTTTGAGTTGTTGGACTGAGAGTTGCTCGTGACGGGGTGAAAGGTCGTTTAAGGAGTTGTTGTGGTTCGGTACCATACATACCAATGTTTTTGCGTTTATTGATATAGGTCTTCATAAGGGGCTGTAGACAGGGTTGATTCGCAAGACTGGTTTCTCTGTCTCATCTTTCTTTGGAATAATTTACCTTCTTGAAATGTGCCTGAATAACTCTTGTGGTTTTGCAAGAGTGGTCTTGTCTGTTTTTTGCCAGCTCCAATCGAGACTATGAGGTATGTTTTGTGCGTCGTGGTTGGACAGTGGAGCCGATACCCGGCTGAGCTACGGTTTTTTTTGGGGGGCTTTGTATGGATGCCCGGTACATATTAGCAGGGTTTCTCACGAGAGCTCAGGGCGGCAGGGTGGAGGGATTTCTGTAAATATTAGATATCTTTTTATTAGGTTTTTTGTATTTTTTCGTGTTGTTTTGCCGGCAATTTCGAGAGTTTTTATAAAATTTTCTAATATTATTTTGGTATGAATTAGATCGCTGTGGCTGACCTGAGATGGCCAGGCATAGCTTTCGATCAATAGATGCTTTATTAAAATCAATTAATGATAAATAGCTTTAAGCGTTTTCCATGGAGGGGCAACGTCATGTGCCTGATTTTTTGATATGAGACTTACTCTAAGCACGCAAACGCCTCTGGCTTCAGGTGGCGAGAAGGAGGTTTACCAGCATCTCGAGGTTGAGAAGTTGTTGATTAAAGTCTGGCGTCCTCGATACTTCGAGCGGTTGAAGGGGCAGAGGGCTATGTTTTCCCCGTTGCGCCGATTGCCTAAATATACGGGTTGTCTGAAAGAGCTGTCTGAGCATCTGTACATCCGCGATTGGGAAGAAGAAAACCGTTTCGTACAGAATATCGTTGGCATAGTGGATACCGATCTGGGGGTTGGGGTCGTTGTAGAAAAAGTTAGCCGCGTAAATGGTCAACTGGCTCAGAGCCTTAATGAACTGCTTGCAAATGGCCAATACCGGCCTGTTCATGAAAAGGCTATGGCGGAGCTTTTGAGTTGGCTAAGGTCTACGGGCCTGATCATTCGAGATCTTAACACCAGGAACCTGGTCTGGGATGAGCTGGATAATCGCTTCGTGATCATCGATGGGCTTGGCGGGAAGGCTTGTTTCTCATTTCGCTCGCTTTGCCGGTGGTATAACAAACGATCGAATAACAAGCGGGCTAATAAACTGCTTGTGAGAATTGAAAGGGGCAAACAAAAAGCCCAAATAATGTTGGCGCAATAGCGATATCCATAAGAATAGATAGCTTTCGAAACCGCTTTTAAGTCGATAGAAGAATTCTCGTTGCTGTGTCATCCAGAAGGGCTTCGTTATGGCTTACTCCGAAGGAAGCAGGCTGCTTCGGTAAGGAGTCTTTTAAATGAACCCGGCAATATTAGTGTAATCCGCTATATTGCGTGGCTTGTAGATTGCTCATGGGAGCTTCTTCAGAGCTGCTGTTCATTGATGGTTAGCGTTATTTGAATCGTTGGTTTACCTGGAGTGAGGGCGGGCTAAACCCTACGCAGATAACTCTTCAAGTTGTATCTAGGCGGGGAGAGGCTGTGGCATTTTCTTTCGACTCGTTGTGAGTTTGCATCCAGACATTTCGAGCTGTCTGCATCAAGTCTGGCTCGGCTTGCAAAGGCGAGGGATGATGTTGAGGCGAGCAGCGTACCAGCGAGGTTAAAGCAAGGTTTAATGTAATATCTCTGGTTGTTTGGTGCGGCGGAGTCTTTGCACTCGGTTATCAGAGGACTGTGTTAGTGGAGGGAAGTGTTTGCAGGTAGTTGTTTTTGTGACCGATTGTCATCAGGAGGGCGCGCGTGACCGATCTGCCTGAAGGAGTTCTGAATGAGTCTGATGAGCACTGGATGGAAAAAGCGCTGGATCTGGCTGAGCGAGCGGCAGAGCTGAACGAGGTGCCTGTAGGCGCCTTGGTAGTGCTGGATGGCAGGGTGATCGGTGAGGGCTGGAATCAGCCGATCAGCGGTTGTGATCCTACGGCTCATGCCGAGATTCTGGCCCTGCGCGATGCCGCGTCCCGAGTGGGCAACTATCGTCTCGTTGGTGCAGATCTCTACGTTACTATTGAGCCGTGCTCCATGTGTGCCGGCGCTATAGTCCATGCGCGTATTCGCCGTGTGGTGTTTGGTGCCTCCGAACCCAAGGCGGGTGTGGTTTGCAGTCAGGGCAGTTTTTTCGACCAGAGCTGGTTGAACCATCGCGTGCTCTGGCAGGGTGGGGTGCTGGCTCAGCGCTGCAGTGATCGTATTAGCGAATTTTTTGCCCGCCGGCGTGAGCAGAAGCGGCTCGAACGCGAGCTTAAACGAGCCGCAGAAGATCACTCACAGGGTGGGTGATACCGCTTCTTCGCTTCTTTCCTGGGGCGGTATGCTATCTACCGGTGGCGCTTCGCCGCTGGCGGCACCATGGCTGCGGCTGGCCTGAGAGACCTGCTCGGCCCAGCGCAGCACTTCCATATATTTGCGGATATTAGCCACATAGGTGACGGGTTCATAACCCCGGGCGTAGCCGTATCTCAGGGTTGAGTAATATTTTTCGTTCGCCAGCAGTGGCAGGTGTTCGCGTACATGCTGCCAGTTGTCCGGGTTCTTGCCGGCACGCTGGGTGAGGATACGTGCGTCCTCAAGATGACCAAAGCCGATGTTGTAACCGGCCAGGGCGAACCAGGTATGGTCGGGCTCGGGGATGCGGTCGGGGATTTTGGCCCGCACGCTAATCAGGTATTCGGCGCCGCCAAGAATGCTTTGGTGTGGGTCTGTGCGATCGGTAACGCCAACTTCTTCGGCGGCGCCGTTGGTCAGCATCATGATCCCTTTTACCCCGGTGGGGGAGACGGCGTCAGCCTTCCAGTGAGATTCCTGGTAGGCGATGGCGGCCAGAAGCAGATGGTCTATGCCGGTTTCTTGCTCGGCCAGCATGAAGTATTGCTCCAGCGGAAGATAGCGTTCATCCAGCGCGCGGCGGAATTCGCTGGTATCGAAAAAGTTGAGCTGGTTTTGGCGCGAGAAGTAACGCGCCTCGAGCCTGTCGATCAGCTTTTGAGTTTCCGGTAGCGCGAAGAATTCGTTAATCGCCTGCTTCAGAGAGCCGTCGTAGTGTTTGGGCAGCATCCAGGCGATCGGTTGGGGCGCTTCAAGAGCGAAGCCCTTGGCCAGGCCTGGGTAAAAGGACTTCTGTGCGTCGAAGACGGTGGAATCCATGATGGTGAAATCGATGGTCTCGTCGTGCACCTTGTTGAGCAGCTCCGTGGCGGCATCGTCCTCGGAGGTGTCCCACTCCAGCTCGGGGTATTCCAGCTTCAAGCGAGACAGGAGCTCCGCCTGGGATGAGTCTTCCAGCACAAGAATCTTTTTGCCGTAGAGGTCGGCAATGCTTTGTGGCTGCGGCTGGCCCTGGCGCACACGGTAGATGATTGTGGGCGCGCTCTTGCGATAGGGTGGGCCGAAATCGAACTGCTTTTCACGCTGTTCGGTGACGCTCAGGTTCGAGGCGGCGATATGCGCATTGCGCTCTCGCATTGTTGTGAACAGGTCGGCGAAGGTGGGGGGTAAGATCAGCTCCATGCGCACGCCGAGATGATCGGCAAAGGCGCGGGCGAGTTCGTACTCAAAGCCAGCGGGGCGGCCCTTGTCGATGTAGTAGGTCATCGGCGTGTTACGGGTGGCTACACGCAAAACGCCTTTCTGTTTTATCGCTTCCAGCTGGGTGGGTGTGTTGACGCTGATCACCACCAGCATGATGCCGATGACGGTCAAACCCCAGAAGTAGATCATCGCGCGGAAGTGAGGTTTCTGGCGGAGTGCAAACATCTAACTGCTCTTCTGGTTACCCTGTCCCCGATCAGGTAAAATTCGGGCCTACTTATCCGCTGTCACCGCCTGCCCTGACAGGTCTAGCAAGAGGCTCGAAACTAACATGCTCGTACTGCGTGGAGCACCCGCTCTTTCAGCTTTTCGTCATGAGAAACTGCTGTCATCACTCAGTGATAAGCTGAACTCAGTCACCGGCGTTTATGCTGAATTTCTTCATTTCGCCGATCTGTCTGCAGATCTCGACACGCAGGAGCAGCAGGTGCTTGATCGTATCCTGCGTTACGGTCCTAACGCCAGTACTGAAGAACCAAAAGGTGATCTCTACCTGGTAGTTCCCCGTCCCGGCACCATCTCTCCCTGGTCCAGCAAGGCCACCGATATCGCACATAACTGCGGTCTGGGAAAGGTGCTGCGTCTGGAGCGTGGCGTAGCATACTACGTGCAGAGCAATCAGCCTCTAAGCGCTGAAGATCGCGAAACCGTCATCGCGCTGATCCATGACCGCATGGTCGAAGTGGTGATGGACGCTGTGGATGCAGCCTCTGCACTCTTCCGTCACGAGCAGCCGCGTCCGATGTCCAGCGTCGATGTGCTCGGCGGTGGTCGAGATGCGCTGGTAAGCGCCAATAGCGAGCTGGGCCTGGCGCTGGCCGAGGATGAGATCGATTACCTGGTGCAGAGCTTCACCGAGCTGGGCCGTAATCCTAACGACGTTGAGTTGATGATGTTCGCTCAGGCGAACTCCGAGCACTGCCGTCACAAGATTTTCAATGCGTCCTGGGATATCGATGGCGAAGCCCAGGAGCACTCGCTGTTCGGTATGATCCGCAACACCTACAACCAGGGTGGCGAAAACGTACTGTCTGCATACAAGGATAATGCGGCGGTGATGGTGGGTCATCACGCGGCGCGCTTCTTCCCGAATCCGGAAAGCCACGAGTACGGTTACTCGGAAGAAGATATCCACATCCTGATGAAGGTTGAAACCCACAACCACCCGACAGCGATCGCTCCGTTCTCCGGTGCGGCCACCGGCTCCGGCGGCGAGATCCGTGACGAGGGTGCTACCGGCCGTGGTGCCAAGCCGAAGGCTGGTCTGACCGGTTTTACCGTGTCTGACCTGAATATCCCCGGCTTCGAACAGCCCTGGGAGTCCGGCTACGGCAAGCCTGAGCGTATCGTGTCTCCGCTGGATATCATGCTGGAAGGTCCGATCGGTGGTGCGGCGTTCAACAACGAATTTGGTCGTCCTAACCTGGTGGGTTATTTCCGTACCTTCGAACAGCAGGTTAACGGTGCTGCCGGTGATGAGGTGCGCGGTTACCACAAGCCGATCATGATCGCCGGCGGTATGGGTAACATCCGTGGCGAGCATGTTGAAAAGGGTGAGATTACCGTTGGCGCCAAGCTGATCTGCCTGGGTGGCCCGGCGATGCTGATCGGCCTCGGCGGCGGTGCGGCTTCCTCCATGTCTTCCGGTAGCTCTTCCGCCGATCTGGACTTTGCTTCCGTTCAGCGTGGCAACCCGGAACTGGAACGCCGCTGCCAGGAAGTGATCGATGCCTGCTGGCAGCTGGGTGATGTTAACCCTGTAGCCTTTATTCATGACGTGGGTGCCGGTGGTCTCTCCAACGCCTTCCCGGAGCTGGTTAAAGACGGCGGCCGCGGCGGTAACTTCAACCTGCGCAACGTGAATAACGATGAGCCCGGCATGTCTCCGCTGGAGATCTGGTGTAACGAAGCTCAGGAGCGTTACGTGCTGGCGGTTAAGCCGGAAGATCTGGCGCGCTTCGAAGCGATCTGTGAGCGTGAGCGCTGCCCGTACGCGGTCGTCGGTGAAGCCACCGAAGAGCATCATCTGACCCTCGGCGATACTCACTTTGAGAACAAGCCGGTGGATCTGCCGATGAGCGTGCTGTTCGGCAAGCCGCCGAAGATGCACCGCAGTGTTCAGCGCATCGCTTACGAAGTGCCTGAGTTCGATGCGGCCAAGCTGGATATGGGTGATGCCATTGAGCGCGTACTTAAGCTGCCGGCAGTCGCTTCCAAGTCCTTCCTTATTACTATTGGCGACCGCTCCATCACCGGTCAGGTGGCTCGCGATCAGATGGTTGGACCCTGGCAGGTGCCGGTAGCTGACTGCGCCGTTACCACCATCGGTTACGAAACCTATGCCGGTGAGGCGATGGCGATGGGCGAGCGCACGCCGCTGGCTCTGATTGACGCGCCGGCCTCCGGCCGTATGGCGATCGGTGAAACCCTGACCAACCTGGCGGGTGCTCCGATCAGCGATATCGCCGATATCAAGCTGTCTGCCAACTGGATGTGTGCCGCCGGTCACCCGGGTGAAGATGAAAAGCTGTATGACACCGTGAAGGCGGTGGGTATGGAGCTTTGCCCGCAGCTGGGTATCACCATTCCGGTGGGCAAGGACTCCATGTCCATGCGTACCGTCTGGCAGGACGGTGACGAGCAGAAGAGCGTTACTGCGCCGATGTCACTGATTATCTCCGGCTTTGCGCCGGTGACCGATGCCCGTGCTGTGCTGACACCGCAGCTGCGCGCCGATAAGGGCGAAACCGATCTGCTGTTGCTGGATCTGGGTAACGGCCAGAACCGTCTCGGTCTCTCCGCCCTGGCGCAGGTGTATAACGAAGTAGGTCGTGATGTTCCGGATGTGGATGATGCCGACCAGCTGGCGACCTTCTTTGCCGCGGTGCAGGAGCTTAACAAGCAGGGCTTGCTGCTGGCTTACCACGACCGCGCCGATGGTGGTCTGCTCGCTACCGTTGCCGAGATGGCTTTCGCCGGCCATACCGGTGTAGACCTGAGCCTGGATCTGCTGGCCTCCTCCAGCGACGAGCTGGTTGCGGCTCTGTTTGCTGAAGAGCTGGGTGCCGTGGTTCAGGTACGTCGTGAAGATACTGAAAAGGTTCTGACCGAACTGAATGCCGCAGGCCTCGGCGATGCGGCCAAGGTGATCGGTACGCTGAACCCGGATGATCAGCTGAACATCTTCTTCGATGAAGAGGAAGTGTTCTCCGCCAGTCGTATCGAGCTGCACCGCTGGTGGGCGGAAACCTCTTACCGCATGCAGGCGCTGCGTGATAACTCCGCCTGCGCACAGCAGGAATTTGACGCGCTGCTCGATAGCGAAGATCCGGGTCTGAATGCTGAGCTGACATTCGATATCAACGAAAACATCGCGGCACCGTTTATCGCTACCGGGGCTCGCCCGAAAGTGGCGGTGCTGCGTGAGCAGGGCGTTAACGGCCAGATCGAGATGGCTGCTGCCTTCGATCGTGCAGGCTTTGCCGCTGTCGATGTGCATATGAGTGATATCCTGGGCGGTAAGATCACCCTGGATGAGTTTAAGGGGCTGGTCGCCTGTGGCGGTTTCTCCTACGGTGACGTTCTCGGTGCCGGCGAGGGTTGGGCGAAGTCTATTCTGTTTAACGCCCGTGCCCGTGAGCAGTTCTCAGACTTCTTCCAGCGTGAAGACACCATTGCTTTGGGTGTCTGTAACGGCTGTCAGATGCTCTCCAACCTGAATGAGCTGATCCCTGGTGCCGAGCAGTGGCCGCACTTTGTGCGTAACCAGTCGGAGCAGTTTGAGGCGCGCGTTGCCATGGTTGAAGTTCAGTCTTCACCGTCCGTGTTCTTCGAAGGTATGGCTGGTTCACGTATGCCGATTGCTGTTGCGCACGGTGAAGGACGCGCCGAATTCCGCAATGCGGAGCACCTGGCGGCGATGGAGAACTCCGGTGCAGTGGCGCTGCGTTACGTCGATAACCGTGGCGAGCTTACCACCCGTTATCCGTTCAACCCGAACGGCTCACCCAACGGTATCAGTGGCCTGACCACTCCAGATGGCCGCGTAACTATCATGATGCCTCACCCTGAGCGCGTATTCCGTGCAATCCAGAACTCCTGGGCGCCGGATGAGTGGCAGGAAGATGGTGCCTGGATGCGTATGTTCCGCAACGCGCGGGTGCGTTTGGGCTAAGTGGCTCTGAACCTCTGAATGGATGAAAAGGGCGGCCAGGTTGGTCGCCCTTTTTTGTGTCTTATCCTGTGGGGCGAGGGCTGGGTCGTGGTGTCGTTAGAGGCGGCTTGAGAGGTTCGGCACGGCGCCGATTCAAGCTCTGGTGGTCGCCTGCAAGGCTCGTTGATCCATTTTCAACAGGCACAAAAAAAGCCGGCATATGCCGGCTTTTTCGGTAAGGCTGTCGTAGAGATTACTGTTCTACGCGCTTGGTGCCCAGGATTTCAACGTCTACACGACGGTCCGGACGCAGGCAAGCGATCAGTTCAGCGCCACGGCCTGTGCAGTTAGCAACCGGAGCAGACTCACCCAGGAAGCCGATGCTCATGGTGCTGGAATCTACACCAGCTTCAGCCAGTTCAGCGGCAACAGCTTCAGCACGACGCTTGGACAGCTGTTCGTTGTAAGCGCTAGCGCCGATCGGGTCAGCGTGACCAACCAGGTTTACTTCTTTCAGGCTGGACAGGGTACCGATGTAGTTAACGATGTTGGAGGTATCGCCAACTTCGGTGCTGTCGAAGTCGAAGTACAGAGCAAATTTCTTGGTGTCATCAACCATGGCAACAACAGGAGCAACCGGAGCCGGTGCTTCTTCTGCCATAGCGACTTTACCGTCACATCCTACGACTGCTTTATCTTCAGTCCAGGATGAGTTGTGCCAGCAGTCACCAAAGCTGTTACGCCAGATGGTGTCAGCGCTGTTGGTAACGTAACCAGCGTTTTCTTCGTGAGCCTGGGCCAGTGATGCCCCCATCGCCAAAGTCAGGCCCGCCGCAATCGCAAATTTCTTCATCATCATCATATCCTTGTGACAGTCTTCATCGATTTGTCTACAACGTATAGACCATTAGTATTGAATTTTCCTTAATCCTGGTAAATACCTTTTTCGTCCTTATTTTAACAGTTTTGCATCAAGGCAGAACTTTTTTGAACGGTTTGACGCTTACATCTTTGTATACGCCGGCGGCGATATACGGATCAGCGTCAGCCCAGGCCTTGGCTTCCTCCAGTGAATCGAACTCCGCGATAATCAGGCTGCCGGTAAAGCCGGCGGGACCCGGATCCTCGCTATCCGTCGCTGGGCAGGGGCCTGCAACCAGGAGTTTGCCCTGTTCCTTAAGCCTTTCCAGCCGGGCTAGATGGTCCGACCGGGTTTCCAGGCGTTTGTTCAATGTGTTCTCGTTATCCTCGGCTACAATAGCGTAATACATGAATGTGACCCGAAAAAGTTAGTCTTCGTTAGGCTGTTGTGGCATGTGTCGGGAGATGTAAACCCCCTGCGCCAGTATAAATAGAAGCGTTAAG
The DNA here is from genome assembly GCF_900108065.1 of Marinobacterium lutimaris. GTDB lineage: Bacteria > Pseudomonadota > Gammaproteobacteria > Pseudomonadales > Balneatricaceae > Marinobacterium_D > Marinobacterium_D lutimaris. The sequence continues at coordinate 476,145 of NZ_FNVQ01000003.1, read as the reverse complement.
CCGAGCATTCCGAACAACTTAAAGTTGACCCAGGCTTCTTCGCTGAAGCGATACGCTACAATCAGATTAATAACACCCATAGCGGTAAAAAACATTACCCAGCCCATATTGAGGCGGCGCCAGGTCTGCTGCGCGAGCTCGATACTGTTTTCCATCAGTCGCTGAACGACGGTTTTGTTACCAATAAAATGGCTGCCAAGGAAAGCCGCGCCGAATAACCAGTTAACGATTGTGGGCTTCCACTGGATAAACGCCTTGTCGTGAAAAATGATGGTGGCGCCGCCGAGCATTACAACCAGCACCAGGGTGACAAGCTGCATTTTTTCGATACGGTGCTGTTTAAACCAGGTATATGCCATCTGTGCGAGGGTAGCCGGGATCAGCACCGCAGTGGCGAGTATGATGTCCCCTGTCATCTTGTAAACGACAAAAAAGACGATAACAGGCAGGAAATCGAGTAAAATTTTCATAGTGTCCACAGCTATCTGTTTAACCTCCTAGTATAAAGGCCCCCAGATTAGAGTGAAACCATCCACATACGATCTGCACACACACAGTACCGCTTCTGACGGAGCTCTTTCGCCCGCTGCGCTGGTAGAAGCTGCTTATAATGCGGGGGTGCGCCAGTTTGCATTAACGGATCATGACACTCTGGATGGCCTGCCGGAGGCCCAAAAAGCAGCGGCTGCTTATGGGGATATGGAGTTTTATCCCGGTGTTGAGCTGACCTGTTTATGGCAGCGGCGGGTAATTCACCTGCTGGGTATAGGTATAAATGTAGAAGCGTCGCAATGTGTCGACTATATGGATAGGTTGAGACGGCTGCGTGATGAGCGCGCGGAAAAGATAGCCGCTAAGCTGGAGAAAAAGGGCTTGCCCGATCTTCTGCCCGATGCACAGAAAAACGCAGGTGCTGGCCAGATTGGTCGTCCTCATTTTGCGCAGGCCATGTTGGAGCGGGGGATGGTCAGCACGGCGCAGCAGGCGTTCGATCTCTGGCTTGGTTCGGGCAAGGCGGGTGATGTTAAAGCTGAGTGGCCTTCGCTGGAGGAGGCGGTGCAGCTGGTTAAATCAGCAGGCGGTTACGCGCTGGTGGCTCATCCGACCAAATATAAGCTGACGTTTACCCGCCTGCGTGCGCTGATGGATAATCTGGTTGCGGCCGGAGGCGATGGTCTGGAGGTGAGTTATCCCGGGGTGACGCCCAATCACCTCAGAGATCTGCTCAACCTGGCGCAGCGTAAGTCACTGGTTATCTCCGCCGGTAGCGATTTCCATTCGCCAAAGCAGCGCTGGACGGCGCTGGGTCGTTTTCCTTCATTTGAGGGTGAGCGGCATCTGCTGAGTTATGTGTCACCAAAAGGTTTTTCAGTGACTGCGGCGCCGGATGCGTCAGGTTCGCCGCTGTCTGAAGTATGAGCAGTGTACAGGAGTCTGCTGTGAGCCAGTTTTTTCAGATTCACCCGGTAAATCCGCAGCCAAGGTTGATCGAGCAGGCAGCGGAGATAATAAAGTCCGGTGGTGTAGTAGTTTATCCAACGGATTCGGCCTACGCCCTTGGTTGCCACCTGGGGGACAAAAAGGCGGTTGATCGTATTAAACGTATCCGCCAGTTGGATGATAAGCATAACTTTACTCTGGTGTGTGGCGACCTGTCTGAGCTGGCGACCTATGCCAAGGTTGATAATCAGGCGTTTCGCGCGATTAAAGCCCACACGCCGGGCCAGTATACTTTTATACTCAATGCGACGAGTGAGGTTCCTAGGCGTTTGCTGCACCCTAAAAGGCGCACAATTGGTATCCGTATACCGGACAACCCCATAGCATTAGCGCTTGCCGATGCTCTGGGTGAGCCGATAATGAGCACCACGCTGATTTTACCTGGCGACGATATTCCGCTGACAGATCCATACGAAATTCGCGACATTCTTCAGAATCAGGTCGATTTGGTTATCGATGGTGGGTACTGCGGAATGGAAGCGACCACGGTGATCAGCCTGTTAAACGAATTGCCGGAAGTGACGCGTCAGGGGGCAGGAGATAGCTCGGTTTTTGATGCGTATTAAAATGGCAGAAATATTCACCGAAAATTTAATCTCGAATTCTTGCAAATAATCGTTTATTAACGATAATTGCCAGTATGTTTAAAAACGAACAGTTGAAGAGATTAAAATGACAGATTTCATCAAGACACTTACCCGGAAAAACTCTCTCCGCAAACAGGTTCAGGAACTTGGCGTTGCAGAAATCGAAAAGGTTATGTCTGACCTGACCGATATTCTGGAAGAGCGTCGCGCTGAAGAAGCAGCTCAGGCTGAGGCTGAAGCAGCCAAAGTTGCTGCTATCGAAGCGATTCGCAAGCAGATGATGGAATCCGGTGTTGCTCTGGAAGAGCTGGCCGAGCAGGTAGACTCTTCTCCGCGTAAGAGCGTAAAAGCCAAATACGTGATCAAGGTCGATGGCGAAGAGCATTTCTGGTCTGGCCGCGGTCGTACCCCGGTTGTCTTTGCTGATTACATGAAAGATAACGGCATCAGCAAAGATCAGCTGCCGACCGTAAGCTGATCCCAATATATAACGATGAAATGCAAAGCTCTTCGGTTGCAGACTGAAGAGCTTTTTTAGTTTGAGGCGACGTCAGAATGCAAGACGAAAAGCTGCAAAAGGTTTTGGCGCGCTCCGGTTTGGGCTCACGTCGTGAGATGGAGCGTTATATTAGCGAAGGACGGGTTGCGGTTAACGGTGAAACCGCGCAACTGGGTGATCGTGTAAAAGATGGTGATCAGGTATCTGTCGATGGACGTCCTGTATCCCTCGTATATTCATCGGACAGTCCTTGCCGAGTTCTCATTTATAACAAACCTGTTGGTGAGGTTTGTACCCGTCACGACCCGGAAGGTCGGACAACTGTTTTCGATAACCTGCCGCCGTTGAAAGTAGGGCGTTGGATTGTTATCGGGCGCCTGGATATAAACACCACTGGTCTGTTGATATTTACCACCGATGGCGAGCTGGCGAATCGCATGATGCATCCGTCGGCTAACATCGACCGCGAATATGCGGTGCGCGTGCTGGGCGATGTAAATGAGCAGACGCTCGAGCTCCTTAAGAAGGGGGTTCTGCTTGAAGATGGCATGGCGAATTTCAGCGATGTGCGTTACTTCGATGGTGAGGGCGCCAATAAGTGGTACCACTGCGTGGTCATGGAAGGGCGTAACCGTGAGGTTCGTCGTCTGTGGGAATCTCAGGGGTTGCAGGTCAACCGTTTGAAGCGTGTGCGCTTCGGTCCCGTATTCCTGCCCAGCGATGTTAAAGTGGGTACCTGGCGCGAGCTTGGCAGCAAGGAGATCAACGTGCTGCGTGATGAGCTTGGCCTGGATCGAGTAAAGGGCCAGGTAAGAAGTCGCGAAGAGCAGGTTGAGGAGAAGCGTCGCTATACGCGTCAGCGTCCCCGTCAGAGCACGGAAGCCAAAGTGGTTGAACAGCGTGCTCACAAGACCAAGGCTCGTTCTGTGGGGCGTCGTGTTGGTAAGAAGCGCTAAGATTTTTTCCTGAAATAAAAGCTCCTGAAATAAAAAAGCGCCGCCTGACTTAGCCAATAGCTTAGCCAGGCGGCGCTTTTTTGTGTGTGTTTAACGTGTGTGGTTCAGGCGGCGCCGTCGCCTTGAGCGTCAAGAGACTGGCCGTTCACCTTGCTGCTGTCGCTACCCATCAGGTAGAGGTAGACCGGCATGATCTGTTCGGGAGTCGGGTTAGTCTCAGGAGCTTCGGCCGGATAGGCGTATGCGCGCATGGCGGTGCGTGTAGCGCCTGGGTTGATGCAGTTAACGCGGACAGAAGAGATGTTTTCCAGCTCGTCCGCCATTACCTGGGCCATGCCCTCTGTGGCGAACTTGGAGACCGCGTAGGCGCCCCAGTGCGCCCGACCTTTGCGGCCAACGCCGGATGAGGTGAAGATTACGCTGGCATCGTCTGAGCGGCGCAGCAGTGGCATCAGTGTCTGCGTCAGCAGGAAGGGGGCGTTAACGTTTACCTGCATCACCTGCTGCCAGATGATGGGATCGTAGCTTTCAAGCGAGGTCCGTACGCCGAGGATGCTGGCGTTATGGAGGATTCCGTCCAGGCGGCCGAAGGTTTCCTCCAGCTGGTTGGTCAGTTCGATGTAGTCGTGCTCAGCGGCGGTTTCCAGATTCATCGGTACGATGGCGGGTTGTGGATAACCCTCGGCTTCCAGCTCGTCATAGACCTGCTCCAGTTTTTCCAGGGTGCGGCCGAGCAGTATCACCGTGGCTCCGTGGGCGGCGTAAGCGTGGGCAGCTGCCTTGCCGATGCCGTCGCCGGCACCGGTGACGAGTATGATCCGGCCGCTTAAGAGATCCTGGGGTGCATCGTAAGTAAACATCGTCAACTACTTCCTTAAAAAGCCTGCGAGAATTCAGATTCGTCCTGCGCTGATAGCCTCAGTTTAGCAGCGCGCCAAGCTCGCGCGTATCAGCGATTATATGGTCGGCGCCCCAGCTGGCGGGATCATCGCTGGAGTGCAGATATCCCCAGCTGCAGGCCACGGTGGTCATGCCGGCGCGTCGGCCTGCTTCTATGTCGCGCTGGTGATCGCCCAGATATAGCGCCTCGCTGGGCTCGCACTGTACCTGTTGGCAGGCCAGCAGCAAGGACTCCGGGTCGGGTTTGCGCTGCTTGACGTGTTCCGGACAGACCAGTGTTGCGCAGCGGTCGCTGAAGCCCAGTTTTTCGATAATGGTGTGACAGAAGCGTTCGGGCTTGTTGGTGACTATGCCCCAGGGAATGCCGTGCTGCTCCAGTTGGTTGAGCGTGGTGTCGAGGCCGGTAAACAGTTGTGCCTCGATCATAAGGTTCTGCTGGTAAAGATTGAGGAACTCCGTGAGCAGCGGTTCTGTTTCCGGGGCGTGAGTCTTGAGTGAGAAGGCGTTACAGATCATGGCGCGGGCGCCGTCGGAAACGTACTGGCGAAATGAGGCTCGGTCCACTGCTGGCAGGTTTCGATCTGCCAGCATTTTGTCTATCACCCAGTAGAAGTCGAGCGCGCTGTCGAGCAGGGTGCCGTCCAGGTCGAAGAGCACCGCCCGATAGCCTGGCATCAACTCTCGTCCTTCTGGGTGGCGATCATATAGTTGACGCTGACATCCTGGCTGTCGAGGCGGTAAGTACGCGTTAGCGGGTTATACACCAGGCCGGACATCTCACGGATAGAGAGTTTGCTGTTTCTGATCCATTCGCCGAGCTCGGCGGGCTGGATGAATTTTTTGAAGTCATGAGTGCCGTTTGGCACCAGTTTTAGCACTCGTTCCGCGCCGAGGATCGCAAACAGGTAGCTTTTCGGGTTGCGGTTCAGCGTGGAGAAAAACAGCTTTGCACCCGGCTTGGCCAGTCTTGCGCAGGCCGCGATGATCGAGCCCGGATCCGGGACGTGTTCCAGCATCTCCATGCAGGTCACCACATCGAAGGACTCAGGTTCTTCTGCCGCAAGCTCCTCAACCGTGATCTGGCGGTACCGCACCTGGACGCCGCTTTCGAGGCCGTGCAGCTTGGCGACCTTCAGTGGCGCCTCACCCATATCGATGCCGGTTACGTCGGCGCCGCGTTTGGCCATGGACTCAGAGAGGATGCCGCCGCCGCAGCCCACATCGAGAACACGTTTGCCGGCCAGCGGTGCGATACGGTCTATAAAGCCGACGCGCAGCGGATTGATGTCATGAAGTGGTTTGAACTCACTGTCTCTGTCCCACCAGCGGCTGGCCAGTTCCTCGAACTTGGCGATTTCCGCCGGATCGATATTCTGTGCCTGTTTTTCGGTCATGGGCGTGTTCTCAACTCTGTTCTCGACGGGCGGTTCCCGACGGGCTGTAGGATGCGCAAAGCCGGCATTCTAGCATCGCTGTGGCGGGGCGGAAAATTCACTAGGGAGCAGGATTGCTGTCGGTCGCTCAATTGAGATTTGAGCCTGGAGGGTGGGAGTTAAAGGTTTATCAATGTGATATACTCGCGCGGTTAAAAATTACAGCGAATTTCCAGCTGTAAGCCTTACGAACCAAGGAAAGCTGAGCGAATGGGTGATTTAGCCAAAGAAGTTCTGCCAGTCAATATCGAAGATGAGCTGAAACAGTCTTATCTCGACTACGCGATGAGCGTCATCGTTGGCCGGGCACTGCCCGATGTGCGTGACGGCCTCAAGCCGGTGCACCGCCGCGTGCTCTTCGCCATGAACGAGTTGAACAACGACTGGAACAAGCCGTACAAGAAATCCGCCCGTGTGGTCGGTGATGTGATCGGTAAGTATCACCCGCATGGCGACAGTGCCGTTTATGACACCATCGTGCGTATGGCGCAGGACTTTTCCATGCGCTACATGCTGGTCGATGGCCAGGGTAACTTCGGTTCGGTGGATGGCGACTCGGCGGCAGCGATGCGTTATACCGAGATCCGCATGGCAAAGATCTCTCATGAGTTGCTTGCTGACCTGGATAAGGAAACCGTCGATTACGTTGACAACTACGACGGCACCGAGCTGATCCCCGCTGTACTGCCGACCCGCGTGCCGAACCTGCTGGTGAACGGTTCTGCCGGTATCGCCGTTGGTATGGCGACCAATATCCCGCCCCACAACCTGGGCGAGGTGGTGCGTGGTTGTATCGAACTGATCAACAACCCGGAGCTGACCATCGATGAGTTGATGGAATTTATCCCGGGCCCTGATTTCCCCACCGGCGGTATCATCAACGGTCGTGCCGGCATCCTGCAGGCATACCGTACCGGTCGCGGTCGTATCTACGTGCGTGCCAAGCATCATGTGGAAGAACACCCGAAGAATGGCCGGCCGATGCTGGTCATCACCGAGATCCCTTACCAGCTCAACAAGGCGCGTCTGATCGAAAAGATCGCCGAGCTGGTTAAAGAGAAGAAGCTCGAGGGTATCAGTGAGCTGCGCGATGAGTCCGACAAGGACGGTATGCGCATAGTGATCGAGCTGCGCCGCGGTGAAGTGCCGGAAGTGATCATCAACAACTTGTTTGCCCAGACCGCGCTGCAGAGCGTGTTCGGCATCAATATGGTTGCGTTGGTTGATGGCCAGCCGAAGATCCTCGATCTGAAAGGCACGCTGGAATGCTTCGTCCGTCACCGCCGCGAAGTGGTGACCCGTCGTACCGTTTACGAACTGCGCAAGGCGCGTGAGCGTGGCCATGTGCTGGAAGGTCTCGCGGTGGCGCTGGCCAATATCGATCCGGTTATTGAACTGATCAAGGCCTCGCCGACTCCGGCGGAAGCTAAAGAGAAGTTGATCGCAACGCCCTGGGCGCCGGGCTCCGTGCTCGATATGCTCGAGCGTGCCGGCGAAGATGCCTGCCGTCCGGACGATCTTGAACCGCAGTTTGGTATGCATGACGGCAACTACCACCTGTCACCGGTTCAGGCCCAGGCGATTCTGGACCTGCGACTGCACCGTCTGACCGGGCTTGAGCATGAAAAGCTGCTGGGTGAATACCGCGAGCTGATCGAGAAGATCGCTGAGCTGCTGGAGATCCTGGGTTCCTACGAGCGCCTGATGGAAGTGATCCGTGAAGAGCTCGAAGCGATCGTTGCCGAATACGCCGACGAGCGCCGCACCGAGATCCAGGCTTCCATGCAGGACCTCACTGTGGCTGACCTGATCACCGAAGAGGATATGGTGGTCACCATCTCCCATGGTGGTTACGCCAAGACTCAGCCGCTGACCGCTTACCAGGCCCAGCGCCGCGGCGGAAAGGGTAAATCGGCAACTGCGATGAAGGATGAAGACTTCATCGAGCACCTGCTGATCGCCAACACCCACGACACCATTCTCTGCTTTACCAACCACGGCAAGGTTTACTGGCGCAAGGTTTACGAGATCCCGCCCGCGAGCCGCACCTCTCGTGGTCGTCCGGTGGTCAACATCCTGCCGCTGGCCGAAGGCGAATGGATCAGCACTATTCTGCCGGTGAAAGAGTTCGACTCCGAGCGCTTCATCTTTATGGCCACCGCCCAGGGTACGGTGAAGAAGACTCCGCTGGAGGCTTTCTCTCGTCCGCGCAGCACCGGTCTGATCGCGCTGGATATCCTCGATGGCGACCGTCTGATCGGCGCCTCTATCACCAGCGGACATGATGACATCATGCTGATCACCAGCGCCGGCAAGGCGATCCGTTTCAACGAGGCGGATGTGCGTTCCATGGGTCGTACCGCCCGTGGTGTCCGTGGCGTGAAAATGGACGACAGCACCAAGGTCATCTCGCTGATCATCCCGCGTGAGGGTGGTCGAGTACTGACCGCATCCGTGAAGGGTTACGGTAAGCAGACCGCCGTTGAAGACTTCCCGCTGCGCGGCCGCGGTGGTCAGGGCGTTATCGCCATGCAGTGCACCGAGCGTAACGGCGATCTGGCCGGTGCAGTGCAGATGATGGAAGGCGATGACGTGATGCTGATCAGTGATCGTGGCACGCTGGTACGTACCCGCTCCGAGGAGATCTCGGTGTTGGGCCGTAACACCCAGGGTGTGATGCTGATCCGTCTTGGCGATGAGGAGAAACTCTCAGGCATCGCCCGTATCGAAGAGCCCGATGAAGAGGAACTCGACGAGGAAGCGACGGCCGCAGCAGGCGCTGATAGCTCAGACGCTGAAAGTACGGATGTTGAGAGTACAGACACGGAAGGCGTTGATACGGACGCCGACAGTGGCGAAGAAAGTACGCCCGAAGAGTGATAAAAGCGGGGCCTAAGGGCCCCGTTGCTGCTTCTATTTCTGGAGTTGATACAGAGCATGACACGTAAACATAACTTCAGTGCCGGCCCGGCCGCACTACCCCTCGAAGTACTTGAGCAGGCCCAGAGCGAGATGCTCGACTGGCAGGGGCGCGGCCTCTCCGTAATGGAGATGAGCCACCGGGATAAAGCCTTTGTTGAGGTTGCGGAAACAGCGGAACAGGATCTTCGCGATCTGCTGTCGATTCCGGCCAACTACAAAGTGCTGTTCCTGCAGGGCGGCGCCACCAGTCAGTTCGGCATGGTGCCGATGAACCTGCTGCGTGGCCGTAGCAGCGCCGACTATATCAATACCGGCGTCTGGTCGCGCAAGGCGATCCAGGAAGCTGCGCGCTACGCCAGCATCGCGCAGGCGGGCAGTACCGAGGCTCAGGGTTATACCCGTGTGCCGACGCAGGCCGAGCTGACTCTGAACCCGGAAGCGGCCTACGTGCACTACACCACCAACGAAACCATCGGCGGTGTTGAGTTCGATTACATCCCCGATACTGGCTCCGTGCCGCTGGTGGCGGACATGTCGTCCGATATTCTTGCACGCCCGATTGATGTCAGCCGTTACGGCCTGATTTACGCTGGCGCGCAGAAAAATATCGGTCCTGCGGGCCTGACCGTGGTTATCGTGCGTGATGATCTGCTTGGCAACACCCTGGCGGGTACGCCGACCATGTTCGACTACAAGGTACACGCCGATGCTGACTCCATGAACAACACGCCGCCGACCTTTGCCTGGTACATGACAGGTCTGGTGTTCAAGTGGCTCAAGGCGCAGGGCGGTGTTGAGGCGATGGCGGTGCGCAACCAGCGCAAGGCCGAGAAACTTTATGCTGCAATTGACGCTTCCGACTTCTTTGCCAACCCGATCGACCCGGTCAACCGCTCACTGATGAACGTACCTTTTACCCTGGCCGACAGTGCTCTGGATGGACGTTTCCTGCAGGAGGCGCAAGCTAGCGGTCTGCTCAATCTGAAAGGTCACCGTTCTGTCGGCGGTATGCGTGCCAGCATCTACAACGCCGTACCCGAAGAGTCGGTTGATGCGCTGATCGCCTTTATGCGCGAATTTGAACGAACTGCGGGTTAAGGGGAGTGCGGTTCGTTCCGCGGAGAAACGATGAGCGATAGCAAACTACAACAGGAGCAGCGGGAACAGGAACAGGCGTTGAGTAAGGTGCGCGATCGTATCGATGAGATCGACCGCGAGATCCATCGCTTGCTTAATGAGCGTGCCCGTTGCGCCCAGACCGTAGCCGAGATCAAGACCAAGGGCGGTACCGAAGCGGCGGTGTTCTACCGCCCTGAGCGTGAAGCTCAGGTGCTGCGCAAGGTGATGTCACGTAACGAGGGGCCGCTGCCGGATCAGGAAGTAGCGCGCCTTTTTCGTGAGGTGATGTCGGTCTGTCTGGCGCTGGAGCAGCCGCTGGATGTGGTGTTCCTTGGCCCCGAGGCCAACTTCACCCAGCAGGCGGCGTTGAAGCACTTCGGTCATTCGGTGCGTTGCAATGCGCTGGGAAGTCTCGAATCGGTGTTCCGCGATGTGGAAGCCGGTCACGCGGATTTTGGCGTCGTGCCGATCGAGAATGCTGAAGATGGCGTGGTCAACCACGCCCTCGATCTTTTCAGCCGCTTTAACCTGAATATCTGTGGTGAAGTGGAGCTGCGCACTCATCAGCACCTGCTGATGGCGCAGCCATCAGAGATCGACCGGCTGGATGTCATTTATGCGCACCCCTTTGCCATTAACCAGTGCCGTCACTGGATAGAGGCCCGTTGTGCGGATGTGAAGTGCGTTGAGGTTGAATCCAACGCAGAGGCGGCGCGTTTGGCCGCCGAGTCCAGCACCGCCGCGGCGATCGGTGGTGATATCTCAGCAGACCTGTTCAACCTCGAGGTGGCCCAGGCAAACATCGAAGATCAGCCGGACAGTCTGACCCGTTATCTGGTGGTTGGGCGTCAGGCCGTGAGTGCCAGCGGGCAGGACAAGACCTCCATCCTGTTGATGGCTCATGACCGCCCCGGAGCTCTCTATGAACTGCTGGAGCCGTTCCGTAAGCGCAATATCAGCCTGACCCGGGTGGAAAGCCGCGCGGCGCCCCAGTCGGCCTGGGATATGCTGTTCTACGTTGACTTCGAAGGTCACGAGGAGAGTGCAGGGGTTGCTGAGTTGCTCAAGGAACTGGAGTCCGGTTCGGTCGAGCTGAAACGCCTTGGGTCTTATCCAAAGGCGGTTTTGTAAGGTCCGATTTTTTAGGTCTGTTTTTAGGTCTGAGAGTTGTAAGGATAGGGAGTCTTCTATCTCCATGAGTTTTGATCTGTATAGTCTTGCATCTCCCGGCATCGCGCAGTTGGCGCCGTATCGACCGGGCAAGCCCGCTGCAGAGCTGGAGCGGGAGCTGGGATTGACCGATATCGTCAGCCTGGCCAGTAATGAAAATCCCCTGGGGCCGAGTCCGGCCGCCATGGCTGCGGCGACAGCCGCCATCAGCGGCATGACGCGCTATCCCGATGCAGCGGGTTTCCGCCTCAAGGCGGCCCTGCGTGAACGTTTTGGCTTGAAGTCCGAACGCCTGACATTAGGCAATGGTTCAAATGAGCTGATCAGCCTGGCTGCACGTGTATTCGTGCGTCCCGGCGAACAGATTATCTATTCCGAATACAGTTTTATCGCCTACGCGCTGGCGACTCGCTTCGTCGAAGCGGAGCCGGTTGTTGTACCTGCTAAAAATGCAGGTCACGATCTTGCGGCGATGGCCGCTGCGGTGACCGGTAAGACTCGGTTGATCTTCCTGGCCAACCCGAATAATCCGACCGGCACCTGGTTCACCCGTGATGAGCTGGTGGCGTTTATGGATGCGGTTCCGTCGCGGGTGATCGTGGTGCTTGATGAGGCCTACACCGAGTATGTTGACCCCGCCGCCGGCCTGCCGGATGGCTTAAGCTTGCTCGAGAATTACCCCAACCTGGTTGTGCTGCGTACTTTCTCCAAGGCCTACGGCCTGGCGGGTCTGCGCGTAGGCTTCGCGGCGGCGGATCCTGCGGTCACTGACCTGATGAATCGCGTGCGTGATCCATTCAATGTCAACGCTCCGGCGCTCGCCGCCGCTGAGGCTGCCTTGTTTGACAGCGAGCACCTTGCGAAAACGCTGGAGGTCAACCGAGAGGGTGTTATCCAGTTGCGTGAAGGCTTGCAGCGGTTGGGGCTTGAGTCGCTGCCTACCCAGGGCAATTTCCTGCTGCTTGATCTAAAGCGTCCCGCCCAGGATGTCTTCGATCTGTTGCTCAGAGAGGGCGTGATTCCACGGCCGCTGGCGCCTTATGGTTTGCATGAGCATCTGCGCGTCACCGTTGGTCTCGCCGAGGAAAACCGACGCTTCCTGGCAGCGCTTGAAAAGGTGCTGGCGTGTTGAAGTTTTCCACCGGCCGCGTATTGGTTATCGGCCTCGGCCTGATCGGTGGCTCTCTTGCCCGGGCTTTGAAACAGCGCAAACTGGTCGACGAGGTCGTCGGTTTTGACCTGAACCGGGCAGAGTGTGAACTGGGATTGTCGCTGGGGGTGATCGACCGTATCGGGGAAGATCTGGGTCAAGAGGTTTCCAAAGCCGGACTGGTGCTGTTGGCAGTGCCGGTTAAGGTGATGGAAACCGTGCTCGCCGAGATCCGACCCTGGTTGCGCGAAGATACTCTGATTACCGACGTGGGCAGTACCAAGGGTAACCTGGTGCTGGCGGCACGCACGCTGTTCGGTGAACTGCCTCCTGGGTTTGTGCCTGGTCATCCCATTGCCGGTGCCGAGAAAAGCGGCGTCGGCGCATCCGATGTCGACCTGTTCGTGCGGCGCAAGGTGATACTGACACCGCTGCCCGAGTCAGCCCCCGAGGCGACTCTGGCGATAGCGCGTATGTGGCAGGCGGTGGGTGCCGAAGTGCTGCAGATGGATGTGAGTCGTCATGACGAGGTGCTGGCTGCAACCAGTCATCTGCCGCACCTGCTGGCATTCTCGCTGGTGGATACGCTGGCGCACGAGGCGGAAAATACCGACATCTTCCGCTATGCCGCCGGTGGCTTTCGCGACTTTACCCGTATCGCCGCCAGCGACCCGAGCATGTGGCACGACATCTGTTTTGCCAACCGGGATCAGCTGTTGGCGCAGATCGACCGTTTTACCGCCGGAGTTTCGCGTCTGCGTGATGCGGTAGATCGCGGAGATAGTCAGGCGCTGCTGGGTATTTTTACCCGCGCACGTTCCGCCCGCGAGCACTTCTCCCGCATCCTCGCCCGTTCGGCCTATTCACCTCAGGTGCAGCAGCGACCAGCCCGCTTTCTGGTGCGCCCGGACGGGAAAATTTCCGGCTCTATCGCTGTATCCGGTGATCGCTCGATCTCACACCGGGCGATTATTCTGGCGGCGCTGGCGGATGGCATTACCGATATCGACGGTTTTCTTGATGGTGAGGACAGCCTGGCTACGCTGCAGGCTTTTCGCGATCTGGGCGTGGTGATCGAAGGGCCACACCAGGGGCGGGTTCGTGTCTATGGCGTTGGTCTGAATGGACTGCAGCCGCCGGTTGGGCCTATCTACCTGGGCTCCTCGGGAACCTCAATGCGTCTGCTTTGCGGTGTGCTGGCCGGGCAGGATTTTGCCACTGAATTGTGTGGTGACGACCAGCTCAACACCGAGTCGATGCGTACCCTGGTGCAGCCGCTCAGGGCGCTGGGTGCACAGATCGATACCGCTGACGGCCACCGAGCACCGCTGAAAATCATGCCTGCACAGTTGCAGAGCCCCGGCGCGGCGCTGAGTGTTGGCAGTGCCCAGGTGAAGTCAGCATTGCTGTTGGCAGGTCTCTATACCCGGGGCCGCCTGTGTATCGAAGAGGAGGGAGTCTCCCGCGATCATACTGAGCGAATGCTCGGCCGTTTCGGCGTGAGTCTGCAGCAGGAAACTGAGCATATTTGTATCGAGCCTGGTCAGCGCCTGGTCGGTACCCAGCTGCGCATCCCCGGCGATCTTTCTCTGGCTGCCTTTTTCCTGGTGGCGGCAAATATTACGCCGGGCGCCGAGCTGTTGCTCGAGCATATAGGCATCAACCCTACGCGTATGGGACTGGTGACTATCCTCAAACAGATGGGGGCGGATATAGAGCTGCTGGATGCTCACGAAGAATGTGGAGAGCCGGTAGCTGACATCCGCGTGCGACATGCCGCGCTGCAGGGCGTCAGAATACCCGATGAACTTAGCCGGCTTGCGCTGAATGAGTGCCCTGCATTACTGGTCGCTGCCGTCTGCGCAGAGGGCGAAACGCGGCTGAGTTTGCCGGAGAACGATACGTTTTTGTCAAACACCCGGCTTACACTTATGTGTCAGGCACTGGAGCAGTTGGGTGTGGTTTTGAGCGTGAAGAACAACGAGCTGAGCGTTAGCGGCGGAGCTCTGGGAGGTGGCCGGCTTGATTCCGGCGGCGATCCCCGGGTTGCCATGGCGCTAACGATCGCGGCGCAGCGGGCCGCAGGTCCGCTCGATATTGCCGGCTGCGAATCGGTGGGTAGCTTTTGTCCCGAGTTTGCTGATCTGGCCCGACGTATTGGAATTGCTTTATTTAAGGAGGAGGACTGATGTCCCGCCGTGAACAAGAGGTCCCTGTTATCGCTGTCGACGGCCCAAGTGGGTCTGGCAAGGGTACCCTTTGCAAACTGATAGCCCGTTCGCTGGGCTGGCACTTGCTCGACAGTGGCGCCCTGTACCGTTTGACCGCGCTGGCGGCACGTCATCATGGCGTCAGCCTTGATGATACCGAGGCGCTGGAGGTGCTGGCCGCTCATCTGGACGTTAAGTTTCTGGCCGGCGAGCAGGATGAAGAGCTGCAGATCGTGCTGGAAGGGGAGGAAGTGACCCTGGCGATACGTACCGAAGAGGTGGGTGCGGATGCCTCAGTAGTCGCTGCACTAGGCCCGGTACGCGAAGCTTTGCTCAGTCGTCAGCGTGATTTTGTGCACGCGCCGGGGTTGGTTGCCGACGGTCGTGACATGGGGACTGTGGTGTTCCCTGAAGCGCCGTTGAAAATCTATCTTGACGCCAGTGCGGAAGAGCGCGCCAGGCGCCGTTATAACCAGTTGATTAGCAAGGGACTGGGTGCTAGCCTTGAAGCAATACTGGACGATATCAGGGCACGTGACGACCGCGATATGAATCGAGCCGTCGCTCCCCTTAAACCGGCGCCTGATGCAATTATTCTTGATTCCACCAAGATGACGATCGACGAGGTTCTGCTGGCGGTGCTGGACGAAGCGAGACATAGAGGGTTGCGCTGACGCGGCCCCATTTTGAGGACCGAGGGTGATGAGCGAGAGTTTTGCTGAACTGTTCGAGGAAAGCCTGAAAGACCTGGACATGGCGCCGGGATCGATCGTTACGGGCACGGTGGTCGCGATTGATAACGACTACGTTATGGTCAATGCGGGGCTTAAGTCGGAGGGGGTGATTCCCCTTGAGCAGTTTCGCGACGATAACGGCGAGGTCAGCCTGAAAGTCGGTGACGAAGTCAGGGTTGCCCTGGAGTCGCTTGAGGATGGCTTCGGCTCCACCCAGCTCTCCCGAGAAAAGGCCAAGCGTGCTGAAGCTTGGGCGGTCCTCGAAAAAGCCTACGAAGGCGAAGAGACAGTCACCGGCCATATCACCGGCCGGGTCCGCGGCGGTCTTACCGTGGATGTAAACGGTATCAACGCTTTCCTTCCCGGTTCTCTGGTGGATGTCCGTCCGCTGCGGGATACCTCTCATCTTGAGGGGCAGGAGCTTGAGTTTAAACTGGTCAAGCTGGATGCCCGCTCCAACAATATCGTCGTTTCCCGTCGCGCCGTACTTGAGGCGGTCTACAGCGAAGAACGTGAAAAGCTGCTTGAGAAGATGGAAGAAGGCCTGGTGGTCAAAGGGGTGGTCAAAAACCTCACCGACTACGGCGCCTTTATCGATCTTGGCGGTATCGATGGTCTGCTGCATATTACCGATATCGCCTGGAAGCGAGTCAAACACCCGAGCGAAGTTCTGAAAATTGGCGACGAGATTGACGTCAAGGTGCTCAAGTTTGATCGTGAGCGCAGCCGTGTCTCCCTTGGTCTGAAACAGCTGAAGGACGATCCCTGGAGCCAGCTCACCAAGGACTACACCGTCGGCGACAAGGTCACTGCCAAGGTCACTAATCTTACCGATTACGGTTGCTTTGCGGAGATCGCCGAAGGCATCGAAGGCCTGGTGCATGTCTCCGAAATGGACTGGACCAACAAGAATATTCACCCCTCCAAGGTGGTCTCCATCGGTGAAGAGATCGATGTGATGATCCTTGATATCGATCAGCAGCGCCGCCGTATCTCCCTGGGGATGAAACAGTGCAAGCAGAACCCCTGGCAGGCTTTCGCCAGCACTTACAAGAAGGGCGACCGTATCAGCGGTGCTATCCGTTCCATCACTGATTTCGGTGTCTTTGTTGGCCTGGAAGGTGGTATTGATGGCCTTGTGCACCTGTCCGATCTTTCCTGGGACGAGCCGGGTGAGACGGTCGTCAAGGAATACGCCAAGGGTCAGGAGGTTGAGGCGCTGGTGCTGTCTATTGATCCAGAGCGTGAGCGTATTGCGCTGGGTATCAAGCAGATGAATTCAGATCCGTTTATCGAATATGCCGATCAGAACCCGAAAGGGGCGATTGTTACGGGTAAGGTGACGGAAGTGGATCCGCGTCAGGCAACCGTTAGCCTGGCCGAAGGGATCGACGGGGTTCTTAAAGTCTCGGAGCTGTCCCGTGACCGGGTTGAAGATCTGACCAGCGAACTGTCCGTGGGCGATGAAATAGAAGCGGCGATTGTGAGTGTTGATCGCCGTAACCGCGCCATCAACCTGTCGGTTAAACAGGTTGAGATCAAAGAGCAGAAAGAAGCGCTGAAGTCCGTTCAGGAGAAGGCCGATGAAGCCGCTCCGACGACCATTGGTGATCTTATCAAGGCGCAGATGGAAAAGCGGGATTCCTGATCAGGCAGCCGGGCCGGCAGTTGTCGGCCTGGTCCCTAACTTCAGCGAGGAGCTGATATGACAAAATCGGAATTGATTGAGCGTCTGATCGACGCGCACCCTCAGTTATCGGTAAAGGATGTCGAACTTGCGGTAAAAACCATGCTCGATCATATGACCGAAGCCCTTTCGGAGGGGGATCGAATCGAGATCCGTGGTTTTGGCAGTTTTTCACTGCACTACCGTGCGCCGCGAATCGGCCGTAACCCAAAAACCGGAGATTCCGTGCCTCTGCCTGAAAAGTTTGTACCTCATTTCAAGCCGGGCAAAGAGCTGCGTGATCAGGTTAACCAGAGCCTTCAGGAAGAATCCTGAGTTTAGCCTAGAGTGATATAGAGGGCGTTCCGTGAACTGGATCAAAACCCTTCTTGCTGCCGTTATCGGTTTGCTGATACTGGCAGTGGGAATTCTTTTTACCGTGCATAACACCGAGCCGGTCAGCATTGATCTGGTGTTTTTCACCCTTCCTGAGGCGACGCTGTCACTCTGGCTGATACTGGCGTTTGTCGCCGGTGGGCTCTGCGGAGTGCTGTTGAGCAGTCTGACCATCGTGGCGTTGAAAACACGCTTGAGCCGTGCCCAGCGCAAGGTAACAAATAGTAGAGAAGAGATAGATCGCCTGCGCGCACTGGCGCTGAAAGACTCTGCCTGAAATGCCCGTTGATCCGCTCCTGCTGTTGTTACTGGTTGCTGCCATAGCGATCGGCTGGTTTCTAGGCCGTCGCTCGCTACTGTCCGATCGTGCCAGTAACGGTAAATCCCGCCAGGAGGGGGCGCTGAGCCGTGAATATTTTCAGGGGCTCAATTACCTGATGAGTGACCGTACCGATGAAGCTATCGAGAGCTTTGTACGGGCGCTTGAAATCAATTCAGACACCATTCCCGCCCATCTGGCGGTAGCGCGTTTGCTGCGTCGCAAGGGCGATGTGGATCGCGCCATCCGCGTGCACCAGACACTGCTGGCCCGACCAGGGCTTGATCATGCTGACTTTATCCGTATTCAGATGGCGCTGGCCCGCGATTACGAGGCGATTGGCTTGCTGGATAGGGCCGAAAACCTGTTGCATGAAATCATCCGTGATAACCCCGGTGCGGAGATGAAATCCAACGCCCTGGAGTTGCTCGTCAAACTCTATGAGAAAGAGGCTGAATGGAGCGATGCGCTGCGCATGGGGCGTCAGCTCGAAGCGGATGGTCAGGGTCGAATAGGTCATGAGCTGGCGCAGTACTGCTGTGAACTGGCGGAGAGTAGCCTGGCGAGACGGCGCTGGAAAGAGGTGCAGACCGGGCTGGCCGAGGCGTTGCGTTTCAATCCAGCCGTTGTCAGAGCAAATCTTCTCGGTGCCCGCATGGCGATGGAGCGGGGGGAATGGGTGCTGGCTATCAAGTATCTGCGGGCAGTGAAAGATCAGGAGCCGTTGCTGGTTTGTGAGACTATTCCCCTGCTTGAGCGTTGCTATCGCCAGGTTAATCGCGTCGATCAGTTTGAAAGCTATCTTGAAGAGTGTATGGTTCACGCGCCGTCAACGACGGTGCTGCTTGCCAGAACCGATCTGCTTTGCGAGCGCGAAGGTGTCAGAGCGGCGGGGCAGTTTATTACCGATGAGCTGAAAAGCCGCCCCTCGATCAGGGGGGTCAACCGCCTGATCGATCTGCATCTGGAATATGGCTCCAGTAGCGCCAGAGAGAGTCTCACGGTACTGCGAGGGCTGACGGGCCAGTTGGAATTAAGTAAGCCGATCTACCGCTGCGGGCACTGCGGGTTCGCGGGGCGCACTCTGCATTGGCACTGCCCCTCCTGCCGTCAGTGGGACAGTACGCGCCCCATACAGGGGTTGGAAGGTGAATAAACAGGTTGTCGAACAATGAATAAAGTAGAAAAACCGGTCATCGTGGCGCTGGATTACCCGGCGCAAGCTCCTGCTCTTGAGATGGCTGCGCGGCTCGATCCCGCCAAGTGTCGAGTCAAGGTCGGTAAAGAGCTGTTCACTCGTGAAGGTCCGGCCATCGTTGAAGCCTTGCAGAAGCGGGGGTTCGACCTGTTTCTGGATCTTAAATTTCACGATATCCCCAATACCGTTGCCAAGGCTGTACGCGCGGCGGCGGAGCTCGGAGTCTGGATGGTCAACGTCCATGCAAGTGGCGGCCGTCGGATGATGGAAGCGGCGCTGAACGAGCTGGCGCAGGTGTCAGGGAATACCAAGCTGATCGCCGTGACTGTATTGACCAGCATGGAGCGTTCGGACCTGGCTGAGATCGGTCTGGATATCGAGCCTCTTGAGCAAGTGCGTCGTCTCGCTAAGCTGACCAAAGATAGTGGTCTCGATGGCGTGGTCTGCTCGGCGCAGGAAGCGCAGATGTTGCGTGAAGAGATCAGCGGTGACTTTGATCTGGTCACCCCGGGTATTCGCCCTGCCTGGGCTGCGGCCGGCGATCAGCGTCGTATTCTGACACCAGCGGATGCTATTCGTGTCGGTTCGAGCTACCTGGTGGTAGGACGGCCAATCACTCAGGCTGAAGATCCTGCGCAGGCGGTTGAAGCGGTGCTGAGCGAAGTTGCGTCGGTCTGATATCGATTCAGGTTTCTTTGATCCCCACTGATTGACGGGGATCAAAGGCCGCCTGGGAAAAGCCTTTATATAGTGGGTTTCTGTTCACGGATTGAGCAGCGGGTAACCAAAAGGTTGCCATGTAACTTATTATGCAAAGGAAATCCTTATGCGTTCATTTCTTAAAGCGCTGTTACTGGCGCTCTGCTTTTTCTCTCCCTTCACCTACGCGGTCGATATCAATACCGCCAGCGTCGATCAGTTGGCCAGCTCCCTGGAGGGAATCGGTCCTGCGAAAGCGGCTGCGATTATTGAATATCGCGAAGAGTTTGGTCCCTTTGTCAGTGTCGACCAGTTACTGGAAGTCAGCGGTATTGGGCCCGCCACTGTAGAGAAAAACCGCGACAAGATTACGTTGAGTGCGGGTGAAAGCGCGGAGTAATGTTCAAGGCCAGCCGTCCGGCTGGCCTTTCTTTGTCGCGGCTGGTTACAGGATGAAGGCCAGGGTCAGTGGAATCACCGCCAGGCTGGCTACATTGCCAATCAGCACAATCGATGCGACCTGATGAGGCTCCTGGTTATAACGCTCGGCTACCATGTAGTTGAGTACCGCCGGCGGTAGCACGCCAAACAGGATCAGGAAGGCGGCCTTTTCACCTTCCAGCCCCAGCAGCCAGATAGTCGGTACCGCGGCTATCAGTCCGCTGAGTGGCGTCAGAACCGCACCCCAGGCGCCGGGTTTCCAGTTGGAAAAATCGATGCTTGTCATCCTGACTCCCAGTGCAAACAGCATCAGCGGTATGGCGATCTGCCCGAGCATATCGATAGGCGTTTTGATGGCAACAGGGAGGGGGATGCCCAGCAGGCTCCATGCCAGGCCCGAAGCGGTCGCCAAGATCATCGGGTTGCGCGCCAGTTGCAGCAGGTTGGTGCGGCTGTCGAGGATAAACATGCCGAGGGTGAAATGGAGCAGGTTCTCGACCAGAAACAGCACCACGGCGGCAGCCAGTGCGTCTTCGCCGAACGCCAGTACGATCAACGGGATGCCGAGGTTACCGCTGTTGTTGAACATGGCCGGCGGCACCATAGTGCGTGGAGATACGCCGATCAGCCGGCATACAGGCCAGACAAGTAATCCGGAAGCAAGTACGACAAGCAGTGCGCCGAGCGCGATATCGGCATGCTCCAGGGGATTGAAGGACTTGGCCGCCATCACGGAAAAGATAAGCGCGGGAACAAAAATATCGATGTTGATGCGGTTGGCGACCGACATATCGGTATGGGTGCGGCGGGCGCAGAAATAGCCCAGGCCAACGATGGCCACCAAGGGGAATACGGTTTGAAAGATGCGTTCGAGCAATAGCGACAGCGTGGCGTCCATTGAAAATCCTTATTATCGGGCGCCGTGCCTGGAACGCTGAGATGCTATACGGTGACTCGCAGCCTTCCTGTTGAAAACGGTGCCGGGACGCCCAGGGGGCTTCCCGGCAGGCGTCTGGAGAATTACATGTACTTCTTGCCGGTGGGGACGACAAAAACCGGGATCTTAGCTCGTCTTACCACCTGATGGGTAGTGGCGCTGTGGTGGCCGAAGGTGTTTTCCTGGCCCATTACGATCAGGTCTGCGCCAAGTTTTTCTGCCTGGGCGAGAATGGTCTCGGCATGTTGCCCCTCCGCGATCACCGGTTCCACCTCGAACTTGATCTCCTGATCCAGCTCTTTCAGCTCTTCATCACGGTATTTTTCAACGCGGGTTTTCATCTGCTCCATGACGCGGGCTATCCCTTCGTCGTGCATCTGTTTGATTACATCGTCGGGGAGATAGGTATGGATCAGCGCGCGACCCATTTCGCCCACCGGCTCAACCACGTGGAGCATCAGCAGACGGGCATTGAGTTTATTCGCCATCTGCACAGCCTGGCGAAAAACCGGACGGGTGTGCTCGCCCAGTGAAGAGGTGTAAAGGATGGTCTTGATTTCTGGTAGTGACATGGCGTTCTCCTCAGCCGGCGCAGGTTAGTGTTCAACCTCTGTTCCGGTCCGTCGTTGGGTTGTTGTTTTTACGCACTGTTCCAGCAGATACACAATGGAGCGATATTCGATGCCGCTATGGTGACTCAGGCCTATTTCGCAGGTGCGGCTGCTGGAGTACCCCCCGCTGCATTGCTCCACCTGGGGCTTCAGGTTGCGCAGTGCGCTGGCGTTTAGTTCCGGCGTACTGAACCCTTTGTCACCGGCAAAACCGCAACAGCCGATGCCTTCTGGAATGACAACCTTGCGGGCCAGCCGTGACGCGATGCGTTTCAGACTAGTGGCCTGCCCCATGCGGGTTGCGCTGCAGGTGATGTGCAGGGCGATCTCCTCGTCCATCGGCGTGATGTCGAGACGCTCCATCATGAAGCGGTCGATAAACTCTATGCTGTCATAAAGCTTGATCGCCGGGTCGAGCTGCTCGCCAAGCCTCAGGCTGCAGGGACTGGTGTCAGAATAGACCGGGATGCGGCCATTTTCCGTGATATGCAGCAATTCCCGGTTCAGTTCACCGGCTTTATTTGCCGCCGTATCAAATAAACCCTTGGACTGGAACGGCATGCCGCAGCAAAGCGACTCCAGATTGTCGGGATAAATCACCTGGTAGCCAGCCTGTTCAAGAAGCCTTGCGGTCACATCCATCAGTGACGCCTCGCTGGCTGATCCACGCTGAGGGCCCATCACGCGGCTGGCGCAGCTTGGCAGATATACCACCTTGTCCCTTGAGCTGTCCGCGACCGGTAGATCTTTACGCCGTTGTGGGTTGCCTGTCGGCATCGCCGGGGTCCATTGCTGTACCCGGTTACCGGAGAGCTTTCTGGCCGTATCTGTCAGCCGGCGCATATTGGATGTGCCGATCAGACCGTGAACCTTATCGGCGCTGTTTAGCAGCAGGCTGCCGGCTTTAGTGACGCCGGCGAAGTGACTGGCAATCCAGTTGGCGCTGCGGCTACCTTCCGGGTGTCGATCATGCCGAATGGCTCGGGTTAGATCGCCGGTGTTGATACCAACCGGGCAGGCGGTAGAGCACAGGCCACAGGCTGCGCAGGTTTCCTCTCCCTGGTAGGTGTAATCGCCGCGCACGCTGGCAAGGCGTGCTGGATCTTCACCGCTGCGTTCGAGGCGTGAAATTTCTCGCCAGAGTGCAATGCGCTGACGTGGAGTGGTCGTCAGAGCGCGGGAGGGGCAGGTGTGTTCGCAGAAGCCGCATTCAATACAGGCGTCGACGAGCTTATTCGCCGCAGGCATAGGTTTGAGGTTGCTCAGGTGGACCTTCGGATCCCGGTTGAGAATCACGCCCGGGTTGAGGATCTCCTGGGGATCAAGCAGGCGTTTGAGTTCCCACATCAGGTTGTAGGCTTCCTTGCCCCACTCCAGCTCAACGTAGGGTGCCATATTGCGCCCGGTGCCATGCTCGGCTTTCAGCGAGCCTTCGTAGCGAGCGGTGACCAACTCGGCGACATCATCCATCAGTCCCGAGTAGCGACGGATCTCCTCTTCGGTGTCGAACGCCTGAGTGAAGACGAAATGGAGGTTACCCTCGAGTGCGTGGCCGAAGATGATCGCTTCGGAGTAACCCCAGTGTTCAAACAGCCGGTGCAGATCTGCAACAGCGCTGGCCAGTTGTTCAACGGGGACGGCGATATCCTCAATGATCACCGTGGTACCGGTGGTGCGCACTGCGCCCACGGCGGGGAAGAGCCCCTTGCGAATCGCCCAGAACTGGGCGCAGGTATCCGCATCGCTGGTGAACTGCACAGGTTCACTGGTGGGCAGCGCTGAAATTGCCTGCAGGATCTGTTCGATCTGCTGGCCGAGGCGAGGCTCGTCGCCGGCGCGGGTTTCGATCAGCAGTGCGGCGGCATCGGCGGGCAGTTGTTCGATAATTGCCGGCATCCCCGCTTTGCTCTCGATCGATCTAAGTCCTGCACGATCGATGAGTTCCACCGCATCCACGGGCGTGGGTTTGATTAGCGCTACGGCTTCGCAGGCGGTCTGCAGACGATCGAAAAACACCAGAGCGGAGGCCTTGTGAGGGTGGTCCGGCACCGTGCGATAGCAGATCTCTGAAATAAAACCGAGCGTGCCTTCAGATCCAATCATCAGGTGCTGGAGGATGTCGATCGGGTCTGCGTAATCGACCAGGGCATTCAACGCGTACCCGGTGGTGTTTTTTAGCCGATACTTATGGGCGATCCGCTGGGAAAGCTGTTCATTGGCTCGGGTGAGTCGTGCTAATGAATCCAGGGCTTCGAGCAGGCTTTGGTGGCTGCTGCGAAATGCATCGACGCTGTCGCTATCGCCGGTATCCAGCAGGGTGCCGTCGGCCAGGATCAGGCGCATGGAATCCAGGGTGCGGTAACTGTTGTGCGCGGTACCGCAGCACATGCCGCTGGCGTTGTTAGCGGCAATACCGCCGATCTTAGCGGCATTGATCGATGCCGGGTCCGGGCCGATTTTGCGGCCAAAAGGTGCCAGGTACAGGTTCGCCTGGGCGCCGATGACGCCAGGTTGCAGCTTGATGCGCTGTGCATCGTCCAGAATTTCGTGGCCGCTCCAGCCATCGCCCAGTATCAACAGGACGGAATCGGTAATCGCCTGGCCAGAGAGGCTGGTGCCGGCGGCTCTGAACGTCAGCGCAATTTCCTGCTGGCGGGCGGCACTGACGATGCGTGCAACCTCACACTCGGTTTCGACCTTTACGACCAGTTGCGGCAGCAGGCGATAAAAGCTGGCATCGGTACCGTAGGCCAGTGTTTGCAGCGGATCACTAATCAGTCGCTCCGCTGGAATGAACTGTTCTAGCGTGGCGAGAAATGCCTGGTGCTCTTGACGCATGGGGTCGCTACCTCGTGTTGGCCCGCAAGCTTGGGGATCTGTAGCTGGCGGATGCTTTTTCTTTAATTATTGGAGTGATTGAAAAATTGGTCATACCAATTTACCATCGCTGTTGAGGTACTGTATTTTTTTTGAACGATACTTGTCAATTCCGGCGGGAGTCGGCCGGCGTTTAGTGGCAACTGTGTTTTGTGGACGGGTATGGAATGAACTATCGCAGTGTGAAACAGCCGAAACTCTCTGACATCATCATGCAACGCATCGAAGAGATGATCATGGAGGGCGCTTTGAGGCCGGGGCAGCGGCTGCCCGCTGAGCGCGAGCTGGCGGCGGAGTTTGAAGTGTCGCGACCATCGCTGCGGGAGGCGTTGCAAAAGCTGGCGGCCAAAGGGTTACTGGTGAGTCGTCAGGGCGGTGGTACTTATGTGGCTGACAATATCGGCAACAGTCTTGTTGATCCGCTGCTCGATCTGTTCCGCAGTCATCCGGAATCCCAGTATGACCTGCTGGAGTTCCGTCACGCGCTTGAGGGTGTATCGGCTTATTACGCGGCGCTCAGGTCGACGCCGGCGGATCGGGAGTTGTTACAGGCGCGCCTGGACGATCTGCAGCATTACCACGATCGCAAAGAGTTCGATAAAGAGGTGGCGGCAGATGTGGAGTTTCACCTGGCGATTGCCGGCGCTGCGCATAATGTGGTTTTGCTGCATATGATGAGGGCGCTGTTTAACCTTCTGCATCAGCATATTGGCGATAACCTCAGCAACATCTATCCGAAGGCTGATGTACGGCAGAAAATTCATGAGCAGCATCGTGTACTGATGGATGCGATCTGTGCTGGTGAACCTGAGCTGGCGCGTAATGCGGCGCACGATCATTTGGTCTATGTTGAAGAAGCGTTGCTGGAGCAGGGGCGAGAAGAGTCCCGGGTTCAGCGGGCGTTGCGGCGCTTCAATCACGCTCCGTAACGTCTCTTGTAAGAGTTATGTACAAAAATTACATGCATTCCTGGTTAAAATGTAACCAGTTTTGCGTTTTATGCGGTTTTGTAGACTGATTGAAATACTCTGTGTAGTATATTTACACACAATCAAAGCACCCGAAACCCTTGTGCGATGCAGCATTCAGGGCGCAAGTATAAGAAAATTACATACTCAGAGGTGCGATTGGAAAACGCTCGAAACGCATGATCTGCGTATCGGGCGTTTTTCTCTGCAAACTGACGGCTTATGGAATCGGAGAAAGCACAGTGCATGATGAGATGATTGAAGATATCGATCCAATCGAAACTCACGAATGGATGGAAGCGCTTGAGTCTGTCGCCAAAAACGATAGCAATGAGCGTGCGCGTTACCTGCTGTCCAAGTTGGGCAGCCGTGCCGCAGAAATCGGCATCGGTAGTGCAGGCACTCTTAGCACGCCCTACGTGAACACTATCTCGCCGAGCGACGAAGTACGTATGCCCGGTGATCTGTTCATGGAGCGTCGCATCCGCTCATTCATCCGCTGGAACGCCATGGCGATGGTCATGCGTGCCAACGATAACGACGAGGGACTGGGTGGCCACATCTCCAGCTTCTCCTCTTCCGCCACACTTTACGATATCGGTTTTAACTACTTCTTCCACGGCGCCGAAGGCGATCGTGATGCCGATATGGTTTTCTTCCAGGGTCACATCTCTCCGGGTATCTATGCCCGTGCATACCTGGAAGGTCGCCTCACCGAAGAGCAGCTGGATAACTTCCGTCGCGAAGTAGACGGTAACGGTCTGTCCTCTTACCCGCACCCCTGGCTGATGCCGAACTTCTGGCAGTTCCCGACCGTATCCATGGGTCTGGGGCCGATTCAGGCGATCTACCAGGCGCACATGATGCGTTACCTGTCTGCGCGTGACCTGGTCAAGCGCGGCGACCGTAAGGTCTGGGCTTTCCTGGGTGACGGCGAGTGTGATGAGCCGGAATCTCTGGGTGCCATCTCTCTGGCGGGTCGTGAAGGTCTGGAAAACCTGGTCTTCGTGATCAACTGTAACCTGCAGCGTCTGGACGGCCCGGTTCGCGGTAACGGCAAGATCGTGCAGGAGCTCGAAGGCATCTTCCGCGGCGCCGGCTGGAACGTTATCAAGTGTCTCTGGGGTCGTCATTGGGATCCGCTGTTCGAGAAAGACACCAAGGGTCTGCTGAAGAAGCGCATGGACGAAGTCTGTGACGGCGAACTGCAGAACTATAAGGCCAACGGCGGGGCTTACACGCGTGAACACTTCTTCGGCAAATATCCGGAACTGGCCGAGATGGTCAAGGATATGTCCGACGAAGAGATCATGAACCTGAACCGCGGTGGTCACGATCCATACAAGGTTTACGCGGCTTACCACGCAGCGATGAACCACAAAGGTCAGCCGACCGTCATTCTGGCGCAGACCGTAAAAGGTTACGGTACTGGTCAGTCCGGTCAGGCGAAGAACGATACCCACTCTCTGAAGAAAGTGGCGATGGACGACCTCAAGTCGTTCCGCGATCGTTTCAATATCCCGCTGTCTGATGATCAGCTGAAAGAAGTTCCGTACTACCGTCCGTCTCCGGATTCCGCGGAGATGAAGTACATGCTGGATCGTCGCAGTAAGCTGGGCGGTTTCTACCCGGCGCGCCGTACCGAGTTTGAAAAGCTGGAAACGCCTGAGCTGGAGGCCTTCTCCGGTCAGCTGAAAGAATCCGGCGAGCGCACCCTGTCTACCCAGATGGCACTGAACCGTGTTCTCAGCACTCTGGCGAAAGACAAGAAGATGGGTAACCGTCTGGTGCCGATCGTACCTGACGAAGCGCGTACCTTCGGTATGGAAGGTATGTTCCGTCAGCTGGGTATCTACTCATCCCAGGGACAGCGTTACGTACCGCACGACTCCGACCAGATCATGTTCTACAAGGAGTCCAAGACCGGTCAGATTCTGGAAGAGGGCATCAACGAAGCCGGTTCCATGTCTGCCTGGATCGCGGCGGCGACCTCATACGCCAACAACAACTGCACCATGGTGCCGTTCTACATCTTCTACTCGATGTTCGGCTTCCAGCGTGTGATGGACCTGGTTTGGGCTGCTGGCGATATGCAGGCCCGTGGCTTCCTGATCGGCGCTACCTCCGGTCGTACCACGCTGAACGGTGAAGGTCTGCAGCACCAGGATGGTCACAGCCATCTGATGGCACAGATGGTCCCGAACTGCGTCAGCTACGACCCGACCTACGGTTACGAGCTGGCTGTGATTGTTCAGGACGGTCTGAAGCGTATGTATCAGAACCAGGAAAACCGGTTCTACTACATCACTACTCTGAACGAAAACTACCAGCACCCGGCCATGCCGCAGGGCGCTGAGGAAGGTATCGTCAAGGGTATGTACCTGCTCGAGGAAGGCGGCAAGGCCGACCTGCGCGTCCAGCTGTTCGGTTGCGGTTCTATCCTGCGCGAGGTTCGCGAAGCGGCGACCCTGCTGCGTGAAGAGTTCGGCATCGAGGCTGATATCTGGAGCACAACCTCCATCAACGAACTGCGCCGCGAAGCCCAGGAAGTTGAGCGCTGGAACCTGCTGCATCCGGAAGACGAGCCGCGCGTACCTTACGTTCAGCAGGTTCTGGAAGGGCATGAAGGTCCGGTGGTTGCGTCTACCGACTACATGCGCATGTTTGCCGACCAGCTGCGTGAGTACATCCCGCGCCGCTACAAGGTGCTTGGTACCGATGGCTTCGGCCGTTCCGATACCCGCAGCAAGCTGCGTGAATTCTTCGAAGTTAACCGCTACTACGTCTGCATCGCTGCGCTGAAAGCGCTGCAGGAAGAGGGCAAGCTCAAGCCTGCCGACGTAGCCAAGGCTATGCAGAAGTTCAATATCAACCCGGAAAAACCGGCCCCCTGGACCGTGTGAACCGGCAACTGAACATCTGAAGGTTAACGAGAGGACAGTATTGTGAGCACAACAAACATTACAGTGCCGGATATCGGTGGCTACGATAACGTTGATATCATCGAAGTCCTGGTGAAAGAGGGTGACACCATCGCTGAAGGCGATAGCCTGATTACCCTGGAAACCGACAAGGCGTCCATGGAAGTCCCGGCTACCGTTGGCGGTGTCGTTAAAAAGGTTCTCGTCAGTGAAGGCGGTACCTGCAGCGAAGGCGATGTGATCGTTGAAGTGGAAGCGGAAGGTGCTGCTGCAGCACCGGCCGCAGAAACGCCTGCAGAAGAAAAACCTGCTGAGGCTGCTGCACCTGCGCCCGCACCGGCGGCGCCTGCTGCATCCGGCGGAAGCCGTATCGAAACAGTTTTGATTCCGGATCTGAGCGGTGCCAGCGACGTTGATGTTATTGAAGTCCTGGTGAAAGACGGTGATAGCGTCGAAGAGGGCGATAGCCTGATTACGCTGGAAACCGACAAGGCCTCCATGGAAGTACCTGCCCCGATGTCGGGTGTGGTTAAGTCCATGAAGATTAGCGAAGGCGCCAAGGTCAACGAAGGTGATCTGCTGCTTGAGCTCGAAGTTTCCGATGGCGGCGCTGCTCCGGCAGCTGCTCCGGCGGCGGAAGCGGCTCCTGCTGAAGCGGCTGCTCCTGCACCGGCTGCAGCCCCTGCCTCGAGCGGTGGTGTTGAGCAGGTGTTGATTCCGGATCTGAGCGGTGCGAGCGATGTCGACGTAATCGAGGTTCTGGTTAAGGACGGCGATAGCGTCGAAGAGGGCGATAGCCTGATCACGCTGGAAACCGACAAGGCCTCCATGGAAGTACCTGCGCCGAAAGCGGGTGTCATCAAGTCCATGAAGATCAGCGAAGGCGACAAGGTCAACGAAGGTGATCTGCTGCTTGAGCTTGAAGTTTCTGGTGGCGCGGCTCCGGCCCCCGCTGCTGCTCCGGCCCAGGAAGCACCTAAGCCTGCAGCGCCTGCCGCGGCAGCCCCGCAGAAGGCGGCGGCTCCTGCTTCCGGTGCGAACATCGCGGCTATGGACCAGAAGAACAAGTCTGTTCATGCAGGTCCCGCGGTGCGTGCGATTGCGCGTGAGTTCGGTGTCGATCTGACCAAGGTTAAGGGTTCTGCCCGTAAAGGTCGTATCGTCAAAGAAGATGTCCAGGCCTACGTGAAATCTGTGATGAAGCAGGTTGAGCAGGGTGGTGGTGCTGCCGCGGCTGTCACCGGTGGTTCCGGCATTCCGCCGATCCCGGCGGTGGACTTCAGCAAGTTCGGTGAGACCGAGATGGTCAAGCTGAGCAAGGTGGACAAGATCACTCGCGACAACATGTCGCGCTGCTGGCTGAACATTCCGCACGTGACTCAGTTCGACGATGCGGATATCACCGAGCTGGAAGCTTTCCGTAAGTCGATGAAGGATGAGGCGGCCAAGTCCGGCGTTAAGCTGACCCCGCTGCCGTTCCTGATCAAGGCTGCTGCGATCGCGCTGACCCGCCATCAGAAGTTCAATGCATCGCTGCACTCCGATGGCGAGCATATTGTCTACAAGAAATATGTGAACATCGGTATCGCGGTTGATACGCCGAACGGCCTGATGGTGCCGGTGATCAAGGATGCGGACAAGAAGAGTATCTACGAGCTGTCCAAAGAAGCGAACGAACTGGCTGGCAAAGCCAAGGATCGCAAGCTGAAGCCGAACGAGATGCAGGGTGCCTGCTTCACGATCTCGAGCCTCGGTGGTATCGGTGGCAACGGCTTTACGCCGATCGTCAATGCGCCTGAAGTGGCCATCCTGGGTGTTTCCCGTGCGGATATCAAACCGCGCTGGAATGGCAAGGAGTTCGAGCCGCGTCAGATGCTGCCGCTGTGCCTCTCTTACGATCACCGCGCCATTAATGGTGGTGACGCAGGTCGCTTCCTGACCGATCTGAACGGGCTGCTGAGCGATATCCGTCGCCTGCTCCTCTGATCTGGTCTGATCGGTAGATCGATAAAAAAGCTCCTTAGGGAGCTTTTTTGTGCTCATCTGCTGGGATATGCCTGATGCTGATTGGGCGCGCCGGGCGGGCGTAATGCAGTTATAGAGGGTTGAGTTGCAGGCGCTGGTTTCTTGCTGGCTTTTATCTGATATCCGCAGTGCAGGGGGAGGCTAAGCGAAACTAAGCTCTTGTGCTGCCGATACGGCAAGAGGCGGTAAGTGATCAAAAAGGAAAGAGTGGTATTGCTCGACAGACGCGCCAGAATCGATAAGCTGCGTTCTACTATCTGATCGGGTATTGAGTGATTGAGTATTGAGAGAGTAAAAAAGATTAGAAGCGGATCAAGCGAAGAAATGGTCGGGGTGACAGGATTTGAACCTACGACCCCTGCCTCCCGAAGACAGTGCTCTACCAGGCTGAGCTACACCCCGACTTGCTGTTATTTCGCTCGAAGCGCGAAATGACTCTGGTACTGCTTGTGTAACCTGATCAGCGCTTTTTTGATGGTCTGGGAAACCGATCCGCTGTTCAAGTGAGCGCGAATTATAAGGCTTTTTCTTTGCCTGTCAATAACATGCGCCAGATTTATTGGTGTGGATAACCGCTGAATCTGTGTTGGTCGGGGTGACAGGATTTGAACCTACGACCCCTGCCTCCCGAAGACAGTGCTCTACCAGGCTGAGCTACACCCCGACTCAAATGGAAGTTCCCGGTAAGGTCCTTCCGGTCGCTAAGCGATGGCGGGTAAGCCTCTTGCTCAAGCGACGCGGCGCATTATAGTGAGCTGCCTCTGGCATGCCAAGAGGATAAAGGGAAAAATGGTAGAGATTCTTTGCAACACGACGGTGTCGGTGGCTTGGGGGCCAGGAATTAGATGTTAGTTGGATTTTTGATCTTGCTGGGGTTTCAGCTCGCGGGTGAGCTGTTTGTGGTTTCTCTTTCTCTACCTGTGCCAGGGCCTGTGATGGGGATGCTGTTCATGGCGGTGTTTCTGCTGGTGGCCAAGCGTGGTGCTTCGGAGTACCTGCGGCAGGTGGCCGATACTCTGTTAACGAACCTGGCTCTGTTGTTTGTCCCTGCGGGCGTGGGGCTTATGGTTCATCTGGATCTACTGGTACGGGAGTGGTTCGTGTTTGGCGTTACATTGGTGCTGAGCACGGCGATCACCATGGGCGTAACCGGTTGGGTGCTGGCTCGGTTGATGCGTCGGTTTGAAAAGAGGGGTGAGAAGTGACTCCGTTCTGGGTTTATTTCGCCGCGCGCCCTTTGCTGTGGATAGTTTTAACGCTGGCCGTGTTTATTTTTGCGCGTTGGTTGCACAAACGTCTGGGTGGCTTGTCCGTCTTCCATCCGGTGCTGATTTCGATCCTGGTCCTGGTTGTGCTGCTTTCCCTCACGGGGACGGATTACGATACCTATTTTGAAGGTGCGCAGTTTATTCATTTTCTGCTGGGGCCGGCTACGGTGGCGCTGGCGGTTCCTCTGTGCGACTACTTCGATCGGTTGCGTCAGATCTGGTTGCCGGTGCTGGTGGCCTCCTTTTGTGGTGTCATCACGGCCATCATCAGTGCGAGCGGTATCGCCTGGCTGCTGGGCGCTGGTGATAAAACGATTCTTACCCTGGCACCCAAATCGGTGACCTCGCCTATTGCTATAGGGATAGTCGAGAAGATCGGTGGATACCCTTCTATGGCTGCGGGTCTGGTGCTGATGACCGGTATTCTCGGCTGTGTGCTGGCACCGTTCGTGTTTCGTCTGTTTCGTATCGAGGATGATGTGGCGCGTGGTTTTGCGCTGGGGATGTCGGCTCACGGTATAGGCACGGCTTATGCGTTCGGGCTGAGTGCGGCAGCGGGTGCTTTTGGTGGGCTGGCCATGGGGATAGCAGGGCTGTTGACCTCGTTTTTGTTGCCTTTGCTGGTTTCTCTGTTCGGTTTTTAACCGGGGTTGTTGGTTTGATAAAAATGCTGCATGGCAGTAAAGTTGCGCGTTTCTGCGTTTGCTGCAATCTATGTCGGGAGAAAGCGTCTAAATGACACCTCTGGAGCGTTATAAACAGGACCTGCAACGGGATGATTTTGCCTACGATCCGACTCAGGAGATGGCGGTGGGGCATCTGCAGCGTCTGTATGACGATCTGGTAGCGGCGGAAAATGCGCCTCAGCCTGGTTTTATGCAGCGCCTGAGCGGGAAGCTGCGTGGCGCCAAAGTAGAGCCGGTCCAGGGGTTGTATTTCTGGGGCGGGGTGGGTCGAGGTAAGACCTATCTGATGGACACCTTCTACGACAGTCTGCCGTTCGAGCGGAAGATGCGTACCCACTTTCACCGTTTCATGCAGCGAGTGCATCAGGAGTTGCGCGCGCTGGATGGCACCAAGAACCCGTTGGTGGCTATCGCGAAAAAATACGCAGAAGAAGCGCGCATTATCTGCTTTGACGAATTTTTCGTTTCCGACATCACCGACGCGATGATCCTGGGTGGCCTGATGGAAGAGCTGTTCGGTAATGGCGTCTCCCTGGTGGCAACCTCCAATATCGTCCCGGACGGTCTCTATAAGGACGGCCTTCAGCGCGCGCGTTTCCTGCCGGCCATCGCTCTGCTCAACAAGTACACCGATGTGGTCAATGTGGATGGCGGTGTTGATTATCGTCTGCGTACCCTGGAGCAGGCGGAGCTTTATCACTGGCCGCTCGACGCCGGTGCTGACGAGAGTCTGGAGAAAAGCTTCCGCGGCCTGGCGTCAGACTGTGAGCAGATCGTTGAGGGCGAGATGATCGAGGTTAACGGTCGCGGCATTCCCAGTCGTCGTGCCTGCGAAGACGTAGTCTGGTTTGATTTTAAAGCGCTCTGCGAAGGGCCTCGGTCTCAGAATGACTACATCGAGCTCTCCAAGCTCTTCCATGCGGTCATTCTCAGCAATGTACCGCAGCTCGGGCGCTCCAATGATGACGCGGCGCGGCGCTTCATCAACATGGTTGACGAGTTTTACGATAGCGGTGTGAAACTGATCATCTCGGCCCAGGTTTCGATCGAGAATATCTACACCGAAGGGCGTCTGGAATTTGAAATTCAGCGCACCCAAAGTCGTCTGCTGGAGATGCAGTCGCACGAATATCTGGTGCGTGAACATCGCGCTGGATGACCTCTGGATTCAGTGCTTTTTGCGCTGGATTTCACCGTATGACTTGTCTATAATTCGCGCTCCTCTGCAAGGGGTAGAGGATAGTGTACGTTGTCGCAGGCGCCTGGCGTGGGCGGCAACCAATAACTATAAGGTAAGTCGGAAAGCGAACTTGATTCGGTTTCGAGACTTAAAGGTTCAAGGTATAGATCAATGAGCACAACTGTTAGCGCTAAGCCAGCCGAAGTAAAACGCGACTGGTACGTTGTTGACGCCGAGGGCAAAACCCTGGGTCGTCTGGCGACTGAAATCGCACGTCGTCTGCGTGGCAAGCATAAGCCGGAATACACTCCGCACGTTGATACTGGCGATTACATCGTTGTTGTTAACGCTGAGAAGGTACACGTTACCGGTAACAAGCGTAACGCCAAGATGTACTACCGTCACTCCGGTTTCCCGGGTGGTCTGAAGGAAGCCAACTTCAACAAGATGGTTGATACCTTCCCTGAGCGTACTATCGAGCTGGCCGTTAAAGGCATGCTGCCGAAAGGTCCGCTGGGTCGTGCCATGTACACCAAGCTGAAAGTGTACGCTGGTGCTGCACATCCGCATCAGGCACAGCAGCCGAAAGAACTGAACATCTAAGGGAAGGCGAATAATGGCTACTACTCAGTACTACGGCACTGGCCGTCGCAAAACCTCTACCGCACGCGTCTTCCTGCGTCCGGGTACAGGCAAAATCACTATCAACCAGCGCACTCTGGAACAGTACTTTGGTCGTGAAACCGCGCGCATGATCGTCATGCAGCCGCTGGAACTGACCGAAACTGTTGAGAAGTTTGACGTTTACATCACTGTTGCTGGTGGTGGCGGTAACGGTCAGGCAGGTGCTATCCGTCACGGTATCACCCGTGCACTGATGGACTACGACGAAGCTCTGCGTCCGACTCTGCGTCAGGCTGGTTACGTTACTCGTGACGCCCGTGAAGTTGAACGTAAGAAGGTCGGTCTGCGCAAAGCGCGTAAGCGTCCTCAGTTCTCCAAGCGTTAATTCGCTGGCTGCGGGCTTCGGTCCGCAGTGTCAGAATTCCGAAAAAGCCTGCAGCCATCAGTGGTTGCGGGCTTTTTTGTGTGCTTTTCTGGGGCCCCTGTTTCAGGTCAGTAAATGGTTGATCTTTGGTCGCACCAGGCCTTTTTACCTTGTATCTGTAGGGCAATTTCATTACCATTTGCGCCATTTGAAAAATCCTGATTTAGTGATTTTCATGACTGATAGGCGGCCAGCCTTTTGTGTGTGCGAAAGCGGTTCGTCGATTGAGGGGAGATGAAGTTAATGAGCAATGACGGCGTGAATAAGGGTCGGCGCCGGCTCCTGATTGGAGCTACCTCTGCCGTAGGGGCAGTGGGTGCCGTTGGAGCTGCTGTCCCGTTCGTGGCTTCCTGGAATCCGAGTGCCAAGGCGAAAGCCGCAGGTGCACCTGCAAAGGCGGATATCAGCAAGCTGGAACCGGGTCAGCAGATGATTGTAGAGTGGCGTGGTAAGCCCGTGTGGGTTGTTCGTCGCGGACCGGATGCGCTGGCAAATCTGGAAAAGCTGAACGACCGTCTCGCGGACCCGACCTCCGAAAAGCCGCAGCAGCCTGATTACATCCCGAATACCCCGGCCCGTGCGATCCGCCCGGAAATCGCGGTTATGGTGGGTATCTGTACCCATCTGGGTTGTTCTCCGACCTACCGTCCGGAAGTGGCGCCGGAAGATCTTGGTCCTGAATGGCTGGGTGGCTTCTTCTGCCCCTGCCACGGTTCCAAGTTTGACCTTTCCGGTCGTGTCTTCAAGGGTGTGCCTGCACCGACCAATCTGGTGATTCCGCCGCACATGTACGAAGACGATAACACGCTCGTTGTTGGTGTCGATCAGGAGGCAGGATAATGGCTGGTTCTCGCAACAAAGGTAATCCAGGCCTGATGGGCTGGATCGACGACCGCTTCCCGGCTACGGCCATGTGGGAAGATCATCTCTCCAAATATTACGCACCGAAGAACTTCAACTTCTGGTACTTCTTTGGTTCGTTGGCGCTGCTCGTTCTCGTTAACCAGATCCTGACCGGTATCTGGCTGACCATGAGCTACAACCCCAGTGCCGAAGGCGCTTTCGCGTCTGTCGAATACATCATGCGTGATGTGGAATACGGCTGGATACTTCGTTATCTGCACTCCACCGGCGCATCTGCGTTCTTCGTCGTTGTCTATCTGCACATGTTCCGCGGCATGCTTTACGGTTCTTACCGTAAACCCCGTGAGCTGGTGTGGATCTTCGGTATGACCATCTACCTGGCGCTGATGGCGGAAGCCTTCATGGGCTACCTGCTGCCCTGGGGTCAGATGTCTTACTGGGGTGCCCAGGTAATCGTTTCCCTGTTCGGTGCGATTCCGGTTATCGGTCCGGACCTGCAGCAGTGGATCCGTGGTGACTATCTGATATCGGGTATCACTCTGAACCGCTTCTTCGCGCTGCACGTTATTGCGCTGCCGATTGTCATTCTGGCGCTGGTTGTGCTGCACATCATCGCGCTGCATGAAGTGGGTTCTAACAACCCTGATGGTATCGAAATCAAGGAAAAGAAAGACGCAAACGGCGTACCGCTGGATGGCATACCGTTCCATCCGTACTACACCGTTAAAGACATCGTCGGTGTCGTCGTCTTCCTGTTTGTGTTCTGTACCGTTGTCTTCTGGTTCCCTGAAGGTGGTGGTTACTTCCTCGAGAAGCCGAACTTCGAGCCGGCTAACCCGCTGAAGACGCCTAACCACATTGCGCCTGTCTGGTACTTCACACCGTTCTACGCAATGCTGCGTGCGGTCACCTACCCGCTGTTCGGTGTAGATGCGAAGTTCTGGGGTGTTGTCGTCATGGGTGCCGCTATTGCGATCCTGTTCGTACTGCCCTGGCTGGATCGCAGCCCGGTTAAGTCTGTTCGTTACAAGGGGATGCTGAGCAAGCTGTGGCTGCTTATCTTTGCCGTCAGCTTCATTATCCTGGGTGTGTTGGGCGCGCTGCCTTCTACTCCGGGACGCACCATGGTGTCTCAGATCTGTACCGTACTGTACTTCGCGTTCTTCATCCTGATGCCGTTCTACACACGGATGGAAAAAACTAAACCGGTACCGGAGAGGGTTACAGGATAATGAAAAAGTATCTTATTGCTCTGATGATGGTGCTGGCCCCGGTTACGGCCAGTGCTGCAGGCGGCGCTGGAGTGCCCCTGGATGAGATGAATGTCGACCTGACAAACAAGGCTTCGCTGCAGCGTGGTATGGCTGCATTCGTCAACAACTGCATGGGCTGTCACTCTGCTCAGTATCAGCGCTTCGAGCGCGCTGCCACTGATCTTGAAATGCCTAACGAGCTGGTTGTCGAAAACCTGATCTTCGACTCCAACAAGAAAGTTGGCGATCAGATGACTATCGCCATGCCGAAGGAAGACGCTCAGAACTGGTTTGGTAATCCGCCGCCGGATCTGACTCTGGAGGCGCGCCTGCGTGGTCCGGACTGGGTTTATACTTATCTGCGCAGCTTCTACAAGGATGAGGCCCGTCCTTGGGGTGTGAACAACGTGGTATTCCCGGATGTGGGTATGCCAAACGTTCTTGAGCAACTGCAGGGCACCGTTGTTAACCACTGTACTCCGGAAGAGATGCACGCCGGCGGCCACGAGAAAGTGGATCCGCTGACCGGTGTTCGCATGGGTGGCTGCATGTCAGTCGAGCCGGAGAGCGGCTCGATGAGTGAAGATGAATTTGACCGTTATGTTTACGACCTGGTCAACTTCATGGCTTACATGGCCGAGCCCTCGAAGATGGTCTCTGGTAAGATTGGTACTTACGTGCTGATTTTCCTGGCGATCCTGTTCGTGTTCGCCTTTGCTCTGAAGAAAGAGTACTGGAAAGACGTTCACTAAACACTCGGGTGGTAAGTGAACACAGAAACTACGCGGTCCTTTGGGCCGCGTAGATTTTTTGTTTATACACCTGACTTACATTTTATGGGGATATAGTAGATGGGCGTAGTGGCTAAGCGTTCTTCCATGACCTTTTACTCGAATGGCGATGATCATTACAGCCATCGTGTGCGTATTGTCCTGGCCGAGAAAGGGGTCGCAGTGGACATCGTGGACTGCAAGGAGAGCGATCTGCCGGAAGATGTTGCGGCGATGAATCCGTACAACAGCTTGCCGACACTGCTGGATCGTGAGCTGGTGCTTTACGAGCCGAACGTGATGATGGAATACCTCGACGAGCGTTTCCCGCATCCGCCGCTGCTGCCGGTTTACCCCGTTGCACGTGCGGAGAGTCGTCTGTTCGTTCACCGTATCCAGAAAGACTGGTGCGATCAGGCTGACGTGATTCTTGCGGGCAAGGCATCCGATGCTGAGGTTGAAAAGGCGCGTAAAGAACTGCGTGACGGCCTGGTGGCCGTATCTCCGATTTTCGCCGAAAAGCCGTTCTTCATGAGCGACGAGTTCAGCCTGGTGGATTGCTGCATTGCTCCGTTGCTGTGGCGTCTGCCGATCATGGGGATCGAGCTGCCGGAAGCGCAGTGCAAGCCGCTGATCGCTTACATGGATCGACTGTTTGAGCGTGAGTCGTTCCAGGCTAGCCTGTCCGACGCTGAACGCGAGATGCGCGACTGATTCAACGGGTAAATACCCGGATTTTAAAAAGGGATGAAGTGTACTTCATCCCTTTTTTGTTATTAGAAGGAGGTAAAGATGTCCGTTTCGCCGAGCAGGCCGTACCTGCTGCGTGGATTGTTTGAGTGGCTTAACGACAATGAGCTTACGCCACATATCGTCGTCGATGCGGGCCTTCCCGGGGTGATAGTGCCGCTCGATTATGTCCAGGATGGGCAGATCACACTGAATATTTCACCGGGTGCTGTGCGTAATCTGCTGCTCGATAATGTTGGTGTCAGCTTTAATGCCCGCTTTGGTGGTGTGCCGATGGATGTATTTGTTCCTATTGCGGCAGTGCTGGCGATCTATGCCCGTGAGAATGGGCAGGGGATGGGGTTTGGGATGGAGCCTGGGGCGGATGTTCTGGCTGCTGTCGATTCTCAGCCGGAGCCTGAGCCACCCGAACCGGGTCCGGGTGGCGGCAGGCCCTCTTTGCGCGTCGTGAAGTAAAGGGTCAGTCGATATATTCGAAGACTTTCACGATTTTGCGGACGCCGGTGACGCTTCGGACCACGGAGGCGGCGGTGTCCGCTTCCTTGCGGCTGACCAGGCCCATCATGAAGACGACGCCGTTTTCGGTGACGATCTTGATGCGGCTGCCGGGCACATTGGCGTCGGTGAGTAGCTGAAGTTTGACGCGGCTGGTCAGGTAAACGTCATTGGTGCGCACGATGGCCGAGGTGGGGCCTGCAATCTCCAGCTCATTGTGGATCTTGCGTACTTCCCTGACGCCGGCGGCGACGGTTTCGGCTTCGCGGCTCACGTTCTGGTCAGGTACCTGACCGCTGAGCAGGACCTGGCCATTAAAGCTGGTCACGTTCACGTGGGACTGCGAAAGGGCGGTAGAGCCCTTGCTTATGTTGACCAAAACCTTGGTCTCGATCATTTCATCCTCGACGTAGTTGCCGAAGGTGCGGCTGCCTCTCTCTTCCTCGATCGGCCCTTCACGGGTTGCGCTAACGATGGTTGCGCAGCCGTTAAGCAGGGCGGTTCCCATTAGCAGTGAAAGAGCTACAGCGGATCGTTTCATTATCAGGCTCCGAATAGTTGGTAGTCGATCAGATCGCACAGGCAGTGCAGCACGAGCAGTTGAGTGTGGTAAACGAGTGATTCGTCATCACTCGGAACACAGATCTCGATTTCATCCCGTGCCAGCAGGGCGGTCATGTTGCCGCCGTCGCCTCCAGTCAGTGCTATGACGAGCATTTCCCGGTCGTGTGCAGCCTGAATCGCCTGAACCATGCTGGTGCCGCGACCGTCAGGCGAGATTGCCAGCAGAATGTCGCCGGGCTGGCCCAGGGCGCGGATCTGCTTGGCGTAAACCTCGGCAAAGCTGCTGTCTTCCGTTATTGCGCTCATGGCTGCGCTGTCAGCGTTAAGTGCCAGTGCCGGGAGGCCTGGGCGCTCATGTCTGAAGCGGCTTAGCAGCAGTGACGAAAAATGCTGGGCCAGGGCTCCGGCGCCGCCGTTGCCGACACAGAGAATCTTGCTCTCGTTGACCAGGCTGTGCAGTAGAAGTTCACTGGCTTCCGCAATCAGCGGGGTGTAGTGCTCAATGGTCTGGGCGTTAATTTCCATTGAGTTGTGAAACTGGCTGACGATGCGGTCTTCTAGTTCCATTCGCTCTTGTATCCGGTAGTCATGGGCGGAAGGCGTCTTTATACCATATCGGGGGCTCTCGAGCCGAACCGGATTCGAAGGCGATTACATCGAAGCGGCAGGGTCTGGAGCTCCATTCGGGGTGTTGTTGCAGTAGCAGTTGAGCGGTCTGAATCAGTTTGCGCTGTTTGATACTGTCCACGGATTGGGCCGCGCCGCCGAAGCGGCTGGAAGAGCGTTGACGAACCTCGATGAATACGATGGTTTCTCCTTCGTTCATCACCAGGTCGATTTCGCCCATCCGGCAGCTGGCGTTTCTTAGCAGGCTGCGCAGCCCCTGTTTTTTCAGGAATGTCTCGGCGGCCTTTTCGGCATCCTTGCCCTTGGCTTTGCGATCCATCGCGGCTCCGTTTATTCGCTGGTTATTGTCTGCAGTGGCTGCTCCGGCAGGGAGTGGGTTTGCAGCGCAGGCACGCCCTCACTGAATTTTGCCCAGGGCAGGGTGCGCTTGATGTGCCCCTGGCTGTCCAGGCGAAGCTGGCCGGTCTCGCCGTCAACGAAGGCGCTGGGGTTTTGGCTCAGTCCGCTCAGGTAGGGGTAGAGCTTGTAGGCGTCGATGCCAAGGGCATAGAGTCTGCCGAAGCGGCTCTCCGTGTCGGAGCGGCTCTGCTGCAGTGCGCGGTGCGCCTCACTTGCAGGTTCAAGTACCCAGGGCAGGTCGAGGAAACTGATGCCGTTCAGGTCTACGTCGCGGGTCGGGTCCGGGTTGCCTTCATAGATGTGTGATGTGGCATAGACCGGGATATCACCGGCAAAGTGGAAGGCGAGCATCGGTTTGATCTGGCGGGCATCCTGAGGCAGTGCGGTGAGGATGATTGCATCGATATCGCTGCGTGGC
The DNA here is from genome assembly GCF_900108065.1 of Marinobacterium lutimaris. Taxonomy (GTDB): domain Bacteria; phylum Pseudomonadota; class Gammaproteobacteria; order Pseudomonadales; family Balneatricaceae; genus Marinobacterium_D; species Marinobacterium_D lutimaris. The sequence goes on along the minus strand of NZ_FNVQ01000003.1, from coordinate 435,585 downwards.
GTCTCATCAAAATCGACGCTCTGTCCAATAACGCGGCGCACCTGTTGGGCGCGGGCCTGGCTCTGGTTGGTGAGCAGAAGCTGGCTGATCTGGCTGGAAAGCTCATCGGTGCCGGTGTAATCGAGGCGTGCGGTTACCTTGCCGCCAAGTGCGCTGAAAGCGCGTTCGAAGCTGGCGGCGAGTCGCTGTCCCCATTCGGCGGCGGGGACGATGATCGCTGCGCGACGGTGTCCATCCTGCCAGGCTTTCTGTGCTGCAAGCTGGGCTTCCTGCTCGGATGAGAGGTCCAGTTGGTAGAGGCTGGAGTTCTGGGGTGCCTTGTTCAGGGCAAGAACGGGCACCGGGAAATTGTTGATCGAGCTGAGTTGGGCTACATAGTCCTGCGACAGGGGGCCTATTATCAGGTCCAGCTGCTGCTGTTGTGCCAGCCCCGCCAGTTGCGCGGGAGTCGACACACGGGTGCTGTCGATGGAAATTATCTCGGGCTGCGCCATGGCGGATTCAGAGGTCATCATCGCGCTATAGAAGCCTTCGCTGATCGCACGTGCCGGGTCGGCGAGCGGACCGCTGAGTGGCAGCAGCAGGCCGATGCGACGAACGTCCGTCACAGCCACGCGCTTGGCGCTGAGACCATTAGGGGGCAGCGCATAGGCGGGGTGATTCTGCCAGAGCGTCTGCCATTCCGTCATCGCGCTGCTGCCCTGGGTGATATCGCCGCTTTGTTGTGCGGCCAGTGCAAGTTCTAGCCAGCCCTGCTGGTAGAAGTCGTTATTCGAGTCGCTGGCTGCCTGGCGCAGTGAGGAGATGGGCGTCTGTTGCAGCAGGCTCCAGATCTGATCGTGCAGTGACTGCTTCTGTTCGTTTGTCTGCTGGTACTGAGCGATGGCGATCAGCTCCATGGCAGCATCCAGGGGCTGGTTCTGCTGGCTGAAGGCCTCGGCGCGCATTTCGCCAAGCTGTGTCTGCTGTGGCTGCGAAAGGCTTGGCAGAGCGCGGGTGTCGAGCAGGCGCAGTGCGCGATCGCTATCGTTGTCCTTCAGTGCTTCGTCCGCGCGCAGACGGGCAATATCGAATGCCAGGCTGGGTGGCAGCCCTCGGGTATCGATACCATCCAGCAGGGCGAGTGCGCGTTCGGTTTCGCCGCGGCGCATCAGCGACTGGGCTGCCTGTAGCTTCAGGTCCGCAGCCTCAATGGGAGGCGCTTTGTCAGCTCTGGCCAGCATTTGATCGATTTCGCTGCCGGGAGATGCTGTGCGGCTGGTCGATATCGGGCCCGCGCATGCGGTTAGCAGAGATATCAACAGGATACAAAGAGGCAGTCTGGTTTTATTCGTCATATACTCGGACACCCGAAAGTATGGATGGATAACGATGTCGGAACCTGTTCTCTCTATTGTCGCGACACCTATCGGCAACCTAGGCGATATTTCTTCGCGTGCGCTGGATGTGCTGGCGGGTGCTGACCTCGTTGCAGCCGAAGATACCCGTCACACTGGCCGGTTGCTCGCGCACTTTAACATTAAAGCGGAGATGATTTCAGTTCATGATCATAACGAGCGTCAACGGGCTGAGCTGATCATTCGTCATCTGCAGAAAGGGGCGCAGGTGGTCCTGGTTTCGGATGCGGGGACGCCGCTGATATCGGACCCGGGTTTTCATCTCGTCAAGGCGGTGCGTGAGGCGGGTTTCAGGGTTTCACCGGTGCCCGGCTGCTGCGCTTTTGTCGCGGCGCTCAGCGCTTCTGGGTTGCCTTCGGACCGGTTTTTCTTTGAAGGGTTTCTGCCCGCGAAAAGTGGTGCGCGCCAACAGCGACTGGAGCAGTTGAAGGCGGAAGTGCCGACGTTGATTTTTTATGAGTCAACGCATCGCATCCTGGCCAGTCTTGAGGATATGTCGTCACAGTTTGGCGCAGAGCGTTACGCCGTGGTTGCGCGTGAACTGACCAAGACGTTCGAGACAATTCATGGCGCTAGCCTGGGTGAGCTGATCGAGTGGATGACGAACGATCCCATGCAGCAGAAAGGAGAGTTCGTGGTGCTGGTGCATGGTGCTCCGGAGAAGGAGGCTGTTATCGATCCTGAGGCTGAGCGCATCGTGCGTCTGCTGGCGGCAGAGTTGCCGCCGAAAAAGGCGGCGGGTCTGGCCGCGGAGATTACCGGGCTGAAAAAGAATCTGCTGTACCAGGTATTGATCGCCGACTGAGCGTTCTCTGGCTATCGCTTTCGCTTGCTATCTATGTGGCGATGTTTATACTGCGCCGCGGGAGTCAGCCAGGCAATCGCTGCTGCGTTCGCGCAGGGGAGGAAAGTCCGGGCTCCGCAGGGCAGGGTGCCAGATAACGTCTGGGCGACGAAAGTCGACGGCAAGTGCAACAGAAAATATACCGCCTAAGCAGCTTTAGGGTTGCCGGTAAGGTTGAAATGGTGCGGTAAGAGCGCACCGCGTGGGTGGCAACATTCCACGGCATGGTAAACCCCACTCGGAGCAAGACCAAATAGGGACCCTTAAGGCGTGGCCCGCGCCGGGTCCGGGTAGGTTGCTTGAGGTCTGTGGTGACGCAGACCCTAGATGAATGATTGTCCACGACAAAACCCGGCTTATCGGCTGACTCCCACTTCTCCCTTCCGTTTTATACTTCTATTACCTCGACCCTTCTTGAGACCTTCTCATTCGCAAGGTTCTGAGGCTAGTCTCGACTATCTCTTTTGCTAGACTGATCTAAGGTGTTCGCAGGAGGTTGTCATGAAGCTCAAGTCTATATTTGTCGCTATGTTCGCTGTCTCTGCCCTCTCTCTGGGTCCTGTTCTGGTGCAGTCGGTTATTACCGTGGATCTGGGTGCCCAGGCGCACGCCAAAGGTGGCAATGGCGGAGGTAATGGCGGCGGCAACGGTGGCGGGAATGGTGGCGGGAATGGTGGAGGGCATGGCAACGGCGGTGGCAATGCCGGTGGTAACGGAAAAGGTCAGGGTAACGCCGGTGGCCTTGGTGCCAGAGGTCTGGGCGCAGCTGCGGAGGGTAAAGGCAACCCTGGGCGGGGGCTGGGCAATAACCGCGGGCAGGTAGCCAGCGCTCTGGGCGCATTGAATGCGGCGCATGCTTCTCCAACGGCGCGTCTTAATGCAGCGCCTAACTCCCGGGTCGGGCTAATAGCCGCTTATGAGCGAGTTGTTGAAGACGGTATTGCTCTGTCTGATCGGGTGGATTCGCTGGCTGAAAGGGTCGAGGCTCTTGAAGATCAGTTAGAAACACTGGAAGAGGGTACTCAGGCGTATGCTGATGTCGAGGCGGAGTTGAGCAGGGCTCGCTCTGATCTGGATGATGCAACCACGAACGGTTTGAATAACCAGGCGCAGGCTGAGGTGACAGCGCTGGCGGAAGCGGCCAATAAAACCTTGTCGCCGACGGTGGTTGCCGAGGTCAACTCTCTGTTGGGCATAGAGTCAGCCGTCGCTGATGAAGTTGCTGATCAGGTTAGTGGCGGGACTTTTCAGTAACGTTTGTCAGCTGCTATTGAGTTAGCCTGCTGTTGAGTTAAATAGAAGCAGGGTGGATTTTTGCGCGGTCGGATCTCAAGCCATGATTCGGCCTTTTGGCTCAGTTAGGTCAGTTGTCAGGGCTGGCTTGTTCTTTTAGTTTGCGCAGTTTCTCAATCAGTCTCTCGATTGAGGCCGGGCTTTTCCCCATAAAGTCCGTGGCTGCGCGTTCGGTGCTTGGTCCCCAGATTCCATCAGGAGAGCCGGCTGAATAGCCCAGTTGGTTGAGGCGTATCTGTGCGTACCTTATGCGGTATTTCTTGTTTAACTGTAAATTTCCAAGGGTGCTGGGCTGAAATGCTGGGCTTATTGGCGCTTGGTCAAGTTTGCTCAGTAATTCCTTTGCTCTCAAGCTGCCCCCTTTGCTGGCGCTGCTGAGCCATTTTATCCCCAGGTGTTTGTCTATTGGGCTGCCCATGCCGGATAAATAGCTGACTCCCAGCAGGTACTGAGCTTCCGGGTATGCGCGCTCTGCCGCCTGGCCGCTCCAGTGAATACCCCAAGCGGGGGATCTGTCCGTTCCATAGCCGTTAAAATAGATTTCACCCAGGTAATGCATCGCTTCGCGGTGATGCTGCTCGGCAGCATTCTTCAGCCAGCGACGGGCTTTTTCGTAGTCGGTGTTGGTTCCCCGTCCAAGGTAATAGGCCATTCCCAGCATGTATTGCGCGTCGGGGTGGCCCTGTTCTGCAGCGTCGCTGAAATACTGCACGCCCAAAGGATAGTCTTGCATCGCATCGGCACCGTTGGTGAAACGCAATCCGATTTGATACTGCGCATCGGCGTCGCCCTGGTTGGCGCGTTTGGCGACTTCACGGGTGGAGTCGGAGGAGTCGATCAGGCCTATTTGAGTGCATCCGCCCAGGATCATCATTGCTCCGGCTGTTAAAAGCAGGGCCAGTCGCCGCATAAGTCGTACACTCCCGAACTTGAATTTTTCTATCTTTTGACTCGCTCCTGAAAAGCTAGCGAAGCCTCGGGTAAATATCCACATCGGGGAGTTAAGCCTTAGGTTTGTGTTTTTGAAAACTGACTCTACTGGTCGATGTGGTTGTTTTTTAAACAGTAATTATTTCTTTCTTAAAAGCCCTCACCGCGGCGTGGGTAAAGGGCATCAAAATAGATCGAAACGGCCAGGGTTTCTCTATTCACCCAAACTCTGTTCCGTTTTTGTTACAGCGCGGCCTTTGAACCTTTTCCACAGCCTTACTCACCCCAGATAACCTTGATTTGGGTAGTGTTGATACCTATAGTGTCGCATAGTGGTATGAAGTGGGTAAAAGTGGTTAATTTTGGGGTGTCCGGTGGGAATCATGTTCCGCGGAATGAATCCGATCAATCTCGATGGCAAGGGGCGCCTGGCGATCCCCTCGCGTTATCGCGAGTCGATTTCGGATCACTGCGATGGACGCATGGTGGTTACCATCGATACGGAAACCAAATGTCTGCTGCTTTATCCACAACCCGAGTGGGAGGTTATTCAGGAGCAGCTCGAGCAGCTGCCCAGCTATGACCCGGGTGCGCGGCGGGTAAAACGCCTGCTGATAGGCCATGCAACGGATCTTGATATGGATTCGGCTGGTCGTGTGCTGTTACCGGCGCCGCTGCGTGACTACGCCTCTCTGGAAAAGCGCATCGTTTTGCTGGGGCAGGGGAAAAAATTTGAGATCTGGAGTGAGGATCTCTGGAACGCGACTCGGGATCTATATCTGCAGGACGAAGCTGTGGGTGCAGAGCTGCCCGAACAAGTAAAAACACTATCATTATAAATTAAGGGCCGGGGCATCATGCCACAAGTGTTCAGCCACACAACCGTATTGCTGGAGGAGGCTGTAACCTCACTCGTTACCGACCCCTCCGGGTTCTACGTCGATGGAACCTTCGGGCGTGGCGGTCACTCCGAACGTATTCTGCGCGAACTCGATGCGCAGGGCCGACTTATGGCTATCGATAAGGATCCTGAAGCGATCGCCCATGCCCGTGAACGCTTCGCCGATGAGCCTCGCTTCTCTATCTGTCACGGCTCTTTTTCCGAACTGGACCGCTTTGTCGCCGATGCGGGTATGACCGGAAAGGTGTCCGGCATCCTGCTTGACCTTGGTGTCAGCTCTCCGCAGCTGGATGATCCGGAGCGAGGTTTCAGCTTCCTCAATGACGGTCCGCTCGATATGCGCATGGATACCAGCAGCGGCGAAAGCGCTGCCGAATGGATCAATCGCGCACCGGAAGAAGAGATCGCAGACGTGATCTATCACTACGGCGAAGAACGTTTCTCCCGCCGCATGGCAAAAGCGATCGTCGCTGCTCGTGAAGAAGAGCCGATTACCACTACAGCCAGGCTGTCGAAGATTATTGCCGAAGCCAACCCCCGTTGGGAAAAAGGCAAAAACCCGGCCACACGGGCTTTTCAGGGTATCCGGATTCACGTGAACCGTGAGCTTGAAGATATTGAGCAGGTGTTGGAGAAGTCCCTCGAGGCGCTGGCGATTGGTGGGCATCTGGTGGTGATCAGCTTCCACTCGCTGGAAGACCGGTTGGTGAAGCGCTTCATCCGCAAGTATGTGAAGGGTGACGAGCATCTGCCGCCGGGCATTCCGGTGACTGACGATATGCTCAATCAGCGTTTGAACAGTGGCGGCAAGGCGATCAAGGCTTCCAAGGCGGAGGTTGATGCCAATCCGCGTTCGCGCAGCGCAGTCATGCGGGTGGCGGTGAAAAAAGCATGATCGCCGTGAAGCCAAAGCTCGGGCAGTTGCTTCGCATCTGGTCAAAGCCGGCTTCACAGACGGCAGGGCCGTCGGGCGATGAGGAGCAGCGCCTGCTGGGTGCGGCTGAACTGGCAAAGCCAGCGGCGATGCTTCTTCTGGCAATTCTGCTGGTGATTGGCTCCGCGATGCTGGTGATCTATTCCGCTTACGAATATCGGCGACTGTTTAACCAGCATCAGGTGCTCAGCTCGCAGGGCGAGGATCTGCAGGTTGAGTGGGGGCAGTTGCTGCTGGAAGAGAGCGCCTGGAGCTCGAACAATCGGATCGAAACCCTGGCAGACAAAAAACTGCAGATGACATCTCCGGAACGGAAAAATATCGAGATAGTGCGGCATGAGCGATAAGGCAACCGACAAACAGGTCAAGGGAGGCGTAGCCCAGGCTCTGGCGGCACGAGGTTGGCGCCTGTGGCTGGTGTTCGTCCTGCTCGCCCTGATTGCGGTGGGCATTCTCGCGAAAATGCTGTCGCTGTCGACAGAGGATCAGGCGTTCCTGCAGAGCCAGGGCGATGCCCGCTCGCTGAGAACCATGCTGCTGCCGGCTCACCGCGGTCTGATCACCGACCGCAATGGCGACCCTCTGGCGGTCAGCGCCCCAGTGGCGACAATCTGGGCCGATCCGAAAATGACCAACGTGGCCGATACCAACCTGCGTCAGCTGGCGCAGCTGCTGGATATGCCGCGCGAGGAGTTGCTGCGTGATCTCAACAGGGATCGTGAACGCCGCTTCCTGTATCTGAAACGCCAGGTGACTCCGGAACTGGCTAAAAGCGTGTCTGCTCTGAATATCGCCGGTATCCACGTGGATCAGGAGTACAAGCGTTACTACCCCGCGGCAGAGGTGGCTACCCACCTGGTGGGTTTCACCAACGTGGATGGTGAGGGGCAGGAAGGTCTTGAGCTGGCATACAACGACTGGCTGCGGGGTGAACCGGGCCGCAAGCTGGTAATGAAAGATCGCACCGGGCGCACCATCAAGCATATCCGTTCACTGGCACCGGCTCAGCCGGGCAAGGACCTGGCGCTGAGTATCGATCTGCGCCTGCAGTACCTGGCTTACCGGGAGCTCAAGGATGCGGTGAATACTCATAAGGCGGACTCAGGTACAGCCGTTGTGCTGGATGCTCATACCGGCGAGGTGCTGGCGATGGTGAGTCAGCCCTCCTATAACCCGAATGATCGCAGCAACCTGCTTACCGAAGCGCTGCGCAACCGGGCGATGACCGATATTTTTGAGCCAGGCTCGACCATGAAGCCGATCACTGTGGCTACCGCCCTGATGACCGGCCGTTACACCCCGGAGACCATCGTGGATACTTCGCCGGGTTATATCCGGGTGCGTAACGCCACGATCAGGGATCACCGTAACTATGGCGAGCTGAGTCTGACCGGCATTATCACCAAATCCAGTAACGTGGGGGTGACCAAGCTGGCGCTGGATATGGATCCGGATGCGATCCGTAACGTCATGCATAACCTGGGGATTGGTCAGGTCAGCGGAACCGGTTTCCCCGGCGAGCGCAGCGGTACGCTGCCGTTCCTGAGCGAGCGTCAGACCGTTGAGCGCTCGACTGTGTCCTATGGCTACGGCCTGTCGGTGACTGCGCTGCAGCTGGCTCACTCCTATATCCCGCTGGCCGATGGCGGCATGCAGCGGCCGGTTTCCCTGCTGAAGCTTGAAGATGGAGAGGTGCCTGCTGGTAAGCGGGTGATGCCGGAGAAAATCGCCGATGAGGTGTTGGCGATGATGGAAACGGTTATCTCCGACCAGGGCACCGGGCGCCGGGCTGCCGTTGATGGCTATCGGGTAGCGGGTAAAACCGGTACCGCTCACAAGGCCAGTGGCGGCGGGTATGCCGCTGACCGCTATTTTTCGGTGTTCTCCGGCATAGTGCCGGTTTCCAATCCGCGCATCATCATGGCTGTGATGATTGATAACCCCAAGGGCCAGGAATATTTCGGTGGCGCAGTTGCCGCGCCAGTCTTCTCGCGGATAGCGACGGGGGCGCTGCGGTTACTTAATGTACCGCCCGATAAGTGGCCTCAACAGGATAAGCAGCAGGTGGTGGCGAAATGAGCAGCGCTCCCGAAATTCAACTGCAACAGCTCTTGCCCCAGGTGCCGCAGCGTATTGCGGCATTGCGCGTTTCCGGCCTTTGCCAGGATAGCCGCTGTGTGCGCCCCGGCGATCTGTTTTTCGCCCGTTCCGGTGTAAAGCATCGCGGCAGCGACTTCATTCCAGAGGCTCTGAGCAAGGGGGCGGTGGCAGCGGTTGTAGACGAGCTGGAGGTCAGCGCAGAACAGGCAGAAGACCTTGGGCTGCCGGTGATTCGTGTGGCTGGCCTGAACAGCCAGATTGGCGTGGCTGCCAGCCGTTTCTATGGTGAGCCGACACGCGAGATGCGCGTGATAGGCATTACAGGCACTAACGGCAAGACCTCCTGTGCACATTATCTGGCCCAGGCCTTGACCGCTTGTGGCCTCAAGGCTGCGCTGATCGGCACGGTAGGTAACGGTTTTCCCGGCCAGCTGCGCGAAGCGACGCATACAACGCCGGATCCGATCCGTTTGCATGCCGAGATGGCGCGGTTGCGTGCCGAAGGCGCCGAAGCGGTAGTGATGGAGGTTTCCAGTCATGCGCTGGACCAGGCGCGAGTCGCCGGTGTGCAGTTTGACGTGGCCGCGTATACCAACCTGACGCACGATCACCTGGACTATCACGGCAGCATGGAGGCTTATGCGGCCGCCAAGGCGCGGCTGTTTACCGAATATGGCGCGCCAATCCAGGTGCTCAATGCCGATGATGCAGAGGGACGGCGTCTGCTGGCGCAGCGTTGTCCGGCAGGTGGAGAGCGCATCGGTTTCTCGGCCAGTGACAGTCAGGCTCAGGTTTACGCAGATGCCCTGGAGATGCGCTCTCAGGGGCTGATGTTTGAGCTGCATACCCCCTGGGGTGAAACCCTCGTGGCGTCACCGGTACTGGGTGAGTTCAACGTGTCGAACCTGTTGCTGGTAGCGGCGGTTCTGGGTGGCATGGGTTATGAAACCGGCAGTATTGCCACTGCACTGGCAGCACTCAAACCGGTCAGTGGCCGCATGGAAGTGGTGAATGTGGGAGGTTCTCCCAGCGTGATTGTGGATTACGCGCACACACCGGACGCCCTCGACAAAGCGCTGCAGGCGGCGCGTGCACATTTGAAAGAAAACGCGAAATTGTGGGTGGTGTTTGGCTGTGGTGGCGACAGAGATAATGCCAAACGCGCGGTAATGGGCGAGATCGCTGCAAGAGGGGCTGACGAACTGGTGCTGACCAGCGATAATCCGCGCTCCGAAAATCCGCTCAGTATTCTGCAGATGATTAAACAAGGTATTCCCGCCGAACGATCCGTGCATATCGACGCGGATCGCGCCCAGGCTATTGTCTGGGCCATCGCCGGCGCAGCTGATCAAGATACCGTGCTGGTGGCCGGCAAGGGGCACGAGACCTATCAGGAAATCGATGGTGTCAGGTATCCGTTCAGCGACCAGCAGCAGGTTAAAGAAGCACTGGAAAAGAGGAGAGCTCAATGATTGCCGACTTTTCATTGAATGCGCTCGCCCAGGTGCTAAACGCCGAGTTCGCTGGCAAGCAGGCAGTGCCGGTGAGTCGGCGTGTCTGTACCGATACACGTAAGGTTGAACCGGGGGATCTGTTCCTGGCGCTGAAAGGCCCCAGGTTTGATGCCCATGATTATGTCGGCGACGCCGTTGGGAAGGGGGCTGTGGCTGCCGTGGTCGATCATAGCGTCGATCCGGAAGTGCCGCAGTTGGTGGTCGCCGACACCTTAAAGGCGCTGGGGATGCTGGGCGGTTATAACCGTCAGGCGTTCCCGGGGCTGTTATTTGCCGTGACCGGCAGCAGTGGCAAAACCACGGTCAAGGAGATGCTGGCCAGCATGCTGGCGACCCTGGGCGAGACCCTGGCGACCCGCGGTAATCTCAATAACGAGATCGGCGTGCCGCTGACGCTACTGGAGCTGGAGCCCCGCCATCAGTATGCGGTTATCGAGCTGGGCGCCAGTGGTCTGGGGGAAATTGCCTATACCACCGCGCTGGCAAAACCGAAGGTGGCGATCCTGACCAACGCACAGGGAGCGCACCTGGAAGGTTTCGGCAGTCTGGAGAATATCGTCCGGGCGAAGAGTGAAATCTACGAGGGTTTGACCGCCTCCGGCGTTGGCGTGGTGAACCTGGACGACCCCCATGCAGATTTCTGGTTAAAAAAACTGAACGATCTGGGTAAGGAAGCGGTCACTTTCGGGGTCGATAACCCGGCCGCGGACCTGAACGTGCGTAATGCGCGGATCGGAGCTCGTGGCAGCTGGGGTGGCGATCTGAACTACCGTGGCGAAACCCAGGCCTTGTCGCTGGCGGTGCTGGGACGTCATAACCTGGCTAACGCGGCTGCAGCCGCCGCAGCCTGGGTGGCCGCAGGTTTACCGCTGGAGGGCGCGGTGGCAGGTCTTGAGGCCTTTCGTGCGGTGCCCGGACGTCTCTGCCCGCACATTCTAAACCAGGGTGCATTGCTGATCGATGACAGCTACAACGCCAACCCGGGGGCGGTGAAAGCGGCCATCGATGTGCTGATGGATCAGCCAGGTCCGCACACACTGCTGCTGGGTGATATGGCGGAGCTCGGCGACGAAGCCGCGCAGCTGCATGCCGAAGTTGGCCAGTACGCAGGTGCGGCCGGCGTGGAGCGTTTGCTGACCACCGGCGTTCTGTCGCAGCAGGCGGCGATCGCCGCGGCCGAACAGGGAAGCGAAGCGAAACATTTTGCCCGCTTTGAAGATCTGCTCTCGGAACTTGAACAATTGGATTTGACCGCCGGAACGCTGCTGGCCAAGGGCTCGCGCAGCGCCGGTATGGAGAGAGCGGTAAAAGCTCTCGTGACTGGAGAATAACCACGCATGCTGCTTCTTTTGACCGAGTTTCTGTCCCAGTTCTACAGCGGGTTTGCCGTATTCGGCTATATCACGCTGCGCGGGATACTGGGCGTATTGACGGCACTCGGCTTGTCTCTGTTTATCGGCCCGCGTCTGATCCGCCAGCTCAAGGCGAAGCAGATTGGCCAGGCGGTGCGTGACGATGGCCCGCAGAGTCATCTGAGCAAGGCGGGCACGCCAACCATGGGTGGCGCGCTGATTATTCTCTCTATCGCCATCAGCACTCTGCTGTGGAGCGATCTGAGCAACCGCTACGTCTGGATCACCCTGGGCGTGCTGCTGATCTTTGGTGCGGTCGGCTGGGTCGATGACTGGCGCAAGGTGGTGGAGAAAAACCCGCGCGGCCTGCCGGCACGCTGGAAGTATCTCTGGCAGTCCGTGGGTGGCCTGGGAGCGGCTGTTCTGCTCTACATGACCTCGCAGACCGCGGTGGAAACGACCCTGATCGTGCCTTTCTTTAAGGAGTTCACGCTGGAGCTGGGAGTCGGCTTCGTTGTCTTCACCTATTTCGTCATTGTCGGCAGCTCAAACGCGGTCAACCTGACCGACGGGCTCGACGGCCTGGCGATTATGCCGACCGTAATGGTGGGCGGAGCGCTGGCGGTATTTGCATACCTGAGTGGCCATGTGCAGTTCGCCAACTACCTGAATATTCCCTATGTCGCCGGTGCCGGGGAGCTGATTATTTTCTGCGGCGCCATCGTGGGCGCAGGTCTTGGTTTTCTCTGGTTTAACACCTATCCGGCCCAGGTGTTTATGGGCGATGTTGGCGCGCTGGCGCTCGGTGCTGCACTGGGCGTGGTCGCCGTCATCGTACGTCAGGAGCTGGTGCTGGTGATTATGGGTGGCATCTTCGTGATGGAGACCGTGTCGGTCATTCTGCAGGTTGCTTCTTTCAAGCTGACCGGGCGACGCATCTTCCGCATGGCGCCGATCCATCACCATTTTGAACTGAAAGGCTGGCCGGAGCCGCGCGTCATCGTGCGTTTCTGGATCATCACCGTGGTGCTGGTGCTGATAGGCCTGGCTTCTCTGAAAATCCGATAGGGCAAAGAAAGAATGAGTCTGATAGCGACAGATAAAAAGCGGGTGGTGATCGGTCTGGGACAGACCGGCATGGCTTGTGCGCGCTATCTGTTTGCCCGCGGACAGGCATTCTTTGCCTGTGATACTCGCGATAACCCGCCGGCGGCGGATCAGTTTCGGCGCGAGTTTCCGGGGGTTCCTCTTTATTGTGGACCGCTGGATGCAGAGCTGCTCTGTCAGGCGGCTGAAATTCTGCTCAGCCCAGGCGTTGCCCAGGCTGATCCGGCAATCCGGCAAGCGGTGGCGCAGGGTGTGCGTCTGAGTGGTGATATCGATCTGTTCTGCCAGCAGGCTAAGGCACCGATCGTTGCGATTACCGGCTCCAACGCGAAAAGCACGGTGACCTCATTGGTGGGTGAGATGGCCGAGGCTGCAGGTGTCAACGTGAGGGTCGGCGGTAACCTGGGGACGCCGGTGCTGGACCTGCTTGATGACAGTGCCGAGCTCTATGTGCTGGAGCTTTCCAGTTTTCAGTTGGAAACCACCAATGACCTGCGGGCAGCGGCGGCAACTGTGCTGAATATCAGCCCGGATCACCTGGATCGCTATGACTCCATGCAGGGCTATCACGCGGCTAAGCATCGTATTTTCCGTGGTTGCAGTTGCGCCGTCACCAACCGTGACGATGCGCTGACCCAGCCCTTGGTCGCCACCGGTACCAAAATGCGCAGTTTCGGCCTGTCAAAGCCGGATCTGAATCAGTTTGGTCTGATCGGGCATCAGGGCGGGACCTGGCTGGCGCGAGGCCTGGAGCCGCTGCTGGATGTTCGCGAGATGAAAATTCGCGGCAGCCATAACCAGGCCAATGCCCTGGCCGCACTGGCATTGGGCGAAGCCGTGGGGCTGCCGATGGCGCCGATGCTTGAGGCACTGAAAACCTTCGCAGGCTTGAAGCATCGCTGTCAGTGGGTTGCCAGCAAGTGCGGCGCCGAATGGTACAACGACACCAAGGGTACCAACGTGGGCGCTACCCTGGCGGCGCTGAATGGCTTGGGCGCCACCCTGGAAGGCGAAGAGAAGATTATTCTGATCGCCGGTGGCGTCGGCAAGGGTCAGACCTTCGATGAGCTTGATGCGCCGATGGGGCGTTTCGGCCGTGAACTGGTGCTGATCGGCGAGGATGCTCCGAAACTGGCTGCCGAGATAACCAGCGTTCCGCACCGATTCGCCACCAGCATGGATGAAGCCGTGGCGCTGGCGAACAGTATCGCCGGTCCCGGTGACATAGTGCTGCTGTCGCCGGCCTGCGCGAGCTTTGACATGTTCTCCGGGTATCCGGCCCGAGGCGAGGCCTTTGTATCCGCGGTGGAGGAGCTGCCATGCGACTGAGCCTGCCTCGTCCGTCCGTGCCGAAAATTGTTGATCTGAAAAAGTTCAGCGTCAGCACACTGGTGGACCAGCTCAGCAGCGATCACTCGGCGCAGCCACATAAAACAGGCGCCACGCTGCCGTTTGATCCCTGGCTGCTGCTGGCGACTGTTGCCCTGGTGCTGACCGGCTTTGTGATGATCACCTCGGCGTCTATGGATGTGGCGGCAAAGAACTTCGGTTCAGCAGGCTTCTTTATTGTTCGTCATGGCAGCTTCATGGTGCTGGCGCTGATCGGTGCGCTGGTCACTGCGCTTATTCCGATCCGGTTCTGGGAAAAGTATGGCGTCGTGCTGCTGTTTTTTGGGCTGCTGTTGCTGGCGCTGGTACTGATTCCCGGTATTGGACGAGAGGTTAACGGTAGTCGCCGCTGGATAGGTCTCGGGCCGATCAACCTGCAGGCCTCAGAGATCGCCAAGGTGTGCATGGTGGTGTTCATGGGCGGTTACCTGGTGCGTCGTCTGGGCGAAGTACGCACCAGCTGGTGGGGCGTGATCAAACCCGCTTTCCCGCTGGCGCTGTACGTGTTTGTTCTGATTATGGAGCCTGACTACGGCGCCACCGTGGTGCTGATGGGTACGGTAATGGGGATGATCTTTCTGGGTGGCATGCGCGCCTTCCAGTTCTTCATCCTGGTGGCGGTGGCTGGCGTTCTGGTTGGCGCGCTGGCGGTAGCTCAGCCCTACCGACTTGAGCGTCTGCAGAGCTTTACCGACCCCTGGGCCGACCCCTTCGGTGCCGGTTATCAGCTATCCCAGGCGCAAATCGCCTTTGGTCGTGGCGGCTGGTTTGGCGAAGGGCTGGGTAACAGCGTGCAGAAGCTTTTCTATCTGCCTGAGGCACATACCGACTTTGTTTACTCGGTATTGGCCGAAGAGCTTGGAATGATTGGCGCCCTGTTGATCTGCGGTCTCTACGGGCTGCTGGTGGCGCGGATATTCCTGATCGGCCGACAGGCGGAGAAGCAGGAACAGTTTTTCATGGCCTATATCAGCTACGGTTTCGCTTTCATCATTGCGGGCCAGGCGATGATCAATATTGGCGTTAACGTGGGAGCCCTGCCCACCAAGGGGCTGACGCTGCCGCTGCTCAGTTACGGAGGCAGTAGTCTGCTGGCGTGCTGCGGCATGATCGCGATCGTGCAGCGGGTGGATTACGAGTTGAAGCGGATGCGCGTCAATGCGCCGGCTCAAAAAGGTCGAAAAGCCAGGGCGGATGCGAAAGGCGTGAGAAGAGATGTTGTAAAAGAGGTGCGTCATGGCCGCTAAGCGTGTGTTGATCATGGCCGGTGGTACCGGTGGTCATGTCTTTCCCGCGCTGGCCACGGCGGATGCGCTGCGTAGTCAGGGTATCGAAGTGGAGTGGCTGGGTACTGCGGCAGGTATCGAGGCTGATGTGGTGCCCAAGGCCGGTATCAAACTGCACTGTATCGATGTCCGTGGCGTGCGTGGCAAAGGGCGGCTCAAGCAATTGCTGGCGCCCTTTGGTCTGATGCTGGCGCTCTGGCAGGCGTTAAAAGTTATCAATCGGGTCAAGCCGGATTCGGTGCTGGGTATGGGTGGCTTCGCCTCTGGGCCCGGTGGATTGATGGCCTGGTTGCGGCGCAAGCCTCTGGTGATCCATGAGCAGAACGCGGTAGCGGGCACCACCAACCGGATTTCATCGCGTTTCGCTACGCGGGTTTTGCAGGCGTTCCCGCGCGCGTTTAGGGGGAAGGATCTTGGCGAGGTCGTGGGTAACCCGGTTCGGGGGCCGATCCTGAACGTTGAGGCTCCAGAGGAAAGATTTAAGGATCGAAGCGGACCGCTGCGTCTGCTGGTAGTTGGCGGCAGCCTGGGGGCCAAGCCGATCAACGACCTGCTGCCGCCTACGCTTGCCAAGCTGCCGGAGAGCGAACGCCCGCAGATCTGGCACCAGAGCGGCAAGCGCAATATTGAAGAGCTGAGCGCGGCCTACGAGCGTGAGGGCGTTGAAGCGAAGGTTGTGCCGTTTATCGAGCGTATGGATGAAGCCTATGCCTGGGCCGATCTGGTGCTGTGTCGTGCTGGCGCGTTGACGGTCAGTGAGCTGGCGATTGCCGGCGTAGCATCGATTCTGGTGCCTCTGCCGCACGCCATTGACGACCATCAGAACGCTAACGCAGGTTTCCTTAGCGAGGCGGGCGCGGGCGTCCGTATACGCCAGGCGGAACTGTCCGGCGACAGGTTGCTGGAACTGCTCAAAGAATTCAGTGACAGAGACAAACTATTGAAAATGGCCAGTGCCGCGAGGGCGCAGGCCAGACCGGAGTCCAGTAAGCGTGTGGCCCAGGTCTGTGTGGAGGTAATGAAGTGAAACCGGCAGAAGCGGCAGCGATCAAGCAGTACGAAGTGCCCGAAATGCGGCGTATCCGCCAGATCCATTTCGTGGGCATTGGCGGCGTTGGCATGTGCGGTATCGCTGAAGTGCTGCAGAACCAGGGGTACCGGATTACCGGCTCCGATGTGCGTGCTTCCGCGGTGACTGCTCACCTCGAAAGCCTGGGAGTGCAGGTGTTTATCGGCCACGGCCGGGAAAATGTCGACGGTGCGGATGTAGTGGTGACCTCTTCTGCGGTCGGCGAAGACAACCCGGAAGTGGTTGCCGCGCGTGAGTCGCGTACGCCGGTGGTACGCCGAGCCGAGATGCTGGCGGAGTTGATGCGTTACCGTCACGGCATAGCCGTCGCTGGTACCCACGGAAAAACCACCACCACCAGCCTGGTGGCGTCGATCCTGGCGGAAGCGGGCAAGGATCCCACCTTTGTTATCGGTGGGCGTCTGACCAGCGCCGGTACCAATGCACAGCTCGGCAGCAGCCGTTACCTGGTGGCCGAGGCGGACGAGAGCGATGCGTCCTTCCTGCATCTGCAGCCGATGGTGGCGATTGTCACCAACGTCGATGCCGACCATATGGACACCTATGACGGCGACTTTAACAAGCTGAAGCAGACGTTTATCACCTTTTTACACAACCTGCCGTTTTACGGCCTGGCGGTAATGTGCACCGATGATCCGGTGGTGGGTGAGTTGATGCCTGATGTTGGACGTCCGGTGCTGACCTACGGCTTCAATGATGAAGCCGATTTCCAGGCGCTGGATCTGCAGCAGGATGGTTTTCGCAGCAGCTTCCGGGTGCGTCGTCCCGATGGGCAGACAGATCTGGATGTGACGCTGAATATGCCGGGCCGGCACAACGTACTGAACGCCCTGGCGGCTATCGCCGTCGCCAGCGATGAGGGTGTGGATGATGCTTCAATCTGCCGGGCGCTGGAGCAGTTTCAGGGTGTCGGCCGCCGCTTCCAGGTGCTGGGAGAAGTTCCGGTAGACGGTGGTGAGGTGACACTGGTGGATGACTACGGCCACCACCCACGAGAAGTACAGGCGGTGATCAACGCGGTCAAGGAAGGCTGGCCGGGTCGTCGTTTGGTCATGGTCTATCAGCCACATCGCTATACCCGTACCCGTGATCTTTACGAAGATTTCGTGCAGGTACTCCAGGGCGTGGATCAACTGGTAATGCTGAATGTTTATTCGGCCGGCGAAAAGGCGATTCCCGGGGCGGACAGCCGCAGCCTGTGTCGCAGTATCCGTCAGCGCGGCAAGGAGCCGGTCTTTATCGAGAATATCGATGAACTCGCGGATGCACTGCGTACTCTGCTTAAGCCGGGTGACCTGTTGCTGACCCAGGGGGCCGGCAACGTAACAACAATTTCACACGATCTTTCAAAACAGGATCTGTCATCCGCAGGAGGCGAGCATGAGTGAGTTCCGTATCGATTCGGCAGAGGCTGCTCAGCTTGGCCGGGTCGCGGTGATCTACGGTGGCCTGTCCGCCGAACGCTCGGTTTCACTCAAAAGTGGTGCTGAGGTGCTGCGGGGCCTGAGCGCCGCAGGGGTGGATGCCTACGGTATCGATCTTGGTGGCGAAGGGCAGGATCCGCTGCAGCAGTTGATCAGCGCTGAGTTCGACCGTGCTTTCTTGATCCTCCACGGTCGCGGTGGCGAGGACGGTACCATTCAGGGCGTGCTGGAGATGCTGGCTAAGCCTTACACCGGCAGTGGCGTGACCGCGTCAGGTATCGGCATGGACAAGCTGCGTACCAAGCAGCTCTGCACGGGCGCCGGTTTGTCGACCCCGGCGTTCGCGGTAATCAACAGCGATACGGACCTGAGGCAAGTTGAAGAGCAGCTTGGCTTCCCGTTGATGATCAAGCCGATTCACGAGGGGTCCAGCATCGGCATGGCGCGGGTGACCTCGGCGCAGGAGCTGGCGGCGGCTGTAACCGAAGCTCAGCGCTATGACAGCACGGTGCTGGCAGAAAGCTGGGTGAGTGGTCCGGAGTACACCGTGGCTGTGCTCGACGGTAAGGCGCTGCCGATTATCCGGCTGGAAACGCCGCACCAGTTTTACGATTTCAACGCCAAGTATGAGGCGAACGACACCCGTTATCTGTTCGATACCCAGCTGAGCAGTGACGAAGAGGCGGAGCTGAAGCAACTGGTCGAAAGCGCCTTCCAGACCGTGGGTTGCCGTGGCTGGGGCCGTGTAGACGTGATGCTCGATGAGCAGGGGCGCTTCCAGCTGCTGGAAGTGAATACGGCGCCGGGTATGACCGACCATAGCCTGGTGCCGATGGCGGCCAGACAGGCCGGAATCAGTTTTGAAGAGCTGGTGGTGCGCATTCTTCGCGGCGCCGGCCGGGATCAGGGATAAAACGCCATGCTGATGACGCTGCCATGGAAAAACCGCACTCAGGAAGAGCTGGAAACAGCGCCTGTGCGTGGTGCCGTGCGTGCAGCGGAGGCAGCACCGACGACTCCGCCCGATAGCGACTGGTACTGGCGTCCGCTGGTGCTGCTGACGTTGCTGGTGGTGTTCTGCGGCATCCTCAGTTCCGGTTCCCGGGATCTTTGGCGCTGGTTGGATGGTCCGGTGGCGGAAATACAGATCGAAGGCGCATCACGCCACCTGGACAAGCAGGCGATCGCCCATGAAATGGCTGCCAGCCTGGACCGGCCGATGTTGGAGCTGGACCTGGAACCGCTGCGTGAACAAGTGATCGCAAACCCCTGGGTACATGACGCCACCATCAGTCGGCAGTGGCCGCCGGCGCTGAAGGTCAATGTGGTTGAAGAGGTTCCGGTGGCGCGTTGGAGCGACAAGGGGCTGCTCAACAACCAGGGTGATATTTTCTGGCCGGCGCTGAAACCCGAGTATTCCAGCCTGCCGATGTTGAACGGACCTGCCCATGAGACGGTCAGGATTATGGAGCAGTTTCATGACCTTAACCGCATGTTCGCGGCACGGGGACTGAAATTGACTGGTTTGACGCTGGAGCCGCGTGGCGCCTGGAACATTGAATTGGATAACGGTATCCGCGTTGTTGCCGGTCGC
The DNA here is from genome assembly GCF_900108065.1 of Marinobacterium lutimaris. Lineage (GTDB taxonomy): Bacteria > Pseudomonadota > Gammaproteobacteria > Pseudomonadales > Balneatricaceae > Marinobacterium_D > Marinobacterium_D lutimaris. Next base: position 416,430 of record NZ_FNVQ01000003.1, on the reverse strand, counting down.
GACCGGCTGATACCGCGACTGAAGCGATTTTTGACTGTTTATCAGCTCCAGTTGGCCGCAAGAGCCGATGAAATTGAGCAGGTCGACATTCGTTATACCAACGGCATCGCCGTGCGTTGGCGAGCCGAAGAGAAGAGTGAAAATGCAGGATAGAGGGGCAGTAAGCCAGAGCAACATGATCGTCGCACTGGATATCGGCACATCCAAGGTGGTGTGTCTGGTGGGCGAGATCACCGATGCCGGCGCCATTGAGATCGTCGGTGTGGGTTCGCATCCGTCGCGTGGTCTCAAACGCGGCGTGGTGGTGAATATTGAGTCGACCGTACATTCGATTCAGCGTGCCGTGGAAGAAGCGGAGCTGATGGCGGGCTGCAAGATCCACTCGGTGACTGTGGGGATCGCAGGCAGCCATATCAGCAGCCACAACTCCCACGGCATCGTAGCGGTTAAGGATCGTGAGGTCTCGGAATATGACCTGGAGCGGGTGATTGATGCTGCCCGTGCCGTGGCCATTCCGGCGGACCAGAAGATCCTGCATATCCTGCCGCAGGAATACCTGATCGACCATCAGGAGGGGATTCGGGAGCCGCTGGGGATGTCCGGTGTGCGTCTGGAGGCCAAGGTTCACCTGGTCTGTGGTGCGATTAACGCAGTGCAGAACATTGAGAAGTGTATCCGCCGCTGTGGCCTTGAAGTCGATGCGGTAGTGCTTGAGCAGCTGGCGTCCAGCTACTCGGTACTCACCGACGATGAAAAGGACCTGGGTGTATGCATGGTGGATATCGGCGGCGGCACCACCGATATCGCCGTCTTCACCGGTGGAGCCATCCGTCATACGGCGGTGATACCGGTAGCAGGGGACCAGGTGACCAACGATATCGCCATGGCGCTGCGCACCCCCACGTTGAACGCAGAGCAACTGAAGATCAAATACGCCTGCGCGCTGGCCCAGCTGGCGCGACCGGAGGAGATGATCAAGGTGCCCAGCGTTGGCGACCGCCCGGCACGGGATCTTTCCCGTCAGGCGTTGGCCGAAGTGGTGGAGCCGCGTTACGAAGAACTGTTCACCCTGGTGCAGGCGGAGCTGCGCCGCAGCGGATTTGAGGATCTGGCGGCAGCGGGCATCGTTCTGACCGGGGGAACATCAAAAATGGAGGGTGCGGTTGAGCTGGCAGAGGAGATTTTCCATATGCCGGTGCGGCTTGCTCGCCCTCAGGGAGTGAGAGGCATGGAAGATCTGCTGGGTAATCCGATCTATGCCACCGGCATAGGTCTGTTGCATTACGCCCGTGCGGATCATGGTCCGGCGGCGCCGGAATTGATTCAACAGGAGGCCGATGTGACGAAAGCGAGTCAGCCCGGTCAGGGCTTTTTGCAACGAATCAAGACCTGGTTGCAGGGTAATTTCTGAATTTTTTTAAACGGTTAATGTCAGGAGCCGGAAGGTAGTCGCAGGCCCTGACGGGAGGAAAGAGTATGGAATTCGAACTGATTGAAAATATCCAGCAGAGCGCCGTTATCAAGGTTGTCGGTGTTGGTGGTGGCGGCGGTAATGCCGTACAGCACATGGTCGACAACACGGTGGAAGGCGTCGAGTTTATCTGTGCCAACACCGATGCTCAGGCGCTGGGTCGCATGGCGTCCCGTGTGTCCCTGCACATCGGCGGTGAACTGACCAAGGGGCTTGGCGCTGGCGCCAACCCGGAAGTGGGCCGTACCGCGGCGCTGGAAGACCGTGAGCGTATCGCGGAAACCCTGAACGGCGCCGACATGGTGTTTATCACCGCAGGTATGGGCGGCGGTACCGGAACGGGTGCTGCACCGATCGTGGCGGAGATCGCCCGTGAGCTGGGTATTCTTACCGTGGCGGTGGTGACCAAGCCGTTCCCGTTCGAAGGCAAGAAGCGGATGAAGATCGCTGAGCAGGGGATCATCGAACTGCGTGAAAACGTGGACTCCCTGATCATCATCCCGAACGAAAAACTGATGCAGGTGCTGGGTAAGAACTGCTCCCTGATCAACGCGTTCAACGCGGCTAACAACGTGCTTAAGGGCGCAGTGCAGGGGATCGCGGACCTGATTACCCGCCCGGGTATGATCAACGTCGACTTTGCTGACGTGCGTACCGTTATGTCTGAGATGGGTATGGCGATGATGGGTACCGCGGTTGCGCGTGGCGATAACCGTGCCCAGGAAGCGGCTGAAGCGGCCATTCGCAGCCCGCTGCTGGAAGATATCGACCTCAAGGGCGCCAGTGGCATCCTGGTGAACATCGCTGCCGGTGAAGACCTGAGCCTGGGCGAGTTCACCGAAGTGGGTAACATCGTCGAGGAGTACGCCTCAGAAGATGCCACTATTGTGGTCGGAACCGTCATTGATCCGGAACTGGGCGAAGATATTAAGGTCACGGTAGTGGCAACAGGCCTGGACCGCGATGCGGAACAGGAGATCAAAGTAGTTCACTCCAAAACCGGAAACGGCCGCAAAGCGGACGGATCCCTGGATCTCGACCAGATCGAACTGCCCACCATCCTGAGACGTCAGCGTGAAGAAGCGCTGCTGGATAAACCGTCCGAGCGTCACTCCGGCGAAAAAGGCCGTGATGACAGCGATTACGGTGCGCTGGATATCCCGACATTCCTGCGTCGTCAGGCGGACTGATCGACGCAGCAGAAGCTGGGATGAAAGTTGGGTCCACCGTTGGATGGAAAAGCTGGGTAGATGGTTGGATAAAGAGTGATCGAAAGTGGTGGGGCTAGCATGGTTTTGTTACACTAGCCCGTTAATTTTGACCGAATAAAATAACGGCACGACGAATGATCAGACAGCGCACTCTCAAAAACAGCATCAAAGCCACCGGCATCGGTCTCCACACCGGGCAGAAGGTCTACATGACATTGAAACCCGCTGCGGTTAACACGGGTATCGTATTCCGTCGTACTGACCTGGATCCGGTGGCCGAGGTGAAGGCCAGTGGTCTGAATATCGTTGACACCATGCTTTCGAGCAATCTGTCGTGCAATGGAGTGCGCGTCGCGACTATCGAACACCTGATGTCCGCTCTGGCGGGTCTGGGTATCGATAACGTTATCGTTGAACTGAGCGCCGAAGAAGTACCGATCATGGACGGCAGCGCTGCGCCGTTCGTGTTCCTGATTCAGTCGGCGGGTATTTTCGAGCAGGATGCGCCTAAGCAGTTCATCCGTATCAAGAAAGAGGTTTCGGTCAGCAACGATGGCAAGACTGCCAGCTTCAAGCCGTTTGACGGCTTTAAGGTTGGATTCCGCATCGATTTTGACCACCCGGCATTTGCCAGTGGCAACATGGAAGCCTCGCTGGATTTTTCCAGCACCTCGTTCGTGAAAGAGGTCTCTCGCGCACGTACCTTCGGCTTCATGCGTGATATCGAGTATCTGCGTTCACAGAACCTGGCGCTGGGCGGCAGCTTCGATAACGCCATCGTGGTTGATGACTATCGCGTTCTGAACGACGAAGGTCTTCGCTACGACGACGAGTTCGTCAAGCACAAGATTCTGGATGCGGTGGGGGATCTGTATCAGCTCGGCAAGAGCCTGATCGGCGAATTCTACGGCTATAAGTCCGGGCACTACCTGAACAACCAGCTGGTGCGTGAACTACTCGCCAATGAAGATGCTTACGAGATCGTGACCTTTGAAGACGAAGAGGCCACTGCTCCGATCTCCTATCAGCGCCCGGCTGCTGCGGTGGTCTGATCCAGGCCCCTTCTGTTCTTTGCCGCCAAGGCTTCGCGACCGGCTGTGCCGGTCGCGTTCTCCTCGTTTTACCCCGTATTGCCCTCTGCTTGAATCCTTTCGTTTTCACTCGGAAACTATTTATTGCCCCTTGGCATTCTATTCTGAGGCCCAATATAGGTAGAATGCTGCGTTAATCCTGTCATGCAGGCCCCTCTCGGGATGAGCCCGACCCGCTTTGCATTCAACCGGTTAAAAGTCGAATTATGCTGACATCACTACTCAAGAAAGTTTTCGGAAGTAAAAACGAACGCGAACTCAAACGTATGGGTCGCATCGTTAAACAGATCAATGCGCTGGAGCCGGAGTTCGAAAAACTCTCCAACGAAGAGCTCAAGGCACTGACTGAAAGCTTCCGCAAGCGGCTGGCTGACGGGGAAGACCTGGATAAGCTGCTGCCGGAAGCTTTCGCCAACGTGCGTGAGATGTCCAAGCGCATCATGGGTATGCGCCATTTCGATGTGCAGATGATCGGCGGTATGAGCCTCAACGACGGTAAAGTCGCCGAGATGAAAACCGGTGAGGGTAAAACCCTGGTGGGTACGCTGGCGGTCTACCTGAATGCACTGCCGGCCCGCGGCGTCCATGTGGTAACAGTCAACGACTACCTGGCAAGCCGTGACGCCGAATGGATGCGCCCGCTGTATGAAGCGCTGGGTCTCAGTGTCGGTGTGATCCTCTCCGGCCAGAGCCCGGAAGAGAAGCGCGCCGCTTACAATGCCGATATCACCTACGGAACCAACAACGAATTTGGCTTTGACTACCTGCGCGACAACATGGCGTTCAGCATCAAGGACAAGGTGCAGCGTGATTTCCATTACGCGGTGGTCGATGAGGTTGACTCCATTCTGATCGATGAGGCGCGTACGCCGCTGATTATCTCCGGCCCAGCCGAAGACAGCTCCGCGACCTACCAGGCGATCAACCAGCTGATCCCGCAGTTGAAGCAGTTTCACGGTGAGATCGATCCAAAAGATACTACTCAGGTTATCGAAGAGCACTTCACCGTCGACGAGAAAAACCGTAGCGTCGATATGACCGAAGCCGGCCACCAGCTGGTTGAGGATCTGATGATCGAAGCCGGGCTGCTGAAAGAGGGCGAAAGCCTGTACGCTCCGCAGAACCTGAACCTGCTGCACCACGTGCTGGCGGGCCTGCGTGCTCATTACCTGTTCCAGCGTGACAAGGACTACATCGTCCAGAATGGTCAGGTGGTGATTGTCGACGAGCATACCGGCCGCATCATGCCGGGCCGTCGCTGGTCTGAAGGCCTGCACCAGGCGGTAGAAGCTAAAGAGGGTGTGACTATCCAGCAGGAGAGCCAGACCCTGGCTTCCACCACCTTCCAGAACTATTTCCGTCTGTATGAAAAACTTTCCGGTATGACCGGCACCGCCGATACCGAAGCGTTCGAGCTGCGTCAGATCTACGGCCTCGACGTGGTGGTTATCCCCACCAACCGTCCGATTGCCCGTATCGATTACAACGACCTCGTATACCTCACCATGCAGGAGAAGTACGAGGCGATCACCAAAGAGGTCAAACACTGCCGTGAGACTAACCGTCCGGTGTTGGTCGGTACTGCGTCGGTGGAGTCCTCCGAACTGATCTCGGCCATGCTGAAGAAAGAAGGTGTGCCGCACAACGTGCTTAACGCCAAGAATCACGGACGTGAGGCGGATATTATCGCCGAGGCGGGCCGTCCGGGCGCGGTGACTATCGCCACCAACATGGCCGGTCGTGGTACTGATATCAAGCTGGGCGGCAAGCTTGAGGCAGAGCTCGATGCTCTGGCTGAAGGCAGTGATCAGGCCGCTGTAGACAAGGCGACCGAAGAGTGGCGTCAGCGTCATGAGGTGGTTATTCAGGCGGGTGGTCTGCACATCATCGGTACCGAGCGTCATGAGTCACGCCGTATCGATAACCAGCTACGTGGTCGTGCCGGCCGTCAGGGTGATCCGGGTTCTTCCCGTTTCTTCCTGTCCCTGGAAGATGACCTTATGCGTATCTTCGCCTCCGAGCGTGTGCGTCAGTTCATGCAGGCTCTGGGTATGGAAAAGGGCGAGGCGATCGAGCACAAGATGGTCAGCAACGCCATCGAGAAAGCCCAGCGTAAGGTCGAGGGCCGTAACTTCGATATCCGTAAAACGCTGCTGGAATACGATGATGTGGCCAACGATCAGCGCTCGGCGATTTATGATCAGCGTAACCAGCTGATGGCGGCGGACGATATCTCCGAAACGGTCGATGCGGTTCGCGAAGAGGTGGTCGATAATCTGATCAGCGAGTTTATTCCGCCGCAGAGCCTGTCCGAAACCTGGGATGTGTCTGGCCTGGAGAAATCGCTTGAAACCGACTTCGCCGTGAAGGTCCCCGTCCAGCAGTGGCTGGATGAAGACAACAGCCTGCATGAAGAGCCTCTGCGTGAGCGTATTCAGGAAACTATCCTGGGTGAATACCGCGCGAAAGAGGAGCAGGTTGGTACCGAAACCATGCGCATGTTCGAGAAGCAGGTCATGCTACAGGTGCTCGATACCCTGTGGAAAGAACACCTGCAGACCATGGACTTGCTGCGTCAGGGGATTCACCTGCGCGGTTACGCGCAGAAGAACCCGAAGCAGGAGTACAAGCGCGAGGCGTTCAACCTGTTCCAGAACCTTCTTGATAACATCAAGCGCGATGTTGTCCGTATCCTGAGTCATGTGAAGGTTCGTCAGCCGGAAGATGTCGAAGCGATGGAGCAGGAGCGCCGCGAGCAGGCTGAGCGTCAGCAGATGAACTATCAGCACGAGCAGCGCACAGCGGTGGAATCTGAGCAGCAGACGCAAGCCGAGAATGAAGCCGAGCAGGCGGTTGCTGAAGCGCCACAGACCATGGTGCGCGATCAGCCGAAAGTTGGACGTAACGATCCCTGTCCCTGCGGCTCCGGCAAGAAATACAAGCAGTGCCATGGCCGTCTCTGACCTGAGAGCCTGAGGCACCGTAAACGCTATAAACTTACGCCGGCAATTGCCGGCGTTTTACCCACAATCAGCGAGGAAGCACCATGGCTGTTGGTCCTGATACCCTGCCTGAACTTAAACCTGTCGATGGCTTTCGAATTGGCGTTGCATCCGCCGGGATCAAGAAGCCGGGGCGACGTGACATAGTGCTGATGGAGCTCTGCGAGGGCGCAACGGTAGCCGGTGTGTTCACGAAAAACGCCTTCTGCGCCGCGCCGGTTGTATTGAGCAAAAAGCATCTTGCCGCCAGCTCCATACGCTACCTGCTGGTTAACACCGGTAACGCCAATGCCGGTACCGGAGAGCAGGGTATGCGCGACGCGACAGCCTGCTGCGAAGCGCTGGCGGAGCGTACCGGCGTTTCTGTCGAAGCGGTTCTGCCGTTCTCGACCGGAGTGATTGGCGAGCCTCTGCCCGTAGCAAAGATCGTCGGTGCTCTGGAAGCCGCAAAAAGTGACCTGAGCGAAGACAACTGGCTCAACGCCGCTCATGGCATCATGACCACTGATACCCGCGCCAAGGCCGGCTGTGAGCAGTTTGAGCATGAAGGTAAAACCGTCACACTGACCGGCATCTCCAAGGGTGCCGGCATGATCATGCCCAATATGGCGACCATGCTGGGCTATGTGGCCACGGATGCCGAGGTCGATCAGGCGCAGCTACAGGCTTGGCTGACGGCTGCCACCGAGCAGTCGTTTAACCGTATTACCGTGGATGGCGATACCTCTACCAACGACTCCTGCATTCTCGCTGCGACCGGTCGTAGTGGTGTGAAAGTTGAAAGCAGCGGCGAGGCGGCCGATAAGTTTGTCAGCGCCCTGAACCGGTTGATGCTGCATCTTGCCCAGTCGATCGTGCGAGATGGCGAGGGGGCAACCAAGTTTGTCGAGGTACGTGTCGAGAAGTCTGCGAGCGTGCGTGAGGCGCTGGATGTGGCTTACACCATCGCGCATTCTCCGTTGGTAAAGACTGCGCTTTACGCTTCCGACCCAAACTGGGGTCGTATTCTGGCCTGTGTCGGCCGCGCTGGTGTGGAGAATCTGGATCTCAACGCTATCGAGATCTACCTGAATGATGTCTGCATCGTTGAGAAAGGTGGGCGTGCGGCGAGCTATACCGAAGAGCAGGGGCAGGCGGTCATGAATGGTGAAGAGATTCTGATCCATGTAGTTCTGAATCGTGGCGATGTGTGCGAAGCGGTCTGGACTACTGACCTCTCCACCGATTATGTGCATATCAACGCGGACTACCGCAGCTGATCGTTGTTGTTGAGAGATGAGTCAGTTGAACGAGCAATCCGATAAGCGTTTGATTCATGTGGTCGCGGCAGTGATCGTCGGCGCGGCCGGTCAGATCCTTATCGCGAAGCGCCCCAGCGACAAGCATCAGGGCGGCCTGTGGGAGTTTCCGGGCGGTAAGGTTGAGCCTGGAGAGCCTGTACAGGTCGCGCTTGCGCGGGAGTTGGATGAAGAGCTGGGTATCAGAGTCGATAAGGCGCGACCACTGATCCGCATCAGCCATCATTACCCGGATAAATCGGTGCTGCTGGATGTATGGCGGGTTGATGGTTTTACCGGCGACGCTCATGGAAAAGAGGGGCAGCCAGTTCGTTGGGTGGGTCCCGCTCAGTTGAATGACTATGAGTTTCCAGCTGCGAATCGGCCTATCGTCAGTGCTGCCCAGCTGCCGCCGCGGCTATGGATCACTGGCAGCCTCGAGGATGAGACTGCCGACTCGGTGAAACAGAGAATGCTTAATGCCGTTGATAGTGCGGGTCTGGCATCGGGCAGCGTGCAATTTATGCTGCGTGATCCACTGCTTGATGAGGAGCGGCTGGGAGATCTGTTTCAGCGGCTTCTGCCTTGGTGCGAAGAACAGGGCTACCCGCTGATACTCAACGCCAGTATTCATCTGGCCAATAAACTCGGCGCAGAGCGGTTGCACCTGAACTCTGCAAGGCTGAATGAGCTGCACGAGCCTGAGCAGTTTGCCGGCCGCTGGCTCAGCGCATCCTGCCACAATGAGGCTGAGCTGGTTCGTGCCGCTGAGCTCGGTCTGGATTTCGTGACCCTCTCTCCGGTGAACGAGACACCTTCGCACCGGGGAGCTGCAACCCTCGGCTGGTCGGGCTTTTTCGATCTTAGTGAAAAGGCGGTGATTCCGGTCTATGCCCTGGGTGGTATGAGCGGTAAAGAGCTGCCTGGGGCCTGGCAGCAGGGCGCCCAGGGTATCGCATCGATCTCTGAGTGGTGGGCTCGGTGACAGGGCATGCGCTAAAAGTCGGGCTGACCGGAGGCATCGGCAGTGGCAAGAGCGCCGCTGCCAATATGTTTGCCGGGCTTGGTGTTCCTGTTGTTGATGCAGACCTTATCGCTCGGGAGGTCGTGGAGCCCGGTGAGCCAGCTCTTGAGCTTATTGCCGAACACTTCGGGAATGATGTCATTCAAAGTGACGGTTGCCTTGATCGCAGGGCGCTTCGTGAGCGTGTGTTCGCAGAGGTGTCGGAGAGAAAGTGGCTTGAACAGTTGCTGCATCCGCTTATTAATCAGCGTATCCGTGAACGCCTGGCGGCGTCTGAGGCGCCTTATGTCATGCTGGTGTCGCCGCTGCTGATCGAGTCAGGTCAGGTCGATCTGGTGGATAGGGTGATCGTGGTCGATGTGGATAAGCAGACCCAGATTGAACGTACCCTCACCCGGGATAAGGTAAGCGCAGAGCAAGTAGAAAAGATTCTGGCGTCTCAGTGCAGCAGGGTAGAACGAACCCGGCGGGCGGACCATCTGCTCGACAACGGCGGGAGCCTGAAACATTTAAGAGAGCAGGTGGAATCCCTGCATCGGCAACTGATCGATTATGTCGATCGAGAGCCTGCAAACGCAAACGCTAGTGTGTAAAGAGAAAGCAAAGCGGAGCAAATCTGTATGAGTAAAGCGATTAAATGTCCGCAATGTGGCAAAGAAACCGTCTACAGCCCGGAAAACAAGTTCCGTCCATTCTGCAGTAAGCGCTGCCGTCTGATCGATCTAGGTGAGTGGGCCAGCGAAAGCTACCAGATCGCCGCAGAACCCTCCCTGGATGACTACAGTACCGGCCTGGATCCAGAAGAGCAGCCGTTCACTCCGACCAGGCATTAAACCCGACCTTGCCCAATCGGCGCGAGGGCGCTTCCTACGGAGTATTTCTTGGCGTAGGAGCGAAGCCCTCGTCGCGATCACCTGCCATGCTATTGAATCAACACGTGAATCAACGTCGTACCAGCTCCTAACGGTGTGATTGAGTGCCTTCTATAGCAGCATTCCCAAATACCAGCCATTGATCTGTTCACCCCAGATAAGAGCAATCCAGCCAGCAATCGCCAGGTAGGGGCCAAAGGGGAGTGGGTTAGCTGCCTGATGTCGTTTCGCCGCCATCAGCAACAGCGCGAGAACAACGCCAACCACCGATGAAAGAAGTATGGTTAGAGGTAGTACTTCAAAACCGCCCCAGGCGCCGATTGCCGCCAGCAGTTTGAAGTCACCATAGCCCATCCCTTCCTTGCCGGTCAGCAGCTTGAACAGCCAGTACACGCTCCACAGCACCAGGTAGCCGGCCGCGGCGCCGATAACCGCGTGTTCGAGGGAGGTGAACAGCTCCTGGGTGTTCAGCAACAGTCCCAGCCACATCAGAGGCAAAGTCAGGCGGTCTGGCAGCAGTTGGTGGTCGATATCGATAAAGGTTAGTGCAACGAGGGTCCAGGTCAGCAGCAGCATGCTTATACCGGCGAGTCCTAACCCAAAATGCCAGGCGATAAAGGCGCCTAGTATGCCGGTAAGCAGTTCTATAGAGGGGTAGCGCAGGGATATTTTCTCATTGCAGCCGCTGCAACGACCACGCAGAGCCACATAGCTTAGCACCGGGATATTCTCGTACCAGCGAATGCGGTGGCCGCAGTTGCCGCAGCGTGAAGCCGGTACCGCCAGGTTAAACGGCTCTTGCTCTTGGTTTTTGGCGATGCCAGCAGAGCCCTCCACCGTATCGGCAGGCGCAGTCATCGCCTGCCATTCGCGCTCCATCATTACTGGCAGACGATATATCACTACATTAAGGAAGCTGCCGACAGAAAGGGAGATAACAAGGCCGGTTAGTAGAGTAAAAATGCTTGGCTCCGAGAGTAGCCAATAAAGAGTCTGGGCCGATAACAAAACAATCCGCTTCCACTAGTTAATAAACAAAGGGCCTCAAGATAATGAGGCCCTTTTTCTGTATAAGATCCGATCTCTTGTGGTGTTCTTTTAAACCACATTACCCAGCTGGAAGATCGGCAGGTACATGGCGATAACCAGACCACCCACAAGTACGCCCAGAATACACATGATCAGCGGCTCGAGCAGGCTGGAAAGATTGTCCACGGCGTTATCGACCGCTTCCTCATAAAAGGTTGCAACCTTGTCTAACATCGCATCCAGAGAGCCTGCCTCCTCGCCGATGGAGGTCATCTGCACGACCATTACCGGGAAGACGCCAGTCATATTGATCGCATTGGTTAATGACTGGCCAGTGGATACGCCATTGCGGATCTGCAGAGTGGCATTACGGTAAACTACATTGCCAGTCGCACCGGCAGTGGAGTCCAAGGCCTGCACCAGAGGTACACCGGCGGCAAAGGTTGTCGCCAGCGTGCGGGCGAAACGTGCAATAATCGCTTCGTTAACAATGCTCCCAATAATAGGGATTTTTAACAGCGTTCGATCGACAAAATCGGCAAATTTTTGTGAGCGCTTTTTGGCCTGAACAAAAGCTACGATGGCGGCAATAATGCCGAGCAGCGCGAAGAACCAGTATTTTTGTGCAAACTCCGATAGGCCGATAACCCAAAGTGTGAATGCCGGAAGCTCTGCGCCAAAGCTTGAGAACACATCGTCAAATACGGGCACTACCTTCACCAGCAGTATGGCGGTAACGATAATCGCCACGATGATTACCGCGGTAGGGTAGGTGAGCGCTTTCTTGATTTTTGCTTTTAGCGCCTCGACCTTTTCCTTGTAAGTCGCTACGCGGTCAAGCATAGTTTCTAGCTGACCCGATGCCTCACCGGCCTGGATCAGGCTGCAGAAAAGGTCATCGAAATAGTCAGGGTGTTTGGACAACGCGGTGGAGAAGTCGGTACCGCCGCTAACATCGGTGCGGATTTTATAGATCAGCTCTTTCAACTTAATTTTTTCGGCGCCCTGGGCAACGATATCCAGCGCTTGAATAATCGGAACGCCGGCTTTCATCATGGTAGCCATCTGGCGGGTAAAGAAGGCGATATCCAGGGGCTTGATCGCTTTATTACGACCGCCGCTGAAGATGGAGGTACGTTCCTTGGCAACCTTGCCTGGGTTAATCCCCTGTTTGCGCAGCAGGGTTTTAGCAGCGGCGATGCTTTCGGCATCAATTTTACCTTTACTGAGGTTGCCGCTCTTATCCTTGCCCTGCCAGGCGAAGGTGACTCGCTTAGCTTCTTTTGTTTTTGTCGCCATAATAATTGCTGCCTATTGATTCCAAACGGCCAGGTGTCAGACCTTGATAACGCGGTTCATCTCTTCCAGACTTGTCATCCCTTTAGCTACCTTTAGTAGCCCAGACTGACGCAGCGTTTTAAAGCCCTGATCGCGGGCGACGCGAAGTATATCCAGTGAGTTTCCGTTTTCCATAATGCATTGCGCGATTTCGGTGCTCATTACCAGCATTTCATAAATACCAACCCGGCCCTTGTAACCCCGGTTACACTTCGTGCAGCCGTCGGGGTTGGCTTCATAGATCTGTAGCTGATCGAGTTCTTCCGGTTTGAAGCCCTCTTCCAACAGGGTCGCTTCCGGTAGGGAGACCGATTGCTTACAGGATTCACACAGGCGGCGGGCAAGACGCTGGGCGATGATCAAGCTGACTGATGTGGCGATGTTAAAGGATGGTACTCCCATATTTCTGAGGCGCGTTAGCGTTTCCGGTGCGCTATTGGTGTGCAGGGTAGATAGCACCATATGACCGGTCTGAGCCGCCTTGATGGCGATTTCGGCGGTCTCAAGATCACGGATCTCACCCACCATCACCACGTCAGGGTCCTGACGCAGGAAAGAGCGTAGCGCTTCAGCAAAAGTAAGGCCGACCTTGGGGTTTACATGGACCTGGTTGATCCCGTCCATATTGATCTCTACCGGGTCTTCCGCCGTGGAGATATTGCGTTCTTCTGTATTGAGGATATTGAGGCCGGTGTAGAGGGTTACCGTTTTACCAGAACCTGTGGGCCCGGTTACCAGAATCATCCCTTGGGGACGTTCCAGCGTGCTCAGGTACACCTCTCTTTGTTCTGGTTCAAAGCCCAGAGCATCGACGCCGATGGTAGCACTGGTGGGGTCGAGTATACGCAGTACGATCTTTTCGCCCCAGAGCGTTGGCAGGGTGTTTACACGGAAATCGATGGACCGCTTTGCCGATACCTTCAACTTGATGCGGCCATCCTGAGGTACGCGGCGTTCGGCGATATCCATATTGGACATAACCTTCAAACGTGCCGACAGCCGTGACGCCAAATTAGTGGGCGGCTTGCTCACCTCCTGCAGGATACCGTCTATACGGCAGCGGATACGGTAGGCTTTCTCATAGGGCTCGAAGTGGATATCCGAAGCACCATTTTTGATCGCGTCGAGCAGAATCTTATTGATAAAACGCACGATCGGCGCGTCGGAGGCGGCTTCCTCGGCGGATTCCTCCTCTTTTTTTCGCTGACTGCCATCGTCGGTTTCGATGTTATCCAGGTCCGCGTCTTCAAGATCTTCCAGTGCTTCGGTACCCGAATCCAGGAATGCATCGATCCTGCGCGATAGCTTGTCCTCTTCGACGATTACCGCCTCAGTGGTGGTGCCGGTATGGAACTTGATCTCGTCCAAGGCCTGGATATTGGTGGGGTCGGCGATTGCGACGAAGATGCGGTTATCTCGCTGCATCAGCGGCAGGGCGCGGTGATTCTGTATCAAGTTCTCGGCAATCAGCCCCTGGGGTATGGCATCGCTGGAAAAGGCATCCAGATCCAACAGTGGCAGGCCGAACTCCTCGGAGGCCGCGCAGGCCGCGCGATGGGAGCTTACAAGTCGCTGGGAGATGATATAGCTGACAAAGCTTTGATTGGCGTTACGCGACTGGGTCAGCGCTTCCATGGCGACTTCGGCAGAAAATGCACCGTCGTTAACCAGACGCTTGGCTAGACCGCTAAGTGGTTGAAATCCGTTCGACAACTGCCTTACCTTACATTTGCAAATCAGACCATGAAAACGGTATTGACGTTACTCTATAGTAGCCTCCTGATACTGGCAAATAGGTAGTGGCAAATATGATTAGATATAACTTGATCAGGGTCTTTTTCTGATGCGGCAAAGCGGCGACAGGCGTGCACTCAGGCTGTTCAACCTTTACCGGACGGTGCTGGCGGCTGGGTTGGTTACATTATTGGTTCTGCCTGGCGACAATATTGTTTTCGTTAACCACCAGTCTGGCCTGTTCAGTATTACGGCGTTGGTCTATTTGGTGCTATCCATCGGCTTCAGCTTTGGCATGCTCCGCCGCGAAGCATCGCGCCAAGCCCAGTTCGTGCTGCAACTGCTGACCGATATTGCCTTGCTGTCGCTGCTCGATTTCTCCAGCGGGATAAGTCCCGGGGTGTTTGCAACGCTGACGTTGGTGCCTGTGACGTTTGCTGGTTTCTGGCAGCCGGGGCGCTGGACCCAGCTTTATGCAGTGGTTGCTATCGCAGGTGTGCTCAGCGCCAGCCTGGCGGCCAGGGAGCTGTTTGATGAAAACTTTCCCCTGGCGGATCTGGGCGTTCTTGCGCTGGCGCACCTGACCATTGCCTTGGTTAGCGGACTTACTGGACGCAGCATGGCGGATACCCGGCTTGAGATGGGGGCTAAAGAGCTCGATCTTGCCAGCCTGACTCAGCTAAATGCCCTTATTGTGCAGCGGATGGACGAAGGTGTGCTGGTTGTTGATGGCGAAAATATGGTCCGCCTTATCAACCCAGCGGCGGCCGAGCTGTTCGGTATCCGGCCTGAAAATATTTTGCATCGCCCCCTGTCTGCTCTCTCACAACCCCTGGATGAACTGCTGAAGGCGTGGCGTCAGGGCATTCCCCTTCAAGGTGATCGCATCCTGCCACTGCGTCTGCAGTTAACTGCGACCGGGCGTGGGCGGGATCAGCGGGTGCTGCTGATGCTTGAAAACATGCAGCAGCAGGATTCCCGGCTGCAGCGGGAGAAGCTCGCCGCGCTGGGGCGGCTGACCGCGAGCTTGGCCCACGAGATCCGTAATCCCCTTGCGGCGATCAGCCATGCTACCCAGCTTTTGGCGGAGTCGCCGGCCCTGTCGGAGCAGGAGCAGCCGCTGATATCCATTCAGCTTAATCAGGTGCGCAGGCTCAACCGGCTGATTCATGATGTGCTCACGTTATCACGCCGGAAAACGCCGCAGTGGGAGGATATAGAGCTTAGCGACTGGCTAGAGACCCTGCGCGAGGAGTGGCGTCTGAGTTGGCCAGATCTGTATCGCTGCCTGCGTCTGAACATAGAAGATCGGCCGATACAGGTGCGAGCCGATTCTGAGCATCTGCGCCAGTTGCTAACCCTGTTGTTGGATAACGCCATTCGGCATGGCACGCCGCAAAAAGGGGAGTCGATTATCCGGCTCAGTCTTTATAGAGCCGACCCCAATGCGACTCCCTGTATTGAGGTGGTGGATAACGGCCCGGGGGTGCCTGCGGATATTCAGGCGATGATCTACGAACCTTTCTATTCGACCCGCCATGAGGGCACTGGCCTGGGGCTTTATATCGCTAGGGAACTGTGCGAAGCCAACTATTGTGAACTGACGTACTTTGAAGATAAGAGCCGTGAACTGAATAGCAGTGGCGCTATGGGGTATAGTGCTTCCCATAAAAAGGCGTCGATTGGGGCGAAAGGCGGATGTTTCCGCATCACCTTCCCGATGGAGAGACCGGTGAGCAGCGTGAACGAGGCTAAGGAAGCAGTCAGTGGATAAGGTGCAGTCAGATAAACAGCCGGGAGTGGTTCCTAGGGTGCTGGTGGTCGATGATGAGGCCGACTTGAGGCAACTGCTGGAGATCACCCTCAGCCGGATGGGCACTTTGCCCTGCAGTGCCGCCAGCCTGCGTGAAGCCCGAGATCTCCTGGGCCGGCAATCCTTTGATCTCTGTCTCACCGATATGCGTCTGCCGGACGGCCGTGGCATGGATTTGGTGGAACAGATCCAGAAGGAGTTTCCGGCGCTGCCGGTGGCGATCATCACCGCCTACGGGGATATGGAACTGGCGGTGGAAGCGCTGCGCAAGGGCGCCTTTGACTGTGTCTCCAAACCCCTGGATATCCATCAGCTGCGGGCGTTGGTGAACCAAGCGCTGGTCAATCCGGTGCGCTCTCAAATGGATGATGAACTGGTGGGCGATTCGCCGGCCATGCGGGTACTAAAGTCACGTATTGATAAGCTGGCGCGTACCCAGGCGCCGGTCTGTATTTGCGGGGAGTCAGGCACCGGTAAGGAGATTATCGCCCGTCAGATCCACGTGCGTAGCCATCGTGGCAGTGGGCCCTTTGTTGCGGTCAACTGTGGTGCCATTCCAGAGGATCTGATCGAGTCTGAATTTTTTGGCCATCTCAAGGGCAGTTTTACCGGCGCTGCCAGCCAGCGTGAAGGCTTTTTTCAGGCGGCGGAGGGCGGCACCCTGTTTCTCGATGAGATCGGCGATATGCCTATGTCGATGCAGGTGAAACTGCTGCGAGCAATACAGGAGCGGAAAATTCGCCCTGTCGGTGCCGAGCATGAGCAGCCGGTTGATGTGCGAATTCTTAGCGCTAGCCATAAACAGCTACATGACGAGGTGGCTTCGGGTAACTTCCGCCAGGATCTATACTACCGCGTCAATGTAATCGAGCTTCAGGTACCTCCTTTACGGGAGCGTGGGCAGGATATTTGGGCCCTGAGCCAGGCGATTCTCGACCGGATTATCCGCCGCAACAAAGAAGGCGGAATTCATCAGTGCCATGGGGAGCTCACCGACGAGGCGCTTGATGAACTGCGTAACTACCCCTTTCCCGGCAACGTCCGTGAATTGGAAAATATTCTGGAGAGAGCAATGGCGCTTTGCGAGGAGGGGCGGATCACGCCGGAGGATCTTTCCCTGTGCGGTCGACCGGTACCTATTAGTCCCGGCGGCGTTGAAGGTGACAGCAGTGAGTGCGAACAGCTCGTTGCAGTTCTCGAGCAGCATCGGTGGAACCGTTCGGCCGCTGCTCGGCAATTGGGGTTGACGCTACGTCAGCTGCGCTACCGAATCCAGAAATACGGTCTGGATCAGGACCTGGATCAAGAATTTAAACACTAGTTTGTCAATTAGTGACACCGGGGGTGACAGATTGTCACTCCCTGACTTAGGATCGCTCCCCGGAATGGACGGAAAGCCGCATAGAACTTGATGATTGGATGTTGGCACCGCTCTTGCTTTGTTTTTTGAGGGCAGCAAGCTGCTGTTTGAAAACAGGAAGTTCATAACTCGCTGGAGAGATGATGATGAAAAAACAATTTGCAAAACAGCAGGGTTTCACCCTGATCGAATTGATGATCGTTGTGGCGATCATCGGTATTCTGGCGGCGATCGCGCTGCCTGCTTATCAGGACTATGTGCGTAAAGCCCGCGTATCCGAAATTGTACTGGCAGCAAGTTCTGCCCGTACCTGCGTATCCGAAATCAACCAATCTGCTGCTAGTTTGGCCACTGCTAATTTCAGTGCTTGTGCTCACGATTTTGAGGTTACTCAGTATACTACAGCGCTGGCTGTAGCTAGTAATGGTACTATCACGGCGACAGGCGACGTAGATGTGGCTGTAACGGTTACCCTGACGCCGGATCCTTTGGCTAATTCTGATTTCATTACTGAATGGACCTGTACTGGTACTCCTCAGAACCTGATGCCGGGCTCCTGTAAGTAAGAGTCTTAGAAATCGGGGCAGAGTAATATTTCTGGCTTACCCCCGAGTTATGCAGAGAGGACCGCTTCGGCGGTCCTTTTTGTTGTCAGCCTTGAGCAGGTCATTGTTCACCTGCTGCCTGAATATTTATGCTCGGTATCGACCATTAAATGGATTTGATCGAGCTTAGTAATGTCTAGAAAACCTCGTGTTCTGCAGAGCCATTGCCTGGTGTACATCATTCATCGCGGAAACAATTGCAGCGTTTTTTAGCGGATGATGACTACGCCAGTTATGTGGATAGTTTTGCACGAACTCTGCACTGCGCTGAATATTCGGTTGCATGCATACTGCTTCATGACCAACCATTACCACCTGCTAGTTTTATCCAGGGTTGCTGCTACTTTGCCTGCATTGATGCAGCAGCTGGGGCAGTGCTATGTGCAAAGAATCAATCGGCTCTATCGGCGCAGCTGCACCCTTGGGGGTAGGCGTTTTAAATCCTCTCTTGTGGTGAAGGATGGCTATCTTCTGGCGTGCTATCGATATATCGAGTTAAACACTGAGGGAGCCTCTATGGTTGTGTATCCGGCAGAGTATTGTTGGTCCAGTTATCTCAACAATTCACCTAGGGCTGTAGGGAACCGAAAACAGAACTATGAAGTGTCTTTTTGCCTGGAAACACGCCAGCAACCCTATCGAGAATCACTTCAGTACGATTTGGCACAGGGCTGAATGATGAGCTTCGGCTTGCCGTGAAAAAACGGTATGTTTTTAGCCGTGTGCGATTTCGCAAACAGATTGAAGAGGCGATAGATATTTGAGTTGGCCCTGCCAGGCCTGGACTTCCATGGAAGTCATTCGAACAGGAAGTGGCAAATAGGGCTAATCTCCGATTTAGCCTTTAGTCCGGTTGTCTCCCAAGCTCCTTCCCGGCACACTCGAACTCCTTAAGAATCAACCACCCGCACGGAAGTTACCCAATGAACAAACGCCTAATGGTGCTTATCCTCATAGCCCTGAGTATCGGTGTGACCTGGTATATCGAGTCCGCTCGCAAAGAGGTGTCTGCAGATGTGCGTGAGAGAGCCGCTGCCGAAGTGATGGCGCGGCTGGAGCTACCGGCTCAGCCGGTCTGGTGGGATAAGGGGCATCGATTGGGTATTGGCGTTATTCCGGACGGATCCAACCGTGATGCGGAAGCGCGAGACGCCTGCTCGATTATGCTACAGCATGGTATTACCCCCGCCGAGGTGGAGGTGTTCGATGTGCTGCAGATTCAGAATGATGATGACTGGGTGCAGATCGGTGCGGCGCGCTGCGAGTAAATATTGAGATGAAAAAGCCAGCTATTTAGCTGGCTTTTTTGCATTCCTTTTTTGCATTCTGAGGAGGCTTAAACGAGCCGCATCGACAGGTCTATCGCCCGGCAATGCTTGGTCAGGGCGCCGATGGAGATATAGTCGACGCCGGTTTTCGCATATTCCAGCAGGGTTTCATCGGTGATGTTGCCAGAGGCTTCAAGCTTGGCGCGGCCGGCGGTGATGGTTACCGCATCGACCATTTCGGCGGGGCTGAAGTTGTCCAGCATGATGATATCGGCGCCGGCCTCAAGCGCTTCAACCAGCTGATCCTGATCTTCAACCTCGACTTCAACCGGTTTGTCTGCATGCATGGTGCGCGCGGTGCTGACCGCCGCGGAGATGCCGCCACAGGCAAGAATATGGTTTTCCTTGATCAGGAAGGCGTCGAACAGGCCGATGCGGTGGTTGAAGCAGCCGCCACAGCTGACGGCGTATTTCTGTGCCATGCGCAGCCCGGGAATGGTTTTGCGTGTGTCTAGCAGGCGTACGCTGGTTTCAGCCACATGGTCTGCATAGCTGCGCGCCAGGGTGGCAGTGCCGGATAGAGTCTGGAGAAAGTTCAGTGCGGCGCGTTCGCCGGTCAGAAGGCTGCGAGCTGCGCCTTCGATGGTGAACAGTGTCTGGTCAGGTTCTACCTGGTCGCCGTCTTTGACTTTCCATTCGATGCGAACCTCGGGGTCAACCTGGCGGAATACCTCGTCTACCCAGGCTGTTCCGCAGACGGTGGCGTACTCGCGGCTGATCACGCGACCGCTGGCCTGGTCCGAGGCGGGGATAAGCGCGGCAGTTATATCGCCGTCGCCCACATCTTCGCTCAGGGTTGTACGCACATTTTCTTCGATCACCGGTTTGAGGTCGGTCAGGTTCAGCATGAGAGGTTCCGTTGCGGGTGTGGTTCGAGGTCGATATTCTAGCGAATGCGCGTCTTAGCGAGAACCTCGCCGCTGTAATTTCGCTTGTCTCAGGAGTCTATTCCTTTCAATGACGATTCAGGATTTTTCCATCAAGGAGCATCGCCTAACCGCCGCAGAGCAGTGTCTTTCGCCAAATCACAATGAGCGCCCGGACGGCGAAATCTCATTGCTGGTGATACACAATATCAGCCTGCCGCCCGGAGAATTTGGTGGGCCCGGTATCCACCAGTTGTTCACCAACTGCCTGAACCCAGATGATCATCCCTATTATCGCGAGATTCATCAGCTGGAGGTTTCCGCCCACCTGTTGATCGACCGTCACGGCCAGGTGACTCAGTTTGTCCCCTTTGATAAGCGTGCCTGGCACGCGGGACGTTCCTGCTTTGACGGGCGAGAGGCCTGTAACGATTTCTCCATCGGCATAGAGCTCGAAGGCACAGACGATCTTCCCTTCACTGACGAGCAGTATGCTGCGCTGACCGGCGTTACCGGAGCCCTGATGCAGCAGTATCCGCAGATCAACCCCGAGCGAATCTGCGGTCACAGCGATATTGCACCGGGAAGAAAGACCGATCCTGGCCCGGCTTTTGACTGGGAGCGTTATCGCCGCTCTCTTGCTGGTAATTAAGAATGATTTCCAATTATTATTGACCCTGTCATTTCAGGGTATTAAACCGTTCACGTCCTATCTTTCCCTGTACACCAGAGGTAATAGATGTCGGGTACGGTAGCAGGAGAGCTATGCGCGAACTTCTTTCCGTCGAAAAACTTCAGTGTGCCTACGAGGGAACCCCGGTACTGCGGTCGGTCAGTTTTTCCATCGAAGAGGGCGAGATCGCCTGCCTGTTGGGACCCAGCGGCTGTGGTAAGACGACCGTTCTCAGAGCGATCGCCGGTTTTATCGAGGCAGAGTCTGGTGCCATTCGAGTTAATGGTGAAGTGATCAGCGACGGGAAGAGCACTCTGCCGCCTGAAAAGCGTGGTATGGGCATGGTGTTTCAGGATTACGCGCTGTTCCCGCACCTGACGATCGCGGAGAACATCGCCTTTGGCCTCAAGGGTAAAAGCCGCAGTGAAAAGCAGCAGGCGGTTGAGGAGGTGCTCAATCTGGTTGAGCTCCCGGACCTGGCCAAACGTTATCCTCATGAGTTGTCCGGCGGTCAGCAGCAGCGCGTGGCGCTGGCTCGGGCTCTGGCGCCCAAACCTCGTCTGTTGCTGATGGATGAGCCGTTTTCCAATCTGGATACCGACCTGCGCCGCCAGCTTTCCGCGGAGATGCGCCGCATTCTGAAGAAGCAGCAGATCGCTTCGATCATGGTGACCCATGATCAGCAGGAGGCGTTCACCATCAGTGACCGCCTGGGCGTTTTGTCGCAAGGCGAGGTGCAGCAGTGGGGCACGCCGGAAGAGCTGTTCTATCAGCCGGCAACACCCGAGGTAGCATCGTTCGTGGGTAAGGGGGTGATGGTGTCAGGTAAAGCGCTGGCGCCTGATCGTCTCAGCTGTGAGTTGGGCGAGCTGGAGTTTGCCGAGCCTTTCGGGAAGGATGGCTGTGAAGGTCGCTCTATCCGCCTGTTCCTGCGTCCCACCGATATTCAGTTGACGCATGAAGGCAGTGTATCCGCCGAGGTGCTGGCCTGTGAGTTCCAGGGCAGTCAGACGCAGTACAGTCTGAAACTGGCTTCGGGCCTGGAGCTGCAGGCGGTGGAAAGTGGTATGCACCGTTACCCGATCGGTGAGCAGGTGGCGCTGCGCGTAGCGCCACACCGTCCCATCGTTTTTTTCGACCGGTAGGAGATGTGCCCTCGCGCCGATTGAATGCTGCTCGGTGGTGATTCAATACACTGGTGGTTGTTCGCGACGGGGCGTCGTTCCTACAAGAATTCAGCCCGGTAAGACCTGCCTAACCGCGCCGACGGCCTTTACCGGCTGGCGCGTGTAGCGGTAATCGTGCGGCTCAGCAGAATCACCGGAATAATTCCCACCAGAACGATCAACAGCGCTGCGGGTGAGCAGCTTTCGATCTGTTCGTCCGAAGCGTACTGGTAGACATAGGTTGCCAGCGTATCGTAGTTGAACGGGCGTAGGATAAGTGTCGCCGGCAGTTCCTTCATGCAATCCACGAACACCACCAGCACCCCGGTGAGTAGGCCGCCGCGAATCAGCGGCAGATGCACCTCTTTAAGTGTGCGCAGCGTATTGGCGCCCAGCGAGCGGGACGCCATATCCATGTTGGGCGTGACCTTGCCCAGCGAAGAATCCACGGCGCCGCCGGAGACGGCCAGGAAGCGCACGCAGTAGGCAAACACCAGGGCGAAGGGCGTGCCGCTCAGCAGCAGGCCGGTGCTGATATTGAAGTGCTCGCGCATAAAGGCGTCGACACTGTTATCGAAAGCGGCCAGAGGGATAATCACGCCAATGGCGAGCACGGCGCCGGGGAGGGCATAGCCCAGGTTGCTCATGCGGGCGGCCACCTGCAGAGAGCGGTTGCGGGCATAAAGTCGCTTGCTGTACGCCAGTACGATGGCAATGGCTGCCGCCAGCAGAGCGGTCACGCCCGAGAGAGTAAAGCTGTTGGTGGCAAAGCCGAGAAAGTTGCTGTCGCTGAACTGGTCCAGATGGGCCAGGGACATATCCGCCAGTGAAATGAACGGCAGAAGAAAACCGAACAGCACGGGCAGAGAGCAGGCCAGCGTACAGAGCCAGGCGCGGCTCTTTGTCAGGCGGTAGCGCTCGATGGTGCGGTAGCGGTCGGGGCTGGTGTACTGGCGCGACTTGGCGCGGGCGACACGCTCCAGTGAGATCAGCACCACCACGAAGATCATCATCAGGCTGGCGATCTGAGCGGCCGCGCCCACGTTGCCCATGTTCAGCCAGGCGTCGTAGATGCCGGCGGACATGCTCTTGACTGCAAAGTAATCTACTGTGCCGAAGTCGTTGATCGTTTCCATCGAAACCAATGACAGGCCGACAGCGATGGCCGGGCGAGCGATCGGCAGTGAAACCCGGTAGAAACTCTGCCAGGGGCTGCAGCCCAGCATGCGGCTGGCGTCGCGAATGCTCATGGATTGCTCCAGGAAGCTGGCGCGGGCAAGCAGGTAAACGTAGGGGTAGAGCACCAGCGTCAGCATCAGAATAGCGCCGCCGATACTGCGGATCTCCGGGAACCAGTAGTCGCGGGCGGTTTGCCAGCCGAACAGGTCACGGAGCAGAATCTGGACCGGACCCGCATATTCAAGCAGGTCGGTATAAATATAAGCGATCACGTATGCCGGAATCGCAAAGGGCAGCAGCAGTGCCCATTCAAATACTCGTCGCCCAGGAAAGTGACATAGGGTCACCAGCCAGGCGGTGCCTACGCCGATCGCCACCGACAGCGCGCCGGTACCCACCATCAGAATCAGCGTGGACTTGATATAAACCGGCAGCACCGTGGAGGCCAGGTGCGGCCAGATATTTTCGGTGGGGAAGAGTGCCAGCCAGAGTACGGCCAGCACGGGCAACATCACCAGCAGTGCGGTGCCCCAGCCGATACTGTACCAACCGGGAAGAAGCCCGCGCAGACGGGGCAGGGTCCGTGATTCGGTCAGTGTGGTTTCGGCGGTGGCACTCATGCACTAGTTCCCGGTATCAGTTATCGAAGCCGACCTTGTCGACCAGCTTGGCGGCAGCAGCGCGGTTGGCGCCGATTTCACCCAGGTTGATCTCGTCACCCTTGAAGCCGCTCATTTTCTCTTCGAGCAGTTCAGACCAGGGGGTGTTCGGACGCACCGGGAATTCGAAGTTGGCTTCGGCGTAGAGTTTCTGTGCCTTTTCCTGGGTCAGGAACTCAACCAGCTTGACTGCCGCTTCCGGATGCGGAGCGTACTTGGTCAGTGCTGCGCCGGAGATATTCATGTGGGTGCCGCGATCGTCCTGGTTCGGGAACACCAGGTTGGCGGATGCAGCCCACTCTTTCTGCTCAGGCTCGTCTTCGTTGGTGGCCATCTTGCCGTAGTAGTAGCTGTTACCGAGGGCAAGATCGCACACGCCTTCCATGATCGCCTTGACCTGGCTACGGTCGTTACCCTGAGGCTTCTGTGCCAGGTTAGCCTTGACGCCTTCGAGCCACTGTTCGGTTTCCGCTTCGCCGTGGTGGGCAATCATGGAGCCGATCAGGGAGAGGTTATAGGTGTGCTTGCCGCTGCGGGTACAGATACGGCCTTTCCATTTCGGGTCGGCCAGCTCTTCGTAGGTGGTGATTTCGCCCGGCTCTACACGATCCTTGGAGGCATAGATAAGACGTGCACGGCTGGTCAGACCCACCCAGCGGCCATCGGTAGCGCGGAAATGTTCCGGAATGTTCTGCTCAATAATGTCGCTCTTGATCGGCGCTACCAGATCACGTTCGGTAGCGTCGTACAGTGGGCCGATATCGGCGGTCAGCAGCAGGTCGGCCGGGGTGTTCTGGCCTTCATGCTCAAGGCGTTCCAGCAGACCGCTTTTGGAGAATACTACGTTGACCTTGATGCCGGTCTCTTCGGTGAACGCTTCCAGCAGAGGCTTCAGCAGAAACTCCTGGCGGAAAGAGTACACATTGACCTCTTCGGCCTGTGCGAAGGTGCTGAAGGTGGCGCTCAGTACTGCGGCAGATAAAAGAGCTTTTTTCATTGTCGCGGATTCTCCGGAAACTTTTAGTTATTAAAAAAGTAATTATTGGAAAAGCTGGCCGCACTCCTAAAAAGAGCAGGGCCGGATATCAATCGCGTAATGCGAATTGTTATCACTTTTTCCTGTCGGGTCAACGCAACTGAGTTCGATTCTTGTTTTCGTTTTAGATTCGAATCATATAACCATATTATTTATAAGATACTTTGAGATCAATCTTGTCGCTCGGCCTGATCAGAAGGTGAATAGCCGGGATAAAAGAGCAGGGACGGCCGTCTCTACGCGAAGAATTCGTGGCCCAAGATGCACGGGGCTCAGGCCTGCCTCAACGAGTTTTTCCACCTCGTAGGGGATAAAGCCACCTTCGGGTCCGATCGCCAGCAGTGTTGATTCATCCGAGGCCGAAGGGCAGGGCTGTGCATTATAGGGGTGAGCCAGCAGTGCGCGGCGCCCCCGGCAGAGCTCCGGCAGTTCGTCTTCAACAAAGGGCTTGAACCGTTTTCGCAGGTGAACCTGCGGCAGCTGCGTGTCGCAGGCCTGTTCCAGTCCCAGCAGTAGATGCTCCCTGAGCCCGGCTTCTGTCAAAAGAGGAGATCCCCAATAGCTCTTATCGACACGATAGGAGTTGATCAGCCAGAGATCCTTTACGCCCATGCTGGCGGCAGCGGCCAGCGTGCGCTTGAACATCTTCGGGCGTGGCAGCGCCAGGATCAGTGTCAGCGGCAGTGGCGGCGGCGGGGGAGTGTCCAGCTCGACCCGCAATACAGCCTCATGCTCCGATAGGGAGAGCAGTTGGCCTGATCCCATAGCGCCATTGAGAAGCCCAACTCTGAGCTGATCTCCGGGCAACGCGCGGTGAACATCACGAATATGGGTAAGACGGCGATCGTGCAGGCGGACTTCGCCGGCCGAGGTAAGGGGAGAGGTAAGGGGCGAGGTAAAATCGTCTTCGAACAGCAGGATCAGGTTCATAACAGCTACATAACTCGGGTGAGCGCCGATCATACTACAGCGGAGTCAGGGAATGTGAGCCCAGCAGACACCAGGAGGTACAGGCGGAATACCGGGAATGAACTGACCGTTTAGTCAGCCCTCCAGGGCTGTGGTAAACTGCGCGTCCCTCTGAGAACCGGCCCACCCATGTCTCCAGCTTCCGATATCCTGAAATCTCCGGTCCATTCGACGCTTGTGCGTATGACTCTGCCGATGATGATGGGCATCGTCAGTCTGATGCTGTTCAACATCGCCGATATCTGGTTTGTGGGTCAGCTCGGTACCGAGCCGATGGCGGCGTTGGCGTTTACCTTTCCGGTGACCTTCTCTGTCACCAGCCTGGCGATCGGCTTGGGGGTTGGCACGTCCGCAACGCTGGCGCGGCTGATCGGCGCAGGTGAAACCCGCAATGCCTCTCGCATGGCCACCGACAACATCATCATGACGGTGCTGCTGATGCTGGTGGTCGGTGTTGGCGGCCACTGGATCATCGATCCCGTTTTCCGTGCCATGGGGGCCGAACCCGGTTTGATGCCCTATATCCATGCCTATATGACGGTGTGGTTTTCCGGCTCGGTATTCCTGGTTCTAAACATGGTCTGCAACAGCATCTTCCGGGCGGCGGGCGATACGCGCATGTCCGGTTTGGTGATGCTGGTCTCGGCGATACTGAACCTTATGCTGGATCCCTTGCTGATATTCGGCTGGGGCCCCATCCCGGCGCTGGGGATTCAGGGGGCCTCCATTGCCAGTGTGTTGGCCTGGGGCAGCACGACGCTGCTGGCGTTTTATCTGCTCTACGGCCGCCGACAGATGCTGATCTTCGCCTGGCCCGATCTGTCGGAGATGGTTGGGCACTGGAAGCAGCTGATGCAGATCAGCCTGCCGGCGGCGCTTTCCAATATGATGACGCCGCTGGCCAATGGTGTGCTGACCGCAGTGGTTGCCGGGCACGGCGCAGAAGCGGTGGCGGCCTATGGTGTGGGTAACCGCGTCGAGTCGCTGTCTCTGCTTGTATGCCTGGCGTTGTCGATGACGCTGCCGCCGTTTATCAGTCAGAACTACGGCGCCGGTCAGGTGGAGCGGGTGCGTAAGGCCTATATGGGCGCGGTCCGCTTTGCCCTGATCTGGCAGGGTGTGATCTATCTGGCACTGTTTATTTTTGCCAACCCGCTGGCGATTCTGTTCACCGAAGACCGAGAAGTTTCCGGCTGGCTTGCCCTCTGGATGGTGGTGGTGCCCGCCGGTTTCGGTTTCCAGGCGATCACCTTTCTCAGCGCCTCTTCGTTCAACGCGCTGCACCAGCCCATGCGTGCGATGCGGATCAGCCTGTTCCGGCTGTTCATCATGTACGTGCCTCTCGGTTGGCTCGGCAGCCTGCTTTTCGGTCTGGAAGGTATGTTTGCGGCCCTGGTGCTCGCCAACGGTATCACCGCAGCGCTTGCCTTCACCTGGATGCGACGTTATCTCACCCGTCTTGTCCGCTAAGTGTCATCAATAAGTCAAACCCCTCACTTATTCTTCCTTAACGGCAGATAAACGGTTGTTTATTAGTGCCTGCGCGTACTAAGATCAAAGCAAGTACACGCACAAAACCTGGGGAAGCTGTTATCCCGAAAGGCCCGGGCTTGTTCTCAGCTTCCCTACTACAAATTCGAAAACCGGATTCAACTGGTTCGTATAAGTAAATAAAGAGGGGTGCGATATTATGAGTCAGAAAGTAGCTATGGTGACCGGCGGTACTGGCGGTCTGGGTACGGCAATCTGCCGCAAACTGGCTGACGCAGGCTTCCGTGTGGTGGCCGGCTATAACAGTGGTGGTAACCACGACAAAGCCAAGGCGTGGCAGGAAGAGCAGAAAAAGGACGGCTACTCCATCGATGTAGCCTACGGCGACGTTACCGACGCCGAGTCCTGCGCCCAGTGCGTAGCGACGGTCAAGGAGCTGACCGGTGGTGAAATCAGTGTGCTGGTGAACAACGCCGGTATCACGCGTGATGGTACTTTCAAGAAAATGAGCTGGGAGCAGTGGGACGAAGTCCTCACCGCCAACCTTGACTCGATGTTCCACATGACCCGTCTGGCGATTAACCCGATGCTTGAAGCCGGCTTTGGTCGCGTCATCAACATCTCCTCTATCAACGCACAGAAGGGCCAGTTCGGTCAGTGTAACTACTCTGCGGCCAAAGCCGGTATTCATGGCTTTACCAAGGCGCTGGCGCAGGAAGTGGCTTCCAAGGGCGTTACGGTTAACACCGTATCACCGGGCTACATCATGACTGCCATGGTTGCCAAGATCGATCAGGAAGTGCTCAACAAGATCGCTTCCAACATCCCGGTCGGTCGTCTGGGTACTCCGGAAGAGATCGGTCGCATTGTTGCTTTCCTGGCAGATGAGGAATCGGGCTACATCACCGGTGCCGACTTCTCCATCAACGGCGGTCAGTACATGCACTGATGCGCTAGCCGCATACGAGCTTAAGAAAACCGGCCCTCATTACGGCCGGTTTTTTATTGCCTGTTAGCCAGAAGAAAAGTCCTGAGCTATCGCTTTCGCGGAACTGTGCCCCTAAGGCCGGCAAAGTCTTCAATCACCTCTTTAACCTTCAGCAGTGCGCCTTCGAGCTGTTCTTTTTTGACCGAGCCGAGCGCCAGACGCAGGGCGTGAGGAACATGCTCGGTGGTGGCAAATGGCTCTGCTGATGACACCGAAATACCCGCTTCCAACAGTTTTGCGCAGACCTGGTCGGCGCGAACCTCATTGGGCAGTGGCAGCCAGATAAAATAGGCATTGGGATGTGCCGTATAACGCCAGTCGTGAAATATCTTACTGGCGATCAGCTGGCGTGACTGTGCATCTTCACGCTTCTGCGTTTCCAGACGGGCCAGGGTACCATCCTCTATCCAGCGACAGGTGAGCGCGGTGATCAGCCCCGGCGTGTTCCAGGTAGTGGCGCGGATCGCCCTTTCGAGCCGGCCTATCCAGTTGGAGGGGGCTGCTACAAAGCCGCAGCGCAGGCCTGTGGCCAGGCTTTTCGATACACCGGAAACGTAAACGCTTCGTTCGGGGGCAAGGCTGCTGATCGGTGGCGGTGGATTGTCTGCATGGAAGGCGTAGGCCGCATCTTCGATCAGGAGAAGGTCCTGTTCTCTGGCGATGGCCACAAGAGCTTCGCGCTGTTCAAGGCTTAGCACCCAGCCCAGAGGGTTGTGCAGTGTCGGCTGGGTGTAAACCGCTTTCAGGTTGCGCTGTTGGCAGAGCTGTTTAAGGGCGTTCAGATCAGGTCCTGCATCAGTGCAGGGGATGGGGACAAGTTCCAGACGACCGACCTCAGCCACCGTTTTAAATCCCGGATAGATAAGGCTGTCTACGGCGACGATATCACCGGGGTTGAGCAATGCCAGGACGGTGATCGCCAGCCCGTGTTGAGCACCGCTGGTGAATAACACCTGGTTCTCGCTGACATCGAGACCTCTATTTTTCAGGTGTGCTGCAATGATACTGCGCTCATGTTGGCGCCCGGCATGGGGCTGGTAGTGGAGCAGCGGCTCCAGCTCGCCAGACACCGAAAGCTGTCGAAGAGCCTCGCGTAGCAGCTGGCTTTGCCCGTCGATCGATGGCGAGTTGAAGTTCAGATCCAGGGTGCCGCCGGGGACCGGGTGCTGATCGATTCCCTGGCCCGGAGGTAGTCTTGTTTCGCGGACAAAGGTGCCGCGGCCCGCTTCGCCACTGACAAGCCCCATTTTCTCCAGCTCCGCATAGACCCTGGATGCGGTAACAAGAGCGACGCCCTCAACTTCCGATAGTTGTCGATGGGTGGGTAAACGTGTTCCCGGAGGTAAGTCGCCGGAGCGGATGTCGGCGCTCAATTTATCGACCAGCTGCTTGTATCGCGCTCGCGGCATATGAAATATATCCATGACAATTTTTATATTGTCATCATATTAAGAAATAGACTGCCTGCTCGCTAATACAACTTGAGCAAGTGGATAAGATGCATATCGCTATTCTGACTTTTGATGGCTTCAATGAACTCGACTCTCTCATCGCCCTCGGCGTGCTTAACCGAATCAGGAGGCCGGGCTGGCAGGTGTCGATCGCGAGTCCGAAACCACGAGTAGAGTCGATGAATGGCGTAGTGATCGAGTCGCATATATCACTCGAGCAGGCCAACGCTGCCGATGCGGTGCTGGTCGGCAGCGGGATGAAAACCCGAGAGGTTGCTGCGGATGTGGCGTTGATGGAGCAGCTTAAACTTGACCACCAGCGTCAGCTTATCGGTGCCCAGTGCTCCGGCGCGCTGGTGCTGGAGAGTCTCGGTTTACTGGATAACTTGCCGGCCTGCACGGATCTGACGACGCGCCCCTGGGTTGAAGAAAAAGGTGTTGAAGTGCTGGAGCAGCCGTTTTTCGCCAGCGGAAATCTGGCGACCGCAGGAGGTTGTCTTGCCTCGAGCTACCTGGCGGCTTGGGTGATCGCCCGGTCAGAAGGGGTGGAAGCAGCCAAAAGCGCTATCCACTATGTGGCACCGGTGGGGGAGAAGGAGGTGTACGTCGATCAGGCGATACGCAATATTCTGCCCTATCTCGCCTGATCGAAGGTTTTGAAGCCTTATACCGTGCGCTGTTTCAGCTGGTTAAAGCGCCGTGAAAGCTGCGGGAATACGCGGTTGAATGCAACGCAGTGCCACAGCAGTTCGAGTTCGGTGACATCGGCGCTGGAGGGGTTGCGGCTCTGCTCGTCGATCGCCTGCTGCAGGCGCAGCATCTGGTATTCCATGCGCTGAGCCTGATCCTCATCCGGTGAAGGCTGGCTGAGCAGGATCTCCAGGCGGATGCAGAGTTCACGCAGCTCGCTTTCGCTATCGGCAAGGCGCGCCTCGAGAGCGTCCGGCGAAGAGAGCAGAGATGCAACCGCATCGACACGCTGACTCATCGCCAGCTTCCATTGCTCCGGCACCTGTGAGAGTGAATCACTGATCGCTGAAAGCAGTTTGTCGACGATGCCGCTATTGCCATCAAGGATCGCTTTTTCGGCCTTGTCGAGCAGCTCGGCGCAGGACTCAAGACGCGACATAGCCTCGGCTTTAAGCGGTGGCGTGGTCTGTTCGACACTGATTGGATCGCCGCTGCTGCCTGTGCTTTTCAGGCGTGCAAAGATAGCGTCACAATGCTCTCGGAACGCCTGCCAGAGCGCGCGCTCTTCGGTGCGAAATGCCGGCCCCGTCTGCTTCCACTGTTGCTGCAGCGCCTTGGCCTCCGCCGCTGCCGCTGAAACATCTTCCCACTCGGTCAGGGCCGCGGCGCTGTCCACCAGTGACTGCTTGGTATTTGCGCACTGTTGATGCCAGGTGCGCAGGCGGTTATCAAGCTCACGGATCAACTGGTTGAAACGCTGCTGCAGCACCTTGCCGGGAGCCCGGTCTACCGGCGAAAACTGCTTCCACTCGCGCTTGGCGGTGTGGCAGATCCGTTCAATCGCGGGCCATTCAGCTTCGTCCCAGTTTACGGACTCAAACAGGGTTTCGAGCTGGCGGCAGATCTCTTCGCGCTGGGTGAGATTTTGCAGGCGTTTCTCTTTCTGTGAGGCGAAGTGGCTTTCACAGGGGGCGTATGCGGTTTCCGCTGCGGTGCGGAAACGCTGCCAGAGCTTCTGCGAATGCACGGCAGAGTTCGAGTCGAGTGCTTTCCACTCTTTCTGCAGCGCGCGGATGCGGTCTGCCAGCGGCTGAGGTTCCAGTGCGGAGCCGATCAGCGCTTCCATCTGTTCGCACAGTGCTTCTTTTTTGCCGTTGACGGCAAAACCCTGCCAGTCCTTGATCTCCTGAAGCTGGGCCGTCAGCACCTTGAGGCGTTGTTCCAGAGCATCGGGCAGCTGCGTTGAGACTGCCTGTGCCTGTTGCTCGGCGCGCTCGCGTTGTTTCAGGGCGTTACGGATTTCACCCTGTTCTATCGCCTGTTCGAGCTGGTCGAGGGTTTTCTCCAGACGGGTACAGAGTTCGCTGATCTGTTCTTTCTGTTCCCGCTTGGCCTGACGAGCCTCGTTCAGTATCTGCTGTGCACGGTTCAGCAGGGCAGGCTGTGGGCAGGAGGTGGGCCAGTCGATGCGGGAAAGATAACCGGCCAGGGCAATGTCAGTGCCGTTGCCGTCTGCCGGCGTTTCGAGCTGTTGCTGGATGTGCGGCTCTAATTCGGCAAGCTGGCTAATGGCCTCAAGTAGCTTCGCTGCTGTTGCGACGCGCTCGGCAAGCTGTGTCTCAACGTCGCCTTCGTTGCGGTACTGCTCGGCTCGCTGCAGCAGTTCATTCAGTTCAGGCAGGAGTGCAGTGGCGTCAGCGCTACGCAGGCACAGAGCGGCCAGTTCGGTATCCAGAGCCTGAGCCTGCTCTGCATGCAGGATCCGGGCCTGCTCAGCGGCTTCGGCGGCCGCCTTGCGTGCGGCCTGCTCGGCGATGACCTGTTCCGCCTGGGCCTTGAGCACCAGGTAGTGGTCATTCTGTTGCTGCGAAGCTTCCGGGAGCTGGCTCCAGTCGCGAATCAGCACATCGAAACGGGCCTGGAACAGCTGCTGGTCCTGGCCATTCACCAGAGTATCCAGCGAAGCAAGCAGCTCCTCACGGCGGATTGCTATCTGCGCCTGCTCTTTTTCCTGCTCACGCAACGCCTGGATCGCGTCCCGGGCAATGCGATGAACCGCCTTGTCGCTACCCCGGCTATCTCTGGCCAGGGTCTCGAGATGTTCCGGGCCTGATACGCGCAGCGCCGCTTCACGTCGAGTCTGGGCGGTGGGGCCTTTCAGCGCGATCAGGATCAGGAACTGCTGTTCCTCGACCAGGTCAATAATGTGGCTGCGCAGAGTGGATGAAATATCGGCCAGCACCAGCTCGACGCGTGTGCTGTCTGTGGGAAGCTTAAGTGCCCACTCCAGCTGCTCGTTCATGGAGCGTGATGAGAGTTGGGCAGCGATCGCATTGGCGGCGAGGTGGCGAATCTCCGCGTCCTGTTCCGCCGTCAGTGCCTGGATCAGCAGCGCGGTATCAGTGACACGTTCAATAGCGGCCCGGCGTACCTCGCTGCTGCGATCATCCAGCAACAGACTGCGCAGGATGTCGGAGTGAGCGGGGCGGTCCGAGTCCAGCCGGTTAACGGCACGGGCGCGGACATCGGGGCTTGGGTGCCGCCATTTAGGTTTAAACAGATTCGCAAACATCAATCACCACAAACCGGCGCAGAGGCTCGGCTCTTTAATCGTGTATCCGGCTCTAATGAAGATCCGGGACCCGGTCGGAACCTATCTCTGGCACCGACCGACGGGCCCGCAGTATTGGTCGCTAAAAAGGGCGTCCACAGGAGCGGGCACCTATTCTAACGGCCTAGTACAACGCAGGAAAAGCCTTGACAGAGCTGAAAAATATGTCCGAGATGAGCGCCGAAATCCGGGAGCCCTGACCGGAACTCCCATCAATCAGCCTGGACTTTTTCTTCGCTTTCTTAGCCCGGCAGAAGCTCTACATCACCGTCGACGTAGACCCAGAGACCGGCTTCGCGGCGGAACCGAGAGTGTTCGCGCAGAACGCCTTTGCTGGGGCCTGACTGGAATCGAGCTTCGAAACTGACTTCTCCCAGATCGTCACTTTCCTTGCCCATACGGGTGGAGAGAATGTTCAGACCAGTCCATGTGGTGACCTGGGTTTGTTCAGTCAGTAGCTCGGCATCGCCCTCCTGGCGTTTTTCCGGCGCTACGGTGTCCAGCAGATAATCCACGGCGCCGATGGCAAAGGCGCAGTAACGCGAGCGCATCAGTGCTTCCGCGGTGGGGGCTGGCGTGGTGCCGCTGAGAGCGGGGCCGCAGCAGTCGGCGAAAGATTTGCCGGAGCCGCAGGGGCAGGCTGCGTCGCTGCTTAACTGATCGTGGAACATGCCAGAGAACCCTTTCAATGTTAGTGTATGCACCGATTATACACGACGGAACCGAACGGACCCGCAATGGCTAAGGCTCAAGACACATTCTTCTGGCACGACTACGAAACTTTCGGCACCGATCCGGCGCGGGACAGGCCCGTGCAGTTCGCCGGAGTACGCACCGACGCCGACTTCAATATCATCGAAGAACCGCTGGTGGTCTTCGCCATCCCCTCCGAGGATATTCTGCCGCATCCCCAGGCTTGTCTTGTCACCGGCATCACGCCGCAGCAGGCGCTGGCTGAGGGTGTCTGCGAGGCTGAGTTTATCCGTCAGATTCATGAGCAGCTGGCCCGTCCGGGTACCTGTGCGGTGGGCTATAACTCCATCCGCTTCGATGACGAAGTGACCCGCAACACTCTCTATCGTAACTTCTATGATCCGTACGCGCGGGAGTGGCAGAACGGCTGCTCACGCTGGGACATTATCGATATGCTGCGCCTGACCCGTGCGCTAAGGCCAGAAGGCATCGAGTGGCCCACCTATGAAGACGGCACCCCGAGTCTTCGGCTTGAGGATCTCAGCAAGGCTAATGGTCTGGCCCATGAACAGGCGCACGATGCGCTGTCCGATGTATACGCGACCATCGCCGTGGCCAAGCTGGTCAGGGAGCGGCAGCCGAAGCTGTTTGACTATGTGCTCAACAATCGCGGCAAACGCGCTATTCAGTCGAAGCTCGATGTGCCAGCGATGAAACCGGTGCTGCACGTTTCTTCTAAATACCCGGTAGAGTGGGGTAATGCGGCGATTGTTGCGCCACTGACCTGGCACCCGGTGAACCGCAACGCGGCAGCCGTATGGGACCTTCGCGTAGATCCGACGCCGCTGTTTGAGCTCAGCGTAGAACAGATCCGCGAACTGCTTTATACCCGCCATGATGAGCGTCCCGCCGATGCACCGCAGATCGCGCTGAAGCTGCTACATACCAACCGCTGCCCGATCGTTGCACCGGCCGGCATGCTGAACGCTGAAGAGGCGGCGCGGCTCAATATCGATGGCGATACCTGTCGACGTCACCTGGCGATGCTGAGGGCTGAACCGGGGCTGCTGGAAAAACTGATTGCCCTCTATACCGACGAGCACCCGCCGTCCGATGGCGATCCAGATCATATGCTTTACTCCGGTGGTTTCTTCGGCGATTCCGACCGCGTGCTGATGGAGCAGGTGCGTAACGCCGCGCCGGAAGAGCTGGCGCTGATGGAGCCGCCGTTCCAGGATCCTCGCCTTGAAGAGATGCTGCTGCGCTACAAGGCGCGTAACTTCCCCGAAGCGATGCGCGAGGATGAACACCAGCGCTGGGAGGAGTATCGCTCGCATAAGCTGTTGAACGAAAACAACAACGGCTACCTGACGATTCCGCGCTTCTATGAAGAGCTAAACAAACTGGCGCAGCAGCCGACTATTTCAGATCGGGACAAACTTATTCTGGAAGAGCTGGCGTTCTATGCCGAGTCGATCTACCCGCTTGAATACTGATCTCAGACGTCGCAAGGCGGGCAGGGCCGGCACGGTTGCGGCTCTGCTGCTGGCGTTTGTCTGCGCGCCGCTATTGGCCGCCGAGCCCAGTAAGCAGATCGCTGAGCGCTATGCCTCGGAGATTGAATATGCTGTGGTAACACGGGGACCGGACAGGCCTTTGCCGCCGGTTACGGTGGTGGCTCCTTCCCCTCCGCCGCCAGTGCACGAGGTGGTGGTTTCGCCGGTCGATGGGGTCCGTATAGCGGGTGAGGATCTGGTGTTTGCTCAGATCATGCAGGATGAGTACAACGCGGGCTGCAAACGCAGCCAGGACTGCGGTCATCTGATGGAGCCGGATATCGGTATTCCGCCCGGTGATTCATTAACGCCGGATGCCCCTTTCGGCACCCGGCGTAACGTTATCGAGCTCTAATTCAGCCTTTTTTATCAGGTCCGGCTGGGCGTCGCTCAAGGCGCCGCCGTTCCCGGTACAAACTGCTTATCCTCTTTCAGCGCATTCAGCAGCGCCTTGTCATCCCTGGAACCCGGCTCGTTGTCGCCGCCGTAGCTGCGCAGCGCCAGCTGGCGCGTACGCAGCTCGCTCAGTCGTGCCGCCAGTGAATCCGGCGTGATCTGCAGTGTCGCGGCGGTCAGTGCTTCGCGGGTGTTGAAGTCAGGGTTTTCCCGGTCCAGCTCTCGCCAGAGGCGGGCAGAGCGATTCTTCAGCGTTTTATCGCTTTGGTTGATACGTGAAATCAAGCTCTGCTTGAACGCTGCAAGCTCCTCCTCGGTGATTGTGCTGAGGCGTTCAGACATCCCTTCCAGAAACTCGTCGTAGGCGGCTTCCAGTTTGTCAGGGTCGGCCACCGGAGACTGCACGACCAGGGCAATTCCCGGAACATCCTGCATCGGCAGCGGGGTCGAAAATACGATATAGCCCAGTTGCTGCTCGGTACGCAGGCTTGAGTAAAACGGCGTCTGCATGATCTCGTTCAGCAGGGCGACCTCGGCGCGGGCCTTGATAGCAGTGCTGTTACCCTGCATGTAGAGCGTCAGGGCCGAGTCGTTGTGTTCGATATCGAGGGTGTCATATAGGCGTTTGCCCGCCGGCAGCTGGACCACCGGCAGCTGTGCGGCTTCCTCGGCCGGGTCTTTCGCTACCAGGGATTCGTAAACCTTGCTGGCCATCTGGCGGGCACTGACGCTGCTGATGTTGCCGTGGGCAAAACTGCGCAGGTAGAGGCCGGAGAACAGTTCGGGCAGGTACTCCTGCAGGTCTTTAAGGGAGATCGATGCCAGGGCATCCAGCTTCTGCTGCTCGGACCACTGCGGCATCAGCGCGGTGTAAAGCGCGCTGAAAGTCTGGTTGTAGGGCTTGTCCTTGTCGGCGTTTTCCAGCTCTTCGGTCAGCGCGTTCTTGATGCGACGGAAGCGGCTCTCGGACTCCGGCTGCTGCTTGATTTCATCGAGAATGCTGTCCAGCAGTACCGGCTGGCGCTGGTTGTAGCCTGAGATACGGATGCCGAAACCGCGCATGTGCGGGTAGATCGATGCAGACAGTCCTGCGAGACTGGCGTCGTAAAAGTCCTCGTTCATGCGGTCATCCAGCATCCGCGCGAACAGGGTGTTCAGCACCGCGTGTCGGGCGCTGTCGTTGGCGGTCTCCGAGATGAACGTAAAGTAGAGATTGGCGCGGGGGACATTGAAGCTCAGATCCTGCAGGAACCAGAGCTTGGCGCCCTTGGCTTGCCAGAGTGCTTCCGGTGTCTCGCTTGGCTCGCCCTCGGGCTGGATCAGGCTGAGATCCTTTGCCACGTAGGGGTTGAGGCTGCGCACCGCCAGAGCATCATCGGCCTGGGGATTGTCCCAGCCGCGCTCGGCGTTGCTGTCTGGCTTGCCGAGGCTGTACTCAATGCCGTAGCGCTCGGTCTTGCTGTCGGTTTTCAGATCGGGAGCCGCCAGGGTCAGGATCATATTTTCCGGCGTCAGCTTGTCCAGGTAACTCTGGATCAGGTCAGCGTCGAAACGATCGTAAAGGTAGGGGCCATCGAGCAGGTTCTCAACCGGGTAATCCGGCATTCTGGCGGCTAACTGCATCGCTTCATGCACCGGCTCACCGGACTCATGGAAACGGAAGTCGGTGGCGGCCAGTTGTGCTTCCTCGTCGTAAAGATCTTCGCGCACGCCTTCCGCCTTGAATTTTTCCACAAAGGCAAAGAACAGCTCGACTACCTGGTCGTAGTGTTCAAGACCGGACTGGGTCAGTTCGATACCCACATCAAAGCTGGCCTGGTTGGCCAGATCCATGCCGGGAGAGGCGCCGAGGCCGCGTGCCCAGCCTTTCTCCTTCAGCAGGCTCAGCAGGCTGCCTTTGCCCTCGTAGCCGATCATGCTGGCGATGTAATAGAGCGGTTTTTCGCGCCAGTGGTCGCGCATGGCAGGTACCGGGAAGCGCAGGCTCAGCTGGCGGGTGTCCATCTTGGTGACCACATCCAGCTGCACCGGCAACTGCTCCGGCTTGTAAAGCGGCTCGGTGGAGGGCGTGTGTTCAAGCTTGCGGTTGGGAATGGCGTTGAAGTACTGCTCTACCATGGCGCGCAGCTCGGCGGTGGACTGACGCCCGATCACCACCAGATCCATCAGGTTGGCAGAGTAGTGGCTTTCGTAAAACTTGATCAGCTCATCGCGAACATCGGAGTTGGGGCGGTCCGCCAGTGTGTCCAGGTTACCGACGAAGAAACGGCTGAACGGATGCTCAGGGTTCATCGGTAGCTTGCTGGCGGAGTAGAGGCGGCGGCCATCGTCCTGCAGCTGGGATTTGAATTCCGAGTGCACTGCGTGACGCTCCCGGTCCACCAGTTCGGGGGTGAACAGGGGGGCGATGAAAAACTGGGAGAAACGATCCAGGGCTCCGGAGAGGGCGTCGGCCTTAACGTCGAAGAAGTAGTTGGTGTTGTCGTAGGCGGTGTAAGCGTTGTGGCTGCCGCCGTTGGCGCTGATGAACTCCTGGTAGGCGCCGGATTCCGGGTACTTTTCGGTACCCAGGAACAGCATGTGTTCCAGAAAGTGAGCCAGGCCGGGTCGTTCTTCCGGGTTGTCGGCGCTACCGGCGAGTACGTTCATGGAGGCGGCGGCCTTGTCCGTGGTCGGGTCTGATATCACCACCACCTCAAGGCCGTTATCCAGCGAGAAGTTTTCGTACTGACGCTGGTCGTTTGGGCTCTGAATCAGCGCTGCGCGGGCAACGCTGGCGAACACAAAAAGCAGAAGAAGGGCACTGAAGCCTTGGGCAGCTCGCCTGAAATGCATGTGAATCCTGATCCCTTTTTTCAAGATGGTGCGCAATAGTACTTCCTCAGACCTCAGCTTTGACGTTCAGTTTCTAAGTCGATTCGGAAAAACGTCTCCAGCCGGATGCGCTGTCCCCCGAGGGCCGGTAGAATCTTAATATGACTAACGCAGGGAGTTTCAACGGATGAATCGCGAAAAAGTGATATTCGCTTTTTTTATTGTGCTGGCCTTAACGCTGAACTTCGGTTTCTTTGTCGGCGAGATCGATAACCCCGATCACCACGATGTCCTCGAACTCTTCCTTGCCCTGGTGGTAAGCCTGATCTGCACCGTGCTCAAGTTCGGTGATCGCAGCCACCTGGGCGCGCTGATGCTGGCGACCAGCCTGGTGGCTGACCTGCAGCTGATCATCGCCGCCGGTATCTGGGGCTATGGCGAGCATATTGCTGCCACCGGCATGGAGGCTGAAGTGATGGCCAGTGTGGTCTCCTTTGCCGGCGGGGCGCTGCTGGCGAACATCACCTCGGTGATCCTGCTGATGGTAGAAACCGTACTGATCCGGCGCTGATCGTCCCATGTACGATATCCTCTATGTGCTGCTGAGACGGCTGAGGGCGCCGCTGATCACGTTGATCGTGGTCTATGCGGTGTCGATACTCGGTTTTATCCTGATCCCCGGCCAGGACGATCAGGGCAACGTCTGGCACATGAGCTACTTCCACGCCTTCTACTTCGTCTCGTTCATGGGCTCTACCATCGGCTTTGGCGAGATCCCCTACGCCTTTAACGATGCCCAGCGGATGTGGACGCTTTGCACCATCTACGCCTGCGTGGTGGCCTGGCTCTACGGTATAGGTACCACGCTGGCGGTGTTCCAGGACTCCGGCTTTACCCGGTTGCTGCGGCTACGCCGGTTCGTAAACCACGTACGTAGTCTGACCGAACCCTTCTACCTGATCTGCGGCTATGGCGTTACCGGCTCCAACCTGGCCCGCGAGCTGACCGAGCGCAACGTACGCGTGGTCGTGGTGGATATTGATCAGGACCGCGTTGATGAACTGGAGCTGGATGGTCTGCGGATTCCGGTGCCGGCGCTTTGTGGCGATGCCTCGCTGCCGGATATTCTCGATCACGCCGGCCTGCAGTTGCCGAACTGCGCCGGGGTGCTGGCGCTGACCAACAGCGACAAGGTCAACCTGGCGATCTCTATCGCCAGCAAGGTGCTCAAGCCGAAGCGGCTGGCGATCAGCCGCTCTGAAAACGATATCACCACCGCCAACCTGGCTTCCTTTGGCACCGATCTGATTGTCGACCCCTTCCGTGCCTACGCTGAATACGTGGCGCTGGCGGCTCATAGCCCGCACCGGCACCTGGTGTTTGACTGGCTGATGAACCCGGAACATCGCAACCTGGCCAGCGTCTATCGCCATGCCAAGGGGCGCTGGATTATCTGCGGCTTTGGCCGTTTCGGCAGCAACATCAGCCGCGAGCTGAAGCAGGAAGAGACCGAGGTCACTATTATCGACCCGGATCCGAAGAATATCCGTGATCTGCCGGGCGCGGTGCTCGGTGTCGGCACCGAGGCGGTGACCCTGCAGCAGGCGGGCGTCGAAGACGCAGTGGGTATAGTGGCAGGCACCGCCAATGACGCTGACAACCTGTCGATCATCATGACCGCCCGTGAGCTCAACCCGAAGCTGATCACCGTGGTGCGCCAAAACCTGAGCGCCAACGACCTGGTGTTTGAAAACTCCCGCTGCGATTTCATAATGCAGCCGG
This sequence comes from Marinobacterium lutimaris, assembly GCF_900108065.1. Lineage (GTDB taxonomy): Bacteria > Pseudomonadota > Gammaproteobacteria > Pseudomonadales > Balneatricaceae > Marinobacterium_D > Marinobacterium_D lutimaris. The sequence continues at coordinate 376,255 of NZ_FNVQ01000003.1, read as the reverse complement.
GGCAGATTATCGCCACCCGCATCATGGCGCAGCTTAAAACACCGCTGCTGTCGGAGTTCCTCGATCAGTTAATGCAGCAGGACGAGGTCTGGGCCCATACGCTGCTTAACCGCATGAACGCGACGGTAGGAGACGAGGCGCTGGAGAGTCGTTCTGTCTGTGTCGGTGAGAAAGAAGCTCCCGCAGTGCTGGAAAAACTTCAGGAAGGAACCGAAATAAAGTTGATCGCACTGCTGAAGAATCCTCACTACCGCAAAGAGACATTGCACTGCTTCCCGTTGATGATGCGCCGCGGTGACGAGGTGAAGCTGCTGCCCGGCGAGCTGACCGAACTGCAGCCCGGTGACGATATTCTGTTCTGCGGTCGCAAGGGAGCGCTGGATCGTATGGCCTGGACCGCCTTCAACTACAACACCCTGCATTATGTGCTGACCGGTAACGATGCCACTCAGAGCCGGCTGCAACGCTGGCTGCAGGGGAGCGACACCAAGTGAAGGCCTATCTGCTTCTGGCCCTGACACCACTGTTCTGGGCCGGCAACGTGGTCAGCGCTCGCGCTATCCATGCCGATCTGGATCCCATAGCGCTGGCGTTTCTGCGCTGGCTGCTGGTGCTGTTGATGATCCTGCCCTGGGCGCTGCCCCGCATCTGGCGCAGCCGTGAGGTGATCCGCGCTCACCTGCCGATGCTTATCCTTTTATCCATTCTTAGTGTCGCCAGCTTCAACACTTTTATCTACATGGGGCTGCAGGACACCGGCGCTTCCAACGCAGCGTTGTTGCAGTCCGCTGCGCCGGTGGTGATCGTGCTGCTTAACTCCATGCTGCTGCGCGAGCGGATCAGTCTGCGCCAATGGGCGGGGATTCTGGTATCGCTCTGTGGCGTGGCGGTACTGGTCAGTCAGGCGAATTTTACGACACTGCTGGCGCTGGAGTTCAACCGTGGTGATATCTGGATCGGCGTGGCGGTGCTGACCTGGTCGGTCTACTCCGTGGCGCTGCGCTGGCGCCCGCAGGCGTTGGACGGTTTTACCCTGTTTTCGGTCAGCGTGGTGATCGGTACCCTGGCGCTGGCGCCATTCGGTATCTGGCACCTGGGCGAGGGTGTGGAGATCAACTGGGGGCTGCCGGTGGTCTCCGCCATTATCTACATGGCCATAGGCCCCTCGATACTGGCTTACCTGTTCTGGAACCGCGGTGTGGCAGAGCTTGGCGCTGCTCGGGCAGGGCTGTTTATCCACCTGATTCCGGTGTTTGGCGTGTTGATGTCGGTACTTTTTCTTGGAGAATCGCTGTACCTTTTCCACGGAGCAGGTATTCTGCTCATCTTTACAGGTATCTATCTGGCAACAATTTGCCGGAGGAAGGAGACGGCGAAGACGAGTTAGCGCGAGATAGGGGCGATTTGAAGAAGCCTGCACAGACGGGTTTGTTCATGTTTTTCCTAAATCGAGGATTCCCATGCGGATTTTGACAGTCAGTCTCTTTGCTTTTCTTCTCAGCGTGCTTATGCCCGTTGACGATGCTCACGCCAAACGTCTCGGCGGCGGCTTCTCTCTCGGCAAGTCCTACTCGGCGCCGAAAAAGACTTCGCCGGCACCTACTGCCAACAAGCAGCAGGATGCGCAGCAAACTACTAATACCGCGCAGCAGCCCGGTACTACCCAGCGTCGCCCTGGTATGGGTGGCCTGATGGGTGGTCTGTTGGCCGGTGGTCTGCTGGGTGCTCTCTTCTTCGGTGGCGCCTTCGAAGGTATCCAGATCATGGATATCCTGATCGTCGCAGTGATCGGCTTTGTGCTGTTCAAGCTGTTTGCCGGCCGTCGTCAGGCGCAGCAACAGCAGCAGGCCTATGCAGGGGCGGGTCCCCAGCCCGACATGGGGCAGTGGCGCACTTCTTCTCAGGAAGAGCCGCAGGTCCAGGCTCGGCAGCAGCACCAGGCAGAGCCTCAGGCCAGCCAGCCTGAGCCGGTCGCTGATAGCGGTTTTGGTGCCTCTCTGGCGGAGCCGGAGCTGAACCTGCCGGAATGGTTTAACAAGCGCGCGTTCCTGGATCAGGCCTGCAGCCACTTTACCGGCCTGCAGAAAGCCTGGGACGAGTGCAACTGGGAAGAGCTTAAAAGCTACACCACCGCCGAGCTGTTTGAAGAGCTGAAAGCCCAGCGCGGTCGCTTCCCGGATCGTCAGACCACCGAAGTGGATTCTGTGATGGCGGACCTGATCAACTTTATCGACGAGAAAGATCACGTCATCGTATCGATCAACTTCTACGGTTGGCTGCGTGAAGATGAGCAGTCCGGCCTCGCCGAGTTCAGCGAAATCTGGCACCTGAGCCGTGACATGAGCGTCGAAAACGCTGACTGGTTTATCGTCGGTATCGAACAGCCCAAGTAAGCTTAACCGCTACGCCAATTAGGCAAATAGAAAAGGGCCTGCAGAGATGCAGGCCCTTTTTTGTTGTCGCTCTTAAACCACCTCCTATGGAGGTGGTGATCGTTTAGTCGAGGCTAGGCCTGTTTCGTGCCACAGCGATAATGGGGCTCGATGTCTCATAGTTATCTGAGCGGATCAATCTATCCCCTTTGGCGCAGGGAAGTCGGCGTAGCCGACCAAGCCTTAGGGGCGGTTTGGGATTGCAAAGGGACTCACTTAGCAACGAAAGCCGCACAAGTCTCTTTGCTCGGCAGCAGCCGAAACCGGCCTTAAAAAGGACTCGGATATGGACGATCCCTGAATTCGTCGGAAGGTTTGCCGAGGCTCCCTTACAGGGAGCTAGATGCAAAAGCATCTGCCATACAGGCGGATTATTACTATGGGTGGCTTATGCCAGTTGAGTCGCCGTTTCAGAGTAATAGCGCCGACCAGACAGACACACCGAGCAGCACCGCCAATACGCGATTGAGCAGTTGCAGGCGTTGCTCGCTTTTCAGCAGCCTGACGCAGGCATCGCCCAGCCAGGCCCAAGCGGCGATGCAGGGCAGGGTCACGATAAAGAAGATCGTCGCCATCAGCATAGCGTGGGTGAATCCCTGAGCCGTCGAGCCGGACGGAGCGACCGGTGCGAACAGGCTGGTAGCGGTCAGCGCCATCATCCAGGTTTTCGGATTGACCGGCTGCATCAACGCGCCGTGATACCAGCTGGCCCTGGCGCATTCGGTCCCGTCGTCTGTCTGAACGGCCGGGGCGTGGTAGAGCTTCCAGGCCAGGCTTGTCAGCCAAAGTACGCCACAAAGAGCCAGTGAAAGCCGTAGCAGGGGATACTCCTGAATCAACCGGCCCAATCCACTGGCGGTCAGCAGCAGCACCGCGGCCGCACCCAGCGATGCGCCGAAGGCGAAGGGCAGGGTAGAGCGGGTACCAAAGCGGCTGCCGTTACTCAGGGCCAGCAGGTTCGTGGGGCCGGGCGTGGCCGAGGCGACAAAGGCAAAGAGGGAAAAACTGACAACAAGCGCGGACATCGGGATTCCTTATCAGGTGGTTCCCGCTTAGTGTCGCGCTATTAGCCAACTCCGTCTGGAACGCCCGTGCACAGGCTGCGATAGGCCGCAGGCGTCAGTTTGTAGGCGCGTCTGAACCAGCGCCCCAGGTGGCTCTGGTCGGAGAAACAGAGATCAGCTGCCACCTCGGCTGGGCGGCGGCCACGTGCAAGCAGCTCTCGGGCTTTGATCAGCCGCAGTTGCAGAAGGTAGGTGTGAGGCGCAACGCCAAACGCGGCCTTGAAGGCTCGATTTATCTTGAAGCGGTCGGAGTTAAGCGCCAGCGCCAGATCATCGAGGCCGATATCCTGGTGCAGATGGGCATGCAGAAAATCGCGCCCCTGTCGGGCCAGCCCGGGTAGCAGCAGTTCGTCGCGCTGGCGCTTACGCCAACTGAAGTGGGCCGTCATCCGTTCCATCAGCTGATCGATGCAGGCGTCGCGGACCATGCGCGGTTCTCCCTCCTTCAGCGCCATGTAGGCGGAGGCCAGGCTGGCCATCAGGCGGCGATCATCGCACAGCGTCTGCTCCACGCGCAGCTCAAAGCGGTCGGGAAGATCCTCAAAAATATCGGCCAACTGTCGGTGCAGCCAGTCGGTGGGCAGGTAGAGCGCGCGGTAGGTGAATCCATCCTGCTGCGGCGCTTCGCCGTCGTGCAGTTCGCCCGGCTCGATAAGGAAAATGTTCCCCGGCGTGGAGCGCTGGACCTGGCGCCGACAGCTGAACTGCTGCAGGCCCTGTTCGGTGTAGCCGATCAGATAATCATCGTGCCAGTGCGGATCGTAAGCCTGGCTGTTGCCGACAAAATGGGTACGAAACAGCTCTACCCCGGTCTCGCTGTCGCGGGAGAAGTCGATCCAGTTTTGGGGCTCGGCAGCTTTCATGGAGCAGGCTTTTTAAAACGTTATTGGCTGATTCGCCAGTTAAACATCTCGGCAGGCGGATGTCTGGAATATTTGTGCACGACAGCGGAGCGTCAGTGCTCGCGCTCCAGCACCTCGCCCTCCATCAGGGTCGATAACAGCTTGGGTGCAAACTGGCGCTTGCCCATGATGGCATAGAAGTTCTCCTGCACCGTGGGCAAAGGGCGGTAGTTGCGCAGCAGACCCTGCTGCAACTCGTCCTGTACCACGATCTCTGGCACCACGGTGATGCCGCCGGAGTCTCGGGCTAGCAGGCGCAGCATCGCCATATCCTCAACCTCGGCGTGATAGTGCACGTTTAGCCCCTGTTCTTCGCATAACAGGTCGAACTGGCTGCGGATATCGCTGCCCGGAGCCGGAGCCAGCAGCAGCACGTTCTCCAGATCTTCAGGGTAGCGGAAGCTGTCGGCGCCCTCGGGCGGTCCTACCAGACAGGCGCTCTGCTGGGCGATGCGGCGGCAACGCCAGGGGGTGCTGGCATCGGCGGCCACGGCGCGGTTGGAGAGAATCAGGTCGAGCTTGTGAACCCGTAACCGCTCCAGCAGCTCTTCCAGTGTGGCGGATTCAACCACCAGCTGTACATCCGGTGAGCCGATGACGGGACGCAGAAAGTTATCCTGGAAGTTACGCGACAGGGTGGTCACCGCGCCGATTCGCAGCCGCTGCACCTGTTGGTGCTCACCGCTTTCCAGCATCGCCAGCAGCTCGCTCCCCAGGCCAAAGATGTTCTCGGCGTATTCCAGCACCCGGTGGCCCACGGTGGTGAGCTCCAGCTTGCGCCCCTCGCGGTCGAACAGGCGCTGACCCAGCTGCTCCTCAAGCTGCTTGATCTGGGACGAAAGCGCCGACTGGGAGACATGCAGCTGCTGTGCAGCTCGGGTCAGGTGCCCCTCCTTGGCAACGGTCCAGAAGTAGTAAAGGTGGTGAAAGTTCAGGTTGCGCATGGCGATGTCTTAAGGGTTCTCGTTGCTGGATTGAGGCTGTTCTTCCCGGGCGCTCTCCATAGAGGGTCCAGGCAGGCAAAATGGTTGAGTTTTAATACTCTGTTCTATTTAAGTGAACGAATTATTCAGATCAATCTATTTTACAAGCATAGCTCAAATCCGCACCATTAGCGCCATCGGAATTCGTTCTTTTTCCCCGGAGGTATCCCCTTGATCTCAGCGCTGCCCTGGTTGTTGCCGCTGCTATTCGGTGCGGCTTTTATTCGCTCGCTTGGCGCGGCTGATCCCTGGAAGCCGGCTCGAATAGCTGCCAACATCGGTCTGCCGATGACGCTGGTCGCAGCCATTGCAGGTGTTGTTGCCGATGCCTCCGGCAAGGCAGAGATCGACGGTCTCGGGCTGACGACGGCGCTGCTGATCGCGATGCTGGCCTGGGTTATCATCCGTTTCTCTTGCCGTTACCTTCAGGGCGAGCCCAACCAGCGCCGCTTTGTCAGCGCCATGATGTTTACCCTGGCTTCGGTCGGCGTGCTGGTACTGAGCCGTCATCTGGCGGTCATCGTTCTGGCCTGGGGCGCCACCAGCGTGGGCCTGCACTTCCTGCTGACCTTTTACGGCGATCGCAAGACTGCCCAGGTGGTGGCACACAAAAAATTTCTCGTCAGCCGTATGGCCGACGCCTGCCTCCTGGTGGCGCTGGGTCTGATCTACAGCGTCACCGACAGCCTCTCCCTGGACGTGATTCACGATGAACTGGCCGGCTGGTCGACGCTGCCGGTTTCCGTGCATGCGGCGATGGTGCTCTTTGCCCTGGCGGCGATTCTGAAGTCTGCCCAGCTGCCGCTGCACGGCTGGCTGATCCAGGTAATGGAGGCGCCGACACCGGTTTCCGCGCTGCTGCACGCGGGTGTCGTTAACATGGGCGGCTTCGTGATGATCCGTCTTGCAGATCTGCTTAGCCTGGCGCCAGTCGCCCAGTGGCTGCTGGTGATCGTCGGTAGTCTCACCGCCGTACTGGCAGGGCTGGTGATGATGACCCGCATCAGCATCAAGGTTCGCCTGGCCTGGTCCACCTGCAGCCAGATGGGCTTCATGCTGATGGAAGTGGGGCTGGGTCTTTACGAACTGGCGATGCTGCACCTGATCGCGCACTCCTTCTACAAGGCATACTCCTTCCTTAGCAGCGGCGATACCGTGGCGCAGGTGCGTGCCCATGACCTGTATCGCCACACCCGTCAGCCCGGCGTATTTTCACGGATGCTGCTGGCGCTGGTGCTGAGCGGCGCACTGGTAGTTCTCTCTGCCAAGACCTGGCACTGGGCCCTGGCCCTGGAGCTGCCTTCGGTGGTAACGCTGATCCTGGTGCTGGGGTTTGCACCGCTGCTTTGGCAGGCGGGTGAGCGCTCGCTTATCGCCTTTGGCCGGGCTCTGCTGCAGGTGTTTGCCCTGACCCAGCTCTACCTGGTCTGGCACCTGGTGTTTGCCGCGGTGGTGCCGGCGGCTCCGGTGGAGTCCGCAGTGCTGGTCGGCTGGGTGGCGGTCTGCTTTATCGCGCTCTACCTGCTGCAGGCACAGCTGCAGAGCAACCCGCGCGGTGCGCTGTCACAGCGTCTTTATCCCTGGGTCTACAATGGTTTTTATCTGGACGAGACCTTCACCCGCCTGACCTTCCGCTTCTGGCCGGTGCGACTGAATGACCGCCAGGCCCGCACCCGTGTCGATCATCAGCCGGCGAACGCGGGAGGGTTTCATTAATGAGCGCTTTGGCAGAGGAAGTAAGGAGCGAAACGATGAGTTCAGCGGCGCAGCAGGACACGGTCAGTGATAAGGGTGAAGCACTGAAGGCAGCGGTGGACGCCGCTTGCGGTATGGTAGCTCCGAACTGGCCGCTGGACCGCATGATCGCCGTAAACCCCTACTGGGGCATGGTGGATAAGTCGTTTGAACAGGTCCATCGTCGTCTCGCTTCCCTTGGCGGCTCCACACTATTTATGCCGCTGAGCTACTACCGCGAACAGTGGAAGCAGGGCGCTATCAACGAACAGGATCTGCAGGCTGCCATCGACGAACAGGGCGGACATCAGACCCCTGAACTGCTGGTTGCACAGCTGGATCGCCGTTACCCGCAGAAGTATTCCGCACCGCTGCCCAGCGACCTGCTGGATGGTCAGCGTGACCTGAGCCACGAGCCGGCCTGGTGTGACACGATTACCCATCAGGTTTCCCAGTTCTGCGGCGCCTGGTTCGACCGTGATCAGGCAGACTGGCGCCCGGACGATGACAGCTGTCTCTACAGCGGCTGGCGCGAGGTGATGCAGTTTGGCCATAGCGTCGAGCGGCTGATGCAGTCGCCCTGGATCGCCGGTCGCGTGGAGCAACTGCCCGAAGAGCCGATGGCGCTGATCGAATACGCGCTGAAGCGCCTCGAGGTCAAAGAGTCCGACTGGCAGGCTTTCCTGCATGCGGTCATCCTGAGAATCAGCGGTTGGGCCTCCTGGTGTGCTTACCGTCGCTGGCTGGCGAATCAGCAGGGCGCTGATGACGACGCCATCGTTGAGTTGCTGGCGATCCGCCTTGGCTGGGAATGCCTGCTCGATGACGGCAGCCGGGGTGAGGATTCACTGCTTAAGCAGTGGCACGCCCGTTGGGAACGCCATTTTCTGACCCTGGACGACGTCGCCGTGCAGACCCACAGCCTTTGGCAGCGGGCCATGGAGATCGGTTATCAGCGTCGTCTGGGTGACGCACTCCAGGCTGCGCCGGCCAAGCCTGCGGCAGAGCGGCCGCTGGCGCAGGCGGTGTTCTGCATCGACGTACGCTCCGAAGTGTTCCGCCGCCATCTGGAAGCGGCGCAGGATATTGAAACCCTCGGCTTTGCCGGCTTCTTCGGCCTGCCGGTGGCCTATACCCCGCTGGGCACCGAAGCCACCCGCCCACAGCTGCCGGGCCTGCTGGCGCCGGTACTCTCGGTCACCGACAGCAGTGGCGATGCTGACAAAGATAAGCAAACCGCTGCCGAGCGTCAGCGCCAGTTGGCGCGTAACAGCACCTGGCAGCCCTTTGCCTCCATGCCCGGTTCCGCCTTCAGCCTGGTAGAAACCCTGGGCCTGGGTTACCTGGGCAAGCTGATCAAACGCAGCAAGCCGAGTTCGAAATCGGCATTGTCGGAGCAGGGCATCCTTAAAGCGGGTGCCGGTATCCGTCCGCAGCTCAGCGGCGTGGATCTCGCCAACAAAATCGATCTGGCCGCCAAGGTGCTGCGCGGTATGAACCTGGTCGAAGGCGCAGCGCCGCTGGTGCTGTTGATCGGGCATGGTGCCCATAGCGTCAACAACCCGCACAAGGCGGGCCTGGACTGCGGCGCCTGCTGCGGTCAGACCGGTGAAGTAAATGCCCGCGCACTGGCCAACCTGCTGAACGATCCACAGGTGCGCGAAGGCCTGAAAGAGCAGGGGATCAACCTGCCGGAAGACACCCGCTTTATTGCTGGCTTCCATAACACCACCACCGAAGAGGTGGGCCTGTTCGATGCCGACCTTAACCAGTTGCCTATCGAAAAGCTGGATTACGTGCGGCTGCAACTGGCCGAAGCCGGCAAGCAGGCGCGCCGTGAGCGGGCAGCCAGCCTGGGCCTTGAAAAGCTGGCCCATGACCCGGAAGCGCTGCTGAAAAAGGTGCGTCAGCGCGGTAACGACTGGGCCCAGACTCGTCCTGAATGGGGCCTGGGCAACAACGCCGCCTTTATCATCGGCCCGCGCTGTCGCAGCCGCGGCGTCGACCTCGACGGCCGCGTCTTCCTGCACGAATACGATCCGCAGCTCGACAGCGAAGGCGCACTGCTGGAACAGATCATGACCGCGCCGATGATTGTCGCCCACTGGATCAACATGCAGTACTACGCCTCCACGGTGGACAACCGCCGCTACGGCGCAGGCAACAAAACCCTGCACAACGTGGTGGGCGGCCGTATCGGCGTGTTCGAAGGAAACGGCGGCGACCTGCGCATTGGCCTTGCAATGCAGTCCCTGCACGACGGCCAAAACTGGCGTCACCAGCCACTACGCCTCACCGTAGTGATCGACGCACCGCGCGAACGTATCCAGGCCGTGATCGACAAACACGAAGTAGTCGCCAGACTGGTCAACAACGGCTGGCTCTACCTGATGCGGTTTGGGGGGAATGGGGTGGAGGCGATCAAGCCAACGGCTAAACCCGAAATTTGAGTTTGGCAGGAATTTGCTAAGCGCAGCCGCTTTTCAACCCCTTCTGCGCAGCCGAGCATCGCAGCGTGAAAGAGAAACAAGGGAAAGGTTGTTTGAGCGAAGCGAGTTTCCTTTCCCGCTCTTTCAGGCGAGAAGCACAGGGAAATCGGCGCAGCCGATCAAGCAGCAGGGGCGGTTTGGGATTGCCAAGGGACTTGTCCGCACAAGTCCCTTGGCTCGCCAGCAGGCGAAACGGGAGTTAAGTAAACGCTGATAGGTCTTCGGCACGCGAAAAAATTAAACGAGTCACCTGGTTTAAAAAGCTTCCCATGAAGTAAGCGCAAGCTTACCCCTCAAGGTACCGACTCCGAATATGCCGAATAAAATACTCCGGATTGGTCGTCTCACCGGTCGCCTGAGTCATCAGCTCCTCTGAGCTGAGAAACGATCCCTTGCTCCAGATCTTCTCACCCAGCCACTGACGCAGCGGCGTCACATCACCGCGACCCAGGTGCGCATCCAGATCCTCCATATCCCGGTGCATGGCAGCAAACAGCTGCGCCGCGTTCAGTGCACCCAGGGTGTAGGAGGGGAAATAGCCGAAAGCGCCAGACGGCCAGTGAATATCCTGCAGGCAGCCATCCTTATAGTTGCCGCGGGTATCCAGGCCCAGGTAGTCGTGCATCTTCTCTGCCCAGGCGTCGGGAATATCCTCCGCCTCCATCTCGCCGTTGATCAGCTTGGATTCGATCTCGTAGCGCAGCACGATATGCATCGGGTAGGTGACCTCATCCGCATCCACGCGGATAAAGCCGCGCTGCACGTGGGTCATGGCGTGCCAGAACTCGTCGTTATCCACCTCTTTCAAGGCTGGGAAGTGGCGCTGGATCATCGGCGTCAGGTATCGGACAAAGGGTTGAGACAGCAGCAGCTGCTTTTCAAACAGCAGGCTCTGGCTTTCATGGATGCTCATGCTGCGTGCTTCGCCCACCGGCAGGCCGTTCCAGGCTTCCGGCAGCCCCGCTTCATAGCTGGCGTGACCGGTTTCATGCACCGTGCCCATCAGCGCATCGATAAAGCCGTCTTCGTTGTAACGGGTGGTGATACGGTGATCACCGCGTACGCCGGTGCTGAATGGATGGCTGCTGATATCGAGTCGACCGTTGTTGAAGTCGAAACCCAGCAGCTTCATCACCTCGCGGCTTAGCTGCTCCTGCGAGGCGACCGGGTAGTGACCGCTCAGATCCACGTGGGGCCGGCGGCGCTGGCGCTCGATCACCGTGTTGATCAGCTCTGGCAGCTCCGCTTTCAGTCCATCAAATACCTTGCCGATGGAAGTGCTGGTGTCGCCGCTGGAATAGAGATCCAGCAGGGCATCGTAAGGGGTATCGAAGGCGCCATCGGCAGCATCCATGCGGGCTTTGGCTTCTTGGCGTGACAGGTTGACCAGCTCCTTGAAGTTACTGAGGAAACCCTGCCAGTCGTTCTTGCCACGCTGCTCGCGCCAGGCGTGGGAGCAGCGGCTCGAGGCCAGCGACTGCGCCTGAACCAAGTCCGACGGCAGGCAGCTCGCCTGCAGCCACTGTCGATGCATCTCGCGCAGGCTCGCCTGTTCGTCGGCGCTGAGGGTCTGTTGCTGGGCTTCAGCGAACCAGTCGCCCAACTGCGGCGCCGTCAGCATCTCATGCTGTAGCTGATGCAGCTCCGCCATCGCCTGGGCTCGGCTCTCGGCCCCGCCCGGCGGCATCATCACCTCCTGATCCCAGCCAAGGAAGGTGCTGGCGTGGGCAAGCCGGTTCAGGCGGGTGAACTGATCGACGAGGGATTGGTACGCGCGCATTAATTGCTCCTGTCAGACTGGCTAAACTGGTTTGCCTCTCGCTCTCCGAGCTAGTGCTCATGATAAGCGAAGTAAGGAAGCACAGGTTTAGCGGCTCCGGTTTTTGGCCTGGTGACCGTGTCAGGTTAGTTGATAAAGCTATTTGATAGCAGACGGTCTTTGAAAGTTTTGAACTCCTGATCGAAGGACTCATTAAAGCGTTTTACGATTTTTGTCTTGCTGCATGTTTTTGATGTTATGTAAGTGAATGAAAAATCGAGGCTTTCCACCAAAGGTTTAACTAGCCCACCGCGCTGTGCAAAGGCTGAGGCTGTGAACCCATCGACGATACTGCATCCCAAACCCGCCTGTACCAGTTCTGCAATGGTCAGTGACCACCTTGCCTCTATTATCTGTGTGCGGCTGATGTTCAGTGAGCTGAGCAGGGAATCGATTCTCAATCGGCTTGCGGCACCCTCGGGCGTGGTGATTATTTTCTCGCCCTCGAGATCAAATACCGAGATTTCTCTTTTGGCGCTGAGATGGTGGTCCGGCGGTAGAATGCAGAACGACGGGGTAGATAACACCGGACCTGTAGTGACTTGAGAGGTGTCGACGGGCGTAGTGACGAAACCAAGATCGAATAAGCCTGAGGCGACGAGTTCTACTATTTCATCCGAGCCATACCCGTGGAGGGATAGCTCCAGATCTCCATCCTGTTCATAAAGTCTTTTGATCACTTGCGCAATAAAGCCCACTGCGAGCGCAGGCATAACCGCAATGTGCAGGCTACCGCCAGAGTTGTTCTTGATACGGCGGGCGGCTCGCTTTACACAGTCCAGCCCACGATAGCTTTGCTCTACCTCGGAATAGAGTATATGGGCGTCCTCTGTGGCGCTGATCTTTCCCTGGATTCTCTCAAATAAAGCAAAACCCAACTCCTCTTCCAGTTGCGAAATTATCTTTGAGACGGCTGGCTGCGTAACCGATAAAAATCGAGCGGCCTCTGTAAAAGAGCCTGTCAGCATGAGTGCTCGAAATGCTTCTATCTGCCTGTGAGTCAAGCGCATCTGTTGCATGCTTGATTACTCCCTTGCCTCATGAGGTGAGGTTATATCTGCATCAGAATATATGCTTTGACGTAATGTTGCTAGCTGAAATAGATTAAGTCTTACCGTGATCGTGATCATAGAACGCTAAATAAGTGAGTTCTTAACGAGAATTAGTCTGTTTATAAGATTTTCAGTCTGGATTTTATTGAAGTCAGCTAGGAGAAAACACGATGAAGTTACGAACGTTTACTTGCAATAAAAGATTACCTAACCTGCTCGCAGGAGTTGCATTTAGTTTTGCGAGTGTTGGTATCGCACAGGCTGATACTACAGAAATGCCTAAGGTTCCTGATTCAGTTCAAGAAGCCGGTGTGCTTAAAGTCGGTACTAAATGTGACTATCCCCCAGAGGGGTTTCTCGATAACTCTGGCACCCCTGTAGGTGTCGAAGTATCCATGGCTCATCAGATTGCTAAATATATATTTGGTGATGAGGCAGAAGCAGAGATAGTTTGCGTAACAACCTCGAATCGCGTTCCAGCACTTCTCGGCGGCAAGATTGATCTGATCATAGCGACCATGGGGATTACCCCTGAGCGTCAGCAAGTTGTTGAATTTACAGAGCCTTATGCTTGGTCATCCCAAGGAATGGTGGTTCGTAGCGAGGATGACTATACCTCTTTGGAGCAGCTTAAGGATAAGCCTGTTGCCTTTGTAAAGGGGGCTCTCGCTATTCCCTACTTTGATGAAAATTATCCCAGTATCGAACGGCTACAGCTGGATGGAGTATCGAATGCTGTCCAGGCCTTAATGACTAATCGTGTTGAAGGCTATGCACACGATACGCCGATACTGATGTCGTTGGTTAGTCAAAACTCAAAGATCCGTTTGATCGATCAACAGTTTAAGTTCAGCCTTCGTGCTGCAGCTGTGCGCCCAGGTAATGAGGAACTGTTGAGTTATGTAAACAGCTCTTTAAAGCGCATGGCTGCGGAGGACAGGTTCCGCGATTGGTTTGAAGAGTATGCAAACGATGAAAATATGGAAGTTAAACTTAACTTCTGGGATATGGATAAAAAGCCGAATAGCTAATAGATATACTTGTCCGATATCCGAGCACTCTTTGAAGAGTGCTCAATATTAAGAAGTGATTGTATGGATTATCAATTTAGCTTTCCCTATATATGGGGGGCAACCCCGGATTTATTAGATGGGCTGTGGATCACGCTAATAGTCAGCTTATTATCAATAATTTTTTCAGTCATTATCGGTGTTGTTTGTGCAAGCCTTAGGGTGTTCCACGTGCCGGTCCTTTCCAGTGTAGCTGCGGGATATGTGCACTTTATAAGGTCAACACCGCTGCTTGTGCAGATATTTTTTATTTTCTATGGACTTGCCTCACTGGGATTTGGGTTGAGCGGCTTCTGGTCAGGTGTGCTAGCGCTATCGCTTTGGGGCGGAGCATACAACACTGAAAACATAAGGGGCGGCTTATCTGCGGTCGATAAAGGGTTAAAGGAGGCTGCTTATTCGCTGGGGCTGAGGCCTATTCACTATCTTCGGCTTGTTGCTTTGCCCATCGGTTTGAGAGTTTGTATTCCGGCGCTTTTGAATACCGCGGTTTCAGTGTTGAAAAACTCATCTTACCTCCAGGCTATCGGTGTCGCTGAACTGACGTTTGTAGCTATGGATAGGGTTGCGATGGATTTTAGAACCTTGGAGATGTTCTTGGCTATAGGTCTTATCTACCTGGTAATTGTTCTGTTGCTTTCCACCGCTGTTCGGAGATTGGAAACGTTTCTGAAAGCGCCGTTCAACACAGCGTAAGGAATATAAAATGCAACTTATTATAGATAGCCTTCCCCTATTATTTTCCGGGTTGTTAATTACTTTCAAGCTGGCTTCACTGACACTGATATTAACGGCATTTATATCACTAATTTTCGGAATTATGTCGGTTTCACGATACAAGATGCTTCGTATTATATCGATTGTATTTGTCGAAGTTTTTCGTGATATACCGATCGTAGTTAACCTGCTTTTTGTCTATTTCGGTGCGCCGCTCCTTGGGCTGGCTTTGGATCCGTTCACTGCTGCATTGGTCAGCCTGACTTCCTGGGGGAGCGCCAATGGCTCAGAAATTATTCGAGGTGGCTTCAACTCTTTAGCAAAGCATCAGCGGGAAAGTGCCATGGCGCTTGGACTAAGGCCTTGGGAAACAATGCTTTTCGTACTGCTACCTCAGGTCATTGTGCCGGTCCTGCCATCCTTTACCGGGTTGTTTTCCCTGCTGATTCAGGCGACCTCGCTGGCAACTCTAGTGGGAGCCTCGGAGTTCCTTCGAACCGCAAACATCATCGTGGAAAGAACAACGATGATGACAGGTGAAAGTCCGGCATTTGCAGTGTTTGGGTTCGTACTTTGTGTTTATTTCGTTATTTGTTTCAGCTTGAACGTGCTTACGTCAAAGCTGGAAAGAAAATTAGTTAAATCCCGGACGATGCAAAGTCAGGAAGAGAAAAATAGCAGCAATTTGTTAAAAGCATTTACTGAATCATTCAGCGCCTTGAAATGGAGAAAAAGTCATGACTAACACCTCAGTCGAAACAGCGAACGTACATGGGGCTGCTGAAGGTAAATCTAAAGTGAGTGGGTTGTTGAGCGAACCATTGGCGAAAGAGATCATAGAAGGGATAACGGCGCCAAACCTTTATCGGGCCTTTGATGACGCGCTCTACTGGTTTACCAAAATTAACCGTGCTCACCTGGTCATGCTTTCGGAACAAGGATTGATTGAAGTAGAGGTTGCAGGGCGTCTTCTGCAACACATATCAGATCTGGACCAAGAGGGTTCTAAAGCATTTTCGCTGGACCCTGAACGAGAGGACCCCTGGTTTAATTACGAGGCAGAGCTGACTCGCCGTGCCGGGCCTGAGGCAGGACGCCTGCACATGGCACGTTCACGTAACGACCTGAAGAAAACACAGGAAAGAATGCGTTGTATAAAGTTGGCTGAAGAGCTGGTGGCTGGCAGTCTTGCTATCCGAGAGGCGCTGCTGGAGCGGGCGAAAGCTGAGGTGGATACAGTGATGCCGGGGTATACCCATTTGCAGCATGCTCAGCCGATCACCTTTGGCTGGTATTTGCTGGGTATTGAAGCGGCACTTAGCCGTGATACCAGCCGTATCGAAAGCGCCCTGGTCCGCATGAATAACTGTCCGCTTGGGGCCGGAGCGTTTGCAGGTACCCGCTTTTCGATCAACCGCGAGCGTACCGCAGAGCTACTGGGGTTCGATGGTGTTCAGCAGCATTCGATGGATGCGGTCGGTAACAGAGACGCGATGGTTGAGCTGATGAGCGCAGCGATGCAGCTGTCGATGACCATTGGTCGCATGAGTCAGGACTTTTATCTCTGGGCGACCTATGAGTTCGGAATGCTGGAGTTTCCCGATCGAGTAGCCAGTACCTCGTCGATCATGCCGCAAAAGAAAAACCTGACGGTTCTGGAAAACCTCAAGGCTCGTCCCACCATTCTTCTCGGTGCAATGAGTACTGCGGTCGCCACTCTTCGCGCGGTGCCTTTTGGTCACAGCCAGGAGGTAAGTATCGATTCTGCACGCTGGGTATGGGATTCGCTGGAAGAGTTAAAAGGGATTCTTCCTGCTGCGCGTGTTGTCGTTGAGTGTGCGACGCCACGTAAAGAGCGTATGAAGGACCTGGCGGGTGAAAACTTTTGTACCGCAACGGCGTTGGCGGATCTTCTCAGCTCCCGCTATGGCCTGCCTTTCCGTCAGGCGCACCATATTACGGGGCGTTATGTGCGTTTGGTTCTGGACGGTAATTCACCCCAGGAAGCTATTCGAGGCGCCTACGAAGAGGAAACAGGTCAGCCGCTGGATGATATCGAGACGCTGCTGGTCGAAGCGCTGGATCCGGCTGGCATTCTCGATGCGACCACCGGGTGCGGTCCCAGCCGCGCAGAATCAGACGTGCTTCACCGTGATGGTCTGACCCGTTTGGAGAAAGACAGAAAAGCCTCCGCCGAGCGTCTGCAACGCCGTGCCAGTGCGGAGCTTCAGCTGAATACGGTTTCCAATCAGCTGGTTCGCAAAGCTGCAGAGGAGATGGCCGTCTCATGATTCAGCCGCCTCTCATCAACGTTTCTGGTCTATGTAAGGAGTTCCGTGGCGGGATTCGCGCCTTGAACGATATCAACCTGTCGGTCAATCGTGGGGAGGTCGTTGTAATTCTTGGACCGTCGGGCTCCGGAAAGTCCACGCTTATCCGCTGTATCAATGGGCTGGAGGAGACAACCTCGGGTGAGATTAAGGTTGAAGGAAAGTCGCTGGCAGGAAACTCCGAAAGAAAGTGGCGAAATCATCGCCTGGAAGTAGGCATGGTGTTTCAAAACTATGCGCTTTTTCCTCATCTCAATGTGATCAAGAACATCACCCTCGCTCCGTTACGAGCGGGGGTGCTGAAAAAGGAAGAAGCAGTTCAGGAAGCTCGTCGGTTGCTTGAGCTGGTCGGTTTAGCGGCTAAAGAAAACTCACCGGTGGCCTCGTTGTCCGGTGGGCAGCAGCAGCGAATAGCGATCTGCAGGGCGCTGGCGATGAAACCTAAAGCGATCCTGTTTGACGAGCCCACTTCAGCCTTGGATCCGGAAATGGTGGGCGAGGTCCTGTCTGTTATGAGGCGGCTCGCTGATGAGGGGGTTACCATGATCTGCGTGACTCATGAGATGGGGTTCGCAAAAAGCGCAGCAGATCGCATTGTGTTTATGGACAAGGGCGAAATCGTTGAAGAGGCGCCGCCACAGAAGTTTTTCTCTGCGCCGGAGTCGGACCGCAGCCGTCGTTTTCTCGATCTGATATCCAGCCACCACGGTTGATGTCGTCCTGGTTTTTCATAGATTCATCGTTTGAGGCCGAGTAATGGTTAACAGTATGAGTATCGATCAGCTCGCAGGATCCGCCATCAGTATCAAGGGGCTGAGTAAATGGTACGGTGACTTCAAGGTGCTTGAGGCGATAGACCTTAACATCGATAACGGCGAAAAGGTCGTCATTTGCGGGCCCTCGGGTTCAGGAAAGTCGACCCTGATTCGTTGCGTGAACGGTCTTGAAGAACACCAGGAAGGTCAGATCGAAGTCGAAGGAAAGGTGCTGGAGAAGGATATTAAATCCATCTCAAAAGTCCGGGCGGAGGTCGGAATGGTTTTTCAGCATTTCAACCTGTTCCCGCATCTATCCATACTCGATAACTGCACACTGGCGCCTTTAACGCTCAGGAATGTATCCAGACAGGAAGCCGAAGAAACCGCCATGCACTTTCTTGAGAAAGTGAAAATACCGGATCAGGCGCATAAATTTCCATCCCAGCTTTCCGGCGGGCAACAGCAGAGGGTTGCCATCGCCCGTTCGCTCTGTATGAAACCCAAAATCATGCTGTTCGACGAGCCGACCTCGGCGCTTGATCCGGAAATGATCAAAGAGGTGCTGGATACGATGGTCGAGCTGGCAGAGGAGGGGATGACGATGATCTGCGTGACCCATGAGATGGGCTTCGCAAGAGAGGTAGCGGACAGAGTTATATTCATGGACTCTGGCAAGGTGGTTGAGATGAATACGCCGGAAAACTTCTTCAGCAATCCCGAGCATCCGCGAACCAAACTATTCCTGAGCCAGATCCTCGATCACTAGGTGTATCCTGCAGCGGCCGATCTATGTCGATGCATAGGTCCAGCTTTATACCAAAAGCGGAGGCTGATAGAGCCTCCGCTTTTTTATGCAGCAGGTTAGAGGGTCTGCTTGTAGATGCGGCCGGCCTTCATGATCAGGCTCAGTTCGGTTTCCGGACGGGTCAGTACCTTGATGTCGTCCAGCGGGTTGTGTTCCAGCACCAGCATATCGGCGCGGGCGCCTTCGATGATTTCGCCGAAGTCACCGGTGTAGCCGAAGGCATCGGCGGCGTTGCAGGTGGCGGCGCGGAGCAGGTCGTCAGCGGGTACCACCTCTGAGCGGATGTTGAACTCGTGCAGCTGGTGGCGCTCCATCTGGCCGAGCAGGTCGGTACCGAACAGCATCTTCACGCCGCTGCGTTGAGCCATCTCCAGGGCCTTGCCACCGGCTTCGAGTACGTCGAATACCTTGGCGGCCATCTCTTTTGGCAGGCCAGCTTCCACGCCCTCTTTCGCCAGGGAGTCGTAGATCACCAGGGTCGGTGTCAGGTAGGCATCGTGCTCGACGAACAGGCGGCAGCTCTCTTCATCCATCAGGTTGCCGTGCTCGATGGTTTTCACGCCACGGGGCAGCAGACGGTTGATGGCGCGCGCGGTGTAGGCGTGGGCCATGGTGTGGATATTGGCGGCGGTGGCTTCTTCAACGATGGCGTCGATCTCTTCCAGCGAGAACTGGGTGCTGTCGATGCGATCGGTCGGAGAGGATACGCCACCGGAGGCCATGATCTTGATCTGGGTAGCGCCCTTGCGGATTTCGTCACGGCAGGCGCGACGCACTTCAGCAACGCCATCGCAGACGCGGCCGAGGCCCGCGCAGCAAAAGCAGCCTTCGAAGGTGTGCTGGCCGGGAGAGCGCATGTCGCCGTGGCCGCCGGTCTGGGAGATTGCCTTGCCGCAGTAAAGGATACGGGGGCCGAGCAGGGCGTCTTCTTCGACCGCCAGGGCCAGGCCGTAGTCGGCGCCGCCGGCGTCACGCACGGTGGTAAAACCGCGCATCAGCATGCTTTCCAGCATCGGACCGGTTTTAGCGGTCACGTAAAACGGGGACATGGTGCCCAGCAGGGCGAAATTCGGTGTGATCGCTGTCACGTGTACGTGGGAGTCACACAGGCCCGGCGTCAGGAAGCGCCCGTGCAGATCGATCACCTGGGCGTCTTCAGCCTGGATCGGGCCGGCAGAAACCTGTGCGATGCGTCCGTTGCTGACCAGAACCTGCTGATCGGCCAGAACCTTGCCGTTGCGGGTGTCGATAACATTGGCGTTGGTAAAAAGTACGTTTTGCATTGTTAACCTCGATTAGCTGGGCGTTATTGCATCTGGGCGGGCAGATAGAGCGACAGCGCGGGGATGAGAATGATGAGGAGAAGGGCGATGATGTCCATCAGGATGAACCAGCTGACGCCTTTGAAGACCTCAGGCAGGGAAACGGTATTGCCGAGCGCGCCCTTGATCACATAAACGTTCAGACCGATGGGCGGTGTTACCAGGCCAACCTCCAGCAGCTTGACGACGATGATGCCGAACCAGATCAGGTTCATGTCGGCACCCTGAACCAGCGGCAGGATCAGCGGCAGGGTCAGCAGCATCAGGCCGATGGAATCGATGAACATGCCGAGCACCAGGTAGATCAGCGCGACGGCCAGCAGAATCCACCAGGTCTCGGTGCTGACACCAAGGATCAGGTCAGAGAAGGCGGTGGGCACGCCACTCAGGGCGAGGAAGCGAGTGAAGAACAGCGAGCCGATCAGAATGATAAAGATACTGGCGGTGCTGGAGGCGGTGTTGACGATCGCGTCTTTCACTGCGCTTACCGTCAGCGTGCGACGGGTGATGGCGATCAGCGCGGCGATGCAGGTACCCACGGCACCCGCCTCGGTGGGCGAGAAGATGCCAAGGAAGATACCGCCCAGCACTGCACCGATTAGCAGCGGCAGCGGCCAGATCTCTTTGATGGCGTCGATTTTCTCGCGGCTGGTGGCGCGTTCGGCGCTGTTGCCCGCCAGTTCCGGGTTGCGCTTGACGCGCAGCATGATCATCAGGATATACAGACCCGCCGACATGATGCCGGGCAGGAAGCCCGCCATGAACAGCTGGCCCACAGAAACCTGGGCGTAAACGCCGTACAGCACCAGCAGCACGCTGGGCGGAATCAGTGAGCCCAGTGTGCCGGACGCGGCGATGGTGCCGGTGGCCAGGCCACGGTTGTAGTTGTGCTTGAGCATCTCCGGCACAGCAATGCGCGACATGGCCGCCGAGGTGGCCACACTGGAGCCGGAAGCCGCCGCGAAGAAGGCCGAGGCGATAACGCTGGAGACCGCAAGGCCGCCCGGCAGGCGCGCCAGGAACAGCCGCATGGCGGTAAACAGCCCCTGCGTCATGTTGGTGCTGGTGCACAGATAGCCCATGAACAGGAACATCGGCGCCGCCGACAGTTCCCACTGGCCGGCGAAGTCGAACGGCGTGGCCGAGACCATACCCAGTGCTACGCTGAGGTTGGTCATCATCGCGAGGCCGGCGATGGATACAAGGCCCAGCGCAACGCCAATTGGCACTCTCAGCGCGATAAGGCCCAGGGCAATGGCGATTCCCGCCATACCGATCTGAAGATTTGTCATTTCGGGTCCTAACTCGAATGGTTGCTCGAAGCTGTGCCTGAATCAGTAATTCAGCGCACTTTCAGCAGTGCGAGCAGAGCGTTGATCGGAGGTCAGAGTGCCTTGCGCTCGGCTATCGCCTTCACCATGTTGGCAAAGGTGGCGATGCTGGTCGCGAAGAATCCCACCGGCAATGCCCAGCGACTGGGCCAGATATAAAAGGTGAAGTTGGCCATGGCCGTTTCCTGGCTCTGGGTCGCGCGCAGTGCATCCAGAGTGCTCTGGTAGCCCAGCATGCTGAAGTAGATGATCCCGAGCAGGCAGGCAAACACGTAAAGCGGCAGTTTCATCGCCTCGGGCAGTCGCTGGACCACCACATCGACGCTGATGTGTTCACGCTTGTACTCGACATAGGCCAGAGACAGGAAGATCGCGCAAACCATGTAGTAGAAGGAAACCACTTCCAGCGTGCCCTGGAAGGAGTTGCCAAAAACAAAACGCAGGACGACGTCCAGGGTGATATGCAGCGCCATAAGCGCGATAAAGCAGCCGCTGAGAACCAGGGTTGCCTTGGCTGCGAAGGAGGCGCAGCGCTCGATGCCGTTATAGAACATCGCTAGTTACTCCGTTTTACCGGTAAAAGCCCGGTGTTCGCCAGGGACTTTCGCCAGAAGTGCAGCACATCCTGAAACAGCTCGGGGTCTTCACGCCAGATACCCTGGGCCGCCATACCGCGCATCATGCAGAGTGTTGCGGTCAGTGCGACGCGGCTTTCGCTGGCGTTTTCTGCCTCTTTGGTGAGCTGTTCCCAGATCTGCTCCATGGATTCGTTGTAGTGCGCCGCCAGGGGCGTGAGCACATCGCGAATCGCCTCATCGGTGCGAGCCGTGGTCAGATATTCCAGTGCGATCTTGAAAAGATCGCCGGCGAAGTGTTCCCACATCGCCTGCAGAAAACTGTCCAGGTCGGCCTTGCCTTCGTTTACGTCCGAGGCGATCTGCTGAACCAGGCTGATCTCTTCGCTCAACACCTTTTCCAGCGCCGCGTGCATCAGACTCTCCTTGGTAGGATAGTGATGCAGCAGTGCGCCGCGGGACACCCCGGCCTGTTTCGCCACGTCGACCGTGGAGGTTTCCCGAATCCCTTTCTGCAGGATGCAGTCCAGGGTGGCCTGCATGATCAGGCCCTGGGTTTCGGCGGAGCGCTCGGACTGTGAGCGTTTTTTCAGCATGCTAATTCCTTACGACAGACGCCCCTTTAAGGTGAAAGGGGCGTGGTTCCCATTACCGGATGCCGTAGTCGGCGGGCAGGGTGTCGTAAATCTCCTGCTTAGCCAGCTCGGCCAGAGCGTCTTCGTCTTCCCGGTCGATATCCTTCAGCAGATTTTCCCACTTTTCATAGGTCTGCAGGTAGTCGTCGATCAGCGCCTTGCCGTCGGCAATGTCGTACTTCTCTTCAACCAGGTCGTAGATGCCATCCAGTGATTTCTGACGGAAATCATCGGCAGATTTTTTCAGGTCCGCTTCCGGTTCGAACACCTGGTTGCCCTTGGCCTTGGCCGCTTCGAGCGCAGACTCGGAAGACTTGATGTACTGCACTGCCATGCGGGTCATCGCTTTGGCGGTGGCCTGCTTGAAGACATCACGCTGGGTGTCGTTCAGGCCAGACCAGAAACCGGGGTTAAAGCCCCAGTGCGGGCCGGACCAGTACATGCCGGTGGGCAGCAGGGTGGTGTATTCGGCCACTTCGTACATGGAGCGGTCGATCAGGTCGTTTGCGGCGTTGGTGGCGCAATCCAGAGAGCCACGGTCCAGGCCTGTGTACATCTCGCTGGAGGGTACGTTAACCGGAATCGCGCCGGCTTCTTCCAGCCACTGGGAAACGGTGGAGCCAGCGGCGCGGATACGCTTGCCCTTGATCTCTGCCAGGTTACGCACGGGTTCGCGGCAGAACAGGATGTACGGCGGAGTCGCATAAGAGCCCAGGTAAACCACGCCGGACTTGTCCCACTCGGCCAGCTGAGTGGCGTTATGGGTGCTGAAGTCGGTGACGGCGAGGATAGTGGTCAGCGGATCGGAGAAGTTGAAACCCAGTTCCTGAATCGCATTCGCTACCGGCAGGTCGGTAGGGGTGTAGATCGCTGCGTGGCTCGCTACCTGAACCACGTTGTCGCGGATACCCTGGAGGTTGGCGCGCGGTGCCAGCAGTACGGTGCCGGTGTAGACCTTCGGGTTCAGGTCGCCATTGGAGAGCTCTTTGACGCTCTCGGCCCACTCTTCATATCCGTATTTGGACAGCGGGTGCTGCTGGTCGTAGAACGAGTTTGCCAGAAAACTGGTAGCGGCGGATGCCGGTGTTACCAGAAACGGCGCAGAGACAGCGGCCAGGGCCGTAATGATGCTTTTCTTACTTAGTTTCACGTGCTTCTCCCATCGATTCGATTTGTTGTGGAAGTGGGCGCTTAGTGCCAACAAAAATTTGTGGCCGCAACGGGAAAATAGCTTGGGTTAAAGCGACCCAAACCCCTCTTGGAAGTCGATACTAGGTAAACAAAAAGAAAAAAACAATCATGACTGATTGTTTTATGAGTGTGGTTAAAAGTATCAATCCGGTGTGAAAACAGCGTTAACTTCCTAAATTAGTGGTTTTTTAGACGGGCTGGCTGGTTTTGCACTGGATTGGTGCTGGTTCACGGTGGTTCTTCAGGTTTTGGTGCAATTTCATATAGCGGTTAACTATAGGTTTTAACTTTTCTGATAAAAATTCTTTGTCGGCTAAAAGCTTCAGGTGAATAGCTTCAGGTAAATTTCTCTAGATGAGTTTCTCTAGATGAATTTCTCTAGATGAATAGCTCCCTGGTGTTGTCGGCCGGCGACGAGCGCACTTACAAATCTTTTACAAACTCCATACATCTGTCTGACCAACCGGAAACCGACTGCTCCTAGAGTGCAGGTAACGCGGCTCACCTCAGCCTGTGTCTCGGGTCTTGCCGCAATGAGCACATAAAAAGGAGCAAGGTCATGAACAGAAATTTTAAGGTTGGACGATGGATGATGCCGCTGCTGTTATTGCTGGGCTGTATCTCAACAACGTTGAGGGCTCAGGAGGTGGCGCTCGATCTGAGCCTGGCCACCCCGGTAATGGCGGCGGACCAGGTGCAAAAAGCGTATATCAAGATATCCCTCGATGGTTTCGAGCTGCCGGGCGAGCGGCAGCGCACGCCGGCCAACGTAGCAATCGTGCTGGACCGCTCCGGCTCCATGAGTGGCGAGAAAATAGAACAGGCGCGGGAGGCGGCGATCATGGCGCTGGAGCGTCTCGATCAACGCGATATAGTGTCCATCGTCGCCTACGACAATGCAGTGGAGGTTGTCGTGCCGGCCACCAAACTGAGTGAGCCACAGCCGGTGTATCGCGCCATTCGCCATATCCGCGCCGGCGGTAATACCGCGCTGTATGCCGGGGTCAGCCAGGGCGCCAGGGAGCTGCGCAAGTTTCTCGATCGCAACCGGGTAAACCGTGTGATCCTGCTCTCCGACGGTCTGGCCAACGTGGGGCCGCAGACACCCAGCGAGTTGGGGCGTCTCGGGATGGAGCTGTCGCGCGAGGGGATCAGCGTCACCACAATAGGCCTGGGCCTGGGGTATAACGAGGACCTGATGACCCAGCTGGCGGGCATGAGCGATGGTAACCACGCCTTTGTCGAGAACGCCGCCGATCTGGCGAGAATCTTCCAGTATGAGTTTGGCGATGTGATGTCTGTGGTGGCCCAGGACCTGGTGATCGAGATCCACTGCCTTAACGGCGTGCGCCCGCTGCGTCTGCTGGGGCGTGAAGGCGAGGTGAGTGGGGATCGTGTCAGCACACGTTTGAATCAGCTCTACAGCGAGCAGGAGAAATACCTGGTGCTGGAGGTGGAAGTACCGGCGCAGCAGGCGGGTAAAGAGCTGGAACTGGCCAAGGTGCAGATCGATTACGCCAACCTGGCCACCCAGCGACAGAGCCGTTTGGATGGCAATGTGCTCGCCAGCTTCACCACCTCGCAAGAGGAGGTTCAGCAGGCGGTGGATAAACCGGCGCTGGAATCCGCCGTTGAGCAGGTGGCCAATGAATACAGCCGTAAAGCGGTGGAACGCCGCGACCGGGGCGATATAGCCGGGGCCCGCAGCCTGATGCGCGAAAGCGCTGCTTATCTCGGTGTCCAGGCGAAAGCGCTGGCTTCACCGGAGCTCAAAGCACAGGAGGAGGAAGCGTTGCAGGATGCTGATAAGCTATCGTCAGAACAGGACTGGAACCGTCAGCGCAAAGAGCTGCGTGAAAAGCAGTATAAGCGCTCGAACCAGCAGTCCTATTAATAGCTGCTGAAAAGCTATCTGCGTTGCCGAATGCTGCGTCACCGACAGGCTCATAATGCTCATTTAGTTCACTAAACTGCGCTTATTCGCCTGTCGTTTCCTTGCCTCGGCTGCCTCGATAACGCTTTTGAGCAACCCGTACAGTCAATAATCCAAAGTCGGGAGTCCGATGAAACGCCGAGCCGCCGTACTGTTGATCCTGCTGGTTGTGCTGCCGCTGCTGCTGTTGGGCTGGCTCGGTTTCAAGTTTCAGCAGAACGAGCAGGAGCTGGTGGGGCTGCAGTTGCAGAAGCTGATCGAGCAGCAGCTCGAGTCGGTGGATAACCAGCTGCAGACCCATTTTCAGCAGCTTGAGGTGCTACTCCAGCGTCAGGCGGACAGCCTTTTCCGTCTGGCCGATCCCGACTATCCCAGCAACCGTTTGCGCAATTTTGTCTTCGGCTCCGGCCAGGTGCAGCAGCTGTTCGTGCTGGACCAGAATGACCAGCGTCTGTTTCCGCCACTCGATACGCCGTTGAACGCTGGCGAACAGCGACTGGTCGATGTGCTGGAGCCGCTCTGGAGTTCTCCCGGTCTGTTCCATCCTGGGCAGCCTGGCTCTCCTGTCTCCAACGAGGTAGCGCCGGCACAGATGGAAGAGCTAAGCGCCGCCCCAGGCCTCTCCAAATCTGCCGAGTACTTTGCCACCGGCCAGCTTGCCCAGCGCGCACCAGCGGAGCTGTCCGCGCCGATGAGTGACTACGCAGACAGCCAGGTCATGAAAAGCGCCGACAGTGCAAAGATCGGCATCGCAGATAGCGGCAAAAAGGAAAGCGCAGCAAACGATGGAGCCGATAGCGATAGCGCCTTGGCTGAGCCGCAGCCCAGTGCCGAAGCTGAGGCCGAGATCGCTTCCCGCGGCCTTCTTTCCAGCCGACTTTCCAGCCGACAAGCGGAGCAGGCGGTCTCAGCCCCCGAGGCCTGGGCGCGCTCCGGTCTGGAAGGCGACGCTCTGTTGGAAAGCGACGCTCAGCCTGAAGGCCACAGCGCAAGCGGCGAAGAGAGCTCCGGCTGGATATCCTGGTACGTGGATTCCCGCCTGATGCATATCTTCTGGTGGCGCGACCCGGTGGGGCGCACCCTGGGCTTTGTCCTCGATCCCGGCCGTTTGCAGGCCGATCTGATTGCCCGCCTGCCGGACCAGCAGCAGGGCATTGAAGAGCTGGGCGATGCACAGATCCGCCTGCTCAACAGCCGTAACGAAAATATCTACAGCTGGGGCGATTACCCGAACGACGGTCCCGCGCTAAGAAGCCTGGGTCTGAGTCATCCGCTGGGTAGCTGGCGCCTTGAATACCACGGCCCGGATTTGCAGCGGGCGGCGCCTTCGCTATGGCTGACGTTGGCGACGCCGCTGGTGCTGCTGGGGCTGGGGCTCGCGGGGCTCGGTTATTTGCTCTATCGCGAACAGAAGCGCGAGTCGCTGCTGGCGCGGCAGCGGGTCAACTTCGTTAACCAGGTCTCCCATGAACTGAAAACGCCGCTGACCAACGTGCGCCTCTATGCCGAGATGCTGGAACAGCGCCTGGAGGGCGAGGCTGACCCTGCCACCGGACGTTATCTCGGCGTGATCACCGATGAGAGCCAGCGCCTGTCGCGGCTGATCGACAACGTGCTCAGCTTCTCGCGGCTGCAACGTCAGCAGCTCAAGCTATCACCGCAACTGGCCGATCCGGATGAGCAGATCAGCAGGGTGCTGGGCACCTTTGCGCCCTTGCTGCGACAGCGCGGAATCGAGCCCGTGTTTGAACCCGGTATCGGTACAAGCCAGCGCTACGACAGCGCCGCGCTGGAGCAGATTCTTAACAACTTGCTGAGCAACTGCGAGAAATACGCCCCCGACAGCGGTGAGCTGAAGCTCAGCTCCTGGATGGAAGGCTCGATGCTCTGTATTCAGGTTCAGGACAACGGCCCCGGCATTGAGGACAGCGAGCGGGAGAGGATTTTCGATCCGTTCTACCGCAGCAGCAGCCGTTTGACCGATGGCGTTTCCGGCACCGGTATTGGCCTGGGGCTGGCGCGGGATCTGGCGCGTGCCCACGGCGGCGAGCTGAGCCTGGAACGTTGCGACAAGGGCGCCTGTTTTACGATTCGACTGGAGACCGGACGATGAAAGTGCTGATCGCCGAGGATGATCTCAACATCCGGCTGGGGTTGTGTGACCTGCTGGAAGCGGAGGGCTACGACTGTATTGAGGCGGCGGACGGCGAGCAAGCCTGGACGCTCTATAGCGAGCGCATCGCCGGGCAACCGGAGCCGGCACTGGTGCTGCTCGATATCATGATGCCGAAGCTGGATGGCTACAGCGTCTGCAAGCGCATCCGCCAGCAGGATCAGCAGATCCCGGTGATCTTTATCACCGCCAAGTCGGAAGAGATCGACCAGGTGCTGGGGCTGGAGCTCGGCGCCGATGACTACATCAAAAAGCCGTTTGGCAGCCGCGAGGTGATCGCCCGCATCCATGCGGTGACCCGGCGCTGCCTGGCGGCGGCTCAGCCACCGTCGGTGAGTGAGAACGGCACTGACAGTTTCGAGATGGCCGACCTGCGCGTTTTTCCTGCGCAGCTTCGGGCAGAGCGCGGCGGTGTAAAGATCGATCTGAGCCTGCGTGATCTGCAGATTCTGCATCTGCTCTATCGTAACAAGGGGCGGGTGTTAAGCCGGGACGAACTGTTCGACGAGTGCTGGGGGCGGCGTTACCTGCCCAATAGCCGTACCCTGGATCAGCATATCTCCAAGCTGCGCAAGGCGGTGGAGCGCGACGTACAGGCGCCGGAGATTATCGTCACCGTGCATGGTGTGGGTTATCGCTACGACGGTTAACACCGCTGGCTTGAGTACGAGGGAGGAGCAGGGGAAATAAGGAGTGGTGCCCGCCCGGTTATTCGGGCACCTGTGAAGGTGAGCGCTTCAAGAGCCATCAGTGTGTGGAGTCGCGGGTGAGGCGCCGCGACAAAAATGGTACTTGCTCAACCTCCACTGAGACCACCTGAGCCGGACGACTGGAAGGGGAGGCAGTCGAATGGGGTCTCTGGGGAGTTGTTACTGCTTAATTTATAACCTCTTAATTTGGGACCACTCAGGCCGGCGTGTGTTCCACCTCCTTTGCATCATTTGCTTCACGACGTTTGTGGCCGTCGCGCAGGTGGGAAATACCCTCGCCGCTGAGGTTCATCCCCTCCAGCGCGAACGCCTTGCCGAAGCCTTTTACATAGCGTCCGCGCCTCGGTGTCAGGCGGAACAGTTTGAAGTCGGTGAGTTTGCTCAGGCCCTCGATACGCGGTCCGAGACGATCGGCGAGATGCTGCACTCCGGTGTGCCAGGCTTGGCTTTCGGTTTCGATCATCTCGGATTGCACCATGTAGCTGACGCGACGGCGGGCGAACAGCTCTTCGGCGCTGTCTTCGTCCTCGATAATCAGTACAGACGCAACCCGGTTGTTCTGCAGGTTAACGGCGTGGATGGCGATCTCGCTAAGCAGCAGATAAATCTGCCCATCCACACAGGTAAACGGCGCGTACGACGCATAGGGATATCCCTCCGGGGTCAGGGTCGACAGCATCAGGCTGCGACGGCTGTGGATAAACGCCAGCACTTCGGCGGCAACTTTTTCGCCGTGGTTGTTCAGAGTCATGATGCGATTCCTGCGACTTTCTCTCGGGTTGGCTCCGGTATTGCCTCGGTTAAAGGCGCGTTGGCCAGTGCGTCTTCCTTGACCTGTTGAAACGCCGCGATCTGATCCGAGAACAGGCTGCCGTACTCGTCGCGACCGAGAAACACCTTGAAGATCACCTCACCCGCGGCGTCGCAGAAGACAAAGGCGTAGCTCTCGCGACCGCCGCGCAGGCTCTCCTGAAAGCGGATCTCGCTGACCCGGTTCAACGCCAGGTGGCCCTGAAAGCCGGCGCCCTCCGGTGTCAGGTTGAAGTAGCCGTGCCCCGGCTGCCCCTTGGGAAAGGGGCCCTTGAACTCGAACACCGAGCCGCCGTGCTGCACGATGGTCATCAGCTCACCCCATTCGGTGAGTGCTTCCAGCAATCCCTGCGCCCGATCACCGGGCAGCACCGCGACTTTTCCTGTCGTGGCCAGCTCTGTAATAGCAAGCTCTGTCATGGCGAGACTCCTCAGAATCTATAGGTGGTCAGAATCTATAGGTGGTGGACAGAATTACTTCGCGACCGGCCTCATCCAGGCTCTCCCAGGCGCGGCGGTAATCCCGGTCCGTCAGGTTGTTTACGGTGAGATCGAAAGACAGCCCCGGCATCTGCTGCGGCGACCAGCTGGCGTAGAGGTCGGTCAGGGTATAGCCGTCGTAGGCGCTGCCATCGCTTTCGGCGTAATCGGTGTGGTTCTGCTGGCGGGCGTGCTGAACACGCATGCCGGTGAGCAGTTGATCGTTCCAGAAGCGGTAGCTCAGATCCGCCTTCAGCGTATCTGCCGGGATATTGGTCAGGTCGTCGCCGGTTTCGCGGTCTTCGCCGCGGGTCATGCCGTAGCCGAGCTCCAGCTTCAGGCCGTTAAGACGGTAGGCGGTGCTCAGCTCGAAACCGCGCAGCCGCGCCTTGTCCACGTTGGTCCAGGTGGTGTAACCGGCATCCATCACCGGGGCGAAGCTCGGGTTGGTAACGATCTGCTCGATGAAGTTATCCACCCGGTTCTCGAACACGGAGAACTGCAGGCTCAGCTCGTCGTTGCCGATCAGGTCGTTCCAGTGACCGTTGGCGATAATCTCGGTGTTGGCGGCTTCCTCGGCATCCAGGTCCGGGTTGGAAATAAAGTTGTTACAGAAGCCGGGGAACAGGCAGAAGTGGGTGCCGGTGGTGTATAGCTCCTCGACGCTGGGTGCGCGGAAGGCGCGTTCGTGACGCAACGACAGGTTACCCCAGGGTACCGGTGACCAGGTCAGCGTTGCCGCCGGTGAAAAGGCGCTGTCTGAGCGGTCATCCATGCCATCCGCATCGGTGGCAAAGCGGTCATAGCGGCCACCCAACTCTGCGGACCAGTCGTCGTTAAACATCACCCGCGCCTGCATGAAGGCGCCGATATTATCGGTTTCGCCATCCGGCGGGGCGGGGCGGTTTGCGCCGCTGCGGCGGCCGACAAAGTCTTCGTGGTAGCCGTCGATGCCGTAGAGCAGGCGCCACTTATCCAGATCCGACTGGTTGCTGAAGTTAAAACCGTAGGACTCCAGTTCAGTGCTGTCGGCACGTCCGTCGCTGATGCGGGTTTCATCCATATCCACTTCGCTGCGCCAGAGCGTCAGGTTGGCGTTCAGCAGCGGCGATGCCGTATCCAGGTTGTAACCCAGGCGGTAGTTGCGGGTGCGGGTGTCGCGGTCGATCATAAAGTTGCTGCTGCCCACCGGCGCCGCGCCGTTGGACGGAACGGAACCGTCACCTTTGGCCTCCAGGTAGCTCAGCTCCAGCGACTGATCCGCATCGATCTGCCACTGCAGCTTGGCCAGGCCGCCGTTATCCTTAATTGCCGAGCCTTCCAGGTCGCTGCCGTCGCCCTGTTCGATATTGTTGCTGTCGCGGTAGAAGCCGCCCAGCAGCCAGCTCACCGAGTCCGCACGGCCGGCGATGGCGCCCACCGATGACTGCATATCGTTGTTGGCGTTATGGCCTGTTTTCACCAGGCCGCCGAAGTCTGCACCCTCTTCAAGCAGATCTTCCGGTGTCAGCGTTTCCTGGGCGATCACACCGCCGATAGCGCCGGAACCCCAGAGCGAACTGGCCGGCCCCTTGATCACCTCGATGCGGCTGATCAGCTGCGGCGGCAGCAGGTAATCCGGGCGGTGGCCGGACTGGAAGTCCTGACGCACTCCGTCCAGCGTTTGCAGCACGCGAGGGCCGGAAAGACCGCGGATATTCACCGTCTGGCCATTGGCGCGGGGGCCGCCCTGAATACTGACGTTGGGCGAAGTAGCAACCGCCTCGGGCACCGACTGCGGCTGCTGCTGATCGAGGTCGTCCTGCTCAACAACCGATACGGAACGACCGCTCTCGCTTACCGTTTCATCGCTGCGGGTAGCGTTGATCCTGATCTCGCCCAGGTTGAACTGCGGCTCCGCTGCCTGGCTTGCGCTCGAGATCGTGCAGAGTGCCGTGCCTATCGCCAGCGCCAGTCCGCAGGGGCCGGCTAGCTGTTTGTGTGCAAACCGATTACGGGTTTTGGCGTTGTTATCCGGTGTATCAGTAATTCCGTTTAGATCTACCTGTTGCTGCATGTCCCATCTCGCGTTCGAGGCCGTAGTCAAATTCTCCTATTACCAAAGCATGTAATTATTGCTAATGCAAATCGTTATCATTAATATTTATAAAGGTTGAGCGGTGCAGTGGGGCATGAAGCCAGCACGAAGCTAGTCTGGAAGTACAACCTTCGATACACAAAGCCAGCGATACAAAGGAAATAGCGATGCTTTTGTCAGTACGAATAGTGGTGATCGGTCTGGTTCTGATGTCGGCGATGCTGCTGGCGCCCGGAAGCTACGCGGAAGGCCGGCCAGGCAGCCAGCGTATAGTCAGCACCGATGGCGCGACCACTGAGGTGCTGCTGGCGCTGGGGATGCAGGATTCGCTGGTGGCGGTGGATGTCACCAGCGTATTGCCGAAGGCCCAGGCCGACCTGCCCAGCGTCGGTTATCACCGCACACTGTCGGCGGAAGGGGTGATGAGCATGGATCCAGATCTCGTCGTAGGTAGCGAGCATATGGGGCCACCGCCGGTGATCGCGCAGCTGGAAGCGGCCGGCGTCGGCGTTGTGCGCCAGCCGCCGGCACACAGCATCGAGGGTCTCAAGGCCAATATCGAACAGCTGGCCGCCAGCCTGGCCGATGGCGCTGACAGTAGCGCACTGCTTGCGAAGATCGATGAACAGCAGCAGAAACTGCAGCAGCAAAGCCTGAAAGGGATGCGGGCGATCTTTCTGCTCACCGCCGAGAACCGCCTGCGCCTGTCCGGGCGTGGTACCGCCGGTGACGCGCTGATTCAGCTCACCGGTGCCAGCAACCCCGCCGATTTTGATAACTACCGTTCGGTGACTGCAGAAACCCTGCTCTCCTACGAGCCTGAACTGATCATCGTCGCGGGCGAAGGGGAGAGCGATACGGCAGAGGCACTACTCAACGCACAGCCGATGCTGAGCCACACGCCGGCGGCGCAGAACCAGCGCATCATCGCTGTGGATGGCCGCACGCTGGTGGCCGGTATCGGCCCCGGCGCCGTGCGTGAGGCGCTGCGCGTCGTCGAGCTGTTGCAGGCCCGTTGAGATGCGCTTTTCCGGGTTACGGGTAGGCGCAGTGCTGCTGGCGGCACTGGCCGTAAGCCTGATGCTGTCGATCGCCACGGGTCCCCTGGCGTTATCCGGCTCACAAAGCCTGCTCGCGCTGGTCGATCATCTGTTCGACTTGCAGCTGGCGCAACTGCAGGAATATCAGCGCGCCGTCATTGTGGACATGCGCCTGCCGCGTACACTGCTGGCGGTGCTGACCGGTGCGCTGCTGGCCCAGTGTGGCGCGGTGATGCAGGGGCTGTTCCGTAACCCGCTGGCAGACCCTGGCATTATCGGTGTGTCATCCGGTGCTGCCGTGGGCGCGGTGCTGGCGATTGTTGCAGCGCCTGCGGCCTGGGTCGCCTGGGCCACACCAGTGGCAGCGTTTTCCACCGGTCTTCTGACCACGCTGGCGGTCTACGGCCTGGCGCGGACCGCCAACGGGACCTCGGTCACCATACTGCTGCTGGCTGGCGTTGCGCTGGCGGCGTTTGCTGGATCCGCCATCGGCCTGATGAGTTACTTCGCCAGCGACCAGGATCTGCGCTCGCTCAGCCTCTGGCAGATGGGCTCGCTGACCGCCTCTTCAAACACCGGGCTGCTGCTGTCACTGGCGGCGCTGTTGCTCACCTCGCTGCAGTTTCAGCGCCGTGCCGCGGCGCTCAACGCGTTGCTGCTGGGCGAGGCGGAAGCGCGTCACCTGGGCATCCAGGTGGAAAGGCTCAAGCTCGAACTGATTCTGCTTACCGCAGTGGCGGTGGGGATCGCCGTGGCCAATACAGGGGTGATCGGTTTTGTTGGCCTGGTGGTGCCGCATATCGTGCGCATGCTGGTGGGGCCGGATCACAAGCGCCTGCTACCGCTTTCGGCCGTGTGCGGTGCGTTGATGCTATTGCTGGCGGATACGCTGGCGCGGGTATTGGTGCCGCCGGCAGAGATTCCGGTTGGGATTATCACGGCGCTGATCGGCGCGCCGTTCTTTCTGTTTCTGCTGGTCAAACAGCGCAGGCTGGGGAAGCTTTAAGATGTTGAGAATCGAAAATCTGGTTTGCCACAGCGATGGCAAAAGCCTGCTCGATATCGAGGGGCTGCATGTGAAGGGGGGGGAAACCCTGGCAGTGCTGGGGCCCAACGGCGCCGGTAAATCCACCTTGCTCCGAGCGATCAGCGGCGACTGCGGCTACGACGGCGAAGTACTGGTGCATGGCCGCAGCCGCCGCAACTGGCGCTCCAACTACCTGGCGCGTCATCTCGGCGTTCTGCCCCAGTCCAGTGTGCTGACCTTTCCTTTTCTGGCGCATGAGGTGGTGTCGCTGGGGGCGATTCCGCTGAAGCTGTCGCAGCGCGGCATGCGTGAAGAGATCCGGCGGGTGATGAAACTCTGCGATTGCGACCACCTGAGCGAACGCCTGTTTCCAAGCCTCTCCGGCGGCGAGAAACAGCGCGTCCAGCTGGCGCGGGTGCTGCTGCAGCTGAGCCAGGCGGAAGAGTCGCCGCTGCTGTTACTGGATGAACCCACCTCAGCCCAGGACCTGGGCCATCAACACCTTATGCTGCGGCTGACCAACCAACTGGCCCGGGAGGGCTACGGAGTCATCAGCATCCTGCATGACCTCAATCACACTCTGCATTACTGCAAGCGCTGCATCGTGCTGGAGAACGGACGTGTGCGCTACCAGGGGCGGCCGGACGATGTGCTGGCGCCGGAACATATCGGCGAGATCTGGAACTACCGGCCCACCTTTGGCTGGCTGCAGGATGATCGGCTGGTACTGGCTTGATTAAGACTTATGCATGTCTAAGCTCTCCAGTCTAAGCTCTCCAGCGCTGCAGTCTTCTAAAGGCCGGTTTCGCCTGCTGGCGAGATAAGGTACTTGTACGGACAAGTACCTTATCAATCCCAAACCGCCCCTGAGGCTTGGTCGGCTGCACCGACTTTCCTGTGCTTCTCAGCTGAAAGAGCGGGAAAGGCGTTCTGCCTCAAGGGAAGTCACCGCTTCGCGGCTCAAACAGCCTTTCCCTTGTTTCTCTTTCAGCCTGCGATGCTCGGCTTCGCCAAAGGGGATGGATCGCTGCGTTAAGACGGCCAGTAGACATCGTGCTCTGCTATCAATCGGGCAGAGTAATTTCTAGTCTCGATCACCGCTTCTCTCGGAGGTAGTACATGAGGGAAAGAAAAAGCCGGCCTTCAGGGGCCGGCTTTTTGATTCTTTATCGCGTTACTCGCAGCGGAAGCTGGCTGCGCTTTCGATATCGCCACCCTCGTAGACGGCGGTTTGCGGGTAGGCGCAGAGTTTGCGGGTGCGGTTGTCTGACCAGCCTTCAAACTTCTCGCCGTTGCCGGCAGCGATGCTGGCGGTGACCGCCGCGGGCTCGTCGCCGCTTTCAACCCAGCCCACCAGTTGGGTGAACAGGTCGAAGTCATCGGTGGTTGGTCCCCCGGCGCAGTGGTTCATGCCCGGCACCGGGTAAAGTTTGACGAACTTGTCTGCCTCGCCCTTGTAGTTCTCGTCCAACCGGTTGTACCAGTTAACGGTATCGTTGTACGAGAACACCGGGTCAGCCACGCCGTGGAAGATGATCATCTTGCCGCCGCCGCGCTGGAACTTCTTCAACTTCGGATTTTTTGCGTCCGGTGGTGTCATGAACGCCATGGCGGATTCGTTGAACTTGCCGCGGCGGGCATCGATCATGTCGCCGTCATTGGCGATATCGAAGTTCATCAGAAAATCGATCAGATCTTCCGGCGCACCACTCACGGCGGTGGGCGGGGTGGTAAATACCTGTGCCAGTGAAGAGGCGCCCATCACACCGATCAGCGGATAACCGCCCCAGGGCGGGATACCGCTGGAGATCTTCCAGAAGCGCCAGTCGCCACCGGCAATGCCGGAATCCCAGGCCCAGTCGCTGTAGATAGGGTTGCCTTTACGGTCTTTCGGGCCGGCGTGAATGGTTTTAAGCACTTCGGCCTTGTCCGGGTCGATGCAGTTCTCGGTTTCACCCATGGGGCAGACGTAGTTATCGATATTGAAGGTGGCCTGGCAGGCGGCAGTATTCGATACCAGGTCATCCTTTACACCATCCAGGGTATCGCAGGCGTCCAGCACGGCAGAGGCGACCAGCAGGCGGTCGTGATCGGTCAGCGAGGAACGCACATCGCCGGTCAGCGAGCTGAGCTGCTGCACATCCAGGGCATGCTGTACCGCGGCACGCGGCAGGTTAAAGCCGGGCGCGCCGATCAGGAAACCATCGTAGGCATCGCCCAGGCGTGAAGCCGCCACCATGCCGTGACGTCCGCCATTGGAACAGCCCACTCCGTAGGAGTATTGAGGATCGTTACCGTAAAAATTATGCATGATCTGCTTGGCGATGGGGGTCAGTACCTCGACGGTTTTGTAGCCGTAAAAGGAGCGGGCCTCAGGGTCCAGGCCAAAACGGGAACCGGCGGCAAGACCGGCCGTGGCGTTCTGGGCGGCACCATCATGCCCTGCATCGGACGAGAGCACCGCATAACCCCGGCCCAGCGCGGTACGCTCCTGGTTACCGCTAAGCAGAGGACCGGTGGCGGCATTGACCGAACCATCGTTGCCGCCGTTGAACTGGTGCACAAAGTCACCGTTCCAGTCATCGGGCAGGTTCATCTGAAACCGGACCTGATAATCCTGTCCATCTTCACCCACTCGCTGTGCCGTGGTCGCATTGATCCGGCAGTGCGCGGGCAGGGTATCGGTGGCGGCGACCGCCTCGCGGGAGGTGACTTCAACGCCGATCACGCCGAGCGTTTCGGTATTGATGTCATCGCAGATCATTTGAGCGGAAGCGCCCTGGGAGATAACAGCAAGAATCGCTGCGCTCAGCGTGGCCACGCCGAGACTGCGGCTAGCAGAATTACTACTCATCGGTTGGATCCTCGGTACTTATAGTTATTTTCGAGTCAGTCATCAGCGCCCTGTCAGGTGAGGCGCGCAGCTGATGTTGGGATTTACTGTTTTTTGCAAAAACAATACTGGTCCTCAACGTTGATTTCGTCAATGTCGGGCAGGGGGATTTAAGGCTTTGGCGAGCGGCTGGAGAAAGTTGGAGAAAAAGTGTTGGCGGGACGGTTATTGAAAGCCGACCCCGCAGGGCCGGCTGTGGAGCGTTGAGGCTGTTACTGGCAGGTAAAGCTTTCTGCGCTTTCGGGATCGCCGCTGCCGTTGTACACCGCGACCTGCGGGTAAGGGCAGAGCTTGCGGGTACGCTCCGGTGACCAGTCTGAGAAACGCTCTCCGTTACCCTCGGCGAGACTGGCGGTAACCGCCTGAGGCTCATCACCGCTTTCCACCCAATCCACCAGTCGTGTGAACAGATCGAAATCGTCGGTAGCGGGGCCGCCTGAACAGTGGTTCATGCCAGGTACCGGGTAGAGTTTGACGAATTGGTCCGCTCCATTCTTGTAGTTCTTGTCCAGGCGGTTGTACCAGTTGACCGTATCGTTGTAGGAGAAGATTGGATCAGACACCCCGTGGAAGATGATCATCTTGCCGCCGCCGCGCTGGAATTTTTTCATCTTCGGATTATCTACATCCGGCGGCGTCATAAATGACATGGCGGATTCATGGAATTTTCCGCGACGCGCGTTGATTAGCCTGCTGCCGTTTTCAACATCGAAATCGAGCAGGTAATTAACCAGATCGTCCCCGGTGGGGCCGACGCGGGTGGGAGGCGTGGTAAAGATCTGGGCTAGCGAAGAGGCGCCCATGATGCCGATCAGCGGATAGCCATCCCAGAACGGCAGCCCGCTGGAGACCTTCCAGAAGCTCCAGTTGCTGCCCGCGATACCGGCATCCCAGGACCAGTCGCTGTAAATCGGGCGGCCCTTGGCGTCCTGTGGGCCGGCATGGATCGCCTTCAGTACCTCCGCTTTCTGCGGATCGATACAGTTTTCCGTTTCACCGACCGGGCAGACATAGTTATCGATATTAAAGGTGGCCTGACAGGCAGCGGTATCGGAGACCATGTCATCTTCCAGCCCGTCCAAATTATCGCAGGCGTGCAGCACAGCCGATGCCACCAACGATCGGTCTTCTGCAGTCAGTGACTCACGGATATCGCCGTTTATGCTGTCCAGCAGTTGTGCATCCATCGCCAGTTGGACCCCGGCCTTTGGCAGGTTGAACCCAGGTGCGCCGATCAGAAAGCCGTCGTAGGCGTCGCCCAGGCGCGATGCCGCCACCATGCCGTGCCGGCCGCCGTTAGAGCAGCCAATGCCATAGGAGTATCGCGGATCGTAGTCGTAATAATTGTGGATTATCTGCTTGGCAATCGGTGTCAGTACCTGAACCGCTTTGTAGCCGTAAAAGGCTCGTGCCTCAGGATCAAAGCCGAAGCGGCCCGAGCCGGCAAGTCCTGCTTCAGGGTTTGCCTGACCATCATGCCCCCCGTCAGAGGACAGCACCGCATAACCTCGCCCCAGGGCGGTGTTCTCCCTGTTGCCGCCAAGCAGTGGGCCCGTAGCCGGCGAAACAGTGCCATCGATGCCACCATTGAACTGATGCACGAAATCGCCGTTCCAGTCATCCGGTAGATTCATCTCAAAGCGCACGGCATACGCCTTGCCATCCTCGCCCACACGCTCGGCCGTAATAGCATTGATCGAACAGTGCGCAGGGAGGGCGTCGGTTGCGGCCACCGGTTGCGCTGAAGTCACGCGAACCCCGATCACGTTTAACGTATCGGTGGTGAGCTCGTCGCACACCAGCTGTGCCGAAGCACTTTGGGATGCGGCAGCAAGAATAGCCGCGCTTAGCGTGGCCAGTGCAAAACGTTTTCGCGAAGAAAAACTACTCATCTAGAAAACCCTCGTTAATTATATTTATTTTTAAGCCACCGAACTTCCCCGTTATCGAGGATCACCAGCGGTTGTTGGGTATGACTGTTGTAGCGGTAACAATCGTGGTAGGCAGCGGAAAGAGCGTCTAGACAAATACTGCAAACTCAAACGTTTTCTGAAGATCTGCCCAGATCCATGCTGATCGATACCGCTGGAGCGGTTAAGCCTGTCGCCAATTAGTAGCAGATCATCGATCAAAACCTTGCCAATCGAGCGGTTACTGACCAGACTCAAGGCTTGAGCGCTAGCAGGGCAGTCAGCGCATACCGACAGGGAACCTAAGGATAAACGTCGATGGAATGGATGATTCTGTTCGTCATTCTGCTGTTTGTGCTCGCGATCGCCGCGAAGAAACTCAACGCCGGTGCAGGCGCTGTCAAAGAAAGCGGCACTGACCACCGTTACCGCTCTCGCAAGACCCTCTTCACCGCCGCCGAACGCTCCTTTCTCGGCGTACTCGACTCAGTCATAGACCCCAGCCAGCACCGTATCTTCGGCAAGGTCCGCGTGGCCGACCTGATCGAACCGGAACCCAACCGCAACCGCGGCCAGTGGAAATCCGCCTTTAACCGCATAAACGCCAAACACTTCGACTTCGTCATCTGTAACGCCGATGACCTGACACCGGTGGCCGCCATAGAACTGGACGATGCCAGCCATAAGCAGAACAAACGCCAGCAGCGGGACGAGTTTCTGGAAAAGGTGTGTGGGCAGGTGGGTTTACCGTTGGTAAGAGTGCCGGCGAAGCGTGGGTATCAGTTGGAAGAGGTTAAAGCGGCTTTAGCTGGGGTTTCGGTTAAGGTGGAAAAAGTTGGGGCTGGAGAGAAAGATAATTTGGAGAACGGTGGGGCGAATATATCTGGGGTGGTTGGGTAACTGGTTTTGATCCCAAGCGGGCTGTTAGGTCAAATTATAAATGTTACGCTGACCCCAATATGCTATATGCTCTGGAAATTATACGCTTCGGCTGCATTTTATGGCGGTTTTATTCCTTAAAATATAATTACCTTTAGAGTCAGTAATGGAAAAATTAAAGAGAAAAATTTCAACTATAATACTTGATTCTGTCGAAGGGTTGCCAAAGTTTAGAAAGGGGCTTATTTCTGAACTTCAAGAAATTAGAGAAAGGCAAAGAAATAAATCTTTAGATCATGCTGCTGAAAGAGAATGTCCAAATAATACCGAAATAAAATTAAATTGTATAACTTATATTTTGACATTTGAACACGAAGATTTTAACTCTTTGATAAATGGGTTGAGAAAATACTTCACTAAAAATGATAAAGTAAAAAAAATAACATCCTCACTAAAAGAATCTAAGGATAGTTTGTATAGTTTGGGTTGGTATAATCTCGCAAATATTGTAAAAAAAGAAGAGTTATACTTTCCAGATAGAGAAATTGATTCAAGCCTACCAGAAGAAGTGAAATATTTGGCTTTATCATTCCATAGAATACTACCGTCAGTAGGGTGCATAATTTTTGAGTTTTACCTAGAAGACTATGTGAGTGAAAATTTAAATGAGATTCAGCGCAAGAAATATATAGCGCCTGTAGTATTCAAAAAGTTTTGGCCTTTGAGAAAAATTGCTAGAAGATATTCATCTGGTGTTGGTAACGAGGACGCAATTGAAGCTATAAATGAAGGTAAGGACTCCGTAAGAGCAATTTTAAAAAAATGGATTAGAAAGGAATTCTCTTGGAGGTCAGTGTTACTAGATTCAGGATCGTATATTGATGTATATGAAATCAATGGAAATCCTAAAGAAAATATTGAGAGAAAAGCCTGGTTAAATAAAAAATTACGTTGGCTGGAGGAGTATGGGTTAACCCAAAGAGACTTTGAGCTATATGTAGGAGAAGATATTTTACTATCCAAGAAAAAGGATAGGGATGGAAAATTCAAAGTTTCAAATATAGTAGCCAAAATTGATTCGAAAAATGATTCTGAATTTGGTGATTTTTTTGATTTTAAAGTAAGAGCTGTTGCGATCTCGTCGATAACCTTTGGCGTGATAGATAAATATCGTAAGAAGATTGAACGATTAAGAGGGGATGGGTTTAAAAGTCTATACAAACGAAGAAAAATAAATAGGAGAAGTCAGGATAATATTCAGGAAATAAAAAGAGCAATTGTTATAATATCCAGGCTGCAACATGAGTTAACCGAGTCAAGCTATTGGATATCTGACTCTATTTCTGAAGTTGGTGACCTTGAGTGCTTTCTTAGAGAAAATCCTCATGATCTAGGGAAATATACTATTGATACCACACAATATCAGTTGAAAGTAATAAAGGATT
Organism: Marinobacterium lutimaris; assembly: GCF_900108065.1. Taxonomy (GTDB): domain Bacteria; phylum Pseudomonadota; class Gammaproteobacteria; order Pseudomonadales; family Balneatricaceae; genus Marinobacterium_D; species Marinobacterium_D lutimaris. Next base: position 335,669 of record NZ_FNVQ01000003.1, on the reverse strand, counting down.
CGGCAAAAATAATTGATGCAGGACTTACTGGTTATTTAACTGCTCAAAGTATTTATGTTATGTATAAACTACAGAAGCGTATGTTTATCTTATCTATTGTTGTGACAGTAGCGACTATTTTTGGGGTTGCTTCTGAGTGGGAAAATATTAAAAATATTGTGCCGATAGGGTTCGAAATAACAAATCAATCTAGTCAATCGCCTTTGCCGCCAGTTGATTGAGTTGTTAGTGTGTCCTTTGTCCGGTAACGGGCATCCTAGATACCCCAGTCCTCCCATCTTGAAACTCCCCCCCAATGCCTCCATCTACCTAAGCACTGACTCACCAAGGAGATCTATTCAATGTCTATAGTCGATGCCGCACGTGCCCGTTACACCACCAAAGCTTTCGACCCGAGTAAGAAAATTCCCGAGAGCCTGGCTGCGGATCTGCTGGAAACATTGCGTCTGAGCGCTTCCTCCACCAACTCTCAGCCCTGGCACTTTGTGGTGGCCAAGGATGATGCCGGCAAGGCGCGTATCGCCAAGGGTACCCAGGGCACCTACGCGTTTAATGAAGGCAAGGTGAAGAACGCCTCTCATGTGCTGGTGTTCTGCGCGCCGAAAGAGGTGAGCGATGAGCATCTCTGGCAGGTGACCGAGCAGGAAGCCAAAGATGGCCGTTATCCTTCGGATGAGGTGAAGACCGATAGCTTCGAGAAGCGCAAGTTCTTCCGTAACCTGCACCGCGATGCAGGCCCCGTAGCTGAAAGCGCCTGGGCGGCGAAGCAGCTTTACCTGGCGCTGGGTTCGCTGTTGCTGGCCGCTGCCGCTGAAGGTGTGGATGCCTGCCCGATTGAAGGCTTTGATCCTGAAGCGCTGGATGCAGAACTCGGTCTGGCGGAAAAAGGCCTCACGAGCCTGGTGCTGGTGGCACTGGGTTACCGCGATGCGGAAGCGGACTTCAACGTGGGTCTGTCTAAATCCCGCCTGCCGCATGATGTGGTATTTACCGAGCTCTAAGCGCTTAGGCCACAGGCCTTGCGCTAGAACGAACAAAGCAGCCTGAGGGCTGCTTTGTTTTTTTAGGGAGCGGGGTAAAACCAATCCGTTGGATGGAGCTGCGACCCCGCTTAAAACGGCGAGCGCACATAATCCCCGTTCAAATCCTCAATCGATGCGCAGCCCAGGTTTGCCAGGGTGCGGTCGATTTCGCTGAACATCAGCTCCAGCGCGTGTTCGACGCCCGCTTCGCCCTTGGCGGCCAGTGCATAGAGCAGGGCGCGGCCGAGCAGAACACCCTGGGCGCCCATGGCTATCGCCTTCACCACATCGGCGCCTCGGCGGAAGCCGCTATCGATCAGCACCGGCTTGTCGGTCAGCGATACCGCTTCTTCCAGCCGTTCTATCGGTGCCAGGCAGGTATCGAGCTGGCGACCGCCGTGGTTGGAGAGGATAACGCCATCGGCGCCGAGTTCGGTGCAGCGCTGGGCGTCGAGTGGGTCGATGATGCCTTTGACCAGCAGGGTGTGGGGCCAGAGTTCACGTAGCCATTTCAACGCTTCCCAGTCGAAGCTGGCATCCATCTGGCGTGAGAGCAGCGCGGCCTGAATCTCGGTGTCCTGGGCGTCGGCGCCTTTGAAGTTTGCCAGCTCCGGCACGCCGTGACGCAAAAGGTCCAATGACCAGCGCGGGTGCAGGCAGCCATCGAGCATCACCCTTGGCGTGTAGCGGATCGGCAGGCCGAAGTCATTGCGCAGGTCGCGCTCCCTAAGGCCATTCACCGCGATATCGGTGGTCAGAATCAGCGTGGTGTAACCGGCGTTCAGGGCGCGCCCCACCAGCTGTTTGGCAAGGCGGCGATGCACCACGTAGAGCTGGAACCACTTCTCGCCACTGCTGCATTGGGCGACCTCTTCAATGGAGGCGGTAGAGGCGGTGGAGAGGATGAAGGGGATATCGAACTTGGCCGCGGCCCGGGCCAGCGCCAGATCGCCCTTGGGCCAGAACACGCCATTAAGCCCCGTGGGCGCCACCGCCAGCGGGGCGGGAAGACGTTTGCCGAACAGGTTGGTGGCGAGGCTGCGCTGGCTCACATCCACCAGTCGCTTGGGATTAAAGCGGATGCTCTCCAGTGCGCTGCGGTTGTGGTTGAGGCCGATCTCATCCTCGGCGGCGCCATCCAGGTAATCGAATACCATGCGGGGCAGACGCTGGCGGGCCAGGTGGCGGTAATCTTCGATCTTGATCGGCTTTCGCATTTTTATACTTCTACCTGTCGAGCCTGTATTTTTTGTAGACAGTTCGGAGCCTGCGCTGGGGCGGTTCCGGTTTGAAAACTTCAGGCATTTATAAATCCGTTTATTACCGCGTTATTCAGACACGCGGGGAAGGGATCATACCTGATATCAGCGGCACCTAAGTGCTTGGTTTGCCATTGAATTACAGGGATGAGAGAACTCTGCAAAGGTCGGTGTCTGGTTGGGCGATTGATTGAGTCCGGCAGACTCGGGCAGGGTTTCGCCTGCCCGAGTGTTACTGCCTAAGCCGTGGTGTACGGCCGCTTTTCAAATCGAGTATCCGTCTCCCTATTAAATGGGATAGTGGCGCGGTCCCATCTGGATCGTCATCCAGCGCAGGTCGGTAAACTCCTCGATACCGGCCTTGCCGCCGAAGCGTCCGTAGCCGCTGGCCTTCACGCCGCCGAAAGGCATCTGCGGCTCATCGTGCACGGTCGGTCCGTTGATATGGCAGATACCGGATTCGATCTGTTTAGCCACCTTCATGGCGCGGGCGATATCGCGGCTGAACACGGCAGAGGAGAGGCCGTATTCGGTATCGTTGGCCAGGCGGATGGCGTCCGCTTCATCCTTGGCGCGAATCAGCGCAACCATGGGGCCGAACGACTCTTCGCTGTAAAGGCGCATCTCCGGGGTAACGCCGTCCACCAGTGTCGCCTGCATCACCACACCTTCCGCCGGGCCGCCGGAGCGTTTGAACGCGCCTTTGCTCAGCGCATCTTCGAGCAGCTCGTTGAGCTTATGACCGGACTGGGTGTTGATCAGCGTGCCGAGGGCGTTGCCTTCGGCCAGCGGATCGCCCGCCTTGAGGCTGTTGGCCTTGGCGGCGAGTTTTTCCGCAAAGGCATCGGCTACGGCATCGACCACGATCAGGCGTTCGGTGGACATGCAGATCTGACCCTGGTTGAAGAAGGCGCCAAAGGCGGCCGCTTCCACGGCGGCATCCAGGTCGGCATCTTCCAGCACCACAAACGGCGCCTTGCCGCCCAGTTCCAGCAGTACCGGTTTCAGGTGATGCGCGGCTTTCTCGGCGATGATGCGGCCTACGCCGGTGGAGCCGGTGAAGTTCACGCGGCGTACGGACGGGTGTTCAACCAGGGTGGCGACAACTTCGGCGGCCTGTTCCGGCGCGTTGGTGACCACGTTGACCACACCCTCGCCAAGGCCGGCTTCGATCAGGACCTGCCCGATCAGGTGATGGGTGGCGGGGCACTGCTCAGAGGCCTTAAGGATAACGGTATTACCGCAGGCGATCGGCATCGCCAGGGCGCGGGTACCGAGAATGATCGGTGCGTTCCAGGGCGCGATGCCCAGTACCACACCGCAAGGTACACGCATCCCCATGGCCAGGTTATCGGGCACGTTGGAGGGAATGAGTTCACCGCCCACCTGGGTGGTCAGCGAGGCGGCTTCACGCAGAATGCCTGCAGCGACCATGACGTTGAAGCCGGCCCAGGTCGGGGTGGCGCCGGTTTCAGCGACCATGCGGGCGATAAATTCATCCTGATAGGATTCCATCAGGTCGGCGGCTTTCAGCAGCTTGGCGCGGCGCTCGCCGACGCTGGATGCGGACCATTGCTTGAACGCAGCGGCAGCGGCATCGGCGGCGGCCTTGGCATCGTCGACGCTGGCGGCCGGTGCGGTGGTTACCGGCTGGTTGCTGAGGGGGTTAAAGCGTTGAAAGCTGGCGCCGTTGCTTGCGGCCAGCTCTTCACCGGCGATCAGAAGTTTTAAGTCGTTCATCATTCTCACTAACCTTGTTGTTCCAGCCCGAGGCCGCTTGCAGCCTCGGCTGTTCCTTGGATTCCCATGCGGACTTTATACCGGGATGCGTTTCAGACCGAAGCACATTCCGAGCGCAGGGCCAGGGCCCGCTCGTAGACCTCTCGCGCCTGCGGCTTGCCGCGCTGTTCTGCCCGTTCCAGGTAGGTTTCCGTGCCCTGTTTCAGCGGCTGGCTCCACTTGGCGTCTTCCAGCGGGTTTTCTATAGACTGCACGACGTGGCCCAGGTTCTGCGCTTCTTCCAGCCCTTCCTTGTCGAGCTCGGCAAACACGTCTCCCGCTTTCATCGCCCATTTCATGCCACTGTTTTTATCGATGGCGGCTTTCTGCTGCGGTGACAGTTTGTCGTAGGAACTCTGGTTCATGGAGACCACGAAGATGCTGCTGGTGTAGGGGATTTGCAGGTGGTAGTTGGTGAGTTCGTTGATACGGAAGCCCTTCATCCCCTCGAACGGGAAGCTGAGTCCATCGAAGACACCGCGTTCCAGCCCCTGGTAGATCTCCGGTGCCGGGGTAGCGACCGGGGTGGCGCCCATCTGGGTGAGCAGGGTGCCCGCTACTTCATTCGGGCGACGCATTCTCAGGCCGGCCAGGTCTGCAGGTTCCTTGATCTCGCGATCCCGGGTGTGCAGGTAGGCGGGGCCGGTGGAGAAGAGGAACAGGGTTTTGGTGTCTTCGTATTCGCCGCTGATTTTGTCCTCGTCGTAGAGCGTCTGCAGGATGCAGGAGCCCTGCTGCGCAGAGGAGGTGATACCCGGCAGCTGGGTGATCTCAGAGAGGATAAAACGGCCCGCGTTGTAGCCCTGAATCACCACGGTGATATCGGAGATGCCGTTGATGGTGCCTTCGTAGGCGGTGGCGGCTTTCACCAGGGTCTGTGACGGGTAGATGTTGATGTTGAGCTCGCCGTTGGAGTCTTCCTCTACGCTTTTCGCCCAGGCTTCGAACAGCTCGGTCTGGTAGGCCGAAGCGGACGGGAACATGTGGGAAAAGCGCAGTGTGGTGGATGCACTGGCGGTCTGGGCGCCCAGGACGACAGCGGCGGTCAGCAGAGAGGTGGAAATTATTTTTTTCATTATTATCTCCGGGTGGTCTCTTCTCTTGGCCCTTGGGCCTCGTTTGCTTAGAGCTCGAATGCTTAGGGTTCTATTACTTAGAATTCGATTGCTTAGGGCTCAATCGTTGTTGTCGGCACTTCAATCAGTACAGGGCGTTTCGCCTTCAGCGCATCGTTAAAGGCGGCTTTGAATTCGGCGCGGGTTTTGGTTTCTACCGCATCGACACCGTAACCGCGGGCGATGGAGCAGAAATCCAGCCCCGGCACATCCAGCCCCGGCGAATCTTCTGCTTCCAGAATCCGCGAGAACCAGCGCAGGGCGCCGTAGGTGCCGTTCTTCAGGATGATAAAGATCACCGGGATCTCGTACTGGGCGGCTGTCCAGAGTGCGGTGATCGCGTAGTTCGCCGAGCCATCGCCGATAACGGCGACCACCTGGCGATCCGGGCAGGCGATCTGCACGCCAACCGCGGCGGGCAGGCCAAAGCCGAGGCCACCGGCGGCGGGGAAAAAGTAACTGCCGGGCTGGCGCATTTCAACGCGCTGCCAGAAAGCGGTGACGGTAGATGTGGATTCCTTGACGAAGATCGCATCATCGGGCGCTAAAGCGTTGAGTTCATCGAACAGGGCTTCCGGTGCGATGGGGCCTTCGGCGGACTCAGCCACCGGCTCGGGGATCGGCAGCGCCGCCGGCGCCGGGCGCTGGGTCTGGCGGGTCAGGTTGACCAGTGACGACATCAGCCCATGAATATCGCCGACGATGGCATCGCCCATCGGTGCACGGGCGGCTTCCTGCTGGTCGCAGGTCAGGTGAATCAGGCTGGCGCCTTCCGGCAGGTAGCGGCCCGGTGCGTGCTGGTGGTAGCGGAATACCGGAGCGCCCACTACCAGAATCAAATCGTGACCATCGAGCTTGGCGCTGATGCCGGCGATGGCGGCGGGCAGCACGCCACGGAAGCAGTGATGGCGGGTCGGGAAGGGGCAGCGCGAGGCCGACGGCGCCACCCAGACCGGGGCCGAGAGTTTTTCCGCCAGTTCCACGGCCAGGTTGTTGGCGCGATAGGCGTCCACATCCGGGCCGAGCACGATCACCGGGCTTATGGCGTTGTTGACCCGTTCGGCCAGGCGCTGCATCTGTGCATCGGACGGCATGCTGGCGCTGGCAACTTCGCGGTCGGCCAGCAGCAGTGCATCTTCGTCGATCTCCTGGTGCCAATCGTCATGCGGAATCGACAGGTACACCGGGCCCTTCGCAGGCTGGCAGGCGGTATGGATTGCCTGGCTCATGGCGCGCGGCACATCGCCGGGGTAAGAGGGCTCGTAGCTCCATTTCACCAACGGCCTTGGCAGCTGCGGCGCATCCACGTTGGAGAGCATCGATTCGACGCCACAGAGCGAGCGCGCCTGCTGGCCGGCGGTAATCACCAGGGGCGAATGCGAATACCAGGAGTTGGTCAGCGCGCCCATGGCGTTGCCGCTGCCGGCCGCCGCATGCAGGTTGATCAGCGCTGGTTCGCCCGTGGCCAGCGAGTAGCCGTCGGCGATCCCCAGCACCACACCCTCATGCAGGCCCAGAATGTACTGGAAGTCTTCCGGGAAGTTTTTCAGGAACGGCAGTTCGTTGGAGCCTGGGTTACCAAATACCTTGGTGATGCCCTGTTTGCGCAGGAGCTGGTAGGTCGCTGAATGTACGGTTGCCATGGGTGGGTTCTCTTATAGGTCTTTAGCGTTGGCGTCTTGGCTTGATTCCACCTTAAGAGGACTGTATTAATTGATCAAATTGATAGTTTTGCTAATAAAAATAGATGTGATCTATATATGTCCAATGTCGATCTCAACCTTATCCGCACCTTTATCACCCTGTACGAACTGCGCAGCGTGACGCTCGCCGCCGAGCAGCTGTATGTCACCCAGCCTTCGGTCAGCTACGCCCTGTCGCGATTGCGGGAGCTGTTCAACGATCGCCTGTTTGTGCGCAGCAAAGAGGGGATGGAACCCACCGCCGCTGCCGAGCAGCTGTACCGTGAATTGCACGGATCGCTGACCCAGATCGAAACGACGCTGGAGGGCGCACGCAGCTTTGACCCCTCCAGCTCGAACAAGCGCTTTACCCTGGCGATGACCGACCTGGGCGAGATGGCGCTGTTCCCACGGATCTTCCGGCGGCTGCAGCGCGAGGCCCCCAACGTCGAGCTGGAGGTGCTGCCGCTGGAGATCGACAAGGTGGCGGAGTGGATGTCCACCGGGCGGATCGACGCGGTGATCTGCAGTCGGCCGTTGCCGGGTCGCGATATCAACCGGCAGGTGATCCTGCAGGATCGCTACGTCTGCATCATGAACGGCAAAACCGCGCCCGATCAGCTCAGCATGGATGAGTTTCTGGCGCGAAAGCACCTGGTAGTGAGCCGCTCGCTGGGCCATGGCCTGGCGGAAGAGGTGCTGGCGGACCTGGGGTTGCAGCGTAAGGTCAGCCTGGTGCTGCCGCACTTCTCGATCCTGCCGACCGTACTGGGAGAAACCGACCTGCTGGCCATAGTGCCACTGGAGATCGCCGAGCTTTTCGCCGAGATGCACGCCGAGGGTGCGGCGCTCAAGATCTGCCCGCTGCCGTTTGAAGTACCGGCCATCGATGTGGCGCTGTACTGGTCGGAGCGCAGTGAGCGCTCACCGGCACTGACCTGGATGCGGCAGCTGATTATTGCTGCGCTGGGGGTGGAGGGAAGCGGTGCCTCAGGCTCTGAAAGCTAAGTATTGGTGTTGCTTAAAAGTGTTGGCCGTACAGGCAAAAACAAAGCAGCCATCTGGCTGCTTTGTTCGTTTTGGGGCGAGTGAAAGGTAAGGCTTAGCTCGCGCCTACCAGCTCCTCTCCCTGTGCCTTCTTGTGTTTCTGGAACATCAATACCAGTACCAGTCCCGCCGCTGAGGTGGCGGCACCGGCCAGCGCCACGCTGGGCAGGCCCAGCCCCAGGTGAATCACTGCTCCGCCCAGGGCAGCACCGGTGGCGTTACCCAGGTTGAAGGCGGCGATGTTCATGGCAGAGGCGAGATTCGGTGCATCGCTGGCTTCGGATACCACCAGCGCCTGCAGCGGCGGTACCACGGCGAAGCTGGCTATACCCCAGAAGAAGATCAGCGGCGGCACGATCAGCATGTTCTGCATGGTGGCGGCAAAGACCGTCAGCAGGATCACCGTGGCCAGCATGGAGATCACCAGGGTGCCGGTCAGGTTGCGGTCGGCAAAACGGCCAGAGAGCATGTTACCCACCGCAAGGCCCAGGCCGTAGAGCACCAGCATGCTGGTAACGAACAGGGTGCCGACGCGGGTTTCATCCTGCAAGATCGGCGCGATATAGCTGAACACTGTGAACATGGAGCTGGAGCCAACCACCGTGAGCAGCAGCGCGAACAGCACCGAGCTTTTGCCGAGCACACGGATCTCATTGGCGATGGTGGTCTGGCCATCCACGGCCAGTTTCGGCATGGAAGCGCGCAGGGCCAGCATGGTGATCAGGCCGATCACGGTCATCCCCATAAAGGCGCTACGCCAGCCCAGAGTTTCACCCACATAGGTGGCCAGGGGCACACCGCCGATATTGGCGATGGTGAGGCCGGAGAACATGGCGGCCACGGCGCCGGCACGCTTCTCCGGCGGTACCAGCTGGGTGGCGACCACAGCGCCGACACCGAAGAAGGCGCCGTGGTTGAACGAGGTGACGATACGGCCCAGCAGCAGGGTGCCGTAGCTGTCGGACAGCGCCGAGATCAGGTTGCCGATAGTGAACAGGCTCATCGCCAGCAGCAGAAGACTGCGGCGCGACATTTTCGCAAAGCCCAGCGTCATGATCGGCGCGCCGACCACCACACCGAAAGCGTAGGCGCTGATCAGCATGCCGGCGGTGGGGATGCTCACATCCAGGTCACCGGCAATGATCGACAGCATGCCCATGGGCGAGAATTCGGTCACTCCGATACCGAAGGCACCCAGCGCCAGTGCCATCAGGGGCAGGTTTAGTTTCATCAGGTTTTCTCCAAGGTTTTTACATGTGGGGAATATACTGCATCGCAACAAGACTGATAATCCGGTGCTGATGCCAACCAGCTGTGCATTGAATTCATAAATAAAGCGGTTGCGGCGGTCGCAGCAGGATGACAGAGTCATTAGACTCAAGGCTTGTTAACCCTTTGCCTGTCTTGCCCGTGAGAACCATCAATGGAAAACAGAAGAACAGACCGCACCGCCGAGATGGAGACCTTCCTGGCCGTTGCCTGCGCCGGGTCGTTCAGCGGTGCTGCTCGCGAGTCGGGGCTGACTCCCTCGGCAGTGAGCCGCTTGGTCAGTCGTATCGAGCAGCGCCTGGGTGTGCAGCTGGTGGTGCGCACCACGCGCAGCCTGCGTCTGACCCGGGAAGGGGAGGATTACGCTCTGGCGGCGCGGCGGATTCTGGCAGACCTTAACGAGACGGAAACCGCCATCGCCGACCGGGGCAGCCCCAAGGGGCTGGTACGCGTTAGCGCGGCGGTGGCGCACGGGCGACTTTATATAGTGCCGCTGATTCCGGAGTTTCTCGCCCGCTACCCCGATATCACCGTGGATATGCACCTCAGTGATGAGGTCTCCGATGTGGAGGGTGGACATATCGATGTGGCGATCCGCTTTGGGCCGCTGCCCGACAGCCTGCTTAGCGCCCGTCGATTGGGAGAAACCGGGCGTTCGGTGGTGGCCTCGCCGGAGTATCTTAAAAAGCATGGCTATCCGCGAGAGCCCCAGGATCTGCTGAACCATAACTGCATGGACTTCAGCTTCAAACGGATCGAGCCGGGCTGGCCGTTCCGGGTGGATGGCGAAGAGATCATGCTGCCGGTGGATGGCAACGCCCACGCCAACAACGGCGAGACGCTGGTGCAGCTGGCGCTACAGGGGGTGGGAATCACCCGGCTGGGCGATTTTCATATCGGGCCGGAGCTGGCGTCCGGGCGGCTGGTCAGTCTGCTTGATGAGTACAATCCCGGCGATACCGAGGCGATTCACGCGGTGTTTATCGGCGGCAAAACGATGCCGGCACGGGTGCGGGTGTTTATCGATTATCTGCTGGAGAAGATGGAAGGGCCGGGCACGCTGTAAATGGGGCTAAGGCCGCTACGGCAGATAGAAGACAAGCCCCTTAGGATTCTGTGGTAAGGGGCTTGTCTAGCGTTACCGGCTCGGCATTAACAGACGTAGCCGTCGAAGGCGCGCTCGGCGATGGCCATAAAGTCCGCCTCTGTCATCTCGACCGGGTTGGTCTGATGCTCGGCATCCTGGAAGGAGGCCTGGGCGATCTCTGCCAGGGTGCTGCGCTCGATGCCTAGCTCCGCCAGGGTATGCGGAATCGACAGCGACTTGCGCAACTGCAGCAGCCAGGCGATCACGCCGTCGGCGGAGCGCTGTTCCAGATCCAGCAGCCTGGCCACGGTGGTCAGCTTCTCTTCGATAGCGCCCTTGTTGTGCTCCAGCACGTAGGGCAGCAGTACCGCGTTGGCCAGACCATGGTGAGTATCGAACAGTGCACCTACCGCATGCGCCATGGAGTGCACGGCACCGAGCCCCTTCGAGCTGAATGCCACCGCCGCGATGCTCGATGCAGACATCATATGGGCACGGGCTTCGGCGTTGTGGCCATCCTTGAAACTAGGCTCCAGCCACTGTTCGCACAGGCGGATCGCCTCCAGCGCTATGCCATCGCACAATGGGTTGTAAGAGGGCGCCGCGTAGGCTTCCAGCGCGTGGGTCAGCGCATCCATGCCGGTCCAGGCTGTCAGGTTCGCCGGCAGGCCGGTGAGCAACTGCGGGTCATCGATGATCGCAAAGGGGAAGTGCTCCGTGTGAAACGCTACCCGCTTGCGATGGGTTTCGGTATCGGTGATTACGCAGAAACTGCCGGACAGCTCAGACCCTGTGCCCGCGGTGGTCGGGATGATCATCAGCGGCACAAAGAAGTTCTCGCCTTCCACCTTCGGCAGCCGGTCCGGGTTTTCCAGCTGACAGAACTCCCAGAGGCTGATGCCGTTATTGGCGGTCAGTGAGACCGCCTTGGCCACGTCGATGGCGCTGCCGCCACCGATGGCGACAATGCCGTCGCAGCCGTTGGCGCGATAGGCCTCGGCGCAGGCGGTGACGCTATCGGAGGTGGGGTTGCTGCGGATATCGCTGAACAGGCTCAGCTTTACGTTCTGCTGATCCAGGGACGCGATAAAGCTGTCGAAGAACGGCTGGCTGCGAACGCCCGGGTCGGTGACGACCAGCAGGTTCTGCAGCCCCTTGGCTTTAAGCAGCTCGGCGGTTTCAGCGCTGCGGCCCGCACCAAAGTGTACGGGCGGTACATAGGCGCTCCAGTCATTGAGTAGCGGATAGGTCATCTCAGACTCCCGACGGCTTGGTGATGTGCTTGATCTCGGTGAACGCGGCCAGGCCCCAGGGGCCCAGCTCGCGGCCGATACCGCTTTTTTTCATACCGCCCCAGCTGGTTTCCGCCAGTACGCGCTGGTCTGTGTTGATCCAGATATGGCCCGCTTCCAGCTCAAAGGCGAGGTTGTCGGCACGCGTTTCATCGCTGCTGATTATCGTGGCGGCGAGGCCGTATTCGCAGTTGTTGGCTTCGCGGATCGCCTCTTCATCGCTGCCGAAGATGCGGCAGCAGAGCACCGGGCCAAAGATCTCTTCGTTCCAAAGGCGGCTGCTCGCCGGTACATCGGTGTAGATGGTGGGCTCGATCATCAGTTCGCAGCTCGGGTGAGCGAAGGTGCCGCCACCGGTGAGTGCATTAAGGCCTTCCTCTTTAGCGATCTGCAGGTAGGAGCTCACTTTATCGAACTGCGCCTTGCAGGCGAGCGGGCCGAGCACGGCGTCCTCAGCGCTCGGGTCGGAGGGCTTCATGCCGGCCACTTCGGCGGCCAGGCGTTCCAGCAGGGCCGGCGCGATCGATTCGTGCACCAGCAGACGTGAAGTCGCCGAGCAGATCTGGCCGTTGTTGAAGAAGATGCCGCCGATCACGGCGGAGGTGGCCAGCTCAAGGTCTGCATCTTCGCAGACGATAATCGAGGACTTGCCGCCCAGTTCCAGGCTCAGGTTCTTGATATCAGCCGCCACGGCAGCCGCGATACGGCCACCGGTTTCGGTGCTTCCGGTGAACGATACCTTGCGTACATCCGGGTGGCGCACCAGCTCGGCGCCGGTCTCACCGGCACCGTAGGTGATGTTGACGACACCGGCGGGCAGGTCGACCGCGGCGCAGATCTCCGCCAGGTAAGACTCCGGCAGCGGTGTGATCTCCGACGGCTTGAGCACCACGGTGCAACCGGCCGCCAGCGCAGGGGCCAGCTTCCAGGAGGTGGTCACCGTGGGGAAGTTCCAGGGCGTAATCAGCGCGACTACGCCGACCGGCTCGCGGCGGGTGCGGCTGGAGAGGTCGTCAGCCTCGGTCTCGACCACGGCGTTCTGCTGCGAGTCCTGCGCTCGCGCCAGTTTGGCGTAGTAGCGGTAGCAGTCGATGGAATCCAGCACATCAAAGCGCGCCTCGGAGATCGGCTTGCCGCCGCTCAGGGTAATTGCCTGGGCGATGGCTTCGGAGCGCTGCTCGATCTCACTAGCGATCTTGTCCAGGTATTCGCCGCGCTGGCGGAATGACAGCCGGCGCCAGTCGCGTAGCGCACGGTTGGCGCTGGCGACGGCGTTATCCACATCGGCCGCACCGGACAGGGGATACTCGGCGATGGTTTCCTGGTTGTAGGGATTAAACGAGGGAGCGTAGGCCTTTACCGGCTTCGCTTCCCCTGCGATGTAGTTTTCGATACGAGTCATAGTTAACCGGGTTTTATAGTTGTGCGGTTGAAAGGTTCTGGCTGTTGCGCGCACCGAACAGCTTGGTCAGCACGAAATAGACCGTGGCTGCAAAAACGAAGGTCAGTGCGGTTGAGCCGATCTCCAGCGGGGCTGAATAGGTGAAGTAGATCGCAAACACGGCACTGAGCACGTAGGTGATCAGGGCGATGATATTGAAATCCAGACCCTGGCCAGCCTTGTTGTTAACGGAGGTGTAGTTAACGGAGCTGTCGTTAAGGGTGCGGTTATTGATCAGGTAGTAGTCGGTAATGATGATCGCAAACACCGGAATCATCAGCGCGCCTACCAGCAGAACCCAGTCAAAGAAGGAGGCCAGTAGCATCTCCTGCAGCAGGGTGCCAAGGATGATCAAAATACCCCAGAACAGCACGGCCACCGGGAAGCGCAACTTCGGCAGTACGGACATGCTGCTCATCGATACGCTGTACAGGCTCATGATGTTGGTGGTGACCACGGAGAGGAACATCACCAGCGAGCCCAGGGCGACATATTTGCCCTGCATGATATCCGCCGGGTCATAGGTCGGGGTGTGGCCGCCGATGATGGAGAACGCACCGACGAGAATACCCAGGCCCATGGCGATGATGGTGCCTAGCATGTAGCCGCTGACGATGCCGATGCCGCTGACTTTCTTGCTCTTGCAGTAGCGGTTGTAGTCGCAGGGCAGAGTGATCCAGGAGAACGCGGTGGCCAGCACGATATCGAATACGATCGCCAGGGTGAGGCTCGGTGTATCGGACAGCGGCAGGTTTTTAACCTCGGTCAGGCCGTGTTCACTCAGCAGTTTGTAGGTCACCGACAGCGCCATGATCAGCATCAGCGAGGAGGCGACGCCCTCTATCTTCTGGATGCCGGAGTGGCCGAGAATGGTGATCACCATCACCAGGCCCTGGGTAATAAAAATACACAGTACGATATTATCCAGGCCGAACACCAAGCTGGTCACTTTATTAAGGGCCATCGCACCGAGGTAACCCTGAATAAGAGACCAGCCTGCAAGTATGACCACGTTGAGGGCAGCAAAGATTTTAGAGCCGTGATAGCCGTAAGTTGAGCGGGCAATAACAAAGGTCGGCAGGCCGGTTTTTGTGCCGATAATCGCCACGGATGCCAGCGCGATACAGCCCAGGATGGAGCCGATCAGCACCGTCATAAAGGCGGAGTAGGGGGTGACGTCCGGGATGAACATCTGTCCCGTCATGATGGTCGGAGTCACCAGCGTGGCGGCGGTCCAGAGAAAAATGGTTCCCAGAAGCCCCAGATTACGGTCTTCCGCACTGGTGGGGAGGATCGTATCGTGTCCGCTATGTATTTCCATTTTTAAAACTCCATGCACGTTTAATGTTTTATTGTTTTTCGCATTCGAGAGGTCTTGCAGCTTTGTAAGCGGCTGAACAGGTGGTCGCTTCTGTGGCGACCGACCTGTGCATGGCTTTGGCGTTGCTTGTAGCTTTAGGTGTAGCTCTACTTATAAGTAACGCCGGGCAGAACGCAGAGCATTTCGTAAAGCAGGTTGGCGCCCAGCTGAGAGGTGTTTCCGCTCAGATCGTAGGGCGGTGAAACCTCAACCAGATCGGCGCCGACCAGGTTGAGGCCCTTGCAGCCGCGGACAATTTCCAGCGCCTGGATCGAGGTCAGGCCACCTACTTCCGGGGTGCCGGTGCCCGGCGCCCAGGCCGGGTCGATACCATCGATATCGAAGGAGAGATAGACCGGGCCTTCACCCATCAGCTGGCTGATCTCTTGCATCAGCGGAGCGAGGGACTTATGCCAGCACTGCTCGGCGGTGAACAGGCGGAAACCCTGGCTCTCTCCCCATCTGAAGTCGTTGGCGGAGTAACCCTGGGCGCGCTGGCCGATCTGCACCACGCGGTTGCAGTCGAGCAGGCCTTCTTCGACGGCGCGGCGGAAGGTGGTGCCGTGGGCGATCTTCTCACCGAACATGTTGTCGTTGGTGTCGGTGTGCGCATCGACATGGATCAGCCCCACGGGGCCATGCTTTTTCGCCATGGCGCGCAGGATCGGCAGCGTGATGGTGTGGTCGCCGCCGAGGGTCAGCGGAATCACCGAATGAGGGTTCAGCTGGGTGTAGTAGTCCTCGATGATGTCGACGGACTTCAGCAGGTTATAGGTGTTGATCGGCACATCGCCGATATCGGCCACCTGCAGCGAGTCGAACGGCGCGGCGCCCGTGGCCATGTTGTAAGGACGGATCATCACGGACTCGGCACGGATCTGGCGCGGCCCGTAGCGGGTGCCGGCGCGCTGAGAGGTGCCGATATCAAGAGGAATGCCGATAAAGGCAGCATCCAGCCCCTCAGCGGTTTCGGCAAACGGCAGGCGCAACATGGTGGCGCGGCCGCCGAAGCGGGGCATTTCGTTGCCACCCTGAGGTTGGTTGAGGGGGGTATCCATGGTTCTAATCCTCTATCCGGGGCGATAAATCATCAGTGCATAGTTGTTTTTATCCGGATGTTAGGAGCGGCACCCCATCTGTTAAATAGTAAAAATGAAATAATCACTTCATGATTTTGTGAAGTTTTAATAACCTGCTTTTGTTTTTTAAATAAGTTTATATGGCTGCTTAAAATAAAATATGTAGTAATATTTTTCTTAAAATAAGATATTTGTAGAATCGTCGAAAAATAGACTTCATATTTACGGTCGGTTAACGTCGTTTGAGATCGATGCATTTTTAGCCAGCCAGGGGGGCAGCCAGCTGTGACGGGTATGGTTGGAAAGCCTGTTAATACGGGGGGCGCGAGGCACCCGTTAAGAGGATCTGGGTCTTTTTTGCACAGCGGTTATGCAGAAGGACCGCAAGATTGGATCTCCGCTGCACTTGTGAGGAATACTGCAGTGGCTTGATAGCGGCTTAAATGAGGGGTTTTACCGCTGATGCCGGCATTATCGGCGCTAGGTAAGCGCTTTTGCCCGCAGTTCGACCACCTGGTCTCGACCTGAGTTTTTCGCCACGTAGAGTGCGTTGTCGATGCGTGAAAACAGATCATCCAGCGAATCGCCGCTGTGGTAAGCGGTGACGCCGAAGCTGCAGGTGATCTTGAAGCCCGGGTAAAGCTCGTGTTCGGCGATCAGCTGGCGCAGCTTTTGGGCGCAGCTGACGGCGCCTTCGAGACCCACATCCGGAAAGATCAGCACGAACTCTTCACCGCCCCAGCGCGCGAAAAAGTCGATTTCGCGGATGTTCTCGGTGACAAACGCGGCGAGCTTTTTCAGTACCCGGTCACCGGTTTCGTGGCCGAAGGTATCGTTGATGTTCTTAAAGTGATCGATATCCAGCATCGCCACCGACAGTTCATGGCCGTAACGGTCGGAGCGGCACTTTTCGTTCAGCAGCTCTTCTTCAAACTTTTTACGGTTGGGAACCTGGGTCAGCGGATCGGTGTTGGATATCAGCTCGATCTCCAGCACCTTTTGCTGCAGTTCCCGGTTACGGATCTCCAGCTCCCGGGCTTTCTGGGTGATCAGCTTTTCCAGGGTGACATTGTCTGCCCGCAGCAGGCGGTTCTGTTCGAACAGCTCCAGCTGGGCTGTTTTGCGCTCATGGATATCCAGGTGCGCGCCGATAATCCGGGTGACGACGCCATTCGGGTCACGCTCGATGATCTGGGCGTTGTCGGTAATCCAGAGGTAGTTGCCGTCGCACTTTTTACAGCGGTAGTCGATGCTGTAGTTGTCGATCTGGCCCGAGGTGAACTGCTCGAAGTTCTGCATCACCCGCTGGTAGTCGTCCGGGTGAATCAGGTTTTCCCAGGTGAACACATCCTCCCGGAACACACCCACTTCAAAGCCAAGCATACGGTACCAGCCGGGGCTGCGTTTAACTTCGCCGGATGAGCGGCTCCAGTCCCAGGTGCCTTCGACGATCAGGTCCAGAAGGTTGTTCAGAGTCGCGTCGGCTGCTTCCAGACTTGTGTGCGTGTATGTGATCACTGGTTTTCGTTGTTCCATAACTGCATCCGGAGCCAGTTAAAACGCTGTTGTAAAAGACGGACTAATTTAGGTGTTATTAATTATAGCGGCAGACAAAAAGATATCTGTTGCACATTAATAGTCTCTGACAGTGATCGGCTATAACGCCGGTAACGATTTTGGTTCAGTCTAGTAGCAGGCCGGTCGGGCGGCTTGCTTCTAAGCGGCCTGCAAGCAGCATATCCAGCCAGTTATGCGATCTGGCATAAGGCGCGATTGGCCGTTTACAGAGAATAGACGCCCGGAGAGGCTTTCGCCGAATTTTTCGATTTTTACCTGGACATCGGAACAACCATGCAGACTCACAGTGCTTCCTATGGATCAGATCAGCAGGGGCTGATCTGGGGATACCACTTCAAACCCGATACACCCGCGCGCCCGATCAATGCTGAAGAGGCGGTGAATATCCTGTCGGCCTCCCGCGCTGGTGAAGCCCCGAGCCCAGAGCAGGGAGAAGAGTTAGAGCCACAGAGCAACGGCGACTTCGTCTGGCTGCATTTCTCCCTCTCCAATACGGTTTCGGTGCCCTGGCTACGCAAGCATTTGCGGCTGCCGCAGGCCTTTTATGAGTCGATTGGCAGTGAGGTAGGTTCTACCAGGCTGGAGCAGGAGGACGATGCCCTGATTGCGGTCGTACATGACCTGCTGTTCGATTTCAGCTTTGATCCCGCCGCTATTTCCACCACCAGTCTTTGTATCAAACCCAACCTGCTGGTCAGTGTCCGCCTCAAACCCTTGCGCTCCATCGACCATCTGCGGCCCGCAGTGCGCAAGGGCGAAACTTTCCGCTCGACAACGGCGCTGCTCGGTCATCTGCTGGAGTCGCAGGCGGGCGTGCTTGTGGATGTGCTGCGTCGCTCTACGGTACATGTGGATCGGGTGGAAGATCGTCTGCTGGCGCATCGTATCGGCAGCTCTGGCCGTTCCGAGCTGGGTACGCTGCGCCGAACCCTGGTGCGCCTGCAGCGGCTGCTGGCGCCTGAGCCCGCGGCCCTGTTCCGCCTGTTGAATCGGCCGCCGCACTGGATAACTGAAGAGGATGTGCGTGACCTGCAGGCCGCTACAGAGGAGTTCGCCACCGCCATCGGTGATTCCGGGGCGCTGGTGGAGCGGATCAAGCTGTTGCAGCAGGAGCTGTCGGAGTCGGTTAACGAGCAGACCAACCGGACCCTGGCGATCCTGACCGTGGTCACCGTGCTGGCGCTGCCGGCCAATATCATGGCGGGGCTGTTCGGCATGAACGTGGGCGGCGTACCCATGGAGGAATATGGCCACGGCTTTTTCGTGGTGCTGATGATCCTGGTGCTGCTGACCACGCTACTGGCTTATCTGGCGATCAACAGATTCAGGGAATAGCGGTACTGCCGGCGGATCTGGGTACCGAGGCCCAAACCAACCTCGGCGGCTTGGCCTACACTCAAGGTGACTCCTGTTACCGGACAGTTCGTACGAGACAATTAGCTTGCGATAAGTAGCACGTAATAATTAGCCCGCCACTAAAATTACCTAACAGGGAGTTTGGCCCGTGCCGGATGCACCTGCTCATGCGTTGATGCGGTCGGTAAGGCCCAGGGTGGTGCTGCGCTCCCTGGCCCAGCTGTTGATCGCCCTGGCCGTGCTGACGCTGGTGCCGGCGCTGGTGTCCCTCGGGGCCGGCGCCCAGGAGCTGGGTCTGCGTCTTATCGAGCTGATTCTTGTTTTGCTGCTGGTGTTCGTTCCGCTCAGTTTTCTGCCTGAACCGCGTTATGTGCAGCGGAACGAGGCGCTCTGCATCACCGCGCTGGTATTTCTGATTGTCCCTTTGCTGATGAGCTACGCGCTCAGGGCCGAGGGTTTGTTCTGGCTCGATGCCTGGTTTGAGGCGGTATCCGCGATCACCACTACCGGCTTGAGCACCCTCTCCTCGGTTGAATCCCACTCTCGTGCGTTTTTGTTCACCCGCGCCTGGATGCAGTGGTACGGCGGTCTCGGTATCGCGGTGCTGGCGGTTGCTCTGTTGATGGGGCACCAGGTAGCAAGCCGCAAGTTGCTGCAGCCCAGCGGCGAGGAAGGCGCCAGTTCTACCGCCAGGAGCTATGCGCGCCAGGTTTTGCTGGTCTACAGCAGTCTGACCCTGTTCGGCTTTGTGCTGATCTGGCTGACCCATCATGATGGTTTCGAGGCGTTGATCCATGCGCTGGCCGCGGTCTCTACCGGCGGCTTTTCCGGTTTTGATAACAGCCTGGAATCGCTGTCGATTGCGCCGCAACTGGCGATCACTCTGCTGTCGCTGGCAGGTGCTATCGGCCTGCCGCTCTATTTTGTCGCGCTGAGCAAAAGGCAGCCGCGGCGTCTGTTGGAGGAGGAGACCCGGGCGCTGTTGCTCGCGGTGCTGCTGCTGACGCTGCTCTTCACGGCTTACCTGTTGATCAGCGGCCGCTTTAATGCCTCGGATGCGTTCGGTAACGCGCTGGTGCTGGCAGTGTCGGCCCAGTCGACCACCGGCTTTACCAGCCTGGATCTAACCTCGCTGGATCCGGGGCTTATGCTGGTGTTGATCCTGTCTATGCTGGTGGGTGGCAGCGCTGGTTCCACCGCGGGCGGCTTCAAGCTGATCCGGTTGTTGATCTTGTTTCAGGTGATCCGGGTGGCGCTGCAGCGGATCAATGCGCCTTCCCGGGCGGTGCTGTCGCCGCGGCTGGGGCGGGAGGTAATCGACGCCGAGGATATCGGCAGCGTGCTGGTATTGCTGGGGCTCTGGTTTCTGGTGGTGATGCTCTCCTGGTGGGTGTTCCTGCTCTATGGAGAGCCACCGCTGAACGCGCTGTTTGAGGTGGTTTCCGCGGTCAGTACCGTGGGGCTCTCCAGTGGTGTGGTGCGGCCGGAGCTGGCGCCTGCACTGAAGGTGGTGCTGTGCATCGATATGCTGTTGGGGCGCGTGGAGATCGTCGCGCTGCTGGTGCTGTTTCTTCCGCGGACCTGGATCGGCCGGAGGCATGATTGAGCATGAGATTTGTATTTCTGGGCACTAACACGTTGACACTCGCCACCGCGCGCATGCTGCTGGTTGAGGGCTGCGATGTGGTGCTGGTAGAGAAGAGCAAGGCGCGGATCGATGAGCTGTCGGAGCAGATCGAGTGCGGCTTTCTGCATGGCGATGGCAGCCTGCCGGATGTGCTTGAGCAGGCGGACCCCGGCAGCACCGATGCGCTGTTCGCACTGCTCAATAACGAACGTGACAACATTATCGCCGCGCTGGTGGCGCGATCATTGAAGTTCCGCCGGGTGATCCTGCTGGTGACCGCGCCGGAGTTTGAACATATCTGTGTCGAACTGGGGCTTGAGGATACCGTGGCGCCGAACCGGGCGGTGGCGCGTCACCTGGTGAATATGATCCGGGGCGAGAAAAGCCTGGAGCTGTCCGCCATTATTCATGCCGACGCAGAGGTGTTCTCCTTTGTCGCGGCCGAATCGGAGGCGGGGCCTATCAGCGAGCTGAGCCTGCCAAAAAGTACCCGCATCATCTGTCTCTATCGTGCCGGCAAGCTGGTACTGCCGGATGAGACGGATCGTATTCAGGTAGAAGATGAGATCGTTGTAATTATCCGCAGCGAGCGGCTGCCGGCGCTGAAGAAGCAGCTGGAAAGCCGCAAGGATAACGGCGCTGCGGAGAGTGACCCCGGCAGCTGAGCGGTGCTGTTGATGCCGGGGCCGATTTAGAGGTTGGTTTAGGAGCCGCTTTGAGCCTGGCTCTAGAGCCGCTCAAGCAGCCCGCTCAGCATGTCGCGGGCTTCCTGCAGTGCGATTTCGACCTCTTGCTTGACGCTCGGGTAGCGGCTCGCCGGCATCGCCACCGAAAAGGCGTAAGCCTTGCCATCCGGCGCGATCAGGCCGGTACCGATGGCACAGACGCCCAGAGCATGTTCTTCCAGATCATAGGCGAACCCGCTTTTCCTGACTTTCTCGAGCTCTGCGAGCAGCGTTGGTAGATCGGTCAGGGTGTGTTCGGTCAGCGCGATCGGCTGATCGCTGTAAAGACGCTCGATCTCGGCGTTGCTGAGACAGGCTAGCAGCGCCTTGCCATTAGCCTTGGCGTGCAGCGGGCGGGGCTTGTCGGGGAAGGAAACCACCCGCAGCTCCTGATCGGAGATGATACGATCGAGAAAGGATACTTCCTTGCCCAGGGCGGTGGAGATATCCACAGTCTCGTGGGTTCTGGCAAACAGGGTCTCCAGCACCGGTCGGGCGGTTTCGACGATATTGGTTTTGTTGCGGTTGGCGATCTCCGCCAGCCCCCAGCCGAGGCGAACGCCTTTGCTGCCGGCCTCGACCAGCGACTCCAGCGCCAGGGCATCGACGATGCGCTGTACCGTGGAGCGGGGCAGCTGGGTGGCGTTGGCGATACTGCCCAGGCTCTGGGGCGTATCACTCAGTACCCGCAGGATCGCTATCGCGCGTGAGATCACCTGAATACCGGGCTGGGGTTTCTCATTTTCCATGCTGGAAAGTTCCGTCGCAGAGCTCCATCTGCGGAACTCTATTTAGTGGTTTGCTGCTTAGTTGTTTGTATTGCTATGTGATACGGTAGTGTACCGCATAATGGTTTTTATTTAATATAGCTGAAACCTGAACGTCTCTGGCTGTCTATATTATCCAGTCCAGTACGTTTGATCCCGCATGCAAACTGATTCGGAGCTTACCGAGATGAGTGAGACAACCCAAACTTTCGTTACCCTGGTCGGCAGCCTGCGCAAGGGCTCCTACCACGCTACCATCGCCCGCACCCTGCCTGAGCTTGCTACTCAGGGGGTTGAGATCAAACAGCTGGGTTCCATCGGCGATATTCCGCACTACGATGCGGACCTTCAGGCTGAAGGCTTCCCGGCAGCTGTTCAGGCCATGGCTGAAGAGATCGCCAAGGCCGATGGCCTGATCATCGTTACACCGGAATACAACTACTCCGTGCCCGGTGTGCTGAAAAACACCCTGGACTGGATCTCCCGCGTCTCTCCGCAGCCGCTGGCCGGCAAGCCGGTGCTGATCCAGACTGCCAGCCCGGGTAACGCCGGTGGTGTGCGTGCCCAGTACCACCTGCGTCAGATCCTGGTGTTCTTCGATGCCATGGTAATGAACAAGCCGGAAGCGATGGTGCCCCAGGTCCACAACAAGATCAGCGACGACACTCTGGTCGATGAAGAGACCCGTTCCTTCCTGGCGGCACAGCTGGAAACCTTCAGCGCCTTCGCGACTCGCATGAACCGCGACTGATAGATACCGTCCCTGTTTGCCGGCGAGCTCTGAGGCTTCGCCGGTGGACAGAGCGGTCACCCGCACCGGTGGGCTGCAGTCATCGACTCCGATAGGTCGCTATCGGTGTGGTTGCAGCCCGCCTCCTTTCCTATTCCTTTCCTACTCCTAACCCGGATGCCGTGTTACCGAGGCTCAAGCTGTTCAAAGCTGCCTGGTCATAGAATCAGGCAAGTCTGGAGGTGGAATTTGCTACCTCTCTTTTACATCTTTTGGCTCTAATAGCGGTTCCTCACACTGGCGTTACTGAGCTAACGACAGTTATTCCTAAGACCCGCAACGCACACGGTGACAGAGCCTGGCCGTGGTGGCGGCGTTGTTATTCGATAGCAGCTATTCGAGAGCAGAAAAATGGATTCAACCAAAAGCGACAAGACCTCCGGCGTCGCGACGGAAGAGGTTAAAGAGGCAAACTGGAGTGGCGTCTTCGCCATGTCGCTTTGTGCCTTTGTGATGGTAGCGGCGGAGTTTATGCCGGTCAGTCTGCTGACCCCCATGGCTGCTGGGCTCGATGTCTCCGAAGGCGCTGTGGGGCAGGGGATCTCCATGTCCGGCGTGTTTGCCGTGATCGTGGCGCTGTCGATCTCATCCGTGGCGGGTAAGTTGGATCGTAAAAAGGTACTGGTTGCGCTGACAGCCGTGATGCTGCTGTCCGGTGTGTTGATCGCGCTGGCGCCGAATTACCTGGTGTATATGATCGGCCGGGCCCTGGTAGGCGTGGCATTGGGGGGCTTCTGGTCCATGTCTGCATCGGCGGCGATGCGCATGGTGCCGATGGATAAGGTGCCTAAAGCGCTGGCTATCTTCAATGGTGGTAATGCGCTTGCGATGGTGGTCGCGGCGCCGTTGGGCAGCTTCCTGGGGGCGTTGGTCAGCTGGCGCGGCGCTTTCATGTTTCTGGTACCGATGACGCTGATCGCACTGGTCTGGCAGTGGCTGGTGCTGCCTTCCATGCCTGCCGAAACCGGTGGGCGCAAGTTGCACCATATTTTCCGCCCGCTCAAGCGCAGCATGGTGGCTGTTGGTTTTGCGGCTACCGGGTTGCTGTTTATGGGGCAGTTCACGCTCTACACCTATATCCGTCCGTTCCTGGAAGGGGAAACCGGTGTCAGTGAGCAGATGTTGACGCTGGTGCTGCTGATGATTGGCGTGGCCGGTTTTGTCGGCACCTCCCTGATTGGCTATGTACTGAAGGGCAATGTTTACCGGGCGCTAATTGCGATGCCAGTGATACTGGGGATCTGTGGTCTGTTACTGGTTCAGTTTGGCGAGCAGTTGGGCGTGGTGCTGGGCGTGCTGGTGGTCTGGGGGCTGGTGGCGACTTCCGCGCCGGTGGGCTGGTGGACCTGGGTCTCCCAGTCTATGCCGGACGACGCCGAAGCCGGTGGCGGTCTGATGGTCGCCATCGTACAGCTGGCTATCGGGCTGGGCTCTACGGTGGGCGGCATACTCTTTGACCGCTGGGGCTTTGAGAGCGCGTTTTCGGTCAGTGCGGCGCTATTGGTTGGCTCCGGTGTGATGGCGCTGATCTGCATGGGCATCGGTCGCCGTGTGACTCAGCCGCAGGCCGCGGTATCCTGACGCTATATCCTGAACAGTTGATATCCGTCCTGGTGCAAGGCCAGGACGGAATTTCAAGCTTTCAACCCAGCACGCTGGCAAACAGCGGCGCACCAATCACCATCGCCACGCCGGTAAAGATCATCGTCAGGCTGGCGATGACTCCCTCCTCACGGCCCAGTTCACGGGCTTTTGCCGTCCCTGCACCATGAGAAGCCGCGCCGAGCGCTGCGCCCTTGGCCAGCGGAGTGCGGATCTTCGCGACCTTGAATACGGTTTCCGATACGGCCATGCCGATAATGCCGGTCATGATCACGAGCATGGCGGTGATATCTGGCACGCCACCAAAGGAGGAGACCGCTTCCACCGCAAAGGGAGTGGACACCGAGCGCACCATCATGCTGCTCGCCAGCTCGTCCGGTAGCGGGAACAGCTGCACCAGTATCCAGGAAGATATCAGCCCCAGCATCAGGCCGGTGATCACGCCCAGCGTCAGGGTGATCGGGTAGCGGCGGATCACGTCACGTTCCTGGTAGATCGGCACCGCAAACGCGATGGTAGCCGGCCCCAACATCATCACCAGAAAGTGGGTGTAGAGGTAGTAATCTTCCAGCGGAATATCCACCGCCAGCACCAGTGCGATGACCGCCAGCGGTGCTGCCAGCATCGGCGCGAGAAAGATAATCCGCTTGCGTCGGTAGGCAAGCTTGGTGAGGTAGTAGAAGGCGAGGGTGGCAACGAGACTGAGGATCGCCAGCAGCGTATCAGACATGAACCGCGCTGCTCTTCATCTGCGACAGGCGGCGTTCGTTCATGCGTTTTTCCAGCGTGAAGATGCGATCCACGACCCAGGCGGTGCCGGTCAGCACAACCACGGTGCCGATAATCAGCGCCCCGATCAGCATCCAGCCATCATCACGCAGCATCGACCAGTATTTAAGGATCGAGACCACCGGTGGGATGAAGAACAGCAGTAGTTCGCCGAGCAGAAAGTTGGAGCCTGAACGCACCGCTTTTTCCGGCACCAGCCGGGTCAGCAGCAGAACCACCAGCAGCACCATGCCGATTACGCCAGCGGGAACGGGCAGATGCTCCAGCTCAACCAGCAGGTTGCAGAGCCAGAACAGTCCACAGAAAGCGGTGATTTGCAGAAGAATAGAGAATAGAGAGCGGGTGCGAGCCATGATTTTCCGGTGTTCGGTTCGTATCGGGCGATACTGAAGGTGAATTAAGACTAAAGTTTAACGATCTCGATGCGATAGATATAATGAATGTTAAACATCGAATAGATGAACATTAGTTATGTAATAGGTTGGACAATGTAAATGGATCTGCGCGAGCTGCGTTTTCTGGTTGAGATCGTCAATTGCGGTGGCTTCGGCAAGGCTGCCGAGGTGGTTCATCTTTCTCAGCCCGCACTGAGCAAGGCGATCCGCGGGTTGGAGGAGGAGCTGGATGAAACTCTGCTGGAGCGTGGTTACCGCGGTTCAAAAGTCAGACTGACCCCGGCCGGTGAGGTGGTGTATCGCCACGCCGTGGAGCTGTTGACGCGAAGGGAGCAGATGCTCCATGAACTGTGTGCATTGCGCGGGCTGGAATCCGGTGAGTTGAATCTTGGTCTGTCGCCGCTGGGCAGTGCCGAGATCTTCGCGCCGATCATCGCCCGGTTTCGCGCCACTTATCCCGAGATAGAGATCCATCTGCGTGAACGCGGTGGTGTCGAGCAGGAGGATGCCCTGCGCAACGGCGAGGTAGAGCTGGCCACCAGCCTGGTGCCCACCGATGCGGATATGGATTGGCTGCAGATCTGTGATGATCCGATGATGCTGACGTTGCCCCAGGCCCACCCGCTGGCGGAAAAAAAGGCGATCCGCCTGGAGGATCTTAACGGCGTATCGATCATCGGCTTCGACAGCAGCTTCCAGCTCAGCAAGCTGATTGAGGATACCTGTCTTAACAAGGGGTTTGAGCCGGATATCGCCGCTGAAGTGACTCATCCCGATTTCGGCCTGGCGCTGGTGGCCGCCGGTACCGGTGTGATGCTGCTGCCGCGGTTGATCGCCGAACGGCACGTCACCGAGGGTGTGGTGGTGCGTCCGCTGGAAAGCTCTTCACTGAGGTGGTCCCTGTCACTGATCTGGCGACGTCGGGCCAGCCTTTCCTTCGCCGCCCGGGCGATGCGGGAGATGATCCGTGAAACGCTTTTGTAACCCTCCTGTTAAGCTGCGGGCCTGGTCTACTGGTGTACATTTTGCAGGCGTGACTGGATTGCTTAATGAATGCCTACATTGGCCACATCCACCTGCAAACAGGACCGAATATGTCGCATATTCCACCATCTTCCGAAGAGGAGTTCTGGGTGATCTGGAGTCCGTCCATGGGCGTGGTTGATACGGTCACTGTTGAGCGAGTGGAAAACGGCCCCGCAGGGCGCCAGGCCTGGCTCGATGAGCCCTATGAAATGGTTGGGCCGATCTGTCTGGATACGCTGGAACAGAGTGGCCGGGTGAGCTTCGCCGCCTGTCTGGTGATGTCCCGTCAGCGCTGGCAGCAGGACCAGGTGGAGCTGCGTCGGGAATCCCACAGACTGAGGCGCGAGGTGCAACAACGTGAGCAGGAGGCGTTTGTTCGTTTTAACGAACGCCGCATGGCGGAACCCAGCCCCTTTGAGCAGTACTCGGAGCGTAAGCACAGGGAATCGCTGAGCCTGCCGTTAGAAGGTGTTCTGGACGCAGCGCAGATCAAAACCGCGTATCGCCGATTGGCGCAGAAGCATCACCCGGATGCCGGCGGCAGCCAGGAGACGTTTGTGAATATTACCGCGGCCCGTGATGAATTGTTGAAGCAGGCATCCTAGTAGGAGCGGCGCCCCGCCGCGATCAACCGCCGTGGTTTTGAATTACCGCTGTGCCGGGTTCAATCGGCGCGGGGCGCACCTCCTACCCTGGTACATTTAGAGTAGGAGCGGCGCCTCGCCGCGATCAAGCGCCAATGTTTTGAATGACTGCCGTGCCGGGTTCGATCGGCACGAGGCGTGCCTCGTACACCGGGTGTGGCACCTGTTTTTTGTAGGGGCGGTGCCTCGTCGCGATCAACCGCTAAACAACCCATAGCGCCAGCCGCGGATCGCGATGATCACAGTGGCACCGTGGCGGTCATCAAACTCCTGCGCCACATCCTCCCGGTTGAACTCCTCAAACTCCCGCGCCAGGCGCTGCATGCGACGCTGGAACGCCTGGTTGGATGACTTCGACAGCATGCCATTAAGCACGATCAGGCTCTCGTCATCGCGCTGGAAGCGGGAGTTGAAATACTCGGCGGCGATACGCTGCTGAAAGAACTGCTGAATCGGTCCGTTCTCGATCCAGTTAAAGTTGGCAGCCACCTTCAGCTTGATACGGTTCTTGGGCAATAGATCGATGATCTGCAGCTTGTCGAGCCGCGCCAGCTTCTGGATGCACAGATGCTCATCCAGGTTATGCACACTGACGATCTGCTCCAGCGTCCAGCGATTTAGCACGCAAACCGCGATCAGCAGCAGCGTCAGGTCGCCGGCGATCTCCCGCTCCTGTTCCACGGTCAACTGTTCGATATGGCCCGAGTTCTCCTCCATCTGTTTCACCAGATCGGTGATCTCCATCCCCATCAGCTGACAGATGGCATCCAGCCGGTCCAGTGAGAGCTGGTGGGTGGAGAGCAGCCGCTTGACGCTGGCTTCTGACAGATCCAGTGCCCGCGCGACATCGGCGTAGGTTTTGCCGTTGGCTTTCAGGCAGCGCTTGAGGGTATCGATCAGCGGTTTGGTTTGGCGGGCCATGATGTTGTCCTTGGCGAAAGTGAGGCTTCCATGGGGAATCAGCCCTGTTTCAGCAGTCGGTGCAGCACCCAGCCACCGATAAAGCCCAACAGGCTGCCGAGCACGGTTTCAACAAAGCGCTCTTGCATCAGTGTGCTGAGGTCTGTCTGTAATGAGGAAGCCTCGGAAAAGATCAGCGTCATCGGGGTGATAAACATCAACGCCAGGGCGTAGTTGCGTACCACCAGCGACTGGATCGCGAAGTTGAACAGACCGATAGCGACAGCCAGCACCAGTGTCGAGGGCTGAAAGCTGAACAGCAGCCAGGCGACACCCAGGCCCATGGCTGTGCCGACGATGCGCTGCGCCTGGCGCTGCCACATATGCCGCAGGGAGTTGCCCTGCAGAATCGCGGCACAGGCGATGGTGGCCCAGTAGGGTTTGAGCAGTTCCAGTTCACTGGCAATGTAGAAGGTGAGCGCAACGAACACGGCGCTACACAGGCCATCGGCCAGGGTGGCGCTCCAGGGATCATCGGCGCTCTGGTTGGGCGGCCGTTTGCCTGGGCCTGCGGCAGGGTTCACCGGCACCAGCAGGTGGTAAAACAGCATGCCGACTATAGAGGTCAGGCTGCCCAGCCCCAGTATCAACATCCGTTCTTCCACGCTTGGCATGCCGGGCGCGTGCAGTGTCGCGGTGATCGCGACCAGCACAAAGAAGAACCTTCCAGGAAGGGCGACCTGGAGCACGCGTACCACCAGTGTCATCACAAAGGTGATCAAAAACAGAATCAGCGTGGAGCCCAGCAGACTGTCAGAACTTGTGGCGCTGAGAAAGTAGGAGATCTGAAAGCCGATGGCGACCATCAGCAGGGTGAAAAGCCTTTTGCCAAGATTGGCCTGAGGTATGTAGATAAACACCATAGCACCCAGGCAGCCAATAACCCCCAGGCTGAAGGCGCCGTAAAACGAGCCGATCAGTGCAGGGATCATGGCGCACAGGCCGGTCATCACCGGCAGGTGCCAGGGGCGGGCATGCTGATTGATGCGGAAAAAGTCAGTGAACATCTGCCGGGCTGCAGAAAACCGCCGTTGCTCGCTCATCGTCGCTGGCCTTATAGAGTATATGATCAGAGTAGCAGCCGACCGCAGAACAGGGAGGTGCGAGGCTGCGGCACGGGAGTTTAGCGAAGTCGGGTATTAAAATATAATACCTTTTGGCGTCTGTGACGCGACTATAAACATGGAAGTTGTATCGGGTGAGGTTCTGACCAGAATGGCAGGACGAATAACCGTACAGAAACTGGAATCTGCCGACTATGAATCAGCTCTTGAAGGTTAAGGGATTTATCGCCTATCTGCTGGTGGTTTTTCTCAACGCCTTTGTGGATCTTGGCCACAAAATCGTTATTCAGAACACCATCTTCAAAACCTGGGATGGCGACCTGCAGGTGATACTGACCGCCGTAATCAATGGTCTGATCCTGCTGCCGTTTATACTGTTGTTCTCTCCCTCCGGCTTTCTCTCTGACCGTTTCCCCAAACCCAGCGTTATGCGCTATGGCGCGCTGGCGGCGGTGGGCGGTACCGCGTTGATCGGGCTGAGTTACCTGGCGGGCTGGTTCTGGGTGGCGTTCGGGCTGACCCTGCTGCTATCGATTCAGAGCGCGATCTACTCGCCTGCCAAGTACGGCTATATTCGTGAGCTGCTCGGCGATGAACCTCTGGCCCAGGGTAATGCCCTGGTGCAGGCGACCACGATTATCTCGATTCTGGGCGGGACCTTCGCATTCTCTGCGCTGTTTGAGCATTTCTATCAGCCCGACTTTTCCAGCACTACCGAGGTGATGCACGCCATCGCGCCGCTGGGTCTGGTGCTGGTGGCGCTCTCTTTCGTGGAGTGGATTCTGGCGGGGCGTCTGCCCAAGCGCGAAGCAGGGGAGCCGACTAAAACCTTCAGCTTCAAGACTTATGTCAGCGGCGGCTACCTGCGCGGTAACATCGGCGCGATTCGTGGCAGCCGGGCGATCTGGCTTTCCATTGTTGGCCTGGCGATGTTCTGGGCGATCTCCCAGGTGGTGCTGGCGGCGTTTCCGGCCTACGCCAAAGAGGTGCTGGCCGAGACCAACACCCTGGTGATTCAGGGGCTGCTGGCGGTGAGCGGTATCGGCATTCTGATCGGTTCCGTGGCCGCGGGTCGTGCCTCCCGCGCGCATATCGAGCTGGGCCTGGTGCCGCTGGGTGCCATCGGTATCGCGCTCTGCCTGGTGCTGATGCCGGTGTCTGAAAGCCTGGTGTCTCTGGCGGCGCTGTTGCTGCTGCTGGGTGTCTGCGGTGGTCTGTTTATCGTGCCGCTGAATGCGCTGATCCAGTACAGCGCTCAGGCGAGCAAACTGGGTACGGTGCTGGCCGGTAACAACTGGATTCAGAATCTGGCGATGCTCGGTTTCCTGGCGCTGACCGTGGTGTTCTCGCTGGTCGGCTTCAGCAGCCGTGGCCTGTTTTACCTGCTGGCGATTACCGCTATCGCGGGTGCCGCTTATACCTTCTACTGCCTGCCGCACTCGCTGGTGCGTATCTTTGCCGGGGTGATCCTCAAACGCAGCTACCGTGTCAGCGTGTCTGGCCTGGAGAACCTGCCCAAGCGTGGTGGCGTGCTGCTACTGGGTAACCATATCAGCTGGATCGACTGGGCCATCGTACAGATCGCCTGCCCGCGCCCGGTGCGCTTTGTAATGCTGCGCAGCATCTACGAAACCTGGTACCTGAAGCCGTTCCTGAAGTTCTTTGGCGCGATCCCGATCAGCGCCGGCAACAGCCAGGGCGCGCTGGCCAGCGTCAACGAATGCCTGAAAAACGGTGAGGTGGTGTGCCTGTTCCCGGAAGGGGCGATCAGCCGCACCGGTCACCTTGGCATGTTCCGCAACGGTTATGAAAAAGCGGTCGAGGATGTGGAAGAGGGCGTGATCGTACCTTTCTACCTGCGCGGCCTCTGGGGTAGCCGTCTGTCGCGCTCCAATAGCGAGAAGCTGCGTGAGAACACCCAAGATGGCTTTAAGCGTAACGTCATCGTGGCGCTGGGCCAGCCGCTGCCGCTGGAAACCAAGGCCGATGCGCTGAAACAGAAGGTGTTCGAGCTGTCGGTGAATGGCTGGGAAGATTACACCGCCAGCCTGGAGCCGCTGCCGCTGGCCTGGTTGAAGCAGGCCAAGCGCCATCCACGCGCGGTCAGCCTGATCGATACGATGGGCGATGCCCAGTTCAGTAATGCCCGTGTGATTGCCGGTACCACCGCCATGGCGCGCAGTATGAAAAAGATCTGCCGTGAGCAGAACGTGGGTCTGCTACTGCCCTCCAGCGCGGCCGGAATAATGGCCAACCTGGCGGTGATGCTGAACGGCCAGACCGCGGTGAACCTGAACTTCACCGCCGGTGTGGAATCGGTACAGGCGGCGATCCGCAGCGCCTCTATCGATACGGTTTATACCTCCGCGCGCTTTATGAAAAAGCTCAAGACACGTGGTCTGGATATGGACGCCATGCTGGCCGGTACCCGAATAGTGTACCTGGAAGATGTGCGCGCGAAGATGACCAAAACCCGTCTTCTGGGCCACCTGATCGGTGCCTATGTGCTGCCGGCTTCGCTGCTGTGCCGTCTGTATGGCCGTGGCGTGAAGCTGGAAAGCCCGGCGCAGATCCTGTTCTCTAGTGGTAGTGAGGGCACACCCAAGGGCGTGGTGCTGACCCACCGTAACCTGATGGGCAATATCAAGCAGATAAGCGATGTGCTCAACACCCGTAACGATGACGCCATGATGGCCTGCCTGCCACTGTTCCACTCCTTTGGCCTGACGGTGAACAGCCTGCTGCCGATGGTGGAGGGGATCCCTGCGGTCTGCCACCCGGACCCCACCGATGCGCTGAATATCGCCAAGGCGATCTATCGCTACAAGGTCAGCATCTTGTGCGGTACCGCGACCTTCCTGCGTCTTTATACCCGTAACCGCAAAGTGGTGCCGGAGATGCTGGAGCCGCTGCGGGTGATCGTGGCCGGTGCGGAAAAGCTCTCCGCCGAGGTGCGCGACAGCTTTGAGCTGAAGTTCAAGAAAACCATCTTCGAAGGTTACGGCGCTACCGAAACTGCACCTGTGGCCAGCGTCAACGTGCCCGATGTGATGGACCCGACCACCTGGAAGCTCCAGGCCGGCCAGAAGAAGGGCAGTGTGGGTCTGCCGCTGCCCGGCAGCTGCTTCCGCATCGTTGACCCTGAGAGCCTGGAAACCCTGCCGACCGGCGAGGATGGCCTGATCCTGGTCTCTGGTGGTCAGGTGATGCAGGGCTATCTGAATGATCCGGAAAAAACCGACGATGCCATCGTCGAGCTGGATGGTCGCCGCTGGTACCGCACCGGCGATAAGGGACATCTGGATACGGATGGCTTCCTGACCATCGTCGATCGCTACTCCCGCTTCGCCAAGATCGGCGGCGAGATGATCAGCCTGGGTGCGGTGGAAGCTGCCGTCGCTGGGGTTGTGGATACGGAAAGCGTCGAGTTCGCCGCTACCAATATCAAAGACGATAAAAAGGGCGAGAAGGTTGTGCTGCTGGTGACCGGTTCAGCCGACGCAGTACGCCAGAAAATGATCGATGCAGGCGTAAACCCGCTGATGATTCCCGCCGAGGTGATCGCTGTTGAAGAGCTGCCGAAACTGGGTAGCGGCAAGATCGATTACAAGGGGCTCAAACAACGTGCGCTGGACGCGCTGGCATAACGGGATGGTGCAAAGCTGGCCGCGTTGCGGAGCGCAGCGGCAGATAGACAAGGTTTTCAACACCCCGCTCAATGAAAGGTGACGAACATGAGAGTGCTGCGATTGTTCAAGAAAGACCTGGCTCGAGAGGTCAGCGACTGGATCGGCGATGGCCTGATCGAGCGCGCCCAGGGCGAAGCGATCCTCGCGCGTTACGGCGCTAGCCTGAATGAGGGCAAGGGCGGAAGCTTCGCCTACTACGTACTCAGCGCCCTGGCCGTGATGTTCGCCGGCCTCGCTATGATCCTGGTGCTGTCCCACAACTGGGATGAGATTCCGCGCGCGGTGCGGATGTTGGGGTTGATCGGCGCTACGCTGGTGATCAACCTGATTGGCGGCTTGGAGATGCTGCAGGGCAAGCAGCGCGCCGGTGTGCTCTGGCTCTTCTTCGGTGGTATCAGTTACGGCGCATCGATCATGCTGATCGCGCAGATCTACCACTTGGGCGAACACTTCCCCGACGGCATCTTCTGGTGGGCCCTGGGGATTCTGCCGCTGGTATTCCTGACCCGCTCGCGGCTGATCGCGCTGCAGGTGCTGGTGCTCGCGAGTCTGTGGATGTACACCGAAGCCAGTACCGGCTTTATGCCCTATAGCTACCCAATATTTGCGCTGCCCTGCCTCTGGCTGGTGTGGACCCATCGCCGCTCGGCGCTGATCTTTCTCGGTTCGCTGGTGGGGCTGGTGGCCTGGACCAACCTGATGCTCGCCTGGGGTGCTGGTCGCTTTTACATCTACGATCCTTTTGCCGATCAGGTACCGCTAACGGTGGCACTGGGACTGGCGATGATTGGCGGCGCCTGGTGGCTGATGCGCCATGAAGAGCCGCTAAAAAGGGACTATGGCCAGCTACTCCATCTCTACCTCCTGCGCGGCGCTATTCTCACCTTGCTGATATTGAGCTTTACCGAGTTCTGGCGCGACCTGATGCGCAATGACTATCTGATCGGCGTCTTCAATCCGCTGCTGCTGGCGCTGGGTACATTGATCGGCTTTACGCTGGCACGTCCATCCGGTGCCAACGCCAGCGGACCGATTCTGCTTAATGGTGCGTTCTTCACGCTGGCTGCACTGCTGGTACAGCAGAACTGGGCTGACCCGATGTTCCTCGCCGTCGCCACCAACCTGGTGTTGGTGATTACCGGGATCTGGCTGATCCGCCGTGGCGTGGAGGATGCCGTAACGCACTTCTTCTACACCGGTGTGGCGGTGCTGCTGCTGACCGCCATGCTGCGCTACTTCGACCTGATCGGCGACTACATAGGTGGCGCGCTTCTGTTCATGGTGGCGGCTGCGGTGCTGTTTGGTGCTGCCCGCTTCTGGAGAAACCGCACAACCGAGGGTCAGGATCATGTCTAACTCAACAGCCTTGCATACCCCAGAGATCTCCGTGCCGGTGAATAAAAAACTGCTTGGCGTTGGCCTGCTGCTGACTCTGTTTTTGCAGCTGGGCGTACTCGGCACCGAATATCTGAGCTCCACCTGGCCACTGAAATATGGCGAACCGGTACTGCTGAAAACCGAACCGATCGACCCGCGCAGCCTGTTCCGTGGCAACTACGTGCGCCTCAACTACGGCATCAGCCGTGTCGATGCGTCGCTAGCCGTCGACCCGTTTCGTAAACACCAGACGGTTTACGTGACGTTGAAGCAGGAAGGTAAATACCACGTCGCTGAGCGACTCCTGCATGAACCGCCCGAGCAGGGCCCCGTGATCCGAGGTCGTATCCGCTGGGCCAGCGATCAGTTCTATAGCATCGACTACGGCATCGAGGCGTTCTTTATGCCCAAGGGAAAAGCGATAGCTGCGCAGAATGCCGTACGGGAAAAAGAAGCCTGGGCTCAGGTCTATCTGCTGGATAGCGGCAAGGCGGCCATTGCTGATCTGATCTGTGAGGGTGGGTGTCAGCGAGAGTAGTGAAGTATCTGGCTCTGATAAAATTGAGGTGCGTGCTCTTGATGGGCACGCACCTTTTTGCGTGACCGCGCGGCAGCGTGGCAGCTGTGACCCATCCATGCCAGAATAAAACGAGGATAAAATGAGAGGTTTATTCGATGGATCTCAAACAGATTGAAGATGAGGCGCTACACCTGACCAAAGAGGAGAGAGCACAACTGGTCCAGCGACTGGTCGCGAGTTTGGAGTCGCCGTCAGCTGAGGAGTTAAGGTCTGACTGGTTACTTGCGGCCCGCCGCAGAGCTGAAGAACTCGACCAAGGGTTTGTGCAGGCAGTGTCCGGTGAGGATGTATTGAAAAAGGCTAGAGCACTAATCAAGTGAACTATTCTTTTCACCCGGCAGCGGAAGCCGAGTTTCTGGAATCGGTCGGTTACTATGAATCGAAAGTTCCAGGGTTGGGCGCTGCACTGATTGAAGAGTTTGAGGCTCTAGTTAAGTTGCTTGGCGAGTTACCCAAAGCCTGGCAGATTGAGCTTCCGCCAGATATTCGTAGAGTACCTTTTCACCGATTTCCGTTATCTATTGTGTATCGCGAGACACACGATGGCTTTCAAGTTCTGGCTATTGCTCATGATCGACGGCGGCCGCTTTATTGGCGAGGTAGAGGTATGTGAGCGAAGTAGTGCTCTCAGTACACTAAGAGGTTTATTATGACTATAGATATACCAACTTGGGTTATCGGTACTACGGGAGCATTTTTTATATTTTTGGCGACGGTAACAGGAATAATTTCTGATCGAGTGGTCCAGTCAAAATTGGCTAAAAAAAGAAAGACCTATTTGAACTTGAGCGGAAAACAGATAACGCATGGGATAACTTGAAACAGGCAGCGTCTAGGGTTTCGTGTTCTTTTCACAGTGTTGGTTTGTACTTGATGTCTAAGGCAGATCCTCAATTTTGCTTGGCAAATGCAGCACAAGATTTAAGAGGTGCAGTGCTTTCTTTATATGTGTCCTCTGGGATGGATGTCCTGCCTAAGGTACCAGAGGAAATTATGGTGCTTGAGTCACAGCTATCCGGTGGAGATCTTCGAGCTTTTGAAAAATGAATGTTATTATTGATAACCTCCGTTTAGATGCTATGCGTTATATGAATAAAGTAGCGATTAAACGAAGAACTGTCGAGCAGGAAATATTTAGGTTGGAAAATATACAGCGCCTGTGGAGTAAAATATTTATTGGTTTTAATATGTTTGGACTATCAGTAGTGCTATTGAAAGATATGCCTATATGGAAAGTTTAAGTGTAAGTTTTACCTGATTTTATTTAAAGTATTTTTGAGATCTAGGAAATATATAACACCCCTCTGGGTATGTATCACGGCGATAAGGAGTTACGAAAACTTTCGCTATCGACCGCCTGCCCGACACCGATCTAACAAGCCAACAGAATCCGAGCTTTTTTCGCCTCCAGATCCTGCTCGCTAATAACGCCGTTAGCGGTCAGATCGGCAAAGCTGCTGGGGTATTTGTAAGCGGGGGAGACGCGTTCCTGATCGCAGGCAGGGGTGATTACCACCTTCATGTCCGGAGCAAGCGCCTCTCGGATCGCTGAAACCCAGCAGGGTAGTAGATGGCCACGACCAAAGCCCTCGATCACTCAACCTGCTCGTCCGGCATTGCTGACGGTGCGAAGTCACAGATCCGATGTGCTCGAGGTGGCCTGGCCCAGCTCGACCTTTGCCATTTCGCTGGCTGTGCGGTTTAAAAAATACTATCGTCCCAAGCGCCGCTGATACCATCCAGATAGATCACCGGTTGTAAGTCGATCTCTGCCCCGTATTCTGCGATCGCTCGTGCTTGTTCTTCATCGGTTAAAGCCGCTAGATCTGCATTGTATTGCAATAGTGACAGTGACCTTTGGTTTCTGGGTGTGAATTGGAGGGCGTCGGCCTCGCCTAAGGTAGCGTCATCCCAGGCTTTGGCATAGGCGAACCCCCGCAGCAGGGCCTCCCGTTGCTGCTTGCCCTTGTCTACCCAATAGTCCAGCGCGATATTGCTGTGACGTTCTTTGGTGATGGTGGACAGGTTTCTAATAATGGTGGTGTTGGCCGTTTCAGTCGCTTGTGGCAGATCTGAAAAATTCCAGTAAATCAGCGCTGCTGAATCAAGATTATTGTTGTTGGCTGCATAGGTTAAAAGCTGCAGCAGCGCTTTTTTATCACTTTCTGTCAGGGGATTTTTGCTCTCGTCGAACGGACTCAGTTGTTCCCTATCGAAGTACATCTCCACCAGGCGATTGAGTGGTCGAAAGTAATTCTGTTCGGCGCTCTTTTTAACGAGCGCAAGATAACGATGAAAGTATTCGGCATCGGGGCGGTCGTAACGCGCGTATGCCAGTAGCGCATACTCGGCTTTGAGGTCTCCTGCGGCTGAGCGTTGTTTTAATAGCTCAATGGCCACATCGCCCCATGCGTCATCACAGTCTCGGCGCATTCTCATTTCGCATGAATAGCGATTGTACTTCGGCGTAAGCCTTATAGCGGCGTATGGGTTGCCGAGCTTGGCCGCGGCTTTAAACAGTTTGGCGCCGTCGCTACCGGCAAATGCGTTGCTGCGATAGCTGATTTCCGCCAACCAAAACATGGCATCGGCGTTACCTTGATCTACCAGTGGTTTTAATAACTCCCTGGCGTGTGTCCAGTTCTGTTGCTGGATCGCTGCGAGCGCAGCATAGAGCGGCTCATCAGGGTGATAGGTGCTTGAGGCTAAGAGATTGGGATTGACGCTTTGATGTTGTTCAACAAAGACCAGTAACTCTTTTAAGGTCTCTGACGCTGGTTTTGCGACCTCTTTATCTAGACCGGTCGGCCATTTTAGATAGAGGTAATAGCTAAACGTTGCTGCGCTACCAACGACCATCAGCAGCAGTAAGGCTTTGCTGAGCTTCTTTATGATCGCCGTTTTGTTGTTGGCCCGATTCCCTTGCTTAGACATATCCCTGTTCCACTCGTGGCTAAATCGTCGCTTGAATGCGCGTCGCATCTTAACGTTTATTGGCCGTCTAAGGATATGATTTATAAAGTAAATCGCCTCTGGTAAGCGGCTTTTACCAATTATGGAAGGCTAGGGTTGTAGCGATAACAACTTGGGTCGAGGCTTGTTCGGCTCAACATGAGCTTGGGATTATTAAGGGCTTTACCCTCTGTTATAACCCCAAGGGCAGATTGGGAGTCCGCTCGAAACTCAGGGCAGATCAGGATGTTTCGGGCGGATTTGTCGCGGCGAGGGCACAGCTCTTTCCTGAAAACAGCCGCTGCCTGGGTTAATAAACTGGGTATTACAGGAAGCGTGCCCCACGCCGATTGGATATTAGAGAAAGCTCTGGCTATCCACCGCCTGCCCAGCACCGATCAAACAGGCCAACAGTATCCGTGCCTTTTTCGCATCCAGATCCTGCCCGCCGATAACGCCATTAGCGGTCAGATCGGCGAAGCTGCCGGGGTATTCGTAGGCGGGGAATACACGTCCCTCATCGCAGGCTGAGGTAATTACCACCTTCATGCCGCTATCGACCGCCTCTTTGATTGCTGGAAGCCAGCTTGGCGGCACATGACCGCGGCCGAAGCCTTCGATCACCAGACCTTGCGCATTGCTGGTGGTGGCGGCCCGGATAAACAGATCCGACATACCCGAGGCTGCCTTGATCAACTGCACTTCCGCCATGGCGGGCAGGGCGTCGAAACAGGCTTTGGCGGCGGTCGCAGTGCACTGGATAAATACCTCACCCCGGTCGATGGTGCCGATCTGGCCGCCAGCGAAGCCGTCCACGTTGGAGGTGTGGACTTTGCGCACGGAACGGGGCGAGAAGATTTTTTCGTTAAACACCAGCAGCGTGTCGGAGTAATCAGGCTGATCAGCGGCCGCCAGGGTGATCGCATCGCGGATATTGGCGAAAGAGTCGCTGCCGATTTCACTGGGAATCCGCTGAGAACCGGTGGTCACCACCGGCTTGTGGCTGGTGATGGCCAGGGAGAGGAAGTAGCTGGTCTCCTCCAGCGTATCGGTGCCGTGGGTGATCACCACACCGCTGATATCGGTGCGTAGCAGGAAGGATTCCACCACAGACTTCAACAGTAACAGCTTGTCGAAATCCATGGCATTGCTGGGGATCTGAAAGGCGCTGAACACCTCCAGCTCGACCTGATCAGATGACAGATCCTTATAGGCGCCGAGCAGCTTTTCGCCGGTAAGCTTGCCGGCAATTGAGCGCCCGGTTTCCGGATCGGTGGTGCTGGCGATGGTACCGCCGGTAGTTATTACGGCTATTTTTTTCATGAGTTTTCTCATGTGGAAATTTTTACGCTGCAGCGTTCAACGGAGAGCTTTCGTTGGCAGAGGAGTGTCGATAAGACTGACATTGCCTTCAGCCATACCTGCCTTGCTAAGCGCACCTGTAGTGTCCCCTTCTGCGCAGCCGAGCATCGCAGGCTGAAAGAGAAATAAGGGAAAGGCTGTTTGAGGCGAAGCCGAGTTTCCTTTCCCGCTCTTTCAGGCGAGAAGCACAGGGCAGTCGGCGTAGCCGACCCAGCGGCAGGGGCGGTTTGGGATTGTTAAGGCACTTGTCCGTACAAGTGCCTTGACTCGCCCAGCAGGGCGAAACCTGACTCTAGAAAAACGACTGATTCAGGCAATTCTCACAAACCTCATTATCTGCGAAAAGCTTCCGAGAGAGCCTTCTCCCCCAACGCGTAATACTTAGCGCGCTCTTCAGCAGGCACCATATTCCCCCCAGTCGCCCAGGCCAGATGCGTGGCATTGGTCAGGCTCTCTGCCAAACCAATCTGCGCCAGCGTCTCGCTGCCAGCCTTTTGCAACCAGGCAAAGCCCGGCAGGCCGGCTGCGGCCGAAGGCTCGATGGAAAGCTGTTCCGCGTCGGTCATCAGTTTCACCAGCGCGTGTAGCGTATCGTCGCTGGCGGTGTAGATGCCATCCAGCAGCGGGTCCATCACCGCGCCCACGAAAGCGGACGGGCGACCCACCGCCAGGCCATCGGCGCAGGTCAGGTTATCCAGGCCGATATCCTGCACACTGATGCCGTTGTGCAGGCCCGAGTGCATCCCCAACAGCATGCAGGGGGAGTGGGTGGGCTCTGCAAAGAAGCAGTGCACCGCATCGCCGAATACATGCTTGAGGCCAAAGGCCACGCCGCCGGGGCCACCGCCGACACCGCAGGGCAGGTAGACGATCAGCGGATGCTGGGCATCGACGCTGATGTTCTGCTCTTCCAGCTGCTTTTTCAGGCGCAGAGCGGCCACGCTGTAGCCGAGGAAGAGGGTGGTGGAATCTTCGTCATCGACGAAGTGGCAGCCCGGTGTAGCCAGTGCTTCTTCACGGCCCTGGGCCACGGCAACGCTGTAGTCGGATTGATGCTCGACCACGTTGACGCCCTTGGAGCGCAGCATCGCTTTTTTCCATTCACGAGCGTCGGCAGACATATGCACGGTGACATTAAAGCCGAGCTTGGCGCTCATGATGCCGATACTAAGACCCAGGTTGCCGGTGGAGCCGACGACGATGCCGTGCTTGGCGAACAGCGCTTTAAAGGGGGCTGTATCGAAGCAGGCGTAGTCGATGCCCTCATGCAGCAGGCCGTTCTCTGCCGCCAGCTTCTCGGCGTACTGCAGCACTTCATAAATACCGCCGCGCGCCTTGATGGAACCGGAGATCGGCAGGTGGCTGTCGCACTTCACCAGCAGGTTGGCCGGGGTTTCGGTGTCGAGCAGACCGGCCACCGCTTTGGCGCCGTTATCGACGCGGATCAACGGGGATTCGATGATGCCATTACGCTCGGCAGTCTCCGGGAACACCGCCTTGAAGTAGGCGGCGAAGCGATCGAGACGGGCGCTGGCGTCTTCGATATCGGCAAAGCTTAGCGGCAGCTTCGCTTTGACCGACTCAAACGAGGTGACCTTGGGGTTGATCCACAGGCGCTCGCGGCACTGTTGCAGGTCGTCGAGAACCGGATCCTTGTTGGCGCTGGCCTTGGCGATCCAGTCAATGTGATTCAGGTTTTCCATACTCAGTTAAACCTCGGGCTGGGGTTTTAGTGGGCAGTTGGATCGAAGCATCGGTCAGACCAGAAAGTTGATGCCGACAATCAAAAGTAAAGCCGAGAACAGGCGCTTAAGCAGCACCTGATCGAGGCGGTGGGCCAGCTTCGCACCGAAGCGGGCAAAAAGCATGCTGGTGGCGCCGATACCGATCAGGGCCGGCAGGTAAACATAGCCGAGGCTCCATTCCGGCAGGCCTTCGGCCTGCATGCCAAACCAGATAAAGGAGGCGGAGCCGGATAGTGCGATTGGCAGGCCGCAAGCGGCGGAGGTGGCCACAGCGATCTTCATCGGGAAACCACGCCAGCTCAGCAGCGGTACGGTCAGCGAGCCACCACCGATACCGAAAATCGCTGAAGCCCAGCCGATAAAGATACCGGAGCCGCCAAGGAAAACGCGGCCCACCGGTTTTTCTTCATGGCTGGCGGGCTTGAGCTGGAAGAACATCTGCACGGCGATGACGATGGCGAACACGCCGATCACCCGCTGCAGTACCTCACCGCTGAGGAATGAAGCGGTATAGCCTCCCAGCACGCTGCCGCCGACGATCCCCACGCTTAGCATCGCTACCGCGGGCCAGCGCACAGCGCCGTGCTTGTGGTGCGCCATCACCGAGTTGATCGAGGTAAAGACGATGGTGGCCAGCGAGGTACCCACCGCCAGATGGGTCAGGATCTCCGGTGAGATGCCCTGGGCGGTGAACATGTAGACCAGGATCGGTACGATCACCAGGCCGCCGCCGATGCCGAAAAGGCCCGACAGCACACCGGCAACCGAGCCGAGGATCAGGAAGGTTATCCACTCCATGTTTATCTGTTCCGTACTGCGTAAAAAGAGACCGGCATCACAGGGATGCCGGGGTGATCGAGGGGCGCATAGTTTACAGGCTTACAGCTGATCAGGCGAAGCCGAGGAATCCTTCCACTTCGCTGATTGGGCTGGCGTTTTTCAGGTAGGAAAGGTCAACCTGTGGGCGCTCCAGCTCCACGTCGCCTTTGAACAGGGTTTCCAGTTCGCGGGCGAACGCCAGGGTTTCCAGGTCGCTGCCG
The DNA here is from genome assembly GCF_900108065.1 of Marinobacterium lutimaris. GTDB lineage: Bacteria > Pseudomonadota > Gammaproteobacteria > Pseudomonadales > Balneatricaceae > Marinobacterium_D > Marinobacterium_D lutimaris. The sequence continues at coordinate 294,169 of NZ_FNVQ01000003.1, read as the reverse complement.
CGACGGCCGATGATCTGCAGGCCAAAGGGCATACCGTCGGCATCGCGACCGGTGGGCAGGGTTACTGACGGGTGGCCGGCCAGGGTGGAGGCGTAGGCCATGGAGAGCCAGTGGTAGTAGCTCTGGGTCGGCTCGCCGTCGATCTCGGTCGGGTACAGCTCGTGCCAGTCACGCGGGCTGATGGTAGTGGTCGGCGCAACAATGAAGTCGTGGTGTTCAAAGAACGCCTGCCACTGACGGTACAGCTTGGTCTGGTTGGTCAGTGCACGTACCACGTCTAGCGCCGAGTAGCTTTCGCCTTCGATTACGTTGTCGTGAACGTTCGGGCCCACCTTGTCCGGGTACTGTTTGGCGAGATCGCGGTGATGGCCGGAGAAGCACAGCGCACGGATCACGGCGAAGGTGTCGTCGGCGTTCAAGCAGTCCGGGTGGGTGTCGTTGAGCTGACCGAACACATGGCCGAAGCGCTTGAGCTTGGCGTGGAAGCTGTCCGCCACCAGCTTCTCGGTCATGGCGAAACCGAAGTTGTGGGTGAAGGCGACACGGGCGTTGCACAGGTCGTAGCGCGGCAGGTGACGGAAAGCTTCCGGGTTGTGTGCTGCCTGGCCTTCGATCACCGGGGTCCAGGGATCGCGACGATCCGGACGGATCATGGCGGAGAGCATCAGCGCGGCATCGTCGACGGTGCGTGCCATCGGGCCGTTCATCGACATCGGCAGCCAGCCCAGCGGACGGCTATGACCGGGCACAACGCCCGGGGTGGCGCGAAAACCAACCACGCCACAGAAAGAGGCCGGATTGCGCAGGCTGCCGCCGGTGTCGGAACCGGTAGCCAGCGGGCTCATGCCGCAGGCCAGGGCCACGGCGGAGCCGCCGGAGGAGCCGGCGCAGGAGCGGGTCAGGTCGTACGGGTTGGCGGTGACGCCGTAGACCGCGTTGCGGGTGTTACCGCCGGCGCTCCATTCGGGGTTGTTGGCCTTGCCCATCATCAGCGCGCCTTCCTGACGCAGCTGCTGGATCATCGGATCATCACCCTTGGCGATGTTGTTGGCGTAGATCTCGCTGCCGAAGGTGGTCGGCAGGCCTTCCACATCGACCATATCTTTTACGGAAACCGGCAGACCGTGCAGGGTGCCGAGCTTATCACCGCGGTCGATGGCATTCTGGGCTTCGGCGGCGGCTTTGCGCATCTTGGTGAAGTCATCAACCACGAGAGCGTTGACGGCGTGGTTCACTTCCTCGGCGCGGGCGATGCAGCTTTCGGTCAGCTCTACTGCAGACAGCTTTTTTGAAGCCATTAAACGGCGGGCTTCTGTGGCACTCAGATCACAAGGGTTCATAAATTTCTCTCTAAATCGTCAATTCGTCTCAAATGCCTGGCGCTGAATTGCCAGGTGATAATTCTCGGTTGCTCAGCCTGCGGGTGAAAAGTTGGCGAAGTCCCAGGAGCGTCCCGGCGCCACTTCGATCAACTGGCGCGTGTACTCCGCTGTCGGGTTGCCCAGTACATCGTTGGCCGGGCCATACTCGACTACCTTGCCGCGCTGCATCACCAGCACGTCGTCACAGATCTGTGCGGCGACGCGCAGGTCGTGGGTGATAAACAGCACCGCGATACCGAGGCGCTCCTGGATATCGTCCAGCAGGCCCAGTACCTGTGCCTGTACCGATACGTCGAGGGCGGAGACCGCCTCGTCTGCCACGATCACATCCGGCTCCATGGCCAGGGCGCGGGCGATGGCGATGCGCTGTCGCTGACCACCAGAGAACTGGTGCGGGAAGCGGTTGATCGCATCCGCCGGCAGACCCACCAGCTGCAAAAGCTCCGCGGCCCGACCCAGGGCGGTTTCCCGCTTGGCGCCGTAGTTCATCGGGCCTTCGATCAGGCTGTCGCCCACGGTGCGGCGTGGGTTCAGCGAACGATACGGATCCTGGAAGATCATCTGGATGCGGTGACGGTGCGGCTTCAGGCCCACGGCGGTGAGGCCGGAGATCTGCTGGCCGTCGACACGGATCACGCCATCGGTGGGGTCGATCAGGCGCATCACACAGCGCGCCAGGGTGGACTTGCCGGAACCGGACTCGCCAACGATGCCAAGGGTTCGCCCTTCATACAGCTTGAAGCTGATGTTGTTGACCGCCTTGGTGCCGGGCTTGGGCTTTTTAATCCAGCTCAGCAGGCCGCGCTTCGGCGCATATTCTTTCACTAGCTCGGCCACATCCAGTACCAGACGCGGGCCACGCTGCGGACGAGGTTCACGCGGGGTCAGGCTTGGCACCGCCGAGAGCAGATCACGGGTGTACTGCTTCTGCGGGTTGGAGAGGATCTGTTTGACCTCGCCCTGTTCCACGATGACACCGAAGTGCATGACGCAGACGCGGTGAGCGATATCCGCCACCACACCCATATCGTGGGTGATGAACAGCACCGCGGTGCCGTGTTTCTCCTGCAGTTCGCGGATCAGCTTGAGGATCTGGTGCTGGGTGGTCACATCCAGCGCCGTGGTGGGCTCATCGGCGATCAGCAGCTTCGGCTTCAGCAGCAGCGCCATGGCGATCATGATGCGCTGACGCTGGCCACCGGAGAGCTGATGCGGGTAGCTGTCGTACATCCGCTCGATATCCGGCAGATGCACCTGCTCCAGTGCATCCAGCACGATCTCGCGGCGTTTGGCGGCCGGCTCAGAGGTGTGGCAGGCCAGTACTTCGTCGAGCTGACGGCCCACGGTCAGTACCGGGTTCAGTGCCGTCATCGGCTCCTGGAAGATCATCGCCATGCGGCTGCCGCGCAGCTCGCTGATCCGCTTCGGAGAAGCCTGCAGCAGATCTTCTCCGTCCAGCAGGATGCGACCACCGGCGGCGCGCAGGGCGCCCTCCGGCAGCAGGCCCATGGTGGTCAGCGAGGAGACCGACTTACCGGAGCCGCTCTCGCCCACCAGGCAGAGGGTCTCGCCTGGCTGGATCTCAAAGGAGATGCCTTTGAGGATCTGTTTCGGATCCTTGGCGTCGGTTTCAACGACCAGGGAATCGACTTTCAGTACAGGGTTTTCAGTGCTCATCAGCCTTCCCTCCGCTTCATTTTCGGATCCAGCGCATCGCGGGCCGCGTCACCCAGCAGGTTGACCGACAGGATGCAGAGTGACAGCAGCAGACCCGCCCAGAGGATCATCGAGGGGTTGAGCTGGAAGTAGATTCGGCCCTCGGACATGATGTTGCCCCAGGTCGGTGTTTCAGAACTCAGGCCCACACCCAGGAACGACAGCGTCGCTTCGGTGAGGATCGCGGCGGCGCAGATATAGGTGCACTGCACGATCAGCGGCGCAAAGGTGTTCGGCATCAGGTGGCGCCAGAGGATGGTGCGGGTCGGCGTACCCATCAGCACCGCGGCTTCCACGAACGCTTCTTCACGGGTGGCCAGCACCTGGGAGCGCACCAGTCGCACGATCTGCGGGATCTCCGGCACCATGATCGCGATCATCAGCGTCCAGAGGTTGGCCGAGGTCAGCGACACGATCGCAATCGCCGCGAGGATGCCGGGGATCGCCATCAGGCCATCCATAAAGCGCATCAGGATCGCATCCAGGGTACGGAAGTAGCCGGTCAGCAGACCCAGCGGCAGACCGATCAATACGCAGAGGAAGGCAACCCCCAGGCCCACGGTGAGGGAGACCTGCGCGCCGTAAACCACACGGGAGAACAGGTCGCGACCGAAGGCGTCGGTGCCGAGCAGATGTTCGGCGCTCATGCCCTTGAGGCGGTTGGCCGGCGAGATCTCGACCGGATCATGGGTGGCGATCATCGGTGCGAAGATCGCCATCAGTACGATCAGCAGCAGGATGGTGGCCGCAACGATGGTGGCGGTCTTCGGGCGTACCCGGAACACCTTGCTCATCAGCTTGTGGATGCCGCGGCTCGCAGGCATCTCGGTGGAGACAGTCTGTGCGTGCATTAGTAGCGGATCCTCGGGTCAGTGATGGCGTAGGACAGGTCGATCAACAGGTTGATCACCACGTAGAGGCCGGCGGTCAGCAGAATCAGCGCCTGGATCACCGGGTAGTCGCGGGACAGCACCGCATCCACGATCAGGCGGCCAAGGCCGGGGATGTTGAACACGGTTTCGGTGACCACCACGCCGGAGACCATCAGCGCGAAGCCGGCGCCGACCACGGTCAGGATTGGCACAGCAGCGTTACGCAGGGCGTGACGGAACAGCACGATACGCTGGCCCAGGCCCTTGGCGCGGGCGGTACGGATGTAATCCTCACCGAGTACTTCCAGCATGCTGGCGCGGGTCATACGGGCGATCAGCGCGATATAGACAGAAGAGAGCGTCATCGCCGGCAGAATCAGGCGGGTGATGAACTCGCCGATGCCGTCATCGATGCTGCGATAACCCTGTACCGGCAGCCATTTCAGCTCGATGGCGAACACCTGGATCAGGATATAGCCGATAACGAAGACCGGTACCGAGAAGCCAACCACGGAGGTGGACATCACCAGGTTGTCGATCCACTTGCCCTGTTTCCAGGCAGCGATAACGCCCAGGGGCACAGAGATCAGAACGGTCAGAGTAATGGCGGCCAGAGCGAGGCTGATAGTCGGCTCCAGACGCTGGGAGATCATCGACATCACTGAAGTCTGAGAGATCAGCGAGGTGCCGAAGTCACCCTGAAGCAGGTTACCGATCCAGATAAAGAACTGGGTATGGAGCGGTTCATTCAGGCCGAGGGCGGTACGGATGTTGTTAACCTGCTCGGCATCGGCCATTTCACCGGCGATGATGGTAGCGGGATCGCCCGGCGAGAGGCGCAGTAGCAAAAACACGGAAAGAGCGACGACGAGCATGACGGGTATGGCGGCCAGCAGTCGACGGATAAAGTAACCAAGCATGGTTTATCCCCCGGATAGAGGTGAATCGGATCGAGCACCCCGCCCGGGCGGGCGGGGCTTTTTACAAGGGTTTAAAGAGAGGTGCCAAGCCTTAAGCTTAGTCCTCTTTCTTCATGCCCCAGAAGGCGGTCAGCGGGCCCTGAACGATGTCGGAGACATCGTCACGCCAAGCGTTAACCAGTTTGAACTGACCCAGCGGGATGGTGTTGACCTCCTGCATGGCAAGTTTCTGCACGTCGGTCACCAGCTGTGCGCGGGCATCTTCGTCGGTGGTTGCGGCGTAGTCTGCACGCAGTTTTTCCATTTCAGGGATGTCCGGCCAGCCGAAGTAGCTGCCGGTTTCGCCGCTGGAGATCAGCAGCGGGTTAACCACCGGAGACCAGAGCGCATCGACGCTGTAGTTGGTGATGAACATGCCCCAGCCGCCTTCGCTCGGCAGGTCCTTGCTGGCACGCTGGCTGACCACGGTCTGCCAGTCCATCGGACGCAGTTCAACCTTGAAGCCGGCCTTACGCAGCGCCTGGGCCACAACGATCGGCTGCGGAGCCAGGGTTGCCACGTCGGTAGGCTGCAGAATCACCACCGGAGTGCCGTCGTAGCCGGCTTCTTCCAGCAGTTTTTTCGCCTGTTCCAGGTCACCGCCGCTGGTCAGGGACTCGCCGTCCACTTCACTGTCACGCGGGTGGTTGCAGCCGAATACGGATGCGCAGAGTTCGTAGAAGCGCGGATCACCGATCATCGCTGCCATCACATCTTCCTGGCTCACCGCCAGCAGTGCGGCGCGGCGGATGCGGGCATCGTTCAGCGGCGCGTGCAGGAAGTTCATACGTGCCACAGACATCCAGCCGAGGGGGTCGTTTACTGCAGTGTGTACTTCAGGGTTGGCTTCCAGCAGCGGCATCAGGTCGTAAGGAGTACGCTCGATGTAATCGATATCGCCGCTGTTGATGGCGTTGATGGTGGTCTGCACGTCCGGCATGTTGATCCATTCGACGCGATCCACATACACCTCTTTGCTGCCGGCGGTGGCCTCTGGTGCTTCAGTACGCGGTACGTATTCATCAAACTTTTCGTAAACCACTTTGACGCCCGGCTGGAACTCGTCGGCGACAAACTTGAACGGGCCTGAACCGATCTGGTTCGGCAGCGGCTCACCGTTCGGTACGCTGGCTACGGCTTCAGGCATCATGAATGCGGGAACGGAAGAGGGCTTGGAGATCAGGCTGATCACTTCGCCGAACGGCTTGGCCAGCTTCAGTTCGAAAGTTTTGTCATCAACTGCAGTGAGGCTCTCGGTGTTGGCCATCAGCAGCTTGCCGCCGGCATCGAAGGTGCCCCAGCGCTTCAGGGAAGCGATACAGTCAGCGGCGGTGACCGGTGTACCATCGTGCCAGGTAAGGCCGTCGCGCAGGGAGAAGGTGTAAGTCATGCCATCTTCGGAGACTTCCCAGTCAGCCATCTGCGGCTGCGGCGCGTAGTTCTCGTCCAGACCCAACAGGGTGTCATAGATCATGTAGCCGTGGTTCTTGGTGATGGTTGCACTGCTGGCAACCGGATCAAGACCACGCAGCGCTGCGTGCATGACGGCACGAACGGTAGTGTCAGCCTGAACGTTAGCGGCAAAGGAAAGAGCGCTGGCCATGCCAGCTACTGCCAGCATACCGAGTCCTGTCGAACGGCGGTTGAACTTCGGTTTCAACATCGTGTGGTACTCCTTAGCGGGTCTAATCTCAGGGGCATAACTTTATATAGGTCCGCACTGTTCTGTTGTCGTGCTTTGACCCTGTTTGATTCGATACTAACGCTGGCTTTAGGCATGCAGTTAGATGTATTTTTCGAATGACGTATTGCCTTTTCGGCAATACCCTCCGGGGCGTGAAAGGATAGAGATATGAATGACCGGGCGCTAGTTGATAATGCGTTGCGTTACTTTCTCGAGGTGGCTCGCCAGGGCTCCATCAACAAGGCTTCCAATGAGCTGCATGTGGCGCCCTCGGCGGTGAGCCGGCAGATAGCGCGGCTAGAGTCGGAGCTGGGCACCCAGCTGTTTGAGCGCCTTCCCACCGGCATGCGCCTGAGTCCTTCAGGTGAACTGCTGGCTGGACACGCGCGCAAGGCGCGCCTGGAGGCAGCGCGGATAATCGATGAGATCACCGGCCTTGAAGGGATTCAGAAGGGGATGGTTCACATCGCCAGCATTGAAGGTCTGGCGAGCTATCTGCTGCCCCATGTGATCGGCGAGTTCCGCAAGAAGTATTGGGGGATCCACTTCGATCTGCAGATCTGTTCATCGGCCGAGGTGACGCGCCGGGTACGTGAGGGTAATGCCGATATAGGACTGGCGATCTCGCCGCCGCCTGAAAAGGATATCAAGGTGGAGAAGCGGATCATGGCGCCGATCTACGCCATCATGGCCAAGGATCATCCGCTGGCGTCGAAAAAACAGGTGACGCTGGCCCAGCTCAGCAGCTACCCACTGGCGCTGCCGACACGCGATACCACCGTGCGTCAGCTGTTCGATGTGAGCTGCAGCCGCCAGGGGCTGCTGATCGAGCCGGTGATGGTGTGCAACTTTGTCAATTCGCTGATCCAGTTTGCTGCCTGTCAGGGGGGGATCACGTTGTTTGGTGAGGTCTCTATCCGCCACCTGAATGATGGCTCCGAACTCAAGGCGCTGCCAATCAAGGACCGGGAGATGAGTGCCCGAACCATCGAGGTTCAGACCATGGCCGGGCGAACCCTGCCGAAAGGGGTCGCCGCGTTTCTGGAACCCCTTTGCATGGCGTTGGAGTGAAGTGGGAAAGGAGAGTGGTGGCTCAGCGGAATAAGCGGCTATAGAGACGAACGCCGGGCTAACCCCGGCGTTGTAAGCAGTGGGTTACGGAGTTTAGAAAGCTTTGCCGCGGGCGCTTACAGGCCAGAGCGCTTCCACTTTGCCGTTGCGCACGCCCACGTACCAGTCGTGGATGTTGCAGGTGGGGTCACAGTGACCAGGGATCAGACGCAGGCGCTCGTTGATCTTCAGCACGTTGTGCGGATCCTGGATCTCGCCGTGCTCGTCGGAACATTTGACGTATTTCACATCCTCACGGCCAAAGATCACCGGCAGACCGGAATCCACAGACTGCACCTTGAGACCGGCATCACAGACCGCCTTGTCCGCCTTGGCGTGGCTCATGATGCTGGTGAGAATAAACAGCGCGTTATCCCACTCGCCCTGATCGATGCGGCGGCCATCCTGGTTTAGGTTGCGGCCGTAATCCGCATCCATAAAGGCGTAGGAGCCGCACTGAAGTTCGTTGTAAACGCCCGAGTTACTCTCCAGGTAGTAGGAGCCGGTGCCGCCGCCGGTGACCAGTTCAGGCTTGAGACCAGCCTCGGTCAGCGCGTCCACCACCTGCTTCGCCTTGGCCACGGCAATATCCAGTTTCTCCTTGCGCTCGGCATAGGTGCGCAGGTGCTGCATATCACCCTGGTAGGCCTGGATGCCACCGAACTTGAGGTTGTCTGCCGTGTCTATCGCCTGGGCGATCGCCACCGCCTGCTCCGGTGTATCCACGCCGCAACGCCCGGCACCGCAGTCGATCTCCACCAGGCATTCGAGCTCGGTGCCTGCGGCTTGTGCCGCTGCGGACAGCTCAGCCACGTTAGCGATATCGTCGATACAGACGCTGGTGCGGGCGCCAAGTTTGGGAATTTCAGCCAGGCGTTTCAGCTTGAATGGGTCACGCACCTGGTTGGAGATCAGCACATCCTTGATGCCGCCTCGGGCGAACACCTCGGCCTCCGAGACCTTCTGGCAGCAGACGCCGTCGGCGCCGCCAAGCCTTTCCTGCAGCTTGGCCACATCCACCGATTTATGCATCTTGCCGTGGACCCGGTGGCGCATGCCGTGGGTTTTCACGTATTCACCCATTTTGATGATGTTGCGCTCCAGCGCATCCAGATCGAGGATCAGACAGGGGGTCTGAATCTCGCTCTCATCCATTCCGACCTGAGCCGGCAGATCAAAACCTACTTCCAGTGTCTGCGGATCAAGGCCCGTGACCATGCTGTGTACTCCAATATCTTTTTATCGATGCTTATCGAATTCTGTCTGAGTGGCGGCCTGATTTTTAACCGCTGGCGCCAATAGAACGATGATCAATTGATTAATTGAACGGTGTTCTATTAAGTAGTATCGTCAAAACGATCAAAAGGCAATCGTCTGCAGCGGGAAAACAGATTCTTGACCAGCAAAAGCGATAAGAGAACAGGGCTGCGGGGAAGGGCAGCAACAGTGGGTCTCGATAAGACCCAGATCGTTAATGCGGCTATAGAGCAGATCGACCAGCGAGGCCTCGCAGCCTTCTCCATGCGTGAACTGGCCAGAACCCTGGGCGTATCGCCCGCCGTGATCTATTGGCATGTGGGCGGCCGGCAGGAAGATCTGTTCGCCGAAGTTTCTGCCGTGATTACCGCTGCGCTGACCGATGAAATTGAACCGGAGCAGAGCTGGCAGGATCGCCTGCGCTCGGTGTTCCGCCGCTACCGTTATCTGGTACATCAACACCCGAAGGTGGCGCCCCTGCTGGGGGCTCAGATGAAGTCCAACGGCGTTGCCAACCTCGTCTGGGTGGAGACGGTGCTGGCTGCACTGGCGGAAGCAGGCTTTGAAGGCGAGAGTCTGCGCGATGCGTTCAATGTGCTTATCGGCGGCTTGTCCGGTTTTGTCACCATGGAGTTGGCACCGCCACCGGATGATGCCGATGGCTGGCAGCAGACCTTCGCCGACCGGGTGGCGAACATCGATGCCGACAGTTTTCCCCATACTCATGCCGTGTTGCCACTGATCAGCAACCGTATTTTCGTGTTGCGCTGGCAAAACGGCGCCGATGTTTCCTACGACAGCAGCTTTGAGATGCTGCTCGATATCATTATCGACGGCCTGACGCTGCGGTCGCAGCAGCAGGGCGTTTCTCGTCGATAAGAGCCTTTTCACCAACTAACTTTTTATCTGAGAGCTGTGAATGTCTTCTGTATCTGCTTTGCCATTTTCCAAGGTTCGCCGTATCGACAACAACGTCTATCTCTCCGGCGAGATCGGCTTCAACCCGGACGGCTCTATCCCCGAGGGGATTGCGGCTCAGACCCGTAACTGTCTGAACCGTATCAGCGCCACCCTGGAGCTTGAGGGGCTGAGCCTGGCGAACGTCGCCTCCTGTACCTGCTACCTGACCAAAAAAGAGGATTTCGCCGAATTTAACCGCGTATACGCCGAGTTTTTCAACGCGCCGCTACCGGTGCGTACCACGGTGCAGAGTGGCCTGATGATCGATGCGCTGGTTGAAATCACCGTCATTGCCCAGGACTAAAAAGCCCAGGACTGAATTGCCTGGGAAATAAAGACGGCGGGAGGCCGGAGACGGATGTCAGAGATACTGGTTCTGGGTGCCGGCATGGTCGGCGTTTCCAGCGCGCTGGCGCTGCAGGCGCAGGGGCACCAGGTAGTGCTGGTGGACCGGCACAGCAGCTGTCGCGAGACCAGCTATGGCAATGCCGGTGTGATCCAGACCGAGGCGGCGGAGCCTTATGCGTTGCCTAGGAACCTGATGACCCTGTTCCGTTACGGCTGTGGCTTCAGTAACGATGTGCTCTGGCAGCCGGGTGCGCTGCTGCGGATGAAGCCGGCACTCTGGCGTTACTTCCGTCACTCAGCACCCGCAGAGCACGCCCGCATCAGCCGCATCTATTCCCAGCTCACCAGCCGGGCCGCCGACGATCATGCGCCTCTTGTCGCTGCGGCCGGGGCGCAGTCGTTGATATCAACCGATGGCTTGTCGGAGGTTTATCGCCAGCAAAGCGGCTTTGAAAGCGCGGCGAAGGAAGCGGCGCGGTTCAAAGAGCAGTACGGTATCAGTTCACGCATTCTCGATGGTGCAACCTATCGTGAAGAGGAACCTGCGTTAAAACAGGCGCCCGCCGGGGTGATCCACTGGAACGAAAGCTGGAGCTGCCGCGATCCCGGCGCGCTGACCGATGACTACCGGGCGCTGTTTCTACAGCGCGGAGGCAGCTATCGGCAGGGCGATGCGCAAACGCTTTCGCAGTCGGCCAAAGGCTGGCGTGTTGAAGGCGAGAGCGGACCGATAGAGGCGGAGCAGGTGGTGATCGCCCTGGGCCCCTGGTCACCGCAACTGCTGCGCCGCTTTGGCTACCGTATCCCGATGATCTACAAACGTGGCTATCACGGCCATTTCAATGCACCGCTTGCACTGAAGCGCCCGTTTCTGGATGCCGATAATGGTGTCGTCGTGGCGTCGATGGCAAAGGGGATGCGAGTCACCTCAGGTGCTGCACTGGTAGCGCTCGACTCAAAAACGCAACCGACCCAGCTGGAGCGGGGCGCCGAAGCCTTGCGCAGCCTGGTGGACCTGGGCGAACGCATTGACGAACCCCAATGGTTCGGCACCCGTCCCTGTATGCCCGATATGCTGCCACTGGTTGGCGCTGCGCCGAACCACCAGGGTATGTGGTTCAACTTCGGCCACGGCCACCAGGGCTTCACCCTGGGACCCACCACCGGCCAACTGCTGGCCGAAATAATGGCTGGAGTAGACTCCGAAATCACCCGGGGGCTGGCACCTGGGACTCGGCTCTGATTGGGAGGGATTTGGTAGGTTTACTTTGATTAAACATCTCAGGTAAAGGGACTTCGGTTAGCTGATTGGCGTGTCATATTTTTGCTGTCGATCAGGGTGCTTAATTTTACTATGGCTCTGGTCCCACTAAGGGCACCAAGGTTTCCCCTTCTGCGCAGCCGAGCATCGCAGCCTGAAAGAGAAACAAGGGGCCTGCTGTCTGAGGCGAAGCCGAGTTTCAGGCCCCGCTCTTTCAGGCGAGAAGCACAGGGAAATCGGCGTAGCCGATCAAGCGGCAGGGGCGGCTTGGGGTTATCAGGGGCCTTGGCCGTCCAAGGCCCCTGATTCGCCAGCAGGCGAAACCTGCGCTTGAAAAATGCAGAGGTAAAGATGACGCCTGCATCAGCGGCGAGCGTGATTCATGCAGATTAAGCTTGCAGGGGAGCTTAACGTTTACTTCGCCGGCGGCTCATCCCGCAAGAAGATCCACTTATTCCCCTCAGACTGCTCAGGACTGAAGTAGTACCCTTCCAGGTCGAAATTCTTCAGCGCCTCTGGCTCATCGATACGGTTTTCGATGATATATCGGCTCATCAGGCCTCGCGCCTTCTTGGCGTAGAAGCTTATGATCTTGTACTGGCCGTTTTTCAGATCCTTGAAGTCCGGGGTGATAATCTCGCAATCCAGGTTCTTCGGCTTCACTGACTTGTAGTATTCATTGGAAGCCAGGTTCACCAGCACAGGGTTTGCCTGCTCGCGTAGCTCCGCCTGCAGGGATTCGGTGATGATGTTGCCCCAGAACTGGTAGAGGTTATCGCCACGCTTGTTCTTCAGCTTGGTGCCCATCTCCAGGCGGTAAGGTTCCAGCAGATCCAGCGGGCGCAGCACGCCATAAAGGCCGGACAGAATGCGCAGATGGTTCTGGGCGAACTCGAAATCGTCTTCGCTGAAGTTTTCCGCTTCCAGACCGGTGTAAACGTCACCCTTGAACGCCAGTACGGCAGGGCGGGCGTTATCCAGCGTATGCTTGCGATCCCAGCTTTCGTAGCGGGCTACGTTAAGGCTGGAGAGCTTGTCGCTCAGCTTCATAAGGTCGGCGATATCCTGCACGGCGAGTGTGCGCAGCTGCTCGATCAGCTCGGCAGAGTGCTCCAGAAAGCGCGGCTCGGTGTGCCTGTCGGTGGCCAGCGGGGTTTCGTAATCCAGAGTTTTTGCGGGGGAGATCAGAGTCAGCATCGGAGTCGGGCCTGCAATCCTTGAGATGAGTTAACCCGATGATACCCAACCTGACCGGTGGGAAAAAGGCGGCCGCTACCCTTGCCGGGTTGCGGCCGTGGTCTATGTCGGTGAATTGAAGCCTGTCAGTGCTCGTTACGCAGACGGATATTGAGCTCGTCCACCACTTCAGCCCAGTCGGAATCGGCCTGGATAGCATCCTGCAGAAACGCTGCCTGGGAGTCGGTCCAGAAGGTCGCTTCGTGCAGCGGCACCTCTTCGCTGAACAGGCGGTGAGTCTCGATAAAGCGGTCGATGGCAGCGCTATCGCTGGGCAAACCCAACTGTTCGAACAGGGTATTCAACGTATGGCTACTGGTATCCATAATCTCTAAACCTCCTGTTTTTGATCTGTCGTTTGCCGGCGTCTGATCCGGCCCGATGTAAGCGCTTTAAGTATGGATGGGCAGCAGACGATGTCAAAACAGGGGTCAGCTACGACGTTTCTGCAGCCGTTTCTGAAACCATAGCTGCGCCATCAGGCAGATTACCGCGCCGAACAGGACAAAAAAGGAATTGAGCAATGCTGGGGACTCACCGAGCAGCGTGATCAGCGTACCCGCAAAGAGCAGGCCGCCGAGCATGCAGAACAGGGCTATCAACAGGCTATGGGTGATCTCGCCGGCAGAGCGTGCTTTGCGGCGTTTTACCAGGATCGCGGCAGGAATCAGAAAGCCGGCCAGGGTGATAAATGAGGGGAGCAGTTCGGTCATTATTATTCTCGTTGCAGGTTAGCCTTGGAAAAGCGGTGAACAGGTGTATGCCTTGCTTCGATTTTTGTACCATCTTGTTGCATCTCAAGACAGCCTCCAAAGGTCGATATCGTGTATGATATCGCCCCTCATACGCGAAGGATCCAAAGAGTAAACGATGAGTAAAAAGACCGTACTGACTGGTATCACCACCTCGGGTACGCCGCACATCGGCAACTACCTGGGCGCGATCAAACCGGCCATCGAAGCAAGCGAGAACCCGAACTTCAACAGCTACTTCTTTCTGGCTGACTATCATGCGCTGATCAAATGCCATGACCCGGAGCGCGTGGCACGATCCACCCGCGAGATCGCCGCAACCTGGCTGGCGCTGGGACTGGATACCGACAAGGCGACTTTTTACCGTCAGACCGACATTCGCGAAATCCCGGAGCTGACCTGGATTCTGACCTGCCAGACCTCCAAGGGACTGATGAACCGCGCCCACGCCTACAAGGCCGCCACCGACGCCAACCGCGATGCGGGCAGCGAAGATCTGGACGACGGCGTGACCATGGGCCTGTTCAGCTACCCGGTGCTGATGGCGGCGGACATCCTGATGTTCAACGCCGATATCATTCCGGTGGGCAAGGACCAGATCCAGCATATCGAGATGGCCCGCGACGTGGCCGGTCGTTTCAACCATGTCTACGAACCGCTGTTCACCCTGCCGGAAGCGCTGGTGGATGAAGAGACCCAGCTGATTCCGGGCCTCGACGGTCGCAAGATGTCCAAGAGCTACGACAACACCATTCCGTTGTTCTGCTCCAGCGACGAACTGCGCAGCCTGATCAACAAGATCAAGACCGACCTGCGCGAGCCGGGCGAGCCCAAGGACCCGGATACCAGCACCCTGTTCCAGCTCTACAGCCTCTTCGCCAATGAAATCGAGCGCGGAGAGTTACGTCTCCAATACGAAGAGGGGATCGCCTGGGGCGATGCCAAGCGAGAGCTGTTTGAGTTCCTCGATGCCAAGCTGAGCGCACCGCGCAGCCGCTACAACGAGCTGATGAACGACATGGGCTACGTTGAAGAGGTGCTGCACAAGGGAGCAGAGAAAGCCCGCGCCCAGGCTGCACCTTTGCTGGAGAAAGTGCGTATAGCCGCCGGCATCCGCCCGCTGACTTACGTTCCTTCCGCCAGCGTTGATCAAGATGAGAAGAAAAAAGAGAAGAGCGCCGAAGAGCTGGCCCGTATCGAAGAGGGTAAGCGTCGCGCTATTCTCAAGCAGGTTCAGCATCTGATCGACCGCGTTGTTGGCGCCGATGATAAGGGCGCGGCAGCGGTAGCCGTGGTGGAAGAGAAAACCGCCGAGGTCGAGCAGCTGAAGAAAAAGGCCAAACAGAAAGCCCAGAACGAGCTCGACTTGCTCAAAGAGGAGCTGGCTGGCTACCTCTGATCCACGCTCTACATACCGCTGAAAAGGGAGTGAGAGATGTACGATACGCTGATTAGTGTTGAGCAGTTTCTGTCTTTGGACGATCCGCTGATTCTTGATTGCCGTTTTGTACTCTCTACCTCGCCGGAGGATCTGAGCGCCGGGGCCCGTGCCTTCGCCGCGGGCCATATCCCGGGCGCTTGCTATATGCATCTGGATGATGATTTTTCGTCATCGATCACGCTCGACTCCGGTCGCCATCCTCTGCCCGACCCTGGGCTGCTGCTCGCTAAACTGAAATCCCTGGGACTCAGGTCCGGCCGTCAGGTGGTGCTCTATGACGACTCGGGTGCGGCGTTTGCGGCCCGCGGCTGGTGGCTGCTGCGCTGGTTGGGCCATGCTGAGACTACCGTACTGAACGGCGGCTGGAGTGCCTGGCTTGCTGCAAGCGGCGCGGTCGAAACCGGAGATCCCGACCGAACCGTTACCGATGCTGAGGCTAACGTTCAGGTCGATAGCGATGCGGTGGTCAGCTCGGATTCCCTGCAGCTGATGCTCTCTGCTAAGAGTTGCCTGCTGGTGGATGCTCGCGCGCCGGAACGTTTCCGTGGTGACGTTGAGCCGCTCGATCCCGTGGCCGGCCATGTGCCGGGCGCGGTCAATCAGCTGTTTACCGACAACCTCAAGGATGGTTGCTTCCTGCCGCCGGAGATCCTGCGTGAGCGCTGGCAGGCCCTGCTGGGTGAGCGTAAACCCGAAGAGGTGGTGCACATGTGTGGCTCTGGTGTGACCGCCTGTGTGAACCAGCTGGCGATGGAGGCTGCAGGGCTCAAAGGTTCCCGCCTCTATGCTGGCTCCTGGAGCGAATGGATCCGCGATCCTGCCCGGCCGGTAGCGACAGGTCCCGCCTGATAGCAAGTGCTGTTGATAAAAAGTGCTGGCGATAACAAGTGATGGTTGAAATCTCGGCTTGTTGTCAGTCAGCTACAAACGACCGGTAGTGCGCGTAACTCTTCCCCTCATTTGTTGCTGAAATTTCATCCTAAGTATCTATTGACCCAGGTTAACACCGTTGTCATCCCCCTGGGGTAGGCTATACTTGTGTAAATAAACTACAAAAATAAACTGCTGGGGGTGTCACATGGAAATGCAACAGCGCGTAAAGACCATCGCTATTCTGGGTGTTGACGGCGATAACTACGAGGTGGGCGGTGTTTATGTCGGTGAAGAGCGCAAGCCTTCCTGGTACACGCTGACCAAGTCAGATGATCGTAGCGTCCGCTTTGAAAAGCTCGATGCGTTCCCAAGCCATGAGCAGATTCGTGAAATGATTCACTGAGTTCTGCCGGGTAAGAAAAAAGCCGCGATGATTCGCGGCTTTTTTGTGTCTGCACTTTTTGTATCTGAAGCAACCGAGCTGTTTTTGTCCGCGGCGATAATCGCGGCGAGGGCGCCGCTCCTACAATTCGCTAGCGTGGTAGGAGGCGCGCCCCCGCGCCGATCGAACTTTGCATGGTGGTTATTCAAACCCCTAGCGGTTAATCGCGGCGAGGGCGTCGACCCTACTGGACCGTTTCGTTCTCGGTGAACATACCGGCGAACAGCGGAGAGGAAAGGTAGCGCTCGCCGGAGTCCGGCAGAATCACCACGATGTTCTTGTCCTTGTTCTCCGGCTTGGCGGCGATGCGCAGGGCTGCTGCAGTTGCCGCGCCGCAGGAAATACCGGCCAGGATACCTTCTTTCTGCATAATGTCGCGGGCGGTTTCCATCGCTTCGTCATTGCTGACCTGTTCGATGGCATCCACCAGTTCCAGGTCCAGGTTTTTCGGCACGAAGCCTGCGCCTATGCCCTGGATCTTGTGCGGAGCCGGTTTCACCTCTTCACCGTTGACGGTCTGGGTGATTACCGGAGAATCGGTCGGCTCTACCGCGATAGAGGTGATCGCCTTGCCCTGGGTCTTCTTGATGTAACGGGAGACGCCGGTGATGGTGCCGCCGGTACCGACGCCAGCCACCAGGATGTCGATCTGGCCATCGGTATCTTTCCAGATCTCGGGGCCAGTGGTCTTTTCGTGGATCTCCGGGTTAGCCGGGTTCTCGAACTGCTGCAGCATAAGGAACTGGTCCGGGTTGCCGTCGACCAGCTCCTTGGCTTTTTCGATAGCGCCTTTCATACCCTTGGCCGGTTCGGTCAGGTGAATGTCGGCACCCAGTGCCTTCATCAGCTTGCGGCGCTCCAGGGACATGGAGGAGGGCATGGTAAGGATCAGCTTGTAACCCTTGGCGGCGGCGACGAACGCCAGGCCGATACCGGTGTTACCGCTGGTGGGCTCAACCAGGGTCATGCCTTCCTTCAGCTTGCCGCTCTGCTCTGCTGCGTTGATCATGCTGGCGCCGATACGGCATTTTACGGAGCCTGCCGGGTTGCGCGATTCCAGTTTTGCGTAAAGGTTGCCGGCGGGCCAGAGGTGCTTCAGACGCACCAGAGGAGTGTTGCCGATTGTCTGTGAATTATCGTCGTAGATGTTCATAGCTCTCCTGTTCCTTGAAGCCGGTTTGCGCTAATGAGACGCCAGGCTTATTGCCTGGAATAGTTGGAACCGCACCGGAATGGATTCGTTCAGACATTCCGGTTTACAGGCCAACAGTGTAACCAATCTGGCGCGGTTTGCTCATACAGTCTTTGAATAAGGTTATAAAAAATAGAGTTCATATAATTGAAGGGGTTAGCGCTTTTAGAGTCCTGCAGGCTCCTGTAGATTGAACATTTTTATCCCGCTCCCTTACCAACTTGGAGGTCCGATGCGGACGCTGATGCAGTGGCTATCGCCGGTTATGTTCTGGATCGCCTTTGCTATCTTCCGAAGCCCTGTATTCAAGCGGGCGCGCTGGCGTCACACCCTGGCGATGAAGCTGTTTCGTGTGGCGGCGGAAAGCGGCAGCGTCAGGGCTCTGTCTGTTTATGGTCATCTGCTGCATTTTCGCGGCGAGGATGTTTCCAGCCGAATCCAGGGTGGCATCTATCTGCAGCGTGCAGCAGAAAAAGGGGATCTCAAAGCGCTGTATCAGATGGGGCGGATTCATGAGTCCGGCTTTGAACACTACTTCCCTATAAAACCCGCCGACAGCCTGGCTTGTTATCGGGCAGCGGCGGAGCAGGGGCATCCGCTGGCGTTGAAGCGGATGTGTGCGGTGTACGAAGAGGGTGGTTTGGGTGAAGCCGCGGATTCGGCCAAGGCGGAACACTGGCGGGCGCTGCAGGAACACAGCTCACCCGCCTGATCTGTTTGCGTGGGAAATCTTAGTTACGCAGCAGTCTTACGCTGTATTCGAGAACTTTCTCGCCACCGGCAGGAATATCCAGGGTCCAGGCCTGGATGGCGCCAAGCTCTTCGCCCCGTTCGCTGCTTGCCAGCATGATGCGCGGCTGATTAAAAATGGCGCGGTAATCCAGGGTGCGATCTTCGTTCCCGCTGTTACGGATACTCACCTTGAAGCCGACCACGACATTTTCGCCCTGACGCTGGAACTCGGTTTGTTCCGTTTCTACCGTCAGATCAAAGGCTTCGCCCAGGGTTAGGGTGACCTGTTCGCCGGCGGCGGTGTCGCTCAGCTGTTGGCCGCCGACATAAGTCAGGCCACGCTCCTGGGTTTCCCGATAGACACGTGCAGAACCGGCCGGCAGAGGCAGGTCGTTTGCGTCATCATTGGGCAGGGTAAAGCTGATGTCGTGACGCGGATGACCGGTCTGGGTCTGGGGTTGGGCACCACCATAGACCGATTGCTCAAAGCGGTAATGGCTGCTCAGCGCCATCTCGATGGGAGCCTGCAGCGGCACGCTGATGCTGGCGCCCTGCTTGAGGTTGACCGGCTCTGGCAGCGGGTAGAGTTGATAGTCCTGGGTGGCCTCCCGCTGAGGTGCGGCATCGGCGCTTGTCTCCAGCTTGGCAGCCATGGCATAGATCGGCACCCGGCCGCTGTTGGGCTGATTGACCTTGCCGGCCAACAGGCGCACCTGGGCGCCATCGAGGTCGGTGCCGCTGTTGTTACTGAGTGTGGCCCGTCCCTCCAGCTGAATACGTTTACCATCCGGCAGAATCTCAAGCTGATAACCGGCCTGCCAGCTGATGCCGTTGGACAGGTAGCTCAGCGTCAGTTGATCGCCAGGCTGACCGCTGCCTTGCAGCGAAAGGTGTGCCCCGGAGGCAGGCTGAGAGGTACCGGGAATGCGGATCCGCCAGGGGCCGGCATAGGGGATAAATTCGGTGGCGCCATTATCGGCCACCTGTATGCCAGAGCCCTCGACATAGAGCAGTGTGACCGTGCGAGGATCGGTAGCGCCATCCTGGTGGATCAATTCGACCTCTTTACCCTGCAGAGCTTGCAGCCGCTCACTGAAGCCGGGATTGGACGATCCCAGTTCGATGCGGCGCAGATCCCCGATGCCGCTGGTGAAGATAGAGTCGGGCTGAAGCCGGTTGCTGATATCGTTGAGGCGGATTTCGGGTGCAGAGGCATCCAGGCTAAGCGGATAGGTTTCGCTGAACAGCGCCAGGTCCTGCTGATAAATGGTCAGGGTGCGGCTGCTGCGGTCTTGGGCGCCGAGCACCAGATCCGGTGCGGCCAATGAGGCCTGGCTCAGCAGGGCGATACTCAAACCCAGACCCAGTGGGGCCAGATTGAAACAGGCGGAACGCTTGGGGTGGTACATACTATCTCCTTGTACGCTGTCGGGGGACGCTATGAACAATTCAATAGCTTCTATTCGTTAGCTTCCCGGCGTCAGGGGAATGCCGGCAGGTCTAGCGCGACACGGAATCCCCAGCTGTTGCGGCTTGTGTTGGGTGGGTGCCGGTAGCGGCTGGCGGAGCGGATAACCCGGGGAATATCAAACCAGGAACCGCCGCGCATAATGCGCTGATCGCAGCCGGAAGTTTTCTGAGCGCTACCGTTACGCGGAGTCTCGGAGTACCTCGGCAGATAGCAATCCGCCACCCATTCATCGACGTTGCCGTTCATATCATGGATACCCCAGGGGTTGGCGGCGGTGCTGCCAACCGGTGAGGGTTGGGTCGCATCCCATTGGGTACCGCATCCATCACAGACAGCCATTCCGGGGCTGAGTTCATCCCCCCACCAGTAGATGGTTTCGGTGCCGGCGCGGGCGACATATTCCCATTCCGCTTCCGAGGGCAGGCGATAGGGCTGGCCGGTAACCTCCGCCAGCCAGTTGGCGTAGGCGCTGGCATCGTGCCAGCTGACGTTGACGACCGGCTGTTCGCCTCGGCCCCAGCCTTCGTCATCCGGCAGACGGCGCCCGGTAGCGCTGGCAAACTGGTCGTACTCCGCAAAGGTCACTTCATGGCGGCTAAAGGCGAAGCTGGTGCTGAGGACCACTTCATGCACGGGGTATTCGTTATCGTCGCCCTGGCCGTGCAGGTCGCCCATTTGGAAGCGCCCCTTGGGAATTACCACCATTTCTGGAGCAAAGCCTCCACCGTCCCACTCATCGCGGAAAACGGTGAGGTTATCGGCAGGCTTGTCAGCGTTTCGCAGCGCTTCGGCAGACTCAACGCCAGGCTCTGCGGACGCTTCGATTGTCAGATTTTGACTATCGGTTTGACCATCCTTGTCAGATTCTGCCGTCTCGTTCACCGCGTTGGCGCTTTGCTCGAGTTGTTCATAGCTCAGCTGAAGTTGCTGTAACTCTTCTCGCAGCTGCTGGTTTTCAGATGCCAGCGGCGCAGTGAATCCGTCGATGGTTTCGGCGTCCGGTGTGCCATCGGGCGAAAGCAGGTAACCCAATACAAAGCCGGCAGCGAACAGTCCTGCTCCCAAGGCTACAGGTTTGCTCCACGGCGGCAGGGCCGGCAACCGCGGCAGGCTGAAACGCCTGGTCTTTTCGGGAGTCTCTTTGGAAGCCGCCTCATCTGCCGTTTCGGGCAGGTCTGCCTCTTCGCTGATCTCGGGTTCCGCAGGCTTTTCCGGCTGCGGCTGGTAAAGCTGTCGCACCAGCTCCAGCGGCGATTTGGGGCGAGCTCCCGGGTCGTCAACCAGTGCCGTTTTCAGTACCCGCCACTGCTCTTTGGAGAGCCCGGATGGCGCCTTAAGCTCCTGTTCGCGGCTGGTTTCATCCTCCGCGGCGCTGAAGGCCGGGCGCCCGGCATAGAGCTGGTAAACCAGGCAGGCGAGGGCGAATACGTCTTCGGTGGCGGTCAGTGGATAGGGGTGGAAAGCTTCGGGGGATTGCCAGGCGTGATAACTCAGCGGTTGCGCAAGTTTGGCGTTGACCGGTTCAATCAGATCACGCCAGCCAAATCCCATCACCCGCATACCGTTGCTGCGGTTTACATAGATCAGCTCAGGACAGAGTGTCGCGTGAGGCGAACCGGTCTGGCGTAGAGCGCCTTCGAGGGCGCTGGCCACCTGGGTGACCAGGCCCTGCTTCTGCTTGTCCTTGAGCTTGCGGGCGCTGCCGGATTCAAACATCTGTGCCAGCGTCAGGCCATCCATCGCCTCCCAGGATGCGAACAGCAGCCCGCGCCAGGTGAACAGCCCATAGCAGCGGGCGGCGTGCTTATCCTTCAGGTTGCGGCTCTGATTCAGCAGGGTGCGGAACTTGTCACTGAATCCGGAGGTGGCCAGCAGGGTGGCGTCAAGGAACAGCAGGTTAACCGGAGTAGGCTGGGTGGTGGAAAGGTCTTCCGCCTCCCAGAATGGCCCCAGGGCATGGGTGGACTTAAGCGCTTTGAGCCTAAACCGGTGATGGCCTGGCCCCATCACCAGTTCCGGCTTCAGTGATGCCAGAAGCGTAGCGGTCGCGTTGTCCATAACCTGTGTTCCCGAGCAGACTGAACCTGTTTAGCTGAAACTGTTGACTACTGCCTCAGCCGGAAGTATCCAGCGCCGGGAACTGCTTCACCAGTTCGTCGATCGCTTTCATCTGGGCCAGGTAGGGTTCCAGTTTGTCCAGCGGCAGGGCGCAGGGACCGTCACATTTGGCTTCGGCGGGATTCGGGTGCGCTTCCAGGAACAGGCCTGAGATGCCCTGGGACAGTCCCGCGCGGGACAGCTGGGCGACGAGCGCACGACGACCGTCGGCAGAATCAGAGCGTCCGCCCGGCATTTGCAGCGCATGGGTGGCGTCGAACATCACCGGGTAGCCGAACTCTTTCATCACGCTGAAGCCGAGCATATCGACGACCAGGTTGTTATAGCCGAAGCTGGTGCCGCGTTCGCACAGGATCAGACGGTCGTTACCGGCTTCCTTGCACTTATGCAGGATGTGGCGCATCTCCTGGGGAGCCAGGAACTGAGCCTTCTTGATATTGATGGCGGCGCCGGTTTCAGCCATGGCGACAACCAGGTCGGTCTGACGGGACAGGAACGCCGGCAACTGAATGATATCGCACACCTCGGCCACCGGTGCCGCCTGGAAGGGCTCGTGCACATCGGTGATCAGCGGGACGTTGAAGGTGGATTTCACCTCTTCGAGAATTTTCAGACCCTCTTCCATGCCGGGGCCGCGGAAGGAGTTCAGGGAGGAGCGGTTGGCCTTGTCGAAGGATGCCTTGAAAACGTAAGGGATCTTCAGCTTGTTGGTGACTTCGACATAGTGCTCGGCGATTTTCATCGCCAGATCGCGGGATTCGAGCACGTTCATGCCGCCGAAAAGAACCATGGGCTGATCGTTGCCGATGGCGATATCGCCTACCTGTACCACTTTTTGTTGCATGTCCTACACTCAGTTGGTTGACGTCGACTGCCCATTATAGGCCATCTGTCGGGAAATGAGCGGCGAATTTCTCGATCCACTCCAGTGCCAGGCCCTGGTGGGCATCCGGGCTGCGTGAAGGGTGAGTGCGGCGATAGTCTTCGATATGACAGAGCTGCTCGAGCATGCGGATCTTGTAGAGCTCGTTGGCGCTTTGAAAGGCGACGCCGACCTGGTAGCCCTCTCGATGGGCGCGGCACCAGGCGATTTCACCCTCGATGCACAGATCTGGCGCCTGTTTCGGCGCTGAAATACTGATGCGTCCGCCGATGTGAAATGGCTTGTCGGTGTTACAGATAAGGCCCAGGGGCAGCGGCGGAGTGGCACAGGCCTGTTTGTGCAGGGGTGACAGCTCCAGGCTGATGTTCGCAGGGTGTTGCATATAGTGTACAGGGTTGCGGTTCGAGGTCATCGCTTGCCGCCTCTCTGGCGTGTCAGGTTCCTTAAACGGCGTACGCGAGCGCTGTTTCAGACTGGGGTCGTTAACAGCAGCTCAAGTCCTATCCAGAATGCAAGCAAACCACATGCCATAAAGCCGCCCAGTTGCCAGCGGAATCGCTTGAGCAGGCGTTCTTCGTCATAAGTGGTCAGCAGAAAGGGCTGGCCTTGCTCCTTGGGATCGCCAAGCACATGCAGGGTCGGGCTTTTGTCCATCTCCCGCTGCTGTAGTTTGGCCTGCTTGATCGCCTCTTTGCGTGCTTCTTTCCACTCCTGCTGATCGATCTTGCCGTCGCCATCGGTATCAAAGCGGCCAAGCAATGCCGCCTGGTCCGCTTTCCAGCCGCGCAGAATGTCGGTACTTGCCGCTTTTAGGTCCAGGCGTTCGCGACCGCCGCCGACGCTGCGAAAGGCTCCCAGGGTGAAGACGCG
Organism: Marinobacterium lutimaris; assembly: GCF_900108065.1. Taxonomy (GTDB): domain Bacteria; phylum Pseudomonadota; class Gammaproteobacteria; order Pseudomonadales; family Balneatricaceae; genus Marinobacterium_D; species Marinobacterium_D lutimaris. The sequence goes on along the minus strand of NZ_FNVQ01000003.1, from coordinate 270,610 downwards.
CTCATGTTCGAAGATCAACTCCTCGCTGTAGCGGTATCGACCGCCGCCAACGCTGCCGACTATCTTGGCGCTGTACTGTTGGAATGAGGTGGTTGAAAGCACCGGCCCCGGCATCTCACTGCTGCCATACCAGACCTTTTTCTGCCGGGTGCTGGCGTGGGCGCCTTCCGGGTCGATCAGGCAGGTGCCGGTACCGTCGTTGATCTGGAACCACTGGGTTGAGGCTTCCCGGCGTACCGGTTGCCAGCGCCCGCCCTTGTTGTTGCTGTTGCGCTGGTAGCGGTCGATCTTGATGCGATACCAGACGCAGGGGCGGCCCGAGAGCGGCGAGCGCAACTGGCCATCCTCACCGGCGATCACCTCGCCGCTGATCTCCACATAGCCCTGGGGCGCAGAGCGGATCAAGGCGGTGGGTGTATCGGCGATCAGGCGATAATGGCTGAAGCGGCGAAAGGCGAAAAAAACACAGACGAGAAAACCGATCACAGCGAACAGCAGGCCGAACAGCCGCTCCTGTGAGTCGATATCCAGATCAAGCAGCATAGCGGCCCCGGTTGAGCTCAGTTGACTTCAGTGGATCTCAGCTGAACAGCGATTTCATATCCACATCGGCTTTTTCAGCCTCGGTAAACTCCAGCAGGGTGGCGCCGGTGAATCCCATGCGGCGGGCGACGATAATATCCGGGAACTGTTCGATGCGGATGTTATAGAGATTGACCGACTCGTTATAGAACTCACGGCGGTCGGCGATGGAAGATTCGAGCCCGCTGATGCGGCTGTGCAGGTGCATGAAGGATTCGCTGGCGGTCAGTTCCGGGTAGTCCTCGGCTACGGCAAACAGGTTGCCAAGGCCGAGGCGCAATTGGCTTTCCGCCTGGCCCAGCGCCTTGATATCGCCGCTGGCGCTGGCGCTGGCGACGGCGGAGCGGGCCTTCATAACCGCTTCCAGGGTTTTCTGCTCATAGCCCATGTGCTGCTTGCAGGTTTCCACCAGCTTGGGCAGCTCGTCGTGGCGCTGCTTGAGCAGTACATCGATATTGGCAAACGCGCGGGAAACGTTGTGCTTGAGGCGCACCAGGTGGTTATAGATGAAGATCGTGTAGATAACGATCAGCGCAACAATAACCAGAAGGGTAATCAGAACCGGGTCCATCTACAGCTCCCTGCACGTGTGTTTTGCAGGGACTATAACCCAGTGACAGGGCGGAGGCTAACCTCATCCGATTGACGGTAGGCGGCAGAGTCACCGCCTCCGCCTCCGGCGACTGCGCGTTTAAACGTGGCCGCCCTCGATCATCTCAACCACCACTGTCTTGAGCAGGAAAGCGGCCAGCCCCAGCCCGAGGGCAAAAAACAGCACCAGGGTACCGAACTTGCCGGCTTTGGACTTTTTAGCCAGGTCATAAATGATGAAGAAAATGAAACCGGCGAAAATTACCAGGCCGATGTTCAGCATCAGGCTTTCTGCTTCGGCAAGACGCATTCAATAGCTCCAGGAGTGTTGAAAAGTTAAGAATTGAAGATCGAGGGGTGATCAAAATTTGCGCGAATTCTACTCTGCGAGGCGGGCTTAATAAACCTTGGAAATGTGTGTTTATTTTTTATTCATATCAGCGCTATCGTCGTTAAGCACCTGGTCTCTCCACTCTGGTCCCAGGTTTTCCTCGATAAAGTCACGGATAAACTTTCTGACCATCTGAGAAGGGGTTACATCCTGCTCGGAACAGAGTTTTTCAAACACCGCCTTTTTATTCGGGTCGATCAGCAGAGTCAGGCGTGCGGTGCGTTTTTCCATGGTGGTGTCCTTTGTAGCGGTGGATCGAGGGCGAATGTAAACCATATGTTAATTTGATTAACATTGCATTTGAATCAAAGACGACTGTAATGTTTGTCCAATTTCCATAAAGAATTAAAGGACTTCTCCGCGATGTCGTCCCGTCGAGCCCGGTTACACAGCCTCTCTTTTGCCAGCGCGTTAAGAGAAACGCTGTCCGGCAGGTATCAGGGGCGGGATCTGCTCGCTGATCTGGTCGCGGGTATCACCGTGGGCATCATCGCCATCCCGCTGTCGATGGCGCTGGCCATTGCCAGTGGTGTGCGGCCGGAAAACGGTCTCTATACCGCGATCATTGCCGGTTTTCTGATTGCCCTGGCCGGCGGCTCCCGGTTCAGTGTGTCCGGCCCCACAGCGGCCTTTGTGGTCATTCTCTATCCCGTTTCCCAACAGTTTGGTCTTGCAGGATTACTCCTGGCCTCAGTGATGGCGGGGTTGATCTTGATCGCGCTGGCGCTGGCACGACTGGGGCGGCTGATCGAGTACATCCCCGAATCGGTCACCCTAGGCTTTACCGCCGGTATTGCTATCGTCATCGCTACGCTGCAATTGCCTGACCTGTTGGGCTTTTCCAGCGAAGGGCTGCCGTCGCATTACCTGGAAAAACTGCCCGAGCTGCTGAGCAGGCTGCCGCAGTGGCATTGGGCCAATGCTCTGGTGGCAGGGCTGACCCTGGCGGTGCTGATTCTCTGGCCACGCCTGCGGCTGCCAGTGCCAGGTCATCTGCCGGCACTGCTGGTGGGCACCGGTCTGGCTTACTGGCTGAATCAGCAGGGTGCCGGCATAGATACGATCGGCAGCCGCTTCTCCTTTATGTTGCCCGATGGCTCTATAGGGCAGGGGATTCCGCCGATGCTGCCGACCTTCGAGTGGCCCTGGCTGCAAACGGGTCCGAATGGCGAGCCTTTTGAGCTGAGCTGGACCACAGTGCAGGCGTTGCTGCCGGCGGCATTTTCCATCGCCATGCTCGGCGCCATCGAATCACTCCTATGTGCCGTAGTGCTCGATGGCATGACCGGCAAGCGCCACCACGCCAACGGTGAGCTGCTCGGTCAGGGGTTGGGTAACCTGGTGGCGCCTTTCTTTGGCGGCATTACCGCTACTGCCGCCATTGCGCGCTCGGCGGCTAACTATCGCGCCGGTGCGCGCTCGCCTTTTGCCAGTGCCATCCATGCTCTGGTGGTGCTGGCAGGTTTGCTGTTGCTGGCGCCGGCGCTGGCCTGGCTGCCGATGGCCAGCATGGCGGCGTTGTTGCTGATCGTGGCCTGGAATATGAGTGAGGCACCCAAGGTGGTGGCGCTGTTCCGGCGTGCACCGCTGGGCGACATTCTGGTGCTGCTCACTTGCCTGTCGCTAACGGTGCTGTTCGATATGGTGATCGCCATCTCCACCGGTATCGTGTTGGCCTCGCTGCTGTTTATGCGTGATATCGCCGGGATGACCCGTGTGAACGATATCTCTGCCCAGCGTAAACATGTACCGGAAGCGCTGCCGGAAGGCTGGCGGGTGTTCAAGGTGACCGGGCCGCTGTTCTTCGCAGCGGCGGAGCGTGTGTTTGATGAGGTGGCGGAACTGGCAACGGATACGCGGGGGCTGGTGCTGTATATGGATGCGGTGCCGCTGCTGGATGCCGGCGGTCTGAGTGGGTTCTCTCGTTTCAGAGCTGAATGCGAAGCGCGAGGAATAGAGCTGGTGGTGGCGGATCTTCAGTTTCAGCCTTTGCGGGCGCTGGCCCGGGCAGGCATTCAGCCTGAGGAAGGCCGCCTGAGTTTTACCCCGACACTGGCGGCCGCGCTTGAATCAATTGCTCAGCGGGATCATGCCTGAGCCCGCATCCGGGTATCTTCGGGCGGATAAAGTAGCTGGGACAGGTTGCGCTCCGGGCCGCACAGGTCGGCCAGGCTGTGCTTTGCCAGCTCTTTAAGAAAGGCTTCCTGGGCGTCAAAGAGGATTCCCCTCAGCCCACACTGACCGACGATGGGGCAGCGCGGGTGCGCGCAGTTAACCGGACGCAGTGTTTCTTCAGTGGCCTGGATCAGGTCGCGCAGGTTGATCTCCTCTGCGGACATGCCCAACCGGATGCCGCCGCCTTTGCCGCGGACGGTATCGATGAAACCCTCTTTGGCCAGGTGGTGAACGATCTTGATCAGATGGTTGCGGGGAATATCGAAATGCTCCGACACCTGCGTAATCGTCACCCGCTCTCCTGCGGGTTGTATGCCGAGAAAGATCAGCGTACGCAGGGCAAAATCCGTGTATTTGGTCAGTTGCATGGTTCAATGCTCCAAGCTTTGGCGCGGACAGTCCTGATGGAAAGTCCCGATGTTTGCTGCAGCTAAAACAGCCAGGTTTGTCAAAACGCAAGAGGCAGGCCGGGGCCGAAGTCAGGGCTTCTGGGTATCCCCTCAGTATACCGGCCTCAGTTGAGGCCTTGTATCCGGGAGAGCCGCATAACCTGGGGGAACGCCTGACCTGGATCAGGTTAATGTGAGTCAGTGCTGTCTGGGCGGTACTGCTAAGGTGTAAATATTATGCATATTAAAGTTATGCATTCTAAAAGCCGGCGTTGTCGCACCTGCTGATCGGAGTTAGCTGATGCTTGTATCACCCCCTCAAGAACCAAAGAACGCCTGGGCCCGACTGTTCAGTAACGGTTTTCGGCCGCTGTTTCTTGCCTGCGCCGTTCAGGCGATTGTCATTATGCTGCTCTGGCTCGCCTACCTGGGCGGAGCCCTGCTGCCTGCGTCGCCACCCGGCTGGGGCCCAGTTGCCTGGCATGGTCACGAGATGCTGTTTGGCTTTGTCGGTGCGGCGGTGGGCGGCTTTCTACTGGCGGCAGTGGCGAAATGGACCAGTCGACCGCCGGTGCAGGGCTTACCGCTGCTGGCGCTGACGCTGTTATGGATCGCTGGCCGGGCACTGGTCTGGAGCGGTAATGGCTCGGTATGGCTGCTGATACTGGCCAACACCGGTTACTGGGTATTGCTCGCGATCCTGGTGGGACGAGAGGTGCTGATCAGCCGCAATAAACGCAACGGGGTAGTGATTCTGGCCCTGGCCGTGATGGTGGGGTTCAGCCTGCTGTTTCAGCTTGGCGCCGTGGATCGTCTGCATCTGCTGGAGTCCCAGGTGTTGCTGATGGCGCTGCTGATCTCGCTGATCGGTGGTCGCATCACGCCGGCGTTCACCCGCAACTGGTTGATACGCCAGCAGGCCGACAAGTCGAAGATGCCGGCAGGGTTTAGCTGGATAGATCGGCTCGCCGTAGGGTTCTCTCTGTTGGCGACGCTAGCCTGGGTGACCCTGGCGGCTCCTCCGGTATCGGGCGTGCTGCTGATAATGGCCGGTGGCCTACAGATCGCTCGGTTACTGCGCTGGCGTGGGCTGACCAGCATCGCTGAACCGCTGCTGTTCGCGCTGCACCTGGGGTATCTCTGGGTGGGCATCGGCTTTGTACTGCTGGGCTTCTCCTCGTTCACCGCCGCTGTGCCGGTAACGGCTGGAATCCACGCCCTGGCGGTGGGCGCCATGGGCGGCATGATCCTGGCCGTAGCTTCACGGGCAGCGCTGGGGCATACCAACCGTGAATTGAAAGCGGGCGCGCTGATGTCGCTGAGCTTTTTGGCTATTCACCTGGCCGCGTTGACCCGAATCCTCTCGGCTCTGCTGCCGCCGTTTTCGCTGATGCTGATGATGCTCGCCGGCACCGCCTGGCTGATCGCCTTCGTGCTGTTTGCCGTTCGTTATGTGCCGATACTGATAGGACCGGAAGAGACCCTGTCGGACGCGCTTAAGAGAGAGAAGGCAAAATCGCAGCCCCAATGAACTGGTGTGCTTTGCTTCATCGAGAAAGTGATGAGGTTGAATCTACTGCTGAATTTCTGAGCGCACTGATAGCTCCCCTTTGCCGCAGCCGAGCATCGCAGACTGAAAGAGAAATAAGGGAAAGGCTGTCTGAGCGACGTAGGAGCGAGTTTCCTTTCCCGCTCTTTCAGACGAGAAGCGCAGGGAAGTCGGCGCAGCCGGCCAAGGCGTAGGGGCGGTTTGGGGTTATTAGGGGCCTTGGCCGTCCAAGGCCCCTAATTCGCCAGCAGGCGAAACCGGCAGGCAGCTAGGCGATGATGCAGCCGTGAAAAGGAAACCGATTTAGCACTACAGTGTGATTTGAAGCCAGTAGCCAGAACGGCAGCGCTTACAACTGATTCGCCTTCCGATAATTCCCCTCATAATCAAACAACCTCTCCCGTACCCGCCAGTGGCTGTTCTGCCCTCGCCCCACCTTGCGGGCGATCACAAAGTCCGGTGCACGAAAGCCTTCCGACTGGCTGACCACTTCATCGGCTGACTGGAACTTCTGTGGCTTGGCTCCGTCGCCAAAGCGCCTGCCGAACAGCCGGTTGAACACGCCGCGCTGGCCGCTATGGGTCAGATCGAAGCTCTCGCTCAGCTCTTCACCCTGTTCATCGTGATAGATGATCCGCAACCGGCCGTTGGTGTTGCCGAAGCTGACACCGGCGCAGCGGATTACCAGCGCATCCTTTAACTGCAGGGCGCGCTTGAGCAGATCATCCGGATCCACCACCGCTTCGCCACACTGGTGGCAGTTGCGGGCGGCGATATCGTTCTCGGCGCCGCAGTGTGGGCACTCCTTGAAGCGGAAACGGTAATCGCACTGCTGTGGTGTTTCCCCTTCCATCTCCAGCAGGCCCTGGCAGCGGCGGCCGAAGTGTTCGATCACCTGGCCCTCGGCATCGGTCTTGCCCCAGAAAATATTGGCGTGGCCGCAACCGGGACAGAACACCTGCACCGGCTCTGAGTTTGAATCGGGCCTGGGTTTGCCTACTTCGGGGTGAAAGAGATCGAAGCCGGAGCTGGCGTAATCGATGATCAGGCAGTTGGTTTTACCGGGGCTCAGACGCAGGCCGCGACCGACGATCTGCTGGAACAGGCTTACCGAGGCGGTGGGCCTCAGGATTGCGATCATATCCACATGGGGGGCATCGAAGCCGGTGGTCAGCACCGCCACGTTGACTAGATAGCGAATCTGTTTCTGTTTAAACGCCTGGATCAGTCGCTCACGCTCATCGGACTCGGTATCGCCGATAATCAGCGCCGATTCGCCTTCAGGTAGATAGCCGATGATCTCCTGGGCGTGGCGCACTGTGGCGGCAAAGATCATCACCCCTTCGCGCTGGCCGCCAAGCTCCACAATCTGCTCGCAGATCGCGCGGGTCACCCGCGGGTGTTTGGCGATCAGGCTGTTCAGTTCGGTCTCGTTATAGCTGCCGCTGTCGCTGGGCTGCAGTGACGAGAAATCGTAGTGGGCGATGGCCGCGTCGATCAGTTTGGGCTCGGTCAGGTAGCCCTGCTTGATCATGAATGGCAGTGGCAGCTCGTAGATGCATTGCTGGAACAGGCGTTCCTCTTCTGCGCGCACCATGCCGCGATGGTGATAGCGGTAAATCCAGCCGTAACCCAGGCGATAGGGGGTGGCGGTCAGTCCCAGTACCTTCAGTCCCGGGTTGCGCGCTTTGAGATGCGCAATAATCTGCTGGTACTGGGAGTTTTCGTCATCGCTGACGCGGTGGCACTCGTCGATGATCAACAGCGAGAACTGATCGTCGAAGCTGTCCAGGTTACGCGCCAGGGACTGCACACTGGCAAAGGTGACCTGGTGTTCGTTGTCGCGTCGCCCAAGTCCCGCGGAAAAGATGCCGCCATCCATGCCCAGTGCGGTGTACTTGGCGTGGTTCTGCTCCACCAGTTCACGCACATGGGCCAGCACCAGGATGCGGCGCCGCGCCAGTCGGGCCAGCTCGGCGATGACGAGGCTTTTGCCGGCGCCGGTGGGCAGCACGATCACCGCCGCCGCATCGCTTTTTCGGAAGTGGTTCAGCGTGGCGTCGACGGCGTCCTGTTGATAGGGGCGAAGGGTGTACATCTAAAAGCCTGAAATGAGTAAGGCGCAGAGCCTATCAAAGCTGATCCGGGATCGGAATCGCCGTCTTGTTGACGATGGTGCGCAGCACGAAACTGGAGTGCGCGCCGGTGACCCCCTCGATCCGGGTGATCTTGTTCAACAGCAGATCCTGGTATGCCTCCATATCGTGCACGATCACCTTGATTTGGTAATCCGCATCCTGGCCGGTAATCAGCAGGCACTCCAGCACCTCGGGGATGGCGCGCACGGTTTTGTCGAAGTTCTCAAAGCGCTCCGGCGTATGGCGGTCCATGGAGATATGCAGCAGCGCCATCAGTGTCAGCCCCATCTCCTTGGCATCGAGAATGGCGCGATAGCCGGTGATCAGGCCCGATTCCTCCAGCGCGCGCACCCGGCGCAGGCAGGGGGACGGGGAGAGCCCCACGCGGTCGGCCAGCTCCTGATTACTGATGCGGCCTTCGGTCTGCAGAATCTCCAGAATGTGGCGGTCTTGTCGGTCGATACGCATACTCTGCCTTCAATTTTCTAAGGGTTGTTATTTGTTGCGTTATTTGTCTCTTTTGTTGGAATAATATTGCCAAATAATTCTATATTGGCGCAACTTTGCAATCATCTGCCCCTGCCTTTTCCGTAGACTATGCCTTATCGACTTACCAAGACGATGTTTGCCGAAAGGTAGAGGTGTCGGGCCACCATCCAGGAGCGACACCCTTTTCGCCAGCTCTCCCTACCCGGGTGACAAGGTGACGAGGCTTCACAAGAGCCGAGAGGAAACAGGCCCACAGGCGGGCCCACAAGGACAGATAATCGAACTCATTCAGATACAAGGGATCATCCCATGACCGTTTTTAACCATCAGCGTTACCAGCCGGCTCCTGCCGTGAAATTGCAGAATCGCCAGTGGCCGGATCGTACTCTTACCCACGCACCGCGTTGGGCCAGTGTCGATCTCCGGGACGGTAACCAGGCGCTACTGGACCCGATGAGTGTGGCTCAGAAAAAGCGTCTCTGGGCTCTGCTGGTTAAGATCGGCCTGAAAGAGATCGAAGTTGGTTTCCCCTCCGCGAGCCAGCCGGACTACGACTTCGTACGCTGGTTGATCGAGGAGGACCAGATTCCCTCAGACGTGACCATCCAGGTATTGGTGTAGGCGCGTAAAGAGCTGATCGACCGCACTTACCAGGCGCTGGAGGGCGTGAAACGCGCCATCGTGCACGTCTACAACTCCACCTCTACGGTGCAGCGTGAGCGCGTCTTCAACAAGGACTGCGACGGCATTACCGCTATCGCGGTGCAGGGCGCGAAGTGGGTGAAAGAGGGCGCCGAGGCTTACCCGGATACCGAATGGAAGTTCCAGTACTCGCCGGAGAGCTTCACCGGTACTGAGATCGACTATGCCGTTGAGGTGTGCGACGCGGTGATCGATGTGTGGCAGCCGACGCCGGAGCGTCCGTGCATCATCAACCTGCCGTCGACTGTGGAAAACACCACACCGAACATCTTCGCCGACCAGATCGAGTACTTCTGTAACCGGGTCAGCAAGCGCGACAGCATTGAGATTTCGGTGCACACCCATAACGACCGCGGCTGTGCCGTAGCGGCCGCCGAGCTCGCTGTACTGGCTGGCGCCGATCGTGTTGAAGGCACTCTGATGGGCAACGGCGAGCGCACCGGCAACATGGATATCGTCACCATGGCGATGAACCTCTACAGCCAGGGCGTGGATCCGGAGCTGGATCTCTCCAACCCGGACGAGATGATCGCGGTCTATACCGAGTGCACCCAGATGCCGGTGCACCCGCGTCACCCCTGGGTGGGCGAGCTGGTTTATACCGCGTTCTCCGGCAGCCACCAGGATGCGATCCAGAAGTGTCTGCACCGGCAGCAGCCGGACGAGCACTGGCAGGTGGCTTACCTGCCGATCGATCCGAAGGATATCGGTCGCAGCTACGAGGCGGTGATCCGCGTGAACAGCCAGTCCGGCAAAGGCGGCATGTCCTTCCTGCTGGAGCGTGACTACGGTATCCGCTTGCCGCGCTGGATGCAGCTTGAGCTGTCTCCGTTGGTGCAGAAGGCCAGCGAAGCCAAAGGCAAGGAGATTACCAGTGCCGAGATCTATCAGCTGTTCTGCGATAACTTCGTGGCAGATGCGGATCCGGTGCAGCTGAAGAGCTACCGCATCGAGAGCGAAGAGGGCGAACGCATCAGTGCTGACGTAATCTTTAACGGTGAAGTGCGCACCATTACCGGTGAGGGTGACGGTGCTATCTCTGCCTTCGCCGATGCCTGGCAGCGTGCAACTGGAGACTCGATTAACGTGGTCGACTACTCCGAACACGCTTTGGGTGAGGGCTCCGATGCCGAAGCGATCACCTATGTGCAGCTTAACGTCGGTGGTGAGCGGGTGGTCGGTGTGGCCTTCGATTCCGATACCGTCAGTGCCTCACTGAATGCGATCATCAGCGCCATGAACCGCTCAGCAGTGATTCGTGAGCACGCGGCCTGAGTGCTGAGATCTACAGAATAGAAAACGCGCCTTCGGGCGCGTTTTTTTGTGGCCGGCCTCAGCCCCTGGCGATATAGCCGATTCGGTAATTCTGGACTGCGTCCGCCGGCGTTGCCGGTGGCCGGTTGGCCAGCGTGACTTCCAGCCGACGCCAGTCGCTGTAGTCGTTGGCGACCAGCTGTGGCCCGTTGCTTGCCAGGGTGCTTTCGTAAGGAATAATCCTACGGCTGGCGAACCCGGGGTTTTCCTCCCTGCCAAGCTCCGTTGCCTGCTCCACCAGCCAGACATCGACGCGGGGGCGACCGAAATGGGCGCTGAGTGCGGCAAACCCCTCGCTCTTCAGAAAGCGGTTGATCCCCGTAACGTTCCGCCAGAGGTAGAGCGGTGCATAGAGGTTAAGCTCGCTGGCGCACTCCGGATCGTCCTTTCTGGCATAGAGGTAGAGTTTCATCGCCAATCCCTCAAAGCCGTCGAGACGATGGCCATTAGCGCGGATGCGCTGTTCGATCCGCTCCATGTTGTAATCCGCCGGCAGGGTAAAGCTGTATTGTGTTGCCAGCATCAGGCTGTCTCCTCTGTCAGTGCCCGTCCTTCAGAGAAGGACCAGTCTTCCGCCTGGTTGAACTGGATCAGGATCATTACATCGCTGGTGCTGATGCCGAGCTCCCGGTTCAGGCGGCCACACAGGGTTTGGTACAGCGCCTTTTTCTGCTCAGCGTTACGCGGTCTGCCAGCACTTATCTGGAATATCAGGCAGTTTTCGCTGCGACGAGCAGAACTCAGGTAGTCGGGATCGAGCACCCTCATCCCCGGGCGGTATTCGTCAAACAGCTGGAAGCAGTCACCGGTCGGTACGGCAAAAGTCTCTTCCAGAGTCTGCTGCAGAATCACTGAAACCTGGTGGCGAAAGTCGGCGCTGAGGCCAGCGGGCAGTGCAATACGGGTTAGGGGCATGCGGACTCCTTGGCCTGCTTGAATTCGGCCAGACGGGTGAAGGCGCTGACGCTCGAGGGCCAGCCGCCATAAAACGCCAGATGAGTGATCGCAGCGGCTATCTCATCGATGCTCAGACCGTTGTCGAGCGCTCTCTGCAGGTGAACGGGTTGCTGCTCAACGCGGTTGAGAACGGTCAAGGCAGCCAGGGTGATCAGGCTGCGCTCTCGCGGCGATAGGGTGGTTTCCTGCCAGACCTGGCCAAATACGAGGTCGCGGGTTATCTCCACAAACTCCGGTGCCAGTGACTGGATTTGATCAAGCGGATCTTCCGGGGGGAAGCTGGGCATCTCGTTGCTCCTTGTTGAAGATGCTGATTACTGGTGAAGCGGATGCCATTGTGGGATGATCTGTCGATTCTGAATATCGAAAATATTGGTACTGATAATCCACTATTTCAGGATGTTTGAGTGAAGACGATCAGCTTCGATCTGGATGCTCTGCGTACCTTTGTGCTGGGTATCGAGCTGGGCAGCTTTGCGCTGGCGGCGGAGCGGCTACACCGATCTACTTCGGCGGCCAGCGCACAGTTGAAAAAACTGGAGCAGCAGTGCGATGTGGCGTTGGTGCGCAAGGTGGGTCGGCATCTGCAGCCGACGGATGCGGGTGAGGTGCTGCTTGCCTATGCGCGGCGGCTGCTGGCGCTGAATGATGAAGCGGCCCAGGCGATCGGCGGTGCTCAGCTGCCGGGGCGTATCCGCTTCGGTATGCAGGAGGATTTCAGTGAAGCGCTGCTGCCGTCGGTACTCGCCAGTTTTACCCGGGCGCATCCCCAGGTGCAGCTCAGCGCCAACGTGGCGCGCAACGCCGTGCTGCTGGATGGAATCCGCTCCGATGAGATGGATCTGGCGCTTTGCTGGGCGGCGGGAGAATCGTCCGCTTACAGTGAGGTGCTGGCACAGTTGCCACTGCGCTGGATCGGCCCAGCTGACATTGAGCTGCAGCGGACATTACTGACCGGAGAGCCGCTGAAACTGGTGATGTTTGAGAAACCCTGCCTGATGCGTCAGTGGGCCACCGAAGCGCTGGATCGCGCCGGCATACCCTGGCAGGTCGTCTTTGCCAGCCAGGGGCTGGGCGGAGTCTGGCAGGCGGTACAGGCGGGGCTTGGCGTCACCGTGCGCACTGATTTCGGCTTGCCTTCATCGCTATCGGTGATCGGTGATGGGTCTTTGCCGCGGTTGGGTGAGATCGGTATCAGGCTGGATCGCTCACGGGCGGAGCTTGGTGAGGTGGAGCAGAGGCTGTACGGGATTCTGCGGGAGCAGATTCAGCGTTATCTGGGTACTACAGCATCTGAGTACTACAGCGGAGACGGGATCGATCTGAACGAAATGGGCATTGGGTGAGGTAAGTGTTTGAAGCAGGAGTGACGCCCTCGTCGCGATCAACTCAAGCTTCGGATCACTTCCGTGCCAGCGTCAATCAGCGCGAGGGCGCACCTCCTAAAGCGGGAATCGGGTTCCCGGTAGGAGTGGCGCCTCGCCGCGATCAACTCCAGCTTCGGATCACGTCCATGCCAGCGTCAATCGGCGCGAGGGCGCACCTCCTACTGGCGAAATCAGTCTTCGCGGCTGGTGACTTCCAGCAGGTGGTAACCGAACTGGGTCTGAACCGGACCCTGAACTTCATTGATCGGTGCGCTGAAGACGACCTTGTCGAAAGCCGGAACCATCTGACCCGGGCCGAAGCTGCCCAGCTCGCCACCCTGACGGCCTGACGGGCACTGGGAGTGTTCTTTCGCCAGAGCTGCGAAATCGGCGCCGTTTGCGATCTGATCTTTCAGTGCCTGGCATTCAGCTTCGGTACCGACGAGGATGTGACGTGCGCTTGCGCGTGCCATGGGTTTTCTCCCTAACAGGTTGTTTAAAAATTTAAGCATAGCTGTTTACTCAGCCGTTCAGCCAATTCGCCGCCCCGTCCCGAATAGGGCCGAGGCGAGTGAATCAGTGGTGGTGGCCGCCAACACCGTGAGCGTGACCGTGAGCGATCTCTTCATCGGTGGCTTCGCGGACATCGGTGACTTCGATATCGTAAGTCAGTGTTTTGCCGGCCAGCGGATGGTTGGTATCCACCAGTACCATCTTCAGACCCGGCTTGACCACGGTAACCTGACGCATGCCCTGGTCAGTCTGTACGACAGCGACCATGCCGGCCTGCCACTTGCGGGTGCCCTTAGGCAGGCCCTGCAGGTGTTTCAGCGGCACGCGCTGTTCCTGGCCTTCCTTGCGCTCGCCGTAGGCCTGTTCCGGGCTCAGGGTGATGTGCAGGGTATCGCCCTTGGCTTTGCCTTCCAGCGCTTCTTCCAGTGCCGGGATCATGCCGCCGTGACCGTGCAGATAGGCCAGCGGCTCAGAGCCGATGTTGGTTTCGATCTGGGTGTTATCGGCATCGGTCAGGGTGTAGTGAAACTGCACCACGGTGCCGTCAGTAATCTGTGTCATCGCGTGTACCTTGCGCCTGTTGCGAAACCGCGAAGTATCCGCATATCGACAAAGCTTGGCAAGGATTGAGCAGGATCTGAGATAATGGCGGCATGCGCCTCGATAAATTCATCTGCAAACATACTGACCTGTCACACCGAGACTCCCGCTGGGCCGTGGCCGCCGGGCGCGTCACCGTGGCCGATAGCCTGATCACCGATCCGCGAGCGGAGATCGACCGCTTCGTACGGGTGAAGCTGGACGGTCGGGTGCTGCAGGAGTGCCAGGCGCACTACATCATGCTGCACAAACCGGCGGGTTACCTCAGCGCCACCAGCGATCCTGAGCACCCTACGGTGATGGAGCTGATGCCCAGCTCTATGCGTGAGCTGCTGCATATCGGCGGGCGCCTGGATCGTGCCTCCACCGGGCTGTTGATTCTGACCAACGATGGTCTCTGGTCCCGTCGGCTCACCGAGCCGGGCAAGAAGCTGCCCAAGGTCTACCGCGTGAGCACCGCCGAGCCCATAGCTGCCGATGCCGAGCAGCGCTTCGCCGAAGGGTTCTACTTTGCCACCGAGGGTCTCACCACTACGCCTGCGCAGCTTGAGCGCCTGGGTGAAACAGAGGCGCGTGTGACGATCTATGAGGGGCGCTATCACCAGATCAAGCGGATGTTTGCCCGCGTCGGCAATCGCGTGGTGGAGCTGCATCGGGAAAAAATGGGGTTGATCGAGCTGGATCTGGCCCTGACTCCGGGAGAGTTCAGGGCGCTGACGGAGGCGGAGGTCGCCTCCGTCTGATAGTCGGGTGGCCGGCTTAGCCGAACAGCCAGGTGGTCGGTTCGGGGTGGGCCTTACGCTGTTCCAGGTACTTCATTCCCTTGACGCAGCGTACGATCAGCCAGACGAACCAGAACAGGAACACAAACCAGCCGATGATAAACACCGAGGTGATGGCGCCGATGAACATCATCAGAAAGCCGATCCAGAAGGTGCGGATCTGAAACTGGTAATGGCTGGCGGCAATTGCGTCGCTCTCGCCCTTGTTGATATACGCCATGATCACGCCGATGATGCCGGTAATACCGAACACCAGGCCAACCAGATACAGGATATAGACCAGGCGTACATTGCTGGTGTCGCTGATTCCGGCCGTAGCCGGAGCTTGTTCTGTCATCACTTCTTCCTTGTTTCCTTGTGATTAAACTGCGCTGCCCGGCGATCAGGGGATCAGGCAGTGCTTGGTAAAGTCCGCCAGTTCGTTAGCGGTCCATTCCCCCTTGGGTTTTTCTTTCATATCTGTGCACCACTCTTCGCTGCCAACCTCCGGCGAGCAGGCGCTGAGTGCGACAGCAGCACTTAAAAGCAGTGTCAGGAATGAAGTAGTTTTAAGTCCTTTCAGCATCGCTTTCATGGCTGTCTTCCGTTTGGTGGTTTTCGGCTCAGATACTAGCGGATTGTATTTTGGCTGTCTTGCCCGGTTTGCCAGACCCCTGTGGCTGGTCGATTATGTGTAAGGTTTCTCATACAAGAACGACAAAGCGGGAAAGGAGGTGGTATTTGAGTACGGATGAAAACAGTTTATCACCGGATGAAAGCAGTGATCTTAAGGCACGGCTGGTTGCTGTGCGCCCGCGGCTTCTCGCTTTTGCCCGGCTGCAGCTGTCGGATCAGGTGTATGCCGAGGATATGGTGCAGGAAACCCTGGCGTCTGCGCTGCAGTCGTTGCACCGCTTCAGGGGGCAGTCTCAGTTTGAAACCTGGGTGTTCGGCATCTTGCGTCACAAACTGGTGGATGCGATCCGCCTGCGCGGTCGGGATGTGGTGGCCGAACATAATCCCAATGAACTCCCGGAGGTGGACGAGATGTTCGATAGTCACGCCCATTGGGCATTGGGGGCGAGGCCTCAGTCCTGGGTGCAGCCGGAGGAATCCTGCGATAACGATCGCTTCTGGGAGGTGTTCGATATCTGTGTCTTTCACCTGCCGAAAAGCGGCGCTCAGGTGTTTACCCTGCGTGAACTGATGGGGCTGGAGACTGAAGAGATCTGCGATTGTCTGGAGATCAGCGAACAGAACTGCTGGGTCATTCTGCACCGGGCGAGGCTTAAGTTACGCGCCTGCCTGGAGGCCGGTTGGTTCAGCAAAGAGGGCGATGACAGATGACGATGGCATGCAAGCGGGCAACAGAACTGATGTCGATAAAGATCGACCGGCCATTAACCCTGGGGGAGCGCGTGTCGCTGCGAACGCACCTGATGATGTGCAGTTACTGTCGTCGCTGTGAGCAGCAGATGCAGATGCTGCGGCGTATAACGAGGCGGCGGCGTGAGGACGAAAGCAGCGATAACGAGGGGGAATAGTAGTGGCCTTGTCTACGCGACGGGGGGCGATCTGAGGTCTATAGGACCAAGGTGTAACTTGTCTTAGCACCGTGACCGGTCCACGCTGTAGCTATAAATACGGAATAACAAATGGTTAAGGTTCGAGTAGCCGTAACGTTCGGCCAGCGAACAGTGGGTGCAACATGAAAGATCTGGATGGGCAAAGAATCATCGATCAGTCAGGTCTTGAGTTTTTTAAGACCGCTTCCACCTTCGGCGCGTTAAGCGAAGAGGCGATTCTTTTCCTGCTGAGTAAAGGCAAGCTGCAGGCGCTGGACAAAGGCGACCAGGTGTTCAGCTCCGGTGAGTCTGCGGGCTTCTTTGTGGTTGTGCTGGAAGGCCAGCTGGGTTACTACCGTGAGGTGCAGCAGGGCAGGTTGCTGATGCGCGAGGTGGGCTTTGGCGAAGAGCTGGGCTATGTCTCGATGATCGGGCTGCTGCCGCGTCAGGGTTCGGCCTGTGCGCTGAGGAAAAGTGTCATCCTGCGGGTCGATACCGACCTTTTCTACCAGTTGCACCTGGATCTGCCATCGGATTTCGGCATCCTGATGCTGAACCTGTCCCGGGAGCTGGCGCGCACCATCTGCGGTATCAACGACCGCTTTGTTGATGTGGCTACCCACGGAATAAAAAAAAGCCCGGCTTGATATGACCGGGCTTTCTCTTTCAGGCTTTTAACCCCGGCTCTTAACCTCTGTGGTAGCGCTGCGGCACAAACGGGGTGCGGCTGACTTTCATCGGCAGGCGCTTGCCGCGCACTTCCGCGAAGATCTGCGTATCCAGAGCGCTGACCTCTTTCGCCACGTAACCCATGGCGATCGACAGACCGGCGCTGGGGCCGAAGGTGCCGCTGGTCACTTCACCTACCTTGTTACCGTCCGCATCAAACAGCTCGGTGCCTTCACGCACCGGGGCGCGGCCTTCACCGATCAGGCCGACACGTTTACGGGTGGCTGACTTTTCCTGCATCTGCTTGAGGATGATATCCGCACCCGGGAAACCGCCGGCACGGGCGCCATCGGCACGACGTGCCGGAGAGATCGCCCACAGCAGGCTCGCTTCCACCGGTGTGGTACCGGTATCGATATCGTGACCGTACAGGCAGAGACCGGATTCCAGACGCAGGGAATCGCGGGCGCCAAGACCGATCGCTTCCACTTCATCCTGGGCCAGCAGCAGGCGGGTCAGTTCTTCGCACTGATCTGCCGGGACAGAGATCTCAAAGCCGTCTTCGCCGGTGTAGCCGGAGCGGCTGACAAAGCAGTTGATGCCGGCGATATCGACCACCAGGTTGTCCATGAACACCATGCTGGCCAGTTCCGGCTGAATGCGGATCATCACCGCGGCCGCTTTCGGACCCTGAATGGCGATGAGCGCGTGGTTCTCCATCACTTCCAGCTTGGTGGATTCGCCCAGGTTGGCGCGCAGGTGAGCGATATCGGCGTCCTTGCAGGCCGCGTTGACCACCAGGTAGTAGCCGTCGGTCATGCGGGTGATCATCAGATCATCGAGGATGCCGCCTTCAGCGTTGGTGAAGAAGGCATAACGCTGTTTGCCCACCGGCAGATCGATAACGTCGACCGGCACCAGGGCTTCCAGCTCCGCACCGGCGTTTTCGCCAGTGATATAGACCTGGCCCATGTGGCTGACATCGAACAACCCGGCCGCTTCACGGGTGTGCAGATGTTCTTTGCGTACGCCGCTGGGGTATTGAACCGGCATCGCGTAACCGGCAAAGGGAACCATGCGGGCGCCAAGTTCTTCGTGCAGCGCGAATAGGGGGGTATGCAGCAATGTCTCTTCCATTGGAAGCCTCTGAGTACTGGTTTAGAACAGGTGCTATGTTAACCAAAATTTCCGATAGGAAACAAATTTCCTTAACTTAATCTTTGGCACGGCTGTGGGGCGGCTTCGCGTCCCATTGCCGCGTGTTGAGGTTTAAGGGCCTCTAATTAAAAGGGTAACTATTCTCTCTTAAAGGTTACCGCCAAACCTCATTCCGGACCGGGCTGTTTCCAATAGGAAATTTTTTTCTTGCTCCATTGCGACACTGTTGTTAGTCTGCCGCCCATCTGGCGCACTGGTTTACACTGCATCCTAGTTTTGATGTTTTGCGTTGAGTTTAGTCAGAGAACAGCCGGGCTGCTCTGCTCAAATGGTTTTTGCTTATCCCGCAAAAAACCAGGAAGTAGCAGCGGGACGGCTATAGTGTCAGGTTGATAACTGACGTCTCCCACCCCGGCCCTGTCGCTAATGACGGGTGCGGGCTAATGGCGTTGGTTGTCCGCCGGCTCTGCACTGCTCAATGGCCTAGGCTGTAAACCCTGAGCACCACAATCCAAACGACCTAAAGATGGATAGCGAACAATGAGCGATCTTCCGACTGACCTGAAATATGCATCCTCCCACGAGTGGGTTCGCGATAACGGCGACGGCACCGTCACTGTAGGTATCAGCGACTTTGCCCAGGAACAGCTGGGTGACGTGGTGTTTGTTGAACTGCCGGAAGTCGGCCGCGAAGTTGAAGCGGGCGAAGAGTTCTCCGTGGTTGAGTCGGTTAAGGCCGCTTCCGATATCTACGCGCCAGTCGGCGGTGAAGTAATCGAAGCCAACGAACAGCTCGACGACAGCCCCGAGCTGATCAACGAATCTCCTTTCGGTGACGGCTGGATCTGCAAGATCCGCATGTCCGATGCTGCTGAACTGGCTAAGCTGATGGATGCAGAAGCTTACGCCAAGGCCGTAAGCGAAGGCTGATACGCTAGACCACACCTCCATCGGGCGGCAGGTGCCGTCCGGTGCGACTATTATTCTTCAACTCCCGTCAACGTCAGAAAAGGGCAGGCAAGATGGCAACAGAACTCCGCGGATTGAGTGAACTGGAAGGTCACGACGAATTTACCCAGCGTCACATCGGACCCGATGGGCAGGAAGAGCAGACCATGCTCGATACCCTGGGACTGAAATCCCTGGACGAGCTGATAGAGCAGGCGGTGCCGGCTTCTATCCGTCTTGATGACGCTCTGGCGATGCCGGAAGGTATCACCGAAGTTGAGGCTCTGGCCGAGCTCGAAGCGATCGCCTCCAAGAACAAGGTGAAGCGTTCGATGATCGGTATGGGCTACTACGGCACCCTGGTGCCGGGCGTAATTCAGCGCAACGTGCTGGAAAACCCGGCCTGGTATACCGCTTACACCCCTTACCAGCCCGAGATCGCCCAGGGCCGCCTGGAAGCGCTGCTGAACTACCAGCAGATGGTGATGGACCTGACCGGCATGGCGCTGGCCAACGCCTCCCTGCTGGACGAAGCTACCGCTGCTGCCGAAGCGATGACCCTGTGCAAGCGCTCCAACCGCAAGAAGAGCGACATCTTCTTCGTGGCTGACGATGTGCATCCGCAGACCATCGACGTTATCCGCACCCGCGCCGAATACTTCGGTTACGAGGTGGTAGTTGATGCGGCCGAGAAACTGGAAGAGTACGACAGCTTCGGCGTGCTGCTGCAGTACCCGGGTACCCACGGCGATATCGCCGATGTGGAAAGCCTGATCGCCAAGGCGAAAGAGCAGAAATCCATGGTCTGCATCGCGACCGATCTGCTGGCGCTGGTGCTGATGAAATCACCGGGCGAACTGGGTGCCGATATCGTCTTCGGCTGCGCCCAGCGTTTCGGCGTGCCGATGGGCTTCGGTGGCCCGCACGCTGCGTTCTTTGCTACCTCTGACAAGCTCAAGCGCTCAGTACCTGGCCGCATCATCGGGGTTTCCGTGGACAGCCGCGGCAACCAGGCTCTGCGCATGGCGATGCAGACCCGCGAGCAGCACATCCGCCGCGAGAAAGCGACTTCCAACATCTGTACCGCCCAGGCACTGCTGGCCAACATGTCCTCCTTCTATGCCGTTTACCATGGCCCGGAAGGTCTGCGTCGCATCGCCGAACGCGTACACCGCCTGACCACTATCCTGGCTAACGGCCTGCGTCAGAAAGGCCTGAAGTGCAACGACACCTTCTTCGACACCCTGACCATCAAGGAAGCCAACGCAGGCGAAGTGATCGAAGGCGCACTGGCGGCGGGTTACAACCTGCGTCTTGTGGGCGGTGAGCATATCGGCATCAGCCTGGATGAAACCACAACCCGCAAGGATGTGGAGAACCTGCTGGCGCTGCTGCTGGGTAGCGATCACGGCCTCTCTGTGGACGCGCTGGACGCCAGCATCGTTGACGGCGAAACCACCGGCCTGCCGGAAGCACTGCGCCGTACCGATGCGATCCTGACTCACCCGGTCTTCAACAGCTACCACAGCGAAACCGAAATGCTGCGTTACCTGAAGAAGCTGGAAAACCGCGACTACTCCCTGGTGCACGGCATGATCCCGCTGGGTTCCTGCACCATGAAGCTGAACGCCACCTCCGAGATGGCGCCGATCACCTGGGCCGCGTTTGCCAACATGCATCCGTTCGCGCCGCATGAGCAGACTGCGGGCTACCTGGAGATGATTCGTCAGCTGGAAGAGATGCTGGTTGAGATCACCGGTTACGATGCGGTTTCCATGCAGCCGAACTCCGGCGCCCAGGGCGAATACGCGGGCCTGTTGGCGATCCGCAAGTACCAGGAATCGATCGGTGAAGGTCACCGTGATATCTGCCTGATCCCGTCGTCCGCTCACGGTACCAACCCGGCCTCTGCCGCGATGATGGGCATGAAGGTGGTTATCGTAGAATGCGACGATCTGGGTAACGTAGACGTAGCCGATCTGGCCGCCAAGGCGGAAGAACACGCTGCCAACCTGTCTGCGCTGATGGTCACCTACCCGAGTACCCACGGTGTTTACGAGCAGGAGATCGTCGAGATCTGCCAGATCGTGCACAAGTTCGGCGGCCAGGTTTACATGGACGGCGCCAACATGAACGCCCAGGTCGGCATCTCCAAGCCGGGCGTGATCGGTTCCGACGTGTCTCACCTGAACCTGCACAAAACCTTCGCCATCCCGCACGGCGGTGGCGGCCCCGGCATGGGCCCGATCGGTGTAAAAGCGCACCTGGCGCCGTTCCTGCCGGGTCACAGCGTCACTCACGTGGCGGGCCAGAAGCAGAACAACGGTGCGGTATCCGCAGCGCCTTACGGCTCCGGTGCCATCCTGCCGATCAGCTGGATGTACATCCGCATGCTCGGTAAGAACGGCCTCAAGCGCTCGACCCAGATGGCGATCCTGAACGCCAACTACCTGACCGAGAAGCTGTCGGCTCACTACCCGATCCTTTACCGCGGCAAGCACGACCGTGTCGCTCACGAGTGCATCGTCGATATCCGTCCGCTGAAAGAAGCGACCGGTATCACCGAGGAAGATATCGCCAAGCGTCTGATGGACTACGGCTTCCACGCCCCGACCATGTCGTTCCCGGTACCGGGCACGCTGATGATCGAGCCGACCGAATCCGAGTCCAAGGCGGAGCTGGACCGCTTCATCGAAGCGATGGTCTGCATCCGTGGTGAGATCGCCCGCGTTGAAACCGGCGAATGGACCGCCGAGAACAGCCCGCTGCACCATGCACCGCACACCCTGGCCGATATCACCGGCGCCTGGGATCGTGTCTACAGCATTGCCGAAGCGGTGTTCCCGACCGACGCCAGCCGTGACAACAAGTTCTGGCCGAGTGTGAACCGTATCGATAACGTGTACGGGGATCGTAACCTGATCTGTTCTTGTCCTTCGGTGGATTCTTATCGCGAGGAGTGATTGGTAAGGTTTAGCCCTTACCGATGACACTGAAACGCCCAGCCTTTGTGCTGGGCGTTTTTGTTAGGGTGGTTCGTTGTGCTTGGCAGCACTGCTTGATTGCAGGTTTCGCCTGCTGGCGAGTCAAGGATCTTGGACGGCCAAGATCCTTAACAATCCTAAGCCGCCCCGACAGCTTGATCGGCTACGCCGATTGCCCTGTGCTTCTCGTCTGAAAGAGCGGGACGGGCTTACTTTTCCAGAATCAGTCGGCTTCGCCTCAAACAGCCCGTCCCTTGTTTCTCTTTCAGCCTGCGATGCTCGGCTGCGCTGAAGGGGAAGGGCGCTTAGTTGGTTCTAATGAAAGCTGAGCTCTCAATTTTTAATCTAACCAAAGTCAGTCGATTAATATGAGTGATTAAAAGGGGAGGTGGCGCATAACGATCGCTCCACTATCTGTATGAAGCCAAATTAATCCAGCGATATTTAATATGACCGTTATAAAGTAAACGGTTCTGAATTCTTTCTTAATCGATTTGTGTCTTAATATTTCTTGCCCGAAGTAGGCTCCTGGCCAGCCGAAGAGTAACGATAAAATGTGTAACGTGCTCTCTTTGGTTCTCCATCGGCCGGCTTGAGCGGCAGACTTATCAATCGCATAGGCGATAAAAGCGACTACGCTCATCAAAAGATATAGGCCCAGCACAGATAGTGAAATTTTACCAATAAAGATTAATAATGAAATTATGGCAAAATAAAATGCCATAAAAATACCAAAGAGGCTTCCTGTTTGTGTGCTTTTTTTCTTTGCTGATTTATTTCTTTCACCAGCATACTTGATATTTTTAGCCTGGTACCGGTTTTTATTATCCCGCTCTAATTCATAAATAATAACGTCACCATCTACAGGCCTGCGGTTTCTGTGGTTGAAAGCTTTTATGTGCACGAATGCGCGTTCACCGCCACCATTTTGCTCTACGAAGCCAAATCCTTTCTCATCATTCCAGTTTGATATTTTTCCTTGAAGCTTCATGCGATACCTTAACCCTGTATATGATTTTTTATTTCGTAGAATATCTTTAATACTAAGCAGTTAGTGAAAGACTTATAAAATTGAGCGGTGCAGTTAATCTAAGATCAACTCAAGTCATCTTGCTATTAAGTGTCTCGTTTGTGAGACTTTTCTGTTTTTCTATTCCTAAGACTATAACCGGTATCTTTAATATTAGGGAACTATAAAAGAGTTCAAAATCCAGCTTACTCGGGCTCTTGTGCATGCAATACTCAGGAGAGGCTTAAAAGCGGGTGCGTCTATGGTGCAGCAGGATTTGCATCTGGCGGCTTTTTGAAGTGATGGGAGTAGAGGATGAAGACATACAAGCTTCTGGCAGCGGACGGAAACACCGTCCGTAGTGAAACCCCAGGTACGTTGGGTGGCAGCTCCAAGGCGGGTATCTATGGACGTCTGGACTGCACGGCGGCGAATAGTGCGCTGTCAAAAGGTTACGCGGAGCACCGTGTATTTTTCGCAGATGAAGCGACAGCGATTGAGGCCGGCTACAGACCTTGTGGGCGTTGCATGGCGGCAGAATATAAAAAATGGAAGTCAGGCCCCGATGAAAATGAAGACTATCCATGGAAAGTACTCCCCAAGTGATAATTTCTTGCCAAGACGATCTAATCGCACCGATAACCCCTTCAGCGCAGCCGAGCATCGCAGGCTGAAAGAGAAGTAAGGGACGGGCTGTTTGAGCCGCGAAGCGGCGACTTACTTTGAGGTGGAGAGTCGGTTCCGCTCTTTCAGACGAGAAGCACAGGGCAATCGGCGCAGCCGATCAAGCTGTCGGGGCGGCTTAGGATTGTTAAGGATCTTGGGCGTCCAAGATCCTTGACTCGCCAGCAGGCGAAACCTGCAAATGAGCAGTGCTGCCAAGCACAAGAAACTCACCAGCC
Source organism: Marinobacterium lutimaris (assembly GCF_900108065.1). GTDB lineage: Bacteria > Pseudomonadota > Gammaproteobacteria > Pseudomonadales > Balneatricaceae > Marinobacterium_D > Marinobacterium_D lutimaris. The sequence continues at coordinate 246,857 of NZ_FNVQ01000003.1, read as the reverse complement.
AAGCAAAAAACACCCACCAAACACAAAAAAGCCCCACGAAAAAATCCGCAGGGCTCCCACTCAGCCAGCCGGCTGAACAACCAAACGCTTACTGCTGAGCCTGATAACTCTTAGCCGCAGCCTCAGCCACTTTCTTGGCTTCGTCAGGCCCCGCAAAACCCTGGCTTTCCATACCGCCATCCGGGCCTTTGTAGTTGCTGAACCAGAGATCGACTATCTGGCTGGCGCCACCGAACTCGGCATCGAGCTGTTCCAGGCTTTCGATGTTGGCGAACGGAGAGTCTTTGGTCAGTACCGCGATCAGTTTGTCGTCCTGTGCGCCGTCGTCGAGCATCTTCAGTACGCCGATCAGACGTACATCAACCACTTCACCGCGCGGCAGTGCCTGGCCCAGGATCAGCACGTCCAGCGGGTCGCCGTCGCCGCCGAGTTCTTTCGGCAGGGCGGTGCCGGGGATAGCGCCGTAGTTACCCGGGTAACCCAGGTAGTTGACGATGCGCGGCTTGCCCTTTTTGTATTCCCAGTAAACGTCTTCCGGGTTTTCTTTGCTCATCTCCCATTTGGCGGAGGTGCCGGTGGGGATTTCGACCACGGCGCGCAGGGAGCCATCTTCGTTGAACGCCGGCTGTGCCATCAGGTCGATCTTGCCGCTGATGGTGTAGTCGTCTTTCTGGGTCATTGCTGCAGAGTGACGGGCAGTGTCGGCATAGGCCAGCCCACCGATGGTTTCGGCGTGGACGTTTGCGCTCAGGGCGAAAAGGGTGGCCGCAGCCAGAAGTGACTTTTTCAACATGCTTGCTCCTTGATTGAATGCGCCAATCTAGCAACCGCGTATGACAATGTTTTGAAAGCGAAAGGTTTTAGGCCCGTTCGATAAAATTCAGCGGTGGATAAAATCTAATTGATAGAGCCTCGCCGCTGTTTAGCAGAAAGCCAATTCAGCACAGGACAGGTTCAGTGCAGGACAAGTTCAGCACAGGACAAGCTCACCAGAGCGAAAAGCGACTCGCTGGGCATACAGACGGTGATGGCGAGCAATTCAAACGCGAGGTGCAAACTACAAAAGGGGACCCGGCAAGCAGACCGAAACCGGGTGCGTTCCCCGGTTTCGGTAATGGGGTACTAGGCCAGGTCGGCTTTCAATATCTCCAGCCAGCGACCAAGGCGTTCTGGCGTCTTGTCCTTTTCATTGACCTGGTCAAAGGGGAAACCGACGAATTTGCCATCTCGCACAGCATTGGAATATTTGTAGGTGTAGCCATCGGTGGGGAAGGGGGCGATGAAGTTTGCCCCGCGGCCGGTGAACTTGTCATAGAGAACGCCCAGCGCGCTGACGAACTGTTCGCCATGGTCGACGTAATCGCCCGCACCAAAAAGAGCGATGGTTTTTCCGGAAAAGTCGGGCTTTTCGTTGGCCAGGTCCTGCAAGGGTTCTACCCAGTTGAACTGAACTTCCCCTGAGCCCCAGGTCGAACAGCCAAAGATCAGGACATCGTATTCGAGCATCTCATCGAACCCGAGGTAGTCATCTTCAAGGTCAAACAGATCGCAGTTATCCTCACCCAGGGCTTCCTGGATCTGCTCACCCACTGCCAGGGTGATGCCATTTGCGCTTCCAACGTAAATACCGATATTAGCCATCTTTTCAACTCACTTCCTGTGTTAACAAACATCTGAATTTGCGCCCTGGGCCTGTTGTTTCAGTGCCCAGATAGGTGTGTAGAGGGGCTGCTCCGCATGGGTGGGCGTCGCGGGCAGATGCAGGGGGATGCGCAGGTTGGTCCTGGCGAGTCGCATGGCGAAGCTGTGCATCACTTTGTGAACCTCGTCCTGAATGGCGCTGGTACAGAACCAGTGCGCGATGCCCATGGCGTGATTGTGCTGCCCGGCCTGATGCGCGGCGATCATTGTCAGCACTCCACGCTCGGGTTCTGTGAGGCTGCGATTTTCAACCTGGCCGAAACGCCAGCTGCGTCGGCCGTAGCGTTTCAGAAATTTGGCCGTGCGACAGAGTTCAAAAAACGCGGATTGGCCATTTCTGCGTCCCATCAGGGAGAAGAATTCCTGTTCGAGACGCTCCAGCGTAGGCAGGTCTTCCCCGATTGCGCGAATCGATGTGACGATCAATATCTCAAGTGTTGAAAGATCCTGGAGCGCTTTGGGTTTATTCGCGGACATTATGGATCCCTCCCTGGATATAAATGGCCTATACGCGCATTTTATGTAAGGTTTTAAATATTGCAACTGAAAATCATTTGCATTTGATGTTCTGAAGAGTTCGCAAAGCTGTGAGGGGGAATTGATCCTGGAGTCTTGAGGGGCGAGCTGAGCCAGCGATGAAGCGCGGGTGTATACTGGGCCCTTTTCGCTTTCGGTAACCAGCGCCAAGGATACGTTCGTGGGGCGTTAGCAAGGCTTTAAATGACAAAGGAGTGACTAATGGCCCTGATACTCAACAACTACAACATCGTGCGCATCACCGACGGTCAGCAAGTTGTGGAATGCACCGTGATCAAGATGTGTTTCGACTACGCGGTCGTGAAATACCGAGGTAAACAATACAAGGTGTCTTACCAGCATATTAATCAGGTGGTTGGACACGAGCTGTTGCTGCCGGTCGGTGATTGATCGCTGGCCTGGTACAGGATGCTGTCCTGCTGGGAGAAAACTCAATCTCAATTTTTCTCAGGAGGATTCCCCGGCTCAATTTGGTAGACTGCGCGCTCTTAAAGAAACGCCCGCAAGACTGTACGAGGAAATTGAATGCGAGTGGTGATACGACTCTTTTTCAGGCTGCTGCGTCGGCTGCTGATGCCGTTCATGTTGATCTATGCGGCACTCTCCAAACCCAAACCGATCACGCGTGATGAACAGGCACAGGCTCAGGTGGATAATGACTGCCGCGATCTGACGCTGTACCAGTTTGCGACCTGCCCGTTCTGCATCAAGGTGAAGAAAGAGGTTCATCGCCTGGCGCTGCCGATCGGTATGGCGAACGTGCAGAAAGATGCCCAGGCCCGTGCCGAGCTGGAGCAGGGCGGTGGTCGTGTAAAGGTGCCCTGTCTGAAGATCGAGCATCAGGATGGCCGCATCGAGTGGATGTACGAGTCTTCCGATATCAATGACTACCTGCGTCAGCGCTTCGCGCCCTGAGGTCGGCTTGTCATGAGTTTTCTACGCATCTTCAGCTGGCTCCTGCTCACCTTTGGTGTGGTGGGCTTCGGTGCTGTTGTGCTTGGGTTGGTGCCGGATATCGGCGCCAAGGGCCCGGCGCTGGTGCTGCTGGCTGTCCAGATTGTTTTCGCAGGCGCCGTGGTTTACGGCTTTCGTTTGGTGGCGCAGCAGCGCCTTGATCCGCGCATCCTGTTCTGGGGTGGCTGGGTGCTGATTATCACCTTTGTGATCACCGGTCAGATCTGGATCAACCGTTTCCAGATTAACCTCTAGTCTTCGTCGCAGGGTTGGTTGGCGTGCTAGCGACCCAACCCTCTGATCCGCTTTACAAAAATCTCTAATACAGGCATCTTTGAAACGTCCCTCGATGTTGCTAATCGACGTCAGTGTTACGGGCGCAGCCAGAATCGGCATTTACAACCTCAGCAGATATCGCCGCATTCACAGGCTCGCGTCCCACTATAAAAAGTGGGCCCGGCTAACAGGAAGGCCGTGAACCCGCACTGCAACACTCTTCCCTGAACTGAACCCGTGCGGCGGTTTTGCTGCTGCGCGGTTGTGCTCGGGTGGGTGTGCAACCAGGCACTGACCGGCCTTCTATGCTTAGGGAGAGTGGGATGTTTCTCGGAAAACGACTTCAGGAGATGGCGGGGCAGATCGCCGAAGGTATCCATCAGATCCTCGACGGTAAACCTGGCGCCATTCATCATGCGGAAACCTATCCGGCGCTGGGTGGCGCCCTGCAACGTCTAAATACCGGTCTGCAGGATCTGCAGGGGCAGGTTGATGCTCCACGCAGAGAGAAAGAGCAGCTGGAGCAGCAGCTTGAAGAGCTAAAAGCAGAGCTGCGTGATCTGGCGGATCAGCGTGACAGCTACCGCATGGAGCTGGAGCAAAGCCAGGCGCAGCTGCAGGATGCCCAGGCGGAAATCTATTCACTCAAGCAGGAAGAGCAGGTCTGGGGCCTGATCAAGCGCGCTATGGTCGAAGGCAGCTGGGATTACCTGGTGATTGACGGCGACCCGGACCACCGCGATAACGTGCTGCGCTGGTCTTCGGAGTTTCGTGACCTGATCGGCTACACGGCAGCCGAATTTCCCGATGGCTGGGACTCCTTCGAGGCAGTGTGCCACCCCGAAGATTTCAAGAAGGCGTTTGAAGCCTTCGGTGAATTCACCGCTAATACTGACCCCAACGCCAGCTACACCGTTGAGTATCGGATGAAACACAAGACCAAGGGATATATCTGGTTTCGGGAACACGGGCTGGGGTTGCGTGACGAACAGGGCAAGCTATGCCGTGTCGTCGGGGCGGCCAGCGATATCAGCGACGAGAAACGGATCGAAGGCATGCATCAGCGCGAACTTGGCGTGATGCAGGGCACCTACGACCAGATCTCCGGCGTGGTGCAGGTGATCCGCGCAATCGCTGAACAAACCAACCTGCTGGCGTTGAATGCCGCGATTGAAGCGGCCCGTGCCGGCGAAACCGGCCGCGGATTCTCAGTCGTTGCCGATGAGGTCAAACTGCTGGCTGGACGCACCCGCGATGCGACTCAGAGAATCCAGGATATGCTGGGTGACTTCAAGCGACAGGTGGAGTGATTCTCGCACCTGAAATGAAAAAGCCCTGCCGCGAAGCCTGGTCAGGCTTGCTGCAGGGCTTTTTCATTACACCGATAGGCTGGCTTGCCGGCTTCAGTTAACCGACTTCAGTTCACCGGTTTTACTTTACAGCCTTCACTTCACAGGTTTAAGCACGCCGGCAAAGAAGCGGCTCAGGCCCTGGTAATCGTTCAGCGGCAGCACGTCGGCCACGTACTGGTCCGGACGCACGATAACGATGCAGCCCTGGTCGCGGTTGATGCCGCGCATGGCGTAGATATCCTTGCCGCCGCCGGAGGATTCCGGGCGCTTGTCGGCGCAGAACACCTTCTCATAATCGCGCAGCTTAAGGCTCCCCTTCAACGGCATCAGCAGCGGATGCAGGGTGGATGTTTCCACCGACTGATGGTGCTGCTGGAACACCGCGCGCAGATCGATCACTGAATCCTGCTCGTCACCGGCCGGGGTGTAGAGCGTCAGCGGCGACTTGGCATCTTCCGCCAGGAACTCGCACAGGGCTTTCACGCCGCACTCGTCAGACATCGGCTCTGCGCTGCCGCCAAAGGCGTAGACGCGGTAAGCGCCGTTCGCGGTATGGCAGTGGCCCAGCTGCATCGGCTTGGCATCGCCCTGGCGCACCACCGGAGCGGAGTGGAAGCGCTTGCCCACGGTGAGACCGGTGGCCAGCTCCTGATGTAAGCCCTCACTGACCATCAGCGACGGACGGTACTGGATAGAGACACCGGCGGTGTATTGACCGAACAGCTGGAAGTAGCGCTGGAACTCGGCCGGATCAACACCGTCCGGGTTCTCGGCGGACTTCGGCTTGGCGCTGAACATGGCGGAGAACTTGCGATCGAAATCGATCAGCGCCTGGCCATATTCACGACGCTCGTCGGAGTAGGTTTTCAGCAGCGACTCGTCGGCTCGGCCGGTCAGCACGTGGGCCAGTTTCCAGCCCAGGTTCCAGGTATCCATCACCGAGGTGTTCAGGCCCTGGCCCGCTTTCGGGCTGTGGGTGTGACAGGCGTCGCCGGCGAGGAAGACGCGTGCGGCGCGATCTTCGGTAGAGTCGTCAAACGCGGTGGTGATGCGCTGGCCGATCTCGTACACGCTCCACCAGGCGACCTGTTTCACGTCGATGCTGTAGGGTTGAAGGATGCGGTTGGCGCCGGCAATCAGCACGTCCGCGGTCATCTGGTCGCGGGCAACGCGCTCATTTTCCTTCAACTTGTCCAGCTCGATATACATGCGCACCATGTAGCCGCCTTCGCGCGGGATGATCAGCATGTTGCCTTCGTTGTTGGAGTGGATCAGCGACTTCAGGCGGATATCGGGGAAGTCGGTGTTGAGCAGCACATCCATCACGCCCCAGGCCTGGTTCAGGGCGTCGCCCACCAGCTCCTTGCCGATGGCGGTACGCACAGCGGAGCGGGCGCCATCGCAGCCGACCACATAGCGCGCCTTGATGGTTTCCACTTCCTGGGTGTACTGGGAGAAGTTGACCATGCGCTCGACCTGAACGGTCACCGGGAACTCTTCATCCCCGGAGCCCACTTCCAGGCTCAGCAGCTTGCGCTGGTAGTGAGGTTCGAGCTTGGCGGCGCTCTGGCGCATCACATCCAGGAACATGTCGTGCACGCGCGCCTGGTTGATGATCAGGTGCGGCATCTCGGACAGATCGTCGGCCACATCGGGCACCTTGCCGCTGCGTGAGATCTCGTTCGGCTTGTCGGCGTCTGGCTTCCAGAAGGCGGCTTCGCTCACCTGGTAGGCTTCCTGAATGATCTGGTCGGCAAAGCCATAGGCCTGGAACATTTCGATGGTGCGGCAGGCGATACCGTCGGCCTGGCCCACCAGCAGGCGGTCATCTTTCTGGTCGATGATAGCGACGCGAAGACCTTCAAACTGGGTCAGCTGCGCCGCCAGGTTCAGGCCGGCAGGGCCGCAGCCGACGATCAAAACGTCGACCTCTTCAGGGAGCGGACGCTTGATAGGCGGGGGTACAACGGCATCCTGCGGATCGGAAAAGCGCGGATCGCCGGGGTGAAAGCCATTCTGATGAAACTGCATGGGGTGCGTCCTCTTACTTATTATGTATTTCGAAGACCACTTTAATTCGGTTTAGATATCAGGAAAAATAGGTTTTTATTCCCAGACTAAAAGAAAATGAATAAATGAATCCTAACCTTCTGAAACAGTTAGCCATCGTGGTGAAGCAGGGCTCGCTCAGTCGGGCCTGTGAGCAGCTGTACATCACGCAGCCAACACTGACCCGAAGTATAAAACAGCTGGAGATGAAGGTTGGGGCGCCGGTGCTGAAACGCTCGCGCCACGGTGTGATTCCCACCGAGATCGGCGCGCGGCTGGCGCAGATCGGCGAACGGATACTGGCGGATACCGATCATGGCGAAGAGGTGATCCGCCAGTGGCACAGTGGCTATCACAACGAGTTTACCCTGGGGATCGATCCGCTTTGGGAGTTCGCCGCTTACCGCGAGATGAGCGATCACTTCCTGCGTGAAAAGCGCTATGTATTTCATCTACGTACCGGCTCCGCTGCTGCCCAGATCGGCTTGATGCAGGCCGGCGAGCTGGACTTCCTGCTGGCGCCGGCGCACCTGACCGTGGCCCAGGAAAGCCTGCAGCGCGATCTGCTGTTTCGCGACCGTTCCGGCGTATTTGCCGGCAAGAAGTCGTCACTTATCCGCAGAAAGGGCGCAGTAGCCCTGGATGAACTGGAACGGCAAAACTGGATGATCGCCGGTGCCAGCGCCGGTTTTCTTGATGGTCAGGGGGAACTGGCCGGCCCCACGGCGGCACGTATCGCTTTCACCGGTAGTATCCGCTCGGTGCTGCATCTGCTGAATACCACCGACATGCTGGTGCGACTGCCGGCGCGGCTGGCGCTAATGACCGGCGAGATTGCGCCTGAGCAGATGATCGAAGTGGAAGGCAAACCTGGGCCGCGACGTGATATTGCGCTCTGGTCACGCACTGAGGAGGGCGAACGGCCGGAGATCCTCAAGGTGCGCGAGCTGATCACTGAGCTGGTGACCGGGATGGACCAGAAAACGCCTACCTTTGGGCTCGATCTCTAAGCCTCATCACCATAAACCCGTTGGGCCAGTTCGCGGGTGGAGCTGCGGGCGTGATCGAGAAACGCCTGCATCACCGGCGTCGGGTATTTGCTGGCGGGGTAAACCACGCACCAGGAGCGGCGCAGCGGAAAGCCTTCCAGCTCCGGGATAGTGACCTGCCCCAGCTTGATCTCCGCCGTCACGCTCAGGCGCGGCAACACGCCAACACCCAGTCCCGCCAGAATGCCGTGCTTGATCGCCACGTTGGAACCCAGCTCCAGGCGTGGCGCCAGTTTCAGGCGGTTCTGCGCGCACCAGACCTCCAGCGCATGGCGGGTACCGGAGCCGGCTTCGCGCATCAGCAGACGAGCGTTGAAAAAGTCCTGGGTGCTGAGATTTTCCTTCTGCAGCAGCGGATCGTCCGAGCGCACCACCGGCACCATGATGTTATCGAGGAACGGCAGGGTGTTCAGGTTTCGTGACTCCGGCACCATCCCCATGATCACCAGGTGGTCCTGGTTGGTGTTGAGGCGCTCCACCGCCTGGGCGCGGTTGACGATGGTCAGGCTCACATCCACCTGTGGATAGGCCTCCAGAAACGACTCCAGCAGGTAGGGTACGGAGTACTGAGCAGTACTCACCGCGGCCAGGCGCAGCTCGCCACGTACCTGGCCATCCAGTTCTGCCAGCTGCATCTGCAGCCGCTCCAGGTCGGTAAACATGGTGTCGACGGTTCTCGACAGCTGCTCGCCGGCGGCGGTCACATACAGTTTTTTACCCACGTATTCGAACACCGGCTGGCCCATCGCCTGCTCGAGCTGCCTTATCTGCGCGCTGACGGCGGGCTGGGTCAGGCCAAGCTCCTCGGCGGCACGGCTGTAGTTCAGGTGATGAGCTACGGCCTTGAACACCTGTAACTGGCGAAAAGAGAGCCGATTCAAGAGCTGGTTCAGAGAGTAGGGCATGGGCGAAATCCAGTGCTGATGGGCTGTTGGGTCGAACGACAAGGTTAACTATAAGGTATTTCTTATGATCTTCAGAAGAAATATCAATTTATAGATTTTAGCCGACTGGTTTAGTGTGATTCGCATCGGTCGAGACACTCTTTCGGAGACGATCCATGCTGAAGAAAATCCTGATTGCCAACCGAGGCGAAATCGCGGTCCGCATAGTACGGGCTTGCGCGGAGATGAATATCCGCTCGGTAGCGATCTACACAGAACCGGACCGTTACGCGCTGCACGTAAAACGCGCAGACGAGGCCCACAGCCTGGGTGAAGACCCGCTGGCGGGATACCTCGATGCCCGTCGTATCGTGAACCTGGCGGTAGAAACCGGCTGTGATGCGATCCATCCTGGCTACGGCTTCCTGTCCGAGAACAGCGAGTTCGCCCGTATCTGTGCCGAGCGTGGTATCACCTTTATCGGCCCGAAGGCTGAGGTTATCGCCAAGATGGGCGACAAGACTGCAGCCCGTGCCAGCATGATCGCCGCCGGCGTGCCGGTGACTCCGGGCTCGGAAGGCAACCTGGCCGATCTGGACGAGGCGATCAAGGTTGCCGGCGAGATCGGCTACCCCGTGATGCTCAAGGCCACCTCCGGTGGTGGCGGTCGCGGTATTCGTCGCTGCGACAGCGAGACTGAACTCAAGGCGCAGTACCCGCGCGTTATCTCCGAAGCCACCAAGGCGTTCGGCTCTGCCGAAGTGTTTCTTGAGAAGTGCATCGTCGATCCGAAACATATTGAAGTGCAGATCCTGGCCGACAGCCAGGGCGATGCGATCCATCTTTACGAGCGCGATTGTTCCATCCAGCGCCGTAACCAGAAGCTGATCGAGATCGCACCGAGCCCGCAGCTAACGCCGGAACAGCGTAACTATGTCGGAGAACTGGCCGTGCGCGCCGCCAAGGCGGTGGGTTACGAGAACGCTGGCACCGTGGAGTTCCTGGTCACCGGTAACGAGATCTACTTCATGGAGATGAACACCCGTGTGCAGGTTGAGCACACCATCTCCGAGCAGATCACCGGCGTGGATATCGTGCGCGAGCAGATTCGTGTCGCATCCGGCCTGCCGCTGGCCTATCGCCAGGAGGATATCTCCTTCCGCGGTTTTGCCCTGCAGTTCCGTATCAACGCCGAAGATCCGAAGAACAATTTTCTGCCGAGTTTTGGCCGCATTACCCGTTACTACGCGCCGGGCGGTCCCGGTGTGCGTACCGATACGGCGATCTACACCGGTTACACCATTCCGCCGTACTTCGACTCCATGTGTCTGAAGCTGATCGTCTGGGCGCTGAACTGGGAAGAGGCGCTGGATCGCGGTTCCCGCGCACTGGCGGACATGCGGGTGCAGGGGGTGAAAACCACCGCCCGTTACTACCAGGAGATCCTGCAGAACCCGGATTTCCGTAGCGGTGAATTCAATACCAGCTTCGTGCCGAACCACCCGGAGCTGCAAAACTACTCGGACAAGCGCGATCCCAGCGAACTTGCGCTGGCCATCGCTGCAGCTATCGCGGCGTACGCCGGCGTTTAACGGGCTGCGAAAAGGAGAGAATTGATGAGCAAAGTGAACGTTACCGACGTCATCCTGCGAGATGCACACCAGTCCCTGATCGCCACTCGTATGCGTACAGAAGACATGCTGCCGATCTGTGACAAGCTCGACAAGGTGGGCTTCTGGTCACTGGAAGTCTGGGGCGGCGCCACCTTCGACGCCTGCGTCCGTTTCCTGAAGGAAGATCCCTGGGAGCGTCTGCGCGAACTGCGCAAGGCGCTGCCGAACACCCGTCTGCAGATGCTGCTGCGCGGCCAGAACCTGCTCGGCTACCGCCACTATGCCGATGACGTGGTCGAGGCGTTTGTCGCCAAGGCGGCCGAGAACGGTATAGATGTATTCCGCGTCTTCGATGCGCTTAACGATCTGCGTAACCTGGAAACCGCCATCAAGGCGGTGAAGAAAGCGGGCAAACATGCGCAGGGCACCATCTGCTACACCACCAGCCCGGTGCATACCGAAGCGCTGTTCGTGAAGCAGGCGCAGGAGCTGAAGGCGATGGGCGCCGACTCCATCGCGATCAAGGATATGGCCGGTCTGCTGACCCCGTACGCCACCTATGACCTGGTGAAGGCGATCAAGAGCGGTGTGGATCTGCCGGTGTTCATCCATAGCCACTCCACCGCAGGCCTCGCGGCTCAGTGTCAGCTGAAGGCGGTGGAAGCGGGTGCTGAGCATATCGATACCGCGATCTCCTCCTTTGCTTCCGGCACCAGCCATCCGGCCACCGAATCCCAGGTTGCGGCGCTGCGCGGTACCCAGTGGGATACCGGTCTGGATCTGGAACTGCTGGGCGAGATCGCCGATTACTTCCGCGAAGTGCGCAAGAAGTATCACCAGTTTGAATCGGAATTCACCCGCGAAGACGTATCGGTTCAGATCAACCAGGTACCGGGCGGCATGATGTCCAACCTGGCCAACCAGCTGAAAGAGCAGAACGCCCTGGGCCGCATCCGCGAAGTGTTCGCCGAGATTCCGGCGGTGCGCAAGGACCTGGGTTACCCGCCGCTGGTGACGCCGACGTCACAGATTGTCGGTACCCAGGCGGTGCTGAACGTGCTCTCCGGTGAGCGCTACAAGACGATCACCAATGAGGTGAAACGCTATCTTCAGGGTGGTTACGGTCACCCGCCGGCCGAAGTCGATGCTCAGCTGCAGACCAAGGCGGTCGGTAAAGAAGAGCTGATCGACGGTCGCCCGGCTGACCTGCTGAGCCCGGAAATGGCGCGCCTGACCAAAGAGATCGGTGACCTGGCCAAATCCGAAGAAGACGTACTGACCTTCGCCATGTTCCAGGATATCGGCCGCCAGTTCCTCGAACAGCGTGAAGCCGGCACTCTGGAGCCGGAACAGCTTCTGCCGGCCAGCCAGGGCGGTCGCGCCATGGACGAAGGTGTAGCCACCGAGTTCAAGATCGACGTCCACGGTGAAACCTACCAGGTGGCGATCACCGGTGTAGGTGGCAAGGACAGCGGTAAGCGTCACGTCTACCTGAGCATCGATGGTATGCCGGAAGAGGTACTGTTCGAGCCGCTGAACGCCTACGTCGGTGGTACTACCGCCAGCGGTCGTCAGCAGGCCAGCGCACCGGGCCATGTGACCACCAGTATGCCGGGCAATATCGTCGATGTGCTGGTGTCAGTCGGTGACGAAGTCACTGCAGGTCAGGCGGTGTTGATCACTGAAGCGATGAAGATGGAAACCGAAATTCAGGCACCGATCGCCGGCAAGGTGAAGGGCGTGCATGTCGCCAAGGGCGACCGCGTCACCCCGGGCGAGGTGCTGATCGAAATCGAGGGGTAAGAAAGCCCAGGCTTGCTTTACCTGAGATAAAACTCGTTACGAGTTGCAATGGAGCTTGGCCCTCATCAGGAGACTGGTGAGGGCCTTTTTTATGGATTGGCCTGGGGGAGAAGGCACAGCATAACCGATGCACCGCGGTAGGAGGTGCGCACCCGGAGGGCATAATAACCTCGCGCCGATGGAATCCGGCACTGCGGTGAACAAACCCATCGGCGGATGAGCGCGACGAGGGCGTCACTCCGACGAAAAATGGCTTTCCTGCTTGCTGCCGTTTATAACCCTACCAGTGTCGAAACCAGACAATGCCAGCCTGAATAATCGCCCCATAATGCGGGTCCTTTACTTCGACCCTTGTGGAGCTGACATGTCCGATTTTATTACCGTTTTGCGTGAAACCTGCCCGACTCCCGTTGTTGATGCGACCAAATGGACCCGCATCGGCGGTGACCCGCACACCGTGAATCTGAACGCCTACACCTCCGCTGACGGCAGCAAGATCATGGGTACCTGGATCTGCACCCCGGGCAAGTTCGAAGTGAATTACGACAAGTGGGAGTTCTGCCACTTCCTCGACGGTTACTGCATCATCACCCCGGAAGGTGAAGAGCCGAAACATCTGAAAGCGGGCGATGTGTTCGTTATCGAGCCGGGTATGAAAGGTACCTGGGAAGTGGTCGAGACCGTACGCAAGTATTTCGTCTTCGCTTGATAGATCGCGCTTAATAGACCGCCGCACAAATTGAAACCGCCCGAGGGCGGTTTCTCCATCAAGCGCCTGGCGTGACTACTTGCTGAGTTTGCGCAGCAGGGCGTCCGCATACTCCACGGCGCGATCTGCAACAGAATCGCTATCCGTAAGTTCCGGGTTGGAAATGAGAGTGCTCAAAGCCTGGGTGGCTATGTACTCTCGTTTTGTCAGTCCGCTTGTGTACTTCGACCCGAAGGCAGAAGCTCGTTTGTTCACCTCGAGTTCCATGGCGATCGTTGTCATTTCGCGCCTCCTTGCGCTTGGCTCTTAAGTTGGGGGTTACCCCCAATCAGCATAGAACAATATCCACTAATGAAGCGCAAGAAAGATGTATGCGAGGCGGGCTTTCAAGCCGGATGTTGGGCCTGAACTGACTTTATAAGGCGACGCTGCTGAATCCACAAATCTTGATCGCGAAGGGCCATGGACTCTGAATACTAGCTACCGAAATCCAGAGCCAGCTGGCGCAGGGAACTCTCTTCCGCCAGGGCGACGCTGATACCGACAAGGCGCACACGGCGGCCCGCGGCGCGTTCAAACGCGGTATGCAGGATCGAGCGCAGCACATCCTCGCTGAGCCGCTCCGACTGACCGGCAGCGGTGGTCTGCTGGAAGTCGTGGAATTTAAGCTTGATGGTAATGCCCTTGAAACTGCGGCCCCTGAGGCGCTGCTTCAGTTCCGGCAGCAGGCCGAGCAGGATCTGTTCGCACTGGGCCTCGGTACGCAGGTCATGGGCGAGGGTGGTTTCGACCCCCACGGATTTACGGATGCGTGAGGGCTGCACCGGGCGATCATCGATGCCGCGGGCGCGCTGGTAGAGGCTGTGGCCAAACTTACCGAAGCGGTCGGTGAGCGCCTGCAGTGACCAGCCGAGCAGGTCGTGGCCGTAGTTAAGGCCCAGCTCCTCCAGTTTTTCCGCCGTGCGCGGGCCAACACCGGGAAACTTCCTCAGCTTCAGGCCGGCGACAAACTCCGCCGCCTGGTCGGGCGTGACCACGCACTGGCCGTTGGGCTTGTTCTCGTCCGAGGCGATCTTGGCGATAAACTTGTTAGGGGCAACACCGGCGGAGGCGGTGAGGCCGGTTTCGGCCAGGATCTCGGCTCGGATCTGCTGGGCGATCAGCGTGGCGCTGCCCTGGCAGGCACTGCATTCGCTGACATCCAGGTAAGCCTCGTCCAGCGACAGCGGTTCGATCAGCTCGGTATAGCGGGCGAAGATCTCGCGGATCTGGGCGGAAACGCTTTTATAGACCGACATTCGTCCAGGGATCAGGATCAGATCGGGGCAGAGCCGTTTTGCCTCGGCGCTGGGCATGGCCGAGTGGACACCGAACTTGCGCGCCTCGTAACTGCAGGTGGAGATCACGCCACGGGAGTCAGCCTTGCCGCCGACAGCGATTGGTTTGCCCTTGAGGCTCGGGTTATCGCGAATCTCCACCGAGGCGTAGAAGGCATCCATGTCGATATGGATGATTTTGCGTTGCATTCGGCGCGGTCAGCCTTCTACCCAGACCTCGCGCAGTGGCTCGCCGAAATCATCGTAAATGACCTTTTTGCGAGGTTTCTGCCGGGGGGCTGGTTTGGGTTTCTGTTTCGCCTGTTTGCGCCGTGCATCTATGGCCGCGAGTACATCCATGGCCGGTGTGCGGGGCTGCACCGGTCGACCGTCACTGAATGGCGGCTGGAAAGCGGCGCCATCCTCAACACCGCTTTCGCCCTGACGTACACGTTTGATCTCGCCGCCATCACGGACGAAGTCCTGAACCTGGCGTTCGAGTTCTTTTCGTATGTCGGCTTTGCTTGGGCGTTTACTCATCCCCTGATTATGCATTATCTGTTTTTTTCGGCCAGTACCGTGGCGTAGATCAGGCCAACGCAACGGCTGAACTCTTCGGTGCTGTGATTCGCCGCAGTCTCGACGGCACTTTCAGCGAAGCGCTGGTAAATGTCGTCATCGGTGAGCAGGGTCTCTACCCGCTTGCGCCACTGGGTACCGTTAAGTGGCGTTTTATAGCCGTTGACGCCATCTTCGACGATATCGTCGATGCCGCTGGAGCGAACCGCCACCACCGGCATACCACCGGCCATCGCTTCGAGAATCACCATGCCCTGGGTTTCGGAGCGTGAGGCAAACACAAACAGATCACCCAGACGGCAGTAAGTCGCCATCTCATCCGGCGGCACTGAGCCCACCAGGATAATGCGATCGGTCATGCCCTGCTCGTCGATCTGTTTCTGCAGGGTTTTGCGCTGGTTACCATCGCCGAGGATCAGGCAGCGGAAGGGGATATCCTCGCGTCGTTTGGCCAGGTCCGCCAGGGCATCGATCATAAAGCCGATGTTTTTCTCTGCACTGAGTCGGCAGATGCTGACCAGCACCTTTTCATTCACCGGGATATCGAGCTTTTTGCGCAGTTCGCTGACCTGCTCGTCGCTGACATCGCGGAACGACTGGTAGTCGATGCCGGTGGGCTGCACAAAGATCGACTTTTTCACCCCGATCATGCGCAGATACTCCTCGGCGGATTCCGTCGGCACGATCACCCCGTCACAGCGGTTGGCAAAGCGCCGCACCAGCGCATGGGAGACCAGGTTACGAAACAGCGGACCGGGCAGCGGCACGTAATGGGCGTAGTGCTCCAGTCGGGTGTGGTAGGTGTAGACCAGCGGAATATCCAGCGCGCGGGCGATCATCGGGCCCAGGCCGCCGAGCCAGAACGGATGATGGGCGTGGATCAGGTCCGGCTTGAAGGCGCGGATTTTTTTCAGCGTACCGGGCAGGAAAATGTTGGCCAGCTTGAACTCCCGGTGTTTGCCCAGCGGCAGGATCGATGGCACGCGTACCACATCCTCCTCATTTTTCGGCTGCTTGCTGTAGCTCGGAGAGACGATCTGGACACTGTGCCCCAGGCCTTTGAGTCCGCGCCTGAGCCGTTCGATGGAGAGTGGTACGCCGCCGATAAACGGCAGGTAGTTGTTGGTCAGCATGCTGACCCTGAGCGGCTTGTTCTCGAACGGCGTTGGGTCCACGTCGAAGTTGGGGTAATAGTCGCGATCCACGAAGATCGCCGAGTAGAGCCAGAGTCCGACCAGGCTGAGCAGGCAGATCACCAGGATGAAGTTCAGGTAGCCCACGTAGAACAGCGAGTGGATAAAGAACCAGAGACTTTCCACCGTGCGCCAGAACGGATGCTGAGCGATATCCAGGCGCACCGGCTCGATGCTGATGTTATCGCCATCCACGCTGACCTCGGTGTAGTGGTAGAAGCCATGTTCGCTGGTGGGGACGAAGCCGCCGCCGCCACCGGTGACGACAAAATCGGTACCGCTTTCGCGCTGGATATACTGTTGCGGCAGGCTGGCGGAGAACACCGCATCGACCCGGGCGCTTTCAATGATCGAAACCAGGGCGCTGCGCGCCGGGTCCGGGTAGAGGTACTGCTCCTCCGGGAACAGGTAGTGGGTATCGAAACCGAGCAGCTTCTCCGAGGGCACGGCTTTCAGCGGCTTTTCACTGAACACAAAGCGGTGAGTCTGCTCCTGGGTTTCCTTCTTGTCGTTGAGCAGGTCATCGAGCCAGCGCTGCTGCCACTGATAGTTGGTCTTGCCGGTGCTGTCGAGGAAGATAAAGCGGCTGTTGCCAGCGTTAAATGAGAACAGGTAGGGGCCAAAATGATCGTAGAAGCGGAAGCCGCCGAGGCGACTGTTTTCGTTTTCCCCGAAAGTGAGCAGGTAGGGCATGTTAAGCCGCGACAGTGTGCGGTAGAGCGCCCTGTATTTGTCCTCGCCGCCGCTGCTGACCGCGTTGCCGGCGGAGACGACAAAGTCGACGCCGCTGTCGTTCAGCATCGGCAGAATCTGCCTCTCGAAGATACCCACCGAGTTCTTGATATTGCCCACCACGGCAAAGCGGAAGCTCTCTTTGCCATCGAGGCGGGCTTCGATCCGTTCCACCTGGCGGGCGTGCACGGCGGTGTAATCCTGCTCGAAGAAGTTGAGATAGATCTTGTAGCCGACCAGGGCCAGGATCAGCAGCAGGTTAATGTAGAAGATCAGACGCAGACGCGGGTGGGTGTTACGCACGGCTCAGAGCTCCCTTGAACAGGCTATGAAGGGTAACCGGCAGGCCGATCAGCATGCCCAGATGAATAGTCAGAAAACGCCACAGCAGGATGGTCAGCACCAGGTCGCCGGACTGCAGCATGGCGGAGAAAAACAGCCCGAATACCGCCTCGGCGACACCGGCGGCGCCCGGCGTGGGGGCGAAATACATCACGAAGGTGGTCACCACCAGCAGGCCGAGTGTGAGCAGGTAGTTCACCTCGTACTCCAGGCCCCAGAGCAGCAGCGCCGGGAAGGAGAACAGCGACAGCAGGAACAGCCCGGTGAAGAACAGGGCCAGCAGGCGATAGCGCAGATTGCCGCGCATAAACGCTTTTAACGCGGCACGGAACCTGAGCATCTCGCGGCGCAGGGCGAAATGCAGCCGTGGTTTTTTCTCCGCGGATATGAGTTTGATCCGGTGCAGCAGGGCGATCAGGCCGTCGGCCAGTTTCAGCATCCAGCGCATTTTAAAGATCAGCAGGGCAAAGGCACCGACATAGATAAACGCGAACAGCGCCAGGTAAACCGCCAGTTGTTCGCCCAGTGCGCTATTGCGCAGTGGCTCGAGGAACATCAGCAGAAAGGGTGTCGGCAGGAAGATAAAACAGACCGCGAGCAGGGTTCTCAGGGTGGTCGCTGCCGTGGCTGCGCCCACATGGACGCCCTGGTGGCGCAAGTACCAGATCTGCGCCAGGCCGCCGCCGGTGGCCATGGGCGTAACGTTGGAGATCAGGATGTTGATAAATACCAGTCGCGTCTGGGCGGCGGCAGGAATGCGATAACCCAAGGCTCGCAGGGTGTAGTAGAGGCGCAGACCATCGCTGGCGAAGTAGACCAGCAGCAGGCCAAGGCAGGCGGCAATAAAGCCTGGTTTCAGCAGGCGGTCATCCAGCAGCGGACGGTCGAGCTGCAGATCCGACAGGATCGCCCAGGGAACAGCGGCACTCAGTAGAATAAACACAGCGGTAAAAACGAGGATGCGGCCCAGCGGGGTGCGTCCGTTGCGCGGTTGTTCGGTGTTGATAACTGTCCTTCCTTACAGTACCGATAAGCACGGCCTGGCAGCCAAAGTTGAGGGCCCGACTTTAATCTCTGAATTCAAGATCCTAGCTTAAGGTCAAAGATTTAAGTGTCGTCAATGTGACACCTAATTCAGAGTAAAGTTGTCGGGCTCTAGCTTATCGTGAAGAGAACGCCTGTACCATGGAGTCCAGAGAGCTGGAAAGGCTGCTCATCTTGTCGCAGGCGTCGCTGGTCTGTCCGGAAGATCTGCGGATGTTTGCCGCCTGAACATTCAGGCTTTCAATATTCTGTCCGATCTCGTTGACCACCGATGATTGTTGCTCCGTAGCGCTTGCTACCTGGAGGCAGCGATCGGCCACATCGGACAGGGTCGTGATCAGGTTGCGGAAGGTGTCGCCGGTGTTCATTGCCTGCTGTTCTATCTCTTCGGTTTCCTGCTGACTCTCCTTCATGATCTGTACGGTACGGCGCACCGCGCTCTGGATCTCTTCCACCATGTTACGGATCTCCTCGGTGGAATTCTTGGTGCGGGTGGCGAGGGTGCGTACCTCGTCGGACACCACCGAGAAGCCACGGCCGTG
The DNA here is from genome assembly GCF_900108065.1 of Marinobacterium lutimaris. GTDB lineage: Bacteria > Pseudomonadota > Gammaproteobacteria > Pseudomonadales > Balneatricaceae > Marinobacterium_D > Marinobacterium_D lutimaris. Next base: position 228,182 of record NZ_FNVQ01000003.1, on the reverse strand, counting down.
ATCGCCAGCCCTTGCGGCCTCGATCGCAGCGTTCAACGCCAGCAGGTTGGTCTGCTCCGCCACCTGGTTGATCACGGTGATGATCTCTTCGATCTTCTTGGCCTGGGCTTCCAGCTCGGTCGCGGTTTCAAACCCGCTGTTCATCCGTTTGCTGAGGCCGCTTACCGAGCGTACTACGCCGGAGAGAATGCTTTCCCCCTCCTGACAGATGCTTTGGGCATGCAGGCTGGCCTCAGAGGTTCTTCCGGTATTGCTGGCGATCTCATGGGTGGCGCTGGCCAGCTCGGTCACGGCCGCGGCTACCAGTTCGGTTTCCTGGGTCTGTTTTTCGATCTCGGACCGGGAGGCGGAGACCGCTTGGTTGGTCTGGTTAACGGCCTGCTGCAGGGTTTTACTCATATCGCCAAGGCGGCCCAGGATGGTCTTGGCCCTGGCTTCTCCCATGCTCAGGGCCAGCCTGATCTGGCCCAGCTCCGTCATGTCGTCGCAATAGACCTTCTGGATAAGAGGGTTATCGAACAGGGCGCGACTTCTGGCACTGACCTTACTGATGCGGTTGATCAGAACCAGCGGCAGTGTGGTCAGGCCCAGGGCGAGAACTGCACTGACAAGAATCGCGGGCAAGGGAGCACCGAGCAGCCACTGGCTGATCGGCAGCAGGGCGAAGAGTAGAATCGCAACCGCGATCAAGAGGTTGTATGAGCGCCGTTTTATCAGCTTTTCTGCCGGCTTTTTGGCAAGCTCCGCATAGAGCTTTTCGGCGCGGGCGACCGTTGCGTCTTTCGGGACTGTGCGCACGGATTGATAGCCGGTTTTCTTGCCATCCTCGTAAATAGGAGTGACATAGGCATCTACCCAGTAGTGATCGCCGTTTTTGCAGCGGTTTTTGACGATGCCGCGCCAGGGCGTATCGGTTTTCAGGTTGTCCCACATGTTGGCGAATGCGGCGGGGGGCATATCCGGGTGGCGGACGATGTTGTGGGGCTTTCCCTGCATCTCTTCCAGCGAAAAACCTGAAACTTCACAGAAGGCTGCATTAGCATAGGTGATCTGCCCTTTAAGGTCGGTGGTCGAAATGAGCTGTTTGCCGGGAGGAAAAGTCACTGCCTTCCCGGTTGTTGGCATCACCTTCATATGGTCCATCCCCTCTTTAAGCTGCGCCGACAGCTCATGACAGAACAACGCGCAAAACCGAGCCGATGGCCCAGGCTTCGTTCATCCCGTTGTTGCTGGAAATTTATTTTTGTTAAGCCGCATAGACACTTTTAGCCGCAAAGGCAGTTTTAGTAGGTATAGCAGAATCTCGCCATGCGTGAATGACAGGAAACGACAGAGTTAAATGAGATAGCCGCCGGAAGGGAGTGAACCTGATGTGTGGCACTGGTTTAGCGGGTCAGGAGGTGCAAATCTGGGAGGGCAATCCGGCCCGGGGTTTCCCGGACCGGCGGGTTGATCAGGCCAGCTGTTCCAGCGCTTCCAGGTGAGGTGCTTTCTCGGCCTCGCTGAGAAAGCTGGCATTGATGCTGTTACGCGCCAGCTGTATCGCCTGCGCCTCGGTCATGCCGAGTGCGTCGCGTACGGCGATATAGTTCTGCAACAGGTAGCCACCGAAGTAGGCGGGATCATCCGAGTTGATGGTGACGCACATCCCCTGTTCCAGCAGTTGCATGATGTTGTGCTCGGCCATGTCGCCGAACACCTTCAGCCGGGTGTTGGAGAGCGGGCAGACCGTCAGCGGGATCTGTTCGTCGATCAGCTTCTGCACCAGCGCAGGGTCTTCAACGCAGCGCACACCGTGATCGACCCGCTGTACCTTGAGCAGATTCAGCGCCTGCCAGATATAGTCGGCCGGGCCCTCTTCGCCGGCATGGGCGACGATGCCCAGGCCCAGGCGGTGTACCTCGTCAAAGACTCGCTGGAATTTTTCCGGCGGGTTGCCTTTTTCGCCGCTATCCAGCCCGACAGCAACCAGATGTTTGCGCCAGGGCATGGCTTGCTGCAGGGTTGTAAAGGCATCCTCTTCACTCAGATGGCGCAGGAAGCAGAGGATCAGGCGGCTGCTGATGCCGAGTTTTTCCTGGCCGTCGTTCAGGGCGCGGGTGATCCCCTTGAATTGAGTCGACATGGGGATGGAGCGTGCGGTGTGGGTCTGGGGGTCGAAGAAGGGCTCCACATGTACCACGCCGTCGGCGGCGCAGCGCTCCAGGTAGGCCCAGGTCAGGTCGTAGAAATCCTGCTCGGTCTGGAGTACGCCAGCGCCCTGGTAGTAGAGGTCGAGAAAGTCCTGCAGGTTGCCAAATTCATAGGCGCTGCGCAGGGCGTCAACATCGCTGTAGGGCAGTTCCAGGCCGTTGCGTTCTGCCAGTTGGAACATCAGTTCAGGCTCCAGGGTCCCTTCCAGGTGAAGGTGAAGCTCGGCCTTGGGAAGAGTGCGGAGGAATCCGGTATCGGCATCACTCATGTCTTGATACTCCAATTGTTCTGTCGTGTAGAGCTTTCAACTAAGGTTGTATTTATATAAAGTTGCACGATCAAGGAGTTACAGCAAATCTTTTGATTGAATTGGCGTTGCCCTAAGGAGCAGTGTGCAGGTCGCCATTTTCAGGACGTCAGGCCTTATCCTGGCGGTTGCACTGTGTTACCTCGCGGCCGCGTTCCTGGCGTCGGGTGTGGGGCTGCACGAGCAGATCATGCCTTTCTGGGTTCCTGCCGGTGTTGCGCTTGGCGCTGCGTTGCGTTTTGGTGCCCGTATTCTTCCCGGTGTTCTGCTGGGTAATCTCGCTTTTAACCTGCTGATTACGCTGAGCTGGAAAGACAGCATCGATGCGTACAATTTACTGACTGCATCGCTGATCGGCACGGGCGCGGCCCTGCAGGCCGGCGTTTCCGCTTTGCTGATCAAACGCTTTGACGCCTATCCCCTGGCCCCGAAGATGGGGCGCAGTCTGCTCTGGTATGTGCTCCTGGCGGGGCCTGTTTGCTGCGTGATCAGCGCCAGTATCGGCACCAGTGCGGTTTATGAGTTCAGCGATGCCGGCGGTAGTGCCGGCTACTGGAAAGACTGGCTGACCTGGTGGATCGCCGACAGTTTTGGCGCCATTGTCATCACCCCGGTGGTGCTGGCTCTGCTGGTTGGCAAAAGCATGAGTGGTCGCCGCCGGCTGGCGCTGGTGACCCGGTTGGCCATCATTATGGCCGGCGCCCTTATCCTTAATAGCCTGTTCCTGGACCGTCTCAGTAATCAGCTGCGCCGCGATTTCATGCGCGATACCCAGCTTATCGAAGCCCGTTTGTCAGGGATTATGCAGAAGAACATGACGGATCTGGCGACCCTGGGGCGACGCTTTGCCGAAAATGGCACCTATTCTCCGGCTTATTTCGCTGAGGAAGCGGCTGAACTGATAGAGGAAAACCCGGGCTTGCGTGCGTACTCCTGGGATCCGATCGTGCAGCAGAGCGAACGTGAGATGTTCGAGCGGTACACTGCAGAGCTGATCGATGAGCCCGGCTATGCGATCTCCGGTGAGTCGCTGTATCCGGAAGACCCGCTGATACCGGTGCAGATGGTCGAGCCGCGTGAATCGAATCGTACCGCGCTTGGCTTTAACCTTCTGTCGCTTGAGGATCGACGCCGCTCGGTCATTCAGGCCCAGGCGACAGGTCGTGCGGTGGCCACCGAGATTCTTAATCTGACCCAGGCACCGGATCAGCCGGGGTTGCTGATCCTGCAGCCGGTTTACCACATGGGTGGAAACAGCAGCGTGCTGTATCGCCATCGCAACCTGGTCGGCTTCATGGTTGGCGTGTTTACCCTGAACCAGTTGCTGGAGAGCTCCCTGCGCAGTGCGGGGCTCGAGGATATCAGTGTGCGTCTGACCGAGGCGGGCGCCAGAGAGTCGTTTTACTCTGACTTCCCGGCCCAGCCTAACCCGGAGCTCATCGCCGCGTTCGACCTGGATGTGGCGCAGAGAACCTGGCACATGGAAGCTACCCCCAATGCGAACTACATGGCGGCGCATCCGTCCAGTAATGCGGTGGATCTGCAGGGGCTGCTGGCGCTGGTGGCGATTCTCGGCACCATGCTGACGCTGGCCACTCACGACCGCGAGCGTGTGCTGCTGGCCGAGGTGCGACGCCAGACCCAGAGTCTGGCTTACCAGGCCAAGCATGATGATCTGACCGGCCTGCCCAACCGCAGCAACCTGCTGGAGACGCTGAGAGCGCGGCTGACGGGGCCCGATAGTGCTCCCTTTGCTCTGCTGTTTATCGACCTGGATCGCTTCAAGCTGATCAACGACAGCCTGGGGCACCAGGTCGGTGATCATCTGCTGGTCGCGTTGGCACGCAAGCTGGAGCAGCAACTGCCCGAAGACGCCCACCTTTACCGCATGGGTGGTGATGAATTTATCCTGATGGTCGATGGCAATCGGCGGCGCGCTTGCGTCGAGGCGGACAAGCTGCTGATTGCGGCCGGGATGCCTATGGATGTAGACAACATCCGTCTGCAGGTAACCGCCAGTATCGGTATCAGCCTTTACCCTAACCATGGCAACGATCTGGTGACACTGATCAGGTACGCCGACACGGCGATGTATCGCGCCAAGGCTCAGGGCAAGAACCGTTACATGGTGCACAGCGAGGAGTTCAGTAATCAGACCTTCCAGTCGTTCTCACTGGAGCAGGATCTGCGCGTGGCGCTGGAGCAGCGACAGCTGCTGCTGCACTACCAGCCCCAGTTCGACCTGAAGAGCGGCGAACTGCTCGGCACCGAAGCGCTGGTGCGCTGGCAGCACCCCGAACGCGGGCTGCTGGCGCCGGGGGAATTTATCGAACTGGCGGAAGAGACACAGCTGATTATCCCGCTGGGCTGGCAGGTGATCGAATTAGCCTGCGAGCAGGTGGCAAGCTGGAACGAACAGGGGCTGAAGATGCCCTGCGTGGCGGTGAATATATCGCCTCAGCAGCTGCTGCAGATGGACTTCGTTGAGAAGCTCAATGCATTGGTGGACAGCCAGCGGATCTCCCGGGATACCTTCGAGCTGGAGATTACCGAACTGATGATCATGCAGGATCCGGATCTTGCGATGCTGCAGCTGCATAAGCTGCGCGAATCGGGTTATCGCATCGCGCTGGATGATTTCGGTACCGGTTACTCCTCGCTGGATCGTCTCAAGCACCTGCCGCTTGACCGTCTCAAGATCGATCAGGCGTTCACCCGCGATATCGGCAGAAACTCCCGCGACGAGGCGGTGATCCTGACCATTATTGCTCTGGGCAGCGCTCTGGGTATCGAGGTGCTGGCCGAAGGTGTGGAGACTCAGGCCCAGCTGGATTTCCTCTGTAATAACGCCTGCAACAGCGTGCAGGGCTACCTGTTGGGTCGCCCGGTAGCGCCGGATCAGCTGACGCTGGAAGTTCTGTCCTGAGCCTTGAGCTGGCGGAACTCCCGCGGGGAATGCCCGGTGTGACGGCGAAAGAAACGGGTGAAGTAGGCCGGGTCGGAAAAACCCAGCTCATAGGCGATCTCGCTGACCCGCAGAGCGGTGTAGATCAGGCTGCGACGCGCCTCGATAATCAGCCGCTCGTGGATGATCTGTAGTGCATTGCGGCCGGTGAGCTCGCGGCACAACTGATTTAGATAGGGCGCGGTGATACCCAGCTCTTCGGCGTAGCTTTCCACCGTGCGCTGCTGCACATAATCCCGGTTAACCTCATCCAGAAAGCGCTTCAGGTGCAACTGGCCGCGATGCTGGCGCTCGCCTCCACCGAGACGTTGCTCCTCGATCTGTTCCTGCTCCAGCCGCTCAACCCTGACCGTCAGCAGGTTCACAAAGGCCTGCAGCGCGCCATCGCGGGCGCTATCCGGTGGGCGGCGATACTCTTCAAGCAGCATCTCGAACAGCAGGTCCAGCTCCCGGTCCTGTTGTTTAAGCCTCACCAGTGAGGTGTGTGAAAGCGGGACCGGTGTGTCCTGGGAGCGGCGCGCACGCTCAAGCCGTGCGGTGGCTACTGACACCACCGTGCCTGAGACATCGGCGGACCAGGCAAAATCGTGCACGCTCATCGGCGAGATCAGGATCAGGGAGGGGGCTTTGACCTCCAGCCTGCGGCCGTCGATCTTGGCTTCCCCCTGGCCGCGACGCAGGTGAAACACCTGGGTGATTCCGGGGTGACGGTGGGGACGGATTTGGAAACGGTGCTCGCGGGAGCGGGTGATCAGCGGCTCGCAATGCAGGTAATCCGGTGTCTGCTGCCACACTTCCTCCCCGTAAAGCTGCACCGTCGGGATGCTCTTCAGCATAGCCTTCTCCTGTTATCCAGCTGCCGTTTGCGAAATTTCTTATCTTCGAAATGTACAAGTTTTTCCGCTAAATGTCCCTTCTTGTTAAAGGGGTAAAAGGGGAGCATAGACCTCGTTCAACAACGCTGCCCCAGCAAACGGGTGGCCGCAAACCCCAGATCCTTAACCCATTACTAATAACAAACAGAGGAGATTCATCATGGCGTGGCGTCAACACGATTACGATGAGATTCCCGGTACCTATGTCTTTGATGGCAAGCGTTCCCACTCCGGTTATGCCCTGAACCGCATGGCGTTTTCTTTCAACTCCGAAGCAAACCGCCAGGAATTTGCCGCCGACATGGATGCTTACTGCCGCAAATACGGGCTGAGCGACGAGCAGCGGGAAGCTGTACTCAATGGTGAATTTCTGAAGTTGCTGCAGATGGGTGGCAATATTTACTACCTGGCCAAGATCGCGGTCTTCCACGGTATGACCGTGCAGGATGCCGGTGCTGCATTCCACGGTATCACCACCGACGAGTTCAAGCAGATCCTGCTGAACAATGCATCCGGTTTTGAAGAGCGTCTTAAGCAGGAAGGAGGGTTCTGGCATGGCTAAAATTATCGGTGGCCTGACCACCTCTCATATCCCGGCGATCGGCAACGCCATGTACAGCAAACTGGAGCAGGAGCCGTACTGGAAACGTTTCTTCGACGGCTACGAGCCGGTCAAAGCCTGGCTAGACGAGATGCAGCCGGACCTGGCGATCGTCGTTTACAACGACCACGGCCTGAACTTCTTCCTCAATCAGGTACCGACCTTTGCCCTGGGTTGCGCCGACAGCTACCAGAACGACGACGAGGGTTGGGGCATCCCGGCCAGCGCCGACGTGAAAGGCGATGCCGAACTGTCCTGGCATATCGCCGAAACCATGATCCGCGACGAGTTCGACATCACCACCTGTCAGGAGATGAAGGTCGACCACGGCTTCATGGTGCCGATGAACCTGTTCTGGCGCGACAAGCCGACCACGAATTGGCCGAAGGCGATCCCGCTGGCGGTCAACACTGTGCAGCATCCGCTGACCAGCGCCAAGCGCTGCTACGACCTGGGCAAATCGTTGCGCAAAGCGATCGATTCCTACCCGGAAGATATGAAAGTGGTCGTGATCGGTACCGGTGGTCTGTCCCACCAGCTGCAGGGCGAACGCGCCGGCATCATCGACGTGGATTTCGATCTGGAGTGCATGGACAAGATCATCAACGAACCGAGCTGGATGACCGGTCTGAGCAACGACTACATCATGGAAAAGGCCGGCACCGAAGGCATCGAAGTGATCATGTGGATGGTGATGCGCGGCGCCCTGAACGACAAGGTCAACGTGTTGCACAAACACTACCACGCACCGATCTCCAACACCGGAGCAGGGGTGCTGTTGCTCACGGATGCGGAGTGAGTTTCCGCTACGTCAGTAATGCTTTGCCTTTGAGTAAGGCCTAACGCAGGTTTCGCCTGCTGGCGAGTCAAGGCGCTTGTGCGGACAAGCGCCTTAACAATCCCAAACCGCCCCTGCTGCTTGGTCGGCTACGCCGACTGCCCTGTGCTTCTCGCCTGAAAGAGCGGGGCCTGAAACTCGCGACTTCGTCGCTCAGACAGCCGGCCCCTTGTTTCTCTTTCAGTCTGCGATGCTCGGCTGCGCAGAAGGGGACAAGGGTGCGCTGAGAGAGTGTGGGGGTTGAAAGCCGTAAATATAAAGCCCAGGCTTGAAAGCCTGGGCTTCTTCGTTTGGGCTAATCGCATTGTCCCATGGGTTAGGAGCGAAGCTCTCGTCGCGATAAGCCGCTTTGGTTCTGATTTACCGCGGTGTCTACTTCAATCAGTGCTGAGATTATTCGGCCCTTCGGTTGCGGGCCTCCTACGACTCCGGCATCGCCGCCACATCCACCGATACTTCCAGCTTCTGCGACCCGCCACCATCGAAAATAACACCCCGCAACGGCGTCACATCGCCATAATCCCGGCCCATGGCCGTGGTGATGTGCTGTTCGGATGGGATGTTGTCGTTGGTTGGGTCGAACTCGAACCAGCCTTCGCCCGGGGAGTAAACCGCGAACCAGGCGTGGGAGGCATCGGAACCCACCAGCTTTTCCTGTCCTGGCGGCGGCAGGGTTTCCAGGTAGCCGCTAACGTAGCGCGCGGCGTAACCTAAGGATCTTAGGCAGGCGATCGCCAGATGGGCGAAATCCTGGCAGACACCGCGCTTGTGCTCGAGCACCTCATTCAGCGGTGTGGCCACGGTGCTGAAGCCCGGATCGTATTTGAAGTCCTGGAAGATACGGCTGGTCAGCTCCCGCACTGCCGACAGCAGCGGGCGATCCGGCGTGAAAATCGGCGCCGCATATTCGCGCACCTGTTCGCTGGCGCGGATCATCGGAGAATCCAGGCAGAACTCCCGTGCCAGCAGCGTCTCTTCATCCACCGCCATGCGGGTCAGCTCCAGGGCGCGGGCGCAGCTGTTGCCCAGGTCCAGGTCAAAATTCATCTGTGGTTGCAGGGTCTTGATCTGGCTGGTGACGTCGATCTGCAGCGCCTTGTGCGATTCCTGGATGGAAAAGTAGTAGTAGAGATTGGAGTAGAAGTCTTCTCTGCGCACGCTGTACACCGGTGTCGGTGTAATGCGGATCTGGGTGCTCAGGCACTGCTGGCGTGGAGTGTTGCGCGGCAGCAGGTGGGCACGGTTGTAGCAGAGTGAGACCGGCGATACGTATTCGTAGCGGGTGACGTGGCGGATACGGTAGATCATGGCTCTTCGCTCCAGCCTGTGTGCACAAGTTGCTGCGGCCCGCTGCGATGGTCGAAGTAGCGGTCGGAAATTGCAGTGGCCACTTTGCTCAGCAGGGTCTGGACCCGTGCCAGACGCTTATCCAGCGCTTCGCGCACGCCGCTGTCTTCGCCGGCGTTGGCCAGTTCGGCCGGACGGCTCAGCTGTACCAATGTCAGTGCTTCCAGAATGGCGCGGTGCTCCTCGCTCAAGACCGGTGAGCGATCACGGTTTTGCAGCTGTTCGATATGCTGGCGTAGCAGGTCCACCTGGTAATGCAATGAGCGCGGGTTGGTCTTGTCGAGCATGATCAGTGTCAGACCGTGATCCAGCTGCGGACGAGTGCGGTAACGGCGGCGGTAGGTGATCAGTACTTCGGAGGTAAGCAGCACGGTTTCGATCACCTGCTCCTGTTCAGAGTCTTCCAGCACCGGCACCAGCATGGCGCGCAGCAGGGAGGTGCTCTGCAGGGTACGCTCCAGGCGGCGGCCCAGTTCCAGGAAGCGCCAGCCAAAGCCGCGGATCATGCTCTCCTGGGTCAGGCCGGAAAGCGCCAGCAACGAGGTAACCAGCGGGTCCAGTGCCTCTTCGGGCGCCACCGACAGGCCGTTGCCGAGCAGCTGTGGCAGCTGGGCCAACTCGTCGCGCAGGTCATTGATGACACGATGACTGTCCGCAGACAGCATCTCCTTGGTCTCCTCGCTACAGTTAAGCATGGCGTGAAGGTTGGCGGTGATGCTGCCGGGGCGGCGGCGATCCAGGATTACCGACATCAGCTCTTTTTCAGGCTGCGACAGTAGTTCGGCACTGTCCTGGGTAAAGCCTGGATAGGTAGTGGTCACCTGGGTGACCGCCTTGAGCATCAGATCGTGCACCGTGGTAGGCAGGTAGCTGAGGCTGTTGAGCTGGATCAGCACCGTGCGCAGCAGGCGCATGCCGGCTTCGGCGCGCTCACTGTAGCGTCCGAGCCAGAACAGGTTTTCCACCACGCGGCTGGGCAGGTCGCTGGTCTGGTCTTCGGTGAAGGTGGCGCTGCGCTCCTCGATGTAGCTGATCTGTCGCTGTGGCTCGGAAGCGATGACCCAGGTGTCCTTACTGGTGGCGCCGAGCTGGTTGGACACGATCCACTGCTCGTCACCGCTGGCGACACGGGTCAGTCCGCCCGGCATGATGCTGTAGGCACTCTGGTCGGCCACGGCGAAGCTGCGCAACACGGTGGAACGGGCTTTCAGCTCACCGTTCTGCCAGGAAGGGGATGACCCCGGCAGGTTCGCCTGCTGGGCGATGAAATGCATCGGGTTGCTGTTGATGCGGGCCTTGAGTTCCTCCAGCTTTTCCTTGCTCAGGCTCGCGCCATAGATACTGTGATCACCGCTGCGCCGTGCGGTCGGCTTGATGATCAGCTTGTTCAGGTTGTCGAGCATGTACTTCAGATCATCAGGCTCACCGCCCCACCAGGTCTGGGTCGAGGGCAACTGCAGCTCGTGGCCGAGGAAGAACTCGGCGACCTTGGGCATAAACTTGTGCAGCGCCGGATTTTCCAGCACGCCGGTACCCAGGGGGTTGGTGATCACCACGTTGCCGGCGCGGGCGACCTCCAGGAGGCCAGGCACGCCAAGGTGCGAGTCGGCGCGCAGTTCCACCGGATCGCACCAGGTGTCGTCGACGCGGCGCATGATGATGTCGACCCGGTGCAGGCCATCCAGAGATTTCATCCAGACATAGCCGTTGCGCACGGTCAAATCGCCACCCTGGACCAATGAATAACCCAGGTAGTTGGCTAGGTAAGTGTGTTCGAAATAGGTTTCGCTGTAGGCGCCGGGCGTCAGGATTACCACCCGCGGCGAATCGCCGTTAGGCGAGAGCGACGCCATTTTTCGGCGTAGCGCCTGGAAATAGAGCGACAGCCGGTGCACCTGGCTGTCACGGAATAGACTGGGAAGCACACGAGACATCACTGTGCGGTTTTCCAGTGCATAGCCGGCGCCGCTGGGCGCCTGCGTACGGTCGCCGATCACCACCATATTGCCGTCGCCACCGCGTACCATGTCGACAGCGTGAAAGATCAGCTGCTTATCCCCGGGCAGGCGCAAGCCCTGACAGGGACGCAGAAAACCGTGGTGTGAATAGACCAGTTCCGGCGGCAGGATACGCTGCCGGATCAGTTCCCGGGGGCCGTAGAGGTCCTTAAGCACCAAGTCGAACAGCTCGGCGCGTTCGATCAGGCCGGTTTCGATGCGGCTCCACTCTTCACTGCCGATTACCAGCGGGACGGGATCAAGGCCCCAGGTACGACTGTTCTCCGTCTCTGAAGAGATGTTGTAGGTCGCGCCGTCATCCCTGAGGATGCGTTCGGCCTTGCGCTGCCGCTCCTGAAGGCCGGCATCACCCATGCTGCCGAGCCCCTCGAGCAGGTAACGCCAATGCTCGCGGATCTCGCCATCCGGCCCGAACACCTCGTCATAAAAGGTGTCTGGTCGGGCATAGTTGAGCAGGCTCTGGGGGAGCTGCGTCGTCTCTTGCATCGCCACGTGGTCTGTTTAGCTCTTATTTAGTCTTCCGGGAGCGACATCATAGGAGATTTACCCCCTTCAGGCTAATCCACGCCGCAGATCCAGGGTGTAGGGATACTCACCCGTGGGTTCTTCCGGTGGTGGCGCCATCGGCCTTGGGCCCTGCTCGTTCGGGAAGAACTCGCGCAGCGCCTCGTGGAACGGCGGCGGAGTTACCGCACCCGGCGTATGACCGTGATCCCAGTAGCGATTCACCCGGCGTGACTCTGCCTCAAAGGCGTTGATCGGCTGGGTATCGTAGCTGCGACCGCCCGGATGGCTGACGTGGTAAGTACAGCCGCCGATGGAGTGGCCGTTCCAGGTATCGATCAGGTCAAACACCAGCGGTGCGTGCACACCGATGGTTGGGTGCAGCGCCGAAGGCGGGTTCCAGGCGCGGTAGCGTACGCCGCCGACATATTCGCCGTGGCGACCGGTGTTGTTCAGCGGTACGCGGCGACCGTTACAGGCGAGCACGTAACGGCCGTCGGTGAGGCCGTTGACCTTCACCTGCAGGCGCTCGACGGAGGAATCCACGTAGCGGGCAGTACCGAAGCTGGAGATCTCCTCACCGAGTACATGCCAGGGCTCTATCGCCCAGCGCAGTTCGATCTGGATATCGTCGATCTGCACGCGACCGTAGTGCGGGAAGCGGAACTCCTCGAACGGTGCCAGCCACTCCAGCTGGAACGGCAGGCCGTGCGCCTGAAGATCGTTGACCACGGCACGCAGATCCGACCAGACGTAGTGCGGCAGCATGAAGCGGTCGTGCAGCTCGGTGCCCCAGCGGACCAGCGGCTGTTTGTACGGCTCTTTCCAGAAGCGGGCGACCAGCGCGCGCAGCAGCAGTACCTGCACCAGCGACATCTGCGGATGCGGCGGCATCTCAAAGCCACGGAATTCAAGAATCCCCTGACGTCCGGAGGCGGTACCCGGTGCGTAGAGCTTGTCGATACAGAACTCGGAGCGATGGGTGTTACCAGTGATATCCACCAGCAGGTTGCGCATCAGGCGGTCCACCAGCCAGGGCTGGTCGATCAGCCCTTCCGGCATCTGCTGGAAGGCGATCTCCAGCTCGTAGAGCGCTTCATGACGACCCTCGTCGACACGCGGTGCCTGGCTGGTCGGGCCGATAAACATACCGGAGAACAGGTAAGACAGGGCCGGGTGGTGCTGCCAGTAGGTCACCAGTGAACGCAGCAGGTCGGGGCGACGCAGCAGCGGGCTGTCCGCCGGCGTTACGCCGCCCAGGGTGACATGGTTACCGCCACCGGTACCGCCATGGCGGCCGTCGATCATGAACTTCTCGGTGCCAAGGCGTGACAGGCGAGCTTCGTCATAAAGAACGTTGGTGTTTTCCACCAGCTCCTTCCAGCTGCCCGCCGGATGGATATTGACCTCGATAACGCCGGGATCCGGGGTGACCAGCAGTTTCTGCAGGCGGGAATCCTTGGGCGGCTCATAGCCTTCGATCACTACCGGCAGATTGAGCTCAGCGGCGGTGTGCTCGATGGCGTTGATCAGGTCAACGTAATGCTCCAGGTAATGAAGCGGTGGCAGGAACAGGTAGAGTCGACCGTCGCGCGGCTCAATGGAGAGCGCCGTTTTGACGATATCCACCCAGCGACCTTCGCCCTTGGGCTCATTTTCATCATCCGCACTGTCCATCATCTGGCGGTGGTCAGCGGTGTTCGGCGGCTCGGCCGGCGGCACCATGCTGGCGAATGGACGGTAGCTTGGCAGTGGCTCCTGCTCGGCAAACGGGTCGCGCTCGGGGTCGATATCCTGCTTCTCACGAGCCACCCAGGGCAGGGTGCTCAGTGGCAGACGGAAGCCCAGCGGCGAGTCGCCGGGGATCAGTGTCAGTTCATCGCGGCGCAGCTCCCAGGGGGAGGAACGCCAGCCCTGTTTGCCGTAGTCCCAGCCCAGCGGCAGCACGTAACCTGTGGGGGTATCCAGGCCGCGATCCAGCAGTTTGGCCAGACGCTTACGCTCCAGATCATCCTTCAGATTGACCTTTTTCGGATCCACATTGACCGGAAGCTGCTGCTCCTGCCAGAGGTAGTAAAGCGCATCTTCACGGGCGTCGATCAGGTATTTGTGATCCAGCGACAGGCGTTCACACAGGGTTTTCATGAACCACTGGGCTTCGGCCAGGCCGTGGCCGTAGTTCTTGTCGACACGGGCCAGCAGCTTGGGGTCGTGCCAGAGCGCTTCGCCATCGGTGCGCCAGTAGCAGCCCAGGGCCCAGCGCGGTACTTCCTCGCCGGGGTACCACTTACCCTGGCCATAATGCAGCAGGCCCTTGGGTGCGAAACGCTCGCGCAGGCGCAGCAGCAGATCCTTGGCCAGCTTCAGCTTGTCATCGCCGAGCGCCTCGATATTCCACTGCGCCGAATCCATATCATCGATGGAGACGAAGGTGGGCTCGCCACCCATGGTCAGGCGCACGTCGCCCTCGGTGAGTTCCTCGTCGATCGCCTTGCCCAGCGCATCGATGCAGGCCCACTGCTCTTCGCTGTAGGGCTTGGTGACTCGCGGATCCTCATGGATGCGATACACCTCGTTGACATAGGCGAACTCTACCTCGCACTTGTCGGTGTAACCGGTAATCGGCGCAGCCGAAGCGGGGGAGGGAGTGCAGGCCAGCGGGATATGACCCTCGCCGGCAAACAGGCCTGAAGTGGGGTCGAGACCGACCCAGCCGGCGCCAGGGATATAAACCTCGCACCAGGCGTGCAGATCGGTGAAATCCTGGGCGGCGCCGGAAGGCCCGTCCAGGGCTTCCTGGTCCTGCTTAAGCTGCACCAGGTAGCCGGAAACGAAACGTGCGGCCAGGCCCAGCTTGCGCAGAATCTGCACCAGCAGCCAGCCGGTATCGCGGCAGGAGCCCTTGGCCAGGGTCAGGGTTTCCTCGCAGGTCTGAACGCCGGGCTCCATGCGGATACCGTACTCGATCTCCTGTTCAAGACGCTGGTTCAGCGCCACCAGGAAGTCGATGATGCGTGTCTCTTTGCGGGAGACGCCGTCTACCCAGGCATCGAGCTGCTCGCTCTCTTCCATCACCTCCAGGTAGGGTTCCAGCTCCTTCTTCAGCGAGTCGTCGTAGTCGAACGGGTAATTCTCGGCGTACTCCTCAACGAAGAAGTCGAACGGGTTGATCACCGTCATATCGGCGATCACTTCCACGTCGAACTTGAATTTGCGGGTCTTTTCCGGGAACACCAGGCGCGCCTGGTAGTTGCCGAAAGGGTCCTGCTGCCAGTTGATAAAGTGGTTTTCCGGCTCGATCTTCAGGCTGTACCCGTGGATATGGGTGCGCGAATGCGCGGCCGGGCGCAGACGCAGCACATGGGGTGAAAGGGATACGGCTCGGTCGAAGTTATATTCGGTCGAGTGGCGGATCGCGATGCGGATAGTCACGTTTTAAATCCCTCAGGGTACGGGAAACCAGGTTGCGGCGATCGCTTCATGCAGTTCGCCCAGTTGAACCTGGAGATCGTTAAGATAGTCGCGGAACGGCTGTCCCAGATCGGTATCTTCTTCGGCCAGGCGCGGCTCCGGCTTGATCGCCTTGATCACCTTACGCACGGCGTCGTTCTTGGGCAGCTTGGCCGCAGCTACATCCATCTGCATCAGACAGAACTGGAACGCGCGCGGGAAGTGCGGATCTTCAAGCATAAAGTTGGCGACGTCAGGGCCATAGACCGCGCCTTTCAGCGTGCGGCGGTAGCTCATATAGGCACTGGCAGAGCGCAACACGTTACCCCAGACGATCTGGCGCAGGTTAACGCTGGCATCGCCGTTGGCCTGCAGCAGACCGAAGGCGCCGGCATCGAGGATACGGGTGGTCATATCCGCCCGTTCCAGATCGCGGCCGAGTTTCATGAACTGCCAGCCGGCATCGTGACTCATGGTGCCGTAGAGCAGGCCGGAGAGCATCTGGCAGCCCTTGATTACCTCGGAAAGATAATCATGACGGCGGCTGCGGTTGATCCCCAGCTGGATGTTGTTCTTGGCATAGAGGTAAACCTCGTTGATCAGCTCCCAGGTTTCCGCCGGCACCACATCTCGGGAGGTACGGATGTTCTCGCGTACCATCTTCAATGCAGTCAGCATGGAACTGGGGTTGGTATCGTCCGCGAGCATGAACTTGACGACGTTACGCTCGTCCTGGACCTTGTAGCGATCTTCAAACAGCTCGGTGGCGCTGTTCAGAACCACCAGGTTGTACCAGCCGATGTTGATATCCTTGGGCAGGTCAAACAGCAGCTTGTCGTACACGCTGACCAGGCGGGCGGTGTTCTCAACACGCTCGATATAACGCGCCGTCCAGTAGAGGCGCTCGGCAACTTTAGACAACATAATGATCAGGCCTCCCCAGTCTCGACAATCCAGGTATCTTTACTGCCGCCACCCTGCGATGAGTTGACCACCAGTGAACCCTTGCGCATCGCTACGCGGGTCAAACCGCCGGTAGTGACGTAGATATCCTCGCCCTGGAGGATGAACGGGCGCAGATCGAGATGGCGCGGTTCCAGTGCGTTTTTCTCCACCATGGTGGGTGCGGTGGAGAGGGCCAGTGTCGGCTGGGCGATATAGTTACGCGGATTTTCCTTGATCAGCTTGGCGAACGCGGCCTGATCCTTCTTGGTGGAGTGCGGGCCTACCAGCATGCCGTAGCCGCCGGATTCGTTGGCCGGTTTAACCACCAGTTTGTCCAGGTTCTCAAGCACGTACTCACGCTGCTCCGGATCTTCGCAGAGGAAGGTTTTGACGTTCGGGATGATCGGTTCCTCGTTGAGGTAATAACGGATGATATCCGGCACGTAGGCGTAAACCACCTTGTCGTCCGCTACACCCGCGCCCGGGGCATTGGCCAGGCCCACGTTGCCTTTCTGCCAGGCGCGCATCAGGCCGGGAACACCGAGCACCGAGTCCTTGCGGAACACTTCCGGATCGAGGAACAGGTCGTCGATACGGCGATAGATCACATCCACCCGCTCCAGACCGCTGATGGTGCGCATATAGACGCAGTCATCATCGTTGACCACCAGGTCAGAACCTTCGACCAGCTCAACACCCATCTGCTGCGCCAGGAAGGCGTGCTCAAAGTAGGCAGAGTTGAAGATGCCCGGAGTCAGAACCACGACCACCGGTTTCTTCACCTTACGCGGCGATAATGACACCAGCGTGTCGAACAGGTTGGAGCAGTAATCATCCACCGGCAGGATTCTGTCGTTCTCGAAAAGCTCCGGCAGGACGCGCTTGGTGATCGCCCGGTTTTCCAGCATGTAGGAAACGCCGGAGGGAACGCGCAGGTTATCTTCCAGCACGTAGAACTCGCCGTCGCTATCGCGCACCAAATCGGTGCCGCAGATGTGTGCCCAGACCCCAAAAGGGGGCGAGACGCCGACGCATTCGGGACGGAAGTTCTTGGAGTTGGTGACCAGATGCTCCGGCACTATGCCGTCTTTTATGATTTTCTGGTCGTGGTAGAGGTCGTCGATAAACAGGTTCAGCGCCTTTAGACGCTGCTTGAGGCCGGCGGCCGTTTTGGCCCACTGCTTGGCTGAAATGGTGCGGGGTATGATGTCAAAGGGCCAGGCGCGATCAATATTGCCCTCTTCGGTGTAGACGGTGAAGCTTACGCCCATCTCTTGAATCGTGGCTTCCGCCATTTGTCGGCGGCTTTCTACTTCATCTTCACTGAGTGAGCCAAGGTAAGAAATCAAGCGCTTGGCTGGGAGTCGGGGGTTACCCGCCGGGGTGACAAGTTCGTCGAAAAAGTCCTGAGGTTCGTATCTCTTCCAATCCATACTCATGCCTGAGCCTTTGATATTCTGGTGGCCGTTATTAGGTTCGGCGGGGAAGCATGCTGAACCCTTATCTTAGGTTTGCTGGCCGACCGGGATTTGCCCGGTACGGGGGACGCTCAATTCAACTCCTTAACTCGTTGCACACGAAAACAGTGTGTGCAATATACAAGCCAGACCTGCTCTGTCTGAGGGAGGTCTCAAGTGTTGCTCATACCGCGGCAACACTGACCGGAGTGCCCCCAGCTCTCACCCTAACATGGCATATATAACGTTTTTATTATGTATAACAGCCAAGGGAAGCTCGGAACAAGCCTAAGTCCGCCTGAGACGCTCTAAAATTAATCATAGTTGCCCTGTTGAGTTGCGAAGCGGGGCGGTCGAAAGTTTTTCATCGCCCATCTCCATCAAAGCCTTAGATGGGCAATCCGGATGGGGCATCTATACTCAGATATATATCTGAGGTCAGAGCGATGAATATCTGTTGGCTCCGATCGATGCTATTCCTGATCGGAGTTCTACTTGCAGTCCCCCCAGCGCTGGCTGAGGCTGAGCAGGCGCCCCAAGGGGCCGTCTGGCAGTTGACGCTGTATGGCGTGGTGGGACCGGCCACCGCGGACTACCTGGTGAGGGGGCTGAAAGATGCCGCTGAAGAGCAGGCGGGGGCGGTATTGATCCGCATCGATACTCCCGGCGGGCTGGACAGCTCCATGCGGCAGATGATCTCGGCGGTGCTGGCATCGCCGATACCGGTCATCTGTTATGTCTCTCCCGGTGGCGCCCGTGCTGCCAGTGCCGGGACCTTCCTTCTCTACTCCTGCCATGTGGCGGCGATGGCGCCGGCCACCAACCTCGGTGCCGCCACCCCTGTATCTATCGGTACTCCAATGACGCCTGACACTGGTGGCGGGCAACCTGGGGACGGCGAAGGCGATCCGGCAACGCCGCACTCTGGTCGAGGAACGGGCAGCGCCATGGAGCGCAAGGTCACCAACGATGCGGTGGCCTATATCCGGGGGCTGGCCGAGCTGCGTGGACGCAATGCCGACTGGGCCGAGAAAGCGGTGCGAGAGGGCGCGAGTCTCACCGCCAGCAAAGCGCTGGAATTGGGCGTGATCGATCTGATGGCCGCTGATCGCAGCGAACTGCTTGAGGTGATTGCCGGGCGTTCCGTGGAGATCAATGGCCGCCAGGTCGCGCTCGATTTTAGTGATTCGGCCATTTTTGTTGCTGATCCCGACTGGCGCAGCGAATTTCTTGCCGTGATCACCAACCCCAACGTGGCTTACATGTTAATGCTGATCGGCCTTTACGGCTTGATCTTTGAGTTCACCAACCCGGGCTTTGGTTTGCCCGGTGTGCTGGGCGCGATCTGCCTGTTGGTGGCGCTTTATGCGTTTCAGGTACTGCCGGTCAGCTACGCGGGGCTGGGTTTGATTCTACTGGGGCTGGGGCTGATTGCCGCCGAGGCGATGATGCCCAGCTTTGGCGTATTGGGCGTGGGCGGCCTGGTCGCCTTTGTCATTGGCTCGATCATCCTGATGGATACCGATATCCCGGCGTTTCAGATCGCTCTGCCGGTGGTGGCCGCATTGGCGCTAACCACCGGTGTGCTGCTGTTTGCCCTGCTCGGTATGGCGCTGCGGGCACACTATCGGCCGGCGCGGATGGGGCCCGTGGCAATGATCGATCGCGAGGCGGAGATTGAGCAGGTCTATGGGGACCAGGCGCTGGCGCGGTTTGAGGGTGAGCTCTGGGAAGTGCGTTGTGTCGAACAGCTCAAGGCCGGTGATCGGGTACGCATCCATGAAATCGACGGATTAACGCTTGTGGTCGACAAGCTGGAGGCTTGAAATGATCGGATTTCCCTATTTCGCGACGACCATCGTGGTGCTGGTGGTTCTTCTGCTGCTTTCGATGTTTCGCATCCTGCGCGAATACGAGCGTGGCGTGATCTTTCTGCTGGGGCGCTTTTACCGGGTCAAGGGACCGGGCCTGATCATCGTCGTACCGGTGATCCAGCAGATGGTGCGTGTGGACCTGCGTACCCTGGTGATGGATGTGCCGACCCAGGATGTGATCTCCATGGATAACGTGTCGGTGAAGGTGAACGCGGTGATCTATTTCCGCGTGGTGGATCCGGAAAAGGCGATCATCCATGTGGAGAACTATCTCGAAGCCACCAGTCAGCTGTCGCAGACCACGTTGAGGTCGGTGCTGGGGCAGCATGAACTGGACGATATGCTTTCAGGCCGCGACCGGCTTAATGCCGATATCCAGAAAATACTCGATAAGCAGACCGACGCCTGGGGCATCAAGGTCGCCAATGTGGAGATTAAGCATGTGGATCTGGACGAGAGCATGGTGCGCGCCATCGCCAAGCAGGCGGAGGCGGAGCGTGCCCGTCGCGCCAAGGTGATTCATGCCAGTGGTGAGCTGGAAGCTTCGGAAAAATTGCTGGGGGCAGCCCAGCGACTGGCCGAAGAACCGCAGGCGATCCAGCTGCGTTACATGCAGACCTTGACGGAGATCGCCAGCGGACAGAACAGCCACACCATCGTGTTTCCGTTACCGATCGACATGATTACCAGCTGGACCGATGCGGTCAGGGTAAAGACTAAACCGACGGAGCCGGACTAGAATCAGGCCCTCGCCAGGGCTTCGATAGCGGTGCGGGCGCAGAGAACATCCTCGCTTTCCGCGCCGCCGGAGACGCCCACCGCACCGACTACAGATCCATCGACAATGACCGGCTCGCCACCGCCGAACAGCGCTACGTCTGGATGCTGCGCAAGGCCAGTCAGGGTTACCGGCTTGGCTTCCAGGCGCTCTTTCCACTCTTCGGTCGAGCGGCCAAAAGAGAGCGCCGTGTAGGCCTTTTTGCGCGCATATTCTGCAGAAGGCAGGGGAGCGCCCGGCATGCGCAGGGTGACCAGCGGATGGCCGGAGGTATCCACCACTGCGATGCACATATTGCGACCCAGCTGTTCCGCCTTTTCGATGGCGCTGTTGGCGAGCAGCTGGGCAGCCGCCAGACTCAGGTTGAGTCGAGATTCTGTTTTTTGCACAGCTACCTCCCGGCTAGCTCAGGTTCATTGCCGCCTGTCGTAAAGTGAGTGTCAGTGACGGATACGGTAGCCGGTACGGAAGATCCACCAGACCGCTGTGAGGCAGAGCAGCAGGAACAGGAAGGTCATGCCGAGGCTCACCGCCACGTTCACATCGGAGATGCCGTAGAACGCCCAGCGGAAGCCGCTGATCAGGTACACCACCGGGTTGAACAGGGTCAGTGTCTGCCAGGGCTCCGGTAGCATGTTGATGGAGTAGAACGCGCCGCCAAGGAAGGTCAGCGGGGTGATCACCATCAACGGAATCACCTGCAGTTTCTGGAAGTCATCCGCCCAGATACCGATGATGAAACCGAACATGCTGAAGGTCAGCGCCGTCAGTATCAGAAAGCCCAGCATCCACACCGGATGATCGATCTGGTAATCCACAAATACCCGCGCCGTGGCCAGAATCAGTGCCCCGATAATCAGCGACTTGGTCGCTGCCGCGCCCACATAACCAGCGACAATCTCGAACGGTGACACCGGCGCCGAGAGTACCTCGTAGATAGTGCCCGAGAACTTGGGAAAGAAGATCCCGAACGAGGCGTTGGAGATGCTCTCGCTGAGCAGCGACAGCATTAGCAGACCCGGGATGATAAAGGCGCCGTAGCTGACGCCATCGATATTACCCATGCGGGAACCGATGGCGGTGCCGAAGACGATAAAGTAGAGCGAGGTGGAGAGCACCGGCGACAGGATGCTCTGCATCAGGGTGCGCCGGGTACGCGACATTTCAAACTTGTAGATGGCCAGTACGCCGTTGAGGTTCATCTTTAATCCTTCCTTATACATCTTTGCCGTGAACCAGGCTGACAAATATCTCTTCCAGCGAGCTCTGCTTGGACTGCAGGTCTTTCAGGTCGATGCCGAGCTGGCTCAGGCTGCGCATCAACTGGGCGATGCCGGTGGTGTCCTGATGGGCATCGAAGGTATAGGTGAGCTGGGTGCCATCTTCGCTCAGCGTCAGGTTGTACTGCGCCAGCTCAGCGGGCAGGGACTCCAGCGGTGACTGCAGGTAGAGGTTCAGCTGCTTCTGTCCCAGCTTCTGCATCAGCTCGGTTTTCTGCTCCACCAGCATCAGCTCGCCGCGGTTGATCACGCCGATGCGATCGGCCATCTCTTCTGCTTCCTCGATGTAGTGGGTAGTCAGAATGATGGTGACGCCGTTTTCGCGCAGTTCGCGCACGATCTCCCACATATCGCGGCGCAGCTCCACATCCACGCCCGCGGTAGGTTCATCGAGGAACAGGATGCTGGGCTCATGGGACAGCGCCTTGGCGATCATCACGCGGCGCTTCATACCGCCGGAAAGCTCCAGCATCTTGGCGTTGCGTTTCTCCCAGAGCGAGAGCTGGCGCAGGATCTTCTCGAGGTATTCCGGATTGGCCGGCTTGCCGAACAAGCCGCGGCTGAAGGCGACCGTATGCCAGACCGTCTCGAACGAATCGGTGGTGAGTTCCTGGGGTACCAGGCCGATCTGGCTGCGTGCCTGACGATAGTCGCGGGCGATGTCGAAACCATCGGCAATCACCTTGCCGGAGGTGGCGTTAACGATGCCGCAGATAATGCTGATAAGGGTGGTTTTACCCGCCCCGTTGGGGCCGAGCAGCGCAAAAATTTCTCCGCGCTGAATCTCCAGATCGATGGATTTCAGCGCGGTAAAACCGGATGCATAGCTTTTGCCGACGCCCTGGATGGAAATGATCGATTGCACGGGCTCTCCTTGTGGCAGATCAGAGGAGCCCGAATTGTAGCGCGATCTGGTTACCGGTGCTTAGCCCGCGTAGGCGTAACTGCAGCGCTTGCTGGTATACAATCCGGCGCGCACCAGCGATTCCAGCATCAGCGTGCCGATCCGCACGCCATCGATAACCGGGATTCCCAGTGCCTGCTGCAGCATCGGCTGCTGGGTAGTCAGGCCCGCGCAGCCGAGCACCAGTACTTCTGAGCCGTCCTGGTTGATCACCGTTTCAGCGCGGCGGATCAGTTTGTCGAGCAGCTTGGGATCGTCGCTGTGTTCCAGGTCCAGCACCGGCATCTGCAGCGCGTGAACGCCCAGGCAGTGATCGGCAAAGCCGTAGCTGCGGGCGTTGGCCTCAAGAATCCGCACCGACTTCTGCTGTGCTGTGAGGATGGTGAAGCCGCAGCCGAGCAGGCTGGCGGCGTGCATGGCGGCCTCGCCGATGCCCATTACCGGGCCATTGGCGCGCTCGCGGGCGCCTTGCAGCGCGGTGTCGTCGGCGCAGGCGATCAGGTAGGCATCACAGCCGAGTGCTTCGCCTTCGGCAACGCGCTGCACCACCCCGGCCGCAGCGATAGCACCGTCGTAAAAGCCTTCAATGCTCGCAACGCCTGCGCCGGCGCAGACGGCATCGATCTCGGTCAGATCGGTGACCGAGCGACAGCTCTCGGCGATCATCTCGGTCATCGTCTGGCTGTCATTGGGGTTAATTACACGCAGCTTCATGGTTTTCGACTCATCTTTATAGTTACCGGCTCTTCGCGCATCAGGCGCTGGTGGGCGCCTTGCGTGCCCGGCTTTTACGAACCGCCCAGATCGCAATCAGGGCAGCGGATATCAGGGTGAAGGAGAACAGGGTGGTCATCGTGCCCAGGGCGTAGAGCACCGGCGTGGTCACGTTGGTGGTCATACCGTAGATCTCCAGCGGCAGGGTGTTGAAGGTGCCAGCGGTCATCAGGGTGCGGGCAAACTCATCGTAGGAGAGGGTGAAGCCGAACAGGCAGACACCGATCAGGCTCGGGAGAATCAGCGGGAAAACGACCAGACGGAAGGTCTGCCAGGAGGTAGCGCCCATATCGATGGCGGCCGCTTCATAGCTTTTGTTGAAGCGATTAAATACCGCAAACATGATCAGCAGGCCGAACGGCAGGGTCCAGGTCAGATGCGCGCCGAAGGCGGAACTGTACCAGCCCGGTGAAAGGCCGATACGGTCGAACATGATGCCGATACCCAGGCTGATCAGGATCGATGGCAGGATCAGGCTCACCAGCGTCAGGTAGAACAGAACGTTGCCGCCCATAAAACTGCGTCGGTAAGCCAGGCCCGCCAGCAGCGAGAACACGGCGGTGCAGAGCATTACGGCGATACCGAGCAGGATTGAGCGGGTCAGCGAGCCGCCGAAGTCGCCCACCTGTTGCTCTTCAAACAGCTGGCGGAACCAGTGCAGCGACATACCGTTCATCGGGAAGGTGAGGCCGCCATCGGGCCCCTGGAACGAGAGGATCGCGATGGTCGCCGTGGGGCCGTACAGAAAGATGATAAACAGCACGAATATGATGGTCAGGGGGATGAATCCCGCCTTGCGTTTGGCCTTGTCGGGGGCTGCCATGATTACAGCTCCTTCTTGATGTTGATGAAACGGAACATGATGCTGAGCATGATCAGTACGGTGATCAGCAGCACCACCGCGCCCGCTGCGGCGGCCGGGTATTGCAGCAGCGAGATCTCGTTGCGGATCAGCACACCGACGGAGGCGCTCAGGCCGCCGCTCATCAGGCTGACGGTGATGAAATCGCCCATCACCAGGGTGACCACAAAGATGGAGCCGATAGCGATACCCGATTTACACAGCGGCACCACCACCTGAAAGATGGTCTGGAAGGCGCTGGCGCCGGCATCGATGGAGGCCTCGATCAGGTTGCGGTCGATACGCATCATCGAGTTGAAGATCGGTACCACCATGAACAGGGTGTAAAGGTGGACGAACGCCAGGATCACGGCGAAGTCGCTGTAGAGCAGCCATTCGATCGGCGCGTCGATCAGGTTGATCTCCTGAAGGGTTGAGTTGACCAGTCCGTTGCGCCCGAGCAGCGGAATCCAGGAGATCATGCGAATAATGTTGGAGGTCAAAAAGGGCACGGTGCAGAGCACAAACAGTACGCTCTGCAGCAGCGGACTTCTGATATAGAAGGCCAAGTAATAGGCGACGGTAAAGCCCAGTGTCAGGGTGATCAGCCAGGAGGTGATCGCGAAGAAGAACGTCTTCAGGTAGGCGCTCAGCGTGACGCTCGAGGTAAGCAGGAACTCGTAGTTTTCAAAGATGAAGTCGGGTAGCAGCTGATAGGCGTTGTAGTCCCAGAAGCTGACGATCACTATCGTCACCACGGGGAACAGCAGAAACAGCAGAATCACCAGCGCCAAAGGTGTGACCTGCAGGTAGCTGGGGTTGGCGGTCAGAAAACGCATCTAACTTTCTCTCCGAAAAAAGGGTTCTCCGAAATACGGGCTCTCTGAAATACAGGCTCACTGAAACAGGAGGCGGAACAGTGGGGGCGATGACTCGCCCCCGTTGATCATGGCGCTATCAGGACGCGATAAACTCGTTCCACTTGCGAACCATGTACTTGTTCTCGTCCATGACGGAGTTCCAGCAGGCAACCGCGCCCATACGATCCCAGTAAGAGCCGCCATCACGCACGGCACCGGCGGTTTCCATCACCTTGCCATCGGGACTTAGGATATCGCCCTGGGCCGGTTTGCCTTCGATCCAGTAGCCCCACTCGTCGGCGCTCATGTGCTCCTTGGAGGTGGACGGCGCGGCGGAGTAGTACCCCTGGCGATTCAGGTAGGCGCCAACCCAGCCGGACAGGTACCAGTCGATATATTCATAGGCTGCATCCAACTCCAGACCAGAGAGGTGTTTGGCCAGGCCGATACCGCCGCCCCAGGCGCGGTAGCCTTCTTCCAGCGGCTGGTATTTGCACTCGATACCCTTGGCGCGAACGGCAGCCACGGCCGGTGACCACATGGACTGGATCACTACCTCGCCGGAAGACATCAGGTTCACCGACTCATCGAAGCTCTTCCAGAAGGCGCGGAACTGACCTTCGGACTTGGCGGCCTTGAGGATCTCGATAGTGGCGTCGATCTCTTCGCGGGTCATGTTGCCCTTGTTGGCGTACTGAATTTCTCCCATGGATTCGCAGATCATCGCCGCATCCATGATGCCGATGGAGGGGATGTTCAGGATCGAGGTCTTGCCCTTGAACGCCGGGTCCATGATGTCGCGCCAGTTGGTGATCGGGCGGCCCACCAGGTCCGGGCGGATGCCCAGGGTGTCGGCGTTGTAGATGGTCGGAATCAGCGTCATCCAGTTGGTCGGCTCGGAAGCGAACTGGACCGACTCCTTGCCCTCAACAAAGCCCACGGTGTGCGGTGCGGTGCCCTGGGCGATCTCGGAATCATCGTTCAGCTTGCCGGTGATAAACAGCTGGGAGATCTTGTCGAAGTTCTTCAGGCGCGAGGTGTCCATCGGCTGCATGGTGCCGGCCGGGAAGGTCTTTTTGCAGATCCAGTACTCGATATCAGCGATATCGAAGGAGCGCGGCTGGGTGACCACGCGCTGGGCCACGGCGTCTGAGTCCAGTGCGGTCAGCTCCAGGTTGATACCCAGGTCCTCTTTCGCCTTCTGCGAGATGGCGTTGAGGTTGGATACGCCGGTGCCGAACTGGCGCAGGGTGATGTCCTTGATGTTCTGCGCCCAGATCATCGGGAAGCCGGTGATGGCTCCAGAGCCCAGGGCAGCGCCGCCCGCGACGCCGGCGGCCTTGATGAATCCGCGACGGCTCAGGCCGCTGCGCTCTTCCTTCGGTTCAGTACTGGCGCTCAGAGTATCCTTAAGGTCTTTCTTGTCATCGAAGCTCATTATCGATCTCCAGTTTGATTTCTCAGATGCAAAGGTTTGCGATTCAAAGGCCGGAAAAGGCGTCGCCGCCGGGCCGCAGGGGGTTAAGATCGGTGTGGCGCCAGCCCACAAAGGCGCGGTCGCCGGCATGCAGAGGCGAGGCGAGATAGTCCGCATCGCTCTGAAATACGGAAAGCCCGAGGCCGTCGCTGAACTGGCCTCGCAGGTGTACATAACTGCCCTGGTACTCCACAGACTCCACTTGCAGCGGGTCGGGCTGGGCGATATCGAACGGTTCGCGGCTGATCTGAATACGGTCACAGCGCAGGGATACGCTGGCGCTGTTATCGGCTCCGGTCTCAAGGCTGCGATCCAGCGCGATGATGCGCCGTTCGCCTACGCTGAGGCCCGAATCGGTCAGGGTGCCCTGGATGATGTTGTGGCCGCCGATAAAACTGGCGACAAAGCCGGTGCGTGGGCGGCTGAAAATGCCGATCGGCTCGTCCACCTGCTCGATATAGCCGTTATTCATCACCACCACCTGGTCGGCCAGGGCGAACGCCTCTTCCTGAGAGTGGGTGACGTGGATAAAGGTGATGCCCAGCTGCTGTTGAATGTTCTTCAGCTCTGCCCGCATGCGGGTGCGCAGGAAGGGATCGAGCGCAGACAGCGGCTCGTCCAGCAGAATCACTTCCGGCTGGTTGATCAGCGCGCGGGCCAGGGCGACGCGCTGCTGCTGGCCGCCGGAAAGCTGTTCCGGGAAGGCTTCCCTGAACGTCTCCATGTTCACCAGCTTGAGCATCTCCAGTGCCCGCGCGTGGCGCTCCTGTTTGCTGACGCCGGCGATTTTCAGACTGAACGCCACGTTATCCAGGCTGTTCAGGTGCGGGAACAGGGCGTAGTTCTGAAACATCAGCGCGGTGCCACGCTTGCGTGGCGGCAGCAGGGTGACGTTACGGTTGTTCATGAGGATGTCGCCTTCGCTGACACTCTCATGACCCGCAATCATCCGCAGGGTGGTGGATTTCCCGCAGCCACTCGGGCCAAGCAGACAGCAGTAGGAGCCGCCCTCAATGTGAAGATCGATATTCCTTACCGCGGTGCTTTCGCCGTAACGTTTTACGACGCCAACCAGTTCGACAGAGCCTTTCTTCATAACTGTTAGCAATCCAAAATTGTTAGCAATTTATTCCTATTGGATTGCGAGGGCTGTGCCACATTAGAGATCTATTGGATAAGCCGTTATTTTTGATCGATAAAAAATATTGAGAGCTGCGTTTATTGTCTGATCGGTCAAAATATCTCAAGCGATATTAATCACTTAGATACCGCCTTCGTGCACCGTAAATGGCCTTTGTGCAACGATCTGGTGCATTTTTGCGTAATACGCTGTTTCTGGGCCGGGTTGTTGGTTTCGATAAATTGGCGATAGAATTGCTAACAATGTTTTTAGCAGGAGAGATTATGGGGACCCGGGCCCAGGTTGAAATCAAGCGGATTGTGGAGCGCCTCGCGGATGCCATATCCGAGCATCGTTTACCGCCCGGCGCGCGGCTGACCGAAGCCAAACTGGTGGAGGTGCTGGGCGCCAACCGTAACCATGTCCGCGCCGCGTTGCAGAAACTGGCCTCGGAATACAAGGTGGTCACCATCGTGCCGAACCGTGGCGCCTGCGTCGCCCAGCCGACGATCAAGGAAGCCAAGGATGTGTTTGCCGCCCGCGGTATTATCGAGCGCTCAATCGTCGAACTCGCGATTGCGAACCTGACGGCGAAGAATCGTAACCGTCTGCTGAAACAGCTGGAAAAAGAGGATGGCGCCATCAGGCGCGGTGAGCGCCAGGAGATGATCCGTGAGTCGGGGAATTTTCACCGGGTGCTGGCGCAGGTGGCTGGTAATGAAGTGCTGGATGAACTGCTGGCGGGGCTGATTACCCGCACCTCACTGATCATCGCGCTGTACCAGGAAACGCCCAATGTGCAGTGTTCCATTGAGGAGCATCAGGCGTTGGTCGATGCCATTCTCGCCGGCGACAGGGAGCAGGCCCAGCATCTTATGGATGAGCATATGGCCACGATTCAGCGTTACCTGCTGCTGGATGAGCGCCCCGGTGAGGTGGACCTTCGGGCCGCTCTCGAGGAGCCCTAAGCCATTCTTTCTGCGCGCTGCTGAGGATTGAGGCAGTGCTGTTCTTCATGGGGAACGCCCGGCGCCAGAGTGCCATCGAGATAATCGGTCAGCGCCATCAGCGGCGCGATCTCCGCGGCGGTAATCAGCTCGGTGCCTCGCTCTGCCAGACGGCGGATGACGCCGTCCCCCGCAGATCCAGCGATGGCCACATCCACCGCGTGCAGAGGATGCCGCTCGGGGCTGTCGCTGACATGCCATTCATGCAGGCAGCCCGACTCGGTCAGGCGAATCTCCCAGGCCAGCTCGGGGTGAGAGTCGCCCTCGGTTATCTTATAGACATGCCAGAGCAGCGCCCGGCCGGCGTGAGGGGCGACCTGTCCGCTGTCGTCTGTTGCTATAGCCACGAGCTTCGATTCCATCTGTTCCCTCCTGATCGCTACTACCCAGTGGGCGCTCTTAAGTAAGCGCTCTCAAGTAGATGCCAAGTAAACGTCCAGTCTAGCGAAGCTGAAGAAAACGGCGTTGATGCCGGGCAAACTTGGTGGGCGCAAAGTCTGCAGTTGCGCACACAAGTGTTATCCTAATATTCAGCAGTAGGATACGGATGCCCTAAGGAATCAATATGCGCCTGACGTCAAGGCTCACTCATACCACCATTGCGTTGGCGTTTACCGGGTTGTTCGGGGCGTCCTGGCCTGCGTTCGCGCAGCAGGTAGTGCGCGTGGGCGTTTATGACAACCCCCCTAAAATCCGCATGGAGTCAGGGGCTGTCAGCGGCATCTTCGGCGACTTGCTGAGTGAAATCGCGGCAGAGGAGGACTGGCAGTTAGAGGCTGTTCCCTGTAGCTGGGACGATTGCCTGAAGCTTCTTCGCAATGGTGATATCGATCTGCTGCCCGATGTCGCCAAGACCCCCGAGCGTCTTAATCTCTTCTCCTTCCATCAGGAGCCAGCCCTGCTGGCCTGGTCACAGGTCTATACCCGTGCTGGCACCGACGTGCACTCGCCGATGGACCTGGAAGGCCAACGGGTCGCTGTTTTGGTGGACTCCGTACAGGAAGCCTACCTCATTCAGGTGACCTCGGGCTTCGAGGTCGATACACGTTTTATCGAAGTGGACAGCCTTGAAGCCGCATTTGATGCGGTACGCGAGGGCAGCGCCGATGTGGCAGTGGCTAATCAGCTGTTCGGTGATTTCAACGCGGCCAGGTTTGGCCTTGAGCCGGCGGCGATGGTGTTTCAGCCGGTCGATCTTTACTATGCCGCCCCGCTGAACAGCGGCAAGGAGCTTGGGGCACGCATCGATCACTGGCTCAGAGAGTGGAAAGCCGAGCCTGATTCGCCTTATTACGAGGCGTTAAGCCGTTGGTCGGGCGAGCATAAAGCCGCAATCCCGGCCTTTCTGTTATGGATATTGGCGGGGTTGGCTGGGGCGCTGTTGCTGGCGATCGGCTTTGTGGCCCTGCTGCGCCGCCAGGTGGCGGAGAAAACCGACAGCCTGAAAACGAGTGAAAATTACCTCAGCGTGCTGTTGAGCAACGTGGATTCCCTGATTTACGTGAAGGGCACAGATTTTCGTTACAACTACGTCAATCAACGGATGATCGAATTTCTGGGCCGGTCCGAAGCCGAGATTATCGGTAAACGCGATGAGGATCTGTTTAGCGATGAGACCGTGATCGGCTTGCGGGAGACGGATCAGCGGGTAATCAAAACCGGTGAGCGGATCATGGAAGAGGAGGTCGGTACCCGCAGGGATTCGGATGATCATCGCACCTTCCTCACCGTGAAACAGCCTCTGCGCGACGAAGATGGCGCCATTACCGGTCTGGTGGGGGTTTCCACCGATATTACCGAGCAGTTGAAAAGCGAGCAGCGCATTCACCGCCTGGCGTTTTACGACTCTCTGACAGGCCTGCCCAATCAGCGTCTGCTGCTCGAGCGCCTGGAGGAAGCGGCGGAAAAGGCTGAGCAGGGCGACCATCATGGCGCAGTGCTGTTTATCGACCTGGATAACTTCCGTGACCTGAACGATATTCTCGGGCACAAGGCGGGTGATCGCCTGCTGGTGCAGGTATCTGACCGTATGCAGCTCAGGGTGCGGGAGGAAGACACACTGGCGCGCTTCGGCGGCGATGAGTTTGTCCTGGTGGTTGAGGGGCTAGACGCGGAGAGAGGCACTGCAGAGGCCCAGGTAGAACATCTGGCGGGTGATCTGCGTAAGCTGATCAAGGTGCCGTTCGATTACGACGATCATAGTTTTGAGCCTACCGCGAGTATCGGCGCCACGCTGTTTCAGGGAGCCGATCAGCCGGCAGGTGACCTGATCAAGTGGGCGGAGCTCGCGATGTACCAGGCCAAACTGGATGGTCGCAATAAAACCTGCTTTTACGACCCGGCTATGCAGGAAGAGCTGCACTCCCGCGCCAAGCTTGAAGCCGGTATCAGGTTGGGGTTGGAGCAGAACGAGTTTGAACTGCACTATCAGCCCCAGTTCGATGCAGAGCACCGGCTGATAGGTCTTGAAGCTCTGGTGCGTTGGGAAACGAGCGCCGGAGAGCGGATCTCGCCGGGGCTGTTTATCCCGGTTGCTGAAAGCACCGGGCTGATTCGCCCCCTTGGTCGCTGGATTCTCCAGCAGGCCTGTGAGCAGTTGGTGCACTGGTCCAGCCATACGCAGCTCGCCGGTATCCGGGTATCGGTGAATATCAGCGCTCATCAGCTGCATGAAACCGGCTTTGTGGCGGAAGTAATCGATGTGCTGGAACAGACCGGCGCCAATCCCCGGCTGCTGGAACTGGAACTGACCGAATCCCTGCTGGTCCGAAACGTGGAGCAGACCATCGAGAAAATGGCGCAGCTGTGTAAAAAAGGTGTGCGCTTCTCGCTGGATGACTTTGGCACGGGTTACTCGTCGCTGACCTATCTTAAACGTCTACCGCTGAACCAGCTGAAAATCGACCAGGGGTTTGTGCAGGATCTGCTCACGGACTCCAACGACGCAGCGATCGTCAGGACGGTCGTTGCGCTGGGGGAAAGTCTGGACTTGGCGGTGATAGCAGAAGGGGTGGAGACTTCGGAGCAGCGCGAAGCTCTGCTTGGCTATGGCTGTCAGCAGTTCCAGGGCTACCTGCTTGGACGTCCGATGGCGCCGGCCGACCTGGAACAGTGGCTAAATACTTTGTCATAAATTAGAGACTTTAATGATCTGCGATATGGAACGGGTCGTATACGGCAGTGGCCGAGCGGCCGCCGTGCTAGGATTTAATCTGAATTACCCCTGATCAAAAGGGTGTGGGTTTATGGACAAAAATGAGCAAGGATTGCCGTCAGAATTTTTCTATCAGATGTATCGCCATATCAGCGATGCGGTCTATCTGATCGACCCCGAAACCTCCAATATCATCGATGCCAATGCGGCTGGTTGCGCTGCTCTGGGGATGAGCAGGCAGGAAGTGGTCAGCGAAAGCGCGATGACGCTGAACAAGGATGTACTGGGCCTTGAGCAGTGGAACGAAATCTCCGCCGAGATTCAGCGCAAAGGCTCTTTTCTTTTTATGGGACGTCATCGGCGCAAGGATGGCAGCGACTACCCGGTCGAAATCCTCACAGATTGCATCGAGTATGAGGGCCGGAGTGTTTTCGTATCGGTGGCCAGGGATCTGTCTGGTTTCGAGCGGCACCGTGACTATCTGCTGGAAAATGAGCATCTGCGTACCCTGTTCCTGAATGAATCCAGCGATGGGCTCTGGGACTGGAATCTGGAGGACAGCTCCCTCTTTTTGAGCCCGCAGTGGTTTCGGATCATGGGGTATGGCCCTCATGAGATCGAGAACCCGACGGTCGAAACCTGGAGCAATGCAATACACCCGGATGATGTAAAGCGGGTGATGGATGCCATGGAAAGTCACCTCAGTGGCGAGAGTGCCCGATACGAGGTGAAATACCGGCTGCGTAACCGCAACGGTAACTTTATCTGGGTACATGACCGCGGTCTGATCGCCAAACGTGACGAAAATGGTGAGCCTATGCGGGTTGTCGGCCTGGTCATCGATATCACCGAATCCCAGCGTCATGCTGAAGAACTGCTGCACCGTGCTCGGGTTGATGAACTGACAGGCCTTTGCAATCGCCGCGCGGGTTATGAGCTGTTCGAGCATCATTTAATGAAAAGCCAGCAGACCGGCGAACCGCTGCAGGTAGCGATGTTTGACCTGGACAGGTTCAAATTGCTGAACGATACCTACGGTCATCTGGATGGTGACAAAGCGATCCAGCATTTCGCGGGCACGCTCAAAAGCCATCTGCGATCCACCGATAACCTGTTTCGCTGGGGCGGAGAGGAGTTTCTGCTGCTATGTCCGGGAATCAGTGTCGAGGAGGGTACGGCGCTGATTACACGTCTGGTTGCCGAGGTGGCTGCAAGGCCTTTCGTATCCAGTGGTGGCGAGATCCTCAGTGTGACCTGTAGCGCCGGCTTGGCCAGTTACCCGCAGGACGGACTCTCCATCCGTGAGCTGGTAAGCAAGGCGGATCAGGGCATGTACCGCGCGAAGAAAGCGGGACGCAATCAGGTAGCTTAGGCGAAGCCATTTGAGCGAAACGATTTTGGCGAAAGCGATTCGGGTGAAGGGGATTCGGGGGAAGGGGAGCAGTGACGCCTCAATGAGGTTGTCAGGCCGGCTACGAACGCCCCCATGCGAGTTGAATCGGCATGGGGGGCGTATCTTCTTTAACCCGGCTGCGCAGCAGTCGCGGGTTTGTGTTTACTGCTGGAACAGGAAGTTGGAGATCAGTTCTTTTCCACCTTCTGTGGCGAACGATTCCGGGTGGAACTGAATCCCCTGGATCGGATGCTCGCGATGGCGTACGCCCATAATCTCGAACGCACCGCCTTGATGGATCCGCTCCAGATCGGAGAATTCCGGCTCCGTCAGATCGCCCACCACGGCGGTTACTTCCAGACACTCCGGCAGGGATTCCGATTCCGCGATGAGCGAGTGATAGCGCATGACCTCCAGTTGGTCCGGGGTGTTGGCAAACACGCCCTGGCCGTTATGGCTGATCGGGCTGATCTTGCCGTGCATCGGCAGCGGTGCCTTTACCACCTTGCCACCAAATACATGCACTATGCCCTGCATTCCCAGGCAGACACCCAGCAGCGGAACCTGCGGGCCCAGCTCGCGGATCACATCGGCACAGACACCGAAGTACTCGGGATCATCGGGTGAACCCGGTCCCGGCGATATGATCAGCCGGTCAGGCCGCGCGGCCTTGATCTGCTCCAGGCTGACCTGGTCGTTACGCTTTACGACGATATCAAAGTCGTCGATTTCGCCGGTCAGTTTGGCGCTGGAGAGGATCTCGCCGATAAACTGGTACAGATTGTAGGTGAAGGAGTCGTAGTTATCGATGATGTAGACCTTCATTCCGCGGCCTCCTTCATAAAGGTATCCAGTACTTTTTTGGTGCCGGCGAACTTGCGGTTGATCTCTTCATATTCATCGGCCGGGTTGGAGTCGTAGACGTTGCCGCCACAGGTTTGCACGTAGGCTTCCTCACCGTTGGCAAATACCGTACGGATCGGAATCGCGAAGGTGCAATCACCGTTGAAGGAGAAGTGGCCCACCGCACCGCCGTAGGGGCCGCGGCCGTCCGATTCCAGGTCGTCGATGATCTTCATCGCCTCGATCTTGGGCGCGCCGGTGAGTGTGCCGGCGGGGAAGTTGCTCGCCAGTGCCGAGAACATATCCTCGGTTTCGGCGATGATGCCGACAATCTCGCTGGAAATATGCTGCACGTGGCTGAACCGCTTGATATCCATCAGGCTGCGCACCTTGACGGTCCCGAAGCGGGCCACGCGGCCGATATCGTTACGGTGCAGGTCGACGATCATATTGTGCTCGGCGATCTCTTTCGGATCGTTCAGCAGGGCGCGGGCGTACTGGGTGTCTTCCACCTCATCCTTGCCACGCTTGGTGGTGCCGGCCAGCGGGAAGGTTTCCATCTCGCCCTGGCGCAGACGGAACAGCAGCTCAGGGCTGGCACCGATCAGTTTCTGATCGCCAAACTTGACGTAGTACATCTGCGGTGAAGGGTTCACCTCGCGCAGCTGCTCATAGATGGCGATGGTGTCGCCCTCCAGTTTGAAGCGCTTCTTGAAGCCCACCTCACACTGGAAGATCTTGCCGTCGATGATGTCCTGCTTCACCTTCATTACGGCGTTGGCGTGTTCCTCCTGGCTCATGGTTTCGCCCATGGGGGTGATCACCAGGTCGCCGTTCGGCACCGCAGGCTCCGCCAGGATCGACTCGATTAACTCCATACGGCTGTCGGTGTAGTAGAAGTAGATAACCTCGCCGGTCATCTTGTCGAAAATCAGACCATCCTTGAACACGCCAAAGCGGAACACATCGAACATCTCGCTGTGCTGCAGTTTCAGCGTCGGCTCGAAGTAGTTCATGCAGTCGTAGCCGATATAGCCGGTCAGACCACCGGCGTACTTACGCGAGATGATGTTCTGCGGGACGATTTCGCGCAGCAGGTAGTAGGGGTTCTCGCTGGGCCAGGTCTCGGTGCTGCCATCGCGCTGCTGGATATGCAGGGCGCCTTCGGTGGCATAAAGCACCTGTTCCGGATCGAAGCCGATAATGGAGTAGCGAGAGATAAAACTCTCCTCGCCCAGCGATTCGAGCATAAAGCAGTTGTCGAAGCGCTTTTCGATCTTTTTGAACAGGCCGAAGAAGTCTGTGTCCGCGGTCAGCGTGACATAGTGAGGTTTGCGCGGCAGTTCGATTCTGGCGGGCTTATTCATAACACTGGACAGTTCCGTTCAGGAGGTTTCCGACTTTCGGGCGCGTGACCCGCGGGTCACGGTAGCGATACCAACCCCCAACCGGCGAGCGATCTCGCGCTGGGGCACACCCTCATCGAGCAGGCGCAGAATCTGCAGCCGCTTGCACACCTCGGTCAACTCCGAAGGGGTCAGCAACGCTTCCAGTGCCTGCTCCAGGCTGACCCGATCCCGCTGTTCCAGCAGGTGATCGAGCAATTCATTTATATAGGGTGTATTCATGTACTAGTACGCTATCACAAGTTGGGCTGGAGTCAATGGGGCTGTCGGTGTTTCAAGGATGATTTCAGCCTGTTTTGTGATGTTTAGGTGTAGCGCTGGTCGGCAGCGTGCATATGAATATCTTGAGTTGCTCCGGACTTTTAAATACTTAAATATTTAAGCGGGCGTATTCAGAACAGTAGCGTCAGAAAATTCAAGGAGAGGATCTGTTCCATCAACCGGTTTCTTTAGGGAAAGTGGACGCTGAATCGGGCGCAATCTATCTTTTAGCCAGGTGTCATGTGTAGTCATCGACGTTCAGGTCCACTCTATGCCAAATCCGCTATTTTCAAATAAATCAGTGAATCGCGCTCCGGGCTCTCAGGCTGCTCGAGCGCATATGGACTATCCACTCCTGCCATGGAAAGTTGCGCTTATTGATGACGAGGATGACGTTATCTCCATCTCTGAGATGGTGCTCAAGCGGGTGCTGGTTGATAGTCGCCCGCTGATGTTTTTGAAGGCCAACTCAGCAGAAGAGGCAAAGGTGCTGTTTGAGCAGCATGCCGATATCGCCTTGGCGCTGGTTGATGTGGTGATGGAAGATGACCATGCCGGCCTCGATTTAGTTAAGTGGATTCGGGAAAGTAAAAAGAACACCACCACGCGTCTGGTGTTGCGTACAGGGCAACCCGGTGAAGCGCCTGAAGAGGACGTGATCCGCGACTATGACATCAACGATTACAAAAATAAGACCGAACTGAACTCCACCCGCCTGAAAACCACCATCTACGCCGCGATTCGTTCCTACCGAGATATTATTGAAGTAAAACAAGGCCATAAAGGTCTTGAGGATGTCGTCAGTGCGACAACGCGGGTGCTGCAGGCCAGCAACAGCGAAGCCTTTTGTGTGCAGGTACTGAAAGAGCTCAAAGCCCTGCTTGGACAGGCGCCGATCTCGTTTTATCTGCACTACCAGCTGGTGAATGCCTTGGGTAACAGAGAGCAGATCCTGCTCTCTTACGATGGCGATCGATACGATATCGATACCGGTCTTGAGCGTGAGATTTTTCCCGGGGAGATACGGGAAAAGGTCAATCAAGCGTTAACCACCAAGCGAAATGTGATTGCCGACGGGCTTTTCTGTAAGTTTACCCAGCTTTCCGAGAGCAGCGAGACGGTCGTATCTGTCACGCTGACTGCGCCGGTATCAGAGCTGACTCAACGGCTCTTGAACGTGATGCTGACGAAAATTTCCATCATCTTTGAGAATCTGACCAGCCGCGAGGATATCGAGCGTACCCAGCAGGAGTTAATGTGTATTTTGGGCGAGGCGATCGAAAAACGCAGTAAAGAGACAGGTTCTCATGTGCGTCGCGTATCGCTGATCTGTGAGTTTCTGGGACAACGTTCCGGGCTTGATGAACACTTTGTCCAGCTCATCAAGTATGCCACTCCGATGCATGATATTGGCAAGATCGCGATTCCAGAAAGCATTTTGCACAAGCCCGGCAAGCTGGATGAGCAGGAGTGGGAAGTAATGAAAACCCATGCTCAGGTTGGCTTTGATTTACTCTACAACTCTAAACGGGCATTGCCCCAGGTGGGTGCCCGTATTGCACTTTATCACCATGAGAAATGGGATGGTTCGGGGTATCCAGCCGGTTTGAAAGGGGAGGATATCCCCATTGAAGGTCGTATTATGGCGATCGCCGATGTGATCGATGCATTGGCGGCACGGCGTTCCTATAAAGAACCCTGGCCGGCTGAACGTATTCTGGCGTTGCTCAAAGAGGAGAGGGGTCGACATTTCGACCCGCAATTGTGCGATTTAGCTATCGAACACTTTGACAGCATTATGGCGTTAAGAGCGATTTATCCGGACGATGAAGAGTAAACTAGGCGCTAACGCCTTATAAGTACTAACGCCTTATAAAGGCTATAGCCTTTTAAGTACCCGCATCGGATACAGAAGCTGGATATTTAATACTGAGGATGTAAGTATTAGCCTTACATCCTCTTTTTCACTTCAAACACGATCGTAAATTCAACTCCTGAATTTTCTTCGCTACGGCACTTGATGCTGCCTCCCAAGGCATTGTTGACGATGTTATATGTCACATTAAGGCCTAGGCCCGTGCCGCCATTAGCGCGATTGGTGGTGAAAAATGGGTCGAATATCTTAGGCAGGTTTTCTTTGCTGATTCCCTTGCCGTCATCTTTATAGATGAGGACAAAGTGCTTTTTATCGCGCTCGCGCAGAGCTATGTCGATATTGCCAGCCAGTCTGTCTCTAAAACCGTGTGTGATTGAGTTGACGACGAGGTTGGTAACGACCTGAGAAAGGAGACCCGGATTAGTGACAACGTTATAGCTGTCACTGCAGTCTATGCTGATATTCGCTTTAGCCTTACGAGTCACCGAGCTCAGACTGAAAATGATTTCCTGAATATAGTCTCTCAGGTTGATCGCTCTGTCTTCTTCACTGGTTTGGTCAACGGCGATCTGTTTGAAGCTTCTGACAAGGTGTGCGGTTCGTTCCAGGTTTTTATTAACCATATTGGAGAGGTCGCTGGCGCTGCTGAGGAACTGCTCAAACATCTCCTCGTCAAGCTGCCCCTGCTGATAACGTTTTCGGATAGCCTGGGTTTCTTCAATAAACTGAGTGATACCCATCAGCCCCACGCCCACTGGTGTATTGATTTCATGTGCGATACCGGCAACCAGCGAGCCCAGGCTGGCCATTTTTTCTGACTCAACCAGTTTATCCTGCGTCTGTTTTAAGTTAGCGATGGAATGTTGAAGATTTCTGTTGGATTGGTCCAACTCGGCATTACGCTCATAAAGCTGGAACTCGAGCTGCTTTTTCTCTGAAATATCGCGGATGATCGCATAGATAGAATCGACACCATTTAAAACGACCCTGGTGATGATAACTTCCGTCCAGAACATCGCGTCATAGGCTTTCTGGTGCAGCCACTCGAACCTGACGCTCCCCTTATCCATGCAGTCCTGGATAATGTCTCGTGCCGCAATTTTTGACTCTCGACCATCGGGTTGAAGCTCAGGTGAGAGGTTTTTCGGATGAAGGCCAATAACATCTTCTTTTTTCTTAAAGCCGAACATGTTCAAGAAGGCTTTATTGCAATCAAGATACTGCTGACCGTCGAAGATAGCCAAGGCATCCATCGACTCTTTAAACAGGGTTTCGAAGATCTCCTTCTGCTCTGCCAGTTTTAATTCGAGGTCTTTTTTCTCGCTGATATCCCGCCAATTAGACTGAACGACCAGGTCACCATCCAGAACCATTTTTGTGATGATGACCTCACACCAAAATGGTGTCCCATCGGATCTTATATGAATCCATTCAAAGCGAACGCTGCCCTCTTCATAGCAGCGGTTGATAAGCTCCATCGCTTTTTCGGCAGAAGGGCGACCGTCAAATTGATACTCGGGGGAGAAGTCGATAGGGGTCCGACCGATAAATTGCTCTTTCTCATCCAGGCTGACCAGATCCAGCATAGATTGGTTGCAATCTACAAAGACACCGTTTTTGAATATCGCCAGGCCATCTTTGGAATGTCTAAAAACGGTTTCAAATGCTGTTTCTTGCTCAGTGCCTTGTGTCATTTTTAAACAAGATCCATAGCTGATCAGTGACAGAAAGTATCCCAATCAAGCTAGCAAATAACCGAGAGAATGCCACTCGAGACGAGCGCTGCTCGCCGCACCGCGCTGCTTTCGGTAATGCCTTGTAAAGCCGGGTTACAAGCGGCTGAGGTCGGTTTATCCTGCTAAAAAATTGCCTGCAGCAACCACAGAGAGCACATCCCCGCGACGAGAGTCAGCAGGGTGTTGCGGCTTTTCCAGGCAACCAGTGCGGCGATAATCGCCGCAGGTATCTGCAGATTATCGAAGGCAAAGCTCTTATCGGGCCCGGTCAGGGTGACAGCAGGTACGACCAGTGCGGCCAGCACGCTGGCAGGAACATACGCCAGGGCCCGTTTGAGCATGGGCGGGATATGCAAACGACCATGCAGGCCGATAAAGCTAAAACGCAGAGCAAAGGTGCCGATGCCGACCGCTGCGAACAGACTCCAGAGCGCGAGATC
Source organism: Marinobacterium lutimaris (assembly GCF_900108065.1). Lineage (GTDB taxonomy): Bacteria > Pseudomonadota > Gammaproteobacteria > Pseudomonadales > Balneatricaceae > Marinobacterium_D > Marinobacterium_D lutimaris. Next base: position 188,658 of record NZ_FNVQ01000003.1, on the reverse strand, counting down.
ACTCATGGTTACCTCCGTTTTGAGACTTGGCTAGCTGATGGCGCTGCCAGCTTTCTACCACTAAACCAGCACTGATTCCGGAGACGGCAGCCAGCAACATCCCCAGGTTATAGGGGGCATCGATGCCGAGGACGGCTACCAGCCCGCCAATAGCCGCAGCGGCCAGGTTGGGCGAGGTTTTGATCGCCGGAACCAGGATGGCCAGAAAGGCGAGTGGGATGGCAAAGTCCAGAGACCAGCTTTCCGGAATGCCGGTACCCAGCATGGCGCCCAGCAATACCGAGACATTCCAGGACAGCCACATGGTAAGAGCAGAACCTGCAAAGAAGTAAGGCAGATGGCTGGTGGAGGGTGTCGAGGTGAACTTGACGATGCTGAGAGCATAGGCCTGATCCGAAAGCATGTAAGAGAGCGGCCACTTAAGAGGTTTCGGCAGGGAGTGGATGTGTGGCGCGATAGACGCGCTGTACATCATGAAGCGCAGGTTAATCACCAGCACGGTAAGCAGAATGATCAGCGGGAGCACACCGTCGCGCAGAAGTTGCAGCGCGACCAGCTGAGCCGAACCTGCGAAGAAAAGCAGGGTCATGCCCATGGTTTCGAGAGTTGAAAAGCCCTGCTTTGATGCCGTAATACCGGTCACCAGGCCAAAAGGAAGTACGCCCGGTACCAGTGGCAGCAGCGCCTTAGCGCCGGCCAGGAAGGCTTCCTTGTCCTTGGGATGTTTCATGTTGATTTCTCGTACATCTGCTGCGAGTCGCTCAGCGGTGGTGAGGTAAAAAGCGAGAGTCTAGCCTATTTTCTGGTAGGCGCGTGATCGACTTTCTTTTGCCATTGATCGCTAATATCGACCAGATCCTTTTTTGTCCGCTGCCGAGTGCCGGCTTGAACTATCCCTGCACTCGTGTGATGATCCTCCCCGGAGGACGACCTCCCCAAACGGTTAAATGGCCGGGACGACCCGGCGCTTTGTAGAGGTTGTCGTCATGCGCTCCCCGCTTGATCGTCTTCGTCACGCCATCAGTTTTGAACTCATCGCTTTACTGCTTATCGTCCCGTTAGGGGCGCAGGTGTTCCAGATGCCGATGCATGATATCGGTGTGGTTGGTGTCGTTAGCGCCACACTGGCAACGGGCTGGAACTTTGCCTACAACTACTTTTTCGATATCGGCCTGAAACGCTATACCGGTACCACGCAGAAGTCTGCGCGTATGCGGATCGCCCATGCGGTGCTGTTTGAGCTTGGCCTGCTGTTGGTGTTGATGCCGTTTATCGCCTGGTACCTGGGTGTTTCTCTGTGGACCGCGTTTGTGATGGACCTGTCGTTTGCACTGTTCTACATGGCCTACGCGTTCGGCTTTAACTGGGCTTATGACAAGCTGTTCCCGCTGCCGGAATGGAAGGCTGAGCCCTCCACAAACTGATTAAAAGACAGGGTGGATTTGATCTGCCCAGCAACGAAAAAGAGCGGCCGTGGCCGCTCTTTTTGTTTTCCTGAACCCGCTGTTACCAGCGGTAGTTAACCGTCGCGGTGATTTCGCGTCCCGGGTTGTAGTAGTCGGCGGTGCCCGAGCCTACCACGTGTTGCTCGTCGAACAGGTTGCGGACGTTGATCTTCAGGTCGGTATCCTTGTGGATACGGTAGCTGAAGGAGGAGTCGAACAGGGTGGCCGATTCGCTCTTCGCGGTGTTGGCTGCATCGAAGTAGTAGGAGCCGGTGTAGCGCGCGCCCAGGCCGAAGCTCATGCCCTGTTTCGGCAGGGTGTAATGGGTCCAGACTGACGCCGAGTGGGTCGGTGCCGACGTGAACTCGTTGCCTTTGATGGAGGTGCCGTTGCGCAGTGTCCCTTCAACCACTTCGGTATCCATGTAGGAGTAGCCGCCGGTCAGGCTCAGGTTGTCGGTCAGGTCGACCTTGGCTTCCAGATCGAGACCGCGAACACGGGACTCACCGATGGTTTCACGCTCGATGGTGCCGTTGTCCTGAACCACGGCGATGGTGACATCGTCTTTGTTCAGGTCGTAGATCGCCGCAGAGAAGATGGCGTTGGTGTTGGCCGGGGCATATTTCACACCCAGCTCGACCTGGTCGCCGCGCTCGGCTTTGACGCCGATGGATGGCGGTGCGATGGACTCAACAAAGCTGACGTAGGTGGAAACCTCGTCGGTGAGTTTGTAGGTCAGGGCGCCGCGGACGGAAGTCTCGGAGAAATCATCAGACTCGGTCACGCCGCTGAGATCTGTGCTGGAGAGGTCCAGTGAATCCTGGCGTACGCCGGCGGTAACGATAAAGCGATCGACAAACGACAGGTTCTGCTGCAGGAACACGGACTTGGTTTTGAAATCCTGATCGTTCCCGGTGTAAGGCAGCAAGCCGCTCGGAACGCCGCTGTATTGCGGGTCGGTCACATCGATCGGACCTACTGCAGTGTAGATCGAGCTGCTTTCGGTGGAAGCGTCGCGGTATTCGACACCGACCAGGGTGCTGCTGTCGACGTTGTCGAACCGGGCATCGTATTGCAGGATGGCGTTGCCGATCAGCTCCTGAGCTTCGCTGTCGGTACCGAAGTAATCACGGTTGACGACGTTGCCGGTGCGGTTGGCGTTGTCGGAGATATAGACGTAACCAAAGTCATCGGTCAGGTCGCTGTAGCGCAGGTTGCCGCGCAGTACCAGGCCGTTGTTGAAGTCGTGGGTCAGCTGGCCGGTGATGCTGCTGCGCTCAACCTCGTGGTTGTTGTGGCCCGGCTCACCGAAAAAGTCATCCCGGCTGTACTCTTTGTCCAGCGGGTAGCCGCCGCTGTTCGGGCTGCTGTCACGTTTCAGGTAATCGACGATCAGGTTGGCGGTGGTGAACGCGCTTGGCTCCCAGGTCAGGCCTGCCATGAAGAACTGGTTGTCATCCTGGGAGTGATCGTATTCCCGCTCGCTGTCCTTGATCTTGCCGGTGATGCGGAAGGCGAGCTCGTCGTTGATCATGTCGCCGACATCGAGGCCTGCTTCCACATGATCGAATGCGCCGTAAGTCAGGTAGCCGCTGCCAAACTGTTCAAATTTTGGACGCTTGCTGACAAAGTTGACCGAGCCGCCCGGGTCCGCAGGACCAAACAGGGTAGAGTTGGCGCCGCGCAGCACTTCAACGCGTTCGAAAGCGTAGGCCTCTTCGCGCACGCCGCGCATGGAGCCCAGGGTCAGGCCGTCGCGGTAGGTGGTTGCCTGGAAACCGCGGATCAGGAAATAGTCGTTGCGGTCATCGGTGCCGTAATAGTCGGTGACTACACCGGGGGTGTACTGCAGAACCTCCTCGGTGGTGTCGGCTTCGCGCTGGTTGATCTCTTTTTCGGTGATAACAGACACCGAGGCCGGGGTATCGAGGACGCTGGTGGCGACCTTGCCTCCGACCCAGAGTTCGCGAGCAACGATGGAGTTGGCGTCATCATCGGCGGCGGCCTGGGTGTTAACGATCACGGGTGCGAGACGAAAGACTTCTGCGTTGTCTGCTTCCTCGGCGTTTACGGTCATGGGAATGATGGCCAGAGGGGCACAGAACATCAGCGTTGCCGCGCTGCGCTGGAACCTGGGAGTGCAATATCCCAGGGTGGTTTTGTGATCGGTCATTCGTTGCATCCTTCGCGTTTACAAGAAAAGTTGAACAGTCGCTCGATGGCTACATTCACGCACATCTTGAGGAACGCGAAGCTTGATGTCAATAATGAGAATTATAATCATGTAGATTATTGTTAAATCATTTATGACGCATGTTTTATAAACCCGGAGTGGTTACCCGAAGATCCAGGTATCGACGCTTAAAGGTCGCTCTAGCGTTCGGAGGCGAGACGGTGACGACCGATCGGCAGCATCATCGGCTTGCCGGAAATCGGGTCGGGGATTACCTGGCTGCGCAGGCCAAATACGGACTGGATCATCTCTTCATTGAGAATGCTGTCCGGTTCGCCATGGGCATAGAGCTTGCCGCCGGCCATCGCCACCAGCTGGTCTGAATAGCGCGCCGCCAGGTTGAGATCATGCAGCACCATAACCACGGTGATGCCGCGTTGATGGTTGAGGTCGGTGAGGAGGTCCAGTACCTCGACCTGGTGGCTGACATCGAGAAAGGTGGTGGGCTCGTCCAGCAGCAGGATGTCTGTCTCCTGAGCCAGCGCCATGGCGATCCAGACCCGTTGGCGCTGTCCGCCGGACAGGGCGTCGACCTCCCGGTCGGCCAGGTCGGTGGTCTGGGTGACCTCCAGCGCCTTGGCGATCGCAGCGTCGTCATGGCTGTTCCAGCGGGAGATCAGGCCGTGATGAGGATGCCGGCCTCGGCTGACCAGGTCCGCCACGGTAATCCCCTCCGGCGCCACCGGTGACTGGGGCAGCAGGCCCAGGGTGCGCGCCAGCATGCGGGTAGGGCTGCGGTGCACCGATTTGCCATCCAGCAGCACCTGTCCGCCGGAAGGGGCGAGTAGACGGGCCAGGGTGCGCAGCAGGGTGGATTTACCACAGCCGTTCGCGCCGACGATCGATGTAATCCGGCCTGCCGCGAAGCTGAGATCAAGGCCATCAAGGATGGTACGCTCGCCGTAACCAGCCGACAGATCTTCAACAACCAGGGAGTGTGCGGCAGTCATAGAGAGCCTCCGTTGCGGTTAACGCGAACAATCAGGTAGATCAGGTAAGGTGCGCCGAGCGCGCCGGTGACAACGCCTACTGGGTAGCGGCTCGGTAATAAGAATTGGCCGATATAGTCGCCCACGAGCACCAGGCAGGCACCGACCAGTGCAGATGGAATCACCAGCGAGCCATTCGACCCGATAATCCGTGCAGCGATGGGGCCGGAGAGAAAAGCGACAAAGGCGATGGGCCCGGTGACTGCGGTAGCGACGGCGATCATGCCGACGGCGCAGACGATCACGGTGATGCGCGTCACACCAACCCTCACTCCCAGGGCGGCAGCGGTGTCGTCCCCGAGGCGCAGAGCTTCCAGATCCCGGGCACGGCAGAGCAGAATACCGCCGAACACCAGTAGCGCGATAAGCACCGGCAGTGCCTGGCTCAGTTGGGCCGAATTGACGCTGCCGGTGAGCCAGCGCATCGCCTCCTGAAGATCCCAGGAGGGTGCGCGCGCAAGAATATAGGCGATAAAGCTCTCGATCATCGCCGAGACGCCGATGCCGATAAGGATCAGCCGGGTACCGGCAACGCCGTTGCGGTAAGAGAGGCCATAGACCAGCAGTGCAACACCAAGCCCGACAAAGACCGAAAATATCGATACCGCCACGCCGTCCATCTGCAGGACCACGATGGCGAATACCGCGGCAGCGCTGGCACCGCCACTGACGCCGATAATATCGGGGCTGGCCAGCGGGTTGCGCAGCATGATCTGAAAGGCCACACCGGCCAAGCCAAAGCAGCAACCGGCCAGTATGCACAGCAGTGCGCGGGGCAGGCGCAGCTGACCCACGGTAAAGCTGGCGCCGGGAACGTTTTCACCCAGAAGTACACGCAGCACCTCCTGCGGCGCTGTAAACGACTGACCGAGCATCAGCGTCAGAGCAAAGCCCGCCACCAGGATAAAGACGAAGGTTGCCAGTAGTGTTCGCCAGCTGCGCGCGCGTTTCAGTCGGCCGCGGCGTACCTTGATCAGGCTGTTGTCCATATGAGCGGTCATAGGTCGCGCACCCGCTGGCGTCTAACGATCCAGATAAAAAACGGCGCGCCGATAAAGGCGGTGACGACGCCAACCTCAATTTCGCTGGGGCGGGCAAGGATTCGTCCAGCCACATCGGCGAGCAGCAGCAGGCTGGCGCCGAAAACGGCGGAAAAGGGCAGCAGCCAGCGGTGATCCACGCCGACGAGCAGGCGGCATAGATGTGGCACCACCAGCCCAACAAAACCTATGGGGCCACAGGCCGCTGTGGTTGCCCCGCACAGCAGAATCGCGCCAATGCCGGCCGTTGCCCGCGCCAGTGCAACCTTCTCGCCGAGCCCCGCGGCCAGCTCATCGCCGAGCGCCAGGGTGTTCAGCTTGCGAGCTGACAGCAGGCTGATGGCAAAGCCGGCCAGCAGAAAAGGCAGTACCAGGTTAAGCGTATCGAAAGTAGCGCCGCCCACACCGCCGATCTGCCAGGAGCGCACGCCACCGGCGATATCGTTGCGCGGCAAAACCACGGCCAGGGTAAAGCAGGAGAGGGCAATCGAGGTGGCCGCCCCGGCCAGGGCCAGTTTCAGCGGGGTGGCGCCGCCGCGGCCCAGCGAACCGATCAGGTACACGAAGACCGCGGTGACGCCGGCACCGATAATGGCCGTCCAGACATAGGCTGACGCCAGGCTCATGCCAAACCAGGCCAGGCCAATCACCACGGCGAGTGTCGCGCCAAGATTGACCCCGAGAATACCCGGGTCCGCCAGCGGGTTACGCGTCACGCCCTGCATGATCGCGCCGGCCAGGCCCAGTGCGGCTCCGGCAATGACTGCCAGCAGTGTGCGCGGAATCCGCATTGCCACGGCCGCTTCACCCACCGTGTTCACCTGGCCGTTCAGCGCAGCGAAGATCTCTTCCCAGCTGACCTCACGGGTACCGATCGCGACGGACAGAAAACAGAGCGCGGCCAACAGAGTCAGCAGGCAAAGCAGACTGAGCGGCTTCAGTGCCCCGTGCGCGCCTCTAGCTGTCGAAGTGGCGGCTGTGGATGGGGTCATTCTGATTTGCGAGCGGCCGCCGCCAGGGTATCAACGTAGTCATCCAGCACCCAGGGGATGGAAAGCGGTGTCGGGTTGGCGCCGGTGGCACTAGGGCCGTTGCCGAGCATCACCACGGCATCCTTGGCGATGGCGCGCATTCTGGAAGTCAGCGGGTTGGACTTGAGGGGCCCAAGCAGCTGCTCGCCGCCGTAGGTGACGAAGATATCGACATCATCGAAGCTGTCGATCTTTTCGATACTGACTTCGCCGGAGAACTGACCCTTCTGGGTTGCGTCGATCACGCTCTGCGGTGAATGCAGGCCCAGGTCTTCGAAAAAGCTGACCCGTGCATCGTTGCCGGAATAGAAGTGCAGGATGCTCAGGTTGGTAGGATCCAGATGGGTGATAAACATCGCCGTTTTATCTTCCAGCTCCGGGTAGCGGGCGACGCTTGTTGCGATCTCTGCTTCGATCTGTCCGATAAGAGCTTCCCCCTCGGCGGCCATGCCAAGCCCCGCGCTGTTCGTGCGGATCAGCTCACGCCAGCTGGTGGACCAGGGGGCTTGCGGATAGGCGACAACCGGCGCGATCATGCTCAGCGTGTCGTAGTCAGCCTGACTGAGGCCAGAGTAGCCGGCCAGAATGACATCGGGTTGGGTCGCGGCGACCGCTTCAAAGTCGATGCCGTCCCCCTCATCGAAGAGGGCCGGTACCGGTGCACCGAGCTCCTTCAGGCGGGCGCTCACCCAGGGCAGTAGCCCATCGCCATCATCGTCACCAAATCCCGCTGCGGCAAAGCCTACCGGCACCACACCCAGTGCCAGGGGCACCTCGTGATTTGCCCGGGCCACGGTGGCGACGCGTTCAGGTTTCGCCTCAATGGTGGAGGTGCCGAAGGCGTGATTGATGGTGATCGGAAACCGCTGCTTTGGCCCATCTGAGCGCGCAGCGGCGGAGAAGGGCAGGATCGCGATGCAGACAAGCGTCGCGACGATAATTCGCAGATTTTTACGCATATCGGAGGATCAAACTTTGATTAGAAATAGCGACAGTGTACAGTAAATAGAATACGTAATACCAATGAGAAGCAATATCATGACGCAGATAACATCCCTTGAGCAATTGAGGGAGCTATATCCAGAGCCGATGGAGATCGTGCAGAAAAAAGTGATGCCGGCGCTGGATGTTCACACCATCACCTTCATCGAACATAGCCCCTTCGCCCTGTTTTCCAGCATCGATAGCCAGGGCAATGTCGATGTATCTCCCAAGGGTGGCGAGCCAGGGTTTATCAAAGTGCTCGATGATAAGACGATCCTGATCCCAGACACGGCAGGCAATAACCGAGTCGACGGCCTGAAGAATATTCTCGAGAATCCCGGTGTTGGCCTGCTGTTCATGGTCAACGGTATTAACGAGATCATCCGCGTCAAAGGCAAAGCCAGTATTCATACCGACGCCGATCTGCTTGAGCTCTGCGGCGAGGGTGGGAAGCTGCCTAAAGTGGTGATCAAGGTCGCCGTTGAAAGCGCGTTCTTCCATTGCCCTAAGGCGCTCTGGGTTGGCAAGTTGTGGGGGAACGACTACCGGGTCGACCGCTCGTTTCTGCCCAATCTGGGCGAGATCGTCCAGGATCAGATCGCTATCCATAAACCCGGCGAGTAAAGCCGTGTGCAGCCTGGATATTTCTCATTGAAGAGGAATAGGCAGACTTAATGCCGGGGAATAGGTGGATTATCTGGCTGGTTTGAATAATCAGGCAAGGAATAGGCAGGATCGGGTAGGGGCTTCATAGCGCTGATTTTTTACAATGGACACTTCTTGGCACGAGGATGTCGTGCCGTTTTTGTTGTTGTTCAAATGTATTGTGAAAAGCCAGAAAGCAAGGAGATTCCATGAAAACGGTTGGTTATGCGTCGTATTCACCAGATACCGAAATGGTGCCTTACCACTTCGAGCGTCGTGCCTTGCGGGCAAATGATGTAGCCATTGAAATTCTCTACAGCGGTGTGTGTCACTCCGATCTGCACACCGTGAATGGCGACTGGGGTCCCCAGCCGTCACCGATCGTGCCGGGCCATGAAATTGTGGGTCGTGTTATCGAGGTAGGTCCAAAAGTCAGCAACTATAAGGTTGGTGATCAGGTCGGTGTCGGCTGCATGGTCGACAGCTGCCAGGAGTGCGATCAGTGTCACCACGGCGAAGAGCAGTTCTGCCGTCACGGCATGACGCCGACCTATGGCGCGCCGGACCGCATCTCCGGTGAGATTACCCAGGGCGGTTACTCCAAGCACATCGTAGTGCGTGAAGAGTTCGTGCTGCGTATCCCTGAAGCGCTGGATCTGTCTCGCGCAGCGCCGATTCTCTGTGCCGGCATCACCACCTTCTCCCCGTTGCGCACCTGGAACATCGGCGAAGGCAGCCGTGTTGGTGTCATCGGTCTGGGTGGCCTGGGGCACATGGCCGTGCAGCTGGCCGCTGCTATGGGCGCAGAAGTCACCGTGCTGAGCCGCTCCAAGCAGAAAGAGGAAGAAGCGAAAAAGATCGGTGCCAAGGGTATCCTGGCTTCCACCGATGAAGATGCCATGAACGCAGCGGCTTCTTCATTTGATCTGATCATCGACACCGTCCCGGTTGAGCACGATGTCACGCTTTACACACCGCTGCTCGACGTGGATGCGACTCTTGTCATCGTTGGCCAGGTTGGCCCGATGAAAGAGTTCATGACGGTACCGATGATCATGGGACGCCGTCGCGTAGCCGGCTCCCTGATCGGTGGTGTGAAACAGACCCAGGAAGTGCTGGATTTCTGTGCCGAGCACAATATCCACCCGATCTGTGAAATCATCCGCCCGGAGCAGATCAACGAAGCGTTTGAAGTGATGGAAAAGGGTGATATCGCCCACCGTTACGTGATGAAAATGACCGATATGGCTGACGACGCCTGATTCTCGTCTTTCAGAGCTGGCCGTGATCCTGGCCAGCTTCTGCAGCGTTTTGACACCCCGCTTTGCGGGGTGTTTTTCGTTTGGGCTTCTACAGCCTTGGTAACCGCACCCGCCTTCATTCGCTTACCCATCTCGCTATCTCATGGCATTTAGATCTCATGGCCGGATATCTCTTCGTGCAACGAGGGGCCGGCTGCCATCTATACCGCGCGAAGAGATTTTCTTCCAAGAATCAACGTGGTTCTGGATTCATCGTGCATAAAAATATAAAAACACAGTGGTGCGATTATTGCTCCTTAGGTAGTGTTCAGCGCTGATTACACAGCGGCCGGGATTATTTGAACCCTGGTTGTTCGTGGCCGGCTCGCCAGACCCTGGCCAGGAAGTAGATCGAATACCGCTTTTTCTCGGATGACCCGATGACAATTACAACTAAAGAAAAATGGAGTTAGACATGCCGATGAAACCTCTTATGACTTCTGTGATGGCGGGTGGCCTCGCTCTGATGATGGCGATACCGGCTCAGGCACGGGATTTCCGTCTTGGCTTGATCACGCCGCCGCCGCATCGCTGGACTCAGGCTGCTGAAGCCTTTGCTGAAGATGTGAAGCAGAAGTCCGGTGGCGAGCACAGTATTGCGGTATTCCCGTCGCAGCAGCTTGGGAATGAGGCGCAGATGGTGCAGCAGTTGCAGACCGGTGCACTGGATATGGCATTTCTAACCGTCGCCGAGATCTCAAACCGTGTGCCTGATTTTGGTGCTCTTTATGCGCCTTATCTGGTCGACAATATCGATCAGGCGGCAGCGCTGCTGAAGTCTGATGCCGCCATCGAACTGCTCGATCAGCTGCCGGCGGAAGCGGGCCTGGTTGGTGTGGGTTACGGCATGGCGGGGCTGCGTCAGGTGATGAGCCGCGATCAGCTGGAAAGCCCGGCTGACCTGGAAGGCAAAAAGCTGCGCATCACGCCGTTTGAACCGATCCGTGATTTTTACATGGCAACCGGTGCAGCACCGACTCCGATGCCGCTTCCGGCCGTTTATGACGCCTTGGCCAACGGCCAGATTGATGCTATCGATATGGATTTCGATTCCATCCTTATTTTCAAGTTCTATGAACGCTCCGACAAGATGCTGATCTCCAACCATATGATGTTCCCGATGGTGGGCGTGGTGTCTGGCCGCATCTGGAAAGATCTGAGTGCGGAAGACCGTGAGCTGCTACAGACCAGCATGCGCACCCAGCTGGATGCAGTGATTGATCACTTCCAGGCGCTGGAGAAAGAGCAGGAGATGGAGCTGCGGGGCCTGGATATCACCATCCACGAAGCGACCAAGGAAGACTTCGCCGATGCGATCGCCGAGTGGGAAACTATCTGGTCTGAAAAGGCCAAGTCCCTGCCCAGCCTGAGAAAAGCCGCTGCCGAGATCAAAGGCAGCTGATCCTCTGAGCCAGTACCCTGCGGACCGCTGGTCTGCAGGGCGAGGAAGTACGATGTTAGGATTTATTTCAGATCGCCTCGTGCGGCTCGAGATGGGGCTGGCGGCGCTGATGGCAGCCGCTGTCACCCTGCTGATTCTATTGAATATCGGCAGCCGCTCATTGGGAATGGCGATCTACTGGGTGGATGAACTGGCGATCTACGCCATGGTCTGGACCACCTTTTTGGCAACCTCTGTGGCACTTAAGCGACGCCAGGTCGTTGCCGTTACCCTGTTGGTTGATCTGCTCGGCAGAGGAACCCACGCCTGGATTCAGCTGCTCTGTGACCTGATGATTCTGACCTTTGCGCTTGCCCTGCTGGTGCTCTGCTGGCGCTGGCTCGATCCAGTCACGTTTGCCAGTGGAGGCTTTGATATCAAGGCTTTTCAGGGCGATACCTTTAACTTTGTATACTCTGAAAAGACCAACACACTGGGTGTTAAAAAGATCTGGCCCTGGCTCATCCTGCCGTTTTTCTCCCTATCACTGACCCTGCACGCCCTGAATAACCTGCTCGGCAGCCTCAAAGGTGCGACCTGTGTGAAGGGGGCTGTGCAATGACATTCGCGGTGTTTTTCATCCTTCTGTTTCTGAGTGTGCCTATCGCGCTGGTGTTGGCACTTACGGCGCTCTGGTATATCGGCACCTCAGGCAATTCGGTGCTGTTTGACTCCTATCCTCAACAGCTGTTCGGCGCCATAGAAAGCTATGGTTTGCTGGCTATTCCGCTATTCATGCTGGCTGGCGAGTTGATGAATGAAGGAGGGCTGACCAGTCGTCTGATCAATCTTGCGCGTATTCTGGTGGGCGGCTTCCGTGGCGGCCTGGCCTACATCAACCTGGTAGCCAACATGATGATGGCAGCGATCATGGGGTCGGCGGCGTCGCAAATCGCTATTATGTCCCGCGCCATGGTACCGGCGATGGAAAAAGAGGGTTACTCGGGATCCTACGCCGCGGCCATCACCTCGGCGGGGGGGCTGTTGTCACCGATTATTCCTCCCTCGATGCTGTTCGTACTGTTTGGCGTGCTGGCGCAGATTCCCATCGCAGAGATGTTTATCGCCGGTATCCTGCCGGGCCTGCTCATGTCGTTTCTGTTCTTTATCGTGATTGCCCTGGTGGGCTTGGTGCAGCAGTACCCTAAAGGTGACTGGCCGAACAAGGCCCAGCGCCGCGAATACCTGCTGATGGGGCTGCCGGCCGCGTCGATTCCGCTGGTGATTATCGGCGGGATACTGACCGGATTGGCAACACCCACCGAGTCCGCTGCGCTGGCCTCTCTGGCTGCGCTGCTGATCGGTAAATATATCTACAAAGATCTTAAGTTCTCCCAGTTGCCGGAGATCCTGCGCCGCACTGCCTTGAACGCCGGTATGGTGATCATGCTGATCTCTGCTGCAGGTGTATTCGGTTGGGTGGTTGTTTATGAGCAGATTCCCCAGGCGGCAGCGGAGTGGATAGCCGAGCAGACCTCGGATCCGTTCATATTCATGCTGATGGTGATTGGCGTGTTGATCCTGGTCGGCATGGTGATCGACGGGATCGCTGCGCTGATTCTTGTGGTGCCGATCCTGCTGCCGATCGCCCAGGATCAGTTTGGTATCTCGCCTTACCAGTTTGGTGTCGTGGTATGCCTGACGTTAGTGATGGGCTTGCTGACGCCGCCTGTTGGGGCTGGTCTGTTTATCGGATCGTCGATGACAGGCATACCTCCGATGCGGATTTTCAAATCCTTGATACCTTTTCTGTGCGCGACGCTGGCGACGCTGGTATTGCTGGCAGCGGTACCTGAACTGGTGCTCGCCTTGATCTGATTTGGGCTGAACTAACTAAAGTGCGGCAGCTGCGCTGAGCCAGATATTTCGGGTCTGAGCTCTGCGCGGTCTGTGCTACCGGAAGTCTTTGCGACTTTCCCTCGCTAGCCACCCTCGCTAGCGGGATCATAGCCATTAACCACATCCAGCCGCGCTTTCATTCGATGCAGCAGGTCGATAAAGATATCCAGTTCTGCGTCGGAAAAATCCGCCAGTAGCAGCGCTTCGCGGCGCAGGGCGACTTTCAGCACCTGGTCGTGCAGCGCCTTGCCCTTGGGGGTCAGCCGGATCAGGATCCGTCTGGCGTCCTGCTTATCTTTGCTGAATTCCACATCGCCATTTTCTTCAAGCTGCTTGAGCGCGCGGCTGGTGGCTGCCTTGTCGAGAGCGGTGACTTCGCAGATGCGGTTGGCGGATATATCGGACTCCACGGCCAGCATCGCCAGGATGCGCCAGTCCACCACTCCCACACCAAAGTGCTTGCGATAGCAGCTGGAGGCGCCGGCGCCGAGCTTGTTGGCGAGAGCGGTGACAAGCGCTGGAACGTAGCGATCCAGGTTTAGGCTGTTGCGCTCTGTGACGGAGCTTTTTGTCGTCATGACTGTCCGGTTTTTTGCTTGGATAGTGAGTGGGTTAGCAGGGCATGCTACTGCCATCAGACGGGCAAAGAAAGCGAGTGAGACCCGGCTAAAGCTCCTGTCCTGTCTGTTCAATCGCCGATTGGTGCATGTAGTAAACTGCGTGGTTTCGTTGATTTTTATTAATAAGTTATTGAAATTATTGGCATAATTAAAGAAGGATATGCGTTATTTTGATATCGTTGACATATCAACTATATCAGGTCTATAGTTCGTTCCATGCCAACTAAAAAAACAAAAGGCTGAACGATGTTAGATCCTGTTATCCGCCATCCTTTATCCAGGACGGTAGCCAGAACCGCTGTCCTTAAAGCTCAAAGCCCCGCTTATGACTCGTTAGGGTATGAGAGGATCGCTCCCTCTTTCCCAGAGTTCAGTACCCATAGCCGCATTCGTGCGGATGTGATGGCGCGATATCCCCGTTCTGCTTTATCCATTAAATCTTACCGGACCGACACTAGCCCGATCGGAGCGAGCCCTTTGCTCTCGGCTTGCGGTTTGTCCGCATGGCGCTTCTGAGCGTCTATCTCAAAAACAGACCCAGCAAAAAATAAGAGGTCCAATCATGAACGTTAGCCAGGCCGATCCTGCAACCCTTGCCCAACAACAAAACGCATCCAAACCCGAATTTCCGCTCGATATGTGGTATGTCGCGGCGCTCAGCAAAGAGCTGACGGACAAGCCCATTGGCCGCACCCTGCTGAATCAATCCGTGGTGCTGTTTCGCACCCCCGATGGTCAGGTCGCAGCGCTGGAGAACCGCTGCTGTCACCGCGACCTGCCGCTTTCGTATGGCACGGTTGAAGAGTCCGGCATCCGCTGTGGTTACCACGGTCTGCTGTTCGATGGCGAAGGTAAGTGTCTGGAGGTGCCGGGGCAGGACAAGGTACCCCGCAAAGCGTTTGTATCTGCTTACTCGGTGAAGGAGCAGGACTCGCTGGTCTGGATCTGGTTCGGTTCTGAAGAAAACTCGAAACCCAGCTGTGAGCCGCCGCGCTACGAGGTGCACACAGACGAACGCTATGTATTTGATGGCGGCGTTTTCTACTACGAGGCACCATACCAGCTGATTCACGACAATCTGCTGGACCTCAGCCATCTGGGCTATGTACATCTGCGCACCATCGGCGGCAACGCAAAGGTACATATGGGCGCCGAGATGAAGGTGGAAGGTGAGGGCGACAGCGTTCGTGTGGTGCGTCATATGCGCAACTCAACGCCGCCGCCGACCTATACCATGGCTTACCCGTTCGAGGATAAGGTGGATCGTTGGCAGGAGATCGAATTCCATCCGTCGCATCTGCGGATCTGGACCGGAGCGGTCAATGCCAATACCGAGTCACTGGACTCGCCCGACCGCGGCGGTTTCCATATGCGCGGTTTCCATGCGATCACCCCGGAAACGGCGGAGAGCAGCCACTACTTCTGGACCGTGGCCTCAAACCCTGCAACCAATAAAGACGAGATAAACAAAATCGTTACCGAGCAGAGTGAGATGACCTTTGAAGAGGATAAGGTCGTGATCGAGGCTCAGTACCAGAACATGAAGCGCTTTGCGGACCGGCCGATGGTCGATATCCATGTGGATGTGGGGCCCAACCGGGCGCGTCGTATTATCAAGCGGATGTGCGCGGGCGACAGCCACGCAGCGCAGTAAAGAAATGAGCGCAGCGAAGAAAGTTGCGCGGTAAGGAAACGTTGCACAGTAAAGAAAGTAGCCCAATAAAGAAAAGTTTCGCCTCAGGTAAAACTATAAATATAAAAGGAAACCTCGAATGAAATTAAAAACACTGGTTGCGATGGGTAGTGCGCTGGCTGCCTTTTCCATGAGTACTCTGGCAGCAGATGTGACGCTGCGTTTCGCCCATCCATGGCCGGCTAACTCAGCAATCCACCAGGGGTTTGCTGAGTGGGGCAAGATGATCAATGAGGATTCGCAGGGGCGGATCGACATCGAGCTTTACCCTTCGCAAACGCTGGTGAAGGCGGGCGCCTCTTATGATGCGGTGGTGAACAATATCGCCGATATGACCGCCACGGTGCAGGGTTATACCGCCAACCGTTTTCCGCTGAGCCAGATCGTAGAGCTGCCAGGCATGGTCAACTCTGGGTCTCAGGGCTCTTGCCTGCTGCAGAAGTTGTATGACGAGGGCCAGGTCTCCTCCGAGTATGATGATTCCCACGTGCTGTTCGTATACACCAATGGCCCGGGGCAGCTTCACTCCCGCGACAAAGAAATGCTTTACCCCGATGACCTGAAAGGGATGCGCATCCGTCGCCCAACCGTTGCAGTCGGTACGCTGCTGGAAAACCTGGGTGCGCAGCCGGTGGGTATGCCCGCGCCGGAAATCTACCAGTCACTGCAGCGTGACGTCATCGATGGCGTAGCGATCTCCTGGGATGGCACCAAGGTGTTCCGTCTTAATGAGCTGGTGAACTACCACACTCAGGTCAACCTGTACTCGCTGGCGTTCGTGGTCACCATGAACAAGAACGTCTACGCCAAACTGCCTGACGATCTCAAAGCCGTACTCGACAAATATTCCGGCGCAAAATGGTCGCAGTACATGACCGCCATCTTCGATAACCTTGATAAAGAGTCGATGAAAGAGGCAGTCGAGATGGGCGACAAGCTGATCCCGCTCACCGACGATGCGCGCAAAGCCTGGGAGCCCGTGCTGGGTGAGATTACCGAGCAGTACATCAATGACCTGGAAGCGAAAGGCATTCCGGCGAGAAAGGTATATGAACGTGCGGTAGAGCTGAAAGAGGTTTGCGGCGTTTAAGCGTTAAGCTTCCCTCCTTGTGAGGGTAATCCCGGCATGTTCAGCAAGCGCATGCCGGGATTTTTTATGCTCCAAAAAGGCAGAAGCAAAGGCTTACGCCAGGGCCTGCTCCAGCGCATCGCCGGCACGTTTGGCGGCGTTTGCATCAACCTTTTCTTTCAGCACTGCGACCAGCTCGCCCAGCTGCTCGGCGGTGATACCGGCATTCATGCTGATATTCACGTGGGCGCCTACCTGGGCTTCGGCGCCGGCCAGCGCCGACAGCATGCTCACGGTGGCTAGCTCCCGGTCTTTCCAGTCCAGGTTATCGCGCTCGAAGATATCGCCGAACAGGTGCGCTTTCAGATAGGTGTCGATGGCGGGCGCAAAATCGAACAGTGGGCCTTTTACCGGTGCGCCGGCAAGGCTTGTCTGGTTACGGGTGCCTGCGGCCAGAAGTGCTTCTCCCTGAGGGATCGGCTGGCTTGGCGATTCCTGGCCGGGATCGTCCTCTATGCCCTGTTCCTTACGCTTTGAGACCAGCTTCATCAGTGTGCCCAGAGCGTTCAGGCTGCGCGGAAATCCTGCATAGGCATAGACCTGAACCAGCACCTCTTTGGCATCGCTGATGCTGACGCCGTTGTCCAGGCCCTCGGCCAGGGCGGTGTTCAGTTTGGCAGTTTCACCGGCCGCCGCGAACGCCGCGATCGGGATCAGTGCCTGCTGGCGTGTACTCAACGCTGCATTAGTCATCGGTTGTACCTCCTGTTATCTGCTGTTTTGGCTGCACCGTTCAGGCTTTTTCCATCGTCAGGCTTTTTCCATTGTCAGGGTAATGGAAGCGCCCAGATTGCGGACCTTGTCGAGATGGCCTTCGTCGATACGGCCGACGATCATCTGGTCGGTGTAGCTTTTCGAGACCTCTTCACCGTCGAACAGAATAGCGAACCAGCCGCCGCTATAGAGCAGGTCGCCGTTGCTCCAGCCATCCTGCAGCTCGGCAGGGTCGGTCGCCAGCGGGCGGTCGGCGGTGCAGCAGTAGTCAAACTCTGCGCGGTGGCCAGAAACCGTATAAGGCAGGCGATCCGCCAGGGCGCGGCCGGTGACCGTATCGTTCAGGGTGGCGGGGATGCGGGTGTCTCCAACGATGATGTTGACCGCTGTAGGCATCGAAAACTCCTTCTTAATAAACCGGTTTGCCGCGCGTCAGTGGTTGTTCTGAGTTGCGCAGGGTTGGCAGCACAGCCTGGGTAGAGGCAACCCAGGCTGCTGTTTTGACGCGCGGCGTCCGGTGAAAACCGTGCCAGCGATCCCTGCAATGGGCAGCTATTCTGTCTGCCGGGACGGTATCGCTGGTCATTGACAGACCGGTGTGCGAGCGGGGCTCAGTCTTTCTTGATCGGGCCGCCCAGGTACTGCTCATCGGTAACCGGTTCCATCCAGGTGACCGGGCTGCCATCCAGCGCTTCCTGCACCGCTACGTGCTGCATGTAGGTGGTATCAGTGGCACCATGCCAGTGGCGACGGCCGCAGTTGCAGTAAATGATGTCGCCGGGACGGATTTCGGTGCGCGGGCCGCCTTCACACTGGGTCCAGCCAACGCCATCGGTGACCAGCAGTGCCTGACCCAACGGGTGGGTGTGCCAGTTGGTGCGAGCGCCCGGTTCAAAGTTGACTACGGCCATACCGATGCGGGACGGCTCCGGGGCGTTAAAAATCTTGTCGATACGTACGGTGCCGGTGAACCAGTCGGCCGGCCCCTTGATCGCCGGGGTCGAACCGGCGCGGATAACCTGCATGTCGTCAGGGTTGTTTTCTGTAGCGCTCATAGGTGCCTCCTGATCGGAATCTTGTTTCTGTAGAACCAGTTCTGTGGTTCCTATTAAGTAATACCAATCTAGCAAATTAGGATTATCTTCTGTATACGTTAAATCCTTAATGCAGTGTGAAGTAAAACTTAACAATGACCACTCAAAGCCTGGATGCTCTCTCCGTATTCGTGACCGTGGCCCGGGAGGGCAACTTTACCCGTGCCGCAGCACACCTGGGCGTTTCGCCCTCTGCGGTCAGCCAGACCATGCGCGGTCTCGAGGAGCGCCTGGGGGTGAGGTTGCTGACGCGCACCACCCGCAGCGTGACGCGCACCGAAGCAGGGGAGAAGCTGCTGCGTGAGATCGCTCCACTGCTCGATGAGATCGATGCACACCTGTCGGCGGTGGCGGACCTGCGCGACAGACCGGCGGGTATCGTCCGCATTACCGCCGATGAATACGCAGCGCGCTATGTGCTCTGGCCACGGCTGTTGCCCTTGCTGGATAAATATCCCGAGATAACCGTCGAGCTGGTCACCGATTACGGCCTGACCGATATTGCGGCGGAGCGTTGCGACGCCGGTGTCCGGCTTGGCGGTATTCTGGCGGCGGATATGGTTGCCGTGCCGATCGTAAAACAGGTGCGCATGGTTACCCTGGCATCCCCCAAGTATCTGGCGCGCTATTCGGCACCCGCTACGCCGAACGATCTCACCGGCCATCGCTGCATCAATTTGCGCCTACCCACTCACGGCGGGCTCTATGCCTGGGAGTTTGAACGAAACGGAGAGGAATCCCGGGTACGGGTGGATGGTCCGCTGATCATGAACAGCGTGATCCAGATCCTGGACGCCTGTTTGGCCGGAGTTGGCCTGGTGCAGATACCGGATGGGCTGGCGCAGCCGCATCTCGATAGCGGCGAACTGCAAGAGGTGCTGACAGACTGGTCGGAGCCTTTCCCCGGCTACTACCTCTATTACCCCAGCCGCCGTCAGCAGACTGCAGCCTTCCGGGTGGTGCTGGATGCGCTACGTGATGGCGCTCCGCTTTAGGCGCAAAAAACGGAGCCGGAAACCTGGTTGCTCCGGCCCGCGGTTGATCGAGTTACACGCCTTCGATCTGGTAATCGCTCAGCTCCACATCGACATTGGTGGCGCGTCTGAACTTGTCCGGTCGAGGCAGCGGTACCGTGGCATCTATACCCAGGCGGGTCCATTTATCTTCTTCCACCATCGGGTTTAAGCGGTGTCCGATGGCGTCAGGGATCACCAGCAGATCCTTTTCATAACAGCAGCGAGTTGCCACCGCCCAATCCACATCTTCCGATGAGTAAATATCCACATCGGTATCCACCACGGTGACGGCCTTTACAAAGGCGAGCGCCACGAAAGCCGCCATCATCGCATTGCGCTGGCTGCCTTCATGTTTCTTGTCGATCTGCACCACCAGGTGATAGGGGACGCTGCCGTCGGCGAAGTGTATCGCCGTGACTTCGGGCACCAGGGCATTGATTTTGGTGAAGGCTCCGGCACTGGCGCTCATCCCGTAGGCATTGCGGACCTCTTTGCCGGACAGGATGGAGTGGAATATGGGATTTTTTCGGCGCGTAATGGCAGTGGCTTCAAACACCCAACGGGGGGCCTGTTCGGCGTAGTAACCGGTCACCTCGGCATAGGGACCTTCGATCTCCCGGACCTCAGGCAGAATACGGCCCTCGATCACAAACTGTGCATTGGCAATCGCTTCAACCGCCACGGTCTGCGCTTCAATCAGTTCAACCGGTTCGCCGCGCATCTGTGAGGCGATGCCCAGCTCGTCCATATCGATGGGAGCGGCTGAAGCAGGAGCGGCGGCAGCGACGGTCAACGGAAGATCGATGCCATTGTTGACAGTGATCTCCAGCGCTTCGCCTTTCGCTTCTGCGCGCTTGTAGTAGTCCATCAAGTGTCCCAGCTCTTCCAGCAGCAGGGTAAGGCGATTCTTCCCGGTCACCATCATGCGGTGAATGGAGAGGTTACGAACACCGGTATCCGGGTCCTTGGCGATGACCACGCTTGATGTCAGGTAGGAGCCGCCGTCGCCCTCGGCATGATGAGGAATCGGCAGGGTGGAGAGGTCTACATCAAGCTCAATGACTTCATTGGCAGGCCCCTGCTTACGCACCACCGGCTCCATGGGAGATAGATGCCATTGCTTGATCTCGTTCTGCAAGACAAAGGGCAGCTGAGAATTGGTCGTGCCAAGAATGTCGGCGAGAATATGCCGGTTCCAGTACAAACCGATTAATACCGGATACTCGCTGCCTTTAACGCGCTCGAAAAGGATCGGCTTGGTGCCCTCGAGCTTTTTGGCGATCCCCGCCAGCTCCAGCTTCGGGTCTACTTCTGTCTTTACGCGAATTAAATTGTTGTTGGCTTCAAAAAAGGCCAGGTATTGGTTGATATCGGTGAGATTCCTCTCTCCCAGGTCCATTTGTAAATTCCTTATCTATCTTTGCGTTTGTAGCGGATATAGAAAACGATGCAGTGACCAGCCGTAGGCTAGTTGACCGGAACTCTTGAGTAGCAGCTAGTTTGGAGGATGCAGCTTTTATTAGATGCGAGCTTAACGGTCTCACAGGTCTGTTTCCAGGGATCAGTTGCTCGTATTTCTGTCTGCAGATCCAGGCCCGATTCGGTAAAGCTACCATCCGTGGTGATGGAAGGGAGGATGACGGAGACAGTATCTGGCTCCGCCTTTTGAGTCAGTCGATGACACTCAGTCTCATCGAGAGATCGATGGCGCTTACATCCTTGGTCAATGTGCCCATGGAGATAAAGTCGACGCCGGTCCTGGCGATCGCGATCAAAGTCTCGTTGTTGATACCGCCGGACGCTTCAATCTTGGCTCTGCCGCGACTTTTCTCAACGGCGGCTTGGGTATCCGACAAGGAAAAGTTATCGAGCATAATCACATCAGCGCCCGCATCCAGGGCCTGGTCAAGCTCTTCCAGGGTTTCGGTTTCCACTTCCACAAGTTTACCGGGAGCGGAACGGTGTGCGGCCTCTACGGCTTCAGCCAGTCCACCGCAGGCGGCAATATGATTTTCCTTGATCAGGAAAGCGTCGTAGAGACCCATACGATGATTTTGACCGCCGCCACATCTCACTGCGTATTTCTGCGCCAGGCGAAGCCCCGGGAGGGTTTTGCGTGTATCGAGAAGTTGCACCCCAGTGCCTTCCACCTGCTTAACGAACCAGCCGGTTCGCGTTGCGGTACCTGAAAGTAATTGCAGGAAATTGAGCACGGCCCGCTCTCCGGTCAGCAGTGAACGTGCTGGCCCTTGCAGAGTCACCAGCGTAGCGTTGGGCTGTACTTTATCTCCATCCGATACTGCCCACTCCAGCTGAACCGAAGGATCCAGCTGCCGGAATACTTCGTCGGCCCAGTCACGGCCACAGAACACCGCTTCCTGGCGGGTGATGATTCGTGCGTGGGCGTGACTGTCGGTGCCTATCAGAGCGGCATTTATGTCACCGCTGCCTACATCCTCGGCCAATGCCGCCACGACATTTTCGCTAGTGGCCGTTCTCAATTGAGCCGTATCGATGGGGTACATAGAACCTCTCTACTCTTATTTTTGGTGGATTGCAGCTGATTGCAGTTCGTAATTCCTGCTTGCAATGATCCTGTATTTTTCGCAGACTGGCAATAAACTTAGATATATAAGAATAATAGGAGGCTAGCATTCCATGGCCCATGCACCGCTTGATCTGTCTGTGACTCTCGTTAGCAAAGAAGCCGTAGCCGAAGGCATTTATCGTTTTGAATTTGCTCCGGCACCTGGCGTTGAACTCCCCCCCAGCGAAGCTGGCGCCCATATTAAGGTTCAGGTCCCCAGTGGCCAGGAGCGCCAATACTCGCTATGCCAGGGCTCCGGCGAAACTGATCGTTATGTGATCGTTGTTAAATACGAAGCCGAAGGAAAGGGCGGTTCGCGCAGTCTTGTAGATGAAAGCGCAGTTGGCGATACCTTTGCGATCTCGGCGCCGGTTAATGACTTCCCCCTGACCGGTAATCCTACCCGATACATCTTTGTCGCCGGTGGCATAGGTATAACGCCTCTATACGCGATGATTCAGGAACTGATCGAGGCCGCAGGCAAGCCCTGGAAGCTTTACTACCTCAGCCGTCATCCCGAACAAACCGCTTTTCTTGATGAGTTCGAGTTACCCGAATACCGCGGCAAGGTGGTCATTCATCACACCCACGGAGACCCCGAAAACCGGCTCGATCTCTGGCCGGTGCTGGAGCAGCCGAAAGGTGCTTATCTGTATTGCTGCGGTTCGCGCGGGTTGATGGAAGAGGTGCGTGATATGACCGGGCACTGGTCTCCGAGCAGCGTGCACTTCGAGGATTTCGGCTCTGCCGATGCGGCGCACCGCCCCGATGACGAGCCCTTCAGCGTCCGGATTCAGGGGAGCGATGAAATTGTAAGCGTGGGGGCGGGCCAGACCATGCTTGAAGCGCTCAATGAACATGGAGTCGATGTTCCTTACTCCTGCGAAAGCGGAACCTGCGGCACCTGTCGCTGTGATCTGTTGGAGGGGGAGGCTGACCATCGTGATCTTCTGCTCAGTGATGAAGAGCAAGAGCGTTATGTTATTCCCTGTGTGTCTCGTGCTCTGAGCAAAGAGCTGGTCATAGGTCTGCCCGAATGAACAGATCAGACCCATTGCGCCTGGGAGTTGCTGGGCTGGGACGCGGTTTTATGCTGCTGATGCCGACAATAGCGGCGCATTCCGGAGTAAAGCTGGTGGCCGCTGCAGATCCGAGAACCGAAGCTCTGGAGAGATTTGAGGCCGATTTCGGTGGCACCGGCTATTCAGACTTCGAGTCGCTATGCCAGAACCCTGAGGTTGAAGCCGTTTATATAGCCTCACCTCACGGCCTGCATCGTGAGCAGGTGGAGTGTGCGGCGCGCTATGGCAAGCATGTGCTGGTTGAAAAGCCGATGGCGCTTTCGCTATCTGATTGCCGGGCAATGATCGATGCGATGCAACAGGCGGGGTGTCGGTTGCTCGTTGGGCATAGCCACAGCTTTGATTCCCCTTATCTCCAAACCGCCAGAATGATCCGCTCGGGTGAATATGGCCGGGTAAAAATGATCAACGCTTTCAACTACACCGACTTTCTTTACCGGCCCCGTCGGCCTGAGGAATTGGATACAGCTCAGGGGGGCGGAGTGGTATACAGCCAGGCGGCTCACCAGGTTGATATCGTGCGTCTTTTGGGCGGCGGTGAAGTCACCCGGGTTATGGCGCAAACCGGTCAGTGGGATCCCAAGCGCCCTACCGAAGGCGCTTATTCCGCACTGCTGACTTTCGCGAATGGTTGTTTTGCCACCCTCACTTACAGCGGTTATGGCCATTTCGATAGCGATGAACTGAACGGCTGGAGCGGAGAGCTGGGGCAGCCTCGCGGGCCTTCGGAGTACGGCAAAGCTCGTGCTGCACTGCAAGCCGTGACCTCGTCTGAGGAGGAGGCTGCTTTGAAGAACCGGCGTGCCTATGGCCCCGACCTGGGGCTTTCAGACACTTCGCTTGAGGGGATCGCACATAACCACTTTGGTTGGATCATGGCCAGTTGCGAAGGGGCCGATCTGAAGCCAACCCCCGCCGGCATCGACGTTTATGGTCATACTGAACACCGTCTTGTACCCTTGGGAGCGCCTGATATTCCACGGCGGGAAGTTCTCGACGAACTGATCGCCGCAGTTCGTAACGATGTTCCCCCAATCCATTCCGGCGAGTGGGGGTTAGCAACCATGGAAGTGTGCTTCGCGCTGCTAGAGTCAGCGCGAACCGGTCAGGCGATCGACTTGTATCATCAGTGCCCGGTGAGGGCAGAAGGAGCCTGACTCTATGACAAAGCGTGACGTCCGTGAAACGGAAAGTGTTTTGCGGCATTGGCATCAGCAGGTGCCGGACGATCGTATGGCGCACCTGGTGCGCGACGCCAGTCGTCTTCTTGCCAAAAGCCTCCAGCGCAGGCTGGCCGAACATGGAGTCAGCTTTGGCCACTGGTCATTTCTGAGGATTCTCTGGGCTACTGAAGGCCTGTCTCAGAGAGAACTCAGTGATCAGGCGGGCGTGATGGAGCCTACAACCTTTACTGCGCTGAAAGCGATGGAGGCAAATGGCCTCATCGAGCGCAGACATCTAAACGGTAATCGTCGCAAGCAGCATATTTTCCTGACTGATAAGGGAAAGGAGCTCAAGGACGTGCTGACTCCGCTGGCTGAGGAGGTCAACCACATTGCGTTGGCGGGCGTATCTGAAGCCGAGAGTGAAGCGACCCGTAAGACACTGCTTACCATGATAGATAACCTGGCGGTCGACAATCAGTCATCCGAGTCGGAAGGTGAGCCCGACGGCTGAACGCGAGATCGCCTGCAAAGCCGGAGATCCAATAATAATGAAAACCCAACCGAAGTTGCTCAGTAGCCTGCTCGATGACCTGGTCGATGCGAATCTTATCCTGTTTAACCAGGGGGTCGTGGATGCCTTTGGGCATGTGAGCGTGCGTAATCCGGAAAACCCGGACCACTATTTTCTCTCGCGAAATATGGCACCAGGTCTGGTGACTCGTGAAGATATTATCGAATTCGACTTAGACGGCAACGTGGTCGATGGCGATACCCGGAAAGTCTACCTGGAGCGCTATATACATGGGGAGATTTACCGCGCCAGGCCAGATGTCATGGCGGTGGTGCATAGCCATTCACCATCCGTAGTGCCGTTCAGCGCCGTAAAGTCGAGCCCGCTTCGCCCCATGTGTCATATGAGTGGCTTCATCGGCAATCATGTCCCGAATTTCGAGATTCGTGATGTGGCCGGTGATGCGACAGATCTGCTGATTACCAACCAGAAGCTGGGCGCCGCGCTATCCGATACACTTGCTGATAACACCGTAGTCTTGATGCGGGGCCATGGTTCCACCGTTGTGGCGCCAACGCTGAAGCAGGCGGTGTATCGTGCGGTATATGTTGAAGTGAATGCGAAGCTACAGGCCGAAGCCAGTCGCCTCGGTCCCATTGAATTCCTGACCGACGGCGAAACCCAGACGACCCAGAAGACCATTGAAGGTCAGGTCGAGCGCCCCTGGCAGCTCTGGAGAATGAATGCCCGCAAGGCGCAGTTAAGCTGGCAGGAAAGCTAGCGCAAAAAAAAGCGTTTTGCCTGCAGGAGCGGCTCCGTAATGGAGCCGCTCCTTTTTATTTCAGCCTCTTTTAGATAGCGAGCAGGTCGGTCCATTCTCCGCTTTCACCTCCAGGGCAGGCCGCCACTATCGCTAAACGCGCCTGCTCGCGTCCTCCAATTTTACTGCCCATTCTTTTGTTACCTCTCCTTTGCTGCCTGTTCTGTCGCTGCGGTCCGTGTCGTCTGATGATCCCTATGAGCCCTGCTTTTTTACTGGGCGTCGACTTCGAAAGAGGCTGGGGACTCTCTGTTTTATGGAGGGTGAGCAGATGGGGGAGCTGCTGTTGAGTTTGAGGATCAGGTTGGAGGCTTGATGGGGAGGCTGGTCTTCGTTTTCCAGCCGGCAGGATGATATTTGGCGAAGTAACGTAGAGTGCTATGACGTTCTGCTCGAACGAAAAAAAAGCCGGTGCGATCTTGGCGTCGTACCGGCTAAAAGGGTCTTACAGGGCCAACTAGGTTTTTCGAAAAGCTAAACTTTTCCTATTCGCTTCATTCAGCTAGATAGCTTCATTCGAAATCGAAGGTGAGGCGTCATCAGCATCGAAACGATGAACAGAATTACACCCGCAACGATGGCCGCCGTACTCGGGAAGATAAACAGCAGGCCGGAAACACCGAAGCCGATCCGGGCCTGGGTGGTCAGGCTGTCTTTCCAGAACCCCTCAATCCCGATGCTGAGCAGAATGACCCCGATGCCGGCGGTGATGCAGGCGGTAGAGATATCAATCCAGCTACCGTTCAACAGCAATCCGTCCCCGTACATAAAGGCAAAGGGCACGATAAACGCTGTGATCGCCAGGCGCACAGCACCCACTGCGATACTTAAAGGTTTGGCATCAGCGATCGCTGCGGCTGCAAAGGCTGCTACGGCAACAGGAGGAGTCATCGCAGAGAGGACGGCGAAGTAAAGAATGAACATATTGGTCTGCATCAGGCTGAAATCCAGTGAGTTCAGCGTTGGTCCGACCAGCACGGCTGCCAGGATAAAGGCGGAGGGCGTTGGCATACCCATACCGAGAATGATCGCCAGCATCGCCGAAATCACCAGAACCAGAATGGTACTGTTGCCGGACAGCAGGAATACCAGGTCGGCAAACTTGCCGCCGAGACCCGTCATCGAAATCCCGCCGATTACAAGGCCCGCCGCCGCACAGGCAGCGACCACTGCTACCATTCTCAATGTTGTCTCACCCAGTGCATCCCACACATCGCGGACGCTCATCCTTGTGGAAGGTTTTACCGCCGAGACGATGAGTACTACCAGCGTGGCGATCGCAGCCACGTAGGTGGGCGAGTAGCCTAGAATCAGCGCAACAGAGAGAGCTACCAGCGGGATAATAAAGAGCCCGCCATTGCTTAGTGTTGTGCGCATTTTCGGAATCTCGTCAGCGTTCAAGCCGCCAAGGCCCATCTTGCGGGAGCGCAGATGTATCTGGGTGTATACGCAGAGGTAGTAGAGCAGGGCTGGAACGATGCCGGCGATGGCGATATCGCGGTAATCGATCCCGGTGTACTCGGCCATGATAAAGGCTGCCGAGCCCATCACCGGCGGAAGCAGGCTGCCTCCTGTCGATGCGGCTACTTCAACACTGCCGGAGAGTGGCTTGCTGTAACCGAGCCTCTGCATGATCGGAATGGTAATCGAACCGGTAGTGACCACATCCGAGGTGGGGCTGCCGGACATGGTGCCGTACAGGCCGGAAGAGATTACCGAGATCTTCGCGGGGCCGCCGACCTTACGTCCGGCCAGTGAGGATGCGAAGTTGTAGAAAAAGTCGGCACCTCCCGCACGAGAAAGAAAGGTGCCGAACAAAACAAACAGGAAGGCGTAGGTTGCCGCTACCCGCAGAGGTACACCGAACAGACCGTCGGTGGTGAACATCATGATGTCGAGAAAGTGGTTGTAGCTGACTTCCCGGAAGCCAAGTCCCGCAGGCAGGCTGTGGCCAAACAGGTTGTACAGCACGAAGACAGAAACCACGCTGGTGAGGCCCACACCGACCGTGCGGCGTGTGGCTTCAATGGTTAATGCCAGAAGTACAGATGCAGCGACCAGGTCTGGCGTTTCCAGTGGGAACAGCAGCGTGATGCGCTCGGCTATACGACCGCTTTCAACAAAGAAGTAGATGCCGACGACGATACTGGCTACGGAAAATAACCAGTCCATTGCACTTGGGCGGTCTAGCCGGCCATTGGGACCGGCGGTGTACATCAGGAACAGTAGCGCGAGAATGGCGGACAAAAACACGACTGTCATGACGAACAGGTCGATGTAGACGACCGTGGTGGTATAGATAACAGCGATAGCAATCAGTGCAGCACAAGTTTTAACGGTTGTGCCGAGTTTGCCTGTTAACTTTCTTCTGGTTCCCGTTTCAACCAGTGAACTCAGCAGTTGGCGCATAGTCACTCACCCCTAATTGTCTGAAGAGCAGGCCTTATTTCAGGCCGGCTTCGGTCAGGTAGCGCAGAGCTCCCTTGTGGTAAGGAACAGCTTCAACCGACGCCATTACCTCAGGGGTAAGCGCGGCCATGGCCGGGTGCACTCCTGCGAGGGTCTGGTAGTTCTCAAACAGGGCTTTGGTCAGGTTGTAAGCGGTCTGCTCATCCATATCGGCGCGCACCGCCAGGGCTGCGCCCAGTGATACGGTGTTAACCTCGGCTGGTGACCATTCATAGGTCTCGGCGGGGATGGTGAAGGCGATCGTACCGCTATTGGTATTCACGGTGTCGATGGTGCTCTGGGCAAGCGGAAGCAGCGTCAGTTCGACGCTATTGCCGGCCTGCATGATGGAGCTGTGGCGAACAAACAGTGAGTTCAGAATCATGTCGGCGCGACGGTCCTGGATCAGGCTCATCTGCTCATCGGAGGCCGCGTAAATCAGCTCGCCGCCCCAGCTTTTGATATCGTCAGCCGTTACGCCGATCGCCTTAAACATCTCTTCAGCGACGCTGGATGCGATGTTGCCGCGACGGTTTATCGCCACCACGATGGGCGGTTTAACTTCTGCGATATCTTCAAAAGACTCGATGCCATACTCTTCGGCAAAGCTGTTGCGCATGAGTGCCTGCATAGGCGCCCAGGTATACATGTATGAGAGTACGCTCAGGGAGGTGATTGGCTCGCGGAAGGGAGCGCTGCCAGATTCTGCCAGCAACATCTCAGCATCGTGGATAAGCGCCATATCGGCCTGGTCACGATCCAGTACCCCTACGTTCGCGATACCACCACCAGAGGTTTGGTAGGTGATGGTAGAACCAGGGTAGGCTTTTTTGACGCTGGCATCGATGCCGGCACCCAGAAGACTCCAGAGGCCTCCCGGTGAAGCGCCGGCTACGGTCATGTTGTATGACTCGGCGCGTGCCTGAGATGCGATGGCCAGGGTGCTCACGGCTGCAAGTACAATCAGCCAATGCTTGATTGTTTTAATCATCATAGAACCTCTTGTTTTTGTTGTTGGTTTTTCTAGTTGTATTGTTGGGGGTATACCCTAGGGTTCCGGGTGTCCGACCTCGCGCCGGACCCCGTTTATTCAAATCTTGAAACTCTCCATACTGGCCGGATGAAATAGTTCCTCTGGCTTCACCAGACGGCTGGAAAGGCCTTCCCTGTGGTGTTGGCTTAAAAAGCGTTCCAGCGTTGTTCGGTTGGCATCGAATCCGTAAGACCAGAAATCCTCGCCCATCAGCTGACGGGCTGCTCTGAGCTGATCTTCAACGAAGGGCAGGGTTACTTTGGTTGCCGATGTGTCCGATAAACGTGTGAGGGCCGCAGCCTTGGATTGTTCAAAAGCCTTGTACACCGCAAAAGGTAACCAGGGGTGTTGCTCAACCAGGGTCTTGCGGATACCCAACAGGTGCATGATCGGGAATAAGCCGGTGCGTTGATACCAGGCCTTGGCTTCGGCCATGGGGTCCTGGAACAGATAGCCGACATTGGGATGCCCGTTGCTGAAGCAGCTCGGTGCACGTGGGCCGATAACAGCATCCAGATCGCCATTCGCCAGCATGTTGGAGAGAGTTTCGCCTTCTGGGGCGTTAATCACTTCTACGCCATCAGCCAGATTAAGCGTGATCTTCTCGACCCGACCGGCTTCTTCGTAGCCGCCGCGAACCCAGACCATCTCATTCGGTTTTACGCCGTAATCCTCCTCCAGGAACATGCGCACCCACACATTCGCAGTCAGCTGATATTCGGGAACGCCGATCCGTTTGCCGCGAAGGTCCTCGGGGCTGTCTATGCCACGGTCTGTACGGATATAGATAGATGTGTGGCGAAAGGCCCGGGACGGGAATACCGGCACACCGACATAAGGGCAATCGTTGTTTGCCGTTTTAACGGTATAACTGCTCATCGACAGTTCGGTGATATCAAAGTCCGCATGCCTGAAGGCGCGGAAGAAGATCTCTTCCGGGTCGTGTAGCATGAAGACGGGATCGACACCGTCAATTTGTACGTCGCCATCCACCAGGGGGCGCATGCGGTCGTAGTTGCCGACCGCCACAGACAGATTCAATTTACTCATCGTCAAGGGCTCGCTAGGTCAAGAGGCTACGACTTCTGGTTCTTCGACTTCCGCCTTCGGCTCGGCGAGCGGCTCTTCACCTGGAGCACGACCCAGATTACGCCACTGCGTATCCTTTGGCACTATACCCTCAAACGACTTCAGCTCACTGTGCCGGATACGTGGTTCAGTGGTGCCTATAACAGCGCCACCCTCAGCGACCAATTTTGCAGCGCGTACCATCTGACGACGGAACTGCACAATCGCCAGATCGCTGGCGCCGAGACGATCTTCTGAACGGTCCGCGATAGCACCCATGGTTTCCCACATGGCGATATCCTGGTTAGGGATACCCCTGATACCGGTGAAGCTTTCGCCGGTTTTCATGATGATACGGTCCTGGCCGTAATCATTGGCATAGGTGTTAAAACGGTTGAACGACTGATCGAGATCGATGCCGACCTGCAGCGCCAGGAATTTACGCCAGCTTTCTGTATCAGGTGTGGTGCTCTTGTCGCCCCAGGCAATGAAGTGGAAGGCGGTGTGAGTATCGTCGATCGGTATGTGAAGTATGGCTATGTTGTAGCGGTTGTTTGGAGGAATCTGAACCGTAAACGGTGCGATAAACAGCGTGGTACGCACATAATCGTGGGTCTTGGCATCTTTGATCGGGCGGCGGATCGCTGCGTAGCGGAAGCCGAAAGGGGTTTCCTCAACCTGCATGCGTGGAGCGCGATCGGTGGATGGTCTGTACCAGAGCTGGTCGTCTGCCTCGGCCTGGGTTTTACGGGCAGGCACCATGTCGGTGGAGTGGAGCGTAGAGGAGTGTGCCGAGTCGATCGCGCCCTCCAGAATCTGCGCCCAGTTGCAGTCTATCTTGGTTTTTGCGATCGAGATCTTGGTATCCGGTGAGGGCTGGAATACAGGGGGATCGAATTCAGGAATGTTCTCCTGGTCACCCATGTAGACCCAGATAAAGCCGGCGGCCTCATGTGTTTTGTAAGCCTTGACCTTTACCTTCTCAGAGAGGGATGAGCCGTCAGGTTCAGAAGGCATTTCCAGCACGTTACCTTCCACGTCCACTTTCCAGCCATGATAGAGGCAGCGCAGGCCGCACTCTTCATTACGTCCCAGCGCCATGGAGGCCTTGCGGTGCGGGCACTTTTCATCGACAACGCCGACGCGGCCGTCGCTGTCGCGAAATGCAACCAGGTCCTCGCCGAGTAAACGCACACGCACAGGCTTTCCGTCGACCTCAGCAACCTCTTCGCTCAAGCAAGCAGGCAACCAGTGGCTGCGCATGATCTTACCCATGGGCGCATCGCCTTCTACGCGACACAACAGTTCATTGTCCTGGTGGGATAGCATCGATATCTCCTGTTTCTGTTCTTATTTTTCGGAGCTCATCAGAGCTCTTTTGCTTCGACTTCGTTCTGCACGGTAGAGCAGATTGAAATAAAATTAGATATCTAATGTTTTTAGAGGCTAGGGTAGTGATTGATCTGCGTCAAGAAAAAAATGATCAGTTCTTGAACGCTAGAGAAGGGGGTGAGCTGCACTCTGGAGTGCCGGAAGTTATTTTGTTATCTTAGATATCTAAGTTTATTTTGGTGCCGATTAGGTGCCAACTTTTAGCGGGCCTTGTGAAGAGTGGAAGAGATCAGAGGCCTGGGACGCAGGCGCAAAACGAGAAAACTTATATGAAATTGAAACAGCGAATCGTCTTCACCTTCATGATGTCATTCGTGTTGTCATCGACGATGTCTGGATGGGTTACGTTTTTGAATATCAGCCTGAATGATCAGTTCATGGCGCACTGGCTGAAGGCGTTTCTGCTGTGCTGGCCTGCAGCCGCCGTCATAGCGTTTACCTGCACGCCAACGATTCACCGGCTTAGTGGTCAGGTGGTTGATCGGATTGAAAAAAGTGCTGGAAAATATAGTGCCGGAGCAGAGGGAGAGTGCAGTTAAGCAGGCTTTAGCAAAGGGCCAGGTCACGCCGAGGTTTATGGAAAATCATGCTGGCAGAGTGCGCCACTTATATCGCTTACTTCGATGCTTACGCGCTGGGCGAAGGGCTAAGCCTCTCTGGTGAATCTGAGGGCTGCATGAGGATAGACGCGCAGGCCGAGCAATAGGGTACAGTTACCTGACCGTGTCTACTTTCCGCTCTCGCGAAGCGCTTTTTGAATCACCTCACAGGCCTCTTTCCAGGGTTCCATCGCCTTCTTTTCCCGCAGCAGGTCCAGCCCCGTTTTGGTAAAGGTGCCCTCGGTCGCTATAGATGTACTGATCTCGCTTAAAGTAATCTCCGGCCGTGCGGAGGCGAGAGCGGTGGCGCCGCTGACCTGCTGGGTGACCAGCGCACGGGCCTGCTCTGGGCTCAGGCCCTGGTTGGCGAACCAGCCGCTGAGCTGGTCGAGGAAATCGTAGATCCAGCCGTTCATGCAGGCGGCGGTGGAGGCGAGCTCAAACTTGGCTTCATCCTCAAAGACGATCAGTTCGCCGAGCTTGGAAAGCAGCGAGCTGGCGCTATCGTTACAGGGATAGAGCGGCACGGCGCCGACGCCAAACTCGGCACAGGCGAGCGGCAGGGTGCGTACAACCAGTGCTGGCGCAGTACGAGGCTTGAGTTGGGCCAGCGACACACCGGCCGCGCAGGAGATCAGCAGCTGATTGGGTCTGAAGTTCAATGGTTTGAGCAGTGATTCGAGCTGCGCCGGGCGTACTGCGATCAGCAGGGTATCGCAACGGTCGACCAGCGTTTGGTTATCGGTGACGATTTCACAGTCGTGTTGAACCTGCAGCCGCTCGGCGGTTTCTTTTCCCCGAGGGGATAGCAGGATGTGGCGTTTGTCCCCGGCGTTACGCAGGCCGGCAACTACATAGCTGGCCAGGTGGCCGACGCCGAGAATGCCGAGGGTGTCACTCATGCAAAACCTCATTCATGGGTGGTGTTTTATGCGAAAAACCACATGCCGATAATAATGGCGGTGGTGATCCCTACCGCATCACAGAGCAGGCCTGCCCAGAGCGCATAACGCATACGGGTGATGCCGACCACGCCGAAATAAACCGTCAGTACATAGAAGGTGGTTTCGGTGGAACCCTGCATGATCGCCGCTAGCCGACCGGCCAGGGAGTCAACGCCGTGAGCGTTGATTGTCTCCAGCATCATTGCCCGCGAGCCGCTGCCGCTGAACGGTTTCATAAAGGCCACCGGCAGGGCATCGACAAAAGCGGTGGTGATGCCCATGGCCGCCAGCAGGCTGCCGATGCCTTGAAGCAGCAGTTCCAGCGCGCCGCTGGCGCGGAACATACCGATCGCCACCAGCATGGCGACGAGATAGGGGATCAGCATTACTGCGGTTTCAAACCCGGATTTGGCGCCTGCGACAAATTCATCGTAAACCCGCACCTTACGAATCAGGCCGGTGAGAATAAACAGGGCTATAACGCCGAGCAGAAGGCCGCTGGCGATGGTCGATGACACCTGGGAAAGCTGGTCCACCGGCAACTGACCGAGCCAGTAAACGAAGCTGGCCACGACGGCGACAAATGCCGCCAGGGAGCCCAGAATCACCCGATCCATGCGGATCTTCTGAATCGCCATTACCGCCAGCAGGCCGGCCAGGGTAGAGGCGGTGGTCGCCAGCAGAATCGGTACGAACACATCGGTAGGGCTCGCGGCACCAGCCTGGGCACGGTACATAAAGATCGTCACCGGCAGCAGAGTCACCGATGAGGTATTTAATACAAGGAATAGAATCTGGGCATTACTGGCGGTGTTGCTGAGAGGATTAAGCTGCTGCAGCGCCTGCATGGCGCGGATGCCAAGTGGCGTAGCGGCGTTATCCAGGCCCAGCATGTTGGCAGCCAGGTTCATGGTGATCGCCCCCTGCGCCGGGTGACCGGGTGGCACCTCAGGCATCAGCCGGGAGAAAAGGGGAGCAAGAGCGCGGCTTAGTTTTTCAACCAGCCCGGCCTTTTCGGCGATTCGGAACAAGCCGGACCAGAGCGTCAGCAGCCCCACCAGTCCGATGGCTATATCCACCGACAGCTTCGCCATGTCGAAACCGCTGTCGACCAGTTTCTGCAACACTTCGGCATCGCCGCCTATCCAGCGTGCCGCAGCCACCAGGATGCTGATCAGCATCAGGCCCGCCCAAACCTGGTTCAATTCCCTATACCTCCGCGCTCAGGCCAAAGTCGTTGTGCTTTGAGCATAACAGATCCTGCTCGCTCGTCAGGTGGACTTGGGTAATGCGCCTCACTGAATGCGGACCTCATTTGACACTATTGAGACCTTTATATGGTTAGACGCGACTAATCCTGACCAGTTAGACGAAAAATATTGTGTATCTATTGACCAACGATTTTGCCTGAAGTAACTTTGCCGCCGCTGGCTAAGACCCCAGGTAATAAGTGGTTTTTACGGCCCAGGTAGCCTGTGTCAGCTTGCTTTGCAGCCTCTGATGGAGCAGATGCTTAGTGCTGGTTGCCGTACCCCTGTCTTTGAGCAGGCGATGTATCGGCCCAAAAATCTGGCGAACGACCCTGCTGTACCCGGAGCCCCCAGGCGACCGGCGGATAGCTCGGAATCGACATACTACGCTTAAGCTGAGTCTGGTGGTTGGCTTCACCCATGAATAAAAAGATTGCTCTCATCCTTTTTCCGCTCACCTTTCTACTCGGCCTCGCGCTGCCTTTTCTGCCGGCGTGGACCGACCGGGATGACTACTACGGCATCGCCGTCGATAATCCGGTGCCGCCGCTTGAACTGGCTGATTCCCAGATCGATAACGGCCTGCGCGTGCTGTTTTTTGGCTATCGCAATTGCGGCACCGTTTGCCCGGCGCAGATCGTCAATCTGGTTCAGCTACAGCAGCGGCTGAGGGGGCATCCGGTCGAGTTTGTGTTTATCACCCTGGACCCGGAGCGAGACAGCGAAGAGGTGCTGCAGCGGGCGGCGAGTGTTTTTGGACCCAGCTTCAAGGTGGTCAGACCAGAAAGCACCCTGTTGGCGCAAAACCTCGCCCTGGCCTACGGTGACACTGCGGCTCGCGTTCAAAGCGCTACCGGGTATGAGTTTGATCACACCGCCAATCTTTATGTGGTAACCACTGGATGGCGCAAAAGACTGATCTACACCCAGCCGGTGCTGGACCTCGACAGAATGGAATCTGACCTACAAAAACTACTGCAGACCATTTAACAGGACTAAGACCGTGACTGACCTAAGCCCCCACACCCAGGACCAGGCACTGCTAGACACCCTGCGCAACGACAAGCAGATGTTGGGTATCCTGCTGCTGCACTTCCCGGTGCTCGCCTTTATCATCCCGATTGGCTACGGCACGATGAATTTTGCGTTGACCGCCTCGTTGCTGGTCAGTCTTATCGCCGCTGCCGGCTATTGGTTCCTACGTGGCACGCGCGCCTGTTCAGCGCTCTTCGCCATCTGCCTGATGTTGTCGTCTGCGATCATGATCCAGACCCAGCTCGGACGGCTGGAGATGCACTTTCATATCTTTGCCGCCCTGGCGCTGCTGACGATCTATCGGGACTGGCTACCTATCGTAGTCGCGGCGGCGACCATCGCGGTGCATCACGTACTACTGACCCTGCTGCAGTTGGGGACTGCGTCTCTCGGTGATATGCCGATCATGGTTTACAACTACGGCTGCAATTGGGGGATTACCTTTATCCACGCCGCTTTTGTGGTGTTCGAGTCGGCGATACTGGTGTTTTTTGCCCTGCGTATGGGGGCCGAACGCGCTCAGGCGTACCGCATGATTTCGATCGTGCAGGCGTTCTCCAGCAAGCAGGATCTGACCGGTCGCCTGCCGGGCAATACGCCCACCGCCGTTGCATTCAACGATATGCTCGAGCGTTTCTGCCAGCTGATCGCACGCCTGCGGGATCTCTCCAAACAGCTGGGTGATAACGCTGAGCAGTTAGCGCAGGTGAGCAGCAATACCGAAGAGATCGTCGAACAGCAGCAACAGCAGATGGAGCGGGCGGCTACGGCTACCAACGAGATGTCAGACAGCGTGCAGAATGTATCCTGCCATGCTCAGGGCGCATCCGAAGCGGCGGTCAGCGCCACCGAAGGTGCGGACCAGGGGCGTCAGCGCATGGATGAAGCGGTACAGCTGACCGAAGAAACCAACAGGATTCTGGGGCAGGCGCTGGGTGCCGTCACCGAACTGGAAAACAAGGTGAGCTCCATCGCCCAGCTCAGCGACCAGATTAACGATATCTCAGATCAAACCAACCTGCTGGCGCTGAATGCGGCCATCGAGGCGGCCCGTGCCGGCGACTCCGGCCGGGGCTTTGCCGTAGTAGCGGACGAGGTTAGAACGCTGTCGACGCGTACCCGTAACTTCACCGACCAGATTCGCCAGACCACGGGAGAGCTGAGATCGGTGTCCGACGGTGCGATCTCGGCGATCAAGAACGGCCAGCAGCGTTCGGCCGACACGACCGGAGCGGTGGCGCATACCCAGCAGGTGATTGTGCAGGTTCAGGAGGCGATCCGTGCGGTCAGCGACATGAACACCCAGATTGCCTCGGCCTGTGAAGAGCAGGCCGCAACCTCGGCTGAGATCAACCGGGGGATACACCAGGTGGTGGATCGCAATGTTGATATCGTCTCTGAGTCGGGCCGACTCAATACCATGGCGCGGGGGCTGGATGAATCGATCGAGCAGCTGGAGCAGATGATCGGGGGCTATCGGACGGCCTGAGGTTAGGGGCAAAACCGCGATCTAAGGCTCAGTCCAGCAACCCCTGCTCGGAAGCTTCCACCAGCCGGTCGACCACATGGCGGATCTTCGGTAACACCCGGCGGCTATGGGGCCAGACGGCGCTGATCGGCACCTCGCCGCCAGAATAACCCGGCAATACCTCCTGCAGGGCGCCGCTGTTGAGGTGTTCGCCCACCAGCCATAACGGCAGCTGGGATAGGCCACATCCGCCGAGTACCGCGCCGAGCAGTGCCTCGCCATCGGCGAATTCATGGGTGGCGGGAGGCGTTACCCGTGTCAGTTCGCCATTAGGCTGCTTCATCAGCCAGGAGACCGGCTGGTTGCGGCGCACGCCGACGATGCAGCGGTGCTGGCTCAGCGCGTCGATGGAATCCGGTTCGCCGTTCTGGCGCAGATAATCCGGTGAGGCGCAGATCACCAGCTTCTGCGTGGTCAGACGACGGGCGACCAGACCGCTGCTGTCGGCCAGTTCACCGATCCGCACCACCAGGTCGATACCTTCCTCAATCAGGTCCACAAAACGCTCGCTGAAGGATACGGTCAGCGATAACTCCGGGTATTCCCGCGCGATCTCCAGCAGTAGAGGCAGAATCCGCTGGCGCCCGAATGCGGCGGGCAGGTCGACCCGCAAACGCCCGGCGGGGCGGGTGATGTGCGAGGTCAGATCCGCTTCCGCTTCATCCAGAATATCCAGAGCGCTCTGGCAGCTGGCCAGGTAGCGTTCGCCATCCGGCGTCAGGCTCAGCCGCCGGGTGGAGCGCTGGAACAGTTTCAGGCCCAGCCGCTCTTCAAGACGGCCAACGCTCTTGGCCACGGCAGATCGGGTCAGGCCCAGCCGTTCTGCCGCTGCGGTAAAACTGCCCAGCTGGGCGGTGGTGACAAAAGCGGTTATCCCGCCCAGATGATCAGTGTTCCGCATAATCGGCTATCGCTGCCTTACTCGGTTATATTCAGCGCAATCAAATTCAGTTCAATCCAACTCTATCGCCCGCACCTTTAAATAGCGACCAGCCTGTTCCGTCAGTAGCAGGCTGAGGCTTTGTGTGCCGGAAAGCTTCAGTGTCAGAGACAGGGCGGTTTCATCCTGCTCGCCAGTTCTTGCGGAGGTCAGGGTTTCTGCGCCTCGTTGGGCTATCAGCTGCTGCCACTGTACGCCTGCGTCCGGCTCCATCAGTTCAACCGCGATCTGGTCGGCTTGGCAGGTGGTGAGGAGAAAGTCGATTCGTGCGGCGCTGGCGCCAAGGCGGTTGGCGGCGAAGGAATCCTTAAACTCCCGGTCCGGGTTTTGGCGTACCGGGGTCTTCTGCAGAAAGCTGAACGCTGCCTCACCGGATTCGGTAAACACCACTTCAGTCTGGTATTCGATGACCGCGCCGCCGACCAGCTCGCCGTTTTGCATCACCTGGTAGCCGATCTCCATCTCAACCCGGGCTCGGTTATCCGATGTCGGTTGCCAGTGCAGGGCGTTTATAAAGTGTGAGTCTGTTGCCGGCGGCACCTGTTTCAGCCAGTCAGCCATTGCAGACTGTCCCTCGGCCAGCAGGTGTTGACCGGCGTGGACCAGGCGCACGTCCGGCGTAAACAGTTGCAGGTGCTCTTCCAGGCTCTCGGTCTGGCCCTCAAAGAAGGCGAACCAGCGGTGGGCAATATCGCGAATGGCGTAATAGCGGCTGTCGTTCATCGTGCTCCTCAATCCAATCCACTGTAATGAAAGAAGCCAGTCTAAACGCTGAGTCGGGTCTCTATTGGAGAATTTAAGTCTACATTGATTGGAATGTAACCCTGTTTATCGATTTTATGTGACCAATCATACTTTGCAGCCTGAATTACGACGATGTTTAAACGGCCTGTATCAGGGCTGAGGAGAATGAAGATGACGCGCAACACCGTACCGCTTTCTGCGCTGGATCTGGTCACTATTGGCGAGGGTTTTAACGCCGCCGATGCCCTGGAAACCAGCACCCGTCTGGCGCAGGCTGCTGAAAAGGCCGGCTTCCACCGCTTCTGGGTGGCTGAGCACCATAACCTGATCGATATCGCCAGTGCGGCGACCGCCGTGGTGCTGAGCCATATCGGTGCCAAAACCTCCCGTATCCGTCTGGGCTCCGGCGGCATCATGCTGCCAAACCATGCGCCGCTGGTGGTGGCCGAGCAGTTCGGTACGCTGGAGTCGCTCTACCCTAACCGCATCGATCTGGGTCTGGGCCGTGCACCGGGTACCGATATGCAGACCGTGCGTGCGCTGCGCCGTGACGTGCGCTCCAATGGCCTGGATTTTCCGGAGATGGTGGAAGAGCTACAGGGTTACTTTAAGCCGGCGGCTCGCGGCCAGAAGATCAAGGCGATTCCCGGCCAGGGGCTGAATATCCCGCTCTGGCTGCTGGGTTCCAGCACCTACAGCGCGCAGCTGGCGGCGATGAAAGGTCTGCCGCTGGCGTTTGCCTCTCACTTTGCGCCGGATGCGATGCAGGCGGCCATCGATTACTACCGCGAGAACTTTCAGCCGTCCGAGCAGCTGGATAAGCCCTACGTGATCGTCT
The DNA here is from genome assembly GCF_900108065.1 of Marinobacterium lutimaris. Classification (GTDB taxonomy): domain Bacteria; phylum Pseudomonadota; class Gammaproteobacteria; order Pseudomonadales; family Balneatricaceae; genus Marinobacterium_D; species Marinobacterium_D lutimaris. The sequence goes on along the minus strand of NZ_FNVQ01000003.1, from coordinate 149,459 downwards.
GCGTCAATGCTGTCGCTGCCGACACCCAGCAGGAGGCGGAGTACCTGGCCACTACGGAGCTGCAGAAGTTCCTCAACCTGGGGCGCGGCACCGATACGCTGCTGCCGAAACCCGTCGAGGATATGAACAAGCTGTGGCACGTCAGCGAAGCGCAGCGCGTCCACAATCAGCTGCGGGAATCCGCCTGGGGCACCGCCGAACAGGTATGCGAGAAGCTGAACGACCTGGTTGCCCGTACCGGCGCCAACGAGATCATGCTCAACTCCTGGATTCATGATCCTGAAGCGCGTATCCGTTCCATCGAACTGATCGGCCAGGCCTGGGCACAGAGCTGAACAGGAGGCACAAGATGGACAACCTGTTAAGCGACTATCAACTGGGCGCCACCCGGCTGAACAACCGCGTAGTGATGGCGCCGATGACGCGCTCCCGTGCCGTCGATGGCGTGCCCGACCACAACACCGCGCTTTACTACGCCCAGCGTGCCAGCGCCGGACTCATTATCAGTGAGGGCGTGCCGGTTTCCCGTCAGGGCACGGGCTACCTGTACACGCCCGGTATCTACAGCGACCGCCAGGTGGATGCCTGGCGCGCTGTGACCGACGCAGTTCATGAGCAGGGCGGAAGAATCTTCGCCCAGCTCTGGCACGTGGGCCGCGTCTCTCATCGCAGCATTCAGCCGAATAACGGCGCCCCGGTCAGCTCCGTGGCTGTAGCGGGCGGTAAGGCGTTTGCTTACGACGACCAGGGCCAGGCCCGCGATCTGGCGGCCAGTGAACCGCAAGCGCTGGATGCAGCCGGTATTGAAGATGTGGTCTACGAGTTTCGTCAGGCGGCGGCCAACGCTATAGAGGCCGGTTTTGACGGTGTGGAGATCCACGCGGCAAACGGCTACCTGATCGAGCAGTTTATTAACCCGCTGCTGAATACGCGGAAAGACCAGTACGGCGGCGCAACTCTGGAGAGCCGCAGCCGTTTTCTGCTGGAAGTCGTCGATGCGGTGGTAGATGAGATCGGCGCCGATAGCACAGGCGTGCGCCTCTCGCCCTATAACGAGTTGGGCGAGATGCCGTTGTATGCCGATATCGCCGAGACCTATCTACATATCACCGAAGCGCTGCAGGCGCGAGGCGTCGTCTATCTGCACCTGGCCGCGCAGGAAGCACTGATAACCAGTGGGCTGCTGGGCCAAATTCGCGATAACTGGAAGGGTGCCTTGATGCTGGCGGGCGGTTTGTCGGCAGGGCAGGCGGACCAGATGATTGCGGATGGAGTGCTCGACCTGGCGGCCTTTGGCACTCCCTTTGTCGCCAACCCGGATTTTGTCGAGCGTACCCGCAACGGTTGGCCGCTGGCGTCGGTTAACCGGTCATCGTTCTATGGCGGCGGTGCCGAAGGCTACGTGGATTATCCAACTTACCAGCCGGCAGGCTGAATTGGGCGGTGAGAAAACGAAAACGGGCGCTCAGAGTGAGCGCCCGTTTATCTATTAGTGCTGCGGCATCGGCGGCAGGGGGATCGGCAACTGCGGCCAATCAGCAGCGATCTGATCGTCATAGTCTGCAGCGTTGAGTGTCCACATAGCAAAACCTCCTAAATTGATTACCAGCGTGCTGGCCAAGTAGGAGCAGTTTGCATCGGTGCATGAATAAGTAAAAATTAATATTGTCTATGATTAGTATAATTTTTAGCTTATGGATGGCCGTTGCTGAGGTGTGGCTTTGAGCCTTGGGCAGCGTGTGTCGTTTAACAACAGCCTCCGACCTGCCAGGGGGCAGGGATCAAGTCGGCCAGGAATTCCGCGCCTGGCGCTCGCAAAGTTTGTTCTGAAGCATCTGTTTTTGTGGCGTGTTGGCTTCTTTAGGCTAGGGTAAGGGGAGGCTGGCAATAGACAGAAAACCTTTAAGCAGTGGCTTGCTTAGCAGTTTTCGGCAGGTCTGTCGTTGACCGCCACCCGTTTAATTTCGAAGCCTGTTGCTGCGAGGCAGGCAGGTGATAAAAGGAGCATGGCCAGTTGAGGAGAGCGAGAGGTTTAATAGAATTTCAATGATTTTTAATTTATCGAAAAGGAATTTTTGAAATGAAAAAATCTACAAAGGTATTTTGGGCGGGCGTTTTGACCTTTGCTCTTGGCCTGGTTGTTATTCTGAATGCCGCCGTGGCTTCCGGCGCCATCGTCATTGTTACCGGTTTGATCCTGCTAATCGGAGGGGCGGCGCAAACGGGCCTCTATTTCATGGAGGGAAAGGCGGAGCGCAAATGGGGCTCTCTGGCTATTGGTATTCTGACGCTGCTGCTGGGTTGGTCTTTTATCGCCAACCCGCTGTCGGGCGTCATCTCGCTGACCACCTTGATACTGGTGTTATTCGCGGTCAGCGGCGTGCTGCAGATCATACTGGGAATTAGAGAGCGCGGTACTCCGCTGTTCTGGCCGCTACTGATTGCGGGCATCATTCCCTTGGTGTTGGCGGGTGTTGTCCTCTCGTCGCCTGCTGCGACCATGTTGCTGCTCGGGACATTGCTGGGGGTTCATATGCTGGCTTCCGGCACCTCACTTATCTTGCTCGGAAAGTATATGAAGCAGGCGGGTGTGCAGACCGTCCGGTGAGACGAAGTCTCTGTGACATCCAGTGCCACCAGGACCGCTGGGTCAGGCATAAGATGGGACAGGCAGTTGATGGAACAGGCAGTTGATAGGAAGGTAAAACAAAAAACGGGCGCTTGGTGAAAGCGCCCGTTTCTTTATTGGTGCGGCATCGGCGGCAGGGGAATCGGCTTCTGCGGCCAATCGGCAGCGATCTGATCGTCATAGTCTGCAGCGTTGAGTATCCACATGGCAAAACCTCCAAAATTGATTACCAGCGTGCTGGCCAAGTAGGGGCAGTTTGCATCGGGGTATGAATAAGTAAAAATTAATATTATCTATGATTTGTATAACTTTTTGCTTATGGTTTGATCGAAGAGCTAGCCTCAAGGCTGGTTTAATCCTGCCCGCGTGTGAGATTTCTCCCCAACTCTCTACCTGTAAAGCTATCTATACTTTAATAATCAGTGACCTGTTCGTTCGGAGGCCGGCCATTGCCGGCGGGACAACCTAAAGACTGTTTATTGAGGCTTCAACCTATGAGCACCAGCCTTACCGAGGTATTGAATGTACTCGTCCAATGGCAGTGCACGCCCAATCAGGCGCTCGCTATCATCAAGCTGGATCCTGACCAGCCGTTTCCTGAAGTCCTCAGTGAGGAGCAGTGTGAGCGGGTGAATTTCGTATTGAATATCCACACATCGCTCGGTACAGCCTTTGACGACACGGAGGAGATATACGGCTATATGTCCAGCCCGCACGAAGATCCCTACTACGAAGGCAAATCTCCCCTGGAGCTGATCAGTAGCGGGGATCTGACTGTGTTTGAACGTGTCTGCTGGCATATAGATGCGATGAGAGTGCTCTGAGGATACATTGAGTAACGAGCACTGATTTCATGTTGTGGTCTGTAGCTTCAAGCTGAAAAATGAGCGCGGAAGGAAAGACCAGTTCGGATTTTAGGCGGGTCAATCCGGCTTGTGGCGAGGTTTGGAATTTAGGCTATATTCTAGGTGAAACAAGTGAGCCAAATGGGCAAGCGCCCGAAAAGTTTGAAGAGAACTGGGATCTCACTGCAAGAAGAAACCCCGTGGCGGCAGTGCTCGACACGGGGTTTTCAATTTTACTCGGCGGGCTGAACCCCCACTGCCGGGTTTTCCTTCATGCCTGCTGGCATTTGCGCGCGGCGCATAAAGTAGAGACAAAACACTAAGCCCCAGGCCAGAGCCATTATCCCCAGCGTCGCACCGGAATAGCCGATCTGCGTCAGGCCTGAATGAATGATTACCTGGCTGCCAATCAGCGCACCGCCGCCTATACCGATGTTGTAAATGCCAGAGAACATCGCGGTGGCAACGTCGGTAGCATCGGAAGCCAGTTCCAGGATTTTCAGCTGACCGGCCAGGGTCATAAAGGTAATGCCCAAGCCCCAGAAGGCACAGATCAGCGTCACCCAGCCATGACTTTTCGCCGCTGGTAATAACAGCAGCATCGACAGGCTGATCACGCCGATGGCACCGAACAGAACCCCCAGCGGAAAGCGGCCGTATAAACGGCTGAACACCAGAGTGCCCGCCAGCCCGGCGAGTCCGTATACAAACAGCAGGCTGGTGGTAAAGCCGCCGCTGAATTTCATCACATCCTGAACCAGCGGCTCTATGTAGGAGTACGCCGTGAAGTGAGCGGTGACGGTCAGCAGTACCAGCACATAGAGGCCCAACAGTGCAGGGCGACGCATCAGTGATGGCAGGCTTTTCAGTGATCCGGCGTTCTGGCTCGGTAGCACCGGCATCACCCGCCAGACCACCAGCATAATCAGGCCCGCAACCATACCGATCAGCAGAAGAGTCATCCGCCAGCTGAACCATTCACTGACGATACGCCCCACCGGCAGACCAAGAATACTGGCCAGAGAGGAGCCGGCAATCAGCAGACTGACCGCCTGGGTTTTCTTACCCTCAGGTGCTACCCGCATCACCATCGCCGCGGTAATCGCCCAGAATACGGAATGCGCGAGGGCGACACCCAGCCGAGAAATCATCAAAACGGTGAAGTTCCACGCCAGGGCCGAGAGCAGATGACTGATCACAAACAGCAGGAACACGCCCAGCAACAACTTGCGCCGTTCGTTATGGCTGAAAATAAACATGGCCGGCAAGGAAACCAGCGATACCACCCAGGCATAGATGGTGATCATCAGCCCGGTATCGGCGATATGCATATCAAAGGAATCGGCAATCCCCTTCAGCAACCCGACGGGCGCAAACTCGGAGGTATTAAACACAAAAGCGGCAAAAGCCATACTGATCACCGGCAGCCAGGCTGACGGTGCAGAACGACGGGTGGTTGTCATCGGGAGTGTCCGGAAAGAAAAGTGAAGCAGAAACGGCAGGCGATTCTATGCCTGATCAGAAGCCATGACTATCGTGAAACGATGAAATTTCAGACTAAGTCTGTTGTTGAGGGCGTGCGAATCTTAGGCGTGGATACTGAGAGCGAAAGTCGGTGGCTGGGTCGCGTTCTGGGGTGCGCTGACTGAGCGCCGAAGGTTGTGGACCTTTTAAACCGGGCCTCCAGAAGTGGTTTAGTGGCATAAAGCGGCTATCAAGTCATCTATCGAACAGGGGCTGCTTAGCGCGCAGAGCAGACGTTGCGTGGATCGGCCTCGGCAGTCACTTTCGATCCAAAGCGGTCTGTCAGGTTGAGTCAGAAATGCTACTCTGACCCCGATATCCCCGACCCCGATATCCCTCTGGTATGAGGCCTCGCCTGCTGCTACGGCCGGACCCAGTGATAGCCGTAATAGCCCTCAATATTGCGGTAGCCCATGCGTAGCCAGCCAATCTCCGCCGGGTCAAGACTCATACGCCCTTCAATATAGATATCGTCCATCGCTTGCCAGTGTTGGCCACCGTCACGGCTGAGCAGTATATGGCGACCATCGCCGCGGCCTTTTTTGACGATGAGCGCGTTCTCGCTGGCGTACAGGCTAGCTAATCGGGCATTACCGGCCGTAAGCACCGGCGACCACTGCCCCTGATGCAGGCGATACAGGGTATGGCGAGTGGGTTCGGGACTCCGGTAAAGGCCAAAGAGCTGGCCGCCGGGGCCGTTTTCCAGTCGGGTCAGGCTGCCGTCGCGGCGGGCGGCGGAGAGGATCTCGCCAGTGCGGGCGTTGAGCCGGTAGATACCCACCCCCGAAACTGTGTTGTAACTGTCACCGGTGAAGGCATAAAGTTGGCCTGCATCATCCAGACGCCACCGAAAGTGATCACTCGTGCGGTCACTGTGTGACTCCTTGCCGACCACGCTGGCATCGTATTCACGCAGCCGGTCGTCGGTCGCGAGTATGCGCCAGTGCCGGCCGCTGTCTTCCGACAGGTAGATACTCTGGAAGCCATCGACCCATACCCGCTGATCGTCAATACCGATGATTTTCGGTACATAGGCTTTTTCAAGTACGTTCCGGGCGGCGACGCGCCAGTGATGGCCGAAATCGTTTGAAACGAAGACCGTCCGGTTCGCGATACCCGGCAGTTCGGCAATGAGGTAGCACACGCCATTCGGCCCGCACTGCAGGTTCTTGACGTCGCCCTGCAGGCGAGCGACGACGGCCAACCGGCCATCAGTGCTGCGCAACAGATAGCTCAGGCCAAGCGGGTCCCGCTGCCGTAACATGCGTTCAACCTGTTGCTCGGGATCGTTCGGATCGGCTTCAGGTGTGGATAACAGGCAGTTGAGCACGGGGCGCGCATCGCCTGTCGCCACGCGTCCACCGGCCTGGCAGCCATCGGGACAGCGACCCTCACGCGCACAGGCTTCGACCTCTCCGTCCCGGCCGGTCGAGGCGACGCTCAGCAACACATCTTCGCCAGCCGCCGCGGTCTTCAGCTCGCTCCAGTCCACCGGCTCGGCCAGCTTCGTGGCCAGATGCTGTTTCGGCTGGTTGTGCCAGCCATCGGCATAGCCAACAAACAGGTACCAGTAGAAGCCAAATACCGCGTAACAGAGCAATGCCGTGAGCACCCACGGCCGTATCCATACAGGGACCATGGTCAGAACATCTCATTAACCGTTGGACTTCGGCGCTGTCGTAACCGCCACTGAAACGCGATACCCAGAATCCTTTCGATGGGTGGCTGGGCGCGTTTTCGATAATAGCCATGATGGAAACGCTCGCCGATCAGAACGACAGCCCCGATGAGCAGCATCAGCATCAGCAGCACCATGCCGCCGAACTGAAGTAACCCGATCCAGTCCCAGTAGTCGGGGCCAACACCGCGGTCGAACCAGCCATACACCTCAAAACTGAGCAGCAGGACCGAGAAGAATATCGGAATGAAGGCCGCAAGCCCCAGCACAATACGGCGCCCCATCGGCGTATGCGGTGTCCCCTTGTACACAATATGGGCATTGCCGTCGCTATGATTAAGCAGGCCGCGCACCTCGCCATCGCACATAGAGGTGAGCAGAACGACACGGTCACCTTCAGCCAGGAACATCGGCTGCCGGCGGATCAGAACCGGGTCGATCATCCGGAGCCAGTCCCAGGCCCCGGCGCGCAAGTGGAAGGTTTTGCCCGAACAGCGCAACTGGTATTCGTCCATGGTGTAGCTGTAGCGACCACTGCCGTAGGTGCGCGACACCACGCCAACATAGCTCAACGGCCCCTGGAGCAGCCCCATGCCATCGTATACACCGTCGGCCAGGGCCAGATCGGGGGCGCTCGCGTAGGACGGGGGGGCAGACAAGGCTGGCTGCCGGCCGTTACGAAGCCCATCCAGCGCGGCCCACAGCCGACGCCGCCCGGGGTGGCATTCCAGCAGCAGCCGATACAAAGACCACCCCAATGTGCCAGCGGCACTCGCGAACAGCAGGATCCTCAGCAAGGTCCAGCCCAGATTAACAGTGCCGGGTAACATCAGCGCGATGGCAATCGGCACCCAGCATAGTGCGAGCGCAAACGGGGGCAGCCAGCGCCGCCGCACCGGCTTAGCGGCCCAGGCCCTGTTATCAGCATCACTGATCCAGTGCAGCCAGGCGCTGCCGTCGCGCAGGCGATGCGCGCCGATGAGCAACGTGTCGCCGCGGTGTAACTGGCGCTGCAGGCTGTCCGCGTCAAACTGTCTCTTGTCGAAGAAAAAGACCCCGCCGTCGGTGATGAGCCGGTAAACCGTCATGCCTTCATTGATCGCCATGCGCTTGAGATCCTGACACGCCACGCGTACAAAAAAGACCGCCCCTGTACGCTGAGGAACCGGCTGTTTGGAATCACAGGTTGCCATTATGGACCCTCTGTTGAACGAAGATTGGAATCGTCATCGGGCTGTCGCACCGTGCCTGTATCGAACCGACGTGTTTCAAAGTTCGAGGTGTCGATGCCGCGACGCTCGAAGTCGGCTTTTACCTGCGTCACCGCCGCATCGAAGGCGGCGTCGGTCATGCCGTGATAACGGGAGGCCGCAACCATGATCCGGGGCGCTGGTGTCATCTGGCTCCAACGCGCAATCAGCGTCATCGGGAGGCGCCGGTCGGCCAGATCGATCTGCTGAGAGATATTGTTGATGTTGCGATAGCTTACACGCCAACTGATATCCGGCAGGGCCCGGCCGGTGCGGCTTTCGGTATCCACGCCCTTGGGAGGCACCAGGAAAAAGAACAGTATCTTCTCGCCTTCGACCGGCCGCAGAGAAATCTTGGAATACCGGGATAGTGACAAGGTTGCGTCGTGCTGGACACCCATTCGATAACCTTCGGCCTCATCATTGACGATGAAATCCAGGACTTTGCCGGCCGTGTTCATGGTATCCAGCGAATCAATGCCAATGCCGTGAATCTTGATATTCGGCACCAGAACGGGCTTGACCGTCCCCTCTTGCGTATTACTCCACAAATAGACGGGGCCCTTTTCCGCGACGGCCCTCTGTATCAGGTTTCGGCTCCGCTCAAACGCGGCCGGAGCATGCTCGGCCACATCGTCCAACGGGCCGGACTTGAGCCCGCTCATATCGCAGGAGCGGATCGCATAGGACAGCGGCAGCAGCATCATGGCCAATGCAGCCCATTTGCTGTGGCGCGTCATCTGGTGCTTGAAACGGCGATCAGCCTGCTGGTTCGCCCGACTCATAAGGCCAGCCGTTGCGCCCTGGGCATCATCGCGCGCCGTCGTCTGATCATCGCTGGCCCTGTCAGGGCGTTGCGAAACAGTGTCGTTGAACGAGGCCTGCGGCACCGGTTCCTGGTCCACATCGGCGTGCGTTACCGTATCGCCTTCGCTGGTTGCAGCCTTGGCAGCGTGCTGTCGATCCGCCGGTGAATCGGCGAACACTACCGCACAGCCAAGTACCAAAGGGGCTGGTGAAGCCCCGTCCGACAGCACTTTAATTCGTGCGCGTACCGTATCGACAAACGCCACGTAATCCAGAAGGTCCTCGCAATAGTGGCGTGCATCCAGATGGAAACAGAGACGTCGCTGGTCGGCCAGCGTCAACCGTAACGATGGCGCACTGCGCTCCCAGCGAAAGAGCCCGACATCCCGGCCAACGGCATGGCTTTCAATATCGGAAAAATCGACACGTCCGAACAGGTGGGAAACAAACCCCGAACCATCGATTGTTATCGTGTCTGCACGCCCCCGGGCACGACGGATATGCCAGCCGTATACCGCCAGTACCGTGAGCCAGATGGCCACGGCGATCACGCCGATGGTCAACGTGGCCGGCTCTGAGGTGTGTTTGTGGATAATCGGTAGAGCGATCGCTAACACGGCCAGGCCGACGATAGCGACCAGCCAGGCCACGCCACGCAGATCGACACGATCATGGTGGTAATACAAGATATCCGGCGAACTCATCCCTTTACACTCATCAAGCCTGTCCCTGGCATGACGCCTCTAAACCCTACAACGCTCCGGGCGCTCCCTCATTCCTCAATGGCCGGTGGTGCTGTTTCCTTCACCGGCCAGGCGGCAAACACCGGCTTGAGCATGGTGGCGAGCGGAATGGCGAAAAACACACCCCACAGCCCCGAGATACCGCCGAAGAAGAGCACCGCCACGATAATCGCCGCCGGGTGCAGATTGTTCACCTCGGAAAAAAGAATGGGCACCAGAACTTTACCATCCAGCGCCTGAATCACGCCATAGGCCAACATCACCCAGATAAACAGGCTGCCCCAGCCGGACGCGAATAGGCCAATCATGGCCACCGGGATGGTGACCACGGCTGCACCGATATAGGGAATTACCACGCTCAGCCCCACCAGTAAAAATAGGGGGGCAGAGCTCAGTTTAGTGGACTCACCCCAACAGGCTTCATGCTGAACCATTTAGAGCGCTTGTCATAGTGACAGTAGGCTAGCCGCTTCGGACCAGTATCGGCAGCACTGGTTAGTCTGCTATGACGAAAGAAATGTCCGCTATCCAGATACATGAGAAGGCGCTTAACGTCATAAGGGCCAAAAGCCGCCTGACGTCCAGAACGGCGGCTCCATTCCTCAAGGCTCCACACAAGCAAAGCTGCTCGCGTTATTGACCTCACCTCCCTGGTATTCCGCATAGGTCGGATAAGCGCAAAGCGGCATCTCCCGTTCCGGCATTGATGGCGCTCGCGCGGGCATCATCTGCGGTGCTTCGCCGGTCTCTTTCCAGTTCTCCAGCAGGGTCAGCGGGTCGAAGTTTTCGAAGGTCGCGTTACCGCCGCCGCAGTGGGTCATGCCGGGCACCATAAACAGACGGGCGGTGTCTGGCGTGATGGCTGAGGCTTCGGTGTACCAGCGGGCGATATCGTTGGCAGAGAAGACAGGGTCCGCCAGGCCCTGGAAGATCACCAGCTTGCCGCCCTGGTGGGCGAAGGTAGAGAGAAATACCTCGTCGGCATCGAAGTAGCCGCCCACGGAGCTGACGTTCCTGGCCAGGGCGTCAAAGTCGAGCGGTTCCGGAATGCTCTCCTGCGGCGGGGTCATAAACAGTTTGGTCAGCGAGGCGGGGCCGATCGACAGGTTCATGGCCGGGCGTTGTTCGCTGCCGAGCTTCCAGGCGCGCCAGCCTGCGCTGTTGATGCCCGGATCCCAGGGCCAGTCGCTGTAGAGCGCCTCGCCGTTTTTACCTTTAGGGCCGTTCATTACGGTCAGCAGCGCATCCAGCTTGTTATCGGCCAGCTTGCCGCGCAGGGCTTCCGGATCGAAGTCACACTGGCCTGCAACGATCCCATCTTCCAGTCCGTCTTTTGCATCGCACTGCGCCAGAATCTCGCTGGAGACGCTATCCAGATCGGACTGCGTCAGCGCTTGGGAAAGGTCGCCGTTGGGCGCTACCGACATCAGCGTCTGTACATCCCAGGCCTGGGTCAGCGATGCGCGTGAAAGATGAAAGCCGGGGTTGCCGGCGACGATTCCGTCGAATTCGGTGGGGAAGCGCTGGGCCGCCATCATCGCTTCGCGACCGCCGTTGGAGCAGCCCATGAAGAAGGAGTGTTCGGGCGCTTTTTCATAACGAGCCTGGATCAGCACCTTGGCGGTATCGGTCACCTTGCCGATGGCGACATAGGCCAGATCGAGCCGTGCCTGCTGGTCTTCGGCGAAATCGCCACCCTGGCCATTATGGCCGCCATCCATGCTGACCACGGCGTAACCGCGGCTCAGGGCCGGTGTTGCGGTTGATCCGGTGCTGGGGATAGAGCCGATCGCCGGGGCAATAAACCCGTCCATGCCACCACCGCCCTGGAACAGGAAGCGGCCGTTCCACTGATCCGGCAGACGCATCTGGAAACGGATGCCGTAGCGGCCGTTCACACCTTCACGATCATCGATTTTGCCCTCCACCAGACAGTGAGCGCCCACCTCGACCGGGCGCGGCGAGCTGCCGGTCATGGCGCTCATGGGGTCCGGCGGCAGTGTCTGTGCCGGTTGGGCTTCGGCATTGCTGATCTCGACGCCGAACAGGTCCAGCTGGCTCAGGTCAGCGCAGCTGCTGGCCATCGCCGGCGCGGCGACAAGCGTGCCGGCGAGTAACAGGGGGGCGGTCAGAAATGAGGGGCTCATAGCGTTCTCTCTGTGATATCCAAACTCGAAGATGATCTATTTTATTGATATTGGGTTATTTTTTCTGATCAGGCCAGCGCCGGGGAGGCAACACTCTTTGTCAGCCGGTGCGGTACCCGGGACAGGGCTTGAACAGCGGCCAGGCCCGGGCTGCGTTAATGCAGAGTGTAGATCGCATGCAGGGTTCTCGCCCTGTGGCGGTCACAGTCAGAGGTAATGAGGTAAGAGGTGATAAGTAAGAGGTAAGAGCGCCGAGACTGCCGCCGCGTTCAGGCGGCGGCTGCGAGGTTCAGCATCGGTAGGCTCGTCCTCAGGCATCAAACGGCGCCACATCGCCTTTCAAGCGGCGCTTGATACTGGCCAGGTGCATCTCGGCGCTGGTGGCGTCCTCTTCGCGGATCTGCTGCGCGGTTTTGCGGGCGATCTCGTCGCTTACCGGCACCAGCGTACGGCCGCTGGAAAGCGCCAGTTGCTGCACCTGGGCGGCACGCTCCAGGAAGTAGAGGTCATCCCAGGCTTCGGCGATGCTCGGTGCGGTCACCATCACGCCGTGGTGGCGCATAAACAGGATATCCGCGGTGCCCATGGATTTTGCGATGCGCACACCTTCCTCCGGCCCCAGCGCCAGGCCGTTGTAGTCGGTATCTACCGCCACGCGGCCATAGAATTTCAGTGAGCTCTGGCTGGCGTAGAGCAGCGGATCTGCATCGGAGAGTGTCAGCGAGGTGGCCCAGGGCATATGGGTATGAAAGCAGGCGATGGCATTGGGGCAGTGTTTGTGAACCTGGGCGTGGATATAAAACGCGGTGGCTTCGGGGCGGCCCTTGCCGGCCAGGACATTGCCGTCGAAGTCACAGATCAGCAAGGAGGATGCGCTAACCTCACCGAAGGAGAGCCCGTAAGGGTTGACCAGAAACAGGTCGTTGCGGCCCGGTACCAGCGCAGAGAAGTGGTTGCAGATCCCTTCTTCCATCTCGAGACGGGCGGCCATCTGGAAACAGGCGGCCAGGTCTTCTCGCGCCGCTTTTACTTCGGGAGTCTGGAGCGCCTCCAGTTCGTCAGCGGATAGGGTGCGGGTGGAGCGGTTCATCTCGTGGGCCATGGGGACTCCTTGTGCAGATCGACAGGTGGGTGGTAAAGCAGCGCCAAGCCAGTGTACCTATTCAGAGAATGTTTTTCCGCCATTGCCCGGTCTAAGAAACAGTCCGGCAGCGTCCGTGAGCAGGGCATTTACTGACGTATTGATCAGGAAAAACCTGCTCCTTCGGGAGGATGATCTACGCTGAAAGCTGAAGTAAAATTCATCGAAAGGATGATTAGCGCATGGCAGCTCGGAACGCACGGGGTGGCTGGCAGGTTATTCGAAGCGCCCTCCGGGCTGTAATAGCAGTACTATCAATCTAGTCGCAATCGAGTCGGGTCCGTCGTTATGAATAACAATCGCTTCTCCAGTCCTATCAAGCACTCCACCCGACTGGCCTCGAAAGATATCCAAGTAACCGATGAGAAGAAGAAAAAGGCGCTGTTTGTGCTGCTGGAAAACTTCTCTATGGTCTCTTTTACCGGCGCCGTTGACGTGCTGGTCACCTCCAATCTGATCACCACATGCCCCGTTTTTGATGTCGAAACCGCAAGCCTGGATGGCGAAAAAGTGGTTAGTGACCTGGGCATTGAAGTGGCGGTTAACGAGCGTGTCGATGCGGTTAACATCAAGGGTGTCGATATCCTGGTGATCTGCGGCGGGTTGAGAACACCGCTACGGGATTCGCCGCCGATCCATAAATTGATCACCAAGGCACTGGAGGAGGAGATCTGGATCGGTAGTCTGTGGAACGGCACCTATTTCCTGGCGGCCGCCGGTATGTTCGATCTGGCGGAGTGCGCCACTCATCCGGATAGCCGGGATCTGATCCGCGAGCGCTATCCAAACACCCGCATCGGCAACGCTTCATACACCATCGAGAACAAGAGCTTCACCTGCGTGGGGCCGAACAGTGCGATCCGTGTAATGCAGGATCTGATTGAAAAGCTGTTCGGTGCCGATATGAAGCGCGGCGTTAACGGCATTCTGAACGTGGACGAAAACCGCTCGGTGAACTCAGCATTCTCCAGCGGCGTGAACTACATCCCGAAAAACCTCGAGATCATTATCGAGCTGATGGAGAACAACCTGGAGGAACCGCTGGATATTACCGACTTCAGCGATTACACCTCGTTGTCACGCCGTCAGATCGAGCGGTTGTTCTCCAAGTATGTGAACACCAGTCCGTCGCGCTACTACCTGGAGCTGCGCCTGAACAAGGGGCGCCAGTTGCTGCGCAAGACCGACTACAGCATCTCCGAGGTAGCGATCGCCTGCGGCTTTACCACCCAGACCCATTTCAGTCACAGTTTCAAGATGGTGTTTGGCTCATCGCCGACCCAGTTCCGCCAGGCGGGCAGGGATAGCGCCTGAGGCGATCCTCGTTCCTGTTACTCTCTGTGATTACCAGGGGTATTCATTACCGCGCCAGGTAAAGAAGTGCCCGCTATTCTTCAGTGTCAGCCGCTGCGCCAGTTGGATAATGCCGCTGGCGCTCTCCTCAGGTGTCTCCGAGGCGCCGGGCCCGCCCATATCGGTCTGTACCCAGCCTGGCAACACCGGGCAGACGATCACGCCGGCACTTCTCAAATCCAACGCCAGTCCCTGCATCGCCTTGTTCACCGCCGCTTTTGAGCTGCGATAGGCCAGCAGACTGCTGCCGCCATCGTGGAACGACGCCATATCGCTGGAGACGGTGATGATGCGCGGGTTGGCCGAACGCTTCAGGTTATCCAGCAGCGCCAGGCTGATCATGCAGGGGGCGACGGTATTGATCGCTAGCGTTTGCAGCCAGTCGCTGGCATCGAGCTGCTTTAATGAAGAGTTATCGGGACCAAGGATGCCGGCATTATTGATCAGCAGATCGATGCTCTGGCCGGTTAGCGCCTGCGCCAGATCCTGGATCGACTCCTGCGAAGTCACTTCCAACGGTTGGATCTGCAGACGGCCGCTGCTCTCAAGGGCGCGAAGTGCAGTGGATGGCTCACCTCTGCAGGTGGCAATTACCCGGTAGCCGCCATCGATCAGTTGCTGTGCCAGCGCCAGGCCGATGCCTCGACCTGCGCCTGTGACTAATGCTGTTTCCATACTTGTTGAGCCTCCTGAATAGAGCAAATGTGAGCCGCTAGTTCGACTCAAGGGTAAATAGTCTGCGGTGGTCCCCAGGGGCCATCAGCAGGGCGGCGTGCTGATCTGCTCTGCGCTGGCGCCCTGGCTTCTCAGACGCTGTGCATCCACAGATGGGGCTTGACCAAACAGCCGGGTATATTCGCGGCTGAACTGTGAGGGACTTTCGTAGCCAACGGTGTAGGCGGCCTTGCTGACCTCAGCACCGCCAAGCAGTTTCAGCCTAGCCTCCTGCAGGCGCAGCCGCTTTTGGTACTGCAGCGGAGTGATGCCGGTGGCGGAGCGGAAGTGACGGTGCAGCGAGGCCTGGCTCATCCCCGCATGTTCGGCCAGTGCATTTACAGAAAGGCGCTCTACATAGTTCGAGCGGATCCAGTTGATGGCACGACGCACCTGAGCGATGCGGCTGTCGTTACCGACCAGCTGGCGGACGATGCTCTGGTGTGGGCCGGTCAGCAGACGGTAGAGCAGTTCGCGCTCGATCATCGGCGCCAGCGCGGGAATATCCTCCGGTGACTCCAGCAGGTTGAACAGCCGGGACCAGGGTTCGATCAGTTCCGGTGTAACTGGCTTTACGCCGAAACCGGGGGCGTTGCAGTCCACCGGGTAACGTGGCGAGGGCGGAAATGCGGCTGCCAGGGTGGCGACCTTGTCAAGGTCCAGCGTTAGTGTCAGGGCGATATAGGGCTGATCCTGGGTGGCTTCCAGTATACGGGTGGATACCGGCAGCTCCACGGAACCTACAAAGCAGGCGCCGATGTCGTAGCGCAACAGCTGTTCGCCGATCAGAACCTCTTTCGCCCCCTGGAGTACCAGGCAAAACATCGGCTCGTAGAGTGCTTGAATTGGGCAAGTGCTGGCGGTTGAGCTGAACAGGGAAAAGCGCGGTAACAGGCTGACGCTTTTACCCGGATCCAGATGTTTCTGCGCCTGATCGCGCACTTTTTCAATAATTGTCTGCATAACTCGATCATAAGAACGCTCTATAGTCGGCGCAAGCGTCCGACATCACCATCCGGCCGCTGATATGAAGTTTGACAGGATCAGGCAGATCTTGGCGATGATCGTGTAAACGGATACAGCCGGGGAGGGCGTAGTCTGTAACCATCGCATGTACCGCCGTAGTTTGCCCGATGTTATGGCTGCGACTTGAGCCGGAGGTGCTGACATTCATGCCAGTTAAGGAGTTTTTGTAATGGCAGCTCAGACTATTCGAGTGGGTTTTATCGGTTTGAATCCCGACAGTCACTGGGCGGCAACCGCACATATCCCGGCGCTTCAGTCCCTGGGCGATAAGTTCAAGGTGGTTGCGGTCGCGAACAGTACCATCGAAAGCGCCCACCGTACCGCCGAGGCGATGAATCTTCCCCACGCCTACGGTAGCGCCGAAGAGCTGGCTAACTCGCCGGAGGTGGATCTGGTGGTGGTGACCGTGAAGGTGCCGCACCATCTGCAGCTGGTGACCGCCGCGCTGGAAGCGGGCAAGCATGTGTATTGCGAATGGCCGCTGGGCAATGGGCTGGCGGAAGCGCGTCAGCTGGCCGAGCTTGCCAAAAGCAAAGGCGTTGTCGCCGTCTGTGGTACCCAGGCCCGCTCCGCGCTGGAGGTGCTGAAGCTGAAACAACTGATCGATGAAGGGTACGTCGGAACCGTGCTGTCTACGTCGCTGATCGGCAGCGGTGGCAACTGGGCTAACGAGTCGCCTGAAGATCTCTACTACCTGTTCGATAAAAAGAACGGAGCCACCATGGAAGCGATCCCGATGGCGCATACCCTGGCCGCGGTTAAGGATGTGCTGGGTGACTTTGGTGAACTCTCCTCCAAGACGCTGAGCCGCTTCGACAGCGTAAAAATCAGCGAGACCGGTGAAACCCTGCCGAAAACCGCCGCCGATCAGGTGATGATTCACGGTGCCATGGCCAGCGGTGCGGCCTTCTCCCTGCATTATCGCGGCGGTGTCTGCCGCGGCACCAACCTGCTGTGGGAGATCAACGGCACCGAAGGCGATATCCAGGTGACTGCAGGCCTGGGCCATGCCCAGCTGACTCAGCTGACGGTCAAAGGCGCGCGCGGCGATGAAACCGAGCTTAAGCCGCTGATGCCGGAGGCTTCTGAATACGAAGGCAAGCCGGAGTTTGCCGGCGCCCGAAACATCGCCGGCATCTACGCCCGCCTGTACGACGATATCCGCAATGGCACCCAGACGGCGCCGAGTTTTGATGATGCGGTCGCTCTGCATGACGTGCTGGATGCCATTGAGCGCTTCGCCGGCTAAACACCCCATAGGTAAGTCCCCCTGGGGCGGCTGCTGTTAAGGTGGCCGGCCCTTTTTTGCCTGTTCAATCGGCGCGGGGCGCGCCTCCTACCCTGGCACATTTCGAGTAGGAGCGGCGCCTCGCCGCGATCACCCGCCGGGGTTTTGAATCACTGCCGTGCAGGGTCCAATCAGCACGGAGGCGTGCCTCCTGCTAAGAGATTCGCCGTGATCGCGACACGAATTTTTAAACCCGATAGACAGAAATAAAGGCTAAAATAATGCCCTTTAATTTTATGAGCGCTCGCTGATGTCCAAACAGGGATCCGTTGTTATCGGTCTTTTTAACCCCAAAAGTCCGTCCAATGTGGGCGCTGTTTTGCGTGCGGCCGGTTGCTATCAGGCCGATGAAGTGCGCTACGTCGGTGAACGCTTTGCCCGCGCCTCCCGCTACAGCACCGATACCAAGAATGTGGGTAACTCCATTCCTCTGCTGCAGGTGGATGACCTGGCCCAGGGGCTGGCCGAGGATATGTCGATCATCTGTGTCGAACTGGCTGAAGGGGCTATTCCTCTGCCAGCTTTCAGTCATCCGGAAAACGCGATCTACGTGTTTGGCCCGGAAGACGGTTCGATTCCCCAGACCGTGGTCGATAGGGCTAGCCATGTGGTGTACGTGCCGACCATCGGCTGCATGAACCTGGCGGCGACGGTGAATGTGGTGATGTATGACCGGTTGGCCAAATCTGACCTGCCGATCGATGATGCCGAGCGGATCAAGGCGAGTCGCGATGTGAACAACCGCCTGGTGGTAAGAGCCTGACGGCAGGCGTGGGGAAGGGGGCCGCGTCCTCCGGTGTATCACCGTAGAGGACGCTGCCGGGGAGGTTCGACGAGATCAGTCGTAAAAGCGGACGTTATCGCTGATCGGTGCGCGGCCCAGGTTGACGCTGTAGCCGGTCGCTTCGGGATCCGGGTGGCCAAAGGAGATGCCGTACAGCATCTTCATCTCTTCAGGAACTCCCAGCACTTCACGGATCACGCCAGCATGCATGCCCAGTAGTGTCTGCGGAATACCGGCATAGCCGCGTGCGGTGAGTGACAGCAGCAGCGTCTGGCCATACATTCCCAGGTCTCCGGCGGTGCGTACCGAGTCACCAAACACCGGCATAAACAACAGGGCCGCGTGAGGTGCGCCGAAGAACTCGAACTGGCGCAGCATCTCTTCATCGCGCCTGGCCTGATCGTCGCGGGCGATATTCAGCGCTTCGTTGCGCTTCTGACCCATGTGCATCATCCGCTCAAGATAGACACCCTCGTAACCGGCATGGTCAAACCAGAAATCTTCGGAGGTTCTTCCTGCCAGGTGCTCCGCTTTAAGCGCTTCGCTCAGCTTGTCCTTGGTGGCGCCGGAAACCAGATGCACCTGCCAGGGCTGGATATTGCAGTTTGACGGCGACCACTGGGCGTCTTCGAGGACCTCTTTTAGTTGATCATTGCTCAGAGGAGTCGGCAGGTATTTGCGAACCGAGCGGCGCTGGCGCACCAGTTCATGGAAAGATGCTGTGGACATTGAACCCTCCTGATAGAGATATAAGTGTTTAGGGATCTTCCGTTTCCCGTTGTGTGAGTCTGCCTGGATTCTTATCAGTGTTATGCGTGTCGTGCAGCAACTGCAGGGGCGGCAGGGATGGCTCTGATTTATAGTCTTTGGGAGTTGCTGACGCCGGCAAAGCGCTGAAAGAAGGTCCGTAGACCCAAGGTGATGTTATCGTCGATTTTAGAAATTAAGCATGGCGTGATTAAGGTGGTCGGGTGTCTAGGTTTTATGAACAGGATTGATCAACGGCCTGTTCCGATGGCCTTGGGACTTTGTTCGGGCTTTTACGCGATACGCTCTTCAAATTAACCTTGAGTGCCCCGGGGATGCCGAGCAGGCGCAGTAAACCGTTGTGGGAGGACAAGGCAAGCCGTTGGCTTTGCCGGTGACGACTATTCTTGGGTGCAGGCGAATCGGGTGGTATAGAGAGCGACGGGCCAGCGATTATATGGCGGAGTATCGGTCGCCGGCCCGGTCAGGTGTGTATCAGGTTCGTTCCAACGGAATCCATTAACTGCCGGGATACATCCCACGCCGCATCTGTTTCAGTTGCTGACGTTGCTCATCGGTCAGTACCGCGTCCATCTCTTTCTGCAGGTTCAGTCGCTCTTCCAGCATCTTCAGTTGGTCCTGCTGCATCTTGCGATGGGCATCCAGTATCTTGTCGTTGTCCGCGGAACCGTCCAGCCAGAGTTTCTGCATCTCGCTGTGATGCTCCCACATCTCCTGCATTTGATCCTGTTGCTGTTGCCAGAATTTCTCACGGATCTGAGACATCTTCTCCTGCTGCGCTTCGTCCAGCTGCAGACCATATCCGGGCATGCCCTGGGCGCCGACCATGAGTGGGCAAGGCATCATACCCATGCCACCCATTCCCATGCCGTAACCCATCATCGGGCCGCCATGGATCATTCCCATGCCATAACCCATACCTGGTCCAGCCATCATCGGACCGCCGTGCATCATACCCATACCGCCGTAGCCCATCATCGGGCCATAACCCTGCATCATTCCCTGACCATAGCCCTGCATCATGCCCTGTCCGTAGTGCATTCCTTGATGTGGCTGCATGTGTTGATACTCATCTGCAGCCACCGGCAGGCTCAGTGCGAGTCCCACAACGAGAGACGCTATACCTGCTGATCGAGTGAACGCTTTCATGATCCTATCCTCGCTAAGTAATCATGCGTGTTAGATACGTTTAGCATGGCAGGTGATGGGAATCCCGCAACGGGATATCCGTCGGGCGTTGATACATATCAGTAGTCAGGGGAGTTTGTCGGCGTTCGGTATCTGAATACGCCAGTTACCCACCTCAGATGGGAGTCCGCGGAGGTGGGTAACCGGGCTATCGCGAGCAATAAGCAGAGTATCAGGCGCGCAGCAGCGCTTTCACCATACGCTCAGAGAGCTGATCTTCGGTGAACTGGGGCTCGTTGGGCGGATACAGAGAGTCTTCTTCCAGCTCGAAGCCGTTATCCCGAGCCAGGGCAAAGAGTTCTTTCATTTTGAGACAGGCTTTCAGCTGGGCACCGAGCTCTGCGTCTTCGCGTGCTTTATCCGAAAATGCTTTGATAGTTTGTACAGACATACTTGTAATTCCTTGGGCTAAAACAAACGGTATCAGCCCTTTGCAAAAAATATTCCCTGGCCCTGAGGATGGGTGATGGCTTGTAACTATTTGTTTTTTAAAGAATTAATTCTGCCTGGGGTGGCCGTTCCGGTTCGATAGTCGTAAACCCGACACAAGTTGATAGCCTGGGTTAGAGCCTTTTGGTGAATACGCGACAATACGCCTGCGTTGCTGGAAAAGAATTAACCCAAGAGTCGCGGACAGGGCGCATGAAGGGCTGCCAAGGATTTATAAGCCGGGGTGGCTAGTGCACAAAGTGGCCGCCTTGTATGAAGTTGAGCGCCTGCTCGTACACCTCGGTGACGAGAATCAGCTGGGTATGGCTGTAGGGCAGGACAATATGGTCGGTTTCACCTGTCAGGTGGGTTTCTCTGACAGCAACGGTGCCGTCCGAAGGTTCTGAGTTTTGAGCGATCAGCGGCAGGAAGCCGACGCCGCCATCCCCGGCAATACTGCCAAGAGGTACATCCAGCCCCCAGTCCGACCGGTTATCGATCAGCCCTTTTGTGAGGCTGTGGCCGAGAAGAACGCTGAGTTTGTTTAAATGCATCCACTGGGCGATCTCCGCTCCCTGATGCGGGGTGCCGATCGTCACCACCTTGCTGATCGCATGATTCGCTCCCATCGCTTCAAGATAAGCACGGGCCAGCAGGCCTCCCAGGGAGTGGCAGACTAGGTAAATTTCCGGCGCTGTGATGGCGTTAAGGTGGGCATCGAGCTTTTCGATATTGAGTTGCAGTGACTCGGAGGTGGTCCTGTAGCCGAATGAGCTGGTTGCGTAGCCATGCGCTTCAAACCACCGCGCCATGGGCCGCATCACCAGCGGGCGCATGTAGAGTCCGTGTATTAAAACGATATGGGGCTGGGCGGGCACCTGCATGTCTCCCGATGTATATCACTGGGTTAGGCTGGATGGTTCGACATCTGAGATGAGATCACAGCCCCTACTCTAATGCCAGGTGCATCGGAGGTCAGCAGGCGAAGAGGCTGGTTGGACGACTATGGGGACAGGTGGTGATTACTGAGGATGAAAGAACGGTATGGACGTGGGTGGTGTAATAAAAAAGGCGCCGAGCCAGGCTTTGATCAGTACATGGCTCGACACCTTATCTGCGCTATCGATTAGCGCTTATCTACTTATTTCGCGGCCTTGGCCTCAAACACTTTTTCTGCCACCGGCAGGGTGGAGAAGATGTTCGGCCAGCCGGCGTAGAACGCCAGGTGGGTCAGCAGCTCGGACGCTTCCGGTTTGGTCAGGCCATTATCCATCGCCTTGCCCAGGTGGAAGGAAACCTGCTCGATCTTACCGGTGGCGATCAGGGCGCTGACGGTCACCAGGCTGCGGTCACGCGGTGCCAGGTCCGGGCGCAGCCAGAGATCGCGGAACAGTGCTTCGGTGGTGTATTTCAGCACGCCATCGGCGATACCACCGTAGTTTTTCTGCACGGCGGTTTCACGGGCCTCTTCGGTTTCTACGTCCAGCGGCAGCAGCTCAATGTCGGCGGCCGGCAGCTGGTCTTCTCCGATGCCGCGCTCCTCAAAAACGCTGGCGACGACGCTGGCGGCGGAGGTGGCATTGCCCCAGCCGGCATAGAACGCCAGGTGGGTGATGATTTCGGAAATTTCAGCGGGCTTCACGCCGTTATCCAGCGCGAAGTTGACGTGGTAGCGCAGTTCGCCGGTCTGGTTACGCGCCACCAGTGTCGCCAGGGTGGCGATGCTGCGGTCGCGCGGTGACAGGTCGGGGCGCTTCCAGACTTCGCCCAGTACCAGGTTACCGGTGTAGTCTTCCAGCGCCGGAGCGGCTTTACCCAGCTCTTCCAGTGCCGGTACGCCCGGATAGTTTTCCGCATGAGCAGAGATCGCCAGGGTGCTCGTGATTGCGGCCGTCAGCAACGGGGCTGCTATTCGTTTCATCTTCATCTCCCTTTAAGTGTGTGCACACCGGTGCTTGGTACACCGGCATCCATAACAACTCTCAGAAAGATCTCAGGCTGTCGCTTTTGGGGCAAGGTGGTGGGGCAGCAAGGAGTTATGATATTCAATCATGAATAGGTCTTACTCCTGGTGTTGCAGCGCCTCGACGATGACACGAAATGCCAGCGATGACTGACGGCGGTGCGGGTAGTAGAAAAAGTAACCGGGGAAGGGCGGTGTCCAGTCTTCAAGTACGGTGATCAGGCGGCCTGCGTCGATATGTTCGCGCACCAGGTCTTCCGGCACATAGCCCAGGCCATATCCATCCAGTGCGGCTTGCACGACGGGATAGATGTTGTTGAAGGTGAACTGGCCATCGACACGCACATTGACCTCGCGGTCCTCTTTCTCGAACTCCCAGGCATAAAGGCCGCCGTGGGTCGAAAGTCGCAGGTTAATGCAGTTATGATCGGTCAGATCCTGAGGGGAGAGGGGCTTGTCACGGTTTTCGAAGTAGCTGGGCGCACCCACCACCAGCATGCGAAAGTCCGGCCCGACACGTACGGCGATCATGCCCTCGGAAACCTGTTCGCCCAGGCGTACGCCAGCGTCGAACTTTTCCGCCACAATATCGGTCAAGCTGTAGTCGGTCACCACCTCGACCTTGAGATCCGGGTATTGCAGCAGCACCGGCGCCAGCTTGGGCCAGACGACGGTGTCGGCGGCGTGGTCGGTGGTGGTGATACGGATGGTGCCGGCGGGCTGGTCGCGCATTTCGACCAGTGCTTCCAGCTCTTCCTCGATCTGGGTGAAGTGGGGGGCAATACGCTCGAGTACCCGTTCGCCTTCCGGGGTAGGAGTGACTTTTCGGGTGGTACGGGTCAGCAGACGCACGCCGAGGCGTGTTTCCAGGCCGCGTACCGCATGGCTCAGGGCGGATTGAGAGACGCCGATCTGCGCAGCGGCACGGGTGAAGCTGCCAACGCGCGCAACGACGACGAAAGACATCAGATCGGTTACGTTCTCTCTAAGCATTAATGAGTCTCCTTCATCATTTGGATGATTGTATCAGTATCCGGGCAATAAATTGTTTAACTGAAAATAAAAAGAATCGGCAAAGGAGGTTCTATGAAGATAGGAGTCATTGGCTCGGGCCTGATGGGCGCCAAGATCGGTACGATCTGGGCCAGGGCGGGTCACCAGATCACGTTCAGCTACAGCAGGAATCCATCCAAGCTGGAGCGACTGGCGAGGGATGCCGGTGGCAAGGTGGGCACACCCGCCGAAGCTGCGCAGGCCGATGTGATCCTGCTGTCGGTGCACTGGTCGCGGATCGATGACGTTCTGGAGCAGGTGGGTGAGCTTTCCGGCAAAGTGGTGATCAACTGCTGCGTGCCGCTGGATGAAGAGAACGCAAACCTGGTGGTGGGCACAACCACATCCGGAGCGGAGAAGCTGGCCGAGCGGCTGCCCCATGTGCGCTGGGTATCGGCGTTTAATACCAGCCCGAGCGAAGTGCTGTTTGAGGTGTTCGAAGGTCGCAAGACCCGCTCCCCACGACCGCAGATGATCTACTACGGTGATGATGAGTGGGCCAAAAAGGTTGCGCGTCAGCTGATCAGCGATGTCGGTTATGAACCGCTCGACACTGGGGCGCTGCGCAATGCTCGTTTTGTTGAGCCGTTTGCCATGGTCACTGCGGAGCTGGCCTATTCCCAGCCCGGCGGACCGGAGCTTGTTTACCGTTTTGACAGGCTCGGTTGAAAAGGGGCGGTAACGAAGCCGTTGGGCCCTCGATTGGACAGCGTTGCTAAGCTTTCCGTGGTTCAATCTTTTTTAATGATTCCGATTCATAACAGAAAGAGGATGAGCGCTGTTTATCGGTGTACGGGCCTTCTCTACCTTTGGCTTAACTATCTGCAGAAACAGCGTTACAGGACTATCGCCCTGTTTGAAACCGGTTATGCGAAATAAAGCACGAGGCACCATGCGTCCACAGATAATCTGCCACATGATCACCAGCCTGGATGGACGGCTTCTGCCGTCACGCTGGAGCGATTCCGCTGACCGCAACATCTGGGATCTGATCGAAGCTCACTATGAACCGGCCGCGGACAGCTTCAACGCCGGTGGCTGGATAGTCGGGCGTAAAACCATGGCGGAGTACGTCAGTCAGGAAGAGCACCCTGAACTCCTCGGCACGGCGATGCCGCGTGATAACGCTTTCGCCGTTGCCGGTGACAGGAGCCTGGCGATCGCCATCGATCCTCAGGGTCGCCTGCGGCCTGAAGCCAGTGAACTGGCGGATGAACATCTGGTCGTCGTGCTGTCCGAGCGGGTTCCCAATGCGACCCTGGCCAAGCTGAATCAGGCCGGTGTTTCCTATGTATTTGCCGGGCCTGAAGGGGATCGCCTTGAACAGGCGTTGACGGCGATCGGCGAAGCCTTTGGTGTTGAGCGGTTGCTGCTTGAGGGCGGTGGCACCACCAACGGTACGTTCTGGACTGCAGGGCTGATCGATGAATTCAGCGTATTGATCTGCCCGACGCTGGATGGTCTCAAAGGGGTGCCCGGTATTGTTGATGCCGCTGGTGCGCCTGATGACCTGCCGGGGGCGGGGCAGGGTCTGCGTTTGCTCTCCAGCGAGGTGCTGGATGGTGGCGTGGTCTGGCTGCGTCATGAGGTGGTGCGCGCGTCCCGGCACTGACCGCTTGAGATTAGGGGCCGCTGGAAAGCGCTGTTTGCGCCGGCCTGAGTGCCCGAAAATTACTATCCGAAAACTGAACCTCTCATAGGAGATCCCAAATGAATGGACTTAGAGCGTTAACCCTGGCAACTGCACTGCTTTCCGGTGCAGCTTTCGCTGACGGCATGGAGATCAGCAAAAATGGTACACGCGACACCTTTATTGGTGCTGCTGATAAGTTCACCGGCGATGTGTACGTGGAAATGGTGTTCCCCAATAAAGAGCCGTTCGCGGTCAACAGCGGCAAGGTAACGTTCCTGCCGGGCGCGCGCTCTAACTGGCACACTCACCCGGCTGGCCAGATGCTGGTCGTGACCGACGGTAAGGGCTGGGTCCAGGAAGAAGGTAAAGAGAAAGTCGTGATGGAGCCGGGCGATGTGGTCTGGTGTCCGCCGGGTGTTAAACACTGGCACGGCGCTACCGATAAAACCGCTGTCACCCATTACGCTATCCAGCAGATGGAAGGCGGCACCAACGTCACCTGGATGGAAGCAGTGACCGACGAACAGTACGGTCACTGATTAGCCGCCCACCAGCGGGCGCTCCCAGCGCCCGCTGTCTCCGTTCTCTGCAATATTCCCCTCCCGCCCCCCAAAAAAAACAAAAAGAAAGAGCCTCTCTGGCCACTACCACTCCTTATTCTTCAAAGTCATCGTCCCGTCTGACGGGGATGAATGGCGCTCATGAGTCTTAATAGCCGTTGCGGGCTAATAGGTTGCGCCTCCCGCACATAGAATCTCGCAGCAAGTATTTTCGATCCATGGAATGGGCCGCGTGCGGAAGCCGCGCAGCCTGCCGCACTCAGGAGAGTCTCAGTTGTTGAATGTGAAGTCTGTCACCCCGGCAAAGTTATCGATCAAAGCCTTACTGCCGAGCGGCAAGAGCCTTGCGGCACTGGCCTGCCTTTCGTTTGGGCTGTCAGCGCCTCTGTTTGCGCAGGATAGCGTCCAGGCGCTTACCTATGACGAGCTGACCTCCGGCCCGGTGCCGATTCCAGCCGCTGAGCGTGGGCTGCAGACCGTCAAGGCGGAGCCCTGGTTCAAGGTCTCCGATGAGGGGCTGATACTGGAAGGGCCCAATTTCGACGCGGAGGGTAATCTGATTTTCAGCGATGTGAGTGGTAAACGCGTGCTACGCCTGACCGAGGAGAAGCAGCTCACGACCCTGGTGCAGCTTGATGATCTTTCGCCGGGTGGGCTGGCGTTCCGCCAGGATGGACGCCTGTTTATCGCCGCGCTGGACTTTATCAACGGTGTCGGCGCTATCTACTCGGTGGCTGAAGATGGGGCGGATCTGCAGACCGTTATCCCTGCCGAGGCGGGTTATCAGCCGGACGATCTGACCTTTGATGCCGAAGGCGGTCTCTACTTCACCGATTTTGCCGGTGAGTCGACCCAGGCTGATGGCGCGGTTTACTACATGCCGCCGGATCTTTCCGAGATTGTTCCGGTGGTTCCTGATCTCGCCAAGGCGAACGGTATTGCCCTGAGTCCGGATGGCCAGGTGCTCTGGACCACCGAGTTCGGGCGCAACGTTATGCATCGCATCCAGCTGGCGGACCCGACCACCATCGCGCCGATCGGCTCGGCGATTCCGTACCACTTTATCGGCCCGGCGCCAGACTCCATGCGTGTCGATACGGATGGCAACGTGTACGTGTCGATCTTTGGTCAGGGACGCCTGATGGCGTTCAACAGCAACGGTATTCCCATTGGCCAGATTCTGCTGCCGGGCCGTGAAACCGGCCACAACCTGATGTCTACCAGCATGGCGATCAAACCTGGGACCAATGATCTTTATGCGGTCACCAGCGATGGTGAGGGCGGCGAGGGAGCGAATATCTTCCATGCCAAGGTATTTGCCAGCGGGCTGCCTTCACCTGCGTCGAACTAGGTTCCCGGCCAGGGGGAAGCAAGCACAGACCGCTAAATAAAACAGGGAGAGAAAGGATGAGGAAAAAGAGTGTATTGCAGGGTTTTCGCACTGCCGGTCAAGGTTTGATCAAAGGACTGATGCCGGCTATCTGTTTAGCGACCCTGGTAGCTCCAATCCAGGCGTCGGCCGCAGAAGCGGAAGGTCTCGTTTATCAGGCTGATATCCGGGGCCCGGCGCCGATTCCGGCCTCAGAGCGTGGCCTGCAGGCTGTGGTCGCCGAACCCTGGCTGCGCGTCTCCGACGAGGGGCCGGTGCTGGAGGGCGCGATTTTCGATGACAACGGCGACCTGCTGTTCTGCGATGTCAGCGGTCGCCGGGTGCTTCGAGCCACTCCAGATAAGCAGTTGTCGACCCTGGTAACCCTGGATCACCTCTCGCCCGGTGGTCTGGCGCTTCATGCCGATGGCCGGGTGTTTATCGCGGCCCTCAATGTGCCGGCGCACCGGGGAGCTATCTTCGCTGTTAACGCAGATGGCTCAGGTCTTGAGACGATCATCCCACCGGATGCGGGCTATATGCCCAATGATCTGGTGTTCGATGCTAAGGGCGGCTTCTATTTCAGTGACTTCAAGGGCACGTCGACCCAGCCCGAAGGTGGTATCTATTACGTATCGCCGGATGGCGCGTCGATCGAACCGGTGCTGCCCAACCTGTCTAAAGCCAATGGCGTCACGCTCAGCCCCGACGGCAAGACACTTTGGGCGACCGAGTTAAGCGGCGGTCGGCTGCACCGGGTCCAGTTGGCTGATGCCACCACCATTGCGCCTATCGGTTCCGCCATCCCCTATCACTTTATCGGCTGGAAGCCTGACTCCATGCGAGCTGATTCCGATGGCAACGTTTATGTAGCGATTTCGGGCCAGGGGAGGATCCTGGCGTTCAATCCCAACGGCATTCCCATCGGACAGATCCTGTTACCCGGCAGGGGGGAGGGGCATAACCTGAAGTCCACCAGCCTTGCGATCAGCCCAGGCAGCAATGACCTCTACTCGGTCAGCAGCGATGAGGATGGCGGTGAAGGTGCCAATATCTTCCATGCCAAGGTGTTTGCCAGCGGGCTGCCGGCAGTGCGATAAGCAGGCTTATTATTTATTAGCTTGGTTCATGAGTCTTAATCGATAGCCGTGGCTAATCTGAATAGTCGTGCAGGCGTAGACTAGATCAATAATTGGACATCAGGAGTTTTTTGTAATGAGTCACGATTTCACTGGAAAGGTAGCTTTGGTCACCGGCGGCGCTTCAGGCATGGGCCTGGCAACCGTTAAGGCGTTTGCCAAGGCAGGGGCTGCAGTTGCGATTGCCGATATCAATGGTGAAGCGGCGCAGGCGGTGGCCGACGAGCTGGCTGCTACCGGTGCGAAAACCCTGGCGATCACCTGTGATGTCACCGACGAAGCGGCTGTGAAAGCGATGGTTGAGAAAACCGTCGAGACCTTTGGCAGCCTGGATGCGGCGTTTAACAACGCCGGCGTTCAGTCTCTGGCGACCGAGACCGCCGATCTGGAGCGTAACGAGTTCGACCGCGTGGTGAATATCAACCTGGGCGGCGTCTGGAACTGCATGAAACACGAGCTGGTGCAGATGCGTAAACAGGGCAGCGGTGCCATCGTTAACTGCTCGTCACTGGGTGGTTTTGTCGGTGTGCCGGGCCGTGCCGCATACCATGCGGCCAAGCACGGTGTGCATGGCCTTACCAAAACCGCTGCGCTTGAGTACGCGGCCCAGGGTATCCGCATCAACGCGGTGTGCCCGGGTATCATCGATACGCCGATGGTTGCCGACATGAAAGAGAATGAGACCGCAGCGATGGACCTGCTGATGGAACAGGTACCGGCGCATCGTCTGGGTACCGCCGAAGAGGTTGCCGATCCGGTACTCTGGCTGTGCGGTCCGGGCTCTACCTTTGTTATGGGCCATGCGCTGGCGGTGGACGGTGGCTATACCGTACGCTAAGTCGTTGATCCGAAGGATCGCGACTCCGGCCCTGCTTGGCAGTCTCGCCCTTTTTTGGGCGATGGCGGCGCAGGGCCAGGATACTCAAACCCATTCCGAACCCTCGGGGGATCTGATGAAAATTCGTATCGTTGTGGCAGGGCAGGAGCTACCGGCAACCCTGGAAAACAATGCCTCCGCAAAGGCGTTTGCCGAGATGCTGCCGCTGGATCTCAAGCTGGATGATTATCACGGCATTGAAAAGGTGTCTGATCTTCCCGGCAGCCTGCCGACCCATGATGCGCCCGCCGGTATCGATCCGGACGTGGGTGATATCACGCTCTACGCGCCTTGGGGCAATCTGGCGATCTTCTACCGCGACTTCGGTTATGCCAGCGGGTTGGTGAAGCTGGGGCGAATCGAGGGCGGCATGGCAGCGCTCTCGGTGAAGGGCTCTCTGAATGCGCGGATCGAGCGGGTTGAATGATGGTCTGTTGATCAACGCCGGAATGTGAACGGGCTGCTGGGTTTCCCCCAGCGGCCCGTTTGCTGTTTGGGATTAAGTAAATTCAGTTGTGAAAGCTGCGGTATAAGGCGGGAACGTAATGGGAAAGCGGGTTAAGAAAATGGCGTATTGGCTGGTTGGCATAGTCGTTATTTTGGTCGTGGCGGCGATGGCTTATCTTCAGCATCCGAAATTCGGTCATCTACCGGAGGGGAAGCGTCTGGCGCAGATTGAGCAATCTCCGAACTATAGCGACGGCGAGTTTCACAACCTGATTGATACGCCGATGTTCACCGAGGATAAATCCTTTATGCAGGTGCTGTTTGAAAACCTGCGCAGCAGCGGTGAGCGTCTGCGCCCGCTGGACAATATCCCCGCCGTTAAAACCGACCTCAAGGCGCTGGACCCGAATGAAGATACCATCGTCTGGCTCGGTCACTCCTCGTTTTATCTGCAGCTCGCCGGTCGCAGGATCCTGATCGACCCCGTCTTCAGTGAGGGCGCGGCTCCCATCGGAGTGTTCAACCAGGCCTACGCGGGTACCAGCGATTACACCGCCGAGGATATGCCGCCCATCGATGCGCTGCTGATCACCCACGATCACTGGGATCACTTGGACTATCCGAGCATTGATAGCCTGAAGCCAAAGGTTGCTCAAGTGATCGCTCCGCTGGGTATCGGTGCTTACTTTGAGCAGTGGGGCTATAACGACGAGTTCGTTAATGAAGGCGACTGGTACCAGAGCTTTGAGCTGGGCGAGGGACTGCGTGTGCACCTGATTCCTGCGCGGCACTATTCCGGTCGTATGCTCACGCGGCGTAAAACCCTGTGGACCGGCTTTGTGCTGGAAACACCGCAGCAGCGCTGGCTGTTCAGCGGTGACTCCGGTTACGGCCCCCATTTTGCCGAGATCGGCGAGCGCTTTGGCAACTTTGATTTCGCCACCCTGGATAGTGGCCAGTACGACCCGCGCTGGGCCTACATTCATATGAACCCGGAAGAGGCGGCGCAGGCGGCGGAAGACCTTAGAGCCAAAGCGGTACTGCCTGCCCATGTGGGTCGCTTTACCCTGGCGAAACACGCCTGGGATGAGCCGTTTAAGCGTTTTGTCGCCGCCAGTGAGGACAAGGATTTCCGGCTTCTGACACCGATGATCGGTGAGCCTATCCGGTTGGAGGCTGAGCAGCAGTTTGACCATTGGTGGGAGTGAAACTCTCCGCCGATTGGACTAGGTAGGGTGGTTATTTCAAACCACCGCGTTTGATCGCGACGGGGGCGTCGCTCCTGCCGGAAAATGCCCATTATGCCATCTGTAGGAGGCGCGCCTCGCGTCGATTGCGGCTGGCATGGCGATCATTTCAAACCTCAACGGTTGATCGCGACGAGGTCCTGGCTTGTATGGCTTTCAGGCGCGACAAAACTTTCGCCTCGATCAGACGATTAACACCGCCTTTAAGAACGGCAATAAAAAAGCGCCAGAGTATTAATCTCTGACGCTTATCTGGCTGAGGCCTGTTCAGGCCGTTTGAGTGGCTATTACAGCGCCAGTTTCAGAATTTCAGCCGCATCTTCCGGGGTGATATCACCGTGCTCACCAAGCGCTACGAACTGGTGCTCCTTCAGCTTGGCGACCACTTCGGCAATCGCTTTCTCATCCAGGCCGTAATCTGTCAGGCGGGTTTTTACACCCATGGATTCAAAGAACTCCCGGGTCAGTTCGATCGCCTGCTGTGCGATCAGGTTCGGATCGGTTTCCTGGATATGCCATACGCGCTGGCCATACTGCACCAGCTTCTCTCTCTTCTGCTCCAGTTTATAGGTCCAGATCGCCGGAATCATGATCGCCAGGGTCTGGCCGTGGTCCAGGCCGTAGAGGCCGGTCAGCTCCTGACCGATCAGGTGAGATGCCCAGTCGCCCGGCGTGCCGGTGGCCAGCAGGCCGTTCAGGGCCATGGTGGCGCTCCACATCAGGTTGGCGCGCACATCGTAGTTCTCCGGATCGTGCAGCGCTTTCGGGCCTTCCTCGATGATGGTGGCCAGGAGGCCTTCAGCGAAGCGGTCCTGTACCCTGGCGTTGGCCGGGAAGGTGACGTACTGCTCCAGCACGTGAACGAAGGAGTCGACCACGCCGTTGCCCACCTGACGCGGCGGCAGTGAGTAAGTGGTTTTCGGATCCAGGATCGAGAATTTCGGGCGCACATGTTCAGAGTTAAAGAACAGCTTGTCCTGGGTCTCGGCACGGGTGACCACTGAGGTCGGGTTCATTTCCGAACCGGTAGCGGCCAGAGTCAGTACGCAGCCCACCGGCAGGGCGTCGGTCACGGCACCGCCGAAGGTGGCGATGATATCCCAGGGGTCGCCTGCATATTTTGAGGCTGCGGCGATGAACTTGGTGGCGTCGATGACCGAGCCGCCGCCGACTGCCAGCATAAAGTCGATCTGTTCGGTTTTAACCAGATCCACCGCCTTGATGCAGGTTTCAAAATGCGGGTTGGCTTCGATGCCGCCGAACTCGAACCAGGTCACGTGACCGAGGGCCGCGGTCACCTGCTCGAAGATGCCATTCTTTTTGATGCTGCCGCCGCCGTAGGTGATCAGCACGCGGGCGCCGGCCGGGATTTCGTTGCTCAGGCTCGCGATTTCGCCGGCACCGAAAATGATTTTGGTGCTATTCCAAAAATTGAAGTTGTTCATGATGTGTCCGTTTAAAGAGTGATTCGTAATCTGTCTGGGGTGTGATCGCCTGAGCTGCAGAGCTTTCACTCATTTCTGACATGCCTGGGCAATCGCGGGTCATATTGCACGGCCCGCTGTTCTTCCTTTCGTTGCGACGGTGTTGCCGCAGGGAAGAGAGTGCCGGCGGAGAGGTCCGGCCGGCACGGAGTTTTCAAGCGGGCATCTGAGGGATGCCCGCCAATACCGCTGCGCTTACTTGAGCGCTTCGCCGAAGAAGCTATCGAGCTTGTCGAAAGGAATTACATCGGTACGGTCGTACAGGTCGACGTGGTTAGCGCCAGGTACGATGTAGAGCTCTTTCGGCTCGGCCGCTGCTGCATAGATATCTTCGCTGAAGTAGCGTGAGTGAGCGACTTCACCCATCACTAGCAGGATCGGGCGCGGCGAGATCCATTCCAGTTTGTCCAGCAGTGGGAAGTTCATGAACGACAGCACCGAAGACTGAGTGAACTGAGTGATGGAGTTCGGGTGGTAACCGCGCGGACGGGAGTAGAACTCACCGAATTCACAGCCGATGGGGTTGGTGCCTTCGCCGATCTCCAGCGGAGAGCCACGTTCGGTCAGTTCCGGGCGGCCGCTTTCAAATTCGTCCCAGCGCTGGGTAGCGATCGCATCCAGGGTCGCCTTGCGGGTGTCCGCATCCAGTGTTCCACCGAAACCTTCGGCGTGCATGCGGGAGATATCGTACATGCTGACGGTAGCGACCGCCTTGATGCGCGGATCCACCTGGGCGGCGCTCAGGCCAAAGCCGCCGGAACCGCAGATACCGATAACGCCGATTTTGTTGCGATCAACGCCGGGGCGGGTACCGATAAAGTCGACGCCGGCGTGGAAGTCTTCGACAAACATTTCCGGTGATGAGAGGTGACGCGGGAAGCCCGCGGAATCACCGTTGTAAGAGGGGTCGAAGGTCAGGGCGATATAGCCGCGTTGCGCCAGCTCATTGGCGTAAACGCCGGGGCCCTGCTCTTTAACACCGCCATAGGGCGCGCCGATGATCAGTGCTGGGTAGCTTTTGGATTCATCGAAATCGGCAGGCAGGTAAAGATCGCCTGCGAGCTCAACACCGAAGCGGTTCTTGTACGCAACCGGCTTGCGAGTGACTTTATCGCTAAGGGAAAAGATGTAATTACCCATGTTCGGTCTCCTTGTTGAGGTTGGCGCTGCGCTCGCCAAAAATGAACAGTGAAAACGCAGAAGGCTCGAACTTAGTGGCTGTGGCGCTGCGACCCCAGCGACTTCTCTATTAGTCTTTTTTCACCGGACCGCCCAGGTACTGCTCGTCGGTGACCGGCTCCATCCAGGTGACGGGGCTGCCGTCCAGTGCTTCCTGAACCGCGACGTGCTGCATGTAAGTGGTGTCGGTGGCGCCGTGCCAGTGGCGACGGCCGCAGTTGCAGTAGATGATATCGCCGGGGCGGATCTCTGTACGGGGCCCGCCTTCGCACTGGGTCCAGCCGACACCGTCGGTGACCAGCAGAGCCTGGCCCAGCGGATGGGTATGCCAGTTGGTGCGTGCACCCGGTTCGAAGTTGACCACGGCAAGCCCTAAGCGGGACGGTTCGGGGGCGTTGAAGATCTTGTCGATACGAACGGTCCCGGTGAAACAGTCGCTGGGTCCCTGGATGGCAGCCGTAGAACCGGCACGAATGACCTGCATATCTTCTGAAGACTTATCTGTCTCGCTCATGGCGATCTCCTCCAAAATTGGTTGCTGACACCATCTCCCTGCAAAACGATGGCGGCCGCGCTTAAATCAGGGCCCGGTTATCGCTGTTCCGGCGCTGCCCGGCGTCATCGTCTTACGCTAATCATAGTTTGGGGCCGGCCAGTGACGAACAAGGCTAATCGGTTTCATAACACTTATGAGTGCTATCGATCGGGGGTGCACCGGAAAGCGTCAAAAGTGCGGGTACACTTGATGCTTAAGGCGGCGCGTCGGCCCTGTTAAGCGCAGCATGCTGTCTTCGTCTGATTGATATAATGCGCCAGATAAATTGGTTTCGGGTATAACGAATGGGCTGTTTCCTTGCCTGATTCTGCAAACTTGTGGAAAATGTACTGGGTGTAGGCAGCCCCGAAGCGGGGCTTGGGGGTGTGAATGATTCGGGAGGTTGAAAGTATGAAACAGCACAACGAAACGCCGGCAGGCCCGGCGCTAGAGGCAATTCATGCCGAACTGGTGCCGATCATTGACCGGCTGACGGTAGGGCAGGAGGATGTTCCAACCCGTATCAACAACCTCGCGTTATTTCGCCGTGAGGCCGCCACTGACCCCTGCGACTGTATGGTCGAGCCGAGCATCGTGATGGTAGTGCAGGGTGCGAAGCAATTACTGATCGGTGATAAGGGCTATGTCTACAACACCAGGCAGTTCCTGATAACCTCGCTGGACCTGCCGGCCAAGTCCCAGGTGCTTGAGGCGTCTCCGGAAACACCATCCCTGGGGTTGGTGTTCAGGCTTGATATGAACATCATCGCTGAGTTGATCGCGCAGAATAAGCTCTCGCCCGTGCGTGAGCGCGCCAGTGAGGCGGGCGCCTATCTGGGGACGATGACGCCAGAGCTGCTTGAACCCTTTGGCCGGCTGCTCAGACTTCACTCCGCGCCGGATGATGTTGCCGTGCTGGCGCCCCTGATTCAGCGTGAGATTCATTACCGCCTGTTGCAGAGTGATCTGTCCGCGCGCCTATGGCAGATCGTATCGGCCGGCAGCCAGAGCCAGCGTATCGGCCGAGCCATCGACTGGCTGAAAAGCAACTACGACCAGCCTCTGCGGATCGATGACCTGGCGGCGCATGTGCAGATGAGTACCTCGAGTCTGCATCACTATTTCCGCCAACTCACCGCCAAAAGCCCGTTGCAGTATCAGAAATGGCTGCGGTTGAACGAAGCGCGTCGGTTGATGCTCAGTGACGGTATAGATGCAGCGGGCGCTGCGTTTCAGGTGGGCTACGAGAGTCCGTCACAGTTCAGCCGTGAATACAGCCGCCTGTTCGGTGCGCCGCCGCGACGCGATATTGAAGCGTTGCGCAGCCGGTCGGCGGTCGCTTAAACGCTGGCACTGCTTTATCGATAGAGCAGGCGCAGCAAACAGTAGTCGCAGATATCCCTTTGCTAATGCAGGGGATTCTGTGTTGTTTCTGTGGTTTTTTTGTGACTATTTTATTAATCTGTCGCGCCAATTTTTCAGGCGCCAGTTTTATCTTAAGTTTCAATCGCTTAAGGTTAAAAAATAGGCAGCGAGCATCGAGATTGGAAAGCGTTAAAGCCCCGCCTTTAACGCTCATTCGCAGAGATGCTAGCTGGCATAGGCTTTCCGTTTCAGGCTGACTCCTTTATCGGAGTCACTCATAGGGAGAGTTGCTGGGTCTGGTCCGGTGCAGTATCGCGGCACACAGTAGTCGCAGAAGCAGGGAACGCTTCGCGTGTGTCACCCGGAGTTGCTGCTGCGGAATTACCATTAAGATGC
Organism: Marinobacterium lutimaris; assembly: GCF_900108065.1. Lineage (GTDB taxonomy): Bacteria > Pseudomonadota > Gammaproteobacteria > Pseudomonadales > Balneatricaceae > Marinobacterium_D > Marinobacterium_D lutimaris. Next base: position 113,898 of record NZ_FNVQ01000003.1, on the reverse strand, counting down.
GAGCATGAAACAGAACCTTCCCGTTACCCACCGCGAAGTTACCTTTAGCCCCGATATAAAGCTAATCTCCTCCACCGACCTGAAAGGTCGTATTACCCACTGTAATCAGGCATTTGTCGATGTAAGTGGCTTTTCCCGCGAAGAGCTGGTGGGGCAGGCGCATAACATTGTGCGTCATCCGGATATGCCGCCTGCAGCATTCCAGGCCATGTGGGGTTATCTGAAAGCCGGTAAACCCTGGATGGGGATGGTGAAGAATCGCTGCAAAAACGGCGACTATTACTGGGTGAGTGCGTACATCACGCCGGTGATGGAGCGGGGCAAGGTTATCGGCTACGAGTCGGTTCGCTCCAGCCCCTCGCGCCAGGATGTTGGCCGGGCCGAAAAGCTCTACACCAAGCTCAACCAGGGCAAGATACCATCCGCTGGCCGTTTGCTGCCTTCTTCCAGCTCCTGCTTTTTGACCGCAGTGTTCCTGCTGGCCGCCCTGCTTTTCTATACCGGGCAGAGACTGGCAGCAGAGATGGTGTTGGCCTGCGGGGCCCTGGCATATGCCGTCTGGAACCGGATGGAGCGCACCCGGGTGAGGGCTTCGGTGGTCGGCTCCATGGGAAATGTTTTTAGCGACGATCTGGCGGCGCTCTCGTTTACCGATGATGGCCTGGAGCTTGGCCGCATCAGGGTAGCGGTGCTGGCGCAGCAGGCACACCTGGATGCGGTGCTGACCCGGCTGGGTGAGTGTGCCGACGAAGTGCACCGGGAATCGGCGCGGGGCCTGGAGATCGCCCAGAAAACACAGCAGACCCTGATCGAGCAGGGCAGGGAGACCGACCGGATCGCCGAGGCGATCGGCGAGATGTCGGGTACCATCGCTGAGGTATCGTCCAACGTCCAGGAGACCGCGGCGCGATCCGAAGAGACGAGCCGCTTTGCCAGCGACGGCAGCCGGGTGGTTAGTCAGGCCAGCGAGGCGATTGATAATCTGAAGTCCACCGTGCTGAATATCAGTGAGTCGGTGAATGAACTGGCCAACGAGACGCGGGTGATTACCGATGCTACGCGCATTATCGAAGTGATTGCCGAGCAGACCAACCTGCTGGCCCTGAACGCCGCCATCGAAGCTGCCAGGGCGGGCAATCATGGTCGGGGGTTCGCCGTGGTGGCTGAAGAGGTAAGAAACCTGGCGCTGCGCACCCAGGATTCAACCCGGGAGATCCACGGCATTATCGAATCATTGAACCAGCGTGCCGAACGGGCCGTCAGTATTGCCGCGCAGGGTAATAGTGCTGCAGAAGATGGTGCCCGGCAGATGGTCACCGCGGAGCAGACGCTGCACCGTATTCAGAGTTCGGTCAGCGATATCGCCCAGATGGCGATGCAGATGGCGGCTGCCGTTGAGGAGCAGGCGCAGGTATCTGACCAGATAAATGGCCAGGTGACGCAGGTATCCAGCCTTGCCCGCAGCAATCAGCAGCAGGGTGAGCAGTCCACCGCCAGCGCCCAGCGCAACGGTGATATCGCCGCTGAGCTGCATGAGCTGGTGCTGAGATTTAAGTAGTTTGGCAGGTCCATCGCTGCGACAGATGCCGGGCGGTGGGCCGCGTTTTATTTCTTCCCCCGGTTGCTGGTGCCGCTTTTCTTCTCACTTTTGATCTCGATGCTCCCTCGGAAAAGGTTCCAGGTTTTATGAGGGTGGCTGCCGCTCCCCAGGTGCTCGCTGCACGAATAGGCAATAAATAGCGAGAATCGTAGGTTCAATCGGTGACCCGTCTACACTAATTTGTTACCCACGAAGTAATGTGTGCCTGTGATGTATGTTTTGGCGCCGACGGGTGTGGCCGTCAGCGACAAGCTTGAGCGCGCTGGTCTACATTGTGGTGAGTGGTCCGGGATAACGGTACCCACGTACCCAAAGGTCGATAAGAACCATTTAATTAAAAAGTCTGTCAGCCTGCCCTGTTGGGGTAGGACGCGAAGGAGCGAACCGATGATAGAAGTTACAGTTAATGGCGAACCCCGATCGCTGGATGTGCCAGCGGATACACCGATTCTGTGGGTCCTGCGCGATACCTTGAAACTGACCGGTACCCGTTTCGGTTGCGGCCTGGCGATGTGCGGTGCTTGTACCGTGCATCTTGATGGCAGCCCGATCCGCTCCTGCCTGACACCGATCTCCCAGGCCCAGGGCAAACAGATCACCACTATTGAAGCGATGGAAAGCGACCCGGTCGGACAGGCCGTACAGCAGGCCTGGATGGACGAGGCCGTGGCTCAGTGCGGTTACTGCCAGAGTGGCCAGGTGATGAGCGCTGTATCTCTTTTGAGAAATCATCCGAACCCGTCCGATGAGCAGATCGACAGTGGCATGAGCGGCAACATCTGCCGTTGCGGTACCTATCCCCGCATCCGTAAAGCGATCAAACGCGCTTCCGAAAACGGCGTTGCCGCTATCGATGAGTCACTGTTTACGGAGGTGAAGGCATGAGCAGCTCAATGTTTTCGCAGAAGTTGTTTTCGCGCAAATTCGACCAGGCTGAAAGCGGAGATGTACAGCTGGCCAACGTCAGCCGCCGTGGATTCCTTAAGGGGCTGACCGCCGCCGGCGCACTGGTGATTGCCGCGCGCTGGACGCCCGCTTTCGCGGAAGAGCAGAAGTTCGGTGGCGACGCCATGCCGCACGGCGTGGTGGACGATCCCGATGTGTTTATCAGCATCGAGCCCGATGGCACCGTTACCCTGATCAACCACCGTGGCGAAATGGGCCAGGGGATCCGCACCAGCGTCGCCATGGTGATGGCGGACGAGCTGGGCGCCGACTGGGACCAGGTGGTCGTTAAACAGGCGATCGCCCATGAAGAGATCTACGGCAACCAGAATACCGACGGCTCGCGCTCCATGCGTCAGTGGTTTGATTCGCTGCGCCGTGCCGGCGCTGCTGCGCGGACCATGCTGGAGCAGGCTGCCGCCAAGCAGTGGGGTGTTCCAGTCAGCGAATGTAAGGCTGGCGTACACCTGGTGATGCACACACCGACCCAGCGCTCCCTCACCTTTGGCGAACTGGCTACAGCAGCGGCAGAGCTGCCGGTGCCGGATCGCGATACCCTAGCACTCAAGTCCCCGGATCAGTGGCGCTATATCATGCGTCAGCCCGAGGAGTTTCCGCAGGGCGAGAGCAAGCAACCGCTGGCGGCAGACGGCATGGATATCCTCACCGGCCGGGCGCAGTATGCGGCCGATGTCAGCTGGGACGGCATGCTTTACGCCGTAATCGCGCGCCCGCCATCCTACGGCGCCGCGGTGAAGTCTTTCGATGACAGCGCCGCGCTGGCCGTGCCGGGTGTGGTCAAGGTGATGGCAATGCCGACCGCAACCCAGCCTTCCGGTTTCGAGCCGATGGGCGGCGTTGCCGTACTGGCGGAAAACACCTGGGCGGCGATCAAGGGCCGCCAGGCGCTGAGCATCGAGTGGGATAACGAACCTGCCGGCGCTAACGCCAGTTATGACTCCAAGGCCTTCCGCGAACTGCTGGAGAAGCGTTCCCAGGAGCCGGGCGAGGTGGCCCGTTCCACCGGTGATATCGCCGCTGCCAAAGCGTCTGCGGCCGATGCGCTCAGCGTCAATTACTACGCGCCGCACATGGCCCAGGCGCCGATGGAACCCATGGCTGCCATTGTGCGCATCAACGGCGACAGCGCCGATGTATGGACTTCGGTGCAGAACCCTCAGGCGGCCCGCGACGGCGTGGCCAAGCGCCTCGGCCTGGAGCCGGAAAAGGTGATCGTGCAGTGCGGTCTGATGGGCGGCGGTTTTGGCCGTAAAGCCAAGCCGGACTACGTGTTCGAAGCGGCGGATCTGTCCAAGGCAATGGACGGACGTCCGGTGCGTGTGCAGTGGACCCGTGAAGATGACCTGCATAACGGCTTCTTCCATACCGTAGCGCTGGAGCATCTGGAAGCGTATTTCGATGACCAGGGCAAGGTCAGCGGCTGGCTGCACCGCTCCCTGGCGCCGAGTATCGCTTCTGTGTTTGCGCCCAATGCGGAGCACCAGTCAGCCATGGAGCTGGGCATGGGCATCCGCAGCATGCCTTACGATATTCCGTCGATTCAGCAGGAAAGTGGTGAAGCGGAAGGGCATATCCGTATCGGCTGGTTCCGTTCCGTTTACAACATCCCGCACGCCTTCGCGATCCAGAGCTTTATTTCCGAGCTGGCGCACCAGGCGGGTCGCGACCACAAGGAGTTCCTGCTGGAGCTGCTGGGCCCGGATCGCAAGATCGATCCGCTCAGTCAGGGTGAGGTGTTCAACTACGGTGAAGATCCGGCTAAATACCCGATCAACACCGCCCGCTACCGTGCCGTAATCGAGCGTGCCACCAAGGAAGCGGGCTGGGGCAAAGAGATGCCGGCTAACCGCGGTCTCGGCCTCGCGGTGCACCAGAGCTTCGTATCCTACTGTGCCGTGGTAATGGATGTTGAGGTGACCGACGCCGGCGAGGTGATCATTCACCGTGCCGATATCGCTTTCGACTGTGGGCCGCAGGTCAACCCGGATCGCGTGGCCGCTCAGCTCGAGGGCGCCTGCGTCATGGGAACCGGGATTGCGATGATGACCGAGATTACCGCGAAGGACGGTGTGATCCAGCAGAACAACTTCGATACCTACCTGGTGCCACGCATCAACCAGGTACCGAAGGAGATCCACTGCCATGCCGTGAACAACAGCATGGATATTCCGATGGGTGGTGTGGGCGAACCTGGTCTGCCGCCGGTGGCGCCGGCGCTGTGTAATGCGATCTTTGCCGCATCCGGCAAGCGTATCCGCAGTCTGCCTGTGGCTGATCAGCTGAAAGGCTAAACAGCCAGATAGCTCAGTAAGCAGCTAAGTAGAGAGGTTAATCGAAGCGTTTAATGCAGCATCTCGATCTACAGGTGGTGGAGCAGGCACAGGAGTGGCTTAACGTCGGGGAGACGGTCTGGCTATGTACGGTGCTATCCACCTTTGGCTCGTCGCCGCGGGAACCTGGCTCCATCATGGTGGCCAGGGCCGATGGCCGGCATCTGGGCTCGCTGTCCGGTGGCTGTGTCGAGGAAGACTTTCTCGAACGGCTGCAGGCGGGCGAGTTCCATCAGCGCGTCCGTACCGAAAGGTACGGCCAGCGTCGAGAGGATGATCGGCCACAGATTCAGCTGCCCTGTGGCGGCATTCTGGATGTACTGATCGAACGGCTCGAACCGGATGACGGCAACCGCCGCCATCTGGCCGAGCTGGCGGCGGTGATGCGTGGCCGTGAGCAGAGGCTGCGTCGCGTATCCCTGGCCGATGGTTCCTATTCCCTGTCACCGCTGGACAATGCCGGTGGCGATCGTGTGGAGGTTGCGGCCGATGGTGTCAGCGTTCGTATGGGGCCTTCGCTGCGGTTGATCATCGCTGGCCTGTCCAGCGTTGCCCGGCCCTGTGCCGAGTTCGCGGTGAGTCTTGGCTACGAGGTGATCGTCTGTGAGCCCCGTGAAGAGGAGTATCGAGACTTCGATCTGGAGAATGTGCGGCTGGAGAAGACCCTGCCGTCGATGTTTATCGCCAAGCCAGGCAACTGCCATCAGCAGACCGCGGTGGTGGCGATGACCCATGATCCGCGTATCGATGATCTGGCCATGATCGAAGCGGTGCGCACCGATGCGTTTTATATCGGCGTTATGGGGTCGCGGCTTACCTCCGACAAACGCGCGGCCCGGCTGCTCTCAACCGGCGGCTTGAGTGCCGACCAGGTGGAGCGGATTCATATGCCGATCGGCCTGGCGCTGGGCAGTAAAACCCCGGCGGAGATCGCACTGGCGGTGATGGCCGATGTGCTTCGCGTGCAGCGCGGCAGAGATCGTAATGACCTCTGAACACCGACCCAGGGTGCTGGTGCTGGTAATGGCGGCGGGTTTTTCCCGCCGTTTTGGCATCACCGACAAGCGCACGGCGATTCTGGCTGATGGGCGCAGCTTACTGGCGGCGACTCTGTCGCAGCTGAGCAGCCCAACCGGTGCCAGCTATCAACTGGCAGTGGTGATCCGGCCGGAGGATGATGTCGTTGCGCTGGGAATTCCCGAGCACCTCAGGGTACTGCGCGCGCCTGCCGCGGCAGACGGGCTAGGCGCCAGCATTGCCGATGCGGTGCGGGCGGTGGCCGATGATGCCGCCTTTGCCGATGTGGACAGCCTCGCCATTATGCTGGGCGATATGCCCGCTATTCATGCCGATACACTCACGGCTCTGATAGACGCTGCCAGTCGCGGACAGATCGTTCGTCCCCGCTATCGCGATCAGCCGGGTCATCCGGTGCTGTTCGGGCGTGACTTCTGGGGTGAGCTTGGCGGTCTGAGCGGCGATGAGGGTGGCCGGACCCTGCTCAAAGCGAATGCTGATTGTCTGCTTTATATCGATCTGGATGACGGCGGCGTTGTGGCGGATATCGATACGCCGGAACAGCTCGCCCAGCTTTCACATTAGCCGCTGACTCGGTGTCAGGGCGGCTGAACAGCCCTGTATTTCTCGCCAGCAGCGGGAATTAATCGAATAAACGCGATATACTCTCATTCCTGTTTGGACACTCCCGTTCGGGCATTCCGCCCGGGTGTTTCTGTTTTTCCAGAGTTCAGGCGACCCGCCAAGAGCGGCTGCCGCCGCTGTTTTAGCGATCAATCATGCTGACGATTCTCAAAACCCTGGCTATCGGTGTGACCGGTGGCTGGCTGGCCACGCTATTACATCTGCCTTCTCCCTGGCTGCTGGGCGCCATGCTGGCGGTTCTGCTCGCCATAGCCGCTCGAGTCGACGTCAGGATGCCATCCATGACCACGTCGATCATCTCGCTGTTTCTGGGGGTGTCCATCGCCAGTGGTATCGATGCCGATATTGTCGATCACCTGGTGGACTGGTCCTCCACCTTGCTGCTGATGACGCTGATGCTGGCTGTGCTGGTGGCGATGCTGTTCAGTTTTTATCGCTACCGTTGCCGTTGGAGCGACACGGATGCGGTGCTGAGCTCGGTGCCCGGTAACCTGGCCGTGGTGATGCTGTTTGCGGTTCAGGCGGGGCTTGATGTGAAACGTATCGCGCTGGTGCACAGCGTGAGACTGTTTTTCCTGGTGACTGCCTTGCCCCTAGCGTTCCCCATTACGCAGCGGTCCACGGAAGAGCTTGTGCAGTTGCAGCCGGACTACCCGCTGCTGGCGCTGGTTTTTGCCTGCGCTTTCGTAGGAGGCTGGTGTGCACGACGGCTGCGTATTCCCGCAGGCATGCTCACCGGCGCGCTGTTTACTACCCTGGTGCTGAAGTTCCTGTTCGGGCTGGATCTGCATATACCGCCGCAGTGGTTTAATGGCGTGCTGGCGGTTCTGGGCACGGCGATCGCGGTGCGCATGGCGGGGCTGGACCTGGCGCTGTTGCGCAATACCTTTATGGGTGCCCTGGGTGGCCTGGCGCTGGCGCTGACCACCTGTGGCTGCTTTGCGATGGTACTGCACCTCGGATTCGATGTGCCGCTGCTGCAGGCGCTGCTCTCCTACATGCCGGGCGGCATCGAGGTGATGGTGGCTATAGCGTTCAGTACCGATGTGGATCCGGTGTTTGTGGCGACCCACCAATTGGTGCGTGTGCTGGTTATGTGTTTTGCGCTGCCGTTGCTGTTTCGCTGGGTTGCAGGCCCGTCATTAAAGGCCTCGAGTTGAGCAGCTTTGTCGCTGCATCTGTCGATTCAGAATCCTGACTGGACAAACTCTAAATCCTGATTGGACAAACAAAGGTGCGACCGGGCGCCGTTCCCTGTAGAATTGCGCGCCAATATCGGCCCGTTTTTACTGCGGGCATTCACTTGTGGCGCGGGGAATCCTGACCCCGGGGAGAGAGGTGTGAGCGAAGCACAGACGACTGTGGATAAACGTATCGATGGCAAGGCAGTAGCCGCCGAGTTGCGCAAGGAGATCGCCGGCAAGGTGAAGGCGCGTACTGACAAGGGGCTGCCGGCTCCGGGTCTGGCCGTGGTTCTGGTGGGCGAGGATCCTGCATCCAAGGTTTATGTGGGCAGCAAGGTCAAAGCCTGCGAAGAGGTTGGCTTTCTCTCCCGTAACTATCGTCTGGAAGTGGACACCTCCGAGAGTGAACTGCTGGCGCTGATCGATACGCTGAACGCCGATCCAGAGATCCACGGTATCCTGGTACAGCTGCCGCTGCCGAAGCAGATCAATGTGCAGTCTGTCATCGAGCGCATCGATCCGAAGAAAGATGTGGATGGTTTCCACCCTTACAACCTGGGTCGCCTGGCGGGCAAAGCCCCGACTCTGCGCCCCTGCACCCCTTACGGCTGCATGCGTCTGCTCAAGGCCTACGGCATTGAGCCGATGGGCAAGAAAGCGGTCATCGTCGGTGCGTCCAACATCGTTGGTCGCCCGGTAGCGCTGGAGCTGCTGATGGAGCGTGCTACCGTGACCGTCTGCCACTCCAAAACCCAGGATCTGCCGGCCGAGCTGGCCCAGGCGGATATCGTCATCGCCGCTGTAGGCATTCCCAAGTTCATCAAGGGTGAATGGCTCAAAGAGGGCGCCGTGGTGATCGATGTGGGCATCAACCGTCTCGACACCGGCAAGCTGGTGGGCGACGTGGACTTCGATGCTGCCTACGACCGTGTTTCTGCGATCACTCCGGTTCCGGGTGGTGTAGGTCCGATGACCATCGCCTGCCTGCTGCAGAACACCCTGGAAGCCTGCGAGGCGATGGAAGCGCAGTAATCTAACTGCCTTTCCGTTGACGAAAAGCGCCGCAAGGCGCTTTTTTGTTGTCGCTCGCAAACCACCTCTTATGAAGGTGGTGATTGTTTAGTCGAGGTTATGCCTTTCTCGTGCCGTAAAGATAACGGGGCTCGATGCCTCATAGCCATCTGAGCGCAGCAATCCATCCCCTTTGGTGCAGCCGAGCATCGCAGACTGAAAGAGAGATAAGGGACAGGCTGTTTGAGCAGCAACGCTGCGAGTTTCCTGTCCCGCTCTTTCAGACGAGAAGCACAGGGTAGTCGGCGTAGCCGACCAAACCATAGGGGCGGTTTGGGATTGCAAAGGGACTTGTCCGCACAAGTCTCTTTGCTCGGCAGCAGCCGAAACCAGAGTTGAAAAGGACACACATATGGGTGGTCCCGGCATTCGTCAGAAGGTTTATCCAGGCTCTCTTAATAGGTAGCTTGATGTAAAGTCATCTGTAGTGTCGGTGGATTTTTACTGCCCGGGCGGACCCAGGGTCCGAGTCCGAGGCTGCTTTTTTAGAGCAGGTGTAAACGCTTTACCAGGGTTCTCCTAAACTCTTAGCTATTGCTGCCGATCAATGCACGGTTGCGTGACCCGGGCTTGGGGCCTTTTATATGCAACTTATCTGATCCGCGGGCTTGAAACCTGTGCGGTTTACGCTAAGAATCGGGAAACGTTCAAAACAGACGTTTCATCCCGAAGTTCCTGTCCCCCGGCCAGCCCAGATCCGAACGCCGTTCGCGAGCAGGGCAGTGAGCGATGAAATGAGGAAGCGAAATGGCTGACTACAAAATACTTTTTACCGGTTCGGTTTGCTCCGGCAAGACCACGGCGATCCGCTCACTGAGTGATATCGAAACCATCGATACCGATGCCAGTGTCAGCGACTCGGCGATCCGGCGGAAACAGAAGACCACCATCGCCATGGACTACGGCGTACTTGAGATGTCAGACAGCGCCAGGCTGCATCTCTACGGAACACCGGGGCAGGAACGCTTCCGCTTTATGTGGCAACTGATGATGAGCGACCTGGTACACGATGCCAAGGCGCTGGTGCTGCTCGTCGATAACACCCGTAACGACCCGTTCAAGGACATCAAGTTTTACCTGGATGAGTTTCGTGACTACCTGGTGCAGCGTCAGCTGATCATCGCGGTCACTCACTCCGACCAGCAGGCCCACCCCGATCATGCTTATTACATGAATGAGCTGAAGAACATGGGGATCTTTACCACGGTCCTGTTTATCGACGCACGCTACCCGGACTCGGTGCTGGAGGTGATCAAGGCGGTGTTGGCTGAGCGCGAACCGAGCGTCGACTGGGACGAGCTGGGTAAGCGCCTGATGGAGCACCGTCCGCCGGTGATCGAAGATCAGAGCTGCGAGGCGTCGGAGTCTGAACAGCAGGAACAGATCGAGCAGGAGAAAAAGCCGGCCGAGATTAAGCTGTTCAATGCGGTTTCACTGATGGATGCGGCGATGAATACCCGTGGTATTACCGGCGCCATGCACCTGGGTGCGGATCGCAAGGTGCTGGAAACCAATATCAGCAGCATGCAAAACCAGGCGATGTTGAAGTCGATGGTGAATCTGGTCTCTGCACTGGAGCAAAAGGTCGCTTTCCTTGGGCATATCGATAACCTGGTGCTCTGCGGGCCCGAGCACGAGACCCTGTCGGTATTCGTCGAGGAGCGTCAGGCGCTGGGACTCTGTTCCGAAAAAGAGCTGAGTCTTTCCGTAGTGAAACAGCAGGCAATGGATCTGTTGCAGTGGAGTGGAGAATGAAGGAATTGCTAGGACAGATCGACAAGCCCGGCGTGATCGAAAGCAGCTGTATCCTGCAGGGTGCCGAGATCAGCGTATCGACCTTTGTCAGCCGTAATCATGAGACCGTAGCGAAAAAGGCGTTCAGCTACGTGTTTCAGAACGTCACCAAGCTGCGTACCAAACATGATGAGGCTCATCTGGAGATCGGTGGCAAACGTCTCAGCGGCTTTATGCTGCAGGATCAGCGGGTGCTGATCTGCATGTCTGACAAGAACACCAACGTTTCCCTGGTCAGGGATCACATCTACCTGCTGAAGCCGAAGGTCGAGGCCTGAGTTTAGGCCCGGCCCTGATCGGCGCGAGGCGCGCCTCCTACCGGGCTGGTTTCAAGTAGGAGCGACGCCCCCGTCGCGATCAACCGCCGGGTTTTGATGTACCGCCGTGCCGGCTTCAATCGGCAGGGGGTCGTGCCTCCTGCTAAATAAAAAGAGCGAGTGTCCCGCCTCCACCCGACGGGACCCTCGCTCGGTGCTCTCTACTTACTTTTCTTTGCGGCGGCTTTTAGACCGGACCGCGAGCCGACTGCTTAACTTCGATAGTCCGGTTCAGCGCCTCTTCCAGCAACACAGTGTCGGCGCCACGCGGTTTGAAGCCTTTCATCTCTTTGTACAGCGTGACCAGCTTGTCGCCGGATGACTGGCCCTTGAAGTCGCTCTTTTCCAGAGCCAGCTCGTCAATCGCTTCGTTCCAGGGAATCCCTTCGTCCAGCGGCATCAGTACAATCTGTTTGCCGTCGGTTTCGAGCAGCATCGGTTCGCCGATGTTGCGCGTGAAGATCATGGCTGCCATATCGTCGGCCAGGTCCTTGCCATATTTTTCCAGCAGGGCTTCAACCAGACTCAGGTCGTTCAGCAGGCCCACTAGCAGTTTCAGCTTTTCATCCTGTTCCAGCAGAACAGCGCCAAGCAGCAGAGACACGGGCGGTTTGCGGCGACCCTGAGCGTCCGCGACTTCGCCTTCCTCGATCACCAGCTCGCCGCGATAGGCGAATCCATCGCTGCTGGTGGTTTCCAAAAAGTTGGTGTTGAACAGCAGCGACTGTTCGTCATAGCTCTTTAACAACATCGTCGTCATCCTCATTCGATTGCCACGTAGAGATAGCAAGAACGTGACCGCATCTGATGTTTTAATAAAACTACTTAATAATCAGTGGGGTAAAGAGAATTGTCGCGAAAGCGCCAAGGCTGGATGAGCGGTGATTTGTTGTCTTTGCCACAGATATTGCGACGGGCTTGTCGCAGCCCGCCCAAAATGGCGGGTAAGGCGGGTGGACCGGCTCCTGAATCAGAGCCAGCCCTTGCGTTTGAAGTACCAGTAAGGCGCGATGCCGGAGAGCACCATCAGCCCCAGCGCCCAGGGATAACCGAGCAGCCACTCCAGCTCCGGCATATGCTCGAAGTTCATGCCGTAGATACTGGCTACCAGGGTCGGTGGCAGGAACACCACGGCGGCGATGGAGAAGGTCTTGATGATCTGGTTCTGTTGAATATTGATAAAGCCCAGCGCCGCATCCATCAGGAAGTTGATCTTCTCGAACATGAAATTGGCGTGGGACATCAGCGTATCCAGGTCGCGCAGCAGTTCGCGGCAGCTTTCCTGCTCCTGCGGAAACTCACGGATATGGCGCAGCAGAAAGGAGATAGAGCGCTGGGTATCCATCAGCACCAGGCGCATCTTACCGTTGCTGTCTTCCAGCCGGGAGAGGCGATCCAGCGAGCCTTCCATCTCGGCGCTGTCACGCTTTTCCAGCACCAGGGTACTGACTGACTCCAGGCCACGGTGCAGGTCTTCCAGCTGGTCCGCCAGGTTATCTACCTTCTGGTCCAGCAGAGAGGTCAGCACCTGCAAGGGTGACTGGGTTTCGATCCAGCCGCGCCGGGCGCGCAGGCGCATCAGACGGAAGTCCGCCAGCTCCGTATCGCGGATGCTGAGCAGGCGGTCTTTCTTCAGCGTGAACGCCACCGTGCAAGTTTGATGGCGTCCTTCGGACTGGTAGAGAAACAGCGAGTGGACATGGATATCCGTGCCCTCAATAAAGTAGCGGGCGCTGGACTCGATCTCCTCCACCTCGTGTGCCTCGGGGAGGCTCTCCGGATAGAGCGACTCCACCAGCCAGCGCTCCTCGTCATTCGGCTCCTGGAGGTCGATCCAGGCGACCTCTCGTAGCGTTGACGCGGCGGTTTGGGGCTCCAGTTCGCATTCGACCAAATGTTCCTGTTCGATCGAATAGGCTCGCATCATGCTGGAGGGCTCCTTACAGGGTTTTGAAAATCGTTTTCGAGGTAGCCGAGGCAAGGCAAAAACAGGCGAAAAGGCGGAGTTTAGTGAACTAAATGAGCACTTTGAGCCTGTTTTTAACGCAGCGTTCGGCAACGCAGATAGTTTTTCAACATCCTGTTAGCCGAGGGCGGTTTCTACAACGGTATAAATCAGGTAACCAGTATACCCTGCGTAGGCCAGGACAAGAACGCCCCCTTCCAGACGGTTGATATGGCCCGCCTTGCGTATGCCGTAACCGAGAATGAACAGGGAGAAGGTCAGCGCAGCCATCACCACCCAGTCGCGATAGAGCACGCTCGACTCCACCGCCATCGGCTGGATCGCACCGGCGATACCGACCACCGCCAGGGTATTGAACATGTTGGAGCCGATCACGTTACCCAGTGCCAGATCATGCTCGTTCTTGCGTACCGCAGCGATGGAGGAGGCAAGCTCCGGCAGAGAGGTGCCGATGGCCACCACGGTCAAACCGATAATCAGATCACTGACACCCAGTGCTGAGGCGATATCTACCGCTCCCCAAACCAGCAGACGAGAGCTGGCGACGAGCAGCAGAAGACCGATAAACAGCCACATGAGCGCCTTTTTCATCGGCATCAGCTCTTCCTGCATCTCATGCTCGAAGTCATCGCCCAGCGAGTCGCCGCGTTGCTTCATACCGAGCCAGATCGACCAGCCCATGGCGAGTGCGAACACCAGTAGCAAGACAATTGCATCCATGCGGCTGATCTGGCCGTCGATTAACTGATAACCGGCGAGCAGTGTCACTGCTGCCAGTACCGGCAATTCTTTACGCAGAATCTGGGAGTGAACGGCGATGGGGCAGAGCAGGGCGGTTACACCAAGAATCAGCGCGATATTGGTGATGTTGGAACCGTAGCCGTTACCCAGGGCAAGGCCCGGGTTGCCCTGCAAGGAAGCCAGCGCAGAGACCACCATCTCCGGCGCGGAGGTACCAAAACCGATGATCACCATACCGATCAACAGCGTCGGCATCCCCAGGTGCTTGGCCGTGGCGGCGGCTCCATCCACAAACCTGTCAGCGCTCCAGACAAGCAGCGCCAAACCCACAATCACGGCCAGAATTGCCAGTAACATCTATCCACTCCCGGAAAAAAAATCGTTGGAAACCAAGCGCGCTACTATACCAGCTAAGAGGATCTCCTCTCAGGGGCCGGGCAGCAACCGGGGGCACGAATTTTTCGACCTGTGTATCAGTATTTTTCGATCTGTCCGGCCCGCTTTTAGGCTGTTTTCAAACCCCTGAATTTGGGTCGGAAGCAGGCGATTTGAAAAAAGTTTAAATCAGCGCTTGTTCTTTCAAATCAGTCTGATAGAATGCGCAGCCACTTGAGTCGCCGCCCTCAAAAAGCGAGATTCAGGGGATAAAGGTCAGGTGTCCGAGTGGCCGAAGGAGCACGCCTGGAAAGTGTGTATGTCGAAAGGCATCGAGGGTTCGAATCCCTCCCTGACCGCCATCATTCAGAAGCCCCGTCACGCTGTGACGGGGCTTCGTCGTTTCTAGGTCTAAGCAACTCGACAGGGAGGGTGAGAACCCTCGAACAGGGTTCGAGTCGAGCGGAGCGAGACAACGCCGGAGCTAGCGACGGCGGCCCCGAAGGGGCGCGAGTAATCCCTCCCTGACCGCCATCATTCAGAAGCCCCGTCACGCTGTGACGGGGCTTCGTCGTTTCTAGGTCTAAGCAACTCGACCAGGGTTGGCGGCGGGCGTAGGGAGACAACTACCTTGAGAGTTGCCGCGCCGGAGCCGGCTAACACGGCGTAATAGTCGCTCTCTAGTCGCATCTCATTAAAAAGCCCCGTCATGCCATGACAGGGCTTTCTTGTTTCTCCGCTGGCGTTAGCAGGGCTTACATAATCGCCGTCAGCACCTTGCGGAAGGCGTTGAGTTCGCTGTCGCTAAACTGGCTGAACACCTTCTCCTGCTCCTGGGCGGCCAGGTCCCAGAGTGTTTCCGCCTGCTGCATTCCTTTTGGCGTGATTCGGTAGCAGTTGTCGGCCAGGCTCACCAACCCCTTGCGCTGCAGGATTTCGGCGGCGTGCTCGATCTCCTGGCGTGGCATGTTGACCTCAGCGAGCAGGTCGTCGATGCAGAGTTTTCGATCCTGCTCCAGCACGATCAGCATGCGTGCTTCGCTGGTCTGCAGGCCGGTGGAGAGCTGCAGCGGCTGGTAGTCGTTCTGGTAGGCGCGTACAGCCTGGGTCATCAGGTAGTAGAAGTTGTTATTGAGGCGGCCTTCCAGCACTTTCATACCGGGTGCTTCGTCTTCGCTGGTCGCCGGGCGCTGGTGTGGCATGACCACGGAGTAGCTGCCCTGATGGTAGACCAGCGGTGCGCGACCGATATCTTCGAACGCAACGACCTTGCCGATTAGTATCCAGTGATCGCCGCCTTCGATGATCTCATATTTCTCGCACTCAAAGACTGCGGCACAGTCTGGCAGTATGGCAGCTTGGCCTGCGCCGGAGCCATATTCTATGCCTGCGAACTTGTCATCGCTGGAGCGGGCGAAGTGGTTGGAGAGTTCGATCTGATCGGCTGCCAGGATATTCACGGCGAAGTGGCTGGCCTGCTCGAACACCTTGAAGCTACCTGAGCGTTTGTCGATGCTCCACAGAATCAACGCCGGATCCAGTGACACGGAGTTGAAGCTGTTGGCGGTTACGCCGACCTTTTCGCCATTCGGTGCGGTGGCGGTGATGACGGTGATGCCGGTGGCGAAATTACCCAGGGCGCGGCGAAAGGCTTTCGAGTCGAAGGATGAAACCTGAGTGTTCATATCTGATCCTGAAATCTTGGCTGGGACGTGGAGCCGGCAGCATCCGGCTCACCTCCGTTATTTTTATAAGGGCGAGGGGCAGGCTGCTGTGATCAGAGCAGCGTCGGGTCCGGTTCCAGGCCCAGCAGTTCGCGGCCGATGATCTGGGCGCAGACGTCGTAGTCTGTGTAGGCGTGAGCGGCGGTCATATTGGATTCGCGCCACAGTCGCTGGCCTTCGCGCTCCAGGTACCAGTTAGAGCCACCCATTACGGCCCAGAGGCGGTTAACCGCTTCAACACACATCTTGATGGCGTAGGCCTGGTTGGTGCGCCAGTGAGCCAGGGTGTAGCGGTCGGGGTATTCATGGCGCTCACCGTACTCTTTATGCTCCTGCCAGGTTTTTTCCAGGTAGGCGCGGGCGGCGCACACCTGCTGATAGGATTCGGCGATACGCAGCATCGGCGGGATAGAACCGCCTACTTTGGCGCCGGTGTAGGCACGTACGCGGTTCTGGGTAACCTCGCGGAACACCTCTACCATGCGCTCGGCAACACCCAGGCTCATGGCTGCGAAGCCGCAGGCGAAGTAGGGGCGGTAGGGCGTGTGGTAGATCTTGCTGTCCGGGTAGAGGGAGCGGCCCACGTGGCGGCCTTCCATCATATCCTTGGCCGCCTGGATGCGGTGTTCCGGAATGAAGACGCCCTCGATACGCGCGGTCTTGGTGCCGGAGCCCTGCATGCCAGCGGAGAACCAGTCATCGATAATCTGAAAATCGGCCTTGGGTATCACGGCGAAGCTGTAGATCTTCTCGTCGTTCACCATGCGGTTCAGGCCGACGATGATCCAGTCGGCGTAGTCCACGCCGGAGCTCCACTTCATGTCGCCGGTGAAGGTGATGCCGCCTTCGGTTTCCTCGTATCGGCCAAAAGGTGCGATGGAGCTGGAGGCAACGACATCCGGGTTTTCACCCCAGAACTCTTCCTGAGCCTGCTTTCCGAACATCGCCATCTGATGGTTATGGGTGCACAGCAGGCTATAGGCCCAGGCGGTGGAGCAGCAGGCGCCCGCCAGGGCGGCGATGCATTCGGTAAATTCCGGCAGGGACATTTCGAGACCGCCATAGGCTTTCGGCAGGAACGCGCGGTTCAGGCCTATGCCGTGCAGCATGGCGATATTTTCTTCCGGTACGCGGCGAAGCTCTTCGGCCTTGGAGGCGTTTTCACGAATAGCGGGCAGGATTTCCTGAAGCTTTTCCAGCATAGGGTTGGGCTGTTTCATTGTCTGATCTCTTATTGTTTTTAGAGAGGGTGCGGCGCGGCCTAAGGGGTAAGCAGCGGCAGCAGCGACCTGTTGGAATCATTATTACGGCGGGGTGTTGTGTTGAAAATGTAATAAACAGGTTAAAGATTGTACTTTTCTGTTTTTTTGGTGCCGGCATCCGGCTTTTTTTGTGTGCCGGCTTCAGGAGGGGTGAGAAAAGCCGATGCGAACAAGCCTGGCGCGAGTTGCACAGCCTATCTCGGAGAAACAGTCACAGCAGCGAAAATCCGGGGGTTACGGAAACCCGGTACTTAGTAAATATATTAAATAATCGTCTCTTTGGATTTTTCAGGGTGTTTAACGGGACTGGAAACTGGCGCGTTCCAGGTCGGCAAAGATCTCGGTGACCACGGCGAGAAAGGTGATATAGGCGGGGTGGTCGACCACCTCTTCACGGGTCCAGAGGTAAAGGTTGCGGTGTACCACGGCACCCAGGTCCACTTTGAGTTCAACCAGGCCGTAGTCGGGGCCGATGGCGGTCAATGGCAGCCGTGGCAGCACCGCGAGATGACGGCCGCGAGCCAGCATTTTGATCAGCATGGCGGCGTCGTTCTTGAACGCTACCTTGGTGCGCAGATGCTTGATCCCGCCCGACAGGAGCAGTTCAAGTACCTGGCGTTCGAACGGGCTCGCCAGCCCCAGGGTCAGCCAGTCGGCGGATTCAAAGTCGCTGATATTGAGCTTTTTCTTCTTCGCCAGAGGATGCTTTTCGCTGCAGTAAACGCCGATTACATCTTCCGCGATCTGGCGGCGCAGCACGCCGCTGATGGGTCGGTCGTGGGGGGCTGGGGCGATGACCACATCGTGCTGGTCGTCCAGCAGTTCATCCAGTGCCACCGCCGGGCGTGCGCTGCGGATCGTCACCGCGTTATTGGGCGCTTCGGCGGTGACGCGCTCGATAATATCGGGAATCACCGCAAGCCCAATCAGCGGCCCCGCCGCAATCCGCAGCTCCTTCTTCAAGCCAAGCTGATAGCGCGATAGCTGCTCCTTGGCAATTTCCATGGTGCGGATAATCGCCTTGCCTTCACGGGCCAGCGCTTCGCCAATGGGAGTACCGCTGACGCCGTAGCGGCTGCGGCTGAACAGCTGGGTGCCGGCCTGCATCTCCAGGGTGGCCATGGCCCGGGTGAGGGTGGGCTGAGCCACGGCCAGATATTCGGCGGCGGCGCTGATCGAACCTTTCTCAAGAATGGTCGACAGGTAGATCAGGTGTTTGGCTTCCACGGCTGCTTTCTCTTCTTGTTATTCATTTTTGTCGGTTTGGTTTGGCAAAACTTCATTGTACACATGGAAAGTGCGTCGGTAGATTAATTGATGTCGATCAAAACAAATACAAAATGGAGTCGATATGAAAATCCCTTCCCGATGGGTGCGTAATAGTTTCTGTGCTGTTGTGGCCGGTCTCGCAGTCAATGTAGCCCAGGCAGAGCAGGTTGCTATGGAGACTACCGGCTCGGCCAGCGTACTTTCAGTAATCCCCCAGGCGATGGCGTCTCACTGGGCCGCCGATGGCGTGGACCTGCAGCTGATTTTGAATCAGACGTTGACGAAATCCCTGCTCAAGCTTGGCCAGGGCACTCTCGATACGGCGATTGTTCCTCCTCTGGCGTATAACGCCCTTTCCAACGGCTCGGGCCCCTATGCTGGCCTTGGCGATAAAGCCGTGACTCTGTCAAAAGATGTTCGTGCACTTTTTGCCATCCCCGGCAGCCCCTTCCATCCGATCGTCTGGGCCGACTCTGGCATCAAGACCTGGGCTGATGCGAAAGATAAACGGATCTATATCGGCCCGCCGGCGGGTGCCGCGAATAAGCAGCTGATAGCGCTGACCAAGGAAGGTGGCCTGGAAGAGGGTGAGTATGAGCCGGTCAAGGCGCCCTGGGGAGCCGCGAACCAGGGCTTCCAGGATGGCCAGTATGACGTCTATATCGGCGCCTTTGGTCTTGGCTCTCAGGTGCTCACAGAGTTGAGCCTCTCCCGCGATGTTTACTTTCTGACGCTGGAGGAAGATACCGTCCCACCCAAGGGCTGGGGCCTGACCAAGGTGGTGATCGAGCCGGGCACTTACGCCGGCCAGACCAATGAGAAACCAGTTACGACCTGGGGCACGCTGATGATGATGGCGTCACGCAAGGATCTTTCCGACGACATTGCTTACCAGCTGACCAAAACCTACATGGAAAACCGCGCAGCCGTGGCAGAAACCAATTCTCTGCTGAGGCTGCTGCCGAAAACCGGCCCCTTTGATGGACTGAATGCGCCACTGCATCCCGGTGCCGTGCGTTATTACAAGGAAGTCGGTATCGAAATCCCCGCAGAGCTTCTGCCGCCGAGCGAATAATTTCGTCACGCATCTGACCAGTTCGGGGCGACGCCGTTGCCCTGGCTGAGGGAGTTAACATGGTTTCCTTGAAATCCTTTACCAGCCGTACGCTGTACTGGCTGACGTCAGCCCTTTGCCTGGCAGTAACCGTTTACGGCCTGGCAAATGTGATGCCCGCCATCGGTGATTTCCGACTCGGACCCTTCGAGATGGTGTTCTTCCGGGCAAGCTTTTTCGCACTCTGCATCCTGGTGGTCACCCTGGGCGTGATTCGTGGCTCCAGCGGTTCGCTCGGTGATCGCATCCTGTCGGTGATGGCGGCGATCTGCGGTCTCGGCATGCTCTGGTCCTGCTGGTCGTTCTACCAGGTGAGCAGCAAGCTCGATGAGGCGATGTTCCTGTTCGGTGCCCACGAGATGTGGATCGCGCTGATCGCAGCGGCCGGAGCGCTGTTCTTCTGCTGGCGCATCTGGGGTATCCCGGTAGCGCTGCTGGGTATTTTCGGCATCGCCTACATGGCTACCGGGCATCACTGGCCGGGCCTGCTTCAGACCGTGAATATGGGGGTGACCGAAACGCTGGCGCAGAACCTGCTCTACAGCCTGGACTCTGGCATCCTCGGCAGCACCTTCTCCATCGTGATCACTACGGTGTTCCCGTTCATTATCCTTGGCGCGGTGCTTGAGGGTGTGGGCGCGGGCGACTCGATGATCCGTATCGCATTCTCCTGGATGCGCCATACCGCCGGTGGTCCTGCCCACGCTGCGGTGCTCTCATCCGGCCTTTTTGGCACGGTCTCCGGCAGTGCGGTGGGCAACGTTGTGGGTACCGGCGTCGTGACCATCCCGATGATCAAGAAGCGTGGTTTCACCCCCAATTTCGCCGGCGCCGTTGAAGCGGCGGCTTCGACTGGCGGCCAGATCATGCCGCCCATCATGGGCGCGGCAGCGCTGGTGATGGCGGACTTCGTGGGTGTCAGTTACCTCACCATTATCATTGCGGTGCTGGTGCCGGCGATCGCCTACTACGGCAGCCTGTTTGCGATGATCGTGTTCGAGTCCCGTCGTCTGGGCATCAAGGCAGAGGACACGGCCGATAACGGCGTTGAACAGCCAACGCGCCAGGACTACCTGAACCTGCTGCTGATTTTTGTTCCGCTGGGGCTGATCGTTGCGCTGCTGATTATGGGGCTGTCACCCTCCGGTGCCTCCATCTCTGCGCTGGCGCTGCTGTTCCCGCTCAGCTTTATCAACCCGGAAGTGCGTCAACAACCGGTCAAGCTGATCAAGAGCCTCTGTGCCGGCGGTAAGACCTTCTCCCAACTGCTGATGGCGATTGCTGCGGTCAGTATTGTGATCTCGGCGCTGTCGGTGACCGGTGTACCGCTGAAGTTCGGCATTCTGCTCAGCAGCATGGTGTCCGATTCACTGCTGCTCTCCCTGGTGGTCGCCGCGTTCTGCTGCATCGTGCTCGGCATGGGCATGCCGACACTGCCGGCGTATGTGACGGTAGCCACCATCGCGATTCCGGCTATGCAGCAGCTGGGTCTGGAGCCGCTGACCGCACATATGTTTGTGTTCTTTATCGCGGTGGCTTCGGCGATCACACCTCCGGTTGCGATCGCGGCTTTTGCGGCGGCGAGTATCTCGGGTGGCGGCCCTATCGGTACCTCGTTCCAGGCATCCAAGGTGGGGATCATGATCTTTGCGATCCCGTTCACCTTCGCCTTTAACCCGCTGTTGCTGACCGTAGCTGATGCCGGTGTGGAATTTTCGCTGCTGTCCTGGCTCTGGCTGCTGGTGAAGCTCGTGATTGGCATCCTGCTCGTAGCGAGTGCGCTGAGTGGTTTTGATAAACGTGCACTCAAGCTTGCTGAAATTTTGCTCCGCCTGGTGGCTGCCTGCTTCCTCTTTGCCCCGGGCATGTTCATGGATCAGATCGGTGTGGGCCTGACATTGGTATTGGTGCTATGGCATCGCCGCTCTGACTGCAAACTGTATCGAATGAAGGTAACTGGCTGATGACTAACATCATTTATATCGTCGCTGATGATCTTGGCTATGCAGACCTGGGCTGCTACGGCGGGCGTGAGGCCCAGTTTGGCCAGGTTTCTCCGAACATCGACAAGCTGGCGGAAGAGGGGATGCTGTTCCTTGAAGGTTATTCCAACTCGCCGGTCTGCTCGCCGACCCGCTTTGCGCTGATGAGCATGGCGTACCAGTATCGCCTGCGCGGCGCGCTGGAAGAGCCGATAAACAGCCGCAGCAAGGGCAGCGACACCCTGGGTCTGCCGCCGCATATTCCGACGCTGCCGTCTCAGCTGCAGAAGGCTGGCTACCACACCGGGCTGATCGGTAAATGGCACCTGGGTTATCCGCCGCATTTCGGCCCGCGTCGCTCAGGTTATGACGAGTTCTACGGCATCATGGCCGGTGGTGTCGACTACTTCAGCCACCGCAGCGGCAAGGGCGATCATGATCTCTGGATCAATGAAGAGGAGCATGAAGAGATCGGCTATCTGACCGATCTGCTGTCGGACCGGGCGGTAGAGTTCGTGCACCGCCGCGCCGATGCAGCTGATCAGAAGCCGTTCTTCCTCAGCCTTCACTACACCGCGCCTCATTGGCCCTGGGAGACCCGCGACGATGAGGAGCTGGCCGACAAGATCACCACCCTCTATCACCTGGAGGGCGGCAACATTCACACCTATCGCCGCATGATCCATCACATGGATGAGGGTATCGGCCGCATCATGGAAGCGCTGGAACAGCATGGTCTGAGCGAAGACACGCTGATCGTGTTCACCAGTGATAACGGCGGTGAGCGCTTCTCCGACAGCTGGCCGCTGGTGGGCGGCAAGATGGACCTGACCGAGGGTGGCATCCGCGTGCCCTGGATCGTGCGCTGGCCGAAAGCAGTCAAGCCCGGCACCGTCAGCATGCAGCACTGCATGACCATGGACTGGTCACGTACCCTGCTTGAGGCGGGCAACGGCGAGATCGACCCCGAGTACCCGGTTGACGGCGTCTCCCTGATGCCGGTGCTGACCGGCGAGAGCGAAGGCTTCGAGCGGCCGCTCTACTGGCGCATGAAGCACCGGGATCAGCGTGCGCTGCGCCTTGGCGACTGGAAATACCTGAAGGTCGATGAGCACGAATATCTGTTCAACATCACCAACGATGCCCGGGAGCGTGCAAACCAGGGGCGTTTGCAGCCTGAGCGCCTGGAAGCGATGCGTAACCAGTGGCTTGCCTGGAATGAAACCATGCCGGCGATCCCCAGTGACGCCACCGTGAGCCTGGTTTATAGCACCGCCGACATGCCACAACGTTAAGGAGTAATGGATGTATCCGGAACTGAAACACTTTGCTGAATTGAAAATCCAGGTCGACCAGCCCCAGGAAGTGGGCAAGGCGCAGCATGGGCAGCGTCGCCTGATTCCGATTCTGGGTGGCAGCGTTAAAGGCGACGGATGGACCGGTCGTGTACTGGCCGGTGGCGCTGATCACCAGTTGATCCTGACACCGCGCATGGCGGACCTGGATGCCCGTTACGTGATCGAAACCGACGCCGGTGATCACATCTATGTGCACAACCGGGCGATCCGCGTGGCAGCACCTGAAGTGACCGACCGCCTCATCCGGGGCGAGCCAGTAGACCCGGCGGAGATCTATTTCCGCTGTACGCCCTGGTTTGAGACAACCTCGCCGGCGCTGTCGTGGATCACCGAGCGGCTGTTTATCGGCACCGGTATTCGCCGGCCGGAAGAGGTAGAGCTGCAACTGTTTGAAGTGTTGTGAATCTTGGGGCTGCGCATGAGCCCCGAGCGTAAAGAGGGTTGGACCTCAGCACCAATTGTCGGCCTTGAAGAGCTCACCACTCTTTTGCCTGTTAGCCAAGGCGATATTCCCTGAGAGGTCAGTGGGATTTATTGCGGGGCTATTCAGGCGGGCCGACTTTTTTACCATTTTTCCTCAAGGATTATTGACTGAGAGAGTTGCCGTAGCACTGCGTTTTATGGGCAGGGACTTTTGTTAAAAAGAAAACGCTTTATATATCCGTTTTGGGGTGAAAATAATGACAAAAATAATAGATTCACTTGCAAGAGGAATGCGGGTTTTGGATGAGTTGCACAAGCGGCGTACTTCATCGCTCGCGGAGCTGCACAGGGCAACCGATATTAATAAATCCACGTTGCTACGTATTCTTAAAACACTGGAAACTGCCGGTTGGGTAAATAGAGTGGACACGGGCTCTCAATATTCGCTTTCTTTTCCCCGGGAGTCCCAGCGCAGTGATATGACAAGGCTCGCGTCGATTCGCGCATCTGCAGCCGATATCTTTCAGGAGCTTTCGCGCGCACATCGCCTTTCGCTGGTGGTATACGCCCGGCACGAATTACAGATGTCGGTGCTCTGGAGTGCACCGCACCCGCAGGGAGACCAGGCGGGGCAGGCTGACCGCTCGATGCTCTTTTCGGCAGCAGGACAGTGCTATCTGGCTTTTTGCGGTGAGCAGGAGCGCAGCTGCCTGTTGCAGGAGTTGGGCCCCGCGGGTGGACGAGAGTCGCTGCTGTTAGCACGGGACCGGCTCTGGCTGCCGCAGATGATCGAGTCCACGCGCAAGCGGGGCTACGCCCTTTATGCTGCGCCCTCGGTGCAGCTGGGTGGAGGTATGCTGAGTGGAGGTAATAAGGCGGCTGAAGAGCTGGCCGTACCTATCCTCATCGCGGGCGAACTGGTCGCCTGTATGGCGGTTGCCTGCCTGGATGACAAGCCCAGAAACGTGCCGATTCCAGAGCGGGATCTCTATCCGATTGCGCAGCGTGCTGCCGGAGATATAGCCAGTCGGGTCCCGGCTTGAATAGATAAAGGAGCGGGCCCTTTTTGTAAGCAGGGCGGTGTTACTCAAGGGTGAGATATAGTAAATGAGTGCGGTGATTAAACTGTCCGGGCGCCTGCCTTTCCTGATCTGGCTCAAGCAGAGCAACCGGTCCACGCTGGGCGCTGATCTGATCGCGGGCCTCACCGGTGCGATACTGGTATTGCCCCAGGGCGTGGCCTACGCGTTTATCGCCGGATTACCGCCGGAATACGGGCTATATACCGCCATAGTGACCGCCATAGTGGCCAGCCTGTTCGGCTCCTCTCACCATATGATCTCCGGCCCGGCAGCGGCAATTTCGATTGTCGTGATGAGTGTGGCTAGTGCCCACTCTCAGGGAATGGGTGTTGAGCATTACGTCGGTACCGTTCTGGCAATCACGCTGCTGGCCGGGCTGATGCAGCTGGCGCTAGGCCTGTTGCGCCTGGGTAACCTGGTGAACTTTATCTCCCACACCGTTGTGATCGGTTTTACGGCCGGCGCCGCGCTGCTGATAGCGGCCAGTCAGTTAAAATATCTCACCGGTATCGCTGTTGAAGGTGGAGCCTCGTTTGTCGGCGGGATCGTTCAGATCACTGAGCGGATCTCGGCTCTGAACCCCTACTCACTGGGCGTTGGCCTTGTCACTCTGGTTGTCGCGCTTGTGGTGAGAAAGATAAACCGCCGTTTGCCTCATCTGCTGCTGGGGATGCTGGCGGGAAGCCTGCTCTGTTACTGGATCGATGGTGCGGCCAGGGGAGTCGAGTTGGTGGGGGCTCTGCCCGGCACGCTGCCGCAGTTTGCGCTGCCGAACCTGTCGTTTGAACAGGTGCAGTCGCTGGCTTCGGGTGCGTTCGCCCTGGCGATGCTGGGGCTGATCGAAGCGGTTTCCATCGCCCGCGCCATAGCCCTGCGTTCGCATCAGAGGATCGATGGCAACCAGGAGTTTATCGGTCAGGGGCTCTCCAACATCGTCGGCAGTTTCTTCTCCTGTTATGCCGGCTCCGGCTCGTTTACACGCTCCGGTGCGAACTATGATGCAGGCGCACGTACTCCGTTGGCAGCCGTTTTCGCGGCGCTGGGGCTGGCTCTGATCATCCTGACCCTGCCGTCACTGACCGCCTATCTGCCGCTGCCCGCCATGGCAGGATCGATACTGCTGATCGCCTGGAACCTGATCGACTTCAAACATATCCGCGGTATCTTCAAGGCCGGTCGCAGCGAAGTCCTGATTCTGTCGGTCACGTTGCTGGCTACGCTGCTGGTTGAGCTGGAGTTTGCTATCTATATGGGGATTCTCACCTCCCTGGTCAGCTACCTGATGCGTACCTCCCAGCCGCGAGTGATTGCGGTGGCGCCCATCGGCAGGGAAGGGCGGCGATTGCTGCGCAATGTGGAGCGCTACCAGCAACCGCAGTGCCCGCAGTTGCGGATCGCGCGGGTGGATGGCTCGCTCTATTTCGGTTCAATCAATCATGTGCAAACCTCACTGCGTGCAGTGGTCGACACCTCACCGGAGATCAGGTGCCTGATCCTCAATGGTAAAGGGATAAACTTCATCGATCTGGCCGGCATGGAGTACCTGGCGCAGGAGTGTCGTTACATGGAGGGGAAGGGGGTTCAGCTGTTTATCAGCTCATTGAAAGGGACCGTCGTTGATGAGCTGAAGCAGAGAGACTTTCTTGAACATATCGGCGTTGAGCGCTTTTTCGATACAACGGATAAAGCGATATCCGCCTGTGAAAACAGGCTGGATAAAATCCGGTGCGTTAATTGTGATAAAAATATTTACAGGGAATGTCCTTGTTAATATTAATTGCCTGATAATAATTTAATAAAAATATAAATATCATTTTACAGAGTGAAATATACGATTTTAAAAGCATTTAGATAAATTAATATATTGGTACAACAATAATTTAAATTACCTTCCAAGAGGTTGTGCCAATGAAAAACAAGTTTACCGGTCTGACGCTTTCCGCACTGTTTACAGCTGTCCTTGGTGCTAATGCTGCGAATGCGGCGAAGCCGGAAATTCCCCTGCCTGAGTTCACCATGTTTACAAGCCTCGGCGTACTCAATGTTGAGGACAAGGATTATGATCCTGAAGCATTCGAGGCGGAGTTTGGCTTAAAAGGTCTGGTTAAACTTGATGAGTTTAAAATGCTCTACGTCCTCAATGTGGATGTCTCCGATGCGATCAACAGTGAAGACACCGGCGGCAGCGCTGGCGAATCGGATATCCACGTCAAAGATGCCAAGGTGATCTTCCCGACCCAGTACGGCACCTTCGTCCTGGCACCCCGCGGAGCCAGCGGCCAGCTGCGTGACCTCTACAGCAATATCAATATATTCGAGTACAACGAGACTCACTCAGGCAAAGTCACGCCGACCGGAATGGCGGGAATTTTTGGTCAGGCCGACGAGGGACAGGATATCCTGGCGTACGTGACACCCGCCTTCTACAACATCAAGTTTACCGCATCCGCCCTCTCGGTACGTGAAGCCAACGATAACGAGATCGATGTTAAATCCTTCCGTCTTATCTATGATGACGGCGCGCTGCACCTTGGCGCCGGTCTCGTTATCGCCGATGAGGCGATGGCCGGGGCCGATGACGATTATAAGCGTGCCGCCTTCAGCGCCGGCTACCGTTTCTCCAACCTGGACCTGGGCGCCACCTACGAGATCAATACCGATACCTTTGGCCCCGCCGGCGACTATGATTCCTACGGTCTGACCGGGCGCTATCACTTCAGCAACGGCTACTCTGCCGCCCTTGGTTATTTCAATAAGGACTCCGATGTGGATGCCAACGACAACGATGGTGTCGTGGTGCAGGTGAAGAAAACCTTCAACGCCAATGTGGCGGCTTGGGCTGAGGCGGGCAGCTACGATATCACTCCGGACAACTTCGCCGTCGGGGTTAATATTAAGTTCTGATGCTTTCCCCGTAACGGATTTAGGGCTCGCTGCTTAACCCCTTCAACATCGGGCCCGTCACAAAAAAACGCCACCTGGCCCGGACCTGGTGGCATTTTTTGTGGTTTGTTGTCGCTCTTAAACCACCTCCCATGGAGGTGGTGATCGTTTAGTCGAGGCTATGCCTTTCTCGTGACGTATCGATAACGGGGCTCGATGTCTAGTGGCTATCTGAGCGCAGCAATCCATCCCCTTTGGTGCAGCCGAGCATCACAGGCTGAAAGAGAGATAAGGGACAGGCTGTTTGAGCAGCAACGCTGCGACTTATGTTGAGGGAAAGCCTGTCCCGCTCTTTCAGACGAGAAGCGCAGGGAAGTCGGCGTAGCCGACCAAGCCTTAGGGGCGGTTTGGGATTGCAAAGGGACTTGTCCGCACAAGTCTCTTTGCTCGCCAGCAGCCGAGACCGGCCTAAAAAAGGATTCGGATTTGTGTGATCCCGGCATTCGTCGGTAGGTTTATCCAGGCTCCCTTATAGGGAGCTTGATGCAAAGCCACCTGCCATGCAGGTGGATTTTTATTTCCCTGTCAGCTCAGCGCTTTTCCCGCGTCAGCATCAGTGCCCCGAGAGCGCCCAAACCGCAGCAGCCGATCAGCAGGGTCATCGGCATGGGCGTACCGTCGTGAATGGCGCTGGCCAGGGTGCTGGTTAGCGCTCCCAGGCCGAACTGAACCGAGATACCCAAGCCGGCCGCAGCACCCGCCTGTTGCGGATAGTGCGACAGCAGGCTGGCCATGCAGTTGGAACCGATCACGCCGGTGACACCGATAAAGCCAAGCAGGCCGATCACGATCAGCGCCAGGCCTCCCACCTCGAACAGGCCTCCGACCATCAGCAGAATACCGGACAGAGCGGCGCAAATCGTGCCCGCGAACAGTAGCGGTTGGGTGCCGACATGTCTGACGAAGCGTGCGTTAAGCGTGACGAAAAAGATTACCCCCGCGATATTCAGGCTGAACAGCCAGGCGTACAGCTGAGGTTCAAGACCGAAATAGCCGATATAGATAAACGGCGACGAGGTGATATAGGCGAACATGCCGGAAAAGGTCAGCGACATGCAGAGGATATAACCGATGGCGATCCGGTGGCGGGCGATGCGGAAATAGGCACCAAACACGCTGGCAATACTGGCATTGCGGGAGGCGCCGACGTTGGTTTCAGGCACCTTCCAGGCGGTAAAGGCGAGGGTGATCGCGGAAAAGAGTACCAGCGTGATAAACAGCGAGCGCCACCCCAGCAAAATCAGCAGATAACCGCCCAGCAGAGGTGCGACCAGGGTCGCGATCATCGTGACCAGGTGCATCAGCGAGAGCACCCGGGCGGCTTCATTCACGGGAAAGAGATCACGTACCAGTGTTCTGCCGATTACCGCTGCGGCCGCACCGCCAAGCGCCTGGATCAGCCGGAATAGGACGAGCTGGCTGGCATCGGCGGCCAAGGCGCAGCCGAGGCTGGCAAGCACGTAGAGCGTCATGCCACCCAGCAGCAGGCGTCTGCGGCCATATTTGTCGGAGAGAGGGCCGTAGAACAGCATGCCGATAAACAGGCCCACCAGAAACATACTGATGGTTAGCTGAATCTCCGATTCGCTGCTGGAGAGATCTTCAGCAATCAGCGGTAAACCGGGGAGGTAGAGATCGATCGAAAGGGGGCCAAATGCCTGGAGTGCTGCAAGTAGAACGATAAGACGGTGAGGGTTTGCGATTACTTTCATGCCATTCCCCGGCAAAGACAGGGCCCGCGAATGCGGGCCCTTCTACCATACACAATAAAGCGAGCCAGATGCTCGCAAGCAACTGCCTGGTCAGTGCTTACTCAGAGGCGGCTTGCCCCCGCTGCAAATTCCCTGGTAATGGAAGCCTGAGGCCCGGGGACTGCGTCGCCGGACTGATCGGTCACCGGGAAGATCGCGTTGATCTGGCCAGTGCCGGAGCTGCCGAAATAGGGGGTGATGATCTCGGCCGGCTGGTCGTAATCGGACCAACCCAGGGCGCCCAGCATCATCGCAGTATCATGCATGAAGCCTTCGCCATGACCCTTGGCAGCGTATTCCGGCAGCATATCGCAGAAGGTTTTCCAGTCGCCGCGCTTCCACATTTCGACCACTTCATGGTCCAGGGTCTCAAGGAAGGGGCTCCAGATCTTGTTGGCGAACTCGGGTGCCTGGCCGTTCTGGGCAAAGCGGTGTGACAGGGAGCCGCTGGCGAAGAAAGCGACGGTGCCGTCGTAGTGCTCTTCGATCGCCTTGCGCATCGCCCAACCGAGGCGGGCGGAATCGTTAAGGTAGTGCACGCTGCACAGGGCGGACACGGAGATCACCTTGTAGTGGCGGTCCTGGTTCATGTAGCGCATCGGTACCAGGGTGCCGTATTCCGGATCCAGCGTGGTGTTGTCATGGGCCAGGGTTTCCACACCCTGCTTGTTGCACTCCTGGGCGAGAATGCGGCCCAGCTCCGGGTTGCCGTCGATCTCAAACTCCATGTTGGAGATGAAGTGGGGCAGCTCGTTACTGGTGTAGTTGCCGGCCCAGTGAGGCGCGCAGTTGATGTGATAGTTAGCGTTTACCAGCCAGTGGGTATCGAACACGACAATGGTGTCTACGCCCAGTTCACGACAACGTCGGTCGATCTCCTTATGACCATCGATGGCGGACTGACGGCTGCCTTTCTGGGGACCGTCGAGCTCCGATAGGTACATGGAGGGGACATGCGTTATCTTTGCGACGAGTGCCAGTTTGCCCATGAAAAATTCCTCTTATTCTTAGTAGGTTTATTGTAATTGAGCAGTTGCTAACGGGCCTGGTGACCAAGGTTACCCTGATGTTTCATCGCCAGGGAATGGGCGAACAGTGCCGCCACGGGTGCCAGACAGATACAGGCTGCGATCGGCAGTACTGTTTCACCGAGTAACAGTGGCATCAGCTGTGCGATCGCCGCGCCGGCGAGTAACTGGATAAAGCCCATCAGGCCGGACGCCGTGGCCGCCGAGGTGGGCGAACAGCTGATGGCCGCCGATTGCGCGTTGGGTTGGCTCAGTCCGCGGCCCAGGGTTACCAGCGCCATCGGCAGGAACAGGGCGGGGTAGTTGAGGACGTCAGCCAGGGTAAAACAGAGCAGCGTGAAGCCGCCGGTCAGCGAGAGCAGATTCCCCATCAATACCACCTGATCGACGCTGGCGCGTTTTGCCAGCCGGGTGGAGAGGAAACTGCCCGCCATGAACGCCAGCGATACCGTCAGGAACCAGGTACCGAACTCGGCCGAGTTGCCGCCGAGGCGGTCGACGATATAAGGCGCAGTACCGACAAACATGTAAAAAGCGGCCGCGATACAGGTCGTCGACAGCGCATAACCGATATAGCCGGCGGAGTTGAAAACCGCGGCATAGCGCTCGATCACCGCCTTCAGCTCCAGGCTGTCGCTTTTTTTAGTGCAGGTTTCCGGCAGTCGAAGCGCGGCCATCAGGAAGGCGACACTGCCCATGGCCAGCGAGACAAAAAAGACGCTGCTCGATCCGGCCCAGAGGTTCAGGTAACCACCGATGGTGGGTGCCAGAGACTGGGCGATGGCAATCGCCATGACGATGTAGCCCATGCGAGCGGCGGCGCCCTCGCGGCCGTAGATGTCGATAATGATCGTCCTGGCCAGCACCATCGCGGCGCTACCGCCAAGCGCCTGAAGTACGCGACCGCCGATCAGCGTGACAACATCCGGTGCGAAGGCTGCGAGCAGGCTACCCAGCGTATGCAGGCAAAGGCCCACGAGCAGGACCGGACGACGGCCGAAGTGATCCGCCAGAGGGCCGGACAGCAGTTGCCCGAACGCCAGGGTGAACAGATAAGCGGTAAAGCTCAGCTGAATCACCCCGATGTCTGTTTGCAACTCGCGGGCCGCATCCGGCATCGCAGGGACAAACAGGTTGAGCGCCAGGGGGCTAGCCATGGCGATCAACGTCATCAGCGCGATGGAGGGTGCAGGTGCGGCCGTAGTGGTGGTCATAGCGGCGGTCATAGCGGCGCTCTTGGTTCGACTTAGTTGGGGTCGCGGATAACCAGCAGGCGCAGCTCGGTCATATCTTCGATGGCGTAGCGCACGCCCTCGCGTCCAAGGCCGCTGTCCTTCACGCCACCGTAGGGCATATGGTCGACGCGCCACGAGGGCACATCGCCGATCACAACGCCGCCGACCTCAAGCTCATCCCAGGCTTTCTGGATCTTGTAGATGTCGCGGGTGAAGATACCGGCCTGCAGGCCGAAGTCGGAGTTGTTGACCTCTTTCAGTGCCGCATCGAAGTCGCGGAAGCTGGACAGGATCGCCACCGGGCCGAACGCTTCCTGGGTATTCACGTCGGCATGCTTCTGCACATTCTCCAGCAGTGTCGCCTGCAGCATGGCGCCATTACGTTCACCGCCGGCCAGCAGGGTTGCGCCTTTTTCCAGCGCATCGACCACCCAGTTATGCAGGCGGGTGGCTTCCTTATCGGAGATCATCGGACCGATAAAGGTATCTTCGTTTTTCGGATCGCCGCTCTTGAGCGCATTGACCGCAGCGGTGAGCTTCTCGCGCACTTCAGCGTAGAGGCTTTCATGCACGATGATGCGCTGCACGCTGATGCAGCTCTGGCCGGATTGGTAGTAGGCGCCGAAGACGATACGGGTGACGGCATCGTCGATATCCGTGCCTTCGTCGACGATACAGGCGGCGTTACCGCCCAGCTCCAGTACCACCGGCTTTTTGCCGGCACGGGCCTTGAGATCCCAACCCACTTCCGGCGATCCGGTAAAGCTGAGCAGCTTGAGACGGTCGTCAGTGGTAAACAGGTCGGCGCCATCGCGACGGCAGGGCAGAACAGAAAAAGCGCCCTTAGGCAGATCTGTTTCCGCCAGGATCTCACCGATGATCAATGCGCCGATCGGCGTAAGGCTGGCCGGTTTGAGGACAAAAGGGCAGCCTGCTGCGATGGCCGGGGCCACCTTGTGTGCCGCCAGGTTCAGCGGGAAGTTAAACGGTGAGATAAATGAACAGGGCCCGATCGGCACCCGCTTCCACATGCCGGTGTAGCCTTCGGCGCGGGGACTTATATCCATGGGGATCACTTCGCCACCGATGCGCACCGCTTCTTCAGCGGCGATGCGGAAGGTATCGATCAGGCGAGTCACTTCGCCGCGGGCATCCTTGATCGGCTTGCCGGCTTCGATACACAGGGCTTCGGCCAGCTCTTCGAAGCGCTCCTCGAAGCGTTTTACGCAGTGATTCAGTATCGCCTGACGCTTGTAAGCCGGGAGCTTACGCATGGGTTCGGCGGCAGCATCGGCGGCGGCGATCGCCTGGTCGATGGCGTCGGCGTCGGCGAGGGCTACGCGGGTTGCAACCTCTCCAGAGTACTTGTCATAAACGGCCAGATCCTGGTTAGGAGCCTGGGCTTCGTTAGCCAGGAAATAGGGGTAGGTCGCGTTAAGCATGTGAACTCTCTCCGGCAAGTCGTCGCGGGAGGTGTAAAGGAAAATACAGGCGCAATTATTCAGGGAATAAGCGCATATTTTTTCCTGCTGTCACCCAAAGACTTCTTATAGTTAATATGTTAAGTAAAGACTTTAGATAACATGTTAACTAATGTCAACATGTAGATCGGATGCGCTTAAATCGAAGAGCGCAGGGAAAGCTCAGGGTTTAATCTGACAGACTTTCGTCAGCAGCGTGTGCAGGGTCTGCAGGTCTTCCGGCGTCAGCTGGGCGGCCAGATCCCGGTAGCGCTGTTCCAGGCGCGGACTCAGTTCCGCAAACATGCTCTTGGCCTTGTCGGTGAGGCTGATCAGTGTACGGCGCTGGTCTTCCGGCGACTTGCGTCGCTTGATGTAGCCCTGCTGCTCAAGACGATTGATGATGCCGGTAAGGCTTGGGCTGAGGATGCAGCACAGGTCCGCAAGCTGCTTGGACTCGAGCTCTTCATGCTCGTTCAGCGCCCGGATCACCCGCCACTGCTGCTCGGTCATCGGTATCTCCTGAAGAATCGGGCGGAAGAAGCCCATGGTCACTTCGCGCGCTTTCAGCAGTTTCAGGGGGATCGAGTCGTCGAATTTACGCATAGATGGATACCGTACCGGTGGCCAGGTCCGAAGGCGGACAGGGGATATTTCATTCATATATAACGGTCGGTATTGTTATTAATATATTAACTAATGTCCATACTTGCGGACGTTGTTTTAGCCCGAAGCTGTGCTCTTCCCGAAGTGGCATCCAGGCAGAAGACAGAGGCCTGGGCGTGTCGCTTTTGGCCTCTGTCGATGAGCTTTATCAGCGCGATGCGGTGGCGCTCTGTTTAGCCTGGTAGGCCTGGGCTGCATCGCGGAACGCCTTCAGCGCTGCCTGTGCGTCTACATCAATATCGCTGACGCTATCGATCCACTGCTGATCCAGATCGGCGGTGAGCTGACGAAACTCGCTGACCATGGGATCATCCGCGCCAACCTGCTGGATGGTTACCTGGTATTTCTCCGCCTCGGCGAGGCCGTTTTTATCGGACTGATCCCAGGCCTTGCCGGCCAGCGCCGAGAGTCGCGCGCCGGACACATCCATGATCGCCTGGCGATCTTTGTCTGACAGCTGATCGAGGAAATCCTCGTTGGCGACGATGGCAAAGCTGCCCAGGTACAGGCCTCCTGGCATCAGAGTCAAGTGGGGTGCGACCTCAGCGAGACGGAAGTCTTTTTCGCTGGCGGCGGGCATAAACACGCCGTCGACGATCCCCTGCTGCATCAGCTCATAGACCTTCGGCCCCGGTGCGCTGACCGCGGTTACGCCCAGGCGTTCGCCGAGCTCCTGCTGGATACCGCCGCCCAGGCGTATCTTCTGACCCTTGAGATCCGCCAGTGATTCCAGCGGCCGTTTGCTGAAGATCTGCCCCGGCCCATGGGTGAATAGCCCCATCAGTTCAACACCCGAGTGTTCTCCGGCATCGGCGAAATACTGCTGGTACACATCCCAGTAGGCGGCAGAGGCTGCTTCAGCATTCACACCCAGGTTTGGCAGTTCCACCATTTCGGTGAGGCGGAAACGCCCCGGCACATAGCCGTGGAAGCTCCAGGTGGCGTCCGCAACGCCATCTTCCACCAGGGTGAAGTAGGAGCTCTGGTCGCCCAGACCATACTCAAGCTTGATCTTGACCCGACCCTCGGTGGCCTCTTCAATCCATTTGCCCCAGGTGGGGAACACGACGCTGTTCTGCACATGGCCCGGAGGACCTGCGGTGGCAACATGCATAACGATCGGCTGCTCGGCATAGGCGCCAAGGCTCGCCGTTAATGTCAGTGTGGCCAGGGCGGTGGTCAGGCTCGTCTTGTTCAGCATAGTGATTACCTTTTTATTGTTGTTTTACGATGATGTCTGCTGGGTTCAGGCCAGGGCCTGCACAGGCTTGGCGACCTGGGTCTGGGGATTAGCCTGGGAATCTGCTTCACGCTCGGCGGCTTCCGCCTCGGCGCGTCGTTTCAGGTAGCGGCGCATGGAGAGGCTGGCGGAATCCGCTTTCAGCGATATTTCAAAGAAATCGTCATCGTCACTGCGTGATGCCAGTAACTCCTCCATGGCTTCAAGTCCGACTACGTCTTCGTTGAAGGCCGCCATCAGCTGTTCATGCATAAACTCGGTGACCTCGTTTTCCTCCCGCGCAAAGTTGCGGCCGTGGACTACGAAATAGTGAGTTGAAGTGGCGGTTTCCGGGGTCGGAATATGTGCGGTCTTGATGCGCTGGTCCGGTCGCTCCGCCTCGCTCAGCGACACGTCGTAGAACTCGGCATGGACAATATGCAGCGCCGGGGAGACGAAGTCCGAGGTGGTGATACGTGCCGCGTCCTTACCTTCAAGCCCCGTCGGCTTGGCCCAGACTGGGGGCAGGCGCGTGGGGACTACATAGCGTTTGAGCAGGAAGCGATCCTCACCGATATCGGTATCGAACTCGGCGCGGGCATAGTCGGGGGTACCAAAGGTGTTGGCGTGCAGGAAGCTCAGGTGGGTCAGGTCCAGCAGGTTTTCGTGCAGGTAGACGTAGCTGGCCTTGAGCGGCATGTAGTCTTCGGAGGTAACCCAGCCCTCTTCGAGCATAGGCATCGCCGGGATCTTGCTCAGGTCCGCTTCTTCCGGCTCACCCATCCAGATCCAGATGATCGGCCCCTGCTGATGCAGCGGGTAACTGCGGATCGAGATGCCGGCGCAGTTGCACTGTGAAGGCACTTCGACGCAGACGCCCTGGTCGTTGTAGCGCAGGCCGTGATAGCCGCAGACCACTGTATCGCCGTCGAGAGTGCTGCGTGACAACGGAAATGAGCGGTGGCCGCAGCGGTTATCCAGAGCCACCGGCGTGCCATCCTCCTTGCGGAACATGACGATCTGGCGGCCCAGCACGGTGCGCGGCGTCAGCTCGCGGCTCAGCTCGCGGCTCAGCGCGACCACGTACCATTCGTTGTAGATAAAAGGGGTTTCGCGGTTGGCGAGGCTGCGTCCGGCCTTCTGGGCGTTACGCTGGACTCGTGTCAGTGACATGGGGCTCTCCTCTATTCTTTTTATTGATCAGCCGTTAGGAGCACGTTAGCGGAGGGCAGGGGGGAGGACACTCACAAGATATTGTGAGGCTCGAAATTAGCAACGGCGCATGCAATACTGCGAGGGCCTGTCTGCGCCAGGAATCAGCGTGGCGCCTATAAAAATAACAACTGCACTAAGGCCGTTAGATGACTTCAACATCCCAGCAGTGGCCGGTTGATCAACTGATCGCCAGCGTCGGTCAGCGCCGCTTTGATCAGGCGCTGAGCCATAGCATGCACCGCCTGACGGGTGCGGATCACTGTGTCCTCGTCTCCTATCCCTCATTCAAGAAAAATCCCTACACTCTGTTCTCTGCCGGCCAGATCCATACCGGGCTGGCGCAGGAATGCCGACGCCTTTATGACGAGGTGTATTACGAGCGTGATCCCAACCTGGCCTGCCTGCAGGGACGTGAGCGCAAGATCGGCATACAGATCCGCCAGCAGCAGGTTGAGGAGCTGGATGACCGGGAATACCGCCACCAGTTGATGGATCGTTGCGGAATCCGCGAAAAGATCGCTTTTATGGGTGTCAGTAATGGTCAGCCCTTCTGCCTCAACCTCTACAGGCTGCATGAGCCGTCACGCCGCGCGCTGAACGCCCAGCCGCTGGAGGAAAACGGCGCCGTGTTGGCGGCGATTCTGGAGCGTCACATCACCTTCGCCGGTCAGCAGCAGGTGACCTTTGATTTTCCCTGGGTGATGTCGCGTCTGCAGGGCGCCTGCGGCGATCTGCTGACCGCACGCGAGCTCGATGTGGGCGCGCGTATCGTGCTCGGCTATAACTCGGAGGCCATAGCGCTGGATCTGGGTATCAGCGTCAACACCGTGCTGACCCATCGTCGCCATCTGTACGAGAAGATCGGTATAGGCACGCAGAACCAGCTGTTTGCGCTGGTGGTGGAGGGGCGGCTGCCGTTTTAAGCGGGCAGCCGCTTTAACTAAAGGGATAACTAAAGGGATAACTGAAGGGGCAGTTAAAGGGGGAGGTGAAGAGACAGCTCTAGCGGTTACAGTTGATGATCTGCAGCTGGGTATATTCCAGCAGACCGTCGATGCCAAACTCCACTCCCATACCTGAGAGCTTGCAGCCGCCAAAGGGCACGTGCGGCAGCACTTCCGCATGGCCGTTGATCCACACCGTACCGCACTCCAGCTGGCGCGCGACCTGGTTGGCCTGTTCCAGATCCGGCCCCCAGACCGAGCCGCCAAGGCCATAGCCGCAGTCGTTGGCCATCGCGATCGCTTCGTCCAGGTCCTGGTAGCGGATCACCGGCAGGGCGGGGCCAAACTGCTCCTCATCAACAAGGCGTATTCCGTTGCTGACATCGGTTACGATAGTGGGCGGGTAAAAATAGCCGTCTCGCTCCAGTGCCTGGCCGCCGCAGAGAATCCGTGCGCCCTGTGCCCTGGCGTCTTCCACCAGCTCGCTGACCACACCCAGCTGCCTGGCGTTCTGCACCGGGCCAAAGGTGACGCCCTCGTTGAGACCGTTATCCAGCACCTGGGCTTCAGACAGGGCGGCCAGTTTGTCGCAGAGCGCATCGTGCAGGCTGTCATGCACATAGAGGCGTTTCAGCGCGGCACAGGTCTGGCCCATGTTGAGGAAGGCGCTCTGGAAGATCCCTTCGGCGACCGCATCGATATCGGTGCCGGGCAGTACGATCGCCGCATCGTTACCGCCAAGCTCCAGGGTCAGGCGTTTCAGGTTGCCGGCCGCATTGCTCATGATGTTCTGACCGGTGGGGGTAGAGCCGGTGAAAATCACCTTGTCGATAGCGGCGTGGCGGCTGATCGCCTCGCCGATCTCGCGCTCGCCGGTGACCAGGTTGACCACGCCGGCGGGCAGTGCCTCGTTGATCAACTCAACCAGACGCAGGGTGTTCAGCGGCGTCAGCCCCGAGGGTTTGCAGACCACTGTGTTGCCAGTGCGCAGCGCCGGAATGATATGCCAGATGGCGATCATCAACGGCCAGTTCCAGGGCGTGATGGAGGCCACCACACCCAGTGGCTTGCGGTGCCCCTCGACCCGCTTGTGTTCGCTGTCCTCGATCACCTCAACCGGAATCTCAAGGTCGGCATTGTAGCGGGTCCAGGCCACGGCGCCGCCGACCTCGACCTGGGCCAGGAACAGGGGTTTTCCCTGCTCCTGAACGATGATGCGGGCCAGCTCATCGGCATTGGCCTCGATCGCATCGGCGATCTTGTGCAGCAGGGCGGTGCGCTCAGCGTCGGGGACCTGACGCCAGCTTGTAAACGCCTGGCGTGCTGCGGCCACGGCCTGGTCCAGCTGTTCAACTGAGGCGTATTGCCCTTGGGCGAACGGCTGTTCGGTGGCAGGGTTGATCACGCTGAAGGCATCGGCCTGTCCGCTCAGCCTGTCGCCATTGATAAAAAGAGTGCAGGTGTTCATTGAGTGCTCCTTCATTAACTTGCCGTGGATGCCGGCGCTCAGCTCATTACTGCCAGGCGGGCTTCTTCATCGGTGCGTTTTTTCACCGGCGCGGTTTCGGTCAGGAAGCAGGCCAGCAGGGTCGCCATCAGAGAGCCGGCCGCCGCGATCCACATCACGATCTGCAGGCCATACTTGTCGGCGGCGAAACCGGCGATGGTCGGCGTTACGAAGCCGCCAAACAGCTCGCCTACGCCCATGATCAGACCGAGTGCCGTTGCCACGCGGGCTGCGGACACGGTTTCCGCCGGGATGGTGGCCATGAACAGGGTGAAGCAGCCCAGACCCGTGTAGGTCAGGAAGACCAGCGGCAGCATGGCGCTGGGAGAGTCCACGTAGAGCAGCACCATCGGACAGGCGGTGGCGATCAGCGAGAACAGGATCAACATCGGTTTGCGCCCGAAGCGATCCGAGAGCGCCGAGATGATAAAGCCCCAGGCCATCCAGGCCACACCCAGGCTGCCCATGATGCCGCCCATGGTCTCAGGGCTATATCCCTTCACCTGCATCAGGTAGGTAGGAGTAAAGCTGATCAGAGTGATGAACCAGGAGATATAGAAGCAGGAGATCAGCACACAGAGCAGAATGTTGCGGTTCTTCAGCAGGCTCATGTAGCTGGCGTGCGGCTCCTTGGCATGGCGTTCAGCGATATCTTTATGCGCATGCTTGTTGCGCACAAACAGGGCGATCAGCACCGCGATGATCAGGCCGGGGATAATGGTGGCATAGAACGCACTGCGCCAGCCGTAGGTGGTGGCGAGCCAGATCAGTACTGGCGGTGCGATAACCGCACCGATCAGGCCTGGCGCTGACGCGTTGACCAGGCCCATGTTCAGGCCGCGGCGTTTTGGCGTGGAAGCCGCTGCCAGCAGGCTCTGGGAGATCGGCAGTACCGGCCCCTCGGCCACACCCATCAGGGCGCGGAACAGCAGCAGGGTGATAAACGAGGTCACCATGCCGGAGAGTGCGGAGAACAGGGTAAAGGCTAGCACCGAGATAATCAGAATCAGCTTTTTCGATTCCTTTTTATCGGCGTAATGACCGAGCGTCGCGCCCGAGATCGCCCACATCAGCGCGAGTGTTGAGGAGAGCATCCCCAGGTGTGAGTTATTCAGGTTCAGCTCTTCCGAGATAAACGGGAACAGGAACGAGAGCGCCAGGCGATCGAAAAACACGAAGCCAAAGCAGACAAACAGCACGATCAACAGGCGGTTTTCGTAGGTATTGACCTTCATGCTGCTACTCCACTGTTGGTTTTGGCTTTGGCCTCTTCAAGCACAAACTCAGCGCAGCGTTCGGCGATCATTACCACCGGCGCGTTGGTGTTGCCGGATACCAGTGTTGGCATGATCGACGCATCGGCAATACGTACGCCGCTGACGCCGTTGACCGCCAGGGTAGGGGAGACCACCGCTTCGGGGTCCGATCCCATACGGCAGGTGCCGACCGGGTGGTACACGGTTTTCGCGTGGCTGCGTACATGTGCCTCGATCTCGGCGTCGGAAATTTCCGCCTCCGGTGAGGGTTTGAGCTCCTGCTCGATCACCTCGGCCAGAGCCGGAGAGCGCAGAATCTTGCGGGCCAGGCGAACACCGCGTACCAGCGCATCCACATCGGCCTGCTCCGAAAGCGCACCGCTGTCGAACTGCATAGGATCATCCGGGTTGGCACTGCGCAGACGTACCGAACCGCGGGATTTGGGCCTCAGGAAGCAGGGGTTCAGCGAGATGCCGTGACCTGCGAGCGGCTCACGGTCCACGTCGCCAACCAGGGTGGGCAGCACATGAAACTGGATATCCGGGCGGCCTTCGCCATTGGTGTCGACAAAGCAGCCGGACTCCACCACGTTGGAGGTCAGCAGACCATGGCGGAACAGTTTCCACTCGATACCGTGCTTGAGCGCCTTCAGACCCTGATCGTTGCCGAGCAAACTGATCGGCTTGCGGGTGCGTCCATACACGGATACCTCCAGGTGATCCTGGAAGTTCTGCCCCAGCTGCTCTCTGACCGCCAGCGGCTGAATGCCATGCTTGGAGAGCTCTTCAGCCGGGCCGATGCCGGATAGCATCAGGATCTTTGGTGTTGCCAGGGCGCCGGCACAGAGGATCACCTCTTCATTGACGGAGACGGTGACAATCTTGCCTTCGCCGTTGCGGTACACCACGCCGGTGACTCGCTTGTTGTCATCGAACAGCAGCTTGTGCACATAGCAGCCAGTCTGAACTTCCAGGTTCGGCATCTTTTTCGCTGCGGCGAGATAGGTGCTGGCGGTGCTGCCGCGCTGCCCGTTAAAGGTGGTGGTGTGGTAAAAGCCGACGCCGGACTGGTCTTCGCCGTTGAAGTCATCGTTGTACTTCAGGCCGCACTCCTGTGCGGCCTTGACGAAGGCGAGGCTGAGCGGATGGCGGAAGCGGGTATCGCTGACTCGCAGCGGGCCGTCGGTGCCGTGTAGTTCTCCGCCAAGGCGCATATGGCCTTCGGCCTTGCGGAAGGCGGGCAGAACCTGATCCCAGCCCCAGCCGGTGCAGCCCTGCTGCTCCCAGTCATCGTAGTCCTGGCGCTGGCCGCGGATATAGATCATCGCGTTGACCGAGCTGCCGCCACCGAGGGTGCGTCCCTGGGGCACGTAGGATACACGGCCGTTAGCGGCGGGCTGAGGATCACTTTCGTAGACCACGGTGCGTTTGCTGCCGATCACCTTGATGAAGGTGGCGGGCATGTGAATGAACTGACTGTTATCGGGCGGGCCATCTTCAAGCAGCAGGACCTTTTTACCGGCCAGGGTTAGACGGTGTGCAACCACGCACCCGGAAGAGCCGCCACCGACGACGACGTAATCTGGCTGATTCATAGCATTCTCTCTTTATTATTTTTGAACGGCGGGCCGAACGGATCGAACCCTCTGAGTCTGTGTTAATAAGCTACAAATGCCGCCTCTCCGCTGCTTGACTGATCGTGCCCTCGGCTTGCCTCAGTGAAGCCGGTTTTCCTTTTGCCGCATATCCGGCCAGTGAAAGGTTCATCCTTCAGGCCTATTTACAGCGATAGAAAAATAGTTAACATGTTCACTAGCAGATCGTTCCGGTCTGCTGCCAATTAGTTGCGCTAACCTCTCACATAAAAAAAATACGGGGGCGGCATGGATAACTTGATAGCGGCGGCATCCGCGAAGGGGTGGGTATCGACCCACGATATCCCGGCGGTCGAACGACGCAGTTTCTGGCTCAACCAGGTCAATGACCGGCTGATAAAGGTGGATTGCCCGAGCGAAGAGAAGACGGGCATCAACGCCTCACTCCGACATCTGGACCTGGATCGTCTCAGGCTGAACCAGATCAGAGCCAACACTCACTCAATCCAGCGTAGTCAGGCGGATATCGCCGGGGATGACCGACATTCGGTGTTTCTCTGTTTTATGCGTGGCGGCGATGGTTTCTCCTACCAGGGCACTCAGTGTGTGCAGCACTCCCCGGGAGATATCATCCTCTACGATACGCGGATGCCCTATGGCCAGGGTTTCCCGGCCGATATGGAAATGGTGGTGATGGATCTGCCCGAGATTATCGCCCGGCAGTACCTGCGTGACTGGAAGCGCGGCGATCTGCTGCATCTGCACCGGGATACACGCTTTTCCGATACCAGCTGTGCGAAGCTGTTTGAACTGCTTGATACGCTCGTAGCGCCGAGTATCGATGGTGGTCGGCAGCTCTCTGCCGCGGATGAGATGCTGGAGAATATCGGCGCGCTGATCTCCAATATCTGCTCCGGCGACAGGGATCTGGATTTCTGGCGTCTCTGCTGTCGCTATATTCAGCAGCATCTGCAGGATGAGTCGCTGAGCTCCGTGCGCCTGGCAAAAGAGCTGAACACCTCGACCCGCAGGCTGCACCGCACCTTCGCCGACAACGGCATCAGCGTGCAAAACTACATCTGGAAGCAGCGCCTGGAGCAGTGTCGGAAAGAGATAATTACCCCGTCCTTATCCAACCGCAGTGTCAGTGAAATCGCCTTTAAATGGGGCTTCAACGACGCCTCTCACTTCAGTCGCCGCTATAAGGCGCATTATGGCGAAAGCCCGGTTGAAACCCGCAAGTCGATGCGTGACGCCGTCTGATAGACCCCTCTTTTAGCGGGTAAGGCTGAGCGCCTGAGTGTTCAGCCTTACCCGTTAACTCTTTTCAGCACATCCTTTTAGATCCCCGTGTGATTGTTGCCTATCTGAGTCAAGCCTCTGGCGATGCGAGTCAAGCGATGCCTGGCCCGCTTTTGTAGTCTGTTGCTGCAGTGATACCCAAGGGCATCGACGTTGCAGCGCTGGATAAGCGTCTGAAAGACAAACCTTTTCGACGGCGGGTTTGTTTCTGCACGCTCGGGTTCCCATTGGGGTTGAGGTCCAATAATAATCAGAACAGGATAATTAATAAGATGAGTTTCTACGCCAGAAAATTGCTTCCGGCTGCCCTGGCGGCTGGTTCTATGCTGCTCTGCCAGCAGGCTTTCGCAATCGCTGAAACAGTTCATCCCCGCGACTATATTCCCGCGCCTGCCGGTGTGAATCTGTCGGTCACCTATTTTGATCACCGCTCCGGCGACGATGTCTACGTGGATGGTGACAAGGTGGCCAGCAACGGCGATCTGGAGGCCAACGCGGTGATCGAGCGTCTGATCCACTTTACCGAAATCTTCGGTATGCCGGCGGATCCGCAGATTATCATCCCCGTCGTTGATCTTGATGTGGGCATCCAGGGCCAGGATAGCAGCGGTGTCGGCGATATCTTCTTTGGTTCTACGTTCTGGCCGGTCGCCGATGACAAGAACAAGCAGTGGTTCGGTATTACGCCGTTTCTCTACGTGCCCACCGGCGAGTACGACAAGGACCAGGCCGTTAACGTGGGCGCTAACCGCTACAGCTTCGTGCTCCAGGCCGGTTACGTAAAAGCGCTGACCGATAACCTCTATCTCGATGTGATCGGTGAGGTGCAGTGGTACGGCGATAACGATGATTTCCTGGGCAATAACACCCTGGCCAAGGATGAGGCCTACCGGCTCTCTGCGATGCTCTCCTACGACGTCAGCCCTGCCGGTTATATCTGGGGGCGTTACGCGAAACAGATCGGTGGTGAAGAGTCGCTCAATGGCACGACCCTGGCTGATTCGAAAATGGATACCGATACCGCCAGCATCGGTTACACCCATTGGCTGAACAAGTCGCTGCAGATGCAGGTTGAATATACCCGCGACCTCAGTGTCGATAACGGTATCGCCGTGGATGGCGCAACCCTGCGCATGGTGATTCCGTTCTAAGACCGACTTCCGGGCTGGTGTGGTCTGTAAAGCTCGCCAGCCCTGAATACCTAACCCCTGAAATTCTCCTCTGAAACTCCCTTCGTAAACCGCTACCGCCCGATAGCTGTAAGCGCTATTTCTGCTGCTTGCGGTAGTTCAGTGCGGTGATGCCGGTGTGCTTTTTAAAGAAGCGTGAAAAGTAGGCGGGGTCGGTAAAACCGAGTTCGAACGAGATCTCGTTGCTGGTCAGCGGGCTGAAGGTAAGCAGGCGTTTACTCTCCTGAATGATCCGGTCATGAATCAGTTTCTTCGGCGAGCGGTTGGAGATCCGCTGGCACAGCTGATTAAGGCGGCTCTCGGAAACACCCAGGTTTTCGGTGTACTGGGGCAGCTGCCAGTGCTGCTTGAAATGCTCTTCGATCAGGTCGGAAAAACGGTGAAACAGCTTCAGGTCGTCGTTGTTGATGGCCTGGCTCTCGGTGCGTTTATCGGCGAGGCGTGCCACGCGGATAATCAGCAGGCGCACCAGTGAATCCATCACCAGCCCCTTGGCCACCAGGCTCTCCGACCACTCGGTGCGGATGTTTTGCAGCGTTTCGGACAGCAGGTCCCATTGGTCGAGCTGTTCGCTGTTCAGGTTGTCCTGAGCGATGCAGATACCGAGGCTTAAAT
Organism: Marinobacterium lutimaris; assembly: GCF_900108065.1. Classification (GTDB taxonomy): domain Bacteria; phylum Pseudomonadota; class Gammaproteobacteria; order Pseudomonadales; family Balneatricaceae; genus Marinobacterium_D; species Marinobacterium_D lutimaris. The sequence continues at coordinate 69,752 of NZ_FNVQ01000003.1, read as the reverse complement.
CGCACTCCAGCTCCTGCTCCAGCCCATCTTTCATCAATTGCCACACTAGGGACTGATGCACGGTCAGCACATGGCCGCGGGCGTCCTGTTGGGTCTGAAAAGAGTGGGGAACCGAGGCGGGGGTCAGAAAGCAGGCCGGGCCGTTGACCTGGTAAAGCTTGTCATCGATATGGAAGTTGATCGCACCACGGTCGATGTAGTGGATCTGCATATATTGCGAATGGCGGTGTACCGGCATATCACGACCGAAGAAAACCGCCAGGTTGTCCAGTTCATCGTAATGAACCAGGGCATCCAGATACCGTTTGTCGTAGTCGTGGCCCAGAATGATATTCGGGATCCACTCGCTGTTTTTTGTTATGGGTGAGGCGTCTGACATCAGGGCAGGTATGTGGGATAAAGAGACGGAGCCGCCACTCAGGACGGCTCCGTTTTAGTCTACAAGGTCAGTCTAGCAGATCGACTCGGCAGTTAGCCCTTGCCGAGCAGCGGTACGCGATGGGTACCGTGCGCGATGCAGACGTTCTTGGTTTCCATGTAGAAGTCGAAGCTCCAGTCGCCGCCGTCGCGGCCAATGCCGGACATCTTGATACCGCCGAACGGAGAGGGCAGGTTGCGGTTGTTCTCGGAGTTCACCCAGAGCATGCCCGCTTCGACGTGCTTGGCCATGCGCATGGCGCGACCGGTGTTCTCGGTCCAGATGTAACCGGACAGACCGTACTGGGTATCGTTGGCGATAGCGATCGCTTCCTCTTCGGTATCGAAGGAGATAGCGGTCAGCACCGGGCCAAAGATCTCTTCCTGGGCGATGCGCATCTTGTTGTTGGCACCGGTGAACAGAGTCGGTTCCAGGTAGTTGCCGGCCGGATCGATGGTGCCGCGAGCTTCGGCGATGCGCTTGCCGCCGACGGCGATATTGGCGCCATCTTCCTTAGCGATATCGAAGTAGCTCAGCACCTTGTTGTAGTGCTCGGTGGCCACCAGCGGGCCCACTTCGGTGTTCGGGTCCAGGGAGTGACCGACCTTCAGGTTACGGACACGCTGTTCCAATGCGTCCATGAAGCGGTCACGGATGCCGCTCTGGATCAGCAGACGGCTGGAAGAGGTGCAACGCTGGCCGTTGAGGCTGTAGATCATGAATACCACGGCATCCAGGGCGCGTTCGAAATCGGCATCGTCAAACACGATCACCGGGTTCTTGCCGCCCAGCTCGAAGTGCATCCGCTTCAGCGTATCGGCACCCTGGCGCATGATGTGGGAACCGGTGGCAGATTCACCCACCAGTGCTACTGCCTTGATGGCGGGGTGTTCGGTCATGCGTTTGCCGGCGGTTTCGCCGAAGCCGTTAACCATGTTCCAGACGCCCTTGGGCAGCACTTCTTCGGCGATCTCGGCCAGGATGTAGGCGCTCAGCGGGGTCAGTTCGGCCGGCTTGTGCACCACGGTGCAACCAGCAGCCAGTGCCGGCGCGATCTTCCAGGTGGAGAGCATGAACGGCGTGTTCCAGGGGGTGATGATACCGACCGGGCCGATCGCCTTGCGCAGGGTGTAGTTGGTGTGCTCGTCCTGGTGCAGCGCCAGGCCGTTCTGCGCTTCCGGCGCCTTGTCGGCGAAGAAGCGGAAGTTGGCGGCACCGCGCACGGCGGCCTGTTTCATGAAGCGGATCGCCTGACCGCAGTCCATGGACTCAACCAGGGCGATTTCGTCGGCGCGCTCAACCAGGCGGTCGGCGAACTTGTTCAGCAGACGCTTGCGCTCTGCGCCCGGCAGAGAGGACCACACTTCAAAGGCGCTCTCGGCGGCTTCGCAGGCGGCGTCCATATCGGCCACGGAGCCGGCCATGATCTTGCCGATGGAGCTGTTGTCGGTCGGCGTGTAGTTCTCATATTCGCTGCCGCCGGTGCCCAGGGTGAACTCACCGTTGATGAAGTGACCGGTGGTGTTGTTCTTGAAACGCTCCAGGTACTGCTGCGCGCGGGCCAGGTTGGTATCCAGGGTATCGCTCATCGTGTGTCTCCCGTTCTCTATGATCCCGGTGCCGCGCTTGGTGCGGCGCCCGGGACGGGTTTTATTCTTAGTATTTGTCGCCGTAGTATTCCTGCTCGCTGACCATGCGGGTCTCGAGTGAGCAGATATCTTCGATGCTGCAAACCACGGTATCACCCGGCTGGCAGTCAACGATGCCGTGCGGTGTACCGGTGCAGATCATGTCACCCGGGTTCAGGGTCATGATCTTGCTGAGGTATTCGATGATGAAGGGCACGTTAAAGATCATGTCCTTGGTGCTGCCGTCCTGAGTGACCTTGCCGTTAACGGTGGTGGTCAGCTTCAGCGCGTTGGCATCAGCGATATCCGCGGTATCAACGATCCAGGGCCCCATCGGCAGCAGAGAGTCACGGCTCTTTACGCGCAGGTTGGGGCGGTAGTAGTTCTCGAGATAATCGCGGATCGCAAAGTCGTTGCAGACGGTGTAACCGGCCACGTAATCCAGGGCGTCTTCACGCTTGATGTTCTTGCCGCTTTTGCCGATCACCGCTACCAGTTCGCACTCGTAGTGCTGATAGTCGATGTTGTCGGGGCGGTAGCTCACCTGCTTGTGGCCGGTCAGCGTGTTGGCGTGCTTGATGAATACCAGCGGCTCTTTCGGCGGCTCGAACGCCAGCTCGCTGGCGTGATCGGCATAGTTGATGCCCAGCGCGAAGATGGTGCCCGGTTCCTTCACCGGCACCAGCCAGGTGATCTGGTCTGAATCCAGTGCGACGTTCAGCACCTCGCCTTCGGCGGTGGTGATGCGGTCGTCGGCGGAGATATCGATATCCAGCTCTCGGCCTTCAAAAATGATGCGTGCGTGTCTCATGTTCATGCACCTCCCAGAGTATTTGTCAGGGTGCCGACACCCTCGATCTGCGCATCCACCCTGTCACCCTTGGCAACCGCAACTCGGTCACCGGCGAAGCCAACGGCGATCATCTCGCCCGGCTGCAGCGTCATGATGTGGGAGATGATACTGATCAGCTCCGCCACACCGCGCTGCATGCCGGAGAGTTCAAAGTTACTTCTCAGGTGCCCGTTGACGCTGAGGGTGACGCGCAGCGCATCGGGATTGCTGATCTGGTCAGCGGGAACGATCGTCGGGCCGACCGGCGCCGAGCCATCCAGACACTTGCCCTTGATGTCCGGCCGATAGTAGCTCTCCTCCGGCAGCGAGAAATCGCTGACGAGGGTGTAGCCGACGACGTAATCGAGTGCGTCCTCTGCGGATACCCGGCAGATTTCCTTGCCGATCACCACACCGAGGCTGGCGCCGACCGCCATGGCTGGCACATCCACGCCATCGAAATCCTTCGCCCACTCGATTTCGGCGCCGTTAACGCTCCAGGTGTTGCGCGGCTTGTAGTAGAGCACCGGCTGGGTAGGGGGCTTTTTATAGGGCGCTTCGTTGAAGGCGCCCTCGAGTGCAGCCAGCTGAGCTTTGTCATTCAGTGCGACACAGACCAGCTTGCTGTTGACCAGGGTATTCGCAGTCATTGTTAACCTTCTCGTTGTGATAGCCGCTAATCAGTAGCCGGCCTGAGGTTTTTCGTCTTTTACCGGGGCGCCTTCTTTAAAGCGCTGCGCCAGCTTGCGGGTCTCGTTAGCCAGGATCATGGTGTCGACGCCAACGCCGACAAAGTTGGCGCCTTCCTGCACATAGCTTTCGGCTAGGGAGGGGTCGAGGCAGAGCAGGCCTGCGTATTTGCCCGCGGCGCGGATCTTGTTGAGTCCACTATTGATCGCTTCGACTACCGCCGGGTTACCGGCGTCGCCGATATATCCCATGGAGGCGGACAGGTCGGACGGGCCGATGAAGACGCCGTCTACACCGTCCACTTCCAGGATGGCATCCAGGTTTTCCATGGCGCTGGCGGTTTCCACCTGCACGATCAGGCAGATCTCGTCATTGGCTTTTTTCAGGTAGCCGGGAATCTGGTTCCAGCGAGCCGCCCGTGCCAGTGAAGTGCCCAGACCGCGGATACCCTGCGGCGGGTAGCGCACCGCCTGCACCAGCTGAACGGCCTGCTCGGCGGTTTCCACCATCGGCACCAGCAGGGTCTGTACGCCGATATCGAGCAGCTGTTTGATCAGTGCGGTATCGCCCTCGACGCAGCGGACGATCGGCGCCGTGTCGTAGGGAGCGATCGCCTGCAGGTGTGACATGATGGTGCGCAGGTCGAAGGGGGCGTGTTCGCCATCGATCAGCAGCCAGTCGAAACCGGCGACAGCGGCGATCTCTGCAGCGCTGTTATCCGGCAGGCCAAGCCAGAGCCCGTACTGGGTATTCCCGCTTGCGAGGCCCTGCTTGAATCTGTTTTTGGGCAGTTCCATGGAGATGTTCCTTGTACCTTGGGTCTTATTCGAAGCGCAGGCCGATACCGCCCAAGGGGCCGAAATCGGCATGTACGGTATCGCCGGCCTTGACCGGAACCGGGCGGGTAAAGGAACCGGCAAGGATGATCTGGCCGGGTTCCAGGCCCACGCCGTGGGGCGCGAAACGTTTGCAGACCCAGCTGATCCCCTTGGCCGGGTGGCCGAGAACGCCACAGGCCAGGCCGGTCTCTTCAATCTGCCCGTTGAGGTAGAGCGCGGCGCCGGCCCAGCGCAGATCCATTTCGGTGGGCTTGATCGGGCGGCCGCCGAGGATGATGCCGGCGTTGGCCGCATTGTCAGAGATGGTGTCGAACACTTTGCGGGTGTAGCCGGTTTCCGGGTCGGTGCGCATGCAGCGGGCAGCGATCAGCTCCAGCGACGGGATGACGTAGTCGGTGGCGTTATAGACGTCGAAGATGCTGACATTTTCACCAAACAGCGGCTTATTCAGAACAAAGGCCAGCTCCACCTCGATGCGCGGATCAAGAAAGTCCGAGGCTTTCAGGGTGGCGCCATCCTCAAACAGCATGTCATCGAGCAGCACACCGTAGTCGGGCTCATCGATATTGACCGCCATCTGCATGGCGCGGGAGGTCAGGCCAACCTTGTAACCGATCACGGAGCGGCCGTTGGCTTTCTTCTGATCGACCCAGGCTTTCTGGATGGCGTAGGCATCGCCCATATCCAGTTCGGGGTGCTGTAGTGTCAGTGCCGGAATCTGTTTGCGGTTCTGTTCTGCCTGGTAAAGACGTTCTGCCGCTGTTTTTATCTGTTCTTGTGTCAACATGCTCGGTCTAACCTTCTGGTTTGGTGGGAGCTGCGTTGTTGCTGGCTCCCGAACTGCGTCTCAACTAGTTAACTTATTAACCAATGGCGCCTGGTGATTCGTTGCTGATCACCAATCAGTGAAACAATTTTTACTTAACATCTTAACTAATGTCAACGTTCGATCTGATTTTGTATTCCTCGGGTCAGAGGTCAAGTGCCAAGTTGACATAAGTTAATATGTTAATTAGATTGCTGGGCAGATGTTCAGCGTTGTACCCCAACAGCCGCTGACGGCGCTCCATAACAACTTAAAAAAACAATAAGGGAAGTCGCTAACGATGCCCCACTTTATCGTCGAGTACTCCGGTAACCTGCATGATCGCCTGGACTTTCAGCCGCTGTTCAAGTCGCTGCATGAGTATGTTGTGTCTACCGGTGCCTTCCCTATAGGTGGCGTGCGTAGCCGGGCCATCCGCTGTAACGATTTTCGCGTCGCCGACGGTCGCGATGACTTTGCTTTCCTGAACCTGAATCTGAAGATCGGTCATGGGCGCGACATGGCGCTGAAGAAAGAGGTGGCCGCACGGGTGTTTGAGATCCTCTGTGACTGGATGACGCCGATCACCGACAACAGCTACTGCCAGCTCTCCTTTGAGATGACCGAGCTGGACCCGGTACTCAAGTTCAACAAAAACAATATCCATCCTTTGTTTGTGAAGGATTAGCTGTAGGCGGCCAGTCTGCCTGCAGGGAAATTATAATAATCAAATAGTTAATATATTAATAAAAATAACTCCGCTCAGGAGAAAGGTGCGAACATGAACAATAAAAATATGTTGTCCAAAGTGAAAATGGCTCTCGCGGTGGGAGCGTTGACCCTGTCATCCAGCGCCTGGTCGGAGACGGTGCTGCGTGTTGGCACCTGGCTGCCGCCGACTAACCCCCAGAACGAAACGGTATGGCCTACCTGGGCCAAGTGGGTTGAGGAAGCAACCGAAGGGCGCGTGCGTGTTGAGGTGGAAGAGGGGCTCGGTCACCCGAAAACCCTGTTCCAGCTGGTTGAAGATGGCGTTATCAACGCCAGTTTCAGCTACCACGGCTATGTACCGGGTCGTTTCGAACTGCCTCAGGCGGTTGAGCAGCCGGGCCTCGGTGTCAGTGCGGAGGCCGCATCCGTAGCGCTCTGGCGCACCTATGAAAAGTACTTTGAGCAGGCGGATGAGTTTGCCGGCCTCAAGGTGATCGGCATGTTTACCCATGGCCCAGGTTATATCCACTCCAAAGAGCCGATCACCTCCTGGGATCAGATCAAGGGCAAGAAGATCCGTATCGGCGGTGGGGTGCAAAGCGCCCTCGGCGAGCGCATGGGGATCACTCCGGTGGCGGCTCCCGCACCGAAGGTTTACGAGATGCTGCAGCAGGGCGTGATCGATGGCGTGTTTATGCCGATGGGTGAGCAGAAAGCGCTGCGTCTGAGCGAGGTGGCCCCTAACGTGACCATGATTCCGGGCGGCATGTACCTGGGCAGCTTCTCCATCTTTATCGACCCTTACTTCCTCGAAGAGCTCGATCCGAAAGATCGTGATGCGATCCTCAGTGTCTCTGGTGAAAAACTGTCACAGATGGCCGGTAAGGCCTGGGATGGCATCGATGCCGCAGGCTACAAGGTGGCCCAGGAGAACGGCGTCAACCTGATCGAGCTGAAAGAGAGCGACCCGATGAGTCAGGAGTTCTTCTCCATGATCAAGGGGATGAAGCAAGAGTGGGTTGAGAGTGTGGCGGACCGCGGTGTCGATGCGCAGGAAGCGATCGATTACCTGTGGAAGAACGCGCGCGATTACGAAAACGCCAAGTAGTCGAGGGGGTGAATATGTCTCTGGCTAGCTGGGTTAACAGCCGCTACGAAGAGGTGGGGCCGGTCAAATGGCTGGCCTTCGCCCTCGAACTGGTTGCCGCGGTTGTGCTGTTTCTGCTGATGGCGATCACCTGTGTCGATGTGGCGGGTCGCTATCTGTTCTCAAACTCTCTCGATGGCGCCACCGAGCTGACCGAGATCGGTCTGGCCATCATGCTGTTTGCTGCGATGCCGATCGTGACCTGGCGTGGTGGCCATGTGGTGGTCGATATCTTCGACCGGGTGATCGGCGGCAGGATGGTAAAAGCCCTCGCGCTGTTCGCGGCACTGGTGATCTCCAGCTCCATGTACTTTCTCGGTGTGCGCATCTTCGAGTTGGCGGAGCGTTCGCTGCGACGTGGCGTTGTGACCGAGTATCTCGGCATACCCACGGGCTACATCGTCGAATACATTGCGGTGATGAGCTGGTTCACGGCCCTGGGCATGATCAGCTACGGGATCTATCGCATCTTTGCTAACACTGCCAAATAACTCGAAGCCTTAAAGGTAGCTGACTATGTCTGTCGTATTGATCGGCTTCGCCGTACTTCTTTTTCTTATCATCATCGTCAGGATGCCCATCGCCTTCGGTATGGGGCTGGTCGGCTTTTTCGGCTTCGCTGCGCTGCAGGGGCTGGAACTGGGTAATCTGACCGATTTTCGCTGGAACGGTGTTCTGTCGATGGCCTCCTACCGCGTCATCGATACCGTGCAGGAATACAGCCTGTCGGTGATTCCGCTGTTTATCCTGATGGGTAACCTGGTGACACGTTCAGGCCTGTCCCATGAGCTCTATCACGTATCCAACGCCTTTCTCGGCCACCGCAAGGGTGGCCTGTCGATGGCGACCGTGGTGGCCTGCGGTGGTTTCTCCGCTATCTGCGGCTCCAGCCTGGCCACCTCTGCCACCATGGCGAAGGTGGCGATGCCGCCGATGCGTAAATACGGTTATTCCGATGCCCTGGCCACCGCCTCGATTGCGGCCGGCGGTACCCTGGGTATCCTGATTCCGCCCAGCGTCATTCTGGTGATCTATGGTCTGCTGACCGAAACCAGTATTCGCGAGCTGTTCGCTGCCGGCTTTTTGCCCGGGCTGCTTGGCATACTGCTCTACCTGGCTGCTGTGCGCTACGTGGTGATGCGTAACCCGAGCCACGGCCCGGCAGGGGAGAAAATGTCCTGGCCCGAGCGAATCCAGGCGCTGAAGGGCGTTTGGGGTGTGCTGCTGCTGTTCACCGTGGTGATGGGCGGCATCTACATGGGGATCTTCACGCCGACGGAAGCGGCCGGCATCGGCGCCGGTGGTGCCTTTCTGATCGCGCTGGCACGCCGTTCCCTGACGCTGGCCGGCCTTTTCGACACCCTGACCGATACGGTTCGCACCTCGGCGATGCTGTTTGCCGTGCTGATCGGTGCGCTGATCTTCTCCGACTTCATCAACCGCGCGGGTCTGCCGGATGCGCTGCTGAACTTCGTGACCGGGCTCGATGTATCGCCGATCGTGGTGATCCTGGCGATACTGGGTATCTATATTGTGCTGGGGATGGTGTTCGAAAGTCTGTCGATGATGCTGCTGACGGTGCCGGTGTTCTATCCGTTGGTGCAGAGCCTGGGCTTTGATCTGGTCTGGTTCGGTATCGTGGTGGTGGTTGTCACCGAGATCAGTCTGATCACTCCGCCGGTGGGGATGAACGTCTTCGTTCTCAGTGCGGTGCTGCGTGATGTGAAGACCGGCACTATCTTCAAGGGGGTGACTCCTTTCTGGTGCGCAGACATCGTTCGCCTGGCGCTTATCGTGTTTGCCGTGCCGATCTCTCTGTTCCTCCCAGAGTTGCTGTACCGCTGATTTCGGTTAAACGCTGGCTGCCTGCGTCATGCAGTGGCCAGCGTTTGTCGAAGGTTGCTAAAGCTGGCGTAGTACCAGTTTTATGGCTTCCCGGCTCTGTTTTCGTTCCTGACTTTCTGTTACTGATTTCCTGTTACTGACTATCCTTCCTGGCTTTCATTCCTGGAGCTCCCCAGGCGTAATAAAATCGCGTCTTAATCTCATCATCCGCTGGGTCTGTAGAGGGGTTCTCAACGGGCTGATAGCGGCTGATCAGCTGACATATTCGTTTGTTAATTAATAGAACTTGCATTGATATAATTTGTTGCATATAAGTAACATTTTATCTGGCCGGTCCGTCAGATTTCTTCATAAAAACATGGCGACTACAGTGGCCCTTGGATAGAGTTAGCATGAGTGCTGAAGTTACCATCGGCGCGGCAAGGGAGGTGCCGGGTCGGTTTATCCTTAGTTGGGGCCTTGCCCCGGAATATCGGGTCGCGTTGTGCTGATAAGGTTGCTGCTGTTTCCTCTGCTCTTCCTGTCTGCCTGGGTCGCTGCAGACACAGTCAAACTTGATAGTGGCTGGTCCTATCGTTGGGGTGATTCTCCGTTTGATAGCAACGGGGTTCCGCTATGGACTCAGGAACCTGAGCTGCAAAACTGGCATGCCATCCATTTCCCTGCCGATCCGCCTGACCGGGCGGATAAAGAAAATATCTGGTTCCGCGTGCAGCTGCCGGAGGGCAACTGGCGTGATCCGGTGCTCTATATCTCCAGTGTCGACCTGATCGTCGAGGCTTATGTCGATGGCCGCACGATTTACAGCTATGGCCATTTCGACGAACAGGGCAGGGGCACATTTGAGGGCTGGCCCTGGCACATGATGGAGCTGCCGGCGGATAGTCTCGGTAAACCGCTCTACCTGCGTATCTTCTCCGATTACAAGAACATCGGCCTCTGGGGCGAGATCAAAATTACCGAGCGTAGCGAGTTGATCTCCTCGGTGATCAACGAGTCGCTGGAGGGGATTATCGTTGGTGTCTTCAGCCTGGTGATCGCTCTGCTGGCGGTGATTCTGGCCTGCATGCAGACCGAACGGCGCATGTTTATCTCGGTCGCGCTTTATTCGTTAAGTGCGGCCGGGATGGTGATCCCCGGCAGCCCGGTGTCCCAGGTGCTGTTGAATGCACCGCTGCTCTGGGATTACGTCGGCGCCCTGGGTTATTTCCTGATGCCGGTGGCGATGGCCCTGCTGATGGAAACCTGGTTCAAGGATCGCTCGGTACGTCTCTATCGAGTGGTGCGCTGGGTATCGGTGGCTTATATCGTGCTGGCGATCGGTGGCAGCCTGGCCGGCATTATTGAGCTGAGCAATACCTATCCCGCCTTTGATTTTTTGTTTGCGGTGTCGTTGGTGCTGCTGTTTTTGCCCGCGCTCAGGGGGCTGTCAGGTTTCAGTCGTCAGCAGTGGGCGGTGCTTGCCAGCTATGGTCTGTTCGCGGCGCTGCTGCTGGTGGATATGGGCGTAGCGCATAAGTTCCTGCCCTGGGTGAAGGTGCCCATTCCCTGGGGGTCGCTGGCGTTCTCTGTGGTTGTGGTGCTGATAGCGGTGATCCATTTCAACCAGACTCAGCGCGAGCTCAAGAGCCTGAACGAATCCCTGGATCGACAGGTCAAGGAGCGTACCGCAGAGCTTGAGCTGCTCTCCTATGAGGATCCGCTGACCAAGTTGAAAAACCGGCGTTTCTTCGATGAGTCTTTCATGCGTGAGGCCTCCCGCTCCAAGCGTCAGGGTTGCCCGCTGTCTTTGCTGATCTGCGATATCGATCAGTTCAAGCACTTTAACGACACCCAGGGACATGCGGCGGGTGATGAGGCGCTGCGCCAGGTTGGTATCAAGATGAAGCAGGCGTTCCGTCAGAGCGATCTGGCCTGTCGCTACGGCGGTGAAGAGTTTGTCGTGCTGATGCCGGGAGCAAGCAGCATGGATGCGGTGGCGCGTGCGGAAGAGCTGCGCCGTGCAGTGGCAGAGAATGATATAACCCTGGATGGACGCGCCTTGCCACGTATTACCCTGTCAGTGGGCGTGGCCAGTTGGCCTGGCAGCGTGTCGCGGGTCGATAACCTGTTCGCTAAAGCGGATGAGGCGCTCTACAAAGCCAAGCGGGAAGGGCGTGACCGGGTGATCGAGGCTGCATACGAGGCTGGCTGAGCGGCCAGTTCTCGTCTATCCCCGATCCCGATCCCCCGGTGCCGTTGCCGTCGACGCTGCTTCAATCCCATGTATCTGCCGCTGACGGGCATCGCTGCGCCTCAGCCTGCTCGCCATCTCCGGATTTGCCGCCATCAGCTGGTTCAGGTGCTCGCGACTCAGGGTATAAAGCCGGGCCGGCGTCTGTGCCACCATTGAGGTGTCCGGTGCGCGCAGTTCTCCCATCAGAGCCGATTCGCCGAAGGAGTCTCCCGCGATCAGGGTGCTCAAGTGCTGCTCGCTGGCGTTACACGTGCTGTGCAGGCGGATAATTCCCCGGCTGACGATATACAGGCGGTCACTGCGGCTGCCCTGCTGAATCAACTGGTCATGTTTCTCCAGCGTCAGTGCCTCGCAATGGCTGGCTATCTTTTCCAGCTCGGGTTGCGAAAGGCGGCTGAACAGAGGCACCCGGCGCAGTAGTTTGGCAGGGTCATCATCCAGTTGCGGAATTGGCAGTCCACGCAGCCCTTTCAGCTGGCGCTGGAGCGAAACCTCGATCTGTTCCGCTGCCCCCTTTGCCAGGGTGCCGAGCCTGGCTTGCTCCCGGGTGGTATCTATTTCAGCCAGCAGTACGATTCGTTTACCCAGGCGCTCCTGAAGCAGGCGCGCCAGTTCGGGGAAGTCCTGATTGAGCCGGTGCAGTTTATCGGAGGCCAGGTTATTCCAATGGCGGAAACGCTCCAGTACCTGGTCAACGATATCCCTGGGCGTCGATTCCAGCTGCGCCAGTTGCTCCAGCGAGTTAAGTACGTGTCGGCTGCCCTGGAAATGCCCCCAGACCACCTCGTAATAGCGGTTGATATGACTGATGCGCAGGCGCTCAACCATCGGCTGCAGCGGTGTGCGGTCGCCGATCAGCCGGAACAGCCAGTGCTCGATAAACTCGTAGTGGCGATGACCATTGATATCTTCAAAGCCGTTGCCGTATTTCAGGGTGTCGATCTGATGATCCAGTACCAGTAGCAGGCGACGCATGCTGCCTTCGCTGATATGGCCGGCATCAAACATCTGCTGGTAGTGGCTTTTCTCTTCCGCCAGGGCGCGCAGGAAAAACAGGTTCAGCTCTTCGTCGTGACCCAGTTCACGCTGCCTGAAACGCTTGATCTTGCGCTTTGCCTTGCTGATCGCCTGGCGGCTTCTAAGACTCAGACGATGCGCGATGCGGCTCGAGAACATACCGCCTTTCTGCAACGCCGGCAGTCGCTCGATGGCGAGCTGGTGCGCTTCCAGGTCGCGTTCAAACAGGGCCAGCCGGTCGGCTAGCGAGGCTTTGTCGAGGCCCAGTAGCGACAGCACAGGTTTTATTGTCAGGCCCTGGACCAACAGGGTAAACAGCACTGCGCCGGTCACCAGGGCGACGAAAAGATCCTTGAACGGGTAGTCGGTGAGGCTGAGCACGATAGCCAGTGCGATGGCGCCGCGCAGTCCGCCCCAGAACATGATGAAGCGGTAGCCAAATCCCACAGGTTTAACGCCGGGCAGGCGGTCAAACAGAGGCAGCAGTGCGAAAATCACGATCGCTCGCGATACCAGCATCGCCAGCACCACCCAGAGAATTAGGTCCCAGGAGCGGGCCAGCTCCAGCAGGTCGACCTGCATCCCCAGCAGCAGGAACAGCAGTGCGTTGGAGACGAAGGAAAGCACGTCCCAGAAGTGCCCCAGAGAGTCCTGAACCGAGGCGCTGATGCGCAGCCGTCCCCAGGAACCGAGCAGCAGGCCGGCGCCCAGCGTGGCCATAACGCCACTGATATGCAGCACCTCTTCGGCGATCAGAAAGGCCAGGTAAGCGGCAGCGATGGTCAGGCTGATCTCGAACACCGGGTTGGAATCAAGCCAGCCGATAAACAGTCCGCAGATATAGCCCAGTGCCACGCCGAAGGCGAGGCCGCCGGCAAAGAGGACGAAAAAGTCGACCACACCGCCCGCCAACTGGGGGCCAGAGATGGCGCCGACGGCCAGAATGCTGAGCAGGATTTTTGAAACCACGAGGGCGGTGGCGTCGTTGAAGAGGCTCTCGCCCTCGATCAGCGTCGATAGCCGGCCCGGCGCGCCTACCTGACGGAACAGCGCGATTACGGCGACGGGGTCGGTGGCGCTGAGAATAGCGCCCAGCAACAGTGAGGCGACCAGGCCGATATCCAGCGCCTGCCAGATGATCACGCCGATCAATCCGGTGGAGAGCAGCAGTCCCGGTATCGCCAGAGCGAGAATCTGTACGCTGTTGCGCCTAAGCAGCGCGGTGTCGAGGTTATAGCTCGACTCGAAAATCAGGGTAGGGAGAAATACAAACAGAATCAGGTCGGGCGAAATACTCAGCGCCGATTCCATATTCGCCAGCGATGGTACATTGTCGCTGAGAAAGCTGATGCCGATACCGACCAGCACCAGTAGCACCGTGTAGGGAAGGCCGCTGCGCCGGGCCAGCAGGTTTACGCTCAGGGCGGTCAGCAGCAACACAAAAATCACAGCCACCAGCTGCGGAACAGGGTGCATAGCTTCCAATGCCGGTATTCCTCAGAGCATGTCGCCACCCGGAAGGGGTGGCGGACCGACAGTCACGACCCGGCCGTTACCGGGCCGGCATCCGTTATTCAGGCGACGGACGGGTTCAGTGTATAGGTGCCGGTGATGGCGGCGCCATCGAGAATATGGATCTCAAGCTCTTCGTAGAGGGTTTCACCATCAACACCGGGTTGCGCGTCGATGCTCTCCACATCCAGCGCGTAAATGCTGAACACGTAGTGGTGCGGGATCTCATCGTTCCAGGGCGGGCAGGGGCCGTCGTAACCAAAGTAGCTGCCTTCCATATCGGCGTCGCCGGCGAACCACTGGGTATAAGAGTTGATGCCGTGGCTCATACCGCCGGGCGCATCGGGGCCAGCCTTGCCCTTGGCGGTAACGCTACTGCATTGGCTGCCCTCGGTAATCTCGGTGACCGATGCCGGGATATTGAACAGCACCCAGTGATAGAAATCGGCCCGCGGCAGGCTGGCGGGAATGGTGCGTCCCTCCTGGTTGGCATCGTCGGCAACGCTGGGCGCATCCGGATCGTGGCAGATCAGGGCGAAGGACTTGGTGCCTTCGGGAAACTCGCTCCAGATAAGGTGCGGGTTGAGATTTTCCGCCAGGGTCACGTGGGTATCCGGATCGATGCGCGCAAAACAGTAACGGCTGGGAATGGTTTCACCGTTGTTGAAACTATTACTGAAGATCTTCATGAATTATCCACCTAAAGTTCTCGGGTCCTTGAAGCGTTTGGGTAGAGTTCCTGCGCGAGCGCGCCGCAGGCTGCTTAGCTAATGTAGCATCTGCGTCGGTTTGTCGTAACCCGGATAAGTGTTTGTAATATAGGCGAGATACTGATCAGGATCGATCTTTTTGCGGTCGATTGAACCTGTCGGTCAGCGTGTTAGTCTAAAAACCGGTAACAGAGAAACCCGAAGTAAACGTCAGAAACTGCATAAGAGGGATCAACATGGGTGTAGAAGTTTCAGGACTGTTTGGTTTGATTCTGCTGGTACTGGATGTGCTGGCTATTGTTAAAACGGTACAGAGCAACGCGACCACTGGAGCCAAAGTACTTTGGATCGTCGTGATTCTGCTGTTGCCGTTGCTGGGTCTGTTGCTCTGGTTCCTGTTCGGGCCCAAAGGCTAGTACCACAAAACCAGGACACAGAAGCGAGTACCCAGTTACGAGATGCTACTGCGTATTTTTGTCATTTAATCGGCTCCGCCCCGATGTCTGCGAGCAGTTGGTCGAAGACTTCGGGGTTGTTCTGCTTCAGAGCGTTGAGCGAGGTTTTCAGATCGCCGACTGACTTGAGCAGCAGACGCTGTTTCTCCTCTTCTATTTTTGCCGCCAGCTCCCTGAGCTTTTGTGCCGACTCTGAATCTTTCCCTTCCACTAACTCAAGCACCGCGTCGGTGAGCGTGCCCAACTGGCTGCCGTAGCTGGCGACTCTGCGGGTGATCAGCGATTCAAGTTTCGGGTTGCTCGCCAGGGTGACATCCACCTGCGGTGAAAACCACTGGGTCACCGGCGCAATCGACTGGTCTACATCCCCGCTGAGAGGGGAGTTGACCATCCACCACCAGGGATTCATCCACTCGTTCATGCTGATCTCCTTGCCTGCGGCTTTCCTCTTTTCGACGCATCGCTTGAGCGCCTGTCTGGAGTCTGGGTCATAAAATCTTGGGGAGCCAGTATCGCGGCTGATGTTTATCGTATTTTTTCGATATGGCATCATGGCAGCCTAAGATAAGGATACGAGCCATGAATTTACTGCAAGAAACGCCTTTCTCCCTGCTTGAGCTGGCGCCCATGCGGCTCGGCGATACGGCCGGGGATACGCTGAAAGGCACTCTCGAGTTCGCACGCCACGCAGACCAGAGCGGCGTGCATCGATTCTGGCTGGCGGAACACCACAACATGCGCGGTATCGCCAGCTCCGCTACCTCGGTACTGATAGGTGCAGTGGCTGGCTGCACCGAGCGGATGCGTGTCGGCTCCGGCGGCATCATGCTGCCAAACCATCCGCCGCTGGTGGTTGCCGAGCAGTTCGGTACCCTGGATGCGCTCTACCCGGGCCGTATCGACCTGGGCCTTGGGCGCGCACCGGGTACGGATCCTCTGACCTCAAGGGCACTGCGCCGTGACGATATGCGCGCTGAGCAGTTCCCACAGGAAGTGGAGCAGCTGCAGAAGCTTCTGGGTCCTGTTGATCCCGATGCCCGTGTACACGCGGTACCGGGCGAGGGGAGTCAGGTTGATATCTGGATTCTCGGTTCCAGCATGTTCAGCGCTCATCTGGCGGCGGCGAAAAGTCTGCCTTACGCCTTTGCGGGGCATTTCTCTCCGCGCTATGCCCGCGATGCGCTGGAGCTGTATCACGCCAACTTCACGCCCTCTGAAGCGATGCCAGAGCCCTATGCGATTCTCTGTTTGCCGTTAATTGCAGCGAACAGCGACGAAGAGGCGCGCTTTATCGGCACCAGTTCTAAACAGCGTATTCTGGCGCTGTTGCGCGGTGATCCGCTCTGGCTGCGACCGCCCGTCGAGTCGATGGATGATCTCTGGAACCCGCGCGAGCGCGCCGGTGTGGAGGATTTTCTTGGGTTGCAGGTGAGTGGTGGCCCCGAGACTCTCAGGTCGAAGCTGTCGAAAATTATCGAGACCTACCCGGTGAACGAGCTGATGTTTACCAACGATATTTACGATCAGCAGCAGCGCCAGGAAGCGGTTTCTATTTTGATGTCGTTGAAGGGCTGATGTCGCTGAAAGATTAAAGCTGATTCGTAGGAGCGACGCCCCCGTCGCGATTAACCACCGGCGTTTTAAATAACTGCTGTGCCGGGTTCCATCGGCGCGAGGGCGCGCCTCCTACCTTTTGTGTTCAAGACAGAGCTCAATGCTCCATTTCATTACCCCGTGGCGCAATTCCCCAAAACACCCCGCCAATGAGGGTGATGGCGGCTCCGCCGATAATCCAGCTCCAGCCCATACCGAGCAGGCCGGCGAACTCTATGCCTAAGCCTGCGAGAAACAGTAGCGCGGTCAGGTAGATCATCCGGGTCTCTCCTATGCCGTGTGGTCGCGTGTTTTCTCCAAGCCTAGCAATCAGATGCCGGATTCGCCGGAAAGAATCTCATCCGGCATGCAGATTTCCCCGCTTTGCTCTGCCCTGTAGCCGGGGAGTTTATCGACCTCGTTGCTGAAGGCTTCGCTTTGCAGGTTGCTCAGCAGAGTCTTGACGGCGGGCATACCCAGGGTGCGCTGATGGCAGGCGAGCAGGTACTGCTCTTGCGCCAGCGGGATAAAGTCGAGCCCGAATTGGCTGGCGGCGGCCTGTACACCAAACCCCGTATCGGCCATGCCGGCGGCCACATGGGCAGCGATTGCAGAGTGGGTGTACTCCACGCCGCTGCTGTCGAGCCACTCGTTGACCTCAATCGATGCGCGATGCATCAGCGCTTCCAGCAGCTGCCGCGTGCCTGAGCCCGGTTCGCGGTTGATAAAGCGGATATCCTCCCGGGCCAGATCGTTGATCGAGGTGATATTGAGCGGGTTGCCCGGCTGTACCATCAACCCCTGCTGACGGGTGATAAAGCGGATAATGCGATGGGCGCGAGGCTTGAGCAGTTTCTGCGCCTGGGCCCGCATCTGTGAATCGATCGCTTCCACCGGCAGGTGAAAGCCCGCCATATCGCACTGCTCTCTGGCGAGAGACGCCAGTGCCTCCTGACCATGGCGATACTGCAGATCCAGTTCAAACCCCTGGGCGAAGCGCGGCAGCAGTTCCACGGCGTAACCGTGACTGGCATGCAAACGCAGGCTTGGCCTACTACCCTCTAGTAATCGGGAAAGTTCCAGGTTGAGCTCGGAGGTGATGTTGTCCAGCTGGGGTTCCAGGCGGGCAATAACGCGTTTCTCCGCCCAAAGCAGTTTATCGCCCAGCGCGGTGAGGCGAGCGCCGCGGCCTTTCTCCAGCTCCACCAGTGGGGTGCCGAAAAAATCGGCCCACTTGTTGAGTTGGTTCCAGGCGTGGCGATAGGAGATTCCGGCCTTGGCGGCGGCGCTGGTGAGCTTTTTATCCTTCTCTATATGTCGCAGCAGGATAAATAGCTGAGGGTCGAGTGTGCGACCCTGATCATCACGAAAAGACCAGGTCGGAACGATATCGATTTTATGCGCTGTTTTTGAAATAGGCATTGTTTTTCATATTTGGAATATCTGCCCCTGATGGTAATTTGACCGCCACTATAAGAGCAATACATCCGTCAAAATATGCAGTGTGGTTCATATTTGGCGGTTGGAGGAATAACAATGAATACACCGGGAAGCGTTAGCTGGGAGCCGACAGCTGCGCAAGCCATCATCGATGAGCTTAAGTCAAAGCCGGGAGCGCTGCTTCCGATTCTTCATGCAATTCAGAACCGTTTCGCCTACGTGCCGGAAGAGGCGGTGGCACTGATTGCACCCGCGCTGAAGCTGTCCCGTGCTGAAGTACACGGCGTGATCAGCTTTTATCATCACTTCCGGACCCATCAGCCAGGGCGTCATGTGGTGGAGATCTGCCGTGCTGAGGCCTGCCAGGCGCAGGGTTCCCGCGCGCTGGAAGCCCATGCAAAATCCTCTCTGGGAGTGGATTACCATGGCACAACCGCTGACCGTGCGATTACGCTGGAGCCGGTTTACTGCCTGGGCAACTGCTCCTGCGGCGCTTCAGTGCGCGTAGGTGATGAAATCTACGCCCGCATGACACCGGAGAGCTTCGACGAACTGGTCGACGGCCTGCGTACCGAACGGCTGGAGGTGTTGTCATGAGTGCTGCGATGGCTACCCGTATCTATATTCCTTCCGACACCACGGCGAAAGCCCTGGGTGCGGATCGCGTTGCCCGCGTTATCGAAGCGACGGCAAAAGAGCAGGGCGTTGAGCTCGAGATCGTGCGCAACGGCACCCGTGCACTCTACTGGCTGGATCCGCTGATTGAAGTGGATACGCCGGAAGGTCGTTTCGGCTATGGCCCGGTGACGGTGAAAGACGTGGACTCCCTGTTCGCGGCCGAGTTCTGGAGCGGTGAAACCGCTCATCCGCTGGCTGTAGGTCTGGTTGAAGAGATTCCCTACCTGAAGCGTCAGCAGCGCCTGACCTTTAGCCGAGCCGGTGTTACCGATCCGCTGTCGCTGAGCGATTATGAAGCCCATGATGGCTACAAGGGTCTGCGTAACGCACTGAAACTGGAAGCCCAGGGCATCGTTGATGCGGTGAAAGCCTCCGGCCTGCGTGGCCGTGGCGGTGCAGCGTTCCCCACCGGCATCAAGTGGCAGACCGTACTGGATGCTAACTCCCCGGAGCAGCAGAAGCAGAAATACATCGTCTGCAACGCTGACGAAGGTGACTCCGGTACCTTCGCCGACCGCCTGGTGATGGAGTGCGATCCGTTCATGCTGATCGAAGGCATGACCATCGCCGGTCTAGCCGTGGGCGCAACCCAGGGTTACATCTACCTGCGCTCCGAATACCCGCTGGCCGACAAGAACCTGAATGCGGCCATCGAAAGCGCCTACGCCAACAACCTGCTGGGTGAAGATATTCTCGGCAGTGGTCGCCACTTCGATCTGGAAGTGCGTGTCGGTGCTGGCGCCTACATCTGTGGTGAAGAAACCTCGCTGCTGGAAAGCCTCGAAGGCAAGCGCGGTCTGGTCCGCGCCAAGCCGCCGCTGCCGGCCATCGTCGGCCTGTTCGGTCAGCCCACCGTGGTCAATAACGTACTGTCCCTGGCGGCGGTGCCGTTCATCCTCGACAAGGGTGCCCAGGCCTACGCTGACTGCGGTATGGGTCGTTCACGCGGTACGCTGCCGTTCCAGGTGGCTGGTAATGTGAAGCAGGGCGGTCTGGTTGAGCTGGCGTTCGGCCCGACTCTGCGTGAGTTGATGTTTGATTTCGCTGGTGGCACCCGTAACGGACGTCCGCTGCGCGCGGTCCAGGTCGGTGGCCCGCTGGGTGCTTACCTGCCGGAAAGTCAGTGGGATACACCGCTGGATTATGAAGAGTTTGCCAAGGTCGGCGCCGTGCTCGGTCACGGTGGCGTGGTCATGTTCGATGATACCGTCGACATGGGCGAGCAGGCGCGTTTCTCCATGGAGTTCTGCGTTGCCGAGTCCTGCGGTAAGTGCACTCCCTGCCGTATCGGCTCTACCCGCGGCGTCGAGGTGATCGACCGTATCCACGCCGGTCAGAATGTGGATGCCAATCTGGAACTGCTTTCCGATCTCTGCGAGACCATGCTGGACGGTTCTCTTTGTGCCATGGGCGGCATGACTCCCTTCCCGGTTCAGAGTGCGGTTAAGCACTTTGGGGAAGACTTCGTTAAACACTCAACCAGTGAGCACCTTAACAGCGTGCTGGAGGAGGCCTGATCATGTTGCAGCATTTTGATCCGAACAAAGACTACGGTACCCCGGCGTCACTGAGCGAAAAACTGGTGACCCTGGAGATCGACGGCGTTGAGATCAGCGTGCCGGAAGGCACCTCTGTCATGCGCGCTGCCGCGCTGGCCGATATCAACATTCCGAAGCTGTGTGCCACCGATAACCTGGAGTCTTTCGGTTCCTGCCGTATCTGCGCAGTGCAGATCGAAGGTCGTCGCGGCACGCCGGCGTCCTGCACCACGCCGGCCGAAGCCGGCATGAAGGTGACCACCCAGAACGAAAAGCTCGCCAAGCTACGTCGTAACATCATGGAGCTGTACATCTCCGATCACCCGCTGGACTGTTTGACCTGTCCTGCCAACGGCGATTGCGAGCTGCAGGATATGGCGGGTGCTGTCGGCCTGCGTGAAGTGCGCTACGGCTTTGATGGCGAGAACCATCTGGATGCGCCGAAAGATACCTCCAACCCGTACTTCACCTTCGATGCCAGCAAGTGCATCGTCTGCTCACGCTGCGTGCGTGCCTGCTCCGAAGTTCAGGGTACCTTCGCACTGACCATCGATGGCCGCGGTTTCGACTCCAAGGTCGCTGCCGGTCAGAACGAAGACTTCCTCGACTCCGAGTGTGTTTCCTGCGGTGCCTGTGTCCAGGCCTGCCCGACTGCCACGCTGATGGAAAACTCCGTCATCGAGATGGGGCAGCCGGAGCACAGCGTTGTCACTACCTGCGCATACTGCGGTGTGGGCTGCTCGTTCAAGGCCGAAATGAAGGGCGATCAGGTCGTCCGCATGGTGCCTTACAAGGGCGGTGAAGCGAACCACGGGCATTCCTGCGTCAAGGGCCGTTTCGCCTTTGGTTACGCGACTCACAAAGACCGTATCCGCGCGCCGATGATCCGTGATTCTATCGATCAGCCGTGGAAAGAGGTCAGCTGGGAAGAGGCTATTGGCTTCGCCGCTCGTCGCCTGAAAGAGATCCAGGCTGAACACGGTCGCGAGAGTATCGGTGGTATCACCTCATCTCGCTGCACCAACGAAGAAACCTACCTGGTACAGAAACTGATCCGTGCCGGTTTCGGTAACAACAACACCGATACCTGTGCCCGCGTCTGCCACAGCCCCACCGGCTATGGTCTGAAGCAGACTCTGGGTGAGTCCGCCGGTACCCAGACGTTCGATTCCGTGATGCAGTCCGACTGCGTGCTGGTGATCGGTGCCAACCCGACTGACGCGCACCCGGTATTCGGTTCTCTGATGCGCCGTCGCCTGCGTGAAGGCGCCAGCCTGATCGTGGCGGACCCGCGTCATATCGACCTGCTGGATACGCCGCACCTGAACGACTCCATGCACCTGCCGCTGCGCCCGGGTACCAACGTGGCCCTGGTCAACGCCCTGGCACACGTGGTGGTTACCGAAGGTCTGGAAGACAAGGAATTCATTGCCAGCCGCTGTGAAGGCGATGCCTACAGCAAATGGCGTGACTTCATCTCCGACGAGCGTCATTCACCAGAGCATATGGAAGCGGTAACCGGTGTGGCTGCTGCCGACATCCGTCAGGCTGCACGTACCTACGCGACCGCCGGCAACGCCGCGATCTATTACGGTCTGGGCGTGACCGAGCACAGCCAGGGTTCCACCATGGTGATGGGTATCGCCAACCTGGCGCTGGCCACCGGCAACATCGGCCGTGAAGGTGTGGGTGTTAACCCGTTGCGTGGTCAGAACAACGTGCAGGGATCCTGCGATATGGGCTCCTTCCCGCACGAGTTGCCGGGCTACCAGCACGTGGCTGATCCGGTTGCCCGTGGCCGCTTTGAAGCGGTCTGGGGTGTGGAGATCGATCATGAGCCGGGCCTGCGTATCCCGAACATGTTCGATGCCGCTATCGCCGGTCAATTCCGCGCCATGTACGTACAGGGCGAGGATATCGCTCAGTCCGACCCGAACACCCAGCACGTCGAACAGGCGCTGCGCGCGCTGGACTGCCTGATCGTGCAGGATATCTTCCTTAACGAGACCGCCAAGTTCGCACACGTGCTGCTGCCGGGCTCCACCTTCCTTGAGAAGAACGGCACCTTCACCAACGCCGAGCGCCGTATCAACCGCGTTCGCAAGGTGATGCCGCCGATCGCCGGTAAGGAAGACTGGGAAGTGACCGTCGAGCTGTCCAACGCCCTGGGCTACCCGATGAACTACAGTCATCCGTCCGAGATCATGGACGAGATCGCCAGCCTGACGCCGAGCTTCAAGAACGTCAGCTACGAAAAACTGGAACAGGAAGGCAGCCTGCAGTGGCCGTGTAACGACGAGCATCCGGTGGGTTCACCGATCATGCACGTGGAAAACTTCCCGATCGGCGATGGCAAGGCTCACTTCGCGATTACCGAGTTCGTGGCTACCACCGAGCGCTCAAGCCGCCGCTACCCGCTGCTGCTGACCACCGGCCGTATTCTCAGCCAGTACAACGTCGGTGCACAGACCCGTCGTACCGACAACCAGGCCTGGCATGACGAGGATATCTTGGAAGTGCATCCGCACGACGCCGAAGAGCGTGGTATCAAGGATGGCGACTGGCTGGGTATCTCCAGCCGTGCAGGTCATACCGTACTGCGCGCCCTCGTCAGCGAGCGCATGCAGCCGGGCGTGGTCTACACCACCTTCCACCACCCACACAGTGGCGCCAACGTGATCACTACCGATAACTCCGACTGGGCAACCAACTGTCCGGAGTACAAGGTGACCGCGGTGCAGGTCGAGAAAGTGACTCAGCCGTCTGAATGGCAGAAGAACTTCCACGACAACCACGAACGTCAGCAGAGCTTCCTCAAGGAAGCGGCTGCCGCGGCGGCGGAAGCTCAGTAATGAGCGCCAACCCGGGCCGCAAAGCGTTCAGGGTCACGCAGCGTCGGGGTACTGAGTCGGTAACGGCTCAGGACCTGCTGGCGGAAGAGGTCGCGGTAGCATTGGTTTACAACGGCCTCTCCCATGTGGTGATGATGGCAAGCCCGATGGACCTGGAAGACTTTGCGCTGGGTTTCAGCCTGTCGGAAGGGATCATCGAGCGGCCGGAGCAACTCTACGGTGTGGAGCAGGTACCGCAGAAACTGGGCATCGAGCTGCATATCGAGATCGCCAGCGAGTGCTTTGCAAAGCTCAAGGAGCATCGCCGTAACCTGGCCGGGCGCACCGGCTGCGGCCTCTGCGGTGCCGAGTCGCTGCAGCAGGCGGTGGCCACGCCCAAGCCTGTGCCGGCACTGGCGTTGCCAGACGGTGAGAGCATTGAAAACGCCCTGGCGCAGCTGCGGCAGAATCAGCCGCTGCAGTCCGTCACCGGCGCGGTGCATGGCGCGGCTCTGTGTGATCTGGGTGGCAATATCCTGCTGCTCAGAGAAGATGTGGGTCGTCATAACGCACTGGACAAGCTGATCGGCGCCCGTGCAGAAGATCGCGATGATTATCCTGCTAATGAGGATAGCTTCGTCCTGATCTCCAGCCGTGCCAGTTACGAGATGGTCAACAAGTGCAATGCCATGGGTATCTCGACGCTGGTGGCCGTATCGGCCCCTACCGCACTGGCCGTGGAGCATGCATCGATGGCCGGTATGAACCTGGTAGGCTTTGCCCGCACCGGACGCCACGTGGTCTATACCACCAGCGCGGCCGCTCAGAGCGGTATAACCGAAGAACAAATTAGCTTAGCGAGAGCAAAATAATGTCGCAGAGTGAAATGGACCGACTGGTCCAGATGATCAACCAGATCGCTATCAACAACATCAGCGCCGGCGATGAAAACGCCGTTGCAGAGATGATCGCCGGCCATGTTCAGAAGTTCTGGTCACGCCGGATGAAGCAGATGCTGGGCGAGTACACAGAGCAGGGCGGCGAAGAGCTGCACCCGGCTGCCAAGCTGGCAGCTGAAAAGCTGCTTAGCCAGGCAGCTTGATCCAATCGACTCAAGTACATTGTAAAGGCCGCAATTGCGGCCTTTTTGCTTTAAAACTGGATTAGATTGACATTCTTCTCTGATGCTTGTTTGGATGACAGAGCTGGCTGTTTGCAGCCTATCCATATTTCAATCTGACTCTGCCTTCGTAATAATGCAGGCAACAATCCTGCTCTCTATCGCTTTGGCATAAGGTACAGCCGGCAGTGCTGCCCTTATTTTCTGAATGGGTATGGGATCTTCGATTAACCTTGTGCGAATGTCTCTGAGCAGAATCGCCCGCTTTCGCCTTCCTGATTCAAGCTCTGCATACCAGTGTGGTCTGATCAGATCCAGCCAGTGATCGGCAATGCTGCTCCAGTCAATGGATGCTTCCCGGCTCAGCGGTGAGGAAAGTACCCTAAGCCAGATATCCAGGTACTCGCGATCAAGCCGCCCCAGTGACTCATCCTGACGATAGGCCTTGAGCACGGCTTCCATCTCCGTCAGGGCGACCTGCTTTCGCTTTGGGAGAAGTGTTCTTTCCATGCTGGCGACTCTGTCCAGGTAGCCATCCAGCAGCTTCTGCGTCTCGGGGTCGATCGGTTCGGACTGTGCGGGCAGCCCCTTGAGTCGAGCCAATAGTTTTTGCGAGATCTGCTCGAAGTCCGTGAGGAATCCCGGCTGACCATCTTCAAACATTACCCATTTGGGTGCGCTGAAGTCACTGCCTTTGATGCAGAAGAAGACCCAGGGTTTGGGGTCATTGATGATGGTGAGCTGAACCTGAATTTCGCTCTCGTGTTTTGCGATCTGTTCGTACTGAGCTTGATCAACCAGACCTTCAGAACCAATTAACGCTCTGACAGTCGTGAAAGCGTCCTCTATTTCATCCCAGTCATCCGCATGCCTGGCGTGTTCATCAACGATAGCGCGGTAATCTTCGGGCTGGCTACCCTGGCGTTTTAGAATGTCAGGCAGAGGAACATTTGAGCCGAGCAGAGTTTCTACCGTGCCATGGCGTTCGATCAGCTTGTCATCGGATCTCAGGGCAAAGGCCTTGGAATCATCCGGCCAGTAAACATCGATACGCTCGTGAAGACTGTTCATACGGTCTATGCGTCCCACACGCTGTTCGAGCAGGCGCACAACAGAGGGCATATCCAGGTTTACAACGGCCGAAGCTCTTTGGAAGTTGAGTCCTTCGGACATGGCGTCCGAGCACAGTACGATCAGCGGGTGTTTATCTTCCTCGCAGGGTTTAGGCTTCAGCCGTTCTTCGAGTTGAATTTTGAGCTTATTTCCGACTTTCCCGGTGGCGATGATGACTTCAATATCGGGGGCAATCTCGGTTATATGCGCCTTGAGATTGAATAGAGTGACCGGGTGTCGGTCGAATGCCAATACGATTTGATGGCCATTCCGCTGTATCAGATCTGTCAGTACTCTGGCTTTTGTCGATTCGCGGCTGGCATCCATGCGGTTCAATAGGTGGCAAATCTCTTCGTATCTTTGCAGCTCTTCAAGCGACGCGGATTTGTGGGCCTTGGAATCATGGATCCAGGCCGGAATATCGTTTTCCGCTATCTCGGCAGCGCACCCCGGTGGGGTGCCTGCTGCTTTCTTCAGTTCGTGAATGATTCCTTTGTGATCTGCGTGCGGCTCCATTCCCCCTTCGATGTGGGCCAGGGCGGCTTTTCTTGAGGAGCGAAGGTGGGACATTATCTGATAAATCGCTGCAGCCTTTGCGATGGCTAGGCGCCAGTCGATCAGCTCCTTGGTCGAAAACTGATCTTTCAGATGCTGCGGAACGGCGATTTTTCGTTTGATGTAGCCGATGCCTGTCAGGCTCTGAGCCAGCCTGCGGACCTCTTCGGCAATTGAGATCGCCTGATCAGACTCTCCTGTGGAGAAAGAGCAGGGATTATGTTTAGGGTAACGGCACGGACGTTGGTATTCATCGGTATAGTCGAGCGGTGCGCGATCGATTAGCGCGTTGAAATCCGCCTTTGTGCGCCGGATAGTAAAACGACTGATCTCCTTTTTTAGTTTTTTAAGGTGCTCTTCCTTCAGCGCAGGGTCTTTGTTAGCTTTTTGCAGATAATGGTTGAAGGCTTTGATACTGGCCGGGTCGAAGTTGTCAGCGCCTAAAATATTGATCAGCGAGAGCAAATCGCTCTGTCCCTTGTTGATCGGTGTAGCCGTTTGCAGGATGACATGATCGGCCATGTTGCGAAGCAGAAAACGGGTGCGGTTGGAGCTTTCGTTCAGGTAGTTATGGGCTTCATCGACACAGAGAATCTGAGACTGTTTCAGTGACAGGTCGACCAACTGCGCATCCCCTTTATCCTTGCTTCCACTGAGGAGCCCCTGAGAGTAGGGTTGTATCTGCAGACCATGCAGTGTCGTTTCTTGCAGCCAGTTATGCCGCACACCCGGTGGACAGATCAGCGTCGTGTATGCACTGTTCCGGGCGCGGCCCTTTTTCCATATCCGGTCGTGGACCGCACGCAGTAGCACCGACCCTAGGCGGGTTTTGCCTGAGCCGGTGGCATCGGCAAGTAACACACTCCCTAGTTGATCGAGAACGCACAGCGCCTGGGCGACGCCCTGGCGTTGTGCGGGCCAGATTGTCGTGTTCTTAATCGGTGTAATAGAGTCGATATACTGGTCCGCCCAGTGTCCTTCCAGTAGTTCGGCACAGGCGCGTGCCAGGGATTCAGGCCAGGTCGCAGTACGTAGCAGTTTTCTCAGTAGCTCATAAAGGGTATCGGTATAATCGACGGCGCGTTTATCCTCCCAGAGGGTTTCGGCAAACTGGCGGACCTCGCTATAGCGATCAGTCTCGTCTTTGCGGCGAGGACAACTATTTTTCTTTTGTTCATCATCAAGCTTTTTAAAGCAGACATTCCCTTCGATATTCCGTGTCAAACCATTCAACGAGAAGTTCGATGATCCGATCGCTGCATGATCCTCCGCCAAGTAGATCTTGGCGTGCAGCATACGATGGGGGAGGTCGAGATACTGAGCCTCCACTCTTTGCAGCTCAAATTTTTGCAGAGTTCTGACCAGCGCCAGACTTTGACGGAGTGAGAGCCCCTGGCTCAGCCAGTAGGCCTCAACCTCTTCGGGGTAGGATTGCTGTATCGGTTTATAGGCATTGGCGCTGGAGAGGCTGGGTTCATTACCCAGAAGCAACTGGAAATAGGAGCTGTCTGGCAGTTCGCTGATAAAGTTAACCAGCTGTTTGAGCGAGGTGTAGCCGGTGATGATAAACGGACGGTTGGAGCGCAGCAGGAAGCCGTTCAGTACTTCTTTTACCGTATTCCGGTTGAAGTTATGCGGCATGCGTAGCGCTGATGGGTAGCCGTTCAGGCTTTCCTCGGATGGAACAGTATCTTCATTTAGCCAGTCATATTGTGTCATAGCGTTCCTGCTAGAGTTTCCCTCTATCCATTAAACAGGCGATGGGCTTGTAGCCTGCGGGGCTTTTGCGGTAAACAATAACGTTATGAACTATAAGCAATTGATCTGATTGACGCGATATCAGATAACGAACTTGGGCTAATCCGCTCTGCAAATCGAGTGCACTAAAAAGGCCGCGTTATGCGGCCTTTTTCGTTATGGGGTGGTTAATGAACGGCCCAGCTCAGTTGACTCCCTGGTGCCAGGCGTCCAGCAGGTGATGTGCGTTTTCCTGGTCCGCAATCAACGGGGGGCGTCGCAGTGCGTTCGCGGCCATCTCGCCATTGGCCTGATAGACAACTTCGCCATCCTTGATGGTCATGAGTACCTGGAGTTGATCCAGGGTTTCCGGGTCGATGGCGGTCGGGTCTGCAGACAGGATGACAAAGTCGGCGACCTTGCCTTTCTCGATGCTGCCCTTGCTGTTTTCCTCAAACTGCTGCCAGGCGGGCCAGAGGGTCATCGCCTTGAGTGCTGTCATCACGTCAACGCGTTGCGTAGGCCCCAGGATATCGCCGGAACGGGTTCGGCGGGTAACGGTGGCATCGAGTATTCGCATGCTGTCGGGGAAGGCTACGGGGGCGTCATGGTGGGAGCCGAACATCATATCGCGTGCACGTACCCAGCCGGTCGGCGAGATGTTCTCGGCGTTAACCGGGCCGACGGTGTGGTCCCGGTGCCAGTCGCCCCAGTAGAAGGTGTGCATCGGGAACAGCGACATAAACACGCCCAGCTCCTTGTAGCTGTCCACCTGGTCCTCACGCAGGAACTGACCGTGAATCAGCACCGGGCGGTTACCCGGGTCGCCATAGGTCTGCTGCGCACTCTTCAATGCATCGATCAGCATATCGGATGCGCCCTCGCCATTAGCATGGGTGATCACCTGCATATCATGTTGATAGCACCAGTTCACCGCATCCTGTACCTGCTCCATGGTCACCGCAGCGTAGCCGGCATAACCTTCCGGGTAGTCGCCCACGGGGTCGTAATAGGGGCGGTCACGCAGGGCGGTGAACCCCTGGGGAGAGCCATCAATGGTCAGTTTGCAGCCGCCCACCCGAACATGGCCCGTATAGTCGTTTGAAACATTGGCTTCCAGGGAGTCTTTGGCTTCGAGAACGTCGGGAAAGGCGATAACGTCGATCGGCAGCTTGCCGGCCTGGTCTACCGCTTTCAGCGCCTCAACGACGCTGCCGGAAGAGCGGCCATCCTGGGCGGTGGTATAGCCGAACTGTGCCCACATCTTTGCACCGGCCGCGGCAAAGGCCTGGAGTCCCTCGGGGCCGAGTTCAGACAGCATCGGCACCAGCGTTGTGAAAAAAGCGTACTCTTCCAGCACGCCGTTTGGCTCGCCGTTACTATCCCTGCGAATGACACCACCGGCGGGATTCTCCGTGGATGCGTTGATGCCGGCCATCTCCAGCGCTTTCGAATTCGCCACACCCAGATGGCCTGACTGGTGCACGATCATTATCGGGTATTCGGCGGATACGGCGTCCAAGTCCTCGCGGGTAGGGTGCCTGAGCTCCTTGAGCTGGGCGTTGTCGTAGCCGAAACCGATGATCATTTCGATCTGTTTGACCGCCTCGGCATTGGTTTCAGCCCAGTTACGCAGGCTCTGCTACAGGCTGGCGATATCGGTAACTTTGCCATCCGGCGGCGCAAGCAGGTTAGCTGACAGGGCCTGAATGCCGCCCATCACCACATGACCATGGCTGTCGACAAAACCTGGCAGCAGTGCACGGCCTTCCAGGTCGATCAGTTGAGTAGCGTCGGTCTGAAACGAGGTGACATCGGCCAGGTCACCGACTGCTAGAATCTGGCCATCTTTTACGGCTACGGCCTCAGCGGTGGGTTGAGCGTCGTTGATTGTCAGGATGGAACCACCCATATAGATGGTATCTGCGGTGTCTTGTGCCGCTGCTATGCCGGAAAGGAAAAGACCAGTGCCGAGAAGAAGGGGGGCGTACGCTTTGCTGACCATGCGGGGTGTCCTCCATGATGGGTCCTATGAAACTTAGACAAGATCAGCAGAAAGGCCAAAAATTGCTTTTTACTCAAACTCCTATGTTTTTTATGGAAAACGGGCGTCTGACCTGAAGTTAAGGTAAAAGGCCTGTCGAAATAGGATGGGGAGCGGCGTTGAAGTGGTTGCTCTTATTGCTGCGCAGGTAGGACTCAATCCACTGAAAAGGCGTGGCAGCTCGGTGTCGGTCCGCTATACGGGAACTACACTGCTATCCAGTACAGCCAATTAACATCCTGTTGGTCTTTAACTGCAGAGGTTCGAAGTATGAACGATCCGCGTACCGGTATGGCGATCACTACCGAGTCGGAGCAGGCGGCGCAGGATTATCTGGATGCCGTAGATCGGATTCTGGGCTCCGAGTCCGGCGCTAAAGAGCTGCTCGATAGGGCGCTGGAGCAGGATCCGGGTTTCGCACTGGCTATGACCGCCCGCTACATGCTTGCAAAGGACGGAAACGATCCTGCGGCTGATGACCTGCGCGCCAAGGCCCAGTTCCTGGCCCAACAGGCGGCGCCCTGGGAGCGGGCTCATATCGAAGCCCTGATCGGTTTGCTGACCGATCCTTACGCAAACCTTGCGCAAACCGAGGCCTATGTTGCTGCTAATCCCGGCGATCTGCTGATCATCTCCCAGCTATCCGGCTACCTGATTTTCTATGGTGGCCCGGAAAAACTGACCCGGGTTCTAAATATTCTTCAAGCTTCCGAGACGACGTTGGGTGATGACTGGGCGTTCCTGGCGCGTTTGGGTTTTGCCATCAGTGAAGCGGGAGATCCGGCGCAGGGGCGGGAGGTTCAGGAGCGGGCGCTGAAACGGCGGCCTCATTCCCTCTACACCATCCACGGCTATTCTCACATTCTGCATGATCTGGGTGTGCCGGATGAGGCCGAGACTCTTATTCATACCTGGCTTGATCGGCATAAAGCGACCGCAGAGGGTGGCGCCCTGTATGGGCACCTGCAGTGGCATCTGGCATTGGCCGAATGGCAGGTGGGTAAGCGGGATGAAGCCTGGGAGCGCTACCAGCGTTACAGCGCCCCGGAAACCACCACCTGCGGCCCGGTACTGACACTGGCCGACTGCGGCGGCTTTTTACTGCGCGATTATCTGAAAACGGGAGAAGCCTCGCCGCTGACTCCAGCGGTAGCGGAGCTGGCAGCGCGGTTCGAAGGAATGCTGGCGCATCCGTTTATTGCCTTGCATGTGGCGGGTATTTACGCGGCGACAGGAAACCTTGCCGGACTGGATGGCTGTGCGGCGCTTATTCGTGAGAAAGAGGCGAGCAGTAATCGTGATCTTGCGCTGCAATTGGTATGGGCGATCAGTCAGTTTGCTCGGGCCGAATTTCAGCAGGCGGCCCAGATGTTGGGCGGAGTCACAGAGCCGCAACGTATCGGTGTGGGCGGAAGCAGGGTCGAGCGGATGCTGATCGATCTACGTGAGGAAAAGGCTCAAGAGAACTTCAGGGTAATGAATCCTTAGCAGGAGAGAGCTGATGAGACTGGTTATCCTACTGATCGCCGTATTGCTGGTGGGTCTGCTCGTTTACAAGCAGGTCGGTCCCGGTGTTGTGCAGCCATCCGAAACGGCCGACGCGCTTTCATCCCCGGATGCTCCGCAAGTGCCGACGACACCTCAGCAGGTCAAGGAGTTTGGTGCGCAGATGAACGAGTACATGAACGAAGAAGCGGAAAAAAGAGCGGCCGCTATCGAGAAAGCCACCTCGCAGTAAGGTGGCTTTGCGATCCGCTTACCAACCCCCTGGTCCCGAATTTTCCGGTCTGTGCAATTCCTCCTCAGTGGTGATCCTGCGTTTTCAGAAATGTGCCATTTTTCACTGTCTGAACCTTTCACTCAGCGTATAGATCGCCGGCCTGATTTCTCTAGCCTGTAAGAAAAAATACTCAGGAGGGCGTATGGAAATGGATGGCGTGATTGCAGGCTTCGAGCGGGTGCAGGTACCTGGTGATGGGATAACCGTAGATGCTCTGGTGGGCGGAGAGGGGCCGCCGCTACTGCTGCTGCACGGCTATCCGCAGACGCGGATGATCTGGAAGAAAGTGGCGCCTGTTCTGGCCCGCTCTTTTACACTGGTGATCCCCGATCTGCGCGGTTATGGCCGTTCCGAGAAGCCCCTGGATGAGACCAGACCGGAGCTTTACTGCAAACGGCAGATGGCGCGGGATCAGCTTGCGACCATGCGGCATCTTGGCTTTGATTCCTTTCATGTTGCCGGGCATGACCGCGGCGCCAGGGTGGCTTACCGGCTGGCGTTTGATTATCCGGAGGCGGTCAAGCGGCTTGCCGTTATCGATATCATACCCACGCTGGATCTGTTTGCAGCCAGCGGCGAGGCGTTTATGGGGATGTTTCACTGGAGTTTTCTGGCGCAGCCCTATCCATTGCCGGAGATGCTGCTCGAGGGACGTGCTGACCGTTTTGCGCTCGCCCTGATGCAGCGCTGGGTTAAACCTGGCTTCAAGTTCGATGAGGAAGCGCTGGAAGATTACCTGCTGAGTAACCGGAATCCTGCTGTGGTTCGAGCGGGCTGCGACGACTACCGTGCAGCCTGGTTGTTTGACCGTTTACACGACCAGGAAAGTCTCGCTAAAGGGCAGCTCGAAATGCCGGTGCTGGCGCTCTGGGGCGCTGCAGGAGCGGTCGGCAAGGCATCGCCGCTGGAGATCTGGGCGCGTTGGGCAAAAGACTTGTGTGGCGAGGCGTTACCTGCAGGTCACTTTGTGCCCGAAGAGGCGCCGGAAGAGACGGCCCGGGCACTGCGGGCGTTTTTCAGTTAACTCCCTGTCGTTTTGGCCCTGCCTGGCAGTGCTTCACCCCTGCGAAAAAATCAGCTTTTCAGGCGTACCTGGCCCTACTTTATGTTTAAGCGGGGCCTCAGCGTACGCCGTATTTGGGGCCTTGATCATTTGTGGCGCCTCCTGTCTGCTTGAAGGTTCCTCTTAAGCGTCTTTTCCTTCACTGGCCTTGTTGGCTTCGCTGACCTCTGCAATCAGATCGGTTGCCAGTCGCCAGGAACGCCGGTCCGCGAGAGGGCTGTATGAGACTCCGGCCGCAGGGTTGTTCGAGCCAGGTATTGCGAACGAATGTGCGGTTCCGCTGAAGCTGATAAACGACATGTCGAGCTGGTTTTGATCGAAGTAGTCCAGGGTCTCTGCGATCTCCTGGCGCGTCACCATTGGGTCGGCGCTGCCGTTCAGGATCAAAAAGCGGCATCCGCTCGTCAGGGCGGGCAGGTCTTTCGGGAAAGAGAGCAGGCCGTGGAAGCTGATCGAGGCGCGCAGCTCGCTATCGATAAGCCCGAGTTGCAGGGTGCAGAGCCCGCCGAGGCAATAGCCCAGGCTAAGTTTGTTCTCGTAGGCGCCAAGCTCCCGCTCGATCTCTGACTTCAGTGTCTGCAGATGCTGGCGCAACGCTTCGAAGTCCGCCACCAGGTTTTGCATCGCCTCTTGGCGTCCCTCCATGGAGGTGAGATCTGTGCGACTGCCGTGGTAGTCGACAATGACCGCATCCAGCCCCATGCCGTTAAGACGCTTCGCGACTGCCCTTTCAAATGCGCTGATACCCGCCCAGGTGGGAAAGATCAGGGCGAGAGTTCTCGTCTTTCCATCGGTTGCGAAAAATTCATGAGAATGCAGTCCTGTATGGACGGTGCGACTGATAGATGTTCTCAAAACAATCTCCTTAACCCGCTACATCTGTGTATTTTTTGTCGGACTTTTGCAGTGGATGTCTGGCCAGGATAAAAAAATAAATAAAAAAATTCATCTATTAGGTGAGAAAAATACAGCCTGATGAGTTCTTTTGTTTTTTATCAAGTATTTGATATATAAAGATTTATTTGTGGTTTTCCGTTGTTTTTAAAGCGCCCGTCTGACCGTTTTTTCGAAAACCTCTAGGCATTGACGCACATCAATAGGGTGATTATATTCGCCATACAGTTGTGTATGTTGAGTGTGGAGGAAGAGATGGTCGAAGCGGATCGCAAGTACGTTCAGGCAGCGGGTCATGAGACTGCCTACTTCGAATGTGGCCAGGGTGCGCCCCTGCTGTTGCTGCATGGTTCAGGCCCCGGCGTTTCAGGCTGGACCAACTGGAGTGGTGTCATGGACCAGTTGGCCGAGAACTTTCACGTCATCGTTCCGGACATCGCCGGCTTCGGTTTTACCGAGTTCAAAGACGGTACCGAGTACGACATCAAGTTCTGGGTGAACCACCTGGTTGAGTTCATGGATGCGCTGGGTATCGATCGTGCCTCCCTGGTGGGTAACTCCTTCGGTGGTGCTGTGGGCCTCGGCCTTGCGCTGTTCAACCCTGAACGCCTCGACAAGCTGGTGCTGCTGGGTACTCCGGCAGGTACTTTCGTACAGACCAAGGGCCTGGCTGGCGCCTGGCTGTATGAGCCGTCCGTCGAGAACATGCGTGCGCTGATGGAGCTCTTCCCCTACGACAAGAGCCTGATCACCGATGAACTGGTGCAGTCCCGCTACGAGGCCAGCGCCCGTGCCGGTGCCCAGGAAGCGCTGCGCAAGCTGATTCCTCAGCCGTCTGAAGATGGCGAAACCATGGTCAAGGCGTTCCCGGAAAAGGCAGTTCGCAACATTAAGGCCCAGACCCTGGTTCTGCACGGTCGTCAGGATGGCGTGGTGCCGCTGCAGTGTGGCCTTGCCCTGGCAGAGAACATTCCCAATGCCGACCTTTTCGTGTTTGCACAGTGCGGTCACTGGGTGCAGACGGAACAGAAACAGAAGTTTCTCAATATCGTAACCAGCTTTATTGGCGGGTAAGTCTGATGAAACGAGATGTATTGGAACGGGTGTTGTGGAGCCTGTCGATCGACCGGTTCTCAAAAGAAAAATTCAAAGAAAACCCGGAAAAGTTCCTCGGCCGCTTCCCGTTGGATGCCGAGGATGTCCGCATGATCCTGGAGTTTGACGTCAAAAAGCTCCAGGAGGTTGGCGTGAATCCGATGCTGACAATGGGTTACTGGATCGAGATGTCTCCCGATCGACAGATGTCTTCTTATAACAAAAAGCTCGGCTCTGAATCCGAGTACTCAGCGTCAATCAAGGGGTAAGCAGATATGGCACAGATAGTTGGCGGATTTTTGGTGCCGCATGATCCGGTCATGTTTGTCGCCGGTGATGCGGCGCCCGCAGACAAAGCCGAAAAGGTATGGGGCGCGTTTGAAACCTGCGCTCAGCGTCTGGCGGATAGTGGTGCAACCACCGTGATCATCGTCGGCAACGATCACTACATGCTGTTTGGCACTACCTGCCTGCCGAAGTACTGCATCGCGACCGGTCACCTGGAAGGTCCGCTGGATCAGCTTCCTGGCCTCAAGCGTGGCCAGATCGAGAACAACGAAGCGCTGGCGACGGCTATCGCCGAGCACGGTGCAGAGAACGGTTTTGACTGGTCCGTAGCCCGCTCTTTCACCACCGATCACTCTTTCTCTATTCCGCACCAGTTGATCGTGCGCCGGGCGGAAGAGTTGAGCGGTCGCAGCATCGCGGCGATCCCGGTGTATCTGGCCAGCGCGGTGGACCCCTACATCACCACCGAGCGTTCCCGTGAGCTGGGTGCGCAGATGAATGCGGCGATTGAAGCCTTCGCCGGTGATGACAAGGTTGCGGTGATCGGTAGTGGCGGCATCAGTCACTGGGTCGGTACCAAGGAGTCCGGCAAGGTCAACGAAGCGTTCGACCGTCGCGTGATCGACAGCTGCTGCAGCCTGGATATGGATGGCCTGGCCTCTCTGAGCAATGAAGAGATTCTAGAAGAGGGTGGTAACGGTGCGATGGAGATCCGCAACTTTCTGTGTGCCATGGCGGCCGTCAATCCGGTGAGTACCGATCTGGTCGAATACCAGCCGGTGCCGGAGTGGGTGACCGGGCTCGGATTCATTGAACTCAAGGTAGCGTGAGGGGCGAGATGGATAAGGTATTTCTCTGCAAGGTATCTGACCTGGCGGAAAACGAAGTTAAGAAAATCGATAACAGCGAGCACGGTGATATCGCGGTTTACAACCTCGGTGGTCAGTACTACGCAACGGCGGATCTGTGCACCCACGCAACGGCATCACTGGCGGAAGGCGATGTGGAAGATGATCTGATTGTCTGCCCGGTGCATTGGGGCCAGTTCCATATTCCCACCGGCAAGGCGATGGGTTTCCCCTGTGAAATCGATCTGCGCACCTACCCGGTTGAGGTGGAAGGCGATGAAATCTACGCCCTCGTCGAAGCGGCGGATGCGGCTCTGATTGCCAAAGGTTAGAGGATAGAGACTGATGAGCAACATAATAAAAACCGTAGACGTTACGGATAGCCTGGAAAATCTGAGCGAATTCTGTGATATCGAGAACGGCCGTATCTCCGGCAAGATCTTCTCTGATAAGGCGATTTACGAGCAGGAGCTGGAGAAAATCTTCGCCCGCTGCTGGCTGTTTGTCGCCCACGAATCACAGATTCCGAAGACCGGTGACTACATCACCACCACCATGGGTGAAGACGAAGTGATCGTCGTGCGCCAGAAAGATGGTGGCATCAAGGTTTTCCTTAACGCCTGCCCGCACCGTGGCAACAAGGTCTGCTTCGCCGAGTCCGGCAGCACCCGTGGCTTTATCTGCAACTACCACGGCTGGTCATTTAACACCGCCGGTAACCTGGTGGGTCAGCATGAGTCCGGCATCTATGAAGCCAGCGACTTCGACAAGTCCAAATGGGGTCTGAAGGAAGTTGCCCAGGTCGATTCCTGGAAGGGGCTGGTGTTCGCCACCTTCGATCCGGAAGCACCGACCCTGAAAGAGTACCTCGGTCCGATGACCTGGTACCTGGATGCGCTGTTCGACAACCAGGAAGGCGGCACCGAGTTTGCCGGTGGCTGCATCCGCTCTACCTATGAATGTAACTGGAAGATCGCGGCGGAGAACTTCGTCGGCGATATCCTGCACGCCGGCTGGACCCACGACTCCGCAGCCCGTGCCATGCTCGGCGGTGCGGTGGCCAAGGTCAGCGATTTTGAAGAGTCCTACTCCGTTAACTGGAACGGCCACGGCTACGAATTTGCCCTGGATACCGTCGGTAACGTGGCGGTACTCGGTGAGAGTGCGCTGAACAAGTATGTCCATACCATCAAGCCGTCTGTGGCAGAGCGTCTGGGCGAGTTCCGCTCCAACATGGTCGCGTCGGTGTCCTCCTGCACCATCTTCCCGAACTTCTCCTTCCTGGCGGGGCAGAACACCATCCGTGTCTGGCAGCCGCGCGGTCCGAACAAGATCGAGCTGTTCAGCTGGGTGCTGGTCAACAAGAGCGCTCCGGACGATATCAAAGAGAAGTGGCGCAAGGGCGCAATGATGACCTTCTCGCCCACCGGCGTGTTCGAGATGGACGATGGCGAGAACTGGGAATACTGCACCAAGACCTCCAAGGGCAAGGTGACCGGTGCTCAGGATCTCTATATCGGCCTGGGCATGAACACCCTTGAGCGACAGACCGATCTGCCGGGCAACGTCTACAAGGGCCAGCTGAACGAAGCGAACGCCCGTGCCTACTACCAGCACTGGTACGACCATCTGAATGCGAAGAGCTGGTCGGAGATCCCGGATCGTAACGTTGGCAAGGCGGAGGTTGAATAATCATGGCAAACCAGACTGAGACTCAGGTTGAGCTGCGCCCGGTATCCATGGAGCAGCACCACAAGGTGTCCTGTTTCCTGGCTCGCGAGTACCGCCTGCTGGATGAGGAAAAGTTCGACGAATGGCTGGCGCTGATGCACGAGGATGTCCACTACTGGATGCCGGGCATCGAAAACCGTCGCCGTGAAAACCTGCTTGAGCACGGTTTCTACGCCAGCGATCACATGGCTTACTTCGACGACAAGCTGCGTGACCTGCAGCGCCGTGTGGCGCGCTTCCAGCAGCCTTCCGCCTGGGCGGAAAACCCGGGTACCCGTAATGTGCACCAGGTCTCCAATATCGAGGTGTACTACGGCGAAACCGACGGTGAATACCTGGTCCACTCGGTGTTTCAGAGCGTGCGTAGCCGCGGCATGGATGAAGAGTATGTCATCTACGGGCGCCGTACCGACGTGCTGGTAGAGGAGGGCGGCAGCTTCAAGCTGAAGAAACGCCTGATCCTGATCCCGAACGCGACCCTGAGCTGCAAAAACATCAACACCTTCCTGTGAGGGCGCTATGAAAACGCTAGAAAGCAAAGTTGCGCTCGTCTCGGGTGGTGCTGATGGCATCGGTCGCGCCGTGGTGGAGCGTTATATCGCTGAGGGCGCCAAGGTCGCGGTATTCGATATCAACGCCGAGAAGCTGGAATCGCTGAAAGCCGCCTACCCGGATGAGCTGATCGCGGTGCACGGTGATGTAACCCGTTACGAAGATAACGAGCGCGCAGTGGCCGAAGCGGTCGCTGCGTTCGGTAAGCTGGATATCTTTGTCGGCAATGCGGCGCTGTTCGACTACTTCGTACCGCTGCGCAAGATCGCGCCGGAACAGCTGGAAGAGAGCTTCGACAAGCTGTTCCACGTTAACGTGATGGGCTACATGAACGGTGTTCGTGCCGCGATGGCCGAGCTGAAAAAGAGTAAGGGAGCGGTGGTGCTCACCGTGTCCAACTCCGGCTTCTATCCCGGCGGTGGCGGTATTCTTTACGTGACCGCGAAACACGCAGTGGTCGGCCTGATCAAGCAGTTGGCCTACGAGATGGCGCCGGATGTCAGGGTGAACGGCGTATCTCCGGGAGCGACCGACACCGAGATGAAATCGGTGGAAGGAATCTCCGACCGGGCGCAGCCGCTGAACCATATCCAGGGCTTCCGCGATAATGCCGCTAATGCGGTGCCGCTGAAGCGGATCGCGTCGCCTGCTGATCACACAGCCTTCTATGTTGTTCTGGCCTCCAACGAGCAGTCACCGATGACCACCGGTTGCGTCATTCACAGTGACGGCGGTTGGGTCGCTAGATAAGAAATAAACCGGAGCATAACAATAATGAGTATTTTCGATACCACCCGACTGCCGCTGCTGGTGGCACCCATGTTTCTCGTATCGTCGCCGCAGCTGGCCATCGCTGCAGCACGTGCCGGGGTTGTTGGCAGCCTGCCTGCGGCCAATGCGCGCAGCGTTGAAACCCTGGATGAGTGGATGTCCGAGATCCACGCCGAGCTCAGCGGTGAAGGACTGCCCTGGCTGTTCAACATGATCGTGCACTCCACCTACGACCGCTTCGATCGTGAGATCGAACTGGTGCGCAAGTACCAGCCTTCCATCGTATCCACGGCGCTGGGTTCCCCGGCTCGGGTGATGGAGGTGGTGAAGGGCTACGGCGGCCAGGTTTACGCCGATGTCATCACCCCGGCCATGGCGAAAAAATCGATCGCCGCCGGTGTCGATGGCCTGATTCTGGTCACCCAGGGCGCCGGTGGCCATACCGGCCGTTATAACCCGCTGGCCTTTATCGCCGAAGTGCGTGAGTTCTGGGATGGGCCGCTGGGCATCGCTGGCTGCATCTCCCGCGGTGATGATATCGGCGGGATGCTGGCAGCAGGCGCTGACTTTGTGGTGTCCGGTACCCGCTTTATCGCGGCCGATGAGAGCTTCGCTGGCGACGAATACAAACAGATGCTGGTCGATTCCGCCATGGAAGGTGTGGTTGAAACCAAGGCGGTCAGCGGCGTGCTGGCTAACTGGATGACCGCAAGCCTTGAGAAGTGCGGCATCTCCCCGGACGACAAGGGCGACGACAAGGTGATCGACTTCTCCGGCGATATCTCCACCGCCAACAAGGCCTGGAAAGATGTCTGGTCCGCCGGCCAGGGTGTGGGCGTGACCAAAGAGGTGAAGAGCTGCCTCGACATCGTCGACGAGATGCACAAGGAGTTTGTCGAGTCCCTGCAGAGAGTCAACCAGCTGTCAGAAAGGTACCTCTAATGTCCAGTTCAGAGTTCAATGCTGTTGCGCAGCAGATAATTAAAGCTAGAACCGAAGCCTGCGCTATCGATCCCATCTCGGGTGCTTACCCCCACTTCGATATGGATGATGCATACGCTATTCAGAAGCTGGTCAATGCCGCGCGCGTTGATGACGGCGGTCGCGTGGTCGGCTACAAGATCGGCCTCACTTCCAAGGCGGTTCAGGAGCAGCTCGGCGTCGGTCAGCCCGACTACGGTGTGCTGTTCGCGGATATGGAGCTGCGCCAGGGCGAGGTACTTGATACCAGCGGCCTGATCGCACCCAAGGCCGAAGGTGAAATCGGCTTCGCATTCAAAAACGATATCGACCGTAGCGACCTCACGCTGATGGAGCTGCAGGCCGAGATCGACTTCTTTTTCCCGGTGATCGAGATCGTTGATTCCGTGGTGCGCGACTGGAAGATCGGCATCGTCGATACCATCGCGGATAACGCATCCTCCGCGCGTTACATGATCGGTACCAAAACCTTCAGCCCGCGCGGCGTCGACTTCGGCGAACTGCCGCTGACGATCAGTGCGCCTCAGGGCGAGATCAAGGGTGTCGGTCGGGCCTGTCTCGGTAATCCGCTGTACGCCACTCACTGGCTGGTGAAAAAGCTCATCGAGCTGGATGTGCCGGTCAAGCGCGGACAGATCGTGCTGTCTGGGGCCATGGCGCCGATGGTGCCGATTACGCCAAACAGTGAGATCGCTTTCGACTTCGAAGGACTCGAGCGTCTGGTACTCACTTCGCGCTGAGAAGCCCACAAGTACAAAAAGAAGGGTTAAGTTATGGGTGAAAATATCTACGCTTCGCTGCCGGCTACCCAAACGTCGGTAACCCAAGAGCCAGATGGTTCCTTCATTGTAGCGTCGCAAACCGAGCTCAAGCCGTATGAGCGTTGCGTCGGCGACTGGCTGGAGCGCTGGGCTGAAGAGCGTGGCGACCAGATCTTTATCGGCGAGCGCCAGGGAGAAGGCTGGCGCGCACTGGGCTATCGAGAGTTCCGCAACTCCGTGCATCGCGTGGCCCAGGGGCTGTTGAATTTGGGCCTGGCTGACCGTGGTCCGCTGGTGATCCTGTCCGGTAACTCGGTGGATCACGCGCTGATCATGATGGCGGCCATGCATATCGGCATTCCGGTGACCTCTGTCTCCGTGGCGTACTCTCTGGTGGCCAAAACCCACGAAAAGCTGACGTCGATCGTTGAGCGGCTGCGTCCCTGTGCGGTCTACGCCGATGATGCGCTGCAGTTCGCCGATGCGCTGGCTGCCTGCCAGGGCGTCGAGACATTTATCTCATCCCGCAATCACCTGGAGAGCGACGGTGTGCTGCCGTTTGAGCAGCTGCTCAATACGCCGTCCAGCGAGGCGGTAACCGAGCGCTTCAGCGCGCTGACGCCGGAAAGCCATGCCAAGTACATGCTGACCTCCGGCTCCACCGGCGTCCCCAAGGTGGTGGTCAATACCCAGCGCATGCTCTGCTCCAACCAGCAGATGGTGGCGCAGTATTACACCTTCCTCGAAACCGATACGCCGCGCGTGCTCGACTGGCTGCCGTGGAGCCACACCTTCGGTACCAACCATAACTTCAACCTGGTGCTGAGAAACGGCGGCACGCTGTATATCGATAACGGCAAGCCGGTACCGGGTCTGATCGAAGAGAGCGTGCGCAATCTCAAGGAGATCAAGCCGAACCTCTACTTCAACGTGCCCAAGGGCTTTGAAGTTCTGCTTGGTTACCTGCGTGAAGATGAAGCCTTCAGGCAGAGCTTCTTCTCCAGCGTCAACATGCTGTTCTACGCCGCTGCAGCGCTGCCCGGCCCGATCTGGGATGAGTTGAAGGAGATGTGCGCAGAGACCGGTAACGACGTGTTCTTCACTACCGAATGGGGCTCCACCGAGACCGCGCCGGCCAACACCAACGTTCATTGGCGCCTTGAGAAGGCTGGCAACATCGGTATCCCACTTCCCGGCGTGCAGATCCGCTTTGTGCCCAACGGCAGCAAGCTGGAGATGCGGATCAAGGGGCCGAACGTGTTCAGCGAGTATCTCAACGACCCCGAAACCACCGCGGCTTCCTTTGATGAGCTGGGCTTCTACCGCATCGGTGATGCCGGGCGTCTGGTGGATCCGGAAGATGCCTCCCGGGGCATCATCTTCGATGGTCGCGTATCGGAAGACTTCAAGCTCTGCACCGGTACCTGGGTCTGCGTCGCTACGATCCGCGCCAATGTGCACAAGTACCTGGGCGATCTGGTGGTCGATGCGGTCGTCACCGGCCACGACAAGGACTACCTGGGTCTGATGCTGGTGCCGGGTCCCGGTATGCGCAAGCTGGCCGGCGACAAGGACGGCACGCTGACCGGAAGCCAACTGATGGCGAATCCGGCGGTGCGCAGTGCACTTGAGAACGAACTGGTCGTGATGGCGAAGCAGGCAAGAGGCTCGGCACAGCGGGTTTGCCGTGCGCTGATCCTGGAGACACCGCCGTCCCTCGAGCAGGGTGAAGTTACCGATAAGAGCAACCTGAATCAGCGTCGGCTGCTAGAAACGCGCGCCGAATATGTGCAACGGCTCTATGACGCAGATGTGCATGAGAGCGTTATCAGCATCAATTAATGGGTGAGAACAATATGGCTAAGAAGCTTAATGCCGTGATCATCGGCCCCGGCAACATTGGCACTGATCTGCTGATGAAAATGCAACGCTCCGAGTGGATCGAGCCGGTCTGGATGGTGGGTATCGATCCTGAATCCGAAGGCCTCAAGCGTGCCCGTGAAATGGGTATCAAAACCTGTGCCGAAGGCGTCGATGGCATTTTGGACAAGGTGATCGAAGACGATATCCGTGTCGCGTTTGATGCCACATCCGCCTATGTCCATGCCGAAAACAGCCGCAAGCTGAACGAGCTGGGCGTGATCATGGTCGATCTGACG
The DNA here is from genome assembly GCF_900108065.1 of Marinobacterium lutimaris. Classification (GTDB taxonomy): domain Bacteria; phylum Pseudomonadota; class Gammaproteobacteria; order Pseudomonadales; family Balneatricaceae; genus Marinobacterium_D; species Marinobacterium_D lutimaris. The sequence continues at coordinate 27,335 of NZ_FNVQ01000003.1, read as the reverse complement.
CCGGCCGCGATCGGCCCGTTCTGTGTACCGCCGGTCAACCTGACCGCGCACGCCAAGAACCTGGAGATGAACGTCAACATGGTGACCTGCGGTGGCCAGGCGACGATCCCGATGGTGGCAGCCGTTTCCCGCGTTCAGCCGGTCGAATACGGCGAGATCATCGCCACGGTTTCCTCCCGTTCCGTAGGCCCGGGTACCCGCCAGAACATCGACGAGTTCACCCGTACCACTGCCGGCGCAGTGGAGAAGGTGGGCGGCGCCAAGAAGGGTAAGGCGATCATCATCATCAACCCGGCCGAGCCGCCGCTGATCATGCGTGACACAGTGCACTGCCTGACCGAAGGCGAACCTAACCAGGATGCTATCACCGAGTCGGTTCACCAGATGGTAGCCGAGGTGCAGAAATACGTGCCGGGCTATCGCCTGGTTAACGGCCCGGTCTTCGACGGCAACCGCGTCTCCATGTTCATGGAAGTAGAGGGCCTGGGCGACTTCCTGCCGAAGTACGCCGGTAACCTGGACATCATGACCGCTGCGGGCCTGCGTACCGCTGAGATGTTCGCTGAAGAAGCGGCGAACGGTGCTATCAATCTGCCGGAACGTGAACTGCCGGCGGGCGCGAAATAAGCCTGGGACGGAGGAGAACAGACAATGAATCTGCAAGGTAAGAAAGTCCGTCTGCACGACATGAGCCTGCGTGACGGAATGCATGCGAAGCGCCATCAGATCAGCCTGCAAGAGATGGTGGATGTGGCCACGGCGATGGATGAAGCGGGAATGCCGCTGATCGAAGTCACCCACGGCGACGGCCTGGGCGGCTCGTCCGTCAACTACGGTTTCCCGGCACACTCCGATGAGGAGTACCTCGGCGCCGTGATCCCGAAGATGAAACAGGCCAAGATCTCGGCGCTGCTGCTGCCCGGTATCGGCACCGTCGATCACCTGAAAATGGCGAAGGAGCTGGGTGTCTCCACCATTCGTGTGGCGACCCACTGTACCGAGGCGGACGTCTCCCAGCAGCACATCACCATCGCCCGTGAAATGAACATGGACACCGTGGGCTTTCTGATGATGGCGCACATGGTGCCGGCCGAGAAAATCCTCGAGCAGGCCAAATTGATGGTCGGCTACGGCGCCAACTGCATCTACTGCACCGACTCCGCCGGTTACATGCTGCCGGATGAGGTAAGCACCAAGATCGGTCTGCTGCGTGCCGAGCTGCCGGAAAACGTCGAGATCGGCTTCCACGGCCACCACAACATGGCGATGGGTGTGGCCAACTCGCTGGCGGCTATTGAAGCCGGTGCGGCGCGTATCGATGGTTCCGTCGCTGGCCTGGGGGCGGGTGCCGGTAATACGCCGCTGGAGGTGCTGTGCGCGGTACTGGATCGCATGGGCTGCGAAACCGGTATCGATCTCTACAAGATCATGGATGTGGCGGAAGACCTGATCACGCCGATGATGGATCAGCCGATCCGTGTCGATCGTGACTCCCTGACCCTGGGTTACGCTGGTGTTTACTCCTCCTTCCTGTTGTTTGCTCAGCGTGCGGAGAAGAAGTACGGCATCTCGGCCCGTGACATTCTGGTAGAGCTGGGTCGTCGTGGCACCGTGGGTGGCCAGGAAGACATGATCGAAGATCTGGCCCTGACCATGGCGAAGCAGAAAGGGGTGGTCTGATGGCAGTTGAAGTCAGAGTCGAGCCCTCCGGCAAAAGCTTCAGTGTCGAAGAGGGGCAGAGTGTACTTGAGGCCGGCCTTAAGGCCGGCATCACCCTCAAGCACAGCTGTCGTGATGGCCAGTGCGGCGAATGCCGCACCACCATCGTCTCCGGCCGGGTGGCTTATGCCGATGAGGTGAAAGACAAACTGGTCGAAAGCGATCTTGAAGGTGTGACGGGTCTAATGTGTCAGGCCCGTCCAAGCAGCGATCTGGTGGTGGATGCTCCCGAAGTCACCGAACTGGAAGGGATCAGTATCCAGAAGTTCCCGGTCCGTGTGCTTGTCAAAGAGGTGCTGTCGGATGATGTGGTGGTGCTGCGTCTTGGCCCGGCGCCCGGTATCGAGTTCCGCTGTATGCCCGGTCAGTACATAGATCTGCAGATGAAGGATGGCAACAAGCGCAGCTATTCCGTGGGAGCCACCGATGACAGCGGCCAGATCGAGCTGCACATCCGCAAGATGCCGGGCGGTGTGGTCAGTGGCTTTATCTACGATGAGCTTAAGGCCAAGGCGATTCTTACCGCCGAAGGGCCGTTCGGGACCTTCTACATCCGCGAGGGTGAAACGCCGATCATTCTGACCGCCAGTGGCACCGGTTTTGCGCCGATCAAGGCGATTATCGAGCAGCTGGTGCGTGAAGATAACACCCGTCCGGTGGTGCTTTATTGGGGCGGTCGTCGTCTGGCCGATCTCTATTACCACCAGATGTGCCTGGATTGGGCGCGGGAGCTTTCCTGGCTGACCTATGTGCCGGTGCTGTCCGAAGAGGATGGTTCCTGGGATGGTCGGACCGGCTTTGTGCATCAGGCGGTGGTGGACGATATCCCCGATATGTCCGGTCACCAGGCCTATGTCTGCGGTGCGCCTATTGTGGTCAGCTCGGCGCGAACGGACTTCGTGGAGAAATGCGGTCTGGATCTGGCCAATTTCCATAGTGATGCCTTTCTTTAAACCTGCTTTTAAATAAGGCAAGGCAGCTTCCCGCATGGCTGAAAAGGATTTTTGCGGTGCGGGATAACGTTTTTGATAAAAACATTCATAAGTGTCTTTTATTGATGCTTATTCATGTTGTTATTTGGCCGTTTTTTTAGACATAAAGTAGTAATAAAAACGCGAAACATTGAGTTGAAAAAAAGATACATTACTGTATCTTTTTGATTGCAGTAAGCCTCTTTGAAAATAATAAATATGAGGGATAGACATGAAAAAATGTCGTAACCTAGCCGCGGCTCTATGCGCTTCAATTACACTCACCGTCGGTGGTAACGCACTGGCGGAAGATAGCCTGACGCTGAGATACAACCAGTGGTTCCCATCTTCCCACTGGTCCCAGGTTGATGGTCTGCTGGACTTCTTCCGGCAGGTCGAAACCGTTACCGAAGGACGTGTCAAAATCCAGCCCTCTGCCAAGCCTCTGGCACCGCCGAACCGCAACTACCAGGCGGTCACTAGCGGTATCGCGGATGTGGCCTGGGGACCGCACGGCTATACGCCGGGCGCTTTCCCGCTGACCGAAATGGTCGAGTTTCCTTTTGATACCGTCGACGCTGAAAAAAGCTCCATTGCGTACTGGCGTACCTTCAAACAGTACTTTGAGCCCACCGGCATGCAGAGCGACGTCGTTACCCTGGCGATGCACGTGACTTCAGGCGGCAACATCCATATGAAGGATGAGGCGGTAATCACTCCAGAGGACCTTAGCGGCAAGAAGATCCGTGTACAGACTCCGGTGGTGTCCAACGCTCTGCAGGAGCTGGGTGTATCGCCGATCTCCGGTTCCCTGGTGGAGCTGCGTGAATTCCTCTCCCGTGGCGTTATCGACGGCACTGCGCTCTCTGACGAGTTCGTGACCGGCTTCAAGATCGATAAGTATGTGGATCATGTGACCCGCATTCCGGGCGGTCTCTATTCCAACTCGGCGTTCATCATCATGAACAAAGACAAGTGGGATCAGATCAGCCCGGAAGACCAGGCCGCGATCCGGAAAATCTCCGGCGAGGTGCTGTCGGCACGCATGGGTAAGCTCTGGGACGAAAACGACCTGAAAGGGCGCGAGTTCCTCAAGGCCAAGCTGGGCGACGAGTATCGTGAAGCTTCTCCCGAACTGATGGATGCGCTGGCTAAGGCCTTTGCACCTCAGCGCGCCGAGTGGTTTAACGTCGCCAAGGAGAACGGCGTCGATGGTGAAACGGTGATGGAGTTCTACCGCAGCGAAATCGACTCCCTGTAGTAAACCCCAAGCAGTTGTGAAGCTCCCTGCGCCTCAGGGCAGGGAGCCCTTTTTACCCACTCACATTTTCCTCTGCGGATCTATAAAAGAGGCCGCCTATGCCTTTCTCTGTGCTAAAGCTTCTGGAGCGTCTCTGTTCCCACGTCGCCGTGCTGGCTGCGCTGCTGATGGCGCTGATCATCGTGGTCGATGTTATCGGGCGCAATATCTTCAACTTTTCTCTTGGCTTCTCTTATGAGGTGGTCTCTATTTCGCTGGCGGTGATGTTCTATTCCGGGCTTTATCACGTCCATAAAACACGCAGCCACGTGACGATTGACCTGCTGGATAAATATTTCTTCGGCGGTTTCGGGCGCTTTATTTTCTGGATGGTTTATCTGATCGAATGCACTTTCTTCACCGCGCTGGTGGTGACCGTATTCATGCAGTCTTACGAGTCTTACAAGTTCGGGGACGTGTTCCTGTTCCTGGGCGTTTACAAGTGGAAGGTGGTTCTCGGTATTGCGATTCTGGCGTTGATCGCCTGGATCAGCCTGTTAGTGGCTGCGCCGCAGCGACATCTGCGCGAAGAATAAGAGTGGTGGGTTAAAAAAATGATAATGCTGATCTCTTTTGTCGTCCTGTTTATGCTGCTGTTCCTGCGGGTGCCTATCGCTGTGGCGACCGGTGTGGTGGGTGTGTTTGGCCTGGCTTATTACCAGGGCTGGCCGGCGGCTTTCAGCCAGCTTGGAAGTATCGCCACCGATACGGTGCTGTCCTATGAATTCGCGGTGATTCCGCTGTTTATCCTGATGGGTAATATCGTTGCCAAGTCAGGCCTTGCCGATGAGCTTTACGCCGCAACCTATGCCCTGATCGGCCACCTGCGCGGTGGTCTGGCGATCACCACGGTTGGCGCCTGCGGTGGTTTCAGCACCTTCTGTGGTTCCAGCTTTGCCACTGCGGCGACCATGTCGAAGATCGCCTATCCGTCGATGATCCGTTATGGCTATTCGCAGAATGTGGCCACCGGGACCATCGCCGCCGGCGGTACCCTGGGGATACTGATTCCGCCCTCCATCGCGCTGGTGTTCTACGGTATTATCACCGAGACCGATATCGGTGAGCTGTTTATTGCCGGTATTATCCCGGGCTTGCTCGGTATCCTGATGTACTGCCTGACCATTATCGCGATCTCCTATGTGCGACCCGGATCCTGTCCCTCCGGTGAAAAGCAGTCCCTGTCAGAGCGATTTGCTGCGGTACGCCAGATCTGGGCGTTCACCATGCTGGTGGCTCTGGTGCTGGGCGGTATCTATTTCGGCCTGTTTTCTCCCACCGAGTCTGCGGCGGTCGGTGTTGTAGGAGCGATCCTGCTGACCGCGCTGCGTGGCCGTTTCGATCTGAAAAAGATCCATGAGGCGCTGCAGGACTCTGCCGCAACCAGCGTGTCACTGATCGCGATTCTGATTGGCTCGCTGATTTTCGCCAACCTGGTGAACGTCTCCAATTTCCCGTTCGTGATCGTGGACTGGATCGAAAGCCTGGGCTTCAGTCTGCTCGGCGTGCTGCTGGTGATCATTCTGATCTACCTGGTGCTTGGGGCGGTGCTGGAATCGATCTCCATGTTGCTGCTGACGGTACCTGTGTTCTACCCGGTGGTAAGCAGCATGGGGATGGATCTGGTCTGGTTCGGCATTGTGGTTGTTGTGGCTACCGAGATCAGTCTGATCACGCCGCCGGTGGGGCTCAATGTCTTCGTATTGAAGTCGGTGCTGCCGGATATCGACCTGAAAGTGATCTTCAAGGGTGTGTTCCCCTTTGTAATCTCAGACATGCTGCGGTTGGCGATTATCGTACTGTTTCCGTCGGTTTCCCTGGTGCTGGTCAGCTAACTGAACCAGGTTTTCTATCGACCTGCGCGGGTGATGCCATAACAAAAAAGGGATCTCTATGCTGAACCAGAATGCTGACAAAAGGGGAGCGGTATCGGCCGACTCTCTACGCTCTATGCTGAGCCAGTATGCGGGTCTGGATATCAGTGCCGCGCCCAGTGGGCGCGGCTTGGAGGCTCGCTACCGTAAACTGGGTGATGTTGCTCATCTGTGTCTCAAGGGGGCTCTGGCCAGCGACGCGCTCACCGTACGTGCCAGAACTTATACTTTGCTGCTTAGCGGCAGCGGGGAGTTGGGGTTTGAGCGTTCAGGGTGCATCGAGACACTTGTAGCCGGGCAGGCGGTGTTACTGTCGCCCGGAGAGTGGGCGCAGCTCTCATTCAGCGCCAGTGAACTCTGCTATTTCGTTTCCTTTGGCCGGGAAAGCATGAATCGGGTGCTGGCTGAGATGGATATACTGGCCAGCGTCGTTAGTCTGAGTATCGAAAAGGGGGTAGTGGCTTTTGGTGGGAGTTCCGACATCGGCCGCTATATCGATGCGCTGTTGTCACGGGCCGAACACGGTGAGTTTGACAAGATAAGCGTTCATTACAACGCGATTATCGGCATGTTGATACTTGAGTCTTTCGTTACGCATAAGAGCAGGCTTATTGACTCGAGCAGCGGCGAGTATGTCGGCAGCATCAAGGAGTATATTTCGCGCAATATAACCGGCGACCTGAGTGCTGAAGCTCTGGCTGAGTATATTGGTGTAAGCGATCGACAGATCTACACCATATTTGGTGACCTTTACGGCATGACACCAGGGCAGTATTTCAAGCAGGTGCGTGTTTATGCTGCACATAAGGAGATATCAACCTGCAGTACCCGGGAAAATATCACCAATCTGGCGTTTAAATATGGATTCAGTAATCCCGGCCGCTTTTCTCAGCAGTATAAAGAGTATTTCGGTGAGCTGCCGTCACAGACTATGCGTAAACGTTTGACGGGAAGCGCCCTTACTTAGGTAGAGGGTGATGCCTAAGGGGCGCTTTTTGTCGCATCTTATTTAAGAGTTGTTGGCCAGTTCATCCCGCTTCGGGCACTTCATCAACGGGCAGTTGGAGACCAGGAATTCGGCAATACGTTCGGCCATCTCCTGACGGTGCTTGTAGTCTTTGTCGAAGTGGATCAGCGAGGTAGAGACGATGTAGGCGTACACCAGATTGGCCAGATCGTCCGCACGAACATCGGTATGTCCCAGCTCTTTGAAGATCGCCTTGATAAAGGAGAGGCGATAGTTGTCCACCTCTTCGACACATTCGCGCGCCAGTGCATCGCGCCTGGCCCAGGCGCGGATCGAGATCTCGATAGAGGCGGCTTCGACAGCGCTGCTGCCTTTCACCGGCAGGTTCATCAGGTAGATGATCTGCTCAAGCGGGCTGGCGGCGCCTCGCTGCAGCCGGTCTATGATCTCTTCGGTGGCGCGCAGGCGCCATTTTTTCAGGATCCCCTCGAGCAGGTCCTTACGACTGTCGAAGTGATGGTAGAAGCTGCCACGGGTTATCTTGAGCTTCTTGGCCAACTGGTCCACACGAACCTGATCGATGCCGCTTGTGGCAAGTACCTTGATTGCGGCATTTATCCAGGTGTCGCGGCTGAGTTTGTTTGTTGTCATTGTGAGCCCAGAAGCAGAAGAGCGTTGTCGAATACTGGTTGTCGGCTTAAAGCCCGAGATGGGCTTAGCCATGAAGTACGATTGTTGAATTTTTCATCCATAAAATTGCAAGAATCGCAATGCTCGAATATACACTTTTGGATGGGCTCTATCAATAATTATGTCGGCTAAGTTGGAGTTTTATTAATAGATTATATAAGAAAATATAAAATATTTTTAATATGGATGATTGATTTCCATCTTAAATTTATGGCTGTATTTATGATTTATTATATTTTAGGTACGGTTTTAACCTTTCTGAATGATATTTTCGCAAAAAATAATTTAATATTTAATTGCGAGCATGATTTTAGTTTATTAATAAAATGCCTGATGTTTCCAGGTGCTAGGTTACACGCGAATCAATACTGGCTTATAAAGGAATAGAAATGCACAAACAATCAAAAAATGTCGCCAGGGCGTTGATGCATAATCGAAATATCGATGTGAAAGGGTATCTGCGTGAGGATGGGCTTTGGGAGGTTGAGGCTGTGCTGGCCGACACGAAAAGCCATGTTATCAACCTGCCCGATCGCGGTGATATTCCGGTGGGAGATCACCTGCACCACATGATCTTAACGCTGGTGGTGGATGAGAGTCTGTTAATTAAAGAGGTGCGGGCGAACATGATCGATACCCCTCACTCGGACTGTCCTGGTGCTGAGGCACCCTATCAGGCGTTGGTTGGTGTAAGAATCGGTTCCGGGTGGCTGGATGAGGCCAGGGCTGCGATTGGAAGAGTCTCTGGGTGCACCCACCTGACTGAACTGCTGCCGGTGCTGGCGACTGCCGCTATTCAGACCATCAACGGGTACAAGCTTCATCACATTGAGGGTCACGGGCGCTCGGATAAAGATAAGCAGCGGATGCTGAACTCCTGTCACGGTTTTCGAGAAGGGGGCCGGGCCGTGGAGTACTACTGGCCGGATCATCGATCAGGTGAGCATTGAAAGTCGGGGCCAGGTTAACCGGCCCCAAATTTTATATCTGAGCAGGCCGTGCTTCAGTCTGGGACCTCGGCAGGAAATGACTGCCTGAACGCGGGTCTCTGCGATAGCCGTAAGTACCATTCGGCGAGATCGGGATAGTCTTCAAGTGAGGCGAAACGGGTGGAAAAGAACACCGAATAACCCACCGCTATATCGGCTGCGGAAAAGCTTTCGCCCAGCAGGTAGGAGCGTCCCTTCAACTGCTCGTCCAGATAGTTCAAAGCCTTGCCGAGTCGGCGTCGGTCAAGCTCCAGCATTGCCTGAGATCTCTCCGCTTCGGGGATTGATACCTCGTTCTGGAACAGGGCAGCAGGCAGCGTTGCCAGTGTTTCGGCGAAGTGGAGCCACTGCAGCCAGGCGGGCTTCAGCGCCTCGCCCATCTGTGGCATAAGATCCCAGCGCTGACGGGTTTCACAGAGGTACTGAATAATGGCGCCGGACTCGCAGAGCACCTGGTCGCCATCGACAAGCACCGGCACCCGCCCCAGTGGAGATACCGCTCTGAACTCTGGATCACGCAGTCCCCGGGGGAAGTCGTGCTCAACCACCTCAAAATCAGCTTCGATTTCATTCAGTAGCCAAAGTACACGGGTAGAGCGTGACCCCAGGCAGTGATGTAGCACGAGCTTATCGGGGTTCATCGGTCAGGCACTCCTTCACCGGGGTTACTGTTATGGGCGTCACTGTGTAATCGATCGGCATACCGGTCAGTTTCTTTTTGAAAGAGTCCAAATGCTCGGCAGCTACAAATATGCGGGTACGCAGCTTGTCATCGATGGTGACTTCGCACTGTTCCTCGTTTAGACCAGCCGCTCTGGCGATCAGGTCGATGGCGTGGCGGATGGCGATGCGTCGCAGCGCGGGTTTGAAAATCTTGCCCACCTGGGTGGTCGGCATATCCTCAAGAATCACGATCTCCTTAGGAATGGCGACCGGCTCGTCGATAATGCTGCTGATATGTTCCATCAGTGATTCAGGCGAAGTCTCGGCTCCAGCGACCAGTGTTACGAAGGCAACGGGTAGCTCACCGGCATAGGTATCGGGCATGCCGACCGCCGCCGCGTCTCTGACGGCGGGGTGGGAGATCAGCGCGCTCTCTATCTGTTGCGGGTCGATATTGTGGGCGCCGCGGATAATGATGTCCTTACTGCGTCCGGTAATAAATATCCGGCCCTCCTCATCCATGGTGCCGATATCGCCGGTAGAGAGCCAGCCATCGTCAAGGAAACTGTCATCGGCGACATTTGGATCCTTGTACCCGGCCGAAATATTGGGGCCTCTGATGATAAGCAGTCCGGATTCACCAGGAGCCAGGGCAGATCCCTGTCCCATTGGATTATCGGGCTTGACCACCCGCGCCTCGACGAACGGCAGGGGAAAACCGCAGGATTTGGCTTTGCGTTCCTTATGCAGGGGCTCAACGGCGATGCAGCCGGCGCTTTCGGTCATACCGAAGATATTGCGCACCGGTTTACCGGTCTTCTGCTCCAGAGCATCCGCGAGCTCTGTCGGTAGCGGAGAACCGCCGGTCAGCAGCATGCGTAGCGATGAGATATCGGCGTTAAGTTCCACACCATCCATCGACGACAGAATCGTGGGTACGCAACCGATGGCGGTAATGCCGTAATCCTCAATCTGCTGCCATATGCTGCCGAGGAACTCCCGGTTACGCATACCCTGGGCGCCGGGGATCAACAGCGTGGCACCTGCCGACAGCGTAGACAGGCCATAGACGAAGGCGCCTGCCACATGGAACAGTGGAAAGCCGTTGACCAGAATATCGTCGGCATTGAACTCGAACATGCGGGCACAGCTCACCGCGACATGAGCTTCATTACGATGGTTGTGTTGGACCAGTTTGGGCGTGCCCGTGGTGCCGCCGGTGTGGTAGTAGGCGGCCAGGTCGTCGGGCTGGCGTGGCTCCAAAGGCGTCGTGCCAGAGGGGATGTCAGCTGCGGCCTGTTCCAGTGAGCAATCGATGCCGTTGAGCAGCTGTTCGCTATCACAACAGAGCAGCTCGATATCGACAGAGTTCTCCTTGAGTGCCTGGTGCAGCTCATCCCAGAAGGCCGGCACGCCTTCGGGCTGGCTGATCAGCAGACAGCGCGCATTGGCTTCCTTCAGAATAGAGACCACATGGTCGGCCTTGAGCATCGGGTTGATCGGCGCCGCGGCGCCGGCCAGTTCAGCCGCCCAAAGTGCGATCTGGGTGCTAGGTGTGTGTGGGCCGAGGATCGCCACAGAGGTGCCGGGCACCACGCCCCGCTCGCGGAACACCGCAGCATAGCGCTGAATACGATCAACCAGGTCGGCGTAGCTGATCAGCTCATCCCGGTCCGGTCGGTTGGTTTCACGAACGTAGCGAATGGCCAGGGCGTCGGGCGTTTTTGCGGCACTGGCAGCGATCAATTCGAAAGGGGTGGGGCAAGCCAGGTAGGTATCCAGGCCTTGGGCTTCAATATCCCGAATCATGGGGATGGGTGTGCTGCCAGCTATCATTTCTGCTCCTCCCAACTGTTGCGGATGTTGTTATCGATTTTGTCGAGCATGTTTACCAGGGTGCTGCGCTCCTCATCACTGAATCCGGCCATCAGCATCGACTCGTGCTCGGTCACATGGCGGTTCAGATCGTTAAGAAGCTCAGCCCCCTTTGGGGTGATAAACAGATTTTTGACGCGGCGGTCGGTGTCGCTGGGCTCGCGTTTGATCACGCCCTCCTTCTGCAGCATATCCAGAATCGAAACCAGGCTGGATTTGTCGAGATACACCGCCTCGGCGAGCCGGTTGTGAGTGACGCCGGGGTTGTTGCTCAGCAATTCCAAAAGGCCGTAGTAGCGAGGGATGGAGCCATAGCCGGTGGTCACGCCCTCAAAGGATTTAAACGCCGCGATCTGCAGCAGACGGATCCGGTAAGAGACAAGATCATGCAGACGCTTTGGGCCATAAGGGTCCAGGCGTTCGCCGTAGAGCTTGTCGTTGGTGTCAGTTTTAGCCATCAGGACATGGTCTCCGGCAGAAAGAGGACGATAGCGGGAAAGGCCACGATCAGCGCCAGGCGCAGCACATCGACCAGTACGAACGGCAGCACGCCTTTGAAGATGGTGGTAATTTTTACGTTCTTGGTGAGGTTGTCGATGATGAACACGTTCATCCCCACCGGTGGCGTGATCAGCCCCAGTTCCACGGTCATCACAACCACGATGCCGAACCAGATAGGATCGAAGCCCAGTTGCTGAATGATCGGGAAGACAATAGGCACCATCAAAATGATCATCGCCATGGCGTCCAGGAAGCAGCCCATGATCAGGAACAAAAGCAGAATCAGCAGCAGCGTGCCGAAGCGGCCGAGCCCCAGGTCCAGCAGCGATGAGGCAACCTCCTGCGGCACCTGGGTGATCGCCAGGAAGTAGCCAAACAGGATCGCGCCGATCAGTATTGTGTAGATAGCCACCGACGTGCGCAGGGCTTCAATCAGGCTGTTCAGCAGGGAGCGGCGGTTAATGCGTCGGCGGGCAATGCCAATTACCGCCGTCAGAAACGCACCGGTGGCGGCGGCTTCGGTGGCGGTTACCACGCCAAGATAGATCGCGAGGATCACACATACAAAAAGCAGCAGTACGGCCCAGACGCCTTTCAGCGAGGCAAAGCCCTCTTTCCAGCTAAAAGCTTTGCCTTCCGGCAGGCTGCGGCCATACCAGAAGCGCACCGCCAGCATATAAAGCAGTACGGCCAGCAGGCCCGGAACCAGGCCTGCGATAAACAGTACGCCCACATCCTGCTCGGTGATAAAGCCGTAAACAGCCAATACCACCGACGGCGGGATCAGTATGCCCAGGGTGCCACCGGCTGCGATAACGCCGGTGGCGACCTCGTCGCTGTAGTTAGCTTTTTTCATTTCCGGGTAGGCGATCTTGGTCATGGTGGCCGCGGTGGCGACGGAGGAGCCGCAGATCGCCGCAAACCCGCCGCAGGCGCCAACGCTGGCCAGGCCGAGTCCGCCCTTCATCCAGCCAAACCAGGCGTTGCCGGCGCGAAACAGTTCACGGGACATGCCTGAGTTGGTGGCGAGGACCCCCATCAAAATAAAGAAGGGGATCAGTGTCAGGTTGAAGTCGGTAATGGTGCGCAGTGGAGACTGTGAGAGAAGGTTCATGGCCGGTTTGACGCCGACCACCGCGCCAAAACCGCAGACGCCTACGATACCCATGGCCACGCCGATGGGAACGCGGAAGAACATCATCGTAAAAAGTGCGATAAAGCCGCTGATCGCAATCACTTCAGACGTCATTTTGCACCTCGTCGTCCCGGCTGCCGGTGATTGAGTTTTCGATAATGCAGAAGTCACTGCGGGTCATGATCTGGATGATGCGATAGAGCGTGGTGATGATCGCGCCAACCAGGCCGAGCCAGATCGCAAATACAAAAGGCCAGAGCGGGATGCGCAGATCGAAGGTAGTTTCTCCGCTGGCGTGGGTGCTGAGGAACTTGCCGAACATTTTCCAGGCGAGCACAGAGGTAAAAATCAGCAGCAGCGTCCAGGCAAAGACCTCGATCCAGCGGGTGACTGGCTTGCTGAAGATATGGGAGGTGATACTGACCTTGATGTGGCTGTCGCGAAATCCGAGGCTGGCGAAGCCCCAGACGATGGCAACACCCAGCACTAGGCGGCTGAGGTCGAATGAGTCCGGAATCGGTGTGGCAAAGCCGTAGCGACCGATGGCTGAAAGCACGATGAGCAGCGTCACCGCACCAAACAGGATGGCCGCGACCACCTCGATGGCGGAAATGGTTTTATCAAATAACTTGTTCATAAAAGATCCTCAGACAGGGGCAGAGGCTGGAATGCCTCTGCCCGCTGGATTGCCTGTTGGATTAACTGTTGGTTTATCTGTCGTATGGCCTGACAGGTATCTGGGGGTACTTGAGAGTTAGTAGTCTGCGTTGTTCTCTTGCAGCGACTGGAGGTAGTCCTCGTAGGTTTTGTCCGCATCGATACCGCTCGCGGCGACATCGGACTTCCATTTATCCAGACTTGGTATTGCTGCTTCACGCCACAGGGCTTCCTCCTCTTCGGAGGGGCGTGTGACGGTGTGGCCTTCATCTGCAATCATCTGCTCGCGGGCCGCACGGTCATCGTCAACCCATCCCTGAGACATCTTCTGTGACCAGTCCGGTGTGCAGTGATCGTAGATCACCTGGCGATTCTGCTCGCTCAGGCCGTTGAGGCTGTCCTTGTTGAACAGCAGTACCTGGGCGGAAACATACATGGGTAGGTCCATGTGATATTTCACTTCCTTGTCGATACCGAAGTCGTAAATAGAACCCCAGGGGAAGGTGATCGCATCGGCTATACCGCGGGCGATGGCTTCACGGGCTTCAGGGGCCGGAACCTGCACAGGGGCAGCCCCCAGGTTGCTGACGAAGCGGGCCATGGTGGCATGTGCAGGGCGGATGTTAAGCCCACTCAGTTCTGAGGGTTGGGTAATTTTCTTCTTCGAATGCAGGGCGCCGGTCTCATGGCTGTTTACCGCGCAGAAGAAGACGTCACTCATCTCTTTTTTGGCATAGTCCTGGTACCAGCTATGGATCGCCTTGGCGCCGGCTGCTCCACCGGAGATATGGAAGGGGATCTCAATCAGGCTGTAGATCGGAAAGCGCCCGGCGTTGTAGCCAGGGTTGGTCCAGCTGATATCGACAATGCCATCGCGCACCATGTCGTAGTGATCCGGCGCAGAGCCAATCTGCTGGGCCGGGAAGATCTGAATGGAAAGATCGCCACCGGACGCTTCTTCGATCGACTTCGCCCAGGGTTCAATGCCTGTGACCTGAACCGGGTGGGTCGCAGGTACCCAGTGGGATAAACGCAGGGTTTCAGCCTGCGCCATGGCGGCGATGGATAGATTCAACGCAAGCGCGAGCGCGGTTTTCTTCAGCATGAAAGACTCCGTGGTGCCCTGGAGGCACATTATTTTTATATAGCAGTACGTTGGAGCAGCTTCAGTTAATCGGTTAGCTGAGGGCAGATCTAAGCGGGTAGCCGCATCTGCAGGTAGTGAGATGCATCAGTGGCGAGGCAGGGTGTTCTAGGGTCATGACGTCATCCTTTTTATATTTATTGGATTAACTTGTTTGACATCAAACAACATACATAAGTGTATCCTTTCGTTCAAGCCTTACCTCCTTTGCTGAGCGCTAAATTTGAAAGCCGGGGCAGCAGCTATGGCTTAGCGTTCCGACATGAGTGTTGCGCATGCCGCCCGGTAACTTTTTTCTCTTCGGCTTCTCAATATCTTAAGGCGCGAATATGTCGCCATAGCAGGAAGAATCAGGGCTTGAACGCTTGGCAACGGCTGCGCATTGCTTGGATTAAGCGACGACGAATCCGGCGGGTGGGCGGGTGTCGGTCTGTAGGGGAAGCGACCAAAGGTTTATTGACACAGGTTAAAAATCAGACGGCTAATTGCGATGCAAATATGTATTGTTTTCTACTTATATGGTCTAATTGCGCACTCTATAACCAGGAGGAAACTTAACTATGGGCGCACTTTTTCAATTTCCCGAGAGCCGGGAAGAATCACAGAGCGTGAACGCTGAGCAGCAGGCTGAGGGCGCGGTACAGGCAGGCAGTTCGAGCCTGACTTCGGTGCTGAACAATCGGTCGGCAGATCTGGAGCTGACCGCGGCCAAAGAGGTTGAAACCTGGCTAAGCACCTGGGGAACCGAGAGCTGATCGACCCCCAAGCTTTAATGCATGAGGCCTTTGAAAAGAGATTTTCCCCAACATCTTCTGCGGTGGTAACAATAATAATAACCGCAGGGCCTACCCCCATAAGTTCCGCTTTACCCAGCCTTACCCCCATCTTACACAATTGCTTTTCACATCCACTGAAACTGCTTTAGATAACCGCGTTTGGTTAGTGATAGCTGTTAAATCTCACATCTGAACCTGCAGGCGCTGAGTCATGGCACTTTCTGCGGGAACCGGATGAAAACATGCCATTAGCTGTGCGCCGATTCCTCAGCGTTATCCTGCTGCAACCGCCACATCTCGGCATAGCGTCCGTTCATGGTCAGCAGCTGCTGATGAGTACCGCGTTCGATGATCTCTCCGCTATCCATTACCAGAATCTGATCGGCATCGATGATGGTCGAAAGCCGGTGGGCTATCACCAGGCTGGTATGGTTTTTCGCCAGGCTGTTAAGGGATGAAAGAATCGCCTTTTCGGTGGCGCTGTCCAGCGCAGAGGTGGCTTCGTCGAACAGCAGGATAGGCGGTTTCTTCAGGATCACCCGGGCGATGGCAATACGCTGCTTTTCCCCGCCGGAGACCTTGAGGCCACGCTCGCCCACTCTTGTATCGGGCCCCTCGGGCAGCGCCTCAATAAACCGGTCCAGGTTAGCCATCCTGATAGCGGTGTTGACCTCTTCAGGCGCGGCTTCAGGCCGGCCATAAGCCACGTTACTGAAGATCGTATCGTTAAACAGCACAGTGTCCTGGGGCACTACGCCGATCGCCTGTCTGAGGCTTAGCTGGCTGACGCGGTTGATCGGCTGGTTATCGATCAGGATCTCGCCGTTCTGCAGGTCATAAAAGCGAAATAGCAATCGTGCCAGGGTGGATTTGCCGGCGCCGCTGGGTCCGACCACAGCGACTTTCTCCCCCGGGTTAACCTTGAAACTAAGGTTCTTAAGAATCGGGCGCTCCGCATGGTAGGCAAAATTCACGTTACGGAACTCTATGGCGCCTTCAGTAACTCTGAGCGTTGGAGCATTGGGCTCGTCACTAACGCTGGGCGCTTTTTTCAGCAGACCGAACATGTTCTCGATATCGGTCAACGCCCGGCGTATTTCCCGGTACACCATGCCGAGAAAGTTCAGCGGCATGAACAGCTGCAGAATATAGGCGTTGATCATCACCAGTGAGCCCAGTGTCATCTCGTTGTTAACCACATCCTGGGCCGCCAGCCAGAGCATCAAGGCCATGCCGGTGGCGATGATCAGCGCCTGGCCGCTGTTCAGCAGCATCAGCGTCATGCGGGTTTTCAGGCGTGCGCTTTCCCAGCGGGCCAGGTTGCCGTCGTAACGCTCCGCCTCGTAGTGCTCGTTATTGAAGTATTTGACCGTCTCGTAATTGAGCAGGCTGTCGATGGCGCGGGTGTTGGTTTCCGAGTCGAGCTGGTTCATCTCACGCACGAACCGGTTGCGCCATTCCGTGGTGGTAATGGTGAAATAGATATAGATGCCGACGCTGACCAGGATGATCAGTGCGTACCAGGCGCTGAAGTTGATCAGCAGGATGCCGGCGACCATCGTTATCTCGATCAGCGTCGGCACAATATTGAACACCAGCATCCGCATTAAAAAGCCGAAGCCGTTGCCGCCCCTATCTATATCTCTTGAGATACCGCCGGTCTGGCGCGACAGGTGAAACTCGAGTTCCAGCGCATGCAGATGCCGGAACACCCGCAGCACCATGCGCCGCATCGCACGCTCGGTGATACGACTGAACACGGCATCCCGAGCTTCGCTGAAAAACACCGAACCGAATCGCAGCAATCCATAGAACGCGAGCATCAACAACGGGACGGCGATGATCTGGTGCTGAGTACGATCGAGACTGTCGACTATATGTTTCAGCGCCCAGGGCATGGTCACCGTGGCCACCTTGGCCAGCACCAACAGCACAAAGGCGATGCCCATGCGGGCACGAAACGCCCACAGATAGGGCCAGATCGTATTTAACACATCCCAGGCTTCGTTCAGTCCGGCCGGATCCCTGCTGGCGGATGGGGAGTGCTGGTGACGGCGGGAGCCTCGTGACATGAACTGCTTCCTGTATGGTTGACCGGGGCGATAAGGCTAAAGCGAGACGGTGAGGGCTTACTCATGTGACGGTCATTGTGACGCTTGGCGAGTCTACAGCTAAACCGCTGTCTCTTTTAGCTTAACTCTCAGGATTATAGGTTCAGGAAGTCTGCTTTGTTTACAGCGCTGCGGCGGCAATGAGGTGTGGCGGGATTCCGGGGAGTCGTTGGGTGGGATTCAAGAAAAAGCCCCGGGCTCGGCGGCTAAATGACCGCCGGGCACGGAAGCTTGGAGTTCCGATCAGGCTTTGCCTGAGTGGATCAGAGTGCCCACGTGTTCGCCGCGCAAGGCGGCGGTGATACGCCCCGGAACCAGGCCGTTGACGACCTGGACCCGCTTCAGGTTGCTGGCGTTGCGCATCACGTCAACCAGGTCTCGATCCACCGGCAGGGAGCCATCGGACTCGTACAGCGCCGTTGCACTGGTTTCTTTGATCAGCTTGGCTTCGCTGCCGTTGGCGCCTTTAGGATCGCAGTCATAAACCCCGTCCACATCCTCGACGATAGTGAGGCCCGCAGCACCCAGCGCATCAGCCAGCAGGAAGGCACCGGTATCGCCGCGGTGACGCGGGATACGTGAGTGCGGAAACTCGTGGTGATGATAAGGCGGGAAGGCGCTGCCGACGACAGCAGGTGCCGCCTGCAGGTGGATTGCCAACTGGTCTGCCACGGTGGGGTGCTCAACGTAGGAGACACCTTCCGAAGAGAGCATTGCCGCCAGGATATGACCGTTCTGTCCCGCCTCGCTGGCGGCCAGCGGCGCCAGCGAGCCCACCGGCAGGCCCAGATCCAGGCCAACGCTGTAAACATGGCGGGCACGCACGCCGGCCCCGGTCAGAATCAGCAACCGGTGCTCGGGCAGCAGCTTACGCAGTTCCTCGACAAGCGGCAGGATCGCCTCTGCACCCCGGTCGATGAGTCGGCCGCCAATTTTTACGACCTGCAGCCAGGGCAGCAGCTTGATCGGCTGGATGTTGGCCACCGGGCGGGTCAGGTCGTTATTCTGCAAAGTCTGCTGTGCCAGCGGCGAAAGCACATGCTTGATGGTATTCGTTGTCATGATGATGGGCCTCAGCTCGCTGTGATGATGGTGCCGACGTGTTCGCCGGCCAGGGCGCGGGTCAGATTACCCGGCACCAGGCCGTTGATCACCTGAACTTCGCGAATATGTCGAGCAGCTTGCAGCAGGTCCAGCACCGGGAACTCCAGGATCGAGTCGTGCAGCCCCCGTTCCTTCATCTCATCCACCGAAATCCTCGGAATAAAGGTCGGGCTGGTCGCGGTTTTCGGATTCTCGGTGTAGAGGCCGTTTTCATCCTTCACGTAGATCATCTGTTTGCAGCCGAACTGTTCGGCGAGCAGGAAGCAGCCCGCATCGGTGCGATAGGGCGGAATAACGCCGGAAGCGGAAGGGCGCATCCAGAGTTTGTACGGCGGCATGCCGCTGAAAATCACGGCGTTTACCTCGGTCAGTGACAGCGGCACCGTGGACAGGCCCGCACCGTCGACCACGGGGATCCCTTCCTTGGCCAGCAGCTGGCCAAGAATAGTGGCGTTCTGGTCGGCAACGGATGAACCCAGTTGCGACAGCACACCGGCTGGTAAACCCAGCCCCGCAGCGATTGAGTAGAGGTGGCGGGCGCGGGTACCGGCACCGGTGCCGATCAGCATCTTGTGCTGCTTGCGTACTTCGGCGACCTCATCCAGCAGTGGATAAAGACCGGCGCGGCCCCGATCGATCATGCTCTGGCCACCAATCTTGATGACGCTGGCATCGGGCAGGATACGGAAATCGGCAGCGCCTTCGGCTGCCTCGAGGAGCTGTGAGTCGGTTAGCGACCGCTCCATAAGAAGGGCTTCGAGCTCTTCAGTAGTACTAGTGGCCATCCAGGCCTCCTTTTAACGAACGTGTTTGATGGCTGATCCCTGGCACATAAACGCCGTGACTGGAACGATGGCTGTCGCCGCTGTTCAAGTGTCAGAAGCTTGATATATAAGAGGTTTTTTTAGAGGCGGGGCGTTATAGGTTTTTGAGCCGCAAGTAACGGTTAAACCGTCGTGTAACAATAGCTAAATAATCACAAAGCCCTTACTAAGTAAATGTGATTCATGCTCATAACATAATGCAGCTCGATTCATATATGGGCCCGGCTCTTTTTAGTCTGATTTTTACACTGATTTTGATGATCTGTTTTAGGGCATAGTTTGATGCTCAGCGCCTCATTGATACCCGCCTGACGGTTACTTTTCCACCCTCTTTTGTAGATAAGAGTTACTCCCGGTAACGCATACCGCAGCACCGGCTTAGATTTGTTACCCGCCAATCGGCTGAAGTGCGTCGAATTTGGCTGCACAGTAAATGGGCTGGTTTAGAACCAAAGATGGTCCAATGCGGTGCCATGGAATCATTGAGTGCATCGTATCGGTGCGTGCTTTTGTCGTCTTTGCACTTTGCGACACCGCACAGGTCGTTTGTAGGGGCTAATTTGAGCGTTGGTGCAAAAATGGTGCGCTTGTTGCATTTGTTTCAGTGACTACTTTTTTGAAACATTAGCATCATCGCTAAGGCGGAAGAGAGCTTTCACAATGACAAATACTCGGTCCCGGGGTAACACCAGTTCATCTGAGATGGATCTGCACAATGACTCTCTGGCACCCGTTCCCAAGGAGGAACGAACCTGGGGAAGGTTTGAGGTGTTTAATATCTGGGCCAACGACATCCAGAGTCTGTTTGGCTATTCACTGGTTGCATCGCTGTTTATCTCTTACGGCGTAACCGGTTACACCGCGTTTGCGGCATTGATTACCGCCGGCCTGCTGGTGATGGTGCTGGTCAATATCTCCGGTAAGCCCGGTGTGGATCACGGTATTCCCTACCCTGTTCTGGCGCGCGCAAGCATGGGTGTGGGCGGTGCCCGCCTGCCAGCGATCCTCAGGGCGACGGTCGCGGTGTTTTGGTATGGCGCGCAAACCTACTTTGCCTCTACTGCGCTGGAGCTGCTGCTTGTCACGTTGACCGGGGCAGACAGCGGCGGTGACACTTTCATGGGTCTGACTACCCTGGGCTGGATCTCGTTCCTGCTGGTGTGGGCGTTTCAGATCGCGATTTTCTCCCATGGCATGAACTGGGTAGGCACCTTCCTTAATGTGGCCGGTCCCTTCGTTTATGCGGTAATGATCGGGTTGCTGGTGGTGCTCTGGCAGAAGTCCGACGGTCAGCTCTGGGAAGCTGCGCAGACTATCTTTGCACCGGAAAACCCGACGTTCAGCTCTGAGATATCAGGTTTCGTGGCGATAGTGGGCACCATGGTGGCTTATTTCGCCGCGGTGATGATCAACTTCAGTGACTTCTCCCGCTACTCTAAAGACACCAAGTCGATGGTGCAGGGGAACCTGGCCGGTCTGCCGCTGAACATGGTGCTATTCTCCGCGCTGGCACTGCTGATTACTGCTGGTGCTGCAGTGATCTACGGCGAAAAGATCGTTAACCCGACCGAGATCGTCGAAAAGGCTGACAGCACTATTCTGTCTATTATCGCTGCGATCACCTTCTTCGCCGCCACCGTCGGCATCAACCTGGTGGCTAACTTTATTCCTGCCGTGAACGGTATCGCCAACATGGCTCCCGCCAAGCTCGACTTCAAGCGCGCCGGCTGGATCACCTCTCTGTTCGCCCTGGTGATTGGTGGCCTCTGGGTCAGCTTTATCAGCGAGGTGGGTATCAGCGGCTTTGTTAACACCCTGGGGGCTACTCTGGCACCGTTGTACGGCATCATGGTGGTTGATTACTACTGGGTTAAGCAGCAGCGTCTGAAAGTGGCTGAGCTTTACAGCAATGATCCGCAAGGCGCCTACTACTACTCGAAAGGCTGGAACCGTACAGCCCTGATCGCCTTTGCCGTTGGTGCTACATTCTCGGTGGCGACCGTCTGGGTGGCGGCGCTCAGCGATCTGTCCGGTTACGCCTGGCTGCTGGGTGCACTGTTGGGTGGTGTGATTTACAAGGTGTTGATGCCTAAAGCGGCCTGAGTCCCGGTCACTATCTTCAATTTTGCGCCCGGTGTTTCAGCCGGGCGCTGCCTCTTTTCTCTTCTTCGTTTTCTCGCCCGACAGAGCTTCTGCTTCTTGCCGCTGCTGTTTTTGCACGCTGACCGGATATTGATGAAGGTATAGCGCGCGTCCTGCTACGTCCTGGTAACGAGCTGCTGACGACTTGCTGCAAGTCTATGTTTTGCTAACCGCCTGGTGTCTGCTCCAGACATTTAGTGATGAGCTGCTATTTTGAAGACAGCTGTTGAGTTTATGTCTGTCGGTAGCATAGGAGTTCTCGCTCCCGGCTCTAAGGGGAAAGTGGAGCTGGATGACAGCCCAGGCAGGCAAGACTCAAAGTGAGGTGGCGTGTTGAGCGCCCGTTATGGGCTGGGTAGATAAGGAGCTAAATTGACCCAGGATCAGTGGCTGATAGTGATTATTCTGCTGGCAACCATGCTGATGTTCATCTGGGGCCGTTGGCGCCACGATATGGTTGCCGGTGGTGCGTTATTGGCTTGCGTTGTCACTGGACTAATCGAGGCCGATGAGGCCTTTCTCGGCTTTGCCCATCCCGCTGTGGTAACGGTGGCCTGCGTTCTGGTGTTAAGCCGGGCGCTGCAGTTCTCTGGTGCGGTCGATGTGCTGGCGCGGCACGTGCTGCCGAAAAAAGCCGGTGCGACACTGAGCCTGTTCGCACTGACATTGCTCGGAGCGGTGTTGTCAGGGTTTATGAATAACGTCGGTGCTATGGCGTTGCTGATGCCTGTAGCGATGCAACTGTCGGGACGGCTGGATCTGACGCCCGGCCAGACGTTGATGCCGCTGGCGTTTGGCACCATCCTTGGCGGTCTGACGACATTAATAGGTACGCCCCCCAACCTGATTGTGTCCGGCTTTCGAAATGAAAGTCTTGGCAGCAATTTTTCCATGTTCGACTTCACGGCGGTTGGCTTGCCGGTGGCGCTGCTTAGCGTGCTGTTTATAGCGCTGTTGGGCTGGCGCCTGGTGCCCGCGCGTAAACCACCTGGCCGCGAGAGTTTTGAGACCGGTGCTTATATTACCGAAGCCCGGGTTGGAGACAGCAGCAAGGCGGCTGGAAAACGCTTAGGCGAGATCGAGACCGAACTGGAGGAGGTTGACGCCCAGATTATCGGTCTGGTGCGTAATGAGGTCAGGGTGAACGTCCCCACCTCGGCGCGTCGCATACAAGCGGGCGACATACTGATCATCGAGGCCGATGTCGAGGCGCTGGCCGGGGTGCTCGGTTCGCTGGGCCTGGAGCTGGAGGAGGCGGAATCCTCTGCGGGCGAGTCACAGCAGCAGAGCTCAGAGCATGATGCTGCAGAGGCGGAAGAGGGTGCCGACAAGGAAGAGCGTGACTCGGATCGAAACAGTGGTGAAGGCTTGACCATGATGGAGCTGGTCGTGCGCGCGGAATCACGGCTTGAGGGGCGTTCCGCGAGAGATATTCAGCTGCGCACCCGTTATGGCCTGAACCTGCTGGCGGTATCCCGTGAAGGGTCGCCGATGAAAACACGGTTGCGTACCCTGAAAATCCGACCGGGTGACCTGCTGTTGATGCAGGGAGCGGAAGAAGCTCTGAGTGACTTTGCGGCAGACAATGGTTGCGTGCCGCTGGCGGAGCGAGAGTTACGTATTCCGGATCGCGGCAAGGCACTGGCAGCGTCTTTGATCATGCTGGCCTCGGTGTTGGCCGCTGCTTTCGCAGTTTTACCGACGGCGATCGCATTTGCGGCGGGTGTTCTTGCAACCATGGTGATGCGCACGTTACCGCTACGCGCAGTCTACGATGCCATCGACTGGCCGGTGATCATATTGCTGGGGGCGCTGATGCCGGTTGCAGCGGTGCTTGAGAAGACTGGCACCGCCGCGCTGATCGCTGAATTACTGATGGAGCATGTGGCGCAGGGGAGTGCTTTGGTGGCGATCGGCTTGATCCTGGTGCTTACCATGCTGGTCTCGTGCGTGGTCAATAATGCCGCGACTGCGGCTGCGATGTGCCCCATCGCACTGGGCACCGCCGCGACTCTCGGCGTCAATGATGATGCCTTCCTGATGGCCGTGGCGATCGGTGCGTCCTGCGCGTTTCTCACGCCGATCGGGCATCAGAACAATACGCTGATCCTGGGGCCTGGCGGCTTCCATTTCAGCGACTATTGGCGGCTGGGGTTACCTGTCTCTTTGCTGGTCGCAGTAATCAGTATCCCTCTGCTGTTCTGGGTATGGCCGCTGTGATTAAGCATCGTAGTAGCGTATCTACTGAAGCGTCTTTGGTTTGGGTCTATCTCACAGAAGCGCGTTCAATGGATTCTGAGATAGACCCAAGCCCGGCTGCCGTCACCAAGTTCTATTTCCACACGCCTGTAACGGATACCCAGCCGCTCGTATCTATCCAGCCGCTTTAGTTCATCGGCGGAGACATGGAAAAGGTCGCCGTTAACGCCGGAGCCTGAGTCTGTCTCCAGGTCCAGCCCCTCCTTGCGAAAGCCGGTCAGTGTCGTGGTGCGGGTTTCCGGATTCCGCCCGATCACCAGCCAGCGCACCAGGGGAGAGCGCAGGGTGCCGTAGACAAACACCGAGTGCTGTCCGGCCGAGACAGGAGCAAGTCCGGGGGGGGCTGTGTAACCCCAGGGGCTGAGCAGGGTGAACCAGAGGTATGCCGGGACGAGCAGCGTAACGATGCCCAGGGCGAGAAACAGTTTGCGGATAGGTTTAGAAAGCATGGCGCCAGTTTCGCAGATCAGGGTCGGTAGAGCCAAATTTTGGCGTTTGGCCGTTGCTGCGAGTCCAGGTAGCAGGCTGGGAGCGTTCTCAGTTTTTAATCGATTTCTACTTTAATCTTATTGCCAGTTCAAAAAAAAGAGGTGCTGCATTATTTGGTATTTGCCTTGGGGTATAAGAAATTTAGAAAATAGTCCTGCTTGACCAATAAATGACTCCAAAAATGACCCTAAGTTTTATCAATGTACAAAGATTACACTATTTGTATATCCCGGATTTTGGCCCTCTGGGATATTACTGTTGAAACATACAACGATAATAACGAGGGCCAAACTCAGATGATGATTCGTAATAAGCTGGCACTGGCGGTCATGGTCGCCGGTATCTCCTCTCAGGCTTCCGCACTGGAACTGGGTGAATACAACGGCACCACTTTCAGCATCGGCGGTTACGTCAAGGCTGAAGGTGTATTCACCGATCCGGATAACGGCGATAGCTCTTTCGAAGGCAGCGCACGTCAGACTCGTCTGAACTTCTCCGCTGCACGTGAAATTGAAGGTCACAAGGTCCGTGGCTTTATCGAAGGTGACTTCTGGGACAACAACACCGACGACTCTGACAGCTCCTACGCGATGCGCCTGCGTCACGCGACTATCAGCGTTGATAACTTCACCGTTGGTCAGACCTGGAACGGTCAGTTCTTCGCGAACGCCCCGTTCGATGTGGAAATGCTGAACTTCTTCGGTCTGGGTATCGGTACCGTCGCTGGTAACGGCGCCCCGATCCGTCCTGACCTGGTAATGCATTACGCCAACAAAGGCTTCCGTCTGACCCTGCAGGATCCTCTGTACGACGATGCTGATTACCCGGATATGGTGGCTGCATACACCTACCGTACCGAAGGTGGTCATGCATTTAACGTAGCTCTGACCGGTCGTGAAGTAGATACCTCTCCGGGTGTGAACGACGGTGAGTCTGACTTTGGTGCAGCTATCTCTGTTGCCAGTAAGCTCAAGCTGACTGACAGCACTAGCCTGGCGCTGAGCGGTTTCACCGGTGAAGGCGCTGCGATCTACGCTGGCTGGGGTTACAACGGTTCCCGCGGTCTTGATGCACAGATGGAAGTCGACGCAAACGGCGACATGGTTACTCTGACTGGCTTCTCCGCTGGTATCAGCCACAAGTTCACTCCGAAGCTGCGTGGTAACCTGCGTTACGGTCAGGTTAAATCTGATGAAGTGGCTTCCAGCCTGGATGACGATACCCTCAAGCTGACTACCGTCAACCTGATCTACACCTACCTGCCAAACCTGGATCTCGGTATCGAATTCCGCGACCAGAACGCTGCTAACCGTCCGCCGACCTCTGCAGGCAGCTCCCTGCGTCCGGCTGGTCAGCAGGTTGAGATCATGGCGATGTACAAGTTCTAAGTTAACTTAGAACGCTTAAAAAAACCCGGGACCCCTTCCCCGGGTTTTTTATTGCCTGAAATTTGGCAGCCGATGGAAATACGTTAGGAGGTGCGGCCTGGTGCTGATTGAAGCTGGCATGGTGGTGGTTCAACACCCCAGTCGGTTATCGCAGCAGGGCGCCGTTCCTACGGGAAAACGGCCCGGTGGAAGGTGGGCTCTCGCGCCGATTGAATCTGGCACGGCTGTGATTCAAAACCCCAGTCGGTTATCGCAGCAGGGCGCCGTTCCTACGGGAAAAGCCCCGGTGGAAGGTGGGCTCTCGCGCCGATTGAAGCTGGCACAGTGGTGGTTCAAACCTCGGTGGATGATCGCCACGGGGTCATCGCTTTTGCCATTAATTCTGCAGGAGATGTTAAGGGGAGGGATAAAAAAGGGGTGGCCAATCCTTGGCCTTGATGAAAAAAAGTCAGTGGCTCTGCCGACGCAGGGTCTCGGATGGCAGTTCGCCAATATGTTCGCGATACTGGGCGGAGAAGCGGCCCAGGTTGGTGAAGCCATACTTCAGCGCTACTTCGGTAACGTTGCGGATATTGCGGTCATCGCCGCTGAGCTCGGTATAGATGGTTTCGAGCTTTAACTGGCGGATATAAGTGGACGGGGTCTGCCCGGTCTCTTTGTCGAACAGATTATACAGGGATTTTCGGCTGATGCGGCAAAGCTCTACCAGATCACCAATGCCGATATCCTCTGTCAGGTGATCGAGCACGTAGTTACGAATCTGCGCGATGTGACGGTGCTCGGACGGGTTGACCCGATCATTAAGGCAGATGCCGCTTTCGTGGCTTTGCAGAATGCCGTTGCACAGCAGCTTGGCATAGTACAGCTGGGCACGTTCACTGCTTTCGGTGCAATCAAACTCGAGAATATCGCGCAGCAGGTGCCTGATCGGCCCACCGTTCAGTACATTGACGCTGCGCGGAAGAAAGCGGATTGGCCCGCCAGCGGTGAAATAGCCGAACTCCCGTGCGGACTGATGCAGGAATTCAAGCGGGATGCGTACGCTGAGCTGGATGCAATCGCTGGAGTAGCCCAGGGTGTATTCGGTCCCCGGGGTCATCATGATCGAGTCGCCGGCCTGCATGGGCAGACTGTGGCCATCAAAAGCACAGACGCCGTCACCGGAAAGCACGATTTGCAGATGGTAGGCGTGATCCAGCGATGGGATGCGTACTTCCGTAGCGTTACCGCTGGTGTACTCTGCAATCTGCAAGGGCCCAAACGCCTTGTACCTCAGGCTTGAAGCATTCGGGCAGCCCTTGCTGCGCTGTATTAAGCGGTGATCGGCAAAGCTTTTGTTCTTGAGAAAATTGGATATCTCGAACCCGGAAACATCCATAAATTCCTGATCAAACCGCGATAAGGAAAATGTCATTTCTCACCTCTTAATTATTGTTATGAGATGAATATCAATTTAAACGCTAGTTTTGATATTTTTATTTATCTAATAAAAGTTTAACTCTGTAACATTTTTTTAAACAGCTTCTGAGCTATTCATTTTACCGCCCCAGCTATCACATATTCGGATAGTTGGGGCCGCCGGCTCCCTCGGGTACCACCCAGGTGATGTTCTGGGCCGGGTCCTTGATGTCACAGGTTTTGCAGTGCACACAGTTCTGTGCGTTGATCTGGAAGCGCGGGCCTGATGCCTCTTCGACGATCTCGTAAACCCCGGCCGGGCAGTAGCGCTGCGCCGGTTCTGCGAAGATCGGCAGGTT
>NZ_FNVQ01000007.1 GCF_900108065.1 Marinobacterium lutimaris | reverse complement strand
TTGGAAAACCGCCTCGCTGGTCGTCTGCAACCCCGAAGGGCGTGTCGTCTCAAGCGAGGAGGCGCATTCTACAGACCTGCCGGAGGGAGTCAACAACCTTTTTGGAAATAATTTACAAAAACTTCAAAGCGCCCTTTCAGGGCTATAAACAGGCCACAAAAAAGGGAGCCGAAGCTCCCTTATCTATTCAAAGAATGCATTAAGCCTTCTTTGCTTTCTTTTTCTGACGGTACTTGAGTTCTTTCACGTGCTGGCGTTGACGCTCTTTCTTCGCCTGCTGCCTTGCGGTCAGGATGTTGCGCTTACCGGCAAACGGGTTATCCCCAGTGCGGAATTCAAAGCGGATAGGCGTACCCTTAACCTTGAGGAATTTGATAAAGCGGTTCTCAAGGTAGCGCTTGTAAGATCCGGGCAGCGCATCGGTCTGGTTACCGTGCACAACGATGATCGGCGGATTGGAGCCACCCTGGTGTGCATAACGCAGCTTGATACGGCGGTTATTCACCTGCGGCGGCTGATGATCAGCCACTACATCTTCCAACAGCTTGGTCAGCTGGTTGGTAGACCACTTCGCCATGGCACTGTCATACGCTTCGTTGATAGACCGGTAAAGATCGCCAACACCCGTGCCGTGAAGTGCTGAAATGAAGTGAAAACGGGCAAAAGAAGCAAACATCAGGCGACGATCCACCTGGGTTTTGACCTTCTCTTTCTGCTCCTGGGTCATTCCGTCCCACTTGTTCAATGCAATCACCAGCGCACGCCCGGAATCGATAACGAACCCAAGCATGTGCAGGTCCTGCTCGGTAACACCTTCTCGAGCATCGATCACCGCGACCACTACGTTGGCATCTTTGATCGCCTGCAGTGTTTTAACGATAGAGAACTTCTCCACCGCTTCACGTATATGCTTACGACGGCGCACACCAGCGGTATCGATCAGCGTATAGGGCTGACCATCTCGCTCGTACGGAATGTAAATACTGTCGCGGGTGGTACCGGCCTGGTCGAAGACGACTACCCGGTCTTCACCCAGCATCCGGTTAACCAGCGTGGACTTACCCACATTGGGGCGCCCGACAATAGCGATCCTGATATTGTCGTCTTCTTCCTCTTCGACAGCATTCTCATCCGGTTCGGGAATGCCGAGCTCATCGAGGGTCAGGTCGATCAGTGCGGATACACCACGACCGTGAGCCGCTGCGATAGTCAACGGGTCGCCGAGACCCAGACTAAAGAATTCACTGCGGGCCACATCCGGATCGAGACCATCGGTCTTGTTGACCACCAGGTAACAGCTCTTCTCCTCCCGACGCAGGTGATTGGCAATCATCTCATCAGCAGGGTTAAGCCCGGCACGACCGTCTACCAGAAACAGCACCACATCGGCTTCATCAATCGCCAGCAGCGACTGTTCCGCCATCACTTTGTCGATGCCCGCTTCATCACCAGAGATACCACCAGTATCGATAACGATGTAATCGCGCTCGCCGAGTTTACCCTCACCGTATTTGCGGTCGCGGGTCAGGCCCGGCAGATCGGCAACCAGAGCGTCACGGGAACGGGTCAGTCGGTTGAAGAGAGTCGATTTACCGACATTCGGTCGGCCTACCAGTGCAATCACCGGAAGCATAGCTAGTCACCCAAAACAGCGCGGCGGCGTCCCACCCAAGCAGAACGCCGCCGCGCTTCACTTAAGAATTAATTCAGTTCAGCGTGAGAGCCGACAACCGACCGTCATTGCTGAGTACGTAGAGCACATTATCGACCACCTGCGGATCACTGTAGATACCGGAGGAATCGAAATTATAACGTGCTACAAAATGTCCATCGACCTGCGACATAAAGTGCAGGTAGCCCAGAGAGTCACCAACCACCAGAGTATTACCAATCACTGCTGGAGAGGTGAGACCTCGGAAATAGAGCGCAGGCTGCTGCCAGACACTGGCGCTGCTGCCGGCATCCAGGGCATCGATTTTATCGTCCGCGGAAATCGCGTAGATATTGCCAAACCCGGCGGCCAGGCTGCGGTAGCTGGAAAAGTCGATGTTCCAGATAATCCGCGGCCCATAGGGGTTCAACGCAACCAGGCGTCCCTGGTAGCTGCTGACGAAGACGGTGCCGTTATAGAGCAGCGGCCGTCCGTCGATATCGACGATTCGCTCCAGTTCGGAACGACCTTCAGCCAGGGCAATACGTTCTTCCCAAAGCGCATTACCTGAAGCGTTATCAATAGCGATCAGCTTACCGTTAGCGAACCCGGTCAGCGTTGCCTGGGGAGTAACCACCGGCGCGCTGGTACCACGCAGACTCAGCTGCGGGATCTGGCTGTCGTAGGTCCAGAGCTGCTCACCGGTCACACGATCAAGAGCAGTCACCTGACCATTGATCACCTGCACAACGACCAGGTTGGCGTTCACCTGCGGCTGCGCGACCACCTCGGAAGCTACCCGGCTACGCCAGAGCTCGGCACCGCTATCACTGTCGAGCGCGATCACTTCACCGTTCTCGGAGGCAACGACCACAGTACCGAAGCCATAACCGACACCGCCGGAAAGGCGCATATCCAGTTCTACTTCCCAGAGACGGTTGCCGCTGGCCCGATCAAAGGCATGTACTTCACCTTCTGCATCGGTCGCGTATACGCGACTTTCACCGATGGCCGGTGCAAACTGGTGATAACCCTCGCCCGGGCCATCACCGACCTGAGCACTCCAGAGAACGGAAACCTCTTTCTCGGCATCGAAGTCGACCAGTTCGGCAGGTTCGATTTCATCGGGTCCACCCCACAGGCCACAACCACCCAGGGTCGCGGCCAGCATGCCGGCGGCCAGCACACGAATCATAGGTTTCATGAGTTTTCTCCCCCGGCCAGATCGTCATGTTTCATCTGAATGACCGGACGCATCTGCGGACTGGCAGTTTCGAGCGCCTTGGCATAAGCCTGACGCGCCTCAGCCAGCTGTCCCTGTGCAACCAGGATGTCCCCATGAAGCTCGGCATAAGCTGAGCTGAAATGGTCAGCACTGGCCTGTGCCAGCAGAGAACTTGCAGCGGCAGCATCGCCCTGAGCCAGCTTAATGCGCGCACTACGCACGGTTGCCAACTGCTTGAGCTCTTCGTCTTTAGCATTCTCGCGGGCCCAGTCAAGCTGAGTCAGCGCCTTATCCAGATCACCCGCATCAACGGCAACCCGCGCCATGAGCATAGCGCCCAAGGAAGCGTAACCGGTGCTGGAGTAATCATCCTGCAGCACACCCGCCAGATGTTCAGCCGTGGTTGCCTGAGCCTGATCATCCGGAGCACCGCGCAACGCTGTTACTGCCTGGAGCAGCTCCTGATAAGTGACTGATGCGTTGCTTGACTGAACTTCGACACGCTTCTGCCAAGCCTGCCAGCCAACCACACCGGCAATCGCTACAGCAACGGCCAGAAGCAGTGAGCGTCCATTCTCTTTCCACCAGCTTTTGATCGCCTCGATCTGTTCCTCTTCGGTACGCAACTCAGCCACGATCCTGCCTCTCTTAATCTTCGCTATAGATACTGACCAGTTCCGCGGCCAGATCCTTAAAGGTTATCTGTTTCTGTTCAGCGGCTTCGCGCAGCGGCTTCAGGGTTACCACCCCGTTGGCCAGCTCGTCATCGCCCAGCAGCAAGCCAAAGCGTGCGCCACTTTTGTCCGCTTTCTTCATCTGGCTCTTGAAACTGCCGCCGCCGCAGTGCAACTGGACGCGCAAGCCGGTCTCATCACGCAGCTGTTCGGTGAGACGGAACATCTCAACCTGAGCATCGTCACCCATGGCCATGGCATAGATATCGACATTCTGGTGGACGCTCTGCGGAACCAGCTCCAGGGTTTCAAGCAGCAGGATAAGCCGCTCCATGCCCATGGCAAAACCAACCGCTGGAGTTGCGCGACCGCCCAGCTGTTCAACCAGGCCGTCATAGCGTCCGCCGGCACAAACGGTTCCCTGGGAGCCAAGCTTATCGGTGATCCACTCGAACACGGTTTTACCGTAGTAATCCAGGCCACGTACCAGGCGCGCGTTAACCTCGTATTTCACACCCGCCTGATCAAGCAGGGTGCGAAGACGATCAAAGTGCTCGCGCGATTCTGCATCGATGTAATCGTGGAAATGCGGTGCATTATCCAGCAGTGCCTGAGTACCGGCATCCTTGCTGTCCAGCACACGCAGCGGGTTGGTCTTCAGACGGCGCTGGCTATCCTCATCCAGCGATGCTTCGTGCTGCTGCAGATATTCAACCAGATCCGCTTTAAAGCGCGCCCGCTCCTGCGCAGTACCCAGGGTATTGAGGTGCAGGGTCACCGCGTCGCTCATACCCAGCTGACGCCACAGGCGTGCGGTCAGAATGATCAGTTCAGCATCGATATCGGGACCCTGCATACCGAAGGTCTCGACACCGATCTGATGAAACTGGCGATAGCGTCCCTTCTGCGGGCGCTCATGACGGAACATCGGCCCCATGTACCAGAGACGCTGAACCTGGTTAAAGGTCAGTCCATGCTCTTCACAGGCACGCACACAGCTGGCGGTTCCCTCGGGACGCAGCGTCAGGCTGTCGCCGTTACGGTCCTCAAAGGTGTACATCTCTTTTTCAACGATGTCGGTTACTTCGCCGATGGAGCGCTTGAACAGGTCGGTCTGCTCGACTATCGGCATGCGCAGTTCGCTATACCCATAGGCGCCAAGCACCTCTTTAACCTGCTTTTCAAGGTACTGCCAGACCGGGGTCTGCTCCGGCAGGATATCGTTCATGCCCCGGATGGCTTTTATTTTCGCCAAGGTATTACTTTCCCGTATTGCAGATGGTGGTTAACGCAGAGACGTCGGCAGCCTCAGACGGGCGACATTGTTATCGCTTGCCTGGGAGAGATCAACCGGCTCGCCCCGATATTCAATACTGGTGACCGCACTGGCGCGCCCGATCACCACCGCGAGCGGCTCTTCACCTTCGAATGTCAGCTCACTGCCTGGTTGGGCAATGCCGTTAAACAGTGTACGACCCGTAGCATCCTTCACACTGAGCCAGCTCTCATCGGCCAGCACCAGGCGAAACTGATCGTCAGTAGCGGCCACTGCAGGCGCGGCTTCAGCCTCTTCAACCTCAGCCGCCTCTTCTGGCGAGGCCGCACCTTCGACTGTCTCAGTTGCAGCGGCGGAATCCGGCAGAGCAGGTAATGCCGCTGAAGCTGCGGTTTCCTGGATCTCTTCCGCCAACCCGGCCTCAGCACCTACGCTATCCGGAGAATTAAAAGCCGGCAGTTCGCCCGCCGGGGCCGCAACGGCTTCATCGTCCAGCGGCGGCAGTACAAGGGTGTTACCATCGGCTGTATCCACCGTCACAGGTGAATCGCCCGCCGGTGTAAGCACGCTGTCGATGGAGTACTGGGTCTGCCACCACCAAACGATAAAGCCAACGATGGCGACGATAAAAATCAGGGTGCCAACACGCATTAGCGAACGGCTCTGCCGTGCGGGACTGGTTGAAACTGTACCCACGGCGCGCACAGCCGCCGCGGTATCCTTGATACCAGAGAGGCGGTCGAACTGGCTGACGTAGGTATCGGGGTTCATTTTCAGGCGGCGGGCGTACGAGCGGATATAACCGCGTACAAAAACGGGCCCGCCCAACCCCTTGAACTCTCCCCTTTCAATCGCTTCAAGCGTGCGCACCGGCAGATGAAGCTCTCGGGAGAGCTCCTGAAGACTGACCCCTAGGCTTTCCCTCGCCTTAACGAAGTTACCACCGCTGAAAGTGGCACCAGCATCCTGAGATATTTCTTCGCTGCTCACTGCGCAGACTCCTTATATGCCCTGTATTCAACGGACTGAGGGTACATATTTTTTAACAACAGCGCGTAGGTCGCCGCCATATTGGCATTCCCCTCGTAACGGGCCACGCGGATACCCACCCAAAGGCTCAACGGGAAGTGGTTCACACGCTTCTGCTCTACCAGCTCGCGGAAACGGTTGAACAACGCTGCAGCCTCAGGGTCCTGATTTTTCTCAAGCATCAGATCCGACAGCTCAACCAGAGCCAACGGACGCTGCTGCGACAAAGTCAGGGAACGGCGCAGGGCATGCTCCGCGACGTCCGGACGCCCCGTACGACGGTAGCAACGTCCCAGGTTTTCAAACGCCTGAGCGCGGGCTGTATAGAAAGGATCTTCGGTGGCGCGGGCGAGTTCAGAACAGGCTTCCTGGTACCGTTCCTGGGAAAACAGGAAGACACCGAAGTTGTTGTGAATCATCGCCGAATCGGAATCGGCATCGATCGCCTTGCGGAAGTAGCTCTCGGCGATATCCAGGTCGCGCTCGGCCTGGAACACCAATGCCATGGCGTTGTATGCCGGCGCGTAGCTATCATCGATGTCGAGGGCGCGCTGCAGCGGCGACTTGGCCCCGGCAGTATCGCCGGCACGCAGGTACTGCAGACCAAGACTGGTATAGGATTCGAGCGCATCTTCCTTGGAGGCACCGGCCTTTTCAAACCGGTCGGAGGAGGTCGTCGAACATGCTGAAACCATTATTGCCATCAATAGCAGCAGCACAGCATGAACTTGTCGCATTACTCCCCCTTACAGAGTCTGGCTCTTCCCCTGAACAGGCTCTTCTTGTACCACAGCGATATATTTTTGGCTACGCCGGGTACGGTCAGCAACCTGCCCTACCAACTGACCACAGGCGGCATCCACATCGTCACCACGGGTGCGGCGAACGGTGGTGATAATATTGCTGGTCAGCATGATCTGCTTGAACGCGGCAATCGCCTTTTCACTCGGCCTTTCGTAGCCGGAATTAGGGAAGGGATTAAACGGAATCAGGTTAAGTTTGCACGGCACCTTGCGCAGCACTTTGATCAATTCACGCGCGTGCTCCGGCTGGTCGTTAACGCCGGCGATCAAGGTGTACTCGACGGTGATCGAGCGTTTGTCATTGAGGCTGGCCAGGTAACGATTACATGCGGCCAGCAATTCGGCGATCGGATAACGGCGGTTGATCGGTACCAACTGGTCACGCAGCGCGTCATTCGGCGCGTGCAGGGATACAGCGAGGGAGACGTCGCTGACATTACAGAGCTTATCCAGCGCCGGCACAACACCGGAGGTACTTACCGTCACTCGACGCTTGGACAGCCCGTAGGCGTTGTCGTCCATCATCAGCTGGGTAGCCGCGACCACATTGTCGAAGTTGAGCAGGGGCTCACCCATACCCATGAACACGACGTTGGTCACCCGGCGGTCGCCATTAGGATCGAAGGGACCGAATGAACGGATCGCCACACGCAGCTGACCGATAATTTCGGCGGTGCTCAGATCTCGGTTAAAACCCTGTTTACCGGTAGAGCAGAAGCTACAGTCCAGCGAACAGCCAACCTGAGAGGAAACACAGAGAGTCGCGCGATCACCTTCAGGGATCAGCACCATCTCTATGGCAGAGCCACCATCCATACGGATAACCCATTTACGGGTACCGTCTTTGGAAAACTTCTCCAGCACGATTTCAGGCTCACGAATATCCGCCATCTCAGCCAGTTTGGCACGCAATGCCTTGCTGATATTGGTCATCTCGTCGAAGCTACTGGCCCCATACTGATGCATCCATTTCAGCACCTGGGTGGCACGGAAGCGCTTTTCGCCCATTTCGTCGAAGAACTGTTCGAGCTGTGAAGGGGAAAGACCGAGAAGATTGACCTTGGAGGGAGCGTCAGTCATGAGAAATCACCGCGTTTGGAGTATGGGAGCCGCTCGAATGAGCGGCTCCGACAGGATCAGTTACCGAAGAAGTAACCGATCTCGCGCTCTGCAGAAGCAGCAGAATCAGAACCGTGTACGGCATTCGCATCGATAGACTCAGCGAAGTCGCGACGGATAGTACCTTCAGCAGCTTCTTTCGGGTTGGTAGCACCCATCAGTTCACGGTTCTGAGCGATAGCGTTTTCGCCTTCGAGAACCTGAACAACAACCGGACCAGAGGTCATGAAAGCGACCAGATCAGCAAAGAAAGGACGCTCTTTGTGCTCAGCGTAGAAGCCCTCAGCTTCAGCCTGGCTAAGAGACTTCATCTGCATTTCGACTACTTTGAGGCCCGCTTTTTCGAAGCGAGTCACGATTTCGCCGATCACGTTTTTAGCAACAGCGTCAGGCTTGATGATGGAGAGAGTACGTTCAGTAGCCATGGTTTAAACCTAATCCAATTGATTATATAAAAATGACAAGGCGCGACATTATACGCGAGTGATTAAAGGCTGAACAGTTCCACCGAGATAAACAAAACCCGGCGCTTAGCCGGGCTTGTAGACCATCAGAAGCGGAATTTGTTTCAGTCCTTCTCCTCGATCCAGGCCATCTGGATCGCCTCAAGGATTTTCTCACCACAATGTGACGGGTCATCATCGAACTGCTCGAGATCCATCACTTTCTGATAGAGATCGGGAAAGCTGATCTGCATCGGATCCACATCGGGATACTGCTCGTCGAGCTCGATAGCGATATCAAGAACGTCAACCCACTTGAAACCCATGTCGCCTACCCCGCTCAGTGCTGTTCCGAAACCTGGTTGATGGTGTACTTGGGAATCTCGACCACGAGATCCTCATCGGCCACGATCGCCTGACAGCTCAAACGCGACTCCGGCTCAAGGCCCCAGGCCTTGTCCAGCATGTCATCCTCAAGCTCATCAGACTCTTCGAGCGAATTAAAACCTTCGCGCACAATCACATGACAGGTTGTGCAGGCACAGGATTTCTCGCAGGCGTGCTCGATATCCACACCATTGGCCAGAGCGGCATCGCAGATGCTGATACCCGGCTCAACATCAACCACCTTGCCTTCCGGGCAGAGTTCCTCATGCGGCAGAAAAATCAGCTGCGGCATTACTCCGACTCCTTATCCAGTTCGTCTATTCGATGCCCCTTCAGCGCACTCTGGATACCTTTATCCATGCGCCGAGCGGCGAACTCATCACTCAGTTTAGCAAGCGTTTTCACGCCCGCCTCTATGGCAGCAGAATCACGACCTGCCGCCGTCTTACGCAGTTCTGCCACACCCGCTTTTAGCGCCGCCAATTCATCAGAATCAAGCAGCTCTCCGTCCTGGACGATGGCCGCCTCTACCGCAGCGGCGAGACGCTCCGCCTCAACCTGCTGTTCACGCAACGCGCGGGCGGTCAGATCTTCCGCAGCATGGCTGAATGAATCCTGCAGCATACCGGTAATTTCATCATCGGTAAGGCCGTATGAGGGCTTCACCTGAATACTGCTTTCAACCCCGGTAGACAGCTCCTGCGCCGAAACGCTGAGCAAGCCATCCGCATCCACCTGAAAGGTGACACGAATTTTGGCTGCGCCCGCGGCCATCGGCGGTATACCACGCAGGACAAACCGGGCCAGCGAGCGGCAGTCCGCTACCAGCTCACGCTCACCCTGGACCACATGAATAGCCATGGCAGTCTGGCCATCCTGGTAGGTGGTGAACTCCTGGCCACGCGCCACCGGAATCGCGGTGTTACGGTGGATAACCTTTTCCACCAGCCCACCCATGGTTTCAAGACCAAGCGACAGCGGGATCACATCCAGCAGCAGCATCTCGCTGTCCGGCTTATTGCCGGCCAGGACATCCGCCTGCAGCGCAGCACCGACGGCTACGACGCGGTCTGGATCAATATCGATATGCGGCTGACGACCAAACAGCTCGCCCACCTTGGTACGCACCAGAGGCACGCGGGTGGAACCACCGACCATGACTACATCGCGCACCTCATCTGCCGACACACCGGCGTCTTTAAGGGCACGACGACAACTGCGCAGAGTCTTTTTCACGAGCGGTTCAATGACTTCGTCGAACTGTTCACGACTTACATTCACTTCGGCGCTCTGACCGGCCAGATCCAGCTTTACCCGGGTTTCCGATTCAGCACTCAGAGCCTCCTTGACGCGTTTGGCCAGAGTGGTGAGATAACGAGCCTGCTGCGCGTCGGGCTCCAGCTCAATACCGGACTCTTTCAAAATCCAGCGCGCCAGAGCGTAATCGAAGTCATCACCACCAAGAGCACTGTCGCCGCCGGTGGCAAGCACTTCGAACACGCCTTTATTGAGGCGCAGAACGGAGATATCGAAGGTACCGCCGCCCAGGTCGTAGACCGCGATAACGC
This sequence comes from Marinobacterium lutimaris, assembly GCF_900108065.1. Lineage (GTDB taxonomy): Bacteria > Pseudomonadota > Gammaproteobacteria > Pseudomonadales > Balneatricaceae > Marinobacterium_D > Marinobacterium_D lutimaris. The sequence continues at coordinate 219,828 of NZ_FNVQ01000007.1, read as the reverse complement.
CCTCATCGCCCTGATCCAGCCCATAGGCCACAGCAGCCGCGGTAGGCTCATTCAGCAAACGCAGTACGTGCAGACCCGCGATGCGCGCCGCATCCTTGGTGGCCTGACGCTGAGCATCATCAAAGTAAGCCGGCACGGTAATCACCGCTCCGGTCAGCTCACCCTGCAGCGAATCTTCGGCGCGCTCACGCAGGGTACGCAGAATATCGGCCGACACCTGGACCGGACTGCGCAGCCCTGCACTGGTCTCGATATAGGGCATACCGCCCTCGCCTGGCGCGAAGCGGTAAGGCAGCTCATCACCGAAGGAGAGCACATCCTCAACACCACGCCCCATCAGGCGCTTGACCGATATTATCGTGTTATAGGGATCGTCTGCGGCGCACTCAAGCGCCTCGCCACCCACCTGCAGCGAACCGTCGCCGGAGTAATGCACCACCGAGGGCAACAGGTGTTCGCCGTTCAAATCCGGCAGCGTCTGCGCCTCACCGCTGCGCACCGTAGCCGCCAGCGAGTTGGTAGTTCCCAGGTCGATCCCGACCGCGAGTCTGCGCTCATGAGGCGCAGCACTCTGGCCGGGTTCGGCGATTTGCAACAAAGCCATATGGGGTTCCGTTCAGTCGTCGAACAAACGATCTTCGAGCGCTTCTATCTCGCTTTCAAGCTTGGTGGCAAACTGCATCTTGCGCACCGTACGCTCAGCGCCGTCGAGATCGCCGCCCGTGTAGAGTGAGACAAACTCAGCCCGAAGCTCCCGCAGCGCCTGCTCAGCTTCCTGCTGCAGCTGCTCAAGCTCCGCCTCCGGATCATCCTGTTCGGCAACCTCTGACAAGCGCTCTCGCAGCTCCATCTGCTCCATCAGGAACATGGGATCAAGCTGCGCGCCGGATTCCCCGTGGGTATCGCGGCCCTGAAGCAACAACAGATACTGCGCGCGACGCAGTGGAGACTTGAGCGACTGGAACGCCTCGTTCAGATGTGCCGTGTACTGCACGGACAATCGGCGTTCACGCTCGGAGAGATGGGCAAAGCGATCGGGGTGCCACTGTTTCTGGAGTTCCCGGTACTTTTCACTGAGCAAGCCAAGATCCAGCTCGAACCCAGGCGTGAGATCGAACAGCTCAAAGTAATTACGGGTCATATCCATTGTTTAGCCGGGCACCCTCGCTATTATATTTAGGTGTTAACGTACGTTTAGACGTTAAAACTTTCGCCACAGCCGCATTCGCTGCTGACGTTAGGGTTATTGAACTTGAAGCCTTCGTTAAGGCCTTCCTTGACGAAATCCAGTTCGGTTCCGTCAAGGTAGACCAGGCTTTTCGGGTCGATCGCCACACGCACATCACCAAACTCAAAGACCTGGTCTTCAGCTTCTACCTGATCGATGAATTCGAGCACATAAGCCATGCCTGAGCACCCTGAAGTGCGAACACCCACCCGAATACCGCTGCCGTGGCCGCGCTTTTCAAGGAAGCGTGCGACATGGTTTACCGCCGCGTCTGTCATGCTGATCGCCATATAACCCTCACCCTGTTCTGCTTGGCAAAGCCAAGGCCGAAGGCCTTAGCCCTGCTTTTTACGGTAATCTTCTACGGCTGCCTTGATCGCATCTTCCGCGAGTACGGAGCAGTGGATTTTCACCGGCGGCAATGCCAGTTCTTCCGCGATCTGTGCGTTTTTCAGCTCAGCCGCCTGATCCAGCGTCATGCCCTTGACCCATTCGGTTACCAGGGAGCTGGATGCGATTGCTGAACCACAACCGTATGTCTTGAATTTTGCATCTTCGATCACGCCGTCGTCATTGACGCGGATCTGCAGGCGCATAACGTCGCCACATGCCGGAGCACCCACCATGCCGGTACCGACATGATCGTCTTTATCGTCCATCTTACCGACGTTGCGTGGGTTTTCGTAATGATCAATAACCTGTTCGCTGTAAGCCATGATGACCTCCAAGAGCCTGTTTAGCCGGCTTAGTGGTGAGCCCACTCAACTGTGTTTAAATCGATTCCGTCTTTGTACATATCCCACAGAGGAGACAGTTCACGCAGCTTGTCGACAGCAACGCGGATCTGTTTGACGGCGTAGTCCACTTCTTCTTCGGTGGTAAAACGACCAAAGGAGAAACGGATGGAGCTGTGTGCCAGCTCGTCATTCAGCCCCAGTGCACGCAGCACGTAGGAAGGCTCAAGACTGGCCGATGTACACGCTGAACCGGAGGAAACCGCCAGGTCCTTGATGGACATAAGCAGAGACTCACCCTCAACGAAAGCAAAGCTGACGTTCAGGTTGCCGGCAACACGCTGCTCCAGAGAGCCGTTCACGTGTACTTCTTCCATATCACTGACGCCCTGCCAGAAACGATCGCGCAGCGCTTTCAGCTTCTCGCTTTCGCTGGCCATCTCTTCGTGACAGATACGGGCAGCTTCGCCCATGCCAACGATCTGATGGGTCGGCAATGTACCTGAGCGCATACCACGCTCATGGCCGCCACCGTGCATCTGGGCTTCCAGGCGCACGCGCGGCTTGCGGCGCACGTAAAGGGCACCAATACCTTTCGGACCGTACATCTTGTGACCAGAAACGGAGAGCAGATCCACCTTTACACTGGACATATCCAGCGGCAGTTTGCCTGCGCTCTGGGCGGCATCCACGTGGAACAGCACGCCGTGACTGCGGGTCAACTCGCCGATTGCGGCGATATCGGTGATGGTGCCGATCTCGTTGTTCACATGCATCAGTGACACGAGAATAGTGTCTTCACGCAGAGCATCAGCCACCATCTGCGGTGTGATAATGCCATCGCTGCCCGGTGTCAGATAGGTCACTTCAAAACCTTCGCGCTCGAGCTGACGGCAGGTATCCAGCACCGCCTTGTGTTCGATCTTGGAGGTAATGATGTGCTTGCCCTTCTTCTGATAGAAGTGGGCGACACCCTTGATCGCCAGGTTATCGGACTCGGTCGCACCGGAGGTCCAGACAATTTCACGCGGATCTGCACCCAGCAGATCTGCCACCTGACGACGCGCTGTCTCGACTGCTTCTTCAGCCTTCCAGCCAAACATGTGAGAGCGGGAAGCCGGGTTACCGAAGTTACCCTCCGGCGTCAGGCAGCTCATCATCTTCTCGGCCACACGCGGATCTACCGGTGTTGTTGCTGAATAATCGAGATAGATCGGCAATTTCATTTCAATCTCCAAAGCTCTTCGCTATCAGGATGCTGACGCAACACTGCTGGCGATCAATTGTTCCGGTTGAGTCCGGCTACGCTGCCCCTGGCGCTCGGCAACTTCCTGCACATCGTTTCGCAGAACCAGATCCGCCAGGCTGATATCACTCAGGAAGCCATGGATCTGATCACTCAAATCGCACCAGAGGTGGTGTGTCAGACAGACCTCACCGCTCTGGCAGTTGCCCGTGCTGCGGCAACCCGTGGCGTCGACCGACTCGTTGACAGCGTCGATCACTTCGGCCACATTAATTTCTCCGCGCTCGCGCTTCAGCTGGTAACCACCACCCGGGCCGCGTACGCTATGCACCAGTTCGTTACGGCGCAGCTTGGCAAACAGCTGCTCCAGATAGGACAGCGAAATACCCTGGCGCTCAGAAATATCCGCCAGGCTGATCGGTCCTTTACCCTCATGAAGGGCCAAGTCGAGCATTGCCGTTACGGCGTAACGCCCCTTAGTTGTCAATCGCATAGTCATCCTCACCTGCTGCTGCGAGCCTGACGTCATTGTGCAAAAACCAAGAGTTTTAGTCAAGTATATTCCCGACTATAAAAGTCAGGATTTATCGCCCTTTTCGCCACTCTCTTTTGTGGAATCTTTTTCAAAACCCCGATTAACGGACTTCAAGATTCCACGCAGTACATTGACCTCAACCTTGTCCGGCACAGCCCGCAGCAGCAGGCGACGCAAACGCGGCATCAGTTGACGCGGATTGTTCGGATCCAAGAACTCGATATCGACAAGCGTCTGCTCCAGATGCTCAAACAGACGCTCAAGCTCAGCGTGATCAGCCAGCTCGATATCCCAGTCGGTTCCCCACTGCGGCTTACTCTGCTCATCGTTAAGCAGCTGCGCCATACGCAGTTCGTAGCAGATAACCTGAACTGCCGCCGCGATATTCAGCGAGCTGAATCCTTCCACGGATGGGATATGAACATGATGGTGACAGGCATGCAGCTCATCGTTGGTCAGGCCTCGATCTTCACGACCGAAGAGCACCGCCACTCGAGACTTAGCTGCCAGCGGCGTGGCGATAGCACCCAGCTCACGAGGATTAATCACCGGCCAGGGGATATGCCGACCACGGGCACTGGTACCGACCACCAACTGACAATCTGCCAGAGCCTCTTCCAGCGTTGCGACAACCTGGGCGTTATCAAGGATATCGGTGGCACCCGATGCGCGCGCCGTAGCCGCCTCGTCCGGGTAGTGCTTGGGCTCAACCAGGCAAAGATCGCTCAGCCCCATATTTTTCATGGCGCGAGCCACGGCACCGATGTTGCCGGGATGGGTGGTATTCACCAGAACGATACGGATGTGCTCAAGCATATGCACCAAGAAACCTGTTAAAAAAGGGCGCATATAATAACAGAACTCCACCACGCTGATCGACTCGGGTGCGACACATAAAGGAGCAACTCCCCTCGTTAACCTCACCGTATTGCGATCAACGTTTATTCAACAGTGCAGAGTGCGTTATAATTTCCGTTTGATTCCCCATTCGAACGACTGGATTCCATACCCAATGCAACCAATGGTCAACATCGCTCTGCGTGCCGCACGTCTCGCCGCCGAGCAGATCGCCCGAGGCACCGAACGCCTGGATCTGATCAAATCCGAGCAGGACAAGGTCGCTGCCTTTATCAATGACCTCTGCCTTCAGGCTGAACGCACAGTCGCCCACACGCTGCAGAAAGCCTACCCCCACCACACGGTAATCGGCGATTACAGCGGACGGCACACAGCAACCGGCGAAGGCCCCACTCCCTGCGAGTGGCAGGTAACACCGATCGACAGCCTGGTGAACTTCTCCAATGCGGTACCCTCTTTTGCGCTGAGCATCACCGGACGCATCAAGGGCAAGGTCACCCACGCACTGATCCTTAACCCGATCACCGGCGACGAATTCACCGCCAGCCGCGGCGAAGGCGCACAGCTGAACGGTAAGCGCCTGCGCGTAAGCTCACGCAAAGCACTGGACGGCGCCCTGATCGGTACCGGCTTCCTGGGACGCAGCAGTGACACTTCCGGTCTCGACACCCAGATCGCCATTATGCGCGAACTGGTCAGCGCCGGTGCCACCCCGTTCAACACCGGCTCCGTAGCACTGAACCTGGCATACACCGCTGCCGGCCGCCTGGACGGCTTCTGCCAGCTGGGCCTGTACCAGAGCGAACAGGACGCAGGCCTGCTGCTGCTTCAGGAAGCAGGCGCACTGGTAGGCGACACCGCGGGCGGCAGCAACCACCGCGATAGCGGCAAACTGGTTGCCGGCAACGCCAAGATATTCAAGGCATTGCTCAAAACCCTGCACCCGGCCGTTCAGCACTAACACCAAACCTCAGCCTTCCCGGGCTGAAGGCAGAAACAAAAAAGCCGCGCTATCAAGCGCGGCTTTTTTATGTCTCGCAGGACCCGGTGAAGATTACTCTTCGAACGGGTCGCGCAGCACGATAGTTTCGACACGGTCAGGACCGGTAGAGATGATATCGATCGGCGTTTCGACCAGAGTCTCCAGACGCTCGATGTAAGCACGAGCATTAGCCGGCAGCTCGTCGAGAGACTTCAGACCTACGGTGGATTCACTCCAACCCGGTACCACTTCATAAACCGGCTCAACAGACTCGTAAGCTTCGCTACCGCAGAGAGAGGTCACCGGATTGCCTTCGGCATCGGCATAACCGATACAGATATTAATCTGATCGAGACCATCCAGAACGTCGAGCTTGGTCAGGCAGATACCGGATACGGAGTTGATCTGGATAGCGTGCTTGAGCGCTACCGCATCAAACCAACCGCAACGGCGTGCACGGCCGGTAGTCGCACCAAACTCATGACCACGCTCGGCCAGACGCGCACCGATATCGCAGTTCAGCTCGGTCGGGAACGGACCGCCACCAACGCGAGTGGTGTAAGCCTTGGTGATACCCAGCACGTAATCGAGGTAAAGCGGACCGAAACCACTACCAGTAGAGGTACCGCCGGCGGTGGTGTTGGATGAGGTCACGTACGGATAAGTACCGTGGTCGATATCCAGCAGCGAGCCCTGTGCACCTTCAAACATGATGCTGGCACCCTGCTTGCGCAGCTGATGCAGACGTGTAGTCACGTCGGTCATCATCGGCACCAGGGTCTTGGCCATTTCCAGGCAGTGAGCAAGCAGCGCATCAACGTCGATCGGATCAACTTCGTAGTAATGCTCAAGCATGAAGTTGTGATACTTCATCACTTCACGCAGCTTGACTTCAAAGCCAGCCGGATCAGCCATATCACCCAGACGCAGACCGCGACGAGCCGCCTTGTCTTCGTAAGCAGGACCGATACCACGACCGGTAGTACCAATCTTGGAGTCACCGCGCGCTTTTTCGCGCGCCTGGTCCAGCGCCACGTGATAGGACAGGATCAGCGGGCATGCAGGGCTAAGACGCAGACGCTCAGCCACCGGAACGCCGCTCTCTTCAAGGCCGGCGATCTCTTCCAGCAGTGCATCAGGAGAAAGCACCACCCCGTTACCGATCAGGCATTCGACATTCGGCCGCAGGATCCCTGACGGAATCAGATGCAGTACGGTTTTCTGTCCATCGATTACCAGTGTATGACCGGCGTTATGACCGCCCTGAAAGCGAACGACCGCCGCGACTTTTTCAGTCAGCAGATCGACGATCTTACCCTTGCCTTCATCACCCCACTGGGTACCCAGAACAACGACGTTTCTACCCATTGCTGTCTCTAAAAACTCTTAAAAATTGAGAAAATGTTCACCGGGTCTCAACGACCCACTGCCCGTCCTTCAGTACCAGCTGACGATCACAGCAGCCCGGTACCACTTCTCCATCCAGCATCTGCACGACACGCACACCGGCCTGCCTCAGATCCGCGATCGCAGCAAGGAGATCCTGCTCTTCGGTGGCCGGCACCAGCACAGCGGAGCGCTCGATCTCCGGCATCGCCAGCGCGACTTCCAGCAGGGTTTTAAGGTCAGCACTGAAACCCGTTGCCGGGCGCGCTCGACCAAAGTCTTCTCCAATACGGTCGTAACGACCACCCTTGGCCAGCGCTTGACCAAAGTGAGGCGAGTAAGCAGCAAACACTACACCTGTGTGATAGTGATAGCCACGCAACTCACCCAGATCAAAGTAAAGGTCGGTCGCCGGATAGCGACTTTCCACCCGCTGCGCCACCTGTTCAATATAGGTCAACGCAGCCAGAATACTCTCGGAACCCGCAAATAGTTCGCGCGCACGCTGAAGTACCTCAACACCGCCATTAAGCCGCGGTAGCGCGAGGAGCTTTTCAGCAACACCTTCGACCAGCTCCAGACCAGCCACGAAGCTGCTGATTTCCGGCAGAGCCTTACGCTGCAGCATATCGATAAAGCGATCCTGATCCTCACCGGTCAAACCGGCTTCCTGCATCAGCTCGCTAAATACGCCCACATGCCCCAGATCCAGGCTCACTGGACCTTTTACATCGATAGTGCGCAGCGTCTCAAGCATCAGCGAGATCACTTCTACATCACTATCGAGGCCCGCATGACCGTAAAGCTCGGCACCGAGCTGAAGCGGGTTGCGCGACGCCAGCATATTGCCGGGCCGAGTATGCAACACGGAACCACAGTAACAGAGACGGCTCGGCCCCTCGGTACGCAGACGATGTGCGTCAATACGGGCAACCTGAGGCGTCATATCGGCGCGAATACCGATAGTATGGCCACTGACCTGATCGGTCAGCTTGAAGGTCTTCATCTCCAGGTCCCGACCGACCCCGGTCAACAGCGACTCCAGATGTTCCGCCAGCGGCGGCATCACCAGGTCGTAGCCCCAGCAGTCATACAGATCCAGCACGCGACGACGCATCATTTCTACCTGACGCGCGCGAGGCGGCAACATCTCTTTCATTCCATCGGGCAGCAACCAGCGATCTGCCAATGTCATGCAGCACTCCAGTACGAATAACGCTTGAAATCAGTGAACCAGATAGAGTAGCGCCACACCCAGCAACATCGACACAAAACCCGCCACCCTGAGTGACGAATCCGGGACATATGCCAGCTTGGCAACCAGCCGACGCCAGCGCTGGGGATAGAGAAAAGGCAGCACACCTTCGATTACCATCACCAGGCAGAACGCGATCAATAATTCGCGCCAGAGATCGACCATTACTCACCTAAAGTCCACAAAAAAACCGGGCCTCGACCCGGTTAACGAATACTACCACGAAATCGGGCGCCAAGGGCACCCGATTTCTGTATTGCACTATGGCTGTGTCGCGCTGCGTGACGGCGGACGCGCATCATCCAGATAACGGAAGAACTCCGAATCCGGCTCCAGCAGCATCACATCACCGCCACCTTTAAAGGTATCGCGGTAAGCCTGCAGACTACGGTTAAAGCTATAGAACTCCTCATCCGCCGAATAGGCATCGGCATAGATGCTTGCTGCCTGCGCATCACCCTCACCTCGAGTTTCTTCAGACTCACGGTAGGCTTCCGCCAGGATAACGGTGCGCTGACGATCCGCATCGGCGCGAATACCTTCGGCAAGCTCCTGACCACGAGCACGGAGCTCACGGGCCAGACGCTGACGCTCGGTACGCATACGCTGATACACGGAAGAGGACACCTCGGTCGGCAGATCGATACGCTTGACGCGCACATCGATAATCTCGATACCGAACTGTTCGTCCGCACGCTTGCTGAGGTCGCGAATTACCGCATCCATCAGCTCCTCACGCTCACCGGAGATAACTTCGGTCACGGTGCGCTCACCAAACTGGTTACGCAACTCTTCCTCAATGTTGTTGGCCAGACGCTCAGACGCCTGGAACATATCACCGGAGATAGAGGTGTAGTACTTGGCCGGATCGTTGATCTTCCATTTCACGAAAGAATCCACGATCAGACGCTTCTTCTCCAGTGTCAGGAAAGACTGCGGACGCGCATCCAGAGTCTGCACACGGGCGTCAAAGGTACGCACGGTGTTGACGAACGGGATCTTGAAATGAAGACCCGGCTGGATATCACCATCGACGATCTCACCGAAACGCAGCTTAACGGCGCGCTCAGTCTCCTTGACGATATAGACCGACTTGGAACCGATCATCACCACGACCAGCACGGCGATCAGTAAATAGAGCGATCGAGCGTTCATTAGCGGCCCTCCCGTGTAGTGGTGGAAGAATTCTGGCGCTGACGAGCCTGCTCCAACACCTGATCGGTAATAGCCTTCAGACTGGCACTATCCAGACGAAGAGGACGACCGCTACTGTCGCGAACGCTGTCCTGCTTTTCCATCAATTTGTCGAGCGGCAGGTACATCATGTTATTGCCACCTTCGACATCAACCAGCACCTTCGGTGTTTTACCGAGCACTTCCTGCATAGTTTCCAGGTAGAGACGCTGACGAGTGATATCCGGCGCCTTGGCGTATTCTTTCTCCAGGGCCGTAAAGCGGTTAGCTTCACCTGTCGCGCGAGCAACGATCTCTTCACGGTAGGCGTTAGCCTCTTCAATGATACGCTGAGCTTCACCGCGAGCTTCAGGCACTACACCGTTGGCGTAGGTCTGAGCTTCGTTGATCACACGCTGCTCATCTTCACGCGCCTTGATCACATCATCGAAAGCGTCCTGCACCTGACTCGGCGCCTGGGCGTTCTTGATATTGACCTGAATGATGTTGATACCGGTACCGTAGAACTCCATGTAACGCTGTAGACGCTCCTGCACCTGAATACCCAGTGTCTCACGACCCTCGGTCAGGATAGAGTGCAGTTCGGTGGTACCCACGACATGACGCAGGGCAGACTCGGCCGCATGCGACAGACTCTGCTCGGGATCACGCACATTGAGAATGAAAGCCTTGGGATCGGTCGCCACGTACTGCACGGTCAGATCGACGTAAACGATGTTCTCGTCTTCGGTCAGCATCTGGGAATCGTGATTGTGAGTACGCACCATCTCGGTGTTGACCTTGGTGACGTCATCGATCAGCGGTGGGTTCCACTGCAGACCCGGGTTTACCGTTTCATAGAACTTACCCAGACGCAGCACCACACCACGCTCAGGCTGGTCCACGGTATAGAAGCCCATACCGGCCCAGAACAGCGCCGCCACTACTGCGATCACCACAAGGAAGCCAAAACCACCGCCTTTGCCACCCGAGCTACCGCCCGAACCGCTGCCGCGACGCTTGTTGCCACCGAATAGCGAATTCATCCGGTCCTGCAGCTTGCGCAGTGCCTCATCCAGATCAGGCGGCCCCTGATCCTGACCGCGTTTACCGCGGTTCTTATCGCCGCCACTGCTCCAGGGGTCATGGTTATTGCCATTCCCGCCAGGCTCGTTCCAGGCCATACAGTTCTCCGTCGTTGAAAGGGCGTTATATTTTTGAAAATTCTAGGGATACCCGAGCATCCACGCAACAGCGTCAGGCATTTTCGACACCAGTGCGTTGCAGTTTTTGGCGCTCTATCGGGGCAAGCTGCATCTACCAGAGGTCTTCTTCGTGGACAGGCTCAGGCAGATAACGTTCCGCCGGTATGCTCAAACGACTGAGGAGCTGCCGAATATCACGCATCGGCATCCTTACCTCCAGAGACATACGGCCATCATCTTCGATCCGTTCATTGACCACGGCACCCTGGGCGTAAAGGCGTGCGCGGAACTGCCCCTGCTCGGGCGTCAGGCTAAGTGTGTCGTGGAACATGTCACCACTGAGACGCTCTCGCACCGCGTCCATCAGCAGATCTATTCCCTCGCCACTCTGTGCCGACAACCAGACCCGACGCGGAACGCCGTCTTCGTCACGGTCCACACGAGCATCCTGACCCGGCAGAAGATCGATCTTGTTGTAGACCTGCAGTACCGGCACTTCATCCGCACCGATCTCACTCAGAACATGATGCACCTGGGTAATGTAGTCCTGGCGCTCCTCATCCTGACTGTCGATGACGTGCAGCAACAGCGTTGCTTCCACCGTTTCCTGCAGCGTGGCCCGGAACGACTCTACCAGCTTATGCGGTAGATGTTTGATAAAGCCCACCGTATCCGCCAGGATCGCGGGACCAACATCGTCCAGATCGATCCGGCGCAACGTCGGGTCAAGCGTCGCAAACAGCTGGTCCGCCGCGTAAACACCGGAATCGGTAATACGGTTAAACAGGGTGGATTTGCCGGCGTTGGTGTAGCCCACCAGAGAAACAGTCGGCACCTCTGCACGCTGCCGCGCACGACGCCCCTGCTCACGCTGGGTACGCACTTTCTCCAGACGTTTCAGGATCGACTTGATGCGGGCTCGCAGCAAACGACGGTCAGTTTCGAGCTGGGTTTCACCCGGCCCGCGCAGACCTATACCACCTTTCTGACGCTCAAGGTGGGTCCAGCCACGTACAAGACGTGTGGACATATGCTCGAGCTGCGCCAGCTCAACCTGAAGCTTACCTTCATGGGTGCGCGCGCGCTGGGCAAAAATATCGAGAATAAGCCCGGTGCGGTCGAGCACACGACACTGGATCTCGCGTTCGAGATTTCGCTCCTGGGCTGGACTCAGCGCATGGTTAAAGATCACCAGCTCAGCCTGATGCGCCTGCACCATAGCCCGCAGCTCTTCTACCTTACCTGCACCGAGAAAGAATTTAGGACTGGGATCGGCACGGGACCCGGTCAGAAATGCGACCGGATCTGCACCTGCGGAGAGCGCCAGCTCTTCCAGCTCCCGGGGATCTTCGCTATCCGCATCAGAGGACAGCTCAATGTGGACGAGAATCGCTATCTCGCCCGATTCGGGACGTTCGAAAAACAATTAGGACCTCAGTCTGCCGCCTTTTCGTCGCCTTGCGGCAGTTTCACCGGACGCGACGGAACAACGGTAGAAATGGCATGTTTATAAACCATCTGGCTGACGGTGTTTTTCAGCAGGATAACAAACTGATCGAAAGATTCGATCTGACCCTGCAGTTTGATACCGTTGACCAGAAAGATGGATACCGGAATACGCTCTTTACGCAGCACATTCAGATAAGGGTCTTGTAAAGACTGCCCTTTTGACATTGCAAACTCCTTCCCAAAAAGAAACTAAAACGTTTAGTTGTAATAGGCTGCACCCGTTTCCCTGGCCAAAACTCCAACCAACTCGCACCGGTGACAAGCCTTCCATTATATAATGTTTGCCTCAGCCAGTTTCAAGGCAGAATCGAGTAATTTATCCGCCTCGCTATCCAGCCAGTGAACGCCCTGCCAGCCACGTAGCCAGGTCAGCTGCCTTTTTGCCAGCTGCCGGGTGGCGACCACGCCGCGATACCTCATCTCATCATAGCTCAGGCGGCCTTCAATGTAGTCCCACATCTGGCGATAACCGACACAACGAATTGAAGGCAGATCGGCGTGCAGGTCACCCCGCCCATGCAGGCGCCGCACCTCTTCCTCAAATCCCTGCCCGAGCATCAGATCAAAACGCTGTTCGATACGCTGATGCAGACGCGCCCGATCACCGGGCATCAAGGCCAGTGGCAACAGGTTATAGGGCAAAGCGGCGTCCGCCTGCTCAGCCCAGTGTTCGCTGATCGGCTTACCGGTCAGTAGCACCACCTCCAGCGCACGTTCGATACGCTGTGAATCGGTAGGCTTCAATCGCTCGCCTGCCGCCGGATCAAGTTTTGCAAGGCGTTCATGCATGGCGGGCCAGCCCAGACGCTCCGCATCGGCCTCCAGCTCGGCGCGAAGCTCTGCGTTCGCTTCCGGCAAAGGCGCCAACCCCTTCTGCAGGGCGTTAAAATAAAGCATGGTGCCACCCACCAGCACAGGCACCTTGCCCGCTGCGCTAATTTCCGCCATAGCTGCCAGGGCGTCCTGGCGAAACTCGGCAGCAGAATAACTTTCCGCAGGATCGCGAATATCGATCAGGCGATGAGGGTAGCGCGCAAGCTCTTCTGCGTCCGGCTTCGCCGTGCCTATGTCCATATCACGGTAGATCAGCGCCGAGTCGACACTGATCAACTCACAGGACAGGTTATCGAACAGGTGCATCGCCAGCGCTGTTTTGCCGGACGCCGTCGGCCCCATCAGAAAGATGGCCGGTGGTAGTGTATCCGCCAAGATTACTGGCCTCGCAGAAAAAGTTTGTCCAGCTCGTGCATCGACAGCTGGGTCCAGGTCGGACGACCATGGTTACACTGGCCGCTGCGCTCCGTGGCTTCCATATCGCGCAGCAGGGCATTCATCTCGGGAATACTGAGCTGACGGTTGGCGCGCACGGCGCCGTGACAGGCCATGGTACCAAGCAGCTCGTTAATGCTCTCTTCGATACGGCGACTGCTACCAAACACCACCAGATCGGCCAGCACATCACGCACCAGCTGAGGCGCATCCGCCTTCGCCAGAGAGACAGGCACCTCACGTACGGTCAGCGTATCCGCCCCCATACGCTCCAGACGAAAACCAAGACGCTCGAACAGCTCGGGCTGCTCCTCCGCCAGGTCCGCCTCTCGCTCACTGACGCTGAGACTCACCGGCACCAGCAGCGGCTGGGAGCGCACCCGATCCTCATCCCAGGCGGTTTTCATGCGCTCGTAGACGATACGCTCATGGGCCGCGTGCATATCCACCAGCACCAGGCCCACCTCGTTTTGCGCCAGCACATAAACACCATGCAGCTGGGCGATGGCATAACCGAGCGGCGGCGCTTTCTCGGCATCATCTTCCGGCATCGGCATACCTGGCCGCCCGACATTCTGCAGCCCTTGCGCAGGCGCAGCCGGTGTATGCAGGTCCGCGTAGGCCGAGATCTGATCCCGGACTGCAGACGCAGAGCCCGCCGCACCGCCGTAGCTGCCATAATTTCCCGGGGACTGGCCGGGCTGATAGTTCCCGGAAGACTGATAGCTCCCTGGAGACTGATAGCTACCGGAAGACTGATACAGCGGCATCCGCCCCTGACTAAAGGTGCCACCACCCGAAACACTGCCGGGCGATGACTGCATCGCCATGGACGGAGCGCCTGCGCCATCACCTGCCGACTCACCTGCGCCCGCTGGTACCGCATCCTTGGGACGAAGATCACCAATAACACGATGCAGGGTGCGGAAAATAAAGTCATGCACCAGCCGCGATTCGCGGAAGCGCACCTCGTGCTTGGTCGGGTGTACGTTCACATCCACCAGGGCCGGGTCCAGCTCAAGGTAGAGTACAAACGCCGGATGCCGGCCGTGGAAGAGCACATCGCTGTAGGCCTGGCGCACCGCGTGGGTCACGACCTTATCGCGGATGATGCGTCCGTTGACGAAAAAGTACTGTTGATCCGCCTGGCTGCGCGAATAGGTGGGAAGACCGATCCAGCCCCAAAGCCGCAACCCTGAAGCCTCGGCGCTCACATCCAGGTGTACTGCCTGCTCGATAAAACTCCCGCCAAGCAGAGAAGCCAGCCGCCGTTCCCGGGCCTGCTCGCTATCCACCGGACGCAGCTGCTGCACTCGGCGTCCGTTATGTTGCAGATTGAAGGAGACATCGAACCGGCTCAGCGCCATGCGCTTGATCACCTCTTCGAGGTGGCGAAATTCCGTCTGATCTTTCTTCATGAATTTGCGCCGCGCCGGCGTATTGAAGAACAGGTCCCGCACCTCGACAGTGGTACCGCGAGGATGGGCTGCGGGCTCCAGCACCGCCTCCATATCGCGCCCCTCGGCACGCACCTGCCAGGCAGCTTCCTGATCTTTTGTGCGAGAGGTCAACGTCAAACGCGCCACCGAACTGATGGAAGCCAGGGCCTCACCACGAAATCCCAGACTGGCAACCGCTTCGAGATCTTCCAGCTGCAGAATTTTGGAGGTAGCGTGGCGACTCAGGGCCAAAGCCAGATCGCCCTTTTCGATGCCGCCGCCGTTATCGCGCAGACGGATCAGCTTAATACCACCCTGTTCCACATCCACATCGATTTTGGTAGCGCCGGCATCAAGACTGTTTTCCAGCAGTTCCTTGACCACGGAAGCGGGACGTTCGACGACCTCACCGGCGGCGATCTGGTTCGCCAGCTGCGGTGAGAGCAGGTGAATACGACTCATAAAATTATGCCTGAGGGGGTTAAAGCGAAAACAGGAAACAGCACTTAACTGGCCGGGATTTTCAGCACCTGACCTACGCGGATACGGTCACCACGCAGCTCGTTGGCGCGGCGCAGCTGATCCAGAGAGATACCGTTGCGCACGGCAATAACCGACAGCGTATCACCGGGAGCGACCCTATAGGTACTTTCGGCACCCGCCAGGGTTTCACCGGCGCGTTTACGGGCAGCAATATGAGTGCGGCTCGGCGGCCGATCCCAGAAGTGAGCTTTGACGCCACTGACGATGGCTCGCGCCATCTGGTTCTGGTAGCTGCTCTTTTTCAGGTTGGCGGCTTCATTGGGGTTGGAGATAAACCCGGTTTCCACCAGGATCGAGGGAATATCCGGGGATTTGAGCACCACGAAACCAGCCTGTTCAACGTGGTTTTTATGCATCCGTGCAAAACCGGCGATATTGCTGTGCACCCGGTTAGCCACCTCTCGGCTGCTGGACTGACTTGCCGTCATCGACATATCCAGCAATACACTGGCAAGGAGGTCATCCTTGTCTTCCAGGCTGACACTGCCAACACCACCGATAAGGTCGGCGCCGTTTTCTTTCTGCGCCAGCCAGCGACCCATTTCACTGCTCGCCCCACTGCCAGAAAGCACCCAGACAGAGGCTCCTCGAGCACTCTTGTTACGGGCCGCATCGGCATGTATGGAGACAAACAGGTCAGCGTTGATCTTGCGCGCCTTGAGTGTACGACCGCGCAGGCTGACATAATAATCGCCACCACGAATCAGCTCAGCTCGATAGCCAGGCTCGGCATCAATCAGGCGAGCCACCTCTTTGGCGATCGACAGCACCACGTTCTTCTCGCGTAACCCACCCGGCCCCAGCGCTCCGGGGTCTTCACCACCGTGGCCGGCATCCACTGCGACAACGATATCGCGCAGCGGGCCGGTGTTGGCCTCCTGCTTGCGCTCCACGCTCTCGCTTTCTGCCTTAACCGCTTCGGGCAGCGCAAGATCCAGCACCAGGCGGTTGCCATATTGATCGTTGGGAGCGAGCTGAAAACTCTTCGGACTGATCTTTTCGCCATCCAGGTCCAGTACCAGACGCACGCCATCGCCTCGCTTACCGGTGCGCACCTTCTGAATCGGTCCCTTGGCGAGCCCCAGGGCATCAATATTGAGATCGAGCTTGGTATCCTCGATATCCAGCACCAGCCGCTGCGGGTTATCGAGCATGAAAACTTTGTGCTGTACGGGCGAGCTGAGGTCGAACACCAGACGAATGTTGTCCGGTGCCTGCCAGGCACGGATATTGTCGACATTGGTTACTGCCTGCGCCAGCTGACTCCAGGCCAGCATGAGCGTCAGTATTAACCCGCTGAGTATGCGCACCAGCCTTTTCACCCCTTCACTTCGCGTGTATCGCCCAATATTGGCAAACTACAAACCCGCTCGCCTCCCGCTGAAAGCAGCGGATATATCGGCGAATTTAACCCTTTCTTAAACTATCGGCCAATTTACGGCCTTTTTCAGTATTATATTGCCACGACAGCAAACGTCCTGTCCCCTCGACACGGATTTCGATCTCCAGATCCGCCACCGGCAGAATCCCTGCGCCCCGCTCCGGCCATTCGATCAGGCTCAATGAGCGTTCATCGAAGTAATCCCGAATTCCCAGAAACTCAAGCTCTTCCGGGTCACCCAGACGATAGAGGTCGAAATGGTAGACCGGGCCGGCTGGCGTCTCGTAGGGCTCTACCAGCGTATAGGTCGGACTCTTAACAGAACCTTGATGACCGCAGCCACGCAGTACGCCGCGGGACAGTGTGGTTTTCCCCATACCCAGGTCGCCGTGCAGAAAAATGACCGCACCTTCAGTGCAGCAGGCTGCCAGATGCTCACCGAACGCCACCATCGCCGGCTCATCGGCCAGTTCAATCGAATAATCAGACATTTTCTTCCAACCCATTGATAACGAGCGGAATGGTATTCATAAGGTCGGTCGCCAGCAATCCACCTGCACCTAATTGCCGGGCACAGAGGTCTGCCGCCCGGGCATGAACCAATACGCCGACCCGCGCCGCATCCACCGCGGGCATGCCCCGCGCCAGCACACCACCGATAATGCCACTGAGCACATCGCCCATACCGGCCGTCGCCATTCCGGGGTTACCGTCGCTGCAGAGGTGGATCACATCGCCATCACAACTGAGCGTACCGGCGCCTTTCAATACCACTGTGCCACCGCAACGGCTCTGAAGTTCCCGCACCTGTTCGAAGCGATTGGCCTGAATATCCGCCGTATCGGTATCGAGCAGGCGCGCCGCTTCCCCCGGATGCGGTGTCAGCACCCAGTCATGCTCCGGCAGCGTCGAGTCACTCTGGGCCAGAAGATTCAGCGCATCGGCATCAAGCAGCATCGGTTTGTCACTCTCAAGCACGGCTTCAAACAACCGCCGCCCCCAAACGCTCTGCCCGAGCCCCGGGCCGATCACCACTGCGTCCGCTTTCGCCAGCAGCGGTTCCAGTTCATCGGCCTCGTCGATGCCGTGACACATCACCTCCGGCACGCGGGTGAGCGCCGCCATGCGGTGCTCCTCGCGCGTGGCCAGGGAGACCAACCCTGCCCCTGTGCGCAGCGCCGCCTGGGCCGCCATCAGTGCAGCTCCTCCCATACCCAGGTCACCGCCCACCACCAGCAGATGGCCGTACATGCCCTTATGAGAGGACGCGGGACGCTTCGGCAGCAGTTCACGCAGGTCTTCCGTATCGGTGCGAAAGGCGCTGACCGGCACATCCTCGAACACTTCATCGGGTAACAGCAGCGCATCAAACAGCAGGTTACCGACATGATCGACACCCTGATGAGTCAACAGACCCTGCTTCAAGGCGATAAACGTGATGGTGAGGTCAGCGTAAACCGCCATTCCCAGTTCGGCACCAGTATCGGCACAAAGACCCGAGGGGATATCCACAGCCAATACCGGCTGTTCGCAGCGATTGATCTGAGCTATCACACTGGCGGCCTCGCCACGCACCTGCCCGCTAAGGCCGATACCCAGCAGCGCATCAACGATCAGCTCGCCCGTCAGTTCTATACCGGGGTACCAGTTGTCAGCCTTCACGCCAAAACCACTGAGCCACTGCCAGGCCTCCAGCGCTTCGCCACGCAGCTTTTCGGCATAGCGTTCGCCAACCACTATCAACTGCACCTCGAGCCCGGCCTGCCAGGCAAGTCCCGCGATCACCAGACCATCACCGCCGTTATTGCCGGCACCGCAGACAATGCTGATGCGCCGCAACTGCGGCCACTGCTGCCCGATCACCGCCCAGGCGGCCTGACCGGCACGCTGCATTAAACGAAAGCCGGGGATGCCAAACTGCTCAATCGCGGTCCGGTCCAGCGCGCGGCACTGCTCTGCCGTGTATAATGTGGCCGGCAAGACCTCTCTATTGATGCTCATAGACCTTCACTCATCACTGATCTGCACGCCATTATAGTGGAACAGCCCAGCGCAAACGCAAACCAGCCCGAACCTCTCGAGTCCCTGGCCCAACGCCTGAAACAGCGCGCCCGCGAGCTGGGTTTTCAGCAGTGCGCCATCACCCTGCCGGACGCTTCCGCCGAGGCGGAACATCTGCAGCAGTGGCTGGACACCGGTTACCAGGGCGAGATGGGTTACCTCGAGCAGCATTTCGATAAGCGGATAGACCCCAAGCTACTGGTACCGGGATGCGAACGAATCGTCATGGTCCGCATGGATTACCTGCCGCCAGAAACGACCACCCTCAAGACCCTGGCCAACCCGGACAAAGCCTATATCGCGCGCTATACCCTGGGCCGTGACTACCACAAGCTGATCCGCAAACGCCTGAAACAGCTGGGCCAGTGGCTGGCGGCGGAAGCCGGCGACGAAGCCGCCGTTCAATTCCGCCCCTTTGTGGATTCCGCCCCGGTACTGGAGCGCCCGCTGGCCCGCAACGCCGGTATCGGCTGGATCGGCAAGCACACCCTGCTGCTAAACCGTCAGGCAGGATCGCTGTTTTTCCTCGGCGAGCTGTTTACCAACCTGCCGCTGCCGATCGATGCTCCAGAAACCGAATCCCACTGTGGTCGCTGCAGCGCCTGCCTGGATATCTGCCCAACCAAGGCTTTCCCGGAAGCGGGTGTGCTCGATGCCAGACGCTGCATCTCTTACCTCACCATCGAATACAGCGGTTCGATCCCAGAAGAGCTGCGCCCATTGATGGGCAACCGCATCTTCGGCTGTGACGACTGCCAGCTGATCTGTCCCTGGAACCGCTTCGCCAAGCGCACACCGGAAGAGGACTTCAAACCGCGCCACAGTCTGGACGACGTGGATCTGCTGACACTGTTTAACTGGGATGAGGAAACCTTTCTCAAGAATACCGAGGGCTCGGCGATCCGTCGCACCGGTTTCGAGGGCTGGCAGCGCAATCTGGCGGTCGCCCTGGGCAACAGCCGCGGCGGAGATAAAGTAGAGGAGGCGCTTAGGAGCCGCCGGGAAAGCGTGTCAGCGCTGGTGCAGGAGCATATCGACTGGGCGCTGGAACGACTGGCCAGCAAGGCCGGGCCGGTGCCACTGCCGATTCAGCAGCATCCGGGTGCCCGCAGAATAAAGGACTAAATCCTTAAGAGTTAAAGCGCCAACAGGGATTAGAGCGCAAAAAAGTGCTCGCGGTAGTAGCGCAGCTCTTCAATGGAATCGCGAATATCATCCAGCGCCAGATGTGAGCCTTTCTTCTTCACGCCATCGAGAACCTCAGGCTTCCAGCGGCGCGCCAGCTCCTTGATGGTGCTGACATCCAGATTGCGATAATGGAAGTAAGATTCGAGCTCAGGCATATAGGCGTAGAGGAAACGACGATCCTGCCCGATGCTGTTACCGCACATGGGGGATGCGCCCTGCTCCACATGCTGCTTGAGAAAATCGAGCATCATCTGTTCGGCCTGGGATTCGCTGATATCGCTGGCTTTTACCCGGGCGGTCAGTCCTGACTGGCCGTGCTGGCGGGTACACCACTCGTCCATGCCATCAAGCAGCTCATCCGACTGATGTACGCAGATAACGGGGCTTTCCGCGATCAGGTTCAGATCGGCATCGGTCACAATCGCCGCCATTTCGATAATCCGGTCTTTCTCCGGCATCAAGCCGGTCATTTCCAGATCGACCCAGATCAATCTCTGATCCTGCGCCATATAAGCCTCTCCCCGTCCAAAGCTGTAAATTTTAGCGAATTTAGAATACCTTAGCACATCAAATAACTGGCCCCTGGGACAACGCCCGCAACGATGGCGAAACGCAAACTGACAAGGCGCCAAGCCTGGCGCGTGGAAAAGATTCAGGCGGAACGCGCAAAACGCGCCGAACTCCGTGACAACCGCCTTGATGACAAGCTCGAGGGGGGCGATCTCGGCCCGGAGCAAGCCGGCCTGATCATCTCTCACTTCGGCCGCAGCGTTGACGTGGAAGCGCTTGAGGGCGAGGAAGCGGGCAGTATTCACCGCTGCCATATGCGCACCAACCTGGGCCAGCTGGTCACTGGCGACCGCGTTGTCTGGCGTGCCTCCAACGACGGCGGCGTTGTGGTCGCAACCCAGCCGCGCAAAAGCGAACTGCAGCGCCCGAACAACCAGGGCGAGCTCAAGCCTGTGGCGGCCAATATCGACTTTATCGTCATTGTGTTCGCCGTGGAGCCTCGCGCCCACGCCAACCTGATCGACCGCTACCTGGTGGCCGCCGAGGCCTGCGGCATCGAACCGGTGCTGCTGCTCAACAAGTTTGACCTGCTCGACAGCCCAGCCGGCGCCTACCTTCCGCCGCTGCTGGCGCAGTACGAGAAACTGGGCTACCGCGTGCTCAAGGCCTCGACCACCGCGGATCACGGTCTGGATGAACTCAAGCAAATGCTGAATAACCGCATCAGCGTGTTTGTTGGCCAATCGGGCGTTGGTAAGTCGTCACTGATCAACAAGCTGCTGCCGGGCATCGACCTGCGCGTGGGCGAGCTGTCCGAGCAAAGCCGCAAGGGGCGACACACCACTACGACCGCCCGTCTGTTCCATTTCCCCGATGGCGGCGACCTGATCGACTCCCCGGGGATCCGCGAATTTGCACTCTGGCATATCGATGCCGACCAGGTACTCGACGGCTTCCCGGAACTGCGCGAGCTGCGCGGCATGTGTAAGTTTCGCGACTGCAAGCATGAGCAGGAGCCGGGCTGCGCCTTCAAGCGCGCCCTGGAAGAGGGCGAGATCAGCGAGCCCCGCTTCAACAGCTATCGACAGATTCTGGCTTCATTGAACGATGGACAGCTTCGCGACAGCTGACCGGAGTTTTCTGGCGGCAGCAGCGGACACTAACCTATGACCAGCAAGAACCTTTTCGGACTCGACGACTGGACCGCCTACCTGGGAGACAAAACGCTCCCGGTGCGCACCAGCTCGCTGGTTCGGCTAAAGCACACCCTGGCCAATGACGATTCCACGCTGGCCAGCCTCGGGCACCAGGTTCTCAAAGACCCGGTACTGGCGCTGCATGTCACCCGTCTGGCCCAGTCACGTCACGAAGCCAAGGGCAGCGTTGTCACCAGCGTCGATCACGCCATCGCTTCACTGGGGTTTGGCGCCATCGAAACCCTGATCCGTGAACTGGACACCATGAAGGTTCACCCTCATTCGGTCTCGGAGCGCTCTTTTTTCCGCGCCATTGCGGCGAGTCACCACGCCTCGGTGCAGGTGGCCGACTGGGTTTCGCTGAAACAGCTCCCCTACGCGGAAGAGGCGCGCCTCGCCGCACTGTTCTATGGCCTGGTGCACTGGATGCTCTGGCTCTACGCACCGCTGCACAAGCATCGCTTTCAGATCGGCGTCATTGAAGAGAACGCCAGCCCCGTGGAGATGGAACGCCTGGTGTTCGGCTGCACCACCCAGGAGATGGGCCGTGCCCTGGCCGACCGCTGGAAGCTGAATGAGCTGACGCTGCAGGCGCTGGATCACGATACCTCGCCATCGCTGAGCACCATAAAGCAGCTGCACATGCGCGCCCTGAACGATCCCCGTCTCGAAGAGGAGGATATGCGCGAGCTCAATCACCTGGTTCAGCAGCACTATTTCCCGGTCAAACTGGCCAACTGGATGACGCTCAACGTCAGTCGCAGCTGGACCGGCGAACGCTCGCTACGTACCTTCGACATCATCGGCGATTACCTGGACCAGCCACTGGCCGCCACCATGTCGAGACTGCACCGCAACTGCGCCCTGTCGGCGCGGGAGTTTCATGTACCGGGTGTGATGATGCCCGCCAGCGAACTGCTGCTGCTTCCCGGCGGTGGACAGCTGCCGCATCGCCTCACCGACCAGGAGCTGAAACTCTACGCCGAGCGCTTCCCTGAACCGGCAGAGCCCCAGCAGGAAGAGCTTCCCGTCGAAGAGGAACTGCCGCCAGCGCCGGAACTGCTCAACCCGCATATCTATAAACAGATTTTGGACCGCTTCCGGCGCGGCTACGAGCTTTACACCAAGCAGGCTCATATCCTTCAGGGCCTGATCCAGGGCCTGAACCGGGGCCTGGGCATGGAGCGGGTCGCACTCTGTGTGATCAACACCCGCACAGCCACCCTGCGCACCGCCAAGGCGATAGGGGTTGATCCGGCAGAACCGCTGTCACAACTTGAAGTCGACCTGAAGCAGCCAAGCATATTCTCCAGACTTTGCGAAAAGCCGGCCCTGTTGCAGATTCACGAGGCTAACCGGAAGCAGATCCACAACGGTCTGAGCCCGGAGTTGCGGGGCTTGCTGGAGCAGAATGACTGCCTCATCATGTCCATATTCATCGGCAAACAGCCGCTGGCACTGATCTATGCAGATCGTCAGGGCAGCAATGCTCCACTGGAAGAGTTTCATCTGGAGCATTTCCGCATTCTCTGCAGCGCCGCCACCCGGGCGCTTAAGCAGCTGCCGGCTCACACCCCGTCCTGACTTCGAACCGCCAGATTTGGCCGCCATATTTAGCCGCTATAGTTAAGGAGTTTCGTTTTGACCCATCTACCGCTTGTTATCGAACCGGAGCAGCTGGCTGCCCACCTGGGCGATCCGAACCTGCTCGTCATCGACCTGTCCAGCGCCGAGAGCTACGCGGCCGGTCATATTCCTGGCGCCATCAACGTCAATTCCCAGCGCCTGCTGCGCGGCGAAGCGCCGGTACCGAACAAGCTGCCGAGCGTGGAGCAGCTCAGCGCCCTGTTCTCAGAAATCGGCCTTAAGCCTGAACACCAGGTGGTTGTGTACGACGATCAGAAAGGCCCCTGGGCTGGTCGCATGATCTGGACCCTGGCGATCGCCGGTCACAACCAGGCCAGTTTCCTGAATGGCCAATTCGCTGGCTGGACCGCTGCCGGGCAACCTGTTGAGACCGAAGCGAATCTGCCGACGCCGTCGAGCTTTAGCGCTGAATACGATACTAACCTGGTGGTCGATATCCCATGGATTCTTTCCCACCTGGACAACGGCGATCTCTGCGTCTGGGATGCCCGCGGTGGCGATGAATACCGTGGTGAAAAGATCACCAACGCCCAGGTCGGCGGCCATATTCCGGGCGCCAGACTGCTGGAGTGGACCGACCTGCTTGAAGCCGGACCTGTGCCGCGTCTGAAAGACCAGGACAGCCTGCGCCAGCTGCTTGCTGAAGCGGGTATCGACGCTGGCAAAACCATCATCACCCACTGCCAGACCCATCGCCGCTCGGGCCTGACCTGGCTGGTGGGCCGCTGGTTGGGACTGGATGATATTCGTTGCTACGATGGCTCCTGGTTCGAATGGGGCAACACCCCGGACCTGCCGGTCGAACGCTAAGTTTAGGGCCACCATCTCGGCCCATGGAGAGACCCTTGAAAGACAAACTGTTTATTCTGCTGCAGCACCTGCTGCCCCAGCACCTGCTGTCGCGCCTGGTCGGCATGATCGCCGAGTGCCGTATACGCTGGGTGAAGAACACCTTTATCGAAGTGTTCCGCAAACACTACAAGGTGGATATGAGCCAGGCGCTGGAGGAGGATCCCCGCGCCTACGCCAACTTCAACGACTTCTTTACCCGCGCCCTCAAGGCCGATGCGCGTCCGATCGATGAAGACGCGGACGCACTGGTCTCTCCCTGCGACGGTGCCGTCAGCCAGGCGGGACCAATCCAGCACGGCCGCCTGATTCAGGCCAAGGGCCGCGGCTACAGCCTGACCACCCTGCTCGGCGGCACGCCGTCACGGGCAGAGCCATTTATCAACGGCCGCTTTGCCACCCTGTATCTGTCACCGCGGGATTACCACCGCGTACATATGCCGGTGAGCGGCACGCTACGCGAGGCGATCTATATTCCCGGCGATCTGTACTCGGTGAACAACACCACCGCCGAGGGTGTGGATAACCTCTTCGCCCACAATGAGCGCCTTGTCACCATCTTCGATACCGAGTACGGTCCTATGGCGATGGTGCTGGTTGGCGCCATGATCGTCGCCGGTATCGAAACGGTCTGGGGCGGTCAGGTTGCTCCGGCAACGCGCCAGCCACAAACACTCTACAGCCGCTCGGAACCCGCCCCGATCCGGTTGGAGAAGGGACAGGAGATGGGACGCTTCCATCTGGGCTCCACCGTGATTCTCGCCTTCGGGCCTGAAGCACTGGAGTGGGAGGAAAGCCTGACCCACCTGTCCACCGTCACCCTGGGACGCCGCATCGGCACGTTTAAAGGCGCCACCTTTAAATCCGAGCCTGCGGCCCCATCAAACAGCTAACAGATCGATTACGAGGCGGGAACAGATGACTACAGCCTGGCAGGACAAACTCCAGACACTCGGCTACACATTCGACGACCAGGGCGTGGCCACGGCCGCTGCGCCGTTCAGCGGCGAAGGCGCTGCACTGGTGCCGCTGACCCATCAGCGCATCATCAGCATCAACGGCCCGGACGCGCAGAAATTTCTGCAGGGGCAACTGAGCTGCGATATGGCCGAGGTGAACCGCATCGGTAGCCGCCTGGGCTCTCACTGCAACATCAAGGGCCATATGATCAGTCTGTTCCGTGTGATCAGGCAGTCGGCCGAGGCCATGCATCTGCGCAGCGACGCCAGCATCGCCGACAAGGCGCTGACCACGCTGAAAAAGTACATCATCTTTTCCAAGGCAGAAGCCACGCTGAACGATTCGCTGGTGGGTGTCGGCCTGTTTGGCGCCGGCGCCGAGACACTGGCGACGAAGGTCGTTGCGTCACTTCCCGAAGAGGTCGATGGCGTCAGCGTCGATAACGACGCTCTGGTGGTGAAGCTACCAGGTGAAAACCGTTTTGAATGCTGGCTGCCGGCCGATCAGGCTCTCGAGCTGCTCGACAGCCTGGGCACTGATGCGACGCTGGCCAGCACCGATGACTGGACTCTGCAGGAGGTACGCGCAGGCGTTCCCGATCTGCGTGCCGACACCTCAGAGGCCTTTATCCCGCAGATGACCAACCTGCAGGCGCTGTCCGGGGTCAGCTTTACCAAGGGCTGTTATACCGGCCAGGAAGTGGTCACCCGTCTGCAGCACCGCGGCATTCTGAAAAAGCCGATGTACCGTGCTTCAGTCAGCAGCAGCGAACGCCCGCAGCCTGGCCAGGCACTGCACTCCGAAGCGAAGGAAAATGTCGGCCAGGTAGTGATCGCAGCCCCCACCGGCGGCGACAACTATGAGTTGCTGGCAGTGATCACCAAGGAGCAGGCGGACAACTCAACGGTCCACCTGGAATCCGCTAACGGACCCGAGCTCAGCCTGCTGGAGCTCCCGTATACGCTGGATCCGCGCCTGTTTGAAAGCAAGCGTTAAGCCTGACAACCTTTGGGTGTCCTTATTGATAGCGACACCCAAAGGTTAATGATTCTTAATAAAACTTTACGTCTCATCGCAACACCTCCCCTCTTCACATCGATATACTGCAGATTCTGAAAGGATTTTCACTCGTCAGGACTGCACCCTCCCCATGAACAGATCAACTAAATTCGGACTCGCCGGCCTGGCCGTTATCGCTCTAGTAGCCGCGGGCACTTACGGATACCGCGTTTACAGCGCTGATCCTGCGCCCTCCTATGTCACCGAAGCGGTGCGCACCGGCAAGATAGAACAAACCGTACTCGCCACCGGCATGCTGCAGGCCTCCCGGCTGGTGAATGTGGGCGCCCAGGTGTCCGGCCAGATCGAATCCCTGGCAGTAGCCCTGGGGCAGCAGGTCAAGGAGGGCGACCTGATCGCCCAGATCGACAGCCTCAGCCAGCAGAACAATCTGAAAGAGGCCGAAGCCTCGCTGAAAAGCATCGACGCCCAGATCCGCGCCAAGAAAGCACAGATTGAACAGGCCAGCCTGGAGTTCGCACGCCAGGAGCGGATGCAGGCGGCCAACGCCAGCGCCCGGGCCGATTTCGAGAGCGCCCGCGCCAGCCTCACCGTCTATCGCGCCGAACTGGAGCAACTGAACGCCCAGCGTGAGCAGGCCGTGGTCAGCGTCGATACCGCCAAGCTCGACCTGGGCTACACCGAGATCACCGCACCGATGGACGGCACCGTGGTCTACACCGCCGTCGAACAGGGCCAAACCGTTAACGCCAACCAGAGCACACCCACCATCGTCGAGATGGCGCAGCTCGACAAAATGACCGTGGAGGCTCAGATCTCCGAGGCCGACGTGATCAACGTCAAACCGGGTCAGGAAGCCTACTTCACCATTCTCGGTCAGCCCGACAAGCGCTATCGCGGCACCCTGCGCGCCATCGAACCCGGCCCCACGCTGATGGACGGCGACGATGCCGATATGAGCGCCAGCGACAGCGATGCGATCTACTACAACGGCCTGTTCGATGTGGATAACCCGGAGGGCGTGCTGCGCATCGGCATGACCGCCGAGGTCTCCATCGTGCTGGCCAACGCCGACAACGCGCTGCTGGTGCCCGCCCAGATCCTGCAGAAAAAGCCGGCTGGCCGTGGCGAAAGCGGCTACCAGGTACCGGTGCTGGCTGACGGCAAACTGGAATACCGCCCGGTTAAGGTCGGCATCAACAACAAGGTGTTCGCCCAGATCACCGAGGGGCTCAGCGAAGGCGACCAGGTCGTCACCGGCATGTCCAACGGCGAAGGCAACATGTTCCAGGCACGCCGCGGGCCGATGGGGTTCTAAATCATGGCCGAAGCACTGCTTGAACTGCGCGGTATCAGCCGCGCCTTTCCCGCCGGCGATCAACCGCTGACCGTTCTCAAAGAGGTGGACCTGAGTATCCATCGCGGCGAGATGGTGGCGATTATCGGCTCATCCGGCTCCGGCAAATCCACGCTGATGAATATTCTCGGCTGCCTGGATCGCCCCTCATCCGGTACCTACAGGATCAACGGCCGGGATATCTCCACCCTGAATGCGGATACGCTGGCGGAGCTGCGCCGCGAGTACTTCGGTTTTATCTTCCAGCGCTACCACCTGCTCGGCGACCTCAATGCCATGGGCAACGTGGAGGTGCCTGCGATCTACTCGCTGCAGGACCGTCAGACCCGGCACGAACGCGCTGCAAAACTGCTCACGCGCCTGGGTCTTGGCGAGCGTCTGGATCACAAGCCCAGCCAGCTCAGCGGCGGTCAGCAGCAGCGGGTCAGTGTCGCCCGCGCACTGATGAATGGCGGTGACGTGATTCTCGCCGACGAACCCACCGGCGCCCTGGACAGCGCCAGCGGCGAAGAGATGATGCGCCTGCTGCGCGAGCTGCACGATGACGGTCACACCATCATTATCGTCACCCATGATCCCAAGGTGGCCGAGTTTGCCGACCGTATCATCGAGATCAAGGATGGCGAGATCGTCAGCGATCACAGCAAAAAGCAGCCCCCGGAAAACATCGAAATCCGCGACGAGGCTCCCCCCAAGGCGCGCCACCCCTGGCTGAATGCCTGGGAGGCTCAGCTGGAAGCGCTGAAGATGGCCCTGCTGGCGATGTCCTCGCACCGGCTGCGCACCTTTCTGACCATGCTGGGCATCATCATCGGCATCGCCTCCGTGGTCTCGGTGGTAGCCCTCGGCGCCGGCTCGCAGCAACAGATCCTCTCCAATATCGCTTCCATGGGGACCAATACCATCGATATCCGCCCTGGCAGCGGTTTTGGCGACCGGCGCTCCGGCCGGGTACGCACGCTGACCAGCCAGGATAGCGAGGCGCTGGAGAATCTCAGCTTTGTTGATAGCGTAACGCCGTCGATCAGCTCCAGCGCTACCATCCGCTTCGGCAACCAGGCGGTCAGCGCCAGTATCAGCGGTGTCGGGCCGGACTTCTTCCGTGTGCGCGGCTATGAACTGGCCCAGGGCCAGTACTGGGATGACGCCAGCGTCAAAACCCTGGCGCAGGAAGCGGTGATCGATAACAACACTCTTAAGGAGCTGTTCCCGGACTCCAACCCGATCGGCCAGGTTATTTTCCTCGGCGATCTGCCGGTGCGCATCGTTGGTGTTACCGCGCCGCGCCAGAGTGCCTTTGGCAATAATGACTCGCTGACGGTGTGGATCCCTTACACCACCATCGCCGGGCGCATGGTGGGGCAGAGTTACCTCAACGGTATCACCGTGCGGGTCAACGCCTCGGTGCCCAGCGATGCCGCGGAACAGGGGATCGTTTCCCTGCTGAAGATGCGTCACGGCAAGCAGGACTTTTTCACCATCAACACCGATACCATCCGCGCCAGCATCGAGCAGACCACGGCGACGATGACGCTGCTGATCTCAGCGATTGCGGTGATCTCACTGGTGGTGGGCGGTATCGGCGTGATGAACATCATGCTGGTCTCGGTCACCGAGCGCACCAAGGAGATCGGGGTGCGCATGGCGGTGGGCGCACGGCAGGCGGATATCCTGCGCCAGTTCCTGATCGAGGCGGTGCTGGTATGCCTCTGCGGCGGGCTGCTCGGTATCCTGCTGGCCTACCTGATCGGTGTCGGTTTCAGCTACTCCGGCAGCAGCTTCAACCTGATCTACTCCAGCAACTCGATCCTGGCCGCCTTTGCCTGCTCCACCCTGATCGGCGTGCTGTTCGGCTTCCTACCCGCACGCAACGCCGCCCGGCTCGACCCGGTCGATGCCCTGGCCCGAGAGTAAAACGCGATGAAGATAAAACGCCCTTTTCACCCCAAGCTTAGTATTCTCGCCCTCAGTGTCGCTCTGCTGAGCGGCTGCGGTGCCCTGACCCGCTCCGAGTTTCAGGAGCCGAGCGTGCAGGTGCCCGCCAGCTGGCAGAGCGAAACGCTGAGCGACGCGGTCTCCATGGATCCCTGGTGGCAGCAGTTCAACGACCCTGAGCTGAATACGCTGGTTGCCGGTGCTCTGGCAAACAATAACGACCTGGCCCTGGCCACGCTGACGCTGCAGCGCGCGCGACTGCAGGCCGGTATCAGCCGCCAGGATCTTTATCCACAGCTGTCATCCAGTGTTTCCGGATCACACAGTGAAAATCTGGACAGCGGCGCCAACAGCCACAGCTACTCCGCCAACCTGTCGGTCAGTTACGAACTGGATCTCTGGGGCCGCCTGTCCGCCAACCTGGATGCCGCCAACTGGAGCACCCTGGCCAGCGCCGAGGATCGTGAAGCCACGGCGCAGAGCCTGGTGGCCACCACCTCCTCGCTCTACTGGCAGATCGGCTATCTGAAGCAGCGGCTGGCCCTGGCCGACGCCAGTATCGATTACGCCGAACAGACGCTGGAGCTGACCCGGACACAATACGAGGCCGGTGCCGTCTCCCGGCTCAATGTGCTGCAGGCAACCCGCAGTCTTTCCAGCCAGCGTGCCAGCCGCATAGAACTGGATCGCCAGTTGAACGAGGCGCAGAACGCCCTGTCGATCCTGTTCAACCAGCCGCCCGGTGAGATCGAAACCTCGATCACCCAGCTGCCCACGGCAGAGGTTCCTGAGGTACGCGCAGGTATTCCCGCCGATCTGATGGTGCGCCGCCCGGATGTGAAGTCTGCGCTCTACAGCCTGCAGGCTTCCCTCGCCAGCCGCGACGCCACCTTTGCCGACTATCTGCCCACCCTGACCCTGACCGGCCAGATCGGCGATTCTTCCTCGGCGCTGAGAGAACTGCTGCGCGATCCGGTGGGCAGCCTCGGTGTCGGCCTGGTGCTGCCCTTTCTGCAGTGGAACGAGATGCAGCTGAACCGGGATATCGCCGAGATCGATTACGAAAGCGCCGTGATCACCTACAGGGATACGCTCTATCAGGCGTTTGAGGATGTGGATAACGCTCTGTCGGCAATCAGCCACTACCGTCTGCAGAGTGAGGAGCTGGAGCAGCAGTACCAGGCCGCCGAGGAAGCGGAGCGACTGTACGAGAGCCAGTACCGCAACGGTGCCGCCGCGATTCAGGACTGGCTCGATGCCCAGGACGATCGCCGCAGTGCAGAGGAGTCACTGCTGGAAAACCGATACAACCGCCTCACCGCGGTGGCGACGCTATACCAGGCACTGGGCGGCAGCGACACGGCTCCGGCAATGCCTGAGGCTGAACCGGAGGGGGCAGAGTAAAGAAATAAGGATAATCGGGCGGCCGGTTCAGGAAGAGATCAGATACCGGCCGGTCTTTGCCAAAGCGCTATTTAACAGCGCTATTTAATCGGACCGCGGGTGATCGCCGACAGGCTCTCATTCACATCGAACACCTTGGCTTCGATCCCGCTGATACCAAAGCCATTAAGGCGCGCGGTATGTTTTTTCAGATAAGCGCGGGCGTTCTCTTCGGTATCAAACAGATAGATGCCACCAGCCTGTTGAGCACTCTGGCTTTCGGTCCAGATCTTCCACATAAAGCCAGGTTCATCGTTAATGGTCGCCGCCAATTCAGCAAACGCCTGCGCCATCTCTTCACCAAAGGGGCCCGCGAAGGGAAAATCGATCTGCAGCAATGTAGCCATCTTTACTCCTCAGCCAGCTCTTCAACCTGTTCGGGCAGCTGCCACTGCACCGGCTCACGCCCTTGGGCCTGAAGCCATTCATTGGCCTGGGAGAAGGGACGGGTGCCGAAAAAGCCGCGATGCGCAGACAGCGGCGACGGGTGCGGTGACTTCAGCACCAGGTGTTTGCTCTGGTCGATAAAGGCGCCTTTCTTCTGTGCATAACTGCCCCAGAGGATAAACACCACGTGATCGCACTGTTCATTGACCAGGTGGATAACCCGGTCTGTAAACTGCTCCCAGCCCTTGCCCTGATGCGCATTGGCGTTGCTGTCTTCCACGGTGAGTACCGCATTCAGCATCAGCACGCCCTGCCTGGCCCAGGATTCCAGGTAGCCGTGTTTCGGCGGCACCAGGCCCAGGTCCGAGTGCAGCTCCTTGTAGATATTCACCAGGGACGGCGGCACTTTTACGCCCGGCTTGACCGAGAAGCAGAGCCCGTGAGCCTGCCCTGGCTGATGGTAGGGGTCCTGCCCGATAATCACCACGCGCACGTTATCCAGCGGCGTGGCCTCCAGCGCGTGGAACCAGTTGCTGGAGTGCGGGTAGATGGTGACGTGCTGCTCCTTGCGCTGTTTCAGAAACGCTTTGAGCTCAACCATGTAGGGCTTTTCGAACTCCTGCGCCAGCAGCGGCTGCCAGCTGGGGGCGTTATCCAGTGCCATCTTTACCTCATTTGTCCCAGGGACTCATATTGCAATTTATTTCATCGCTGGCCGCTGTTGCGGATACGGCCATCGGCGGTACGTAGCGCCTTGACCACCTCACCGTGCCAGATCGAATAGTAACGAATCTTGCCCGGCGCATGGGAGAAGAAGGCCGACAGCAGCACAATGATAATAAAGTTGATCGCGGCGCTGGCCGGCCAGATCAGCGCCAGCACCAGCAACACGAGCTTCAACAGTACCGCCTGGCCCCTGAGCTGAAACAGCCAGACACCATCGCCCCAGATCTCCATCGCCATCATCAGTACACCGCTGGCCAGCGCCAGCAGGCCGTAGATACGCCACTGCTCAAACGGCAGCTGGAACAGAAACAGCCCCGCCACACCCGCCACACCGACCAGATGCAGGCCGCGCAACGTCAGGCTGATATAGCGTTTGCCGGGAATCTCCCGGGAGGTCTGCGGAAACAGAATCTGCTTGAAGCCCAAGGTTTTCTCCCAACGGGGCTCGGCCCGCTTTGGATTTCAGCCAAAAAGAAAGCCGCACTGAGCGGCTTTCTGTAAACATCTACACCTGCGCGAATCAGACCCGCGGGCGCATGGCCGGGAACAGGATCACGTCACGGATTGATGCGGAGTCGGTAAACAGCATCACCAGACGGTCGATGCCGATACCTTCGCCAGCGGTCGGCGGCAGGCCGTATTCCAGGGCGTTAACGAAGTCCGCATCGTAGTGCATCGCTTCGTCGTCACCGGCGTCCTTCTCTTCCACCTGCTTGCGGAAGCGTTCGGCCTGGTCTTCGGCGTCGTTAAGCTCGGAGAAGCCGTTGGCCAGTTCGCGGCCGCCAACGAAGAACTCGAAGCGGTCGGTAACGAACGGGTTGTCATCGCTGCGACGGGCCAGCGGGCTGACTTCGGTCGGGTATTCGGTGATGAAGGTCGGCTGCTGCAGGCGGTGCTCGCAGGTCTCTTCGAAGATCTCGATCTGGATCTTGCCGAGGCCCCAGCCGTCTTTCACATCGATATCCAGACGCTGGGCGATTTCACGGGCAGCATGCTCGTTGGCCAGCGCTTCGGCAGTGATATCCGGGTTGAAGTGCAGGATCGCATCAAACACAGACATGCGCGCGAACGGCTTGGACAGGTCGTATTCGAAGGTTTCCATCACCTCACCCTCTTCATCACGCACGGTGTTGATCAGGGTGGTGGTGCCGAGGACGCTCTGCGCCACAGTGCGCAGCATCTCTTCGGTCAGGTCCATCAGGTCGTGGTAGTCCGCGTACGCCTGGTAGAACTCGATCATGGTGAACTCGGGGTTGTGACGAGTCGACAGCCCTTCGTTACGGAAGTTACGGTTGATCTCGAACACGCGCTCGAAGCCGCCAACGACCAGACGCTTGAGGTACAGTTCCGGCGCGATACGCAGGTACATGTCGATATCCAGCGCGTTGTGATGGGTCACGAACGGACGCGCACTGGCGCCACCCGGGATCGCCTGCAGCATCGGGGTTTCCACCTCGAGGAAGCGACGTTCTGCCAGGAACTGGCGGATCGCGGCGACGATACGGAAACGGGTCTCGAACACGGTGCGGGACTGTTCGTTGGTGATCAGGTCCACGTAGCGCTGACGGTAGCGCATCTCCATGTCCTGCAGACCTTTGTGCTTGTCCGGCAGCGGACGCAGGCTCTTGGTCAGCAGCTGGTATTCATCCAGGTTCACGTACAGGTCGCCCTTACCGGACTTCTGCAGCGTACCGGTGATACCGACGATGTCGCCCAGGTCCAGGGACTTGGCGAACGGACGCGCTTCCTTGGTGACGTACAGCTGGATACGGCCGCTCATATCCTGCAGCACCATGAAGGCGCCACGGTTAAGCATGATACGTCCCGCGACGGATACCTTGATGCCCGCTTCGGCCAGCTCCTCTTTGCTCTTCTCACCGTGTTCCTTCTGCAGATCGCCGGCATAACTGTCGCGTCGGAAGGTGTTGGGGAAGGCGTTGCCCTGCTCGCGCTGCGCAGCGAGTTTTTCGCGGCGCTCGGCGATCAGGCGGTTTTCATCTTGTTGAGGGGTCTGAGCGTTGTCGGACATCAGGTCTGTACCTTAAAAAGTCGGCTTATATCGTTTCTAAAGGATCCGGATCAGAGACCGGCCTTCAGACTTGCTTCGATAAACTGGTCGAGATCGCCATCGAGTACGCGATCACAGTTGGAGGTCTGCACACCGGTGCGCAGATCCTTGATGCGCTGGTCGTCGAGCACGTAGGAGCGGATCTGACTGCCCCAGCCGATATCGGCCTTGGTGTCTTCCACTTCCTGGGCGGCTTCGCGACGCTTGAGCATCTCCATCTCATAGAGTTTCGCGCGCAGCTGTTTCATACAGGTGTCGCGGTTCTGGTGCTGCGAACGCGCGGACTGGCTCTGCACGACGATACCGGACGGCTCGTGGGTAATACGCACGGCGGATTCGGTACGGTTAACGTGCTGACCACCGGCGCCGGAGGCGCGGTAAACGTCTACGCGCAGGTCGGCCGGGTTGATCTCGATATCCACGTTGTCATCGATCTCAGGAGAGACGAAGACAGACGAGAACGAGGTATGACGGCGGCCACCGGAATCGAACGGCGACTTACGTACCAGGCGGTGCACGCCGGTCTCGGTGCGCAGCCAGCCAAAGGCGTACTCGCCCTCGAAACGGATGGTGGCGGACTTGATACCGGCCACTTCACCGTCGGAGACTTCGATCAGTTCGGTCTTGAAGCCCTTGGCTTCACCCCAGCGCAGGTACATACGCAGCATCATGTTGGCCCAGTCCTGGGCCTCGGTGCCACCAGAGCCGGCCTGGATATCCATGAATGCGTTGTTACCGTCGGCTTCGCCGGAGAACATGCGGCGGAACTCGAGCTGGCTCAGCTTCTCGGTCAGGGACGCGACTTCGGACTCAACTTCGGCGACGGTATCTTCGTCGTCTTCTTCAACGGCCAGGTCCAGCAGTTCGCGGGCATCGCTGACACCACTTTCCAGCGCATCAATCGTGCTGACCACGCCTTCCAGGCTGGAGCGCTCGCGGCCCAGCTGCTGGGCGTTTTCCGGGTTGTTCCAGACCTCAGGATCCTCGAGCTCGCGCTCTACCTCTTCGAGGCGTTCTTTCTTGACGTCGTATTCGAGGTAGGTACGCAGCAGTTGGGTGCGCTCGCCGATATCCTTGAGGCTATTCAGTATCGGGTTAATTTCCATCTGGGTTTCAAAAACTCGCTGCTTGGAAAAAGGAGCGTATTCTACCTGATCCGGGCCGCTGTTTGAATTGTGTACGCCGCCACATCGCAGGAAACTCTCAGGAAAACTGTCGCAACAGTCGCAACCCTGGCGCTGTTTGCCGCGCCGAGCAGGTTTTCACCGAAAAACCGTTCGGAATCGGCTCATTTGGGAACCAATTCGTCACGCTTTTCTCTTAAAATCTATAACCTTAAATATGGCCAAGTTCTCCGCAGCGAGATCCCGCCATACAGCCTGTCAGTGACGATCAAATGGAGCCAGACACATGGACGCCAGTACCAAAACCCAAGCACTCCCCGTGTGGGACGTTTTTACCCGCCTGTTTCACTGGGGCCTGGTCGGCGCCATAGGCTTTGCCTGGTGGAGCGGCGAAGAGGGCGGCATGTGGATGAGCTGGCATATGATCGCCGGTTACGCGGTGGTCTCGCTGGTGCTGTTCCGGCTGATCTGGGGGTTTACCGGCAGCCCCTACTCGCGTTTCAAGGACTTTCTGCGCAGCCCCGGTTTTACGCTGAGCTACCTCAAACAGGTGCTCAGCGGCAAAGCGCCCACCTACACCGGTCATAATCCGCTGGGCGGCTGGATGGTCCTGGCGCTGATCCTTCTGTGTGCCGTACAGGGAATCACCGGTCTGTTTGCCACCGACGATATCTTTACCGAAGGTCCGCTGACCTCCATGGTCAGTGGCGATACCGCCTCTTTCCTGACCAGCGTGCACAAGATCAACTTCAATATTCTGCTCACCGCTGTGGGGCTGCATCTGCTGGGTGTGGTCTATCACCAGCGCTTCAAGCGTGAGCCGCTGGTACAGGGGATGATCCACGGCCGCAAACCAGTAAGCGACGTCCACAGTCACCCGGCGCTGGCACCGTTCATGCGCGGCGCTGTCGTCGCCGTTATCGCAATAGCGTTGTTTGGCACGCTCTACTGGATCGGCTGATTCCCTACTCGAAAACACAGCCTGCAAAAACAGAAAAGGGCGCCAGATGGCGCCCTTTCTCTTGCCGCAGACCCCACACAGATCTCACGACATCTGCTGATATTCGCGATAAAAATCAGTCGCGGAAGTTGTCGTGGCAGCCCTTGCAGGTTTTACCCACTTCGGCGAAGGCCGGCATGATGGTGGCCATGTCGCCAGACTTGGAGGCTTCTGCCAGGGCTGCGGTGTTTTCCTGAAGCTTGTCAAAACCGGCGCTGAACTGATCCATATCTTCCCAGATCGCCGGCAGTGCATCGGTGTCGCCCTTGTCGGAACCGGCGATAAAGCCCTCTTCCGGCATGTAGCTGAGCTGGTTCAGCATCTCGGCACGGCGGGTAAACTCGGCCGCATCATATTCGATATCGCCCTTGGCCATGCCGGCCATCGGACCGAAGTACCATTTGATCGCCTGGAAAACCCCCTGGCGATACTCGATAGCGTCCTCTACATCGTCAGCGTATACATTCAGGCTGCCTGCAAGCAGGGCGCCGCCGAGTGTTGCAATGACAAGCTTCTTCATTCTCTAGATTCCTTCTATTGGGATGGTTTTCAACTTTGTTAGACGATGCTGATGCATCAAGTTCCGCAGTGCACAACTCAAATATCGAAGGCTGCCAGCACTTCCGGCACCCAGCGCTCCACACGTTCGCTGGTTTCTCCGGACTGGGCGTCCTCATCGATAGCCAGGCCCACAAACTGGCTACGATCTTCGGTCAGCGCCTTGGACTCCTCAAATTCATAACCTTCGGCCGACCAGGGCGCGACCAGTTCTGCTCCGCGCTCCTGCAGCAGCTCCGCCAGCAGCCCCATGGCATCTACGAACCATTCGCCGTAGCCGATCTGATCACCCAGGCCAAACAGCGCCACCCGACGACCACTGAAGTCGAGCTGTTTAAGCTCTTCCCAGATCGCGTCCCAATCTTCCTGCAGCTCACCGTAATCCCAGGTCGAAATGCCGAAGATCAGCCGCTCATAATCATTGATGCTGCTGACCGGGTCCACCGCCAGATCGTGCAGGTCGACCGCTTCACCGCCGATAAGTCCGGCGATCTGTTCCGCAACCGTTTCGGTGTTGCCGGTGGTGCTGGCGTAGAAAAGGCCAATCTTTTCCATCTATCAATCCAGTTCACTAACTTAAACAACAAAAAAGCAGCCTTCGCGGGCTGCTTTTCCATTCTAACCGACTCGTTTTTATCTTACCGGCTTAGTTTTTCTGACTCAGTTTCTAACCCAGCTGTTTTTCAAACGCGTTAATTTTCAGGCTGAAACTTAACCGCTGAACTTATCCATCGCGCCTTTGGTCAGGATTTCCATCGCCTCTCTGGCCTGGGTCAGTGCCTTGAGGTTTTGCTGATTGGCGGATTTAAGCGTGTCTTCCAGCTCTTTGGCATAGGCCTGCTGAAGCTGTAGGATATCGCCAGGCGTCTTACAGTTTTGCAGCTCCCGTGTCTGATGCACGGTGGCCTCGATACAGGCCTTGGTGCAATCCATCTGGTGACGGGTCAGCTCTTCCAGCATCTTCGTCTGGATATCGACCAGTTCCTTAAACGGTTCCATCGATTGGCTGAACATTTTGTTCATATCTTGAAACATGCCGCACCCCATCCTTATGTTATTTACTTATAGAGGAAGCTACTGACTCAATCGCAGTTTCCTTTAATTAAGCATTGTAGACTTATCTTCGCAAGACGCCGGTTTGGCAAAATTTCACGAGGTACTCTCATGCGCTTTCTTCACACCATGATTCGGGTCGGCGACCTGGATAAATCGATCTCCTTCTACACCGACATCCTGGGCATGAAACTGCTGCGTCGCAAAGACTATCCGGAAGGCAAGTTCACCCTTGCCTTTGTCGGTTATGGCGATGAGTCGGAACAGGCTGCACTGGAGCTGACCCATAACTGGGATACCAGCGCCTATGACCTGGGCAGCGGTTACGGCCACATAGCCATCGAAGTTGAAGATGTTTACGCCGCCTGTGATGCGATCAAGGCCAAGGGTGGCGAAGTGGTTCGCGAGGCGGGGCCGATGAAGCATGGCACCAGCATCCTGGCCTTCATCAAAGATCCAGACGGTTACATGATCGAACTGCTTAGCCCACAGCGCAAAGACTGACGCCCGGGCTGCGTCTGCCGGCGAAATCCGGTACAATTTGCACCCATATTAGAAGAAACTTAAGTTACTCCTAATGTTCGGATTCAGCTTTTCCGGACCTTGCGGGGTAGATGTGTAGCCGAATGCAGAGTTTACCGGCGGGCCCGCCCAGCGTGGGCCCGGGACAGTCAGTTATTTCGCAAGGCATGGGTTTAATGAAAAAGATCGCACTGATGACAACCGCCGGCCTGCTGCTCAGCTTCCAAGTTGAGCTGGCCTCAGCCGCTTCGATCAGCGCTGCAAAGCGCGCCTTTGATGAGCAGAACTACTCCGAAGCGATGACGGAATTGACCCCTCTGGCACAAGAGGGCAACGCCGACGCACTGAATATGCTCGGCAAGATGTACGAAAACGGCTGGGGCGTTGAAGCGGACCCGGAACAGGCGATGCGCTACTACGAGCGCGGTGCCCGCCAGGGCAACCTGGATAGCGTCAACAGCATTCGCGCCCTGAAAAACAAAGCGTTCAAGAAAGAGTTCGACAGCCTGCTGCCGGACGCGGAAACCGGCAACGCCAGCGCCCAGAACCGCATTGGTGAAATGTATGAATTCGGCCAGGGCGTGGATCGCGACCCGGACACCGCCTTCAGCTGGTACCAGAAAGCCGCCGACCAGGGCAACGTGACCGCCTGGCACAACCTAGGACGCGCCTACAACTTCGGCACCGGTGTCGAGCAGAACTACGAGACCGCCGAGCAGTGGTATCTCAAGGCTGCCGAACAGGGCCATCAGCAGGCGATGTTCTTCCTCGGGACGCTGTACGCCACCAATCATGGCACCGACACCAGCAAGGATTCAGACGTCATCGCCTACGCCTGGCTCTACAACGTGGCGGAGCAGGGTGATCGTACCGCCAGCGCCATCGAGACCCGCATGAAGATGAAGCTGACCGATGCCCAGCTCAGTGAAGCTCAGGCGCTGGCCGAAGAGCTCAAGAGCAAATATATCGATCCGTTCAGCAACTGATTCACTCACGGAAACAGATCCAGCGGGTAAAGGCCCCCGGCCCTGCCCGCTTCCTCTCTGCCGCCCAGGATTTCCCCGAACATGCAGCGCCCCTTTCGAGAAGAGATCAGCGATATCCGCCCCGCCAGCTTTGGCAAACGCCTCATGTCGATGGTTTACGACGGCTTAATCCTGATATCGATCTGGCTCGGCGTCGCCATTGTCGGCACGATGATCAATCAGGGGGGCGTGATCTCCCCGCTGGGTCGCGCAGCGATGCAGTCAGCAGCGTTCTGCTGCAGCTTCCTGTTTTTCGGTTATTTCTGGACCAAAAATGGCCAGACGCTGGGGATGCAGGCCTGGCGCCTGCGGGTGCAGACCTTTGATGGCCAGCGCATCAGCTGGACCCAGGCACTGATCCGTTTTCTCTGTTCCATCGTTTCCTGGATTCCCGCTGGCCTTGGCTTCCTGTGGATGCTAGTCGGTGACGA
Source organism: Marinobacterium lutimaris (assembly GCF_900108065.1). GTDB lineage: Bacteria > Pseudomonadota > Gammaproteobacteria > Pseudomonadales > Balneatricaceae > Marinobacterium_D > Marinobacterium_D lutimaris. Next base: position 180,025 of record NZ_FNVQ01000007.1, on the reverse strand, counting down.
GCGCCTGACCTGGCATGACCGCTGGTCGGAAACCAGCGTCGTCAGCCTGCCTAAACGGGAAAAGAAAAAGAAGTCCGGGCGCTAGCCAGGACTCGACACCAGTTCCCTCTGTCGGCTAGTGTAAACAACAATAAAAGAAGCCCATGTCGCCGCCATGCAGACCGATGAAAACCGCGCCACCCTTCTGATCGTAGACGACGAGCCGATCAACATTTCGGTGCTGTCGGATATTCTCAGGGACAAGTACCGCATCCTCGCAGCCCGCAGCGGTGAGCAGGCGCTCACTCGCGCCCAGGGCGACATCACCCCCGATCTGATTCTGCTCGACATCATGATGCCGGAGATGGACGGTTACGAGGTCTGTCGCCGCCTGAAGCAGGATCCGAGCACGGCCGAGATCCCGGTGATTTTTGTCACCGCAATGACCCAGGAGCTGGACGAATCCGCCGCCTTCGATGTGGGCGCCATCGACTACATCACCAAGCCGGTGCGCCCGGCCATCGTGCTGGCCCGCGTGCGCGCGCAACTGGAGCTGCAATGGCATCGCCGTCGCCTCGCCGACGACAACCGCCGCCTGGATGAGATGGTCCGCGAACGCACCGCCGAACTCTACAACACCCAGCAGGTGACCATTCACGCCATGGCCACCCTGGCGGAAACCCGGGATAACGAAACCGGCAACCATATCCGCCGCACCCAGTACTACGTCAAGGCGCTGGCCGAAGCACTGCGGGATCTGGGCGACTATCCCGAACTCAGCGACGAAAATATCGATCTGCTCTACCGCTCGGCGCCGCTGCACGACATCGGCAAGGTCGGCATCCCGGATGCGATTCTGCTCAAACCGGGCAAGCTCGATGACGCGGAATTCACCATTATGAAGACCCACGCAGAGCTGGGCGGCGCGGCCATCGACGAGGCGGAGAAATCACTCGGCAACCGCGAAAACTCCTTTCTGCGCTACGCCCGTCAGATCGCCCACTACCATCACGAAAAATGGGACGGTTCGGGCTATCCTCAGGGCCTCAAGGGTGAGGATATCCCCCTGGCCGGCCGCCTGATGGCCTTGGCGGATGTGTACGATGCACTGATCTCACGACGCGCCTACAAGGAGCCCTTCTCCCATGAGCGCGCCAAGGCACTGCTGCTCGAGGGTAAGGGCAAACACTTTGACCCGGCCGTGGTCGAGGCCTTCGAGAAGATCGAAGACAGCTTTATTGATATAGCCAAACGTTTCTCCGACGAGGACTGACCCTTTCGCCTGTTAAGACGGGAGCGCAGCGATGCTAGGTGTTGTCTATACGAGCTTTATCGAGATGGTCGAGGAGAAGTTCTCTCCCGAAATTGCCGACCAGCTGCTGGCAAACCCCCAATTGCAGTACGGCGGCATCTATACCGCCGTGGGCTCCTATGAGCACCACGACATCATCCGTATGGCGATCCACCTCAGCGAAATAAGCGGCATACCCGCCGACGATCTGGTGCCGGCCTTCGGCGAATATCTGTTTCACCAGCTGGTGCAGCGTTACCCCCAGATGATCGAGGATTGTCACAGCATGCTCGATCTTCTTCAGGGGATAGAGACCAGCATTCACACCCAGGTCCGGGCGCTCTACCCCAGCGCCAGCCTGCCCAGCTTTGAGTGCATCCGCGAAGCGGATAACCACCTTGTCATGCAATACGAATCAAAACGGCCTTTCGTCAATCTCGCACTGGGCCTGATCCAGGGTGCCGCCAACCATTACGGTCAGCAATATGAGATCGAAGTGGTTCGCGCCCGCGACAACGAAGATAACAAAGCCAGCTTTTACATCACGACCCAACCATGACCGATGAAGCACTCTGGCAACGCCGCCTGGAGAGAGAAAGAGCCGCCCGCAAAGAGGCGGAAAGCCTGCTGGAAGACAAGGCGGCAGAACTCTTTGCCGCCAATCAACAGCTTGAGCAGGAACGCTCACAACTGAGCGAAATGATCGAAACCGTTGAGTCTTCGATCAACCAGCTGCTGCGTAAAACCTCTGCGGAACCCCGCAACACGAATATCAGCACCGCTGAACTGCCCTCTCTGCTGGCCGGTCTGATCAATGATAATGCCCGCGTCCAGAAGCTGTTGGCGCGGCAGAAATTTGCCCTCGACCAGCACGCCATCGTCAGCATCAGCGATACAGACGGCATCGTCACCTACGTCAATGACCGCTTCTGCAAGCTCTCCGGCTACGCTCGTGAGGAGATTCTCGGCGGCACCTACGACCTGGTGCACTCCGCTTACCATCCGCCCGAGTTCTTCGAGCAGATGGACGCTCAATTGCTGCGCGGCGAAGTCTGGAGTGGCGAGATAAACTCCCGCGCCAAGGACGGCAGTAATTTCTGGGTTGCAGCCACCATCGTGCCGATTTTCGATGAAAATAACGCCCCGGTTGAGTTTATCGCGATCCAGACGGACCTGACCGGCGCCAAGGCCCTGGAGCAGGCGTTCAAAGAGGAGAAAAACTTCCTCAAGAACCTTACCGACAGCATGGATGAGGGCGTGTACGTCATTGATGACCAGGGTATCTGCCTGTTTATCAACGAGGCTGCTGCGCGTCTTCTGGGGCGCCAGCGGGAGGAGTGCCTCAATAGCGTCCTGCATCCAGGGGTAATGGCCGGCTTCGACCAGTTGCCGGAAGACCCGGTGCTAAGCACCCTGGGCGCAAGCCGCGAGCAGAAAGAACAGGTCTTCGAGTTTATCCGCCCTGATGGCTCGTCCTTTCCGGTCAGCCTGGTAGCCAGCCCGCTGGTGCAGGATGAGGCTCATCTGCGTGCGGTCTGTGTGATCCGCGATATCAGCACAGCCCAGCAGCTGGAAGAGGCGCGCGAGAAAGCCCTGCATGCCGCCCAGACCACTGCGGCGGCCAAGTCCAACTTCCTCTCCAACATGAGCCATGAGATCCGCACACCACTCAATGCCCTGCTCGGCTTCAGCGATACGCTGCTGCAATCACCACTGGAGCCCAAGCAGAAGGACTACGCCAGCAAAATCCGCGTCTCTGCCCATAGCCTGCTGGAAGTGATCGACGATGTACTCGACTTCTCCGACCTGGACTCCGGCACGCTGAAGCTGCGCAACAGCTGCTTCGATCTAGACGAGGTCCTGCAGGCAGTCTATGACGGCGAATCGATGCAGGCCCACGACAAGGGTCTGAGCCTGATGATCGAAAACCTGGCGCCAGACACCCACCGGCTGATCGGCGACCCCATGCGGCTGCGGCAGATCCTGGTCAAGCTGACCAACAACGCCATCAAATTCAGCCCCAAGGGTAGAATCAGAGTACAGGTCAGCAGCCGGCAGAGCACAGCGGACAAGCTGGAGCTCAGCATCTCGGTTTCCGATCAAGGCGTGGGAATCAGCGCCGAGAAACTGGCGCTGCTCGGTACTCCCTTTTCCCAGGGCGACAGTTCCACCACCCGTCGCTTCAGCGGCACCGGGCTTGGCCTCTCGATCTGCTACCGCCTCGCTCACACCATGGGCGGGGTGATCGATGTCAGCAGTACAGAGGGCGAAGGCAGCTGTTTTACACTCAGACTGGAGCTACCCTTCCAGCCGACTCCTCCAACAACGCTCCAGCAGCGTACCGTTCACCTGATCGATCCACAGGGACGCCTGGCGCCACTGTGCAATCTTCTCGGCTACCAACCGCTGGAGGAGCAAGACAGCGGTGAAACACAGCCGACAGCCACACTGATCGACCTGTATTGCGTCGGCAACGAGAGAGAGATCGGCCATTATTCCAGCGACGCCCCGCTGATTCTCCTCGCCGCACCTGAACAGCTGGAACGCTTCAATGCGGAGCGCAGCTCCAACAAGGCGGTGGGATGCAACCTGCTCACGGCCCGCGCCCTGGCAAACGCGCTGGAAACCGCTTTTTCAAGACCGGCTGCCCCCCATGTCCTGCTGGTGGAAGATAACAGCATCAACGCGCTGATCGCCCGGCGCATGCTTGAACGCCTGGGCCTGAAGGTGAGCCACTGTAAAAATGGCGAGGATGCGATCAGGCTAAGCAGCGAACGGCGCTTTAACCTGATTCTGATGGATATCGAAATGCCGGGGCTCAACGGTTATGAAACCAGCCGTAAAATCCGCGAGCAGGACAACCGAACGCCGATCATCGCCCTCACCGCCCACGACGAAGCCGAGTGTCTTGCAAACGTGCACGAAGCCGGCATGAACGACCTGCTGGGCAAGCCGCTGGATATCACCCCCCTGCAGGAATGCCTGGTACGCTGGCAGGTCAGTGCCGAAGACAACGCTGAGGTACCCACCTTCGACACCAAGTCAGCGCTGCGCCGCTTCGGCGGCGATGAGCAGCTGCTGAAACATCTCTGCGATCAGTTCATCGAACAGCACAGCGAGGATGCCCAACGCATCACCGCGGCCATAGCCGAGGAAGAGCCTGCCCGGGCCGCGCTGATCGCACATTCGCTGAAGGGGATCGCCGGCAACCTTGCCCTGGCCGATCTGAAGCAGCAAAGCGCGGAGCTGGAAGACTCACTGCGGCGCAACAAACGACCGTCAGAGGACCTGCTGCTAAGCTTCCAGCAGGCGCTGGGCCAGGCCATAGAGGCGATGAGGGGCTACTCTGAACCATCCGCCATTGAAGAGGAGCGGGAAGCTAACCCCAGGCTTTCGATCGATGACAAAGAGATGGCGAGCACGCTGGATGAGCTGATCCAGCTACTTGAAGTGGGCGATATCGACAGCATTGAAAAGGCCCGCCACCTGGCGGAGATAACCCCGCCGGGGCCGTTGGCCGCACCGGTAGCCCGCCTGCTGAAACAGGCGGACAATTTCGATTTTGAGGCCGCGTACGGCAGCGCCACGCGGCTGAGGGAAAATCTGAACTAGACCGGGTTTCGGCTCTTTTTCAGACCCGAATCAGCCGTTGGATCAGGCCCGGAATCAGAACAGAGCCTAGCCCGCCCTGCGCAGCAGCCAGAAACCTGCTCCGAAGCAGAGCAGTATCGGAGCAGCCACCGCCAGCAGCGGTTCAAAGCCAAACACACTGCTGGCCGGGCCGAGCATATCCTGGGCGAACTTGAAGCAGACACCGCAGATCACCCCCGCGATCACCCGTTGACCAGCCGTTACATTGCGAAGCGGGCCGAAGATAAACGAGACGCCGATCAGCACCAGCGCTGCGATGGAAAACGGCTGCAGCAGCTTGCCCCACATCGCCAGTCGATAGGCATCGGAGTTAACGCCCTGCTCCTCCAGGTAGCCGGAGTAGCTGGACAGCCCCGTGATCGACAGGTCTGCCGGCTCTACGATAATCACCGACAGCAGGTCCGGCGTCAGCCCGGTGCTCCAGTGCTCCTGCGGTTCCTGCCCCGCCTCGGTACGATCGTCCACAAAGCGGGTGTCACGAACGTCGCGCAGAATCCAGCCATCGTCGGTAGCCTCACCGATACGGGCATAGCTTGAGCGCAGCAACTGCTGCTGGTCATTAAACTCGTAGCGGGTAATGCCGTGGATAGCGCCGCCGGGCTCTATCGCCGCTATGTGGATAAATTCATTGCCTTCGCGATGCCAGGCGCCCTCTTCAGCGTCCAGCACACCATCGGTGGCCTTGGCGATGGCGCGGCTGTTTACCGCCAGTTGTTCACTGGCCGGCGCGATATATTGCCCCAGCACCAGCTCGAACAGCATCAGCAGCAGCACCGGTTTGAAAACCGCCAGCACGATACGGGCGGTGGAAAAACCCGCAGCTCGCATGACCGTCAGCTCTGATTGGCTGGCCAGGGAACCAAGCCCGATCAGACAGCCGACCAGAGCGCTCAGCGGCAACATCTCGTAGATACGCTTCGGGGTCGTCAGCACCAGGTAATGCAGCAGGCCGACGAAATTGTACTGTTCGGTCAGATCCCCCAGCCCATCGATCAGTGCCGACAGCAGATCCAGACCAACGACGATCAGCAGCACCACGGCGATGGCAGACAGCACATGGCGGGCGATATAACGGTCCAGTTGCCCAAATATCATGCTTCGCCCTCCGTTTGCGACTTGCGACTGCGAATCCTTGGCAGCGACGGCAGGCGTCCGAACAGCGCCTCCCAGAAGCGGCCGGCAAAGATCAGGTTCGCCGCCAGCGCCAGGAAGCCCAGGTGGATCGCCCAGAGCGCCCAGACACCGATCTTCTCATCCTCGATGGCTGAGCGGGTGGCGGTCAGCAGCGTAACGTACAGCAGGTAGATGATGATCGACGGTATCAGCTTGGCGAAACGGCCCTGGCGCGGATTGGTGCGCGACAGCGGCACCGCGATCAGCGTCACGATAAAAGCCAGCACCGGCAGCGACAGGCGCCAGTGCAGCTGTGCGCGCTCTTTCGGCGTAGAACCATTGAGCAGCGCTGCGGTGGGTACCGCTTCGATTTCGTCGATTTCAGCGGCCTGGGCTTCCGGCAGACGGATACCGTATTCGCCGTAGCGGGTGATGCCGTAGTCAGCCTTGCCCGGCAGGCCATCGATGCGGTAGCCGTTTTCCAGCACCAGGAAGCGCCCCTGATCATCGATGGTCCTCTGGCTGGCACTTTGCGCCACCAGCAGCATCGGGTGACCGTCTTCGTTACGCTGGGCGATAAACACCTGCTGCAGCGCCGAGCTCTCCTGATCGAGACTCTGGGCATAGGTGACCTGACGGCCATCACTCTGCGACTGGAAACGTCCGGGCGTCAGCAGCTCCAGCTCGCTGCGTGCATCCTGCTGGGCAAAGATAGTCTTTGCCTGCCCGACCCCCCAGGGCGCTACCAGAAGCGATATGCCGGCGACGATTACCGAGACCAGCACCGCCGGCCCCAGGGCATAGAGCACCAGGCGTTTATGACTGACGCCGCAGGCACGCAGCACCACCATCTCGCTTTCCAGGTAGAGGCGGCCAAAGCCAAGCAAAATGCCGAGAAACAGCCCCAGCGGCAGCAGCAGTTCAAGAAAGCCGGGAATACGGTAAGCCAGCACCAACAGGACAAAGTCGGCGTCCAGTTTGCCGGTGGCCGCTTCGGTCAGATACTTGATCAGCCGGGCGCTGGTGATAATCAGCAGCAGTACCGCGGTGACTGCGGTGGTGGAGATTAAAACCTCGCGGGAGAGATACCGAAAAATGATCAAAACTCAATCCCTGTCGCGATTACTGAAGGATGGTGTTCGGGTTAACGGCTCAAGTTAAACCAGTGCCGAGTCTGGCACTGCTTCCCGTAACCGCTGTATAGTGCGGCGAGTACGAAGGAAGCGATAGACTTAATTCGTAGCGTCGTTATAGGCGGGGCATTATCCCGCAATCAGTCTGCAATGTCTTGTATGGAGTCGTCATGGATTTCGAGATCGTCAATGGCCCGGTGGAAACTCTGGAAACCGATTGTATCGTCGTCGGCGTTGAAGCGGAGGGCAAGCTCTCCCCGTCCGCAGCCGCCCTGGACAAAGCTACTTCTGGCTATCTCAAGGAATTGATCGACAACGGCGATATCACCGGCAAGGCCGGCGAGCTGGTCACCCTGTTCAAACTGCCGGGTCTGAAAGCGCGCCGCGTCATGGTCGTGGGCCTTGGCAAGGCAGACGAGCGCAAAGACCGACACTACCGCAAGCTGGTTACCGCCATCGCAGGCGGTCTGAAAAAAGCGGGCATAGCCAGCGCTACCATCGCCCTGGACGGTCTCGCCTCTGACCAGGAAGACACCTACCGCCAGACCCGTCAGTTGGTGGAATGGATCACCGCCGAGCTGTATCAGTACGATGCTACCAAGAGCAAGAAAGCAGATCCGATCAAGCTGGAGATGATCTCCCTGCTGCTGTCTGAAGATGACACCGAACTGGGCGAAGGCGCTCTGCTCGACGGCGTATCCATCGCCAATGGCGTTAACAGCGCCCGCGACCTGGCCAACCTGCCGGGCAATATCTGCACACCGAGCTACCTGGCGGAGCGCGCCATCGCCCTGGCCGAAACCTACGAAAGCATCGAGGTTGAAGTGCTCGATGAAGCACAGATGGAAGAGCTGGGTATGGGCTCCCTGCTGTCGGTCGGTCGTGGCAGCGCCGAACCCTCCAAGCTGATCGTTATGCGCTACACCGGCGCCGACGACGCCGAGGAAAAACCCCATGCCCTGGTCGGCAAGGGCATCACCTTTGATACCGGCGGTATCAGCCTGAAACCGGGCGCGGCCATGGACGAGATGAAGTACGACATGGGCGGTGCCGCCAGCGTACTCGGTGCCATGGAAGCCGTGGCCGAGATGCACCTGTCGATCAACGTGGTCGGCGTGATCGCGGCCGCCGAAAACATGCCGGGCAGCAAGGCCACCAAGCCGGGTGATATCGTCACCACCATGTCCGGCCAGACTGTTGAGATTCTGAACACCGATGCGGAAGGCCGCCTGGTACTCTGCGATGCCCTGACCTACGTGGGCCGTTACGAGCCACAGAGCGTGATCGATATCGCTACCCTGACCGGCGCCTGCATCATCGCCCTGGGTCATCAGGCCACCGGCCTTTTGAGTAACGATGACGATCTGGCCGAGTCCCTGCTCGATGCTGGCGACTACGCCGCCGATCGCGCCTGGCAGCTGCCGCTGTGGGACGAGTTCCAGGAGCAGCTGGATTCCAACTTTGCCGATATCGCCAACATCGGCGGTCGCCCGGCCGGTACTATCACCGCGGCCTGCTTCCTGTCCCGCTTTACCACCGAGTACCGCTGGGCGCACCTGGATATCGCCGGTGTGGCCTGGAACAGCGGCAAGGCGAAAGGCGCTACCGGTCGCTGCGTACCGCTGCTGAGCCAGTACCTGCTGGATCTGTCAGAGCAGAAAGACCTGGCTGAAGACTGAGACTGAAAACGATCCGATGAGTCGCGCCGACTACTACATCCTCGCAGAAGCCGACCGGGACAGCCGTGAGCAGTTCCTGTGCCGGCTCTGCGAGAAGGTGCTTGCCCTGGGCAAGCGGATCTACATTCATGTCTCGGACGAGACCGAGGTGGAGCGTCTCGACGCCCACCTCTGGTCGTTCCGCGCCGATGCCTTTATACCCCATGTAATTCTTGGCAAAACCCCGTCCGCACCGATAGAGATCGGCTGCGGCGAGCAGCGCCCGGATCATCAGCAGGTATTTATCAACCTGGCCCTGCAGCTGCCCGAGGATGCCTTCGCCTTTGAGCGCATTGTCGAGATCGTGGTGCAGGATGAGGAGGTGTTGGGCGCAACCCGTCTCAACTACCAGCGTTGCCGCGATCAGGGCATCGAGCTGCACCGCAACGATATGCGTCAACGCCAGTAAAGCTGCGAACAAGCCCCACCCATGCGCCAACTTAACCCTCGTGCTCTTGAGTATCTCAATGCCCTGTCGCGCTCAGGCAGTCTGCGTAAGGCGGCCGCGCGTCTTGGCGTCGATCCCGCCTCCGTCAGTCGGCTGATCAGCCAGCTAGAACAGGCGGTGGAGATGCCGGTCTGGGAGCGCAGTAACAGTCAATCACCGCTGACCGAAGCCGGCAACGAGCTGCTCGTTTACTACCGGCAGATGCGCGCCAACGAGGCGGCGGCGCTGTCACGGATCCACGACCTGAAGGAGCTTCAGCGCGGTCAGATAAGCATCGCCCTGGGCGAGGGCTTTATCACCGATCTGATCTCCTCCTCGCTGCAGAGTTTTATCGCCGCCTACCCCGGCATACGGCTGAGCATCCAGATGGCCGGCGCACTGAACGCCGTGCAGCTTTTGGAAGACAACCAGATCGACTTCGCCGTTACCTATGCCTCGGCGCCGAACCCCAAGCTGCATAATCATGTAGAGACCCTGCATCCGCTGGATCTGATCGTGCCGGCCCAGCATCCGCTAAGTAGCCGCGACACTCCCCTCGCGCTGAACGAGATCGTCGACTACCCACTGGCACTGATCGACAGCACCACCGGTATGGGAAGGCTGGTCAACCTGGCCCAGGAGAGCAATCACCTGCGCCTGGAACCACACCTGAAGACCAACTCGGTATCGGTGCTGAAGAGCTTTGTCTCCGCCGGCATCGGTATCACCTTTATGCCCGCACTCACCGTCAGTTCGGAGATCGAGGCAGGCATTATCAAGGCGCTGCCGATGCAGGATGGAGTACTCGCCAATGCGCGGGCCCGCGTGCTCAGTATCGCTGGCCGCGATCTGACATTACCGGCCCAGGCACTGCTGGATCACCTGAAAAGCCATACTCAGTTTCTGAATAGCGACGTTTCGCCCCATCTTCGTTGACTTAAAAGCAACACAAACCCCATTGAAAGGTCAACAACGCAACGGATACTGTGACCGTCAGGTTACTGACAACAATACTAGGGAGAGATCATGACCTCACAGCGTTTCATCAAGAAGCCCCTGAGCCTGCTGAAAGGCCTGGTTCTCGGTGCTGGCCTGGCCACTGCCTGCAGCCTGCAGGCGCAGACCATCAACCTGAGCTACAACGGCGCGCCCGACGCGGAAAAGAACGCCGTTCACCTGTTCGCCTCCAACCTGAAGAAGCTGGTTGAAGAGAAAACCGGCGGCGAGCTGGAGCTGAAACTCTACCCCAACAGCATGCTGGGTGAAGAGCAGGAGCGCATGGAACAGGTCATGAACACCCCCAGCCTGAACATCGCCTCTTTCGGCGGTGTCTCTCCGCAGTTCCCGGAGATCTTTGTCAGCGCTATCCCGTTCATGTTTGATGGTTTCGACAGTGCCCGTGATTTCTTTGACAACGGTGAATACTGGAAAGCCTCCCAGGAAGAGTTCTACAACCGTACCGGCGCCCGCATCCTGGCGGTCGTTGAAGAGGGTGGTTTCCTGGCGTTCACCAACAACGAACGTCCGATCCACTCACCGGCCGACTTCGACGGCCTGCGCTTCCGCGCCATGGACAAGAGCCAGGTAGCCCTGTTCGAATCCTTCGGCGCTTCCGGCACCCCGATCCCCTGGACCGAGGTTTACATGGCGCTGCGCACCGGTGTGGCCGATGGCCAGATGAACCCGCCGATGTACATCATCCTCGGCAGCCTGTTTGAGGTGCAGAAGTACCTGACCCTGGCTGATATCCAGTACTCCGACCAGTTCCTGATCGGTAACGGCGAGCTGATCGACAGCCTGTCCGAAGAAGATCGCAAAGCCCTGCAGGAAGCCGTGGTTGAAGCCAACGAGATCAACCGTGAAGCGGTGGAATCTCAGGTCGAGTCACACGTGAAGTACCTGGAAGAACAGGGTATGGAAGTGTACAAGCCGACCGAAGCAGAGCTGGCTGAATTCCAGAAGATCGGTCAGCCCTCCTACATCGAATGGCTGAAAGAGCAGAACATCGACCAGAAATGGATCGACAGCGCTCTGAAGGATGCCGGTCTGGCGCAATAACCAGAACGCGTGGGTACTTCGGTCTGAATGCCGGGGTACCCACCTCGAGACCTTAGCTTATGATCGAAACACTACGCACGCGTCTGTCCCAGGGGCTGTTGCTGCTGGCCTGCTCTCTGCTGGTCATCAACCTGGCGATACTGCTCTACGGCGTCTTTGCGCGTTACCTGCTTAATGCCTCGCCGATCTGGATGGATGAGCTTGCCCGCTACCTGGTGATAGCCAGCGTCATGCTCTGCGCCGGCACCGTCTATCTGCGCGATGAGCACATGCGGGTCAATATCATCAACCGCTTCGCCACCGGCCGCTGGGGCCAGTTGCTGGCGCTCTATCACTGGCTGGTTGTCCTGTTGCTGACCGGTTTTATCGCCTGGGTCAGCGCCCGCTACGCGATCTCCATCCAACGTTTCATGACACCGGGACTTGGCATCAGCAAGAGTATTCCTCTGCTGAGTCTACCCATCGGTTTTGGCGCACTCTGCCTGCTGACGCTGCTCCGCGGCCCCGTGACCCATACCGCGCACTCAACTGAGAACTGATCCATGATGCTAGCTTCGATGCTGGCGGCTTTTGTCGCCAACGTTCTACTGGGGCTGCCCCTGTTTGTCTGTCTGCTGCTGGCTGCGGTGGTCGGTTTCTTTTTCGTCGATCTGTCGCTGCTGCCACGCATGCTGCCGCAACAGCTGTTCGCCGGCATCGACGTGTTTTCGCTGATGGCGATTCCGCTGTTTATCCTGGCCGGTAACCTGATGAACAGCGCGGGCCTCACCCCGCGCCTGATCGACCTGGCCAAGGCCCTGGTGGGCCACCTGCGCGGTGGCCTCGGCTACGTCAACGTGGTTTCCAGCGTGTTCTTTGCCGGCGTTAACGGCTCGGCGGTAGCGGATACCTCCGCGCTGGGCTCGCTGCTGGTTCCGGCAATGAAGAAAGAGGGCTACTCCACCGCCTACGCGGCGGGCCTCACCGCCGGTAGCTCGCTGATCGGGCCAATTATTCCGCCCAGCATTTTCATGATTCTGTACGCCTCGCTGACCAACACCTCGGTGGGTGATCTGTTCCTCGCCGGCGTAATTCCGGGCCTGATCCTCGGCGTTGCCTTCATGATCATGAACTGGGCCTATGCCCGCAAGGCGCAGCTGGCGGTGACCGGTACCCGTCCTACGATCAGGGGTGTGACCGTCGCACTGTTCCAGGCCGCTCCTGCACTGATGGCGCCGTTTATTATCGTCGCCGGTATCGTGTTCGGTTTTGTGACCCCCACCGAATCCGGTGCGCTGATCGTGGCCTACGCCATTATCGCCGGTCTTTTCAGCCGTCATCTGGACTGGCAGGGGATTAAATCCGCGGTTTGCGAAACCACCCGGCTTTCCTGCGCTATATTCCTGATAATCGCTGCATCGGCGGTGGTGAGCTGGCTGCTGGCGTTCGCCCAGGTGCCGAGCGAGTTCTCGGTGCTGCTGGCGCCCTTCTCCGACAGCCCGATCATCACCCTGCTGCTGCTCAGCCTGATCACCTTTGTCACCGGCATGCTGATGGAAGAGGTTTCCGCGCTGATGCTACTGACACCGGTATTCCTGCCGGTAGCGATGCAGGCGGGTGTGGATCCGGTGCATCTGGGGATTATCGTCACCATGAACATCACCATCGCGCTGATCACGCCGCCCATGGGCGCCTGCGTATTCGTCGCCGCGGCGGTGAGCAAACTGGATCTGAGCGTCATGTTCCGCGCGATCTGGCCCTTTGTACTGGTGGCCCTGAGCACTCTGATCCTGATGATTTTACTGCCTCAAATTACTCTGTTCCTGCCAGAGCTGCTGGGATAACCATGACAGACAACGCTACAACACCGCTTCAAGCAGACAATGCTGCACCGATAGACCAGGTGATTCCGTCCATTCCGATGCCGGACTGGGAGAGCCTGCGCGCCATGCCTCTGGTAGAAAACCAGGAACCGCTGCTGCCGCTTAGCCTGAGCCCGGTGATCACCACCTACCCGGCTTACTACAAGATGGGCGTGCCCAACGCCATGGATGAGTGCTTCGTGCGCCGCAGCGTCTTCGATCGTCTGATCGAGGCGAACCGGCTGCTGCCTGAGGGGCTGCGGCTGGTGGTGCTGGACGGCTGGCGGCCGTTTATCGTCCAGCAGTACCTGTTCGATACCCTGAACAACCTGATCCAGCACGCCAAACCCGAGCTCAGCGCCGAGGAGCAATACGCCTTTGCCCGCACCCTGGTATCTCCGCCCAGTGCCGATCCCGTAGCGCCGAGTCCGCACCTGACCGGTGGTTCCGTGGATGTCACCCTCAGCGATACCGATGGTCATCTGCTGGATATGGGCACCCTGTTCGACGAGGCCAGTCCGCTCTCCTGGAGCGCAGCGCTTGAGGAACAGGGCGACAGCTGCAGCAACGAGGAAGCCCGCACCAACCGCCGTATCCTTTACAACGTGATGACCGCGGTAGGCTTCACCAACCTGCCCAGCGAGTGGTGGCACTACGACTTCGGCAACCAGCTCTGGGCGCTGAACAAAGGCGAGCCAAAGGCCGTTTACAGCGCCACCCGTCCACCGGGTGTTGAGCGTCTCTGGCAGCGCCAGCTGGGACTAAAACCCGGCGTTTGACCGCCATCACCGCACGGCTCTTTTCCTGCCCTGACGCCTGCTCTCAGCGCTCTATACTGAGAGTGAAGCAAGGGACAGGAAAAGACCCCGGTGAAACGAGCACTGATACTTCTGACGATACTGCTGCCGCTTGCGGCAGCGATCTGGTATTTCTCCCGCCCTCAACCCATTGCCGTCACACTGATCCAGGTCGAACGCGGCCCGGTCGAGGTGATTGCCGCCAACAGCCGTGCCGGCAGTATTCGCGCCTGTCAGCGTTCCCGTCTTGCCGTTCCTCTTGGCGGTCGTGTGGAACAGCTGCTGGTGGACGAAGGCGACCGCGTCAAAACCGGGCAACTGCTGCTACAGCTCCACGATGACGAGCAGCAGGCACTGGTCGCTCAATCCAGGGCCGATCTTGAAGCGGCACAACTGGAACAGCAGCGATCCTGCCTCAACGCCGATCTCACCCAGCGCGAGCTGAAACGCTCCCAATCCCTTGCCGCCCGCAAACTGGTTTCCGCCGAACAGCTGGACCGGTTAAGCACCGAAGCGCGCACCAGCGCCCTCGACTGTGAACGAGCTCAGGTGGCCATCGCCCAGTCTCAAGCCCAGCTCGCCCTCTATACCGCTCAGCTGGAAAAGCGCCAGCTACGCGCCCCCTTTGCCGGAATTATTGCCGAGATCAACGGCGAGCCCGGCGAATACACCACACCCTCACCTCCCGGCGTAGCGACACCACCCGCCGTCGATCTGATCGATGACAGTTGCCTTTACGTGCGCGCCCCTATCGATGAGGTGGAAGCCGCTCACCTCGCACCCGGCCAGAGTGCTCGCATTACCCTGGATGCCTTTAGGGGCGAGAGCTTCAGCGGCACCCTGACCCGCATCGCGCCGTTTGTATCGGAGCTGGAGAAACAGGCCCGCACCGTGGATGTGGATGTTTACTTCACGCCAGTCCCTGCAACCACCCGATTACTGGTGGGCTACAGCGCCGATGTGGAGGTGATCATCGAGCAACATGCCGATCAGCTGCGCATCCCCACCGAGACACTGCTTGAAGGCAGCTATGTGCTGCGCTTTAACCCGGACAGCTCAACGCTTGAGAAGGTCGCCGTTACCACCGGCGCCGCAAATTGGACCTGGACCTCTATTACCTCCGGACTCGAAGCGGGCGATCAAATCCTTTCCCGGCTCGATATCGAGGGAGCGGTGGATGGCGCCGAGGTTGAGGGCAAGGTTGAAGGCAGCCTTGAAGGAAAGGTCAACGCGGAATGATCAGGCTCGAGCAGCTGTGCAAAACCTATCACCTGGGCGGCGAAAGCGTGCACGCCCTGGATCATATGGATCTTGCCATCGCTGCCGGCGATTATCTGTCGGTGATAGGGCCTTCCGGCTCCGGGAAATCCACGCTGCTGAATATGCTTGGATTGCTGGATACGCCCGATAGCGGCGAGTACTGGCTTGAGGAGCAGCAAGTTAGCCTACTTAACGAGGAGCAGCGTGCCGCCCTGCGTAACCAGCGCATAGGTTTCGTGTTCCAGGCCTATCACCTGATCGATCGGCTCAACGCCCGCGAAAATATCGAGCTGCCACTAGTACTGAATGGCACCCCACCGAAACTGCGTCGCCCGCTGATCGATGAGCTGCTGCAGCGTCTGGGACTGGAAAAACACGCCCTGCACCTGCCTCACCAGCTATCAGGTGGCCAGCGCCAGCGGGTGGCCATCGCCCGGGCCGTGATCCGTAAACCCGCGCTGCTGCTGGCGGACGAACCCACCGGAAACCTGGACAGCCACTCCAGCAACGAGGTGATCGAACTGCTGGAGGAGCTCAACGGCGAGGGAATCACCCTGCTGGTGGTCACCCACGATCCGAAGATCGGCGAGCGCGCCCACCGCAGGCTATGGATGCAGGATGGCAGGCTGACCGGGGAGAACCTCGACGCCGAAAGTCGCGAAGGTCGGACAGGTCGCAAAGATCGAAAAGGTAGCGACGATGCGCAGCGCTGACCTTCTGAGCTTCAACCTGCGCCTGCTCACACGCCAGTGGTTTCGTACCCTGATGATCCTGCTGGCCACCGCCGTGGGCGTCGCTGCCGTGCTGCTGCTGACCGGCCTTGGCGAGGGCGCCCGCCGCTTTGTTCTGGAGGAGTTCTCCCTGCTGGGTCAGGACACACTGATTATGCTGCCCGGACGCAAGGAGACCACCGGCGGCCTGCCGCCACTGACCGGGGAAGGCAGTCGCGATATCACCCTGGCCGATGTGGCGGCGCTGGAGCGCCTCAGCAGCATCTCGCTGGCGGCGCCTCTGATCGCCGGCAACGCCCAGGTCGTCTATGCCGGCCGCAACCGCGAGGTGATGACCCTGGGCACCAGCGCACGTTTTTTCGAGATCCGCGAACTGACCCTGAAACAGGGGCGCTCTCTACCGCTGATACCGCTGGAGCGCGCCGAGGCGGTCTGCCTGATCGGCCCGAAAGCCAAGGCTGACCTGTTTGGCAGCGCCCAGGCCTTGGGCCAGTGGCTACGGATCGGCGAGCGCCGTTTTAGGGTGATCGGCATTATCGAGGACCGCGGCCAATCCCTCGGCATGGATGTCAGCGATCAGCTGATTATCCCCGTGGCCTCGGCGCAGCAGATCTTCAATGTGCAGGGGATGTTCCGTGTGTTCCTGAAGGTTCGCCCCGGCAGCTCCATGCAGCAGGCCCGCAGCGAAATTATCGATCTGATGCAGAAACGTCACGGCGGCGAGCGCGATGTCACCCTGATCACCCAGGATGCGCTGCTCGGCGCCTTCGACGATATATTGAAGTTACTGACGTTAAGCGTCGGCGCCATCGCGGCGATCAGCCTGGTGGTGGCCGGCATCCTGATTATGAACATCACCCTGATCAGCGTCAGCCAGCGCACCGCCGAGATCGGCCTGCTGAAGGCGCTCGGCGCCAGTAGCAAGGATATCCGCCTGCTGTTTCTCAGCGAAGCGATGCTGCTGGCACTGCTCGGCGCTCTGATCGGCATCGGTAGCGGCTACGCCCTGCTCTGGCTCGGCCACAGCCTCTGGCCTCAGTTCCCCGTCTCAGTACCGCTCTGGGCGCTGCTCGGTGCGCTCTCGATTGCACTGGGCGTTGCCGCCCTGTTTGCCTGGCTGCCCGCCAGCCGCGCCGCCCGCCTGCCACCGGTGGAAGCGCTGCACGGGGAGGTCGGCCATGCTTAGCCGCGACTATCTTCGCCTCACGCTTAGCAACCTTCACTCGGGGCGCATGCGCTCGGCGCTGACCATCCTCGGCATCGCCATCGGTATCGCTGCCGTGATACTGCTGACCACCCTCGGCGAAGGACTGCGCCTCTACGTGCTGGAGAACTTCTCCCAGTTCGGCAGCCGCATCGTGGCCGTAAGCCCCGGCAAAAACCAGACCGGCGGAATCGGCGGACTGCTCTCCAGCACGCGCCCGCTAAGCATTGAAGATGCCAACAGCCTGCGCAACCTGCCCTACGCTATCCATGTGGTGCCGGTGGTCCAGGGCGCCGGCGCCATCGAGTACGGCAAACGGGTCAGACATACCGATATTCTCGGCACCGGATCGGAGGCGGCCGATGCCTGGCTGTTCCGCGTGGCGCTGGGCAGTTTTCTGCCACCCAGCGCCGGTTATTCACAGCCCTTTGCCGTGGTTGGCCACAAGGTGCGTAACGAGCTATTTGGCACCGAAAATCCCCTGGGCAGGTTTATCCGCGTCGGTGGTGAGCGCTATCGCGTGGTGGGCGTGATGGAAGAGAAGGGACAGATGCTCGGCTTCGACCTGGACGATATCGTCTATATTCCCATCGACCGCGCCCTGAGTCTGTTTAACCGCACCGGTCTGATGGAGGTGGATATCACCTACCAGCCCGGCACAAGCGCCGAGGCGATGGCCGAACGCATACGCAACCGGCTGATCGCCCGTCACGGCGCCGAGGATTTCACCATCATCACCCAGGACGAGATGCTCGCCAGCCTGGATCGGATTCTCGGCATTCTCAAGCTGGCGATCGGCGGTTTGGGCGGGATTGCACTGCTGGTGGGCGCCATCGGCATACTGACGATCATGGTCACCACGGTACGCGAGCGGCACGGCGAGATCGGGCTGCTGCGCGCCATCGGCGCCACACGCCGGCAGGTGCTGCTGCTGTTTCTGGCCGAGGCGACCCTGCTTTCACTGGCCGGTGGCCTGGTCGGCATGCTGCTGTCAGGATTGCTGCTGGCGGCTCTGGCGCTGGCGATTCCAGCGCTGCCGATTCAGATCAGCCCGCTGTTTTTACTCCTGGCGCTGGGGCTCTCCGCCCTGGTGGGTCTTTTGGCCGGCGTTATTCCGGCCAGCCAGGCGGCGCGACTCGATCCGGTTATCGCGCTGCAGAGCGAATAAGCTGGGCCTACGTTGCTTACGTTGCTTACGTTGCTTACTTTGCTTACGTTGCTTGGATAACGCTCAGCCCTTCGGCGTCACCCGCAGCAGCCAGGTTTTAATCTCTTCAACGGCATCCGCCATTACCTCGGAAAACGCATCTACAACGGCGCTGACCTCGGTGCCAGCGGCCGGTTTCGATAGTTCGATGGCCCGCTCGGCAATCAACGTCCGACTATCGCTGTCGATCAGTTGCAGATAGCCGCGCATCACCGCCACCGGTTCACCATCGCGATACTCGCTCTGAAAAGCATCGAGCCGGCTGACCAGCTCATAGCGGGCGTCGATTCTGGCGCTGTCACTGCTGATATGGGCAAAGCGGCTGTCGCTCTGCAGCGCATGGACCAGGTAATCGCGCCAGAGTGTCGGCACGTTGGCGCTCCAGCGGTTGCCCTTGTACACGCTGACCGGCTGCCCCTCGGGTACCACCAGCAGGTAGCGGCCGCTGAGCAGATCCTGTGCCTGGGCGCGCAACACACGCAGATCAGAGAGTTCAACGGGCCCAAGATCCTGCTTGGCGACCGGCTGCAGTGTCCAGCTCTGTACCGGATCGGACTCCGGGATCAAACTGCAGCCGCCCAGGGCAGAGATAAACACCAGGGAGAGCCCAAGCACTAATCCCTTATTCACTTTTTTCGGCGCCTCAGATCGCAACATGCTCTGCCTCTTAAGGGGTAAATTCATTGGCCGGAGCCTGGCCGGTCAGGTAACCCGCCGGGTCCTCTTCCAGTCGCGACAGGATACGGTTCAGCGTGCCCAGGCTGCGCTGCAGCTCACGCATCACAGGCCCAATCTCCGCTACACCCTGAAAGCCCTTATCCAGCTGCGTGGCATTGCGGCTCAGCAAGCCTTCCAGCTGTTCGCTGCTGCTGGCCAGAGAACGCATCGCCTTCTGCCCCTCATCGAACATGGGACCGCCGCGGGACACCAGCAGCTCATCGGCATGGCCCATCAGTTCCCGGGCATCGAGCATCACCCGCTGCGCTTCCTGCGCGGCCAGGGTCAGCTCATTCAGGCTGGTCGAAACGTCACTGCGCGAATCGGCCAGATCGGAGGATACCCGTTCCAGGTTGTGGATAATCAGGCCGATACGCTCGATATTATCAGGCGAGAGCAGCTTGGCGCCCTGCTCCACCAGCTCGTTAACATTGGCAAACAGGGTTTCGCTGTTGCCGATCAGCGAACCAAAGGCAGACGGCTCCGCCTGAATAATCGGCAACGCATCCTCATGCCTCTCCAGCGGCGGCGCCTTGGGGTTATCGGTGGTCAAAAGGATATTGGCGGAGCCGGTGATATTGGCGATCGCCTGTTTCGCCACCGTAGCTTGGTTGATCGGTGTGGTGGCGTTAACCTCGATATCGGCCAGCACGCGGCGTGGATCGGCAGGATCCAGCGCCAGCTGTCGCACCTCGCCCACGCGCAGCCCGCTGTACTTCACCTGGCTGCCCACACTAAGGCCGCTGACCGCCTCGTTGAACACCACCCGGTAGCTGAGGGTTTCCTCCTGTTTGCCGGAGTTCACCAGCCATACGCCAAAGCCCAGCGCCGCCAATAACGCCACCAGCGTAAACAGGCCGACCACTACATGATGCGCGCGCGTTTCCATATCAGCTCCTTTGCAACCCACTCTCTTTAACGGCGCTATTTTCTACTGAGCTTTCGTTCAAAGATCTATGAGCAGCCCGCCCACGGGGACCTTTGAAATAACTTTGTATCCAATCGTCCGGGTATTCCGCCACCCGTTCCGGCGCATCCGCCACCAGCACCCGTTTCTGCGACAGCACGGCGATACGGTCACACACGGTCCAGAGCGAATCCAGATCATGGGTGACCATAAACACGGTGAGCCCCAGCGCATTGCGCAGCGTCAGCAGCAGCTGATCGAAATCGGACGCGCCGATGGGATCGAGCCCTGCCGTGGGCTCATCAAGAAACAGCACATCCGGGTCCATCGCCAGGGACCGCGCCAGCGAGGCGCGTTTGATCATGCCGCCGGACAGCGATGCGGGATAAAGATCACCGGCATGAGGCGCCAGGCCCGACAGCGCCAGCTTCACCTCCGCCAGCTCCTCGGCATCGTCACGGCTAAGACCGGCATGCTCGATCAGCGGCAGCGCGACGTTTTCCCGCACGGTCAGAGAACTGAACAGCGCTCCGCCCTGAAACAGCACGCCAAGGCGCTGCTCGAGTCGTGAACGCTCTTCCACCGGCAGCGCCAGCAGGTTCTGACCGAACAGTCTGACCTCACCGGCGCTGGGTCGGTTCAGACCGACGATGGAGCGTAACAGCACCGACTTGCCGGTACCCGAGCCACCCACAACACCCAGGATCTCTCCGCGATACAGATCCAGATCCAGATTCTCGTGCACCGAGTTATCGCCAAAGCGGTTACTCAGGCCTCGCACCTCAATAATGGCTTCGTCCGTCACCAGCCCATCTCCATGAAGAATAACGCCGCCACGGCATCGAGCAGGATCACCATAAAGATCGACTGCACCACGCTGGAGGTGGTGTGCTGCCCCACGGACTCAGCGCTGCCACCGACCCGGAACCCCTCCATGCAGCCGATCACCGCGATGACAAAGGCAAACACCGGGGCTTTGACCATACCGACCAGGTAATGCTTCAGCGGCACATCGGCGAGAATCGACAGGTACTGGCTCAGGGCGATATCCAGCGAAACCACCGACACCAAGGCGCCACCGACCAGCCCCGACACCACTGCCACAAAGGTCAGCAGCGGCAGCGTAATCAGCAGCGCCAGTACCCTGGGGACCACCAGCAGCTCGATGGGACTGAGCCCCAGAGTTCGCAGGGCGTCGAGCTCCTCATTGGCATTCATGGAACCGATCTGGGCGGTAAAGGCGCTGGCCGTGCGCCCGGCGAGCAGAATCGACGCCAGGATCACGCCGAACTCGCGCAGAAAGGAGTAAGCCACCAGGTTGACGGTATAGATCTCGGCGCCAAACTCGCCCAGTACCGTGGCGCCAAGGAAGGCGACCACCGCGCCCACCAGGAAGGTGAGCAGCGCCACAATCGGCACCGCATTGAGGCCGGTCTGATGAATCTGGTTCACCAGCGCCGTCATGCGCCAGCGTGAGGGTCGCGGCAGCACTGTGGCCAGCGTCTGCAGCACGTAACCGACAAAGCCGCTCAGCTGCCAGAAATGCCGCGCCAGGGTCTCGGTTTGCTGGCCCAACAGCTCCAGCGCCTGAATCAGCGCATTGGGTGGTTTCTGTCGCGCAGCCGGCTCTCGGCCCATGGCGCGGGTCAGGGTTTCCAGCAGCGCCTTGCGCTCCGGCTGCAGCTCGGTGTCGCTGCTAATGATCTGCTGTAACCGTTCCACACCCAGCCAGCGAATCAGCAGCGTCGCCCCGGCGGTATCCAGGGCGCTGATCTGTTTCAGGCAGAGATCGCCCTCGGGCACCGGAGACTGAGCCAGCAGGCGCTTGATCTGGGCGTGCCGCGACAGCGTCCACTCACCGAGCAGTCGCGTTGTTGCACCCTGTTCTATTCCAGGCTCGGCCTGATCCATCAGCGGCTTCCGTTTCTGAACTGTTTAGGTCCCATTTTCGCGATGCTCTGTGCCCGCTTCAAGCCGGGTCACGGCCCTGTAATCGACCTCTCCCAGACTGTATAATGCCCGGTTTCGACCGAGTTGCCGACGCCCGGTGCTCCACAGGCCTAACGCAGCGTACTTTACAGTAGCGCGATCAGTTACGCCCAGCCCGCGTCAGACAGCCATCCGAGCGGCCAAAACGATCAGAGATACGGACCCAATGGACAAGACTTACCAGCCACACGAGATTGAAAAATCCTGGTACCAGACCTGGGAAGAGAAGGGCTACTTCGCGCCCTCCGGTGAAGGCGACGCCTACAGCATCATGATCCCGCCGCCCAACGTCACCGGCAGCCTGCACATGGGTCACGCCTTCCAGCACACTATCATGGATTCTCTGATCCGCTACCGCCGTATGCAGGGCCGCAACACCCTGTGGCAGGTAGGTACCGACCACGCCGGTATCGCCACCCAGATGGTGGTTGAGCGCAAACTGGCCGCCGAAACCGGCGAGAGCCGCTACGACCTGGGCCGCGATGCGTTTATCGAGAAGGTCTGGGAGTGGAAAGAGCAGTCCGGTGGCACCATCACCGGTCAGATGCGCCGCCTGGGTAACTCGGTCGACTGGCCCACCGAACGTTTCACCATGGACTCCGGTTTCTACCACGCGGTGCAGGAGGTGTTTATCCGCCTGCACGATCAGGGTCTGATCTACCGTGGCAAGCGCCTGGTCAACTGGGATCCGAAACTGCACACCGCCATCTCCGACCTGGAAGTGGAGAACCGCGAAGTCAAAGGCAAGATGTGGTACCTGCGTTACCCGCTGGCCGATGGCGAAAAGACCAAAGATGGCCTGGACTACATCGTTGTCGGTACTACCCGTCCGGAAACCCTGCTCGGTGATACCGGCGTTGCGGTTAACCCGGAAGATGAGCGTTACGACAACCTGGTCGGCAAGTTCATCGAGCTGCCGCTGACCGGCCGCCGCATCCCCATCGTGGCCGATGAGCACGCCAGCATGGAGAAAGGCACCGGCTGCGTGAAGATCACCCCGGCGCACGACTTCAACGACTACCAGGTAGGTCAGCGTCAGAAGCTGCCGATGATCAACGTGCTGACCCTGAACGCCGATATCCGCGACGAAGCCCAGGTGTTCAACTTCGACGGCACCGTTAACAACGAACTGGACCCGAGCCTGCCGGAGAAATACCACGGCATGGAGCGCTTCGCGGCGCGCAAACAGGTCGTTGCCGATATGGAAGAGGCCGGCCTGCTGGTCAAGATCGACGAAAACGATATGACCGTGCCCTACGGCGACCGCGGTGGCGTGGTGATCGAGCCGATGCTGACCGACCAGTGGTTCTGCGATGCCAAGACCCTGGCGAAGCCTGCGATCAAGGCGGTCGAAGATGGCGATATCAAGTTCGTACCCAAGCAGTACGAAAACATGTACTTCGCCTGGATGCGCGATATCCAGGACTGGTGTATCTCCCGTCAGCTCTGGTGGGGCCACCGTATCCCGGCGTTCTATGACGATGCCGGTAACGTCTATGTAGCCGCCTCCGCCGAAGCTGCCCGCGAAAAATACGGCCTGGACCTGGAAACCGAACTGCGTCAGGACGATGACGTCCTCGACACCTGGTTCAGCTCCGCGCTGTGGACCTTCGGTACCCTGGGCTGGCCGGAAAATACCGACCGCCTGAAGACATTCCACCCGTCCGATACGCTGGTCACCGGCTTCGACATCATCTTCTTCTGGGTTGCACGCATGATCATGTTCACGCTGCACTTCATGAAGGACGAGGATGGCAAGCCGCAAGTTCCGTTCAAGAACGTGTACGTTACCGGCCTGATCCGCGACGAAAGCGGCGACAAGATGTCCAAGTCCAAGGGCAACGTACTCGACCCGCTGGACATGATCGACGGTATCGGCCTGCCGGAACTGCTGGAAAAACGTACCGGCAACATGATGCAGCCGCAACTGGCCGAGAAAATCGGCAAGCGTACCGAGAAGCAGTTCCCGGAAGGGATCGCCGCTCACGGTACCGACGCCCTGCGTTTCACCCTGGCGGCGTTGGCCTCCACCGGCCGCGATATCAACTGGGATATGAAGCGTCTGGAAGGCTACCGTAACTTCTGTAACAAGATCTGGAACGCTGCACGCTATGTGCAGATGAACACCGAAGGTGAAGACTGCGGTCAGAGCGGTGGCGACGTGGACCTGTCCCTGGCGGATCGCTGGATCATCAGCGAACTGCAGCGCGCAGAAAGCACCGTCACCAAGCATATGGACGAGTTCCGCTTCGACCTGGCGGCGCAGACCATCTACGACTTCGTCTGGAACCAGTACTGCGACTGGTACCTGGAGCTGTCCAAACCGGTACTCTGGGACGACAACGCCTCCGCCGAAGCCAAGCGCGGCACCCGCCGCACCCTGGTACGCGTGCTGGAAGCGATCCTGCGTCTGGCGCACCCGATCATGCCGTTCATCACCGAAGAGATCTGGCAGGCGATCAAGGAACTGGCCGGCACCGATGGCGACACCATCATGCTCAAGTCCTACCCGGTCGCTGAAGAGAGCAAGATCGACGCTCAGGCGGAAACCGATATCGAATGGCTCAAGGGTGTGATCGCCGGTGTGCGTAACATCCGTGGCGAGATGAAGATCGCGCCGTCTCAGGATCTGGATCTGCTGTTCGCCCACGGCGACGCCGACGACAAGCGTCGTATGGAAGATAACGCTGCGTTCCTGAAAAAACTAGCCAAACTCAGCTCACTGACCTGGCTGGACAACCCGGAAGACGCACCGATGTCCGCGACCCAGCTGGTCGGCAAGATGGAAGTGCTGGTACCGATGGCCGACCTGATCGACAAGGAAGCGGAACTGGCGCGTCTGCAGAAAGAGATCGACCGCCTCACCGGCGAGATCAAGCGTGTGGAAGGCAAGCTGTCGAACGAGAAGTTCGTCGCCAATGCGCCGGAAGCCGTGGTCGCCAAGGAGCGCGAGAAGATCGCCGCTTCTCAGGAAGCACAGACCAAGCTGCAGGAACAGTACGCCAAGATTGAGGCGCTCTGATCCAGAGGCAAAACTAAAAAAGCCGGGGCATCTGCTCCGGCTTTTTTTTTGGCTTGTCCCGTCCTGAATAAGATTTCGGCACCACGCTGCCCGGTCTCTCGCCCGGCTATAGGCCCTAATTATCCGCTCTGACGGTTTGGGACGAGCGACCCTCGGGATGCTTGCTAGGCCGACGCTCCGACCTGCTGGCAGACCTCCACCCGGTTACGTCCCTGCTGTTTTGCCCGGTACAGCGCCCTGTCGACACGCTGCAGCAGCTGTTCGGTGGTTTCACCCGGCTGCCATTGGGTGACGCCAACACTCAGGGTCCCGACATAGCCCTCAGAGCCGATCAGCTTCACCTCATTGCTGCGCTGCGCCTCCACCAGCCGACGGAGCTTTTCGGCCAGTTCACCGGCACCTTCCAGCTCCAGGTCCGGGCAGAGCAGCATGAACTCCTCCCCGCCCCAGCGAGCGATAATATCGCTGCTGCGACAGTTATCGCGGAAAATGCCAGCCACACTGCGCAGGTGTTCATCGCCCTTGTCGTGGCCCAGGCGGTCATTGATCCGCTTGAACTCGTCCAGGTCGATCAACAGAACGCTCATCTGCCCACCGTGACGATAGATGCGCGCCATGGCATGTTGCATCGAGGCGGTCAGAAAACGTCGGTTCTTAAGGCCTGTGAGCTGGTCAGTGACCGCCAGATGCTCAAGCTCATCCATCTGGCGTTCCAATGTCTGCGCCATACCGGAGATCGCCTGAGCCACACGACCCACCTGTTCCGGCGCGTCGCAAAAATCACGCCCCAGCTTGTTGCGGATCACTCCCAGATCGACACTACCCACCGACAGCTGCT
The DNA here is from genome assembly GCF_900108065.1 of Marinobacterium lutimaris. Lineage (GTDB taxonomy): Bacteria > Pseudomonadota > Gammaproteobacteria > Pseudomonadales > Balneatricaceae > Marinobacterium_D > Marinobacterium_D lutimaris. The sequence goes on along the minus strand of NZ_FNVQ01000007.1, from coordinate 154,142 downwards.
GCAGCTCTTCAACCAGTTCGGCGTAGGGACGAAGATAGCGGCGCAAAATCCACATCAATAGAACCGGCAACAGAACCAGCAACACCACGAAGAGAACCAGCAACTGACGCGCCAGGCTGTCCACAGAATGGATGCCGCGATCGGGCCAGAGCAGAAGCTGCGCTTCTTCTACGACCAGGCCTGCGCTGCGACCGCCAAAGGCCATCGGCACAACGCGCCGAACCGTTTCCTTTGCTGCACCTTCAGGCTCATCAATCGATGAGAAACGCTGACCGCCGATCTGAATCTCAATATCTGCACCGGTCCCCAGCACCAGCTGCTTTAGTCGCTCAGGCGTGACCTTGACCTGGCTGACGACGATGCCAATGGGAATCTCCTGATACTGCAGCACAGGTCGGGCGATCAGGTAATAGAGGCCGTCCTCCTGCTGAAAAAGCCCGGCAACCCGATCTCCGGCCTGCACTCCATCGGCCAGCAACTGGCTAATTTCATCGCGTTTACTGAGGTCATCGCCAAAACGGTAGCGATCATCAGAACGACTCAGCACCCGCCCCTGCAGATCCAGATAGGTGATGCGGCTAAGCTGCAGCGGTTCATATTGCCGGCCCAGCTCGTAGAGGATATTGACGTTATGATCCCGCACCGCGAGCACTGCTTCACGATTCAACGCCAGTATTTTACTGGCCGCATCAACACTGCCCAGCAAGCTAATCACGCGGGCGCGAACAACCTGCTGCAGCAGTTCATCCTCCTGCTGGATCTGCTTTTCCTGCTTGTCGACCGAGCTGCTTAGCAGCCAGACGCCGGCCAGCAACACTGCAGCCAGGGGCAAAATCGCGGTGAGAAGAACCTGCCTTACCAGCTTCATCAAGGCTCCAGAGAAGGTCCTGCAAGCGCACGTTTCAGTGGCAGGTAGAACTCCGCGGAGCGCTGTTCAAAACCGGCCGCGGGCCAGGCAAGGTTTTGCTGAATCGCAAGGTTAACAGGATGGTCGCCAGTGCCAATATCCAGCAGGGCCTGGCGCACCTGATCGACGGTCTCCGACGATAGATCAAACGCCGCCACAATCGCATCCAGTGGGATAGGGTCAGACCAGGCCAGCACCTGGAGCTCGCCGGGGTGCTCCGCCATAGCGGTGTAATAGGTGCCATCGGAAACCGCCCCCGCCTGAATAGAACCAGCGAGCAGCGCTTCAATCACGCTGCGGTGGGTGCCCAGAAAATAGGTATCGGAGAAAAAGCGTTCCGGGTCGATCTGCTGCTGTTCCAGCATCATCCGGGGATAGACATGACCCGAGGTGGAATCCGGGTCGGTGAAACCGAATCGTTTACCCTGAAGATCGGCCAGCCCGGAATAACCGGAGCTTGCCAGCGCCAGTATGACGGCACGGTAAAAGGCATGAACCTCTCCGCTCTCCTTGGAGCGCTCACGGTAAGTCGCAATGTATTGCGGGCGCCGCTCACTATCGAAAGTGCTGACGTAGTTGGCTGACCCGATCCAGGCCAGATCCACGGTTCCCTCATCAAGCCGCCGCGCCAGCTCCGCGTAATCCCGCGTCACGATCAGGTTAACCCTGACTCCCAAACGCGTTTCAAGATACTGAGCCAGCGGCGAAAACGCCTGGTGGATGCTCGCCGCATCGCCAAAGGGATAGGTGGCGAGGCTGATGCTTACAGAGTCCTGTGGACGAGTCTCCGCCTTCAGCGGACCTGCCGCCAGAAGCATCAACATCAACACAGAGGTAAGAAAAAGAAGTCGGTTGCTTATGCCGCTCAAGCGCCATGCCATTGAGCTGTTCTCCAGGCATCGCGCCTATAACAGTAACCACTAAAGTGTATCGCCTTAGCTTGGGTATTAATACTGCGACAGTAAGCAAAAACGGGCGACAGCGGGTGCTGTCACCCTTCGCCGGTCAGCTTCCTTCAAAGCCAAAGTTGTCAGCGACGTAATCGATATCCTTATCACCACGACCGGACAGGTTGATCAGGATGGTTTCGCCAGGATTCTCGCGGCCATGCTTCATAGCCCAGGCCACGGCATGAGCACTCTCAAGCGCAGGGATGATCCCTTCCATACGTGACAGTTTGTAGAAAGCGTCCAGCGTTTCATCATCGCTGATGGCATGGTAATTCACGCGGCCGGAGGTTTTCAGGAAGGAGTGCTCAGGGCCTACGCCCGGATAATCCAGGCCAGAAGCGATGGAGTGCACCGGAGCCGGGTTGCCTTCTTCATCGCTCAGCAGTAGGCACTTGAAGCCGTGGATCATGCCCGGCTTGCCGAAAGTCATGGTGGCGGAGTGCTCACCAAGCTTGGTGCCCTTACCCAGGGGCTCGACGCCGTTGAGGCTGACGCCTTCGTCATCAATAAAACCACTGAAGATACCCATGGCGTTGGAGCCGCCACCGAGGCAGGCGCCGACCTGATCCGGCAGTTCGCCCACCAGTTCCAGGAACTGCTCCCTGGCTTCGGTACCGATCACGGACTGGAAGTCTCGTACCATCAGCGGGAAGGGATGCGGACCGACCACCGAACCGATGGCGAACAGCGCCGTTTCCGCCTGACCGAGATAGGACTGGAACGCGGAATCCACTGCCTCTTTCAGACTGCGACCGCCAAAGCCTACCGGCACCACTTCAGCGCCAAGCAGCTTCATGCGGGTAACGTTGGGCGCTTCCTTGGCGATATCGATCTCGCCCATGTGGATCTCGCATTCCATGCCGAAGTAGGCGGCCGCAGTGGCCAGCGCCACGCCGTGCTGGCCGGCACCGGTTTCGGCGATCAGCTTGGTTTTGCCCATGTGCTTGGCGAGCAGCGCTTCGGCCATACAATGATTAAGCTTATGAGCGCCGGAGTGGTTCAGGTCTTCACGCTTGAGGTAAATCTGGGCACCGGTTTCGCGGCTCAGGTTACGGGCGTAAGAAACCGGCGTTGGGCGCCCCTGGTAGTGCTTGCGGATATAACGCAGCTCATTGAGAAAATCCGCCGAGCGACCCAGCGCCAGATATGCCCTGTTGATCTCGGCAAACTGGGACTCCAGTTCCGGCGGCAGAAAAGCACCGCCGAAATCGCCGAAATAACCATCTTGGTTTGGATACTGCTTCAGATAACTCATACCGCTGCCTTACTGTTGACTGTTCGTTGTGAAGACAACATAAAATCAACGACAGGTCGAAGCAACCCAACCTTTGTGTAAAAGCAATCGGTTAGCCTGTTTTATCCCACTTGCTGAGGCACCCTTGCCCAGCGCGGTGGCCGATGATAGCGCCCAACGACTGAGCTCAGCGCCAGGAACGCCGCCAGCGACCAGGCCATCTGCACCGGTGAATAAACCGCAAAGCCGCAGGCCCCGATCAGCAGATCACAGGCCAGAGTCGTTTTCCCGGCATGGATATCGAACCGTTTTTCAAAAAAGATCGCCAGGATATTCACACCGCCCAGGGATGCATGATGACGGAACAGGATAATCAGGCCAAAGCCCACCAGCATGCCGCCCAGTACGGCCGCCAGGACCGGCTCCTGCATATTGAAGTCAGCCCAGAGCCGCATCAGCTCAGACAGCCCCGACAAAATACTGACTGCCACAAAGGTACGCAAGGCAAACGCCCAGCCCAGGCAGCGTATGGCCAGCAGATAGAACGGCAGGTTCAACAGAAAAAACAGCTGACCGAAACTCAGGTCGGTGACCTGTTTAAGAATAAGGCCCATCCCCGCGGTACCGCTGATCAGCAGACCCGAGGCTTCAAGTAGATGTATGCCCAAGGCAACGAGCAGACAGCCTTCCAGAATGGAAAGCCAGCGATGTGTAGTAACCATGTGTACGACTCCCTCCGCTTGTGGCGGTCCGAACCGAAAATGTGATGTGGATAAGAATCTTTTGGATTCTCCACCTGAATTTCACCCTTTTGGCCGGTAAGCCCGGGCGAAACAGCGTGTGATGATACAGCAGAGTTGATGCAGCAGGTATGCCAGCGTTAGCGTCATTATAAATCAGCAACTTAGAAAAACCCTTGCCCAATTGCTCACCACGCTGGTGCGATTTCGCCTCATCAGCGCGCACAAACGAACGCGAGGATAGGTCGGAAACGCCGAGTTGGTCTAAACATATAGAAGGCTGTAGGGATCTAACACCGCATCGCGGGGTCTTATTTCCTACACATAGCCCTTTGAAGGAAAGGAATCTCGGCCGCAAGCGGCCCACTCGTAAACCAACAAGCCAACCCCAGAAGAAGAGGTGTGTTATGCCAGATTGGATAGTCGTTGCAGATGCGTCGAAAGCAGTGATTTATACACAGGAGAAACCCCGCGGAGAACTGGAAGAGCTGACAAATCTGGTACACCCCCAGGCCCGGGTCAAAGAGAGCGACCTGGTGACCGATGCCCCGAGCATCCCCACAAAAACATCCGCCCGCGAAACCGAAGATAAACGCTTCGCGCGCGATATCGTCGCCAAACTTCGTAATGCCGTCGACACCAACGAGATCAGGGGATTCTACCTGTCTGCCCCGCCGCAATTTCTCGGACTGGTCCGCGACGCCATGGATGATCACGTACGCCGGCACCTGCGCGGCGATATAGGTAAAAAGCTCACTAACCTGCCGGTTGCAGACGTGCAGAAAGCCTTTGCCGCCTTCCCGACCATTCGCGACTGAGAAGGCCTGCGCCAAGCGCTTTTAACTCTCTAAAACGGAAAAGCCCGGGCAGATGCCCGGGCTTTCAGCTAAGTGGTAAGTACCTGAGATCCAGCCCCCTCAACATCCATACCGATAAGGTATTTCGTAACGCCAAAAACTTCCTAGTGCCAGAAACTCATTAGTACCAGAGACTCATTAGCGCCAAAAACTCAGTAGCGCCAGAAATGGGGAAAGGGTCTGGGAGGAAGACCTGAAAACCAGGGATTATCAAAGCTATCCACCTCGTCGATCCAGTAGCGAACCTTAAATGCACTCCCCCGCTCGCTCTCATCCGGAGACCCGCCATTGCGGCTGACCTGGAAATAACCAACGCAACCCAGACGCTCATCGCCCGGCGACACGTTGACGCGCCCTTCACCCAACCCTGTGACCTCATCCAACTGCCCCCAGAGGTGCAGTTCCGGTGCATCGTCAAACAACATCACACCGCCGTATACCCAGGTATCACCCTCTACTGGCTGCACCAGGCTGAAACGGCCATCGGCATCAATACCCGTATCAAACTCCAGCGCAGGGTCACTGCCCAGGCTGATCTCAACCCTGTCCCCCTCGCGTGTCAGGCTGACCAGATCCGTATATGAAGCACAGCGCACGGAAATCGCATGCATCAGTCTGTCGCGGCTGAAGTAATGCAGGGTGCCATTGCGTACCAGCCCCTGCCATATATCAGGCTCACCGCTTCCTGACGCAGCAGCTGGTGGCTCATGCCAGTAGGAAGGGCCTGCGCATCCCGCCAGCAATATCGATGCGGCACAACAGGCCAATATTGAACGTTTCATACCTCAACCTCCTGCTTTCAGGACCAAGCCGCAAGCTGAAAGTCCAGCGCCGGTCCCTCGAAAAAGCCCGTTCGACTCTTACTATAGTGGGCTCTGTCCCTTTCCGATCTTCAATTAATAAATATCATTCATATCAATTATTTACATAGCTCTTGATTCCATTTTCGGAAACAGAGTATTCGCTTTTTTCGGCACAGAGTAATCACCGGAACGCAATTACCTGCATGATACAATTATATTTAACCAATCCTTAACGCTTTATTAAATCGGCTGTAATGAACGAAACCCTCACCCTGTCTCCATCCTGTCTGCAGCAAAGCACTGTACTTACCTCGCTGCAGCAGCAATTCCCTGATCTTAGATTCCACCCGGAGAATCTAAGCGTGCTGCGCGACACCGGACATTGCGCCAACGCCGTAGTCATGCGTTACAAAGACAACAACCTCGACCTTGTCATCAAGGACTTCGCGCGCTGTAACTGGTTGTTACGTAAAACCTTCGCGCGTTTTATTGTCGGTCATGAAGCCCAGGTACTGAATCGGCTCGCCGGCCAGCCCGGCATTACACCAAACTGCTACAGACTCTCTGAAAGCATGCTGGCGTACCCATTTATCGAAGGTACTCCGCTGAGCAAAATAAAGCAGTCCGGGCAGCGCCTGCCACGCCAGTTTTTCACCGACTTCGAAAAGCTCGTTTCCCGTATGCACCAGCAGGGACTGGTTCACCTGGACCTTCGCAACCTTGGCAATGTACTGGTAGGACCGGACGGGAAGCCTTACTGCATCGACTTTCAATCGGCTATCGGGTTCCGTTCTTTCCCTGCAGGCCTGCAACGTTTTATGAAAGGCGCCGATATCACCGGTGTCTACAAAGCGTGGAAAATTCTCTGCGAGGAGCCTCTGCCAGCAGAGCATGCCGTCTACCTCGAAGAATATAACCAGGTACGTAAACGCTGGATCTTCCGTGGCTATCCGGTTGCCCGCCTGAAACGACGCCTGAAACGCCTGATCTGCTCTCGCAGCCGCAGCTGATCCTCGCTATCCCCACCATCACTTCCTCGTTCACTGCTCAGCTAAAGACTGGCGTGTACCCGTTTTCGCGGCACACGCTGGTCCCGGCGATTAGCGCAGATCGCCAACGGCAGCAGAATCACATAGATCAGCACCGTCATAGCCGCCGATACACCTGCGTCCATCAACAGAATCACGATAAACAGAAACGGGAAGTAGCGGTGTTGTCTGACACTCAGGCTTCATTGCAAGGAACCTCTCCCACGAGTACACCGCGCACTAGATACCCCAACCCGGCCAGCCACTGTAGAATTCATCGCCTGTCACAGCGTCTCTATCACTCCGCAAGGATTCCACATGCTTCTTCCTGTCATTCTCGCCGGCGGTTCAGGTACAAGGCTTTGGCCACTATCGCGCCAGGCGTACCCGAAACAGTTTCTGGCACTGACAGACAGCTCATTATCTCTGCTACAGGCAACCCTTGAGCGACTGAAAGGCATCGATAGTGCGCCTCCCTGGCTGATCTGTCAGGAAGAGCACCGCTTCCTTGCCGCAGAACAGCTGCGCCAGCTCTCACTGCAGAACGCCTCTCTGCTGCTGGAGCCCGAGGCTCGCGGCACTGCGCCGGCCATCGCACTGACAGCCCTGCGTGCCTGCGCCTGTGGCGATGATCCACTACTGCTGGTGCTGCCGGCCGATCACCTGATCAAGGATGAAACCGCATTTCACAGCAGCCTGGTTGCGGCTCTGCCTCTGGCCGAGGCGGGAAAACTGGTCACTTTTGGCATCATCCCCACCGAGCCTCACACCGGCTACGGCTATATCGAGTGCGGTGCTCCACTTTCAGAGGGCTTGGAATCAGAGAGCTTCGAAGTCGCCTGTTTCCGGGAAAAGCCCGACCGGGCACTGGCCGAGCGTTTTATCTGCAGCGGCAAGCATTTTTGGAACAGCGGCATGTTTCTGTTTCGCGCCAGCCGATTGGTGGAAGAGCTGAGTCACTACCATCCCGAGATCGTCAAACACTGCCGCGAGGCATTGGCCGGGGAAAGCCGGGATCTGGACTTTATACGGGTGAGCCAGGAAGCGTTTTCACACTGTCCGGATCTGTCGATCGATCATGCTCTGATGGAGCCTTTGAGCCAGGATACGAACAAGAAAGCAGCCGCGGCGGTGGTTCCCCTTGATGCGGGCTGGAGCGATATCGGTGCCTGGTCATCGCTTTGGGATGCGAGCGAAAAAGATGAGGCGGGTAACGTCACTCAAGGGGACGTCATCGCATTAGACAGCCGTAACAGCTACTTCTATGCCCAAAGCCGGCTGCTGACAACACTTGGCGTTGAAGACCTTATCGTCGTTGAAACCGCCGATGCCGTGCTCGTTGCACCAAAAGAGCGGGTACAGGATATACGTCTGCTGGTCTCGCGGATGGAGGCTGACGCCCGAGAGGAAATAAGCCAGCATCCGCAAAGCTATCGCCCCTGGGGAACCAGCACGGTGGTCCATAGCAGCGGCAACTACCGGGTCAAACACCTGCGGGTTAATCCGGGTGAAGGACTTTCGCTGCAGAAACACCGCCACCGCGCCGAGCACTGGATCGTGGTGCGCGGCACTGCACGCGTCACTCGAGGAAAAGAGGTGAGTCTCGTTACCGAGAACCAGTCCACCTTTATCCCGGTGGGTGAAATCCACTGTCTGGAGAACCCGGGCAAGTTTCCGCTGGAGCTGATCGAGGTTCAGTCAGGCGACCTCCTGGATGAGTCGGATATAGAGCGCCTCAAAGACAGGTATGGCCGCGAGTAGCGGCCACTTCACGGCGTCACAGAGGCCAGGATCAAGCTGGCTGGGCCAGCAGATCCCGAATCACCTTCACAAAGGTTTCAACCGGCTGCCCGCCGGACACCAGGTAACGTTCATTAAAGACGATGGCCGGTACCGAGCTGACACCGCGCTGCTGCCAGAGCGCTTCTTCACTGCGGACCTCTTCTGCATATCGGTCAGTATCGTAGACTCGCCCAGCCTCGCCAGCGTCCAAACCCACCTGTCCCGCCAGATCACAGAGCAGCGCCCGGTCGGACGGATTAAGGTTATGGCTGAAGTAGGCATCGAACAGTGCCAGTTTCAGCGCCAGCTGTTTGTCACTGCCCTGCTCTCCCGCCCAGTGCAGCAATCTGTGGGTATCGAAGGTGTTCCACTTGCGGCTATCGCTGTGGAAATCAAATTTAAATCCAAGCTCGGCGCCGCGCTCGGTGATCTGGGCCTGATTCTGCGCCACCTGCGCCTCGCTTATCCCGTACTTGTTGCAAAGGTAGGGAATCACCCGCTCACCTTCTGCCGGCATATCGGGGGTCAGTTCAAACGGATGAAAATGGATCTCGGCCTCTACTTCTCCGTTGAGCTGCTCCAGCCCAAGCAGCAGGCTATGCAAACCGACGGCGCACCAGGGGCACATCACATCGGAGACAAAATCTATTCTGAGTTTTACCGGCATATCAGGCTCCAACGATTGATCTCCTTGCACTGTTCATTGAGCTTAAACAGGCCACTACTTCGAGAACAGCGAGCGCCGCCCGGCCGAGCGGCTCGGTGCCTTGACCTCTTCCTGCTGGGGTAACTCTTTCTTCGCCGACTTGGTTTTCTTGCCGCCCTTTCCTTTCTGGGACTTAGCATTAAGAGGCTTGGCTTTCCCACCCTGCTGTTTATCCGGCAGCGCCTTGCCATCCACCAGCTTGCCATTCTCGGCCATCGGCACCGGCTGCAACTGCAGCGGTTTATTGATCAGGTCGGATATTGGCTTGAGAAAACGACGTTCATCCGGGCCGACCAACGAGACCGCCAGACCTTTTTGGCCGGCGCGACCGGTGCGGCCGATACGATGCACATAATCCTGCGGCTGGTTAGGCAGGTCGTAGTTAACTACCTGGGGCAGGCTTTCGATATCCAGCCCGCGCGCCGCCACATCGGTGGCCACCAGTACGCTGATCTCACCCTCGACAAAAGCGTTCAGCGCCGCGATGCGCTCGCGCTGATGCTTGTCGCCGTGTATCGCCAGCGCCTCTATGCCCTCCGCCTGCAGTGCCGCGCAAAGATCATCGGCTCGGCGTTTGGTTCGGGTGAACACCAGTGTCTGCCGCCAGTGAGCGCCCTTGATCAGGTAACAAAGCACATCGGCCTTGTCGGCATTATCCACCGCATAAACCCGCTGCCGCACCTGGCTGGCAGCGGCATTGCGCGGTGCCACACGAACCCGCTGCGGGTTGTTCAGCAGCGCATCGGCCAGCGCTTCAACACTGTCATCCAGCGTGGCGGAGAACAGCAACGTCTGTTTCTGCCGCGGCATGTATGACAGCAGCGCCTTAATCTCGTTGATAAAGCCCAGATCAAGCATCCGGTCAGCTTCGTCAAAGACGAGTATCTCGAGGTGATCGAGGGACAGCTTTTTCTGCTGCAGCATATCCAGCAGACGACCCGGCGTTGCCACGAGGATATCGGCGCCCCGCTTCATCTTGCGGATCTGATTATCGAAGCGCACGCCACCGAAGATGGAGATCACCCGCATCCCCAGCAGCTGAGCGTACTCCAGCGTGTTATCGCCCACCTGGATCGCCAGCTCCCGGGTCGGCACCAGCACCAGGCCGCGGATCTCACGATATTCGGGATTGGCCGGCTGCCTGCTCAGGCGCTCGATCATCGGCAGAGCGAAGCTGGCGGTCTTGCCGGTGCCGGTCTGTGCCTCGGCAATCACATCATGCCCCGCCAGCACCAGCGGGATCGCCTGGGCCTGGACCGGGGTCGGCTCGCTGTAACCCAGGGCTTCCAGGGTGGCGTTAAGTTCGGGGCAGAGATTCAGATCGATAAAGGTGGTCACGTGCGGATGCCCAGCAAGAATGGCGAGAGTGCCATGAATTAACCGAAAGAAAGACGGTTATTATGTCACGACGCAGCAGCCTCACCAATCCGCAACCACAGGCCCTCAAACTCAGTAGGTGGATCGATCTGCGCCTGGTACCGCTTCGCCACCGAAAACAGTCCATCCTCTCTACCCAGGGGGGCAACCAGCTGCATCCCCGCTCGCGGAGCCAGATAGCTGACCGGCAACGGCAGGTTGATCGATGCACTGCCAACAGCATTGACCCAACCAGTGAACACCGCATGCCCCCTGGGACCCACCGATTGACCATCAATTGTTTCCGGATAGCGCTGCTCGGCCGTCCAGGCGGGAGCGGCAATAGTCGGGGTTAATATCGCATCCCACTGCGTAAATATACTGGCCATCTGCTCGCGCAGCTCATTGAGCAGATCGAGGATCTGCCAGAGTTGAACTGCCGTTGCACGCGCCCCGCGTTCAGCCATGGCTCGGTAGGGTTCAGAGGCCTGTTCAATCCATTGGGGATATTTTTCTGCCAACTGGGCCAACCCGATTTCGCCGATCTGACTCCAGCAGTGGTTCAACGCCTCAAGGTCTATAGGTAACGGCCCCGGAACTATCGTCAGCCCCTGCTCACGCAGCAACGCCTTCCCTTTTTCCATTGCTGCACGGATCTGAGGATCGACAGGTGTATGAGCACCCAGTTGCTCAACGCTGAGCACCCGCCTCACGACAGGCGCTTTTTCGACCGGTGCACTCGTTTTAGTCAGCGCACGGTAGAGCAGCTCAATATCCTCGGAACAACGCGCTACCGGGCCGACCACCTCCATATCTAGCAAAAGCTGCGGCAGACCTTCGCCGCGTTCGATAGCACCAATGGCGGGTTTGAAGCCAAACAGATGGGAATGTGCGGCAGGGCGGCGTATGGAGCCACCGCCATCGGTACACAGCGCAAGCGGGCCGATGCCTGCGGCTACCGCGGCTACTGCCCCTCCACTGGAGCCGCCCGGTGTGGTCACCAGATCCCAAGGGTTACGCGTAACGCCATAAACGGGATTTCCGGTATAGCCCTCCAGGGTAAACTCGGGCACGTTGGTTTTGGCGAAAAGGACCGCGCCCTGCTCCCTCAAACGCGCGACGGGACGCTCGTCATGGTCGGCTATATTCCCGGCCAGCGCCCGGGTACCCCAGACACAGGGCAGCCCCTTCAACATCAGGTTGTCCTTGATGCTGACCGGGACTCCGTCAATATCGCTCAGCGGCACTCCCTGCCGATACCGTTCGGTCGCCTCCTCCGCACTCGCGCGAGCGTCGGGCGCCAGTGCCACAACCGCATTCAACTGCGGGTTAACCACATCCAATCGCGCCAGCACCGACTCAAGTGCCTCCACCGGAGTCCAGCTTCTCGCCTTAAACCCTTCTACGAGCGCCGTAGCGCTCAGTTGCCAAAGTGGCGTGTTCATATCGATTTACTCCATCGGCCTTGCAACGCCATTTAGTGCATCAAGCCGGGCAACCAGGTGACGATGCCAGGTAGCGTAATCAGCACCAGTGTGAATACCAGCATCAGCAGTGCAAAAGGCAGCGCTCCCCACATTGCATCGGATATGCTTCCGTTATCAGGGCGTATACCCTGCACCACAAACAGGTTCATCCCCACGGGCGGTGTAATCAGCCCCATCTCACACATCATCACCACGAAGATACCGAACCATATCGGATCGATACCCAGAGCCACCGCCATCGGGTAGGTGATCGGAATGGTGGCAACCTGCATCGACAGAACGTCCATAAACATGCCGAGCACCACATAGAAGATCACCAGCGCCAGCAGGAATCCGGTTGGCGTCAGCCCCAGCGAGGTGATCCACTCGGACATCTCTTCAGCCACGCCGGTGAGACTGATAGTCAGGTTGAGAATAAACGCGGCGGTAATGATCAACAGGATCATGCCGGACACCCTCGCCGTCTGGACAAAACAGACCTGCAGTACAGACCAGGTCAGACGCTTTTTCATTGCGGCAAAGATCAGCGCAGCTACCACACCAAGTGCCGCCGACTCTGTTGCCGTGGCTAAGCCCGAGTAAATGCTGCCCATAACGACTGCAAACACCACCAGCGGCGGAATCAGGTCTAGCGACAGGCGCCAGCGTTCAGCCCAGCTGACGACCTCTTCCTGAGGGCGGTCCTCTTTAATCAGCGAGCTACTCACCGCGATGAACAGCATGAACAGTAAGGTCAGAATAATGCCGGGCAGGATACCGCCAACGAACAACTGTCCGATGGAGGTATTGGTCAGCGAGCCGTAGACAATAAGGTTCACACTCGGCGGAATCAGTATGCCCAGCGCACCGCCCGCCGCCAGCGACCCCAGCGAAGTGCTCATGCGGTAGCCGCGACTTTTCAGAGAAGGCAGCGCCACCGTACCGACAGTCGCTGCTGTCGCCACTGATGAACCGGAAGTGGCAGCAAATAGTGCACAGGTACCGATATTTGAGTGCAACAGACCACCGGGCAGGCGCGAAAGCCAGGCGGAAAACGCTCGGTACATACCATCGGCGATACCGGCACGCAGCAGCAGCTCGCCGAGTAAAATAAACAGTGGAATCGAGGTCAGCAGAAAATTGTTCTGCACGCCCCAAACCACAGGGGAGATCGAATCCATAAATGGAGCGCCGTAGGCCAGCACTCCGCCAAGGATACCGATCACTGCCATGGAGACGGCTATCGGCATGCCGATCAGCATCATCCCCAGCATCGCCACAAAGGCGATCAACACATAGGTGACGGACATCAGGCCACCTCCTCACGACGCTCAGGCATTACAGAACGTTCAGTCATATTATCGAGCTCTTCCTCAAGCTCCTGCTTGATACTCTTGGGGTGAAACTCGTCGTCTATCTGCCCAACTCGCCCGCGCACCAGCAGCCAGACACCTTTGCAAAGCAGCGCGAAGCTCACCAGCATGAAGATCATCTGACCTGCCAACCAGGCGCTCTGCGGATATATAAGTGGAGTGGCCCAGGAGGTCTGGGCGGTCGAACGGTAATCGAGTGTATCGGCGATCACCGCTACCGACAGATAACCCAGCAAGCCGGCGAATGCGGCCATCAGCAGCAACGACATCAGATTCAACATCGCACGAATGGCCGCCGGAAGGCGGTCATGCAGTATGTCTATACGGATATGGTTACGCCCAAACAGCGCCAGAGTGAAAGCCAATGTAGACCCCACAGCAAGGGCGTAACCTCCCAGCTCGAACGATCCCTCCAGCGCAATGCCAAAGAACTTCCGAGCCACTACTTCTACCGTTACGAGTAGCGACAGGGCGATAAATATCGCCCCGAAGATCGTAGCCAGCAGAGTTTCGATACGTGCAGACATACTGACCTCCGGGTGCTTTTAGTTCAGGCCGATAATCGGACCGACACTGGACTTCCAGTTGTCGGAGCAACCTTTGGTTGAGGCATCGCATATTTCCGCCCAGGCCGGCAGCGAAATATTGATCAGCGCCTCATTCACCAGCGTCATGTCATTCGCGGTGGGATCGACATTGACCAGGTCGAACGGCTTGCCGGTTTTGCATTCACCACCGGTATTGCAGCTAAGCGCATCATCGTAGAGCGATTCAGAGTAATCCCAGATCTCAGCACCCAACTCATCAAAGGCCGCCTGCAGTTTTTCCTGCTGATCGGTATCCAGCGAGTTCCAGGCTTTCAGCGAGATGCCATAGCCATTCATCGCGATGCCCATGCCTAACGGAACCTGATGTGTTGCCACTTCAGGCCAGCCAGCCGAGTTGGCAGAGCTGGGGCCGGTAATAGCACAGTCGATCACCCCGGTAGACAGCGCCTGGTGCACATCGGGGAAGCTGATCGGCACCGGAGTCGCGCCGACAGACTCGACGAAATTAGCGAGGCTCTGATCGTAGACACGCACCTTCAGACCTTTAATGCCAGCAAAGCTGTCTACAGGAGCGTTGCAGAAAAGAATCTGCGGGCCGAAGGGCCATACACCCAGCAGCTTGGTGTTGAAGCGCTTCTGAAGCTGCGCATCAAGTACCGGCGTGTAAGCCTCTGCAACCTTGGCACCCTTGTCATATTGCGTATTCAGGCCAACCAGGTCGAGACCAAGCAGTGCCGGCTCGTCACGCGAATTTTGTGAAACACGGATTGAAACGATATCGAACAGGCCGGACTTGAGCATGCGCAGCTCTTCTGTGTCCTTGATACCGGTGGTGTCCACCGGCTTGTAGTCAACATCGATCGGCAGACCAGTGCGTTCAGCGAAGTTTTCGAAGAACGGCTGCTCTTTTTGGCTCTGAATCAGGCCAGTGGCCACCGGCTGTCCCAATGCTTTCCACTGCATATTTTCAGCTAACACATTACCTGCAAGCGTGGCGGCAACTGCGCCGGCGGCGATCATCTTCACAGCTTTCATGTTTCATCCTCATAACGAGTCAGTTGGTCGGGTGTTATCTCGAGGTAGATTTGAATATTGCATACAATTTTGGCAACAATAAAAAACACAAGGCAGTAAGCATGCCAACTTAAAAAAAGCATATTAACTTCAAGGGATTTAGCTAAAAAAAGTGCTAGCAATTTAACCAGGAGGCGTTTCAGAGCGCGATACAGGCCCTATTCGAGTGCACTAATATAAAAAATGCACTTATTTTGCACACAAAACTGCTCTTCGAGGATTACAGGAAATGTATATAATTCACTGTACACAATTCATTTATGCTTTTACGTATACAGACAGGTGAACAGCATGACAGCTGATGACTCCAACAAAATGCAGGCAGAGAAAATCGCCGAAACCATTACCAATGCTGTCATGGAGCATCGCATAGCCCCCGGCAGCAAACTCTCTGAGTCACGCATGGCTGAGGCGTTTAAAGTTTCCCGCACCAAGATCCGCCAGGCACTGACCATGCTGGCTGAGAGTGGTCTGGTGCGTTTGCTGCCCAACCGGGGCGCCTTCATCGCCAGCCCCACTGTGCAGGAAGCGCGGGAGGTGTTCGCACTGCGGCGAATACTGGAACCAGAAATTATTCGCGGGGTGATTTCTCAGGCTAAAAAGAGTGATATCAAACAGTTAAAAGAGCACCTCAAAGCCGAAAAGGACGCTCGCGCCGCCTCTAACCGACGCACAATCATACGTCTATCGGGCGACTTTCATTTGCTGCTGGCTAGCATCTGCGGCAACCGCTACATAGAGAAGATGATGGCAGAACTCTGCCCCCTGACCTGTTTGGTCATTGCTCTCTACGATGTGCCTCAGACTCCCGCATGCCCAGAGGATGAACACGACAAAATCGTCGCCGCCATCGAAGCTGGTGATGACGCCAAGGGAGTAGAACTGATGCTGCATCACCTCACCCACATCGAAAATGCGCTTAACCTGGATGGCGGATTCGATGATGACCAGGTCGATTGGGATATGGTTTTAGGCTGAGGTCCTTTCTCTCTTCGAGGGCAAAGTGCCTCTATCTTTGCCCTTACCTCCCCCTCTTCACAATCAAATCCACTCAAGCTGGCACGCTATCTGCTTAGCAAATTGCATACAATATTTCTTACAATGAAGTATGCAACTTATAATAATCCAGACTAATGTCTTATCAGTCTGGAACAGAATGAGTGGACTATTATGTCGTCAACAGCTTCAAACCAACCTGACTCACGCACACTCTTGGGCGTGCTGACCCCCTCTTCAAACACTGCGCTGGAGCCACTCACCAGTGCGCTCCTGGATCAGGCAAAGGGCGTCAGTGCGCACTTCTCCCGTTTCCGGGTTACTAAGATCACACTGGACGAGCTGGGACTGAGTCAATTCGACCTGGAACCGATCATCAACGCGGCTCAGCTACTGGCCGACGCTAAAGTGAATATGATCGGCTGGAGTGGAACCGCTGCAGGCTGGCTTGGCTTCGAGCAAGACATCCATCTATGCGCCGCAATAGAGGAAGCCACCGGCATCAAGGCCACCTCATCTATTCTGGCCTTGAACGAGGTTTTGAACCGTCTCGGAATCAAGCGAATCGCACTGGTATCGCCGTATACCGACGACGTACAGCAAAAAATCATCGCCAACTACCAAGAGATCGGGATCGAATGTGTGGCCGAGCGCCACCTGGATATCAGCGACAACTTCAGTTTTTCTGAAGTAGATGCGGCAACACTTACAGAGTGCGTCACCGAGGTGGCGAAGACATCGCCTCAAGCCATTCTTCTCTACTGCACCAATCTACGTTCCGCACAGCTGGCAGACGAGTGGGAGCAGCACCTGGGCATCCCGGTCATCGATACAACCTCAACAGTGCTTTGGAAAATGCTCCGCGAAACCGGTTTTGACAGCAGCCAGATCCAGGGCTGGGGACGCTTTTTCCAGGAGGCGAAGTGATGAGCCAGACTTTCGACCTGGTGATCCGCAACGCTCGCTGCGCCACCGCTGCAGATACCTTTGAATCCGATATCGGCATCCGTAACGGCGTCATCGAAGCACTCGGTAAATCGCTGCCGGCAGGTAAGGAAGAGATTGACGCGGCTGGAGCCTGGGTCACCCCCGGTGGCGTAGATGGACACTGCCACTTCGACCAGCCGACCAACGACGGCACAGAGATGGCCGACGATTTTCTCAGCGGAACACGCTCGGCGGTTTGTGGCGGCACGACAACGGTAATCCCCTTCGCCCTGCAACAGCGCGGTCAGAGCCTCAAGGACGCGGTTGCCGATTACCATCGCCGTGCCGGCCAGAAAGCATGCATCGATTACTCCTTTCATATGATCATCAGCGACCCTACGGAAGAGGTACTGAGTAACGAGCTGCCGGAGTTGATTTCAAAGGGCTACACATCGTTCAAGATCTATATGACCTATGACGACCTGAAGCTCTCTGACCGGGAGTTTATCGATGTGCTTGCCGTCGCCAGAAACGAAGGCGCCATGGTGATGGTTCACGCAGAAAACGCCGACTGCATCGCCTGGATGACAGAGCGCCTTCTAAAGGCAGGCCATACCGCACCCAAGTACCATGCGGAGTCACGGCCGATGCTGGTGGAGCGCGAAGCGACACATCGCGCTATCAGTTTTGCCGAGCTGGTCGATGTTCCGATTCTGATCGTGCATGTATCAGGACGCGAGGCTGTTGAGCAGATCCAGTGGGCACAAAGCAAAGGTCTTCGGATCTACGGAGAGACCTGCCCGCAATACCTTTTCCTCAGCGCTGAAGATCTGGGCGGCGATGACGATTACGAAGGCACCAAATGCATCTGCAGTCCGCCGCCGCGTGACAAAGGTAACCAGCAGGTGATCTGGAATGCGCTGGAATCTGGCACCTTCGATGTTTTCTCGTCCGACCATGCCCCGTTCCGCTTTGCCGACCCCAAGGGGAAACAGGCGGAGGGCGACCAGCCCAGTTTCGACAAGGTCGCCAACGGTATCCCAGGCGTCGAAACCCGCATGCCTCTGCTTTTCTCCCATGGCGTGCTGACTGGACGGATCAGTATTCAACAGTTCGTATCCCTGACCTCCACCAGCGTGGCCAAGATGTACGGGATGTATCCGCGCAAGGGCTCCATCGCCGTTGGCGCCGATGCGGATCTTGTGATCTGGGACACCGACACCCACAGGGTTATCCGCAATGACGACCTTCATCACAATGTGGATTACACACCCTATGAAGGTATCCACCTGAATGCCTGGCCCGCCATCACGCTTAGTCGCGGCCGAAGTCTCTGGAAGGATGGGCAATATCTCGGCCATGAAGGGATGGGCGAATTTCTGCCCTGCGAACGACCCGAGCCCGCACGCCCCAAGGTCACCCACTCGCCTTTCATCAGGGAGAGCAACTAATGACCACCCCATTGATCGATCTTTTGAGCCAAGCCTGGACCACGGGCCCAAGCCTGAGTGCAGAGCAGGCTAAAGAGCTTGCCCCTAAAGACTTTCCCGAAGCCTACAGTATTCAGCAGCAAGTCGGGAAAGCCCTCGGCTGGTTCGACGCAGAGGGACCCAAGTTCTGGAAACTGGGAGGTCCCAAGGGCGGCTCAACTGGAGCAGGCGTACCAATTTCGCTGGTAAGGCAGGTGCCAGCAGACATCCCTGTTCAGCTATTCAGCGATGATGCCTGCAACTTCACTGCACTGGAGGTTGAACTGGCTGTGCGCCTGGGACAGCCGTTGGAGCCTGGCTGCACATTGGAGGATGCCTGTGCGGCGGTTGCCGAGGTCTACCTGGCTATCGAGGTGTGCGATCTGCGCGCGGAGAACTGGCAGGAGCTGCCGCCGACCTATCGTCTTGCGGATCAGCAGATGAGTCGCGGTTTCCTGCTTACAGGCACGCCGCTATCCGGCTGGCGGGATGAACTGAAACAGATTTCACCAACCATCAGTATCAACGACACCCTCATCAGTGAGGGTCTGCTCTCCCACCCTCAGGACCATCCTTTGGCAGCACTGCCGTGGCTCGCCAACCTCAGTGCGGCTCTCTATGACGCGCCACTATCTGAGGGAACGGTCATCGCAACCGGCACCTGGGCGGGCATGCACCTGCTAGCACCCGGCGATCATTTCCGGGTAGCCCTGGAGGGCTTCGACAGTTTCGATGCAACCCTGGATTCAGCTGCAGAGGACGCCACCGCCGTGCGCTTTCTGGGTGCTTTCAAACAAAGCAAATAACAACCCTCTCTAAATTTACTGGAAGGAGTAAATTCCATGCTGATCAAACAGACCATCCTGAAAGGTTGTTCCATGGCACTGTTGTGCGCAGGCATGACATTTCCGGCTCTGAGCCAGGCAGAAACCCTGCGCCTGGGCGGTAATTTTGCTGCGGATCATTCAAGCAGCCGGGCCATGGAGATATTCAAAGCCGAACTGGAAAAAGCCGATGTGGATGTGGATGCTGCGCTTTTCCCAGCGATGCAGCTAGGTGGCGCGCAGGAAAACGTGGACCAGGTGCGTTCCGGCGCCATTTTCGGCACCTGGATCGGTATCGCCTACGTCTCGCGTATCGTTCCTGAGCTTGAAGCAGTCAGCCTGCCGTTTGCATTCGACAGCCGCGAGCAGGCATTCAAGCTAATCGATGGACCTGTTGGTGACACGTTTAACGAACTGCTCGCCAAGAAAGGATTCACCGCACTCGGTTATATGGAACTGGGCTTTCGCAATATCACCAACAATGAACGCCCGATCGAAAGCGCTGATGATCTTGATGGCCTGAAAATTCGTCTCCAGCCAAACGAAACTCACCTGGCCACCTTCCGTGCGCTAGGTGCTAACCCTGTATCCATGGATGTAAAAGAGCTTTACGGCGCGCTTCAGCAGGGCGTGCTCGATGGCCAGGAAAACCCGTACAGCATCATCGAGACCAAACGCTTCAACGAGGTACAGAAGTACCTCTCCGACTCCAAACACTTCTACGATTTCATCGTAGTTCTGGCAAACAAGGATAACTTCGATTCGCTGAGCGCTGAAAAACAGGCAGCCGTGAAATCCGCTTTGGCAAAAGCCGTATCCTGGCAGCGCGAGCAGGCAGCCGCTGAAGATAAGCAGGCACGCCAGGCTCTGATCGACGCAGGCATGGTGTTCACACCTATCTCTGACGAAACCCGTGACGAGCTGCGTGCACGCACCAGCGGCATCAAGGACACACTGCGAGAAAAACTCGGCACCGAGATCATCGATCAGGTTGAAGCGGAACTGGCCAAGTGACGGCCACAACAAAGGGGAGCCGGGCTTACGCCCGCGCTCCACTACCGATGAAAACACTGAAGCGACTACTGGAACATATCGACCGGGCATCATACCTGTCCATCGCGGTAGCCTTTGGACTGATGGCACTACTCGTATCCGTTCAGGTATTTATGCGCTACGTTCTGTCCTCTTCGATCGATTCAGCGGCAGAACTCTCCAGGCTGTTTTTCGTCTGGACCATATTTCTCGCGCTACCCCAGGGCATCGCCCGGGGCGTTCACGTAGGCATCGACGCCCTCGTCACTGTAATGCCAAGAACACTCAGGCTCTGGTGCTGGCGTTTCACCACCCTGCTGAGCCTGGTGCTGATGCTCGCGCTGAGCTGGTTCTCATTTGGCGCCATCACTGACAAGTGGCAGGAGCTGATGCCCACCATCGACATCACAGCTGCTGTCTTCTACATCCCGGTGTTGATCTGTGCCGTTCACTCATCACTGCATCTGCTAGTTATGCTGCTTGAAGACAGCATGCCGGAACCCGAGGATGTGCCATGACACTTACCATTCTTCTGAGCTTTCTTGTCCTCGCGCTGCTTGGCATGCCACTGGCCTTTGCGCTCGGTCTCTCCTCCCTGGCCGGGCTTTGGGTCGGCGATATGAACCTGGCGATTATGCCGCAGCGCATGATGCACGCTATCGACAACTTCCCGCTGATGGCAATCCCGCTGTTCATGCTCGCTGGCGAGTTGATGGTGGCCGCAGGCATACTCCAGCGCCTGGTGGACTTCTCCAACTCGCTGATCGGCCGCGTCCATGGCGGCCTGGCCCACGTTGCCATTGTCGCGGGTATGATTCTCGCTGCGGTCAGCGGTGCAGCCGCCGCCAGCGCCAGCGCTCTGGGCAGCACATTAGTACCCTCCATGCGTAAACAGTACGATTCGGGCTATAGCTGCGCCGTCATCGCCTCCGCAGCCAATCTCGGTGCAATCATCCCGCCAAGCAACGCCATGATCGTCTACGCGTTGATGGCCGGCTCCACCGTGTCGGTGGGCGGCCTATTCATGGCAGGCGTAGTTCCAGGCCTGATACTGACACTGGGCTTTATGGCACTGGCCAGCCTGATCGCCTGGCGCAGACGCTACCCGCTGAGCGAGCACTCACTCGACCTGAAACAGATCGCTGGTCAGACTGTGCGTGCGCTACCGATTCTTCTGATGCCGGTTATCGTGGTAGGCGGAATCGTCGCCGGCGCATTCACCGC
Organism: Marinobacterium lutimaris; assembly: GCF_900108065.1. Classification (GTDB taxonomy): domain Bacteria; phylum Pseudomonadota; class Gammaproteobacteria; order Pseudomonadales; family Balneatricaceae; genus Marinobacterium_D; species Marinobacterium_D lutimaris. The sequence goes on along the minus strand of NZ_FNVQ01000007.1, from coordinate 132,846 downwards.
CACAGAAGGTGCGGGGATCGCAGTGGTTTACGCGCTGGTGATGGGCTTTTTCGTCACCCGTGAACTCAAATTGTCTGACCTGCCAACGGCGATGTTCCACGCGGCTATTACCGCTGCGATGGTTGGTGCGCTGATTGCGTTTGCATCAACGCTTACCTTTGCCTTCACTATCGACCTGGTGCCGATGCGGCTTTCCAGCTGGATACAACAACTGACTGACGACCCAACGATTTTCATCCTGCTGGTGATGGGACTGCTGCTGGTTGTCGGGATGTTTATCGAATCCAACGCTGCCTACATCATGCTGGTCCCTCTGCTCGCTCCCGTGGCGGCAGCTTACGGCATCGATCCGCTACTGTTTGGATTCCTGTTCGTATTCAACCTGGTCATCGGCATGATGACGCCGCCGGTGGGCGTTCTGCTTTTCGTGATGTGCGGCGTATCCGGTGTCAGTCTGCAAACGCTGATCCGCAGCGCCTGGCCTTTTATCCTGTTCCAGTACTTCGTCCTGGCACTGTGCCTGATCTTCCCTGACATTGTCACGGCACTGCCAAAGGCGCTCGGCTATTAAGGTTTAAAACGCGATGAAACTACTCGTAATCAACCCCAATATCTCCACCTCTGTCAGTGAGCTGATCCGCTCTGAATCAGAGCGCTGTTTACTACCTGGCACCGAGGTAGATGTCATAACAGCGCCCTTCGGTGTCGCCTATATAGAAACCCGGGCTGAAGCGCTGATTGGTGGCTTCGCCGCCATGCAGCTCGCCGCCGAGCACTACGCGGATTATGACGGTGTAGTGATTGCCGCTTTTGGCGACCCCGGCCTCGAAGCTATACGCGAGATGCTACCCTGCCCGGTCATCGGCATGACCGAAGCTGCCCTCGCCAGCGCGTCGCTCTATGGCGGACGTTGCTCAATTATCGCTATTTCCAACCGGATCAAGAGTTGGTACCGGGAAACCGCAGAGCAGCATGGCTTCGGCCAACGCCTCGCCAGCATCCGTTCTCTGAGTGATCCACTCGCCGATATCGGCCGTGTGCAGGAAGATCAGGGCGCACGGCTGCTCGCCCTGGCTCAGGATGCGATAGACAAGGATGGTGCAGACTGTCTGATCATGGCTGGTGCCCCGCTGGCAGGTCTGGCACGTAGCCTGGCGGACCAGATCCCGGTTCCGGTACTCGATGGTGTCAGCTGCGCCGTACGCCAGGCACAGATGCAGGTACTGGCAGGCAGCCAGACGCGCAGTGCCGGTAGCTATGCGCCACCACCGGAGAAAGGGCATCAGGGGCTGACTCCCGCGCTGGCCGCTCTTATCGGCCGCGCCTGTTAGACTGCCGAATAACTCAAGCGCCTAATCTTTAGTCACTTGATTCCCTGTTGTGGCTCATAACCGCCACCGTTTCGACACAGGAGTGAGGTATGATCAGAGAGGTATTAGCATTCAAGCATATTCTCCACTGGCTCCATAACAGGGAAAGCTCATGAGTAAGGTACATTTCATCGGCGGTGAAAAAGGCGGCGTCGGCAAATCGATGACCTCCCGTTTGTTAGCTCAGTACTACATCGACCGCGAACTTCCGTTCCTCGGTTTTGACTCCGATGCCTCCCACGGCACCTTTTCTCGTTTCTATGGCGAGTTCGCCTCGCCCGTCATCGTTGGCGAAGATGACAGCCTGGACGGCATTCTCGAAGCCTGCGAGTCCAAGCCGGATCACGATCTGATCATCGATCTGGCGGCGCAGACCTCCACACGCCTCGGCGAATGGATCGATGAAACCGACGTCTTCGGGCTGCTCGACGAGCTCGGCTACGAGGTGTTTCTCTGGCATGTAATGGACGATGGCGCCGACTCCATCGACCTGCTGGGCAAATCGCTGGCGCGCTACCCACAGCCGGAACTGAAGTTTGTTCTGGTACAGAACTTTGGCCGCGGCAACGACTTCAGCCAGCTGCATGACTCCGACGCTTACCAGAGCGCCAAGTCACGCGGCGCCAGCCTTTTCGAACTGGGCAAACTGCACGCCAAACTGACCCATAAGGTGGACTTCGCCAACGCCAGTTTCTGGGCCGCCGCCAACAACCGTGACATGATGAACATCGCTGAGCGTCAGCGTATGCGGGTATGGCTGAAGAACAACTACAGCCAGCTCGAAAATCTGCTCGCTGGCCAGTAAATCTGCTTCAAAGACAGCAAGCCTGCCGCCACCCGGCCCACGCCGGGTGGCATCGCCCCACGCCTTTCACCAGACCCAGCCGCCGAAGCGGTCACTTTTCGGTCATATGTCAGTTCTATGATGGTTCGATTAACCCGTTAGCAACGTTCGCCTATCGAACTGAACATGCATGGAGCCGCAGATGAAACAGCTAGTTGCCGGTCTTGTGATCGGACTTACCCTTTCCGTTCCCGCTTTTGCCGAAACCCTCGTTGTTTACAGTGCCGGCCCCAAGCCGCTGTCCGATCAACTGGCCAAGGGCTTCAAGGCAAAATCCGGTATCGATGTGGAGATGTTTCAGTCCACCGCCGGCAAGATCATGGCGCGCTACCAGGCGGAAAAATCCAACCCCCATGCCGATGTGATGATCTCCGCCTCCTGGGGCCACGCCATCACTCTGGATCAGGAAGGCGATCTGCTGGCGTACACCTCTCCCAATGCGGCCAACGTACCGGCGTCGCTGAAAACCTCCAGCTACGTGGCCCAGGGCGCCGCCGCACTGGCCATCGCCTATAACCCGAAATCAGGCGTGCCGACTCCTCAGCACTGGGCCGACCTGGCACTGCCCGAGTATCGCGATCAGGTGACCATGCCGGACCCGGCCAAATCCGGCTCAGCGCTGACGCTGGTGCAGGGCTTGGTCACCCTGGATGCCGATAAAGCGTGGAACCTGTTCGACCAGCTTGCCGCCAACGACGTGCTGGTGCCGGGCGCCAACAAGGCCGCTTTAAACCCGGTTCTTCAGGGTGCCAAGAGCGTGGTCTTCGGAGCCGTGGATTACATCGTCATCGACGCCAAGCAGAAAGGCGAAAACATTGAAGTGGTTTACCCCAGCGAGGGCACCGTTCTGGCACCGCGTCCGGTCATGATCATGAAGTCATCCCAGCACCAGGATGCAGCCAAGCAGTTCGTCGATTACCTGCTCTCCGACGAGGGACAGCAGCTGGTGGCTGAGCAGTACATCCTGCCGGCACGCACCGATATCCAGGCCAAACGCCCGGGCTGGAACGACCTGAAAATCATCGACTTCGATGCCGGAGAAGCCGCCGCCCAGGCTGCCGAGACCCAGAGCAAATTCGCCGAAATCATGGCTGCGAAATAAACCAGCCAGAGCGATACAACGATGACAGCTGTAGCTTTGCCGGCGCGAAGCTCCGGGCAGACGCGGTCGATCCGACCGCTGCTGCTCGGGCTCGCCGCCCTGATTATGCTGACACTGGTGGGCCTGCCGGTGCTGGCGATTCTGCTGTATGCACTCTTCCCGCATATCAACGAATGGTCGCTGGCTGAGCCGTTCAGCGTGCTGCTGCCAAATCTGGCGAACCCGCACCTGATCGGCGCCACCCTGAACTCCCTATCGCTATCCCTCAGCGTCACCCTGTTATCGGCGGCAATTGCTCTGCCGCTGGCTTACCGCAGGGCGCAGCTGCCAGAGAGCAGCGGACGCATCTGGGATGCGCTGCTGATGCTGCCGTTTCTGATCCCGCCCTATATCGGCGCTCTTTCCTGGATGCAGCTGCTGCAGGTAAACGGCTTCAGCGAGCAACTGCTGGGGTTCAACCTGGCCAGTTTTCTCTACTCCTTTCCCGGCATCGTCACGGTGATGGCGCTGCACCTGTTCCCGATGATCTATTTGGCCACGTCCAAGGCGTTCGCAGTGATCGGTCGCCGCTACGGCGATGTGGGGCGGGTCTTTGGTGGCTCTACACTGCAGATTTTTACCCGTATCCATCTGCCGATGGTGCTGCCTACACTGCTCTCCAGCGGGCTGATCGTATTTGTACTCACCATTGAGGAGTTCGGCACGCCTGAGATCCTCGGCAGCCGCTTCGGCTTTCGCGTGATCGTCACCTCGATCCACGAAAAGCTATCGGACTGGCCCATCGACCTGCCGGGCGCATCGGTGCTGTCGATCATCCTGATCCTGATCGCCTTTGCCGCCTATCGTCTGCATCAGCGTCTGGCCAACCGCTTCAGCGCCGCCATCGATAACCAGCAGGTCGATGCCGCCGGGACAGAGCGCACCGGCAGGCAGCGCCTTATCGACCTGCTGCTATTCGGCAGCGCCTTTTTTCTGGCGGTCATGCTGCCATTGCTAACCATTACCGCAAGCTCATTGCTGGACACCCTGTCCGGCGGTCTTACCCTGGCCAACATGAGCCTCAAGCACCTCAGCGGCCTGTTCGACCTGGACAGCGAAGCCTGGGGCGCAATCAGCACCAGCTTTGGCCTGGCGCTGGCTGCCGCTCTCTGCAGTGTGCTGATCGCTATCCTTGTCGCGTTCACGGTGGTGCGGCTGCGTACCCGCGGCACGGCACTGCTCGATTTCCTGTCGATCCTGCCCAATGCAATTCCGGGCATGGCGATCGCCGTGGGGCTGATCCTGACCTGGAACCAGCCGTTCTGGCCGGTCACGCCCTATAACAGTTCGGCGATTCTGCTGGTGGCCTACATCTGCCTGACGCTGCCCTACCCTATCCGTATGCTCAGCGCCGCGCTGAAACAGCTGCCCCAGTCGCTGGACGATGCGGCCTATATTTCTGGCGCCAGCGAAGCACGGGTAATCCTGCGCATACTGGCACCGCTGCTGGCACCGGTGGCGCTGGCGGCGGGCTTTATCGTCTTCGCGATCTCCACCCGTGAGCTGGTCAGTTCGCTGATGCTAGCACCGCCCGGTGTGCAGACCGTGGCCACCTACGTTTTCCATCAATTCGACCAGGGCTCGATCAACGCCGGTATGGCGATGAGCCTGGTCACTATTCTGGTCTCGGGGTCGATTATCCTGCTGGGCCAGCGCCTGCCGGGAGCCAAGATCCGATGAGCCAACTCACCATCCGCCAGGTCTCAAAGAGCTTCGGCAACAGCCAGATTCTGCGCGATATTACACTGGACGTGGAAACCGGCAGCATCATGACGCTGCTCGGCCCTTCCGGCTGCGGCAAAACCACGCTGCTGCGCATCATCGCCGGGCTGGAAACGCCGGACAGCGGCTTAATCCGCGCCGGTGACCGGGAGTTTGTCGACTGCGCCAAGGGGATAATTCTGCCGCCGCAGCAGCGTCGCCTCGGTTTTGTGTTTCAGGACTACGGACTCTGGCCCCATATGAGCGTGGCGAAGAACATCGCGTTCCCGCTGAAAATGCTCAAGCTGCCACGTCACGAAATAGATAGCCGCATTGCCGAAGTGCTCAGCGCCGTGCGCCTGACCGAGCACGCGGCCAAGTTGCCAGAGCAGCTTTCCGGTGGGCAGAAGCAGCGTGTTTCCATCGCCCGTGCACTGGCCGCTCGGCCAACGCTGATTCTGTTTGATGAACCCCTCTCTAACCTGGACGCCAACCTGCGCGAAGAGCTGGGCCAGGAGATCCGTCAACTGGCGCAACAGTTCGGCCAGACCTGCGTTAACGTCACCCACGACCGACGTGAGGCTCAACTATTATCGGATCGCATCGCACTGATGAAGGATGGCGTCTGCCACCAGTATGGACGGCCGGAAGAGCTGTTCCGCGCACCGGTGGACTCCTGGGCGGCTCGATTTCTCGATGCCGGAAATATCCTGCCGGCGCGGGTATTACCGGAGCTGTCGGATGCAAAAGCCGAAGTGATGATTCCGCGCAGCGCGCTGCGCCTGGCAGATAATACTGCCAAGATGGATCAAGGGAAGGATGAGGGAATAGAAGCCACCGTACTCAGCAGCCTCTATATCGATGACCGTTACGAGGTGGTGGCAGTGGTTGCTGGCCACCCGGTGAAGCTGTTCACCGACCGCCTGCTGTCGGCAGGCCAGCCGGTGCGGATCAACGTAGCGCGGGAAACGCTGCTTAGTTACCCCCGATAGCCGAGGCGAAAACAGCGGGCAGCGGTTCCCGCTGTGCTGATCAGTTTTCCTGGCTTTTCAGGTAGTCGTCGTAATCACCGTGGAAATCGACGATACCGTCGGGCTTGAGCTCGATGATGCGGGTCGCCAGTGAGGAGACGAACTCCCGGTCGTGGCTGACAAACAGCAGCGTGCCGGGGTAGTTTTCCAGCGCCAGGTTGAGCGACTCGATCGATTCCATATCCAGGTGGTTGGTGGGCTCGTCGAGCAGCATGATGTTGGGCTCCTGCAGGATCAACTTGCCGAAGATCATACGGCCCTGTTCACCACCGGAGATCACCTTCACGGACTTGCCGATCTCTTTCTGTGAGAACAGTAGACGGCCCAGGGTGCCGCGGATTACCTGCTCGTCATCGCCCTCTTTGCCCCAGTAGGACATCCAGTCGTAGAGGTTCTTGTCCTCTTCAAACTCATGCGCATGATCCTGGGCGTAGTAGCCAAGCTCGGAGTTTTCAGACCATTTCACGGTGCCGGCATCCGGCTCCAGATCGCCAACCAGACACTTCAGCAGTGTGGACTTACCGATACCGTTGGGGCCGATGATCGCGATCCGCTCGCCCACCGCCACGCTCAGGTTCAGACCTGCAAACACCGGCTCGTCGAAGGACTTGGACAGACCTTCCACTTCCAGCGCGGTACGGTGTAGCTTTTTCGCCTGCTCGAAACGGATAAACGGGTTCTGACGGCTGGAGGGCTTTACCTCTTCCAGCTGGATCTTGTCGATCTGCTTCAGACGGGAGGTGGCCTGACGCGACTTGGAGGCGTTGGCCGAGAAGCGGCTGACGAAGGTTTTCAGATCGGCGATCTGAGCCTTTTTCTTGGCGTTATCGGAGAGCATTTTCTCGCGTACCTGGGTCGACGCGGTCATGTACTCGTCGTAGTTACCCGGATAGACGCGCAGCTCACCGTAATCGATATCCGCCATATGGGTGCAGACCGAGTTCAGGAAGTGACGGTCGTGCGAGATGATTACCATGGTGCAGGTGCGCTGGTTAAGCACGCCCTCAAGCCAGCGGATGGTGTTGATATCCAGGTTGTTGGTAGGCTCGTCGAGCAGCAGGATATCGGGATCGGAGAACAGAGCCTGCGCCAGCAGCACGCGCAGCTTCCAGCCCGGCGCGATCTCGCTCATCGGGCCGTAGTGCTGCTCTACCGGAATCTCCAGACCCAGCAGCAGCTCGCCCGCACGCGAGTCGGCGGTGTAACCATCCATTTCGGCGAACTCAGCTTCCAGTTCACCGGCGCGGATACCGTCTTCCTCGGTCATCTCAGCCTTGGCGTAGATGGCGTCACGCTCGGACTTGATCGCCCAAAGCTCTTCGTTGCCCATGATCACCGTGTCGATGACGCTGAACTCTTCATAGGCGAACTGATCCTGGCGCAGCTTACCGAGACGCTCGTTCGGGTCGGTAGACACGTTGCCGCTGCTCGGCTCCAGATCACCGCCGAGGATCTTCATGAAGGTGGATTTACCGCAACCATTGGCGCCAATAAGGCCATAGCGGTTGCCGTCGCCAAATTTGACGGAGACGTTTTCAAACAGCGGCTTGGCGCCAAACTGCATGGTGATGTTGGCAGTGGTCAGCAAGGGGAAATTCCGAAATTTTATACAGTGGAGGATGCGGCGACTTCGACTGAGCGAGACGCCGGTCGTAAAGTGCACAGTATGCCATAGATCCCCAGACTTTGCCGCGAAAGCTCTGACGATAAAAGCACAAGTTGCGCCCTACGCCTGCGCCGACAGAACCCACCATAGAATTCAGCGACATCCGTGCCGAAGATTCAAAACGAATTACTTGAATACGAATCATAATCATTTATATTTATGTGGAATTCGTTTTCTCTCGGAGTTCCGCCGTGTCCAGCCACCAATTAATGCCAAGTACCACTCTGAGTAGTTTTTATCAGCAGCACCACGGCTGGCTCTGGGCCTGGTTGCGACAACGGCTGGAATGCTCGGATACCGCAGCCGACCTGGCTCAGGACACTTTTGTTCGACTGCTGACCTGCTCCACTCCGCCACGCTTTTTCACCGTTGCTCAAGCCCGTGGCTATCTTTGCACGACAGCCAAGCACCTATGCCTCAACCTCTGGCGCAGGCAGGAAATCGAACGCGCCTGGCTCGAGACTCTTTCCGCCAGCCCGGAGGAGCTTCATCCATCTGCCGAGCATCAGGCCGCGGTGATGGAGGCGCTCGAAGAGATCAGTCTTATGCTACAAGCCCTGCACCCGAATACTGCCAAAGCGTTCCTGCTGGCCGTAGTCTGTCAGATGACCGACGATGCGGTAGGCACAGAGCTGGGTATTTCCGGACGCATGGTACGCAAGCATGTGGCCAAGGCGATGCTAATCTGCCTGCAACTCCAGGCCCGATTCACGGCCAGGGAATTGCCGCTCTATGCCGAGCACTGAGCCTTCCAACGCCGCGCTGGAGCAGGCTGCCTACTGGTACGCCAAGCTCAGGGACGATTCCGCCACGCCTGCGCAACATGAGGCCTGGCTGCAATGGCTTGATACCGCTGCAGAGCACCGTACCGCCTGGAGCTATGTAGAGCAGGTTTGCGGCCGTTTCGCTCCGCTGAGCCAAACACCGAACCCAAGATTAACCAGCCGCAAGTTACAGGAAGCGAACAGCCGGCTACTGCAGAGGCGACGGGTTCTCACCGCATCGGCAAGCGTCGTCGCCCTTGGCGTACTAGCCGGACTGGGATCCAAGCAGGGGCTTCTTCCTGCCAGCATCAGCAAGTCGATCACCGAAAGCATCAGCGCCTGGGGCGCAGACTGCAGCACCGCCATTGGCGAGCAGCGAGAGTGGATACTCGATGACGGCACCCGTCTCTGGCTCAATACCGATAGCGCCGCCAATATTCACTACGATGCCGACATACGCCGCATTCAACTCCTCAGCGGCGAGATCTTTATCGAAACAGCCAAGGACCCCGGCCGTTCATTGGTGGTAGACACCGCCCAAGGACGGCTGCGTGCTCTCGGAACAGTGTTCAACGTTCGCCAACTCGATAGCAAAATCCTGCTGTCCGTTATAGAAGGCGCAGTGGAGATCCAGCCCGGCACCTCTTCTATCAAGAGCATCGTAAACGCCGGACAGCAACAGAGCTTCAACCGTGAAGTCGTTGAAGCAGCCGTAGCCACCGATGCCACCGGCGCCTGGACCCGTGGCGTGCTGGTCGCACATAACATGCCCTTAAAACAGTTGGTGGATGAGTTACGCCGCTACCAACAGGGTCATATCGGCGTTGCGGACGAAGTATCCGATCTCAGGGTTTATGGCCAGTTCCCGGTGCAGGACAGCGACCGTGTTCTGCAAATGCTGACAACCGTTCTGCCGGTACGAATCCACCGTACCCTGCCCTGGTGGGTCTGCATCGAACCGTCTCAGCCCGGCCTAACAAAGCCCTGATGCCAGGCTAACCAGCAGAGAAATTAATTTTAAAAAACTAAAAAAGCGGTTCCGGGTTTAGTTCGCTCAGTTGTTCTTAGGAGTAAATGCACAACCAAGGAAGGTATAACCCGGATGAAAACGCTCCCCCTTAGCCGCAAGCCGCTTGCGCTTGCGATTCACCTGCTCGCCATCGGTAGCCTGTGTACATTTGCCGGCTGGACGCCTCAGGCGCAGGCTCAATCCGGCAGTACTGCTACCACCGCAGAGGTAGAAACCAAGCTCTACAAGATACCTGCGGGCCCGCTAACGGCTGCGCTGAATCGTTTTTCCACCCAGGCGGGGGTATTTTTGGTCGGAGCATCCACTGCAGCTCAGGGCAAGAACAGCCCTGGCTTGAACGGTAATTACACCCTAGAACAAGGTTTTGCCGCACTGCTCACTGGCAGCGGGTTGCAAGCGGTCAAACAGACAGATGGCAGTTATACACTGCAGGTGATCAGCACTGACGAATCTATGCTGCCCACTATCAGCGTAACCGACACCGCAACAGCGACGGAAAGCGCCGAGTCCTACAAGATCACCTCGTCGCCCTCCGCTACCAAAATGCAGATGGATATCCTCGACACTCCGCAAAGTGTCAGTGTGGTAACCGCCAAGCAGATCGAGGATTTTCAGCTTGGCACCATTAACGATGTACTCGACAGCACCACCGGCATCACCGTAGAGAAGATGGAATCAGACCGCACCCAGTTCACCTCCCGCGGTTTCGAGATCACCAATTTCCTTATCGACGGCGTCAGCCTGCCACTGAACTACTCTTACCAGTACGGCGATATCGATATGGCGATCTATGATCGCGTGGAAGTGATCCGCGGCGCCACCGGGCTGGTCAGCGCCAACGGCGATCCGTCCGCCACCATCAACCTTATCCGCAAGCGCCCTACCGATGAGTCCCAGGCGGAACTCAAGGTGTCGGCAGGATCCTGGGACTACAGGCGCGCCGACGCCGACTTCTCAGGCGCACTGAATGAAGCGGGCACGGTGCGCGGCCGGGCAATTTTTGCAGTGGAAAACGCCGACTCCTATCTCGACCGTTACGAAACAGACTCCAACATCGCCTCCGCCATTATCGAGACAGACCTGTCCGACAGAACCCTTTTAAGCGCCGGTTTCACCCGTTACGAAGACAATAACCAGGGTTCTCAGTGGGGCGGCATCCCCGCGTTTGACGGCACCGATTACGATGTTTCCACCAATGCCACCAGCGACTGGGCCTACCGGGATGTGGTGACCAATGACCTGTTCGTGGAACTTGAACACACTCTGGCCAACGACTGGCAGATCAAGGGTACCTACGCCTACGAGGATATCGATCAGGACGCCGAGTTGATCAATCTCTGGGTCTACAGCGGGGTGCTTGAGATCGATGGCGTACAACAGTACGAGTTATCGTCGAAAGAGCACCTGTTTAACCTGACCCTGAATGGCGATTACTCCCTGTGGGGGCGGGATCACGAGTTTGTTGCCGGTATCGATTTGGCCAAACGCGATCTCGAAGAAACCTCCAACTATGACTACGACCTGCTTGGCACCGTAATCGACCTGGACAGCTGGGACGGCAGCACCGATACCCCCACCTATGACGACCGTACCGACGGTACCGACTACACCGAGAAGCAGGCGGCACTTTTCCTCGCCAACAATCTCCACCTGACCGACAAACTCAGCCTGCTTCTTGGCACCCGTCTTTCCAACTGGGAACGCAGCGGCACCGGCTACTGGGATAGTGACTGGGGTAGCGACGATAGTGGTGTACTCACCCCCTATGCCGGCGCGGTTTATAAAATCACCGACAACTTATCCACCTATGCCAGCTACACCACGACCTTCACCCCGCAAAGTTATATCGATGAAAACGGTCGTTACATCGATCCAGCTGAAGGCAAAAATTATGAGATCGGTCTAAAAACCTCTTTTCTGGATGATCAGATGGCCGCCACATTTGCCCTGTTCAGGACCGAGAAGGATAGTGTCGCCGAGTTCGCCGGCACCCTGACCGACGGTACCGGCAGAAGCTATTACTCAGCAGAGGACGGGGTAACTACCACCGGGGTCGAGTTGGAGGTCACTGGCAGCCCCACCGACACACTCGATATTACTGCCGGCTTCGCGGCCCTGAATATTGAAGATGCTGAAGGCCAGGATACCCAGACTTACATTCCCACCCGCACCCTCAACGCCAGTATCAGTTACCGTCCGTCGGTGCTCCCGGGACTGAAAGTAGGCGCCTCGGTGAGCCGCAGGAACGCTACCAGCATCTCAGGCTCTTACGGCAACGTCGAGCAGGGCGCTTACACACTGGTCGATCTGATGGCCGGCTACCGAGTAAACGACAACATCAGACTCTCGCTTAACGTCAACAATGTTACGGATGAGAAGTACTACGGCAGCCTGATCAAGCCCTACGTTGTCTACGGGGAGCCACGCAGCATCAACGCATCATTCACCTACCAGTTCTGATTCACAGCATAAGTTGGATACCCAGGTGCGCGGCGTTACCAGACGCCGTTTACCTGTTCTTATCCACTTCCGGTCCAGCTGGAGTTCCATCACCATGCCTCTACCGCTAAACGCACCTCGCAAGCTATTACTATCCACACTTGCCACAGCTGCACTGAGCTGTCAGCTCACCAGCGCCGAACCTGCTCTTTCCAGTGCCGACTCCTTTACAGGCAAGCTAACCACTACTACTGAAATCGAGCTGGACCTACCCCTTGGCTCCTACATTGCGGGCACAATCAGTATCAACAGCAGCGCCAGTAACGCCAAGGCGGATCTGTTGATCCCTTCCGGCCCCGGCAAACCGATGCGACAGCTGCTTGAGTCGGTGGAGCACCAGGGGCAGTTTCGGTTCGTCACCGCCGAGTCACCTCAACCGTTGAGAATTCACAACACGACTCAGGCGTCAGACGCAGAGGTGTCGCCGCAGATCGATTACCGCCTGAGCATTACCCGCCAGGTTCCGCCTGAGGAGCAGATTCCCCCGCAACCGGAGTACCTCAGCCCCGAAGTCAACAAACTGGCCCATGCGATCAAATCGGGAGACTCCATCGACACAATCTGGCAAAGCCTGGCCAAGCAGGGCACTCCGCTTATCGAACCCACGGATCAGCCGGATAGCCGGGTAATGACATTTCTCTACCGGGGGGCCAAAAGCAATGTGCGTATTTTTGGCGCGCCCCCCAACGATCACGACCCCATGTCGCGCCTGCTCGACTCCGATATCTGGTTTAAGAGCTATATCGTGCCTGATGACACCCGGCTCGCTTACCAGCTTGCGCCGGACATCCCGGAGTTTGCGGGCAAACCCTGGGAGCGACGCGTTGCCATCACCGCCACCGCACAGGCAGATCCTCTCAATCGCTATCCCTGGCCTGCATCCGCCGCAACCGCCAGCCCCTATAACTACGATTCCAGTATCGATCTACGAAAACTGAACACACCGCCGCAGAATGAAGAGAGTGCTCCTCGGCAGGGGCAGCTCAGCGAACATCAGCTTTCCAGTGAGATTCTTGGCAACCGTCGCAACCTTTGGATCTACAGGTCGGAGCACTTCGATCCCAAGGACCCCGACAGCCAATTACTCATACTGTTTGATGGTAAGGAGTACACCCGAAAAATCGATGTGCCGCGGATCATCGACAACCTGGTAGAACAAGGGACTCTGCACTCTATCGCGGCCGTCTTCATCGACAACCCCAGCCGGGAAGCACGGGCTCAGGAACTGCCTGCCAATCCGAAATTTGCCGATTTCATGGCCGATGAACTTCTGCCCTGGGCAGAACACACTTTAAATATGGATGCCCGGCCGGAGCAGACGATTCTAGCTGGCTCCAGCTACGGTGGACTCGCCGCCACCACTGTCGCCCTGAGTCATCCGCAGCTGTTTGCCAATGTACTCTCCATGTCCGGCTCCTTCTGGTGGTCGGCGCCGGGCACACCCGCAGAAAACTCAGAGTATGTAGCGCTGCAGGTGGCAACCACCCCTTCCCAGCCGATACGTTTTTTCCTCAGCGCGGGAGTGTTTGAAACCGCCAGAGATGGCGTGGGGATCTTAGAAACCAACCGTCACTTGCGAGACGTGCTGACCGCCAGGGAATATCCGGTGGAGTATCGAGAATACTCAGGCGGTCACGACTACTTTATCTGGCAGGAGATCCTTGCGGACGGGCTTACAGCGCTCGCGGCCTATCCCTGAGAAGAGATAAGCCAGCCCTGAGATGAGGGAAGAAAGAAACGCGGGATCCGACGAACTTCAGAAGCTGGAATCACGCTGCTGTTCTGGAAGCTGTTCGGGACGCGTCCAGACCACCAGCGCACCTACGGCGATGGTGCCGAGAATCAGCACCAGCAGCAACGGATGCCGGATCACGTACACCACGATAGCCGCAGCCAGCAGCATACCGATGCTGGCGCTGATTTTTGATTTGCGATCGATGACACCGCCCTGTTCCCAGTTGCGCAGGCGCTCGCCGAACAGGGAGTGATTCTCCATCCAGGCGCGCAGCCGTGGCGAGCAGCGGGAGGCGCTCCAGGCAGCGATGAGCACAAACACGGTGGTCGGTAGACCCGGCAGAATGGCGCCGAGTATCGCCAGCCCCAGCGCAACCCAGGTCAGCACCAGCCAGAGCCAGCGTGCGCCGCCTGTACCTGTCTTCTGCTCACTGGACTGGTTCATTGGATCTCCACCTCTATACCGCTTCTGGACAGTATAGGTAATTCAGTTCCCACTCGCGCCAAGAGCCTGCCAATGCCCACGATAAAGCCCGGCTATGGGGCGTTATGCCGAGAGTGCTACAGACACTGCTACAGCGAGTTGCAGTTGCGTGGCGCCCAGTCCACCCCGCTCTGCTGAGCACTGGGCTTGAAGCAGAAACTCATCTGGAACTCGGTACCGCAACGATCCATGGTCCACTCTTCTTCCCAGACATTATCGATGGTCTGGCCACCCAGCACCCGCGGCGCAGGGGGCAGGCTGACCCAGGTATCTGTGACCAGCACCTTTTTGCAGTCGCCCTTGGCTTCGGTCATGTTGGCCGACTCCACCGCCACCGCCTGCTCATAAAGATCCTTGATCAGGCTGGGGCCGGCGCGGGACTCTCCCGGCACCTGGGGCTGCAGCTCCACATTGCCGGACTTGGCCACGGCGATGGCGTTATAGGTCACCGTTTCGCCGCAGCGGCTGAGGCGGAAACGCTGCTGCCAGATACCATGCACCGGTACCGGGTTACCGGCCTCAAACTGCGGCGGGTCCAGCAGCATGAAGGTGGTAGGTTCCACTTCATAATTTTCCTGGCACTGCTGCTGGCGTTGCAGCACATTGCGGTCCCAGTAGATCCCCAGCTTGAACAGCCGGTCCATGTAATGCTTGCTGCGCAGATACTGCTCCATCGCTGCGCCATCCGGTCCTGCCGCCAACACCGGCGCTGTGGCTACCAGCGTGGCCAGAGCCAACGCTAACCTCGAAACTCCCATGCTACGCCTCAACATGATTATTTAGTCTTCACTGGTGTATGACCCTACCAGAGCCGCCAGCAAAAAAGACAGCCCCCGATCTGCCACAGCTTTACCACCGACGCTGTTTTCGATCATTACTTGAACAGAAAGGGGCTTGTACCCTTAATCTACTGGTGGTTTTATGAACAGATTAATCTCTGGCCGTGAAGGAAAGGAGAACGGGCGACCAGTTCCACCCGTTCATCTCCACAAAGATGGCAAAAGACAAAGGATACGCACTGTTTTTCCGCACTGAGCGTGGCCTCATCGCCACGCTTTTTATCCTCTATTTTATCGCCACCCTGACACTGACCGGGCTGACCTTTCGCGCCAGCCAGGTTGAACAGCTCTCCCAGACAAGTTCGACACTGCTCACTGCGGCGCGCTCAGGCGGCCACCTGATCGGGCGCTATTTTCACGACCTGTACGGCCTCAACCGTGAGCCTGGCCAGGCACAGTACCGCATGATCGTTGCGACCCTGGATCAGCTGGTCGCCGACCTGCCTGATGTGGAGTACGTTTACTCCATGGATGTGGTTGGAGAAAAGGCGTTCTTTATCGTCAGCAATGAGACCCACCTGGATCTGCAGCGCGGCACCCCGAGCACTTTCTACAATCCTTACGGCTCTGCCCCCGAAGAGCTGTTTGAGGCGTACCACTCGAAAACCGCCATCTTCACACCAGTCTACACCAACGAATGGGGCACCTTTCGCTCCGCCTTTGTACCGACCCAGCGTTCCGACGGCTCCTATTTCGTTATGGCTGCGGATATGAAGGTGGACGGTCCAAACACCCTGCTGATGCATAGTCTGGAACTGGCCGCTCTGGTCTCGCTGCTGGGGCTGGCGCCGATCTACCCCTTGTTGCACCTATACCACCAGCTGCGCCAGCGACGCGAAAGAGAGCTGGAAAAAGAGCTCTACTACGACCCGATCACCGGCCTGCCGCGCATCGCGAAAATGGAGGCGGACCTGGCCGAGAACGAACAGCCGATGGGCGGCATTCTGATCAACCTGGACGAGTTTCACGCCGTCAACACCCTGTTTGGCTACGATGTCGGCGACCATCTGCTGTTCCAGGTCGCCGAAGCGCTACGCGCGCAGCTGCCGGCCGACACCACCCTGTACCGGTCGCAGGTGGATGAGTATTTCATTCTGCTGCGCGGTTACGACGAGAGCCGCGCGTCCAACCTGGCCTCACGTTTACTGGCCAGCGTCTTCGAACCGATCAAGGCGGATGATCAACGCCGCATCACGCTGACCGCCCGCGCCGGCATTGTCCTGAATGAAAAAGACCCGGTGCGCCTGCAGCACGACGCCCGCGAAGCGATGGATGAAGCGTCGCGCAACGGTCGCGCCCTGGTGGTATTCAACGAGGCGCTGCGACCGGAGAATCGCTACGAGACCAACCTTCACTGGCTCAATGAGATCAACGAGGCGTTTCGCCACAATCGCGTCCAGCCCTGGTTTCAGCCCATCCTCGACGCCAACACCGGCCAGGTGCGTCATTACGAGGCCCTGGCCCGTCTTCTCGACGGCGAAAACAGGGTGCACACTCCGTTTCACTTTCTTCCGGTGATACGCAAAAGCCACCTTTATCGTCAGCTCACCTGCGCCATCATCGACCAGAGCTTTAGCCTGTTCGGGCCGCGCAGCTCCAGTCTGTCGATCAACCTGACCCGCTATGACCTGATAGACGAGGAAACCATCAATTACCTGCTGCGGGAATATGAGCATCAGGGTCTGCAGGGACGGCTGATTATCGAAGTGATCGAGTCCGAATCGATCGGTTACCAGGATGAGGTGCTGCGGGTGCTGAAGCGATTAAAAGAGGCGGGCATTCAGCTCGCCATCGACGATTTCGGCAGCGGCTACTCCAACTTCGACCATATGCTGAAGATCGATGCGGATTATCTCAAGATCGACGGTTCGCTGATCCGCTCGGTATTGGGCAACCACAAGGCCAGCGTGCTGGTGGAGGCGATCATCAGCTTTGCCAGCAGCCTGGATATCCCGCTGATCGCCGAGTTTGTCGAGGATGAGCAGATCCTCGACTACCTCAAGGCCCGGGATGTGCGTTTTATGCAGGGCTATGTTATCGGCCGGCCGGCCCCCGCCGACCAGCTTCAGATCGCCTGACTCTCGGCCACATTTCTGCGGTTCAGAATGCGCCCGGCGCGCACTGCAGGCAGGTCAGACCCAGTTCACGCCAGCGCGCCACCACCGCATCGCGGTCGTCCAGCACCAGCCAGGGGCTGAAACCATCAGCGCGAATCTGTTCCAGCAACTGCTGTTTCACCGCCTCGTCATCCACCTCATCATCGCCCAGAGCACGCAGGTATGCGCCGTCATAGGGGATCTCGTGGCGGTCGAGCCACTCCAGGGTGTGCTCCCGGTGTGAATCGGGACGCCCGCTGCAGATCACTATGCGCTGGCCCTGGGATTTCAGAATCCTTACCAGCGCACGCACTGGCTCAATGACCGGCGCCTGTTTCATATGCTCGAAAAACGGATCCCAGGCTTTCTTTTCACCCAGCACCCACTGGTGCACCTCGGTCGGATCAAAGTGCGCCAGGGTGCCATCCACATCCACGATGACAGTATCAGCCTTACCTAAAACGGACATGTCTAAATCAGACTTGCTCAAGCCAGTTCTCCTCAAGTGTTGTCATGCGCCAGCCGTTCTCGACCGGTTCGATCAAAACCGGCTGAGCGTTATCGATGCGCGGTCCGTACGGTGTACCCGTCTGCAGTGCGCGGATCACGCGGTATACGCCGGAGTGCGCCACCACCAGCGGCAGCTCATGCACCGCCAGCAGCCGGTTCAGTGTTTTCAGTACACGCGCCTGAAAAGCGCTCCAGGGTTCGCCATCCGGCGGGGTTTCCTCGTACGGGGTCTGCACGCTCAGCGGCGCCAGCTCCAGGCTGCCCCAGTGGCGTTCATTCAAGCCTTCAAAGCTGTACAGCGGGTGCCGCGGCAACGCCAGATGCGCCGTGTGCCTCGCCCGGTAAAGGCCGCTGGTGGCCACGCAGCTCCAGCAGTGCCTGTCCAGCCAACGGGCGCTCAACGCCTGCTGCTCCCCCAGCTTGCTCAGCGCCACATCGCTGGCTCCGCAGAGGATATTGTGGGCATTCATCTCGGTCTCGCCGTGACGCATAAACACGAAGGGTTTGCGGGTCAGGCTCTGGCTCGGGAAAGGGAATGAATCACTCATCTGTCGTCTCAATCGTTCTTTCCATACGGGTTCAATCGATAGATATTGCGGCGTTTGTCGACCGGGCTGCCCAGCCCTGAGCTGGCAGGTAAAGCGCATCGCCCAGCAGCGCACGCCAGCGCGTCAGCGGCTCAAGGCCAGTAAACAGCGGTACCGTGCGCCGCGCACCAAGGATGTCGGATAGGCGTCTAAGGTCCGAGCTGCGCGGATGCACATTCCAGCGCAGCCAACTGGCCCGGCCCTCCTCCACATCGGCACGCGCTTTTGGCGGCGTGTAACCTGTGTAGATCAGCTGCCGGTCGCCACGAGCGATCAGCCGCTCAATTTCTTCGCCCAGTCCTTCGGGGCTGCCAACGAGCGCCACATGGCTCCGGTCCAGCGAACCTGAGCCAGACAGCCGCTCTAACCTCTCCCTGACGCCTGGCTGAAAACAGCCCTCAGGCAGGCACTTAAGTGTGTCCAACTGATCGGCGCAGCGCTGATCCATAGCCCAATCGATCCCCTGCTCATCCAACCAGAGCGCCATCTCCAGCGCCCGTCCCGAGGCGGGTACCGGCAACAGCGTCGGTTGTTCAAGTCGCGCCTGCAGCGCCGCGCGGCAGTCGGTCTGGGGGTTGTCATAGAGGCCGTAGGAAGCATCCAGCAGCGCCAGCTCCGCAGGCGGCGGAGGATCAAAGCGGAACAGAGTCGATTCAAGTGAATAGTCTCCGCTGTAGAACAGCCCGCCGCCGATATCGAAGTGCAGCCAGACTCCACCCAGCGAATGGCCCGCCTGTCCGCAGCGCACGCGGATACCGGCGATCTCCAGCTCACCATTCAACGGCAGCGGTCGGTGTTGCAGATAGTCAGGCAGGGCCGTGGCTACAGGTTCAGTGGCATAAACTGGGACGCCCGCGGGCAGCATGTCAGCAGCGCCGATATGGTCCACATGGTCGTGAGTGATCACCACCGCATCCAGCGGTCGATCTTCTGGCAGCTCCCAGTCGATCTCCATACCCGGCTCCAGTGCACCGCCGGCCTCAATCAGAATGCGGGCAGTCGCGGTTTCCAGCAGCAAAGCCGCCGGCGCCTTGCCACCCAGGCCACTGAGGATCTCAAGCCTTGCACTCACCGCGTGGACTCCAGTGACCAGCCGCGGCTGATTTGAACTGCGGCACGCTGGCCCGCCTGCAGTGGCTGGTGGTGATAGGCCATCAATTCAGCACCGCTGGCGAGGCGCAGCTTGAGTTCATAGCGCTCGCCGCGATAGATCGACTCGGCCACGTCCACGGCGATACCGCGCTCGCTGACGCGCACATCCTGGGGACGGATCAGCACTGGTGTAGCGGCGCCGACGTCGGAGGAAAGCCCCTTAAGCAATGCCTCTTCGCCCAGCTCCATGCCGGCACTGACACCGTGTACAGGCGCCACGCCACCCTGGCCGATAAAGCCGGCCACCCATTCACTGCGCGGGTAGGTGTAGAGTTCCTGTGGCGTGCTCCACTGCTCCAGACGCCCCGCATTCATCACCGCGATACGACTCGCCAAAGACATCGCCTCGGCCTGGTCGTGGGTGACATAGATCATCGTGGCACCGGTACGGCGATGGAATTCGCGAAACGCCTCTTCCATGGATGCGCGCAGGTGGCGGTCCAGGTTGGCCAGCGGCTCATCCAGCAGCACCACGTCCGGTTCGGTCACCAGGCAGCGCGCCAACGCCACACGCTGACGCTGACCGCCGCTAAGATCTTTCGGCGCCCGATCCGCCAGGTGCGTCAGTTGCACTGCTTCCAGCGCCTCGCCGATGCGGCGTTTGCGCTCGCTGTCGGCGAGCTTTTGCATCTTCAGCGGATAGCCCACGTTCTGCGCCACGCTCATGTGCGGCCATAGCGCGTAGGACTGGAACACCATGCCCATGCGGCGCTGTTCCGGTGGCAGATGCACACCCTCCCCCGCCAGCAACTGACCGCCCAGACGGATGGAACCGCCGGTGATATTTTCAAAGCCCGCCAGCATCCTCAGCATGGTGGTTTTGCCGCAGCCGCTCGGCCCCAGCAGCGCGACAAACTCGCCCGGCTCGATCGACAGGTTTAGCCGGTCCACCGCGGGCTGATCGCCAAAATGCTTGCTGACGTTATCCAGAATCAGGTTCGCCAAGGTATAACTCCTTGCGGTAGCCAGCGCCCCATCAGGCTGAGTAACAGCATCAGCGCGACCACCATCAAAACGATTACGACGGAGATGGCAGCGGCCAGCACGCTGTCGCCGCCCTCATCCAGGTTGAATACGAGCACGCCAAGCGTCTCGTTACCGGCACTCCACAGCAGCGCCGATACAGTGAGTTCGTTCACTGCGGTGAGAAACACCAGCAGACCTCCGGCAAACAGCGCCGGTGCGACCAAGGGCAGCACGATCTGCACCAGTCGGCGCAAAGGCCCGGCCCCGGCGAGCTGTGCCGCCTCTTCCAGCGAGCCATCGAGCTGCCCGGCGCTGGCCTGCACCGGCTTAAGCGCGATGCTCATAAAGCGGGCCAGATAGGCGACGAAGATGATCGCCAGCGAACCGTACAGGCTTACCTCGATCAGCGGCAGCGGCTGCGCAAACAGCAGGATGCAGGCGATCGCCAGCACCACACCCGGCAGCGCGTAGGGAATCTCGATCAGGCTGTTAAGGCTGGTGCGGGCCCGCACCGACATGCGCGACATCATCCAGCCCAGCGGCAGGCTCAGGCACATCAGGAACAGCGCAGCACCGCTGGCCAGCAGCAGGCTGTTGCCGAAGGCACGGGCGGTGGAGCCCTGACGCGTCAGCATCTCCACGTAGGCACTCAGGGTGAAGGTATCGCTATTCAGTGCGACGCCCAGCGCCGGCACCAGGGAGCTGATGATCAGGGCGATCAGCGGCGCCACCAGGATCAGCGCCAGCACCGTCCAGAGCAGCAGTTGCAACAGCAGACGATGACGGCTATCCAGCACAAAAGCCTGGGCGCGGCCGGTGTGGCCTAGCAGCTCGTACTGGGCACGGCGCACAAAACGCTGCTGCACCAGCACGCCGATCAGCGCCAGCACACCGATCAGCATGGAAAGCACCGCCACATCGCTGAGCATGCTCTGGCCGAAACCCGCCATATGCTGGTAGATCAGCGTTGGTAGCACGTAGTAGGAGGCGGGAATCCCCAGCATGGCGGGGATACCAAAGTTGCCCAGCGCCGAGACAAAGGCGATGGCCGCCGCCGCCGCCAGACCACTGCGGCAGAGCGGAAATATCACATCGAGCCAGACCCGGCGCTGAATGGCGCCGTTGATCCGTGCCGCCTCGATCAGCTCCGCCGGCATATTGATCAGGCTGGATCTCAGCGTCAGAAACACCAGCGGCGCATGCTGAATCCCCATCAGCAGGGCGATGCCCTCGGCGGAATAAAGCGGCTGGGGTGAACCCAGCGCCGGAGCGATTCCTAACGAATTCAGCAACGGGCTGCTCGGTCCGAACAGCTGCAACCAGCTCAGCGCCGTCACCTGCGGTGGAATCATCATCGGCAGCATGAAGCAGAACACCAGCCATTGACGACCGGAGACATTGGTCAGCGACAAGGCACAGGCGAACAGCGCGCCCAGCACCAGCGCAATCAGCGTGGCCAGGCCGGAGGTATAGAGACTGTGATAGGCCGCCTGCCAGGTGGCGCCATCACGCAGCACCCGCGCCAGTGGCGACTCACTGCCAAGCTCCAGCTGGCTCAGCGCTTCGACCATCAGGCGCAGGCTCGGCGTCAGGCTGAGCAGAACGATCAGGGAAAGGATCAGGGCGACCAGCCAGCGGGGCTGGTCACCGGAGAGTGCACGCAACATCGGATCAGCCGCCGAAGATTTCGCTGAAACGAGCCTTGTTGGCCTCGGCATTTTCAAGCGCATCGGCTGCATCGAACGGCATCAGTTTGATCTCGCTGCGGGCCGGGAAGCCTTCTGGTGGTTCCACCTGATCGCTGGCCGGCAGATAACCCTGGCTACGCACCAGTTGCTGGCCCTTTTCAGAGAGCACGAAGTCGACAAACTTCTGCGCCGCATCCAGGTTCTTGGCGTCTTTCATGATCGCCACCGGTTCGGTCACCATGCTGCCGCCCTCGGTGGGGAAGGCAAACTCGATCGGTGAGCCTTTGGCCGCCTCGCGGATGGCAAGGAAATCAACGATCACGCCGTAGGGCTTGTTGCCGGACGCAACGGCCTTAAGCACGCCGCCGTTACCTCCCTGAGCCTGGGTTTCGTTGTCAGCCAGTGACTGGTAGTAATCCCAGCCCAGATCCGGATTGGAAGTGAGCGTGGCCAGGTGAATCAGCGCTGCGCCGGAGTATAGGGGACTCGGCATTGCCACCTGCCCCTTGTATTCGGTACCGGCCAGATCGGCCCAGCTCTGCGGCGCTTCGGCCGCACGCTGGTGGCGCACTATCCCGGTGGTGATCAGCTTGGTGCCGTAGTAGTACCCCTGGGGCTCATAGAGGGATACATCGTAGTGTTCGCGCTGGCCACTGAGGTAAGGCTGAAGGTAGCCATCCTGCTTCAGCGATTCCATGGTGACGCTATCTGCGATCAACAGCAGGTCTGCGCGGGAGGCGCCGCTTTGCAGCTCGGCACGCAGGCGCGCCATCAGTTTGGTGGTGCCGTCGCGCACCCACTCCACCTCGATCTCCGGATAGGCTGCGTTAAACGCGTCTACCGTTGCCTGGGCGTCGGTGTTGGGCTGGCTGGTGTAGAGCACCAGTTTGTCATCGGCCTGGGCCAGCAGCGGCAGGGACAGTCCGGCGGTAATCGCAGCAATCAGCAGGTTTCTCTTCAGCATCTCTTCACCTCCTTAAACTCGATGGTGAAAAGGTAATGTCATGTTCTTACACGAAAATGACAGCCAACTTTCGTTTCAACGCTTATTGCTTTCGTTTTATCGCCATTGCCGCTTTCGCTGGTAAAAAGGACAGATTTAATGCACAAACGAAGACTGGCCATTACCGAACTGGTCAACACTCGCGGCCGCACCGAGCTGCAGCAGCTGGCGGATACTTTTGATGTCTCGGTGCAGACGATCCGCACCGATGTGCGCATCCTTGCGCAGCAGGGGCTGGTGTTGCGCAACCACGGCGAGGTGATGCCCTTTCCGCACCGGGAAAACATCAGCTACGACCAGCGCCGCATAAGGAATGCAGCGGGCAAACGCAAAATCGGCGAACTCTGCGCCACCTGGCTGAACGGTTTTCAGAGTGTTTTTCTCGGCACCGGCTCCACCCTTGCGGAACTGGCGGCGCAGTTGGGTCCACTGCGGGGATTGCAGGTGTACACCAATAACCTGCACGCCGCGCGACTGCTCTGCGAACACCAGGACTGCGCGCTGACGGTGGCCGGCGGCCGGGTCCGTTTGCGGGATCAGGATGTGATCGGCGGCGATGCGCTGCGCTTTTTCCAGCGCTATCACGCCGATATCGCCATCACCTCAGTGGGCGCTATGGACAGTAGCGGCAGGCTATTCGATTACAACGATGACGAGGTGATGGCGCGGGAAGCGATGCTGGAACAGAGCCGTTTCCATATTCTGCTGATCGACAGCAGCAAGTTCGACAACAGCGCCCCCTGTAGCGCCGGCCAGCTGGAACAGTATGACCTGGTGGTCACCGACGCGCCCCTGTCGAGCCGGCTCCAGGGCCAGTTGCTGGCCGGTGGTGGTGAACTGCTGCAGCAGAAGCCCTGAGTGGCTCGATCAGAAATCCTTCACCCGGCCTCGCATCGACTTGGTTTTACCGTGTTTGGTTTTCTTATCCATCCGCTTGCGTTGAGAGCTGCGCGTGGGTTTAGTGGGCCTACGCGCCTTCTGTACCTTGGTCACGCTCTGGATCAGTTCACGCAGCCGGTCCAGCGCATCCAGGCGGTTCTTTTCCTGGGTGCGGAACTGCTGCGCCTTGATCACCACCACGCCCTCCTGGCTGACGCGGTTATCGCTCAGGGCCAGCAGGCGCTCCTTGTAGAATTCGGGCAGCGACGAGGCGCGGATATCGAAACGCAGATGGATAGCGCTGGAGACCTTGTTGACGTTCTGACCGCCAGCGCCCTGGGCGCGGATGGCGGTCAGTTCTATCTCATCGTCCGGAATATGGACGCTACGTGAAACCTCCAGCATCAGAACCGTTTCTGGTAGCTGTGGCAGTATGGGGCTTTGCCGGTGCGCACGTAGTAGTCCTGGTGAAACTCTTCGGCGCGCCAGAAGGTCTGCATCGGCAGCACGCGGGTGACCACGTTCAGCCCCTTGTTCTCCAGCAGCGCGATCAGCTTGTCGCTGATACCGCGCTCCTCATCATCGTTAACGAAGATGGCAGAAGCGTACTGCGGCCCAATATCCGGCCCCTGGCCGTTATCCTGGGTAGGATCGTGGATCTCGAAGAACAGCTTGGCCAGGGTCTCGAAGTCGGTCTGGCCGGCGTCGTACAGCACTTCAACCGTTTCCAGATGGCCGGTCGTCTTGGTGCACACCAGCTCATAGCTGGGGTTTTCCACATGACCGCCCATGTAGCCGGAGACCACGGACACCACGCCCGGCACCTGCTGCAGCAGATGTTCAACGCCCCAAAAACAGCCCCCAGCGAAGTAGGCTTTCTTCAGCGTACCGCCCACTTTCTCGGCCAGCTCTTCGGCGCTGACAAAGTCCATGGAGATGGAGTTGACGCAGTGGCGCACGTTCTTGCGGGTCAGCATCTCGCCTTCGAACACATGGCCAAGGTGACCGTCGCAGTTGGCGCAGAGGATCTCGGTGCGGCGGCCATCGGCATCCACTTCACGACGGATGGCGCCCTCGATCTCATCATCGAAGCTGGGCCAGCCACAGTGGGAGGGAAACTTGTCTTCCGAGCGGTACAGCGGTGCTCCACACTGCTTGCAGGTGTACACGCCGGTTGCAAAGAAGTCGTCGTATTTTCCGGTGAAGGGACGCTCGGTGCCTTTGTGCAGAATCACGTACTGCTCTTGCGGCGTCAGTTGTTTGTAGCTCATGTTCACCCTCTGTCTCTGTCTCTTTCTTAATAAGAGCCTGAGCCTGTGCCTGCGGCCGGAACTGTCGGCGGCCGCTCGGTGTATCTAAATCAGGCTATCTCTAATCTATGGGTACGCACGGCAGCGAAAAAAAGATGTCTCTGCCAAGAAGGTTCTGCCGATCAGCGCTCTTTATTTGCTTCCAGACTACAGGGCCTGCGCCCGGTATCAAGTCTGCACGCTTCGCTACGCTCGGCCAGCTCGATGGTTTCCCTGATACTGGGCTCCTCATAGAACAGCTCCAGCTTGGCCGCTATTTCAGTGCCGACAAAGCGCTGCGGTCGGGATGGGGTAAAACCATCCTTTTGCTCACGTTCGGTAACCCAGTCGCGAGCCAAATCAAAGGCCTCGATAAAACGCGGCTCCCGCGGCAGCGCCTGACGGAAGTAGGCATCGCCGAAGTAGGTAAAGTCGCTTTGCGAGCCACAGCCGAAGGAGCTGCGATCTTCAGCGGCGGCGGTGATGACCAGGGTCTGCGGAGACTTCAGCGCCTCGACGAAACCTCCCGAATAGCAGCTGGACACCAGCAGTACCCGCCATTGGATACCAGCCCTGTCCAGCGCCTGGCGCAGCTGCTCAGGTGTCAGGTCGTTCAGTCCAAGATTACCCAATTGCAGTGAAAAGTAATGATCCGGGCTGCCGTGGGAAGTCATGAACAGGAACAGCAGGTCCTCATCCGGGTTCATCTTCGCCGCGATGCCGTCCAGAGCCGTCTGCAGGTTAGGCGCGTTGGCCAGCGGATAGCGCTCCGTAGTCGCCGGGTTATTGGCCAGTACCACGGAGTGCGAACCGGTGCCGAAGTCGCGGTCGAACTGCTCGCGAACATGCTCCACTTCCTTGAGGAAAACGTTCTCCTCACCGTAGCCACCCAGCGCCAGCAGATAGAGTTCGGTCTTGCCCGCTTCACCCGGCTCAAGCCGTGACAGGCCAGCAGCCAGTAGTTCCGGCTGGGCGTAGTAGATCTTTTCCACATCCAGCTCCGGCGCCGGTTCGCTGTACTCCTGTGGATAGTCGGTGTACCAGAGCGGAATCTGCGGGAACAGCCAGAAGCTGCCCAGCAAACCCAGCGGAAACAGCACCGCAGTCGACGCCACCCTCGGCCAGCGCAGGCCGGGATTAAGCTTCAGGGCCCGGCTCAACACCAGCCACTGCCAGCCGAAGAACGCGACCAGCCCGGCCCAGTAATAGGTGTAGGGCAGCTCAAGCCGCAGCAACAGTTCACTGGCCGGCTGTGTCAGCAGCAGGATAGGCAACTGCGCCGCTGCTACGGCCAACAGGGTGCGGCCGAATACTCGGACGCCGCCACCGGCCATGCGCGCGACCACCAGCAACAGCAGAATAACCAGCAGATTCACCGCCGCCAGATAGTTGGCGCCGTACGGGCTGAACACCCGCGGTGGATCAACCGTGAAGAAGGCAAGCGCCACCTGTAGAAGAGCTAGCAACGCAAAAAGCGCGATCAGCTGTCCCAGCGAATAATGAAAACGAAGACCGCGCAGAGGAAAGCCGAACGCCAGCCTGCAGCCCGCCTTCAGGTTGGTCATCAGATTAGCAACCGGATTTTCCGCTCCTTGCTGCACCCGCATGGTTTCGCTTCCTCTGAATAAAACCGGGATTAACGGCCACGTCGACACCCGAGAATAGATAGCCAACCATCAATAGAAGGCTTTCGATAGTCAACGCGGCACTTGATTCTGCCAGTGTACCGGAATGTAACCGAGGCCGTATTTCCACGCTGATATGTGAGGGTCAATCTCGGTACAAAAATTTCGCCTGTAGGCCTATTCCCTGGTCAGAAAAACTCTGGAATACTCCAACACATGACTAACACTTCCGCGCTCCGACGACAGGCTCACTCCACAAGGTTCACCTTGGGATTACGCCTGCCTGCCCGATAAGCGCTGATCACCTGAGTCACTCAGGCTGATTCTTTCGACAAAGGCCGCCGGTATCCCCGGCGGCCTTTGTCGTTTCTGGCGTTTAGCAACCAAACGCCCTGCGCTCTTGCTTTGAGCATTAACCAGATCCAACCACTCAATTTTATTAACGGATACCGTCGGCACGGACAGAGCAATGCCGTGTCGACGATACAGAGGAACTCCCATGACAAGCTCCAAGAACAGCGATTACAACGCCCTGATGCAGATAGCACCCAGGCCGGAAATCACCTTTACACGGGGTGCCGGCAGCTACCTGTTCGATGAGCAGGGCAACGCCTGGCTCGACTTCGTTCAGGGCTGGGCCGTGAATACCCTGGGCCACAGCCCTCAAGCCATAAGCGATGCGCTGATCGCGCAGAGCCAGACACTGCTCAATCCTGGCCCCGCGTTTTATAACGGCCCGGCGGTGAAGCTGGCCAACCGGCTGACGACACTCAGCGGAATGGACCAGGTGTTCTTTGCCAACAGCGGCGCCGAAGCCAACGAAGGCGCTAT
Source organism: Marinobacterium lutimaris (assembly GCF_900108065.1). GTDB lineage: Bacteria > Pseudomonadota > Gammaproteobacteria > Pseudomonadales > Balneatricaceae > Marinobacterium_D > Marinobacterium_D lutimaris. The sequence goes on along the minus strand of NZ_FNVQ01000007.1, from coordinate 105,117 downwards.
CAAATTGGCGCGGAAATGGGGCAGTAAATATAAGAACGGCGCCTGGAAGATCATCACCTTTGAAAACGGCTTTCATGGCCGGACCCTGGCCACCATGTCCGCCACTGGAAAACCAGCGTTCGAGCCGCTGTTCAACCCCAAGGTGCCCGGATTTACCAAGGTACCCTATGGCGACCTGGACGCGGTTGCTGCTGCTATCGACGCGGAGACCTGCGCCATCATGCTGGAGCCGATCCAGGGCGAAGCGGGAGTCGTTCCGGCCAGCACCGAGTTTCTGCAAGGCCTGCGAGCGCTGGCCGATCAACATAACCTGCTGCTGATGCTGGACGAGGTGCAAACCGGCATCGGCCGGACCGGCTCGCTGTTTAGGTACCAGGCGCTGGGGATCGAACCAGATGTACTGACCCTGGCCAAGGGCCTCGGCGGTGGCGTGCCGATCTCCGCCCTGCTGGCGAAACAGCACGCCAGCTGCTTCGATTACGGCGATCAGGGTGGCACCTTCAACGGCAACCCGCTGGTCTGCGCCGCAGCACTGGCGGTTATCGAGCAGGTGACTTCTGAGGGTTTTATGGATCAGGTTAACCTGAGTAGCCAGGCACTGAGCGAACTGCTCGCCGATCTTTCCAGCCAATACGGCATGGGCCAGGTCCGGGGTGCGGGACTGCTCCTCGCTCTGGATACCGGCAAGATCGACGCGCCCGCACTGGTAAAACACGCCTTCGATCTGGGGCTGCTGCTGAATGCCCCGAGACCCAACAGCCTGAGGTTTATGCCGGCGTTGAATGTCACCGGCGAAGAGATTATCGAGTTGGGCAAACTTCTGGAGGTGGCGATTCAACGCAGTCTCGCGACGGCCGCCTGATATCAGGAGGTGATGCAGTCAACGGACCGGCTGGCAAAGAGCTCAGCATACTCACCTTCGGGAGCACTGTCGGTGATGCATAGGTCGAACGCCTGCAGGGGAGCCAGTTTCACGGCTCCCCGCTTACGAAACTTCGACGAGTCGAGTAGCAGGATCTTGCGCGTCGATGCCTGCATCATCGCTTTTTTCACCTCAACCTTCTCAAGATCGAAGTCGAGTACGTTGCCCTCTCCATCCAGGCCGGATGCGCAGATAACGGCGCAGTCGGCACTGTAGGAACGGATATCCTGGCAGGTTTTGGCGCCGGTGAGTGAACCATCGGCACCACGAATAGTGCCGCCGGTCACCACCACGGAGTGCCGTGTTTCCAGCTTTGCGATGATCAGCGCGGCACTGAGGTTATGGGTGATGATCTGAGTCGCCGGTAAAGCGGCCAGAGCACCAGCCAGCTGGTCACAGGTGGTGCCGGTATCGAGAAAAAAACTATCCACATGACGAAGCTGATTCAGGGCAGCAGCGGCGATGGCTGCCTTGGCCCCGGTCATGACACTGTTTTTAAAACTGTGTCCCAGGCGCACGTCCGACTCCGCCTGGGTAACGCCGCCATGAAAACGCTGTAACAGGTTCTCTTCACAGAGTTTTTTGATGTCACGCCGAATCGTAGGTTGCGAGCAGCCCAGCGCCTGCGCCAGCACTTCGATGGAGGTGTAACCCTGGGATTGCACGATTTCGAGCAGTTTTTGCTGGCGAAGTTGAGACATGCCCCATCCCTAAAGTGTCATATTGATCATTTACGATCATCCTATCAGAGCGTTCTGCTCAGTTTGTTTCATTACAGCAAGAGTCACAGAAAATTCATGAACAGCCTATTTTCCATCGAACCCGCCTCCCGTCTTCTGCTGCGTAACGGCAGACCCACCCTGATCCGTGTGATCGACCCCAGCTCCGACCTGGTTAGTCGTCTGACTGAATGCAATACCGATGAAGCCCTGCTTGCGCTATTGGCAAAAGAGCGCGCAGGACTGCAGATCCCCGCAGTTGGCGTGATCGGTCCCAAACAGGCCACCGCGGAACAGCTTGAATTGGCCCGTCAGCTGGGCCAGCAGTTTGCCGAACTCGGCCTCGATGTGATCTGCGGCGGCCGCAACGGTGTGATGGAAGCGGTATGTCGCGGTGTGTATGAGCGCGGCGGGCGCTCCATCGGCCTGCTGCCCGGCGACGACTGGCTGGAAGCCAACGCCTACGTCACCCTGCCGGTGGTGACCAATATGGGACCGACACGTAACTCCCTGATTGCCCAGACTGCCTTTGCCCTGGTCGCTGTGGGCGGCAGCCACGGCACCCTGACCGAGATGGCCTACGGGCTACATTACGATAAACCGGTGTTCGCCCTGCATGACGCCCCCTTTGTCGACGGCGTGCAGTATCTCGACGCCATCGAGCCGGTACTCAGCGGCGTTATCGACACTCTGATCAGCCGCTGAGCCACAGGGGAAGTGCAGGCGTCATCGGCTCGTCACTTCCCCGTCATACCCCTGTCACGCTAAACGATCATGATCACATTCGATCAAAATGAATGTTTAGGATCATGAAAAAGATCACTTACCTTTACATCGTCTATCTGCTGCTCCCCATCGCGCTGCTGGCCGCCGGCTCGTTTGGCGAACGCTGGGTGAACACCCTGCTGCCCACCGGCAGCACGCTTGCCTGGTATGAGGAGCTGTGGAATTCGACCGCCTACCGTAATGCGCTGGTGATGAGCCTGCAGGTCTGTCTGGCGACATGCGTGCTTAACCTTGTCTGCATCACTCCCTGTGTCTATCTGCTGCAGATACGTCAAAGTGAGCTGCTCAACCGCATCACCCGGGTTGGCGCACTGCTGCCGATCGCGGTACCCGAGCTGGTGATCGGTTTTGGTTTCATCCTCGCGTTCAGCACCAGCACCCTGCCCTGGCTTGGCGCCTCCTGGCTACTGGTGATCGGCCACTGGGTACTGACCTTTCCCTACTTCTTTTTCAGTCTCAGTGCCGATATGGAGAAGTCACCGCTGACCTCACTCGACCGCGCCGCCCAATCCTTTGGTGCCAGCGGCCTGCAGCGATTTATCACGGTGTTTCTGCCGCTGGCGCGTCAGTCGATTCTGACCGGGTTGATTACCGTTGCCGCCATCTCGCTGGGTGAGTTCCAGCTCAGCAACCTGATTGCCGGCTTTATGAACCGCACCTATCCGACACTGCTGCTGCAGGCTTTTTACGGCGCCACGGGCCTGGCCTGTGCCGCAACCCTGGTGCTTTTGCTGCTGGCGATGCTGATGTCGCTGCTCTCCAGCTACCCCCACTGGTCCCGATCTGGAAACCGCGCTGCATGATTGAGTTCAACGCCATCAACTTCACCTACCCCGGCAGCGAAGCCGGTGTGCACGATGTGTCACTGAAGGTCGAGACCGGGGAACTGGTCGCCGTGCTCGGCAAAAGCGGCTGCGGAAAAACCACCCTGCTGAAACTGCTGGCCGGGTTCGAGCAACCCGACAGCGGAGAGATCTGGATCAACGACGTTAACCAGGCCGGACTCAGCTGCGCCCAGCGCCGCCTCGGTATCGTGTTCCAGGATTACGCGCTGTTTCCGCACTACTCGGTGCTGAAGAACGTGCTCTACCCGCTGAAGATCAACCGCATCGCCAATGCCGAGAAAAAAGCCCTGGCGATGATCGAGCTGGTTGGCCTTAACGGTATGGAACACCGGCTTCCGCATCAGCTCTCGGGAGGCCAACGCCAACGCGTCGCGCTGGCCCGCGCGCTGGTGTTTGAACCCGCGGCCCTGCTGCTGGATGAGCCCCTCTCAGCGCTGGATGCCTCGTTACGCCATGAAATGCGCTGCGAGATCGTCAAGGTACAGCGCGAACTGAATATGACCACCTTCCTGATTACCCACGATCAGGAGGAGGCGATGACCATGGCCAACCATGTGGCGGTGATGCAGAACGGTCGCATTCAGCAATGTGCAGCGCCCATCAAGCTTTACAACGAGCCCAACAGCATCGAGGTCGCAGGCTTCGTCGGCAAGGCGAATATCCTCAGCGCCAAAAGCGATGCGCAAGGTCGGGTGAACAGCTCCCTGGGAGAACTTCAAATCGCCTCAACACCAGCGGCGAATAGCGCTCTGAAGCTGATCGTGCGTCCCGAAAAGGTTTACCTGAACCCGCCGGAAAACAGCCCCAACCGTTTCGCCGTTGACGCCATACAGAGCGAGCAGTTTCTGGGCCACACCATGGAATACCGCGTGAGTATCAACGGAGCCACGCTGGATGTGAGCTCTGCGCACCTCAATGCACCACTGACCCATATCGCTATTCCCCCTGAATCGATCCATGTCCTCTATCCGGAGATCTGAAATGAAAGCCTTTAAAGCGAAACTCGCCGCTGCCCTGCTGGCGGCACTGCCCCTCTCCTCAAGCTTTGCCGCTACCCTGGAGGGCCCCGCGCTCTATTCCGGCGAGCAGGCGCAATACGACGCTGCGCTGAAGGAAGGGATGGTCGTATCCTTCGATACCGGACCTACCTGGGCCAACTGGGGCAACATGTTCAAGGCGTTCAAGCAGCGCTACACCGGTATGGAGATCGTGTACAACGATCTGGGGTCAGCAGCCACCGTGGTCGCACTGGACAAGTCCCGTCACCGTCCGCAGGCCGATACCGCTTACTACTTCGGTGCCTCGGCGATCGATGCCACCGAAAAGGATCTGCTGCAGAGCTTTACACCGACCAACTTCGACAAGATTCCGTCTGTCTTCAAAGAAGAGAGCGGCAAGTGGTTCACCATCCACACCCTTAACGTGGCATTTCTGGTGAACAAGAAACTTGTGAAAGAGGTGCCCACCTCCTGGGCCGACCTGATGAAGCCGGAATACCTCAACAGCATCGTCTACCAGGATCCGCGTACCACCGGTCAGGGTCAGGTCGTGGTGCTGGCGGCCAACCTGGCCGAAGGCGGCTCCATGGATGACATCAAACCGGGCAGCGAATACTTCGGCAAACTGCAGGCCGAAGGCAACGTGGCCCGCGTGGTCGGCACCACTCCCTATGCGCAGTTTGTGAAGGGCGAGATCCCGATCTGGATCGGTTATGAAAACGACGGCCTCAAGGCGATGGTGCAGGACGGTATGGGCGACGATGTCGCCGTTGTTATCCCACAAGAAGCATCCCTGGCAGCGCCCTACGCCATCTCCATGGTCAAGAACGGCCCCAACCCGGAAGCTGCCAAACTATGGCTTAACTTCATTCTCTCCAGCCAGGGACAGTCGATCTTTGCCGAGGGTTTCGTACGCCCGGTACTGACCGACCTGGAACTGCCGGATACGGTTAAGGACAAGCTGGTTAAAGCGCCGCAGATTCAGCCGCTGGATCTCAAGGCCGCTGCGGCGATCAAGTCTGAGCTTGACCGCGAATGGTCACAGCAGGTGCTGTCGCGCTGATATCTCTCGCACATGATTAGGATGCAATCCCGGTGAAACCCAACCGATGGATGCACTGGTTGCCGGGCTTGCCCGGCATCCTGGGCTACTTACTGTTCTTTATGCTGCCGGTGGCGCTGGTATTTTCCGAAGCGCTGGCGGAGCCGCTGGTCACCTTCAACCGGATGATCTCCGACCGTTATCTGCTGGCCAGCCTCTGGGGCAGCCTTGCCCTGTCGCTGGGGGCGGGGATCGCCTCACTGGCGGTGGCGCTCTGTATCGCCCACTTTCTCAGCCGCTGCAGCGACAATCTGCGCCAGTGGCTCAGCATGGCGATTGCCCTGCCGCTGGTATTCAGTGGCCTGATCGTCGCCTACGGATTTATTCTGACCTTTGGTCGCGCCGGCTTCGTGACTCAGCTGCTGGGTACGATTGGCATCCCTGAAGCGATATTCGGCAACCTGATTTTCACCCCCGTAGGTCTGGGGCTGGCCTACTGCTACTACCTGATCCCGCGTGCGGTATTTATTCTGCTGCCGGTGATGCTCAACTTCGACTGGAAACAGCTGCAGGTATCGGAAAGCTTCGGCGCCAGCCGTTTTCAGAGTTACCGATACATTTTTCTGCCGCAGCTCTATCCGGCGATGATCACCTCGCTGTGCGTGATGGTCTCGGTGGCCCTCGGCGCCTACGGCACCGCGCTGGCCCTGTCCGGCACCCAGCTGAACATTCTGCCGCTGACGCTCTACAGCAAAATCTCGGACGGTGGCACAGATTTCCCGGTGGTCGGCATGCTCTCCATCGTTCTGGTGGCGCTGTGCGTGCTGTTCACACTCTTTGCCGATTACCTGAACCGTCGGTTGACTGTGCGCTAGGATAAACTGCTGTTCGGCTGCCACGACTAATCGGCACGGAGTCGTGCCTCCTAAGGTCAAAGGCCCGACCTACCTGAAGTTCAGGCGGGTCGGGCACAGGGGCAGAGCAACCTTCCCCTGACTTGCGCTTATCCCGCCGAGTCCTGCTTGGCGGCCTTGTAGGGGTTTTCCGGCATCATGGACGGCGGCAAAGGCGCCCGGCGGGCCCCCTCTTTCGGTCCATAGTGCTTGGCGAGGTAATCGAGAATGGTGTTTTCCATCTCCGGCGGCAGCGGCCAGAGGCCCTGGGTTTCCTGCATCCAGCGGATCAGGTATTCCCAGCGGTTGCGGGAGCCAGCGTTCTGCGTCACCAGTGCACCTGAGTGACAAGCGGTGCAGGTGGATTTCACCGTTTCCCAACCCTCGGCGATGACCAGCCCGCTATCCGGGTCTGTTTCCGCCCAGGCTCCCAGAGGAACCACAAACGCCAGCGGCAACAGCAGCCGGCGCATTCGTCGCGCTAACATGGCCATACCTCCTCAGACTAGCTGCACCGCGATGCGGTGACAGGCGTTGTTGAGATAGCCTTTCGGGTTCCAGCCGGGAACGACCATCGGTTGCGAGTGACCTTCAGAGTCAGTGGCCTTGGCCCAGATCTCGTAATAGCCGATCTCGGGGAAGTCGATCACCGTGCTCCAGCGCTGCCAGGCCAGGCGGTTGGCCGGGGCTTTCAGCTCTGCCTCCATCCAGGTGGCGCCGAAATCGATGGAAACCTCCACCTTGCTCACCGCCAGATCGCCGGCCCAGGCGTGGCCGCGCACGACCAGCTTTTCATCCTTGGACTGGGTCAGCCCGGACTGGGGATAGGTGATCAACGACTTCACCGGCATCGACTCGATGGTGACGTAATCGGATTTGGGCACTTCGGTCCCCGGCGCCACCGGATACTTCGGCACGCTGTAGGAGGGCACCTCCATCTTCGGTCCATCATGTTTCTGATTACGGATCACGATCCGCTGCAGCCATTTACCAGAGACCGACCCCGGCCAGCCGCCGCAGACCACGCGCAGCGGGTAACCGTTCTGATAAGGGATATCCTCGCCATTCATCGCCCAGGCGATCAGCGATTCATCCTCCAGCGCTTTGTGCATCGGCACACCGCGTGAGATCGGAATGCGACTGGGATCACCACTGACATGGGTATCTGCGCCGTAATAACCGATGTAGACCGCATCGCTCTTGATACCACAGGCTTCCAGCACATCGCGTAGGCGCACGCCGGTAAAGGTCGGGCAGGCCACCGCACCGGTGGTCCACTGGTTACCGCTAGCGGAAGGAACATATTCGCTGCGACCGTTACCGCCACACTCGATCTGCAGCTGATAGGTGTAATGCTGGAATTTCTGTTTAAGCTCGGCGATGGTGAAGCTCATCGGATTGGCGCAGGATTCACCTTCGATACGCACTTCCCAGGTCGCGGGATCGATATTCTCGATAGCAGGAGGAATACCGTTGTTACGCACGAACATGCGGCTTCCGGGAGTGATATCGTCATCGAGGAGATGGGCCGGAGTTTCAGCGTTGACCGGTCGGTCGTTGAGCACCGTCAGGCCATCTTTGCCTTCCAGCATGAATGGCTCATGGTTGTCTGCCAGCGCCACCGGGATCAAACCGCCGGGCATTTTATCGGCAAAGGGAATGGCCGCCGCACCGATCGCAGCGCCCATGGCGGCGAGGCCGCTTTTCTTGAGAAAACCGCGTCGCGATTCCGGGTCGACGACCCGCCCCCAGACCAGGCGATCCGCCTTTTCGGGGTTCTCGGCATACAGCGCATGCAAGCCGCGCGCTTCTCTCTCTTTATTTGTGGACATCACGCACTCTCCTAAGGGCCCGGTTCAGGAGTTACGCGTGACAGGCAAGCGATCACGTTATTCCGTGTCGAATAACGGCGTCAGACCTTCACTGTTTACCGGGCATATTTTTATAGGTATCACCCTTCGGAGCCAGTCAGGGGAGCGATGTTTTAAATCGGGGCCTCCCGGGCAACCAGCCGAAACACTTTTGGTTTCATTGAACGTTGGTTTCATTGAACGTCGGTTTCATTCAACCTCGGCTTCAAGCCTAGCAGCCCACTTTAAATTCGTCTTTCCTTATATAAAAATATTCTAATAACATTCGGAATTATAAACGCGCTCCGAGCTTACGCTCGGATATAAGCCCATCCAGCCGCCTGCTGTCGCGCCAGATGCTGTACCGCCGCTGCAACCACACGCACGCCCTCGGGCTCCTGTAGTTGCTGCCCGTCCAGGCTGTTACGGCAGAGCACCAGCAGTGGCAAAATTTCCGCGTCGGTAATCAAAACAGCCACGGCCGCCGCCGGACCGTTGACGACGATCTCAACCTCGGCGTCATCCTCAAGTTTGAGCAGGTTACGAGCATTGTTCTGTGCACGCTTGAGCGCCTCGGGAGTGGGCGCGTGGATCATCAGTTTGATCGCCGCCATGGGTCAATCCTCAACAATCAGATGGCTCGGGAGATTTCATCCGCCAGGTTCTGCAGCTCTTCGGCGCCGCGTCCACGCGGCCGCGGCAGATCGATCCGACGGTCCATTGCAATTTTAGCAGGCGATCCGGCCAGCACGATGACACGGTCGGCCAGGTAAACCGCTTCTTCGATATCATGGGTTATGAACAGCACCGCCTTGCGGGTCTGCTCCCAGATCGCCAGCAGCTGATCCTGCAGGTGGCGACGGGTGATCGCATCCACTGCGCTGAACGGCTCATCCATCAGCAGCAGATGCGGATGAACCGCCAGGGCACGGGCGATACCGCCACGCTGCACCTGGCCACCGGAAAGCTGGTGCGGCCAGCGATCGGCCAGCTCATCCAGGCGCGCGAGCTTGAGCACTTCGTCGACGCGTTCGCGTTTCTGCTCAGCGGTCAGCTTCAGGCCCTTGAGGCCGTAAGCCACGTTTGCACGCAGCCGGCGCCAGGGCATCAGCCGGCCATCCTGGAAAACGATACCGCGGCGGCGGCGGGTATCGTCATGAGGAACGTTAAGGGAGATCGAGCCGCCGCTGGATTCGGCAAGGCCAGCGACGCAACGCAGCAGCGTAGACTTACCCACGCCGGAACCGCCCACCACGGCGATAAATTCACCCGGTTCAACCCGCAGGTCCAGCCCGCTGAAGACCGGGCTCTCGCTGTTGCCGTAGTGATAGCTGAGATTCTCGATATTCAGGATGGACGCCATGTGAGGACTCGCTTCTCGACCAGGGCAAAAAGAGTATCGCTGAGGGTATATACCAGCGAGATAACCAGCATGTAGACAACAACCGCCTCATAGGCGCCGACACCGGCAGCGGAGTTCATCTCCTGCCCCATGCCCGGCACACCAAGCAACTCGGCAGCAATCAGCGTCATCCACGCCTGGCCGATACCGGTGCGGATACCTGAGAAGATCCCCGGCGCCGCACCCGGCAGAGTCACCTGCAACGCCTGGCGCAGATAACCGTTCTGGCCAAAAGCGCGCGCCAGCTCATAGTATTTCGGGTCCACATGGCGTACGGCGGAATAGGTGGCAAAGTAGTTCACCCAGAACACACCGATGGCGATGACGAACGCAGCACCGGCGTGGCTGACCTTGAACCAGGCGATGGCGAATACCACCCAGGCCAGTGGCGGAATCGGACGCAGAATACGCGCCAGCCAGGCGTGCAGCGCATCCATCATGGATGAGGATGCGGCCACTGTACCGACCAGGAAACCGAACAGGGTGCCCAGCGCCAGCCCCCAGGCGTAATGCACCAGGCTCGACATTATTGCCGGCATCAGACGATCCGAGTTCCACTCATCCATCAGCGCCTGCGGCAGCAGAAAAGGATCGGGAATAGTACCGGAGGGCGCCCAGCCGGAGACCTGGGCAAATTTCCACAGCGCGACAAACGCCGCCACGCCAATTAAACCAAGCAGGGCCCGCCCCCAAGGGGAGCGAGCCAGAGGATGCACCTGTTGCGTCATTGCGCCCGTTTACTCCTGAACCAGCTCATCGTAGAAACGGGTATCGAACAGGGTGCTCAGGTCCACGTCTGCTTTCAGCGTACCCAGCTCTGCCTGGAAATCGCGCATGGTGCGGGTGCCATCGATAATCGCGTTGGGATCGGCCTGGAACTGATCGTGGGAGCGCTGCAGCGCCTTGAGCACGATATCCGCCGGCAGACGACCGCCGCCAACATACTTGCCCACTGCCTTGGCGGCTTCTTCCGGCTGGTCACGCAACAGGTTGGTCGCATCGATATGCGCTTTCACCAGCGCCTTGACCAGTTCCGGCTGCTCTTCGATCAAGCTTTCCCGCACCGCCAGGACAGCACCCGGCTGATGCGGGAACATCTCGGAGCCAGCGGCAACCACCTGGGCGTCATCCTTGCGATCAAGCACGATACTGACGATCGGCTCCAGAATCGCAGCGCCATCTACCGCGCCGGTCATCAATGACTGCTGCACCTGGGCCGCACCCTGATAGATGATGTCGATATTGTCGTTGATCTGCTGTTCACTCAGGCCCAGCTGATTACGCAACCAGTACTGCAGCACGGTTTCCGGCACCGAACCCTGGGGGAAGGTGGTGATCACCGCTTTGCGTCCCTTGTCCGCCTGGAAACGTGCAAAGGCTGTGGCCGCTTCGCCATCGGTAAAATAGGGAGCCAGCTCACCCAGAGAGATCAGGCTGATCTGCTCAACCACGTTGGAGGCCACTACCTTGATATCCGCGCCCTTGGCGCGAGCCACCATGGCCGGACCGATGCCCATGTAAGCCACATCAAGCTGACCGGCCAGCAACGCCTGAACAATGGCGGGGCCGTTCTGGAACTTGATCAGGTCGGGATCGCTGACGCCCGCCTGGTCCAGGGTATCCCCTTCCAGCACAACGAAGGACTGGGATACCGGGATAATCGGCATGTAACCGACCTCCAGGGATTTGTCCGCCGCAAAGGCAAGACCGCTCCAGCCCATTAACAGGACGGAGACGAGAGCAAATAGACGACGCATGATTGAAACTCCGGATGAAGTGTAAATCTGAGGAGACAATGCTATATAAACAAAAACAAAGTAAAAAGGTCAGATTAAGATCTTTTGGCAATATCAATAGTTACGAATGTAATCCCTGCCGTTTCCTTTCCCTTCAGTGTTATTTCCGCCGCAGCAGACGTTGCGAACCTTTTCCGGGATAATTCACCGCGCCGCTGTACTTTCAAAGCAGCACCCACACACTCGCCACCCAGGACACTCGCACCATGGAACTGGATCTCAGCCTGATCCTGCTACTATTGCTCACCGGCCTTGGCGCCGGCACCATCGACGCCATCGCCGGCGGCGGCGGCCTGATCACCCTGCCGGTACTTCTCGCCAGCGGCCTCAGCCCGGTGCAGGCACTCGCCACCAACAAGCTGCAGGGCAGCTTCGGCACCCTGGCCGCAACACTCTACTTTGTCCGCAAACGTCTGGTGAATCTGCGTGAGATGCGCACGATGATCATCTGCACCTTTATTGGCTCGGCACTGGGCACGGTGATGGTGCAGCTGATCGACAGCAGTATTCTCGCAGCGATCATGCCGGCACTGCTGATACTGATTGCGCTCTACTTCGCGTTTTCACCAAAGATCGGTGATCAGGACCGTGACCGGCGCATCAGCGTGCTGCTGTTCAGCACCGCGATTACTTTCGCGATCGGTTTTTACGATGGCTTTTTCGGCCCGGGCACCGGCACCTTTTTCACCCTCGCCTTTGTCTCCCTGGCAGGCTTTGGCCTGGCCCGCGCCACGGCGCACACCAAGGTACTCAACTTCACCTCCAACCTCGCCTCGCTGCTGTTTTTCCTGTTCAGCGGACACATCGTCTGGATTGCCGGTTTCGCCATGGCCGCCGGTCAGCTGATCGGTGGCCAGCTCGGCGCACGGCTGGTGGTCAGCCGCGGAACGAGCCTGGTACGGCCACTGATTGTCATCATCACTCTGCTCATGTCGGCTAAACTGCTGCTGGACCGGTTCGGGCTCTCAACCAGCGAGCTGGTCGCAAGGTTTTTCGGCGGCTAAGCGCCGATAACTCAGCCGGAACAATTCCCTTGAGCGACGTTCCCACTCATTGTGTTCGCGCGTTTAAGGCGTTTTATCAAGGCATTCCATCAAGGAGAGAGTGATGAGCAAAAAGATTCTGATGATCACCGGCGACTTCACCGAAGATTACGAAACCATGGTGCCCTTCCAGACCCTGCTTGCGGTAGGCCACCAGGTGGACGCGGTGTGTCCGGATAAGAAGGCCGGTGACAGCGTGGCCACTGCGATCCATGACTTTGAAGGTGATCAGACCTACAGCGAAAAGCCGGGGCATCGCTTCGCGCTGAATGCCAGTTTCGACGAGATCGACCCCGCCGCCTATGACGCACTGGTGATCCCCGGCGGTCGCGCACCGGAATATCTGCGTCTGAACGGGAGAGTGATCGAGATGGTGCGCCACTTCTTCGACACCAACAAACCGGTGGCTGCGATCTGTCATGGCGCCCAGTTGCTGGCCGCCGCCGATGTGCTGAAAGGCCGTCGCTGCTCGGCCTATCCGGCCTGTTCACCGGAGGTACGTCTGGCCGGTGGCGAGTTCGCTGAGATCGAAGTCGATCAGGCCACCACCGATGGCAACCTGGTCACCGCGCCGGCCTGGCCCGCGCATCCGGCCTGGCTTTCTCAGTTTATGGCCCTGCTCAACAGCTAGGCTTAGCGACTAAGCCGCGTTAAACCATCCCTGCCGGGCCGGCCCAGCCGTCGGCCCGTCTCTCAAAGCTGCTATCTCCCAGCTAATCTTTCCCAGCTACTCTTTACCGTTTAATTCAGGCCAGGGCTTTTTGCTCATCAGCTTCTGGAGTCACCAGACATACATCGGCTTGCCTTCGCTGAGCCTGAGCCAGCCCTTGATAATCCGATAGATTACCCAGACCGTATTGATAGCAAGAATCGCGTAACCCACCAGGATAATCACCGACAGAAAGCCGGTAATAAACCAGAAAAGACTGAACCAGAAGGTGCGTATCTGCCAGCGGAAGTGCGACTCATAGAAGGTTCCGCGTACGTCGGGCTGCTTCACGTAATTGATGATCACCGCGACCAGGAAGGTAATACCGATCAGGAAAGAGGCAGCCTGCAGAGCATAAACAAGCGTGGTGATGTTCTTGAGATTCCGGTCTTCGTCTTCGGGTATCAGGGTATAGCTCATGGACCTGCCTTGAAAAAACGTCGTGAACAAAGAGAGGATTTAAGCAGTCAGTATGACAAGGAAGCGTTGCTGCTCCAAGCAGTGGTACCTCGCCGCCCTACCTTCGCCGTCGCTGCTGTCGACTAGCCACCGAGCAAGCGCTGGCCGCTGAAACTGTCAGACCAAGGAGATACAGATGTTGAAACGCTTATCCGCCATTTTTCTACTCGCCGCAGTGGTCGCCGGCTGCTCCAACGATGGCTGGCAAACCGCCAGCCGCGAATCAGCGGGCATCGCCCCGGCTCCGGCAGATACGCCCGAGGCAGTGGTGCAGGTTTATGCCGCCGACGCCTGGGGCTGGCGCGGTATATTTGCGGTTCACACCTGGATCGCCATCAAGCCCAGCAACGCCGACAGCTACACCGTTCACGAAGTGGTCGGATGGCGTGAGCGCCGCGGGCTCCCCGTGCTGAGATCGGTGCAGGATCAACCGGACCGCTACTGGTTCGGCGCCCGTCCAGAGGTCATTTATGACCTGCGCGGCGCGAAAGCGGATGAGCTGATTCCCAAGATCCAGTCGGCGGTGGAAAACTACCCGTGGAAAGATGAGTATCGCGTATTCCCCGGCCCCAACAGCAACACCTTCCCGGCCTGGGTAGGCTTGCAGGTTCCGGAAATGGAACTGGATATGCCGTTCAGGGCTATAGGCTCCGGCTGGGCTGACTGAACTACTGGTAGATGTGAGGCTGCTGGTCTAGAGTGGCGGCCTTGCACTCGACCGCGCTCGAGTGACGCCAGCTAACCAACGAGAGCAGTAATGAAAATCTGGGTAGATGCGGACGCCTGTCCGGTGGTGATCAAAGAGATTATTTTCCGCGCCGCCGAACGCGCCGGTATAGAAACCACACTGGTAGCCAATCAGTACATTCGCACGCCGCCATCGAAACTTATCAAGGCGATTCAGGTCAGCCAGGGGTTCGACATCGCCGATAATGAGATCGTGCGTCGCGTCGAGTCCGGCGATCTGGTGATTACCAGCGATATCCCGCTGGCCGCCGAGGTGATCGAGAAAGGCGCTCTGGCGCTAAGCCCCCGCGGCGAACTGCTCACCGCCAACAACGTAAAAGCGCGACTGAACATGCGCGACTTTTACGAGACACTGAGATCCAGCGGCATCCAGACCGCGGGCCCCGCGGCTCTTAGCCAGACGGACCGCCGCGAGTTCGCCCGACACCTGGATACGCTGATCGCACGCGCCAAACGTCAGGTCCCGGCAAAGCCGCCCGAATCGGATAAAGGCGCTTAATGCGGTAACGAGGGTTTATCGTTAAGCGCGGCCATCATCCGATCAATATCTTCCGCCGTGGTATCGCGGTATTCGTTCCAGTCCAGATAATACTCGGCGAGCTGCGGGTACCATTCCGGTTCTTGCTCCGGCGCCTCTGCCCGCTGACGCTCGTGCAGCTCGATATGCAGCGGCGAGATCTCCAGCACACGATTTTCCTCCTGCCAGAGAATATCCTGCAGATCATAGAGCGCATTCATAATCAGAAAATGTTTGCGATACAACGGTAGCAATCCCGGCCCCGCACCTTGTTGTTCCTCGAACAGCCGTTGCCGATCCAGCGCTTTCATCAACCTGTATTCGCTGATGCCATCCGGGTGAGCGCGCAACACAGCAAGAACCTGAGGCAATACCGGATTAACCATATGCAAACCTGCCTAGTTCAACTAACAGTTAAATTATAGACAGGCTTCAGTGACCCGGTAGCGGGTCGATGACAGGGATATCGAAGTGTACAGCCAGACTGTCCACCACGGCGTTCAGGGACTGCCCCTCCAGCGCATCGAAGAGTGCGGCACTCGCCGAGTTGGGCGGATACTCCAGATGCAGACCGTAGCGTCCCTCCTCTTGGCCGAGCGTGTAAAGGTAAGCACGCAGCTGTGGATCTTCGGGATGCCGCAGAAACACCGCACAGCGATCACAGCTGGTCTGCTCATCGACGGCAAATGCGGTTTCTCCCAAACGACTCTGCAACAGCAGTAACAGATGCCGGATGCTCTGATCCTTATCCATGGCCCAGATATTCATGCGCTGCTCCTCGGTAAATGCCCCTGATCTCTATCATACGCCGCATCAGCTCTACCGGAAGCCTGCTGCGTTTTAACACAGGGTTTAAAAAGCGCATAAAAAAACAGGGCCCGCACATGGCGAGCCCTGTTTCACGAGGAGCAGTTTCAACGATATCCGGTTTACGCAGGCTGGGCTTAACAGCTTTCTTACGAGAGCTTTCTTAGAAGAACTTTCTAAGGAGAGCTTTCTCACGAGCTGCCTTGGGAGCGGCGGGCTTAAAAGCCTGCCGCCAAGGCGCTGCGGAAACCGATCCGCGTCGTCGAATTCAGATTACTTGTGCTTAGGTTCTTCGTTCATCAAGTGGCGAACTTTGATAAACGCCCAGACCATAACACCGGCCATCGCAACAACACCGATGACACTGGGTACAAGAACTTCGAGGCTGTAGGCATCAACACCAAACATAGCGGTCACCTTTTCTTCTCATTTAACGTTAGCGATAGATTAACGCTGAACCTTTTGAAGAATATTGACTCAGCTCAAGCAAGGCTTCGACCCGTTTACTGCTTGAAAAAAAGCCAGGTTTATCCCATTACTGAAATTGAACAGATGCAATAATCTGGCAGGTAATGCGGGGCCTGACATTTTGTATAAATGAGTTTCGTATTAATAACCTGCAAGCAGACTTGTCATACAAGGAGAAGAAAATGCCCACCAAAATGAAAATCTGGTCAGCTGAACAGCTCAAACAGATGAACGAGGAGCGCTTCCTGGTCGAGATGCTGGACATGTTCAGCTACACCCCCGAGCTCAGCGAAAGCGACGAGTCTGTCAAAGAGATGCGTGAACACCTGACCCGCGTGGAAGACGCGCTGCGTGCCCGTCTCGCCGTCGCCAAAGAACAGTAATCCCTCCAACCACCACTGTTGAGATCCGGGCAGGTAATGCCTGTCCGGACAGACTCCCTTATAGCCCGCCCCAGCGCATATCCAGGCGCATTCCGAGCCGCTTCACAATCCTCACTTCTCTATCGTTTTCAATCATTTGAGCGCTTCATCCTCTATCCCGCTTTTCACTTTCGTATCTGACTTTTTGTGTTAGGGCCTGGTTGATCTCATCGCGCCCTGAGACCGGGCGCCAGCTCCGACGTTCAGTATTCAGACCAGCAGCTCATACCTGCCCTTCGAAACTTCATATGATGGTTATTGATTGATCAAAATCATCTTTTAAGCTCTAAACGTTCTAAAAACCGACTCCTGACTCACAAAAACATCTAACAAGGATTCGCCGAAAATCGTTTATTTTTCAGCCACTTAGAAAAGCATTACCTCACCCTGAACGGCGACCGCAAAAAACTTTAAAAACCCATTACAAACAACAACTTAAAACCATTAAAAATGCGCTTTAAATTTGCGACTAGTCGCTATCGGCTATAAACTAATCAATATGCTAATAACGATGAATCAATAAAGGATTAAAACAATGCAGGAACGAGAGATTAAGCTTCTTTTCAAGGCGGGGGTATTTGAGTCGTGCCAGGCGATTCCAATTTCGATGTCTCGCGGCTGGACTTTGAAGTTTTTAATGCGTGATGGCGAAGTGGTGGTATTGAATCTTCAGCGTTCTAAAGGTGAGCGTGAATTTAAAAGTCTGGATGGCGCCGCAGCGGTGGCACGTCGTATAGGGTTCGAATGGCTGAATGTGCAGATCGGTGATCTGAAATGGCGGGAGAAAGTGTCCTGAGCCGCTCCGTGATGGAGGGCCCAGGGGGAATGAAAGGCGTTTAAGGAAGCAAGCAGATTAGCTGGACGCGGCTAACGCGTTGAGTTCTCAGCTTCAGTTGCTGACGCTCAGATCCGCCAGTTCCTGTTCGGTTGCGGCGCGCACATCAACCACCGCCACATTGAACGCCAGATCCATGCCGGCATAGGGATGATTCAGATCCAGCTCAACTTCGCGGGTATCCAGGTTGAGAACGCGGGCCAGTGCAGGCTTCCCTGATTCATCGTTGACCTGCACCAGCGCGCCCTTGCGCAGGCTTTTAACGCCAGCGAAGGCTTCGCGCTCAACCGTTTCGATCAGGCTTTCATCCCGCGGGCCATAAGCCTGTTCCGCGCTCAGTTCGATGCTGAAGCTTTCACCCGCTTCACGCCCTTCGAGGGCAGCTTCCAGACCGGGTACGATCTGGCCATGGCCGTGCAGATAGCTCAGCACCGGATCCTCGTCCGTTGGAGCCGCCAGCGGCTCACCCACCGGCGCCAGTGAGTAACGAAAGAAAACGGCGGAATCTTGGGTAATTTTCATCTGACTTTCCGGTAATAGGTTTGCTTGGGCGGCGGCTTTACTCAACCGGCTCAGGGCTGGAGACGATCCACCTGCCACTTGCCGTCGTCCAGGGAAAAGACGAAGCGGTCGTGAAGACGGTTCTCACGCCCCTGCCAGAACTCGAAGCGCTCCGGCACCAGACGGTAGCCGCCCCAGGTTTCAGGACAGCGGATATTACCATCCTCATGGGCAGCGCTCATCTCGCTGACCGCTTTTTCCAGCGTCGCCCGGCTGTCCACCGGTGAACTCTGGTGGGACACGGCAGCACTCAGGCGGCTGCCGATGGGACGCGCATTGAAGTAGCGCTCACCAAAGGCGTATTCCAGTTTTTCGACCGGCCCGCGGATCCGCACCTGACGCTCCAGCCCGTACCAGTAGAACATGATCTCGGCGTAAGGGTTCTGCTCCAGGTGCTGCCCCTTTTCGCTGCGAAAATCAGTAAACCAACAGAAGCCGTGGTTGTCGAAGTGCTTGAGCAGCACGATGCGGGCGCCCGGACGTCCTTCGCTGTCAGCGGTAGCCAGCGTCATCGAAGTGGCATCATCCGGGTGGGCGATCAACGCCTTGTCGAACCAGCTCTGAAACTGTTCAAACGGATCGTCACGCAGGTCGGCCTTGTGCAGGCCTTCGGCAACGTATTCCCGTCTCAGGGCACTGATGTCACTATTCTGGTTTGCCATTACGCTCTCCTGTGGGAAACTTCGAAGGCGGTACTATAAACGATAAGCCTGCTGATTTTCTGCGTCGGATCATGCCCGACGCGGTTTGCCTGTAACCGGGAGATTAATGAGTACCCTGGCCCCAGACACACGTATCGCATGCCATGAGTGCGACCTGCTGCTATCCCGACCGGAGATCAGCGGCGATCAGGTCGTCTACTGCCCGCGCTGTGGCTCCCGGCTGATATCGAGCCACCCCAACAGTGTGGAGCGTTCCCTGGCCCTGGCGATCGCCGGCCTGATACTGCTGCTGCCGGCCAACCTGTTCCCGGTGTTAAGTCTTGAAGTACTGGGACGCCACCAGCAGCAGACGATTTTCTCCAGTGCCATGGCGTTGTACGAAGACAGCCTGCCGCTGGTTTCCCTCTGTATTCTGCTGTTCGCCATCCTCGTGCCCTGCACCAAGTTTCTGCTTCAGGCTTACCTGTCTCTGGCCCTGCACCTGCGTCGGCGCTGGCCGGGTTTGCCACTGGCGATGCGCGCCCTTCACCACCTCGACGAGTGGAGCATGCTGGAGGTCTACCTGATCAGCGTGCTGGTTTCCGTCGTCAAACTGGTGGACATGGCGGAGGTGCATCCGGGACTCGGGCTCTACTCCCTGGGTGCGCTGATACTGATCACCGCACTGAGTTCATCGCAGATGGATGAAGACCTGTTCTGGCACCAGATCGATGATCTGAGCAGCCCCGCAGAAGACGCACCCAGCGAAGGAGCCCGGCATGAATAACTGGCGCCACAGCGCCTTGGCCCAAGGCCTGATCCGCTGCCACGACTGCGGCGCACTCTGGCCATTACAGCAGGAACATACCCACTGTCCGCGCTGTCAGGCGATGCTGCATGCACGCACTCCAGACTCACTGAAACGCACCTGGGCGCTGTTGCTGACCGCCACACTGTTGCTGCTGCCCGCGAACCTCTTGCCGATCATGCGGGTCACAACCCTGGGCCAAGGTGAACCCTCGACCATCTTTGGCGGCGTGATGCAGCTGGCCCATCACGGACTCTGGGGCATCGCCTTTGTGGTGCTGGCCGCCAGTATTCTGATTCCGGTGGGCAAGATCATTGCGCTATGCACCCTGCTGTTAACCATACAGCGCGGCTGGACCACCAATATGCAGCAGAAGATGGTGATGTTCCGAGTCGTTCACTGGATCGGCCGCTGGTCGATGCTGGATATTTTTGTCGTCGGTATACTGGTCGCCCTGGTTCAGTTCGGCAACCTGGCCTATATCGATGGCCAGGCCGGCGCCATCGCCTTTGCCGGCGTCGTCATTTTCACCATGCTGGCCGCTGGCACCCTGGATACCCGACTGATCTGGGACCGTCACCTGCAGGAGAACGCGAGTGGATCCGAAGTCTGATACGAGCTCCGAAAACCCATCCCCCGGGGAAATCCGCCCCCGGGTGCGGCGTCACCGCGGCCCCTCCGCGGTCTGGATTCTGCCGCTGCTGGCGGCGATGATCGCCGGTTGGCTGGTGCTCAAAAGCTACAACGATGCCGGCGTCATGGTTGACGTAGTGTTCAGCTCCGCCGAGGGTCTGGAGGAGAACAAGACCCAGGTGATCTACCGTGGTCTTCCCAGCGGTACCGTGCGCAGCCTGAGGCTCAATGACGATCTGCAAAGCGTTACCGCACGGATAGAGATCGCCACCCACGCCGAGTCGCTGCTGCACGAAAAAACCCAGTTCTGGCTGGTGAAGCCGCAGATATCCCTTTCCGGCGTACGTGGACTTGAGACTCTGGTCTCCGGCCACTACATCGGCATCCGCCCCGGCGATGGGCCAGAGACACGTCAGTTCGTTGCTGCCGACGAACCTCCGCCGGCAATCCGCGACCAGGATGGCCTTTACATCACCCTGTTTGCCGACTCGGTCAACGCGGTACGGCGCGGCTCCCCGGTCTATTACCGCGACGTCAACGTGGGCGAGGTGATCGATTATCGCCTCAGCGCCAATGATGACCAGATCCTGGTGGACCTTTATGTGGAGCAACAATACGCCCACCTGGTGAAAAAACACTCCCGCTTCTGGAACGCCAGCAGCCTCGAGGTTAAGGGCAAGTTTCCCGATATCGATTTCCGTCTTGGCTCCTTGGCCACCATCATCGCCGGCGGCGTCCATTTCTACACGCCTGACCCGCAGGAAAACCCGGCCGCCGAGGATGGCGACCAGTTTCGCCTGTTCGCCGACTACGAGGCCGCCGAGGACGGCGTTCCTGTGCAGCTGACCTTCCCCGCCGACACCCAGCTGAGCCCCGGCACAGAGGTGCGCACCGGTGGCGTCCGTATCGGCCGCGTACGCAATATCAAGCTCAGTGATGACTTCCAGGCGCTGCACGCACAGCTGCTGATCGACCCGCGCGCCCGACCCTTGCTGCGCGCCGGCAGCCGCTTCTGGCTGGTGGAACCCAGCCTCAGCTCCGGCGAACTGAATCTGCAGAAACTGCTGGGCGGTCAGTATATCGAGCTGGCCCCAGGCCCTGGCAGCGAGACTTTCAGGTTCACGGCACTGGCCGAAGCCCCGGCCAGGCTGCCGGTCCAGCAGGGAATGGAACTGGAACTGATCAGCGATGAACTGGGCTCGATCAATCGCGGCTCACCGCTGCTTTACCGGCAATTGCCGGTGGGTGAAGTCAACGGCTACGAGCTGACCGCCGATGGCAGCCAGGTGCTTATTCACGCCGTGATCAAGGAGAAATACCGCCAGCTTATCGGCAGCCACACCCGCTTCTGGAACAGCAGTGGTATTCGTTTCGCCGCTGATCTGGATGGTGTATCGCTGGAAACCGGCAGCGCCCAGACACTGATTCGAGGCGGCATCAGCCTGTTCAATCCGGGCAACAACCCCGGCAACCAGGTCGTAGCACCGCGGCGTTTTAACCTGTACACGGATCGCGAGAGCGCAACCGAGAGCGGCGACCTCGATAGCGGCAGCGCCGGGTTGAAGCTGACGCTGGAGGCGCCGCAGTTAGGCGCCGTGGCCGTGGGTTCACCGGTGCTGTATCGCGGGCTGGAGGTCGGCGAGGTCAGCCACTATCGCCTTGGCGATGCCGGTCGCTCGGTGCTGATCGATCTGACCATCGCCCCTGAGCACAGCCAGTTACTGAACGGCAGCAGCCGCTTCTGGATCTCCGGCGGTATCGAAGCTCGCGCCAGCCTGCAGGAGGGAGTCCAGGTCAACACCGGTTCCCTGAAACAGCTGGTGAAGGGCGGCATCGCCTTTGATACCCCCGAGGATGGAGACGCCCTTGCAGCGGCGCAGCACTTCCGCCTCTACCCTGACCGGCAGGCCGCACAGGAACAGGCACTGCAGATCCAGATCAGTTTTTCCCCGGGCGCAGAACTGCCACCGGGTGCAGCAATCAACTATCGCGGTCAGCAGGTTGGCCGGATCGACAGTATCCGCGTGGTCAGCGCCAATGGCGCCCGCATCGCAAAGGCAAGCCTGTTCCATGAAGCCGCCTTCCTGGCCCGGGAGGGCACCCGGTTCTGGATCAACGAACCACAGATCCGTCTCAGCGGCATCCTTAACCCCACCAATGTTCTGTTTGGTAACCAGGTGGAAGCGCTGCCCGGTGACGGAACCGACACAAGAGCTATCGCCCATGACTTTATCGCCCTGCGCGAGCCGCCCGCCTACCAACCGCAGCCTGGGCTGACAGTGGAGCTTCACGCCCGCGAGCTGGGCTCAATCGGGCTAGGTAGCCCGGTACTCTATCGACAGGTGCCGGTGGGCGAAGTAACCGGGTACGAGATCAATCTTCGGGGCGATGGCGTGAAGGTTTATGCGCATATTCGTCCCAGCCATGCGACACTGGTGCGCAGTTCCAGCCGCTTCTTCAACGAGAGCGGCGTCAAGAGTCACGCCGGCCTCTTCAGCGGCCTGGATATCAAGCTTGCCAGCCTGGAGACGCTGGTGGGCGGCGGCGTCAGTTTCACCACTGATGACCTGAGTGCGCCTGCGGTAAAGGAATTGACCGTGTTCAGGTTGGATGATGAGGCTCCGCCGATGAGCCAAGAGACACAGGGAGTGAGTCAATGAGTCGAGTGCTCGGCCTGGTTTTGATGATACTGGTGCTGCAGGGTTGCGCCAGCGGCGGCAAAGCACGCCCCTTCGAGATAAAGAACCTGGCCAAGTCCGACATCGATATGGTGGCCGACTCCCATATCCGCGCGCTCAATGATCTGGTACGCGAACTCACCATCAAGCTCTATAAGCGCAATCCAAGAGAACTGAAAAAGGGCCCGCCCGGCATCACCGTCAGCCGGCGCCTGCAGTTGCTGCTGGATTCGCCGCGTCTGATCAACCACCCTGAACTGAACGGCCGCTACGGCACCGATGCGATTCCACTGGCGTTTGAACCGGACTTTCGCGGAGACAGGGTGTTTGCGCTGATGGTGGGAATCAGCGGCATGCTGCATGCTTCTTACAGCTACCGCGACGAGTTCTTCATGCTTAACGATATCGATCAGCAGAAACTGTTCAACTCCGCCCGTAACCTGGAGGCGATCGCCTGGCGCCTGAACAACCGACGCCAGCCTGACGGTAACCTGTTTCTGCTCTCCAACGGCATCGCCGACAACGGCGTGCCCAACTACAGCTTCGAGCGGATTTTCGGCAAGCTGATCGCCTACCAGGACATGATGGCGCAGATTGTCTCCGACAAGACCAACCGCGCCATCAACTCGGTGGTGGTAGGGTTTGCTTCTACCACGCTGCTGCCAATATAAGGCTCGGTCGAAGCCGCTTCGCTAAGGCGCGGCGCCCCGCTGCGATCAACCACCGGGGTATTTAACCACCACCGCACCAGACCCAACCGGCGCGAGGTTATTATGCCCTTTGGGTGCGCGCCTCTTACAACGGCGTCGACCTGCGCACACGAGAACAGGAAAGCGCAAAAGCGCACCTAAAGGCTGAACTCCACACCGCTCTGCCGTGATGTCAGCAGTGGCCGTCCCTTATTGATCAGAATATCGCTGATCTTGTGGTTTTCGTTGAGATAGAGGCAGATATCCACCCGGTCGGGCAGTTCCTCCAGCATGGCGCGGGTGAGACGCTCGTAATGGGCGATAAAACGTCGGATCTCCGAGGGGTTCATGATGCGCAGATGCGAGGTGGGCTGCAGCGTGTCATAGATATAGCGCACTCTCTCCGCCAGTTTTTCCTCCTGCTGGGCGCGCCACTGATACACCGCCTGCATGCTGGGCACCTTGAGCATCAGCAACAGATCCAGATACTCGAACAACCGCTGGTAGGGTCCGGCCAGTTGCGCATTCACATAACGACGCCAAACACCGTCCGGATCCTCATCCGCTTCCAGCGAGTTCACCGCCTGCGCCAGCTCCTCTTCGGTTTGCGGCTCCGCTCCGACACACCAGCCTTCAAACACGATCACATCCACCGGTCCCAGCCACTCCTGCCAGACGGTGGGCGGACAGCGGTCATCGATGGACTTGTCGAACACCGGGATCTTGGTCAGCGTATCGGGACCGGCATGAAGCAGTGATTCCAGCAGTTCTATCCCCAGCGCCACATCATGGGTACCGGGCACGCCGCGGGTTTCCATCAGCGGGTGTACCTCACGCCCCAGCTCCTCCCGCTCGGCGCGGGTGCGATAGAGATCATCGATGGAGAAGCCGATCACACGCAGACCGAAGCCCTCCTCCAGGATCACCTCCAGCAGGTTGAACAGGGTGGATTTTCCCGCCCCCTGGGCACCGTTGATACCCACTACCAGCGGCTTGCTTTGACCACGCTGGCGTTCCACCAGCCAGGCCGCCAGCGGCACATAGATCTGCTCGAACTGCTCCTTCAGACCGATATCCACCTGCAGGGACTCAAGCGTGGGCGCGAACGCCTTTTCCACTGCCTGTACGGCACGGCGGCGCTCTTCGACACTGAGCATCAGCTGCTCTCTTGGCCAGCGGGTAAGCAGACTCATAGTTTCTCTTTACAGCTCCTCTTTATCCGTAAATACCTGGGATTGGGTGGCGCGCAGCCAATCAACCAGCAGTGTGATCTGATCTTTGCTCATCAGGGCCGGCGCATGGCCTATCCCATCCAGGCTGTGTACCTGCAGATCCGGCCGCCGGCTCTGCATCTGCTGCACTGTTTCCAGCCTGAGCACATCGGATTCTCGCCCGTGCAGCAGTAGCTGTGGACAATCTACCCGCTCCCAGAGCGACCAGATATCCACATCCGCCCGGGAGTTCTCTGCGGCGTTAACGGCAATGGCCGGGTCATAGTGCAACCCCAGCCGACCATCGTCGCACTGGCGCTGGCCGTGGGTCACCAGATGTTGCCACTGGCGGTCACTGAGGCCACTGAAAGCGGTGTAGAGATCACGCAGCCAACTCTCCATGGCGCTTTCGTCATCGAAGCGGTGATCCCCCAGGTAGCCGGCGATTCGCTGCAGCGCCGCTTGGGGGATGAACGGGCCGATATCATTCAGGACCAGGCGGCGGATCGGCGTATTCGGCTGCGCCGCCAGACAGATGCCGATCAGCCCACCGAGGGAGGTGCCGATCCAGTCCACGCGGGCAGCATCGACCCGGGCGATCAGCGCGACCATATCCTGAACATACTGCACCAGGGAGTAATCCTTCGGGTTGGCAAGCCAGTCACTCTCGCCCCGGCCCGGCAGGTCCGGGCAGATGACGCGATAATTGCGACTCAGTGCCAGCGCCAGCTCGTCAAAATCCCGACTGTTGCGCGCCATACCATGAACGCAGATCAGCACCCGTTCGTTACTGGCGCTACCCCACTCCTGGTAATGCAGGCGATGAAACCCGCCGCTATCCAAAGAGAGTATGTTTCCCCGTCGCATCGCTATCCTCCCGCCGCCTTTTTATTTTTATCCCGAAAGCTGTGCAGATCCGGCGCTGTCTCCTGTGCCGGGCAGATCTCTACTATAACCCGCCGAGACTGAGCTCGCCTTACGCTCTATAGAAGCAACATCCGATTGAAACTTATCCAAGTATTATCTGCCACATAGAGTGGAAGTGTGGCTGGATCACAACAGACCGCCCGTCTGTTGTGATTCCGTCGATGTAAACCATACTCAAAGATACTCTGAGCGTCTGTCTCGGAACCCCTGAGTTTTGGGCAGGCACCAGTGGAAACAGACACAAAGGAGGGTGTATGACGCGCACAGAACATGACAGCCTGGGCCAGGTCGAAGTACCTGAGGAAGCGCTTTACGGCGCCCAGACCCAGCGAGCCGTAAACAACTTCCAGATCAGTGACCGCCGCATGCCGGCGCCGTTTCTTGTCGCCCTGGCGCAGATCAAGGCGGCCTGTGCCCAGACCAACGCGGAGCTGGGCCTGCTCGAAGAAGAGCACAGTAAAGCGATCATCGCCGCCTGCGACCGGATCGTCGCCGGCGAGTTTCATGAGCAGTTTCCGGTTGATGTTTTCCAGACTGGTTCCGGCACCAGCAGCAACATGAACATGAACGAGGTGCTCTCCCACCTGATCGAGAAAGACGCAGGGCTCAAGCTGCACCCCAACGATCATATCAATATGAGCCAGAGCTCCAACGACGTGATCCCCACGGCGCTGCACCTGAGTGCCCTGAGCGAGCTGCAGCTCAAGCTGATCCCTGCGCTGCGCCACTTGAAAAATGCGATCCGCCGCAAGAGTTCCGACCTTAAGGACCTGGTCAAAACCGGCCGTACCCATCTGATGGACGCGATGCCGGTCACGATGGGACAGGAACTGAGCGGCTGGCAGCAGCAGATCAAGGCGTCGGTAGAAAGGCTGGAACAGACCGCACCGCGCCTGGCGGAGCTGGCCCAGGGCGGTACCGCCGTCGGCACCGGCATCAACTCACCGGCCACCTTCCCGCGCCTGTTCTGCCGCAACCTCAGCGCCCGCACCGGGATGACGCTGTCGCCGGCACCAAACCGCTTTACCGCACTGTCGAGCCAGGACACGGCGCTGGAGCTCTCCGCTAACCTGCGCACCTGCGCCACTTCCATGATCAAGATCGCCGATGACCTGCGCTGGATGAACTCCGGCCCGCTGGCGGGGCTTGGCGAGATCGAGCTGGAAGCCCTGCAGCCAGGCTCATCGATCATGCCCGGCAAGGTGAACCCGGTGATTCCGGAAGCGGTGCTGATGACCTGTATGCAGGTGTGCGGCAACGACACCACCGTGGCGCTCAGCGCCCAGCGCAGCAATTTCCAGCTTAACGTGATGCTGCCGGTGATCGCCTACAACCTGCTGGACAGCATCGCGCTGCTGAGCAATGCGGCCGAGAGTCTGGCAGACAAGGCGATCCGCAGCTTCAAGGTGCGGGAGGATGTGATCAACGCGGCTCTGTCGCGAAACCCGATTCTGGTCACCGCGCTGAACCGCGTCATCGGCTATGAGAAGGCCGCTGCGCTGGCGAAACAGGCCTACGCCGAGGGTCGTCCGATCATCGACGTGGTGGAGCAGGAAACCGACCTGAGCCGAGAGGAACTGGAGCAGATGCTGGACCCGGCTCAGCTCACCGGACCCTCAGCCTGAGGTCAGGCTGACTAAGCGCGGGCGGCCAGCAACCGCTCGCCAAGCTCCACAAAACCCGCCCCCATCGGCTGGCTGAGCACTTCAGCTGGCCGATGTTTCATATAGGGCAACGCCCTGGCGATATTGGCCACGCCAAAGGTGCAGCTGAGACCCTCGAACATGGTTTCGTCATTGGCGGAATCACCCACAAACGCCACCTGCTCCTGCAGCTGCGCACCGCTAAGGCCATACAAGTCGTAGAGCAGTTTCACCGCCATGGCGTATTTGCTGAAACTGCCGCGCCAGGCGTTGATATGGATAGAGCTGGCTCGAGCGTTGATACCTCGCTGATGCAGCCGCTCGATAATCTCAGCCACCTGGGCCTGATCCAGCCTGGCATCCTGACCAATATCGATCGCCACATCGGCCAGTCGGTAAGGCTGATCCGCCGCCAGTGAAAGCCCGGGATAAGCCGGCAGGATCAACGACTCGATCAGCGCTTTGACCTCCGCCTGATCGCTGCGCATCTGCGCTTCCTGCGTCCAGTCACAGCGTTCGAAACCCTTGTCGCTGCGACGCATATGGAACGCGCCGTTCTCACCAATTACCGCACTCACCGGCCAGGCCCGCGCCATATGGTCACACCAGCCGGCGCAGGCGCCGGTGATCGGAATCACATGGATACCCGCCTCTTCCAGCCGATAGATCATCGCCAGGGTATCGGGCAGGATAAGGCCATCGCTGGTCAGCGTATCGTCCACATCGGTGAGCAGAAAACGGATCCGGTTCAGTTGTTCGGCATCGAATTGACTCATCGGTTAGCGCTCTCTGTTTCGTTCTTTCCATTCACGCCGAGGGCTTCTACCACCTGAACGCCTGCCCTTGCCAGCACAGCTGCCCCGTCTTCGGGCAGGGCGTCTGTCACCATCAGATCCAGTGCATTGAAATCATCGACTACTACCATCGCCCGGCGCCGCCATTTGCTCCGGTCCACCAGCAGAATCCGCTGGCGGGCACAGGCCAGGATGGTGCGGCTGACCTCTGCCTCGCGAGGGTCGAAATCGAGCATACCCGCTTCGCTATCCAGCCCACCGGCGCCAACGACGCCAAAATCGACCCGGTGAGCGCGGATAAAATCCACCGCCGCGCCACCCACCAGATCCCGGTCGCTATGGCGCAACTGGCCTCCGCTGAGCGATACGCCGATCTGTGGATAATCGCAAAGCAGCTCGGCCACATCCAGGTTATTGGTGAGCACGCGCAGATCGCGACGCTCAGTCAGCGCCTCGGCCAGCAGCGCCACACTGGTGCCTATGCCGAGAAACACCGAGGCGCCATCGGGAATAAGCTCGGCGCAGGCCCTAGCCATGGCGCGTTTGGCGCTCACATTGGTAGCCTGGCGGGAACGGAAGGAGATATTGCGGCCGCTGGCGGGAAGCGCTATGCCACCATGGATACGCCGCGTCAGTCCCGCCTCGGAGAGCTGGTTGATATCCTTGCGGATGGTCTGGGTTGAGACATCGAAGCGCTGCGCCAGCTCATCCACGCCGAGCTCTTCGCTCTCCCTGAGCGTATCGACGATCCGTTGCTGGCGTTCACTGAGCTTCATCCAGCTCCCTGTCATACTCTGAGCCAAACTGCTGGGGAATATCGGTGATAACGGAATCCACACCCAGCTGCAGCAGACGCTGCGCCTCCTCAATATCGTTAACGGTCCAGGTCAGCACGCGACAGCCAACCGCTTTTGCCTGGGCGATGGTCTGTTCATTGAGCGCACGCCAGTGGCTGTGGAGGCTGAACGCCTGCAACGACTCGAGCTTATCGCTCCAATTCCCTTCCAACTCAGAGAGCAGCAGACCGCGCGCAAGCTCGGGCAGTTGGCGCTGGCACTCTTGTAACAGCGCTTCGCTGAAGCTGGAGATCACCAGCCGCGCGGGATCAAAAGCGCAGAGCTCCGGCGCGATCGCCGCAACCACTCTGGCCGGATCCAGCCCCTGATCCTTGATCTCCAGGTTGAATCCCAGCTTCAGCTCGGTCAGCAGCGCCAGCATCTCTCGAAGGGTCGGCACCGGCTCGACGCCCCAGCCTTCGAACCGTGCCGCCACATTCACACCGGCCAGATCGGCCAGCTGCATTTCACAGAGGGTGCCCGTCGCATTGGAGAGGCGTTCCAGCGTCGGGTCATGGTGGATCACCGGCGTATCGTCCGCCAGCAGGCTGACATCCATCTCCACCCATTTAACGCCCTGACGAGCCGCTTCTCGGACCGCGCCCAGTGTATTTTCCGGCGCCAGCGAGGCGATGGCGCGATGGCCGATGATTTTTGGCAGCTGCGGTTTAACCCCTGGCCTTAAGTCGCGCTCTGACTCGGTTTTCAACACGGTTCGATCCTCTGTCCACTCTGTTTATCAAAAAGGTGCAGTTGCGAAGGATCCAGCGACAGAGCGATGCGCTCCTCGTCGGCGGCCACATACTCGCCTCGCAGCCTTAGTGTAAATTGATTATCGGTGCCCGCCAGCCGACCATGCAGCAGCGTATCGGCGCCCAGCGGCTCCGCCAGCTGCACATCCACCTCCAGCGGCACGCCCTCGACGGGCTGGCCGGGGATGATCCGGTGCAGATGCTCGGGACGGATGCCAACCTGCACGCGCTCGTTAAACTCAGTACAGGCATTAGCGTACTCCGGCAGCTGAATCTGGCGCTCACCGATGCTAAGTTGGCCTCGCGCCAGGCTGCCATCGAGGAAGTTCATCGCCGGCGAACCGATAAAGCCCGCTACAAAAGGTGTCGCGGGACGGTTATAGATCTCCATCGGCGTGCCGATCTGCTCGGCGACGCCGTTGCGCATCACCACCAGGCGATCCGCCAGCGTCATCGCCTCCACCTGATCGTGGGTCACATAGACCGCCGTGGTACCCAGCTCACGCTGCAGCCGCTTAATCTCGATCCGCATCTGCACACGCAGCTTGGCATCCAGGTTTGAGAGCGGCTCATCAAACAGAAACACCTGGGGGTTACGCACGATGGCCCGCCCCATGGCCACGCGCTGGCGCTGCCCGCCGGAGAGCTGGCGCGGCTTGCGTGTCAGCAGCTGTTCCAGTTGCAGGGTCTCGGCAGCGGCTTCGACGCAGCGTTTGATCTCGGCTTTGTCGAAGCCGCGGTTTTTCAGGCCATAGGCCATGTTGTCGTAGACACTCATATGCGGATAGAGCGCATAGTTCTGAAACACCATGGCGATATCGCGCTTCGCCGGTTCCAGTTCGTTGACGCGCTGATCGCCGATTTTCAGCTCGCCGGCGCTGATCCGCTCTAGCCCCGCCAGCATCCGCAGCAGCGAGGATTTACCGCAGCCCGAAGGCCCGACAATCACGATAAACTCGCCATCGGCGATATCCATCGACAGCCCTTGAACCGCCACCTGGCCGTTGTCGTAGGTTTTGTTCAGTTGATCCAGTGTCAGTGTAGCCATGGCCGTTCTCTTACTTTTCGGTTTCTATCAGTCCCTTGACGAACAGGCGCTGCATCATCAGCACCACGCCCACCGGCGGCAGCAGCGCCAGCAAAGTGGTTGGCATCACCTCGTTCCAGGCCACCTCGCCGTCCCCCACCGCCAGCATCCGCTGGATCCCCATCACCACGGTGTAGTAGTCCTCGCTGGTGGTGATCAGCAGCGGCCAGAGATACTGGTTCCAGCCGTAGATAAACATGATCACGAACAGTGCCGCGAGGTTGGTGCGCGACAGCGGCAGCAGGATATCGATCAGGAAACGGATAGGGCCGGCACCATCCACCCGCGCCGCCTCCGCCAGCTCCGGCGGTACCGTCATAAAGAACTGACGCAACAGGAAGGTGGCGGTGGCGCTGGCGATCAGCGGCAGCGTCAGCCCTGTGTAGCTGTTCAGCATTCCCAGATCCGCCACCACCTGAAAGGTGGGGATGATGCGTACCTCCACCGGCAGCATCAGCGTCATGAAGATCAGCCAGAAGCAGAACATCCGCAACGGAAAGCGGAAAAAAACGATGGCATAGGCCGCCAGTACGGAAATGGCGATCTTGCCCAAAGCGATCCCCAGCGCCATCACCAGGCTGTTGAACAGCATCAGCGCCACCGATACGCCAACCGATGAGTCACTGCCTGTGCCCAGCACACGGCCAAAGTTTTCCAGCAGCTGATCACCGGGCCAGAGCGGCACGGTACCAGTCACCAGTGCCTGCGCCGGATAGGTAGACGCCACAAAAGCGATCCAGATTGGAAAGGCCACCAGCAGCACGCCCAGCGCCAGCACCCCGTGGCTAATCAGGTTCAGCCAGAATCGATTCTCAACCATCAGCTCTCAACCTTAGCTCTCCATCTCAGCTCTCAACCTCAGCTCTCCATTTCAGTACTGCACCCTGCGCTCGACATAGCGGAACTGCACCACGGTGAGTGCACCCACCAGCAGCATCAGCACCACCGACTGTGCCGCGGAGCCCCCCAGATCCAGACCGACAAAACCGTCGTCATAGACGTTGTACACCAGGGTACGCGTGGCATCGCCGGGCCCGCCCTGGGTGACCGCGTGAATCACGCCGAAGGTTTCAAAAAACGCGTACACCACGTTGATCACAAGCAAGAAGAAGGTAGTCGGCGACAGCAACGGAAAAGTGATGGTGATAAAGCGCCGCAGCGGACCTGCGCCATCGATGGCCGCCGCCTCATGCAGTGAGCGCGGGATCGCCTGCAATCCGGCAAGAAAAAACAGAAAGTTGTAACTGATCTGCTTCCAGGCGGAGGCGATAATCACCAGCAGCATCGCCTGATCGCCAT
This sequence comes from Marinobacterium lutimaris, assembly GCF_900108065.1. Classification (GTDB taxonomy): domain Bacteria; phylum Pseudomonadota; class Gammaproteobacteria; order Pseudomonadales; family Balneatricaceae; genus Marinobacterium_D; species Marinobacterium_D lutimaris. Next base: position 73,298 of record NZ_FNVQ01000007.1, on the reverse strand, counting down.
TGAGAAAGTGGTTCCACTCGTAACCCAGCTGATCCAGCAGATACGCCAGCACACCCACGGTGGGATGGAACATGAATAGCCAGAGCACACCGGCGATCGCGGGTGCCACGGCATAGGGCCAGATCAACAGCGTCTTGTAGACCTGGGCGCCGCGCACCACCTGGTCTGCCATCACCGCCAGGGTCAACGACAGCCCCATGGAGAGCGCCGTCACGCCGGCACTGAAGATGACGGTGGTCCAGAGGGTTTTGTAGTAGCCCGGATCGGTGAACAGCAGCTGGTAGTTTTCCAGGCCGACAAACTCGGTGGAGAGCCCAAAGGCATCTTCCATCAGGAACGACTGCCACACCGCCTGGGCGGCGGGCCAGATAAAAAACACCAGCGTGATCAGCAACTGCGGCAGCACCAGCAGCCAGGGCAGCCAATGGCTATCGAAAGCCGGCACGCGTTCAGAACTTATATTGGACATAACGAAATGACCGGCACCTCGGACAAGCCGAGGCACCGGTGCTCCCTGTTACGAATCAGCGATTGGCGCGTTCAAACTTGCGCAGCAGGTCGTTACCGCGCTCCACCGCTTCATCCAGAGCGTCCTTGGCGGAGGCATCGCCGGCCCAGACCTTCTCCAGCTCTTCGTTGATCACGTCACGGATCTGTACAAAGTTACCCAGACGCAGCCCCTTGGAGTTGGCCGTCGGCTCACCGCTGGTCATCTGGGTGATCGCCACATCGGTGCCAGGGTTTGCCGCATAGAAGCCCTGCTCACGGGTCAGTTCGGCGGCGGCATGAGTGATCGGCAGATAACCAGTGAACTGGTGCCAGTCCGCCTGCACTTCCGGTGAAGAGAGGTAAGTAAAGAATTGGGCCACGCCCTTGTAGTCTTCACTGTCATGCCCCTGCAGAGTCCAGAGCGTAGCGCCACCGATGATGGTGTTTTTCGGGCTATCGATCATCGACTGCCAGTACGGCAGCTGAGCTACGCCAAACTCGAAATCCTGCACGCTGCTTTTCACGCCGGAATAGGACGCAGAAGAACCCATATACATGGCGCATTCGCCGCTGTAGAACTTCGGCAGGCTGTCGGAGCGACGACCGCCGTAGCCGAAGATGCCGCTCTTCTGCCAGTCGGCCAGCTGGGCGATATGCTGCACATGCTTGTCGCTGTTGAACTCCAGCACCGTATCCAGACCGGAGAAACCGTTGTTGTTGGAGGCAAAGGGAATATCCTGGCGGGCGCTGAAGTTCTCCAGCTGCACCCAGGACTGCCAGCCGGTGGTGAAGCCGCACTTGTAACCGGCATCCAGCAGTTTCTGACCGACCTGGCCCATATCTTCCCAGGTTTTTGGCGGCTCGGCGCCGGCTTTCTCTAACGCATCGGCGTTGTAGTAGAGCACCGGTGTGGAGCTGTTGAACGGCATCGACAGCATCTTGCCGTCGTCGCTGGTGTAGTAGCCGGTGATGGCGCTGAGGTAGTTATCCGGATCGAAGGCTTCGCCGGCGTCTTCCATCAGTTTCCAGGTCGGGTAGACGGCGCCTTCGGCGGCCATCATCGACGCGGTACCGACCTCGAACACCTGCACGATATGCGGCTGTTGCTTGGCACGAAACGCGGCTACGGCAGCGGTCATGGTCTCGGTGTAGTTGCCTTTGAACACCGGTTTGACCTCGTAGTCATCCTGGCTGGCGTTAAACCCGGCGGCGATCTCGTTGATCTTTTCCCCCAGGGTGCCGCCCATGGCGTGCCACCACTCGATCTGGGTTGCGGCCTGGGCATTGAATGCCATTACCGACGCCAGTGCTACACCCAAACTGCTGCGTACCATTTTTCGAGCCATTGCGGTTTGCTCCCTTATCAATCCTTCGAACCAGGCAAAACCTGGCAAGCCTGAGATGCCATGAACAGATTTCTGGCCATCAAGTTTCAAATGAACCCAAATTAGAGCAGCAGAATGCTTCATATCGCTGATAGTGCGATGTCAGTTCTGTTTCATTTAAATGAACAACTCGGTGCGAGAAACCGGGCCAGCGCAGCCGCTGGGCGATTGGCCGATTACTCGCCATCCGGTATACTTTGCGACCCTAAATGCCGCCAAAACCGCATACTTGGCGTGGTTATAGTTCAGTCTGAAGGACAGCCCGATGAGCCGCATGAACCCCGATATGGATCGCCTACAGCCCTACCCGTTTGAAAAACTGGCAGAGCTCAAGCGCGGCGTGACGCCGCCTGCTGATCTGGAACATATCTCTCTGGGGATCGGTGAACCCAAGCATCCGGCACCGCCGTTCGTGCTCGACGTGCTGAAAAACAACCTGGATCGCGTCTCCAACTACCCCAGCACCAAGGGGATGCCGGAGCTGCGCCAGGCGATCGCCGAATGGTGTGAGCGCCGCTTCAAACTGCAGCAAGGCTCCATGGATGCCGAGCGCCACGTACTGCCGGTCAACGGCACCCGCGAAGCGATCTTCGCCTTCACCCAGGCACTGGTGAAACGCTCACCGGACGCACTGGTGCTGACGCCTGATCCCTTCTACCAGATCTATGAAGGCGCGGCTTACCTCTCCGGCGCCGAGCCCTACTACCTGCCGACGCTGCCGGAAACCGGCTTCGTACCGGATTACGATGCGATCCCTGCCGATGTATGGAAGCGCTGCCAGCTTCTGTTCGTCTGCTCACCGAGCAACCCGACCGGCTCAGCTCATACCATCGAGCAGTTCAAGAAGCTGATCGCGCTGTCCGACGAATACGACTTCGTCGTTGCCTCCGACGAGTGCTACTCCGAGATCTACTTCGACGAAGCCAACCCGCCGGCAGGTCTGCTGCAAGCCTGCGCCGAGCTGGGTCGTCACGACTACCGCAACTGCGTGGTGTTCCACAGCCTGTCGAAGCGCTCCAACCTGCCGGGTCTGCGCTCCGGCTTTATCGCCGGCGATGCCGAGCTGATGGAGCCGTTCCTGCTGTTCCGCACCTACCACGGCAGCTCCATGCCGATTCAGCATCAGCTGGCCTCCATCGCCGCCTGGAACGATGAAGACCACGTGCTGGAAAACCGCAGCCAGTACCGCCACAAGTTCGACGCCGCCATCAAGGTGCTGTCGCCGGTGCTGGATGTGAAGAAGCCGGATGCCAGCTTCTACCTGTGGGTGCCGACTCCGATCGCCGATGACGCCTTCACCCGCGGTCTGTATGAGCAGCAGAACCTGACCGTACTGCCCGGCAGCTACCTGTCGCGCCCAATGGCGGACGGCCGCCTGCCCGGCGCCGGCTTTGTGCGCATGGCGCTGGTAGCCACCGTTTCCGAGGTGGTTGAAGCCTCTGAGCGCATCCGTCGCTACGTAGAATCGCTGTAAAGGATTTTTGCCATGACCACCGTTTACGGAATCAGCAACTGCGACACCGTGCGCAAAACCCGCAAATGGCTGGAAGCCAACGGCATAGCGTTCAGCTTCCACGATTTCCGCAAGGATGGACTGGATGCCGCCAGCATCGACCGCTGGTGTGATGCCCTCGGTATCGACACCGTGCTGAACAAGCGCGGCACCACCTGGCGTCAGCTGCCGGAAGCGGAACGAAATGTGGATGAAGCCGGGCTGCGCGCCCTGCTCGTTGAGCGTCCTACACTGATCAAGCGTCCGGTCCTTGAGCATGCCGACACCATTCGTGTCGGCTTCAAGGAAGCGGACTATGCCGCACTGTTTGGCGTCTAACGCGCCGTATAAATAAAACGATTTCAACGCATTACGAGGACATACAAGATGCCAAACTTCGCATTCGGCCTGGGGGTCGGTACTAAATCCAGCACTGGTGAGTGGCTTGAGGTTTACTACAGCGCACCGCTGCTGAACGCCAGCGCCGAGCTGATCGACGCAGTTTCCGGTGTTGTTGCCTACGAAGGCGGTAACGCGGCAATCGAACTGAAAGACGCTGACCTGAAAAAGCTGGAAGCTGCTTTCCTGTCTGTTGGCGCCAAAGACCAGGCTCTGGTTACCGAAGTGCTCGAAGGCACCAAGCAGCCGCTGGTTCTGTGCATCCTGGCCAGCGACGAAGGCCCTACCAGCACCGCTGAGGTTTACCTGAAGCTAGCTCTGCTCTCCAACCGTCTGGTCAAGCCGCACGGCCTGAGCCTGGCCGGCATGTTCGGCCTGCTGCCGAACGTGGCCTGGACCAATGAAGGCGCCGTAGCGCTGGAAGACCTGCCGCGTCGCCAGCTGGAAGCCCGTGCCCAGGGTCGCGTTCTCGACGTTCAGTCTGTGGACAAGTTCCCGAAAATGGCCAACTACGCGGTACCGGCCGGTATCCGTGTCGGCGACACCTCCCGCATCCGCCTGGGCGCGCACGTGGGTGAAGGCACCACCGTCATGCACGAAGGCTTCATCAACTTCAACGCCGGTACTCTGGGCGTAAGCATGGTTGAAGGCCGCATCTCTGCAGGCGTTGTCGTGGGTAACGGTTCCGACGTGGGCGGCGGCGCCTCCACCATGGGCACCCTGTCCGGCGGTAACAACGTGGTCATCTCTGTGGGCGAGAACTGCCTGCTGGGCGCTAACTCCGGTCTCGGTATCCCGCTGGGCGATCGCTGCACCGTGGAAGCTGGCCTGTACGTCACCGGCGGCTCCAAGGTCACCCTGCTGGACGACCAGAACAACGACGTGGAAGTGGTCAAGGCTGCAGACCTGGCCGGCAAGCCGGACCTGCTGTTCCGCCGCAACTCCCAGAACGGTCGCATCGAGGTGAAAACCAACAAGAGCGCGATTGAACTGAACGAAGAACTGCACAAACATAACTAAGAACAGCGACGGGCTGCCGCTTATTGCGGTGGCTCGTCGTCGTTTTCAGGAGCCTAAAGAATGTCCCTCCGCTCAGAAACCCTCGAACTCACCTGCGACCTGATCAGCCGTCCTTCGGTCACTCCCGAAGATGCTGGCTGCCAGGAGCTGCTGATCGGCCGTCTTGAAAAACTTGGTTTCAAGATTGAGCGACTGCCGTTCGAGGAGGTCACCAACTTCTGGGCGCGTCGCGGCACCGAAGGGCCCCTGTTCTGCTTTGCAGGTCATACCGATGTGGTCCCCTCCGGCCCCGCCGAGCAGTGGACCCATCCCCCATTCGAGCCCACGGAGGTGGAGGGTTACCTCTACGGCCGTGGCGCTGCGGACATGAAGGGCAGCATCGCCGCCTTTATGACCGCGCTGGAGCGCTTCATCGCCAACCATCCCGAGCATGAAGGCTCCATCTCCCTGTTGATCACCTCCGACGAGGAAGGCCCGTTCGTGAACGGCACTACTCGCGTGATCGACCACCTGGAAGCGCGTAACGAGAAGATCGACTGGTGTATCGTCGGCGAGCCGTCCAGCACCGACAAGGTCGGTGACGTGATCAAGAACGGTCGTCGCGGCTCCCTGAGCGGCACCCTGAAGGTACGCGGTATTCAGGGCCACGTGGCCTACCCGCACCTGGTCCGCAACCCGATCCACGAAGCCGCACCGGCCCTGGCCGAGCTGTCTTCCACCACCTGGGACCAAGGCAACGATTTCTTCCCGCCGACCAGCTTCCAGATCTCCAACATCCACGCCGGCACCGGCGCCACCAACGTGGTACCGGGCGAGGTCGAAGTGGCGTTTAACTTCCGCTTCTCTACCGAGACCACCGCCGATGAGCTCAAGCAGCGCGTCTGCGATATTCTGACCCGCCACGGCCTGGACTGGGATATCGACTGGATTCTCTCCGGCAATCCCTTCCTGACCTCCGCAGGTTCCCTGGTAGATGCCAGCCGCGAAGCGATCCGTGCCGTCACCGGCAATGAGACCGAGCTGTCCACCTCCGGCGGCACCTCCGATGGCCGCTTTATCGCGCCCACCGGCGCCCAGGTGGTTGAACTGGGTCCGGTTAACGCCACGATCCATAAGATCGATGAACGCGTGCGTATTGCGGACCTGGATACCCTTTCGGCCGTTTACGAAAACATCCTGGCCCGTCTGCTGGTGAAGAGCTGAGCCAATGATTTCACTTGGCTGCCCGGTGTGCCAGGCTCCCCTGGCCACCGCTGAAGATGGGCGACAGCTGCGCTGCGAAGCCGGCCACAGTTTCGATCGCGCCCGTCAGGGTTACTGGAACCTGCTGCTGCCGCAGCGCAAGAAGTCCAAGGATCCCGGCGACAACAGTGAGATGATCCAGGCACGGCGCCGCTTTCTCGATGCCGGTTTCTACTGGCTGATCGCCGAGCGCCTGACGCAGATACTGCTGGAAGAGCTCAAAAACACCCCGCAGCCTGAACTGCTGGATCTGGGCTGCGGCGAGGGTTACTACACCACCCAGATCGAAGAAGCGTTCTCCACTGCCGGCCTCAACGCCGCTATCGCCGGGCTCGATATCTCCCGCCATGCCATCAAGGCCGCCTGCAGACGCAGCGAGAATATCGACTGGCTGGTAGGTACGGGCGCCGATCTGCCGATCCTGCCCGGCTCTCTGGACGCCATGACCCTGATGTTCAGCCGCGTTATGCCGGAACCGATGGCCAGGGCACTGAAGCCCGGCGGCCTTCTACTGGTGATTTGGCCGGGGCCGGAGCATCTGATTGAACTGCGCGAGCTGATCTACGATGAAGTCCGCAAGCGTGAGTTCAACCCCGAGGCCGACCTGGTGCCGCTGTTTGAGCCGGTACGTACCGAAAGCCTGGAGTTCCAGTTTGAAGTGGACGGTGGCGAAGCACTCTCTGATCTACTGCTGATGACGCCTCACGGGCACCGTATCCGCCAGGAAACCCGCGACCGCATCCTGGCTCACACCAGCCTGGAGTGCAGCGCCGATATACGTTTCGGCCTTTACCGGCGCGCCTGATCGAACCCAGGCGACCATAAACCGCCTGGCTGATCACTTTTCCTGCATTGATCGCGGCCCGGCTTAGACGCTATAAAGGGCGTCTGGAGGTTTTCGATGCGCATTCGAGAGTGGCTGCATAAACGCGCCAACAGCCCGAGGGAAAATTTCTCCCTGCTGCTGGCTGGGTTTGGCGTTTTCGCGCTCGGCTTCGCTCTGGTCGCCGCCGGACAGTACCTGATGCCCGCTGGCCTCGATGCTGAGCTGGCGGCACTGGCCGGCTTGATCCTGATAGGGGTCGGCATCATACTCGCTGCGGCAGGCTATCTCAGCCTCAGCATTCTCCGTATCTTCAGTTTTCTGGACAGTAAAGATGAGTGACGAGCGCCACCCCGATATCGAGGTCTACATCAAGAACCGGCCGCTGGAGGTTATTCTCGACTGGCTTGGCGAGCGCTGTGAGCGGGTGCAGACCATTAACAGCGTCGGTGGAACCCATGCCCTGGAGATCGTCATCGACAGCAACACCGTACCGGTGATGATCCACGAAAAAGCGGTTGGCAAGGCCTGGATCAGCGTCTGGTTCCGCTCAGAAGACACCCCCTGGGTGCGCGACCTGGATTGCGCCCACGAGATCGCCAAAGCCCTGGATACCCAGGTGCGCTGTATCGCCTCCGGCTGGTCCGAAGGTGACGATCCCGATGAGTGGTGGCGCGTGGAAAACGGCGATGCCGAAAAGATTCAATGGCAGACCAGCTGACCTCCTCCAATGACTAAACCCATAGCGTTAAAACCGTTGCACGCCCTGCTGCTGGACGGCCAGGGCGGCGCCCGCGATATGGATGCCGCCGAAATCAACGCCTGGCGGCCGGATCAGGGACTGGCCTGGCTGCATCTGGACTACACAGAACCCGAGCAAAGCGAATGGCTGCGTAACCAGTCTGGCCTTAGCGAGCTGGTCTGCGAAGCACTACTCACCGAGAACACCCGCCCCCGCGCGACCCTGACCGGTGACGGCCTGCTGATCGCTCTGCGTGGCGTGAACCTTAACCCCGGCGCCGATCCCGAGGATATGGTGTCCGTGCGGCTCTATGTCACGCCCGACAGAATCATCTCCACCCGCAAACGCCGACTGCTCTCGGTCACCAGTCTTGCGGAAGACTGTCGTAAGGGCGAAGGACCAGCCAACGTCGCCGACTTCCTGGTGCAGCTCAGTGGCAACCTGGTGGAGCGCATGGGCGAGGTAGTGGAAGAGATCGAAGAGGAGCTCTCGTCCCTGGAGCTGCAACTGCTGGACGAAGGCCATAGCGCCGCCATCCGCCAGGCACTCTCCAACCTGCGCCGCCAGACCATCACCCTGAGGCGCTACTTCGGCCCTCAGCGCGATGCTTTTAGCCAGTTGCAGAACGACCGCGCCAGCTGGCTCTCCAACGATCACCGTCTGGAACTGCGCGAGATCAGCGACCGCCTGCTGCGCCATATCGAGGATCTCGATATGATCCGCGAACGCGCCGCCATGGCCCAGGATGAGCTGGTCAGTCAGCAGTCCGATCAGCTCAACCAGCGCATGTATCTGCTCTCACTGATCGCCGCCGTATTCCTGCCCTTGGGCTTTTTAACCGGCCTTCTCGGCATCAACGTGGGCGGAATTCCCGGCTCGGACAATCCCTACGCCTTCGGAGTTTTCATGTTGATTCTGACTCTGCTGGTGGCCCTTCAGGTCTGGTATTTCCGCCGTCAACGCTGGTTCTGACAAGTGCCAAAAAGAGGGGTTTTCTGCAAAAAAAGAACCCCCTCTTTACCAAGACAATAGCGACCTTTTCACAACATTAAGCCTCACATAAGCAACATATATCGCCCGTTAACCTGTGCGAAATATCAGCTTTAATCTGGGCTATTTCCTCTCTTAGAAGGCGCTTGCAGCGGGCCTTTCCGACACCGTTCAGGCATCATTCACGACCGCCAAAACGATGATTTTTTCCGCGCCTAATACTTGCGCGATCATCAAAACCACGCCCATCATGATATGAACACAGCGTGAAGCTTCATCTGAACTTCCCCGCTACAAAAACCGCCCGTCGCTGCCGGGCATCAGTAAACACGAACGGACTATGCAATGAGTGAATCCACACCGCCGATAGGTATGAAGCTGCGCCATGCGCGCAAGGTCAAAGGGATGCGGCTGCGCGATCTGGCAGCTGAGGTTGAGTGTTCGGAAAGCTTTTTGTCAAAGCTGGAAAACGACAAGGTTCAACCCTCGCTGCAGCTACTTCATCGTATCGTCGCGGTACTGGAAACCTCCATCAGCAACCTCTTCAGCGATACCGATGACAGCGTTGTCTCTCGGGCAGGAACTCGCCAGCTTCTGCACACAAGCAACATCCGCCGCGGTGAAGGAGTGACACTGGAGACGCTGATTTCGCCCTCTCAGGGGCACTTACTTTTTGGCGCCATTCACATCGTACGTGCTGGCGGTGGCAGCTCAGGTCCAATATCCCATGAGGGTGAAGAGGTCGGCTATGTGCTCGAGGGCGAGCTTGAGTTGAACGTAGACGGCACCGAATATCACCTCTATCCCGGCGACTCGTTTTTCTTTCAGTCCCGCCTCCCCCACGGGTATCGTAACCCTACCGACAAGGATACCCGGGTACTCTGGGTGAACACTCCCTCCACTTTCTGATCAAAATACATCCAAAAAGAAAACCACTTTCCCATTGGTCAAGTCACTTGACTAAGCAAAGTGCTTTGGTCAGTATGAATGCGCTGGCCATGTCGCACCTTTAGATCGCAATAAGCGGCCGGGCACTAAAGCCCAGGTTACGACAGCACAAATAATCAAAACAAAAGGATGGCAAGCAGACACCCCTCAGCCTTTAGGTTTCGTGCGACTTGTTTTGAATCGAGCGTTGAATCAAGCCAAATAGGGGGCTTACTTGATGGGAATCTTACGTAAAACCACAGCACCACTGCTCACTCTCGCAATTACCGCTGCACTGGGTACCGGCGTAGCAAACGCCAAAGACACTGTGAAAGTCGCCTTTATCGGCCCACTGACCGGCGGTGTTTCCGCGGTAGGCGTCGGCGGACGCAACTCTGCCGAACTCGCTGTTCAACTGCGCAATGCCGACCCGAACGCCAAGTACGAGTACGAACTCGTTACGCAAGATTCTGAATGTAAGCCGAATGTGGGCGTGCAAATCGCCACCAAGATCGCTGCCGACCGCTCCATCATCGGCCTGGTCGGCCACTACTGCTCTGCGGTTGCCATGGGCGCCGTGGATATCTACCACCGCTTTAACCTGCCGATGTCAGTCTGGGGCGCAGTTCTTCCCGAGATCACCTACGCAAACGACTACAAAGAGATCCATCGTGTAAACGGCACGATGATCAACCAGAACGAAGTCGCCGCGAAGTTCATGACCGACCAGGGTTACAAAACCTGGGTCATCATTCACGACACCACCGACTACGGCAAAGGCCACAACAAGTACTTCAGCGAATACCTGACCGCCAACGGTGGTGAGATTCTGGCGGACTTCGGTGTACCGGCCGACCAGCAGGACTTCACCGCCGAGCTGACCAAGGCCAAGCAGCTCAACCCGGATGTTATCTACTTCGGCGGCCTGACACCGCTGGGCGTACGTATCCGCGCACAGATGGACAAGCTTGGTATCGAGTCCCAGTTCCAGGGTGTATCCGGCATCAAGTCTGACTCCTTTATCGACGGTACCGGCGAACTGGCCGAGGGCGTCGTCAGCTTCCTTGAAGGCGCACCACTTGAGAAACTTCCTGGTGGCCAATACTTCTCGGAAAAATACAAGGCAGCCGGCTTTACCGAATCCGAAGAAGCCTACGGTCCATTCGCGTTTTCAGCCATGAACCTGATTCTGGATGGTATCGAAGAGGTTGGACCTAACCGTAAAGCCCTGACCGAATACCTCGGTAATATCCAGGACCATGACTCTGTGGTTGGCAAAATCTCCTTTGACGATCACGGCCAGAATACCGTGGCGGCCATCACTCCCTACGTAATCCAGGACGGTAAATGGGTTGTCTGGGAAGACAGTGAATACGCTGACGGAACCCGCAAACTTTCGGGTCTCTGATCAACGCTCCTGCGTGACTTTTTAGCCCGGCCCCTAAACGGGACGGGCTAAAAAGGCCTCTCCGCGCGCTTTAAAAACTTCTCTTCATAATTAAAAGAGGCAGGTAACCATGGATATGGGCCTTCTCGGTCAGTTTATTGTCAACGGCATGATGCTGGGCATGATGTATGCGCTGGTAGCCGTTGGATTCACCCTGTTTTTCGGGGTGCTGGATGTCATCAAGTTCTCCCACGGCGATGTCTTGATGGTCGGCACCTTCGCAGGTTTTTCAACCTACCTTGGACTCGGCGCCATCGGCATCGATAACGCCTTTGTACAGTTGATCGGTGTTCTCGTTGTCGCTATCGGCTCGATGGCAATCCTCGGCGCCATCATCGCCCGTTATCTGGTACTTCCACTGAAATCAGCGCCACCGCTGAATACCCTGCTCGTCACCCTGATGCTAGGTACCGTGCTGCGTGAAGCGATCCGCCTGTTTTATCCGGACGGCTCCAACCCGAAGCGCTTTCCGTCGCTGCTGCCGACCGACTCCTGGACCATCGGCTCCTTCAACCTGCGCGCCGACAGCGTGATCCTTCTGGTCGGCGGCCTGCTGGTGATCGTCGGGGTTCACGTATTGATCAACCGTACCCGTCTGGGGATGGCTATCCGCGCCGTGGCGCAGGATGAAGAAACAGCCAAGTGCATGGGGATCAACTTCAAGATGATCGTCCTGCTCACCTTCGGACTCGGCTCCGCTGTGGCTGCTTTCGCCGGTGTCATGAACGGGCTCTACTACAACGAAATCAACTTCGGCATGGGCCTGCTGCTGGGCGTGATCGGCTTTAGCGCCGCGATTATCGGCGGCCTCGGCAATATCTATGGAGCCATTCTCGGCGGCTTTATCTTTGCCGCTCTGCAGACGCTCGGAGCGGTCGCTCTGCCCTTTGCCAGCGCTTACAAAGACGTGTTCGCCTTTGCCGTTGTTATCGCACTTATCGCCTGGCGTCCCACCGGTTTGATCGCCGAAAAAACCAGCGAAAGGGTTTAATTCACATGACGCAATCATTGAAAGACAAGCTGATTATTCTTTTGCTGGCTGCCCTGGGCGCCGCCTTTCTGGTGACCTTTATCGCCATAGAAGAGCAGGCAGAGATCTTTGCCCTGCTGGTGTTTGCCGGCGTGCTTATCATCGCCAGCGCCAAACTCGGCCTGACCGATAAAATCTCCCAAAGCCTTTCCCGCAATGAGCGATTGCTGAACCTGTCAGTCATCGCGGCGATGCTGGTGGTCATTTTCTGGTTCCATGAGGATCACTTTCCTCTGTTGATGATCGCCACCGTACTGCTTTATGTCGTTGCCTGCTGCGGCCTGAACATGCAGTTCGGCTATACCGGCGTGGTGAACTTTGCAGGAGCCGCCTTCTTCGGCGTCGGCTGCTACACCGCAGCGGTTCTCGGCGGCACTGGCACCCCACTGCTGCTGGTTATCGCGCTGGGTGGCGTGATGGCTGCGATTATCGGCTCGATTCTGATTATCCCGGTGCTGCGTACCCGCGGGCATTACGCCGCCGTGGTCACCATCGCCTTTGGCCTGCTGTTTCGAACCTTTCTCGAGGTTAACGACACCCTCGGCGGACCTCAGGGGCTTCCGGTTTCCGGCATGAACCTGTTCGGCTGGGACTTCAACAGCAACATCCAGATCACCGAGAATATCGAGTTCTCGTTCTACATGAACTACGTCATCCTGGCGCTGATCATGGTAATCCTGACCTTCATCCTGATGCGCCGGATCGAGCGCTCCTGGATCGGTCTCAACTTCGATGCGGTACGCCTCGATGAAACCGCCGCCGCCTGCTACGGCATCAACATCAAGCGCTGGAAGATCCTGTCGTTCACGCTGGGCAACTTCCTGGCCGGTACCGCCGGTGCGCTGTTCGCGATGATGCTGGGCTTTATTGCACCGTCCAACTTCGCCTTTTCCGACTCGCTGATCCTTGTCTCCATCGTTCTGCTCGGCGGCATGGGAAGCATCTGGGGCACCATCCTCGCGGCGGGACTCGTGGTTCTGCTGCCGGAGAAACTTCAGGTAATCCAGGAATACCGCTTCCTGCTCTACGCGGTGGTGATGATCCTGATCCTGCTATTCCGCCCGCAGGGCGTACTGCCGCGCAACCTGCGCTCTTACATTCCAGGCTGGAGGGGTTGATATGGAACAGCAACAGGAAACCGTATTGGCCTTTAAGGGACTGACCCGACGTTTCGGCGGCGTGGTCGCGCTCAACGAGTTCGACATGGAGCTGACCAACGGCCAGATCGTGGGACTTATCGGGCCGAACGGCTCGGGAAAGACCACCTCGTTCAACGTGCTGACCGGCATCTACGAAGCCAACGGCGGCAGCATCGAGTTTCTCGGTCAGGACATCACCAGCTGGCCGGCACAGAAGGTTTATGAAGCCGGGGTTGCACGCACCTTCCAGCGTTCACGCCTCTGCCTTGAGCTGTCGATTTTCGACAACATCATGATCGGCGCCCACAAACGCCTGAACCATGGCTTTATGTTCAACGTGTTCAAGCGCAAGGCGCTACAGCAACAGATCAAGGAGAACTACGAGGAAGCGCGCAAGCTGCTGACGATCTTTGATCCGGAACTGGCCGACAAGATGTTTGAGCCGGTCGGCTCGCTGCGCATGATCGACCGTCGTCGTATCGAGATCTGCCGCGCCCTGATCAGCCATCCCCGACTACTGCTGCTCGACGAACCCTCCGCAGGGATGACCCACGAGGAAACCCGCGAGCTGATGGATGACATCCTTGAGGTGCGCGAGATGATCGACGGCCTGTCGATCATTCTGGTCGAACACGAGATGGGCATGATCGAGCGCGTCACCGACAAGTGCATCGTGCTGAACTTCGGCCAGAAAATCTGTGAAGGTGCTTACCGCGAAGTCGCCTCCAACAAACTCGTACAAGAAGCCTACCTGGGGGGAGAATAAGCATGGCGACGGCAAGCGCACTTGAACTGAAAAACATCTATGCAGCTTATGATTCCGCCGACGTGCTTGAGGACGTATCCCTCTCGGTTCCGGCCGGCAAGATCACCTGCCTGCTGGGCTCGAACGGCGCCGGCAAATCCACCATTATCCGTTCCATTCTGGGCCTGACTCCGCCCCGCTCCGGCGACATTCTGGTCGATGGCGAGAGCCTGATCGGCCTGCCCACCCATAAGGTGATCTCCGCTGGCATCGCCTGCATCCCGGAAGGCCGCAAGGTGTTCCCGAAGATGACGGTGGTGGAAAACCTGCGTCTGGGCGCGTTTCAGGAGAGCTCCGAGTCGGTGATCCGCGACCGTATCGATCAGGTGTTTGAGATTTTCCCACGCCTGAAAGAGCGCAAAGGCCAGCTGGCGGGCACCATGTCCGGCGGTGAACAGGCGATGGTTTCTATCGGCCGTGGCCTGATGGCTGCCCCCAAGGTTCTGCTGATCGATGAGCCTTCTCTGGGCCTGTCGCCGCTGTTCGTTAAGGAGAACTTCAACATCATCCGCCGCATCAACGAACAGGGCATCACCGTCTTTCTGGTCGAGCAGAACGTTCACCAGACCCTGGCGATTGCGCACTATGGTTATGTGCTGTCGCAGGGTCACGTGGTTGCTCAGGGCACCGCGAAAGAGCTTTCCGAAAATGCAGAAGTCCACGAAGCCTATTTCGGTTAAGCCCGACTACCAACAACAGGATATGCAATATGTCTAATACCAAGATTGATGCCGTCGAGCTGACCCGCACACTGGTCCGCTTCGAGACAGTCAACCCGATCAACCCGGAACAGGGCTGCGTGGAATATGTAGGAAACCTGCTGGCGGAGCACGGCTTCGAGATCTCGTACCACGAGTTCGCGCCCGGTCGCCCCAGCCTGGTCGCCCGTATCGGCGGCTCTGACAAGAAGCTGCCACTCTGTTTTACCGGACACCTGGACACCGTACCCCTGGGTCACAAGGAATGGTCCGTATCCCCCTTTAATGCCGATATTATCGACGGCAAGCTTTATGGCCGCGGCACCAGCGATATGAAATCCGGCGTGGCTGCCTTCGTCGCCGCCGTGATCGAGCTGGCCGACGAGCTGGCCCAGGGCCCCGGTGTGGTCCTGGTTGTCACCGCAGGTGAAGAAACCGGTTGTGAGGGCGCCGCCCATATGGCGAACCTGGATGGCGTACTGGGTAAGGCGGGCGCCATTGTTGTCGCCGAGCCCACCTCCAACTATCCCTTTGTCGGTCATAAAGGCGCCCTGTGGATAAATGCCCAGACCGATGGTGTGACCGCTCACGGTTCCATGCCGGAGCTGGGCGTCAACGCGATCTACAAGGCCTCCAAGGCAGTCAACAAGCTGGAGACATTCGACTTCAAAGCGACCCCGCACCCGGTGATGGGCCCGCCGACACTGAATGTCGGCACTATCGAGGGCGGCATCAACGTTAACTCCGTCCCTAACCGGGCCAAGATCGGCGTGGATATCCGCACCATTCCGGGACAGAAAAACGAGGCGGTACTGGGCGATCTGACCTCTTACCTTGGCGAAGAGGTCAGCCTCTCCCCCATGGTCAATCTTGAGGGTGTCTGGACCGCACCCGAGAACCCCTGGATTCAGTCTGTTTTCTCGCTGATGGAGAAGGTGCTGGAGCAACCGATCGAGCACAAGACCGCCACCTACTTTACCGACGCCTCGGTGCTGACGCCGGTTTACGATTTTGCCCCGACCATTATTCTCGGCCCCGGCGAAGCCGCCATGGCACACCAGACCGATGAGTACTGCTACGTGGACCGGATTCCCCAGGCGGTGGAGGTTTTCAAGGAACTGGCCAAGCAGTGGAATCAACAGTGAGTAGCGCCAATCAACTGTCACTGATTGAGGCCGTCCGCGCGATCTCCAGCGGACGGCTCACCAGCGAAGCCCTGCTGGCGAGCTGTCTCGAGCGTATCGATGAACGGGAAACCCAGGTGGGCGCCTGGAGGCATCTTGACCGGGCTAACGCAGAGGCATCGGCACGGCACCCCGGTGCCGGGCCACTCTGCGGCATCCCAGTCGGCATCAAGGATCTGATCGATACCGTCGATATGCCCACCGGATATGGCTCACCGATCTATAGCGATCATTTCCCATGCCGCGATGCCGCTTGCGTTTCGGAGCTTCGTAACGCAGGCGCTATCCTGCTGGGGAAAACAGTCTCGACCGAGTTTGCCTACTTCCAGCCCGGAAAAACGGCGAATCCTCAGGACCTGAAGAGAACGCCCGGCGGCTCGTCCAGCGGTTCTGCCGCAGCAGTCGCGGACTTTCATGTGCCTGCAGCGCTTGGCACCCAGACAGCGGGGTCGATCATCCGCCCCGCTTCGTTCTGCGGTGTCGTGGGTTACAAACCCAGCTACGGACTTTTGCCACTCACCGGAATTCGCGCCCTCGCGCCCTCCATGGATCACCTGGGCACTTTAACGCGAACCGTTGAGGACGCAGGTTTTCTGGCGGCTATTCTGGGCCGCAGGCCAGAGCTTGATATCCAGTCGGAGGACGACGATTGGGTACCGAAAATCGGCTTCTGTGAGACGCCGCAGTGGCAGCAGGCCGAGCCATCTACCCAGGCTCTTCTTCGTGATGCGGCGCAGTCATTGCGCAGCGCGGGAGCAGTCGTGCAAGAGTTCAACCTGCCCGAGGAGTTTTCAGACCTTGGCGAAGCACACCAGCTGGCCATGGACTATGAGGTCAGCGTTACCGGTCTGTTTGAAGTGACCAACCACGCCGACCAGGTCAGCGCGAGATTTCGTGAACGCTTTGCAGCGGGACAAGCCACGGCAACCCGCGACTACGACTCGGCACTGCAAAAAGCACAGCGGGCCAGAGCCGCTCTCACCATGGCGATGGACGCTGCCAGCAGCGGTTGTGATGTGCTGATCTGCCCCAGCGCACCAGGAGAGGCCCCTGAAGGGCTGGACGCCACCGGCGATCCGGTTTTCAACCGTATCTGGACCTTCTCAGGCGTTCCCTGCATTAACGTTCCGGGTCTGAAGGGCCCCAATAACCTGCCGGTAGGCTTGCAGGTTGTGGGGCGTTTTGGCGATGACACACGGCTTTTGAAAGCGGCACGCTGGATTCATAACCAGCTTGGCTGAAGCTTTTAGCCGGGTTTAACCAACTCAGAACCAGTGAGAGGGCAGCGCCTCTCAACGCTGGTTCTGAGCCTCTGCCGCCGCCTCGGGGGTCTCATCCGAGCCGCCCCGCTGCTGATAGATCACTGCACAGATAATCATCGCCAGGCCAATAAAGGTGGCCGGGGCGATCGGCTCGTTGAGGAAATAGCGGATGAACACCAGCGACAGGAAAGGTGACAGGAAGATCAGGTTGCTGACGCGGCTCACATGCACCGCCGAGCGCATGGCGCCCAGCCAGAGCATAAAGGTCACCCCCATCTCGAACAGACCCACATAGACCGCCCCAGCCAGCGCCTTAGGCTCAGGTAGATGCAGCTCGCCCTGCCAGACCATCAGCGCCCACACCAACGGCGTACCGACCATAAAGCAGGCCAGCAGAGACGCGGTGGCTGGCGCGGTGGCGCGGGTGTTGAGTATCCAGTACATCGCCCAGAACAGGGTACTGAGCATCGCCAGCAGTACGCCCTCGATACTATCGAAGTCCAGCGCCAGCAGGTTGCCGCGGGTGGCGATAATCAGCGCCCCGAAGTAACCGCCGGCCAGGGCGATCATATCCCTCGGGCGCAGCGACTGCTTCAGGAAAGGCACCGCCAGCAGCGACAGCGTCAGCGCCCAGGTGTAGTTGATGGTCTGCGCCTGCTGCGCCGGCAACAGATCGTAGGCGCGGAACAGCACCAGATAATAAACCGCCGGATTGATGACACCGAGCAGCACCGCATAGGCCGGTTGCTCGCGAAAAAAGGTGAACAGCGCGCCCCACTGCTTCTGCCAGCTGACCACCGCCATCAGAAACAGCATGGAAAAGAGGCTCGCCCAGGCCAGCAGTTGCAAAGGCGTCAGCAACGCCAGGGACAGCTTGAACGCGGTCGCGACGGTGGACCATAAAAAGACAGCGAGTCCGGCGAGCAGCATCGCTCGGGGCTGATTTTTCTCAGACATGAATTGAGCTCTGGGCTGAAAACTGGGGTGCAGTTCAGTTTCAGGCGGTCGCGGAAATCGACCGCCGGGACTGCGCAATAGATTCCAGCATCATACGTCCACTGGACATGAGTGCAACCTGGGCGAAATTATCGGCGGCAGACTGCGCCTGATTGGGGATGTGGGCCTGGGTATCCACATGACTGACCAGGTAGGCGAACTCACCGCGTTGACAGTTATTCACCGAACCATTGAGGCGCCCCACCACTTCACTGGTATAAAACTCATTGGGGTTGGGGTAGCTCAACGGTTTAGACTCGGGAAGTTCGAAACCACCCTCAGCTGTAACCGGCTGACGCAGCGGCGTATACGCCTCCTGATTCGAGGCGATCAGACTCAGCAGCATCGCGAAACGGGCGCCATTGGAGGACTGTACCGCCTGAGGCAGATCCGCCGTATAGGTCTCTATCCGTTGCTGAATATGTTCTGTCTGCATCATCGCTCCCAAGCCACCATTTCTCTATCGGCCGGACGGGGTTATCCTTTAATTCTTTTATTAATTCAGGAAGTTGCAATGTCCCGCTGGCGTCCACCCGCGCCCCGCAGCGCGCCCTATATCACCCAGGAAGGCTACGACCGCCTCAGCGCCGAGCTGAAGTACCTGTGGAAGGAAAAACGTCCTGAGGTGACCCAGGCGGTGAAGGAAGCTGCAGCCCAGGGCGACCGCTCGGAGAACGCCGAATATATCTACGGCAAGAAGCAACTGCGCGAGATCGACCGCCGGGTTCGCTACCTCTCCAAGCGGCTCGACAATATCAACGTGGTGAACCGGATACCGGAAGACCAGGGCACCGTGTTCTTCGGCGCCTGGGTTACCCTGGAGGATGAAGAAGGTGAGACTCGCGAACACCGCATCGTCGGCGCCGATGAGATCGGCGATAAACCTGGTTACATCAGCGTGGACGCGCCCCTGGCGCGACAGATGCTGAAGAAACAGGTAGGCGATGAGATCTGGCTGAAAAAGCCGGACGGCTCAGAAGAGTGGTTTGAAATTATCGAGATCAGCTACCGCTGATCCCTGATTATTAAGCGCAGTGCCGGCGTAGCTGTTCCAGCAATACCTTCATACGGGATTCTAGCTGGGACAGTGCCGGCCGCACATCTTCCGCCCGTCGGGCGCCCTGCTCAACTTCCAGCGCAAGCTGCACGGTGGATTCGGCCCCGAAGGTACCCAGCAGCCCCTTGAGGGTATGCGCAGCGGCTGATAGCTCTGCAGTATCGCCCGCCGCATGGCTGCGCTGCATGGCCGCCATATGATCGGGGGCTTCCTCGAGAAACATCTCCAGCACCGAAACCAGAAGTTCTTCATCGCCTCCGGTCAGTTCCAGCGCCTGTGTCCAGTCATAGTAAAGCGTCTGACTCATAACGGTTCCCGCATCGGTGTTCTATCTGAATGCCTGATCCCAATTTCCGCGAGTATAAATTATATACAGGAAATAGGGTTACTTATTTGCGACAAAAACCTAATATAGCGCCCGCTAATCGGGTCAATTTCCCCTTTTAAAAAGGGTTAATAGCAGACTTCGTACAAGCTAAGATAGTAATAAAAAACGCCCACCTCCATCCTGAGGATGGTGCACCAAGAGGATACCAAGATGAAACTGTTCACCGCGCTGGTACTCACCCTGACCTTTGGCATGGCTGCTAGCCTGGCTAACGCCGGTACACTGGAATCCCCTCAGGGTTCCGTCATTCTGACCGTATCAGGTGCTATTGAGAACACCAACGGCGACGGTGTGGCCCGTTTCGACAAGGCGATGCTCGAAGCCCTGCAGCAGCGTACCACCGAAACCGCCACCCCCTGGCATGAGGGCGTGGTGAGCTTCGAGGGACCTCTGGGAAGCGCCCTGCTTGACGCTGTGGGCGCCAGCGGCGAAACCATGCAGGTCACCGCCATCAACGACTATTCAGCCGAAGTACCGGTATCCGATTTCTACGATCATGAGGTCATTCTGGCCCTCAAAGCCGACGGTAAGTACATGCGCGTTCGCGACAAAGGCCCGCTGTTCATCATCTACCCCTTTGATGAAAAGCCAGAGCTGAGCTCCGAGATTATCCACAACCGCTCGGTATGGCAGATCAAAGCGATCGACATCAAGTAAACGCCTGACGCATACTTGATAACGCCGATGAGACTGAAGCTTCCACAGCTCGGCCTGTTAGGACGAAGCAAAGCGATATGGCTGCTCTCGGCCCTGTCGCTGGCTTTCCTGACGGTCGTGCTGGTGCTTTATGTCACCCTGATCAAACGCGAGACCGAACTGCTGGCCTCGATCCGCGAGGATATGCTCTGGGCCGCCTATCAGATTGACCGTGAAACCCAGCGTTTCCAGCGCGAGCTTCATGTCTTCACCTTTACCCCCGATGACAGCGACCAGTTTGACAGCGTTCTGCTGCGTTTCGATATCCTTTACAGCCGCATGGACCTGTTACAAAAAGGACAGCTGCAGAAGCTGTTCGCGGAGGATCCTGCCAGCGCCGACCTGATCAATAGCTTCATCCCGCTGGTACAGGCGATAGACGGACAGATAACCGAGATTCAGAACAATCCCGCCTCCAGGGAGTTTGTGCTGCAGAGGGCCAGCTCACTGGAGCCGGTCGCCGAAAAGCTGCTGCTGAAAACGCTGGAGCGACGCGCCGCCGACAAGACCTACGAGCGCGACTACACCCTCAGCATGTTCAACTGGCTTGCCCTGCTGATAGGCCTGATGCTGATCACGATGGTCAGCATCATCGTGATGGTGTTCCGCCGCCACACCGAAGCGCTGCGCCAGCGCAAACACGCCGAACATCTCGCCAGGCGCCTGCGCCGCACCGCTGAAAGGGCGGAAAAAGCCAACCGCACCAAGTCGGAATTCCTGGCGATGATGAGCCATGAGATCCGCACACCGATGAACGGCATTACCGGCATGACCAGCCTGCTGGAGCATACTCAACTTAGCCAGGAACAGCGCGAGTACAGCGAAACAATCCGGAAATCGGCTAACGCGCTGCTGGGCATCATCAATGACGTGCTCGATATTTCGAAACTCGAAGCAGGCCGGTTCGATCTCAGCGTCGAGCCTTTCGACCTGAGTCAATTAGTCCAAGATATTGCCCGGCTGCTGCGCCCCCGCACCAGTGAAAAACAGCTTGAGCTCAGCACCCACCTCAGTCCCAAGCTCAACCGTTTCTACCAGGGCGATCCCAGCCGGATACGGCAAATTCTGCTTAACCTGGTTGGTAACGCCATCAAGTTCACCGAAAAAGGCCAGGTGCTGCTGGAAGTCAGCCAGGGCGAACGGGGCCTGCTGTTCGCAGTCACCGATACCGGTATCGGCATCCCCGAATGCTCCAAAGACAAGCTGTTCGGCATGTTTACCCAGGTTGATACCTCGACCTCGCGAAACTATGGCGGCACCGGGCTCGGGCTGGCGATCAGCAAACGTCTGGTCGAACTGATGGATGGCCAGATCGGCTTTATCAGCGAAGAGGGCAAGGGCAGCCGCTTCTGGTTTGAAGTGCCACTGAAAGAGGCGCAGAGAGAGGAGGTAGAACCGGCACAACTGCCCACCAGCCAGCCGGTCGATGAAACCCAGCCCCTTAAAATACTGGTCGCTGAGGATAACCGGGTGAATCAGGCGGTGATCAAGGGTCTGCTGAGCCGCTGCGGCCATCAGGTGGAGCTGGCGGGTAATGGCCTGGAAGCGCTTAAAAAGGCGCAACAGGACCCGTACGACCTGATACTGATGGATATCCAGATGCCGGAGATGGACGGCCTGGAGGCCACTCGCAGGCTGCGCAGCATCGATTCCTGCGCGACCCTGCCGATCATCGGGCTTAGCGCCAACGCCATGCAGGATGACCATCACAAAGCCCTGGAAGCCGGCATGAACGATTATCTGACCAAGCCTGTGGATATCCGCAAGGTGAAGGATGCGATCGCGCGCAATGTCGTGCCGACAACACTGAATCAGGACTGAGGTCACTCAGATCTAAGCACAGCAGGCAAAACAAACAGGGCGGGGTAAATTCAGAAACAGCGGGAAGAATAACAGGATGGGGAAAGTGGTGGGTCGTATAGGATTCGAACCTATGACCAATTGGTTAAAAGCCAACTGCTCTACCAACTGAGCTAACGACCCATGGATAAGAGTTGAGAGTGGTGGGTCGTATAGGATTCGAACCTATGACCAATTGGTTAAAAGCCAACTGCTCTACCAACTGAGCTAACGACCCGCTCAAACTCTTTTTTACCTTTTCACTTTCCAACTCTCTAATTGCTAGAGAGTCAGGGGTTGGCTCCTCGAGCTGGACTCGAACCAGCGACCAATAGATTAACAGTCTACTGCTCTACCAACTGAGCTATCGAGGAATAACCCTTTGCTTATCTTTCAATAAGCCCGCTTGCTAGAAGCGCATCCTTAAATGGCGGAGGGACAGGGATTCGAACCCTGGGAGCCTCGCGACTCGTCGGTTTTCAAGACCGGTGCTTTCAACCACTCAGCCATCCCTCCGTAAGGATGGGCGCAAATATTACCTTCAAAATTTTGAGTGTCAACAGCTTATCTCAACTTTCTGTAACTCATTGTTTAAAGTGATCAATGAGTGTTCAGTTGTTCTCTCGCCAGGTCGTGTAAAAGGGCCGGTTTAGCGTAGTAATAGCCCTGAATCAGGTCACAGTGGTTCTTCCTCAGGAATGCCACCTGCTGCTCATTCTCGGCACCTTCCGCCACCACCTTGAGGCCCAGAGCGTGGGCCATGACGATCACTGTCTCAACAATGGTCTGGTCATCGGTGTCCTGGCCGATATCGGCCACGAAGGAGCGATCGATCTTCAGATAATCGATCGGCATACGCTTGAGATAGGACAAAGAGGAGTAACCGGTGCCGAAATCATCGATGGCAACCTCGATCCCCAGCTTCTTCATCTGCTGCAGCTGGGCATGGGCGCGACTAAAATCTTCCACCAGTGCGCTCTCGGTCACCTCGATACAGAGGCGGCGCGGGTCTACCGCCCCGGAGGCTACCGCGGCGTTTATCTGGCGCAGCCAGCTTTCACTGCGGAACTGTCGCGGTGACAGGTTGATACTGATCTTGGCAGCGTTCAGCGGCGCCTGGCGGCAATCCTCGGCCACCTGCCCGATCAGCCACTCGGTGAGATCTTCGATCAGCTCCGATTCCTCCGCCACAGCGATAAACTCCACCGGCGAGACAAAACCGATCTCGTTGCTGTACCAGCGCATCAAGGCTTCGTAGATCTTCACCTCACCGCTGACCGGATCCACCTCTGGCTGATAGGCCAGGCTCAACTCTCCCCTCGCCCGCGCGAGACGCAGGCCATTTTTGATCTGGATACGGCGCCGGTTACGGTCATCGATCTCGCTATCGAAGAAGGCGTGACATCCACGCCCACTCTCCTTGGCGTGGTACATCGCCGCATCCGCATTACGCATCAGCAGATCGCTTTCTTCACCGTCTGCCGGCGCCACCGCGATACCGATACTGCAGCCGATGAACAGCTCATGGCCATCAACCAGATAGGGCTCGCTGATCGCTGCTATGAGCTTGTTGGCGATCACCGCAAGGCCTTCGGTCTGATCCACGTGAGGCACCAGTACCGTGAACTCATCACCTCCCAGGCGGCAGGCGAGGTCCACTTCGCGCAGTTGATCACGCAGCCGGTCCGCCACCAGCTCCAGCAGACTATCGCCGCACTCATGGCCGAAAGAGTCGTTAACCTCCTTGAACCTGTCCAGATCGATAAACAGCACGGCAAACTGCTCGTCGTAGCGCTTCATCCGCTCCAGCGCTTCCTGCAGGTGGCGTTTGAACGAGGCGCGGTTGTAGAGGCCTGTCAGGGCATCGTTGTAGGCAAGCTGCTGCAGTGACTCCTCGGCCGCTTTTTCCGAACTGATATCCTGGTAGATGGCAAAGAAGCCATCCTGGCGGTTATGGCGATCGCGGATAGCGCTGACCGAGAGTCTTGCCGGGTAGGTGGAGCCATCGCTGCGACGGCAGCTCAATTCCCCCTGCCAGCTTCCTTTCACGGCAATGGCTGCCTCGACCCGCTCTTTCACCCCGGCACCGCTCAGCGAGCTGTCGACAAGCTCCATGCGGCGGCCGATCAACTCCTCCTTGCTGCTGCCATTCATCCTGGCAAAGGAGTCATTGACCTCCACGATACGCTGCTCCCGGTCGGAGATAACGATCCCTTCGGAGGTGTTCTCGAAGATGCGCCGGGAGATGTTGACCAGTTGCTCGTTGGTCTCCTGCTCGGTGATATCCAAGGAAACTGTACAGACCGAACGGACCTCCCCGCGCAACAGCGGAAATTTGACCATGAACCAGGTGGTTTCACGCCCCTCGAACTCCGTGGTCAGATGCAGCTGCATAGGGCCACCGCGGGCCAGCACCTGCCGGTTCAGTTCGCGGTGTCGTCGGGTGATGCCTGTGTTAAACGTGGCATCCAGGTCGAGCCCGTTCTTTGCGGGGTCCACCTTGTAGAACGCCTGGAAGCGCCGGTTGGCGTAAACAAAATGCCCATCTTCGCTAACGATGCTGACCAGCGCCGGAATATGCCGCATCACCTCATCAAACAGGGCATTCTGTTTTTTCAGCTCTTCCCGGCTGCTGCGGATTGATGTCGCCAGGCGGTTAAGTGCGTTGGCTATCTGGCCAAGTTCGTCGCCACCGCCGAGCTTGACCTCCCGGTCATAATCACCCGCTTCCATCGCCTCGATGCTACCCATGATCCGCGCCAGACGGCGGTTGATGTAGCGTTCACCGGCGTACCAGACCAGGGGCGCGCTGAGCAGAATGAAGCCCGCGATCCAGAGAAAGAAATTATCGATCCGGCCCAGCAGGTTATTCCCCAGTAAGCGCGTGTCCACCTCAATCACCACCGTGCCACGGGCCATCTGACGCGGCTTGTCTGCATCCGGCAGGGAAACGGGCGCGGCGCCGTAAATGGTGTCTTCTTCCGGTGAATCGTAAAAACTCAGGCTGCCGGAACTCTGGATCTGCTGGATAAAACTATCCGGGAGATGGAGGAAAAGCTGATCAAAGGTCTGGCCCCGGTCCGCCAGGCTAGAGGAGGCAAGTACCCTGTTTTCGTTATCGAGCACCACCAGATGCTTGACGTAGCGGCGCATGCTGGCGGCGGCAATCTCACGCTGCACCCCCTCCTCGTCGCCACGCAGCAGCATGTATTCCAGGGTTCCCTGCAGCCGGTTGACGGAATAGCTGATCTCGGTACGGGCGTTATTGTCGGTGAGATAAAGCAGGTAGGGACGTGCCACAAAGAGCACAAATAACAATGCCAGCGAGCCACCGATCAGAATCAGCAGCGGCAGCAACAGTCGTAGTGGAGGGTAGGCCAACTTCAATCCCATAGATCCTGGTCTGCTACGATGTCATCCAGATTGACGTCTTGGCTGAGTAATCCCTCTTTGCTCATGATGCTCTCCAGCCGCTCCGCCTGGGCACGAATCTCGCCCTTGTCATACAGCATGTCGCGTACCTGCGACCGACCTGGAATGGAGAGACCTTCCAGCGCTGCGGCGATCTGCAGCTCGGAAAGCCCCAGGCGCCCGCTCATCACGCCATAGGCCTGTTGCGGTTGCTGCTGAAGAAACCCAACGCCCTGATACCAGGCATCGACAAGGTGCCTGACAGACTCCTTACGGTCTTTCAGTATAGCACCGCGCACAACGAGCAGGTCGATGATTTCATTGGGGATATCCCTGCTGCTGAAGACCTCGCTGGCCCCCTTGGCCATCAGTTTTGAGCGCACCGGCTCAAAGGTAACTACGGCATCGACCTCGCCCTTCAGGAAGGCATTTTCATGCATATCCACCGACAGGGTGACAAGCTGGATATCGGACTCTCTCATCCCCGATACCGCCAGCGCCCGGGACAGGAAATAAGCTCCCAGCGCCGTCGAGTCAACACCGACCCTCTGCCCTTTCAGTTGCGCCATGGTGATCGCTTTAGAAGCCAGTATCGCATCGGCGCCATAGGAGGTGTCGGTCACCAGCAGTATCTGCAGATCGTCCACATCCTGGGCCAGCAGCAATACCTCATCGAGGGTCAGCGCCGCCAAATCCAGCGCGCCGTTGCGAAATCCGCGCATCACCTCACCGGCGGACATCAACTCCACAAGGCCGATCTGTTCTTCATCCAGGTAACCCTGAGAGCGTGCCAGAAACAGCGGCTCGTAACCGGGCCAGAGCACAGCCCCCAGCCGCAGTGGTTCGGCATCATCAGCGCAGCCCGACAACACCAGCATGATCAACAGAGGCGCCAGTAAACGGCGAAGAGTGCTCATCCGGAATTCCGTATTGTTTAACGCTGTAGATGGCCCGCTCGAATAAAACAGCGGCCAGGAACTTAAGTTAAATCTACCCCAGGCCAGGGGCTCCGGCCAGAGCTTCGTCCCCAATTCAGAACAAAGTTCTAATATAAAGATATGCACAGCATCCACTTTATCCCCTGACAAAGCCCAGGTAGATCTGGATATCCCGAGTTATCTACACCTGGATAACAGTGTCTCCAGGCGGATATTCACAGCTTCATAGCCTGTTATGACCTTCGTGTGAATCAATCCCCAGTTGCAAACAGAATCTGTGCACAACAGTGAGGATAAGTTTTGGACAGCACGAGGAATCAACAACCAAAGACCCGTAGTTACTGGCCTGAAGAAAAGCGGTTATTTATCATACAGCTTGGGAAAAGTTTTGCTGAGGGGGAAAATGTCAACCGCCAAATCGGTTCAATTTCGCTGTTTACAACCTCTTACCTTGTTGATCTATCCCCTTTATCCCCAAGGATTACTCACAGCAAAATCCAAGAAAGGTTATCCCCAGTGTAAAACCGGATATGAGGAGGTCGCCAAAGCCTGTTTACACTGCAGAAGATGAGCAAAGAATAGACGAATAAGCGGGTTATCCACCGGTATCAGTCACGCACGGCGAAACGACGAGAGGTCCAGTAGTGGCTGCGCCAATAGGGATTATCCAGAGAGGAGATGATGACGCCGCGGCTGGTGGAGGCGTGAAGAAACTCCCCTCCCCCCATATAGATGCCGACATGGCGGGTCCGCCAGCCGGTCTTGAAAAACACCAGATCCGCCACCTGCAACTCATCGCGATCGATGCTGTAGCCAAGGTCTGCCTGATGCTCGGTGGTGCGGGGAAGATCCATACCGTAAAGGTCATCAAAGACGCGGGAGACAAACCCGGAGCAGTCGACGCCGCGCCGGCTCATGCCGCCAAGACGGTAGGGCGTGCCTTTCCAGGCAAGGTACTGCTGTTCAAGATCGGCACGCAGGGAGTATTCCGACGCCGGCAGATCAGGCGAGTAATAGCGCGGCCCGTTACTGCTGCAACCGGCCAGCAACGCCAGAATCAAGGCGGCAATGTAGACTCGCATCAGACTCTCCCTGAGGTCCGTAGATTTAACTTTAATAACGGACGTCTAAGCTTTTGTATTCAAAAGTGCAGGGGAACGCAAGTTTGCACTCTTAGTGTCTATCATCGCCGGCGCGGCACCTCCTGCCTTGGAACGCATATTTCTCCCCGGTTAGCTCGCTAAGCATTGGATAACTCTTTCTTTAATAGTTCCCTGTTTGGATGCCAGGTTAGAGGTGCCTGGATTGACCGACCGACGAATGCCGGGATCCCTCATATCCGCTTCCTTGCCTAGGCCGGTTTCAGCTTCTGCCGACGGCTCTGGGCCAAAGGGGATGGATTGCTGCGCACTGGCAGCCATAAGAGATAGAGCCCCGTTATCAACAAGGCATGAGAAACGCATAGCCCCGACCCAACGAACACCACCTGCATAGAGGTGGTTTAAGAGCGACAACAAAAAACAGCGCCACCCGGGCGCTGTTTTCTATAGAAGGAGTAGCCTGCTCGTATTAGCGCGCCATCCAGTGTTCCAGCTCGTCGGCTCCGCCCACATGCTCGCCATCGATAAAGATCTGCGGCACGGTGCCACGGCCACTGATCGCCGTCAGCGTCGAATAGGTGATGCCGTGCTGGCCCAGTTCGATCTCTTCATAGGCCATACCCTTCTCTTTAAGCAGTTTCTTGGCACGCATGCAGTGCGGGCAACCCGGCTTGGTGATCATCGATACCCGATTCGGCAGCTCCGCCTTGGGGTTGATGTAGTCGAGCATGGTATCGGCATCAGAAACCTCGAACGGATCACCCGGCACATCCGGCTCGATGAACATCTTCTCGATCACACCATCCTTGACCAGCATGGAGTAACGCCAGCTACGCTTGCCGAAGCCAAGGTCGCGTTTTTCAACCAGCATCCCCATACCTTCAGAGAACTCACCGTTACCATCCGGCAGCATATCGATGTTGGCAGCGCTCTGATCTCCCGCCCAGGCGGCCATCACGAACGGATCGTTCACCGACAGGCAGATGATGCTGTCCACACCCTCACGTTTGAACACCGGCGCCAGTTCGTTATAGCGCGGCAGGTGAGTGCTTGAGCAGGTCGGTGTATAGGCGCCAGGCAGCGCGAACAGGATCACGGTCTTGCCGGCAAACAGCTCTTCGGTGGTGACATTAACCCACTCGTTGTTAACGCGGGTGGGGAAAGTGACTTCTGGGACGCGCTGACCTTCACGATTTTCCAACATCTGCTTCTCCTCGGATTCAATGATTTGCAACTGGATTCAGATTACCCATGGAGGTGATCAGGGAAAAATTAATTATAGATAAACCTACGATAGTTTTGAGCTATCACTATAAAGAAGCCGTTAAACTTATCCCCGTTATCTGTGGATAAGCACTGGAAGAGTACGGGGGCAACTCCGCCAAGCGCGCAAACCCGGCGCCTTGGCAAACTCTGTTCATCCATTGATCGGCGTTACGCCGCTTTTCTGCTAGGATTCGTCTTTACATACACAAAGCGCAGAGCCTCCTTCAGCGCTATCCCATTTTGCGGAGAAATACCCCCCCGTGTTCGATGAGTTATCTCTTCATGAGCGCCTGATGAAGGCGATCGATGCCCTGGGTTTCACCAAGCCCACCGAAGTGCAGGCCACTGCACTGCCCCCCGCACTCGAAGGCAAGGACCTGATGGTCAGTGCCGAGACCGGTAGCGGCAAAACTCTGGCGTTTCTGCTGCCGATTCTGCAGCGCTGCGTTGAAGTTTCAGCGCCGCGCAGCGGGACTCGAGGCCTGATCCTGACGCCGACCCGCGAGCTCGCCGAACAGGTTACGACCATGTGCGAAAAGCTCGCCGCTTTTACGCGCGTCACAGCCCTGTCGGTCTGCGGTGGCGAGAACTATGACAATCAGGCGGCCAAAATCCGCAAGAACCCGGAGATCATCGTCGGCACCCCGGGACGCATCAAGGAGCACCTGGAGCGCAGGACCCTGGATTTTGACGATCTCGAATTCCTGGTTCTCGATGAAGCGGACCGGATGCTCGACATGGGCTTCCGCGAAGAGGTGCTGTTCGTCACCGACGCCTGCCGCCCAGAGCGTCAGAGCATGCTGTTCTCCGCGACCCTGACCCATCGTGGCGTGGGCGATATTCTTGACCGCGTGCTGCGCGATCCGGAAACGATTCAGCTCAGCACCGCCCAGACGGAACTGACCCACATCCGTCAGCAGGTTATCCTGGCGGACGACGCCAAGCTCAAGGAGCGCCAACTTGAGTGGCTGCTGAAGAACGAGCAGTACGACAAGGCGATCGTCTTCACCAACTACCGCGCCCTGAGCGAGTCACTGAATTCCAAGCTGCAGACCAAGGGACTGCGCGTGGGTGTGCTGCATGGTGAACTCAGTCAGCCGGAACGTACCCGCGTACTCAACCTGCTGCGCGAGGGCCGCATCAATATCCTGATCACCACCGATGTGGCGGCACGTGGCCTGGATATCGAAGGGATCGACCTGGTCGTTAACTTCGACCTGGCCCGCAGCGGCGACGAACACGTGCACCGCGTCGGCCGCACCGGTCGCAGCGGCCGCGAAGGCCTGGCGATCAGCCTGATCGCTCCGAACGAATGGAACCTGAAAGCCAGCATCGAACGCTATCTGCGGGTTAAATTCGAATCCCGCACGCTGAAGGGCATCGAAGGCAGCTACCGAGGCCCGAAAAAGCTCAAGAGCAACGGCAAGGCCGCCGGTACGCGCAAGAAGAAGGACAGCAAAAAGGCTGGGGATAAGCCGAAAGAGAAGAAACGCGCCCGGGATAAAAAGCAGATCGGCAAACGCCGCGCCGAGCCCGCAGCACCGACTCCGATCAGCAATGACGGCTTTGCTCCGCTGAAGAAGAAGTAATTTCAGCAGCCATGCCGCAACACCAAGCCCTGCCTGAAAAGGCGGGGCTTTTTGTTACCTGTCTACAGGTTCGAAAGCCCATCACGGCAGCAACACTTTGATGCAAAAAACAGCACAATGTCGACAATTTTGTTGCATATTTAGACTAATAGACTAGGCAACAGCCCTAGAGCCTGGACCCCAGCCCTTTATAATCGCACTTCTAATAACTACCCCTTCGTCGACATCAATAACTCCAACTCCACAATTGTCGACAATCCATAAGATCTGAGGAAAGTCCTATGTCTTCCGAATCACGCATTCGTTGCGCGGCTCTGCGCGATCGCGTCATGAGCGCCGAAGCTGCGGCCGAGCTGATCCCTGCGGGTATCAATGTGGGCATGAGCGGTTTTACCGGCGCGGGTTATCCCAAGGCTGTTCCTGGCGCCCTGGCCGAGCGTATCCGTAAACTGAACGCCGCCGGCGAACCGCCGTTCCGAATCAGCGTCTGGACCGGCGCATCCACCGCGCCGGAACTGGACGGTGTGCTGGCCGAAGTGGACGGTATCGAAATGCGCCTGCCGTTTCAGAGCGATCCAATCTGCCGCGACCGCATCAACACCGGCAAGATGGATTACGTGGATATCCACCTTTCTGAAGTGTCCCAGTACGCCTGGTCCGGCTTCCTTGGCAAGATGGATCTGGCAGTAATCGAAGTGGCCGGAATCCGCGAAGACGGCAGCCTGATCCCCTCCTCATCCGTGGGCAACAACAAGACCTGGATCGAGCAGGCGGACAAGATCATCCTCGAGGTCAACAGCAAGCAGAACGCCAAGCTGGAAGGGATGCACGACGTTTACTACGGCACCGCGCTGCCGCCGAACCGCAAGCCGATCATGATCACCGATCCGGCCGACCGTATCGGCGAGCCTTACCTGGCCTGCCCGATGGATAAAGTGATCGCCGTGGTGGAAACCTCCGCCCCTGATCGCAACACCCCGTTCAAGGCACCGGACGAGACTTCCCGTAAGATCGCGGAGCACATTCTCAACTTCTTCCACCGCGAGATCGAGCTGGGTCGCCTGCCGAAAGAGCTGCTGCCGATTCAATCTGGTGTGGGTAACATCCCCAACGCTGTGCTCGAAGGGCTGGACGCAGGTCCGTTCAAGAACCTGACCGCCTTCACCGAGGTGATCCAGGACGGCATGCTGAAAATGCTCAAATCCGGCACCCTGGCGACCGCATCGGCCACCGCGTTTTCACTGAGCCCGGAAGGAATCGCCGAGTTCGATAACAACATCGACCTCTACCGCGACAAGATCATTCTGCGCCAGCAGGATATCAGCAACCATCCGGAGCTGGCCCGCCGCCTGGGCGTGATCGCCATGAATGGCCTGATCGAGGCGGATATCTACGGCAACATCAACTCTACCCATGTGATGGGTACGCGGATGATGAACGGTATCGGCGGTTCCGGCGACTTCGCCCGTAACGGTTATCTGTCGATCTTCGTATCACCGTCCACCGCTAAAGATGGCGCTATCTCCGCTATCGTGCCTATGGTTTCCCATGTGGACCACACCGAGCACGATGTAAAGATCGTCGTCACCGAACAGGGTCTGGCGGACCTTCGCGGCCTGTCACCGCGCCAGCGCGCCCACGAGATCATCAACAACTGCGCTCACCCGGACTTCCGCCCGGCGCTGATGGACTACTACGAACGCGCTCTGCACTCCGGCCGCGGCATGCACACCCCGCACCTGCTGGAAGAAGCACTGAGCTGGCACGTGCGTTACGAAACTCAGGGGCAGATGTAACACGTCCCGTCAGGCTGCCAGCCGTTCCGGTATCGAGGCGGACCGGCTATCTCCTGACACTGGGTTGCTGAGCGGACCCTGATCGCGGCGCCACTTTGAAGTCAGGCTGGAGGCCTGTCGAAAAGCGGTAACCAAA
This sequence comes from Marinobacterium lutimaris, assembly GCF_900108065.1. Classification (GTDB taxonomy): domain Bacteria; phylum Pseudomonadota; class Gammaproteobacteria; order Pseudomonadales; family Balneatricaceae; genus Marinobacterium_D; species Marinobacterium_D lutimaris. The sequence continues at coordinate 41,012 of NZ_FNVQ01000007.1, read as the reverse complement.
ACCCCGGCCCTGCCAGGCTTACGGGCTGGTTCGCTATCAAGGCGGACTTTTGAAGGCGTAGTGGTGCTACGTCGAGAAAGTCCAACGCAGAGAGCGGGACAACCATCTCCTGACACTGGGTTGCTGAGCGGACCCTGATCGCGGCGCCACTTTGAAGGCAGGCTGGTGGCCTGTCGAGAAGCGGTAACCAGCAACCCGGCCCTGGCAGGCTTACGGGCTGGTTCGCTATCAAGGCGGGCTTTTGAAGGCGTAGTGGTGCTACGTCGAGAAAGTCCAACGCAGAGAGCGGGACAGCCCGTAAGCCTGACAAGAGTTTGCTCTAAGCCTTGAGCGCTCTCTATGAGCGCCATTTTTTTCTACGCTTAATATAGAAAAAAAGAGCCAGGCAAGGAGCCCCACCCATGATCGATCAACCGATTGTCCAACTGCTCACCGCTCTGGCCCTCGGGCTGCTGATCGGCCTGGAACGCGGCTGGCATGAACGCATGATGCGCGCCGGTGGCCGCGTTGCCGGTATTCGCACCTTCGCGCTGGTGGCGGTAGCCGGTCAGGTGGCCGGTATGCTCGGCACCCTGCTGACTCCCTGGATTCCGGTCGCAGCTCTGTTGGGGCTGTCGCTGCTACTGGCTCTGGGTTACCGGCTCAACAGCGACGAAGATCGGGATTTTGGCACCACTACCGTCATCGCGGCGCTGCTCACCTTTCTGCTTGGCCTGCTGGTCTCCATCGGCGAATCCACACTGGCGGTGGGTGCTGCGGTGATCGTCACCGTGCTGTTGCACTTCAAGGAAACCCTGCACGGCTGGATCTACGGCCTTAACGCCGAAGAGCTGCGCGGCATCCTGCAGTTGGGACTGATCTCGGCGGTGCTGCTACCGGTGCTGCCCAACGAAACCTTCGGCCCCTGGGACACGCTGAACCCCTACGAAATCTGGCTGATGGTGGTGCTGATCTCCGCTATCAGCCTGGCGGGATACTTCGCCATGCGCCTGGCGGGTGCCGGTAAGGGAATCATGATTACCAGCGCCTTTGGTGGCATCGCCTCCAGCACCGCTACCACGCTAAGCCTGGCCCGCATGAGCCAGCAACTGCCGATGTATCGGCTGCTGGCCGGCGGTATTCTGCTGGCCAGCGCCATCATGTACCCACGTATTCTGCTGCTGGTGGCGGTATTGAATGTGGAGCTAGTACAGCAGCTGTCGATTCCTCTGGGCGGCATGAGCCTGACCAGCTTCGCCATGGCACTCTGGCTCTGGCGTAAAACCGAAGCCGACGGCGAATTCGACAGCAGCCAGTTGAACCAGAAGCCGTTTCAGATCGGCCCCGCGCTGAAATTCGGCGCACTGCTGGCAGTCATCATGCTGGCTGCAGAGGGGATCAGAGCGGAGATGGGCGAGCAGGGGCTGTGGATAGTTTCCCTGGTAGCCGGGCTCACCGACGTGGACGCCATTACCCTCACGCTGACCCGTATGACCGATAACGGCATCGGCCAGCAGATTGCTATCGTCGGTATCACCCTGGCAGCGATCAGCAATACGCTGGTGAAGGGGATTCTCGCCGGCGCGGCCGGTGGCGCTACGCTATTGAAGACGCTGGTACCAGGGCTGGGTCTTAGCATGCTGGTCGGCGGCCTTCTGCTACTGATCTGAGCCTGGCCCAATGTGCAATTCACCCTGCGCTTGATCTGCGTAAACTGCATCACAGAAATGTCACCCGCACCCGGTTAACTGATCTACGCTTTGTCTGTAGGTCGTTGAACAGGATGGGATAAGGGATGGCTGCGAAAGATCTGAAACCGCTGGGAGTGGAGCAACTTTACCACCGCTGTGATCTGAGCCGGTTTGGCTTCAGATCCACGGCCGATCTGTCGCCGGACTTCTCCGCGCTGGGCCAGGAACGGGCCATGGACGCAATCAATTTTGCCGTCGGCATGCCCCATCCCGGCTACAACCTGTTTGTCAGCGGATCCACCGGCATAGGCCGTCGTGAGCTGGTGGCTCGCACCATCAATGAGCGTGCCGCAAAGGGCGAGGCGCCACTGGACTGGGTCTATGTGCATAACTTCGAGCGCAGCCATGAACCCTGCATGCTCAGCCTGCCCCAAGGGCTGGGCCGTGCACTGTCACGGGATATGCAAAAGCTGGTTGAGCAGCTACTGATACAGATTCCCGCCACCTTCAAAAGCGACGACTATCGCAACCGCGTTCAGGAGCTCACCGACGAGTTTGAACAGCGCGAGGAAAACGCCTTCAAGGGCCTGGGCGAGAAAGCCCATGAAGAACAGATCACCCTGATGCGTACCCCTTCCGGTTATACCCTTGGCCCTCTCAGAGAAGGCAAGCTGATGACGCCGGATCAGTTCAAGGCGCTGCCGAACGAGGAGAAAGAGCGGATCAAGGCAGCGCTGGAACGCCTCAACGCAGAGCTGACCAGCCTGGTGCGGGATCTTCCCAAGCTACAGCAGGAGCAACGCGAGGCGATCAAGGCGCTGGAGGATGAGATCACGCACTCGATCATCGACCCGGCGCTGTCGGTGCTGCGTGAAAAATATGGCGCCCAGACCGAGGTGCTGACGTTTCTCGATCAGGTGCATCAGGACATGATCGAAAACGTGGACGACTTTTTCGCACCGGAGAAGGACGACAACGCCAAGACACCGTTACACAAACTCGCCAAGAGCGACGCCTTCCGCCGCTACCATATCAACCTGCTGGTCAGTCACGACAACGACGGCGGCTCGCCTGTGGTGGTCGAAGATATTCCCAGTTACCAGAACCTGGTGGGGCGGATCGAGTACCGCTCCTCTTTCGGTACCCTGAGCACCGACTTCAGCCTGATCCAGCCGGGCGCCCTGCACCGTGCCAACGGCGGCTATCTGATCGTCGACGCGCAGAAGCTGCTCACCTATCCCTTCGCCTGGGAGGGCCTGAAACGGGCGCTGCGCAATCACGAGATCCGCATCGACCCGCTGGAAAAGATGTACGGCATCAGCGGCACCCGCTCACTGGAGGCGGAACCGATACCGCTGAAGGTCAAAGTAATTCTGATCGGTGAGCGGCGTCTTTATTACCTGCTCAAAGCCTACGATCCGGAGTTCAGTTCGCTGTTCAAGATCTACGCTGACTTCAACGAACAGCTGGACCGCTCCCGGGAGAATGTCGAGAGCTACCTCGGTCTTATCACCCAACTGGTGCAGGAGGAGGCGCTGGCACCCTTCACGCTTACGGGCCTGGAGCGAATCGTCGAACAAAGCTCCCGCCGCGTCGACGACAGCGCCAAGCTGTCGCTGAACCGCGGTCAACTCGTCGATCTGCTGCGTGAGGCCAGTTACTGCGCCACCCAGGTCGGCGCCAGCGAAGTTGATGCAGCCCATGTCAGTCGCGCCCTGAAACTGGCGCGCACCCGCAGCGCCCAGTATTCCGAACTGATGCAGGAGCAGATCGAGCGCGGTACCGTAATGCTTGCCTCCAGTGGCGCCGCAGTGGGCCAGGGCAACGGCCTGACGGTATTCCAGCTGGGCGACCAGCGCTTCGGCAAACCGGCGCGAATCAGCGCCACCGCGCGCCTGGGCAGCGGCAAACTGATCGATATCGAGCGTGAAACCGAGCTCGGTGGGCCAATCCACACCAAGGGCGTGATGATCCTGGCCAACTGCATCGGTGCGCGCTACGCCCGCAACGCGCCCCTGTCGCTGCATGCCAGCCTGGTGTTCGAGCAGTCCTACGGTATGGTCGATGGCGACAGCGCCTCCGCCATGGAACTCTGCGTACTGCTTTCCGCCATTTCCGGCCTGCCGATCAAGCAATCCTTTGCCGTCACCGGCTCGATCAACCAGCAGGGCGAGATCCAGGCGATCGGCGGCGTGAATGAGAAGATAGAGGGCTTCTTTGAGCTTTGCCGTAACCGCGGCCTCAGCGGCGACCAGGGCGTGATCATTCCCAAAACCAATGTGGATCACCTGATTCTCGATCAGGAGGTGGTTACAGCCTGTGCCGACGGTCAGTTCAACATCTACGCGGTCAGCACGCTGGACGAGCTGATCAGCCTGCTATTCGGTCGTGAACCGGGCAAGGCCGATGATGACGGCCGTTACCCGCCCGCCAGCGTCAACGGCCGGGTACAGCAGCAGCTGCTCGACTGGACCGAACAAGCGCGCAAGCTGAGTGGCAAAAGTGAACAATAACAGGCCCCGGCGGACGAGGAGGAAGGCATGATCCGGCAACTGCTGATTCGGCTCGACACCCGCCTGCCGGACCCTAAAGAACTGACCGACTGGGTGGCGCTGGCCCAGGCTCTGGATGCTGACCTGCTGGCACAGCTGGAAGAGGATGAAGCGCTCAGCACCCTGGCAGGGCTGCCGTTCAGCACCGAGATCTGTCGCGCCAGCGCGACCACCCGCCCTTTGAATACCGCCAATCTCGACCGCCGGACAGAACGCAATATCAGGGTGCTTAATCAACTGCTGGCGGAGATTGCCCGCAATCAGCCGCTGAACTGGCAGGTTACGCGGATCAGTCACCAGAGTTCAGTTCGCCCGGCCGCCGACACCGCTCTGCTGCAGCTTCGCAGCGGCCAGCCACTGTTTAAGGCCGGCGTGCTCGCCAAGTCAGCGAGCCAGCCGCATATTGCGGTTATCCACAACGGAGATGAAGCCTCGGAGCACGCCCTGGAGAGCGCCCGCAGAATCGCCTCCCAGCTGGCGTTGCCGATCGTCCTTCTCGCCCTGCCCGCCTCCCCCTGGCATCAGACACACGGTCTGCCTGCCGGGGTTGCCGTACGCACCGATCTGGCGGTGCCGCAACGGGAGCAACTGCTACCCCTACTGCGCGCCTGGCAGGTCAGCCTGCTGGTGCTGCCCGCCAGCCTGCTCAATGAGGATGAAAGCCTGCCGCCGGTGGCCACCTTGATCACTCCCTGATCGACCCAGATCAGGACAACAGTTCGAACTAGCCGGTAAGATCCGAGAACCACCACAACCGGAACGCTCCCTTGCCTGAGCTACTTTTGCCTGAATACGATCTGCCCCGGGCACCGAAAAGCGCCCTGCTGTCGCTGAATCGCTGCAACCTGCCGGCGCGGGTGATCGCCAGCCTGGAATACCAGCAAAAACCGGCGCCGCTGGAGCTCGATGGCGTGCGCGCACTCTACGCCGATCTGCTGGAACACCTGGCACAGGAGGAAAGCCCCGAACCCCGCCTCCAGGCCTTTCGCAACTATATGACATTGAGATTCCGCCTGCCGGCCGATGACCTGCCAGAATCGGATCTGGCGGAGCCCCAGCCCAGGCCGAAGGCGAACTATAACCGCCTGCTGCGAGGCTGGTTTTTCGACTCCGACAGCCGCGAAGGTGCTGTCTGGAAGGGCTGGGTGGAATCACGCTTCGGGCTGCTGACCCGGTTTCACAAGGAGCCGATCCCGGGACCGGAAAGCGATGCCTACGACCGTTTCATGGAGGAGCGGATACGCGGCATCTATAACACCAACGCCCTGGATACCCAGCTCGACCTGCTCTACACCTTTTGCCAGCATGAACTGGTGCGGCAGTATCCTGGACGCACTCATCTGCGGCTTTACCGTGGCAGCGTCGGCAAACTGTTCGGCGAGCTTTCAGATAACCAACCGCTGAAGCTGTTCAACAATTTAAGCTCGTTCAGCCTCGACCCCGAAGAGGCGCTGCGCTTTGGCCATAAGATTCTTGAGGTGGAAGTTCCGCTGACCAAAATCGTCTGCTTCGACAGTCTGTTACCCGGACAGCTGCACGGCGAAAAGGAGTACATGGTTCTCGGTGGCCTTTACCGGGTGGCACCTTATCGGGGCGTCACCAGCGCGGAACAGCACCAGTAAGATTAAGCGACTGTTTCCGGTAACGAAAAAACATCAGGTAACAGACGTTACAAAAAGAAACATTTATATCCCGACCCTTTTACTCAGGGAATTTCCCCTCCGTTCCCGGCATTAAAAGCTATCTTTTCTGGAAATACCCACCAAACTAAAAAAGTGCGCCTAAGGCCCAAAAACAGTGCATTTCTGCCTAGACTGGATGAAACAGAAAACGGCTTTCTGGCTGAAACAGCTGTATCACGTTGGTTCATATCAAACTGGTACGCAGATTGCCTTTCAACTAGATCGTAAGTACACCATAGCTGCAGCAACGCGCTTCCACGGATAGCAAAGCAATGTAAGGGGTTACTCAGTGTCAGGTTCCGACGTCAACGACAAATACGTTCGCTTCATCAATGTGAAGAAGAGCTACGACCAGAAGAATCTGGTGGTGAAGAACTTCAACCTGGATATCCGTAAAGGTGAATTCGTCACCCTGCTGGGCCCCTCAGGTTCAGGTAAGACCACCTGCCTGATGATGCTGGCCGGCTTCGAGGACGTCACCAGCGGCGCCATCGAGATCAACGGCAAATCGGTTCAGGATGTGGCGCCCTACCACCGCAATATCGGCATGGTGTTTCAGCACTACGCGCTGTTCCCGCACATGACCATCGCCGAGAACCTGGCTTATCCGTTGAAGGTGCGCAAGCTGCCGACATCCGAGGTTAACCAGAAGGTCAAGGACGCCCTGGCACTGGTGGAGCTTGATGCCTTTGGCAAACGCTATCCTGGACAGCTCTCTGGCGGCCAGAAACAGCGTGTCGCCCTGGCCCGCTCGCTGATCTTCGAACCCAGCATCGTGCTGATGGATGAACCGCTCGGCGCACTGGATAAGAACCTGCGTGAACACATGCAGTACGAGATCAAACGTCTGCACGAGCAGCTCGGTTTTACCGCCATCTACGTGACTCACGATCAGACCGAAGCGCTGACCATGTCCGACCGCATCGCCGTGTTCAACGACGGCGTGGTGCAGCAGTGCTCACACCCTTCAGCGCTGTACGAAACACCGGCCAACTCCTTTGTCGCCGACTTTATCGGTGAGAACAACCATATTCACGGCACCGTTGAAGATTGCAACGAGCAGACCGCCACCATCAGCCTGTCCCGCGGCGACAAGGTCAGCGCGCTGAATATCAACTGCCCGCCCAAGGGTGAGCCCTGCATCCTCGCGGTACGTCCCGAGAACCTGTTCATAGCGGGGCCGGGACGGGAGTTCGATAACGTCATCAGCGCTGAATTCATCACCCGGCTCTACGTGGGCGACTCGATCCGCTACTTCTTCAAGATGAGCGATGGCGCCCAGCTGATGGTGAAAATGCTCAACGATCAGGATGCACCGGTCATCGACCCCGGCTCCCAGGCTCGACTGACCTGGGCCACAGACCGCGGTCTGGCGCTCGATAAACCGGCAGATAAGGATAGTGTCGCGGCGGCATGAGGCAGCCCGACGTCTATGGACCAATGACTCAATGTCTGGAAGAGGTGATCCAATGAAGAAGAAACTGTTAACCCTGGCGGCCGCTGCAGCTGTCGGCATGACTGCCAGCCTGGCAAGCGCTGACGAACTGACTGCGGTGTCCTTCGGGGGCTCCTACGGAGCAGCGCAGCAGAAGCATATGATCGACCCGTACATGGAGAAAACCGGTAATAACATCCTGTTCGAGAACTACTCAGGCGGCGTCGCCGAGCTCAAGGCCCAGGTCGAGAGCGGCAATGTTCTCTGGGATGTGATCGACATGGAAGTGATCGATCTGGAGCGCGCCTGCTCCGAAGGTCTGCTTGAAGTCTTCCCTCAGGATCAACTGCCTCCTGGCGATGACGGTACCCCCGCCGCCGAGGATTTCAGTGAAGAGGCCCTGGCCAACGAGTGTGGCGTCGGCAACATCGTCTGGACCGTACTCTACGCTTACAACCACGACACCATCGAAGGCGGCGAGCCGACCTCGATGACCGACTTCTTCGACACCGCCACCTTCCCGGGCAAGCGCGCCATGCGTAAGCGTCCGCAGGTCAACATGGAATGGGCACTGCTGGCTGACGGCGTTCCCAAGGCCGAAGTCTACGACGTACTGGCCACCGACGAAGGTCAGGCGCGTGCGTTCGCCAAGCTCGACAGCATCAAAGACGACATCGTCTGGTTCGACAGCTGGTCTCAGGCTCCGCAGCTGCTGAACGACGGCGGCGCAGTCATGGTTCAGTCCGCTAACGGCCGTTTCTTCGCCGCTATCCAGGAAGAGAACAAGCCGTTTGAAATGGTTTGGGACGGTCACGTCTTCGACCTGGACGTCTGGGCCATCGTCAAAGGCACCGACAAGAAGGATCTGGCGATCGACTTCATCAAGTTTGCCACCGGTTCCAAGCCGCTGTCCGGCATGCCTGACGTAGCCTACGGCCCGACCCGTCAGTCCTCCTACGCGTATATCGATGAATCGATCGTACCGAAACTGCCGTCTGCCCACCTGGATGAAGGTCTGAAAGCCTCTTCCCTCTTCTGGGCTGACTACGGCGAGTCTCTCGGCGAGAAGTTCAACGAATGGCTGCTGCAGTAATTCGCTGAGCCATAAAGCTATCAAACGCGCACTAAACCGGGCTGCCCCTTCGGGCGGCCCGGCCTGACAGGGTTCTAACGCATGTCCAACCCAGAGTTGACGCAAGACGAGATCAGGCAGGCCGACCGCAATATCCGCCGCCGCAAATGGCTGGCGATCATGTTCGTCGCTCCGCTGCTGCTGTTTATTTTCGTCACCTTCGTCGCCCCGATCGGGACGATGCTGTACCGCAGTTTCTACCATCCCACCGTAGCGGAGCTGATCCCGGATACGCTCACGCAGCTGGATGAGTGGAGCGAGGAATCGGGTGACCTGCCACCACCGGCAGCACTCAATGCCTTTGCCGTGGAACTGCAGGCTCTGGCAGCTGAACGCCTCTCCGGCAAACTGGCCGAGGAGGTCAACCGTGGCTATCCCGGCGCCTCCAGCCTGATCAAATCCACCGCACGCGCCGTGCGCCGCGTGGATCTGGCCGAACTGCAAAGCAGCGGCGGACAACTGGTGCTGGATGCCAACAAGAAGTGGTCGGACGTAAACGTCTGGCGGGCGATGAAAAAGTCCGGCTCCGTCTTTAAGGACGACTTCTACCTGACTGCCCTCGACCTGGAGCGTAGCCCCCAGGGAGAGATCATCCAGCGCGACACACAGATCTATCTGGACCTGTACTGGAAGAGTCTCAAGATCGCTTTCTATATCACGGTGTTAACCGCGATCATCGGCTTTCCGCTGGCCTGGTATCTGGCCAACGCACCCTCGCGAATCGCCAACACCCTGATGATTTTCGTGCTACTGCCGTTCTGGACCTCGCTGCTGGTACGTACCACGGCCTGGATCGCGCTGCTGCAGACCAACGGCGTGGTCAACTCGATACTGATGTCTCTGCACATCACCGATGAGCCACTGGAGATGCTCTATACCCAGTTCGCTACGGTGATCGCGATGACCCACATTCTGATGCCGTTTATGATTCTGCCGCTGTACAGCGTCATGAAGGGGATCGACCCGAGCTATTTCCGTGCTGCCCTGTCACTGGGCGCCAAACCTATACCGGCGTTTATCCGCATCTATATGCCGATGACGATTCCGGGACTCAGCGCCGGTGCGCTGCTGGTGTTCATCATCTCCATCGGCTACTACATCACCCCGGCACTGGTCGGCGGCACCGACGGACAGATGATCTCCAACATCATCGCTTTCCATATGCAGTCGTCCAACAACTGGGAGCTCGCCGCCGCGCTCGGTTCTCTGTTGCTACTGCTGATCACCCTGCTCTACTGGCTGTACGACCGCCTGGTAGGCATCAGCAACCTGAAGCTGGGCTGAGGAGCACGAGACCATGGGTAAATTTCCACGCTATTTCACCATCTGGCAGAAGCTGGGCCTGTCCGGGGTCAAGCTCACCGCCTACCTGGTGCTGCTGTTCCTGATGGCGCCGATCCTGGTGATCATTCCTCTGTCGTTCAATGCCGAGCCCTATTTCACCTTCACCGAAGGGATGCTGGCACTGGACCCTAGCGCCTACTCGATGAAGTGGTACGAGGAGATCCTGGCGGATCAAAAATGGATTCTGGCGATCAAGAACAGTTTCTACATCGGCCTGATGGCCACACTGATCGCCACCGTACTCGGCACCACCGCAGCCATCGGCCTGACCAGCGGCCAGATGCCGTTCCAGCGCATGATCATGGCGCTGCTGCTGTCACCGATGATCGTACCGCTGATCATCACCGCGGCGGGCATGTTCTTCTTCTACACCCAGCTGGATATCGCCGGCAGCTATATGGGCGTCATACTCGCCCACGCTGCCCTGGGGACACCCTTTGTGGTGATCACGGTGAACGCGGCATTGGCGGGCTTCGATTACTCGCTGGTCCGCGCCTCGCTGGGGATGGGCGCAAAACCTGTGTACACCTTCTTCAAGGTGATCATGCCGCTGATCCGTCCCGGCGTTATCTCCGGCGCACTGTTCGCCTTCGTTACCTCCTTTGACGAGGTCATCGTCGTGCTCTTCCTTGCCGGCCCTGAGCAGCGCACCATCCCGCGCCAGATGTTCTCTGGCCTGCGAGAGGAGATCAACCCGACCATCCTTGCCGTCGCCACCCTGCTGGTAATCATCTCCGGTCTGCTGCTGCTGACCATGGAGTACCTGCGTGCCCGCGGCGAGAAGATGCGTGCTGGGGATGTGGATTGACTGAGTGATCAGGCATAAAAAAACCGACCCTTAGGTCGGTTTGAAAACAGTGGATCGGTTAGGAGGCAGAAGGGCTATCTCAGCCCCCTCTGCCGGTGCTCTTTGCAGCCAGTCCTGAAAATTACTCCGACTGGGCGATCAGGCTGGCGTTACCGCCGGCGGCAGTGGTATCCACACAGAGGTGACGCTCGATCACGTAACGCTCGGCCAGCAGATGTTCGGTCAGCAGCGGCAGCAGCGCGCCTGTGCGCTCGGCCAGTGCCTGGCGGTACTCTTTAAGCATCTCAGCCCCTGCGCAGCTGATCACCGCCTCAAAGCCGTTGGCACGGATCAGGGCTTCCGGCTGCAGCTGGCCATCCAGACCCACCACCGGCAGACCAGCCTTGCTGGCATCGGCCAGCAGTTTGTCGGCACCCGGCGCGATCACAACCGCCTTGTTACCCTGAGACAGGGCAACGGCAGCCTGCTCCATGGCGCTCGCCTTGTCAGGGCCAAGGCAGAGAATCAGGCCACGGGCGCAGTTGGACAGGCGGTTCAGCTCACCGGTCGGTCCCGGGAGTAACTCAGGTTCGGCATCCAGCGCCGCAGGTACCTGGTTGAAGAACGGCTTCAGAGCCTGGGCCCGTGCCTCGGCCAGCGGCGCTTCCAGGGCGGAGAGCTGACCGATCGCCATACTCAGAGCATCGCTGCCGACCATCGAAGTGCTCTCGGCAGTGCGTGCAGCAGTTGCGCTGTTCTTGAAGCGGCGCACATAGTGCGGCCCCCCCGCCTTAGGACCGGTACCGGAAAGGCCTTCGCCACCGAACGGCTGGGAGCCGACAATGGCGCCGATCTGGTTACGGTTCACGTAGGTGTTGCCCACCTTGATCCGGTTTACGATGCGGTTCACACGGCTATCCACACGGGTGTGCAGACCGAAGGTGAGCCCAAAGCCCTTGGCGTTGATATCGTCCACCACCTTGATCAGCTCGTTGGCTTCAAAGGTCGCCACATGCAGCACCGGTCCGAAGATCTCCTCTTCGAGTTCTTCGATACCCTCAAGACGTATCACCGTCGGCGCAACGAAGATCCCCTCTTCCGGCTTCGCCAAAGACTTCAGCACACGGCCTTTCTGAGCGAACTTCTCGCAATGAGTCTCGATCTTCGCCTGAGCGGCCTTGTCGATCACCGGGCCCACGTCGGTGGAGAGCTCCCAGGGATTACCCATGCGCAGCTCATCCATGGCGCCGAACAGCATCTCCAGCAGATGATCGGCGATATCTTTCTGTACATAGAGCATACGCAGCGCGGAGCAGCGCTGGCCGGCACTCTGGAAAGAGGACGCCAGCACATCGCGTACCACCTGTTCCGGCAGCGCCGTGGAGTCAACGATCATGGCGTTGAGGCCACCGGTTTCCGCCACCAGCGGTGCGTCCGGCGCCATTTTCTCGGCCATCACGCGGTTGATGATCTGTGCTGTACCGGTAGAACCGGTGAAGCAGACGCCGTTGATGCGCGGATCGGAAGTCAGCGCGGCGCCCACCGATGCACCGGCACCTGGCAGCAGCTGAACCACTTCTTTCGGAATGCCCGCCTCGTGCATCAGTTCGACAGCGCGGGTCGCGATCAGCGGTGTCTGGTCGGCCGGCTTAGCCAATACGGTGTTACCCGCCGCCAGCGCGGCCAGTACCTGACCGGTGAAGATCGCCAGCGGGAAGTTCCACGGCGAGATACAGGTGATCACACCACGGGCGTCGCCTTCACCTTCAATACGTACGCCTTCGTTGGCATAGAAACGGGCGAAGTCCACAGCCTCGCGCACCTCGGCGATAGCGTCGAGCAGCGTCTTGCCCGCCTCGCGGGAGGTCAGGGCAAACAGCTCGTGGGTGTTCTGTTCATACAGGTCGGCAACGCGATCGATACTCGCGGCACGCTCCTTGGCAGAAAGCTTGGACCAGCTCTCATAGCCTGACTGCGAAGCGACAATCGCGGTCTCTATATCTTCAGGCGCAGACAGGGTCAGATGACCAACCAGGTCGTTCGGATCGGCCGGGTTGCGTACCTCTTTCTGCTCGCCACCTACCACTTCACCGGCCAGTACCGGGCCGCCTTTCCAGATGGAGCTGCGGAAAGCGCCACGCTGGGCTTCCATAAACTCCACTTCCACCGGATCGGTCACATCCCAGCCCTTGGAGTTACGACGACCTTCACCGAACAGGTCCTGCGGACGGACAATCTTGTTGCTGGAGACGTTTTCGCCCAGCGACTGCACCAGCGCCACGGGATCACGGGCGATCTGTGCCGGCGTGATACGGGTATCGACAATCTGGTTCACGAAGGAGCTGTTGGCACCGTTTTCCAGCAGACGACGCACCAGGTACGCCAGCAGATCCTGGTGTGCACCTACGGGTGCGTAGATGCGGCAGCGTTTGCCGTCACCGTTCATCAGCGCTTCGTGCAGGGATTCACCCATGCCGTGCAGACGCTGGAATTCGAAGCAGTCACGCCCCTTGGCCAGCTCAACGATAGCGGAGACGGAGTGAGCATTATGTGTGGCGAACTGCGGATAGATGCGATCGGTCATGCCCAGCAGCTTTTTCGCACAGGCCAGGTAAGACACATCGCTGCACGCCTTGCGGGTATAAACCGGAAACCCATCCAGCCCCATCACCTGGGCACGCTTGATCTCTGCATCCCAGTACGCGCCCTTAACCAGACGCACCATGATGCGGCGATCCAGTTTTTCCGCCAGGGCATAAAGCCAGTCCAGCGCGTGGGACGCGCGCTTGCCGAACGCCTGGACCACGACACCAAAGCCGTCCCAGCCGGCCAGTTCCGGATCGGAAAGAATCGCTTCGATCACATCGAAGGAGAGATCCAGACGATCCGCCTCTTCCGCGTCAATATTGAAGCCCATGTTGGCGGCTTTGGCCTGTTTCACCAGCTCCAGCGCACGCGGCACCAGCTCGTTCATCACACGGTCGCGCTGACCATATTCGTAGCGTGCATGCAGGGCGGAAAGTTTTACAGAGATACCAGGATTATCACGGATATCATCATGCTTGCAGTTCAGCGCCAGCGCCTTGATAGCGCTGGCGTAGTCACGCTGGTAGCGCAGTGCATCGGCATCGGTGCGTGCCGCTTCGCCGAGCATGTCGTAGGAGTAGGTGTAACCCTTGGATTCATACTTACGGGCGTTTTTCTGCGCCTCTTCAATGGTGCGGCCGAGCACAAACTGGCGCCCCATCTCTTTCATCGCCTGATTCGCCACGGTGCGCACCATCGGATCACCCATGCGCTTCACCAGCTGGCGCAGGGTTTCTACCAGGCTGCGGGTATCGGACGGGCTGATCACCTTGCCGGCCATCATCAGGCCCCAGGTGGTGGTATTGATCAGGGATGAGTTGGATTTGCCTCGGTGTTCGCTCCACTTGCCGGAGGAGATCTTATCCTCGATCAGCTCATGGATGGTGACGTTGTCCGGCACACGCAGCAGCGCTTCGGCCAGGCACATCAGCGCCACGCCCTCCTTGGTAGTCAGGCCGTACTCAGCGAGGAACTTCTCCATCATGGTCGGCTTGGAGTTACCGCGCACATCGCGGACCAGATCGGCCGCGCGGTCGGAGATCGCCTTGCGCACCTGTTCCGAGAGGTTTGCACCGGCAATCAGCTCGCTGATGACACGATGCTCGTCGGCCAGATAGTTGGCCCGCATCGCTTCGCGGCTTGCTTCCATTGTCGGTTGTGTAGTCTGCACCTGAGCCATGATCGTCGCTCCTCCTTATACGTTCTCTTGCCGATGCATTCTACGCAAGCTATCGCATACACTTTTCCTATATAGAAAACATCAACGTCGTATATCGACTTTTATTCAAATATCAAAAATACTTTCGTCCTGTAAAATTAGCTTAAATAGTCTATTTCACCAGTGAGCAGTACCAACACCATGAACGATCTGGATAAATTCGACCGGGCCATCATCAAGGAGCTGCAGCTCGACGCCCGGATTACGGTCACCGGCCTGGCCTCAAAGGTGGGTTTGTCCAAGACTCCCTGCCAGATCCGCATGCGACGCCTGGAGGAACAGGGTTATATCCGCGGCTATACCGCGCTGATCGATCAGAAAAAGATGGGGCTGGATCATATCGCCTTTGCCCAGGTGACGCTGAACGACACCAGCACCGCCGCGCTGGAAGCGTTTAATGCGGCCGCCAGGAAGATCTCAGCAGTGGAGGAGTGTCATATGATCGCCGGTAACTTCGACTATCTGTTGAAGGTCAGAACCCGCAACATGGAGGAGTACCGGGCTGTGCTGGGTGAACAGATCTCCTCTCTGCCCCACGTGCTTCAGACCAGTACTTTTGTGGTGATGGAAAATGTGAAGGACACACGTGGTTAATCACAGTGTCCGAAGATCGGGTTGCAGGCGCCCAGGGCGTTAAGCTGCTCGATCGCCAGCCTGAGCCATTCGCACATCGCTTCGACCCGGGCCAGACGCTCTTTGCGACGTGGTATATACGCCTTGTACCAGCGATCCTGGGGCGGAAAATGCTCCAGCAGCGGCACGATGGTGCCTGCATCCAGCCCCTTGCGGGCGATATAGCGCGGCAATACCGAGATTCCGAGTCCACGCTCTACTCCGCGGCTCAGGGTATGGTTGTCATCCGATGC
Source organism: Marinobacterium lutimaris (assembly GCF_900108065.1). GTDB lineage: Bacteria > Pseudomonadota > Gammaproteobacteria > Pseudomonadales > Balneatricaceae > Marinobacterium_D > Marinobacterium_D lutimaris. The sequence goes on along the minus strand of NZ_FNVQ01000007.1, from coordinate 25,739 downwards.
CAGCCGCGCCTGCACATCCACATACAGCGGCCCGCGCTCGGACTCGAACGCCCAGGTGGTGCCCTGGGGGCTGAATATAAGACAGGTGTGGTCCACCAGATCACTGGGATGATCAATCGGCGGCGCCTTGGCCAGGTATTCCGGCGAGGCGCAGAGCAGCACATTAGTGGGCGCCAGCGGCACCTGGCTGACACCGTCATAGTGGGCCAGGCGGCCACTGACCATGATATCCACATCCTCCTCCAGCGGGCTCACCGAGCGATCCGCCAGCACAGTTTCCACCGTGATACGGTCATGCACCCTCATGAACTCGACGATGGCATTGGACAGGTGCGCCATCGATAGTGTCGTCGGCAGCATCAGTCGCAGGTGCCCCTCCAGCTTGCCATCATCACGCCGGGCATCCTTGAGCAGTTCCTCAAACTCCATCAGCGAATGACGCACCCTTGGCAGCAGCCGCTGGCCGGCATCGGTAATGGTGATGGTACGGGTGGAGCGCTCGAAAAGACGCGAGCCCACTGACTTCTCAAGCTGCGCTATCCGCTTCGCCACCACCGAGGGCACCACGTGCAGATGCCGTGCAGCCGAGGCAAAACTGCCATGGCTGGCCACGGCGAGAAAGGTACGCAGATTGGTAATCATGTCCATAAGCAGTCCCTCAGCTAAGCCTCTGTCTACCTGCAAAGATCTCCGCTGAAACGGAGCACTAGAACATATTAATTCCTTTTCGCGCTCAATGAATGCGCAAATAAGACATTTTGATTCCAGCGGTGATCGATTAGGCTTTGACCCAGATCAATAAATATAACAATCAGCTTCCCGGAGGGGCCCCATGCAGTCCACTCTGAGCACCAACCCCGATTTCAAACCCAACATGCGTCGCCTGCGCGCCGTAGTCACCGTCGCCGAGATCGGCGGCGTTATGCGTGCCGCCGAAGCGCTGCACCTGTCTCAGCCATCGGTGACCCGTGCTGTTCGCGAACTGGAATCATCCCTTGGCGTTGAGCTGTTCCAGCGCCACCGCAACGGCATGATCTGCACCGAGATCGGCGAGATCGTGGTGCGCCGCCTGCGCCGCGCACTGGGCCACCTGACCGATGCCGAAGCAGGCCTCGCCGCGCTGGAGCCCACAGGCAACTTCGAGCGCCTGGCGCAGCGGCTCTCCTACCGGCAGCTTACGGTACTGGTCGCCCTGTCCGACTTCCGGGTGGAACCTATGGCCGCCGCCCACCTGAACCTGACCCAGCCCGCCATCAGTAGCAACCTGCGCGATCTTGAGCGGCAGCTTGGCATCGCCGTGTTCCTGCGCACCCAGCAGGGGATGCGCCCTACCCAGTGCGGTGCACTGCTGACTCACCACGCCAAGGTGGCGCTGCGCGAACTCTGCCTGATCTCTCAGGACCTGCACGCCTGGCAGGACAAAGGCCGCGGCCAGTTGGTAATCGGCGCGCTGCCGATGTCCAGCTCACTGCTCGTGCCTCGCGCCCTGGACCGACTGACCCGGGAGATGCCCGGCGTGAAAGCCACGCTGATCGATGGCACTTATGAATCCCTGCTCACCGCCCTGCGCAACGGCGAGATCGATATTCTGGTGGGCGCCCTGCGCGAGACTCCGGCCTACCCGGAAATCACCCAGACGGCGCTTTATGAGGATCGCCTGGCCGTGGTCGCCCGCCATGACCATCCGCTGGCCCGCCGTGATGATCTGACCCTGAAGGATCTGCGCAACGCCCAGTGGATCGCACCACGTCTGGGTACGCCGGCACGCAACTGCTTCGAAAAGGAGTTTCACTACGCCGGTCTCGAAGCGCCGGAGATCGGTATCGAAGCGGGCAACCTGATCACCATCCGCTCGCTGCTACTGGACAGCGACCGGATCACGCTAATCTCACCGCACCAGGTTCACTTCGAGGTTCACGGCGGCCAGCTGACCCTGCTACCGGTGCCGCTGAAGGGCAGTCAGCGCGAGATCGGCATGCTGATCCGCAACGACAGCAAGCCGTCCCAGCCGCTGAACACCCTCTGCCAGATTCTGGCCGATATCGGCAGCAACCTGAGTCTGACCGGTGGTGATAAGCGCCGCTTCCACTAGAAATCGACGCTACTTTCTAACGCTCAAACACCCCGGCTAGGCCGGGGTGTTGCCCTCGTTCTCCAGCGCCAGCACCGCCATACCGGTGGTCATCGGTGCGTAGTAGAAGCGATGCCTCTCTTTCACCTGCTCTGTCATCGCGCCGCGCATCACCAGCCACATGATCACCTCGCCACCTTCAGCACCCGCGGCGGTCATCACCTCTTTATGGGAAAGCTGCGCCAGCGCCTTGGGGTCGTCCTGGATGTTCTGCAGCCAGGCCTTATCCCACTCCTCATTGATCAGGCCAAAGCGCTCACCATTGAGCTGGTGAGACAAGCCGCCGGTACCGACGATCGCCACACGCAGATCCTCGGGGTAGGACTCCACGGCACGTCGCAACGCCTGGCCAAGCTTGAAGCAGCGTTGTCCGGTGGGCAGCGGGTGCTGAATCACGTTCACCAGCAGCGGCACCACTTTGACCGGCCATTCATTTTCGCCCGGCTCCCAGAGCAGCGGCATGGCGGTTAGGAAGCCGTGATCCAGCGCCATCTCCTGGCACAGGGTCATATCGAACTCATCCGCCACCAGCGAGTTGGCCAAATGCTCAGAGAAGTTTGCATCCCCCGGAAAGTCCGGCAGCGGCCGCTTGCCATAACCCTCATCGGCCACCTGGTAGCTATCCGCCACGCCCAGGGCAAAGGTAGGGTAACGGTCGAGGAAGAACTCGGTTCCGTGGTCGTTGTAGACCAGGATCACCACATCGGCTTTCACCTCCTCTTCCAACCAGCGTTTGACCGGCTCATAGCCGTCAAACAGCGGCTGCCAGGCTGGGTCTGCCTGCTTGTTTTGATCGTAGGCCCGGCCAATTGAAGGCACATGGGAAGAGCCTATACCTGCCACTATCTTCGCCATCAGGTTGCCTCCGGTACATTGCGCGTTTTAAGAAAATCCTCGTAACTCTCACCGCGCATCTGAGCGCCGATGGGATAGAGTCCGTGCCCAACCGTGGCACCTAGCTTGAGAAAGAAGAACAGGTTGCCGCCGAGGCGGGTCAGCTGTAGCCAGTCGCGATCACGGATCGCCTGCTTCTGCTCCTCTGACAGGTTGTAACGTGCCATGTACGCCTCTTCATCGGCGAGATAAGCCTCGCGGTTTTCGGCGTAACGCAGTGAGTTGCACATTTTGTTCACGGCATATCCCTTGCGGGATAAATTCAGGTCGAACACGTACGTACCGGGTATTCCCCAGCGGTCCTGGTCTGCTGACATGGTTTGCTCCGAAACTGAAACGCGTTGCTTTCTTTGCTTAAAAGCAGCCTGCGTTTACAGGGGTTGATGCAGAGTAAAGCTGGCCCGACGCTCGGCGATCAGCCAGCGGCCCGCTTCGAATACACAGAGATCATCGAATTCACCCAGCATGATTTTCGCCTCCGCCGGAGGTCCAAGGTGATCGCCGGCATCTTCACGTTTGTCGGCGCCAAACACCTGGGCATAGCAACGCACCCGTGCGCTTTCGGCGTTTTGGATATCGATACGGAAGTTGCTGCAGAGATGCCGGGTCAAACGGTGTTCGGGTCGGGCGTTGTAGGATTCGAAGATCGCTTCGCGACCCAGCAGCGGTTTTTCCGGTGCCGTCGGGCGGTAAAGCACGCCCTCCTCCACAAACAGTTCCGCCAACTGCCGGAACTCGCGGCTGTCGGCGAAATGCGCCGCATCCAGCACCAGCCGAGTCAGATCGCGCTCAATCTTGAGCAACTGCAGAAGATCCAGATCGCTCATAGCTCGGTCTCCAGCCACTGCTTGATCGCTGCGGACACCTCATCAGGGCGCTCCATGGTGCTCATATGGCCGGCGTCTTCGATAGCGCCCAACTGGGCGTTGGCCACAAGTTCCGCCATCTCTTCATGCCGCTCCAGCGGGCTCCAGCTATCCTGACGACCGCACAGCAGCAACGTCGGGCAGCTCAGCGATTCCAGCACCGGGGTGGCATCGGGGCGATTCAGCAATGCGTTGATCTGAGCAGCGAAGATCTCCGGCGTTTTGCGCTCGATCATCGCCAGGATCTCCTCGACGAGAGCCTGATCGTCTAGACGCTCGGGATGCACCATGCCCTGAACCCACTGCTGGCCCATGACACGCATCCCCTCTTCCCGAGCCTTGTTCAGCAGTGCAAAGCGGCCCGCCTGCTCTTTATCGCCCGCCTCGCCTGCGGCGCGGGGTTTGTAGCCGGTATCCATCAGGATCAGATGACTTACGCGTTCCGGCGCCTTACGGCACACTTCCAGCGCCACGCGACCGCCCATGGAGTGCCCTGCAAGGACGAACCGCTGCGGCGCGCTCGCCAGCACCAGATCCGCCATTGCTTCGATACTGTCGGCCATGCCGTAATCTGCGATCTGACAATCGATCATCGGCGCCAGCGCTTTTACCTGTTCTGTCCAAACCGCGCCATCGCACATCAGCCCCGGCAGCAACATCATCTGAGGAAGCATTCCCAACCCTCGTCCTGTTCAATTCATCGACCCAACGCGCGGGCCCTGCTTCATTGTTTCCATTCTGGCACCGCTGCCTTTCCATACTGTCACCGCGATACGCCAGAGGACCAATAGTTTTCCCCATCGGCGCTATTCATTTTTCTTATTAACCGCGACCGCGCTACGCCAAATAGGAAAAACGTATATCTGATCGATGTTTTTGCATTGGTTATTGCTAACCTCCAGAGAGTAGGCTCGAAAATAGGCGCAAAGCTGTGAATGAGAACCGGCCTCTTATGCCGGGAGCCTCACCCTAGACGCCCCATCCTGACAACTACAAAAACACAGGAGCCACCTCAATGGACCTATCTCTGCGTAAAGCCCTTCTCTGTCTTGCTTCCAGCGCAGCATTGCTGACCGCTAACGTAGGTCAGGCCGCCGAAGAGCTGAAGCTGGCCCACTTTGTTTCCACTACCCATGTACTCAACAAATCCATCATCGATCCGCTGAAAGAGCAGGTCGAATCGCGCACCAACGGCGACCTGACCATCAAGGTTTACCCCGGCGGTGAGCTCGGCAGCGGCCCGATGGAACAATATGTACGTGCGCTGCAGGGCGTGGCCGACATCACCTGGGGCCTGTCTGGCTATACCTCATCCCAATTCAAGAAATCGATGGTTGTAGAGCTGCCCGGCGTTATCCCGGACGGCACCAGCGGCTATGACATGCTTTGGAACGCTTACGATTCTGAGCTGAAAGGCGAGTTTCCCGGCACCAAGCCGTTGGCACTTTGGGTCAGCGAACCCAATGTGCTGATCATGAAAGACAAGGAGATCCATTCACCGGAAGATCTCAAGGGCCTGAAGATCCGCGTTTCCGGCGCGATGACCGGCAAACTGATCGAAGCCTATGGCGCTACCCCGGTACAGATGAGCGCCGGCGAGATCTACAACTCACTTCAGACTGGGCTGATCGACGGGGTCGCCACCGGCGCCAGCGCGATCAACGACTTCAAGCTGGATGAGGTGGCCAACTCCTACACCGTCGGTGCGCCCCTTGGCCACATCATGTTCTACCTGGTGATGAACCAGAAGAAATACGACAGCCTTTCCGACGAACAGAAGGCCGCCATCGACGCAAGCAGCGGTCGAGAACTCTCCAAAAGCGGCGAGATGGCCTGGAACAAGCTGGCCGGTGAAACCATGGATCGCCTGCGCGCCGATACCGGATCCACCGTTGTCGACCTGACGCCGGAGCAGGTCCAGGCGTTCAGCGCAATCGCCGAGCCGTTTGTCGAAAAGAGCCTGGAAGAGATCGATGGCGGTAAAGCCGTGCTCGACGCCATGCTCAAGCACTAAGCCGGACAATCAAAGCTATGGCATCGCTTACAAAACCCTTAATCGTGATGACGGACAGGCTTATCAGCCTGTCCAGCATTTTCTCCACCGCAGTGCTGCTTTTGGTGCTGCTGACTATCCTCACGGACGTGATCGGCCGATTCTTCGGCTCTCCCCTGTCAGGCTCTCAGGACCTGACTCAGATGGCGATGGTGTTGATCGTCTTTGGTGGTATGGCTTACTGCGAGAAGAACAGTGGTTTTATCGCAGTAGACCTGTTCGAAAGAATGTTCCCGCCAATGATGAACCGACTCCTCGACATTGCGGGGCACCTGATCGGCGGACTGCTATTTGCCGCGATCGGCTACACCGTGATCGAGGCTGCCGAGATCTCCCAGATGCTCGGGCTTAGCACCAACATTCTTGGTCTCGAAAAAGCTCCTTTCCAGTACGCCCTGGCGGGTTTTGCACTGCTGACCGCCCTTAGCCTGCTGTTGAAATGCCTCAACCGCCTGCTGTCTCTGTTTGTCGCCCAAGACGTGGATAACGGGGTGAATAAAGAGATGAATGACGAGGTCAATAAATGAGTAGTGAAATTATTGGTGCGCTGGGCATCCTGGCGCTCCTGCTGTTGATGGTACTGCGCATCCCTGTGGCCTTTGCCATCGCCGTTGTCGGCCTGGTGGGCATCACCATCCTGGACAGCAGCACCTCGGCCATGAGCGTGCTCGCCAGCGAAAGTTTTACCCTGGCCTCCAACGCTGATTTGATCGTTGTCCCACTGTTTATCCTGATGGGCAACATCGCCACCGAAACCGGCATGAGCCGTAAACTTTACGATGCGGCTTACGCGCTGATCGGCTCCGTCCGCGGTGGTCTGGCCTCTGCCACGGTCATCGGTTGCGCCGGCTTTGCAGCGCTCTGCGGATCCTCGGTAGCCTCGGCGCTGACCATGGGCAAGGTGTCTCTGGCGGAGATGCGCCGCTTCAACTATTCGCCCAAGCTGTCGGCCGGCGCCGTGGCTGCAGGCGGCACCCTGGGTATTCTGATCCCGCCCTCCACCGGCTTTGTGATCTACGCGATTCTTACCGAACAATCGATCGGCCGCCTGTTCCTGGCTGGCGTGCTGCCGGGGATACTGCTCTGCGTACTGTTTATCGCCTGGATCTTCGTGCAGTCCTACCTTAAACCGGAAAGCGCTCCGGCGGGCCCGAAAACCACCTGGCGCGAAAAAGGCGACGGGCTGCTGGGCGCCGTGCCGATCCTGATGATCATTCTGCTGACCATCGGCGGTATCTACACCGGTATTTTCTCCCCGGTAGAAGCCGCAGCCGTGGGCGCGGGCCTGGCGATCGTGTTCGGAATGGCGATGCGCAAGCTGAGTCTTAAAGCGACCTGGCGCGCCGCACAGAGCACACTCACCACCACCTCCACGGTGATGATCATCCTGATAGCCGCCCATCTGCTGAACCCGTTCCTGGCACTGAGCCATATTCCGCAGAACCTGGGGCACTTCCTCACCGGTCTGGATGTAAGCCCGATCCTGATTCTGTGCCTGATCCTCGCCTGCTATGTCGTGTTGGGCTGCTTCCTGGAAGGGTTCTCCATGCTGGTGCTGACCATGCCGATCTTCTTCCCGGTCATCTCTAGCCTCGGCTTCGACCCGATCTGGTTTGGCGTCGTCGTGGTACTGGCGCTGGAGATGGGGCTGATCAGCCCACCGGTGGGCATCAACGTATTTATCGTGAAATCGGTGGCACCGGATATCCGCCTGCAGGATATCTTCTCCGGCATCATACCGTTCTGGCTGGTGATGATTCTGGCCATGGTGCTGCTGGTGGCCTTCCCGCAGATCGCACTGATACTGCCGGACACCATGATGAACTGATCGCCCAGCGGATAAATATACCTTCCCCTGCCCCGGGTAATTCGGGATGCAGCTTTCCGGCCGGACTCTAGAGTCCGGCTTTTTTCTGCCTTTTTATCGGTTCTGAACTATCGTTACTCCACCGAGAGCGCCACCTATTGGATCCAAAACAACTCTCTCATACACCAAACTAAAAAATTTATACCTAATACTTAATTACTATGGATCCATTCTGGCCTTTTCTTCGGTAGATGGGGCAATATAGGTTCAAGTTGGATACATAAATACAAGAAACACCAATCGAAGGAGTCTGTCATGTTCACCAAGAACTGCTGGTACGTGGCCTGTACACCCGATGAATTCGCCGAGAAACCGCTCGGCCGACAGATCTGTGGCGAACGTATCGCATTTTTCCGCAACACCGACGGCAAGGTCGGCGCCGTTCAGGATTTCTGCCCCCACCGGGGCGCACCTCTCTCTCTGGGGTATGTTGAAGATGGCGGACTGGTCTGCGGCTACCACGGCCTGAAGATGGGCGCGGACGGCAAGACACTCTCCATGCCGAAACAGCGCGTAGGCGGGTTCCCCTGCGTCAAAAGCTATCCCGTTGAAGAGCGCTACGGCTTTGTCTGGGTCTGGACCGGCGATGCAAGCCTGGCCAACACCGACGATATCCCCGTGCTGCACTGGGCCGAAGATCCCGAATGGGCCTACGGTGGCGGCCTCTACCACATCAACTGCGACTACAAGTTGATGATCGATAACCTCATGGATCTGACCCATGAGACCTACGTCCACTCCACCAGCATCGGCCAGAAAGAGATCGACGAGGCACCGGTCAAAACCAAGCTGGTCGATGGTGAGGTGCAGACAGTACGCCATATGGAAAACATCAAGGCTCCGCCCTTCTGGCAGGCTGCGCTTACAGCCAACGGCTTGGATGCTGACGCCGATGTGGACCGCTGGCAGATCTGCCGCTTCAACCCACCCAGCCATGTGATGATCGAGGTGGGTGTCGCCATCGCCGGCAACGGCGGTTACGAGGCCGAGGCCCAGCACAAGGCCAGCAGCATCGTGGTCGACTTTATCACCCCGGAAACCGAGACCAGCCACTGGTACTTCTGGGGTATGGCGCGCAACTTCAAGCCGGAAGACAGTGCGCTTACCGACCAGATCCGCCAAGGCCAGGGCCAGATCTTCTCCGAAGACCTGGAGATGCTGGAGCGCCAGCAGCGCAACATTCTCGAGTTCCCCGAGCGCAATCTGCTCAAACTCGACATCGATTCTGGAGGCGTTCAGGCGCGCCGAATCATCGACAAACTGCTGGAAAAAGAGCAGCAGGACAGCAAGATCACCAGCGTCAGCGTCAGCGCCTGACGCTGGCTGCCAGGATCGGCTATATAACTAGAAAAAAGCCCGCCCGCATGTCGGGACAGGAGACAGTGCTGTGATAGATGTAAAGGTCGTCAGTAAACGCTACGAAACCGACGATATCTGCCTGCTTGAACTGGCCCGGCCGGACGGTTCCGCGCTGCCGAGCTTCAGCGCAGGTGCACATATCGACCTGCACCTGCCGGGCGGGCTGGTGCGCCAGTATTCCCTCTGCAATCACCCCGGCGAGAGCCACCGCTATGAGATCGGCGTACTGCGCGATCCCGAATCCCGCGGTGGTTCAAGCACCGTGCATGACCAGGTCAATGCGGGCGATACGCTGCAGATCAGCGAGCCGCGTAACCTTTTCCCGCTGGAGCACAGCGCCGAGCATCATCTGCTGATCGCCGGCGGTATCGGCGTCACGCCGATTCTCTGCATGGCGGAGCGCCTGGCCCATCAGGGCGCCTCGTTCGAGATGCATTATTGCACCCGCAACGCCGAGCAGACCGCATTCCGCACACGCATTGAGCAATCGGATTTTGCTGACCGGGTGAGCTTCCACCACAGTCGCGACGAGCCATCCACTCGCATGGATGCTGCCGCACTGCTGGCCTCCCCTAAACCGGGCACTCACCTGTACGTTTGTGGCCCCAATCCGTTCATGGACCACGTATTGGAGACTGCCCAGGCTGCCGGCTGGGGCGATACCCAGCTGCATCGCGAATACTTCGCCGCCGAGGCGATCAATCACGATGACGACGGCGCCTTTGAGGTACAGCTCGCCAGCAGTGGCGAAGTGATCGAGATACCGGCCGACAAATCGGTGCTCGAAGTGCTGCTGGAGAAGGATATGGATGTACCCTTCTCCTGCGAAGAGGGCGTCTGCGGCACCTGTGCCGTGCGCCTTCTCGAAGGGGAACCGGATCACCGCGATGTGTTCATGACACCCGCGGAACATGCCAGCAACGAGGAGTTCGCACCTTGCTGCTCGCGCGCCAAAAGCAAACGACTTGTTTTAGATATTTGAGAGCATTGGATATCTAAGGAAAGCATGAAGCTGTTCATGCAGCCTTAAGCCCCCATGCTTAAAGTGACTTCAACCGATAACGACAACCCACAATTACAACCCCATAACAACAACGCGCCCGATCGCTCACACCTTTTGAGCAGGGCTCTATAACAATAAACAGGATCAACGAATGAAACTGACACAGCTTGCTGCCGCCGTCGCCACCACCGCTACTCTGACCCTGGGCGCTGTCCAGGCTCAGGCCGCGGACGTCACCCTGCGCTTCGGCCATATCTGGCCCGCCGTGGCCGGCACCCACAAGAACATCTTCCAGCCCTGGGCAGACCAGGTGCAGAAAGAGTCCGACGGTCGCATCGAGGTAGAGATCTACCCGTCAGGCACCCTGGCCAAGCCGGCTGCCCAGTACGACTCGGTTAAAAACCGCATCATGGACGTGACCGCTACCGTCCAGGGTTACTCCGCCAACCGCTTCCCTCTGACTCAGGTTGTCGAACTGCCGGGCGTGGTCAAGACCGCCGTGCAGGGCTCCTGCGTACTGCAGAGCCTGTACGATGAAGGCCTGATCGCCTCCGAGTATGAAGATACCCACCCGCTGTTCTTTTTCACCCACGGCCAGGGCCACCTGCACTCCACCGACAAGCTGGTTAAGGTACCGGCCGATCTCGAAGGGATGCGCATCCGCCGCCCGACCACCGTGGTGGGCGACATGCTCTCCCGTCTGGGTGCACAGCCGGTCGGCATGCCGGCTCCGGAAACCTACCAATCCGCACAGCGTGGCGTGATTAACGGCATCATGTTCCCCTGGGAAGGTCAGCTTTCCTTCCGCCTGAACGAACTGACCCCTTACCACACCGAAGTGGGCGGTCTGTACTCCCTGTCGTTCATCGCCACCATGAACAAAGATGTCTACAACGGCCTGCCGGATGATCTGAAACAGGTGATTGACCACGCCTCAGGCCAGGCCTGGGCCAAGATCGCCGGTGTTAACTACGACAACTCCGACGATACCGGCCGCCAACAGGCGCTGGACGCTGGCGACGAGATCTACACCGTTGAAGGCGGCGCCGAAAACCCGGCCTGGAAACCGGTGCTGGATGAAGCCACCGAGAGCTACCTGGCTTCCCTCGAAGAGAAAGGCCTGCCAGGCCGCCAGGTTTACGCCCGTGCGCTGGAGCTGAGCAACAGCTGCCCGACCGAGTAAACGAGCCTTTAAACCGGCAGGAACACTCCTGCCGGTTTCTACATCCAAACGCCCAGTTCCCGCCTAAAGCAAAGCTTGTTACCGCAGATCACGCTCTACAAACCAACACTTTCCAACCGTCCTCCCGTAAAACACGCCATAAACAAGGCCCCATGCGGGCAGCCGATCAAGCTTCGGTTTTTCCTAATCACTACCCCGCCAAATGCTCATTTCTTCTCTCGCCTAGCGATGTGAAGCTTGACTTGAATCAATCTCAACGAGTCAAGAGCTATGCCCACCCATACCCGTATTCGCATGTTCAACACCAAGGACACCTACCCAAACCAGTCGCTGGATAACGATCTCTGCCAGGCGGTACGGGCCGGTAACACCATCTATGTGCGCGGTCAGATCGGCACCGACTTCGAAGGTAACCTGGTGGGTCTGGGTGATCCGCAAGCTCAGACTGAGCAGGCGATGAAAAACGTTAAGCAACTGCTGGAAGAAGCAGGCTCTGAGCTTTCCCATATCGTCAAGACCACCACTTACATCACCGATCCGCGCTATCGCGAGGCGGTTTACCGCGAGACCGGAAAGTGGCTCAAGGGGGTCTTCCCGATCTCTACCGGCCTTGTGGTCGCGGGCCTCGGTCAACCCGAGTGGCTGATGGAGATCGACGTAATCGCTGTTGTACCGGATGACTACACGCCGGCCTGACGCCCTTTTTCTCTTTTACTGGAGCGCCCATGACCTCTGCACAGGCAACTGCATTTACCTCTGACACCACTGTTGACGCTCACTCATCGGCACGTAGAACCACACCCGCGGTTCAACTGGACGGTGTACTGAAACGCTTTGGCGATTCTATCGCGCTGCAAAAGGTGTCTTTAAAGATACAGGAGGGTGAATTCATCACCCTGCTGGGCCCTTCCGGTTGCGGCAAGACCACACTGCTCAACCTGATTGCCGGCTTTGCCGAGGCCGATACCGGTGAGATTTTTATCGACGGTCAACTGGTCACCGATACCCCGCCTTACCAGCGCGAGATAGGCATCGTCTTCCAGAACTATGCGCTGTTCCCCCATATGACCGTGGCGAAGAACGTGGGCTATGGCCTGCGCATGCGCGGCGTGCCCAAAGCGGAGATCGAAGAGCGCGTCGCCCAGGCTCTCGCGCTGGTCAAGCTCGAGAGCTACGGCGGGCGCAAGCCCAGCGAGCTTTCCGGTGGCCAGCAGCAACGCGTGGCGCTGGCTCGTGCTCTGGTGATTCGGCCCAAAGTGCTGCTGCTTGATGAGCCGTTCTCCGCCCTGGATAAAAACCTGCGTATGTCGATGCAGATCGAGCTCAAGGAGATCCAGCGCAAACTGGGCGTAACCACCGTCTTCGTCACCCATGATCAGAGCGAAGCGCTGAGCATGAGCGACCGTGTCGTGGTGATGTCTGCCGGGCATATTCGCCAGATTGGCGACCCTGATTCCATCTATCGAAAGCCGGAAGATCCGTTCGTCGCCAGCTTTGTTGGCGACGTCAATATCCTCCCCGGTCGTTATTCGAGCCGCAGCGACCAAGCCACGCTGGAGCTGAGCAGCAGCCAGTTCCGACTGCCAAGCGAACGGGTTAAGGCCGATGTCGGCGACCGCCTGGATATCTACGTACGCCCGGAAAACATTCAGTTGGATACGCTGGGCCCTCAATCACTGCTCAGCGCCACCGTCGTGACCCATGTATTCCAGGGGGATCACGTGGATATTTATCTGGACGTGCCGGCGCTTGGCGATACGCGGCTGTTTGTGCGCCAGTCCGGACTCAACGCCCTTAGTCGCTGGCCGGTTGGATCAGTGGCGGGGCTCAGTTTTGACGATGAGGGCGTCTGCGCCTTTGCCGCGGCGCAGCCAAACTGACCCGGTTGAGCCACGCGTCACACGGACGGCCTGCCGTGCTGGCAGGCGGATCCACACCCATATGGAGTAAACAAAACCATGAGCCGACTCCCCGAAATGATGAACGCCATCATCGCAACCGAGCCGGGCGGCCCTGAGGTACTTACGCAGGTCGAACGTGCCCTGCCCTTGCTGCAAAGCGATGAGGTACTGATTGAGGTTGCAGCTGCCGGCGTTAACCGTCCAGACCTGATGCAGCGCAGCGGTATGCCAGCGCCAGCGGGCGTCACCGACATACTCGGCCTTGAGGCATCAGGCACAGTCGTCGCCGTAGGGGCTGAAGTCAGCACTTTGGCTATTGGCGATAAAGTGATGGCACTGCTCAGCGGCGGCGGTTACGCCGAATACTGCACCGCCAAGGCGGAACACTGCCTGCCAGTGCCAGAGACACTCTCGCTGCAACTGGCCGCCGGCGTTCCTGAGGCGGCCTTCACCGTCTGGCACAACCTGTTTGAGCTGGGCCGTCTGAACAAGGGCGATACCCTATTGATTCACGGGGCCGCCAGTGGCGTTGGCAGCTTTGCCATTCAGTGCGCCCAGGCCGCCGGAGCGCGAGTCATTGCGACTGCAGGTGGCAGCGAAAAGATCGCCGCGTTAAATAAGCTGGGCGTCTGGCGTGCGGTCGACCGCTACAGCGAGGATTTTGTTGAGGTTGTAGCGGAATGCACCGAGGGCCGTGGCGTCGATGTGGTGCTGGATAACGTGGGCGGGGCCTACGTCGCGCGTAACCTCTGCTGCATGGCCGCTGGCGCCCGCCACGTCAGTCTCTCCTTTTTGCTCGGTGCCAAGGTCGAAGTCGATCTGCTGTTGGTGATGCAGAAAGGCCTCAGCCTCACCTCTTCGACGCTGCGTCCTAAAAGCCACCCAGAAAAAGCGCGACTGGCCGGGGCCATTCGTGAACACCTGCTGCCCTGGATCGCATCAGGCGCCGTGCGCCCACTGGTGCATAAGCAACTGCCGTTGGCACAGGCCAGCGAAGCCCACCGTATCCTTGAGGCCAACGAAAACGTGGGCAAAGTCCTGCTAAGCATTAAGACCGCCTGAGTGGCGCTAATAAGGAACCACCATGTTTAAGCTGTTTTACGCATCGACTTCGCCCTACGTGCGCAAAGTCATGGTGACGGCCCACCAACTGGGCCTGGTTGAGCAGATCGAGAAACTCGACTCGGCGGCCCATCCGGTCGAGCGAGACCAACGGATCGCCGAGTTCAATCCGCTGGCGAAAGTGCCCGCCATGCAGACAGCCGACGGCATTGCACTCTACGACAGCCGAGTGATCTGTGAGTATCTGAACACCTACGCAGGCGGCACCCTTTTCCCCGAATCAGCACCGCAACGCTGGGCCAGCCTCACCCGTCAGGCGCTGGGTGATGGAATGCTGGATGCGGCGCTGCTGGCCCGCTATGAGAGCGTCGCCCGCCCCGCCGATAAACAGTGGCATACCTGGCGCGAGTCGCAGCTGATCAAGATCCGTGCGGCACTGGCCGAGATCGAAGCTCAGGTGGCTCGGTTCAGCACGGAGCCAGAGGATATCGGCCTGATCACGATCGGCTGTGCACTGGGGTACCTGGACTTTCGTTTTCCGGAACTGGACTGGCGCAGCGATTGCCCGGCAGCCGCGCTCTGGTTTGCCAAGTTCGATCAGCAGCCATCCATGGCGGCAACCCGTCCGTTCGTCTGATTTTCCACCTTTCACTCTTTTGGAGCAGCCATGAGTCGCACCGTCTACTTTCTTAACGGTCCCAATGCCAATCTTTACGGGCTGGACAAAAACGGCACCTACGGCAGCGAGAGCTTCGCCAGCATTGAAGAAGGCTGCCAACAGCATGCCGCGAAGCTGGGGCTGAATCTTGAGTTTCGCCAGAGCAACCACGAAGGCGTGCTGGTGGACTGGATTCAGGAAGCCCGCCTAAACGGCGATGCCATCATCATCAACGCCGCCGGCCTGACCTACAGCTCAATACCGATACTCGATGCCCTGCTCGCCTTTGACGGCCCCATTATCGAGGCCCACATGAGCAATGTCTGGAAGCGCGAGAGCTTCCGCCACCACTCCTATGTCTCCAAGGCGGCAACCGGGGTGATCGCGGGCCTCGGCGCGCGCGGCTATCGTCTCGCCCTTAGCGCTGTTGCTGAGCTGCTGGAGGAGCCGGCATGACCTCAACGCTGGTGTTTTATAGCAAGGTAGATAGCTTCGATGACTGGAAAGCGCTGCTCGCGCCGCTGCTCCCTGAGGTGAGGATCTGCACGCCAGAGCAGGTGGAAGACCCGGAGAGCGTGCACTACGTGCTGGCGTGGAAACCACCGCATGGCTTTTTCGCCAGCTACCGCAATCTGAAACTGCTGGTCAATCTCGGTGCCGGTGTCGATTCGCTGGTGAACCGTGATGATCTGCCTGCGGTGCCGATCACCCGCATCTCCGACCCCGACATGGGCCGAATGATGGCCAGCTACGTGCTCTTTGCCGTACTGCGCTATGCACGCGATATTCCCGCCTTTGAAAAGGCGCAGCGAGAGCACCGCTGGCACTATCTGCATCCCCGCCTCCCCTCAAGTACCCGCGTCGGTGTCCTGGGACTTGGCGAACTCGGCGCTTATGCCGCCAATGAACTGGCGCGTCAGGGCTTTGATGTACGCGGCTGGTCACGCTCGCCCAAGCAGCTGGAAAACCTAACCTGCGTTAACGGGATGGATAATCTCGATGGGTTTATCGCCAGCAGCGATATCCTCGTGGTGATGCTGCCGCTGACACCACAAACCCAAGGACTTTTAAACGCCGAACGCCTGGCGCTGCTGCCTGAGGGGAGCTGTTTCATTAATGTCTCCCGCGGTGCAATCGTCGATCAGCAGGCGCTGACCGCGGCACTGGCCTCAGGGCGAATTGGCGCTGCCACACTGGATGTGTTTGACCGTGAACCCCTGCCGCCAGAAGATCCGCTCTGGGCGATGGAGAATG
Organism: Marinobacterium lutimaris; assembly: GCF_900108065.1. Taxonomy (GTDB): domain Bacteria; phylum Pseudomonadota; class Gammaproteobacteria; order Pseudomonadales; family Balneatricaceae; genus Marinobacterium_D; species Marinobacterium_D lutimaris. The sequence goes on along the minus strand of NZ_FNVQ01000007.1, from coordinate 9,508 downwards.
TGCTGATCACGCCTCACCTGGCCTCAGTGGCGATCCCCGCCAGTGCTGCACAGCAGATTGCGGATAACATTCGGCGCCTGGAACAGGGTGAAAGCATATTGCATCAGGTTGATCCGGGGCGCGGCTATTAAGCCACGCCCTTGATGCTGCGCACGGTATGCGGGTCGAAAAAGCTCGGCGCCGTCATTCCCGGAATGTACTGGTCAGAGACAAACATGCGGCAACGCTCGGCAAACGCACTGACGACACGAGACAGATGGGTGTTTTTTGCCGTGATATAACCGATACGCATCGCCCGGTGCTCTCCCGCCAGACGTACACGTATCAAGCGCTTGCCATCCTGGGAAAGATTGGCCTTGGGACGCACATTGGCGATGCTGTACCCGGCGCCGTTAGCCACCATCGAGCGCACAACATCCAGATTGCCGGACTGCATGGCGATATTGGGCGTCACCCCCGCCTGCATGAAAAGCCCGAGAAAGTACTCCCGGCTCCAGGGCATATCCAGCAGCACCATCGGATAGGTTTCCAGGTCATTCATCGTCACCGCCTTCATGGTCGCCAGCGGATGGTGTTCACCCACCATCACATGCGGTGGCAGCTGCGCCAGCGGCTGAAAGTCCATATCGTCACTGCTCACCAGATCGTACGTGAGGGCGATATCGATATCGGCGCTGCGCAGCTTTGACAGCAGCTCTTCGTGATCCCCTTCAGTCTGGGTGATCCGCACCCCCGGAAACGCCCGGCCAAAGCCATACACCAGCTCAGGCGTCAGCATCGGCGCCAGCGAATTGAGACAGCCCACACGCAAAGGGCCACGCACGGTATTCAACGATTCCGAAGCGATGGTGTACAGGTTATTGACCTGGTCGAGAATAATTTTGGCTTCTTTCAACACCTGCTGGCCGATCGCCGTCAGCGTTATCCCCTGGGCGTGGTGACGTATGAACAGCTGTACACCGAGCTCCTGTTCAATATGGGTGATGGCTGCGGAAATGGAGGGGGACGAGACATGAATACGTTCAGAAGCCCCGAGGATACTTCCAGCCTCTCCAGAGGCGACAAAATATTCTAATTGGCGTTGGGTAATACGGCTGAGCATAAAGCACTCCAGAAACAAACCGGGCAAAAGACGTAAATCAGCAAGCAGCTGTCGCATCTCAGCAAGCAAAGAACGCACCAAGCAAAGGAGTTTCCATTGTTGCTTTGCGCATGCAGTTATTAATGAGTACCAGAAACCCGGCAGATCAGCAGTACGGGCTTGGATCAGAAATCCTGACGCAGTAGCACGGTAAAGCCTGTTTTACCCCACGCGGCTCACCATTCCATTATTGATCCACATCAAGCCACAACGATCTTTGCCCCGTAACAGGGCAGTCGTGGTAGCAAAGAGTCTCGCCTTTATACCGCGGGAGCTCCTTGGAAAGGTCATCGACTGTTTGCACAAAAACAGATTGCAACATCCAAATAACCTAACCGCTGTACCACTCAGTAGGAGTACCAATATGCTACGTAACACCCTTGCTTTGACACTGTTAAGTGCCAGCCTGCTTTCCGCAGCGAATGCCAGCGCGGCAGACAAACTGATCGTCAGCACCTGGGGCGGCAGCTTCAAGGACCTGATCGATAAAGCGATCGGCCAGGAGTTCACCAAGCAGACCGGCGTAGAAGTCGAGTACGTTACCGGCGGCACCATCGATCGCCTGAATAAGGCCAAGCTGGCCGGTACAGCGGAAACTGACCTGACCTTCACCACTTCCCACGTAGGCTGGTTGTACACCAATGATGGACTGTTCGAAGATCTGGATATGAGTAAGATCCCGAACGCCAGCAACCTGGTGCACCAGGCACAACTCAGCCCGAACCATATCGGCGTCTGGGGTTACGTCTACACCATCGGCTACCGCCCGGAGCTGGTACCTGAAGGTGAAACCTTCGAAAGCTGGGAAGATCTCTGGAAGCCTGAGATGAAAGGCTCCCTGGCTCTGCCGGACTGGGATCCGAGCCACATCATCGCCGTTTCCGCCAAACTGGCAGGCTCTGACGCCGAACACTGGGAAGCGGGGCAGGACAAGCTCAAGTCACTGATTCCGAACATCAAGGCGTTCTACACCAACGATGCCAACAGCCAGCAGCTGATCGCCACCGGTGAGACTCCCGTTCAGGTTCTGCTGTCCATGAACGCCTACCACATGATGGAGGAAGGCGTAGACATCAAGCTGGCGATGCCGAAAGAAGGTGCGGTTCTGGGTATCGATGCGATGGGTATCAATAAGGGTACCGAGCATGCTGACCTTGCCTACAAATTCATGGACATCGCCCTGTCTCCGGAAGTCCAGGCGAAAATCGCCGAGATCAACCGTGGTAGCCCGGTTGTCACTAACGCAACGGTTGACCCGGAAATCGCCAAACTGCCAGGCATGCTGACAACAGCTGAGCAGTGGGATGCCACCCTGGACACCGATCCGAAACTGCGCGCAGAAAAAACCTCCGAATGGCGTAAGTGGTTCTCTGAAAACATCATGGCGAACTAAGTGCCAGTTGGGTGCGAGGCAACGCCTCGCACCGCTTTCAAAGACACGATTTTCCAGTGGCCTGCTTAAACGGCCTTTTTAACGGAAGCCCCTATGACTCGAAAACCCGCCTTTGTCCCGTGGTTTGTGCTGCCTTCAGCGCTGACCGCACTGGGCCTGACGATCGCGATGCTGACAGTGCTGCAGTACAGCGTGCGCGCCTACATCCCCGGATCCCTGGACGTCGGTGGCTTCACGCTCAGTAACTTTGAGGATCTGTTCAAAAGCGTCTATTTCAACGCCTTCCTCAACACGGTTTCTCTGAGTTTCAAGACCGCTCTATTCGGCCTGTTGATGAGCTATCCGCTCGCCTATGCGCTGGTGAAAACCCGCAGCGGCTGGTTGAAATCCACCATTCTGATCATCGCCATCACGCCGCTGTTTCTCGGCGAGGTGGTACGCACCTATTCCTGGATTATCGTGCTCGGTAACAGCGGCTTTCTGAACAGTGCCCTGATCGGTATCGGATTGATCGATCAACCAGTGCAACTGATGTTCACCGAGACCGGCGTAGTGCTGGCACTCGTCCACGTCACCATGCCGATCATGGTGCTGATGCTCGCCACCGGCCTTTCCCATATTGACCCGGCTTACGCCCGTGCCGCGACCAGTCTTGGCGCCGGACCTATCCGCTCATTTCTTACCGTAACACTGCCACTGTCCATCCCTGGCATCATCGCCAGTGTCACCACGGCTTTCGCCTGGACGTTCAGTGCTTTTGCGACACCGCAGCTGATCGGCGGAGGCAAGGTCAGCACCATCGCCACGATGGTGTATCAGCTCGGGTTCTCGTCAATGAATTTCCCGTTCGCTGCGGCACTGAGTATCGCCGGCCTGATCCTGACGTTCCTGCTGCTATCCGCGTTCAAACGGATGACTCAACCCCTGCAAAGAGTAGGAGCCCATTGATATGACCAATACCCGTGATAAATGGCTTGGCTATGCTGGCCGCACGCTGGTCGCACTGATTCTGCTGTTTGTGCTGCTACCCACTATCGTGGTGATCATCTCGTCGTTCAGCAGCACCTCGGTACTTTTCTTTCCGCCGAAGGGCTGGTCGCTGCGCTGGTTTGAGCGCGCAGTGACCTATGACGACTTCAAGGATGGCTTCTACGCGGGCCTGATCGTTACAGCCTGGGCCTCAACCCTCGCCGTCGTTATCGGCACCACCCTGGCCATCGCCATCAACCGCTACGAATTCCGCTTCAAGCAGCTGCTCGAGGGCATTCTGCTGTCGCCACTGTTTATTCCCCACTTCACCATCGGTCTGGGCCTTTTGATGCTGGTCGCCCAGCTCAATATTGGCCGTGGCTATCCGCTGGTGATCTTCTGTCACATCGTCCTGGTGCTACCCTTTGTTCTGCGCAGCCTCTATGTATCGCTGCAGAACCTGGAACAACGTATCGAACAGGCAGCCGCAAGCCTTGGCGCCTCGCCGCTGCGAGTGGTCTGGACCATTACCGTGCCGTTGATGATCCCGGGTCTGTTTGGCGGCTGGTTGTTTGCGGCCATTCTGTCGTTCAACGAGTTCACCGCGTCACTGTTTGTCACCACACAGAACACTCAGACACTGCCCGTCGCGATGTACAACTACGTGCGTGAGTTTGCCGACCCCACCCTGGCCGCCCTGTCGGTGATCTATATCGCGGTAACCGCAACGCTGCTGATCCTCGCAAACAAGTTCCTCGGACTGGGACGGGTACTGAACGTAGACGCCTCCCGTTAACAGCGGCTCAAAGCAGCAATTTATGTAACAGCAGGTGCTGCCTGAATTGGTTAATACGAGCCAGGCAGCGCCGCAAAGGAAACAGGTCATGACATTTTCTATCGTCGGCCGCTGCGCCGAAACAGGACAGATCGGTATCGCCATCAGCTCATCCAGTATCGCCGTGGGCGCACGCTGCCCCTGGCTGCGGGCTGGTGTCGGTGCCGTATCAACGCAGAACATCACCCTGCCTGCTCTAGGTCAGGAGACACTCAACGCTATGGAGCGGGGCCTGGAGGTGGAAGCGGCGCTTGAAAAGGCACTTGGCAACGATAGCTTCAGCGCCTACCGCCAGGTAACCGCACTCGACAATCAGGGGAATGCGGCCCACTTCAGCGGCAGCGAAACCCTCGGATGCCACAACGCCGTGACAGGAATCCAGTGTGTCGGCGCCGGCAATATGCTCGCCGATCAGGCAGTTATCGCTACGCTGGTCGACACCTTTGAAAACACGAAAGGATCTCTAGGCGATCGCCTGATCGCCGCCATGCAGGCGGCGGTGGCGGCTGGCGGTGAGGCAGGCCCGGTTCACTCCGCTGCGCTGAAGATTGTGGACAGCGTGAGCTGGCAAGTAGTCGATCTGCGCGTTGACTGGGCAGATGAAGATCCAATCGCAGTGCTGGCCAAACTCTGGGAAGACTATAAGCCGCAGATGCAGGACTACATCACCCGGGCACTGGATCCCACCTCAGCGCCAAGCTATGGCGTTCCGGGTGATGAGTAGAGGGACAAATCGATGAACAGCAAAGAACTCCTCTCGGCCCTGATCGCGTTCGACACCACCAGCCGCGAATCGAATCTGCAGCTGATTGAGTTCGTCTGCGACTACCTGGCCAAGCTCGATGTGTCGTGCCAGTTAATCTTCAACGATGAGCGCAGCAAGGCCAATCTGCTCGCCACGATAGGCCCGGATGACCGACCCGGTATCGTGCTCTCCGGACATACCGATGTGGTTCCAGTGGATGGCCAGAACTGGACCGTTGCCCCCTTCTCGTTGAGTGAAAAAGAGGGGCGGCTCTATGGTCGCGGCACCGCCGACATGAAGGCTTACATCGCCTGTGTGCTCGCCGCCGTTCCCGCCCTGCTCAAGGCACCGCTGAACAAGCCTGTGCATATCGCCCTCTCCTATGATGAAGAAGTGGGCTGTCTGGGCGTACGTTCCATGCTGTCCGAACTTGAAAAGCGTCCCCATAAGCCACTGGTCTGCATTATCGGCGAACCCACCGAGCTCAAACCGGTACTGGGTCACAAGGGCAAACTGGCCATGCGCTGCGATGTACACGGCGCCGCCTGCCACTCCGCCTATGCCCCTCAAGGGGTTAACGCGATCGAGCACGCCGCTGAGCTGATCGGAGAGCTTGGCCGCCTGGGCATGGAGCTGCGCGCCCCTGAACTGTGCGATGCCCGTTTCGACCCGCCGTTCACAACGGTTCAGACCGGGGTTATCAACGGTGGCAAGGCACTGAATATCGTGCCTGCGGACTGCCGCTTCGACTTCGAAATTCGCGCCCTCCCCGCCCAGGATCCCTGGCAGGTTGCCAAGCAGCTGGAGCAATATGCCGAGCTGCAGGTGCTGCCGAAGATGCACACCGTCGATGCGGAAAGCAGCATCAGCTTTGCGGAACTTTCGGCCTATCCCGGACTGGTCACCGATGCCAACAGCGAGGCTGCGAGGCTGGTAGCAAAAATCTGCGGATCAGAGGAGTTCTCCACCGTCGCCTTCGGTACCGAGGGTGGCCTGTTCGACGCGATCGGCATTCCTACAGTGATCTGCGGACCAGGCAGCATGGATCAGGGCCATAAACCCGACGAGTTCGTCAGCGTTGAACAACTGGATGCCTGTGACGCCATGCTTGCTCGGCTAATACAGACACTGAGTTCACATTAACCCAACCAGCCAGCGTTACCGATAGCCAAGCGTCTATTTGGCTATACCTAGTGCCTGTGCGTCGCTCAACCAGCGAACGGCTTAAATATTTTTTACTTAACAAATAGATACGAGATTTACGCAATACACACCGAAGCCTGACACAGGAAGGAAAAGTGGCTTTCTGTCCAAACAGGACGCGAAAGTGACGGTTTGTTTTTTCCTAAGCTCTGGCTTCGAAAAGCGTGATGTTCAACCGCTCAGGGTTTGCTCAGACTTTTAAGGTCGATGCGAGATCCAGTCAGGGTTCCTGAGCGTCGTCGACAGGCTGTCGATCGGTAAAACGTCGGCGTAATTAATCAGGGCCTACCACTTTTAGGAACTTCAAATGTCAGCGGAAAAAATTAACACCTTAGTTATTGGTGCAGGTCAGGCAGGCATCGCGATGAGCGAGCACCTCACCGAGATGGACGTCCCTCATATCGTCCTGGAGCGGAACCGGATTGCAGAGCGCTGGCGTTCAGAGCGCTGGGACTCTCTGGTAGCCAATGGTCCGGCCTGGCACGATCGTTTTCCTGGTTTGAAATTTGAAGGTGTGGATCCGGAAGCTTTTCCGCCGAAGGAGCGTGTCGCAGACTACTTCGAAGAGTACGCTACCATGCTCAAGGCGCCGATCCGCACCGGCGTAAACGTTACCCAGGTTGTGCGCAACGAAGGGCGTCCCGGCTTTACCGTGACCACGTCCGAGGGTGTGATCGAAGCCGATAACGTGGTGGCTGCCACCGGCCCTTTCCAGCGCCCCTGCTATCCGAACATCGTTCCTGAAGAGAGCGGGATCCATCAGCTCCACTCGTCGACCTACAAGAACCCGGAACAACTTCCGCAAGGCGCTGTACTGGTCGTCGGCGCAGGCGCGTCCGGTACCCAGATCGCCGAAGAGCTGCGTCAGGCCGGCAGAAAAGTCTACCTGTCGGTGGGTGAACACTACCGCCCGCCCCGCTCTTACCGTGGCCGCGACTACGTCTGGTGGCTGGGTGCGCTGGGCCTTTGGGATGAGGTCCGCATCAAGCCTAAAAAGCAGCACGTCGCCTTTGCCGTCAGCGGTTACGAAGGCGGGCGCACCGTGGACTTCCGCCGTCTTGCACAAATGGGTATCAACCTGGTGGGGATCACTCAGGCCTACAAAGACGGCATCCTTGAGTTTCAAGAGGGGCTGACCAAAAACATCGCCGCAGGGGATCAGGCCTATTTTGATGTCCTGCGTGACGCCGATGCTTACATCGAACAGAACGGCCTGCCTTTCCCGCAAGAGCCAGAGGCCTGGGAGCTGTTGGACGACCCTGAATGTATCAAGGAACCGATTCTTAGCCTGGATATGAAGGCAGCCGGCATCACGACGGTACTCTGGGCCACCGGTTTTGAATTTGATTTCAGCTGGCTGCAGGTCAACAACGCTTTTGACGAGAATGGCCTGCCGTTCCATAAGCGCGGTATCAGTGCAGAGGGCGGTATCTACTTCCTGGGTCTTCCGAACCTGGTTAACCGCGCTTCGTCGTTCATTTACGGTGTCTGGCACGATGCCAAATATATCGCCGACCATATCGTGCTTCAGAACGGCTACATGAACTACGAAAAGCCTTGAGACTTTTTCCCACTGATAGCTAACCACCTGAGCTGCTGCGTCCACCGGATTCAGCAGCTTTTATTTTTCTATCCTTTACCGTCTGGAGCGTCGCTGATCTATGTCCGAAATCACCTGCATTGAAGACCTGCACCGCCTGGCACGCAAACGTGTACCTCGCATTTTCTACGATTACGTCGATGGCGGCTCCTGGACAGAATCCACCTACAGAGCCAATGAAGCTGATTTTCAGCAGATCAAATTCCGTCAACGCGTCGCCTGCGATATCACTCACCGCAGCACCGCCACAACCATGCTGGGCCAGCCAGTGGCCATGCCCGTGGCGATAGCGCCCACGGGGCTGACCGGTATGCAGCATGCCGATGGAGAAATACTGGCGGCACGAGCCGCAAAAGCGTTCGGTATCCCTTTCACCCTCTCCACCATGAGCATCTGCTCTATTGAGGCGGTGGCCTCAGCCACCGGATACCACCCCTTCTGGTTTCAGGTTTATGTCACCAGAGACAGAGGTTTTACCGCGGATCTGATCGAGCGTGCCCGTCAGGCTCAATGTTCTGCTCTGGTGGTCACCATGGATCTGCAGGTGTTCGGCCAACGGCACAAGGATAAGAAGAACGGTCTTTCCGTGCCGCCCAAGCCGACTCTGACAAACATCCTCAATATCGCCTCCAAGCCGCACTGGTGCCTGAAGATGCTGGGTACCAAGCATCGTCAATTTGGCAATATTCTCGGTCACGCCAAAGGTGTGGATAACATCGCCTCTTTGGTTGAGTGGACCGAAGAGCAGTTTGACCCCACCCTGTCCTGGTCAGACGTGGAATGGATCAAACAGCGCTGGGGCGGCAAATTGATCGTCAAGGGGATAATGGATGCGGAAGACGCTCGTCTCGCGGTCCAAGCAGGCGCTGACGCAATTGTTGTTTCTAACCATGGCGGTCGCCAACTTGACGGCGCGCCCTCCTCGATCTCGGCCCTGCCGGCCATTGTCGCTGCTGTCGGAAACGATGTAGAGGTACACCTTGATGGCGGTATCCGCTCCGGCCAGGACGTACTCAAAGCCACCGCACTGGGTGCTCAAGGTACCTATATCGGCCGCGCAATGCTTTACGGGCTCGGCGCGATGGGTGAAAAAGGTGTTACCCAAGCTCTGGAAATCATCCGAAACGAACTCGATCTTTCCATGGCATTCTGCGGCAGAACTGACATCAACGCAGTTGATCGGGGGATACTGCTGAGCCGTCGGCTTGAGTAATCAAGGCTCAGCGACACTTGGGTCTCGAAGCGGCGCACCTGTTGCTCTGTGGCAAAAAACACAGGTTGAGATAGAAGCACTACTTCCAGCGATAGTTAGTATCTTGAATCCATAAAAGCTCGATCTGCCTCTTGTTAAAGATTACCCAGCAAAAGCGCAGAAAAGTCAGTGTAATCGAATATACCTCGTTGGTTATTCATCCTGATCACATATTGGGATAGTTCGGCCCACCACTACCCTCGGGTACCACCCAGGTGATGTTCTGGGCAGGATCCTTGATATCGCAGGTTTTGCAGTGCACGCAGTTCTGCGCATTGATCTGGAAGCGCGGGCCTGATGCCTCTTCGACGATCTCGTAAACCCCGGCCGGGCAGTAGCGCTGCGCCGGTTCTGCGAAGATCGGCAGGTT
>NZ_FNVQ01000001.1 GCF_900108065.1 Marinobacterium lutimaris | reverse complement strand
GCCAGGCGGTCGGAGTTCTGCTGCACGTTGAGCTGATCGCCCTGGTAACTCAGGCTGCCATCGCCGGCGGAGATCTGCCCGCCCTGGGGCAGCTCAGCCCAGGCGCTGGAGGCGCCAAGCAGCAGGGTCAGCGGCAGCAGGCGGCGCACGCTGCCGGCCTTGCCCTTGCCGCGGGCGGTTTCCGGTGCCACGCACCAGGCGTTGAGGGTGGCGTTCCAGACCAGGCGGAACACACGGTTGAGTTGGGCATGGTTGTACATCATCAGCTCCCTTGACGCGGATCAGGCGCGAATCGTCTAAACAAGGCGGCCGAAGAGACCGCGCAGCATCAGGGCAGGCTAAGGGTGTTTAGGTAACAGATGAGACACATCTTTAAAAAAATGACGCGAAAGTCAGGCTTTTTTTCGGAGCCTGGAGGTCGCCCGGCCGCTGATCAACATCCGCCGCCGGGTCATCTGAATGGAACTGGTGTTTCAACTAGCGGGCAGTAGCCTCTGCTGTGGGAAAGTTCTCGGCATAGAGTGCTTCCAGTGTGCCGATCTCTGACTCCAGCTTTAGCTGCTTGCGGGCGTGCTCAAGCGCCAGCGTTGCGTGGCGTTTCGCGGCATCGCTCATGGCCTGATCGCCCAGGGAGGCGAGGGAGTAGAGCGCTTTCTGGTGACGCATGGCGACCGTGACGGAGTAGGCGCCGTCACGGGCCAGGGAGTTGAAAGCATCGTCGAACATCTCATCGATGGAGAGGCCGGGGATCGACAGGCGGTCGTATTCTACCTTGGGGCTACCGTCTTCATCTTTTGTCCGTTGATAGTGGGCAAACAGTCGCAGAAACACCGAGAGGATATCGATGGCGGTGCCCTCGTCATTCACCGCCGGCGACAGGGCGCGGCTGGCGATCTGCGACAGCACGATCAGGCCAAAACGCGGGTCCGATTCAAAGGTGCGCTGGCGGTTGATAACAAAGGCGGAGTCCACCCGTTTCTGCAGTGTGTCCCGGTTCTCGTCGCAATGACCGGAGATGAATACTAGCGGTCTGTCCGGCGTGCTCAATGAGCCCGGCAACATATCGATACTGATTCGTAGATCCAGCTCTTCCGCCAGGCACTGGAGTTTGGTGAAGTCGATATGCTGCACGTAACCCACGCGGTTGGAGTAGACCGCTTCGCCTTTGTCCTCTGGGCGAGTGATGCTTTTGCGGCAGAAATAGATATGCCGTTTCATGGCGGTTTCGGTGGCGTTTTCCACTTTCTCCACGGTGTTGCCGAGCCTGCCGAGACGAGCGATCCGGTCGACCCAGCGCACGAAACCAAGAATCACCAGGCCAAACACAAACAGCGTCAGCAGAAACAGAACGAAGCGCCCGCTCTGGGTATAAAAGTCGTTCAGCAGCGCCACCAAAGCCACGATGCTGAAGATAAACGCACCGATAAAGGTGGAGAGGGCGTTCTGTGATACGTCATCGCTCACCACCAGCGCAAAAGAGCGCGGCGTGGCGCCGTTACTGGCCGAGGCATAGGCAGAGATCATGGAGCCCACCGCAAACACGGAAATGGCGAGCATGCTGCTGGCGATGGTGGTCAGCAATTTTTCAATCGATTCGGCGCTGACATCGGGCAGCGAGTGGATGAACTCAATCTGCTCCGCCAGATTGGCGATAAAGGCTGCGGCTATGGACAGCAGGCAGCTGATCAATGGCCGGAACCAGAGCGCCTCCCTGAGTCGGGCGATATAGTAACGGGTGGCCGAAATGCCGGTCCAGGTGGCTGCCGATCCCTGTTTCATACTGGCTGATCATCCTCTGCTGATGGGCTTGTTCTATCATGCCCGTTCTTTAGAGTGTGGCCAAATTGAGGAAGGGCGCAACGAATCGTATTCCGTGTTGCTCTTTCCCTGCCTGTTCGGAGTGGGTGGCGGCAAGTAGTTGGATTGTCGATAAGGTATGTGGGGGCACCGATTTGTCCCCTTTGGCGCAGCCGAGCATCACAGGCTGAAAGAGAAAAAGGGAAGGGCTGTTTGAGCAGCAATGCTGCGAGTTTCCCTTCCCGCTCTTTCAGACGAGAAGCACAGGGAAGTCGGCGCAGCCGACCAAGCCTTAGGGGCGGTTTGGGATTGCGAAGGGACTTGTCCGCACAAGTCCCTTGGCTCGCCAGCAGGCGAAACCTGCATTCCAAAAGTACGCAGATGCCAGGTCGCTGCATCTGTGCATCTAGTATGCGGGCTGCTTAGCCCGCCCCATACCGAACCTCTGGCAGCCAGAGCACCAGATCCTCCCACCAGAACACCATCAATACCGCGGTGAGCTGGATCAGGATGAACGGGATCACGCCCTTGTAGATATCCATGGTGGTGATCTCCGGCGGGGCGACACCCTTGAGGTAGAACAGCGAGAAGCCTACCGGTGGTGTCAGGAACGAGGTCTGCAGCGCCAGGGCAAAGAGCACCACGAACCAGGTCAGATCGAAGCCGAGCCCTGCGACTACCGGGCCGACCAGAGGCAGCAGGATCAGGCTGATCTCCAGCCAGTCGAGGAAGAAGCCGGCGATAAAGGCGATCAGCAGGATAACGGCGACAATACCGCCCGGTGACAGCGGAATCGAGTTCAGCAGGCTGGCGATAAACTCATCGCCGCCCAGTGAGCGCATCACCACGGCGAAGGCGGTGGCGCCAAGGAAGATGCCGAACACGAACGCCGTGGTGAGGCTGGTTTTGATGCTCACATCCTTGAGCACCGCCATGCTCAGGTTGCCGTTCATCCACGCCAGCAGCGTAGCGCCCAGGGCGCCGACACCGGCGGCTTCCGTGGGTGTGGCGATGCCGAAGAAGATCGAGCCGAGCACCGCGAGGATCAGGCCCAGGGAGGGGACCACCGCCTTCAGGGTGTCGATGATCATCTTCGCGTTGACCGGCGGCAGATCCTCGTTGGCGCTGGTGATCGATGGCATCAGGAAGGAGATCACCACCACATAGACCATGTACATCACGCCGAGCATCACGCCGGGGATCAGCGCGCCCATGAACAGGTCACCGACGGCCAGGGACAGCTGGTCCGCCATGATGATCAGCATGATGCTGGGCGGAATCAGTATCCCCAGGGTGCCGGATGAGGCGACGATGCCGCAGGCGAACGCCTTGGAGTATTTCTGCTGCAGCATCACCGGCAGCGACAGCATCGCCAGCAGCACCACCGAGGCACCCACGATACCGGTGGATGCAGCCAGCAGAATGCCGATCAGCACCACGGCAACGCCAAGCCCGCCGCGGAAGCGACCAAACAGGTTGACGAAGTTGCGCATCAGCTTTTCCGCCACGCCGGAGCGGTCCAGCATCAGCCCCATGAATATGAACATGGGCAAGGCCACCAGCACCCAGTTCGACATCTGCGCGTAAACACGCTGTACCATGACGCCGAAGATGCGCCAGTCGGTGAGAAAGTAGGTATCCACGTCGAAGTATTCGTAGGCGATGATCGAGCCGACGCTGAACACCACGGATACGCCAGCCAGAATCCAGGCCACGGGGTAACCGCTGAAAATCAACAGGATGAACGTGACCAGCATGCCGATCACGATCAGTTCATTGGTAGCAAACACTCAGTTCTCCTCGTGGCAGCCGGTTATTTATTGTTATCGCCGCGGGGCTTGGGCCAGCCGCAGAGGAAAGACAGGACTCTGAAGAAGCGACCCACAGCGGCCAGAATCATCAGCGAGAAGGCGAACAGGATCACCGACTTGATCAGCCAGCGCATCGGCAGTCCGCCCGGTGCGGCCGAGACCTCCCCGATCTGCCAGGCGCGTGCAACGAACGGCCAGGCGTAATAGAGGATGAAGGCGCAGAACGGGATGAAGAAAACGGCAATGCCGAACAGTTCGATAACGGCGCGCTTGCGCGGGCCGAGCAGCTCGGCGGCCACATCCACGCGGACGTGATCGTCTTGGGTAAAACAGTAGGAGAGCGCTACCATGAAGCCGATGGCGAACAGGTGCCACTGCAGCTCTTCCAGGGCGACAAAGTTGGTGCCCAGGATGTAGCGCATGATCACGTTGCCGACGATCAGCAGCATCAGGATTACCCAGATGCCCGCGGTGTAACGGCCAAAGAAGCCGACAATTCCTTCCAACAGATCGGAGATCGCAGTGCGGGGATAAGAGAGCGCCACCCCATGGGGGACGCTCTCCTCGATGCGATCCAGATCCACGTCATATTCAGCCATAGCGAATATCCGTTAATCCGGTGGGTTTTATTTACTCTTCCATGCCGAAGTCACGCGGCAGGTAGCCGTATTTCTTCCAGACGCCATGTTCCTTCTGGAACGCTTTCATGGAGGAGTACACCTTGCCGAACATCTCGTCAGACTCGGAACGGCGCGCCATGACACGATCGGTGGCTTCCTTGAAGGCGTTGAGAATCTCCGGGCTGTACTGGTGCAGCTCTACGCCCTGGTCCTCAAATTTCTTCAGTACCGCGCCCTGCAGCGCTTCCGCCTTGGCCAGAGCCATGGTGTTGCCCGCCTTGCAGGTGTTCTCGATCAGCGCCTGGGTCTGCTTGTTGAGGCCGTTCCACTGATCCAGGTTGATGTAGAGATACTGGTTGGTGGAGGGCTGGTGCCAGCCCGGCAGGTAGTAGTGCTTGGCCACCTGGTAGAAACCAAGCTGTTCGTCCACCACCGGCAGGGAGAACTCGGTGGCATCAAGCACGCCGGTTTCCAGCGCCTGGTAGAGCTCACCGCCCGGCAGCAGGGTGACCGACATGCCGAACTCGGACATGATCTCACCGCCAACGCCGGCGGCGCGGAATTTCAGGCCCTTGAACTTATCCAGGCTGTCCATCTCTTCGCGGAACCAGCCGGCGGCTTCCGGTGAGATGGTGCCGCACAGAATCGGGTAGACGTTATAGGGCTGGAACACCTCTTTCAGCAGTTCGTCACCGCCCTCGTGATACATCCAGGCGAGAAACTCCTGAGACTCCAGGCCGAAAGGCGTAGCGCCGAACAGGGCTGCAGCCGGAACCTGACCCCACTCGTAACCCATCCAGGAGTAACCGGCCGGAATATTGCCGTTACTGACGTTCTCAAATACGCCGAGGGCCGGAATCAGCTTGCCCGGTTCGAAGGTCTGCAGGGTGACACGGCCGTCCGACATCTCCTTGAGCATCTCGGAGACCGCCGGCATGGTGTCGCCAAGGGCGATCAGGGTGGAGGGGAAGCCCATCGGCACCTGCCAGCGGATCTTGTCGAACTCAGCCATGGCGGCGCCGGAAGCGGCGATTGAAAGTCCCAGTACGCTTGCCTGTAGTGTCTTTTTCATCTGTTTTAACCCTTTTATTGTTATCGCGTGGTTTTCAGTTGATTGAACGTTACTGCGGTTGATTGACCCGCGTTCCCGCCGGCCTTTTTCAAATCCTGTTGCCTCGCATCAATGCGCGGTCCAGCCACCGTCGATCGGCATGGCGGTGCCGGTGATCGCCCGTGCGGCATCCGAACAGAGGAACAGGGCCAGCTCACCGATCTCGCTGGGCGCCACAAACTCGGGGTAGGGCGCCTTGGCGTTGATCAGACCGCGCTTGGCCTCTTCAAAGCTGGTGTTGTTCTCTTTGGCAAAGTTGTTGAGCTGATCCACCAGCAGCGGGGTATCGGCCCAGCCGGGGCAGATGCAGTTGGCGGTGATGCCCTTGTCGGCGGTTTCCATGGCGGTGACGCGGGTGAACCCCACCAGGCCGTGTTTAGCGGCGCAGTAAGCGGCTTTGTTCGGTGAGGCCACCAGACCGTGAACCGAGGAGATGTTGATGATGCGACCCCAGCCCTGTTCCAGCATGCCGGGCAGCGCCAGGCGGGTGATGTGGAAGGCGGCGCTGAGGTTGATGGCGATGATCTGGTCCCATTTATGCGGCGGGAACTCCTGCACCGGTGCAGTGAACTGGATACCGGCGTTGTTGACGATCACCGTGGGTTTACCCACCTCGACGCTGACCTGTTCCATCAGCCGCTCGATCGCCAGCGGCTCGCTGATATCGCACTGAAAGTAGTGCGGGCGGTGGCCGAATTCGTTATCGAAACGCTCTGCGATCGCTTCGCCCTGGTCCACCGGCTCCAGCCCGTGCAGGATCACTTCGATACCGTGCAGGGCGAACACCTCGGCAATCGCCAGTCCGATACCGCTGGTGGAGCCGGTGATCAGTGCCAGTTTGCGCACACTCATTGTTAACACCTCTTATTGTTATCGTTGTCAGGCCTGCAGCTCGGGCAGGTCTTTATAAAGTTCCAGCGCTTCCGGGTTGGCCAGGGCGTCCTTGTTCTTGACGGTCTGGCCCATCACCACCTGGCGCACGGCCAGCTCGACGATCTTGCCGCTGATGGTGCGCGGAATATCGGTCACCTGGATGATCACCGCCGGTACATGGCGCGGCGTGGTGTTGGCGCGGATGGTGGTTTTAATGAGCTTTGTCAGCTCGTCATCCAGGTTGACGCCCTCGCGCAGGCGCACGAACAGCACCACGCGTACATCGTCCTGCCAGGGCTGACCGATGCAGAGGCTTTCCAGCACCTCTTCCACTTTTTCCACCTGGCGGTAGATCTCGGCGGTGCCGATGCGCACGCCACCGGGGTTGAGCACCGCATCCGAACGGCCGTGAATGATCACGCCGCCATGGGCAGTGATCTCGCCGTAATCGCCGTGGGCCCAGATGTTGTCGAATTGCGCGAAGTAGGCATCGTGAAAGCGCTGGCCGTCCGCATCGTTCCAGAACCTGATCGGCATGCTGGGGAAGGGTTTAGTGCAGACCAGCTCGCCCTTCTCCTCACGCAGGGGGCGGCCCTCGTCATCGAAAATGTCCACCGCCATGCCAAGCCCGCGGCACTGCAGCTCGCCGGCCCAGACCGGCAGAATCGGGCAGCCCAGGGCGAAGCAGGAGACGATATCAGTGCCGCCGGAGATGGATGACAGCTGCAGATCGGTTTTGATATCGCGGTAGACGTATTCAAAGCTCTCATGGGAGAGCGGCGAGCCGGTGGAGAGGATCGCCTTCAGCGCGCCCAGCTCATGGCTTTTGCTCGGTTTGACCCCGGCCTTTTCCAGGGCGGCCAGGTATTTCGCGCTGGTGCCGAAGACGCTGATCTGTTCCTGCTCCGCCATATCCCAGAGCACGGCGGGCTTCGGCGCAAAGGGGGAGCCGTCGAACAGCACCAGGGTGCAGCCGGTGGCGAGGCCGGAGACCATCCAGTTCCACATCATCCAGCCGCAGGTGGTGTAGTAGAAGAAGCGGTCGTCGCGGTCGATATCGGTGTGCAGCACCAGCTCTTTCAGGTGCTGGATCAGCGTGCCGCCAGCGCTGTGAACAATGCACTTGGGCACACCGGTGGTGCCGGAGGAATACATCACATAAAGCGGATGGTCGAACGGCAGCTGGGTGAACTCGATCTCGCTGGCGCTGCTGTCGGCATAGTCATTGAGCAGGGCTGCACCGGGCAGTGCGGACAGGTCTGGTGTGTCTGAGATAAACGGGATCACGATGATCTGTTCGATGGAGCCGATCTCTCTGGCGATACCAGCGACCTTCTCCAGCGAGTCCAGCTGCTTGCCGTTGTAGATGTAGCCATCGGTGGTGAACAGCACTTTCGGCTGTACCTGGCCGAAGCGGTCGACGACGCCGTTGATGCCGAAGTCCGGTGAACAGGAGCTCCAGGTGCCGCCCAGCGAGGTGGTGGCGAGCATGGCGATAATGGTTTCCGCCACGTTGGGCATAAAGCCTGCGCAGATATCGCCGGGCTGAACTCCCTGGCGTCTCAGGCTGGCGGCCAGTGCGGCGACGCGGGCATAGAGCTCGGCGTGGCTCAGCTCGGTACGGCGGCCATCTTCACCGCAGAAGACGATAGCGGGGCGATCATCGCGCCAGCGCAGCAGATTTTCGGCAAAGTTGAGGCGCGCCTCGGGAAACCAGCGTGCGCCCGGCATCTGGTTGCCATCGGCCAGCACGCGTTCGCCCTGATGGCTGGCGACAATCCCGGTGTAGCTCCAGACATGACTCCAGAACTTTTCGCTGTGATCGACGCTCCACTGCCAGAGCCGCTCATAGCTGTCGATAGAGAGAGTTTCTGCGTGATTGACGCTCTGGATGAAATCCCAGAGGCGGGTTGAAGCGACGCGTGTATCCGAAGGCGTCCAGAGAGGCTGTTCCATATTGATCCCGTAATTATTTTTGTGGGTGATCAGTTGGTTTCAGGTATAGCGTAATTTTGTACAGAGTACTGCAGGAGGTTTGCCAATTTTTTTAACTATTTGTTTTTAAATGTAAAAAATATTTTTTGCCGGTTAATGTCGAAAAGTTGTGTTTATTTTTCTGGACACCCTGTCTACTTTTATCAACAGGAGCTGTCTAGTAAATTAGACAGGCTTAATAAATACAATAAGAGTGCCAGCTCATGGCTTCAGCCCAGTTTGCATCCGCTGCGGTGCGTGAACACTTCCTATCCTTTCTGCAGCGCTCCTTCGAGACCTTCTACCAGGACACCATCGCCGTGGACCGTCACGGCATCGTCAACTGGATCAGCGATGACTATTACCAGTTTCTCGGTCTGACCGAGTCGCCCATGGGCAAACACATCACCGATGTCATCCCGGGCAGCTATATGCCGCAGGTGCTGGCTACCGGCGAGCCGGTGATGCTGGACCTGCTGTCGATCCGCAACCAGTGGGTGCTGGTCAGCGTGATACCGCTGCAAAACGAGGCGGGCGAGATCGAAGGTGCCTTCGGCTTTGTGGCCACCGACAGTCGCTCCGGCATGAAGCCGCTGCTGGAAAAATACAACCTGCTGCAGCGGGAGGTGCGCACCGCCAACCGTTTTGGCGACGGCCGCAGCGCCCGTTATCAGCTCTCGCAGATCGCGGGGCAAAGCAGCGCCATGCGGCAGGTGAAAGAGCAGATCCGGCAGACGGCGCGGTTCGATGTGTCGGTGCTGCTCACCGGCGAAACCGGTACCGGCAAGGAGCTGTTCGCCCACGCCCTGCATGAACTTTCGCTGCGCGCCGACAAGCCGTTTGTCTCTATAAACGTGGCGGCGATACCGGAAACGCTGATTGAGGCTGAGTTCTTCGGTGTCGCGCCCGGTGCCTTTACCGGGGCGAAAAAGGAGGGGAGGCCAGGCAAACTGGAGATTGCCGAAGATGGCACTCTGTTTCTCGATGAGATCGGCGATATGCCGTTGGCGCTGCAGTCCAAACTGCTGCGGGTACTGCAGGAGCGTGAATTCGAGCGCGTCGGTTCCAACCAGGTGCAGCGCACCGATGTGAGGATCGTTGCCGCCACCAGCCGAAACCTGATGGAGATGGTGGAGGCGGGGGAGTTTCGCGCCGACCTTTACTACCGCATCAGCGCCATGCCGATTCACCTGCCGCCACTGCGCGAGCGGCTGGAGGATATCGAAGCGCTCAGCGAGCGCATTCTCGATGAATGTAACCTGCGCCTGGGGTTGATGACCAAGACGCTGACCCAGGGCGCGGTAGAACTGCTGCGTGGTTACGCCTGGCCGGGCAACGTGCGCGAACTCTACAACGTGCTGGAGCGCACCTCGATCCTGAATGAGAACGCGATCTATATCGACGAAAAGGCACTGCTGCCGCTGCTCAGCGATACCCTGCCGGCGGTAAGCGCGCCGCCCATACCGCCTGCGCGCGGGGCTGGCGCGCCAAGGCCGCAAAGCCGCAGTCTGAGCCTGAAGCAGCGGCTGCGGATAGCGGAGCAGGAGGCGATTCACGAAGCGCTGCTGCAAAGCGGCGGTAACCGCAGCGAAGCGGCGCGGCTGTTGGGGATCTCCCGCGCATCGCTGTATCAGAAGCTGGATCGCACCGACGCCCTGGATCGAGGCTGAACTCCTGCTCCGTTCTCTGCTGAGCTCTTTGTGAACTAAGGGCTAATCCCCCTGCTTTGTATGTGGGTGCTATGCTCGAAGACCTGAATAAAAATTAAACAGGGGATAGGGCTCATGGTTAAAGACGTGGTGGTTTTGAGCGCGGTGCGCTCGGCGGTGGGTAGCTTCGGCGGCGGTTTGAGCGGTATCGAACCCGCGGAGCTGGCGGGCCAGGTGATGCAGGAGGCGGTGGCGCGCTCCAGCGTGGATCCGGAACTGATCAACTATGTAACCGTGGGGCACTGTATCCCCACAGATTCGCGTTTTGCCTACGTGGCGCGTGTGGCCTCGATTCAGGCCGGCTTGCCGATGGATTCGGTGGCGATGGCGGTGAACCGGCTGTGCAGCTCAGGCTTGCAGGCGATCGTCTCCACGGCGCAGAACATCATGCTGGGAGATTGTGACTACGGCATCGGCGGTGGCGTCGAGGTGATGTCCCGCGCAGGCTATCTGTCACCGGCCATGCGCAGCGGCGCCCGCATGGGCGATACCAGCATGATCGACATGATGGTGGCTACCCTGAGCGATCCCTTTGGCGCCGGCCATATGGGTATTACCGCCGAGAACCTGGCGGAGAAATGGGGTATCAGCCGTGAAGAACAGGATGCCCTGGCGGCCGAATCCCATCGTCGTGCGGCGCTGGCTATCGAAGAGGGACGGTTCAAATCCCAGATCGTGCCGGTCACCCTGCAGACGCGCAAAGGTGCGGTGCTGGTGGATACCGATGAGCACGTCAAACCGGGCACCACCGCAGAGTCTCTTGCCAAGATGAAACCGGCCTTCAAGAAGGATGGCACGGTGACCGCCGGTAACGCCTCGGGCATCAACGACGGCGCTGCGTTCATGGTGCTGGCCTCGGCACAGCAGGCAGGCGCGGCGGGTCAGTCTCCGGTGGCTCGTCTGGTTTCCTACGCCGTGGCCGGTGTGCCCAACCATATTATGGGTGAAGGACCGATTCCGGCGTCGAAAAAGGCGCTGGCGAAAGCGGGGCTGACCCTGGATCAGATGGATGTGATCGAATCCAATGAAGCCTTTGCGGCCCAGGCTTTGGCCGTGGCCAAGGGGTTGGGGCTGGATATGGAAAAGACCAACCCCAACGGCGGCGCCATCGCCCTGGGTCATCCGATTGGTTGCTCCGGCGCCTTTATCGCCACCAAGGCGATCTATGAGCTGCACCGGATCAAGGGGCAATACGCATTGGTCACCATGTGTATCGGTGGCGGTCAGGGCATAGCAGTGGTGTTTGAACGGCTCTAATCAGCTCTGCTCGTTCGACAGCGGAGTCTCTTTTAGAGCCTTCGCTGTCAGGTTTGGCTCGTAGATGCGGTAGCAGTTGCGGCCTGCATGTTTGGCTGCATACATCGCCAGGTCAGCCTGCTTCATCAGGGTGGCGCCATCGGTCAGGCCACTCACGCAGACCGATATGCCGATGCTCGGCGGGGTCGTTGCCTGAATACCTTCATGCAGCTCTATAGGTTTACGCAGCTCCAGCAGAATTTTCTGCGCCACTATTTCAGCATCCGCGGTATCGGCTATCTCCGGCAGCAGGAGGATAAACTCATCGCCGCCGGTACGTGCAACGGTATCGCTGGCCCGCACGTTTTGCTTCAGCCGACGGGAGACTTCGATCAGTAACTGGTCCCCCGCCTGATGGCCCCAGGTGTCGTTGACCGGCTTGAAGTTGTCCAGGTCGATAAACATCAGGGCAAGGGTACGGCCGTTACGCTGAGCCTGGGCCAGTGCATGTTCCAGACGGTCGTCGAGCAGGCGTCGGTTCGGCAGGTTGGTCAGGCTGTCAAAATAAGCCAGGTGGCTGGCCTGTTCTTCAGCCAGCTTGCGCTCGGTGATCTCCTGGTGAGTACCGAACATCCAAAGCGGTTTGCCGTCGTTGGTCCAGGAGGCGACCTTGCCGCGGTCCAGCACCCAGATCCAGTGGCCATCCTTGTGCTGCATGCGTGCTTCGCACTCGTAGTAGGGCAGCTCGCCGCTGAAGTGCTTGTGCAGCAGTTGCGAGGAGGTCTCCAGATCGTCCGGATGGGCATACTTCATCCAGGTTTCGATGCTGGCGGGTTCGAGCTCTTCCAGGCTGTAGCCGATAATTTCCGCCCAGCGTTCGTTGAACACCACCTCTCCGCTTTGCACATTCCACTCCCAGGTACCTACATTGGTGCCCTCGATAATGCTGGCCAGGCGGCTGCTCTGGGTCTGGAGCTTGAGGCGAATATCTCGCTCCTGAATAAGGTGGTCGCGTTCATTACGCAGCAGAAAAACGATGCCGCCGGCGAGCAGTAGATAGGCCGCGATAGTGATCGATGTGATCAGGCGCCAGTCGCTGTAGGCATTGCTTTTGGGATAGGCGGAAACCACCACCAGCGGTGCGCTGATGTTAAGGCCTTCGGGGGCGATAGTACGCAGGTTCAGTAGCGCAGTCGGGCTCTGTTCATGCGGTTTTCCCTCGGTCTGGGTTTCCTCTCTGCCCGACGCCAGGTGAGTGGCAAACGGAGAGCGCGGACGGTTCAGAATCTCGTCGTAAAATCCTTCCTGTTCAGGCACCCGCAAAATAGGTTCGCCGTCAGCATGCGCCAGGGCGAGACTGATCCCCTGCCCTCTGTCTCTGTTCAACTGCAGCTCGATCAGCTGTGTCAGCAGCGAGGTATCGAACGAAGCGACAGCCACCCCCTGAACGCTGCCATCTGCGGTATGTATTGCTCGAGAGAGGGTGAAGCGGCGGGTGTTGCGAAGACTGGATCGGAACGGTGGGGAGAGAATGAACTGGCCCACTGGAGCCTGTATCGCCTCCTGAAAATAGTAGCGGAAAGCGAAGTTGCCGTTGATCAGGTTGTCGGCGGTAGAGCCGATCACTTTGCCGTCGGCGTCCAGCAGCACCAGGTTCGATACGCCGGAGACCAGGCTTTTGGTGCTGGCCAGCTGGTTCTGCAGCCCCGGAAAATCCAGGCTGCCGACAGTATATTCCCTGTCCAGGCGCTCCAGGTTGGCCAGTGCTGCTGCGGTTTCCCTGAGCTGCTGTTCCATCACCGCAGTGACAATATCGGAGCCGACGCGGAGATCGCTGCGGCTGCTGTCACGCTCGTGGACAAAACTGTAGCGGAGTAATACGGCTATCGTCAGTGCGAATACCACCAGGATGAAAAAGGTGATGGCACGAACACGACGAAAGCTTTTGAGCTGCTGCATGAGGTAACTCTAGTGATCAGTGCTCATTGATAATACAGAGCTTTTTACCGCTTTTGAATTGTGCGGATCTGTGCCGGATCGCAGTACCCGGGTCAGTGGCTTGATGATATAAGAGAAGATCTACAAGGATGCCTCGGGAGAGGGGGATCGGCCATGAACAAACCTCATCGGCTAAAGCGCGGCGGCATCAGAACGCTGCTGCTGCCTTTGCTGTTCTGTGTGCAACTGCTATTCAGCAGTGTTCTCTACGCGGAAACTGAGCCTGACGGCGGACTCCGACAGGTGGATACTGCGCCAGTGATGGTGGATGGCGAAGCGCTGTTCCATGTGGCCGGCACCAGCTCCTATCCCGCGCTGGAGCGAGCGGAACAGGTCAGCGAACGGGTAAAAACCGTGGCCCGGGATCGCAGCATTGCAGCCGACGCGATCACCCGGCGGGAGGTGGACGAGCATATTGAAGTCTATGTCGGCAACCTGCGTGTAGTGGTGCTTTATCCGGTGGATGCCTCGGCCGAAGGTGTCGCCCTGTTTGAACTGTCGGAGGCGGTGGTCAGCCGTCTGCAGGAAGCGCTGCTGAGTTTCCGTGAGCAGCGTACCGACGGTTATCTGCTGCTGGCCACCTTGAAGTCCCTGGGCGTTATGACCTTATGCGTTGGCGGTATCTGGATTACCGTCTGGGCGTTTCGCCGATGGCATCGCTACCTGGAGTCGCGTTTCAAGGAGCGGTTGCAGGGGTTGAAGTTCGAAAGCTTCGAGATCCTGCGGGCTGAAAATATCTGGCTGGTACTGACACGCAGCAACAGCCTGATCTGCTCCATTATTGTGTTCGTGCTGATCTACATCGGTGTCGAGTATACGCTGTCGCAATATCCCTGGACCCGGGCAACCTCCAATATCCTGCTGGACTGGCTGATCGATCCGCTGAGGCAGATGCTGCTGTCGATCGTCGAATACCTGCCGTCGCTGATCTTCCTCGTTATCCTCGCAACGATCACCCGTTACTGCATAAAGCTGCTCTACCTGTTTTTTCTCGGCGTCGAGAAGGAAAAGGTGGTCTTGCACGGCTTTGAACCGGAATGGGCGCAACCTACCTACAAGCTGTTTCGTTTCTTCATCATTGTTCTCGCGGTGGTATTGGCGTACCCCTATATTCCCGGTTCCGGCAGCGCTGCGTTCCAGGGACTGTCGATATTTCTCGGGGTGATGGTTTCGCTGGGTGCATCCTCTGCAGTGGCCAGTATTGTCGCCGGCTATGCCATCACCTACCGCAGGGCATTCAAGATTGGCGACATGATCAAGGTGGGGGAGTACACCGGCGTGGTTGAGGATATGCGCCTGTTGGTGACGCATCTGCGTACCTTCCACAACGAGGAGGTAGTGCTGCCCAACTCACAACTGCTGAACAGTTCGGTGATCAACCTGAGCCGTCCCGCCCAGGCGGATGGCCTGGTGATCCATACCAGCGTGGGGATAGGTTATGAGACCCCCTGGCGTCAGGTCGAGGCGATGCTGAAAGAGGCCGCCAGCCGTACCCGCAGTCTTAAAACCAGCCCCGCACCCTTTGTGCTGGTGAAGAAACTGGGCGACTATGGCATCGAATATCAGCTCAATGTCTATGTTTCTGGCCCGACCCATCTGCCGCACCGCTACGCCGATCTGCATCGCAATATACTCGATGTGTTCAACGAATATGGCGTTGCCATCATGACACCTTCTTACGTGGCAGACCCGGCTGATGCGAAGCTGGTGCCGCCGGAGGATTGGTTCGCAGCGCCGGCCAAGGCTCCGGAGGCTAACGCGCCGGCAGCCAGGGCAAACAGGCCGGATTCGGAAAACTAGCTGCGACAGACAGTCAGGGAGGATAGATGGAACCTTTGCAATCCAGCCTCAGAGGTATGCTCGTCGGCCTGGCGGTCGGCGATGCCCTGGGCGCGCCGGTAGAGTTCATGCGACCGGGTGAGTTCGAACCGGTCACCGGGTACCGGGAGGGCGGTCCGCACAAGCTGCCCGCCGGTTACTGGACCGACGACACCAGCATGGCGCTCTGTTCCGGCGTCAGTCTATGCCTGCATGCGGGGTTCAACCCAGAAGACCAGATGCAACGGTTTACGCGCTGGTTTCGCCAGGGTTACCTGTCATCTATCGGGCGCTGCTTCGATATCGGTAACCGGACCCGCGCTGCTCTGAAGCGTTTCGAGCGTACCGGCGATCCCTTTGCCGGTGAGGAGTCCTTTGATTCGGCCGGCAATGGCGCGCTGATGCGGCTGGCGCCGGTCGTCATGTTCTTTCATGAAGAGTTTGGCCAGGCTCAGGCTGTGGCCCGCGAGCATTCCCGCCTGACCCATGCTGATATCCGCTGTATCGAGGCGAATGAACTGCTGGCCTGGATTCTGTGGAGCCTGAGCCGTGGCATGCAGAAGGAAGAGCTGTTTACCGCCATTACAGCCTTTGCCGACCGGGTTGCCGATGTCGAGATGATGCTGCTGGCGCAGGGTTCCTACCTGCGCCTGGAACCGCCAAAAATTCAAGGCAGCGGCTATGTAGTGAAGTCACTGGAGGCGGCGCTCTGGGCCTTTGCACGTAGCAGCAGTTTTGCGGAAGGCGCGCTTCTGGCCGTGAACCTGGGGGATGATGCCGATACCACCGGAGCCGTTTACGGTCAGATCGCCGGCGCCTTCTATGGTCATGAAGCGATTCCAGAGGCCTGGCGCAACGGGCTGTTTCAGCATGACTCTATTGTCGCGCTCAGCGATGCACTGATGCGGCGCTCGGCAGACCCGCTGCCACCCGACTGGAAATAACGAGTTGCATTGGAGAGCGGCAATGAAGAGCGGCAATAAGCAGTGGTAGTCAGGATTTCACTGCGTTCAGGCTGTTAATGGATTGCCGCCCTTGGCTTCAAAATCCTTTACTGCGCTTTGAAACAGTTCGGCAAGGCGCTTGACGCCGGGGCTGGAGAGGTGCGCGTCCCGCTTGATCAGGTAGAGGTCGGCGAAACGCTCGCTGCTGCTTTCCATCGGCAGGGGTTTTAGCAGGCCTTTCTCCACTTCTTTGCTGATCTTCAATTCCGGGTACCAGGAAAAGCCCAGCCCTGAACAGGCGCAGAGGATCGACGTGCTCATATGGCTGACGGTCCAGCG
Organism: Marinobacterium lutimaris; assembly: GCF_900108065.1. Taxonomy (GTDB): domain Bacteria; phylum Pseudomonadota; class Gammaproteobacteria; order Pseudomonadales; family Balneatricaceae; genus Marinobacterium_D; species Marinobacterium_D lutimaris. The sequence goes on along the minus strand of NZ_FNVQ01000001.1, from coordinate 2,277,558 downwards.
CTGATCGGCGCCAAGCCAACCCTCGTTCAGGCTGCGGCTGCCGGAGTCGCGAACGACCAGCTGGCGGTGGCGGCGCAGGTCGTCGTGGGTCAAAGAGCGTCCCAGCTGGTGCAGCGGGTGGTCCGGGTGAGCGACGGGGACAAAGCGGATCCGCATCAGGAAGTCGCCGACAAATCCGGGCGGAATACGGCTGCTGATCACCATCTCTGCATCGCCACGGATCAACGCCTCATCGGTGCCGCTGAGCGCGGTTTCCAGCAGCTCTATACGTACAAAAGGGGAGATCTCGGCATAGCGGGCCAGGGCGCAGAGTGTCAGGTGCTCCGGGAAGATCAGGTCGATCGCCAGTCGGATACGCGCTTCTGAACCGCTGCTGTAATGATGGGCCAGCTCTTCGGTGAGACGGGCGCTGTCCAGCAGTGACTGGGCCTGACGGTAGAGTGCTTCTCCGGCTTCGGTCAATGCAGCCTTGCGTCCCTCGATGCGAAATACGGCGATGCCGAGACGTTCCTCCAGGCGCTGGATGGCATAGCTGACTGCCGACTGGCTCTTGCCCAGTGCTTCGGCGGCCTTGGCATAGCCGCCCGAGTCGACCACGGCGACCAGGGTCTGCCATTGCTCAAGCGTGATCTGCACTTTCACATCCTCCACCATTAAATCTATCGAAATAGTAGATCAAAAAACGCAGTTTTGTCCTATTTTTTATTTGGCCTGTGAATATAAAAATAGCCATACACAAACACACAGGAGTTTTGAAATGGCGACTCTTCTTTACGTAAAAAGCAGTATTTTTGGTGACCAGGGACAGTCCAGCCAGTTGGCGGAACAGCTTATCGCTGACTGGAAAGGGAAGAATCCCCAGGGCGAAGTCGTTACCCGCGACCTGTTCGCCGATGCGATCCCGCATCTGGATGCCGAACGCTTCGGTGCGCTGATCAGCTCCCCGGACGAGCGTACAGGCGAGCAGCAGGCGATTGTTGATTTCTCCGATCAGCTGATCGAAGAGATCCGTCAGGCCGATATGCTGGTGATCGGTGTACCGATGTACAACTTCGGCGTTCCGTCTCAGATGAAAGCCTGGATCGATCACCTGGCCCGCGCCGGTGTGACCTTCAAGTACACCGAGAGCGGTTCAGTCGGTCTGCTGGAAGACAAGCCGGTACTGCTGCTGGCAACCCGCGGTGGCCAGTACAAGGACGCCGGTGCGGATTTCCAGATTCCGTTCCTGACCCAGTTCCTGGGCTTTGTTGGCTTGAACGATACCCGCGTGATCTACGTGGAAGGTCTGGCCATGGGTGACGAGCTGGCGCAGCAGGCGCTGACCGCAGCCAAGCAGGCGCTGGGCGAACAGCTGCAGTAAACGAAACACAGATTTGGGAGGTAATCATGGGACTGCTGGTAGAAGGACGTTGGCAAGACAAGTGGTATGACACGGAGTCAAGCGGCGGGCGCTTCGAACGCGATACAGCGAAATTTCGCAACTGGATTACCCCCGGCGGCGAGGCGGGCCCAAGCGGGGAGGGCGGTTATGCCGCCGAGCCTGGCCGCTACCATCTGTATGTTTCACTGGCCTGTCCCTGGGCGCATCGTACGTTGATTATGCGGGCGCTCAAGGGACTGGACGAGATGATCGGTGTGGATGCGGTGCATCCGCTGATGCTGGAAAACGGCTGGACGTTTAACACCGATTTCCCCGCGGCCACGGGGGACAGTCTTTACGGCAGCGAGTTTATGCATCAGATCTATACTCGCAGCAAACCCGATACCAGTGGCAGGGTGACCGTGCCGGTGGTTTGGGATAAACAGCAGGAACAGATCGTCAGCAACGAGTCCGCTGAGATCATCCGCATGTTCAACAGCGCCTTCGATGCCCAGGGGGCAGCGGTGGGGGATTACTATCCCGCAGAACTGCGTGAAGAGATCGACCGCTGGAACGCGTTGATCTATGACCGCGTTAATAACGGCGTCTATAAGGCGGGCTTTGCCACCTCTCAGGGTGCTTACGATGAGGCGGTGGCAGCGCTGTTCGAGACGCTGGATCGGCTGGATGAACACCTGTCGAAAGAGCGCTTCCTGGTGGGCGGTCAGCTGACCGAAGCGGATATCCGTCTATATACCACGCTGGTGCGATTCGACCCTGTGTATGTCAGCCACTTTAAATGTGATAAACGCAGAATCGCCGATTATCCCGCGCTGTCCAATTACCTGCGCGATCTGTATCAGCGACCGGCGTTCCGCTCGACGACCAACTTCGAGCATATTCGTAACCATTACTATCGCAGCCATCCAGGCATCAACCCGACGGGGATCATCCCCGTAGGACCCGAATTCGACCTGGAGGCGCCCCATCATCGGGAGGTGCTGGATCATGACTAATCGCACTACTCATAGCCGACCCATGAACCGTGTTATTCGCGGTATGGACAGCTCCGATGGCGCCGGTGTGCGCCTCAAGCGCAGCATCGGCCAGCGCCAGAATCTGAGGATCGACCCCTTTCTGATGCTGGATAACTTCTCGTCGGACAAGGCGGATGACTACATCGCCGGCTTCCCGGCCCATCCTCACCGCGGGTTTGAAACGGTGACCTACATGCTCGACGGTCGCATGCTGCATCGGGACCACCTGGGTAATGAAGGTCTGCTCAGATCCGGCGGTGTGCAGTGGATGACTGCCGGTCGTGGTGTTATCCATGAGGAGATGCCGCAGCAGGAAGAGGGGCTGATGCGCGGTTTTCAGCTCTGGGTAAACCTGCCGGCGGATGAGAAAATGAAGCCTGCCGCGTATCAGAATATCGAGCCGGAAGAGGTGCCCGAGGCGGAAGATGAGCAGGGCAACCGTATCCGTCTGGTGGCGGGCAGTCTGGAGTTTGGCGGTCAGACGCTGGAAGGCCCGGTGCGCGGCATCAGCCGTCAGCCGCTGTTTGTCGATATCAGCCTTGGCGCCAATGGTAAGGTTGAGCTGCCGGTGCCGGCAGCGCTTGCTGGCTTTATCTACCTGTTCGAGGGCCGCGCGTCTCTCGACGGTGCCACCCTGGCACCGAACGCCGCCACCGAGCTTGGCGAGGGTGACAGCGTCAGCCTGAGCGCCGGAGAGCAGGGCGCGCGCTTCCTGTTGGTGGCGGCCCGCCCCATTGGTGAGCCCGTGGCTCAGTATGGACCGTTCGTGATGAACACCCAGGACGAGATCGAACAGGCGATCCGCGATTACCGTGCCGGTACGCTGACTGGTTGATTCAGCGCTTGATTCACCGCAATAATTTCCTTTTTAAGGGTGTGCAGAGGAAGCTTTGCACGCCTTTTTTTTCCCTTCCTGAATAACCCGGGCCTATACTGCCGCTTAACTTACAGGCATTTAGGGGGCGTGATGGGCAAGCTTATTGTGTTGGTGATGGTTGTCATTGTTGTGCTGTTTTCAACCAAATCCTGTGATCACGCGCTTGATGTGAAACGTTCCCTATGGGATAACCAGCAGCAATAATCGAATAAAAACGCCAGCGCGCGGTCCAGGAGGGGTAATGCTCGATCTGAACAAGTATCTTCGGCTGATGGTCGAGAAGCAGGCATCGGACCTTTTCTTCAGTAGCGAATCTCCTGTCCAGATCAAGATCGAGGGGGTGCTCAGGCCGATCGGCGATAAACCGCTGGAGGCGGGTGTCACCGAGGAGCTGGCCGACTCTCTGATGACGGAGAAGCAGCGCCAGATCTTTGCTGAAGATATGGAGATGAACTTCTCCCACAACCCCGAAGGCATCGGCCGATTCCGTGTCAATGTCTATCGCCAGCGCGGTGACGTGGCGCTGGTTATCCGCTACGTTCGCAACAAAATTCCCTCCCTGCAGGAGTTGAACCTGCCGGATTCCCTGCAGGACCTGGTGATGCTGCGCAGCGGCCTGGTGCTGATTGTCGGCGCCACCGGTGCCGGTAAGTCCACCTCGCTGGCGTCGATGATCGAATACCGAAACCAGCGCGCTACCGGACATATCCTGACGGTGGAAGATCCGATCGAATTCATGCACACCAACAAACGCTCGCTGATCAATCAGCGTGAGGTGGGGGTGGATACTCTCAGCTATGAAAATGCGCTGATGAACGGGCTGCGTGAAGCGCCGGACGTGATCCTGATTGGTGAGATCCGTGACCGTCAGACCATGGAGCAGGCGATCCGTTACTCGGAAACCGGCCATCTCTGCCTGTCGACGCTGCATGCCAACAACACGGTGCAGGCGATCGAGCATATCGCCAACTTCTTCCTCGATACCGAGCTGAAAAAGATCAGCCAGGATCTATCACAGAACCTGAGGGCTATCGTTTCCCAGCGTCTGATCCGCGATGTGAACAAACGCTATCTGCCGGCGACCGAGGTGCTGATCAATACGCCTTATGTGTCGGAGCTTATCGGACGGGGGGATTTCAAGGAGATCCGTGAGTCGATGGAGCAGAGCAGCGATACTCACACCCATACCTTCGATGAAAACCTGCTGGAGCTTTACAGCGCCGGCAAAATTTCAGAAGAGGAGGTGCTGCACAACGCCGACTCCCGCAATAATGTCACGCTGAAGATGAAACTGCTGGGCTGATTGCCCGCTCAGCGGTAGCGCTGGCGCTCTTCCCGCTCTCTTTCTGCTGCGTCGCGCCGGCGCAGCTCATCTTCCTCTTTCGCACGCTGCTCGTCGGCGATGTTCTGGCACTCTTCCAGTTTTTTCGACAGCGCAAAAATCTGTACGTCGATCTGGTAGGCATCGTTGAAGCTCTGCAGTCGGGTCAGGGCGCTGCGGTAAGTGTGCAGGGCTACCTGAGGACCGGCGACCTGCTCGGTCTGCTGCGCGTCCATAATCTCCAGCTCGATCGTCAGGCGGGTGTAGCTCTGCTTTATATGACGCAGCATCGCGTGCAGAGCTCCTTTGCTGAACAGGTTCTGCTTCTGCAGGTCGGTGAGAAACTGGGCCAGTTCACGCAACAGGGCACGGGTGCTGCGGGCGGTATTCCGGTCGGGTGAATGGGTCAGCGAGCCGGAGGGATAGTTGCCTGGCTCAAAAGGTTCTGAGGCGCGTTGCGCTAGCTTTTCCAGCTCCTGGCGATAGTTCGGGCTGCGCTCGAGTTCGATCATCTGGTGCCAGCGCAGATCCATATACTTGATCAACACCGAGCGGATATCCGGTGAAATATAGAACGCGGGCAGGTTGGTCAGCAGGTGGTCGGCGCGACGTATCTGATCGCGCAGGGCAAGCAGGCGCATACGCTTCTCCCGGCGCTGCGTTTCAATTGTCTGCACGATATAGGCGGTAACGGCCAGCACCAGTATGCCGCCGAGAATCAGTATGCCTATCTGTGTCGGGCCCATGCTATCCCCTGTGGACGGTTCGGTTTCGCTGAAGCAGTTGATTCTATAGCAAAAAGACGTAAAAAACCCTTGACCGACCCCCGTCACCTCATTAATATTCACGCCGCTCCCACTGCTGTGGGAAGCGTCCTAAGCGTCCCATTCGTCTAGTGGCCTAGGACACCGCCCTTTCACGGCGGTAACAGGGGTTCGAACCCCCTATGGGACGCCAATCTCTGCTCTATATAGAGAAGAGATCAAAAGCGGGAATAGCTCAGTTGGTAGAGCACGACCTTGCCAAGGTCGGGGTCGCGAGTTCGAGTCTCGTTTCCCGCTCCAAATTTTCTTCCTCAATGTGATTTTGTTTTGAACTCCGTAGCCAGGGCGGCCCCTGCTATTTATATGTCGGGCTCTCGACCGGAACGCCGGCCGGTTCAGTCACGTTTCCCGCTCCAAAAAATTTCTTCTCCACGTGATTTTTATTTCTGACCCCGTAGCCGGGGCGCCCCCGCTTTTTATCTGTCGGGCTCTCGACCGGAATGCCGGCCACCGGAGCGCCGGCCGGATGGGTCTCGTTTCCCGCTCCAAATTTTCTCCTCAATGTGATTTTTATTTTTGACTCCGTAGCCGGAGCGACCCCGCTTTTTATTTGTCGGGTACGCGACTGGGGTGCCGGCCACCGGAGCGCCGGCCGGATGAGTTACGTTTCCCGCTCCAGATTTTCTTCCCAATGTAATCATTATTTTCGACTCCGTAGCTGGAGCGACCCTGCTTTTTATTGGTCGGGGCCGCGATCTAAGCGTCGACCGCCGGAATGCTGAGCGGATGTTTCACCTTTCCTGCGTCAGACTCGCTCTTTCCATCATTTCCTGAGGTATTCGCTTCGCCGAATGGTGCCCTGGCGTTCTCCCAGGCAGACCTTTCGTACTTTGTAGGAGGCGCGCCTCGCGCCGATTTGTATGCTTGGTGATCAGTGCCAAGGGGCTGGAGAATCGAAGCTGGTTAAATTTTATTCGGATTGCAGATCAACAAGTTAGCCAAAGAGCGGTCTCTGGAATTTTTATAAAAAAGTTACAAATAGGTGTTGACGCAGGGTAAGGCCATACGTATTATTTGCGCCTCCTCAACGAGGAACGCGAAAGCGTAACGGTCACGTCCCATTCGTCTAGTGGCCTAGGACACCGCCCTTTCACGGCGGTAACAGGGGTTCGAACCCCCTATGGGACGCCACTCTCTACTCTGTATAGAGAAGAGAAAATGCGGGAATAGCTCAGTTGGTAGAGCACGACCTTGCCAAGGTCGGGGTCGCGAGTTCGAGTCTCGTTTCCCGCTCCAGATTTTGTCTGGAAAGTTTGATCGGTACTGTTTTCGAAGTTGCGTCCCATTCGTCTAGTGGTCTAGGACACCGCCCTTTCACGGCGGTAACAGGGGTTCGAACCCCCTATGGGACGCCATTCTCTTTGCAGTCTTTGCAGAGAAAAAGCGGGAATAGCTCAGTTGGTAGAGCACGACCTTGCCAAGGTCGGGGTCGCGAGTTCGAGTCTCGTTTCCCGCTCCAAATTTTCTTCTCCAAGTGTTTCTTGTTTATGACTCCGTAGCCGGGGCGACCCCCGCTTTTTATTTGTCGGGTTCGCGATCGGAGCGCCGACCGCCGGAATGCAGGCCACCGGAGCGCCGGCCGGATGAGTCACGTTTTTCACTCTAATTTTTTCTTACGTTGAAAGTTTGCCTTCGATGCAGTGCACCGAAGCCGCTTCGCTAGATTTTATTGGTCCTATTGCCTGCTTGCTGGCCTCTGGCCGCGTGCCTGTTTCCTGTTCTGTTCGTGGTGGTTGATACCTTCTGCTGTCGTTGCTGGAGCGAAGTGGGTACTCCTCGTTTCTTATGAATTCTGCTCATGACTCGTTTTAAGTATCCGGTGATTATCAATGGATCCTTTCTCCGTCATACTTCTTCACCTCTAAATTAGCTGTTAATCACCGGTGCCCTGCCGGGTTCTTTGCCGTTTTTCGTCTCCTGGGCTGCCTGTTCCGCTGTTTTCTTTTGAGTGATGCCCGTTGGTCTGAGGTGTTTGCTCCTGTCTGTTGTGACGGTTGAGTTGAGCAGGGCTAGGTGAGTTTGGATTTTTAAGGGGTGTGGAGTTGAAGCGTTTTGGTAGAAAAGGGGCCTTTGCCACGGCCAGTCTGTCGTTGATTGCAACCTATGCGGCTTCGGCTACGCCGATCCCGTTGTATGGGCTGTACCGCAGCGCAGATGGGTTGAGTTACACTGATCTCTCGTTGAGCGCCGTGGTTTACTTTGTCGGCGCGGTCTCTTCGCTGCTGTTTTTCGGGCGACTGTCCAACCATTTTGGTCGCCGTTTATCGGCTTTGCTCACCCTGGTGTTAATGGCAGGGGCGGCCTTCTCTTTCCTGAATGTGCATAGCGCCACGCCGCTGTTGATCGGTCGTTTTTTGCAGGGTGTTTCCTGTGGGCTTGCTTCGACAGCGCTGGCGGCCTGGGTAGTGGATACGGCTCCGGAAAAGCCTGCCTGGCTGGCACCCGCCGTGCTCAGTTGTGGGCCGATGAGCGGGTTGACGCTGGGAGGCATCCTGTCGGGGACGCTGGTGGATTACGGTAGTGAGCCAAGGCTACTGCCTTATATGGTGATTCTGGCGGTGTTGGCTATCTGTGTGCTGCTCTGTTTTAACAGTATGGAAACTGTAACCCGCAAACCGGGCGCTCTATCATCCCTTAAGCCGCAGCTGGGGCTGCCGCCTTCGGCGCGCCGGGCGTTCCGCATCGGTGTGTTTATCTTTGTTCCTACCTGGGCGTTGGGTGGCTTTTTTCAGGCCTTTGGTCCGGCCATGGCGATGGAGCAGCTGCATTCCTCCAGCGCGCTGGCCGCAGCTTTGGTGTTTGCGTCCATAATGGCGCCCAGCCCCATTGGCGCATCGTTGGCAGGGCGGGTCAGTGTGGCTAACGCTCAGCGCATCGGGATGGTGACCTTTGTACTTGCCATAGGGGCGCTGATTTTTACGCTGAAAAACGGGTTGCTGGTGCCTTTCCTGGTTGCCAGTGTCTGTGCCGGTATCGCTCAGGGGGCGGTGCTGAGCAGCAGTATCAATTCGATAGTGGCTAAGGTAACGCTGGAAGAGCGCGCGAATGTGCTGGGGCTTATCTATGCAACCTCCTACACCGGGGCGGCCATACCGACATTGATTGCCGGGCAGTTTTCGGAGAGCTACAGCCTTGTGCAGGTCGTCAGTGCCTATGGGGTGATGGCGGCAGTGGGTTGTCTTGCCATTCTGGTATCGGTACGCACTGCGACTAAAGCCCAGGCCGAAGCGAGTTGAGTTATTAGGGCTTGGTGACCGAATGAAAAAACCCTGCCATAACGAGCAGGGATTTTTTATGTCTGTGGCTGTGATCAGGCTGCAGCTGTGGTGGTTCGAGTTCGTCTGGCGATCCAGAGCAATAGCAGTCCCGCTGCGGCGATCAGCCCACCAGCAACCGGGATCGCGCTGTAACCGAACCCAAGCTGAAGGGCTCCGCCGCCGACCATGGCGCCAATGGCATTACCGAAATTGAACGCCGACATGTTCAGCGCAGAACCGAGGCTGGGAGCTTCTGCCGTGGCATGCATCGCTCGTAGTTGCAGTGGCGGCACGATAATAAAGGCGGCAACAGCCCATACCGACAGCGTCAGCGCAGCGCCGGTGTGGCTTGTGAGGAATAGTGGCGCGAGCAGCAGCGAGATGCAGAGTAATGCCTTGCCGATCGCCGTCGCGCCATCCAGTGACCAGTCAGCCAGGCGGCCTCCGATCCAGTTACCGGCGGTCAGGCTCAGGCCGATCAGCAATAGCATCCCGGTAATAAATCCGCCGGAGGCTCCCGTGACCTCTTGCAGTAGCGGCGCTACGTAGGTGTAAAGCGCGAAAAAGGCGCTGGCGAACAGTACGGTCAGGGAGACGGCGGTCAGCATTTCCCGGTGCATAAGTGATTTAAGCTCCGAAAGCATGTCCGGTTTATATCCCTTCTCTCCGCGTGGTAATGCTTTGAAAAGCGCCAACATGGCCAATACGCCAAGTAGTGCGGTGCCGATAAATACCGTGCGCCAGCCATATTGCTGGCCCAGCCAGCTGGCCAGGGGGACGCCACCTATATTGGCGATACTGGCTCCCATAAACATGGTGGCAACGGCGCTGGCCTGTTTTTCTTTGACGACTGACTGTGTCGCGACCACCGCACCAAAACCGAAGAAGCCACCCTGGCACAGGCTGGTGATAACGCGGCCAACCATCAGCCAGAGATAATCCGGTGCCAGTGCAGAAATAAGGTTGCCCAAAATAAATATGGACATCAGTGCCAGCAGAGCGGCGCGCTTGCTGATCTGGCTTAGCAGCAGGGTAATAACCGGTCCGCTCAGCATAACGCCGATGGCATAGGCGGTGACCAGGGTTCCCGCAGCAGGGATGGATACATCGACACCATCAGCGATGATAGGTAGCAGGCCCATAGGGGCGAACTCGGTGGTGCCGATGCTGAATGTGCCGGCTGTCAGGGCGAAGAGCGTGGCGTTGGCCTTGTCTGCTTTGTTTTCTGTTGTCATTTTTTCCTTTCTAAGACCGGACTCCTGCCGCAGCCAGGTGCTGTTCCTGGTGCTACCAGTGCAGAGATTCATGGATAGCTACCAGGGATGGCTGCCGCTGTTCTCTGTGACCGGGGGAGGGCGTCTTGTCTAAATAGTTGTTGGCATTACAGCCGACCTTTCGTGGTCGCTGCGCAAGGTTGGAGATGGGCGCCTTAAACTGATTAGCTGAGTGCTTTACTGGGCTTTAGTTGGTGCTGCTTTGTCGGCGCCGATATAAGCACTCGGTTAATTAGTTGTTGGTGGTTGGCGCAGGTGTCGGCTTGTCTATGTTAGGGAAAGCGCGGCGGGGGATTAATAGTGGTAATCCGATAGCTGATATCGGCCAGGCGCATTAATTTCCGGCTGGCTGTACCGTTGCGGCTACTCTTTTGGTGCTGAAAGCAGGGCGGGATTGAAAAAAATTGAGTGAAACAGATATTTCCCATTGTATGCAGCTGTTTATTTAATATACTGCTCGAAATGTTGCTCAAATTAAAGGATACTGGGCGGCTATTGTTATCTCTGTTTTACCTGTGTCTAATTCCAGGTGGTGTTATCTTGAAAATAGTATCTTCTCTTTCTCGTCGTGGTATCGGTTTTATCAAGCAACTCCCCATCGCCTACCGTGCGGTGCTCCCCATTATCTCTTTCTCTCTTCTGATACTCCTGGTTTATCCCGGTGAAGAATCTCGCGCCACCATCGTCTCTGGTAAGGGGCTGGCAGCCGGAGAGCCGGTGATCGAAGGTGATCGCGTTGTGATCCCGCTGGAACTGCCGGAGCCGGAAGATGACGGCATCCTGGTTGATACGCCGATTGACGGTGCTGCAGCGGCTGACGTAAGAGCTGATGAAAAGGCTGATGTAAAAGGCGATGCCGCCGCGGACGAATCGCGTATGTGGGCCTACGAGATTCAGTCGGGCGACACGCTTACCGGGGTGTTCCAAAAGCTGAATCTGCCGTTGAGCGATCTTTACCAGGTGCTGGAAGCGGATGAAGCTGTGCTGGCGCTGGATAATATCAAGCCGGGCGTAAAGCTGCTGATCGATGTGGACAACGAGCAGCTGCAGGCGCTGGAGCTCAAGTTTTCTCCTGCGCACAAGGTGACTTACAAGCGTAAACAGGACGCCGGCTTCGAGTTTGCGGAAACCCGTCTGCCGGGTGAGTGGAAGCAGTATGCGATTACCGGAGAGATCGGCCGCAGCTTCTCGGTCGATGCCGAGGCGCAGGGGCTGGACGTGCGTGACGCCTACCAGATTACCCGCCTGCTGAAGGAAAAGATCAACTTCAGCCGCGATATCCGCAAAGGTGACTCCTTTGAGGTGCTGGTGTCACGTCAGTTTATCGATGACGAACCGACCGGCGAGACCCAGGTTGAAGCGGTGCGGCTGATGGCGAACCGCTCACCGGTTGCGATCTTCTATTACGACGGCACCTATTATGACGAGAAGGGGCGTAGCCTAAGCAAGGCGTTTATGCGCTACCCGTTTAATGGCAAGCACCGCGTATCCTCAAACTTTAACCCCAATCGTCACCATCCGGTCACCGGTCTTTCGCGTCCGCATAACGGCACCGATTTCGCCATGCGCACCGGAACGGGCATTCTGGCCGCCGGTGACGGTGTCGTTACCCGTGTGGTCAACCACAAGTACGCCGGGCTCTATGTGGAGGTTAAGCACAGTGAACGCTACACCACCCGATACCTGCATCTGAGCAAGGCGCTGGTACATAAGGGGCAGCGTGTCAGCCGTGGACAGAAGATTGCCCTGTCAGGTTCCAGCGGCCGGGTAACAGGACCACATCTGCACTACGAATTCCGTATCGCCGGTCGACCGGTGAATGCGATGACGGCGGAGATTCCTATTGCCAAACACCTGGAGGGCAAGAGCCGCAAGGAGTTTGATTCTCTGCTGGGTCAGTACCTAACGCGCATGGATGAAGCTCGTCCGGCGGACGGTGTGATGGTGTCGCAGCGTTCAGAAAATACGAACAAGAGCGCCCGGTCGCTGTAAGCGAGAAACTCCCGGGTTAAAACGGAACCGCTCAGGCTTCGCAAGAGGTCGGGCGGTTCCGTTTTTTGCTTTTGAGGCCAGCCGGGGCGGCAGGCTGAAAGCAGCCTGAGCCGGTTTAGTTGAACCTGCGCGTGCGCTCGCTCAGGTAGTCGAACGGCTCGCCCTTACGCTCGGCTTCAGCGCGGGCTTCATCCAGTTCGGCAAAGCGTTCCAGCTCCTCATCGGCCATGTGGTGCAGGCAGTCTCCACCAAACAACCAGAACAGATCCCGCGCTACCAGGTGAACCAGGTGCGGGTAGGCGCGTACAAGACGGGACAGAATCAGTTGTCCCTCTTCATAGGCCCAGGTTTCATTTTTCTCGAACCCTTTTGTCAGCGCCTCGAACTGCTCGAGAAACTCGGCATCGTCGGCGCTGATCGCTGGATCATTGAATGGCGGCTGCTTGATCAGGTTGTTATACGCCAGCTTCATCAGGTTGAGGTGGTAGGTGTAGAAATCGGTCACGCTTGCTCCAGGTCTTACAGAGTATTTACCCCTCGTTGGATGGAGCCGTCGCTGGCCGAACACAAGGGGGGAGAGTTGATTTTTCCGTTAACGACCCCACATTAGTGGTCCGTTATGCAATGCAAAATATAGTTTAAAGAAGGCGGTTTATGACTTCAGCGCTGAAGATTGAAAATCTGCGCAAGACTTATGGTAATGGATTCGAGGCCCTGAAGGGTATATCCCTGGAGGTTAAGGAGGGCGATTTCTTCGCTTTGCTCGGCCCCAACGGCGCCGGTAAATCCACCACCCTGGGAATTGTCTCCTCTCTGGTTAACAAGAGTGATGGTACGGTTTCCGTGTTTGGCCACAGCATCGATAAGGATCTGGCCAAGGCAAAGCTCAGCCTGGGCGTAGTGCCTCAGGAGTTCAATTTCAACCCGTTCGAAAAAGTGGTTGATATCGTCATTACCCAGGCCGGCTATTACGGTATTCCCGCTGCGCGGGCCCGTGAGCGCGCCGAGTTTTATCTGAAAAAGCTGGGCCTCTGGGACAAGCGCAACGAGCGCGCCCGCATGCTGTCTGGCGGTATGAAGCGTCGTCTGATGATTGCCCGTGCTCTGGTCCATGATCCGAAGGTGCTTATTCTCGACGAACCCACCGCCGGGGTCGATATCGAGCTGCGCCGCTCTATGTGGGAGTTTCTGCGTGAGATCAATGCCGCAGGTACGACCATCATTCTGACCACGCATTACCTGGAAGAGGCGGAGAGCCTCTGCCGCAATATCGCAATTATCGACCACGGTCAGATTATCCAGAACAGCTCGATGAAGGCGCTGTTGGCGAAGCTGAACATGGAAACCTTCATTCTCGATCTGGACGGCGACCTGGAGTCAGTGCCGCAGATCGAAGGCTACAGGGTCTCGCTCACCGACAGCCATACGCTGGAGGTAGAGGTGCAGAAATCCCAGGGCCTGAACGCAGTATTCAGCCAGCTGTCCGAGCAGGGCGTAGCCGTGGCCAGTATGCGTAACAAGGCCAACCGCCTGGAAGAACTGTTCGTTTCGCTCGTCGACAAGAATCTGTAAGGAATATCTATGCCCAGCCAGCTGCTGTTTACCGCCTTCTGGACCATCGTGGTCAAGGAGGTTCGTCGCTTTACCCGGATCTGGCCGCAGACTCTGCTGCCGCCGGCGATCACCATGACGCTCTACTTCATTATTTTCGGTAACCTGATCGGCTCGCGTATCGGCGAGATGGGCGGCTTCGATTACATGGAGTACATCGTTCCCGGCCTGATCATGATGTCGGTGATTACCAACTCCTATGGCAACGTGGTGTCCTCGTTCTTTGGCACCAAGTTCCAGCACAATATCGAGGAGCTGCTGGTGGCACCGGTGCCGAACTGGATCATCCTCAGCGGCTATGTCATTGGTGGTATGGCTCGCGGTCTGGCGGTCGGCCTGATCGTAACGGTGCTGTCTATGTTCTTCACCGATCTGCAGATCCACCATCTCGGCGTTACCGTCGGTATCGTGCTGCTGACCTCGATCGTGTTCGCCCTGGGTGGTTTTATTAACGCCGTGTTTGCCACCACCTTTGATGATATTTCGATCATCCCGACCTTTGTGCTGACACCGCTGACCTATCTGGGTGGCGTGTTCTACAGTATCGAACTGCTGCCGGAGTTCTGGCAGGGCGTCTCCCAGTTGAACCCTATTCTGTATATGGTAAACACCTTCCGTTACGGCATACTGGGAGTCAGCGATATCAATGTCGGTTTTGCCTTTACGATGATTTTTGTATTTATCGTCGCACTGGCCGGTTTCTCGCTGCACCTTCTTAATATAGGTAAAGGCATTCGCAACTGATGAGTGAACATGAATCGGTAAAACAGTCACCGCTGGGACAGGGGACGCGCTACGTTAATCGTTACGACCCCTCGCTGCTCTATCCCATCGCCCGGGATATCAACTGGCAGGCTCAGGGTGTCGATCGCACCAAGCTGCCGTTTCGTGGTGTGGATATCTGGAACGCCTACGAACTGTCCTGGCTCGACAGCCGTGGCAAGCCGGTGGTGCGTCTCGCCGAGTTTCGCATCCCGGCCAGCTCGGAAAGCATCATCGAGTCCAAGTCGTTCAAGCTTTATTTGAACTCTTACAACCTGACCCGCTTTGGCAGTGAGGATGAGGTCCGCTCACATCTGCAGCAGGATCTGTCCCAGGCCGCGGGTGGCCAGGTATCGGTGCGCCTGATCCGACCGGACGCGCCGGGAACCATCGGCCAGCTGGAAGGGGTCTGCATTGACGATCTGGAAATCGACGTGGAGCATTACACTCCCGCGCCGTCGCTGCTGAAGTGCAGCAGCGAAACGGTGACGGAAACGCTGACCACACACCTGCTGAAATCCAACTGTCCGGTGACTGGCCAGCCGGACTGGGGCAGCGTGCAGATCCGCTATCGTGGCGGCAAAATCGATCGTAAAGGACTACTGGCTTACATCGTCTCATACCGCGAGCATGGCGATTTTCATGAGCAGTGCGTTGAAAATATCTTTATGGATATCTGGCGTCACTGCCGTCCGCAGAAGCTCAGCGTATATGCGCGCTATGTGCGTCGTGGCGGGCTGGATATCAACCCGTACCGCTCGAGTATCCAGGATGAGCCGGTTAACACACGCTTGTCCCGTCAGTAGTCTGGTTGCAGGCTGAAAGCGAGAAAAGGAGACGCCCATGGAAGCACTGGAACTGCTGGTTAACCGTACATCAAGCCCGATGTTGCAGGCGCCGGCGCCCACCGACGCGCAGCTTGAGCTGATGCTGAAGGCGGCCGCGCGGGCGCCGGATCATGGCTCGCTGCGTCCTTATCGGTTCCTCAAGATCGAAGGCGAAGGTCTTAATGAACTTGGGGAGCTGTTCCTGTCGGTATCCCTGGCGGAAAACGCGGATCTTGCGGAAGCACAGATCAACAAGCTGCGTAACATGCCGTTGCGGGCACCGATGATCCTGGTTGCCATTGCGGTCACCCAGGAACACCCCAAGGTGCCGAAGAGCGAACAGATCATCACGGCCGGCTGTGCCGCCCAGGCGGTAATTCAGGCAGCCAGCGCCCAGGGCGTCGGCGCCATGTGGCGCTCCGGCGATCTGGCGTTCAATCCGCGCGTTGCGGAGGGGCTTGGGCTTGCCAATAACGAAGAGATTATCGGCTTCGTATATCTAGGCACCGCCGTGAAAGAGAAACCGGTGCCGGCGGTCGATACCTCATCACTGGTTTCCGACTGGCCTTCCCGTGGCTGATTCCGGCGCTAATCTCACCACCGATCCGGCCGAGTTTCTCAGCTGGCTTTATCTCAGCATCCCGCTGACCAGCGCGATGCAGATTGAGCGCCTGGAGTTTGATGGCCAGGCACTTGAGCTGCACGTGCCGCTGGCACCCAACGTCAATGACAAGGGCACCGGCTTTGGCGGTTCTATCTCAGCGCTGGCCACACTGGCGGGCTGGTGCCTCACCACTTTGTATCTGCGTGGAAAGGGGCTGGATTGCGATGTTGTTATCGCCGACGCCCATCAGAGTTACAAGGCGCCGATCAAGGGCGCTTTTTTCGCCCGGGTGCGCCTCTCCTCCAAGGAAGACACTGATCATCTCCTCAACCGAATCGACGAACGTGGCCGTGGCCGCCTGGATCTGCAGATCGACGTACTCTGTGATGCTGAGGTGGCCTTCGTCATGCAGGGGCGCTACGTGGCGATCCAGCGATAGGTCCGCGGTGATCCCTGAATGAGTTCAAGGCGCAGATAATCTTGCGTTGGGCCAGCCAAGGGGTGGCCATGAACAGCGCTGCCAGCAGAAACCCGTGGCGAGTTCTGGAGCAGCGCTGTTGAGCCGCCAGGCTTGTTTCTTAAGGCGTGGAAATGACCGCCGCCTTCTCGATCACGACCGGCGTGACCGGTACGTCCCGGAAGGGCGCGCGGGTGGTGGTTTCCACAGCGCCTATCTTGTCGACAACATCCATACCTGAAACGACCTTGGCAAAAACTGTGTAACCCGGTTTGCCCGGCATGCCGTCGAGGCGACTGTTGTTCACGGTATTGATAAAGAACTGGCTGTTGGCGCTGTCCGGGTCGCGGGTACGGGCCATGGCCAGGGTGCCGCGCTCGTTGCTCAGGCCATTGTCCGATTCATTTTCAACCGGGGGACGGTTTGGCTTGGCCTGCATTGAGGCGTTCATGCCACCGCCCTGGATCATGAAGCCGGGAATGACCCGGTGAAAGATCAGACCGTCGTAGTAGCCGCTGTCCACATACTCGAGGAAATTAGCCACAGTCTTTGGCGCCTGGTCGGCGTAAAGCTCGATTTCGATATTGCCCATGGATGTCTCGAGGCTGACCCGGTCGTCTGCCTGAACCAGCGGGGCAAGCATCAGTGGCAGCAGAGCCAGCAGCCTGGTTTTGGTTTTCATTCTGCATTTCCTTGTTGGTGTCGGTACAAAAAGATGATCCCGGTTAGGGTTTGTGTCGATTAATGCTACCTAAGGATCAAATACTTAGGTGAAAGCTCATCTAATAGTGACGTCGGCCGATATAATTGGTTCGGGTAGAGAGCATAACCTGTCCTGGGCGTTGCGACCTCCCTGAAAGTAAATATTGCTCGGTGCCTTTTGCCCGCCAGCCTGAATATGTCGTAAGGAATCCATGATCATGCGTATTCGTCTAAAAGGAAAAATTCTTTTATTCGCGCTGTTGCCGATGCTGCTGGTGACCCTGGTGGTAATGCTGGTGGTTAACTTTCAGATGAAAAGTGTGGGTGAGCGCGAGGTTGAGGCTGTCAGGGAGGAGTTGATTGCGAAGCAGAAAGAGGAGCTAAAAGCCTATATCGATCTGGCGTTAACCGCGGTAGCGCCGATTGTGGCGAGCCAGGCGCCGGATGCTAAAGAGCGGGCTAAAGACGTGCTGCGCTCGATGACCTTTGGCGAAGACGGCTACCTGTTCGTTTATGACTTCAACGGCATCACGGTAGCCTACCACCCCGATCCGTCATCGGAAGGGACCGATCGTTCCGGCGTGGTGGACCCCGACGGTGTCAGGGTGGTCAAAGAGCTGATCGATAAAGCCCGCAGTGGCGGCGGCTTTCTGCCGTACGGCTGGATGAAGCCCAGCGTCAATGCAGTAATGCCCAAACTTAGCTACGCGGACCAGATTCGCGAGTGGGGCTGGATGGTTGGCACCGGTGTCTATATCGATGATATCGATGCGGCAGTGGCCGAGCGACAGCAGGCGATCAGCAAAAACATCGCGGACACCATGTGGACCATTATCGGCATTTCGGTGGTGCTGCTGCTGGTCGTGTCGCTGCTCTCCTGGTTCGTCGCTAACCTGATCGTTAATCCGATACGCAAGGTGGCGGCTGCACTGGCAGAGATCAGCCAGGGCGAGGGTGATCTGACCCAGCGCCTGCCCGACAGCAGTCAGGACGAAGTGGGTGATCTGGCCCGCGGTTTCAACGGTTTTGCAGCCAATATCCAGGGCGTCATCGCAGAGGTGAAGGGCGCTGTCGCTTCTCTGACCCAGTCTACCGAGCAGCTTGATGGTGTTGCCGGCCAGACGCGTAGCGATGCGGAACAGCAGAAGCAGGAAACCGATCAGGTAGCAGCGGCGATCCACGAGATGGCGGCTGCGGTGCTGCAGGTGTCTGGCAGTGCGGCTCAGGCAGCGGAAGCGGCCCAGGAAGCGGACCGTGAATCCGGTGATGGTCAGGCGGTGGTTGAGAAATCGATCAGTTCTATCAATGAGTTGGCCGATGATGTGAATCGCGCCGCCGAGGTAATTCGGCGTCTCGATGAAGACAGCAACGAGATCGGCAGCATCGTCAGCGTGATCCAGGGCATTGCCGAGCAGACCAACCTGCTGGCGCTCAACGCCGCCATCGAGGCGGCGCGGGCGGGCGATCATGGCCGCGGTTTTGCGGTGGTGGCCGATGAGGTGCGTTCCCTGTCGGCGCGTACCCAGCAGAGCACCGAAGAGATCCATCGCATGATCGAGCGTCTGCAGAAGGGTGCGCAGGAGGCGGTTAAAGTGATGGAAGCGGGGCAGTCGCAGAGCCGCGAAACGGTGGATACCGCCGAGCTGGCCAGCGAGTCGCTCAATCGCATCGCTCATTCTGTTGGCCTGATTACCGAGATGAATACCCAGATCGCCAGTGCGGCCGAAGAGCAGACCGCCGTCGCGGACGAAGTCAGCCGCAGCGTGCAGGAGATCGCTGATATCTCCGAGCGCTCAACCCGCAACGCCGTGGCAGTGGCCGATATGTCCGCCACCATGGCTCAGATCGAACAGCGTCTGGCGACCCTGGTGAATCGTTTCAAGGTCTGAACCGGTTCGCTTTAAACGGCGTACTTCCGGTAAAGGAGGTACGCCATGCTGACAGATTCGAAACAGCTTATCTGGATAACGGGCGGTGGCACCGGCATAGGTCGGGCCACCGCTCTTGCGTTTGCGGCACTGGGCCACCGGGTGGTGGTTAGCGGGAGGCGTCTTGAACCCCTGCAGGCGGTCTGTGATAAGGCTCGACAGCAAGGACTGGGTGATACGCTCGGCACCCTGGCATTCGATGTGACCGACAGCACAGACACGCAGCGCGCGTTTGAAGAGCTGTGCTGCCGCGAGGGTGTGCCCGACCTGGTGATGCTAAGCGCCGGTAACCATCAGCCGATGCCGGCCAGGGAGCTCTCCGTGGAGGCCTGTCGGGCGCTGATGGAGGTTAACTATTTCGGTATCCTGAATGTGCTTGAAGTGGTGCTGCCGGCGATGCGTAAGCGAGGTCTCGGCACGCTGGCACTGGTGTCTTCGGTGGCGGGCTATCGTGGACTGCCGACCGCTGGCGCCTATGGCGGCAGCAAGGCGGCGGTGATCAACCTGGCGGAGTCGCTGGCCTGTGAGTTAAACGGAACCGGCATCGATCTGCGCCTGATCAACCCCGGCTTTGTGCGCACCCCGCTGACCGATCGCAACGAATTCGAGATGCCCTGCCTGATCGAGCCGGAAGAGGCCGCCGAGGCGATCATTAAAGGACTTAAAGGTAGCGGGTTTGAGATCTGTTTTCCGACCCGCTTTGCGATGATCATGAAACTGATGCGGCTGTTGCCGTACCGACTCTATTTCAGCCTGATAAAACGGAAGACCGGCTTATGAGCGATGCGCAGCAAACCCTCAACCTTTACTGTCAGGCGTTTGAACAGCTGGCGCCGCAGAATATCGACCGGTTGGAAACACTGGTGAGCCCGGATGTTCACTTCCGCGATCCGTTCAACGATGTGAATGGCTGGGGCGCTATGCGGGCGGTGCTGGTGGATATGTTCGAGCATTGCGAGAATCCGCGCTTCACCATTACCGAACGTCTGGCTGATGATCAGCACGCCTATCTGCGCTGGATTTTCACCGCTAAGATTCCGCTGCTCGGAGAGTTCTATATCGATGGTGTCAGCCGCCTGAGCTTCGAGGCCGGCGGGCGCATCACCGAGCACCTGGATTACTGGGACAGCAGCCCGCTCTATCTCAGGCTGCCGCTGGTAGGCTGGTTACTGCGCCGGGTGAAAAAGCGGATCAGCGCCGGCGCCTGATTTCTGATTTCTGAGTTCTGAGGTTTTTGCTATCAACCTTTGAGAACCGGCCATCAGGCCGGTTTGATCCGGTACAGTCCCACATCGATGGTGTCTTCGTAAAAGCCACCGGCGCAATAGGAAAGGTAGTAGTTCCACATGCGGCGGAAGCGTTCGTCAAAGCCCTGGTTGCGGATCTCCGGCCAGTGTTCGTTGAAGTCGCGTTGCCAGATCTCCAGCGTGCGCGCGTAATCCTGGCCGAACAGCAGCTCCTCCTGCAGTGACAATCCCTGTTCATCGATGCAGCGCTTCATCACCGAGGGGCTCGGCAGCATGCCACCCGGGAAAATATAGCGCTGGATGAAGTCAGCGCTGCGGCGGTAGCCCTCAAATCGCTCCTCGGCGATGCTGATCACCTGAAGCACCGCTTCGCCGCCAGGTTTGAGGCAGGCTTTCACCTTGTCGAAATAGCCGGCCCAGTGGCTTTCCCCCACCGCCTCGAACATCTCTATTGAGACGATATGGTCATACTGCTGGTCCAGGTCACGGTAGTCGGTCAGGCTGAAACTGCACTGTGCGTTAAGGCCCGCTTTCTCTATCCGCTGCCGGGCGAAATCCAGCTGTTCCTGCGACAGGGTGATGCCGTGCACTTTGACACCGAATTCGGTGGCAGCCACCTCGGCGAATCCGCCCCAGCCGCAGCCGATCTCAAGCACTTCCTGGCCCGGTTTCAGCTTCAGCATTTCACAGATGCGGCGGTATTTGTTCAGCTGTGCGGCTTCCAGGGAATCCTGTTCCTCAAACAGTGCCGCGGAGTAGGTCATGGTGCGATCCAGCCAAAGCTTATAGAACTCATTGCCCAGGTCGTAGTGGTAGGCGATGTTGCGGCGGCTGCCACGACGCGAATTGTTGCGGCTCAGGTGGAACAGTCGGTTGAGCAGCTTGATCAGGCGGTGACCGTCCATAAAGCTGGCCATCGCCTGCTGGTTGCGCACTGCCCAGCGAATCAGTGAAGTCAGATCCGGCGAGTCCCACTCGCCTTCCATGTAGCTTTCAGCCCACCCCATCAGCCCGCCGCGAAGCAGGCGACGCAGCGGTTTATAGCTTTTCAGATGCACACTGGCGCGCGGTTCGTTGACATCGGCGCGGCCGAACTTGAGCTGACGTCCATCGGGAAGAACCAGGTCAAGCTGGCCCCGGTCCAGATGCGGCAGATGTTTCAACACTGCATCAAGGCAGCGGCGGTTAAACCAGCTCGCCTGCGGCGCCAGGGCAGTAGGGTCCATTTGCGAGTACTCAGCGGGTTTCATGTTCCAGCCTCCTGGTTCTGATCAGCGTAATGGCTTCGCGTGGGGCTTCCGGGCGGGGTTGGATCGGGATTTTCTTGCGCCAGAGCTTCAGCGCTTCCCAGTGGATGCCGGCCATCACCTTCAGCGTCATCAGCGGGTAGCGCAAAAAGGTACGCAGCAGCGAGCGATTACTGAGCGCCTGCCGTTTGCCGGTAAAGGTGGCATGCAGCAGGCTGCCGTCGTTGTCGCTCTGACGGATGCAGACGGCGACAGCGGTGTCCGGCGCACGCAGACGGAAGCGGTAGGGCGCATCCATCGGCATGAAGGGTGAGACATAGAACGCCTTGTCGCAGGATTGGCGGATCTGCTCGGGCAGCGTTTCTCCATCGGCTTCTATCAGGTAGCTGTGGCGCTGGCCAAAGGTGTTGCTGACCTCGTACAGCACCGCTTTCAGGTTTTCCTGCCGGTCGTAGCAGTAATAGACACTGAGCGGGTTGAACACGTAGCCGAGGATACGGGGGTAGCAGAGCAGGCGCACCGGGCCGCCCGCCGTATCGATGCCGCTCTGTTGCAGCAGTTCATCGATCTGCTGCTTTAGCGGCCGACCCGAGCCATCGCCGTGATCGCTTTCGCGGAACGAAAACAGGTTGAAGCGGTTCACTGAAAACAGGCGCAGGGAGCGATTCAGTGTTTGCAGTTCATCCAGATCGATCAGTCAGGAGACCACCCGATAGATGAAGCGGTGCTGCTTGGGCCGAAAGCGATGGTGCATCACATGCCCGGCGTAGAGGCAGCTGGAGAGAGTCATGCTACCGCCTCCGCAACGCTTTTCACCGGGCGTTTCTGCGCATGAACCTGGATGCGGCTATTGGGCTCTTTCAGATCCCAGGGGCGTTTTACGCCGCCCAGGGCCTCAGCCACGGCCAGGCCTGACTGCAGTCCGTCTTCATGGAAACCGTAGCCAAACCAGGCACCGCAGAACCAGGTGTTCTGCTGGCCCTGCAGGCTCCAGAGTTCTCCCTGAGCCTCGATCGACTGCAGTGAGAACTGAGGGTGATCGTAAAGGTAGCTGCGGTGGATCAACTCGGTGGCTGGCTCCCGGATCGGGTTCAGGGTGACGAACAGGTTTTGGTCCGTGTTCAACGGCTGCAGCCTGTTCATCCAGTATGTGACCGACAGCGGAGACTCCTCGGCATCGGGCTCTGACAGGTAGTTCCAGCTGGCCCAGGCGCGACGTCGCTCCGGCATCAGCGCAGGGTCGCTGTGCAGAATGGCGCGATTACGCTGGTAAGGGAAGCAGCTCAGCAGGCGGTGCTCTTCGTCGCTCGGTGCCGCCAGCAGCTCCAGCGCCTGGTCGGCATGGCAGGCCAGTACAACGTGGTCGAAGGTTTCCCGCTTGCCGTGCAGATGTTCGACGACTATCCGGCCGCCTTCGCGATGGATGCGGTGGATGCGGCTGTTCAGTTTGATCCGGCCTTCCAGCGGAGCCGTCAGCCGGCTGACGTATTCGCGGCTGCCACCCTCGACGGTACGCCATTGAGGCCGATCCTTCAGCTGCACCAGACCGTGGTTCTGACAGAAGCGAAGAAAGGTCAGCGCCGGATACTGCAGCATCTGGTCCGCAGGTGTCGACCAGATCGCAGCTCCCATGGGGACCAGGTGGTCTTCGATAAACGAGCGACTGTAACGGCCGCGCTCAAGCATCTTTCCCAGTGTCTCGCCGCTGGTTTCAGCCTCCTGCATCAGCCGGGGAGCGTCTCGGTAGAAGCGCAGAATCTCCCGCATCAGCCCCCAGTGTCCGGGGCGCAAAAGGTTGGAGCGCTGGGCGAAAAATCCGCCAAGCCCGCAGCCGCTATACTCAAGTTGACCGCCGCGACTGGAGACCGCAAAAGACATGTCGGTTTCGGTGTTGGGGACGCCCAAGTGATCAAACAGTCGTACCAGGTTGGGGTAGTTCACCGGGTTATAAACGATAAACCCGGTGTCGACCTGAACGGTGCGGTTATCCAGCCCCAGGGTGGCGGTGTTTGAGTGTCCGCCGATGCGGTCGTCCTTCTCGAACAGCGTTACCCGGTGATGCTGATTCAGTAACCAGGCACAGGACATTCCGGCGATGCCGGAGCCGATAACGGCGATATTAAGTGGTCGCATGATGCTGATGTTCATAGAAGCAGGCTCATAGCAGCAGGCTCATAAAAATAGCTCCCTCGATGGGAATTCTTGTTCGCAATCGCTTACGATGCCGGGATGGATGATGGATCACAAAGAATAATTCTCACGCGCTGATCCGTGCCCGGGGATCGCGCGTACACAGGAGACAAAATGCAGGAAGACGATAGCGAGGGTAAGAACGTGACCGCAGCGGCCGATCTCACCCGCGACCGACAGAAGCGGGAGCGGGAAACCTGGACCAAAGTGTTGGCTTCGCTCGCCGAGACGCGGGACAAGCGACTCTTCGCCGAACTTTTCGGCCATTTTGGTCCCCGTATCAAAGCCTACATCATCCGGTTGGGGCTCCCCGCGGCCAGTGCCGAAGAGGTGACCCAGGAGGCGATGCTATCAGTCTGGCGCAAGGCGCACATGTTTAACGCCAGCAAGGCCAGTGCGAGCACCTGGATCTATACCCTGGCGCGAAACCTCTGCATCGACCGTATGCGTAAAGAGAAAGCGGTGGAGTATGAGCTCCCCGAAGATGAAGTTGATCCATCCCCCCGACACGACGGGGAACATGCCATTCTGGAACAGCGTATGAAAACGGCTCTGGGCACTCTGCCTGAAGCTCAGGCTCAGGTTTTGTTTCTTTCATACTATGAAGGAAAGAGTCACTCCGAAATCGCGGAGCAGTTAGGTATTCCTCTGGGGAGTGTCAAATCGAGGCTCAGGCTCGCATTCGACAAACTCAAGACCCATTGGGAGGCGCAATGATGAAAATCCGCCACCACTTTGATGATGCCACTCTGATTGCCTACAGCAGCGGCTCTCTGCCGCAAGGCATGGCTGTGCTGGTTGGTTCACACCTGCATTGGTGCGAGGAGTGCCGTGAGCGCGCCAGTCAGGCCGACCGCATCGGCGGTGAATTGCTCGAGGCGATTGAACCCGTGGCGATGGAGCCTGATGCGCTCGCCTCGATCATGGCGATGCTCGATGAGCCGGAGCCGAAACTGCGCAGCCTGTCGACCGAACGTCTCGATTCCGCCCGCACCGGGCTGCCGCTGCCTTTAGCGTCGATGCTGGGTAAGCCGCTGGATCAGCTGGAATGGCGCCGTATCGGTTATGGCGTGCAGCAGTATGATCTGAAGCTGGAAGGGCCGGGGGCTACGCGTTTGCTGCGTATTGCGCCGGGTGTCTCGGTGCCGCATCACACTCACCGTGGCAACGAGCTGACGCTGATTCTTCGTGGCTCCTACAGCGATGAGCTGGGTCGCTTCTGTGTTGGCGATGTGGCTGATGTGGATACCGAGGTGAAGCATCAGCCGATCGTCGATACCGACGAAGAGTGCATCTGCCTGATCGCTACCGATGCACCGCTGAAGTTTACCGGCCTGATGGGCCGCCTGGCTCAGCCGTTTATCGGTTTGTAAGAGTATTGGTAAGGGCATTGCGGTTAAGGAATTATCATGGCCAGCACTAAAATCGAAATGGAACGCAAGATTCCCGTCGGGATCAGCAGCTGCCTGCTCGGGCAGGAGGTGCGTTACAACGGTGGTCACAAGCGTTCCCGTTACTGCCAGGATGTGCTGGCGGATTGTTTCGAGTTCGAGCCCTTCTGCCCGGAGATGGCCATAGGGCTCGGCGTACCGCGTGAGCCGATTCGTCTGGTCGGCGAGGCCGACGAAAAGCCCCGTGCCCTGGGTACGGTGGACTCCAGTATCGATGTGACGGAACCTCTGCTGCAGTCGGGCTATAATCTGGCGAGTAAGCGCTCGCATCTGCGTGGTTACATCCTGATGAAGGGCTCGCCCAGTTGCGGCATGGAGCGGGTCAAGGTTTATCACCCCAATGGCATGCCCAATACCTCCGATTCCGGCATTTTCGTGCGCGCCCTGCGCGAGGCCAACCCGGCGCTGCCGATGGAGGAGGAGGCCCGGCT
Source organism: Marinobacterium lutimaris (assembly GCF_900108065.1). Classification (GTDB taxonomy): domain Bacteria; phylum Pseudomonadota; class Gammaproteobacteria; order Pseudomonadales; family Balneatricaceae; genus Marinobacterium_D; species Marinobacterium_D lutimaris. The sequence continues at coordinate 2,252,159 of NZ_FNVQ01000001.1, read as the reverse complement.
TAACGACGCCGTGCTGCGCGATAACTTTATCGCCCGGGTGTTTGCCTACGATGACTGGAAAAACAGCGTTGAGGCCGACCCCAGCTACCATAATCTGATTCAGTTCCACAGCCGGCAGAAGTACCTGCTGATGGCGCACCACTACCAGGGCTACCGGGAGCTGGGGCGTTTCCTGGCGGAGTCTCACGAGCTGCCGCTGGAACAGGCGATGAGCGAGTATATCCTCGGTTTTATGCGGCATATGACGCACAGGGCGACGCGCAAGACCCACACCAATGTGCTGATGCATATGCTCGGTTATATGAAAAAGTCCCTGGATACCGAAACCAAACAGGAGCTGCTGGCCAATATCGAGGAGTACCGCCTCGGCACCGTGCCGCTGGTAGCGCCGCTGGTGCTGCTCAAGCACTACCTTAAGCGGTACGGCGGCGACTATATCTGCGAGCAGACCTATCTCAATCCCTATCCCCATCAGTTGGGATTACGTAACTACATCTAACTCTTCCCCGGCATACGGATACACAATCGATGGATACGCATTCGATGGCTGAACTGTCACTGATCTGGCTGCGTAACGACCTGCGCCTGGCCGATAACCCGGCCCTGACCTGGGCCTGTAAACAGGCGAAGAAAACCCTGGCGGTGGTCACCCTGACGCCGCAAAGCTGGGAGTCCCACGGTGAGTCCGCGGCGCGCATGGGGCTCTGGCGCGATCAGTTGCGCTCGGTGGCGGAGCATCTGCAAGAATTGAATATTCCTTTGCGTGTGTTGCGCCTCGATTCATTCGATGACTGTGCGCCGGCATTGACCGATCTGGTGCGGGAGCTTAACACCGGAGCTTTGGCTTTCAACTACGAGTATCCGCTGAATGAGCGCAACCGCGATCAGACCGTGTGCAAGGCGCTGGAATCTGTCGGTGTTGAGGTGCGTGGTTTTCATGGCGAGCTGATTATTCCGCCGGGGCAGGTGCTTACGGGGCAGGGGGGGCCGTTCAAGGTCTACACCCCGTTCAGCCGAGCCTGGCGCCGTCGTCTGGCCGATTTCGACCGGTCGGTGCTGCCGGTGCCAGAGGCGCAGCAGACAACGGGGCTCGATTCGGATCCAGTGCCCGATGACCTGGACTATAAGCCGCTTCAGTACCGTGAAGACCTTTGGCAGGTCGGCGAAGAGGCGGTCAGTGAACGCCTCAACTGCTTTATCGATGAACGCGAGCCGGACTATGCCGATAAAAGGGATTTCCCCGCGCTGCCAGCCACCTCTGCGCTCTCGCCCTATCTCACCATCGGCGCTATCTCACCGCGCCAGTGCATGGCGTCGCTGAGGGCGGCGGCGGGCTCGCGAGACTGGCTGGAGTCGAGTTGGCTTAACGAGATCATCTGGCGCGAATTCTATCGTCATCTGCTGGTTGCTTTCCCGGGGCTGTCGCGGCTGGAACCGTTCCGGCCTGAGGTCGAGGAGAAGATCAGCTGGCTGAAAAACGATGCCGCGTTCGAGGCCTGGTGCAGAGGTGAAACAGGGTTTCCCATCGTCGATGCGGCGATGAAGCAGCTGCTGGAAACCGGCTGGATGCACAACCGCCTGCGCATGGTGGTGGCTTCGTTCCTGACCAAGCTTTTGCGAGTGGACTGGCGACTGGGCGCCGATTTCTTTATGCGTCATCTGATCGATGCGGACTTCGCCTCCAACCTGGGCGGCTGGCAGTGGAGCAGCTCCGTGGGTGCAGATGCCGCTCCCTATTTCCGTATCTTCAATCCCCAGGCCCAGGGCGAGAAGTTCGATGCAGAAGGCCGCTTTGTCGCTCGCTGGTTGCCGCAATTGGAGTCGGTAAAGCCCGGCAAGTCACGCCAGATCCCGGGGGCCGGTGCGGCGCTGGGCCGGCCAGAACCGGTGATCGACTATAAAAAGGCCCGTGCCGCCAGCCTCGACGACTATCAGAATTAAGCGCTCTTCCCGTAACATAGGCTCACAGAACAGTTGTGGGAGTAAGGTGTGGACGAGCAGTACCGGGTTCCAGTTAGCGAATTCGAGGTCGAAATCGAGATCAAGAAAAGCCGCTTTATCGCCACCGGCGTGCCGGTGAACTCGGAACCGGAGATGCGTGCCTTTATCGAGTCGCAACGGCGGCGCTTCCCCTCCGCCAACCATCACTGTTCCGCCTACGTGATTGGCCCTCCGGACAAACCCCGCGCTGCCGGTAGCGACGACGATGGGGAACCTTCAGGCACCGCCGGCAAACCGATGCTCAATGTCTTGATGGGCCAGGATGTGGGCGATGTCTGCGTGGTAGTAACCCGCTTCTTTGGCGGTATCAAGCTGGGTGCCGGTGGTCTGGTGCGCGCCTACGGCGCATCGGTCAAAGAGTTGCTAGCGGAATGGCCGTTGGAATCCCGCGAGCCGATGGCGGCGCTTATGCTGACCTTTCCCTATGACCAGCAGGGGATCATCGACTCTATGATCGGGCGCTTTGAAGCAACAGTGGCAGGCAGCGACTACGGTGCCGATGTGAGCCTGACTCTGACCCTGCCGCAGCGTAATATCGATGCACTGAGCAGCGCCCTGGATGAGCGGGCTCATCTCGGCGTGACGTACCAAGTGGATCATTCATAAAGCGGATAACTCATAACTTAAGCAAGAGGCACGGAATATGCGGATGCAGTGGTCCGATCTGTTGACGACCAAACGCTATAGCCACGAGCGGGAAGTGGACCAGGAAGCGGGTCGCAGCCACTTCCACAAGGATCATGACCGTATCATCTTCTCCAGTGCCTTCCGCCGCCTGGGGCGCAAGACCCAGGTCCACCCCATGGCGCTCAACGACCATATCCATACCCGGCTGACCCACTCCATGGAGGTGGGTAGCCTGGGCCGCAGCCTGGGTATTCGGGTGGGGGAACTAATCGCCGACCAGCTGCCGCCCTGGGCTTCGGCCCACGATCTCGGCGTGATTGTGCAGGCGGCCTGCCTTGCCCACGATATCGGCAATCCTCCCTTTGGCCACGCCGGCGAATACGCCATCCGTGACTGGTTCCGTCGCCGTGCCGACGATAGTCGTTTTGCCGAACTGACCGAGGGTGAACGCCGCGATCTGCAGACCTTCGAGGGCAACGCCCAGGGTTTTCGCGTAGTAACCCGGATTGAAAACAACCTGTTCGATGGCGGCCTGCGCCTGACCTATCCGACGCTCGGAACGCTGCTGAAATATCCCTGGACCGCGGAATATGGCGGTAAAAAGGGCAAGTTCAGCAGTTTTCTGGCCGAAGCCGAGATCCTCAACGCCCTGGGGCGTGAGCTGGGTATGATCCCCCAGGGCGAAAACCGCTGGAGCCGCCACCCGCTGGCTTACCTGATGGAGGCGGCGGACGATATCTGTTACGCCATACTGGATCTTGAAGACGCTATCGAACTGCACCTGCTGAGCTTTGACGAGGTCAAGCCGATCCTGCTGGAGCTCTGCGGTGACCTGGAGTTTGATGACGAGATTTTCTCGACCCAGGCTTCCGCACGGCGCAAAATATCGGCCCTTCGCGGCAAGGCGATGGAAAACATGGTGAACTCGGTGGTGTCTGCTTTCATGGCCAACGAGGACGCCATTCTGCGCGGTGAATACAGCGGCGAGCTGCTCAGCGATGGCGATCCCATGGTGCGTGACGGTATCGCCCGGGCCAAGCGGATCGCTCGTGAACGGGTGTTCCCCGACACCCGCAAGGCGGAACTGGAAGTGGGTGCTTACACCACCCTGGGCGTGCTGCTCGATGCGTTTATCGAGGCGGTCTGGGAGGTGCATCATCAGGGTGGTGAGGAGCTGGGGTACCGTAGCCAGAAGATCCTTAACCTGATGGGGATTCACGCGCCCACCGGCGAAATGTCGCTCTACCAGCGCTATATGCGGGCGCTGGATTTTATCGGCGGTATGACCGATACCTATGCCACCTACCTGGCGCGCCAGATCGGCGGCGGCATCGGGCTCTGATTTGAATTAGATACAGGAAAAAGATTTATGGCTTCACTGCAGGATCAGCTCGGCAAGCTGGTTTATTCTACAGAGAAGGGGCGTCTCTGCCCCGGATGCGGCGAGGAGCTCAGCGCTTGCATCTGTGATGAGCTGGCGGACAAAGAGCGGATCGCGGGGCTGGATGGCATCGTGCGTATCCGCCGTGAAACCTCGGGCCGCAAGGGCAAAGGGGTGATCACCATCAGCGGTGTGCCGCTGGCGGAGAAAGAGTTGAAAGCGCTGCTGAAAAAACTCAAACAGCGTTGTGGCACCGGTGGCGCGCTTAAGGACGGCATCCTGGAGATTCAGGGTGACCACCGGGATACGATCAAGCAGGTACTTGAGGCCGAGGGCTTCAAGGTCAAACTGGCCGGCGGCTGAACCGGTTTCAGCGTCGGTGAGGGAGGCAGGCAGGATGCCGGACCTTCCGGGAGATAAGGTATGCGAGCGTTAATACTGGCGATACTGGTCGGCCTTTCTGGCTCTGCCTCGGCGGAGATCTTCCATTATATCGATGACAAGGGGCGCAAGGTTTACGTTAACCGCGAAAGCCAGATTCCGCACCAGTATCGTGAACGGGTGGAAACCCGGGCTGAGAAGAACGGTGGACAGCCCGCACCGGTGGATCCGCAGTTGTCCGCGTTCCGACATGAGCTCAATACCAGCCTGAACAAGCTGGACGAGGCGATCGACGATCTGGTGACACCGGTCAAGGTGCTGGGTAACCAGGTGATCGTGCCGGTGCGTGCCGTCTACGGTAACCGTTCGGTAAACACCCGCATGCTGCTGGATACCGGGGCTTCCGGCACAGTGTTCCACCGCTCGGCACTGAAAGACCTTAACGGCGCCACCTACAGCGCCGGTCAGGCGCGGGTGGCCAGCGGGGAAATGATCGAGGTGCAGGGGATCAACCTGGACCGGGTGGAGATCGGCCCGTTCAAGATCGGCACCACGAGGGCCATGGTGATCGACCCGGTCAGCGGGGCCAGCCATGATGGTCTGCTCGGTATGGATTTTCTGCGCCAGGTGGATTATCGCATCGACTTCGATAACCAGCGTATCTTGTGGATGCCGGATCGGCTGCGTGAGCTTGAGGAGCAGCGCGCCGATCTGGAAAAGAAAAAAGCGATGGACGCCGATGAGCTGCGTGCATCGCTTTCAGACTCTAAAGAATCCGCCGATTAGCCCAGCTGCTGTTCCGCCAGTTGCAGGTCCAGCGTAGCCTTGAGCAGGCGGTACAGCTGGACCGCCGCGTCGATCTCTTCCTTGCGGTTGGTCAAACTCTCAATATTCAGACCCAGCGGCAGTCCCAGCGGTAGGCAGGCTTCGATAATCTGGTCCAGGCTGTTCTGGCAGATACGGATCGACTCCAGCAGCGGGTTCTCTGCATCCAGAATACGCCAGCGTGTGGCATGCGGGATGGAAATGCCCAGCCACTCCATGAACTCCAGAGTTTTTGCGCTACCGCAGGGTGAGAAGGTCAGCACGATGCGTTTCGGCTCAATGCCGCGTTCGCGGCAGGTACGTGCATAGCTGGCCAGCAGGTCGATGGTCGCCTGGGGGTTGTAAACCGCCTGGGAGACGAAGAACTCCACGCCGTTTTCCTGCTTGCCCAGAATACGCTCGTGCTCGTTGCCCTTGATCGCATGGCGCTCGGCGATGGTGACGCCGCCCAGGTGGAAGGGGTGGGCGTTGGCTCCAATCGCTTTGTAGGCTTCCGGCAGCGGCAGGCGGATATCGCCCTCTGACGAGGGGCTGCCCACCAGTACCACGTTCTGCAGCTTGTATTCGTTCCAGGTTTCTTCAAGCCAGTTTTCAAAGTCGGCACGGTCACGCTGCGCCACACTCTTGTAGGTGATCGTTTCGCGGTCAGACAAGCCGGAGATCAGGCGGGAGTATTCGCGTGGATCACGGGTGCGCTTGAACGGGAAGGGGCGCGGCGTATCGATACGTGAACTTTCATCCTGAATGTCGTAAACGATCAGACCGTCATACTCCAGAGCCGCCAGACGTCCGAGGAGTTTTTCGGCGATCTCCTGCATCTGCTCGTCGCTGGTGCTCTCGCGGGGCGGGGTGGTGCCGATGAAGTACACGCCTCGAGTCGGGTCAGCAAACTTGTCGCGCAGGGTCTGGTTCATGGTGTAGGTCCACTCGTTCATTAAAAGCTGGCGTGCATTATAAACGTGAAAGAGATTCAGATCTTTTGGTTATATGATGAAATGTTTTGTGGTTGATGTGAGCCGGCCTCATAAAGACCTGTCTTTACCGCCATCTCATAGGTGATCAACCTGTCGGCGGGTTTCCACGTTGGTTTAATCCCTGGCTTAGCCTGTTGAATACAGAGCCTCTGGTTCGCTCTGTACAGTTACCTGCTATCCGTCGCAACATCGCTAAACTAGTATAGGGATATTCGAGAGAGGCAACGGATCTGTTGTAGCTACAGGATTTCAGCCTTTCTGCTAACAAGGATAAAAAACCTGGATGGCACAGGTATGAAGCAGACAGATCTCACGCTGCTGGAGCAGCTTCGAATTACCGAGTTTGAAATCGAAAACCGTCAACGCCTGTTCATGATCAGTGATGAGGATGTACGCCTGATCGTTGAGGCGCGTTCCATTATCGAGGCTGGGCTGGATGCACTGGTTGATCGTTTTTACGATCTGCAGACCAGTGTGCCGGAAATCGCTCTGCTGATTGGCGATGCAGAAACCCTGGGGCGCCTGCGCAACGCACAGAAGCGTTATATCTCCGATCTGTTCAGTGGCGTTTACGATATCGATTATGTGAACAACCGTCTGCGCATCGGCCTGGTGCACAAGCGCATAGGGGTGGATACCACGCTCTACCTGTCGGCGGTGTATATCCTCAAGGCGTTGCTGAGCGATCTACTCTCCGCGCAGATCGCCGATCTTAACCGGCGCGCCAAGACCCTGGCGGCGCTGGAAAAGGTTTTCCTGTTTGATATCACCCTGGTCTTTGAGACCTACATCCGCAGCCTGCTTTCCGAGATAGAGACCTCGCGCAAGAAGTCCGAGCAGTATGCCAGTTCGCTGGAGGAGAAGGTCAAGGACCGTACCCGGCAGCTGGAGCAGATGGCGCGTACCGATCCGCTCACAGGCCTGTTCAGTGTGCGTTACCTGGATGAAAGCCTGACCCGCTATCTGCGCTCCGCCGAGAGGCGCCTGGAGCCGGTCAGCCTGGTCTATATCGATGTGAACGACTTCAAGGAGTTCAACGACAACCAGGGACACCAGCGTGGTGACGAAATCCTGCGTGCAGTGGGCAGCGTGATCCGCCAGGTGAGCCGGGCGGAGGATGGCTGCTTCCGCTACGGAGGCGACGAGTTCTGCATTATCCTGCCCAACTGCGACCGCCAGCAGGCCAAGACAACTTATTGTGACCGCCTGGTGGAAGAGCTGGATAAGGTGGAAAAGGATGTGGTGCTCAGTATCGGAATCGCCCAGACCGGGCCCGACAGCTACGCTTCGGCCACGGCGCTGATCGCCCAGGCCGATAGCGCCATGTATCAGAGCAAGGCTGAGTTCAAGTCCTGCCCGTCACTTGAGGGGGGAGAGGCGCTGCCGGAGCTGGAAGCGGATTTAGCCGCTGCCAAGCCGCTGTTAAAGCAGAAATAGCGAGCCCAGGCCGAGGAAGACCACAAAGCCGACCACGTCAGTGACCGTGGTCAGAATGACCGAGCCGGAAAGCGCCGGGTCGATCTTCAGCTTGTCCAGCAATATAGGAATCAGCACGCCGGAGAGCGCCGCCACGGCGATATTGACCACGATCGCCAGGGCGATGACCACGCCGATGGCAAAGCTGGAAAACCACCAGGACGCGACTATCCCGATCACCACCGCCCAGAGCACGCCGTTGAGGCCGCCGACGCTGAGCTCCTTGCGCAGCAGTGGCATCATGTTGGCCGCCGTGATCTGGCCCAGTGCCAGGCCACGGATCATCAGGGTGAGCGTCTGACTGCCGGCGATGCCGCCCATTGAGGCAACCACCGGCATTAATACGGCCAATGCCACCACCTGCTGCAGGGTGCCTTCAAACAGGCCGATCGCCCAGGACGCGAGGAATGCGGTAAGCAGGTTGATCCCCAGCCAGGTGGCGCGGCGGCGGGAGGAGCGCATCACCGGTGCGAACAGGTCCTCCTCTTCATCGAGACCGGCGCTGGCCATCATCTGTGATTCGTACTGCTCGTGCAGCAGTTCCAGCGCCAGCCGCATCGACATTCTTCCCAGCAGCAGACCGTTCTCATCCACCACGGGGAGTGCCGATATCTCGGCATGCTCGAACGCTTCGGTGGCTTCCTTCAAAGAACGCAAGGCTGAGAGTGGCTCTATCTCATCGTCGATCAGGTCGACCAGGGGAAGATGGTCCGGTTTGCCGAACAGTGAGAGTGTGGGAACAGCGCCGGTATAGCGGCCGGTGCGATCCACGAGCCAGAGGTGGGTGGTGTATTCCGGTACCTCACGGCGCAGCAGACGCTCGGCATCGCGGACCCGGCTGTTCTGCGGCAGGATCAGCAGATCATGGTCCACGTAACGGCCGATGGCATCTTCGTCGTACTGGGCAGAACGCTCGTAGTGGGCCCGCTGGCGCTCGTCCATGCGCGCCAAAGCGATATCGACCACATCGTCCGGCAGCGACTCGCCAAGTTCGATCAGGGTTTCCGCATCCAGACCGGAGATCAGCTGGTCCAGTGTCCTGCTATCCAACTCCTTGACCAGCGGGGCACGCGCTTCGGCACGCATCTCCACCAGCACGTCGACCCGCTGCTCTTCGGGAACCTGTTCCCAGCATTCCTGACGTTCGTCGCGAGGCAGGGATTCAAGCAGGAGGGCGACCTGGTCCGGCTCCAGATCCTCGGCAACCTCGGCGTAGCGTGCGGCGTCCAGTTCCTCGTCGCTACGGATCAGTTGTTCTATACGCTGGCTGATATCTTCGCTCATTACTCGTCGCCGTTCTGTCGGAAAAAGTTAAGCCGGGCCATTTGTGCGTCATGATAGCGGTGCAGGCTGGCAAGTGCGAGGACCGCCCCAACCAGCGCCATCAACATATCGGACTGGGTATCCCAGACATAACCCTGGGTACCCAGAAACGCCTCGGCGTCGGTGCCGCTGATCAGCGCCACCCACCATTCGATCAGTTCGTAGAAGGCGCTCAGCGCCAGGCAGAAACAGACCACCAGAAACGCACACCAGTGCTTACCGTTGACCACCTTCAGCCTAAGCAGCAGTTCACGGGCGATGATTGCCGGTACGAACCCCTGCGCCAGGTGGCCGAGTTTGTCGTAGTTGTTGCGGCTCTGGCCCAGCCATTCGGCCAGCCAGTCGAACAATGGCACCTGGGCGTAGGTGTAGTGACCACCAACCATCAGGATGATGCAGTGAACCAGTATCAGCCAGAGACAGAGCGGCGTCAGCGGGAAATGCTGCCGGGTTGCACCGAGGATGGCCAGGGCCGCCAACGCCGGCGCTACTTCCAGCCACCAGGTCAGACGATCCGTAGGGGAGATGCCCGACCAGATCAACACAAGCACAAATATCAGTATCCAGAGGCGGAACACGGCGCTATCCTTCAGCGGCTTAACAGTACCCTTATCAATATAGTCGTCGCGACGGCTGCGTGGATCAATACCGAATGGCCCTCAAATCAACGATTTATAAAGCAACCCTGAATATCTCCGATCTGGACCGCCAGCACTACGCCGAGTATCCGCTGACGCTGGCACTGCACCCGTCCGAAACGGAAACCCGGATGATGATCCGCCTGCTGGCGTTCGCGATCTATGCAGACGAAGCGCTGAGTTTTACCCGTGGCCTGTGTGTCGATGATGAACCGGATCTCTGGCAGCACGCTCCCAGCGGTGAAATTGAGCGCTGGATCGAGGTGGGGCTGCCCAGTGACAAGCGTCTGCGTAAGGCATCTGGGCGGGCGAAAGAGGTGGTATTGCTGGCGTACGGTACCGATCAGCAGTTTGATCCCTGGTTTCAGGGCGCCCGCAAGGCGCTGATGCGGCTGGATAATCTGAAAATTCTCCGGATCAATGAGAATGATTGCGAGGGGCTGACAGCGCTGGCCGAGCGTCAGATGCGTCTGCAGTGCACGATTCAGGATGGAGAGATCTGGCTGACCGGGGAGAGCGCCAGTGCGTCGGTGGTTCCCCGGCCGGTAGAGATCGTCTGATCGGTTCAGAGATCGCTGAGCGGCTTCTGCCAGAACATCGCCTTGCCGGTTTCTGGGTCCAGCTCGTAACCGGCGTAGCCGTTGCGGCGATAAACCGCCTGGGCGCGGCTGTTGCCTTCAAGCACTTCCAGGGTCAGCTTGCAGCAGCCATTGCGCCGGGCGATCCCCTCTGCCGCTTCCAGTAACTGGTCGGCAAGCCCGAGTCCGCGGTATTCACTGCCGACGATCACATCATGAATATTCAGCAGGGGCGCGCACTTGAAGGTGGAGAACCCCTCGAACGCGTTGAGCAGCCCCGCAGGCTTGCCATTACAGAACGCCAGCAGGGTGTAAGCGTCCTGGCGCAGTGCCAGTGCCAGCGGCAGTCTTTCCAGGATTTCAGCATCCAGAGTCGAGCCGCCTCCCATTGGATCGCAGGCATAGGCCTGCATCATCTGGCGAAAGGCGTCCGCCTGCTCGGCAAGGCCGAGATCCGCTTCTATAATTTCGATATTGCTGGGCGCTGGCATGAACTGACTGCTCCAATAAACTGACCGGTGGGTTAACTTACCGGGGCGATCAGTCGCTTACAAGGGACGAAATCAACTCCTGGTCGATTTGAATCGGCACAGGGTTAAAGTTATGGTCATTTCAGTCGATATACAGCCTATTCCCTCCGTTTTTAGCATTTGCGGAGTCTACTAATACAGAAACCCCGGAGCGGATCGTGATCAATATCTATCCCTCATCAGACTCTTACTCCACGTCCGGTTTTGGCCGTTCGTCGGCAACGACGCTGACCAGCAACCCGCAGGGCTCAAACTCAGCGGCGGCAGCGCCGACCGATACGCTGCTAAACAAGCTGGCGGAAAATATTCCCGGTATGGACGCGGATGGCCTGCGTTCATTGAAAGCCGAAGATTTCACCCCTGAAAAGGTCGCTGACAGAATCAGCGGTTTTGTTGCTTCAGGGCTGGAAGCTGCGCGAGCCCGCGGCGCCAGCGAAGAGCGCCTGCAGTCGATGTACGAGGCGGCGGTCAGCGGCGTTAAGAAAGGCTTCGAGGACGCGCGGGAAATTCTCGACAACCTGCAGCTGCTTGATGGCGAGCTGGCAGAGCAGGTGAAGCAGACCGAAACTCTGACTTTTGAAGCCCTGGATGCGCTTGCGCCGGGGACCGATGAGGTCAGCGGCGCCATGGCGACGCGCAAAAGCATCATCGAGCGGTTCCAGAACGCCGAGGATATGGAGCTGAACGTCACCACACGTGATGGCGATGAGGTGCGTATCACCTTCTCCCGAAACCAGAGTTACGAGAGTGCCTACGCCTCTGCCAGCGATGGTAAGGGCAACTCTGCATCGGTGTTCAGCCTGAGCCGTTCCGAGTACAGCGAATATAGCTTCTCGGTCTCCGGTGACCTGGATGTGGATGAAGCCGAAGCGCTGCAAAGCCTGATCAAGGATGTCTCCAGCCTGGCGGACGAGTTCTTCGATGGCGATGTGCAGAAGGCGTTCGAGCAGAGCAAGTCGCTGAGTTTCGATACCAGCGAGCTCGCCTCCATGAGCCTGGATATGAGCTACAGCCGGCAGTATGCGGCGGCTTCCAGCTATGAACAGGTGGGTCAGATTGACCAGGCCGGAGATAAGCCGGGACGTCGTTTGGGTCATCTGATGAAGGGAATGGCCGAAAGCTTCAATGCGCCGTCGCTGGGCTTCCTGACGTCGCCTGGGCAGCTTGGCCGCAGCCTGATGGAGGGCCTGGTCAACCAGGACGCTCGCTATTCTGAAGCACCGGAAGCGCAGCAGGATATCTACGACAACAACCTGCTGGCGCTGCTTGATGCCGTGCTTCCGGCTGAAGAGGTTGAAGTCGCCGATAACCAGCCCCAGACAGACACTTCAAGCGAAAGCTAATCTGCTTTTATTAGCCTCTCGGGATGGAAGTAATATCCTCCTGAGAGGCCCATTCCTGCTCGCTTTTCCCCGTTTTCTAGCCAGCTCTGCTGGTGCTTTTCCTGATATTTTTCGGGAACTTTAGATTTAGCCTCCGGTCTTGAAAAGGGACTCGGTTAAAAACTGCAATCGCTTATCAGCGAGGGTGGATTAGCCGATGCTGAACGCATCTAACCGGTGCGAAAGGAAAGGAGGAAATGTGAAAAAAACAACGATCGCAACAGCAGTTCTGGCTTTCTTGCCGACCTTCGCCATGGCCGATGACCTGCGTGTGGATTCCGCCGTGGGCGGTGCCATAGGTGGTGCTCTGGGTGGTGTTCTGGGTGCTGAGTTCGGTGGCCGTGATGGCGCTATCGCCGGCTCAGGTATAGGTGCCGCTGTCGGCACAGCGGTTAATACCCGGGATCACGATGACGGTCGGCGATACGATGACAGAAAGTATCGTGACCGCCGCGAGTATCGTGAAGTACATCATTACTACGATGATGGTCGCCGCAATCGCTCCAGCTTCTGTCCGCCGGGGCAGGCGAAAAAAGGCCGCTGTTAAGCCGAAGTGAACGGCACGTCGTCCCCTTCGCGGCGCTCGCTGTTAAAAATTTATCGCTATTGTTGCCAAAGGACTGGCAACTTTGGCTTATTCAATCTTCCGATCAATCAATAGCATCCCCCTCGGCCCAACTCTGCCTTCACAGGCGGCATCCAGTCAGCTTTCCCACGCAGCTCCAACATCATCAATTCAGAGCTACTTTCAAGAGCTACTTTCAAGAGCTAATTTCCAGAGTTATTTCCCAGAGATGTTTTCAAGATGCGTTGTTCATCGGGCATCGCGCGCTGCCAGCGCGTGGCGGGTATGTGTCAAAGGCAGGAGCGCTGACGGTTGTCGGTTCACGGGATGCCGGATGCGCTGATGCGCAGGTCTGAACCGGGTCTGGCGCTGAGGTGCGGATACAGGCCCGGTTCTGTGTGAGAGGTTTGAGGCTATGCGTGTAGAGAGTATGCGCGAAGAGAGTCTGCCGTTAGAACGAGTAGGACAGGGCGATGGAGCCGAACTTGTGGCCGCCGTCCTGTTTGTCGAACTGCTGGGTACGGTAGTAGCGCGCCAGTGACAGTTTCCAGCGGTCGTAGGTGGCTGCGACACCCCAGGCTGCATCTGCCACGAAGGGGCGCTTATCCACCGAGTGGCTGTCCCTGAAGGTGTTGCCGTCGAGGAAGATGTCGCGCAGCACCCAGCGGCCATCGATAGAGACAAACGCATGCACACCCCACTGATCGTGGAAGCGGGGGTCACCGCTGCCCGGAGTGCTGTTATCGCCGCCGGGACGCAGGGCGGAGGTGCCGAAATCCTGCGGCAACTGGTAGCCGATACGGTATTCGGCACCGGTGTTCACATAGGTGGCCACGTTACCCAGGCTACCTCCGATATGGCCGATAAAGTCATGCTGGATGTTGTCGATGATGCCGCCCTGGAACAGGCGCTGCTTGCGCTCGTAAAGCAGTTGGATGCCGGGCTCGTTATGGAGTTGGTTGTCCCAGCCCTCAAAACGATCAAAGCCACGCAGGTCATGGATAAAGTTCTGGCTCTCTTCCGCCAGTGACCAGGGGCCGATCATGCCCAGGTTGACCTGGAAGGACTTCAGCTTATGGCGGGTCTGGGTATGGTAGCCAAAGCCCAGGTAGAGCCAGCCAGCATAGGGACGGTCGTCCGGGTCAACGCTGGTGCGCTCCTTGTCCTTAGGCGTGTACATCTCCTGCCCGAGGGTCACGATTAGGTGATGGCGCGGATCGTTTTCGAACGGTGCCGGCTCCGGGTCCAGCCGGGTCAGCCAGCGGTTGGCATCGCGCACCCATTGTGGAATCTGCGGATCATCGATGAAGTTACCCACTTCCGGTGAGACCCAGGAGGCGCGCACGCCGTTGGTGTACTGTTCGTCGGTGTCGGTGAACAGGTCATTTTCCAGGTACAGATTCAGCGTCCAGGCGTCGCTGGGCTTTTCCGCCGGCGTCAGCAGCTCATCGGTCAGCCGTTCTGCGGCAAGCAGTGGGCTGGCCGACAGATAGAGCAGCAGCGAGAGGGCGGTTTTCCGGGCCGGCGTACAGATCGCGTTTTTCATCGTTATTTGCGCACCCAGCGGCCATCAGGTGTACGTACATATTCGCCAGGTGCCGCGCGGTCGAGCAGACGCTCGCCGGTGCGCAGCTCCATAATCTGTATCTCTACACCTGCTTTCTTGGCTTTTTCGCCATAGAGCGCCTTGCGCTGGCTGTTGATATCCTGCACCAGCGATTTGACCTCTGCGCTGGCGTTGTTGCTGACAATACCGAGGTAACCGCTGCTCTGCTCACCGATCAGGCCCTGCTGCTTGGCCTCATCCAGGCTGAGGGCAAAGGCGGGCAGCGACAGTGACAGCATCAGTGCGGCGACCAGGGTACGTGGTTTACTGCTCTTCATCAGAGCCTTCACAAAGGGCTTCATGAGGGTCTTCATCCCGGTTTCTCCGTCAGAATAGGTCACTGTTCTCTTCCAGCAGGGTGTCGATCTGGCGGTCTACCTTGACCAATACTTCATGTTCAACCTTGACATTCAGGTTGATGGTGATCGGATCCGATGGCGCAGCCAGCTGAACCGTGGGGGTGCAGGCCGCAAGAGAAAGTAGCGCAAACGGCAGCGCAAATGGCAGGCCGAGCCAGCGCACATTAGGTTTCAGCATTGTCGGAACACCTCCGGTTGGTTGTCCTTGATTCCCAGCCTCTCACTGCAACGATAAAACCGCTCAGCTGAACCGGGTCTTACTATGCGCTTATTGAGGGGGCGCTGCCTTGTTTTCCAGATTCTTGCGTAGAGAGTCGCCGATCTTTTCTGAAAGCTGCAGGGAGTTGAGCAGCGCCAGCAGATTCTCTTCCACATTCAGTGACAGGTCTATAGGGCGCCCCTGCTGCCAGTCGGGGTTATGACCCTGAAGCCGGCTGTTGAGTTCCAGGCTGCCGTCCGGCGCGTAGCTGACCTTCAGGTCCAGCGCCTTAATCTGCAGATCGGTCAGCGCAGACAGAGCGAGCTGCAGCGCCGGGTTGCCCTGTGCGGTTGAGCTGAGTGCGCTGCTCGGTTCGTAGCGCAGCCAGCCTTCGGAAGCGCTGTGTATCTCGCCGCCGCTGACGCTGATCTCGCTGCCCTGAACGCGGATGGGCAGTGTGCCGCTAAGAGGCGTATCACCGCTCAGGCCGGGTTGCTGGTAAAGCGCTAGCAGCTCGCTCAGTTCGATTCCCTCTAGCTGGGCGTTAACGGTGAAGTCCGGTGCCAGCGGGTTGAAGGAGAACTCCGGCAGGCTGACCAGGCCGCCGAACAGCGGCTGGCTGAATGGGGCCAGGGTCAGTGTCGGCGCTTTATCAACGCCAGGCTGGGTGTAGCGGTAGCTGAGAGTGGTATCGTGCAGGTCGACACCGGTTCGGATCAGGTCGCTGCTGAGTGTTCCGCTGGAGGAGAGCCGGCCGCTGCGATCGAGCCCCAGATTCAGGCTGGCGTTCAGGTTGTCGGTCTCCACGTGAGTATCCCAGGCGAACGCCAGGTTATTGATCTTGAGCTCTGCGTTAACGGCACTGTCACCGGGAGTGGGGCCCTGGATATAGCCTTTTGATGTCAGGTTGCCATGGGTAAAGGCCAGGTCGATAGGCCAGCCGGGAATCCATCGTCTCAGCACCGGTTGGGCGGAGGGGATATCAAGCGGCTGGCTGGTCCAGTCGGCGCGAAACTGCTGCGGACCCAGCAGCCAGAACGCATTCACTCGAAGAGACGGACTATCGCTGACGATAGAGAGCCTCCCACGCTGGCCATCGCTGGCGGTGCCGCCATTGAGGCTGGCGCTGAAGGCTGGCAGCGCCTTGCCGTCAAGGGTTGTCGCGATGCGGTCGGTCTGCACTGTGTAGTCGATCGCTGCCGAGTCGGGCTCGTAGCCCAGTTTCAGTGCGATAGGCGCGAGCTCCAGGCTGTCCAGCAGCTCGCTGTCGAGAGTCTCAGGCGTGATCGATACCTGAAGACTATCCAGTTGGGTTCTGGGGGCGGCAGCGTCGTCCAGCAGGCTATGGCTGGCATTGAATGTCTGCTGCAGCGCGATCTTCACAGCCCCCGCTTTCAGCTGCGGAGCGAGCAGCTGTGTTGCGCTCAGGCTGCTGCCCTTATCGAGTTGCAGGCCAGCCACTGCCTGCTTCAGCCTCACACGGCCCTGGGCGTTGAGGGAAATTTGGTCGGCGGCAATATCAGGGCGGACTTTAAAGTGTCGTGCCTGAGCTTCCAGGTCAAAGGTTGAAGACGCGTCGATGGCTGTAAGCAGCGCCGCAGTATCCAGCGGAATCCGGGCCGGCCAGCGCAGCTCAAGTTGGCTGTTAAGCCGTCCTGTCTCTGGCTGTAGCGGCAGTTCCGGCAGTAGCGCACAGCTCCAGTTGTAAAGATGTTCAAGGTTCAGCTCGCTATCGAGCTTGAGGCCCCAGTCGGTTGTGCCTGTAGCGAGTGTTCCGCGGTTTGCCAGCAGACGGCGACGCTCGCTGAACAGGTTCAGTTCTATCTCCTGCTCCTGGTTAAAGCGCAGATCCATATAGACGGGCGCGACCAGGGCGGTACCGGATTCGTCTGCTACCAGGATGCGGGCCCAGCTGAGAAACTGTTCGGGGGTAAGATCCAGGTTGCCGGTGGCCTGCAGTCGTGGCTGCTCTGGCGCGCGGTAGTCCACATTGACCTGGCCGATGACCAGGCGATTGGACGGTGCGAAATGGAACAGCAGCGAGGGCGGGTAGCGGTTGAGGTCGAAGCTCGCTTCGCCGCTGCTTTCGATACGCTTTTCCAGGCTGCGCTCGGCGCGGATATCGATATTGAGCTCGGGGATGCGAATCTCTTTGATCTGGCGCTCGAACGCCAGTTCGATGGGATCGAAGTAGATACTGATATTGGCGCTGTGCAGATCGATGCGGCGCTCATCGCCCTGTTGGGTCAGGGACAGGCTGGGGATCTCCAGCCGATCCCAGCCGGGATGGGAAAGCTGCACCTTGGGATCGGTAAAACCCTGTTCGGCCAGCCACTCCTCGATCAGATTGCGCGCCAGGTAGGGCAGGGCGGCATAGCCAATGGAGGAGAGCAGGATGAGAGGGATCAGTACCCAGAGCAGTTTGCGCATGCCTCTCTCCTTTACTCCTTATCCCTCTATTCGCGCAGGCCGCGGCGCTTAGTCCTTTTTGCGCACCACGTTGAGGCCGTCACGAACGGTAAGAAACACGTTTTCCATGTCCGGGTCGGTGGCGATACGACGGTTGGTTTCGACGAGAATATCGTCGATCTCGGACTCCGGCTGCAGCACCTTGCCTGACCAGAGTACGTTGTCGAGCACGATCAGGCCACCGGGGCGGGTCATCTCTTTCACGCGTTCGTAGTAGTTCAGGTAGTTGCGCTTGTCGGCATCGATAAAGGTGAAATCGAGCTGCATGTCCAGTTTCTCGAGGGTGTCCAGGGCGCGACCGAAAATGACTTCGATCTTGTGGCCATGTTCGCTGCGATCGAAAAATCCCTGTGCAAACTCGATGGCGCGTGGGTTGGTCTCACAGCAGACCAGGCGGCCGTCTTTCGGCATCCCTTCGGCGATAGACAGCGCGGAGTAACCGGTGAACATGCCGATCTCCAGCGCCTGCTTGGGCTGAACCATGGCGGCAAGCAGCTTCAGTGTGCGGCCTACCAAACGGCCGGAAAGCTTCTGCGGCCAGCCCATGTTGATGTTGGTCTGGTCGATCAGCTCCTGCAGCAGGGGCGGTTCGGCACTGGTCTGTACAAAGGCGTAATCTTCGATCGCTTCGTCAACGAGAAATTCAGGCATAGGAGGTGTCGATAAAATTGGTTTGGATGGAGCTGTTCAGCGAGAAAGGCGGAGTTTAACACTTTTCAGGCCGGTGCCCGATGGTATGAGGAAATAGCTTTCCTTTGTCGCTACAATTGCCCCTCATCGAAGCTGGAGGCGTTATGGTAGAACCACTGTATATCTTTCTTTTCGCAGGCGCAGTGTCCATGTCACTGGCACTGAGCGCCGGTGCGCTGAACAAGCTGGCGCCGGAGCAGAAGCCTGCGTTTATGCAGAAGCCCAATGGCCAGATCGCCGTGGTAATGGCCGGTAACCTGGGTGCGATTACCCTGCTGGGCGCCATGGCGTTTGGCTTTTTGAAACTGCACTGGTCGATTCCGCTCTCCTGCATGTTCATCAGTTTTCCGGTGGTGCATATTCTGCTGTTCCAGCGCCTGCTGGGAGACTTCAAAACCCTGGTGCTGATGATGCCGCTGGTGGTGATTGCGGCAGTATCGCTTTACTACTACTGGTAACCGACGGGGAACGAAATGATTTCTGTTGTCGGGTTCGGTTCGCTGCTGTCCGAGCGCTCCGCGCGGGATACGGTGCCCGGACTGCAAAATTACCGCCTGGTGCGCGTCGATGGTTATCGCCGTATCTTCAACAAGGTCGGCATTCTGTTTATCGCCGGTCATGGTCAGGCGCCGGAGAGCCTGGAGGTTTCCTCCTGCTCCACCGAACCCTCCGAAGGGGTGTCGATCATCGTTGCCCAGTTTGACTGCCCGGTGGATCAGTTCGGCGAACTCTATGAGCGCGAACACCGTTATCGCTGGATTCAGGTTGAAGCCCGGGGTCTTGATGGTGTGATTCAAGAGCCTGCGCGTATGTGCACCGGCTACACCGATCTGGAATACCGTCTCAACAAGTGCGTTACCGACGAGGAGTATCACGACCGGGTTGGTCGTCACTACTCAGGCCGGATCTGGCGCGACGATATTCTGCCGTTTCCGCGTTACCTGAAGTTTTGCCTGGTCTCTGCAGCGTTCCATGGCGATGCGGTGCTGGAGAACTTTGTCGATACCAGCTTCCTGGCCGATGGCGAGACTTCGATTCGCAAATACCTGGTAGAGCGCAGCGACCTGATACCCTCATCGCTGCGGGAGCGGCCGGCATTCACGCAGGGCTCACAGAGCGGCAACTAAACTCCGGGCTGAACCAGTCCAGGTGTTTAGCCCATGTTGATCGTTGATGTTCCCCTGTACGAAGCGCGCCAGAAGCCTCTGCGCACGCCGATTCTTCTGCCGTTGCTGGCGGCACTTTGTGTGCAGCTGCTGATCAGTGCTTTCCAGCTCGACCCTGCCCTGGCCGATCTGCTGTATTCGCTTGAAGGTAACCAGTGGTTGTTCAAGGATCACTGGTTTTTCTCCGACCTGCTGCACAGCGGTGGGCGTCAGTTCAGTATCCTGCTGTTACTGCTGGTGTTCGCGACGCTGATCACCAGCTTTTTCGTTTCCTGGCTCAAGCCCTACAAGCGTGTGCTGGGCTACCTTACGCTGGCGCCGCTCTGTGCGACGCTGCTGGTATCGAGCCTCAAGCAGGCCACCGGCATCGATTGCCCCTGGGATCTGGCGCCCTATGGCGGTGATCTTCCCTATGTGCCGCTGCTGTCAGCGCTGGTGAATGGTTCCGGTGAGGGCGTCTGCTTTCCGGCCGGTCATGCCAGTGCCGGCTATGCCTGGGTGGCGGTCTATTTCGCCGCCGCGGTGGCCTGTCCCCGGTTAAAGTGGCGTCTGCTCACCATGGCACTGGGGCTGGGGCTGATGTTCGGGGTGTGTCAGCAATTGCGTGGAGCGCACTTCCTGTCGCATGATCTCTGGAGCCTGACGCTGTGCTGGTGCACCGCGGCAGTGATTGCCCGGTTGATGCTGGTGAAGCAGCGTAGCCCGGTAACCCCCCGGATGAACAACCTAAGCGGACTCAGCTTTGTCGAAGCAGATAAAAATCCTGGTGGCCGACGATGACCCCCAGATTCTGGAAGGATTGGTAGATTACCTCGAATTTCACGAGATTCTCGTGGATTGCGCCCGCACCGGCGAGCAGGCGCTGAACCTCTGCCACAGCAATCGCTACGATGTGCTGGTACTGGATGTGATGATGCCGCGCATGGATGGGCGCAGTCTTTGCCAGGCGTTGCGTCAGGAAGGCAGCGCCACGCCGGTACTCTTTTTGACCGCTCTCGATACCCTGGAGGATAAAATTCTCGGGTTTGAGGCCGGCGCCGATGATTACCTGGTCAAACCTTTCGCCATGGCGGAGCTGCTTTATCGCATCCGTGCCCTGAGTCAGCGTGTATCCCGGCAGCAGGTGCGACGCCTGTCGGTGGGCTCTCTGGAGCTGCACCTGGACAGCCAGCAGGCCAGCCGCGAGGGGCAGGAGCTGCCGCTGACACCGCAGATGTTCCAGCTGTTGCATTACCTGGTGGCGCAATCGCCGCGAGTCATTTCCCGTACCGAACTGGAACAGGCGCTCTGGGGCGAAGAGCCGCCGGAAAGCGATGCGCTGCGCTCACTTCTCTATCAGCTGCGACAGAAGCTCGACAAGCCGTTTGCACACCCCATGTTGCAGACCCGCAGGGGGCAGGGCGTGTGCCTGCTCGAACCGGAGCCACAGTCTTGAAGCTCAATTTCACCGCCCGCCTTATCTGGACCATCGGTACCTCGACGCTGGTGCTCACCAGCCTCTACTTTTTGATCGGCTGGCATTATGTCGAGGGGCTGGAGGGAAATCATGAAGCCCGTGTGTTGGATTATCTCGCCGATCACTTTGCGCCGGTAACGGATGGCAGTGCTTCCCATGAATCAGCGGGCTTTTCGGACCTGGCGACGCTGTACAAAAGTGCCGATGAACTGCCGGCTGAATTAAAGCCGTACGCGGATCCGGCGCAAACGGGCAACTTCGACCTGTCCGACAGTGAAATTCTGCTGGTGCGCCAGGCGGCATCCAGCGGGCAGACCTATTTCGTTTACCTGCATGATGTGCAGGGGCTGCTGGCGCCGGAGGATTCGGAGTTTGCCGAGGCGGCGCTGGTGCTGGGTGGAATCCTGCTGTTTACCCTGGGCACCATGGGACTGACGCTGAGCCTGATCTGGTATCAGACCCGGCCTGTGCGTCAGCTGACCCGCGCTGTGGCCGCCGTCGACCCGGCCCGGCCGGAGCTTGAACCCCTGCAGCGTGACGATGATCTGGGGCGGATGTCACAGAAAATCGCCGATCTACTGAAGCGCATCTCCGGTTTTATCGACCGCGAACGTAATTTCACCCGTTTTGCCAGCCATGAGTTGAGGTCGCCGCTGATGGCGATCCGCAGCTCTGCCGATCTGCTACGCGAAACCACGGCAGGCAATCGCCTGCAACAGCGGGCGGTGGCGCGTATCGATGTGGCGTTGCAGCGGATGTTAAAGCTTGTGGATGCGTTTCTCTGGCTCAGCCGTGAGAAACGCGATGAGCAGCAAAATCTGAATGCAGCCGAATTTAATGAGCTGATCGGCCAGCTGCGTAATCTGACCCCGGGGCTTGATGAAAGGCTAGAGGTCAGTGGCAGTGTGACACCCCAATGGCCGGTCGATCCTTTTGTACTGTCGGTGATCCTCGATAACCTGCTGCGCAATGCGCTGGACCACGGTGAGGGCAACATAGAGCTGGCGTTGAGCGAAGCTGGCATCGAGATCTTCAACCGCATCGCTGCGCAGGAGCAGAAAGAGCAGAGCCATTTCGGTTACGGTTTACAGATAGTGGATCTGCTGTGTGAAAAGGCGGGTTGTCGCTGTGAGCGTCAGGCGGACGCCGGTATTTACCGGGCCCGCCTGTCTCTGGATCAGTAGCAGGATCGTCGCTTAACCCGCCTGATCGGCGCTCACCGGCTGCAGTGCCAGCTGGCTCTCGCTCTGGCGGCAGCTGGCAAACAGATCCAGTTCCGGCTGGTAGACGCTGGTGGATACCTGCATCAGGCCCAGCAGCGAGTGGGGCAGGTTATCCTGGCTCACCGCCTTGTCTTTCAGGTTCTGCAGACAAGTCTGGTCGATACCGCGGCTGCTGCGGAAACCCTCGGATGACCAGAACACCATCGGTACATGCTTCTGGGCGTCCGGCGCCAGCAGCCAGGGCATGCCGTGCAGATAGACGTTATTTTCGCCCAGGGATTCGCCGTGATCAGACATATAGAGCATGGCGGTGTTGTAGTTCGCCTGCTTGGTCTTCAGGTAGTCGATCACGCTGGCAAGAAAGTGGTCGGTGTAGAGAATGGTGTTGTCATAGGCGTTGACTATGTCGTCTGCGCTGCAGGTCTGCAGCTCGCTGCTTTCGCACACCGGTGTATAGCGCTGGAAACTGTCCGGCACACGCTTGTAATAGGCAGGGCCGTGGCTGCCTTTCTGGTGTAGCAGCAGTATTTTCGGGCCGTTACCGCTGGCCAGGAACTGGTCCAGATTGTTCAGCATCGCCTGATCGAAGCACTCATCACCCTTACAGTCGGCAGCGGTCACGAACTGCTTCGGCTCTTCGCTGGGGATACGCTCACAAACGCCCTTGCAACCTGAGTTGTTATCGCGCCATAGCGCATCGATTTTCGCGCTGCTCATCACGTCGAGCACATTGCTTTGGAACAGCGCCTTGCTGTCGTCGAACCTGTCCCGGCCCAGGAAAGAGAACATGCAGGGCAGGGATACGGCCGTGGCGGTCCCGCAGGACTCGACCTGAGTGAAGCTGATGACGTTGCGCTGTTCCAGCTCTGGGTTGGTATCGCGGCTGTAGCCGTTGAGCGAGAAATGGTCCGCGCGGGCGGTTTCGCCCACCACCACCACCATCAGATCGGATTTGGGTGTAGTACCAACCTGAAGCAATGGACTGGAAATATGGCGGGCATCCGAGCCCAGTACCTCGAACGTGCGATCTTCCGGATCATAGGCGCCAGCAAGATAGCGGCCGCCGTAATAGAGAAAGTTGGAAGGCACGGCCAGGTTGCGCACTTCGCGGTGATTACGGAACAGCGATGAATAGTCCTTGTACAACAGCCCGGCATTAAGGCCGATCAGTGCCAGGCAGGCGAACAGGTTGGCGGACTGCAGCGCCAGCATCCGCACCGGCGTGACCTTTTTAATAGGAATCAGCGTGAACACCAGCGCGGGCGCCAGGCCGGTCAGCAGAAAGTGAAGTATCAGCCCGGAGCTGAGCAGTTCACCTGCCTCGGCCACATCGGTCTGAAACAGGTTCTGCACCATCCCCTTGTCGATGACGATGCCGTAACTCTGCATTAAATAGCTGATGGAGCTGGAGCTGAGAATAAGAAAGATCGCCAGCGGCTTGATTATCTGGCGCCAGCTCAGCGTGCCCATAAACAGCTGCAATACGGCATAGATAAAGCTGAAAAAGGCGAGCGTAAAACCCCAGCGTTTCAGGTCGCTGGGGTAGCTCTGGTCGAGTATAAGTTGCCACAAGGGCCCGTTGTACAGCAGGGCCAGGGTCAGGGTCAGTAGCGCTGAGTAGGTCAGCGGGCTTAGTGCAGGCAGGGCGGAAAGCCTGAATCGGGTCATCTTCGAAACCTGAGATTGATAACGATGGTGATACCTAGAGTAGAGATAGCTGTGTGAGCGGAACGTGAAAGCGCCATACAGGCCGCTTAAATCCGAGGTTAAAATCAAGAATGAATTTTGAAATTAGCCTGAATAATCAAAATTAAATATTGAATATTTAGAAAAACATCAAGATTTAGTTTTGATTATTCGTTTATTATTCAAAATTAAATATTGATTTTATATTTAGAAAGCGACATGAAAGTTTTTTGACCGGCCAATTGATAAGCGGCAAAAGTTTTCACCTGCGGCAATTCTATTTTTTTGAAATACAACGGTTTTGCCCTTTAGAACGGCAAAAAGCTGCCGATATGGTGGAATATGCCTCTGTTGATTTTTTGACCACCGGTGCGCAATACTTGCTCTCGAAGTCTATCGGGGAACCGGTTTTTCGGGCTGGCCTGTAAATTGCTAGAAAATCCATAAGGTCGGATTCCCAACGTAATATCAGATATCCGGACACGGACAAAAATGACGATCGCAAATAACATGATAGTGGCGCTCGATATCGGCACATCCAAAGTGGTGTGTCTGGTGGGTGAGATCACACCGGGCGGCGATATCGAAATCGTTGGTTTCAGCTCCCAGCCATCTCAGGGGCTGAAGCGTGGCGTCGTCGTCAATATTGAGTCCACCGTTGCTTCTATTCAGCGCGCGGTGGAAGAGGCCGAGCTGATGGCCGGCTGCAAGATTCACTCGGTGACCGTGGGGATCGCCGGCAGCCATATCAGCAGTATGAACTCCCACGGCATCGTCGCTGTGCGCGACCGTGAAGTGAACGATTATGACCTGGAGCGGGTGATCGACGCGGCCCGGGCTGTTGCTATTCCGGCAGATCAGAAGATCCTGCATATCCTGCCGCAGGAATACTTGATCGATAACCAGGAGGGGATTCGTGAACCTCTGGGTATGTCCGGCGTGCGCCTGGAAGCCAAGGTTCATCTGGTCAGCGGATCGATCAACTCGATTCAGAATATTGAAAAATCTATTCGTCGCTGCGGTCTGGAAGTGGACGCAGTGGTGCTGGAACAGCTGGCTTCGAGCCAGGCGGTGCTCACCGATGACGAGATGGATCTGGGCGTATGCATGGTGGATATCGGCGGCGGTACCACCGATATCGCCGTTTACACCCACGGCGCGATTCGGCATACGGCGGTGATTCCCATTGCCGGCGACCAGGTGACCAACGATATCGCCATGGCCCTGCGTACGCCGACGATCAATGCCGAGCAGTTGAAGATCAAGTACGCCTGTGCGCTGGCGCAGCTGACCCGCGCCGATGAGGTGATCAAGGTGCCCAGCGTTGGCGACCGTCCGGCGCGAGACCTGTCGCGTCAGGCCCTTGCCGAGGTGGTGGAGCCGCGTTACGAGGAGCTGTTCAAGCTGGTGCAGGCAGAGCTGCGGCGCTCGGGTTTTGAAGACCTGATCGCGGGCGGCATCGTGCTGACTGGCGGCACATCGAAAATGGAAGGCGCAGTTGAACTGGCGGAAGAGATTTTCCATATGCCGGTACGCCTGGCGCGTCCGCAGGGCGTGCGTGGCATGGAAGAGCTGCTGCGCAACCCGATTTATGCCACCGCCATAGGGCTACTACATTATGCCCGCGGTTCGGTGGGTTCGGTGGAGACGACGCCGCTGGCGGCGCGTACACCGGAAGAGCTGGATTCCTCCAGCCGATTTGAGTTTCCCGGTATGTTCGGGCGCATGAAAGCCTGGCTGCAGGGTAACTTCTGAGTAAACCGCCATAAGAGCGGTGGATGCTGATCGACAGCGACTGTTAAAGACCGACTGGTCGCGACCTTTTAAATAGTGCAGTAACCCGACGCAGAATCGGGAATGGAAAAACCTGGAAGGAGATGCAGATATGTTTGAACTGGTTGATAGCGTACCGCAGAGTGCGGTTATCAAGGTAGTGGGCGTCGGTGGTGGCGGCGGTAATGCCGTTGATCATATGGTGACTTCAGAAGTTGAAGGGGTGGAGTTCATCTGTGCGAACACCGACGCCCAGGCGCTGAGCAAGATGGCGGCGCGCACCGTGTTGCATATTGGTGGAGAGCTGACCAAGGGTCTCGGAGCGGGTGCCAATCCGGAGGTAGGCCGCTCCGCCGCCATGGAAGATCGTGACCGTATCGCCGAGGCTCTCTCCGGCGCCGATATGGTGTTCATCACGGCCGGCATGGGCGGTGGTACCGGTACCGGTGCCGCGCCAATCGTGGCCGAAGTGGCACGTGAAATGGGGATTCTTACCGTCGCTGTGGTCACCCGTCCGTTCCCGTTCGAAGGCCGTAAGCGGATGAAGATTGCCGACCAGGGGATCCGCGAACTGCAGGAGAGCGTCGACTCCCTGATTATTATCCCGAACGAAAAACTGCTGCCGGTACTGGGCAAAAACTGCAGCCTGCTGCAGGCGTTCAGCACCGCCAACGACGTTCTCAAGGGCGCTGTGCAGGGGATCGCCGACCTGATCATCCGTCCGGGTATGATCAACGTCGACTTTGCCGACGTGCGTACCGTGATGTCCGAGATGGGCATGGCGATGATGGGTACAGGTAAGGCACGTGGCGACGGCCGTGCCGAGGAAGCAACCCTGGCCGCCATCAACAGCCCGCTGCTGGAAGATGTGGATCTCAAAGGTGCCAGCGGCATCCTGGTTAACATCACCGCCGGCATGGATCTGGGGCTGGGCGAGTTCTCCGAGATCGGTGATCTGGTCGAAGAGTACGCCTCTGAAAACGCCACCATTGTGGTCGGTACCGTCATCGATCCAGATATGACCGAAGAGCTGAAGGTGACCGTTGTCGCCACCGGCCTTGCCAAGGCTCAGGGCGCTGAGGCCCGGGTCGTGAATGGCGATACCCGCACGCACGCCCGTTCCACCAAGAGCATCACCACGGACTTCTCCCAGATGGAGCTGCCCACCGTGATGCGCAACCGCCAGAGCGAAGAGCGAGCCAAGCCCAAGGCGGCGCCAGAACCGGAACACCAGGGCGAGATGAAGCGCACCGGTACTGATGATATGGATTTTCTGGATATCCCGGCGTTCCTGCGACGCCAGGCTGACTGAGTTCGACCCTTAGCCTAACTGAAGCGGCCCAAGGGCCGTCCAGGTTTCCCGCCTGATTTCTGCATTTATCAGGCGGGTTTTTTCGTTGGGCCGGGGGCGCTCGCCTCGTCATCGCTGCAGCTGTTCAGGCTGGTTAGCGGTTTATACTGGGCGTTTTTCGCAAGAAACTCCGTTGACAGCTCAAAGCTGGCGCTCTGTCGGCGCAGCGGGCAGGTAAAGGCCAGCGCCTTGGCCCAGAGCTGCAGGCCTGCTTTGTTCTTATTGCCCTGACCGTAACGGGGATCCCCGATGACTGGATGGCCTATACCGGCCAGATGGCGTCGAATCTGATGGGTTCGCCCGGTATCTATCTTCACTTCCAACTCAGCGATATCGCTCTCTGGATCGTAATCCATGCGCAGGTAATGCGTACGCGCATTCTTGCCATCCAGTCGAGCTTCAATCGTACCGCTTTCCGGCGTGTTACCGAGTACCCGCACCAGGTATGTCTTATCAACCTGGTTATCACGGAACAGGGCCGACAGCTGGGCTGCAACGCCGGCTTTATGGGCCACCAGCACCAGGCCCGCAGTTTCACGATCCAGGCGGTGGACCGGAAATGCGGCGCGCTTGGGTTCCAGGATCTGTTCCGCCAGCCGCAGCAGTGACAGGTGGTCGCCGTAATCGTTGCCCTGGGAGAGAATACCGGCCGGTTTGAACCAGACCGAGTAGCCTCTGGCATCGTGCAGGCAGACGGGCGGTTCTGCAGTGCGCGAGAGCAGGTCGGCATCGTAGAAGAGCATCAGGCTGTCGCCGCTTTTGAGCGCTTCGGTGGCCTTCCTCAGACGTTTGCGGTTGCGCCCGCGGCGCAACCAGACGGCGCCCTTGGTCATGGCGTCTTTGATGCGCTGTTTCGGCAGTCCCGAGGCCTCGGCGAGATAATCGGAGGCTTTGCGGCCGTTGTGCTGCTGATCGATGTTCAGCTCCAGGTGCAGTTTTCCGGTCATCGGGTGTCCTTTTTGCGCGCTACGAGCATGAATTCACGGTTACCGTCACCGCCGCGGATGGGGCTGTCGGTATAGTTGAGCAGGGTAAAGCCGAGTTCGTTCAGCAGCTTTTCCATCCTGATTTTCAAGGTGGGGTAGAGGCTTTCATCACGCACCAGGCCGTTCTTGCCTATATGTTCGCGTCCCAATTCAAACTGCGGCTTGACCAGGCTGAACAGCAGGCCTTCGGGTTTGATCAGGCTGGCTAGCCCTTCGAGAATCAGTGTCTGGGAGATAAATGACACATCCATGACCGCCAGGTCGAAGGGGTTACCCTCGTTGTATTTGAGCAGATCGCTATCCAGATTGCGGGCGTTGTAACCCTCTATACAGGTGACTCTGGAGTCTTCCCGCAGGTTTGGCGCCAACTGATCGTGCCCCACCTCTATGCCGACAACACGGCCGATACCGTGCTGCAGCAGGCAGTCGGTAAAGCCACCGGTGGATTGGCCCACATCCAGGGCGCTCAGGCCGTCAAGGTTGGGCGCGAAGCTTTGCAGCGAGGGGATCAGCTTGAGTGCACCGCGGGAAACGTAGCGGTCGCTCTCATCCTCTTCGACCTCGATCTCGGTATCTAGGGGCAGCTTCAGGCCGGGCTTTTGCGCCACCTGCCAGTGATTAAGGTTTACTTTGACCCGGCCTTCTTTGATCAGGCGTTGGGCGCGGGCGCGGCTGTTCACCAGGCCACGTTCAACCAGCAGAATATCCAGGCGTTGCATGCTCGATCCGAATCTTGGAAAGCGGGCAAGTATAGCGGTTTTGGCGAGGCGGGAGGAATAGGAGGCAAGGGTGAGAAAAAGGCGGGATGGGCCGGGCGGCCCCGTTGGGGCGCCCGGCGAGGATCGCTTAACCGATCAGTGTTTTTCGAAGTATTCGCGGGTCAGCTTGAATACCACCGGGCTCAGCAGCGCCAGCGCGATCAGGTTGGGGATCGCCATCATGGCGTTGAGGGTATCGGCTACCAGCCAGACGAAGTCCAGGCTCAGGGTGGCGCCCACCGGGATCGCAAGGATCCAGAGGATACGGTAGGGCACGATCGCCTTGACGCCGAACAGGAACTCAACGCAACGCTCACCGTAGAAAGACCAGCCGATAATGGTGGTAAAGGCGAAGATCGCCAGGGCGATCGCCACCAGGTAGTTACCAAAGGCCGGCAGGGCATGAGCAAAGGCGTTGCTGGTCAGCGAAGCGCCCTGGGCGCCGCTGGTCCACTCGCCGGAGCTGACGATAACCAGGCCGGTGATGGTGCAGACAATCAGGGTGTCGATGAAGGTGCCGAGCATCGCAACCAGACCCTGACGCACCGGGTTTTTGGTCTGTGCTGCAGCGTGGGCGATAGGCGCAGAACCCAGGCCCGCCTCGTTGGAGAATACACCACGCGCCACACCAAAGCGGATAGCCGCCCAGACAGCAGCACCGGCGAAACCACCTTCGGCTGCAGCCGGAGAGAAAGCGTGTTTGAAGATCAGTGCAAAAGCATGCGGCAGTTCAGCAGCGTTGATCGCCAGAACGATCAGGCCGGCGACGATGTAGGAGATCGCCATGAACGGCACCAGTGCACCGGCGACATGACCGATACGCTTGATACCGCCGAGCAGAACCGCACCCACGAGTACCATGATCACCAGGCCGCTGACCCAGGTCGGGATGCTGAAGTTGGCTTCCAGCACGTCAGCCACCGAGTTGGACTGCACGGTGTTACCGATACCGAAACCGGCGCAGGCGCCGAAGACGGCGAAGGCCACACCCATCCAGGCCCAGTTTTTACCCAGGCCGTTGCGGATGTAGTACATCGGGCCACCGACATGGTTTCCGCGCTCATCTGTTTCACGGTATTTAACCGCCAGAACCGCTTCGGAGTACTTGGTGGCCAGACCGATCAGGGCGGTGATCCACATCCAGAACAGCGCACCGGGGCCACCGAGGAAGATGGCGGTGGCAACACCAGCGATGTTACCGGTGCCGACGGTAGCCGACAGGGCGGTCATCAGCGCCTGGAACGGGGGAATCTCCCCCTGGGATTCATCACCAGCGGACGCCTTGCGGCCGCTCCAGAGCAGTCGGAAACCGGTGCCTATTTTCAGAATAGGCATCAGTTTCAGACCGAGAGAGAGGAAAAAGCCAACGCCCAGGATAAGGATCAGCATCAGCGGCCCCCAGACAACGCCGTTAATGCTGGATATCAGCGATACCAGAGCTTCCATGAATATTCTCCATGCGGGTGGGTGTTTATTTTATATAGCACGAAAATGGCGGGCTCAGGCGAGCGCCATTCGAAAGGCGGGCATTTTCGTGGTCTAAAGGCTGGAAGGCAAGATGGGCAGGGCAGGGATTTGACGTGGAGCGGGAGGATTAGTCCTCCCGCAGACCCGCGGAGGTGGGAAGGGTCGAGTGTTCTTTAACCTCTTCCATCACGATGTAGCTCTTGGAGTTCTTGACGCCGGGCAGGGTCAGCAGCATCTGGCCGAGCAGCTCACGATACTGTGACATATCATGCAGACGGGCTTTCAGCAGGTAGTCTGCATCACCGGAAACCAGGTGGCACTCGAGAATATAGGGCAGGGTTTCGACCGCTCTGTTGAATTTCTCGAAGGCATCAGGTGACTGGTAGGAGAGGGCGATCTCAACAAACACCAGCAGGTTGTAGTCGAGCATGTCCGGGTTCAGGCGGGCATGATAGCCGGTGATTACGCCGTCGCGTTCCAGGCGTTTGACCCTTTCCATGCAGGGAGTGGTGGACAGCCCCACGCGGTCAGCCAGCTCGGTATAGGAGATGCGTCCTTCCTGTTGCAGGATGGTGAGGATGTTGCGATCGATCCTGTCGAGCTTGCGTGCTTTTTGATTTTGCGCCATTTTTTGGATTTATTCTCTGAAACCTGGGTTAATTCCAGTTTATATTAGCGCGTACTTAGTAAATTCACAAAAAAATGTTCTTACTCTTCCCTTAGAATGAATGCTCTGCGCCGCGCCGTTCATGGCATGAGTACCCTGAGTTGAATGCTACAAGATCACCAGGTCCCTTGCATCTGCCCCGGTTGTGACGTGATTTGACTCTGCTGTTACGGATATGGGCTGACAGGAAGAGGGCGATTGAGCGAAGATAAACGCCTCGGATCCTCCTCCGTTTTTGATCCCTATCAGAGCTTTATAAAAGGATAGAGTATGTCCAACAAGAGCGTTATTTCCACCGATAAGGCCCCGGCTGCGATCGGCCCTTACTCCCAGGCCATTAAGGTTGGTAACACCGTTTATCTTTCCGGCCAGATTCCGCTGGTGCCGGAGACCATGGAAGTGGTTACCGAATCTTTCGAAGCCCAGGCCGAGCAGGTGTTTCAGAACCTGTCCGCCGTGGCTGAAGCTGCCGGTGGTAACCTGGGCGATATCGTCAAACTGACCATTCTTCTTTCCGATATGGATCATTTTGCCGCGGTTAACGAAGTGATGACCCGTCATTTCACTGAGCCGTACCCGGCACGCGCGGCCTATGCCGTTAAGCAGCTGCCGAAAGGCGTAGATGTAGAAATCGAGGGCATCCTGGTTACTGGCGAGTAACAGGTGCCGACGGAGGAGGATCAATGAGTCGTAAAGTACGTGCCGATGTGGATCTGAGTGCGATCCGGCATAACTACAGCCTGGCCTGCGCGCAAGCGCCCAAGGCCCAGGCAGCAGCGATCGTCAAGGCCAACGGTTATGGCCATGGCGCTGTAAAGGTCGCCAAAGCGCTGGAAGCGGATGTGCCCGCCTTCGGCGTGGCCTGTATTGAAGAAGCGATTGAACTGCGCGAAGCGGGCATTACCAAGCCGATCATGCTGCTGGAAGGCTGCTTCGATGCGGACGAGTTGAGCCTGGTGGGCAGCGAGAATTTCTGGCCGGCCGTGCACAGCGAGCATCAGTTGCAGGCGCTGGAACAGGCTGAACTGAGCAACCCTTTCCCTGTATTTTTGAAAATAGATTCCGGCATGCATCGCCTCGGCTTCCAGCCGGCGCAAGTGGCTGGTGTCGTTTCCCGTCTGCAGGCGCTGCCCTGCGTGTCGGAAGTGATTTTGATGACCCACTTTGCCCGTTCCGATGAGCCGGCAGAAGCTGCAACAAGGCATCAGCTGGAGGCCTTTGCCTCGGTGACCGGTGTTGAGGGGCTGGCGGCCTGTCTGTCCAACTCGGCTGCGGTCATGGCCTGGCCCGAAGCGCATCGTAGCTGGGTGCGCCCCGGCATGATGCTGTACGGTGCTACGCCGTTTATGGAGCCGAACCCGGTAGCGGATCGGCTGCAGGTAGCGATGACACTGAGTACCGAGGTGATCGCGCTGCGCGATGTGGCCGTAGGTGAGTCTGTAGGTTACGGCGGCACCTTTGTCTGTGAGCGCCCGACCCGCATCGCGACCATCGCCATGGGCTATGGCGACGGTTATCCGCGCCACGCTAAAAACGGTACCCCGGTGGTAATCAACGGTCAGCGCGCTGCCGTGGCTGGGCGTGTTTCCATGGATATGATGACCATCGATGTGACCGACCTGGATGAAGTGCAGATCGGCGATCGCGTTGAGCTGTTCGGCAAGCAGTTGCCGGTGTCTGAAGTGGCTCTCTGGTGCGATACCATCCCTTATACGCTGGTTACCTGCCTGACCTCCCGGGTGCCGCGCTTCTACAGCGAATAATTGCCGCGAACGGCTTTCTTGGCCGTTAACTGCCGTTATCAGGGACGGTTGAGCAGCTTCAACAGCAGCTGCTTGACCGTTTCCGGCTCGAACGGCTTGTCCGCCATGGCATCCACCCCCGACTGACTGATCGACTGCAGATGCGCGTCCTGCGCCTCGGAGGTCACCATTAGCACCGGCAGGTGGGCATAAAACGGTGTCTGGCGGATATACTCGGTCAACTCCGCGCCGTTGACTTCAGGCATGTTGTAGTCGGTGACCACCAGGTCCACCGTTTCCCGTTGCAGCACCCCAATTGCTTCCTTGCCGTCACAGGCTTCGGTCAGGTGTTGAATCCCCAGGTTTTGCAGCACACGCATGATATGACGTCGTGCCAGGCGGCTGTCGTCAACCACCAGGGTGCGGACGCTGCCGATATCCAGCTCGGCAAGCTCAACCTCGTGCTGGTCCAGCAGATCCAGCGTAGCGTTCAGGGCGGAGGCGAGATGGCTGTGGTTGAAGGGCTTGGGCAGGATGGCGATAACGCCGGACTGCTTGAAGACTTCCAGCTGGGCGCGGCGACGTTCGCTGGAGATCAGCATAAACGGAACGTCGCTCAGGGTTTCGCTGGCGCGTATCTTCTGCAGTAGTTGATCGGCCGAACCATCATCGTAGTAGAGAGCGCTGATAATCAGGTCGGGATGGGTGCGGTCGAGCAGTGACAGCGCCTCCTGCATCGAGGCTACCGCGTCGACCTCCATGACCTGTTCTTTGGCCAGCTCCTGGGTGATGAGTTTACGTTGCATTGCAGACGGCTCAATCAGCAGGATCTGCAGGTCATCCAGTTGCAGGTGGCTCATGGCTGCGCACTCAGTTCTGTTGCGTTGTGAGTACACAAAATAGCGTCAGCGGGTGTTAATTGCCACCCCTCAGCCTAGGCGGTAACCCAGATTACCGTGGCATCTTCCTCTGAAACCGAGACCAGTGCATGCCCCATTTCACAGTCGTAGTATGCGCTGTCTCCCTGCTGCAGCAGGATGGGCTCGTAAAACTCGGTGTAGAACATGATTTCGCCGTCGAGCACGTAGAGAAATTCTTCGCCATCGTGTCGGACCCATTCGCCGTAGGCATCGAAGTCACGGGCCCTTACCTGGGTGCGGTAGGGGATCATTTTCTTGCGCGTCAGGTTGGTGGCGAGCAGTTCATGCTCGTAGGTAGGAGTCGGATGGGGGCGGCCTTCGCCGGAGCGGGTGATATCGCGTCGGCCACCGCCGCCGCGTTCACGCTTGGGCTGGGTGAACAACTGTGGCATATCGATCCCCAGGCCGTTCACCAACTTGGTCACGGCGCTGAAGGTCGGGGAGATCTGTTCGTTTTCGATCTTTGACAGGGTAGAGCGAGCCAGCCCGGTCAGCTTGCTGGCCTCTTCCAGAGTCAGGTTCTGGCTGAGACGGATCTCTCGCACCCGCTGGCCGAGCTGCAGCGGCTCTACGCGGGCGTCGGAATCGGCTCGTTCTACCTGCAGGTTTTGTTTGTCCAGCTGTAAAAAACGGGGCTGATCGGACATCGAGCGCTCCACAGAGGAAAGTTCTGGCGATTAAACGAAACAAAGTTTCCAGAAAGTATACTCTGCCTTGAGCGCGCGATCACCACATCAGATCGTCGGGGATCTGGTAGTCTGCGTACGGGTCGTCCTCATCCGGCTTATCCTGCTCCGGCATCGGCAGAACGGTGCCAGGCAGGCGCTGTTCGATACGCTCGACGATCTCGCGGGGGATCAGGTTGAAGCCCTCACCCAGCACGGCTACGCGCAGCTGTCCGCGGGCCAGCTGGTTGAGCAGGCTGGCATCGATCCAGAGTGACTTGATCTTGGATTCGTAGACGAAGTTGTACTTGGTTTCGCCATTTTTGGGCAGTGCGACGCGGTGCTGCTCGATCAGCTGACGCACCTCGGCAAGCGCGGCTTTCTGGCCCTGGGCTTCCTGTCGCTGACGGTTAAGCTCTCGATCCTTCTCAGCTTTCGCCTTGCGCGCTGCTTCCAGCTCGGCCTGCTGCTTCACGCTTTCATCGGGGGCGTTGCTTTTCTTCTGCTGCTTTTTCGCCTGTTTGGCTTTCTTGGCCTGTTGCTTGTTGGCTACTCCGGCTTTGAGTAGCTGGTCCTGGAGTGAGATTGCCATGCCAAAACTCCGAAAAAATTGATGGGGCGGGAACTATACCCCAAGGCGGTTTAACGTTGAACGGGCAGTGTGACACACCTCCCGTAGCGGAGGATAATGGCGCTAAATTTCGCTATTCCAAGGATAGATGATGTCGTTGATGCTTTGGGGCTCCCTGCTGCTGGTCTGTGTGATGGGGGCGATGTCGCCGGGGCCGAGCCTCGCGGTGGTGCTGCGTGAAACGGTGCGCAACAGTCGTGCCCACGGCGTAGTGGCGGGGCTGTCCCATGCGCTGGGAGTTGGGCTCTGGGCCTTTTTGACCGTACACGGTCTGGCGCTGCTGGTGGCCGAACACCAGACGCTTTATCTGACCCTGAGCTGGGCCGGCGCCGCTTACCTGGCCTATATGGGTATTCAGGCCTGGCGTCATGCCGGAGAGGGCGGGGCGCTGCAGGTTGCTGATGGCTCTGTGCACTCCCTGTTTGGCGCAGCCCGCGCCGGCGCGCTGGTGTCGCTGCTTAATCCCAAGCTAGCGTTGTTCTTTATGGCGCTGTTTTCCCAGTTCGTCAGTGCCGAGCAGAGTGTGCTGGCTCAATGGGTGATGGTACTGACCGCCACCATAGTAGATGGTGCCTGGTATACGCTGGTGGCGCTGCTGCTGTCACACCGTCGCTTGCTGAATGCCCTGAGGCGCCGCGCCAAGCTGGTAGAGCGAGCCACAGGTGCGTTGCTGGTTGGGCTGGCGGTAAGGGTGGTGACCCTCTGACGGCGCTGCCAGGCATTAGAGCAAAAAAAGGGCCGTCCCTGAGGAGAGCGGCCCGTCAAACTGACGCGAGATGAGTTAGCGGCTGGACTGCTATGCATCGCCAGTGATGATGCGCAGCCAAAGGCTTAGATCAGACCGCGATCCTTGGCCAGGGTAAGCGCGAGATCTTCGATCATATCTTCCTGACCGCCCACGGTGCCGCGACGGCCGAGTTCCACCAGAATGTCACGTGCCTGAACGCCGTATTTCTTTTCTGCGCGTTGGGCAAACAGCAGAAACGATGAGTAAACCCCAGCGTAGCCCAGTGTCAGTGCATCACGGTCGACCCGGATCGGTTGATCCATCATCGGCACCACTCGGTCTTCTGCTACATCCATGATCTTGTAGAGGTCGATCCCGGTTTCGACGCCCATGCGGTCAAGCACGGCACAGAACACTTCCAGCGGTGTGTTGCCTGCACCGGCACCAAGGCCAGCAACGGAACCGTCGACACGAGCGGCACCCGCCTCGATAGCGGCCAGCGAGTTGGCGATCCCCATGCCGAGGTTATGATGGCCGTGGAAACCGATCTCTACGTTGGTGGGTAGTTCTTGCCGCAGTAGGCCGATTTTGGTGCTGACTTCGTCGGGGAGCATGTAGCCGGCGGAGTCCGTGCAGTAAACGCAGTTAGCGCCGTACTCCACCATCAATTTTGCTTGCTCAAGCACCTTTTCGGCGCTGACCATGTGCGCCATCATCAGGAAGCCAACGGTATCCATTTCCATTTTTGCGGCTAGACCGATGTGCTGTTCGGAGACATCCGCTTCGGTGCAGTGTGTCGCTACCCGAATCGTGTTGACGCCGCAATCACGCGCCATCTTCAGGTGTTCAACGGTTCCGATACCGGGAAGGAGAAGTGCGGAGACTTTTGCGTTTTTGAGCTTCGGGATAACCGCGTTGAGATACGCCTCATCGGAGTGAGCGGGGAAACCGTAGTTCACCGAGGAGCCGCCGAGGCCATCGCCGTGGGTGACTTCGATGAGCGGCATTCCCGCCTCATCCAGCCCGGTTGCGATATCCACCATTTGCTCAAGCGAGATCTGGTGGCGTTTGGCGTGCATACCGTCACGCAGGCTCATATCGTGAAGCGTGACCTTTTTACCGTTCAGGTTCATCTTTTCTCTCCCGGTTAGCCGCGTGCAGGCAGTTGGATGGAGCCGCTGGCGGCCTCTTCAGCAAACATCTCGGCCGTGCGCAGGCCTGCGGCTGTCATGATGTCGAGGTTGCCTGCGTACTTGGGCAGGAAGTCACCCAGGCCTTCAACCTCCATGAACATGGAGACACGGTTGCCGTCAAAGATCGGTCCGTTGACCAGGCGATATCCCGGCACGTATTTCTGTACCTCTTTCACCATGGCGTGAACCGACGTGGTAATCGCTTGCTGATCCGGCTCGGATACGGTGAGACAGTGCACTGTATCGCGCATCATCACTGGCGGTTCAGCAGGGTTGATAATGATGATCGCCTTGCCCTTTTGGGCACCGCCCACATTCTCTACGGCACCGGCGGTGGTGCGGGTGAATTCATCGATGTTCTTGCGCGTACCTGGACCTACGGAGCGGGAGGATACGGTCGCGATGATCTCGCCATATTCGACTGGCTGAACCTGGCTCACGGCAGCGACCATTGGAATGGTGGCCTGTCCGCCGCAGGTAACCATGTTGACGTTCATTTCCAGATTTTTGGCGTGTGCGCTCAGGTTGACGGGCGGTACACAAAAAGGCCCGATGGCCGCCGGAGTCAGGTCAACCATGATGACGCCCAGCTCGTTCAGCTTGCGGCTGTTTTCGGCGTGAACATAAGCAGAGGTTGCATCAAAGGCCACCCGGATATCGTCTTCAAGTACATGCGGTAACAGGCCATCCACGCCATCGGCGGTGGTTTTTATGTCCATCTCGCGAGCACGTTTGAGACCTTCGGATTCCGGGTCGATGCCGACCATCCATACTGGCTCTATCCACTCAGAGCGCTGCATCTTCATCAGCAGATCGGTTCCGATGTTACCTGGACCGATGATCGCGGCTTTCAGTTTTTTACTCATCTGTTCACCTCAAAAAGGCAAAACGGGACCTGCACACCGAGCGTATCGGTGTGGCAGAGCCCTAGAAGTTAGGAGGGCGCCAGGCGGCGCCCGGTGATCGATCAGGCGATCGGGTCGGTGCTCGGTGCGCCGTTAACCAGCCTGGAAATGCTCAGCGGGTTGGCGTTTTTCAGTGGTGCGGGCAGGCAGGTGTCCGGCATATCCTGGAAGCTGACCGGGCGCACAAAGCGCTCGATGGCACGGGTACCCACGGAGGTGGAACCAGCGACGGAGCAGGCAGGGTAAGGGCCGCCATGCGTCATGGAGTCACATACTTCAACGCCTGTCGGCCAGCCGTTAACCAGAATGCGGCCCACTTTGCGGGAAAGCTCGTTCAGCAGGGGCTGATAGGATTCAAGCTCGGCATCTGCGCCCCAAAGAGTTGCAGTCAGCTGCCCCTCGAGTTTTTGCGTAGCTTCAACAAACTGCGCGTCAGTTGCGGTTTCCACCAGCAGTGAACAGGGGCCGAAGGCTTCTTCATGCAGGGTTTCATTACCCGCCCAGTCGGCAAGATCGGCTCCGAAGAGGCTGGCGCGGGCGCGATTTTCAGCGCTTGGGCCTTCGCCGATCAGTGCCGCCTCGTTGCGGTATTTATCCTGCTGTTTGTTGAAGCCGTTTAGCGTACCGGCGTTGAGCATAACGCCGGCGGGGGCGTTGCTGATCAACTCTGCAACTTTTGCCTTGAAGCGGTTCAGGCCCTCACCTTTTGCAGCTATCACCAATCCCGGATTAGTACAGAACTGCCCAGTGCCCATGGTCAGAGAAGTAACGAAACCTTCTGCCAGCTTCTCTGCGTTGGCTTCCAGTGCGCGTGGCAGCAGATATACCGGGTTGATGCTGCCCATTTCAGCGAAAACAGGAATCGGTTCAGGGCGGCTGGCTGCAGCGTCGCATAGCGCACGACCGCCACCGAGAGATCCGGTAAAGCCTACCGCCTTGATAGCGGGATGCTTAACCAGCGCGCCACCGATATGGTGACCTTTGCCCTGAATCAGGGAGAAAACCCCGGCGGGCAGTCCGCATTTTTCAACGGCGCGTACCATCGCTTTGCCGACCAGTTCTGCGGTACCCGGGTGGCCGGAGTGAGCGCGGGCCACGACAGGGCAACCAGCAGCAAGTGCTGATGCGGTATCGCCACCGGCTACCGAAAACGCCATCGGGAAGTTGCTGGCGCCAAACACGGCAACCGGGCCCAGGGCCTGATTGTATTGGCGGATATCCGGGCGCGGTAGCGGCTGACGCTCCGGCATGGCGGTATCGATGCGCGCCTGAAGGTAGTCGCCGCGGCGCAATACTTTGGCGAACAGGCGAAGCTGACCAGTGGTACGGCCTGTTTCACCGCGGACGCGAGCTTCTGGCAGGCCGGTCTCTTCGCCGATGCGGGCTACCAGATCATCGACGATGCCATCTATTTCAGAAGCGGCGGTCTCGAGGAATATTGCGCGCTCTTCAAGGCGCAGCTCCGAGTAGATCGGAAAAGCCTTGGCTGCCAGTTCGCAGGCCTTGTTCACGTCGCTTTCCAGCGCCAGGGTGAAGGCTCCGTTCAGTGTTTCGGTGGTCGCTGCATTTGCAACCTGGAAGGTCTCGTTACCCTCGGCCTGAAACTGTCCGTTAATCAGGTGTCTGCCGTCGAATTGCATAGTTTCCTCCTAGGATTCAGAGCGTTTTTACAGTGACGCAGTCCGGTTCCTGGACCACTTCCCAGTTGTTGCGTAGCGGTTTACCGAATGCATCAGCACTGATTTCAAACTGATCGCCTGCTTCGGTACGCATATCCGCAAAACTAAGAGTGGCGGTGCCGAAGTAGTGCAGGTGAATATCGCCTGGGCGACAGAACAGTTTGTATTTGAAATGGTGGTGCTCCAGGTTCGCGAAGGTGTGCGACATGTTCGCTTCACCACTGGCAAAGGCTTTCTCCCAGATCGGCTCGCCATTCCGGCGGATGCGGCTGGTGCCCTGAATATTCTCGGGTAGTTCGCCGATCAGCAGCTCCGGTCCGAATGAGCAGACTCTTAGCTTGGAGTGGGCCAGAAACAGGTAGTTTTCGCGCTCGGTGATGTGGTCGGACAGTTCGTTGCCCAGCGCGTAGCCGATGCGGTAAGGCGTTCCGTCCGGTCCATTCAGGTAGCAGCCGACCAGTTCCGGTTCTTCGCTCGCATCCAGGCTGAAAGAGGGGATCGGGAAGCTGTGCTCTGGGTGCACGACAATGCTGCCGTCACCCTTGTAGAACCACTCCGGCTGCACACCGGCTTCTCCAGCGGCGGGTTTGCCGCCTTCCAGGCCCATGCGGAACATCTTCATGGAATCTGACTGCTGGATCTCGGCACTGTCGGCGGTATGCATCTTGTCGCGGGTATCGGCGCTGCCGGTATGGGTAAGGCCGGTACCGGTGACGTAAAGGTGCGCAGGATCAGGGTGATCTACCGGTGCCAGCACACGTTTGGCTTCAAGCAGGGAGCTGAGCGTAGCTTCCTCGGCACGAGTTGGCAGACTTTTGACCAGTGTTTCAAGATCGCTGGAGTTCTCGATGGCTTGCTGTGCCAGTGCATAAACACTGACAGCGCCCTCGAGCCGCTGAATCTGCTCGCCGCCAACGGTATCGACGATACCGACGCGACGCTGGTTGTCTGAATCGATGTACTGAATAAGACGAATCATTGTGCGTTCCTCGATGTTGGGGTCAGACATCAGTGAGAGTGGCGCGGCACGTCGGAGCCGCGGCAACCGACAAGGAAATCAAAGTCGCAGCCATCGTCTGCCTGCATCACATGCTCGATGTAGAGGCTGCGGTAGCCACCCTGGGCGATCAGCGGGTTTACTGGTTTTTCCGCATTGTGTTTGTCCAGACGTGCCTGCAGCTCTTCATCGGAGATGTCGATGTTGAGTGCGCCGTTGGCGGAATCCAGCTCGATCCAGTCGCCGTTCTGCACGATGGCGATCGGGCCGCCAACAGCTGTTTCCGGGGCGGTGTGCAGCACAACGGTACCGTAGGCGGTGCCGCTCATGCGGGCGTCTGAGATACGGACCATGTCGGTGATGCCGCGCTCCAGCAGCTTGGGCGGAAGGCCCATATTGCCGACCTCAGCCATGCCTGGATAACCACGCGGACCGCAGTTCTTCAAGACCATGACGGAGTTTTCATCCACATCCAGGTCCGGGTCTGCGATGCGGGCTTTGTAGTCGTCAAAGTCTTCAAACACTACGGCTTTACCGCGGTGCTGCATCAGATGCGGGCTGGCTGCAGACGGTTTGAGTACGGCGCCGCGGGGTGCCAGGTTGCCGCGTAGAATGCAAAGACCGCCATCATCGACC
Source organism: Marinobacterium lutimaris (assembly GCF_900108065.1). Taxonomy (GTDB): domain Bacteria; phylum Pseudomonadota; class Gammaproteobacteria; order Pseudomonadales; family Balneatricaceae; genus Marinobacterium_D; species Marinobacterium_D lutimaris. The sequence continues at coordinate 2,211,527 of NZ_FNVQ01000001.1, read as the reverse complement.
AGCGGGTTTTCGAGTGTGCGTATAACCTCGGTGTTGTAGTTGTCCGCGTTGCAGACGTTTTCCCACAGGGTCTTGCCGTTTGCGGTCAGGGCGTCTTTGTGCGGCAGAAGATTGGCATCGCCCAGCGTGCGCAGGACTGCCGGGAGGCCACCTGCGTAGCAGAAGTCTTCCATCAGGAAGCGGCCTGAGGGCATCAGGTCGAGAATAGTCGGGGTGCCGCGGCCGATACGGGTCCAGTCATCCAGTTCCAGATCCACACCGATACGTCCTGCGATCGCCTTGAGGTGGATCGCTGCGTTGGTGGAACCGCCGATGGCGGCGTTGGTGCGGATAGCGTTCTCGAACGCTTCACGGGTGAGCAGCTTGGAGAGACGCAGGTCTTCCCAGACCATGTCGACGATACGCATGCCGGACAGGTGGGCCAGGGTGTAACGTGAGGCATCAACGGCCGGAATAGCTGCGTTATAAGGCAGAGTAACGCCCAGGGATTCCGCCATGCAGGCCATGGTGGATGCGGTACCCATGGTGTTACAGGTGCCTTCCGAACGGGACATGCTGCGCTCGGCGCTGAGGAACTCTTCAATGGAGATCTTGCCGGCTTTTACCTCTTCATGCAGCTGCCATACCGCGGTGCCGGAACCGATGGTTTTACCCTTGTGCTTGCCGTTCAGCATCGGTCCGCCGGTGACGAGAATAGCTGGAATATCGCAGCTCGCGGCCCCCATCAGCAGGGCAGGGGTGGTTTTGTCACAGCCGGCTAGAAGCACGACCGCATCAACCGGGTTGCCACGGATCGCTTCCTCCACGTCCATACTCGCGAGGTTACGGGTGAACATGGCGGTGGGGCGCAGGTTGGATTCGCCGTTAGAGAATACCGGGAATTCCACCGGGTAGCCGCCGGCTTCCAGGACGCCCTGTTTTACACGGTCGGCAATGCGGCGGAAGTGGGCGTTACACGGGGTCAGTTCCGACCAGGTGTTACAGATACCGATGATCGGTTTGCCCTGAAACTCGTGGTCAGGGGTGCCCTGGTTCTTCATCCATGAGCGGTACATGAAGCCGTTTTTGTCGATGGTGCCAAACCACTGGGCAGAACGCAGATCTGTCTTCTTTTTCATGATTATTGCCTCTTATTCGTGATCTCCCGACCCGCGCAGGGCCGGAGTCAATAATTTGGGGTAAGGGTTAGAGTGCCCAGGTCGTCATCTCGGGATACGCGAGCATCAGGCCGAGGACGCAGAGCTGGATGACGATGAAGGGCACCATCGATCCGAATATGTCTTTCAGTGATATATCTGGTGGCGCCACACTCTTGAGGTAGAAAGCGGCGGGGCCAAAGGGTGGACTTATGTAGGACACTTGCATGTTGATGGCGAACAGAATGCCGAACCACACCGGGTTGAAGCCGAGCTGGACTACGATCGGGACAAAGATCGGCAGGCAGAGCATGGCAATACCAATCCAGTCCAGGAACATGCCGAGCAGCAGGAAGATCAGCATCATTACCAGGATGACCAGGATCGGTGCGACATCGAGCCCGAGAATCGCATTGGAGACAAAGCGGTTACCGCCCATCAGGTTGTAGACGCCAACCAGGCAGGCAGCGCCGATGCCGATCCAGACGATCATGCCGCAGGTTTCCAGTGTTTGTGTCAGGCTCTCGCGCAGCAGCTTGAAACTGAACTCCCCGCGCAGCTTCACTGCTGCCAGCACCCCAGCTGCGCCCATGGCTGCAGCCTCAGTGACGGAGGCGATGCCACCGTAAATTGAACCCAGCACCATGCCGGCAATGATCAGCGGACCAGAGATCCCTTTTACCGCTTCCTTGAAGCTGATCTTGGGCTGATCGTCTTCGGTGATATGAGCCCCGCCCATAGCAGGGTTTCTGGCGCACATAAAAATCACGTAAGCCATGTACGCACCCATCAGGATGAATGCCGGGATAAATGCGGCTTTGAACAGGTCTGCAATCGAGACGCTGGAAATCAGGCCGTAGATGATCAATACGATGGAGGGAGGAACCATGGTGCCAAGCGAGCCGCCAGCACAAACCACGCCGATGGCGATCCGTTTGTCGTAGCCCAGGCGTAGCATCTGCGGCAGGGCGAGGACGCCCAATAGAACGATTTCACCGCCGATGATGCCGGAGATGGCTGCGAGGAAGAACGCTACCACCAGTGTTTGTACCGCTACACCGCCAGGCAGGCGTCCGGAGAACACTCGCATCGAGTTGAACAGGTCTCTGGCCATGCCGGAACGGTCGAGAAGGCCGGCCATAAAGACAAACATCGGTACGGCGACCAGGGAGTACTCAGTGATAAATCCGTAGATTCGGCTGCCAACCAGCGGAATCGCATTAGGGCCGAACCAACCCAAGGTAAACAGGACCGCGACCAGGCCTGTTACGAAGGCCAACGGAATTCCGATAATGAGCAAGCCGAATATCGACGAGATCAGTAGGTAAGTTGCTATTTCAATAGTCATCGGGAATTACTCGCAGCTATCAGGGTTTACGGCGGAAGAAAGCGCCGAACCGGACTAACAGCTGGACAGCCATCAGTACAACAGAGAGAAGTACGATCAACTTGGTGAACGCAGGCAGCGGTGAATTCCAGGAGGAGCCGGAAGTCTGCAGGCGCCATTCACCACCCGGTGTATGGGTCGCGTTCCAGGCGAGAATCCACGCTGCGTAACCGATTGCCACACAAAAGCCGATGCCGAGCAGCAGTTGCACCAGCTTTAGCCAGCGGCGCCCGCCCGGAGGCAGGATGTCGTGCAGTACGTTGATCTGTATATGGCGGTTGCGCGCCAGTGTGTAAGGGCCGCCCAGAGCGAAGATCGCAGCGACCAGGAAGGTCGTGGTTTCATGTACCCAGGTCGTAGGCGAATTGAAGACATAGCGCATGATTACTTCGTAAACGCTGATTGCCATTGCAAGCAGCACCAGCCAGGCACAGAGTTTCCCGGCTTTTTCAACCAGCCGGTCCATTGCTGTGATCTCTTTATCAGCATCGGGGAGCGATGAGTCCAGCTCGCTGCTGGCGTGCAGGCCGCTCAGCTCCTGCTCCGATTCGGAGGGATGGTGGTATTTACTCATGGGGGTCGTCCGGTCTGTGGCCCGCCTGTTGGCGGGCCGTTTTACAGAGGTTTTAGAGCAGGTCGTTCTGCTTCAGGTAAGCAGTGATGCTCTCTACGGCATCTTTGGCGGCCGGGGTTTTCTCGCGCCAGTTGTTCCACTCTTGCTGTGCAGCAGAACGGAACTTCTTCAGCTCTTCAGGTGACAGGGTGCTGATAGTCACGCCGTTTTCCTTGGCGATCTTGACCTGCTCCTGGTCTGCTTCGGTCAACTGGTTGTAGAGTGCGTCGACAAATTCATCGACGGAGTCTTCCAGCATCTTCTGATCTTCCGCAGAAAGGCTTTCCCAGATGTCTTTGTTCAGGGAGATGCCCATCATCGGCATAGAGTGGAAACCCGGGTAAGCCGCGGCCGGAGCGTACTTGTGATATCCCTGGGTGTAGTTGGTGGCGAATACGGTGTAGTCCGCTGCGTCGATTACGCCTTTTTCCAGTGCGGTATAAACCTCAGAGGTGGGCAGATTGACCGGGGCTGCACCGGCCAGCTGGAAGATGTTGGAGACCATGCCTTCAGGGGCGCGGATCTTCAGGCCTTTAAAGTCTTCCATGGTTTCGATTTTACGTTTGGTGATCAGTGCCTCGGGGATCATGGCGCCGGCGCGAATCAAGTGAACGTTGTAAGGCTCTACCAGGGCGTTGTAACGCTCTTCGCCACCATAGTTACGCATGTAATCGAGGAACTGGTAAGGGTCAGACCAGGCGCCAACCATGTTGCCGTAAACGGCAAAGGCCGGGTTTTTGCCGGCGAAGTAGCTCGGGTCAGTGATATGGCCCTGCAGAATGCCTGCGCCAACGGCGTCGAGTGTTTCATTATTGCCAACGATTGAGCTGCTCGGCAGGAGTTCGATTTCGATCTCCCCATCACTCTTTTCAGCGACGTTTTTTGCCCATTCTTCGGCGATCTTGAACTGTTCGTCACCGGCGTTGACGTTGATCTGGAATTTCCACAGCTGTGATGCCTGGGCGGACAGGCTGGTGGACAGTGCTACAGCTGCAGCAATGCCGCTAATCGCTGCGACGGGACGGAAGCGAATTTTACTCATCCTTAAATACTCCGGTTGTTTTTTTTATCGTGCGACCAACTCGTCGGGTGCATGCCGGTTGGTCCATCTAGCGAGCATGATGGAGGTTAAAATAGCGGGGTATGTTGAACAAATACTAAATTCAGGCTTTGATATATTTAATTGAATATATCGAGGCAAGTATGCGTACCATTAACACCAACTGGTTTATCAGAGCCAAGCTGAAACATCGGCATCTACTGGTCCTGTCTGCGTTGGGTGAGACCGCCAATCTGAATCATGCGGCGGAGGGTTTGGGGATCTCTCAGCCAGCTATTTCCAAGCTGTTGAAAGAGCTGGAAGAGGGGCTGAATGTCGAGCTGTTTCAGCGCCACCCGCGAGGCGTTATGCCAACCGTCTATGGTGAGACGATGATCCGCTATGCGAGGGCGATGCTGACAACGCTGGATAATGCATTTGATGAGGTTAATTCGATTCGTCAGGGGTTAAGTGGGCACGTAAGAATCGGTACCGTACTTACGCCCTGTACTGACTTGATCCCGGAAACGATTAACCGAATCAGGGAAACCCACCCTGATCTTGAGATCACTATTCGTACCGGGTCCAGCGAAGAGTTGTTGGGAATACTGAAAGATGGTGAGCTGGACATTCTGGTGGCGCGTATCCAGCACGCTTTTGCCCACCTCAACTTTTGTTATGAGCCGATTCAACATAAATCGGCTTTTCCTCAGCCGGAGTATCCTGAACCGGTCTATCCCGGTGAGGCGGGGGGCGGATCGCCGTTTTTTGCCCAATCCAGCTATCCTGATCCCGCTTATCCCAAACCCTATTCGCCGGAACCGGTGGTGGTGTGTGCCCGCAGGGAGCATCCATTGATTAAAAATGGGGTGCGTCTTGCGTTGAAAGATATGCTGGATAAAGAGTGGGTATTGCCACCCGCTGGCAGTGTAATGCGCGCCGAGTTTGAGGCGCTGTTCCAGCGCAGTGGGCTGAACCTGCCCAATCATATCGTGACGGCGGAGAACTTGCTGATGGTCACTAATCTGTTGGAAAAGAATGACATGCTGACATTGTTGCCTGATGCGGCGGTAGCGCACTATATGAAATATGGCATGGTGGGGCATGTGGCCGTAGAGGCACGATTGCAGCGGGATCTTTCACGGATACTGGAGCCTTATGGCCTTATTCACCGCGGCGAAGAGTTGCTGTCTCCGGCTTCTCGTGCGGTGCTATCGTTGCTGCGTCAGGGGAAAAACTACACTCGAAAACGTAGTTGAGTCTCTGCACAGCGGCACTAAGCAGCGAGCCGTCTGTCTGAAAAGGGTGTTTGCAGTTACGGGAGAAAGAATGGGTGTAGGTCGAAAGCTAAAACACTGGATCGGTGACGAACGGGTGGATCTGGCCCGCAGCCGGTTGCATGAATTCGCCGAACAGAGTACCGAACGGCATCTACGGCTTGCCGTAACCGGGCTGAGTCAAAGCGGCAAAACCATTTTTATCACCTCGCTGGTTCATCATCTGTTGCACGCTCATCGTAGCGGTTCGCTGCCGTTTTTCGAGGTGGCGGCCAGTGGTCGGGTGGTCAGCAGTCGTGATCTGAGTACCGCTTCCGAGCATCCTTTTCCATTGCGCCAGGCGTTGGCTGGATTGTCCCAGGATCCGCCGCAGTGGCCAGAATCCACCACCGGGCTTTCCGAGGTTCGCCTCGCAATTCGCTATCGTCGTCCGGCGGGATTAAGGCGGGTGCTGGGGGAAACCGGCACCCTGTATCTGGATATCATCGATTATCCCGGCGAGTGGCTGCTGGACCTGCCGCTGCTGGAGATGAGTTTTGAGCAGTGGTGCGAACAGCAGACGCAGCTCTTCGCCGGTGAACCGCGCGCGAAAGTGGCTCAGGGCTGGTTGGCCCAGCTGGGTGAGATCGACTGGACGGCGCCGGCGGATCCCGCTGTGCTGCGCCGCCTTGCCGATGGTTTTGCCTCGGTGTTGCAGCAGCTGCGCACAGGTCCGGATGGGCTGAGCCTTTTGCAGCCCGGGCGTGCGGTACTCCCCGGTGAATATGCCGGCAGTGAATTGATCGAGCTGTTCCCGCTGATGATCGATCACTGGCCGTCGGGAGAGGTCCCCGCCGGTAGTTACCTCGATCTGCTCAGGTCGCGCTATGACCAGTATTGCGAGCAGATTATCAAGCCTTTCTACAGCCGTTACTTCTCCCGTTTTGATCGCCAGATTGTGCTGGTGGACTGTCTCAAGACTCTGAATCGCGGTGAGGCCTGCTTTGAGGATATGAAAGCGGCGCTGAGTGCGATTCTGGAAAGCTTCAACTACGGCCGCTCCGGTTTTCTGCGGCGTCTGTTCGCGCCACGGATAGACAAGGTACTGTTCGCGTCCACCAAGGCCGATCATGTCACCGCCAACCAACACCACAACCTGGATCGCTTTCTGGAGCTGATCGTTGAGGAAGCGCAGCGCAATATCCGTTTCGACGGCATAGAGACCCGCTCGCTGGCGCTGTCGTCTATCCGTTCGACTCAGGCGGCCCAGGCGCAGATGGATGGCCAAGTGCTTTCCTGTCTGCGTGGCATCAGTAAGGAGAACGGTGAGGAGGTGGCGCTGTTTCCGGGCGAGGTGCCCACGGAGCTGCCGGGCGCCGATGACTGGAATGAGGAGCGCTTCAGGTTTATCGACTTCGCGCCCCGGCGTCTGCCGCTGAACGATCTGGAGGCGAAGCACCATATAAGGCTGGATCAGGTGCTGGAGTATATGACGGGGGATCTGTTTCGATGAGCGAGTCTAAACGTCGACAGGGTGCGGTCTGGCTTGACCTCGACAAGCTTGAGGCAGCTGAGCAGGCTCCGAAAGAGTCTGCGCGGGTGCAGGAGGTGCCCTTGGATCAGGTGGTCGATATCGCTGATAACGAAGGCGTCGAGCTGATTGAGTCGCCAGCGCCACGTCGGCGACGTGGCTGGAAGAAGTTGTTTGGTTTTTCGCTGGGTGCGGTTGTGGTGACCGGTGTCGGTGCAGAACTCTACCGTCTGCTGAGCTGGGGATTTTCTATTCACCTTGGTGTCGGCATAGGTTTTTCGGTACTCCTGGCGTTGCTGGCCATTAGCGGTGGCGTGCAGATCTGGCGCAGTTTCAAAGGGTTACGTCAGCTGCGTGATACCGAGCGCCTGCATGATCGTGCCCGTGAGCTGCTGGAGCATAGCGGTCAGGGTCGATCGGCGGCCTTGCTGGCTGGCCTTGAGCGCCGTTACCAGGACCAGGCCGGGCACAGCAGTGTGATCGATGCGATCAGGGAGCTCGATTCGGCCTATAGCGATAGGGAGGTGGTGCAGTTCCTGTCGCGGCATGCGCTGGAAAGCCAGGATGCTGCCGCACGCCGCTGTGTGCAGCGTTATAGCGTCGAGTCAGGGGTAATGGTGGCGCTGAGCCCCTGGGCCACGTTCGACATGCTGCTGGTGGGCTGGCGCAACCTGAGAATGCTGCGTGAGATCGCCGGGATTTATGGCATCGCGCCGGGAGCCGCTGCGCAATGGAAGCTGCTGAAAAGCGTGTTGCACGGCCTGGCATTTGCCGGCGCCAGTGAAATGGCGATCGATGCCGGTTCCGCGGCCCTGGGCAGTTCGCTTACTTCGACTCTATCGGCGCGGGCGGGGCAGGGGCTGGGCGCAGGCCTGTTCACGGCCCGCACCGGTTTGCAGGCGCAGAAGCTTTGCCGCCCACTGCCGCTTGAGCGTGACGAGGGGCGGGTGTTCGATGCGGTGGCCAAGGGCATAGTGCAGCGTTTGGGGGGATCTAAGTAGCCGAACCCGTTTATCTGTGCAATCAAAACCCGGTTTGATAAATCGGGTTTGCATTCGCAGAACACGCTGCTTATACTGCGCGCCTGTTTCGATGTGAGGCGCTAAACCTCTATCGGAACAAGGCGTAAGCCACGTTATGGTGGCTCTGCCGGTCCTCTCGCAACGAGAAGCCGTGAACCTGGTCAGGCCCGGAAGGGAGCAGCCACAGCGGTGGATTCGTGTGCCGGGATGTGGCTGGTGGGGCCACCCCCAGTTTCCCCAGCTGGGTTATTTCCTCGTGTTTTTTGCTCAGTATCGCCTTGGTGTAACCCAAGGTAGACCTCGATACCCTCGATACCCGCGAGCAACAGCCTATCCAATTTTCTCGACACTCCGTTTGATACCGTCACCTGCGTTGATTCTTTGTCTTCGATAGCGCGTCTGCACAGCCTATTTCATCCCCTCTAAGTCTACTCGATACATAAACGCAATTGAGTTTTTGCAGATTTTCGAAAAATTTAGATTATCCTGAAATGTGCGGGAAGCTGTTGTGAAAACTTGATAGCACAGGGGATTTGGATGACTGAATCAGGCACGGTTAAACGCAGTGGAAGGCTTTCGCTGACTTCCAAAATTCTGATCGGGATGATCGCTGGCGTTATTTTAGGCGTGATTTTCAACATCATCGACAATAACTTCGTTAATACGCACATTGTTGGCGGTCTCTTCGCGATGATCGGCAAGATGTTTGTGAATGCGCTCAAAATGCTGGTGGTACCACTGGTATTTTTTTCTCTGATCACCGGGGTAACCGGGATAGGTGATATCCGGCTGCTGGGCCGTGTAGGTGGTAAGAGCTTCGCGCTCTATCTGATGACCACAGCTCTTGCGATTGCCATTGCCATTTCGATCGCTGTGGTGGTCGGGCCCGGCAATAACTTCGATATGGTCGGCGTTGATACCGGCGGCGTTGAGGGCAAGGCGGCGCCGACCGTTTGGAATGTCTTTGCTGCTATCGTGCCGACCAATCCGGTGGCGGCTTTCGCCAATGGCGAGATGCTGCAGATCATTTTCTACACCATTGTGCTTGGCGTCGCAGTGATGATGCTGGGTCACCGCTCGAAAGCCTTTGTGGAGGGCTGCGAGTATATGAATGAGGTGATGATGAAAATTGTCACCATCGTCATGAGCGTTGCGCCAATTGGGGTGTTTGCCCTGATAGCCAAGACCTTTGCCGAGCAGGGCGTTGAGCTGTTTGCACCGGTTTTGGCCTATGTGTTCACGTTGGTGGGAGCGCTGTTCCTGCATCTGTTTGTGACGCTGATGATAATCCTTAAGCTATTTTCAGGTCTTAATCCCTTCACCTTCATGGCTAAGATGCGGCCGGCGCAAATTTTTGCCTTTTCGACCGCTTCGTCGAATGCCACCATCCCTGTCACCCTGCGCTCGGTAACGGAGCGTGTGGGGGTCGATAACTCAGTGGCCTCGTTCTGTGTTCCTTTTGGTGCAACCATTAACATGGACGGCACGGCAATCATGCAGGGGGTTGCGACTGTATTCCTGGCGAATGTTTATGGTATCGATCTGGGTCTTAGCGGCTATCTCACGGTCATTGCCATGGCGGTTCTGGCTTCCATTGGTACGGCCGGTGTACCAGGGGTCGGGTTGGTAATGTTGACCATGGTGCTCGGACAGGTGGGGCTGCCGATCGAAGGGGTCGCGCTGATACTGGGTGTTGACCGTCTCATGGACATGATCCGTACGGCGGTGAATATCACTGGCGATGCTGTGGTGACCAGTATTGTGGCCAAGGGCGAAGGTCAGATCGACATGTCTGTGTTCAACGACCCGGATGCCGGGCTTATTACTCCTGCGGATATGCATATTGATGCGGAGGCGGAAGCTGAGCTCGTCACAGCGGCGCACAAACACTGACAGTAGAGGGGCCCCTGTCACAGCTTTTCAGCGGCGATATCAGGGGCTCACTTAACCTTTCATGCAAAATCAACTCAGTCGAGGGCGACAGGAATCTCCCGGTCGCCCTCGACTTTTTCCTGTCAGGGCATAAGGCTTCTGTTTCGGCCTTTTCAGAGCGATACGTGCAAGAACGGGTTTTCGGCTGTAGCCGGTGGAACAGCAATCCGATCTACAGGCACAGGTGTTACCACCGCCAGACATTTTAACCCGTTATACCTGTCGCTTTTTCGACCCTGGCGGCGCCGGCTCTGCCAGCCATTTCTGTCTATCCGTTTTCTGAATCTTCATCCTGTCCCTGTTGTCCTAACTGGAAACTGAGAGTTTCCCGGCCGAGGTGCAATGGTGTTCATCTCTGGCGTTACACTGCGGTCATATCTATGAAAAGGAGAGTAATTCATGGTATTGAGCGAAACGTACACGCTGTCCAATGGCGTGCAGATTCCGAAGCTGGGCCTGGGTACCTGGCTGATTACCGGCGAGAGTGCCGAGCAGGCAGTGCGGGATGCGCTGAAGCTCGGCTATCGCCATATCGATACGGCGCAGGATTACGGTAACGAGGCGGAGGTTGCCACTGCGATCAAGAGCAGCGGTATCGATCGTAACGAGATCTTTCTGACCAGCAAGCTCGCGGCGCAGTACAAATCCTATGAGGGCGCGGTGCAGGCGATTGACGAATCGCTGCAGCGCATGGGTCTGGATTACATCGATATGATGATTATTCACAGTCCTCAGCCCTGGGGGAATTTCGGTGAGACTGATCGCTTTTTTGAGGGTAACCGCGAAGCCTGGCGGGCGCTGGAAGATGCGCAGAAAGCCGGCAAACTGCGCGCCATAGGTCTGTCCAACTTTACCGCTCCCGATATCGACAATATTCTGCAATCCTGCACGGTAGCGCCGGTGGTAAACCAGATACTGGCGCATATCAGCAATACTCCGACGCAGCTGATCCAGTACTCCGAGGAAAAGGGCCTACTGGTTGAGGCCTATTCACCGGTGGGTCATGGAGAGCTGTTCAAAAATGGCGCCATTGCCGATATGGCGAAGAAGTACGGTGTTTCTGTACCGCAGCTCTGTATTCGTTACGATCTTCAGCTGGGTCTTCTGCCGCTGCCGAAAACCGCTAATCCGGAGCATATGAAAAACAATGCGGACCTGGATTTCGTGATCTCTGACGCGGATATGACTGTGCTGAAGGGTATGGAGAAGATCAGCGACTACGGCGATGCCAGTCACTTCCCGGTCTATCGCGAGGGCTGAACTTCCCTCTGACCCGCATTAAACACAACCCGCTCTTTTCTTTAACAAAGGAGCGGGTTTTTCATGTCTGCTCTCCAGACGGATCTCGGGGTCGTCGGCTAACGACTCCGCACTCCTGTCATGCTAATATCGGCCCCCTGCAAAGTTACGGACGCAAGCTGCACGAGGCACAATGAGCTATCAGGTACTGGCACGAAAATGGCGACCCCGCCGCTTTCAGGAGATGGTGGGGCAAGAGCATGTTCTAAAAGCGCTGGTTAACGCGCTGGATGACGACCGCCTGCATCATGCCTATCTGTTTACCGGCACGCGCGGGGTGGGTAAGACCTCCATTGCGCGACTGTTCGCCAAGTCGTTGAACTGTGAGCAGGGGATCTCTTCCGAACCCTGTGGCCAGTGTACCGCCTGCCGCGAAATCGCCGAGGGCCGTTTTGTCGATCTGATCGAGGTCGATGCGGCGTCGCGCACCAAGGTGGAAGACACCCGGGAGCTGCTGGAAAACGTCCAGTACGCACCGACCCATGGGCGTTTCAAGGTGTACCTGATAGATGAGGTGCACATGCTCTCCAGCCACTCCTTCAACGCCCTGTTGAAGACGCTGGAGGAGCCGCCTCCCCACGTTAAGTTCCTGCTGGCGACCACTGATCCGCAGAAGCTGCCGGTCACCATCCTGTCGCGCTGTCTGCAGTTCAACCTGAAAAACCTGATTCCTGAGCGCATCGTCAGCCATCTGCGTCATGTGCTTGAGGCGGAAACCATCAGCTTTGAAGACCCGGCGCTCTGGCTGCTGGCGCGCTCTGCTGACGGCTCCATGCGTGATGCGCTCAGCCTGACCGACCAGGCGATAGCTTTTGGTGCCGGCAGTATTACCGAGCCGGATGTGCGCGCCATGCTCGGCACCATCGACCAGCGACTGGTGTACCGGATACTGGAAGCGGTGGCGAGCCACAATGGCGCCGAGGTGCTGGCCGCCAGTGCTGAGCTGGCCGACTTCTCGCCCGACTACTCCAGTGTGCTAGGCGAGCTGATCAGTCTGCTGCACCGCATTGCGCTGGCGCAGGCGGTACCTACAGCGGTGGATAACAGTCTGGGTGACCTGGAGCAGGTGAGGGCGCTGGCCGCGAGCATGCGTGCCGAGGATGTGCAGCTTTACTACCAGATCGCCGTGATGGGCCGAAAGGATCTGCCGTTTGTACCGCACGCCCGCGAAGGCCTGGAGATGGTGCTGCTGAGAATGCTGGCGTTCCGTCCGGCTGGCGCGGCCGTGAGCGCTACCGAGCCGCCGGCCGCTGCAGCAGCTCCCGTATCACCGGCTCCGGCAGCCCAGGCAGAGCCGTCTGCTGCTGTTAAAGCCGCGCCTGTCGCTGCTGAAAAAGAGGCTCAGCCCTTGCAGCCTCAGCCAGAGCCTAGGGCGGCGGTCGAAACGCCTGCACCGGCTGAGGTGGTTCCTCAACCGGCTCCTGCGCCTGAACCAGAACCAGAGCCGCCAACGCGGACCGCGGCCCAGCCTATAGAGCAGAAGCCCCAGCCGCAGCAGGCAGTGGCGCAGAATGAGATGGCCCCTCCGCCGATGGAGGAGCCGCCGCCCTGGGATGAGTACGACGCCGCCCCCGTAGATTACGAGGAGTCGCCGGCAAAAAAGCCTGAACCGGCCCCTGCGCCGGTGTCTGCGGCACCACCCCAGCCTGAACCGGAAACAGTAAAGCCGGAAAACAGGCCTGCGGTCGTTGCGCAGAAAACCGGTCCTTCGCCTTCTGTTGCTGTCCTGCTGGCCGGTCTTGAACCGCCGCCCGCCAGTGTTGAACAATTGACGCCTGAACACTGGGTTGTGCTGTCCGCCGAGATCGGCCTGACCGGCATGACCGAAAGCCTGGCGCGCAGTCTTTCCCTGGAACAGGTGAACGGCGCCGATCTGTGCTTTCATTACAATGCGGAACAGGAAGCCCTGCTCAACCAAACTCAGCGTGAACGTATCGCCGGCGCACTGAAAAGCCGTTACGGCGAAGCGCTGACTGTGGAGTACAAGCTGGCGCTACAGACCCGCGAGACGCCGGCGCAGTTTGCCGAGCGCCGCAGGGCTGAGCGCAAGGCTGATGCGATAGAGGCGATGAAGGCCGACCCGGTCGTGCAGCAGATCCTCGAGCAGTTCGGGGCACGTATCGATGAAGAATCTGTCACACCAGTAGACCCGTCTTAAGAAAATAGAGGTAAGCGAGATGATGAAAGGTGGCATGGGCAACCTGATGAAGCAGGCCCAGAAGATGCAGGAAGACATGCAGAAGGCGCAGGAAGAGATCGCCAATGCAGAGTGCACCGGTGAGTCTGGTGCGGGTCTCGTCAGCATCGTTATGAACGGCCGTCACGATGTGAAGAAAGTCAGCATCGATGACAGCCTGCTGGAAGAAGATAAAGAGATGCTGGAAGACCTGATCGCGGCGGCCGTGAACGATGCGGTGCGCAAGATCGAGCAGAGCACCCAGGAGCGCATGTCCAAGGTCACCTCCGGCATGGGCATGCCGCCGGGCTTTAAGATGCCGTTCTGATTATGGCGTTCAGTCCTCTTCTGCAAAATCTGGTCGATGCCCTGCGCTGTTTGCCGGGCGTTGGCCCTAAATCGGCTCAGCGCATGGCGCTGCACCTGCTCGAGCGGGATCGCAGCGCAGCGCTGACGCTCTCCGGCGCGCTGGTTGAAGCGGTCGAGAAGATCGGTGAGTGCACTGAGTGCCGTACCCTGTCGGAAGACCCGGTCTGCGAGATCTGCAGCAGCGAAGCGCGTGATCGTGGCCTGCTTTGTGTGCTTGAATCGCCTGTCGACATGATGGCGATCGAGCAGACCGGCGGCTACAACGGGCTCTATTTTGTGCTCAAGGGGCGGCTGTCACCGATCGATGGTATAGGCCCGGATGCACTGGGGATCGACAAGCTGTTGAGCAAGGTGATCAATGGCTCTGTTGAGGAGCTGATACTGGCCACCAATCCGACGGTGGAAGGGGAGGCGACCTCTCATTACATCGCCGAGCAGCTCAGCGATCATCCGGTGAAAATCAGCCGCATAGCGCATGGTGTGCCGGTGGGCGGTGAGTTGGAGTATGTTGACGGTGGGACCCTGGCGCATGCGCTGGCGGGTCGCCGTTCACTGCGTTAAGGAAGTGACATGACGGAAAAGTCCAGGGCATGGGATTGGCAGGAACTGGAGCGCTCGGCTGCGACTCCCTGTTGGATCAGGGACAGCGAGACGCTGGCGCAGCATTGCGAGCGTTGGCGGCAGCTGCCGATGGTAGCGCTCGATACCGAGTTTATGCGGGTAGATACCTTCTACCCACGCCCGGGGCTGATCCAGCTGGCGGACGAGCATAACTGCTACCTGATCGATCCGCTCTGTATCGAGGACTTTTCCGCGTTTGTCGAGCTGATGGCGGATGGCTCGGTGCTCAAGCTGATTCATGCCGGCAGTGAGGACCTGGAACTGCTGCTCAACAGCTACGGTGTGCTGCCCGAGCCGCTGTTCGACACCCAAGTGGCGGCGGCATTTGCCGGCTGGGGATTCAGTATGGGGCTGCAGCGCCTGGTTGATCATGCGCTGGGCGTGCAGTTGGGTAAGGGCGAGACCACGTCTGACTGGATGCAGCGCCCGCTGACGCCAGAGCAGGAGCACTATGCGGCGCTGGATGTGGCCTACCTGCCGGCCATCGCGATGGAGCTGCAGGAGCAGCTGCGCAACCTGGGTCGTCTGGACTGGGTTATGGAGGAATGCTCTGTGCTGCGTCTGTCAGTGATCGATACCGATCCCCAGGGGCTGAGTTATTACCAGCGTTTCAGCCAGGTATGGAATATATCTGAGGTGAAGCGTGCTGCGCTGCGTGATCTGACCGCTTGGCGAGAGCAGGCTTGCCGTGCCCAGGATGTGCCGCGCAACCGCCTGCTGCGCAACCAGCACCTGCTCAGCATTATCGAGCGCTGGCCGCAGACGACGGAGGCCTTGGGGCGGGTGCCGGAGCTGCGCCGAAAGGTGGTCAAGGATCATGGCGAGACGATACTGAACTGTATCCGTAACGCGCAGCACTCCGCTGCAGAAGTGCCACCGGAGCCGATCCAGCGGCCGTTGCACTATGCTTGGAATAAGCGCATTAAGGTGCTCAAGGCGATAGGTCGTCAGATCGCAGAAGAGCAGGGAATTGCGGTCGAAGTGTTGCTGAGAAAGCGCGATCTCGATGCGCTTATCCAGTCGCGCTCGTCTGTGGGTGGGTACACACTACCGCCCACGCTCCAGGGATGGCGTAAACCCCTGGTGGGAGAGGCGCTGCTTGAGCAGCTGCAACAATTCGAACAAGAGAACTAGTATGAAAATTTGCAGTATCTACAAGAGTCCGCGCAAGGACGAAATGTACCTCTACGTCGACAAGCGCGAGGCACTGATGCGGGTGCCTGAGGCGTTGCTGGAGATGTTTGGCCAGCCGGTGCATGTGATGGATATGCCGATGAAGGCGGAACGCAAGCTGGCCCGTGCCGATGCCGACAAGGTGCTGGAGGGAATTACCGAAAAAGGTTACTACCTGCAGATGCCGCCGCCGAAAGAACAATACCTGCTCGATCTGCACGCCAACCGCCCAGTTACCGGAGTGCGCTGAGCATGGTCGCCCAGGAGGTGTTCTGGCGCCGTAAAACCCTGCGCGAAATGAATCGCGAGGAGTGGGAGTCGCTCTGCGACGGTTGCGCGCTCTGCTGCCTGCACAAGATCGAGGATGAGGATACCGAGGAGATCTTCTACACCACGGTGGTCTGCCATCTGATGGACACCTCGGACTGCAGCTGCACCCAGTATGAGAAACGTACCGAGCTTGTGCCTACCTGTATCCAGCTGACACCGGATGACGTGGAACAGCTCAACTGGCTGCCGCCGACCTGTGCCTACCGGTTGCTGAATGAAGGCAAGGAGCTGCCTGAGTGGCATCCGCTGGTGACCGGTGACCGCCGCAGCCCGATCAAGGCTCATGCATCGGTTATCGATATCTACGACATTACCGACGATCAGATCGACGAAGAGGACCTGGTCGACTACGTCATCAATCCCGGCTGATCAGCCGGGATCTCTGTTTTTCCCTGCCTTGCTATTTCTGTTCTTACTGCACTTCGAACCAGCCTGAAATCGCCCCGGCGGTTGGAGTGCCGCCGCTGCTGCCCGGTTGGGTGAGGGTGCCCAGGGCTTCGTCGTAATGGATATCACCGCTGCCGCGAATATCCAGGTATCTGCTGCGGATCGCTCCGTAGAGGGCACCTGAGCCGGTGATTCTGGCGGTCGCATAGGGTGAGTAAATCGCCAGGCTGCTGGAGTTTGCGCCAGAAATGCTAACGCCCACATCGTTATTGCCGCTGCTCTGGTACGCGCTGTAGATCTGCACCGCAGCGGAGGCCTCGCCCTCGGTGTTGGTTCGGGTGAAGTCGCTGGTGGTGAGGTTTGTACCCGCCGACAGGGTGGTTTTGCCCTCAACCAGCAGGGTCAGGGTGGCGCCAGGGCTGACGTTCAGTTGGGTGTTCGACCCCAGGTTGAAGTCACCGCTGACGACGATGGTGACATCGCCATGAATGGTGATGCCAGACAGGTTGCCAGAGGTGGTCAGGCCGGCATCTACAGACAGGGTGGAGGCTTCACCGTCGCTGCCCAGGTTCAGAATGCTTTCGTCGCCGCCGGGGCCGTTCAGTGAGTAGTCACTACCCTGTTTCTTCAGCTGGTAGTCGGGGCCTTTCGGGGGCTTGGCGTCGGTATCGGGCATGGCATCGGCAAGCGGAGTTGAGCCGTTGCGCGCCGATTCAAACATGTTGCCGGTATTGCCGTCTGCATCGCGAACGCCGAGCTGGTCGCAGCTTTGTGAGCTGTCATAGACGGCGGGTACCTGGATGCCGTCGTTGCCTTTATAGTTCGCGGTCAGGGCGTTCTTGGCGTCATCATACTGCCACCAGTCCGGCCAGCTCACTTCCCCCGCGGCCGATATCGCGCTGGGCGGCGAGCCGGTTGATTCTACGCTGACGTTGCCGCCGGCATTTATCTGATTGGAGGAAGAGGCGCTGCCCAGGGTGACGTTACCGCCAGCATTGAGTGTGCCGGTGATGGAGCCGTTCATCTCTACATCGCCTTCGGCATAGACATCGCCGTAGATCGGCGTAGACCCTGACATGGTCAGGTTCTGGCCGGTAAAGCTCAGGTCGCCATAGAGTGGGGCGTGACCTGCGAAGTTGGCGCTGGCATTTTCGCTGAAGGTCTGCAGAGTCACGTTGCTGCGCAGACTGTTGTTTTGTTCGGTGCCGGCATCATCATAGAACAGATCACCGTAGCCGCCGATGCGGGAGTCGAAGCTGTCTATCTGGCCGCTGCCCACCATATTGACGCCTTCGCAGCCGACTAGGCCGCTGGCAAAGGGCGGTACGGCGTTGTTGCCACCGCTCGGGGTTCTGGCCCTGAGAACGAGGCTAGAGTAGGCAAGCTGATCGTCGGTATCCGGGTCTTTCACCGCGCCGTGCACCTTGATGCGCGCGAAGCCGGGATCGGATGAATCCGTATTGATCTCGTCGGGATCTATCCAGAACAGCGCGTTGCCCGCCAGGAAGGGTGCTCCGTTGGCAGCGGGGATGCCTTTATAGAGGCCCTTGCCCAAGCCCTTGCCCTGGGCGACTTCTGCGGCCTTCGGGTTGGCGTGCCAGATCGGGTGGTTTGCGGGATCGTCGACCCACTCATTCCACTCGGTTTCATCCTCGATGCCGTTGATCCACTCCATCGCCCGCGCAGCGCCCTGTTCCGCTGCCAGTCGCGCGGTTTCCTTGGCGTACTGGTTGGAGGTCATGCGCTCCTGCAGCAGTGAGCTCTTCATCTGGCTCAGTGCAAGCAGTGTCGCGGCGACCATTAGCACCAGTGCAACGATCAGCACGGCGCCCCCTTCGCGGTTGGGTGTGCGCATGGTTGGCCTATTTTTACGAGCGGCGTTGGTTGCAGGCATCTGTTTCAGCCCTTCTCCAGAATTGGGTTTCTCATGGTGGCAATAAAGCTCAGCTTGCGTTCTGCAAAGTCAGCGTGGGGCTGAACGGTCAGTATCACTTTGACGCTGCTGGCGTTAGCCAGGCTGGTTTGCTTCCATTGACCGGTGCTGTCGTCGATGACGCCATATTCAAACTCGGCATTTTTAATACTCAGGGCGATATCCTCGTCATCGCAGCGCAGGCGGCCGTTCTCGGCGTCGAACCGGGTCTGGCTGCTCGGGCCAAGGGAACTGCCTTGGCAGTCATCTACCTGTGTGATATCGCCCGGGTATCCGATCACCAGGCTGGAGCTGCTGCTGCCAGCGAAGCTGTTGGCGTTATGCACCAGGCGGGTGATGACGTAGTGGCTGTAGCGGATAGACTCCTGGGCGCTGTCGAAGCGGGTCTTGATCACATTGGTATGGCTGATCGAACTGTAGATCGTCAGCACGCCGCCGAGGATAACCAGACCCAGCAGCATGGCGATCATCAGTTCAATCAGCGTAAAACCATGTTCGCGACTAGCGATCTTGCTCTGCATCGGCCTAGTTACCACACACGTTGGGAATGAAAGCGGATTGGGTGATCTCTTCAAGCTGCTCACCGCCCGCTTCATTCTTGTTGACCAGTGGAATATGGATCTCGACTTCAAACAGGTTGTCGCTCTCGGTGATGTTCACCAGGGTGCCGTCCCAGCCGGCAGGGATGACGATGCTGTTGTCGGTTTTCCAGCCATCGACGATCAGGTTGCCGTTGGCGGGCAGCTCGCAGGCGCCGGCCCAGAGTCGCTCCACCAGGTCGCTGGCCTGAATGACAGTGGCTGAGCGATCGAAACTGGCCTGGGAGTACTGGGTGGCCTTGATCATCATCATCGCCATGGCCAGCAGTCCTATGGAGATCACCACCAGGGTGATCAGAACTTCGATCAGGGTTACGCCGCGTTCGCGGTTCAGAGTCTCAGGGCGCACAGCTGACCTCCGAAGCAGCGGCAAGACCGCTGGATATGACCTCAACGGAGCGCTCGCCGGCACTGTTGGCGAGGGTAAAGCACTCACTGCTGCCGGTTGCCCCTATGGCGCTGTAAGTAAGGCTGGCGGAGCCCTTTACGGTGCTGATCCTGATATCACCGGGCAGGTCGTCATAGACCCTGAGCGGCGCTGCTCCGCTCGCGGTGGTCTGCAGTGTCCAGCCCTGGTTCCAGTCGTTATCTATGGCGCTGACCTTAATATCGTCACCGCTCTGGATCGCTTCGCTACGGGCCAGTTGCAGGCTGCCCAGCAGCTGGTTGGTGGTTGAGGTCAATCTGTTATGCGAGATCAGTGACTGAAAACCGGGCACAACGACCAGGCTGAGAATGGCGAGAATCAGCAGCGTAATCATCAGCTCAATCAGGCTGAAGCCGCGGTGAAAGTGCTGTTTCACTGCCAGCAATCTCCCTCAGCGGCGCTGGTTTCCGTGCGCTGGTTAATGCTGAGTGTGCCGCAGTGGTCCTTGGTCTGATCGCCGCGAGGGGTGGCTTGCAGTGTGAAGCTCTGGCCGCTGCCGTTAGCGACGCCGTTCACCGCGCATGAAAAGGTGTAACGCTCCGTGTTGCTCAGGCCGTGCAGGCTGCAGTCATAGGCCCGTTTCAGCGTGTACTGGCGTTCCAGTGTCTGGGCGCCGTCAAGCAGCTGGCCCTGGGTGTCGACTCTGTGGCTGCGACGCACATGCTCCATGTAGCTGGGGTAGGCGATGGCCGCAATAATGCCGATGACCGCCACAACGATCATCAACTCAATCAGAGTGAAGCCTTTATCGGTGGGCAGACGGTTTGAAGAACGGTGCTTGCGAAGCTCTTTCATTGATTTCTGGATGTTCGATGCGCTGGAAAGGAAAAACTGCCGAAGGTACGTCTTGGTTAAAAAGTGAACGCAAGTGTATCACTTGGTCGACAATATTCCAGATCGGATCAGGGGTATTTGATTGAAGAGAGATGAAAGTTATTTATATCAAGTAACGCTTATTTAGAGGATTAACCTTTGCCGGAGCGTTATCCGGCAAAGGTTTTACTGTTTCTATGGGGCTAGCGCTTCACCCGGACCTTGTCGCTGCCCAGGAGTTGCAGCATCGGGTAGTGTTTCAATACCCACTGATGCAGCAATGCGCCCAGCGTTAGGCCTGCAACCAGGCCGCCGATATGCGCCATGTAGGCGACGCCTTGATCGCCGCTGATCATGCCGATCAGATTGAGGCCCAGCCAGATCAGGAAAAACACCCAGGGGGCGACCTTCTTCTGAAAGACGAAAATCATCAGCGTCAGGCTGGCCTTGCGGAACCAGAACAGGTAAAGGCCAAAGAGACCTGCTATCGCCCCGGAAGCGCCGATCACCGGGATAGTGGATGAAGGATCGGTCATCGCCTGCGCCAGGGCGGCGAAGGTGCCGCACAGCAGGTAGATCAGCAGGAAGCGAACATGCCCGAGTGCGTCCTCCAGGTTGTCACCCGTCAGCCAGAGAAAGTACATGTTGCTGAGCAGGTGAAGCCAGCTGCCGTGTAGAAACTGGCTGCTGATCAGCGTTCCCAGATGGCTGCCATGGCTGATGTCGTTAGGAATCATTGCCCAATAGAACATCGCTTCCTCGATCTGGGGTACGAACATCATGGCGGCAAAGATCAGCGTATTCAACAGCAGCAGCGACCAGGTTACCCAAGGGCGGTTGTGCGGAGTGATGTTGTATTCCACCGGCATCTGTGTGACAAACTGGAACAGCCAGGTGCGCCAGTTAATGCCTGCGTTCAATGTTTCCAGAGGGGTGTTCAGCGCCTTGGCGGCCTTGGCTTCTGCCAGTTCGGCACGCTCTATCCAGCTGCCGTGTCCGTGAGGGCAGCATTCTATCTCTATGCGGTAACCTTGCATCAGATGATGGCGGTGCATGGCGCTGCCGCAGTCGGGGCAGGGGAGATCGGTTTTAGCGTGAGCGTCGCGTCGCTTCAGCTCGATGGAGCTGTCCTTTTCGAGGTCGAGAATGGCGTCGAATTCGCCAGCCTCAAACCAGAGCCCTGCGCAACGCGGACAGACATCGATCTCCTGGCCCTGATAGGTGGTTTCGCGTAGTGCCTGGTGACGGCAATAGGGGCAGTATTTCATCCGGGATCCTTTCGGCAGCGTCGTTGCGTTAGTCTATATCGACGTCATTTTTAGCCAGTTCGGCTTTCAGGTTCTCCAGGTTCTGCTCCAGCGCCGCGAGTGTTTCCTGTTCCATCCGATCTGCTGCCTCAATCAGCTTGGGCATGAAAAAGGAGCGTCCGTAGGTGCGCTCTTCCCCTTTGCGGACCAGATCCTCCACCTCGGCATAGAAGCGCCTGATTTCGGAAAGAAAGCGGGAAGGGGTCTGCAGGGTGTTCTGGGAATAACGCATGGTGTCCCAGATATAGGTCTGCAGTTCGGGATGGAATTTGGTCAGGTCGAACGGCTTGTTCTCTTCGATGGTTTTGACGTAGTTGCGTACGCCTTCGACATTGTCGCTGACTTCATCATAAAGCGAGCGCTGCAGGTAATAGTTGTTCTGCATATCGTCGATCTCGCTGAAGCGGATCGCCTGGGACAGACCTTCCTGGGAGGCAAGATAGACGCCAAGCACGGTGGCGATCAGCATGAAAACCTGGCCGACCCAGAAGCCGGTTTTGACCAGTTCAGAGTTGTCCAGCTTGTTGCGCAGCCTCCGGTTGGAGCTGTCGTGATCCATATCTTCCATGAATAATATTCCTTTAGCGGTGTTTTGAAGCGGGGAATGGTAACTGTATGGCGGAGTTGGGAAAAGGGGAGGTGTAGAAACAAAAATGGCCCGCTAGGCGGGCCATTTTAGGAGGTCAGATGCTATCAGTCTTTCTGGTTAGCGATCTGCTGCTTGATCAGGTCACCGATGGTGGTCGGACCAGCAGTTTCAACTTCCTGGTTGCGAACAGCGTTCAGAGCTTCTTTCTCGTCAGCCTGGTCTTTAGCACGAACAGACAGGTTGATCGCGCGGTTGCGACGGTCAACACCGGTGATCTTAGCTTCAACCATTTCGCCTACAGACAGAGCAGTGCTGGCATCTTCGATACGCTCAGCAGAGATCTCGGAGACTTTCAGGTAGCCTTCGATGCCTTCTGCCAGATCGATTACAGCGCCCTTGGCGTCAACGCTCTTAACCGGAGCGGTAACGATGGAGCCTTTCGGGTTAGCTGCCAGGTACTCGCTGAACGGATCGGTAGCGAGCTGCTTGATACCCAGGGAAATGCGCTCTTTCTCTGCGTCGATAGACAGGATAACTGCGTCGACTTCTTCGCCTTTCTTGAACTGGCGCAGAGCGGTTTCCGGATCCGCATCCCAAGAGATGTCGGACATGTGTACCAGGCCGTCCAGGTCGTTATCCAGACCAACGAAGATACCGAAATCGGTGATGGTCTTGATAGTGCCGCTGACACGGTCGCCGGCAGCGAACTGCTCGGAGAAGGATACCCACGGGTTAGCAGTGCACTGCTTGATACCCAGGGAGATACGACGACGCTCTTCGTCGACGTCCAGGATCATCACTTCCACTTCGTCGCCGATGTTGACGATCTTGGACGGGTGGATGTTCTTGTTGGTCCAGGACATTTCGGAAACGTGTACCAGGCCTTCAACGCCGTCTTCGATAGAAGCGAAGCAGCCGTAGTCGGTCAGGTTGGTAACACGTGCAGCGCACTTGGAGCCAGCCGGGTAGCGAGCTTTGATGTCATCCCACGGATCAGCAGACAGCTGCTTGAGACCCAGGGAGATACGACCGCTGTCTTTGTCGAACTTGATGATCTTGACAGTGATCTCGTCGCCCGGAGTGAGCATTTCGCTCGGGTGAGAGATGCGCTTCCAAGCCATGTCAGTGATGTGCAGCAGGCCGTCAACGCCGCCCAGGTCGATGAACGCACCGTAGTTGGTGAGGTTCTTAACGTAACCCTTGGCGATCTGACCCTCTTCCAGAGTGGCCAGCAGCTCTTCGCGCTGAGCGCTGTTAGCTTCCTGGAGAACGGCACGGCGGGAAACAACGATGTTGTTGCGCTTGGGATCCAGCTTGATCAGCTTGAATTCCAGCTCTTTGCCTTCCAGGTGATCGATATCACGGATCGGACGAACATCAACCAGAGAGCCCGGCAGGAAGCCCTGGATGTTGTTGATGCTGACAGTGAAGCCGCCTTTGACCTTGCCAGAGATATAACCTTTGACAGTTTCTTCGGCTTCGAACTTGGTCTGAAGAACTTCCCAAGCTTCAGCACGCTTAGCCTTCTCACGGGACAGACGGGTTTCACCGAAGCCATCTTCAACCGCTTCCAGCGCTACCTTAACGGTGTCGCCGATAGAGATTTCGAGTTCGTTGGCATCGTTGATGAACTGTGAACGGGGGATAACGGCTTCAGACTTGAGGCCAGCGTTCACGGTAACCCAGTCGCTGTCGATGTCGACAACTTCACCCATGACCAGGGTGCCCGGAGTCATCTGTACGTTCTGGAGGGATTCTTCAAACAGTTCAGCAAAGCTTTCGCTCATGAAAATGTCCTATATTGCGCTGCTTCGGCGGGGTTGGAATGAACGCCTTAGACAGCTTGCCAGCCTGTATCGTCAGCTATACAGGGTCGGTTATCGATAGTCATCCCGCCCCGCGCCGCGCTGACGTAGGCGAGGGGAGAATGATTAAAGTTGCAAAATTATACAGAGGTGATCCGGCGATTAACAGCGGCGTTCCATGAAAAATTATCCGGCGGGGGCATCTTCAGGGGGTGCCCAGGTTACCCGCCAGATAGGTGTCCAGCTTTGCACGCAGGGGCGCGCGGCAGGGTGGAATGACGACCTTAAGGTCCTCGCGCAGGGCATTGGCCAGCTTGGTGCTCTGAGGATCTTTCAGCCAGCGTGCGACGCTTTGGGCTTCATCGACTGAGTTGGCCGCCAGTTCTACCGCGTTGCCAATGCAGAAGCCGTAGTCGACCAGGTCCTTGCCAACCATCTGCTCGCGGTGAGCTTCATCAAGCATGAGCCGGTTGGCGTTGATGAACTGACGATACTCGTACATCGAGGCGTCGGTCATCATGTTGATCCAGAAATCGGTGAAGCGCTGGGCTTCCGGAAGGGCGCGCAGTTTGTCGCGCAGTTCCGCCCGGGTGCGGATCATCTCCTGGGCCAGATTCTCCGGAGCGAACTGCTCGTTGCTGGTCTTGTACTGCTCCAGCTTGTCGATCCGCGCATGGAGTTCATCGATCTGGCTTTGCAGCTGGGCGTTTTCCTCGATCAGCTGTTCCTTGTCGAAGAGCAGACCCCGGATCACTTTTTCCACCGGAGACAGGTCATCCTCGGCAAAGGTCGCCGGCACCTGTTTGGCGCCCAGTTCACCAGTGGTTTCGGTGTAGGGACTGTTCGGCACGATCTGAAAACCGAACTTGTGCAGTATCTCTTCGTTGGCTTCCTGGCTGGCCTGCATCGAATCCCAGAAGAAATACACCGCGGCCCCCAGCGAAGCGACAATCAGGGGAACCGCGATGATCAGAGAGAGCTTTGTTGCATTGAACTTCATTCAGCCCTCTTGAGCAGGGGCGGAGTCTGTTGTGCGGTTGCCAGACGTTCGGACAGATCGATCATATCCAGAGTAATCGCGGCGCCTTCCTTGAGGATCGCTTCCGCTTCCTGGTTGATCGGCATTCCATCGTCGTCCTTGGGCAGTTCTTCATCCAGAGCGGTGAGGCTTTCCACCGGTGGTTCACCCTTGGCGCTGCGGCGGCGGTTTTCGGCGTTGAGCAGCCAGCTTTCTGTGCTGTCGCGCTCCTGCTTCAGCTTCTCTTCGTTGAGAGTGACGCGGGTGCTGGCCTTCTTCTCTTTCAGGTGGGCGATCTGCTCCTCCATGAAATTGAAGTCCGGGTCTTCGGCGGTGCGCTGCTGGTGGCGTTTCTCCAGCTCGGGCAGCATGTTGTCGAACGACGGGAAGTGGCCGTAGCGCACCGGGCGTACCTTGTCCCAGGGCAGGGCGGAGTCCAGAGCGCTTTCGCCGATTTCGTCTTCGTCGTATAGGGTCGGCAGAGCGATATCCGGCACCACGCCCTTGTCCTGGGTGCTCTCACCGGAGATGCGGTAGAACTTGGAGTGGGTCAGCTTGATCTGGCCGTGATCGATCGGTTCGACCACCTGTACGGTGCCCTTGCCGAAGCTGCGGCTACCGACGATCAGGCCGCGGTTATAATCCTGAATCGCACCGGCGAAGATCTCTGAAGCGGACGCGCTAAGACGGTTGATCAGCACGGTCATCGGGCCATTCCAGGCTACATCCGGATCGAAGTCACCGAGGATATCGATGCGGTCTTCCGGATCGCGGATCTGTACGGTGGGGCCGCGGCTGATAAACAGGCCAACCAGCTCGTTGGCCTCGCGCAGAGAGCCGCCGCCGTTGTTGCGCAGATCGATCACCAGGCCTTCGACCTGCTGCTGCTTGAGCTCGTCGATCAGCTTGTGCACATCGCGGGTGGTGCTTTTGTAGTTGGGGTCGCCGCTCTGCAGGGCGGCAAAGTCGATGTAGAAGGTCGGGATGGTGATGACGCCAAGGCGATGGGTTTCACCGCCATGCTCAACCTCCAGCACCCGGCTCTTGGCCGCCTGCTCTTCCAGTTTGACCTTGGAGCGTACCAGGCGCACGGTTTTGCGCGTGGTCTGGTTAACGGCATCGGACGGGATCACCTGGAGCCGTACCACGGTATCCTTGGGGCCGCGGATCAGCTGCACGACGTCATCGAGACGCCAGCCGATGATGTCCTCGAACTCGCCATCCTCGCCCTGGGCAACGCCGACAATTTTGTCGGCAGCCTTGAGCTGGCCGCTTTTTTCGGCAGGGCCGGCCGGCACCAGCTTGACGATCTTGGTCATCTCATCTTCGCTGGAGAGCACCGCGCCTATGCCTTCCAGCGACAGGCTCATATTGATCTTGAAGCTTTCGGCGGTGACCGGGGAGAAGTACTGCGTGTGCGGGTCGAGCTCCGCAGTGAGAGAATTTACGTAGGTCTGGAATACGTCTTCGCTCTTGGCCTGTTCGGCGCGCTGCTTCTGCGTACGGTAGCGCTTGAGCAGCACCTCACGAGCCTCTTCGATGGTTTTATCGGCGAGCTTGAGGCTGAGCAGGGCGTTTTTGACGCGACGACGCCAGAGATCGTCCATGTTGGCTTCGGACTCGATCCAGGGAGCCTCTTCACGGGACAGATCGATCGACTCATCCACGCTGAAGTCGTAGTCGACAGAGTCATTCTCCAGCCGCTGGATGACGTAATCCAGGCGTTCGAGCTGGCGTTTTTCGAAGCGGTTGAAGATGTTGTAGGCGGCAGAGAGATCACCGGCCAATAACTGGTCATCCAGCTGATTACGCAGCGGTTCGAACTCGGCGATATCGGCGGCGTAGAAGTAACTGCGGCCAGGATCCAGGCGCTCCAGGTAGCGGTCCAGCAGCTTGCTGGAGAGCGCATCATCGATGGCTACCTTGTTGTAGTGCCCCTGCTGCAGGGTGTCGACGACTTCGGTAAGTGTCTGGTTGTGAATAGGTTCAGGACTTAAACGCGCCTGGGCCGGCAGGCTGATCACCAGGGCGCCAACTAGCGCCGGAACAAGTGTGAGGGCCTTGAAATGTTTCTTCATCGGGAAGGAGGGCTCCAGATCGTTCGTTTATAACTCGGACCCGTTCCGTTAGTTCCGAGTTCCGCTGGCCGGACTTTCGAGTGTAGTCAGGCATGTAAGTAATGTAAAATCAGTATTTTGTACCTGTTATGGGGCTTGCAATGAGATATTCCAGGCGTTGGCTGCGAAGTGGTGCGATTTTGTGCCTTGGTGCGGCTGTTTTGACGCTGAACGGCTGTGGTGATGAT
The DNA here is from genome assembly GCF_900108065.1 of Marinobacterium lutimaris. GTDB lineage: Bacteria > Pseudomonadota > Gammaproteobacteria > Pseudomonadales > Balneatricaceae > Marinobacterium_D > Marinobacterium_D lutimaris. Next base: position 2,184,460 of record NZ_FNVQ01000001.1, on the reverse strand, counting down.
CCGGAAGAGGAGCGTTTCCGCCAGGAACTGGTGGACAAGGCGCTGAATGATGACACCCGCCGCGCGGGCGATGCGTTTCTCGAAGAAAACGCCAGCAAGCCCGGTGTTCAGGTGAAACCCTCCGGTTTGCAATACAAAGTGTTGCGTGAAGGCGAAGGCGCAAGCCCTGGTCCGCAGGACGTGGTTGTAGTGCACTACGAGGGCACTAATATCGACGGTGAGGTATTCGACAGCTCCTACAAGCGTGGTGAACCGGCGCGTTTTCCGCTGAATCAGGTGATCCGCGGCTGGACCGAGGGCTTGATGGATATGAAACCCGGCGGCGAGCGGATGCTCTATCTGCCGGCTGATCTGGCCTACGGCGCACGCAGCCCTTCACCGGCGATACCGGCCAACTCGGCGCTGATCTTCAAGGTCGAGCTGCTCGAAGTCCAGAAGTCTGCAACAGGAGAGTGATATGGCGAGCACCCCATTCAACGCTGAACTGATTACATTTCTCGATGCATCGCCAACCCCCTGGCACGCCGTGCGTTCCATACAGGAGAGGCTGACGGCTGCGGGCTTTACGCCACTGGTCGAGAACGAAAGCTGGTCGTTGCAGCCGGGCGCCGGCTACTTTATCTGCCGTAACGGTTCATCGATCATCGCCTGGCGTCAGCCCCAGGGCAGCGAGCCGGAAAAGAGCGGCTGGCGTCTGGTCGGAGCCCATACCGATTCACCCTGCCTGAAGGTTAAACCGCAGCCGGAGCTGGTCCGTAAGGGATATTTCCAGCTCGGCGTTGAAGTGTACGGCGGCGTATTGCTGAACCCCTGGTTCGACCGCGACCTGTCATTGGCGGGGCGTGTCAGCTGGCGTGACGAGGCCGGTGAGCTGCACAGCTCGCTGATCGACTTCGAACGTCCGGTAGCGACCGTGCCGAGTCTGGCGATTCACCTGGACCGCGAAGCCAACTCCAGTCGCGCCATCAACGCCCAGACCTATCTGCCGGCGCTGCTGAGCCAGACCGATGAGAAGCCGGATTTCCGCCAGTTGCTGGCCGAGCGTCTCAAAGCGGATGGCGAAACCGGCGTAGCCAGGGTGCTCGATTACGAACTCTGCTTCTACGATACCCAGGGTGCTGCCGAAGTGGGCCTGGAGGGGGACTTTATCGCCTCTGCGCGGCTGGATAACCTGCTCAGCTGCTTTATCGGCCTCAAGGCGCTGATTGATGCCAAGCCGGGTGTCGGTCAGGTGCTGGTCTGCAATGACCACGAAGAGGTTGGCAGCCTCAGCGCATCCGGAGCCCAGGGGCCGATGCTGAAACAGTGGCTGGAGCGGGTGATGCCGGATGCCGAGAAGCGTAACCGCGCGCTGTCGGTTTCCATGCTGATTTCGGCGGACAACGCTCACGGCGTGCACCCCAACTTCAGCGACAAGCATGATGAAAACCATGGGCCGCTGCTGAATAAGGGGCCGGTGATCAAGATGAACGCCAACCAGCGTTACGCCAGCAACAGCGAAACCAGCGCGGTATTCCGCGATCTGGCGGAAAAGCAGGGCGTGCCGGTGCAGAGCTTCGTGGTGCGCTCCGATATGGCATGCGGCAGCACCATCGGCCCGATCACGGCGGCGGAACTGGGAGTGCCGACGCTGGATATCGGCGTGCCTCAGTTTGCCATGCACTCCATCCGTGAACTCTGCGGCAGCCGCGATGCTGAGGCGCTCAGCCGGGTGCTGACCCCGTTCTACGAACGCGCAAAAATCTGATCCCAGCGGCGGGCGTTCTGCCCGCCGTCCTCTGCTGTTTTCCCTTTCCGGGGCAATTCCTGATGCCGGTCAGCCTGGCTGGCGGTTGAGTTGAGAACTCGCTGTGATGTGCCATTCTGAAGTTAAAACCTTCAGGGGCCTGTTATGCAAAACGAGCAGCAATACCGGCGATTTCTCCTGCACAGCGCCGCCGTATCCTGGCAGCGATTCCTGACCTGTTTATTACGATTAAGCTGAGGCGCGTATGGGACAGGCGATCAGCAATGCCAGCTACTCCGACCGCTCACTGCAGCGCTTCCAGAAACGTCTGCTGACCGATCTTGATGTACTGGCCCAGGTTCTGGCGCGACCCAGGTTTGGCCTGGGCGCACGCACCTTCGGCGCGGAGCTTGAGCTTTATATCGTCAACGACCAGGGGCGTCCGGTGGATGCCAATGCGGAGATCCAGAAGGCCCTGGATGACCCGCTGGTGACCCTGGAGCTGAACCGCTACAACCTGGAATACAACCTGGCACCTACCCGCATTAAAGGTCAGCCGTTCTCCACCATGGAGGCGCAGATCAGCGATGCGCTGCTACGGCTGAACCAGGCGGCAACGGAGTTCAATGCCCATGTTATCCCGGTCGGAATTTTGCCCACGTTGAAGCGGCGCGATTTTGGCCCGCGTCATATGACCGATCTGAAACGCTACCACTGTCTGACACAGCGCCTGGCGGAGCTTCGCGGAAAGCTGTTCTCGGTGAAAATTAACGGCGCGGAACCGGTGGAACTGCGCTCCCGCGATCTGACGCTGGAGGGCGCGAACACCTCGCTGCAGCTGCATTATCGGGTGGAACCCAAGGCCTATGCGCGTATTTTTAACGCGATCCAACTGGCCACGCCGATAGCGCTGGGGATCGCCTGTAATTCGCCTTTCATGCTGGGGCGCAGGCTCTGGCACGAAACACGGATACCGCTGTTCAAGCACGCCATCGACGGGTATACCCGCGATCTGCGCGATGCTCACCTGCCATCGCGTGTGGATCTGGGCAACGGTTGGGTGCGCGAGGGGATTCATGAGCTTTTCGCCGAGAATGTTTACCTGCACCCGCCACTATTGCCAATCTGCAGCAAGGAAAACCCGCAGGCGGTGTTCGATGCCGGAGAGGTGCCTGAGCTCTACCAGCTCCAGCTGCACCAGGGCACGGTCTGGCCCTGGAACCGCGCAATCTACGACTCGTCAGGAAAGGGGCACCTGCGTATCGAGCTGCGGGCATTGCCGGCGGGACCTAGCGCTTGCGATATGATGGCGAATGCCGCTTTTCTGCTGGGGCTGGCGGAAGGTCTGGCGCCGGAAATGGAGCGCTACACCGCGGCCATGCCCTATCAGACCCTGGTCTATAACTTTTACCGTGCCGCTCAGCAGGGTATGCAAGCGGAGCTGCTCTGGCCGCGAGAGAAGGGTGGCGGCTTTGACGAGACAACCCCGCGTGAACTGGCGCTTAAGCTGTTGCCGCTAGCCGCCCAGGGGTTGAGCGGTATAGGTATAGACACTGCGGACAGTGATTATTACCTCGGACTTATAGAAGAGCGCCTGAAGGCTGGAGTCAACGGCGCCGCCTGGCAGCTGCGCCAGTTCGAGCGCTTACACCGATCGAACAAGCGTCATATCGCCATGTCGCGGCTGATGCAGTGTTACATGGAGAACAGCCGGGCCAACCTGCCGGTTGCGCGCTGGAAGGATATTGACTGAGCCGGCTCAGCCTGACGAGTCCCTTGGCTGCAAAAATGGTCCGGAAAGATGGTCGGGAAAGAGGGAATATGAGTAACGATCCGATCCGCATACTGGAAGCCTCACCCCGCTGTGTTTGGGGTGAGAACGTCGACGATTTTCTGCAGCGTCTCGGCGGCACCTCCCTGATACAGGTACCGGGGCGGGACCGCAGCCGCTGCCGAGCGGTGGCGACCCTGCTGCACGGTAACGAGCCGTCTGGTACCCATGCGCTGCACCAGTATCTGCGTAGCGGCCAGGTGCCGGCGGTGGATCTGCTCTGCTTTGTTGTGTCGGTCGAAACAGCGCTGCATGAGCGCCTGTTTCTTTATCGGCATCTGCCGGGCTTGCGCGATATGAACCGCTGTTTCCTGGCGCCTTTTGATGATCTGCCGGGGCAGGTAGCGCAGCGGATGATGCAGCTGCTGGATCAGTATCAGCCGGAATGCGTGATCGATATTCATAACACATCCGGTGCGGGCCCCGCGTTCGGGGTGGTCTCCCGTGAAGATAGCCTGCATGAGGCGCTGGTCTGCCTGTTTACCCATCACCTGGTGGTCACTGACCTGCGACTCGGCGCGCTGATGGAGCTGAGCACGCCGCAGCGGCCCATAGTGACCATCGAATGCGGCGGAGCGGGAGATGCCCGTGCCGACCGGGTCGCTTATGAAGGACTGGTACGTTACGCCGAGCGTGATCAGGTGCTACGGCTGGAAAGTGGGCAACGGATGGAGCTCTATCACAGCCCGGTTAGGTTGGAGCTGGAGAGTGGTGCGACCCTGGCGTTTGATACCCGCCCGGTGGCCGGGATGGACCTGACGGTGCCGCCGGATCTGGAGAGATTCAACTTCGGTACGGCGCCAGAAGGTACCTTTATCGGCTGGGTCGGGCCTAACAGCCGACAGCGATTCAGCGCCCGTAACGGCAACGGCATAGACCGCTTTGATGAGTGGTTCAGAGTGGATGATCAGCGGCTGCTGACCGCTCAGCCGCTGAGGTTGTTCATGGTGACCCACCGCCAGGATATCGCGCTGAGCGACTGCCTGTTCTATGCGGCACCTGAAGCGGGACACAGCCGGCTGGATAGCTGACTTTGTCCGCTCAGGCTCAGGCTCAGGCCAGCGCCGGGTAGCTGGTATAGCCTTCCGGTGAAGAGGCGTAGAAAGTGCTCGGATCCGGCGTGTTCAGCTCGGCACCCTGGGCAAAGCGTGTTTCCAGGTCCGGGTTGGCGATGTAGGGTACACCGAACGCGACAGCATCCGCATTGCCGGCGTCGATCCAGGCGTTGGCGCTGTCAAAACCGAAGCCTTCGTTGGCGATGTAAACGCCGCCAAACAGCTTTTTCAGTTCAGGGCCCAGGCTGTCTTCACCGGCTTTTTCACGGGCGCAGATAAACGCGATGTTGCGCTTGCCAAGCTCGCTGGCCACGTAAGAGTAGGTGGTCTTGCGATCCGAGTCGGACATGTCGTGGGCATCGGCGCGCGGAGACAGATGTACACCGACACGATCTGCTCCCCAGACATCGATCGCCGCGTCAGTCACTTCCAGCAGCAGACGGGCGCGATTCTCCAAAGAGCCGCCGTAGGCATCGGTACGCTTGTTGGTGCCATCGAGCAGGAACTGTTCCAGCAGGTAGCCGTTGGCGCCGTGGATCTCTACACCATCAAAACCTGCTGCCTTGGCATTGGCGGCACCCTGACGGTAAGCCTCGACAATGCCGGGGATCTCGTCGGTCTCCAGTGCGCGCGGCGTCTCATAGCCTTTCTGCGGACGTACCAGGCTGACATGGCCCGCCGGCTGAATAGCGCTGGGTGCCACCGGCAGTTCTCCGTCCAGGTAGATCGGGTCAGAGATACGGCCCACGTGCCAGAGCTGCAGCACGATCTTGCCACCTTCGGCGTGAACCGCATCGGTGATCTTACGCCAGCCGGCGACCTGCTCATCGCTCCAGATTCCCGGAGTATCCGGGTAACCCACGCCCTGAGGCGTTACCGAAGTGGCTTCACTGATGATCAGGCCGGCGCCAGCGCGCTGGCGGTAGTATTCCAGCATCAGTTCGCCCGGAACCCGGCCGGCATCGGCGCGGCAGCGAGTCAGTGGCGCCATGATGATACGGTTGCGCAGTTCCAGTGCGCCGGCTGTCAGAGGTTGGTGAAGTGTGCTCATTGCGAGGATTGCCTCCTTGGGTTTAACGCTTAACAGTTCAGGAGGCGTAGAAAGTCACTTAAAGACTTTCCCCGATCGCCTCCAGAAATGCCTGGATATTGGCTTCGTTTCGTTTGTAATAGATCCACTGACCGATGCGCTGAGTTTCCACCAGGCCCGCTTTCTGTAGTGTGGACAGGTGAGCGGAGGTAGTGGACTGCGACAGGCCGGTCCGTTTATCGATCATGCCGGCACAGACACCGTAATCCAGCGGATGGGCCTGCTCCGCGAACCACTCTTCGGGCTCCTTGAGCCAGGCCAGTATTTGCCGGCGAACCGGGTGAGCCAGTGCCTTGATAATGGCATCGATTTCGGACGAGTCGGTCATATCTATATCGCTTTTTATCGAAATGTATATCGTAAAAACCCGATACACAAGTTATGGAACATGATTTTTTTTAATAGCAGCCAGGGCTGAAGCCGGCGCAGTCTCTGCTGAGCAGGCTAAAGGTACAGCGAGCGGCGATGATCCGCAAAGTAACAGAATGATAAACCGGCCAACTTCAGGAAGCTTTCGCGATTACGCCGGATGGTCGCTTTCTGCCGCGGCGTTCGTTGATCAGCGGCACGCATTGATGGTCATCCCGGTAGATCACCTCGCAGTCATAACACTGGATACATTCTCGGTAGTTGATCTTGCCCGAAGGCTCGATGGCGCGGATACCGCAGCGGTGGCTGCAGAGCTGGCAGGGGCTGCCGCACTCGCTGCGTCTTGGCAGCCAACGCAACAGGTGGAAGTGACCCATCACGGCGAAGAAGGCGCCCAGTGGGCAGAGGTAGCGGCAGAAGAATTTATGTACGAACAGGCCGGCAACCAGCAGCACAATCGCGTAGATCACAAAGGGCCACTCGCGCACAAAACCCAGGGTGATAGCCGTCTTGAACGGCTCGATCTCGGCGCCGCGTTCGGCGGCGCTCAGTGAGTAGAAGCTGACGCCCACCAGCCCGGCCAGAATCAGGTATTTCAGCCCCCAGAGTTTCTGGTGCACGGACCAGGGGATCTTCTTCTGTTTGATCTTCAGTTTTGTGGCGAGGGCGGCGGCCATCTCCTGGAGTACACCGAAGGGACAGAGCCAGCCGCAGAAATATCCGCGCCCCCAGAGCACCAGCGTCAAAATTACGTAGCACCAGAGGATAAAGATCACCGGGTCGATCAACAGAATCGAACTGTCGGCTGAGCCGGTAACCACCTGCAAAATGGTGAAGACGTTAGTGATCGAGAGCTGACCCTGGGTGATGTAACCGATAAAGATCAGCGTGTAGAGCAGGTATCCCCAGCGAATAACGCGGAACAGACGGGCGTTCCCGGTGACCTTGCGGTGCCAGAGAATAATCGCGGTCAGTAGCGTCAAACCGGCCAGCAGGCCTGCAATCAGACCGGCGCGCTGCTGCCAGATCTGCATCCATAGCGGCCGTGTTTCGGTGGCTTGAACTTCAACAGTTTCGAAGAAGCGTTCCGGCATCTGATAACGGCTGCTGAAGCTGCGAACCTCATCGGGGCGCAGATAACCCTGCTGCTGGCTGACCACCAGCCTCAATACCCAGGGGGAGGCCGGATCGAAGCCGGCTCCGCTATGTATGCTGAACAGGCGCATCTCTTCAAACTGCGGCAGGTCAGCGGGCAACTGAGGGTCGACGAAGTTATAGAAGTCCATATCCCGCAGTTCGATCTGAATACCGTTCTGCTCCAGTGCCAGGCGGTCCGGCGCGGTGCCGCGCACGAACTCCTCGCCCATGATCGAGTAGGGCCCGCGGTTGATGACCGCAATGGCGTGATCGCCCGGTTCCAGTTTCTCCTGCATCAGCCGCTCATAATGGGCATCGCCCAGCAGGTAGCGCCCGGTAGTCGGTGTATTCAGATAAACAAAGTAGAGGTTGGCGAAGTTGCTCTCGCCGTCATCATTGCCTGAGATGGAAGAGTCAGAGGAACCGAAAGCCTTTTTGACCTCCGCATCGCTCAAGCGGATCTGGCCCGCCATCTGGTTGGCCAACAGGCTTTGCCAGTCGGTATCTTCCTGCAGCTCGGTGCGAACCCTGGCGGGCGGGTTGCGATGCGGAATCAGCCCTGTGCCCTGGGCGGCCTGAATGGCGGAGATCATAACGGTTTCATTCAGCACTATGGCCGAGGCCGTGGCCTTGGTGATGCCGTCGATATAGACATTGCTGCCGGCGCCTTTGCTACGCACCGAGGCGCTGGTGATCTTGATCGGCTGGCGCAGATCCAGGCCCTGATACTGCTCGGTAAAGCGGTGCATCGGCTCTGGGCCGAGGCCATGTAGGAAGATCGGTTCGTGATGCTCAAGTACCTTAACGCCGCGATAGATCCCGTCACGGTCGATGCCGATCAGCAGCTGATAGGGCGCACCGGAAAAGCCGGGTAGTTCGATGTAATCGCCGGATAGAAAGGCGTAGCCGATCAGTTCGGTTACCTGGTAAACCGGCCATACCTTGGGGCTGGTCTGCTTTTCACCGATTTCCGTGGCCTCGGGAAAAAGCTCCTGAATCAGTGGTGGCAGGTTGTTTTCCAGCGCCTGCGTTTGAAGAGCATCGGCACGGGCCTGGCTTCCCAGCAGTGGCAGCCAGAGCAGCATGGCCAGGCATATGCGAGGCACCCAGCTTGGCATCACCCAGCTTTGCATCCGCCAGCTTTGCATCTTCGTCCCTCTATTATTGTTGTTATCCGGCTTACATATCTGATTCGCTAATCGGGAAAGCGTGGCAGATCAACATCGGTGTGGCTAAGGGTCAAAGGAAGTAAATCGGCTACTACTTTTGGTGGGAAAATGACCCGTTCGGGACGGTGCAAAACCCGGTAGCAATACTCGGCCTACAGAAAAGAGGATTGCTGGGGTATGCTGCAACGAACTGTTTTACTGGGATTTATCGACCGTGATTGTGCGTGAAAAGCCGGGATTTCTGGCACTGTTTTTTGTTTTTCAGGGCTCCATCGCACCCAGGGTGATGCCCCAGATTATCCTGGTGTCGCTGCTGGCGGCGCTGACGGTGGTGCTGCATGACCATTTCCCCGACTTTTTCCCGGAGCTGACCACCACCTCGTTCGGCTTTATCGGTGTGGCGCTGTCGCTCTATCTGGGTTTTCGTAATAACGCCTGCTACGAGCGCTGGTGGGAAGGTCGCAAGCTTTGGGGCCAGCTGCTGGTGGAGGGGCGCAGCCTGCTGCGTCTGAGCCTGAGCTACCGCGGCCAGGACAGCGAGCGTCACCAGCGCATGGTGCGGCGTCTGATCGGATTTACCCAGTGCCTGCGTGATCAGCTGCGCGGTACCGATCCGATGCCAGGGCTTGCCAACTGGTTGAGTTTTGCTGAGCTGGCTCAGATAGAGGCATCGGTGAACCGACCCGAGGCTATTCTTGGTCTGCTCGGCGAGCAGCTGGCGACCGAGGTGAAAAGCGGCGGCCTGGACCCGGTCACCGTGCGTAACTTCGAGCAGCGGCTGGTGTCGCTCAGTGAAGTGGTCGCTGGCTGTGAACGCCTGGGCAACACACCGCTGCCTTTCGCCTATATGCTGCTGGTGCACCGGATCTGCTACATCTACTGCCTGCTGCTGCCGTTTGGCCTGGTGGCCAGCAGCGGCATCCTGACGCCTCTGCTGACAGCTATCGTCGCCTATGCTTTTTTCGGCCTGGATGAGTTGAGCCAGGAGCTGGAGAACCCCTTCGGGCAGACCGACAACGGGCTGGCGCTGGATTCGATGACCCGCACCTTTGAGCGCGAATGCCTGCAGGCGCTGGGTACACCGACCCTGCCAGAGCCCCATGCCAGTAAGAACTTCCGCTTAAGTTAACCTGAGCCTATAAGGACAGACAGCATGACCGACTGGATTAACAGAGCGCTGCTCGATGATGTGGCTCAGCTTGCGAGGGATGCTGGTGCAGCGATCATGCAGGTGTACGCCCGCGACTTCGAGGTCAACTTCAAGGCGGACGAGTCACCGTTGACCGAGGCAGATCAGGCGGCGCACCGGATCATCGCGGCGGGGCTTGTCGCGCTGACACCAAAACTGCCGATCCTCTCTGAAGAGGATATAGAAGGTTTTAGTGGCGCTGACGATCAGGGCCGTTACTGGCTGGTGGATCCTTTGGATGGCACCAAGGAGTTTATCAAGCGCAACGGCGACTTCAGCGTCAATATCGCCCTGATCGAAAACGGTGAGCCGGTGCTCGGCGTGGTCTATGCGCCGGTGAATGAAGTGCTCTGGATGGCGGCGCGAGGTATAGGCGCTGTGAGAATCGACGCCGAGGGCGAGAAACCGCTGCAGGTGCGTGAGCACCAGCCGGGCCAGCCCTGGCATCTGCTGCGCAGCCGTTCTCATCCCAGCCCCGATATGCAGGCCTGGATCGACAAGCTGGAAAAGCATGATGAGGTCAGGCTGGAATCCGTGGGCAGCTCGCTGAAGTTCTGTCGCATCGCCGAAGGCACGGCCGATATCTATCCGCGCCTGGGCCCAACATCCCTGTGGGATACCGCCGCCGCTCACGCTGTATTGAACGAGGCGGGTGGGGCGGTGATCCGCTTCGATGGTTCGCCGCTTGGCTATGCCGACACCGCGGAGCTGTTGAACCCCTGGTTTATCGCGCATGGTCTTGGCGAGATCGACTGGAGCCGGTTCTAGCCCTTAGGCCGTCTTTTTCGATCTGCTCCGGCAGTCGCGACTGCAGTACAACCAGGTCAGTGGTGCGCCCCCACATACACAAAAAGAGCATTATTTTGGTGCCTCTTCACCAAACTGGTGCGATTTTAATAGGGCGTTCGGTTGTTCTTAATCACTAACTATCTGTTATCTAAAAGAAGTGCGCTGTTGGCACGGCTTCTGCTTTAAAGATTCCAACAGCCGGGCATATCCCGGACAACATATTTGATGAACAAAGGCGTTCATCGATCAGCTTCCTTTTCAGGGTGCTGATCGGTGAGCGCCTTTTTTCGTTTCTGGGGTTTGCAAAAGCGCAGCAGGCAGGCCCAAAACAGATAAGCAGGAGCAGCACAATGAGCAAATCCGCCCTGGTCGTCGTCGGTAACGGTATGGTGGGTCACCAGTTTCTTCAGAGCCTGGCAGATTCCGGTCGTCTGAATGAGTTCGAGGTGACCGTGTTCTGTGAGGAGCCGCGTCTGGCCTATGACCGTGTCTACCTCAGCTCATACTTCACGGGCGCGACCGCCGAAGATCTCGCCATGGGCAAGATCGATCAGTACCGCGCATGGGGTCTGAACGTGCTGCTCAACGAGCGCGTGGTGGAGATCAGCAAGAACGACCGCCTGGTTGTTTCCGACAAGGGCACCACGCTGAGCTACGACAAGCTGGTGATGGCCACCGGTTCATACCCGTTCGTACCGCCGGTGCCGGGTCATGACCGCGACCACTGCCTGGTATATCGCACCATCGAAGACCTGGAAGCGATCAAGGCCAGCGCGGCGCAGGGCAAGGTCGGAGTCGTCGTAGGTGGCGGTTTGCTGGGCCTGGAAGCGGCCAAGGCGCTGCGTGATCTGGGGCTGGAAACCCACGTGGTCGAGTTTGCTCCGCGTCTGATGGCGGTACAGCTCGATGAAATGGGCGGCGGTCTGCTGCGCTCCAAGATCGAAGCGCTGGGCGTGCAGGTGCATACCGGCAAGAACACCCAGCAGATCGTCGATGGCGAGCATCATGTGCATCGCATGGAGTTTGCGGACGGTGAAGTGCTGGAGACCGACCTGATCCTGTTCTCCGCCGGTATCCGCCCCCGCGATCAGCTGGCGCGAGAATCTGGCTTGGCGGTGGGCGAGCGTGGCGGTATCGTCATTAACAACCAGTGCCAGACCTCCGACGAAAACATCTACGCCATCGGCGAATGTGCCCTCTGGGATGGCAAGATCTTCGGCCTGGTCGCGCCGGGTTACGCCATGGCCAAGGTCACCGTGGCGCAGCTTAACGGCGGCGAAGCGGAGTTCGCCGGCGCCGATATGAGCACCAAGCTGAAACTCATGGGTGTCGATGTCTGCTCCATCGGCGATGCCCAGGGCCGTACACCGGGCGCCAAGAACTTCACTTGGCTTAATGAAGCTGAAGGTACCTACAAGAAACTGGTGGTCAGCAGCGATAACAAGAAACTGCTGGGCGCCATCCTGGTGGGCGATGCGGAAAGCTACGGCACCCTGCTGCAGTACATGCTTAACGAGATCGACCTGCCGGCCAACCCTGAATCGATGATTCTGCCGAGCGTTGATGGCGCCGCCTCCGCCGGGCTTGGCGTGGCGGCTTTGCCGGAAACTGCGCAGATCTGCTCCTGCCACGATGTCAGCAAGGGCGACGTGCAGGGCGCGGTGGCCGGCGGTTGCTGCTCACTGGGCGATGTTAAAGGCGCTACCAAGGCCGGCACCGGTTGCGGCGGATGCGTCCCGTTGCTGACCAGCCTGGTGAACCACGAGCTTGAAGCCCTGGGAGTCGAAGTCAGCCACGATCTGTGCGAGCACTTCGCGTTCACCCGCCAGGACCTCTACAACCTGATTCGCGTCGAGGGCATTCACAGCTTCGATGAGCTGATGGCCAAGCACGGTAAGGGTGGTAAGGGCTGCCATATCTGCAAGCCGGCGGTGGGTTCTATCCTGGCGTCATGCTGGAACAACTATGTGCTCGATCCACGGCACGTGATCCTGCAGGACACCAACGACACCTTCCTCGCCAACATGCAGAAGGACGGCACCTATTCCATCGTACCCCGTATCGCCGGTGGTGAGATTACGCCCGATAAGCTGATCGTGCTCGGCGAGGTGGCGCGGGATTACAACCTCTACACCAAGATCACCGGCGGCCAGCGCGTCGACCTCTTTGGTGCACGCCTTGAGCAGTTGCCGGAGATCTGGGGCCGCCTGATCGATGCTGGCTTCGAGACCGGCCATGCCTACGGCAAATCGGTGCGTACCGTGAAATCCTGTGTCGGCAGCACCTGGTGCCGCTTTGGTGTCGACGACAGCGTCGGCCTCGCCATCGAGATCGAGAACCGCTACAAGGGCCTGCGCGCGCCGCACAAGATCAAATTCGCCGTCTCCGGCTGCACCCGTGAGTGCGCCGAAGCCCAGTCCAAGGATATCGGCGTGATCGCCACCGAAAACGGTTGGAACCTTTACGTCTGCGGTAACGGCGGCATGAAGCCGCGCCACGCGGACCTGTTCGCTACCGACCTGGATAAAGAGACCCTGATCAAATACATCGACCGGGTGCTGATGTTCTACATCCGCACGGCGGACCGCCTACAGCGTACCTCCGTCTGGATGGACAACCTGGAGGGCGGGCTGGATTACCTGCGCGACGTGGTGATCAACGACAGCCTCGCTCTGGGTGACGAGCTGGAATCTCAGATGCAGCACGTAGTGGAAACCTACGAGTGCGAGTGGAAGAAAACCGTCAACGACGAGCAGGCGCTCAAACGCTTCCGCCAGTTCGTCAATAGCGACAAGTCAGACAGCAACGTGGTGTTCGTGCAGGAGCGTGGCCAGATCCGTCCCGCCCGACCTGAAGAGAAAGAGATCGAAGCCCAGCCCATCGTGATGGCCTAAGCCGGAGGAGAGAATCATGTCTGTAGAAAGCCATTCTGTAGAAATGAAAGCTTTAGAAACAAAGGGCATCCCGGTCTGCACTGTTGATGACCTGGTCGCCGAATCCGGCGTCTGTGCCCTGATCAACGGCCGTCAGGTCGCCCTGTTCTACTTCCCGGCCAGGGCTCGGGTCTACGCCATCGATAACTTCGATCCGGTAGGGCAGGCCAACGTGCTCTCCCGCGGGCTGGTCGGCAGCAGTGAAGGCGGCCTGTTCCTGGCTTCGCCGCTGTACAAGGAGCGCTACTGCCTGGAGACCGGACGCTGCCTGGATAATCCGGAGGTGGTGCTGGATACCTGGAATACCTGGCTGGAGGGGGATCAATTGCTGGTGGATCCGCAGTCGGTTAACCAGGGGGTATTGCGGGAGAGTGCTTGATCCCGCTGACTCCGCTTTGAATCGATCCTTTCTTCAGTTGTGACCTGATATTTCAGCTGCTTTAGCTGAGTCAGGTTTCGCCTTGCTGGCGAATTAGGGGCCTTGTGCGCTTACATTGATGAAAAATGGGCCCCTAATAACCCCAAGCCGCCCCGACAGTTTGATCGGCTGTGCACTGAAGGGGGATGAATACGGCTGCGGTTAGTTGGTTTGTGCGTAACTTTTTTGTCCCCGTGCTTTCTCAATACTCCTTGGCGCGGTCATTCACTGCTCATTTCGTGTCCACGGTTCTCGTAGAGTGCTACTGTTGTATTGATGTTTATTTGATCAGCAGGACGCCTATGAAAGTTGAGTCGCTTACCAGCCTCAAGAACGATACATCCCAAATGCTAGCTGACCTGAGTTCTTCCAAAGAGCCTGTGCAGATTACTGAGCATGGTCAGCCGCTGGCCTATCTCGTTGATGTGCAGGACTATGAGCTTATGCAGCGCCGAGTCGAATCACTTGAGGGGATCTTAGGAGGAGAGCGAGCAGTAGCTGAAGGAAAGCTGCTTGCTCAAACTGAGGCGATGACGAAGATGAGTAAGTGGCTGAATTATTCTAAATGATGCCAAAACTGAATATTTTTGGAGTATGCATGGAGCATTTTATAGGAGAAGGTTTTTGGTCAATCATGGGGGCATTGATCGGCGCATTTCTTGGTGCATTCTTCGGATTTATAACTTCAGCTTTTCTAGATTATCGAAGAAATATAAAACTAGAGAGAGCATTCTATAATGAGACACGTTTTATTTACGGTCATGTAGAGTCCTTCTTTAAAAGAATTGCCGATGAATATGAAAAAAGAAAAATAGACTTAGATCAAGGTGAAAAATACAGTGCTCCGCATAAAGTAGATTTTAGTGTTTTCAGTGAGTTACACTTAGAACTGTATAAAACTAGAAAAATACCAAATTATGATCACCGAAGATTTGTTCAAAATGTAAAGATTCAGTGGGATAAAGTTCGTGATATGGATAAAGGTCGTGTGAGGAGGCTAAATGATGATTCTTATATGCATTGGGTTGATCACGCTCCTAGTCTGGAAGTTTCATATTACTTGGTTGATTTACTTTACTATTTTGAATTTTTTGATAAGGAAAAATATAAATTTAAGTTTAGAGGCGATGTAAGTTTTAAAGATAAGTCTTTTAAGGTTTTTGAAAAATATGGTTTGATGAATTCATCTTTGCAAAAAGGATTCTTCGAGGCGTTTTGTTAGATTTTATCATTGATAAAATCATGGGTGGTTAGGGTCTCTTTGATTTTAATAATTCGCTAGCTAAGAGCACCCTGATTCCCCTTCAGCGCAGCCGAGCATCGCAGGCTGAAAGAGAGAAAAGGGAAGGGCTGTTTGAGGCGAAGCCGAGTTTCCCTTCCCGCTCTTTCAGGCGAGAAGCACAGGGTAATCGGCGCAGCCGATCAAGCTGTCGGGGCGGCTTAGGATTATCAAGGATCTTGGCCGTCCAAGATCCTTGATACGCCAGCAGGCGGAACCTGCACCATCTACAAACTCCGAAATAAGAATCGTCCCACCAAACAAAAAAACCGGGCACAAGGCCCGGAAAACTTACGCGGAGTGTCGGTAAAACACTACCTGGGGGTGAAAAGGGTGGAGACCCTCAGCTAAGCATCCATACACCGCTGGCCGCGATGGCAGCACCGGCGCTGCGAACAACGGCTGGCAGCGCTTTCAGCTTGTCGGTTACGGCGATACCGCTCAGGTGCAGCAGGGCGCTGGTGACGGAGAAACCGATGGCGAACAGGGCCAGTGAGCCTGTGGCTTCGGCGCCGTGGGCATAGCCGTGAAACAGGGCGAAAACAGAGGTCAGCGCCAGAGCGGCAGAAGCGGGCAGGCGGGCGGCGACGGTGATGATCAGGCCCAGCAGCAGTACCGAGAGTGCGATGCCGCTTTCAACCATCGGAAGGCTCACGCCGGCAACGCCCTGGGCGAAACCGGCGATCAATACGCCAACGAAGGTGATTGGCATCGCCAGTTTCATTTTGCCCTGCTGCAGTGCGGCCCAGATGCCGATGGCCAGCATCGCCAGCAGATGGTCCAGACCCATCAGCGGGTGAGTCAGGCCGGCAATCAGTCCACCGGTTTCATGGCCGGGGTGGGCGAATGCCAGGCTCGGGCCCAGCAGCAGTGCAGCGGTGAAAAGCTGTTTCTTCATTGTTGTTTCCTACTCTTAATTTTCTTTCCACACTTTCTTCCCTGTCATGGAGCAAAAGCGATGCCATCGCCGCCGTTGCGGGGAAATTAAGGGGCGATATTGCCTGGGGAAAGCGGAAAATCGAGGCTTCGCGATGGCTGCGACCGGGGCGGCACGTTCAATGCGTAGGCATACAGAATCTACGGTTTTAGCTGTTTAAGTGGATATTTGGTTGCCGCCCTGGGTGTTAAATGGAAACTCGCTCGTGCATTCAATGTGCTGAGCTTCAAAGTGACGAGTTTCCGTGCGCCGAGGTTGGCCTGACCGCGGTCTGGCGGTAGTCTGGAATCTTCCAAACGGGTAAGTAAACGATGGTGCAGCAGCAACACCCCAACAGCCACAAAGAATCGGGCACGGCCGACGAAGCCTGGGTCAGCGTTATACGCAAGATGGACGAGGCCTATGCCGATCTGGTGCGCTATCAGGTTCAGGTGGAAGAGCAGAACGAGGCGCTTGAGGAAGCCCATAACTTCGTCGACAGCGTGCAGTCGGCCATGAGCGATGTGCTGATCGCCTGCGATCACGAGGGGCGGATTCAGCAGGTTAACCGCGCCTTTGAAGAGCTTACCGGTCGCACCATGGAATCGCTGCTGGACCAGCCGATGGAAAGCCTCTGCAGCGGCGAGAGCCGCGACAAGCTGGTGCAGTGTCTGCAGCGGGTCCGCAAGGAGGCGGTGCGCGATCAGGAGATCAGCATCGATGGCGTTAATGGCCCGGAGCCGCTGGCGCTGAACTGTTCCCCCCGTTTCAATCAACGTGGCCGTCTGGCCGGGATAGTCGTGGCGGGTCGCCCGCTGGGTGAGCTGCAGTGTGCCTTTAATGAACTGCACCAGGCCCACGCCGAGCTGAAGCTGGCGCAGGAGCGGCTGATCCAGGCAGAAAAGATGGCCTCCCTCGGTCGTCTTGTGGCCGGCGTGGCCCACGAACTCAACAACCCGATTAGCTTCGTTTATGGCAATATGCACGCCCTGCGGCGCTACACCGGACGACTGGTGGAGTATTTCGACCTGGTACAGTCCGGCGCGAGCCGTGATGAGCTGCGCGAGCTGCGCCAAAAGCTGCGCCTGGATCGGGCGATCGCCGATCTGGATTCGCTGGTCGAAGGCACCATGGAGGGGGCGGACCGGGTGCGCGAGATCGTTAATGACCTGCGCCAGTTCTCATCCACCCAGAGTAGCGAGAAGGCGCCTTTCGATCTGATCCACGTGGTGCGCTCGGCACTGCACTGGATCACCAAGGAGAGCAAGGTGGCGATCCATGTGGATCTGGAGCTGCCGGATAAACTCGAGGTGGTGGGACACTCCGGCCAGATTCATCAGGTCGTCGTAAACCTGATCCAGAATGCCGCCGATGCCGTCGCTGATCAGCCCAAACCAGCGCTGAAAATAGAGGCGGGCAGTGATCAGGGGCTGGCCTGGCTCAGCGTGGCCGACAACGGACAGGGGATCGCGCCGGAGAATCTGCCGCGTCTGTTTGATCCCTTCTTTACCACCAAGCCCACTGGGCAGGGCACCGGGCTTGGGCTTTCGATCAGCTACGGAATCGTCAACGAACATGGTGGCACCTTGAAGATTATTAACGGCGCGGAAGGCGGCGCTGTCGCACAGTTGACCCTGCCGGCCAGCCAGCCGGCGCCAGGTCTGGATGAAAGTGCTGATGGCTAACCTGCTTTGGCTGCAGTCCGGAGGTTGTGGTGGTTGTTCCATGTCCCTGCTGGGGGCGGAGGCGCCCGACCTGATCACCACACTGGAAAGCGCGGGTATCAACCTGCTCTGGCATCCTTCCCTGAGTGAGCAGACCGGCGCGGAAGTTCGCCAGTTGCTGGACGATATCCTCGAAGGGCGCACCGAGCTGGATCTGCTCTGCATCGAAGGCTCGATGATGCGCGGCCCCATGGGTACAGGCCGTTTTCATCTCCTCGGTGGCACCGGTATCCCGATGATCCACTGGGTTGAGCAACTGGCCGCCAAGGCGCGGTATACCCTCGCGATCGGCTCCTGCGCTGCCTTTGGCGGTATCAGCACGGCGGGCGATAACCCTACCGATGCCACCGGGCTGCAGTTTGAAGGAGAGCTGCGCGGTGGCCTGTTGGGCAGCGATTATCGCTCTGGTGGCGATCTGCCGGTGGTGAATGTGTCGGGTTGCCCGGTGCATCCTAACTGGGTGACCGAGTCGCTGATCGAGCTGGCGTTGGGCGAGGGCGATCCCGAACGGCTGGATGCCCTGGTGCGGCCCAGGCTCTATGCCGATCAGCTGGTGCATCACGGTTGTACCCGCAATGAATACTACGAATACAAGGCCAGTGCAGAGGCGCTGGGACATCAGGGCTGCATGATGGAGCATCTCGGGTGCCTGGGCACCCAGGCCCATGGTGACTGCAATACCCGGCCCTGGAATGGCGAAGGCTCCTGTACGCGGGGTGGTTATCCCTGCATCAACTGCACGGCGCCGGAGTTTGAAGAGCCGCGCCACCGCTTTACCGAAACACCTAAAATCGCAGGTATTCCCGTGGGGCTGCCCACCGATATGCCCAAGGCCTGGTTTGTCGCACTGGCGTCCCTGTCGAAAGCTGCTACGCCGGAGCGCCTGAAGGAAAACGCCCGCTCAGAGCAATTGATTTATCCGCCTTCTGCCAAGAAGACTTCCGGTAATAAGGCTTCTTCTAAATAATTTCGATAAATGAAGAGTTGAGAACGCGTTCATGAGCAGAGTTGTAGTCGGCCCTTTCAATCGGGTGGAGGGTGATCTGGATATTGCCCTGGACACCGATAATGGCCAGGTGACCGAAGCACGGGTGAACTCCACGCTCTATCGCGGTTTCGAACAGATACTGGTGGGCAAGCCGGCGCTGGATGCGCTGGTCTACGTGCCGCGTATCTGCGGGATCTGCTCGGTAAGCCAGTCGGTGGCGGCGGCTCAGGCGCTGTCTCAGGCGCTCGGTATCAAGCCTACCCGCAACGGTGAACTGTGCCGTAACCTGGTGCTGGCGAACGAATCCCTTACCGATCTGCTGACTCACTTTTACCTGTTCTTTATGCCGGACCTGGCGCGGGAAACCTATGCCGCCGAGCTCTGGTATAACCAGGTTGCAACTCGCTTCCGTGCGGTGAAAGGCGAGGCGACTCGCGATGTGCTGCCGGCTCGCGCCGAGTTTCTGCATCTGATGGGCCTGCTGGCGGGTAAGTGGCCACATACGCTGAGTATCCAGCCTGGCGGCAGCACCAAGCCGGTGCAGCGACAGGAGCGGCTGCGGCTGATGGCGATCCTCAGTGGGTTTCGCCGCTTTCTGGAAAAGACCCTGTTTGGCGATGACCTTGAGCGGGTGCAGGCGATCCAGACTCCAGCGCAGCTGGAGAACTGGCGCCATGAAAAGCCCTGGCAGCATGACGATCTGCGTACCTTTCTGCATCTCTCCGAGCAGCTAGGCTTTGCAGGGCTGGGCCGCAGTGTTGACCGTTTTATGAGCTTTGGTAATTACTCGCTGGAAGGGGTAAATGCCGTTGGCCAGGGGATCTGGACGCCGGACCAGGGCCTCTCCGGTTTTGATGCCGGCAGGATCGTCGAGGATGTCAGCCACGCCTGGATGCGCCCGTCGGAGGCTTTGCATCCGCAACAGGGCGAGACCGAACCAGTGGCTGAGAAAGAGGGCGCTTACAGCTGGTGCAAAGCGCCGCGTTACGCAGGCCAGGTGATGGAAACCGGTGCTCTGGCGAGGGCGCTGGTGGATGGCGATCCCCTGCTGACCGCAATGGCCAGAAAAGAGGGTGCCAATGTGAAGACGCGAATGCTGGCGCGGTTGCTGGAGCTGGCGAAAATGCTGCCCAGACTGCAGCAGTGGGCCCAGATGATCGAGCCGGAAGAGCCTTTCTGTAACCATCCGTCGTCGATCACCGATGGCGAGGGCGTCGGCCTGATGGAAGCAGCCCGCGGCAGCCTGGGTCACTGGATCGAGGTTCGCAAGGGGCGCATCAGCCAGTACCAGATTATCGCGCCGACCACCTGGAACTTCTCTCCGCGGGACGCCTCAGGGCAGCCGGGTGCGCTGGAACAGGCTTTGGTGGGCACACCGGTGCGTGAAGGTGAAACCGATCCGGTGGCGGTTCAGCATATCGTACGCAGCTTCGATCCATGCATGGTATGTACGGTTCATTAAACTGGGCCCGTTTTCAGCGATTTTTACGGCAATAGGGCGATTTTCCCCCATCCACAGCATCTGCGCAGGGTGCTGTTTTCAGTTCTTCTGGCAACACAACCCCAGATAGATGCAGGGTCTGCAACGCTGTTGTTACCCGGTTGAAACCTGAATCCCCCACCCTAATGAACTATTTTGAACTGTATCGGTAAGCGGCTTGTCCGAAATGAGAGACGCTGAAGCGCTTTTAGCGTGCACAACAATAATTCCGTATTAGGCTCTTCGCGCTGCCCTGTATCCAGAACATCTCAAGCCCGTGAACATTCAAACAGAACGCCCGGAGCCCGGTTTGGGCACCTGACGCAGATTATGGCCAAGGAGATATCGATGTTGCGATCGAAAGACTCGTTCAAAACTCAAAGTAACCTGGAAGTTAACGGTCAAACCTACACCTACTACGCGCTGAACGGTGGCGAGCTGGGTGAGATGGTCGAGGCCGCGCGCCTGCCTGTTTCGGTCAAGGTGCTGCTGGAAAACCTGCTGCGGCACGAGGATGGCGAGACCTGCAGTCGTGAAGATATCGTTGCTCTGGCGAAAAGCCGGGGTAAGGCAGCGGATCACGAGTTTGCCTACCACCCGGCCAGGGTATTGATGCAGGACTTCACCGGCGTACCGGGTGTGGTCGACCTGGCGGCTATGCGGAACGCGCTGGTCAAGCGCGGCGCCGACCCGCAGAAGATCAACCCGCTCTCGCCGGTCGATCTGGTGATCGACCACTCGGTCACCATCGACAAGTTTGGCGACTCATCTTCATTCAAGGATAACGTGGCGATCGAGATGGGGCGCAACCTGGAGCGTTACCAGTTTCTGAAATGGGGGCAGGGCGCTTTCAACAACTTTAGCGTGGTGCCGCCGGGCACCGGTATCTGTCACCAGGTTAACCTGGAGTACCTGGCTAAATCGGTCTGGACAGAAAAGGTCGATGGCCAGCAGCTGGCGTACCCGGATACGCTGGTGGGTACCGACAGCCACACCACCATGATCAATGCCCTGGGCGTGCTGGGTTGGGGGGTCGGCGGTATCGAGGCGGAAGCGGCGATGCTGGGCCAGCCGATCTCCATGCTGGTGCCGGACGTGGTCGGTTTTGAGCTGACCGGCGAACTCCAGGAGGGGATCACCGCCACCGACCTGGTGCTGCGTGTGGTCGAGATGCTGCGCGAACATGGCGTGGTTGGCAAGTTTGTAGAATTCTACGGCGACGGTTTGGCGCATCTGCCGATTGCGGACCGTGCCACCATCGCCAACATGGCGCCGGAATATGGCGCCACCTGCGGCTTCTTCCCGATCGATAACCAGACCATCAACTACCTGCGCCTCAGTGGCCGCGACGAGCAGCAACTGGCGTTGGTTGAAGCCTACTGTAAGGCCCAGGGCATGTGGCGCGACGAGAACTATCAGACGCCTGATTTTGCTGCCACGCTGTCGCTGGATATCTCCACCGTTGAACCCAACCTGGCAGGCCCGAAACGCCCGCAGGACCGGGTACCAGTCAAGAATCTGAAGGAATCGATTGACTCCTTTATCGAGCTGGCCGGCAAAAAAGATCAGATCGACACAGGCGTAGCGCTGAAAGGCTCGGATGAGCCGATGCATCACGGTGATGTGGTGATCGCGGCGATCACCTCCTGCACCAACACTTCCAACCCGGCGGTGATGCTTGGAGCAGGTCTTGTCGCACGCAAGGCGGTGGAGAAGGGGCTCAAGGTGAAGCCCTGGGTGAAAACCTCGCTGGCGCCTGGCTCCCGTGTGGTCACCGAATACCTGGAAAAAGCGGGTCTGCAGAAAGACCTGGATGAACTGGGCTTTAACCTGGTCGGTTATGGCTGTACCACCTGTATCGGTAACTCCGGCCCGCTGCCGGACGAGGTGGAACAGGCGATCAGTGAAAACGACCTGATCGTTTCCTCGGTGCTCTCCGGTAACCGTAACTTCGAGGGCCGCATCCATCCGCTGGTCCGTGCCAACTGGCTGGCGTCACCGCCGCTGGTGGTGGCTTACGGTCTGGCCGGCACCACCCGCATCGATCTCTCCAGCGAGCCGCTGGGCAAAGGTTCTGATGGCCAGCCGGTTTACCTGAAGGATATCTGGCCGACCAATGCCGAGATCGACTCCCTGGTGCAGACCATCGACAACGAGATGTTCCGCAAGGAGTACGCTTCGGTATTTGATGGCGATGAAAACTGGCGCCTGATTGAGAGCGTCAAGGGAGCTACCTACGAGTTCCCGCGCGAATCCACCTACATCCAGGAGCCGCCTTTCTTCGAACCGGAGTACGCCGGCAATGTGGGCGATATCAAGGGCGCCTCAATCCTGGCGCTGCTGGGGGACTCGGTGACCACCGACCATATTTCACCGGCCGGTTCCATCCCTAAAGACAGCCCTGCAGCGCAGTTCCTGCGCGAGCACAAGGTTCAGGACAAGGACTTCAACTCCTACGGTTCGCGCCGTGGTAACCACGAGATCATGATGCGCGGCACCTTCGGTAATATCCGTATCCGCAATGAGATGGTGCCGGAGATCGAGGGTGGTTATACCCGCAAACGGGGCGAGAAAGAGCCTAAATTCATCTACGACGTGGCGATGGAGTACCAGGCCGAGAACACACCCAGCGTGATTGTCGGTGGCAAGGAGTACGGTACCGGTTCAAGCCGTGACTGGGCCGCCAAGGGTACGCTGTTGCTCGGCGTGAAGGCGGTGATCGTGGAGAGCTTTGAGCGTATCCACCGCTCCAACCTGGTGGGTATGGGCGTACTGCCGCTGCAGTTCACAGGTGATGACGACCGCAAGTCGCTGCAACTGACCGGCGACGAGCAGATCGATATTCTCGGCCTGGAGGGCGAGCTTAAGCCTAAGCAACTGTTCAAGGCGATCATCCACTATGCTGATGGCAGTGAGCGTGAAATCGAGTTGCAATCGCGCCTGGATACGTTGGTCGAAGTGAAATACTACCAGTCGGGCGGCGTACTCAACTTCGTGCTGGATCGTCTCGCCGAATCAGCCTAACCCCGCTGCCGTTGCAGACTGGTGCGGGGTCAAGGAGGTATAGATGGAACCTCGTATCAGTCTTATCACGCTCGGGGTCGATGACCTCGAGCGTGCCTATCGTTTCTATGCCGAAGGACTCGGCTTTCCTGCCCATCGCACCGAGGGGCAGGATATCGTCTTTTTCAGCACCGCCGGCACTCGGCTGGCGCTTTATCCCCGCGAGAAACTGGCCGAGGATGCAGGCTCGCGTCTGATCGGCCGGGATCGGAGCTTCCCTGGAATCACCCTGGCGCATAACACCCGTGAAAAAGCGCAGGTGGACGAGATACTCAAGCGGGCGGAAGCCGCCGGTGGCGAGATCGTTAAACCTGCGCAGGATGCATTTTGGGGTGGATACAGCGGTTACTTCGCCGATCCTGACGGTTATTTGTCGGAAGTGGCCTGGGCGGAATTCTGGCAGTTCGATGCCAATGGGGCGCTGGTTCTCGATTAAAGTTCTGACGCAAAGCTCTGCACTGCGCCCGCATTCTGCGGTTGCAGAAGAGGGGGAGAGCAAACCATCTTCCCTTTGCTGGCGTATCAGCTGGGTACTATCAGCTCAGTACTACGAGCTCTCAGCAAACGGGGACCGATCATGACTCGTCTTATTGCCTGCTTCCGTCATCGCATCGCTCTAATCTCACTGACACTAGCCGCAGCTTTCGTGCCGTTGGGCTTGAGTGCCCAGACCCTGTCGGAGGCGGTGCAGGAGGGCGGTGGCATCATCGTTATCCGCCATGCGCTGGCACCGGGTGTCGGCGATCCAGCCAACTTTCAGTTGGGCGACTGTTCCACCCAGCGCAATCTGAATGATGAGGGGCGTGATCAGGCCCGCGCTATTGGCAAGCGCCTGCAGCAGTTGGGCTTCGGACAGGCCGATGTTTATTCCAGCCAGTGGTGCCGCTGCCTGGATACCTCTGAACTGCTGGGAATCGGCGAGGTTCAACCCCAGCCTCTGCTAAACTCCTTCTTTCGTAATGCGTCGGCGGGCGTTGATCAGACCAGTGAACTGAAAAACTGGCTGGCACAGCGCGGTGCCGATCGACCCGCGGTGCTGATCACGCACCAGGTCAATATCACCGCTCTGCTGGATATCTATCCATCTTCCGGCGAGATGATCCTGATCCGCATGGAGGAGGGGGAGCCGGTGGTGATCGCCCGCGAGGAGACCCGCTGATTGCGGCAGGCAGGGGAGCACTCTGGCCCGCCGGCATGAGTTTTTAGGCGCAGGAGGCTGCTTTGTCACAGCAACACATGTTGGACACTCTATTCGATAGCCGTTTTAGCCGCACTGAAGTCACACATGATGGGGTCGCTATCAACCTGGTTCACGGTGGTAGCGGCCCGCCGCTGCTGCTTATCCATGGTTACCCGCAGACCCATGTCATCTGGCACCGCATCGCTCCACTGCTGGCAGATCATTTTCACCTTATCTGTCCGGACCTTAGGGGCTACGGCGATAGCGCCAAGCCCGCAGGGCTGCCCGATCACAGTAACTACTCCAAGCGCGAAATGGCTGCGGATATGATCGCCGTGATGGACCATTTCGGCTATCAGCGCTTCGCGGTGGCGGGTCACGATCGCGGCGCCCGGGTCACCCATCGGCTGGCGCTGGATTACCCCGAGCGTGTCGAGCGCGCCTGTGTCATGGATATCGCGCCGACGCTGCATATGTTCGACCACACCGATCAGGCGTTCGCCACTGGTTACTACCACTGGTTTTTCCTGATTCAGCCGGATGGCCTGCCCGAACACCTGATCGGCCAGGACCCGGATTACTACCTCAATGAAAAGCTGAAACGCTGGGCGGCGCCCGGTGCTGACTTTGCACCCGTGGCCCGAGCCGAGTATCTTCGCTGTTTCCGTAATCCGAAGGCGATTCACGGCTCCTGCGAGGACTATCGCGCAGCCGCCACCATCGACCTGGAGCATGACCGCGCCGATCGCGGACGAACTGTCGACTGTCCGCTGCTGGTGCTCTGGGGTGCCAGGGGCTTTGTCCATCGCACCTATGATCTGTTGTCGGTCTGGCGGGATTACGCCAGCGATGTCAGCGGATACCCGCTTGAATGTGGACACTTTCTGCCGGAAGAACAGCCGGATGAGCTGGCTGCGGCGCTGAAGACGTTTTGCCAGTTCGAGAATAACGCCAAACAATAATAAGGAATGTTATCGATGTCGTGGATTCGCCGCCCGGCCAATCTGATCATGCTGCTGTTACTGCCCCTGGCGCTTTGGGTAGCCATCGCGCCGATGGCGCCTTTGACGCCGCTGCAGGGGCGCAGTCTTGCCATTGTTATTCTTACTCTTGGGTTGCTGGTCACCAACGCGCTGCCCGGTTATATGACCGCGCTGCTGTTCTTTCTGGCGGCGCTGCTTAGCGGTATCGCACCGCCGGATGAGGTGTTCTCCGGGTTTTCGTCCGGCGCGCTCTGGCTGATTTTTTCCGGCATGGTGATGGGGCTTGCGATCAAGTCCACAGGGCTTGGCGCGCGCATAGCGGGTCTGTTGGGGCATCATCTGGATGGCAGTTATGCACGCCTGATCTTTGGTCTGATGGCGGCCTGCACGCTGCTCGGCTTTCTGATGCCATCGTCGATGGGGCGCGCCGTGATGATGATTCCCATCGGGCTGGCGATCGCTGATCGCTGCGGCTTTATGGCCGGCTCCCGCGGGCGCACCGGTGTGGTATTGGCGGTGGCCTTTGGTTGCCATATGCCCACCTTTGCTATCATGCCGGCGAACATTCCAAATATGGTGATGATCGGCTCCGCCGAGACCGTGCTGGATATGACCTTCAGCTATACCCATTACCTGTTGCTGCATTTTCCGGTGCTCGGTGTGCTCAAGGCGGCAGTGGGAAGTCTGCTGATCGTCTGGCTGTTTCGCGAGCAGCCCGATACCGAGGCGGCCCTGGGGCCCGCAGAGACGGACGGCGCGGCGGGGCAGGGACAGGTCCGCCTGCTGGTGGTACTGGCGCTGGCGCTGGGGTTCTGGATGACCGACAGCCTGCATGGTATCAGTCCGGCCTGGGTGGGGCTGGCGGCGGCCTGCCTGCTGTTACTGCCGGGTTT
Organism: Marinobacterium lutimaris; assembly: GCF_900108065.1. Lineage (GTDB taxonomy): Bacteria > Pseudomonadota > Gammaproteobacteria > Pseudomonadales > Balneatricaceae > Marinobacterium_D > Marinobacterium_D lutimaris. The sequence goes on along the minus strand of NZ_FNVQ01000001.1, from coordinate 2,158,248 downwards.
CGGCCTGGTCGGTGGCAAGCAGCTTTCGGAAGGGATAGATATCACGCTGCTGCTGTTTATCGCCGGTATTCTGGGCCTCGGCCAACTGGTGGCCAGCACAGGCCTGGGCGATCTGCTGGCGGTTTGGCTGGAGCAGTTGCTGCCGCTGCAGCAGGGCGCCGACTTTATTAACTTTATGTCGTTGAGCCTGATGTCCTTTGTGGTCAGCCTGGTGGCGACCTTGCCTGGAGTCCCCGCTGTGCTGACGCCGGTGGCGCCGGATCTGGCGGTGCAGACAGGCTGGAGCGTGGAGGCGGTGGTGATGACCCAGGTGCTGGGTTTCTCCACCGTGCTCTTTCCCTACCAGTCGGGTCCGCTGCTGGTCTCCATGCAGTTAGCCAAGGAGCCGCTGGGCCAGCTGTTGAAGATCACCGTGCCGCTCACCCTGATCACCCTGTTTGTGCTGCTGCCGCTGGATTACCTCTGGTGGCTGTTGATCGGCGAGATCGGCTAGACGCCTGGCCGGCTTATTTCGCTTTGCGTGAGGTCTGTGCGATCAGCAGCTCGCGCAGGGTGCGGATAAACGGCTCGCGGCTGCGGCCACGGCGGCAGATCATCGAGAAGGGCGCCTGGTAGCCAAACTCGGCGGGTACCAGCGGTCTTAGCCGGCCCTGTTTCACGAATGGCTGGGCGTAATGCTCCGGCAGATAGCCGACAAAGCGACCGGACAGGATCAGCGCCAGCTGCGCCTCCATGCTCTCCACCGTGGCGGTACTGTGGCCAAAGCCGCGCTTGCGCAGATCTGCCATGTTCCAGTAACTGCGGGTGACCAAGCCATACTGGGTAATGGTTTCCGGCGGGATACGCCGCTGGGTAAACAGTGGATGCAGATCACTGCAGTAGAGCCAGTGCTGCTCGCGGTAGAGCTTCTCCTCGATAACGTTATTGGTGCTCGACGGATAGTTACCGATCGCCAGGTCCAGCTGATTGTTCAGAATTCCCTGTACCTGTTCGTAGGGGCTGCGGATCTGCAGGTTGAAATGCACCGCCGGGAAGCGGTCGTTGAACTGACGCAGAATTTCCGGCAATGACAGCGCCTCGTCCATTACCGTGGCGTCCAGTACCGCCAGGGTGAAAGTCCCGCCCTTATCGCCTTTCAGCGCTTCCGCCTGGCGCTCCATTGATTCGTACTCGTCGAGCAGTTTCACCGACTGATGCAGAAACTGCTGTCCCTTCTCTGTCAGCGAAAAGCCGGAACGTCCGCGCTGGCAGAGCACGAAACCAAGCTGGCTCTCCAGTTCGCTCATGTAGTTACTGATTGCCGAAGCGGTCAGCTTCAGCTCTTGCTGTGCGCCGGCATAGCCCTGGTGCTGGACCACGGTTACAAACACTTCCAGCAGCCTGATATTAAGTCGCTTGTCCGGTCTCATGCGCGATTCTTATCCTGTTTTCATACTTCAGTAATTTATGAACTGATTATTTTTGATTTGCTATTTAACCGTCAAGTTGGCGTTCCTAAGATGGATCTAGATTCATTCAATCGGGCCTTAGGCAAGACCCGGAAGCAGAGGGTTCAGAGTTATGGAAAAGCAACTTCATCAGCCGCAGAGTGGAAACGACATGCCCCGCTTCGGCGGCCGCGCGACGATGATGCGACTGCCGTTTGTGGAGGAGCTTGAGGGTCTGGATGCAGCGTTCGTTGGTATCCCGCTGGATGTGGGTACCTCCCAGCGTGCCGGCACCCGCTACGGGCCGCGGCAGATCCGCGCCGAATCGGTGATGATCCGTCCTTACAACATGGCCACTGGCGCTGCGCCTTTCGATGCCCTGTCCGTGGCCGATATCGGCGATGTACCGATCAACACCTACAGCCTGCTGAAGTCGGTCGACATCATCGAAGACTATTACACCCGCCTGAACGATTACCCGCTGATTCCGCTGACGCTGGGCGGTGACCACACCCTGACTCTGCCGATCCTGCGCGCCATCGCCAAAAAGCATGGCCCGGTGGGCCTGATCCATGTGGATGCGCATACCGACACCAATGACAACATGTTCGGCGAGAAAATCGCCCACGGCACCACCTTCCGCCGCGCCGTGGAAGAGGGGCTGCTGGACCTGAACCGTGTTGTGCAGATCGGTCAGCGCGCCCAGGGTTATTCCGCCGATGACTTCAAGTGGGGCGAGCGTCAGGGATTCCGTCTGGTTACCGCCGAGCAGTGCTGGCACAAGTCGCTTGAACCGCTGATGGCGGAAGTTCGCGAGCAGATCGGCGATGGCCCTGTTTATCTCTCTTTCGATATCGACGGTATCGACCCCGCCTGGGCGCCGGGTACCGGCACACCTGAAGTAGGTGGCCTGACCTCGATCCAGGGGCTGGAAATTGTGCGTGGCTGCAAGGGCTTGAACCTGATCGGTGCGGATCTTGTAGAAGTGGCGCCGGCCTACGATATCAGCGGCAACACCTCGCAGCTGGCGGCCAACCTGCTGTATGAGATGCTCTGCGTACTGCCGGGCGTGAACTACCGCTAAGCGGCATCGAATTCGGGAAGCAGCGAGGAGCAGCGCATGGAACTGGATATCTTTCGTACCCTCTGGGGCGTGACCGCGCCGCTGGAAAGCTATGCCGAGCAGCTGAAAAGCGTTGGTTTTACCGGTGTCGAGGCCCGCATAGCGGCGACCTCGGAAGAGCGCAGAGCGTTTCGCCAGGCACTGGATAATACCGGTATGGAGCATATCGCCATCCTGTTCACTGGCGGCGATGTAATCCCGGACCAGGCCGAGACCAGCGCCGATCATCTGGCGCGCATGGATCGGCTGCTGGATGCCGCGGCGGAGCTGTCGCCGCGCTTTATCAACGTGCTGCCGGGGAATGACCGCTGGCCCATGGCGGAACAGGTGGAGTTTTTCGGCAGGGCGCAGGAGCTGGCCGACAAGCACGGCATCCTCTGCAGTTTTGAAACCCATCGCGGCACGTCGCTGTACAGCCCCTGGGTCACGCTGGATCTGATTCGCCAGCTGCCGCAGCTGCAGTTCACCACCGATATCAGCCACTGGGTGCTGGTGTGCGAGCGACTGCTGAACCATCCCAAGGATGATCTCAGCGCCTTTATCGACCGCGTTCACCACATTCAGGCCCGTGTCGGTTACGACCAGGGGCCGCAGGTGCCGCATCCGGATGCGCCGGAATACCGGGGCGCACTGGAGTTCCACCAGTCGATCTGGGAAGCGGTGTGGCGCAAGCATATCGAGAAGGGGTATGAACGCAGCACGTTGACCACCGAGTTTGGCCCTGACGGATACCTGCATCACCTGCCGTTTACCAACGTGCCGGTGGCCGATCTCTGGTCGCTGAACGAGCGCATGGCGATCGAAGAGCGCCGTCACTTTAACCAATTCATCCAGTCTGTTTAGGAAGTAGATCATGAGCAGTCAGACAAGCAGTGCCAGTGAAGCAAAAGGCCAGGAAACCAGAGCGTTTCAGTCGATCCCGCTGGTCAACGTATCCGGTCTGTTCAGTGACAGTCTGGATGAGCGCAAGAAAGTCGCCGAAGAGATGGGCAAAGCGGCCCGTGAAGTGGGTTTCCTCTATGTGACCGGTCACGGCATTCCCAAGCAGAAGATCGCCAAGCTGCGTGAAGCGGCCAAGTGGTTCTTCGCCCAGTCGATCGATACCAAGATGGATTACTACATCGGTGCTTCCAAAAGCCACAAGGGCTTCGTGCCGGAGGGTGAAGAGATCTACGGCACCGGCAAGCCGGACCGTAAGGAAGCCTACGATGTGGGTTTTCCGGCGCCGGCCGATCATCCGCTGGTGCTGGCCAAAACCCCGCTGATCGGTGAAAACGAGTGGCCGGTGGATGAGAACTTCCGCGCCTGGGTACTGGATTACTATGAAACCGTATTTGCCCTGGGCCGCAAACTGTTCTCCGGATTCGCGCTGGCGCTTGATTTATCTGAGGATTATTTCGAATCTCTGGTAACCTGCCCGCCCTCAAAACTGCGCCTGATCCATTATCCCTATGATGCCGACGCTGAAGACCGCCCGGGTATTGGCGCCCACACCGATTACGAGTGCTTCACCATGCTGCTATCCGACAAGCCGGGCCTTGAGGTGATGAACGAGGATGGCGAATGGATCGATGCGCCTCCCCTGACTGTTAAAGGGCAAGAGGGCGATGAGGAAGCGCTGGTCATCAATATCGGTGACATGCTCGAAGTACTCACAGCCGGTCAGTTCGTGGCTACCTCTCACCGGGTGCGCAAGGTGGCTGAGGAGCGCTACTCCTTCCCGCTGTTCTTCGCCTGCGACTACCACACCCTGATCAAACCGCTGCCGCAGTTCAGTGAAGGGGCCGGAGAATACCGGGAACTGAGCATCGGTGAGCATATGTACAGCCAGGCTCTGCAGACCTACAGCTACCTGCGTGACAAGGTCGCCAAGGGTGAGCTTTCCATGCCGGAGCGGGCAACCGCAGTGAAGACCTTCGGCCATATGAAAACCGCTAAATGAAAACCGCGAAATAAAAATCTGAAGAAACTGAATAACTGATAATCCCTTTGAGGAGCATGACCGTGAAGATGACCAAAGCGCTTGTAAAAACCGGGCTTTCCGTACTGTCTGCGGGCATCCTGAGCCAGGCTGTCAGTGCAGCACCCCTGATGACAGAGGGTGATCTGAAAGTGGGTATGGAGATCAGCTATCCGCCGTTCGAATCCTACGACGGCGACAAAGTGGTCGGTTTTGACCCGGAAATTTCCGCTCTGCTGGCAGAGAAAATGGGAGCGACCGCCAGCTTCCACGACACCAAGTTCACCGGTCTGATCCTGGGCCTGGGCGCCAACAAGTTTGATGCCGTTATCTCCGGTATGTACATCACCGAAGACCGCCTGAAAAAGGCCGATGCGATTCCTTACGGTCTGACCGGCGCCTCCATCCTGGTGATGAAGGACAGCGAGGTTAAACCTCAGACCGCTGAAGATCTGTGTGGCGTTAACGTCGGTCTGCAGCAGGGTACCGCCTGGGTCAGCCAGTTGCAGAGCCTGTCTACCGATTACTGCGAAGCCAACGGCAAAGAGCCGGTAGAGATTCAGGAATTCCCCACCGCGCCGGAAGTTTCCCAGGCGCTGATGTCCCGCAACGTCGAAGCACAGCTGGAGATTGCCGGCGCAGCCAAGATGTTTGTTGAGCGTACCCGGGGTCGTCTCGAGATCAGCTCTCCGGAACTGGTGTATCCGCAGACCCTGGGCATGTACGTGAAACAGGGCAACACCGAGATGAAAGAGGCGCTGGAAAAGGCGCTGGAAGAGATCAAGGCTGACGGTTCCTACGCGGCGCTGATCGAGAAGTACGAGCTGACGCCGGTCGAATAACGAGCGGCGGTTAACGTAAAAACAGGAGCGAATTATGAGCCTGGATTGGGACTATTTCTTCTCGTTATTTACCCTGGCCGCGTTTTGGAAAGCGTGTGTCACGGTGGTGGTTCTCAGCACGCTGTCGTGGGGAATAGGGCTCGCTCTGGGCTTCCTTGTCGCTTCTGCGAAAATGTCCAGCCATCGCTGGCTGAATATCCCGGCAGGGTTGTACGTGTGGTTCTTCCGCAGCGTACCCCTGCTGGTGGTACTGGTATTTGTGTTCAACCTGCCTCAGCTGTTTCCCTCCACCGGCTCATTCCTCGGCGTGCCCTTTATCGCCGGCCTGGTGAGCCTGGTGGTCACGGAAGCAGCCTACATGGCAGAGATTCATCGCAGCGGTCTGCTGTCGGTGGCCAAGGGCCAGCGCGAAGCGGGCCATGCCCTGAATATCGGATTCCTTGGCGTGCAGCGGATGATCGTGATCCCCCAGGCGATCCGTATCTCCATGCCGTCGCTGATCAATGAATATGTCACCATTATCAAGCTGAGCTCGCTGGTATCGGCGATCTCGCTGCCGGAGCTGCTGCAGACCGGTCAGCGTCTCTATGCCCAAAACTTCCTGGTGCTGGAGACCCTGCTGGCGGTGGCGGTGTACTACGTGATGATCGTGACCGTGTTTGGCTCGGTGCTGCAGTGGGCCGAGAAAAAGCTCGATGTGCCTTCACGTCGCCCAGGTACGCTCAGCGATGCCGAGTGCGAACGTTTGCGTAAAGAGGTGCAGCCGTTACCGACCCGCCAGCCGGCGCCGTCCCATGGTGCGCCCAAGGCGCTGCAGCTGCGCGGCATTCAGAAATCCTACGGTGAGCACCAGGTACTCAAAAGCGTTGATATGAACGTGGGCATCGGTGAGGTAATCAGCGTGATTGGGCCGTCGGGCTCGGGTAAAACTACCCTGATCCGCACCGTGAACATGCTGGAAGAGCTCAACGGCGGCGAGATCGTGCTGTTCGGCGAAGATTTCATCAAGGGCGGCACTACGCCGGATCGGAACCGGGTGCGCGCCGGGATGCAACGCATCGGCATGGTGTTCCAAAGCTTCAACCTGTTCCCGCACAAAACCGCGCTGGAAAACATCATGATGGCGCCGCGCTACCACGGTAAACCGGCGGAGCTGGAAGTGAACCGCAAGCAGGCGTTGTATCTGCTGGACCGTGTCGGGCTGCTGATGCATGCCGATAAATATCCGCATCAGCTTTCCGGCGGTCAGCAGCAGCGTGTGGCGATCGCCCGTACCCTGGCGCTCTCACCTGATATCATACTCTTCGATGAGCCGACCTCGGCGCTGGATCCGGAGATGGTGGGCGAAGTGCTCAAGGTGATCCAGGATCTGGCGAAAGAGGGGATGACACTGATTATCGTCACTCACGAGATGGATTTTGCACTGAGCGTCTCCGATCGTGTGGTGATGATGGAACATGGCGTGATCCAGGCAGATGCGTCTCCGGCGCAGATCATCAACGCGGATAGCAGCACACCCAATCTGCTGCGTGCAAGAGAGTTTATGGGTAAAGCGGAGGCAATAGCATGATGGCAACAGAAGCGGAACTACGACGCGATCTGGCTGCATCGTACCGCCTGGCAGCGATGCTGGGCTGGGAAGACACAATCTACACTCACTTTTCCGTGCGACTGCCGGGTGAAGGTGAGCCGCGCTTCCTGATTAACCCGTTCGGTTATATGTTCGATGAGATTCGCGCCAGCGATCTTATCGTGGTCGATGTAAACGGCAAGGTGGTCGATGGCGATGCCAAGTACAACCCGGCCGGTTTCACCATCCACAGTGCCGTGCATATGGCGCGGGAAGATGCGCACTGCGTCATCCACACCCACACCCTGCCGGGCATGGCGGTGGCGGCCTGTGACAAGGGCCTGCTGACACTGAACCAGATCAGTGCCGAGTTCTATAACCGGGTCGGCTACCACCCCTACGAGGGGGTGGCGTTCAACCTGGAGGAGCGTGAGCGGATTCAGCAGTCACTGGGCGATAACATCGCGCTGATTTTGCAGAGTCATGGCCTGCTCAGCGTCGGTGAAACCATCGCCGATGCCTTCCAGGTGATGTATTACCTGAATAAGGCGTGTGAGATCCAGCTGGCAGCCGCGCAGATGGCGGCGCTGACACAGGTCTCGGAGATTCCAGAGTCGCTGGCGCAGTACGTCTGTGGCCAGTTCAAGGCGACCGAATCTGAGCGCCAGATGGTATGGCAGGCCTGGCTGCGTAAGCTGGACCGTATTGATCCTTCCTATAAGGACTGATCGGCGTTAAGTGCATGGAAACGAAAAAGCCTGGGGGTTCCCAGGCTTTTTTATGCGCGAAATGCTTTGCTGAGACTCAATCCGCCAGTGCGTTCTCAGCCTGCTCCAGTGTCTGGCGATACACCTCGACTTGCTGCTCATTGCCGAGCGATACCGCCTTGCGGGCATAATTGAGCGCCGCTGAGGGTTGGCCGGTGTCGATCAGTGTCTGCGCCAGATTGTTGTAGGCGGGAGCATAGTCCGCATACAGCTGGGTCACCCTCAGATACTGCTCCCCGGCCTGAGCGGGCAGGCCTGCGTTATACAGATGGTTGCCATAACCCATCAGCAGTGAACGATCGTCTGGCCAGTGTTGCAGGCCAGTTTGCCAGGCGGTTCGGGCCTGTACTTCCGGCGCCGGGCGCTCAAAGGCTGCGACCGCCTGGAAATAGTCTCGGGCATCCGCATCCGGCGGCATATCGCCGGGTTTAACCGCCACCATGCCCCAGTAATCACCGCGCTCCCAGGTGCGCTCAAACACCTTCATATCGGCCGCATAACGCTCGGTGACGCCGGTGCGGAGAATGATGGTTTCGTCCTCCAGGTCATAACCGATCGCGACTGCGTAGTGCCAGCGCGGGTACCACTCCATCGCCAGGTTCTGCAGCACGAGTACCGGATAACCGGCATCGATGGCACCGATCAGTGCCTCAAGCTGCGGTTCGATGGGGTAGGCGATACGCTGATACTGGCGCGTGGCGCCGAGCATCTCGACCTGAAAACTCCCTTCGCGCTCAGGTACATAGACCCTGGGCACCAGGTCGTCAGGTGTGACCTCCCGGCCGCTGTACTCCAGCAGTGTCGCCAGGGCAGCAGGGCCGCACTGGTACTGCTCCTGAGGGTAGAAGGGAACCTCGGTCAACTCCGCACTCAGCGGTTCCTGCTCCGGCAGCGGACTGCTCAACAGGGCGTTGGTCTGAGGAGTAGCGCTGCAGCCGCCGAGCATAAGCAAGGTGGCAAACAGGGCAAACAGGGGACAGAAAACGGAGCGCCCGGGCGTGTGCCCGGGCGCGGCTGAGCGCTTAGATATTGGGGAATACATCGGTGGCGCCGAGCAGATCCAGAAGAACAAGAATCAGGATAACGGCCAGAACGGCACCGAGAATACCGCCGGCGGGAAGATCATCCATCTTACCGTCAAGCTGGGCCAGTTCGCTTGCGGTCATGCTATCGACACGGTCCTGTACATGGTTCACATCCACGCCCAGATCCACCAGCTGTTGCTTGACGTCGTCGCGGGTCAGCATCTCTTTGATTTCAGACCGTCGATCTTCGAGGTGGGAGTCGGCGGCTATTTGGTCAGTGGTGACAATGGCGGCTGAGGCGGGTACCTGAACGCCGGCGAAGGTGAACAACGCCATGAGAATCCAGGCAAGAAAACGGCTACGTGTCGGATGGTTTGTCATGGTCTCTCCCAGGCCCTGCTCATCGGGCCTTGTTGGTTAAATGGAACGTTTTGTCCGATAACCAGTATTAGCGAAAGTTCATTTTTGCGCATAATTTGGCGTGAACAGGGGAGATGATTTTATCTTTGCGACAGGCAAAACCGCGGCGACTGCCAGGGCGGGGCCGCGGTTTTGGAGGTTGAATTTAGGCGCTGAAAGCTTAGTCGAAGTCCGGCAGGCTGGGTGTAAATACCGGCTTGCCGGCTTGCAGCCAGGCGTCGAAGCCGCCGCTGATCGAGCTGACATGCAGGTAGCCCATCTCTTTCATCGCCTGTGCCGCCAGGGCCGCACGGCCGCTGGTCTTGCAGTAGAGCAGGATATTCAGATCCCGTGCAGACAGGGCCTCGTCGGCACTCAGCTTGAACTCCAGCAGGCCGCGCGGAATATTGATCGCGCCCGGCAGATGGCCGGCGGCAAACTCATCGGGTTCACGTACATCGATAATCGCATCGGCAGATTTTGTCTGCATCTCGGCGCCTTCTGTGTCGATCTCCTGAATTTGTGCCTTGGCGGCGCCGACTAGGTCCATGGCCGTTTTCATGATTGCTGTTCCTCCATTGGCTGTTTTTTTGCGCAGGCTTCCGCTTTGGTCGCCAGCGTGCGTTGTGTTGTTTCCGGGTCCAGTGCCGCCATCGCTTCGTACTGGCTCAGGTAGACGTTGCCGGTGAGCTGTTGCAGCAGATGGCTTTTGTGCAGCTGGTCCATGACCGGGCCTTTCACCTCGGAGAGGTGCAGGGTGATGCCGGCGGTGCCGAGTCGTTCATTGATCGCTTCAAGGCTTTCAAGGGCGCTGGCATCGATCAGGTTCACGCCAGGACACATCAGCACCAGGGCATCGATACCCGGATGGGATTCCACCAGTGCGGCGATACGATCTTCCAGGTAGCGGGCGTTGGGGAAATAGAGGCTTTCATCCACCCGCACCGTCAGCACATGGGGGCTCTGCACCACATGAAAACGCTCCTCGTTACGAAAGTGCTGGCTGCCGGGCAACTGGCCGACTACCGCCATATGCGGTTTGCTGGTGCGCCAGAGGAACAGTAGCAGTGACAGCGCGAGTCCGAGGATAATGCCGGTCTCTACGCCGACAACCAGCACGCCCACCAGCGTGGCTATCAGGGCGAGGCCGTCCTGGCGCGAATACTTCCAGGTGCGGCCGATAGCGCGCAGATCCACCAGGGTGAGTACGGCGACGATAATAGTGGCCGCAAGCACCGCCCTTGGCAGGCTCTCAAACAGTGGGGTGAAGAACATCACCGTCACACCAATTCCCAGGGCTGAAAGGGCACCGGCCAGCGGTGTCTGGGCACCGGCTTCAAAGCTGACCACGGAGCGGGAGAAACCGCCGGTCACCGGCATACCACCGCTGATCGCCGAGGCGATATTGGCGCTGCCCAGGGCGCTGAGTTCCTGGTTGGGGTGGATGCGCTGGCGCCGCCGCGCGGCAAAGGTCTGCGCCACGGAGACCGATTCCATAAAGCCCACCAGGCTGATCAGCACGGCACCGGGCAGTAGCTGGTAGATCAGTGCCAGGTCGAATGTCGGCAACTGCAGCGAGGGTAAACCGGTTGGTACCTGACCAACCACGGGAACGCCGGCTTCTGCCAGGTTCAGCCAGGCCACCAGTGCCGCGGTGACGACCAGCGCCAGCACCGGCGCGGCGCGGCTCAGATTGGCGGCAGCGCCGGTTGAGAGGCCGATAGCTTCCAGGAAGCTCTTGCCCTGTTTCCGTGCCAGGTAGAGGAAAGCGATGCTGCCGAGGCCGATCAGCAGGGTCGGCAGGTTGGTAGCGCCAAGGCCCTCCAGCGTTGAGGCCAGAAGCTCAAAGGCGGTATCGCCGCCGGCCTTGATGCCGAGGATATGACGCAGCTGGCCGAGGGTGATCAGAATGCCCGAGGCGGTGACAAAGCCGGAGACCACCGGGTGGCTGAGAAAGTTGACCAGGAAACCGAGTCGCAGCAGCGACATGCCGATCAGAATCAGACCGGAGAGCATCGCCATCAGCATGGCCGCCTGGACATACTCCGCGCTACCCGCTGGAAACAGCGGCATCAGGATGGCGCCGGTCATCAGTGAGACCACCGCCACAGGGCCCACTGCCAGTGCGCGGCTGGTGCCGAACAGCGCATAGGCGATCAGCGGCAGGATACTGGCATAAAGACCGATCACCGGCGGTAGCCCCGCCAGCATGGCGTAGGCGAGACTTTGCGGAATCAGCATCAGCGTGACGATCACCGCGGCTAGGCCATCCTTGAGTGCCATATCGCGATTGTATTCGCGTGCCCAGCTCAGGCAGGGGAGCAGCTGCGAGGCTGTAATTTTGGGAAGCCGGATCATGGTTGGTCTCAGAGCTTGTTCAGCGGAATCTTCAGGTAGCGGGTGCCGTTATCTTCGGCGGGCGGCAGCTCGCCGGCGCGCATGTTGATCTGCACCGAGGGCAGGATCAGTACCGGCATTCCCAGGGTTGCATCACGTTCGCTGCGCATCTTCACGAAGCTCTCTTCGTTGTGGCCCTCTGAGATGTGGATATTGTGCTGGCGCTGCTCGGCGACGGTGGTTTCGCAGAGGTACTCGTCGCGTCCTTCCGCCTTGTAGTCGTGGCACATGAACAGCCGGGTTTCGTCTGGCAGGGCCAGCAGCTTCTGTATGGAACGGTACAGGGTACGCGCATCGCCACCGGGGAAGTCGCAGCGCGCGGTGCCGTAATCCGGCATAAACAGGGTATCGCCGACGAAGCCTGCGTCTTCGATCAGGTAGGTCATGCAGGCCGGGGTATGCCCAGGAGTATGCAGAGCTCTGGCACTCAGGTTGCCGATGGTAAAGGTCTCGTCATCACAGAACAGATGGTCGAACTGGCTGCCATCGGTGGCGAACTCGGTACCGGCGTTGAACAGCTTGCCAAAGGTGAGCTGCACCGTACGGATATGCTCGCCGATGCCCAATTTTCCGCCGAGGACCTGCTTCAAGTAAGGCGCCGCGCTAAGGTGATCGGCATGAACATGGGTTTCCAGAATCCACTCCACACTTAGCTGGTGTTCGCGCACATAGCTGATCAGCCGGTCGGCACTGGCGGTGGAGGTGCGCCCGGAGGCGGCGTCGTAATCCAGCACGGAGTCGATAAGGGTGCACTGGCGCGTCGCTTCATCGATAACGATGTAGCTGAAGGTGAAGGTGGCCTTGTCGAAAAAAGGAATAATCTGCATCTGAGCTCCCACGGTTGATGAGATGTAGGTGGGGATATGATCTTCTAAATATTAGAATATAATTATATAGAATAAGCAAATAATTAAATGGAATATAATGGTTGAAGCCAAGCATGCTGGCTCATAAGAGTCTGGCCGAAACGATGTTTGGCTCAAGCCTGGAGCCGGGATGAGAAGCTGCATGCAGGGAAAGCTTAGCCCGATTTCGGCGTTCAGTGCCGCTGGCCTGGAGTCTAAAGCAGACTCCGACACTTTCGTGTCGCGGCTTTTGTATCGCTGGGGCTTAATTGGCAAATCCACCTGTATAGCAGGCTTGATTTGCATCAAGCTCCCTATAAGAGAGTTTGGATAAACCTACCGACGAATGAATCCCCGTATCCGCGTCCTTTACGAGGCCGGTTTCGGCTGCTGCCGAGCAAAGAGACTTGTACGGACAAGTCTCTTTGCAATCCCAAACCGCCCCTATGGTTTGGTCGGCTGCGCCGACTCCCCTGTGCTTCTCGTCTGAAAGAGCGGGACAGGAAACTCGCAGCGTTGCTGCTCAAACAGCCTGTCCCTTATCTCTCTTTCAGTCTGCGATGCTCGGCTGCACCAAAGGGGATGGATTGCTGCGCTCAGATAGCCATGAGACATCGAGCCCACTTCTCGATACGGCGCGAGAAAGGCATAGCCTCGACTAAACGATCACCACCTCCACAGGAGGTGGTTTAAGAGCGACAATGAAAGAGCCTCCGTGCAGGAGGAGGCTCTTTCAAGTGTACTGCAGGTTACTCGAACGGTTGCGGCGGTGGAGTGTTCTCGGAGGAGGGCGGCAGGATCGGCAACTGGAAGCTGGGCTGCTGGCCGGTCAGTGACTTCAGGAAAGCCACAATCTGCGCGTTCTCGCCATCGGTAAACTGGCGACCCAGCTGCAGGCGGCCCATGATATCCACCGCTTCGGTCAGGGTCTGGGCTTCACCGTCGTGGAAGTACGGATAGGTCAGTTCCACGTTACGCAGGGTTGGCACTTTGAACATGAAGCGGTCGGCATCCACACCAGTGACGGCGACCCGGCCCTCTACCTCGTTGTTGGTCTGGTAAGGCTCAACAACACCCATTTTCTGGAACGAGCTGCCACCCACGGCCTCGCCGTTGTGGCAGGCAACGCAGCCGCTGTCTTTGAACAGTTTATAGCCGGCCAGCTCATCCGCAGTCAGTGCGTCTTCGTCCCCAAGAAGCCACTGGTCGAACGGCGAGTCCGGTGTCACCAGGGTTTTTTCGAATTCGGCGATGGCATCGGTGACCTGGTCGATGTTGATCTCGTCGTTGCCGAAGGTGAGGCGGAATTCATGCACGTAGCCGGGGATCGACTTCAGTAGATCCACCGCCAGCGTATGGGTGAACGCCATCTCGCCGGGGTTGGCGATCGGCCCGCCAGCCTGTTCTTTCAGGTCCGCTGCGCGGCCATCCCAGAACTGCGCCAGGTTCAGGCTTGAGTTGAGTACCGTAGGTGAGTTGATCGGCCCCTGCTGCCAGTTATGGCCGATGGAGGTTTTCAGGTTGTCGGTACCGCCCATGCTGAGGTTGTGGCAGGAGTTGCAGGAGATAAAACCGGATTTGGACAGGCGGGGATCGAAGTAGAGCTTTTTGCCCAGTTCGGCCAGGGCGACATTGACCTCTTTGACCGGCTCTATGGGTTGAATCGGTTCATTCGCCTGGCTGAGGCTGGAGATCGCCCCGACAGAGAGTGCTGTCGCGGCATAAAGCAAACGGCGTTTGATCGACATGACAGGCATCCTTGTTTGTTATGTGTTCAGCGGCCATGCTGGGCTGACTGACCGGTCAAGTCGTTGACGTGTGTCAGGCGACGAGGCTGGGTGATGAATTAGACGAAGTTAGTTGTCCGGGAGCAGGATAAATGCGCTGAAATTTACGCTCTGCAGCAGGATTTTTTTGTATCCAGCCCACGGAACCTTGTTTTCGGTCAAAACTGCAGCTGTAAATATACAAATGACATCCATTAATTATTGAATTGCCGCCCGCCTGGCTCTAAGTTGGGTAGGCGCAACCTCTGTGCGTGGCGGTGTTTCCGGTGTGTTTTTCTGACGGGGCCGGGCAGGCGAGCGTTGTCTGTCAGAGTTAGATTGTCTGTCAGAGTTAGAGTTGGCGGATTGCCGGTTCTCAACAATCAGTATTTTCTCAGGTGGGCTTGCAGATGGAACCGGGCGCCCACTGCAGCCCGTTGTCTTTGGAGATGTTGTTTGTGGCTACGTCCAATCAGGAAGTGACCTTTGACAATGACGAACTGATCGTCAGCAAAACCGACCTCAAAGGTAAAATCACCTACGCCAACCGCGTTTTCATGCGCGTCTCCAACTTTTCCGAACCTGCGCTCCTTGGTCAGCCTCATAACATTATCCGCCACGAGGATATGCCGCGAGGCGTCTTCTACGGCCTGTGGAAATCGGTTAATGCGGGCCGGGAGTTTTTCGGTTTCGTGAAGAACAGAACCGCAGACGATAATTACTACTGGGTCTTTGCCAATATCACACCCGATTACCACGACAACAAGCTGATCGGCTTCTACTCGGTGCGGCGTTGCGCTCCGGCGGCCGCGAAAGAGGCGGCCATGGGCCTTTACCGACAGATGCTGGCGATTGAAAAGTCCAAGGGGAAAGCAGAAGGCCCCAGGGCGAGCTGGGATTGGCTGATGGAGCAGTGCCGGGCAGCGGGCTACCCCAGCTACGAAGAATTCATTATTTCTCTTTATCAGAAGTATCTATAAGGATTGCTGATGAAAACCAAAACCAGTGGCGTCAGTCAGTCCATCCCGTTTATCGAACAGAAATACGCGATCACCTGTGTCGTTTTCGTGCTGTTCACGGTGATCGTCAGCGCGGTCAATGCCTACAATTATGGCATCAGCTTTATCAACGTGGCGTTTCCGCTGCTGACGATCGGTTTTGCCTGGTATTCCTGGCGTGACCACTGCAAACCGATCGCTGCTCTGATTCGCATCAAAGACACCCTGGATGAGGCGCGCAAGGGCAATACCCATGTGCGCATCACCCATACCAAGGGCCTGGGCGAGATCGGCAAGGTCGCCTGGTCGCTGAACGATTTTCTCGACATTGTGGAAACCAATTTCAAGGAACTCTCCAACAGCTTTCAGGCATCCAGCCGCCGGGAGTTTTACCGCAAGGGCCTGGTGAATGGTCTGCCCGGCGAATTTGGCAAGATGATGAGCAACGTGAACGTGGCGATCAAAGGGATGGAGGATGCGGACAACTTCGCCCGCCAGAACCGCCTGATGAGTGAGTTGCATCACCTGAACACCTCCAACCTGCTGACCAATCTGAAAAACAGCCAGACCGAGCTGGGCGTGCTGTCCAGCCGCATGGATGATGTGCTCAACATCGCAGCCGAGAGCCGGGACGGTGCGCAGACCAGCCAGGCGACCGTGGCGGATCTGAAGAAAGCGGTGGAAGACGTCAACAACCGCATGGAAAGGGTGGAGCAGGCCGCCAAGCGCCTGGAGAGCCAGAGCTCAACCATCGCCGAAACAGTGAAGCTGATCACCGGGATCGCCGAGCAGACCAACCTGCTGGCGCTGAACGCGGCGATCGAAGCGGCCCGGGCCGGTGAGGTAGGTCGCGGCTTTGCGGTGGTGGCCGATGAGGTGCGCAATCTGGCCACTCGCACGCGTTCCTCCACGGGTGAGATCAGCACCATTATCACCGATCTGCAGGAGCAGATTGTCGATGTGGTGTCTCAGACCTTTGCAGTGGGTGAGCAGACCAAGGCGATCGGTACCGAGGTCGATAACTTCTACGCCAACTTTGACAGCGTGGCTTCGGCAGCGCAGAAGACCATCACCCTGATGTCGCGCACCAAGGAACGCGCGTTCGCGTCGCTGGTGCAGCTCGATCATGTGATCTACATGCAGAACGGCTACATTGCGCTGGAGAATAACGGTGAAGGCAGCGAGGCCGATGCCGTTGCGGTCGACCACTTCTCCTGCCGCCTGGGCAACTGGTACTACCAGGGTGGTGGTAAGGACGCCTACGGTACTTCCTCGGCCTATCGCAAGCTGGAGGGTTACCACGCCGATGTGCATAACAACGTGCAGGAAGCGCTGACGCTGGTTAAGAAAGACTGGGTAAGGGATGACAGCGTGCTGAATGATCTGGTGGGCTGCGTCAGCGATGCGGAACTGGCCAGCAAGGGCGTTATCAGCTGCATCAGCGATATGGTGGAAGAGAAAGAGCGCCGCAGCTGAACGCCGGTTTACACTAAAGCTTCTGTTAAAGCCGGGTAGACTGCCAGTCCAACCGGCTTTTTTTACGCCTGCCTGAAGTGGTCGGAGGGACTGTTTGCCGCTTGATGTGTTGCGTCGCTTTTCTCAAGTGCCTCAGGGTTTAAGATCGATTCTTACCTATCGGCGCTCGTCATCTTTGCTTGCCATACGGCTCGAGACTGTTCGCTGCGTCGCTCTTGGCCGGCTCATTTCAGAGTGAGGCCTTGAGTTCACGTAGCAGGGATCTAAGCCCCTCTTCCAGCACCGGGTGGTAGTAGGGCATGGCGAGCATCTCATCCAGAGTCTGGCCCCGTTCCATGGCCCAGGCCAGCAGGTGGGCAAGATGCTCCACATCCGGCCCGAGCAGCTCGGCGCCAAGCAGCCTGCCGGTTTTGCGGTCGGCCCAGACCTTCATCAACCCTTCGGTCCGGTTCAGTACCTTGGCTCGTGCCACATCGGCAAAAGCGAGCGAGGCACTGGCGACAAGGCGGGTGTCGTACTGAGCGATCTTGGCGGTGCTCATACCGACCGTGGCGATCTGCGGATCACTGAACACCACCGCCAGAGGCTGAGTGCGGTGGCCGGCGCGAACGTCCGGGTAGCGGCCGGCGTTGCCCCCTGCGATATGGCCTTCGTCCGAGGCCTCGTGCAGCAGCGGCAGGTGGTTGTTGGCATCTCCGGCGATAAACACGGCGCTGTTGCCGCATTGCAGGGTTTCGGTATCGAACAGAGGGATACCGTGCTCGTCCAGTTCCAGCGAGGTGTTCTCCAGCCCCAGATTATCCACGTTGGGGCGGCGGCCGGTGGCGGCGAGCAGATAATCGAAGCTCTCGCTCTGTTCCTTGCCCTGCGGGTCGGTAAAGCTGACACGCACGCCAGCGTCGGAGCGTTCGACCTGGGTTACCCTGGCATCGGCATCCAGCGGGTATTCACCCCCGAAGGTCTTCGCGGCGCAGACGAGCAGCTCTGAATCGCCCAGAGGGCCGATGGCTCCGCCGACACCGAACATGCGCACACGCACTCCGAGGCGATGCAGCGCCTGACCCAGCTCCAGGCCGATAACGCCGGGGCCAAACACCACCACGGATTCGGGCAGCTCGGTCAGTTCAAACAGGTCATCGTTGACCAGCATCCGGTCATCGGCGTTGTAAAGAAACTTGGGGATCGCAGGGCGGGAGCCGGTGGCAATCACGATCCGTTCCGCTTCGATCTGCTCACCATCGGCGGTTTCCAGCAGGTGATCCGCGACAAAGCGGACTGACTGATGCACTTGGTGCTCTGTGGGAATGCCCGACATACCACTGAGTACCTTGCCGACAAAGCGATCGCGCATCTCCTGCACACGCTTCATCACCGCCTTGCCATCGATATGGAGGTCGCCGACGTGAACACCCAGCGCCTGCGCCTGGCGGGCGTTCCAGGCTGCATCGGCGGCGGCAATCAGCAGTTTGCTGGGCATGCAGCCGACCCGGGCACAGGTGGTGCCGAGCGGACCTGGATCGATCAGTAATACGGAATCGGTATGTTTTCGGGCTTGACGATAAGCGTTGAGCCCGGCGCTTCCGGCGCCGATAACCGCGACTTGAGTGCTGCGCATCCTTTCCTCTCCCGTTGAACGATGTTGGTTTTAATTAAGGATAATCTAATTTATGGCCTCTGGAGATCCTAGTCCCAGATCAGACTTTGTTCTTAAGGAGGATAGAAGCTTAACTGGGGAAGTATACTGGTGAGGATGGGAGGCGCGTCTCGCGCCGATGGAAGCGGTACTTTCTGACGCTAACAATGTTTGCATAAAGGTAAAAGAAAAATGGCCGGAACCGAGGTTCCAGCCATTCGTTAAGCGTTGCGGATATTAGCGCTGTTTCGGGCTACGCGGTGCGTTGTTGCTGCCCTTGCTGCGCGGCTGATGCCCGCGGTGGGTATCGCCGGAGCGCTGGCCGTCGCGGTGCTGCGGCTTGGGCTTCTTCGGGCGACGACGGCGGGCCGGGCGGGTATCCAGGGTGGTTTCCGGTAGTGCGTGGGTCGGATCGAAGCCTTCGATGATCTCGCGCTCCAGCAGCTTGCTGGTCAGACGCTCGATGGCGCGCAGCTGGTCCAGCTCATCGGCGCAGACCAGGGATACCGCCTGACCGGTGGCGCCGGCACGACCTGTACGGCCGATGCGGTGCACGTAATCCTCGGCCACGTTGGGCAGGTCATAGTTGACGACCTGGGGCAGCTGATCGATATCCAGACCGCGGGCGGCGATATCGGTCGCTACCAGCACCTGCAGGCTGTTGTCCTTGAACTCTTTCAGCGCCTTGGTACGGGCGTTCTGGCTCTTGTTGCCGTGAATAGCCGCGGCCTTGATACCGGCTTTTTCCAGCTGGGTGCTCAGCTTGTTGGCGCCATGTTTGGTGCGGGTGAACACCAGCACCTGGTGCCAGCTGTTGTCCTTTATTAGCTTGATCAGCAGCGGAGACTTCTGCTTTTTGTCCACCGGCGCGATCCACTGCTTGACGGTATCCGCGGTGGAGTTACGCGGCGTCACCGACACTTCAACGGGATCCTGTACCAGACCTTTGGCCAGGGCGCGGATCTCGCTGGAGAAGGTGGCGGAGAACAGCAGGTTCTGACGCTTGGCCGGCAGCAGCGCCAGGATGCGTTTGATGTCGTGGATAAAGCCCATGTCGAGCATGCGGTCCGCTTCATCCAGCACCAGCACTTCGAGGTTGTCGAAGCGTACGGCGTTCTGCTTGTAAAGGTCGAGCAGACGGCCCGGGGTGGCGATCAGTACGTCAGCGCCCTTGCGCAGGGCCATCATCTGCGGGTTGATCTTGACGCCGCCGAAGACGATGGCGGAGCGCAGCGGCAGGTACTTGCCGTAAGTGGCCACGCTTTCGCCCACCTGGGCGGCGAGCTCGCGGGTCGGTGTCAGGATCAGTACGCGAGCCTGGTTGGGCTTGGCGCGCTCACCGGGAATCAGTCTTTCCAGAATCGGCAGGGTAAAGCCTGCGGTCTTGCCGGTACCGGTCTGCGCAGCGGCCATGACATCCTTGCCTTCCAGTACGGCGGGAATCGCCTGCTGCTGGATCGGGGAGGGAGTGTCGTAACCCTGTTCGGCGACGGCTTTAAGAATAGGATCGGACAGGCCGAGACTGGCAAAACTCATTAATTACTCTCTGTATCTAAGGTGTGACGAGAACCGGAAAGGTGCAAAAGGCCGGGCTAAGGAGCCGGTACTGGGGCGCTCTCGGGAAGAGGGCGAAGCTTACCTGAAAGCGCCCACGCTCGCTATGCAATTCGGTGCTATTTAATTTCGCCGCTGAGGTTGCGTTCATCCAGGCGGTCGCGCTTGGTCAGACGCGGGAACCAGAGCATCCACAGGGCCGTGACAGCCAGGGTGCCGATACCGCCGATGACGATGGTCGGCACCGTTCCAATCAGTGCCGCTACAGCGCCGGCACGGAACTCACCCAGCTGGTTTGAGGTGCTTATGAAGATAGAGTTCACTGCGCTGACGCGGCCGCGCATATCGTCCGGGGTTTCCAACTGCACCAGGGTGGAACGGATCACGACGCTGATCATATCGGCGGCGCCGAGCAATACCAGTGCCGCCACCGAAAGCCAGAGCGATTCGGACAGGCCGAACACCACGGTCATGGCGCCAAATACCGCCACAGCAGCGAACATCTTCACGCCTACGCGGTTTTCAATAGGACGCCAGGCGAGCCAGAGTGACATCACCACGGCACCGATGGCGGGCGCGCTGCGCAGCAGACCGAGGGCCTCGGGGCCGGCGTTGAGAATATCCTTGGCGACGATGGGTAGCAGTGCGGTGACGCTGCCTACCAGCACGGCAAACATATCCAGCGAAATGGAGCCGAACACTACCTTGTTGCTCCAGGTGAACTTCAAACCGCCAAACAGGGATTCCAGCGTGACCGGGCGTTTCTCACGCTGGTCATGCTGGTATTTGAGGTCGAACAGTATTAGCGCCGAGAGGACAGCGCAGGCGGTGCTGCTGCCATAGAGCGCGCCGGCGCCGAAAATGTAGATAAGGCCGCCCAGGGCCGGGCCGATGATGGTGGTGGCTTCGCGGCCGGATGCAGTCCAGGTCATCGCCTTGGCGAGCAGATCGGGCCCCACCAGCTTGGGCACCATCGCCTGGGTGGCCGGCATCTCAAAGGCGCGGGCAGCGCCCATGGCGATGCAGCAGGCGTAGATGATCGTCGGGGTGATGATCTCCATCACGCTGGTCACGGCGAGCACCGCGATCGTCACGGCGATCACACTGCGGCTGACCAGCATAATTGTGCGGCGATTATGGTTGTCGGCCACATGCCCGCCATAGAGCGTGAGCACCAGTTGTGGCAGGTAACGGGCGAGGCCGACAAGGCCCAGGCTCAGCGCACTGTCGGTCAGGTTATAGATCTGCCAGCCCATCCCCACCAGCAGCATCTGAAAGGCAAAGGAGGCCGCCATCTGGCCGACCCAGAAACGCATAAAGGATTTGTGTTGCAACAGGGAGGGGGACGCCATGGGATTCCTACTAGAGTTGTACGCGGTGCTTGTTGAGTCGTGCGAGAACAGGGAGAAAAAGACGAAAGTGTAACAGGTATTACATGATTTTTCTTGGCTATATTCCTTCGGCACAGGCCCAGCTATTAACAGTTGAAGGAGAGTCTCAGACCCCGGTTAAGGGGCCGCGAGAAGGAAGAAGAGAGGTTCGTGCTGGAGTTCGTCGTGGACAGTGTATCGGTAGTGGTTGGTTGCTTAAACGGAAAAATAAACCTGATAGCTTTAAATCTAGTATGGAATTAGCTACGTAAATTTTGGTCTCAGCACAGAATTTGTTGTCTTTTTACTCTAGTTGCCAATATGGTTCGTCAAGTTGAGTGAGCCGTCATTGCGCGCATATCTGCTATTAATAAAAGAGCTGTTGAGTGGCATGTAAGTAGTGGCGTTGAGGGCTTCGCAGGAGTGAGTGCAAGAGGACAATTGGCAAAGGTAAAGGTAGCCGAGGGATAAAGAAGTGAGTGATTGCCGTGAGTTTGGCAATGCTCGAAAGCATTTGAGAAGAAGTAGCGAGAGTCTGGGTCCGACAGAAGTCGACTCTCTGAAAGTCATTAGTAGAGTGCTGTAAAAAGCGCCAGGGGTTTTCGTGATGTTTTTCGCTGGAAAAAAGAAGCGGGAAGAGCTTAAGGCGCAGGCCGATGAGCTAAATGAGTTCCACAATATACAGGCTGATCTCCGGGCAGAGATGGCCTATTTCGGGTTGAGCCGAAAAGGGAAGTTTGTCGAAGCTAACCAAAAATTTCTCGATGCGATCGGTTACACCCAGAGAGAGCTCGAATCCCTTGAGCTTAAGTCCCTGTTCGTCAAAGGCTCGCTGGATAAAGAGCATATCCAGCGCTTGTTGGAGGCGATCCGTGAGGGGCATCACTGGCATGGGGCCCTGCATCTGCAAACCAAAAAGGGTGGTGAGGCCTGGTTCAGGGTGATCATCCATCCAATCCGGCAGCCGGGTGCTCAGGATATTCTGCTGATGAGCTATGCCGCCGAAGTGACCCGCACTATCTCCCGCGCCCGGGAGAAGGAGGACATGCTGGCGGCGCTGCACCGCTCCTCGGCTATTATCGAGTTCTCGCTGGATGGCATCGTTATTGATGCCAATGACAACTTCCTCAGGGCGATGGGGTACAGCAAGCAGCAGATCGTCGGTAAGCATCACCGTATCTTCTGCTCGAAGGAGGAGGTCTCGTCCGAGGCGTACGAGCGTTTCTGGCAAAAGCTCCGATCGGGTGAGTTTTTCTCTGGCCGTTTTAAGCGCTTCGACAGCCACGGTAACGTGGTTTGGCTCGAGGCGACCTATAACCCGATCCATGATGAGTCGGGCCGGCTCTATAAGGTGGCCAAGCTGGCTTCGGTGATCACTGAAGAGGTACAGCGCGAGGCGGCCATCACCGAAACCTCCAACATCGCCTATGACATTTCGACCCAGACCGATGAAGGCGCTACACGGGGTATGCAGGTGATCGGTTCGACCATCGATTCGATGAACCGACTTTCGGATAAAATGGCGGCGGCCAACACCGGCATTCTTGATCTTAATGACCAGTCATCCAAGGTGGCTGAACTGGTCGAGAGCATCCGCGGGATTGCCGATCAGACCAACCTGCTGGCGCTGAATGCGGCGATCGAGGCGGCAAGAGCGGGCGACCAGGGGCGCGGCTTTGCGGTGGTTGCCGATGAGGTAAGACAGTTGGCATCCAGAACCAGCAACGCTACCGAACAGATCATCGAGGTGGTCTCCAAGAACCGCGAGCTGACCAAAAAAGCGGTCAGCCAGATAGAGGAAAGCCAGGCCGAAGCTCAGGTGGCGCTGGGGCACTCCAACGATGCCGGCAAGGTCGTGGAGGAGATTCAGACCGGTGCTCGCCAGGTGGTCGATGCGGTGCGCCAGTTCAAAGACCGGCTCTGACCTTTTACCGCTGACCTTTTCTTTCTACTGCTGAACCCTGACTTTCTCGGCCCGCTGGTGAACTGATCGCCAGCGGGCTTTTTCATTTCTTCTTTCTGTCCCCGCTGAGCCCGGCTACCGGTGCGCTTTTATGGGGTCTGCCGGATGCAGATCGGGTGGATATTGGTCTGGCAGTCTGCTTTCCATATTGGTCGATGATTGGCTAAACAATAAGACGTATCGACAATGGCGTGTGATTAACTAATTGAAAAATATATCTTTTATAAGTTGGGCCGTTTTTTGCTCTAGGCATGCCGAATTGCACCAGAACGATAAGTAGCCGGTGACCAACCTGTCAGTAGCCCGTCAAAGCTGTAAGTGTGTTGGTACGCCGAAGGGAGTACGGCATGTCCCAAATAGAAACCTTCTATGATGTGATGCGGCGCCAGGGGATCACCCGTCGCAGCTTGTTGAAATACAGCAGCCTCACCGCTGCAGCCCTGGGCCTTGGGCCCAGCTTTGCCCCACAGATTGCTCACGCCATGGAGACCAAGCCGCGTACACCGGTGGTCTGGCTGCATGGTCTGGAATGCACCTGCTGTTCCGAATCCTTTATCCGCTCCGCGCATCCGCTGGTGAAGGATGTGGTGTTGTCGATGATCTCCCTCGATTACGACGACACGCTGATGGCCGCCGCCGGTCACCAGGCGGAAGCCGCCCTCGAACATACGCTGGAAAAGTACAAGGGTGAGTACATTCTGGCGGTGGAAGGTAACCCGCCACTGAATGAAGACGGCATGTTTTGTATCGTCGGTGGCAAGCCGTTCCTGGATCAGCTCAAACGCGCAGCAAAAGACGCCAAGGCGATCATCGCCTGGGGCAGCTGTGCAAGCTGGGGCTGTGTTCAGGCTGCGCGCCCGAACCCGACCCAGGCCGTGCCGATTCATAAGGTGATCACCGACAAGCCGATTATCAAGGTGCCGGGCTGCCCGCCCATCGCCGAGGTGATGACTGGTGTTATCACCTACATGCTGACTTTCGGCAAGGTGCCGGAGCTGGACCGCCAGGGCCGTCCGAAGATGTTCTACGGCCAGCGCATCCACGATAAATGCTACCGCCGTCCGCACTTCGATGCCGGCCAGTTCGTGGAGGAGTGGGACGACGAGGGCGCCCGCAAGGGGTACTGTCTGTACAAGGTGGGTTGCAAGGGGCCGACCACCTACAACGCCTGTTCCACCGTGCGCTGGAACGAGGGTACCTCCTTCCCGATCCAGGCCGGTCACGGCTGTATCGGCTGTTCCGAAGATGGTTTCTGGGACAAAGGTTCTTTCTACAACCGCCTCACCGACATTCATCAGTTCGGGATTGAGAAAAATGCCGACGAGATCGGCACCGCTGTCGCCGGTGGTGTAGGTGCTGCCATTGCCGCCCATGCCGCCGTCAGCGCCATCAAGCGAGCGACCAGCCGCAAAGACGACCAGGGAGATAACTGATGACCGATCTTAATTCCAGCAGTCTGGATAACTCCGGCCGTCGTATCGTTGTCGACCCGGTGACCCGTATCGAGGGTCACATGCGCTGCGAGGTCAACGTCGACGAGAACAACATCATCCGCAACGCGGTGTCCACCGGCACCATGTGGCGCGGCCTGGAAGTGATCCTGAAAGGGCGCGACCCGCGCGATGCCTGGGCCTTCGTGGAGCGTATCTGCGGTGTCTGCACCGGTACCCACGCGCTGACCTCCGTCCGTGCGGTGGAAGATGCCCTGGGCATCGATATCCCGCTGAACGCGCACCTGATCCGTCACCTGATGGACAAGACGCTGCAGATTCACGACCACATCGTGCACTTCTATCACCTGCACGCGCTGGACTGGGTTAACCCGGTGAACGCCCTCAAGGCGGACCCGAAAGAGACCTCCGAACTGCAGCAGATGGTGTCGCCGCACCACCCGAAATCCAGCCCCGGCTACTTCCGCGATGTGCAGACCCGCATCCGCAAGTTTGTTGAAAGCGGACAGCTGGGCCTGTTCTCCAACGGTTACTGGGACAACCCCGCCTATAAACTGCCGCCAGCGGCGGATCTGATGGCGGTGGCGCACTACCTGGAAGCGCTGGATCTGCAGAAAGAGGTGGTGAAGATCCACACCATCTTCGGCGGCAAGAACCCGCACCCGAACTACATGGTGGGCGGCGTGGCCTGCGCCATCAATCTGGATGACGTGGGCGCTGCCGGCGCACCGGTCAACATGGTCAGCCTGAACTTCGTGCTGGAGCGTATCCGCGAAGCCCAGGCGTTTACCAAGAATGTCTATCTGCCCGATGTCATGGCGATTGCCGGCATCTACAAGGACTGGCTCTACGGTGGCGGTCTGGCGGGGCAGAACGTGCTCTCTTACGGTACCTACACCCAGGTGCCGGGCGACAAGTCCACCGACCTGCTGCCGGCCGGCGCCATCATCGGCGGTAACTGGAACGAAGTGCATCCGGTGGATGTGCGCGATCCGGAGCAGATCAAGGAGTTCGTCAGCCACAGCTGGTACACCTACGGTGGCGACGAAACCCTCGGCCTGCATCCTTGGGAAGGGGTCACCGAGCCGAAGTTCGAGCTGGGGCCGAACACCAAAGGCACCAAGACCGATATCAAGGAGCTGGACGAGTCCGCCAAGTACTCCTGGATCAAGTCACCGCGCTGGCGCGGGCACGCCATGGAAGTGGGCCCGCTGGCGCGCTACATCGTCGCCTACGCCTCCGGCAAGGAGTACATCCAGGAGCAGGTGGACCGCTCCCTGTCGGCGTTCAACCAGAACACAGGTCTGGACCTGGGCCTGAAGCAGTTCCTGCCTTCGACCCTGGGCCGTACCCTGGCGCGGGCGCTGGAGTGCGAACTCTGCACCGACACCATGCTGGAAGACTGGCACGCGTTGGTGAACAACATCAAAAACGGTGACAGCTCTACTGCCAACGTGGAGAAGTGGGACCCGAGCACCTGGCCGAAAGAGGCGCAGGGCGTGGGCATCAACGAGGCTCCGCGTGGTGCCCTGGGTCACTGGATCAAGATCAAGGATGGCAAGATCGATAACTACCAGGCGATCGTCCCGACCACCTGGAACGGATCTCCCCGCGACCATAACGGCAACATCGGTGCCTTTGAGGCATCGCTGCTGGATACGCCGATGGAGCGTCCGGACGAGCCGGTGGAGATTCTGCGCACCCTGCACAGTTTCGATCCCTGTCTGGCCTGTTCTACGCACGTCATGTCACCGGATGGTCAGGAACTGACCAAGGTGAAAATCCGCTGATAACGAGGGCGTGCCGCCGACACTGGTGGCCTGCCCGTGGAGGATTCCGCGATGGCACTGGAAAAACAACTATCGGCCGGTGACAGTGGAGAGAAGGTTCGCAAGCAGACGGCGGTTTACGTGTATGAGGCGCCGGTGCGTCTCTGGCACTGGGTCACCGTACTCTGCATCCTGACGCTCTGCATCTCCGGCTACTTTATCGGCTCACCGCTGCCGGCGCAGCCGGGCGAGGCTAGCGACAACTATCTGATGGGGTATATCCGCTTTGCGCATTTTGCCGCGGGTTACATCCTGGCGATCGCCTTTGTGGGCCGCATCTACTGGGCTTTTGTGGGCAACAGCCACGCCCGCGAACTGTTTATCGTGCCGGTCTGGCGCAAACAGTGGTGGTCAGAACTGCTGCATGAGCTGCGCTGGTATCTATTCCTGGAGAAAACACCGAAAAAATACATCGGACACAATCCGATGGGGCAACTGGCGATGTTCGGCTTCTTTGTCATCGGCAACTTCTTCATGATCATCACAGGCTTTGCGCTCTATGGCGAAGGCCTGGGCGTTGGCAGCTGGGCGGATCGCTGGTTCGGCTGGGTGATCCCGCTGTTCGGTCAGAGCCAGGATGTGCATACCTGGCACCACCTGGGCATGTGGTACATCATCATCTTCGTGATGACCCACGTTTACGTGGCGGTGCGCGAAGATATCATGTCCCGACAGTCGCTGATCTCCACCATGGTGGGTGGCTGGCGCATGTTCAAGGATGACAAGCCAGACTGAGCGGAGGCGCACGCCTCCGCGTTTCCAACAGCTGCTCAGCAGCCGCCGACCGGAACATCCGGGGTTGCTGCTGGAGCGCTGTTATCTGATCCCTCTGCATATCTCCCAGGCCGAACTGGCGCGACAGTTGGGCATCTCGCGCCGGCGTATCAACGAAATCGTTAACGGCCAACGTGCCATCAGCGCTGATACGGCCCTGAAACTCTCCGCTTTCTTTCAGACTACTCCGATGTTCTGGCTGGAAAAACAGCAGTTGTGGGAGCTTCATGAAGCCGGTCGTAAAGATCGGGCCAGCGCTCAGCCGCTGGAGCTCTAGTCTTACCGACTCAGAGAAACATACCGCCCGAGGCTTCGATTCGCTGTGCGTTGATCCAGCCGCTCTGGGGCGAGAGCAGCGCCGCGACCACACCACCAATATCTTCAGGTTGCCCGACACGGCCCAGCGCGGTCTGCGCAGCAACAAACCCTGACATCTCTTTTGAATCCCGGATCGCGCCGTCACGAAAGTCCGTGGCAATGGCGCCCGGTGCCAGGGTATTGACGCTGATGCGACGCGGGCCCAGCTCTTTAGCCAGGTAGTGACTGAATACTTCGATGCCGCCTTTCATCATCGCGTAGGCGGCATAGCCCGGTGAGGCAAAGCGGGTCAGGCCACTGGAAAGGTTCAGGATACGGCCACCATCCGCAATCAGCGGCAGCAGTTGCTGGGTCAAAAAGAAGGGGCCCTTGAGGTGGATCGCCATCAACTGGTCGAACTGCGCCTCGCTGGTTTCCGAGATCAGGCTGTTGAGACCGATTCCCGCGTTATTGACCAGGAAGTCGAATTGCTGGCGCTGCCAGGTTTCCGCGAGCAGCGTTTTCACCTCTGCTGCGAAAGTCGCGAAGCTCTCGTTCTTGGCCATATCGAGCGGCAGGGCCACCGCTTTGGCGCCCAGCGCTTCGACCTCTTTGATCACCGCCTCAGCTTCTTCACGGTGGCTGCGGTAGGTGAAGAGGGCATCGCAGCCCTGGGAGGCGAGATGCAGGATCATGCTTTTGCCAAGGCCGCGGTTGCCGCCGGTGATCAGTGCGATTTTCGAGTTCATAACCTGTCTCCGTTCTCTGTTGGTTTGGATGAGAATTAGGTTATTGTTATATCTTGGTTGGATAAATGATCTGTTTTTGATTTGATTGTTCAAACTTTAATAACAAAAGGGTGTGAGAGTGGACAGGCTGGATGCGATGCAGGTGTTTGTGCGGGTGGCGGAAGTGGGCAGTTTTACCCGTACCGCCGATGAGCTTGGGCTGCCCAAGGCAAGTATTTCCAATGCGGTGCAGCAACTGGAGAAGCAGTTGGATGTGCGACTGCTCAACCGCACCACCCGCAAGGTGGCCATGACCGAAGAGGGCCGGGTGTTCTACGAGCGCTGTGTCGATCTGCTGGCCGATATGGACGAGCTCGGCTCCCTGTTTCAGGGGGACACGGCAGTCTCCGGCAGGCTCAGGGTGGATATGCCCACCGGCATGGCAAAGAACTTTGTCCTGCCGAACCTGGCCGACTTCCTTGGCCGTTATCCGCAGTTACAGATAGAGATCAGCAGCAGCGATCGCCGCGTCGATGTCATAAGAGAAGGGTTCGACTGCGTCATCCGGGTAGGCGAGCTCGATGACTCCGCTTTGATCGCCCGGAAACTCGGTGACATGAAAATCATCAACTGTGTCAGTCCCGGCTATATTGAAACCTGGGGCGAGCCTCGTCATCTGGAGCAATTGAGTGAGCATCGGCTGGTGCACTACTCACCAACGCTGGGCGCGCACGCCGGGGGCTGGGAATACTGGGATGGCGAGACTTATCGCAGCGTGGATATGCCGGGTCTGGTGACGGTCAATAATACCGATGCATACAGCCACGCCTGTCTTTCCGGCCTGGGCATTATCCAGGTGCCCGAAGTGGGAGTGCGACGCTATCTTGAGTCGGGCGAGATGGTTGAGGTGTTAAAGGCGTTTCATGCGCAGCCCATGCCGGTGAGCCTCGTTTACCCGCATCGCCGTCATCTGGCCAGGCGGGTCAGGGTCTTTATGGACTGGGTGGCGGAACTGCTTAGCGGTTATATCCATACCGATAACTGAAGCGGCGCTTTCCCCGCTGGAAGCGCCGACCCGATATCGTGGCGGGGATCTCTATGAATCGATTCAACAGAGCGTTGAAAATACCTCTGTTTTCTCTTTGGCAGAGGCTTCTGCCAACCTTGCTTTTGGCAACCTTACTTTCGCCGGCATTGCTGCTGGCCGAAGATAGCCAGCCGAGGGCCGCTGAAGATGCAGACTGTGCCGTGGAGATCCAGGTGGTTGGCCAGGACAGCCCCAGGCAACGCATGGAGATCTGCCAGGGCGCGCGCGAGGCGCTGGCGTTTCTGGCCAATTACGGCGTCACTCCCACCGGCAGTCTTCAGATCGAGGTCGTTGACAGCCCTCAGGAGCATAACGGCGGTGCGGCGTTTGGCAGCTATGACCGGCGTACCGGGCGCATCAGCCTGATGTCGATGGCTGCTATCTCAGGGTTGGAGGAAACGCCGAAAATGCTGGGGCAAACGATGGATTATGAGCATTTTCGAGCGGGCGTCGCCCACGAAATCGCCCATGCGCTGTTCCATCAGAATGGGCCGGATGCGCAGCTCTCCAATGCGGCCCAGGAGTATCTCGCTTATGCCACCCAACTGGCGGTGCTGCCAGAGCCGCAGCGGCGGCAATTGATCGAGAGTGCCGATGTCAGTGCCTGGCAATCGGGCGATACCATCAGCGAAGTCTATATGGCGTTTGCGCCGGAGAAGTTCGCGGTGAAATCCTACCTGCATTTCATCGGTATGGAGGATCCTTCCGCATTTGTGACTACGCTGCTTAATGTGAAATGGTTTTATGTCTATGTGCCCTGAACGTCAGTGATAAATCCTGGGCTGGCGCTGGGTATGAAGGTGATCAAAGGAGGATTGAGCCGATGGAGAAGAAACAGACAGGTCACTGCCTGTGCGGCAAGGTCAGCGTAACGGCCGCCTTAAAAAATCATGATGTGGATGCCTGTCACTGCGACACCTGTCGTCGCTGGGCGGGCGGCCCGATGCTGGCGGTGGCCTGTGAAGGAGAACCCGATTTCAAGGGCGAGGCCCACATCGGTGTGTTTGCTTCCTCAGACTGGGCCGAACGCGGCTTCTGCAAAGAGTGTGGCACTCACCTGTTCTACCGTCTGAAAGAGGGCGGTTTCTATGCCCTTCCGGTAGGCCTGCTCGATAACGCGGAGGGCTGGGTGCTGCATTCCCAGGTCTTCATCGATGAAAAGCCCGGTTTTTATTCCTTCAGTCAGAAAACAGCCGAGCTGACCGGGGCGGAGCTGTTTGCCCAGTACGGTAAATCATCCTGAACCGGATTTGACCGAACAGGATCAGTGAAAAGGAGTTCAACCATGTCGGTGAGCCGTGGCTCCTGCCTTTGCGGGCAGGTGGTCTTTGAGTTTGAAAGCGAGTTTGAGCACTTCTTTCTTTGTCATTGCCAGCGTTGCCGCAAGGCCAGTGGCTCCGCTCACGGAGCAAACCTGTCCGCCCGTGGGGGCGTGCTGCGCTGGCTATCGGGTGAGAGTCTGGTAAAGCGCTTCGATCTGCCGGGGACCCGCAAGGTCTGCTCTTTCTGCTCTCACTGCGGAGCAGCCCTGCCTAGCTGCTCGGGTGATAGGGTGGTAATACCGGCCGGGTCGCTGGATACACCGGTATCGATTCGGCCCGAGGCCCACCTGTTTATGGACAGCCGGGCGGACTGGGAGGAGGCGCTGGATACTCTGCCAGTGTTTCGTGAACTTCCCTGACTCTGTTGTGCTCCAGCCTCTTTGGATCTGCGTAGCCGCTTTAAGGGCGCTGGGTCGCCGGTTGAATGTTGATAGCAATGGAAGGT
The DNA here is from genome assembly GCF_900108065.1 of Marinobacterium lutimaris. Classification (GTDB taxonomy): domain Bacteria; phylum Pseudomonadota; class Gammaproteobacteria; order Pseudomonadales; family Balneatricaceae; genus Marinobacterium_D; species Marinobacterium_D lutimaris. The sequence goes on along the minus strand of NZ_FNVQ01000001.1, from coordinate 2,127,200 downwards.
CTCTGCGTTATATGAAAAAACAGCTCGTCGCCTTCGGATCTCTGCTGCTGTTGGGATTGCTGGAGGGATGCACCCAGGCTGGGTTGGGGTTGGCCAATCTGCCTGCCAGGTTCAGTTCGACGCAAACCGTCAAGGCGATCGCATACGGCGCGGAGGATTCACAGAAACTCGATATCTATCTGCCTGAAACGACATCGGAGACCTCGTTGCCGGTGCTACTGTTTTTCTACGGCGGTCGCTGGACCGATGGTTCGCGGCAGATGTATCCCTTTGTTGGCGAGACCTTTGCCAAAGAGGGCTATATCACCGTGATCGCAGACCACAGCAAGTATCCCGAAGTGCGCTTTCCCGCTTTTGTCGAGGATGGCGCGGCGGCACTGGCCTGGGTGTACCGGCATATTGGTGAATATGGCGGTGATCCAGAACGGATCTATCTGTCCGGGCATTCATCCGGTGCTCATATCGGCGCGCTACTGGTGGCGGATGAGCGCTACACCCGGGCCCAGGGGGTAGATAATGGAATCATTCGCGCTTTTGCGGGGTTGGCTGGCCCCTATGATTTCGAGCCCGATGAAGAGGACCTGAAAGATATGTTCGGGCCGCCGGAAAACTATCCGCAGATGCAGGTCACCACCTTTATCGAGGGCGATGAGCCACCGATGCTGCTGCTCTGGGGCGATTCCGATACCACCGTGTGGCGGCGTAACCTGGACCTGCTGGCGCAGCAGATCCGTGCGCAGGGCGGCCAGGTCGAAACCCAGATCTACCCCGGTATGGATCATGTCGGCATCGTTGCCAGTCTGACCTGGTTTTACCAGAAGCGGCGGCCGGTGCTGGACGATATGCTTGCCTTCTTCAACCGCCACTGACGTTATCCCTAACCTGACAGAATCTTGCGCCCGGGCAGTTTAGGCGCTGTGCAGAGCAACTAAGCTGAAGAACAAAGCTGAGGATAAAGCACAGCGATTAAGCAGGTGGCGATGATGGGTAATAACAATACGCCAGCGCGCGCAGGATTTATGCGGGCGATGGTGCTCAAAGCACCGGGTCATCCCCTTAAGGAAACGCAGTTGCCGATCCCCGAACCTGGCCCCGGTCAGGTGCGTATCCGCGTCAGCGCCTGCGGTGTCTGTCGTACCGATCTGCATGTGGTGGATGGCGACCTCAAGGATATACCGGCAGGCATAGTGCCTGGGCATGAGGTGGTTGGTGTTATCGACCGGCTCGGCGAGGGGGTTACCGGCTTCTCCGACGGAGATCGGGTGGGCATTCCCTGGCTTGGGCATACCTGCGGCGTCTGTCCCTACTGCACCAGCAATCAGGAAAACCTCTGCGATGCCCCCGGTTTTACCGGCTATACCCTCAATGGCGGTTATGCCGAATACTGCGTGGCCGACGCTCATTATGTTTTTTCACTGCCTGAACATTACGACGATCTGCATGCGGCGCCGCTGCTCTGCGCTGGCCTGATCGGCTACCGTTCCTGGGCGATGGTGCAGGACGCCAGGCATTTGGGGCTATATGGCTTTGGCGCAGCGGCGCATATCATCGCCCAGGTGGCGATCGCCAGGGGCGCGAAGATCTACGCTTTTTCACGTCCCGGAGATATCCGGGCTCAGGCGTTTGCCGAGGAGTTGGGGGCTTGCTGGGTAGGTGATTCCGATTGCCTGCCGCCGCAACCGCTGGATGCAGCCATCATCTTTGCCCCGGTGGGTGCGCTGGTGCCTCAGGCGTTGAGAGCGGTGCGCAAGGGCGCAACGGTGGTCTGTGCGGGGATTCATATGTCGGATATTCCCGCCTTTCCCTACAGTATTCTCTGGGAGGAACGGCAGGTACGTTCGGTCGCCAACCTGACCCGCGCCGATGGCGAGGCGTTTATGGCGCTGGCTCAGGATATAGCGATAGAGACCAGCGTGACCCGGTACGATCTGGTCGATGCGAACCGGGCGCTGTCTGATCTGCGGGAAGGGCGCCTGAGCGGCGCCGCTGTGCTGGTCCCCTGAAGATCGACGTTGCTGCTGAAGCGGCTTAGAGCGCGGTGATAACGTCCATCACCAGTTTGCCGTCGATCTTCACCGGGCCATCTTCCTTGGCGCCCAAGGTGTACTCGAAAATACCGGTGCTCATGCCACCCGCTTCGCCATGCAGCATCAGCATCAGCTTGTCGCCGGATTTAACCTCTTCTGTAAGGATGGCGGCCACGTCCATATTCTCACCTTTCTTCAGTGGTGCATGGCCTACCACTGGACCCGGTTTGTGGTCTTCGCCGGTACGATGAACCACCAGCCAGCCGTTGCTTTCGGCGGTAATTTTTTCGGCCGAAACGGTACCGCCCGACACATCCTGATCCTCTGCCCAGACACCAAGCTTCATATGATCCTGAGCAAAAGCACTGCCGGCGATAAGGCTGGTAGCGAGCACTGCGGTTTTTATCATCTGCTTATTCATACTCTTTGCTCCGTAGCGATTGGAGTTGACCGCATTTTTGCGGACTCTCTTTGGGTTAACCCTCACCGCCGGACGTCATCTCTGCCCGGGAAGGTTCGTGGTGTCTATAGCTACGGAGCGTTTCAGGAAAGGTTTCAGAAAAAGCGGATTTTTTCTAAGGGCTGCAATCGCCCGCGTAAAAGAGGCGTTTTGTGCGCAAGGTTTTGTGTGGCTTCGGCCGGCTGCAATAGGCCTTTTGAAGCGTCGCTGCGACGGCGTGTGGCGCTGCCCGGGTGGTTTTTCGCAACACTGCGATCCTTGGTATTAATGATTCTCATTTATAATAAAATCGGTTTTTGGCTGGCCTTGCGTGCCGGCCTTCCGTTTTTATTCCCCTGACAAGTGGAGTGTTTGATGTCTCGCTTGAGCGCTGTACTGGCCCTGGTGGCCGGTTGCCTGTTTTCCAGCCTGACGCTGGCGACTGAATACCCGGTAACCCTGACCGACCTGGCGGGGCGTGAAGTGACGCTGCCCGCTGAACCTGAGCGCATCATCCTGCAGGATGGCCGTGACCTGATGTCACTGGCAGTGCTGGATCGTGAAAGCCCGTTTGCACGCGTGGTGGCCTGGAACAACCTGGTGGCGCGCAATGATGAAAAACTCTGGCAACAGATGCTGGAGAAGTGGCCGCAGGCCCGTGACATCATGGATATGAAGTTTGGTGATGGCGGCGAGATGAACCTCGAAACCGTACTTGCTAAAGAGCCTGACCTGGTGCTGATTCAGCTGCGCTCGAAACCGGCGCTGGAGCAGGCGGGTGTGCTGGATATGCTGGCCAAGGTGAATGTACCGGTGCTGTTTGTCGACCTGGCGGAAGATCCGGTTGCTGGCGCCACCGAGTCGATGGCACTGATGGGTAAGGCCCTGAACCGTGAAAGCGAAGCCAAAGCGTTTAACGACTTCGTCGCTGAGCACCTTGAAGGCGTCAAAACCCGCGTTGCCAAGGCACTGGCTGACGGCCGCGAACCGGCCAGCGTCTTTGTTGAGGCCCATGCCGGTGTCGGCGGCAACAATGACTGCTGCTTTACCCACGCTGATTTTGGCTGGGGCGCGCTGATCGCTGCGGCCGGCGGCCACAACGTCGGGCTGGATCTGCTGGACGGTGACACCGCCACCATCGCCATGGAAAAAGTGCTGGCGATGGAACCGGATATCTATGTCATGACCGGTTCTCAGTGGAGCCGCGCCAACTCCATCGCGCTGCCGTTTGGCTATGATATCGACCCTGCCAACATTCAGGCCGCTTTCGAAGGTCTGCTGGCACGCCCGGGCTTTAGCGAGCTGCGCGCGGCAAAAGAGGGGCAGGTCTATGGCCTCTACCATCAGTTCTACAACCACCCCTATAACGTGATCGCCATTGAAGCCCTGGCCAAGGACTTCTATCCGCAGGCGTTTGCAGACCTGGATCCGATGCAGAGCTACCGTGATCTGATGGCGATGACAGAGCTCAGCGCCGACGGCATTACGCTGTTTGCCAAGGTCGATCACTGAGATGAGTGCGCAGGCGATACTGTCGGTAGATACTGCCGAGTCCACCGCCGGCAGTGAGCACTACAGCCGTCAGCAGGGGCGTCGCCTGGGCTGGTTGCTGGGGGCGCTGGCGTTGACGCTGGCGGCGGTGATTACCGACCTGATGCTGGGCTCCGGCACCCTGGCCTGGCGCGATGCGCTGCAGGCCCTGCTGCATCCCGAGCGCGCCTCATCGCTGACCCGTGTGGTGATGTGGGATCTGCGCCTGCCGGTGACGCTGACCGCGGTACTGGCAGGTATTGGCCTGGCGCTGGCGGGTTCATTGATGCAGACGGTGCTTGATAACCCGCTTGCCGAGCCGTTTACGCTGGGGATTTCGGCCGCCGCGGGCTTTGGTGCGGCGCTGGTGATCGTGTTTCAGACGGCGGTGGTGAGCTGGCTGCCGGTGAGTTATCTGCTGACCGGCAACGCCTTTATCTTTTCGCTGGCGACGGTGCTGTTTATCGGTATCTTCGCCAGCCGCCGGGGGCTCTCGGTGGAGATGATCGTCATGCTGGGCATCGCCGTACACTTTATCTTCTCCGCTCTGTTGGGGCTCGCGCAGTATGTGGCCGATGTGGATCAGCTGCAGACGCTGGTGTTCTGGATGATGGGCTCGCTGCAGAAAACCAGCTGGACCCAGGTGGGGATCAACGCGGTGCTGGTGCTGGTGATTGCGCCGGTGCTGATGGCGCTCTCCTGGCAGATATCGGCACTGCGCGGCTTTGGTGATCAGGCCCAGGTGCTGGGGATCTCGGTGGCGCGTCTGCGCATGCTGCTGCTGGTGTTTGCGGCGCTGCTGGCCAGTGCCATCACCGCTACTATCGGCGTGGTCGGTTTTATCGGTCTGGTGGCACCGCACGTGGCGCGCCTGCTGGTGGGTGAAGATCAGCGCTATACGCTGGTGATGACCATGGTGACCGGAGCGTTGCTGATGACGCTCGCTTCCATCGCCAGCAAAATGCTGATCCCGGGTGTCATTCTGCCGATCGGCATCATGACCTCGCTGCTCGGCGTGCCGTTCTTTATCTGGCTGGTGTTTGGCCGTGGCGGGAGGGTTGCCTGATGCTGGAGCTGAAGCAGTTAAGCGTCGAGATCGATCGTCGCCAGATCGTCAAACCGCTGGACCTGACGTTGGACAGTGGCGCCTCTCTGGCGCTTTTAGGGCGCAATGGCGCAGGTAAGTCGACTGTCGTGAAAGCGATTGCCGGATTGATCCGTGCCCAGGGTGAAGTCTTGATCGACGGGATGCGTCTTCGTGACCTGTCGATGCGTGAGCGCAGCCGGCTGATTGGTTATGTGGCGCAGGAGTTCAGTGCCAGTGATGTGCGTCTGAGTGTGTTTGAGCTGTTGCTGCTGGCGCAGAACAGCCAGAACATGCGCTTTCGGGCGGATCCTCAGTCACTGGCGCGGGCTTCCCAGATGTTGAGCCTGTTGGGGCTTGAGCATCTGGCTGAGCGCCAGCCGACACAGATGTCGGGTGGGCAGCGGCAGATGGTCGCGCTGGCTTTGGCACTGATCCGCCGGCCCCGCCTGCTGCTGCTTGATGAACCCACCTCTGCACTGGATATGGCTAACCAGTTTCAACTGCTCGACACCGTACGCCAATACACGCGCGAGCATGAGATAACCACGCTGATGGTGTTGCATGATCTTAACCTGGCGCACCGCTACGCCGATCAGACACTCTTGCTCGAGGCGGGCGATAAGGTCGCGCTTGGGGCGACCGAGGCGATCCTGAATACCGAGCGGATCGCACAGACCTACGGCGTCCATTGCGAGCTTTTGCGCGCCTCTGACGGCTCGCTCTGTGTTCATCCCATGGCGGCTCTCTAGCCAGCCAGTGCAGTTACCACGCACCGGGCACTTCTGCCCGGTTTTTTCCTCTTAACCCTGGCGCTGTTATCATGCGCCGTCACTGTCGACCCTACTGTCAAAGCAACCGGGGTGGCGCTAAATCCCTAGACTATTCAAGGAAATATCAGCCATGAGAATTCTGCATACCATGCTGCGGGTGGGCAATCTGGACCGCTCCATCGCGTTTTACACCGAAGTGCTGGGCATGCGTCTTTTGCGTAAACACGACTTTCCGGGTGGCAAGTTCACCATCGCTTTCGTCGGCTACGAAGATGAGTCAGAAGCGGCGGCGTTGGAGCTGACCTACAACTGGGACACCGATAGCTACGACCTGGGCGAAGGTTACGGCCATATAGCGCTGGAAGTGGAAGATGCAGCAGCGGCCTGTGATGAAATTCGCAATCGTGGCGGTAACGTCGTGCGCGAAGCGGGCCCGATGAAACACGGCACCACCGTGATCGCTTTCGTCAAAGATCCCGATGGTTACATGGTTGAGCTGATCGAAAAATCCAGCTAAACCTCAATCGGCCCCTTGGGAAACGGCCCCTGGGGTCGCCTTTTTCCCCTCTTTTGGATGTTGCCGCGAGCGGCAATACGCAACCGTTCTGCCAACTCAGAGGCGCTGATCCGAAAACTCTGGCCCGGTGGATAGTTCCGTCGGGCCTCTGTGTGGGGCTTGTCAGAGCGATAGCTGTGCAGGGTTGGCGGGGTAGAGGAAGCCGTGAATGGCGGGCCCCGTCGGTTGACCTGTAGGGGAACCGCCTTCAGGCTCCAGGCTGATACCGAAGGTCGCCTGTTTCAGCAGAGCCGGGTCGTATTGTGTGAGGCTGGCGCCATCGATCTCCATGTTGGCATTGAGTACGCCCACCGATCTTGGTTTTGGACCGAGCGGGTCGGCCTTGATCCACAACTGGTAAGACCTGCCGGGGATCGCCTCTGCGGTCACCGGGGTGATACTCAGGCTGCGGCTCTGCAGGTCGACGCTGAGCATAAACGCGGGTTGCTGGTCGTCATGCTGAAAAACGGCGACAAAGGATTGCGGCGCGAGCTCAGGGGTGGGTTTGTTCAGCAGCAGGATGCACAGTAGTACCGATGCGGCCGAGGCGAGGGCGGTGCTCCACTGCCAGCGCCGTAAGCGTAGTTTGAGGGCCGTCAGCTGGTCGCCCGCAGCGCCGGTTTCGCCAGGCCTATCCTGGGCGGACTCCAGTTCATCCAGGCGCTGTTCGATACGGGAGAACAGGTTGGGCCCTGGTTTGATTTCATCGATCTCATTGCCAAGCGGTGCAAGGCGGTTCTCCCAGGCCTGGATCAGCTGATCAAGCTCAGGCTCCTGCACGCGCCGCCGCTTCACCTCTTCGCGAGCTTCCGGTTCCAGCGTACCGAGCACGAACTCTGCGGCCAGCATGTCGAGATCGTCGTGATCGCTCATCAGCTCATACACCCTTTTAACTGTTTCAACGCCCGGTGCAGCCAGGTTTTAATGGTATTCACCGGTTGCTCGAACCGTTCCGCCAGCTCGATACGCGAGAGGCCATCGAGATAAGCCAGGCGCACCAGGTCGGCGCGGCCATCTTCAAGCTGCTTGAGGCAGTGCAGCAGTTGTTCCTGCTCTCGGCTTTGCGCCAGTTTCTGTTCGCCGTCTGGAAAGTGACCGGGTAGCAGATCGATTACCTCGTCACCATCGTTGGCGGCGGTTGGTTCTCGCCTGAGCTGGTCGATGGCAGTGTTGCGTGCCAGCGTTACCAGCCAGGTGATCGGTGAGGCTTTGCCCGCGTCAAAGCTGTCCGCTTTCTGCCAGACTTTGATGTAGGCCTCCTGCAGTACCTCTTCGCTCCAGCGCTCATTTTTCAAGATACGCAAAACCGTACCATAAAGTTTCGCCGAGGTTGCGGCGTAGAGCTCTGCGAAGGCGCGGCGGTCGTTGCCGGCGCAGCGCTCGAGCAGTTCGGTCAGTGAGGGTGATCGATCGGATTCGCGCATCGGCAGGTCCGGTTCCATGGAGGGCGGGAAGGGTATGTTGCCAGTTGTACGCAAAGAATAGCCGATAGACCACCCTCAGGTGCGATCCGTTCTTTGTTGGAACCCGCAAATGAGCAACTGGTGCTTGGGTAGACTTTGCTCCAGAATTTAGGCTTAGCCAGATCAAATGAGCAACAGCCAGGACCGAAATTGCAATGAGCGACGCAATAGAACAGCTAGCCGATTTAACCGACTTTTTTATGCAGATCGATGCGCTGAAGAGCGTCGAGCGACGCTCTTATATCGGCGACGGTACCCGGCTGGAGAATTCCGCAGAACACTCCTGGCATCTGGCGATGGCGTGCTGGACGTTGGCGCGGCGTTTTGACCTGCCGGTATCGGAAGAGAAACTGATCAAGCTGGCGCTGGTGCATGATCTGGGAGAGATCGACGCCGGCGACACCTTTCTCTATGCCAAGGAGCGCAGCGATGCTCACCAGGAGGAGCGGCGCTGTGTGGCCCGGCTGGCGGCACACGATGGCAACGGTATCGAGGAACTGAGCGAACTCTGGGAGGAGCAGGAGACAGGCTCCAGCCTGGAAACCCGGCTGCTCAAGGTAGCTGATCGCCTGTTGCCGTTTCTGCTCAACGTGAAAAACGAGGGGCGTACCTGGCTGGATCTGGGCGTCTGCCGTTCCCAGGTGCAAGCGGCGCACGCTTTTATCGCCGCAGAGTTTCCACAGATTCACGGCTGGATGCTGGCGCAGATCGATCATGCCGTGGAGCAGGGCTGGTTGAAGCCAGACTAACGATAAAGAGTAGCGATAAACGGGAGTAGCGATAAACAGGAGCAGAGATAAATCGTTACCCAGGCGGCAGAACCGACCTGGTTTGGGGCTCGTACATAAAGGAAAGTGATCCCCGGTCTTCAGTCAAAGGAGTGCGCCATGGTCCCTGTTCTCTATATTTTGTTTATTCTGGCGGTTGCCCCGGTTTTTCTTGCCGGTATCGCGGTGCGCTGCCGTCTCAAGCAGTTCGGTCACATCGACAACAACCATCCACGTGCGCAACAGAGCCAGCTGGAGGGATTGGGCGCGAGGGCGATGTCAGCGCAGCAGAACGCCTGGGAGGCGGCCATCGTGTTTGTCAGCACGGTGTTTATCGCTTTTGCCGCCGGTGTGCCGCTGCAGGCCCTGACATTGCCGGCCCTGATCTATTTGCTGTTCCGAACGCTGCATGCCCTGTTTTATCTGCTGGATCTGGCGACTCTTCGCAGCCTGGCATACTGCGGTGGGCTGTTTACCTGTGTCTATATCGTCTCTGTGGCGGCTGTTTCCGGCTGAACGTCGCGCTGATCGTGTAATTACGTCTCGGAATACGGGCGGCTGTAAAAAAACGGGCGGGCGTGGCAGAATTAGCGCCGCGTTTTTTCCGTTGTTCTCTTTGTATTATTTGTGCACCTGTATTCGTGCCGCTGAGGTACCCGTCCGTATGTCTTTGTCTGTCCGCCGTTTTGTCCGTGCGCTGCCGGTTATTTTTCTGCCCCTGGTGCTGTCCGCCTGTGTTAGCGATGGTTTGATCAAATCGACAGATCTGGCTGAGGAAGCTGCTTACGAAACCGGTTTTCACGATGGCCGCCACAGCGGTCTGCAGGCTGCGGATGAGCTCTCCCCGGCGCTGATCAAGGATCTGGACCGCTACACCGAAGATAAATCCTACCGCCAGGGCTGGAACGCCGGCGAAGAGGAGGGGCTGCGAATCCGCAAGCAGCTCGCATCACTGCGCCAGGAAAAACGCGTTGAGGCTAGCAAGCCCCAGCCGCAGAAGCGGGCAATTCCTGATATTTCGAAGCCGCAAGAAGAGGTTCTCGATACCAACCCGTTGCAGCCGCGAGACGCTTCCAGCATCAAGTTTTAAGCGCGTAAATTCCCGGTGACGGCTGATCGGGAGGCAGGAGCCGGTTTTCGAGTCTAGAGTTAGGGTGTCGAACATAAGAGAGAGACGCCATGCTACTCAAAGGTTCCTGCCACTGCGGCGCAGTGCACTTCAGCGTTGAATCCCCTCATCCCTATCCGTACAACCTCTGTTACTGCTCTATCTGTCGCAAGACGGCGGGCGGCGGCGGTTTTGCCATCAATCTGGGGGCCTTGGCCGATTCCCTGGAGGTCGAGGGCTCGGAAAACCTGAGCATCTATCACGCCCGCATCAACGATGAGAAAAGTAACGCCGAGCGTCACTTCTGTGCCACCTGCGGTAGCGCGCTCTGGGTCTATGACAGCCGCTGGCCGGAGCTTATCCATCCCTTTGCCTCCGCCATCGATACCGAGCTGCCGGTGCCGCCACAGCGCACTCATCTGATGCTGGGCAGCAAAGCCAGCTGGGTGCCGGTTAATGCCGATGAAGACGACCTCTGCTTTGAAGAGTATCCGGAGGAAAGCCTGGCCCAGTGGCATGAGCGAAACGGACTGGTGAGCTGAACCTGGAACGCCCGGTCCGTTTCGGCATTGGTAAACATCGACGCTAGCTGATGACTAAAAAGGCCGCGCTCCACCCATTGGCGGAGCGCGGCCTTTTTGCCGGCTGGCTGGTTCACAGTGAACGGACAGTCCCCAGTGAACAGCCAGCTCTCTAAGAACAGAAAGTCCTCTGAGAACAGAAAGCGCCTCTGCAGTTACAGGCGGAACTGTTTGACCTGGCGGTCGAGCTGGTGGGAGAGCTCCTGCAGCTGGCGGCTGGACTCGGACAGCTGGTCGGCGATCTGGGTGGTCTCGGCGGTGAGCATGCTGATCTCCTCGACACTCTGGTTCATGTCGTTCACGACCATCGACTGCTCTTCCGTGGCGGTGGCCACCTGAATGTTCATTTCGCTGATACTGCTGATATGGCGCACAATGCGATCCAGCGCAGCGGTGGTCTCGGTCGACTGCTCCGCCACCGTATTGCTCTGGTCACGGCTCTCATTGGTCGCCCGCACCGAGAGACTGGTTTGCTGGTGCAGTTTGGCGATCATGGTCTGGATCTCATCGGCCGATTCGGCGGAGCGGCTTGCCAGGTTGCGAACCTCGTCGGCAACGACGGCAAAGCCGCGGCCGTGATCTCCAGCCCGCGCAGCCTCGATTGCGGCGTTTAGTGCCAGCAGGTTGGTCTGTTCGGAGATGGCGCGGATGGTTTCCAGGATGCTGCCGATCGCTTCCGCCTCACTGGCAAGAGAGCCGATCTGGGTGCTGACGCCGGCGAGTTCGGTTGAGAGTGCCCTGACGTTGTCACGGGCGCGGTTGATGATATCGCTGCTGCTGTTAGCCTCGGTGTTGGCTTCCTGAGCCGCATTCGCTGCGTCCGAGGCATTACCGGCAATGCTTTCCACGGCGCTGCCGAGCTCGGTGATCGCCGCAGCAATCTGGGTCGAGCGGTCGTTCTCGCGCATGCAGTTGTCAAAGGTTTGTTGTGCCCGGGTTGCCACGTCGGCGGCGGTGCTGGCCAGCAACTGGGAGTTATCAGCCACCGAGCTCAGGGTGTCGTTCATGCGCTGGGTGAAGGTGTCGAAGTCGCTGCCGATATCCGCCAGCTCGTCTCGACCGGTCAGTCCAACCCGCTGTGACAGATCCAGGTTGGTCACGGCCTGATTGATGTGGGACTTCAACGTTTTAACCCGGTTGTTAAGACGGATAAGAATAATGGAGGCCAGGACGACAGAGATCAGCAACGCTACGCTGATCAGCAGGATCAGGGTGTTGCGGCTGCTGAGGTAGTTTTGTTCGCTGTGGTTGTAGATGTCGTGGGCGTTGGCGAGCTGCTTGTCGAGCAGGTCGTTCACCTGTTTGCGCATATCGCCATAGCTTCTCGCATAATCTTGCTGATAAAGACGATGTGCTTCCGACATGCGACCCTGCTCCAGCGCGTCGAGCATCGGTTTCAGCGTATTGGCCTGCACGCTGTTGAACTGCCCCAACAGCTTTTGCAGTTCAGCCCGGTCGGCGGGGTTTACCTGGGCGTCACGAGCGTCAGTCAGCGACTGCACCATCGCCGGGATATCCTCATCCCTGGTTTCTCTGACTCGTGTAACCAGACCCCTTTCATCTTTGAGGTCATCGATGCCCTGCAGCAGCATCATATCGATGCCTACGCGCATACGCGGGATCCGCGACGCCACTTCTGCCAGGGCGCGCATCGGATTACTGGTGTTCTGTGACAGTAGCAGAGTGTCCTGCTGAAGCGCCTGCAGGCTGCGAATGCCTCCCCAGCCGATAAGAATCAGGGTCAGACAGGGTACGAGAACAGCGGTGGTGAACTGGGCTTTAAGGCTAAGCTTCCCTAGCATCGGGTTATCCTTGGGTGTGGTGTCTGTGGGACTGCGTATCGCTGCGTGCGAATATTTACGGCATTATCAAAAGGTTGCTCTGATGCAGGAAAAATCTCGCACAGCCTGGTTATCGGCCAGCGGTAAGGGTTTGTTGAGCGTTAATTGCCACAGATCTGAAAAAAGTATGTTGCATGTCTGTTAAAGGTAACACTGATGTTTTGCTGAAAGATTGCAACATGGCGGTAGTTGCGGTTTACGGTCTACGCTGAGGGTAATTTCTGCAAGGCTTGGCAAATAAGGAAGATGGCGATGTCGATGATGGATAGGTCTGGCGCGAAAATGCTGGGTGCAGTGATGCTCTGCACCAGCATGACCCTTGGCGGCGTAGCCAATGTGGGAGCCGAAGCGATCCTTGAAGGGGATCGCAGCGTACCGGTGGAGGCGCGCAACGGCATGGTGGTGACCAGTCACTACCTTGCCACCGATGAGGCACTTCGCGTCCTGGAAGAGGGCGGTAACGCCATAGATGCCGCCGTAACCGCGGCGTTTGCGCTGGCGGTTACCCAGCCCCGCTCCGGCAATATCGGGGGCGGCGGCTTTATGCTGGTCTCCTCGGAGGAAAGCGGTGAGGTCAACGCTATCGATTATCGTGAGACCGCGCCGGCCGCGGCCAGTCGCGATATGTACCTGGATGAAAATGGCGAGGTGGTTACCGATCGCAGCCGCTTTACTCATAAGGCAGCCGGTGTGCCGGGAACCGTGGCTGGTCTGGCGCTGGCGCTGGATAAGTACGGCACCATCAGCCTGAAAGAAGCGCTGGCGCCTGCCATCAAACTGGCGGACGAGGGGTTTGTGATTCCACCCCGTTTTGCCCAGGGGATAGAATCTCAGGCGGATCGGCTGAAGCAGTTTGAGTCCAGCCGCAAGGTATTCTTCAAGCAGGATGGCAGCCTCTATCAAGCGGGCGAACGCTTCGTGCAGAAAGATCTGGCGGCGACGCTCAAGCGCATCGCCGAGCAGGGAGTAAAAGGCTTTTACGAAGGCGAAACTGCCGACCTGATCGTGGCCGAGATGCAGCGCGGCGGTGGCCTGATCACCCACGAGGATCTGAAAAACTACCAGCCGGTGATCCGCAAACCGGTGCATGGCAACTACCGCGGCTACGATATCTACTCCATGAGCCCGCCCAGCTCCGGCGGTACCCATATCGTGCAGATCCTGAATATCCTTGAAGGATTCCCGATCGGCGACAGCGGCTTGAACTCGGCGAAAACCATCCATCTGATGGCCGAAGCGATGAAGCGCGCCTATGCGGATCGTTCCGAGTACCTGGGGGATACCGACTTTGTCGATGTGCCGTTGAAGGGGCTGACCTCCACGGATTATGCCGCCAGCCTGCGGCAGCAGATCGACCCGGAGCAAGCCACGCCCAGCGTAGAGATCAAACCCGGCAATCCGGCGCCCTATGAAAGCAACGAGACGACCCATTTCTCCATCGTCGACAAGTACGGTAATGCGGTGTCGAACACCTACACCATCAACTTCAGCTACGGTTCCCACATTGTGGTGGATGGTGCCGGTTTCCTGCTCAACAATGAGATGGACGACTTCAGCGCCAAGCCCGGTGTGCCCAACGCCTATGGGTTGATCGGCGGTGAGGCCAACAAGATTGAGCCAAACAAGCGGATGCTCAGCTCCATGTCGCCCACCATCGTGAAGAAGGAGGGTAAAAACTTTATCGTCACTGGCAGTCCCGGCGGTTCTCGCATTATCACCACCACCCTGCAGGTGCTGATGAACGTGATTGACCATAACCTGAATATTCAGGCAGCGGTGAACGCACCGCGTATCCATCACCAGTGGGTGCCGGACGAGATCCGTATTGAGCAGGGGATCAGCCCCGATACCATCAAGCTGCTCGAGGGCATGGGCCATACGGTCGTGCAGAAAGCGGCAATGGGGGCGATTCAGTCGATCATGGTTGGTGAGGATGGCACCTTTTATGGCGGCGCCGACCCGCGTCGCAGCACCTCTTCCGCCAAGGGATACTGAGCTGCGAGTCCTCTCAGCTTCAGCCCTGTCTTAAAAACGGTTGGTAGCCGCCGGGCACACCGGCGGTAACCACCGCAACGGCATCGTGGGCGTGCAGGCTCTCCTGATGCTCCACCCGGATCCAGAAATCCTTCACATCGTCTCGTTGGGAAAGCGCCTTGCTGATGCGGCGTGCTGCATCCTCGCAGAACATCAGATTGCTGCCGTTCAAACGTGCGAACGCCTGCTCGTCTTCCCGTTTGACCGCCGTTTGAACCGGTGTGCCCAGCGCACTCTCCACTGCGGCAATCAGCGACTCGATTTCAAAGGCTCCGGCGTCTTCTTTAAGTGCCAGCTTAAGCTTCGCCCAGGAGCGCTGGCTGTGGGGCGTCGCCAGGGAGCCATTCTCCAGCAACCAGTGGCGCATCTCCTCCAGTGTCAGTCGCGCCCGGTCGGCAAAGTCCGAGTCCAGTGCCTCAACGAGCAGCTGCCGGGAGAGGGAAGCAGAGCAGGGACAGGTGCTGGAGTAAGGGATAGCCAGTTCCAGTTCGATCAGCAGATCGTCCTGTAGCCTGGCATGAATGGCGGCCGGGTACTCCTTCCAGCCATTGTTATCGCTTTTCAGTGCCGGGCGCCGCGACAGGTAGGGAAACTGTACGGAAAGGCCTGCGGCATGGCTGATATCCCTGTGGGTCTCCAGTTGCTGCCAGAGAAAGCTGCTCAATACCGCGGGGGACAGCGGGGTGGATTCCGCCAGCTGCTCCAGCAGCAGGTAAAGCCGCGACATATGGATCCCCTTCACCTCCGGGCGGGCGATATCGACATGAATATCCGCCTTGCCCTGCAGCGGCAGTGAGCCGCGTTCGGCTTCCATAATCTGGAAAGGCAGAGCCATACCGGACATGCCGACCCAGTCCAGCCGGCTGCTGATACCGGCTTTAGCGGAGGATGCGATATCGGGAAGATGATTTGGTGTGATGCTGAGGCTGTTCATCCTGAATCTCTTGGGCGGTTGAATTAATTGATATGTTATAAAATAACATTTAATTCTTCTGTCCGCAGTAGATCGATCATTCGCTTGTCCGCCTGAGCGGAGGGTTCTGCGTGCACTTTAAGTGGCTATTCGCGCATACGTTGGCGATTCAGGCTTTGCGTCCAGGGATCAGCCGCAGCGCGGCGATACCGCAGAAAATGAAAGCGATCAGGGCGACCAGCCGCCAGAAAAGGTAGTCGGCGAGATTGGTGGAGAAACGCTCCGCTGTATCCAGGTCCTGCTGTAGCCTGGGTAGCAAGAGTTGTAACTGGCTGGCCAGTCGGCTCGACGCGGTCACCAGTTCCAGCGCATCGGCAGAAAAGTCTGTATCGGCATCCGGTGTAGAGGGAAATTGCGTATCGATCCGTGCCATCAATCCGTCCAGATTAATCAGCGCCTCGTTAGTCATCGAAGCCAGGTTGGCTGTCGCATTGATAAGGTCAAGCGAAGCGGGCAGTATCTCCGCCATCTGTTCGCCACTGCTGGATACGGCGCTGAAAATCTGCGCGCGCTCCTGCGAAAAGCGTTCGAACAGATAGTCGATGGCCCGTTGCCGCTCGGCGCTCAGGTTGGTGAAGATGCGCTGTTCGGCATCGGCAAGGTGTTGAGGGTAAGCGCCCAGCGTGGCCTGGAACTCAGTGAGAATCTGCTCGAAGTTGGCCAGTTGAAGCAGTACTTCCTGAACCTCTGGCGTCGCCAGGATACGGTAGGCGGACAGCTCGGCCTGTTCGCCGGCGATATAGGTTAGTCGGCCCGAGTACCACATCGCGCGCTCGGCAAACAGAAGCGCTTCATCAATGGTGCTTACAGCGGCATCCAGCTCTTGCAGCAGGCCCCGCGCAGCCTCGCGGTTGCGCTGCTGCGGCATCCAGCGGGCATCGGCAAATTCATCGAAACGGATCAACTCGACCACCAGGCGGTCGGGGTTTTGTGCGACCCAGGCATCGATGAGCTCTCTCAACGTGGCTTGCTGCTCCGGGGTGAGCAGTCTGGATGAGCGCTGCCAGAGAGCGAGTTCCGTCGCGGTGAGCTGGGCCAGAGCGTCGTGGCCGCGCTCTTCGCCCCAGATATTGGGGATCCAGTAGTTCTTGAACGTCTGGCGCTGCAACCTGACGAGCACCAGCAGGTCGAGCAGCGCCACATCGGGGTTACGGCCAGCCGCGATCTCGGTGGCGGCGCCGAAACTGTTGCGCATGAATGACTGGATCAGTACCCGTTCCTGGCTGGTCTGTGCCTTGGGGCGCAGATGCAGAAAAGCGACTTCGGATACCGAAGAGACATACTCATCGGCCATGGACATCACCAGCGACTGCAGCGTCAGCATATCCATATCAGAGGTGGCGGAGCTCTCATTGCCGGCACTGAGCTGCGCCCCGGGGTTGGGGCGTGAAGGTGTCAGATTAAGGCTTGTACAGCCGGTCAACAGGACAATGGCAAGTAGCAGGCAGTTTGCCTGTTTCAACGTGATGCAGGATAACGCCAGTCTCATCTCAGGGCTCCGCGGTGACGCTAACGACGGTTTTAATTCCCTGAATAATAGCGGGCAGCAGACAGTTTTGAGTTTTCTGGCGAGGTTTCTAACTAGCTGCGTTAATCGCCGATCAGAATCAGCTTGCCGGTTTCCGGGTCACGGTAAACCTGGCCCACCGATTCATAGCCTGCGCCTGCTTCGCCATTCATCCCCTTGGGCATCTGCGGCAGTTCACGGCCTTCGCTGACCTGGCGCTTGTTGTTGAAGTGCTCCGCCAGCGAAGGGCTTTGCGCCACCAGCGCGGCGATCAGGCCGCAGGCGAACACCAGCATCAGGTCGATCAGGTTGGCCAGTGGGCCCAGGGGTTCGTCCATCTCCTGGTCGAAGCGGTTACTGCGCCAGCGTGAACTCATCAGGCGGCCTCCCTGAGATCGGCTGAACCGGCTTGCTGTTCGATAGCCTCCAGCTGTTCCATCAGCCGGTCGTACCAGCGCCGACGCAGGCGGCCGAGCACAAAGCCGATAATGCCGCCGAGCAGGCCCATCACCGTGGTATCGAAGGCCACTGTCATCGCCGTGGTCAGCACCGACAGTTCGCCATCACCGAGAGCCGCAAGGCCGGGGCCGAGCGGGATCAGCGTTCCCATCAGGCCCAGCATCGGCGACAGGCGGGTGATGAAGTCCGCCCGTTCGATCCGGCGGCGGCCCTGCGCCAGGGCCGTGCTCATATCGCCACCGTGCAGCAGGCGTTGCAAACCGCCCCAGCGCTCGCCAAAGGCGAGGCCGATCTCCCAGATGCTCAGCAGCAGCAGGAAAACCAGGCCCCAGACCACCGGCTCCAGCAGCAGGCTGGTGATCTGGTGCATCAGGTTGAGTGAGAAAGATGAAAGCATCAGCGTTTTCCTCCCATGCGGCCACGAAGCAGGCCGGCAAACATGATCAACAGCGCCAGGGCGATCAGCACCGATAGCTCAAGGGTGTTGCTGGGCTGGGCCTGAGCCTGGGTGGTGTCGTTGCTATCCGCAGCCGCAGCCGCAGCCTCGGCGTCAGCGCTGTCCGGCTCGGAAGCCTGCTGATCCTGAAGGCTGATCTCCTGAATATGGCTTGGCTGGTTATCCAGGGGTGACTCAGAATCCACGTCGGGCATGCGGTTGTTGGACAGCAACTGCTGTAGTGCTTGAGCGCTGTTGGTATCCAGCCTTGGCATGACGAACTGGTACACCGGGTGGTCGGGGTGGGTGTGGCCACTGCCGGGAATACCCTGCTCGATAATCGAGCGGGCAAAGTCGCGGGAGAGCTGGTTCAGAGTTTCCTCATCGGTCTGCCAGAACCCTTTTTCTGCCGCCACCAGCATCACTGCCTGGATATTGGTCAGCACCTGCTGGTTGTGCCCCTCGCGCAGAAACTCGTCAAGGCCCAGTTCAAACCGGTCATCAAGGTAGACAGCCTTCACCTCATCCCAGACACGGGACTGGATGATCTCCGGGCTGGTTACCTGCCAGCCCCAGAGGTACTCGATAAATTCGCTCCCCATGGTACGGGCGCCTGAGTAACCCTCGTCCATCAGCGGTTTGATCCACTGAGGGTTGAGGAAGCGACCGCGCAGCTCGCTACCCAGCGCCTGGGCCAGTGGGTCGAGACGGGCGTTATCCGCGTCGGCATGTTGAATCACGTAGCTGGTGGGCGGGGCGCCGGTGACGGTTTCCACCGCAAGGTTCAGGCCACCGAGGTAGTCGAAGGCATCGTTGTTATCGATCAGACCGTACAGGTGACTGGCGCGACCGAGATAGCTGCGGCCTACCTGGCTGAGCTGGTTGCTGAAGTGATCCTGGGCGCTGAGTCCGTCCAGGCTCATGCCATAGGCGTGGCCGAGGCGGGCGATATAGGCCTGGCCCAGTTCCTGACGCTGCTGCCAGCTGCCGGAGCGCTCCACCAGACGGTTCACACCCGCGCCGTATGCGCCGGGTGCCGATCCGAATACCCGCAGCGATGCCTGGCGGCCCAGTTCGGAGGCGCTGGCCGTTGGGTTTCTCAGCAGCAGCCGTGCTTCTTCAACCCAGTTGGCGGCGATCAGGTTTTGTTCCAGGGTTTCATTGCCGGCTGTGTATTCAGCCAGAGGGGCCAGGGCGCCGGTCAGTGCGATGTCCAGTGCCGGGTAGTCGCGACGAATGGTCTCTTCGCTGGCCGCGAGACTCAGCAGGACTGCCTCATCGAGCCACTTAAGCTGGCGCCCGTAAAGATCGCGGAAAAGCCCCGAGGTGGTAAACAGCACATCGTGACGGCGCGGGCGGCTTTGATCCAGCGGGATCAGTGTCAGCCCCTTGATGATGCCGCGGCTGTTCCAGACCGGGGTGACGCCGAGCATATCGAAACCGAAGCCGATCATCGCGCCTTCATCACGCACCGCGTCGGAGGCCCAGAGGATGACTGCTTCCTTCTTGAGCCGTTCCGCCTCGGTCATCGGCTTGCTGCGCGCATCGGCAGCAAGCTCGGCACCGAGCTTGAAGCCCAGCGGCGTCGGCAGCAGACTGCCGTCCAGAGCGTGAAAGTTACGCCCGGTGGGCAGTGCTTCTGGGGTCTTGATCGGATCGTTACCCTTGCCCGGCGCTACAAAACCACCGTTGAGGGCGTTGATCAGCGCATCCATTTCCAGCTGTGGCGACCGGGTCAGGTTATCGCGCCACTGGGGTTTGATGTTGTCGCTGTCCGCCATGGAGGAGAGCATGGTGTCGATGGCGTCTGGCTCCCACTGGCGACCGAAGGTGTGCAGCCCCAGCGGCATGAACGCCTCCTGCAGCTTGGTCAGATAGTGGCCGACCTCATGCAGCAGGAACTCGTCGTCGACCTGATCGAAGCCGATACCGCGTACCTTGAGTTCTTCATCCATGCTGGCGATCAGTTCTTCACGCAGCCCGAGGCTATCGATCCGCTCGCGCAGGTCCTCTACCGCACGGCGGCGGGTAACCGGATCGCTGGCGGCTTCGGCACTTTCGATCAGCTGACGTACGCTGAGCAGGTCGTCGTACAACTCGGTCACCGCCAGTGGTGGCGTCAGGTGATCGATGATCACCGCCTTGCCGCGACGCTTGGCCTGAATACCCTCGCCAACGCCGTCGACGATATAGGGGTAGATGCTGGGCAGGTCGCCGAGCACCAGGGATGGGTAATCATCCTCGCCGAGGCCGACACTGCGCCTGGGCAGAAATTCGTAGGTGGAGTGGCGGCCCAGGTGGATCAGCGCATCGGCCTTAAAGTCGTCGCGCAGATAGTGGTAAAAGCCCAGGTACTGGTGCGGCGGTGGGAAGGTCATATTGGCGTGCAGCAGCTCTTCGTTGAGCTCCCAGCCGCGCGGCGGCTGCGGGCCGACAAAGATGTTGCCGAACTGCAGACCCGGCAGCAGCATGCGGTCCTGCCAGATCATGCTGCGCCCCGGTGCCTCGCCCCAGCCGCGCATCCCCTCGATGCCCATATGAACCAGCGCCGAGACCAGTTCGCCGGCGTTTTGCCATTGGTTAATGCGCTGCTCGTCGGCAAGATCGTCGCCAAGCAGAACCGTGTAGCTGTCTTTGAGCTGATCGAGCAGATCCAGGGCGCGGCTGCGGCGCTGGTCACGCACGCCGTCGAGGGCGTGGCGCAGATCGCCCAGGCTGCGCTGGATCAGTGTGGCCATCTCCTGGTGTACACCGGGGTCGATAGGCTGGGCGCGGTTGCTCGATAGCAGCGGCTTCAGCCGGGTGTGCAGGTAACCCAGGGGGCCGCGCACCATCTCCTGTTGTACCGTCTCTGGCAGGGTGGAAAACCACTGGCGGTAATCCTCGCTGCTTACGCCTTTGACCAGCGGCGCCATCTGCTCCAGCGCCTGACGGTCCTCGGGCAGGTTGACGCCGCGCTCCTGCAGTAGGTCCAGCAGCGCTTCGGACGACTGCGGCAGGTTACCCGTATCGTAGCCCTGATCTTTCAGGGCGTTGAGAATCTGCCACAGAGATTCGGGCACATTGAGGTTGTCGGCGCCGATATTGTGGCGTCCCGGCGGATGGTTGTAATAGACGATAGCGACACGCTTATCGGCATTCTCTTTGCGCTGCAGCGCCAGCCAGCGCTGGATGCGGCCAATAATACGTTCAACCGCCTTGTCGATGGGCTGTGAAAGAATCAGGCGCGCGCCGGTCACCTCGTCAACTTTGGCTGGGGTGGAGAGTGCCAATACTTCTGGCTGGCCGATTCCCTGCAGCTCCGGCATCGCGACGCGATAATATACGGAGTCGGCGGGCAGGCCGTTGGCGGAAAACGCGTAGCTGTCGGCGTTGTATTCATCGACTCGGATACCCTTGAACACAGGCACGTTGAGTTCATTGAGCCTGGCGCTGACCGCTTCGCGACCTTCGCCGCCACCGATAACGAAGTCCTGCACCGACAGGATCGTCCAGGCAGATTGTTTGGGCGCAAGCGCCTGGATCTGCTCGATGGCCTCTTCGCTGCCGGCGCCCCAGGCTGCCAGCAGCGTCACACACTGCAGCTCGCTCTGGCTGCACAGTTTGCGGTGCAGGCTCCAGTTGCCGGGCAGATCGCCGCTCTGGTGGTCGAGCACGAACAGGGTGTCGCGATCTTCCATCGCCGCCGCCAGCTCATTCAGTTTGACCGGCCTGGTATCGAGATAGGCACGTACTGGCGCATTCACCTGGGCGGCGGCTGGTTCAGCGGTCGGGTCCAGCAGCAGTTGCCAGAGAGCGTGGATATTGCCGGCGTTGCGGTTCTGCCAGTAGCTGCGCGCGTCGAGCCAGTGGTTAAAGTGCGGCAGTGCCTGTTTCTGCTGCGCCAGCCAGGCAGGGAAGGGCTGATCCGTCGGCGGGCGGCTGAACAGCTTCTCTTTGGTCTCTGCATCTAGCCCGGTGAAGCGGCCACCTTCGGCATCGTTGTGCAGGTCATAGAGACGTCGGTCGCTGTGAAACACCAGCCGCTGCTGGTCGCTTTGGACAGGCAGAGCCAGCAGGCGCTCAACCGGCGCGCCGAAAACGCCGGCATAGATCAGCGTTGCCGCCGGTGAGATCAGCGCTTCCAGCGCGGCATCGTCCATCTCGTTTACCTGGGCGACGCTGCGGATCTGGATACTCGCATCCGGATGATCCTCCAGAAAGCGGTAGGCGCCGGCCGCCATCACCGGGGCTGAGCGGTCTGAGACGATCGCCACGGCGCTGTGCGTGGCGGCCTGAACCTGGCCGAACATCGCACTGGCGAGCAGGCAGAACAGCGCTGTCAGCCAGATAGTGAGGGCTGGAACAGCTGAGAGAGATGAACGATTGCGCATGCAGACTCCTGAATAAGATCTACACGCACCGGCAAGTACTGGAATTAACCGTCGGAACTTGGAACAGATACAGGTTCTCCGCTGCGGTAGACGCAAGGGTCTTCCGGGGCGCGGATACTGATGCTGTTTCAGGGACACCCCGCCTGATGCGCATGGAGATAACCGCTATGGGCGGTCATCTGGCAGGCCGGTCTCCGGGCTTGGAAAGTGTCTTTGGATAGACGGCGCGTTAGGCCTTCCCACAGCGTAAAGGCTGCAGTGGCGGTGATGAGGCGCTTGGCTTTCGTTACCGTTGCGGGGGCAGCGCAGGAGTTTCACCTGACTTCCCGATTATCCCCACCGCGCTGGAATGGCAGCGGGGCACCTGCAATTGCGGGGCAGAGTACCGTCAGCCGGGAGGCTGCGCAAGCACATAGCGGCAGCATGTTGCAGCATGAAACGGCCAATGGATGCTTTTTCGGAAAGTTGATTTAAAAGGCTTTTACCGGGCGCCGGTGAAGGGGCATTCAATTCTGGAGCCAGATCAGGCTTAAGCAAAATATATGCGAAATGAATGATTTAGTACTTGCTGCAATACTGTTTAGTGATTAGGTTTTAACCAGATCTGTTTCAGACCCATTCGACGTATATATAACATCTGCCTCTGGACGCTGTGCTGATGAAAAGAAGAATAGGATCGGCGGGTTTTACGCTGATTGAAGTAATGATCTCCCTGGCCATAGTCGGAATTCTGGCGGCTATCGCGCTCCCTGCCTACCGGCATTACATCTACGCCGCACAGGCATCTCAACTGCTGACCAATATCGATGCACTACGCCTGATGAGTGCAGAGCAAAACGCTACTGCGGGCTGGCCCGATCAGTTGCAGACTCCACCGCCATCCAACAAGTGGCCAGATCCTTTAAAAATGAATTCCGGCAATCTATTGGTGCCGCATTTCCAGTCATTGGTGAAGTCGGATGCCAATGGCTATCCGGTGGCGGTTTTTTATCCCATCGATGAGCGTGGCACTCATATTGTCGATGAAGCGCATTACAAGTTACCTGATAACCTGGTTTATACCTTTCGGCCGGGCGCGTATCTGGCGGTTTATCTGATTGATCCAACGGCGCTTCTGCACGTGCATCAGACAAGTACCGGACCTCAGCAGGTCGCGGCCCATCCGCAACCGAACCCTCAACCCACGCTCAAGCCCCAGGCGCAACCTCAGCTGGCGCCGCAGCAAAAGCCGCAGCTGCAGCCGCAGGCGACTCCTCAGGCGACTCCCCAGCCTCAGCCTCAGCCGTTACCTACTTCAACTCAAACTGCGTCCGCAGGTAATGCTGGCTCTCAAACGCAGACTGCTGCCGTCATTCAGCAGCAACAGCAGCAGGGAAGTAACAGTAACTCGCAGAACCCTAATCCTGCGGGGCAGTCGACGTCTGTTGTCACTACGCCAAGACCGCCTGCTCAGATACCGGCGGCCTGCTACACCAATAAGGGCAACCTGCACTATTACAACTCGGGTCACTACTCCATGTGTCCACATCCCGACGAAATTATTAACGGTGTTTGGTATCCGCGCTGATCACCCATCAACCCTAGTTTTCAGGTATCGCCAGAGGTCAGTTGGATGGCAGATATAAATGAGTACATTTCCAAGGCCGCGCTCTCTGAGGCGGCTCGCCCCGGTGCCAAGCCGATCAAGCCAACAGGTGCGAGCACCGGCAAGAAACTGAGCACCCTGTTGCTCTGGGGCGTGGTGGTGGCCTTGGTTTTCTATGAAGCGGGATATTGGATGAAAACCCTGGGGATTCATGGTGGTCCTGTGACTGCCATGGAGATCGACTCGCTTTATGACGAGGCCCAGCAGGAATTGGAACGGAGATTTATAGAGGGGCTTCCGATGACTGCTCCCTTTAGCTCCCCGGTGCTGGTTGCGACCATCGGTGTGGTGGAAGAATCCTATGGTCGGTATCTCCTTTATTACCTCGATCGCAGCAGGTCGATGGTCGCCCGTGAAGTATTCCTGACGAGAGAGTAAAGATGTCTGCACTGGACTGGATGTTGGTAACCCTGGGTAAGGCGGTTCCGGAAAAAGCGGAGGCTCTCAAGTCACTGGAGCTGCCGGATGATCAGGTACAGGCTTGGAGCGTCATCTGCCGAACCCTGGCGCGTCCGGGCAGCGAACTGGTCGAATTGCTGGAAAGCAGCGGTGTGCCGGTGGTGGATCTGAACGAGCAGGTGATCTCCACCAAGGATATACCGTTACCGGAATCGACGGCGCGGCGGCTGCATGCGGTGCTGGCGGAGATCGGTGAGCACCAGGTGGTTGCGGCGGTCAGCAACCCTTTTGATCAGACCATAAAGCAGGAGATCGCTTTCAGCATCGGCCGTAAGACGGAGCTTGCGTTTGCGCCGCCGGAGCAGATAGCCAATGTACTCAACCTGCACTATTCCGCTTTTGATAGTCTGGGAACCCGCCATCTGTGGATCGACAATGAGGATCTGGAGGTCAGTGCGGACACTGATCAACTGATCAGCCAGATTGCCAAGATGATACTGAACGAGGCCGTCAAGATGCGCGCCAGTGATGTTCATATCCAGAATTTTCTTGGCGGTGGACTCATCCGCTATCGGGTGGACGGTCTGATGGTGCGTGGCTCAAGCCTGCCTAAAAAGGTAAAGGACGCAGTACTGCGTTATGTGATGACGCAGTCGGGCCTGGATACGTCCAACCATACGACACCTCAGGATGGACGCCTCAGCGCAAGTGTCGACGACCAGCTTTACGACCTCAGGGTTTCTGTACTGCCCAGCCGTGACGATAGCCGGTTGGTGCTGCGCCTGTTGGATAAAAACCGCAAGTTTTCCTCCGACAGTCTCGGCTTTCCGTTGCGCGAGCAGCGTCAGCTGGAACTTTTAAGCCGCCAGAACCAGGGCCTGATTCTGTTTACCGGCCCGACCGGGGCGGGTAAAACCACCAGTCTTTACAGCCTGCTTGCCGGTATCAACACGCCGGAACGTAACATAATGACCGCGGAGGATCCGGTCGAGTACAGCCTGCCAGGTATCAGCCAGATTGAGGTCGATACGGCTCATGGTCGCAGCTTCGACACCGTACTGCGGTCAATGCTGCGGCAGGACCCTGACGTCATTCTGGTCGGTGAGGTGCGTGATGAACCCACTGCCAGCATGGTGATGCGTGCCGTGATGACCGGCCATCTGGTTTTCTCGACCCTGCACACGATCGATGCCCTTGGGACCGTGCAGCGACTCGTAGACCTGGGCGTGACTCAGGGACAGATAGCAGACAGCCTCACGGCTGTTGTGGCGCAGAGAATGGTGCGACGGGTCTGTCCGGTTTGTGCGGTGCGGGTTGAGGATGATCTGACACCGATAGAAACTCTGTTCGCCAACGCGGTTCAGGAGAAGCCAACGTTCAGAGCAGTGGGTTGCAACGCCTGCAATCACACCGGCTATAAAGGCCGCATACCGCTGGTCGAAGTCTACACGCCTAGTGATGAGGATCGACGTCTGCTGCGGACCGAAAACTATCTGCGTTCTGCTGACGTGGAACTTGAGCGCAGCCTGGCCACCGTGGCCTGGCACGAAATCACCTCTGGATTAACTACCGTGGATGAGGTGACGCGGGTACTTGGTGCCAGCTTCTGGAAAGTGATCGACCCTACCGTGACCAGTGATGCCCTGGGCTCTGTCAGTGACAATGTGTTCCAGCGCAAACAGCCGGGGTTGATGCTGTTTGGCGCCGATGATGAGGTCTCCAGCCGGATCGGCTCGCTGATAGACCGGCCGCTGATTCGCGTCTATTCGGGTGAAGAGGGGGCAGAGATTCTGCGTCGGGACGCATTGGTGTTCGGCTTGATCGTCTATGTGGATGTGGCCCGGGACCCGGTGAACTACCTCAAACAGCTGCGCACCCATATGTCCTGGTGCGGGTTGCCCGTGATCATGGTGCTTTCCGCTCACAATACAGAGGTGGAAGATTACCTGCGCTGGCGGGGCTATGCCGAATGGTGCATCTGGCCCATCGACGAAGAGCAGTTCCGACGCCTTTGCGTGGCCGCGGTGGACCTGTAACAGGTCGAGTAGATCCACGGCGGATCGCTCTTCATCCCAGGCGCTTTATTACCGCCCTTTAGTTAAGGGGCTTCTGCTTGGTCTGTGCTGAGGTTTGGCGCAGATCAGGCAGCAGACTTCAGCGACTCCAGCAGCTGCGGTTTGATCTGCTCAACCCATTGTTCGAGTCGCGCGTCGGTCAGCATCCCCTGGGTGCGTTGATCGATCACCAGGCCCACGAACCTGTCGACGATGGCGGCTGCCGAATACTCAAAGGTATAACCCTCGGTGCTCCAATCTCCAACCATCGTCGCGCCCTTCATGGCGAAGGTCTGATAAAGCGCCATCAGCGAGCTGGCGAAGCGCTCGGAGTAGCGCTCCTGGGCACCCAAGCCAAACATGGCGATGCGCTTACCGCTAAGATCGGGTGAGCCGAACTGCGCCAGAAACTCACCCCAGTTAGGCTCGAAGCAGCCGGAGACGCCCTTGCCGGGAATATCGCCCTCGCCATAGCTTGGCGTACCGAGAATCAGCGCATCGTACTTGAGCATATCTTCCGGCGTGATGCGGTTGACGTTGATCGGCTTGTCGGCGATGTCGCTGCCGAGCAGTTTGTAGATTTTCTTGGCGATCAGGCGAGTGGTGCCGGTCTCGGTGCCGAAAAAGATCCCTATTTTTTTCATCGTAATCTGCCCTGTCGTAAAACCGACAAAGTCGCCCCCTGTGGTGAATAAACGAGCGCATTTGTGGCGGGTTGGTGGAGTTTTGCTGGCTTGTCAGGGGAGATAGCAAAGGCTGTACCAGCTGAAGAGGGCGGCGGGGTGAAGCTAAATGAGCCATAATTCAGCCCGGTTTCAACCTATTCAGCTGTTTGATCGGGGAGTGATGATGAAAAGGATTCTGCCGTTATCTGTGCTGACAATAAGCGTGTTGCTGGCCGCTTGCTCCGCAACTAATACCCAGACCCAGCTCCAGACCTCAGAACCCGGTGCGCCGACCGGCGTTGAGTCTGCAGCCCAACAGGGCGCGGCTATTGAGGCTGTGACCGGCAAAACCTGGGTGCTGGAACAGATTCAGTCCATGGATGACAGCCTCTTCAAACCAAGGGCCGGACACAGTTATACCCTGAGTTTTAACGCCGATGGCCAGGTACTGGTTCAGGCGGACTGTAATCGCGGTTTTGGTGCCTGGCAGCACACGCCGCCCTCGGGTATCACTCTCGGGCCTGCAGCGATGACCCGCCGTGCTTGCGGTGAGGATACCGAGGCGGATCGTTTTCTCAAGGAGCTGACCTATGTGCGCTCTTTCGTGATGCGGGAGGGCGACCTCTATCTGGCGACGATGGCCGATGGTTCCATTCTGAAGTTTGTCGATGCAAACCAGCCAAGCTTTGACTGCAGCCGTGCCGAGGGCAGCGTGCAGGAGCTGATCTGCAGCGATACCGAGCTGTCGATGCTCGACCGACGACTCGATGAGCTGTATCGCAAGGGGCTGGAAACCTTTCCGGAAGAGGAGATAGCGACCCTGAAGGCGACCCAGCGCGGCTGGATCAAGGGGCGCGACGAATGCTGGAAGGCGGAAGATATGGATAGCTGTGCCCGCGATGAGTATACCCGCCGTATTACCGAACTGGAGATCCAGACCGGCAGTACCGAGGTGCCGGCGCCGACACTTTACAGCTGCGACGATGGGCGTTTGCTGACCGCTTATTTCTATAACCGCACGCTGATGCCCGCGCTGATGTTGGGCGATGGTGAAAACCAGAGCCTGCTCTTTCAGGAGGTGGCCGCCAGTGGCGCGCGTTATCAGGGGCGCAATGTCGAGTTCTGGGAAAGCGGCGCTCAGGCCCGCTATACCAACCTGAGTGGTGAAACGGTACAGTGCAGCAAACGTTAAGGAATGATGGAAAAGGAGACTCCCGTTGGCTGGAACCAGTCTGCTCGCACTGATCGATGATATCGCCACTCTGCTGGATGATGTGGCACTGATGTCCAAGGTGGCGGCCAAAAAAACCGTCGGTCTGCTGGGGGATGATCTGGCACTGAATGCCGAGCAGGTCTCCGGCGTTAAGGCCGACCGGGAGCTGCCGGTGGTCTGGGCGGTGTTCAAGGGTTCGATCATCAACAAGCTGATCCTTGTGCCGGTGGCGCTGCTGATCTCGGTAATCGCGCCCTGGCTGATTACGCCGCTGCTGATGGTGGGCGGCGCCTATCTCTGCTTTGAAGGCTTTGAAAAGGTGCTGCACAGCATCAAGCCCGACAAAGCGGCCCATGCCAAAGAGCTGAAAGCGATCGCCGATACCAACGTCGATCTGCGCGAATTCGAAAAGAAAAAGATCAGGGGCGCGATCCGTACTGATTTTATTCTTTCCGCAGAAATCGTTGTTATCGCGCTGGGGTCGGTGCAAACGGCGGCTTTTGGTACTCAGGTGGCGGTGGTTTCAACCATCGCGCTTGTGTTGACGGCGGGCGTCTATATTCTGGTGGCCGGTATCGTAAAACTGGATGACGCCGGGCTTTATCTGGCCGAGAGCGCCAAAACCGGCATCGGTGCGGCGCTGGGACGGGGATTGCTTTCACTGGCGCCCCGGCTGATGAAATCGCTGTCGGTGATCGGCACCATCGCCATGTTCCTGGTGGGTGGTGGCATCCTGGTACACGGGACGCCCGGGTCCCATGAGTTCCTGCATCATATCGAGCAAAGTGCGGATGGCCTGCCTGCCATCGGCAATATAGTAAACGGTGTGCTTCCCTCACTGATTAACGCGGGGCTCGGTGTGCTGGCCGGTGGTATCGTCTTTCTTGTAGTCGAATACCTGCTGTATCCGCTGTTCGGGCGTAAATCGCACTGAGACACAAACCATGACTGAGAATGAACTGCTGATCCGACCGATGCAGCCCGAGGAGCTCAACCTGATGCTGGATTGGGCGGCCAACGAGGGGTGGAACCCTGGCCTTAACGATGCCCGCTGCTATTACCAGGCGGATCCTAAGGGCTTCCTGCTGGGGCTGGTTGGTGGCGAGCCGGTGGCGACCATCTCAGTGGTGCGCTACAGCGATAATCTGGGCTTTCTCGGGTTTTATATCGTAAAGCCCGAGTATCGCGGCCGAGGCTACGGCATGCAGATCTGGAACGCCGGTATGGCTTACCTGGCTGGCTGCAATGTGGCGCTGGATGGAGTCGTTGCGCAGCAGGATAACTACGCCAGGTCCGGATTCCGCCTGGCCTGGAATAATGTGCGTTATGCCGGAAATGTCCGGCACTCCGAGCAGCTGACGCCGTCCTCTGCCACTAAGCTTGGGCCAGCGGACCTGCCTGAACTGCTTGAGTACGATAAAGCATTCTTTCCCGATGCGCGTCCGGCCTTTCTGGCTGCCTGGATCGAACAGCGCGGTGGCAGTGCATTGGCAATACGCGAGGGCGGTGCGCTGGCCGGTTATGGCGTGGTCAGGCCCTGCCGTGAAGGGTTTAAGATCGGGCCACTCTACGCGGATAGCCCGGAGCTTGCGGCGACGCTGTTTGATGATCTGCAACGGGCGGTACCCGAAGGGGCTCCGATCTATCTGGATCTGCCTGACAATAACGCTGCAGCGGTAGCGCTGGCCCGTTCAGCTCAGATGACGCCGGTGTTTGAAACGGCTCGCATGTACACCGGTACTCAGCCGGACCTCCCGCTGAGCAGAATCTACGGTGTGACCTCGTTCGAGATCGGCTAAAAGGCTTGGTTCGATAATCGAATGGCACCTGATGGATGTGATGAGCTACCTGTTGCTCGTGTTCCTGTTCTCGGGGGATGAACTTCTGTTGATATGAGCTTTTGTGGATGTGAACTTTGAAGAGCTGATGTGCCAGGTGCGAGCCTGTCGACTCTGTGAAGCGCAGCTGCCACTGGAGCCCAGGCCGATAATCCAGGCTTCGCCCGAAGCGCGGATCCTGATCGTCGGTCAGGCGCCGGGACGCAAGGCGCATGAGTCTGGCCTGCCTTTTGATGATGCCAGCGGCGACCGCCTGCGGCAGTGGCTGGGACTGAGCCGCGAGCAGTTTTACGACCCGGCCCTGGTGGCGATACTGCCGATGGGGTTCTGTTATCCGGGTACCGGCAAATCGGGGGATCTGCCGCCCCGGCCCGAGTGCGCGCCCGCCTGGCGGGATAAGCTGATGGCTGAGCTGCCCAATATCCAACTGACGCTTTTGCTAGGCCAGTATGCCCAGCAGTATCACTTTGGCGCTCATAAACGAACGGATAAACGAACGCTGACGGAACGGGTGCGTGACTGGCAAACCACCTGGCCAGACCTGGTGTCACTGCCGCATCCCAGCCCCCGTAACAATCTTTGGTTAAGATGTAATCCCTGGTTTGAAACCGAACTGCTGCCGGCGCTGGCAGTCAGAATCAAGCAACTTATTCCATAACTCAGTTATCTACTGGGTCCATCACTTGGTTGAATAGTTGGCGCATAATCAAGCCAGATTTTGGCATTGGCCTTTAACTATGGATCTGTGCCCTTAGATATTACGTATCAAACATTTACGCCATTCAGGCTTAGCCGCAAAAAAGGAGAGAAGGATGTCATCACTGGTTTACTGTATTGCCCAGTTCAAACCGCGCCCGGGCAAGGAGAAAGAGCTGTTTGCCGTGCTGCAGTCGTTGGAGCCCAACACCCTGCGCGAAGAGGGCTGTATCCAGTATCGCGTGACGCGCCACATTCCCAACCCCTATGCCGATGGCAGCAGTTTCCCGATCGCTTTTAACGAGATATGGCGCGATGCCGAGAGCTTTGCCAAGCATAACGAGGGGCCAAGAATTAAGGAGTTCTTCAGCCGTTATTGCCTGGCGGAAGATGGGCTGGCGGAAGAGTGGAATGTTTGCGTTTACACCGACGAGCCGGAAGATTTTTCCTGAGTCGGTGCTGAGTCTTTTCTAAAGTGTAAAGATCAGGGAATTTTATAGGGAGTTTTATAGGGAGTTTTATCATGACAAGCCACGCACCTTACCGACAACCGGCTCGCCTGACCGGCAGTGATGGTGAAGTCAGAAAGGTCGGCTTCGAGTTGGAGTTTTCCGGCGTTACCCTGGATGACACCGCTAATGCGCTGAAGCAAAAGCTTGACGGTAACATCGTTTACCAGACCGAGGCGGAGCTGGTGCTGGAGCTACCCTCCATCGGCAAGCTGACGGTGGAGCTGGACTGGGCCTTCCTCAAGCGCAAGGCGGCAGAAAGTGCCGAAAAGGGTGAGCCGGAAGAGTGGCTTAAGCCGCTAAGCCAGGCGGCGGGGCTGCTGGTGCCGGTTGAGGTGGTTTGCCCACCGGTGGCGATCGATAAGCTGGAGCGTCTGGACGAGCTGGTGGACATCCTGCGTGATCTGGGCGCCCAGGGCACCGAAGAGTCCTTGATCGCCGCCTACGGGGTGCATATCAACGCCGAAATCCCACAGTTGAACGCGCCCTGCATGCACGCCTATCTGAAAGCATTCAGCCTGCTGCAGTGGTGGCTGGTAGAGGCGCACGAGGTCAATACCGCACGCAAGATCAGCCCCTATATCGGGCTCTATCCAGAAGCTTACGTGGTTGAGCTGCTGGAGATGTCGGAGCCGGATATGGACCAGCTTTTTGCCACCTACCTGGAACATAACCCCACCCGCAACCGTGCCCTGGATATGCTGCCGCTGCTGGCCGAGATTGATGAATCCCGGGTGCAGGACGCGGTGGGCGACGCCAAGGTTAATGCTCGTCCTACGTTTCACTACCGCCTGCCCAACTGCCAGATAGAGCGGCCGGGCTGGTCGCCGGCGGATTCCTGGAATGTCTGGTGTGTCGTCGAAGCGCTGGCCAACGATCCCCAGGCGCTGGAAGAGCTGGGTCAGGCATTTCTGGATGCGCGGCTGCCGGTCATCGGCGTCAATCGTAGGAGTTGGGTGGAGTTTATAACCAGATGGCTGCAAGACCGAGAGTTGGCGTAACCGGTAACGGGCGCCGCTGGGCGCCCAGCTGGTGGTGTTCTGCGCTGGCGTTGAGGCTTGCCGGCGCGACGCCTGAGCGAATCAGTGTGCGCCACCCGCCCAGTGGTAAAGCGCTGGATGGTCTGGTGATTGGCGGCGGCAACGATATCGCCCCGGAGCATTACCAGGGTGATATCGACGCCAAGGTGAAGCTGGATCCTGCACGCGATGAGCTGGAGATTCAGTGGATCAACCACGCCATCGATGCCCGCATACCGCTGTTGGGTATCTGTCGCGGCGCCCAACTGATCAATGTGGTGCTGGGCGGTAATCTGCATCAGGATATCCGCCCGCTGCGCAAACACACTTACAATCGCCCCGGGCTGTTACCCACCAAACAGGTGAAAGTGGCACAGGATTCGGTGCTTGCCCAGCTCTGCGGCAAGCTGCAGCTGCGGGTTAACAGCTTGCATCATCAGGCGATTCGGGACACCGGCGAGGGGCTGGAGGTGGTCGGCAGGGATCTGGACCAGATCACCCAGGCGGTGGAACATATCAACGGTCAGCCGATTATCGGTGTGCAGTGGCACCCGGAATATCTGTTTTATCTGCCATCCCAGTTTGCGCTGTTTCGCTGGCTGGTTTCCCGTATGCGTTAAACCAACTCGAATCAAACCAATGCGAATCAAACCAATGCGAATCAAACCAATTTTACCAAGGAATAAGGAGTTTCCGTGATATCGATGCTGCGAAGTCTGATGTTGGGTCTGGCGGTTTTCGTGCTGGCTGGATGCAGTGATCAAAAGCTCAGTCCCCTGGGCGATTACGCCCGTATCCTTGCCTTTGGTGACAGCCTCACGGCAGGTTATGGCGTGTCCAGTGAACAGAGTTATCCCAGCGTATTGGCCGAGTTAAGCGGTCGTGAGGTGATCAATGCCGGGATCTCGGGGGAGGAAACCTCCGAGGGTGTCAGCCGTTTGGCGACGCTGCTCGAGCGGGAAAGCCCGGAACTGCTGATCCTGTTCGAGGGCGGTAACGACATCCTGCGTAATCGCAATCCGGCGCAGACTAAAGCGAATCTGGCGCAGATGATTGAACAGGCCAAGGGGGCGGATATTCAGGTGATGCTGGTCGGCGTACCGCAGAAAAGCCTGTTTTCCAGTGCAGCACCGTTCTACGCCGAGCTGGCCGAGGAGTACGATCTTGCCTACCTGGAGGGCACGGTTGCAGAACTGCTGAGGGAACCGGCTTACAAGTCGGACCAAGTGCACTTCAACGCTGAGGGCTATCGACGCCTGGCGCAGGCGATTCACGATCATCTGCAGCAGGAAGGTGCGCTTTGAGTTTTGCGATGAGCTGCTAGCCTGAGATTCAAAGCGAAAAACGGGCAATATCTGAATACCTCTTTTTAATCACTATAGAGGTATCTTCGATACTGCCCGTGAAGGTGCTCAGTTCAAACTGTGCTCGTCAAACCGCCGAAAATGACGGGGCTGGATTAGCAGCAGCCCTGCTTTTTGATCGCGGCCCAGTCTACGTCCGGGTTCTTGCGTCCGTGACGGCCCTTGTACGGAGAGAACTCCGGCGATTTCCAGTTGCTCAGCAGCTCAGGTTTGAGACGGTAGATCTCAATGCCCAGCGGGTTGCAGGTCTGCAGCGGATCCTGGGCGTTTTCGCCCCAGAGGTCCACCGACAGATCGCCGCCCGGACAGCAGGAGATGGCGCAGAGCAGGTCGATCTCGGCAAAGAACTCCAGGTAGTCACCCTTGTCCGCCGGGCAGGCCTTCATGAAGTACTGGTCATCCTCGTTAAGGCCGGTGCACTGGAAGATGTTCAGCACATCATGCACGTCATACTCGGTCAGACCGTAAGGCTCGACGGCACGTACCAGGTTTGAATGGCAGTGGAAGTCGAAGTCTTCACCGGTCAGCAGGCGGTTAACGTAAGGGTCGCAGCGGGTGCCGAGCAGATCGTGCACGCGGCCACCTTCGGCATCGACGCCGTAATCCGCCAGGGTATCGTCGATGATGGTCGCCATCGGACGCAGGAACGGCAGGGTCGACCAGAGACGGTCGTAGGTGCTCACATGAGCGCGCTGCAGCTGGCGGGTACGGGATGCCCACATCCGCTCGCGCGGGTTGTGCAGGCTCCACATATTGAAGTCGCCTACCTGGGGGCCGTCGGTGATCTTGACGCGGAACACGTGGCCGGCCGGTACGGTCCAGGCGTAGCCATCGCGCATCGGCGCAATGTGGGTTTCAACCAGCTCGCGGTCGGTATTGGCGGCGGTCAGGCTGTCGTAGAACGC
The DNA here is from genome assembly GCF_900108065.1 of Marinobacterium lutimaris. Classification (GTDB taxonomy): domain Bacteria; phylum Pseudomonadota; class Gammaproteobacteria; order Pseudomonadales; family Balneatricaceae; genus Marinobacterium_D; species Marinobacterium_D lutimaris. Next base: position 2,092,942 of record NZ_FNVQ01000001.1, on the reverse strand, counting down.
TTTGTCGACATCCAGCACTGAGCCTTTTGTGGCCTGGTAGGCCGCAGGGACTTTAGACATTTGAATTATCTCCAGTAAAAAAGATCAGCTTTTGACGTTGGCCGGTTGGTTGTAGTCGGTCATCAGACCGTCGAACTTGCGGGCTGCGCGTGAGCTATCGGTTAGCTTGCTGACGATGACGACAGCAAGGAAAGAGAGAACGAAGCCGGGTACCACTTCGAAGATATCGAAGATGCCGGCGGGGCCGCCGGTCAGCGGTTTCCAGATCGCTACGGTGGCTGCACCGACGATCAGGCCGGCGAAGGCACCGTTACGGCTCATGCCACGCCAGAACAGGGAGAGCAGAATCACCGGGCCGAACGCGGCGCCGAATCCACCCCAGGCGTAGGAAACCAGGTCCAGAATGCTGCTGTCTCGATCCATGCCCATCACGGCGGCCAGCAGGGCAACGGCAGCCACACTGATACGGCTCAGCCAGACCAGCTCTTTCTGGCTGGCATCGGGACGGATCAGACCGCGGTAGATATCTTCAGAGATCGCTGAGGAGCAGACCAGCAACTGGGAGTCGATGGTGCTCATGATGGCGGCGAGCACACCGGCCAGAACAAAGCCCGCAACCCAGGGGTTGAGCATGGTGTTGGCGAGCAGGATAAAGACGCGCTCGCCATCGGCCATGGCGCCGCCGTACCAGTAGTAGCCCACGGCGCCGACTGCGACCGCTGAGGCCATGGTGATGGCGGACCAGGTCATGGCGATGCGGCGGGAGATCTTCACATCTTCGCGACGGCGGACCGCCATAAAGCGCACGATAACGTGGGGCTGACCGCAGTAGCCGATCGCCCAGCCTGCCAGAGAAACCATACCCAGGAAGGTCATGCCTTCGGTCCAGCCCGGCAGATCGGGGACTGCCACATCAGCAGCGGCGCCGGTTTCGCCATTCATCAGTGCAACCAGCGTCATGACGGCGACGATCAGCAGTGAGGCGGCCATCATCAAACCCTGAATCAGGTCGGTCCAGGACGCGGCCGAGAAGCCACCGAGAAAGGTATAGGCAACGATAATGGCGCCGCCGACCCAAAGGGCTACCGAGTAGTCCAGCTCAAACAGGCTCTCGAACAGGGTGGCGCCGCCGACCAGACCGGCGGAGACGTAGAAGGTGAAGAACACCAGCATCACGATGGAGGAGACGGTGCGCAGCAGGCGCTGCTTGTCGTCGAAGCGCGCTTCCAGATAATCCGGCACCGTCAGGGCGTTGCCGGCCTTTTCGGTAAACACGCGCAGGCGCTCGGCGATCAGGGTCCAGTTGAGGTAGACACCGACCAGGGTCCAGACGGCGATCCATGCCTGGGCGTAACCCTCGGCGAAAATGGCGCCCGGCAGACCCATCAGGGCCCAGCCGCTCAGGTCGGAAGCGCCCGCACTCAGCGCAGCAACGGCAGGGGGAAGGCTGCGACCACCAAGAACATAATCGGAGAGGTCGTTGGTCTTACGGTAAAAGTAAAAGCCGATCCCCAGCATCATTAGCAGGTAGATCGCGAAAGAGATGATGACAGATGTACTCATGGCTGAGTTTCCAGATTGGTTTTTGTACTTAACACCAGGGGCAACTGGAGTGAGGCGCTTATCAACTTATTGATAGCGTCTTCATACGTTTTATTTTTTAGGGGCTGGTAAACTATCCTTAACAAAAAGTAATGAATACTGATTAATGTTGATACGACACTTTACTTTGAGTCATATATGGCGCGTCCTAGCTTTTCATCACTGAAGACATTTGAGGTAGTGGCCCGGCTGGGCAGCCTGCGTGCGGCCGGCGAGGTGCTGCACATTACCCAGTCGGCGGTCAGCCACCAGATCCGGCGGCTTGAAAGCAGCCTGCAGGTAAAGCTGATGGAGAAGAATGGTCGGGGCATCCGGCTGACCTCCAGTGGCGAGCAGCTGGCGTACCGCCTCTCTGAGGGCTTTGCGTTGATAGATGAAGCGGTGGACAGCATTACCCTGCGCAAGGATATGGAACAGCTGAGGATCGTCTGCCTGCCCTCTATTGCGGTGCGCTGGCTGATTCCGCGGCTGAACCGTTTCCGCAGCCGCTATCCCGACTATGCGATCAGCATCGAATATATCGATGTTTCCCGCGATGAGGTGCCTCCGGATATTGATATCCAGATCACCTGGTTTGATGGCCCACCCCGATCGCGCTTTGACCGAAAGCTGATCTGTGAAGGCGTCACCCTGCCGGTGGCCAGCCCGCTTTATCTGCAGACGGTGGCGCCGATCGAGCAGCCTCGCGATCTGCTGCGGCTGGATCTGCTGCACGATGAAACTTCCGATTCCTGGCGCAGCTGGTTTCAGAGTGTGGGATTGAATCCTGGGCATCTGGAGCGAGGAATGTTTTATCAGGACTTTAACCTGCTAAGCTCTGCTGCTATTGCAGGGCAGGGGATAGCACTTTGCCCGCCGCGGCTGATCGAGACCGAGCTGGCGAATGGCACCCTGGAGATGCTGTTTGATACGCCCTCTAACACTTCGCGGGCGTACTGGCTGTTTACTCACCCGAACCCGCGCCCGGCCGTGCAGCGGTTTATGGACTGGGTGCTGGAGGAGGCGGAGCAGCCGCCTCAGATCTAACGTAAGACGTTCTTAGTAACACCCGAGTACTGGCCGGGTTGGCGTGGGGCATTCGGCCTTGCCTGCTCGGACCATGCAATAAAGAGTCATCCAATAATAAGGAGTTAATCATGAGCTGGACCGTGTACCTGTCAGGCGAGATTCATACCGACTGGCGTGAACAGATTATCGAAGGCTGTAAGGCGAAGAACCTGCCGATCAGCTTCACATCGGCGGTCACCAATCACGATGCCAGCGACGCTGCGGGCGATGGGCTGGGTGAGGAGAGCAGCAATTTCTGGCGCGATCACAAGTCGGCCAAGGTTAATGCCATCCGCACCAAGACGCAGATCGAAAAGTGTGACCTGGCGATTGTACGCTTCGGTGACAAGTACAAGCAGTGGAATGCGGCGTTTGATGCCGGTTTCTGTGCTGCGCTGGGCAAGCCCTATATCACGCTGCACAGTGCAGACATTATTCATCCGCTGAAAGAGGTGGATGCGGCCGCATTGGCCTGGGCACAGACGCCGCAGCAGGTGATCGAAGTGCTTGAATACGTCGTCAGCGCCCAGTAAGGGATGCCTCACCCGGCGGGAGAGAGGGTGCCGGGCAAGACAAAAGCGGCGTTACTGCGTAATGCAGTCAGGGCAGTAGCTGACCTGGGGATAGAACATCTTCACGTCATAGTGCGCTGCCTTGGGGTTGGAGTAGGAGCCGATGTAACGCAGCTCCGCCTTCTCCGGCATATGTGAACACTGGGATTCATGGATCTGGTTGCCGACTTCTTTCTGGGCTTCAAGGTGCAGATAGTACTTGGCCATAACCTTTACTCCTGACTGTTCGCTAATCACTGATTGTTTTGTGCTGAATTCCTGTCCCGACTTCGATCAAAAGCATGAAAGCAGTCGAGGGCATGACAGGGGTACGGAGCCCGCCACTCCGTACCCGTCCCGTCTGAGTCCGCAAGGGGGACCAGGCGTCTCAGGCGGCGCTGTCATGTTGATTCTCTTATCGCAAGTCCTGTACCAACCTGGCTGTCAATACAGCGCATTTGACTCAAGTCAGTGTTTGTTGATCAAAATCAATAAATTGGAGCAAGTGGCCAGGTGCATTCAAGCTTTGAGGCACAGAGAGTCCCGAGCCTGATGTCGTGAAAGCTTCAGGCTGGAAGCAACAAATGTTGTTTTATTGACATGGGTCAATATCGGGATCGACTGTGGCGGGCAAGGCGCCTGCCACAGTCGCAAGGGGAGGGGCTGTTTAGCCTTTGCTTGGGTGCTCGGAATCTTTTTTCGGCTCGCTGGATTCGCTGCTCTCCTGGGTAGCTTCCTGTACCGCTTCGGCCTGCGGTTGAGCCTTGTCCTGCGCTTCCTCGTTGGCTTGCGGCTCGTCGTCTACCTGCGACTCCAGCGCTGCCGGCTCGGCTTCAGCTTCGGTATCGGTTGGCTGACCGCACTCTTCGGCGATGTAACGGTTGATATATTCCTGGCCACGGCGGCTGGTGTTAGTGAGCCAGAGAATGGCGAGCACTCCGAATGCGAGTGCAAAGATGGCATATTCGCGGAACACCAGCGCCATAATCACGATGATAGGAATGACCACCATCAGACCGGTTTTGCTGCGCTTGGCCAGGTTGTCACGCAGATCGGCGGCTTTCTGGGCATCGGTCATGTTGGCCTTGAGCAGAGCCTGTTTCAGCGACTCGTATTCTCGTTCGCGGCGTCGGGCCATGCGGCCGAAGGGATCATTCAGTTTCATAAATAGCAACTCTGTTATGCGGCAGTGTGATTATGGGGTCGGATATTACCGGCGAATCCAGTGTTTGTCCGCTATTTGGCCCAAAATCTGGTGCGAGGCCAGCAGTTCGTCTGGCAGGGCGTGACTTTAATAGCGGTTAATTCTTTACCATAATGGTCGGCTTTTTTCCGCCATCAGGGAGACGACGATGACCCCCAGCGATAACCAGACCGCTTACTCTAGCCGCGCGGTGCTGCTGATTCAAATTGCACTGGCTATGGGAGGTTTCGGTATCGGCACCGGGGAGTTCGCGATCATGGGGCTGATGCCCAATGTGGCGGAAGGACTCTCGATCACCGAACAGCAGGTAGGCCATGTGATCAGCGCCTATGCCCTGGGTGTCGTCGTAGGCGCACCGCTGCTGGCGATTGTCGGCGCGCTTTTGTTCCGGCGCCATCTGCTGATTCTGCTGATGTTCGTCTTCGCGCTGGGTAACTTTGCCAGCGCTATGGCACCGGACTACCACAGCATGCTGCTATACCGCTTTCTGGCGGGGCTGCCGCACGGGGCTTACTTTGGCGTTGCCTGCCTGGTAGCGGCTTCGCTGGTACCGCCAAATCAGCGCGCCAAGGCGGTGAGCCGGGTGCTGATGGGCCTGACCATCGCCATGCTGCTGGGTAACCCTCTGGCCACCTGGCTGGGACAGTCGATGGACTGGCGCTACGCCTTTGGCTTCGTTGGCGTGATTGCACTGTTGACCGTCGTACTGGTGACCCTATTCCTGCCGCTGAATCGTAACGAGCCGCGCAGCAACCCGGTGCGGGAACTGCGCGCCTTCAACCAGCCGAAGGTCTGGCTGTCGCTGGCGATCAGCTCGGTGGGCTTTGCCGGTATGTTCTGCGTATTCAGCTACCTGGCGCCAACACTGCTGGAAGTGACCGAGGTATCCAAGGTATGGATCCCGGTGGCGCTGGCGGCCTTTGGTGCCGGCGGCATCGTAGGTAATATCGCCGGTGGCTGGCTGTTTGACCGGCTGCAGTTCAAGGCGGTGGGCTGGCTGCTGCTCTGGAGCAGCGGCATTCTGCTGCTGTTTCCGCTGGCGACCCAGAATATCTACACCATGCTGCTGGCGGCCTTCGCTGTAGGCACCATGATATCGCTGTCTCCCGCGCTGCAGACGCACCTGATGGATGTGGCCGCTGAAGCGCAGACCTTGGCCGCAGCCACCAACCACTCCGCTTTCAATCTGGCCAACGCACTGGGTCCCTGGCTGGGTGGCATGGCGATCTCGGCGGGTCTTGGCTGGAGCAGCACCGGCCTGGTCGGCGCCGCCACAGCGCTTACAGGGTTCGCTGTCTTTGTGATCGCCTACCGTCATCACAAACTGGTTCCCGCGATGGCGGAAGTAGAGGCGCAGCGCTGAAGAAGCTGTTAGCGTCTATCCTGACCTTAAGAGTGTAGGTAACAGTCTTTATGAGTCTTGGAGTGACGCGATGAAGAAGCTTAAGAACGAGAAGGAACTGGTCCGCAAGGCGATTGAAGAGGGCGTGAAATACGGAGAGGAGCGCGGTGCCGTGGAGTTTGAGCCGGGCGACTCAGCCGATCTGAAGATTGAATATATCTACCGGTTGTTGGTTCACGATAAAGTGATTCAGCCAATGCCGGAAGAGCAGGTATCACAGAAAACCATGCGCCACCGGCTGGCGTTGTGGGCATCACATCTCTGAGTAATAGTGCCGCATGCGCAAAGAGGGCGTCGTAGAAGCGACGCCCTCTTTGCGATTAAATGCCGCCGATTATCAGCCTTCCAGCTTCCAGCGCAGGGTTTCACCGGCGCGCAGCGGCACGATGATATCGTTGCCGAACGGCATCTCTGCCGGCACTTCCCAGGGCGATTTCACCAGGGTGACCTGGTCGCTGTTACGTTCACGGCCGTAGAAGTCGGCGCCGAAGTGGCTGGCGAAACCTTCCAGTTTATCCAGCGCACCCAGGTCTTCGAAGATCTCCGCGTAGAGCTCGATCGCCGCGTAGGCGCTGTAGCAACCGGCGCAACCACAGGCAGATTCCTTGGCGCCCTTGGCGTGGGGAGCGGAGTCGGTGCCGAGGAAGAATTTCGGGCTGCCGCTGATGGCCGCTGCCTGCAGCGCTTCCTGATGGATGTTGCGCTTGAGAATCGGCAGGCAGAACAGGTGCGGACGGATACCGCCCACCAGCATATGGTTACGGTTGTAGGCCAGGTGCTGAACGGTGATGGTAGCTGCTACGTTATCGCCCTGGCTGTTGACGAAGTCTGCGGCGTCCTTGGTGGTGATGTGTTCGACCACCAGTTTCATGTTGTTGTGCTTGGCGGCCAGCGGGCTCAGGATCTCGTCGAGGAAGCGCTTCTCACGATCATAGATATCGACATCCTGATGGGTCACTTCACCGTGCACCAGCAGTGGCATGTTGTGCTCCGCCAGGGCATCGCAGACGGCACCCAGTTTTCCCAGGTCGGTGACGCCGGACGCTGAGTTCGTGGTGGCGCCGGCCGGGTAGAGCTTTACCGCGGCGACTTTGCCGGTGGCGGCAGCGGCGGCGATCATCTCCGGAGTGGTGTTGTCGGTCAGGTAGAGTGTCATCAGCGGCTCGAAGCTGACGCCTGCCGGCACCTGCGCCATGATGCGGTCGTAGTAGGCCAGCGCCTCTTCCGCATTGGTGACCGGCGGCTTGAGGTTTGGCATGACGATCGCGCGACCCATCTGACGGGCCGTAGCCGGCACTACATGTTGCAGTACGTCACCATCACGCAGGTGAAGGTGCCAGTCATCGGGGCGGGTCAGGGTAAGGCGTTCGGTCATGGTCAATCTCTCGATGGCAGGGTGGATTGCACAGCTCGGAAGTGGCTGGAGATATTGTCTGTAGATAGTGGCTGGGGATTATAGACAATCCAGCCCGGTGAGTCTTGTGGGCGTATATGTCCGTGATATACCTGAGTATTACAATAAGGTATTAGTGATATATGTTGATCGCTGTATAATTCCCCGCTACTAATTCCGGTGGATCCCGGGACAACCCATTTTTTCACCTGACCTTACCCGGTCGGGCAGAACCATCAGGGTGATCGACTCATCATGAATAAACCGTCTCCGCTGGCGCTGCTGCCGCTGGCGCTGTTCCTGCTTTTCTTCGTTGGTAGTGGCCTCTGGTATCAGTCCCAGGGCGAGGACTTCGCCTTTTACAAGATATCGGCACCGGTGGCGATTTTGCCGGCTATCGTGCTGGCGGTGCTGCTCGCCAGGGGCTCACTGAACGAGCGCATCAACACCTTTATCGAAGGCGTAGGTGATAACACCATCATCACCATGGTGCTGATCTATCTGCTCGCCGGTGCCTTTGGCAGTGTGGCCGAAGCGGTGGGTGGCGTGGATGCCACGGTGAACCTGGGGCTGAGTGTGGTTCCGCCCGAGTTGGTGCTGCCGGGTCTGTTTGTGATCGCGGCCTTTGTTGCAACCTCCATGGGTACATCCATGGGCACCATCGCGGCGATCGCGCCGATTGCCGTGGGCGTGGCTGAGGCGACCGATCTGTCGCTGCCGCTGACGGTCGCGACCGTAGTCGGTGGTGCCATGTTCGGTGATAACCTGTCGATCATCTCGGATACCACCATCGCAGCGACCCGAACCCAGGGCTGCGCCATGCGTGACAAGTTCAAGCTGAACTTCATGATCGCCTTGCCAGCGGCGCTGCTGACGCTGGTCTGGCTATGGCTGCAGAGCAGTTCAGCCCAGGTGGAGGCGCCCGGCGATTACAACCTGATCCTGGTGTTGCCCTACCTGGCGGTATTGATACTGGCGGTGCTTGGCGTGAATGTGATGCTGGTGCTGTTTATCGGTATTCTGCTGGCCGGCGGGATAGGTCTGTGGATGATGCCGGACTATAACCTGGCGAAATGGTCCTCCGACATTTATGCGGGCTATACCAGCATGCAGGAGATTATGATCCTGTCGCTGCTGATCGGTGGTCTCGGAGCAATGATGAAATCCCAGGGCGGTCTGGCCTGGATCTCCGGCGCAATTGACCGTATCAGCCGCCTGGGTAACCGCGAGCCCGGCAAGCGCAGCGGTGAGCTTAGCATCAGTGCTTCGGTAGCCCTGACCAACCTCTGCACCGCCAACAACACAGTGGCGATTCTGCTGGCGGGCTCTCTGGCCAAGGATATCGCCGAGCGTCATGAGGTGGATCCGCGCCGCAGCGCCAGCCTGATCGATATTTTCTCCTGCGTGGTGCAGGGGCTGATTCCCTACGGTGCCCAGGTACTGCTGGCGGCTTCTACTGCCAAGCTCTCGCCGCTGGCGCTGATCGGCAATATCTATTACTGCTGGTTACTGGGGCTGGTGGCGCTGCTCTCGATCATCATCGGTTTCCCGCGTATCAAGTCACCCCAGCCCGCGCAGACCGTCTGATTACTCGCCCTTGAGCTGCTTGATCAACGCGGCAGGCAGCTCGCTCAGGGTCAGGGTGCCGGCGTTCGGGTCGAAGGTGATGTTCTTGCCGAGCGATTCGTTGCTGAAGCTGATCGATACATCGCGGCTGCGACCGCTGTAGCGAATATATTTCTTCAGGCTGGATTGATCCGGGATGAAGGCTTCCTTCAGCTCCGGATCGCGCTCTTCGATGTAGCGATCCAGGCCGGTGGGCGCCTGGCTTTCGATCTCGCCGGACAGCTCGCGGTAGTTCACCGCCTCGCCGTTCTTTACCTGTTCGATACAGTATTCAGCCACCTCTTTCTGGTAGCGCTTGCCGGTGTCCTCCGGCATATCACGGCTGTAATCCTCCACCAGAGACATAAAGCGCTCGGTATCGGCGGTGGTGTCCACGGTGTCGGTGAAGCTGAGGAAATCCATCATCAGCTTCTGCATCGGGCGTTCGCCAAAGCCGAAACTGATGGTAAGGAATTTCTGCTCGCCCGGCTGGTTTACCTGGTCCAGGTTCAGGCTGGCGCAGAAACCGAGCTTGCCAAAATCGATATACTCGCAATAGTCCGGTTTGTTGTCGCCGTTCACAACGATCCCTTCACGCTGGCGCAACTGGGCCAGCCAGAGGATCCGGCCCGCTTCCTGCTCATCCACGGCAAAGAGCCAATAGCCGTCGGACTCCACATCCTGTTCTTCCAGTGCGATCGCCAGGTATTCGATAGTTTTCTGGCTGAAGGAGACCAGGTTCAGCGTATCGCCCAGCCAGTTCACCACCAGCCCCTTGAACACGTCGGCCTCGTTGGAGAAACAGCCGTAGCGCTTGCTGGCGCGACGCACAAACAGTGGTTTGATCTCGCTGAGCAGCCGGCTTTCGGTTTCTGTCAGTTCCAGAGGCTTGTCGCTGAGACTGTAGGATTTGTCGCCGCTGTCGCGGGTCAGGCGGTGGATGATCGCTTGAGAAACAGACATGGGAGCTCCGGCTGAATGAAAAACAGGCGCAGGAGTATACCGCACGGAGCGGGGTGGTTCCGATAGCTGAATGCACGCAGACGATGGGTGGAACTGACGCTCAGAGGCAGCCCAATGTTGATATTAGAGATGGCTGAATGACGCGCTTTGGTTAGACTGTAGAAGGGCATAATGGGAAAGAGTCACTGGGCGTGTCTCTTCCCCAGTCTCCATCAGCCTTGGTGGGGAATCAGTTTAGCTGGAAGCAAGGAGCAGCGGATGGCTCAGGGCAAGGGCGATATCCGTGTAAGACCGGCGCATTTCGCCGATGCGGATCGGATCGCAGATATTTTTTTCGATAGCGTGCATGGCATAGACCCTGATATCTACAGCAGGGCCGAACAGTTGGCCTGGGCTCCGGCTCCGGTGGACTACGATTACTGGCGCCGTGCCATCCCCTTACATGAAACCTTTGTCGCCTGTATCGACCGGCGTGTGGTCGGCTTTATTGGCCTTGAGCCGGAAGGCTATATCGACTGGCTTTATACCCAGAATTACCATCAGGGGCAGGGGGTTGCCTCGGCGCTCTATGGCCATCTGGAAAATCTGGCCCGTGAGCGCGGTCTTGCGTTGCTGAGCGTCAGTGCATCCGATGTGGCGCGGCCGTTCTTCGAGCGCCGCGGTTTTCGGGTGCTGAGCGCGAACCAGGTCGAGCGCCAGGGAGTAAGCCTGCGTAACTGGCAAATGCAAAAGCCTCTGACCGCTTAGCTTAACGGCAAGGTTGGAAGGGTAAGGGCGGGCGTTTATAGTCAGGGCTCCTCACTTTTACTCTCTGGTAATGGATATGCCCGACTTCGCCTCCCGCTTTTCGATTCAGCGACCCTATCAGCAGCGCGAGAAAGCGCCAGAAGAGTATCGGGTGGAGCGCTGCGGCGTCAGAGCGCTGGAAAAACAGCTGGAGAGCGATCGCGGCCGCATTATCAATTCCGCCGCGGTGCGGCGCCTGCAGCAGAAAACCCAGGTGTTTCCGCTGGAACACAACGCCGCCGTGCGCAGTCGTCTGACCCACTCACTGGAGGTGCAGCAGACCGGGCGTTACATCGTGCGAACGATCTTCGATCAGCTCGGTGAGGGCGCCGGAATACTGGGGCTCGACGGACTGGAGCGGGCCACCGAAACCCTGGTGGAGATGGCCTGCCTGATGCACGATATCGGCAACCCACCCTTTGGTCATTTCGGCGAGGCGGCGATCTCCCGCTGGTTTGAACAGACCCTGCCGCTGCTGCCGCCCTTCGTGCACGAGCTGGAAGGTCCAGCCGCCAGTCTGCGGCAGGAGCTGCTGCGCGAGCTGGCCAGTTTCGAGGGCAACGCCCAGGCGATCCGGCTGATCAGCCAGTTGCAGAAGCTCAACCTCACCTATTCCCAGACCGCCTGTATCTTCAAATACACCCGCTGCGCCACCGAAGAGCGGCCGCCGAAAGATGCACCTCTGGCTTACCTGAAGAAAAAGCCCGGTTATTACTTTTCGGAGCGGGGCTTTGTCGCCCGCATGCAGCAGGCGCTGGATATGAAGCCGGGGCAGCGTTTCCCGTTGACCTACCTGATGGAAGCCGCCGACGATATCGCCTACTGTCTGGCCGACCTGGAGGATGGCGTTGATAAGGGCATACTGGATTGCGCACGGCTCGCCGAGCTGTTGAAGGCGCAGTATGAGCAACTGCGTGAGCCCTTTGATGATGCCGATGACCCCAGCTTTAACGGCAAGTGTTTCGCCGATTTGGTGGACTACGCGCTGAAGCGCTGGCAGCAGGAGGAGATCAACAAGGAGCACGAGTTCTTCGTCTACCTGCGTGTCGGTCTGATCCATCCGCTGGTTGAGCACGCCGCCCGCGTATTTCTCGATCATGCCGAGGCGGTCAGCGAGGGCAGTCTGGACCGGGCCCTGCTGGAGGATAACTCCCCCTGTCATGCCATCGTTGAAAGCCTGAAGCGGGTAGCGATCAATCACGTATTCTGCGTGCCGGAAGTCGAAACCCTGGAGCTGCAGGGCTTTCAGATTATCTCCGGGCTGCTGGAGCACTACCGGCCGTTGTTGATGCTGCCGATGGCTGATTTTCAGCGCTTGTGTGAGGGCGGAAGCCGCGGCCTGCTGGTCGAAAGCCGGCTGTTTCACCGGTTGCCGAAAAAGCATGTTAAAGCCTATCTGTCGCTGCTGGCTGAACCGCCTGACGCGCTCAAACAGGGCGATCAGGCGACGCAAATCTGGGAGCGCTACTGCCGCTGCCGATTGATGCAGGATATGGTCAGTGGTATGACCGATCAGTTTGCCCTGGATGAGTTTCGCACCCTTTCGGTGAGCCTGAGTTAAGTCGATGGCGGTTGTGTTCCGATGAGTACTGAGTTTACTCACTGGCTGGTTGAACAGATGCAGGTGATCGGGCCGGTAACGGCGCGGCGCATGTTTGGTGGGCAGGGGCTGTTTATCGATGGCCTGATGTTCGCGATTATTTTTGACGACCAGCTCTACCTGAAAGCGGATGATCATAACTGTCAGGCATTCTTGGATCAGGGGTTTGAGCCCTTCACTTATATGCGTCAGGGCAAACGCTGTGCACTCTCCTACTACCAGGCACCGGATGAGCTCCTGGGAGAGTCGCTTGAGTCGCTTGAGCTGATGCGGCTCTGGGGTAACGAAGCCTTTGGCGCGGCGCTGAGATCAAGGCGATGAATCGAATCTTCTGGATGTAAGGATACCCAATGTCTTTGGACCAAATCAGCCTGTGGATGGAGCAGGTTGGCGATCAGGTTGTTTCCCGCCCGGCGCTGGAGTCGGAGCTGGATCTGGATGTGGCGATTATCGGCGCCGGCTATACCGGTCTCTGGACCGCCTACCATCTGAAACGTCAGCAGCCGGATCTGAACATAGCGATCTTCGAGGCCCGGCACGTGGGTTTTGGCGCCTCCGGTCGCAACGGTGGCTGGCTGATCGGTGAGCTGGCCGGCCAGGATCAACTGTTGGCTGGGTTGCCGCAGGAGGAACAACGACGCTACCGGGAGCTGATTCATGCCATCCCTGATGATGCGGCCGAAGTGTTTAAGAGAGAGGGGATAGACTGCGGTTATCGCAAGGGCGGCATGCTGATGTGCGCGGCTCGTTTTCCTGAGCAGGAAAACTGGGTCCGCGAAGAGCTCAGGGGATTTTATGCCCGCGGTTACAGCGCCGAGGATTATCGCTGGCTGGATGCCGATGAACTGGCACAGCAGGTCAATATCGCCGGTAGCAAAGGTGCGCTTTACTCGCCGCACTGCGCCACCATTCATCCGGCAAAGCTGGCGCTGGGGCTGGCCCAGGCAGTTGAACGTCTGGGTGTGACTATCTATGAATCCAGTCCGGTGGATGAGTGGCAGCCGCACAGGCTCAAAGTGCGGGGCCACAAGGTTAAGGCACGCGTCGTAGCGCCCTGTATCGAGGGTTATGCCGCCAGTTTGCCGCCCCTGAGTCGTTACCAGATCCCGGTGCAGAGTTTGCAGATTGCGACCGAACCACTGTCAGAAACACTCTGGGATGAACTGGGTATGGCCGATGGTCAGGCGATTAGCGAAGCGAGCCGTATGGTCACCTATTTCCACCGCAGCCGGGATGATCGCCTGGTGTTTGGTGCCCGCGGTGGATACCGTTTCGGCGGGCGTCTGCGCGAGGATTTCAGCCTGTCTAATACCGAGTTTAATCGTCATCGTGGGCTGATGTTGTCGCTTTTCCCGCAGCTGGAGTCGGTGAAAATTACCCACGGTTGGGGTGGTAACTTGGGCCTCTCACGCCGATTTTTACCCCATGTTTACTGGGATCTTCACCAAGGGTTGGCGTTGGCCGGCGGCTATGGCGGCGAGGGAGTAGGCGCCAGCTTCCTCTGCGGACGCACCCTGGCTGAGCTGATTCTTGGTGTTGAAAATGACGCTACCCGGGCGCCCTGGGTGCTGCGTGGTGAGGGTCTATCTAGTTCGCTGCGCTCCTGGGAACCGGAACCCTTCCGCTGGTTGGGTTACAGCGCTGTGTTGGCGGCCCTTGGGCATGAAGATGCGGTGCTCGCCAACGAGAACAGTCCGCGCTGGAGACGGCGTATGGCCAGCGCCCTGGCTGATCGTTTCGAAGGGTTGATGGCTGCAAGCCCAACACCCTGAACCCGCTTTCTCAAGCAGGAGGGCGGCTTGCCTGGTCAGACCTGACGGGATCCGGCCAGGAGTCGCTCGGTCAGGCGAGCCACAAAGGGGCCTGCCGCAAAAGCGATGGCGTAGGCGATCGGCCAGGCGAGCAGGAAGGCGTTCATCCAGCGGCCGATAAATGCATCAGTCAGGCCCAGGTTGATAAACGTCACCCAGCAGGTCATCAGCGTGCAGAGGATAAATGACATGATACCGCTTTGCAGTAAACGGGCCTTGAGGAGGTACATCGGCTAGAGGTCCTTTCTTTAGTTCACAATTTGAACAACAGAGTGTAGTGGGTTTCAGTTCTGTCGAGTAGACTGATATTCGTTATCTAAAATTTCAAAAATGAAATCATGCTCGATGATCTTTCACTCTTTGTCCGTGTCGTGCAGGAAGGCAGCTTTCTCGCTGCTGCGCGTGCCGCTGAACTCTCCACCGCGACGCTGACCCGGCGTATCCAGAACCTGGAGACCCGCTTTAACTGCCAACTGCTCAACCGTTCCGCCCGTGGTGTCTCGCTGACCCCCATCGGCCAGCGTCTTTACGAATCCACCGTGGCTCAGGTTGAGTCTTTGCAGACAGAAGTGGGGCGGCTGCATACCGATACGGCGGATCATCGCGGTCGTATCCGGCTGATTGCACCGATCAACCTGACACACCATATCGTGCAGCCGCTGCTGCAGACCTTTCTGTCAGAAAACCCAGGCATTCAGCTGAGCATATTGCTGAGCAACGATGTTGAAAACCTGGCCGAGCGACAGGCGGACCTGGCGCTGAGGTTCGGTAACCAGATCGATTCGGGCCTCAGACAGAAGTTTGTTGGCGAGTTTCCGTCGGTGCTGGTCGCGACACCGGAGGTAGCTCGCGCACTTAACGGTGCTGCGGATATGCAGGCATTGTTGGCCTATCCGTGCATCGCCTCGCTAGAGGAGCGTTATCTGGTACTGCAAAACCGCCAGACCGGGGCGCGCAGCAACCTGGCGATCGAGCCGCACTTCCACTGTAACGATCTGGATGTGGCGATAGCGACGCTGGAGAGTAACGGCGGCTTTATGCACTGCCCCTATCTGCTGGTGCGCGAGCATCTGGCCAGTGGTCGGCTGATTCGGATCATGCCGGAGTGGGAAGGGGAGAATCGTCGACTTTATATGGTGTGGAACAGCCGCAACCTGTTGATGCCCCGCACCCAGCTGCTGCTCAATTTCCTGGTTGAGCAGGTGGGTGCTATCGGGGCCAGGCTGGCGCTTGAGTTAGAGCACCGCGCCGATGAACTGACGTAGTTCCGGTGTCTGCGGATCGGCCAGGACGGTCTTGGCATCGCCGGTTTCGTGGACCTTGCCCTGGTGCATGAAGACGACCCGGTCGCCAACATCGCGGGCGAAGTTCATCTCGTGGGTTACCAGAATCAGGGTCATGCCCTCGGCAGCCAGCTGCTCGAGAACCTTCAGCACGTCACCCACCAGCTCCGGGTCCAGCGCCGAGGTGATCTCGTCGCACAGCAGTACCTTGGGCTTCATCGCCAGGGAGCGGGCGATGGCAACGCGCTGCTGCTGACCACCGGAGAGCTTTTCCGGATACTGGCCGAACTTGTCGCCCAGACCGACCTTCTCCAGCACCTCCTGGGCCAGTTTCTTGGCTTCGGCTTTGTTGGTCTTCTTGATCAGCGTCGGAGCCAGCATGATGTTCTCGCCCACGGTCAGGTGAGGGAAAAGGTTGAAGCTCTGGAACACCATACCAACGCTCTGGCTCAGCTTGCGCACCTGAAACTCGTCGGTGCTGACCTCCATGCCATCCAGGATGATGGCGCCTTGATCATAGCTTTCCAGGCCGTTCATGCAGCGTAGCAGGGTGCTTTTGCCCGAGCCGCTGCGGCCGATGATCGAGACCACTTCGCCCGCTTTGACATCCAGGTCGATGCCTTTGAGGACATGCAGGTCTCCGAAATATTTGTGTACGTCACGCACGCTTACCAGCGACATTTAGCTTCTCCTCAAGATATTGGCTGGCTCGCGACAGCGGGTAGCACAGCAGAAAGTAGATCAGGGCAACCATGGCGAATACCTTGAACGGTTCAAAGGTGGCGTTGTTGAGCATGGTGCCTGCCTTGGTCAGTTCCACGAAGCCGATGATCGACGCCAGGGCGGTGCCCTTGACGATCTGGACTGAGAAGCCAACGGTCGGCGGAATGGCGATGCGCAGCGCCTGGGGCAGAATCACGTAGCGCATCGTCTGCAGATAGTTCAGGCCCAGGCAGCGAGAGGCTTCCCACTGGCCCTTGGGCAGGGACTCGACACAGCCGCGCCAGATATCGCTCAGGAAGGCGCTGGAGAACAGCGTCAAAGCCAGTGCCGCCGCGGTCCAGGCCGACACATCGATGCCAAGCAGGCCGAGGCCGAAGAAGGCGATAAACAGCTGCATCAGCAGCGGTGTGCCCTGAAAAATCTCGATGTAGATTCGGGTGATCCAGATCAGCGGCTTGCGACGGCTGATTCGCATAAAGGTCAGCAGCAGGCCGACGATAGAACCACCGGCAAAGGCGAGCAGCGAGAGCAGGATGGTCCAGCGGGCTGCCAGCAGCAGGTTACGCAGGATATCCCAGTCGGTAAATTGACTCATGACAGTTTTTTCTCCCCGTTCATGACTGTTTCTTCTTCCCAGTTCATGACTGCTTCTCCTCTCTGGAAAAGGCTCGCGAGCCGATCAGGTTAAAGATAAGACGCATCAGGAAGGCCAGCAGCAGGTAAAGCAGCGCGGCGACCAGGTAAGACTCGAAGCTCAGGAAGTTGCGCGACTGGATAAAGTTGGCGGCGAAGGTGAGTTCCTGCACCGAGATCTGTGACACCACGGCGGAACCCAGCATGACGATGATGCACTGGCTGACAACGGAACTGTAAACGCGCTGGAAAGCCGGTGGCAGGATGATACGGATAAATATCTGTCGGCTGCTCAGCCCCAGAGTGCGGGCCGCTTCGATCTGTCCCTTGGGGGTGTTGTCGATGCCGGCGCGGATAATCTCGGTGAGATAGGCGCCAAGGTTGATCACAAGGGCCAGAATACCGGCCTCCACTTCCGTCATCTTGATGCCGATGGCGGGCAATCCGAAAAAGATAAAGAACAACTGCACAATAAAGGGCGTGTTGCGGATCAGTTCTACGTAGGCTTTGGAGCCATGGCGCAGAAAGGGATTGCGGTGGCGCCGTGCAGCCGCACCGAGGATGCCCAGCATAATGCCCAGGAGCGTGGATACAACGGTGAGTTTTACCGTCATCCAAAGTCCGGACAGCAGGACGTCCTGGTACTCAAGCAGAGCACCGAAATTCAGTTCATAACCCATTCTTGGTTCCAGTTAGGGTTGGTCTTGAAGCCGGAGCAGAAGGGCTGCTCCGGCGAGCGCAGTTACATGGACGCCAGGTCAGCGGGGTACGGCGCTTTCAGCCATTTCTGCGAGAGGGATTCCAGGACGCCGTCGGCGTAGGCTTTGCCGATCAGTTCGTTAACCTTATCGGCCAGGCGGGTTTCGCCTTTCATGACGCCCACGTAGCAGGGGGAGTTTTTCAGCAGGAACTTGGTTTCAGGCACGCGGGAGGGGCTGCGGTTGGCAATTTCGGTCACCACCAGGTTGCCGGTGGCGATCAGGTCGACCTGGCCTGACAGGAAGGCGGACAGGGTGGTGTTGTTATCTTCAAAGCGCTTGATGGTTACGTCGTCAGAGACCAGCTTGCTCAACTCTATATCTTCAACCGCGCCGCGGGTGACGCCAACGGTTTTGTCCGCCAGTTCTTCCGGTGAGGTTACCTCTACCTCGTTAAGACCAAACACGCCAAGGAAGAAGGGCGCATACGGCTTGGTGAAATCGATCGCCTTTTCACGCTCCGGGTTTTTACCCAGGCTGGAGATCACCAGATCAACTTTCTGGGTTTGCAGGTAAGGGATGCGGTTGGCACTGGTGACCGGAACCAGCTCCAGTTTTACGCCGAGTTCCTGGGCCAGGTAGCCGGCCATATCGATGTCGTAGCCCTGGGGCTGAAGGTCGGGTCCTACAGAACCGAAGGGAGGGAAGTCCTGAGGTACAGCAACTTTCAGGACTCCCGCTTCTGTAATGTCGTCCAGTTTATCGGCTGAAGCGGTGGATATGGCGCCGAAAGTCAGCAGCAGAGAGCCGGCAACAGCCAGGCTCATTTTTTTTAAAATTTTCATTATTGGCTACCCTCTGTTTAGGAAACGAATGATTCAGTAGCTGTCGCTTTGCAACTTCAAGGCCAAAACGTAACGCCTTGATTGTTAGACAATTCATACTGAAACATATGGTTCACTGGTAGCCGTTAATGCTCCATCATAGTGCGGATGATCAATATTAGGTCATAGCTGACCAATCGGTTAAGAATTGAAAATCAATAACTTAGATTGATCTTGTATAAATCGAAGTGAAACTTTTGTTTCATGATCTTTAAAGGCTCAGCCCGGGTTAACGGTTTTCATATTCGATTTCGCCCAGTACTGTGCTGATCGGCTGTACGCCCGCCCAAACCGGCAGATCCATATCTTCCGGATCATCCACCGGGCCGCCGGTGCGGATCTTTGCCGACACTTCGCTCAGCGTGAAGGCGATAACGCTGGTCGCTTTCATCTCGGTTTCATTGGCGCGGCGAGCCTCGTCCGAACGCCCCTTGTGGAACTTCTCCATCAGCTGATCCAGCGCGCGGCTCTTTTCGTCGGCGTCATCGACCAGACGCGCCTGACTGTAGATCACCACGCTGCGGTAGTTCACCGAGTGATGGAACGCGGAGCGGGCGAAGACGATGCCGTCCAGCAGGGTAACGGCGATGCAGGCTTCCGAACCCTCAAGCAGCGCCCTGAACAGGCCGTTTTTGCTGGAGCCGTGCACATAGAGCTGATCGCCGTCACGCCAATGGATGGTTGGTTGTAGCAGCGGTTGGCCCCCAAGCTGGGTGCTGACATGGCAGATCATCGCCTCGTCCAGAATCGCGTTGATCGTTTCTTTGTCGTAGTTGGCTCTTTTGCTGCCTCTTCTAACCCGGGTCCGTTCGGTTTGGCTGTACTCGCTCATCTCTGTTCACTCCATCTGATTGAGCGATTAGAGTAGGTCTTAAATTGGGTCTGGATAAGATCCAATAAATAATGAAATTAAGGACCCAATTATGGATGAGTCAGGATTGACCAGAACCGACCTGGGTCTATTCCTTGAGCTCAATAAACAGGATCCGTCGCTGCCGGCCTACCGGCGGCTGTTCCTGGCGTTGCGGCAGCTGATTCTGAATCACCGAATAGACGGCGGTACGCGCTTGCCGGCTACCCGCTCACTGGCGAGCGCGCTGAAGATCTCGCGAAACACGGTAAAAAGTGCCTACGAGCTACTGCAGGCGGAGGGTTATATCTACACGCGCACCGGCGCTGGCTGCTTTGTGGCGGAGCTGCCCAAAGCGGTTCAGGGTGGGGAGCCCAGCGTAGGAATGCCCCAGCCTGAGCGAACGCAGCAAGGTGGATGGGTCAGCCCAGGTCCGGGCCTGCTGCAGCCTGGGATACCCGCCCTGGACCACTTCCCTTACCGCCGCTGGCAACGGGCGATGCAGAAGTCGGTGTCTTCAGCAGGGCTGCTGGCGGGCGATCCGCAGGGGGATCTGCGACTGCGCCAGGAGATCGTGCGCTGGCTAGGCGCTCAGCGCGGCATGCCGGTGGATGCCAACCAGGTACTGATCACCTCCGGTTCCCAGCAGGGGATTTACCTGGCGGCGAATCAGCTGGTGCGGGCAGGAGATCGGGTGCTGCTGGAGCGGCCGGGATTCCCCGGCAGTGAACGGGTCTTTAAAGCGGTAGGGGCGCAGATCGACTATTTCCATCAGCAGGATCTTGATGGGGTCGATAGGCTGGGAAAAGCCAGGCTCATGCTGCTGACGCCTTCGCGTAACTTTCCTCTGGGGCATACGCTCTCCGCCGATCGTCGCCTAGCACTGCTTAACTGGGCACAGCAAAACGATCTATGGCTGCTAGAGGATGATTACGATTCAGAATTTGCGGCGGGACCGGCGCTGTCTGCGATGTATTCGCTGGACGCTCATGAGCGGGTGATTTATGCCGGCACCTTCAGCCGTACCCTGTTTCCTGGCCTGAGGTTGGGGTACCTGGTGTTGCCGCTGGCGCTGGTGCAGGGGTTTCTACAAACGCGCAGGGTGATCGATGGCGGTCTGTCGCTGCCTGCTCAGATAGCGCTGGCGGAGTTTATGGCCTGCGGGGATTACGGCCGGCATCTGCGACGGATGAAGCGCCTTTACCAGCAGCGCAGACAGGTTCTGGAGCGGTTGATCGCCGCGAGTGCACTGGACGGTCTTGCCCTGGTCGATGCCGGCGGTGGCATGAACCTCTGCCTGCAGCTGCCGGCGTCTCTGAATGATCAAGCGCTGGAAAAACTGCTCGCGCTGGAGGGTGTCAGCGTGCGGGCGCTGAGTGGCTATGATCCACAGCAGAGTCGAGGGCTGGTGGTGGGATTTACCGCTCAGGATCGCGATGCCATGAGTCACGGTGTCGCGATCCTGGAGCGGGTACTCGGGCCGTTGCTCGCAACTGGCCAGTCTTAGATTACCTGGTTGAAGCCTTCAAACTGCGGCGGGCCCAGGTAGATATCCTTAGCCGGTTTGGCGTTGGCGTGCGCCTTGCGGAAGGCTTCGGACTTGGTCCAGTTGATAAACGCTTCTTCCGACTCCCAGATGCTGTGCGAAGCGAAAAGGGTGCACTCGTCACTGGTGGGGCCCTGCAGCAGGTTGAAGCTCTTGAAGCCCGGCACCTCACTTAGAAAGGTGTCGCGGTTTTTCCAGATGTCGATGAAGGCTTCCTCTTTGCCCAGGGCGATGCGGAAGCGGTTCATGGCGATATACATGGCTGTTCCTCAGTTTGGAATTTAACGGATGCGGCTCACCTTAGCCCGGCAGAGAGGTGGCTGTCAGCTTTATATCGCGCGACTTTCATAGCGCGCTACTTTTATATTTCACTACGCATCGCACCACACTGTTGTGTGCATTAATCATTTAATTGAGCTATTAGTAGTATGAAAACGCTACTTAATAAATCGCCATTTAGCCGTGCCCCCGGTTCGTGTCTACTCTGAAAAGATGATCATCTGATCATCAAGGGGGAATTCATGACGGATAAACGCTCTTCAGTTCAGGCGTCAGTTCAGTCGCCATCTCACGCAGGCATCACTCACTCACACTATCTGGATACGGCCCCGCCGAAGGTGCTTAGCAACCTGCTGGCCCACGCTGATGTGCGTGTTAACGGCGACAGGCCCTGGGATATCCAGGTGTCTGATCCAAGCGTCTATGCCGCCGTGCTGACCCGGGGCTCGCTCGGTTTTGGCGAAGCGTACATGGATGGTTACTGGGAGTGCCATGATCTGTCCGGTTTGATGACGCGGCTGATGCATGCCCGGCTTGATGAAAGGCCTTTGGGCAGCGCACGTCTCTACATCGCCATGCATTACCTCAAGGCGCGCCTGCTCAATCTGCAGTCCTCCAGCCGTGCCTTCCAGGTTGGCGAACAGCACTATGACATCGGCAACGATCTTTACGAAAAGATGCTCGATCGCCACTGGTGCTACAGCTGCGGCTATTGGGCCGAGGCCGATAATCTCGAGGATGCCCAGATCGCCAAGCTCGACCTGATCTGCCGTAAGCTCAAGCTCAAACCCGGTATGACCGTACTCGAGGTGGGCTGTGGCTGGGGTAGCCTGGCGGCCTACATGGCCAAACATTATGGCGTAAAGGTTCATGGCATCACCATCTCGAAAGAGCAGGTGAAGATGGCCAAGGAGCGCTGTGCCGGCCTGCCGGTGGATATCGAGTTGATCGACTATCGCGAGATCCAGGGACAGTACGATCGCGTGGTGTCTGTCGGCATGTTCGAACATGTGGGCCACAAAAACTACGACACCTACTTTTCTACTCTGTCGCGCTGCGTGAAACCGGACGGCCTGTTCCTGCTGCATACCATCGGTACCGAACAGGATGGCGGCGGCGTCGACCCCTGGATCGACCGCTATATCTTTCCCAACGGCGAGCTGCCCACGCTGCCGAAGCTGGTGGGCTCCTGCAAAAGCTATTTCAACGTGGAAGACCTGCACAACTTCGGTACCGACTACGACAAGACGCTGATGGCCTGGTGGGATAACTTCAAATCCAGCTGGCACAGCCTTGCCGGCAACTACGATGAACGCTTTGCCCGTATGTGGCGTTACTACCTGATGAGCTGCGCCGGTTTCTTCCGCTCCAAGCGCGGCCAACTCTGGCAGGTGGTGCTGGCGCCGCTGGAAAGTCAGGAGGTCTATCGCTCGGTGCGTTGAATCTGGAATACTGTGCGTCCTTAAAATGCGGGCGCCGTCGTGCCCGCAGTTCTAGAAGTGTAGATGTAGAGGTATGAATGGACGCCTGGAGCTGGATTCTCCTGCTGGTTTTAACAACGCTGTTCTGCATTGGCCTGTGGCGCACCCTGGGCTGGGAACGGCGTTTGACCCACCGCTTAAAGACAGCCTCGGGCGATGATACGGGCCTGGCGCGCGGCCAGGCCGACCTGCCAGCCGTGCTTCAGAACTACCTGGATAATGTTTTACCCGCCGGCGACCCCATGCCGCTGGTTTCCCGCGTTGAACTCAAGCAGCACGGCCTCATCGATCTGGGCGAAAACGAGCCTCAGTGGAAGGCATTCAAGGCCCGGCAGCTGGTATTTACTCGTGCTCCCGGGTTTGCCTGGATTGCGCGAATCCGCCCAACGATCTGGGTCTGCGATGCCTATGCGCAGCAGGAAGGTAGTCTGCGAGCGGCATTTATGGGGCTGTTGCCCCTCGCTGACCAGAGAGACAGGGAAGCTCTCGCAGAGGCGGAGCTGCAACGGTTTCTGGCGGAGCTGCCCTGGTATCCGATGCTGCTGCTTACCCATCCGGGACTTAGCTTTAAGCAGGTCGGCGATAACTCGGTGGAGATCAGTATCCGCGACGGTGAGTTATCCGCCTCGCTGACCTTCGTCTTCAATGACGAGGGGCTGATTGACCGTGTTTATGCGCAGGAGAGGGCGCGATTCAAGACAGGAAAGTTTATGCCAACTCCTTGGGAGGGGCGCTGGTATGCCTACGCAAGGGTGGCCGGTGTGCTGGTGCCACAGCGGGCCGAGGCGATCTGGCTGGAAGGGGAAGAGCCCGCTCCCTACTGGCAGGCCGAGCTCGACTCGCTGACCTATACTGACGCCCAGGTATAGGCTGATCAGGAGGTTTTGATGTATGCCGAGGTGCTGGAGTTCTGGTTCTCGGAACTTTCACCGCAAGACTGGTGGAAGAAAGATGGCGCGCTGGATCTGCTGATCGAGCGCCGCTTTCTGCAGACGCTGGAGCGAGCCAAAAGAGGCGAGCTCTTTGCCTGGCGCGAACAGCCCGAGGGGCGCCTCGCCGAGATCATCGTGCTGGACCAGTTCTCGCGTAATATCTATCGCGATACGGCGGCGGCCTTCGCCCAGGATACGCTGGCGTTGGTGTTGTCCCAGGAGGCCGTGCGCGCCGGCGTCGACAAGCATCTCAGCGCCATCCAGTGTCACTTTCTCTATATGCCTTACATGCACTCGGAGTCGGTGTTGATCCACGAGCAGGCAGAGCAACTGTTCCGGGATAACGGGTTGGAAAGCGAATACCGCTTCGAGCTGAGGCATAAGGCGATCATCGACCATTTCGGTCGCTACCCCCACCGCAACGCCATCCTCGGCCGTGAGTCCAGCGAAGAGGAACTGGAGTTTCTCAAGCAGCCCGGCTCAGGCTTCTAAGCCATTTTCTAAACGAAGCTTCTAAATAGATCTGCTTTCTGGCAACCGCCAGGCCCCGGCTTATACCAGCGGCGCCGTTGGGCTGGGGCCTTCTGCCAGCAGGTCCCGTAACCGGTTCAGCCCGGTTTCCAGCGATTCAATAGAGGTGGGCGGGGTGATGCAGATCCGCACCGCCTGAGGCGCCGGCTGGGTGCCCACGCAGAAGGGTTCGGGGCTGACCAGGGTCACGCCTCGGTGCCGTGCCTGTTCGACAAAGTCGCTGGCGCGCCAGGGCTCGGGCAGATGCAGCCAGGCGTGAAACCCGCAGGGGTGGGCGTGAAAGTCGTACCCGCGAAACACCTGCTCCAGAAGCGCATGGCGTGCTGCCAGTTCCTGGTTCTGCCAGTTGATCAGGATGTCGGCATCGCCGCTTGCAAGCCACTCGCAGGCAACGGCTCCGACAATCCCCGGGCTGGACCAGAACTGGGCTCTTAGTCCTGCCGCGAGTTGAGGGATCAGAGCTGAGGGCGCTCGCAGGCAGCCGAACCTGAGACCGCCTGATAGAATCTTCGACACGCTGAAAATATAAAAAGCCCGCTCCGGCGCCAGTTCAAAAAACGGCGTGCCGCGCAGCTCTGCGCTGACGAACTGCACACCATCCTCCAGAATCAGCAGGTCGTATTTACGTGCGATGCGGACGATTTCCCGCCGCCGCTGCTCACTCATATGCGCCGCTGTGGGGTTGTTATGCTCCGGCATCAGGTAGAGCAGGCGTACCCGCTGGCGCTCGCACAGTCGCTCAAGTGCATCCGGGCGCATCCCCTCACGATCCATGGACACCGGCAGGTGCTTGAGTCCGAGCTGACGGGCGCAGGCGATCATGCCGGGGTAGGTCAGGGCGTCGGATGCTACCGCTTCCCCGGGCCGGATTAACGATTGCAGCACCAGAAAGTCCGCGTGCTGCCCGCCAATCGATAGCAACAGCTCATCGGCGTCGATATGAAGATTCTGGCCGCTGAGCCAGGCTGCCAGCTGTTTTCTCTGCTCAGGGTTACCTTTTTCCGACTGATACTCGAGCGCGTTGTGCAGTGCACTGGGCTGCTCGCTCAGCCTGGCCATGATCGCCGACAGCTGCCGCTCGCGCAGAGCGCAGGGGATAGGGATGCTCAGGGACAGATCGATGCTGTCTCCGGTGGCTTTCGAGAGATGGTGGAAGTTTGGCTCATCACTGTGTTTACCCCTGACCCGTGTACCACTGCCTACCTTGGCTTCAAGCAGGCCCCGCCTTTCCGCTTCCTTATAGGCGCGGGTGATTGTGCCGACGGTCACCTCCAGCGCATCGGCGAGCAGGCGCTGCGGTGGTAGTCGGTCTCCCGGCTTGAGCTCGCCGGATGCGATGGCGGCAGCGATCTGGTCGGCGAGGGTTTTGTAGCGCGCCCCGGCCGGTGTCTGGCCGGAGGGCAGCCAGCTCGCCCGTTGCTGGGCTTTTTCCTTGATGCTCATGCGGCTTTTATCCCGGGCTGATTGTCAGGGTGACATTTGAGTGTATGGGGTACAAAACTCTGATTGCTCGGTTTTAAGTCCCGCACTAACCTTGATTGTACCTCTCGTATGAGGTGTTTATATCCTATTTACTGATAATTGTATGCATACAATTATGCATCGGAGGCTCTATATGTCTATTCATGGTTCCCAACTCCTTAATCTGCCGGTGGTTCAGTCTGTATGCGCGGTCGTTGAGGTGATGGCCATCATGATGCGTCAGAGCCGTCGTCGCCGTTGTTGCTTGCAGGGGGGAAGGTCATGATCTCTACCGCCGAACTGCTTGCTCTGGCCGGGCCGGTTGTTGCCTTTGCATTCAGCATGTCCGCGACGCCAGGCCCCAACAACATGATGCTGACCGCCTCCGGCGCCAACCACGGCTTTCTGCGTACTCTGCCGCACATGGCGGGTATCACCGTTGGCTGTATGGTGCTGATGAGTGCAGTTGCCCTGGGCTTGGGCGCAATGTTCCAGCAGTGGCCTGTGCTGCAGCTGGGGCTCAAGGTGGTGGGCAGTATTTATCTGCTCTGGCTTGCGTGGAAAATCGCCAGTGCACCTCCGCCAAGCAAAACCAGTGATGCTGAAGCGAAACGGCCAATGACTTTCATGCAGGCCGCAGCGTTCCAGTTTGCCAACCCCAAGGCCTGGGTGATGGCGATCTCCGGTATCGCATCGTTCACCTTGACCGGCGACGCCTTTGTCACTTCTGCCATCGTTGTGGTGCTATTGATGGGCGTGACCAACCTGCCATCCATTGCACTCTGGGCGGGGTTTGGAGTGGCCATCGGGCGCCTGCTGCATACGCCGCTGCACTGGCGCTGGTTTAACGCAGTGATGGGTACACTGACCGCTGCCTGCGTCATTATGATTCTTGCCTGATATATAAACCGGCCGTTCTGGCCGGTTTTCTTTTCCTGATTTCTCTTTCAATCCTGTCTCAGTAACTGTCGCGCCTAATGGCTGTCCGCAGAGAGGGCTTACGCTGATCACTGAATAACCTTTCTGGGCGTAATTTGAGCAATCGCTAATATATTGTTGCATTGTGGATACATTATTTATTTAGAGTCATATAAATGATTAAATAAATCCATAGGGCTGCCGCTAAGGTCAGTTCACACCTCTGGCTCACGGAAACGGAATCCTATGGGAATTACCAAGCTCCTCGAAAACATCTCCATCGGTAAAAAACTTCTGATCGGTTTTGGAACCATCCTGCTGCTGACACTGATTGTAGCCCTGGCCGGCGGCCGGGGGCTCTCAATGGCAAAAGACAGTAGTGAGAAGGTCAGCCTGGCCGAAGATATCAATGTCGCGCTGATGGATGCGAAGAGCTCTCGCCAGCGTTACCTGCGTACTGGCGCGGAAGCGGATTACGAGGTGCTGAGCGAGAACATCGAACGCATGGTGGCGAAGCTTAATCAGCTGAAAGCGAGAGATCTGGACGCCGGCGAAACGCGTGCGCTGGATGAGCTTGGCAGAACCCTGAGTTCCTACCAGGGGCAGTTGAACAAGATTCTCAGCCTGAAAAGTGAGCGTGTCGATACCCGCAAAGAGTGGGCAAGCTATGGTTCCGCTCTACTGGGGCTGCTGGGTGAGATCAGTGATGAAGCGAACCGGATTGCGCTGCAGCGCGATGATTGGAGGGCTGCAGCGCTGGCTGAGAAGGCCTATCACCGCTACACCATGGCCCGATATCAGGTGCGTGGCTATCTGATTACGCTGGCTGCGGCAGATAACCGCACCGAGAACGGATCCCGGGCTCTGGATGGCACCATCGAAAAAATTGTCGCCGAGTTCAATGACCTGGCCGATACCTTGCGCCAGAGCCAGATCGGTATCTCACGTAATACATTGAACGAGGCGGCCAGTAACCTGAATCAGTACGGTGAGTATCTGATGCGGGTGCATCAGATCGATAACCGCCTTGGCGATGCGCAACTGGCTCTGGTGGGCTCTGCTATAGCGCTGTCTAAGGAAGTTGCGCAGATGCTGGACGACCAGGCCGAAGCGCAGAGGGTAGACGCTCGCCAGTCCAACCTGATTTTGACCGTGGTGACTGCGCTGGCAATCGTGCTGGGTCTGTTGCTGGCGATGTTGATCGCTCGGGTTATCGGTCGGCCGCTGGCCGAT
The DNA here is from genome assembly GCF_900108065.1 of Marinobacterium lutimaris. Lineage (GTDB taxonomy): Bacteria > Pseudomonadota > Gammaproteobacteria > Pseudomonadales > Balneatricaceae > Marinobacterium_D > Marinobacterium_D lutimaris. The sequence goes on along the minus strand of NZ_FNVQ01000001.1, from coordinate 2,065,526 downwards.
GCCGCGAATGCGGCGCATCGCATTGCTGAGGGTGATTTGACGCAGACCATCGATAGCAATCGCAAAGATGAAATCGGTGCACTTATGGGCGCCATGGCGCAGATGAACAGCCGTCTGCGTGAACTGCTCAGCCGGATCAACCAGGGAGTCAGCGAGCTGACCTCTGCATCGTCTCAGATCAACTCCTCCGCCGAGAAAAACCAGCAGGGGATGGAGCTTCAGCGAGCTGAAACCGACCAGGTGGCCGCAGCGATCAACGAGATGACCATGGCGGTGCAGGAGGTGGCGCGCAGTGCCGAGGATGCCTCAGGCGCCGCCGATGATGCCGATAACCAGGCGAAAGAGGGCGTGAAGGGGATCAGCGGAACCGTCGAAACCATCAACCGCATGGCCTCTGAAATATCTGCAACCGCGAACGCTATGGGCGAGCTCAAGGCGCAGAGCGACGATATCGGTCGTGTGATCGATGTGATTAAAGGGATCGCCGAGCAGACTAACCTGCTCGCGCTGAACGCAGCGATCGAAGCGGCTCGCGCCGGAGATGCCGGGCGTGGTTTCGCGGTAGTGGCCGATGAGGTGCGCGGGCTGGCCCAGCGAACCCAGGAGTCGACTACCGAGATCGAAGAGCTGATCGGCAGTTTGCAGCAAAACGCAGAACGATCGCTGGCGATGATGGAATCCGGTCAGCAGATGACCGACGAAAGTGTCTCTTCAACTCACACCACAGGCAGCCTGCTGGACAATATCGCCAACGCGGTATCGCTGATTCAGCAGATGAACCAGCAGATCGCCACCGCGGCCGAAGAGCAGGGCTCCGTGGCTGAAGAGATCAACCAGAGCGTGGTGCGAGTGCGTGATATCACCGAAACCTCGGCGACCAGCTCCAGCGAAACCGTGGCTGCAACCCGCATGCTGGTTGATGTCAGCAGGAATCTGCAGGGGCTGGTGAAGGAATTTAAAGTCTGATTGTAAAAGCAGCGCGGCTCGTGCGCTGACCTCATGCCGTTACGGGCAGGTTCGCCTGCCTCCTTTTAAGATCTCCCCTCTTGATCTTCAGCCCGGCCGTTCTGGTCGGGCTTTTTCTTTTTTGGCTACTATGAATTTAATTCGTGATGATTTTGCCTATCTGACGGGTATTCGTTGACCTCGGCGGATGAACTTTGCAGTGGAGAATGGCAATATTACAAAATTGTCTAACCAATCGGTCAATTTCGTTACATAAGGGCTTAGCGACCTGATCCTTCACTGGCTCAGGCGCGTAGTTCAGCTAAAGTTGGCTGTTTTCTGATATGGGTTTGAATAGGGCGGGTATGGAGCAGAAAAAGACAGCGCTGGAGCTGGTCGATATTCACAAGTCTTACGGTACGCTTGAAGTACTGAAAGGGGTATCGCTCAGTGCCGGAGATGGGGAAGTTATCTCGATTCTGGGGTCCAGTGGCTCCGGTAAGAGTACCCTGCTGCGCTGCATCAATCTGCTGGAACGCCCGAGCAAGGGGCGGATCATTATTTCCGGTGAGGAGCTGGCGCTCGAGTCCGGTAAAGATGGTGATCTGAAGGCGAGCAACAGCCGTCAGCTGGAGCGTATGCGCTCCGAGATCGGCTTCGTGTTCCAGAACTTCAACCTCTGGCCGCACAAATCCATTATCGACAATATCATCGAGGCACCGACCCAGGTGCTGAAGCTATCCAGGGATGAAGCGATCGCCCGCGCCGAGAAACTGCTCGAGCGGGTGGGTCTGTATGACAAGCGGAACGTCTATCCGGCCAACCTTTCGGGTGGCCAGCAGCAGCGTATCGCTATCGCTCGGGCCTTGGCGATGGAACCACGTGTGCTGCTGTTTGACGAGCCCACGTCTGCGCTGGACCCGGAATTGGTCAATGAAGTCCTGGCGGTTATGCGTTCGCTGGCCGAAGAGGGCCGCACCATGTTGATCGTGACACACGAAATGCGCTTTGCGCGTGAGGTCTCGAACAAGGTGGTGTTCCTTCACCAGGGCAATATAGAAGAGTCGGGAACACCGGAAGAGGTGTTTGACCGACCGACATCCCCTCGAGTGCGTGACTTTATGGCCAGCCATCACTGAGCTATGGCTTGGCACAGCCCCGCAAACTCAACTTAGTGACAAACGGTGACTAGTTTATGAAAGCAAGCAAACTGATTACGGCTGCCTCCCTGATTCTGGCGACTTCTCTGGGTTCGACCCTGGCGAGTGCCGCCGACAAAATCCGTATTGCGACAGAAGGTGCCTACGCGCCGTTCAACATGACCGATGAGAATGGTGAGCTGGTAGGCTTTGATGTGGACATCGCAAAAGCGCTCTGCGCGCAGATGGAAGCGGACTGCGAAATCGTCGCCCAGGATTGGGATGGCATCATTCCGGGTCTGATGGGTCGCAAGTACGACGCCATTGTCGCCTCCATGTCGATCACCGAAGAGCGTCAGCGCGTGGTGGATTTCAGCGCGCCATACTACTCCAACGTGCTGGCTTACATTGCACCGGCCAGCAGCGATTTCGACGGCAGTGCTGAAAGCCTGAAGGGTCTCACCGTGGGTGCTCAGCGCGCCACCGTGGCGGGTCAGTACCTCGAAGATGAGCTTGGCGATGTGGTCAATGTGAAGCTCTATGATACCCAGGATAACGCCTACCTGGATCTGGGCGCCGGTCGTCTCGACGCGCTGTTGTCCGACAAGTTCCCCGCTTTTGACTGGTTGCGCAGTGCAGAAGGTGAAGGCTTCGAGTTCAAGGGTGCAGATATCGATATCGATGACAAGATCGCCATCGCCGTGCGTAAGGGTGATGACCTGAAGGACAAATTCAGCGCCGCGATCAAGGCAATTGTTGATGATGGCACCTATGCTGAAATCAACGAAAAATATTTCCCGTTCTCCATATATTAAGACTTATCCATTTAGAAAGACTTTCCACCTTTAAAGACAAAGGGGCGGCCGTCAGCTGATCAAGGGGCTGGCCGCTCCCGCGGTGATCTTATTTATGGATCTATTAGGATTCGGTGACCTGCTGCTATCTGGCACCTGGGTTACCATCAAGCTTGCGCTGACCAGCCTTGTCTTCGGACTGGCGTTTGGTCTGCTCGGCGCTTCGGCCAAGCTATCTTCCTTCTGGCCGGCACGCATGCTGGCAACTGCCTACACCACGCTGGTGCGCGGCATCCCCGAACTGCTGCTGGTGCTGACCATCTATTTCGGCGGCTCCATGCTGTTGATGGCGGTGGCCGAGAAGTTCGGTTACACCGAATACATCGAAATCAGCGCTTTCGCAGCCGGTGTCGCTGCGCTTTCCATCGCCTTTGGCGCCTATTCCACCGAAGTGTTCCGTGGCGCGATTCAGGCGATTCCCAAAGGGCAGTGGGAGTCGGCTCAGGCTCTGGGCATGACGCGCGGTAAGACCTTTTTTCGCATTATCCTGCCGCAGGTCTGGCGGCTGGCGCTGCCCGGGCTTGGCAACCTGTTCCAGGTGCTTTTGAAGGACACGGCGCTGGTTTCCGTGGTGGGGCTTAACGACCTGATGCGCCAGGCTTATGTGGCTACGGGTTCAACCAAGCAGCCATTTACCTTCTATATGGCGGCGGCGATTATCTATCTGGGGCTGACAGTGCTGGCGACCCTGACCACCACCTGGCTGGAGCGTGCGGCTGACCCTGCGGCACGGGGAGCGCGCGCATGAATTGGAACTGGAGTGTTATTTACGAGTACATGCCGCGCCTGATCGATGGCGTGTGGGTGACGCTGGAGCTGGTTTTCCTGTCCGGTCTGCTCGGCCTGATCCTGGCGGTGCCTCTGGCGCTGATGCGCGCCTCGCACAACCGCTGGCTGCGTATGCTGCCGTTTGGCTATATCTTCTTTTTCCGCGGTACGCCGCTGTTGGTGCAGATCTTCCTGATCTATTACGGCGCCTCCCAGTTTGACGCGATCAAGGAGTCTGCGCTCTGGCCGATCCTCAAAGAACCTTACTGGTGTGCGATTATCGCCTTCACGCTGAATACTGCGGCCTATACGGCGGAGTTGATCCGCGGTGCCATTCAGGCGATTCCAAAAGGGGAGCTGGAAGCGGCCGATGCCTTCGGTATGAGCCGCTCGTTGAAGATCCGCCGCATCGTGCTACCGCGGGCCTTTGGGATCGTTCTGCCGGCGTACGGTAATGAGCTGATCCTGATGCTGAAGAGCAGTTCACTGGCCTCAACGATCACGTTGCTCGATATCACCGGCGCGGCGCGGACGATCATCGCTCGCACCTATACCCCGCTGGAGATCTTCTTCGCCGCCGGCATGCTTTATCTGCTGATCACCGCCATCATGATCGGTTGCTTCAGACTGATCGAGCATCGCCTGAACCGCTATCAGCATTACAAGGCGCCCACGGTCGAAGCTAAAAAACAGCCGATCGGTAACTGAGTGTAGAAGTTTGCAGGCTAGGATCACCTCGGCGTCGGTTGCCGACCTTCGGGGTTGACCCAAGAGCTTGATGAAAGTGAATCAGGCAGGTTATTTCATTTACTATTTAACCCCGTGATGTCTCAGGACTCACGGGGTTTTTATTTGTGCTTGCAGCGGCGGCTTCGCCCTGGTTCGCAGGGTATATGAGCTCGGGCTAAAGTAGGTTAGAAATTAGCCAAAAAGTCACTTCCGATTATGTTGTTTTTTGGTAACATAGCGCTCCTGTCTCAGGGAGGGGAGGTTTTGGTCAGGTAACGACGCTCGATAAATGCTGTTTTGTATGAAGTTGAAAGCATTTGATTTTCTTTGCCCCCCGTCCCGCCTGTTTACCTGCGCCGCGCCGATTAGTTGCCGCGGCTATTGGTGCTCTGCTTGCTGTGGTTTCTGCCGCGGCTTCGGCTGATCATTTTCCCGATAATCTCCGCATCAGTGGCTTTGGCTCCATCGCCCTGACCAAGGGAGGCGACGATGACTTCGGTTTTCGCAGCAACGTCTCTCAGGAGGGAGAGTTCGGCAACTGGTCCTTCAGGCCTGACTCTGTGCTGGGCGTCCAGGTTGATGCGACTTTCAGCGACAGTCTGAAAGGAACGCTACAGCTAGTCGGCAAGGATCGCCCGGAAAACGGTCTTGAGGAATCGGTGGAGGCAGCCTACCTCTCGTACAACATAGATCCGCGCTGGACCCTGAGAGCGGGACGTCTGGGTCTGGACCTGCTGCCGATGTCCGAATATGAGAATATCGGTTTTGCCTACGATTGGGTCAGGCCTCCGGTAGACTACTATGGCCTGATTCCGTTTTCCTACCTTGATGGGGTGGATCTCAGGTACAGCCGTCCGGCTGGCCCCGGCACGCTTTCAGCGAAGCTCTACGCTGGTAAGACCAAGAACGTCTTCGAGTCTTTCTATCAGCATAACTTTTTCGAGCTGCAGCCTTTTTACGGTGCCTCTCTGCGCTATGAGCTAAACAATTTTGCGCTGACGGCTTCCTACGCGCGCTCGAAAATCCAGGATTTCAGCAACCCAAACGTCGATCTGCTTAAAGGCTATCTGCTGTCGTTGCCGCCCATCACCGGTGGCCGGGATGTTGTCGAAACGCTCAGGCTGGATGGTGTGCAGACCGAGTATTACTCGCTGGCCGCCGAGTACCGTACCGGGCCTTGGAAAGCGACTGCGGAGATCGCTTATCTGGATTCTGAAGGCGAGCTGTTTCTGCCTTTTCTCGGCGGTTATGCCGGCCTGAGTCGTCGCTTTGGCGATGTCTCCCTGTTTGGCCTGGTATCCCATGCCCGCACTACCGAAGACGCCGCGAAGCTCGATGCACCGCTGCTGCCTCAGCCGCTGGGCCATTATATTCAGCGAGCGCTGAACTCGGTGCAGAGTGATCAGAAAACATTCTCACTGGGTGCGCGCTGGGACCTGCGCAGTAACATGGCACTTAAGATGCAGTGGGATCGTACCTGGGTGGAAGAGGGTGAGGCGTTTCTCTGGGGGCGTGAGACCGAGCAGACGCCGAGTGCGAAGCTGGATACATTTACCCTGAGCATGGACTTTGTATTCTGACTATGAAGTGGATGAGCAAAGTCATACTGGTGTTGCTGGCATATAGTGGTACGGTTTCTGCTGGTGACATCCTGGTCGTGGTGAGCAAGGACTCCACGGTCAATACAATCAGCAAGCGTGAGCTGGTCGATCTCTACATGGGACGGGTGCACAGTCTGCCGGACGGCTCGCCCGTGATGAAGATAGATGCACCGGTCGACTCGCCAGTGAGGGCTGCGTTTTACCAGGCGTTGATCGGCATGAAAGTTTCGGAAGTCAATGCCTACTGGGCTAGGCTGATGTTTACCGGACGCGCGACGCCACCTATGAGCGTAACAAAGTCGGGTGATATTGCAGCGCTGCTGGCGAACAATCCGAACGCGCTAGGTTACCTGCCAGAGGACAGCGAAAATGAAAACCTTAAGACCATTTTCGTTATTAAAGAGGATGGTCAGGGAGCGCCTTGATCTCCAGATCGCGGTGGCGATTATCTGCCTGGCCGCGGCCTTTCTGACCATCGGTGGTTACCTTAATTTTCTGCGTGCGCAGGAGCAGGAGCGCACCACGGCTATCGCGATGGTCAGAGAGATGGTCTCGGTGGTCGAAGGTAATGCGGCGATTGCCGCCTACCTGCAGGATCTGCAAATGGCTTTGGAAATCTCTTCTGGTTTGCAGAGCAGTCGCTATATCTCGATGGTGGTTATCGACATCGTCGATGGCGAGCAGGTGTCCTCCGGGGTGGTTGAAGCGGGGCGGGTCGCTGATTTTGTCCTCGAGCTCGCATCACCTTTCGACCCGGCGACAGCAGTCGGCAGTATCCGGGTTTACGCTAATCTGAATCAGATCGAGAAGCTGGCGGCGAGTAAAGGGCGGTCTGTGGTGAGTGGCCAGCTCGCTCTGCTGTTGATGGTCTCCATAGCCATACTTTGGGCTGTGCGCGTGGTTGTTACCCGTCCGCTGGGCTCAGTCGTTGGCCAATTGCGTCAGATCGATCTGAGCAATGAGAGCAAGCTCAAGGAGGTCGCTACCCGCAGTGAGGATGAGATCGGTTACCTGGCCAAAAACATCAACTCGATGCTCTCCGCTATCCATAGCGCCTATCTCAGCCAGGCAGAACAAGCCCGGCGTATCGCCCTGCTGGAGCGAAAATTCCGTCTGATATTCGAGGGGTCCCACGCAGGCATAGTCCTGGTGGATGAGCACAACCGTCTGTCGCTGGCGAATCCTGCTTTTCAGTCTCTGGTTGAGCACCTTTGTCCCAATCTCGATCAGGAGGAGGCTCAGCCGCTAGCGCGGTTGTTTAAGGACCCCGATCTGGTTGAAGAGATTCTGGCCAGGGTGCGCCAGAATCATGGCAGTGTTTTCCACGATCTGATGCTCGCGGGTGATCTGGAGGTCTGGGTGCGCGCGGTGTTCTCGGTGATCGAGTCGCAGAATAGCGATGAGGAGGGTTATATCGAAGTCGTCTTCTCCGATATCTCCGACAGGGCGCTGATTGAGCAGCACTTCGAATACGGCGCCACCCATGACCAACTGACAGGGCTATTGAACCGCCGTGGTGGTGTGGCTGGCTTCCCGAAGCAGATTGAGCAGGCGCAGGCCCGCGGCGGTGATTTTATTCTCTGTCTGATCGATCTGAACGACTTCAAACCGGTGAATGATGTCTATGGCCACGACGCCGGCGATATTGTGTTGAAGGAGATCTCGTTGCGTCTTCAGGGGGCGCTGCGCGCTGATGATGTGATCGTGCGCTGGGGTGGTGATGAGTTTGTGGTTTCCATGCTGGCTGCAGGCAAGGATGCGGTCGATACCGTGGGGCGTAACCTGCTTTCCGTGTTTGCGCAGCCTGTGGAGATCCGTCCCGAGGTCTGGGTGCAGGTGGGAGGCAGTATCGGTATCGCCTCGTCGGAGCGGGTTGGCTTCAGTGTTGAGCGGCTGGTGGAAGCCGCGGATGAGGCGATGTACGTGGTCAAAAAGGGCGACAAGAACAGCTACTGGGTATTTGGAGATTCGTCGCTGGAGCAGAAGTCTTCATCGTTGCAGTAGCGGTCAGGCGCGAACAGTCTGCAGGCAACAAAAAACCGGCTCAAGGGCCGGTTTTTTATTGGCGCCCGATCTCAATGAAAGGGCGCCTTGGCTTTCAGCTGCAGTCTTAGACTGACAGGGAATCCAGCAGGTTGTTCAGTGTAGCGCTCGGGCGCATCACTTCAGAAGCCTTGGCCGGATCAGCGTGGTAGTAACCACCGATTTCAACCGGCTTGCCCTGAACACTGGCCAGCTCTGCAACGATCTTCGCTTCGTTGGCGGTCATCTGGTCAGCCAGCGGCTTGAAGACTTTCGCCAGTTCAGTGTTGTCGGTCTGGTTAGCCAGTTCCTGCGCCCAGTACAGAGCCAGGTAGAAGTGGCTGCCACGGTTGTCGAGCTCGCCGACCTTACGTGATGGAGACTTGTTGTTCTCCAGGATGTGGCCGGTAGCCTTGTCCAGAGCCTGACCCAGAATGCGGGCGCTCGGGTTGTCGTACTTCATGCCCATTTCGTCCAGAGACGCCGCCAGTGCCAGGAATTCACCCAGGGAATCCCAGCGCAGGTGGTTCTCTTCAACCAGCTGCTGTACGTGTTTCGGTGCAGAACCGCCAGCACCGGTTTCGTACATGCCGCCACCGGCCATCAGCGGAACGATGGACAGCATCTTGGCGGAGGTGCCCAGTTCCATGATCGGGAACAGGTCGGTCAGGTAATCACGCAGTACGTTACCGGTCACGGAGATGGTGTCCTGGCCACGGATAGCGCGTTCCATGGATTCGCGGATTGCACCGTTGTAATCCTGGATGCGGATATCCAGACCGCTCAGGTCGTGCTCTTTCAGGTACTCTTCGACCTTGGCTTTCAGCTGCATGTCGTGAGCGCGTTCCGGATCCAGCCAGAAGATCGCCGGAGTGTCGGAGTTGCGGGCACGGTTAACGGCCAGTTTGACCCAGTCGCGGATCGGCGCATCTTTGGTCTGGCAGGCGCGCCAGATGTCGCCTTTCTCGACTTCGTGCTGCATCAGGACTTCGCCGGTTGCAGCGTTAACAACGCGCATGGTGCCGTCAGCCTTCATTTCGAAGGTCTTGTCGTGGGAGCCGTACTCTTCCGCTTTCTGAGCCATCAGGCCCACGTTCGGTACGGTACCCATGGTGGTCGGATCGAAGGCGCCGTTGGTTTTGCAGAAGTTGATCACTTCCTGGTAGATGCGGGCATAGGTGGACTCAGGCATTACCGCCTTGGTGTCCTTCTGCTTGCCGTCGCGGCCCCACATCTGACCGGAGTTACGGATCATTGCCGGCATGGAGGCGTCAACGATAACGTCGCTCGGGATGTGCAGGTTGGTGATGCCCTTAACGGAATCAACCATCGCCATTTCCGGACGCTCAGCGTAGCAGTCGTGGATGTCCTGCAGGATCTCTTCCTGCTGGGATTCAGGCAGCTGCTTGATCTTGTCGTAGACGCTGGACAGACCGTTGTTCGGGTTTACGCCGATCTCTTCGAAGGTGGCGCCCCACTTGTCGAACAGGTCTTTGTAGTAAACAGTCACAGCGTGACCGAATACGATCGGGTGAGACACCTTCATCATGGTCGCTTTAACGTGCAGGGACCACATGACGCCGGTTTCTTTGCAATCGTTCAGGGTACCTTCGAAGAACTCACGCAGCTTCTTGGCGCTCATGAACATGCCGTCGAATACTTCGCCAGCCTGCAGGCTCAGCTCTTTTTTCACTTCGACGTTGCCGTCTTTACCGACAAACTCAATGCGGACGTCGCCAGCATCAGCCATGGTGACGGACTGTTCGCTGGAGAAGAAGTCACCGCCGCGCATGTAATCAGCGTGGGACTGGGAAGCTTTGCTCCACTTGCCCATGGAGTGCGGGAACTTGCGAGCGAAGGCTTTAACGGCAGCCGGTGCGCGACGGTCGGAGTTACCTTCACGCAGAACCGGGTTTACGGCGCTGCCGAGGATCTTGCCGTAACGGGCGCGGATATCTTTCTCTTCGTCAGTCTTCGGCTCTTCAGGGAAGTCGGGAACGTTGTAACCCTGGGACTGGAGCTCGGCGATCGCGGCGCGCAGCTGCGGAACGGAAGCACTGATGTTGGGGAGCTTGATGATGTTGGCATCCGGGCTCTGGGTCAGGGCGCCGAGCTCGGCCAGAGAATCGGGGACGCGCTGATCTTCGCTCAGGCGCTCAGGGAAAGAGGCCAGTACGCGCGCGGCGACAGAGATGTCACTGGTTTCGACTTCAATGCCGGCAGCGGCAGCGAAGGAGCGAACGATCGGCAGCAGCGAGTGGGTTGCCAGCGCCGGCGCTTCGTCCGTAATGGTGTAAATGATTTTCTGATTTGATGTCGTCATTCTTTTCCCCAGTGTTGGATGGCTGGTTTGGCCAAAGCAGTTCGAAAAGGGGACTTTTGGTCACCCTGATCAACTTGTCGTTCAGATATCTGCGAACAACTCCTGGGGAGGCAAACGCTGCAGGATTTATTCGCAGGTTCCTACTTTATGAGTATTTTTGTGGCGTCGCATTGTACCGAAAGAGGAGGCTTCGATATATGGCCAAATGCTCGCGAAGGGCCGTTTTTTGCAGTTTTTAGCCCTAAGTCTAATACCGTAAGCGTGTTTGGCAACGCTGTTTTGCCAGCTATTGCGGGGCCTTGATGGCCCCAATCTGAATCTCGCGAACCCGCGTTACAGCTTGTGCTTATTCGTGGTCTAGCTGGATATGGAACGCAGAGCCAGTATCCGGATCGGAGGTGACCGCCATGTGACCCTGATGCTGTTCGGTGATGACGAAGAAGGCCAGCGACAGGCGTTTGGCGGCGCCGACCTTGGCCTGTTCGATGCTGCCGTCGCTGTGCATGAACGGCTCGAACAGGTGCATCTGCTCATCGGCGGTGAGACCGACACCGTTGTGCTCAACGCGGATCGACAGGGCGTCGAAGTTCTCTGCCACGTAGATGTCGATGCGCGGTTTGAAGCCGGCATCGCTCTTTTCAATCAGTGCCTGGTAGGCGTGGCGGAACAGGCTCAGGAACACCTGCTGCAGCTCAGTGACGTAGCAGGGCACCATCGGCACATTATCCTGGTAGTGCCGCTCGATCTGGACGCTGGTGAACGGGAAGGTATCCGGTTCGGCCAGCACATCCCGTGACTGTTCAAGCGCATGCTCGATCACATCGACCACGTTGGCGTTCTGTGGTTTGTCGCTGCGACCACGGGCAAACTGCAGCAGATTGCGGATGATCGATTCCACCTTGCGCCCACTTTCTGAGGCGCTTTCCAGCAGCTCGTGCAGGTGCTTGCTCTCCGGGCTGCTCTCGGTGCCTGGCGGCAGTAGCTTGCCGGACTCCAGTGCGCCCTGGAAACTGCGCAGATCGAACAGGATACCCTGCAGTGGTGTGTTGATATCGCTGGCCATGGTGCTGGCAAGTTCGCCCATGGAGGAGAGCTTGTCGTGGTGGATCAGCATGTTTTCGGCGATGACGCGCTTGGTCACGTCGTCCACCAGAATCACCACGCCCGGATCGCTGTAGTTATGCAGCGGGTAAACGGTGATATCAAAGTGGTAGCTGCCCGGCTGGCTGTGGCGCAGGGTGATTGCCTCGCCTTTCTCCAGCGCCTGCTCTATATGGCGTGGCGCGACGGTGATATCGGAGTAGATCTCCCAGAGGTTCTGACCTATGGCGTCGTCGCTGCTGATGCCGGAGATCTGTTCTGCGCGTTTGTTCCACTGGGTGATGACGCCCTGGCGGTCAAGGCCCACCAGTACCAGCGGCATGGAGCTCAGGATGTTCTGAATATATGACTGGGATGACTTGAGCATCTTGGTGGTGACCACATGCTCGGAGACTTCCTGCTCCAGCTTTGCGGTGCGCTCACGTACGCGCTGCTCAAGATGGCCGCGGATCTCTTCCAGTGCCAGGTTATAACGACGGGCGCGACGCCAGGTGACGAAGAGAATCAGTACCACCAGTGTCAGCAGGATGATCAGCACCCCGCTGGAGAAGTTGGCGACATACTGCCAGTTGGTGCTGCCGTCAGTTTCTCTGAAGGGAGCGAAAATGTCGGCGAAGGCAAGCGGGCTGGCGATCAATGTGCAAAGAGCAATAAAAAGACGGGTCATATGAGGATGTAGGCCCTTGAAAGCGATAACTGAGGAAAAGGTAGCTTACGGAAAAACAGGTTACCCGGTTCTGACAGAGGGTAACTTTCTGATCGTCCGGTGATTATAGCCGATTCGAGGTCTGGCCGGGACCGTCTCAAACTGCAATTTAATGTAAAGCTTCAGGTTTGTGGGTGGAAACTAAAATTCCACTAATGTTTGTTAAGTGGAATTCATGTTTTCACTTCCTCGTCTATCGTCTGGCCTGTAACCCCTGGTGTAACACCCTGTAGAGCGCTTTTGGCGTTGTGGCATGGTCTTTGTTTAGGGGGACTTGGTAATAGGTTTCTTGTGAACTGGAAAACTGACAAGCCGAAGACGCTGCGACTGCCGGGGATGAGCGATGACAGGCGATACAACACTGATACTGGGTATAGGCAATGTGCTCTGGGCCGATGAGGGCTTCGGGGTGCGATGTGTCGAAACGCTGAACCAGCGTTACCGGTTTCCTGAGCAGGTGAAGCTGCTCGACGGTGGCACCCAGGGCATTTACCTCGTACAGCATGTCCAGAATGCCAGCCGGCTGCTGGTGTTTGATGCGGTGGATTACGGCCTGAAGCCGGGAACGCTGAGGATTGTGCGTGATGAGGAGGTGCCCAAGTTTATGGGTGCCAAACAGATGAGCCTGCATCAGACCGGTTTTCAGGAAGTACTGGCGATGGCTGAGTTCACCGGCAGCTATCCGTCGGAGCTGTTGCTGATCGGCGTGCAGCCGGAGCTTCTGGAAGATTTCGGCGGCAGCCTGACCCCGGTCGTACGCGACCGTATCGATGAGGCGCTGGAGATTGCGCTTAACTTTCTTGCCGAGCGCGGGGTAGTGGCTGAGTCGCGCAGCGAAACCGGCCTGGCGGCCGAGGAACTCTCACCGGGACAACTGGCGCTGCAGGCCTATGAGCAGGGCCGTCCCGCTTCCGATCAGGCGTGCCGCACCGGCGATGCCCGTTTTCTTAATCCTGCCATCGATCTGAACGAGGAATCCTGACATGTGTATCGGAGTGCCGATGCAGGTGCTGGAAATCGAATCAGGTCGGGCGCTGTGCTCCGGTCGTGGCGAGCAGACCTGGGTGGATACCCGTCTGGTCGGTCCGTTTAATCAGGGTGACTGGTTAATGGTTTTCGCCGGCGCCGCTCGGGATGTCATGACTGCAGAACGCGCGACTCAAGTCTCCAGTGCCCTCGAGGCGTTGCACGCCAGCGCTAGAGGCGATGTTGCCGCAATAGACCGGCTATTTGCCGACCTTGTAGATCGAGAGCCGCAATTGCCTGAACACCTTCGTGGCGCTGTACATAAACCGATAGAGAACTAACCATGACTCATCCCCTGCTTGAACAGCTGAACAGCCGCTATGGCTACCCGAGCCTGGACGCAGACAGCGTCGATTCCCATACCCGCGAGCAGGCGTTCAGCGTGCTGTTTTTCGCCGAGGATCCGAACCGCTTTTCTGAAAGCCTGGATGTGGCGGTGATCCTGCCGGAACTGGTTAAACGCTTCCCGCAGCTCTCTCCTGCGGTGATCGCCGCGAAAGATGAGCGCAGCCTGCAGGGGCGTTACGGCTTTAACGCCTGGCCGACCCTGGTGTTTCTGAAACAGGGGCGTTACCTCGGTGCGATCTCCAAGGTGCGTAACTGGGATGAATATATCGACGAGATAGAACGCCTTTTAGTGGCGGAGCCGCGTCGAAACCCCGGTATCGGTATTCCGGTGGTAACCGGCAGCGAATCATCTACCTGCGGCCATTGAGCACTTTTATAAGTAAGGACTTTTTATGAGTAAGGAGATCCCGCTGTTCGACCTGACGCCGGCCATAGGTCCTGGCTCCAAGTCTGAAGAGGAAACGCTCAGCTACATGCCGATGCCGAAGGAGATGTACACCTTCGAGCTACCCAGTCTGCCGGAAGCCGAGCAGGTGGCTGAATCGCCGGAAACCCTGCTGTTGCTGGGGCGTCTGCAAGAAGCGCTGGATGAGTATCGTCCCGGCATGCCGACCCGCCGTATTCCGCTGGATGATCTAGGCGAGAGTGGCAGAGCGCTGCTGTATCAGGTGCTGGGTGAGGGCGAGGTGGCGCTGCAGATCATGGGGGAGCAGCCGATCCGTGCCCAGGAAACCGTATTGGCTGGAGTCTGGTGGCTGCAGCGTGTGGATGCGTCGGGCGTGTTGCAGAGTCAGTGGCTGGAGGTGGCCGATGTGCCGGAGCTGGCACGCTTGAAAGCCTTCGCGGCAACGCAGATTCCCCTGCTGGATTCAGCCAGCCTGCCCAAGGATATTCTCAATGCGGGACCTGTGCTGGTCGAGCTTCTGGATGTGGCCAGAGCCCATCAACAGTCGCCTCGGCAGATGCCTCACGTGATTAACCTGTCGCTGCTGCCGTTCTCGCCGGAAGATCATGACTGCCTGAACGCCCGGTTGGGGCAGGGCGCGGTTGTGATCCTGTCGCGAGGCTATGGCAACTGCCGCATCGGTGCCTGCGCCGTGCCGGGCATCTGGCGTGTGCAGTACTTCAACAGTACCGATCAGCTGATCCTGGATACGCTGGAAGTGATCGAGATCCCGCAGGTCGCCTGCGCGGCGAAAGAGGATCTGGAGGACTCCGCTGAACGACTCAAGGAGATGCGTGAGGTGCTGGTATGAGCGCACGTTTCGAAGGCAGTTACCTCGGTGATGGTTCGCGCATCGCGCCTGACAGCCGGCTGGAGTGCAAGATCTGCTGGCACATTTATGATCCCGCCGAGGGCGACGAGGTGTGGCAGATAGAGCCGGGAACGGCGTTTGCCGATCTGCCGGATCACTGGCGTTGCCCCAACTGCGATGGCGACCGTGACCAGTTCATGGTGGTCGATGACTGAGCAGGACAGCGCCGCCGAGATACTGCAGGTGTATCGCGAAGCTACTGCCCGCATGGCGGGTCTGCCGATGTATAACCCGGCGCTGGAACCGGCCATGTTCGGCTGGCAACAGCTGGATGGGGCCCAGGTGGGGATATTGATCCTTCCCTGGTGTCTCAATCTGGTGTGGCGACCGGACGAATCTGGCCTGATGCCGCCCAAGGGAGAGAGCTGCGTGCTGTCTCTGGCATCCGGTGAGTACGAAGGTATCGTCGCCTATAACGAGTCGGTGGGGCATTATGGCAGCGCTTCATTGCTGTCGGATACGCGGGGTCTGCAGAGCCAGGCCGATGCGCAATCCTTAGCCGCCGAGATCGCAGCGTTGATCTTTACGGCGCCGCAGCCATCGACAGATAAAGACAGCGCAGCGCCGGATGCTGCTGCGCAGGCCGAAAACCCGCGGCGTCGGGAACTGTTTCGGCGCATGCTGGGAGCCAGCCAGGGAAAGTAATCTCATGACAGCGATAAGTGCGGGAAAGCTACAGGTCGATCTCTATCACGACGGTCACAAAATTAGCGCTGTTAACCCGGCGCTATTGCGGCCGTCCGGTCAGGTGGGGGCGCTGCTGCGCGGGCGTGATCCCGATCAGGCAGTGGAACTGCTCGGCATGCTGTTCTCCATCTGCTCGGTGGCACACCGTGTTGCCGCAACCCGCGCTTTGGAAGCGGCGCGAGGGTGCATCGCCAATGCCGAAATCGAGCAGGTGCGAAACTCTCAGGTGGCGATTGAGAGGCTGCGCGAGAGCCTGATGCGCCTGCTGCTGGACTGGCGTTATCCCAGTATTGATGACGATGCGGCGGCACAGTGCATCAGGCTATGCAAAACGCTGAGCCAGGCGCTGGAGACCGATCCGGCCGAAGCGGCGCTTGTCGTTGTTGAGCTTGGTAACTGGTGGCGGGGGCTGCGTTGCCAGCCCACCGAGCAGGATATCTGGATCGCTAACCACTGTGAGCGCTGGCGCGGCATAGAGCTTGGCGGTTCGGGCAAGGTGCTGGAGCCGGGTATGCCGGGGGCTGGGCAGCCCTCACTGGAGACAGGACCTGTCGCCGCGGCATTGGGTTGTCGTGATGCGGCCCGGGTGATCGCTGAAGTGCTTCAGACTCTGGTTAGCCAGGTGGATGACGCGCTGGCACTGCTGGAGGGTGAGACCGCTGAGGCTCTGGCTGGGCTCGCGCAGTGCAGCGGCGATGGCTTGGCGACCGGTTGGGCACTGACCGCGCGGGGATGGTTGATGCACGGCATCGAGCTGGACGGCGACAGGGTTGAGCGCTGGCAGATACTGGCTCCCACCGACCGTAACTTTCATACTGAGGGGGCGCTGGTGCGGCGCCTCAACAATGTTGTCATCGACCGGGATTCAGCCGAAGCGCTGACCCGGGAGCTGACACTGGCCATCGATCCCTGCGTGGCTTTCGAAGTGAGAATGAACGATGCATGAGATGTCGATCGCTGAGGGGGTAGTGCAGCTGCTTGAGGAGCAGTCCCTGGCGCAAAACTACACCCGCGTGAAACATGTCTGGCTGGAGATAGGGCCACTGGCTGCGGTGGAATCCGAAGCCCTGCGGTTCTGTTTTGATGCGGTAACGCGCAACACCCTGGCCGAAGGGGCGCGGCTGGATATTATCGATTTGCCCGGTGAGGCCTGGTGCCTGGGCTGCGCAACAACGGTGCCGATCACCCAGAGGTACGACAGCTGCGTTAACTGCGGCAGCTATCAACTGCAGGTGACGCGTGGCGACGAGCTGAGAATAAAAGAGCTGGAGGTAGAATAAAATGTGTACCGTTTGCGGTTGTGCCGAGGGTGAAACCCGTATCGAAGGTGACCATCACCATCATGAGCACGCTCATGCACATAGCCATGCCGCTGGGCATGATCACAGCCATCCCCATGACCATTCGCATGAGCACTCGCATCAACATGCGGATGCCGACACTTCACCGCTGGTGGCGGAAGGGATGAACCTGCATTACGGTCAGGGTGCGGCTCATGCCCATGCACCGGGGCTCAGTCAGGGCCGTATGGTGCAGATAGAGCAGGATATCCTGGGTAAGAACGACCGTTATGCGGCGCAGAACAGGGCTCGCTTCGCTGCGGCGTCGCTGTTTGCACTGAACCTGGTGTCCAGTCCCGGCTCGGGTAAAACCACGCTGCTGACACGCACCATCGAGATGTTCGGTGAGCGGCTGCCGCTGGCGGTGATCGAAGGCGACCAGCAGACCGCCAACGATGCGGATCGTATTCGCGCCACCGGCGCTCGCGCCATTCAGATCAACACCGGCAAGGGCTGTCATCTGGATGCGCATATGATTGGCCATGCGCTGGAACGGCTCGGTGAACTCGAAGGCGGTGTGCTGTTTATCGAGAACGTGGGTAACCTGGTGTGCCCTGCAGCATTCGATCTTGGCGAGGCGCACAAGGTGGCGATCCTTTCGGTCACCGAGGGTGAAGACAAGCCGCTGAAATACCCGGATATGTTCCATGCCGCGGACCTGATGCTGCTGAACAAGACCGATCTGCTGCCGCATCTGGATTTCGATGTGGAAGCCTGTATCGATTATGCCCGTCGCGTGAACCCGAATATCGAAGTGCTTCAGGTATCGGCCCGCAGTGGCGAGGGTATGGCCGAATGGCTCGACTGGATCGAGGCGCGCCGCGAGGCCCGTATTCGGGATCGGATCAACGCCCTCAAACAGCAGGCCCAGGCGCTGGAAGCGCTGCTCTAACGTCGCTCTGAACGGAGAGCACAGAACGGAGAGAAACCTATGCAGTACCCGTCGCGCCCCAGAGTGCTTTGCGTGGATGACGAGATCCGCTCGCTGGAAACGCTGGAGCGAACCCTCGACGAAGAGTTTGATGTGCTCACCGCTACCAGTACGGAAGCGGCGATCAGGCTGCTTGAGGAGAACAGCATCCAGGCGGTGCTGTGCGATCAGCGTATGCCGGGCCAGACCGGCGTCGAGTTCCTGATCGAGGTGCGCGAGCGCTGGCCGCAGACCGCGCGATTGATCCTCTCAGGCTATACCGACTCTGAAGATATTATCCGCGGACTTAACGAGGCGGGAATTTTCCAGTATCTGACCAAACCCTGGCATCCGGATCACCTGCTGCTGACGCTGCAGAACGCCTGTCGTATGGTGGAGCTGCAATCGGAAAATGACCTGCTCGCTACCGAGATGCGTCTGACCACGCCTCAGGTCGAGGACCAGGTTGAAGCCAAGAAACAGCGCCTGCGTCAGCGCTTCGATTTCAGCGAAATTCTGCGCTCCAGCGATAGCCCGCTGAATCAGCTCTGTAACCAGGTCGCCCAGGTAGCGCCGTTCGATATCTCTGTGCTGGTAACCGGTCCCTCCGGCAGCGGCAAGGAGCTGTTCGCCCGGGCGCTGCACTACAACAGCCTGAGAGCCGACAAGCCGTTCGTGGTGGAAAACTGCGGCGCCATGCCAGACGAACTGCTGGCGTCGGAGCTTTTCGGACACCGCAAGGGCGCCTTTACCGGTGCAATCAGCGACCATGTGGGGCTGTTTGAACAGGCCGACGGTGGCACCATCTTCCTCGACGAAATCGGCGAAATCTCGCCGGCATTTCAGGTCAAGCTGCTGCGCGTATTGCAGGAGCGCGAGGTGCGCCGTGTGGGTGATAGCCAGCGCCGCCCGATCAATGTGCGTGTGATCGCTTCTACCAATCGCAGGCTTGAAGAGGAGGTCGCTGCCGGCCGCTTCCGTGAAGACCTTTATTACCGCCTGGCGGAAGTGACACTGGAGCTGCCGGCACTGGAGCAGCGCGCCGAGGATATACCGCTGCTGGCCAACGCCTTTCTTGATCGTGCGGTGGAAGCGTTCGACAAACCGGTGGATGGTTTCAGCGATGAGGCGCTGGAGTGCTTGAGCGGTTACGCCTGGCCCGGTAACGTGCGTCAGTTGCAGAACGAGGTACGACGCATGCTGGTGATGGCGAAAGAACCGGTGCTTGGTGCCGACCTGATCCATCCGCGGGTGCTGCGCAGCTGTGTCGATGGCGAGCCAGCACCGCGTTTGGCGGATGTGGCGGACCTCAGCGGTACCCTGAAAGAGCGTGTCGAGCAGCTGGAGAAACAGATCCTGCGCGAGACCCTGATCCGCCACCGCTGGAACAAAAGCCGTGCCTCCCGTGAGCTTGGCCTTTCCCGCGTGGGGCTGCGTGCGAAGATCGAACGCTATGAGCTGGATACCCAGTAATGCCGGCGCTGCGGCTCAGTGTCAGTGGTCAGGTGCAGGGCGTGGGATTTCGCCCCTTTGTGCACCGATTGGCCAGCTCGCTCAGCCTGGATGGAGAGGTCTGTAATACCGGCCAGGGAGTGAGGATTGACCTTCGGGGCAGCAGTGACGCGCTGTCCAGTTTTCAGCAGCGGTTGCGCGCCGAACTGCCGCCGCTGGCGCAGATCGATGGCATTGAAACCGAAGTGTTCAATGGCGTCATCGGGCCGGGCTTTCGTATCGATGCCAGCGAGCGTGGCGAGTCTGCACTGAAACTGCCGGTGACGCTCGATGCCAATGTCTGTGCTGAGTGTCTGGATGAGCTCTTCGATCCCGATAATCGCCGCTATCTTTACCCGTTTATCAACTGTACCCACTGTGGGCCGCGCTATTCGCTGATTCGGCAGCTGCCCTATGACCGCGCCAACACCAGCATGGCAGAGTTTCAGCAGTGCCCGGCTTGCCTCAATGAGTACAGCGATCCGCAGCATCGCCGTTTTCATGCCCAGCCCAATGCCTGTGTCGATTGCGGACCTGAGCTTTGGGCTGAAACCTCAGCCGGTGAGCGGATAGCGAGGGATGCTGTAAGCCTTGCCGTTGAGGCTCTCAAGCGCGGCCAGATTATCGCCCTGCGCGGTGTCGGTGGCTTTCATCTGGCCTGTGATGCAGACAACGCAGAGGCGGTCGCAGAACTGCGCCGTCGTAAGCGTCGCCCGGGCAAACCCTTTGCGCTGATGGCGCTGAATCCCGCCTCGCTGGATGAGCTTGTTGAACTGACCGAACAGGGCGCGGAGCTGCTTCAGTCCGCTGCGGCGCCGGTGGTATTACAACGCGTCAAAAAGCCGAACCCGTTGCCTGAAAGTGTCGCGCCGGGCCTGGATCGCTTGGGCGTTATGTTGCCGCATAGCCCGCTGCATTGGCTGCTGTTCCATGAGTACGCAGATCGGCCTGAGGGCGTCGACTGGAGAGAGCAGCGGCATTCGCTGCGGCTCGTGATGACCAGCGCTAACCTTAGTGGCGAGCCGCTGATTACGGCCAATGATGAAGCGCGTCATAAGTTGGCGGGGATCGCTGATCTGCTGGTGCTGCATAACCGTGATATAGAGCACCGCTGTGATGACTCGGTGGTTAATGCTATTTCAGTGCCGCCGGTAATGATCCGGCTAGGTCGGGGGCTGGCGCCGAAACGGGTGGCGCTGGAATCCCAAGGGCCTGTGGTGCTGGCGCTGGGCGCTTACCTGAAAAATACGCTCTGTCTGACACGGGGCGGCGATGCGTTTATCTCGCCCCATATCGGCGATCTGGATAACCCCGCCAACTGCCGTACCCTTGAGGCCAGCGTAAAAGAGCTGCAGGCGCTGCTTGAGGTGAAGCCTGAATATATCGCCTGTGATCTGCACCCCGATTTCTATGCTAGTCGCCTGGCGCAAACTCTGGCGGAACAACTGGGTGTCCCGCTGTACCCGGTGCAGCACCACCACGCTCATATCGCCGCGGTGATGGCGGAGCATCAACTCTGTGAGCCGGTGCTGGGTGTCGCCCTGGATGGCGTGGGCCTCGGTAGCGATGGCCAGTTGCGTGGCGGCGAGCTGTTGCGTGTTGATGCGGGTGGGTTTGCTCAACTCGGTGAGTTGGCCTCTATCGCTTTGCCGGGTGGTGACAAGGCCGCTCGAGAGCCCTGGCGCCTGGCCTGTGCGCTGTTCCATCGCGTGGGGCGCCCCGATCTGATCGAGCAGCGCTTCGGCGATGATCCCGCAGCAGCGGGTGTGCGTCTGATACTGGAGAGAGGGCTGAACTGCCCAGTCACATCGAGTCTGGGGCGGTTGTTCGATACCGCTGCGGGTGTGCTCGGGATCTGCCGGCAGCAGAGCTTTGAAGCGGAGGCGCCCATGCTTCTCGAAGCGCTGGCCCAGAATGCAGAGAGAACAGAGGTTGAGGCGAACGGCTCGCTGTTTGAGATCCGCGCTACCGAAGCGGGGCTGATACTGGATCTGATACCCCTGCTGGCCTCACTAATCGATGAAGCCGATCCACAGCTTGGTGCGGCGCGCTTTCAGGCTACCTTGGTGCAGGCGTTGACGGAGTGGATCCTGCGATCGGCCCGAGAGCAGGCGCTGGATATTGTGGCCTTGGGTGGCGGCTGTTTTCTGAATAACGCGCTGCGAGATCAGCTTAAAGGACGACTGGAAGCTGGAGGGCTAAGGGTGCTGATACCCACCCAGCTGCCAAGCAATGATGCCGCGATCAGCCTGGGTCAGGCCTGGGCTGTCAGAATGGGCCTGAGCGTCAGGGCCGTATAACGAATAATGCAGTAGAAGAGGGTTAACCATGTGTCTGGCGATTCCGGTACGGATCGAAGAGTTGATCGATGCTGAGCGCGCGATGGCCGATATCGGCGGTGTACGCAAGGAGATCAATATTGCCCTGGTAGATGATCTGTCGGTGGGCGATTACGTGATCCTGCACGTGGGCTACGCCCTAAACAAGCTGGATCCGGAGGAAGCGGCGCGTACCCTGGCGCTGTTTGAGGAGCTGGGTCAGCTGCAGGAGGCCTACGATGAAGCCAAGGCCGGGGAGGGCGCTGCATGAAATACGTTGACGAGTTTCGTGATGGCGAAAAAGCCCGGGCCCTGGCCGAGCAGATCCGCAGGGAGGCTGATCCGGCGCGCCGCTATCACCTGATGGAGTTCTGTGGTGGTCATACCCATGCGATCTTCCGTTACGGTATCCCCGGTCTGTTGCCCGAGAACGTGCGCCTGATCCATGGCCCTGGCTGCCCGGTCTGTGTGCTGCCGATCGGTCGGCTGGATATGGCGATAGCGCTGGCGCGTCGCCCTGAAGTGATCCTCTGTACCTACGGAGATATGCTGCGTGTGCCGGGCTCCGGTCGTGAAAGCCTGATGAAGTTACGCGCGGAAGGCACCGATGTGCGCATGCTCTACTCACCGGCGGACGCACTGAAGATTGCCCAGCAGAACCCGGATAAAGAGGTGGTGTTCTTCGCCATCGGGTTTGAAACCACCACACCGCCCACGGCGCTGGTGATCGATCAGGCGGCGAAGCTGGGTCTGAAGAATTTCTCTGTGTTCTGCAATCACGTGCTTACGCCGGCCGCGATGCACGCGATTCTGAATACGCCGGAGGCGGATAGCGGCGCACTGCAGCTGGACGGCTTTATCGGGCCGGCTCACGTCAGCACGGTGATCGGCTCTGCGCCCTATGAACCCTTCCCGCAGCAGTATAAGCGTCCGGTGGTGATCGCCGGCTTCGAGCCGCTGGATGTGCTGCAGGCTATCCTGATGCTGATCCGCCAGCTCAATGATGGCCGCTGTGAGGTGGAGAACGAATTCATCCGCGCGGTCAGCCGCGAGGGCAACCTGAAGGCGCAGGCGGCGGTGAGCCGGGTGCTTGAACTTCGTTCCAGCTTTGAGTGGCGCGGTCTGGGTGCCATCCCGGAAAGCGCGCTGCAGATCCGCAGTGAATATGCCGAATTTGATGCTGAAAAGCGCTTTGGCGTAGAGCAGCTGCACGGTCGTGAGAACAAGGCCTGCGAGTGTCCGTCGATTCTGCGTGGGGTGAAAAATCCCCGTGACTGCGTGCTCTTCGGCGACCCCTGTACACCGGATAATCCGCTGGGCTCCTGCATGGTCTCCTCCGAGGGTGCCTGTGCCGCCTATTACAGTTATGGACGCTTCAGTGAGCGCCGGATTCCGGCTGAGGAGCTGCGCGCATGAGTCGTCTGAATATCGCCAAGGGCCGCGTTGAAATGGTCCACGGCAGTGGTGGTCGCGCCATGGCTGAACTGATCGAGCAGTTGTTTGCCCAGGCGTTCGATAATGAATGGCTGGCGCAGGGCAACGATCAGGCCCAGTTTACGCTGCCACCGGGGCGGGTGGTGATGGCGACCGATAGCCATGTGGTATCGCCGCTGTTCTTTCCGGGGGGCGATATCGGCTCGCTCTCTGTGCATGGCACCATCAACGATGTCGCCATGTCCGGGGCTAAGCCCTGTTACCTCTCGGCGGGTTTTATCCTGGAAGAGGGCTTTGCGCTGGCGGACCTAAAGCGCATAGTCGATTCCATGGCCGCTGCGTCTAAAGAGGCCGGGGTGCCAATCGTTACCGGCGATACCAAGGTGGTGGAGCGCGGCAAGGGAGATGGTGTCTTTATCAGCACCACCGGTATCGGTGTGGTGCCCGAAGGATTGCAGCTTTCAGGTGACCAGGCTAAACCCGGTGATGCGATTTTGTTATCCGGCTCCATTGGCGATCACGGTGTGACGATTCTGTCGCTGAGGGAAAACCTGGGCTTTGAGGCGGATATCTGTTCCGATTCCCAGGCACTGCATTCCCTGGTTGCTGCCATGGTGGAGTGTGTGCCAGAGATCCGCTGCATGCGCGACCCCACCCGTGGAGGTTTGGCCAATACTCTGAATGAGATGGCGCAGCAGTCCGGTGTGGGTATGCAACTGATGGAAAGCCGGATTCCGGTGCGGGAGCCGGTGCGCGCGGCCTGCGAGTTCCTCGGCCTGGACCCGCTCTATGTGGCCAACGAGGGCAAGCTGATCGCTATCTGCCCGCAGGAGAGGGCCGAGGAACTACTGGCAGTGATGCGCGCCCACCCGCAGGGGCAGGATGCGGCTATCATCGGCACTGTGGTGGAAGACTCCTATCACTTCGTGCAGATGGAAACGGTGTTTGGCGGCAGCCGTATGGTCGACTGGCTTAATGGTGAGCAGTTACCGCGGATCTGCTGACGCTGCTATTGGCGCTTCGTCACGCCCATATAAATCAGCCGTGCAGGTAGCTGTAGAGGTTAATGGTGCAAAAGCCGATGACGATCATCGTCGGTGCGTAGAAGCGGTTCATCCTTAGCATCGTCAGAGCGCTGATGCCGTAACGGGATTGCAGGCTTATCTGCACGCCGGAGAAAGGCGAAAGGCCGACGCCCAGCGACCAGCTCAGCAACAGGGTGATCCCCAACAGGTTGGGGTCATCCACGCTGGGCATCAGAATGCTGCCCGCCAGGACCGCACTGGTGACCGGATGCATCCCGATCATCGCCAGCGCAATCAATACCGCCAGTGTGATGCAGGCGGCCAGTGGGCCAAAATGCTCCGGCGCCAGTCGGATATCCAGCGATAGCAGCAGGGCGCCGATCCCTGCGGCCAATACCGCTGCGGCCACAAACAGCGTCACCTCACCGCCCAGTCGTGGCAGACCAAGTCGAACATGCTTGGCCAGTATGGCTGGGCTTCTGCTGCCTGTTTTAACCGGCAGCCAGAGCAGGGTGAAAAGCAGTGATAGTAGGGTGACCAGCGTAATTACCGATACCTCTGGCCAGAGGTTGTGGGCGATCATCACCAGTACTGCCAGCAGCATGGGAATCCAGAGGGCGCCGAAATGCAGTGGATAGCCCTGGGTTGTTGCCGCCTGCGGATGGCGACTTATCTGCCAGCTGGTCATCAGCAGGCCGGCAAGCGCCACCGGAATTCCGTAGATCACCAGCGTGGTCAGGCTGGCGCCCGGAGCGCTGATCAGAATAACGCCCATGGCGGCGAAAAACGGCGACCAGACGGCGCAGATGCTGAAAGAACGCAGCAGGATCAGCCCCTGCAGAGAGTTCAGCGGCCGGTTGGCGCTGAGACGATCGCCGAGGATCATTACCGATGACATGTTGATGACCGAGGCGATGAGATGGCCGCCGAACAGGGTGCCCTGCAGCGCTTTGTTGCCAGGCGGCAGCTGGTCGTCGGCTTCCAGGCCGCTCAGGGTCACAAGACGCAGAAAGCTAACCGCCACCAACATGCTGATAATCATCTGGTTAGCTTCCAGGGCTTTCAGCAGGTAGGCTCCGCCTTCACTGCCGATTACCAGGCTGAGAGCGAGGCCGGTCAGCCCTATACTCAGCAGCACGATACGCTGAATCATCTGCCCGCGCTGCTGACGAGCTATCAGCAGGAACAATGCAACCCATGCGGGAATTCCAGCCAGGTAGCCGGGAATCTGTTCATTGAAGGCGGCGACAATGCTCAGTGGCAAAATGGTCAGCAGAACGATGCCTGGTAGCAGCGAGGCAGGTGATGCGAGTGTCTGGGTATTCGCGGTGTTCATCAAAGTTGTGCAGTTCCTTGCAACCGGCCTGGCGCTTGCTCTGGCAAGCACCGAAAAGCTATACAACCTATCCTGCGCCGGTCATGTTGGCAACGTTGAAACAGCGGGTTGCGGTTAACGCGAGAAGGGGGAATAACGCCGCACAAAGCGGCGTATAGATGGTTCAGTCAGCCCAGCGGGCAGCGATTTCGCGGATTTTTGGCTCGAGCCCGTCCAGCAAAGCGACCAGTTCCGGATCGAAGTGTTTGCCGCTCTGTTCGCGGATATGGGCCAGGGCGTCATCAAGGGTCCAGGCTTTCTTGTAGGGGCGTTCGCTGGTCAGGGCATCGAGCACGTCTGCCAGCGCGACGATGCGCCCTTCAATCGGAATATCGGTTCCACTCAGGCCTTTGGGGTAACCGCTGCCATCCCATTTCTCATGATGGGTCAGCGCTACGGTGCGCGCAATGCGGATCAGGAGCGCGTTGGAGTCGCCGAGTATTTCCGCTCCGATCACCGGATGGCGTTTCATCTCCTCGAATTCTTCTTCGGTGAGCTTGCCCGGTTTCAGCAGAATATGGTCCGGTATGCCTATTTTGCCTATATCGTGCATCGGCGCGGCCTGAAGCAGGGCGTCGGAGGTCTCTTCGTTGTAGCCGGCGGCTAGCGCCAGCAGGTGCGCATAATGGCTCATGCGCATGACATGCATGCCGGTCTCGTTGTCCTTGTATTCCGCCGCGCGGCCGAGGCGTTCGATCAAGGTGCGATGGGACTGGGTGACGGTTTCCGTTTTTACCAGCGTCAGGTGGGTACGTACCCTGGCTTGCAGTACCGCGGGCACCACCGGCTTATTGATGAAGTCGACGGCTCCGAGCTCGAAGCCGCGCGCTTCGTCGACGCTGTCTTTTAGCGCCGTTACGAAGATAACCGGGATATGATTGGTTTCCGGGTTATTTTTCAGGGCGCTGCAAACCTCATAGCCGGTCATACCCGGCATCATCACATCCAGCAGCACCAGGTCGGGCTGCTCTTTAATCGTCAGGTCAATCGCCGACTCTCCATCACGGGCGAAGAGGAGGCGGTAATCGTCGTTCAATAGTTGCCTTAACACGCGCAGGTTGGCCGGCTCGTCGTCAACTATCAATATGCGGGGCAGGGGATTTCCGATTTTCATGCAGGTGTCTCCTCTGAAGTGCCCGCTATCTGGTTTAAAAGTACGCTGGCATGGCGGAAATCGAAATCTTCCAGGGCCTGTGCCAGTTCAGCGACCGTTGGACAAAGCTCGTCGGGGCAGTGTTCCTGCATCTGGGCGATGATGTCGTCATCAATTTCGCCATGTTCGCAGAGCCGCTGCGCTTTAATGAGGGCTTCGTTGAAAGCCCTGTCGCAGCGCTCGCTCTGAGTCGCTTCTGTGCTGATTTCAGGCTGGTTGGCCTCGAGCTCCCCAAGTTCTGACTTTGCGCGTTGAAGCAATGCACCCAGGTCAGAGAGCAGGGTTTCGCAATCTCCTGGGTCATGTGTCTCTGCACAGGTTTCCAGCTGCCTGAACAGGCGCGAGACACGGATCATGGCCAGGTTGCCGCTGACGCCGGAGGCCGCGTGGGCGAGCTGGCGGAGCTCATCGAAATTGTTATTGGAGAGCGCTTCTCGCAGAATCTTTTCATGTTTTTTGTCGAGGAAGAGTGCCAGCTGCTCAATGTAGCGTGCTTCGTCGCCCCAGAGTTCAAGCGCTCTTTCCAGATTTATCAGCTGCCGGTAGGCCGTCTGTGCGGTGACTGGCATCTGAACGCTGGTTTTGCCGGTGATGACACGCGCGATCTCTGTCTTCAGATTCTGCGGCTCTACCGGCTTCTGGGCAAAGCCGTTCATGCCTGCCGCCCGGGCCGCCTGTTTGTCGGCTTCAAGCACGCTGGCGGTGAGGGCGATAATCGGCAGTGTGGGCAAGCCTTCAGCCGCTTCTTTCTCACGGATTCTGCGGGCTGCTGTCAGGCCATCCATTTTTGGCATCTGAACGTCCATCAGTACCAGGTCGAACTTCTGTGCGTTGATTTTCTCCAGCGCTTCCAGTCCGTCCCGGGCGCGGGTCACTTTATGGCCGTCGCGGCCAAGCACGAGTTCCAGCAGCTCCAGGTTTTGGGAGATGTCGTCGGCGATAAGAATATTCAGGTTGGGTAACACTATTTCACTGCTGCTCGCCTGGGTGACAGGACGTTCCGGTTTCATACCGGGAGTTAGCGGCAGTGTCACCCGGAATTCGGTGCCCTGGCCTTCCTGGCTGGTCACACTGATCTCGCCGCCCATCAGCTCGACCAGCTGTTTGCTGATCGTTGTACCAAGGCCCGTACCGCCGAAGCGTCGGCTCATGGACGCGTCAGCCTGGGTAAAAGGCTCGAAAATCGATTCGACCGCCTGCTGCGACATGCCGATGCCGCTATCGATGACGTTAAACTCGATACGGCCCTGGGCGTTGCGGAGCGCTTTCAGTTCCACCGATCCGGCTTCGGTAAATTTGATTGCATTGCCGAGCAGGTTGGTCAGCACCTGGCGGATGCGGTCGGGTGCGCCCTGGAAATAGTCTCCTAGTGCCGGATCCAGGGTTAGTTTCAGGTCGAGGCCTTTTTTGCGAGCGGTCAGCCAGTAGGTCGATACCAGGCTGTCCAGCAGCTCATGCAGAGAGAAGTCGATCACATCCAGTGTCAGCTTGCCTCGCTCCAGCTTGGCGCTGTCGAGGATGTCGTTCAGCAGGTAAAGCAGTGAGCGGGCGGCATTGGATATAGAGTCGATATAGCGTTTCTGCTCGGGTTCCAGCTTGCCTTCGCGCATGACATCGCTGAAGCCGATGATCGCATTCATCGGCGTGCGGATCTCATGGCTCATATTGGCCAGGAAGGCGGCTTTTGCCTGGGCGGCATCCTCGGCGGCCTGCTTGGAGTAACGCAGCTCGTCTTCCATATTGCGGCGCTCGGTGATATCGAGCAGCACGCCGTCGATCCACTTGGCGCGGTCGTCGACGAACTCGAAATCACCGCTGTCGAGCACCCAACGCTGGCTGCCATCGCGGTGACGGATACGGTATTCCACGGAGTAGCTGCTGCGGTTCTGGATCGCCTCGCTGACGGTACGTTCGCAAAGCTCCATATCGTCTTCGCAGATCAGCTGAGCCATATGTTTGCGACCGTTGATGAACTCCTCCGGCGGCCAGCCGGTAAGCTCTTCAACGGCATCGCTGATAAACATCATGGTCCAGGGGTTGTCGGTGAGGCAGCGGAAGGCGACACCCGGCATATTGCCAAGCAGGGTACGGAACTGGTGCTCGCTTTCGCGCAGGGCGCTTTGCATGCGGCGCTGTTCGCTGATGTCGGTAATAAAGCCAACGAACAGAGGTGGCTGACCGTCCAGTTCTACCTCGCCAACACCCAGTCGGATAGGGATCAGGTGACCATCGCGATGCTTGGCCATCACTTCACGGCCGGAGCCGATGATCTTGGCATCCTTGGATTTCAGGTAGTTGCTGAGGTAGCCGTCGTGCGCCTCCTTGTAGGGAGCTGGCATCAGCAGGCTGACGTTCTGGCCTGCGACCTCGTCGATTTTCCAGCCAAGCATCTGTTCTGCTGCCGGGTTCATCGACTCGATAAGGCCCCGACTGTCGATGGTGACGATGCCGTCCACGGCGGTTTCCAGCACCGCTTCAAGCCGGTGTTTGCGTATCTCGTTTTCGACGCGAAGCTGTTTATAGCGAACCAGAGTATTTGTGGTGATTACAGACGTGATAATGCTGAGCGTGCCGATGGCGATCAGCATGGCGAATATGGGGTGAGTCACCAGAGGCGCATCGATAATATGCCCAGCGGTGTAGAAGGTGACTGCCCCCATCCCCACATAGTGCATGCTGGCGATGGCGCTTCCCATGATGCAACCGCGAAGGATTACGTCATGCAGCGGCCGCTGCAGTATTGGCTTTTGCCGACTACCGAGCCAGATAGCGAAAATTGCCATGCCGGCGGCAACCAGCACGGACAGAAGCACTCCAAACAGGTCGTAAACCATGCGCGCTTCGACCTTCATCGCCATCATGCCGCTGTAATGCATCACGCCGATACCGAGACCGAGCAACGTACCGGTGCTCAAAATAATGGCCGAGCCGGTGCGTTTTAACGTTAGTAGCGACAGAGATAGCAAAGACGCAAAAAACACCGGAAGGGCAGAAAGCACTGTGCCGCTAAAACTGTAGACGACGTCGATCGGCAGCTCATAGGCCAGCATGCCGATGAAGTGCATCGACCAGGTGCCGCCGCCAAGCGCGATGGAGCCGGCGATCACCTGAGTCACCTTTACTTTACGGCTGGCGTCTCTACGCGCGTTCTTCAGGCAGTTCAATGCCAGTGTTGCCGATAGCATGGCAACGGCGACGGACAGTAAAACCAGGGGTATTGAATAGACGCCAGCAAGAGCCTGGAATCCCGCTGGAGGGGAGGAAAACATGTGGTGGAGATTCAAGGGCCGATGCCTGCAGGTTGGATAAACGAATCGAAGGTGGTGTACGCAAAAGACGACAGGGTAGATCTTTGTCAGCGGATAATATTCGAACAGTTTGACCGCACTATATTAACGTAGCTGCATTGCGTCAAACATTAAGCAAAGGCATGGCTGGGTAGGCTGGGGGGAGGGGGAGATGCTGCCCTTTTCGGGGCAGCATAGTTTTATCTCTGCGGCGATTACTGGGCAGCCAGAGTGACCTGTTCAAAATCGGGAGAGACTTCCATCGCCTTAAGCAGTTTGCCCACGTGAGCAAGCAGGCGGTAGCGACCGTACCACTCATCCATGGTGCCGTTGATGGCGTCTGAACGTGCAGTGAAGTACTCGTTTTCGGAGTCCAGCAGGTCGAGCAGGGTGCGTTGGCCGATATCGAACTGGCGCTGGTACGCGGTGCGTGTTTCACCGGAGGAGGCGACGTGACGCTCCAGCTGAGGCAGGCGCTGATGGATATTATTGAGCCGGTTCCATGAGGAGATAGCGTTGGCCTTCAGCTCACGCTGTACCGCGATGGCGGAAGCGCGCTGGGCCTGGCTCAGGTGTTGGAGCTGTTTTACCCGGGCGCTGTCGGCTCCGCCATTAAAGGCGTTGTAGCGCGCCATCAGCATCGCCAGTATCTCATCTTCCTGGTAGTCAGACGCATCGACGCCGTGGTTGGAGCTTGCGCTCATCTCCAGGTACAGCGTCGGATGGAAGGCCGCACGGGCTACGTTGACCTGCGCCATGGTCGATTCGTGCTGCGCGATGGCTGCCAGCAGAGCCGGGTGTTCGGTCAGGGCGATCGCAACAGCGTCATCGGCAGTGGAGGGCAGATCGGTGCAGCATTTGTCTGTCGGCATCTGCAGATCTACCGGCGGATGACCGACCACACGCTCAAAGTTGATCTCGGCTTCCCAAAGGTTGCCTTCAGCCACGATCTTGTTGGAAGAGGCTAGCGCCAGACGGGCCTGGGCCTGCTGCAGGTCTGACTCGGAGCCGAGGCCTGAGTCGTAGCGGCGCTTGATCTTGTCGTAGGTTTCCTGGTGAGACTCCAGGTTCTCATCGGTGATGGTGAGCAGCTGCTGGTAGCGCAGCACATCGAGATAAACCTGGGTCACGCTAAGCGCGGTATCTTCAGAGGTGGCCAGCAGTGTCAGTGCAGACGCGGAGGCCATGGACTCCGCGGAATCGACGCGACTTTTGGTGGCGTAGCCGTCGTAGAGCATCTGGCTGATGCTGAGGGTCGCTTCGCGGCGGTCCATCTCGTCATCGTCCGGGGCGGTGGTACTGTTGTCGGTCCACTCATAGCCATAGCCCAGCGTCAGGTTGGCGTTCGGGCGATACTCGCCTTTTTCAATCTTGATCTGTTCTTCGTCGGTGAGTCGACGGGTTGCGTCGAACAGCACCATCGGATTGGTTTCCATGGTTTCGGTGATCGCTTCATCGATCGTCTGTGCGGAAACAGGGAGAGAAGCGATTCCCAGCGAGCCGCCAATTGCAGCGGCAAGCAGTGTATGGCGCATCCTTTGCTTATTCATAAATTCACTCGAACTCTGTTAGCGAACGTTGATTTCGACGCGTCGGTTCTTAGGTTCGCGGACGCCATCCCCGGTCTCGATCACTGGCTGAGTTTCACCAAGAGAGCGGGTAGTGATGGTCTGCGGATCCACGCCGATCTCGATCAGATCTTCGCGCACGGCCTCTGCCCGACGCTGTCCCAGTGTCTGGTTGAATGCCTTGCTGCCAGAGGTGTCGGTATGGCCTGTGACAATAACCTCCGGAGCGGCGCGCTCCAGCACCGCTTGATAGAGGCGCTGGGCGTCTGCCATGGATTCTTCGGTCAGTATATCGGAGTCAAAGTAGAAATATACCGGTACATAAATCGGTGCCGGTGGCAGGGCGGAGATAGAGTCGCCGAAGGTTTCCCGCAGTGAATCGGCGTCGCCGGTGAACGGAGTGGCTACGCCGCCAACGACCTCGGCTGCTGCGTAGTCGCCTTCAAGTACCAGTTGATCGCCACTGACCAGAGCCACATCGACAATGCCGGTGCGGCCGTCTTCGGGCATCACCATATAGGTTTCTACGACAGCTGGGCAGAAAGGTGGCGGTGTGGTGGAAAGCAGAACTTCGCCCTCGGTGGTAGCGGCGATATCAGACACGGGCTTATCCGGGCCCAGTGAATTGACCGCTCCGCTATATATAGAGCACCCGGACAGGGTGGTCAGCAGCAGAGAGGACGTCAGCAAGGTGGCTGAACGACTCATTCCGCAACATCCTTATCCAGAGAATTAGCTACTTTGACGGAGAATTCGGTACCACGAACGGCGAGTATCGCAGCGGGTGTTCTGACTTTAACGGCGCCGGGGCGATTCTCGACCAGCTTGCCGGCGATCATCGACAGGGTGCCGTTATCGACCTCGACATCCAGGTTGCCATCCTGACTATTGGCATCGTATGAAAAGTCGGCCAGAGAAAGGGTTGAGCGGGGACCAGCACCCACACGGGTATCATCGTCGAAGAGTAGCCCGATGCTACCGTTATCGCCGGTAATGATGCGGTCAGCCTCGTGAACCCGCTCACCCAGCTTGGCGGAGAGGGTCTCGCCGTCGCGGATCAGGGTGACATCACCACTGAGGGTTTTGATGGTTGCGATGGGTTCAGCGAATGAGAGTAGCGGCGCGGTTGTTAAAACCAGCGTAAGGCACAGCTTTTTAGCAGGTGACATCATTGTTGGGTGCTCCATTACCCGCCGGTCTTCCTTACTGCTCG
Source organism: Marinobacterium lutimaris (assembly GCF_900108065.1). Taxonomy (GTDB): domain Bacteria; phylum Pseudomonadota; class Gammaproteobacteria; order Pseudomonadales; family Balneatricaceae; genus Marinobacterium_D; species Marinobacterium_D lutimaris. The sequence goes on along the minus strand of NZ_FNVQ01000001.1, from coordinate 2,032,847 downwards.
CCGGCGATATAACTCGTTATGATTAGTAGGCACGGATGCTGTGAATCATAGCTCAGCGATAGTTTGCTACAAGTAAAAAAGGTGGCGAAAAAGGGACTTTAATAAGCTTTTTGTTTTTGTGTCTAATTTAAGAGACATATGTCGAAATTATCCAGATCGAATTCAGCCGAAGATAAAACTCAAAGCACCGCTTTCAGATAGCTTGAACCCGCATTCATACAGTCAAATGTATGAAGGCCGAGCTCCTGGGCCAGGTCAGTACAAACATTGATTCCTCGGCAGCTGTTCCCTTTTGCATCCAGCCTCGGAGAGTAACTGGCTATTCCCAGTTGGCGGTTGACCACGGCCATAACCGCGCCACTGACCCCGCTTTTTGCCGGTACGCCGACGCGGTAGGCCCATTCGCCGGAATAATCGTACATGCCACAGGTAAACATAATAGATAGCATGTTGCGCACGGCATCCAGGTCAAACACCTCTTCACCAGTCACCGGGTTTTTCCCCAGGTTGCATAGCGTGGCGGACATAATGGCCAGGTCGCGGGTATTCACGAGAATGGAGCACTGTTTGAAATAGAGATCCAGTGCGGGCTCGACCTCTTCCGGCACCATATCGAAATTGAGCAGCAGGTAGGCGATAGCGCGGTTACGGTGGCCGGTTTTTGACTCCGAGTGATAGACCTCTTCGTCGATTCCCAGGTTACGTCCGGCCGCAGCGCTGAGCCGCGTCAGAATGCGGTCCAGAGCCTGATCGCCATATTTCTGATACAGCAGGGCGGTTACCGTGATTGCGCCGGCGTTGACCATGGGATTGAAAGGGCGGTTGGTGACCTTTTCCAGCTCGATGGAATTAAAACTGTCACCGCTGGGTTCTACACCCACATGTCTGGCTACCTTTTCCTCGCCAAAGGCTTCGAGTGCCATGCCAAAGGCGAAAGGCTTGGATACCGACTGCAGGGTAAACAGTGTATCGCTGTTACCGGTCTCGAATACCTTGCCGTCTGAAGTGGCGATCGCCATGCCGAAGTGATCGGGTGAGGCCTTGCCTAATTCGGGAATGTAGTTGGCCACTTCTCCTTTGTGGACTCCGGCATAGCGTGAGTGGAGGCCGTCGATCAGTGTTTGAAGCCAACGTTCTTCCATACCGGATTCTCCAGGGTTCGATGCAAGAGTTTGTCTGATCGGACAGCAATTAATATGCCCATTGCACCGAAATATGTACTTGGTTGCGGACGGTTACTTAGAACGCGTTGTTTGAAAAGGGTAATTGTTAAAATATTATGTAAGCAATGATTAATATTAATTATTAAAAATTATTTTTTTATAATCTAAAGTTAATATGGTTTCGATTAGGTGCACCTTGTTGGCGCTGCAAATGCCTTCTGCTCTATGGTGAGGCAATATAAAAAATTAATAGTCTCCTCGGTTTTATACGTTGACTTTGCAGTTAATGACGTTTTTATATGACAGATAATTCTTTTAGATAATCGACTCATCGGCGGCAGGGAAGGGCGGAGATTCCGTGATTCGGCTCGGTAGGGCAAGGTCAACACTCTCGCCTTTTTTAAGGGGCTGGGCAGCGCCTGCTGGATTATTGGTGCTGGTGCTGTTTCACCTTTCCAGTCTGGTGCCGTTTCAGTCGTTTCTGCGCACTTTCAATTTTGATCTGTACCAGTTGGTGATGCCGCGTGAGAGGCAGTCTGCGCCGGTGGTAATCGTCGATATTGATGAAGAGAGTCTGGCGCGGTTTGGTCAATGGCCCTGGCCACGAAGCCTGATGGCCCGCCTGATTGGCGAGATAGGCGTGTATAACCCCGCGGCCATTGGTATCGATGTCATTATGCCTGAGCCTGATCGCAGCACTCCTTGTGAGTCTTTGCGTTTGCTGCCATCGGCGCCGGAAAGTCTGCTGGAGAGTGTTTGTGCGCTGCCCAGTAACGATGAACTGCTGGCTCAGACGCTGGCGGCTTATCCCACCGTGCTCGGTGTGGCCGGTATCCCTGGCAGTACGCCCAAAGCAATGCCGATGACGCCGGTCAGAATTAAGGGCGGAGAGGCGCTGCCTTGGGTCAGGCAGTTTCCCTCTGCGCTTCGCAATCTGCCGGCCCTGGAGGCGGCGGTTTCCGGGCATGCCATTCTGAGTGCAGATATGGACAGAGGCGTCATACGTAAAGTGCCGATGGTGGCCGCGGTGGGTGGAAATATTCTGCCCTCACTGTCGCTGGAGTCATTGCGACTGGCGGCGGGGTCGCCATTATTTGATATCAGTGTTGGCAAGTGGGGGGTAAGCAGTGTCGGTTTCGGTGACCTGAGCATACCTACGGAGCCTGATGGCTCCGTGTGGGTTCACTATTCCCACCATGATCCTGATCGTTTTGTCTCGGCCTCCCGTGTGCTTATGGGTGCGATCAGTCCTGGTGAGTTAGAGCGGCGTTTGGTTCTTATCGGGTTTACCGGTTTGGGCCTGGTGGACTTTCCCACCACCTCGCTGGGGGAAAGGGTGCCGGGTGTGGAGATCCATGCACAGGTACTCGAATCGATATTCGATGGCAAAGTGCTGCAGCGGCCCTACTGGGCGCGGTGGGTCGAGGCGGGCATTATGACGGTGCTAGGTCTCGTGGTGCTCTACCTGCTGCCACGACTTAGGGCCTGGATGCATATCCCCATCGTTGCAGGGCTTGTAATGCTGCTCGCAGCCGTAGGTCTGCTGACTTACTCAAAATACCTGCTGTTACTGGATGTGGCGTCTCCCTATGTTCTGTTTATCGTGCTTTATATAGCGATGATGGCCGATTCACTTCTGCGTGAAGAGCGGCAGATCGATACGCTGGAGAAGGATCTCAGGATACAGCGCGAGGAAGCAGCGCGAGTGCAGGGTGAAATGGAGGCAGCGAAACGGTTCCAGATGGGCATAGTGCCAAATGCCACTGACGTGTTTGCCAATGAGCCGAGAATCGACCTCGATGCATTTATGGAGCCGGCCAAAATGGTGGGCGGTGATCTCTATGACTGTTTTATGCTGGATGAGCACCGTGTCTTTTTTGTCCTGGGCGATGTCTGCGGTAAAGGTGTACCGGCCAGTCTCTTTATGGTCATCAGCAAAACGCTCTGCAAAAGCGTATTGCTGCGCGATGGGCTGGAAGATCTGGACCTGGGGCAGCTGCTCAGCCGGGCCAATGTGGAGATTGCACGGGACAACCCGGAGATGCTGTTTGTTACGGCTTTTTTGGGAGTGCTCGACCTGCGGAACGGTGAGCTGCTTTACTGTAACGCAGGGCATGAGCGCCCGGTACTGGTGGCGGAGCGCTGTCGGTCGCTGGAGCTGGAGGGAGCAAGTGGGCCGCCCATCGCTATTGTTGATGAGTTTGAGTACAGCACGCACCGGCACAGGCTTTCCCGGGATGAGTTTCTCTGCATTTTCTCGGATGGTGTAACGGAAGCAGCAAATAAAAATCAACAGCTTTACGGCAAGGAGCGGCTGCTGGAGGCGTTACAGGGCGTGAACAGGGACGATAGCGCAATTTCTATGCTGGAAAGGGTAAAACAGGGCGTATATCGGTTTGTTGGCGACGCTGAGCCTTCAGACGATCTGACTGTCATGGTGATCAGATGGAAGGGTTGAGATCTTTTACTTGGCGGCAACAGCAAGAGAGAAATTTTTATCGAGGTTCAATAACGCATGGAAATTCGTGAAGAGCTGCTTGAAGGGGATATCTACAGAATCTCCCTGGACGGCCGAATGGATATAGAGGGTGTGGCAAGCATCGAAAAGTGTTTCGCTGAACTGGCGGGCCAGCCCCACGAAAGAGTAGCCGTAGATATGTCGGCGGTTCCGTATATGTCGTCAATCGGCATACGGGCCCTGCTGATCAATGCCAAGGCGGTCAGCCGCCGCGGTGGGAAGTACATTATCCTGTCGCCTCAGCCCGAGGTTCTGGACGTATTAAAGGTTTCAGGTATTGATCAGCTGATCACTATCTGTGCGGATCTGGACGAAGCGGGCAAGGTGTTAGCAGGCAATTGAGGTATCCGGCCTTGAGTGACCTATCTTTATCGCGTGAAGCTGAGCGTTCATTACAGATCGCCAATCGGCATTCCGAAATCCCTCGCATGAGTCACTGGCTTGAGGAGGTGTTGTCGGAGATGGATGTGCCGGTTGCGGTACGGTTCAAATTTGACCTCAGTGCGAACGAGGCGGTCACCAATATCATCGATTACGCTTTCGATGACGAGCGGTCGCACTCTATCAGTCTGCGACTGACGCGAACCGGCGCGGAGCTGTGTCTGGAAATTACAGATGATGGCCGGGCTTTTGATCCTTTGGAGTTTGAGGTGGAGCCCGTTCCCATGACCCTGGAGGATGCCAGCCCGGGTGGTCTGGGCGTCAAGCTGATCCGCCACTACATGGATCGATGTGATTATCGGCGCGAGGATGGCGTCAATCACTTGATACTGATGTATGGTCTATGAGCGGTAAGACGGCTGGAAAACTGATGATTTCGTTGTCTTGGTAGTGCACTGGGGAAGGGGGGGGGTAAAGAAGATGGTCGGAGTGGAGGGATTCGAACCCCCGACCCTCTGGTCCCAAACCAGATGCGCTACCAAACTGCGCTACACTCCGACTTTCTATTTCAGGATGGCTCCTTGAGCTGGACTTGAGCCAGCGATCCTGGATATTCCTGGCAACACCCTGATAATGCCTTGATGATAAAGAAATTTATCAGAGATTTATAGTCGTTTAAGTAAATGTCGAATAATCACCGATCCACAGACGGTGGGTCGCAGGCTCGACGGACTGACGTTCAAGCATTGTCGAAGAGTCATGCTGACAAAGGCGGCTTCAATCAGGTAGGACATCAGCTCTGCTGATGTGGAGCGGTTGAAAGTCAGCTATCTATTTTACGATTTTTAGCTTCGATCCACTGAGCCATGTATTGCGTGCTCTTCATACTGTGGTGTCTGAGCATGGCGCCGGTGAAGTTGGCGAGCCGGTGGCTATCCAGTTCGCGCTTCAGCTTTAGTATCCGCTCAATCAGCGCGTCGGCATGGCGAGCAAAGTCGAAGCGCAGGTTGTGCAGTGTAAAGCCTTGTTGCTGGTATTCCAGCCAGGGTTCCGGTTGGGTATAAAGCGCTACGGCCATGTCTGCAAACTGCTCGGCATTATCCTCGACCGGCTGGGGCCAGTGCTGCTCAGCGGCCATGCCCTCTGCGCCGACAGAGGTCGTGACTGAAGGTGTACCGCAGGCAAGCGCGTCGACCAGCTTGCCCTTAAGGCCCGCGCCGAAACGCAGGGGCGCCAGGTTGACCCGTGCCTGCTGCATCACAAGATTCACGTCTTCGGCCCAGCCTTTTATAAAAAAGCCCTGTGTGGGGCTGTGAAGCTGTGTTGCCTTGGGAGGAGGGTAGGCGCCGTAGATGTGCAGCTCTGCTTCAGTCAGGCGAGCGCGGATGCGAGGCCAGATCGTCTGCTTCAACCAGAGTACAGCATCCCAGTTGGGGGCATGGCGAAAATTCCCGATCACAATAAAATGCTGGCGCTGGCCAAAAGAAGGCAGCTGTTGTTGCTGTGCCGGTAAAACCGGCTGCTGCATAAATGGGCTGTTCAGCAGCAGGTTAGGATCAACGTTGAAAGTCTGCGTGAGCAGTTCGATCTCCGCTCCGGAAATCATCAGTGTCAGGTCACTGCGCAGGATAGCGGCGATTTCGCGCTTGGCGAGATCCGAATAAAGAAGCTCGGCAGGCACATCCAGTTCAACCTGCCCACTTTGCTTGCTGGCCTGGTGTCGGGCATGGCGCAGGCAGGAGAGATCTTCGGTATCGAGCAGGCGTATAGCCTGAGGGCAACACTTTTCTACCCGCCAGCCGAACTGCTCTTCCATCATGAAGCGGTCAAACATGACCAGATCGGGCTTCAGGTCGCAGATGAACTCATCGAAACTGGAGCAGTTAAGCGCAATGTTGACTTCACGGATGCCGCGCGCGGGCAGGTCGGTGCGATGGATACTTTTCTCGGCGGGGCTGGCAAAGGTGACCTGCCAGTTTTGGGCGCGAAAGGCATCAAGCAGGGCAAGCATGCGGTAGCCAGCAGCACTGGACGCAGGTTCAGGCCAAACGTAACCGATAACAAGGATGTTCATGCTGAGTAACCCACCCGGACGAGGAATCTTAAATCTAAGGGGTGGTTCAGGGGAAGGATGTAGAAGATGGTCGGAGTGGAGGGATTCGAACCCCCGACCCTCTGGTCCCAAACCAGATGCGCTACCAAACTGCGCTACACTCCGACTTTCTACTTCAGGATGGCTCCTCGAGCTGGACTCGAACCAGCGACCAATAGATTAACAGTCTACTGCTCTACCAACTGAGCTATCGAGGAATATCCCGAATTTCGATTAAGGCGGTTGGCTCCTCGAGCTGGACTCGAACCAGCGACCAATAGATTAACAGTCTACTGCTCTACCAACTGAGCTATCGAGGAACACCTCAACCGAGGCGCGTATATTAGTGACCGAGGCGGGGTGAGTCAAGCGGGAATCGGAAAAGTTTTTTAACCCAATTTTTGTGGTTAATTCCTGATCAAATAATGACTTAGGCCAATTCAGCGTGTCGGCTCCCTGGTTAGCTATCGCTTATATAGCCTGTTCGAGCGATGGGCGTTCGCCCGGCTAGGAATTTCTCCTAGTACCACAGGACAGTGGTGCGATTTTCCTCAGGCGCTTTACTGGTCATAGCAAGCCCGGCAGGACGCTGGGCCTTTCGAACTCAATTTGGATGAGGTGCCAAGATGGCCGGGTTGACAGGGAATGTTGCTTCCTTGAATGGAAGCGTGATTGCGGTATCGGTAGATGGAAGCGAACGGGAATTAAGCGCTGGTGATGCGATCTTCCCAAATGAAGAGCTGAGGACTTCCGCGGGGGCCAGTATTCAGCTGGTCCTGACCAATGGTGAGACCCTCTCGCTGGGTGAAGGAGAAACCTGGCTCGCGCCGGATTTCGCTAATGGCAATCAAGCAGATGTCGCCGGGATGGTAAGTTTCGTCAGCGGCTCAGTGGTTGCGGTTGGTGTTGGCGGCGTAGAACGGGTGCTGCTTGCCGGCGATCCTATCTACGCAGATGAGGTGGTGCGCACCGGCCCAGATGGCCGTATTGAAATGTCCATGGTGACGGGCGAGTCGATTACTCTTGAGGGCGGGCAGAGCTGGTTGGCTTCGTCAGATACCTTCACACCGGCAGACCAGTTCGATAGCAGCGCTGCAGTGGCTGATACCGAAAGCTTTGGGGATCTTGATGCTATTCAGGCCGCAATTCTGGCGGGGCAGGATCCGACAGCCGTGGGTGAGGCTACCGCTGCCGGGGCACCAGGCGCTGGCGCAGGTGGTGGACCCGGCGGTAACGAGGGCGCTGATTTCGTCGTCTTGGCAAGGACGGCAGGTGAGGTGGACCCTTCCGCTGGTTATCAGACAGCAGGGATTGGGTTCAGCATTGAGCAGCCGGCAGGGGAAGAGCTTGTTGTTCTGTTCGATGCCGTGGTACTCCTCAGTGATCTTACGCTGAACGAAGGAGCCGAAGCAGGTTATATCTCAGCAACCGTTTCTGAGCCTGTTAGCGGGACTCCGCTGATTATTACCCTGGATAACGGCTCGACAATTACTATTCCTGTTGGATCTACAACCGGCCTATCTACGCCATTTGAGGTGCAGGGTGATGATCCGTATATCGATGGCGAAAGCTACGAGGTCGGCATCAGCAGCGTCAGCGGCGGTAACTTCGAGGCCCTGGATAGCAGCGATACCGCTACCGTCACCATTAACGACACCATTGATACGACTGTCATTACCCTTGGCGATATCACCGTTAATGAAGGCAGCGGCTCCGCCAGCATTACGGCGATTCTGGGTGCGGCTGTCACTGAATCCCCATTGGTCATCACCCTGGATAACGGCGCTACGATCACCATTGGTGTGGGCGAGACTACCGGTACCTCCGAGCCGTTCAGCGTGCAGGGCGATGACGTCTACGTGGATGGTGAAAGCTACGAAGTCGGCATCAGCAACATCAGTGGCGGTAACTTCGAGGCCTTGGATAGCAGCGATACCGCTACCGTCACCATTAACGACACCATCGATACGACTTTCATTGCTCTTGGCGATATCACCGTCAATGAAGGCAGCGGTTCTGCCAGCATTACGGCGACTCTCGGAGCGCCAGTGACCGAAAGCCCGCTGGTGATCACCCTGGATAATGGTGCCACAATCACCATCGGCGTGGGCGAGACCACCGGCACCTCTGAGCCGTTCAGTGTGCAGGGCGATGATCCGTATATCGATGGCGAGAGCTACGAGGTCGGCATCAGCAACATCAGTGGCGGTAACTTCGAGGCCTTGGATAGCAGTGATACCGCTACCGTCACCATTAACGACACCATCGATACGACTGTCATTAGCCTCAGCGATATCACCGTTAATGAAGGCAGCGGTTCTGCCAGCATTACGGCGACTCTGGGGGCAGCTGTCACTGAATCCCCATTGGTCATCACCCTGGATAATGGCGCCACGATCACCATCGGCGTGGGCGAGACCACCGGCACCTCTGAGCCGTTCAGTGTGCAGGGCGATGATCCGTATATCGATGGCGAAAGCTACGAAGTCGGCATCAGCAGCGTTAGCGGCGGTAACTTCGAGGCCTTGGATAGCAGCGATACCGCTACCGTCACCATTAACGACACCATCGATACGACTGTCATTACCCTCAGCGATATCACCGTTAATGAAGGCAGCGGTTCTGCCAGCATTACGGCGACTCTGGGGGCAGCGGTCACTGAATCCCCATTGGTCATCACCCTGGATAACGGCGCCACGATCACCATCGGCGTGGGTGAGACCAAAGGCACCTCTGAGCCGTTCAGCGTCCAGGGTGATGATGTCTACGTGGATGGCGAAAGCTACGAAGTCGCTATCAGCAGCGTTAGCGGCGGTAACTTCGAGGCCCTGGATAGCAGCGATACTGCCACCGTCACCATTAACGACACCATCGATACGACCGTCATTACCCTCAGCGATATCACCGTTAATGAAGGCAGCGGTTCTGCCAGCATCACAGCGACTCTGGGTGCAGCGGTGACCGAAAGCCCGCTGGTGATTACCCTGGATAATGGTGCCACGATCACCATCGGCGTCGGCGAGACCACCGGTACCTCCGAGCCGTTCAGCGTGCAGGGCGATGATGTCTACGTGGATGGCGAAAGCTACGAAGTCGCTATCAGCAGCGTCAGCGGCGGTAACTTCGAGGCCTTGGATAGCAGCGATACCGCTACCGTCACCATTAACGACACCATCGATACGACTGTCATTACCCTTGGCGATATCACCGTTAATGAAGGCAGCGGTTCTGCCAGCATTACGGCGACTCTGGGGGCAGCGGTCACTGAATCCCCATTGGTCATCGCCCTGGATAACGGCGCCACGATCACCATCGGCGTGGGTGAGACCACAGGCACCTCTGAGCCGTTCAGCGTCCAGGGTGATGATGTCTACGTGGATGGTGAAAGCTACGAGGTCGGCATCAGCAACGTCAGTGGCGGTAACTTCGAGACCCTGGATAGCAGCGATTCTGCTACCGTCACCATTAACGACACCATTGATACGACTGTCATTACCCTTGGCGATATCACCGTTAATGAAGGCAGCGGTTCTGCCAGCATTACGGCGACTCTCGGTGCGGCGGTGACCGAAAGCCCGCTGGTGATCACCCTGGATAACGGCGCCACGATCACCATCGGCTTGGGCGAGACCTCGGGTACCTCCGAGCCGTTCAGCATTCAGGGCGATGATCCGTATATCGATGGCGAGAGCTACGAGGTCGGCATCAGCAACGTCAGTGGCGGTAACTTCGAGGCCCTGGATAGCAGCGATTCTGCTACCGTCACCATTAACGACACCATTGATATGACCGTTATTACTCTTGGCGATATCACCGTTAATGAAGGCAGCGGTTCTGCCAGCATTACGGCGACTCTAGGGGCAGCGGTGACCGAAAGCCCGCTGGTGATCACCCTGGATAACGGCGCCACGATCACCATCGGCGTGGGCGAGACCACAGGCACCTCCGAGCCGTTCAGCGTGCAGGGCGATGACGTCTACGTGGATGGCGAAAGCTACGAAGTCGGCATCAGCAGCGTCAGCGGCGGTAACTTCGAGGCCTTGGATAGCAGCGATACCGCTACCGTCACCATTAACGACACCATCGATACGACTGTCATTACCCTCAGCGATATCACCGTTAATGAAGGCAGCGGTTCTGCCAGCATTACGGCGACTCTCGGAGCGCCAGTGACCGAAAGCCCGCTGGTAATCACCCTGGATAATGGCGCCACGATCACCATCGGCGTGGGTGAGACCTCGGGTACCTCCGAGCCGTTCAGCGTTCAGGGCGATGACGTCTACGTGGATGGCGAAAGCTACGAAGTCGCTATCAGCAGCGTTAGCGGCGGTAACTTCGAGGCTCTTGATAGCAGCGATACCGCCACGGTCAAAGTCAATGACACCATCGATCCCGTAACAGCCACGTTGAGTACCTCTACCGATGAAATTTCGGATAAAGGGGGCGATATCACCTACACCATACGGCTCACAGGCTCTCCTGGAGAGATCGACCCGGACCAGAACCTGGTGTTTCAGCTGGCCAGTGGTGAGACGATCACCATACTCGCAGGGGAAACAAGCGGTTCAACGACGGTTAGCTACACCTCAGGCGATCTTGGCAGCGAGGATGAGCTGGCAAACAGTATTGTCGCGGTAACCTCAGGGGGCTCTGAATATGAGCGACTGATTACATCGGGTAAAACCAGCGTTCCGGTGATTGATAGCAACACTGATCCAGAGTTCGATAAAGATTCCTTTGATGCCTCTTATTCAGAAAACAGCGGCGCAATGGCGGTACTGACCACAGTGTCGGCCAGCGATGAAGATGGCGATACGTTGACGTACAGCATCAGCGAAAATCAGACCGATGCGTTTGATAACGATCTGTTCGCCATCAACAGTGCAACGGGGGAAATCAGTTTGACCGAGGCAGGGGCTAAATCCTTCGCCAATGATTTCGAGACCGGGCCTAATCAGCATGTGATTACAGTAACGGCAACAGACGGTAATGGAGGGTCTGCCGAGATTGAGGTCACGCTGTCTGAGGAAAATCTGCCAGACCTGCATCTCTTTGGTGACAATGATGACAACAGTTTGGACACGTCCGGTGGCGACAACGATATTCTCGTCGGCGATGTCGGTGGCGTGACCTCGGTGGATCAACCTCAGGATTACCATATCGCCCTGATACTCGATGTATCCGCCAGCATGGATGATGATGATCCGGGGCTTGTGGAATACAAGGCTGCAGTGGAGGCGTATATCGATACGCTGAGCAAGTACGCTGGCGGAACGGTGACCCTGGGTTTGGTGACGTTCGATAATTACGCTACCGATGCTGAGCCGTTTGATCTGTCGACTGCCGTCGGCGTTGCCGCCGCGAAAGCGTATGTGGCCGAAGTGCTGGTGGCTGATGGCAATACCAACTACGAGGCTGGCTTGGAGAAGGCCTACGAGTGGCTCAAAGAGGCCGATGGTGATGCCATCAACCAGACTGTGTTTGTATCGGACGGACGGCCCAACCGGTTTCTCGATAACAATGGTAATTCCATATATGACCATGGCTTGTTTGCCATGGAACATGCTACCGGCACTTTCCCTGGGCTCTGGCCGTTTTATGGCGCCGATAACGTCAGTGAAGTGGATCTGTTGAAGTCACTCGGCACCGTCTACTCAATCGGTGTACGTATTACCGATCCTGACAGCGCTCCGGCGGAGGCGTTGAACATCGTCGCGACGGACGATTACATCCCGCTGGATGATGTCACTTCGCTGGGCGAAACCCTTGTGGGGTTGGCTCCGGTTACCAACCTTCACGCAGTGGGGGCTGACCAGATTGAGGGTGGAATGGGGGATGATCTTATCTTCGGTGACGCGCTCAATACTGACCTGCTTGCCCAAAGTCAGGGTATCGACCTGCCGGATGGTTCGGGCTTTAACGTGTTTAATGCACTTGAGAATGGCGCGGGCATCGATCCTGCCTGGAGCAGGGCGGATACCCTTGCCTATATCCGGGACAACCACGCTGAGCTCGCTGTGGAGAGCGGTCGCGAGGGTGGTGACGATATCCTCAAGGGCGGGGCTGGCAACGATATCATCTACGGCCAGGAGGGAGGCGATATCCTGATCGGTGGCAGCGGGAGTGACATTCTATCTGGTGGCTCCGGGGCGGATACCTTCCGCTGGATGGATGGCGATGCTGATAGTCAGTTTGTGCCCGAAGACAGGGTGGTTGATTTCAATGTCGATGAAGGCGATGTGCTTGATCTCAGCGACCTGCTGCATGGCGAGTCTTACGAACTCGATGGTAGCGGCGATGTAGAAGCCTTGAGCGTACAGGCGCTGTTGGATAACTACATTGAAATGACGGAAAGCGGTGCTAACGTGGAAATCGCCATAAGATCTGGCGGTGCAGGCAGCGAGGTCGACCAGCGAATCGTGCTGGAGAACACCTCGTTCGATACCCTGGCCGGAGCGCCCGGATCCGCCGCGACCGAAGCAGAGGCACTGGCGGGTATAATCAATAACGGTAACCTTTCGGTCGACCAATCCTGATAAAACCACCCCGAATGATGAAAGCCCGCCCTTAACCGGTGGGCTTTTTTTGTGTTTGTCTGCATAAGATCACGCTTATGTACCAGGGTACAGTACCTTCGATTCGAGAAGCTGCTTTACTGGCATTAGACGCATGGTTATATGAACGCTTTGTCTGTTGACATGATTACACAGAGAAAGCTTGGCCGTGATGGGCATGGAATGCCCGGCTGTAATGGGCAAGGACGCACCTTTGGTTCGAAGTATAAAAGTACTATCAGAGGTGGATCATGTCAGACGTAATTGGAACAGTATCATTCCTGCAGGGCTCCGCCGTTGCAGTATCTCCCGATGGAACGGAACGCCAGTTGGCGCTCGGTGATCCCATCATGTCGGATGACGTTGTGCGTCCGGCGGACGAAAGCCGTATTGAAGTGGCCCTTACCAACGGTGAATCCCTGGCCCTGACCAGTGGCGACAGCTGGGCGGCGGCAGATGCCGGCTTCGGTACCGAAGGCCAGTCCCAGGGCATCAATGGCGAAGTGATCGGCAGTGTGACCGCCGTATCCGGCACAGTAGTTGCGGTTGCTGCGGATGGCTCTGAAAGAATTCTGATGGCCGGCGACCTTATCTATGCCGATGAAGTGATCCGTACTGGCCCTGATTCCCGCATTAATATGACGCTTGATGTCGGCGGCCCCGTTGTACTCGAAGGTGGCCAGAGCTGGCTCGCGTCCAGTGATACTTTTACCCCTGCTGATCAGTTCGATAACACTGAAGCCGTTACCGATGGCGACTCCTTTGGTGATCTAGATGCTATCCAGGCCGCCATCCTGGCAGGCGCTGACCCGACCGCCGTGGGTGAAGCCACCGCAGCAGGTGGTGCTCCGGCTGCCGGTGCAGGCGCCGGTGGACCTGACGGTAACGAAGGTGCCGGCATCGTTGTAATCAACCGCACCGGTGGCGAGGTCGATCCGACTGCAGGCTACGGCACTACCGGCATCGGTTTTGCGGTCGAGCAGCCGCAGGGTGAAGAGCCTGTTCTGATCGACGATTTGCCGACCGTCAGTGTTTCTGTCGAAGTCAGCGTCGATACACCGACCGATCCGACCGATCCCACTGACCCGACCGATCCCACTGATCCTACAGATCCTACAGATCCTGGCACACCGGGTAGCGATGGTGTGGTCGTTAGTGGGAACAACGTTTTCATTCCTGAAGGCTCTGACCCGGGGAACGTCAAGGAAGTCACCTTTAACCTTATCCTGAGCAATGCTTACGATCAGGATGTGACCGTGACCTATCAGTTAGGTGGCGGTGACGCCACTTATGGCGTCGATTGGTATGACGGTGGTACAGGTCCGCAGACGGTAGTAATCCCTGCCGGCACTACCTCTATACCTGTTACCGTTTACATCGAGCAGGACAGGCTGGACGAAGGTAACGAAACCTTCGGTATCCAGATCCTGAGCGCTGTTAATGCCAGTGTTAACCCGGATGCGGCCAGCGGCACTGTTACCATCATCGATGACGATACTACGCCGGTTGCCGTGAACGACTCTGCGACCCTGAGCGAAGGCGCAAGCATCAGCGGTAATGTTCTGCCGAACGATACCGATGAAGATGGCGATGCCGCTGCAGGTAACCTTTCCGTAGTTATTCCTACCGGTTCCCAGATTCAGCTCAGCAATGAATACGGTGATCTCAGCATCGCCGCTGACGGTTCTTACACCTTTGTTCTGAATGATGCCGGGCTTGCGGCGCAGACAGCTCTGGATAGTGGTGAATCCCTGGCGGTCGTGTTTGAAAACGCCTACCAGGTCACCGACGGTGTTAACCCGGGCAGCTTTGCTGATGTCACCATCAACGTTGCCGGTGAGAACGATACGCCGGAAATCACTGCCAACCCGCTGGCCGATGGCAGCGCCGATGTGGTTTACGAAGCTGGCTTGCCTGCTGGCTCCGATGCCGCTTCTGCGTCCGAGTTTGCCTACGGTACCTTCTCTGTTTCTGATCCGGATGGTCTCGACGACCTGCAGAGCGTCACCATCAACGGCACGACTGTTGCATTGGCTGCGTTGGCGGGTACCAGCTTTGCTGGTGAGCACGGCACGTTTACCGTCACCACCTACAATGCCGCCACCGGCGTGGCGACTTATGAATATGAACTGACTCAGGCTACCACCGATGAAGCAGGTCCTGAGCAGGATACATTCACTCTGACGGTATCGGACGGCACAGTAAGTTCAGCGCCTGCCAGTATCGTTGTTGAAATTATCGACGACGTTCCGACTGCCAAGGATGATGGCTCTACCACTGCTGAAGATACTCCGGTTACCGTTGACGTTCTGAGTAACGATATCCAGGGTGCTGACGGTGCTACTGTAACCAGCATCGTCTCCACCACAGGCATCGGTTCTGCAGTTGTGACCGGTACCGACAGCGTGACTTACACCCCTGCCGCGGGTGAAGAGGGCAGCATCGAGGTGGTGTACGAAATCACCGACGCCGATGGCGATACCTCTCAGGCCACTCTTACCATCACCATTGGAGAAGACTCCGAGCCGACCATCAGCGTGGCTAACGCCAGCGTTGACGAGACCGGCGGTCTGGACTCCGATACCCAGTCGTTCAGCACCAACTACGGTAACGACAGTGCCGGTACCCTGGCGTTGAGCGCTGCCGGTGCTACCTGGGATGGCGTGGACACCCTGACAGCCGATAACGGTGACTGGCAGATCGTCGTCAATGGCGATGGCACCTACACCGTGACTCAGCTGCAGGTGATGACGCACCCGGACACCAGCGATCCGAACGATGCGATCGTGGTGAGCGTGACCGCTGATATCACCGATAACGAAGGTGATCCGGCACAGGACGTATTCACCGTAACCTTCCTGGATGACGGCCCAATCGCGGTTAATGACAGCACAAGCACTGCGGAAGATACGCAGGTGACCTATAACGTGCTGGCTAACGACACCCAGGGTGCCGATGGCGCTACCGTGACCAGCATCGTCTCCACTACCGGCACGGGCTCTGCGGTTGTCACCGGTACCGACAGCGTCACCTACACCCCTGCCGCGGGTGAAGAGGGCAGCATCGACGTGGTCTATGAGATCACCGACGCCGATGGCGATACCTCTCAGGCCACCCTCACCATCACTATCGGTGAAGACTCCGAGCCGACCATCAGCGTGGCTAACGCCAGCGTTGACGAAACTGGCGGTCTGGACTCCGATACCCAGTCGTTCAGCACCAACTACGGTAACGACAGTGCCGGTACCCTGGCGTTGAGCGCTGCCGGTGCTACCTGGGATGGCACTACCAATACACTGGCTGCCGATAATGGTGACTGGCAGATCGTCGTCAATGGCGATGGCACCTACACCGTGACTCAGCTGCAGGTGATGACGCACCCGGACGCCAGCGATCCGAACGATGCGATCGTGGTAAGCGTGACCGCTGATATCACCGATAACGAAGGTGATCCGGCACAGGACGTATTCACCGTAACCTTCCTGGATGACGGCCCAATCGCCGTTAACGATAGCACCGGTACAGATGAAGACTCCGCTGTCACCTACAACGTTCTGGCGAATGACATCCAGGGCGCTGATGGCGCTACCGTAACCAGCATCGTTTCCAACAGCGGTACTGGCTCCGCGGTTGTGACCGGTACTGACAGCGTGACCTACACCCCCTCAGCGGGTGAAGAGGGCAGCATCGACGTGGTCTATGAGATCACCGACGCCGATGGCGACACCTCTCAGGCCACTCTGACTATTACGATTGGACCTGATTCCAAACCGGAAATTGAGGTCGATAACGCTGTTCTTGATGAGACCGGCGGTCTGGATTCGGTGACCGAAGACTTCTCCACCTCCTACGGCAACGACAGTGCCGGCACACTGAGCCTCAGCGCCACCGGTGCAACCTGGAATAACGCAACTCAGACGTTGGCCGCGGATAACGGTGACTGGAAAATCGTCGTCAATGGCGACGGAACCTACACGGTCACTCAACTGCAGGCTATGTCCCACCCGGATGATACCGACCCGAATGATCCGATCGTTGTAGATGTAACGGCGAATATCACCGACAACGAAGGCGATCCAGCGCAGGATAACTTTACGGTTACCTTCCTGGATGATGGTCCGACCGTGGACGTGACCGTCACCGAGGCCAGCATCCCGAGCCTGAGCACCGACGATGCCAACACCATCGGTGCCGCCAGCGATACCGACAGCGGCGACTTCTCCGGTCTGTTCGGCCTGACCCAGGATATGGGTGCAGACGATGACGGTACGGCCGCCAGCCTGAGCTACAGCCTGAGCATTGGTGCCGGCCTGGCCGCCACTGGCCTGAGCAGCGACGGCAACGCCATCACCCTGGTGATGGACGGTGACGACATCATCGGCCAGACCGCCGGTGGCGACACCATCTTCCGCATCAGCGTGGACAACAGCAGCGGTAGCGAAGGCACCGTGACCCTGACCCAGTACGCCGAGATCGACCACACCGACGAACTGGCCGATGGCGATGCTACTAACAACAGCATCAGCAGCCTGGGACTGGCCGCGGGCAGCATCGAGCTGACCGCCTCTGCCAGCATCACCGACGGTGATGACGACAGTGCCAGCGACTCCGAGACCGTCAACATCGGTGGCGCGTTCAGCTTCGTGGATGACCTGCCGACCGTGATCGACCCAGAGGTTGCCTTCGTTGTGAACAAGACGGGGGCGTTGGGTACGACCACTGTGTCTCTTGATGTCAGTGACGGAAATATCGGCAACAACTTCGGTGCCGATGGGGCCGGTACTTTAAGGTTCACCGCCACCAATGGTTCTGACAGTGGTTATACCAGCGGAGGGTTGGCTGTATACCTTTACCTGGCGGCGAATGGCAGTCTGGTGGGTTCAACCACTGAGCCGGATGGCGTATTGAACGGTGATTCTGCGGCGGTAACCGGCTCGCAGGTGTTTACCATCACTCTGAACGTTGATGCGACAGACGTTACTGATGATACATACACCTTCACGCTGTACGGGCAGATAGATGGAGGCCTCACAACGTATTCAGTGCAAGATGCAGGTTTTGATTTCCATGGCGGCAACACAAACTATGCATACTTCCTGGATGAGAACCCAACTGATGCGAATGGCGAGCAGGATATCCTCTTAACGCCTATGGTGAATGGGGTTACCGCTGGTAAGACAAATACCAACGCGAATGAAGGGGGTATCTCCTCAGGTCAAAGTGTCGGTTCAGGCGAGGCGATGCGAGTAGATTATGTTCGGGGCCTGACCGGTACTCCCACCCAGCAGGACTGGAGCGTTGCGAACGCGGACTATACGTTCGACGCGCACAATACTGTTAACGGAGCGTCGGTCATATTCACGGCAACTTCCGGTTCTGATGTGCTGATCAAAGCATATGATGATAATGACTTGGATAACGTCGTCGGCGATGGGGCCCAAGATACCATCACCAGTATCTGGGTTACTTACAATAATGAGACATTCAGATTCACCAGTGATGGGGATCATACGTTCGGTACTGGATCGGGTGCCCGCTTGGTCTCTGTCGAACTCGGTTATGATGCCGATGGCACTGCGTTGGTCGAAGGGGTTGTCGATGGTATGACGGTCGCAACCTTCACATCGAGCGGGTTTAGCTCGGTTGAGTATCACTACGAGTCGGGCGGTACCTTTAAACTCGGCGCTTTCGGTGCGGGTGTGCCGACGCCGGGGGATCTGATCACCATGGATTACGATCTTGAACTTACCGATGGTGACGGCGACAGCGTGACCATTACCGATGGCATCCATATTCAGCTCAGCCCTGAGGATCACGAAATCCAAGAGGGTACTTCCGGCGGAGATTCGCTTGAGGCAAGTGCTCCAGATCAGGCAGCAACGCTGCTTGGGTATGAGGGCGATGACATTCTGATAGGCGGAGACGAGAACGATATCCTGGTCGGTGGCCAGGGTGACGACACTCTCACGGGCGGCGCCGGTATTGATGTCTTTGTCTGGAATAGAGGAGATGAGGGTGGTGTCGGTATCGGTAACTTTGCCGAGGACACCATCACTGACTTCAACACAGCCGAAGGCGATGTGCTGGACCTAGCCGACCTGCTTGTTGATGAAACCGAAGCTACTATCGACCAGTACATCTACGTCGATGACGATGGTAGCGATAGTACACTCTACATCAGTACCAATGGTGGTATGGGAGGTGTAGCCAATGCTGGTGAAGCAGCCGCTGCCGCCGATCAGGTCATCACACTGGATGGTGTAACTGGAGAAGACCTCAGTACCTTGATTAGCAACGGCAACCTGAACGTCGATAACAGCTAAACACTGAGTTAGGCACTAAAAGGCCGGCGCTAAAACGCCGGCCTTTTTCGTTGTCGCTTTTATGGCCAGAGCATGATCAATGCTGAATAACGGTCTACCCGCGGTACAGAAAAAAGCCCCAACGTTTCCGCCGGGGCTTTCTCATTTCCAAGGCTGATTTCCAGCCGCATTAGATCCCGCCTTACTGATCAATCCTTTTCTGCAAATCAGTCCATAACCCCAGCTTGCTTGAGCTGCCCACCCGTTTACCTACGCCTCGTTCTTTCGCCAGCCAAAGGCTGTCGGCGTTGAAGCTGTAGACCGGTACCAGGTCCTTGCGCTGGTTGGCGGGCAGGATCTGGGGCTTGAGGTTGTCCAGCACCAGCGGGATGGAGCGGGGCTGGGGGAAGTAGGTCAGCACCATGTGGGCTTCGCCCCAATCCAGCGCCTTGACGTACATGATGCGCATGCGGTCGTCGGGTACGCCGAGTTCGCGCAGGGTGAAGTACTTGCCGATGGCGTAGTCTTCGCAGTCGCCGCCATAGGTGGTCAGTTTCTCGAAAGGTGTGGCCCAGTAGTCCTTCATTTTCCAGTGCACCGGGTCGGTGTAGTAGGGGACCTGGTTAAAGAAGTCGTTGACCGCCTTGACCTTGTCCATTTCCGTGGCCGACTGGTTGTTATCCGCCAGGTCTTTGAGCGCGTTCAGGCGCATCACCGCGCCTCGGCCGAACTTGGCCTCGACCCGGCTCAGCAGGGCAGGGCTGAATTCGACCAGGCCTTTGGCGAAGCTGGCCTGAGGGCTGAGGCTCAGCGCCAGGCCCAGGCCCAGGCTGAGAGCGCCCAGCGCCCGGCGCCCGAGGCGCCGGCAGGGTTTCAGGGTTAGGTTCATCGGCTTGCCGCTGTCAGTCCAATCTCGCGCACTGCCTGGTAGTCGTTGTCGCTTTCGACCGACTCCGCGAGGATGTTGACGTTAAGCAGCTCGCCCAGTTCTTTCATCGCTTCCACAAGACGACGTTTCTCGGCATCGTTACCGATGTTTTCGGTGTAGATGCGTGCCAGCCTGATGTAGTCGAGGCGGAACTGTTTGAGGCTGTCCATCGGGATAAAGCGGCTTTCAAAGCGTTTCAGGATCACCTTGGCGCCGTTGCGGTGCGCAAAGTTGATGAAGCTTTCGAAGGACTTCATATCCCGTGTCGCGCCGTAGGCGGTGATACTGAACACCAGATGGCTGACGATATCCTTGTTGTCCTCCAACAGCTTGAACAAGTCGCCACGGAATTCGTTACTGGCCAGGGCAGTGAACGACAGGTTCACGGCGACATCGTGTTCCACCTTCTCGCGGCGGATATATTCCAGTACGCGGGTGACGATGTTGAGGTCAAACTCGAGAATACGGCCCAGTGTCTCTGCCACGGAGATAAAGGTACCGATCGGCAGGGCTTCGCCTTTCTCATCGAATACCTGCGACATCGCCTCTTCAAGGACCAGAATATCCTCTTTGCCGTCGGCAAGGCTGTAGGCTTTAACGCCGTAATCGACTTTCACCAGGCGTTTATCAACGATCTGGCCCACCAGCTGTTTCCACTCATCCATGCTACGAGTGTTCGCGCTGTATTGGGTGATAGCGAAGCTGTTGTGGCCTATCAGGCGGGCCTTTTCGTAGGCTTCGGTGGCGGCAGATACCAGCGAGGCGGTGGTGCCTTGCGGATCCAGCGGTACGCCGCCGATATGGGCTACGTTCTCTTTGCCATATTCGCTGCCCAGCGCCTCAAGCCGTTTCAGCACGGCTTTGCAAAGTGCCTCTGCGCTTTCCTGGCTCTTGCAGTCGGTAATCAGGATGAATTCGGCGCCGACAATACGGTACATGAAGTCGCCAGCCACGCCCTGATCCTTCAGCGCTTCGCGGGTCTCGGTGACAAAAGATTTGATAAAGGTGTCGACCTTGTCGCTGCTCAGGCGCGAAGCCAGTTTGCCGAGCTCGTCGATGCGCAGGATAAACAGGTAGCCTTCCTGGCGCGACATAAAGCGGTCTTTCATCTCGGTTTCAAAGGTGGCCTTGGTTTCCAGGCCGGTGAGCTCATCAACCCGCAGCCGCTTGCCGGTTTCCTCCAGGCGGTTGTTCAGGTTGGTGATCACTTTTTCGATCTTGCCGGACATCAGGTTCATGGAGTTAGCCACGTTGCGGATGTCTGTGGTCCAGGGCAGTTTGTCGATCTTGCCGAAATGGCCATCGGCGATGCTGAGGGCCAGCTTGTTGATGACGCCGAGTGGTCGCAGCACCAAACCAAGAATCAGCACCAGCAGGGCGATAAAAATCACCAGACAGATGGCGGCAAACATCAGTGAATCCTTCGCTTGCTGCCAAAGCTTGAGGTAACCAAGCCCAGGGTGAATGGTGACGAAGATTGTACCGCCGACAACCCAGCCTGCGTCGATCTCGGACTCAGCGGTAGCGGTTTGCATCGGGAAGAGGTCAGTGAACCATTCGGGCACCTCTTCAAAGCTCTTGGGATTGGTGCGCCGGACCAGCTCCTTGCCGTCGATGTTCTCCAGCAGGATCTCCAGGTAGTAGCCGCGGTCGAAGATGGTGTTCACCATGGTCGAGAGGATGGTGTCGTCTTCATCGAGGATATAGGGGCTCAGGGAGAGTCCAAGTGATGTGGCGGTATCCTGGGCGTGAATCTCCGATTCATCCTGGAGATAGCCGCGGATATTGTTCAGGCTGGTGTAGAAGTTGATTGCGAAGATCGCCAGGAACATGGCGGAGATCAACAGCATCAGCTGCTTGGACAGCGTCATCGACAGACTCCCTTCTCAAACAGCCAGTGGCGTCTGGCTGCTGCGGCACCTCAGCCACTGACGGCTGGACAAGCTGGCCTTTTGGATTGAATGAATTCAACGGCTGCAAAGCGCGCAGACTCGCAACCTGCAGCGATGAAGTTAGGGTCAGTTTAGTTCCGAATTGCTGTTATTTAAAAGCTAATATAACGCGCAGTTAAACGAAAACAGCCGGTTGCGCAGGGCACCGGCTGTTTCATAGTGAAGGGGCTGGTTCGGCAGAACTCAGTCGTCATCATCCTCGTCGTCATCTTCATCCATGACGCGGACGATTTTACGGTAGATCTCGACCCGGTCTCCGTCGGCCAGCTTGGCTTGAAGCTTGGTCAGCTTGCCGAAAATGCCGATCTTCTGGGTTTTCAGGTTGATCTCGGGGAAGCGCTGCAGAATGCCGGACTTGATGATCGCGTCTTCTACAGTGCACTCCTCTTCCACGTTCAGGTTCAGCCACTCCTGCTTGCTGCTACTGGCATACGCGACGGCGACCTTCATACCGCGCCCTCCAGTGAACCCTCTTCATTTTTGTTTTCGGCGCATGCCTCTGCACGCTTCTCCAGGGCGCGGTCGAGCACCCGTTTACCGGCAAGCATCAACCCCAGGCAGATAAACGCACCAGGGGGCAGAATCAGCAGCAGGGTGCCGCCATAATCCGGGAAGATATTCATCTCGATGACCGATGCCCAGTTACCCAGTAGCAGCGAGGCATCCGCGAACAGGGTACCGGCGCCGAAGAACTCGCGCATGGCGCCAAGCAGCACCAGCACCCAGGTGAAGCCGACGCCCATGGCGAAACCATCGAGCATTGAGGGCAGCACCCGCTGTTTGGAGGCAAAGCTTTCGACACGACCGAGGATGGCGCAGTTGGTGACGATCAGCGGGATAAACAGCCCCAGTACCTTGTAGAGTTCATGCATCCAGGCGTTGAGGAACATATCGACCATGGTCACCATCGCCGCAATCAGCACGATGAAGACCGGGATGCGCACCTGCGGCGTGATCAGGCCACGAATCATCGATACCAGCATGTTGGAGACCACCATCACCACCAGAGAGGCGAGCCCCATGCCTAGGCCGTTACTGGCGGTGGTGGTGACGGCGAGAAGCGGACAGAGAGCCAGCATCTGGCTCATGACTACGTTGTTGTGCCAGAGCCCTTCGCTCCAGATCTCTTTATAGGATGGGCTGCTCATTGCGGCGCCTCCTCTGTTGCCTGCTTAGCGGATAATAGGTGGCTCTGATCGGTCACGGCGCTTTGCAGATGCTCCTTCTGATCGCGGAACACCTGCAGCCCTTCATGGACGGCACCAACCACGGCGCGGGGCGTGATCGTCGCGCCGGTAAACTGATCAAACTGACCGCCATCCTTTTTCACGGCCCATTGCTTCTCGGTCAGGTTGTCCAGGGAATAGCCATTGAAGCTGGTAACCCAGTCGTTTTTGGCGATCTCGATCTTGTCGCCCAGGCCCGGCGTTTCGGCATGGGCGATGGTGCGCACGCCGGTGAGTTCGCCCTGGGCGTCAACGCCAATCAGTACGATGATGTCGCCGCTGTAGCCCTGGCCGATCACCTCAAAGGCGGCCCCGGTCAACTGGCCGTCCTTGCTGGCCAGGAACACCGTGGGGTCGCCGCCGAAGGGATTACCATCGAGCTTCGTGGTGCTCTCCAGCGGATTGTTGTCGTAGAGGCTGGCGGGCAGGACCTGAGACAGCATCGCCTGTCGGTCCTCCTCCATCCGCGCCTGGATATCCGCGCGGGTACCGTGTTCACCCAGCATCAGAATGATACTGACCAGCATCGCCATACCGCCGAGCAGGCCCGCCTGGTAACCGATACCCCGGGTGTAGCTGGGTACGATCGGTGTGGTTGTCATGCCTTCGTTTCTCATGATCACTCCTTGCCTGTGTTAATCGGCTTGCCAGTGAGGGTGTAGCCATAGATACGAGGGCGGAAATAACGGTCGATAATCGGCGTGATCGCGTTCATAAACAGCACGGCAAAACCGATCGCTTCCGGGAAGGAGCCCCAGCTGCGGATAATAAAGGCTACGGCCCCGATGCCGGCGCCAAACACCAGTTGCCCGGTAGATGTGGTGGGCGAGGTGACCATATCGGTGGCGATAAAGAAGGCGCCCAGCATCATTGCACCAGTTAGCAGATGGAACAGCGGCGGCTCAAAACGGTCCGGATTCGCCAGGCTGAAAATCAGCGACAGAACCATCAGGGTACCGAGCATGGAGACAGGGATATGCCAGCTGATCACGCGCTTGTAGAGCAGGAACAGCCCGCCCAGCAACAGCAGCAGGGCGGAGGTTTCCCCCAGGCTGCCACGGATATTGCCGAAGAAGGCGCTGCCGGCGCTGTAAGACTCCGCCATCGCATCCGGTACTGTCACATCCATGGTCAGCGCGGTTTTGACATGGCCCAAGGCCGTGGCACCGGTCACCGCATCCGGGATCGGCGTGATGCCGGCGGTAATCGCCAGGCTGTCGATAAAGCCCGGTGCGGCGGCGCTGGTGATCGGTGTGACATCGATCCAGGTGGTCATCTCCACCGGGAAAGAGATCAACAGCCCGACGCGGGCCAGCATGGCCGGGTTGAACAGATTCTGGCCCAGGCCGCCATACAGGTGCTTGCCGATGACCACCGCAAACAGGGTACCGACCACGGCGATCCACCAGGGTGCCCAGGGCGGCAACGTCATGGCGATCAGCCAGCCGGTCAGTAGCGCTGAGCCATCCCAGCAGCTCTGGGTGGAGCGTCCCGCCAGCTTCAGGCAGGCCGCCTCACTGCCGATAGCCGTTGCCAGACAGAGTACAAACAGGTTGATTGCCGGCCAGCCAAACAGGTAAAGCCCGTAAAGTGTGGCCGGCAGCAGTGCCGCACAGACCAGCAGCATGGTGTGCTGCACGGAACTGCGGTTGTGGGCGTGGGGGGAGGAGACCAGTTGATTCATGCTCCGCTTTCCTCGTTGGCTTGTGCTTTGACTTCCTGGGCGGCTTGCTCTTTCTCTTGCTGGGCCGCTTTTTCGGCCTTGGCTTTTTCGCGGGCTTCCTTGGCAGCCTGGGCCTTGGCCGCTTTTGCGGCCTTGGCGGCGGCTTTCTCGGCAGCTTCTTTCTCCAGGCGTGCGTTGCGTGCTTCCGACAGGGACTTGGTCAGCTCGCCGCGGCGCGTCTGTTCACGCTTGGCGCTCAGCTCGCCCTTGGCAAACTGGAAGTAGTGCACCAGCGGAATATGTGATGGGCAGACATAGGCGCAGGAGCCGCAGAGAATGCAGTCGCTAAGACCAAACTCGGAGGCGCCCTCGAAATCTTCGGCGTTGGCATGGCGCGCCATCTCCAGCGGCACCAGACCCATGGGGCAGGCGTTGACGCAGCTGCCGCAGCGGATACAGGGAGAGGATTCGGTCTTGCTGATCTCCGGTTCGGCCAGGGCGAGAATACCGCTGGCACCCTTGGTGATCGGCACATCCTGGGTGCGCAGAATCTGACCCATCATCGGTCCGCCCATGACGATTCGTGCCGGTGTTTCCTTCAGGCCGCCGCTGTGCTGCAGCAGCCAGCTCACTGGTGTGCCGAGCAGCACCTCCACGTTGCGCGGGGTGTCGATACACTGACCGGACAGGGTGACGATGCGCGACAGCAGCGGGCGGTTGTCGTACAGCGCCTGATGCACCGCGAAGGCGGTGGCTACGTTGTGTACCAGCGCGCCGACTTCGGAGCTACGCCCGCCCGCAGGCACCTCACGGCCCATGATCGCGTGAATCAGCTGCTTGGCTGAGCCCATGGGATAACGGGCTGGAATCACCTGTACGCTGACATCAGCAAAGCCGGCGGCTGCGGCTTTCATCGCCTCGATCGCGTCTGGCTTGTTGTCTTCAATCCCTGCGACGATACGGCGTGCACCGATGGCGCGCTGAATCAATCGTGCGCCGGAGATAATTCCAAAGGCGCGCTCACGCATCAGCATGTCGTCGCAGGTGAGATAGGGTTCGCACTCGCTGCCGTTAAGGATCAGCGTATCGATCTTCTGCCGCGCGCCGGATTTGAGTTTCAGTGCTGCCGGGAAGGTTGCACCGCCAAGGCCGACGATACCGGCCTGGTCGACGCGGTCGGCGATCTCCGCCGGTGACAGCTGCATTGGATCGCCGCTTTCCAGGGACTCCAGTCCTTTATCCAAACCATCCGGTTCGATGGTGATCGCATCGGTGGTCAGGCTGGAGGGGTGCGGTGCTGTGACCGGACCGACGGCGGTGACGGTACCTGAGGTGGGCGCGTGCAGCGAGGCGCAGACATCGGCTCCGGTAGAGGTGGCGATCAGCTGTCCCTTGAGTACATAGTCACCGGCCTTGACCACCGGATCGGCGGCGCGGCCCGCATGCTGACGCAGCGGCAGTTTCAATACCGGCGGAATGCCTAGAACATGGATCGGCAGGCCGGTACTCTGCTCCTTGCGCTCTTCGGCGTGGACGCCGCCCCGGATTTTCAGTTTTCCAAACATAACTTACTCCGCCACTAATACAGCCAACTCATTCAGCCGCTTATGCCTTAACTTATTTCTTAAGTTAAGCCGCCGCTGGTTTAGGCCAGTGCCAGTTGTCGAGGGATTCCTGCTCGGGCTGCATGGCGATGCAGTCTTCCGGACAGGCGTCTACGCATTTGCCGCAGCCGGTGCAGGCATCTGCGAAGACCACGTGGATCTGCTTGTTGGCGCCCATAATCGCGTCGGTGGGGCAGACCCGGTAGCAGCGGCAGCAGCCGGTGCAGAGGGACTCCTCGATCTTCGCCAGCATCGGCTCCGACGACATGCCGGAAAGGTCCGCATCCACGCCGAGCTTTTCCGCCAGGGCTTGGGCCAGGGCACGACCGCCGGGAGGGCAGCAGGTGACAGCTGCGTCACCCGCGACCATCGCTTCGGCGGCACCGCTGCAGCCAGGGAAACCGCACTGGCCGCAGTGAGTGCCGGGCAGCATCGATTCGATCTCCTTGACGATGGGGTTCTCTTCCACCGCAAACACCTTGTCGGCATAGCCGAGCAGCAGCCCCAGAGCGAGACCGAGAAGTGTCAAGACAGCAACAGCAGTTACCATGGCGAATATCTCCTTTTTGCGGGCAGGCTCAGACGAGCCCGCCAAAGCCCATGAAAATCATCGACAGTAGCCCCGCCGTGACCAGGCCCACTGGTGCGCCGGCGAAGGTGGCAGGCACGTTGGACAGCGCCAGGCGTTCACGCAGGCCGGCGAAAATGATCAGCACCATCGAAAAACCGATCGATGCGCCAAAGCCATACACCACACTCTGGATAAAGCTGAGGCCCTCCTGCACGTTCAGCAGCGCCACGCCAAGTACGGCGCAGTTAGTAGTGATCAGCGGCAGGAAAATACCCAGGGTCTGGTGCAGCAGGGGGCTGGTCTTCTTCACCATCATTTCGGTGAACTGGACAACAGCGGCAACCACGAGAATGAACGAGATGATGCGCAGGAACTGCAGGTTCAGCGGCTCGAGGATGTAGTACTCCATGATCCAGCTGGAGACACTGGAGAGCGTAAGTACGAAAGTGGTCGCCAGCCCCATGCCGGTGGCTGTGCTGAATTTGTTGGAGACCCCCATCAGCGGACAGAGGCCGAGGAATTTGACCAGCACCACGTTATTCACGAGTACGGTGCCGATGAAAAGGGTGATCAGTTCCATGTCGCGCTTAGCCTCCAGACGGGGAATCAGTCTTCTGGGGTGCTGAGTGCACCAAGCATGCCATGGGTAAGTCGTTGAAAATAAAAGAGGTTATTTTAGCGATAACTGTTTGAATAACGACATTGTTGTGTTTGTAACAGATCGGTGCAGGCGTGCACTTTTATGTGTCGTGCTTACTACATTTACCACTTATTTAGTGTGGTTTTTCTTTATATATAAGTCTCTCAGTCGGTGGCGCAGTAATTGCTTCTTCAGAACATCCCGTCATTTTAGGAGCTGAGAGCATGGCGAAAACGAAGCAGCCAGGTATCACCGATGAGACTCCTGTTCTGGAAAACAGCGACCTGCTTCAGGGGCTGCCGCCCAGCGTGTTTTTCCAGGCGGTAGAGCACTCGCCGGTGGCGATCTCCATCACCGATCTTCACGCCAACATTCTTTACAGCAACAAGGCCTTCACCAAGGAAACCGGTTACGCCGCCAGCGAGGTGCTCGGCCGCAACGAGTCGGTTCTCTCCAACCGCAACACGCCTCGGCTGGTTTACGATGCGCTCTGGGGCCGGCTGCAGCAGCTCAAGCCCTGGTCAGGGGTGCTGGTCAACCGGCGTAAGGATGGCAAGCGTTACCTGGCCGAGCTGATGGTGGCGCCGGTTTTGGATGAGGAAAACCAGCCTATCCACTACCTCGGTATGCATCGTGATGTTACCGAGCTCTACTCGCTGGAACAGCGGGTACAGAATCAGAAGGCGATGATCGAAAAAGCGGTTAACGCCGCCAACGTCGCGATGGTGCTGCTCGATGAGGACGAAAGCATCGTACTCGACAACCTCGCCTACAAAACCCTGGCCACCGATATGTGTCCGCAGGAGCCGAGCCATGTGATTCTGCGCGCACT
Source organism: Marinobacterium lutimaris (assembly GCF_900108065.1). GTDB lineage: Bacteria > Pseudomonadota > Gammaproteobacteria > Pseudomonadales > Balneatricaceae > Marinobacterium_D > Marinobacterium_D lutimaris. Next base: position 2,004,421 of record NZ_FNVQ01000001.1, on the reverse strand, counting down.
CCAGGATGAGATGGGCGAGCGGCTGAAGGCTATCCGTGACCGTGGTGTTGGTTTTACCGATTATGAGATCCGTCTGGATATCGGCCGTAACAGCACGCCGCGCTGGTTCTCCATCGATGGCAGCATGATCGAGATCGGTGATGAAACCGCCGATTCCTTCTTCGCCCAGCCTGAGCGGCGTTATCTGATGCTGGTGATCAACGACGTTACCGAGCTGCGCCGTCGTCAGCACGCCGAGCAGATGAACGCACTCAAGCTGCTGATCGCTGAAGAAGAAGCGCTGCAGAGCATGCGTGAGGCGTTGAACGGCGCGCTCTACCAGTTCCAGCGTCCGCTCAACCTGATGAACGCCGCCGTGCGCATGCTGGAGCAGCGCAAGGGCGATGAGCGTGCGCTGACCGAGCAGGTGATCGGTGCCCTGCGTGAGGCAATCGATGCCGGTAACGAAGCGCGTGAGAAGCTTGAGCAGGCGGTGCCGAGCGAAACGCCCGGGGTAAAAACCTCGATCAACATGAACGAGCTGCTGCGCAACGTGCTGGAGCTCTCCACCGGCGATCTGCTCAAGCATGGCATCCTGGTGGACTGGCATCCGCCGCTGCACATGCCTGCCATGATCGGTTTCGAAAGCCGTCTGCATAGTCTGTTCAAGCAACTGGTCGACAACGCTATTGAAGCGATGGCGTCCAGCGGCGCATCAAGGCGTGAGCTGAGTATCGTCGCCCGGGTTGAAAACGGCGATGTCGTGGTGAATATCTCCGATACAGGGCCCGGTGTGTCGGAAGAGTACCGTACCCGAGTTTTTGAGCCGTTCTTCAGCACCAAACCCAATACCAACAAGGGTGCCGGTTATGGCATGGGCCTGACTATCGTTCAGGAGATTGTCGCCGAGCACCTGGGAACCGTTCATATCGATCCCCTCTACCAGGAGGGCTGCCGAGTCTGTGTCCATCTACCCCTGGGAACAGCCCGCAGCTAAGGAGCCGATTATGACGATGCAAGGAATCTTCACCCCGCGTAACCGTTCTGAGCTCCTCGACCGGCAGCTCAGCGTGCTGAGTATCGTATGCCGGACTTTAACGCGGTCGCTGGACCTGAATGCCAGCCTGGAAGAGCTACTCAAAGTGCTACACGTAGAGGGCGGCATGAAGCATGGCCTGGTAGCGCTGATGGATCCGGAGCTCGGCGAGCTCTGTGTAAGTGCCGTGCACAGCGGTTCTGAGATGGTTCAGCAGGCCAAGAACGCCGTGCGCTACCGGCGTGGTGAGGGGATTATCGGCACCATTCTGCAAAGCGGAAACTCGGTGGTGCTGATGCGTCTCTCCTCGGAGCCCAAGTTCCTGGACCGACTCGCTTTGTATGACTGGGAGGCGCCGTTTATCGGCGTGCCGCTGAAGGATCAGAGCGGCGAGGTAATCGGTGTACTCAGTGCCCAGCCCGCCTCGGAACTGGAAGAGTTCCTGGCGGATGAGTCCCGGTTTATGGAGATGGTCGCCAACCTGGTGGTTCAGGCGGTGCGTCTGCTCGCGCAGGTGCAGAACCAGCAGCGCAGCATCACCGACGAGCGTGACGAGCTGCGTCGTACCGTGCGCGCCAAGTTCGGTTTCGAAAACCTGATGGTGGGGCACACCACACCGATGAAGCAGGTGTTCGACCAGATCCGTCGCGTCGCCAAGTGGGATACCACGGTGCTGATCCGCGGTGAATCCGGTACCGGTAAGGAGCTGGTGGCCTGCGCTATTCATTACAACTCGCCCAAGGCGCATAACAGCTTTGTGCGGCTGAACTGCGCGGCACTGCCGGAAAACCTGCTGGAATCGGAGCTGTTCGGCCATGAGAAGGGCGCGTTTACCGGTGCGGTGAAGATGCGCCAGGGGCGTTTCGAACAGGCCGATGGCGGCACCTTGTTCCTCGATGAGATCGGTGAGATCTCGCCGCTGTTCCAGGCCAAGCTGCTGCGTGTGCTGCAGGAAGGCGAGTTTGAGCGAGTCGGTGGTAACAAGACGATCCGCGTTAACGTGAGGATCGTGGCGGCGACCAACCGTGACCTGGAGAAAGAGGTGCGCGAAGGCAACTTCCGTGAGGATCTTTACTATCGTCTCAACATCATGCCGATCAACCTGCCGGCCCTGCGTGAGCGCAAGGCGGACCTGCCGGAGCTGTGCAGCTTCCTGCTCGACAAGCTGTCACAAAATCAGGGGCGCAAGCTCAGCATCTCTGATGCGGCGATCCGCGTGCTGATGGGGCATAACTGGCCAGGTAACGTGCGCGAGCTGGAAAACGTACTCGAGCGTGCGGCGATCATGACTGAAGATGGCAATATCGAGCCGCAGACCCTCTCCTTGCAGGGGCTGGATATGCAGCGCTCGGCAGCACCTGGGCCGAGCAGTATGCCGATGCCTGCGTCGATGACAGCGTCTGCCGGCGAGCCGGAGCCGATGCTGGATGATCCCGGGCTCGATGAGCGGGAGCGAGTGATCGCAGCGCTGGAGCAGGCCGGTTGGGTTCAGGCCAAAGCGGCGCGTCTGCTCAACATGACGCCGCGCCAGATTGCCTATCGCATCCAGACGATGAATATCGATGTGAAGAAGATCTGATCGAAACAATCAATCCGGACCCAAGCCCCGCACCGGCACGCCCGCTGCGGGGCTTTCTGTTTTCTGGCGGTTTTCTGTGAGTGGTATTAACAGCCCGTCGCGGCTAACAACTAGCGATGTCGCAGATATGACAAAGCGCCGCTGTCTGTACCACAAGACACAAGGAAAAGACCCGCCAAATCCGGCTAAGTCCTTTTAAAACAGACACATAGTCTGTGGCCCACCGATTGCAACCCTCTTGTCAGCAGGTGATCTGCAACTGACAACCGGCCCTGAGGCCTCAGAGGAGTGAAAACGATGGAGTTGACAGTCCTGAACGAAGAACAGAGTCCGAGCACTGAAGGCGGTTGTTCAGCCAGTGCCTGCGGCAGTAGTGACGATCAGCTGGCTCATCTGTCAGATGAGATCAAACAGAAGGTCCATAACCACCCGTGTTACTCGGAAGACGCTCACCACTACTTTGCCCGTATGCACGTAGCGGTAGCGCCGGCCTGTAATATCCAGTGTCACTACTGCAACCGTAAATACGACTGCGCCAACGAGTCGCGCCCGGGTGTGGTATCCGAGTTGCTGACTCCGGACCAGGCAGTGAAGAAAACCAAGGCCGTGGCGGCAAATATTCCGCAGATGACTGTGCTCGGTATTGCCGGCCCCGGCGATCCACTGGCCAACCTGGATCGCACCTTTGAGACCTTCCGTCGCCTCAGCGCCGAAGCGCCGGATATCAAGCTCTGTGTATCCACTAACGGTCTGGCGCTGCCGGATGCCGTGGAAGAGCTGGCCAAGCACAACATCGACCACGTCACCATCACCATCAACACCGTGGATCCCGAGATCGGCGCCAAGATCTATCCCTGGATCTACTGGAACAACCGCCGTATCCGCGGCAAGAAAGCCGCCAAGATCCTGATCGAGCGTCAGCAGAAGGGGCTCGAGATGCTGGTGGAGCGCGGCATCCTGGTGAAGGTCAACTCGGTAATGATTCCGGGCGTGAACGACGAACATCTCAAGGAAGTCAGCCGCATCGTCAAGCAGAAGGGCGCCTTCCTGCACAACGTGATGCCGCTGATCGCCGAAGCCGAACACGGCACCTTCTACGGTGTGATGGGCCAGCGTGGTCCGAGCAACGAAGAGCTGATGGATCTGCAGGATGCCTGCTCTGGCGACATGAACATGATGCGTCATTGCCGTCAGTGCCGTGCCGATGCGGTGGGTCTGCTCGGTGAAGACCGCGGCGACGAGTTCACCATCGACAAGATCGAGGCGATGGATATCGACTACGACGCGGCGATGAAGAAACGCGCCATCATCCACCAGGGCATCGAGGAAGAGCTGGCGGAGAAGGAAAAACGCCGTGCCGCTCTGGCTGCGGTCAAAGTCCCGAGCGGTCCCGCTGTGGACAACAAGCACTTCCGTCCGGTGTTGATGGCGGTGGCTACCAGCGGCGGCGGCATGATCAACCAGCATTTCGGTCACGCCACCGAGTTCCTGATCTACGAAGCCTCCCGCGATGGCGTGCGCTTTATCAGCCACCGCAAGGTCGACCAGTACTGTATCGGTGACGACAGCTGCGGTGAGAAGGAAAGTGCTCTGGCAGGCAGCATCCGTGCCCTGACCGGTTGTGAAGTGGTGCTCTGCTCCAAGATTGGTTTCGAGCCCTGGGGCCTGCTGGAAGAGGCCGGCATCGCGCCGAACGGCGAGCATGCCATGGAGCCGATCGAGGAAGCGGTCATGGACGTCTACGAAGAGATGATCAAGACCGGCAAGCTGGATGAAGCCAAGTCCGAAGACAGCCAGATGACCGCCTGAGGAGGTAGCCATGTCTCTTAGCATTATCGAAAGCTGCGTTAACTGCTGGGCCTGCCTCGATGTATGCCCGTCAGACGCGATCTACGACGCCAAGCCGCACTTCATGATCGATGCGAAAAAGTGCACCGAGTGCGAGGGCGATCACGCCGATCCTCAGTGCGCGAGTATCTGCCCGATCGAAGGCGCGATCCTCGATGCTGCTGGCGAGGCGGTGAACCCGGCCGGTTCCCTCACCGGGATTCCGCCGGAAATGATGGAAAAAGCGATGGCCGAGATCCAGGCACGATAAGGGGCGACGCGATGGCTGAGGTGGTCTTCTACGAAAAGCCCGGTTGTATAAACAACCGCAAGCAGAAGCGGCTGCTGCAGGAGGCGGGGCATTCACTCGATGCCCGCAACCTGCTGACCGCAGACTGGTCACCAGAAAGCCTTCGCCCCTATCTCGGCACCGAGGTGTCAGGCTGGATCAACAAGAGTCATCCGGATCTTAAGGCGGGCAAACTGGCGCTTGACCTCAAGGATCCCGAAGCGGTGTTGGCGCAGCTTTGCGCCGATCCGCTACTTATTCGACGTCCGTTGATGGAAGTCAGCGGGCAGTGTCTGCAGGGTTTCGACGCCGAGCAGATCGATCGATTGATCGGTCTTGAGCGGCTCCCCGATGAGGATATCGAAACCTGTCCCAAGAGCCACAGCAGCGATGCGTGCAGAGCGGAGTCGGGCTGATGGCGATGGTAGCAGTGCAGACACAGAACCAGTTAGAGCGATTGATGGCGGTCGCGGCGGGTGGAGAAACCGACCGTCATCTCGCTCACCTAATACTCGGTCCCCGTCGCGGGGTCGGCTGCCTGCCCCTGAATCTGGGGTTGGAGGCAGAACAGTTTGCTCGCTTGATCGAGCGGCATTTTGCTGACGACAGCGACCTTATCGCGGCTGATCCAGCGGAAAAGCATCTGATACAAACCCGCTCCGATCTGCGCGAAGAGCTGATGCGCATACGTGACGATGAGCGTATCGAACTTGTCGAGCTGCTCGAGGATTTCCGCAGCCCGGCGGCACCGGTTGAGCTGTCGTTGATTATCGCCACCGCCTGCCTGGGCGGCGATCACCTCTGGCGTGATCTTGGATTGCCTGATCGCAGCGAGCTGAGCGATCTGATGCAACGGGCTTACCCGGCGTTAAAAGCGCTTAACGACCGAGATATGAAGTGGAAACGATTCTTCTACAAGCAACTTTGCGAACGTGGTGGCGGTTATGTCTGCCGCGCACCGAGCTGCGACCAATGCAGCGCCTATGCCGAATGTTTTGGGCCGGAGGAGTGACGACATGGCTGCCATCACTGCGACCGCCGAACAGACCGCCATGGAGCAGCTCGGTGCTTATCACCAACTGAGCAAGCACCGCCTGGAGGGGTACGCGCCGGGGCCCGAAACTCTGGACTGGGACGACCAGCCTAACGTATTTCGCTCCTTTGAGGGCGCGCCGAAACTGGCACTGCCGTTGCCCGATGACAGGGCTGATGCGCCAGATGCCGGGGTGCTTTTTGCGGGTCAGCTTGAGTCTCAGCCATTGACGCTGGAATCCCTGTCCGCGTTTCTGCGCTACGCTGCGGGCCTTACCGCCTGGAAGGTGTTTGGCCCGGATCGTTGGTCGCTGAGGGCGAATCCTTCCAGCGGCAACCTGCATCCTGGTGAGCTTTATCTGCTGTTACCCGCGGGTTCGAACTGGCCAGCCGGTGTGTATCACTACGACGTGCTCAGTCATTGTCTGGAACAGCGCCTGGAGCTGCAGGCAGAGAGCGTCACTGCCGTGTCGCTGATACAGACCTCCGTGTTGCAGCGCGAGGCCTGGAAGTACGGCGAGCGCAGCCTGCGCTACTGTCTGCTCGATAGCGGTCATCAGCTGGCTCAGTGCCAGGCGTCCGCAGCACTGCAGGGATGGGAGCTGGAGCTGGTCGATACGGGGCGAGAGCGGCTGGCGGCACTTTGCGGCATAGATCGGGCGGAGTTTGACGGTGTAGAACCTGAGCATCCCGAATGGTTGCTTACCTTTAAAGGCCGTTCAGAGGACTACGCCCGCCTCGCCAAGGTCTGTCGCGAGGCGCCTAACTGGCAGGGCGTACCTTCACGCCTTGGGCCCAGGCCGTTACAACGCTGGAAAGCGTGCAAAGCGATGGCGGAGCGGCTGGATACCAACGTCAGTGCGAGTCTTGTCCGGGCACCTACTGGCTCTGAAACACTGCGGGAAGCCCCACTTAATGCCAGGCAGACATTGATCTCAAGGCGCAGCGCCCAGGGCTATGACCATCAGCGCAGGCTTGGTTACGACGAGTTTGCCGCACTGCTCAAACCGCTGGTATCCGGTGCCAGCCGCATGCAGTTTGATCCCGCTCGTCTGCACCTGCTGCTGTTTGTGCATAACGTGGAAGGCCTGGAGCCCGGCCTCTACCTGATGCCGCGCTCGGATAGCGGAGCGGTCCTGCTGAGAGAGACGACGATGACGCGCTGGCCCGACACCAGCGATGTTTACCTCAACGATGATCTGCGTCTGATCCATCTGAAGACGGCGAACACGCGCAAACTGGCGGCGCAGCTCTGCTGTAACCAGATGATTGCCGCCGCCAGCGCCGTAACGCTGATGATGATCGCCGAGTATCAGGACCCGTTGCTGCAGGATGGCCTCGCGGCCTACCAACAGCTTTATCGCGAAGCGGGCATGCTGGGGCAGAACCTCTACCTGGCTGCCACCGCACTGGGGCTCAACGGCACCGGTATCGGCTGCTTTTTTGACGATGCCGTGCATCAGCTACTCGGTCTTGAGGGCGAGCAGTTCCAGGCGATCTACGGTTTTGCCGCCGGTATGGGGCTGAGAGATGAGCGGGTCAGCGGATTATCCGGTTACCACCACCTTCGGGAGGCTGTCGATGGGTGAGTTACTGAAGATGGATATACGCTCCGCTGAACAGCTGTTGAAGGAAGAGCCGGCCTACCTGCTGGATATGCGGGAGCTGGACTGCTACGAGGATTCCCGGCATCCGTTCGCGATGCATCTGGATGACCGGGTGCTCGGGCGCCTGCTGACCCGGGTCGAGCCGTCCCGATTGATGTTGATCTACTGCGAAGATGGAAGCCGCAGTATCGAAATGGCAAGGATGTTCCGCGATTTTGGCTTCAGCCGCAGTTTCAGTATCGATGGCGGCTACCGGGCCTGGTTACCCCTACTTGGAGTGAGGCAGATGAGCGCAGAGCAGAATCAGGATCAGGCCGGTGAATACGGTATGACGTCGCTGATGCAGGCGTCACACCGCGGCGACAGCCTTGAAGTCAGCCGCCTGATCGCTGTAGGTGCCGATGTAAACCGGCGCAACGATGATGGCAACAACGCACTCTGGTTTGCGGTGCGGTCGGGGGATTCAGCCACCGTCAGCCTGCTGATCGGTGAGGGTGTTGATCTTGATAATCAGAACGCCAACGGCGCGACACCGCTGATCTGGGCAGCTTCGGCGGGCCGGCGCGAAATGGTCGAGATGCTGCTGGCCGGGGGTGCGGATACTGGTCTGAAAACCCTGGATGGCTTTCTTGCCGTCGAGGTGGCCGGTAGCCGCGAGATTATGAAACTGCTGATGGCCACGCATCGTCAGGCCGTGGGCCAATAAACCGAGGGATGCATCATGACAACCGAAGACAAGATCCGTAAGCAGCTGTCCGATAACCCTGTACTGCTCTACATGAAAGGCACGCCGGAAGATCCCAAGTGCGGTTTCTCACGCAATGCGGTAGAAGCGCTGAAAACCACCGGCAAGGGCTACGCCTTCGTCAATGTGCTGGAAGCGCCGTTTATCCGCGAAAAGCTGCCCAGCGTCTCTAACTGGCCGACTTTTCCGCAGCTGTTTATCGGCGGTGAACTGGTCGGTGGCAGTGATGTGATCGTGGCGATGATTGAAGACGGCAGCCTGCAACCGATGCTTGAATCCGCCGGAGGTGCCTGATGGAGACCAGTGAAATCGAAGCGATCATCCAGCAGGCGCTGCCCGACGCAGAGATCGATGTCAGTGGTGAGGAGTGCAGTTTTACCCTCGCCATCATTAGCGACACCTTCGAAGGACAAAATCTGATGCAGCGTCAGAAATTGGTGCTCGCTTTGTTTCAAACCCAGCTGAAGACGGGGCGCCTGCACGCGCTCACGATCAAGGCCTATACGCCGGCGCAGTTTGCCGAATTGCAGAATACCCACCTGGTGCAGCTCGAGTGCTGATTGCCGGGTAACTTTCGGAGGTGCTCAGCATGAAAGCACTGACATCACGGGAAAACAGCGAGCAGGCGTTGGACCAGTTTGCTGATCTTTCCAGCGGCGGCTTTGGCCGCGGCATCGCCAGGGTCGCCATGTTGATGGCGGCGGGGCGCTACTGCCGCCACCGCCATCTGTCGATCGGTCGCCAGTCTATTTTTCAACGCAAACTGATGGAGAATCACGATGAGTGCTGAAGAGAATCTGTTTGACGATGAGTTCGTTGAAACCACCAACAAGCTGATCGAGATCGCCAACGAGATGGCCGCCAAGCAGGGCGAGCACAAGATGGGCGTAGCGTTTATCTATGCAGCCGCGCGCTATAACGCCTATATCGCCGCCAGCAGCGTGACTAATGCGGACGAACTGGCCGGCAAGCGCGATAAGGCGGTGGAGTATTTCTCCGATCGTTTCCGCAAGCTCTACGATGGCAACCTGATGGATTACATCGCCAACTTTGAAGAGTACATGGGGATAGCTGAAGATCAGCAGGCGGAAACCGCGCACTGATCCCGTGTGACGGATCGCCCGGGTGGTTCAGACCACCAGGTCGATCTGCTGCAGGCTGCCGGTGCTGCCGTCTTCGCGGATAAACAGCCCGGTGGCGCGCACTTCGCCACGCAGCTCGGTGCCGCTTTGATAGAGTGAAAAGGGTGTTTCTACCGATCCCAGGTAGAGCGCGCCTATCCCTTTTTCTGCAAGGCTTGCGTACTCGTCCTCACCCTGGGCATTGCGGATCCAGATCTGTAACTCGCCGAACACCGTGTCACCGGCATCGATAAAGCCGTTGCCATCCTCATCATAGCTGCTGAGATCGGCAAATCCGTTGCCGCTCAGGGCGCCAAACAGCTCAATGCCATCATTGGCTATGCCGTCCCCGTTGCGGTCCAGCATCAGAAAGCCGCTGCCGGGTGCCAGCAGGTTGATGTTGTCGTTCGTGCCATCGGCATCTATATCGAAAGCGATCCGTTGCGAGCTCAGTTCAGCGGCGCTGGCATCGAAGTTCACCACCAGCGGATCTTTCAACTGCACGCCGGCGGTCAGCACCAGTCGTTCGTGCTCGATATTGTGATAGCTCATCTTCACGTTCAGCCCGATATCGAAACTGACCCCGTCGTTGGTGGTCACCCGTCCGGCGGCGATAAAGCGGCTATCTTCACTGATCTCTGTCTGCCTGTTCCATTCGTAGCGCATACCGGTAGCGCCTGGCACCGCTATATCACCTGATATCTCGGTCGGATAGCCCGCTGGGGGCTGGCCATCCTTGTTTACACTCAGGTCGTTCATATCGAACAGCACGATCTCTCGTCCGCTGAGCATGGCAATCAGCAGCGCTTGCAGTCTCAGTCTGGGATCGGTCAGTTGTTGCCCCGAGCCGGGTACCGCTGACTCTTTTGCTGTCAGGGTTCGCGCCTCGGGCGCAGTCTTCGCTGAGGCCATTTCTGCCCCATGGGCGGCGGCAACCTGAGCGGCCCCATTGACCGGTGAGGTGTCATTGGAGACGCGGCGCACCACGCCGGCGGCATCGCTGCGATATAGCTCCAGAGATTCGCTTTGCGTTGTGCGCTCGCTGCGCTGATGGCTGCTGCTGAAGCTGATCTGGCTTTGACTGATAATCATCGTCGTGGCTCTGGCGCAAAGAAGTTAATAGAGGGGCATGGATAGGGGTATATCGGCGCGAATGGCTAAAAAGTGAGCGTTAAATCAGGGGCGTGAGACCTCCAAAATGCAGGCCGAATGTGCTCGTTTTACACTGAAAATCAGCGCTAGAAACAAGCGCCATACAGCAACAAGCCCGCCGGGCAGGGCGGGCTTGTTGGTTAGTCGGGAAGCGGGCGGTTAGCTTGCCGGCACCTCCTCAGGGTGCGTATTTTCCACGTGATGCTTCTCAGACACCTTGCGGATCATGGTGTTAGCGATAAACGCGATCACCAGCAATCCTGCCATGGCATACATGGTGGTGTTGTAGAGTCCTGGCGTCGGGTCGATGGTGCCGGCCGGTGCGATCTCCATGAGACGGCCCAGGGTCACTGTTTTGGAAGCGATCAGCGCATTCAGCTGGTCTACGCCGGCGCCAAAGGTCTGCTGGAATACAGCGGGATCAACCTTGTAGGCCAGGGATTCGATGGCATCTCGCAGCGAAACTTCGCGCAGGTGGGTGATCGCAAAGGGGCCGAGAACACCGGCGGTGCTCCATGCAGTCAGCAGGCGTCCGTGGATGCCGCCCACATGCAGGGTGCCGAAGATATCCGCCAGATAGGCCGGAATCGTCGCGAAGCCGCCGCCGTACATGGTGAAGATCACCATGGTGGCGATGCAGAACAGGACCAGCCAGACCACCGACGGATTGCTGCTTACCTGACCGGCGAAGAAGGGGATGGAGATATACAGCAGCATGCCGAGGATAAAGAAGCAGTGGAAGGTGTTCTTGCGGCCGATGAAATCGGAGGTCGATGCCCAGAGGAAGCGGCCCACCATGTTGAACACACTGATCATCAATACGTAGGTGGCGGCGAAGCCGGTATCAACAATGTTGGGTAAGGTAGTACCGAAAATCTCGGTCATCATCGTTTTCGCCACACCGATCACACCGATGCCGGCGGTCACGTTGAGGCAAAGCACCAGCCAAAGCAGGTAGAACTGAGGTGTTTTCAGTGCCTGGTCGATATGCACGTGGTTGTTGCTGATCAGACGATTTTTGCCGCTGACTGCCTTGGGCGGCTCCCAACCTTCCGGCTTCCAGCCCTCGGGCGGCACGCGGTAAGAGAAGGCGGCGATGGTCATCACAACAAAGTAGACGATACCGAGGGTCAGAAAGACGCTGGCGACGCCGGTGTTACCGGTGTTGACCACGTAGACGCCCTCAGGGCCGGGGATCGGCATGTTAGCCATATCCGCGGCGCTGGCGACGACAACTTCAAGCTTCTGGCCTGCAACCTCGGCGAAGCGACGGCCGGACTCGGTGATCAGGCTGACATCGGCGACTTTACCCAGGTATTGAGGTGCTTCATAAAACACCGACAGCAGCCAGGTTTTCAGTGGTGCACCAATCATCGCACCGCCACCAAAGCCCATGATCGCCATGCCGGTGGCCATGCCGCGCCGGTCCGGGAACCAGCGGATCAGTGTACTGACCGGCGATACGTAACCCAGCCCCAAACCACAGCCGCCCAGCGCGCCGTAGCCCAGATAGAGCAGCCAGAGCTGGTCCAGCATGATGCCCAGGCTACCGACCAGGAAGCCGCCGCCCCAGAGGATCGCGGCGAGAAAGCCGACCGCACGTGGACCGACCTTTTCCAGCCATTTGCCGCCGAACGCGGCCGCCAGACCGAGAAAGACGATAGCGGTGGAGAAGATCCAGACCACCGAGCTCAGCGACCAGTCATCGGCGGCGCTGGCAACAACGCCATGCTGACGCACCAGTGGCGGGTTGAAGATGCTCCAGGCGTAAACCGAGCCGATGCAGAGGTGGATCGCGATAGAGGCGGGGGGAACCAGCCAGCGATTGAAGCCAGGTTTGGCGACGATTCGCTCTTTCAGCAGAAAGGCAAAAGGGCCAGATTTCTGGTAAGCGTTGTTCGACATAGGGTGTAGCTCCGCTGTTATCGTTATTGTTTGCCCCTGGATTGCAAGTATCTGGGGTACAGGCAGATCGCGGATCCGCCTTTGCTTTGTCAGCAGCAAAAGCCAACGCAATACCCGCGCCATCTGGGGCAAACGCACAGATGTCGGGGGGGCGAGGACAAAAAAGGGTTTAAGGCTGCAGCGGAGGGCGGGTCGTTATGACCCGATAAACTCGGAAACCGGGTCGAAATGACCCTGTGTGCAGTACTCGGACCGGCTGCCTGGCTTGAGGTGAATCACGAACAGGGTGCCAAGGCCCTGCCGCGAGCGCACTTTGATACTTGCGTCAGCCTGTTCCAGCAGGCGTTGGCTGATCGAAAGGCCCAGGCCGGTGCCCTGTTTGCCGCGGGAGTAGAAGGGATCGAAAATGCGCGCTAACTGGTCGGTGGGAATTCCGCAGCCGTTGTCATGGATGCTCAGGCTGACCCCGCCGTCGCCCAGATTACGGCTGCGCACCCGGATTTCGCCACTGCCGGAAATGGCGTTGGCGCCGTTCATTACCAGGTTGATCAGCACCTGCTGCAGCTGGGAAGCATCGGCCCGGGCCCGATGAGATGCGCGCAGTTCAAGCCTCAGATTGATGCCGCGTCGCTTAAGCTCATGCTGGACCAGCGTGCGGGTATTCAGCACCAGATCATTGATATCGATCGCTTCCAGATGAGTACGTGGTGAGCTGGGGCGTGCCAGTTTCAGCAGGTCGTTGATAATGGTGCGGATGCGTCCCACCTGCTCGATGATCAGTTCGGCGTCGCGGCGGATCTCCGGCGTTGCCTGCTCGCCCAGTTCATCCAGCAGCAGATCCATATAGCCGAGAATCACGGCGGTGGGGTTGTTCACCTCGTGGGCGATACCCGCGGTCAGCTCGCCCAGAGCTGCAAGCTTACCTTTCTCGATCAGCTGCTCGCGGGTTTCGTTGAGCATGGCGATATGCTGTTTCAGCTCAAGGGTGCGCTCCTGAACCTTCTCTTCGAGCTGCACCGCTGCCTGTTGTATCGCATCGTGCTGCTGGTCCAGCTGGGCCAGCATCGCATTAAAGTGCTCGGCGAGTACGCGCACTTCGTCGGTGGTGTTCAGTGGTGGAATCCGCTGGCGTTCGCCGCCTCTGATCCTATCGACAACGGCGGTCATGATTTCGAACGGTCTGGAGATCGAGCGGGCGCCGGCGATGGCGATAAATGTGCAGAGCAGCAGCACCAGCGCGAACAGCCAGAGCAGCAGTTCCAGCCAGTGGTAGAAACTCTCCAGAAACGGCGCTTCCAGGAAACCGGCGTAGAGCATGCCGATGCGGTGACCGTTGACGTCGATGACCGGTTCGTAGGCGGAGATATACCAGTCGCTGACCACGAACGCCCGGTCCAGCCAGCGCTCGCCTTCCTCAAGCACCTGATGGCGTACCTGGGCCGATACGCGGGTGCCTAGAGCGCGCTGGCGTGGTGCTTCGGGGTGCTGAACATTGGTGCTAATACGCACATCGTCAAGGAACAGGGTCACCGTGCCTATGCCGTCTGCCGGCAGGCTGCCGGGGCCGTAAACGGTGTTGCTGATATGGTCGACAAAACCGAGATTGGCGTTCATCAGCAGCCCTGCCGTGAGCAGTGCCGCCACGTTACCGCTATTGTCACGCAGCGGGTAGACAAAATGCAGCATCATGGCGCGATCTTCCACGGAACGCTCGGATTGCGTAGCGCGTTGGGTAGCTACCAGCGGGATGCGGGCCCGGGTGGCGAGCTCGGCACTCAGTGCGCTCAGCTCTGCAGCGGAAAACACCTCAACGCCGCTCACCGGCCCCTGCATCTTGGCCTGCTGTATCAGCGGGCTGTCGGGATAACTGCAATCGCCGGGTTGCGTCAGCGAGCAACCGCGTGGGTCGAGCAGGCGCACGTAGTCAAAACCGGTTGCCGAGCGCAGCTGCTCCAGAAGGAGAGGCGTATCCGTGTTATTGCGATCGCCCCCGTCGGCGGAGGAGTTAAGCAGCGCGTGATGAAAGCGATCGCCCGCGGCGGCAAGAGAGAGGCGTACCAGGTAGCGATCGCGGGTGGCGAAGAAGGCTTCATGGGCAACGGCCAGGTCGGTGTTGGCCTTCATCAGCAGTTGCCGGTAGCCCACCTCGTTACTCCACAGATAGGCGAGCAGGACCACACCGGGCAGAACCAGCAGCAGCGGGAACAGCGTCAGTGCCAGCAGCCGGTAGCGCAGGTTGCCGGTGAGCCGCTGCCAGCAACGTTTAATCAGCGCTGTCGTCACTGCTGTCGTCATCGCTGCTTTCAAAAGAGCGTAGCTTGCGGTCGAGGGTTTTGCGGGTAATGCCCAGTGCCTCGGCGGCCCTGGTTTTGTTGCCGTCGCTGCGTGCCAGCACCTTTTCGATATGGGTCAGCTCTACCTGTTTCAGCCGCCAGTGCAGCGGATAACCCGAGACTTCCGCATCCCGCACCCTGTTTGGAAACGCGAGCTGTGTCGGGGACATGCCGAGCAGCAGGCAGCGTTCGATCAGGTTCTTGAGTTCGCGCACATTGCCTGGCCAGTGGTAAGCCTGCAGAGCGCGGATCTCAGCGCTGTCGAAGCTTGTAGTGGGTTGGCGCAACTCTGTTGCCAGGGAAGTTGAAAGGTGGCTGAGCAGCTCGGGAATATCCTCCTGGCGCTCCCGCAGCGGCGGCATCTGAATGTGCAGCACATTGAGCCGATAGTAGAGGTCTTCGCGGAAGCGTCCCTCGCTTACCGCCTGATCCAGCTTTTTGTTGGAGGCGGCCAGTACGCGAACATTGACCGGCGTATCGCGCTCGGTACCCAGCGGTCGTATGGCGCCATCTTCCAGCACGCGCAGCAGCTTGGTCTGCATCGGCAGCGGCAGTTCCGAAATCTCGTCCAGGAACAGCGTGCCGCCATCAGCGTAGGCAAACAGGCCGAGACGGGCCTGGTGGGCGTTGGTGAATGCCCCCTTGATATGACCGAACAGCTCCGACTCGATCAGCTCCGGCGCGATGGCGCCACAGTTGACCGGTACGAATGCGCCGCTGCGGCCGCTCTGGCGGTGGATCGCCCGGGCCGCAAGCTCCTTGCCGGTGCCGGTCTCACCCTCGATCAATACGGCTGAGGGCGCGGGGGCGATACGTGACAGGGTTGTGCGCAGCGCTTCCATCACCGCGCTGGAGCCTACCAGACCGCTGCTTTCCCGTTGCGCTACATGCCGGTTGAGCACGTAGTTCTCTTTCGTCAGCTGCCGGTTATCCAGGCACTTCTGCACCGCATTGCGCATCTGCTCGATGCGGAACGGCTTCAGGACCAGGTCACAGGCACCCAGGCGCAGTGCCTCGATGGCGCTGTTCATATCGGCAAAGGCGGTCATGAAGATTACATCGGAAGGGCAGCCAGATTCGCGCAACTGCTGTACCCACTCGACGCCGGAGCGTCCGGGCATGCAGATATCGACAATCAGCAGGTCAAAATGTCGCGATGAGCGCAGCTGGTCCGCCTGCTCGGTGGAGTCTGCCACATCGACCGTGCGGTAGCGTTTTCTCAGTGCACGTTGCAGAAAGTCACGAATCCCGGCCTCGTCATCGACGATCAGGATGCTGATATCCGGCAAGGCACCTTCTACAGGGCGCTCAATCCTTTTAGCGTCAGCAATAGCCATAATTCTTATTCTAGTTATTTTGAGTTATTGATCGGTTTTCGCAGTGTATCACGCAAAAAGTTTGGGCCCAGGGTGTGAACCGAACGTTCTGCTCTATGGCTGATCTACGCCAGGCTTGGCAGTAATCTTCGGTTACTATCGCGAATCCTTCTTTGCCGTCTCTGTCCATCCAAGCTTCATGACGGGCTCAGCTTCGCGGGCCCGCTTGGTGGTCAGGGAGCTTTGAGTGATCCGAAAAATTTATGGCTTAGTGCGAAAAATGCGGTTTCATCGCGCACTCAGGAAAATGCTGTCTCAGCAGAAAACCCGGGCGCAGGAAAAAGAAAGTGCGGCCTGGTATTGGGGAAATACCGGGCAGATTGAAGCCGCGGCGATAGGGCGCTGCCAAGCGATTCTTGTTGCAAGGGATGGCGAGTCTTTTAGAGGTTTTCTCTCGCGGGTGAGGCGTGAACTCTCGGCGTTGAGTGAGTTTTATCGTGGCTATGCGGGAGACCCGGATGGCTACGGTCTGGGAACGGTGCGCGAGATTCAGCGTTGGCTCGACGCCTGGAATTAGCGGGCCGAGCGCCGGATCGTCGCGGTGCGTTTTAAGGCGGTTACCGCGACGATCGTTAGTGGCTGTAGCCTTCAGCAGCTGCGCTGAACGTATTGCTGTACGGATTATTCTGCTTTTTGAAATGACCAGTACTTTAGCCGTTGCTCGGTTTCCTGGCTGCTCAGGCGACGCAGATCCGGTGTTATACCTCGCAGCGTGGAGCCTATATCGCTCAGCAGTTCGCGAATGGCGGCATAGTAGGCGTGGCCCATGTCCGAGGTATTAAGCTCGCTGACATCAACCACATCCACTCCTTGAAGAATCAACGGTGAGTCGCTGGAATCACCCAGGCGACGGTAGCCTGAATGCACCACCTTGCTCACATGCAGCGCCACATCCTGAGAAGCCATGTAGACCGTGGTCCGCTCGGCAAGGGTTTGCAGCCGCGGCAGCAGCAGGCGGTAGAAGGTCTCGGCGTCGATATCGGGCGCCGCCAGCAGCACCTCCCCGAAGCGGATATCCGCATCCTGTTCGCGCCCGGCCATGACCAGTGAGGCGCTGCTGAACAGGTTGGTGCCCATGGAGTGGGCGAGTACGTGGACATTATCGATGCCTGTTTCCAGCACGGCGAGTTCGAGGAACTGCACCAGATCGGAAACCGCCCACTCCTTGTTGGTCCAGGCGCGGGTGTATTGGGTGGGAATGATGCTGTCGCCCGACGGCCAGGTGAAAAGCAAAGGCACGTAGTGCACATTTTCCACACTGAGGTCGTAGGCGATCTGAGCCGAGCGGCGGGCGGCCTCTTCAAAGGAGTTATTGTAGCCGTGGATATACAACAGCATCCGGCGGTCGGGCAGCTGGCTGGCGGCATCGCCCAGCTGGCTGACAAAGGCCTCTTTGTCGAGCAGATCAACCGACTGCAGCATCACGTGCTCGCTGGGGTCTTCACCCATCAGAGACAGTAGCGAAGGGGTCTCCAGTTTGCCCGGTTCGTGGTTTGCCGGGATGCTGACCCAAAGGCTGCCAAGGCGCAGCGTACCGCGGTCGTTGCCAAACAGCTCACCCGGTTCATCGGCGTGTGGATCGTAGTTCCTGTTGCTGCCAAAGAACACGCGCACGCGAACATAAGCAGGCTGGGCGCCGGTGTCTGCACCGCGTGAGCGGACGCCAGCCATATCGCCGGATGCGGCCACTGTCAGGTCGATGTTGGCGGTGCTCCAGGAGATTTGTGCCACTGGCAGCTGGATACTTTTCTGGCCGTTTCCGATATCGCGGTTGTAGGCCAGCAGGCGTTCCAGTGCGTTGTTTGGAGCAGCGCTTTCTGAATCGGCGAGATGGGTGGTTGGCTCAAAAAACGCCCGGTCTATCGGCTCGGTTGAAGCGATCATCTTGATCGATTCCGTGCCGCTGCGGTCGAGCTGAAAGGCGATCGGCAGCTGGTCGAGCTGAGTCTGGGCGTCGATCCTGTTTTCCGCCTCCGTCATCTCCGGCGTTGGATAGATCAGTTTGATATCGCCATCTGGCGAACTGCTTAGCAGGTAGACGTAGCGCGCCTGCGTCGACCTGTTGGCGACGCCAAAAGCAAGCACATCTCCGGTTTGATAGCGCTTTGCTTCTGCATCGGGCGCCGATCTGGGGTCATCCACCAGGAAGCGGCCAAAAGCGAACTCCTGGCAGCGCTGATCAGCCGCCGGGGTGCAGCCATCGTCCCTGTGCAGGTGAGTGATGTTCAGATCGACAGAGGAGTCATCGGATGAGGATCCCGCCAGGCTGTGTAAGTGGTAACTATCGCGAATACGCCCCAGCCTGGCCTTGAGTTGTTCGAGTTCAACCCTGTTATCAGCGCTGCCGTTCCAGGTCAGGCCGGTGGCCGCCTCGGTTTCATCGGCGTTGAGGAAAAATAAGCGGGGCGCACCCTGCGGATCTGTGTCGGGAAGAGAGAAGGTCAGGTTGGCCGCTATACCCTGTTTGCGCACCTGTGCACCGAGCGCTTCGTCGATGCGGCTGTAGTACAGCACCAGGTCAGCCTGGCGCTGATCGGTATCGAGCTGAATCCCTGGCACCGATGCAGCCGCATCGCGAATCGACGCGATAACATGGCTATCCGAATCCGCCTGTTTATCTGCGGAAACAAATACCCTGAGTACTGGCTGAGGGTAGCTGCGCTCGCTCAATACCAGCGCGTCACCCGGGCTGAAGTGGCCACTTTTGAGCACGCCTTTGGCAGAGAAGACATCCGTCTCGGTAATCTCGATCCGGCTGTCGCCCGCATCAATGTTGGCGAGTGTGACTGTTGAACCTGGGGTAAGGCCGGCCAGCTGTCCGCCATCGAGAGAAATCTGATCGCCGGTAACGCCCGTCACCCTGAAGCGGGCGGAATGTGCCGGCAGTTCGCCATTGAGTATCGCTGAATTCAGGTTGCCGCTGATGCTGGGCGACTGGTGCCAAGCCGCATCGGTTTTGATCCGCATTTGAGTCTGCTGGAGTAGATCCCGCCAGTTCGTATCCGGAGTCGCGCTGGCCAGGCTCTGCAGCCAGTGCCAGGTAAAGAGGCCAAAGCTGCGGTGGAACGGCTGGTACTCATAGGCAGAGCCTTCTGGCTGGGTGGCGCTAACGAACACAGCCTTAGATCTGTCCGCAGCTTCAAATGACTGCATACCCAGTGGGTGCATGCGGCTGTCGTTCGCTGCAGCCCGCTGCTGAGGGGCTTTGTCGCCGCGGCTGACGGTACCCCAGTGAGCCGTGTCGGTGACGAAAACCAGTTGAGCAGCCTTGGCATAAGCGGGGGCCAGCCAGTGATCGATCTCATCATCCAGCAGGTCGAAGCCATTTAAATTGACGTTATTCTGTTCATCGCTGTCGAGCACGGTCGATCTGTCACTGCGGGCGCCAAATGTCACCCAGGTCTTATCCAGGCCGCTGGCTTCGTCACCATTCAGGTCGGGCATATTTGAGCCGTAGCCCGAGTAGTGGATGTAGACCAGGTCATCCTGCTGGACACGAGCACTCAGTTCCTGAAGTGCTGTAACCACCGCGGAATGCGTGGCGTCTTTGTTGAGTAGAAGTTCGATATTTTCTTTAGGGAAGCCAAGTCTCTGTTCGAGTAACTGGCGCACCGCCTGGATGTCGTTTTCGGCGCCTGGCAGGGAGGATAGCCCCGAATCCGTATAGTCCGATATGCCGATCAGAAGCGCGTGTTTAGCGGGCGCCGCGAGTAAAAGGCCGCTGAAACTCCAGAACAGAGCGGTGAAAGCAGAAACCCTGAGCGCCTGTCTGATACCCATACCCTTTCCCTCGTTGAGCTGTTCAGATAACTAAAATGGCTTCGATCGATAATGCTTTATAGAACTTCGAACGCTTAATGCCTTGCCAGCCTGTGCCGCTGGCTTCTCAGCAGCATGCCCTGTCTGCATCTCGTTCAGGTAGCCCGATACTAACCCTTACCTCAAAGCGTTTGAACTGCCGTTAAGAAGTACAGCGCAGGACGTGATAGAGCCTGCGGGGTTGAGGGTGCCTGAGGAGCTAGATACCTGGCTTAGCGGATTTCCCAGCGTAGGGGTGTTCGATAATTCTGGCTTGTCCATCTCAATCCTCGTACTAAGCGGCAGGAGTCAGGGATTGAACAGAAGAACTGTGAATATCTATCGATGGGCTCCAGCTCGGAAAATAGATTGTCAGTCGCCATCTGATGACGTTTACTTTAAGTCCACTGACCCGTTGCGGATCCGAGTTAGGTAGCAGATGGGATTGCAGGCGATCAGCGATAGAGGGACGGCTCAATGTCGGAAGCAGCCTTGCATGACTTATTTGCCGCGGGTTTGTTGCAGCCTGAAGCTGGGAATGAAGTCTGTGACTGCAGAAACGAAGCTTAAGCAGGCCCAAATGCTCAGATGGTTGGTGGCTGAGTATGAGGAAGCGAGAGAGCGGCATCGCGGTGGTGTTCTGGCGTTGGCCGATAAGATATTTGAGCTGGATGATGATGCCGGTGCGGCGGCCGGCTGTCTGGGCAATCGATCCTTGATCGATAAGCTGGCTGAAAATGGTTATATCGTCTGGCTTGATTCAGGCAAGAAATTCTTCCTGTCTGAGTTAGGATTTAATCTCTGTAAAAACAGGCGCTAAATTCAGGAACTTCTTGGGGACTTACAGGAAAGTACTTATGAAAATGGTCAAATTTATTATCGTTTCATTTTTCTCCATTGCTTCTGTTTGTTCTGCTGATGTGGAAATTGAACCTACTGATAATAAAGCGCCTGCTGACTGGATAACCGAGGTTAAGAGTAGGGCTATACTCGGTGTAGATAATCGAAAGTCAATGAACGAGATGCCTGAGTATTTGGATAATTATAAGCTGCGTGTAGGTCAGTTAATCACTAATTACGGTACCGGGTTAAGAGATCGTAGAATGTCTACCTGCACAGGTACCTTGATTAATGATAGTTATATCATCACAGCGGCCCACTGTGCGATTAATTCCGAAGGTGAAATTCATCCTAATCAGTTTTTCTATCCAGGTATAAACTCACTTAATCAGTCTCCGTATAACAAATATAAAGTCTCTGAGGTTTATATGCCGGCAGAGTATTACTATAAAAGAGGCGAGGTACATTCAGAAGTTGATATCGCTGTAATGAAGCTGGAACAGTCAGATAAGGAAAAGTATGCCGGCGATGTAGTTGGATTTTTAGGATACTGGGGGAAAAATACTTTTCCTGAGGGACCTGTGTTAACTATAGGGTATCCGGGTGATAAAGAGACGAGTCATCAATATTTCGAGGAAGGGTGCGAAGCAGCGGTTGGTTACTCCGATGAGAATGAGATAATTCTGGATTGTGATGTTTACAGGGGGCAAAGTGGTAGCCCTATATTTGTCTATTCTGAAAAATATGACTCCTATCATATCCATGGTGTTATTACGGCAGAGTCGAGTAATATCAATATGGGTTCACGTATTTCTACAGAGCGGCAAAAGATAATCAGATCAATAACTGACGGTGATTTCGGTACATCAAAGTATATTTCTAACTCATTTTTAGAAAACTGGATAAAATTCGATTCTCCAAAAACACAAGATATTCATGTTTTTGCTAAGAACACCTGCGAGCGTCAGGGGCTTTACTTTGCCTATTATTATAAAAATAAAGAAGGTGAATGGAATGCTGATGGGTATTTTAAACTTGACCCTTTAGAAGATTTGGAGATTTTTAATACAGGTAACGGCATTTATTATATAGGGGCTGTGTCAACTGAGGGTGAACGTATAAGCAGGAATGACACAGAGAAATACATTCCTTCTGCTAAGCAAAACGCTTCTCTTCAAAAATATCAGGTTAATCAATACGGTTCATTTACTTATGAATTTGGCTGCTATTAAAAATCTAAGGATTGGCTGATTATCTGATGCGCTTTGTTAGGGTTTTATCTATTTGTAGCCTGTTGTTTTTGTTCGGGTGCTCTCCTTTATCTCCTTTGGAAAAGCAAATATCCAAGGGAGATTACAATAAAGTTGAAAGCCTGATTGAAGACGATGCTGATATAGGCGCGATAAGCCCGCTACGCGGATCGCTGCTCTGCGTTGCTGCGCGCAATGAGCAGGACAGGCTGATCACTCTTCTTGTCGAAAAAGGGCTGGATGTGAATATTCGCGACAATGCAGGTAAAACAGCCATGCACTGTGTCAGTGCCGCAGAAACCGTCGATCTGTTGGTTTCGCTGGGGGGAGATCCTTTTTCCTTATCTGAAAATGGTATTAGCCCGCTTGCTGAGGCGGTCAGATTCGGTCGTTACGATGCCGCCAGGAGGTTGGTCGATCTTGGCGCTGAGGATATTGCCTGGGGGGCCGGGAACGAGTTTACGGCGCTGGATTACGCCATTGCGTCCTGTCATCTGAGAACGGCAGAGCTGGTACTGATAAACGGGTTGGCGACACCAAAGATAAAACATGCCGAAGCCTGTGAAGAGCAGCTGCAAACGCTGCTTCATCAATATAATCTCAGGTAGCTTTTTCGGGGGCTGCTGGCGGCGCGGTATCTGTGCGCTGCTTGGTATCCGGGGCGTGTGTATTGATAGAACGCCGGACGAATGTTCGGTTGAATCTGCATCCTCTATCGGGCCTGTGTCCGGTTTATAGGTTATGGCCATCCAAGTAGGTGATGACTGGTACTCACCGAGTAGTAAGGACACATTAGATGGAACGTAGAGAGACTGCTTTGTACACCCGCCGGGCTGGCGCTTTGGCGGCCTTGGCCCTGATCACACTATCAAGCCTGATCTCCCCGAGTGTTCTGGCAGCTGAAAAGTTTTCGCAGCTGCTTGGCGCAGAGAATCGCCAGGCCCTGATCGCCTGGGTTGGCGAACATCCCGAAAAACTGGAGCAGGTGGCCGAATCAGGCCGGACTCCGATGACTCTGGCGGCCAGCCTGGGGGATCTTGAGGCGGCTCATATCCTGCGTGATGCCGGCGCGGCGCTCGATCAGCCGGACGAGACAGGCGAGTTGCCGTTGCAGCTCAGCATACTGGCCGGTCAGCCTGAGTTTACGAACTGGCTGCTCGAGCAGGGCGTCGATCCTGGTCATAGCAATGCCAAGGGGGAGTCGGCCCTGCACTGGTGTGCGGCCGTCGGCGATGAAGTACTGTGCCAACGCTTTCTCGACGCGGGGCTGTTGGCGCTGGCGCAGGACCTTAATGGAATAACAGCGCTGGAAGTGGCCGTAGGTCAGGGCCGCTGGAGCCTGCTTAATAAGCTGGTCGATGCCACGCCCGCGCCGGCTTCAAAGCCACTTGCAGAGATCGACTATAACGATGACCGCTTAAGTTACTGGAGCGCTCTCTATTGGGCGGGCCGTGGTGATGAGTTGGCCGCCAGCCTGGAGAACGATCTGCTCTCCGGTTCTAGCCATCCACTGGCGGCCTATGTATGGACGGTGGTCAAGCGGCGCTCGGACCAGCTTGAGCAGGCCTGGCAGCAGATCTCCGAGCCGCTGCGTGAGTCTCTCGGGCTCTCGCCTCGTGTACTGATGGCGATAGACAGCGATCCGGTTGCTGCCCTGGAGCAGTTTCCCACCGATGCCGACTTTGGAACTGCGGATCTTTTCGCGCTGGTGGATCTCGCGACGATCGCGCGCGACCGGGGGGATTACGACGCGTCCGTGGATTACCTCATCGTCGCCACCAGGCTGGCGCCGGATCAATGGCAGCTGGCCTGGATGTTTGAAAACATGTCGGCGCTGAATCAGGCCGGTGTCAGGTCTCGCCTGGAGTCGTTTATCAACGAACCTGGGGTGGCGGGTGGCCAGGTTGCTCGCTACCTGACCGAGCTACTACCCCAGCATGGCTGGGGCAATGAGGATCGCCTGCTGTTCCTCGATGACTATCTCACCGCCTATCCCCAGGACAGTCGTGCTCTGGTAGCGCAATCCTATGCGCTTAACGGCAACGGCTACCATCAGGAAGCGCTTGAGGCCCAGATCCAGGGTGTCGTGCATTTCCCTTTTTACGCGGACCGTAAGTTCGTCATTAAGTTGCTGCTGACAAATGACCAGCCGGAGCGGGCCCGTCGTCTGGCCGAAGGCGTGGCTTACTGGTTCGGTGTTGAGGATCAGGCGCCGCGAGCCCGGCGTTACTTTGTCGATGGCTTAATCGACGATGGAGACCGCGGTTCAGCACGGGCAGAGTTGGCTCAGGCGCTGCAGGACCACCCGCAGGCGGGGCGTCTCTGGATGCAGCAGGCGGGCCTTGAACTTGACGACAAACGGCCCGACGAGGCCCTGGCCGCGGCGCTCAAAGGTTGGCCGCTGCTCGACTCCCAGGTCTCACTGGACCTGGACTACCTGACCCGTGCCTATAGAGACAGCGGCGACCGGCTGGGAGCGGTGACCGCCTTTAACCGCTATCGCGGATCCGTTGACAGCATCTCGGCAGGTCTGTTTGAAGCCATCCTGGGCGATCTGAAAGCGCTTAATGATGCGGGCGCTTATGAGGCATTACTTGGCGAGGCGTTGCAGCAGCAACCGCAGTCGCTGGCACTGCATCTGCTCAGGGTGGAGGGTCTCTGGGAGGGTGGCGAACAGCAGCAGGCACTGCAACAGGCCGAGGCGTTGTTGAACGCTTTTCCCGATAATGGGTCGCTGCTGGGCAAGGTCTATGACTACAAGGAGGCGCTGGAGGGCAAGGCGCAGGCTGACGAGTTTATAGCCCTTAGCCTGAAGCAGCAGCCCTGGTCGAGTGCGGCCTGGCAGCAGGCTCTGGATGCCGGTGTAAAGCAGGCCCCCGGGGTTTGGGAGGAGGCGGCGAGTGCTGCGCCTCAGGAGACCTTCGGCTGTACGAAACTGATTGCCTACCATGTCGATGCCAAAGCCTGGGAACAGGCCGGTCAGTGGATTAACCGTTGCCTTGAGCAGCAGGCCGCATCAACGCTGCCGGTAAGGCGTAGCGCCCGGAACACGCTGCTGCTTTACCAGGCCTGGATTTTCGAACAGCAGAGCGATCAGCAAAATCTCAGCCTGGAGACGACCAACGCCGCTGAGAGCGCGTTTGAGGAATACCGTCAGGCATACGGTGGCAAGACTAATTACCTGCGCTATCGCGAGGCTTTCTGTCTGGCGCGGCAGGATAAAGTCTGTGCAGCCAAGGCGCTGGTATCGCGCAGTCACTCCCAGCGCGACAACACCGGGATATTCCACGATCTCGTGGCGCGCTACTCCCGCGAGCTGGGCCGCAACGAAACCTTCGGGTACGGCGCGCGCATGCTGGCGAGAAATCCCTATGACTCCCAGGTTGTCGACTCTTACCTGCACAAGCAGCTGCTCTGGGGAGGCAGCCCTATTGTCGCCATCAAAGCGATCAAGGATGCGAATGCCCGCGGGCTGAACGTGAACAAGAAGTGGGAGCGCCAGGCGCTGGGCAAGCTCGGCGACTCGCTGTCGGAATTTGAACGATACTCGCTGGGCAGCGAGCGTCCCGGTGAATCCCTGCGCTATATCGGTTGGTTCGACAGCGCCAGACAGAAAGCGCTAACCGCGGACGGCACCCAGGTTTTCTATCGCCTGGATGAAGGTATTCCCGCGGTCGAAATCGTGCTGCCAAGCGGTGAACAGGTGATACGACGTGACCATCCCGTTTTCGGCAAGCCGCTCTATTTTGCCCGCGGAGCCAGCTTTATCGAGCTTACCTACACCGAGACCGGACAGCTGCAGTCGATGGCGGACTCCAGTGGTCGTGCCATCGAGCTGACCTACGACAGCGAAGACCTGATCGCTACGCTGAGCAGCGATAGCGGCGTTCTTGAGTTTACCTACAACGAGGCGGGTAAGCCGGTGCGCATTGCCGAACGCGGTTTGGGCGAGTTGCGGGTGAGCTACGATCCGGCCGGAGAGATTATTGGAGTCGATTCCGACCAGGGCCAGGAGATGGCCCTGCGCATTACCCGCACCTTTCAGCATTTGTTGGGGATGGTGGACCAGGTCAAGCGCATCAACGACCTGGATCATCTACCGAGCCTGCCGGTTCAGGACGACGCTCTGGATGCTCTGCGCGATGCCTACCAGCAGACCGAGTCGCTGAGCCAGGAGGAGCAGCAGGCCTCGTTTAACCTGGCGACTCACCTGGTTGAGCATCTGGGAGACAGCCCCGATTACTTTGACGAAGCCGAAGGGATGCTGCTGAGCGTCATCGGCTATGCACGCTTTGAAGATGGCGCCGCCCCGGCGCTTGACCTGGCTGCCGAATCGGTGGCTTTGCTGCACGAAATGTACCGCAAGAGCCGGCCAAGAGGCTTGCCGGAAGAGACTTTCGCTACCTGGTCCGGTATTCACTCCTGGCTGCGCAGTACTGTGCTGGAGCGGCCCTCGGCAGCGCTCAGTGGAGCGCTGGCCGATGTCGAGGCGGAACCGCTCAAGCTGCTGAACGAGGCGCACAACATCCAGGCGTCGGACTTTGCCAACAGCGCCTACTGGCAGCGTCATGGCGATGACGAACTGTTCGGCAAAGCGCTGTCGGGTGTCGAGAAACAGGACATTCTGCTGCGTGCCAACGGTGACCTGGTGCTGGCTACGAGCCAGGGATTGCTGGTTCAGCGTGAGGGGTACTGGCATTGGTACGGCTTTGATGCCGGGCAGCGTCGTTTCTCCAAGACCCTGGCGGTCAGTGGGCTGGATCCCCGGTCAAACATCCTGGCGCTGGCCGAAAGCCAGGACGGCGTGCTCTGGCTAGGAACCGCCAACGGCCTGCTGGCGCTGCCCGGTGATTATGACGCCGAGCTTAAACTCTGGAGCGTGGCCCAGGAGCTGCCCTCCAGCCGGGTTAACGCGCTCAGTGCTGATGCCAGTGGGGTAGTGGTCGGTACCGCCCGGGGGCTGGCTGAGCTGCGCTTCTCAGATAACGCGGTCCGCTCCATCGACTCGGCCGGCGCCACGGATATTCGCCAGGTGCAGCGGCTTTCCGATGATGCGCTACTGTACCGGGCGGAGAATCAGGTCTGGCTTATCTCCGCTGCCGGAACAGTCAGTCTGGGGCAGGGAGAGAGCTTTGCGTATCAGGGCGATGAACAGCGGGTTTATCGACTCAGCCGACAGCAGATTTTCGCCCATGACCTGAGCGTAGAGCAGGGCGACTGGCATCTGGCAGAGGGGGAGCCCGTGCTGATAGCAGGTGCATCCGATCTGCTGCTGTCGCAGCGTATTCATGAGCTTTCTATCTGGAATCTGGATGAGCAGGGCCAGGTGCTGGTGGTGAATACCGACCGGGCGATCAACCTGTTCAACGGCAGCTATTTCGAAGCCCTGCCTCTACCTTTTGCCGCCGCGCGCGGTGGGCTCAGCCTTGGCCCCAGAGGTTCGACGAGCGATGCGACGGGGTTGGCGTTATACAGCGAAGAGGGAGTCTATACCCGGCTGAATAAAGACTCGTTCAGGGATGAGCAGGGGCCGGTTTACGATCTGCTGGTCAGTGATAAGCTCAACGGCGCCTTTATGGCGATGGGGCATCATATCGCCTTTCTGGACAATGACGCGGCGGCGGACGAATCGCTCTACTTCTATTCCGCCAATGCGAGCCATCTGGTTGAGGATGCACAGGGCAATCTGATTACCCATGACGGTTCTCAGATACTCCGGTTCCCGCTCGGCAGCGATCAGCCCCAGGAGCTGTTCTCGGCCCGGCCTTCGGTGGACGAGGAGGGCTGGTCCGGAAAAATCGAGGACATGCTGGTCGACAGCCAGGGTACGCTCTGGGTGGTCTCCGGCTCGTCCCTGTTTCGCTATCGCAAGGAGCAGGTTGAGGAGTTCAATTATCTGCTCGACCCTGAACGCTTTCCCTCCCGCAGCCCAATGCTGGCGCGGGTTTATGAGACGCTCGATGGTGGCATAGAGGTGGTTGCCTCCGACGAGGGGCACCTGTTGCACGATGGGATGAGGCTCAAGGGTGGCTTGCTGCGCTGGAACGGTAGCGGTTTCGACAACCTGGGGCAGCCTGCACACTGGTTCGCCACCGGCTACACGTCGCTCGATGACAAAACGGCGGTGGTGACCACCAACCGCGGTTTTGTCAGGGAACAGGCATCGCCTGATGCCTGGCAGCGTCGCCAGTCTTTCGCCGAGCTCGAAGACCCCAGCTTTAAGGCGATGTCTGCCAAAAGCGCCATGCTATGGACCGGTGGCCGGGGCGCGCGATTCAGCGATGAAAACACCTGGCTGTTTCCTACCGCGGGCGGGGTGGTGCTTTACCACGCCGGTAGCTGGCTCTATCCAGACCGCCTCAACCAGCTGCTGCCCCAGGATCAGGCTTTGGGGCAATACGGCGGACGTACCGTTCATGCCGTCGATGTAGCGGCGAATGGACGTGTTTATGTGGGCACCGACCTGGGGCTGCTGGTGTATGACTCCCAGGGGGTGGCATCCCTGCTTAATGACAACCAGTTCGGGCAGTTGGCGTTCCAGGGCCCCGAGGCCCAACAGCAGTTGGCCCTGGGCGATATTTTCCTCTCCTCCATGCCTGCCGACAGTGAGAAAGGGCAGCTATTGCAGCGCTATCGTGAGATGCAGCAGCAGATCGCGCAGCTGGAGCAGAAGATCGAAACCGGTAACGAACTTCAGCCTGGGTCCGCTGCAGTGCCGTCTACGGAAAGCGCCTCCGGGCCGGAGCATGCGGCCCAGCAAACGGAGCGACCTGCGTCAGTTGGCGCTGCTGAGGCTGAGAAACTGCGTCGGCAACTGGAGAGCAAGACCCGCTCGCGGGAGAAACTGCTGGCGCGGCTGGAAACCGATCACCTGGGGCTTTACCAGATGCTCAAGCTCGACCCCCGAGAGGTCGCTGCCATGCATCGGCGCCTCGATGAGCGCCAGGTGTTGATCCAGTATCTACCGACGGCGGAAAAACTGCTGATCCAGCTGGTGACCCGTGAAGGTGCCCAGATACGCGAGGTCAATGTATCCCGCGCTGACCTGGAATTGACCGCAGGGCTGGTGGTACGCGGGTTGCGTTACCGGGCGACCCATCTTGGCAGCGAAACAGACCGCGGTCTTTCAGCCCCCGAGGAAGCGCCATCTGCGGTGGTCGAAGGGCTGGACGATAAACTCGCCTGGCTGTACGACAAGCTGTTGCGACCGGTGGAGCGTGAACTGGTGGGCAGGGATCAGGTGCTGATCACTCCAGTGGGAGCCTTGACCTATCTGCCGTTCCCCGCGCTGCTGCGCCAACAGCAACCGCAAAGAGAATATGCCGCCGAGAGGTTCAACCTGGGTGTTATACCCTCCATGTATCACCTGAACCTGGTGCTGCAGCAGAACGGCTCGTTCAGCGAGGGGATGACCCTGGTGGCCGATCCCGATGGCTCGCTGCCGGGCGCCCGTACCGAAGTCAGCCGTATTGCCGAGCAGGCGCTGTTTGCTCCCAGCGTGCTTGAAGGGCCTGAGGCGACCTTCAACAATCTTTCTGACGCGGTGAGCGATGCGCGCATTGTGCATCTGGCGACCCATGGCAAACTGGATCCGGCCGCCCCCGAGGACAGCTATCTGCTGTTGGCCGATAGCTACCGCCTGAATGTGATCGATATCGCCACGCTCAACCTGGATGAGACCGATCTGGTTGTGCTTTCGGCCTGTGAAACAGGCATCGGGCAGCCCGGAATGGAGTACGCGACCCTGGCCCGGGCGTTTGCGCTGGCCAGCGTGCCGACCGTGGTTGCCTCCTACTGGAAGGTCGACGATGGCGCCACCGCGGAGCTGATGCAGCGTTTTTACGCCAACCTGCGCGAGGCCCCGGAGAGCGATTTCCTCAGCGCCATGAGCAGCGCCCAGCGAGCTCTGATTGCTGAAGGCGGGCATTATGCCGAGCCGGCGGCCTGGGCGGCGTTTACCCTGTTTGGTAAACCCTGATAGTTTTAGAAACCGCCAGCCCTGGTCGATTTAATCTGAGCCAGCGAGAGCGTTTGAGGCCCCGTTGGAGCGATCCCTGTTTTAGCTATGAAGAGAGCATAAGCCGCATGAAGATCACCTACAGACAGGCAAGTCGAGTGTTTAAGCGCAGCGCTTTGGCCCTGGTGCTAATGGGAGGCCTGGCGAGCACGCCGGTGCTGGCCGCGAAACGGGCGTTGCTTGTAGGGGTGTCGGAGTATCCCAACCTGCCGGCGTCATTGCAGCTCGATGGTCCTGTTCACGATGCCGAGATAGTTCATGGCGTGCTGCTGCAGCGTGGTTTCGATGAAGAGAATATTGAACAGCTGGTGACGGGAATCGAGGAGCAGGCCTTGCCGACGCGGGCCAATATTATCGCTGCGCTGGAGGGGCTGGCGGCTTCGGCTCAGGATGAGGATTTTATCTACCTGCATTTTGCCGGCCACGGCAGCCGGCAGCCGGCCCGGGCGTCTGACAATATAGAAACCAATGGTCTGGACGAGATCTTCCTGCCGATGGATGCGGACAAGTGGAACAGCAGCATAGGTTCCGTGGAGAACGCCATCATCGATGATGAGATCGGCGCTTATATCGACCGTATCCGCGATCGCGGTGCCGATGTCTGGCTGGTGTTCGACAGCTGCCATTCCGGCACCATGACCCGTGGTGCGGTAGCGATGCCCGAGGTGAAATATCGCCGTGTCGGCAGTGACCTGCTGGGGATTCCCGATAGCCTTGAAGGTAGTGCTGAGGCAAACCCGATACTGGAGATTGCCACCCGCGGCTACGAGCAATCCTCTACTCAACAGACTTCATCTAAACAGCCGGCATCTCAACAGACTTCATCTCAACCACAAGGTGAACCGGTTCCCGCTGCCGAGCGCGGTGAGCTGATCGCTTTCTCCGCCGCGCAGAGTGCCGAGACAACGCCAGAGATGAAGTTGCCCCGCAACAGCGACGGGCGCCGTTTTCATGGCCTGTTCACCTACACGATGATGGAGGTGCTGGGCGCAAACCCCAAACTGACCTATCAGCAGCTGGCGCAACAGGTGGTCTCCCGTTATCAGAGCCTGCCCTGGCAGGCGACACAGCCGCTGTTCAGTGCCAGTGATATGAACCGGCCGGTATTTAACGAGGAGCAGTCAGTCGCCCAGGTCTATCCCGCAAACCTGCGACGTGGCCGGCTGGAGATTCAGGCGGGAGCGCTGACGCTGCTGGACGCGGGCGCCAAAGTCGAGGTGTTGTCCTCGCCGATGGCGGCTGAGGATGAGCGCCTCGGCACTCTGTTACTGGAGGAGGCGACGCCTTTGAAAAGCTGGGCCAGCGTGCCCGAAGAAGAGTCGGTGGGCTGGCCCGAATCGGTGTATGTGCGTCTTATCGAGCCGGTCGCCAACACTGAGGTCGGTGTCGCCCTGCTACCGGCACGGTCGATGAACGAAGAGCGACAGCAGCAGGTTGAAGACTGGCTGGCTCAGCTGGCTTCCCAGGGCGTCGGTATCGCCCATTCCGCGCTGGACAGTGCCGATATTCTGGTCAGTGAGTTCGATGGCCATCTCTGGTTTATGCGGGCCGACCAGAGCCTGCCCTGTGAGGAGCAGTCACTTAGCGAGCCAGAGCTGGCAACCTGCACCGAGACGCGCCTGCCGCAGAAGCTGCTTAACATGCCGCTGACCGGCGATGAGGAGCAGCAGCAAATGCTGCTGGCGGCGAGCCTGCAGAAAATCGCCACGGTGACCCGTTTGATGGCCAGCATGCAGCACCTGCCGGGAGGCCAGCAGATCAGCAGCAGTTTCAGAATCGAGCGCAATGGCACAACCGAGGATTTCCCCGTTAATGCCAAGCCGGTACTGAACGAGGGCGACCGGATCCTGTTTGACCTGACCAACCGCGCTACCCGTCCCCAGGATGTGAGTATTCTGTTCGTCGATAGCCAGTACGGCGTGTATCAGCTCTATCCCGATAGCGGTCAGCCGAACCGTCTTGGCAGTGGTGAGTCGCTCTCGTTCCAGTGGGATGTGAATGTAGACACCGTGGGCACCGAGCATCTGCTGGTCAGCTCGGTGCCGGGTGTCGGTGTTAATACCGACCTTGGTTACCTGCAACAGGCGCCGCTCAATGTGAGCACCCGTGGTTTGGGAATCCAGCTGAGCAAGCCCGCGCCATCGTCCGAGATCAACCTGTTCTCCTGGCAGGTCAGTCCGTGACGGACTGGCTCTTCAGAGCGACCTGCCAAGATCCAGCCGTTCGCTCTGTGAGTGCCTGAAGTCGAACAGGTAGGGTTTCTGGATGCTGCTGAGCGCGTTGTCACTGGTCGAGTTACTGGTCAAGTTACTGGGGTCTGGTTTACTGACGCTTAGGCCACGCTGGACCGGGTTGAACTCACCGCGGGCCATTTCGCCGATCATCTCTGGTACCCGGTCGCTGC
This sequence comes from Marinobacterium lutimaris, assembly GCF_900108065.1. GTDB lineage: Bacteria > Pseudomonadota > Gammaproteobacteria > Pseudomonadales > Balneatricaceae > Marinobacterium_D > Marinobacterium_D lutimaris. The sequence continues at coordinate 1,972,131 of NZ_FNVQ01000001.1, read as the reverse complement.
CGTAATTCAGCCACTCCAGCAGGCCTAGTCGGCCATCAGTGGGTTTGTAGTCGGCGCGACCGGCGGCAAGTCCTTCCGAGAGCAGGGCATAGCTTAAAAAGCCGTGGCGCAGGTTGTCGCTTTCGAGGGCAAACTGTTCCGCCTGGCTGGCGGCCAGGAAGATCATCGCCTTGTCGTAAGCCAGCTGTCCCAGGCCACGGCTGCCCATGGGGCCTGGTTTGAAGCCCGGGCTGGCGATACCCGCGGCGGAGTGGCAGGCGTCGACAATCATTACAAACTCGCCCATATCGATGGGGCGTAGCCAGCGCGCCAACTCATCGCTGGAAAGGGCATTTGCAAGCACGGCATCGTTAATCTCCCGCTGTGTCCCCGCGCCTATATCCTCCAGCATGAAATAGAACTGGCCGTCGTTGTGGACATAGCCGTGACCGCTGAAGGTGATATACAGGCTGTCGTTCAGATCCGGTCGATAGCCCTGCAGCCAGTTGCCCTCGCTGCTTGCAGTATCTGCGAAAGCGGCGAGGCGCTGCTGCAGTGCGTCCTTGGTTGCCCGTTCTCCCGGCTGGCTTTGGCTGTCCGATATCAGCGGCACCGAGACCACCTCATCGAAGGCACCGCTGGCCTCCAGTGACTGTTTCAGCTGTGCCTGCATCTGGCGCGCATCGTTGGCGGCATAGCGCAGGTTCCAGGCGCTGTTCTCATATTCATTGACGCCGATGGTGAGCAGGTAGGCCACGCGGGGCGAGGTAGCCGCTGTGGACGTTTGTGGGCTCAGCGCCAGAGTCGAACGTTCGCTGCGGATACCATCGCTGTTGAATGCGTAGGCGCTCAGTTCGACAGGTGCGTCTTTGGCCGGCAGCTGGATACCCGGCAGACTGATCAGGGTTTCATCGCCCTCCATGGGCAGCTCGCCATCCTGCCGGGGGGCGAAGCCCACCAGTTGGCCGTCACGGAACAGGCGCAGGTCCCGGGCTCCCGACCACTCACCGTCAGCGGTACGTGTTTGTCTGATACGAATTTGCACATCCACTCGCAGCGGATCTTCGGCGGTCGGAGTGGCAGCCAGAATCTCTACCTCAGACGGAGCGCGATTCAGCGCCAACAGTGGGGTAGGGGCCTGCAGTTGCTCACCGGCCAGCAATCGGCCCAATAATCCGGGTTCATAATAGTCGCGCATGAAGGCCTGCAGCGGCAGCGCCTGGCGCGGTTCGTCGGGCAGCACCCAGGAGACGGCGTCAATATCGCCGGGGCGGTCGCTGTCGTAGCGGCCCTGGGGATCGATAACCAGCCACTCATTGCTGCCGAGATGCATCAGTGAGGCAAGAAAGTCCCGTTTTCCGTTTGGCCAGAGTTGCAGGGTGCCATCCGGCGTGGCGCTCAGCAGTGCCTGGTCGTCGCTGCTGTAGGCCAACTGTTCGATCTGGCCGTCGAACACCCGCGAATCGAGCAACTGCCCATCCTGGGTACGAAAACGCTGGATAAAGCTCATAGAACTGGCATTGATCACGACTGCCAGCTCTTCGCCGTTTGAGGCCGGAGCCACCGCAGCGATCTCGCCCAGCGTTGAAGGTTGGCGCCAGAGCAGAGCGCCGTCGGCGCTGCGCAGTTGCAACTCGTCGCGCAGGGCGATCAGAAGTTGGACTCCATCCGCAGCGGGTACCTCAGCAGCGGGTATCAGAGTCAGCTGCTGTGGCTCCAGGTCATTCAAATCGGCCTCAAGGTAAAACTCTGTCAGGGTTTTTCCGCTATGCAGATCGAGCCAGTGCGCGGTGGCGGGCTGCCCCCAGGGCGCTTCGTCACGCACCAGCAGCCGTTCTCGGCCAGCATCCAGAGCCAGCCATTGCACAGCATCAAGCTGCCAGGGCATCAGTTGTGCATCCGCCGGATCTGCTGCGTTGATCAGGCGCGCCTTAAGACGGTTCTTATCGCCATAGTAGCCGTTGCTCTCCAGGCTCCAGAGCTCTCCAGTGGCGGCCTCGCCAAGCGCGACGATATCGGGGTAGAACTCCTCATCCCAGCGTGGCAGCTCGGTTGTGACAAGCGTTCCGCTATCACTATCCAGACGCTGCAGATCCAGGCTCTGGAAACCCCAGAGTTGGGCGTCGATCCGCTGCCATTCCATCAGTGAGGATACCTCCAGGCGGGAGGCGACCCGGCCAGCAGTGGTGTCCCAGCGGATCAGCTCGGCATCGCCCGCGAAGGTCTTAACCACGGCCTCCAGGGTTTCCGTCTGGGGCTGCCAAAAGGCTGCCTTCACCGGGCGTACCTTGGGTGTATGCCGGGCAACAAGGTTCTCCGGTGTCAGGGTGAGCAGTTGGCCGCTGCGGTCGGCAACCAGGGCCAGCTGTTCACCCTGATTGACCGAGGCGGAGCTGGCATCGAATCCAAGCGCCTGCAGAGGTTTTGCAAAGTCGCTAAGGTCTGGCAGGCGGCAGCGCTCGGCGCAGGCTTCAGCCTCGGTTTTTCCGGGTTTCTGCCGGTCACCATCGCCGCTCAGCCAGGTCTCTCCTGCGATCGATACCAGGTAGCGACCCTGATCCTCCTGCCACTGTGTGACCTGTTCCAGTTGATCCCTGTCGGGATACCAGCGATAGATCGCTGTGACGGCCGGATCTGTCGCTGTTGTGTCTGGCACAGTCTCCGGATTAGAGGATAGATCGCCGAAAATCGGTTTGGGATCGGGGGCGAACTGCAGCAGCAGGGCATCTGTGGAAGCGTCGGATCCGCTATCCGCAACCAGGGATCTGAGCTTCGCATCACCGGTTTGCGTGGCAAAACCCTGGCGGCTGCGCGCCAGTATCAGAGTGAAGTCGTTGGTATCCCAGAGATAGATAAACTGGTCCTGCAGGGCGGCGATATAGCGGCCATCCCCGGTGAGGGCAAAGGTCTCGATATTACTGCTGCTGTCGGTCCGTAACTGGGCTAGTTCACGTCCGGTATCCAGATCCCAGACGCGGATCCGGTTGTCGCTGAAGCCCTGGGTCAGCAGACGACGATCGTCCGGGCTGATCGCCAGATTGACGATGGCGTCATCTCCAGCCTGGAAGTGGCGCAGCGTTCGGCCTGAATCGCTTTCCCAGAGGGTACAACGGCCCTTGTCGCCGCAGCTGATCGCCTGTTGGCCGTCATGGGTCAGTGCCAGGGCGGTGACGGCGCGCCAGATGGCGCTGCTGCGTTCATGACCCACATCTACCGTTAGCCGTGGCAGGCTGCTGCCGGCACCCAGGGGTTCCGCCTTCAGCACGGCGGCCTGGGCTTGGATGTCGTCCTTGCGGTGTTTGAACCATAGAGTGTCGAAATAACGGATCGGGTTGGGTTGCAGCAGTTCACCTTCGAGCCGTAGTTGCAGGGCGGACGGATTGACCGCCTGCTGAGCCAGGGCGATCAGGCTCTCCCGAATGGCGCCATCGGAAAAGCCGAAGCCGCTGCTGCCCAGTTCGAGCCAGGTTTTTGCTCTGTCTACCTGACCATCGACAGCCAGCAGAAGACCATAGAGCGCACTGTAGTAGCCACTTTTTATCTCGCCCGCGTCTTTATCCTGCTCCGCCAGCGGCTGCAGCCAGTCGAGCGCCGCAGTGATCTCACCCTCTGCGTAGGCCTGCTCTGCCAGGTTATGGCGTGCGTGCTGCCAAAGGCGCTTGTTTTCGGGGTTGGCGGTGAACTGCTCCAGCGTATCCTGGGCCGCTGTGTCGCCCCCAAGCACCCGGTACAGTGCCAGATTGTGATTCAGGGCACGCATCTCTGCAGGGGGCGCGAAGCGCTGCCTCAGTGTCACTATCACCTGCTGCAGCTGCTCGGCATCCTGGTAACGGCCCAGCTGAAATGAGGTGATCGCCGCATGCTCAATCAGGGCGGCGATAGAGCCTGGCTCGACCTTGCCCTCGAGCTGCGACTGGTGCTGCTGGAAAAATTCGAACACCGCCTCGGTCTGTTCGAGCAGGCCGGCGTACTCTCCCAGCGCCATCGACAGCCGCGCTCTGGCCAGCAGCACCTGCAGCTCCAGTTCCGGAGAGCCCTGGGCGATGGTCCCAGCCTCATCAAGGGCTGAGCGTGCCTCGGCCACTTGGCTGCTGCCGGGCGCATCCACCTGGGTAATGCCGGCCTTGCCGAGCTTCAGGTTGACCTCGATATCGGTCAGCCCCCGGGTATGGGCGATCTCCTCCGCCTGTTTTAGCGAGCTGTCCAGGCTGTATTCCGCGCCCATTTCTGCGCTGCAGACCTGGGGCTGTGATAGCCGAAGGTCCACCAGCAGGCGCCAGGCCTCGGCGTGCTCTGCAGCCTCTCGGGCGGTCTCGAAACGCTGTTTCAGGCGCTGGGGCAGGTCGCCGGAGCAGCGCTGATCGAAAGTCTGTTGGTTGATCAAGGCAGCGATAAATTGGGGCCCCAAGGCCGAAAACTCCGCCTTGCTGAGCAGAGCCTGCTCGGGCAGCTTTTCGGTGAACTGGTCGATCTGCGCCAGCGTCGTCTCCAGCGGGGCAGGGTTGAGCCCGGCATAACCCGGTGCAATGCTGAACTTCGCCAGCCGGTGCAGCATCACCAGCATCCGCGCTGATTGCGCCGAGTTATAGAAATTCAGCGCCTGCTGGGTGAACTGCATGGCGTTGACACGATGGGTTGCAGATCGATTGCCGTCGTCGAACCCTAGCTGGTCCGAGGCCATTTCTGCGGTTCGCGAGGCGGCTTCTGCTAGATGGGCGAGTTCCAGCTCAGGAGCCTGGTTCATGATCGCTTCGTTGTAAGTTCTGCGCAGGCGCTCAGCGCAGCTGTCGGCATCAAGCTGCTCGGTATCGCAAACCGCACTCAGGCTGAGCACCTCCTGCGGGATCGAGCGGTAATCGGGCTCAGCCGCTGCAACCAAAAGTGGAACCGTAAGCAGCGTCAGCAGTAGCGCTAAGGGTATGGGTGATGACCGGGTCGGCAGGCGAAGAAGCACGTCGATTATCCTATCTGGTGTCTGGTCAAGGTTTCAGCAGCGCCAGGAGTTGCCCTATCTGAGCATCGATAAAATCGCAGCTCGCCTGAGGCTTTGGCAGGGAATCGGCCGTCGGCGGCAGCGTGATCCGGGCGATCTGGTCCGGTTCGGTTGCGCAGATCGCGGCGCCGACCACCAGCCAGCGTCCGCGCTCGAACGCCGGGTTTTGCGATGGCTGCGGCTTGTCCTCGTATTGCTGCTGGGCCAGCTCCAGTTGTGCCTTACCGATGCCGCCGAAGCTGGTGGCTATTCCGGCCCTTTGCTGCCCGGCGTAGATCCCCGCCAGCATTGCAGTGGTTTCAGGGTCGACGGCGATCGGTAGTGCGCGCATTCGTGGTTGCTCACTGAGAAACTCGACCAGCTGTGGCGAGTATTCGGCATAGGCCTGATCCAGGCTCAGCGGGCCATCGGGGCTGAGTATCAGCCAGCCGACAAGGAGTGCAGCGGCGGCGGTGCCCAGACCGCCGACGCCGGCCAGCCAGCGTTGCCAGCGCTTGGTTTGATGACGGCCTGAGATACTGCTGACATTGGTGTCGGAGGTTTCCCAGCATTCCAGGTCGGTCAGCAGTTGTTGCCACTGGCTGTAAAGCTCACTGTTATTGGCGAGATGGCTGATCACCTGCTGGCGCCGCTCCAACGGAAGGCGGTTATCGAGCAGGGCGGCCAGGTCTTCGTTATCGGGCTCAGGGCCTGAGGCGGTGCTGGCTTCGGCAATTGCCAGCGCCAGACGGGCCAGGTATTCCTGCTGCTGCTCGTCTCTGTCTGCGGTCATTGCGCCACCCCCTGATCACTCTGATGGACAGAGCCGCGGAACAGCGCTGCTTTTTTCGTTTCTTTTTGTGCCGCCAGTTTGATGATCACAGCAACTCCTCTGGCAGCAGATTATGTCTTTGCAGCACCGAACGCAGTTCGGCAAGCGCCTGTTTCGCCACCCGCGCCGGTTTGTGTGCCGGCAGATTCAGGGCCCGGGCGATGGCGCTGAACTTCATGCCATCGACATAGGCCATGCGCAGTACGAGTCGCTGTTCGTCATCCAGCGTGAACTCAGCCCCCAGGTTGTTTAGTGCATCCTGGGTCTGAGCCTTGTTCTCCGGCTCCTGTTTGAGTACCACCTGGTGTAGCAGCAGTAGCAGGGCTTCGATGGATGAGTCGGATTGCGCGGCGGGTGTATGCGCTTCCTCTTCGGGTTCCTGCTCTGTGGTGACAGCACCGGTCTGCTGGCCGCACCAGGGCAGCCGTGCCTTGATGGTGCGCACCATATCCAGCAGTCCGTCGCTGTTACGCAGGGTCTCATCTCTGCCGGCGAGACGTTCGATGGCGGCAGGGACCGGCTGGCGTTCCAGGCAGATAAGCTTCCACAGCGTCAGCCAGGTGTCTCCCAGCTGCTTCAGCCAGGCCGGCGGACGGATGCGGCCATACTGCTTGCGCGCGTGCTCCTCAATCAGGTTGCTGCACAGGGTATAAAGGTAGGTTTGTGGCAGGGAACGGCCGGTGAATTTACGGCACAGTTGCCAGTCGTCGGCACTGAGCTTCTCCAGCACATACTGGCTGGCAACCTCCGCATCCACGGTCTTGCCGAAACGACGTTCGCACAGCGCGGAGATCCGGCCCTGCGTCTGTTGATCAAATACGATGGCGGACCAGTCCATCTGTCCCTCTAAGGCTGTAATCGCTCTACTCCTCGCCAAGAATTCGTCAACAATCGCAGGCCAGAAAACCCTGATTAGGTCGGAGTTTAGTGTAGCGGTCAATAAAGCGTCGAAAGGTTTTTCCGTTCTCAGACGCGATAATCGCTGCCAGCGAGAGAGGATCGCGGTAGATGGTCGGGATATATGGACGCGCCCGGGAGCGGCGGGTAAATTGCTCGGAAGCTTATATAAGGGAAAGGCATGAAGGGGATACGCGCAAGGATCGATGGCTGGATCTCCGGGCTGCTGCGCAGCCGGGCGGGATTTGCCTGGAAGTGGTTGTTTCTTATGCTGGCCGGTGGCTGGATGATCTATTCCAACCCCTTTGGTATCGGTGCCGCCACCGATCGTGCCTCGGAGCAGGCGATCTACCGCATGACCTCCGGCTGGTATGACAGCGAGCCAGGACAGCGCTCTATCCTTGTGGTGCTGTTTAACGACCGCAGCATCGACAATCTTTATCCCGCTTTCTGGCAGGCCAATGACTGGCCGCTTTCCTACCTGGACCAGGTGAACCTGCTCTCTATTCTGATGGAGCAGAACCCCCAGGCACTGTTCTACGACGTGATGTGGATGAAAAGACGCTCCGTTGATCCCTCCTTTGAACGGGCGATGCAAAAGCTTGAACGAACCCAGCAGCTGACCGGAGTACCCTTGCTGCTGGCTTCCGGGACCGTGGACGGGCCGCTTGAGCCGGAGCTTGCCGAACGCCTGCAGCGCTTTGCGGAGCCGGTGATCAACGGCTGGGAGGCGGTCGGCGATTACTACCCGCTGCAGGTACAGGGGCGGACCACCGCCGCCATGGCGTTGTACCAACACTATTGCGAAGAGGTTGGTTGTGCACCGACAGCGGATGCGTTTTCGGTTCCCATGAGCGTGCGCTGGAGCTCTATCCCGGCGCCCGCGCTGGTGGAGCATCGCCGCGACCAGTGTAGGCAAACGGATTCCGGCCTGGTTTCAGCGCTGCTGGCACTGCCGGTGAAGCTGTTTGAAGGCGCATTTCAGAGCTTTATCGATAGCAGTGAGGTGCCGGTATGCGCTCCGCAGCGGGTGCTATACGCCGATGAGTTGATGGCGCTGGCGCGCTCGCCAGATCCCGAACAGAGGCAACAGTTGCACGACTGGATCAACGGCAGCCTGGTGCTGGTCGGTGGCCAGATCGAGGGGCTTCACGATTATGTCGTCTCACCGGTGCATGGCACCCTGCCGGGAGTGTTCTTCCATGCCATGGCACTGGATAACCTGATGGCCAGCGGTGAGGGCTATATCCGCGATGGGGCCCGGGCCCAGCCTCTCTTGCTGTTGTTCTGGGGGATCTTTTGCATGGCGTTGATCGCCCTGCGCAGCGGCCGCGCGCGTGCGATTGGCTGGACCCGCCGCCTGGGCGACAGCTACTGGCTGCTGGGGGGCGGCTTTGTGCTGCTGATGCTGGTGTTCAGCTATGGCTGGCTGCATCTGGCGCCGGCCGGATGGATATCGTTGCTGGCGATGGGGTGGGCGGGGATGCTGCTGCTTGAGCGCCTGGATCGGCATTCTCCATACCCAGACCCATACCAAGATCCAAGTCCGGATCCGATCAACCAGGAGGGAGAGAGCCGATGACTGGAATACTGCGGGCAGGGTTGCTGCTTACTTTGCTGCTACATACTCTTCTGGTCGTAGCTCCGGCGCAGGCGCAACCGCTGATCGAGGCCTGGCTGGAGCCGGCGGTGGATCTCACGCTGCCGGATGGTAGCTGGGAATTGATCGATCGTGAACGTCTCCCCGAGCCACCGCTGACTATCCTGCAGAGCGAAGGGCGGCAACTGCTGGTGAATATGCCGGGGCTGGGATTACGCTGGGTGGGCCGCAGTTCGGTGCAGCTTAGCGAGGAAGATGCCCTGTTGCTGGAGTGCCAGGCGAGCGTGGCCGGGCGTGCTGAGGATTACCGCAACTATGGCCTGCGCGGGGTAGAGCAGGGGGTTGCCCTACACTGCATCGACAGGGTTGATGAGGATCGCTGATGCCTGGCATCGGTAAATCGCTTTGTCAGGGAGAGGGCTCTTCTATGCTTAAGCCTGCAACCGATGGCTGATATCTCGCAGTCAGTGAAAAAGCGATCAGATAAAAAAGTGTAGCGTTTTCCCGCTCAGGTCCATCTCAATGCAAAAAGAGCTCTGATCAGACCGGAGGCCAGTGGAATGACGCACACTACACACCCAGAAGACGGCTCGTTGCCAGGCATGCCGGCAGCAGAATCTGTTGGCTTCACTGAGGGCTGCGAGCCAGTTAAGGATAAAAGCGCCGCAGAGGGCCAGCAATCTGCCCGCACGGCGTTGACCTCGGGTTGGAGCGGCCGGAACAAACGGCTGAATCAGCAACCGTTACACAACAGGGAAGAACGACGGGTTATGAAGTGTATAAACGCGCTGGCCACGAAAGCGGTGTCGCTTAACTTGCTACGCCATTTACGACAGAAGTGGCGACTGAAGCTACGACTGAAGATACTGCTGACTTTTCTGCTGGCCGCCTCTGTGCAGTCCGCCTTTGCGACCAGCCAGTATATGGCCGTCTCCCGGGTGAGCTCTTCCAATGGTTATGAGATAGAAACCGGGCAGGTTGTCGATGTACTTGGCGTCAGCGAGGTCGATCCGGGCCTCGCTCCCAGCGGTCGGCTGCTGACCTTTGTTATCGACGGTCAGATCCATACCGCCGATGCAGCGGGCTTTGACGAGGTGATCAACAACAGCGCCATCGCATCGACGCTGTTGCGGTTTGATGCGGCCGGGGATACGGCCAGGCTCTGCATGACCCTGTTCGATAAAGAGAACCAAAGCTATCTCTACCCCACCTCTGCACAGGTTGAAAACTATCTTCGGCTGAGCCGGAAGGGTGAACCGGCAGGCTTTACGGTTGCAGCGCCCCGGGAGGCGCTGGAAGAGGAAGCGATCGACTACCAGAACCTGCGTCGCAGTGAGTCGGATCTGTGCCTGGAGGGCCTGGAATACTCGACCAATTATAAGGTCGAACTGCTGGCGGGGCTGGAACTGAGCGCCTGCAGCGGTGAAGGATGCCAGCCGATAGTGCTGCAGGAGGGCGTCTCTTTCTGGGGCGCGACCGGTGATCGGCCAGCATCGATCGAGCTGGTATCGGGAAAGCGCATTCTGCCGGTTGAAGGTGAGGCGTTGATCCCCGTTCAGCTGACCAATGTCAGCAGCGTGAATATCGAACTGTTCGAGGTCGATCTGCGCAGCGTCACCAGTGCCGGCTCTCTGTTTAAGTCGATATCCGGCTATGAGAAAGAGTGGTTGTCCTCGGAATACGCCCGCTCGCTAGGTAGCAAGCAGGTGAGGTTGGAACCTTCGTTAAACAGCACCCGGTCGGTCAATATCAATCTCGATTCGCTGCTGCCAAACCCGGCTAAAGGGATCTACGTCGCGGTTTTTGACTCCGAGGATCTGAACCTCAGAGAGTGGGATATGAAGCCGACGCAGTGGCTGATCCGCTCCAACCTGTCGATCTCCAGCTATCACGGCCGCAATCAGACCGATATTTTCCTGGCGGCCTTCGATTCCATGGAGCCCGTCGGCAGCGCCCAGGTGCAGGTGATCGCCCAGAACAACCGCCTGCTGTTCGAGGGTAAGTCCGACCGCAGTGGACACCTCAGTATTCCCGGCCATCTGCTGGCGGGACAGGGAGGGCACGCACCGGCGTTCCTGCTGGTTGACGGTCAGAGCCAGGGGCTTGGGCTGTTGCAGTTCAGCGCTGGTGGCGGTGAGCTGAAAACCGGCCAAAAAGGGATGGCCAAGGCGACGGATCGCGATATCTATCTGACCTCCGACCGGGAGCTTTATCGCGCCGGAGACAGCATCCAGTTTGTACTGATGGGGCGTGATAGCAAGCTGGAAGCGCTGCAAGGGGTGGATCTTAAAGTTGAGCTTGTGGACGCGTACCAGGATGTTATCGACAAGCGCATTATCAGCCCGGATCAGTTTGGCCTGGCGCAGAGCGCTTTTGACCTGGCCGCCAATATCGAACTGGGCACCTACGAGGTCGTTGTCAAAGGGATGGACGATGTCGTGCTCGCACGCCACAAAGTGCGCGTGGAAGACTTTGTCCCGCTGACCCTGAGAGCCGAGCTGGAGACCCAGGAAAACTGGGGTATCGACGAGGAAACCAGCCTCAGCTTGTCGGCCGAGTATTTCTCCGGCGGTAAGGCCGCGAACCTGGATGCGGAAGTGGTGGCGGCGATCAAGTTGTCGAACACCCATGAGTCCGATGCGCTGAAAGGTTACCTGTTTGGCTCCGACAAGGAGCAGCCCCAGCAATACCTGGATACATTTACCGGCAAGTTGAGTGCGCAGGGTGAGTCGACCTACGCCTTCAGTCTGCCCCAGGACGAGTTTGCCCAAAGTGGCCTCTATAGCCTGAGTCTCAAGGGCTCGGTCTTTGATGTGGGGGGGCGGCCCAACAGCGTCTACGAACAGGTCAAGGTTGATGCTACAGGCTCCTATCTGGGCGCCAGGCCCCAGTTCTCCGGTGCGCTGGAGGAGGGGGGAAACGCGGTCTTCGATCTGATCCGGGTGAATCGCGACGGCGCAACTCTGCCGTTCGAGCCGGTGCGTTATGAGTTGAGGGAGGTGGACTATTCCTTTGACTGGTACTTCGATAATGGCTGGCGCTACCGCAGCAAACGCCAGGGCGACAGGGTTGTTACCGCCGGCGAGACCAGCGATGACCGACTGGTGCTGACCGACAGCCTGGACTGGGGCAGCTATGAGCTGGTAGTCGTCGACAGCAACGGCTTTACCACGGTGGTTCCGTTCAGTGTCGGCTGGTATGGCGACACCCCGGTCAGTGAGCCGGGCCAGCTGGAGCTCTCCGTTGAGGCCAAGGATGATGAAGAGCTGCTGCTCAAGCTGGATGCTCCGTTCTCCGGCACCCTGCGGGTGATGCAGGCCAGCGCCGATATCGAGGATTATCGTCTGCTTGATGTGAAGCAGGGCGCCAATGAGTTCAGCGTTCCCCGTGAGGTTGATGCGGAACCCGGATTTCATCTGCTGGCGACCCTGGTGCGTCCGGTGGCCAGAGGCTCCGAGCACCTGCCGCAGATCGCCATGGGTAGTGCCTGGATCGATCATCTTGCCGATGAGCGTCTGCTCGATACCGAGGTTGAGGTGGCGGAAACCCAGCGCTCCAGTCAGCCCACAACAATCCGCGTACGGGTCAACAGCGACGCTGGTAAGGGGATGATTTTCCTTGTCGATGAGGGGATTCACGCGATCTCCCGCTACCGCAATGCGGATCCGCGCGAGTTCTTTTTCGGACAGCGCAAGCTATCCCTCGGGTTCCTTTCGAACTTCGGTCAGCTGATCCAGCAGGACCAGCAGCTTCAGGCCTATGGCGTCGGCGGTGACCAGGGCGAGAGCGACCCCGGCGTGCTGCGCTCTGATTTCTTCAAAACAGTGACCCAGCACTCGCCGCTGCTCGATATCGAGCAGGGCGTGATGGAATACACCTTTGATGCGCCCGATTTTGAGGGTGAGATGCGGGCCGTGGTGTTGGTGGCTTCCGGTCAGGGGGTTGGTTTTGAACAGGCGCAGATACGGGTTCAGGATCCGGTCAGTATCGATGTCTCGCTGCCGCGTTTTGTCGGCGTTGGCGACAGGATTGCAGGCAAGCTCGGGCTGCGTGTTAATGAGCCCAGAGATGAGCTGACGCTGGATCTACGCGTCGGTGAGGACAGCACGACATCAACTCTGGCAAGCCCCGCCGAGGGGCAGAGCCTGAACCAGGCGCTACCGTTGCATAGCGCCGTGGCGGGAGCGATCCCTGTGCAGATCGATCTGAGCGCTAACGATCAGTCGGTGCGCCGGGACTACAGCATTCAGGCCAGGGAGACCTCCTATCCGCTGGCGCAGATGCGCTCGATACAGTTGCTTCAGTCTGCTGCCCGGGATGGACGTTTCGAAATAGCGCCGATGGATCTTTCCGGGTTTGCCAGCCCCGAAACCACGGCTATCCAGTGGTCGTTTTCCACGCGCCCCGGTGCTTCGTTGCGCCAGGCGGTGGCGGCTCTGGATCGCTATCCCTACGGCTGTGTTGAACAGGTATCCAGTGGCACCCGTGGGCTGCTTGCGATCGCGTCGCTCAACGCGGCGGATAGCCGGCTGGAGCGTAAGATCAACCGCGGTATCGACGCTATTCTGGCGAAACAGAAAGCCAACGGCTCCTTCGGCTACTGGGACAGGGATGATCGGGTCGAGGAACGTTACCAGGCCTACGCCGCCGAAACGCTGCTTGATGCCATGCCCTATGCATCGAACCCGGAAGCGGCAAAAGCTGCGCTGGATCGCGCGCTGACCTACCTCGATCGCCAGTTTGTAGAGGATGCCTGGACCGCGCTGTATACCTACGGCGTGCTGGCGAAGGCTGGCTATGAGGTCACCAGTCGCACCCGCTATGCCATCGACGAGCAGTTACCCGCGGCGCTGGCGCAACAAAACGACCCGCGGCAGCGCATGGATCTGCTGCTGGCCGCCTACTGGAGCGCGGCGCAGATTCAGGATGACAAACGTGCTGAGCGTCTGCTCACTGAGCTGAGTGCAGCGTCCGATGCTCTGGTCCGCAGGTCTGAGCAGCAGACGCCGGCGCAGCGCTGGTTTGATCCTCTGATCGCCGAGGCCGGCACTGAATCTGAATCCCGGCCCTGGATCACCACCTCGGGCATCATGCTTGCGACCATCCCGCCGGCCTACCGCACGGCGTTAACGGACTCCCTGAGCAATCGTGCTATCCAGGGGCTCTCTGAACTGCGCTACCGCTCCACGCTTAACAATGCCCATCTGGCGGCATTGACCCAGGGGGCGGACAGATCGGACGCGCTGAATATCCGCGTCAATGGTGAGCCCATCGGTGCGGATCTGGCGATTCCGGCGGAACTGGCTTCGCAGGGCTTCAGCCTTGAACACGATGCCAGCGAGACGCTGTTCCTGAACGCCGAGGTCATCGGCCCGCGCAGCTCTTCACAGGCGCTGCGCAATGGTCTGAAGGTGGATAAATTCTGGGTTGATGACAGCGGCAGCATCCTCAGCAGAAATCAAAGTCTGAGTCTGGAGCAGGGCGAGTCGGTCAATGTGGTTGTCCATGTGAGGGCCGATAAAGAGCTGGGCAGTGGCAACCTGATGCTGACCGATCTGCTGCCCTCGGGCTTCGAGCTTGAAGCCGATTCAGGCATAGAGCCTCGGATAGAGCTCGCTGCCGGCAAGGTGGAACTTCTCTCCAACCTGCGCGCGGCGCGACCCACCTGGGAGCAGCGTATGGATGATCGCTACGTGGCCAACTTCGACCTGAGCTGGAGCGAGGGTAGAAGTGCGCTGATCCACTACCGGGTGCGTGCCGCTTATCCCGGTACCATGCAGCTGCCCGATGCCCATGCGGAGTTCATGTATCGGCCGGAGGTGAACGGCCGCAGCAGCGTTGGCGAGGCGCAGATCCTAGCGAAATGATCCGCAAAACGCTGCTGATACTGGGGCTGCTGGCAGCTTTGCTGCTGGTGGCGCTGGCCGTCTATATCCGGCAGCCGCTGGAGACCTCCCGGCTGGGCAGTACCGCCAACGTGGTACTGGACCAGCAGGGCGAGCGTCTGGCGACCCGTCTGAGCGTCGATGGCTTCTGGCGTGAACCGGTGTCCCTGGAGGAGGTCGATCCGCGCCTGATCGAGATGCTTGTGGCCTACGAGGATAAGCGCTTCTGGCGTCACCCCGGTGTCGACCTGCTGGCGGTTATCAGGGCAACAGGCACTATGCTGCGCCATGGCAGGGTGGTGTCCGGCGCGTCTACGCTGACGATGCAGACGGTACGGCTGATGTATCCGGAGCTGGGGCGCAAAAGTCTGGGTGCGAAGCTTGAGCAGATGTTGATGGCGCTGCGGCTGGAACACCACTGGTCAAAGCGGCAGATACTCGAAGCCTATTTCAACCTCGCCCCCTATGGCGGCAACATTGAAGGGATCCGCGCTGCAAGCTTCGCCTGGCTTAACCGCTCACCCTTACACCTGACCTACAGGGAGGCGGCATTTTTTGTCGCGCTGCCCCAGTCACCGGAGTCACGTCGTCCCGATCGCCACCGCGAGGCCGCCGAGCGTGCGACATCACGGGTGCTGCAGGATGTAGCCGATTCTTTTGGCTGGAGTCAGCAGCAGCTTGAGGAGTACCAGGCGGAGCTGATTCCGCTGCGTAAACAGGGCTTTAGCACGGGCGATGCGCATCTGATCGATCGTCTGGGCAGCGCTTCGGGCGGCATTGTTCGCACCCATATCGATGGCGAGTGGCAGGCCCGCGCCCGTGAGATCTTGCGCGGTGCTATCGCGCCACATGGCTCTGCCTATAACGCTGCTGTGATGGTGGTGGAGCGGCGCACCGGCCGGGTGAAAACCTACCTGGCGTCTTCCGGTTACGCTAATGCTGAGCGCAAGGGCGCCAATAACTTCCTGCTGGCCCTGCGCAGCCCCGGTTCTACGCTGAAACCGATGATTTACGGTATGGCGTTGCAGCGGGGGCTGCTGGAGCCGCAGTCATCGATGCTGGATACGGAGATTCAGGTTGAGGGTTATGCGCCGACCAATTTTGACGATGGTTTTCATGGCCGTGTCCGTCTCAAAGAGGCGCTGATTCAGTCGCTGAATATTCCCGCGATCAACACTCTCGAAAGGCTGGGGCCACAGAACGTGGAGAGGCGCCTGCGCCAGTATCTGTCGATCCCCCGAACCCAGGCGCAGGGGGCCGGCTTATCGCTGGCGGTGGGCGGCTTTTACATGACCGCCGAGCAGCTCGCGACGCTTTACCTGGGGATGCTCGATCAGCCCGCGCCAAGATTGTCGTTTCTGTCAGATGCAAACGAACAGTACAGCGAAGGGATTCTCAGTAACCAGGCGTCTGACCAGCTTGTTGCTCTGCTCTCGCAACGCGATAACCGCGGCCAGCCCTATGTGGTCAAGACGGGAACATCCGATGGTCGCAACGATGCCTGGTCGATTCATGTCACCCAACGCCATCTTGTGCTGGTATGGGTGGGCAGTCCCGATCATCTTTCCGGGGAGCAGATCTCCGGTGCGCAAACGGCCAGTCCCATAGGGCGTGAGCTGATTCTGGCACTGGGGCTGGAGCCGCCGTTGATTCCAGAGATTGCAGTGCAGGAAAGGCCCTTGGTTGCGAAGGCCAACTGTAACCGTCTTATCGAGTATCCAGAACCGGACGAGCTGATCCTGACGCAGAACGGCAGAATTGCCGTAGCTAGCCGTAACACTGGTGTGAGTTGGTATCTCAACGGCAAGGCCGTCGAGGTAGAGAATGGCACGCTACCGCTTGAGCACGCGGGAGCAAACGTGATCAGCGCCAGGTATGGAAGCTGCGATCAAGCCCAGAGTATCTTCGTACAGTTTGTGAACTGAGCTCTGTCCAGGGTGAATTACACAGATGCATTTGTGGAGCGGGCATGCCCTGGTCCACCAGGCAAAGTGAGGTGTCTCCATCGCAATCGGTGCGTAGCTCGATCACACGTTGCATATGCCCACGACTCTCACCTTTTATCCATAGGGGGTTGCGGGAACGGGACCCGTAAGTCACCCACCCAGTTTTCAGGTTCAGTGATCCCCGGTTCATCCAGGTCAGCATCAGTACCTCACCGCTAGGATGCTGCTGGGTGATCACCGGGATAAGTCCATCTCGGGTCCAGGCAGGCTGCTTTAAAAAATCATCTTTGGGGAATTCAGTGCTCTGGGGGTGGGGCGATCTGTTGGAAATGGGCGCGTGTCATTGACGTCGTCGTTATTCCTGGGCTTTGGGTTAAGCGGTACAGACAGAGTGTCTTGCGGGTTCAACACAGCTGCATATTTATGTATTGTTATATCATAACATTATTGGCTCCGACGAACCTGGTAAAGACACTAATCACGATGAATGCAACAAACCACGCAGTTTTAACCCAGCAACCCGCTCGAGTTGCACGTATTGGTAACCAAGCCGAAGTACTGGGTGAAATTTACCAACCTGAATGTAACCTCGCCGTTTGGCAACGCGACCTGGAAAAGAAGATCGAACACTACATGGCTCAACTCGCCGAATCCAACCGCCAGGTTAGCCTGCGATGTCTGATCGGTACCGGTGAAGAGATGCGCGCAGAAACTGCCATTCAACTCAACGGGGCATTGCCAACTTTCGAAGGTAAAGAAGCACTGGTCAACAACATCTGCGAACTGGTGGAGATGTATCAGTGTCTGTTCGAGCCGGAACAGATCGGTGTGCGCCTGGCCACACTGCGACGCGCCATGTGTCCGAAGTTTCACGTAGATTTTCTGCCCGCTCGCCTTGTCACCTGCTTTAGCGGCGCCGGCACCCACTGGCTACCAGAACCGCAAAATGGCTGCCCACGTATCCCGGAAACAGAACCGGACAGGTTCGAACAGATTAGTACCGGTGATGTGGCTCTACTGAAAGGTGATGGCTGGTTTGAGAATGAAGGCTTTGGGGTAGTACACCGCTCTCCTCCAGTGGCAGAGGGAGGCATGAGGATGTTTCTTTCTTTGGATTTTGCGGATTGAGTTTGAAAGGACAAAGCAGACATAAAATGGACGCAACACGCAAAGCCTCCCAGGCGGGTAGATGAAGCATGTTATGGCCAGTTATGGGCAAGTCACTAGCTCGGACGTTAAAGACTGCCGATCGCTGGCATTTGGCTCTAAGAGCCGAATGTTCGCTTCGGACCAACAACGGTCTGCAATGTCAGACCGTCCCTTCCGTCTAGAGTTATCGCTGTGCTTAATGACTCTTCGTGCCTAATAGAATGCCTCTGCTATCGGTTTCAGGCTAAGTAAGAAACCGTACGAAATCATTTCACTGAATGTGAGATTTTGCTTGGCAGGCCTAGTCTTATTCAGTGTGAAATGCTCCTGATGATGGGCGGGTTATTCCACCGGAAATGAGATCTGACAGATCTCGTGTCGTCTGGAGCTCTTTGCCTCTAAAAACGGGCACACACATAACTGCTGACCGAGTCGCTGGCAGTAGGTTGGGGGCTGGAGGTACATTTCCTTTTCCCGCCGGGGATCTGGGCCAGCTCTTCGTTGGGAACAATCTTCAGTGTTGCTGAACTCCAGGGCATGACGGCGCAATCGGCGTGCTGCGTTTTTACGCCCTGCTCGAATCTCTTGAGCATAGGTTCGACCGCCGGTTTGAAACGGGCGGGAAAATCGCTGGGGTAGGAGAGCTCTCCGCTATAAGGCGTGTAAGCGAGTGCCTGGAGGCCCTCGGTACAAAGATCCGCTGGCAGATTGCTCTCATGGCGTTTAACGATGGACCAGTTTTTGACTGTGCTGCTGTAAGCGCCCTCGCAATGCTGGACGATTTCTACGAAGCAACGGGAGGGTGCCGAGGCCGAAGGCGGCTCAGGCTCGGAGGAGGGAGCAGACTTCGTGACCGGTGGTGCGTCGTTGTTTCCGGGCTGGTGAAAAAAGGCCCATAACCTGTCCGCTCGAAAGCCGGTTGCTTTGGCGAGCTCCCTGTCCGGCAGGATCGATATAAAGATGCCGGCGATCACCAGGGGAATCAGCGTTGTATAGAGCCCGATGGGAGAGGGGCGTCGGCGCCACCGACTTGCCGTTAGCAGCGTCAGCCAGATCGCCAGGAGAATTAATCCGATCGAGGGTAATAACCTGTTTTCTAGAGCCAGATCGGGAAAGGTAATACGCAGAGCCAAGTTAAATATCAGCACCAGAAGCGCGTAAAAAATAACGAGTTTGAAAATCGGTCCCACTCCACCCCAGGAGACCCCGGGCTTATCGCTGCTCCAGAATTTTTGCATGAATCCGGATGGGGCGTTTTCCCGCGCTTTCTCGACAGCTTGTGAAACCCCGTCTGAACTGCCCGCTCCCGATGTTGGTCCATTGTCGGCAACAGGGCTTTCGGTCGCGGGCTTTTCTGGCGCTGCCTGTTGAGCGGTTCGAGTATCTGCTTTTGTGCCAGCTGAATCTGTCGTATAAACGCCAACGACGGGCATCCCCTTGGGCAGAGCCGAACCCACAGCAACAGGACCCTCGGCGACGCTTCCCGTTAGCGGAGAGCGCATGATCACCTTGCGGCCAGCTGAGTCTTTAAATATATAAAGCTGGTCACCCTCGGAAATGTACTGCCCCGGTTCGAAGAAGCACTCTTCGACAACGATAGGAAAGTCCAGAGACTGTGGCGGTCTTGCGTGTTTCAGCTTGTCTGACATCAGGAGTGCCCGGGTTAGTCGCTACAAATTCAGCCGTTGCCTTCGATCTCTTCGCGGCGCTCTATCTGAAGTAGCTCTTTGTAGAGTTGGTAGTTTTCATCGGACAGTCCTTTTTCCAGAACAGGAGGGAATTTATCGGGCTGGCCTTCAACGGCGGGTTCGATCAGCTCCACCAAAAAATAATTCTGGTTGGCATCTAGCAGCAGGTTAAAAACGCGCGCTATCTCTGTGGCCAGTGGGGCAGACCAGTGCTCGACGAGCTGATCGGAAGATTCTCTGAGCAGGGTCAGCAGCTCGTTACTGCCGTTGCCTTCGATCTGGGAGATCGCTTTCAAGCTTTGCAGGTAGGATGCGTCGCTTTCCGGCTCCGACGCGTACCCTATATGCCGGCTAAACAAAAATATTAATATAATCAGATATTTATATATTGAATATTTTTTCATGCTGAGCGCTTAGTCTCGGTTAATAGCCGTTTGTAGGTGTCACTGTAGCTGGTGTTTATCTAGCCAGAGTGTATGCAGGGTGTAAAGGCGAAGGGCGGGATTTGCGTGTTTTAGGGCCTGCCGGGAGGATGGTATCAGCAGAGCCGAAAATTCCGGTAGGCCCAGCGGATCGAGCCCCCGGCGCGTGCAGTTTACCGGGGGCTGGCTTACTAAGCAGTTTAGACCTTGTAATGGGCCAACTGGCTGTCCAGCTTTTCTGCCAGTTTGGTCAGCGCATCGCAGGCATCGTAGGTGTGGGTGGAGTATTCGGCGCTGCGTTCGCCGGCTTCGCGGATACCTTCAACGTTACGGCTGACCTCTTCGGACACCTGTTGCTGCTGGCCCGAGGCGCTGGCGATCTCGGTGTTGGCAACGGCGATGCGATTCACCGCTTCCAGCACGCTGTTCAGCATATCACCGGCGGCACGGGCGCTGTTGGCGTTGTCGATGGCGCTGGCCTGGGTGGCGCTCATGCGTGAGGAAGCCGCTTCCGCGCCGTTCTGCAGACGTTCAACCATTTCGCGGATCTCCTCGGTGGAGGCCTGGGTCCGGGAGGCGAGTGAGCGCACTTCATCGGCGACCACCGCAAAGCCTCGGCCCTGCTCACCGGCTCGTGCTGCTTCGATGGCCGCATTAAGGGCCAGCAGGTTGGTCTGTTCGGCTACACCTCGAATCACCGCCAGCACGCCGCTGATATCGTGGGATGCGCTGGCCAGTTCATTGACCGCATCGCTGGATGCCTGAATCTCGTTGGCCTGTTTCTCAATATTGGCGATGGTCTGCAGCAGGCTGTCGCCGGCGTGACTGACCTCGGTATTGGCTGCGCGGGCGTGTTGCTCGGCGACCGCTGCGCCCTCGGTAACCGCCTCGGCGGACTGGCTCATCTCGTGGGTCGCAGCGGCAACCTGCTCCGTTTCGCGGCTCAGGGCGGTCACGGCCTCGCTGGACTGGCTGGCGATGCGGGAGAGGTTTTGCGCAGCGTGAGTGAGTTCGGTGGCAGCCTGGCGTGAGTCGCCAATGGTCTGTTGAATGCGCTGCAGCAGTTTGTTGAAGCCCTTGGCCATATGCCCGAATTCATCGTTGCCGGACTCGTTGAAGCGCATGGTCAGGTCGCCCTCGCCATCGGCCAGGTTATCGATCGCCTTGATGTAGTTATCCATCGGGCGGCCAACCATGCGGTGAACCAGCAGCGACAGAATCAGGATCAGCAACAGCCCGCCGCCGAGCACAAAGCCGATCTGCATCAGCGCTTCACTGCGGATCAGTCCACTGACTTCGGTGTTGGAGTAACCAAGAATCACGTCATAGCCCCAGGGGGCGTAGGGCACGACCTTGACCGTCCAGTCCGAGCCCGGGTTGGCGACAATGTTGTTCACCTGCTCAGCGCTCATATGATCGGAAGTGACTCGAATCTGGCCCTTGCCATCGCGCAGGGCGACAAAGCCCTTGTCCAGGATGCGGGCTCCGGCAACGGATGTCTCCAGCGCCTGAAGGTCGGCGGAGTAGCCCACGTACCAGATACCGATGGTGCCGTTGGCGCCTTCGATGGGAGCGTAGCCGGTGAGATAGGGCTGGCCGAGTATATCCACCTCGCCATAGTAGGCGCGGTTCTGTCGGATTGCCGCCATCGCTTTACCCTCGGGGGCGAGCAGTGTGCCTATAGCGCGCTTACCGTCCTTAACGACGTTGGTCGATACCCGGACAAAGTTATCGCCGTCGCGGCTGAACAGGGTGGCGGTGCCGCCCATGACATCGGTCAGCTGATCAACCAGGGTGAAGTTGTTGGCCTGAGGCTCGCCGCCCAGCAGAAGGTTGGGCACGCTGGTTCCGCCCACGCTGGTGCGGCTTCCCTGGCTGGCTTCACCTTTCGCCTTACCGCGCTGCATCAGCAGTTTCATGCTGCTCTGCACGCGCTCGGACATGATGCTGTTGGTGACATCCAGCAGGCGGATCGTTTCGTTGCTCAGCTGGTTGGTTTCGCTGTCGACCTGGGTTTGAATCTCGCCTGACTTTTTGCCGACGGCGAGGATCACACTGATCAGGCCAAAGACAATAACCGCGACGGAAAGGGAAAGGATGAACTTGCGTTGCAGTGACATAGCGCTCCCGCGGAACCAATAAACCACTTATTCAAAAAGTAAGAAGTGCGTCCAGCAAAGGTGCAATCAGATCCATGATCTAGAGCAAAAAATACGCTATTACGTGGCTTTTTGCTACTTAGGTCTAAGTGGTTTTTGTGAAAAGGGTCTTTTTTTAGAGACTTTTATTGTTGCTCTTAAACCATCTCTTATGGAGGCAGTGATCGTTTAGTCGAGGCTATGCCTTTCTCGCACCGTATCGATAACGGGGCTCGATGGCTCGTGGCTATCTGAGCGCAGCAATCCATCCCCTTTGGTGCAGCCGAGCATCGCAGGCTGAAAGAGAAACAAGGGAAAGGCTGTTTGAGCCGCGAAGCGGTGAGTTTCCTTTCCCGCTCTTTCAGACGAGAAGCGCAGGGAAGTCGGCGCAGCCGACCAAGCCTTAGGGGCGGTTTGGGATTGCAAAGGGACTTGTCCGCACAAGTCTCTTTGCTCGGCAGCAGCCGAAACCGGCCTCGAAAAGGAATTAGATACGGGTGGTCCAGGCATCCGTCGGCAGGTTTACCCAGGCTCCCTGCAAAGCCACCTGCTATGCAGGTGGATTTTTACTTGGTCGGGGCGGTCAGCGACCGTCTGGATTCGATGCTGGTCGCAATCTGCATGCGGGGTTCTGCGCTGGCGCTGCTGTGAAAGCGGCCCGCTCCGGCCGTGGGGGACGGAGCGGGACAGGGTCAGGCGGAGGCGCGAACAGCCTCAGCATTCAGCAGGGCGGTCCAGTCCTCTTCGATAATCTCGATCTTCTTCAGCCGGCAGAAGCGGCGTTCCTTATCGTTGGGCTCCGGGATAAACGCCCAACCGGCAGGCTGGTCGGCGGAGTAGATGATATCGCTCATGACCATACGCTCGGTATCGCGGGTGAAGCGCATCCCCAGGAACAGGTACTGCTTCTGCTGGCGATACTCCTTCAGGAAGGAAGGAATAGCGAACCCACCCATCAGTTCGGTGATGTAGTCGACAAAGTCGGCATCGGCGGCGATGTAGTTGGATTCCGGCTTGGGGGCGCCCAGTGGTTTGAACAGGATCGGCAGGCTGGCGTTGACCGCGCTCTGTTCAATCTCCTTATAGCTGCTGCCGTCGTAATGGAAAATCTTGAAACGGAAGTCGCTGGCCATGATCCGTGCTACCCCCATGATCAGGGTATGTTCGGTATCCGCGTAACTGTCGAGCAGCTGGGTATCGCGGTTTACATCGATCACGTAGTTGGGCTTCAGGTCTGCCAACCAGTCGTGCAGCTGGCCCCGGCTCCACTCTTTTTCGCCGTAGGTCTCGTTAAGGAAACGGGTGACGAAGCTGCGACCTTTCTTGTTCTCCATGCTCATGGCCGCGCGCGGGAATTCATACATCAGCCGCGGCGCCATCGGTTGACCGTTGTTCATCGCCAGAATAAGGCTGTCGCTGTCGGCAGGGATAGGGCTGCCGTCCACTTTGCTGGTGACATCCTTAAGGGCGCCGGCGCCGAGATAGGGGACGATCTTACCGCTCTGTATTCCTTCAATTAGCTCTTTATACATGGCAGGGCCTTTCATGTTGGGTTCGGACAATGGAGACCCGTCACTAGGTTCATCGGGCCATATGCACGAACTGCAATAGTTACGCCACGGATAAGTGTTTGATCTTAAAGAACTGAAAGGCGGGAAGGGGGAGGTGCGTTGGTAAAGATGTGGCTGATTGTCGCATTTTCGACAGAGGTATAAGCCCTGACAAAGCTAAGGGTTTTTTGTTGTTGTTACGACAGACAACCCCCTCTTTGTCGTGACATCGCTACGGCCAATTCAGTGATTGTAGATATAAACCCTTTGAAAAACAGGCGGATACTGCCTTGTGCCCGTTTTGGTACAGCTTTCGCAACGACTAGCGGGAAGTTACGAAGGCCGAGGCGACTCAGTAAATGGCTGTGAGTCTGGGCTCGGAAGCAATGTCCGAAACGAGGAGCAACACTATGGCAATGCGTCAATGTGCAATCTACGGAAAAGGCGGCATCGGTAAGTCTACCACTACTCAGAACCTGGTAGCTGCCCTGGCTGAAATGGGTAAAAAAGTCATGATCGTGGGTTGCGACCCGAAAGCTGACTCTACCCGTCTGATCCTGCACTCCAAAGCCCAGAACACCATCATGGAAATGGCTGCTGAAGCCGGCACCGTGGAAGATCTGGAACTTGAAGATGTACTGAAAACCGGTTACGGCGACATTAAGTGCGTCGAGTCCGGTGGTCCTGAGCCGGGTGTTGGTTGCGCCGGCCGCGGTGTAATCACCGCTATCAACTTCCTCGAAGAGGAAGGCGCCTACGAAGACGATCTCGACTTCGTTTTCTACGACGTACTGGGTGACGTTGTGTGCGGTGGCTTCGCTATGCCGATCCGCGAAAACAAAGCTCAGGAAATCTACATCGTATGCTCTGGCGAGATGATGGCTATGTACGCTGCCAACAACATCTCCAAGGGTATCGTGAAATACGCTAACTCCGGTGGCGTGCGCCTGGCTGGCCTGATCTGCAACAGCCGTCAGACTGACCGCGAAGATGAACTGATCATGGCTCTGGCTGAAAAGCTGGGCACCCAGATGATCCACTTCGTTCCGCGTGACAACGTCGTACAGCGCGCTGAAATCCGTCGTATGACCGTTATCGAATACGATCCGGCTGCTGCGCAGGCTGATGAGTACCGCACGCTGGCACAGAAAGTCGTAGACAACAAGCTGCTGGTTATCCCGACTCCTGTAACCATGGATGAGCTCGAAGCTCTGCTGATGGAATTCGGCATCATGGACGAGGAAGACGCCAGCATCATCGGTAAGACTGCGGCTGAAGAGTAATTCGGTCTGGTATTGCAAGTTGTCGGCAGGACGGGGGGCCTCCCGGTATTTCCGGGGGCTGCCCGCTCCGAGGACGAGCATGGGGCAGATTAGCCTCTGTTCGCAACCCAACATGTAAAGGAGACAGGTCATGTCTGTCATGTCACGTGAAGAGACCGATGCGCTCATCAATGAAGTGCTCGAAGTCTATCCTGCAAAAGCCAAGAAAGATCGCGCCAAGCACCTGGCTACCAACGATCAGTCTGTAGAACAGTCCAAGAAGTGCATCACTTCTAACAAGAAATCCCTGCCGGGTGTGATGACCATTCGTGGTTGCGCATACGCGGGTTCCAAGGGTGTGGTCTGGGGTCCTATCAAGGACATGATTCACATCTCTCACGGTCCGGTTGGCTGCGGTCAGTACTCCCGTAACGGCCGTCGTAACTACTACATCGGCACCACCGGCATCAACGCCTTCGTTACCATGAACTTCACCTCTGATTTCCAGGAGAAGGACATTGTATTCGGCGGCGATAAGAAGCTGGCCAAACTGCTGGAAGAAGTCGAAACCCTGTTCCCGCTGAACAAAGGTGTTTCCATCCAGTCCGAGTGCCCGATCGGTCTGATCGGTGACGACATCGAAGCCGTTGCCAAAAAAGCGACCAGAGACACCGGCAAGACCGTTGTTCCGGTTCGCTGTGAAGGCTTCCGTGGCGTGTCTCAGTCCCTGGGTCACCACATCGCGAACGACGCTGTTCGTGACTGGGCTCTGGACAAGCGTGACGACGACAACAGCTTTGAAACCACTCCGTACGACGTAGCGATCATCGGTGACTACAACATCGGTGGTGACGCCTGGTCTTCCCGCATCCTGCTGGAAGAGATGGGTCTGCGCGTTGTGGCTCAGTGGTCCGGTGACGGCACCATCGCCGAGATGGAGCTGACTCCGAAGGTCAAGCTGAACCTGGTTCACTGCTATCGCTCCATGAACTACATCTCTCGTCACATGGAAGAGAAGTACGGTATTCCCTGGGTTGAATACAACTTCTTCGGTCCGACCAAAACCGACGAGTCCCTGCGCAAAATCGCTTCCCACTTCGACGAGTCTATCCAGAAGAAAGCGGAAGAGGTTATCGCCAAGTACAAGCTCGAGTACCAGGCTGTTATCGACAAGTTCCGCCCGCGTCTCGAAGGCAAGCGCGTCATGCTGTACGTCGGCGGTCTGCGCCCGCGTCACGTGATCGGTGCCTATGAAGATCTGGGTATGGAAGTGGTTGGTACCGGCTACGAGTTCGCGCACAACGACGACTACGATCGCACCATCAAGGAAATGGGTAACGCTACCCTGCTTTACGATGATGTGACCGGCTACGAGTTCGAAGAGTTCGTTAAGAAAGTTAAGCCCGACCTGATCGGCTCTGGTATCAAAGAGAAATTCATCTTTCAGAAGATGGGTATCCCTTTCCGTCAGATGCACAGCTGGGACTACTCAGGCCCTTACCACGGTTACGACGGTTTCGCGATCTTCGCCCGTGATATGGACATGACCCTGAACAACCCCTGCTGGAAAAAGCTTCAGGCTCCCTGGAAAGCAGATGCGGCTGAAGATTCTGCCGTTGCTGCCAGCGCCTGAATTGGCTGAAAGGTTCGCGGCCTCTGGCCGTGAACCCCAACTACCCACTTTGACCCGTCAGTTCACAGATTAGTGGCGCGGGAGGAGAGATTGAAATGAGTCAGTCAGTTGACAATATCAAGCCGAGCTATCCGCTTTTCCTCGAAGACGAATACCAGGATATGCTGGCTAAAAAGCGCGATGATTTCGAAGAGAAACATCCGCAGGCCAAGATCGACGAAGTGTTCCAGTGGACGACCACTGAAGAATATCAGGAACTGAATTTCCAGCGCGAAGCGCTGACCGTGAACCCGGCGAAGGCCTGTCAGCCGCTCGGTTCTGTACTCTGCGCATTGGGTTTTGAAAAGACTCTGCCATACGTACACGGTTCCCAGGGTTGTGTCGCTTACTTCCGTACCTACTTCAACCGTCATTTTAAAGAGCCGGTATCCTGTGTATCCGACTCCATGACCGAAGATGCGGCAGTATTCGGTGGTCAGAAGAACATGTTCGACGGCCTGGAAAACGCCAAGGCGCTGTACAAGCCGGCAATGATCGCTGTTTCCACCACCTGTATGGCCGAGGTTATCGGTGACGACCTGAACGCCTTCATCGGCAACGCCAAGAAAGAAGGCCACATCGATCAGGACTACCCGGTTCCGTTCGCGCATACCCCGAGCTTCGTCGGCAGCCACACCACTGGCTGGGACAACATGTTCGAAGGTATCGCCCGTTACTTCACCCTGAACTTCATGGAAGACAAGGAAGTGGGTAAGAGCGGCAAGCTGAACCTGGTGCCGGGCTTCGAAACCTACCTGGGTAACTTCCGCGTCATGAAGCGCATGATGGCTGACATGGGTGTCGATGCGACCCTGCTGTCTGATCCTTCAGAAGTGCTTGATACTCCGGCTGATGGCCAGTTCCGCATGTATGAAGGCGGCACTACCATGGACGAAATCAAGGACGCGCCGAATGCTCTGAACACCATCATGCTGCAGCCCTGGCAGCTCGTGAAAACCGAGAAGTTCGTCAAGAACACCTGGAAACACGAAGTGCCGAAGCTGAAGATCCCGATGGGTCTGGAGTACACCGACGAGTTCCTGATGAAAGTCTCCGAAATCACCGGCAAGCCGGTGGGTGCTGCACTGGAGCTTGAGCGTGGCCGTCTGGTCGATATGATGACCGACTCCCACACCTGGCTGCACGGCAAGAAATTCGCCCTCTACGGTGATGCTGACTTCGTCATGGGCCTGACCAAGTTCCTGATGGAGCTGGGTGGTGAGCCGATCCACGTTCTCTGCCACCACGCCAACAAGCGCTGGAAGAAAGAGATGGAAGCGATCCTGGCTTCTTCTCCGTACGGTGCTGACAGCGAAGTTCATATCGGTAAAGACCTGTGGCACATGCGTTCCCTGTGCTTTACCAAGAAGCCGGACTTCCTGATCGGTAACTCATACGGTAAAGAGATCTCCCGTGACACCCTGTACAAGGGTAAAGAGTTCGAAGTACCGCTTATCCGTCTTGGATTCCCGATCTTCGACCGTCACCACCTGCATCGCCAGACTACCCTCGGCTACGAAGGCGCCATGCAGATGCTGACCACCATCGTCAACGCTGTCTTGGATCGTCTCGACGACGAAACGCGCGGCATGCAGACCACCGACTTCAACTACGACCTGGTTCGTTAATCGAAGCTGTCGAGTTGATCGGAATCGAACCGGGGCTGGTAAGCCCCGGTTCTTTCTCCGTCCAGAGTTTCTCCACCTAGAGGCTCTCCACCTACTAGAGGAACAGGCCATGCCAAACGTAATGATCCGCCAGAACGAAGGCAAAATGACCTTGTACGTTGCCAAGAAGGACCAGGAAGATGAGATCTCTTCCATCGAATTCACTTCAGATGACAGCTGGGGCGGCACCATCGAGCTGACCGACGGTACCCGCTACTACATCGATCCGCTGGATGCGCCCCCCAAGCTGCCGATTACCCTGCGCGCCAAGCGCGGTTAACCGAGGACAGTGCCATGGCAGATAAACTTTCCCCCGAAGTTGCTCTGCGTATCGGGCTTGCCGCCCGGGCGCTTCCCGATACAGACCCGAAACGCCTGATGACCGTGCTGGTCTCAGCGCTGGGTCTGCCGATCACACCGACCAAGCTGGGGCGGCTCAAAGTCGCCAAGCTCAAGGCCGCGGCCAATGAAGAGCTGGCCGAGATCGATAATGAACACCTCAAGGCGGCGCTGAACCTGCTCAAGGGTATCGGCGTTAACATGGAGGCCAGTGAAGAGTCACTGCCGCAAACCCAGGCCTACGCCGAGGGCGATATGCCGGGTTCTATCCGTATCGCCTGCGCCTCCAACCACGACACCCGCATCGACGGTCATTTCGGCTCCTGTGCGCGCTTTCTGGTCTATCAGGTGTCGGATTCAGAGGTGCGACTGATAGATATCCGCAGCGCCGGACAGACCCCGGATGAAGAGGATAAGAACATCTATCGCGCCGGTCTGATCGAAGACTGTCAGTTGCTCTACACCGTGTCGATTGGCGGACCCGCCGCGGCGAAAGTAGTGCGCGCCGGTTTGCATCCGGTGAAGCTGCCTAATGGTGGTGAGGCATCGGAACTTATGGAAGAGCTCAAAGCTGTTATCGGCACCAATCCGCCGCCCTGGCTGGCGAAAGTGATGGGTGTCGATGCCGAAGAGCGTATCCGTTTCCGCCAGGATGAGGAGGAGTTCGCATGATCACCGAAACGACTCTCAATGAAATCGCCGAGTTCGCAACATCCCAGGTGTTGTGTGAGACGCTGATCGCCGATCTGCGGATCAAATACCCCGATTACCATTTCACCTGGTGCTTTGAAGACGATATCGGCGCCACCGCCAAGCCCTGGAAAGAGTACGACAGCTTCAATCTCTATCTGGTGAACTCCAGTGACCACTGTTCAAAGCTCTCCAACGATGCGGAGAACGCGTCAGGCGTGGTGCTGGCGGAGGTGATTGCGGATGACGACTGAGCAGGACGGCGATCTGACCCCCGTTGCGGATTGCCGTTTTTGTCGCTTCAAGGCCGAGCTGCTGCTGACCGGCCGCTGTGTGCCCGGCGATGTCTGTATCGCCGCCCACAGCGGTCGCCAGATCGACCGTTTCCTGCGGGTAAATCCGCATCTTGCGATCTACTACCTGCAGGACTCCTTCTGGGAGCGTCGCGCCATCGCCGTTCGCTACGCACCGCTGGATGCGCTCGACAAGCTGATTCTGGATCCGGATGAAGCGGTGCGCCGCGCCGTGGCATACCGCCTGCCGCGTGAAAAACTGCTGGCCCTGGTTGATGACGACGACCGCGAAGTACGCATCACCGTCGCTGACCGCATTCCGGTAGAGCACCTGGAAAAGCTGGCCGAAGATCCAGATTATCTGGTGCGTGCCTATGTCACCCAGCGCCTGCCCCAGGGACGTTTATTCCGTATGATCCGTGACCCGGACCGGCAGGTGCGAAAACTGGTGGCGAGACGTCTGCCCGAGGTCAGTCTGGGGTTGATGATGCACGACCCCGAAGCGGAGATTCGCCGAATCGTTGCCGACAGGCTTGAAGGCGATGCGGTGGTGCCGATGCTCAAAGATGATGACTGGACCGTCAGGTTGGCAGCGGCCCTGGATGCGCCGCTGGAGGCACTGGAAGATCTACGTGATGACCCTGACCCTGAGGTCAGAGACCTGGTCAGCTCCAGGCTTGGCCCCAAAACCTGAAAGAGCCCGCTTGCCTGCGGGCTCTTTGCTGTTAGTTCTTTAAAAACTTCAAACCTGAAGGGGGAGAAGTGTCTGTTCAATCAATCCTGCTGTTTCGCCCGGATAAACAGCTCGCCAACCTGCAGATCCACTACCTCAACCAGCGTCCCCTTGGTCAGCGTTTCCTGACTGATCAGTTTCCAGTTGACCCCGGAGAAACGGTAAGTCGTCGGTTGTTGCAGCGAAGTATCCTCCGGCAGATAAAAGCTGTGTCCGATCAGGTCGCTTTTAACCGCTTTGTGGTCCGAGGCAGATGTGCGCTGAATGCGTTTGAAAATCGGCCAGAGAATCAGGCCGGTCACCACCGTAAAACCGGTGGTCGCAATCAGGGCCCACTGCCAGGTATCGGGAATCCAGCCGACATACATCGACAGCGAGGTGAGCAGCAGAGCGATCCCGGCGAACAGCAGTACCAGGGTGCTGACACCGAGCACCCAGACCTCTATCGCCAGCAGCGCGATACCCAGTACCGCCAGGGCTTCAATCAGGTAAGAGGCTAAAAACTCCATCAGGAACTCTTGTTGATCTGATTGATGATGGATGTCGCCTGGGCCACCAGCGAGCTGGCATCGGTGGCATTATCCGGCAGAATGACCATGGAGGATTCCTTGGCGATCGCATGTTTGGCTTCGATCGCCTTGGTGGCCAGATCCAGCTGGATCGCCTTCTGACCCTCTTCCGTGTTGGCCTGTTCACCCACGGTTTTCAGGGCCTGCGCCTGAGCATCGGCCACGGCTATGATCGCTTTCGCTTCACCTTCTGCATGCAGGACTTTCTCGGCCTTGTCGGCTTCGGCTGCGAGAACGATCGCCTGTTTCTGACCTTCGGCACGGTTGATCGCTGCCTGGCGGTCGCCTTCGGACTCGAGAATCTGAGCACGCTTCACTCGCTCCGCCTTCATCTGCGCCTCCATCGCTTCCATAACGGACTGGGGCGGAATGATGTCCTTGATCTCATAACGCAGTACCTGGATACCCCAAGGGCCCGCAGCCTCGTTGATCGAGGTGACGATATTGGTATTCAGCGCATCGCGCTCTTCGAAGGTTTTATCCAGCTCCATCTTGCCGAGCTCGGAACGCATGGTGGTCTGGGATAGCTGGGTCACCGCAAACACGTAGTCGTCCACGCCATAGGTGGCCTTGTAGGGGTCGAGCACGCGGAAGTAGAGCACGCCGTCAACGTGCAGCGAGATGTTGTCCTTGGTGATGGCTCCCTGCTGGGGTACGTCGACAGCCTGCTCTTTCAACGAACGGTCCGCCGCAACACGATCTATAAAGGGCAGCAGGAAGTTAAGGCCTGCCTCTTTGGTCGCCCGGTATTTGCCGAAACGCTCGATCATGAAAGCCCGGTTTTGTGGCACGAAAATGATCGATGACTTAAGCAGTATCAGGGCAAAGACCAGCAGCGCCACCGGTACCGTAAACAGGTTGTTCAGCAGAAACTCAACGATTTCCATCGGCAAATCCTTTTTATGGGTGAGGGGATACATCGGAGTGTACGGTGCCCGTCTGACCAATAAAAGAAATTCAGCACCTGGCGTGACGGGCGTCAGCTCTGGCTGGCGCTGGCAGAGGAGGGGGGATGCGTCGAACTGCCTGAGCCGGGAGACACGAGGATGACAGCGGGATGTCAGTAAGCGGAGATTGTGCTGCTGCTTTGTCGGCTTTGTAACATCGAAGGCCTACAAGACACTATCAAATCAATGGCTTATCCGTGGCATATCGGTTGCAACAGGTTTGATGACCATGACTGACAGATGCTTTTGCTGTGTCTGAAAGCCATCAACACCGTGTAACCGGAGGGTGCCATGAAAGCCAAGGATATTGCCGAGCTGCTGGACGAACCAGCCTGCGAGCATAACAAGAAAGAGAAGTCCGGTTGCGCTAAACCCAAGCCTGGTGCGTCTGCCGGTGGTTGTGCTTTCGATGGTGCGCAGATCGCGCTGCTGCCGATCGCCGATGTGGCGCATATCGTTCACGGCCCCATCGCCTGTGCCGGCAGCTCCTGGGATAACCGCGGCACCCGCTCCAGTGGTCCGACACTCTATCGTATCGGTATGACCACGGACCTGACCGAGCAGGACGTGATCATGGGACGGGGCGAGAAGCGTCTGTTTCATTCGATCAAGCAGGCGATCGACGGTTATAACCCCTCGGCCATATTTGTTTACAACACCTGTGTCCCTGCGCTGATTGGTGACGATGTGGATGCGGTCTGCAAGGCTGCCACCGAGCGCTGGGGTACGCCGGTGGTACCCGTGGATGGCGCCGGTTTCTATGGCACCAAGAACCTGGGTAACCGTATCGCCGGTGAGGCGATGTTCAAGCATGTGATCGGCACCCGTGAACCGGACCCGGTCCCCGAGGCGGGCCGCCGCGAAGGTATCAAGGTGCATGACGTGAATCTGGTCGGTGAGTACAACATCGCCGGTGAGTTCTGGCATGTGCTGCCGCTGCTCGATGAACTGGGCATCCGCGTGCTCTGCACCCTGTCTGGCGATGCCCGCTTCCGCGAGGTGCAGACCATGCACCGGGCGGAAGTGACCATGATGGTCTGTTCCAAGGCGATGCTGAACGTGGCTCGCAAGATGGAAGACAAGTACGGCGTACCCTGGTTTGAGGGTAGCTTCTACGGCATCACCGATACCTCCCAGGCGTTGCGCGACTTTGCCAAAGCGATCAACGATCCAGATCTGACCGAGCGCACCGAAGCACTGATCGAGAGGGAAGAAAAGCGCATCCGCGCCGCGCTGGAGCCCTGGCGTGAGCGTCTCGAGGGTAAACGTGTACTGCTTTATACCGGCGGTGTGAAGTCCTGGTCGGTGATCTCGGCGCTGCAGGATCTGGGTATGAAAGTGGTCGCCACCGGCACCAAGAAGTCCACCGAAGAGGACAAGGCGCGTATCCGCGAACTCATGGGTGACGACACCAAGATGATCGAGGAGGGCGGCGCCAAGGAGCTGATCCAGATCGTCCACGACTACAAGGCCGATATCCTGATTGCGGGTGGTCGTAACCTCTACACCGCATTGAAAGCGCGCATTCCCTTCCTCGATATCAACCAGGAGCGTGAGTTCGGCTACGCCGGTTACCAAGGGATGCTGGAGCTGGTGCGTCAGCTGGCGCTGACCATGGAAAGCCCGATCTGGCAGGCGGTACGTGAGCCGGCTCCCTGGGGCGAGCGCTCCGACAGCATTGAGCCGCTGCAGCTGGCGGAGGTGAAGCATGGCTAAGATTCATAAGCGCAAAAAGCCACTGGCGGTAGCGCCACTCAAGGCCAGTCAGACCATGGGTGCTGCCCTCGCGTATCTCGGTTTTAACCGCAGCATGCCGCTGATGCATGGCAGCCAGGGCTGTACCGCTTTCGCCAAGGTGTTTTTCGTGCGCCATTTTCGTGAGCCGATCCCTTTGCAGACCACTGCGATGGATCAGGTCAGCTCGATCATGGGGGCGGACGACAATATCGTTGAGGCGCTGCGTGCGATCAGCGACAAGCAAAAGCCGGCGCTAATCGGCCTATGCAGTACAGGCCTGGCGGAAACCCAGGGCTGTGACATGACAGGGGCGATAGGCCAGTTCCGGCGCAAGTACCCTGAGTTCGACAAGGTCGCTGTGGTCGCGGCGAATACGCCCGACTTCAGTGGCTGTTTCGAAACCGGCTACGCCCTGGCGATGAAGGCGATCTTCGAGGCGCTGATCCCCGAGTCTTCCCGGGCGGGGCTGCGTCACAAGCAAGTGAACGTGATCTGCGGTGCTCATCTGACACCGGGCGACCTGGAGTTTATCTGCGACAGCATCGAGAGCTTCGGGCTGCGTCCACTGCTGCTGCCAGATCTTTCAACCTCGCTGGACGGCCATCTGCCCACCGAGGAGTTCAATCCGCTGACTACCGGTGGCCTCACCCTGGATGAGCTGGCCACCGCCTGCGAAAGCCGGGCGACGTTGACCATCGGTACCTCCATGCAGGCGGCAGCCGAGCTGCTGCAGCAGCGCACCGGCGTGGAAAATCACGCATTTCCTCATCTGCACAGCCTGAAACAGGTGGATCGCTGGATGATGACCCTGGCTGAGCTGTCCGGCAACGAGGTGCCCTCGCGCTGGCGCCGCCACCGCAGCCAACTGCAGGATGCCATGCTCGATACTCACTTTATGCTCGGTCAGCTGCGAGTTGCGATCGCTGCGGACCCAGATCTGCTGCTGGCGCTACACGACCTGGTGGTCAGCATGGGCGGCGAGGTGGTCACCGCCGTAGCACCGGCCAAGGGGCCTGCGCTTGCGGAGCTGGCCATGGAGGAGGTGCAGATCGGCGATCTGGAAGATCTGGAAAACGATGCCCGCGAAGCCCGTGCCGAGCTGTTGATCGGTAACAGTCACCTGGCGGAAACCTCCGCCCGTCTGCACAAACCGCTGCTGCGTGCCGGCTTCCCTCAATATGACTACGTGGGCGGCTTTCAGCGGGTCTGGTGCGGGTACCGCGGTATCCAGCAGACGCTGTTCGATATCTCGAACCTGAAACTGTCGCAGCACGAGGAGATCGAGCCCTATCACTCGATCTATGCCCAGAAACAGGACCACGAGCCAGCGCTGAAGGTGGCTTCGGGAGGCTGATATGACACCGCTGACGCGACGGCTTGAGGTCGTCGGTAGTGCGGAGGACATAGAAATACTGCGCGTCGCCTTCGCTACCACGGACCGGGAATATGTGAATCAGCATTTCGGCTCGGCACGGGCGTTCGCGATCTATTCCGTAGGCGTGGATGCGAGTCGCCTGTTGTCGGTGTGTGAGTTCTCCGACATCAGCGAAGAGGATAACGAGGACCGCCTGCCGGTAAAGATAGAGCAGTTGTCCGGGTGCGCCGCGATCTATTGCCGCGCCTGTGGCGCCTCGGCGGTGCGTCAGTTGCTGGCGCAAGGTATTCAACCGGTGCGGGTCACCGACGAAGCCTCCATCGACGAGCTTCTGACCGCCTTGCAGGAGGAGTTGCGGGCGGGTCCGTCCAGCTGGCTGGCCAAGGCGATCCAACGCCAGAAGCTGGGGCCTACTGCGTTCGATTCGATGGAGGCGGAAGGCTGGGACGAATAGCCCGGCAGACGTTTCGATAACACTGGAGAGTAACAATGAGCGAAGTCTGTGTAGAAGCCGGCAGCGCCGCGCTGCAAAACCCGTTCGTCAAACAGATGGTTGTGCAGCTGCGCGCCATGGACAGCTACGGCACATACGACACCTGGGGCGATGACAAGGTACTGGATCCGATGATCCTGACCAAGGCGCGCCGTCGCGAGATTCCGGTGGTGGGCGATCCCGATGAGGTGGTGATCTCGCGGGTCAAGGCCTACTACAACGCTATCGCGGTACGCGTTGAACAGGAGTGCGGAATGATGGCCGTACCGATGATCAACCTGACCCACGAAGGCTTTGGCCGGGCGTTGATCATGGTCGGCAAGCTGGTTGTGGTCGACAAGGCGCTGCGCGATGTACATCGCTTCGGCTTCGATTCCGTAGAAAAACTCGATGACGAAGGTGAAAAAATAGTAGCCCGTGCGCTCGCTACCATCGAGAAGTTCCGCGCTGCCGCGGAAGATTAATCTAGCAGGACAGGAGGGGGAGAGATGACCGACGACGAACTGAAAAAACTGCAGAAGGAAGCGCGCAAGGCCAAGCGAATCGCTACCGAGTGTGCCTCTGCGGTCCATGACCTGGTCGAGGACAGTCTCTGGACCGACTATGCAACCTTGCCTGATCTGGCGCAGAAAACCGTCGATGCCTGTCTGGCCTGGAAATCCGCTCAGGAGAAGCTGGATTCCGTTCAGAGCTGAATCTTGGAGAACCGTGAAATGTCTGCAGAGCTTATTAAAGGGCGCACCCGTGGCGGTGCCGAGTGGGTGCCCAGTTTTATCACCGACCTGAACCAGCAGACCTGCATCGGGTGTGGCCGATGCTACAAGGTCTGTCCGCGTGACGTATTCGAACTGGTGGATCGTGGCGAGGCCCTGGCCGGTGACGATGATGACTACGACGATTACGATGACGACGATGAAATGAAGGTGATGGCGATCGCCAATGTGGAGGACTGCATCGGTTGCGAATCCTGCTTCCGTGTCTGTCCGAAACAGTGTCATAGCCACGAACCGGCTGCGGCCTAACTTAACGAACGAGGAGCAGGATCATGCCAAGACCTCAGGCTCATGTATTCGTATGCGGTCAGCAGCGCCCGGAAGGGCATCCGCGCGGTAGCTGCGGCGCCGTCGGGGCGTCCGTCGTCGCTCAGACCTTTTCCGAGGAGATCGCCAAGCGCGGCCTGTTCCAGCAGTTTGCGGTGACGCCGACCGGTTGCCTCGGTCCCTGTCATCTGGGCGCCAATGTGCTGGTGTATCCGGGTGGTCATCTCTACAAGACGGTGAAAGCAGAGGATGTGAATCGGATAATCGACGAACATCTGCTCGGCGGTACCCCGGTCAGCGAACTGCTTGCGCCTGAAGCCGAGTGGTAAGGTTCAGCCTCTGAGGATCTGAGTTATGGATACGGCGGCACTGGTTGAGCGCCATCAGGCATTGCTCGATGCGGCGTGTATCGCTGCCCGGGAGCAACTGGAGAAAGGCGGATTCGATATCGCCATGGTTCCGGCTACCGGAGAGTACAGCTTCGAAAAGCGCAATGATCCCTACACCGGGGAGCCTACGTTGAACGGCCGCTGGGCGTTGGCGGGCTCCCAGCGGCGTGCCACACTGGTGATCAATGCCGATGGCTCGCTGCTGCTGGAGTGTGACCTGCTCTGTCCCCATCCCGGTCACGCCGGGCGTTGGGCGGAGCAGATCAGCGTCTGGGGCAGGGATGCAGCGAAGCTGAAAGCCGAGGTGGGTTTGCTCGCCGAGCTTGAAGGCTGTTAGACGACAGATCAAAGGAGTGAGAGTTGCTGCAATCCATCTATAGCTCGTTAACCCGGGAGGCCGAGGCCTGCCCGGGTTTTTACGCACCGGTTGAAAGAGTCTGTATCGGCCAGGTCTGGACCCTGGTTCAGGTCAAGGGGCAGACAGGCCTGTGCATGACGCCTCAGTCATACAGCCGCACCCTGAGCTGGTCTGGTGAACTCTGCGGTCGTCCGGCCAGCGAGTTGATTGGCTGGCTGGATAGTTGGCAGCCGTTTGAAACCACCTTGGCGGTGGCTGCGCTTAATGCGGTGCTGCGAGGCGGTGCCGACTACACCGATATGATGGCGGCGTCCAAGACACTGGGCGGCGGTAACCTGGCTGTTTTTCGCGCCATGCGCGAGCAGCTCGGCAATGGAAAGATCAGTGTAATCGGACGTTACCCCGGCCTGGATGATGTGCTCGAAGGTCTGGATTACGTCTGTATTGAACGCAACCCGACAGAGAAAGACCTGCCGGATCAGGCTGCCGAAGCGGTCCTGCCCCAGAGTCGCTGGGCCTTTATTACCGCCAGCGCATTGGCGAATCGGACACTGCCACGCCTGCTGCAGCTTTGCAGTGAGCCGACAACCCTGCTGATGGGGCCGAGTCTGCTCTGGAGCAGGCTGTGGTTTGATCAGGGCTGTGACTATCTGGCCGGTGTTGAAGTAGTTGATGCAGACAGGCTTTGGAAAACCGCCATGGAGGGAGGTGGTGTACGTATTTTTCAGGGCGCTGTTGGCTACCGCCTGCTCTCCAGGGATGGGCAGAAGGGATGATGCGGGTGATGGTGGTGCACCTACATGCGCTCAGTGCACGCCTGCATTTCTGGGTGGTGGACAGAGACAAGGGGACCTCTGCCTGTCTGCCGCGCCCTCTGTCGCCGCTGTCGATCCTGCATACCGACTATCAGCCGGATACGGCGGTGCCGCATGTGGCGCAGATGATAAAGCCTACTG
Source organism: Marinobacterium lutimaris (assembly GCF_900108065.1). Lineage (GTDB taxonomy): Bacteria > Pseudomonadota > Gammaproteobacteria > Pseudomonadales > Balneatricaceae > Marinobacterium_D > Marinobacterium_D lutimaris. The sequence continues at coordinate 1,934,553 of NZ_FNVQ01000001.1, read as the reverse complement.
CCGAGCTGCTTGGGCTTAACAGTGAGCAGCTTGACGTGGCATCGCCACTGCTAGGTTGGGTTGAAGAGCCGGGGCGTTGGACGCCGGTGGCACTGCTGAGAATCGCCGGTGATGACCTGCCAAGACTTGAGGGTGGCCGGTTTATTACGCTGATGGAGCTGCTGCAGGTGCCAGTCACCGAGAGACTGCTGATGCGGGCAGCCTATGAAGCGCTGCTTGGCGACTGAAATCGAGCTTATATCCTGATCTGTGTCATTGCGGGATCGCATGTAGCAAACACGACACTGACACCTTTCCTTGTTCTTACCTACCCGACAAAGGTACACGCAAAAAATATGTGTGTATTTATATCCTTTTGAAATTTAAAGAGAAAATTTCAAATATTTCTCTGGCACCCCGATTGCACCAGTCATTGCAAGCAACTCGATCACGCGAGGAGAAGGCGATGATACAGCTCACAGAAAACGCAATAGGTGCGGTTAGCCGTTTTATTGAATCTGCAGGCAAGCCCATTGCCGGCTTGCGTATCAAGGTTGAAGGCGGTGGTTGTTCCGGGCTCCAGTACGGCATGAAGCTGGAGGAGAGCGCGGCGGATGACGATCAGGTGGTCGATATGGGCGGGCTCAAGATTCTGGTCGATCCGGCCAGCCAGCCAATGCTCGAAAACGTGACCGTGGACTTTCTCGATGGTCTCGAGGGAAGCGGCTTCAAATTTGAAAATCCGAATGCCACTAACAGCTGTGGCTGCGGCAAATCATTCTCTTAAGGCCGGACCGGCAGAAATCGACTGAGGAGTTCAAGCGATGTGGGATTATTCCGAAAAGGTTAAAGAACATTTTTACGATCCAAAAAATGCCGGTGCAGTCGAAGGCGCAAACGGGGTCGGTGATGTGGGCTCAATCAGTTGCGGTGATGCACTGCGTTTGACCCTGAAGGTGGATCCGGAAACCGAAGTGATTCTTGATGCAGGTTTCCAGACTTTCGGTTGCGGCTCTGCGATCGCCTCCTCATCCGCACTCACCGAAATGATCAAGGGGATGACCCTGGATGATGCCCTGAAGATCAGTAACCAGGATATCGCCGACTACCTCGATGGTCTGCCGCCGGAAAAAATGCACTGCTCGGTCATGGGCCGTGAAGCGCTGCAGGCTGCGGTCGCCAACTACCGTGGCGAAGTCTGGGAAGACGATCACGAAGAGGGCGCGCTGGTCTGCAAATGCTTCGCCATCGACGAAGTGATGATCGAAGACACCATTCGCGCCAACAACCTGCACACGGTTGAAGAGGTGACCAACTATACCAAGGCTGGTGGTGGCTGCTCATCCTGCCATGAGGGTATCGAGAACATCCTCACCCGCGTGCTGGCTGAAAACGGTGAAACCTTCGTCGCTGGCGGCGCTGCCGTTCCGGCTCCTGCTGCCGCGGCTGCCAAGGCTCCGGAATCACCGAAGATGGGTACCCTGGCGCGTATTCGCAAGATCGAAGCGGTACTGGATTCCATCCGCCCGGCACTCCAGGCAGATGGCGGTGATGTGGAGCTGATCGACGTGGATGAGAAGAGCATCTACGTGAACCTGACCGGCGCCTGCACCGGTTGCCAGATGGCGGCCATGACCCTGGGCGGTATCCAGCAGCGCCTGATCGAAGAGCTTGGCGAGTTCGTCAAGGTCGTGCCGGTCGCCAAGGAATCACTGGTAAGCATGGGGGCCTGATCATGAGCGATATTTATCTCGACAACAACGCAACCACCATGGTCGATCCGGCCGTGTTCGAAGAGATGAAACCCTACTTCTGCGAGCAGTTCGGTAACCCTTCTTCACTGCACAACTTCGGCAATAAGGTGGGCTTTGCGCTGAAAAAGGCGCGCAAGCAGGTACAGGATCTACTCGGCGCCGAGCATGACTCCGAGATCATCTTTACCTCCTGCGGGACCGAATCCGACTCCACAGCGATTCTCTCCGCACTCAAGGCACAGCCTGAGCGCAAGGAAATCATCACCACCGTGGTCGAGCACCCGGCCGTGCTGACCCTGTGTGAGCATCTGGAAACCGAGGGCTACACCGTTCACTGGCTGGAGGTGGACTCCAAGGGCCGTCTGGACCTCGATAAGTACAAATCGCTGCTCAGTGACAAGGTCGCGATCGTCAGCGTCATGTGGGCCAACAATGAGAGCGGCACGCTGTTCCCGGTGGAAGAGATGGCGCAGATGGCGGCGGAAGCTGGCGTCATGTTCCATACCGATGCCGTTCAGGCGGTGGGCAAGGTGCCCATCAACCTGAAAGAGAGTGCCATCAGCATGCTGTCACTGTCGGGTCACAAGCTGCATGCGCCCAAAGGTATCGGTGTGCTCTACCTGCGTCGTGGCGTGCGCTACCGTCCGCTGCTGCGCGGTGGTCACCAGGAGCGCGGTCGTCGTGCGGGCACCGAGAATGCCGCGGCGATTGTTGGTCTGGGTAAAGCCTGCGAGATGGCTGCCGAGCACATGGAGTTTGAGAACACCCAGGTGAAAGCGATGCGCGATCGGCTGGAAGAGGGCCTGCTGGCCGTGATCCCGAACTGCTTCCCCACCGGCGATCCAGACAACCGTCTGCCGAACACCGCCAGTATTGCGTTTGAGTACATTGAAGGCGAGGCGATCCTGCTGCTGCTGAACAAGGTGGGTATTGCGGCATCTTCCGGCTCTGCCTGTACCTCAGGCTCGCTGGAGCCGTCCCACGTCATGCGAGCCATGGGTATTCCCTATACCGCTGCGCACGGCACCGTGCGCTTCTCGTTCTCGCGTTATAACACCATGGAAGAGGTGGAGCGGGTGATCGAAGAGGTGCCGGGAATCGTCGCCAAGCTGCGCAAACTCTCACCCTACTGGGGTGAGAACGGTCCGGTGGAAAACCCGGGCGAGGCGTTTGCGCCGGTTTATGCCTGATTTGTCGGCGTAGCAACATAAAACGGAGGCCTGGCGCCTCCGTTTTTGTTCCAGTTTGTGCTCTGCGCTCAGCAAGACCGGTCTCCCTCCCTAATTATGATTGGAAATACCCTGAACCTGTATCCAGGTGAATATTCGTACGTATTCTTGACCCCGTTTATCGTTGCGTATGGCTTACACTTATTCGTAACTGCTAATGCAAAGTGTTAGCAGGTTCCAGGTGTGAGTTAAACAGCCTGTACAGCCGCTGCTCCAGAGTTAACACGCTGTACAGTCTGCCCGGTTTCCTTGCTTCTGAACCCCTTCAGCTCCCAAGCCAACCAGCCCGCACCTTGCCGGGTCGGTGTCTCTGGCGCTGTCCAATAGTTGCCCGGTTGTTACCTGTTCCACGCACAAAAATAACAAAGTGGAGGTATCTGTCATGGCTGATAGTCAGGTCCGCTCGCTGAGCGGTACACCAGTCTCGCTCAACGATGAACAACTCGCCGAGATTCAGGGGGCAATCCATGGGCAGGTAATCTGCCCTGGGGATACAGCCTACGATCAGTCGCGGGAAATCTGGAACGCGATGATCGACCGCAAACCCGGCCTGATCCTTGTCTGTTCAGGCACCGCCGATGTGATGAGTGCCGTGGCCTATGCGCGCAAGCATAATCTGCTCGTGTCTGTGCGCGGTGCCGGACATAACATCGCTGGCAAATCCTTGTCGGACGGTGCTGTGCTGATCGACCTCAGCGCCCTGAAGAGCGTCCGGGTCGATCCCGACGCGAAAACGGTGAAGGTAGGTCCGGGCGCCACCCTGGGCGATCTGGATCACGAAACCCAGGCCTTTGGCCTGGCCTGCCCGGTGGGCATCAACTCGACCACCGGTGTTGCTGGCCTGACGCTGGGTGGCGGCTTTGGCTGGCTAAGTCGTAGCTACGGAATGACCGTGGATAACCTGATCTCGGCCGAAATAGTGACGGCAGGCGGTGCGCGGCTGGTATGTAACGAACAGCAGAACCCGGATCTGTTCTGGGCGATACGGGGCGGTGGCGGCAACTTCGGCATAGTTACCGAATTCGAGTTTCGCCTGCATCCCGTAGGTCCGATGCTGATGGCCGGGCCGACGGTATTTCCGTTTTCCCAGGCCAAGTCGGTGCTTGGCGCCTACCGGGAGCTGTGCGCGAAAGCCCCCGACCAACTGACTGTCTGGGCGGTAATCCGCGATGCGCCGCCCTTGCCGTTTCTGGAGGAAGAGGTGCATGGCACCAAGGTTGTGATCATCGTCGGCGTGTACAACGGTGAGCTGAGTGAGGGGGAAAAGGCGCTGGCGCCGATCCATAAGCTTGGCGATGAACTGGGTACCGGAATCGGCGCTTATCCCTTTGCCGGTTTCCAGCAGGCGTTCGACCCGTTGTTAACACCTGGAGCGCGTAACTATTGGAAGTCGCACAACTTCACCGGCCTGCCTGACGACCTGATCGATATGCTGGTGGATTACGGCGGCCGGCTGCCCAGTAGCCAGTCAGAGATTTTCGTGGCACAGATGGGTGGTGCCACCAACCGGGTGGATCCAGTGGCTACGGCGTATCCGCACCGGGATACGGAGTTCATCATGAATGTTCATACCCGTTGGGAGACCGAGGATCAGGACAAGAACTGCATCGACTGGGCAAGGGATTTCTACGATGCGACCCGGCCTTTAGCCACGGGAGGTGTGTATGTGAACTTTATCAGTGAGGGTGAGGATCGTATCGATGGAGCCTACGGCGCCAACTATGACCGCCTGGCGGCGATCAAGGCGCAGATGGATCCGGATAACTTTTTCCGTGAGAACCAGAATATAACGCCGAACTAAGCACGACGGTGGTTCTTTTTGCGTAGGAGCAGCGCCCCCGCCGCGATCACCCGGCGGGGTTTTGAATGACCTCCGTGCCAGGTTCAATCGGCGCGAGGGCGCACCTCCTACAATGGCCTCAGGGAATCTGCACCACCGGATTATCGGGGCCGACAGCCACTACCTTCTGATTGAAACCGGCAATTTTTACGTTCACCGTCTGTAGCGAAGGGAAGTGCTTGAAGAGCCTTATTTCGGCGCTGCTAAGCTGGTTCGGGCTGGTGCACTGAAAGTGATAGGTGAAATTCAGGTCCATGTGCTCGCCGTTACTTTCGTAAACCTTGCCCGGCGACATCTCCTGCAGGGCGCCACGGCCGGCGACCACGGGGTGCTGGGAAGGGTAGTAGCGCGTCATGCTGCAGCCGGCAGCTGCGGGCAGTCCTATCCAGAACGGCGGGTTACGCATATCCCTTTCCAGCTGGCCCAGCTTTGTCTGCTCTTCCATGTTGATCGGAAGGTGGCCAACGCCCAGCATATCGACTCCCGTGCCTCGCACGTAGATCACCAGCTCCTGGTTACGCTGCACCAGTTGCACGGTAGCACTACCGTGGTTATGGGTGTTCAATGGGTTCTGTGCGTATACGGGGAGGGCGAGAAGAGCTGCGGTCAGAGCGATGCCGGTCTTCGTTGAACTGCGCATGTTAACTCCTTGTCGTGGTCGGTCAGACGCCTGAAAAGAGTTTATGCAATTGTGACGGGTCTGGCGAATAAAGATATTCGACATCGCCAGACCTGCATCAAGTCTCTGGATTTGATGAATATTGTCTGTGAAGTAAGCGCCCTTGCTGTTAAATCAGCCCTGGTTCTCTTCCTCTTCCATCTCGTACGGCTCGATACGGAAAGCCTCTAGCCGGTAACCGGCGGTGCCCATCTCGTGCTGGAAACTATGCACCGTCAGTTTTCCGGTGATCCATACGGCGTCGTAGAGACTGTCGAGCTGGGTGCCGGGCTCGTAATGGGTGTCGATGATCTGGTTGGAGGGCGGCGGCGGTGTATGAATGCAGGCGCCGAAGTAGGGGACAAGAAAGAAACGGTCCACACGCTGGTCTTCGCCCTCAAGCGGCACCACAAAACCCGGTACACGAACCATCTTGCCGTCCATCTCATCTACGACCGGCGCAGAGGCAAGCACTTGCTGCATATGGTCCAGCAGATTGCTCGCTTCTTCGGTGTAGTCGTCCAGCGCATCCAGGTTGTCTTCGCTGGTGCCGTAGAGGTCTTCAAAGCTGAGGTTATAGTCTGCGGGCATCAGGTCATCCCAGGTGATCTCCCGAACCTCTTCTCCATTCATCTGTTCGGCATGAACGGGTGATATCAGCAGCAGTGGCAGCAGCAGGGCGGTCAGTCGGCACAGTTTCTTCATCGGGCGCTTCCGTTAGCAGTCCAGGCGGTTGGCTTCTGGTACTCAGTTTTTAGGAGTCAGGCCGTCGGCAAGTGTATATCGCCAGGCGCGCCAGGCCGGCAGTGTACCAGCGAGAAGTCCGGCAACAAGCACTGCCAGACTGATCCAGCCCAGTGATGCTGGCCAACCCAGTGTCAGGTAGACCCCCAATAACTGCTGAAGTTTATCACCGGCGAAAAACAGTACCGACCAGAGCACGCCCAGCCCCAGGGCAATACCGCTTATTGTCAGCAGCCCGGCTTCGAGCATGACCAGAAACAGCAGGTGATGAGGCGATGCGCCGATGGCGCGTAGCAGGGCCAGTTCGCGTCGCCTTTGCTCCATGCCGGTCAGCAGTACTCCGAGCATGCCGGTCAGGCCTGCCAGCACCACGCAGGCGGAGATCGCCAGCATCGCCTGTTCGGCCCGGCCCACCACCTTCCAGAGCTCCTGCAGCGCGACGCCGGGCAGAATCGCCAGCAGCGGTTCGCCACGGAAATTGTTGATCGCCCGCTGCAGCTGGAATACCGCTGTTTTGGACTTAAGCCCAAGCATTACGGCGGTGATCTCCTTGGGCGTCAGGTCCATCTCTTCCAACTGCTGCTCGCTCACCTTCATACCGGGCATCGGTACCCCGGCACGCCAGCCGACGTGAATCGCGGTGATCGACTCAAGGCTGACAAACAGGGAGCGGTCCACCGGTGTACCCGTAGGTTCAAGAATGCCGACCACCTTGAACGGCTGATCCTTGTGCTGCGCGAAACTTACATTACCCAGTCCATGTGATACGACGATCTCATCACCGAGGCGGTAGCCGAGGCTGCTGGCCACATCTGCGCCGAGCGTAACCTGGTGCAGGGCGGAAAAGCCTTCGCCAGCGCTGAAGCCGAGCTGGCGTTCGCTGCCATAGCGGTAGCGATCGAAGAAGGCGGAGCTGGTGCCGACAACGCGAAAGCCGCGGTGCGAATCGCCCAGTGAAAGCGGCACCGCCCAGTCTACGGACTGATCCTTGGCGATGGTTTGATAGCTCGACCAGCGGATATTGTTGGTGGCCGATCCCAGGTGGAAAACGGAGTAGAGCAGCAGCTCTACCTGCCCGGAACGGGCGCCGACGATCAGGTCGGTGCCCGATACCGTATTGAAAAAGCCGTCGCGCATGTCATGGCGGATCTTCTCGACGCCTGCCAACAGCGTGACACTGATCGCGATGGTGAGCACACAGAGCAGTGCCGAGCTCTTGCGGTTAAGCAGACTGCGCCAGGCAAGGCCGATCAGCATGGTTTACCCTCTTGGGCCGGTTGCACGAGATGATCCAGTTGCAGCCTGCGGTGAAAGTGTGTCGCCAGCAGCCGGTCGTGGCTGACAAACAGCAGTGCCGCGCCGCTGCGTCGGCATTCGGTCAGCAGCAGCTCGATAAAGCGGTCGCGGTGGTCCGAGTCCAGTGATGAGGTGGGTTCGTCGGCGATGATCAGCGGCGGATTGCCGATCAGCGCACGGGCGGCTGCGACGCGCTGCTGCTGTCCTATGGAGAGGGTCGAGGTGGCGCGCTTTTCGCCGCTTACGCTGGCCAGACCAAGCTCGCCCAGCAGACGTAGCGCCTGAGCCTCGACGGAGCCGTCCTGCCTGGCGGCCTGTTGGCGCCGTTGCGCAGAGAAGCGGCAGCCGAGCACCACGTTTTCCAGCGGTGACAGCCAGGGCAGCAGGTTGAACTGCTGGAATACCAGGCCGATACGGTCTGCGCGTAGCTGGTCACGCTGGCGGGTGGATAGGTTCTCCAGCTGTTCTCCGCAGACCCGGATCGAGCCGCCGTAGCCTGTCTGGACACCGGCGATCAGGTTTAGCAGAGTGCTTTTGCCACTGCCGGAGGCTCCCTGAAGAAACAGGCTTTCGCCCGCAGCCAGCGTCAGCTGAGGTATTTTCAGCAGTGGCTTGTCGGCCCTGGGCCAGCGAAAGCTCAGCTCATGGATGGAGATGGCAGCCGCTTCGCTCATGGCATGCGCAGAACGGGATTGGCGGCATTCAGCTCCTGCAGTGACTGGCTGTCGCCTATGATCTCTGCATGCAGACCGGTAAGAGCCGGGAAGTGTTTAAACAGCTTGACCTGGGCTTGGTCGAGTTGGTCCGGGTCGGCGCAGAGAAAATGGTACTCGAAGGCCAGGTCTCGATGTTCGCTGAGGATCTTTTGATCATCCTCGTGTTCGTGTTCATGTTCATGTTCATGTTCGTGAAGCTCCCCCTGTTTGGTTGTCTCCACATGCTGACCGAGAGAGACGCGGCTGAGGGCGCAGTTAGCCGCTGAGGGGAGCTCCAGCCAGAACTGGGGATCGCGCATGTTGGTGTCGAGATTCTCCACCAGGGCCTGCTCTTCATCGGTTTCTGGTGCACGCTCGAAACCCAGCAGGTTAAACGCCGGGCTGTTCAGGTTGACGACCAGTTCCTGTCCGTCGAGCACCACTTGCAGCAGTGCTTCGCCGTGCACATGAGGAGCCAGTGAATCCTGGGCGAGGGCGCTGCCCGATGCCGTAATCAGCAGTGGCAAAACGAGTTTGGCGGCATGTTTCATAAGATCTCCTGTCCTGATCAAGGCGGGTCATCGGTAGGCTAAATATGTTATATCGTAACATTTATCTATGCCAGCGCTTACTGATGATCTGCTTGGCTGCGTTGCGCGACAGTGCAAAAGACCTGAAGCGGGTCTGGAAGTTCGAAACAGGCGGTGGAGAGTTGGCAGCTTTGGCATGAAGCCCGGCTGATAATAGTGCCGTTGTCGACTCAGCCGGCAGCAGGGTGATAAACATTCCAGTAGCCATGCTACTGTCTGGAGAGCAGCAGGTCTGCTAGATTCTCAGCCCTAAAGCCTGAAAAGCGGACCTAATCCTAAGGTGGGCAGGAAAGGTGGGCAGTAGAAGGCGGATTGTTAAGGTGGGTTGTGAAAATGGAGAGCATCAGCATGGCAAAGACCGTAAACGGACCCGATGGCCAGCCGCGCTGTGGCTGGTGTGGTCAGGTAGATGAGTTCTTTCCCTATCACGATCGTGAATGGGGTTTCCCGGTGGATGACGATCAGCGCTTGTTTGAAAAGCTCTGTCTGGAGAGCTTTCAGTCCGGTTTGAGCTGGCGCACGATTTTGGCCAAACGGGAAAATTTTCGCACGGCCTTCGCCCGGTTCGATTTCCATCGCGTTGCCGAATTCACCGAGGCCGATGTGGAGCGCCTGCTGCAGGACGCCGGTATCATCCGCCATCGCGGCAAGATCGAGGCGGTGATCAACAACGCCCGGCGGGCGCTGGAGCTGATTGAAAAAGAGGGCTCTATCGCCGCTTTTGTCTGGAAGTACGAGCCCGAGTCTCAGCCCGAGCCGCAAAGCCAGACCACCTCGGTGGAATCGATCGCCCTGTCGAAAGAGCTGAAGAAGCGTGGCTGGAAGTTTGTTGGCCCAACCACGGTGTACTCCTTTATGCAGGCGATGGGGCTGGTCAACGATCATCTGTACGAATGTGTCAGCCGCGCTGAGATTGAGGCGGCGCGTAAACAGTTTCAAAGACCGTAGAAAAAAGGATTTAAACGGGAGTTTTAGTTCCGGGCGAACCTTTATCGTCAATTCTGGTCTGCTTTACACAACCGGGCTGTAGTGAGTCCCGGGAGCCCGTGATACCCTTAGCGCGCTTTCAATCTTTGGAGTGAGAACGCTCAGATTACCTGCTTATGAATTCAGATACCCCGCTTTTTCAGTTCAAGAACTCCCGCGTATCACTCAACGAACTGGTACTGCTCGACTATGACGAGTCGCGCCTGAAAGCCGAGCTGGAGCGCCACGCGGCGCGACTGCCCTCACTGTTCAGGCAGATGCCGGTACTGCTTAATTTTGAGCGCCTGCCGGCGGATAAACCGCTACCTCCTTTGGATGAGCTGCTGGCGGTCTGCCGTGACAGCGAATTGAAGCCGATCGGCATCCGTGGCAGCAGCCGTTACGACGAGGCGCTGTGCCAGAGCCTGGGACTTTCCTGCTTTGGGGCCAGCGGCCGTGGCGAACGCGTTCGCGAAGAGAAGCCAGCCGAGAGCCCGAGCCAACCCGAACCTGAGTCTGTCAGCGAAACCAGCGAAGTGGCGGCAACTGCGGAAGTGGTTGAGGAAAACGGCAGCAAAACCCGAATTCTGACCACGCCGGTGCGTTCCGGTCAGCAGGTGTACGTGCAGGGCGGTGATTTGATTGTCCTGTCATCGGTGGGCGCCGGCGCGGAAGTGATGGCCGACGGCAACATTCATGTATACGGTCCGCTGCGCGGTCGTGCCATGGCCGGTGTCAGTGGCGACAGCAGTGCGCGTATCTTCTGTCAAAGCCTGGAAGCTGAACTGATCTCAATAGCCGGTTACTTCAAAGCGTGCGAAGATCTACAGAGTGAGCACTGGAAGAAACCCGTACAGGCTCACCTGTCCGGGACCCGGCTGGATACGGTGCTGTTGTAAGATAAGTTGTAAGCAAAAAATAAAACTGCACCTGAACCTGTTTAATCCATATGTATGGAAACTGTGTAAATGGCTGAAATTATTGTTGTGACGTCCGGTAAGGGCGGGGTCGGCAAAACGACCAGCAGTGCGGCAATCGGTACTGGACTGGCCCTGCGCGGGCACAAGACTGTTCTGGTCGATTTCGACGTAGGCCTGCGTAACCTGGACCTGATCATGGGCTGTGAACGCCGCGTTGTGTTCGACCTGGTCAACGTGATCAACAACGAAGCGACACTGAATCAGGCGCTGATCCGGGACAAGCGTACCGAGGGACTCTATATCCTGCCGGCCTCCCAGACACGCGATAAGGATGCGCTGAGCCACGAAGGCGTGGAGCGCGTCCTGAACGAGCTTTCAGAGATGTTCGATTACATCGTCTGTGACTCCCCGGCGGGTATCGAGAAAGGTGCCCAGCTGGCGCTGTACTTTGCCGATACGGCCATCGTCGTCACCAACCCGGAAGTCAGCTCCGTGCGTGACTCCGACCGTATTCTCGGCGTGCTGCAGAGCAAGTCACGCAAGGCGGAAAACGGCGAACATGTGAAAGAGCATCTGCTGCTGACCCGCTATAACCCGGCTCGGGTACAGGCCGGCGAGATGCTCAGCGTTGAAGACGTGCAGGAGATTCTGGCGATTCCTCTGCTGGGTGTGGTGCCTGAATCCGAGGCGGTGCTGAAAGCCTCCAACCAGGGGCAGCCGGTAGTGCTGGACAGCGAGAGCGATGCCGGCCAGGCGTATATGGATGCGATCGGCCGTTTCCTCGGCGAGGAGCGTGAGCACCGCTTCCTCGAAGTACAGCGCAAAGGATTGTTCAGCCGCGTATTCGGCAGGAAGGGCTAATGGGTATTCTGAGTTATTTCCGCTCCAAGAAGCAGACCTCGGCTACCGTCGCCAAGGAACGCCTGCAGGTGCTGGTTGCCTATGAGCGCAACCAGCGTAACCAGCCGGACTATCTGCCACAGATGCAGCAGGAGATTCTCGCGGTAATCTCCCGTTACGTCGACATCGATGTCGATGATGTCCAGGTAAACCTGGATGAAAACTGCTCGATTCTGGAGTTGAACGTTACTCTGCCGGAGCACGCCAAGGACTGATCCCGCGCCCCTGCGGTGTTGATCCTCTTTGGTGCCGGTTATCCGCCGGGTGCGCTGAAACAAGGCGCGGCCTCTTCTATGAGGCCGCGCTTTTTTCGTGGACCTACCCGTTTTCTCTGGATATAGCCGCTGGTTTAACAGCTATATCCGGGAAAATGTTCGACTGGTTCAACTATTGCTTGGCTCTTTCCATTCCTCCCGAATCTTAGCGTTCAAGGATTGGATTATGAGCATTCCGAATGAGACCGAAGCACTCTGGCACGCGTTGTTCGATCATTGTGAAGCTGAACGGACAGGCACCTTCTTTCTGGCTTGCGCCGATAATAAATCGGGACAGATCGTGTTGCACAACGGACAGATACTGGGCCTGACCTACGCCGGAGCCAATGGCGACGGGGCGGCAGAGGCGCTCAACCGGGCACAGGGCCTGAGGTTTTCTTTCACCGCCGAGTTGATTTTCCCGCTGCAGGAAACCTTGCTGCCGGAACAGGCCCAGGCGCTGCTGAGCCAGTTGGGTATCGCGGAATACCAGCGCGCCGAATCGCCTGCCAGCAAGCCTCAGACCGAAGTGCCGCGTCGCTCGGTGCGGATTTACCGCGGTCGCGTGGTGCAGGGCTAAACCGGCGCCTTATTGCTTGGCTTGTGGTTAGATGAGTACTTTGCACGTCTGTTTAGACCGGAGAGCTGCTTCAGTCGCGCTGAAACGGGTAAACACTGCCAAGGCCAAGTAGCCGGGTGAGCTGGTCCAGCGCCTCGCGCCCGCTTTGCAGCAGTGCAGGGTCTGCCAGGTCGGAGGGCGTCAGGCTTTCCGGGTAGAATGTTTCCACCCAGGCGCGCAGGCGGTCATACAGCGGCTCGTTCAGTAGTACGCCGGGGTTAACCGCCGCCAGCTCTTTTTCTGTCAGCACCACTCTTAGCCGCAGGCAGGCCGGACCGCCGCCGTTGGCCATGCTCTGGCGTAGATCACAGAACTCGATTTTATCGATCCCTCGACCTTCAAGCTGCTTCAGGTAGCTGCTTACCCTCGGGTTATCGCGGCTCTCCGTCGGCGCCAGCAGCAGGTTGGAAGCGTCCGCCAGGCTTAGCAACTGGCTGTTGAACAGGTAGCTGCTCACCGCATCTTTTACATCGACCTCGTCGCTGGATACCTCGATCAGTCTGAAATCCTTGCCAACTCTTTGCTCCAGAGCCCGGTAAAGAGCTTGCTGATCCACGAACGCCTGCTCATGGCAGAACAGCAGTCCACGATTGGAAACCGCTATCACATCGTTATGAAACACCCCCTGGTCTATGACCTCGGGGTTTTGCTGTACATAGAGCGCGCATTCTTCCTTTAACCGGTGCTTGCGGGCGATCGCCTGGCTCGCCTCCAGCGTCTGTCGCGCCGGAAAATGCCTCGGTGCAAGCGGCGACGAGGAGGAGCCGCCATAGACAAACAGCTCAACGGCGCTGTCACCGTATTCGCCACAGAGCCGGTTGTGGTTAGCCGCACCCTCATCGCCCAGCAAAGGGTGGGCTGGCAGAGGAGCGTGATGGGCAAAGTGATCGGTATCGGGAAAAATCGCCTGCAGCAGTTGCGCAGTGGTGCCCGCCTCCAGGGAGCGGTGAAGCTTGCTGATCAGGTTGGCAGGAGTGAAATGCACACGCCCATCGCTGGTATCGGCGCTGGGTGAGACGGTGGCCGCATTGGCGCTCCACATGGCGGAGGCCGAGGCACAGTTATGCAGCAGAAGGGGCGCTTCCCGCTCGGCATCGGCGAGAACTCGGGCATCGCTGCCATGAAATCCCAGGCGTCGCAGGGTGGCCAGATCGGGCCTTTCCTGCGGCGGAATGACCCCCTGAATCAGCCCCAGCTCGCTAAGCCGGTTCATCTTTGCCAGCCCCTGTAGGGCTGCTTCCCTGGGGTGCGAGGTCAGCCCCCGATGTTGCTCCGAGGCGATATTGCCGCGGGAGAGGCCGGCATAGTTGTGGCTTGGGCCGACCAGTCCGTCGAAGTTAGCTTCTCGTGCGGTCATGGCTGCGGCTCTCCATCCTGAGCCTCTTTATCATCGGTCAAGTGGATACCGGGCGTCGGTTTCTGTGGCGCTTCGAGCCGCTCTTTCTCCAGACCGGCCACCGGGTAGGCGCAATAATCGGCGGCGTACCAGGCGCTGGGACGATGATTGCCGCTGGCCTTGATACCGCCAAAGGGCGCGCTGCTGCTGGCACCGGTGAGCTGACGGTTCCAGTTGACGATACCGGCGCGGATACGGTGCCAGAACAGCTCGTACTGGCTTCTGTCGTCGCTGAACAGTCCGGCGGCGAGTCCAAACCTTGTCTCATTGGCGAGCTCCAGGGCGGTCTCGAAATCGTCATAGCGCTGGACCTGCAGCAGTGGTCCGAAATACTCCTCATCGGGCAGGATATCGACGCCGGAGACATCGATCAGCCCGGGACTGAGCAGGGCGCTGCTGGCGGGTTGACGCGCCATGGTGAGGAGCTCCTGGCCGCCGAGGGCCGCAAGGTTTGCCTGTGCGCCGAGCATGCGATCTGCCGCCTCACTGGAGATCAAACAGCCCATATAGGGCTGGGGATCGTCATCGAAAAGCCCAACCTGTATCCGCGATGTCAGTGCAATCAGTTTATTCAGAAAAAGGTCACCCTCAGTGCCGACGGGGACGATCAGCCTTCTGGCACAGGTGCAGCGCTGACCGGCGCTGAGAAAGGCGGATTGCACCGTTTCGTAGGCCGCCGCGGCCGGGTTGCTGATCTGGCCGATGATCAGCGGGTTGTTCCCTCCCATCTCCAGTGCAAGCACCTTTTCCGGCTGGCCGGCGAACTGCTGGTGCAGCTGGTGCCCGACACTGCTGGATCCAGTAAACAGCAGGCCGTCGAGGCCCGGGTGGGAAGCGAGCGCGCGACCGGCATCGCGGTTGCCCTGGATCAGGTTGATTACCCCGGCGGGCAGGCCTGCAGCGAGCCAGTGTTGCAGCGTCAGTTCGGCAAAGCGCGGGGTCAGCTCGCTGGGCTTGAACACGATGGTGTTGCCCGCGATCAGTGCCGGCACTATATGCCCGTTAGGCAGGTGTCCCGGGAAGTTATAGGGGCCGAATACAGCCAGCACACCGTGGGGACGGTGGCGCAGTACCGAGCGGGCATCCCCCAGGGGCTGATCGCTTTCGCCGGTGCGTTCGGTGGCGGCGCGGATCGATATCTCTATCTTCGCGGTCATCGCCGTTATCTCGGTGCGTGCCTCCCAGATCGGCTTGCCGGTTTCCTCGCCGAGGGCATGGGCGAGGCTGTCTTGATGTCGCTCCAGTCGCTGGGCAAAGAGGCGGCATAGCTCGAGGCGCTCGGTAACAGGCTGGCGTGACCAGTCGCGGAAAGCGCGTCGGGCCGCGTCAACAGCGTCGTCGATCTGCCCGGCACTGGCTTCGCGTCCCTGCCAGATAACCCGGTTACGACCCGGGTCCAGTGATTCGAACGGATCGCTTTTGCCCGCAATCCAGCGGTTGTCGATCAACAGGTTGCCTGACATAACCATCTCCCTGGCTTAGCGGCTGGTCAGCTGGGGCCAGAGCTGGTAATCCAGCTGACCCTCGGCGAGTGAAAAGAGCAGCAGTGCGGTGAGCCTAGCGCGGCGGTTCAGACTGTCGACGATCAGAAACTCCTCGCTGCTGTGAATACAGCCACCCTCAGCACCAAGGGTGTCGATAACCGGAATCCCCTGGGCTGCGATGTTGTTGCCGTCGCAGCAGCCCCCCGTAGCGCTCCAGTGCACCGGAATATCCAGTGCCGAACCGCACTCCGCGAGGAGCGCCGCCAGTTCGTGCGCAGCCGGTGTCAGTTGCTTAGGGGGCCGCGAAAAGCCGCCGTGAATACGCAGAGACAGGCCGTCCCGGGCGTTGATCTCTGCACTCAGCGCATTCAGCTGTTGCTGAATCCAGTGTTCGTCCTCCTTTTTGCGGGTGCGCACGTTAAAGCGGGCGACGGCAAGATCAGGCACCTGGTTCAAGGGGCCTCCGCCGTTGAAGCGTGCCGGGTTGATAGTGACGCCCTCGCGTTGGCCGTTCAGGTTATCCAGTGCGGAGATAAAGTCGCACAGGGCCCGAATAGCGTTGCGACCGCTGCCGATATCACGGCCGGCGTGGGCCGCCCGGCCCCGCATCACCAGGGTGAAATTGCCACTGCCCTTGCGCTCACCGGCGAAACTGCCATCGGGCAGGGCGGGTTCGAACACCAGTCCAAGCTGCGCGTGTTTGGCGGCATCGGTGATCAGGATGTCGGAGCAGGGCGAGCCAATCTCTTCGTCCGGGTTGAAGATCAGCGTCCAGCCGAGCTTGCCCGCCAGGGCGCTGCGCTCCAGCGCTATCAGCGCATGGATCATAATGACCAGCCCGCCTTTCATGTCGGTGACGCCCGGCCCGTTAAGGCGGTTGGCATCAAGCCAGGTCAGCTCCTGAAAGGGCGAATCGGGCGCAAAGACCGTGTCCATGTGGCCGCATAGCAGTATCTGGCGCTCCGCCTGGGGGTGTTTACGCAGACGGATGGCCGCTCCCACAGAACGGTTGTGCAGCTCTCCCCGGTCGTTGATCTCTTCCAGGGGGGGCAGATCGATGCGCTTTTGTTCCGCGTCCAGCGGGGCGCTGTATTGCAGCAGGCGGTCGCCGACACGCTCGATACCCTGAACGTTCATAGAGCCGGAGTTGATCAGCGCGAGCTCACTGGTGGCATGCAGCATCGCCTGCTGTTGACTGGTTATCCAGTCCAGTTCTGTTTGGTAGGCGCTCAGGTTCATCTTGGATACTCCCGTTTTGCGCGCTCAGCTCCCCGTCGGTCCCTCCGCAACCAGATCGTTCAGTGCCCGGTCGAGGCGGGTAATCGCCTCTTGGATATCGGCGTCCGGGATGATCAGTGATGGGGTCAGACGGATAACATCGGGGCCAGCCATCAGCAGCATCAGTCCCTGATTGCGACACGCGTCCAGCACCCGTTTGGCCTGCCCTTTCCAGTGGTGTGCCAGTTCTGCGCCGAGCAGCAGGCCGCGGCCACGAATCTCACTGAAGAATCCATGGCGCTGGCTCAGGGCGGTCAGCTCCGAGCGGATAAGTTCTGATTTACGTTCAACGCCAGCCATCAAAGCCGGGTCGTCCAGTGTATTGATCACGGCAAGCGCCACGGCACAGGCCAGCGGGTTGCCGCCGTAGGTGGTGCCATGGCTGCCAACGCCAAAACTGGCGCCCACTTTACGGCTGGTCAGCATAGCCCCTATGGGAAAGCCGCCGCCAAGTCCTTTGGCGGAGGTCAGGATATCCGGCGTAACGCCAAGCGCCTGGTGCGCGTAAAGCGAGCCGGTGCGGCCGGCGCCGGTCTGTACCTCATCGAACACCAGCAGGGCATCGTGACGGTCGCAGAGGGTGCGCGCCAGGCGCACAAATTCGGGGTCGGCGGGTATCACGCCGCCCTCGCCTAGCACCGGTTCCATTACGATGGCACAGGTTTTGTCGCTGACGGCCAGTTCCAGCGCGGCCTTGTCATTGTATGGCAGGTGAGTGATGCCGCCGGGCACCGGCTCAAAGCCCTGGCGGTACTTCAGCTGGCCGCCGACGCTGACGGTGAACAGGGTGCGGCCGTGAAAGCTGCCATTGAAGGAGATGATCTCGTGCTTGCCGCTGTCTGGGCCTGCGTGGTCGTAGGCGTACTTACGTGCCAGTTTAAATGCGGCTTCGTTTGCCTCGGCCCCGGAGTTGGCGAAGAAAACCTGTTCAGCGAAGGTGAGTTCGGTGAGCCGTTTGGCCAGTTCCAGTGCCGGTTCGTTGGTAAAAACGTTGCTCAGGTGCCAGACCCGGTCGGCCTGTTCCTGCAGAGCCTGCATCAGCGCCGGGTGGCGATGACCCAGGCAGTTGACGGCGATACCGCCCGCCAGGTCGATATATTCACGGCCCTGCTGGTCCCAGAGCCTGGAGCCCTCTCCGCGTACCGGGATGACATCCGCCGGTGAGTAGCAGGGCACCATTACCTGGTCGAAGTTGGCTCGGGAGATCTGATCGTTCATGTGATACCTCATGAAAAACTGTTCTTACATGAGTATGAACCTGAAGACGTATTCGTCCAGAATCCGATGCTACTGAGATTCCGGTCGCTACGTTGTAGTACCAATGTATAGGGTGTTTTTAATCAAACTGTCATCGAAATACGCGCCTATGGTTGTAGAATCTGCCGCGCAATATTTTATTCAACCGAGGTTATTCGATGAAGTTGAGCAAGGGTGATAAAGGAGTAGTTGGCTGGTGGGTCGATCGCCAGTTCGCCAACAACCCGCTGTTTCCCGAAAAGTGCATTGCCGAGAAGGAAGACGGCAAGCCAGGGGTCAGCAAGAAGCATGTAAAGGCCTATAAGGAATGGTGCAAGACCTCTTCCAAGCGCTCTCAGATCGAGGAGTGGATCGATAAGTGGCTCAGCAAGTCTGAGCGCAAAGCGTTGAAGCAGGCGGTCGAGAAAAAAGAAAAAGAAGAAACTCCGACCCAGAGCTGATCCCTTGGATCTATTTCGCCCCTGCGACCAATCTCGGTCGCAGGTTCAGGTTGGCTGACACTGATAGCTATCAGTTGGGCGCAACCGATTTTCCCTGTCTCTTTTCACTGGTACCTGTTCGTTGTACCAGCTCGTTGTAACTCACACCTGCCTGTATCGGGTCTGGCTTCAGAAACGACGGTTCACGTTCGTCCTGATGTCCGCAATAGCTGATCTGCGTCGTTTGTTAGCTCTCCCTTGGCGCTATTTATGCGCATATATACCCCTTAGGGTAGATGTTCAGTATCCCTGCATTCAGCGACAATCGGCTCAATATTAATCTCAGGAGAATCTTATGCCAGGGCTTAAACCTCTGATGCTCGCCGCTGCCCCGAGCGTTGCAGTGGAAGAGTACTATATCGATCAAGAGAAGCTGATCAGCGGTAACCCCAAGCAGTCATTATGGGTTGAATATCAGGATAAAAGCGCGCAGTTCTTTGCGGGTATCTGGGCCAGTGAAATCGGTGAATGGCGAGTCAGTTATACCGAGGAGGAGTATTGCTGCATCCTTGAGGGTGAAAGTGTGATTACCTCCGCGGAAGGGGAAGTATTTACCGTTAAAGAGAAGGATGAGTTTGTCATCCCGGCAGGTTTTAGCGGAACCTGGAAAGTGGTTGAAGCGACGAAAAAGCGGTTTATTGTTTACGAGAAAACGTCGTAACAGCAGCGTTTGCCGCTCGGCATAACATCGTTTGAAGGCGGGCTTTTAGCACTTGGCGATCCGCCTGGACACCATCGAGAATAGTGTCCAGGCGGGTTGAAGCAGCTTACCTAAAGAGTCGGGAGAGCGCCAGTCGAGTCGTTCTCAATCTTTAACTACGTCGACAAAGTAACGCTCTTCGCCATCCACGATCTCACGTACGAGGCCGTGGACATCGGTTTCAAAGCCCGGGAAGCGGGCGTTGAAATCACGCGCGAACTTCAGGTAATCGATGATGGTGCTGTTGAAACGCTCACCCGGTACCAGCAGCGGAATTCCCGGCGGGTAGGGGGTGACCAGCATGGCGGTTACCCGGCCTTCCAGTTCGTCGATCGATACCCGCTCCACGTCGCGGTGTGCCATCTTCGCCCAGGCATCGGCCGGTGTCATCGCCGGTTCGATGTTGGACAGGTACATGTCGGTGGTGATCCGCGCCACGTTGTACTCCTTGTACACGCTGTGGATCGCGCTGCACAGGTCACGCAGGCCGACACGCTCGTACTGCGGGAACTTGGCGGCAAACTCCGGCATTACGCGCCACATCGGCAGGTTCTGGTCGTAATCGTCCTTGAACTGCTGCAGCTCGGTCACCATGGAGTTCCAGCGGCCCTTGGTAATGCCGATGGTGAACATGATGAAGAACGAATAGAGCCCGGTCTTCTCGATGATGATGCCGTGCTCGGCCAGGTATTTGCTGACGATAGCGGCAGGGATACCGTCATCGGCAAACTCGCCGTCCAGATCCAGCCCCGGTGTGATGATGGTGGACTTGATCGGGTCGAGCATGTTGAAGCCAGACTCGATATTGCCGAAGCCGTGCCAGGTGTCGCCTTCGTGGATGATCCAGTCATCGCGGTCACCAATGCCCTCGTCGGACTTGGGTGTCGGCCCCCACACCTTGAACCACCAGTCGTCCTTGCCGAACTCCGCGTCCACCTTGAGCATGGCGCGGCGGAACTCGATCGCTTCGTGCAGGGATTCTTCAACCAGTGCCTTGCCGCCCGGAGGCTCCATCATTGCCGCTGCCACATCGCAGGAGGCGATGATGGAGTACTGCGGGCTGGTGGACGAGTGCATCAGGTATGACTCGTTGAAGCGGTGGGTGTCCAGCTTACGGTTCTTGCCATCCTGCACCAGGATCTGCGAAGCCTGGGACAGGCCGGCCAGCAGCTTGTGGGTGGACTGGGTCGCGAACACCAGGGTTTCATCCGAACGCGGACGCCCTTCACCGATCGCATGCATGTTGCGATAGAAGGGGTGGAAGGTGGCGTGCGGCAGCCAGGCCTCGTCAAAGTGCAGCGTATCGATGCTGTTACCGAGCATCGCCTTGATGGTCTCCACGTTGTAGAGGATGCCATCGTAGGTACTCTGCGTAATGGTCAGGATACGCGGCTTCTTGTTCTTCGCCTCGCGGGCAAAGGGGTTGGCCTCGATCTTCTTGCGGATGGTTTCCGGATCGAACTCGCTTTTCGGGATCGGGCCGATGATGCCGTAGTGGTTGCGCGTCGGCATCAGGAACACGGGAATAGCCCCGGTCATGATGATCGAGTGCAGGATCGACTTGTGGCAGTTACGGTCTACGACAACGATATCGCCCGGCGCCACGGTCGAGTGCCAGACCACCTTGTTGGAGGTGGAGGTACCGTTGGTGACGAAGAACAGGTGATCGCTGTTGAAGATGCGCGCGGCGTTCGCCTCACTGCTGGAGACGGGGCCGGTGTGATCGAGCAGCTGGCCCAGTTCATCGACGGCGTTACAGACGTCGGCGCGCAGCATGTTCTCGCCAAAGAACTGGTGGAACATCTGGCCCACCGGGCTCTTCAGGAAAGCGACGCCGCCGGAGTGGCCCGGGCAGTGCCAGGAGTAGGAGGAATCGCTGGCGTAGTCCATCAACGCGCGGAAGAAAGGCGGCGCCAGGTTATCCAGATACTTGCGTGCCTCGCGGATGATATGGCGGGCGACGAACTCCGGCGTATCCTCGAACATATGGATAAAGCCGTGCAGCTCACGCAGGATATCGTTGGGGATAGAGCGCGAGGTACGGGTCTCGCCGTAAAGGAAGATCGGAATATCGTTGTTGCGCTTGCGCACCTCGACGATAAAGTCGCGCACCGATTTCAGCGCGATGCTGATGTCTTCGTCGGTGCCGCCGCCGAACTCTTCATCGTCAATGGAAAGGATAAAACAGGAAGCGCGGCTGGCTTGCTGGGCGAAGGAGGTCAGGTCGCCGTAGCTGGTAAAGCCAACGACTTCCATACCCTCATTTTTGATCGCCTCGGCGAGGTCGCGAACACCAGAGCCGGAGATGTTCTCGGCACGAAAATCTTCATCGATGATGACAACGGGGAAACGAAATTTCATCCACTTTGCCTGTATCTGCATATGAGTTAATTGCTGCCCGAAGCCTCTTAAACAAGAGGGGATGGCAGGTGCGAGCTAGTGTAACAGCGCGTTGGTGAAGTATAAATTAAATCTACCTACCGGTAGGTATTGACACCCTTTGAGGCAGTAGGAGAGTGCGAGTTCCCCTGTCAAATCGTTTTCATGCCACTGCTTGTGTGCCCACGTGTCTCCATTCACCTTCCAGCTTGCCACTAACCTCCATGCCTGCGAATTAACCTCCAGCGTCTGGAGGAGCCTGCAATGAGGATAGCAGCCATTCGTGCTCTCGGCGGTCGCGATCTTGGCCATGCCGGGTGGCCAGAGTCCGGTGAACGCGAAGCCTGTCCTCACTATGAATACATCTACGCTTAACAGGGCTTTTGATGAAAATTTCTGGCTGAACCGGATGGGTTCTCGGTCGCTATAGATAAGATAAGCGGCTAATAATGCTTTCAGCGAATCTGTCTAAGGATAATAACAATGAGACCTGTCTTTTCCTGGATTGCAGCTTCAAAGTCTGCAGTTTCCAAGGCTGTACTAGCCAGAGTCACTGCTCCAAGAGTCATAGTCCCAAGAATGATAGCCCCAAAAGTCATAGTTCCGGGCGCTGCTGCCCTGGTGCTCGGCATCAGCCCTTTAATGGCTGAAACCGCACTGGCGGCTCAGCCGCACAACCGCACCGATCAACTGATTGTGCGCTTTGACGACCAGTGGACCAGAGGGAAAGCCAAGGCGCGTGGTCTGTCCGAGATCGTCGGCAAAGAGTTGATCTATGTGCGCGAAACCTCGCTGGGTTCGACGATCTACAAACTCCCTTCCCGCGAATCCCTGCCGCAGGTGACGGGTTATGCCAAGGCGCTGATGGCGACCTCCGGCGTACGCTATGCGGCTGCCGACGAGATGATGTTTGCCAATGAGGCGCTCGCCGACCCACCAGCTGAAGGTATTCTCTTGTCCGATGGCTCGCCGGTTTATCAGCTGCAGTGGCACTACTTCGGCAGTGCCGGCATGGATGCGCCAGGGGCCTGGGCTCAGTTGGATTCTAACGATCACGAGGTGCGTGTTGCCGTGATCGACACCGGTTACACCGAGCATGCTGATCTTGCGGCCAACCTGCTGAGCGGGGTCGATATGGTGCATGATCCCGATATATCCAACGACGGCGATGGCCGTGATCAGGATGCCCGGGATCCCGGCGACTGGACGACGCGTAATTACTGCTACCTGGGCTCGCTACCCAGTGACAGCAGTTGGCACGGTACCCATGTGGCCGGAACGCTGGCGGCCGTGACAAATAACGGTAAAGGCGTTGCCGGTATCGGCTATAACCTGATCAAGGTGGTGCCGGTACGTGCGCTGGGGCAGTGCGGGGGGTACGCCTCCGATATCGCCGATGCCATCCGCTGGGCGGCGGGGTATGACGTAGAGGGCGTCTCGAACATCGATCAGCCGGTGCAGGTGATCAATATGAGTCTGGGTGGCAGCGGCGCCTGCAAGCCAGACTCCGAGTACCAGTTGGCCATCAATGATGCCGTGAAGGCGAACACAACCGTTGTTGTTGCGGCGGGTAACTCCAATGCCGATGCGGCGAACTATTCACCGGCAAGCTGCGCCAATGTTATCTCCGTCGCTGCGACAGGGCGTACCGGCGACCGTGCTTATTACTCTAATTTTGGAGAGGTTGTAGACCTGGCCGCACCCGGTGGGGACAAGAGCACCGATGCCAGTGCCGGTGTGCTGTCGACGTTGAATGAGGGTCTCACCTCGCCAGGCCTCGATACCTACGCTTTCTACCAGGGCACCAGCATGGCGGCGCCACATGCGGCGGCCGTGGCCGCGCTGCTTTACATCAAGGATCCCGGCATCACTCCCGCTGAGGTTGAGGCAGTGTTGAAAGCCAGTGCCCGGAACTTCCCCGGAAACTGCACTCTTTGCGGCGATGGGCTGTTAACGGCGGGCAATGCTCTGACTCTCGCCGGCGGCGGCACCATCGCGCCGGAACCTGCGCCACCGCAGGCGCCCACTAACCTCGGATTTGGCGCAGTCGGCGATGGGTCTATAACGCTGAGCTGGTCCGACCAGAGCGATAATGAGACCGGCTTCCGCCTTGAGCGCGCCCAGCTAAACCGCAAAAACAAATGGTCGGGCTACAGCCTTGTCGCTGAAATCGATGCAGTGGCTTATGAGGATTCCGGACTCGATGGAACCTATAAATACAGAGTTCAGGCTTATAACTCGGTGGGGGATTCAGCCTGGAATTACAGTAGTGAAGTGACGGTGGCGCCTGCCGCAACAGGGGGGGACTCCGGTGGTGGATCTGGCGATGGATCAAGCACTTGTAAGGGCAATGGTCCCAAGTGCCGCTGAGCCGGTATCACCAGCAAAAACAAGGGTGCCAATGGGCGCCCTGTTTTTTATCTGTATTGCAGTTTCGGGATAATAATATCGGTATCTTCTCATGCATGATTTTTGAGTTTCCGGCGTGACAGCCAAACGGAGCAGGCTAAGCTATAGACAGTAGATCGCCCAAAAAAATAATAACCCGGAGGGCGCAGTTATGATGGGCAGTATCAATCCCTACGCAACTTCTTATTCGACCTTGCCGGCGGGGTTGAACCGCTGGGCTTACTCCAATCTCGTTGATTTTTTCGAGCGCACCTGCGCCCGTTACGCTGATAAACCCGCCTTCACCAGTTTTGGCCGTACCCTCAACTATGCCGAGCTGGAGCAACTCTCCGCGGCGTTTGCCGTACATATCCAGCGTAATACCGATCTTCGACCCGGCGACCGTATCGCCATCCAGCTGCCGAATCTGATCCAGTATCCGGTGGTATTGTTCGGCGCGCTGCGTGCCGGTCTGGTGGTGGTCAATACCAATCCGCTCTACACCTCTGAAGAGATGGCGCATCAGTTCGTCGATTCCGGCGCCCGAGCACTGGTGATTCACAAGAGCATGGCCCACAAGGCGGAGGCGATACTGGATCGCACCCAGTTGAGCCACCTGTTCGTCACCCAGGTGGGCGACCTGCACGGCTTTGTAAAACGCACTCTGCTCAATGCCGCCATCAAGTACATCAAGCACCTCGAGCCGGATTTCTATCTGCCGGGAGCGCTGGGTCTCAGAGACGTTTTACTTGAACATCTGGGCGAAAGGCCGGATCCGGTAAAACCGGGCCTGCATGATCTGGCGGTGCTGCAGTACACCGGCGGCACCACCGGTGTCGCCAAGGGCGCGATGCTGACTCAGGGAAATCTGCTCTCCAACCTTATGCAGGGTTATGACTTCATCAACAGTGAAGGCACCGGCTGGGCGGAGAACGTGCTGCTGCCGCTGCCGCTCTACCATATCTATGCCTTTACCGTATCGCAGATCATCATGGCCTCGGGCGGACACTGCGTGCTGGTGGCCAACCCCCGCGATATCGATTCGCTGGTGCGGGAAATAGCGCACTGGCCGATGACGGCCTTCATGGGCCTGAATACGCTGTTCAATGCCCTGTGTAACCGCGAGACCTTCCGGCAACTGGATTTCAGTCGGCTGGAGCTGACCCTGTCGGGTGGCATGGCGCTGACACGGGATGCGGCCAATCGCTGGGAGAAGGTGACCGGCTGCCCGATCATGGAGGCCTATGGCTTGACCGAGGCGTCCCCGGCGGTGGCGATCAATCCGCGCCATGCCATCCAGCCTGGCACCATCGGCCTGGCGCTGCCGCACACCGAGGTGAAGGTGGTGGATGAAGAGGGCAGGCAACAGCCAGATGGCGTGCCCGGCATGCTCTGTGTGCGTGGGCCGCAGGTGATGGCCGGTTACTGGCAGCGGCCAGACGAGACGCATGAGGTGCTCACCGAGGATGGATTCCTGAAGACCGGCGACATCGCGGTGCAGCAGAGCGACGGTTACCTGCGTATTGTCGATCGTGCCAAGGATATGATCATTGTCTCCGGCTTCAATGTGTATCCCAACGAGGTGGAGGATGTGGTCTGTGCTCATCCCCAGGTTATTGAATGTGCCGCCATCGGTGTGCCCGACCCGGACAGTGGTGAGCGGGTAAAACTCTTCGTGGTGAGTAACTCCCCGTCGCTGGATCGTGCAGCTATCCGCGAATGGTGCCGCCGCCATCTTACGGCTTATAAGGTGCCGCGGGAGGTTGAGCTGGTTACCGAACTGCCCAAGTCCCCGGTGGGCAAGGTGATTCGTCGCCATCTTCGTGACGCACCGCCCGCGGCGGATGCAGCACAGGCGCGTCGCAGCGCCTGATTCCTGCTGTGGGCCGGCGCATTGTTGTCGCTTTTACGACAACCAGGCGCCGGTCCGCATTCTCTACCACTCTATCAAAAGCGTACTAAGTCTCTGAATTAACGGGTGCTATCTCATTGCGGTCTGCTGGTGTGCGGTTTGCAATGGTTTAGCAAACGGGTTGCCAAACCAGCCCGTACACCCGCCTCCGGCCAGCGTCGGAAGCCCTCTGCTAGGAGATAGGTATGAGCACAGATATCAGCTTCCAGTGCGTGGCCGATGCGGTCAGCGATCCCCAGGCACTGATCGTGGCCTTTGCCTCTCAGGATGGTGAGATGGTCGATCAGCACTTTGGTTCGGCGCAGGCGTTTTATGCCTGGGCGATCACGGCAGAGAGTGCCGAGCTGATCGCCAGCCATGACTTTGGCTATGAGAAGAAGGATGGTAACGAAGACAAGCTCAAACCGAAGATGGCCTGGCTGGTGGGTGCCGATGTGGTCTACTGCGGCTCCATTGGCGGTTCAGCCACCCGCCAACTGGTGACCCTGGGTATCAACCCGATCAAGGTGAAGGGCGGCCCGGATGTGGAGGAGCTGGTGGAGGCGCTGCAGACGGAGCTGGCCAGTGGATCCCCTGAATTCTGGCTGGCAAATATCCTCAAGCGCAAGGCGGGCGGCGGTGATGACCGCTTCGACCAGATGGAGGATGAGGGTTGGGATGGCTGAAATCCCCTGGGTATAGGCGCATAATACAGAGCTTGGGACGCCGCTCGGACGGCGTTTAGGAACCGATCCAGGCGCTGGTCAATTCTGACCGGCGCTTCGCTATGCCGGGTCATATTTTGCTAGCCCGCCTGTTCCCCGCCTCTGTCGCTCAGCCTGTAAGGATACGCCTGCCCGATGTTTCAAGCCTTCCTCGTTCCGATTCTGCCGGTCATTCTGATCGCCGCTTTAGGCGCACTGCTTAGCCGTAAAACTGAATGGCTCAATAATCCCTCCCTGGGCGCCATGGTCACCAATATCGGTCTGCCCGCGCTTTTGCTGCATTCACTATTGAGCATGGAGATGGACCTCTCCGGCATGGGGCGGATTCTGCTGGCAATGGTCGCCACGCTGGCCTTGTCTGCGCTGATTACCTGGCCGGTGCTGCGACTTTGCGGCCAGTCGGTGCGGCGATATCTCTCGGTACTGGTCAACCCGAATACCGGCAACCTGGGAATACCGGTCTCCTACGCGCTGCTAGGTGAGGACGCGCTGGCGGTGGCGGTAGTGGTGTCATCGGTGGTGACCATCAGCCATTTCACTCTCGGCGTGTCGGTGATGTCGGGCAGCTTTGCGCCGCGACAGATGCTGCGTAACGCCCCCGCACTGGCGCTGGTACTGGCCGCTGTGTTGCTGGGTTTTGAGGTGCAACCACCGGAGTTTGTGATGCGCACCCTGGATATGGTGGGTGGGATGACCCTGCCGATCATGCTGCTGTTGCTCGGACGTTCGTTGGCGGCACTGAAGCTTGGCCGCTCCACTCAGTGGACGCCGTTGCTGCTGATGTCGGCCTATCGCCCGCTGGTTGGACTGGTCAGTGCGTTGGCGGTGATCTGGCTGCTGGGGCTCAATGAGTTGGATGCGCGGGTGCTGATGATTCAGGCGGTGATGCCGGTGGCGGTGATCAGTTATATCCTGACCGTGCGTTACGAAGGGCCCACCGAGCGGGTGGCAGGTTTGATTCTGCTATCGATGCCGGCCTCCTTCGTGGTGGTCGGCATCCTGGCCCATTTCTGGTTGTAGCTTGCGGGAGGGTGTTACTTGATGATGATCAGGTCGCGCTTTTTCTCGATCTCTTCGATACGTGCCTGGGTCGCTTCGATAAATGCCTGACCTGCGGCGATGCGGGCCTCGTTTTCATCGTCAAACTGCAGGAATGCACGGGTCATCGCCGAACGGCGACGGTCAAGCCAGGCATTCTGCTCGGTCAGCTCCTTGACCCGGGCATCGCGGGGCAGGAAGTCGAGCATATCCTGGAACAGGACAAACAGCTGGGTATCGTACAGGTAAGCAACGCTGGAGAGAGTTTCGTTGCGCGCCTCGGGCGAGTTGGCGGTGGCAAACTGGCTTTCCAGTTGCGCCAGTGGCTGTTCCAGGTCCGGGAACCAGTCCAGCTCTTCGCTCAGGCCGCGGGCAACCTTTTCGTTGCGGCTCAGCTCAGGCTTTTTCGTCTCTTTTTCCACCTCTGCAGCGCGCGGGGTTGCGGGTACGTCGGATTCTTCACCGCCCATAAACGGCATGGGGATGGACTCGCAGCCGGCGAGCATTAGCGTGGCAAAAGCGACGGAGAGGCCGCGGGCCCGGGTGAATACGCGCATTCCATGTTTCCCTGTCAGATGAGTTGAGGGGTCATTCTAACCGAGGCCCGGGCAAGAGGCATCCCGCAGGGGATGCCTCTTCAGGGAGCAGTTTGCGCCGATCAGTACTTCCAGCTCACACTCAGGCTGGCGTTGCGGGGCTCGCCATAGTAGCTCTGCGTGCTGTACAGAGAGTTTAGGTACTTCTCATCTGTCAGGTTGTTCAGATTCAACTGGGCGCTGAGATTTTCGCTGAAACGGTAGGAGGCCATCAGATCCACCAGGGCGTAGGCGTCCTGGGTGGTGGTGATGCCGGCAGCCTGTTCGCGCTTGATATCGTCCTGCCACCGGACACTGGCGCCCATCTTCACCTGAGGCAGGGCCGCGGGCTGATAGGTGGTGGCCAGTTTCAGCTGGCGTGCCGGAATGAAGGTGCGTATTGCGTCTCCCTGATCATCCTCGATCTGTACGTAGGTAAAACCGGCGGTGGCGTGCCAGCGTGGCGCCAGTTCACCGGCCAGTGTGAGCTCAAAGCCGCGGCTCTCGGTGTCTTCACCCACGTAGAAAGTGGAGTTGTCGGCGCGGCGGCCACCGGAGGTCGCCAGGTCCGACTGTTTCGCGGTGAACAGGGCGGCGCCTGTCTCCAGTTTGCCATCCAGCCAGGTGCTTTTCAGGCCGACTTCATAGGCATCGCCCATGACCGGGTCGAGACGCGAGCCGGCTAAATCGGTTTCACTTTGAGGACGGAAAATCTCGGTGTAGCTGGCGTAAACCGAATGGCGCTCGGTCAGGTCATAAACCAGCCCGGCATAGGGTGTCAGTTCACTGTCGCCGCGGTCCTGGTTTGCGCTGTAGGCGTCGCCTTTGGTGCGCAGGGATGTGTAGCGCGCGCCACCGATCAGGTTCAGCTGATCGGTCAGGCTGAAGCGGCCGGCGGCGTATACGCTGCGGGTCCAGTCTTTCCAGCTGCTGGCTGACTGTCTGGCATCAAAGCTGGGCTTTGGATAGTTGCCGTTCCACTTATCGCCCCAGTCGAGAGGGGTGCCTATACCCTGGCCGAAGTTGTTTAACTGAGATGACTCGGTTGAAGACCAGCTGGCGCCAAGCACGGCTTCATGCTCTCTGCCGCCCAGTGAAAAACCACCGCTGGCGTAGATATCGCCCAGCAGCTGTTCGTCATCCTGTGAGTGGCGGGAAGGGTAGGCGTAAGGTCCGGACTCGTTCGTGGCATTCGGCGTACCGGCGACATAGAAAAGGGCGTCGTCGGTCTTGCTCTCGATATAGCTCAGGTTCGCTTTCAGCTGCCAGCCGTTGGCGAATCGTTGCTGCAGCTCCACAAAACTCTCTTCACGGGTGTTATCCAGGTAAGCCCAGTCGGTAGCGGTACTGGTGGAAACGTCATAATCGGTGGCGGAACCGTCGGTGTAGAACAGCGGCATGGCTCCCCAGAGCGGGGCATCCGGCTGAACGGTCTGGCGGCTGTGGCCGATGGTGAGTAGCGTGGAGTCGGTCAGGTCGGCTTCAACAACGCCATAAAACAGGTTGTTCTCACGGCTGTAGCGGTCCAGGTAAGAGTCGCCGGCGTCGTGGGCGCCCACCAGTCGGCCGCGCACCGTTCCCGCTTTGTTCAGGGCCCCGCTGACATCGGCGTCGATGCGGCGATTATCCCAACTGCCGTAGCGGGCATTGACCTGCGCCTGAAACTTTTCGGTGGGGCGTTTGCGCACGTAGTTGACCGTGGCCGACGGTGAGCCGGTGCCGGTCATCAGGCCGTTGGCGCCGCGCAGCACTTCGATACGGTCGTACATGGCGGTATCCATATCGCCGTAGAGCAGGTCATGGGTAAACGGCAGGCCGAGACCATCTTGCTGAAAGTTTTGGATATCGAAACCACGGGCAGTGAAGGTAGCGCGGTCGGTTTCCACCCTTTCAACGGTGACGCCAGGGGTGGCATCCAGCACCTCCTTGGCGCCATCCAGACCAAAGTCGTCCATCTGCTGACGGGTAACCGTGGTGACGGTCTGCGGAGTTTCCTTCGCCGTCAGTTGCAGCCGCGTGGCGGCAGCGGAAGACTCTGATCTGTAGGTGTTCTCGGTACTCTGACCGCCATCGATCGCGGTATCGCTTATCTGCAGAGTGTCCAGTGCGACGTTATCCTGCTGATCGGCAGCCTGGGTATAGGGTGCGTGGATCAGTGCTGCGATGGCTAGGGTGAGGGCTGAGACCGGGTAAGAGGGATGTATCTTCATTATAGCGTCCTGCTAATAATAGAGTTAATGATTATCATTTATTGTGTTGGCTTGTTGTTATTGCTTGTCTGTAACCTGCGGTGTTGCAGGGTTACGAATTACGAATTACGAATTACGAAGTACGAATTACGAATTACGAATTACGCGTTAACGTTAAGAGTTAAAGAGTCGGGCTAGTCCGGCAGAAAACCGCCACTCTGATGAGACCAGAGCTTGGCGTAGAGGCCGCCTTGCTCCAGCAACTGCTGATGAGTGCCCTGTTCGATAATTCGGCCCGCATCCATGACGATCAGCCGGTCCATGGCGGCAATGGTAGACAACCGATGGGCGATAGCGACCACGGTTTTGCCTTGCATCAGCTGGTCCAGGTTACGTTGGATATCGGTTTCCACCTCAGAATCCAGGGCCGAGGTGGCTTCATCGAGTATCAGGATCGGCGCGTCCTTGATCAGCACTCGGGCGATAGCGATACGCTGGCGCTGACCGCCGGAAAGCTTGACGCCGCGCTCGCCGACCAGGGTGTCATAGCCGTCAGGCAGGGATTCGATGAACTCGTCGATACGGGTCATCCGCGCCGCTTCACGCATTTTGCTTTCATCGGCGTCGGGGCGGCCGTAGAGCAGGTTGTCGCGGATGCTGCGGTGAAGCAGGGAGGTGTCCTGGGTGACGACGCCGATGTTTCGCCTCAGGCTTGCCTGGGTGACCTGATCGATACGCTGCTCATCGATGCGGATGCAACCGGACTCGGGATCGTGCAGACGCAGCAGCAGGTGGATCAGGGTCGATTTACCGGCGCCGGAGCGGCCGATAATGCCCACCTTTTCGCCGGCGCGGATCTGCAGGTCGAGGCCGTCAAATAGCGGCGGCTGCTCAGGGTAGGCGAAGCGCAGCTGCTCGATCTCGATCTGTCCGGCATTGAGCTCAAGCGCCTGGGCGTTGCTGTCGTCCAGGATCTCCAGCGGTCGCGACATGGCGCGGATACCGTCCTGAACCGTGCCGAGATTGCGCGCCAGGTTGGAAACCTCCCACATGATGAACTGGGACATGGACTTGATTCGCAGCGTCAGCGCCACGGCGATGGCGATGGCGCCTGTGCCGATGCTCTCATTCATCCAGAGATAGATCGACAGCGCACCGGTGCTGAAAATCAGCAGCGCGTTAAGCCACCAGAGCCCCACGTTCAGACGCGTGATATGACGCATCAACGGATAGACCGCATCGAGAAAACGTTGCATCACCGCGCGGGTGTCTTTTGTTTCCCGGGCGGAATCGGAGAATAGCCTCAGGGTGGTGAAGTTGGTGTAGCTGTCGACCAGGTGGCCCATTAGCCCCGAGTGCGCCTCTGCCTGGTCCTTGGCGCGCCGACTCAGTTCCGGCAGCTGGCGCTTGAGTAGCAGAGTATAGAGCACGAACCAGCCCAGCAGCGGCAGCGACAGGCGCCAGTCAGCGGAAAACACCAGTGCCGCCATCCCGGTGAGATAGACGCAGACATAGAGCAGCACATCCATCAGTTTGAGGACCGATTCCCGTATCGCCTCGGAGGTCTGCGCTACCCGGGTGGCCAGGCGGCCGGCAAATTCGTTCTGGAAAAAGGACCAGCTCTGCTCCAGCAGCGAACGGTGCAGTGACCAGGTGACGGAGATGCCGTGGTTGATAAACAGGGTCTGGTGAAACAGCATGGAGTGCAGCAGTACGGCAATCGGCAGCGCAACCAGCACCAGTAGGGAAATGCCGATCAGTGTGCCGCCCTCGTCCTGTAAAAAGGTATCGCGAGAGCGGGTGCCGAGCCAGTCCACCAGGTCGCCAAGGAAGTTGAACAGTGTGACTTCGAGTATCGCCAGGAAGATCGTCAGCGCCCCCAGTGCCAGCAGCGGCTTCTCGAAGCCTCGGATGGTCTGGCGTGCGAAGGCCACCAGGTTGTCTGGTGGCGTTCCCGCGGCCTGTTCCGGCAGAGGGTTGGTAAAACGTTCAAACAGCGAAAACAGATTCATCAGGGCCGTATCCTTGGTGGCTCTATCCTTGGGGCTTATTTATCCGGTGCTCAGGCGCTGGCAAAGCGCCGCCGGGAGAGCAGATAAACAAAGTAGCTGCCGCCGATAATCGAGGTCAGCGACCCCACCGGCAGGGTGCTGGGCGGGATCAGCGTGCGGCTCAGTGCCTCTGACAGCAGCATCACGCCGCTGCCGATCAGGGCCGCGTAAAGCAGGTGCTGACGCACGCCGCGGGCACCAAGCAGTGATGCCAGGTGCGGTGCCAGCAGGCCGATAAAGGCGATGGGTCCCACCAGGGCGGTGACCAGTGCGCAGACCAGGCCGACCACGGCGAGCAGAACGGTGCGCGCGGCGCCGGTGGCCAGGCCACGGCCACGGGCCACGGTTTCACTGATGCTGAGCAGCGTCAGCGCGCGCTCGCCAAACAGCGTGATTCCCAGGCAGAACATGCAGCCGATAAATAGCATCAGGGCTTTATCGCCGGTCACCAGGTAAGTGGCACCCTGCATCCAGCTGAGCAGGGCAAAGGCGCGGTCGCCGCCCTGGGTCATCACCAGTTGCAGGCAGGCTTCCATCAGTGCTGCCAGCGAGATACCGATCATTGCGAGCCGGCCGGGAGAGAACTGCTGGCGGGCGTTAAGCAGCAGAAGCAGGGCCAGTACGCCGAGGCTGCCGGCTAGTGCGTTGAAGATCATGCCGGGGCTATTGATCACCTGGCCACTGACCGCGCCAATAATAATCGCCAGCGTCGCACCGGCAGAGATGCCGAGAATATCGGGGCTGGCCAGCGGGTTGCGGATCAGCCGCTGCAGGATAACCCCGGCCACGGCAAGGCCGGTACCGGCAGAAAGGGCGGTGAGTACGCCGGGCCAGCGCAACTGCCAGATAATCGGTTCCGGCACTGCCAGCATCCAGCCATCCTGGAGGTGGTCGAGAAAGATCGCGCCAGCGCCGCTGACCAGGCCAAACAGGATCAGCAGGGGCAGGGTGAAGCGGCTCGGTTCACGCTGGATGCTCCAGGGTTTCTCTTCGATCTGTCCGCCTTCACCCTTGCGTAGCAGCCACACCAGCATCGGCGCACCGATCAGTGCCGCGGTAGCGCCGCTGGGGACCAGGATGCCGCCCTGGGAGGCGAACATCGCCAGGCTGTCGGTGGCGGTGAGCAGCAGTGCGCCCAGCAGCGGCGACATGGCCAGTTCCGAGCCCGCCCTGCGCATGCCGGCGATGCGTGCCAGGTTCGGTGTCAACAGGCCGATAAAGCCAACGATACCGGCGGCAGCGACGGCAACCGCGCTGTACCAAAGGGCCAGCAGCAGGAACAGGGCAAAAATCGGCAGCAGGTTCATGCCGCGTGCCCGTGCACCCTGCTCGCCAAGGCGCAGCAGTGTCAGCACTCTGGGCGCCAGGAACAGCAGCGGCAGCGGCCACAACAGACGCGGTAGCAACCAGATCACCTTGTCCCAGCTGACCTGCGCCAGGTCACCGGAGCTCCAGACAAACAGCGGCTGAGCGTATTGGTCGTTCAGCAGAATCAGCGCTGCGGCAATGGCCGCGAACAGCAGGTTGATCGCCATGCCGGAGAGCACAATCGGTAACCCGGAAAATCCCAGGCGACCCGCGAGCAGAAAGACGATCACCGTGGCGGCGCCCGCGCCGATCAGGGCGGCCAGGTCGCGGTGCTCGCTGGCGAACTGTGGCACCAGCAGGGTTAGCACCAGCAGCGACAGCCAGGCGCCGGAAGAGGTACCAAGAGTCATCGGTGACAGCAGTCGGTTTTGCGTCAGCTGCTGTAGCAGGGACCCCGCCAGTCCCAGCGTCGCGCCGATAATCAGCGCCATGCACAGGCGCGGCAGGGCCGATTGCAGAAACTGAAAGTCCTGAGGCGTTTCGGCCGTGGCGCCAAACAGGAGATCGATCTGTTGGCTGGCTGAAATTTCGGAGCCCAGCCAGAGGTGAAGCAGCGCGGCCAGGATCAATGCGCAGGGCAGGAACAGCGCGCGGGTTAAAGAGCAGCTCATGGCTTGGCCTCCGGCGCATCGGACGGCAGCTCAAGTAGCGCTTTGCTGAGTTTTTCGGCCATGTAGTAACGGGATGATATGCCGCCGTAGCTCCAGGCCGGCTCCACTGAGCCCTGACGCCGGGCGTTGGCGAATGGCATCGCCTTCCAGAACGGCAGGTTGAACAGTTTGTCTTCAAGCGGGAAGGGTTCTATCTGCAACAGTACGCCTTCCACCTCGGTCAGCTGGGTCATGGGACGCAGGCCCACGCCCCAGGTTGAGGCTGGCAGTGAAATCGACTCCTTCAGCCCAAGCGCGCTCAGTGCCGCATGGACCATGGAGTTGCTGTCGTGGATGTAGACATGGGACAGGTTGGTCAGGCGCACGACATCGACGCTGGGCGGTTCGCCGTTAAAGTGGTCGGCCACCTGCTGGCGCAGTTCGTTCAGTTTTGCTTTCTGTTTTTCCAGCTTCTTCAGTGCCAGCTCTTCGCGATCAAACAGACGTGCGAGCTTGATAAAGGTGCTGCGGGCGCTTTCCTCGTTATCGTGATCGGCGTGGAAATCATCGAAATAGAGCACCGGCGCGATCAGTTTGAGCTTTTGCAGCATGGCGCCCTGAGTTGAGCCGATGATGATCAGGTCCGGCTTCAGACGCGCGATTCGTTCCAGGCTCGGCTGGTGTCTTACGCCCACGTCCGCGACCTTTTCGGGCAGCGTCGGTTGCGCAACCCAGGTGTTGTAGCCACTGATATCGGCGATGGCCAGCGGCGTGATATCCAGTTCGACCAGGTTTTCGACATTGTTCCAGCTCAGCGCGATAACCCTTTGCGGCGTCTTATCGAAGTGGTGGACGCCGGTGCTGTCGGTGATTTCCAGCGCCAGACCGGTGCGGCTCAGCGTCAGCAATAAACCGAACAGGCAGAGAGAAACAGCGGACTTCATCGTATTCCTTGTAGCTCCTTGTGAAACAAACGGTCGCGGTGGGAGATGGTTCAGGCGATCACCGCCACGGGAGCTTCCTGTTCCGGGTGTTGCAGCAGGCGGATGGGGATGCTGTAAAGGTCGCTCAGGCTGGCTTCATCCTGAATCTCTGCCGGGCTGCCCTGGAATGCGACTTTGCCCTGCTTAAGGCCGACGATGTGATCGGCAAAACGCAGTGCCATGTTGAGGTCATGCAGGATCAGAATAACGCCGCGCTGGCGTTCACGGTTAAGCCCCTTCAGCAGTGCCAGCAGGTCATACTGGTGGCACAGGTCCAGGGCTGAGGTAGGCTCGTCGAGCAGCAGCAGCGGGGCGTTTTGCGCCAATAGCATCGAAACCCAGGCGCGCTGGCGTTCACCGCCGGAAAGCTGATCCACCAGAGTGTCGCGATACTGGCTGATATCGGTATCTTGCAGCGCCTCGGTAACGCTTACCTGGTCCTCCTGCTGCCAGCGACCGATCAGGCCGCGCCAGGGGAACCGGCCCAGTTTGACCAGTTCGTTAACCGTAAGGCCGGAGGTGCCAGGCAGCCGCTGCGGCATAAACGCGGCGCTGCGGGCGAACTGTCTGGCGCCGTAACTTTCCAGCTTTTTGCCATGCAGGCTTATCTGACCTTCTGTGGGGCGGTTCTGCTGTGCCAGCAGGTTCATCATCGTCGACTTGCCGGAGCCGTTGTGGCCGAGGATAACCGTCACCCGGTCGGTGGGGAGCTCGAGGCTATCCAGATCGAGAACGGTACGCTCGCCGTGGCGTACCCTGATATTTTCGAGCTTATACATCGGTGTTCCATTCCTGACGTAACTGATTGATCCGGCGCTGGCGCGGAATACGTGGACAAGTGGGGCAGGGCTCTGCCGATTGACAGCGGAAGTACTGGCAGCAGGTCTTGCGGTCCAGTGCGAGCACTTCCCGGTCCTGCAGCAGCGGAATACTCATCAGCCGGCTGGCGTTGTCGAGATTCAGTGCGCTCAGCCATTGCGAGGCCAGCTCCGTGATATTGAGATCCTGACCTTGCTGCCACTGCAGCAGGCAGCCAAGAATACGGTCAGCCAGCAGGCCTTCGCCGAGGCGGCGTTTGAACGCTTTGGATTCGAGTCGCGCAAAGATAGGCTCCAGGTAGGCCTGTAGCAGACCTGCCTGGCGTTTGATTAATGAGCCTTGCGGCGGAGCCGGCGGTATCAGACTACGAATCCGATAACCGTAAACGCCCTCGGAGCGCTGTTGCTGTTCCAGCCCAGCCAGCGGAAGTTCGCTGTGCAAGCGGTGCACGGCAAGCAGCGACAGCACGGCCGGCTGCCAGCTGAGCGTCGACCAGGCGTAGGCGTGCCAGTAGCGTGGGCCCGCCTCCGGGTTCTGCTGTTCGGCGGTGGCCAGCAGATCGCTGATGCAGGCGTCCAGGTCAGCACTGCCGACCCAGCGCGCGTCCGGGTCCTGCTTGTTTAACAACGGTGTCAGACCGGGCAGAAAGCGTTGATACTCGGTATTAAGCTGAGCGAGCAGAGTGCTGGCGTCGAGAGCAGTTGCGGCGCAAGCAGAGGATTTGCTCCCGAGACTCTTTTGATCGATTGCCACTGCTTGCCTCCCTGACGACTGATGATCCAATGATTTATGTCGCGATTGATCCAGCGATCTACCAAACAACACACAGAACCAATGGTGCCGGCCTCTGCGCTGACAATTGCCTATCAACCAATCGCCTATCAACAAATAAGAATTTACTAATAATCTAAGAGATAATTATTCTCATTTATTCTTTCCTATAGCGAAGGTCTGGTCAACCGTTTGCGACCTGATCTTGCTGCAAGCCTCCTTATTCGGGCGATGGCTTGCTATAATCCCCCGCCTTCGTTGGCAAGCGTCTTATTACCTGACCCGAACGCTTGTCCCTTTGCGTGCAGTCGAGGCCTGGCCCGTCTGCCGAATAGTGTTGTGACAGGAGACACAAATGGGTGCAAAAGTTGCGATCGTGATGGGATCGCGCTCGGACTGGCCGACCATGGAAGAAGCCGCAGGAATCCTCGATACCCTGGGCGTGGCTTATCACACCGAGGTCGTTTCGGCTCATCGTACGCCGGATAAAATGTTCGACTTTGCCGAACATGCCGCCGAGAACGGGTTCAAGGTCATCATCGCCGGTGCCGGCGGTGCGGCTCACCTGCCGGGCATGATCGCCGCCAAGACACTGCTCCCGGTACTGGGTGTTCCGGTGCAGAGCAAGGCACTGAGCGGTAAAGATAGCCTGCTCTCTATCGTACAGATGCCGCGCGGTATTCCGGTGGGTACTCTGGCTATCGGCGGTGCCGGTGCGTTCAATGCCGGCCTGATGGCGGCACAGATGTTGGCCGTGGAAGATGCCGAGCTGTGTAAGCGTATCGGTGACTGGCGTCGTGAGCAGACTCAGGCCGTGCTCGATAATCCCGATCCCCGTGACTAACTGATTGCAGGTTTAATGATGTTGCCAAGAATTGTCGTGGCCGGTAACGGTCAGTTGGGCCAGATGCTGCAGCAGGCTGGCGCACCGATGCAGTTGAAGGTGATGCCGGTTGAGCCCAACCAGGATATCGAAGTTGCCCTGCACGCGGATGATGTGATCACCGTCGAGGTCGAGCACTGGCCTGACACGGTCACCGGTCTGCAGTTGAAGAACCATCCCAACTTCCGTAACGCCTCTGCGCTGCACGCGGTGATTGACCGTCAGCGTCAAAAGAGCCTGCTGGATCAGTTGCAGGTGCCGACCGCTCCCTGGGTCGATCTGGACAGCGAAGCGAGCCTTACCGAAAAGCTCGAGAGCCTGGGTGAGCGTGCCGTCGTTAAACGTCGTCGTGGCGGTTATGACGGTCGTGGCCAGTGGCGCTGGCAGCGCGGTGATGAGGTTGAAGCGGAGTGGGCTGAAACCTGCATAGCTGAAGCGATGATCCCGTTCAGTCACGAGGTGTCTCTGGTAGGCGCCCGTAACGCCAAGGGCGAGAAGGTGTTTTATCCGCTGACCCGCAACTGGCATGAGAACGGTATCCTGCGTGCCAGCGTGGCCGGCCTGGATGTTCCGCAGGAGCAGCAGGACAGCGCCGAAGAGTGGCTGAGCCGCATCATGGACGACCAGAACTACATCGGCGTGATGGCGATGGAGTGCTTTGTCGTTGACGGCAAACTGCTGGTCAATGAACTGGCGCCACGGGTTCATAACTCCGGTCACTGGACCCAGGAAGGCGCGACTATCAGCCAGTTTGAGCTGCACCTGCGTGCGCTGGCGGAGCTGCCGCTGATCAAGCCTGAGATCAAGGGTGTATCGGTGATGTACAACCTGCTGGGCCGCACCTGGAAAACCGAGTGGCTCGGTATCGATGGCGTGCATGTTCACTGGTACGGCAAATCCCTGCGTCCGGGACGCAAGGTCGGTCATGTGAATATCAATCGCCCGACCCTGGCTCAGCTCGAAGAAAGTCTGAAGGCTCTGAAAGAGCTGGTGGACGATGAAGATCGGATCGCGTTCGACTGGAGTCTCGAACAGCTCTGATTTTCTACCGTAATACTTGCCAGTCCGCCCTTTGCGCTTGTTCGGCTCTTGTTCAGTGCGGGGCGGACTGGTAATATCGCGCACTCTCTTGGGGGAGTAGTCTGCTTTCCGGTTCCCAGCCGGTGAGCGTCACTGTCAACATAATTGAGCCTCAATGCTCATGGCAGTGACAACCGTACGTAGCCGGCGGTTTGACGAGACCTAAGACACTTCATGCTGCTCTAGGCGGGCCAGCGTGGTTGTGTCTTATGGTTTATGCCCGCCTGGAAGTCTGTCAATGGAAGCTTTTCTCTCTTCTACTCTAGCGGTCGCTATTGCCGAAATCGGTGATAAAACGCAGCTGCTTACTCTCTTTCTCGTTGCCCGTTTCCCTGCGCAGCGTATGGCCATTATTCTCGGCATTCTGATCTCGACTGTGATCAACCATGGCATATCCGCCCTGTTTGGTGCCTGGCTGGTGGAATGGGTTCCGGAAAACTGGGTGCCCTGGATTATCGGTCTGAGTTTCATTGCGGTGGGTCTCTGGGTGCTGGTGCCGGACAAGGATGATGACGAAGAGGGTGGGGCGCTTAAATACGGGGCCTTCATAGCGACCTGTATTCTCTTCTTTATTGCCGAGATTGGTGACAAAACCCAGATCGCCACCGTGATTCTCGCGGCGCGCTATGAAGATGCGTTGATCGCTGTGGTCGTAGGTACAACCCTGGGCATGATGCTGGCCAATGTGCCGGTGGCCTTGTTTGGTGGCTGGTTGATGCAGAAGATCCCGCTGCACTGGGTGCGCTGGAGTGCCTGTGGACTGTTTGTTCTGCTTGGGGTGGCTTCGCTGACGCAGATATAAAACATATTAGATACAGATCGGATGAACTTTGTTGAATTCGATGACTCTATGAAAGGAATACGCTCCAGGTCGGCCCTGTAGGAGGAAACGAGTCTTGAAGGCCCTGGTTTCACTTGTTGTGCTTACGTTCTCTCTGCTCGCAGGAGTAGAAGAGAGCGCGGCTAATGGAGCCGTAAGCCAGCAGCTGGCCATCTGTGACTCGTCCACTTATGTCGATCTGGCGCTGACGCCAACCAGTGGCGATGCTGTCTGCCCGGCAGCGGTATCGCAACTGGAGCCTTTAACGCCCTTTACCCGGGCGATCACTACTCGCCGGCACTGTGTCGGTCGTATCGAAACAACCCGCCATATTCGCGCTCCTCCCTCGTTTATCTGACCCCAAGTTAACTTTCTGAATTTAAAAGCTATTAACGTCCTGCCGGCGAGAGGGTCCGTTCGTGCCGGTGTCAGGGAGGTCAGATGATTACTGCAGTGAATTTTCGTCACGGTATCGATAACCCGGCTGCGATGCAGCGTATTCAGAGTCGGTTGGATCGAATTGCATCAAAAACCAGCCAGGCTCGCCGTATCGACGTGGTGCTCGACCGCATCGCTTATGACGGTAGTCCCGCCTGCAACTATGAATGCCATATCTCTTTTCGCGGCAAGGAAAAGAAGAATCTGGATATACGTGCCGACAAGCGGCATCCGGATATGGCCATAGATGATGCCTTTGATCGTCTCAATATGGCGCTTAGCGGAAGTCTGAACCGTCGTAACCGCAAGCGTCGTGCTGGCTGACTTGAATCGTTTCTATCTGACCCTAATTAGATGCAGGGATCAGGTATGACTGAGGAATCTGTTATGAAAAAAAGAGTGTTGTTAGGTGCTTTTGCGTTGTGTTCAGCGCTGGCGTTAAACGCTAATGCGGCGCTGCCGATCAGTGATTCTCAGGGCGAACAGCTGCCTTCGCTGTCGCCGATGTTGAAAGAGGTAAATCCCGCGGTGGTCAACATCGCAACCTTCTCGACTCAAAAGGTTTATAACCCTCTCCTGAACGACCCGTTCTTCCGTCGCTTCTTCAATGTGCCGGAGCAGCAGGCGCGGCCCCAGCAGCAGCGTCGCCAGGCCAGTGCCGGTTCAGGCGTGATCGTTGATGCCGGCGAGGGGACTATCGTCACCAATTACCACGTCATCAAGGGCGCTGACGAGATTCAGGTGTCCCTGGAGGATGGTCGCAACTTTGAAGCGACCCTGGTGGGTGCTGATCCGGAAGTGGATATCGCCGTCTTGCATATCGAGGCGGACAAGCTGGTGGATCTGCCGATCAGTAACTCGGACAAGCTGAATGTGGGTGACTTTGTGGTAGCCATCGGTAATCCCTTTGGTCTTGGGCAGACGATTACCACTGGTGTGGTCAGTGCGCTGGGACGTACCGGGCTGGGTATTGAAGGGTATGAGAACTTTATCCAGACCGATGCCTCGATCAATCCGGGTAACTCCGGCGGTGCGCTGGTCAACCTGAACGGTGAGCTGATCGGTATCAACACCGCGATCATCGCTCCGGGCGGCGGCAACGTGGGGATCGGCTTTGCGATCCCGGCCAACATGATGCGCCGCGTGGCGGACCAGATTCTTGATCATGGCGAGGTAACCCGCGGTCAGATCGGTGTTGCGATCCAGGACATTACCCCCGAACTGCAGGAAGCCTTCGATCTGGAAAATGGTCAGAAAGGTGTGCTGGTGACTGAGGTGATGGAAGACTCTGAAGCCGCGAAGGCGGGTCTGAAATCCGGTGATGTGATCCTGTCGGTAGATGGCAGGGACACCCCGAATGCAGGGCAGCTGCGCCACCGCATCGCCTTCTCTGGTATCGGTAATGAGGTCAAGCTGGATATCATCCGCGACGGCGATCCGATGACTGTGGCTGTGAAAGTAGGGCGGTCCGACTCGCAGTCGGGTGATGTGCGCCTGCATAAGCTGCTTAAGGGGATAGGTGTTGCCAACTCGCCGGACGGCGAGGGCGTGGTGATCACTGAAGTGGATCCTCAGTCCTCGGCTGCTGCGGCCGGCCTGCGTTCCGATGATGTGATCCTGAGCGTCAACCGCTCCAAGGTGAATACCGTTGCGGACCTGGATCAGGTGCTCTCCCGCGTTGATGACAAGCTGTTGCTGCAGATTCGTCGTGGCCGTGGTGTGTTTTACCTGGTGCTGCGTTAAGCGCTGTATCTGCTGATAGATCCAAGGGCTGCCTTTGAGGCGGCCCTTTTTTATGTTTGGTAGTTCAGCTTTGGTGGGAAAGTCGCGCAGCTATGGCTGGCTTGGCGCAGAAACAATAAAGCCCCGCGATTAGGCGAGGCTTTGTTGTGAAATTCAAATGGTGGTCAGCGGTGGATTGTTCCCCTTCGGGACGTCGTGTGTTGCACGGCGTCGTCTCGCGCCTATGGCGCTCGGCTCGAACCACCTTCGGTGGTTCTCATCCACCCTTGGGTTCGTGCAGAAATAACAAAGCCCCGCGGTGGGCGAGGCTCAGTCGTGAAATTCAAATGGTGGTGAGGGGTGGATTGTTCCCCTTCGGGCCGTCGTGCGCTGCACGACGTCGGCGCTCGGCTCGAACCGCCCGGTGTTTCTCATCCACCCTCGGGTATGCGTAGAAGCAACAAAGCCCCGCGGTTAGGCGAGGCTCAGTCGTGAAATTCAATGGTGGTGAGGGGTGGATTCGAACCACCGAAGCTCGCGCGTCAGATTTACAGTCTGATCCCTTTGGCCACTCGGGAACCCCACCAGCGGCCGCGTATAATAGAGATCTCGTCGGGGGCTGTAAAGTGTTCATTTGGCGCATTTTGGCATTTTTTTGATATGCATGACGCGCGTAAAAATTCCTGCTGGAATGAAAAAATTTCTTCTGTATCCTGCACAACCGCTTAGCCCCCGTAGCGCTGGGGCTGCCGCCATTTTGGCTGTAGTGAGAGCGACAAAACCGCACAATTTCAACTCTTGAAATAAAGTCTCTTCGCACTATATTTAGTGTCCATACGCAGGCATGACACTAGATATTGTGTTTTGGTGAACTTTTAACCAAAGGTTCACATGCCGCAATATTTGTACCAAAGAACACAAAATCTGTCCGGGTTTCAGCATGGAACTGGCTCGGGCGGAATTATCCAGGCTTTGTAGTGAGGGATGGGCGAGATGCAGCAAGATCTGATGGTAACCAAACGTGACGGGCGGCGAGAATCGATCGATCTTGAGAAGATTCACCGGGTCATTATCTGGGCCGCTGAAGGGTTGGAAAATGTTTCGGTTTCTCAGGTTGAGCTCAAGGCTCACCTTCAGTTCTACGATGGCATCAAAACCTCCGATATCCACGAGACGCTGATCAAGTCTGCAGCCGACCTCATCTCCGAAGAGGCGCCGGACTATCAGTACCTGGCCGCTCGCCTGGCGATTTTCCACCTGCGCAAGCGCGCGTTCGGCACCTTTGAACCGCCGCACCTGTATGACCACGTAGTCAAGCTGGTGGAAGATAAGCGTTACGACCAGCATCTGCTGACCGATTACACGCGTGAAGAGTTGGACGAGCTCAACGACTACCTCGAGCACGGCCGTGACATGAACTTCAGCTACGCGGCAGTGAAGCAGCTTGAAGGCAAGTACCTGGTGCAGAACCGTGTCACCGGTGATGTCTATGAAAGCCCGCAGCTGCTCTATATGCTGGTATCCGCTTGCCTGTTCTCCGGCTACGACAAGGAAAGTCGTCTGGATTACGTGAAGCGTTTCTACGATGCGACCTCCGAGTTCAAGCTGTCTCTGCCAACGCCGATCATGGCTGGCGTGCGTACGCCTACCCGTCAGTTCAGCTCCTGTGTACTGATCGAGACCGACGACAGCCTGGATTCCATCAACGCCACTGCGGCGGCGATCGTCAAATACGTATCTCAGCGTGCCGGTATCGGTATCAATGCTGGCCGTATCCGTGCCCTGGGCAGTCCGATCCGCAACGGCGAAGCATTCCACACCGGTTGTATCCCGTTCTACAAGCACTTCCAGACGGCGGTTAAGTCCTGCTCTCAGGGTGGTGTGCGCGGTGGTGCGGCGACTCTGTTCTACCCGATCTGGCACCTGGAAGTTGAATCCCTGCTGGTGCTGAAGAACAACCGCGGTGTTGAAGAGAACCGTGTTCGTCACATCGACTACGGCGTGCAGATCAACAAGCTGATGTACACCCGTATGATCAAGGGCGAGAACATCACCCTGTTCAGCCCGCACGATGTGCCGGGTCTGTACGATGCCTTCTTTGCCGATCAGGACGAGTTCGAGCGTCTGTACGTGCAGTACGAGCAGGATCCGAGCATTCGCAAGAAGAGCATGAAGGCGGTTGAGCTGTTCGGTCTGATGGCGTCTGAGCGTGCCTCTACCGGCCGTATCTACATCCAGAACGTTGACCACTGCAACACCCACAGCCCGTTCGATCCGAAAGTGGCGCCGGTTAAGCAGTCCAACCTCTGCCTGGAGATCGCGCTGCCGACCAAGCCGCTGAAGGATGTGAACGATCCCGACGGTGAGATCGCGCTTTGCACTCTGTCCGCCTTCAACCTGGGCGCACTGGCAAACCTCGACGAGCTGGAAAACCTTTCCGACCTGATCGTGCGTGCGCTGGACAGCTTGCTGGATTACCAGGACTACCCGGTGCCGGCCGCTTACAACGCCACCATGGGGCGTCGTACCCTGGGTGTGGGTGTGACCAACTTTGCCTACTACCTGGCCAAGCACGGTGTGCGTTACTCCGACGGCTCCGCCAACGGTTTGGTGCACCGCACCTTCGAAGCGATTCAGTACTACCTGCTGAAAGCTTCCAACCAGCTGGCGAAAGAGAAGGGTCCTTGCCCGAAATTCAACGAAACTACTTACGCCCAGGGTCTGCTGCCGATCGACACCTACAAGCGTGATGTGGACAGCTTCTGCGAAGAGCCGCTGCACTAC
Source organism: Marinobacterium lutimaris (assembly GCF_900108065.1). GTDB lineage: Bacteria > Pseudomonadota > Gammaproteobacteria > Pseudomonadales > Balneatricaceae > Marinobacterium_D > Marinobacterium_D lutimaris. Next base: position 1,890,021 of record NZ_FNVQ01000001.1, on the reverse strand, counting down.
TTCTGGGAAACCCTGCGCGAAGATATCCGTGAGTTCGGTCTGCGCAACAGCACCCTGACGGCGCTGATGCCCTGCGAAACCTCCTCGCAGATCACCAACTCCACCAACGGTATCGAGCCGCCGCGCGGTTTCGTATCGGTGAAGTCCAGCAAGGACGGCATCATGAAGCAGGTGGTGCCGGAGTACCTGGAGCTCAAGGACGATTACGAGCTGCTCTGGTCTATCCCGAACAACGATGGTTACCTGCAGCTGGTGGGTATCATGCAGAAGTTCGTCGATCAGTCGATCTCGGCCAACACCAACTATGACCCGACCAAGTTCCCGGGCGAGAAGGTGCCGATGAAGCAGCTGCTGAAAGACCTGCTTACCGCCTACAAGTATGGTGTGAAGACTCTCTACTACCACAACACCCGCGATGGTGCGAAAGACTCGCACGACGACATCGGGTGCGAAGGTGGTGCCTGCAAGCTGTAAGGCTTCGCGTCCGTCACACTGAACTCCTTTTCTCTCCTCCCGCTTGCGGGAGGAGTCTATTTCGCTATTGCATTCAGGATAGATTGAATGGCCTACTCAACTTTCAGTCATAGCGATCACGATGCGACTCGTGAGCCGATGTTTTTTGGTCGTAGTGTTAACGTCGCCCGTTACGACAAGCAGAAATACCCGATCTTTGAAAAGCTGATCGAGAAGCAGCTCTCCTTCTTCTGGCGTCCGGAAGAGGTCGATCTGAGCACCGACCGTAAAGATTTTCAGAAGATGCCGGAGCATGAAAAGCACATCTTCCTGAGCAACCTGAAGTATCAGACCCTGCTGGACTCCGTGCAGGGGCGCTCACCCAACGTGGCGTTTCTGCCGATCGTATCTCTGCCTGAACTGGAAACCTGGTTTGAAACCTGGGCGTTCAGTGAGACGATTCACAGCCGCTCCTACACCCACATTATCCGTAATATCGTCAATGAGCCGTCCTCGGTGTTTGACGAGATCGTAACCAATGAAATGATCATCCGCCGTGCGGAGTCGGTGACCAAGCTCTACGATGAGCTGATCGAGCTGACCAGTCTCTACACCGTTCACGGTGAGGGCGTGCATGATGTGGGCGGTCGCAAAGTCGATACCTCGCTGTATAACCTTAAGCGTGCACTCTACCTGACCATGGTGTCGGTGAATGTACTGGAGGCGATCCGCTTCTACGTCAGCTTTGCCTGCTCCTTTGCGTTCGCCGAGCGCGCGATCATGGAGGGTAACGCCAAGATCATTCGTCTGATCGCCCGTGACGAGGCGCTGCACCTGACCGGTACTCAGCACATTCTCAACCTGATGAAGTCGGGCAATGACGACCCGGACTTCAAGCAGATTGCGGCGGAGTGCGAAGAGGAGGTTTACCGAATCTTCAAGGAAGCGGCGCAGCAGGAGAAAGACTGGGCAGAATACCTGTTCAGTGAAGGTTCCATGATCGGTCTGAACGCCCGTATTCTTGGCGATTACGTGGAGTACATCACCAACGTACGTATGAAGGCGCTGGGCCTTAAAGAGGCGTTTGAGCCGCGGCAGAATCCGCTGCCCTGGATGAATGCCTGGTTGATCAGCGATAACGTACAGGTGGCGCCCCAGGAGGCTGAGATCAGCTCCTACCTGGTGGGTCAGATCGACAACGATGTCGATTCCGACGACTTTGACGGTTTCGATCTGTAAGGGGTAGTCCCCATGTCTGGTATCCCGCGAATAAAGGTCAGTAATTTCCACACCTTCTTTTACCAGTACGAGTTTTCTCTGCTGGATGCGCTGGAAGCCCAGGAGATCCCGGCGCCTTACAACTGCCGCGGTGGTTACTGCGGCTGCTGTAAGGTGCGCCTGATCGATGGCGAAGTGGAATACGTACAGGACAGCCTCGTTGACCTGGACGATGACGAAATCCTTACCTGCTGTTGTCGCCCGGCAACGCATATCGAGATCGAAATGCCCGACTCCTAAGTCGGGCGTTGATCTCTGTCACAAGCTTCCTTTTCTACCACTCAATTGCTCTTGTTTTGACGCTAGGCCGTTGACTTTTTCACAAGCACCGAGCTTTTGGCGGGATCTGTGTGAACGGGGCTTAATAAGTCTGTAGAATCTGTCTTTTTATTTATAACCTATTGAAAATAAAGGTTTATAAATTTCTGGTCTATTTTTCTGCAATCTGCTGAAACGCAGTAATCATGCTGCCTGGCGCCATCTCTCCAGAATTTGTCCACCAATCTATCAACAGAAACTGTGAGTAAAGCGAGGCTTCATTTCTGTGCGCTGAAAATCACTAAAATAGAGCCTTTCTGGCCCTGCTGGTGGCGAGTTTGAGAGGTTCTTGTCTGACTGCACTGTTTTGGATGCGGCGGGGTTCTGCCCTAGTGCGTTCGAGAGGGGGAGTGGTGGGGGCTTATCCACCGCTTGCAAAGAGATTTTAAAATAATTCATGTCAAGCCTTGATTTTTATATTTTATTTGTGTTTTATTTATCTAAATCAATGGCTTAAAGCTACCTGTCTAATAAAAAACCATTCTGTAACAAAGCCAGCAGGCATGCCCGCTGGGGCTGTTTTATCAGTGGTTCTTCACAGTTTTATCCACAGCTTCTGGGTATAACTCGGCTTATCCTCAGGCGTATTCTCTCTTCTCCTTGAATTCACACAGGTCTTCGATGGTGCAGGCGCCACAGCGTGGTTTGCGTGCCGTGCAGACGTAGCGACCGTGCAGAATCAGCCAGTGATGGGCGTCGTGGAGAAACTCCTTGGGGACGAAGCGCAGCAGCTTCTTTTCCACTTCCAGAACAGTCTTTCCGGGCGCGATGCGGGTACGGTTGGAAACGCGGAATATATGCGTATCCACGGCCATGGTCGGCTGTCCAAAAGCGGTGTTCAGCACCACGTTGGCGGTCTTGCGGCCGACGCCGGGCAGTTTCTCCAGCGCTTCACGGGTTTCCGGGACTTCGCCGCCATGTTCATCCAGCAGGATGCGGCAGGTTTTGATGACGTTCTCCGCCTTGCTGTTATACAGGCCGATGGTCTTGATATAAGACTTGAGGCCGTCAACGCCCAGGTCAAAAATCGCCTGCGGCGTATTGGCTACCGGGAATAGCTTAGCGGTGGCTTTGTTGACACCCACATCCGTGGCTTGTGCCGACAGGGTTACGGCTACCAGCAGCTCAAACGGGGTGCTGTAGGCGAGCTCGGTGGTGGGGTTGGGGTTGGCGTCCCGCAGGCGGGTGAAAATCTGGTGGCGTTTTTCGGCGTTCATTTGCTGCTACTGGCTGTGAATAGTTCGGCCGCCTGAGATCGCTCGTGAGTCTCTTGCTTGTTTCTCGGTGAGTCTTCTCTAAACAAGTCGTCTCGAAATGACCTGCCTTAAAGTACGGTGGTCTGGTCGCGGCCCTGGATTTTGGATTGATAGAGTGCCTGATCTGCCCGCCTTAGCCAATGGTCATGGTCAGAATCATCCACTGCCGCCTGAGCGATGCCGAGGCTGACGGTAAAGACAAAGCTCTGTTCGCGGTAGGTGATTTCCAGTGACTGCACGGCAAGTCGCAGGCGTTCGGCGAGCACTTCGGCCTGGCTGTCTGTGGTGTCTGGCAGCAGGATGGCAAACTCTTCGCCGCCGTAGCGTCCCGCTATGTCGGTGGCGCGGATGTGGTGCCGGATCAGGTCCGAGAGAGCGATGATCGCGCGGTCACCTGCGGGGTGGCCGTAGGTGTCGTTGATCTGTTTGAAATGATCGATGTCCAGCATAACCAGGCAGCCGGGCTGGTTGCTGCGCAGGAAGCGCTTGTACTCTCGCTCCAGGCACTCTTCCCAGTGACCTCGGTTGTTCAGTCGGGTCAGGCGATCGGTGCGGCTGAGGCTTTGCAGGTTCTTGTTGGCGCTCGCCAGTTGCTGCTGGCTGATGGCGGCATCGGTCATGTCGTAGATGATAATGCCGACATGGGTGACCGCTCCATCGGGCCCGCTGAGAGGAATCAGCGTTACGTTCTGGTACATCTGACCGACGTTGCCGGTAAATGGGCGGTCGGATTTAAAGTTAAACAGCGCTGTACGTTCCTGCCAGGTAATGAATGACCGGTTGCGCAGCATAAATACCGACTGCGTCTTTCTCTTTAGCCAGTTTTCCGGCAGCTCCGGGAACAGCGAGAAGATCGATTGGTTGATGACGCTCTTTTCCCTCATACCGGAGTGGTTGACCATAAACTGGTTCCAGAGCTGCACCCGATAGTCCCGATCCAGGATCAACAGGCCCACATCCAGGTTTTGCAGAAGCTCGGTTTGCCAGTGCAGCTGATCGATTGCCGCAGTGCTGAGGGAGTCGCTCATCAGAGGTGGTTTGTCCTTTCCTGGAGGGCCGCAAGCGAGTCTTCGGTAAATAGTAGCAGGAGTTTGCAGCCGATATCGTAGTCTTCGATGCGATACCCCAGCTCGATGCACAGCGTCTGCTGCCAGCGCTCCGGTTCGGAGGACGAGGAGGGATTGGAGTAGCCGTCCAGAATAACCGGCGGCCCCTGGCTGAAGTTAACCTCGATCTGCTCACCCAGGGCTCCAAGATAGGCGCTGATCAGTACATTGGCGATATCCATCAGCAGTTCGCGCTTCAGCTGTGGCGTCATCTCGCCTTCAACCTGCATCAGGCGGCCAATATCCTCGAGGCTGTGCTGCTCGAATACCAGCATCGCCTCGCCGGAAATGCCGGCGCCCAGAAAGCCCTGGCAAAGGGTGTCTATGCTGCCTGCTTCGATGCGTAGCTGCCCAAGGAGTGCGGAGATCTCCTTGCCATCAATCAGCTGTACGCTCGGGATAGGCAGATGAACGAAAACGTCCAGCAGCATGGCCAGGCGCTCTGCGGCGGCGCCCATGGCGATGTTGGAGAGCTCCTGGTAATAGTCCTGCAGTGCCAGTGTCTGATTGGGTGGGGCTGGTGTCGGCTGGTCTATGGGGCTGGCTTCGAGCTCGCGAAGAATGCCGTAGGAGGCGAGTGCGTCACGTACCGCTTCGGTATCGATCGGTTTACGGATAAAGCCGATCGCCCCCATCTCGAGTACCCGCTTGCGCGCTTCCGGCTGCACATCGCCAGAGACGACAACAACGATGGATGGCAGGTCATGGGCGCGGATCCGCTCCAGCGCCTGGTAGCCGTCCATGATCGGCATGTTCAGGTCGAGGAACAGGAGATGTGCCTTACCTGCGCGTGCGGCCTCGAGTGCGGCGAGGCCGTGCGATGCTTCGGTGACGCTCAGATTCCATTCTTTCAGCGCACGGATCATCTGCTTGCGTGCGAGAGGGGAGTCGTCACAGATTACTACGGGGATCGGGGCGCTCACCAAAAACTCCTTAGGGTGTGGCTTGCCGTAAAACGGTTAACCGGCGCCACTATGACAGTGTTGTGACTGTCACTTCCTTGAGACGCTATTGAAGGCAGTGGGCATTTGAATCGATTATGGCCCCGTGGTCAACCGTTAGCCTGTAACTCGAACGCGTTTGCTGCCCGATTCCTTGGCTTCGGTCAGCGGAATCTGTTTACGCTTACGTTCGGCACGGGCGTCGATGACGTTCTTGAGTGCAATCAGCAGTCCAAGGCCAACGAAGGCACCCGGCGGCAGGATGGCGAACAGAAAGCCGTCGTAGTTATCGGCCAGGGTGATAGTCCAGTGGCGTGCGCTTTCACCAAACAGTAGATGCATGTTGGCGAAGATGGCGCCGGTACCGAGAATTTCACGTATCGCGCCAAGCAATACCAGAACACAGGTGAAACCGGTGCTCATCATGAAGCCGTCCACCACCGAGGCGGAGACGGGGTTCTTGGCGGCGAAAGCGTCGGCGCGACCCATGATCACGCAGTTGGTCACGATCAGCGGAATGAAGATGCCCAGGATCAGGTAGAGCTCATAGGTAAACGCCTGCATCAGCAGTTCGATGGCGGTTACGAATGAGGCGATGATCATGACGAAAATCGGCAGACGAACCGTTTCCGGTACCAGGCGTCGGAACAGTGACACGGTAAGGTTGGAGCTGGTCAGGACCAGGGTGCTGGCTACGCCCAGGCCGATGGCGTTAACCACCGAACTGGTTACGGCCAGCAGCGGGCAGAGGCCGAGCAGCTGTACCAGTGCCGGGTTGTTGTGCCAGAGGCCATTCAGGCTGATCTTGCGGTAATCCACGCTCATGATGCGTTGCTCCCTTCTTGTCCGGCGGATTCGGTGGCCGGTGTGAGCAGGCGTGCCTTGTGGGCACGGAAATACTGTATGGCGCGCCCCGTGGCGTTAACCACGGCGCGTGGCGTGATGGTGGCGCCGGTAAACTGGTCAAACTGACCGCCATCTTTTTGCACTGCCCAGCTGTCATCGCCGGGGCCGCTCTGGGTCTTGCCGACAAAACCTTCCAGCCAGTTTGACTTGGAGGGTTCGATCTTGTCGCCAAGCCCCGGTGTTTCCTTGTGCGACAGTACCCGCACGCCTGCGACCGTTGCGTCGCTGTTGATGCCCACCAGCAGATGGATATCACCGCTGTAGCCGTCGGGTGCGACCACCGGCATGATCACGGTTTTTACCTCGCCATCCACGATCGCCTGCCAGGCTTCGCGTGGTTGTGCCAGATCCAGTTCCGGGGCGTCGAACGGGATGCGATGTTCATGCAGCTGATCGTCCACCGAACGGGGCACAATCTCATACAGCGCACGGGCTTCTGCCTGAGCGATGTTGTCGGCAATGCGTTCGCTTGTGGCCACCTGGGTGACGGCTATGACGCCGGCGGTGACTACTGCGAAGACGGCGATACCCAGAGTGCTGCGACGTAGGGCGGCAAACATCTCTGTATTCATTGGTTCTTTCCTTTCGTGCCGCGGTTCGCTTTCTTGTGGCCGTAGGTGCGCGGCTGGGTGTACTGGTCGATAAAGGGTGCGCAGAGGTTCATCAGCAGCACCGAGAACGCCACGGCGTCCGGATAGTTACCCCAGGTGCGGATGATGTAGATCATCACGCCAATCAGGGCGCCATAGATGATCTTGCCGCGGTTACTGGTCGCCGATGACACCGGGTCGGTGACGATAAAGAACGCACCCAGCATGGTGGCGCCCACGCCCAGGTGAACGATCGGGCTGACGTAGTTGTCCGGATCAAAGCCGTAGAACATGCTTGCCATCAGGAACAGGGCCACCAGCATCGACAGCGGTGCGTGCCAGGTGAAGATCTTGCGTGACAGCAGGAAGATACCGCCCATAAACCAGGCGGCGCTGATCGCGTACCAGGCGGCAACGCCGTTCATCAGTACATCAGACTGACGCCAGAGCTCTTCGGTGGTGAGCCCGGCACGGTGTTTGAGCACATCCAGTGGAGTGGCGCCGGTGAACGAGTCATACCACTGCTGCTCCACGCTGCCGAAGATCACCTGCAGGGTGTCGAGGAAACCGGCCACATGCCAGCCTTCGCCGTTCTGTGTGATCGGTGCGGTCCAACGGGTCATCTCAACGGGGAAGGAGACCAGCAGCAATGCATAGGCCACCATAGCCGGGTTGAACGGGTTGTTGCCCAGGCCGCCATAGAGCTGCTTGGAGATAACAATGGCAAAGAAAATACCGGTCGCGGTGACCCACCAGGCGGAGAAGGGCGGAATCGCCACTGCAAGCAGTACCGCGGTGACCAGTGCGCTGCCATCCGAAAGGAAAAATCCCACCGGGCGTTTACGCAGTTTCAGAACGGCGGCTTCAAACGCCAGCGCCAGTACCGAGGCAAGCACGATCTGGATCAGCGTTCCCCAGCCGAAAAATACCGTCATCGCAAGGATGCCGGGCAGGGTGGCCAGCAGCACCAGACGCATAACGTTGGCGGTGCTGTTGGCTTTGGATACGTGAGGCGAACTCAGGTGTATCAGTGCCATCGGTCAAAATTCCTGTGGCAGAAAAAGGTTAGTCATACTGGCTCAGCGTTTTGTGCAGTTCGTCCGATTTCGCCTGGGCGGCGACCAGCTCCTGCTCGATCTGGGCGCGCTCGTCGTCGGCTTCGGCCTTTTTCAAGGCGCGTTCACCCTTGGTGATCGCAGCTTTGGCCATGGCGGCGTCGATGCGCAACTGCTTCAGGTCTATGCCGGCCTGGGCTGCGGCGTCCATCTTGGCCTTTTCAACCTTGTTGAACGCTTCGGTGGCTTCGTCAAAGCGCTTTTTCAGATCGTCGACATCGGCCTGCAGTGAGGAGCGCTCCTCGTCGCTTTCGGCGGCTTCCAGCGCTGTTTCCGCTTTTTTCAGCTTGGTGCGCATGATCGATACCTGCTGTTTCAGCGCCTTGGCATCCAGGGCAGGCTCAGCGGCAGGTTCGGCCTTGGCGGGCGTTTCTTTCGGCGCGGATTCCTGCTTCGCGGCCGCATCGGCAGGCTGCGCGGCGTCGAAGGCCTTTTGCGCCTCGTCGGCTTTTTGTTCCAGGGCTTCTACCGTGGCGCGCAGTTTATCGATCCCTTCCAGACCCTTGTCTTCAGCGTTTTTCAGCGCGTCCTGGGCTTTCTTCAGCTTGGTGCGAGCAACGGCGGCCGCGACTTTCAGCTGCTTGAGCTCGGCGTCGCCGCCCTCGGCGGGTGCCGGGGAGCCTGCGGAAAGCGCTTTTTCCGCTTCCTCGGCTTTGAGGCGCGCCTCGTTCAGTGCCTGCTCCAGCTCGGCCAGGCCTTCGCTGTTGCCGGCGGCGGCTTCATCAAAGGCTTTCTGCGCTTTTTTCAGCTTGGTGCGTGCGACGGCTGCGGCCGTCTTCAGCTGTTTGATGTCGGGCGCGGCGGTAGCGGTGGCGGCAGCTTCTTCCTTGGGCTTGGCTGCGGCGGCCTTGCGTGCTTCCTGAGCCTTGGCGGCTTCGGCGGCGCGCGCCTTGCGCTTGGCTTCCTTCTCGGCAGCCTCCCGGTCCAGGCGGGCCTGGCGCGCTTCGAAGCGTTCACGGGCGTGGTCGGCCTTCTGCTGCTCGCGTTCTTCGGTGCGGATCTCCGACTTGGCGAAGCGGTAGTACTGCACCAGCGGGATGTTGCTGGGGCAGACATAGGCGCAGGCGCCGCACTCGATGCAGTCAAACAGGTTGTGGTGTTTGGCCTTGTCGAACTCGCGTCCCTTGGAGAACCAGTACAGCTGCTGCGGCAGCAGGTCTGCCGGGCAGGCCTGTTCGCACATACCACAGCGGATGCAGGCCTGGGCTGGAGGGGCTGGCGGCATCTCCTGTTTGGTGGCGGCGATCAGGCAGTTGGTGGTTTTGATGACGGGAATGCGGTCGTTATCGACGGTAACACCCATCATCGGGCCGCCCATCACCAGGCGTGACAGCGCTTCCGGGCGCAGGTCGCAGGCTTCCAGCAGGCTGCTGAACGGGGTGCCGAGCAGAACCTCAAGGTTCTTTGGATGACGCACCGCGTCGCCGGTCACTGTGACGATACGGGAAATCAGCGGTTCGCCCTTGTGCACCGCCCGGTAAACGGCAGAGGTGGTGCCCACATTCTGGCAGACGATACCGATATCCGCTGGGATTTTACCCGCCGGAACCTCGATGTCGGTGAGTAGCTTGATCAGCTGGCGCTCGCCGCCGGACGGGTACTTGGTGGGTACCACGATGATGTCGATATTGAGGTCGCAGTGCTTGACCGCCGCTTCCAGTGCGTGGATGGCGTTGGTCTTGTTGTCCTCGATGCCGATCAGGATATGGCTCGGGCGCAGCAGGTGGGCAATGATCTCGATCCCGCCGATGATCTCGTGCGGACGCTCACGCATCAGCATATCGTCGGCGGTGATGTACGGCTCGCATTCGGCGGCGTTGATGATCAGCGTATTGACGATATGGTTATCACCCAGGTGCAGCTTCACATCGGTAGGGAAGCCGGCGCCGCCCATGCCGGAGATACCGCTGGCGCGGATATGCTCGGTCAGTTGCGCACGCTCAATCGCCTTGTAGTCGGCGATCCCTTCATGTTCGATCCAGCGATCTTCGCCATCGGTCTCGATAACGACACACTCACCACTCAGACCAGAGGCGTGAGGAATAGGGTAGTGGGCGATATCCACTACCTTGCCGGATGTCGGGGCGTGCACGGCGGCGCTGATACGGCCGATAGGCTCTGCTATCAACTGGCCCTTGAGTACGCTGTCGCCCACCTTGACCAGTGGATCGGCGGGGCCGCCGATATGCTGCTGCATCGGCAGCACCAGCTGTTTCGGCAGCGGCGCCTTGCCGATCGGCGCGCGGGTCGACTGCTTCTTGTTTTCCGGCGGATGGATACCGCCGTGAAAAGAGAACACCTGTGACATCAGTGGACCTCCGAGGTGGCCAGGCCGCGGCCGCGGTCGGTGGCGATCAGGTCCATGGGAGCCGGCGGTTCCGGCCACTTCCAGGTGTTCGGTGTGGTTTCAATCGGGATCATGTCGATACAGTCAACCGGGCAGGGCTCGACACAGAGGTCGCAGCCGGTGCATTCAGTAGTAATAACGGTGTGCATCTGCTTGGCGGCGCCAAGGATGGCATCTACAGGGCAGGCCTGGATGCATTTGGTGCAGCCGATGCACTCGTCTTCGCGGATAAAGGCGACAGACTTGGGTTTTTCCTCGCCGTGTTCTGAGTCCAGCGGCACCGCTTCAACATCGAGCAGATCGGCCAGCGCCTCGATGGTGCTCTGACCACCGGGAGGGCACTTGTTGATCGCATCGCCGTTGGAGATCGCTTCGGCGTAGGGGCGGCAGCCGGGATAGCCGCACTGGCCGCACTGAGTCTGCGGCAGGATAGCGTCGATCTGGTCGACGATAGGGTTGCCTTCCACCTTGAAGCGCACGGAGGCATAGCCCAGCAGCACACCGAAGGCGGCGGCAAGCAGTAACAGGACAATAATTGCTGTCAGTACGGTACCCATGATAACTCCTTAGAACCGCACCAGGCCGGTGAATCCCATAAAGGCCAGTGACATCAGACCCGCGGTAACCATGCCGATCGCCGCGCCACGGAAGGGCACGGGTACATCAGCGACAGCAACACGCTCACGGATAGCAGAGAACAGCACCAGAGCCAGGGAGAAGCCCACTGCGGCGCCAAATCCGTAGGCGATCGACTCGAAAAAGTCGTTCTGCTTCTTGATGTTAAGCAGGGCGACACCGAGCACCGCACAGTTGGTGGTGATCAGCGGCAGGAAAATCCCCAGCAGTTTGTACAGCAGCGGGCTGGTCTTGTGCACCACCATTTCGGTGAACTGAACCACCACGGCTATCACCAGGATAAAGGCGATCGTCTGCAGGAACGTGAGGTCAAACGGCTTGAGCAGGTAGGTGTACACCAGGTAGCTGCAGACCGATGACAGGGTCAGAACGAAGGTGGTGGCCAACGACATGCCCATCGCCGTTTCCAGCTTGTTGGACACGCCCATAAACGGGCAGAGTCCGAGAAACTGTACGAGGACGAAGTTATTGACCAGTACGGTGCTGATCAGTATGAGCAGGAAGTCTGTCATAACGACTGTCGTTACCTTGTGTTGGCGGCGGGTCGCCGGAAAATTCGGAAGCCGCTGATTTTACCTGAATTGGAGAAACCGGTGTACAGCGCCTGAAACACTCAACAAAGAGTTGCGCAGGTCCATACACCGGTCATCTTTTTACGACGGCAGGTTCTACCCCGTTCAGTTGGTGAACGGGGTGTCCCCGGGCGGTTAGATCAGTTCCGCCTGTGTCAGCGCCTTGGTCAGGGCTTCAACCTGGCTGTTGACGTCGGTGTTGGCGTCCAGAGAGGCGTTGGCGCCGTCGCTGTAACCTGCGCTGAACGCGTTGTCGATCGGTGCAGAGGTCAGAACCACGAAGCCGTTCTGCTTCAGCAGTTCGGCCAGCGCAGCCAGATCGGTGCCTTCCGGCTGGTTGCCCGGTTCTACGACCAGCGGCATGCGACCGCGTTCAAACAGGCGCTTCTCCAGTGTGTATAGCAGCGCCGCAGTGTTTTCGCCTGCGTCGATACTGACGATGCCCGGCTTCTGGCCGAAACGATGTGCACGGTCATCGGCAGAGACTGCTGATGTGGTGTAGATCGAGTGGTCATCCAGTGCCAGTGAATCACCGATGATCATACCGGCAGCGACGGTGGCGTTGCTCAGGCGGTCGACGATGATAAACGAGCCGGTACCTGAGTGCTCGCGGTAGTCGTCGGCAACCAGTTCGCGCTCTACATTGATCTCTACACGGGCGATTTCGTTCAGCGCCAGAGTGGCTGCCGGTGTCTGCTCCAGCGTGTTGACGTCGATGCGGTGACGGATCGCGGTGATGCTGCCCGCGGTGCGTGATGTCGCCAGCTTGATGTCGTAGGCGCGGCCCGGTACCAGCTCCTGCTCGGCCATCCATACCAGGTTGGCATCAAAGCGACGGGTAACGTCCGGCACATGCTGGGAGTTGACGATCAGGTCGCCACGGGAGATATCGATCTCGTCTTCCAGTGTCAGCGTGATCGACATCGGCGGGAAGGCTTCCTGCAGCTCGCCGTCGAAGGTGACGATCGACTTGACGCGGCTGGATTTGCCGGACGGCAGGACGGTGATCTCGTCACCCACACGGACGATGCCAGAAGTCAGGGTACCGCAGTAACCGCGGAAGTTCAGGTTCGGACGGTTAACGTACTGCACCGGGAAGCGCAGGGCGTTGGTGTTGAAGTCCTTGCTGATCTCAACGTTTTCCAGCTGAGTCATCAGCGGCTCGCCGTCAAACCAGGGCATGCTCTCGGAGCGGTTAACTACGTTGTCGCCCTTGAGCGCAGAGATCGGCGCGAAGTGGATGTTCGGCAGGTTCAGTTCCTGGGCGAACTCGAGATAGTCGCGTTTGATCTCTTCGTAGCGCTCTTCGCTGAACTCCACCAGGTCCATCTTGTTGATGGCAACGATGGTGTGCTTGATGCCCAGCAGAGACACGATAAAGCTGTGACGACGGGTCTGTACCTGTACGCCGTGACGGGCGTCGATCAGGATGATCGCCAGGTCACAGGTAGAGGCGCCGGTGGCCATGTTGCGGGTGTACTGCTCGTGTCCCGGGGTGTCCGCGATGATGAACTTACGCTTGGAAGTGGAGAAGTAGCGGTAAGCAACATCGATGGTGATGCCCTGTTCGCGCTCGGCCTGCAGGCCGTCTACCAGCAGCGCCAGGTCGATCTCTTCACCGGTGGTGCCGACTTTCTTGCTGTCGGACTGGATCGCGGCCAGCTGATCTTCATAGATCATCTTGGAGTCGTGCAGCAGGCGGCCGATCAGGGTGGATTTGCCGTCGTCGACGCTACCGCAGGTGAGGAAGCGCAGCAGCTCCTTGTTTTCGTGCTGGCTCAGGTACGCTTCGATGTCGTCGGCGATCAGTTCGGATTGGTGGCTCATAACTATTCGGTACTCGTTCGAAATCTGTGTCGGATGATTGGCGTGCTTCGATCAACTCTCTGGGAGGATCAGAAGTAGCCCTCGATCTTTTTCTGTTCCATGGAACCGGCGCTGTCGTGGTCGATGGCGCGTCCCTGACGCTCTGAAGTCGTAGTCAGCAGCATCTCCTGAATGATGTCAGGCAGGGTGTCGGCTTCGGATTCCACGGCGCCGGTCAGCGGGTAGCAGCCCAGGGTGCGGAAGCGGATCGATTTCATCATCGGCTGCTCGCCTTCGCCCAGCGGCATACGCTCGTCGTCAACCATGATCAGCATGCCGTCGCGCTCGACTACCGGACGTACTGCGGAGTAGTACAGCGGAACAATGGGGATGCTTTCCAGGTAGATGTACTGCCAGATGTCCAGCTCGGTCCAGTTGGAGAGCGGGAATACACGGATGCTCTCGCCCTTGTCAACGCGGGTGTTATAGATGTTCCACAGTTCAGGGCGCTGGTTTTTCGGATCCCAGCGGTGGTTGCTGTCGCGGAAGGAGAAAACACGCTCCTTGGCGCGGGATTTTTCCTCGTCACGACGGGCGCCACCGAAGGCTGCGTCGAACTTGTACTTGTTCAGCGCCTGCTTCAGGGACTGGGTCTTCATGATGTCGGTGTGCTTGGCAGAGCCATGGGTGAACGGGCCCACGCCCATGTCGACGCCTTCCTGGTTGATGTGCACGATCAGGTCCATGCCGGCTTCATCCGCCATCTTGTCACGGAACTTGATCATCTCCTTGAACTTCCAGGTGGTGTCCACGTGCATCAGCGGGAACGGTGGGTTACCCGGGTAGAACGCCTTGCGCGCCAGGTGCAGCATCACCGAGGAGTCCTTGCCGATAGAGTAGAGCATTACCGGGTTATCAAACTCCGCCGCCACTTCCCGGATGATGTGGATGCTTTCGGCTTCCAGCTGTTTCAGATGGGTCAAACGGTGTTCCGGTAACTGATTCATCATTCGCTCTTCAAAACTGTTGTCGGGTTCGATGACTAATGCCTGGCTGCTTCGCCTGTTGAAGTTGGCGCATGCAACCATCGATGCGGCGAGATTATCGCTGAGATGATATAAAATCAAAAAGAATAAATGGAAATTTTTCAATTCTATAAAGTTATAAGCAGTGTTGAATCCAGCACTCGATCGCATGTAACGTTTTGGAATAACAAAATTATCATTAATTATTTTGTGTTATATAGTGTTGCGGCTACCATGGTCGCCTGATTTTGTATTCCGGGAAGCAGGGTGCTCGTAATGGAGTTTGCGTACATATTTGCAGGGTTGTTTGTCGGCTTCGTTGTCGGCCTCACCGGTATCGGTGGTGGCGCCCTGATGACGCCTATTCTGATCGTCCTGTTTGGTATTCCGCCTTTCGTGGCGGTTAGCACCGATCTGCTCTACGCAGCGGTCACCAAATGCGGTGGTGTCGTATCCTACGCCCGCAACAAGCTGGTGCAGTGGAAAATCGTCGGCTTTTTGTTGCTCGGATCCATCCCCGGCAGTCTGTTCACGCTGAATTACCTAGAAGGCCTTGAGGGTCTTGAGCAGGTTGAGCATCTGATGAACATGACACTGGGTGTGTCGCTGGTGCTGACCTCGGTTGCGGTATTTATGCGTGCTCGAATCCGTGATCTGGCCGGCTCGCTGCGCGATAATCCGTTCACCTCCAGCGTGCGTCGCTGGCGCCCGGCCATTACCGTCATCACCGGTTTTGCCCTTGGCGCGATGGTGACACTTTCTTCGGTCGGCGCGGGGGCTCTGGGAACAGCACTGTTGATTGTTCTTTACCCGCGCATGACAATGCCCGCCATTGTGGGAACCGATCTGGTCCACGCGGTGGTTTTGACTTCTGTGGCAGGTGCCGGTCACTACCAGATGGGTGGTGTTGATCTGGAGCTGCTGCTTTACCTGCTGGCGGGTTCGCTGCCGGGGGTATTCGTAGGCAGTCATTTCGGTGTCCGCCTGTCACCTCGCCTGATGCAGCCGATCATGGGGTCGCTGCTGATGGTCATAGGACTGAGATTTGTAATCGCAGCCTGAGATTCGAAACGAATCCTTTTAAAACGACAACCTCAAGTGAACCCGGGTGAATACCCGGTTGAAGGTAGCCAAACATGTACATTTATAACGAAGTCGATCAGAAGATCGTCGACGAGAGGGTTGAGCAGTTCCGCGATCAGACCCGGCGTTTCCTGGCGGGTGAACTGTCGGACGATGAATTCCTCGCCGTACGCCTGATGAATGGTCTGTACATCCAGCGCCACGCGCCGATGCTACGAGTTGCCATTCCTTATGGTCTGATCTCTTCGCCGCAGCTGCGCAAACTGGGTCATATCGCCCGTAAATACGATAAGGGCTACGGTCACTTCACGACCCGTACGAATATCCAGTACAACTGGCCGAAGCTGGAAGAGGTCCCGGATATCCTGGCTGAGCTGGCTGAAGTGCAGATGCACGCCATCCAGACCTCCGGTAACTGTATCCGTAACACCACCACCGACCAGTTCGCCGGTGTGACCCCTGATGAGCTGGAAGATCCGCGCCCCTGGTGTGAGATTATCCGTCAGTGGTCTACGCTGCATCCGGAATTCGCTTACCTGCCGCGTAAGTTCAAGATCGCTGTCACTGGCAGCCCGCGAGATCGCGCTGCGTCACAGGTGCACGATATCGGTCTGCACCTGGTTCAGAACGACGCTGGCGAAGTCGGCTTTGAAGTTCTGGTCGGCGGCGGCCTGGGTCGTACCCCGGTGATCGGCAAGCAGATCCGTCCGTTCCTGGCGAAAAAAGACCTGTTGTCATACCTCGAAGCGATCCTTCGCGTGTACAACCTGAAGGGGCGTCGCGACAACAAGTACAAGGCACGTATCAAGATTCTCGTCGAAGCCATGGGTATCGATGCGTTCCGTGAAGAGGTTGAGGCGGAGTGGGCCAATATTCGCGATAGCGAACTGGGACTGACCGACGCGGAAATCGACCGCATCAAGGGCTTCTTCCAGCCGTTTGCATACGATGCGGATGCCGCCAACGACACCAGCCTGCAGCAGAAGCTGGAAAGCGACGAAGCTTTCCGTGTCTGGTACGAGCACAACACTCACAACCACAAGGTGCCGGGTTACACCGCCGTTGTCGTGTCGCTGAAGCCTCAGCTGCAGCCGGCTGGCGATATCACCGATCTGCAGCTGGAAGTGGTTGCCGATCTGGCGGAGCAGTACTCCTTCGGTCAGGCGCGCTCAACCCACGAGCAGAACCTGGTGCTGGCAGACGTGAAAAACGCTGACTTGTACGCCGTCTGGCAGAAGCTGGCCGAGCACAACATGGCGCGTGCCAACATCGGCACCCTGACCGACATGATTGTCTGCCCGGGCTTCGATTTCTGCGGTCTGGCCAACGCCAAAACGCTGAACATCGCCGAGCAGATCAACACCGCGTTCGATGACCTGGATTACCTCTACGATCTGGGTGAGATCCGCCTGAACATGTCCGGTTGTATCAACGCCTGTGGTCATCACCACGTCGGTGCTATCGGCATCCTGGGTGTCGATAAGAAGGGCGAAGACTGGTACCAGATCACTATCGGTGGTTCCGATCGTGAAGATGCCTCGCTGGGCAAGGTACTGGGTAAGGCGGTTGCCGCCGATGACGTTGCCGAGACCCTGAAAAAGCTGCTCGAAACCTATGTTGAACAGCGCACCGAAGAAGAGCGCTTTGTTGATACCGTACGCCGCGTGGGCGTAGCCCCGTTCAAGGAGAAAGTCTATGCCGCTGCTCATTGATCGCAAACCTGTCGCCGATGATCGCTGGCAGCTGGTTGAAGATGCCGAAAATCTGCCGGCCAGCGGTGATCTGCTGCTGCCGCTGGGGCTCTACCTTGAAAACAAGGATGCACTGAGCGCTCAGGCGGGCGAGATCGCCGTTCGTGTTAACGGTGATGACGACCTGACTCCGGTGCTGGAATCGCTGGACAGCTTCCCGATGATCGCTGTCGAGTTCCCGGCTTTCCGTGATGGTCGCGGTTTCTCCCTGGCGCGCATTCTGCGTCGCGCCGGCTTCAAGGGCGAGCTGCGTGCGGTCGGTAACCCGGCTCGTGATCAGCTCGGTTACATGGAACGCTGCGGCTTCAACGCTTATGAGTTCAGTGAAGAGGTCTACTCCGATGACTTCCTGAAAGCGTTCGAAGAGATCAGCGTGCATTACCAGGGCAGCGCCGACGACCCGCGTCCGATCTACCTGCAGAGTTAAAGCCAAGGGTTGATCGAAAGGGTTAACGGAAAAGAATAGAGGGAAAGAAAGATGAGTATCGATCTGACCGCAGCCAACGCTGCGCTGGAAGGAAAAACGCCCGAGGAGATCGTTGCCTGGGCGCTGGGCCAGTCTGAAAATCCGCTGGTCACCACGAACTTCCGCCCCTATGAAGCGGTGATCCTGCACATGGTTACCCGTATCAAGCCGGATATCAAAGTGCTGTGGGTAGATTCGGGCTACAACACCTCGGCTACCTACCGTTTCGCGGAAAAGGTGATCAAGGATCTGAACCTGAACATCGTCACCTACATCCCGGAGATGACCGCGGCGCGTCGTAACGTGCTGATGAAGGGTATTCCCGATGTGGATGATCCGCTGCATGAAGAGTTTACCCGTCAGGTGAAGCTGGAGCCGTTCCAGCGCGCCCTGGCTGAGCTCAAGCCGGATCTCTGGTTCAACGCTATTCGCAAGGATCAGACCGAGTTCCGCCAGTCGCTGGATGTGGTGACTGCCAGCAAGGATGGCGTGCTGAAAGTGGCGCCGCTGTTTAACTGGAGCGAGGCTCAGATGGATGCTTATCTTGAAGAGCACGGCCTGCCGAACGAGACCGATTACTTCGATCCGACCAAGGCGCTGGAAACTCGCGAGTGTGGCTTGCATACCCAGCTTTGATCGTTTCGATTGCGGGTTAAGCCTCAGTTAGTGTTGGGATAAAAAAGCCGGGTGGTTGATCTACCCGGCTTTTTTTATCGTCCGGGGCAGGAAAAGCCTCGTGGCTGGGTTAGAATCCCGGCATCGTTTGAGCCCGTGCTCTATATCAATTCAGGGAGAGATACAGATGAAAAAACTGATGGTGCCAGTGCTGCTGTTTTTTGTCGCTGTGGCGGCAGGCAGCTGGCTGTGGCAGTCGGATAAGAGCAGTGGCGGGCTTGATGCCTATATTCCTGCCGATACGGTCATTTACTTTGGCGGCACGCCTGAGGAGCAGGTCACCGAGCGGATAATGGATTATCCGATCAGCTCCATCGACCCGGCTCAGCTCGAAGAGCTGCTGGAAGAGATTGGCGAGGTGCCTGAAGCCTCAGCGCCGGGGCAGAAGTTGCTGCGCGCGCTGATGCTGGATTTCGCTGCTCAGTCCACCAGCTATCGTCAGCTGTTCAGCCATTATGGTATCGACCTCAGCGGCGAGTCTGTCTTCTATATGCACGGCATCTACCCGGTGCTGCGAATGCATCTGGCTGATCAGGAGGCGTTTGATGCTGTTTGGCAGGGCATCAGCAGCGAGTCTGGCGTGCAGCCCACCGATGAGGTGCGCGGTGAGGTCAGCCTCAAGCGCTGGCGCCTGACGCCGGCCGATAGCGCCGATTACGTTGATCTGGTGGTTGCGCAGCAGGAATCCCTGGCGACGATTACCTTCCTTTCCTCGCTGGATGCCGAAGGGGTCGAGGCGGAACGTCTTGGTCTGCAGGCACCCGAGCAGTCACTGGCGAGCAGTGGTGAAGCGGCGCAGCTGATCAAGGATCAGGGGTTCTCCGATATCTTCAGCGGTTTTGTGCACCTGGAACGCATCGCCAAGGGCGTGCTTCAGGCTGACGATAGCCGTCTTTCCCGTGATATGGCGGCGCTGAGTCAACGTGCAGGCAAGCCCAATCCGTTTACCGGCGATCTCGCGCCTGTCTGTCGCGATGAGATCGTTGGCCTGGTTGGCTCGGTACCGCGTCTGGTGTTTGGTTACCAGTCGGTATCCGCCGAAGGGGAGAGTATCGATATAGCGATGCGGACCCTGCTGGAAATGAAGTCCCAGTCGGTGACCGATATCCTGGCTGGCCTGCGCGGTCATCTGCCCGGGCACGTCAACGGTGATCAGATGGCCGGTATGGCGATGGGTATCGATATGGATACGCTGGTGCCGACGCTGACCAAACTCTGGTCTCTGGCTGGTGAGCAGACCTTCCAGTGCCCGCAGTTGCAGCAGGCGCAGCAGCAGATGACGGCGACCAATCCAGCATTGCTCGGTGTGTTCACCGGTATGGCCCAGGGTATCAAGGGCGCTGGCCTGTCGCTTTACGATCTGAGCTTTTCCCAGGCCAGTGGTCTGCCGGAGTCTGTGGACTTCCTGCTCAGTGTCGCCACTGAAAACCCCGAGCTGCTGATCTCCCTGTTCAACACCACTGCTGTACCTCAGTCCAGCGGTCGTCTGCCGAAGTTACCAATGGATGGCGCCATGACCGAAGTTGATCTGGGCTTCCTGTCACCTGGCCTGACTGCCCAGCTGGGTAAACAGGGCCAGCACCTGGTGATCTATTCCGGCGAGCAGGCTGCCAGTGCGGTGGAAAGTCTCGCCCAGGAAAGCCTGGAGCCGAACGGGCTGATGTCCATGAGCCTTGATTATCCGCGTATCGCCGGCTGGATCGATACCCTGCCGGATTCGCTGCTGAGCCAGGCTTCTGGTGTGAATGGCGATGCCTGCATGGCTCACGCACGTATCCGTCAAGCGGTGCGCAGTCAGCCGATGCGGCTGCATTATCGTACCGATATCAGCAGTGCAGGATTGGTCGGCGAGACCGAAATGCAGATGCTGCCGGCTGTTGCAGAACAGTTTGGCGCAGAAGACCTGGCCGGGCGCTACGAGGTGCGTGATCTGAATCAGAACTGTGGCCAGCCGCCGATGATCGGTGAGGAGCTGGTCAACGCCGATGGCAGCGGCAGCTATAAAGAGTTCGATCCTACCGGTCAGTGCGAAACCCTGAACTATGCGTATAGCTGGGAGAAGGTCGGCGGTCAGCTGCGCTTCGATATTGCTGATGGCCAGTTCCGCGACAGCTGCGACGAAGAGTGGGTTGAGCTTGAGCCGCATGTAGCGCGCTGTGATCTGCTGCCTGCAGAGGGTGGTTTTGATTGCATCTACACTGATGAAGAGGGTGAAGGGCTTTATCGCTACTCCCGTCTGCCCTGAGCAGGCATGCTATGACCAGGTTCATGGCGTTCCGGCGCGGCAGGAGTGGCCCGGAGTCCTGAATCCGAATGCGGATCGGGGCTTCGGGAGTCCATTGATTTCAGGGACCCATTAGTTTCAGGAGAAAGAGTTGGATTACCTGCCGCTATTTTTTGATCTGAAAAAGCGTCACGCACTGCTGATAGGCGGTGGAGATGTGGCGCTGCGCAAGGCGCGGTTGCTAGTGCGTGCCGGTGCGCAGGTGCGTGTGATCTCTCATGAGGTGCATGCAGAGCTGCGTGAGCTGGTAGAGCTCCATGAGGGGCAGGTGCTGATCGGTGAGTATCATCCGGGCCTGCTTGATGGAGTGGCGCTGGTGATCGCTGCCACCGATGATGAGACGCTCAACGAGCGTGTGCATTACGATGCCGTGGAGCGCTTGCTGCCGGTTAACGTGGTGGATAATCCACCGCTGTGCACCTTCGTGTTTCCCGCCATTGTCGATCGTTCACCCATCGTTATCGGTATCAGTTCCGGCGGTCAGTCGCCGGTGCTGGCGCGGATGCTGCGTGCCAAGCTGGAAACCCTGATACCGAGTGGCTACAGCCGCCTGGGGCAGCTGGTTGGTGGCTTTCGTGAGCGGGTGAAGGCTCGCTTCAGTAGCGTCAATGACCGTCGCAAGTTCTGGGAAAAGATTCTCCAGGGCGAGGTTGCCGAGCGTGTTTTCGCCGGTCGCGATGAAGAGGCCGCGCAGCTGCTGGAAAATGAGCTTAACGCCGATCAGGGCGAGCCCGGTGTTGGCGAGGTCTATCTCGTGGGTGCCGGTCCTGGTGATCCGGAGCTGCTTACCTTCAAGGCGTTGCGTCTGATGCAGCAGGCGGACGTCGTGCTCTACGACCGTCTGGTGTCGCCGCAGGTGCTGGATCTCTGTCGCCGCGATGCGGATCTGATCTACGTCGGTAAGGCGCGTGACAACCACAGCGTACCCCAGCAGGGGATCAACGCACTGCTGGTGGAACACGCGCTCAAGGGGCGTCGTGTTGTGCGCCTCAAGGGTGGTGATCCGTTTATCTTTGGTCGTGGTGGTGAAGAGATCGAAGAGCTCAAGGCCCAGGGGATCCCGTTCCAGGTGGTGCCCGGCATCACTGCGGCCAGTGCCTGTTCTACCTACGCGGGCATTCCGCTGACCCATCGTGATTACGCCCAGTCGGTGAAATTTGTCACCGGACAGCTGAAAAATCGCACCTCGGACCTTAAGTTCGATGAGCTGGTTCACCCGAACCAGACGATCGTTTTCTACATGGGGCTGCACACGCTGGATAAGCTGTGCGAGGGGTTGATGGAAAAGGGCAAGCCGGGCGATACGCCGGTGGCGATCGTGTCCCAGGGTACGTCGGCCGAACAGCGTGTATTGACCGGTCGTCTCGACGATATCGTAGAGCGTCAGCGAGAGGCTCAGCTGCCAGCGCCGGCGATTGTGATCCTTGGTGAGGTTGTTGAATTGCAGTCAAAACTGGCCTGGTTTGGTCAGACCGAAGGGGCTCAGGCCGACGCCTGAGGCTCTTCTGCTTGGCGGCGGCGAGGTTTTAAACCCTTGTCGTGCCGGCGCCAATCGGCGTGAGGGCGCGCCTCCTGCAATGGGCATTTCGGTAGGAGCTGCGCCCCCGCCGCGATCACCCGCGGCGGTTTGGCGTAGCCATCATCTTGATCAGTGCAGCATCATGCCGATGCCGTAGCTGCCAGCAAAACCCACCGAATAGGCGATCAGCAGGAAGAATGAGTAGCGGGCGAAGCTGCCAAAGGTAACCGCTTCCACCTTGCTCATGGCGACGATACCTGCCGCCGAACCGATTACCAGCAGTGAACCGCCAACGCCCACCGAATAGGTCAGTGTAAGCCATTGCGCCGGCGTCATCACGATATTCGCTTTCAGCATGGCAGCTGTCAGCGGTACGTTGTCGACCAGTGAAGAGAGCAGGCCCATAACGAAGTTGGCGGCAGTGGTAGGCATCACTTCATAGATGCCGACCAGTGAGTTCAGCACCCCGATCTCCTTGAGCATGCCGACCATCAGCAGGATACCGAGGAAGAACAGCAGGGTGTCGTATTCGATGACGCGGATGTAGTCGAGCAGCCCCTCACGCTCATCATCCTTGTAATAGAAACGGCCGATCAGGAACATGATCGACAGGCCGAACAGGAAGGTCAGTACCGGTGGGATGCCGGCGATCACGTTGAGGATGATGGTGCCGATAATGGTCATCAGGAAGATCGCAGCGATCACCTTGCCGACACGGTCGTCACGGCGCTCGGTGGGGATGATCTCGACCTCGCCTTTAAGCGGTCGCGACAGCAGTGCGGCCAGCAGCATGACGCTGGCGAGTGCCGGAATGGAAAGGAACAGCAGGTCCTGAATCTCCACCTTGTCGGCCATGAAGATCATCAGCGTGGTGACATCACCGGTGATCAGGGATACGCCGCCGGAGTTCACCGCAAATACCACCATCACCGCAAACCTGAGGGTTTTGCGCGCCTCCATTCGCAGCGACAGCACCAGTGCTATAGAGACCAGCGTTGCGGTGATGTTGTCCGACAGGGAGGAGAACAGGAAGGCGAAGCCAGCCACCATGAACATCAGCTTTTTCTCGCCGACCTTGCGTGGCAATACCTTGTAGATCAGCGCCTCGATCAGCCCCTGGTGGTTAAGGAAGGCCACGAAGGTCATTGCCGCCATCAGGAACAGCCAGAGGCTGGCGATCTCGAGCAGGTTTTCATCCAGCTTTTCACGGATCAGGTCGGGAGACATCCCGCCCTCGGGGAAGAGGAAGATAAGCAGCCAGGAAAGGGTGCCGAAAAAGAGGGTGGTTTTGGCCTTGTTGACGTGAATAACGTCCTCGAGGACGATCGACAGGAAGGCGACGCCTGCGATCAGGAGTAGCAGAGAATGCATGCAAGATGCCCCAATCAAAGTGAGTGTGCAGTATTTGGGCGGTCGATCATGCGAGGCTGAAGGAGTGTTGTTGTGGCGTATGCGTCGAGCGCGCGGCCGAATGCTTTCCTTGAGCGAAGCAGAGGGTCAGTCAGTGTGACTGCACAGGATTGGTGCCTATTCTACTCCTGGGGCTGATCTATCTGAAGTCGAAGACTCTAGTGTTTTAGTACTAAGCTATTGGTTTTTGAGATAGGGCGTCGAAGGTTGCGCCGCCACCTATGGCTGTTTGAGTCTGATTAATCTCAAATTTCGGGTCTTCACAGCGCAGCCGGGTATAAAACGGATAGAGAAGACTTCCGGCTTCGCGGCTGTGAACGGGGTGCTGGCTATATAGGTTCAGCTCCCGGCGCTCTGTTTTACCGGCCTCTGGTGAGAGGCCAAGAATCACGCAATGGGCCCGGTTTCCTGCTTGGTTGTTCAGGTTGAGCTGGTGTCTCAGAAACAGCGGCCGGCTTTGGATCAGCGAAAGCGCCCGTTCTGCCTGTGTTCTCTCCAGTAGAAGAAAGGCCTTTCCGTTGGGTTCAAGCAGCGTTGAGATCGACTCGAGCAGGTCCGCAAGCGGCAGGCTCGGGCTGTGTCGCGCCTGCGACAGCCGGGAGTTGGCGTTCGGAGTGGAGCTGTCGAAGAATGGCGGATTGCATAGCACCAGATCGTAGGCATGAGAGGGCTGGAATCGGCGGATGTCGGTGCAGTGAATGTTGAGCCTCGCCCTGAACGGGCTGGCTTCGAAATTATCGCTGGCCTGCTGGGCTGCCTCGGGGTCGAGCTCAACGGCATCGATCAGCGCCTCGGGGGCGCGCTGTGCGGCAAAGAGTGAAAGCACGCCACTGCCGGTGCCGATATCGAGAATTCGCCGGGCTGATTGCAGCGGGGCCCAGGCGCCAAGGATGCAGGCGTCTGTCGTCACCTTCATGGCGGCGCCCCGCTGCTCGATACGAAACTCTTTGCACTGGAAAAAGCTGTTACGCTGACGTTTGTTCATCGCGGCGCGATCTCTGATCTGGCGGCCAGCAAGGGATGCTGGCAAACTCTTGGGTATGCAGCAGTGGTATGTCTATATATTGCGTTGTGCCGACGATACTTTCTATACCGGCGTGACCACAGATCTCAAGCGGCGCGTGCGGGAGCATAATGAATGCAACCGTCTGGGCGCGCGCTACACCCGTGTTCGTAGGCCGGTGCAATTGGTCTGGTCGGAGTCTCAGGCAGATCGATCAGTGGCGCTGAAGCGCGAGTACGCCATCAAGCAGTTACGACGTCCTGCAAAGCTAAGGCTGATATCAGACTATAGGGTAAGTGCGGAAGAGTTGATGGTTTAGGGCGCCGCTGGCGCAAAGGTTGGATTGCAGCAGAGAGGGTGGGCAAGGGTAGCGGTGGGTCTAAAACTGGCCTGAACGTTATCAGACGCGGACGTAATTGCAGTATCTCGGACACTGAATTAAACCGCTTTGGCAAATCGCGCGGGGCGTTGAAAATCTTTCAGGGAAATGACCGTCCGATGAAGGGGCGGTTGCAGGGAGAGTGGCTATACTGCCCTTGTACCAACACACAACAGGTGTGGTGAGTAGCAGGCATCCATATCCTCCATGCTTAAGCATGGTCTTTAGCCGGAATCTTTCCGGCACGAAACGGGGGCATCTCGGCGGGATGCCCCCTTTTTATGTTTCGCTTCTAGCTTAAAGTCGCTTCGGCTCAGCCGCGCTTCTGGAAGCTGCGCTTGCCGCTGTTGCTGCCCTTGCGGGGTGCGCCCTTATCCATCCACGGACGAATATCGAGACGCTGGCCGCAGATGCGGGCGCGACGCAGAGTCTGCATGGCGTCGTCCTTGATGCCGCTCGGCAGGTCGACGGTGCTGAACTCATCGCTGATATTGATGCGGCCGATGCTGCGGCTTTCCAGGCCAGCTTCGTTAGCGATAGCGCCAACGATGTTGCCCGGCTTAACGCCGTGCTGGTGGCCTACACCGATCCAGAAACGTTCCATGCCATCGGCCGGCGGCGCATTGCGCTGCGGCTTAGCGCGGCGTGACTGACCGTCATCACGACGTTCGCCGCGTTCGCTGCGCTCACGACGCTGACGTACTTCGTTCGGATCCGGCTCGTTTTCGTCCAGCAGGAAAGGCTGCTCGCTGTACATCAGAGACAGTGCAGCGGCGCAGGCCTTGGCCGGCTCCATCGCGTCTTCGCCTTCGGTCAGGGTGGCGATCAGCTGGGCAAACTGCTCTGTTTTAGCGCTTTCGGCTGCGCTCAGGATGCGCTGCTTCAGGCGCTCCATGCGCAGTTCGTTGATCTCTTTCGCAGTCGGCAGCTTCAGCTGTTCCAGCGGCTGGCGCGTGGTGCGCTCGATCTGGCTCAGCAGGCGCTGTTCGCGCGGAGCAACAAACAGGATGGCGTCACCCTGACGACCGGCGCGGCCGGTACGACCGATACGGTGGATGTAGGACTCGGCATCGTAAGGGATGTCGTAGTTGATAACGTGGCTGATACGTTCAACGTCCAGGCCACGGGCTACCACGTCGGTAGCGATAACCACGTCCAGTTCGCCGCGCTTGAGTTTTTCAACCACGCGCTCACGCTGCTGCTGGGCGATATCGCCGTGCAGGGCCGCGGCCGGGAAGCCGGATGCGGTCAGCTTTTCAGCCAGCTCTTCGGTCGCGGTTTTGGTGCGTACGAAGATCAGGCTGGCGTCGTGTTCGCCGAGTTCCAGCAGGCGGGTCAGGGCAGCCATCTTGCTCATGCCGCGAACGGTCCAGACGCGCTGGCGAATGGTGCTGGCAGTCGCAGTCTGGGCGGCGATCTTGATCAGCGCCGGGTCCTGCAGGTAGTTGTCGGCGATGCGACGGATCACGGACGGCATGGTAGCCGAGAACAGTGCGATCTGACGCTGCGGCGGGGTGTGCTGCAGAATCCACTCAACGTCATCGATGAAGCCCATGCGCAGCATTTCGTCGGCTTCGTCGAGAACCAGGGTCTGCAGACGATCCAGTTCCAGCGTGCCACGACGTACGTGGTCCATAACGCGGCCCGGAGTACCGATGATTACCTGAACGCCGCGACGCAGAGCGCGCAGCTGGCTGTCATAGCCCTGGCCGCCATAGATGGACAGGGTGCGCAGGCCGGTCAGATGACGGGCGTATTTTTCACAGGCGTCAGCAACCTGGAGCGCAAGCTCACGGGTCGGCGCCAGAATCAGCAGCTGCGGGTGCTGTTTGGAGGTGTCGATACGCTGCAGCAGTGGCAGAGCGAACGCCGCAGTTTTACCTGTACCTGTCTGGGCCTGGCCCAGGATGTCACGACCTTCGAGGAGCGGCGGAATAGAACCTGCCTGGATGGGGGAAGGTGTTTCGTAGCCGACTTCGGCCAGTGCTTGAAGAATAGGGGATGAAAGTCCCAGATCACCAAAAGAGGTGGGAGCATCAGTATTTGACATGCTGTGATTGTATACCTGAGTCGAGATGAGGCGTTGCTGCAGGATCAATCAGGCAGCGTTGCCAGTAGGAAAGGCGCACATACTACGCATGGATGCGCCAAAAGTCCAATGTATTGGGTTATTTGTTGGTTAAAAAGTATTCAGCTTCTTTTGTGGGGTATCTTCAGGGTACCTGCATCCCGCGCTCTACGAAGGGCAGTCCGGCCATTTTGTCCATCCAGGCTTTGACGTTGGGGAAGTCACTGGTGTCTACGTGCTGCCATTCGTAACGACAGGCCCAGGGGTAGATGGCGAAATCAGCGATGCTGAGTTCATCGACAACAAACTCGCGGCCGCTGAGTTGCTTGTCCAGCACGCCCCAGAGTCGCTGCGCTTCCTTGGTGTAGCGCTCCATGGCGTATGGGATCTGTTCGGGGGCAAAACGGTTGAAGTGGTGAGCCTGGCCGAGGAAGGGGCCGAAGCCGCCCATCTGCCACATCAGCCACTCCAGGGTTTTGTAACGCTGCAGGGGGGAGTCGGAAAGAAACTGGCCGGTTTTCTCCGCCAGGTAGATCAGGATGGCGCCGCTTTCAAACAGGCTGATCGGCTCTCCGCCCGGGCCATCCTCGTCGACAATAGCAGGAATCTTATTATTGGGGCTGATGCGCAGAAACTCTTCGCTGTACTGCGCGCCCGCCTGAATATCGATCGGGTGCACGTTGTAGTGCAGTCGGCACGCCTCCAGCATAATCGATATTTTCCTGCCGTTTGGGGTCCCCCAGGTATATAGATCGATCAAGGTGTACTCCTGACATCTGGCCGCTGCAGTGAACTCATTCCTGCGCGGCGAAGTAGTTATAAATACGGATCAGCTCATCCTCGCTGAAACGGATAATCAGTAGCTGCTGGCCCGGCTGAATGAGGTTGGGGTCCTGGCCGAGCAGCCCCTGGTCATAGTTGTAAATCAGGCTGTCTTTTACCTTCTGGTCCAGAATATGGCCAAGGAAGGAGCTGGAGCTGTCAGCAAGTTTCTCATCCGCATCTCCCGGAATGGTGGTGCTTAGAGTACGGCTGTTGGAGCTCAGCTTGATGCCCTGGGCGAAGGTCTTGGTGAGCCCTTCCTGCATGATGCCCCAGAGTCCCTGGCGGTCGTAGCTGTCCACCGAGTGAATATAGAACACATCGCTGGGATTGCTTTCCGGCGAGTTGAGTATCTCTTTGAGGCGCATCCGGTTCAGCTGCGACAGCGCGCTGCTGGAGGTGTCCGCGGTGGTGCCGGCCAGGCCCAGGTCTACTGCGTAGGTGCTGGCGCCGCCGCTCTCTTCACCCGCTTCTATCGCCGCCTGTTCTGCGGAGCCCGGCAGCGTCAGCATCTGCTCGCCGCTGACAAAGGCGTTAGCATCGCGCACATCGATGGCGCTCATGGCACTGCTGCTGGTGAGGGTCTCGATATGGGAGCGTGCCACCTCAGCGGTGTCGGGTGAAACCTCCGTTTCGGCATCGGTGGCGGTCGGCGCGGGTTGCTGGTCGCTGGACCAGAACAGATAAGCACCTCCCAAAACTAAAACGAGAATTACGGCAGCGGCTATTTTTTGCATGAGGGTATCCGAATAAGGTCCATTTTCGGGAGTCGCCGTATAGGGGAGTATGAAATCGTTTTTAATTTCCCCGGCGACTGCTTCTGATCACCATAATGGAGTTTGTCGGCGCGGAAAAGTTGCTTGGCGTTTTCCGGGCTGGCCCGGGCCACCAAAATGGAGTTATCTTGGTCGCGCAACTGAACAGACGGAGGGCCCCTGCCATGAGAGAAGATGAAGAGTTCTTCGAATTGATGGAAGCCGATGGTGTCAGGCCAATCAAATCGCCGCAGCGTGTGCATAGCTATGGCAGCGCGCGCCCGCGTCACGACCCCAAACACCGTGCCCGCCGGCTGGCGGCCCTTGGGGGTAGTA
Source organism: Marinobacterium lutimaris (assembly GCF_900108065.1). Classification (GTDB taxonomy): domain Bacteria; phylum Pseudomonadota; class Gammaproteobacteria; order Pseudomonadales; family Balneatricaceae; genus Marinobacterium_D; species Marinobacterium_D lutimaris. Next base: position 1,861,121 of record NZ_FNVQ01000001.1, on the reverse strand, counting down.
GCGATGAGCGTATGCCGTTGACTCCGGAATATCTGCTGGATCCGCTGGACCCCATCGAGTGGAAACGCGATGGCGTGCAGGAAGGGGTGTACCGTAATCTGCGCTTGGGGCGTTACACCGTGGATGCCCGCCTCGATCTGATGCATAAGGGCCTGGCGGAGTGTGCCGATGAGCTTGTGGAGTTTGTGCAGCAGTGCGTCGGCCTCGGGATACGCACGGTCTTGGTCAACTTCGGCCGCAGCCGCCATTCGGACAGCCACGCTAACCGGGTTAAAAGTTGTCTGGATATCTGGCTGCGAGCGCTCGACGAGGTGATGGCCTATCACTCCGCGCAGCCGCAGCAGGGTGGCACTGGCGCCATCTACGTGATGCTGCGTAAAAACAGCCAGCAGCGGCAGCAAAACCTCGAAAGGCACCAGAACGGCCGCAGCTGAGTTGTCGCCTGATTGCAGTCAGTTGGAAAAAACGCTTTACTGCCAGCAACTATTTATTGCCAGAAACTTATCACCGCCAGCAGCTTAGCGAAGGATAGACAGCCAACAATGGATTCCCGGACCACTCAGCTTCAACGGCGAATGCTGACCCTGCTGTCTCTGGCTCTGGGGCTTGTATTGTTGGCACTGCTCCTGGTGTCTTTGATACTGGGTTTGTCCCTGTTGCTGATGCTGCTTGCAGGTCTGGGACTGGTCCTGCTACTGGTTCAGGTTTTAGGTGTGCGTCGCCTGATCGATCAGCAGAGCGCTCGCCTGGATGAGCTGCAGCATTCGCTGATTACCCAACGGGTGACGGATCCGGATACCGGCGCCGCGCTGCCTGAGTGGTTTTCGCGGGTGTTGGGCACCGAGTGCCGCCGTGCGGTCCGTGAATTTGCCCCCCTGACCCTGATGCGATTTGACCTTCAATGCCCTGATCCGGTTACGCTGGCGGCCTGCCGTGTACGGCTGGCGTTGATGCTCACCGATGAGGTCTCGCGCCCGGGAGATCTGGTTGGTCTCAATGATCGCGGTGAGATCGAGCTGCTGTTACCGAGCACCAACGAACAGGCAGAACGCCTCGCGGAGCGCTGTATCGCGAACGCCGAGAGACTGCTTGGCCGCGAGCAGGTTGAAGTGCGCCTTGCCGCCTGCACCCTGCAGCCGAACAATGACCTGACGCCGGAGAGTATCCGTGCGCAGTTGCTGCACTTGATCGATGAAGTTCGGGATCAGGCTCCAGGCAGCTACGCCTACCGTGCCGAAAGTGTCGAGCTCGATGCCTTTAACCCCTCTTTTAGCTCATGATCGATGGTGTCTTTGGCCGTCTAGGACGACGGCTTGTCCTTAGTCGTCACCGGGGCCTGCTCTGGCTGGCCGGCGATGAATCTTTTTGTGCGGCAAATCTTCCGCGGCTGATCGACAGTCTGGCATCGACGGGTTCCGGACTGGTTTTCAGTAACCGGGACCTGGGTGCTGATATTGAATACCGCCCGCTGAAACGCGCCGGAGAAATTCTTGGGCAGACTCACCCCTGGATTGTTTTCGATGCTTACAGTGGTTTTAACCCCAACACCCTGGCTCAGATCGCCGGCACTGTGGCCGCTGGCGGCTGGCTTGTCATTCTGGCCCCGGATTCCGGGTCGTGGCCGGGCTTTAACGATCCCGAATACCGGCAGTTGAGTGTTGAGCCCTGGGCTCCGCAACAGCTGGAGCCGCGTTATCTGCGCCGGGTGGTAAGGATGCTCGATGCGGATCCTGCCGTGGTGAAGTGGAGCGCTTCGGGGGTAGGGCAGCCGAACTGGCCGGATCTCTCTCCTCCGGTTGCTGCTGAGGCGCCATATCTGAGTGAGGATCAGCAGCGTGCCGTCGACAGATTGCTGCGCGCGCTGGCTCAGCGCCGCTGCAAGCAGGTGCTCAGCGCAGACCGTGGGCGCGGCAAGAGTGCTGCGCTGGGGCTGGCTTTAGCGCTTAAAGCGCAGCAGAAACCGCTAAAAGTCGCGTTGACGGCGCCGTCCCGAGCCGCGCTGGATGCACTGTTTGAACGTATCGAAGCCCTGCTCGGGCCGATCGAGTGGCAGGGCAATAGCGGCCAGGCGGGTTCTCTGCGCCTGGAGTACCGGGCGCCTGCCGAGCTGGCCGAGGTCCCTCTGACGGCGGATCTGCTGGTTATTGATGAGGCCGCGGCTATTGCCACGCCGGTTTTGGCGCAGCTCAGTCGATGCTACTCGCGGGTGTTGTTCGCCACTACTCAGCACGGTTACGAGGGTAATGGCCGTGGTTTTACGCTGAGATTTATGGCTGAGCTGCGTGCGCTGGCGCCAGAGGTGGCCGAGATTCATCTACAAACCCCGGTGCGTTGGGCGCCGGGTGATCCGCTGGAGCGGTCGCTGTCGCGTTTGCTGTTGCTGGATGTGGATGCTGAACCGCCGGTCCTGAGCGGTGATGGCTCTGTGCTGTCTATGGAGTGGCTGGATCGGGATCGCCTGACCGAGGATGAGCCCCTGCTGCGGCAGCTGTTCGGATTACTGGTGCTGGCGCACTACCGCACTACGCCCGGCGATGCCCGGGTGCTTCTTGACAGCCCGAACCTGGATCTGTGCCTGCTGCGTGCCGAGGGCGAGCTGTTAGGTTGTGCGCTGGTCGCCAGGGAAGGGGAGTTATCTGACGACCTGGCACAGGGCGTCTGGCAGGGTGTGCGCCGGCCTACCGGGCATCTGTTGCCTCAGGCGCTGATCGCCCACGAGGGTGTGCTTGAGGTCGCGTCCTGGAGTGCCTGGCGCATCGTACGTATCGCTGTGCATCCCGGTTGTCAGCACCATGGGCTGGGTTCCCGGTTGCTGCAGTGGCTGGTTACCAGCGCGCAGCAGCAGGGTGTGGACTATATCGGTGCCAGCTTTGCAGCGACCCCCGCGCTGCTTAACTACTGGCAAGGCTGCGGTTTCGTGCCGGTAAGGGTCGGAGATCGGCACGACCCGGTGTCCGGTTCCCACGCGGTGCTTGAACTGCGGGCACTGTCGTCGCGAGCGCAGGCCTGGCTGCCGGGCATGCGCAGGCGCTATGCGGATGCACTGCGTTACCGTCTGAATGGCACTCTGAAGGCTCTGTCGGTGGAGTTGCTGCCACCGCTATTCGATGCTTTGCAGCCTTTGGAGCTTGATGCACTGGACAGACAGTTGCTTCAGGGCTTCGCGTTTTACCAGCGTTCCCTGGAAAGTTCGCTGGTGGCGTTGGATAAGCTGCTGCGTTTGAGTGTCGGTCGCTGGTCCGAGCTCGGAATAGAGCTGCCCGATCAGGCTTTGCTGGTGGAGCGGATCTGGCGCCAGACCCCGGCAGAGCAGTTGAACTGGGCAGGCGGGCGCAAAGCCCAGCTGGCGCGGCTGAGGGAGCTGACCGTGCAGCTCCTCGATTTAACCTGAGCCTGGAGGGCCTGGTCAGGCGAGCAGTTCAACCTCGGCGCCGACTTCCAGAAGACCCGGTTTGGTTACCATCAGGTTGTGGCCAAAACAGACGCGGCCATCTTCGCTGCGATGGATGCGCGCCAGGGTGCGTAGCGGTTCGGATTTCGGTGATTTTTCGCCGGTGAGAGGATCCCGGGTAATCAATACGCAGCGTTCACAAGGTTTTACCAGTTCCAGCTCAACCTCGCCGATTCTGATTCGCTTCCAGTTATCTTCCGCCCAGGCCGGTGCGTCCTTGATCACCAGGTTGGGGCGGAAACGGCGCATTTCTGTTTCTGCAGGGCCTTCGTCGCGCAGTGCCTGTAGCGATGCTTCGTTCGTGAGCAGGATGGGATAACCATCGGCAAAAAGCACCGGACGTTCGGCGGCGCGACCGGCTACGCGGTAACTTTCCGGGTCGTTGTAGACCAGGTGCACAGGTTTGCCGAGGTAGTCGCTGAGCCACTCGTCAACCGCTTCAGGACAGCGGCGTCCGGCAAGAATGTCGCTCCAGACCTCTACCTGGCGTCGATCGGTGTCGATCTGGTCGTAATGCAGATAGAGCGGCAGCTTGCCGGGCGCGCTGAGAATCAGACCGTCATGGACCAGCGTCGATACCAGGTTGAGCAGCTTCGGATCCTGGCGCGCGGTGATAAACATCCCTTCCGGGTCGCAGACCATAAAGCGCCGGTCCATCGCCAGGCCACGGCTTTCTGTCCAGGCCGAGGGCAGGGCGATCTGCGCGCCGGATTTAATAGGGTAGATATAAAGTCCGCTGACGCTGGGTTTAGACATGGGATTCCCTTCAGTTCCTGTTTTATATTGATGCCGGTTTGCGGCTTAGCACCATCAGCCCGGTCTGCATCCTGCCCTGCTCTTCACGCAGCGGGAAGCGGGTGCAGCTGATCACCTCAAGGCCAGCTTCTGCAGCACGCTGGCGCAGATGTGCTTCACTATGACGATAGCGCCCGGTGGTCGCCAGCTCCAGATCTTCTTCGGCGGCCTCGACCGTAAAGGCAAAGGTGCCGTCCGCTGTCAGCGCCTGATGTACGGCCTTCATCACCGCTCCCAGATCGCCGATATAGATCAGCACGTCGGTGGCACAGATCAGTTGCAGCGGTTGTTGCTCTTGCTTCTGTTGCCTCAGCCAGTCCAGCAGGTTTGCCTGTTCAAGCAGGTCGTAGCCGCCCTGTTTACGCGCCTCGTCGAGCATTCCCGCCGACAGGTCACAACCGCTCAGCTCCTCAATATGAAACGCCTTTCGCAGGCTGCGGCCCAGCAGACCACTGCCACAGCCCAGGTCTGCCACGCGGCTCAGGTGATGGGGCAGCAGTTGTGTCAGTGCATCGCTTAGCATCGCCGGGGCGCGGTAACCGAGGCGGTCGACCAGCTGCTGCTCGAACTGCTCGGCATGGGTGTCGTAAAGGTCTCGTACGTATTGCTCGGGCGCATGTTCCGCAAGTTCGCCGGTGGCTGCATCGACCATGTGGCGGGCGGCGGCATGCTTTGGGTCTAGCTCAAGCAGCCGGCTATAAAGCGGCAGGGCGGTATTCAGATAACCTTCTTCCGCCAGGTAGTCGGCTACCGATTCGAGTTGCTCAATCGTCAGGCTGGCGAGTTTTTCTGGCGCCAGTGGTGTCCCGCTGAGGCTCAGCAGCAGACAGTATTCGCCCAGAGTTTCCAGGTTGGAGTCGTCCTCTGATAGCGCGCAGTCCATCCTGGCGAGCGCCTTCTCGGTGGCGCCGCTGTGGCGCTCGGCACGCGCAAACAGGCATTGAAGCTCATCAATCGGGTTGAGGCTGGGGTGTTGCTGCAGCGTGTGAATAATCGCTGGCCAGGACTCCAGTACCTCGAGCAGGTAAAGACGGTTGATCTGAAAGGATTCCTCGTCGGGGACCAGCGTCAGTGCCTGTTCTTGCACCCTGAGCGCTTCGTCGAACCTGCTGCGCTGTTTCAGTGCCAGTGAAAGATTGTTCAGTGCCTGGGCGCGAAAGCGTTCAGCGACTGGCAGTTCGGCGGCGCGTTTCAGCTCCTTGCAGGCTGAGAGCGGGTTGCCGGCATGCATCTTTATCACGCCCAGCAGGTGGCGGGCATTGAAATCTTTGGGGTTTCTGGCCAGGAGCTGCTGGCAGATCGCCTCGGCGCTGGGGTAGGCTTGCTGCTGCATCAGCATCAGGGCCTGTTGTAACGGGCTGGGTGCTGTCATCGGGGTAAACTGTCGAATCGGTTTTGTGACGGGTGTGCTTGCTCTGCTTCGACGGCGATACTACCTTGGCGCGGGCTTTTTTTTCCAGTCCCGGCTCCGCTGATTAAGTAAGGGGAATATATGGAACTGGATAACCAGGTACTGGTCGATCTGGTAACAATGAAAATGCCGTTTGGTAAATACAAGGGGCGGGTTCTGCTGGATCTTCCAGAGCCTTATCTGGTCTGGTTTGCAGGTAAGGGGTTCCCCGAGGGTAAGTTGGGTGAGCGTCTGGCGCTGCTTTATGAGATCAAGCTGAACGGCCTTGAGTCGGTGCTGGAGCCTTTGCGGCGGCGCTGAGTTGTTTGGCCGAGGTTAAGCCGGCATAGACTAGGCTGAAACCTCTAAGCGGCTAAAGTGAGTCGCTAGAGAGAGTGGCACTATTTGTGGCAACAGGAGAAGTTGATGAAACGTATTCTGATGACAGCGCTACTGGTTACCGCATTGCCGGTCATGGCGGAAAAGCCGCAGTGGGTTGAAGACAAACAGCAGGGCAAGGGAGGCCCGCAGCAGCATCAGGGATACGATGAACGCGATCAGGATTATGACGGGGATCGAGGTCGCGACTATGACCGCGGTGACCGTGACAGAGACTGGGATCGCGATAGAGACCGGGATCGTTACTACGACTACGACTACGATCGTTACCGTCTCTCTGATCGCGACCGGGATCGCCTCCTGCGCGATATTCTGCAGGGGCACTACGGCGCAACCTATGAGCCGGAGCGTCATCGTTATAAGGCACTGCCGCCCGGGCTGCAGAAAAAGCTGCGCCGGGGTGGTGATCTGCCTCCAGGCTGGCGTGACAAACTGATCGTCGGTGACCGGATCGATCCCTATCTTTACCGTCATGCCGAGCATCTGCCGTCGGACCTGCTTAACAGAATTACCGGCCGTGATGACGGCATCGAATTACTGCGCATCGGCGATAGAATCGTGCGTGTCATGGAAGGGCGGGGCACAGTGCTGGATGTCATCGACCTGACCGATCGCGCCCTGGGGCTGTTTGACTAGGTGCCGGTTGGATCAGCTGCCTGCTCCATCAGTGAAGTGTTTGATTAGGGAAATGAACGGTGACACCAGCGATTAAACTGCTCGAGAAATCGGGCCAGGCATTTATCCTGCATGAGTATGAGCATGACCCCGCTGCTCCCGCCTATGGCCTGGAGGCGGCAGAGAAACTGGGTTACCCGCCGCAGCAGGTGTTCAAGACGCTGCTGGTCAGTATGGAGGGTGACTCCAAGCGGCTGGCAGTGGGAATCGTGCCTGTCGACCTGAGCCTTGATCTAAAGGCGATGGCTGCAGCTCTGAAAGTGAAGAAAGTGGCGATGGCCAAGCCGGACGATGCCCAGCGTGCGACCGGTTACATCGTGGGTGGCATCAGCCCTTTGGGGCAGAAAAAACGCCTGCCGACGGTGCTTGATGCAAGCGCCGCCGGTCAGGCGAGTATTCTGGTCAGTGGTGGGCGTCGTGGGCTCGATATCGAGCTGGCGCCCTCTGTGCTGCTTGAGTTGACCTCTGGTCTACAGGCACCGCTCGCCAAGCGTTAACCGCGGTAAACGCTTGGCGTCCGCCACCTTTTACTGTTAGCAGTACCAGCAGCTAGTACCGACAAACCTGGGCATTAACCCTGGGTGCCGGTACGGGCCACCTGGCGCGCGCGCGCCGGTTTGCGGGTCCGGCGGACCTTGAAGCGCGCAGGCTCCAGGTCGTGTTTGCCGAGTAGCTTGTACAGGTCGGTACGGTTACGTTCAGCGATACGGGCCGCATGGGTCACGTTGCCTTCGGTAATCTGCAGCAGCTTGATCAGGTAGCGGCGTTCAAACTCTGCACGGGCATCGTTGAACGATGGGATAACCCTTTCCTGATGATCCATCGCTTCAGATACCAGCGCCTCGGAGATAACCGGGGAGGTGCTTTTTGACACCGCCTGGCTGATCACCTTGGCCAGCTGAGTCACGTTGCCGGGCCAGGCTGAAAGCCCGAGCAGATGGATCGCGCCCGGTGACAGGTTGCGTACCCGGCGGCCCTGACGTTTGGCTTCCAGTGCGAGGAAGTGTCGTGCCAGCAGTGGAATATCCTCTGCGCGCTCCTGCAGGGCAGGCACTTCCAGGCTGACGGTGCTCAGCATGTAGTAGAGCGTGTCGTTGAGCTCGCCGCTCAGCATCGCATGTTCCAGGTTGCGCTGCGAGGTGGCGATGATTCTGACGTCCAGGCTAGGGCTGCCATCGTTACCGCGTACCCGGCTGTTTTCCAGAGCGGTCAGCAGTTTTACCTGCAGGCGTGGCGTCAGGTCGCAGATCTCGTTCAGGATCAGTGTGCCGCCGCGAGCGCGCTCAAGCAGCCCGGGCTGATCCTTGTCGGCACCGTCAAAGGCGCCGCGGCGGATGCCGAAAAGCTCAGATTCGAGCATCTGTTCCGGCATGTTGTCGCACTTGAGTCCTTCCAGCGGCTGCTCGGAGCGTCCACTGGCGTGGTGGATCGCCTGAGCCAGCAGCTCTTTGCCGCTGCCGGTTTGTCCGCTGATGATCAGATTTACATCGGATACAGCCACGCGACGGGCCTGGTCGAGCAGCTGTTCCATCACCGGACTGCGGCCGATGATGTCGGCGCGCCAGCGCTGATCGCGGCGTTGAACTGCGGTGTCCAGGGCGGCGCGTACGGTGTCAATAAGGTGTGCTTTGTCGAAGGGCGGCGTAATGATACCGAAAGCGCCCTGTGCAGTTGCTTCCAGCGCTTCGGGAAGCACGGATTGATTGATAATCAGGATGCGGGCGATTTCCGGGTTGTCCTGATGGATGTGTTCACTCAGTGTCAGACCACTTTTTGCGGTTGCCCGCAGATCACAGATAACCAGTTCAGGGGTCTGTGCATCCAGCTGCCTGATCGCTTCGTCACCACTGCTGGCCTTGCAGACCCGGTAACCGGCTTCAACGAGGTATTCGTCGAGTAGCCGGAGCTGATCCGGATTCTGATCTACCAGCAAAACATGTGGGCTAGGGGTCATCTTGGGGCTCCTGATACGGCATTCGAAACAACCGTATGACGATGAACTAACTGTTTCAGTTCCATTGAAATTTCCGTCGGTGCGTTTTGTTTATCTGGCTTGTCGTAGATCAACGATGCACCACGGGCTTCAGGCCGGATAATCCTTTATCCTGGCCGGGTTTTAACAATAAAGGATTTGTCAGGTCAGGCCATCCTGAAACCGACTTTCAGTACAACCTGGTAGTGAGCTATGGCGCCGTCCTGAATATGACCACGCATCTCTTTGACCTCCCACCAGTTCAGATGTTCGTGCTGTTTTGCCGCATCGGCAATTGCACCGCGAATCGCGTCGTCATAACTGCTGGTGGATGAACCTGCGATCTCGATAATCTGGTAGCTATGTTCGGACATATCGAGCCCCTCTAATGTAACGTTTTAACGTTTATTAGCCAAGTTTAGGCCTCCCGACTTTTGTAGTATAGACGCAAATCAGCGACAGCGAAGTTTTTTGCTTTTCTTGAGTCCCAAAGCCGCAGTGCCTATGATCCAGACAAACATTATAGAAGGCTAAAACCGCAGGATGCGCATTAGAGTTTCAACCCTGATCCTTGCCTTGGCGCTAACCGGGTGCCAGCTCAAACCCGAGATAGAGGGAGAGCTGTTTTACCAGCGCGGATTGGTCACCGAGGAGGGGGGGGAGTTTAGTTTTCGTCTCTGTCGTGACCGCCAGTGGTACAGCCAGGAAGCACCGCCCAGGGTGCTGACCGAACAATATGCCGAAGCGACCCAGAATCGAGAGGGGCTGGCCGTTTATGTTGAAGGCTGGGGTGTGCATAGCCCTGTTGGTTGGCAGTTGTTACAGCCGCGGGTGATCGGCGGTGATCTGAATAGCTGTCGTGAGCATATCGAAGGTGCAGCGCTGAGGGCGTTTGGCGTCAGCCCGAACTGGGTGGCCGATCTCAGCGACACTAAGTTCGTGCTCAGGGAGGCGGAGCGCTTGCGCACCCTGGGTTTCACTGATCTCCAGTTTATCCGTGACGGCAACACCTGGCGTTGGCGCGGTGATGTTAAGAGGGGCCGGAATACCCTTAATGCAGAGCTTATGGTGTTCAAACGGCCCTGCTTTGATACCGCCGATACTTGGTATTTCCTCACTGCAGAGCTCTACCTGGAGGGGCAGCTGTTCCGGGGGTGTGCCCGCTACGGCGACCTGGGGAGGCTCGATCTGGCGTCACGCTATTCGACGCCGCCGGATACCTATCTGCGCGATCTCTACCTGCTGTTGCGCGCCGATGGTCGAGCCCGTCTGCTGATCGATAATCATACCGAAGATCAGTCGCTCGACGTGCGTACCGGTCATTGGCGCCGTATGAGCAGCGGCCGCCTGCTGGTGGAGACCGAGGGCGATGGTGGCAACGAGGATACGCTGCTCTGGTCGGTAGAGCAGGATGGTTCCATCCGCCTGCTTACCGACGATCCCAATTTCGGTCGTGGGCTGCAGCTGGTCAGGTCCGGTGTGCCGCTGCAGTGGCCGCAGGAGCGGGAAGTGAATCTGCCCTGAGTTCGCGCTGAAACGCTGTGGTCTCAATCCTTCAGCAGCAGGGACTTGGCTTCGTTAATCCTCGCTGCCAGCCAGGTGCTGCCGCCCCGGTCGGGGTGGTTGCGCTGCATCAGCCGACGATGAGCATCGATGATCTCTTCACGGCTGGCGCCTGGCTTGAGACCAAGAATCTCCAATGCTTCATCCTCACCCATGTTACCGCTGCTTGCGGTATCGCTGTTCTGATCCTGGGCGTCCTGATCATCGGCCCGCCACTCGCTGCCAAAGCGCTTGTCCAGGTATGTTTCCAGCAGTCTCGCGGAGTCGGCATCGCTGGCGCGGCACTCCTTGAGCAGCTGCAGAAATTCCTCCTTCTGCAAGGTGCTGAGCGCGCGGCCCTGCAATGACCCGCTCAATACCTCGCCATCCATGGCGCCGGAGTCATGGTCCAGCGTCATCGCAAGCATCTGGCTGCGTACGCTGGATTGTTTGCCACTTTGGCCGCTACGGCGTCGGTTAGCGCTGAAGATACGCTGCAGAAAAGGAAGAAGCCGCAGCAGCAGGGGCAGCAGTCGCTGGGCGAAGGGAAGGGTGATCGCAAGTAGCGCGCCGAGCCAGTGCAGCTTGCCGGTAATGGCAAGGAAAAGCAGACCGAGAAAAATCATCAGCAGCGCCACTTTTAGCGCGGCACGGGTACGATTGGCAGGTGGCTGATTTTTCAGCCAGAGCAGTCCGCCACCGGCGATAATTGCCAGCAGTATCAGGCCAAGTGGGTTCACAGGGTCTCCGTTTTATTCATGGATCGGCAGGGTCAACGCTCAAGTTGGTGGGTGAGGGCGAGCAGATCACGGTTGTTCCGGGCAAGGTTTTCCAGTGCGGCAATGCCGCCGGTGGCGTACACCGCTGCAGCGGCGAGCAGCTGTTTCAGGCGTTCGGCGCTGTGCAGATCAAAGCGCGCGAAAACACCGCCGGAAAGGCGTGCCAGCTGCTCGAACAGGAGACGGCCGTGGGGATCATCTCCCTCGTGGAAACAGAACAGGGGAATACCGAGCAAGCCCATCTCGCCGGCCAGTTCGCATAAAGGATCAAGCGGCTCTTCGCAGCAGTCGCCGATCAAAACGACCACGTTGATAGGGTGGTTGCGATGCTCCCGTAACGCATGTTCGAGAACGCGGCCGATCTGGGTGTGGCCACCGAGGCAGCTGACGCCGTTCATCTCCTTCAACAATGCTTCGGGTTTTGCGACCCAGTCACTGTAATGAAATTCACGATAGCCGCGGTAATAGCAGAGCTGTACCTGCAGCGCGCCGTCGTTGCCACTGGCGAGAAACATCTCGCTGTGCAGCCCGCAGGCCTGATCCCAGGTCGGGCTGCGGCTTGCAGTCGCATCCATGGCGAAGAGCAGCCTTGCCGTCTGGCTCGTGCTGGGGACCAGTTCCTTTGCCTGGTTCAGAAAAGCATCTATCTCTTTACTGTCGGATACAGGCTTCAGCGATTTACCCATGACTCCACCCGGTTGGCCAAAACATCTGCTGTCAGTGTAGACCGGGTGGCTTGGCAGTTATACCCCCGGATCAGTCGGGCTGGTTGCCCGGCTGAGGCTCCATCTGGGTTACATCGCCAATATAGCGCTGGCGCTTGCGTGCTTTGACTTGCTCGGTGTCCACCAGCACCAGGCCGTCGACACAGAAGTTGAAGTCCGCGTCGACGCCGAAGTCGAGGAAGCGGACGCCGCCAGGTTCGCAAAGCTCGCTGTACTGCTTGTAAAGCGTGGGTACCGATACGCCGAGAAATTCCAGCTGCGCCCTCAGAATCGCGAAGTCGGTGCTGTAGTCCTGGCCATCAAAGATGCGACGCATCTCGGCATCGGTCTCGCTATCGATCAGGTAAGGGTTGTTGGAGCGGCCCAGGCCTTCGGTATCAGGGAAGTAGTGGCGATAGAACCAGACCAGCAGATCCCGGGCACGTTTCGGATAGCTGTTGCTGAGGCTGACCGGGCCAAACAGATAGCGGATCTCCGGGTGACGGCGCAGGTAGGCGCCGATGCCGTACCAGAGGTAGTCCAGGCTGCGACGGCCCCAGTAACGTGGCTGCACGAAGCTGCGGCCCAGCTCGATACCCTGCGTCAGATAGGGTTTCATGGCGTCGTTATAGGCGAACAGGCTGGCGCTGTAGAGCGACTGATCGCTGCCCGGCTCGGCCAGGCGGTAGGCGCCGGCGATCTCCAGGTCGTCCTCGTCCCAGAGGATCAGGTGCTTGTAGTGACGGTCGTAGCTGTCCAGGTCCTGGCGGGCGCCCGTGCCCTCACCAACGCAGCGGAACGCCACCTCGCGCAGGCGGCCGATCTCCGCCATAACGGCGGAGTCGCTGCGGTAGTTGAACAGATAGATCTTTTTGCCGTCGGCGGTCTGGCCGAGCTGTTCGGCGTCACGCAGCTCCTGCTTCAGCAGTTGGCGGTTCTGCGGGTGGGCGATGGTTTTTTCGGTCTTGAACAGCGGCGACTTGTTGCGGGCGATGCGGTAAAGATGCTTTTTCAGCAGTTTTGCCTTGATCTTGCTGGCCACCGGCAGGGTGTCGATCTGGCTGAACGGAATGGTTTCACCGATGCGGATCGGCAGGGTGCGCTCTCGCTTGTTGAACATCTCCTGGGCCAGCAGCAGCGTGGACATCGACTTTTTCAGCGTCGACAGGCCGTAAAACAGGGCTGAGTTCTTGCCGCCCACGTGGATCGGCAGAATCGGCGCGTTGGTGCGGCGGGCGAACATCAGAAAGCCGCTGTTCCAGGGGCCATCCTTAATGCCGGTAAAGCCTGCGCGGGAGACCTCGCCGGCCGGGAATACGATCACAGCCTCTTCGTTGCGCAGGCAGTCGACGATACGGGCGATATCTTTTTTGCGCGTGCCCTTGCCCATATTGTCGACCGGCAGAAACAGGTTTTGCAGCGGATCGAAGTGCATCAGTACATCGTTGGCGATGATGCGTACATCGCGGCGTACTTCGCCGACCAGTTTGAGCAGTGCCAGGCCATCCAGCGCGCCCAGCGGGTGGTTGGCGACGATCACCACGCGGCCGCTGGAGGGGATGTTGATTCGCTCCTTGGCGGATACGCTGTAGCTGAAGCCGAAGTAATCGAGCACGCGGTCGATAAATTCAAACCCGGTAACCTGTCGATTATCTTCCAGAAAGCGGTTGATCTCGCTCTCTCGCACCAGCCGGCGCAGACAGAAAAGGGTGGAGCGGCGTACCGGGGAGGGCTTGGTGGCGAACCCCGGATATTTGCTGAGGAGAACCTGTTCTACGTTGATCTGCATCTCTCGTCCCGACACTGTTACATGACGACGACGAGGATAAGACGATCAAGTGACGGCGGCTTGACGCTGGCGTGACAGCCGTGTGACGAAATTAGCAGATGCGGCAGAACGGGCTTGGCAAAAAATCAGTCGTCTTCGCGCATCGCCTTTTCCCAGAGGTCTGAGTCACCGCTGCGGCGTCCACGGTTATGCCGGCGATCCTTTTTGCCCGGCTCAAACCTAATCTCTTCCCTGCGCTCGTGCTGCACTCTGCGGTCCGGAGTATGCCTGCGTTCATGGCCATGCCATTCTTTTTCAGTGGTCATGTTCTCTCTCCGATGGCGATTTTTTCTTATTTACATTGGTCCTGACATCAGGATAGTTTCAAATCTGTGAAGAGTGCCACCGGGAGATGAATATGGATATATCGGATACCCTTGCAGCAGAGCTGAGGTCGCAGTTCGAAGGGCTGGAACCGGACCTAAGGTTCAGGGATGAAGCCCAGGCTATGCATGCCTGCGAGCTGGCGTTGCAGTCGCTCCTGGCGGGAACCTATGGTGTGGGTGCGCTGGTGATGGATGATCGCCACAGGGTGTGGGCAGAGTCCGGTAATGAAGTGCTCAGTGGGCGTTTCGATTCGGCTGCTCATGCGGAGATGCGGGTGTTCGATCAGCTGGAGGCCAGGGAGAACAAGCCGCCAAGCCAGACGCTCAGTCTACTTGTCACGCTTGAGCCCTGTCCCATGTGTTTGAGTCGTGCGCTGTACGCTGGTATCGGTGAAATTATCTATCTGGTTGAGGATGGCGAGGGCGGCATGGCGCATCTCCGGGATCACCTGCCGCCGGCGTTGAGAGAGCTCGCCCAGCTATGCCGTTTCCGTCGTGCCGATGTCAGTGCGCCGTTGCGTGAGCTGGCGCGGCAACTGAGCCGGGCGGGACTCCAGGCTCATCGCGAAGAGCTGATGCATCAGCGCGCCAGTTAGCGTCGCACCAGCGGCGTGCTGTCGAAGGCTACGCCGCTCCAGCCTGTCTTCATGAAGTTGCGGATGTTGCCGTGGTCTTCGCCTTCAGGGGTGCCCAGCACGTCCTGATAGAAACGGCCGAAGCAGCGCAGGGTCTGCTCTTCGCTCAGTTCCATCAACTGGCCGAAGGCCAGGATTTTGCAGGAGCCGGCATTCTGACCCGCTTCGTTTTCCTGGTCGCCATTTTTGAAGGCGGCGGGGGTGTAATCGAAATGCTCGTCGATTACCTGCATGCTGTCTTCAAACTCTACTGCCTGATCGTTTTTCAGGGCTTCTACCAGCTGTTCCGGTGTCATCATTAATCCTTATTCGGTGTTGTCAGTGTGAGGTTGTCAGTGCTTGTTAAGCGTTGTCAGTGGCTCTTGAGTGAGGTTAGTAATTCGGCGCTGCCGATATTCAGTTCCAGCAGGCGGTGAATCAGGGCCGTCAGCGGCGTGTTTATTCCCCGTTTCGCGGCGCGAGAGAGCACGGCGCCGGAGATACCTTCCAGCTCCAGTGGCCGGCCTTTCTCGCGATCAACCAGCATCGAGGTCTTGATCGCATCGAAGCCGCAGATCAGCTCGAACATCTCCTCCACATCCTTTTCCCCAAGCGCGACGCCGTCGGCGATACCCACGGTGGCTGTTTCGGTCATCAGTGCGTGGATGATAGGGCGCAGAACAGGATCCGATGTCAGGCTGCGGGTATCGCGTCCGGTGAGGGCTGAAAGCGGGTTCATACTGTTGTTGATCAGCAGTTTGCGCCACAGCTCGTAGCGGATATCCGGGCTGACCTGAGTGGGGATGCCGGCTTCGTTGAAAAGCAGGGATAACTTCTCTGCGAAGGTGTCGGTCGAGGGCTGTGCGGCGCTGTCGGGCCAGGCCCCCATAACGATCTGTGCAGGGCCAGTGGCTTCAATGACGCCTGGCTCGAGAATATGTCCACCGATACGCACAGCGAGACCGCCCAGTGTTCGTGCGTCGCCAATCTTTTCCGCGATCAGCGGTTCATTATCCACGCCGTTCTGCAGTGAGAGCAGTACCAGGCTGCTGTCGCTTAACCAGGCCCCAAGTTGCTCCAGGGTTTCTGCCGTTGCGCCACCCTTGAGGCAGAACAGCACCAGATCATAGTCATCGGCGTGGCGCTCAGCGGTCAGTGTTTCCATGGCGATGGCATCAACGGCGGCGTTGAAATGGTAGTCGCTATGGCGGACCTCAAGCCCGTTCTGTTGCATCGCTGCCAGGTGGGCGCCTCGCGCGACGAAGGTGCACTGATGGCCCGCTCCAAGCAGACGAGCGCCGTAGTAGCAGCCGATGCCGCCAGCACCGAGGATCAGAAATTTCATGCCTTGAAGTTCCCTCTTGAGTGGGTTCCGGGTGCCAGGTCTGGTTGTCGCCTGGCGTGCAGGAAGAACCGTTTTCGTCATGGGGCCGTATTCAGCCTAAAAACGGTGCTTGGATCAACCTCAGAGGCGAGATGCAGTTATGAAAATCACCCTGGAGCAGTTAATTGCAGGAAAGGTGCAGCGTCTATTTCTACGCTCGTTTGAAAACAGTCTTTACCTGACGGAGGTCGAGATGGAGGAGGGGCGGTTTACGGTATGTGATGCCTCAGGTCTGCCGCTGAAGTTTCGCAATCAGCTGGATGCGAAAAAGCCCTTCAAGGGGTTGAGGATCACCGACACCTGGCTGCTGCAGGAATCTGCCTATAACGAGATGATCGGGATGCCGTCAGGCCGGGTTGAGCCACTTCAGGTGAAGCTGCTCAACCCGGATCAGGATCTTTCCTAGCGGGTCTTTTCTGGAGGGCAGAGTGCGTTACATGATCCGCATGCCAGGTTGTGCGCCTTCGTGCGGTTCAAGGATCCAGAGGTCTTTGCCGCCGGGGCCGGCTGCCAGCACCATACCTTCAGACATGCCGAACTTCATTTTACGCGGCGCCAGGTTGGCTACCATAACGGTCAGCTTGCCTTCCAGATCTTCCGGTTTGTAGGCGGACTTGATGCCGGCGAAGACGTTGCGGGTCTCGTCGCCAAGATCCAGCGTCAGTCGCAGCAGTTTGTCTGCGCCTTCAACGTGTTCTGCCTTGGCGATACGCGCTACACGCAGATCGACCTTGGCGAAGTCCGCAAACTCGATGGTGTCGGCAATCGCTTCCTTGGCCGGTTTTTCCGCCTGTTTTTTCGGAGCAGTCTGCTGAGCCGCTTCGAGATTCTGGCGTGAATCCTCGATCACCTTTTCGATCGCTTCCGGCTCAACGCGCTGCATCAGTGGCTTGAACTTGTTGATCTTGTGGCCAAGCAGAGGCTTCTCGATGGCATCCCAGGCAAAACCGTCGATGTTAAGGAACTCAGCGGTATCTTCGGCAACTTTCGGCAGGATCGGCGCCAGGTAGCTGATGATCACGCGGAACAGGTTGATACCCAGGGTGCAGCAGGCCTGAACTTCGGACTCACGGCCTTCCTGCTTCGCCAATACCCAGGGCTCGGCGTTATCGATGTACTGGTTGGCCTTGTCAGCCAGGTGCATGATTTCACGCATGGCGCGGCCGTACTCGCGCTTCTCGTAGGCGTCGGCGATGCTGCGACCGGCGGCGACTGCTTCGTTGTAAAGCGCCGCGTTGGTCAGCTCGCTGTCCAGTTCACCGTCGAATTTCTTCTGGATAAAGCCGGCGCAGCGGCTGGCGATATTGACCACCTTGTTGACCAGGTCGGAGTTCACGCGGAAGCGGAAATCTTCCAGGCTCAGGTCGATATCATCGACGCCGGAGCCAAGCTTGGCGGCAAAGTAGTAGCGCAGGTATTCCGGGCGCAGGTGCTTGAGGTAGGTCTCCGCCATGATGAAGGTACCGCGAGACTTGGACATCTTCTGGCCGTTAACGGTCAAGAAGCCGTGGCAGAATACGCCGGTCGGCGTGCGGAAACCGGCACCCTGCAGCATCGCCGGCCAGAACAGGGTGTGGAAGTAGGCGATATCCTTGCCGATGAAGTGGTACAGCTCGGCGTCGGTGCCTGGTTTCCAGTACTCGTCGAAATCAACGCCGTTGCGGTCGCACCAGTTTTTGAAGCTGGCCATGTAGCCGATCGGCGCATCCAGCCAGACGTAGAAGTACTTGCCTTCGGCGCCCGGGATTTCAAAGCCCCAGTAGGGTGCGTCACGAGAGATGTCCCACTGCTGCAAGCCGGATTCAAACCACTCGTTAAGCTTGTGGATCATCTGTGTCTGCACATGCTCGCTGACCCAGGACTTCAGGAAGTCTTCGAAGTCGCCCAGCTTGAAGAAGAAGTGCTCGGAGTCCTTCTCGATCGGAGTGGCACCGGAGATGGCGGAGTAGGCATTCTTCAGTTCGGTGGGCTGGTAGGTCGCGCCGCAGGCTTCGCAGGAGTCGCCATACTGGTCAGCAGCACCACACTTCGGACATTCACCCTTGATGAAACGGTCCGGCAGGAACATCTTCTTCTCAGGGTCGAACGCCTGAGTGATGGTGCGGCGGGCAATGTGACCGGCATCATGCAGGCGCTGATAAATCAGCGTTGCGAATTCCCGGTTCTCTTCCGAGTGGGTAGAGTAATAGTTGTCGAAGCCAACCATGAAACCGGCGAAGTCGCGCTGATGCTCGTTGCTGACCTTGGCGATCAGTTCTTCCGGCGTCAGCCCCAGCTGGTTGGCCTTGAGCATGATCGGTGTGCCGTGGGCATCGTCAGCGCAGACATAGGTACACTGGTGGCCGCGCTGTTTCTGGAAGCGAACCCAGATGTCGGTCTGGATATATTCCACCAGATGACCCAGATGGATAGGGCCGTTGGCATAGGGCAGGGCACTGGTAACGAGTATTTTGCGCTTGCTGTCGGTCATCGGACGCTCAAAAACCTGTTCATGGAGTAGAATTCAAGGCGCATGATTCTACGCCGGTTTGCGTGGTTTATGAAGGTATTGGCCTGTAGAAGCAGTCCTTTACATCGCAGGTAACGGGCATCCCTGGTGGACAGGTGCTCGCGGTTAGTTTATTTACCCTAAATTAGTTTTTTGTCCTGAAGCAGGGATGTGCGATGGCGACACTGGTTTATCTGGATTATATCGACGAGACATTATTCGACCCGCTGGATCTTTCCGACTGGCGTTGCAGGCCCGCGGCCAGCGAAGAGAAACTGCTGGATCAGATCCTTGCAGGCTCGGTCGATGCGGTGCTCCTGCGGGTTGAGGGAGATAACCTGAAGGCGCTCAGTTTTGCCCGAAAAATAGCCGATGCAAGGCCTGACCTGGTGCGAATTCTGCTCTCCTGGTCGCCCAGCGCTCGCTACATCACCGAGGCTAACGATGTCGTCGATACCGCTCTGTCAGCGCAATGCGATCCGGCTCAGGTGTCCCATGCCATTGAACGCGCCCAGAACGTTAAAAGCAGAATTTATGCCCGCAAGTTCGATAGTGTGTCTGCTTTCCTGAATGATATTCCGCCGCTGCCCGCCAAGATCGATGCACTCAATGCGATGATCGATTCGCGCATTAATGACAACGCTGCGATGGTCGCGCCCCTGTTCAAGGGGCAGCTCGAGTATATGAAAGCGGTGATGGCGCTGGTCAATAATCCACTTTTTGGCAGTAAAAACCTGGTTTTCAGTGCCGCTGATGCGGTCAAACTGGTGGGGCTGAGGACGTTTCGCGACCTCTGCATCCTGGTGCATGTGCAGAATATCCTGCCGCAGCCAGAAGGTTTCGATGGCTTTTCGTTCGATGCATCGATGCAGCGCTCGTTGAAGTGCGGCAAATTTGCTGAACAGGTGGCAAAAACCGTGGCCTCTGACCGTGTTCATTCGATCAGCGCCTGTGCCGCGGGCTTCTTTCTGGATATCGGTGGTCGAGCCCTGGTCAGCCTTGATCCACAGCGCTATTTTCATGTGATGGAGCGTGCCGCGGTACTTCGGCAGCCGATCTATGCGGTGGAAAAGCTGGAATACAACCTGACCCGGGGCGAGATGGGGGCGGCGATTCTCAATCGCTGGGGCGTGTCACCGCGCACGGTGCGCGCTGTGCTCTATCATCACGTGCCTCAGGCGTCGGACGACACCTCCTACACCGCATTGGCCGCAGTCCATGTCTCGGATGCGCTGCTC
Source organism: Marinobacterium lutimaris (assembly GCF_900108065.1). Lineage (GTDB taxonomy): Bacteria > Pseudomonadota > Gammaproteobacteria > Pseudomonadales > Balneatricaceae > Marinobacterium_D > Marinobacterium_D lutimaris. The sequence continues at coordinate 1,841,536 of NZ_FNVQ01000001.1, read as the reverse complement.
AAAGGGGTTAAAAACAAGGCGCTTTGTAATCTTGCAGGGCGTTTGTCGACCGGCTACTTGGATCAGATCGGCGAGATGGACCGTCGTGCGCACTGGGAAGAGCTGGCGGAGCAGTTTGCCGAACGTTACCCGTAAAACGACAGCAGCAAGCGGTTGGAGACACCGGGGGGCGGCTGATAGAATCGCCGCCTGTTTTGCCTGTCTGTCGAGGACCCCATGCCCCTGCCCAAGGTTGAGCCTGCCCAGTACGAAAGCCAGCTAGCCGCGAAACGCGAGCGTATAAGCCGCGATTTTGCCGAGTTTGAGCTGCCCGAAATCGATCTTTACCGGTCGCCGACCTCCCATTACCGAATGCGGGCTGAGTTTCGAGTCTGGCATGAGGGAGATGATCTCTACTATGTCATGTTCGAGCCGGGCGACAAGCATGCGAAGATCCGCATCGACGAGTGCCCCATGGTGTCCGAGCGGATCCATAATGTGATGTTCGAGCTGCTGGATGCGATCCGGCCGGATCCCAAGCTTCGCTTCAAACTGTTCCAGATCGATTTCCTCAGTACCCTTTCCGGCGAACTGCTGGTCAGTCTGCTGTATCACCGTGCCATCGGTGATGAGTGGATTGAGGCTGTGCGCCCGCTGCGTGAGCGTTTTGGTATCGATATCATCGGTCGTTCGCGCAAAAACAAAATCGTGCTCGATAACGACTTTGTCATCGAAAAGCTGGATATTGACGGCCGCGAGTACAGCTACAAACAGACCGAAAACAGCTTTACCCAGCCTAACGCCGAAGTCTGCAGGCAGATGATTCATTGGGCGCTGGATGCCAGCCGCGACGCCGGGGGCGATCTGGTGGAGTTTTACTGTGGAAACGGCAATTTTACACTGCCGCTGGCGCAGAACTTCCGTCGCGTGGTGGCTACCGAGATATCCAAGGAATCGGTGCGTTCGGCCCGTTTTAATATTGAGCAGAACGGTATCGATAATATCGATGTGCTGCGTATGCCCTCAGAGGATCTTTCCCTGGTGCTCAAGGGCAAAAAGGAAACCCGCAAAGTGCAGGGGCTGGCGCTGGAAGAGTGTGATTTCACCACCGTGCTGGTTGACCCGCCGCGGGCCGGTCTTGATGATGAGACTGTGTCCCAGGTAGTTGAATATCAACATATCCTCTATATTTCCTGTAACCCGGAGACATTAAAAGAGAACCTGAGGGATATCACTCGCACCCACAGGATTGAGCGATTCGCGATCTTCGATCAGTTTCCCTATACCGACCACCTGGAGTGCGGTGTCTATCTGACGCGGCGCTAAGTACTGAACAGCGGCCCGCAAAGAAACCAAGGGAGGGGGCATGAGATCCGGTAGCCGTCATCAGGAGACAAAGGATAAACCCCTCTGGCGTATAGCCGGTTTTCTCCCCTTCATTGCCGTTGCCTTTCTTAATGCCACCCTGGATCTGGGTCACAAGATCCTGATCCAGAACACCCTGTTCAAGGCCTATGATGGGCCTGAACAGGTGTTACTGACGGCGGTGGTGAACGCGCTGATTCTGCTGCCTTTTATCCTGCTGTTTACCCCGGCGGGGTTCCTCTCCGACCGCTTTGCCAAGCCCCGGGTGATCCGGACCTCGGCTGCCGCAGCCATCGTACTGACCCTGGCAATCACCCTCTGTTACTATCAGGGCTGGTTTGTACCTGCCTTTGTGATGACTTTTCTGCTTGCGATGCAGAGCGCACTTTATTCGCCGGCCAAATATGGATATATCCGCGAGCTGGTGGGCTCGGATAATCTCAGTGGCGCCAATGGCTGGGTTCAGGCGGCGACAATCATCTCGATCCTGGGCGCCATTGTACTGTTTTCGCTGCTGTTCGAATCGCGGCTGGAGTTGACGGCAGTAGTCGAGAATACGCCGGCGGAAGTTCTGCGGCAGATAGCGCCTCTGGGCTGGCTGCTGGTTGCGCTGGCCTGTGTGGAGTGGCTGCTGGCGCTGAAACTCGGTCAGGGGACGGACCGGCCTCAGTTGCGCCTGGATCGAGGCGCGTACCTGCGCGGCCAGTTGCTCAGAACCAACCTGAAGCGGATCACCGGGCATCGGCCGATATTCTGGTCCGTGATGGGCCTGGCGCTGTTCTGGTCGATCAGTCAGGTGATGGTGGCGGTCTATCCCGCTTACGTGAAGGCGCACCTGGGTGAGTTAAACACCTTTCTGATCCAGGGGGCGATGGCGCTGGCCGGTGTCGGTATTCTGCTCGGTTCTATGCTGGTGGCGCGTCTGTCACGGCACTATATCAACCTGGGGCTGATCCCTCTGGGGGCCGCATTTGTCGCTCTGGGCCTGCTGTTTCTGCCCGCATCGAGCTCGCTCTTCCAGGCGGGAATACTGTTCTTTGCCGTTGGTTTTGGCGGCGCCCTCAGCATCGTGCCGTTGAATGCCCTGATACAGTTTCACGCGCCGGAGGGGGAGAGTGGGGCGATTCTGGCCGGGAATAACTTCCTGCAGAACCTGGCGATGTTCTTCTGTCTGGTGGCTACCGTGGTCAGCGCCTATCTCGAGGTGCCTGCGCGGAGCCTGCTGGTAGTGCTGGCGCTGGCGGCGTCTGTGGCGGCGGTACTCGCGGTGATCAGGATGCCCGAGGCGATGTTGAGGCTGCTGGTACGCACGATGCTCCACCGCTACCGGATGAAGGTGCTTGGTTTTGAAAACCTGCCGCGGGATGGCACAGGTACCTTGTTGCTGGGGAATCATATCAGCTGGCTGGATTGGGCGATGGTGCAGTTTGCCTGCCCGCGCCACGTACACTTCGTGATGGAGCGCTCCCTTTATGAGCGCTGGTACCTCCGATGGTTGCTCGACTGCTACCGGGTGATTCCCGTCTCTTCGACCGGCAGTCGGGAGGCGATGCAGCGGGTTGGCGAGTTGTTGAGTCAAGGCAAGGTGGTGTGTGTCTTTCCAGAGGGAGCGATCAGCCACAGCGGCCAGCTGGCGCCTTTCAAGCGTGGTTTCGAACGCGCAGCAGAGGTGGCGCTGGAAAGCGATGCCTGCATCATTCCATTTTACCTGCGTGGCCTCTGGGGCAGTCGCTTTTCCCGCTCTAACGCTCGTCCCAAGATGACGCGCCGGGCGGGCTGGCGACGTCACGTGATTGTCGCTTTTGGCGCGCCGATGCCGCTGGGTAGCGATGCCGTCAGCGTGCGTTCTGCTGTCTCAGAACTGTCTATCAGCGCCTGGGCGCGTTACACCGATAGCCTGGAATCTTTACCGCGTGCGTTTATTTCCACGGCGCGGGCGGCGCCCACCGACTGGGCACTGACCGATCTGGACGGCCCTGCGCTGTCTCATCTGCGTGTGTTGACGGGATCGGTGCTGCTTTCGCGCCGTCTGCGACGCTGTCAGGGGCAGCGAGTGGGCGTGCTGCTCCCGGCAGCGCCCGGTGGTGTTATTGGTAACCTGGCGCTGTTGATGGCGGGCAAAACCCTGGTGCCGCTGAACTACACGGCACCGGTGGATGTGCTGAAAAAATGCGCCGAGCGGGCCGATCTGAAGGTGCTGGTGACGTCCTCTCAGTTCCTGAAAAAGCTCAAGCAGCGTGGACTGGATATGCAGCCCTTGCTTGAGCAGCTTGAAGTGATCGAGCTGGAAAAAGTGCGCAAGTCGATTGGCAAGCTGGAAGCGCTGTCTACCCTGGTCTCACTGCGGCTGGTGCCGCTCTGGTGGGTTAAGTTCCGCTACGGCGGCGGTGCTTCGCTGGATGATACCGCCGCGATTCTGTTCTCCTCCGGCAGTGAGGGGACGCCCAAGGGGGTGATGCTGAGCCATCGTAATATCCTTGCCAACGTCAAGCAGATCGCCGACGTGTTTAATATCCGAGAGGATGACTGCGTGTTGGGTACCCTGCCTACGTTTCATGCCTTTGGCCTGACGGCGACCACCATGATGCCGCTGATCGAGGGGGTGCCTCTGGTCTGTCATCCCGATCCCACTGATGCGGTCAATGTCGCCAAGGCGGCGGCCCGCTGGCAGGCGACACTGCTTTGCGGGACCAGTACCTTTCTGCGTCTCTACGCCCGCAACCCGAAGGTGATGCCGTCGATGTTCGAGTCGCTGCGCCTGGTGGTGGCAGGGGCGGAAAAGCTGTCTCCCAGGGTCAGGGAAACGTTTGAAACCCGCTTTCGTAAAAAAGTACTCGAGGGCTATGGCTGTACCGAAACTACGCCGGTGGCCAGCGTAAACCTGCCTGATTACCTGGATACCAATTATTGGACGCTGCAGGTCGGCAACAAGGATGGCACGGTGGGAATGCCTCTGCCGGGCTCCTGGTTTCGAGTGGTGGATCCGGAGTCTTTTGAGCCGCTGCCGGAGGGCGAGGCAGGCATGGTGCTGATCGGCGGTACCCAGATTATGCAGGGCTACCTGGACGACCCGGAACGCACCGCGAACGTGATCATCGAGCAGGATGGCCTGCGCTGGTACGTCACCGGCGACAAGGGTCGGCTTGACGAGGATGGCTTCCTGACCCTGATCGACCGTTACTCCCGCTTTGTGAAAGTGGGTGGTGAAATGATCTCCCTCGGCGCGTTAGAGGAGAAGGCGCGTTCGATCCTTGGCGCGGAAACGGGGCTGATCGCCACCGCGATACCGGATAGTCGTAAAGGGGAGCAGGTGGTGCTGCTGGTTGAGTCGGATGAGGCCGATGAAGTGCCGGCAAGGTTGAGAAACGGCGGTATGCCCGCACTTATGTTACCGGGCGTGGTGTTAGCGGTGCCGGAGCTTCCTTATCTGGGAAGCGGCAAGCCGGATTTCTGCACTGCCCGTGCGCTGGCGCTGGACTTGTGCCAGACGGATTCGACATAATACCTGAGTATAAAGGTATGTTTTTAGCCGTAGAGTATTGGAGATAATTGCATGTCAGAGCTGGACCCGAACGCCATCAGGCGTTGTGTAGATGCCTGGGTCGACCCCTGGTTGGAACAGTCGCTGGGTGATGCCGGCGTGGTTCGCCAGGTGGAGCTGTCCGGAGATAAGCTCACAGTCGCGCTGGAGTTGCCCTATGCAGCTGCGTGCGAGCATCAGGCTCTGAAAGATGCGCTTGCCGAAGAGCTGAAGCGCAGCTGTGGTGTCACTGATGTGAGCATCGATGTACAGCAGAAGATCAAAGCGACCGGCTCTGAAAAACAGCTGCCTGGCCTTGCGGGTGTGCGCAATATTATCGCCGTAGCCTCCGGCAAGGGTGGGGTGGGCAAGTCCACTACTACCGCAAACCTTGCGCTTGCGCTCAAGGCTCAGGGCGCACGTGTGGGTGTGCTTGATGCCGATATTTATGGCCCGAGCCAGGGCATGATGCTGGGTGTACCTTCAGGTACGCGTCCGCAGACCGCTGAAGATGACAAGTTCTTCCTGCCGGTGGAGAGTCACGGTGTCCAGGTAATGTCGATGAGCTTCCTGGTGGATGACGATACGCCCATGGTCTGGCGTGGCCCCATGGTCAGCGGCGCGCTGCAGCAGTTGCTGAACCAGACCAAGTGGAATGATCTCGACTACCTGCTGATCGATATGCCGCCGGGAACCGGCGATATCCAGCTGACCCTGTCCCAGCGCGTGCCGGTTTCCGGAGCAGTGATCGTCACCACTCCCCAGGATATTGCGTTGCTGGATGCCCGTAAGGGGATTGAGATGTTCCGCAAGGTCGATATCCCCGTATTGGGCGTGGTCGAGAACATGAGCACTCATATCTGCAGTAACTGCGGCCATGAAGAGGCGGTTTTCGGTGCTGGCGGCGGCGAGAAGCTGTCCCAGGATTATGACTGCAAACTGTTGGGCCAGTTGCCGCTGACGCTGGCGATCCGTGAACAGTCGGATGGTGGTAAGCCCAGTGTTGTCTCCGATCCGGAAAGTGCCCACGCCAAGCGCTACCTCGAGATCGCCGCGCGTCTGTCGGCCTGCCTGGTGAGAAAAGTAGGCAGCACGCCGCGAGGCCCGAAAATCCAGATCTTCGGCGACTGATTCAGTTTTCGCCGATTCACTGCTTTTGCTCAATCGCAATTGCGACGCCAGCGCCGGACGAGAGCTTTCAGGCCCGTCCCGGCGCTGGCGTTGGCGTCCCAAAGCGCTGTAGAATGCAGCGCTAATATTTAAACAAGTTCGTAGCGCGTAAAGGAAAACATGGGCATTAAGTCAGATAGCTGGGTTCGCCGCATGGCGGAAGAAAAGAAGATGATCGAGCCGTTCGAACCGGGACAGGTGCGTCGGGTCAACGATCAACCCATCGTCTCCTATGGCACTTCCAGTTACGGCTATGACGTGCGTTGTGCGGACGAGTTCAAGATCTTCACCAACATCAACTCCTCCATCGTCGATCCGAAAAACTTCGATGAGAAGAGTTTTGTCGATGTGAAATCCGATGTCTGCATCATTCCGCCCAACTCCTTCGCGCTGGCGCGTACTGTTGAGTACTTCCGCATCCCCCGCGATGTGCTGACGATCTGCCTGGGCAAGAGCACCTATGCTCGTTGCGGCATCATCGTTAACGTCACGCCGCTGGAGCCGGAGTGGGAAGGCCATGTGACGCTGGAGTTCTCCAACACCACGCCGCTGCCGGCAAAAATATACGCCCACGAAGGTGTTGCCCAGATGCTGTTCCTGGGGGCCGACGAAGTGTGCGAAACCTCTTATCTCGATCGCAAGGGTAAGTATCAGGGGCAGACCGGCGTCGTCGTTCCCCGTACCTGAGACAATTCACCCTATTAGCACAGACTTTATGACCTATAGCCACAAGCAGATAGAAGACTTCTGGCAGCACGTCGAGCAGACGCTCGATCAGTTGCTGGCCAGTCAGCAGGATGCGCATTTCGAAGCAGATGCGCTGCTGAACGCCTATCGTTCCAGCCTGCAGAAGATCGACCGCAATCTGACCTTCCACTTCGAAAAGGAGTCGGAAGAGGGGCCGGTCGAGATGGTGTTTGGCTGTGATGGCTACCCGGAGTCGATCCATGCTGTGCTGTCACTGGTCGGCGCTGCGCCGGATCTGTCCGGCATCAGCTTCCGCGCCTTTAATGAGCGCTACGATCCCGTGCCGGCGTTCGTCAATATGGGCGATGAGCTGTGCGAAATCGATGAATTCTGGTGCTCCCTGCGGCAGCTGAACGGCAAGCTGCAGTTGGCGGTTTACCTGCGCGACGCACCGAAAATTCTCGAGATGGATGCCCGTGTCGAAGCGGTCATGATTCTGCTTGATGCGCTGATCGGCGAATACGAGCTGATGACTCGTATCTGGTCCCTGGACTGGTACGAGCTGCCGACGGATCCGATCGATTTCGGCCTGATGCCGCTGTCGCATCTGCGTCACGCCTTCGATGACATGAAGGATCGTGTGCAGCCGATCGGTATTACTATTCACTGATTGCCTGCCCGGCGATGCGTGCAATTATCGCCGGGACGATTACTATTAAAGGCTCGGTGCCTGTTTCTGTGTTCCCATCTCTCCAGGAGGAGCGGTATGAGTCGGTTAGCCGAACTGCTGGAAAAGGTTCGTATCGAATATGTTCAGGTCATGGTTGACCAGGGCGAGACTGAACCTTACCTCACTGCCCATCGCGTCTGTAACGAATGTCTCTGGCTGTCCGGCGAAGAGCTGGCTGCGCTGATCGACGAAGATCCAAAACTGCTCTCCGCCAGGGCCAGTGATCTGATCGACGTGGATCGAGAGCGGCCCAATCCTTGTGTCGGTGCTATCGTCACCAGCAACATCGTTGCGGCGGCCCTCGAGGGTCTGCTGGCGGTGGCGGTCAATCGCAACTGGCTTGAGGTGGATTCCGAAGGGCGGGTGCTGGTGGACGCCCATGAGCTGGACTCGGTGCCCGCGGTGCATGGGGTCGATTATACCGAAGCCGGTGAGTTCGCACCCAAGCGCGGTCGCAGCCATCTCAGCGACCTGTTTCATCTGGCCGAAAAAGCCTATGTCGAGCGGCTTGAAGATGGTCCGCATGATGCCTATCAGCTGGCGCTGATGGTGGCCTCGGATCATGCCATCTTCACGCCGGATGAACTCGCTCCGCTGTTAGTGGAAAATCCGCTGTTACTCGGCTTGCGCGGCGATGATCTGCTTGATGACGATCTGTTCGAGGGTGATCCGCCTGCCGGCATGATCATCAGTGCGCACCTGACCGAGATGCTGGTTCAGCAGTTGCTGGAGCGTGGTGTCGAGGTGGGCGCCATCGGTCATGATGGCGAGGGGCAGCCTCTGCTGTCGGAAGCCGAAGAGGACAACCCCACCGTTCACTGACGCTTACTGGGTAGCCGTTCCGCTACTCATGTCTGCGTAGGTCAGCCACTGGTCCAGAGCGATAAGGTCCTCTGGGCTCAGGCTGCCCACTGTCTGCTTAAATTCAAACAGCGTGGTGATGTGGTCGTATCGGCTGTTGGCGTAGTCCAGCAGTGCCTGGTACAGCGCGTTTTCTGCATCCAGTACGTCGACCACGTTGCGTGTACCTACCGAAAAACCCTCTTCATTCGCCTGCAGCGCGGTTTCCCGTGATTTGATGCTCTGCGCCCGAGCCTTGACGCTTTCGACGCTGGTGTTCAGGTCGCGTAGCAATGAACGGGTCTGTAATGTCAGGGCGCGGCGCTGGTCCTCCTGGTTGAAGAGGGCGGCGCGGTTGCGTTGGTCGGCTTCGCGTACACCGGAGCTGGTTGAGCCGCCGGCATAGAGTGGTACCGACAGCCTCAGGGCGATGCTGTTGTTGTCGTCCCAATCGCCACGTTCGGTGGTTTCGCCGCTTTGTGCCTCTACCGTCAGTCTCGGCAGGTGCTCCGAGCGGGCTGCCTGCAGCGAGCGTCTGGCAGCCTGGCTGTCGTACTGGCTTATTCTGTAGGTGAGATTGCCTTCAAAGGCGCGATCGAGCCAGGCGGTCGGATCCGTGGGTTCAACCGACTGAATCGGATAGTCCTGGTCCAGTGGCTGAATGCTGTCGAGTGGGCTGCCGGCCAGGCGTTCAAGGGCCTCGAAGCTGTTGCTGAGTGCGCCCTGGGCGTCGATAAGCTGCACGGCGGCCTCATCATAGGAGGCCTGGGCATCGAGTACGTCGGTCACCGCTATCAATCCCACGTCGAACTGCGCCTGAACCTGCTCCAGGCGCCGTGACAGGGCGCGCTCCCGCGCTTGGGCCAAATCCAGGGTGCTCTGTGCCCGCAGTACGCCCAGATAGGCGTCGATGGATCGCAGGATCAGGTCCTGCTGGGCCAGTGCAAAGGTGAGTTGAGCCTGCTCTTCGAGCAGTTGGCCGCGGCGGAAGATGAACCAGGCGCTGGCGTCGAACAGCGGCTGTGATAGTGACAGGGTATAGCCGTGGGTGTTGCCGTCGAAGTCGCGGTTATCGGTTCGGGCAGTGTTGGCGTTGAGGTTTGCCTGGGGTAGCAGGCCTGATCTTGCCTGGGTGGATACTTCAGAGTCCGCCTCGAAGGTGGCCTGGGCCGACTTAAGTTGAGGATCAGCATCCAGTGCTTTCTGGTAAAGATCCAAAAGAGCGCCGGCGTTGGCCGGGGCGGTTGCGAGTGTGAAACAGATACCTACAGCAGAGATTCTTTTCCTTATTCTCATCAATACGCCCTTTGTAAGTGTCGCTTGAGTCTAGGTCTCTTTGCGTTGCTCCGCCTTGGAGTCTCGAAGTCTTCGATCACAGAGTAGCATCAGGTCGTCGCTGCTGCCTTGGGTTTCTGACAGGCTGGAAATGCCGTAAGCGAGGCTGAATGTCTCGATGCCGGTGTCCTTACGCAGCTGTGATTCTACCTGCTTCAGGCGTTTTATTAGTGGTGGTGCATGTTTGCCGAACGGCATCAGCAGCACAAACTCATCTCCGCCGAACCGAAATACCCGGTCGCCGCTGCGGCAGATCGACTTGAGGCCCTTGGCGAGCAGCTTCAGTACCCGGTCACCGTATTCGATCCCCTTGAGGTTGTTGATGGCTGAAAGGCCATTGATATCGAGCATCGCCATTTCGCAGTTTTTCTCGGTCTGCAGATAACGCAGCTCGGCTTTTTCGAGCGCGGCGTCAAAGGCGGAGCGGCCCGGAACTCCGGTTAGCTCGTCTCTGGGGTGTAACTGCTCGTCGTCGCTTTCCGGCAGGGCTTCGGGCTCGCTGGCAAAGTGGCCCGCCAGCACATCACCGGCCAGTTGCAACAGGCGCAGGTTCTCGGCCAGGGCATCGATATTGCCCGATTCAAGCAGTGCCAGGTAGCCGCGCGGTTTATCGTTGCTATCGACGCGCTGGCTGGCGAAATAGAGCGGTCTGCTATCGGCGACCAGGGAGTCCTCGGGATACTCCTGTGCAGGGTTGGCGAACAGCAGTCGATCATCTTTTGCGGCATAAACCTTCTCGGCGATGGCGTGTTCCGATGTCAGGCGTCGTGGCGGCAGGGTGTCGCCGTCATACCAGTGACCGAGCAGTTCGTCCGCATCTTCGCTCTGGTGCTTTACTGCAACCAGCTCCGATTTGCCGATCATCGGTCCGAGTACACGGGCGCAGGTGAGCCAGGGATCGCCGCCGGTGGCGAGGGCTGGCAGCAGTTCGCGGATCAGTTTGCGTTCGTGCTGGGTGCTGACAAAGGGAGTGCCGATCAGAAGCTCGCGCTCATCGCAGCTGAGGCGTTCGAACAGGTAATCATGCACCAGCACTTTTTCCTGTTTGATCAGTTGGCTGCGGATGTCGGCGGGGATCGATTCGAAGCTCGCGTTGGCCCACTTGATGTGGCCTTTGCTTAGCAGTGCGACGGGCAGGAGGCTTGGGGAGAACAGTTCAGCAACTATGCGGGTTTTCACGCTGGATCTCCTTTCCATGAAAGGGAAGCGGCGGACAGGGTGTCCGCCGCTGTTGGATCGCTACTCCATCACTTCTCCATCACAACAGCATTACTTTGCCAGTGCTGTGGAGATGCGTCCGATCGCGTCCTTGAGGGTGTCCAGGCTGGTAGCGAAGGAGAGGCGCAGGTTGCCCGGTGCGCCAAAGGCGGAACCAGGAACCAGGGCGACGCCTGCTTCGATCAGCAGAAACTCGGCGAAAGCGATATCGTCTTCAAACTCCGGACGGGAGTCGATCACTTTCTGGAAGCTCGGGAAGGCATAGAACGTGCCGTCCGCTTCGATGCACTCAACGCCTTCGATGGCGTTCAGGGCGCTGACCACGTAGTCGTGACGCTCTTTGAATGCCTTGACCATCTCTTCGACGCACTCCTGAGAACCTTCCAGTGCGGCCTGGGCGGCAACCTGGGAGATAGAAGTGGGGTTGGAGGTGCTCTGCGACTGAATCTTCTTCATCGCGCCGATCAGCTTGGCCGGGCCTGCTGCGTAACCGATACGCCAGCCGGTCATGGAGTAAGCCTTGGATACGCCGTTCAGGACGATGGTGCGCTCATACAGTTCCGGGCAGGCGTTCACGATGTTGCAGAACGGCTTGCCGGTGAAACGGATGTGCTCGTACATGTCGTCGGTGGCGATCAGCACGTTCGGGTAGCGCTTGAGCACTTCACCCAGAGCTTTCAGTTCCTCTTCGGTGTACGCAACGCCGGTCGGGTTGGACGGGCTGTTCAGTACCACCAGGCGGGTCTTGTCGGTGATCGCTTCTTCCAGCTGCGCCGGAGTGATCTTGAAGCGCTGCTCCTGGGTAGTGGTCAGAATGACCGGCACACCATCGGCCACTTTCACCATATCCGGGTAGGAAACCCAGTAAGGTGCAGGGATGATCACTTCATCGCCGGCATTCAGCAGGGCCAGAGACAGGTTGAAGAAGCTCTGTTTGCCGCCACAGGAAACCAGAATCTGATTGGCTTCGTACTTCAGGCCGTTTTCGTTTTCAAACTTGGCAATAATCGCCTTTTTCAGCGCGGGAGTACCATCGACAGCGGTGTACTTGGTGAAGCCGCTGTTCAGGGCGTCAATCGCTGCCTGTTTGATGTGATCGGGGGTATCGAAATCCGGTTCTCCTGCGCCCAGGCCGATAATGTTCTGGCCTGCCGCACGCAGTTCAGCTGCACGGTTGGTTACCGCCAGTGTGGGAGAAGGTTTGATGCTGTTTACGCGGTTGGAAAGTTGCACGTCCAAGCTTGATTCCTCTATTGCTGTCAGCGCCTGAAATGTACATGGCAAATGCGTTAGGAGCATACAGTATTCGGAGGTGACTCTGAATCCCTGTGCGACCTAAAAAGGCGTATTTTGGCGCTGATGGTGAAAAAAGTTGATGATAGGAAACTTGCGCTGCCCTATCACCGGTCGGGTAATTCACTGGCTCGTCCGTAAACGGAATGCTTTAGCCCCCGGCGGCGCGTTATACTTCCCGGTTCGCTCGATTGCAGGATAGAAGGATGAAGACAAGATTCAAGGTTAGCTCGGCATTTGAACCGGCGGGCGATCAGCCCAAGGCGATCGCCAAGCTCGTCGATGGTCTGGAGTCGGGGCTGGCGGCCCAGACCCTGCTCGGTGTTACCGGTTCCGGCAAAACGTTCACCATGGCTCACGTGGTTGCCGCGGTGCAGCGTCCGACCATTATTCTGGCCCACAACAAGACACTGGCGGCGCAGCTGTACGGGGAGTTTCGCGAATTCTTCCCGGATAACGCGGTGGAGTATTTCGTTTCCTATTACGACTATTACCAGCCGGAAGCCTACGTTCCTTCATCCGACACCTTTATCGAGAAAGATGCCTCGATCAACGATCACATCGAGCAGATGCGTCTCTCCGCCACCAAGGCCCTGATGGAGCGCGAGGATGCGATCATCGTGGCGACGGTGTCTTCGATCTATGGTTTGGGCGATCCCAAGTCCTACCTGTCGATGATGCTGCACCTGGATCGCGGCGACCGCATCGATCAGCGTGGTCTGCTAAGACGGCTGGCGGAGCTGCAGTACACCCGCAATGACGTGGAGTTACACCGTGGCACCTACCGGGTGCGTGGCGACGTCATCGATGTGTTTCCGGCGGAATCGGAGGTCGAGGCGATCCGTATCGAGCTGTTCGATGACGAGATCGAGCAGATCAGCCACTTTGATCCGCTCACCGGTGAGGTGCTGCGCAAGGTGCCCCGGGCCACCATCTATCCGAAAACGCACTATGTGACGCCGCGTGAGGTATTGCTCGAAGCGGTGGATAAGATCAAGGAGGAGCTGCGCGAGCGTCTTGAACAGATGCGCGAGAATAACAAGCTGGTTGAAGCTCAACGCCTTGAGCAGCGTACCCTCTACGATATCGAGATGATCCTGGAGCTGGGCTACTGTTCCGGCATCGAGAACTACTCGCGCTATCTTTCCGGCCGTGGCCCCGGTATGCCACCGCCGACACTGTTTGAATATCTGCCGGATAATTCGCTGGTCATTATCGACGAATCCCACGTCACCATTCCGCAGCTGGGCGCCATGTACCGTGGCGACCGCTCCCGCAAGGAGACGCTGGTGGAGTATGGCTTCCGTCTGCCGTCGGCGCTGGATAACCGGCCGCTGAAGTTTGAAGAGTGGGAGCGGCTGGCGCCGCAGATGATCTTTGTCTCGGCGACACCGAGTAAATATGAAGCTGCACACGCCGAGCAGATCGCCGAGCAGGTGGTGCGTCCCACTGGATTGGTCGATCCCATTGTTGAGGTGCGTCCGGCGTCTACCCAGGTCGATGACCTGCTTGCTGAGATCCGTTTGGTGGCGGCCCGTGGTGAACGTGTAGTGGTCACCGTGCTGACCAAGCGTATGGCGGAAGATCTCACCGAGTTCCTCGCCGAGCATGATGTCAGGGTGCGTTATGTCCACTCCGATATCGATACGGTGGAACGTGTCGAAATTATCCGTGACCTGCGTATCGGTGAGTTCGATGTGCTGGTCGGTATCAACCTGCTGCGTGAAGGGATCGATATGCCCGAGGTGGGGCTGGTGGCGATTCTCGACGCCGACAAGGAGGGCTTCCTGCGCTCCGATACCTCGCTGATCCAGACCATCGGTCGTGCCGCCCGTAACGTTAATGGCCGCGCCATTCTCTATGCTGATCGCATCACCGGGTCCATGCAGCGGGCCATGGATGAAACCGAGCGGCGTCGTGAAAAGCAGATCGCCCACAACGAAGAGCACGGTATTACGCCTAAAGGGATCGTTAAATCGGTGGCCGATATCATGGAGGGCGCCAGTGCCGTGCCGGGTCGTAAGAGTTCCCGTGGGGCGCGCAAGGCGGCAGAGCCGGCCGCGGAATACCGGGTGGATGAGCGCGGCATGAGTACCAAGGAGCTGGCCAAAACGATCAACCAGCTTGAAGACCAGATGTACGAAGCGGCGCGTAACCTGGAGTTTGAGAAAGCGGCGCAGCTGCGTGACGAGCTTGAACGGATCAAACACGCCTCCCTTCCGGAGTAATTAAATCAGCAAGTTGCAATATTTTTGGGGTTGTTTTGCGACAGAGGTGGTACTAAAGTCTTAGCGGATGATGTCGATATAGTTACAGTCGGTTTTCCCCCAGGCTGCATGGCGCAGGGCAAAGTTAAGGGCGGCAGGGGGCCGACGTATCGCTGGATATAACGATTACAAGGAAACATAGGATGTCACTCTCCCGCTTCAAGCTGGGGTTCAAGCAGAACCTCATGCTCGTGGTCGTACTGACGGTTGTCGGTTTCGCCGCTCTGATTTTCCTCTCCATCTCCTCGCTCAACAGTCAGTCCCGGGCCGCCGAAAGAGTAGATACTCTGGGCCGCTGGGTGATCGATCTCAGTAGTCTGCGGTCCGAAGTCTCTACCGTTTCCCGCCTTTCCGGAAAAGCTGCCGAAGCGGCGCTGCCAGAGTTCCAGGCGACCCAGGATCGTATCCTTGGTGGTCTCAGCGCTCAGGGCATGAGGGGCGCAGAAGAGCTGGATGCCACACTGGACACCTGGCTTGTCTCCCAAAGCGCGGTGATTAAAGACGCCCAGGCGATCGGTAACAACAACGCTGAAGGTCAGCGCAAAGTAGTCGCCGATCGTCAGGCCGAGTTTCTCGAGACGCTGTTCTCCTTTATGCGCAAGCCGTTCCAGAAGATGCAGGATAGTATTGCCGCGTTGATCGAGCAGCGCTCTCCTGAGTCTTTTGATGCGTTTCGCGCTGCCAAGTCGGAGCTGCGACAGACGCTGGTCGAGTTGGACTTTGTTGATACCTTTGATGCGCCGCTGGAAGAGATCGCCACCGAGGTGGAAGCGCTGATCTCGCTGATTCAGCACCAGAACCAGGAGGCGGTCAGCGCCGAGGCCCAGCTGAAGCAGTTCAACCAGCAGGTTGACCAGCGTTTCGAACAGGTTCTGGCGCAGCTGGAGCAGGCACGAAACGATGCCGACAGTGCCAGCAAGACCGCCCGCACCACCATCCTGATCGCCGGTATCGGTGTCGCTGCGGCGGTACTGCTGCTGTTGATGCTGACGCTGAAGCGTTCTACCACTGCGCTGAACACCACCGTTACATCGCTGGAGAAGGTGGCAGCAGGGGATCTGGAGTTGCGTCTGCCGGTCAGCGAAGGTCGTCAGGATGAGTTTGATCGTCTTGGTGTTGCCGTTAACCACTTGAATGAACAGCTCGGCTCGGTGCTTAACAGTGTTAAAGAGAGCAGCTCCCAGCTACAGCATATGTCCACCGAACTCAGCGATACGCTGAAGACGCAGATCGCCGAAAGTGAACAGACCGAGTCTGAAACCGGATCTGTGGCGGCGGCGGCTGAAGAGATCAGCCAGACCGTGGCTGAAATGGCCAATGCGTCCGAAGAGACCAACCGCTTGTCCGGTGAGGCGGAAGCCGCCACCGAGAAAGGCGGTGCAGTGATTACCGGAGCGCTGGGCTCTCTGGAACAGATCTCCGCGCTGTTTGCCCGCATTCACGATGAGCTGAACAGGCTGAACGAAGCTTCCTCTCGTGTCGATGGCGTGACCGATATGATCAACGGCCTGGCCGAGCAGACCAATCTGCTGGCGCTAAACGCCGCGATCGAGGCGGCCCGTGCCGGCGAGGCGGGACGTGGTTTCTCCGTGGTGGCCGATGAGGTGCGCTCTCTGGCGGAGAAAACGGTGTCTGCCACCTCCAGCATCAACGACATCAACAACAATATGCAGGGCCAGATGAACCAGATCCTCCGCGCCATGGAGGATGGACAGCATCAGGTGAATGAGAGCCGTAGCCAGGGTGGTGAGGCGATTCATGAGATGGAGCAGATCCGCTCACTGTTTGGCGAGGTCAGCGACCGTAACCAGCAGCAGGCAGCCAGCATCGAGCAGATTGCGGCGACAGCCCAGTCGATCGCCCACAGCATGAACGCGGTGCTTGATAACGTTTCCCGCGGTTCCGAGCGTACTCGTGAGATCGGAGGCTTCTCCACCGAGGTGGTGAGCCATGCGGATAACCTGCAGACCATGACGTCGCGCTTCCGCTGCTGATCTGCTTTTAATCAAGCTATCGAAAAGGGCGTCTCCGCAAGGGGCGCCCTTTTTTATGGTCCAGGATTATTCCCCGTTTAAGCTTGATGGCGCGTAAGCCGGGCGCTTTCCGTCGCTGTCATATCTTCTTCCTACCTAGCTGTTATTACTTAGATGAAACTAAGTAAAAATACTTAGACGCTACGTAGTCTTCCTGAGCCTGTTGCGGGGAACTGCGAATAGGTAAGGCTGACATCTGTTGAGAAACTGTCAGCATTCGGATCAGCGTCTATGCTGAATCTGGAGAATCCCCAATACAAAAAGGATATAAGAATAATGTTGAAAATGACGTTTGCCCGCAAAGTGATTGCGGCTGCGGCATGTGCTGCGGCTCTGATCGCCCCGGCTCAGGCTGAAGAGAAAACCTACCGCCTGAAGCTCGCCGAAACCTGGCCGACCAACTTCGGCACCTTCAGCGAACCCGCCCGCGAGATGGCCAAGCTGGCCGAAGAGATGTCCAACGGGCGTCTGCAGATCACCATCGATACCGCCAACAAGCACAAATCCCCGCTGGGCGTATTCGATATGGTACGCGCCGGTCAGTATGACCTGGGCCACTCCGCTTCCTATTACTGGAAGGGCAAGGTCCCCAACACCCTTTACTTCACTACCATGCCTTTCGGTATGACCGCTGTTGAACAGTACGGCTGGTTCTACTACGGCGGTGGTATGGAGCTGATGCAGAAGGTCTACGAGCCTCTGGGCCTGATCTCTGTACCGGGTGGTAACACCGGTGTTCAGATGGGCGGCTGGTTCCGCAAAGAGATCAACAGTGTTGAAGATCTTCAGGGTCTGAAAATGCGTATCCCGGGTTTTGCCGGCGAAGTTCTGGCCAAGCTGGGTGCAAGCCCGACCAACATCCCGCCGGGTGAGCTGTACACCTCCCTGGAGCGCGGCACCATCGATGCGCTGGAGTGGATCGGTCCTGCCATGGACCTGCGTATGGGCTTCCACAAGATCGCTCCGTACTACTACACCGGTTGGCACGAGCCTGCCACCGAGCTGCAGTTCCTGATCAACAAGCGCACCATGGATAAGCTGCCGGAAGATCTGCAGAAGATCCTGCTGACTGCGATGAAGGTCTCTGCCTACGATATGACCATCAACTCTCACCATGTGTCTGCCGAAAACTGGGTGACCATGACCGACGAGTACCCGAATATCCAGGTTAAGTCCTTCCCGCCGGAAGTAATGGGCGCTATCAAGCAGGCTAATGACGAACTGCTGGAAGAAGCCGCTGCTGCAGACCCGCTGGCCAAGGAAATCCTGACCTCCCAGGCGGATTACCTGAAGCAGATTCGTGTCTGGACTGACATTGCGGATCGCGCTTACCTCAATAGCATGGCAGAGTAACGCCTCGCTCAAGCAGAGCTTCGCCCGGATGGGCGGGGTTCTGCCTGTTATCTGGTCCTAATCCTCGGTCCATGAGGTTGAAAATCATGTTCCTTCTACGTCTTCAACAGACGATTGATCGGTTTTCCGATCTGCTCGGCAAGATTGCTGCAGTACTGTTTATCCTGATGCTGTTCAACGTCTTTTTTGATGTTGCCTCGCGTTACATTTTCAATACCGTGTACATCGGTATGCAGGAGATGGAATGGCATCTCTACGCGGCGATGTTCATGCTGGGTATTCCGTTTACCCTGAAAGCGGGTGGGCATGTGCGTGTCGATGTTATTTACGATCAGCTCAGCGTGCGTCGCCGGGCCTGGATCGATCTGATCTGCACCTTTGTCCTGCTGATGCCGTTCTGCCTGCTGGTCGCCTGGTACGGCGTCGATTTCGCACGTGAATCCTTCCAGCTGGGCGAAGGCTCCGGCGACCCAGGTGGTCTGCCGAACCGCTGGATCATCAAGTCAGTGATTCCGTTCGCGATGTTCTTCAACTTTATCAGTGGTGTTGGTCTGGCGCTTAAGTCGATCAATATTCTCAGTGGTCGTCTGAAAGATGATGGCTACACACCGGTACAGCATTAATCGGGCAGGGTTGAGATAATGATCGGTATTATCATGTTTTTTGCCGCCCTGCTTATGTTGCTGGTCGGCTTTCCGGTGGCCTACACCTTCGGTGGTGTGGCCCTGATCTTCGGTGTACTTGCCGAAGGTCCGGATATGTTCGCGTTTATGCCGTTCCGCATTCAGAGCATCATGGAAAACACCACCATGATGGCGGTTCCGCTGTTTATCTTTATGGGTATCGTGCTGCAGCGCACGCGTTTGGCCGAGCAGCTGCTCGAGTCCATGGGGCAGCTGTTTGGTGGCGTCCGTGGTGGCCTGGCGATCTCCACCGTCCTGGTGGGTGCGCTGCTGGCTGCTTCCACCGGTGTTGTCGGTGCTTCCGTGGTGGCGATGGGTCTTATCTCGCTGCCGGTGATGATGAAGTACGACTATGACAAGCGCCTGGCCTGCGGCACCATCTGTGCGTCGGGTACGCTGGGGCAGATTATCCCGCCGTCGATCATCCTGATTATTCTCGGTGATGTGCTGGGTATCCCGGTGGGCGATCTGTTCAAGGCCGCGATCATCCCGGGTGCTGTACTCGTGGGTGCATACCTGGTCTACATTCTGGCGATTGCCTGGATGAAGCCGGAGATGGCGCCGACGGTTCCCCGTGACGAGAGCCTCAACCGCCGTCAGTTCTACGTTAAAGCGGCTGTTTCCATCATCCCGCCGCTGGCGCTGGTGCTGGTGGTGCTGGGTTCCATCTTTGCCGGTATCGCGACACCGACCGAATCTTCGGCTCTGGGTGGTGTAGGCGCGCTGATCCTGGCGCTGCTGTATCGTCAGTTCAGCTTCCGGATGCTGATGGATGCCTCCATCGAAACCGTTAAGGTGACCGCGATGGTGTTTGCTATCCTGCTGGGTGCGACCGCGTTCTCCATGGCGTTCAGTTACACCGGCGGCGATTACATCGTCGAAGAGGTGCTGTCTGATCTGCCGGGCGGAGCTATGGGCTTCCTGATCCTGTCGATGATTGCCATCCTGATCCTCGGTTTCTTCATCGACTTCGTCGAGATCGCGTTCATTATCGTACCGATTCTGGCGCCGGTGGCCGACGTGCTCGGTATTGCGCCGCTGTGGTTTGCGATCCTGATCGCCATGAACCTGCAGACCAGCTTCCTGACGCCGCCGTTCGGTTTCTCACTCTTCTACCTCAAGGGTGTGGCGCCGAAAGAGGTAACGACGCTGGATATCTACAAGGGTGTGATGCCGTTCATCGCCATCCAGATCCTGATCGTACTGGCGATCATGATCTTCCCGAGCTGGTTCGGCCTGGTATAACCTCGACCTCAGCTGTTACAGAAGCCGATTGCAGAGCCTCTGCAGTCGGCTTCTCTGTATCTGGAGCATATTTCCTGAGTCACTATTTCCTGAGTACCCTGAATTGAGCCTGTCATGTCGCTGAAGATAAAAATCATGCTGCTGGCGATTCTGCCCATGTTGCTGGTGGCGACTCTGATCACCTGGCTGGGCAGCAAGGGGGCGGTGCTGCTGTCTGAGCAGGAGATCGCCATCTTCGAAGATAACCTGCTCGACTCAAAGCGCCGGGAGCTCCGGCATTATGTCGAAATGGCGCAGGCCGCGGTTGTTCATGTTCGCGAGGCTGCCGGCGAGGATGAGGATCTGGCCAAGCAGGAGGTGAAGCGAATCCTCAACGATATGACCTTCGGTGAGGACGGCTACTTTTTCGTCTATGACGAGGATGGCGTCAACCTGGTCCATCCGATTCAGCCGGAGCTGGTCGGTCAGGACCTGATCGACATGCAGGATTACAGCGGCGATTATGTGATCCGCAATCTGCTGCGAATCGCTGCTGACGGTGGTGGCTATCATCAGTATCTCTGGCACAACCCCAGGCGGG
Source organism: Marinobacterium lutimaris (assembly GCF_900108065.1). Classification (GTDB taxonomy): domain Bacteria; phylum Pseudomonadota; class Gammaproteobacteria; order Pseudomonadales; family Balneatricaceae; genus Marinobacterium_D; species Marinobacterium_D lutimaris. The sequence continues at coordinate 1,821,238 of NZ_FNVQ01000001.1, read as the reverse complement.
ATGAGGTAGAGAGCAAACTGGGATACGTGGTGGAAATAAAGGACTGGGGCTGGATGTACGGCACCGGACTTTACCTGGACGATATCAGTGCTGAGCTGCGCCAGATTCGCGGTGAAGTCAGCATGAATATCCGGCAGAACTTCTTCAACGTCAGTGTGATCGTCTCCAGCGTGACGCTGATCATCGTGCTGCTGGGGCTGGCGATCAACCTGCATGAGGGGCGTCTGGCCGATGCGCGTCTGCGCTCGCTCGCGCACCGCTCGATCCAGTTTCAGGTCGATGAGCGGCGGCGTTTCTCCCGCGAACTGCACGACGGTATTAATCAGTTGATGGTCACTGTGCTTTATCGGATCGAGCTGGCGCAGCGCAAGCTGGGGCAGGGGGAGATGAAGGGGCTCGAGGATCTCAATGTTGGCCGTGAGGTGCTCAACCAGGCGATTCAGGAGGTGCGACGCATCTCACATGATCTGCGCCCCAGCATTCTCGACGATCTTGGGCTCGAGCGCGGTCTGGCAGCATTGCTCGAGCACTTCTCCGAGCGCACCAATATCCGTATCAGCAAAGAGGTGGCCCTGCCGGAGACCCGCCTGCCGGAAGATATAGAGATCACTCTTTACCGGTTGATACAGGAAGCGCTGACCAATGTGGAAAAACACGCCGACGCCAGCGATATCGCCCTGAAGCTGGATCATCAGGGTGGCAAGGTGCGTCTTGATCTAAAGGATAACGGCTGCGGTTTTGATCCCCAGGCAAATCGGCATATGCTAGGCATCGGCCTGCGCAACATGCGTGAGCGCGTTGAGTTGCTGGGCGGTGAGTACCGGCTAGACGCCGGTGAGGGTGAGGGCACTCGCATCCGCGTGGCGCTGCCGCTCAAGGGGCCACAGGTACTGGGATAGGGCAGTAATGACCGATAAACCGATCAATGTCATTTTGGTTGACGACCATCCGCTGGTGGTCGACGGTATCCGCGCGCGTCTTGAGGCCGAGCCGGGTATCCGGGTAGTGGGCGATGCGGCCAATGGGCTTAAGGCGGTAGAAGCTGCCATGGAGCTAAAACCCGATGTGGTGATGATGGATGTGTCGATGCCGGTGATGAACGGCTTCGAAGCGACCAAAAAGCTGCGTGAATGCTGTCCTGAGGTGCGCGTGCTGATCCTCAGCATGCACGATAACCGCGAGTATATTCTTCAGCTGATCCAGTCCGGCGCGTCTGGTTACATCCTCAAGGATGTCTCCTCAGAGGAGATGGTGAAAGCGATCGAAACCGTGCATCACGGCGGCACCTATTTCAGCTCTGGCGCTTCCCAGACACTGTTTGCGCGCTTTGACGAGCCGAGCGCTCCGGCGGATGATGGCAGTGTGCTGACGCCACGGGAACTGACCGTGCTGCGTTTGCTGGCCGGCGGGCGAAACAACAAGGAGATCGCCCGCGAGCTGGATATCTCGGTGCGCACGGTCGAAACCCACCGCCAGAATATCAAGTCCAAACTGAACATCCAGACGGCGGCGGGGCTGGTGAAATACGCGATCGAGCACAACCTGGTTCAGTTGTCCTGAGCGAACACGACGGCCGGCAGCAGATCATTGTTAGTGGCGGCCTGCTCCAGGCGGCCGTCCTGCTTGATCTGGCTGACGAACCGGTTAACGCGGCCTAGCCATTCCGGCTGGTTTTTAGCGACGACATAAGCGTATTTGAAGGGGCGAGGGCCGTTGCTGTCTTCGGGCTCGATCAGTCGCGCCCACTCGTAAAATCTCAGCACCTTGCGTGAGTAGGGGTAGTCGGTAATAAACACATCGGCGCGCCCGGAGAGTACCGCCTCTTCCCGTTCGCGCGGATCGGTCACCACCAGTACCTCGGCGTGACGCAGTGTTTGTTTCATGAAGCTTTCCATGTAGGTGCCGCGCTGAACACAGATCACGTTGCCTGGCTGGTCCATATCTTCCCAGCGGCTCAGGCCCGGATGAGTCTTGGTGGTCACGCCGTACATGTGGCTGGCCAGGTAAGGCGCACTGTAGTCGATACGTTCGGCGCGCGCTGGCGTGATTGCGATGGCAAACATGCCGATGTCACAGGCATCCTGCTCCAGGTCGTCCATAAAGCGGCCAAAGTGGGTTTCGACGAACGAGAGGTCTACGCCGAGATCCCTGGCAAAGTCTGCGGCCAGCTCGATGTCTATACCCTCCAGCTTGCCGGTCTTGGGGTGGCGGGCGCTGATCGAAAAATAGTCAGGCCAGATACAGACGCGTAACTGGTTTGCGCTCTGGATGCGTTCAAGTCGGTCGTCCGCTTGCGCAGGAGCGAGTGCAAGCATCAGTAGCAGCAGCGTTAAAAAAGACTGACCTGTCGCAAGTTTGATTCGGTTCATCCTGTATGGCCTCTGTTATACGTATATGATGTGCACTATATGTATTTTGGGATAGCCCGCCATTGATCTGGACCCGTATATCTCTTCTTCCCCTGACTGGTTTTGCACTGATCATCAGTTTTCTGCTGGTCTTTGCCGTTTTTCATCAGATAGGTGAGGAGCGGGCGCGCAGCAGCATCTCGGAAACCACAGAGGTTCTGGCTCACTCGCTGGAAGGCGGAACCGTGCGCAGCATCCAGGATATCCAGGGGCGCCTCAATTCACTGCGCGTGCAGCTGGGCTATGAGCCGGAGATGCTGTTCAGGCCATTGGAGCTGACGCGTCGGCTTGCCGGGTTGATCGATATGAGTCCGCAGCTGCGCGAGCTTGCTGTAGTGACGCCAGCAGGCCTGGTACTGGCAAGCTCGGTGCCGGACTCGACAGGTGCGCAGATAAGCGGTGTCAGTTGCCTGTCTGAACAGTACGCCGGTCTGCCAATATTATTTGGACGCCCTATCAGTGGTCGCAGCCTGACGTCCCCTTTGGCCTCATCCGGTATCTATCAATTGCCGGTGTGTCTACCGCTACTAAATGAGAAGCGAGAGCCTGTCGCCTGGTTGGTGGCGATCTGGAACCCGGATTCGGTGCGTGAGCAGTTCCGCCCCCTGATCGAGAGCCTGCCTGCTAGCGTGGCTCTGTATCGCTACGATGGGGTGCTTCTGGTCGCCTCGCGGAACAGTGACGACCTGCCCGGTATTTCACATAGTGGCGCAGAGCCTTTCGTTTCGAGACTGTCCGAAAAGGAGTGGGGTGCGTTCACCCGTATTGAAGACGGGCGCGAGTACCTTGAAACCTTCCGTTCCACGTCGATGTTTCCGGTGGTTATCTCGCTTAAATACGATATGACGGAGGGGCTGGCGTCCTGGCGCAAATTAACTGAGCGACTGTCCTGGCTGGTAGCGGGCATCGTGCTGATTATCTGCGCGGTTACCACGTTGCTCTGGGGAATGGCGCGCAGGCAGGCAAAAATGGCAGATCGTCTGCAACTGCTGGGGACTGCGATCAGCACCACTGCCAATGCGGTGATTATCACAGACCGTAACGGTTTTATTGAGTGGGTTAACGAGGCGTTTACCCGTCTCTCCGGTTACCGCCAGGAGCAGGTGCAGGGGCTGCGTCCCTCGATTCTCAACTCCGGCGAGCACAACCGTTTTTTCTTCCGTACCCTCTGGGAAACCATTAGCTCAGGAGCGGTCTGGCGTGGCGAAGTGGTAAACCTGACACGGGATGGCAGGCGTTTGATCGTGGATCAGACCATTACGCCGATTACCGATGAGCAGGGTTTGATCAGTCATTACGTGGCCGTGCATGAAGACGTGACAGCGCGGCGGGAAGCGGAGCAGCGCGAGCTATTTCTCGCGTTCCACGATCAGCTTACCGAGTTGCCTAACCGCCGTAAGCTGATGGAGTCGCTGGGCGAGATACTGTCCGCGCAAAGCGGTTCCGACGTTGGTCTGTTATATCTCGATCTCGATAACTTCAAAACGGTTAACGATACCCTCGGCCATCTAGAAGGGGATAAGCTGCTCGTCATTACCGTCAAACGCCTCGTCAACGCCATCAGCGCCGATGTGCTGCTGGCGCGCCTTGGCGGTGATGAGTTTGCGCTGGTCGTGAGCCAGTCGGTCAGTAAGCATGGTCTTGAGGAACTGGCTGCGCGGCTGATCAAAGTGCTGGCGAGGCCTGTTGATCTGAACGGCTCCCGTTTTCAGCTGACCGCCAGTGTGGGGATCGCATTGGGGCAGTCTGGAGAGACCGAGCCCGCGACTCTGCTGCGCCAGGCGGATCTGGCCATGTACAAGGCCAAGCACGACGGCCGCAACCTGTACCGGTTTTTTGACCAGCAGATGGATTACCTGATGCAGCGCCGTGTGGACCTGGAGCAGGGTCTCAGGGTCGCGGTGGAAAATGGCGATCAGCTCTCGGTCAGGTATCAGCCGATCTTCGATACCCGTACCCGCAAACCGCTGGGTGCCGAGGTGTTGATGCGCTGGCAGAATGAGGCCGGTGAATGGGTATCGCCGGCAGAGTTTATCTCTGTGGCGGAAGAGAGTGGCATGATTGTCGAACTTGGCGCCTGGCAGATGGATACAGTGATCGCCCAGCTGGCAAAGTGGGACAGGGCGGGGCTTGATGTACGTTATCTAAGCCTGAACATCTCCGCCGTGCAGCTGGCCCGCGATGATATCGCCGGCCGCCTGCTGGCGACGCTGGCACGCCACGGCATCGGCACCCATCGCATTATCGTGGAGATCACCGAAACCACCCTTATGAGTAAATCGCCGATGGTACGTACCAATCTCTCAGCGCTTGAGGTGGCGGGGATTCTGGTCTCTATCGACGATTTCGGTACCGGTTATTCATCACTCAGCTACCTGAAGCAGCTGCAGGCGGACTACCTGAAAATAGATCGCAGCTTTGTGATCGGCATCGGCAAGAACCGCAGTGATGAAGAGATCATCTACGCCATGCTTGCCGTCGCCAGGAGTTTGCAGATGAAGGTAGTCGCAGAAGGCGTAGATGATGAAGTGCAGCTGCGTTTCCTGCAGGATGCAGGCTGTGATCTGACACAGGGCTTTTTGCTGAGCAAGCCCCTGTTGGCAGAAGAGGCCGCCGCCCTCTTCGCAGCGGCTTCGTGTGAGGCTGCCCTGGGCGTCTGATCAAGTTGTGAACAGAATTCTAACGCGTTGAAAACTAAATAAAAAAATCTTCAAAAAAAGGGTTGCGCGCGGCGAATCGATATATATAATACGCACCACGTTTGAGGCAGAACACAGCCCAAGCATCTAGGACTATAGCTCAGTTGGTTAGAGCACCACCTTGACATGGTGGGGGTCAGCAGTTCGAGTCTGCTTAGTCCTACCAAATTCTTTAGCAAAAACAGCCACTTGCGATGATGAATCCGGTGGCTGTTTTTGTTTCTGCAAAAAATTAGCAAAATTTTAGCAAAATACAGTGGTGTGGAGACGGTCAGATTTTCAGTCCGGCACCGCATGTCGTCCACTCCAGGTGCCGGTCTGTGTAGTCCGCTGTCATCGCTGCAGTGCTGTGACCCATCAGGGTCTGCACATACTCCTCGCTAAACCCTGCCTCAAGATACAGGTGACCACCTAGCGCTCTGATTTCGTGAACAGTAGGGCGTTTGGCTGCTGGTAGCTTGGCGATCTCCGGCACCTTATCTCGGGCCTTGGCGAACTCCTTGCTGAATATCTCCGGCCGCACCTGGCTCCAGTGCGTCGTGTCTTTGCTTTCACGGATCCGCTTTGGCCGGCGGTGAATGATGTACGGGCTGGCGATACCAGACGCACGGCTTCGCTTGAACACCTTTTCCAGCGACGGGCCGATCTCGATACGCAGGTGGGCACGCACGCCGAATTTCTCTGTCTTCTGCTGCACCAGCTTTAAGTAACCTCCCTCGATATCCTCAAACCGCGCTGCGCACACATCGGATCGGCGCTGCAGAGAAATCAAGGCGAAGTCCATGGCAACCTGCAGCCACTCATCGGCGTTGGCGTAGATCTGGTCGAACCATTTCTTGCTGAGCGGCAGACGCTCTTTTTCATCAGCGGCTTTGGCCAAGGTCTCTTCTGCCAGATTGCTTTCGGCCAGGCCCTTGGTGATCCCGAATTTGAAGATATCGGACAGCAGGCCGCGGTGTTTGGTGTAGGCGTTGTTTTTGAAAGAGTCGTCCAGGTACTCAGCCAGCTGGCGAATCGACATGTCGCAGACCTGCAGGTGACCGAGATCCTTGTTTAGTCGGTTGAGTCGGTAGCCGGTTTCGTCCATCGTGGTTTGCTTCAGCTTCTTGGTCGGCAGGTACTCGTTGCGATACCTGGTAACCAGTACGGAGAATAGAACGGCATCCGTTGCCATCACGCGACTGACATGATCGTTCGGCTTCAGCAGCATGGCGTTGAGCTTGCGAGCGGCCGCGTTGGCCGCTGACTTGTCTTTACCCATGCCGTGAAACTTCCCGGTCTGTGGGTGCTTGTACCGGTAGTAGCCGCCAGTCTCATAGAGATTGGCTTCCAGGTCGCGCTTCTGACGACTCCGCTTTCTCGCTGCCATATCAACCCGCCTTCAATACCTGATCAACCAGATCGTCACCGGTTTCCAGTAGCTCCTGCTCAACTTTCACGTACCACTTCCCGCAGATCAGTTTAGCCGGAATGTCGCCATTCTCGGCCCAGCGCCTTGCCGTGGCTGCAGCCGGCGGGGTGGTGAACCGTTCTTTCCGCCACTTGTGCAGCGGCATCAACTTCTCAGCCATGGTGGTAATCCTCTTCTACTTGCCATGCCACATGTAAGCCGGCTTGATTCCGCAGATCGCATAATGGTTGTCTGCAACATGCCCCCAGGCTTCACAGTAAACCTGCCAACCATTCGAGTTATCCCCATCATGGTCCATGTCGTCGCACCACTCGCTTGGCTCAACATCCTGGGCGAACTCACCGTCAAGCCACTGCCTCACGAGCGGGAATACAGACTCACTATCAAGCGGTACCGGCAGATCGCTGTCACCTTCACCAGCGCACCACAAAAGAACGAGTCCGTGTTTTTTGGTCTGCATCCATGATTTGCAGGTTGTTCGCTCGCCTTCCTGTTTAAATGCCAGGGATAGCGCGGCTTTTAGCATTTCATCGCCAGAGCCATTCACGTTAAAAACTCGGTTATCCATATCGGCTTCCTCTTCTACTTGCCGCCCGGGAAATATTCGGGCAATTCATCGATACTGGCCGCAACAAACCGGTCGCGTTCCGGGCTATAAACCACAAACCCACCCCATGATTTTGCCCGGGCAATAAACTGCTCAGGCGTGACATCGGCGAGTCCGCCCATGCAGCTACATGTGCCGCGATCCATGGGCGCAAGGCGCGGTGATCCGCAGTTTTTGCATGTCGTCGGTCTTAACTCTGCCATTTCGTTTCCGCCTCTATCTGGTGTTCATTAATCGGGATCACTTGCCGCCCGGTGCCTGGGTGGCGTTACTCTTCGGCCTCAAAGCGTCTTCTCAAGACGGCTAGCTACCAGCTTCATCGCTTCCTTAATGCCTTTTTGTTGGCCTTCGGCAAATCCCGCCCGGTAGCCGTTGCTGTACTCATCTTCATCAGCGTCGGTACCGTTGCGATCCAGTATTTGCAGTTCATGCAGCTGCTTATCAGCTTCAACGAGAAGTGCGATTAGTTCGTTCACGACTCCACCTCCCCAGCAAGCACTCTTTCTGCATGCTCGCTCCATCCTTTACCGTACTGCTCGTACAGCTCCAGCATCCAGTTGATGACGTAGGCCTGTTCGTCTTCTGAGCGCGGCGGTATCTCATGCCCGAGCTTGACCAGGCGGTGAGCGATCGGTGCGCACTTGAAGTTCGGCATGCCGAGGATCAGCTTTGTGTGTTCGTTTAGCTGCATGGCAGACTCTCCTGCAGGAATGCCTCGCCAAGCTGGGTGAGGCGCTTCTTTTCGCTCGACTTCGCATCATGTAGAAACCCGCCAGTCACCATAATTTGGTAGATAGTGCGGCCAGACCAATATCCATCCAGCTGGTTTCGTAGCGACTTACTGAGCAGCTTGCGCTTCTCTGCGATGCTTCCGTTCACTTGCTCGCCAAAGTTCGTGCCCTGGAAGAGGGATTCGATGTAATCGTCAGATAAAGCCATTGCTCACCCCCTGTTCCATGAATGCTCAGGCTCAGCATCCCAACGGCAGAAGTCGAGGAAGTTTTCAAAGCAGTCGCCGTATTCGAGGTATCGCTTGTAGCGCTGCTGGCTTCGCGTCATCTTCCGCACCTTGCCAATACCCAGATATTCAACTTTCCAGGTGGGGTGGCAGGGACTGATCTGACCAGGCTTGTCGGTATCGAAATTCACGCCGATGTAGTGACCGCAGTCCTGGGCAATAACGCCGGGGCGGCCACTGACTTCAACGCGCCGGCCGATGCAGGCTGGCACGCTGTAGTATTTCTGGACGTATTCACAGCTCACGACTTCACCTCCTCAGCGCTGGCGCGCAGCACTTTAAGCTGCCTGGTGGCCTCCGGGATGCGACCATCGACACAAGCGGCTAGCGCGGCATTATCGTCATGCTGCCCCCATACAAAACCGCGCTTTGCTCCCTCGGCGTATTGCAGATCACACATGGCATCCTCGCGGGCCTTAAGCCGGTTACACTCCTGCTTAAGCCGCTCAATCTCGTCGGTCAGTTCAGCCACTTTCTTCTCGAGCTTCATGCTCTTCTGGAGTAGTTTTCCGGCTTGCGTGGGTGGTAGCTTCACATGCATGGTTACGTTGCTCATCTGGCCTCCGCTCAATCGAATGCGTAGTGCTGGTGAACGAGATCCTGAGTGCCAGGTGCATACGGCCAGCCCCAGTCATTCTTTTCAAAGTCATCCAGCTGCTTGCCTTCGGACTCCTCCAGAAAAGCGGTGACCAGTGCCATATCCCGCTTCATGTTGGCTATGTGCTTGCGCTTCAGGAACAGCAGGTGCTCATAGGCCTTCTGTTCGGTAGGGAAGGCGATGCGGCTGTTCACCTTGTCGATGCGGAATACCCTGATGTGGCATTTTTTCAGGCGCGTTAGTGGCGTTCCTGAGTACTGCTTGCCATTGATGACCAGTTCAGCGAATCCCCTGTCGCGCTCCAGAACGCAGTAGTGAAAGCAGGGCGTCTCATGAATCGAAACGAACTTCTTGGTCGTAATGGTCATGCCTTCTTCGGCGGGTGCCAGCGTCATCTTGTAGTAGATCTTGCTCATACCTTCCTCCTCACCGCTTCAGCCCACGCGCACAAAACTTAGGGTCCGCGATATCTAAAGGGCAGTTGCATTCTGGATAGGGGCAGCGCTGGGACTGCACCTGGTTGGTCTTGCTGGCGCTGGGCCTCTGATTCATCTCTCGGCAGGCTCGCTGCCAGTCCCAGTGTGTCGCTGTCATGCAGCCACCCTTTCTGTCTCACGTATAGCGATCTGAACGGTGCGGATTATTCGGCACAGGTATTCGTATTTCGGGTTGGGTACTTCATGGAGATCTCTAAACCACTCCTCGCCCCAAATAGCTTCAACCAAGGAATGATCGTTGCAGTAGCTGTTATCGATCTCAATATCTTCGGCGCGCCGGTAAAAGTGATCGGCTTCTTCTTTGGATAACTCGCCTTGGCGCCGCATCTTTACGATGTCAGCTTTGATGCGCTTTCTGATCTCATCAGTGTCTGCCACCATGGTGGAGCTAATAGCGCTGAGCTTGTTGGCGAGGTAGTGTTCATCACACCGCAAGAAAAACTGCTCAATACTCTGACCGCTCATTGCTCCCCAGTAGCTCGACCAGGCATCGCCATAGCACTCGATGATGATCTTTCCCTTTCCGGGTTCGTGGTTCTCGATGATCACGCTGATAGGGTCGAGTGCTTCTATCTCCGTGATCATCAGTTTGCGGACGGTGGTTGATTCAACCTTCATGCTGCTACTTCCTGTTTTAGTTCGACTCGGTACGGGTTGTTTGCCCGGGCGATAGCGGCCATTGGCGGCGGGCTCACTGAGTTGCCGCACATATGGACCTGCTCGGACTTGGTGAACTTCCGCCCGTCGTGGCCGTGGGTGATGATGTAGTTGCTCGGGAAACCCTGAGCGGCGTACAGCTCGTGGGGCTGGAGCATGCGCAGGCAGATATCAACGATCACGTAGGGATCGCCTTTGATCCACACGGTGACCAGCGCCAAGCGGTCTTTGGTGGTTACCGTATCCAGAGGCTCGTCCAGTTCTCCCCATTGCCCGCCTTCGCTGTAGTAACGCATCAGGAACGCCGCACAGCGCAGGGCGCCTTCCTCCGCTTCAGGCGACAGCTTTAGCTCAACCAGTGAGGTTTTCCCGCCACCGCCTGCCGTGATTGTCGGCGCCGGCTCATCTGCAGCTTGGCCGACGCTGGCGCCGAACTGGCGAGAGAGGAATGCTGTAACGTGTGCATGATGCTGGCCGCGGGCGCTGATGGTCTGCAACGGATCGTCTACCGCCCGGGCGTCACAGTTTCCACGAAGGTGGAGCAGGTGAGCGGCGACAAGCTGCTGCTGACTGCCGGTGTTGGTGATTGTTGTCATCGGGCCATCGAGCGGCTTGCTGTGCGTGGTGTTGAATCCGCCATTCGCTTGAGCGAGAAAGGCAGTTGCCACGCCCATGGCATGAGCGGCACCGGCTGGGCGCTTACAATTTCCTCCACTGGTTATGGTCGGCAGCGGTTCATCTATCGGTCCACCTGCAGAGTTGAAGCGGAATTTCACCAGGCTGGCAGATGCCAGCGCCAATTCTCCACGGCTGGCGGCTGTTATGGTTCGCATTGGGTCGCTCAGGCTGTGCATGCGATCGCTGCCCTGATGGGTTACGGGAACGACTGCTGCATTAGCCACCGCAAAAGATCCACCCTTCGGCCAGGCTGTGATCGTGTTCAGCGGCTGATCTACCGGGTGAACGGTTTCCTGCGACCAATTGGCGATAGGCACAAGGAACGGCTCGGCACGGTCGATCACCTCTCGCTTAATGCCCTTAGCGATCCGGCGCATCGTTGCGTCAGCAAGAGAGCGCTTGCGGCTGAATATGCTTTGGCCCGGGATACTCCAGTCGATACATTCAGCGGCAGTGCGATAGGGCTTCTGGCCCTTTTTCGGCTTCGCTGCGTGAGAGACTTCCGGCCATTCGATGGGCTGATCATCGGAACGGCAAACCATAAACAGGCGCTCACGGCTGGTGGGTGCTCCGTAGTCGCAAGCCTTTAGCAGTTGGTGGTCAACGTCGTAGCCCAACCGCTGCAGGGTCCGAAGAAATCGGCGCCACGTTTTGCCCCGGCGCTTCTTATCCGGCACCAGGTACTGCTCGTTACGTGGCACACGTTCGCCGGGATCTGCGACTGAGCCATCCAGCTTCATCACGCGACCAGTTTTCTTGCAGCGTTTAGCGATCAGCGGTCCCCACTGGCGGATCTGCTTGACGTTCTCCAAGCTCATAACGAGCGGGCGCGTTTTGCCGGCCCATTTGGTCACGACCCACGACAGGTTGCGGATCTCGGTTTTACGCGGCTGTCCGCCAGCGGCCTGGCTGTGGTGGGTGCAGTCCGGTGAGGCGTGAAACCAGCCGATCTTGCGGCCAGCCAGCACCTCTGCCGGGTCAACATCCCAAACATCCGTTTCCAGATGCAGGCATCCCGGGTGGTTCGCCTGGTGCATGCTGATCGCTGCCGGGTTGTGGTTGATGGCGATATGCACCGGACGCTCCAGCCCCATTTCCAGACCAGTGCTGGCGCCACCGCCACCGGCAAACAGATCAACGTTGATATAGTCGTCGTACTCGTTGAGAGGGAGGCCGTACTGGGTGGCAAAGTGGTTGTTGATTGCGTTCACTGGCCGTCCTCCTTACCCATGCACTCCCGCGCAAAGTCTTCGCCCATTTCATCGGCAAGCGACTTAGCTTCATATCCGTAGTGGTCGCGGACGTGGTGGCGTGCATACTGATAAAGCTCAGCGATGGTCAGGTGAGGCGTTTCAATGAAGTTCGCCTCAAAGGCTCCGACAGGAACGCCGGCAAACTCCATCACGGCTTTGGCCTGGATCTCTTTCAGCTGCTCGGCCGACGGTCCTTCCAAATGCTTCCGCGCCATACCGATCTGCTCACGCAGGTGCTTCAGCTGGCGCTCTGCATCCCATTCGGGGCTGATGCGGTCAGCGAACTGGAGGGCGTCCAGGGCGAGGTATATTGCTGCTTCGTGGTTCGTGGTCATGCCGCTACCTCGCTAACTATCTCCACCTGGTCAAACGCGCAGATCCAGCGGGACTGATACGCCACCTCGGTTTCGGTAGGTGCTTCAGGCTTCACCAGGTAACACCCGGGTTTGTACTCGCACAGACCTTCAATCACGCCGGTGCGGTTGCGCTCAAGGCTGGTGACACGGGTGCCAACTGCTAGCGAACCCTTCGGAGTTTCCGAACAGTTGCCGCCTACATGCTCCTGCTCGTCGCCTACGTGTCCGTCGAGTATGGTATTCATGCTGCACCTCCTTCAAAGAGCGCATATATATCCGGTATCTCTTTTCCGAAAGACTCGCGGGCGACATCAAGCGCCACGAGAACCGTGATGTATCCGTGCTTTGCGCATTCGTTTCGGGTGTCTTCGTTGTCAACACCAGCGACTTCGCAGTGCTTTGTTTTCGGGTTTATGCCGATAATTGCTGAGGTCATGCCGCATCTCCATTACTTGCAGTGAAAGGCCTGCTCAGCCAGTAGCGGGCACCGGTTAGCTTCTCGGCGGGTTTTGGCTCGCCTGACGCCTGCTTGCGCTCGTTAAGATTGATGCCGTGCCGCTTTGCCACAGCAGTGACACGGTTGGCTGATACGCCACGGTGTTGCGCGATAACGTGCACGGGCTTCTTGGTGCGCTTTAGGTCGCTGAGAACCTTGGCGTCATCTTCTGCGGCTTGCTTGGCCTTACGCCGTCTGCGCAGCTCACTGCTGCGCTCGACCATGTTGATGCCTAGGGCGTCAGCAAGCTTGGCGATTCTCCCTTCGGATATGCCGTACTTGCTGGCAATCTCGGTACCGGATAGGTCAAACGCTTTAAGATCCGTCTCGATAGCGGCTGCGTTGTTCTTGATGGCGCGGTCGTTGCGAGTGCTGCGCTCTTGGTTGTATGCACTTGCTGGGATCATGATTCGTCCTCCCGCTGGCGCTCATTTTCGGCGCCTGCTTTTCCTTTGGTGCACCCGCTGGTGCAGATTCCGTCGTTGCAGGTTGGGCAGCTGCTGAATAGGTCACTGGTATCCCGGCAACGTTCGGGAGGTGGCGACTCGAGCAGTTCCTCAGGCTTGAGAGGGCGGTTCATCGGGCTATCTCGCCATCGAAATCAACAACGTCAATTTCGATATCGCCCATATCCGTGAAGTCGGGGTCATCTTTCACAAAGACGCAGTTGAGGCCGTTTACCTTGCAGATAACGTCGTTAATGGCGTCGGCAAAGTCTTCTTGATCAGTGACCTCGCCATTGATTGCATCGACGACGTACTCGCGAAGCTTCTCTACATCGCCGGAAAGCTGGCGGCGAAAGCCGTTCATTGAGAATTTCATCGCTCCATCTCCCCACCAAACGCCTCCAGCAGCTGCGGGATCAGGCGTGTGAATTCGAGGCCAAGTTGGGTCACATCGGCATCCAGGGCGGCCAGTTCTTCCTCGGGTGATTGCTCTTCCTGCTGGTCGCGGTATTTGTCGGTCAGTTTGAGGCGGGCAAGGGTGAGATCGTCTTTGAGGATGAAGCGCAGTTGCTGCTCCCAGCACAGGGCCAGTTTGGTGACTTCCATTCCGCCCTCGATGTGGGCGCGGATCTCGTTGCTGGTGAGGTCTTGGCCCTTTACCTTGATCACGCCGGCATCCTCGGCGAGGGTGTCGTGCAGTTCGCACTCCTGTTCCAGCTGGAACGGCGTAGGGATGTCGCTGCCGTCGATGATCCAGCTCGAGAGAGTGGCGCCTGGTGAGCGTTGGACTTCCGGCAGGCGTACCCGGAGCGATCCCAGGGCTTCGCGCAGTTCGCTCAGCAATGCCTCGGCCTTGGCCATTCTGTTGGCGTCGACCACGATAAAGCCGTGTTCAGCGCTGATCAGTGCCCAGGTCGGCTTGCGGCGGGTAAACGCTCGGGGCAGCAGCTCAAAGGTCACTTCCTCTTTAAGCTGGGCGCGTTCCTTCCGGAAAACCTTGCGCTCCTCGTCGTGCTCGATCTGTTCGACCTTCTCGTTGAGGGCATCGCGTACCACTGAGCCCGGCAGGATTCGTTCTTCCACCTGCAAGCAGATGAGCAGGTAACCGGTGCTGGCGAAGACAGGGCTTTCGGTCAGGCCGTGAGTCGGTGAGGTCCAGCCAGTGCGCTTCTGTTCGTGACGGCTGCACGGGGTGAAGGGCTTGGCGGACAGAGCCTGTTCAAGCTTATCGGCGCTGAAGTCGGTATCGGGTGTGAAGCGGTACCAGGTGGCGTTTTTGAAGAAGAGCATCATCGATTCCTATATCAAACTCAGCTGTTGAGCGCGTTCCAGTTCACTCAGCCAGACAGATCGCCAGGCTTGAGCCTTATAAGGGCAGTCCCAGGGCTTGGCGCCATGGGCGGCCATTTCCCGTGCTTTGGCTTTTGCTGCTGCCATGCCGCGGGGTTTTGGCGCTGGCGCGTCCGCTGCAAGGGGGGGGGAGATCGCTCATCGCATCGCCTCCAGATGCCCGACCGCTACCAGTTCTGCGGCGGGGTAGTTATCGATAGGGGCCTCATGGATCTGCACTCCATCTGGATCGCGCACTATGTGGCCGGAGGTGTATCCGTAGATCCACGCGTGGTTGACGCCGAGCGTGACCAGGTAGCGGGTGCAGCCGTTCTCTTTGGGGTGCACTTGCACGCGGTGGCGCTGTTCGTGTTCGCGTCCCATTAGCTGGCGCTCCTGTGCTGGCGCTTGGCTGGCTTTTGGCCGGTGGTGCTGGTCATGCCCGGCAGCGGGTAGATTTCGACGTGGACGAAGATGCGGACGGCCTCACGGACGTTTTCGCCGTTGTGCCAGGCTTGCAGGCCGGCGACGATGGGCGCCAGCAGCATGGCCAGGAGTAGCACCCCAGTGATCAGGCCGAAGTAGGGCAGCAGCACGGCTACGCCGTCGAGCAGGGTGAATTCTTCAGGCTTCATGCGGCACCTCGCATATCGGCGTAGGTGTAGACGTCACCCGCGGTACCGCTGAGCCAGAAATCCAGGTCCGAGAACATGCGGTCCAGGCTGGCGCCCGCAGAGCGGTTGCGACGGCCTGTTTTGGTCCGTTGAGTCGTGCGGCGTGTGCGGCCCTGGCGTTCGATATCGTGGTCGAGGTCGTTGGCCGACGTGATGCTGACGCTGCCGAGTAGCGCGGCGAGCAGTATCACCGGCAGGCGGTGTAGCGCGCCTTCATCGAGCAGCTTGTTGATCGCCTTGATGGCTTTATCGGTACCGGTTTTGAAGTAGACGTCGGCTTTGATCTGCTTGATGGCTTTAGGGCTGCACCCGCGAGCTTTGGCGATCTCTTTAGCGGTGAATCCGCAGAACGTCATCAGCATGACCATGGCGCCAGCTTTGGTCAGGTTCAGCCCGTTTGAGAGCTTCCCTGGGCTAGCTTCCCAGCCTGCTGCGGCATAGCCGTTTTTGGTTTCTGTGATCATCTCCGCATGCCTCAAAGTTCAAGTAAGCTTGAATTAATGAAAGCATGCTTTAACTTGATATGCAAGTAAGCTTGTATAAATTTATGCAGGCAATAAAAAACCCGCCAGTTCGGCGGGTTCGATGAGGGCGAAAAGGGGTTATCTCAGGACTTCAACCTGGGTAACGATGCCGTCGTATTCATCGATGATGTAGGTGCGACCGTTGGCCTGGTACTGGTAGCGAGTCCCCCAGGCTTTATCGCCACGACAGGACGACCGGGTAGGGCTTTTGCAGACCTTGGCAGTATCCCATGCGGTAGGGCGCCCGAGGGTATTGCGGACCTTGGTAATTGAGTCGCCTGCATCGATCAGGACTGAGCCGCCGCCCGGCTTGTCTATTCGAAGGGCGTGCGCCTGAGTGGCTGCGAGGAGTGAGGCCGCGATGATTGCGGCGGATAGGGCTTTCTTCATGGTTTTGCTCTCCTTGTCGGCACGACTGCATCCTGCGCCTATTGGGGTTATCTGATAACGCCGTCTCCGGTCGTCCATACCCGATTACAGCGATAGCACCTGAAAACCTTTCCATGCTCATTGGTGCACTGGTACTTCCATTTATGCCCGATGATTCTGCAGATCGGCCGGAGTAGGGGGAGAAGCAACTCTTCGGCTAACCCCTTCATTCTGAATACTCGATATCCGTTATTGCAGTGCGGACGAGGCCTTCTTCCCATTCGCTGGGAACCCCGTCAGCACGGTAAAACTTTCCAGTCTGTTGCTGCCAGATATAGCCAGGTTTCAATGGCGGCTCGTTGCCATAGGTCGTAACTAAAACGGGGTTGTAGCTCTTTTCAAACACGACCTGGCCGGCCGAGTCGAGAAAGTAGAATGTGACCTCGACGCGATCTAGCGAGTGGTCGCCGTTGTTGCGGATTTTAAAGTCGACCCCTGGAACTCGGAGGCCAGAACTGGCGTTGTAATAGGATGATGAGATTCCGTAGAGCTCAAGGCTGTTGTTGATGTAGCTCTGCTTGTTTGGGAGTTCTTGTTTTGCTGGGGTTTCAGTGGATGCTTGAGCCGAAGCTGCAGCCCGCTTCGTGTAATCATCGTAGGCGTTGGATGTTATCGCCCCAAAGAACATTCCCTGCCACGCGAGCGGAAGCGCGCAAAGGATGACGCCCGCAACAGGCATTCCAACGGAAGAAGTCCTAATCCCAGCCAGCAGCCCAATCAGTGCTACTACGATACCAAAGCCAGCGATGGGTAATGCTACGACGCCCAAAAAAGGAACCCAGCCGGTTGCTATCGCTATAACTCCTAAAACGATGGCCCCGATCCCCATTCCGGTAACGAAGCCTGACTGTTCCCGCACTTCGCCAGGCCCAGGGGCTGAGCTGCGCCTGATCAGAAAAACGATACCCAACAAAACGGCGATAAAAACGAGAAAGCCCATCCCTGACTCCTTTGGTTTATATGGCTCGCGACCTCAGTTCTTTGATCTGCGCAATTATTCGCAACTGCATAGCATTGTGCGGCGCTATAACCTCGTCTGGATAACTCGGATCGTCTTTGTTATCACTCGATACCAGCCAGCTGCCGTCGATGCGCTTAAAGAAGCGTTTCACCTTGAGGTCGCCGTCAAACTCGAAAGCAAACACGCCCTGGTTGATCAGTTTGACGCTATTTGTGTCAGCGATGACTTTGTCGCCGTCGAAGAACGTTGGCCACATCGAGTCGCCTCTAATTTTTATCACCCTTGCGCAGCCAGGAAGTATCTGAAGGCGGTCCAGGGTCTCCTGGTCGATGGCTTCATAGCCGTCTACGAAATCCTCAATGCGCTCAGCGGCTGCTCCCTGGCCAGCCGAAAATGCCTGATCCATGACGGGCACCCTTACTGTCATCCATTCAGAAGTTGGTTCTACATCGAATTGGGTGTGGCCTTCAGCTACCTGGAATAAGCTCGAAGATTCTTTGCCCGTAATCATCGGACCGACGCCTGATATTAACCAGTCTAGTGAGCTTCCGTACTCCTTGGCGATCGCCGCCAAGTGTTCGTTTTTGATGTTTGTAGTCTCGCCCGAAAACCACTGGCTCACTGCCTGATAGCTGATCCCGCATGTGCGCTCGAGCGCACGCCGCATACCGCGCTTTGGTATGCCGTGATGAGTTAGGAGCTCTTGGATTCTATCAACTGTATTCATGGGCTGAATATACAAGTGCGCTTGTGAAGCATGCTTGTATTTTAAGTTCAAGCATGCTTGAATCTCCGCATAGTGACTGGAGGACGACATGACACGCTCCGAAGCAATCGAACATTTTGGTGGCATCTCTGAATTGGCCAAAGCCCTAGGGATTACCTATGAGGCGGTACGCCAGTGGCCGGAAGAAATCCCGCTGCTGCGTCAATACCAACTCAAAGAGATCATCGACGCCGAGCCTAAGGTCACCTCTCAAAACGGTTCAAAAGGGAACGCCGCCTGACCACGGTTACCAGTATTGCCGCTGGTAGCCGTTTTTTTTAGTCGGCTGAGGTCCATGTGAATTTATACAGTAGGTGCACGATGATCGACCTGAACGCTACGCAAACCCAGACCCTGAAGCTGCTGGAAGAGCACGGCCCGTGTGAAGCGCAGCATCTTTTCCAGAAACAGCAGACTCACACGACGCTGCAGGCGTTGGGCGGGACGCTGAAGTCGCTGCGCCAGAAAGGCCTGGCGAACAAGAACGCGTTCATCGGTGGGGTGGCCAACTGGTATGTGACTGCAACGGGCGGTCAGCAGCTGGCTGCAGCCGATAAGGCATCGATCCATACATCGTCTGATCAGGTGGGTATGAGCCGGGCTGCTCCAGCTGCTGCTGGCGCATCTAAGACACCTGCCGACCTGGCGGCTGATTTTACCGCGGCTAGCGCCGGACCCAAGGCCAAGGTCGCACCGACCAGTGAGCCCGCCATCGATCACTCTGATGCCGATTACGAGCCGACCCTTGAAGCCTGGGTATCCGGCACCGAGCCGGTACAGGAAACCCCGCTACTGCTTACCGAGACGGTTTCAGCGATGGCCGGCCTGCGCGATGTCGTTGTAACCACTGAAGAACGTGCGGATGACGCGGAGCCCGGTGAGGCGATTGGTGGCTTCGCTGCTGACGATCTTGAGGTAGTGAGCGTGGATGAGCTGGCGCACCCGTTACCGGTGATTGATTCCGACCAGGAACAGTTGCAGCTGGCGCTGGATCAGCTGCGAGAACTGACTAATCAGCCGACCCCGCCCCGGAATATTCACGACATGATCGCGTTTAACCGTCAGGGCGCTGAGGTTATGCGCCAGCGCGGCGGGAAGGTGGCTGCTTCGATGATGGAGGCGTCAGCGAATGCGCTGGCGCGGTTTGCAGGCGTTCACGGCGAGTAAGCCCAAGCAGTTCCCTGGTGCTTGGTACTGGGGCTTTTTATTCAGCAAGAGGATAGGCGATGAAAGGTCGAATTGGTTTGGCGGTAGCGGCGGCACTGGCGCAGATCCCCGGGGTTTCTCTCAGCCTACCGTATTACGGCGGCGGGCAGCAGCGCTTTACCCGGCAGCGCCGAAACGGCAGCAAGTATTCGCCGCACCAGGGTGCGCAGGAGAAGGCGCGCCGCTGCCGGCAGGTTCTCGATTTTACAGCGAGTGAGCGGTGAGGCGTCACGTGGGCGTTCGGTTCGGAAGCGTTAGCAACAGGTCTGACTCTCCCTGTGCAGTTGCGCGTGGATGGTGAATAAACGTCAAGCCGCGGGGTAGCGCCCGTTCATATGCCGGATTCCCTCCACCGGTGGCGACAACGGAGGGGTAAGTGATCAGGGCATTAAGCACCCAGGTAAATGCGGAGCCTGGGCAGGCAGAAAGGAGCCGCGCGGAGTGTTCTGAGTCAGTTGCTGAGACGGGAGAGAAAGATGATTCACGCGAACGATAAGCAGAACCAGCGCAAGCACCGAAAGATGGAACGCCGAAGGGCAGGAGATAAGACGTTTCAAGGGCTCGGAATTTTGAATACTGCCTGCAAGTGGGCGCGTAAGCGCGAGATAAAAACAGCGTAACACCGAATACAACCCAGAGAGGCCGTGCCGGTTCGCCGGTAATCCGATTTGCAGTCGTGAGCTGGAGGTGAGGAGGTAGGCCGTACATAGCGCTGCTGTTTGAGCCACCAGACAGCAGCTGCACCCCGGGGCGAACCCGGTGGCTACCTGATACCGGATAGCGTATCGCCGGAAGAAGAGTAACCGGCCCTATTCAGCCCCTTCACTGGGGCTTTCTGGGTGAAGGCGGAAGCCAACTTAAGACCAGAGAGCATTAACCAGGTAAGGGAGGTGCGCGTCATGGGCGGTAAGTAATCGATACCCCAGAAACGACGAAGCCCCGGCATATGCTTGGCGGCAACCGGGGCTTCAATAACTCACGCTGGAGCTGAGGTAAGTATGAACCAGATACAGCACCTGAACAACACCCACCTGACGATGAGCAGCCGAGAGATAGCGGAGTTGCTTGGTTCTCGTCACGACAACGTTAAGCGGACGATGGATTCGCTGCGGGCGAGGGGCGTGATCACTTTTACTCAGACTGAGGAAAAGGGTACCGGCGGCCGCCCTGGCACGGTTTATAGCGTAGGGAAGCGTGACAGTCACGTTATCGTCGCTCAGCTTTCGCCCGAATTTACAGCCCGCCTCGTTGACCGCTGGCAGGAGCTCGAAGAGCAGGCATCCCGCCCGCAGCTGCCGGACTTTAATAACCCCGCTGCTGCCGCCCGCGCCTGGGCCGATGCGGTTGAGCAGCGAGAACAGCTGGCGCTTGAACATGACCGCCTGAGCGCTGAGAACGCCCATCTGCGCGATTACTTCGCGGAAGGTATGAAGATCGTGGACTTTGCCCGATCACTCAATGGCGTGAACTGCCAGAAGATCCAGAACTACCTGGCGGATAAAGGCTGGATCCGGCGTGATGGCTTCGGCTGGCGCGTGAATAGCCGCTTTCGGGATCGTTTTGTGGCGGAGCGTACCCGTCACTTCAGACACCCTATTACCGAAGAAGAGCAGGAGAGCCGCTACCCGGTTCTGTTGAAGGCTGGCGCTGTGCGTCTTTTTGAAATGTACACGGCTGGTGAGTTGCCTATGAAGGCGACTTGGAACGGCCATTACGGGCACGGTGCGGAGGTGTTCCGGTGAGTATGCAGTTAATGGTTGATGCGCTGCAGGCACGCATCGGCAACCCAGGCCGTAAGCTGGTATTGATCAAGCTGGCAGATAACGCGAACGATCACGGCGAATGCTGGCCTTCTTACCAACATGTGGCCGATCAGTGCGAAATGGGCCGCAGCACGGTGAAGTCTCATATCAAGGCGCTGGCTGATGATGGCTTTATCAAGATTAAAGAGCGCAACGATGGACGCAGCAGCAACCGTTATGTGCTGACTATCGCGAAGGGTAAGAGCTCAAATCTGACCCGGTCAAAATCTGACCCGGTCAAGAATAAACCCGGTCAGAATTCAAAGCCTACCCGGTCAGAATCTGCCCCCCACCCGGTCAACATCTGCCCGGGACCCGGTCAAGATCTGACCCCAGAACCAGTCACAGAACCTATCAGTGAATCAGTCATTGAACCCGACGACGCCGGCGAGCATGACGCAGCTGGCGCGTTCGACCCTGATCACATCCCCACTGATCAACTCCCTGATCACGAGCAGGCCCTGTTTGACCAACCGAGCAGTGCTGGCGCTGTGGTGCCGTTCCCGAAAGCGTCGGATAGCCGTGAACGCTTCGAGATGCATTTCGAATGGGTGCCGCGCGACGGGTTTTACGAGCGAGCTCAGGCAGCTGGCGTTGTGTTGAGCAAGATCGAGACAGACCAGGCGGACGAGATCCTGGGTGAGTTTCGCAGCTACTGGAACGGCGAGGCGGTAGCCCACACCCAGTCTCAGTGGGAGCACAAGCTGATTCGCCACCTGAAGCGCCATGCAACCGGATACACCGGTGTAATGCCGCCGCCAGCCGGGTCTGCTGCGCCAGCAGTCGATCGACGGGAAGCACGCCGGCAAGTGTCTGCTGCGTTGATGGATATTCACGATACGAGCTGGGGTGATTGAGATGGCTAAAGAGATTAAGTGTACGGTTTGCCGCAAGTCGATGGGTGAGATTCGTGACGCAACCCTTCGAAAGGGAATCGCCTACATCTGCGCCCCATGCAATCAGCGACGGCTTGATGCGCTTGTTGAGCTGACCAGGCTTAAAGAAGCGCCAGCGCATCCTTTTGATTCGATCTTTGGTAGAGGGTGACGTGGTGGCCAGTCTTGATGCCGAGGAGAGTCATCGTCGTGATTGCTTAGCGAGGGCGCTGCTTAAGCGATCACCGGATGGGATGGAACGTTGGGCAAAGGGCAAGTCAGAGGCGCTGAAGAAGGATATCGGCGAGCGTATGCGTCGAATACGACGAGAGGAACGGGCTAATGGAAAGAACTGAACTGATTACTGAGCGGCAACGACACAACGCGATGACACTGGCGATGATCCTCGCGAATGCAGAGGAACACAGCGCGCTGACTGATCACCTGGCGACGTGCCGCGAGGTCCTGCATATACCGGTGCGCCAGCTGCATGAGATGGCAACGAACCTTTCTGAGTCGTCGCAGGCTGATATCGCTGCAGCGGGGCAAGTTATTCTGAAAGAGCTGGAGGGTATGACTGATGTTGTCACCCCGTGAACAGTGGAAAGAAGCGTGGCGCTACGCTCGTTTCTCACACTCGATGGATACGCGCCAGCACCTATTCACCAACGTGGATCAGTACCGCCTAGTAGTAGTGTTAACGCCGACGTTGGCAAGTAAGGCGCGGTTGATGTTGGAGGTTCGGAACCGTTGTGAGGTTGAAACTTTCCATTGGTTGGACTGGGAGCGTGAACTCCGCTTTTTGGCGATGAAGGTTTCGAACAGCTGGCGCCCGAATCTTGCAGGCGCACAGCTTGATATGGGTGACGGTGAGGACTGGACGGAGCTGCGGGTGTTCACGAAGAAGGAAATATGCTCGGTTTACAAAGTGAGAGAGGTTCGCCCTGGATGCTGACCATCGGGATTGATCCGGACCAGGAGAAGTGCGGTGTAGGTATCGCCAATGGCGCCAAGCTTGTCGATATGAAGGCGTTGCATTTGTTCGAGTTGATGACGCTGATCGATCAGTACGTGGAGGCTGGCGCAAAGTTCGTTGTTGAAGACGTTGAACTGGCGAAGCCCACGTTCCCAAAGAATTTCGGTAAAAAGCCACTAACCCCCGTCCAGAAGCAGAAGATCCGCGAAAAGATCAGCCAGGATGTCGGCCGCGTGAAGTGCCTTGGCCGTCTGGTTGTGGCCTATTTGAAGCAAGCTGGCGCTGATTACGTGGCAATTAAGCCCTTGGGTGGTTACGCAAAGCAGACAAAGAAGGACGCGGCTCTATTCAACCGTATCACCGGCTGGACCGGACGCAGTAACGAGGATCAACGCGATGCCGCCATGCTGGCGCTGTTTGGCACCCGGGAACGGAGGTTGAACGATGTCGCGAGTCGCTAAGAAGGTGGGGCCGGACCTGGTGATCAAACACCCGGGGCTGAAGCCCTGCACCAGCTGCAATGGTGGCGTCGGGCAGGGTGCCGTCCATGA
Organism: Marinobacterium lutimaris; assembly: GCF_900108065.1. Taxonomy (GTDB): domain Bacteria; phylum Pseudomonadota; class Gammaproteobacteria; order Pseudomonadales; family Balneatricaceae; genus Marinobacterium_D; species Marinobacterium_D lutimaris. Next base: position 1,798,021 of record NZ_FNVQ01000001.1, on the reverse strand, counting down.
GTACACCTGCGCGGCCTGTAATGCGCTCGGGTGGCAGATGCCGAACGGCGACCCGATCCCTGAAGACCAGGCGAACGACATTCTAGCCCGACTGGCGCACAGCCTTGACCGCCGGAACAGTGAACTGGAGTCGGAAAACCGCAAGCTGAGGTCATCAACTCTGCACCTTGGCAGCAAGATTGATTGAGGATGTTCTGATGAGCCATAGCCAGACGATGCAAGCCGAAATGAGGCCGGACCTTTATGCCGGTGAAAACGCGGACCAAATGCGGCCACAGTGGCGAACGTACTGCGAGGGCGATATGGATGGTGACTTTTTGGACATCCTTACGCTCGATGCGAAGCGATTCCCGCCCGGTACAAAAGTTTTGGTTCTTGAGCCTTGCTGCCCTGAGTGCGGGCAGGTTGTGGAGTGCTGTCGGACCGATGACGAATGCGATTTTGATTGGGATGAATGGGTGCTTGATCAGTATTCCTAAGGCGGACGGGGAGGAAGTATGGCGATCGAAGAATCACTGCGAGCACGGATCAATAAGCTGGTCGAGGTTTATGTCGGTTGGGTCAGGCAGGGGCCGGATCCTGCAGGCTGGCACCAGCCGAATTCAATCCAGGTGTGGCGTGATCACAAAGGCTTTCTTCCTGAGCGTTCGGGTATGGATCGCTCAAACGATAAGGCGATCTATGAAAGCCTCTTTGTTCGTGAGCAGCATGCGCTGTTCGAGCGGGCGATTTTCATGTTTGGCCGCCCGAGCGTTTGTCCTGACTGCCGCGGCGTAGCTCATGATGATCACTGCTGTGTTCGTTGCTCCGGTTTTCAATTTGTACTGGCGAAAGGAAAGGTGCCCGATCGCTATACCGTAGCCATTCTGGCCAACGAATATTATCGCGACTGGACCCAGCCACAGATCGCTGCGCACTTCGGCTTGACGCTGAAGGCCTACGAGGGTCGCTTGACCAAGGCGCGCGAGATCGTCGCTCTCGAACTCCTGGCGCTGGATGATTATGAGGCGATTAAAACTGAGCTTAACGCCGGTGCTCTGGCGATGGGGTGAAGCTGTTAATACTGTACTTTTGAACAGCATGTAAATTTATACAGCAAACCCCTTGATTATCTCCGGGGGGAAAGCTACATTGCAGTTATCTTGGTCTTAGTGACCGCAAACCAAAGAACCTCGCCTCGGCGGGGTTTTTTGTTGCCTGAAACCTCATGCATGCGTGCCATTTTCAGTCGGCGATAAGGGGATGTGTGCAGCATGTTGTACTGACCCTTGACCACTTTGTTCTGTTGATGAACGTAAGTGCGAGGAATCCCCGCAGCCATCTAAACGAATGACTCTTGAAACTGCCATCAACAGCGGTGGATTGGGCGCGGGCTCTGCGAGAGTGCCATCTTCAATTACAGGCTCATCATGACCAGTCCAAGCAAAAAGACATGGCTGGCATTGGTGTTGTCGGCATTAGCCAGCTTCGAGGGGATGCGCACTGTTGCGTATTTAGACCCTGTTGGCGTTCCTACCATCTGCTTCGGTTATACCTACGGGGTAGAAATTGGCGATACCACGACTCCTGAACGATGCGATGCGTTGCTGCTGGATGAAGCGATACGGTTTGGTTTAGCGGTAAGCAACAGCGTTGCTGTCCCGCTATCGCATGAGGAACAAGCGGCATATACATCCTTTGCCTACAACGTCGGCACTGGTGCTTTTAAAAGCAGCACCTTGCTGCGGAAACTGAATGCCGGAGATCATCGGGGCGCATGCAACGAGCTGACACGTTGGGTCTATGCGAAGGGGATCAAACTGCCAGGGCTGGTGAAGCGTCGCGCTGAAGAGCGCGAACTGTGCTTGTCGGGTCTGAATGATGCGAACACGAAAATCTAAGGAGCCAGTGGTGGATCTGGACCGTTACATCGAGCCCATCGCCACCAAGGTCTGGGCGATCATTGCGTATCTCGCGTCAGGTACCTTGGTTGTAGGCGACTGGTTTCTTCAGGCGCTCAACGATAACGCCGGCGCTTTCGGTGTGTTGTTCGCTGGCATCACCACATTCATGACCTGGTACTACAAGCGCCGGGAAGATGCCCGCCGCGCTGAGATGTATGACGCGGGCCTTGATCCGAACGAGATGGACGCAGAGTAGTGTCTGCCCGAACTGCGATCACAACGATCTTTGTTGCGCTTGTTGTTGGGCTCGGGTTCTTTGTCTACAAAGCTGTGAGCTTGTCGTCTGACCTTAATCAGGCCAACCAGGCAATCACCCATCTGAGCAACACTATCCGAGAGGAGCGCGCGCGGTATGATCAGACAGATCAGATGCTGGCTGCGACCGCTCGCGATCGCCAATGGATTGAGCAGGAAGCCGATGCGCTCGCTGAACAGTTGGCAGCGGCCAGGTCGGATAACGACTGCCTCAACACTCCTATTCCTCAGTCTGCTGCTCTCCGGCTGTTTCGGTTCAGAGACCGTGCCTCAGGTTCGACGGGAACCAGTCCCGAGAATCTGGACGGATCCGCTACCGTTACCAGACCTCGGCCCACGTATGGAGAGTACATCGCCGCTGCCGAGCAGTTCTTCCAAGAGTGCAATGCTGACCGAGTGAGCGTTAAGGAGTGGGGTAATGCCGAGTAAACCACCACGCCCGTGCCGAGCGCCAGCATGCTCAGGCAAGACAACCGCCGCACACGGCTACTGCGAAGAGCACGAACACCTGCATAAGCCGTTCGCCAGTCGTAAAGGTTCAGGCCGTGGAGGCCGTCCTTGGCGCCGCAAGCGAGACGCGATCATGAAGCGGGACAGGTGGCTGTGCCAGCCGTGCAAGCGAGCAGGCAGAACAACCCCCGCGGTTCATGTTGACCACATCATCAACAAACAATCAGGCGGCACCGACGACGACCACAACCTGGAGGCGATCTGCAAGCCGTGCCACGACGCCAAGACCCAGAAGGAAGCAGCCCATGGCCGCAAGCAAGCTGGTTCTTGAGGTGCGCATCTCCTGGTGGTTGAGGTGGTACATATACGGCGTGATCATCACCGCCAGGCTGACCGGGCTCGATCCGAACTGGACGAAAGTGAAGGCCATGATCGACCGCGGTGTGAAAGTGGGGCGGACAAAGGCCAAGCCGTCCGATAAGCACCACCCTGGTGCATAGGGGAGGGGCGGGGTAAATCTCTGAGAGTTGTGAGCTCGGACACCGCCGCCCAAGTCGAATTTTTATCGCCGCGAAATTGAAAATTAAATCCGGCGCGAATGGTTCTCATCTATGACACGCGGAAGAAAGCCAAAACCGACGGAGCTCAAGCTGCTGCAGGGCAACGCCGGCAAGCGTTCCACGAACAAGGATGAGCCCAAAGTGGATGCTCTCAAGAAAGTTCCGGTTGCTCCCTGCTGGTTGAGCGAAAGAGGCGCCGAAGCATGGGAACACCTGGCTGAGTGGCTGGTCGGCTCAAAGATTTTGACGGCCACGGATCTCCATAATCTGGAGGCCTTTTGTTCAGCTTACAGTCGCTGGCGTGATGCGGAAGAGCACTACGCGAAAGAAGGCCCGGTTGTTGAAGGCGCTACCGGGGGGCCAGTAAAGAACCCCGCTGCGACGGTGATCAACGAGTCGCTCAAACAAATGGCGATGTTCGGTTCAGCGCTCGGGCTGGATCCGGCCAGTCGTGCGCGACTTGCTGTTCCCGGTGCCGAAGAAGAAAACCCATTTGCCGCGCTGCTTGGGAAAAAGAAGGGATAAGTGAGATGCGATGGCCAGCTACCCAAACGTCAATGCGGCAAACAAGTACGCCCGTGATGTGGTGGCTGGCCGAATCCTGGCCTGTAAGGAAGTAAGGCAGGCTTGCCAGCGTCACATCGATGACCTGAAGAAGTCGAAGGCGAAGAACTACCCGTACCGGTTCGACAAGGATGCAGCCGAGAAGGTGGCTGTATTTGGTCAGCTTCTCCCGCACACAAAAGGCAAGTGGGCGCAGAAGCAGGAACGGATAAAGCTCGAACCCTGGCAGCTGTTCATCTTCAGTTGCGTGTTTGGTTGGCTCAGGAAGAAGTCAGGCCTGCGCCGGTTCACTGAAGCCTACTGCGAGATCCCGCGAAAGAACGGCAAGTCCGTGATAGCCGCGGTGGTTGGCAACTACATGTTCTGCGCTGATGGTGAATACGGCGCTGAGGTGTACTGCGGAGCCACCACCGAGAAACAAGCCTGGGAGGTGTTCAGGCCCGCCAAGCTGATGCTCGAGAAAACACCGGCGTTACGCCAGGCGGCCGGCATCGAGATCATGGCGAAGAACATCAGCAGCCCTGCCGATGGATCGCGCTTTGAGCCGCTGATCGGTAACCCGGGCGACGGTAGTTCTCCAAGTTGTGCGCTGATTGACGAATACCACGAACACGATACGCCCGAGCAATACGACACCATGCTGACCGGCATGGGCGCCCGTGAGCAGGGTCTGATGTTCATCATCACCACTGCCGGGTTTAACCTGGCCGGGCCTTGTTACGACAAGCGGCGCCAGGCGCAGCAGATGCTCGACGGTGTGATGCCGAACGATGAACTGTTCGCCATCATCTACACCATCGACCCTGACGATGACTGGCAAGATCCGTCGATACTCCGGAAGGCAAACCCGAACTACGGCGTTTCGGTATTCGATGAATTCCTGCTGAAGCAGCAGCGCGATGCCATCCGGTATCCGAGTCGAACCAACGCATTCCTGACCAAACACCTGAACGTCTGGGTCAGCGCGCGAACGGCTTGGCTCAACATGGCCGACTGGCATAGCTGCGGTGATGGAAGCCTGACGCTCGATCAGTTCGTTGGGCGCGAGTGCTGGGCCGCGATAGATCTGGCGAGTAAAACCGACATTGCCGATGTGGCGCTGCTATTCCGAGACCAAACGGAAACCGGGAAGGACAAGTGGATTGTCTTCTGTCGGCACTATCTGCCGGAAGGTGCCATCGAGCGTGCCGGGAATAACCGGGCTGCTTATGAGACCTGGCAGAACAGCGGACACCTCACCATCACCGATGGCGAGGAGATCGATTTCGATCAGATCCGCGAAGAGGTCAAAGACCTCGCCAGCTTGTTCCAGATTATCGAAGTGCCATACGATCCATGGCGTGCCACCCAGCTGGCGCACCAGTTGATGAAGGACGGCGCCGAGATAGTCGAGTACCGCAACACCGTTCAGAACATGAGCCCGCCAATGCGGGAGATGGAAGCCGCCATTACCGGCAAGCGCTTCGTGCACTCGGAAGATCCAGTGCTCACCTGGATGGCCAGCAACGTGGTCGCCAAGACCGACGCGAAAGAAAACATCTATCCCCGAAAAGAGCGCAACGAGAACAAGATCGACGGCATCGTCGCGATCCTCATGGCGCTGGGCAGGGCAATCAACAGCGATGCCCCGACAGATCCATCCCTCTCCGACCACATCGCCGAACACGGAATCAGGACGCTTTAATGGGCATATTCAACAAGCTATTCGGGCGAAAGTCTGACGTCATCGACACGCCCGAAAAGCTGGCTGCCTACCTGGGCGTCGGTGCGGAATCGTTCACCGGACGCCGGGTAACACCGCAGTCAGCGATGCAGCTTGTGACTGTGTTCGCCTGTATCAGGGTGCTTTCAGAGTCAGTCGGCATGCTGCCATGCAAGCTGATGAGCGACGCCGGCGATATGCGCCGCCCTGCGGTCGATCATCCCCTGTACGAGCTTCTTGCCATCGCGCCGAACGGGTACATGACATCCCAGGAATTCTGGGAGCTCGTGATCGCATGCCTTGGCCTGCGCGGCAATTTCTACGCCTACAAAGTCACCGTCATGGGCAAGGTTAAAGAGCTGTTGCCTATCGATCCTGGCGCCGTAAAGCCGAAGCTGAACGATGACTGGTCCGTCAGTTACCAGGTCACCTTTCGTGACGGTACAACCGACACGTTCTCTCAGGAAAAGATATGGCACGTCCGCACACTGACACTCGACGGGCTGACCGGGCTGAACCCGGTGGCTTATGCACGGCAGGCAATCGCCCTGGGCCTGGCTACCGAAGAGCACGGCGCACGCCTGTTCAAGAACGGAGCGGTAACAAGTGGTGTTCTGCAGACTGAGCAAAAGCTTGAAGACAAAGCCTTCGAGCGCCTGAAAGAGCAGTTCAACGATAACCAGACCGGGCTGACCAACGCACACAAGCCGATGATTCTGGAAATGGGGCTGGACTGGAAGCCGATCGCGCTCAACCAGGAAGACAGCCAGTTCCTGGAAACACGCAAATACCAGCGTGACGAGATCTGCGCCATCTACCGCGTGCCGCCGCACATGATCGCCAACCTTGACCGGGCCACCTTCAGCAACATTGAGCACCAGTCCATGAGCTTTGTGAGCTACTCGCTGGTGCCTTATCTGACGCGCATTGAACACCGGGTTCGCATTGGCCTGCTTGAGCCAAAAGACAGGGCAACCCATTACGCGAAATTCAACGCCGGGGCGCTGCTTCGTGGTGACCAAAAGACCCGCTACGAATCGTACGGACGCGGGATTCAGTGGGGCATTCTCAGCCCCAACGAGTGCCGCGACATGGAAGACCTCAATCCGCGGGCAGGCGGCGACATTTACCTGACTCCAACGAACATGACCACAAAACCGGAGAGCACCAATGCTGGCAACTAAGCGTCTTGACGTCCCGCTGACCATCAAGGCCGTCAGCGAAAATGGTGAGTTCGAAGGCTATGGATCCGTCTTCGGTAACAAAGACAGTCACGACGACATCGTCGTTCGCGGCGCATTTAAGAACACGCTGGACAGCTGGAGTGAAAAAGGCCGACTCCCTGCGCTGCTGTGGCAACACAACATGCAGGAGCCAATCGGCGTCTACACCGAGATGAAAGAGGATGAACACGGCCTCTATGTCAAAGGTCTGCTGCTCATTGATGACGACCCTCTGGCGAAACGCGCCCATGCTCACATGAAGGCTGGCAGCCTTGGGGGCCTTTCCATTGGCTACATGATCAACGACTCGGAGTACGACAGCGCCAAAGACGCCTGGCTGCTTAAAGATATCGACCTCTGGGAGGTCTCCCTGGTCACCTTCCCATCCAACGATGAAGCTCGAATCTCCAACGTCAAAAGTGCGCTGGAGCGTGGCGAGACGCCGCGCCCATCCGACGTTGAGCGAACCCTGCGAGAGGTAGGGTTCAGCAAGGCGCAAGCCCAGGCCTTTATGGCCAAGGGTTACGCCGCAATAGCGCCGCGAGATGCGGAGCAAGAGAAAGCACTGCAATCCCTGAAATCACTGATTAACCGCATCTAACGCGAGGACACCATCATGGCTGTTGAATTGAAAGATATCGAACAGGTTGCTGAAGAGTTCGGCAAAAAGTTCGACGAGTTCAAATCCAAAAACGACAAACGCCTGGAAGGCATTGAGGCTGAAAAGTCCAAGCTGGCCGGCACCGTCGACTCCCTGAACGAAAAGCTGTCTGAGTACGAAACCTACAAGAAACAGCTCGAGGATGAATTAGCCGCTCTGAAGCGCCCTGGTGTAACCGGTGCCAAGAGCAAGGAAGTCGTCGAACACAAAGCTGCTTTCGGTACCTTCATCCGTAAAGGCACTGAGGACGGTCTGCGCGAACTGGAACAGAAGGCGCTCAGCATCGGTACCGATGCAGATGGTGGCTATGCCGTGCCGGAAGAGCTGGACCGCACCCTGATCGAAGTCGAGCGCGACATGTCGCCGATGCGTCAGTTGTGCAACCAGATCAGCATCTCCACCAGCGACTACAAGAAACTGGTTAACCTGGGTGGCGCCGCGTCAGGCTGGGTCGGTGAAACCGCAGCCCGCTCCGCGACCGGTACCCCGACCCTGGCGCAGATCGTCGCCTTTATGGGTGAAATCTACGCCAACCCGCAGGCAACCCAGACCAGCCTCGACGACATGTTCTTCGATGCTGAAGCGTGGCTGACTGACGAAGTCGCCTATGAGTTCGCTCAGCAGGAAGGTGCTGCATTCATGTCAGGCAACGGCACCAACAAGCCGAAGGGTATTCTGGCATACACCCTGTCCACCAACCCGGATGCAACCCGCACCTTTGGTGAAATCCAGAAGGTGCACTCCGGTGTGGCTGGGGACTTCGATGCTGACGATCTGATTAATCTGATCTATAGCCTGAAAGCCGGTTACCGTCGGGGTGCTCGGTTCATGATGCCCCAGCTGACCGTTGGCAAGGTTCGTACCTTGAAGGATGGCAACGGCGCCTATATCTGGCAGCCGGGCCTGCAGCTGGATCAGCCGTCTACTCTGCTGGGATATGGCATTGCAGAGAACGAAGACGTGCCGGCCGTTGCAGCTGACGCCAACGCCATGACCTTCGGTAACTACAATCGCGGCTACACCATTGTTGACCGTATCGGTACCCGCGTGCTGCGCGATCCGTACACCAACAAGCCGAACGTGGGTTTCTACACCACCAAGCGCGTTGGCGGCATGGTCACTGACTCCAATGCGATCAAGGTGCTTACCCTGAGCGTTTAACCGGTGAATGGCTGGGGCTTCGGCCTCAGCCGCTTATCTATCTGATTTGGAGATTTAGACCATGCCAATCATTACTGTTGAAAAATCGTTCAAGTTTGCCGAAGGCGGAAACAACGTCATCGAAATTGAGAAGGGTGTTCAAGAAGTCAGCGACCGCTGTGCTGAAGTCGCTATCGAGCATCTGAAAGTAGCCAAGAAGGGTGGGAAGCTTCCAGAGCAGGGCGGCGACAAAGCATCGGGCGACGGTGACAAATGATCACCAAGGCTGAAGCTCGGCTTCACTGCCGGGCCGAAACCTTCGCTGAGGAAGATGCGCTCTTTGATGCGCTGATCGCGGCGGCGTACAAGACAGCCGAGAATATGACCGGGCGGTCGTTTGTGGACCGCACCGAAACCCTGGTGCTCGACGGTTTCCCGGCCAGCACGCTTTACGTCACCACCCTGGCCAGCTGCTTCCCAAAGTCGATTAAGGGACTCAGCAACACCGTCGAACTGCCATGGACGCCGGTTCAGTCGGTCGATAGCGTCGAATACGTTGATCCGGAAGGGGAGACGCAAACCCTCAATGCTCCACCACTGCGCCTGGATACTCGCCCGCTGTACCCAACGCTGGCGCCGCAGTGGGGTACCGAGTGGCCCGACACCATCGATGAGCCGGAAAGCGTTACCATCACCGCTACCGTGGGCTACGCCGATGAAGATCTACCACCAGATGTGCGCTGTGCGCTGCTGCTGATCATCGGGCACCTGTATGCCAACCGTGAATCCGTGGTGATCGGTACGATCTCCAGCGAACTGCCGATGGGCGTTCATGCGCTGCTCGATCCTTACAAAATCCACCGTATCGGATAAACGGAGGGCGTATGCGCGCAGGTCCACTTAACACCCGAGTGACGTTCCAGCAGTTGGCAGGCGGTGAATCCGATAACGGCTACCCGGATACCGATAGCTGGGAGGATGTTGTCGTTAATGGTTCGCCGCTGACCGTATGGGCCGAGGTCCGGCAGACCACCGGCCGCGAACGTTGGGCGAATGATCATGTGGCCGTCACCTCTCCTATCAACGTGCGTATTCGGTACAAGATCGGCCCGTTCATCCACTCCGCCATGCGGATCAAGCACGGTGATCGCTATTTCCAGTTGAAAGCGACGCCCATTGATCCTGATGGAAAGCGCGAGTCTCTGATCTGCCTCTGCGAAGAGATCACGCCGGATGGCCAATAAACGGCTCTATGTAAGCGGCCTGGATGACCTGGAAAAGCAACTGATTAGCCTGGGCGCTGAGACCGGCGTTAAAACGCTTCGCTCCGCTGGTCGCAAGGCCATGGAGCCGGTTCAGATATCGGCGGCCATCGGCGCCGGTGAAGATAGCGGCGATCTTCGCCAGGCCATTGTCATCAGCTCCAGTAAGCCGCGGCGCGGCCGCAGCAGGGCTGTCGATATCCACGTAGGCGCTACCAAGAAAAGCGTCACCGAAACCGCGGGTGATGGCTCAAAGAGTCGCCGCAAGCTGAGCCATGTTATTCACGCGGCGATTGCTCAGGAATACGGCACCAGTAAGCAGCAAGCGGACCCATTCTTGAGGCCGGCACTGCTGCTGAACTACGACCGTGTGCTGGTGACGTTTAAGGCAGAGCTCGCCAAAGCCATCAAGCGCGCCATCAAGCGACAGAGCAGGACCAAGAAATGAGCATGAGCGGCGTCAAAGACCGGCTTCGCGCAGACGCCGGTGTGCTGGCGCTTGTCAGCAGCGCGAATATCTACGCAGGCACTTTGAAAGAGCGTGGCAACCTGCCGGCGATCACCTACTTTCAGCCAACCAGCCAGCCGATCAACACGCTGCGCGATGGTTACACCGGCTATGCCCGCCGGGTGATTACCATCAACGCCTGGGCCAAAAACGAACAGACCGCATACAACATTCGCAAAGCCATCATCGAGGCGATGAAAGGCTACGGCAACTGCTTCAACGATATTCCTCTGCATGAGGATGAATCCAACCTCTACCGATACGCCCTTGATTACGCCATCCGTGGCTATTAACGCAAAACAGGAGATACAGCCGTGCCTGATGAAATTATCCCGACAGAAGGCTCCCGCTTCTTCATCCGCAACGAAGCGGGCACTGAAGACATCGAGTTTGAGCAGCACGATGGCTTTACGCCGCCGGCGCAGACCCGCAACGAAAAAGACCGTAGCGTTCTTAAAGGCGGCGTCGAAGGCGTTGGATTTGGCATCCTGCGCACCGGCGAGGCCTCGCTGACCTACTTCGTCAAAGCCAGCGCAGATGCGATCGCCGAGGCAAAAACTGCATTCGATGATGTTACTGACCGGGTGTTCACCTGGATGTGGCCAAACGGATATGCACAGCAGTGGACTGTTGGTTTTAAGCGCGACCCAATCACCCCGTCTGAAAACGTCGAGGTCGATGCCGACATGAAGGCAACGCTGGAGATGCGCATGAAAACTAAAACTCTGGAGATTCCCGCGTTTGAGCCGCTGACCGGGGCGTAAGCGCCGGCCTGCTGTCGGCTGATCGACTGCTGAAGCTCTGTTCACTTCCCATCAAGACCCCGAAGGACACAAGCAACCATGGCGAAATCCCTGCGTGAGCGCATGCTGGCCAACTGCCAGAAACCCCGGAAAACCGACACCGTAAACGCCGGCGAACTGCTGGACGGCGAAACCGTCACCGTTGTTCAGTGGACCAGCGGCCAGCGCGACCAGTTCGATAAGCTGCTCTCTAAGGAGCGGCTGAAAGAGTCGGAAGCGCTGAAAAACAAAGAGGAGTACAAAGCGACTGCCTCTCTGCGTGCCGTTGCCGTGCGTGTCAGCGTGGTTGACCCGGAAACCCTGGAGCAGGTCTTTACCGATGAAGACCTGCCGCTGCTGGAAAACGCCAACCAGACGGACATGAACCGCATCTACCAGGCAGCCATCAGCCTGAACCCGCTGATCGATATCGACGCCGCCGCAAAAAACTGATCAGCCGGCCGCTGCGCATGTACCTGGTGTCGCTGGCGGACCGGCACTGCAAACCCGTGTGGCAGATTGAGCAGGAATACAGTGATGAAGATATCACTGAGTTTATGGCGCTCGACCGGTTGAAGAACGATCAAAGCTATCGCAACAAGATCGAGTTCAGCACCTGCGATACCCCTCAGAAAAAAACCGCCTATATCCAGCGCAAGCTGGAAGAGCAGCGCAAGCGCAACAACAGGTAATCACCCATGGCATCTACCTCCACCATCGCCTCCCTGGTTGTCACCCTGGGTGCGAACAGTGCTGAGCTCGTCGCGGAGCTCGATAAAACGCGCAAGAAGGCGAACGGCTGGGGCGATGTCATGGAAGGCACCGCCAAAGGTGTTGCCATCGGCATCACGGCGGTAGGTGCTGCAGCCGCGGGTACCTCGGTGTATCTGCTGGGCATGGTGAACGACAACGCCGCAGTGATCGACAGCCTGGCCAAAACATCTGACAAGCTGGGCGTCACTACCCAGGCACTGCAGCAGCTCCGGTACCAGGGTGAATTGAGCGGTGTAGCCATGGGCACCACCGACATGGCATTGCAGCGCATGACGCGCCGCGTGGCAGAAGCCGCCCAGGGAACGGGCGAAGCCAAGGACGCGATTAAAGAGCTCGGTTTATCCGCTGCCGACCTGGCAAGAATGTCGCCGGACCAACAGTTCTACGCCATCGCAGAGGCGATGAAAGCGGTAGAGAACCAGGGCGATCGTGTGCGCCTGGCCATGAAGTTGTTCGACTCTGAAGGCGTTGCGCTGGTTAACACCCTGGCCAGCGATCTGGATGCGGCCGCTGCCAAGTTTGATTCACTCGGCGCAGCGATCACCCGGCAGCAGGCAGCCATCGTTGAATCCTATAACGATACCCGCACCAACATCGATTACCTGTTCGGCGCCTTTGGCGAGAAGCTGACCGTTTATATGGCTGGGCCGCTGGATGAGGTGCTCAAGTACATTGAAAAGGTTATCCAGCAAGCCGGTGGCATGGATGCTGTAGCCCAGAGTGTTGCGATTGGTATGGTAAACATCTTCGCGGCGGTTATTAAAGGCGCTGGCGAAGTTTTGCGATATGTAAACGATATTAAAATTGGGTTTAAAGAGATTCAGCTGTTTGATGCTGAATTTAAAAAACGCCAGGTTGCTATCGCCGGCACGCTCGGTTTTGACGTCGACCTAACTGCTTTCCATGATGCATTGAGGCTCGAAAAGGAAATTGCCGAGTTAGAGAAGTACGATGCAAAGCTGGATGAAACTGTTCAGACATTGCTGAACCTGCCGAACAATATGAAGTCGAGCGTACTTGCGGGTATTGATGCTGGTAAAACATCGTCATCAACACCTGACGGTCAGAACTATATCGACAGCATTGCCAGCGCTCCTGAGGCTAATTCTGAGGCATACCAAAAGCTGATCGCTGAGTACGACGAAACCGCCGCCGCACAACAGAAACATAAAAAACAGATCGACGAGATCAACGCCGCCCAGATCACCGAGGCCGAGAAAAAGCGCCTGCTGGCTGAAGAGACAAAGCGCTACAACGAACAGCTGAAACAACTCACGGAAACCCAGCTTGGCTACAACGCCGCGGTAGATGGCAGCGGTAACCGTGACAAGGTTCTGGGTTACGGCGATCGCCAGATGAATGATGGCTTCCAGCAGGCCGCCCGCATGTATCAAAACAGCATGGACGCCGGCAACACCGATCAGGCGAACGAATACCTGGGCCGCATGGAAACCATGTTTCAGGACTTCGCCCGCCGCGGGCTCGCCGATGAGTTCGACATGGGCGCCATGCGCCAGTACCTGGAAGAGGCAAAATCCAGCGAAAACCAGCAGTTGATGCTGGATTCACAAAACATCCTCAATGACTCACTGATCACGTTGAACGAGTCGATCACCAAGTTAAATGAAGGGTTGATTGGTGGTGCGGCTGGCGCTAAAAGCCTTGGCTCATTCGTAATCACTGCGAAAGATGGCGCAAACACTGCCAGTGCAACAGTGACTGCTCCGCTCGATCAAGCATCAACACTCGCCGACATGCTTTCCCGTGCTGCATCAGGCTCTTAGGTCACGCGCCGGGAAATAGAAGTTGACGCGGTTTGAGACTAAAGGTTATTAATTGTGGTAAGTCTGAAATACATGCGTGTAAACGCTACGAGAAGCCCGCCTAAAGCGGGTTTTTTTGTGCCCAAAATTCGTGAAGAAACCCGCCGCTGAGCGGGTTTTTTAATGCCCAAAAAACGAAACCCCCGGAGTTGGCAGACTCCGAGGGCTTCTCATTCCATCCCCATACCTAAACTATGAGGAGAACGTCCTTGAATTTTAGCAAGTTCATGAGAGAGGTGCGAATTATGACCACCAAACTTCCGGCCTGGCGCTTCTTCATGATGGCGTCAGTCGGGCTGATATTTGCAACCGGATACCTTTTCGGAAACCTCCCGTGGGAGCTTTTGCTCAAGTGAGCCTGATCAAACTCACGCCTGAAGAGTCGCTGATTCAGCAGGCGCGTCTCAAGGTGTGCCAGACAAACGAGTGCAAGAAGTACGTGAAATTCACCATGACGTGCAAGCCGTGGCCTATCGGGTGCGGATGTTTCCTGCCAGCGAAGACGCGAATCATGGGCGCCAAATGCCCTGACGATTACTGGGTGGCGATGAGTGAGCATGAGGTTGTCGATAGCGCCTACACAAACGCCGTCGAGTCGCTTGGTGAATTGGAGAACGAATAATGGCCTTTAAGCTCTACACCGATGCCGCCTGCACCCAGGTGTTCAGCGGGGTGCTGTCGACCGTGCATTACTCCGATCACTCGGAGGGATCGCTCGATTACGTGTTCTACTTCGCCGATGTCGAGCGTGATCCAGCTGATAACGGCGCTTATAAGCTGGTCATGCTGGGCGGCGGCAACGTCAATCTTTCCATTGTCGATAGTACCCCTGGCAGCGGCCACGAGGCTACGGAGATCAAAACCGCGCTGACGGCGGGCGGCTTGGATGGCGCTGCCGCTGGCGCGCCGTTGAGCTTGGGAGTAGCGCCTTTGTCTGGCGTATCCAATGCGATCCCGATTCACGTTCGTGTGACTAATGCGGTAACGTCTGCCGGCGTATCGGTCGAGCTGCGTCTGCGTAAGCCTGAAGCAGTGGCGCTTGCGGCATGATCGGCTCAGGCGTAATCGGCGTCGGCGCTGTTGCTGGCGAGCTGGGAATTATCAGCCCAGAAGCCGACCTGATCCAGTTCAACCAGAACGTGAAGTTCCGTGAAGTGGAGCCCGCCGAAGATCTGATCGTGTTCGAACAGTCGGTAGGCGAGATCGAGCCCGCCGCCGATCTGATCACATTCCAGCAGCGCGTGGTGACTGCTGGCCAACAGCCGCCGAAACCGCCCGCCGCCTACGTCTGGATCAACGGTATCGACTACTCCAGCGATACCGAGATGAACGTCTCCGCGTCATATAACGAGGATCAGAACGCCACGGCGCGAATTTTCGTTTTTCGTGAGATCGAATCGATAATCAATATCCCGGCGTTCCATGGCAAAAAGATCCTCATCACGACGCACGCCGATCCGCGCGATGCCGCCTCAGAGGTGTTCCCGCTATTCACCGGCTGGATTGAGACTGCCCGCCACAACCGCACCAAGCGCGGCATAGATTTCACCTGCACCAATCTGCGTGACGAGCAGCTGGGCGACGAAGATGGCGGCCAGATCCTGGCGCTGACCGGAGGCATCTACAGCCCGGCCACCCAAGTCGAAGACGCCACCGGCCGCGAGTACGTCACCGAAGTGATGAAGACCGTGCCCGGTTCCATCGGCTACGACCGTGCCGGCAATCTTCGGTTCTACACCTGGGGGGTTGCTGGCAAGCCGGTAGACCTCACCCTGACAAACGCTGAGGTGGCCTACGAAGACCCAACAACGGAATTCCAGACCCGCAGCACCGTCATCAACCGCGTTACGATCAACCTGGATTATCGCTACTCACTGCTGCGCACCTTCTCCAGCGAGGTTGACGTCTACAAAGAGCGCAACCTGGTGACCGGGCAATTCTCTACCCAGTTTGGCCCCCGTGACATCATCGACTACAAGGCATTCCGCCGCGATCTGATGATAGACAAGGCCCAGTCGTTCGACCCGTGGGAGACGGTCAGCTTCTCTATCTATCCGCTGGAGCGCGCGGGCAATGGTGGGTTTGTCTTCGACAACCTGATGACCTCTGCCGATACCTGGTGCCAGGGCTTCAAGTCCAGCATCGTGCGCCGCGTGGCTCAGCCGGTGACCGAGTCTTATAAGATCATCATCACCGCGCCTCAGTCGGTGGATGCCTACGGCAAGGTAATCGACGGCAGCGAGGCCAACTACTCCATCGATACCGAGTACGATCAAGCGCTCTGGGAAGATGAGTACAGAGAGCTCGGCAAATTCGACGCCGCCGCCAGCCAGGCCGCCTACCAGTCTGCAGCCGATAACCGCCGCACCGATCTCGCCAGGGCTTTCGAGGCTGCCTACCGGATCGGCAAAAAACAGCTGATCGAGGCGCACCGGCAGAGCGAAGTCGGCGCCACGGTGCACAGCATTATCCCCGTGGACCTCGGCAACATCATCCGGCACGACAACCGCATCGTCGACTCGACCGGCCAGTGCACCGGGGTTGAATACACCATCGGCGACGGCATCCGCCGCACGAATATCAGGATGGCGATCAGCTACATGGATACCGGCGTGGCAGCCCCTGCTGAAAACTGGGCAGCGCCGGTGGCACCCGGGTACCCCGAGGCCAATATCGAACTGATCAGCACAGCCGAATACAACCCAGACAGCGAGGTCAGGGCGTTCGATATCAACGTCGCTGAGATACCGCCCGACTATACCGACGAACTGATGCCGGCGATCGCTACGACCTCCTGTGATCTCCCGCTGGAAATCAACAACATCACCCTGGTGAACGGATTTTAAATGGCACTCGCTGACGCGCGCATCAAAAAAGCTATCCAGCGCATGGCAAAAGACGACCCAGAGATCCGCGGCCTACTTCGCCTGATTCGTAACCGCGGCGGCATTGACGGCCTGTACCTGCAGATCGGTGGTGCAGCCGACGAAGAGCAGTATAAGGACTGCTGCTCAGGCGACCTCGACGGCACCGAATCCCCTTTCGAAAAGGAATGCCAGAGCATCGAAGGCGATGCTCCAACGGACATGGGCGGCGGACTGTGTGCGGATGAGGAGTGGCATCTTTGCAGTGATCCGAACGGTGCGGCGATTAACTTCAGCCCGGCGGGGTTTACCCAGATCGAGACGTGTAAAAACGAGTATGTCGATGAGACGTGGGAACAGGGTTATTACTTCTCCGCAAACCTGGTGTATGCGCCCTCAGTACCGGCCGCGACCCTGCATGAAACCATCGAACTGACGGCGGCGGATGCGTACCCGTACACCGTTGGCAGCAATACTTTTACATATAACGGCTACACCATTACCAGTGGAATTCCTGAAGGCGCTGGAGATGTAGGAATAATCGTGCACCAGTTAGTAAACGGAACTCCGGTTGACCAGGCGCGAAATGTATCAAAGATTGCGTGCGGCGCATCGACCGAGGATTACTGCCAGGTGGTCGAAGCGCCCACTACTATCGGTGACGCTTGGGAGGCTGATGACCTCACCGAATACACCGTGATGAATGGCTGTATTACCGCCAGCTCCTGCGACACAGATGCATCTGCCGCAGCAAAAGCCTGCAACGAGTGCATCACCATCTGCAACAACTCAGGTGAAGAAAGAACGATGTGCGCGACAGCGGATAAGGGGTACATCATTTACGACCCGACTGGAATTAACGCGGGTGGTAAATATGACGAGAACGGTATTCGCACTGAAATTTTGCCGGCAGGCTCAACAGGGGGTTATGTAAATGGCGCGTAAGTATGGAATGGATTTTTATTCGACGCTTATAACGGCGCCCGTGCTGGCAGCAGATTCAGCCATCTCTGTCGGCACGGCACCAGATGCGCTTGCCTCTGGTGATTTTTATCGTTTTCTTGTGTGCCGTGAAGAAACGGTTAACGGCAAAGTCGTGATGACTAGAGCTGAGCTTATCGACTGGGCCTATGATGGCACGGTCACCCGGGGCGTCGACGGAACGATCGCGCTTGATTGGGAAGTGGGCGACATCATGAGGCTTGTTGTCACCGCTTCGACGCTGGACAGCATTCCCGATGTGTCAGGGCTAATGACAACATCTGGAGGAACGCTGGTCGATGGCACTATCACTGAGTTCGCGGAGACCATTAATGCTGCTTCAGGTGCGACTCTTGACCGAGGTACAGGCGGGAAACAGAAACTAACGCTAGCGGCGAACACGACGCTGGACCTTACTGATTTGGGCGCTGGGCAATCTGTGTCGTACAAGGTCATCGGTGGCGACACCTACGCATTGGGTTACACGGGGCTTGGGCACTGGTCAAACGGCACCACCCCTGAGCTGAAGGCGACGCACTATCTGGAGTTCACACACGACGGCGACGAGGTCGTTGGGTTCGACTGCGGGGGCTGGAGTTAATGTTTCATAACATGGCACGGGCAGCGGCAGGTTTAGCTGGCGGTGGCGGTGATGGTAGCGGGGATCCATACTTTGCGAACGTTGCTGCGCTTCTTCATATGGATGGGGCTAATACAAGCACTATGTTCGCCGATGAAATCGGCGGATCGTGGGTGGCGATTGGCTCCGCGCAGATAGACACCGATGAAAGTAAATTCGGAGGAGCTTCTGGGTACTTCGATGGAGCTTCTAATGTCCTTAGTAGCGCATCAAGTGCTTATAATATCGGCACTAGTGATTTTACTATTGAGTGCTGGATTAAGCCCAGTGCCGTGATCGGAACATATAGGGTAATAGCTTCAAGACAGAGTGACTCTTCATCTTCGGCAATTGCGTTACAGCTGCGCATAAATACAGTAGGACAGCTTGAGGCTGTTTTGCGCGGAGGTACTACTACCATCTATACAGTATCCTCATCAGGTACGCTGTCAACAACAGCTTTTCAACATGTCGCTGTTACACGAGAGTCTGGAGTACTCCGTTGCTTTATTAATGGCACATTAGACGGGGTTCAAGGAGGGGCAAACTCCACACTAAATGACGTATCGGCTCAATTTTCTATAGGATCAATAGATACGCCAACGAGTGGCCCTACTAGTTTTTATTCAGGCTGGGTAGACGATTTCAGGCTGACTATTGGCGTTGCTCGTTATACGGATTCCTTTACGTTGCCAACATCTACTTTCCCAAATGAATAACGAGAACATTGAATGAAATACACAAACGGCACGTTTGCCGGTACACACAGAGAAATTACAAAACACCTTGGTGCATCAATACCGAAGGCGCATCCTGAAAACTGGCCTGACGGACCGTGGACTCAAGTTGCTCCAGATCCTGTTGCACTGACGCCTGAGCGGGTTCTATCTCGTCAGCAATCAACTGTTCGATATGATGCTGAAATCAGCTACCGCGAACCGGTCACGCTGGCTGATGGTACTATCTGGAATGGAGGTTTTGACTCCGCCATGGCGATCAATGGCGAGGTCCAGCTGCAGGAGTTCGACGGCGCAACAACAGTGACCCTGTTCGATATCAACAACGACCCGCACACCCTAACCCTGGCCGAAGGCAAAGCGGTGGCGGCTGCCGTGGGGGCTGAATACCGCATCCGTTTTGCCGCCAAACAGGCCGCCATGCGCGCCCTGGCCGATGTAGATCTGGCGGCTGTGGACGCGATCGACCAGATCAACGCCATTGAGTTTGCAAACTACCTGCCGATCGATCCTCAAGAGTAGGGCACCTACTCCGTCTCGACCTCAATCTCAGAAGTAAACCCAGCGCCGGTCCAGCTCCGGACATTCACCCGATATCCCTTCGCCGTTAAAATCTCCTCCAGATACATCGCCGGCCAGCTGCTGTAAGCCTCGCCGGCGCCTGCCTGAAGTCTCATTTCGATCCGATCCTCACCCGCAGCACGCTTCTGTTCGTACCGCTCGACCATTTTATCGACCAGGGCTATGAATCGTGGTTCATCTAGGTGTGGGCATTTGCTCATGAGATGGCGCTGAGCATAGCCTCAACCAGGTCGTTTTCTACAGGGATTCCGCCAAGATCCATAGTATTGGCGACGAAGTACAGATTGAGTTGATTCATCATCAGATTCTCCACTACCGACTTGTCTGGCCAGTCGGCAGCTATCTTGAGCATCGCGCCAAGAAAGAGGGCACTGTTCACGGCATCTGACGGATGAATCGCCATTTGGGCATCGACCCATGTCGTTGGTGTTGCTGAATATATAGGTGGGCGCATGACCTGCCTCGATAATTAATAAAATAGTGTCCTAAAAGGCCACCTGCTATCTAGCCATATCAGGCGCTTGCAGCCAACCATCAGAAAAGATTTAGGACGCATCGCTTCCGCAAGTCGCTGATCAGCAAAGCGGAATGGCGAATCGAGCGCCTCACTCGTAATGAGGTGCTCGACCGGAAGATTCGTTAGCAATATACAGTATTGCTGGCGCAGCTAAGTATTTGATCTATAACGAGCGGAAATGGCGCATTTTTACACCCGTGAATAAGCGTTATTCTTCAATGCTATCAATAGCTTAGTGCTGATATTCCACGGTCTTGACATGGTGGGGGTCAGCAGTTCGAGTCTGCTTAGTCCTACCAAATTCTTTACAAAGACAGCGGGTTAGCGAAAGCGACCCGCTGTTTTTGTTTGTGCCTTCACAACTTTCCAAAACGCTTCTAGTTAGGCTGGCAGTAAAGTGGATGCCTACTGTTCTTCAGAGAGGCCGGATTCTTTTGCCTGTTCGGCATCCTCTTCGGCAAAGCGCTTCTCCAGCGCTGCATTGAGTTCTTCCCACATTTTGCGCTCTTTTTCCTCTTGTTCAGCTTTGGCCTTTTCCGATGGGTCGCGCTGATAGTAGTAGGGCGTCTGGGTGTGGCTGGTGCGGTCTACATCGACACGGGTGAAGCCCAGGCTCTGGAATATCTGATCGGACCCCAGGTAGAGAAATGCGCTGACGCCTATGGAGGCGAAGCCGGCCTTTTTGAAAAATTCGCAGGCGGATTTTCCGTGCTTCTCTCGGATACGCTCGGCCCAGGCGAACGGGCTCCAGTCGAACAGGCCGTAAAAGTAGATAAAGAAGAAATAGGGCAGAGAAGTGAGCAGGAATGTGGCGCCGTTATCGACCCTGGTGGTTTGGCTCAGCCAGTAAATCGCAGCGGTGGTAATGAGTGGCATTGCCATCAGGAAAAGATAAAAGCGTATGTTTTTCATGGTGTTAAATCGATACCGGCGAGTGTGCCGCTATCATAACGAACTCAGTGAAAAACGCTATCTGGCGCTGCTGTCGGTTATTCGTCTCTGTCCCGCATCTCTCTGAAGGTTATCGGCGCCATGCCTGTGCGTCGCTTGAAGAAGCGGGAGAAATACGCCGGATCGTTGAAGCCCAGGTCATAGGCGATCAATGAGACCGGCACTGAGGAGTAGATCAGCATCCGTTGTGCCTCCAGGGTCAGGCGGTCGTGCAGCAGTTCGGTGAGGCATTTGCCGGCCACGGCGGTACAGGCCCGGTTTAGCGAGGTGGTGGTGGTATGCAGTTCCTCGGAGTAGAAGGTGGCCGGTTTGTGCTCGCGGTAGTGGTGCTCGACGAGCTGGGTCAGCAGTCTGTACAGGCGCTCGTAGTGGCCTTCGTCGCGGGCACGGCGGCTGGCCTGGATGCGGCGTCCAACCTTGAGCATCAGTGAGTAGAGCAGCCATTCGAACATCTGCTTTTTGCCGGTACGGCGCTCGTGGTACTCCTCTTCCATCTGTGTGATCAGTTGGCCGATAAACTCGGTATCACCGGGGTGCTGGCCTAGAGGCACGATCTGCGGTGTGCGCAGCATCTCTTCGACAAACGGGAAATCGCGCTGGAACTGCTCATCCATGATCACCAGTTGCGAGACGGTAATGACGGCGCCGTTGGTGGTTTCACGGCCAAACTCAAAGCCATGCACCACTGAGGGCGGAATGGTGATGATGCAGGGGGCCGGTTCTTTACGCTCTTCGCCGTCGATATGGATGCGAACCTGGCCGGTACGAACATAGACCAGCTGGTACATGCGCGGATGGGTGTGAATATTGATGGTCCAGTCAAACAGGCGGGCGCGGCTGGGAATATCCTCGATATGGATAAATTCCGGATCGTCCGCAGACTGGGCTTCGCTGTAGAGCGCGAAGTTGGAGATGCTGCCGGATACGGCTTTGCCGAGAGACTCTGCTTTCATATGCCTCTCCAGATAAGAAGGCCGGGAGGAGGGGAGGCCTCCCGGCCTTGGGTCAGCTGGGTCTGATCTACGTTATAGCAGACCGAGCGCCAGTGCCGGGAAGGCGATGATCAGCGCCAGGCGCACGATATCGGAGATTACGAAGGGCATAACACCCTTGTAGATCGAACCGATAGAGATATCGGGCGCGAACGCTTTTATCACGAACACGTTCATCCCCACCGGGGGCGTTATCAGGCCAAGTTCCACGGTGATAACTGCAACGATACCGAACCAGATCGGATCAAAACCGGCTGCTTCAACCAGCGGGTAAACCACCGGTACGGTCAGCAGCAGCATGGCGATACTGTCCATGACACAGCCAAGCAGCATGAACAGGATCAGTACGCAGATCAGGATCATGAACGGTGTCAGGTTCAGGCTGTCGACGAAGCTTACCAGCTCGAAGGAGATGCGCGACACGCTGAGGAAGTAACCGAACACCTCGGCACCGATGATCATGAAGAAGATCATTGCCGATGTGATCATGGTTTCCTGCAGAGATTCGCGGAACTCTTCGAAGTTCATGCCGCGCCAGACGGCAACGACCAGGGTAGCGAAGGCGCCGATGGCGGCCGCTTCGGTCGGTGTAAACAGGCCGGTGTAGATACCGCCGATGATGATTGCGAACACGGCAGTGAACGGGATCAGACCCTTAAGACCAATCAGCTTTTCGCGCAGGGTAGTCGCTTCACCCGGTGTCGCCAGTTCCGGTTTGAACTTGACCAGGACGCTGATGGTTACACAGTAAAGTACCAGGCCGAGAATACCCGGAATCATACCGGCGATGAACATATCGCCCACTGACTGCTCGGTGATCAGGGCGTACAGCAGCAGTGCGATAGACGGCGGAATCATGATGCCGAGCGTACCGCCGGCAGCCAGGGTGCCGGTGGCCAGGGAGTCGGCATAGCCGTGCTTCTTCATCTCCGGCAGTGCCACGCGAGACATGCTCGCCGCAGTCGCGACGGAGGATCCGGAGATCGCTGAGAAGATGCCGCAGGAGAGAATCGCCGCCAGCGAAATACCGCCGCGCCAGGCGCCGAACAGCGCCCTGGCCCCGGAGAATAGCTGGTCAGACATCTTCGCTCGTGAGGCGAACACACCCATCATGATAAACATCGGGATGGGGCTGAAGCTGTAGTTGGAGAGGGTTTCAAACGGGCCGTTCTCAAGAATGGCCATCGCCGGATCAAACGCGATGATCCAGGAGAAACCGACGAAACCGATGGCTGCCATGGACAAGGCAATAGGTGCCCGCAGCGCCATCATGACCAGCATCAGACAGATGCAGATCAAACCGATAGTGGCAGAACTCATGCGCTAAACCCCATTGCTGTACAAAGACGTTGCTTGGCGACCAGCAGGGCGCGAATCGCCAGCATGCCAGTAGCAAACATCGTAAGTGCGTAGATGTAATTCATCGGGATCAGCAGGTCCTGGGTGGTGGTACCACTCATGACCGCCCCGTGCACAGCTTCATAGAAGCGGATTGTCATACCGGCGCCGAGCAGGGTGTAGCCGAGAAAGTAGATCCCCTCAAGGAACGACTTTTTACGGTCACTCAGACGCTCGGTGAACAGGTCGACAACCACCTGGGAGCGGTCCACGCAGTAAGGCAGCGCGAACAGAATGGTAAACAGCAGGCCGTACTTGATGATCTCGATACCGCCGATAAAGGTGAGATCGATACCACCGTCGGTCACTTTGAAGACGAAGCGTGTGGTGACGTCCAGAAGGACCGTCACCATCATCGCAACGATTAGCACTCCGCTAAGCTGTTGCATCCAGAATGCAACAGCGTCGACCAGGCGCGTAATCTGTTTCATGGGTTACTCCGTTCGTGTTACTGGCAGCTAGTTGCCAGTTCCATGGTCCGTGCGTACACGTCACGAGCGGGCAGTCCCTTTTCTTCCAGCTCACTCAGGTAGGACTCGGTCGCTGCATCAAGCACCGGTTTCCAGTCCGGGTTCTCACCGCCGCCTTCGATGGTGACGATGGTGTGACCTGCGTCTACGGCGTCTTTACGTCCAGCTTCGTCCAGTGCGTCGAATACCAGGCCGGTCTTCTCTGCCCACTTCATGCCGGAGTTGTCGTCGATCACCTTTTTCAGGTCATCCGGCATAGAGTTGTAGACACGGGTGTTCATGGTCACCACGAAGGAAAGGCTGTACAGACCACCGATTTCGGTGTGGGTGTTGGCCAGTTCGTTCAGGCGGAAGGACTTCATGCCTTCCCAGGGCAGGGCGACGCCATCGATAACACCGCGCTGCATGGACTGGTAAGACTCGGGCGCAGGCATGCCGACCGGCTGAGCTTCCAGTTCTTCAAGCAGGTTAGCGACCACGGAGGTCGGGCGGCGGATGCGCTTGCCGGCCAGGTCAGACGGCTTCTCAACCACGGTGTCCTTGAGGTGGAAGTGGCCCTGGCCGTGGGTGAACAGGAACAGCGGCTTGGTGTCCTTGTATTCGTCGGCGATCAGGCCTTCGTCGAACAGGCTCTGGATGACGCATGAGCCTTGCTCTGCGGTTTTAACAACACCCGGCAGTTCGACGATCTGGGTCAGCGGGAAACGGTTGGCGGTGTAGCCCTGCACGGTTGCAGCCATGTCAGCGATGCCGTTGACAGTGGAGTCATACAGCGCCGGCGGCTTGGCCAGGGTGGAGGAAGGATACATCTCTACGGCGATACGGCCATTGGACTCTTCTTCTACGGTTTTCGCCCACTCCTGGAACACGTCCTTGCTGACATCAGCAACGGCCGGGAAAAAGTGTGCAAAACGCAGAGTGTAATCGGCAGCCATCGCCTGGGTGGTTCCAAAGCTGGAGGCTGCAATTGCAGCGGAGAGCGCGGCCGTCTTCATAATTGTTTTCATAGGTTTCGCCTCGTGTCTTGTTATGCCTTTCCAAGTTATTGTTATTATTATGGTTGTTATCGTTTAGTTAGGATGTTGTTGGGGTACAGCGAGGGCCTGGTTACAGACCCTTTGGCTTTTCATTAAAACTGTTCCGTATCGATCTCTTTCTGCTGGGCTTCGCTGTAACGCGGGCCGTGAACGGTGCTCTGGTTGATCAGCGCGTTAAGACGCTCCAGCGTTCTGGGGTCCAGCGAAACCTCGTCGGCGGCCAGGTTCTCTTCCATGTGGGAAGCGAAGCGGGTGCCGGGAATCGGTACGATGAAATCGCCCTGTGCCTGAACCCAGGCCAGTGCCAGCTGGGCCGGGGTGCAGCCTGTGGCTTCGGCGATCTGGGTGTATTCGTCGAGCAATTTCAGGTTTTCCGCATAGTTGTCCGCATTGAAACGCGGCATGTTGTTGCGGATATCCTTGGCTTCCAGCGTGCTGACGTCACGCAGGGTGTTGGTCAAAAAGCCGCGTGCCAGCGGGCTGAAAGCGACAAATGCGGTGCCGGTCTTACGGCAGTGCTCAAGTACCGCAATCTCAGGGTTGCGGGACCAGAGTGAGTATTCGGTTTGCAGCGCGGCGATGGGGTGTTCCTGCTGCGCGCGTGCGAGTGTAGCGGCGGACACTTCGGACAGGCCGATAGCGCCGATCTTGCCTTCGCGTACCAGATCGGACAGTGCGCCTACGCTCTCTTCAATGGCCACATTGGGGTCGAGGCGGTGAAGGTAGTAGAGGTCGATGGTTTCAGTCTGCAGACGACGCAGACTGGCTTCACACTGGCGCTTGATGGTTTCCGGGCGTCCGTTGATCTCTTTCTTGCCGGTTTCCTGGCTGATTTCCATGCCGCACTTGCTGGCCAGGAAAAATGACTGGCGCTTCTGTTTCAGTGCCTTGCCCACCAGGGTTTCGTTCTTGCCGCCGCCGTACAGGGTGGCGGTATCGAAATGGCGGTAGCCCATATCGAACGCGGCATGCAGCGCATTGATCGCTTCGTCTTCCGCCACCGGCGTGCCGTAGGCGTGGGAGAGGTTCATGCAGCCCAGGCCGATGCCGGGGTTGGAGAACTTCTGATCCAGAGTCGTAGTCATCAGTGCGGACCTCATTTGCTGCAGGGTGTAACGGGAATTAACCGGCCCCGGGGGGAGGAGCCGGTCAAAGAACGTGCTTAGCCTTCGGCCAGGCACTGTTCCAGGCGGTTCAGTGTTTCCATTGCTGGCAGGCACTGAGCTACGCTGGAATTCGGTTCACGGCCTTCGGTTACCGCCGCGATAAATTCGCGGTCCTGCAGCTCGATACCGTTGTTGGAAACTGCAACGCCAGTCAGATCAACCGGGTTTTCGTTACCGTCTACCAGGTCATCGTAACGGGCGATGTAGGTGCCCTTGTCACAGATGTAACGGAAGAAGGTGCCGAAAGGACCATCGTTGTTGAAGGACAGGGACAGGGTGCAGATCGCGCCGCCCGGTACTTTCATGCCGATGCTCATATCCATGGCGATACCCAGGTCCGGGTGATGCGGGCCTTCCAGAGCCTGGACTTTCTCAGCGGTTTCACCGGTCTGGTACTGGAACAGGTCAACGGTGTGGCAAGCGTGGTGCCACAGCAGGTGGTCGGTCCAGGAGCGGGCCTGACCCTTGGCGTTGGTGTTGGTACGGCGGAAGAAGTAGGTCTGAACGTCCATCTGCTGAACTTTCAGCTCGCCAGCCATGATCTTGTTGTGGATCCACTGGTGGCTCGGGTTGAAGCGGCGGGTGTGGCCAGCCATCGCAACCAGACCGGTGCGCTGCTGCACTTCAACCAGCTTGCGAGCGTCTTCGATGTTGTCCGCCATCGGGATCTCAACCATGACGTGCTTGCCGGCTTCCAGGCACTGGATCGCCTGGGAGGCGTGCATCTGGGTCGGAGTCGCCAGGATAACGCCGTCGACGTCGTCGCGGGCCAGGGCTTCAGCCAGGTCTGTGCAGTAGTGGCCAACGCCGCGCTCTTCAGCGAATGCACGGATCACGTCTTCTTTGGTGCCAACAACTGAAGTCACTTCAGCGCCTTCGATAGCGGCGATGGCATCCATGTGTTTCATACCGAACGCGCCGGAAGCGCCTGCGACACAAAGTCTCATCTGATTATCTCCTAAGCGGGTTCATTCTCTAATACTTATAGGGGATGGCGGAGTTGCTTTCTCCAGACACCCTGCAATTCAAGGTCTTACGGGCTTCAGCCTGATAATCTGGCTGATTTTTCTGCGTTAATAGCTTAGCCCAGAGTACAGACCTATTCGCTTTGGTGAATTCAATGTAGCACCGTCGCAGGGATATTGGATAATTGAATAAGTATAAATGGTATTCAAAAAAAGCAATTTGGGATGCGCAACCCTTATAGGTCGTCATATTGCTGTGCAGCATTGCGCAACATGTCGAGGAAGGCTTTCTGGGTGGGGGTGGCCTGCCAGTTACGGCGCATGGTAATGCCGATGGGGCGGCGCGTATGGCTCAGCGCAAAGGGGATCACGCGGAGCAGTCCGAGGGCGCGTTCATGTTCGATCTGATGGCTGGAGATGAGGGTCAGTCGATCGCTGCCAAGCAGCAGTTCGCGGATAAGTATTTGCGAACTGGTCTCCACCAAACCCTTGGGCGTCGGAATTCCGTGGTCGGTAAACAACGTATCAAAGAAAACGCGAGTGGGTGCGCCGGCGCGGGGAACAACCCAGGGATAGGTGGCCAGGGTTTCCAGGTCCAGCGTGCGCGCATACTCCAGTGGATGGCCACGTCGGCCCACTACCGCCAGCGGTGGAGCGATCAGTTCCTCCTGGATAATGTCGTCGGTGGGCGGCGGAAAACGCAGGGCTCCGATCAGGAAGTCCAGGTCGCCATGACGCAGGTGGTTGAGCAGGTCGGTATAGGGGGCATCGACTATATTGATGCCGACGTGCGGGTGCTCCTTGGCGAAGTCGGTTATCACCGTTGGCAGGATGGAGGTACGTGCCAGCGGCATACTGCCGAGCACGATCTTGCCGACCTCTCGCGACTGCAGGGCGCTGATCTCGTAGTAGCCCTGATTGATCTCCGAGAACCCCAGTTTGGTGGCCCTTGCCAGCGCCTTGGCCGCCTTGGTGGTGTTGATGCCGGTGCTGGTTTTCTCGAATAGCGGCACCTCAAGCAGCTGCTCCAGCTCGCGGGCGGCGCGGTGCAGCGATGATTGGGACACGCCCAGATTGCGACTGGCTATACTGAAGTTCTCAGCCTCGCTGACGGCAACCAGCGCTTTTAGCTGGGTGGTCGTCAGCATCGGCAGCAGGCTGGTCTGAGCGCTATGGCTGCGGCTGGAACGGTTCTTCAGCGCTTCCATGGCGCCCTGTTCGATATAGTCGAGACAGCGACGGATACGGTTATGCCAGACGCTGCCGGCGGCGGTGGGGTACATGCCGTCGGAGTGGCGCTCGAACAGCTCTGCCTGCAGCAGCTGTTCCAGTTTGGCGATAGCCTGGGTGATTGCGGGCTGAGATAGAAAGACCCTCGGTGCTGCCTGGCTGATGCTCTTGCAGGCGGCGACTTCGAGAAACACGCGAAGGTGTCTGAGGTTGGGGATAGTCAGGTCCATAACAGCTTCCAGAATACCTGTTTTTGTTAGTGCTATATCAAAATCTAATAGCTATTCGGCCAAAATGAAATAGCCAGTTTGTATCTCGGGCATCAATACTGGTCGCATGTGTAATGTCGGCGCCGGGCGTTTTGTCGCTCTGACAGCTGCTCTAGAGCGGTTTTTAGCAGGGTGGGTTGGCGTCGATAACTGCGAAAACAAACTTTCCGCGTGATTTGCGCGTGAGCAGAACAAGAGAGTTTTGACATGATAATCGACTGCCATGGCCACTACACAACAACACCGCCACAGGTGGGTGAGTATCGCGAGAAACAGAAGGAAGCGGTTGCCAAAGACCCCTCTTTCGTCGGCGAGAAGGGAAGCATCGTTATCAGCGATGACGAGATCCGCGAATCGATCGTGAACAACCAGCTCAAGCTGCAGCAGGAGCGCGGTACCGATCTGACTATCTTCTCTCCCCGTGCCAGCTGGATGGGCCACCACGTCGGTAACGAGCACACCAGCCAGTTCTGGACCGAGCACCAGAATGACCTGATCCGTCGCGTTTGCGACCTGTTCCCGAACAACTTCGTACCTGTAGCTCAGTTGCCGCAGTCTCCGGGCGTTGATCCGGCCAAATCTGTTCCGGAAATCATCCGTACCGTCGAGCAGATGGGCTTCATCGGCATCAACCTGAACCCGGACCCGAGTGGCGGTCACTGGAACGGTTCTTCCCTGGCTGATCGTTCCTTCTACCCGATCTACGAAAAAATGGTCGAGTACGATATCCCGGCTATGGTTCACGTCAGCGCTTCCTGCAATGACTGCTTCCACACCACCGGTTCTCACTACCTGGGTGCTGATACCACCGGCTTCCAGCAGCTGATGATGTCCGACGTATTCAAGGACTTCCCGGAACTGAAGATCATCATCCCGCACGGCGGTGGCGCTGTTCCTTACCACTGGGGTCGTTTCCGTGGTCTGGCTCAGGATCAGGGCTTCGATCTGGCTGAGCGCGTACTGAATAATGTTTACTTCGACACCTGTGTTTACCACCAGCGCGGTATCGATCTGCTGCTCGATATCATCCCGACCAAGAACATCCTGTTCGCCTCCGAAATGATCGGCGCTGTACGCGGTATCGATCCGGAAACCGGTCACTACTTTGATGACACCAAGCGCTACATCGATGGCAACACCGTCCTGAGCGCTGAGCAGAAGGCGGACATCTTCGAGCACAACACTCGTCGTGTCTTCAGCCGTCTGAAAGTCTGATCCCGGTATCGAATCTAGGAGTTCCCATGAAAGAGACAGTTGTAGTTCAGAAGATTGAACGTGCGGATCAGGCAGTGATCGATGGCCTGGCCGAGTGTGGCGTTGCCACCATCCATGAAGCCCAGGGCCGTGTTGGTCTGCTGGCGCACTACATGCGTCCGATCCAGCAGGACGTGGCGGTTGCCGGTTCTGCCATCACCATCTCCGGCGCTGCCGGCGACAACTGGATGATGCACGTGGCGATCGAGCAGTGCCAGAAAGGGGACATGCTGGTATTCGCACCGACCTCTCCGTCAGTGCACGGTTTCTTTGGTGACCTGCTGGCGACCTCCGCCCAGGCACGTGGCGTTGTCGGCCTGGTGATCGATGGCGGCGTGCGTGACACCAAGGACCTGCGCCAGATGAACTTCCCGGTATGGTCCAAGGCGGTCTTCGCTGAAGGTACCATCAAGGAAACCGTGGGTTCCGTGAACGTACCGCTGGTCTGCGCCGACGAGCTGGTCAACGCCGGTGACGTTGTTGTCGCTGACGATGATGGTGTTGTTGTCGTACGCCGCGAACACGCAGCTGAAGTGCTCGAAAAAGCACGCAAGCGCATGGAACTCGAAGAAGCCAAGCGCGTGCGTCTGGCCAACGGCGAACTGGGCCTGGATATCTACGACATGCGCCCGCGCCTGAAAGAGAAGGGCCTGAAGTATGTCTGATGGCGTACGCTGCATGTGGATGCGTGGCGGTACCTCTAAAGGGGGGTACTTCCTGGCATCCGACATGCCGACCGATACGGCCGAGCGCGACGCCTTCCTGCTGCGGGTCATGGGTTCGCCCGACCCGCGCCAGATCGATGGCCTCGGCGGTGCCGATCCGCTGACCTCCAAGGTCGCGGTAGTCAAACCCTCCGAGCGTGACGACGCCGATGTGAGCTACCTGTTCCTGCAGGTGTTCGTCGATCAGCCGATCGTTACCGATGCGCAGAACTGCGGCAACATCCTCGCCGGTGTCGGCCCCTTCGCTATCGAGCGTGGGTTGGTTGAGGCTCAGGATGGTGAGACCGAAGTGCGCATCTTCATGGAAAACACCGGCCAGATTGCCACCGCGCGAGTCAGCACGCCCGGCGGCAAGGTGAGCTACGAAGGCGACGCCAAAATTGATGGCGTACCTGGCTCATCGGCGCCGGTGCCTATCACCTTCGAAGATACCGCAGGCTCAAGCTGCGGAGCGCTGCTGCCCACCGGTAATGCGGTCGATGTGATCGACGGCGTTGAGGTGACGATGATCGACAACGGCATGCCGGTAGTCGTGATGCGCGCCGAAGATATGGGTATTACTGGCACTGAAAGCCGTGAAGCGCTGGAAGCGAACGAAGAGCTGCGTGCCAAACTTGAGTCGATTCGTCTGCAGGCGGGTCCGCTGATGAACCTGGGTGACGTCAAAGAGAAGTCGGTGCCGAAGATGACCATGGTCAGCAAGGCAACCGAGGGCGGCGCCCTGTCTACCCGTACCTTTATTCCGCATCGCTGCCATGCCTCTATCGGTGTGCTCGGCGCGGTCAGCGTGGCGACGGCCGCCGTGCTCAAAGGTGCCCCGGCAGCGGATATCGCCGTGATTCCCGAAGGCCACCGCAAGACGTTGTCCGTGGAACACCCGATCGGCGAAATGACCGTGATACTCGATATGGACGACGCCGGGGAGGTCGCGCAAGCGGCTATCCTGAGAACAGCGCGCAAGCTGTTCGATGGCGAAGTCTTTACACAACAGAATTGATAGCAGGTGCTGCAAGATGATGGATCCTGATTACCTCCCGTTCCACGCCAATCCGAGCAAGCCTGAGTTCAAGGCGCCTGCCGGTGCGGTTGATGCTCACTGCCACGTCTTCGGCCCGGCGGACAAGTTTCCGTACCACCCGAAGCGTAAGTACACCCCCTGTGACGCATCCAAAGAGCAGCTGTTCGGCCTGCGTGACTACCTGGGCTTCTCCCGCAATGTGATCGTGCAGGCTTCCTGCCACGGCACCGATAACGCGGCGCTGGTTGATGCCCTGGAAACCGCCGGTGAACTGGCGCGCGGCGTGGCCGTGGTTGATCCGGCGATCACCGTGGAAGAGCTGGAAGCGATGGATAAGGCCGGCGTTCGCGCCGTGCGTTTCAACTTCGTCAAGCGCCTGGTCGACACCACCCCGAAAGAGGTGTTCCTGTCGATCGCCGAGAAGATCAAGCCGCTGGGCTGGCACATCGTTGTCTACTTCGAAGCGCCGGACCTGGAAGATCTGATCCCGTTCCTGAACGAGCTCGACACCACTATCGTGGTTGACCACATGGGCCGTCCAGACGTGACCAAGGGTGTCGATCACCCGGACTTCCAGCGTTTTGTCGACTTCATGAAGAGCAACGACAAGGTATGGGTGAAAACCACCTGCCCTGAGCGTCTGACTCAGACTCCGCCGGATTACAGTGACGTGGTGCCGTTCATGAAGACCCTGGTCGAGCAGTTCCCGGACCGCTGCCTCTGGGGTACCGACTGGCCGCACCCGAACATGAAATCCCACACACCGGATGACGGCAAACTGGTGGATGTTATTCCGCAGATCGCCGTTACCGAAGAGCTGCAGCAGAAACTGCTGATCGATAACCCGATGAAGCTCTACTGGTCTTAAGGCCATCGCGCATCCGGGCGTAACCGCGCCGACAACCGAAGCACCCCAACATCGCTTTCGGTTGTCGGCGCGTTTTGCCGATGCACCCGTGACGACACGAGGGTTCGACAATGACTAACTATAAGATGAAGGACATCGAAGGCACCGTGCACTTCGATGGCGAAATGGCCACCAAAGGCTTCTACTTCAACAAGATGTGTTACTCCTTCAACCATGAGGAGAACCGTCAGGCGTTCCGTGATGATCCGGAAGCCTACATGACAAAATACAAGTTGAGCGAAGAGCAGAAGCAGGCGGTCCGTGACCAGGATATCAACCGCATGCTCGAACTCGGTGGCAGCATCTACTACCTGGCCAAGTTCGCAGGCATCTTCGGCTGGAACATGCAGGTGATCGGCGGAATGATGTCCGGTCGCACAACAGAAGAGTTCCAGGCGTATCTCGACAGCCAGGGCAGGGGGAAGAACAATGGCTAAAATTATCGGTGGTATCACCACTGCACACATCCCGGCCATCGGCGTTGCCATGGATAAAGGGCTCGAAAACGAGCCGTATTACCGCGACCTGTTCGCCATCTACCCGCCTATTCGCGAGTGGCTGGAAGAAGAAAAGCCGGATATTGCCGTGCTGTTTTACAACGACCACGGTCTGGAGATGTTCCTCGACAAGAAGCCGACCTTCGCGATTGGTTGCGCGCCGGAATATGAAAACGCCGATGAAGGCTGGGGTATCAAGCCGATTCCGCCGGTAACCGGTGAAACCGAACTGAGCTGGCACATCGTCAACCACCTGATCGAAAACGATTTTGATCCGACTGTTTGCCAGGATATCAAGGTTGACCACGGTGCTACCGTGCCGCTCACTCTGTTGTGGCCGAACTTCACCTACAAGGGCATCAAGGTCATCCCGATTTCCATCAACTGCGAACGTCACCCGATGCCGAAACCTTCACGCAGCCTGGCGTTTGGCAAGGCGATAGGTGATGCGATCCGCTGCTGGGATAAGGACTCCAAGGTTGTGCTGTTGGGTACCGGCGGTCTGTCACATCAGCTGGATGGCCCGCGTGCCGGTATCCTGAATGCAGAGTTCGATAACTGGTGCATGGACAAGATCGTCTCCGATCCGGAAGCGATCTGCCAGTACAGCAACGTCGAGCTGGTCGAAAAGGGCGGCGCCCAGATGGTCGAGATCGCCATGTGGCTGGCGATGCGCGGCTGTATCGAAGGCGAAGTCGAAGAGCGCATGCGTAACTACGTATCGCCGATTTCGAACACCGCAGTGGGTGTTCAGCTGTTGATCCCCAAGGATTAACAGCAAGCGAAAAACAACACTCTATACGGCTTAGTGTTGTGTAAGGAGAGTAAAGCGGCGTTCCGAAAGGGCGCCGCTTTTTTTTCGGTCTGTATGCACTCGAATCGCGCATACTCTATCATCCTTGCCAGAGCTCAAATACGGGTCTGGCGCTGGTGGTTTTCTGGATATTTAACAGGACTATTTAATAGGGATATTTATTAGGGACATTTATTCGGTAAAGTTAATAAGGATGGTTAGGTGGAACTATTTGCAACAGCAAGACTGAGCGTCAGGCCGCTGACGCAGCACGATTGTCCAGTCCTTACCGAGATGCTGGGTGACCCCGAAGTGATGCAGTATTCGGTTCGCGGTGTCTGTGATGAAGCGGCCACTCGACAGTTTATCGATTGGTGTCTGCAGTGCTACGCAACTAACGGACTGGGGCCCTGGGGGCTGGTGGATAAGCACTCGGGTGATCTGATCGGCTTCTGTGGCATAGGGCCTGAAGAGGTGGCCGGTATCGAGGAGATAAGCCTCGGCTATCGGCTGGCGCAAAGATACTGGCATCAGGGTTACGCTACCGAAGCAGCCGAAGGCGTGCTGGCTTATGCGTTCAGTGAAAAACAGGTCGCGTCGGTGGTGGTTATCATCGAACCCGAGCATCTCGCGTCCGTGAGAGTGGCGGAGAAAGCCGGACTCGAACACTACACCCGCGCTGTATTTCACGAACGTCCCGTGCGCGTCTATCGGATGACGATGGCGGACTGGCGCGATCAGCGGGGATCTTATCCAGGTTAACTCTCAGGGCGGGTGAAGTGGGCGGCCGTTGTCTATAGAATACGCGCCCTCTGAATTGTTGAGGTTACCCATGAATCACCCACTGCCTTCCGGCGACGCCGCCAATTCTGGCGTCTCCTGGAGTGTCGTCGCTATTTTTACGGCCATTGCCGCCTTCCTAGTTTACTCCACGCTGATACCAGACAGTCTGAGGCTCAACGCTGTGCTGGTGAGTGTGCTGGTGATGATCACGTTGAGCCTGATGCGGGTTAACGTAGTGATCTCCCTGATCACCTCGGCTCTGCTTGCCGGTTCTATCAGCGACCACAGCATCAAAGAGACGATCGACTCGTTCAACACCGGTATCGGTGGCGGCGCTCAGATCGCGTTGAGTTACGCCATGCTGGGGGCGTTTGCGGTGGCAATCTCCAAGTCGGGTATTCCGCATATGCTGGCGGATAAGCTTGCTGCGGCTGTTGGTAAGGATGAAGATCCGTGTCACCTGGGGCTGGTGCGTTATGGCGTGACCGCGGTGTTGCTGATTGCGGCGATCTGTTCACAGAATATCGTACCTATCCATATCGCTTTCATTCCGCTGCTGGTGCCGCCGCTGCTGTTTGTAATGGCGCGTTTGCAGATGGACCGCCGCCTGATCGCCTGTGTGCTGACCTTCGGCCTGGTGACCCCCTACATGTTGCTGCCGGTAGGTTTTGGCTCGATCTACCTGAATGAAATTCTGCTCAGCAGCATCCAGCGCAGTGGCATGGAAACCGACGGCATCAGCCCGTTGTCTGCGATGGCGATCCCAGCCATCGGTATGGTCCTGGGGCTGCTGGTGGCGGTGTTTATCAGCTATCGCGGTAAGCGCGACTATGATCTGAGCCGCATCGAGCGCACCGAAAGCACCGGCGCGGGCTATTCCGCGAAAACGTTGATCGTAGCGGTGATCGCGCTGGCGGCGGCATTTGTCGTGCAACTGCTGACCGAGTCCATGGTCTTTGGCGGCATGATCGGTTTTCTGATCTTCTCCCTCTCTGGCGTGCTGAAGTGGGAGGAGGGCGACGATGCCTTTGTCGAAGGGATGAAGATGATGGCGATGGTGGGCTTTATCATGATCGCTGCAGCCGGTTTCGCCCAGGTCTTGCGTGATAGTGGCGATATCAATTCGCTGGTTAAGACCGCAGCGGCTCTGGTTGATGGTAGCCGGGCGCTGGCCGCGTTGGCGATGTTGATTGTTGGTCTGCTGATCACCATGGGCATCGGTTCCTCCTTTTCCACCGTGCCGATTATTGCCGTGATCTTTGTGCCGCTGGCGATTCAGCTTGGTTTCTCGCCGATGGCGGTGGTCGCGCTGGTGGGGACCGCCGGTGCGCTGGGAGATGCGGGTTCACCCGCGTCGGATTCCACCCTGGGCCCGACCGCTGGCCTCAACGTGGATGGTCAGCACAACCATATCTGGGATACCGTGGTGCCGACTTTTCTGCACTACAACCTGCCTCTGCTGATCTTTGGCTGGATCGCTGCAGTCATCCTTTGATCTAGCATCTCTGGATCTAACCTCCGGGGATCTAACCCTCTTGGATCCAGCCTGGTTTGATCTAAGCAGTGTTCGGCGGGCCTTTCGGGTTCGCCGTACTTTTCTTGCTGTTATACTCCTTAGCACTTGATAAACGGCTGGTGAGACTCAATCACCAGTTCGACAGTATCTGTTTAAGGAAGGCATAGATGAATCGGGATTATCAAACGGGCGTCATCGCTGAAGCCAGTCGAGATGCTCTGTTTCTGAGCTTCAACGCTATCCAGAGTCCGGGTAACGAGCAGAAGATCCGCCAGGTGCTGGCCCAGCTGCCGCAAATGCTGGAAGAGGTACGCGCGGAGATGCCGGACAAGGAGCTGCACCTGGTTGCGGGTATCGGCTCTGCCTATTGGGATCAGGTGAGCCCCCATGCGCGGCCACAACTGCTACGTCAGTTCCCGGCGTTGGAAAACGGCCAGCGCGTGGCTCCGTCTACCCCCGTCGATCTTATGTTTATCGTGCGTGCCGCAGCTTATGATGCCTGCCTTGAGCTGGCCTCCCGCATAGGCGACAAGCTTGCCGGCCTTGCCAAGCTGGAGCGCGAGATCCACGGTTTCCGTTACAAGGACGCGCGTGATATGACCGGCTTTGTCGATGGCACCGAAAACCCCGAAGGCGATGATCGTCTTGAGGTGGCGCTGGTCGGAGACGAAGACCCGGAGTTTGCCGGCGGCACCTATCTGCACGTGCAGGTATACGAGCATAACCTGGACGCCTGGAACCAGATTCCAGTTAAAGAGCAGGAGGATGCATACGGCCGTACCAAGGAAGAGAACGTCGAGTATCCCGGCGACAAGAAGTCACCCCATGCCCATACCAAACGCACCTCTCTAAAAGATGCCGAAGGCAAATCTATGGAGATCCTGCGTCACAGCATGCCTTACGGTGATTCAACGCGTAAGGGACTGGTATTTATCAGCACCTGCCGTACGCCTGAGCACTTTGAGCTGATGCTGAAAAGCATGGTTCAGGGTGACGAAGAGGGCCGTGCCGACCGTATTCTCGAGTTCACCCGCGCAGTCTCTGGTGCGGCGTTCTTTGTTCCCTCCAATGATTGGCTGCGTAGCCTGAAATAACGCCGCATACTCCCGCTGAATACGCCATCCGAATCACCAAACGGATGGCGTATTTTCGTTTTCAAGCCGTGTTCACCCTGGTTTTGCGCTGAGCCCTTAATCTACTTATGATCGTGATTTGCGACTAACTGCTGTCGGGAGCCATCAGGGCGAGAAGTCCCCCGGTAGAGAGCGCGACCTAATATCAGCTCATATATACAGGGATGCTCATGCGAAAGCTGGGAGTGGTTTTACTTTCTGTCGCGGCGCTATCTGGCTGCCTGACCAACAATATGGATATGACGCAGCAGATGGCGTCTACGCCGTCGGTGCCGCAGACTCAGGCCCAGATTGAAAAACTGGCACCGAGTAATCCGAATCTCGTTTCTACCTACTATTTCGTACCCGACCTGACCCGCGCCGGGGGCTTAGCGGTGGCGATTAATGGTCGAGCTGCCCGGGTCAGGTTGGAGCTCGACGGCAAAACCATCGCCCGCATTCCGGTTGAAAAGGGGGTTCGGCTGGAACTGCTACCTAACCAGGTGTACCTGTTGCGCATGGGTGAAGACTGGGACGAGAACCGCGATCTCTTTATGAAGCGGTTTATAAAGATAATGACGCCGGATATTGGCGAGTTTAAAGCGTTTGACCTCTCCGATGATGAAAGCATTGGCGGCGACACCACCGTTATCGATGTGAAGCGCCTGACGCTGGAAGAGACGCTCGGACGCCTCGATACGTTCGAGCTGATCGAGACTGAGCAGCCGATGCCGCTGATTACAGCGCTGACCGAGTCAGTCAAGCAACAGAGGCAGGAGTGCCTTAACCAAAATCAACTGGCGCTCTGCAAAGCGCTGGTGAAGGACCTTCCGGCGGAGGCTGTGTCTCCAGAGCTTGCAGCCCATATTCGTCAGCTTGAACAGAATGTCGCCGCTGCACAGGCGGAAGAAGCGCGCCGGCAGCAGCTGATCGCCATGGAGCAGGCGCTGCCTGCCAGCGTGCGCCGCGACAAATACATGGTGCAGCTGTCGCAGTACCTGAAGCAGCAGGATTACCCCAAGGCGCTGGACATCTTTCCCAAACTGGAGGCCTTGCCGGTTCAGTCCGATCCTTCGCTGAAGTTTTTCTATGGCGAGGCGCTGCTGCAGACCGGGCAATCCGAAGCAGCGCAGAGAAAACTCTACGAGTACATCAGCGAACAGGGGACGGGCGCGACCCATTATGTGCGCGCACTGGAACTGGTCAATGCGGCGGAAACGGGAACTGCTCCGCCTCCCCAGGCAAGTCAGCAACAGGCTGCTCAATCCGCAGCCCAGTCTAGTGCTCAACCTGTGGCACAAACCGCTAGCCGCTCGTCTGCCTCCTCAGGCTCCAGCGACGGTGGCTCCGGCAGCGGAAATTTCTTTGCCTGCTATGATCCGGGCAATTTCATCTGTATCGAATACAACATCAACAGCTCGAGCCGTTTTCAGCAGATGCGGCAGCAGTGCCAGCAGGGTGGAAACAGGGTGATCGAATCCTGCGATCGCAATGCGCCGAGCTGTTCGATGACCAGCTCCGTGGGCAGCCAGACTACCTACGTGCATAACATGACCGAGCCCAGTGCCGTAAAACAGGCCTGCCTGGCTAACGGCGGCAGTTTTCGTAATGGCGGCTGAGCAGGCGGTTTGTTAATTGATGGAGCAGGATAATCTTAATGAACGTATCTGGCAGGTGGTTGCCGCTATTCCGAAAGGGAAGGTAGCCACCTACGGCCAGGTGGCGGCGCTGGCGGGCGCGCCGCGTCATGCGCGCTATGTCGGCACCGTGCTCAAACGCCTGCCCGCAGGCAGCACGCTGCCCTGGTTTCGGGTGCTCAATGCCAGGGGCGAGCTCTCTTTCCCGAAAGATAGCCCCGCCTACCAGCGTCAGCGCGAAGCACTTGAGGCTGAAGGGGTGGAATTTATCGGCGCCCGTGTCAGCCTTGTCAGCTTTGGTGTTTAACCTTTGGGTGTTTAACCCTCTCAACGGCTTTAGCTTTATCAATGCGTATTCTTGTTTTATCCGCCTATGATGCCGCCAGCCACCGCGCCTGGCGCAAGGGGCTTGTGGCCTGTTTCCCCGAACACCAATGGACCGAGCTGGCGCTGCCGGCACGCTATTTCAGCTGGCGTATACGCGGTAACAGCCTGAGTTGGGCGTTTTCAGAGCGAGAAGTATTGAGCCAGCCCTACGATCTGGTGGTGGCCACCTCCATGGTGGACCTGAGCAGCCTGCGCGGCTTCGTGCCATCGTTGGGGCAGATACCCACACTCGTATACTTCCACGAGAACCAGTTCGCCTATCCCGAGTCCGGGCGCGAATTCCGCAGTGTCGAACCTCAACTGCTGAATATCTATAACGCTCTATGTGGGGATCGGCTGGTATTTAACTCCCGGTTCAACCGCGACACCCTGTTGGAAGGCGCTCGGAAACTACTTGCTAAACTCCCGGACCAGGTACCGCCGGGGCTGATCGAGCAGATCGAGGCTCGCTCCAGCGTGGTGCCTGTACCTTTGCCGGACAGCGCCTTTGATAAACGGGCCATAGAGAACGAGACCTGGCCACAGAGGAGCGGATGCCCAGCGCAGGATGATCCGATCCGGATAGTCTGGGCCGCGAGATGGGAGTTCGATAAGGGGCCGGATCGGCTGCTAGCGATTTTGCGTGCGCTGGAATCCAGGGGTACCGATTTCCGTCTCTGTATCCTCGGCGAGCGTTTTCGTAACAGCCCAAAAGAGTTCGATACCATCGCCCGGGAGTTCAGCCACCGGCTTGACCAGTGCGGCTATGCCGAGAGCCGTGAAGCTTATCTGAGCTGGCTCAGTGGCGGCGATATCTTCCTCTCAACAGCAACCCATGAGTTCCAGGGCCTGTCGGTGCTTGAGGCGCTGGCTCAGGGCTGTATACCGGCGTTACCGGCACGCCAGGCCTACCCGGAGCTGTTCAGTGAGGAATACCTGTATCCGGACTGTGGCGACGATATAGAACGAGAGGCAGGGTTGGCGGCAGACCTGATTGAGCGGCAGGCCGAGGCACTGAAAAACGGCGCACTGGAGGCGCCGTCTGTAGCGGGGTTCAGTTGGAGCGCGCTTAAACCTCTTTATGCAGAGCTGTTCAGCGCGCTCACTGCAACGGGAGCTGAATGATCAGTGCGCCTCTCCCTGCTCACGCAGGATCTCTTCAAGGCTGACCTTGGCACAGACCGTATCCTTGAGAAACTCGATCAGGTTGCGGGCGGAGCTGCGGATCAGGTTTTCCATGTTCTCATCCAGGCAGTTGCCGTCCTCATCGAACACCTGCTGTACCTTGGCGACCGATACCACCATCGGCAGTGGCAGGGCGCCCACGTGGGAGCAGATGCCGCGCAGCTGTTCGGTGGACTTGATCGCGCCGATCACGCCGGCGGCGACGCCGAGGATCGAGACCGGTTTGTCGGCCAAAACGCTGGGAAAGCCCAGGTTGTCGATGGCCAGCTTCATTGGGCTGCTGATGCCGCCGTGGTATTCGGGTGAGGCGAGAATAACACCGGTGGCGCCTTTGACGGTGGCCTGAAACTCTTCGATCGCTTCCGGTTTGCGCGCTTCCATGCCGGGCAACGGCAGGTCGAGCTCTTCGAGGTGGATCGCGCTTACCTCGACCTCCGGATATTTCTTCAGTTCATCCAGCGCAACGGCCAGGGCTTTGGCGGTGTAGTTGCCGGGGCGTACGCTGCCGCAGATGGTGACGATTTTGATAGCCAAGGTGTTCTCCTTCAGCGGGTAGAGTTGAACAATCGGGTTCAGTTTAGTCGCTATAAACAGCGCCGGGTTCTGCGCAGAAACAGAACTCTTTGTTTACACCCCTGCCTTTACGTAACAGTTAAAGCGATCGGATTGAGAGTTAGATTGAGAGTTATCGACGTTTAACCTCTTTACCTCATGGGTTTACACTGACAAATGCGGCGCTAGTTCGTATTATTCACCTCCCGATTTATCCCGGAGTCCAAGCATGTCTGACACACCCGTCCGCCTCACTGAATACAGCCACGGTGCTGGCTGCGGCTGCAAGATCTCTCCCAAGGTTCTGGACCGTATTCTTGAGTCTCAGCTATCGCTGCCGGATTCGCCCAACCTGCTGGTAGGCAACTCCAGCAAGGACGACGCGGCGGCCTACGATCTGGGGGATGGTCAGGTGGTGTTGAGTACGACGGACTTCTTTATGCCGATCGTCGACGATCCGTTCGATTTCGGCCGTATTGCGGCGACCAATGCTATCAGCGATATCTACGCCATGGGCGGCAGACCGCTGATGGCGATTGCGATTCTTGGCTGGCCGATTGATAAGCTGGGACCTGAAGTGGCGCAGCAGGTGGTCGACGGTGGCCGTCAGGCCTGTGCCGATGCGGGAATCCCGCTGGCGGGCGGGCACAGCATTGATGCGCCGGAGCCGATCTTCGGTCTTGCGGTCACCGGACTTACCACCCGTGAGCATCTTAAGCAGAATGACTCCGCCAAGCCCGGCGATAAGCTCTATCTCACCAAGCCGCTGGGGATCGGTATCCTGACCACAGCGCAGAAGCAGAAGAAGCTTCGCGATGAACACGCCTTCCTGGCGCGGGATATCATGTGTCAGATGAACCGTATCGGCGCCGAGGTTTCCCGCCTGGAAGGCGTCAACGCTATCACCGATGTCACCGGCTTTGGTCTGATGGGCCACCTGGTTGAGGTGTGCGAGGGCAGCGGTGTTGATGCGCGTATCGATGCGCAAGCGGTGCCGGTGATTCCCGAAGCGCTGGATTACCTGGCCCAGGGCTGCATCCCGGGCGGCACGCTACGTAACCTGGACAGCTACGGCCATAAACTTGCCGATATGGCTGAGGCTGCGCGGCATCTGTTGTGTGATCCGCAGACTAGCGGTGGCCTGCTGATCGCCGTCGATCCTGCCAACACCGAGGCGCTGGAAGCGCTGCTGGCGGAGCAGGGGGTATATAACACCTGCATCGGCGAGTTACGGCCCGCCTCAGGTGCCCAGCGCGTCTTTGTCGAAGGCGCGATTGTCGATAAAGAGGTATGCGTGTGAGCCATCGCCCGGACACCGGAGAGTTCCTTGAGATCTTCCTCAACGATATCCCGCTGATCGATACCCGTGCGCCGGTAGAGTTCGAGAAGGGTGCCTTCCCGACCAGCGTCAGTCTGCCGCTGATGACCAACGATGAGCGCGCCCAGGTCGGCACCTGTTACAAGCATCATGGTCAGCAGGCGGCGATCGAACTCGGCCATAGCCTGGTCTGTGGCGAGGTTAAAGATGAGCGTGTATCCGCCTGGGTCGATTTCGCCGAGCGTAATCCCCAAGGCTATCTCTACTGCTGGCGCGGCGGGCTGCGCAGCCAGACCTGCCAGCAGTGGATGCATGAAGCGGGCACCGATTACCCGCGCATCAGCGGCGGCTACAAGGCGATGCGCCAGTACCTGCTGCGCGAGTTCGAGCAGATCTGTGAGCATCAGCCGAAACTGCTGCTGGCGGGTAAAACCGGCTGCAACAAGACCGATATGGTCAACGCCTTCACCTTTGGCGTGGATCTGGAAGGGCTGGCCCATCACCGCGGTTCCAGCTTTGGACGCCTGCCAGGCGGTCAGCCGACCCAGCTGAATTTCGAAAACGCCCTGGCAATCGCTCTGCTCAAGACCAGGCATAGCGCTGCAGTGCAGGGCGGCGCACCGATCCTGCTGGAAGACGAGGGGCGTCTGGTAGGGCGCTGCGCACTGCCGCCAATCTTGCAGCATGCCATGGAAACCAGCCCGCTGATCGTTATGGAAGTGTCACTGGAAGAGCGTGTCGAGCACAGTTTTCATAACTACATCCTCGATAAACTGGCGCAGTGGCAGCGGGTATTGGGTGAAGAGGCGGGTTTTGAAGCCTTTGCTGAAGATCTGACCCAGTCACTCTACCGGGTGCGCAAACGTCTGGGTGGCGTACGTTACAGTGAGGCTGCTGAGCTGATGCAGCGTGCGCTGGTCAGGCACCGTCAGGGCGATCCCGAAATGCACTGGGACTGGATCCTGGCGCTGCTGGTGGATTACTACGATCCTATGTATGACTACCAGCTGCGTAATCGTAAGGGGCGTATCGAATTTATGGGCAGCCGCAAAGAGGTACGTGAATACCTTGCTGCCAGGGAATCTTGAGTTTTTAAGGACTGACAAGGAATAACCATGTCTAAAGCTAAGTCACTGCTTCGCAAACTTTCCGTTGCAATCGCTCTGCTACCGGCACTGGCCCAGGCAGATACCTTCGTGTTTACCGCCATCCCCGATGAGGACGAGTCCCGCTTGCAGGAGCGTTTCGGCAAGGTCGCGGATTACCTGTCCGAGCAGCTGGACGTGGATGTTCAGTACATCCCGGTTAAATCCTACGCCGCGGCGATTACCGCCTTCCGTAACGATCAGGTGCAGCTGGCCTGGTTTGGCGGTCTGTCGGGTGTGCAGGCGCGCAAACTGGTGCCCGGTTCCGAAGCGCTGGCTCAGGGTTACGAGGACCAGTTCTTCAAGTCCTACATCATTGCCAACACCTCCACCGGCCTGGAAGCCGGTGATGAGCTGAGCGACGAGATCAAGGGCAAGACCTTTACCTTCGGTTCCAAGGGATCTACCTCTGGCCGTTTGATGCCTGAGTTCTACCTGCGAGAGCAGTTTGGTGCAGCGCCCGAAGAGATCTTCTCCCGCGTAGGCTTCTCCGGCGATCACAGCCGTACCATCGCCCAGGTGCAGTCCGGTGCCTACGAGATCGGTGCCGTGAACTTCGCGGTCTGGGAAAGTGAAACCGAGAACGGCACCATCGACGCCGACAAGGTTAAGGTGATCTGGACCACGCCGACCTACCCCGATTACCAGTGGACTATCCGCGGTGATGTGAACGAGCGCTTTGGTGATGGCTTCAAGGACAAGGTACGTGAGGCGCTGTTGGGCATGGACGATCCCGATCTGCTGGCCAGCTTCCCGCGCGAAAGCTTTGTGCCGGCATCCAACGACGACTACGTGCCCATCGAGGAAACCGCCAAGGCGATCGGCCTGCTGGACTGACGATGAGCGCGTTCCAAACCAAGAGTAAAACCGAAGGCAAAATGGTGTTTCGGCTGGCGAACGAGTCGCTGACGCTGGGTCGGAACCCCATACTGCATGGTATC
This sequence comes from Marinobacterium lutimaris, assembly GCF_900108065.1. Taxonomy (GTDB): domain Bacteria; phylum Pseudomonadota; class Gammaproteobacteria; order Pseudomonadales; family Balneatricaceae; genus Marinobacterium_D; species Marinobacterium_D lutimaris. The sequence goes on along the minus strand of NZ_FNVQ01000001.1, from coordinate 1,753,847 downwards.
GATCTGGAGGTCCGCTCGGGTGAGAAGATCGCCTTGATCGGCCCGTCCGGCGCCGGCAAGACCAGCCTGTTGAACCTGCTGTATCAGCAGCAGCCGGGCCAGGTCGCGCTGCAGCCGCAGCAGACCGGTCTGGTGGATCTGCTGTCGACCTACCAGAACATTTTTATGGGTGCGCTGGACCGGGTCGCCACTCTGCCGGCGCTCTGGAACCTGGTGCGTCCGTTGGCACAACACCGTGCCGAGATTGAAAAGCTGGCCGAAACCTTGGGCCTTAGCGATAAACTCTGGCAATCGGTCGACCGGCTTTCCGGCGGTCAACGTCAGCGCGTCGCCATCGGTCGGGCGTTGTACCGCAGGCAGTCGATTTTCCTCGGTGACGAACCGGTCTCCGCGGTGGATCCGCTACAGGCAAAACTGCTGCTGGAACATCTACTCGATCAACATGAGACCGCCGTGGTTAGCCTGCACAACCGTCAGCTGGCGCTTGAGCACTTCGACCGTCTGGTCATCGTTGTGGACGGTCGCATCGTTTGTGATGCGCCGGCTGCGAGCCTGAACGAGGCCAAACTCGACAGCTTCTATCAGCAGGATCCAACGCCCGAACCTCCGGCGGAACCGGCCCCCGCCGGCGAGTGGGCGATCTCCGGTTCATGATCTCTCAACTGTTTAAACCCAGAGGCAACTCTTCTGCACGGGCGCTGAACGCCGTCTGCGGGCTGTTGATTGTGCTGGCGTTGCTGGCGCTGCCCTGGGCCGATATCGAAGTTTACTCGGTGGATCCCTGGATGGAGCTGGGCCGTATCGGCCGTGGCTTGGTGATGCCGTATTGGGACGGCTGGCAGATCCTGTTGCAGGCAGTAGGGCAGACCATCGCCTTTGCGCTGCTGGCCGTGGCGATGGCGGTGCCGCTGGGGCTGGCCCTGGCGATGCTGTTCCACTGGCGTGCGGTGCGGATCTTCTGCGCCTCGATCCGTTCGGTGCATGAGCTGTTCTGGGGCCTGATTTTTATGCAGGTCTACGGGCTTAGTGCTACCACCGGCTTGCTGGCGATCCTGGTGCCCTTTACCGGCGTGTTCGCCAAGGTGTTTACCGAGATCTTTGAGCAGCAGGACCGAGCGCCCGCAGCGACCCTGGGATCCGGTGCACGGGGCATCAAGCGTTATGCCTACACACTGATTCCCCAGTCCTGGCCGGCGCTGACCAGTTATACCCGTTACCGCTTCGAGTGCGCGCTGCGCTCCAGCGCGATCCTCGGTTTTATCGGTCTGCCGACGCTCGGTTTTCATCTGGAAACCGCGTTCAAGCAGGGCGACTATTCGGAAGCGGGGGCGCTGCTCTGGGCGTTTATCCTGCTGATCGCGACGATCCGTTTCTGGCTGCGGCCCAGGTTGATACCGCTCTATATTCTGGCCGCTATCTGGCTGCTGCCGGAGACCATCGGTTTCAGTAACGGCGGTTACCTCTGGCAATTTATCAGCCAGGATATCTGGCCCACCGCGTTACTGGCGGGGCAGTGGAGCGAGGCGGCTGACTGGTATGCCGGCATGTTCAGTAGCCAGGTCTGGCCCGGTATCGTGCAGACACTACTGCTGACCCAGTTGGCGCTGGTGTTGACCGCTATCGTCGTGCTGTTCACCTATCCCTTTGCCAGCCAGGCACTGGCCGGGCCGGTGATACGCTGGCCCGGGCGTTTCCTGCTGCTGGTGCTACGCTCGATGCCGGAGATGATTCTCGCCTTTGTGTTTCTGCTGCTGTTCGGCCCTTCCGGACTGCCGGCGGTGTTGGCGCTGGCGCTGCACAACGGCGGCCTGATCGCATTTCTGGTGGCCAACGCCAGCGATGCGGAATGTCGCAGCCGCCTGGGGCGGCCCGATGATCCCCGCGGCCTTAAACGTTACGCCTACCTGGAAACCCCGCGCCGCTTTCCGGCGATGCTGGCCTTTCTTTTCTATCGCTGGGAGGTGATCCTGAGAGAAAGCGCCATTATGGGGATTCTCGGTATCGCCACCCTGGGTTTCTATATTGACTCGGCATTCGAAGAGATACGTTATGATCGGGCGTTCCTGTTGATACTCGCTACTGCACTACTGAATATACTGGTTGATGCCGTATCCCGCCGACTGCGTCGCGCAGCGGGCGCCGATACGCCGCAACCGGGCCGAACCCACTAGGAAAGAGACAATGGAAGAGCAGGTGACCCAAGAACTGGCACAGTTCCAGGAGATCTACGGCATCGTCGTGGAATTTTTCGTTAACTACAGTTTCCACATCGTCGGCGCGATTCTGATCATGCTCGTCGGCCTTTGGGTGGCGGGCAAGATCTCTGGCATGGTGTTCGCGCTGACCCAGCGCCACAACCTGGATATCACCCTTAGCCGGTTTATCGCCAGCTGCGTCAAGGTGATCCTGGTGGCGATGGTGGCGATCGTCGCGCTGGGCAAACTGGGGATCAGTGTGACACCGCTGGTGGCCATGATCGGTGCCGTCGGTCTCGGCGCCGGTTTGGCGGTGCAGGGGCTGCTCTCCAACTACAGCGCGGGTCTGACCATTGTGCTGACACGGCCCTTTGTGGTCGGCGATACCATCAGCGTACAGGGCGTTACTGGCCTCGTGAAAGAGGTGCACCTGTCGCATACGATGGTGACCAACGAGGATGGCGTCGAGATCTCCATCCCCAACAAGCACATCATCGGTGAGATCATCCAGAACTCCCACCAGCATATGCTGGCGGAGCTGAGCATCGATATCGCCTACAGCGCCAAGCCTGAGCGTGCTATAGCGGCACTGAACCGGGCGCTGGCTGAGTACAGCGAAGAGCTCTGTCAGGACCCGACGCCCCAGGTAGGTATCGAGAAGTTCGCCGACAGCGGTATCACCATCGGCATCCGCGCCTGGATTCCCACCGAGCGTTACTACGAACTGCTCTACAAGGTGAACCTGTCGCTGTTTAATGCGCTGAAAGCGGAAGGGATCGAGATTCCGTTCCCGCAGCGCGAGGTACGTCTGCTGAATCCGACGCCGGCGGCCTGAGGACCGGCTTTTCAGCACCGCCAAACACAACCGAAAAGGCAGAGAACGAGCTGATAAAAGCGCGTCTCTGCCTTTTTTGTGGACGTGGTGTCACGACCCACCGGCTCTTATTTTAAGGCTGTGCCAACAGGTGGCACACACACCGAAAACCAGTTTTCCCAGGTGCTGATCTCGCTTAACTTTTAACCATCAGATGACGCACTCATCGATGCAGCAAAACAATAATAATCAGCGAGCTTCACAATGAACCCTACCCAGCACACAGCCGCTTTGCCCCTCGCTCATACCGCGGATTTTGAGTTTCCGACTCTTTCTTTTCTTCTGCTCTGCCTGAGCATTCAGGCTGTGGTTAGCGCCTTTGCGCTTGCCTGATGAAGAGCGTTACTGAAAGCGTTTTGAAGTTCGCTGCTCCTTAAAAAAATAATTATCTGGAGATACGATGATGATGAACCCCAAGAAGTTGTTCGCGGGTCTGGCCTTTGCCGGCCTGTTCGGTCTTTCTGCTGTCTCTGCACAGGCAGAAACCCAGGTGGTGATGCTGGGCACCGGCACACCGGTACCGGATGCCGACCACTCCGGCCCCTCCACCGCCGTGATCTATAACGGCGAAGCCTATGTTTTCGACGTGGGTCCGGGAATGGTCCGCAGCGCGATTACCGCTGCACAGAAAAAGGGGATCGACGCCCTTTACCCCACTAAGATCAAGCGCCTGTTTATCACCCACTTGCATAGCGATCATATTCTAGACTACCCGGAACTGGCTTCTACCTACTGGTGGCGTCGCACCGAGGGCAACATCAGCGTCTGGGGCCCCACTGGCCTGAACGAGATGACCGATGGCTACTACCTGATGACCAAGCGCGATATCGAGTTGCGCACCACCGGTCTCAACCCGGTCAAGGATCCCACCGGTTACCAGTACAAAACCCATGAATACGACCAGGGCGGCTGGACCGTAAAAGATGGCGACGTCACCGTCGAAGCCTTTGAAGTACCCCATGGCGATATCACCCCGGCCTTTGGCTATCGCATCACCACCCCGGACAAAACCATCGTGATCTCCGGTGATACCAGCTACAGCGAAAAGCTGGTCGAGATGGCCAAGGGCGCCGATATCCTGGTGCATGAAGTGATCTGTGAAGAGGGTTGGGAAAAACTGCCGGAGAACTGGCAGAAGTACCACGCCGCTGCCCACACCAAAACCGACATGCTGGCCCGCGTTGCCAACGAAGCCAAGCCGGGACTGCTGGTGCTGACCCATGTGCTGAGCTACAGCGCACCGCGCGAAAACACACTCACAGAAGTGAAGGCGCTGTACGACGGCGAAGTCGTACTGGCTGAAGATCTGGATATCTATTGATTCTGCTGATCCGCACATCGGGTTCAGCGCCGGCAGATATCGAGGTTTTACCTGCCGGTTAGCTTCTCAGCGGTTTTAAATGCCAAAGCAGAGAGTCGACGCTCTCAATAACAATAAGATTTAAAAAGGTCCTAACTATGAAACTCGGTATGAAACTTGGCCGTGATCTCCTGGCGACCAGCGCTGTGCTGGCAGCCATGGGTACCAACGTACAGGCGGATTCCTTCCGCGAAGCGCTTACCGGCGGTAAGGTCAGCGGTGAAATCCGCAACGTCTATGTCGAGGGCTCTGCTTCCGATGCCCGGGGCGAAGCGGGGGCACTGAATAACTCCCATACCCTCGGTTCCGCACTTAACCTGAATTACGCCACCGGCAGCTTTCACGGCTTTAAGGCGGTAGTAGGGCTGCAGTCCGGCTGGGACTGGAACATCCATGATGAAGACAAGGGGCTGACCGTGGCCGGTGGTGAGGATGACAGCCGTGTCTCCATCGACTCCACCGATCTGCGACTGGCCTATCTGGAATATGCTTTCGACAAGGAATTAACTGCAACCAGCCTGCGTATCGGCCGCCAGAAGATCGTCAGCCCGCTACTGATGAACAGCGGCGAGTTCGCCATGCAGGACTCCTTCGATGCACTGGTGGTCGAAAATCGCGACCTGCCGGATACCGTATTGAAGGCGATCTACGTGGATCGCTGGAACATGCGCTATGGCGACGATTCCAACGGCGCGGTAACCGAGGAAGATAAGGACTATGACGATGCTATCTACTCGTTCTACCTGAACAACAGCAGCCTCGCTGGTCTGAATATCGAAGCCCAGTGGCTCTCCAACGAGAACGACACACCGGCGGGTGATCCCCCCGCTGCGGTTGTAACCGCGGATCCCTACGACACCGGTTTCCTCGGCCTGACCTACAAGGTGCCTAACTCCAGCTGGGTGCTCGGTGCCAAGGTGCTTACCGCCGACTATGAAAACCTGCCGGATACCGGTTACTGGGGTGTAAACGCCAAGACCACCGTTGGCGGAGTCGAGCTGCAACTGGGTTACACCTCGGTGGATGATGAGGCCAACTTCCCGGGCTCATTGGGCCATGTGCCGATGTTCCGCAGCTATAAATCCGGCTTTATCGACGAGATCTTCGCTGGCCTAGATACCACCTCCCTGAGTGTCGGTTACGGTTTCGGTGTGCCGGGTCTTAAAACCAAGCTGATCTACTCCGGCTGGAAGCAGAGCGAAGAGGGCAGAATCAACAGCCGTAAGGATCTGGATGGCGGTTATGAGGCCGGCTTTGATGTGGAGTACCAGTTTCAGGGAGTTGAAGGGCTGAGTGGCCGCTTCCGTACCTCTTACATGGATTTCGACCGCGATGCCGTCGATAACGACGATCTGCTCTACACCCGCATCCATCTGAACTACAAGTTCTGATGCAGTAACTGCTTTTGCAGCTGAAGGGGAGTCACCGCATTCCCCTTTACCCATCTGAGTTTTTGTACCCCCGCCGCTCACGTGACCTACTTTGTATGCCGTCAAAACTTAGCGTGAGCCGGCGGCTTTTTATGTCCGCAAAATAGCAACATCCAAAACCGTGCGTAGTAGCGAAAGCAGACCCGCGTTATCATGCGCCGCCTCAACGCCTGGTTATGCGGTATCCCTAATGGAGACTGGCCCGGAAAGGAGCGGGTAAGCCTGGCAAAATCTACTGGATGTACAGCTATGAACCACTCTGATCGCCAAAACCTTATCAACCATCTGCGTGACAGCATTAAGGCCGCCTATCAGCAGGCCCTGGATGCAGATGCTCAGCTCGATGCGCTGGCCAAGGAAAACCTGGCGCAGTTTGAATCCGTACTGAAACCCGGCAGCGGGTTTAGCTCTGATGCGGTGCGCTTCCAGCCTTATGTTGAGGAGCTGGGGCAGGATCTGCTGGCGCTCCAGGACAGCGACGATTTCACCGCCGACCTTCAAAAGCTGGCGCTAAAACTCAAACTGCTGCTGCAGACTTTGGCGCGTTTTAAAAGCTTCGATAAATAATTAGGCAGGGGAGCGCATGAGTTTGGCGCCCCCTGCACTCAGAGCTTTGGGAGCATCGCTCACAGCTTTGCTAAACCGCCGCCTTTCTGTTGTCTGTGCGGAGAGCATACGTGAGTACCTTCCGTAGCCGCGTTATGCGGTTGATGGAACTTCCTCAGTCTCGGACGCCTATCTAGCTAATTTATAACTACGCCTGGCAATAAACGCGGTTTTTTAGATGGATTACAACGTAAACATGGCCATTGCTGATGATGGATACCGCTGGCGCACTGGGTTTCGGAGCAATAGCCGTCGATCGTCGATAGGTCCCCGGTCAACTGGCAGCGACTGGCAGCTCCTGGTCCATTTTTAACCGTTTTAGCGCGCTCTCCAACGCTTCGAAACAGCGCCTGTCTATCGCGGTACCGATCTCGGCTCGCATGATATCAAGCGCCCTGGGCACCGGGATCGGAGCGCGATAGGGACGGTCCGCGGTGATGGCATCGAAGATATCGGCGGTGGTTATAATGCGCGTCTCCATCTTAATCTCATCACCGCTGACACCCCTGGGATAGCCCTTTCCATCAAGCCGTTCATGGTGTGCCGCCGATACTCGTGCCAGCTCTGAAAATGCGCTGATTCGCGACAGTATCTCCTCGGTGAAACGGGCGTGGTCGCGCATCGCCACCCACTCTTCATCATTCAGCTTACCCGGCTTATCCAGAATCGAGTTGCTGACCCCAAGCTTGCCGATATCGTGCAGTAAAGCGCCGCGCTTGAGCCAGCGGCGACGGACCGGGTCGATATCCAGCGCTTCACTGATCAGGTCGGTGTAGAGTCCCACGCGTTCACTGTGGCCAGCGGTATAGGGGCTCTTGGAGTCCACCACCTGACCAAAGGCCGCAGCGATCTGATCCATATAGTCGTCATCGAGGGATATCTCGTCATGCGCTGGCTCAAGAGCCAATACTCGCTGGGCCAGATCCTCGCTGCTCAATGCCGCCCAAAACGTCTCGTCATCGGCAAACGACTGCAGCGCCTTAACCAGTTCCGGGTCAAACCAGCTCCCTTTGCGCGCACTCACTTCGTCAATTGCGGCCTGAGCGCCATCGGCGACCTGAAAGACATCCACCACCTGCACCAGCAGCGCAATCCGCGCATAGAGGGGGATCTGCTCACCGGCAAGGTGCTCAGGTTTGCCCTTACCGTCCCAGTGCTCGTCCAGCGCGTGGATACCCTGGGCGACCGCCTCCGGAAAGCGCAGTTGGCGTGCGATGCTTGCGCCACGCTCGCAGCGGGTCTGGATCAGCTCGTTAGCGAGCTCCTCGCCATCGCGCATAATCGTGAGAATCGTGCGGAAGCGCTCCGCCACTCCCGCTGTCAGTCCGGTATGGCCCAGTACGAAACGCACCACCTGTGACAAGCTGCCATCGACACGCTTGAAATCGTGCTTGAACGTGAGATCGTCGGTTCGGTAAAGCTCGCAGATACGCGCAGCGTTGCTGCTGCAACCCAGATCCTTTAGCAGCAGGGTGTAGTAGAGCTCCCAGCGCTGCTCAACGGGCATGCAGATCTGCTCTGCGATGCGCATCCCGATCCAGCAGCAACGCATACAGTGTCCTGCAGGTTGCCCCTCGGTCATGTCCAGTGCATGGCTGAGCGCCGCGATCAGTTCCGAAAGCTTCATCCCATCGCCAACGGTTGATTCAAATCGATTCACAGTCTCTCCCGCCTGTAGTTGCTGAAGCATCCCGTCAATGTAGACCTTTTATGGATATGAAACACACACAATTGATAAATTAAACTCTTATAATTCATAAGATTATGCTTCATCAATGGTGAAGCATACGATCCTCACTCGTAAATCTAATGGCTGATGAGCAGCCACATAGATCTCGAAGCAGTCGCGCATACACTCATGGGACAGTTTCCAATGTGGCAAGAAAACTCGTCAGAGCTATACCTGTGCGACTGCTAAATCAGCAATTTAATGACCTCTGAGCTCTGGATATTTCCATGGAGCAGCACCAACGGCGAGATAGCCGACGCTGATATCCTGGACGGCAGTATAATGAGAGCGGTGTTTACTTGATCGAAAGCATGCGAAGAGCATGGATTCGTTTTACGCCGTAATAAGCTTGAACGTTTTATTGGAGTGACTGAACCTTGGCCGATTCATCAACCAACCGATCGCTGGAACGCGGCATCCTGCTGCTTAAACTGATCAATCGGCTGGGAGGAGTGACTCTGAGCCAGCTTGCCCGCGAGGCGGATCTGCCAAAATCCACGGTACGGCGTCTGCTGCTGACGCTGCTGGACCAGCGCCTGATCCGCAAAAGCCTCGCCGATGGCCTCTACCGCTGCAATATCTTCCTGCCGCTGGAAAAAGACTACCAGCTCCCGCCTCACGTCTGGCGGCTATGCGATGTGGCCACGCCGGTGATGCTGCGTTTGGTAGACGAAGTGCGCTGGCCTTCGGATCTGTTCGTGCGTGAAGGGATAGGTATGCGTTATATCGAAAGCACCCGCACCAGTACCCCGATCTCCCTTTATCCAAGCCGCCTCAATATCAAGGTGAAAATGCTCTATTCGGCAGGCGGACGCACCTATCTGGCTTATTGTCCTGAAGCGGAACGGCGAGAGCTGATTGAGACGATCCGCAAGGAACAGCCCTGCGATATCACCGACGAGGGGATCGACCGCATGATCGAACAGATCCGCCAGCAGGGCTACGGTACCCGCCAACCCGGTTACACCGGTGAAACCAAACCGGACGATGGCCTCAGCGTGATCGCCGTACCGGTCCTTAACGGCTCGCAACTGCTCGGTTGTATCAGCCTGATCTGTGTACGTGACTACATGACTGAGGCACGGTTTGCAGAGCGTCATCTGGCCGCGCTGCAGAGCGCAGCGCAGGAGATAGGGGAGAGGTATGGGCAGGGGGGTAACGAGCCTTGACGGACAGATAATTCAGGTTTGCAGTAATCGATGTCGCATAGGATCGAGGTATTTAATACCAAAGACTCAGTGATGAGTCTGGAGCCCCTATCTAGAATTGGTCTATATTGACTCGATAGAGCAACAGGATTATTGCTTACTCGAGGTGAGTGGCGAAGAAAATCTGGATTATGTCGTAAAAACGGTAACAAACATTTAATCAATAAAATGATGTTGGTTTTGGGGCGTTACTGTATAGAATTCAATAAAACATAGGCTGGTTAAAAATAATGAAAATTTTAATTCTTATGTTAACTTTGTTGTTCGCGAGTAGCACGGTGATGGCTCATGGTGGAGGTTGTCGTAAAAGTTCTCCTCCAGGAAAGTGCTGCCATATGCAAACTAGTACAGGCAAAGTTCATTGTCATTAATTATTTTTAATAATACGTTTTATTTTTATTTCTATGACAAGGAACGTTAAATTGCTCACTAATTATATTTTAATTGATTTCGAAAATATTCAGCCATCTAATTTAGATATATTGAAACAGCACCCTTTTAAAGTGTTAGTTTTTGTCGGTGCTAACCAAACGAAAATTCCATTCGACTTGGTTACTGCGATGCAAGAGTTAGGTCACGCAGGGAAGTACATTAAGATCGGTGGTACTGGAAAAAATTCACTCGACTTTCATATTGCCTATTATGTTGGAGAGTTGTCTGCTAAAGACAAAAATGCTTATTTCCATATCATCTCTCGCGACACTGGCTTTGATACGCTGATCAAACATCTAAAGTCGAAGGGCGTAAAAATTCAACGGGAGAATGATCTTGCGGAAATCCCGGTCGTGAGGATGTCTACGGCTACTTCTGCGGATGATATGGTTAGTGCTATCGTAAAGAACCTCGCAGGGCGAGGATCTTCAAGACCGCGAAAAATTAAAACACTCTCAAATACGATTAATTCATTATTCACTGAAAAATTATCAGAAAAGCAATTGGATGCGATAGTAAAAAATCTCGAGCAGAGGAAGTATATCAGAGTTAGTAATAGCAATGTTTCATATCAATTACCTAATTGAATAATCATTGAGAATTATTGATTTATTTTTATTAAGATATTTTGATATTATTTAATGGTTTTTTGGGGTTTTTGTAATATTTTTAGAATCGATTATGGTGTTAAATTATATTTTTTTGTATTCTTATAAAATTAATAGGTGAAAAATATTAAGCAAGAATTTCTCTCTACCGAAATGGCCTCATGGCGTAAGAAGGGCATACTTGTCATGTTTATCGCCTTTAGCTTATTTCCTTTCTATATGGTCTATATATCCCATAAGCCTGATGGGGAGTTCGGCCTTTGGGAGCTGCGTCACTTCATCGGGATGGCGGCGCTGCAGGCTGCTGCACAGATCTCAATCGGTTGGTACATCCTGAAGAACAGGGTGCCCCAGTATGTGATTTTGAGTGCAGTCTGTATGGCGCTTTCGTTTCAGGCGACTTTTGGTATCAGCGTTGTGCTTTTGGCCAATACTTGACAGAAAATGAACGCCGTTACACCGAGGTATGACGGAGACCGATCCGCTGGCTTTGCTGTGGGGGGAAGCAGTGCCTGGGTCATTCGGTGCAGGGGCTTTGTCACCATCTTCTCTGGTAAACTATGTCTTTGAATTAATGCCCGCAGGAACACGCATCCATGAGCCAAGAACAACCGAATAACCCTTTGCACGGTCTGACCCTGGAGAAGATCCTGGCGCGCTTGCAGGAGCACTACGGGTGGGAAGGATTGGATGAAGAGATTCGGATCAACTGCTTTTATAACGATCCTTCCATCAAATCCTCTTTGAAGTTTTTACGCAGAACGCCCTGGGCGCGAGAAAAGGTTGAAGCGCTTTATATTAAAACCTTCTGCCAGTAAAAATTGTATCGCGTCAGAGGCCACATCAGGTTCCCGCCATAAGCCCAACATGACCTCCCGCAGGGAAGTGGCTGCGCCACTGAAATACGCAGTGTTCAGATCGTGCAGATCGCAGTAGAATCGCCACCTTTAAGATCATTTTCGGAGAATTCACCGCATGGGCAGAGCGTATCAGAACCGCAAAGAGTCGATGGCCAAAACCTCGGACATGAAGGCCAAGCTCTATAGCCGTTACGGGCGCGAAATCTATGTCACGGCCAAGTCGGGCGGTACTGACCCCGATGGTAACCTGGCGCTGCGCGGCCTGATCGATCGTGCGAAGAAGGAGCAGGTTCCTGCGCACGTTATCGAAAAGGCGCTCGACAAGGCCAAGGGTGGTGGCGGTGAAGATTACTCTCCGGCGCGTTACGAAGGTTACGGCCCCGGTGGCAGCATGGCGATCATCGAGTGTCTGACCGATAACCCTAACCGTACTTTTGGCGACGTGCGCCAGGCGTTTACCAAGACCAAGAGTAAGATCGGTACTCAGGGCAGCGTCAGCCACATGTTCGATCACTGCGCCATTTTCGTCTTCTCCGGCGATGATGAAGAAGCGGTGCTTGAAGCGCTGATGGAAGGGGACGTGGACGTTACCGATATCGAAAACGAAGATGGCAAAATTACCGTTTTCGCGCCGAACACCGAATACTTCAAGGCCAAGACCGCGCTGATCGAGCGCTTCGGTGAGATCGACTTCGACGTCGATGAGATCCAGTTTATCCCGATGAGCTACACCACGCTGGAAGGCGATGATGTGGCGCTGTTCGAGAAGTTTATGGCGATCCTGAACGATCTGGACGACGTGCAGCAGGTCTACCACAACGTCGAGATGTAATCGCGGCTGATTGTGGGTTAGACAGGGTTCCAGGATGGGATCCTAGAGGGAGGTGCCAAGGCGCCTCCTTTTTTGTTTAAGGGCTGCTAAGCAATCGATCATTGAACCGGGGATCGGTAGCAGGCAGTCGCAGGTATTCCGAGGGTAGATATGATCACCGAAACACCTGATCCACTGGTTTGCCCCCTGTGCGGCACTGCTAATGCCTGCGTCAATCTGGGTGAGAAAGATATCGCCCGCACCTGCTGGTGCAACGATCCGGATATCAAATTCCCGCAAGAGCTGCTGTCGCAGATCCCCGCCGAGAAAAGAGGCAAGGCGTGTGTTTGCCGTGAATGCGCGTTGAAGTTCCAGAACAGTCTGTCTGAGTAACTTGCGCTTATCCACGCTGGCCTCTCCGAAAGCTAATCGCTTAGGGACAGCGCTGCAGTCAGGGGCGCCAGCGGCGACGCCCCTGATCTTTATTGAGTTTTAGCGATTAGCGTTTCAGCTTGTTGCCCTGGTATTCCAGCTCAATAGTTTTCTTCGTGGCTTTATCTGATGCCTTGTCGGTACCGTTGACCGAAGAGGTGGTCATGGCGAAGGTGTACAGCGTGTGCGCCGCCGCATCGGACATCTGGTCCAGCGCTTCAAAGCTATAGTTGTCGAAGGTGTCGCAGGCCAGGTGGTAGCAGGGGTCCAGCTGTTCGCCGGCGGTGCCGCCATAGATCGCTTCCTGCTCCTCTGTTTTCAGTTCCTCCGCTCCGGTGAACAGACCTCCGGCCGGGATGCCCACCTCGATAAAGGGGCCGTAGTCGGAGCGACCGTCAAAGGCGGTGGGTTCGCTCGCTAAGCTCTGACTGTCGAAATAGTCCTTGAAGACTCTTTCGATATTGGCCGAGCCATTGGGGCCAGATATCCCGGTGGCCGAGCCGTCGCCATCATAGATAAAACGGACGAAGTTGGGTGATGCCACCATATCGAAGTTGAGATTCAGCGCGGTATTCTTGATCTCGCGCTTGGTCAGATTGGCGACGTAATGCTCGGCACCCAGGAGTCCCGCTTCTTCCGCGCCCCACCAGGCGAAACGCACCTTGTTGACCGGTTCACCCATGGCGGCCAGTTGTAGCGCCAGTTCCAGAATCATGCCGGAGCCGCTGCCGTTGTCGTTTATACCCGGGCCTTCGGAAACCGAATCCAAGTGTGCACCGGCCACAACCAGGCGATCATCGCGGCCGGCTGGGGTATCCGCCAGCAGGTTGGCAGTGGTCCGGTTCTCGGAAATCGCATCGACGAAGATGCGGCTTTCCACACCGCCCGCTGCAAGTTCAACACCGGCATCGAAGGCAGCGCCCACCACCGGTATTGCGATGCTGGGTTCCTGGAGGGTGCCAAGGAAGTTATCGGTTCGTCCCGGTTGGCCCTCGTTAAAGATAATCACGCCGGTCGCGCCAGCCGCCGTGGCGTTTTGTGCTTTGATCAGAAAGCTGCAGCTGCCGCGCTGGATAACAGCGATATTGCCGGGGGAGAAACCTGCGAAGTCTTCGGGTTCACAGCCGCTGGTTGAGCTGTTGGCGTCGCTGCCCGGCGGCAGAAGCAGATCGACAGCTTCGGCTATAGCCGTCACGTCTCCGCTGCCGGAGTAGCTCATGGTGGCAAAGCCGTCTAAGCCAAAATAGGGGTAGATGAACGGATCAGGTGAGAGCTGCTCCAGTACCGCAGCTTGCTGCTCTTCGAAGTAAGGGTAATCGAACTCCTGTATCCATACCTCGTAGCCGGCACCCTCCAGCAGATCTTGCACGTACAGCAGGGATGCCTGGTAGCCAGGGCTAGATGCTTCTCGGGTTCCGCCGTTGGCATCGGCAATAGTCTGGAGCTCCAACATATGGTCAAGAATACCCGCCGGGCTTACGGCATCGCGATAGGATTCTGTATCAATGGGCACGGCGGAGTAGCTTTGCTGGGTGGCGAGTATCGCCGAGACGATCAGGGTCGTTTTCAGCAGTCTCATGTGGACTCCTTATGAAGCACTGCACCGAATACAACGCCAGAAGCACTTCAGTGTCGGGGATCAAATGCTGGGCCTGTGTTTGGCGGCGCTATCCTTGGCTGCGAGGCACAACGGGCAATTAGGGGTTGGCGAGTCCGTTCGCGGTTCGACAGGCAATTTGCAAGCCGGTACCCGCAGGCTTTTGAATTGGTGAGGTTTTTTGATTCAGCGAGGGAGGGCGTGAGATTAAGTGTTAAGCGGGCGATACGATCGCGTAGGAATACGCTGGGTAATTTTTATCTAAGTATATGATATTTAAATATTTTTCGTGAAAGTCAGCTGTTTCGATTTTGATACAGATGTATCGATAATGATACAGCCGATAAAGCTTGCCTTGGCACGGCTAAGCTTCTGTCTCTGTTTGGGGGCTCTCAAAAGGTGGTAAGGAGAAACCGTTGATTGAGCCAGGTTTCTCTGCAGACGATTTCCCCTTCATTTAGACAAAACTGATCTATGCTGCATTGGGTGTTTCATGTGTAGGCAATGACGCCGCGACTCAACAATGGAGTGTTGACATGAACAAGTATGGCGCTGAGTTTTTTGGCACTTTCTGGCTGGTTCTGGGCGGTTGCGGCAGTGCCGTGCTGGCCTCGGCTTTTCCCGGTATGGGCATTGGACTGCTGGGAGTTTCCCTGGCCTTTGGCTTGACCGTTCTGACCATGGCGTTCGCCATTGGCCACATCTCCGGTTGTCACCTTAATCCGGCTGTCTCAATTGGGCTGTGGGCCGGTGGGCGTTTTCCGGCCAGCGAATTGTTGCCCTATATCCTTGCCCAGGTTTTTGGCGGCATAGTAGCGGGTGCGGTGCTTTATATTATCGCCAGTGGGCAGCCGGGGTTTGAGCTGTCTTCGGGCTTCGCCTCCAACGGTTATGGTGATCACTCTCCGGGCGGGTACAGCCTGATGGCGGCCCTGGTGTGCGAAGTGGTGATGACCCTGATGTTCCTGATCGTGATCATGGGCGCCACCGACGCCCGCGCGCCGGCCGGGTTTGCCCCCATCGCTATCGGCCTTTGTCTGACACTTATTCATCTGATATCGATCCCAGTCACCAATACCTCGGTCAATCCTGCGCGCAGTACCGGCGTGGCGATCTACGTGGGTGATTGGGCCCTGGCGCAGCTGTGGTTGTTCTGGCTTGCCCCGATTGTGGGAGCGATACTGGGCGCAAGTATTTACCGCTTTATCGGAGCGGAAAAGCCAGCCCGGCAGGCGAGTCTCGCCGTTGAGTGATCCTGGCGGCAGGGCTTTCCGCTAAATGGGGAGCCTTGCTCTGACCTCTTCCCTCCAAACTCTTACCTCCAAGCTCTTACCTCTAAGCTTAATGAGGTCTAAGCCCCTTAGTCCTAAACCCTATTAGCTCCAATGCCGCCTGGCCCTTTGGCAGGCCCCGAGTGCTGCGTTAAATGCCGGGCTTGCGGCTTCCTTTCGCCTTATCCCGTTTCGCTTTGAGATCTCTCGGTCGCGCGGCTGGCTTAGGGTTTTCAAATTCTTTCGCCTGGCTCTCTTTATTTTATGAAACGTTATAATGTAACATTTATAGAAATCGAGCCGTTGCCTGGAACATCCCTCAATGAAACCTTTCTCCTTGAAACCTCGCGATCCGTTTAGCTCCTCATTGTTTGCCTTGCCGGTTATCCATCGCTTTGCCGGCATTACGCTGTTGCTCGCCGTGCTCTGGATCGCTGTCGGCTGGGCCGTCTCTCTGGCTTGAAAACTTTCTTTACCGGACAGCTTTACCAGCCAACTTTACCAGCCAGTTTTAAGAGCTACCTTTTCGAGCCCATGCCATGAGCGTCGCACCCATACAATTCGATAACGTCACCCTGACCTATGACCGTCATCCGGCGGTGCATCACCTTTCCGGCGCCTTTGAACCTGGTAGTCTGACGGCAATTACCGGGCCTAACGGTGCCGGCAAATCGACACTGCTGAAGGCGTTGATGGGTGAGCTTACGCCAGTAGAGGGGCAGATAAGCCGCTGTGGTTTGTCGGTGCGGGAGCTGGGTTATCTGCCTCAGGCCGCGGAGATCGACCGGCAATTCCCGATCACTGTAGCGGACGCGGTGATCCTGGGGGCCTGGCGTCAGATCGGCCCCTTCGGTGGCGTTAAGCGCGATATCGCCAAACGGGCACAGCAGGCGCTGGCCGCCGTGGGACTCGAAGGATTCGAACGTCGTGCCGTGGGTGCGCTTTCGGCGGGCCAGTTTCAGCGGGTGCTGTTTGCACGCCTGCTGCTACAGGATGCGCGGGTGATTGTGCTGGATGAGCCGTTTACCGCCATCGATGCGCGCACCACCCGGGATCTGCTGGAGATCGTGGTGCGCTGGCACGGTGAGGGGCGCACGGTGATCGCAGTGCTGCACGATTTTGATCAGGTGCGGGCCTACTTTCCCAATACATTGCTACTGGCGCGGGAGCTGATCGGCTGGGGGCCAACGGCGCATACGCTGACCGAGACTAATCTGGTTCGCGCGCGGGCGATGGCGGAATCCTGGGATGAATCCGCTCATATTTGTACTCGTCCGGAGGCGGTCCAATGATGCTGTACACGGCGGTCGTCGAGCCCTTTGTGGAGTACGGCTTTATGCGCCGGGCGCTGGTGGCGTCCATGGCGCTGGGGCTGGGGTCTGGCCCGGTGGGTGTGCTGTTGATGCTAAGGCGTATGTCATTGGTGGGCGATGCCATGAGCCATGCGGTGCTACCCGGTGCGGCGATCGGTTTCCTGGTGGCCGGTGGATTATCGCTGCTGGCGATGGGCATCGGCGGGCTGGTGGCCGGGCTCAGTGTGGCGCTGCTGGCTGGGTTGGTCAGTCGCACCACCAAGCTGAAAGAGGACGCCAGTTTTGCCAGCTTTTATCTAACCTCGCTGGCGCTGGGTGTTTTGATCGTCTCGCTGCACGGCTCCAACCTGGATCTGCTGCATATACTGTTTGGCACCATTCTCGCGGTGAACGCGCAGGCGGTGTACCTGGTGGCTGGTATCTCATGCTTTTCGCTGTTGATGCTGGCGCTGGTCTACCGGCCTCTGGTCGCCGAGTGTTTTGACCCTGGTTTCCTGCGTGCCGTCGGAGGTATGGGGTCTTTTTATCACATCATCTTCCTGCTGTTGGTGGTACTGAACCTGGTGGCCGGCTTTCAGGCGCTGGGCACGCTAATGGCGGTGGGGTTGATGATGCTGCCGGCGGCGATTGCGCAGCTCTGGGCGCGCACGTTGCCGGGTATGTTCGCGGTGGCGGCCGGTTGCGCCTCGCTCTCGGGCCTGATCGGCCTGCTGGCCTCTTATCATCTGAGCACCGCCTCCGGTCCGTCGATCATTCTGACCGCCAGCCTCATTTATGCATTGTCACTGATTTTCAGCCCCTGTGGCGCGCTTTGGCATTTTGTAAAACGCTCGCATCTGACGGGCTAACCCTGTGGAGTTTGAAGTAATGAAAAATCGTTTTCTGGCGCTTGCCGTTCCCGCCGCTTTTACCCTGTCTGCCGCGATGCCGGTTCAGGCCGATACCCTGGATGTTGTGGCGAGCTTCACGGTGCTGGCGGATGTGGTGAAGAACGTGGGCGGCGATCAGGTTAATGTCACCTCGCTGGTGCCCGCCAATGGCGATCCGCATGACTTCGAGCCCTCTCCGGAAAATGCCCGCGCTCTCAAGCAGGCGGATGTGACCTTCCTCAGTGGTGAGAATCTGGAGATCTGGTTTGAGCGCCTGGCCGAGGCGAGCGGCAACACCCAGGCGCCGGTGATCGTCTCGGACGGTATCGCAACCCATACTTTCGAGGAGGACGGTGAAACCATTATCGATCCCCATGTCTGGAACAGTGCCGCCAACGTGCTGGTATGGATCGATAATATCGAGCAGGCGCTGGTTGCCGCCGCACCGGAAGATGCAGCCGCGATCCATCAGAGTGCGGATGCCTACCGCCAGAAAATCCAGGCGCTGGATGCCGATATCAAGGCGAAAATCGACGCCGTGCCGCAAGAGGAGCGTAAGGTACTGACCAGCCATGACGCCTTCGGTTACTACACAGCGGAATACGGCGTGCAGTTTATGTCACCGCTGGGTGTTTCCACCGAAACAGAGGCCTCGGCAGGGGAGGTGGCGCGCCTGATCGATCAGATCAAGGAAGAGGGCGTTAAAGTCTACTTTATCGAAAGCTCCAACGATGGTCGCCTGGTTGAGCAGATCGCCAATGCCACTGGCGCCAAGTCAGGTGGGGAGCTTTATCCCGAAGCGCTTTCCGCGGCAGACGGTGTGGCGCCGACCTACATCGAGCTGATGAACTTCAACACGTCGCAGATTTTGAGCGCGATCGCCGAGTAAATGAGCGTCAATGGCTCCGCCAGGAAAAAGGCGGGGCAGGATTGAAAGGGTAGAGGTCCCCCGGGTTGCGACAATAGCCGGTTCGCTATCCCAGCGTGAGCACCGGGGGCTTGCACTGGCCTTGGCCAGTTTTAGCCTGACAGGCGAGAGCCTGTCGGGTTTTCTTTTATCTGGAGTTTGCGGTTTGGTGTCAGGCGGGAACGCCGGAGATTGGTTAGGCTTAAGACAGTTACACGCTATCGATCGCCCATCACTCTGCCCTTCACTCTGCCCTTCACTCTGCCCATCACTAAAGGATACAGCCTATGTCCAACGATAACCGCGAAGTCACCGTCGTCGATATCAAGATGCCGTTTATCTCCATGGTGATCTTTATGGTGAAGTTCGCCATCGCTTCGATCCCCGCCTTTATCATTCTCAGCCTGATCTTTAGCGCGCTGTCGATGCTGTTTGGCGGCATGTTCCACGGCATGGGGCGCCTCTAAAGCCGGTATGCCCTTCAGGTTCAGGCAGGGGCCGGCTATAGATCGCTCAGAATTCAGCCACGCGCCTGTTGAATTAGTTCGGCCAGGCGCTGCTTCTGAATGCCGTTCTGATCGAAGTTATCTGGGGCCAGCCAGGCTTGCTGGGCCTCGCGGATAGCGGGCCATTCATCTTCTGTGATCGAGAACCAGGCGGTATCGCGGGAGCGTCCCTTGTAGTGCATCGCGTTGCGGAAGGTGCCCTCATAGGTGAAGCCCAGACGCTCTGCCGCGGTTCTGGAAGGGGCGTTCAGCGAGTCACATTTCCATTCAAAGCGGCGGTAACCAAGCTTAAATGCGTAGTCGGCCAGCAGATGGATCGCCTCGGTCGACATTGGCGTGCGCTGCTGCAGCGGCGACATGCGCAGGTTCCCCACTTCGATGCAGGCCATCCTGGCGTCTATCCGCATCAGTGCGCCGTAGCCGACAGGCTGTCCGCTTTGCGCATTGAGAAAGCTAAACAGCATCGGATCCGTTGCTACAGCCGCTGTCTTTAACCAGGTCATGAAATCCGCCAGGCAGCTGTAGGGTCCGTTCGCCATATAGGTCCAGCCCGCATCGGTTTCATCCAGCTTGAATGCTTCGTAAAGCGCCGCTCCGTGGGCCTCGGCATCCATCGGCACTATTTTTACCACACGCCCTGCAAGTGTCATGCGCGATGGCAGCGGCGGCGGTGTCCAGCCGTCCGGCAACGCATCGCCGATGGGCTGGCCAAACTCGTTCAATCGGCTCACGGTTGTCTCCTTACTTTCTCTGTGGTCAGTCTGTGGTCTGTCTGCGGGCTGTATGGATCAGGATCTCAGAATCCTGTCTGGCTTTGTCTAATCACCGACAAATGAATAGGGCCAAGGGAGAGACTGACATTTTTCCATCATGACTGACAGATCTTCCGCTGCGCCTGCACAGGTTCGGTTGCTGGCGGCGTTTGAGAGCGCGCAGAGAGTGGCTGCTGTCTGGTGTGGTAGCCAGGGCAGAGGGGGCAGGCCTTTACCGGTGATTACATAGAATCCGGGTGGGTTGTTATGGAGCTGGCGCTGCGTGAGCGCTGGGGCAGGGGAAAAAAGCGCGCCGACCAAGAGGGTAAGCCGGCGCGCAAGCGATCAGGCGGCTTCCTGATCCTTCACGAGAGTGTCTTGCTTCTGATCCTTAACGAAGGTTTTGTCGGTTTCGCCCTTGAAGAAATCACGGCCGTAAACCAGCAGGCAGAGCACCACGCCAACGGCGAAGGCCCAGGTGGCGCCACGGGTTGCCAGAACGGCAGCAACAACACCGGCGATACCCAGGTCACGCTGGGAGCGTGCTTCCATAACGCCTATACGTACGGATACGTAGCCCTGGATCAGCAGGGTCAGAGCCAGCGCCACGCCGAGGATCGGCTGCACCAGGGTAACGATCGGCATGAACAGCAGACCGGTGTTGGTACCCCAGCGGAAAGAACCGGCACCGCCGATGATGGAGTACATGGCACGCTTGCCCTGGGCAAAACGCTCCACGATAACCACGTGCATCGCAGACCAGAGCGGGCCGCACATCACTACGTCCGGGCCAAGGATGGACATGATGGAGTTACGCGCACCGAAGATCATGTGAGCACGGTCCGGGCTGTAATCCACTTTCTCGTCCGGGCGTTCGTGATCCGCTTCTTCGAGGATTGCGCGGCTCTGCAGTACGTCACCGAACAGTACGATGTACGCCGCCAGTACGGTCGGGATTGCAGTCAGGAACATCTCCAACGGCGGGAAGCCGAGGCCGAATACGGTGTATTCGTTCCACAGGGTGATGAAGTCCGGTGATGACAGACCCCACTCGATCTGCGGCCAGGAGGTTTCGCCCACGGTCGGTGCGATGATGATCGCCAGTACGACGATCGGGAACACGCCCAGTTTGCCGATCAGGCTGAGCACCGGGTTGCTGTGCTTGATCCGCGCGAAGTGGCGCGAAAAGATCACGTAGAAGGCAATGCCCACAGCTACGGAGATAGTGATCGGGTAGGTGTCGAAACGACCATCCACCTTGAACACCGCGATAACGGCGGCGATACCGGCTCCGATGATAACCCCGGACTTGATCGCCTGGGGTATGGCGCTAACCACGCGGTGCGCCATACCCGAGGCGCCTATCCCTATGGAGAAGAGTCCGAGTAATAGCTGGAAGGATATCAACGCATAAATCCGCTCTTCGCCCTCCGGGAAGGTGGCGCAGTAGGCCATCAGCAGAGGAATCGCAGGCGTAATCCAGCCGGGGACAACCGGGTCGCCCAGCAGGTGGTGAGTCAGGTACAGCAGACCGTTCATCATGACCACGGCCAGCGCTACCTCAAACGGCATGCCCAGCAGTTCGGTCATCAGCGGAATCGCCGCGAGATCGACGGCGCACATCAGCAGACCCTGGAAGTAATCTGGCCATTCGATGCGGTAGTGAACAAAGGGTAGACGGATCTTAAAAGGTCCGGCACCCCAGTAGGGGGTTTCCTGGCCATCCACACGTTGTTTATGCATTGTTTGTGTCTCTGATTATTAGGTTAGGGGTTGTAAGGGTTGGTTTTAAGAGATCCGGCCCCGAGGGCCGGATCTCGTTGCGACACGCTGTTAGAACGCTTCCTTGTACAGCGCGAGCGCGTCGGCCTCGGTGACTTCCACCGGGTTGTTCTGCAGCAGACGGGTCTGCAGCATGGCGTCCTTGGCCAGAGTCGGCAGGCTCTCTTCGGTGACTTCCACGTCACGCAGACGCTGCGGCGCGCCGGAGCGGTTCATCAGGTCCTGCATGTGTTCAACGAAGGCGGCAGAGCGGGTGGCTACATCGGCATCGGATTTACCCAGCAGGTGATCGGCAAGTTCCGCGTACAGCGGTGCGGCTGCAGCCATGTTGAAGCGCAGCACAGGGCCCAGCATCAGCGCGTTGGTCAGGCCGTGCGGCAGGTGGTAGTGGCCGCCCAGCGGGTAAGCCAGGGCGTGAACGGCTGCAACCGGAGAGTTGGAGAACGCCTGACCGGCCAGGTTGGAACCCAGCAGCATCGCTTCTCGGGCAGCGCGGTTGCTGCCATCGGTGCAGGCGGTGATCAGGTTGTTGGTCAGCAGCGTCAGGGCTTCTTTGGCCAGCGCATCGGACAGCGGGTTTTTCTTGTGCGCAGAGGTGTATGACTCGATGGCGTGAACCATGGCATCGATACCGGTGGCGGCGGTGGCGCCGGCCGGCAGACCCACGGTCAGTTCGCCATCCAGCAGCACCAGGTCAGCGTAAAGCTGCTGCGCAACCACACCCATCTTGGTGGTTTCGCCGGTGGTCAGGATGGTGATGTTGGTGACTTCTGAACCGGTACCGGAGGTGGTCGGCACCTGGATCAGCGGCGCGCGCTCGCCTTTGACGTTGCCGATACCGTACAGCTCGGACAGCGGCTGCTCGGACTTCAGCATCACGGCGACCAGCTTGGCCACATCCATGGATGAGCCGCCGCCCAGGCCCAGCACGATATCCGCACCGGCGCTCTTGGCGCGATCGACACACTGCATCAGCACCGCTTCGGGCGGATCGGCCACCACATCATCGAAGACAGAGACGGTGAAACCCTGGGCTTTCAGAGATTCCTTGGCCGGGTCAAGGAGACCGTTTTCGTGCAGAAACTTGTCGGTAACGATCAGCAGATTGCGCTGTTCGAAACGGGACGCCAGCAGTTCGCCAAGGCGACGGGCACTGCCCCATTCCATGTGCATCGATCCCGGGGTGTCGAAAGTGAAAGGCTTGATACCTTCAGTCATCTTGTTTTCCTCCTGCAGAATAGGTGTGGGCGCCGGGGTAGCGCCCATCGGTTGTTGCCTTACAGCGCGCTGCAGACGTATTTGAGTTCCAGGTATTCCTCGATGCCGTACTTGGAGCCTTCGCGGCCGAGGCCGGACTGCTTCACGCCACCGAAAGGTGCGACCTCGTTGGAGATCAGGCCGGTGTTGTGGCCGACCATGCCGTAGTCCAGGCCTTCGGAGACGCGGATCATGCGGCCGTGGTCATTGGTGTAGAAGTAAGCGGCGAGGCCAAAGATGGTGTCGTTGGCCATGGCCAGCGCTTCCTCTTCGGTATCGAAGGCGAAAAGCGGTGCCAGCGGGCCGAAGGTCTCTTCCTGGGCAACCTTCATTTCGGTGGTCACACCGGTGAGGATCGCAGGCTTCAGGAACAGGCCGCCGAGGCGCTCGCCGCCCTGGATCAGGGTGGCGCCCTTGGAGACGGCGTCTTCGATATGCTCTTCAACCTTGGTGATCGCTTTCTCTTCGATCATCGGCCCGATTTCGACGCCCTCTTCGGTGCCGTCGCCGATCTTCAGAGCGCTGACGCGTGCCGCCAGCTTTTCGGCAAACTGATCGTAAACACCGCGCTGAACCAGGATGCGGTTGGCGCAGACGCAGGTCTGGCCGGCGTTGCGGTATTTGGACGCCATAGCGCCTTCAACGGCCTTATCCAGGTCGGCGTCGTCAAACACGATGAACGGCGCGTTGCCGCCCAGTTCCAGCGACAGCTTCTTGATGGTCGGTGCGCACTGGGCCATCAGCAGGCGGCCCACTTCGGTGGAACCGGTGAAAGAGAGCTTGGTGACGTCGTCGCTGTCGGTCAGCACCTTGCCGAGCTTGCTGGCAGAACCGGTAATGATCTGCAGTACGCCCGCCGGGATGCCGGCACGCTGGGCCAGTTCGCCCAGTGCCAGTGCGGTCAGCGGAGTCAGGTCAGCGGGGCGGACGATCATGGAGCAGCCGGCGGCCAGGGCAGGCGCGGCCTTACGGGTGATCATCGCCGCCGGGAAGTTCCACGGAGTGATCGCAGCGGTCACGCCGATCGGCTGGCGCAGCACGGTGAGGCGCTGGTCGGCACGCGGCGCCGGGATGGTGTCGCCGTAAACGCGCTTGGCTTCTTCCGCGAACCACTCCACGAAGGAGGCGGCGTAACCGATTTCACCCTTGGCTTCGGTCAGCGGCTTGCCCTGCTCGGAGGTCATGATCAGCGCCAGGTCATCAGCGTTTTCGTTGAGCAGCTCAAACCAGCGGCGCAGCAGGGCAGAGCGCTCCTTGGCCGGGCGCGCAGCCCAGGCTTTCTGAGCAACCTTGGACGCCTCGATGACCGCCGGGATCTCTTCAGGAGACAGCTTGGGGATCTCGCCTACAACGCTGCCATTGGCAGGGTTAGTGACCTGCAGTGTTTCCTTGGATGCGGCTTCAACCCACTCACCATTGATCAGGCAGCGGTTTTTCAGCAAAGAGGGGTCTTTCAGTGTGGTCATAACCAACTCCAGTTCGGTCGTATAGGTTTACATGTCGTGCGCAATGTAAGGCGCACAAACAGAGTTCGCCCCGGCTAACAGCGTGCGAACACCTGGGGGCTGAATGTCAGCTTGAAGCTTTGGCTTCGGGCTAGATGCTGGGTGATCGACCTGTCGAGCGGCGCGCTGATTGGGCCGTCATCAACAGGGAAAGGAATTCAGAATGCGGCTGATTGCCGGATGGCCTGGCATCGCCGGGTAGAGGTGCTGAGGTAGCTGATGTACGTGTAAGCATTTGGGGTCGCCTCATTGTTCTTGTAGTAGGTACTGGGGTACGTACTCGGGCTCTTGGCCTTTGGGGTCGTGCTTAGCTAGTGGCTACGCGCAATTTCTTTAATGAACTGTTTAACCGCGCAGCTTGGTTTCGTGCTCCTCTTCTGTAGCAACCGGGATGCCAAGTTTTGTTATTGTTCTAAGTCATTGTTTTAAATTGGCTTAAGTGCGGGGCGAATTTTTTTGAGCGGAGCGGTGAGCGGTATCCGCTCGGAATGGGCGAGGGCGATGAGCGGATACCGCTCGGTTTTTACGTTTGGAGCGGTGGCTCTGAACAGCGCACTGCAGCAGCCAGGGGTTGTCTAGCGGGGCTGCTTCAGTGCGTCAGGCGCGTAGGATTTCCAGTCGGTCAGCAGGTGGGTTGCCGGAGGCAGGCTGGTATCCGGGGCGCTGACGCCGATGGAGATCACCTGCTGGATCTGGTGAGTCTCGGCATCCATGTAGGAAGTGAACCCCGTTGGATCTTCCGGCAGCTTCAGCTTCAGCTGTTCAAGTGTCTGGCGGATCATCTCGTCGCTGGCATCCGGCCCTGCCTGGCGGGCGGTTTCGGCAATGGCGAGAATGCCGGCGTAGGCACCTTCGGCCGCATAGGAGGGGTAGCGCCCGCTCAGCTCGAAAAAGCGCCGCGTGAACCAGCGGTTGTAGGGTGTATCCGGCCAGTTGTTGTGGTGGCGTGCCGCCAGGATCAGGCCATTGGGCATATCCTGGCCCAACGCCGAGAGCACCTCGTAGTTGCCGCCGGTATCAAAGTTGGCAAAGGGGGCGTGATCAAACAGCTCGGTTTTATTGGCCTGCTGGATAAAGGCGACCAGATCACCGCCCCAGAGCGAGTTGACGATCAGGTCCGTGGGCTGCTCGATCAATGCCTGGATATGCGGGGTGTAATCGGGCTCGTAAAGTCTGGGCCAGAGCGTGGTGACCAGTTCATAGCGGACGCCCACATCGGTGAGCGAACGGCGCAGATCGGCGAGCATGCTGTAACCGTAGTCGTAATCCGGCCCCAGGTAGGAGATGCGCAGTGTGCGGCGCTGAGAGTTGCTGAAGCGGTCACGGATATAGGCGGCAGCCGCTTCCATCGACTGGCGGCTGTTGTTATTCAGGCGGAAATAGTAGGGCGATACCTCACCGTCGGTGAGGCGGGAAGAGCCGTGATCGGTGCCGATAAAGAACGCTTTCTCTGCCTGAGCAACCTGGGATACCTGCCAGGCGATGGAGGAGTTCACCACGCCGCAGATAAAGCGAGCGCCTTCGTTATGAACAAAATCGCGTACCAGGCGGGTGGCGCGGGAGGGCTTGGAGCGGCTGTCCTCGATCAGCACCCGCATCTTGGGGTAGTCGCTTTCCTGCTGAGCCAGCCACTCAAACGCCAGTCTGATTCCTACGGCACTGTCCTTGCCGTACAGCCCGCCGCGACCGTTGAGCGGAAACAGGCAGCCCACGGTGACTTCGGCTTCTTCTGCAGATGCGCCGATGGCCAGTTCCGCCTGCGCCTGGCGTACGCCGGTGACGGCGCTCAGTGCCAGCACTATGGACAAGGTCATCAGAGAGCGACGCAACACGGCAGGCTTATTCCTCAAGGCTTATCCCTCAAGTCCAAGCCGCTGGATACGGCGCTTCAGTGCGTGACGCGAGATTCCGAGACGCTCGGCGGCCTGGCCCTTGCGTCCACCGGTTTCACGCAGGGCTTCCAGAATCAGCTCCCGTTCGCGGGCTTCAACGGCGTCGGTGTAATCATCCACCGGCGGCTGTTCCGGCTCCACGGTGCCGAGATAGTCATCGGGCAGCAGGTGCGGCTGAATCTCCTCACCGGGGTAAAGGATCGTCATTCGCTCCACCAGGTTACGCAGCTCACGCACGTTGCCCGGCCAGTCGTAGAATTGCAGACGCTTGATCACGCCGGGGCTCCAGATCGGCTGGGCGCAGCCCTCCTGGGTGGCGAACAGCTCGCTGAAATACTTGATCAGCAGCTCCACATCCTCGCGGCGCTCGTGCAGTGGCGGCGCCTGAATCGGCAGCACATTGAGGCGGAAGAAGAGATCAGAGCGGAAGCTGCCGGCATCGACCTCGGCCTTAAGGTCGCGGTTGGTGGCGGCGATCACCAGCACTTCGGCCTGAAGTTCGCGACAGCCGCCGATGGGGCGGTAGCTGCGGTTTTCCAGAAAACTGAGCAGTTTGGCCTGCAGCGGCAGCGGCAGTTCACCGATCTCATCCAGGAACAGGGTGCCGCCGTCTGCCAAACCAATAAGGCCGGTGCGGCGCTGGTTGGCGCCGGTGTAGGCGCCACGTTCAGCACCGAACAGCTCGGCCTCGATCAGCTGCTCCGGCAGGGCGGCACAGTTAACCTCGATAAAGGGGCCGTCCTTAAAGCGGATATCGTGCAGGCTGCGGGCGATCAACGCCTTGCCGGTGCCGGAAGGGCCTGTGATCAGCAAGGTTTTGGCGCTGCTGCCGCCCACCTGTTCGATCATCTGGTGCAGTCGCTGCATGGGCTGGCTGTAGCCGACGAGCCTGCGGGTATGGCTCTGCTGACGGCGCAGAAAGGCGAGCTCGCGCGCCATGCGGGAGTGCTCGCTGGAGCGACGGATCTGCAGTACCAGCTCGTCCCAATCGAACGGTTTGGTAAGGTAGTCGATGGCGCCATCCTTCACCGCTTTCACCGCGGCGCGGGTATCGCCGTGGGCGGAGATCATGATCACCGGCACTTCCGGATGGGCCGCTTTCAGCTGTGTCAGCACTTCCAGGCCGGAAATATCCGGCAGTCCCAGATCGAGCAGAATCACATCGGGCTGGGTGGTCTCGGCCATCGCCAAACCCTCAGCGCCGGTATGGGCGCCGACCACGGTCATCTGCTGGTCGTGCAAGGCAAAACGGATGCTGCGCACCAGGTTATGCTCGTCGTCGATCACCAGCACACTGACAGTACTCATGCCTGTGGTTCCTTATTATTGGAGGTAAAGAGCTTTGGGGTAGAGTGCTTTGAGTTTGAAAGCCTAGAGGCAGAACGCGTTGGGGTATCTGCAGTCATTGTTGGTTGATTATCAGAGTGCGGGAATCTGAGGGTCACCCGTGTTCCGGCTGTTATCTCTTTGCTGCTATCGCTGTTTGCCATGGCGGTTTCGATGCTCAGCTGCGCGCCGTTGCGCACTGCCAGTGTCTGGCAGATCGCCAGCCCCAGGCCGGTTCCGGTCTCTTTGGTGGTGAAGAACGGCTCGGTGGCGCGGCTGAGTATCTCTTCGGGCATACCGGGGCCGTTATCCCTGACGCACAGTGTTGTTTCGTTTTCGGTTTGCCGGGCGGAGTAGGTAATTCTGCCGCCACCGTGCATCGCCTGCAGAGCGTTCAGGGTCAGGTTCATCAGGATCTGGCGTAGCTGACCGGTATCCGCATAAACGCTGAGAGCTTCGGGGCAGTCGATATCGATGAAAACATTCTGCCGCCGTGCCGAGGCGTTGACCAGGGCAGTCAGGCTGTCGAACAGTTCCGGCAGGGCTACCAACTCCCTCTGAGGGTCACGGGGGCGGGCAAAGTTGAGCAAGTTGCCGATTACATCGTTCACCCGGTCGATCTCCTCATCGAGCATCAGCAGCATCTCCCGATGCTCCGGGTTTGGCTCGCGCCTTACCAGCGCCTGCAGCGTGGTATGCATGGTGGTCAGCGGGTTGCGGATATCGTGGGCGAGGCCAGCTGCGACCTGGCCGAGGGATGCCTGACGCTCGATCTCCAGCGTTGAGCGGATCACCTGTTTGAGCTGATGGCGCATCCGCTCGATGGATTGGGTCAGGCGGCTCATCTCGTCGCTGGAAACCTGGGCGATGGGGCTTTCCAGATCGCCGGCGGCGACCTGTTCAACACTGTGCACCAGCGTATCGACCTGACGCTTGAGCCGACGGGAGATCGCCAGATGGATGATCAGCAGCGCGGCAGCGGTGCCGATCACCAGCAGGATCAGCCAATAACGCATCTGCGCACTGGGTGGTTCTACCAGCTCCTGGTTCTGAACCAGTTGCAGGGTCCAGCCCGGCGCCATCTGGTAGCGGGTGATGATCTTCTGGGTGCTGTCCACCGGCTGGCCGACGATATCGTAGGTGCGCCCGTCAGGTACACTGATCAGCGGCTTGAATACGCCACCGACCTGCAGCGTGCGCGGGATCGCTGTCAGCGTGTTAAAGCGCAGGATCAGCGCAATCGAGGGCGAACGCGTCTCCTGTTCCAGCGTGGATGTCTGTACGTCACCACGCATCAGCAGCGCCGGCGGGCGGCTCCAGCTGTGTGGTTCCGGGCCGATCAGTTCCACATTGTCGAACCGGCTCACCGGCATATCGCGCATCCGGGTGTAGCGCTCGTTGGTGAGCGCATCTTCAGGGAAGGTCCAGACCAGGTTCTGTTGCGCATCGAAAAAGGCGATACCGTAGAGCGTCTGATGCTCCGCCTGCAGCGTCAGCAGATCGCGTAGTTCCCGCGGCAGATAGGCCGCACCGCCCTGGGTAAAAATGCGCGGATCGTCGAACTGATCCGCCAGGGTCGCCAGTTCATACTGGCGCTCTTTCAGATAAACGCTGAACTCGTTCTCTGTCGCGGCCATGCGGGTGGCAAGACGCTCATCGGTGATGCGAGTGACCAGCTGGGAAAAGTACCCGTCATACAGCGCCGCAAACGAGAGCAGCGGTACCAGTGCGGCCACCAGCGACAGCCAGAGGTAACGCGTCGACATCCGGTAGGGATGCGGCGACGCGCTGCTGTTGTCGTTGCCGGTGTCTGAGGACAGGTTGATGGTCAAAGGCGGTTTCCGGTTGAGTCAGTGGCGTGCGGGTCTGTTAAGACTGGCGCTATGGTCGGCTAAGCGCAGTTAAGACTCAAGGGCCTGGTGCATTAGCTTGGCCTGGAGATAGCGCAGCATGTTGGATCTTGTGCTTGGCATCGCAGGGCAAACCGATCAGTATCGCCTGATCCGTTTATAAGCAGTCTCGCAAGCACAGGGAGATAAAGTGTCATGAAAAAACTGCTGATCGTTCTGCTGTTCGGTGCGCTGGCCTACGGTTATCTCGACCGCAATCCGGGGCTGTTTGAATCCTATACCCAACAAACCAGTGGCGGCGATGATCAACTCACCCGCGCCTTCGAACAGCAGCTCAGCGACTACCAGGTTGAGGGCGAAGGTCGGGTGATCAAGGTGCTGCCGGATGATACCAAGGGCAGTCAGCATCAGCGCTTTATTCTGCAGCTGGCAACGGGACAGACGATCCTGATCGCGCACAATATCGATCTGGCGCCGCGCATCCCTGGCCTGAAGGAAGGGGACCAGGTCAGGTTCTACGGCGAGTACGAATGGAACGATAAGGGCGGGGTAGTACACTGGACCCATCATGACCCGGGCGGACGTCATGTCGGTGGCTGGCTCAGGCACGAGGGTGTTACTTACGAGTAATAGCTTTGACTGGTTTGCACATCGTTAACTCTTCCGTGTGCAGCGTGATGAAACCTGAGTTCTGTAAAGCTGTCACAGCGGACAACAGCAAAGAAATCTGTTTCATCCGCGAGAAAAGGAGAGCCACATGAAGACTCGTCATCTAACGATTGCCACTGCAGCGGTCGCAGCATCTCTGTTTGGTGTTTCGGCGGCGGTAGCCAGCGAGAAGCCGCCTGCGGATTCGCTGCCCCTGGCAGAGATCGTGACCACTATTGAGTCTCAGGGTTACGCACCGATCACCGAGATCTCCATGGACGATGGTGTCTGGGAAGTTGAAGCCTACAAAAACAATGAGGAGCGAGAGCTGCGGGTCGACCCGATGACCGGCAATGTCCTGTCGGACCGCCGGGACGACTGATCGGTAGAAGGTTCTGATAGCCGATTTCGGGGATTCATCCTGAAGACAGGGCCGGAGTTTGTGTCCGCGAAAAGAAGGCGGGTGCGGCTCCGGCCCTGTTTCGTTCTACCCTTGAGCTGTGGAGTGTGAGTCAGGCTTTTTCAGGGCGCGCAAAAATCTGTCACAAATTAATGATATTTAAGCGCTTTTACAGCCTTTGGCTCTGACCTCGCAGGGCCGGAATTGCGGCGGCGAAAACATTGCTTGAAAACTATGTTCGCGGCGGCAGTTCCCGGATAGACTGCGCGACATTCTGAGCCCGGCACCCGGGCATTATTCTTGGCAGGATTTGTAAGCGTGAAAGCAATTATCGGTAGTGAAGAGTGGTGTTCTTTTTCTGAGTTGGGTCTGCCCGCGGTCAAGGCGCGGATAGACTCGGGTGCGAAAACCTCTTCTATCCACGCATTTAACATTCAGACTTTCCGACGCAACGGTGAGCTGTGGGTCAGCTTTGAGGTGCACCCGCTGCAGAACAACCGCCGGACCTCGATCCGCTGCGAACGCCCGGTGGTGGATAAGCGCTCGGTAAAAAGCTCCAGCGGTATATCCGAAACCCGCTACGTCATCTCCACACCGATGGAGCTGGGCGACCAGCGTTGGGAGATCGAGCTGACCCTGGCAAACCGTGACTCCATGGGTTATCGCATGTTGCTGGGTCGTGAGGCGATGCACGGTCGTTTCCTGATCGATCCGGCCAACAGCTTCTGCATGGGTGAGCGCAGCAGTGACGATCTGCACAAGCTGTATGCGCGGGGTGAAACCGTGCGCAGTGGCCTCAAGATCGCACTGATGGCCAGTAACCCGGATCTCTACAGCAACCAGCGAATTCTTGAAGCCGGTGAAGAGCGTGGCCATGAGATGGTCTTCCTCGACATTAAGCAGTGCTACATGAAACTCGACGCCAAGAACCCGGAAGCGCATTACCGGGGTGGCCGGGTGTTAACCGATCTGGACGCCGTAGTGACGCGGATCCGGCCGAGTGTGACCTTCTACGGCTGTGCGCTGGCGCGCCAGTTCGAGAGCATGGGCGTGTTGACCACCAACACCTCTGACTCGGTGATCAAGAGCCGTGACAAGCTGTTCTCGCTGCAGCTGATGCTCAAGTGCGGCATCAATATCCCGACCACCGGCTTTGCCAACTCGCCGATGGATACCAACGACCTGATTGAGATGGTCGGTGGCGCGCCGCTGATCGTGAAGCTGTTGGAAGGTACCCAGGGACGTGGCGTGGTCCTGGCCGAAACCAAGAAAGCTGCAGAGAGTGTGATCAACGCCTTTAAGGCGCTGCGCGCAAACCTGCTGGTGCAGGAGTTCATCAAGGAAGCCGACGGCAAGGATATCCGTTGCTTCGTGATCGACGGCAAGGTGGTGGCATCGATCCAGCGAACCGCTGCACCGGGTGAGTTCCGCGCCAATATCCACCAGGGTGGCACCGCCAGTATCGTCAAGATCACCAAGGAGGAGCGTAAACTCTCCATCACCGCGGCCAAGGCGTTGGGGCTGGATATCGCCGGCGTGGATATTATCCGTTCCAAAAACGGACCGCTGTTGCTGGAGGTTAACTCCTCACCGGGTCTGGAAGGGATCGAAGCCGCTACCGCGAAGGATATTGCCGGCATGATGATCGCCTCTATTGAGAAAAAGCTGGGTTGGAAAAAGGTACTGGGTACCCCGGCGGAAGGTGAGCGTTTGGATCCCGATTACCAGGAGTAAGAGTGCCAGGGCCAAGAGCGCCCGCCGCACTGCAGTGATCAATCCCGGTTTATAAGCGCCGGGTTTCCTATATATAGAGCAGCCAATCGGCTGCTCTTTTTTGTCACTCTTAAGCCATCGCCTTTGGTGATCGTCTAATCGAGGCCAGGTCCTTCTCATGCGTTGGTGAAGGCGGGGCCTTATTGGTCATAGCTACCTTATCTTGCCAGCAGGCAAACGTGCCCAGATAACGGAGGTGCGAAGGGATTGCCCCAACGTTAGCCAATGGTGTCCTGATTGCAGCGGCCCTGTCGTCGACTCAACGCCTGCCACATTCGTGCTTTCTTATACTCGTGGCAACATTGCACTGTTGCAGCCCCGGCAGCACTTTAATCCCCGCAATATGAGTGTTTCTGTCGCTGCTCTAGAAGTGAGAGAAAACTGTTCATCTTTGTAGACAGTGTGAGTCCTATTCATCTTCAATATCTGGAATTAGAATCTGCTTATAAATAAAAGCAGAATGTATAGGCGCTGCAGTTTGATGGCCTCAAAGCGTTACCGACTTGAGTGGCTGAAGCTACTCCTCGGTCTGGTTGTGTTGGGCAGCTATTTGTCCTGGTCTGTGGTGGAGCGGCGATTATCCGTTGAGGCACAGGAATACAAGCGTCTGACCGCCCAGACCCAGATCGTAGATAACTATCTGAATGATCAGCTTGCCGCGATCAGCCGGGTGCTCAACATTGTCCGAAACAACATTCCCGACTGGCGCGCTGCCAACGACTCCATGGCTCATGCCAACCACGAGATGGAGGAGTATCTCAAGGCGCTGACCGATGTTCGTAACCTCTCGGTCTATGACCGTAACGGCACCGTTATCGCCTCCAGCCAACCCGAATTACTGCATAAAAACTATCAGCACAGGGCCTACTTTCAAACCACGCTAAACGATCCATCGCCAGACACTCTGCATATCGGTGAACCGATGTTGGCTGTCACCGGGCTCTATGTATTTATGGTGACCAAACGTATCGTTGATGAGAACGGCGAGTTCGATGGGGTAGTGCTGGCATCGGTGGACCCGCTCCGCTTCCGTACCACGCTGGCATCGGTCAATTATGCAGATGACATGTGGTCTGCCCTGGCCCATTCAAAGGGCAAACAGCTCCTTATGATCCCCGAGCAGGAGGGGCAAAGGGGCAAAAATCTGGCGCAGCCGGGTTCGTTTTTTACCCGTCATATTGAAAGTGGTCGCGACACCAATCTCCTGACAGGAACGGTTTACGCTACGGGGGAGAAGAGGGTTATGGCGCTGCGTACGATTCGGCCATCGGGCCTTTACCTGGATGAGCCGCTTATTCTGGCGGTAGGGCGGGATCTGGATGCGGTCTACAAAGACTGGAAGCGCTTTGCCCTGACGCGTCTTATCTTCTTTATCCTTATCAGCCTGGTTTCCTGTTTCCTGATGTACCGAGTGCAGCGTTCCAAGCGTCGGACAGAGAAAGCAAAGCGAGCCAGTGCCGCGTTGATTCAGCAGCAGAATGAACAGTTAAATGCGCTGAACGAAGAGCTAAGGAAACTGGCGATGCATGATGCATTGACCGGGGTGGCTAACCGCAGGAGCTTTGATGAGCGCTTTGAACTCGAGTGGAGAAGGTGCCGGCGTGAAACTCTGCCACTCGCTGTTGTTATGATCGATATCGATTATTTCAAGGCATTCAACGACCACTATGGTCACGTCATTGGCGATCAATGTCTGCAATCGGTCGCCCAGCAACTGCAGCAATACTCGGCCCGTGGTAGCGATTTTGTGGCCCGCTTTGGTGGTGAGGAGTTTATCTGCCTGCTGCCCAATACCGACTTTGATCAGGCTGCGCAGTATGCGGAGTCGCTTCGGCTGGCGATTGAACAGCTGAATATCCCTCATGCGAGCTCAGAGGTTTCCGGCCGCCTGACGATCAGCCTGGGCTTCGCGGTTTGCATCCCTGGCAATGACAGCGCCTCCACTGAACTGATCGTTAAAGCGGACGAGTGTCTTTACCGGGCCAAGGCCGGCGGACGCAACCAGGCTGTTGGTGTCGATGGCTGCGGAGCACCTGGCTGATCAGCGCATCGGCTCAGTATTCATAGCAGGGCTTTTTCACCAGGCTGTCCCACTTGGGTTTGATGAGAGGTTCGTAGACGTCGATTTTCCACCGCCCCGACATCACCTCCTCCAGGTTGATCGAGATCGAGTCATCGGATGCCTGCAGGTGTTTGTTGAGCAGGGCGCAGATATCGTCGGCGATCGCCTGTTTCTCCTCGTCGCTCAGGTGTCTGGGAAAATATTTGATCTCTACGTGTGGCATTGTCACTTCTCCCTGTTACTTGGTGGCTTTCCGTTAAACCGGGGCATTCGCGTCCCATAGGGTTTTATGGTAACCGTTGTTTTGTTGGGTATTCATGTCAGTTTCCTCAAAGCGCTTATGAGCGGTATCGATGGATGCCTGGGGGGACGAGAGGGGGAACGACAAGTTGCGCAGCTTGACGGCTAATCGGGCCGTCGAGAGTGGATCTTCGGGTTGGTCGTGATCACAAGATGCAGTAAATTAGCGCCTTCACATAAAGCTGCATTGAAGAGGCCCGACTCTTGGGTATTTACGTTTTCCTGATTTTTGTTGTCTGTGCCATCTACGTGCAGAACCGTGGGCGGGTAAAACACGCCCAGTTCAAGCGCAAGCTCACCGATCACGCCAACCTGCTGGCGCCGCTGAACTGCCTGTTTTATGTTTTCTCCAAGATTCGCAACACGCCCTATATCGATCCGCGGGAGTTTCCCGAGCTGGATAAGGTCACCAGCAACTGGGAGATGATTCGTGATGAGGCGCTGGCGCTGAACAGTGCCTCGAGTATCAAGGCGTCGGACGATCTAGACGATATCGGCTTCAACTCCTTCTTTAAAACCGGCTGGAAGCGCTACTACCTTAAATGGTACGGCTCAGACCTGAACTCTGCTCGCCAGAGCTGCCCGAAAACCCTGGAACTGCTGAACCAGATCCCCTCGGTGAAAGGCGCAATGTTTGCGATGCTGCCGCCCGGTGCGCGGCTGGTAAAACACCGCGATCCCTACGCCGGGTCGCTACGCTACCACCTGGGCCTGGAAACACCGGAATCGGATGGTTGCTATATCGAGGTGGACGGCGAGCGCTACAGCTGGCGTAACGGCGAAGCGGTGATGTTTGATGAAACCTATATTCACCATGCCGAGAACACCACGGACAAGAACCGCATTGTGCTGTTTCTGGATGTGGTGCGCCCGGTGAGTTTTGCACCGGTGCAGTGGATCAACACCGGTTTTTCCAACCTGGTCATGTCTGCCTCGGCCACCAAAAACGTGGATGGCGACAAGGTCGGTGGCCTGAACCGTGCTTTTGCCGGTATCTACAAGGTGCGCAGCCTGGGTAAAAGGATCAAAGCGTATAACAAACCGCTGTACTACCTGATTCAGTATGCGCTCTACGCGCTGATCATCTACGCGATCTTTTTCTGATTCGTTCCTGAGATCAAAAGCGGGACCTGAAAAGCCGACGCAGAGAGCCTTGAGTGCTCTTTGCGCCGGCTTTTTGTTTGGCAGCGTTAGCCCGCTTTTAGCTCGCTTTCTGCTGATCGGATCAAAGCCAGCCGTATGTCTTCACGGTGAGCATCAGGCGAGAGCAGGGCAAGGATCTGATCGTCGGCACCCGCATATACTCGGCGGAAGCGCAGATAACCGCCACCCAGGAGATAGGACTCGCGTCCACCGAGTTCGCCCATCGGTGGAATGCGTCCGGTGCGTTCATAGTATTCCGCAAACTCGCGTTCTTCAGGGCTTAGATAGACGCCGTTGCGGCTCTGCCAAAACCTGCTGTTGTCGATGATGGTCTTTTTGGCTACCAGGGTATTGAGATAGGTGATCACCTCATCCCTCGTCAGCCACTTGATCAAGAAGCCTGCGATGGAGTCGTGTACATACTCATCCATCATCGTTTCAACGGCAGCGGGAGGCGTGCTCAGCTCGTCGGAAAACTCTTCGATGCGCTCCCAGTCGTCCACTACCGATGGGTCCAACAAGGATGGTGACTGATTGATGCGGTTCACGATCCATCCAGGCCCCATGACCATGTAGTCCTTGAGGAGCAGGGCAGCTCTTTCGAAAAAGCCTGCACGCTTCAGAGCCTGCCAGTTTTCAAAGCGCTCCAGTTCATCGCGGAACTGGTTGTAGGAGCTGGCGAGGTTGTTTTTTTGGTATTGCGGCGCGCGCTGATAGCTGCTCAGGATCGAAACGCCGCCGTTGCGGTGGTTGTTCAGGCGCCACTCTATACCTTTGCGCCAGTGCTCGCGCATTAGCGTGCCCGTATCCCCCGATTTGAGGTGGCAGGTATCCAGGTAGGCATTGAAGTCAGAAATTGTTCGTGTCGAAATTTTGAAAGCATCCTGATCATCGGGCAGTGCAAGCTCGAGCTTCAAAGGGACGCCTGACAACCGGGCGTCCCTGTACATGACGGCCAGTGGGATCTTGGACAGCATATCCCGACCGATATTGTCGGTACCCTTCCCCTGAGAGCCGGGGCGATATCCGCCGCCGATATCGGAGTGAACGCCGGGGAAAACGATCTCTTCACCATTACCGGGCATGGAGCGATCGTTGTAGATGGAATCGAGTGGAAAGGAGCGGCGGTTCTCATGAGCAGACACCAGATGCAGACAACGTGAGACGTTGGCTGGAATCGCCAACGAGGTTTCTGCATCGCCCCAGGCAGCATGGCCATCGGCGATCGGAATCAGGTTAGCGATACCCACCGATGCGACCGTGTCGAACAGCCCGAGGTA
Source organism: Marinobacterium lutimaris (assembly GCF_900108065.1). Classification (GTDB taxonomy): domain Bacteria; phylum Pseudomonadota; class Gammaproteobacteria; order Pseudomonadales; family Balneatricaceae; genus Marinobacterium_D; species Marinobacterium_D lutimaris. Next base: position 1,716,869 of record NZ_FNVQ01000001.1, on the reverse strand, counting down.
ATCGAAGGTGACCGGAAAGCCCGCCAGTGTCAGGCCGGCGCCGCTCCTGCCGGTGAGCTGAGCATCGATCTCACAGAGCTTGATCAGCCAGTTGGCAAAGGCGCGGGCTTCGGTAGCGCCCCTCGAGAAACCAAAGGCCGACATATAGATACGTTTGACGATACCGGGGTCTTTATTTTGTGGCAGGCCACCCTCGCTGCCGGCCATATGAGGCGCTATAGCGGTATGCAGGGTTCTGAGCCAACGAACCAGAGTTTTGGGGATGGACAGGGAGATTTGCTCAGCCGAGTTAGCCGCAGTTAAGGGGACGAAAGGATCGCCTTTCAAAGCCCGAGCGTTCATCTCACCAGCCAGACTGGCCCTGCGAACGGTCTCGTGGTCGATGACCGATTGCTTGAGAAAGTAACGGCTGACCGCGTTGATCGCCTGGGCCAATGCCCAGAGGATTCTCACCTGGCCCCAGCGGGCCATGCCGCCGCCCAGCGTTTCATCCCAGAACCCTTCGCCCGTGTCTCCCAGCTGCGTGAAGCGGGTGCCGACCCCAGGGATGTAAATTCGGAAGAAGTTATCGTAGTCAGACAGGTTGGTTTGCCAATCTGTTTGGGGCGGCAGTATGCCCGGTACGCTGAGTCCCGGGTAGGCGCTATAAAGGCGGGCAACATTACTCTGGCTATGGTCGCCTTGATTAATGCTGTCTTCGTAGTTGTTGCCGGTGCCGTCGAAAAAGAAACCGAAGAAGAGATTGGTATCGCAGGGGGAGAGCGGTGTAGAGTTGATTTCTCTGCTCTCCTCAAAACTGTCCAAGTCGCTTATTTCTGAGGGTAAAAAGAAATCGTTCTTTGCCGACGGGTTAGCGTGACGTTGCTGAAGAGGCGAGGCTAGTGTTGAACTCATGGTCGTACCTCCCTAAGCAATTCGATTCGCTGCCGATCATGCTTGATGAAGTTAGTTAGATATTCCTCTAAAAGCGGCTTGAATTTTGGGTCTTGCGGGCCGGAAAGGCCCTCAATTCTCTCTGACCTTGTTCTGGTGAATACTCCCCAGAATTTTTCTAGGCTCTTTCCTGGACTGTCCTTAAACTCAGCTAGGTTCTTTTGGTTTCTTTCGAGGCGAGACTCGATGTCTGCTAGCTCCCGGTCGACTAGTTTTCTGCGATACTCATCTGAAGGCACCGGCCAGCCCTTCACCTCGCCAGGGAAATCCTCGTGGGGTGGATCAAAATTGCTGACCACCACATTGGCCTTCTCATCGGGCAGGAACTGGACCCATAGAGTGCCTTTGGCTGGTGTCTCGTATTCTGGGACATCGACGCGGATAGTCTGCTGCATGGTGCCTTCCGCTTGCCGTTTAGCCAGGGATTCTGAGCGTTCATCGGTTGTGTCGCCTTCCAGTGGATAAGTGACGACCACATCCACCTGCAGGCCTTCATGCCATTGCTTGGGAATCTGGTAACAGCAGGTGATACCGCCGGCGGAATAGGGGGTAAGGGATTCGCCACCGCCGCGGTTCTTGGGATCATTGGGATCAACTACGGAATAGCCGCGTATACCCTGGCCGGCGTAGTCGGCAGCGGAGACATTAAGACTGGTGAGTTCCTCTTCCTGAGAGCAGCCAGTCAGCCCTGTAAGCAGCACTGCGCTCAGAAAAAGTCGAAAAGGGTAGCGCATCGGATCACACTCCTTGTGACGGTTGCGGTGTTCTCTGGAGCCTGTTTTTCCTCGGGCTCAGTTCAGAATCTGGGCAAGATTATGCCATCTGCAAGCCAATGATTCATTGATTCTCATTGCTGGCAGACCCGCGGGATGGAAATTCAGCAGCGTTGGACAGGCTGTGAGCCGATCAGTGCCGTGCTCTGAACAAGGTTTCGCCCGGCGCCATCTCGTTTCTTACGGCCTCGCGTATCGAGCCGTCGATCTCTGCTGAGTCGGCTTCATATAGACCGCACATCGCCAGCGCCTTTCGCAGTCTGATGTCCTTGCCGAGATATTCGTACACAACCCTGGCGCAGCAGGGCATGCGTTCGCTGTTGTCCGACACCCCCATCTTCAGCCCGGTCAGCTTGGACACCCGATTGCGAAAGCTGGGAAAGAGGATGGTCTGAGTGACTTCATGGCAGTTCAGGGTCTCGTAATCCACCAAAAAAAGCCGGTCAGTGAGCAGGTGCACTATGCCCTGGTAGCGGTTGTGGCAGGGTGCTTCATTGGCGTTGGTGCGCATCCGCTCGGTGCGCTGGAAGACTATCTGGCCGTCCTGTTCCTCCAGGCAAACCAGGTTGCGCAGCAGCTTTCCTGGTGTCGACATCGACAGGTAGTACTCGAAGTAATAGCCGAGGTAGCGCTGGATATCCGGGTTGGAACAGCGCGAGAGCTGCTCCATATGCGCAGCGACGCTGCCGTTCACTACCGGTTCCGCCAGGGTAGCCTGCGGGCGCAGCTGTACCAGCCTTTCAAACTGTGTGTGCGGCAGCAGTATCTCGTGGGTTTCGACACCAAAAAACTCACACAGACGACGCAGGGTATTGGCTGAAGGTTTGTACTGGCCGCTCAGGTAGCGGTTGAACTGAGGCCGGTTGATATCCAGCCGTCGGCACACTTCCGCAATCGATTTGTAGTAGCTGCAGAGCAGGCGGATGTTCTGGGCCAGATCTTCATGCATGGCGGGCTTGGTCATTATTCAACCTGCACGGGCGGTGCGTTTATTTAAGAAGTGCATCGAACTGCGATAGTGCTACTTGATGCTGCGTTAGCGCCAAACTGCGTCAGTGTGTAGCCAGAGTGTCAAATTCTATCAGTGGCGCACCGCTGTTTAAATCACCCGCTGTGAAACAAACCCGCGGAGCGTCCTGGCCGGCTCAAGGCGCTTCAGACATAACAAGAGATAACGGAGTTTTGTCATGTTGGATTTTCTCAACGACATTCTATGGGGCAAGGTGCTTATCGCACTGCTGATTATCGTCGGCATCGGTTTTACGCTGGCATCCCGCTTTGTGCAGTTTCGCTACTTCGGACGTATGTTCCGCATCCTCGGTGCCAGCCAGGCATTCAAGAAAGACAAGCACGGTCACCTGAGCTCTTTCCAGGCGCTGATCCTGTCCGTGGCCGGCCGTGTCGGTGGCGGTAATATTGCCGGTGTCGCTGTGGCGATCACCCTGGGCGGACCCGGTGCGGTGTTCTGGATGTGGGTTGTCGGCATGATGGGCATGGCGACCAGCTTCCTGGAATGCACCCTGGCGCAGACCTACAAGCAGGCTGAGCCGGACGGCACCTATCGCGGCGGCCCGGCGCACTACATCACCCGTGGCATGGGCAGCAAGTTCAAGTGGCTGGGCGGTCTCTACTCCATTCTTCTGTTGGTTACCTTTGGTTTCGGCTTTACCGCGCTGCAGTCGTACGCGGTGGCTACTTCCGTTGGCGATGCCTTCGGCGTGCCGGTGTTCTACAGCGGTATCGCGCTGGCGATGATCGTCGGTCTGATCATCTTCGGTGGCGTCAAGCGTATCGCCCGTGTCGCCGAGGTTCTGGTGCCGGTGATGGCGGTGGGTTACCTGGCGATCGCCTTTGTCGTGCTGGGCATGCATATCGACCGTATCCCTGACGTGATCACCCTGATCGTGAAAAGCGCGTTCGGCCTGGAACAGGCTGTGGGCGGCGGTATCGGTGCGGCGATCATGATGGGTGTGAAGCGCGGTCTGTTCTCCAACGAAGCGGGCCTTGGCAGTGCGCCGAACGTGGCGGCTGTGGCTTACGTACCGCACCCGGCCAACCAGGGTGTGGTGCAGGCGTTCTCCGTGTTTATCGATACGCTGATCATCTGCTCGTCTACTGCGTTCATCATTCTGCTGAGCAGCATCTATGACCCGGCTTCCGTGAGCGATGTGGGCGGCGTGGCGCTGACCCAGTCTGCGCTGGCGGATCATGTGGGCGACTGGGGCCGTAGTTTTGTCAGCGTGGCGCTGGTGCTGTTCGGCTTTAGCACCGTGCTCTACAACTATTACCTCGGCGAGAACAGCATCAACTTCTTTAGCACCGAGAATCAGAACCTGTTCAACGCCTTCCGGGTCGCGATCATCGGTCTGGTGTGCTGGGGTGCGACCACTGACCTGGGCACCGTGTTCGCTTTTGCCGATGTGACCATGGGTCTGCTGGCGCTGGTCAACCTGATTGCCCTGATCTGTCTGTTCAAGCCGGGTTTGCGTGTGCTGCGCGACTTTGACCAGCAGATCGCGGAAGGGATCGAGCAGCCGGTGTTCGATGCCAATAAATTCAGCGACATGGACCTGGATGCGAAAGCCTGGGAGATCGAGCTGGAAGACCTGGAGCAGCTGCGCCAGCGCAATGCGAAGGCGACCGGCCGCGAGAGTCTGGCTTCAAACTGATCGGGACGGCTACCTAACTCATCGTAGCTTCCAAGGGCCCGGACTGTTCCGGGCCTCTCTTTTTCTACGTGTTATTGCGCAGGTAAATAAAGCTTATGAAAACGCGTATTGAGCATGATCTTCTCGGCGATCTGCCGGTTCCGGCCGACGCCTGGTACGGCATCCAGACCCAGCGGGCTCTGGACAACTTCTCCATCACCGGTGTGCCGATCAGCCACTTCCCACAGTTCGTCCGCGCACTGGCGATGGTGAAATCCGCCGCTGCCCGCGCCAACCGTGACCTGGGTTCGCTGGCGCCGCACAAGGCGGATGCGATCATTGCTGCCTGCGACGATATTATCGCCGGCAAGCTGCACGATCAGTTCGTCGTCGATCTGATTCAGGGTGGGGCGGGTACCTCCACCAACATGAACGCCAACGAGGTGATCGCCAACCTGGCGCTGGAAAAGCTCGGCTATCAGAAGGGCGAGTACCAGTATCTGCATCCGAACGACGACGTGAACCGCTCCCAGTCCACCAACGATGCTTACCCGACGGCGGTCTGCCTGGCGATCCAGTTTGCTTGCGAGCCGCTGGAGCAGGCGATCATCCAGTTGAAAGGACAGCTTGAAGCCAAGGGCCGTGAATTCGCTGATATCGTCAAGATGGGCCGTACCCAGCTGCAGGACGCCGTGCCGATGACCCTCGGCCAGGAGTTCGAAGCCTTTGCGGTAAACCTGGGTGAAGATATCGACCGTCTGCACGAGGCCAGCCGCCTGCTGTGCGAGGTCAATCTGGGCGGTACCGCCATCGGTACCGGTATCAACACCCACCCGCGCTACCAGGCACTGGCGGTGGGCTACCTGGCGGAGATCTCCGGCAGGCCGATCGTGTCCGCCACCAACCTGGTGGAAGCGACCTCGGACATGGGCGCGTTTGTGCTCTTCTCCGGCATTCTTAAGCGCTTTGCCGTGAAACTCGGCAAGATGTGCAACGACCTGCGCCTGCTCTCCAGCGGTCCGCGTACCGGCTTTGCCGAAATCCTGCTGCCGCCGATGCAGCCGGGCTCCTCGATCATGCCGGGCAAGGTCAACCCGGTGATCCCGGAAGCGGTCAACCAGACCGCCTACCAGGTGATCGCCAGCGATCTCGCTGTGACCCTGGCGGCCGAAGCGGGCCAGCTGCAGCTCAACGCCATGGAGCCGATGATCGTTTACAACATCCTCAACTCCATGAAGATGCTGGGTTCCGCCTGCACCATGCTGGACTCCCGCTGCATCCGCGGCATCAAGGCCAACGAGGAGCAGTGCGCGCGCCACGTGGACAACAGCATCGGTATCATCACCGCGTTGGTGCCGCATATCGGTTACTCCAACTCCACCCGTATCGCGACCCAGGCGCTGACCACCGGCTCCACCGTGCGCGAACTGGTACTGGCGGAAGGGCTGCTTGATGAGGCTGAGCTGGATCGTCTGCTGAGTCCGCGTGCCATGCTGGCGCCGGTGGCGGTAGCCTCATGAACGCACGGGTTCTTGTGATCTACACCGGCGGCACCATCGGTATGGTGCCCTCGGAGCAGGGGTATGTGCCCGAGCCCGGTTTTCATGACCGGGTGCAGGCGCAGCTGGAAAGCCTGGGCGAGGCGGCACTGCCGGAATACGACCTGATCGAACTGGATCGGCTCATCGACAGCGCCAACCTGGTACCGAACGACTGGCGCGAGATCGCGCTGGCCATCGAGCAGAACTGGAAAACCTACGACGGCTTCGTGGTACTGCACGGCACCGACACCCTCGCGTACACCGCCTCGGCACTGTCGTTCATGCTGGAAGGCACCAATAAGCCGGTGATCCTGACCGGTTCGCAGATCCCGCTGGCGCAGCTGCGCAACGATGCGCTGGACAACCTGGTGACCTCGCTGATGCTGGCAGCCAGCCGCGAGATCTTCGAGGTGTGCGTCTACTTCAACGGTCGTCTGCTGCGCGGCAACCGCTCGCTGAAGGTGCGCTCCAGCGGTTTCGATGCGTTTGATTCGCCCAACGCGCCCTGGCTGGGGCAGGCGGGCATCAACATCGATCTGCGTCCGGATCTGCTGTTGCCGCCGGGTCGGCCCTGTTTCCAGATCCCGGAGTTCGATCCTGCGGCGGTCACCGTGCTGACCGTGTTCCCCGGTATGCCGGCCAGCCTGATCGAGGCGGCGGTAGACAGTTCTGCGGTGAAGGCGCTGGTGCTGCAGACCTACGGCGTGGGTAACCCGCCGGATGCAGACTCGGCATTGATCGGTGCGCTGGAAGTGGCGGCGAAGCGTGGCGTCTGCATCCTGAACCTGACCCAGTGTCAGCAGGGCGCGGTGAGCCAGGGTGCCTACGCCACCGGCGCCACCCTGAACCGTATCGGCGTGGTGCCGGGCGCGGATATGACGCTGGAAGCGGCGTTCACCAAGCTGCACTACCTGCTGGGCCTGGGTATCGAGGGCGAGGAACTGCGGCAGTCGATGCAGGCCTCCTTGCGCGGCGAACTGAGCGAAGGCTAAGTCTTTTACAGCCGGGCTGGCCGACTCAGTTCCAGAACGACTGGTAAGTCCCCGGCGTCATCGCCAGCCGTTGCTTGAAGTGGCGGTGAAAGTGGGACTGGTCGGCAAAGCCCAGCTGCAAGGCGACATCGTCAAGGCGCGCGTTCCTGTCTCTGAGCAGGGCGCGCGCTTTTTTTATGCGCTGATCGATCTGATAGGCGTGTGGCGGCTGGCCGTAATGCTTGCGGAACAGCCTGATCAGCTGATAGCGGTTCAAGGCCGCTTCCTGGCAGAGATCGTCCAGAGAGAGGTTGGCAGAGAGGTTGTCGGCCAGTAGTTCGCAGACGCGATGCAGGGATTTTGGCGGTTCGCTGGCTGGGGTTGTATCCCTGTCCTGCCCGGAGAAGAAGGGGGCGAGAAAACCTATCAGCTCGGTTTCCGTTTCTAGGGCCGTGCCCGCTCCGTCCAGCAGCTTGTAGAGCCGGTCAAAATCGCGGCCGATCTCAGGGCGGGTGGCGAGTACCTCAGCAAAGGGCTGATAATCGGCCGAGCAGGGCGAGAGTTCCCGCTGCAGTCCGCCCATCCATTCGGTATCCACAAACAGCATCCGGTAGGACCAGCGTCCCTTATCCGGGTTACAGGCGTGCAGGTCGGCCGGGTTGATGGTCACCAGTGAGCCGCGGCCAATACGGTTGAGATGCTCCCTGTTCTGATACAGGGCAGCACCCTGGTCGATCAGGCCGAAAGAGAACTCATCATGGGAGTGCGCCCGGTAACAGGCCGAGGAGTTCGCCGCCAGGCGCATCTCTACCGCCGGCAAGACCAGGCTGCTTTTCAGGCTGAGGTTTTCGGGTGATCTCATTTTCGGTAAAGCCATCGTTGAAGCTATCTTTGAAGTCATTGTTGAAGCCGTCGTTGAGACCATCGTTGAAAGCACGCTTACTCAACCAGCATCAGTATCACGGCAGCCGCCAGCAGCAGCGCCATCAAGCGATTGAACTGGCGCTGAAGGCGGGGACGGCTGAGTCGCTGGCCGATCAGGTGACCCGCCAGCGCCCAGCAGCTGACACCGGCGAAGCAACAGATAAACGAGACGGCGACAAACAGGCTTAGATAATAGCCCAGCTGTGGCTGGCTGGTCACATAGAGGCTGACACCGGAGAGCGAAACGATCCACGCCTTGGGGTTCAGAATCTGGATCAGCGCACCGCTGACAAGGCCTGCTGCCGGGCTTTTCTCTTCAAGGTCTGAGTCATTCACCGGGGCCGTGGCGATCTTGAATGCCATGTACAGCAGAAACAGGCCACCCGCGTAGCGCATGGCATCTGTCAGTGACGGCAGCAGCTGGCTGGCCAGCGACATACCGGCGCCGGCGCAGATCACGACCAGCGTATAACCCAGCGAGGCGCCTAACACATGGGGCAGGGCGGCATTCCAGCCCGACCGGGCGCCGGTACTGGTGGCGACGAGGTTGACCGGGCCTGGCGTCACGGCACCGACAAAGGCGAAGGTGATCATGGAAGCGAGCAGAGTGAGCATCTATATCTCCAGTGGTGATTCCGGAGCACTCTAGTCACGCAGATGCACGCTGTATTGAACGAAATTGCAGGGGCTGAATGGGGATAAAGGCGAACCTCCTATTCGTACTTCAGCCCCTTCTCCAGAAACTTGAGGAAATTACCTTCCGCCCAGTGCGCCTTGAACGCCTTGTAGGTGTTGAGGTTGTAAACCACGCAGAAGCGGTTATCGACCTTGTTGGCGGCGTAGGAGTGCAAGGTCTTTCTGTCCAGACGAGAAAACACGAACGCCCGGTTCTGCTTCCATTCGATTTCGCCGACCGGCTCTTTGGTATAGCGGCCGTCATGGATAAAGGTGCCGTTATTCTGTTCCGGGTTGATGTAGATAACGACACTGAGCAGCTTTTTGGGAATGTCGTCATGAATGGCGTGCTCGTAGTCGGGACCGGTGGAGATCAGGTGAAAGTCTGAAAATTCGTAGAGTGAGGTTTTCTTTTTAGACAGCACGCCTAGCATTGCCAGCAGTGGCGGGCGGTATTTGCGGTCGACCCCGGTCAGGAAAGGTGCATCGAAAACGTCCGATTTCACCTCGCCATTTTTCCGGATCAGGCTGTGCGCGATCTTGATTTCTTTATCTTTAACATCCGCTTCACGTTGCCTGATCTGATTAAACTCTTCGGTGGTGAAAAAGTTATCGATGATCAGGTGGGGAAAGGCGACGCCATTGACCTCCTCAGCGCAGGACACCTTCCAGTGTTCGGGAAATGCGGTACTGGCTTGATAGACCTTTGCCGATAAAGAGTGCTGTTCCATCGATTCGTTGTCACCTCCGGAAAAAGAGAGAACAGCATAGGACGCAGGTAAAACAAACTGGTTACAGCGCAGGCGGGGGGCTTACCCTGCCTGCGAGATTCTTTCGCTTGCCGCTGTACCCGCCATCAGGCTCTCCCTGTGCCGATCCTGTTTTTTCTCCAGCAGCGCCAGATAGATCCGCAGCTCCGCAAAGGCCGCATCGTAGACCAGGAACGCCTCTTCAGAGTCACCCCGTTTTATGTCGGCGATCTCTGTGAAAAAACGGTTGAGCATCTTCAGCAGGGTATCGATGCTCATCGCCAGCCAGGCATCGTTGGTGACCCATTTGTCGATGAACTCATCAAGCCGCGTGAAGGTGCGTTTCAGCAGGGGATAACCGGTGCGGATCTCTTTGCTCTGCCGCAGCAGCAGATAGATCTCGTAGGTTTCGTCGGCAAGCTTGCGCGGCTGGCTTACATCGAGCAGATAGCGGCCGCGATACTGCTCATACAACGCATCGAACTGTTTGACGAAGCGTTCCTCGCTATTGAGCTCGGCGAAAGGGGATAGCGTGTCCGCCAGCATCACGTAGGTTTTGTTCAGCTCGGCGACCATCAGGTTGAACTGGCGGTTGAAGTCGCCGGAACGGAGCAGCGTATTGACCGTGCGGGCGATGCCGTCCCACTCGGAGGCGGTGGCGCAGACACTGGTCATCTCCCGGATCAGGGTCAGTTCTGTACCCATGGCGTCAGCTACCTGTGGTCAGATCGGTGATTTCGGCCACGCAGGCATTGTCCTTCACCTGGTGCAGAGAACTGTCGAACTCCATCTGCGAACTGAACAGCTGGCTTTTGGCGATGATCTCGCCGCCACCATTCTTAATCACAAAGAAGCTGTCGCCTGCCGGGACCTTGCCCGCCGCGATCAGGTGTCCCATCAGACTGCCGGTACGTACCTCGCTGATCGCCTGTTCAGCCTCCTGTCGCGATGGATACTCGCCACCGATCAGCAGGTCAATGCCATCAGTGTCGACCAGGGTGAAATGAAACTGCTGCTCGGGGGTGGTTTTGAGTTCAAACGTGGCTGCCATGTCATTCTCCTAGGTATCGGATGCTGAGCGCGGAATTGTTCGATGGTTGCTCTAATCGGCTTTTGCAAAGGAGGTGCCATGGTTTTGGTATTGATTTTAAAAGGCTTTTATAAAACGAATGCGTATTGCAGAGGTGTTGTGTGGCATAGACGACATTTCATCGGGCGAGAAATGTCGTGCATCAAAGTACTGCAAGCGGGAGCAGAAACCTGGGTCTGAACAAGCGATTGTAGAGCACACAGAGTACTACTGATGATTCACCATCACATGCCGTATCACCGAGTAATCCTCCAGCGAGAACATCGACAAATCCTTACCGTAACCTGAGCGTTTCAGACCGCCGTGAGGCATCTCGGCCGGTAGCAGGAAGTGGTTGTTGATCCAGGTTGAGCCGTATTCCAGTTCTGCGGCGGTGGCCAGGGCGCGGCCGATATTGCCGGACCAGACCGAGGAGGCGAGGCCATACTGAGAATCGTTGGCCTGACGGATTGCATCCTCCACCGAGTCGCAGCGGGTGACGGAGACCACCGGGCCGAACACTTCACGCTGCACGATCTCGTCCTCATGACGGGCGCCGGCGATCACGGTGGGCGGGTAGTAGAAGCCGGGTAGATCCGGGATCTCGCCGCCGCTGATCAGCTCGGTGTGGGGCAGCTCCAGCGCCCGTTCGACAAAGCTGGCCACGCTGTTGCGCTGGCGCTGGCTGATCAAAGGGCCCAGGTGATTTCTGCTGTCGTCGGCGTGGTTGTAGACCAGTTTGGAAACCCGCTCTGCCAGTGCGCTCAGCAGCGCCTCATAAACGTCATTATGGGCGTAGACCTGGCAAGCCGCGGTGCAATCCTGGCCGGCGTTGTAAAAGCCGTAATGGGCAATGGCGTCAGCAACGGCCGCGATATCGGCGTCATCGAGCACCAGCACCGGCGCCTTGCCGCCGAGCTCAAGATGGGTGCGTTTCAGTGTGCGTACCGCGGCCTGCTGCACCTTCTGGCCGGTGGAGATATCCCCGGTCAGTGACACCATCGCCACATCCCGATGGTTGATCAGCCGGCTGCCGACGCTGTCACCCCGGCCCGGCAGGATATTCACTACGCCGGCCGGAAGAATTGCGTTGAGAGCATCCGCCAGTAGCAGCGTGGTCAGCGGCGTCTGCTCCGAGGGCTTGAACACCAGGGTGTTGCCGGCGGCGATGGCGGGCGCGATCTTCCAGGCGGCCATCATCAGCGGATAGTTCCAGGGCGCGATGGTTGCCACCACACCCAGTGCGTCTCTGCGCACCATGCTGGTGTTGCTGGGCAGGTACTCACCGGCGGCAGGGGCGCTCTGGCAGCGCACCGCGGCGGCGAAAAAGCGAAAGACATCGGCGGCGGCGGGGATCTCATCGCGCAATACCAGGTGGCGCGGCTTGCCGCAGTTCAGCGCTTCCATATTGGCCAGCGGTTCGGCCCTGGCCTCGATGGCATCGGCGATCGCCAGCAGGTGGGCGGCGCGCTCTGACGGGCTCGATCTTTTCCAGCTGGCAAAGGCTGAGCGGGCCGCGGCGATGGCGGCATTGATCTGCTCACTGGAGGCTTCCCTGATCTCGGTAATCAGTGCCCCGGTGCGCGGGTTGATCACCGCCTCGGCTTCCCCTTCGCCTTCACAGCGCTCGCCGTTGATCAGTAGTTCGCTGGGGTATGTCATGGTTATGCCCTGTTGCATCGGTTGTCAGCCCAGGTTCTGCGGTTGCAGGGCCGGCAGGGACTCCCGCGCCACCGGCAGGAAATGATCGATCAGCGGATTGCGCGCTCCGCCGCGGCGCCAGGCGAGGCCGATATCAAGCGTTTCCGACACTTCCAGAATCCGCCGTGCCTCAACGCGGTCGCCCTCCACGGACCAGGGCCGGTAGGTCATATCGGGCATCAGCGCCATGCCCATACCGGCAGAGACCAGGCTGCGCACGGCCTCCACCGAGGAGCTGCGCAGGCTGACGACCGGACGGCTGCCACTGCCACTTAACAGGTTGCGGATCCGCTCTTCCATCTCGTCGACGTTAAGCAGGATCAGCGGCTCGCCGCTGAGCTCGTTTAGGCCGATGGAGTCCAGCTCCAGCAGTTTGTGCTCCGGCGGCAACCAGAGTCGGTAGCGGGAGTAGGTCAGCACCTCGGTATTCAGCGCCGAACGGTACTCCAGGTTGGACAGCATCAGCACGCCCACGTCGATCTCGCCGCTGACCAGCAGGTGTTCGATATAGCTGCGGTCATCCTCCACCACATGGATCTTCACGCCCTGGTAGATGCGCTGAAACCGGGCCAGCAGATCGGCCAGGTAGTAGCCGGCCACCAGACTGGTTACCCCCAGGGTTATCTCGCCGCTGACCGTTTCCGTGCTTTGTTGCAGGCTGCGCTTGGCGTTGGACACCGAGGCCAGCACCAGGTGGGCCTGACGCAGGAACTGATGCCCCTGGTGAGTCAGCTCCATTCCCTTGGCGTGGCGGGCGAACAGGATAGCGCCCAGTTCTTCTTCCAGCTGCTTGATGGCAGTAGTCAGGGTGGACTGGGAGATATGCACGGCCTGGGCCGCCGCGGAAACCGAACCGGTCTCGGCGATGGCGATAAAGTAGCGAATCTGGCGCAGGCTCATCATTGGGCTGGGTGCTCTTTGCGCGGGAAATGCTCTCGTGGAGCGATCCAATAAAACGATTGTCGACCGGACGTCGTCGCAGCAATCCAAGTATATCGCCGCAGTCCTATCCGCTGGCGGCTGGATGTTAGCGGGCGGTCGGCTATGTAATACAAACGCTTAGTGCCGCAACAATCTATATCACAGCCTGAGCTGATGGAGCTATCGCTTTTTTAGAAGGCCCCGTTCTTTATTAACAATTGGCGATAGCTTTGCCACTGACCTTAGCCTGAGGAGAACGCAGACGGCGCAGTTGGATGCGAACTAGACTGCGACAGCGGGTTTGAACGCATCGATAAACTCAAGGTTAGAGGACTTCACCATGGCAAAGGCTAATCTGATTACCGGCACCCTCGCAGGTGCTCTGCTGGCGGCAACAGGCAGTAACGCGATGGCGCTCGATGAGATCGGCCCGGGGGAAGGGCGCGTCGATATCATCGCCTGGGCGGGCTACATCGAGCGGGGTGAAACCGACCCTGCGTTTGACTGGGTCACCGAGTTTGAAAAGAACACCAGCTGTACCGTCAACGTAAAGACCGCCGCGACCTCGGACGAGATGGTCAGCCTGATGGCCAAGGGAGGCTACGACCTGGTGACTGCCTCGGGCGATGCGTCCCTGCGCCTTATCTACGGCAAGCGGGTGCAGCCGATCAACCTGAACCTGATCAAGGCCTGGGACACCATCGACAGTCGTCTGCAGAAAGCGCCCTGGCACACCGTGGATGGCGTTCACTACGGCGTACCCTTTGAGTGGGGTCCCAACGTGCTGATGTACAACACCAACGTATTCAAGGAAGCGCCTGAGAGCTGGAAAGTGGTGTTTGAAAATATGCAGCTGCCGGATGGTTCATCCAACGAGGGTCGTGTACAGGCTTATGACGGCCCGATCTACATCGCCGATGCCGCACTCTATCTGATGTCGACCCAGCCGGAGCTGGGCATTACCGATCCCTATGAGCTGAATGAAACCCAGTACGCCGCCGTGCTGGAGCTGCTGCGCGGCCAGCACAGCCTGATCCACCGTTACTGGCATGACTACAACGTGCAGATGAGCGACTTCAAGAATGAGGGCGTGGTGGCCTCCAGCTCCTGGCCGTTCATGGCCAACCTGCTGATGGGCGAGGAGCAGCCCGTTGCCATGACGTTCCCGAAAGAGGGCGTCACCGGTTGGGCGGACACCACCATGATGGCCGCCGATGCACCGCACCCCAACTGTGCCTACGAATGGCTGAACTGGTCGATCACGCCGAAACTCCAGGGCGACCTGGCGGCCTGGTTTGGCGCCGTGCCTGCGGTACCAGCGGCCTGCGAAGGCAACGAGCTGTTGGGCGAGAACGGTTGCGCCACCAACGGCTTCGATAACTTCGAAAAGGTCCATTTCTGGAAAACCCCCACCGCACAGTGTGACAGCCAGGGAACCTGCGTCTCCTACAGCCGCTGGACCCAGGACTACATCGCCATCATGGGCGGGCGCTGAACGGCGCCTATTCTGCAAACGGGAGACCGGGGCCGCGCTTCTCTTAAACGCCTGATAAGCGCGAAAGGCGCGCCCGGTCATTAGATGCTAAGGGAGTGAAGGCTCGCCATGACGACAGTTGTCGAATTCTCCAACGTCAGCCGGCACTACGGCGAAGTCCGCGCGGTTGACCGGGTTTCGCTGGAGATCGCCGAGGGGGAGTTTTTCTCCATGCTGGGGCCGTCCGGCTCCGGCAAAACCACCTGCCTGCGCCTGATCGCCGGCTTTGAGCAGCTCAGCGAAGGGCGGGTAATCATCGAAGGGCGCGACGCCACCGGGCTGCCGCCCTATAAGCGCAACGTCAATACCGTGTTTCAGGACTACGCGCTGTTCCCCCATATGAACGTGCTGGACAACATCGCCTACGGGCTGATGGTGAAGGGCGTCGGTAAAAAAGAGCGCCGCAGCCGTGCCGAAGAGGCGCTGGCCATGGTAGCGCTGAGCGATTATGCCAGCCGCAAACCGGCCCAGCTCTCCGGCGGCCAGCGTCAGCGTATCGCCCTGGCGCGCGCACTGGTTAACCGGCCCAAAGTGCTGCTGCTGGATGAGCCGCTCGGTGCACTGGATCTCAAGCTGCGAGAGCAGATGCAGAGCGAACTTAAGAGCCTGCAGCGCCGTCTTGGGATCACCTTTATTTTCGTCACCCATGATCAGACCGAGGCACTGTCCATGTCCGACCGGGTGGCGGTGTTCAACAAGGGGCGTATCGAGCAGATGGATTCGCCGCGCAACCTCTACAACCGGCCCTCTACTGCCTTTGTGGCGGAGTTTGTCGGTACTGCCAATGTGATTGGGGGCGCGCTGAGTGAGCGGCTGTCGCGGGCAGGAAAATCCTTTGCCCTGCGGCCCGAGTACGTCAGCGTCAACGGGGCCGACACCAGCGGGGATATCCGCATGGGTGGCACCGTCCGCGATGTGCAGTACCAGGGCGCTAATACCCGCTACGAGATCGAGCTGGAGGGTGGGGCGGTGATCAACGCCAGCGAAGCCAACGCCTTCCATGGCAACGATAGCGGCCCCCGAGCCGGGCAGCAGGTCAGCGTCAGCTGGCACAGCGACGCCATGGTTGAGCTGCAGGGCGGGGCGTCGCTATGAATGCCGCCGCAGATATGAACGCAGCGCCGCGGCGTTCGCTGCTGGGGCGGTTTTCCGATTTCCTTTACCGCAGGCCCACCTTCTATCTGCTGCTACTGCTGGTACCGCCGCTGCTCTGGTTCGGCGCGGTGTATATTGCATCCCTGCTGAGTCTTCTCTGGCAGAGCTTCTACACCTTCGATGATTTCACCATGCTGGTGAGTCATACGCTGACGCTGGCCAATTACGCTCAGCTGTTTCAGCCGGCCAACTTCGACATCATCGTCCGCACCCTGACCATGGCGTTGGCGGTGAGCCTGTTCAGTGCGCTGATCGCGTTTCCGGTGGCCTATTATATGGCCCGCTACGCTACCGGCCGCACCAAGGCGTTTTTCTATATCGCGGTGATGCTACCGATGTGGACCAGTTACATCGTCAAGGCTTACGCCTGGACCCTGCTGCTGGCAAAGGAGGGCGTCACCAGCTGGTTTATCCATCTGCTGGGGCTGGATGCGGTGCTGGAGTTTCTGCTGGGGATACCCGGAATCGGCGGCAATACGCTGTCTACCTCCAATATTGGCCGCTTCTTCGTGTTCACCTATATCTGGCTGCCGTTCATGATCCTGCCGATCCAGGCGGCGCTGGAGCGTCTGCCGCCGTCATTGCTGCAGGCCTCGTCGGATCTGGGCGCCAACCCCTGGCGCACCTTCCGCCATGTGATCTTTCCGCTGGCGATTCCCGGTATCGCTGCAGGCTCTATCTTTACCTTCTCGCTGACCCTGGGCGATTACATCGTGCCGCAGCTGGTGGGCCCGCCGGGGCTGTTTCTCGGCAACATGGTTTATGTGCAGCAGGGGGCGATAGGCAACATGCCGATGGCGGCAGCCTTTACGCTGGTGCCCATCGTACTGATCGCGGTGTACCTGAGCATAGTCAAGCGACTGGGGGCGTTCGATGCACTCTGAAAAAGCATCTGTGTGGCTGAAAATCGCCGCCTGGGGAGGGCTGGTGTTCCTGCACTTCCCGATCTTTATCATCGCGCTGTACGCTTTTAATACCGAGGAGTCGGCATTCAGCTTTCCGCCGCCGGGGCTGACCACCAAGTGGTTCGCGGTCGCCTTTAGCCGGGCCGATGTGCTGGACTCGATTCTGCTGTCGCTGCAGATCGCCTGTATCGCCACGGTGATCGCCATGATTCTTGGCACGCTTGCCGCTGCCGCACTGTACCGACGCAACTTTTTCGGCAAGGAGAGCATCACCCTGATGCTGATACTGCCGATAGCGCTGCCCGGTATCATCACCGGCCTTGCGCTGCTCAGCGCATTCAAGACACTGGATGTCTCGCCCGGCGTTATGACGATTGTCATCGGTCACGCTACCTTCTGCGTGGTGATCGTTTACAACAACGTGGTGGCTCGTTTTCGACGTACTTCGCACAGCCTGATCGAGGCCTCCATGGACCTGGGCGCCGATGGCTGGCAGACCTTTCGTTACATCATCCTTCCGAACCTGGGCACCGCCATGCTGGCGGGCGGCATGCTGGCCTTCGCTCTGTCGTTCGATGAACTGATCGTGACCACCTTTACTGCCGGTCATGAGAAACCCCTGCCGATCTGGCTGCTGAACCAGCTGACCCGGCCCCGGGATGTGCCTGTTACCAACGTAGTCGCGCTGATGGTGATGCTGGTCACCATGATCCCTGTTTTGCTGGCTTACCTGCTCACCAAAGGGGGTGAGGATGTGGCCGGCAGCGGCAAATGACGAGAGGAAATGCAGATGCTTAACAAGATGTTGATCGACGGAAAGCTCGTAAGTGGGGAAGGTGCCGCCGTTGCAGTGTTTAACCCCTCCACCGGGGCAAAAATCTGCGATATACCCGAGGCCAGTGCGGCGCAGGTCGCTGCCGCGGTCGCTGCCGCCGATACCGCTTTTGACAGCTGGAGTCAGACCACCCCGGCGGAGCGCTCAGGCCTTTTGCTCAAGCTTGCGGATAAGATCGAGGCGATGGCCGAAGAGTTTGCCGAGCTTGAATCCCTCGATGTAGGCAAGCCCTACAGCGCCGCGCTGGAGGATGAGATCCCCGCCATTGCCGATGTGTACCGTTTCTTTGCGGGCGCCTGCCGCTGTATGAGCGGTTCGGCGGCGGCCGAGTATCTACCCGGTTTTACCTCCATGATCCGCCGCGATCCGGTGGGCGTGGTGGCCTCTATCACGCCCTGGAACTACCCGCTGATGATGGCCGCCTGGAAACTGGCTCCGGCGCTGGCCGCCGGCAATACGGTGGTACTCAAGCCCTCTGAGATCACCCCGCTGACCACGCTGAAGTTCGCCGAACTGCTGGCCGAGATCTTCCCGGCGGGGGTGGTGAATATCGTCTTCGGCACCGGTGCCGAGGTGGGCGCGCCGCTCACCGCCAACCCGAAGGTGCGCATGGTCTCGCTGACCGGCTCCATCCCCACCGGTCAAAAGATCGTGGGTTGCGGCGCCGACACCATGAAACGTACGCATATGGAGCTGGGCGGCAAGGCGCCGGTGATCGTGTTTGACGATGCGGACCTGGACGAAGTAGCGTCCGGCATCCGCGCCTTCGGTTACTACAACGCCGGCCAGGATTGCACCGCCGCCTGTCGTATCTATGCGCAGAAGGGTATCTACGAGGAGCTGGTGAAAAAACTCACCGCAGAGGTGTCCAGCATCAAGATCGGTACCCAGAAGGAGGAGGGCGTAGAGATGGGGCCGCTGGTATCCAGGGCCCAGCAGGAGAAGGTGGCTGCCATGGTTGAGCGCGCCCGGGCGCTGCCGCATATCACCGTAACCACCGGTGGCAAGATTCCGGATATGGACGGCTTCTTCTACGAACCGACGCTGATCGCCGGCGCAAAACAGGATGATGAGATCGTGCGCAAGGAGGTGTTCGGCCCGGTGGTCTCGGTCACCGAGTTCGACACCGAAGAGCAGGGGCTGGCCTGGGCCAACGATTCCGATTACGGCCTGGCGTCCTCGGTCTGGACCGCCGATACCGGCCGCGCTGCCCGCTTCGCCGCGCGCCTTCAGTACGGCTGCACCTGGGTCAACACCCACTTTATGCTGACCACCGAAATGCCCCACGGCGGTATGAAAATGTCAGGCTATGGCAAGGATATGTCGATGTACGGCCTGGAAGACTACACCACCATCCGCCATGTGATGATCAAGCACTGATCGCCGGGCGAAGCCGCCTGGCTGCGGGTGGCTTCGCCGCTATTTCCTGCTGATCCGTAACGACCATTTGCCCGTTGTGGTCAGGACCAGGTCGCCCGGTTCAGGTAGGCCGAAAGGTCTGACAGTGCGTTAATTGCGGCAATTTTATCCGCGACCGCCGAAGCCGTTGTCCAGGGGTAGGAAAGCTCCGTTACCTGGCGATAGACCGCATCTACCAGGGCCAGTGGCAGAATCTCCATCTGCTCTATCTTTATCTTCAGGCGTTGCGTTAACGCCCCGTTTTCAGAACCGGAAAACCGCCATTCATAGGTTCCCCATCCTGCCTTCAGGCCGGTGCCTTCCTTGTCTGTCATAAACACGAGCCAGTCGCAGGTCAGAAGGCTGGCGCTTTGATCAACGCTATCTTCCAGGCAAAAGGTATAGACGTTCTCGAAGGTCTTGCCGAAGTTCGACACCAGGGTTTCACTGATCGCCTGACGGCCCTCGACATGAGCAGGGAACTCGATATTACTGGTGAGTAGTTCCATCTCCAGCACAGCGTCTGCCTCAAAGGCGTGCTGCATATGCCAGGGCCGGTTGGTGTCTTTGGCCAGGATGTAATTACTAATCAACTGCTTGAAGGTTTCATTTAACATTAGCAGGCCGTCTATCCTAATACATTAAACTCAGCATTTATGGGCGCCGTGGCATTTTTCCCAGAATGAGCCTGGGCCTCAGATGCCGACTGGCGTTACTTCCGAAACATCCCCGAAAAGCCACCACCGGCCAGGGCTCCCACATCGGCCAGTGCCAGGTAGGGGCTGACGCCTCGTTTGTCAGTGGCAAGGTATCTGGGCTCCCAGACCGGGTCAAATTTCTCCTTGAACTTGTGCAGGCCTTCAAAGTTATAGAAACGTTTACCGCGCTTATAGATCAGCATGCCGAAGCGGTCCCAGAGCGGGGCTGAGGCTCTTTCGGTCAGGCCGGATAGGGGCGCCATGCCGAGGCTGAACCAGGCGTAACCGCGTTCTTTCAAGGCCAGCATCAGCTCTATGAACAGATAATCCATGGTGCTGCTGTCGGCGCTGTTGCGGTGGCGCATCAGATCGATGGTCGCGGTGTGGTGGGTGTCGGTTGTCAGTACATTGGCGAAAGCGCAGATCTCACCGTTTTGGCGCACTAGTGCCAGTGGGCTCCGTTTGAGGTAATCGCGGTCGAAGAATCCCAGCGAGAAGCCTTTTTCACGCACGCCCTTATCGGTGAGCCACTCATCAGAGATCGTCTTAAGCTCATCCAGCAGGCTGTCGGTATGAGGAGTGGCGAGGAGTTCGAAACTCAGGCCATCCCTCTTGGCGCGGTTATGTGCCTGGCGCAGCCGGGCTCTGCGGCTGCCCTCCAGTGCAAAGCCCGGCAGGTCTACCAGAGCCTCTTCGCCGAGCTTTAACAGCGCAAAGTTCGCGTCGATATAGTGGTGAATATTGGTTTTATGGACCTGATAAAAGGTGGCGTGCCCCTGATCGCGGGAGGCCTGAGTTTTGAAGTCCCAGATAAGATCGACCAGATTCTGCTCGTTGCTGGCCACCGGATCGCCCATCGACACCCGGGTTTTGCCGCGTACGCCGAACATCACGAATGCCTGGCCGTTCTCGGAGAACATCAACGGCTTGTCTCGGGTGAGCGCAAAGTTGGCGTCTGGGTTGTTTTGGCCATTAATGATGGCGGTGGCTTTTTCCGGGTCGGCAGGCGCTTATAGCGTGGCGCGCGGATCGCGATAAACAGGCCGAAGACCAGCAGTGAAGACGCGTAATGGCGCAGCCAGGCAATCAACGGCTTGTGCGAGCTCTCGTCTGGAATCAAACCGATCTCCGCGAAGTAAATTTCCGCTCATCGTGCATTCAAATGCTTGCAATCTGCTTAAGGCGCTAAGTCCGGGGCTTGCTGTCGGGCTGATTTTAGTCGCCGTTGCACGGGATTTAACCTGTCAGAGCCCAAGCGTGCTTTGTTATATCTGTAATACAACGTATCGGAAGAGTGAATATCTGCAAACGGCGCGCAGGTCATAGGCGATCAGTGCCAGGCACTTAGCGTCTTCTCGAGACCGCTTTTGCCGTTTTGTGATAATCCCGCTCCCGCATTTCCCTAGGATGGAGTGAAGCTCACTTATCCGTCAGAGGAAATGCCATGACCGCCTGCTGCTCTACCGAGTCTTTCAAAGCTGAAACCTCCCCCGGCGTTATCGCCACCCATCCGCTGGATCCACTCTCGGTCGAAGAGTTGGCGCTGGCCGCCAGCCTGCTGAAAGAGCAGAAGTCACTTTCCAACGCCTGCCGCTTTCCCTATCTGCAGCTGCAGGAGCCGCCGAAAGAGGAGGTGCTGGCGCACGAGCCGGGCAAGACGTTCTCCCGCCGGGCGTTTGCGCTGGTGCTGGATAAGGACAGCGGCGAGATGGCCGAGGCGGTGGTTGATCTGGTGCATGAAGAGGTGGTCCAGTGGACGGAGCTTGACCCGGCAGTATCCGGCCAGGCGCCGATCATGATGGAGGAGTTTTTCACCTGCGTTGAAATCGTGCAGAAAGATCCCGCCTGGCGGGCGGCAGTGAAGCGCCGCGGTTTGACCGACGAGGATATTGAGAAGATTCAGATCGATCCCTGGTCCTTTGGCTACTTCGGCGATGATCCCAAGTACAAAGGTAAGCGCCTGATGCGTGGTGTGGCGTTCTATCGTGATGAGATGGTCGATAACGGCTATGCCCATCCGATTGAGGGGCTGGTGGCGATCATCGATCTTAATGAGGAACGGGTGCTTGAGTTGCTCGACGACGGCCGCGATACGCCGATCCCCAAGACCAAGCGCAACTACGATACGCCCTCGCTGGGTGAGCCGCGTAAGGATCTCAAGCCTCTGCATATCGTGCAGCCGGAAGGGGTCAGCTTTGAGGTCGATGGCTGGCAGGTTAAGTGGCAGAACTGGGAGTTTCGTGTCGGCTTTACGCCCCGCGAAGGGCTGGTACTGAATCAGCTGGGCTACAACGACAAAGGTAAAACCCGCCCGATCATCTATCGGGCCAGTGTCAGCGATATGGCGGTGCCATACTCCGATACGGCCTTGAACCACTACTGGAAATGCGCCTTCGATGGCAGCGAATACGGTCTGGGGCGCCTCGCCAACCAACTGGAGCTCGGTTGCGACTGCCTGGGAGCGATACGCTACTTTGATATCCCAGCCGTGGATGACAAGGGCGAGCCGTTCCTGATGAAGAATGCCGTCTGCATGCATGAAGAGGATTATGGCACCCTGTGGAAGCACTACGAGTTCCGCACCGGGGTGTTTGAGGTGCGCCGCTCCCGCCGGCTGGTTATTTCCTTCTTCTGTACCGTCGGCAACTACGACTACGGCTTTTACTGGTACCTCTACCAGGACGGCACGATTCAGCTTGAAACCAAGCTCACCGGTATTATCCAGACCGCCGGCATGGTGCCTGGCACTCGGCCGGAAAGCGGTGGTGGGCTGGTTACTCCAGAGATTTACGGCCCGACCCATCAGCACTTCTTCAGCGCACGCCTGCATATGATGCTCGATGGCGAACAGAACAGCGTGATGGAGACCAACTTCAGCCCCTTGGAGCAGGGCGAGGCGAACCCCTGGGGCAGCGCGTTCAAGACCGAAGCTGCACTTCTCAAGACCGAGCAGGAAGCCGCCAGGCAGGCGAACGGTCAGACCGGCCGCTTCTGGAAGGTGATCAACCCGAATGTGAAAAACGAGGTGGGCAACCCCACCGGCTACAAACTGGTGGCCGAGCATAACCCTGCGCTGCTGGCGCAGCCCGACAGCTACATTGGCCGACGCGCCGGTTTCGCCCGCAACCATGTCTGGGTAACGCCCTATGATCCGAACGAGCTTTATGGCACCGGTAAATACACCAACCAGCATCCGGGCGATGGATTACCGAAGTACATCCAGCAGAACCGCAGCGTCGAGAACACCGATATCGTGCTCTGGCACACTTATGGTCACACCCATGTCTGCAAGCCGGAGGACTTCCCGATCATGCCGGTTGAGTATGTGGGCTTCACGCTGAAACCGAACAACTTCTTTAACGCCAACCCGGCCATGGATCTGCCTGCCAGCAAGGACAGCGGC
This sequence comes from Marinobacterium lutimaris, assembly GCF_900108065.1. GTDB lineage: Bacteria > Pseudomonadota > Gammaproteobacteria > Pseudomonadales > Balneatricaceae > Marinobacterium_D > Marinobacterium_D lutimaris. The sequence goes on along the minus strand of NZ_FNVQ01000001.1, from coordinate 1,694,036 downwards.
AGCGTCAATGCGCATGAGGAGGAAAAAGGATCCGGTAGCTGCTGTAGCTGATCCGTTGGTTAATCTGTAGGAGAAGAGCCGATGATGAATCTGCCGCTCTGGTTGATGTTGCTGGATCTGCTGGCGTCGTCACTGGTTGTGCTGGGCTTGCTGCGATGGAGCAGCAGGCTCGGCCTGGCCCGGGCGCCGATGCTCACAGGGAGCCTTGTGTTTCTGCTGGGGATGCTGCCCTGGGGCGATCAGCTGGCGCGCTTCTCCATCTGGCTGCACAGCCTGCAGAGTGTGGCGGTGCACCATCTGGCGCCGATGCTCTGGATGCTGGCGTTTACCAATGCGAGCGGCAGGGGGGATGCGCGGGAAACCGGCTCGGCGCCGGTTTTAGCCATCGCGCTGTTGCTGGCGTTCGCGCTGCTGTCCTGGATCTGGATGTTACCTGCTCTGCATACGCCGCTGATGCACGATGCTGGGCTCTATATGGCGATGCGCTGGGCCATGGCGCTGAGCGGGCTGACGATGTTGGTTGCTGTCTGGAAAACGAGAGCTGCTTCGCAGACGAGAGAAGCTGCCGGATATCGTTTGGGAGCCTGGATCAACCTGTCCATGTCCGGGCCGATGCTGGCCTGGGGCGTAATGATGCTGGCGGTTCCCGAACTTTACCTTCAGGCCCATACGACGATGGACCACGGTATGATGATGGCAGCCCTGCCTGAGTTTCTCAGCCTGCCGATGGCGCTGGATCAGCGGCTTGGGGGAATCATCTTTCTGCTGTTCGGGCTTGCCTGCCTCGGGCTCGCTTATCGTCCGGCACTGCTGCGTGTTGCCGAGGGTGTTTCACCGAAAAGGCGCCGGTACTCCTGGCCGAAATAACCCAGGTGGAAAAATCCCCAGTTGGCCGCCACCGAGGTGATCGGCAGCTCGCTGGTCAAAAGCTGGCGGCGTGCGGCATTGAGCTTTACCGAGCGCAGGTATTTGCTCGGTGAAGTGCCGGTCACTTTTTCAAAGCTGTAATTCAAAGAGCGTCGCGGAATATCCAGTTGTCTGCACAGTTGCAAAATGCTGGCCGTGGCGCCTTCCTCTGAAGTCACGTAGGCGTGGCTGGCGTTGACTATATGATGGTGGTAGTTCCCCAGCGGCTGGGGAGTGCCCTGTTCAAGCGCCTGGTCGTAAAGCTCCAGTGCCAGCAGCAATAGTCGGTCACGAATGCCGCACTCCAGGCTGGCGGTGGAGCGGGGGCAGGCGCCCTGGTTACAGCCGTCCGTTCCGGTTGTCAGTGCTTCGATCTCCTGCAGGTGCGACAGCATCTTGCTGCGCGCACTTGCCAGTTGATGCGGCGTAAGACTGGCGCCCTGGCTGCGGCGTGAACTGCGCAGCAGCTCGAGATCCTCTGCGCTCAGGGTCGACTCCATGTAAGCCTGGTCCAGAGCGATCACCGTGTAGTCAGTCTCCGGCGGTGCGACGAAAAAGAAATCCTGGTCGAAGGGCAGCAGCGTGAGTCCATCGGACAGCACACAGCGTGCCTGATCCGAGGTTTTACGGGCATCGAGCCTTAACGGAATCAGCAAGCCGTACTGTCCGGCGGGGGTATGGGTGTGCTGGGCTACACCGCAGTTCATCCTCTCGCGGAACAGGCGTACCGGCCCGATGCGAACATCATTCAGATAGCCCTCGAAACGCCCTTCGGTGACCTGATCGTATTCCTGAGGCCAGTGGGTCAGCGAGCTGGCGTGTTGGTTTACCTCGTTGAAGGTTGCAGTGCATATGTACATCCCGAGCACACTCCGGTTGCCGTGGACTGAAAAACGGTGCAGTGAAGGTGGCTAGCAAGATGCGGGCCCGGAAATATGTGCTTTGGATCTAAGTTTCGCCTGAAGACTGTGCACCCGCGTTGCTTTTTATAAGAATCTGCACCGTTTTGTATTCGCTGAGGATGTAGCAGATAGCTAGCCGAGCTAACGGCTTCGTGTAGAAGAGAGAAGCTTCCCTTTAAAGCGGTTGATGGGCGCGCACACGTTCCTTGAATTCAGTAGGGGTCAGCCCCGTATGTTTACGGAAGAAGCGGGAAAAGTATGCCGCATCGTCATAACCGAGAGAGTAGGCTACCTGCTGGACAGTCATCGTTGAATACGCCAGGTCGCGCTGGGCGGCGTGTATCAGGCGCGCATTGATCACATGCAAGGGCGACTGTCCGAGTACCTCCTGGCAGATACGCCTTAACTGGCCTGCCGTAATCCCCAACCGCTCGGCATATTCTTCTACGGTTTTCAGTGACCCCAGGTTGTTGTTCAACAGGGTACGGAAGCGTTCTACCTGCTCGGCCTTGCGTGAACCCTGAACCGGGTGGAGCGCATGTTGGGAATGGACCATCCGGCGCACTTGTACCAGCAGTGAGACCAGCAGCGTGTTGGCGGCGCTCAGCTCCATCTCGGTTGTGCTGAGAGTCTCCTGCTCGATAAGTTCAAACAGAGTCGACAGCGTTTTGTGCATGCGCCGATTGCTGGGGAGGGAGGTGACCAGCGGCTTTTCAAACAGATCGCCGAGAATGGGTGCTGCCGTGGCGATCACCGATTCCAGGGGCCTCTGGGCAGCGGTAACCACAGAGCCATCTATCCCGGCGCCCATCTCGAAACCATGTACGGTCTGCGCGGGTATCAGAATAAAGCAGGGGGCCTTGAACTCGATACGGGTTCCGTCCAGATGCACTACCCCCCCTTTCTCCTGCACATAAAGCAGCTGCACCAGTGATTCATGCTGGTGGGGGTCTATCTTCCACTCGTAATGCCGGGCGCGCCGGGAGATCGGTTCGTAATGGAGTGACTCGAACCAGCGCTGCTCGGGTGTTTCTCCGTACAGGGCATAGCTTGGAATGCTGCTCATTGGACTGCTCTACCAAAAGCGGATGCACGAAATGTCCTATCAGTGGCCTGTTTTGTCAATTCGGATCCGGGGGCGTTTTAATTATTCTTCATTTCAACAACGCAACCGTTAAATCGGTGTGTTGATATTTCGAAGCCTAATATAAATATAATTTTAGTAAAGGTTTTCTATGAATAATAAGAAGAAACTTGCCGCTTTTATAGCAGTTGCAGGTTTGTCGATCGCCCATACTGTTAATGCTGCCGATGTAAATCTGAGATTTGCGCATTTCTGGCCAGCAAACTCCGGGATCGCTCAAACGCTGGCGTCCTGGGGAGAAACAGTAGAAGCCGAGTCCAACGGACGTATCAGTGTAGACATCTACCCTTCTCAAACGCTTGCGAAAGCGAACCAGACCTATGACTCCGTTGTGCAGGGTATCGCTGATGTAGGCGCAATCATTCAGGGATACACCGCAAACCGCTTTCCTCTTTCCCAGATCGTAGAGCTTCCGGGCATCGTTACCAAGGGCGTTCAGGGCTCTTGTGTACTGCAGAAACTTTACGATGAGGGTTCGCTGGATTCCGAGTACCGCGATGCTCATGTGCTCTTCATGTTTACTCATGGTCCGGGTCATATTCACACCAACGGCAAGGCAGTCGAAAAGCCCGAAGATATGGCGGGGCTGATGATTCGCCGTCCAACGGTTGTCGTCGGTGAGATACTTGAAGGCCTGGGTGGCCAGCCGGTGGGTCTGGCAGCGCCAGATATGTACGGGGCGATGCAGCGCGGCATTATCAATGGCGTGACCCTGCCCTGGGAAGCGATGGCTTCGTTTCGACTCAACGAACTGGCCGATCACCATACGCAGGTAGGGCTTTATTCCCTGGCTTTCGTGGTCACCATGAACAAGAACACCTATAACCGCATGCCCGATGATCTTAAAAAGGTGATTGATGACAACACCGGCATGCGCTGGGCGGAGCGCCTGGGTAAAGCCTATGACGACCTGGATATGGTTGGCGTCAAGCAGGCAGAGGAAATGGGGCATACCATCACGGTGATTGAAAACGGCGCTGAAAATCCCGCGTGGAAGCCGGCGCTTGATCGTATAACCGAAGACTATATAGGAGAGCTTTCTCAGAAAGGTCTGCCTGCGGAAGAGGTCTTTGGACGAGCTAAGACACTGTCAGAATCCTGTCAGTCATTATCGGTAGCCAGCAGCTGATATCGGTTTGCTGGCGGCGTTCGCAGATGGGGAGGATCCCTTGGTCCGGGGATATAAAACCTCACCTTTTCCGGTAGCCATTGGATCATAGGAACTCTTTGCTTTTAGAAGCGATTGCTTCTTGGAACAAATGGGATCCTAGAAAAAGGTTACCGGCTTTTTCCATTCTATAAATGGCTTTTTAAAAGCTACGGGTAAGTTTTGCCTGGAAGAAGGCCAAGTGCTTTAAGACCGCGCTATTAACGCGTTTTAATTTTGAGGTAAATAAAAATGTCGGCTGTTTTAAAAACTGATGATTGGCTTGGTATGTCAGGTCATAAATATGTCGTTACCGGTGCCGGCAGCGGTATTGGATATGCAATTGCTGAAACCATGATAAATGCAGGGGCTAAGGTCGCACTGCTGGATCGGAATACGGCCGGTGCGGAAACGCTGCGACAGGTTCATGCCGGTTCAGCCCTGGAGCCAGCAGTGCATGAATGCGATATCTCCGATGAACAAAGCGTAGCCGCAGCTGCGCAGGCGGTTCAGGAGCGTTTCGGCTCGATTGATGGGCTGGTTAACTGCGCAGGCATGCTGCGCGCGGCCTCGATCAAAGAGGTGGCGCTGGAAGAGTGGGATCGTGTTTTACGTACCAACCTGACCGGTTACATGCTGTGCAGCCGTCAGTTTGCCGAGCTGATGACCGAAGGCGGCTCGCTGGTTCATATCGCGTCCGTCGCGGCGCACCACCCCCAAACCTACAGCGGTGCTTACAGTGCCAGTAAGGCGGGTATCACTCTGCTTTCACGCCAGATAGCCGCGGAATACGGCCCAGCGGGAATCCGCAGCAACGTGGTTTGTCCGGGCATGATTCGCACTGCGCTGTCCGAGCCCTTCTATCAGGAACCCGGTATCAAAGAGCAACGTGAGGCGATGACCGCCAGCCGTCGAATCGGCGCGCCCGCGGATATTGCCAATGCAGTTAGCTTCCTTCTCAGCGAACGAGCCGCTTACATCAACGGCGCAGAATTGACTGTCGACGGTGGCATGGAGGTGATGTTGATGGACCTGATTCCTCGACCCGGTTTTTCGGCTCGGCAGCAGGGCTGAGAGCCAGCCAGGCAGATCAACTTAAAGCGGGAGAATAAAAAATGACTACTGAAAAACTGAGCTGCGACCTGGTGGTCGTTGGCTCCGGCGCCGGCGGTTTGTCCACGGCAGTGACGGCAAAGAAGAACGGTCTGAATGTGATCGTTCTGGAAAAGGACGAGGTGTTCGGCGGGACTACGGCTTTTTCCGGCGGTGTGCTGTGGATTCCGGGCAACCACCATGGTCGGGCGCAGAACCCGAACGATACCCGTGATGCAGCAGTGGAGTATATCCGCAACGAAGCCGGAAGCTATTTCAACACTGAAGGCGTCAATGCGTTTCTCGATAAAGGCCCGGAGATGGTGGACTTTTTCGAGCGTGAGACGGCAGTGAAGTTTATTCCCACACTGTATCCCGATTACCACCCGACGCTTGGTGGCGGTGTCGATATCGGCCGCTCTATATTGGCGGCGCCATTCGATATCCGTCAGCTCGGTAAGGACATCAAACGGATGCGTCCGCCGCTGAAGACGATCACCTTCATCGGCATGATGTTCAACTCATCCAACGCCGATCTGAAGCACTTCTTTAATGCCACCAAGTCGCTGAGCTCTTTTTTGTATGTCTGCAAACGTCTGGCTATCCACATGAAGGAGCTGGCGCGATACGGTCGTGGCGTAAATGTGACCAGCGGTAATGCGTTGGCCTCTAGCCTGGCCAAGAGCGCACTGGATCTGAATATTCCGATCCATACCTCGGCACCAGCCAGGGAGCTGATCCAGGAGCAGGGCCGTGTAACGGGCGTAAGGACGGTGATCGATGGTCGCGAGGTGGTGATCGAGGCGGCCAAGGGTGTGGTGCTGGCGTGTGGCGGTTTTGCCCATGATGTGAAGCGTATCGCTGAGGCCTACCCGCACCTGAAGCGCGGTGGTGAGCACCACTCGCCGGTGCCGGAGAGCAACACAGGCGATGGTATTGCCCTGGCAGAGCAGATCGGCGTGGCGGTGAAATGCGAGTTCAAGGATACCTCTGCCTGGATGCCCACATCGCTTGTGCCGAACAAAGATGGCAGCTTCGGCAAGTTTCCCCACCTGCTGGACCGCTACAAGCCCGGTGTGATCGGCGTCTCGCCACTGGGTAAACGTTTCTGTAACGAGTCCGAGTCCTACCACGATGTGGGCTCTTCGATGATCGAAGCCTGCTCCAAGAGTGCCAAGACCTACATGTGGCTGATCTGCGATCAGACCTGTCTGAGCAAATACGGTCTGGGCTTTGTGAAGCCTGCTCCGATGCCGATTGGCAGTTTCCTGCGTAACGGTTACCTGAAACGTGGCAAGACCCTCAAGGAGCTGGCCGAGGTGATCGGCGTGGATGCCTATCAGCTGAGCCGCACCGTGGAAGAGTATAACCAGGGCGCTGTTGCCGGTGAGGACCGTCAGTTCGGTCGCGGTACCACCGCCTTCAACCGCTATCTTGCCGATCCCGAGAACAAGCCAAACCCCTGTGTGGCTCCGCTGCAGAAGGGCCCGTATTACGCCGTCAAAGTCTTCGTGGGTGATCTGGGTACCTTTGATGGTATCGATACCGATGTGTACGGACAGGTGCTCGATGCCGAAGGGCAGGGTGTCGAAGGGCTTTACGCCGTGGGCAACGATCGCCGCAGCATCATGGGTGGGGCTTATCCGGGTGCTGGTATCACACTCGGCCCGATCATGACGTTCGGCTACATAACGGGGCGTCGGGTGGCCGGTATCGACGACAGTCTCGAACTGTCGGAGCCCAAGTCCGAGACTCAGGCTCATTCACTGATGGAGGAAGCTGCTCATGGCCGTCAAGCCGCTGGTTGATTACCGGGTGTATACCATTGCACCGCGCAAAATGGGTGAGTTTGTCGATGTATTTAACCGTCTGGCGATGCCGATTCTGAAGGAAACGCTGGGCACGCCGCTGGGCTTTTACACCACGCTGGTGGGTAAGCAGAGCCAGTTCGTACACCTCTGGGGCTATGACTCCCTGGAGGACTACGAGCGCCGAAGTGCCGCGCGGGATGCGCACCCGGAGTTTCCCGCTTACCTGGCTGCTTCGGCGCACCTGATCGTTTCCCAGGAAACCAGCCTGATTAAAGGGATCGACGCCCTGAACGAGTGGGTGGAGTCATGAATCGGAAGGTGGCCCTGGTCACCGGCGCGGCACGGGGGATAGGGCTGGCAACGGCCCGTACCCTGGCGGCTGAAAACTATTCAGTGGCTCTGGTCGATCTGGATGGTGACCTGGCCTGTGAAAAGGCCCGCGAAATGGCCGGTCAATTAGCTGGCGGCCATTCGGGCTATGCGCTTGATGTGTGCGATACCGATCAGGTGGTTGAGCTGGTAGAGCGAATAGAGCGCGACCAGGGGCCGATTACGGCACTGGTCAATAACGCTGGCGTAGCAGATCAGCCGGTATGCACTCTGGAGCAGCAGTCCGCACCTTTCTTGCAGCTCCTTGAGGTCCACCTCGGAGGCACTTTTGAGCTTAGCAGAGCCTGTGTGGCGCGGATGCTGGCCCGGGGTGGCGGAACGATTGTGAACCTCAGCTCCATCGCCGGGTTTGGCGGTATTCCGGGGCGTAACGCCTACAGCGCCGCTAAGGCAGGGATCAGCGCGATGACCCGCAGCATGGCATGCGAATGGGCGAGGCGAGGCATCCGCGTCAATGCGGTTGCACCGGGATATGTATCAACTGAACTGGTGAAGGGGTTGGCTGGCGCCGGTGCGCTCGATGACCACGCACTCAGGCGGCGGACACCGATGGGGCGCCTGGCAGAGCCTTGTGAGATTGCTGAAGCGATCGCCTTCCTGCTTTCGGACAAGGCCAGTTATATCACCGGTACCACCTTGCATGTGGATGGTGGCTGGCTGGCGCTAGGCGCACCTGAAACGGCGCTTCCCGACATCTGACTGGCAACGCAAAACTCAACAAACCCCTCGTAATAACAATAAGTAAGAGGATTTTTTATGCTTGGAATCAGCATCTTCAACGGTCTGGTTTACGGGTCGTTACTGATCATCTGCGCCTCTGGGCTGGCGATGATCTATGGTTTGCGCCGCGTGGTGAACTTCGCTCATGGTGCGCTCTACATGCTGGGTGCCTATATCGGCTACACCCTCAGCCTTTACCTCAATATCTGGTTTGCACTCCTGCTGGCGCCGCTGGCGATGGGGATGATCGGCGTCCTGCTCGACAAGGCGGTGTTTCGCCCGCTTCAGGAGCGCGACCCTCTTTCCGTTCTGCTGGTGACCTTTGGTCTACTGCTGGTGATAGAAGATCTGGTCCGGGCTTTTTGGGGCCGTGGCAGCCTGTCGATCGAAGTGCCGGCGTTGCTGGCTGACAGCATCGAATTGTTCGGAAACCCGACTCCCCTGTACCGCTTGGCAGTGATCGGTCTGGGTGTTGGTTCCATGGTACTTATCTGGGCCTGGCTGCGCTTTTCCCGCACGGGTCTTTACGTCCGGGCGGCCAGTACCGATCCACTGACGACCGCCATGATGGGCGTGAATACAGAGCGGGTAAACGCGCTGGTGGTCGGTGTCGGAACGGCACTGGCGGGTCTTGCCGGTGTGGCGGCGGCGCCGATGCTATCGCTGGCGCCAAGCATGGGCGCTGATGTGTTGGTGGACTCCTTCGTAGTGGTGGTCATCGGTGGATTGGGTAGCCTGGGCGGTGCGCTGATTTCCGCGATTCTTCTCGGTCAGGTGCAGTCGTTCGGCACCATCTACCTGCCAGGCCTGTCCGCTGTGCTGCCGTTCCTGATGATGATAGCGATTCTGATCTGGCGCCCGTCCGGGCTGGCCGGTAACCGCGTGTAAGCCCACGAGGATATTCCCGATGCTGCATTTTAAATATCTGCTTTGGCTGGCAGTGGGTGTACTGCTGCCTCAACTGGTGGGTTCGGCGACCCTGATGTCCCTGCTGACCCAGTCTCTTATCTACGCGCTGTTTGCGCTGGGAGTGGGCATTCTGCTGCGCCAGTGTGGGCTGGTGAGCTTTGGTCACGCGGCGTTCTTTGGGATCTCCGGCTACTCGGTGGCGCTGCTAATGCGTGACCTCGAGCTGGGAGCGGCCAGTGCGATTGTCCTGACGCTGGTAGCACTGGCGATAGTGGCTTTCTTGCTGGGGCTAGTGGTTTCACGTATCCCCGGGATCGCTTTCGGCATGCTGACACTGGCCATAGGTCAGACGGTTTACCTGTCTGCATTGAAGTCGCGGGAAACCCTGGGCGGTGCGGATGGCCTCAATATCAACTGGCCGTCGAGTATTTTCGGTCTTGATGTGCGCCTGTTCTACGACCCGGCCAGCATGTTCGTCATCAGCTGGGTGGTGATGCTGGTAACCATCTACCTGCTGGACCGTCTGTTCCGTTCTCGCTTCGGCAGTATCACCAGTGCGATCCGCGACAATGAAGAGCGTGCCCGCTTTATCGGTCTGCACGTGATGCTCCCCAAGGCCGTGGTCTATGCGCTTTCGGCGGTGGTATCGGGGCTCGCAGGTGTTCTCTCGGCTATCTACACCGGCTTCATTTCACCGGAAACCCTGCACTGGAGTGTGTCCGGTACGGCGCTGATCATGACGATCCTGGGTGGAGTGCGTTACCTCTGGGGGCCGATTCTTGGCGCGATCTTCTACTTCTTCGTGAAAGAGTACGTGGGCGAGCTCACCGACTACTGGATGGCAATGCTCGGTGCGGTCGTGATCTTCATCGTGGTGTTTGCACCCAACGGTGTTTCCGGTCTGCTGATGCAGCTGCAGGAGCGCCGTCAGAAACGTAAACAGGATGTGATTGTTCGTCGCATGGAGGTGCGCTCATGATTCAGGTTCCATTTTTCTCTGTGCGCGACCTGGTCGTCGACTACGGCGGTGTACGTGCCATAGACGGTGTCCATCTGGAGATCAACAAGGGTGAAATTCGAGGCCTTATTGGTCCCAACGGTGCCGGAAAATCCACCTTTATCGATGCAGTTACCGGGCGACGTATTCCCACCGCCGGGCAGGTTCAGCTCGGTGGTGAGGATATTACTCAACTGGCGGTGGTCGCGCGTCGCATGCGCGGAGTTTCCCGCTCATTTCAGCGCACCAGCATCTTTCATGACATGAATGTCCTGGAACAGGTCTTCCTGGCCTCCCATCAGGCGCAGGCAAAAGACCCCGAGCGTGATGCTGTCGCGATTCTTGAGGAGCTGGATCTGTTGCAGTACGCCGACTGGCGCGCGGGTGACCTGGGTTATGGCCAGCAGCGCCGGCTGGATCTTGCGCTGGCGCTGGTGGGATCCCCATCAGTGTTGTTGCTGGATGAGCCGATGGCGGGCCTGACCGTTACCGAATCCCGTGATCTGGCACAGCACCTCAAGCGCCTGGCCCGCGAGCGCAACGTAACCGTGCTGCTGGTGGAGCATGACATGGAGGTGGTGTTCGGTATCAGTGACCGGGTAACGGTGCTGGAGCTGGGTAAACCCCTGGCGGAGGGAACGCCCGACGAAATTCGCGCCAATCCAAAAGTCCGTGAAGCCTACCTGGGGAGTGCCGCATGAATACTTTGCTTTCGTTCGACAAGGTCAACGCCTATTACGGCAATGCACATATCCTGCACGACTTCTCTATTGACGTGAAGGAGGGGGAAAGTCTCGCTCTGATAGGTCGTAACGGCGTGGGCAAGACCACCTTCGTCAACGCCCTGCTGGGGCAAGCGAAAGTGCGCAGCGGCTCGATCCGTCTTGGCCGGAAAGAAAGTGCCCGCTGGCATCCCTATATGCCGGCGAAAGAGGGGGTGATGGTGGTGCCCCAGGGGCGTTGCATCATCGCCAACCTGAGCGTAGAGGAAAACCTGCTGCTGGGAGCAGCGACAGGGCGCAAAGGCTATTGGACGGTGCCGAAAATCTACGGGCTCTTCCCGATCCTGAGGGAACGAGCGCACACGCCGGGAACCGCGTTGTCGGGTGGTCAGCAGCAGATGCTGGCGATCGGACGGGCGCTGATGGGTAACCCGACGCTGATGATCCTTGATGAGCCCACTGAAGGTTTGGCGCCGGTCATCGTCGACCAGCTTGGGGACATCATCCGTCAGGTCAACGAGCAGGGCACCACGATCCTGCTGATCGAACAGAACCTGCATCTGGTGGCACGGGTTTCCCGGCGCTACCTGGCGGTGGAAAAGGGCAGCGTGATCGCCGAGGGGATAGTTGACCCTGAACAGATTGAACAGCTGCAACAGTTTGTCGTTGTCTGACTTGGCCTGAGTTAACTCCCGGTCCGAAGAAGGCGCAGCGGCAGGTGCCTGAAATGACTGCCGCAAACAATAAATCTAATAAGCGAGGTTCGAATGAAAAAACGTGAACTACTCAAGGCGATCGCGCTAACTACCGGCATCAGCCTGCTTTCTCCGCTGGTTGCGGCAAGCGAGAAGGATCCGGTGCGTATCGGCGCAGTCTCGTCAATGTCCGGCGTGTTCGAGCAGCAGGGGCAGGAGGTGTTGCGAGCGATCGAGTTTGCGGTGGAAGAGGCCAATGCCAAGGGTGGTGTTGATGGCCGCGAAGTGGCAATTGAGGTCGCCGACGATGAGAGTACGCCGGACGGTGCCCGTCGTTCCGCCGAAAAGCTGGCCCGTGAGGGGCATAACCTGCTGATCGGGCCGATATCATCTTCGATCTCCATGACCCTGTCTCAGAACCTGGATCGCTGGGATGCCATGTACGTAGTGGTTGCCAGCAAGCTGGATGCACTGACCGGCAAGTCCTGCCATGCCCGCATGTTCCGCACCAACCATAACGACGTTATGGATCTGGCGATGATGAAGGAGTGGATGAAAACCGTGGATGAGAAAAAATTCGGCATCATCGCAGCGGACTACACCTGGGGTCATGGCTCAACCGAGTTCTTTGAGAAAACAGCCAAAGAGCTGGGTAAAGAGGTGAAAGTCTCCCTGTTCGCTCCGCTGGGCACCAAGGATTTCGCCCCCTACGTTGCACAACTGCGGGATGCCGATGTTGATGCCGTCTGGGTTGCCATGGTTGGCCGTGATGCGATCTCTTTCGTCAAACAGGCTGACAGCTTTGGTCTTAATGACACTTCCCGCCTGATCGGTCACGCCCTGATATTCCAGTACCTGGTTGATGCCACCGGCGATGCCACTCATGGTGTATGGGGCAACATCGGTTATGGTGCCGATATCGATACGGAACGTAACCGCCAATTCGTCGCCGCCTGGACGGAAAAGTTCGGACGTGTGCCTACCGAGAATGAGGGACAGGCTTACAACGGCGTGCAGCTGATTTTTGAAGGTGTGAAGCTGGCTGGCAGCACAGCACCGGGCGATGTTGCCAAGGCGCTCGAAGATGCGGAATACGAATCTATTTACGGTCCTGCTTTGATGCGCGGCGCCGATCACCAGTTGCAGATACCCAACTACGTGGGCGAGGTGGCCCAGGTAGACGGCAAACTGCGTCCGGTCGTTGAGAAGACCTACCCCATTTCACTTTATTCCACACCCTCAGCTGATTGCTCGATCTGAGTATCAAGGTGCTTCGGTACCGCTCCTAAAACCTGTTCCGAAATCAGGAACTCAGTAGTAAATCCATACCAATAAAAAAAGGAAAGTTCGACGATGAAAATGTCAACGTGTTTGGCTGTAGGCACCCTATTGTCTGGCGTTAGCCTCCAGGCAGCGGCTCTTGAGCTCGGTACCTTTAATGACACTACGTTTTCAGTGGGGGGATACATCAAGGGGCAGGGCGTGATCAATGATCCCGACGATGCTGACAGCAGCTTCGACGCTACTGCGCGTCAGACCCGAATCAACTTCGGCAGCAAAAAAACGATAGAGGGACATAACGTCAGTGCCTTTATCGAGGGGGATTTTTACGGTGGTAATGCTGGTAGCACGACTTACGACTGGCGGCTGCGCCACGCTTACGTGAAAGTGGATAACCTGACCTTCGGACAAACCTGGTCTGGTCAGTTCCTCGGCAAGATGGGCAATGACATTATCGACTTTGCGAACGCTGACCGAGGTACCCTGGCCAAGGCGAATGTGCGGCCGACTCTGGTTCACTATCAGTTAGGTGGGGCGCGCTTCTCGTTCCAGGATCCCTACTATGACGATGCGGATATGCCGGATATGGCCGTTGGTTACCGCTACACAGGCGATACCGGCAATGTCGCAGGTATTCTGCTCAGCGTCCGCGAAATGGAAAACGACGACGTGACGGCGGGCGTTGGCTTTGCCGGCAAGCTGATGCTCGGTCAGGACGACCTGCGATTCAATGCTCACTACGGTGAGGGACTGGCGGCCTATACTGGGGTAGGGAAAGATGTGGAATTGGATGATGCCGTTGACCAGTTTGGTTACAACCTGGCCTATCGGCATCTCTGGTCGTCCGAGCTGCGCAGTAGCCTTCAATACACTCATGTAGAAGTGGATGATGTTGAAGAGACCGAGTACGACTCTTATCACGTCAACCTGATCTACAACTACTTGCCGAATCTGGAGTTCGGTATCGAGTGGCGAAAGTATGAGTTTACGCCGGATGCCAGAACTAATGGCCAGCAGCTGGAGGTGATGGCGAAGTACAGCTTCTAAGCAGTGTTGTACTTGTATTGAGGCCTGGCTCCCCTTCGCCAGGCCTTTTTTGCTTATAAAGTACCGCTATGGATGCGCTGATAGTGCTACTGGTCAATGCCAGGGGTGTTTCAAAAGTACAAACATAAGAATGAATCCTCCATTCTTTGGTGGGCTGAACTGTTAGAAGATCACTGTCACCCAACCAACGACAGAACAAGAGATTGCGATGAAAACTTTAAAAACTCAGGTTGCGATTATTGGTGCAGGTCCCTCCGGTTTGCTGCTTGGTCAGCTGCTGAACAAACAGGGAATCAGCAACGTCATTCTTGAGCGCGTGACTGGCGATTACGTCCTCGGCCGCATCCGTGCCGGTATCCTTGAGCAGGGTTTTGCGGATCTGGTTCGTGAAGCTGGTGTTGCCGAGCGTATGGACGCTGAAGGCCATGTTCACGAAGGTGTTGAGCTTTCCGTTAACGGCGAGCGTCATCGCATCAATCTGAAAGAACTGACCGGTGGCGATGTGGTTGTCTGCTACGGCCAGGTTGAGATCACCCGTGATCTGATGGACGCGCGTCAGGCTGCCAAGCTGGAAACCTACTACGAAGCCAGCGAAGTGCAGCCGCACGACGTGAAATCCGATACTCCATACATCACGTTCAAACACGGTGGTGAAGAGTATCGTCTGGACTGCGATTATATCGCCGGCTGCGACGGCTTCCACGGTGTTTCCCGCCAGACTATCCCGGCAGAACTGCGTACCGAACACGAGCGCGTTTACCCGTTCGGCTGGCTGGGCCTGATGGCTGATGTGCCTCCGTGCAACGAAGAGCTGATCTACGCCATGAGCGATCGCGGTTTCGCTCTGGCAAGTCAGCGCTCCCTGACCCGTTCACGCTACTACCTGCAGGTGCCGCTGACCGACAAGGTTGAAGACTGGTCCGATGAGCGTTTCTGGGATGAGCTGAAAAAGCGCCTGCCTGCTGATGTTGCTGCCAACATGCAGACCGGTCCAAGCATTGAGAAGAGCATCGCGCCGCTGCGTTCCTTCGTCTGTGAGCCGATGCAGTATGGCAACCTGTTCCTGGTCGGCGATGCCGCACACATCGTACCGCCTACCGGCGCCAAGGGCCTGAACCTGGCTGCCTCCGACGTGGCTACGCTGTACAAGATCCTGACCCGTGTTTACAAAAACGGCGATAAGGATTGCATCTCCCAGTACTCAGAGATCGCTCTGCGCCGCGTCTGGAACGGTGAGCGTTTCTCCTGGTGGATGACCAACATGATGCATGACTTCGAAGGCGAAGTGTCCAGCACCGGTATGGATCCGCTGATGCAGAAGCGTTTCATGCAGTCTGAGCTAAACTACTACCTGAACAGCGAAAACGGCCGCAAGGTGATCGCTGAACAGTACGTCGGCCTGCCTTACGAAGAGCCGAAGTAAGGGTTTGAAGCAAAGGTCTGAAGTAAAGCTTTGAAGGAAAAGCCGCTTACAGATCTATAGCAGTGCCCCCTTGATTCCCGCCTTGTGCGTAATGCCAGTCAGTTAAGCCAACTGACTGGCATTTTTTATGATAGCGTCGACGCCGCGCCGTTTTACGGCCCGCGGATAGATCCTCATCCGCCTCATAATGGCCCGGGCAGGGCAGAATCCTGTTAGTGGCAGGATCTTTTACCGCTGTGTTGAGTCACTAAGGGTATCTGCTTCGCCGGGTGGCGAAGTGATCATTCAGCACCAGGCCAGGTATGAGGAGAGCGTAATGAACGCCAGCCAGATTTTTCAGCAATTGATGCAGCAGTCCAGTGGCCAGTCCGGCGGGTTTGATCCGAAGGGATTACTGGATAGTGTCTCGCGCCAATTGGGTGGTGGGCAGGGCTCCAGTGGTGGGCAGAGCTCGGGCGGGATAGATATAAAAAGCCTGCTCGGCGGCGGTGCACTGGGGCTGCTGATCGGCTCCAAACGCGGGCGTAAACTGGGTGGTTCGGCCCTGAAGTATGGTGCCATCGCCGGTGTGGGCGCTCTGGCGTGGAGAGCCTGGCAGAACGCGCAACAGAGCCAGGCGAGCGCTGCCCCGACTGCCGCGGCGAGCGAGGGGCAGCCGATTGAACAGCTCTCGCATCAGGCGCAGGAGCAGCGCAGCCTGGAACTGCTGCAGGCGATGATCATGGCGGCCCGAGCGGATGGACACATCGATGCTCGTGAGACCGAACTGATTACCGAGCAAATGGAACAGTTGGGTGCCGACGCCGAGTTACAGCGCTGGGTCGAGCAGCAGTTGCAGGCTCCGCTGGATGCAACAGCGCTCGCAGCTAAAGCCGATTCACCTCAGGCCGCACGCGAGATCTACCTGGTCAGTCTGGCAATCGTCGACGAACAGAGTCCGATGGAGCGCGCCTGGCTCGACCAGCTGGCACAGGCATTGGCGCTTGACGCAGACATGCGTTTGGCACTGGAACAGCAGGCGCAGTCTGCGGCTGGCTGAACAGGCTTCTTCTCCAAGGTCCTTCGTGTGCTCGGCGACGCCGGCAAACCCAGCCATCTGAAAGACGCTGGCGTTACTTTGACCGAGGGGAAATGCAAGGGCGTGGCTGACCAATGGCAGGGGCTTTGGAGCACCGGTCGTGATCACTCGCCCATCCGCCGGGACCATGAATAATGAGTCTGCCCAACTGGCGCGAGGGTGCACCTCCGTCAATGGGCAGGGTGGTTCGTTTTTCGTAGCGACGACCCCGTCGTGATCATCCTCCGTGGTTTTAAATCACCACCCTGCCGGGTTTGATCGGCACGGGGTTTTTATGCCCTTTGGGTGCGTGCCTTCTGCTACAAAACTGCAGACAGTTGGGCAGAACGTAGCTAAGCTGATGATATTACTCATTTGATCAGTGCAGACATCATGCTCGAAACCATTCAACTCTTTACTGAAAACTGGCTCAACATAGTGGCGTTGATCTGGTTTTTGATCTGCTTTCGCGGCTACATGTATTACGCGAAGCGCAAAAGCTACACCACCTCCTGTCTTGCCAGCGTTATGCATATGTACCGCAAGGAGTGGATGATGCGAATTCTCACCCGTGAGGTGCGCATCTCGGATACCGCCGCCGTGGCAAACCTGGAGCGTACGGTGGCTTTTTTCGCCTCTACCACCATGCTGGTGCTGGCGGGTTTGATGACACTGCTCAGCTACACCGACCGGGCGATCACGCTGGTGGAGCATCTGCCGATGGTGCATCCCTCCACGCCGCTGGAGTGGGAGGTGAAGCTGCTGGTGCTGCTGGGGCTGTTTGTCTACGCCTTCTTCAAGTTCACCTGGAGCCTGAGACAGTACGGCTTTGTCTCGGTCATGATCGGTTCTTCACCGTTGCCCAGTGATGGTCTGGATGAAAAACAGATCCAGGCTCATGCCACACGCATGGCGCGCATGGGCTCCATGGCGGCGAACAACTTCAACGTTGGCCTGCGTACATACTACTTCAGCCTGGCGGTGCTTTGCTGGCTGATCAACCCCTGGCTGTTCATGCTGGTGTCTGCCGGTGTCGTTTACGTGCTCTATCATCGTGAGTTCACTTCGCCGACCCTGAAAACGTTGATGATGAGTACCAAGTTGTAAAACCGCATTTTTTCTCTTGAAATCCAATAGGCCGTCCCCATCTCTGCAGAGGACAATAAATCGCTATGTGGAGTTGGTAGACGACCTATGAGCACAGAAACACAGAAAGAGACCCTTGGCTTTCAGACTGAGGTGAAGCAGCTGCTCCAGCTGATGATCCACTCACTGTATTCAAACAAGGAAATCTTCCTGCGCGAGCTGATTTCGAACGCTTCCGACGCGGGCGAAAAGCTGCGCTTTGAAGCGCTCTCGAACGCTGATCTGTACGAGAACGACGGTGACCTGAAAGTCTTCGTTGAATTTGATGAAGCAGCCAAGACCGTTTCCATCGCCGACAACGGTATCGGCATGAGCCGTCAGGATGTTATCGATCACCTCGGTACCATCGCCAAGTCCGGCACTGCCAGCTTCCTTTCCAACCTGACCGGTGACCAGGCCAAAGACAGCCAGATGATCGGCCAGTTCGGCGTCGGCTTCTATTCAGCCTTTATCGTTGCTGACCAGGTTGATGTCTTTACCCGTCGCGCCGGCCTCGACGCCAGCGAAGGCGTGCACTGGTCCTCCACCGGTGAAGGTGAGTTCAGCATCGAGCCCGTTGATCTGCCGCAGCGCGGTACCAAGATCGTGCTGAAGCTGAAGGAGGGCGAAGAAGAGTTCGCCAACGGCTTCCGTCTGCGCACTCTGGTGCGTAAATACTCTGATCACATCGCTATTCCGGTGTTGATGCAGAAGGAAGAAGCTCCGTCTGAAGACGAAGAAGGCAAAGACGAGAACAAGGCGCCGGAATTCGAAAGCGTTAACACCGCGACTGCTCTTTGGTCCCGCAGCAAAAGCGAGATCACCGATGAAGAGTACAAAGAGTTCTACAAGCACGTATCCCATGACTTCGCCGATCCGCTGAGCTGGGCGCACAACCAGGTTGAAGGCAATATGGAATACACCAGCCTTCTTTACCTGCCGGAGCGCGCACCCTTCGATCTGTGGAACCGCGATGCGCCGAAAGGCCTGAAGCTCTACATCCAGCGCGTATTTATCATGGATCAGGCGGACGAGTTCCTGCCGCTGTACCTGCGCTTCATCAAGGGTGTGGTTGACTCCAAAAACCTGTCCCTGAACGTCTCCCGTGAGATCCTGCAGAAGGATCCGAACGTGGACAAACTGCGCTCTGCACTGACCAAGCGCGCGCTGGATATGCTGGCGAAGCTGGCCAAGAACGATGCTGAAAAGTATCAGTCCTTCTGGAAAGAGTTCGGCCAGGTTCTGAAAGAAGGCCCGGCTGAAGATCACGCGAACCGCGAGAAGGTCCTCAAGCTGCTGCGCTTCGCCTCAACGCATAACGACAACGCCGAGCAGACCGTGGGTCTGGACGACTACGTTGCCCGCATGAAGGAAGGCCAGGAGAAGATCTACTACGTGGTAGCCGACTCCTACAACGCCGCCAAGAGCAGCCCGCACCTGGAGATCTTCCGCAAGAAGGGTATCGAGGTTCTGCTGCTGTCCGAGCGTATCGACGAGTGGATGATGAGCCAGCTGTTCGACTTCGAAGGCAAGTCTTTCCAGGATGTCAGCAAAGGTGAGCTGAATCTGGGTGAGACCGAAACCGAAGAAGAGAAGAAGCAGCAGGAAGAAGTCGCCAAGCAGATGGAAGGCCTCACCGAGCGCCTGAAGACTGCCTTCGCCGATCGCGTCAACGAAGTGCGCGTGACTCACCGTTTGACCGAATCTCCGGCCTGCCTGGTTGTCGGTGACTACGACATGGGCGCGCAGATGCGCAAGATCATGGAAGCCGCCGGCCAGCCGGTACCGGAAGTGAAGCCTACTTTCGAGTACAACCCGGAGCATCCGCTGATCGCCAAGCTGGATCAGGAACCGGACGAAGACCGCTTCAAGGACCTCGCACTGACTCTGTTCGATCAGGCCGACCTGGCCGCCGGTGGTCAGCTGGAAGATCCAGCTGCCTACATCAGCCGCCTCAACAAGCTGCTGCTTGAACTGAGCGCCTGATCACAGTATTGCTGGTCAAGAACCGCTGAAAACTCCCCGGCGACGCGTCGGGGAGTTCCTTTCTCTAAAATAATTCATCTTTCCTGCATCTTTAGCCACTCATCCTCTGTAGCTCTCTCTGCACCTGCTATCCCTGCGACCTATAGTGCATGTTGCACTGCAACATCTTGTTGTAACTGTGTTTTTTGCACCACGCGACTTAGTCAATTGAAAGATAAAGCTCTGGGTTGACCGGGTAGATGGAACATTTTCATCTAAAAAGAGTCGCATTTGCTTTTTATCGCACCTGCAACAGAGTTAAAATGCCGCGAATACGTTCTGATAGTTAAGGATTTGCAATGCTGTTCAAAAGGTTGCGTCAGGGAGTGCTCTTTTCAGCCATGACATTGGCAGCTGCGGCGCCGGTTAGCGCCGTTGCCAGCGAAAATGACCCCTGGGAGGGTTATAACCGCGCCATGTTTTCGTTCAACGAGACGGTTGATAAGTACGCGCTCAAACCGGTCGCCCAGGGCTATCGCTTCGTCATGCCTGACATGGCTGAAAAGGGCGTCAGCAACTTTTTTGGCAACCTTGGCGACATCCGCTCTGCGGTTAACAGCGCACTGCAGGGCAAAGGCGATGATGCTCTGACCAGCGTTGCACGTATCGTGTTTAACTCTACCTTCGGCCTGGCTGGTCTTATCGACGTGGCAACACCGATGGGGCTGGAAAAACATCCCGAAGGCTTCGGCCAGACATTGGCTGTCTGGGGTATGGATTCTGGTCCGTACGTAGTGCTGCCGTTCCTCGGCCCAAGCACCGTGCGCGACGGCATCGGGCTGGTGCCGGACTGGTACCTGACACCGGTTACCTACGTGGATGATGTGCCGACACGTAACACTCTCTACGGATTGGCTTTGATCGACGCGCGTGCACAGCTGTTGCAGGCCGAACAGATCGTCAGCGGCGACAAGTATATTTTTGTGCGTGATGCGTACCTGCAGCGCCGCGAATATCTGATCCATGATGGCAATATTCCGGTCCAGTACGACGACAACGACTTCTGATACGACCGAGCAGACGCCGGGCTTTATGTCCGGCGTTTTGTATCTGGCTGTCAGTATATTCGAGTGACTGATTAATGGGACATCGAGAGCAGGCGATCCTTGCGGTATCTGCCTCTACCGACGTTATTGACCATATTTTCGAGCTATGTGAGCAGTGCCCGGATGTCAGGCTGCGTCTGCTTGTGGCCAGAAATGCCGATGACGTTGAAAGTGTGCTGGAGCACCATGAGATCTCCCTGGCGATTGTCGATCGCAGCACCTTCAGTGAAATCGAATACATAGACCAGCTGGCGGCCCGAATCAGTCCCATGTCCACCGTGGTGTTGATACCGGGCGGTACTGCCGAGGAGATGGTCGCTGCGTTGCGCAATGGCGCCGATGATGTCTTCTCGCTGGCTGAATTGAATCAACATCCGAAGCTGTTTATCGGCTCGTTACAGCGTCAGCTGGAGCGGATAAGGATGATCGAGGAGGCGCGTTTCCTGCGTGAAAGCCTCGAGCGCAGCCTTGATGAGCTAAAAGAGGATCAGCACGCCGCCCAGCAGCTGCAGCAGAAGCTTCTGCCGCCGCCAAGCCGGGAACTGAACCATATCCAGTTTCAGTATGTGCTGCAGCCCAGTCTGCTGCTAAGTGGCGACTTCGTCGACTCAATCGCCATCAATGAAAATCAGACGATCTTTTATCTTGCCGACGTATCGGGTCACGGCGCGTCTTCGGCGCTGGTAACGGTTCTGTTGAAAAACATGACCTATCGCCTGATGCGTAACTACAATCGTAATTCCAGCTTTGACATCCAGTCACCGCTGGCGACGCTGCATCGCGTTAACCGTGAGCTGTTGCTGACCGGTCTAGGCAAGCACCTGACCATGTTCATCGGGCTCATAGATGCAAGAGATTCCACGCTGACCTATGCTATCGGTGGGCACCATCCTATGCCGGTGTTGTCTCAGAATGGGAAGGTATCCTTTCTGGAAGGACGCGGAATGCCGATAGGATTGTTTGAAAAACCGGTCTTTGACGAAAAACGTATTGAATTGGCGTCAGAGTATTCAATTACCCTGTTTTCTGATGGCATACTTGAAGTTGCCGAGGGTCATTCCTTGGATGAGAAAGAGCAGAAGCTCCTGGAAGCCTGTAGCGGCAGGAACCTGTCGCCCCAGTCTATTTGTGATGCGATTATTCCGGTTGGTCGGGTGAACCCCGACGATGTAGCCATTATGACAGTATCCCGAGTATAAGTATGAGCGACGGCTCTATCTATTACGCCTGCCGTAACGGACATTACGTACTTAAATTCGTTGGTGAGGTGCGTCTGACGCTGTGCTCTACCATCGATTTGCACCTTGAGAAGGTGCTGGCACGGCGTGAAATCAGCGACACCCTGATCGATCTGACGGAAACTACGACGATCGACAGTACCTCCCTCGGGCTGATCGCCAAACTCGCGGTCAAGGCGGCCGAACAGGGCATGCCGCGCCCAACACTAATCTCCACCAACGGCGATATCACCAAGATTCTCTATTCGATGGGGTTTGATCAGGTGTTCCTGTTGCTCGACAGCGTGCCGGCCAGTGGGGCGGACCTGGAGCGGGTGCCTTTTGTGCAGGAGTCGGAAGATCAGGTACGGGCGCGGATTATTGATGCGCACCGGATTCTGATCGATCTGAACGATGCCAACAGGAATGCTTTCAAGGATCTGGTGGCAACGCTTGAGGGCTGTGGCTGAGTCTCGAACTCGATCGTTTGGAGTTTGTGCTGAGCTGCCGGCCGCAGTGTTAAGTGGTTGGTTAAAGCTGTTTGTTTGAGGCTGGCAGTTAGGCATCCTGAGGTTGAAGCAGTCACGCTTCGCGCAGATGCTTAGGTAGTGACAGAATTTGAGCACAAAAAAGGGCCGATTGGCCCTTTTTTTGTGCCTGAGATTCGCCAGCCCGCATAGGGCAGGGAATCTGAGGGGGCGGGCAGAAGCCCGCCAGCTAAATCAGAAGTCGAACTTGCGCTCGGTGTAGATGCGGAATGCGTTTTCCCACACCTGGCCGATTTCGCCATTGCCTACCGGCTTACCGTCCAGCTCAATAACCGGAGCGATCTCTTTGGAGGAGCTGGTGATCCAGATTTCGTCCGCGTTACGAACTTCGTCCATGGTCACAGTGCGCTCTTCAACCGGGATGGAGCCGTCGGCTTTCAGGCTGTCGATGATGATGCGGCGAGTGATGCCCGGCAGGTTCTGATGATCCTGAATCGGGGTGATCACCTTGCCATCTTTAACGATGAACGCGTTGCTTGAACTGGCTTCGGTCAGTTCGTTGTTCTCGTTGTACAGCAGGATTTCGCCGTGACCGGAAGCGTGGCCCTGCTGGTAGTGCATGACGTTGCCGAGCAGTGCGGTGGACTTGATGTTGCAACGCTTCCAGCGCAGATCCTGGGTGCTGGATACGGCATAGCCGTGGGCCTTGGTGCGATCAACCGGCTCCGGATCCTTGATCGGGAAAGCGAAGGCGAAGATGGTCGGCTCTACGTTTTCCGGGTAGGCGTGGTAGCGCTTGGTATCTGCACCGCGGGAAACGTGGATGTAGACGCCGAGGTTTGCACCCTGGTCAGCGTTTTTGGCGATCAGGTCGTCAAGCAGTACGCGCCAGTCTTCGATGCTTTTGTTGCACTTGATCTCGATGGCAGCGAGGCCGTCAGCCATGCGCTGCATGTGCGGAGCCAGACCGACCGGCTTGCCGCCGTAGTAGGGGATGACCTCATAGATGCCGTCACCAAAGAGGAAGCCGCGATCCAGCGGAGAGATCCGCGCTTCTTCCAGGGGCAGGAAGCTGCCGTTCAGGTAAGCAATGCTCATCGTTGAAAACCTCGTGTTACCAGGCGCTGGAGGCCAGCGAATCCCTGTATGCTAGTGTTCGGAATGGAATGATTTTTATGAAAGAGAAAAATCAATGCAAGACTGTTTCAAACAAAAAGAAAATTTTGCGAAAAACAGTGTTGATCTATAAAAAGCTCTTAAATATTTAAGATAATCGAGAAATATTACTGCTGATTTTTGATCATCTTGCGAGCGGTGTCCGCTAGAAGGCGAGGCAGAATCCTGTCGTCGTCCAGTCGCCAGGCACAACAGAAGTTTAGTGCCGGTGCTTTAGGCAGTCCATTAATGGCGACCAGTTGCCGCGTATCTATCCCTGAGCGCACCAGTGGCTCGGGCATAAACGCGACGCCCACGCCTTGCTCTACTAACGATAGCAGGCTCGGTACCGAACTGCAGGAATGAATCACCGGTGCCTGTTCTCCGAGCGGTCGGAACAGTTCGCTAAGGTATTGGCGCGGACGGCTGCGATGGGTGAACGAGAGCAGTTGAAACTTCGACAGATCTTCAAGACTGTTGATTTTTTCAACGCCGTCCAGGGATTTGCAGGCAACCCAGCATTGAGGGTAGCTACACAGGGGTTCGGTAACGAAGTTGGGTAGGGGGTGCTCATCCGCGACCATCAGCGCCAGGTCCAGTTCGGAGGACTTGAGCTGCTCAATCAGGGAGGAGGTGGTATCGACGATCAGTTCGAATGCGATCAGTGGGTGTTCGTCGTGCCAGGTGGAGAGAAGCTTGGCCAGCCAGAGATGCGCCAGGGTGTCGACGATGCCGACGCGAATGGTGCCGCGCTCCAGGCTGTCATCGGCCAGCTGTGCCCGCATCTCTCTATTGATTGAGAGTAGCTTCTCGGCGTAAGGGATCAGCTGGGTGCCGCGGCTGGTCAGGTGGGTGCCACGTTTGTCGCGGATAAATAGCTGCACGTTCAGCTCCTCTTCCAACGCGGCGATGCGCGCTGAAATGGCCGGCTGGGAAGCGTGCAGCTGGGCTGCGGCGGCATGAAAGCTGCCGAGGCGCGCCACGGTCAGAAAGGTGTTCAGGTTTCTTATCCGCAACGCGTGTTACTCCTCGGGCTGGTTTCAGGCGAAACCGGTCAGTTTACGCAGGTCTTCAATGACGGTGTTGCCTTCGCTGGAGGGCAGGCCATCTTCTGTCAGCTCGTTGAGGCGGGTAACGCCGTCGACGCTGCCGCGCTCGGACAGGTACTGCAGAATCGCTTCCGGGTCCAGTCGTGCGAGCAGGTCTTCACCGCTCCAGTAGCCCAGCATGGCGATGATGCCGTAAGCGCCCCAGTTGGATACGTCGGCAATCAGCAGTTCATCGACGCGGGTGGCGGCAGGTACGATGTTCAGCTTGCTGATCGCATCGTAAATGTTGCCCATACCGATCTCGTTGCCGCCGTCACCGATACCGATGGTGGGGCAGTTTGCGGCCTTAACAAAGGTGTCGAAGCAGGCTGTACGCGGGCTGATACTCTCGCCGCGCATGTTGTAATAGCCGCCGTCCTTTGCCTGTCCCGGGCGCTCGATGGAGAGCACTACGTCCGGATCGAAGCGGGCGAGCGCTTCCAGAGCTTCCAGTTCGCGCTCGTCGTGCTCGCCGACCTGGATCTCGTGGACCTTGTAGTCCGGCGCCAGCATTTTCGAGATCGGCTTGCCGCAGACGATGACGGGGTCGGCGCCGAGATGTTCCAGGGTCTGGTACAGCGCGATGGCGCCCACGGGGCCGTCGGTTTCAAAGGTATCGACCACCGGGAAGCCGGTACCGATCAGAACCGTGCCCTTGGCTTTACGCAGGAAGTTCGCCGCGCGTTCGTAGTAGCCTTCACGCAGTGCGGGCTGGACATCCTTCATGCCGCGCAGATTTTTGCGTACCAGCAGGTCTTCGATCTGTTTGCTCAGTTGTGTGTCTGTCATGGCCATACTGTCCTGTATCAGGCTGTAACCTTGATCGGTTCTATATTGTCGTTGAAGCGTTTTTGCAGCAGTAGCTGGTTGTGCGCTTCGGCCTGGGTATAGGGCTCGAACGTCACCTCGGTGCCGGGGAGCATCTGTGCCAGGCGCGCGGTGTCCTCGGAGAACAAGCTGCCGATCTTCGGGTAGCCGCCGATGGTCTGGCGGTCATTCAGCAGCACGATTGGCTGGCCGTCGGCCGGTACCTGGATCGCACCCAGGCAGATTCCTTCGGAGAGAATACCGTTGATCGACGGAGAGATCGCCGGGCCTTCCATGCGATAGCCCATGCGGTCGGCACGGTCGCTGATCTTGTAGGTGCTGGTAAAGAAGATCTGCTTCTGCACCTCGCTGAAGGCGTCCTGCTGGTAGCCCAGGATGACGCGCAGCGGAGCTTTGCTGGCGTAGTCGGGGCGGTATTGCTTCGGCAGGGTGAAGCCGCCGGCGTTTGCGGCCGGCGCGCAGGGCAGCAGATCGCCGGCCTGGAGTTTCTGGCCGTTGAGGCCGCCGAGCTTTTCGCGCTGGACCGTGGCGCTGCTGTCGAACATCGGCGCAATATCAAAGCCGCCGCTGACCGCCAGATAACCGCGGGCGCCGCACTTGCTGAAACCGGCTTCAATGCGCTGGCCGGCTTTGACCGGGTGAGCGGTCCAGCCCTCAACTTCTTCGCCGCCGATCTTTAGCGGCATTTCGCCGCCGGTGAATGCGACCCAGGTATCGACCTGGGCTTCAATCACCAGGCCGCCGATGCTGACCTCCAGCGCCGTGGCGTTGTCATCATTGCCCAGCAGGCGGTTGGCCCAGCGAAAGGCGAAAGGATCCAGCGGGCCGCCGGTGGTCAGGCCGATACGGTGATGGCCGAAGCGACCCAGGTCGGTGATCAGGGTCATTAGCCCAGGTTGCAGTACTTTAAGTCCGCTCACAGTTCACCTCCGAGTTCCAGGTAGCGCTCCTTGTCGATCGGTTCGAAGCTGACGCGGTCACCCACCTGTACCGGCATGCAGGGATCGGCTTCCGGATTGAACATGCGGGTGGGGCAGCGGCCGATCAGGTTCCAGCCGCCCGGAGAGGCTGCCGGATAGATCGCGGTCTGGCGGTCGGCGATGGCGACCGATCCGCGCGGTACAACCTGGCGGGGGGTGGACAGACGCGGAGCGGCGATGCGCTCGTCGACCTGGCCGAGGTAAGCAAAGCCGGGGGCGAAGCCGATGGCGTACACGCGGTATTCGGTGCTGGCGTGCAGGTCGATTACATCGCTGACGCTCATGCCTGCACGCTCGGCCAGGGCGTCGAGGTCCGGGCCGGACTCGCTGGAGTACCACACAGGCAGCTTGATCAGGCTGCCTTCGCTGACTTCCTCGTCTTCACCTGAGTTGCCCAGATCGGACAGCAGGCGTTTAACCTGAAGATGGTCGAGCTGCAGTGGATCGTAGATCACCAGCAGTGATGCGTAGGAGGGCACCAGGTCGATGACGGCGCTGCCCAGGCGGGCTTCGGTCTCAGCGACGGCGCGCTGCACCTGTGCCGAGACGCGCGGATCGGTTTCCTCGCCGAAATAGAGTATCAGGGCGTTTTCGCCGGCGATCTCAATCCTCATTTCGACAGCATCTCCCGGATCTCGCGGATCGCTTCGACGCCTTCGATGTTATCGCCATGGACGCAGATGGTATCGATCTGCAGCTTCAGCGTGTGGCCGCTGACGGTGGTGATGGTCTGGTCTTCGGCGATCTGGCGCACCTGGGCGAGCATCTTCTCACGGTTGTGTACGGCGCCAGGCTTGGTGCGGGAAAGCAGCTTGCCGTCGTCGTCGTAGCAGCGGTCTGCAAAGGCTTCGAACAGCAGTTCGATGCCATAGTGCTCGGCTTCCTGACGGTGATTTTCTGCTTCCGGCGTTGCCTGCAGCATCAATTTAACCGGGCGGTAGTAGTCGGCGATCGCCTTCATGATCGCCTGACGTACAGATGGCTTCGCCATCATGTCGTTGTACAAGGCGCCGTGGGGTTTGACGTAGGCCAGCTCGATGCCGGCGCAGGCGGCCATGCCGTCCAGGGCAGCCAGCTGATAGTGAATCAGGGCGTGGATCTCGTTGGCGCTGGCATGCACGGAACGGCGGCCGAAGCCCATCAGGTCCGGGTAGGCCGGATGAGCGCCAACCTGGACATTGTTCTCTTTCGCCATCCGCAGAGTTTTCTGCATCACCAGTGGGTCGCCGGCGTGGAAGCCGCAGGCCACGTTGGCCTGGTCAATATGCGGCATGACGTGTTCGTCCATGCCCATGGACCAGGCGCCGAAGCTTTCGCCGAGGTCGCAGTTAAGCAGCATTGGCATAGGGATCTCCTCCTGGAAATTGACTTAAAGAATGGCCAGACGGCTGTTGGGCAGATCGGTTACCAGCATGTGGCCCGGGCTGTGAGTGATACACAGCGGCGGACGCGCGGATTCGATCGCCACCTGAGGGGTTACGCCGCAGGCCCAGAATACGGGGACTTCGCCGTCCTTGATGGTGACCGCGTCGCCGAAGTCCGGGGTGTTGATATCGCGGATGCCGATCGCGTCCGGGTCACCGAAGTGCAGCGGCGCACCGTGCACGGACGGGAAGCGGGAGCAGATCTGGATAGCGCGGATCGCATCGGCCGGTTTCATCGGGCGCATGCTGACCACCGTGGTACCGCTGAAGCGACCGGCGCTCTTGCATTCGATGTTGGTGCGGTACATCGGCACGTTGACCTTCTCGCTGATGTTGCGAATCTCGAGGCCGTCGGCCAGCAGCGCTTCCTCAAAGGAGAAGGAGCAGCCGAGCAGGAAGGCGACCATGTCGTCCTGCCAGTATTCTTTGATGTCGGTAACTTCGCGTTGCAGCACGCCTTGCTCATAAATGCGGTAGCGCGGCACGTCGGTGCGGATATCCACGTCTTCGCCCAGTTCCGGCAGCATAAAGTCGCCCGGTGATGCGGACATGCCGATCAGCGGGCAGGGCTTGGGGTTGAACTGGCAGAACTTAAGGAATTCATCGGCATAGTCCGCTGGCAAAATTGCCAGGTTGCCCTGAACGAAACCTGCGCAGTAGCCGGAGGTATTAGTGCTGAATTCGCCGCTGCGAATCTGCTGACGAAGCTGGTAGGGAGAGAGAATATCCGCCATTGATGCAAAGCCCTCTTTATCAAAAAGAACAAACTTTAAGTATAGAACTGAGTTTATAGGGACAAATGCCTTTGTCTAATCAAATAGATTAGTGATAGTGATAAGAAAAAGTTATCAGAAGGTGCGGCCTAAAGACAGAGGTGAAGCCTAGCAGAAAACAGAAAGGGGAGAATGACGGCGCCGCATAGCGCCGTCATGGATGGGGGAAGCTTAACGGCTGAGCAGTTGTTCCAGGGTGACCTGGTCCTTGGCGAAGTTGCGAATCCCCTCGGCCAGTTTCTCGGTGGCCATGGCGTCGCCGTTCATCGCCCAGCGGAATCCGGATTCAGCCAGTACCGACTTGGCATCGGCATCCGCCGAAGACTCGGGTGAAAGGCGGCGCTCCAGCGGGGCATTCACTTCAGAAAGTTCTTTCAGCAGTGCCGGGGAGATCGTCAGGCGATCGCAGCCGGCCAGCTCCTGGATTTCACCGATATTGCGGAAGCTCGCGCCCATAACCACGGTGTTGTAGTCGTGGGTCTTGTAGTACTGGTAGATGCGGCTGACCGACTGCACGCCCGGATCGTTGGCACCGGTGAAGTCTGCCTGTGGGTCACGCGCCTTGTACCAGTCGAGAATACGGCCCACGAACGGAGAGATCAGGTAAACGCCTGCGTCGGCGCAGGCCTGGGCCTGGCTGAAGCCGAACAGCAACGTCAGATTGCACTGGATTCCCTCTTTTTCCAGCTGGCGTGCCGCTTCGATCCCTTCCCAGGTCGAGGCGATCTTGATCAGTACGCGGGAGCTGTCGATACCCTGCTGTTCATAAAGGCCGATCAGGCGCTTGGCCTTTTCAACGGTGGCGTGGGTATCGAAGGAGAGGCGAGCATCAACCTCGGTAGAGATCCGCCCCGGGATGATATCGAGGATTTCGCGCCCGATCAGCACCGCCAGATAGTCACTCATGTTGGCCAGTACTTCGGTATCGCTGCCGCCCTGCTGGCGGGCGTATGCGCGGGCTTTGTCGAGCAGCGGCGTATACTTCTCGTCCTGGCTGGCTTTCAGCAGCAGGGACGGGTTGGTGGTGGCGTCCACGGGCTTGAAGCTGCGGATGGCATCGATATCACCGGTGTCGGCAACGACGGTGGTGATCTGCTTAAGCTGTTCTAGCTGATCCATGTGGGTGTTCATCCTCGTTGGATAGAGTATTCGGTGCCACGAAGCTCAGTGCTTCGCGGAAAGTATTTGTCGCTGCGCCGCGTTTATGACCGTTCTCGCTCAGGTAACGGCGGAACTGGCGGCCACCACGCTGGCCGTGGAACAGCCCGAGCAGGTGTTTGACCACGGCGTAAAGCGGTGCGCCTTCGGCAAGGCGGCGCTCAAGGTAGGGGATAAAGGCTTCGGCGATATGAATGCGCTCTGCCACAGGCAGGTCCGCGCCAAAGATACGGTTGTCCGCCTCGCTAAGAATCGCGTAAGGGTTCTGATACGCCTCGCGACCGATCATCACACCATCGACGTGCTTGAGGTGCTGTTCTGCTTCGTCCAGTGATTTGATACCGCCGTTGATGACCACCTCAAGCTCAGGATAGAGCTGTTTGATACGGTAAACGTGATCGTAGATCAGGGGCGGAATCTCGCGGTTCTCCTTTGGGCTCAGACCCGCCAGAATCGCTTTGCGTGCATGGATGGTGAAGCTGCGGCAGCCGCTCTCTTTTACGGTGTCGACGAACGCGTGCAGGTGCTCGAAGCTGTCCATATCGTCGATGCCGAGGCGATGCTTTACGGTCACCGGCAGCTTGGTCGCCGCCTGCATCTCACTCAGGCACTCGGCCACCAGCTTGGGGTGTGCCATCAGGCAGGCGCCGATCATATTGTTCTGGACGCGGTCGGACGGACAGCCGACGTTAAGGTTGACCTCGTCATAGCCCCAGTCTTCCGCCATGCGCGCGCACTCTGCCAGTTCCTGCGGATTGCTGCCGCCAAGCTGCAACGCGACCGGATGTTCGCTCGGGTCATACTTCAGGAAGCGCTCACGGTCGCCGTGGATCAGTGCGCCGGTGGTCACCATCTCGGTATAAAGGAGGGTGTTGCGCGAGATCAGGCGGTGAAAGACGCGTGCATCCGAAGTAGTCCAATCCATCATGGGCGCTACGCTGAGGCGCCTATCCACCGTATCCCGCGTGGTTGCGGGCTTTGCGCTGTTTTCATTGAGGTTTTCAGGGCGCGGATTATTGCTCATTTAGTGCCGTTTTATGCTATTTTTCCGTTCGAGTTGCTTAAGCAATTGCTACAAATCTGGCTTGTAGCAAGTCTTGAGTTGCTACAAAACGGAAGGGGTTGCTTACGATGGCTACTATAACACAGCGGAAGGGTGTCAAGGGCGTTCGGTATACGGCGCAGATCCGGATGCAGCGGGATGGGGTGAAGTATTCGGAGTCTGAGTCGTTTGATTCCAAAGCGGCGGCTAAAGCCTGGGTGCGTAAGCGGGAGGCGGCGCTGGATGAAGAGGGGTTGCCGAGTGCCTTTGATGGTATGTCGGTGGCGGAAGGGTGTCGCCGGTACCTGGAGGAGTTGAAGAATTCACCCCGGGGTGTGGCGCGGTCTAAGGCGCAGACGTTGAATGCGATGGCGCGGCACCCGATGCTGGCTGAGTTGACGTTGATGCGGGCGAAGTCGTCAGACTGGTTAAAGTACCTGGCGGATCGGCTGAAGGGGAGAGAGTTGCCGGATGGGCGGTTTGTTAAGGCCGGGCCTTCGCGGGTGAAGGACGACTTTATCTATTTAAAGGGTGTGCTCGAGCACGCACGGATTGCCTGGGGTGTGAAGGCTGATCTGAATGCGCTGGATGAAGCCGGGGTACGCGCTCGGCAGATGGGGGTGATAGCGAAGGCGCCCAGTCGGGATGTGCGGCCAACGCTGGATCAGCTGGATCAGATCATGGGTTATTGGACGCGGGAGTTTAACCGGCGCGGGCACCGCACGCCGGCGGCGGAAACGCCGATGCTTTTGCTTGTACCGTTTATGATCTTTTCTACCCGCCGCTTGAGTGAGGTGGCCAGTATCCGCTGGGATGATCTGGATGTAGCGAAGCGGCGGGTGTTGGTGCGCGATATGAAGCACCCGCGCAAGAAGCAGGGGAATAATGTGTGGGTGCACCTGCCGCCCCGTGCGATGGCGATTATTGAGCGGATGCCGCAGGTGAGTGAGTTGATCTTCCCTTACACCTCAGCGGCGATCCGGCGGCAGTTTGAATGTGCGGTGGCTTGGGCGGAAGAGGAGGCGGAAAAGGCGGGCAAGTCGTTTGGCCCTCATATCCGGCTGCATGATCTGCGGCATGAGGGGATCAGCCACTATTTCGAATTGGGTTACGATATCCCACGGGTGGCCATGATTTCCGGGCATCAGACCTGGGCGCAGCTGCAACGCTATACGCACCTGATGGATATTGATCACGTCGATAAGTATGCTGATTGGGGCTGGGTGAAGCATTTCGATCTGCCGGTGCATGAGCCGGTGCGGTGATTAAATTAAAGGGGCCTGGTGCCCCTTGATTCTGGTGTTAAGCGTCTAAATCCCACTCATCTGCGTGGAAATCTGGTTTTTCAAAATCTTCAATATTTCCGTCTTCTGTCACTTTTAAAATAATATAATCGCCATATCCGTTGTCGCCGTGGCAAAGATATTTATTTGGTACATAGTCGCTGAGCCATTTTGCAATTCGTTTTTTATCGGCATCGAGTAGCCAGTATTCACCGGCGTCACAAACCTTATAATGGATATCCGCCTCAGTTCCTTGCGGCCAACTTTGAATTTTACCTGCCTCTAAATCAATCACAGGCTCCCATAGATCCCCGTTAGTAAACGGAATTAAACTTCCGTCAGTATCCTCTTTACCGTTCACGAGCGCGTCGTCCCAATATCGTACGGCGGCGCTTACCTCAATAAACTTTGCATTTTCCATTTCAGTCTCCAATTAAAAAACCCTAATAACTCAGGATAGAGCGGTTACTCAAACTCAATATCTGGACAGTTTCGTCTTAGTCGTTCGATATCTTCATCCAGCGCCTTAAGCATTTCCCGCAGCTCGGCTCGGGTGAGGGTAACGCTGGAAAGTGGACGGCCCGGGTATTCCCCGGACTCGTCGTAGTCTGTATTTGGCTCCATAAGGATGGTGACCGAGTTGGTTGGCAGCTTTTCGCCTTCAACCTGGTTGAGTGCGTAGGACCAGAGCAGCGGGCGGTTGTCGCCGTTTATCAGGGCAGGGAAGTTACTCATTGTCAGTCTCGTTAATTTTCAATGGTGGCAAGGGCTCTGCCGAGGAGTTGTGCGGCGAAGTTTTCGGCAAACCCGCCAGCTTTAAAGTAAAGCAGGCCATCATCCCCGAGGTGAAAATCTGGTGGAAAACATTGGGTATCGGTAGTGTGCTCATCCCACACTATTTGCATCGTTTCTTTCACTGCTTCTGGGGTGATGGCAAGTTCAACGATTCTTTGGTTATGCGCGGTCAGGTTTGCACCGCCTTCGGCGAGAGCTATCGATACTCGGTTATGCCAGTCAGATTCGTCCCACTTTCCGCTGTCTTTTTCCCACTCAACAAAGTGTTCATCGAGTAGCAGATATAATTCGGTGAGTCGATCTTTGAGCTGGTCGCGATTTTTTCCAATCTCTCGGAGCTTTCCGGCGCGCTCATCGATAGCGAGCTCATAGCCTTTTCGCAACCGCTTAATCTCGGCGGATGGATCTTTGAAAGTTCCTTCAGCGACCTGCTGTACCGTCTGCCAAACATGCACATAGTTCGGCCAGTCGTGTTCGACTACCACGCAGTACATTTCTCTAGAGCGGCCATCATCCATCCGGCGATTGGCTATTTCTTCTGCCATTGCTTCTAGTTCGAGCAGGTCATCTTCACCAAGATATTTCGCAATATCAGATCTCTTAAGAACCAGGTATCGGTCTTCTCGCTTAAATTCGCTCATGACTTCACCTCCTCAGCGTTGAAGTGAATTCTCTGCTGAACCACCGCGCATACGCCTTCGATGTGTGGCTGGAACATCACGTTGACCGACTTCACCAGCTCGTCTTTGAACCGCTCAATCACCTCTGCATCATGAATGGCTAAGCATTGTTTTGCTGATTTCAACAGCGCTAGTTTCCCTTCTCTGATTGCTCGGATGGACTCGGGGCATTCTTCTGTCGCTTTCCACGATTCAAGCTCATCCGTCACAACCAGTAGTGCTTTTCCGAGGTGCGTGATCTGCGCCTTCAGCTGGTCGCGCTCTTTCTCGCGTATCTCAATTAACTTTATGGAGGCGTCGCAATCTACTTCGCGTTTCGCCACTTCCTCCTGTAACCGTTTAATCTCGTCGTCTTTCTGATGGTATTCCGCAACCAGTATGTAAGTTCCCAGCCCTTGTACTTGGATTAGGCTAGAGCCGTTACCATCTTGTAATACCTGCCTTTTCATATATTTCTCCGTTTACCGTATTGATTCTTCAGTCACAACAGGTATTCAGCCCCACGGGCGTAGCGATCGAAGGGGATATCGTCATCGAAGCTGTCACCGACGGCGGGTGGCTGGTCGGCATAGGGTGACGTCTGGCTGCCGTTGGGGTTGCGTCCGGCCTGGGGTTGTTGTGCCGGTTGCTGTTGGTAGGCCTGTTGCTGCTGGGCGGCGCGTTGGTCGGCAGCGTTGTTGTTCTGGCCGTCGAGCATCTGCATTTCGGCGGCGACGATTTCGGTGGTGTAGCGGTCCTGGCCGTCTTGGGCTTGCCATTTGCGGGTGCGCAGACTGCCTTCGATGTAGACCTTTGAGCCTTTCTTCAGGTATTCACCGGCGACTTCGGCCAGGCGGTTGAAGAAGACGATGCGGTGCCACTCGGTGCGTTCTTGCGGCTGGCCGGTCTGTTTGTCTTTCCAGGTGTCGCTGGTGGCGAGGGTGATGTTGGTGACGGCGTTGCCGCTGGGCATGTAGCGGACTTCAGGATCGCCGCCGAGGTTGCCGATCAGGATGACTTTGTTGATGCCTTTGGCCATGGGTTAGCTCTCCTGCGGCAGTGGTGAATGTTTTGGCTTGGCGGCCTGTTTGGCGCTGATTTCGGGAATCTTCGTCCAGATTCTGTTGAGCTCTGTTTCTGCGCATTCGTTTTCATCAAGGCCTGCAGCGGTGCAGAGCGCGGCCAGTGTTACGCGCACGCCGCCAACTTCTTGGTCAGGCTCGCCGATGGGACGGTTGAATACGTAATCAACCAGCTGGTGGGCTTCTGATGCCGTGCAGCCTTTGCTTTGAACAAGCTCCAGAGCTTCTTCAAGAAACCGGTGGTTTCGTTCGGTAACGTCGGCTGAGATTTCACGGCCGAAGCATTTAGCCATCCACTGATCGACGCGAGGCTGAAAAGTCTCTGCCGCGCCCTGCCAGTTGATCGCCAGCCAGGTGTCGTTGCGGGTTCCGCATTTAGGGCAGTCGTCGAAGTTCGAAATCGATTGAGAAAGGCAGGCGTTGTGCTCCATGCGGATTTCGAACTCGGTGCTGCAATGTTCGCAGAGCGTCTTAACTTCTTTTGGGGCTCTTTTTGAATTCATGCTGCTGTCTCCATAGGTTCGGTGCAGAGCTCCGGCAGGTTGGCGCGTACCAGTGCTTCGGAGAATTGAGGCGGTACGGCGTTGCCGCAGCGGGCGACTTGTTTAGTTTTGGTGATGGTGTTGCCTTCGGCGTCGCGGTCGATGATGTAGTCGAGCGGGAAGCCTTGGGCGGTGAAGAGTTCGCGGGGTTGGAGCATGCGCATCCCGATATCGACTATCTGGTAGTCGGTGCCGTGGATGGTGACCAGGCCGAAGCGGTCACGGGTTGGAATGGTGTGCAACGGTTCGCGCAGTTGCAGGCCGTCTTTGTCGTTGCCGTAGTATTTGATCAGGAATGCCTGCACCAGTGCGTGGTGGTCGCGTACGGTGACGGTGCTCATGGGGTTGCGCAGGTCGGTACCGGGGCCGGTGTAGTTGCCGCCGTAGTGCTTGGCGAGGAACGAGGTTATCAGTGCATGTTTGCTGCCGCCGGCGACGATTGTGCCGAGCGGGTTATGGATATCAAGAGATCGGGGTTTCTGCGCCGGCAGTTTGGCTAAGTCATCTTCTGCGCCGCAGACCGTGCAACCACAGGTTGGTTCTAAGTCGAAAACTGTCTGGCAGTGGTTGCAGCGATATTTTGTTTTACGTTCACCGTACCCGGTTTGAATCAGGGTTGGGGCTACCATCGCAAAGTGCCCACCCTTAACACTGGCGCACTGTGTACGCAGTGGTTCGTCGGCGGCCATATTGCGTTGGCTGCTGGCGTTGGCGTGTTCAGTGATGAACGGGGTGACCAGTGCATGGTGCGTACCGCCCGCGCTGATCGCTGATAGCGGCGCCCGTGTCTCATGGGTAGAGGTGTGGTGCTGGCTTGTTCCGCGCAGCGGGACGATAAATGGCTCCGGGTTGTCGATCACGAAGCGTTGCAGGCCCCGGGCGATGCGGCGCAGGGTGTTTTCGGCCAGTGGGCGGGTGCGTTCGAAGATGCTGGGGGCGGGGATGCTCCAGTCGATGCACTCGGCGGCGGTGCGCCATGGCAGGAGTTTGCCGCGTTTTACGGCGGGGCTGTTGGGGTCGCCGTGGGTGGGTGCGGGCCAGGTGATGGGCTGGCCATCGCGGCGGGCGATCAGGAACAGGCGTTTGCGGATGGTCGGTGCGCCATAGTCGCAGGCGCGCAGCTCTTTCCAGTCTACCTGGTAGCCCTGGCGTTTGAGGGCGTTGATAAAGGCGCGGAATTCCCGGCCTTTGTTACGCGGGCAGGGTTTGCCGTCTTTGAGGATGGGGCCCCAGGTCTGAAATTCTTCGACGTTTTCGAGCATGATGACGCGGGGTTTGACGGTGGCGGCCCAGCGCACGGCGACCCATGCGAGGCCGCGTATCTCTTTGCTGACGGGCTTGCCGCCCTTGGCCTTGCTGAAGTGTTTGCAATCGGGCGATAGCCAGCAGAGGGCCACCGGCATACCCTGCACGGCTTCGCGGGGGTCTACTTCCCATACGGATTCGCAGTAGTGCCGGGTATGCGGGTGGTTCATCGCGTGCATGGCGATGGCGTCCGGGTCGTGGTTAATGGCGATATCCACGTGGCGCCCGGTGGCCTGGTAGATGCCGGTGGAGGTGCCACCACCCCCGGCAAAGTTGTCGACGATTATTTCCCTGAACAGGTTCACGCGGCGCTCTCCTGCGGTGCTTCGAACTGGTCGCACAGGACGATGGTGGTTTCACCGTGCTGGTTGTTGATCTGGGCGGTTTTGAGCATGCCGCTGAAGTCGAGATTGCCGAGGCAGTTATCCCGGTCGCGGATGCAGCGGTCGCACTGGTTCTCGCTGGGTTGGTAGGTCATGCCGCTTTCCTCTCATCGATGAGGGCTGCTTTGCGCTCGATTTCGCGTTTGTGCTGCAGCAGGCGGATGGCGTGTTCGGCCTGGGTGATGGCATCGTCCAGGGCGTTGTGGTGGGTGCCGCTGCGGTCTAGCTTGATGTCGCGGAACTGGTTTTTCAGGGTGCGGTAGCAGCGGTTGTTCCAGAACGCCCAGGGGATCGGCAGGGTACTGGCCCGGTAGGCGTTGCCGAGGATGGCGTTGTCGAAGTCTGAACCGTTACCCCAGAGATGCACATGACGCTCACCGACGGTTTTGCGATTAATGAAATCCATGAACGATATTAGCGCCTGGTCAAGGCGTCTCATGTTTGACTCAGTTTGAGGTAGGTCGTCGCTGAGTGTTGTGACGTCCACGGTCTGTTCCATGATGGCTTCCTGCGCGGCAGGGGCTTGTTTTAGCCACCAGTAGAAGGTGCCGCCGTCGATGGTCAGGCCGGCATCGATGCAGCTCTGCAGGTCTACCACGGTGTAGAACGTGGCACCGAGCTCACCGGTTTCGGGGTTGAATGCGACGGCGCCGATGCTGAGGATGGCGGCAGTGGGTTGCTGGCTTAGGGTTTCCAGATCGACCATCACATCGGTGTATTTCGGCTTGGCCGGTTCCATACGTGGTTCGCAACCGAGCATGGTCTGGGCAGTCGGTTTGCGGCTAAGGCTCGCCTTGATGGCGTGTATCAAGTGTTTCGGGTTCATGCTGCTCTCCCATGAATTTTGTTGAACTCGTCCCGGGCGGCTTCGGCGTAGCGGTCGATATGCTTGGCGAGGTCTTCCAGGTGCACCATCCGTTTGCTTTTTTGACTGTTGCGAGAGCGAAAGCAGGGGACTTCAAGGCCGCGTTCGCAGGCGTCGCGCTCGGCGTGGGCAGCGGTGTCGTACCCCAGATAGTGGTAACAGCGCTTGAGCTCTACCGCCGGGGCTCCATCGAACTCAGCCATTAGCATGAACAGGGTTTTGGTGCGGGGCTTTTCCTTGGGCTGCGTGCTCATGCGGCGCTCCGGTCTTCGCTTTTCACCTGGCTCTGGTCGTTGTAGCGGCGCTGGCCGGAGGCGATTTGGGTGATGGTTTTGATGGCGTAGGGGATGCGGCCCGGGTGCATGTGTTCCATGTGGGCGCGGATCCGGGCCATGTCGAGTGCGCGCGCTTCGCTGAGGGTTTTGGGGTCATGCTTGGCGGCGGCGATGGCTTTGTCGGCAGCGGGTGCAACCAGGTTGGGCATGCGGAAGTTGCTCGCGCAGCCGTTGGTGCAGATGCCTTCTATGCAGCTTGAGCAGTTCATACTGATCTCCTGCTTTTCATGTTTTGAGCGATGACTTTATTAATTTCGTTCGCGGCATCGGAGCTCAGGTTAGTGAAACTATTGGCGATGGCTTCTTCGGCTATTTCCATGGTTTTGAACATGTCGTAGCAGGCCGCCGCGTAGATTTCGGCACCCATAAATTCGCCACCGAGGTTGAGCAGTTCGCGTGGGATTTCGGCATCATCGGGAAATTTAAACCCCACTGTGATGTGGTTACTCATGCGGCCTCCTCGGTGATTTCAAGGGTGGAGTCGATCAGGGTGACGGGTAGGGTAGCGTTGTGGCGCAGGGTGTCGCGCAGGTTGGTGAGGGTGGCGGCCTGTTTCGGATCGAGGCGGCCAAGGTCGTCTTTGATCAGCAGTTCCGGGTACCAGGTGATATCCAGCATCAGGCTTTTCGGGTCGATGCCGCGGAACTGGCTGTGCAGGTAGGCGAGGGCGTCTTCTTCGCAGTTGGCGGCGATTTCGGTCAGTTTGCTGCCGCCGTTGGTGCAGTCGAAGGCGTACTGATAGACGGAGACGCGGCGCAGGATTGCTTCTTCATTGAGGCGGCGCTGGCGAATTTCGGCGCGGTCAACGCGGGTGTCTTTCGGTGCATCGACGCCGATCCGTACCTGGTTGCCTTTGATGCCCAGTACGGTGACTTTGGCGTTGTCGCCGATGTGAAAGGCTTCATCGACGTTGCGGGTGAATATGAGCATGGTCAGTCCCTCGGGTTATGGGCGGGGCGGGTGCCCCGCGGGGTTTGGTGTCAGCTGACGATTTCGTAGATGTGGCCCTGTTCGATGCCGGGGAGTGTTTCTTCGGTCGGCTTGCCGTCGGCGTCTTTTACCGGGGTTTCACCGCGCAGGCGCTTGATGACATCGAGCACGGCACGTTCGTGGGCTTTGTGCGGGCGCACCAGTTCATAGCGCAGGCGCACGGAGGGGCCTTCTTTGCGGTATTTGAGGCGGCAAAGAATCATGTAGTGGTTGCCACCCTTGAACAGCTGAATGCCGAGCAGGAAGTAGGTGGGAATTTCGATTTCATTGTTGGGCCCGGCGCGGCCGTCGACTTCGTCGGTGTAGGAGATCCGCATAGCGCCGTTGTGCAGGTTTTGGCCCTGGGTGACTTTGCTTTCGCTGGTGACCTGCAGGGTGTTGGCGATTTCGATCATGGTGGTGCTGTCGGGTAGTTTGTCGACCACCACATCAAGCTCTTCCGGCTTGAATTCTTCTTCCTTGGGTTTGTAGATCTGCAGGTGGTTGTCCTGCAGGAACTCTGCAAACTCGTTCTGCTTCATCCAGTCACCGCTATGGCGCTTCCAGGATGCCCATTCATTGGTTTCCGGGCAGGTGTAGTTTGCGGTGTGGTCGCAGTTATCAGCGAAGCAGGGTGCTTCGTGGTAGTCGATCACACTTTTAAAGCTGCCGGTATCGATATTGGCGAATACGGTGCTGTCTTTGTTGGCGTAGCGGTTGTGGTAGCGGATGAAGTCTTCAATGGTGCGCAGTTGTACGCTTTTTTTGATGCGCTCAGGGCGGGGCATCAGCTCCGGCAGGACTTTGAGCTGGGCGCCTTCTGGGACCATAACGGCGGGGTATTCGTTGATTTCGAACACTTTGCCCATGGTCATGCCGGCATTGATGGCGGATTGAACGTCGGTCAGGGTTTCCATTTACTGTTCCTCTTTATGGATCGGTGGGTGGTGGCTTATGCCTGTTGCACGGCGCGGGGTGCCGGTGCTTCTTCAGCAGCGATCGGTGCTGCGGCGGCGGCGCCTTCGTGGGCCTCAAACTGGAGGCGCTTCTGGCGCGGGTCTTCGCGTTGCAGGTTGCCGTCCGGTGTCATGAACATGAACGCCTTGTCTTTGGGCTGCTGCGGTGCCTTGAGGGTGGTGTCGGCGATGATGCCGACCTGGCCGGTGGCAAGGGATTCAGGCTTTACCGTGAGCTTGAGCGTCAGCGTGCCCTGCTTGCCGGTGTCTTGAACGGCGCGCAGCAGTTCGGCGAGGTCATCGCTGAGTTCGTTGGCGGTAACGCCGTAGTCCATGGTGGACAGCGTGTTGATGAAGAGATCGGGACGGTGCTTGTTCATTGATTTCCCCTTGGGTTGTCGGTGGTACTGCTGGTTTATGCCGCTGCCGGTGCGGGCAGTAGTGGGCATTCGGGTATTTCGAGCAGGCGCAGGGCGGCGTTAAGTTCGGTGACGGCTTCGTTGGCTTGCTGGGCGGTTGTGCCGTTGATCTGCAGCGCGGCGCGGGCGTTTTGCATGGCGTGTTCTATCTGCTGCAGGTGGCGTTCGGTCAGGTTGACGTCTGTGGTGCGCATCAGGCGGCCTCTGTGTCTTTGTCTTGTGGGTGAAATTGTTCCTGTAGCCAGATCAGTCCGGCGCCGGTGACCAGGGGCACGGCGTATTCGTCGGGGATGCCGGTTACCGGGTTTGTAAATTTGCGGGTGTCAAAGGTGAGCCAGCCGCTTTTCTGGGCGCGAACGCTTGGGATGTTTTCTTTGTTCAGCAGCTTCTGTTCGCGCAGGAACTTGAACAGCTGCGGGCGTGTGGTGCCGAGGGTGCGGGCGGCGGCTTGCATGCTGAGGCCGTGGATGTGTTGGGTGGTCATGCGGCGGCCTCCATCTGTTTGATGACGGCATCGACGTTGGCTTTGATGACGTCGAATTCGATTACCCAGACCCAGGGGTTGGCTGACCAGCTTCCAGAGCCGTTAATTCGATTCCACAGAATGGCGAATGATGTGCGTTCATCAGCAACGAAGTCGCCAGCGACTCCGCCTACCGCCCTCGGCAGATCCGGCTTATCGCACCCCTCTGCAGCAGCGTCTGCGGCGCTGATATCCCGCAGGCGCTCAACACGGACGCTGGTGATGCGCAGGGTGATGCGGCTGGCACTGCGGTGCATGTGGATGGAGGGGCGAAGCCTGATGTCATAGGGCTCGACCTCGGTCATGTCATCGGGGGCGGGGCGCAGGCCTGTATCTAGAATTTCGGTGCCTAGTTCGCTTGCCGCATAGACGGGGCCGAGATAGCCGTGCTCTTCGACCTTGATCGTTTTTTCACGGACGTAAATAAGGTCGCCGGTGCGGCCGAACGGGCACAGGCCGCCATACTCAGTGTTGTAGTTGTTCATGCATTCTTGTTCGGTTTTGCCGAAGACACCGAAGCCCCACTGCGGGTGGCGCTGCGCGACTGACATGTATTCAGTGGCATCATGGGTTAGCTTCGGCAGTTGCCACTCAGGTACTAAGCGCCGGGTCTGCCTTTTTCGTCCGTCCAGCAGGGCGCGGACCATATCTCCGGTAAATAACATCGGACGTGCTTTCATGACCGCACCTCCCAGCGCTCGGCGGTGCGATAGCCGCCGCCGGTGGCTTCCCATTGGTTGCCTTCTGGGTCGATGGCGATGCAGCCGGGCGTCCACATTTCCGGGTTGCGCAGTTCGTTCATCCAGCCCGCGTATTCAGTGCCGTGGGCGATGATGATCACGCCATCCGGGTGGTTGTGCTGTTCGCGGTAGTAA
This sequence comes from Marinobacterium lutimaris, assembly GCF_900108065.1. Taxonomy (GTDB): domain Bacteria; phylum Pseudomonadota; class Gammaproteobacteria; order Pseudomonadales; family Balneatricaceae; genus Marinobacterium_D; species Marinobacterium_D lutimaris. The sequence goes on along the minus strand of NZ_FNVQ01000001.1, from coordinate 1,652,453 downwards.
CGTGCGCGTTCGATCAGGTTCATACCGTTTCCCTCTGCTGTCTTTGCCAGTAGGCCGCGTCGTTAGCGATATAGAGTTCTTCGCTAAGGCATGCGCTATTGCTGAGTGCTTCAAATGTTTCAGTGGCAAGGAAGAGGGTTGCAGCTATGTCGCCGTTCTCTTCATAAAGATCTAGCGCGAATTGGGCTTCTTTCGGGTCTACTTCTAGCGCTTTGTAGCTATCGAAAGCGTTGGTGGTTTCGCTATCGGTTTTGAAAGCTGCGCCGATTCCGGTGTACCTCGCGGCGTTAGTCGAATCGAGGTAGAAAAACTCCATGTATCGAGACATTTTCATCCCCTCCCTTATGCCGCCGGCAGGTTGCCGGTATCCGCTTCTGCGAGCGCGGCGCGCAGGCGACGGGTGTTGACCAATTTGGCGACCTTGCCGGTGCCGTCGATGACAACCAGGCGGCCGGTGGTGGCCTGCAGGTTGCGGATTTTGTCGATACAGCTGCTGACGGTGGGGTGTACCAGTACGGTGCTCATGCGCGTGTCTCCTGCTGGGGTTCGGCCTGCCAGTTGAGGTCGTAGGTTTGGTAGATGCCGCCGGCGTAGCCGTTGGTCAGCTCGTCCAGAATGGCGAGGCGTTCGGCGGGGCTGGCGGTGTTGAAGTCGGCGAACAGCTGGGGAGCGATCTGGCCGTTGCGGCTGTTGCGCCCGCTGCGGTTGGATCGGCTGCTGCGGGTGTTTCGGCCGCTGCGTCCGCCACGGGGTGCCGGGCGGTCGGGGTGGTTGATCGGGTCTGTGGTGTTGCTGCTGAGCAGTTCCGCCACGTTGTCGGCCAGCGCCGGGCCGATGCCGAGTGCCTGTGCGCCGATGGCGATCAATAGCCCCAGGGAGATAAAGCCCTCGCGCACCGCATTCAGCACGCACTCCAGCCGGTTTTTGGCGTTGAGTTTGAAACGCACGCGCCGGGCGGTGCCTTCAACGGTACCGGGTGAGCGGTGCGTGACTTTGGCGATCTCTTTGGTGCTGAGCCCGTCGCGGGTTAGCTCAACGTATTCGAGTTCGCGGGGTGCGAGTGTGATCATGTTGCTAAACTCCCTGTTTGGCGTTTCTGGGAGTAAATTTAGCTTCATGCTAAAGATTGATCAAGCGAGATTTAGCATTTTAGGTGCTAAAGTTTTGCGCACTCTGCTAAATCAATGAGATAGGAAGTAGAAGTTTCTTTGTAGTAGGCATAAAAAAGCCCGCACTCGGCGGGCTATTTTGGTGTTGGTGCTGGGTTTACAGCTTCCAGAACCCCGTTTTGGTGCCGCAGGCTCGGCACTGGGGTGAGCGTTGCAGGCCTATGGCCGGGAGCCACACAAAGACGCAGAAGGCGAGAAAGGCGATGACTGCCGTGGCGATGGCACCGCCAAACAGGATGGTCACCAGGCCAGCGAACACGATGGCCAGCAGTAGCATTAGTATGTGGTTGGGTGGGTGCTCGATGTGTTCGGTGACTTTGTTGCACTGCTCACAATGGCGCATGTTGATGGTGGTGCCCATGGTCCCTTCCTTATTGCGGGTGGCGATTAGCGCATCACATCAACCTGGGTGATCACGCCGTCATACTCGTCAATGATGAAGGTGCGGCCGTTAACGATGTACTGGTGACGGGTGCCCCAGCCGGTGTCGCCCCGGCAGGATGAGCGGGTGGGTTGTTTGCAGACCCTGGCGGTATCCCAGCGGGCGGCGCGGCCAAGGGCTGATTGTGCTTTAACGATGGAGTCGCCTGCGTCAATCAGGATCGAGCCGCCGCCGGGTTTATCGACGCGAAGGGCGTGTGCTTGGGAGGCGGCGAGGCATGAAGCCGCGATCACTGCGGCGGTAAGGGCTTTCTTCATGGTTTTTGCTCTCCTTGTCGGCACGACTGCATCCTGCGCCTGGTTTGGGATTATCGGCGTCTGCGCACCGTTGAGATCCAGAATACGAATCCGATTATACGGAAGTCATGGAGCTGGTCACCGTATAGATCTTCATCGGGGTATTCGTTGCGCTCTTCACTGCGGATGCGGATGCCGCCATTGGGCAGGCGGTACAGGTATTTGATGCGCAGCATGCCGCCATGCTCAATGGCGTATATTTCGCCATCAATGATATCGGTGCAGCTGGTATCGACGCCAACAGCTGCACCATGCGGTACCACATTGCCCATGCTGTCGCCTTTGGCGAAGCAGGCAGCGGCGTGTTCCGGCTGCACGCCGGCGCTGCGCATGGTTGAACGAGAAAAGCGGATCTTCGGGCCCTGGCGTTCTACGACCTCTGTCGCACCGGTCCCGGCGGCAAGTTCTACTTCCATGAACAGGGGTACCTCTACTTCGTCATCTTCAAGCGGGGTTTGGCTATCCCATCCTGAAATTGGCATGAGGGCAGGGTGGTGCTGTGCACCTGGTTGTTTTACGAAGGCGTCTTCAACTTTGAGATCTATGATTTTCGGTGCGTATTTAAAAGATGCAGCGAGTGTGTCGTTGTTTGATTGGCGAGGGGTGTCTAACCAGCCCTCTTCGAGCTGCATCGCGGTTTCAATTTTGCGCGCTAGTTTTGGCCCGAGCCCGCGTTTCCCTTTTGGAGAAAGGATCTGGCTCAGGGTGCTAGCTGATGTGCCGCAGCGTTCGGCGAACTTCTCTTGGGTGAGGTTCGATTCAGCGATCAGCGTGCGTAAGTTGATGATTCTGGTTTTGTTTACGTCCATTCGCTGATTATCCGACTGTTTAGCATTGTGATAAATATTCATTGTGCTAAATGCTTTCTTGCTGAAAATTTAGCGCGATGCTAAAGTTTCCGGTGTTCGTATAGGAGGCACCGATGAAGCTAAGCAAGTGGCTTAAGGATCACACCGCGGAAGAGCGCAAGGCTCTGGCAACGGCAGCGGGTACGACTGTTGCGTATCTCTACCAGTTGGCCGGTGGTCATCGCACACCCAGCTATAAGCTGGCTAATGCCATCGAGCGCAAAACCAACGGAGAAGTCCCGGCGAACTCTTATTTCGAAGATGAAGAAGGAGCCACCGCCGCCTGACTGACAATTTCAGTCTAGGCGGTGGTGGTTCTTTTTTTTAGACAAACGGCCGTACTGGTCAGCTATACAGGGGATTCAGGATGAAGTTGATAGGCATCGCCGGGCGCGCCAACAGCGGCAAAGACACCTTGGCCGGTTTGATTCTGGAGCATGTCACCGGGCAGCAGCGGGCGTTTGCCGATCCGCTGCGTCGTGCGGCCATGGAGATTTTCGGCCTGACGCTGGAGCAGATGACGGACCGGGACCTTAAAGAGAAGGTGATCCCTTACTGGGGCTATTCGCCGCGGCAGGTGCTGCAACTGCTGGGTACCGAGAGTATCCGTGATGTGTTTGGCCCGGATACCTGGGTGAAGCGCGCGGCGCTGGGCCTGGAGGAGCTGCTGGCCGTTGATGCCGATGAACGCTACGACGGTGATGTGGTGGTGTTCACCGATTGCCGTTTCGCCGAAGAGGCGCGCTGGATTCGCCAGAGCGGTGGGGTGGTGATCCATATCACCCGCCCGGGCCTAGCAGCGGTGCATGGCCATGTGTCTGAAATGCCGCTGCCGGAGGCGCTGATCGATTTTGTGGTGGTGAATGACGGTTCTATCGATGACCTGCGCCACCAGGTGCTGCATCAAGTGGCCGGATGGCTGGATCAGGGTGAGCACTACCAGGTTGAACGGAGGGTGGCGTGATGAGCCGTTTCCGTACTTATGGGCCGCTGGTCTGGATCGGCTTTGATGATGCGGGTAAGCCCGCTGTTCTGAAGCGGACGCCCACAACACATCCCTATAACTACGATTCATTTCTGCTGTTCGCCAACACGCAGTATGAGGGTCTGCCGGCAAAGTCAGTCTATTCGGATCGCTTGTATCAGTGGGATGCGGAAAAGCATGACCGCCTGTGCACTGAGTTCTTTGGCAATACCGGCCAGTATTGGGATCAGCGTGATCCAGAGTTGATCGAGGCTTTTTTGCAGGCCTATTTCGATGAACCTGAGTTGGTGTTGGTGCACGTAACCCAGCACTGCAATCAGGCCACGGGGTTTCCCTGCTGGCAAATGGATTACGCATAAGGGGGGCATGATGGAACGCAGAGACTACACCCTGGAGGATGCCGCTGAGGCGCTTCAGTACCTTAATGATTCTGATCGCGAGTTGTGGATCAGCATGGGCGGTGCACTAAAAAATGAGTTCGGCGATGCTGGTTTTGACGCTTGGGATACGTGGTCCAGCCGTTACGACAAGTATGACGCCAAGGTTGTTAAAAACACATGGAAGGGGCTTAAAACCTACGGTCGTGAAAAGACTGCAACGCTTGGTTCTTTGGTCTATCTAGCTAAACAGGCAGGCTGGGTGCCTCGTGAAATGACCGACCAGGAACAGGAGAGGCTGCGGATTGAAGCAGAAAAGCGCCGAGTAAAGGCGGCAGAGCGTGCCAAGCTTCAGGCGGCGCACGATGCGAAACTGGCCGCTGCGGTGGCTAAGCTGTGCCAGCAGCTTTTCACCGAGCACAACGTGAAGCCGGTGGGCCGTTCCAGTTATATCGCCAACAAGAAGGTGAATGCCTTCGGGGTGGGTTTTGCCAAGCTGGCGATGTTTGCCGAGGTGAATACCGATACCTGCGACACCCGGCTGCTGATCGGTAATACCGAGTGCGGTTCGGCGCTGACCGAGGCGAACAACCGCGATAAAGATACCGATCCGCGTTCGTTCCGCTACCTGAGTGGCGATGCGGTGATTGTGCCGCTGCGCGATATCAACGGCGTGATCCATAACCTGCAGGTGATCTACAAAACCGGCAAAAAGACGTTTTTCAAAGGCGGGCGTAAGTCGGGCCTGATGCATGGCATCGGCTTTGATCTGACCGCTGATGATATCCCTGAAACCCTGCTGGTGGCCGAAGGCTATTCCACGGCAGCGAGTCTGCACATGGCCACCGGTTATCCGGCAGTGATGGCGATCGATAGCGGCAACCTGCCCACGGTGGCAAAGGCGCTGCGCGAACGTTACCCCGACACGCTGTTGGTGTTCTGCGCGGATAACGACACTGAAACCGAAGGTAACCCCGGTGTGACGAAAGCCAAGCAGGCCGCTGCGGAAGTGGGTGGTGTTGTACTGGTGCCTGAGTTTTTGGAGGCGGCATGAGTAGTAAACGCAAAGTCACCGAGCGGGATTTGAGAATGCCTGAGTTTCGTGACGCTGATCTGGAAGACCTGGAGTTTCGTGATGATGGCCAGTTGGTTCGGAAAGATCGGTGGGAGCGGGGTATACGCCGGATCGCTGGAGTATTCGGTATCAACCACAGTTTCGAAATAGACGAAGTTGTTAATAGTGTTCGTTTGCTAGTGGATCAGGTGAGTCACTGGGAGTCGGTTGAAGATACAGATTGGGAAGACATCCCAACTGGCTTAAAAGCTGTCGATATTATGGCTTTCGACGGAAGTGTATTGATGGGGGCTACTTATCTTCCAGATTCGGACGTTTGGCGTTGGTGTGACATGCCAGTATTCAACCGGTCGGAGGTTGAATACTGGCGAGGAACAAGGATGAAAAACGCTGATGAGGTGGAGTCTGTATGAGCCTATCCGACTTCAACGACCTCCACGTATCCCAGGGCCTGGACGCAGTCCGCGACCAGGTGATGCAGGCGGTGGAGCGCGGCGCCCGTGCGGCGAATGATGAACCGCCCCTACCGGAAGAGATACCGCCAGAGTATGAAAGTGATGACCTCCCTCGCTCTCCCTCCGGGCAGGGCGGAGCCAAACGTAGGGGGATGGTTGTTCCGGCGCTGTTCGACCTGAAGCACCACTTCGCGCTGATCTATGGCACCGATACGGTGTTCGATGGGATACAGCGAAAGATCATGCGGCTATCGCACTTGAAAGAGGCGGTGGGTGCTGAGCGGTATAAGGCGTGGCAATCGTCGGAAGAACGGGTGGTGGTGCGCAACGTGGTGTTTGATCCATCGGGCCGCTATGACGTCAACGAGTATGTGAACCTGTATGACGGCCTGCCGATGCAGCGAGGGCCGGCCACTGAAGAGGATGTTAAACCGATCCTTAACCATATCTGGTGGATGGCCAGCGGGGATAAGACGGTTTACCGCTGGCTGATCAAGTGGATTGCGTATCCGCTGCAGAACCCGGGCGCGAAGATGCAGAGCTCGATCATTAACTACGGTGCTGAGGGAACGGGTAAATCGTTTCTGTGGGAGCAGGTGGTTAAGCGGATGTATGGCCGGTATGGCATCACGGTAGGGCAGGCGCAGCTGGAAAGCACCTTTACCACCTGGAAGAGCCATAAGCTGTTTGTGGTGGCTGAGGAGGTGGTGAGCCGGGCGGAGAAGGCGCACTACAAGGGCCAGCTCAAGCATATGGTGACGGGCGATAAGCACATCATCAATGAAAAGAACCTGCCGGAACGCGAAGAGGATAACCTGATGAACTTCGTGTTTCTGTCGAACAATACGCAGCCGCTTGAGCTGGACTACGGGGATCGGCGTTACCTGGCGTTGTTTATGGGCCAGCCGAAACCGAAGTCGTATTACCAGGAGTTGGGTTCATGGGTTGAGGATGGCGGTGTTGAGGCTTTCTACAACTGGTTGGTGGATCTGGATCTGGCGGATTTTACGCCCCATGACGCACCGCCGAGCACTGAGGCGAAGGAATCGTTGATCGATATGTCGATGCCGAGCCCTCAGTATTTTTATCGGCAATGGGCCAGCGGTGATCTTCCTATCCCCTTGGGGCCGGTGGTGAATGATGATCTCTACCTGGCGTATCAGCGGTGGTGCGAAAAATCACGGGAGTATGTGATGAGCCACCGTAAGTTCAGCGGTGAGCTTAAGCGGTTTCTGCGGCAGGAACGGGTGGATATACAGCACCCGATGGCCGATACCGAGCGCCGAACGAAGCGCGTCTGGGTGCCTGATACCTGGGTGCCTGAGAATCCGGCTGAGCGTGTGCGGTGCATTGAGAAGTGCTGCCAGGCGGCTAATCAGGAGGTGGGGCGGTACCACAAGGGGGAGGTCCAGTGATGGTCCGACACTTCCGACACTTTGTCCGACGCTTCTTCCGACACTTTGAGCCCAGCAATGGCGGGGCCTCGACACTTCCGACACTTTTTCTCACAGACGCTTCACGCGGGCGCGCGCGTACATGTGAGAGTCTGTTTTTTAGTGTCGGAAGTGTCGGAAGTGTCGGAAATATAAATAAAGGTTTGATAGTTAAGGGAAATAATTTCCGACACTTCTTCCGACACATTGAGAACGGTGTTTTTCAAAGTGTCGGCGGGTTAATTCGCGGTGAGCAGGGGGTGAATCATGGGTGATGCAGCAGAGACTTTGGATCAACAGCGGGAACCGACCACCATCGCCTGGATCGATGTGCGGTTGAAGGCCTGGGCCGAGTGGTGCGAAACCGGCGGCGTGGTGGTGGGCCTGGGGTATGGCAAGAACCCCATCGGCGGCGCCGTGGATAACGGCGGTATGATCATCCGCAGCACGGGCACCGCTGCCCAGCCGGACAGCTACGATCCGAACTATGAGATCGACCAGGCGGTGGTGAAGCTGGGTGCCGACCTGAAAACGGTGGTGGTAGAGCACTACCGCCATGAGGATGCGCCTGAAGCCAAACGGGTGTACCGTTGCGGATGTAGCCGATCCACTTACTTCCGCCGACTGGCCAAGGCCCACCAGCATATCCTGTTTATGCTGCCGGCAGAGAAGAAGGTGCGGAGTGGGGCGGGTGCGATGGCTGCCGCTGCTGAACGCCGTGCTGCCCGTAAAGCTGGGAGGGGTTAATTATGGATCTCTTCGGTATTGGAAACGCGCTGCAGGCAATGGTGAGGATTTACACGCAGTCAGCAAGGCGGACGGGGCGCACCACCTTGATGCTGGATAGCTTGAAGGATGGGGATCGGGTGGTTTGCCGTTCGTCGAATGAAGCGAGGCGTTTGAAGAACCTGGTCCGCGAACGGGGTTTGGATGTTGGCTGTATCGTCGTTAGCCCTGAGTGCCCGGAACGGCTATTTGACTATGGCACCCCGCAGGGGCGTACTGTGTTTGACCATGACTGGGTGGAGTCATATTACGAATTGTCGCTTGCGCGGGCAGTGAGTGATATCGAAAGACTACACCGTCAGTTCTCTGGTTATGGTGAAGTGCATCGCGAAACTGCCAGGGCGGCGCGGGAGTGTGCCCGTTGGCGGCTCTAAAAATAATGTTTGACCCTCGCCTGAGACTAATCTAGTCTCTTTCACATAGATTGCGATCAATGCGCATACAGAAGCCCGACGGTTAACCCCGCCGGGCTTTTTTGTTGCCTTAAGTTCGGTACCTCCCATGATGAAACCCCGCGCCTTCATTGCTGCTGTGGCACTGGCGGTGGGGTTGGTTGCGTCTTATGAGGGCAAAGAGCTCAAGGCGTATCGTGATCCGGTGGGTATTCCGACCATCTGCTTTGGTCACATCCGTGACGTTCAGATGGGCGATACCGCCACCATCCCCGAGTGTGCCCAGCTGCTGAGTGCAGAGGTGCTTGATTACGCTGACGCGGTTGATCGGATGTTTACCGTTGAGCTGAGCACTGAGGAATTCGCGGCCTACACCAGCTGGACCTACAACGTGGGCATAGGCGCGGCCAGTACCAGCACGCTTCGGCGGCTGGCCAATGCCGGTTTGCGCAGTGATGCCTGCCGGGAGCTGGATCGCTGGGTGTACGCCGGTGGGAAGAAATGGCCAGGGTTGGTGAATCGGCGCGCTGATGAGCGCGACCTGTGTTTATCAGGCCTGGAATCATCAGATGTCATCGCAACCAATCAGTAAGGAGCGCCGAGTGAACCTCGACCAACATGCCGACGCTGTGCAGCGGCTGGCTGCTGGGCTCACATATACCGCCGGCGGCGGCCTTATGCTGGGTGATGCCTTGCAATGGCTAAACAACAATGCCGGAGCGGTCGGTGCCATTATGGTGACCATTACTACCGGCGTTAACTGGTATTACCAACGCAAGCGAATCCGTCAGGGAGAGCAGGCAGCGGGGCAGGACTGATGCGTCTGCGAATCTATCTGCTAGCTGCAGTGCTTGGCGCTGTTGGTCTGATGGGTTGGCTGCTGCTGGATCGGTACCAGCAGAACGGCCAACTGCAGCAGCAGCTGACCCAGACTGAGCAGGCGCTGTTGAATACCTCCAGCGCTATGCAAGAGCTCAATCGCCTGTATCAGCAGGCCGACCAGGCGCTGGTGATTAACCGCCGCCAACAACAGAACATCAATAGCCGGTTACGGGGAGAGGTCGATGCGCTGCGCTCAACTTTGTCAGGTGATGTGCGTGCTTCTGCTTGTATCCCCGACGCTACTGCTGACCGGTTGCGGAGCATCACCGGTAGTTCAACCGCCGGCGGTCTGTATTCCGATCCCGGAAGTATTAACCGAGCCGACCCCGATACCAGAGCTGCGTGCTACACCTACGCGGGCGTAGTGGAATACGTACCGATGTTGGTCAGCGCGATTCAGTCATGCAACGTGGACAAGGCCAGCATCAGGATGATCAGTGACGAACATCGACCAGGCCAATGAACTGCGTGCCCGCGTGATCGAGATCGACCAGCAGCTGCAGCAGTTGAACGCCATCCCCTTGATGGCACGGCCACTCGACAAGATCGAAGCGCTAAGCCGTGAAGCCGTAGCCCTCGAAATGCAGATCATCGAGCTGCGTGCGGACCTGTACCCCTGATCATCGCCGATGACCATCAAGGCCATGGGTCCTCCTGGGCCCCCGGGGCTATTTGGGCAATCTGATCGCGAAATTCGTGCAGATCTGGGATGGCTTAGGACTTCCTTCCTTATAGATAAATCAGTGACTTATGCGAGGCGCTCCCTACTTCAGCTGATCGACACCGGCGCCGGGTAATGATTTCAAAGATGACCAGGTGGCCGCGATGCAGGTGAACAAGAAGCAGCTCGCCGAGATATTCGGTATCAGTGAGCGTTCGTTTACCGAGTACCAACGCGACCCGACGTTCCCTTATCAGTCTGCCAAGCGTGGCCATGAAAACCAGTACAGCACGATTGAAGTGCATGACTGGCTGGTGGAGCGGGCGACGAACAAGTCCCGCGAGTCTGCGAAGGAACGGCTAGACCGTCTCCGCGGTGATGCGGAAGAGATCAAGATCGGGGAAATGGTGGGCAAGCTAGTTCCAGCCGATGACGTTGAACGCCGCCTGACTGACATGGCCATTGCGATTCGCTCAGGGATGATGACTGGCCTCACCAAGCTGAAGAACGAAATCGACCTCGCCCACGACATCAACCTGGATATCGATATTCTCGACACTCATGCTCGACACATCCTTACACACCTATCAACAGCTGCAGGAAACACTGGAGCTGGTGATAAGTCGCGCGCTGGAGAAACTGCTTCCGCCGCGCCAGATGTCGACGGCTGATTGGGCGAACGAATACCGCTGGATGGCGGCGGAACAGACCGCCAGCCCCGGCAAATACACCACCGACCTGACACCCTGGGTGCCGGGCATGCTCAACGCGCTGGATGATGATTACATCCGCAAAGTGGTGTGCATGAAGTCCGCCCAGGTGGCGTGGACCGATGGTGTCTGGAACAACTACCTGGCGAAGCGGATCCACCTGGATCCTTGCGGTGTGGTGCTGCTCTTCCCGAAAGAGAAAACCATCCGCAAGTACCTGGATCAGAAGTTTGATCCCACCGTGCGGGCAACGCCGGTGCTGCGTGACCTGATCGACGTAGAGACCAGCCGATCCGCTGGCAACCGCATGGACTTCAAACGTTTCCCCGGTGGCTTTCTCGCGCTGGTCGCCTCCAACGCACCGGACAACGTCAAATCGCTATCTGCTCCCGTGGTAGCGGTGGAAGAGCCCGACGACTGCTCCAGCGATGTGCGCGGTCAGGGTGACTCGGTTGACCTGCTGGAACAGCGCGCCAAAACGTACGAAAACCGCAAAGTCATCTTCGGCGGCACGCCTACGGTTAAAGGTCTGAGTCGCGTTGAAGATGCCTACAAGAAATCGGACCAACGCAAATTCTGGGTGCCGTGCCATGAGTGCGGCGAACGCCACGTGCTCACCTGGGCCAACGTCGTATGGGATGAAGACCCAGACCGGCACGATGAAGTCTACGGCAGCGCCGATCCGGACAGCGCCGCCTACGTCTGCCCACACTGCGCCGTGGAATGGACCGATCGCCAGAAGAACCTCAACGTTCGTCAGGGCGAATGGATTGCCGACAAGCCCGGCGGTGATACAGCCGGCTTCTACATCAACGAGCTCTACAGCCCGTTCCCCGGCTCAAAACTGAACGTACTGGTTCGCCGCTACCTGGAAGCGCAGCACGCGCTGGAGTGGGGCGACGAATCCAAAATGATCGGCTTCACCAACAACACTCTGGGCCTGCCGTATGAATACGCGAGCGATGCGCCGGATGTAGAAAAACTGTCCCAGCGTGCCGAAGCCTACGCCGAGAAAACCGTCCCCAACGGCGGCCTGATACTCACCGCCGGCGTTGACGTCCAGCATGATCGCCTCGCGATCACCATCTGGGCCCACGGCCGTGGGGAAGAAAACTGGCTCGTCTACTGGGGTGAAATCGCCGCTGTCGGCAATACCGCTGACCGAAACGACCCGGTGTGGACCGAGCTCGATCAGATCCTCTTTGGCACCTACCAGCACGAAAAGGGCTGGGCCCTGCGGATCCGCGCTGCCGACCTCGATTCTGGCGATGGCCAGACCAACGACGCCGTGTACCACTACGTGCGCAGCCGGGCGAACCGGGGCGTGAAACTGCGTGCCATCAAAGGCGCGAACAGCATCGACGCCGAGATCGTTACCGCCCCGAAAAAAGTAGACGTCAGCAAGATGAACAAGGCCGCCAAGTACGGCCTGCAGGTGTGGATCGTTGGCGTCAACAAGGTCAAAGACCTGATGGCCGCCCGTATGAAACTGACGGGCAACGGGGCAGGGCGCATGCACTGGTACACCGAAGTGCGCTCTGACTTCTATGACCAGATGACCGGCGAGATCAAAGCACCCAGCCGCACCCAGCGCGGCAAACTGATCTGGCAGCAGAAAGCAGGCTCCCGCGTAGAAGCCTGGGACTGCACCGGCTACGCCATCCACGCCGCCCGTGCCGAACGTCTGCACCTGCTTAGCCCTGCTCAGTGGGATGCAATAGAAGCCGATCTGGCCCAGGGCGATATGTTCAGCGCCGAGCCAGAACAGCCGGCAGTAGTGGAAGAGCAGCAGGCTCAGCCGAAACCACAACCGCAACAGAAGCGCCGCGCTCGGGGTAACGCCTTGGGTGGTTGGCTGAACCGGGAGTAACCCATGACCACCGCCGCTGAAATGGTCCAGCTCTACACCGATGCCGAGGCAAAGGTGCTCAAGGGGCAGACCGTCAAAGTAAACGGGCGTGAGCTCACCCGCGCCAACCTGGCGGAGATCCGTGCCGGCCGGCAGGAGTGGGAAGCAAAAGCCAGCGCTGCGGCACAGAAAGCGGCGGGTGTCCGTCGTGGCCGTTCACTAGCGAGTTTTGACTGATGCACTGGACTGACCGACTGATCGCCCCATTTTCGCCAGAGCGTGCGGTGAGCCGCGCGCGTGCGCGTCAGGTGCTGGCCGCCTATGAAGCAGCCAGCCCGCGGCGCACCCGCAAGAATAAGGGCGACAACGCCAGCGGTACCCATGTGGCCGGCGCAGCAGAAACCCTGCGCGGTCAGGCTCGCCACCTGGATCAGAACCACGATCTGGCCAAGGCCGTGCTAAATACCCTGGTCACCCGTGTGATTGGCAAGAACGGCATCAACGTCGAGCCGATGCCGAAGAAGTTAGACGGCAGTATTGATCGCGAACTCGCGAAGAAGATCAGCCAGTTGCGTAAGCGCTGGGCCAAGTCGCCAGAAACCACCGGCGAGCTTTCGCTGGCCATGTCTGAGCAGCTGCTGGGCCGTACCTGGTTCCGCGATGGTGAGGCGCTGATCAAAGATGTAATGGGCAACGTGCCCAAATATACCCACCTCGGTGTGGTGCCCTACAGCATTGAACTGCTGGAGCCCGACTACTGCCCGATTGAACTGAACGACAGCGGCCGAAATATCCGCCAAGGCATTCAGCGCAACGGCTGGGGGCGCGCAAACTACTACTACCTGCTGACCTCGCACCCGGGCGATATGACCCGGCTGGTGACCTCTGCAGATACCAAGGCCGTCAATGCAGACCTGATCCACCACCTCAAGCTGATCGATCGGTTGCACCAGAACCGTGGCGTCAGCGTGTTCGCCGCCGTGATGGACCGCCTTAACAATCTCAAGGATTACGAAGAGGCTGAGCAGGTCGCCGCCCGGATCGCCGCCGCTATGGCGTTCTACATCCGCAAGGGTATGCCGGAGATGTACGGCGATACCGCATTGGACAACGATACCGACACCGAAGGCAATCGCCTGTTTGAGATCAGCCCCGGTACCGTGTTCGATGATCTACGCCCCGGCGAAGATGTAGGTACCATCCAGAGCAACCGCCCGAGCGGGCTGCTGACGCCCTACCGTGATGCCATGCAGCGTGCCGTGGCTGGTGGCACCTGGTGCAGCTACTCAGCCAGCAGCAAAAACTACAACGGCACCTACAGCGCCCAGCGGCAGGAACTGGTTGAAAGCTGGGAGGATTACCAGCTGCTGACCGGCTGGTTCGTCCATATGGTTACCCGCCCGGTGTATGAGCGTTTCCTGCGTATGGCGGTGATGAGCGGCAAGATTGAATTGCCCGATGACATCGACATGGACAGCCTCTACGACGCTGACTACTTCGGCCCGCAGATGCCGTGGATCGACCCGCAGAGAGAAGCCAACGGCAACCGTATCACCCTGGGTAACATGACCAAAGCCCCGCAGCAGATTATCCGCAGCGCGGGCGGCAACCCTGATGAGGTGATCGACCTCTGGGCACAGTGGCAGCAGCAGGTGCGCGAGAACGAAGTGACGCCGCCGCCCGGTGGCCCGACCGAAATCATCCCCGACAGTCCCGCAGACTGACCCCTCAAACCAAGAGGCAAACCCATGAAAAAACGACTCATGACGCTGGCGATTGTCGGCGCCCTGGCCGCGCCGTTGCCCGGCATTATGGCCAGCGCATCGGTCACCCCGATCAAGCCAGACGGTAAAAGCTGGTACAGCATCAAGGCAGCCGCCAGCCCCGGCGCGGCTGAGGTCTACGTTTACGACGAAATTGGCTACTGGGGCATTACTGCTTCAGACTTTGCGCGGGATCTGAAAGCCCTGGGTGATCTGAACGCCATCGACCTGCACATCAACAGCCCCGGCGGTAGCGTTTTTGATGGCACCGCCATCTACAACCTGCTGAAGAATCACAAAGCCAGCGTCACCGTGCATATCGACGGCCTGGCAGCGAGCATGGCCAGCATTATCGCCATGGCGGGTGATCGCATCATCATGCCGGAAAACGCCCTGATGATGATTCACAACCCCTGGGGCGGGGCAGTAGGTGATGCCGATGAACTGCGCAAGCAGGCGGAAGTGCTCGACAAGGTGAAGGCCAGCCTGCTGACCGTATACACCGGTCGCACCGGGCTGAGCACCGAAGACGTCACCGCCATCATGGACCAAGAAACCTGGTACACAGGTACCGAGGCCGTCGCCGCTGGCTTTGCCGACGAAACCAGTGCAGCGGTGGATCTGGCTGCATCCGCTAACTTCGACCTGGCCCGCATGGGTTTTGCCCACGCTCCGGCTCAGATTACCGGGCAACGCTCGGTACAGACTCCCGCAACACCCGCACAACCGCGCGGCACCGCCGCACCCTCAGCAACTCCCGAAACTCCAAAAGGTGGAATCACTATGCGTAAGAAAGTCCGTGACGCTCAGGGTAACCTGGTGCTGGCAGAGGTTGATGAACAGGGCAACATCCTGAACATCATCGAAATCATCGAACCCGCCGCGAAAGGCGACGATCCGCTGCAACCGGAACGCGACCGCCGTGCCGGCATCCGCGCCGCCTTCAAAGGCTTTGAAGATCAGCACCGCGCCATCCTCGACACCTGCCTGGATGACTTCAAGTGCAGCGTTGAGCAGGCCCAGGCCAAGCTGCTGGCCGCGCTGGGGTCCGGTACCGAGCCGACCGCCAAGCCGCACGTGTCCAGTGGTCGTGACGCAACCGTGGTGGCGAAGTATCGTGAAGACGTCACCAACGCCCTGGCGGCCCGTGTCGGTCTGGTTAAGGCGGATGCCTCCAACCCCATGGCCGGTTACACCCTGTATGAGCTGGCCCGCAACGCCCTGCAGATGAACGGCATCAACGCCTACGGCATGGGCAAGCTGGAAATCGTCGGTGCGGCGTTCACTCATTCCACCAGCGATTTCGGCAACCTGCTGTCGGCCGTCGCCAACAAGGCGATGCTGAAAGGCTACGACGAAGCGGCTGAAACCTTCGAACGCTGGACCAGCGTGGGCGAGCTGCCGGACTTCAAGGCCACCACCCGCGTTGATCTTGGGGCTTTCCCGGATCTGCAAAAAGTGGACGAAGGTGCCGAATACAAAGAGGGCACCATCAATGATCGCGGCGAAACCGTCCAGCTGGCCACCTACGGCAGCCTGTTCAGCATCACCCGCCAGGCGATCATCAACGACGATCTGGGCGCGTTCACCCGCATCCCGCAGAAAATGGGCCGCGCTGCACGCCGCACCATCGGTAACCTGGTGTACGCCATCCTCAACAGCAACCCCAACATGGCCGACGGCAAAACCCTGTTCCATGCCGACCACAACAACCTGGGTTCAGCAGCGGCCATTTCCACCGCCTCAGTTGATGCACTGCGTGCACTGATGCGTAAGCAGAAGCTGGGTGATGCTCACCTCAACATCACTCCGGCATACATGCTGGTGCCGGTAGAGAAAGAGGGCCTGGCTATTCAGACCATCCAGTCTGAATTCGAAGTGGGTGCCGCTGCAAAAGCCAACACCGCACCCAACTACGTGCGCAACATCGCCGAAGTCATCGCCGATCCGCGTCTCACCGGTACCGCATGGCACCTGGCCGCCAACCCGGAAATGTTCGACACCATCGAAGTGCAGTACCTGGACGGCATCCAGACCCCGACGCTGGAACAGCAGAACGGCTGGAACATCGACGGCGTGGAATTCAAAGTCCGCATGGATGCCGGTGTGAAAGCCCTCGACTACCGTGGCCTGGCTAAAAACCCCGGCGCCTAACCCCTAAACGGTCACTAAGCCCCAAACGGCTATTAAGCCCGGAGTACCGCCCGGGCTGATTTAACCCCTATTCGGAGAAAACTCTCATGGCTACAAACAAAGTACAGGCAGGCAAAGTCATCCCGCTGACCTCTACTGGCGCGGTTTTGGCTGGTGGTGTGGTGGTGTCCGGTGCCTTGGTCGGTGTCGCGCTTTCTGCTATCGAAGCGGGCGCTCGCGGCCAGGTGGATCTGGAAGGCGTATACAACCTGCCGATGGCCGCTGAAAACATCGCTGAAGGCACGCCGGTTTACTGGGATGGTTCCGCCATCACCGCAACCGCCACCGACAACGACCTCATCGGTCACGCGGCAGCAGCCGGTACCAGTGGCGATGCCACTATCCCGGTACTGCTGAAAGGTTAACCCCTGACTGCCCAAGGACGGGCACCCCTATCTGAGGAGCGAAGATGATTCTGATTATCTTCTTCATGCTCCATCTGTTCGATATATCGGCGGGTAACCGGCAGTGCGGTGCCATACAGGGCGCGATCGCATTGCTGCCCAGCAGACCGCCCGAACGTGCTGAACAGATGGACTACGGCTGAATAGCGGGGCCTGGTGCCGAGATAAATAGACGGGCCCCGGTAACAAACAACAGTCTATTGGCTGAAGGCTTCGCGGATAACGCCGCGTTGGTGAGCGCTCTCCACCTAGCCGGAGATAGGCCATGTGAGCCAACAGCTTAACCGACCCGGGGCGGAGTATCCCCGGGCCTCACCGGCAAGCAGCCCTGTACGAACCTGGTTCCCCTTCCGGGTGGGCTGCTTGGCCAGTGTGGTGAATGCGTAGGCTGATGCGCAGGTAAGTGCGGATAAACCCCGTATCCGGTTGCTGGTGGTGACAGTCGTTCGAGTCGATGAGTAGCAACCAAGCCGGGTAATACAGCACCGGCCACCACACTCCCAATCCAACGGTAATTTAATTAGTTAACGCGATGAAGCCGGCGTATCAGGTCAAACTATTCATCCTGAAGTTGTTGGTTAAATACATTGCCGGCCCTGTGCTGACTGCCAAGCGTCGAAACTTATGTCGCAATTGCGATGAGCAGCGTACAAGCACGCTGCGTGGTTGGCACTGCGGCCAGTGCGGCTGCAACATCACAGCAAAAACCAAAATCATGAAAGAGTTCTGTCCACTAAAAAAATGGTGATCTCATGAGCAAGAAAGTCCTGCAAGTGTTTGAAGATTCCGGCGAGTTCAAAAAGGGTAACCATGACGCCACCGATTGGGATATGGAGAAGCGCCAGAAAGCGTCGCGGCTGGTATCCCGTAGCCGGGCGAAGTGGGCGACCGGCGCGGCGGCGGAAAAGCTGCAGCTGATCGGCGCTAAAACTGCCGGCACCACCGAAACCAAAGCCTGAGCGTGAACCAGCAGGGATGGCTGCGCCGGGTGCGGGCCGGGGTAAACCCGGGTGCCCGGCGCTATGCGCCTGCGGCGGCGATCTACGTGGATGTAGACGCCACGCTGCTCCTTGGTGGCTGCGTGAATACCACGCTGGTGGCCTGGTGCCGCCGGCAGAAAGCGGCCGGATACAGCCTGGTGCTCTGGTCATCCCGGGGCGAGGCCCATGCACGGCGGGCGGCCAAGCGCGCCGGGGCGGTGGATCTGTTCGATGCCATCCTTAGTAAGCCCGGTTACGTGGTCGATGATAAACAAACCCGCTGGATGCAGTACGTCACCACCGTGCCGGTCGTGCCGGATGCGGACCTTCCAGCCCTGCAGGTAGATGAAGCATGAGCGACTTTGACGACATCATGGCAGAAGCCGATGCCGACATCTTTGAAGAGCTGGGCGAACTGGCCACCGTCAGCGACGGCTCGATCCCGGCCAGTACCTGGGAACGGCGCGTGGTGATCGACAAGGATCTTTCGCTGATCCTGAACGGTGAAATGACCGTGATCGGCACCGTGGTCACCATCAACAACCCGCCGGCGGGCATCGATAACGAATGGCAGGTGATCATCGCCAGCGGCAGAAATGCCGGAACGTACGTGCTGCGTCAGCTGATCGAGCGGGATAACTGGGTAGGGCGCTGGGCGGCCACGGTAGAAGCTGCGGAGGTTGTTTAAAACGCCACCGCCAGCGTGGCCTCACTGCTGGATACGTCATACCCCAGTTCGCGTAGCTGCTGGATGATCTGCTTCAGCACATCCGGGTGGTAGCTGTCGGTTTTCACAGTAGCAGTGCGATGCCCGGCGCTGGCGGTATCGCGGATGGCGCAGGCGATAGCGTGGCGCAGGGCGGCTGTTTGATCCGCTTTGGCTTTTTCCGCCAGGGTGGCGGCATCCGTAGCCGGTATGAAGTCGGCGCCGTGCATGGTCTCCTCCAGCCGTTTCACCACTTCTGCATTGATGCTTCGATTATTTTCATCGGCAGCGATGCGTAGTTGCTCCCTCAGTTTGTGAGAGAGCCTGATCTGGAACTTGGCGAGTGCGTGGCTGGGGTATTGGTTTTCCATCCGCGCAGCATAATCACTGTAGGCGGTCACTGCTATAAGGGCAACTTGCCCCATCTCCATGCGCCCATTACTGTTTTACCTCGTTACCATTAGGCAACACTACAGTTGTCACGGAGGATCGCATGGAAGAAGTACGGAACCCGCCGGTGCTGCGGCTTTCTTTAGACGACATGGTGCAGGCAGGGGTAAACCCGGTATCGGCCCGCGAACATCGGGTAGTCAATGGGTGTACCGGGGTGCCGGTGGGTGCTTGGGTGGGGGTAGATGCTGCCGATCAAACCCCTGTACCCGGTGATATGTATTTAATTTTTAGGGGGTGCCAGCACCAGGTGCGCTACCTGTGGCCGGAGGGGAGCGGCTACCGGCTGGGTCGGGCGCCGCGCGATCCTACCCTGTGGGCTGATGGTGCCGATGTGGCCGTGCTGGGCCGGGTATTCTGGGTGGGTTATGTCCGCCAGATACCGGTAAAAACAACACTTGCCCACGTTGAGACTGGCAGCTAGTATTTCAGTTAGTGTGCAACTATTGCGCAAACGAGAAACCCGCCCGGTAATGCCGTGCGGGTTTTTTTGTGCCCGGAGTTCAGCATGGCAACGAACCAGCTTTCCAACCTGCCGCCGATTGATGTTCAGGTGGCGCAGCTGATCGGGCGCTTGTCGGTTATCAAAGATCGCGAAATTCCCCAGGCGCAGGCCAGCGCGTTAAACCGCACCCTGGCCGTTGGCCGCACCCTGGTCAGCCGTGCTATTGCTCAGCAGCTGAAACTGCCGCAGCGGCGTGTTAACCGGCGTTTGTACATCCGCCGGGCGAACAACCGCGAACTGTCTGGCAACCTGCGGGTGTATCACAAGGGGCTGCCGGCCATTGAGCTGCCATCGGTGCGCGACAAGGGTAAGTACCTGCAGGGCCGTCGCGGCAAGGTGGGTAGTGGTGTATCAGCCCGGGGCGGTTATCGCTACCCGAAAGGCTGGATCGGCAAGGCACCCAACGGGCGTGAACAGGTCTTTATGCGTGGTGCTGATGGTGGCGTGATCGTGCCCCGCATCGATCTGAAACCCACCGCTGAAAAGTTGACCGCATCCACGCTGGAAAGCGAGTTCAAGCGCAACTACGGGCCCCGCCTGCGGGCCGATCTGCAGTACCGCATCAACAAATACCGAGCCTGATTTCATGAACCGTAAACAGATACGCGATGCCATCGTGGCCGTTGTCACGCCTGCGCTTGCCGCCTATGACGCTGACCTGCAGGTGTACCCCTTTAAAAAGGCAGCGCCCAAGCGAAATGACGGGGTGGTGTGCATCTACCTGGATAACGGGCAGATCGAAAACGGTATCGATTACGACGAGAACATTGCCCCGCTGAATGTCTACGTGCTGCTACCGGATACGGACTATGTGGATGATCAGCTGGACGCGATCGCCGCTATTGCTCAGCAAGCCATTGAGGACGCGTATAGCGATGGTGAGATACCGGAACTTCTGTACAGCGCGTGGGAGTACGAGCGCGATGTATATCAAGGGTGGACTGCCCTGCGGGACACCTATTCCGTGCGTTTTTAAATCAACTATAGGAGGCCACCATGCCTGGTGCATCCATTGCCGTTCCGTCGCAGGGTACCGTCTGGGAAATTGAAGATCCGGCCACCCCTGGCGAATACATTCAGATCAAGGGCCATAAGTCGTACCAGGTGAACGAAGGTTCGCCGCCGGTTAACGATGAAACCGTCCTCGACTCCACCTACCAGGAGAAGAGCATCGGCCTGCCAGACGCCGGCAACATCGCGCTGACGGTGCAGCGCAACACGGCCGATCCTGGTCAGGCGGCCACCAAAACCCACAAGGCGGCCGGTGCGCTAACCACGCTGCGTGTGACCGAAACCGACAGCACCGTGACCACCTACGATGTGTTCGTGATGAGCCACCCCTGGAGCGGCAGCGCGAACGGCGGTGGTAACGAAGGCACCATCAACTTTGAGGTCTCCGGCGAGCCGGTAGAAGCCTAACCCCTAAAGCCCGGTGATCCGGGCTTTTCTGTTTTTGGAACTCTTTCATGTTGCTGACCAAAGAGAGCGCAAAGAAACGCACCGCGCCAGAAAAACATCCGCTGGTAACGGGGCATGAGGTTTACCTCAAGCTGCATAAGACCGGTGCCGAACAGATTGAATATCGCCGGCGGCAGCGGGAGCTGGATAAGAGCTTTGATCGAGAAGCCGAAGATTATGATTCGGTTCACCACGGTATGGCTCTGTTCGCCCTGAAGGCCCAGTTTTATGCGGTAGATAAGACTGGCGCGCAGCTCTTTGAAGGCGAGACCGCCCAGGAGTTGCTGGACAACTACGAATACCCGCTGATGGACGCTGTGTGCATCAAGGTGCAGGAGTTGGAAGGCGCTGACCTGACCACCAGCGAAGCCGAAAAAAAATACTAGCCAGCCCGGAGCTTGATCTTGCCTTCGAGCTGGCAGAGCGGGCGGGCATCGTTAACCCGTTTGAGATGCTGGACGAGATCGACGGTGACCTGCTCACCTGGTGGCATGCCCACAACCGCCTGAAAGACCCTCAGTACCGGCTTAACCGGTACAACGAAATCATCGCCCAGGAAAAACCCGAAGAGCTCAAGCAGATGCAGACATATGCGCTTGATGGAATTCGCCACCTAGGACGCAAAAGCAAATGACCACTGTCAGCTACCTGGACGTAGAACTACGCGCCCGGGCCGACCAGTATGCGCGCGAGCACAACCGGGCGGCTACGGCATCGCGGCGCTATGGCGATACCGCCTCCCGCGCCTATGACCGGGCCAGCCAGGCGGCGCAGCGGTATGACCGTGCCTCTAAAAGTGCGGCCAACAGTGGTGATCGGCTGGGCGGTGCGTTTAGCCGTGCGGCCAATAGCGCAGCGATTCTTGAGGGGCCGCTGGGTGGTGTCGCGGGGCGGCTTTCGTCCATTAGTGCAGGTTTGTCAGCGGCGGGTCCGCTGATGCTGGGTGTGGGGATTGCGGCGGGTGGTCTGGCAGCGGCGGTTACCTCGGCATCCAAGGCTTATGCCGAACTGGAAGTGCGCCAGGCGAAAACCCAGGCGCTGCTGAATTCCACCGGTTATAGCGCGGGGTTTACTGCCAGCCAGTTGGACAGCATGGCTCGGGGCGTTGCCCTGAACACTTTGGCGTCTACTGCTGATATCCGTGAAGCGATCGATGTGCTGCTGACGTTCCGCTCAGTGAGCGGCGAGACGTTCCGGCGCACCATCAGCCTGTCGCAGGATATGTCGGTGATCATGGGCGGCAATGCCAAGTCAGCGGCGCTGCAGCTGGGTAAAGCGCTGGAAGATCCGGTGCGGGGGCTTACCACCCTGAGCCGCTCGGGCGTCACCTTTACCCAGGCTGAAAAAGATATGGTCAAGCAGCTGGTTGAAGGTAACCAGGTGCTGGAAGCCCAGGGAATGATCCTGGATAAGGTGGCCGGCCAATTGGGCGGTACCGGTGAGGCCGCCGCCGGTGGATTGACTGGCAAGGTTGATACCCTGACCCAGCGTTGGGAAGAGATGCTGGAAACCCTGGGTAAAACCGGCCCGATCCAGCAGGCCAGCGGCGCGTTCATCACCGGCCTGACCCGTACCCTTGAAGATTTCACCCATCTGATTGATCCATCAACCATGGATCAGCAGAAGCTGTTTGACGATCTGGTTCGCCAGCGGGAAGAAGCCCGCAAGCGTCTGGCGGCAGTTAACTTTGATGACCTGATTTCAGTACCGCTTCCGGGCGTGTATGACCAGAACGACTGGTGGAATGACCAGCGTCTGATGGGCAGCCTGAATGAACAGTTGCGCGCCATGCAGGATCAGCGCGTTGAAGAACAAAAGGCGGCCAGTGCGGCCCAGCGCAAGGCTGAAGCAGCCGCAGAAGCAGCCGCGCAGGAGCGTGATGCCGCCAAAATCGCCGAACAGCGTGCAGCCGCCGAAGAACGTATCGCCAAGGCGATGGAAAGCCAGCTCGGCAAAGCCAGCTTTGGTAATGCCGGCAAGAGCCTCTACAACGATATCTTCGGCATCCGCACCCCGCAGCGCAAAACCGATGGCCCGGTTGAGGGCAACTACTACTTCGGCGAAGCCACCCGTGCGGCGCAGGCGCAGATCAACAGCGGCAACGCAGTGAACTCTGACGGCTGGCTAAACCGGATGCGCGCCGTGTATGACAGCGCCATGCAGGACACCCGCCACAACTACGACGTGGAGGGGATGCGCGAGGTGATCAAACTGATGGAAGACAAAGCCATCGTCAAGTTTGGTGACCTGCAGAAAGCGGTAACCGCACAGCGTGAGCAGGGCGGCAGCTACTCCATCACTGCCGGCGGCAAAACCATCAACGGCAAAACCAGCGAAGAGCGCGCCGGCTCCATCCTTGAGATCGCCGGCGAAACCATCAACCTGAGCATGGCCGCCGAAACCGCCGAAGCGATGGGCAAAGAGGTGCGCAGCTGGCTGGAAACCGCCCAGAAAGGCCAGGGCGGAACCAACCACGGCACGGTGACCTTGAAGGTCGACAACGGCAAAAACGTGAGGCCGGTGACCCTGTCCGGCCCCGACGCAGAGCTGTCTTATCTGGCCGATGTTCTATCTCGCGCCGCCTCCGGCGCGTAAACCCACCTCCGCGAGTATCTCCTATGGGAATGATCAAGCTGACGCCTGAAGAGGCGCTGGTTCAGCGTGCGCGCATTTCTCTGTGCGAGGAGTGCGACCTGACGCCCCGGCGGCGTTGCCCGGATTGTGGCTGCTTCATGGATCTTAAAACACGAATCATGGGCGCCAAGTGCCCGCGGGGTGAGTGGGTCGCGATGAGTAAAACCGAAGTGATCGAGTTTGCCTATAGCACAGCCGTAGCACTGGAGACTGACTGATGTGGAAGCTTTACACCGATGCGGCCTGCACCCAGGTGTTCGGCGGCACGCTATCAACGGTGCATTACTCCGACCACAGCGAAGGATCGCTGGATTATGTGTTTTACTTCGCGGATGTCGAGCGTGATCCGGCTGATAACGGCGCATACCTGCTCAAGATGCCTGGCGGCGGTAATTATAGTTTTACTATCGAAGACGCAACGCCTGGCAGCGGCCATGAGACTACCGAGATCAAAACTGCGCTGACATCTGCCGGTCTCGATAACGCCGTGCCCGGCGCGGCTCTCAGTATTGGTGTATCAGCGACATCGGGCGTGACTGGTGCAATCCCCATCCACGTTCGAGTTACCAATGCAGTGACCTCTGCAGGCGTTTCCGTCGAGCTATCTCTTCGCAAGCCTGAAGGTAGGGTATACGCGGCATGATCGGTTCAGGCGTGATCGGCGTCGGCGCTGTTGCGGGCGAACTGGGCATCATCAGCCCAGAAGCCGACCTGATCCAGTTCAACCAGAACGTAAAATTTCGCGAGATTGAGCCCTCTGCTGATCTGATCGTGTTCGAACAGTCTGTTGGTGAGATTGAGCCCGCGCGCGACCTGATCCGCTTTCAACAGCGGGTTGGGTCAGTAGCTGCCCGGCGCCGGTTGCCGCAGGCTTACATCTGGATCAACGGGGTGGATTACTCCAGCTACACCGCATTGGACTCAGTGAGCGTGTCTTTTAACGAGGATCAGTCCGCCACTGCCTCTATCTTCGTCTTCAGGCCGCTGGATGCGGTGATCAATATCCCGTCCTTTCACGCCAAGCAGATCCGTATCGAAACCCATGTGGACCCGAACGATCCCGCTTCTGACGTTTTCCCGCTGTTTACCGGCTGGATCGAGACGGCGCAGCATGACCGCACCCGGCGTGGCATCGCGTTTACCTGCTCTAACCTGCGGGATGAGCGGCTGGGCGATGAGGATGCGGGCCAGCTGCGGGCGCTGACAGGCGGCGTGTATAGCAACGTAACCCAGGTGGAAGACGCCAAGGGGCGTGATTACGCCAACGAGCTGATGAAAACCGTGTGCGGTTCTATCGGTTATGACCGTGCCGGTGATCGGCGCTTCTATAACTGGGGGGTGGCGGGCAAGCCCGTCAACCGGACGCTGACCGGTGCGCAGGTGGCCTATGCGGACCCTAGTACAGAGTTTCAGACCCGGTCCAGCGTGATCAACCGTGTCACCGTGAATATCGATTACCGGTACTCGCTGCTGCGTTCTATCTCCAGCGAGGTGAATGTCTACAAAGAGCGCAACCTGGTAACCGGCCAGTTCAGCACGCAGTTTGGGCCCCGGGATATCATCGACTATAAGGCGTTTCGGCGCGACTTGATGATCGAAAAGGCCCAGTCTTTTGAGCCTTGGGAAACCCTCAGCTACTCAATCTACCCGCTGGAAAAGGCCGGTAATGGCGGCTTTGTGTTCGACAACCTGTGGCCGGTGGCTGATACCTGGTGCCAGGGTTTTAAATCGAGCATCGCGCGGCGCGTAGCGCAACCGGTGACCGAGTCTTACAAATTCACCATTACGGCGCCGCAGTCGGTGGATGCCTACGGCAAAACCATTGACGGTACCGAACTCAACTACGCGCTCGACACCGAGTACGACGAAGCCCTCTGGGAAGAGGAGTTCAAGCAGACCCGCAAGCGGGATTTCGATGCCGCCCGAGCGGTCGCCCAGGCCTCGGCAGATAACCGCCGTGCAGACCTGGCGTTGGCGTTTGAAGCCGCCTACCGGATCGGCAAGAAGCAGATCGTTGCCGCCCATCGGCAGACCCATATCCGGGGTAGCGTCCACAGTATTTTCCCGGTCGATCTGGGTGACGTCTGTGAACATGACAACCGCATAGTAGATTCCATCGGCCAGATTACCGGTTTTGAGTACGCCATCGGCAACGGCATCCGCCGCACCACCATCCGCATGACGATCAGTTATATGGATACCCTGGTGGCTGCCCCGGCAGAAAACTGGGCAGCCCCCTTGGCGCCAGGCTATCCGGAAGCGGACCTCGTTTTGGAAAGCACCGCCGAATACAACGCGGATACCGAAGTGCGTGCCTTTGAGATCAACGTGGCTGAGATACCGGCGGACTATACCGACGAGCTTGAGCCGGCTATCGCCGAAAGCGCGTATACCCTCCCGCTGGAAATCAACAGCATCACCCTGGTGAATGGACGCTGATGAGCACTGAAAGAGAAAAGCTTTTCCGGGCTGTTCAGAAGATCGCTATGAAAGCCCCGGAGATGACCGAGGTTCGCCAACTGCTGGCCATAATCCGTAACCGCGGCGGTATCGACGGCCTGTACATGCAGATCGGCGGTGCCAGTGATGAGGAATATAAAGACGGCTGCTGCTCCAACGGTTTAAACGGCACCGAATCCCCCTTCGAAAAGGAATGCCAGTCCATCGAAGGTGATGCACCCACGGATATGGGCGGCGGCCTGTGCGCGGAAGAGGAGTGGACCGACTGCGCGACGGGGGCGGCGATTAACTTCAGCCCTGCTGGTTTTACCCAGATCGAGACGTGTAAAAACGAGTATGCGGATGAGACGTGGGAACAGGGTTATTACTTCTCCGCAAGCCTCGTATATGCGGCATCTGTTCCGGCGGCGACCCTGCATGAAACCATCGAACTTACGGCGGCAGATGCATACCCGCACACCGTTGGTAGTAACACGTTTTACTACAACGGGTACACCGTTACCAACGGGATTCCTGAAGGAGAAGGTTCTATAGGAATAATAGTGCACCAGTTAGTAAACGGAACTCCGGTTGATCAGGCGCGAACGGTTACAAAATATTCATGCGTATTACATGGTAATGAATCAGAGCCATATTGTCAGATTACTGAAGCGCCCACCACAATTGGTGACGCTTGGGAGGCTGATGACCTCACCGAATACACCGTGATGAATGGCTGTATTACCGCCAGCTCCTGCGACACAGATGCATCTGCCGCAGCAAAGGCCTGCAACGAGTGCATCACCATCTGCAATAACTCTGGCGAAGAAAGAACAATGTGTGCTACGGCTGATGGCGGATATATTTTATATGACCCAACAGGTATTAATTCTGGCGGTAAATATGATGAAAATGGAATCAGGACTGAATTGCTACCGGCTGGATCAACAGGGGGTTATATAAATGGCGCGTAAGTATGGAATGAATAACTACTCAACGCTATTGACCTCTGGCATTTCTGATACCGATACAACTGTATCTGTTGGTACTGCACCTGATTCGCTTGGAGCTGGCGACTTTTACAGGATGCAGCTTTGCCGGTTTCAGACAGTTAACGGTCAGCGCGTGATGGTCAAATCAGAATTTGTCGATGTGACGGCGATTAGCGGAAACGATCTCACCATACGCCGCTACGAAGCGGGGTTGGACCCTGACCCGTGGGGGAATGACGTCAGTATTCCTCAGACGTGGGAGGCGGATGACGAACTGCAGCTTGTAGTTACTGCTGAGACACTAGAGGGTATCCCAGACCCGTCAGGGTTTATGCCAACCTCTGGTGGAACGCTGCTCGACGGAGCTATTACCGAGTTCACAGAAACCATTAACGCCGCAGCCGGAGCAACGCTTGATCGTGGGACTGGAGGGAAACAGAAGCTCACGCTAACGGCGAATACAACGCTCGACCTCACTGATCTGGCTGCTGGTCAGTCGGTGTCCTACAAAGTTATCGGTGGTGACACATGGACGCTGGGCTACACCGGGTTGGGGCATTGGTCGAACAACACCACACCAACGCTAGAAGCCACACACTATTTAGAATTCACTCACGATGGCGATGAAGTCGTCGGGTTCGACTGCGGGGGCTGGAGTTAATGTTTCACAACATGGCGCGGGCTACGGCTGGGCGTAACGGTGGCGGTTCTGGTGGCCTCCCTGAAGGCACGATAGCAAAATACACAGGGGATAATATAAGCGGTACCACCTTATTTGATGAAGGCGGGAATTATAATGGCGTGATGACGAACGTGACACAAACTCCTGGACAGGTTGGTCAGGCATTATATTTCAACTCCGTTGCCTATGTATCCTTCGCTGATATACCACCGTTCTACACATCCGCATTTACGTTAACGCTTTATGCGCAGAACGATTCGACAGGAGCTTGGCGCGCTCTGTGGCACCAAGCCAGCTTCCAGATCAGAACATTCGGTGGCTCTCACTGGATATATATGGCGGGGCTAACAATCAACGCCGTATCTATAACGCAAGGTGTTCCCTATAGGCTTGATATAACATGGGATGGGACCGGCGATACTGACAGCATAAAGTTTTACAAGGACAAGGTTCTTGTCGCTACTAGGACTCCAAGTTCTGCGGATACAGCATCAACCGTAGCTAGAATGGGAGGGCTGCAGAATAATTCGTACTATTTCGTGGGCTGGATGGATGAAGTGACCATTCGCAATTACGCCATGACACAGTCTGAAATAGACGCTGATTAAGGGGTAAATTAATGGATCAGTACAAAAACGAAGAGTTCACAGGTACGTTCAATCAGGTGCGTGATATTTATCTTAAAGGAGCAGTGTCACTCCCGCGTGAACACCCCGAAAATTGGCCGAAAGGACCGTGGGAAAAGGTAACGGTAGAAAATAAACCGCTGACTGTAGAGCAAGTTTTACAACTTCATCAAGAACAGGTGCGCAATGACGCAGAAGCCAGTTATCGGGAGTCAGTGACATTTGGTGATGGATCGGCATGGAACGGCGGTTTTGATTCTGCCATGGCGATCAATGGAGAGGTCCAGTTGCAGGAGTTCGACGGTGCCACGACCGTAACCCTCTTCGATATCAACAACGACCCGCACACCCTGACCCTGGCCGAAGGCAAAGCGGTTGCGGCTGCCGTGGGTGCGCAATACCGCATACGTTTTGCCGCTAAGCAGTCCGCCATGCGCGCACTGGCTGATGTGGATCTGACAGCTACGGATGCTATCGAACAGCTAAACGCTATCGAGTTTGCGAACTACCTGCCGGCAGTCGATCCGGAAGCCGCCTAACCTCAGGCAGGCTCTACCAGCACCACCGAAGTAAACCCTTCCCCGGTCCAGCTCCGTACATTCACCCGATACCCCTTCGCTGTCAAAACCTCCTCCAGATACATCGCCGGCCAGCTGCTGTACGCCTCGCCGGCGCCTGCCTGAAGTCTCATTTCGATCCGATCCTCACCCGCAGCACGCTTCTGTTCGTACCGCTCGACCATGCGCTCGACCAGGGCGATGAATCTTGGTTCGTTCAGGTGTGGGCATTTGCTCATGGTCAGCTGCTTTGTTTGCGCAATATGGGGAGGTAGATCAGACGGACAGAAAAATAAGCGACTTGCTTAAAATTTGCTTAAACTATTTTGTTTTTATTTTAAGTTGTTGTTTTTAAGTATCACTTGTAATCGTTTGTCCAATCCATCATCGGTGCAACGGAAAGTCGGCGGTCTACTTTGTCTTCGATTGCTGTCGGCTGTGCGGGCTGGTCAGGCACCTGTGTGACCGGTGTTTCTGGCATGGGCGAATCAGTATCAGTTTACGGGCGAATGGAGAAAGCCAGTCTACCACAAGGGTATTAGGAACCACTAAGAAGGCGCAGGTGAGATAGATAGAGGGGCTTAACGGTTTCGGGCGGCGATCCGCAGAGCCCGCCCCTCTCGCAGTTGTTGCTGTTCGATTGGTTCGAAACCGCAGAGTTCCAATAGCCGCACAAGCTCGTCGGCGGTGTAGCGGTTGTGCTCGAAATAGTCGCGGAAACTGTCGTTCAGATCCTGCGGACTTAACGCATCTGAACTGAAGTCAGTGTCCGGAAACCGGTGGTGCAGAAAGTTTTCCAGCGGCTGGCGCACGTTATCGGTCAGTACCAGCAGGCCCCCGGGTTTGATCCAGCGATGCAGGCGTTGAAACAGTATTACCGGCTGGAACAGCTCATGCACCAGCATATTGGCAAGGCAGGCGTCGATAGAGGCAGGCGGGAATACCTCTTCGCCTGGAGCGTTGAGATCGGCGATGCGTATATCCAGGTTATGGGGCTTGTCATCGATGCGGGCGAGCATGTACGGCGCAATTTCGATGCCGGTGAGCGTATACCCCGGATGCTTTGCGGCCAACTGTTTTAGAAACAGGGCCGGGCCGCAGCCCAGATCCGCCACATGGCGGTTGTCAGCCCGGGGAGTATATTTGTCCCAGAACGCCCAAAAATCCTCGTCATGGTTGCGTCCATGGCTGGTCACCGTGCGCTCGGCGGCTCTGTGGCCATCGCCGCCGTGATGGCGCTGGAGAAACTGCCGGGTGCTCTCGAGGTCGTCACTCATGTGGGCTCCTGGGCTGACGCCGGATTTAATACAAAAACGCTGGGTGAAATTCTGAGCTGTGAAGGCCGCGCAGTCGTCCGAAAATGCCGTCTTTGACTCAGGTTTTAAACTTCTCTTAAGCAAAATGAAGTATAAGCGGTTCTGCTGAAGTCAGACTATTCGTTTGCCAGCTTGTCTCTGGCAGGATACGACCCAATTTATAACCAGGTTATCAGAACGCCGAGGTAGTAGAGTGATCGTTACAAAAGCCACCGGATTTGCCCGTTTCTACCATGCAACCCGCTATTCGATGAAAGGGATACGTGCGGCTTATATCAGTGAGCCCGCATTTCGTTATGAGAGCTGGATCGTGGCCCTGATGGCGCCGGCCTCCTTTTTTGTAGCGAATACGGGATTTCAGTGGGGGGTGATGATCGCGTCACTGCTGCTGGTTCTGGTGATGGAGCTGCTGAATACGGCGATCGAGGCGATAGTGGACCGTGCCGGCACCGAGTTTCATGCGCTGGCCGGGTTGGCCAAGGATCTGGGCTCGGCAGCGGTGTTCTTTGCGCTGTTTATTGTCGCTGTGGTCTGGGGCGGAATCATCTGGGATAACTTCCTCAGCTGACAAAGCCTTTCTTGAAACGGGCGTTGGTACTATCCAGGCAGGCGGTGTACTTTGCGCTTTTGCGCAGGTAAAGTACTGCTTGCTTCGTATGTATCTATAGGAAATAGATACATTTTGTTTGCTGGTATTAGAACCATGGGTTGAAGGAATTTACTGCTGTGTGTCCGAGCTGTTGCGCTCGTATACGGATCAGCGGGTCAGGGAAGAGCTGTCATGAACACGTGGATTGCACGTAACTGCTCACAAGTTGCGTCCTGCCTTACACAGATACCAAACCTCTCTCTTATTACGGCGGCGACCGGTCGGTCGGCGATGCTGTTCGCACCCGCTTTCACCTTTGCTGTGTCTTGCGCCTTTGCCTGCTATCAGCGTGCTCTAGTGTTCTTCCTCGTGGGCGGCTGCCGGGGCTCGCGCTGGCTGTTGGCTGCAAGGTGTTTTCCACCCATCAGAATCTGAATTCCCGATCCTGGGCTTAGTCCGGTGGCGACAGCGTTATGGCTGAGTGTGCGGAGAAGAACCGCGTGCAAAAAAAAGAATTTATCCGTTCGGCCCAAGAGTGGGTCGGAAGCAGAAAAATTATTAACAACGAAAATCACGGAGGATGTTTTGCCTACCACTAATCCGGTTTTAAACATCGGCGCCCTGGTCGAGCAGAGTAACGACCGTATCGCCCAGATTAAGCATGAGCAGGGTGTAAAGATCACGGACAGGGCGAGAAACCTGGGCTTCCTGGCGTTCTGCCTGGTTGGGGTCGGTCTTGTTGGTCTGATGGCGTTTCAGATTATCGCAGGAACCTTCGCGCTGCTGGTGGGGTTCGGTGGGCTGGCATTTATGTTTTATGCGATTCGTTATCTGAAGATGAACGACAAGCATATCAAGCAGAAGATGCAGAACCGTGTGATCGCCAACATGATCGAAGAGGCGAAAACCCACAAAATCGAAACCCTCACCAACTTGGTGATTGATTCGCGTAACCGCCTGGATGCGGCCCGTGAGGCACGTAACAAAATGGGTGGCTATGTCGAGAAGATCAAGGCCCGTCTCAACGAGTCCGATCAGGACTCTTCCAGCTATGCCACCAAGGTGCAGATGGCTGAGCGTGTCGAGAGCGCCTACGAGATGGTCTGCGGCAATGTGGACCGCGCCGGTGCCGCCCATAAGGCGCTGACCAAGAAGGTTGAGGAATACAAAGAGATGGCCGAGTTCTCGGACATCGTCGGTGATGCCATGGCTTTTGCCAAATCCAATACCGGCACGCTGGATGAAATGCTCGGCATGGAAGCCTTTGCGGCCATTGAACAGGACTTCCAGGAGGCGATGGTCAGCATTGAGAACTCCGTGTCCGATTTTGAAATTGATAACGATTAAAGAACGACGATGAGTGACGAAAAAAACAAACCGGAAAAGACAACACAGGTAATGCGGGTTGTCATCGGCATCATCTTTTTACTGGTGATGGCGTTGTCTGTTCTCAGCTTTGTGTTCGGTCATTCCAGCGGCTCGAAGCCCGCAAGCAACAACTATGAACCCAGGAACGTAGAGAGTCCGTTTTAACCAGGAAGGAAATAGCTTATGAGATCTTTGTTGGCCGCAGTGACCTTGGCTGCCGTCGTTGCCCCAGTGTCAGCCCATGCTCTAAACATGGGTACCGGTG
Organism: Marinobacterium lutimaris; assembly: GCF_900108065.1. GTDB lineage: Bacteria > Pseudomonadota > Gammaproteobacteria > Pseudomonadales > Balneatricaceae > Marinobacterium_D > Marinobacterium_D lutimaris. The sequence continues at coordinate 1,620,166 of NZ_FNVQ01000001.1, read as the reverse complement.
GTACTAGTGGCAACTATTACGCCATGGGACAGGATATCAAGAACTATTGCGCCGGTGAGATTGGAGCTGATCTTAACGTCATGGAAACCGGCGGGTCGGTGACCAACCTGCTGGGTATGACGAATAAAGACTACTCCATCGCCATGGTTCAGGAAGATGTGCTGCACTACAACGCCAAGCGCTCGCCGCAGCGCGTGAACCGCAACCGCCTCAAGGTCATTACCGGCCTGCACGAGGAATCTGTGCACCTGCTCGTGCCCAAGGGCTATGAGCCCGAAAGTGGTGACAAAAATATGTGGAGCATGCTGTTCGGCTCCGATTCTGAACAGCCTTCCAAGTTCCAGCTGTCGATGCTGAAGAACCAGTCGGTGGGTTCCTGGGGCGGTTCCATTGTTTCTGCCGAGGCGCTGGGTTACTTCTTTGGTCTGAACCTCAATGTGGTCGAGACCAGCAAAAACGTAAACGACACCAGCAAGCCGATTGTGCTGGTCGGTGGAGCACCTTACGGGCCGGTCACCGAGTACCTGGATTCCGGTAAATGGACACTGGCTAGCCTCGACTACAACGCCATCTCACAGACGGCGGCGTTTTACAGCAACCAGACAGTGAACTATCAGATCGACGGCAAGGTGCGCTCTATCCCGACCGTGGGTATTAGAGCGCTGCTGCTGGGTAAATCCTTTCGTAAGGAAAGCCGCAACGAGCCAATGATCAACCTGGCGACCTGCATTTACGCCAACGTCGCTGACCTGGCGGACGATCCGGACACCAACCCGAACTGGGCCAGTGTCTACGATTATATCGAAGCTGAAGGTCAGTCTGACTGGTCCTACTTTCCGCTCAATGAAGGAGCGCTGGCCCAGTAATAGGGGCGGCAGGTAAGGGCAGGGCAGCAGGGTCTGGTTCTGCTGCCTGGTGAACGGGTCTCTTCGGAGGCCCGTTTTTATGTGCGCGTAAGGGCATGGGGGGGGGCGCCCGGATGCTGGCGGCGCCTGGCAGACAGGCAAAAAAAAACGCCGCTATCCTATCGGATGCGGCGGATTCGCAGTGCCCCTCGTGTGCGAAAAACTGGTTGGTCGAGACATAGGCGTCTGGCTTACCAACCTGTAATTCTATAAAGCATATGCCGTGCCAACTTATGAAAACCCTGTGATTATGCGGTTTCGCCATTTTATTCGTTGGCTTGGACCTGGCAGCTAGCTAAAAAATCACCAGCTTTTCATCCATAAGAGTGCGTTAGTGCACCGAAGTGGTGCTTGTGTCCGCCGGAGAATCTCTGTCGGGATAAGGCGCCCCGATAGCGAACAGGTCCGCGACAAGGCTATAATCGCGCTTTTATCACGTTCAAACCGAATCAGGACATTATGACCGTTCGCACTCGTATCGCGCCGTCACCCACCGGCGATCCGCACGTTGGCACCGCTTACATTGCCCTCTTCAACCTGGCTTTTGCCCGTCAGCACGGTGGCCAGTTCATCCTGCGTATCGAGGATACCGATCAGACCCGCAGTACCCCGGAGTCGGAAAAGGCGATTCTGGATTCACTGCGCTGGCTCGGTCTGGAATGGGATGAAGGCCCGGATGTGGGCGGCGAGCACGGCCCGTATCGCCAGAGCGAACGCAAAGATATGTATAAAGACTTTGCGATGCGCCTGGTGGAAGAGGGCAAGGCGTTCCTCTGCTTCCGCACTGCCGATGAGCTGAACGAGCTGCGCGAAGCGAATAAAGAAGCCGGGCGTCAGCGCGCGCTGAAACAGGAAGACCTGGAACTACCGGCCGAAGAAGCAGAGCGCCGCATGGCGGCTGGCGAGCCTTACGTAGTGCGCATGAAAGTGCCCACCGAAGGTGTCTGCGAAGTCGACGACATGCTGCGTGGCACCATGGAGCTGGACTGGGCGCAGGTTGATGCGCAGATCCTGCTCAAGTCCGATGGCATGCCGACCTATCACCTGGCCAACGTGGTTGATGATCACCTGATGAAGATCAGCCATGTGATCCGCGGTGAAGAGTGGATCAACTCCGCTCCCAAGCACAAGCTGCTGTATGAATACTTCGGTTGGGATATGCCGAAGCTCTGCCACATGCCGTTGCTGCGTAACCCGGACAAGACCAAACTGTCCAAGCGTAAGAACCCGACCAGCATTCTTTACTACCAGCGTATGGGCTACATGGCTGAAGCGGTGCTCAACTACCTCGGTCGCATGGGCTGGTCAATGCCGGACGAGCGCGAGAAATTCAGCCGCGAAGAGATGTTCGCAGCATTCGATATTCAGCGTGTCTCCCTGGGTGGTCCGGTCTTCGATCAGGAAAAACTCAGCTGGCTTAACGGTCTGTGGATCCGTGAAGAGCTGAATCCGGAGCAGTTTGCGGCTCGGGTGCAGCAGTGGGCGCTCAACCCCGAGTACCTGATGCAGATTATCCCGCTGATTCAGCCGCGCGTAGAGAAATTCGCCGATATCGCGCCGCTGGCCGGGTTCTTCCTGTCGGGCATGATGCCGGTGAGCGAAGCGAGCTTCGAGCACAAGAAGCTGACTATCGAAGACGTGCGTCGCATTCTTCAGTTCGCTTCCTGGTACCTGGATGAACAGCGTCACTGGGATCGCGATCAGCTGTTTAATGGCCTGAAAACGCTGGGCGAAGCGCTGGACTTCAAGATCCGTGACTTCCTGTTCCCGCTGTTTGTGGCGATCTCTGGTACGGCGCAGACCGTATCGGTGGTCGATGCCATGGCGATTCTGGGTCCGGATATGAGCCGTGCCCGTGTGCGTTTCGCGCTGGATACCATTGGCGGCCCGTCCAAGAAGCAGACCAAGAGCTGGGAAAAAGAGTACCGCGCTCTGGAACTCGGTTAATCGCGCTTAACCTGCCCCGGGCAGGGTAGGGCTTTCACTTAAAAGGTCGCCGTTGCAAACGCACGGCGGCCTTTTTTGTTTAAAAACTAACCTGTTGATCGTAAAAGAAAAAAATCTTTAACTAGTGGTTGTGAAACGCTTGACACTCCAGGGGCTGCTAAGTAGTATACGCCTCGTCCTTACGGAGGGGCCTTAGCTCAGCTGGGAGAGCGCAACACTGGCAGTGTTGAGGTCAGCGGTTCGATCCCGCTAGGCTCCACCAATTCCGTAGGGCAATACGGTTAGGATTTACTAACCGGACAAAAACTGGACAAAAACTCGGGACAAAAACCCGGTGCGTCTGGTATTTGTGAGATTATGTCCCATTCGTCTAGTGGTCTAGGACACCGCCCTTTCACGGCGGTAACAGGGGTTCGAACCCCCTATGGGACGCCACTCACAACACCCTGAAGTGGGGCCTTAGCTCAGCTGGGAGAGCGGTTCGCTGGCAGCGAACAGGTCAGCGGTTCGATCCCGCTAGGCTCCACCACTTCAGCCGAAATTCCCTCCTATCTGTTTTTCCGTAAACACAATATCGACCGGCTCGAACGGTAGTTCGTGGCCTTCCAAGTATTCCCTGGTCATCTCTTCGGATGAATGCGCCATGGCGTGTTGAACCAGCTTGATATCATACCCTGCATCGGACGCCAGTTTGTCAAACAGCGACCGGACGCTGTGAAAGGTCGGTTCATTCTCGCCGGTGAATCCTGCAGCCTTTCGTGACTCATCAAACATGCTGATCAGACGGCGAGTGGTGACCTGGGCCATATGGGTTTTGGTTTTGCCCATCCTGCGCTGTTTCGGCCACTGGCTGACCACAAACGGGCAGCGGCGATTCTGCAGGGACAGCTCCCTGGCGCGCTGTACCAGCTGGCGCAGTAGATCATAACTCCCCATGTTCCAGCTCAGCCTGGCCGCTTTATAATCGCCTTTCTGGTTGGCCGATTTACCAATCACGCGGCGCATCAGCGCGTCTGCAACGTCCTTATCGAGACGGAGATCGACAATATCGCCTTCACGCATGCCGGTCAGAAGACTAATACCCATCGCGACCTGCAGGCCTGTATATCCAAGCTCTCCGGCGGCGGTGTAGATTCGCCAAAATCCCTCGATGGTGAGACGCTTGGTTTTGCGCTTCGGCTTACTTCGGGTATATAGCCGTGGTTTATCGTCCGCTGTCGTGAACGGGTTGTAATCCATGTTTGGCAGAAGCTGTCGGCCCATCAGGTAGTTAAAGAATTTCCTGAACTCGGCATGGCGCAGTTTCTGTTGGTGGTGGGATAGGGTAGTCCACCAGGTATCGATGTCGGCACGGGTCAGTCGTGCCAGCGGCTTGGTGATGGTGCGAGTGAACTGGCGCAGGGCATAGCACCGGTTCTGCCAACTGCCCTTGGCTTTCAGATCGGGCGACTGCTCTTCGCGGTGATCGATAAACTCATCAACGTAGTGCGCCAGGGTGCCGAACTGCGAACCTCGCTTCTTGGGTCCGGTATAATTCTCACGCCGCGCGTTGTTGTGGCTGGCGATCTGGTTGGCCGCTTCAGTCGTTTCCGCGTTGAAGTGGCGGAAAGTTCCGTCCGGACGCATGTAACGCCAGTGTCCATCCCTGCCACGGTTATCCGGGTACAGGTTGTCTTCTAGCTTGATGCCGTTAAAGAAGCGGTCTTTTTTTGGGCGCACCATTGTTCTATCTCGCTAAATACAGCGGTCAGGCCAGTAGGTCTGGCACCGCTTCCTCTGTTGATTGGCTCGGCAGTTCGGTAAACGCTGCGATCTGATCGATATCGATGTATGTCAGCGTTCCCAGTATTCTGCCGTTCACGATTCCGTCGCGGATCATGGCCTGCCACTCCTTTTCGCTCGGGCCTGACCGGCTTGCGAAGTAGCGCTTGTTAACTGTGGACCATTTCTGAAGCTGCATAGTTACTTCCTCTTTGCGCTCCTTTTGCCGCCCGGTGTCAGGGCGTTGTATTCGCCTTCTCGCGCTAACTCCATCCTCTGCGTAAGCAGGGCTTCGTTTCCAGTCATACCCATCCGCCAATGTCGGCGAGCCTGCAGGCGGTTAATACAAACCAGTGGAACCTTGTTCCGTCTCGCTGAAGACAGGAAACCTTCAAGGAAGGTGGAGAACTCACAGCAGCCGTTGTAGTAGTCTTTGCTCATGACTTCACCTCCCGAACGTCAGTTCTTCAATTCGAACTCTACTGCAACGCCAGCCTTTCTTTCTGAAGCTTTCCCAGCGGTGGCGCGGCTCGCCGACGTACTCCATAAAAGCCTGTATCGCCTCACTGCGAGTTCTTCGTATGTTTGTCGGGTGAAGATGCCAGTCGGAGCACACAACCCAAGCGTGCTCAACTTGAGGTTTCACGACTTCACCTCCTCAGCGCTGGCGCGGAGTTGGCCGAGATACATGTCGATCTTCTCGCGAGCTGCACCATTCAAGTAGTGAACCTGGTGAACCCCATCGGCTGTATTGAGCGGCCTCGTCCAGTCTCTCAGCGCCTTGATTGCATTTTCTGCGACTTCGGCATCGTGGGCGGCGAGGCTATGTTCTGGCGTTTTCTTCAGTAGGCTGTAGGTCGAGTTGACTGCGTTGGTTGCTCTAACATTCCAGTCGTAGCTTTTTGTGTCTATTGCCTCGCCGGCAATGTCATTAACGACCATCAACTGCATACGCAGAGCTTCGACTGCGGCCTTCAGCCGATCACGCTCATGGTCGTGATCTACTATCACGCTGCCGAGTCGAAGGACCTCTTCTTTCAGCTGGTCGCGCTCTTGCTTCAATTCATCAACTTCCAGCATCGCATCTATGCACAGCCGTTGCTGGCTGTCGCGATCTGCACGCAACCGCTCAATCTCGGCGGATTGCTGGTCACCACTACGCAGCGCCGCCAGTATCTCTTCAATGGTCATCGGCTGACCGTCACGCAGGATCGCTGCGCCGTCTTGGCAGATGCCTTGGGTGTATTCGCTCATGACCGTGACTCCTGATCGATATACGTTTTGCGGTAGCAGGTGAGAGGGAAGTCGGAGATCTCCGCGCAGGCGCAGTATTCGTCATCGCACCGCTCTGTTCGGGTGACGGCCTTAATCAGTCCGTGCTTCTCTGCTAATTCCTGAATGGTGTCGCCACCTGCATCACCGCCTTGCCAGGATATGCTCAGCATCTCGTCGGTGAAGTGTTTGAATGCTTCAAGCTCGGCTGCCTGTTCAGCCACTTCCTTTTCGAGTTTCATACTCTTCTGGAGAAGCTTCCCGGCCTGTGTGGGTGATAGCTTCACCTGCATGGTTACGTTGCTCATGATTTCATCGCCTCCACCCACTTACAGAAGCCGCTCAATACCGGCTGTATGTTTGAGTCATCAGCCCAGCCAGCAAATCCGATAAAGCCGGTATGGTTGAAGCTGACAGCCTCGCGGTCATCGAAATAGAACGCTCTGCATTGAATCTGAGCAAATAGCCCACGCTTAGCGTCAGGCCTAAATACCGGGCGCTGCCTGCAGCGGTATGAACCCTTGATCAGGCCTGAGTCGATCATTTCCTGATTAATCAGATTGCGCAGCTGCTGCAGATTCTGCCGCGTGAGATCTGAATAATTCAGCCCGGCTTCAGCGAACTTGTTTCTTGCTTCGTCGCGTATCATTTCTGCCTCCGCTCACTATGTCCGTTAGCCTGTCGGCAGGCTCGCTGCCAGTCCCAGTGGTGGCTCATATCCGCCTGTACTCCTCTCTCTGTACATCAGATAACCGCATCCACTGGCCAAGCTCTCCCCACTGGCGCAGCGGTATTGAGCGCACCGGTCGAAGCTCGTAATCCTTTCGGCGCAGGAATGTCGGCCCAAGGTAGTCGTGCCACTCAAAAGTGATCGACTTGAATCCGTAGATCTTGGCGAACGACATGTGAATGATCTTCATTTCAGCCATTACTCACCTCCGGTGCCGCCCGATCTGCCAGGTGGTCGAGCTGGCGGTCGAACTGGTCACACCAGACGATGGTGGTTTCGCCTTTATGGTTGTCGATCTGCGCCGTCTTCAGCATGCCGCTGAAGTCGATATTCCCGATGCAGTCAGCGCGATCACGCAAGCAGCGGTCACACTGGGTTTCACTGGGTTGGTAGTTCATGGCTTTCTCCTCAGTGCCCGAAATAGCGTTTAAATTCACGACCAAGCCATTCGCCCACTGGCACGCTGACTCCGTTGCCAATCATCCGGTATGCGTCGGTATCGGAGCAGTTGAACTCGTACCAATCCGGAACACCCTGAAGGCGGGCGTATTCGCGAACGGAGTAGGGGCGAACGCCGAGCGGGAAGCGCTTATCGGCGACCAGCCGGGTGCTTTTATCCTTCGCGTAGTGCGCGACGCAAGTAGGGGCGATATCGCCTCTTGCCGGGTCTGAAATGATCGGCTTGTCGCGGTACTTGCCGTTCATGCGCTCAGCGATGGCCTTGGGTAGCGTGATTCGCGGCTCGTCTTCCAGAATGTCTGCCAGCCGTATCTGCCTGCCGAGCTCAGGCGGTCGCCAGTTAAAGCGACGGCGGCTGCCAATGATGATCAGACGGTCCCGGCGCTGGGGTAACCAGGTACTGGATTCGATGGGACAGAAGACCTGCACGAAGTAATCCGGCATACGGGTCATGGCTTCCATCACCACAGGGAAGGCGCGCATCCCTGGGACGTTCTCAACCGCGTACACTTCTGGCCGGGCTATCGCCAGATGACGTAATGCATGCAGGAACAGCTCATCACCGGTGCGGGTGCCGTGGATATCGGCAATAGCGCTGTACTTGGTGCAGGGGTAGGTGAACACCATGCCGTCAGCACTGTCGCCCTCGACCAGTTTCTCTGCGATATCGGCCTGTTTGACGTGAGCTCCGAGGTTTTCGCCCTGGACTCGGCAGCAGGTTGCATCAATCTCGTAGGACTGGCCGATCTTAACGCCAGCCTGAAGCAGGCCGATATCGAGCAGGCCACCGCCTGAGAAGTAGGAGTTGATGACGGCGTTCACTGGCCAACCTCCCGCGCCGCCGCGATGGCTGCATTCAACGCAGTCTCCATGTCGCCGAACGGCATGTAAGCCTCTTCGGCAGCTTCGATCATTGCCGGCGTGACTGACTTGATGAGGACGTACTGTTCGCCGGCCTCGTTCTCCAAGTGCCGCGTAGCCATCGCGATCTGCTCACGCAGGTGCTGCAGCTGGCGCTCTGTATCCCACTCTGGGTTAATGCGTTCGGAGAACTGAAGGGCGTCCAGGGCGAGGAGGCGCTGAGCCTCTTTGTGGGTGCTGGTCATGAGCGGGCTTCCTGCTTCCGGTAGCCAGCGGCATAAAGCGCTTCGGCATAACCTATGTGATCGATCCCAGAATCAAAGCCGGCCTCAAAGATGACTAAAGACATCTCATTAACTGCTTTATCCTCTTCGGAACGTCGCAACGGTCGAAAACATTCAGCGACAAGAGAATCCAGCCCTTTTCCCCCGTCGCTTGAGTATTCGTAAGTGAAGGCTGCAACCATTGCTACACGCTGCTTGAAGTGGGCAATAACCTCGCAGACTTTCCATTCATTGCAGTGATCAACTTCGCAAACAGTTCCTACCGGAGGTAAGCCATCTTTCGGCCCGTTCCAGCCAAGATCGCTGTCATTTGAGGGGACTTCAGCGGGCTCCTCATAATTAAGTAGCGCCTCAAGTGCATGCTGATCTTCTTCCGAAAGCTCAATCGTTATAGTGCCTTCAAGGTTCAGTTCCTGCTCGCGCAGATCCTCGGCCTCGCAGATGTGGCACTGCTGGCGCTCTCCATCTGTAAGCGGATCTTTGCAGTCGATGCAGCGGTAGCGATCGGGAATGCTGTCTGATTCGCCGAAATCTTGAACGGGGGCTGGCGCGCACTCGGCACGGTTCGGGCACCACTGGCAATACGCCGGGCCGCAGCGCTGGCCGTCGGCGCAGATACCGGTTTCTCCAGCCTCTTCGCACTGCTGGCTAATGGTCATTGACGACTTGCTGAGGTCGACGTAACGGGGCACATGCACTGTCTCTGCTGGCCCGCGGTACCGGGCCGGCTGGCTGTCGTCATCGCCCATTTCCGGTACCGGGATGATGGGGTCCAGGTCCAGCATGGCGTGTGCCTTGAACCAGTTGTCCAGCTCGTCAGGCGTCAACGGTACGAATAGGGTAGATACGTAATATCCCATGAGACTCTCCTTAAACCCGTTTCTGTCCGGACTTGATCAGCGCAAGAGTCCGGTGCGCTCTGGCGATCGACTCTGCATCCATGTCGCCAGATGCGATGTGTGCCTGGAGCAGGTCGTGATCGGCGGCGATGATATCGGCGGATCCGAACTCTTCCGGACTGCGTTTGTAGAGGCAGGCGGCTCGCATTCCGGCCTCGGCAATGTCTCGAGTGCTTTTCATGACTTGGCTACCTCCTTGATGACGGGCGTTTGCAGTCTCTGTTGTGCCAGGGCGCGCCTTGCGCTGCGGAGCTCATTGACGATATCGATGTGGTGCTGGGCCTGACTGATGGCGTCATCAAGCGCATTGTGGTGAGTGCCTGTGCGCTCCATCTTGATGCCCCAGCCAGCGCTTTTATCAGTGCGGTAGCAGCGGCCCTGGAACGCCGCCCAGGGCTTAGCGTGGCCGATGGCGCGATAGGCGTTCGCGAGGATCGGGAGGTCAAAGTCTGCGCCGTTGCTCCATGCCATTGCGCTGGCGACACCCTCATGACGCGGCTTGTTGATGCGGCAGTATTCGGCGTTATAGGGAGCCATCCAGTCGCTGAAGTCGGTCAGCACCTCAAGCAGCGAATAACGCTTGGTGTGCTGGCGCCTGGTGCCGTTTTCATCGATCTCGGTGGTGGTTGTCGCTTCACATATGCCAGCCCTGGCCTCAGTGCTGCGCTCGAGCCACCAGTAGATGGCTTCACCGTCGATGGTGAGCCCGGCATCGATACAGCTCTGCAGGTCGATATTGCTGCAGAAGGCGTTATCGATATCGACTTCACCGGTCATTGGGTTGTAGGCCACCGCGCCGATGGAGAAGAGGGCAGAGGTCGGCCCGGTGCCGGCGGTTTCCCCATCGATCATGATGTAGGGGTAATACGGCTTTGCCACCTCGGTCCTCGGTTTTTTGGCAAACAGGGGCCAGGTGGTTGGGTTAAGGAAGCTCATACCGACATCTCCAGCTTGGCCACTTCGTTCAACTCTGTGAGCTCGGCCTTTTTGTTGGAGATGTGAGCCCGGATAACCGGCATAGCCAACTCGAACGACACGCTATAAAGACGATGTGAGTTATCGCTGGTCGGGACTCCAAGCTGAAGGTGCTGGTCACGTCCGAATTTGTCGGTGATGCCTTGCTCTGCATCCCCCTGCTGGCGCCGTTTAATGTTTTCAGCGGCTATTTTTTCAACCTCAACAAGCAGCGCCAAGCCGGCGTCTATTTCCCGATGGCAGTGCCATATCCGTTCACACAAATCTTTGCTCAACATGCCGTTTCTCCGAGTTGCTGGTGCAGCTGGCGCCGATCATGACGCCAGCCGTCTTATTGCCCGCTACGCAGCTTGGTTAGGAGCTGAAAGAGCCCATCCAGATCTTGAAGTCGTCACCGGTGAGGGCCGAACTGATCTTGTTGCGGAACTCTTCGAGGATTTCTTCCTGAATGGCATCCAGCTCCTGAATGCGCAGCTTCAGACGGATGTTCTCGGAGCCTGTGAGCGCCGAAAGCGGCATGGAGAATGTACGCAGCTGGAAGCCGGTGTAAGGCTCGCAGGTGAAGTTCACGCCACCGAGCTGTGCACCTTCGGACTTCACATCGATCTGTTCCATTGCGGACAGCTTGTGGCCCATATTCTGCTGATCAGACTCCAGTTTTCGCGCGGTTTCGATGGTCATCTTGCGAACGGAAGCTAATGCCTTCTGCGTGTGGAGATCTTCGTTCGCGTCGTCGAAGCAGTTGAGGTAACGGCGCCAGTCTTCAATCCATTCAGCGAGGCTTTTCTGGCTCATAGCTTCGCCATCAACGTTCTTGATGGCTTTATACGGTGCTGAGCTGCGCAGCTGGATAACAGCCTTATGTTCGCAGTGGCCAGGCGAAGCACTGTTTCCCATATCGAAGAAGGCGACCGCACGCATCTTTTCTGCTTCGATGAACACTTCAGCAGAACTCTGGCCCTTCACGTATTCGCAGAAAGCGGCGATGTTGTCGGTTTCCATCGTGCCGCGGAACCGGCGACGGTTGGGCAGGTACTTTTCAAGATCCCGGATCGACATATATTCCGGGACAAGCACCGCTTCGTCTTTCAGCTCGTGCGGCAGTAACCCGGCGGATGCGGTGGCCAGTTCGCCAATTCGGTTGATTGCTTCAGGTGTCAAAGACATCGGGTGTTACTCCTGTTCTGCTTTCTGTTTGCGGTTCATGAAACCGAAGGATGTTTGATCGTGGTGGAATAGGGCGAGGTCGCCATTGTTCGCCACATAGAGCGGGGTTTCGGTGGAGTCCTCTTCAGTTGCCTTACCCCGCTTGGTCGGCTTCTGATACTTCAGGGTGTGTTTCATGGCGACTTGCTGGGTTTCGCCGATCTGTTTCATGTCGAACTCGACAGTGACCTTGCCCTGACGGCCATGGGTCACGACGCCCAGGGCGACCTCGGACAGCATGGTTGCGATCTTCTGTTCAAATACGCCGCCATCGAGGTCGGGCAGCAGTTCTTGCAGGTTGGTAGACATAGCGGTTTCCTCTCAGAGGTTATGGGTACTGCTGTGTTGTGAACTGCTGGCGCCATTCGCCAGGTTCAGGTTGAAGCGCTCACTTACGGAGCGTTTGATCTGCTCCAGCAGGTCGCGGGCGGCGGTGTCGGTAACCGCGGCGCCTTCGATCATGCTGAGGGTGCGGACCAGTACATCGGATCGGTCGTCTGCGTTGAGATCCTGAACGGCCCAGAAAAAGGCGTCGTCACTAATCTGCTTCGGCTCTGCCGGGATGCTGGCGCTGATGTGGTCGCGCATTAGGCCGTCCAGGTAGTGGCTGAGTTGCTGCATTACCATTCCTCCCTGATGAACTGGCGGGCTGCCGCTGGGCCTTTAACTGCCCAGACCAGTACGACTGCTGCCCAGAAGCCGATAAACAGAGCGCCGCCAGAGATGGCGATGACCAGTAGTGCGATGAATGCGCCTGTGGTGAGTTGGTCGAGCATTATCGGCCTCTTTCTTAATTGATAACCAAAGTTATCACTAACGATAGTGTTGGTTATCGTTAAGGTCAATAACCTAGGTTATATTTTTTTGTGTACGGTTGGTCAGATCACGCTTAGGTGCTTGTCTTGTTGAAGGGAAATTAAACAAGGAGAGGGAAATGGATATACCAGTGGATGACAACGGACAGCCAATCACTGCGCGGCTTCAGCGGGTGGCAAGGAAAACCCGCGATGTGGACGAACTGATTGGGATTTGTCGAGGTATCGCTTTTGATGGCCAAGTGAACCAGACGGAGGCTGTACAGCTTTTGGAGTGGCTATCTGATAACGCCGAGCTTACGGCTACCTACCCAGGCGACGTGCTATACGAGCGCCTGACAGATGTACTGAGCGATGATGTGCTGGACGAAGGTGAAGCCAAAGATGTGCTGGATATGATACTGGCTATCACTGGCGGGCAGGTTCAGGCAGTGGCTAAGAAGGTCGATATTGAAACTGGTGAGGAGCTTCGGAAGCTAGCGCCAACAGAGCTTCCCATTACCGACGGGGTCGATATTGCATTCCTTGATCAATCCTTTGTTCTGACTGGCGAGTTTTGCAGCGGTAAACGGAGAGATATCGAAAAGGATATAGTCGCGCGCGGAGGTGTTTGTCAGAAAAATCCGAACCGTTCCACACAGTATGTGGCGATCGGGACATTCGGTAGTCGTGACTGGGTTCACGGTAACCTAGGTCGGAAAATAGAAGGGGCTATCGAGAGGAAAAAAGCCGGACAGGATATCCGGCTTATATCGGAAGAGCGGCTACTTAAAGCGTTTAGGGAGACTATGCCGCTGAATCTTGAGAATGCGACTTACGACGGTACGTGACGGTGAGTGTGCCTGCCGGTTTGACGATGATCATGTAGATGAACACCAGGATGCCTATGATCAGCAGGCATAGCGCCAGCGCTACCAGAAACGAACCGCAGCCCCAGCTTCCTGGGATCCAAACCTGATTGACCGGTTCAAAACCTTCGGCTTCCAGCAGGGCTGCATCTTTCTGGAACTCCACAAACGCCTCTTCCTGTTTGCCTTTGTAGTTTCTAACGAGGGTGTTTTGCGATTGCCGGGCTTCTGCTTTCGCCTTGGCTGGCGCTTCTTTGGCTGCCACCAGGGCCTTGGAAAACTTCTCTAACTGGGACGGACCGGCAGAAGGGCGGGGGTCAGGTTTGTTGCTCTGGGTGTTGTTCAGATGGGCTTCAACTTTGGCGTAGTAAGCGCCGCAGTCGGGACAGGCTTCAGCTTCTTCCTGCTGGTTGACGAATCCGCATTTCAGGCACTTTTTTCCGTCAGACATTATCCCTTCCTTAGATCCGGCGGTACGTGAGTATCATTACCTCGCCGATGATGCTGATCATATCCATGTTGTGGTTGGCCAGCACTTCATCCGGGTACTGATTTTTGTCTTCGTTGTCGCTGATGATGCGCCAGCTACCATCCAGTTTACGGCTGAATCGCTTCACCCGGGTTTCACCGTCGAACAGGAATGCGAACACCTTGTCGTTTTGCGGCCTATTTTTGGCCGTATCAACGAGCACCTGGTCGCCATCCCAGAGTGTCGGGAACATCGACTCGCCACTGACGTTAACTATTTCAGCGGATGATGGGCTAACGCCGAGGGAACGCAATCTTTCCAGTGAGACAGGCACGGTTTCAGTGGCCTGCTCATCATCGACAAAGAAGCCTGATCCAGCAGAGAGGCTGGCGCCGCTGCGCACCGGGATCTGAGCATACCTTTCCTCTGTAATGCCTCGATACAGTGGGGTGGTGTCCTTAGCCTGTCGCGGCGTTTCGCCAGTAAATGAGCTTATTGGCGTAGTTTCTTTGTAGAGATCTTCAACCTTTACGCCTAGCGCCTCTGCGACCTTGTCGATGTATTTGCTTCGATCCGTGCCACCTCTACCGCCACCCTTGACGATCTTGTGAATAGTCGGCTGCGAAACCCCAGCCCTACGGGCGAGTTCGCGCTGACTGATTTGTAGCGCCGTCATAAGTGCGGCGACATTTCGAGAGACGTTATCCATATAACTATTGTTATCGACCCCTGAAAACTGGACAACGTGGCCAGGGTATTTTTGCGGTTGACTCAGGGATAACATAGGCTATCATGCCTCTATTAAGTGATAACTAGGGGTATCAATCGTGACAAAGACAGAAGTCCTAAAGCACTTTGGCAGTCAGCACGAGCTGGCGCGTCAGCTGACGGATGCTGGTTACCCCATATCCCAACCCTCTATCAGTAAGTGGCCCGAAGAGATCCCTGAGCTGCGCGCTCGGCAGTTGGAAGAGATCACCGGCGGAGCGCTAAAGCGGAATTCCTCCGAATCCACATTTGCAGCTTAACGAGCTGGCGCCAAGAAACCACATTTAAAAGAGACATTGAAAATGGATCAGATCGATATCGCCGTTCACGACACGGTTCACAAGTCCGAAATCAAGTGCAAGGAAATCGCCGCACTGCTCGGTATGAGCAAACAGGTGCTGATCAACAAGGCCAACTCCCAGAACGATTTCAACAAGCTCACGCTGCGCGAGGCGGTGGCCATCCAGAAAATCACCGGCAGCACTGCGATTCATGAAGCGGTAGCGATGGAACTGGGGATTAACTCCCTGGTGCTGAAAGAGCCGGAGAAGCCGGTTTCTCTGGTTGAAGCGCTGCTGACAGTGGTCAGCGAGTGTGGCGACGTTTCTCGCGCGACTCGCGAGGCCATGGAAGACGGCCGCCTGACCGAGCGCGAAAAGGCAGACATGCAGCGGGAGGTTGCTGAAGCAATCGACTCTTTGATGGCGATGCGTTTGGCGATCAAGGAGCACAAGTAATGGCTTTAACAGAGCAGCAAACACTGATCATGCAAGACATTGCCGAGTTTCCTGAATGCTGGATCGTCGGTTTTCGCGAAGACGGCACCGTGATGCTCAGGCGCATGGTTGAAGGCCAGAGTGATGAAAGTTACCGGCCCGCCACGCGGCAGGAAGCCACTGTATGGATGGCTGCTGCCCTTCAAGGTTTTGAGCCGGTTCGTGGATTAATACCGCGGTCCGATGAAGTCAGTGCTGGTCGCTTGGCGTCTGGTGATAAGGCTTCACCTGGCGAATTTCAAAAGACTCATCATCCCGCTCCTCAATCGGATAGCCAACAAACTCAAGAACAACTCTTGGGTGCTGAAGAGCTGTGTCCGCTGATTCGAGTTTACCCAAGTGAGGCGGCAGCTCGTCGGGCGTCAGCTGAGCGACTTGCTCAAGGCTGTCGATGCGCCACGCGAAGTCCATGACTTTTGCAGCCGCCGCGGCTGATGCCTGGGCTTCGTCCTGATTGTCGGCGTAAACCCAGGCGTGGATCAGAGCGCCGGCGAGTACGCCAAATTCTGGAGACCCCTTCGTTGGGGTTCCACGAAATTGAAACTGGTAGATGAGCATAAGAATTCCCTGTCTAGCGTGGTGTGTAGGAACTCCAACGCTAACACAGGACTCCCGGTGCCGGCAGCGGGTTATCTGCCGGTGGTGTGATGAGAGGGCGTGGCAGCGTGGGTGTTCGCAATGCCGATGCGTAATCAGGAGGAGGACCTCCCTTCCTCAGCAGTCGAGCGCATTTGGTGAATAAACATCAAGCCGGGGGTTCATGTTCCCAATGACCGGTCGCCCAACCGGGAGAGCGAAAAGGGCGCTTACTGAGCGAGATCAGTACCAGCCTTGCTGACTACTTGGCTGGGCCGTCCTCCGGCGGTGAATCCGGAGGCGCAACCGAACGTGACACTTGGTACCGGTTAAGCGGTGCCGGAATAGTCATAAGGGATGGCGCGCTGAGTGCCACGTTCAGTTGCGGTAAGCCTGTGGGTACCGATACGGCGCAGAAGTTATGCGACATGCGGGACCGCAACGCCAAATTAGAGCCCGCCCTGGGCGTCAATACAGGGTTGCCTCCTGTCAGTTGATATTCCTGGCAGATCGACCGGAGCAGTGTACCGGTGCCGGAGATCGTAACCGGCTCTATTCAGCCCCTTCATTGGGGTTTTCTGGGTGAAGGCGGAAGCCAACTCAATTACCTGGTAACCGATTAAGAGGACATAGCAATGCCTGAAATGCGCGCAAAGATGGCGATCTACTCGGTGGTAGTGGGCGACGACGGTTCAGAACAGCTGAGCATGCGGGCCGTATGCCGTAACGATGCTTATCCGGAAGACGGTAGTGACGAAAACAACACATTCGCCCAGTTCACTCCGGCAGCTGACCTGACGATGGTTGTGAATAACCCAGCACTTGCCGGGAAGTTTAAAGAAGGCGACGCCTTCTACCTGGACTTCACGAAGGCTTAGTAGCTGAAGGTATCGCCCGCATCCCTCTGGCGGGCTAAGCAACAGAGGGCAACGGAAAGCGGTTTGAAAAGTCAGGTTGAGGCCAGCTGTATCAGATCGGAGCCATCAGGCGATGAGGATCTATGACGCAGTACGAAGTAAGACCGCTCCCCGTTGCGGGACGCAATGTGACGTGCTGAGGGGGAGGGTGTCAGCACCGCAACAAGAATCGCAGGCAACCGCCTTGAGGAGGTGATCCAGCGATCTCCCGGTATCCGGGTTAGGTACCGCCCCGGTCTCGCGTCGCGAGACGGCAGGCCGGTTTGACCGGAGAGAAACGACGAAGCCCCGACAGGTGGGGACCAGAGCGGGGCTTCATGTACTCAGTGAGTGAGGTGATTATGACCCAAGCAATACCGGATGTACAACCGGCCGAATTTCGCTTTGAAGGACTGAATGTTCGCACTCTGATGATCGATGGTGAGCCGTGGTTTGTGGCAGCCGATGTGTGTGAAGTGCTGGCGCTGAGGAACAGTCGAGACGCACTAGGCCGCCTCGATGAAGATGAGAAGGGTGTCGCTACTACCGACACCCTTGGTGGCCGTCAGAATCTGAGCACCATCAATGAGTCTGGGCTCTATTCCCTGATCCTAACCAGCCGCAAGCCGGAGGCGAAGCGCTTTAAGCGGTGGGTCACCTCAGAGGTACTACCTGAAATCCGCAAGACCGGAAGCTTTAACGCGCAAGCTGTGCCATGGATTCAAAATCTCAGCCCACAAGCCCGCATCGCCATCGAAGATCTGAACAGCCAGGTAGTGGCGCTAACCCATGAAACCGAGCGCCTGCAGGACGCTTGCCACTCGCTGGCGCAGAACCTGAGTGACGGCCTGACCCCGGTAGCGTTCGCCCGAATGCTGAACGGCGTGAATATCAACCAGGTGCAGCCAACGCTGGTCAAGCGTCGCCTGTTGATTAAGACAGATCACGGCTACCGCTCTGCTGGCGCATACCGCGACAAATATTTCACCGAACGCAAGCTCAAAACTGAGGAAGGCCGTGCTTGCGAGAAGGTGCTGCTGACCAAGAGGGGCGCCAAGCGCTTGTTCCAGATGTATCTCAAAAACGAACTGGTGATGAAAGCCGATTGGGATGGTGAGCACACCCATATGCTGTTCGATCAACCGGCACAGGAGGCTGTCGCGTGAGTATGAACAGCATGATGGCAACGCTTGAGATGGGCGTGGTGGCCATAGAAGTGATGGAAGCAAAAGAGATTACCCGCCAGGCGCGGGAGGAATATGAAACGCAGCGCAACAGTTTTATGGCGGCGATGCCTCGCGAGAAGTGGGAGCAGTACGTGAACGACCCGGCATTCCAGCTGTGCACCCGTAAGTCCTACGCCGCCTACCAGAAGGCAAAGCGCCAGCAGTACAACGCCGAGCGCCGCATGGAGCGCCGATTTAACAAAGTGAAGGCGGTACAGCTGGGGGTGGCCGGATGAGCATGGTCCTTATGGTTGAGGCTCTACAGGCGCGTATTGGCAACCCTGGTCGAAAACTGGTGCTGATTAAGTTGGCGGATAACGCGAATGACAAGGGCGAATGCTGGCCTTCATACCAGCATGTGGCGGATCAGTGCGAAATGGGCCGCAGCACTGTAAAGGCTCATATCAAGGCACTGGCCGCTGCTGGGTTTATCAAGGTTACCGCCCGTAACGATGGAAAAAGCAGCAACGCTTATCTACTGACTATTAAGAAAGGGGACGCAAACCTGACCGGGTCAAAACCTGACCCGGTCAAGGATGAACCCGGTCAAGATAGTGATACCCCCCGGTCAGATTCTGACCCCTTGACCCGGTCAGATCTTGACCCCAGAACCAGTCACTCTCCTGAACCTGTCATAGAAGACGACGACGCCCGCACACATGAGGCTGCTGGCGCTGTCGATAGTGATCACATCCCCGCTGATCAGCTCCCTGATCACGAGCAACGCCTGTTTGATCAACCAAGCGAACAGAGCTCAGTAGTTCCATTCCGCAAAGCCGTAGATCCCCGCAAGTTTCCAATGTCCTGGGACTGGGAGCCTCACGCTCAGTTCGCAGAGCATTGCCGGCTGGCGAGGTTAGACCTGTCCAAGTTCGAGCCTGAGCAGTCCGAAACCATTCTCGCTGAATTCCGCAGTTACTGGATCGGCCAGAACCTTGAGCAAACCCAGTCGCAGTGGGAGCACAAGCTGCGCACCCGGCTGCAGATGATTCTGGCCAAGAAGGGCGGGAAACCACCTGCTGGCCCGGACGGTACCGGTGTCGATTTTGACGATGACCAGTGGATCGATGGCGTGGATGAGGTGCTGTGATGAAAACCGTAACTGAACTGACAACCCAGGCCATGCAGCACCAGCGCACCGGCGAGATCGCATCCGTCTCGGAATGGACCGAAGAGCAGCGAGAAGCCGGCACGAAACAGGTCAACGATCTGTTCAAGTCGCTGCAGGCTTCATTCCCGGCGTGGAAGCAGGCTTTCCCCACTACCCAGGAGCTGAACCTGGCGAAGAAGGTATGGGTTCGGGCGCTGCTCGAAGCAGGTATTACCGAAATGGAGCAGATCAAACTGGGCACCCGGAAAGCCCGCGCCAGCGGATCCGCTTTTTTCCCTGCGGTTGGGCAATTCATCCAGTGGTGCAAACCGACCCCTGAAGATCTGGGTCTGCCCAGCGAGCGGGACGCCTACCACGAAGCTTGCAACCACGCCCACGCCATTTACGCCCACACCTGGAGCCATCCGGCGGTTTACGAAGCAGGACGCCGGACTGGTTGGTTTGAACTGCGCAGTGAAGAGGCAACCCGGATGCAGAAGGCGTTCGGTGCGGTGTACGCCGATGTGTGCAAGTCGGTGATGGCTGGCGCTGAGTTCGAGGTGCCAAAGCCGAAGGCAGGCGCTTTGGAGCATCACACCAACGGCAACCGGATTAAAACGAAGTCTGAAGTGGCAGTTGGTAAAGAAGCATTGGCTGCTTTGAAGCGGGGGCTAGCGTGAGCTTAGAACTGAGGCGCCAGCTAAACGATGCCATGAAAGAAAACTCAAGGCTCACACGGGCGCTCCGAGAGCGCGATGAACTGCTCGTTGAGACGCACCAAGAGCTCAAAAAGCGCGATTTCGGTAGGTGGTATCACTTCATCTCGAAGCTCTCTAACCGGCTGAAAAAGTGGGGCCTGATCGTTGAGTAGCCAAACGCAAGAAGACTATCGCCGCGAGTGCCTGGCCAATGCGCTTTTCAGCATGACGAAAGAAGAAAAGCTGGCGTGGGCAAAGAAGCAGAAGCCCGCGTTTCTGGATGACATTAGGGCACGGATGAAAAGGATACGTGATGAGAGGAGGGCAGCGGCCAATGACGCTCGGAGTTCTGACTGAAGAGGATCGCCGCGTAGAGATCGGGCTGGTACTGGAGCTAGCGCAGCGCAATGCGACCGAACTACTGCAGGACCACCTGAAGGTCTGCGTTACCACCATGGGGTTACCGCGCCAGCACCTGGAGCAGATCGGACGCAATTTGATGGCAGCGCATGGGCCGGATTTTAGCGAGATGGGTAAGCGGATTCTGAATGCACTGGAGGGGCTTCGCGATGCGTGAGATTGGGATCGATCCTGACCTGGTGAAATGCGGCGTGGCTGTTACCGAAAACGGAAAGGTGCTGGAACTGCTGGCGCTCCACTACCACGACCTGCAGGCATTTATCACTGAGCACAGCGACCCCGAGCAGTACAAGTATGTGCTCGAGAACGTGGAAGTCGATGGCACCTACTACGAGAAGCCCGGTCGTGACCGCGGATCTCGGGGTAAGAGGGACAAGGTGAACCAAAACGTGGGCCAGGTGAAGGCGGTTGGCCGGTTCATTGGTGACTGGCTCGAGCGGCAGGGTGCGAACTACGAAATGGTTACCCCCCTGCAGGGCACTGCGAAGAAAGCCAAGAAAGACGCGGTGTTTTTTCGCCAGGTAACCGGCTGGTATGGGAAGAGCAACCAGGACACCCGCGATGCCGCCATGTTGGCTCTATTTGGAACCCGGCAACGGAGGCTGGGCGATGCGGCGGCTCGATAAGGGCGCTGGCCCTGGACTGGTGATCACCCGGCCTGACGTTGACCCATGCCCAAAGTGCCTGCCGGAACAGCCAGGCCTGCTGCGTGGCTCTCTGTACGAGTGTACCTGCGGAAACTGTAACGGTTTGGGCGTGGTTTTAAGCGACGGCTCCGCGGTACCGGAGCGTGAGGCGAACGATTTGCTGGCGCGTTTGGTGATTTCGCAGAGGCGCGAGATTGAGAGATTAAAAAAACAGGTGAGGGAGCTGGCGCAGTACCGGCCAGACCCCCGCACAACTGCAAAGCGTGATTAACCGACAAAGTGGGAGAACGTGATGATCGATCAAATGACGATGGATGGCGTGTTGATGGTCAGCAGTCTGCTGACACTCGCCTTTGCGCTGCTGGCGCTTTTTATGGGCTGGCTTTCTCTACGCCTGCTGGACCGGATGGGCGGTATCAACTTCAAGGAAACGGTAGGGAGGATCACCTATGAGCCTAAACCGGCTGCGATTTATTTTGGCCTGCGTTTTGTTGGTGTCTGCGTCCTCCTCGGCATGGTCCTTTCCTGACCGTTACGACGCCGAAATCAAACAGGCCGCTGAGCGGTGGCTGCCTGGTTACGACTGGCGACTTTGGAAGGCGCAGCTGTACCAGGAGAGCCTGCTGAACCCGGATGCCGTCAGCCCGGTAGGGGCAAGGGGGATTGCTCAGTTTATGCCGGGTACCTGGTTAGAGGTGAGCCGGCAGCTGGGTTACCAGAACCTGAGCCCGCATATGGCCGAGCCGGCGATCATCGCTGGCGCTTATTACCAGGGGCGGCAGGTGCGAATGTGGAGCGCTCCACGGCCTGACTCTGATCGGTACAGCCTGGGCGCAGCCAGTTACAACGCTGGCGCTGGAAACGTGCTGGCCTCCCAGCGGGTATGTGGTGGTGCCAACGGCTACGCCGAAATCATCGCCTGCTTACCCCGGGTTACCGGTGATCACGCGACAGAGACGAAAACCTACGTCCAGAGGATTTGGCGGTACTGGACGGAAATGCTGCTGGGGGTGAAGTGACTATGGAAATGCAGGTAAGTCGTATTGATGGCGCGATGGTTTACATGGTTCAGGCTGTGCGGGCCGGGTTTGACGATTACCAGGTCGAAGGTGTTTTCACGGTTAGTGACGATGCTTTTGAGTACAGGCAGGCGCTCCTAAGAGAAGGCAGATTCCTTGATGTTGCTAAGCCTGAGTATGTCCCGATGAAAACAGTATTGGATCTACTGGTACGCGATCGACTTGGCGCTCTGTCGGACCAAATTAAGGCGCTTCTTGAGCTGCAGAAGGGCGCTGTCGAGGAGGATCATTTTTGAACCGGCTAGTGATTGTAATCGGGCTGGCGCTGATAGGTATGAGCGGTACCACCATCTGGGCGCTGATTTCGGCGAATCAAGAGATAGGCCGGCTGCAGGCCGATAACGAGACGCTTCGGTCAGGTTACGAGTACGCCGCCAATGAGCGCACCCAACTGGACCAGCTGTACGCAGCACAAAAAAGGGAGACATACCGTGTTCAGAGCAACCTGGAACAGCAGATTGACGCACTCAGGAACGCGAAGGCTGATGCGTGTGCTCACGCTGTTGTCACTGCCGATCGTATTAGCATCCTGCAGCAGCCAGTCTGGCTTGATACGTCCGGATCAATGCCCAGCGATACCGCAGAGCTTAATTCAGGAGACCCCCTACCCGGAGCGTCCGTCTCTGGGGACGAAAAACCTGGGGGTTGATGAATATGCCAAACGACTGGAGTTTCAGCTTTGGCAGTGCAATCTCGATAAAGCAGACCTCAGAGCATTAGGCGAGGAGTAGCAGCGATGGCGCGCACGATGATCGATCATGCCTGTGAAGGTTGTGGGGCGGTTAGAAAGGTCAGCCCTGACAAGCTGGCTCGTGGGCAGCAGAGACTATGCCGCAAGTGCCAGGGGCCAGCGGCAGCAGAGAAGCGGCGAATCGCCATGCTCAAGCGAGGCGGGCCAAAGCATGTGACGTTCGGGATCTGCAATGAGTGTCGCGGCATCTATGAAATGGCATCTATCGAGGATGATGGTTACTGTTGTGATAAGTGCCGTGAGAAAGCATCCAGCCGTGGGTGCAGCACCAGGGAGCTGGCTAAGCGCTATCTGTATGGCCCGTGGTCGCCGCGTCGGGTCGAGACATACAAGGGGCGCCAGCTGGCGCTGTTTGGTGACCGGATGTGAAAACTATTCCAGGTTTGGCGGTACACGCTCCAGCACCTTGATATATGCACTCAGGGCTTCTTGAACAAGATTTTGTTTCTCGTGATATGGCTCAATCAGCAGATAGAGAATCAGGGTTCGCATGGCTGCTTCATCGAAATACTGAACCCGGGATCTTGGGTTCACCTCTTCAGGAATTCCAGAACTCGATGCGTAAAGCATTCGGTTTCGCTCGTTAGCGAGCTTTTTGATGTGTTCAAATATGGAGTCGATACCTGCTTCTGTGGCTATCTTACTGATTTTGGCGTGATAGTCCGGAGGAAGACCGCCTTTCTCCTTTGAGAAAATTTGTAGAGGCGGAACAGGCTCCATATAAAACTGCTCATTATTGATCCGGAAAGGAATTTTATATTTCAGGACTTTCCGCTTCCCCTCCTCAGCAAAGCCCAATGTCACGGAAAAATCTGTAGCAGCGGGTAGAAATGCCGACGTGATCAACTCAACCATTGGCAGGACACCGGTCTTATGTACGTGATTCCGGATATTCAGTTTTTCACTGCCTGTATACTTTCTCTTTCGCAACGTGAGAAGTAATGCAGTTGCGGCTTCTTCCTGCGCCGTGATCGCAGAGAAAACGGCTAGCTCAGGCATTTCCTCTATCAGTTGCTTGGCTCTCTGAAGGTGCCGCAAGCAAGATCGAACAGCATGTCCTTCATGTCCGCCTACAGCTGAAGCGTTATCAAAAATGCTCTGCTGAAACTGTTCAGTGCCCATATCTGTCCTGGTCCCAATGAATTGCCGTATAAACCTTGCCTCATATTAAAAGGCATAGCTACTGGGTTCCCCTGTAGGCACGTTTGATGATCAGTCATGCCCGTGGGGGGGGAGGGGCGTGAGCCATGGCTATACCTGAAGCTGGTTGCTTATGTGCATGCATATACGTGACGGTATTAAAATTCTTTCTGTGAGGCTCATGGTTGTCACATCGTTTCGAGTCCTAAAAGTCCCGTTAATCGGCACTTTTAGAGATGGTTTGGTGATCGGTTGTATTGGTCATTTATGTGCCTTGTATATACATAAACGCATATTTTTGTATATACTTGTGGCGTAGGATCAATAAGGGAAGCGGCTCTGTGGCACTGATCATTTCTGAGAAAATACAGCAAAAACTGACACATAAGCACGGTGTGTCGCGAAAAGAAGTCGTACAGTGCTTTGCCAACAGAGATCGAGAGATAGATCCTTTAATTGATGATAGAGAGGAAAATAGAACAGATCCTCCTACACACTGGCTAATTGCTGAAACGGATCATGGAAGGCGACTAAAGGTCGTTTTTGTGGTCTGTGATGATCAAAATGTGTACTTAAAGACCGCATATGAGCCTAGTAGAAAGGAAATGCGGATGTTTTTCGGTGAAGACGAATAAGCACACAAAAAAACCATCTAGGGGATAGACATGAAAAATATCAAAGGTACCGATGAAGCCTGGGATAGTGGTCAGTTAGGCCAAGATCCGAAGCACGCGAAGCGGTCGCCGATTGATAATGGCGCTCTCGATGAAGCCGTAGGGCTGAAGTCAATCTCTGTGAGAATGCCAAACAGCCTGATCGACGACCTAAAGGCCATTGCGGAGATCAATGGTCTAGGATATCAGCCGCTCATGAAACAGGTTCTTACTCGATTTGTAGAGAGTGAAAAGAAGAAGGCGCTGCGAGAAAAGGCGAGCGAGGCTCGACGCAGAGCTGCAGAAGAATATAAAGATAGAGAAGAACCGCAAGCAGCAGTGTGCGGCTAACCATAGAAAGCCCAGCCCGAGAGCTGGGCTTTTTTGTGCCCACTATTCAGCAACATCACACCAGGTGACAGCACCAGCAACAGCGCGACAGCTCAAGCGGCAACGCTTAGTCGATCGAGCGCCAGCCATACCAGACCACGACAGCCACCAGGCACCAGCCAGACCAGCGCGAACGCGCGCGCAATCCATCGAACGACAACGGCGAAGGGCGGGCACCAGGCGCCGGGCCGCCCCTGGGCAGGTTCTATCTGGGCCACCCCACCCGTGCGAGGCCGTAGACCCGCCGAATCCGCGCACTCACCGATTTTTCGAGGATTGTTAAGTCCATCAAGCACTTGGCGGCGACAGACGACCGCCGCGGCAGGCGCTATGGTCGCGGGAGTCGAAAAGTCGGGTGTCTGGGTATGGCGAAAAGCGGAAGCAACCACAAAGGGGGTAACTCAGATGGTGGGTTTGGCACCATCTGCAACGGAACTGATCTGGCGCGAATCCTCGGGGTCAGCCGTCAGTCGGTAACCACCTTCACCAAGAAGGGGATGCCGGTCTACGACCATGAGGGTCACCGTAAGTCTCCGCGTTATGACTCTGCAGCCTGCATACGCTGGTGGAAGGACCTCGAACTACAAAAAGCGCGAGGCGGTAGCGATGCCGACGAACTGGATATAGATGAGATCCGACGCCGCACCGAGCTGGCGAAGATGAAAAAGGAAGAGATCAGCCTGGCCGTGGAAGAGGAGCGGTACGGCGACGTTGAAGCCATTCTGGAAGAGCTCGGCCACTCACTGGCGACGATCAGGGCCAGTCTGATGGCGCTGCCGAAATACGCTGCTCAGCTTGAGCATAAGGATGCCACCTTTATCGAAAATCGCCTTGAGGAAGAGGTTTACCGGATGCTGGAAGAACTGGCCGATTTCACGGTAGAGGATGATGACAGCAGCGATTGAACCGCTTCACTTCCGTTGCCGGCGCAACATACAGGTCCGGCTGCAGGATGCCATCCGCGCCAACCTGAAACCGCCCCCGAAACTCAACCTGGTTGAGTGGGCGGACGAATACCGCTACCTGCCTGATAACTCTGCTGAAGCTGGTAAGTGGCGAACTGACCGCGTGGAAGCTGCGCGTGAACCGATGATGTCTATCACCGATCCCAGCGTTCAGGAAGTGACGGTAATGTGTTGCATCCAGTTGATGAAAGCGCTGGCGCTTGATACGCCAATCCCAACTCCTGCCGGCTGGTTAACAATGGGTGATCTTCGCACGGGTGATCTCGTTTTTGGCGCAGATGGTAAGCCGTACCCGGTGCTCGGTAAGTCGGAGATAAAGACTGCCAATCGATGCTTTCGTGTCGAATTTTCTGACGGTACTAGCGTGGTGGCGGATGCCGGGCACAAGTGGCAGGTGGATGACAGCAGAACTCGGTCATCGACTCAGTGTACCCGCGTCACCAACACGCTGGAGATAAGCCAGGCATTCAAAAGCAATCTCGGCGGCGGACGGACTGCAAACCGGTACGCGATACCGCTTACAGCGCCGCTGGACCTGCCGGTAGCAGAACTGCCTATTGATCCGTACTTGCTGGGCGCATGGTTGGGAGATGGGCACAGCTATTCGTCGCGTATTACCAATCACGCCAAAGACCAGCAGATCATCGATGAGATAGTGGCCTGCGGGTATACCGCTGAACTGAAATCTGAAACAGATACCGGAACCAGAGAGTGGCTAGTCGGAACGGTGCGGCCTGATGATGAGTGCCCTTACGGCCATCCTATTGAGGATGGAAAGCGTTGCCGTACTTGTGCAAGCCTTCGCTCCAACCCAAGGAAAGAGAACCCGCAATACCGGGACAGAAAGCATAAGCGACTTCACCAACTGTTGAGCGAACTGGATGTGCTCCAGAACAAGCACATACCTGACAGCTATCTTCGCGCTAGCAAAGCTCAGCGGCTGGCACTGCTTCAGGGCTTGATGGACACAGACGGCACTATATCGAAACAGGGTCACCCGGCCTTTTGCACCAACAGCTTCGCTTTCGCTGCCCAGGTGATCGAACTGCTTAGGGGGCTTGGGCTTAAGCCGGTGCTGAAGCCAACAAAGCATGCGTTTCACATTACCTTTATGGCGTACTCAGACACACCATTGTTCCGATTGCACCGCAAACAAGCCAGGCTTAAAGATATCGCCGGCAACACCCGGGTCAGCGAATCAAAACGCCGCCGGATTACCAATGTGGCTGAGGTAGATCCAGTCCCTGTCCAGTGCATAGCTGTCGCTTCGCCAGACCACCTATATCTGTGTGGCGAGGGCATGATCCCCACTCACAATACCGAGTTAATGATCAATGCGGCCCTGTTCTATATGCACCAGGAGCCGTCGCCGATCATGTATGTGGCGCCGAAAAAGGAAACGGCTGAAGCCTGGTCGAAAGAGCGTCTGGTGAAGTCGGTCACCGCGACCCCGGCGGTGAGGGATATCTTCAGCAGCAACAGGCGGGGGCAGGGTAACACCATCCTGCAGAAGCAGTTCCCGGGCGGTCAGATCTCGATTGTATCGGCTCAGAACCCAACGGATCTGGCAATGCGCGCCTGTCGAATCATGCTGTTTGATGAGTGCGATAAGTACCCGCTGAACGTGGGGGCGACAGAAGGCGGCGCTGGTGGTGAGGGGGATCCGATCAACGTGGCTTGGGGTCGTGCCACTACCTACGGCTGGCGGGCCAAGAAGATCACCGCCTGCTCTCCAACGGTCGAAGGGCGCTCCCGTATTCATCAGGAGTACCTGAAGTCTGATCAGCGAGAATTTCACCAGCCCTGCCGGCATTGTGGGCACTCTGAGGCGCTGGATTGGTTTAAGCACGTAGATATTCCAGAAGATGAGCATGGGCAGCTGAGGCCGGAAAAGGCGCGCATCATCTGTCATGAGTGCGGCAACGTATGGTCAGAGAGTGATAGGTTCTGGTCAATCGCAAATCACAAATGGGTACCGAAGCGGCCGGAGGTGACACACCACCGCGGCTATAAAGCGTCTGCGCTCGCGTCTCCGTTCATATCAGTGGTGGCACTGGCGCGCGAGTTCGTGGATGCCGGCGACAATTCGCAGTCGTTGAAGGCGTTCTATAACACCCGTTTGGCTGATGTGTACCGCGAGAAAGGGGATGCGCCGGACTGGCAGCGCCTCTATGAGCGCCGTGAACACTGGAATATCGGCGAGGTGCCGCCGGGCGGCCTCATGATCACCTGCGGTATCGACGTTCAGAAAACCTATCTAATCTTTGAGGTGGTGGCCTGGGGGCGTAAAAAGCGTAGCTGGTCTATCGATACCGGTGTCATCGAGGGTCATATCTCTGAAGACCGGGTGAAAGAAGAGCTCTCCAAGTTTCTTGAAACCCGCTACACCAACCAGCACGGCATCGCCATGCCGATAGAGCTGGCGCTGATCGACTCATCGAACGATACCCAGGAGGTTTACAGCACAGTTGCCCAGATCGGTACACCCCGGTTAAGGGCGATCAAGGGGCAGGGATCACTAACCACCATGATCGGCAACCCTAAACCAGTGCAGATCACGATCGATGGTGTGCGCAAGGATGGCGGTATAAAGATGTGGCCACTGGGTGTCAACGTGCTGAAAGAGCAGCTGTACAAATGGCTGATGCTGGCGCGACCCACTGACGATTCCCTGGCTGCCGGTGGCGAGTGGCCAACCGGTTACTGCCACTTCCCTGAGTGGGATGAAGACTACTTCAAGCAGCTGACTGCCGAGATATTGGTCGAGCGGGCTGACAACAAAGGCTTCATGGTTCAGCGGTGGGAACGAATCCGCGACCATAACCACTTCCTTGACTGCCGCAACTATGCCCGTGCCGGATCCGCCATGCTGGGGCTTGATCGCATGGATGAAAATGACTGGCAGCAGCGTGAAGTCCGTTACGGTAAAGCCGGTGACTCGCAAGACAAACCATCCGATACCACCCCCCAACAGGTACCGGAGCAGCCCGCCAGCACGCCTAAGCGCAAGAAGCGCCCCGCTAAATTCTTCCGCAAGTAGGGAATTGTTTTCGACGCCGATCACCGGAGACTCGGTGGCATATATCAATGCCGGAGCGAGTCATGAACCTCACCCGAAGCCAGTTGGTCGCCGTGTTCAACGAGTGGGCCACCCGTTACGCCGATAACCCGGACGAATTCGAAGAGATCCTTGATGACGATGGAGTTCCGGTCGAGGACTACGGTGAGCGTTGCGCGGTTTATATCCAAAAGGTCGCTGAAGAGATGGAAGGCAGCGGAATTCTGCCTTTGCCTGATGCGATTACTGACGAAAACGGTCTGTGTATCTCTTCCTATGAAGCAGGCCCGGTGTCGTATCCGCGTGAAGAGGTGTGTGAATGACCACCTTCACCACAGATCAACTCGCCAACCTCAAAAAGGCATACGCCCGTGGCGTACTGCGTGTGCGCGAGGGTGATACCTGGATTGAGTACCAGTCCATGAAGCAGATGCGCGAAGCGATCGAACTGATGGAAACGGAACTTGGTATTGAGCACGCCAACAAGCCCCGGGGTGTTCGCCGGGTACGCTTTGGGACGGTTAAATGAACCTGATCGATAAATGGTATGAAGTCGTTAAGCCGAGCAAGGCGGTAGAGCGTCAGCGGGACCGCATGATGCTGACCGCGCTGCGCGACTACGACGCTGCCCGGCCTACTCGAACCTCCGGCGGTTATAAGCGCACCGGTGGGCGTGCGGCTGAAGAGGCGGCGCGGGGTCACAAAGGCTTAGCCGGCGGCGCTCAGGATCTGGTGCGTAATACCGCCATCGGTAATCGAATCAAGGCAGTGATCGCTTCCAACATGGTTGGCGACGGCATCAAGCCCAACTATATCGGCGGATCTGAGCGCCGGGTGAAGAAGTACAAAACCACCTTTGACGAATGGGCCAGCAGCACCGCCTGTGACTACGAAGGGCACTACAACTTGTGGGGGTTACAGCACCTATGGGCCGGTACCGTCGTAGAGTCTGGCGGCGTATTTATTCGTCGCGTCATGAACAACGCCCTCGCATTTCCGCTGGTCCTGCAAACGCTGGAACAACAGTACCTGGACGAAAGTAAGTCCGGCTTCACCGATGGCGGTGGCGAGATTGTCAGCGGCATTCAGTACAACGGCGACGGCATCATCCAGGGATACTGGCTGAAGACCCGGCTGACCACCCGGCTGCACTACGAAGAGAGCAAGTATTACCCGGCCAGCGAGATTATCCATATCTACTGGAAAGATCGCCCGGGCCAACACCTTGGCGTTAGTTGGTACCACCCGGTTGCCGACCTGATCAACCAGCGTCAGGAATGGCGAGACGCGACCCTGCTTCTACAGCACATGGCAGCCTGCTTTGGTGTGATCATTAAAGAACCGCCAAAGGATATGGGGCTGGGTGATAAGTCCAACCCGCTGCGCGATGAAGACGGCACCCCATACTCAGAAATCGAGAAGGGGATGATCGCTTATGTCGATCAGAACACCGATATCACCACCGTCACCCCGCCGAATCTGAACCAGACCACCGATTTCAATGGTGACGTTCTTCAAGATATCGCCGTGGGTGTTGGCACTACCCGCGAACAGATAACCGGCGACTTCAGCAAGGTGACCTGGGCGTCTGGCCGTCTGGCGCGTGGCGAGTTCTACACCAACCTGGACCGCTGGCAGAACTTCATGATGCTGCCAGGCCTGAACCGCGTTCACGATTGGTTCGATGAAATCTACACCGTCACATCTGGTAAGCCGAACGTAACCCGCAAATGGGTGCTTCCGCCCCGATCTGCCGTCAATCCGAAAGAAGAGCTTGAGGTGGATATCCGCAAGGTGCGCACCGGCGCCATGACGCCACAGCAGTTCACCCAGAAATACGGACTCAAGTTCGAGGATGCAATCGAGGCCTGGAAAGAAGCCAAAACGACCATGGGTGATCTGCCGTTCGACTTCGATCCGAGCAAGTTCAGCTTTGCCGGTAATCAGCTGGATAACAACGACTCGGCCAGCAGTAATAGCGACAGCAATGCTGGCGCAAATAAAGACGATTCCACAACAGACACCCCCGAGTAACGGCTGTACAAATGGCCAGTAATTGAAACAGGGAGACGGAGTATGCCGACCCGCAAAGAGCAGATGCCAAACCTTAAGGGTAAGGCGTTTTTCAAGCCGGACACGGTAGATCATGAAAACCGGACGGTTGAAGTGGTGTTCACCACCGGCGAAGAGGGGGAGCGCTACGACTGGTGGAATGACTCCCGTTTTCTTGAGTCGCTTGAAGTCAGCGACAAGGCCATTCGGGCTGAGCGTCTTGATAAAGGCCTTAGTGTTCTGGACAGCCATAACCGATACGCCGGGATTGATGCTGTTCTCGGCGTGACGGAAGAGTGGCGTATCGAGGGTGGTCAGCTGGTCGGCACCTGCCGTTTCAGTCGCAATCATGAAGACGTTTTCAATGATGTGGCTGACGGAATTCTTCGCCATGTGTCGCTGGGCTACCGGATCTACGAATACCAGGTGGGGCGCCCAGCCGGCGGCACCGAAAAACGCAAAGCAGTCGACTGGGAACCGCTGGAACTGTCCATCGTCCCGGTCAGCTTTGAAACCACGAACGGTACCCGTGAGGCCGAGCGTGCGAATACCGAAACTCACGAAGTCAAACTGACAATTAAGGTGGATGAGATGCCGAAACCTGTAGACGACAAGCGCGAAGATGCTCCGCAGGATCAGCCTGCTACCGAGCAGCGCAAAACTCCGGCTGAACCGCAGAATCGCGCTGTTGATACAGAGCAGGTTGCGGCCAATGCCCGGGCTCAACTCAACCCGATGCTGGAAGCCTCCCGTGCTGCTGGCCTGGACGATAACTTTGCCATCGACGCCTTTGGCCGTGGTGTGGCGATCGATGAATTCCGCAAACAGGTGCTCGACAAGATGGCCGAAACCCGCCAGGCGGGCGATCTGAAGTCTTACGGTACCGACCTGGATCTGCGCTCTGATGGTCGTCGTGATCACGGTGAGGCGCTGGTTCGTTCCGCTGAAGAGTATCTGATGGTTCGCGCCAACGTGGGTGGAGCCAAGATGACCGATGGCGCCCGCGAATTCTCCGGCATGACCATGATGGAAATGGCCCGCGACCTGCTGGCGCGTCAGGGCGTCAGCATCCGTGGTATGTCTCGCCAGAAGATCGCGGAGCGTGCGCTGCACTCGACAAGTGACTTCCCGCTGATTCTTGAAAACGTAATGAACAAGAATTTGCTGGACGCCTACAACGAAACCCCGCGTACCTTCCAGCGGCTGGGTCGTCGCGCCACCGTGAACGATTTCCGCGAGAAGCACCTGTACCGCCTTGGTGATGCGCCGTCCCTGCTGCCGCTGGGTGAACACGGCGAGTACAAGGCTGGCACCTTCTCTGAACAGAAAGAGAAGTACGCCATCAGCACCTTTGCCCGCAAAATCGGCTTCACCCGCCAGATGCTGATCAATGACGATATGAACGCCATTGATCGTACCCCGCGGATGTTTGGTCCGGCTGGCGCTCGCCTCGAAAGCGATATCGTTTGGGGCCTGCTCCTGAACTACGACTTCATCAAAGGCGCAGCCGCTAACCACAAAATGTCCGATGGTAAGGCGCTGTACCATGCCGATCACGGCAACCTGCTTACCAGCGGTTCTGCTTTGAGCAAGGCTGCGCTCACCGCCCTGCGCGTTCTTGGCCGCAAGCAGAAGACTGTAGACGGCCAGTTCATGAACATCATGTACGACGCGATTGCGGTACCTGAAGAGCTAGAAACCACCGCGGAAGACCTACTTTTGCCGCGTATCGTGGCCGCGAAGATCGAAGACCAGGCACCGCGTCAGCGTATGGAAATCGTCGTTGAGCCGCGCCTGTCTGTAATCGACCCCGCTGCCTGGTACGCCTTCAGTGCGATGGCTGACACTTTCGAGTACGCCTACCTCTCCGGTGAAGAGGAGATGTACACCGAAGTGAACACCAGCACTGACGTGGATGGTCTGGAAATCAAAGTTCGCAAGGACTTCGGGGCAGGTCTGATCGACTGGCGCGGTATGGCCAAGGCAACCGGCGCTGAATAAGCGCCGGACACCTCTTACAGGTACAGGAGATAAGTGATGAAAAACTTCGTACAGAAGGGTGAAACAGTCGATTTTATTGCACCGACTGGTGGTGCTGCTGCGGGCATCCCCCTGGTAGTTGGTTCACTGGTTGTCATTCCGGTGCTTTCGGTGCCGGAAGGTTATGAGTGCGTAGGCACGGTGGAAGGCGTGTTCAATCTGCCAAAGCTGTCCACCGACACCCCTGGCCAGTTTGGCAAGGCCTACTGGGATGCGACCAACGGTTACGTGACCACCACTGCCACAGATAACACCGAAATCGGTGTGTTTATGGAAGCTTTGGCCTCCGGTACCACTGAGGCCGATGTTCGCCTTAATGGCGTGGCGGTCTAATGTCCCTTTTGCGTGACATCATGGATGAGAACCAGAGCGTCGTTAATGACGTTCTGGGTCACGCTTCTATTCTGATCAACGCCACCACCGAGGAAGAAACCCCGGTGATGGTGGTGATCAACCGCAAAGTAGAACTGTACCAAGACGGCATGTTCGGCGGCATTGTCGCCACCGGTACCTTTGACCGGGCCAACAGCGATCCTAAGCTGGGTGACACGCTGAAGGATCTGGAAACCGGCATCGATTACCTGCTGGAAGCCGTTAAGGACGAAACCCCCGCCAAGCTGGTGTTCATTATCGGAGAGCGGTAATGGCCAGGTATCAAAGCAGCGGCGCCCACCTGTTCGACTCTGCAGCCTTTGAACAGATCAAGTCCAAGCTGAAAAAGCGCGAAGATGAAATAGAGGCCGCGCTGGCCGATGCCGTCAACTTTGCCGCTGAAGACACCGTTACTTTGACTGCCGAAGAGTGGAACGCCTACTTCCGCATCAAATCCGATTACATCGGTAACAAGGTGCGCGTAATGCGCAGGGCCAGCCCTGGGCGGCTAGAGGCGGTGGTAGGTGCCCGTTCACGCGCAACCCGCGCGGATAACTTCGATTACAAGGTCATGCCGGGTCGCAAGGGTGTCCGGCTGCGCGTGCGGCGTGGCAGAAGTGGTGGGGTACTTAGAAACGCATTCGTGATCCCTCGCGCAAAGTCCAACGGCAAGCCGCTGATCATAGAGCGCCTGGTGAAGTACAAGAAGGGCGAAGCGCGCAACTTCAAGCATGGTGGCAAGGAGAGAGCGGAACAGTTCGGTCGCGTTCGGACGGCGGAACAGTTGCGCTTCAAGGCGCTTTACGGCCCATCGGTGAACCAGCACTTCTATGACTCCCGCGCCCGCGTTGCACCCAGGGCTATGAGCGAAGCCAAACAACGATTTATGAAGGCGATAGGCGCATGAACAAGACCAGCGATATTCTGGAAGGGCTCGATTTTATCAAGAGTCGATTGGAAACCATTTCTACTGCCAACGGCTACAACCACAGCCCGAACATCAAGCGTGGCTGGTTGGAGTTTATCTTCAGTAATAAGAACCGCCACCGTGAGCCGATCGCCTTTCCGGTCATTGCTTACCGTCCTAAGACAAGCGCCCCGCAAAACGCCACCGCGGGTAATGAAAGCCTTATTGATGTGGTGACTGTGCATATCGATGGCGCCGTCTCCGTCAAGGATTCTGAAGACTCGGTAACCGATCTGCTTAACCTGCTCAAAGACGTTCGCCGTTCACTTGTTTTCGACCCTGAAAACCAGAGACTGAAGATCTCAGATTTGACCATTCAGGACTGTCCTTTCGATACGCCTGAATCGGGTGATGACTACGCATTTTTCAGCCAGGCAATCAGTTTCAGGGTGACAGAACAATATGCTTAAGCCGATCCGCGACAACATCGTTTTGAAAGTAATTGAACAGGAAGCGAAGACTGCTGGTGGCATCGTTTTGCCAGGCTCTGCGCTGGAGAAGCCCTACCGCGGCGAAGTGGTAGCGGCCAACGAATCTTTCACTATGCCGGATGGCTCGGTGAAGGAGTGCGAAGTCAAAGTGGGCGATACCGTCTACTTCGGCAAAACCCATGGTACCGAAGTGAAGCAGGGCGATGAAAACTACCTGGTGATCTCGGAAGAGTTCATTCTGTGCAAGGAGTAAGACCGTGACAGAAACAACCAAGGCGACTGAAGCCGCAAACGATACCGCCAAAGTCACCGTGACTGTCACGGCTGAGGCTGGCACTACCTTCGCCCGTAAGGAATACAAGAAGGGCGCAAAAATCACCTGCACACCGGGCCAGGCCAACATCCTGAAAGCCCAGCGTGTGGCTGAATAAAGGAGAGTAAGCCATGTCTGTACTGGTGAACGAATACTACAAGGGCAAGGGCACCGGCTACCTGCGTAAGCGCTCAGGTACCGAGGGTTTGCTGCCGATGGGCAACGCTTCCGAGATCTCTATTGCGATCTCCGTGGCCACCCAGCAGATGCAGGATTATGAGAATGCCGGTGGCGGCTTGGCCGATCAGCAGGACTCTATTGAGTCCATGACTGCGACCATTACCCTGACCAACCTCAGCCCCTCCAACGTGGCGCGCTTGACCGCAGGTAAGGCCACTGAGGTAACCGGCGGTGCACAGTCTGCCGAGGCTCATACCGTTGGTATTCAGGGCTCTTTGGTCAAGCTCGATCACGTACCGGATATGTCCGATACCGTCACTGTGACCAATACCGGCGCTTCTACCACATACGTGGAAGGCACCGACTACGAGCTGAAGAACGGCGGTATTCTGATCCTTGAAGGTGATATTGCCGACGCCGCTGATATCGAAGTCAGCTATACCGCGCTGAACTCCCGTACCGTGGAAATGCTGCTGGAAGTGGGAGAAGAGTACGAGTTTTACTTCGACGGCCTCAACGAAGTGCGTTCCGGTAAACCGCACCTGGGCACTTTCCACCGCTGCAAGCTGTCTCCGACCGGTGGCCTGCCGTTGATCTCTGACGACTACGCTACGGCTCAGTTCACGGTTTCCATCCTGCGTGATGACACCGTATCCGGTTCTGAAAAGTCGAAGTACGCGAACATCAAAATGGCGGCGTAATGCATCCCTGCTTTACCGGAAAGGGCCGCCAGTGCGGCCCTTTTTTGTTGCCTCAGTATTGGCTCAGCGCATGACGCCAGTATCAGATGCCCACACTCTCCCGCAGCGCCGGCACTCGAACACCTTCCCGTACTCATTGGTGCATAGATATTTCCACTTATGGCCAAGGATTTTGCAAAACGGCCGGAAGATGAATCGCATAAGACCTCCTTGTCTAGGGGCGATTGGTATTGAGGCTAGCGCTTTCAGTGCGCGAACGCACCTGACAGACAGGCATTTTTGTTCAGCTTATAACGGTTATTTGCCCCGCAAAAACAGGTAGTCGAGATGGCCAGCAACGGAAAGAATGACGATATCGTAAAACTCATCATCCAGGGCGAGGATGAGTATTCCAGCGTCTCGGAAGAAGTGCGCCAGGAGCTGGTCGAACTATCAGGCCAGGCTGAAGAAACCCAGCAGGCCTTTACCGAGATGCAGCGGGCACTGGACCTGTCCGAAACCTACCGGGAGCAAGAAGCCGAAGTACAGCGCCTGTCAGAACTGCAGGCCAGGGCTCGCCAGGAGGTTGACCGGCTCGCCAAGGCCAACAAGGAAGCCAACGGCGAAAACCTGAAAACCGCCACTTCACTGGCTAAGGCTCGGGCCGAAATGGCCTCTTTCCGCACCGCTACCAACCGGGCTCAGAAAGAGTTCGATAAGACTGCGGGTTCCCTGCGTAGCATGGGGTTGTCCATCAAAGACGTGGATGAACAACAGTCTCTCATGCAGCGCTCATCTGAGCGCATGGCCGCGGAGCTGGAGGAAGTTCGTAAGAAGCAGGACAGCCTGGTATCCAGCGGCAAGGAACAGGCGGATGCCGCGCGCGATCAGGCCAAGGCACAGGCCGATTATAACGAGGAGATCCGAAAGCAGGGTGACATGCTGACGCAGCAGTATCGCGCCTACACCCGGCAGCGTGAAGAGCAGGCCAGAGTTACTGCTGAAACCGAAAAACTGACCACCGAGATTCGCGACCAGATCGGGCAGTTGGAGCGCGGCGAGATCAGTTGGCAGGACTACCAGCGCCGGGTACGCGATGCGGGCACCAGTGCCGATCTGACACGTAAACAGGTCGCAGATATCAGCCGCTCCATGGAGGAACAGGTGGTATCTGCTCGCCGTTCCAACCAAGCTCTGCGAGAACAGGAAGCAGAAACCAAGCGCGTAGAGAAGGCAACAGAACGGTACAGTCTGGCCCTGAAAAAACTGGTGGAGGATTACCGCCAGGGCAATATAGATTCAGAGCGCTTTGAGCAGTCCACCGAAGAGCTTCGCCAGAAGTTTGACCTTACCGAAGATCAGGTGCGGAAAACGCGACAGGAGATGAGCGCCTATGTCACCCAGATTGAGCGTGCGCCAGGGGTGACCGATAGAGCCAACAAGTCCACCGATAGCTTAGCCAAAATGACCCGCCGGCTGGCGCAGGCTTATGCGGTGCTGTTGTCGGCTCAACGATCTGCGCAGGCCGTGGCTGGTGGATATGGCGCCTATGTTGAGCAGGAAAACGCTATGCTCGGCCTTCAGAAAACCACCGAACTGGCCGGCTTCGAAATCAACGGATTGGCCGATGAGATGCGGCGCCTGTCGCGGGATGTGACGCCAACCACCGCGGCAGAACTGCTCAATGTAGCCGAGTCCGCAGGGCGTATGGGTATTCAGGGAGCCGAGAATATCCGCGAGTTCACCACCTCTATCGATGCGCTGTCATCCGCTACCGACCTGGCCGGCGATGAGACCGCCGAGGCGATTGCGCAGATCCTGAACGTGACCGGCGAGGCCCAGAGTAATGTCCGTGGTGTTTCTTCAGCCATCGCTGAACTGGGTAATACCAGCGCGACCACTGAAGAGCAGATTGTCCACTTCGCCAAGCGCCTGGCCTCGGATACCGCCAGCGTCAACCTGACCAGCGCCGAGGTACTTGGCCTGAGTGCTGCGATGGCGGAAATGGGCTTGCAGGCCGAGGGGACTGGTACCGTTATCGGCCGTACCTTCCGTTATATTGCAGATGCGGTGCAGGGCGGTGGCGCTCCCATGGAGCAGTTGCAGCGGATCACCGGCAAGACCGCTGAAGAGATCGAAAACGCTTTTGGTGAAGATAAAGTTCAGCTATTTGCAGACTTTGTAGCTGGCATGGGCCGCATGCAGGATGGTGGCGCTACGCTTAACCAAATCCTCTCTGATTTGGGCATCAAGTCTGATGAGAACGCCCGTATCCTCGGCCTGCTGACCCAGCGCCACGAGGGGCTGACAGCGGCAGTTGATCGTTCCAACGCGGCCTTTGACCAAGGTAATGCGCACTTCGAGGAGATGGCCAAGAAGGCAGCCTCTCTGGAAAGTGGATTCACCCGTTTAGCCAACCGTGCCAGGACGCTGCAGGCGGCCATGGGTGAGGCGTTCGCGGATGACCTGTCTCGCAAGCTGGATGAGCTGAATGATGGGACTGATAACCTCGAAGAGGGTATTGCTGAGCTCGGTGAGTTGGTCGCCGATTTGGTTCTGCAGCTTGCTGACTTCATCGGCACTATCAATGGTATAGGGAAGTCGCTGGGGGCTCTTCTCGGTGATGTAAGTTTGTTTGACGGCTTGCTCACCGGCTTATCGATGACAATTGACCGGGTTTCCGCCTATGTGGATTTGCTGGTCGGTGGTTTTGCTCAGCTCGGTATTGCATGGAATGAGTTCTTTGGCGACACCGAAGACGTAGAGAAGTGGCGCAAGATACAGGAAGACGCCTTCGATCGTATCGAAAGTAAGGTGAAGCGCTACAACGACAACCTGGACCGACTGAATGGTGAATCATCACGCGCGTTCCAAGACCTCCGCGATACCTATAACGAAAACCGCGATGCGCTTGACCGAATGGATGCTGCCCAGCGCCAGGCGGCTGAAACCATCATCAACACCACCGGTTATCTTGAGGGTAACGATGCCGCCTACCGTGATCTGACCCGGGCGATTCAGCGCGCCGCGGGCGAGAAGCGGATCCTTAAAGACCTGACGGACGAAGAGAACGCGCTGCTCAACAACCATATCGCCATGCTCAAGGCGCAAGGCGTTGAGGAAGAGGAGGCGATTCGCCGCGCCAAGGAGTACGCGACCGAGCGCAAGCGGACGGCAGAACAGGAAGCGCAATCCGATACCGTCCGCATAAAGGTTACTCAGGAGGTGCGCCAGGAACTGGACTACCTCTCTGAGAGCCTGGAGCGCAAGGCCAGCACGGCTGAGTCATCCGCTTCACGCTCTGCGCAGGCCGCTGAATCTGAAGCTGGCGCCGTGTCCAAAATCAGCGACTCGCTGAACGAGGCAACCGGAAGCGTCAACGACTTTGAAACTCAAGCCATCGCAAGCTTTCAGGCGTTCGCTGACCGCGGCGTTTACTCCTCCAACCAGGTGCTGCAGGCCTTCTCTTCAACGCTGGACGGAATCCAATCGAATGATGCGGTAGATCAGCTGACAGACAGCCTTCGACAGCTTGGTGCTCAGGGTGTGCTTTCTTCCAATGAGATGGATGCCGCGCTGGAACTGGTAGATACCCGGCTTAAAGAGATCAATGAAGGTGTCGGCGCCGCCTGGAAGGCGCTGAAGCTGGACGTTGATGCGGTAACCGGTTCACTGACTGAGCAAGGCCGTGTCGCGACAGAAAGCTTCAGGGTTCTGGTTGAGTCTGGGCGGTACACCTCCGATCAGTTGAAACAGGCTTTCGACGCTGCGCTATCACAGACCACCACCCGGGCTGATGTCGAAGCGCTTATAGCAGTGCTTCAAAAGGCTGCCGAAGAGGGACGCCTGACCGGTGAGGCGCTGCAGCAGGCGTTTGATCTGGCCACCGGAAAGGCCCGCGAAGCCGCGACTGAGATCGATGAAGCTTTCTCTGCGCTCGGCCTCAATATGGAGGAGGTCACCAACCAGGTCACTGAGGGCAGCAAGAAAGCCACAGAGGCGTTCGTTGATATTGCAAGGTCGGGCGAATATAGCGGCGCCGTTATCCAGCAGGCGTTCGATGCGGCCCTTTCAAGAACGCGCACTCAGGCTGATGCCGAACTGCTTAAGCAGACGCTCAAGGAATTGGGTAGTGAAGGCACCCTGTCCGGAAAGGCTCTGACCGACGCCTACCAGGGCGCAGACTCCCAGATCAAAAAGCTGAAAACCGAACTGGATAATACGCGCGGGGCGGCGCGCGGGGCTACTGATGAAATCGAAGACCTGAACCGGGAGATCGAGAAAACCGAAAAGGTCGGCACCGGTTCCATCGGCGAACTGATAAAAGAGATCCGCAAACTGGTAGAAGAGGTCGGCAAGCTGGCGGATGGCTTCAAGGAAGCGGGTGATGAAGCCGAGCGGATGAAAGAGAGAGCCAATCGCAACAGCAGCAACAGTGACGACGATGACAACGAAGTCATCAACCGGCCGATGCGCGATCAGGTGGCTGACAGGCTGCGCGCCCAAGGCCGTGGAGATGCCGCTGATCTGCTGCTGCAGAACATTGCCGCCGGCGATGTTCCGAGCAACACCGGTATAGGCATAGACGGCTGGAACCGCTGGTGGGATCAAGCCCAGCAGCAAGCGCTCAAGCAGGCGGATGCGGTGCAGGGCAAATATGATGAGCTGGCGCGGTACCAGCGAGATATTGCCGCCGGCGATGTTAAAGCAGCCGAGGCCCTGCTGGCGCAGAGAAACCGCTTTGCTGATCTGGAAGCTGACCTAGTGGGTATCGTGACCCAGGCCTCCAATCTTGTGAACAGCAATCAGGGGCCACTGCAGCAGCCGGGTCAGCAGGTACAGGCTCCGGCGTCCAATGAAGTGGTGGTTAAATTCGATATCAGTGGTCGGCAGTATCCGGGGCGTTTCGAGCCATCAGTCGCCTCTAGTCTGTTGGATGAACTTGAAGGCCTGGCCAGTGTTTCGCGCTAACAGACAACACTAGAACCCCGCTGTAAAACGGGCACCTATAGCAAGACTGTACCAAGACTATAGGCGCCCTATGACCATCAGCCTGGAAGGCATACCACTCCCCAAAGATCTGGAATGGCAGGACGAGTTCGATTGGAACCCGGTTCGCCAGGCCACCGATCGCTCATTGACCGGGAAGTTGATGATCGATGAAGCCATCAAGGTGGGCGGCCGTCCAATGACGCTGTTTGGCGGTGCCAATGCCTGCTGGGTACCTCGCTCAACGATCACCGCGCTATTCGCCCTGAC
This sequence comes from Marinobacterium lutimaris, assembly GCF_900108065.1. Taxonomy (GTDB): domain Bacteria; phylum Pseudomonadota; class Gammaproteobacteria; order Pseudomonadales; family Balneatricaceae; genus Marinobacterium_D; species Marinobacterium_D lutimaris. The sequence continues at coordinate 1,579,308 of NZ_FNVQ01000001.1, read as the reverse complement.
AGAAACCCCCGGTTTAGAGATGACGCTGAGTTATCACGGCACCGATCACACCGTGATCTGGAATCGTGAAAACGGGCCGCCCATCGATGCGAACCAGGTCACTCGGATCATGAATCCAGGACCAAACCACAAGTATTACTTCACGCTGCGGCTCATGGAGGTGGCTTGATGCCCGAGAAATCGCCGATTGATCACATCATCGATCTGACGGGAAAGGTAGAAGCCCTGCAGCAGATCGTGCAAGGCGCTGAAGATGAGCGGACTAGAGGGCGATTGGTTCAGGAAGATCTAAGGAAGTGCCTGAACGAATTGACGCATCGCATGAACGCCATGCCGGATGCAGAGCACAAGGAACACCACGACTTCATCCAGACCCTGATCCGCGAATCAGAGCAGCGCCAACGAGTGCGCGCCGCGGTGCTGGAAAAGCTGGCAAGTGGCGGGGCATGGGCCGGCTTGGTCGGGATAGGAACCCTTGTTTGGTTCGGCGTTAAACAAAAACTCGGAATAGGCGACTGAAATGGCAATCCTAGACACCGACATAAAACTGATGGCCTCCGAGCGCCTGGCAGACACCGAGGACGGCGGCGGCATGATGAGTGCCGTTGTTATCGAGGACGGAGTGGTGAACAACCTATTCCCCGATATCAGTCGCCTCGATCGCACATACGGCCGTGTGAACCTGCGCAAGGCATTTGCAGCCGTCCGCACAGCCAACCAGGACATGTACTACGGCAGCCACGCGATCCTGACCGACGCACCGGATGACCCCAGGGTTTCGGTCGTCATGTTCACCACTGGCAGCTACACCGACGAGCGCACCCAGGCGCAGGACCGCATCGAGAGCTACGTGGTGCGCGGCCCCGAGTCGCCCTACGTGCTGCTGGGGGATCAGCTGGAAGGCCAGCGCATGCTGCGCCTGTACAGCCGCCTGGACGCGAAACTGCCTGAAGTGGGGCAGGTTTACCTGCTGCGCGAAGAAGACAGTAGCGGCGATCTTACCGGAAACGAGCAGTATGTCCGCATCGATAGCATCGAGCACGGCGAGCAGGAGTTTGAGGACAACGCCGGCGTCTTCACCCGCCGCGTTTATACCCTGGAGATCGGCACACCGCTGCTTTACACCTTCCCAGGTCCACAAACCGCATCACGCTACAGCGCCCACGGCAGCCCGACGCTGCTGCGCTCCACCCAGGTGGCCGATGCATCGCGCTATTACGGCATTGTTAAGCTGCAAGAGGCGATCGCCCCCGGTGACATGACAGTGAAGGCCGAAACCATCTATGGCCAGCTGGTCCCCAGCGCAACAGTAGAGAGCCCGGTTGTAGACGTTCAAGCCGGCGTGGATCGTGCCAACATTGTCGCGGCCGGGCCTGCTTATTCCGTCAGCGTGACCATCGCCAACAGCTCCGCAAGTTTTGGCCGCCCGGTGGTGCGCGGCAGCACCACTTTTGGAGACTACACCGATGACGGCGCCGGCGTTATGCGCGACTCCGGCGGCACCCAGCGCGGCCTGATCGACTACGAAACCGGCCTGATTACTGGCCTGAGCATCACCGGAACCCGCACCTTTACAGCCACGCCGGCCGTGGCGATCTACGATACGGCGCTGACCGGCAGCACGCTGATTGAGCTGGCAAATCGCGGTTACAACTATGTAAAAACCCTGAGCCCGATTCCGGCACCGGGAACCCTGTTTGTGGACTACATGGTCGACGGCGAATGGTACCGCATGCAGGACGGCGGACAGGGCGTCCTTGTGGATGAATACGGCGGCACCGGCACCATCAACTACGCCACAGGATCAGTGGTGGCCACCTTGGGCGGATTGCCCGATGTGCCGAGCCGGGTAATCTATAGCTGGACCACCCCGGTACATTACGAGATCCGCACCACCGACCCAGACAGCGAAATGCCGTACCTTGTGTTTACGGTCGCCCAGGGAGAGATCCTGCCCAATTCGCTGACGCTGACCTATGACGTGGATGGCACCACAAAAACCATCACCGATGACGGCGCAGGAAACCTGCAGGGCGACGGCACCGGGCGCGTCATTTATGGCATTGGCGAGGTTGGCCTGCAGCCTTCAGTAGTGCCGGATTCCGGAGCCATCCTGCAGATCAGCTACGACACCGGCGGCTCTGAGCAGGAAACCGTCAGCCACTCCATCAGCGGCAATGACGCCTCGTTTACCGTCGCCAACGCGCCGATCAAGGTAGGCACGTTTGTGGCAGAGTTCGATACCACCTACACCACCGACACAACGGCGCTGGAAGGCATAGCGGGAACCCGCGCGGATGACACGGGCAGCAGCAGCGCTCGCGTCACTGATAACGGCAACGGCACATTAAGCAACGGCGGCACCATCAACTACGCCACCGGCGCAGTGACCATGCCAGTGACCTGGATCGAGTACATCGAACGCGCTGGCTGGGTGTATCCAGAGGGCGGCTATGATGAGCGCGACCTGCCGCGAACCTTCACCCTGAACGGCAGCATCGCCGTCCGCTACACCCAGGATTCAGTCACACCAACTGCGCAGAGCGAAAGCGCTGCCATCCCGAATATCTCTGTGAACCTGACACCGAGCACCACTCGGCAGATCGTGCCTGGCAGCCTGGAGTTTGTGTGGAACGGCCTGACGATCATCGACCGCGAAGGCACCCTTTATGCTGGATGGAATCGCCAGACCGGGGCCGCCACGGCCATGGGATCAATCAACTACGCCACAGGCGTGGCCCAGTTCGACAGCTACCAGGGCGGCGGAAGTAACGCCATCACCATCAAAACGCTGCTGACCAAGATGGGCGCATGGTTGGCCTACGATCTTTATTTCCGCACGCCAGGCGCACCGCTGAGGCCTGCCAGCTTCTACCTTCGCGCCACCCGCATCGATGGCGTGGTCGTTACCGGAACACCGGACGGACAGGGCGTGATCAGCAACGCCGATATGAGCGGATCCATCGACTACGAAACTGGCGTTGTCGATGTTCGATTCGGGCAATTCGTGCTCGATAGTGCACTGACCGCCGCGCAGAAATCCCAGCTTTGGTACGACGCAAACGATATCGAGGAAGACGGCACCATCTGGGTACCGGCGCCGGTGGATCCCGGCACTATGAAGTTCAACGCCGTTGTTTACAGCAACATGCCGCTCGACGCCTCGATCCTTGGGCTCGATCCAGTGCGCCTGCCCATTGACGGCCGTGTGCCGATCATTAGGTCTGGCATGGTCGTCGTCATACACAGCACGAAAACCGAAACCCTGAGCAACCCGCTGGCCGCCAACGATACCGAAACACTGGCCTTCGACAAGTTAGCGAGCTGCGTCCTGGAGGACCAGACCGGGGCGCTGGTAGACGGCGCACTCTATACCGTCAACCGCGAAACAGGCGCTGTCACCATGGCAGATCCGCTGGATCTTTCCGGTTACACGCAACCGCTGGTGGCTCGGTACCGCATCGAGGACATGGCCCTGGTCAATGAGGCCCAGATCAACGGCCAGTTGAGTCTGGTTGGCGCGATCGGCCGCGCCTACGAGCCGGCGGATACCTGGATCAGCTCTGCGCTGATTTTTGGCGACCTAGGCAGCCGAGTGCACCACATGTTTAGTCAGGCAACCTGGACGGGTACATGGTCCGATGCGCGGATCGGCAGCACCACAACCGCCCAATACAACGACCTGCTCTACCCGATCCAGGTGGACAACCAGAACGCGATCCGCGAGCGCTGGGCGATCATCTTCACCGGATCGACCACCTTCAATGTAGTTGGTGAAACCAGCGGCCAGATCGCCACCGGCAACACCGGCACCGACTGCGCTCCGGTTAACCCGGTGACAGGGGCGCCGTATTTCACAATCCTGGCGGCCGGATGGGGCTCTGGATGGGCAACCAACTACGTGATGCGCTTCAACACCGACGCCGCCCACGCGCCGATCTGGATAGCGCGAACCACGGTCAGCGGCACACCAACAACCGAGGATGACAGCTTTAAGCTGCAGATCAGGGGGGATGCGGGATGAGTTATTACGATGATAAGCACATAGGGTCCATATCTGGAGGGGGAAACCACTCAATAGCTCTACATACCGATGGTACGGCCACAGCCTTTGGGCAGAATAACTATGGCCAGACGACTGGAGCGGCAACGCTGTCAAACGTAATCCAAGTGTCATGTGGCAACTACCATACGCTTGCTTTGTACGCTGACGGAACAATGACCGCATTTGGCTATAACGCATCAGGGCAAGTATCCCCAGCCGCGTCATTAACCGACGTGGTGCAGATTGCTGGTGGTGGCGATCATTCACTTGCATTGCATTCTGATGGAACCGTTACCGCCTTTGGTTCTGATAACCTCGGCCAAGTATCAGGCGCAGCAGCGCTAACTGATGTTGTGCAGGTTGCGGGGGGCTTTTGGAACCACTCAATGGCTTTGCATTCAGACGGAACCGTTACTGGTTTTGGGTATGACCAGTACAGTAAAGTTTCTGGCGCTGCCGCATTGACAGATGTGGTGCAGATTGAATGCGGCTATGGATTTACGGCAGCGCTCCACTCAGACGGAACGGTTACGGCATTTGGTCAGGATAATACCGGGCAGGTAACAGGTGCCGGCGGATTAACGGATGTGGTCCAGATTTCGTGCGGTTATTACCACCTTCTGGCTTTGCATTCTGACGGAACGGTAACAGCCATAGGTCTGTCAGCAGCCCTTACAAATATCGCAAACGCATTGACGGGGGTGGTGCAGGTGGCTGGAGGAGGGGCACACTCACTAGCCCTACATACCGATGGTACGGTTACAGCCTTTGGTAGTGATACCTATGGACAAGTATCAGGAGCCGCAGCTTTAACCGACGTGGACACAGAACCAACTTATGACATGGTTGGCGTCACAGCGCTCACTGACGGAACGCCAGTACAGGCTACGCTAAGAGCCTACCACGCCGATACAGGCTCAAAGGTGTGGGAAACAACCAGCTCCCCGGTCGATGGCACCTATTCATTCAGGCTTCCGCGCCGCTGGAACGCCTACGTCATGGCGATCTACGACAACGGCTACCAACCCCAAGTCCACGGACCGATAGCGCCGCCGCCGGAGGTTTAAATGCTCTACCGCAGCACTGAATTAAAAGTGGTGGTAGCGCAAGCCCGCCTCGGATTGATGGACGCAGACGCCAACCCGGCCGCCTTGCTGTTTTACTCCGGCGGACAGCCGGACGAAGGCCGAGCGATCGATGCCATTCCAGCCCACGCGGTCAGTACCGCTTACACCACCGGCGACTACGTGACCGCTGGCCTGCATTACTACCGCGCCGAAAACGACGGCACCAGCGCCGGTACCGGGCCCACCTGGCCGACCACCGGCGAAACCGTTACAGATAACGACATCACCTGGCAGGACATGGGCGAGATCCCGGCACTGCTCGGCACTCTGGCACTGGATCAGCCGGCCGGTACCGTAGATGCAGATGGCAGGCTGACGCTGGTCGCAACCGTCACTCAATTTGTGACCGCCGGCGGAACTGCCGCCTGGGCCAGACTGGAGAACGGCGCCGGAACCTGGATCTACCAGGGCGACTGCGACCTGACCGGCAGCGGCGCCTTTGTTGAGCTGAACACCCTGGAACTTGTCCAGGGTGGACCTTTGCGCCCCGATTCGCTGACGATCGAGTAACGGCATGGCCGAGCACTACTACCCGCCAGACCCGGCCGCGCTGGATTTCAGCTTTAGCGACGGATACACGCCGCCGGTCTGGAATGCGGCCGAGGTAGCGTTTGACTACGCACCGCCCGACGCGGGCGCTATCAACTTCGCGTTTGAGGATGGCTACACCCCGCCGCAGTGGGATGACGTCCGCTTTGGTGGGGTTTCAAGCCTCCCAGAAATCGGCATTGCCCTGGCCGTAACAGAGCCGGCAGAAACGGTGCTGTTCCAGATCACGGCAGACGCACCGGCAACCGCCTCAATGGCCGTCAGCGAGCCCGCTGAAGCCGTTAGCCTGCAGCTGACGTTTATCGTCCCGATCGATGCGACCATAAACATCAACCAGGCCGAAACCGTCAGCTTTAGCGCCGCCTGGGGCGACCCGGTACCGACGGCCGCACTATCTGCCGATATCAAAACCCTGCCCTGGTCGAAGGCCACACAGCCAGAGGCAGAGCTTAACGCCAGCTTCACCGCATCGGACAAGATAGACACGATGACCGGCAGCGCGTGGGCAGAGGGCGAGCACCGCGATGCCGGAACGGCCGTCCCCATCAACATGATGCCGGTCGTTGAACGGGAACAGGGGCAGCCATGGGGCGATTTTGATACCTGGGCAGACAGCGACACCGAGCTGCCCGAAAACTACCCGCTGCCCACCGATATCAACAAGGGCCTGCCGTGGGCAGATTTTGAAGACCATATCGATCGGTACCAGCTGCCGGCCTGGCTCATTCCGCCGGCAGTGGATCGCGGAAGCCATTACCGCTGGTTCAGCACCGCTTTATTTTTCGACCCGGAAGTTGTAGCCGATGAAGGCGGCGAGGATATCACCTACACGCCGCCGCTCTGGAACGCTGTCAATTTCACGCCTGCAGGTTACCCGAACTACATCCCGCCAGACGCTGGGGCAATCAACTTCGGTGAGATTGTCGAAGTGGTAGAGCCAGAGCGCACCGTTGGGATTAGGCCGGCAGATCCAGGCGTCGCCATCCCTCATGAAATATCACCGACCGCAGATACAAGCCGAACCGTGCCATGGGGCGCCGGAAGCTGGACCCGACCGCTGCCAGATTACATTGCAGAGCCGGGATGGAACGCAGAGCCAGGTGAAACTGCAGATCGGCCCGTTCAGCCCACGATCAGAGAGGTCTATATATTTATGCCGAGCATCACACTCTACCGCACCCCGGACGGCACCGAGATCGAGGCCACCAACGTCACCTGGTCCACCGATACCGACTCCTGGGGCTGGCGCTTCAACGCAACACTAGCCGACCCTTCACAGAAGGCACTGCTCAAGGCGGACAGCAATGGCCCTAGAGAGATTGCCTGCGAGATCAATGGGCATACGTTCACTGGCATGGTACGGGGCTGCGCACCGACGCGAGACTTTGCCAACGGCGAAACCGTTACGATCCGAGGTGTGAGCCTATCTGGCTGGCTGTCAGATCCTCATGCCCCGGCCCGCAGCAAGTTGATCACTGCACCTTACACAGCCAGCCAGCTGGCTGAATTGGAGCTGCAGAACACAGGATGGACGTTGGACTGGCAGGCACAGGACTGGCTTATTCCGGCTGGTGCCTACAGCTACGAGACACTGACCCCGATCGGCGCAATCAAACGCCTTGCCGAAAGTATTGGCGCATTCGTCATGAGCGACCCGGCTAGCAAAACACTGATCGTCAAATCGCGCCACCCCGTAAGCCCGCATCTTTGGAGCAATGCTGGTACCCAGCTCGATGCGATCTTACCCGCTGACCTGGTTCAGCAGATCAGTAGTGACAACACCAGCCGCCCGGCTTACAACCGCGCTATCGTTGCCGGTGGCATCAATGGCGGGGTAATTGTCACCGTCACCCGCGACGGTACCGCTGGCGATGTGCTGGCGCCCCAGATCACGGATAACCTGATTACTCACCAAAACGCCGGCTATGAACGCGGCCGCGTAGAAATCGGCAAAGGTGGCGTCTGGGAAACCATGAATCTAACCACCTGGCTCACCCAGCAAGGCGAGGCCCCCGGCCTGATACTGCCTGGCTACCTGGTAGAGCTGCAGGACACCGCCGAAACCTACCCAGTCCAGATTACTGGCACCAGTATCAGCGCACAGAGCAGTGAAGATGAGCTGATAGTCCGGCAGACGCTGACAGCGGAAAGGAGTGTGACCAATGCCTAACATCTGGACCCAGTTCAAAAGCCTGATACCGGAAGACGTAACGCTAGTGGCTACAGTAAGCAGCACTGACGGTACTACCAGCACAGTAGAGCTACTGTCTGGCGATATGCTGGCAGTGCGAGGTACCGGTACCGTAGGCGGCAAGGTTTACGTACGAGGAGGGGAGATAATCCAGGAAGCTGGTACGTTAACTCAATACAATATGATCCTTTATTAAGTAGATAACCACTGACTTAATATTAAATAGTGTTATTAAATAGTTATTAGGCAGTATTAATTCTACACTTATTAATAGATAGCCAGCAGCAGTAAGATACACACAAAGCGTTTATTTGATTACACCAAATGTAAGCTAAGTCGTGGCCACGTTAATTCGTTAATTATGTAATGAGTTAAATCGTTAAATCGTTAAATCGTTAAATCGTTAAAGGAAACGCTATCTGTGAGCTATCTATGTGTAAAACTGTACTGTCAGGACAAAGACTTACGTAAGTAATAACTGACTGTAGTTTGTGTCGACAGGACAATCTACAGTGTAGGGAGGTATGTTGGGCATTCTACAACATGCCATCTATTGATTACTGCTGGGCTCTAACGCTTTTTAGATTTTTCTAACGGTGACAAAAATCCTGCAAAATATAATTTTTCGCAAAAAGTTGTTGCGATTTTAAAATGTCGCTCTATGATTGGCTTTGTCGGTTATATACAGCAGTTCGGATGTGACGACAAAAGGAAGGGGGAGCAGCTGGGGGATTCCGCCCCCCAGCGCTCATGAACAACCAATCACATAGCCAGTTACATAGCAGGAGGGGTTGCCCGATGGGTAGTCTAACACAGAGGATTCGAGATCGTCAGAAGGCTGTCACCGCAGGGATAGCGTTCGATGAAATCCGCCGCTTAGCCGTCACCGGTCAGATACATGCCAGCGCGCTGTCGAATGAGGATTTGATAAAGTCTGCTTCGACCGAAGAGCTGGTGTTCGCGCTCGACAGTATCTATCGCCAGTTCAACGGAATTGTTCAAGAAATCGAAGCGTCAGGACTCTGAAGGGGTGGGCGCCGCTGGCGCCCTTTCTTGTGTCTGGAGTGGCAGCCTGGTGTAGCGCTATCTGTGACAAATCCTCACACGTCGGTTGCTGACACATGTAGACAAAATGACGACAGCCGAACACCTGAAATCCTCAGTCTGATCAGGCGCTTAATTTTTTGTCCTTGCAACACTGGCAGTGTTGAGGTCAGCGGTTCGATCCCGCTAGGCTCCACCAATTCCTCCTAAGATTAAATACCTGATCGTTTGATATCGATGACGGCCGTCGCTTTGTCTCGTGTGGATTTTAGCTGTAGTCAAACTGTCACCCTCCCTTAAGTTAACTCTAATGTTTCTTGTCTAGCCTTGCCTTCAACTTAGGAGGTAAGTCGATGACTAACGCGCAAATCTGGGTACTTTACGATGGCAAGGCGGGTCACCTGAGCCAGTCTCAGGGGTTGGCGCAACGGCTGGCTAATCGAACCGGAGCAGAGGTGAGGACGATCAAAGCCTATCCCCGGTCCGGACTATTGCGGCTGTTGGCGGTGTGGCTCTGTCGTCTGGGAATGATCTCACCGCGCCTGCTTCTTAGCTTCTATCGCTGTGAGCTGCCTCAGGGAATGCCGCAACAGATTCTATCCTTTGGCGGAAAAATCGTTCCGCTGAATGTCGCGCTGGCGTCGCTGTATCACTGTGACAATATTCTTATCGGTAATCGGTATGGAATCCCGGCCAGGTTGTTTTCCGTGCTCGTGACCGCCAGGGATGAAGGTTTGCCGAATCAGGTGGCCACTCGTGTTCCTTTCAGCTGTGCAGGTCAGGGAAAGAGTGCAGATGATGTTCGCAGAGCCGACTATCTCAGGAGTGCTTCACGCCCGCTTTGGTTACTGCTGATAGGTGGAGAGGGGTCGGGGTTCTGTTACCAGGATCAGGACTGGCAGCGGCTGAAAGCGGCAATGATCGATCTGGCCGAAAAGTACGATATCCGCTGGTTGGTTAGCAACTCGCGTCGCACCCCTGCAGCGGGGACCGCCCTGTTATCCGATGCTGAGCTGCGCGCTTATTGCCATGATGTTATCGATTATCAGGAATCGAGAGCTGGTCTTGGCGCTTATCTTAAGGGGGCGGAGCGCATATTCGTCACCGCCGACAGTCTCAGTATGCTGACCGAGGCAGTAGCGCAAAACCGAGCCTTGCCTGTAGTCGGGCTAAGGCCTGAGAAGGTCACTCTCAAGGATGGTGTGCATCGCCAGACACTGCAGCACTACGTGGATGCGAACTGGCTGCAGTTCTGCGATATCGCCGCCATGGCGCAGTTTGTACCCGCGCGCCCGGAGATTCTCGCAACCTACGATCAGGTGCTGGAGGCGGCGACCAGCCAGGTTGTTGCGGGGCTTTCGCGTCCGCCGAAAGCAGCGCTGGAATACCTGCCGCGCAGTTACTGAGCAGGCCGCGTTACGGGCCGCATCTGGGCGTGGGTCAGCAACAGTTGGCTCACGCCCAATCATCTATTCAGGCGTTTATGCCAGCCTTGCCAATAGCCACTGATGCGCCTCGTTCAGGCTGTCCACGACTGCTGTCGCGGCAGAAAAATCGTGGCTGTCCGATAGCGGGCTGCGAATTGCGATGACTTCGAGGCCGGCGGCGCGTGCGGCGATAATTCCGGTTTCCGTATCCTCTACGGCGACACTGTTCTCTGCAGACTGTCCCATCAGGTCCAGTGCTTTGAGGTAGCTGTCCGGGTGTGGCTTGTTGCGTTCCACATCGTCGCCGCTGACCACCTGCTCAAAAATAGAGCTCCAGCCATGGCCGCGAATAGACGCTTCAACGCAATCGCGCTGGGAGCCGCTCACCAGGGCGAGCCGGGTACGCTGAGCCAGAGAGTTAAGGGTGTCGGAGGCGCCGGCTATCTGCGGAAAACAGTTGCTGCTGAGGAACTCTCTGTTGGCGCTGTTTTTGGCGGCCGAGATGTTTTCTACGCTGGTATCCAGGCGATAGCGCTCGATCAGCTCTGCCGCACTCTGCTCCATCGGCACACCCAGCATCTTTTCCCAGTAATCCTCATCGCTGATCATCACACCATAGGGCGCCATCACTTCACGCCAGAGCTGCATGTGGATCGCTTCAGAATCGACCAGGGTGCCGTCATGGTCGAATAACACCGCGTTGAACTTCATCGTACCTCCATACCGGGTTTGGATTGGCGAGTCTAACACGCAGACCGCAGGTTGCAGATCGCTATACTCAGCTATAGAGATGACAAGCTGAGGAGTCAGTAGCAGTGCCAGAACGAGCGCCGCTAAAAGCGGCAATGACAGGGCGTTAATGACAGGGAGTTAAGGAGGAAAACAGGTGAAATATATCTTCCAGGTCAGAATCAAACCGGGCTATTCCGCTGAGCAGTATGCAGATGCCTGGGTACGGGCCAGTCAGTTGATTCAGCGGGCCCCGGGGGCACTGGGAACTGAGCTGCATCGCAAGATTGGCGATCCGGATAGGTTGATCGCCATCGCCCACTGGAATAGCAAGGCGGAGCGTGATGCGATGGAGGCAAAGCCGAGTCAGCAGGTCAAAGAGATTATTCTCAGCGCCGCCCCGTTTGTAGAGATCGAAACCCTGGGCGAGTTCGAAGAACCCGAATGGGTGGTGATGCCCGGGGAGGGCGGATGATCTACTTTGCCTATGGTTCCAATATGTCGTTACTGAGGCTGAGGGAGCGTGCGCCGGATGCACAGCGAATCGCTACCTGTGCGCTGCTCGAGCACGACCTGCGCTTTCACAAGATAAGCCCCGATGGCTCAGCCAAGTGTGACAGTTTCTATACCGGTAATCGCGACGATCGGGTGCTGGGCGCGATCTACGAGCTGGGTACGGCGTCGGAACGTGAGCTGGACAGGGTTGAGGGGCTGGGACGGGGCTACGATAAAAAGTCTGTCAACGTGGTGGATGTGCTCGGTCGTGAATATACCGCTTTTACCTACTACGCCACGTTGATCGACCCCCGTTTGCTGCCGTACGGCTGGTACCTCCAGCATGTGTTGGTGGGCGCAAAAGAACTGGGTCTGCCGCAAAGCTACCTGCAGCGGATCGAGGCGGCAGGGTTTGTTGACGATCCCGACCTTGAGCGTGAGGCTCGTCAGCGTGCTTTGTATCTCTGAGTGGAACTTGGTGTTCAGGTGCTCGGTTGACTGATCGGCGCAGAGCCGCAACCATGTTGGGTCTCCCTAGGTCAGGAAAGGTCACCTTGGACGATGCCCATATCACTGCATGAAGCCCGCTACTCGCTCGATCACGCCACGCTGCTCGATACCCTGTCTGATTGTGAAAACCTGCTCATCATCCAGGATCTGGATGGCGTCTGTATGGGGCTGGTCAGTGATCCTCTGACACGTCAGATTGAGCGCCGTTACGTTGAGGCGGGCAAGCTGATGGATGGGCATTTTTTCGTGCTGACCAATGGTGAGCATATCGGCTCGCGAGGTGTGAACGATATCGTCGAGCGCGCCTTCGATGCGCCGGAAGAGGCGTTTGAACGTGGGTTGTATCTGCCAGGCCTCGCCGGCGGCGGTGTGCAGCTGCAGGGTTCATCGGGGCGCGTGAGCCACCCCGGTGTTAGTGATGCAGAGCTCGGGTTTCTGGCGCAGGTGCCGCAATGGGGACGGGAGTTTCTCGCTGAAAGCCTCGGACGAGCGCCGTTTTCTCTCAGTGGTGAGACGCTCTCTGCACTGGTAGAGGCCTGCGTGCTCGATAACCGCGTCTCGCCAACGCTGAATATCAACGTGCTCTACCACCATTTTCGTCAGCGACCGGAGCTGTATACGCGGATTCAGAGGCTTGCTGTCCATTTCAGTGAAGGGTTGTTGCAGAAGGCTGTAACCGCCGGTCTCGAAGATTCCTTCTTCATCCACTATGCACCCAATCTCGGTCGGGTTGACGGTCACGAACAGCCGCGCATCAGTGATGGTTCCGATGCCGGTACCACCGATTTTCAGTTCATGCTGCAGGGGGCGGTAAAAGAGGTGGGTGTACTCGTGCTGCTGAACCACTATTATTACCGCCGCACCGGCGAGTATCCCCTTGGAGAGCACTTTAATGCCCGTGAGGCGCCGGCGGATATCGATCAGCTGCTGGCGTTGGCGCAGAGCCACTTTGACCCGGCCGAGATGCCGCGTATCGTCGCTGTCGGCGATACGGTCACCTCGCACAGGCGTGCCGAGAGCGGTTATCAGCGCGGCGGCAGCGACCGCGGTTTCCTGACCCTGGTGCAGGCACTGGGAGAAAGCTTTGCTACCGATAACGCCTGCGTGTTTATCGATAGCAGCGGTGGTGAAGTGGTGCGCCCCGGGGTCGACATAGACCGGCTCGCTAGCGATGTTTGTGCAGCGCTGAGTGGAATTACCGATCCTGAAGATGAGCTGCGACTGAATTTTTTGTTCACCCGCGGTCATAGCGAATATGTGAATTTCTTCTGCGAGCTGGCGTCGCGCCGGGCGCAGTGAGATCGGGCGGCTTGGCTGCCTTTGAATCCGTTGAATCTGACCATAAACCTGACCAGGACGTTGAGTTGATGAACCTGAGCGCCAAACCCTTAGCGCGGTTTTTCCGCACCACCTTTTTTCCTCTGCTGGGCGGCGCCTTGCTGGCCGGCTGCGCGACCTCACCGACCGGTGAGAGCACTCTGCTGCTGAATTCGCCGACACAGATGAATGCGATTGGCGAGCAATCTTTCGAGCAGATCAAGGCCAAAACGCCTATCGACTCAGGCGATAAGGTAAACCGCTATGTCCGCTGTGTCAGTGAGGCGCTGATCGACCGGATTCCTGCCAGCTACGGGCTGCAGTCCGAACAGTGGGAGATCCGTGTCTTCAAGGACGACGCGGTCAATGCCTTCGCGGTGCCGGGCGGTAAAATCGGCGTCTACACCGGCATGCTCAAAATGGTCGATAACCAGGATCAGTTGGCGGCGGTTATCGGTCATGAGATATCCCATGTACTGGCCCAGCACAGCAATGCCCGGCTCAGCCAGCAGCAGGTGACGTCTACCGGTCTCAACCTGGCCAACCTGTTGCTGACCAACCGGGTTGAAGCGGGCACCCAGCAGGCGCTGATGAGCGCCATGGGGCTGGGCGCAGAGTATGGCGTTATCCTGCCATACAGCCGGTCTCACGAGCGTGAAGCGGACGTGCTTGGCCAGGATCTGATGGCGGACGCCGGATTTGATCCACGTGAGGCATCCAGCCTTTGGCGCAAGATGGCGGCAGAGGGCGGTTCCGCACCGCCGGAGTTTATGTCGACCCACCCGGCGCCCACCAGCCGCGTCACCATCCTTGGCGATCGTGTCAATGAGCTGCTGCCGATCTACCAGCAGGCGCGAGCTCAGGGCAGGGCGCCCCAGTGTGATGCTCTGCGCTGATCCACCCCTGACCGGGATGCGTAACTCCAGCATCAATGTTGGAGCAGATTATGGCATCGCGGCTTTCCCGGCTCTCCGATTTAGGTGGATCGGGTCTCTCATCTAATTTCTGGATTAACCTGGTCGGCTTTCAGCTGATCTGGTGGTCGCTGGTGCTCTGGGGCAACGCGGCGATGCCTGTCGCGCTGCTGCTCTTGCTGATCCACGTTTTTCTGCATTTCTCGCCGCGTAAAGAGCTGCAACTGATGCTGGTTGTGGCCGTGGTTGGCTTTGCGGTCGACTCGCTGCTGACCCTGTCTGGTGTTTTTCGATTTTCTTCCGCTGATTTGCCCTCGCCAATCTGGCCACCTCTCTGGCTGCTGGTGCTCTGGTTTGCCTTTGCGGCGACGCTGAACCAGACGCTCAACTGGTTTTCCGGTCGTTACCGTCTTGCCGCCTTGATCGGTGGGCCTGGCGGTAGCAGCACTTACCTGGCGGCGTCTGAGCTTGGCGCGGTTTCCTTTGGTCCAGGCGTGCTGTCCTCTGTCGCTCTACTGACACTGGTCTGGGCGTTGCTGTTTCCGCTGCTGATCCTGCTGAAAGATCGTATCGAGGTGCATCATGTCTGCATGTCGCGTTAAACCTTTTCTCAGCGTTTATCTGCTGGTTGCACTGCTCTGCGTATCGCTGACGTCGACGGCGCAAAGCCGTTATCCGCAGGGGCTGGAGCAGGTGGGGCAGGCGCGTTTCAGTCTGCTCTGGCTGGATATCTACGACGCCCGGCTTTTCAGCGCCGATGGGTCCTATCGACCGGGTGAGGCACCGCTACTGCTTGAGCTGACCTACCATCGCGCTATCTCTAGTCGCGAGCTTGTCGACGAGACGCTCAATCAGCTGGAGGGGCGCTTCGAGAGGGCTGCGGTACCCGGTGAATTAAACGACCTGCTGCCCAGCGTCGATGATGGCGACCAACTGGCGTTCTACCTGCGAGCGGACGGCGCTGGTGCGTTCTATTTCAATGGCAAATACCTGGGTGAGCTGGATGACTCCGACTTCAATCGTGCGTTTCTGGATATCTGGCTGGCCCCTGATAGCGAGTATCCGGAGCTGACCCGGCGGCTTAAAGGAAAGGAGTAAGAGAAGGTGATACCCAAGATCAGATTGACCCGGCTATCCGTTGCGCTGATTGGCGCGGTACTGATTGCAGGTTGCTCGGCGAACCTCAGTGACTATCGAAACGAGAAGCCGCGTCTCAAGCTCAGCGAGTTCTTTTCCGGCCAGCTGGAAGCCAAGGGCATAGTGCAGGACTTCACCGGCAAGGTGGTACGCCGTTTCAGTGCCGATATTGTCGGTCACTGGGATGAGAATGGGCGAGGTGTTCTGGATGAGCGCTTTATCTATGCCGATGGCAGTGAGCAGACTCGTTGCTGGCGTCTCGCTGAGGACGATCGAAGCGGCGCCTACGCCTACACCGGAACCGCCGGCGATGTGGTAGGCGAGGCCGCAGGCAGTGCCGAGGGCAACGCGCTGAACTGGCAGTACAAACTGCGGGTACCGGTGTCTGGAAAAGAGTGGGTACTGGCCATGGATGACTGGATGTATCTGGTGGATGACCGGACCCTGATCAATCGGACACAAATGTCTAAGTGGGGCCTGGCGGTCGGTGAGGTAACGCTGTATATCACGAAAACAGACGGCAGCGCGCAGCGGCCGCTCTCAGAAGACTGTACGCTGGATTAAGTTAGCCGCCTGCATCCTGGCATCGTGTCGGGAGGTTTTACATTCCGGTGATTCGGGCAAGTGTTCACCATTGATGGGTAAGGCCTGCGGACGACTCTTGGGTATACTGGGTGCTCGATATGATCTGAAAAACGGTATTTGAGCGAGCCCTGCTTGAGCTGATGCGGCAGATATCGAGAGCTCCCGAACCGCAGACGATTGATCACAAGGAGTTCTATTAGGGCGTTATGACAGGGCTTTATGACAGCATTTTATGACAGGACGTTATGACTTCATTTTATGAGTAGTTACGATCCACCCTCTCAGGGTTTTATCAATGCCTGGCTGGCTGAAATCCGTGGGCGTCCCCGGACGGCGGCAGCGCTGCTGACTGCGGTGCTGGCTATCCTGGTGCTGTTACTGAGCCAGTTGCTGGGAGCATCGGTTCTGTCTGTTTCCTTCGGCGAGGCGGCGATTGGCGGTTTTATAGGCTTTGCTTCCACCGCGCTCGGTGCCTGTGGCGCACTGCTGTTAACCAATCTCAAGGCGCGCACGGAAGACTCCATGCTCGGTTTCGCAGCGGGCATGATGCTGGCCGCTTCTTCTTTTTCGCTGATTTTGCCAGGGCTTGCCGAAGGTGAGCGGCTTACCGGCAGTCCGGTCCTTTCGTCGCTGATTCTGTCCCTCGGGCTGGCGCTTGGTGTCGCCCTGATGCTGGGGTTGGATCGCTTTACGCCCCATCAGCACGAGCACCTGGGCGCGCATGGGCCAGACTATCAGCGGCTGAGCCGGGTCTGGTTGTTTACCCTGGCGATTGCGCTGCACAACCTGCCCGAGGGCATGGCGATCGGCGTCAGCTTTTCCGGTGGTGATCTGAGTGTTGGTCTGCCGCTGACCACGGCCATTGCGGTGCAGAATATTCCCGAAGGGCTGGCGGTCGCCATGGCGTTGCGCGCCGCCGGAATGAAAGCGTCCACCGCGGTGCTGTTGGCCGGCGCCACCGGGTTAATGGAGCTGCTGGGATCTTTCCTTGGCATAGGTGTGGCCAGCGGCGTGCCTATCGCTTACCCGGTCGGGTTGGGGCTGGCGGCAGGGGCGATGCTGTTTGTCGTGTCCCACGAGGTTATTCCCGAAACTCATCGTAATGGTCACCAAACGCCGGCGACCATCGGCCTGATGGCCGGCTTTGGGCTGATGATGATCCTGGATACGGCGCTGGGTTAATCGATGAGTTCTATCCGCGAAAGGCAGTTTTACCGCAACGGCCCGATCTACGCCGAGCTGGAAAATTCCGACTTTGCCGCGATCCGGCGCCAGTTCGATTTCCGCAGTATCCGGATCGGCCGCTGGGTAACCAAGGCGGAGCAGGCGAGTGTGGCGCCCCAGTTTCATGCAGCGCTCTGCGATCTGATGCAGATTCTTCAGGTGCCGGAGGTTGTTATCTCCCTGCGCGGCTCATTGGCGCTGCATTACGGCACCGGGGGCCGTCCGGGCGTCGCTGCGCATTACGATGCGGCGCAGCACACCTTTGCACTGGCTAAAAACGCCGGCCCGGGCAGTATTGCCCATGAGTGGTTTCATGCCTTCGATCATTACATCGCCGGCCAGGCGTTCAATGCACTTTCCCCCTCGGTGTTTGGCTCTCGTGCCTGGCTGCACGATGAAGAACAGATCGAGCATCCACTGAACCAGCGGCTCTTCGCCTGCTATAACGCGATCATGCTTAACGCTGACGGCAGCGCTCCCAGTGACCTGGTGAAGCGGTCGATGAAGGTGGATCGGGCCCAGGGGCATCTCTACTTCAGTTTGCCGGAAGAGGTGTGCGCCCGTGCCTTCGAATCCTGGATTCAGGATGCAAGGCTGAAGAATCACTTCCTGGTGAAAGGCACCAAGGAATCTCCCGAGGCCAAGGCCGGTGTTTATCCGCGTGGCGCCGAGAGAGATCTGATAGGGCAGGCTTTCGCCGACTATTTCAGTCTGCTCGGTAGAGCCCTGCGACGTTAAATGGTTGTTATAAGGGTTGTGGTAAGATGTCGGTCATTGCTGTAATGGTGTATATGAATTGCGACGTCCCCAGCCCGACTGTTCATCGGATCAAGGAATGCTGATGGCAAAACTGATCTACCTCTCCGCAGATGAGGCTATCCTCGAAGGCTTCATCAAGGTTCTAGACCCCGCATATGCCCTGGAGGTACTGACACTTCCCGAAGAGGTGCAGATGCGGCTGAAAAGCGGAGGTTTTGACGCGGTATTGCTCGATGACGCCGCCGCTGGATATCTCGGCGAGCTCAACTGCCGCGCCGTTGTCAGTGAGGCCAAGGAGCGCTCATTACCGGTACTGATGCTGAATCGTCAGGCGACTCCCGAGGCCCGCTTATCGGCGCTGGAACTGGGCTGTGACGACTATCTTGCCGCGCCGTTTCTGGCGCCGGTTGTCGAAGCTAAACTGCGCAGTCATTTCAAATTGAGTGAGTTGCAGCAGCGTTATGACGAGCAGAGCGATGCCATGGCGCATGTAATGACTGAGCTCTCGGTGGTTCAGGATGCGGCGATTCTCTGCCTGGCCTCGGTAGCGCGAGTCCGCGATCACTCCACCGGTAACCACATTCTGCGAACCCAGCACTATGTCAAAGCGCTGGCCGAGCATCTGCGTCACCACCCCAGGTTTAGCGAAGAGCTGGATTCAGACACCATCGAACTGCTCTACAAGACCGCGGCGCTGCACGATATCGGCAAGGTGGCGATTCCCGATGCCATTCTGCAAAAGCCGGGGCCCTTAACGCCGGAAGAGTTCGAGGTGATGAAACAGCATGCCTGGTTTGGATACCAGGCGATGCACACAGCTGAACAACTGATGGAGCGTTCACTGGGCGAGCGCGCAGCGCGGTTTCTCAAGGTGGGGCAACAGGTCACCTTGAGTCACCACGAGCGCTGGGATGGCGCAGGCTATCCCCAGGGGCTCAAGGGCGAACAGATCCCGGTAGCCGCACGCCTGATGTCCGTGGCCGATGTCTACGACGCTATCTCCTCGCGCCGCCCTTACAAGGATGCATTGGGCCACGATTCCGCGGTCGAGGTGATCTCTGCCGGTCGCGGCACACATTTTGATCCCGATGTGGTCGATGCGTTTATCGATCTTAAAGATACCTTCGCGCGCATATCTCTGGTGCTGGAGGATCTTTTCCCATCACTGACCGACCTTAGCCTCCATTCCATCGAAGACCTGGTATCCCCGCAAGAGGCTGGTGGCGAACGCCAGCCTTACAAGGAAAACTGATCCTGTAATGACCGCTTCAGCCCGAGAAATCTTCCGTGAATATGATCAGTACGGCGTTGTCCGTGTGCTTGATGACGGCAACCGCCGCATCCTGAGCTTCGGCGATGACGATGAGCAGAGCTGCGTACTGAAAACCGATGTTACCGACCTGCAGCACGAGTACACCCGTGCGATGCTGCTGGCGCTGATATTCAACGAGCCGCGCCGGGTGCTAACCCTGGGGTTGGGCGCCGGCAGCCTCAACACCTGCCTGCATAACCGCTTTCCCGGCATCAAGCAGGAGGTGGTTGAGTTGCGCCCCGCCGTGATTGAGGCGGCGCGACGCTTTTTCCAGCTGCCGCGCAGCAAGCGGCTGGTGCTGCATGAGATGGATGCCAAAGTCTATCTCGGGGCGCCGGAGGTATCCGGCGTCGACATTCTGTTCAGTGATCTTTACGGATCGGATGGCATGGATGAGATGCAGCTCGATCCGGACTTTATCGAGCGCTGCGCAGATCTGATCAAGGCCGACGGCTGGCTGGTGCTCAACTGCTGGCGCGAACATGAAAGCAGCGAGCTGCCCAACCTGCTATCCACCTGGTTCACAGAGCTTTACAGCGTGCGTACCAGCGATGGCAACTGGGTGCTGTTTGCCGGCAAAAAGCCAAGCCAGCTGAGTAACAGCCAGATCAAGTCCAGGCTAAAACAGTTGGAAAAGCAGCTAGGTTTCTCTCTTCATCCGGGCTTTAAGCGTCTACAATCCCTAATTTGAACGCACGGTAGAAAAAGCGGTATCGCAGCTTCTGCTGATCAATTCCAAAAAAATATTGGTATGAGGTTTGCTTTGAGGGTAGACCTACAGTTGTTCTTGATGAACCGTCAAGGAGTGACAGTTCATCATTGATTTTCTATCCAACCCGGGCAGACGCCGTATGAAAGGGATTTTACAGCGGGTCGTGCAGTGGTTAGGTGGGCTGAACAGATGTCTGAGTACACGTCTGGCGCTTGCGGCTGTCGTGTTGTTTCTTGTGTTCGATTTCACCGCCCTGGCACTGAATATCTGGTTAACTTACCGGATTGAATCTCAAACCGTTTATATCAACCTTGCTGGACGGCAACGGATGCTGTCGCAGCAGATGGTAAAAACACTGCTCGAAATCGAGAGTCCACAACAGACGGAGCAGGATTCCGCCGAGCTGAAACAGCGGCTGGAACACACCTTTAGCCTGTTTGACCGCACCCTGTTGGCTTTTGACGGGGGAGGTCTCACCCGTGACGGCCTCGGTAAAGAGATCTACCTGGAACCGCTCGACAGGGAGGAGCCGAAAGCTCTGGTTGAGGATGCGCAGAGAATCTGGCTTCCCTATCGCGGCGCCATGGTTGAACTGCTCTATGAGCCCGGTGAAGAGGCGCTTAAGAACGCCGTGGCGCTGGCGCAGGATCGGAACGATGATCTGCTTGAGCTGATGAACCGGCTCACCTTCGAACTGCAGCAGAATACCAGCCATGAAGCGTCGCAAATCCGCCTGTTCCAGGGGATCGCTTTCCTGTTGGCGCTGCTTAACTTCTGCGTGGCGATCACCATCTACCTGGTGCGTATGCAGCGTGCCCACCAGGAAAGGGATCTGATCGACAGTGTTATCGATCGGGTTGCTTCAGGCATTCTGGTGGTCGATCGCGGTCAGCAGATCATCCGTGCCAATGAGGCGATGGAGCTGCTCTGTGGCTATAGCGAGTCGGAGCTGCTGTCGCGCCCGGTGCAGCAGGTTCTACGTCGCAGCGGTAAAGAGATGAT
The DNA here is from genome assembly GCF_900108065.1 of Marinobacterium lutimaris. Taxonomy (GTDB): domain Bacteria; phylum Pseudomonadota; class Gammaproteobacteria; order Pseudomonadales; family Balneatricaceae; genus Marinobacterium_D; species Marinobacterium_D lutimaris. Next base: position 1,558,229 of record NZ_FNVQ01000001.1, on the reverse strand, counting down.
TGCGGTCAACCGGGATGGCAAAAGCTACTACTGCTCGGTCGATGTGAGCCTGGCGCAGCTGGCCGGTAAGCCGGTTGAGGTCTACACCATCAATGATGTGACCGAGCAGAAACGAACCCACGACCGCCTTTCGATCCTGGCTTATCACGATCAATTGACCGGGTTGCCTAACCGGCTGCTGTTCGATGACCGTCTGAAGCTGGAACTCAACCACTGCCGTCGACTGGATAGCCGCCTGGCGGTGCTGTTTATCGACCTGGACCAGTTCAAACCGATCAACGATAAATATGGCCACGATGTGGGCGACCAGCTGTTACGTCAGTTTGCGGCCAGGCTGAACAACTCGCTGCGCAGCACCGATACGGTATCGCGGCGCGGTGGTGACGAATTCACCCTGATTTTGACCGATATTCCGGTACGTTCGGTGTGTGAAAAGCTGGTCTTCAACCTGCACCAGGAGATCACCAAACCCTACTTTATCGAAGGCAGGGAGATGCAGGTCGGAGCCAGTATCGGCGTGGTCAGTTTTCCTGAGGATGGTGACAGCGCCGAAACCCTGCTCAAACATGCCGATGAAGCGATGTACTGGGCCAAGCACCATATCCCCGGCAGTATCGCGTTCTGGAGCGATCTGGAGTCCTGACGTTGTCAGCGCCGGTCAGGTGCGGATAATGGCCTCATTCCAGCTTCGTAACAGGAGAACAGCATGGCCGAAACCCTTTGGTACCAGCAGGTTCTGACCCTCAAGGCCAGGCGTCGGGGTTTTCATCTGATTACCGATGAGATCGAGCGCGAGCTGAGTGTACAGCTCGGGCGGCTCGATTGCGGCCTGCTGCATCTCTTTCTTCAGCACACCTCTGCATCGCTGACCATCAACGAGAACGCCGACCCTACGGTACGTCAGGACTTTGAAAGTCACTTCACCCGCGCGGTGCCGGAGCAGCCGGGGCTTTATCGTCACGACTATGAAGGGCCGGACGATATGCCCGCGCATATCAAAAGCAGTATTCTTGGACCCGCTTTGACTATTCCGGTCAGCCGCGGGCGGCTGGCGCTGGGTACCTGGCAGGGCATGTACCTCTGTGAGCATCGTGATCATGCCGGTGCCCGCCGGATTGTCGCAACGCTGACCGGCAGCGTTTAAAGGCCAAAGTGCCAGTCAATGATTCTTGTCTATACTGAAACGCCTCAGGATTTACCCTTATAGACTGAATGGGTAAGTCGCTGCATCACTCACCGTATCTCAAGGAGGGGGACAGTATGTCTATCCAGATCCTGCGTCGCGGTAGTCAGGGCAAGTTTGTAGAGCGCTGGCAGACTTTTCTAGTCGGGTTGAGGTTTCTGCACTTTGCGGTCGATGGCGATTTTGGTCCGCGTACCGAAGAAGCGAGCAAAGCGTTCCAGCGCTCACAGGGCCTTTCTGCCGACGGTATCGTTGGGCCTCAAACCATTGGTAAGGCGATTCTTCTTGGCTTTGACGCGGGTTTCAGTGATCCGGATCAGGGCGATGCCGAGGATCTTTTACCGGGCAACGCGGTATTAAAACCCGCGACTGCAGCTACCCGCATACGCCTGTTTGGAGAGTTCGATTTCGAGCCGGATCCCAGGCCTGGAAATCGGGAAGCGATCAATATTATCGGCGACTGGGAAAAGCAGAATATCGTAACCGTTTATATTCCACAGCTTGAGGGTATTTCGGTTTTCGGTAAACGCAGCAGCGGCCGGATGCGGTTTCATCGACTCGCAGTGGAGCAACTGAAAGCGATGTGGGCCGCCTGGGAAGATGCCGGGGTATTGCGCACAGTCCTGACCTACGATGGCAGCTTTAATGCCCGTTTTATTCGCGGCAGTCGCACCACGCTCAGTAATCATGCCTTTGGTAGCGCGTTCGATATCAATGCCCGCTGGAATCCGCTGGGCGCCATTCCCGTTGCCATGGGGCGGGAAGGATCGGTCCGTGAGCTGGTGGCGATCGCAAATCAGTTTGGCTTTTTCTGGGGTGGTCACTTTAAGGGACGGCCCGATGGCATGCATTTCGAGGTGGCCAAGTTACTCTAATCGAGGTGGCCAAGTTACTCTAAATGTTCAAGATATGTTGAATTAGAATTTTTCATAGTCGTATCGTTGGTTTTTTTACCTCTTTCTTTCTATCGATCCCCGCTATTTACAGCGGGGATATGCATTTTTTTGGCCTGGATTAATACTACTTAAAACGGATGTTATCTATTAGGTACGAATTTAATAACCAAGATGAATTCGTTTTAATATAGATTTGTGGCCTATTTAAGACACCGCTTAAAAACAGTAAAACGGTCGTTTGACCTTTCCTGGATCTGCTGCTTTTCTTCCTTTGCCCGCTGATGGAATCAGCCTGAGCGCTGCGGTGATCGTTCTTTTGCGCGAATTTATCAGGTCATAAAACCGTCACGGACAAGCGAAAAAAATAATAACTCTGGACAAGGAGTTGGTTCATGCAGGAATCCGCAGTCCGGTTCCAGCCTGAGGCGCCAAGCGGCGACTATCGCCTTGTTGTCACCTCCATCGGCACCGCCTCGCCCGCCACGGCACGCTCCATTGCGGTTGGGCTCAATGTCTCGGTACAGACGGTGCTGGATGCCTTTTACCGTGCCCCTTCCGTTCTGGTGGACCAGATCCCGAGGGAAATAGCCGAGCAGATGCAGACGCTGCTGGAATCCCTCGGATACGAAACGGCGATCGAGTCCATCGCGGACAAGTTACCCGTCCCCAGCGAATACCTGGATATCGCCGCCTACCTCACCGATGTCGACCAATTTGATCGCGTTGCCGCTGAGCTGGCTGGCTTTATCGGCGCCAGCGAGGCGGATGCCTCCCGCCTGCTGAGCACGCCGCCCGGAGTGGTGCTCGGGAGCGTCAGCGACGCCACGCTTCAGGCGCTGCGCCAACGGCTGGGAGAGGGGATTGAGCTGATCGCTTCTAATCCAAAGCAGGCGACCTACGATCTGTTTCTTGCGGCTGAATCGGCGGATCAGGCCCGGCGCACCTGTGCCGAGCTTAGGCGCAGGGGCTACGCGCTGCAGGCAGAGCAGGGCTGCGTGCTGATGAACCTCGGTAAGCAGCAAGCCGACGAGCTCTGGTCCGTGTTCCACAGGTCAAACTCCCTACGTGTGATCAATCGTGACTTTCTGCGCTATGACCTGGTGCTGGTCGACTCCGGCAGTGGAGCGACCGAACCGGCTCGAAGGTTACTGACCGAGCTGGCCGGTATCCCGCCAGGGCTGATCGATAAGGTGTTCGCGGCAACGCCGATTACGCTGATCGAAGCGCTGCCGGCGGCGCAGCTCGAAGCGGCCATGGAGGCCTGTTGTGCCGCTGGACTCAATGTACGTGCGGACCTGATCAGCTTTATGCATCTGGGGCTGAGAATAACGCGTACCTCACAACCGGCGCGGCTGCACAGCACCTTGAGCAGTCTGGGGCTGCTCGATCCGGGGCAGAACTCCCTGCCGGAGCTGCCTTTTTCTCTACCTTGCAGCTTTCCCGAGCTGCAGGCACGCATTATTCGCAGCGCGCTCAAGGCTGCAGGTACAGAGGTGGAGCTGGTGGAGGTGGCCGCATGAATCAGAACCATCAGGCCGCGGCGGCGGAAGCCCATGCCTATCATCTGGGCGTCGCCGAGGCGGGCAAGTGTTTCGCCCTGAAGGGAGATCATCGCGAGGCGTTGCGCCATTACCGCGAAGCGATGCGGCTGGCGGTGTCTGCGTCAGCGCCTGAGGTGTTTTTCCGTCACTACTGCCAGTGTGTGCTGGAGAGCCTGGAGCTCACCGGTCAGTTTCAGGAAGTGATCGAGTATTGCGAGAAGGCCGACGCCTACTACGAGCAGATCAGCAGTCAGAAGCAAGCCCCCAGCCAGCTGCACGGCAGAGATCACGCCAGCATCCTGGAACGCCTGGGGCTGATCTACGCCAAGCAGGGAGAGAGTGAGGCGGCCATCGCCTGCCTCGAGAAGGCGCGTACCCTGGCTGGCAGTGAAAGGCTGGCACTGACCGAACAGGTTTATGGCTGGCTGCGCCGCGGCATGGTGCCGGATGTGGCGCGACTCACTGCCGCGCAGCGCAAGCACCAATATTTTACCGTCCGGGCTGAGCAGGTTGATGCCCGCCGGGCACGACCCTTGACCGCCGATCAGGGGAGCAAGCATCACCGAGGGGTGAACCCCTTCAATATCTCGGACTGACGCCGCCCACTGGCGGTCGGGAGCAGAGCAATGGCCGATTACGATGGATTGACCCCTGGGCAGGTGCTGGCCGACGCCAGCGTTGCCGAATTTATCAAGACGCTGGGGTTGTCGATAGCCGAAGCGCAGCAGGCGCTGGACGAAAATTCGGTGGACCAGATCGGCGAGTTTCTGGTCCCGCGGGAATCCCTGGGTGGCAAAACGTTGCTGGATCTGGGGCTGTCACCGGCGTTTTACCACTATCAGCATGCCGATATCAGCTGTTCGCTGCAGCTGAGCCTGAGGGTGGAAAAAGACCTCAGTGTCGGCCTTAATCTGAATGGCTCCTACAGCGACAACCAGACCAGTAACTCCAACCAGTCGGACAGCAGTGAAAGCACCGAAAGTGGTACCACTACTGCCACGCGGGAGCGCACCGCTGAGGTCAGCATCGAGTCCGCCAGCACCGGTGCGCTGAGCATCGGTGGGCGCTCGTTTAACCTCAGTGGGGATGATCCGCTGACTCGCATCCGTGCGCTTCAGGATGCAGTAATGAACGACGCCGAAGCGGGGGTGCCGCGCCTTCTTTATGAGCCGGGCGAGCGCAGTTTCGTGATCACCACCGATGCGGATGCGGAGAAGGTTCAAACGACCGACAAAACCGTGGTCTTCAATGGCGGCGGTTTTGATCGCTGCCTGATCCAGATCGATACAAACAGCGCGACCGATTATGTCTTCAATGGCAGCGTGACCGTGAATACAACGGCGCAGGCGTCGCTTGAGGCCTATGCTAACCATGTCGAGGCGCAGGTTCGTGCAGCGGGTTATAACGCCGGCATATTCCCCACCTCGACGCCCATCTATACCACTCACTTCCGCACAGGGCGCCATCACCTTGAAACCTTCGATGTCGATGGCACCACCTATAACGACGGCGTATTCCAGAGCCTGAGCGATCTGGCCAGTTTCGCACGCGCTCATAACTACGATCTCGATGTTGAAGGGTTTGCAGACGCCCAGAGTTACCAGAACCAGTCTGAATCCGGCTCGGACCAGAGCAATATCGAGCTGGGTAACCGGCGTGCCGATGAGGTGATCCGGGTGCTGCTTGCCAACGGTATGGAAGCCGGCAAGGTGCATCGCACCGCCTCCCGGGGCCGTGCTGCAGCCCAGGCTGCCGGCGGGCCGGCGGACAATGTGGCGTTTCGCAAGGCGGAGGTGCGTATTCGTGGTCGTAGCGCATATCTGCTGATCGTGCATTCAACCTCGGCGAGCCTGACAATCGTTGATATAGCGCCAGACAAAACGGCGCCAGGCAGCAGCGGTAACGGCTTCGTTTGGCTCTATCGTCCGCAAGCACTCTCCCTCAGTGGAAAAAAGGTCAGCATCGATGGCACCGACTTCCTGCTCTCCGGCGCCTCGGCGGGAGGGCATGCCGCGGGCAGTCCCTCTGCCTATGCGCAGAACCTAAAGAACGCGATCAATGCCAATGCCGGAGTCGATTTCAGCGCTTCCGCCGAAGCCAATATGGTCACCGTTTTCGGCAAGAGCACACCGTTCCGCCTCACGCTGATCTCGTCAGAGCAGCGTTCGATTCAGCTTAGCGGCAGTGAGGGGATCACCATTACCCGCAGCTTTACCCGCACCGAGTCTTCCAGCCTCACGCGCCAGAACACGGGCAACCGGGCGGTGGCCGTGGGCGCTTCGCTGGATGTGCGCTACTCGCGCCAGTTCGAGATGAACGTGAGCGGCAATTCGGCGATCTCGGCGCGGCTTGTCTCCATTCCGGCGCCGCCGGAGTTTCTGGAGACGATCAAATCCTTTTTGACCCCGAACGACTGATTGGCAGGGAGGGAGTGTCATGAGTGAGGTACCTGCGGTCACCCGCTCGCTGATGTCGGCGCCGCTGCCCCAGATTATCGAAAAGCTCGGGGTTGCCGTGGCGCAGGCGCAGCTGGCGCTGGACAAGAACTCCATCGACATCGCGCAGTCGCTGGCCGAGTCGGAGGTGGAGATCGGTAACAACACCTACAACCTGCTGTCGCTGGGGTTTGTACCGAGTTTCTATGCCTTCACCGAAGCTACGGTGGAGGCGAAGCTCAGTTTCAGTATGACCGAAAGCACCGAAACCTCGGTCAATGTGGGCGTCCAGGCGGGCGTCAACTACGGCATCTTCATGGCGGCGGCATCGGTGGATGTGGGCTATGCGCGCAAGTTTTCCGTGTCGGCGGAGGGGATGTCGTCCATCGCGGCGCGCCTGGTTTCACTGCCGGCCCCGGAGACGTTTCTGCTGCTGCTCAAGCAGCAGTATCAGCAAGAGATCTAAAGGAGAACGACGATGGCTATCGGACAGGAACTGCTTAACGTACCTATGGGGGACATGATCCGGCAGATGGCCTTTGCCATCGCCGACGGTCAGTACCAGCTCGACGAAAACTCCATCAACGTGGCCGAGATGATGGGCGGCCTGACCACGGTTTACGACGAGAGAGGCAAGGTCAGCTTTGACGATAGCCGGGTCTTCTTCGGCTACGAATATATGACCGTTAAGGAGGCGGTTGCCTACGCCGCCGTGGACGATGCGCTCAGCGGCACCCTCGGCGATGACGTCATCAAGCTTACCGAGGTGCTGGCGCCGCTGATCGAAGGGCTTGATGAAAACGCGGAGATCCGCGTGCCGGTGCGGCATTCGATGATGGAGCTGGGTTTTACACCGACCTTCTACCAGTTCGTCGATACCATCATCGAGGTGAAGATAGCCATCAAGATCACCCGCGAGCGCGAATATAGCCGTACCCGCAGCGACACCAAAACCGACAAGGCCAACGCCTATAAACGCAAGCGCTCCTTCTGGGGGACCAGCCGCTCCAGTGGTAGCAGCAGCTCGGTAGCCACCAGCCAGGTCGATGCAACCTACTCGAGCAAGTACTCCTACTCGGCGGAGGGCGCGTCGATTCTGCGGACAAAAATCGTCCCCGTGCCGCCACCGGCAGTGCTGGAGGATCGCATCCGTTCGTTTATGGAAACTGAAGAGGCGCGGCGTAATGCCAGTCTTGAAGAGGCCGACAACAGCTGACGCCTGAGCCTTTGTTCGCTACCAAGCAGAGGGTAAGCCCATGTCTATTGGCACAGAAATGCAGAATACCCCCTTCCCCGAGATGGTGCGGGCGCTGGGGGTGGGTATCGCAGAGGCCCAGTACGAGCTCGATCTGGTGTCGCTGAAGATTGCCAGGATGATGGCGGGCTACGCGCCGGATCCTGAGCCGGAAGAGGGGGAACCGTCGCCGCCGGCTGCGGAGCCGCCGGAGCGCAACATACTGGTGAAGCTGGGCGATGGTCAGGAGTACTCGCTGCTTGAGCTCGGTTTCGTACCGACCTTCTACCAGTTTGTCGATACGCTGATCGAACTCAAGCTCTCGATCTCCATGTCACGGGAGACCAACTTCAAGCGTTCGTCTACCCAGGTAAACGCTTCGGTCAGCGGCAAGGTGGGGTTCTTCTCTGCCTCAGCCAAAATGAGCGTCAGCTCAGTTTCGGCGAGTTATTCCTCCAAGTACCAGTACTCAGCCGAGGGCTCGTCGTTGTTGCGCACCAAGTTGGTCCCGGTGCCGCCGCCGGCGATTCTCGAAGAACGGATTCGCGCGATGATCGCCGCCACCCAGGCCGAAGCGGATAACGGCTGAATCATGCCCAGGCGTAGCTGGCGAGACCTGGAAGCCACCGCTGCTGATACGGAGTCGTCGGCGGCGTTGTTTCCCGGGCTGCCATCCATCACGCCCGGCGCACAGGGCAACCTGGAACAGGCCGCCAATCTCGCACCGGGTACTGAGCTGGGCCGCTTACTTGAGAAGCGTAATGAGCTTGAAGCCAGACTTCGGCAGGTCACCGGCGAAGAAAGCGCCGATGATGCGATGCGACAACGCTTCCCGGTGGCCAGCTTTGCCGAACGACGTGCGCAGGAGCAGGCCTGGGCGGTCCAGCGTGCCGCGGGTCAGCAACGCAGTGGGACCGGTCGGTCTGAACGACAGTTGGGTCCATCTCCGTTGGAAGGACGAATGGATGCAGGGCTGGCGGGGCGTAGTGGTTTGGCTGGAGGTATAGGCGACCGGTTCAGCAGTGGCTTGGGTGCAGCGCGCAGTGCGCTGGCCAGGAGCGCGGAGGCGGTGCGGCCGCTGAGCGATACGCTCGACAGTGCGCAGCGCTCTGTCAGCGGTGCACGCACCCAGTTGCGTGATCTTGATCGCCAGCTTGCCAGCGAAGGGGTATCGGACGCGGAGCGAAGCGAAGTGCGAAAGGCGCTCCATGGCGACAAAATCGACAAGGCCGGCGCCGTATTGGATCGGGTCAACGCAGTAATGGACAGGCCGAAACGGGCAGCGGAACAGATCGAATCCGGCTGGCTCGGTCGGCAGCGGAAGATCACCGGCGCCATGGATAGGTACTCCGGTTATGCCGAGCGCCGCGAACAACAAATGTCGCTGGAGCGGGGTGGCTCCGGCGATCTGTTTGAGCGGATGCGGGCTAATCGCCAGCGTGCGCTGGAGCGCCGACGTGATGCGATGCTGCAAGAACAACGCGACGAGCAGCGTCGGCAGCGTGCCAGAGAGAAACACCGTGAACGTCAACGGGAAGAAACTGAAGGCTAGTGCCCGGTACATAGAACCTTGTTGCTTATCTGTATGCAGTCATCTCTATGAAGTCACCTGTATGAGGTTGTTGGAATGAGCGAAGGACAGTTCATCGCAGATACCCTGGAAAGCCTGCTCGCCGGTATGGCCGAAAGTCTGCGCGAGGCCCAGGAGGAGCTGAACACCCTGGCTCCGCTGGATAGCTATGGCAGGCCCATGCCGCAGTACCGCATTCCCCATCTGGATTTTGAGATCGGCTTTGAGTTGAAGTCGGAGTCGACTCCCGCCGGCGGTTTCCGCCTCAAGTTTCTGCCGCTGAAGCAGGAGAAAAGCTCAAGGGAGGTAGCGAGCCGAATCAGCGGCCGATTCATTGCCGTGCCCCCCGGCGAGGGGATGCCGGTGCCCAGGCTTGAGGCTGAGGTACTGTCCGAGGGCGCGAAACGAACCCTGGTGTTGCAGGCCAGTACCAGCGCCGGGCAACTGCTGCAGGGCGCCGAAATCGAGTTGAACCTGGACAGGGAAGCCTCGATAGGTCTGTCCAGTGCGGCCGGTGTTGCCGCTCCCAAGCTGGCATCGGTACAGCTGGCGCGGGCGTTGGTGCAGACCGATGAGGCCGGCGAGGCAGCAGTCGAAGTGACGCTCGGGCCTGCGCTGCAGACCAAGGCCGTGATCGTGCTGGTGGCAGAACTGGGCGCTGAGCGTCTGCGTGTGGTAATCGGCAAGGAGATAGCGTGATGGCTAAGGTGGTCGCAACGGTCCAGCTGTTTACTGATGAGGGCAAGCCGGCGTCGGGGCATACGCTGAAGCTTGAAGCTTTTAACCTGGAGCGAAATGCCTGGCTGGCGGTGGCCAGTGGCAAGACCGATGCCAAAGGCAATATCCAGATGACGGCGGGTGTGGTCAGCGGAGCATTGGCGCCATCGCTGCGGCTGGTGGAGGCGGGCAATCCCGCTCCCCGCGTGCTCGCCCATGGTGGCTTGATGTCCTATGTTCCCCGTTCGCAGTTGCTGTATCTGGATTTTGGCAAGGTCGAGCGTCTTGAGGAAACCGCCCATGCGCTGCAGCACACGCAAACCCGCTTCGCACAAAACGGTGAAACTGTGGCTGGCGCCGCAGCGGTGCCGGCACAGACCTCCCGGCTGACACTGAACCGTGTCGCCATCGCGAATCCGCAGCTGTTCACCGGCGTCAATCTGGCCGCCGAGGTGGACCCGAAGATTACCGCGACGCCGCTGATTCAGGCGGAGCTATTGAAGAATAAAGAGCTACAGGTACTTAAGGCCAGGGAGCTGGAGCTGAACGCGGACCTGATGGACAAAACCCGGGAGAACACTCTCTATGTGGAGCAGATCGCCACTGCCGACAAGCGTATCGCGCTGCTGGAGCGGGATCTGGCTTCTATCCAGGTCGAAAGGCAGACATTGAACCGGGAGTTGGAGCTGATCAAGGCCAGGACGAAGCAGCCGGCGGAGATCGAGGGGATGCTGCTTGGGCTCGGCAGCAAACTGGATGCTTCGCGTAAGCAGATGCAGAAACAGCAGCTGCCTTACCGTATCGGCAATATCAAAGTGGATCTGCACGGCGCGTTAACGGCGGATGGCAAGTCCCTGGTGTTTGGCGAGGGGGGCGTGATCAGCACCGAGCTGATCAATGAGGAAACCGCCGGCGAAGAGGTGAAGGTACCCGTGCCCGCCATTCAGGGGTTGACCGAATCGGCGGCGCGACGGGTGCTGCGTTCGGTTGGGTTACGCATGAGTGTCGCCCATCAGCAGTTGAAGCCGGGGCAGGGTGTGCCGGGGCAGGCGATAGGTCAGCACCCGGCTGCCGGTGGGGCGCTGCCGCACGGAAGCGAGGTGATGGTGGTGTTTGGTGAAGGCTCGGGCGATTCAGTCTGATCAGGAGGCTTAGGGCGATGAAGAATATACGCAACCTGGTGAACGATGTGGTGGCGGCGCCTCTGGGTGATGTTATTGCCTCGGTGGGTGAAGGAGTGGCCGCGGCCCAACATGCTCTGGATGAGGGCTCGCTGGCGGCGGTGCTTGAGCTGTATGCCGATGGTGATGATGCAAAAATGCAGCTGCTGCGTGAAATCGGTTACCGCCCTACCTTTTATACGCTGCCCGATACCACGGGTGAGGTGCGGGTGGCGCTGAAGCTCGGACAGGGTGCTGCCGGCGCTTCGTCAGCCAAGGCGGTAAGCAAGAGCTCGGCGCCAACGGCTGTGATGGCCCGGTTGGGCGCTCGTGGCTTGAATCTGAGTCAGAAACTTTACGCTTCTCCGGTGGACGCAGGTTACAGCAACCAATACGGCTACAGCGCTGATATCAGTGCCAAGCTCACCTTTCGCATCGTGCCGATACCGCCGCCGGAAGGTGTCGACGAGCTGCGCCTGGTGCCGGAACTGACAGGCAAAAAGCTGTCGCAGGCACGGCTGCTGCTGGAGGCTTACGAGCTGGAACTTGAGATTGATGCCGATCCGGCTGAAGACGCCGATCCCGAGATTTTGAGCCAGGAACCAGTCGCCGGCGGCATCGCCAGGGTGGGGGATTCGATCAAACTAACACTGGCTGAATAGGGCGGCGGCTGAATTGTTGGGCCGATGATAATAAGACGCTTCCCACCTACAACTCTGGTGCTACCTTTAGAATTGATGCTTAGCGATATTCCCGTCTGACGGTTGTCTGCAGGACTCTGGCCCGGGCTTTGCTTAATGCGCAGGCGCATGATTTGAGGTAGCTATGCAAAAAGATACGAATTCAACAATAACATCTAATAACGTGTTTCCCTGGTTTCAGCCGGTTGTGGATGTGGCTACGGGGACGATCATCGGATACGAGGCGCTGGCCCGGCGCTATAACGAGCAGGGCGAAGTGGTGTCTGCCGCTCATCTGCTCAGAGCCGATAACAGCTCCTCCCCGGAGCAGCGGCTGGAGCTTGATCGCAGCCTGCGTGTCCAGGCGCTGAAAATGTTCGCCGCCAAGGCTGAAGCCGGCCAGGTGCTGGCGCTGAACCTTTCCCCTGAGTGGATCGACTCCCTGGAGTCGTTCGAGAACCTGCCCACCCTGGATATGATCCGCGAAGCCGGTGTTAAGCCGGAGCAGGTACTGCTCGAAATTACCGAGATCAACGGCGATATCGATCGCATTCGTGAACTGGCCACGCTTTACCGCAAGGCGGGGGTGCGTGTTGCCTATGACGACTTTGGTGCCGGCTTCCAGCAACTTGATCGCCTTATGGCGTTCACGCCGGATGTGATCAAGGTGGATATCCGCATGTTCAGCGCTGGCGAGATCACGCACCAAAAACGCGCGCTGATGCAGATGGTGGGTGACCTTGGTGCGCGCATGGGCTGCAAGGTGGTCTTCGAAGGGGTGGAGACCGAGGATGAGTTTTTCCTCGCGCTGCACTGTAACGCGAGCCATATCCAGGGCTTTCTGTTTTCGCCGGCCCAGGCAGAGCTGGCGCCGCGAGAGTGTTTCAAGGCGCAGGTAAAGGGTTTGCTGGAGAACCATCTGGATCTGGCCATCGATGAAACCGCCCGGCGTCAGTTTCATCATGAGGGGCTTAAGTCTGAGTTGATGGCGCTACGTGAACTGCTGCTGGCTGGTGGCGATACCCACCTGTCCAGTTTCCGCCCCGACCCGGACATTCTGCGGTTCTACATCTGTGATCGCCAGGGCAACCAGATTTCACCGAACTGGTCGTTCAAGGATGAGCAGTGGTGCGCGGATGAACGGGTGATCGGCGCCAACTGGAGCTGGCGTCCGTACTTCTATCAGCTGGTGGGATCGGACGATTACAACACCCGGGTGATGAGCTCAACCAGCTACAGCGATATATCGACTGGTCGGGTCTGCCATACGCTGTCGCTGGCGCTGGATGAGCGCCGGGTGCTGCTGGTGGATGTGGTCGACCGGGCTCAGAGCCCGCGGCCGATGTCGGCGTTAATCGCCTGCCAGAGCGACCGGATGCCCAGCTTGTCCTGATCGGAAAGACGGTCAACGCTGAACGCTTTATCCAGGCTGGCGTTGACCTCGCGGTCCAGCGCTTCCAGGTCGTCGCCACCCTCGGCGGCGACCAGGCTCAGATGGCCAAGCAGGTAGCTGGCGAAGAAGCGTTTATCGTTATCGTCAAAGCCTGCTTCGGTTTCCATTTGGGTCAGCTGGTTATAGGCCTGGTCTGCGGCCTGTTCAAAAGCGCTCATTCATTCTCCAGTTGATTCAGCAGGAGCCCGTATTCCTTGCCATCGGACTCCACCTGGTAAAGTTTTACGATCAGGTATTCCAGCTCCGGCGCAAACCAGAGATGGGTAGTGCGTTTGGCGTCTTCACCCCGCACGCGCTCCACTTTCAGCGCGTTGAACTTGCCCGCAGGCGTTTCTACCGTCTCCTCACCGATCACGCGGAAGTGATATTCCGACAGCAAACCACCATCAGCGACCTGGTAGACAAGATCCGTTTTGCCCGCTGCCAGGTCCAGCCGCAGCTGCAACTGGTAGCTGAGCTTGTCCTGGGTGCCGGCGGGTATTTTCATCCGCCAGGGCTTCTCTTCCACCGTGGTGGTTACCTGGTTATCGGACCAGTTGAACTTCAGATCCACCAGCCGTTCCCGCCCCAGGAGCTTGCGCTCGTAGCGGTATTCCAGCGGCTGAATCTCGTTATTGCTGTAGGTAAAGTGGGAGCCTTCGTGCTGGCGTGCGACCACGGCGTCAGCGGTGGAGTCGAACACCCAGCTGCCGTCTTCCTGCTGGCGCAGTTCACGGTAGGCGTTGGCGTTTAGTTCAACCCCTGCGTCGAGGCTGGCGGTGTAATTGGCGCGAAAGGGCGTAAGAGTATCCGCGCTGACCGCTGGGGCCAGCGCGGCAAATACAAACATCCCTTTCAATACAAACAGCAGAGTGCTAAGGCTCTGTCGCATCAAGACTACTACTCGTTAGCGTAGCGGTATCCCGATGAGGGAAGGGGGGCTCCGTCCAGAAGCACCTGGCCGTTATCGAGGCGCAGGCGATCGCTGCAGAACCACTCTACCGCCAGTGGATAGATCCGGTGCTCGAGTCGATGTACACGCTGCTGCAGGCTGTCGGCATCGTCCCCGCTCTGCACCGGGGTGGCTGCCTGTACGACCAGCGGACCGCCATCCAGTTCCTCAGTGACGAAATGCACGGTGCAACCGTGTTCCGCATCACCCGCTTCCAGCGCGCGCTGATGAGTGTGCAGTCCTTTGTACTTGGGTAGCAGTGACGGGTGGATATTGAACAGGCGTCCGGCGTAGTGACGCACAAACTCCGGAGTCAGAATCCGCATGAAGCCGGCGAGTACCACCAGGTCCGGTGAATGGGCATCGATGGTCGCCTGCAGGGCGCCATCGAACGCTTCCCGGTCCGCGTAGTCGCGGTGGTTCAGCACCGTCGTGGCAATACCGGCATTCGCCGCACGGGTCAGGCCGTACGCTTCTTCCTTGTTGGAGATAACCGCAGCGATGCGGCCGGAGATCCGGCCGCTGTCGATCTGATCAATGATCGCCTGCAGGTTGGAGCCACTGCCGGAGATCAGTACGACGATCCTTTTGTCACTCATCTCAGGCGCTGAGTCCCCGCAGTTCCACCTGTTCTTCGCCTGCGGCGGCTTCTTCGATGGAGCCGATCACCCAGGCGGTTTCGCCTTCGCCAGCCAGCAGGTCCAGTGCTTCCTGAGCCTTGTCGGCCGGAACGCAGATCACCATGCCCACGCCGCAGTTCAGGGTGCGGTACATTTCGCGCTGCTCGACGTTACCCTGCTCCTGCAGCCATTTGAACACGGCCGGGATTTCCCAGGAGTTGGTATCGATCACTGCCTTGGCGTTGTCCGGCAGTACGCGGGGGATGTTTTCCAGCAGGCCGCCACCAGTGATATGGGACAGGGCGTTAACCTGGCTTTCCTTGATCAGTTTCAGCAGCTGTTTGACGTAGATCCGGGTCGGTTCCAGTAGTGCGTCGGCCAGGGTCTTGTCACCCATGGGCATCTGCAGGTCTGCATCGCTGACTTCCAAGATCTTGCGGATCAGGGAGTAGCCGTTGGAATGCGGGCCGGAAGAGGCGAGGGCGATCAGGGTGTCGCCGGTGCTGACCTTGCTGCCGTCGATGATGTCGTCTTTTTCGACCACGCCGACACAGAAGCCGGCCAGATCGTAGTCGTCGCCTTCGTACATGCCCGGCATTTCGGCGGTTTCACCGCCAACCAGCGCAGCGCCTGCCAGTTCACAACCAGCACCGATGCCGGTCACCACGTCAGCGGCCATATCCACGTTCAGGTGGCCGGTAGCGTAGTAGTCGAGGAATATCAGCGGCTCGGCACCGGCAACGACCAGGTCGTTGACGCACATGGCCACCAGGTCGATACCGATGGTGTCATGTTTGCCCAGGTCCATCGCCAGGCGCAGCTTGGTGCCGACGCCGTCGGTACCAGTGACCAGTACCGGCTTGCGATATCCGGCGGGCAGTTCGCACAGTGCGCCGAAGCCGCCCAGACCGCCCATCACTTCGGGGCGCGAGGTGCGTTTGGCGACGCCTTTGATACGTTCGACAAGCGCATTGCCGGCATCGATATCAACACCTGCATCCTTGTAGCTCAGGGATGTTTTCTCAGAACCTGTAGACATGGATCGAATCAACCTTTCAACAGCGGGAAGAGTAGCGTTAAAGAAGGCGCCTAGTTTACAGCGCCGGGTGGGTGTAAGGCCAGTTTTCGCGCCACCCTTGTTCAGGAAAGGCTGAACAAATTCGTGGCGCCTCAATGTGTGAGGCTGGCTACAGTGCTAATCATAGTTTTCTTCGTTCTGTGATAGAGTTGGCAGCGCCCATGATGAACCGGCCCCTAGCTGCTCAGTGCGGCGCAGGGAGGGCTGATACCGGTGTTTGCCCCAGCCAGAGGAAAAGGCGCTGATGTTGTTGTTCAAGTCCACGCTTAGAAACCTGTTTCTTGCTCTTCTGCCCGTGATGCCCCTGTCGGTGGCTGCGGCGCCGGTAGAGCAACTGTTCAGTGCCAGTGTTAACGCTCAGGCGCCGCAGGAGCAGCAGCTGCGCAGCGCCCTGGCGCAGGTGATGGTGAAGGTGAGCGGACGTCGTGAGATTCTGGATAATCCCGCCTATGAGACGGTGCTCGATAACGCCTCTCTGCTGCTGGCTCCCGCCGCGGAGCCGGATCGTATCGCCTTTGATCCGCTGGCCCTGACCAAGCTGATGAACAGCCTGGATATGCCGGTGATGCCGGAAGATCGCCCCGAACTGCTGGTCTGGCTGGTACGCGGCAACGGCGCCGACGCCAGTCTTGTCGAACCCTCAGCCGAGATTTACCGCCAGCTGCACGCATCCGCCGCCGAACGCGGCCTGCCGATGCGCGATCCGCTGCTGGATTTGACCGATCAACTGGCGCTGGAGCCGTCACAGCTCGCGGGATTTGCCACCGAAGCGGTGCTTCAGGCTTCGCAGCGCTATGGCACGGATGCGGTGCTGGTAGGTCATCTGATGGAGTCCAATGCGGACTGGATGCTGCTCAGCGATGCCAGCCAGGTCAGCCTTAACAGCGAGCTCGAACCGATCGATCTGCGCCGCATGGTCGATCAGGTCGCCAACAGTCTTTTTGGCGTTGAGGAGATCAGCGGCGGTCAGCGTTCTCTGCCGCTGCAGCCGGTTGCAGTTGACGAATACCTGCCATCAGGCGAAGAGATCGAGATACAGGGGCTCAACAGCGCTGCTGCTTATCTGACCCTGAGTGGCTGGCTCAACCAGCAGCCGGGTGTGACCCGGGTGGTGACCGCCGGTCGCACCGGCAGCGGACTCAAACTGATTATCGAACTGGATGGCACCGGCCCGAGCCTGCGCTCACTGCTGGTGGGCGACAGCCGTATCACGGAATTGAGTAGCGGCGTCTACTCCTGGGTGGGGCCTCAGGTCACCGCCCCGGCGGTAGAAGAACTCCCGAGTGGGGAAACGGAGGAACAACTGGATGGAACTGAGTGAGTCCCAACGCTGGTTTTTACTGATCACGACGCTGGTCGTCGGTGTACTGGTTTACCTGCTTGCCCCGATACTTTCTCCTTTTTTGGTCGGGGCGCTGCTGGCGTATCTGACTGACCCTGTCGCCGACCGTCTGGAAGCGCGCGGGGCCAGTCGTACCCTTGCCGTGGTGATCGTGTTCCTGTTCCTGTCGCTGATCATGGTGGCGGCGGTGCTGCTGCTGATTCCGCAGCTCAGCGAACAGATCCAGACCATGATCCGGCAGATCCCGCTGGCATTGGATGTGCTGCATAACCGTCTGCTGCCGTGGATCGAAAACACCCTGGGTGTGCCGATTAACCGTCCGGATATCGACAGCGTGCGGGAGTTCTTCCGCAGTCACTGGCAGCAGACCGGCAACCTCGCGGCGCAGATCATGGGCAGCTTGACCCGTTCCGGCCTTGCCGTAGCCGCCTGGGTGGCCAACCTGGTGCTTATCCCTGTGGTGACCTTTTACCTGCTGCGCGACTGGGACCTGATGATGGAGAAAATTCAGCGTCTGCTGCCGCGCAACCTGGAGCCGCGGGTAACCTTGTGGGCGCGGGAGTGCGACGAGGTGCTGGGTGCGTTTATCAAGGGTCAGCTGCTGGTGATGTGCGCCCTGGGCGTGATCTATGCATTGGGGTTATCGATAGTCGGACTTGATCTTGCGCTGCTCATTGGTATGCTTGCCGGCCTTGCGAGCATCGTTCCCTACATGGGGTTCTTCGTTGGCATCGTGGTGGCTGCGGTTGCGGCCTACGTACAGTTTCAGGAACCCATGGTTCTGATCTGGGTTGGTTTGGTGTTCGGTATCGGTCAGGCGCTGGAAGGGATGGTGCTCACGCCGCTGCTGGTGGGTGATCGCATCGGTCTGCATCCGGTTGCCGTGATCTTCGCCATTATGGCGGGCGGCCAGCTGTTCGGATTTGTGGGTGTGTTGCTGGCGCTGCCGGTGGCTGCAGTAATCATGGTTTTGCTGCGGCACCTGCACGAAGGCTATAAAAGCAGTCGGCTGTATAGCTCCGACAAGCCGGAATCGACCGGTGAAGTAGAGTGAAATGAGTAGGAAAAAGGCGCCAATTCAGCTACCTCTGGGTATCGGCCTGCGTGACGACGCGCGGTTCGAGAACTTCGTGTCGGGCGACAACGGGCTGGCCCGTGCCGAGCTCGAGCGTGCCGCTCAGGGGCAGGGGGAGCAGTATATCTACCTCTGGGGCCATGCCGGCGTCGGTTGTTCTCATCTGCTGCAGTCCTGCTGCCATGCCGCCGATCCGGTGCGCCGTACCGCTGTCTACATGCCGCTGGCCGAGTTGAGCCATGCAGGCCCCGAGCTGCTGGAAGATCTCGACCAGCTGCAGCTGGTCTGTATCGATAATGTCGAACGTGTGGCCGGGCAACCGGAATGGGAAGAGGCGCTGTTCCACCTGTTCAACCGCATGCGTGCCATTGGTCATGTACTGATTTTGGCGGCGGACCGTTCGCCGCGTTCTCTGGGGCTGAAACTGCCGGACCTGGAATCGCGCCTGAACTGGGGTCTGGTGTTCCAGGTACGCCCGCTTGACGATGAGACCAAGGAGATCGCCCTCAAGGCCCGCGCCGAGGCCCGCGGCCTGAAGCTGAGCGACGAGGTGGTGCGTTACCTGATGCATCACGGCAGCCGCGATATGGCCAACCTGTTGGTTACCCTCGATAAGCTCGATCACGAATCTCTCAGCGCTCAGCGCCGCATCACCGTGCCCTTCGTCAAACAGGTGATGGATTGGTAAGACGCTTCCAGCGTTGTCATCAAGACGTCACCACAGCTTCACATTCTCATCCACCGAAAGTTTTATGCTTGAGTGAATTCTGAACAGCGGACGCACCTAGTGTGCACCGGTTCGGGAGTGCTTTGCCTAAACGATACTTGGCCTTAACAAGACTGCCTTAACGAATCCGTTTTGGGAGGACTGCATGTTTGATGCTTCGGTGGTTCAATCTCGATCTTTCCCCTGTCCGGAAAGTGTCTCCATGGATGACACGGCTGGGGAAGAGAGTCTCTACTGGCTCGAAATCCCCGATGTCAGGATGACACTGGCGCACCGGGTCTCGCCGCTTCGCGGCACCCGCGCGGTAATGGCGCGTCATTGGTTTCATGGCAGCGTGGCTGTGGCTCCATCGCGCTTGATCGCTTCGAGTACCGGGCTGATCGTGCTCGACGTGATCCGGCCGCGTCAGCCTGACGGTTTCCTTGAACTGGAACTGCCCACGCCGGGATGTCTTGAGCTGCACCTGGATGCGGAGCGCTGCACAGACCATCTGCACGGCTACTGGGAGCTGCGTATTTTCAGCGGTCAGGCTGAGCAGATCGCCCGGCTTTTGTCCGCATCCGCTTGATCCCCCATCGGCTTTTCCGGAAAATCGCGTCTCCCTAACGCCGCCGGATCAGCCGATGTACAGACTCCATGCAGAGACCGAACACTTCCTGGTGATTGATAAAGCACCTGGTATCAGTGTGCATCGCGACCAGTCCGAAACGGGTCTGGTGATGCAGGTGGAGCAGGACCGGGGCGAGAAGCTCTGGCTGGTGCACCGCCTCGATCGCATCACCTCCGGGCTGCTTCTGCTGGCCCGTTCCGCCGATGCCTGTAACCGCCTGGCCGAGCTGTTTCGTGAGCAGCGGGTGGAAAAGTTCTACCTCGCGCTCAGCGATAAAAAGCCCACTAAAAAGCAGGGGCAGGTGATCGGTGATATGGAACGGGGCCGTCGCGGTAGCTGGAAACTGCTGCGCAGCCGCGAGAATCCGGCAATCACCGAGTTTTACAGCTACTCCGCCGCTCCTGGTCTGCGACTGCTTCTCTGTAAGCCAGGCACCGGCCGAACCCACCAGATTCGTGTCGCGCTGAAAAGCGTGGGCGCGCCGATCATCGGTGATCCGATCTACCACGAGGCGGTAACTGAAGCGCCGGATCGCGGTTACCTGCACGCCTGGCAGCTAAGCTTCACACTGGATGCGCAGGAGTATGTCTTTCGCGCCGATCCGCAGCAGGGCGAGCTGTTTCAGCGAGTGGAGGTGATCGATGCCATCGCTGCTATCGGTGATCCTGCTGCGCTGAAATGGCGCTCCGCTGGCAAGGCAGGACACCCGGCGGTATGATGCGCCGGTTTTAGCGGAGGCAAAGCGATGAGTGAAACAGCCATTCCCCGAGACTTCTATGCGCGCGATGCCGACGAGCAGGCGCTGTTCCTGCAGGAAACCTGGTGCGACAACTGCCAGGAGCTGAACCTGGGCATGAGCGAACCGAAAGAGTACGAACTCTACGGCATCATCTTTATCGAAGGACGCTGCAACAAATGCGGCGAGACGGTTCTCACCGAACTGACCGACGACGATTTCTGACCATCATCTAGACTTTTATCCATATTCTATCCCTATTAAAGAGCATCGAGGCGGATTGTGACAGCAGAGCAGGACCAGCGGTTTGGCGGCACCGAAAGGCTTTACGGGCAGGAAGCGGTGGAGCTTTACCGCAACGCCCATATCGCGGTGATCGGCATCGGCGGCGTCGGTTCCTGGGCAGCGGAAGCGCTGGCCCGTTCTGCCGTGGGCGAGATTACGCTGATCGATCTGGATGATGTCTGTGTCACCAACACTAACCGCCAGATCCATGCGCTCAGCTCAACGGTGGGGCAGTCCAAGGTGGCGGTTATGGCGGATCGCATGCGTGATATCAACCCTGATTGTCTGGTACATGAGGTGGAGTCCTTTGTTACCCAGGACAATGTGCGCGATCTGCTCGATGACCGCTTTGATTACGTCATCGATGCCATCGATTCCGTTGGCGTGAAGGCCGCGATTATCGCCCACTGCAAGCGCAACAAGATCCCGGTCATCACCGTGGGCGGCGCCGGCGGTCAGATCGACCCCACTTGCATCACCATTGCGGATCTGAGCCGTACCGAACACGACCCGCTGGCCGCCAAGCTGCGCAACCTGCTGCGTCGCCACTTCGGTTTCAGCAAGAGCGGTCGCCGTTTTGCCGTAGATTGCGTCTACTCCACCGAGCAGCTGCGTTATCCCCAGCCGGATGGC
This sequence comes from Marinobacterium lutimaris, assembly GCF_900108065.1. GTDB lineage: Bacteria > Pseudomonadota > Gammaproteobacteria > Pseudomonadales > Balneatricaceae > Marinobacterium_D > Marinobacterium_D lutimaris. The sequence goes on along the minus strand of NZ_FNVQ01000001.1, from coordinate 1,537,323 downwards.
TCCGTCTGCCAGCAGAAAACCCTGCACGATGGCCAGACCCGTCTCGATTGCTCCGGTGGCTTTGGCGCATCCACCTGTGTTACCGCCACCTTCGGTTTTGTGGCGGTATCGCGCGTCTTGCTGAAACTGTATGAGCGTCATCAGCGGGCCAACGCCGGCTGAGAATTCAGTAGCTGCAATATAGATGAATTATATTCATCTTTTGGTGTACATCTAAGCGTTAGTCATTCAGGATCTAAGACGTTAGTCTAATACCTGTCGAGAGCGATAATCCTCCTCAACCAGCCATTAAATGGGTGAAAGAGGATAGCCAGTCTCTCAAACAGGTACGAATTAGATACTAAGGTGACCCGCATGAAATATCCGTATGCTTACTACAACTCACATATGAGATCTGCATACAACCTGGGCGGGGACCGCTATCGTCAGGATATCGACGAAGGCTTCAAGGTTGCACTTGAGCTTTGCCAGCTGAGCGAAGACGAACTGCGGACCCTTGCCATGAAAGAGTTCAAAGGCCAGGTTGCAAACCAGATCAAACACTTTTTCGCATCCCTGTCTTCCATGACCGGGCGCGTGTTCAGCCACTAAGCGGCAGAACCCCTAGCGAAGCCAGTGCCCCCGAGTTTTATCGGGGCTAACTGGTTTAACCCCTTTCAATCAGTACGTTGCGCCATTTGGCTAAGCTGTGCTCTAATCGAGTAGCTCGTAGAGCGGGTGTAGTTCAATGGTAGAACGGGAGCTTCCCAAGCTCTTAACGTGGGTTCGATTCCCATCACCCGCTCCACTCCTTTCCCTTCGTTTCGGCGACTTCTCAAGCTTCTCACCTCTGACCCGTATTCCTATTGCGCTTCGTTGCAAAGAGTTAAGTAACGGATCTCGTCCATAACCGTTTCTTATAGCGCTAACTGCAGCTTTTTTACGGTCACCCAAACGTCACGCTTCTCCCGGTCGCCTTGGCTTAGAGTGCTATTCCAGACCAACAGGAACGGGATAACTGCATGTGTGATGATCCAGCCATCGATAAGCCGGCCAAGCTGCTGACGCCGGGTCCCATAACCACGACCGCCAGCGTGAAAAAGGCGATGCTGAAAGACTGGGGTTCCTGGGACAGTGATTTTAGCGAGCTGACAGCCTCGCTCTGCTGCCAACTTACCGATATTGCCAACGCGGGCTCCAGCCATGTCTGTGTGCCAGTGCAGGGCAGCGGCACCTTTGCGGTGGAGGCGACGCTGGGCACCTTAGTTGGCCCTGAGGACAAGGTGCTGGTGCTGGCGAACGGTGCATACGGCCAGCGTATCGCCGCGATTCTTTCCCGTTTACGCCGCCCCTTTGTACTGCTCGACAAGGGCGATTACGAGCCACCGCGTGCCGAGGATGTGCGTGCTGCGCTGGCAGCCGATCCAGAAATTACCCAGGTGGCGCTGGTTCACTGTGAAACCAGCTCCGGCATATTAAATCCGCTGGAAGAGATCGCCGAGCTGGTCGAACGTGAAGGGCGGTCGCTGATAATCGATGCGATGAGTAGTTTCGGTGCTATCCCTGTCGATGCGCAGCGGATCCGCTTCGACGCGCTGATCTCCTCCATGAACAAGTGCCTTGAAGGGGTGCCCGGGTTCGCGTTTGCGCTGATCCGCGAGACGGTACTTCAACAAGCCGAAGGGCGTGCGCACTCGCTGAGCCTGGATCTTTACGATCAGTGGCGCTATCTGCAGCGCAGCGGGCAGTGGCGTTACACGCCGCCGACCCATGTGGTAGCGGCAGCGCTGCAGGCGGTGAAGGAGCATGCAGAAGAGGGCGGTGTGGAAGGCAGGCTTGCCCGATACAGCCGCAATCGTGATCTGCTGGTGAGCGGCATGCGAGGCCTTGGCTTTGAAACCCTGCTGGATGACAACTGGCTCTCGCCGGTGATCATCACTTTTCTCTCACCGGCCGACGAACATTTTGTTTTTGCTCGCTTCTATGCGGCGATGAAAAAACGCGGATTCATTATCTATCCCGGCAAGTTGACCCAGGCGGAAACCTTTCGGCTGGGTGTGATCGGCCAGCTTTATTCTGAGGATATTAAGGAGCTGCTGGATGCTGTCAGCGCCGCGCTTGATGAGATGAATATCACACTGCCCAACCGGGTCAGCAATGCCACCCAAGCCTGAGGAACTGACTATGTACTCGTATAAACGACACTATACCGGCCCCGTTCAGGCCGTGATTCTGGATTGGGCCGGCACTACGGTGGACTTCGGTTCACTGGCGCCTATCCATGCATTTACCCGCTTGTTCGCAGCAGAAGGTGTTCCTATCACCGAAGCAGAGGCGCGCAAGCCCATGGGCAGTGAGAAGCGCGAACATGTGCGGCTGATCTGCGAGATGCCGCGCGTGGCTGAAAGCTGGAAGGCCCGGTTTGGCTCAGTGCCGAGTAGTGCAGATGTGGATCGTCTTTACGAGAAGCTGATCCCGCTGCAGGTGGAATCGATCCGCGAGCGCGCAACGCTGATTCCCGGTATGGCGGAGTTCGCCGCCTGGGCCGGCAAACGCGGCATCGGCCTGGGTGGCAACACCGGTTACGCCACGGAAATGGTACCTGAGTTGCTGCAACTCGCGGCAAACCAAGGCTATGCACCCGGCTCCAATGTCTGTGCCACCGAAGTCCCCAAGGCGCGACCCTGGCCGCATATGAGTCTGCGTAACGCCATGGAACTGGGTGTCAGTAATCTGGCCGCCTGCATCAAGGTGGACGATACGCCCACGGGAATAGAGGAAGGGCTTAACGCCGGTATGTGGACCATCGGTGTTGCTATTAGCGGCAACCAGGTGGGGCTGGATCTGCCGCAGTGGCAGGCCCTCAGCATCAATGAACAGGCGGAAAAAAGAGCCGCGGCGACGGATATTATGGCCAGATCCGGTGCCCATTACGTCATCGATTCGGTGGCCGATATCATTCCGGTGATTGAAGAGATCGAACGCCGTCTGGCCAAGGGAGAGCATCCTGCAGGTTAGCGCTTGATCGCACTAAAACATTCAGCCCCGTTGTAACTTCCCCAGAAAAGGGCGGTGGCAGCGGGGCTTTTTGCTGGCCAGGAAAAAGTGATGACGGTTTGAAGTCATCGCATAAATAATCCTTGGGTCTCTAAGCAAATACATAAGCTGGTCATCAATATATCTTTAAGCCGTCACGAATCGGCAATCTCTTATTTTTAACCTGTTGGGCACACTAACCCGTGATTCAGGTATTTATGAGAGACAAGGTGATACTGGTCGTACTGGACGGCCTCGCATATGAAACGGCCCGCAGCTGCATGGGCTTTATGCATGCCCTGACGGAGCAGGGAATCGCCCGGCTGTATAAGCTGGAGTGTGAGTTACCCTCTCTATCACGCCCGCTCTACGAAACTATTCTCACCGGCGTGACACCTGCGCTCAGCGGTATCAGTCACAACAACATCACCCGCAACTCCAACCAGCGCAGCATCTTCCACCGCGCACGTGATGCCGGCATGGTGACGGCCGCTGCGGCTTACCACTGGATCTCCGAGCTGTACAACCGCACCCCCTACGATGCAGTACGAGACCGCTTCACCGACGATCCGGAACTGCCGATCCAGCACGGCTGCTTTTACCACCTGGACCACTACCCGGACGACCACCTGATGCTCGACGGCGAGTGGCTGCGTCGCAAGCACGACCCGGATTTTCTGCTGATCCACCCGATGAATATCGACGATGCTGGCCACAAGGAAGGCCTCGACAGCAGCCGTTATCGCAACGCCGCACGCATGACCGATGTGGCCCTGTCGCACCATCTGCCGGAATGGATCCGCGCCGGCTACCAGATTCTGATCACCGCCGATCATGGCATGAATAACGACTGCTCCCACGGCGGCACTTTGGCGGAGGAGCGCGAAGTGCCGCTGTTCACCATCGGCGGGCGCTTCAGCCAGGTGGAACACTCGGCGTTGCGCCAGACCGAAATCTGCCCGCTGGCGCTTGAGCTGCTAGGCATCCAGCGCAGCGAGAATCCGGAGATCCGCGCGCTGTTGAAGGAGACGCCCTGATGACGCTTGAGACACTGGCGATTTTCGATCTGGATGAAACCCTGGTTCGCGGCGATACCGCCTCGCTGTTCTGCCGCTTCATGGTCGATACCGGGCTTGCCGATGGCACCTTTGTCGATCACGAACAGGAGCTGATGCAGCGCTACGCCGACGAGACCCTGTCGATGCCGGAATATGTGGCGTTCATGCTCAAGCCGCTGCGGCATATCCCGGCGGCAGAGGTGCAGGCGCTGATGCCGGCGTTTATCGATGGCTATGTACGCGAGCGTATCTATCCGCAGGCGCGGGCGCTGATCCAGCATCAGCGTGAGAAAGGGCGCTTCCCGCTGATTATCTCGGCAACCCCTGCGTTTCTGGTGCAGGCGGTGGCCGGGGAACTGGGCGTGGCCGATGTGCTGGCCATCGATCTGGAACTGTCTGAACGCGGCCGCTATACCGGCGCGATTGAGGGTATTCCGACCTACCGCGAAGGCAAGGTTTCCCGCCTGCACGCCTGGCTGGAACAGCAGCAGAAGACGCTGGCGGGCGCCCGTTTCTACACCGATTCGATCAATGACCTGGCACTGCTGGAACAGGTCGATACCCCCTTTGCCACCAACCCGGATGAGCGGCTGACAAAAATCGCCGAACGCCGCGGCTGGCCGATTCTGCGCTGGGATGACCCGGAAAATATCTGCTTTGTGCAGGGGGCAGCACCCCGCGATTCCGTGACACCGCGATCCAACACTCCCGAAACCGCTTAATACAGGAAGATAAGCATGACCAAGCAGTTCCTAGCGAAAAGTATCGCAGCCGGTATTGCAACGCTGGTGACAGGCAGCGCGCTGGCCGCTTGCCCCACCGTGGCAGGTCCGGAGCAGGGCGGCAAGTACCCGCACCTGTTCGAAAAGGACGAATTCGAGGCGAGTCATGACTGCGTGATGAACTTCAGCGCCAACCCGGAAATTGCCGAGCTGAACGCACGCATCGCCGGAAACCCGGAACTGCCCGCGCTGGCTAACCGCATTCCGCAGGAGCCGCTGGTGGTTGTGCCTTACAGCGAAGTGGGTCGCTACGGTGGCGTGCTGGATGGTATCTCCAAGGCCACCGAGTCCGGTACCTCCGATCTGCTCTCTGTGCGTCATGTGAACCTGCTTCGTTTCAGCGATGACCTGAGCACCGTGGTGCCTAACGTGGCCCGCTCCTGGAGCTGGAACGACGACTACACTGAGCTGACGCTGAAGCTGCGTGAAGGTCACAAGTGGTCCGATGGCGCGCCGTTCACCGCTGAAGATATCGTCTTCTGGTACAACAACCTGATTCTCGACAAGAACGTGATCGCCGAGCCGAACGCGCGCTTCCTTTCCGATGGCAAGCCGATGAAGGTTGAAGCGGTGGACGACACCACCGTGCGCTTTACCCTGAACCTGCCGAAGCCGGGCATGACCTCCATGTTCGCCTCCGATTACGCTCAGCCGTTCCAGCCCAAGCACCTCATCGGCAAGTTCCACCCGGAGGTTAACCCGGACGCCGACAAGCTGGCGCAGTCACTCGGTTTCGAGAATGGTTACGAAGCGGTGAAGTTCTACTACGGTCAGTCCGACTGGAAAGACGTACCGACACCACTGCTGAAGGATGCCGCCAAGGCCAAGGCATTGGTCGACGCTGGCTTCACCGCCACCGCACCGACGCTGGAATCTCACATCGTGGTTGAGGATACGCTGGAAGGCCGTCGCCTGGTGGCCAACCCGTACTTCTTCCAGGTGGATACCGCCGGTAACCAGCTGCCGTATATCAACGAGATCAGCGAGGTTTACATCGGCGACGAGGATATCCAGAGCGCCAAGATGATCGCCGGCGAGATCGACTACAAAACCCAGGCGGTCAACCTGACCTCCGCACCGGTACTGCTGGAGAACAAGGAGAAGGGCGGCTACCAGGTGGCGCTACGTCCGACCATCGGCATGACCACCTTCTCGTTCAACCTGACCGAAAAGGATGCGGAGAAGCGTGAAGTCTTCAACGACGTCAACTTCCGTCGCGCCATGTCCGTGGCGATCAACCGCGACCAGATCAACGAGGTAGCCTACTTTGGCCTGGGTAAACCGGCCCAGTACACCGCGTTCGATGCCGATACCGCGCCGTTCGTTACCGATGAGGTGAAGTCAGCCTGGACCGAGTTCGACACCGCCAATGCCGCCGAGCTGCTGGATGCCGCCGGCGTGATCGACAAGGATGGCGATGGCCTGCGCGATCTGCCTTCCGGCGCCAAGTTCGAACTGGATATCCAGTACACCACCCAGGGCGTAGCTACCAAGGTGGTTGAGATGGTCGCCGCCAACTGGACCGATGTGGGCGTGAAAACCAGCATCAAGGAAGTAACCAGCGACGAGTACCGCAACTCCCAGACCGCAAACGATCTGGAAGTCAGCGTCTGGAACATGGGCAAGCCGCAGTTCTCCCTGGCCACCGACCCTGCATGGATGCTGCCGCCGTATGGCACCTTCTTCGAACTGCGTACCGGTATGGAGTGGGGGCAGTACCTGAGCTCCAACGGTGCCGAAGGCACCAAGCCGCCGCAGACCGTCTACGAGATGCAGAAGCTGGCCGAGCAGTTCGGCACCCTGGAGCTGGGCAGCGAAGAGTCGCAGAAGGTAGGCCTCGAGATCGCCAAGCGCACCGTGGATGATCTGTTCATCATCGGTACCGTGAAGGCGGTGAGCCCGATCTACTACAACAACAAGCTGAAGAACTTCAACGTTCAGAAGACAGCATCTGCCGACTACTACTGGGATTATCCGTACCAGCCCAAGCAGTGGTTCCTGACCGAGTAAGACTCGCTTTATAAGCGCTCTTTGCAAGGTTAAGTGCCGGTGCCGCAGCCGCGGTACCGGCCTCTTTCTGGAAGTGCCGTACGCACCCGCGGCGACCTTTCGCAGAAGGACACGCCTCTTCCGAAATATCCGATAGTTAACTGGAACGCAGCATGATCGACTTTTTTGCCAACACCTGGCTGCTCTGGATTCTGCTCATCACCGGCGCCGTGCTCTGGCTGGCGGCGCGCAACAGCGACTACTTTCATTACGTACTGCACCGCTACCTGATGGCGCTGGGCACGCTGCTGCTGGTCAGCTTTGTCGTCTTTGGTCTGATGGAGGTGTTGCCCGGCGATTGCGCCGAGAAGTACATCGCCTACAAAAACACCCAGGGGGAGATGATCAGTCAGGCCACCATCGATGCCGAGCGCGCCCGCATGGGGCTGGATCAGCCGATGCTGCAGCGCTGGGGCAACTGGGTGACCGACCTTACCCTGCGTGGCGATCTGGGCTTCAGCTGCGCCAAGCGCCAGTCGGTGAACCTCGCGGTGGGCGACCGTTTCTGGATGAGCCTGGGTTTCTGTCTGGCGGGTTTGCTGCTGGCATACCTGATCGCGGTGCCGTTCGGCATCCTCTCTGCCTATGTGCTGAACAAGCCATGGGCGGATCGTGATCCGCAGAGCTCTCCGCGTGAGCGCTTCACCAATACGCTGCTGCTCGGCTTCAATAAGCTGATCGACCTGCAGCTGCGCATCATCAGCTACTTAGGTTTAGCGCTGCCCAACTTCCTGCTGGCACTGTCGATCATCCTGCTTTACGTCTTTGCCGGCGAACCCACGCCGACTGGCCTGTTCTCCGATGAGTGGCGAAACGTGCCCTGGTTTACCGACAGCGGTTTCCAGTTCGGCAAGCTTAGCGACTTCCTCGGTCATATCTGGCTGCCGATCTTCGTTATCGGCTGGGCTGCCACTGCGCTGCAGCTGCAGACCGTGCGTGCGCTGGTGGTGGATGAGTCCAACAAACTCTACGTCGAGGCGGCCCGGGCGCGCGGCGTCGAGGGTTTCTCGCTCTGGGCTCGCTACCCGGTGCGCCACTCCATCAGCCCGCTGTTCAACTCCGTCGGTTTCGACTTCCAGCGTGTGTTCAATGACCTGCCAATTGTGGCCGTGGTGATCGGCCTCACCGATGCCGCCGGTCTGCTGATCGAGGCGCTGGCGATGACCAACGATCAGGAGCTGGCCGCCGCAATCCTGTTTCTGGTGGCGCTGGTGGTGATCGGTATGAACCTGCTCACCGACGTGATTCTGGCCGCCGTGGACCCCCGCGTACGCCGCAGTGTTATTTCAGGAGGCCAGTGATGTTTGCCATTCCCGCCAAGTGGCGCCGCAAGGGAGCCGCCTCCGAGGAGGAGGCCTATTACACCGCCGGACAGTTCGCGCTGATCCGCGCCCGGTTCATGAAGAAAACCAGTGGCCTGATCGCCGGGACTATTCTGCTGGCGCTGGTGTTGATGGGGCTGTTTGCGCCGTTCTTCTCACCGGTGGACCCGACCATCCGCGGTGCCGATGCCGAGTATCGTCGCGGTGCGCCCCAGGCGCTGAACTTCTGCGATGAGAACGGCTGCTCGCTGCGCCCGTTCAGTTACACCTATTCGAAAGAGAAGCCGAAGTTCGATCTCAGCGCGCTGGCCGGTGGCGATCTGAATGCGCTGGATCAGCTCACCTCCAGCGGTGCGTTGAGCGCCTCGTCACAGAACAAATTTATCGAAGACAGGGAGCAGCGCCGCTACCTGCAGTTTTTCGTACGCGGCTGGGAATACAGCCTGCTGGAGATCGGCTGGCTCGGTATCGATCTCCGCTCCGACCTGCATCTGTTTGGCGTGGAGCAGGGCAAGCTGCATCTGATGGGCACGGATGAGGATGGCAAGGATGTGTTCAGCCGCACCCTGCATGCGGTCTGGGTCACCATCAGCATCGCCATCGTCGCGCTGATCGTAAAGCTGTTCACCTCGCTGCTGGTGGGCGGCGTCAGCGGCTACTTTGGTGGCCGGGTGGACGCGGTGCTGATGAGCTTTACCGAGGCGGTGCGGGTGATTCCGCCGATCCCGATCTACCTGGCCTGCGCCGTGGCGCTGTCGCAGATCGATCTGACCCCGGTGCAGCGTTATTTTGCCATCGCCCTGGTAATCGGCGCGCTGGACTTCGCCACCCTGGGTCGGCGCCTGCGCACCCATATCCTGGTAGAGCGCAACCAGGATTACGTGCTGGCGGCGCAGCTCTCCGGCGCCTCCACCGGGCGTATTATCTGGCGCCACCTGGTGCCGAGTTTTTCCAGCTACATCATCGTCGATACGTTGATCAACTTCCCCTACGTGATCCTCGCCGAGACCAGCCTGAGCTTCCTTGGGTTAGGCCTGACCGAGCCGGTCAACAGCTTGGGTGTGCTGCTGCAGAAAGCCCAGGATCCGGATATCCAGCAGAACATGGTGTGGCAGTTCTTCCCGGTGGTGGTGTTCGTTGCCCTGATCATGGCGTTTGTTTTCGTGGGTGATGCCCTGCGAGATGCCGCCGATCCCTATTCGGAGCGCAACCAATGAGACTGGAGCAGAAGCCCCGTATGCCATTACTCGAAATCAACGATCTGACCGTGGACTTCAACACCCCGGAAGGCCAGATCCGCGCCGTCGATCATCTCAACCTGCATATCGAACCGGGCGAGGTGATGGGGCTGGTGGGTGAGAGCGGTTCCGGCAAGTCGATCACCGCCAAAACGATCATGCGGCTCAATCCCGGCAATGCGATGATCCAGCGCCAGAGCCGTATCCAGCTGCATCGTGATCCCAGTGTGGATGTACTGAAACTGCGCGGGAAGGACCTGCGCATCGTCCGCGGTGGCGAAGTATCGATGATCTTCCAGGAGCCGATGGCCAGTTTCGCCCCGGCGATCCGCATCGGTGACCAGATCGTGGAAACCATCCGCCTGCACCTCGGCCACGATAAGCAGACCGCCCGTAAGATCGGTATCGAACTCTTCGAGCGGGTCGGTATCCGCGAGCCGGAGAAGCGCTTCGATCAGTATGTGTTCGAACTCTCCGGCGGTATGCGCCAGCGCGCCATGATCGCCATGGCGCTGGCCACCAAACCGAAACTGCTGATCGCCGATGAACCCACCACGGCGCTGGATGTGACCATACAGGCCCAGGTGCTGGATCTGATGATGGAGCTGCGCGAACAGCTCGGCATGGCGATCCTGTTTATCACCCATGACCTGGGTGTGATCTCCAAGGTGGCTGACCGGCTCACGGTGATGAAGCGCGGCCGCATGGTGGAAGAAGGCCACGCCCAGGCGGTGCTGCATGCGCCGATGCATGACTACACCCGCAAGCTGCTGGATGCGCTGCCGCACCTGAATAACCTGCCGCAGCCGCCGGCGCATAAACCCGAGCCGCTGCTGTCGGTGCGTAACCTGTCGATCAGCTACCCTCAGTCCGGGCGGCGCAAGGCGGAAGCGTTCAACGCGGTACCTGATGTGAGCCTGGATCTGCCCAGGGGGCAGATTATCGGGCTGGTGGGCGAAAGTGGCTCGGGCAAAACCTCGCTGGGTAAGGCGCTGCTTGGCGCTGCGCCGATCAGCGCTGGCGAGGTGGTTTACCATGTAGATTCGCCGATCCGGCTGGATGGCAAGAGCCGGATCAACCGACGCAAGTTCGCCCGGGTGGCGCAACTGGTATTTCAGGATCCCTACAGCTCGCTGAACCCGCGCATGACCGTGCGCGATATCATCGCCGAGCCGCTGGAGGCGATGAAAATCTGCTCCTCCCGCGAAGAGGTGGATCAGCGAGTGATCGCGGTGGCCAAACGCTGCCATCTGGAGGTCAGTCATCTGCGCCGCTTTCCCCATGCGTTTTCCGGCGGTCAGCGGCAGCGCATCAGTATCGCCCGGGCGCTGGTGTCCGATCCCCAGTTTCTGGTAGCGGATGAGGCGGTAGCTGCGCTGGATGTATCGATTCAGGCAGAGATTCTGACCCTGCTGCGGGAACTGCGCGATGAGCTGGGCCTGACGATTCTGTTTATCTCCCACGACCTCAGTGTGGTGGCGAACCTCTGCGACCATATCTGCGTCATGCAGCACGGCAAGCTGGTGGAACAGGGCAGTGTGCGACAGATCTTCCTAGACCCGCAGGAGGAGTACACGCGTCGTTTGATCTCGGCGATTCCGGTGATTGAAGCGCCCAGTCGTGAGCCAGTTATCGCCAGATGCTGAAGAAAGAGTCGGTATCGGATCTTACGTTGACCGAGATCCGCGCCTTTAACGCCACCATTCAGCAGGGCAACTTTACCCGCGCCGCTGATCTGCTCGGTGTCAGCCAGCCCGCGGTTACGGCGCAGATCCGCAAGATCGAAGGCCGCTTCGATGTGCCACTGCTGGAGCGCACCAGCAAGGGGGTCAGGGCCACCGATCTGGGCCAGCGCCTGTACAAGATTACCCGTCAGTATGTGGACCTGGATGCCTCGGTGCAGTCGCTGATCAACCCTGCCGGTGACGAGCGCTCGCTGGAGATCCATATCGCCACCGCATCGCCGCTCGTCTTTATGCCGCTGCTGGCCGCGTTTCGCCAGCAATACCCCGAGGCGACGCTGAAGATAACCTCTGGCACGACCGACGAATGCCGTGAACATGTGCTGGCGCGGGAGGTGGATATAGGTCTGTTTCCGTTGCCTAAACCTGGTGCTGGACTCTCCCACCTGACCTTTCATGCGCATCAGCTGGTGGCGATCCTGCATCCTGAACATCCTCTCGCCGCTGATGAAAGTGTCAGCGTCCATGACCTGATCGATGAGTCATTGATCTTCTCGCGCAGAGAGTCCTTCACCCAGCAGATGGTAGATGCAGCATTCGCGGGCGAGGGGCTCGCGCCCAGCTCCAATATCCTGATGAACGTGCGCTCCGATATCTGCGAAGCGGTGGCTCAGGGGTTGGGGGTGGGGTTTGCGCTAAGCCACGATATCCGGCCTGACCCGAGCTACAGCGCGGTGCCGATCAAAGAGGCAAGCCAGGAGGTGCAGGAGCACCTGGTCTGGCTGAAGTCGCGCACCCATCTGCCGGAGATCCAGCTTTTTGTGTCGATGGCGCTGGAGATGCGCTCGCGTCAGTTTGGTCAAGCTTCGGGAATCTAAGCATCGGACAGATCAGCCAGATCCGACCAGGTCACATAGCAGACGCTCACATCCATACCCTTTGCCAGACAGAAATCGAGCCAGCGGCGCTGGTGATCCTGCAGGCGGTCGCCGGGGCCTTTTACCTCGATCAGGCGATAGCGGCGCTCTGCCGGGAAGAACTGCACCAGATCCGGCAGGCCAGAGCGGTGGGCGGGAATATCCTCCAGCAGACGGCGGAAGCAGACCTTCAGATCCGCTGCGGGGATGCACTCCAGGGCGAGCTCAACAACGTCTGCCGTCAGCAGCCCCCAGTGTACAAAGCGGTTGGTGATACCCCATTTGTCGGCCAGGTTCTGTCGGATAAGGATTTTGTACTCATCGCTGGTCAGGCCCGCCAGGCGCTCTTCAAACAGCGCCCGGCGCCGTTCGACAAAGTCGGGTCGATTAAGGTCGGCGGGAGCCGCGTGAAAGGGATGAAAGAAAGCACCGGGCAGCGGTGCGTAGAGCACATCCCAGCAGAGCAGGGCAAAGAGGCCGTTTATCAGGCTGTTCTCCACATGCAGACAGGGCGCTGATTCACTGCCGAGATGCTCTGCCACGGCACCTTCCACGTAGCCCGATGCCGGCAGGCTTAGATCCATACGGGGCAGGTTGTCGGTCTTGCGAGAGGCGCTCTTTTTTTCGCCCAGCTTACGGGCCAAGCGATGTTCTATACGCTCCAGTGCCTCCTGAACCTCCGGGCGCAGCTGATCATCCATCTGTTCGCGCAGAACTGCCAGCGTCGCCTCGGTCGGTGTCAGTTTTTCCAGCACACGAAAGCGCCGGATCAAAGCCTCACGATGCTGGCTTTGCGCATAAAGTTCTGCGGCAAACTCGCTGTCACCGGCACGTTCCGCCTCACGGGCGATCTGGAACAGCAGGCGGCTGTAGCGGCTTTGCAGCCAGCTGTTTTCGGGCCTTGTCGGCAGAGCATGGTAGATATCCGCAGGGTTTTCAGCGCAATCCAACAGATCTCTAAGCGCGTGCATCTGCAGATAATGATCCACCTCGTCGCGACTGGCGAAGGCGCGGGATTCCGGTGAGAACGCCACGCTTTCGTAACGGTGATGGCCCAGCTCGGTCAGCACAAAGGTGCTCCAGTCCTGGCTCAGGTTGCCAAAGAACATCAGCCGCAGACGGCTGAGCAGGTCATCATCGGTAAGTCTCGCCAGTAGGTCCTGGCTTTCGGGCCACCACTGGCTGAACGGTTTGAGTTCGTCACCATATAGGTCCGCCAACAGGGCGATCTGATTCGCTTTTTTTGCCGAAGCGGGAAGGGGGGCCAGTTCATCTTTAAAGGCTGCACTGAGTTCCGGACGGGTTACCAGGGCACAGAAATGAACAACATCGATGGCGGGGTCCAGTTCTACCCAGCCCTGCTGCTCCAGTAACTGAAGGGGCGTAGCGATATCGCCGATCTCTAAGTAGTTCAGCTTGCTCTGCCGAAACAGCTCACCGGAGCGCATCACCATCCGCACCAGCAGACAGCGCGCTTCTTCCGGCAGATCCCGCAGCGCCGCCAGCCGCTTCCGTTCGCTATCCAGCAGCAGATCGCCGTGGTAGGTCTCCACCCAGTCGGTCAGGGTATGGAAGTTGCGCAGGTAATAGCGGGGATCGTCCAAATCAGCGCCTTTAGGCGTATCTAACTGGAACAGGTCGGTGCTGCTTGTGGGCATCTGATATCAGGCTTCTGGTATGCGAGTAAGACCGGAACAGCGGGATTATACCCCCGGGGTTGCGAAGCTGCCCGCCAGAAACAGGCTGAGTGCTGCCAAGCCTGTTAACCACTCGCGCAGGCGCATGAATTCGCGTGGGTAGGCATCGGACAGGTAGATACGTTCATAAAGCCAGAGCAGTACAAAGGTGATCGCCCCCGGCAGATACCAGCTGAACTGCGGCATCAGCAACCAGACCCAGGCCCAGATCATCACGCCGACCGAGACAAACAGGGCATGGGTGGGCACCTGCCGGTTGAGGCTCGCGCACCAGAGCAGGCCTCCGAGAAAGCTGAGGATCAGTGCCGCGTAGGTGAGCAGCCAGTAGGAAGCGCCGGGAAAAGACTGCAGCGCCAGGGCACTCAGGCCGATAAAGGGAATCAGGCCGGCGTAACCGAGTCGTGAGTGCCAGGGTGTCATTGGGGTGTATCCTCCTTGAAGAGCGGCTGGATTCTCAGCCGGTTAGTTCTCATCAGCGTCTCATCACTGAGAAACCGCAGCAGTATACGGTAGCTGTCCAGATCGAAGGCTGGCCGTTCATCGGATGCGAGCCTTTCGTGGGCCTTATCCTGACCGCGGACCTTACCGTAGTAAACCCACTGTTCGATCAGATGCAGGTCTTTGCGCGCATCGCCGGATTCTTCGACCAACACGGGGCCTTGCCAGGGCCAGGTCTGGTTACGCAGTTTATCCATGGCAGCCAGCAGCCTTGCGTTAAAATCTTTCGGGCTTTCTTTGCCGCAACAGGCTCCCCGACAGCGGTGCAGTTGAAAGCCGAAGCAAGGCTTGCCCAAGGCGCCTTTTTCCAACCACGCGGTTTTACGGCAAATACCCTGCTCATCAATGAGCCGGGTGATCCGCTGTTGCGCCTGGGTGCGGTTACGGAACAGGCCATAACGCTGGGTGATCAGATCCGGCTCATCCATCCCGGCGGAAACAAAACTGATGCCGAGATAGCCGTTAGCGTCCGGTTTGAGCACAATCTGCCAGAGTGTCTGAGTGCGTCTCAGGCGCCGGTTGTACGCCGGGCTCAGTGCCTTGATCTGCTCGCTTTCCAGCAGTTGGGCGCTGAAGTCAGATAGACAGAGTTCATGTTCGATGCGCTGGACCGTTTCCGCCAGCCGCATTTCGCGATGGTCGCTGTGGTCCTGGTTGAAGTGGCTGAGGATACGGCTGCGCAGACCCACCGATTTACCAATATAAAGCAGGCGGTCGTTGTCGCCGTAAAAGCGGTACACGCCGGGCAGGTCGGGGATGGCATCAAGCATCTGCTTACTGATAGCCGCAGGCAGGGCGCGATGGCTAAGCTGCGAACGGTATGCCGATTCAAGCTGTGCCGCGGGCAGTTCCCGTTCCAGCGCGGCCAGCAGCTGAACCAGCCGGTCGCTGTTTTGAGCAATGTCGCGATAGTGGGATGCTGAGATTCCGAACAGAGAGCAGAGATGATTCAGGGTATAGTCCTGTTGGCCCGGTAGCAGCTGCCGCAACAGTTTAAGCGTACAGATCGGTCGGGCATTGAACCTGACACCGACCCGGCGAAACTCCTGCTTAAGAAAGGCGTATTGAAGCCGTGCGTGATGAGCGAGCAGAACCCGGCCTGTCAGCATGGTCTCCAGCAACGAGGCGATACTGGCAAAATCGGGAGCGGCGTCGAGATCGCCGTTCGCAATCCCCAGCGGTGCGAAGCTTCGATCAGCTACCCGCATCTGCGGATTGATCAGCGTCTGCCACTGGTTGCGCACCTTGCTCTGCTCAATGAGCGTCAGCGTGACAGCGATCAAACGGTCACGAGTGGGGCGTGGGCCGGTGCTTTGACAATCAAGCACCAGGTACTGGTCGGGGAATCCTGTTGTCATGCCTTGTTGTACGGGGCGGCGCTGAAACTGGATTAAGCAGAATCCAGCGCCCGTTTTATTGCGTATCAAGCCCATAACTTCAGCCAATCAGTAAACACTCTTTCAGGGATTAGAGATGTCCAACGACAAGCCGCAACGCCGATCAGCCGCCGTTCCACAGGGGCGTTTCTCACGGATGGTTCGTCTGGGTGGCCTCGCCGGTCGTATCGCCGGCAACGTGCTGGCCGATGGCAGCCGTCACCTGGCGCAGGGTAAACGGCCGGCGATCAATGATCTGCTGCTGACGCCGCGCAACCTTACCCAGGTCGCGGACAAACTGGCGACCATGCGCGGTGCCGCCATGAAAGTGGGGCAGCTGATCTCCATGGATGCGGGCACGGTGTTGCCTCGGGAGCTCTCGTCTATCCTGGACCGACTGCGTCAGGATGCGGTGATCATGCCGTCGGCACAGCTGGTGTCAGTGCTTGAGAGCAACTGGGGCGAAGAGTGGGATCGCAAGCTGGCGCGGTTTTCTTTCGAGCCGGTGGCTGCCGCTTCCATTGGTCAGGTACACGAAGCGCTGAGTCACGATGGCGAGCGGCTGGCAATCAAGATTCAGTATCCGGGCGTTCGCGAAAGCATCGACAGCGATATCGCCAACGTCTGCTCGCTGCTGCGTATGGCCGGTCTGCTGCCGCGCAGCCAGGATATAGAGCCGCTGATCGATGAAGCGCGATACCAACTGAAGCAGGAGGCCGATTACCGGCATGAAGGCACCCAGTTGGAGCACTATCGCAATCTGCTGACCGGCTTTGCGCGTCGGGATGAGCTGGCGATCCCGGGCTTTCACCAGGCGCTTTCCACGGACCGTATTCTGGCGATGGATTATCTGGATGGAGAACCGCTGGAGCAGATTTTGACGGTTCGTCCTGACCTGGCTAACCGGGTGCTGTCTTTGCTGATGGAGCTGTTCTTCGCTGAGCTGTTCCAGTTCCATGCGGTACAGACCGACCCCAATCCTGCCAACTATCTTTACAACCGGGCCGAAGACAGGCTGGTGTTACTGGACTTCGGCGCCGTGCGTCACTTCTCTGCCGATTTTGTCGGCCGCTATGGCGCTGCGCTCAATGCTGCTGCCGATAATGACCGCCAGCAACTGGCCCATGCGCTGGAGGTGCTGGGCTTTTTCCGCAGCGGAGCGGATGTGGCCAACCGCGATGTGGTGCTGGATATCTTCCTGATGGCGGCAGAGCCGCTGCGCCAGAGCGGCCCCTACGATTTTGGTGCTTCTGATCTGGCCCGCCGTATTCACAGCCGCGGTATGTCCGTGAGCAAAGACCCGGAGGATTGGCACACACCACCGCCGGATGTGCTCTTCCTGCACCGAAAAATGGCCGGTCTTTATTTGATGGCGGCGCGCTTTGGCGCCAAGATCGATGTGGCGACCCCGTTCAAAATGGCGCTCGGCGCTGAGGTAGATTAAAAGATGCGTGAGTTGGAGTTCTTTTGACTTAAATAGTAGACGAAATGCTGTGCCGCGCGGAGGCGCGGAGCTACACTTCATTAGGATACCTTTATATTTCAGGTTCAGATGATGCGGCGTTTCGTTTACCTGCTGGTGCCGGTCGTTTTTGCCCTGATGGCTTACGCGCATCTGCGTGAGGTCAGGGACACGACGGTAAAGCAGTACCTCGCTCAGACGACAGCGCTGAGTGAACTGGCATTGACCTATAGCCGTGGGCGGTTCGACACGGCGATGTCGGTATTTCTGAATGAAGCCGCCAACAACGACAATATCAAATACCTGCTGGATTCCGGTATCAAGGCTGAGGGTAACAAGCGTGATCTGCTGCGTGCGCAGTTGCATGCGGACCTGACCGCCAGTTACGAACGCCTGCAGTCAGAGGGCTTCACCGATCTGCAGTTTCATACCCCGGATGGCTACAGCTACCTGCGTTTTCATGCGCCGGACCGTCACGACGACTTTCTGCTGCCTTACCGTCCTTCATTAAGATTACTGGCCGACAGCCGGCAGCCGATGGATGTGTTCGAGGTGGGGCGGCTGTTTATCGGTTTCCGCCATATCCAGCCACTGTTTATCAATGAGCGGCTGATTGGCTCCGTCGAAATGGCGGTTTCCTTTCAGCGCGTTCGTGAGCAGCTGACCGAGATCGAACCCGGCAACTCCTACCAGTTTCTGCTGCGCGCCAACCCCGTCGAGTCGGTGACATTGAACCGCTACCGGGAGCGGCAGCCACTGCTTCAGTCCCAGCTGTTACCGAATTACCTGGTGATCGATGAAACCGCCAAAGGCTCGACTACCGGTACGCCGATTCCACGAGATCGATTGGCGCCGCTATTTGCCGAAGCCGAGGGGCTTACAGAGGGGCTGGCGAGTGAAAAAGCGTTCAGTCTTTCGCTCAGCCTGGACGGTCGCGTCTATAAAGCCGCGTTTGTGCCGGTGTTTGATGTGGATCAGCAGGTGGCGGCTTACCTGGTTTCCTACGGCGATGCGCCGCTGCTGGCCCGCGTAGAAAAGGATTACCGTCATGATCTCACCGTTGGGTTACTGGTGATTTCAGTCATTAGCATTCTGTTGGCGGTGCTGTCGTTTCAGCACAACCGTCTGCGACGCAACAACCGCAGCATGGACGCGATCAGCGCCGCGGTGGGCGAGGGGATCTTCGTTCTGGGCCACAGAGGCGAGTCGGTCTACGTCAACCGCAGCGCCTGTCAGCTCACCGGTTATAGCCCTGAAGAGCTGTTGAACAGCGATATACATTCGCTCATCCATCGGCACGGCCCCGATGATAAGGGGGCGCCCTGTCCGATTCTTAAAACCCTGCAAACCGGCGTGCCCTACGAGGGCGACGAATGGTTTATGCATAGGGATGGCAGTGGCTTCCCGGTTGTCGTCACCAGCCGGCCGATGATAGAGGATGGACACATCGCCGGCGTGGTGACCGTGTTCCGCGATATCACCGAGCGTAAAAAAATGGAGGAGCGGCTGGCGCGTCTCGCCACCGTTGATGAGCTGACCGGCCTGCTGAATCGCCGGGCGCTGATGGCGGCGATCTCTGCCGAGATTGCGCGTTTGCACCGTAGCGGCGCCAACAGTGCGGTGATGATGATCGACTTCGATCACTTCAAGCAGATCAACGATACCTACGGTCACGATGCCGGCGACCGGGTGCTGCAGCATGTGTCGGAGCTGGCGCGCCAGTGTTTGCGTGAGACCGACGTGCTGGGCCGCATCGGCGGTGAGGAACTCGCTGTGCTGCTGCCGGATACCGATATCGAAGGCGCCCGTATTCTGGCGGAGCGTCTGCGCGAACAGGTTGAAAATTCTACGACCCGCTCTGAGGCGGGGGATGAGATCTCCATGACACTGTCCGTGGGGATCTGTGAACTCAAGCAGAATGAGCGTGATGCCAGCGACCTGTTGCGGCGTGCCGATGGGGCGCTCTACAAGGCCAAACACAGCGGGCGTAACCGGGTTGAATGTGCGTAAATAGAGCCGAAGTCTATTTCAGGAGCCACGCCATGCCTGTGAGAAAGCTCGCCATCAAGCCCACCAAGCGCCCGGGTAGCCCGCATCAACTGCTGCTGGTGGGTGCCGGTTACGCTCAGCTGTATGCGCTGGCGGCGATGATCGAGGGTGAAAAAGTCTGCCCCGATGCGGCCTGGGTATCGCCATCGCGCTGGTTCTATCCGCCGGGGCTGATCGCCGGTGTGATCTCCGGCCAATACAGCAAGGAGCAGTGCCGCATTGATCTGCGCAACCTGGCGCAGCGCGCCGGTATCCGCTTTATCGAACAGACGCCGGTACTGCTGGATCTTGAAAATAACGCCCTGGTGCTCGATGACGATACCGAGGTGGGCTACGAGTGGCTCTCTCTGGATCTCGGCGAAGATCTGACCGATATCGATATTGGGGCCGATAACCTGCTGCGCTATGAAACCGGCGAGCGCTTTCTGCGTGGCTGGAAAAACCTCAGCGAATCCCTGGCTGAAAAGTCATTCGGCAAAAAGCCAGGCGCAGAGCTGGCGTTGGTCGGTAGTGGCCCGAGAGTGGTAGAGTTGGCGCTGGCGATTCGTGAGTCTCAATCCAGTGCGTCCCTGAATATAAGCCTGTACACCGGTCAGCAAACCCTGCTGGCGCAGTACCCATCCGGTATCCGCCAGCGAGCAGTACGTGAGCTTGAGCAGGCCGGGATCAAACTGCAGCAAACTTCGGTGCGGCTGGAAAACAACCAACTGCGCCTGAGCGATGGTCAGCTGCTCAGCCCAGACGGTCTGATTATCGTCGATACCCCCGCATTGCCGCCCTGGCTGGAAACTGCCGGGCTGCAAATGACGGAAAAGGGCCGAATCAGCGTCGATGGCTGTCAGCGCAGTAATTCCCACCCGAATCTAATCGCCCTGGGCTGGATATCATCCCGCCCGCGAACCTCAGCTACGCACCCGGCCAAAGTATTGGCCGCTAACGGGAAAGTCTTGTCAAACAACCTGCTGGCCGGTGTTGCTGGCCGCGGGCTGAAATCGCTCCCCGAACGTTCTGCGGGCCTTGCGCCCATCGCCAGTAGCGGCGGCAGAGCCATCGGCCGCTTCGGGCCGTTCACCTCATGCAGTCAGGGAAACCGGCGTAAACAGGAGCTGATCGAGCGGCGATTTATCGAGGCGATCATCCAGGTTTCGAAGCCACTGACCGATTAGATTTTCCCGACTAAGCGGCTCTGTCACATCAATACCGGCCTGGATCGGCTAAGATAAGGGGCCGGTACAGGAAAAAAACGCAAAAAATACTATTTTTGCCGCCCGGGGAATGGCCCCCGCTGTGCCGCTTCACTACAATGCACGACTTTTAATTTTCAGCCCGGATCGAGATGCTTAAGACACCTTACTACCTGATCGACAAGGCCAGCCTCAAAGCCAACATGGAGAAGATCGCCTACGTGCGTGAGCGCTCCGGAGCCAAGGCCCTGCTGGCGCTCAAATGCTTTGCCACCTGGTCTGTGTTCGACCTGATGCAGGAGTACATGGACGGCACCACTTCGTCTTCCCTGTTCGAGGTGAAGCTGGGCCGCGAGAAGTTCGCCGGCGAGACTCACGCCTACAGCGTGGCGTACTCCGATGAAGAAATTGAAGAGGTGATCGCCAACTGCGACAAGATCATCTTCAACTCCATCAGCCAGCTGGAACGTTTCAGCGACCAGTCTGAAAGCGTGATCCGAGGTCTGCGCGTTAACCCGAAGGTGAGCACCTCCGACTTTATCATCGCTGACCCTGCGCGCCCGTTCAGCCGTCTGGGCGAGTGGGACCCGGAGAAGATCGAAACAGTGATCGATAAGGTCTCCGGCTTCATGTTCCACAACAACTGTGAGAACGACAGCTTCGAGCGTTTTGACGAGATGCTCTGCCAGATCGAAGAGCGCTTCGGCCATCTGATCCATAAAGTGGACTGGGTCAGCCTCGGTGGCGGCATCCACTTTACCGGTGAAGGCTATCCGGTTGATCAGTTCTGCGACCGTCTGCGTAGCTTCTCTGAAACCTACGGCGTGCAGGTTTACCTGGAGCCGGGCGAAGCGGCCATCACCAAGACCACCTCACTGGAAGTCACGGTATTGGACACCCTGTTCAACGGCAAGAACCTGGCGGTGGTCGATGCATCGATCGAAGCACATATGCTCGATCTGCTGATCTACCGCGAAACAGCGAAGATGGAACCGAACGAAGGTCCGCACACCTATGAAGTGTGCGGCAAGTCCTGCCTGGCAGGCGATATTTTCGGCGAATTTAACTTCCCGAATGAACTCAAGATCGGGGATCGGCTCTCTTTTAAAGATGCCGCCGGTTACACGATGGTAAAGAAAAACTGGTTTAACGGAGTCAAGATGCCGGCCATCGCCGTGCGTGAGCTCGATGGCAGCGAACGCCTGGTGCGGGATTTTGACTATCAGGATTTTGTAAAAAACCTCTCTTGAGGATTCACCCAGCGATAAAAGAAGTTGAGGAACGCGATGAGCAAAAACGTGTTGATTATCGGGGCAGGGGGCGTCGCACAGGTTGTGGCGCACAAGTGTGCCCAGAACAACGACGTACTGGGTAATATCGCAATCGCATCGCGCACACTTTCCAAGTGCGAAGAGATTGTGGCCAGTGTCAAAGAAAAGGGCGCCATGAAAGTGGATGGTCAGCTGACCGCTCACGAACTGAATGCCCTGGATGTGAACGCCACGGTCGAGTTGATCCGCGAAACCGGTTCCGAGATTGTTATCAACGTGGGAACCGCGTTCCTTAACATGTCCGTAATGAGCGCCTGTCTCGAAGCGGAAGTGGCCTACCTGGATACCGCGATCCACGAAGAGCCGGACAAGATCTGCGAGCAGCCGCCCTGGTACGCCAACTACGAGTGGAAGCGTCGCGACGAGTTCAAGGCCAAGGGCCTGACCGCGATCCTCGGCGTCGGCTTCGACCCGGGTGTGGTTAACGCCTATGCGCGCCTCGGCTGCGATATGCTCGATACCGTTGAGTCCGTCGATATCGTCGACGTGAACGCCGGTAACCACGGCAAGTACTTCGCCACCAACTTCGATCCGGAGATCAACTTCCGCGAGTTCACCGGCACTGTTTACTCCTGGCAGAACAACGCCTGGCAGTCCAACAAGATGTTCGAAGTCAGCCGTACCGATGATCTGCCGGTGGTGGGTTCGCAGACCACCTACATGAGCGGCCACGATGAAGTTCACTCCCTGTCCCAGAACCTGGGCGTGGCTAACGTGCGCTTCTGGATGGGCTTTGGCGAGCACTACATCAACGTCTTCACCGTTCTGCAGAGCCTGGGCCTGCTCTCCGAGCAGCCGGTCATGACCGCAGAAGGTCAGGAAGTGGTACCGCTGAAAGTGGTCAAGGCCGTACTGCCGGACCCGTCTTCACTGGCGCCGAACTACACCGGCAAAACCTGCATCGGTGACTTCGTCAAGGGCACCAAAGACGGCAAGGAGAAAGAGGTCTTCATCTACAACGTTGCAGACCACAAGGAAGCCTACAACGAAGTGGGCAGCCAGGGCATCTCCTACACCGCAGGCGTACCGCCGGTCGCTGCCGCCATGCTCGTCGCTACCGGCGAGTGGGATGCCAAGACCATGGTCAACGTTGAAGAACTGGACCCGCGTCCGTTCATCAACATCCTGAACAAAATCGGCCTGCCAACCCGCATCAAGGACGAAGAGGGCGACCGTCCGGTCTCTTTCGAGTAAGTCCTGTACGATCAGCCTTAGCTGATTCTGAACGCCGCGCCACATTTGTGGGGCGGCGTTTTTGTTTGCCCCGATCACGTCATTCAGCGCCAAGGTTGTTGCACAGTGCGCAACGGTCTACACTGGGCCTTATGATTAAATCATTCCGCCACAAAGGACTGAAGCGGTTTTATTTATCGGGAAGCACAGCGGGAATCCGGGCAGATCATGCTCGTAAACTGCGCATGCAACTGGCGGCTTTGGATACGGCCATGACCATCGATGATATGGATATCCCAAGCTTCCGATTCCATCCGCTGAAGGGAAAAGACAAAGACCGTTGGTCCATATGGATCAATGGCAACTGGCGTCTCACCTTCGAGTTTCGCGATGGGAATGCCTACATTCTTGATTACGAGGATTATCACTGATGACCATGCATAATCCGCCACACCCCGGTGAGTTCATCCATGATGTTTACATGGAACCTTACGCGATCAGCGCAAGGCAGCTGGCGAAAAAGCTGGGCGTCTCGCCCTCAACGCTGACGCGTGTGCTGAAAGCCACCAGCGGCATCAGCCCGGAAATGGCGCTGCGCCTCTCTAAAGTGCTTGGCCGTACGCCGGAAAGCTGGCTCGCCATGCAGGATAAGTATGATCTTTGGGTGGCGCGTAATACCGTCGATCTTGATGGTATTGAGCCTATGGATTTTGCCGTTGCATGAGCGTGTCTGAGAAGTTGATGCTGTTGGTTACCAGGCGAAAGCGAGGGCGTTCTTAGTTTTCCCTTTGCCGGGTCAGTCCACTCAGTGGACTCCTCACACCCTGAGTGCCTTGCTTTAATACATGGGTGTATATCTCTGTGGTCTTTACATCGGCATGGCCGAGTTGCTGTTGGACACTTCGGATATCTACTCCCGACTCCAGCAGGTGAGTCGCAAATGAATGTCTTAGGGTATGACAGGAGACATTCTTCCTGATGCCGGATTCCCTGGCCGCTTTCTTCACAATTTTATTAAGGTTATGCTCGTCAAAGTGATGTCGCCGTAAACAGCCGCTTTCAGGATCGATACTCAAGCGAGAGGCAGGGAAGAGATAGTGCCAACCAAGCTCAAAAGGTGCGCTTGGATATTTCCGGGCCAGTGCATCTGGCAACCATACGCCGGAATACCCATCGGCAGCTTTATCCATCCCCAGGAAGGCTTTAACTTTCTTTACCTGGCTATTCAAAGGTTCAGGGAGTTCATCAGCCAAGGTTGCAAGTCGGTGCTTGCCGCCTTTGCCGTAGTTCACTCGAATCTGCCGCGTAATCTGTCAAAAGCTAAAATCGACATCTTTCACTCTAAGGCGAATAAGTTCGATACGCCGCAACCCAGATCCGTAAAGCAAAGCGGCCATAAGGTAGTGGTGTCCGCTGAGCGTCGAGAGCAATGCACTCACCTCGTTATGTGTCAAAACGACTGGCAGTTTAGGTTGTCGTTGAGACCTGCTGAAGCCGGAGACGTCGCCTACCGTTTGTTTCAGAAATTTGGTTTACAGGAATACGATCGCATTCAACGCCAATGCTTAGCTGCCCGCCGATACGTTGCGCTCCGTCGCGAGAAAGGTAAGAAAACCCTCGATCTCAGCATCACCAAGCTCGGACGGATGCCGTTTGTTCCAGAACAGAATGAAAAATTTGATCCAGTACAGGTAGGAATCAATGGTCCGCCGGCTGTAACGGTGTACCCGCATATAATTTTCGACGGATTGAAGAAAAGGGGATCTTGCCATGTGTAACACCTTATCCATGAAATTTTTGAAAACGTTGTATCCCCTGGAGCTGGCATCCGTCGAGCACGATGCCCCTTTAACAGGCTGTTATGCTTATATGGAGAAAGTATCATCGTGAGTTCAAGTATTCGTCGAAGAGTAGGCTTTTTTAAAGAAGGGGAAAATGGCGGTTTTGATATTTCCATTCACAGCCAAGACTTCGATGATGAATGCTATGCTGAGTTGAACCATATAACAGACGTAATAAATAAAATAAAACCAGCTATTACTTCTTTCGAGATTGTTCAAAATAATATTCATGAAATTAAATCTTCAGTTGAAGAGCATATCGAAGACCTAAAAAGTGTGAAAGCACCTAGTCCTATAGTTGTTGATGAATCACTTGATGCTATGGTGATTTTTGCTCAGAGAGTTAGTAACTTTCTAGCTTCTGCTAGTTTATATTTAACTAATAGTGAAGTGCTTATTAAAAAAGTATTTGGTAAAAAATCTAGTGAGCTAGCTTCATGGAATGAGTATAGACGAAGTATGCATGAAGAGAGTTTTGCCTATCGATTTATGTACGATCTACGGAATTACTCTCAGCATTATGGTCTTCCTATATCAGGGCATAATGTTTTAATAGATAATATGCTCACAAACGATAAGTCTATTGAATTATCTGTGTATGTGTCTCGAAATAGCCTTTTGGAAGATGATTTTAATTGGAGAAAATTAAGGGCGGAAATAGAAAATCAGGGTGAAAATATAGATATCATTCCTCTTGTAGATATTTATTTCGGTATCCTTAAAAAATTACTGGTTAAATATATTGATCTACACGCTGAAGATCTAATATCGTGTAATTCTTATATATCTACATTTTACAAAATTTTTGGGATTCCAAAGGATACATCTCCTTTGCTATTTATAGGTGAAGGAACAGAGGACCAACCCATTCCTCAACATGCGGAATACATTCCTACAGAACAATTCAAGTGGGTATGTAAAAAATACATGAACTTAAAGAAATAGGCATAAAAAACGTAAGCACTTGACCCAAAAAAACTACGCTTTTCCGGTCAAGTGTTACAGGCCTAATGTACCCACATTGACATGAAAACGATAGCAACGGCCCTTAAAACCAGCAGTGTAGTTGGAGCATTAGTTGGTTTGCTAATGAGTTACATCGGCTGGCAACACAACGTTCAATGTGAACTCCACAGTGATGGTTCGGTGGACTGGCTTTATTTGTTCATGTTGTGGGTCGGTTGGTTTGCGGTTGTCTGTGTCGCAGGCGGGGCGTTCTTCAGCTTAGTCTTGTATCTTATCAATCGGCGGCGGTGCAGTAATAACGCATAGCCACAGGCTGTTATCTTCGCTCAGTGGCTGCCTCAGATAGCCAGAGCACCTCCGCCCAAAAAGTGAGCCAGCCGCGGCTCGCTGCGGCCAGCGAGTTCATTCCCGTCACTCGGTCATCTGTGCCCCCCTGGCGATCTATAATCTGGGAGCGTGATGGAAATGTTGCTCCCGAGAACATGCGATCTATTAAAGGCTAAGGCGCAGGGCTCCCTGGTGGTTCAGCGCTGGGCTGGATTGAGCTACAGGACCCTTAACGCAAAGATATAAGAACAGGATTATCGAAAGGCAGCTGATCCCAAAGTGCGGTGGATTGCATTCGGGTTAGCGGATAACCACACGGAAAGTGTCTGAGTAGGGGCCTAGGGTGAACAGCACTGCAAACGGAGTATTTGACAAGGTCTGCGTGATTTTCATCAGCGTACTTGTGGGCCTGTCGACCTATTTCACCAGCTACATCCTGTTAAAAGGGGACTTTGAGGCTTCTCTTCAGCGTCAGGCTAGCGCCAGTCTGAATCAGATCGAAGTGGTCGCCGACGATGTACTGTCGACACTCGATACGCTTAATGCACTCGATGCCGGCCGCAGTCAGGATTGCGATGCCGATACGCTGCTTGAGATGCGCCAGGCGATGTTTGTCTCAGCCAACATCAAGGGCGTCAGTTTTGTAAAAGAGGGGTATCTGATCTGCAGCGCCGCGTTGGGGCGGCTGGAGCAGGCCGTAAAGATTGAAGAGCCGGATTTTATTACCGACAGTGGCGCTTCGGTCTGGATAGATGTGCCGATCCGGCTGACCGATAAAGAGCTTCAGGCGATGGTTATCCAGTCCGGTAGCTTCAGCGGGGTTATCCATCGTGATTTTCTTGAGAAACTGGTTACTCTGGATACCGCCTGGCGTCTCGATGTGGCGGACGGAGTAACCAGTCGTCTGGAAGACAGTCTCGTTGCTGCAGGGCCTGCGCGCAGACTGGGTAAAGCATTCAAAGTACACGACTGCATAAAGACCCTGCCGTTCTGTATCACGATTACTGCGACCAATCTGTTTTTCCACCGGCAGTATTACCAGGCTCTGGTGGGCTGGGTGGCCGTTTCGTTTTTATTGGCGCTGTTCAGCGCGTTAGGCGTTGCGAGCTTTATCCGCCGTTACCGTTCCACCGAGGCACGGGTCATGCGTGGGCTTAATGCCGATGCCTTTCATTGCCTTTATCAACCCATCGTAGAGCTTCGCAGCGGCAAGATTATCGGCTGTGAGGCTTTGGCCCGTTTCCGGGATGCTAATGGCGATATAGGCCCCGATCTGTTTATTCCGGTGATTCATTCCAGAAACAAAACCTGGCCCTTTACGCAGCTGATCATCAACCGAATGCTGGATGATGTGGGGTCAATCGCTATATTGCCGAAGCCGTTCAAGATCAATATCAACTTCTTCGCCCAGGATATCGAGAATGCCCGCATACTGGAGTTGCTCTCCAGCAGTGAGCTACAACGGGAGGGCATTCAGTATGTGCTTGAAGTGACCGAGAATGAGCGCCTCTCCACGCTGGAGAGCTCAGACGTGCTGGTGACCATGGCAGAGAATGGCTTCCAGGTCGCGGTCGATGACTTCGGCACCGGGTATTCGAACCTGAGCCAGATCCGGGACTTTCAATGCAATACCCTGAAGATTGATCGCAGCTTTATCAGCGCTATGGATGGGGGCTCGGTGCGTTCTACGTTGATCCCGCATATTGTCGATATCGCCGCTAAAATAGGCGCGGAAGTGGTTGCCGAAGGTATCGAAACCAGCAGGCAGCAAAAGGCACTGGTCGATGTAGGGGTGCATTATGGTCAGGGCTACCTGTTCGGTAAACCGACTAGCTTCAAAGATCTGGTCGCGCTTATTGAGGCACAGAACGACAGTTGAGGCGGAGACAGGGGCCAGCTCCCGCTGTAGGGCCTTTTATGAGAAGGGAACTCCGCACTCCCAGAGCAGCTTGCTTCAATAGATGGGTGTCAATCACCGTTGTATTCACATCGCCAAGGCTCACCTGCCGTCAGGACTACAGGGATATGGAGCAAGCAGATAGCGTGGTTTCTACCGTCGTGAGGCGCTGTTGCAGAGGCTCTGTCGCGCTCCTCAAAAAGCTCCGCACTCTGGGTGAAACCAGCCGGTTGTGCGGCATCACGAATTGAACCGGCAATGGCGCCGGGCCGAAGTCGGGGAACAGGGGGACCAGGGTGCCTCGTTCAAAATCCCGTTGCGCTTGATACGACAATACCCGGATTATTCCAAGACCATCGCGGCAGGCCTGGAGCAGGGTATCGATCTGATTACAGGTGAATAGCGGATTAACTGGCACGCTTAGATCGCGGCCATGTTCGTTAAATTGCCACTGGTTGCCAGCGGCCGCAAAGCCAAGCGTTGGTAGCTGGCTTAACTGATCGGGCTGTTTAATCGCTCCATATTTCAGCTGCAGGGATTCAAGCAGCGTCGGGCTCGCGCACAGAACCCACTTCACGGCCCCGACAGGCTTGGCAACCAGCGATGAGTCGGCCAACCATCCTATGCGCAAAGCCAGATCAAAGCCTTCCTCAATCAGATCGACGGTACGATCGAGCAAGGTCAGCTCGGCACTCATGGAAGGGTGTTGTTGCAGCCATTGGGTCAGCACCGGGGCAATATGCAAGCGACCGAACATGATCGGCGCGGTGATCGCTAACTTGCCTGCCGGGTTGGCCCGTCGGCTGTCGAGCTGGAATTCGGCCGCATCGATGTCTGCCAGAATCTGCCTGCAGTGTTGCAGGTAGTCACGTCCCTCATCGGTCAGCGCCAGTCTGCGGGTACTGCGATTTAGCAAGCGCACGCCGAGCTGCTTTTCCAGTTCGGCCAGGCTTCGCACCACCGCAGCGGGGGAGCGAGATAGCTGCTCTGCTGCTGCACTCATGCTGCCGTGATCCACAATCGCCACAAAGGTTGTCATGGCTTTGAGCTTATCCATCGCCGTCTGCCCACCGTAAAAATGTATTTGTGCAAAAAACTCAATAAACCTTACAGCCCAGCGACATTTATTGCACTGTCCGAAAGGCGTTTACTGGGGGCGTCTTCTCGTACTTTGGAGCCCGTTGTGAACCCACAAGCTATTCGTGCCTTCGACCATGTCGGAATTCGTGTCAGCGACCGCCAGACTGCGGTGGCGTTTTACCAGCAGTTGGGCTTTGAAGAGGTGCGCTGCTTTGGCGCCTATGAAGCCAATGAAATGGAATCGCCGGACGGCGTGCGCATTAATCTTATTTTCAATGCGAGCAAGGCGCGGTGCGGGCGTAATGCGTTGCTCGACGAGCCGGTCAAACTGCCCGGCGTCACTCACGCCGCGTTTGTAGTGGATGACCTCCACGCCATGAAAGATTGGCTTGATCAGCAGGGCATCGCCATTACCGAAGGTATTCATCCAATTGGCCCGCGACGCATCACTCTGTTTATCCGCGACCCTGACCGTAACGTGCTGGAATTCAATCAGCTGTTGGCTGTGCCTGAGTCGTGACCGTTGATTTCCCGAGCCGGTGCGGATTTAACCACCGTTAGATAACAATAAAACCCCAAAGGTATTGAAATGAAACTCTACGATCTTGAACTCTCCGGTAACTGCTACAAGGTGCGCCTGCTGGCGGCGCTGATTGGTGTGGAGCTCGACATCGAGCCGGTCGACTTCCTTGACGGTGCTCACAAACGCTTACCGGTGATCGACCTCAACCCGTTTGGCGAATTGCCGGTGCTAGTGGATGGCGAGGTGGTATTGCGCGATTCGCAAGCCATTCTGGTGTACCTGGCGCGCCAATACGGTGGACACCAGTGGTGGCCGGACGGCGCTGCCCAGCAAGGCGAGGTGATGCAGTGGCTGTCGACTGCTGCCAACGAAATATTCAACGGCCCCAATGCCGCGCGACTGGTCGACAAATTCGGCTTAGCCCTGGATAAGGAGCGCGCTCTGGCCGTCAGTGCTCACATTTTGCCGTTGCTGGAGCAGCATCTGCAGCGCAATGAATGGTTGGCTCTGGATCGCCCGACGATTGCCGATCTGGCGGTATTCCCTTATGTGGCGCTGGGTTGGGAGGGTGGCGTAACGCTGGACGAATATCCGGCCATTCAGGCCTGGATTGGGCGTATCAAGCAGCTGCCGGGCTACATCGATATGCCGGGTATTTAGTAAAGGCTGGCCTGTTGCTATATCGGCTGTGCAAAGCAGCCGGTATAGCCAATAACAACTCTGGTTATTTCAATCGCTTACTGCTTTTTCGTCCCACGCTCGCTACGATGGTTTTACCAATAGATAGGGTAAAGCCCTCAAAAGAACCAAGGATGAACCCTGGTTAGCCCTGAACCTGGCGCAGCACCTAGCCCATCAAAACTCGGTATACGGCCGGCTTTGAAACCCATCAGGGCATTGCCAATCTAGCCCTGTAGGTCGCGGTTGCCATCAGCTTTCCCGCTGGCACGATAGATTGGGTGGTTATTGGCGTAGAAGTGAAAGGCAATCAGGGTGTTAGCAGGAAAAGGAATCCATGAGTCAAAGCCTCGCAGATGAACTCATCAGCATGATGACCGAAGACCAGCAGTTATTGCAGCAGCTTTTCGACTCCGGTGAGCTGCCCTCCGATGCTTATCATCCCCGGATAAAAGCCCTGCACCAGGCCAATACCTCCCGACTGAAAGAGATGATCAGCGCGCACGGCTGGCCCGGCATTTCGTTAGTGGGTGAAGAGGGCGCCAAAGCGGCATGGCTGGTGGCTCAGCATTCTGTTTCAGACCCTGAGTTTATGGCGGAGTGTGTCGGCTTGCTGGAAGCCGCTGTTGGGCGGTCCGATGTCGCGGGCTGGCAACTGGCGTTCCTTCAGGATCGGGTATGTACGCTAGCTGGTAAGCCGCAGTATTACGGCACCCAGTTTGATATTGATGATGAGGGCTGGCCGACGCCGTTTCCTATCGAGGATGCCGCCGGCGTTAATGAGCGCCGTGCACGGCTTGGGCTGAACTCTCTCGAAGAGCGCCTGGAGGAGATGAAGGAACGGGAGCGCCAACGCCGGGCTAATACCGAACACGGGCATTAGCTAAGCACTAGAGATATTCTTATATCCGTATCGCTGTAACCTGGTGGCCAGCACCTTACGTATTTGAAATTATTGAGAAACCGCATGTCCAAAATAATCCTCGAGGGTTATATCGTCGTTCCAGATGATGATCTCGAAGCCGTATCCGCAGAGCTCCCAACCCATATAGCGTTAACTCACGAAGAGGAGGGGTGCCTGTTGTTTCAGGTGACACAGAAGCCCGGCGCCCCGAACGTTTTCAATGTTTATGAGGAGTTTGTCGACCAGTCTGCATTTGAATTACATCAGCAGCGTGTAAGGCAATCGGCCTGGGGCGCGATCAC
Source organism: Marinobacterium lutimaris (assembly GCF_900108065.1). GTDB lineage: Bacteria > Pseudomonadota > Gammaproteobacteria > Pseudomonadales > Balneatricaceae > Marinobacterium_D > Marinobacterium_D lutimaris. The sequence goes on along the minus strand of NZ_FNVQ01000001.1, from coordinate 1,505,972 downwards.
CACCAACGTAGAGCGGCATTACACGGTCAGAGAGCAGGATTAGCTCGGATCAGGTCGAAGCCTCTGCCCCCGCATTGCTCTCATACGCATCAAGACGCTTCTGCAGGCGCTCAAATGCACCGGCCATTGCCTCCAGCTCTTCATCGCTCAGGTCGATTAGCAGGGTTTCCTCAAAGCGGCTGAGCTCGTTACGGATGCAGTCAACGCGGCTTTGCCCGGCCGGTGTCAGAACGATCTGTTTGGCGCGGCCATCGGCGGCATCGCGTTTGCGTTCTATTAGCCCATCACGTTCCAGCGAGTCGATGATACGAACCAGGCTGGAGCCGCCCACCCCCACCCGTAACGCCAAATCTTTCAGGGTGATGCCATCTTCGCATTCGCTCAGGTGTACCAGGGGGACCCAGGTGGTATCGGTCAGGCCGATGGACGCCAGGTGTGTTTGCATCACGCGGCGCCATTGGCGGGCGATCAGCGAGAATTGAAGGCCAAAACGGGCACGGGGAGTAGTCATAGTGGTCATGGCGCAATTATTGGCAAACTGGTTTGAAATGCAAATCAAATAAGTCTTGCAGGGGCTAAACGTGGGTGATGCCTGAGCGCCTGGTTTGCACCGCTTTGATTTCGTGGTGGTACGTTATCTGTTCCCAGAGCAGCTTGCCGTTGAAAGGATGTTGCTTTGCTGTGTTTAAAAAAGCCGCTGTTGTGCGCCCCGGACCAGTAAAGGTCGGGGCGCTGTTTGTGGGAACAGGGGGCGCTATGGAGGGATGATCCACGCCGCTGCTCCCTGGGTGACGGAACTGCGCTAAATATGGCTTTTTAGTAGCGGATCATCACCGATTTTAGCTCGGTGTAATCCTCTATAAATGCAGAACCATACTCGCGGCCGATACCTGACCCTTTGGCGCCACCGAAGGGTACGCCCGGATCAACGATGGTGTGCATGTTCACCCATACGGTACCGGCTTCCACCTGAGGCACCAGACGCAGTGCTTTGGACAGGTCGTGGGTCCAGACAGAGGCGGTGAGGCCATAGGGGGTGTCGTTCATTTCACGCACCATCTCCTCTTGGGTTTCATAGCTCACCAGTGTGGCTACCGGGCCGAACACCTCTTCACGCCATGAGGTGCTTTCGAGGGATTTCGGGCGGATCACGGTCGGCTTCACGAAGAAGCCCGGACGGTTATAGGTTTCGCCACCGACCACAAAGCGGTCGCCCTCTTTGGTGGCGGTTTCAAATGCCTGAATCACTTTGTTGTACTGGTCTTCAGTGGCAACGGGGCCGAAAGCGGCATTTTCATCCATGGGATCACCGGCCTCGATACCCTCAAGGCGGGCGCGGATGGCAGCCTCCACCTCATCGATCTGGCTGGAGTGAACAAGGAAGCGCTCGGCAGACGCACAGATCTGGCCGGTATGCATAAAGCCCGCTTCAAACATGCCGTTCACGATCTCTTCGACGCTCATATCCGGCAGGAAGCCCGCAGCATTTTTACCGCCGAGTTCCAGGGTGACGTGTTTGAGGTTTGCCTTCATCGCTTCGTCGGCAATGATATGACCGGTGCGCACGGAGCCGGTCAGCGACACCTTGGCGATACGGCTATCGGGGATGATCTGGTCGCCCAGTTTGCCCGGGCCGTTGATCACGTTGAGCACGCCGTCGGGCAGGCCGGCTTCTTTACCCAGCTCTGCCACGCGCAGCAGTGAATAGGGAGTGGGGGAGGCGGACTTCAGCAGCGCGGTGTTACCGGTTGCCAGTGCGGCGCCCAGTTTCCAGATCGGAATCATGACCGGGAAGTTCCAGGGGATGATGCCGAATACCACGCCCAGCGGTTCACGCAGGGTCATGGCGGTGTAGCGCTCGCCGTTGGCGGAAGGTACCGATGGGGTCAGGGTCTGGCCCGATACCTTGGTGGCCCAGCCTGCGTAGTAGCGCAGGAACTGTGCCGCCCAGCCGACTTCGATCATGCGCGACAGACTCAGCAGTTTGCCGGATTGCAGGGTTTCCAGCTGGGCGATCTCTTCGCCGTGTTCTTCGATCAGATCGGCAAAGCGAAGCAGAATGCGCTCTTTCTGTGCCGGTGTGGTATCGGCCCAGGCGCCTTTGAAAGCGGCGTAAGAGGTAGCGATCGCTTCCTCCACTTCATCCTGGGTGGCGCGGGCCACGGTGCCGATCAGCTCGCCGTTGGCGGGGTTGCGGATCTCTTCGCGGTCATCGGCGGAGCCGGGTACTGAGCGGCCGTTGATGAAATGACCTTGCTGACGTGCAAGAAATGCTTTTACTTCAGGAAGTAGTTCTACAGTAGCCATGATGTTATTTCCTTTTGTTGAATCCAATTAACTAGCCGCTTTAACAGCGTCGGAGATGCCCAGAATCAGGTCACTGGCTTTCTCGGCGATGGCTATGGTTGGGGCGTTGGTGTTGCCTGATGGGATGTGAGGCATGACCGAACTGTCGGCCACGCGCAGGCCTTCGATACCGTGAACCTTCAGTTCTGGATCGACGACCGAGTCGGTCGGGCTCTGTCCGATGCGGCAGGTGCCGACCGGGTGGTAAACGGTGCGTGAGACGCGACGGACATAGTCTTCAAGAGCGGCTTCGTCATCGGCGGCGCAGTTGGGGTTAAAGATCTCGACCACATGGTCGGCCAGTGCCGGTTGGGCGAAGAAGTTGAGTGCCAGTTTGGTGGCGCGGATCTGGCCCTGTACGTCCTCTTCTTTTTCCAGGTAGGCGGCGCGGATTTTGGGCAGATCTTCCGGGTTGGCCGAGCGAATCTCGACTTCACCACGGGACTTCGGCTGCAAATGGCCGGCTTTGATGGTGACACCGTGGGTCTGGCCTTTCTGGTTAAGGTCCGGGTCATCCCAGGTATCCAGAATCGGCAGGAAGTGGAACTGTACGTCCGGCCGACCGGAGCCGGTGCTGTCGATAAAGGCAAAGGCTTCCAGGATCGGCGAGGTGAGCACACCGGAGCGCATGAATACCCATTCGATGCCATGGCGCAGTGCTTTCAGGCCTTTGTCCTGGCCATAGAGAGAGATCGGCTCCTTGATGGTAGCGTTAACCGACATGTGCAGGTGATCGTGAAAGTTTTTGCCCACCGGCAGTTCGGCTATCTGTTTTACACCGGCACGGGCAAGTACATCGGCAGGGCCAACGCCGGAGAGCTGCAGCACTTTGGCGGAACCGATGGCACCGGCGGATACGATCACCTCTTTACGGGCGTTGGCGGTGACCTCATGGCCATGTACCTTGTAGGTCACGCCTTTGGCGCGGCCGTTCTCGATCTCGACACGGCTGACCATTGCATTGAGTTGCAGCTTCAGGTTTTTATGGTCGCGCACCTGTTTGAGGTAGGTGCGGGCGGTAGAGGCGCGTTCACCGTTGTGGGTAGTGGTCTGGTAGAAGCCTACGCCTTCCATGCGGGCGCCGTTGTGGTCGACGATATATTCATAACCGGCCTGCTGACCCGCGCGGACGAAGGCATCGCTCATGGGGTGGCGGTAGCGGTTTTCAGAGACATACAGCTGGCCGTGATCGCCATGGTATCTGTTGCCCATGGCTTCGTTGTTTTCCGCCTTGATGAAGTAGTGCAGCATGGAGTCGCCGTTCCAGCCGGTGGCGCCAAAATCGTTTTCCCAGGCATCGTAGTCAGAGCGTTGGCCGCGCACGTACACCATGCCGTTGATCGATGAACCGCCGCCGAGCACGCGGCCTTGCAGCACATCCATATTACGGTTCTGGGTGTAGGTTTCCGGTTCAGCCATATAAGGCCAGGATTTGGTCGGAATCACCTTGGCCATACCGCCTGGCGCTTTGATAAACAGGTTGTTGTCGCTACCACCGGCTTCCAGCAGCAGTACGCTGCTGTTGGTTTGTGTGAGGATGTTATAAGCGATCACACAACCGGCAGAGCCGGCGCCGATAATGATATAGTCGAAAGTTTGATTAGCCATTTTTATTCCCTCCGTGCGCATTAGTGCGCGACCGATAGCCTCTTATTTCTGTCTATCGATATGCTTTAATATCCCGTCCTGGATAGCTTTAATGGATTGGTATTCGTGCTATCTATTCGCGGGCTTTACCTGTTGTTCTGCATCTTAGTGTTTATCCATATTCAACGTTCGGCGTGTATAGGCGTGACGATGCTGGCGCCATGACATTGATGGCTGGATAAATAAAACTAGATTTTTTCTCTACTAACTCCTGTGGAACAGACACGCCCAAGCGTGGAGTCCCTAGCTCATAAGGCTTTCAAGCTCATTCAGGCACCTGGATTAAGGGCCTTGGAACCTGGCAAGGCATCGGCGTTGCAACAGCACTGAAAGATAAGATGTGGCAGCGGGTTGCGATGCTCTCTGTCGAACAATTACCCTCGGTAGGTTGGGCAGAGAAGGTTACAGGTTAAGCTTTAAAGCATTTAATGTTCGATACGTTTTATGACTCAATAAAAAGGAGTTAGTTTAATATACTTTGCAAATTACTCTGTTGTATTTATGGTTTAATCATACCTCCATTCTGCTAATGCTGACCGTTTTTATACGGGTTTTTAGTGTTCCATTTTATGTGATCTATTTTGCGTAAGTATGGATGGGCTATTAACCGTTGGTATCAAACCGTTAGTTATATATTTCTTTCAATTAAATCGGCATAAACCCAAAGGTTTAAATTCCGGTGTCTTAAAAAATTACGGGTAGCCTTCTGTCATCTGTGCGTTCGCCTTTGTTTCGGTATTGGCTTCTGCCTCGGCACCCGTGAAAGAGTGTTTGCTGCAACGCCGATTCGCTGTAGCGCCCAGCGTTTCATCATTGCGATTGTTAAGGCTCTGATCGGGGCTTCTCTCTGAACCCGAGCAGACGACACACTGGGTCGGGTCGGCACTGGCGGGCGCTTCGATCACTCGGGGGCCTTCGTCGATCAGATACTCGCTATCTTTGGGCCGATGCTGCGCAGAGTCTATAACCAGGTGGGTCTGACGCCAGTTACCCCAGAGGTAATAGGCCATGGCCATCAGCATGGTGGCGATAAACGCGGCCGGAAAACTCCACCAGATCGCATCGCTGCCCAGCGTGGGTTGTAGCAGATGAATCGCACCGAGCCGGACCGGATAGAGTGCAACGGCCAGAATCACCATGGGCCAGATCACCTGACCGGCTGCGCGGACGGTGCCAAACAGCACATGGCTGATGCCAAAGGCGATAAAGCCCCAGGTGGCCACCTGAAATATATGGATCGCGATCTCCATGGCGTCGCCGGAATCGGTCAGGAAGATCCCCAGTGCCCAGCGGTCGAGCCAGGACAGCAGCAGTATCAGGCCGCCAGTGAGGAGAAAGTTATAGCCGATGCCAACGCGGGTAATCCGTTTAACCCGATCCAGTCGTCCGGCGCCGATATTCTGCGCGGCCATGGCAGACACTGCACCGGCCAGCGCCATGGCGGGCATCTGTACGTAAGTCCAGAGCTGTTGGGTGGCGCCGAAGGCGGCGATGGTATTCACGCCTTCACCATTGATGATCCGCAGCACCGTCAGCGCCGCCGTGGTCACGATAATCATCTGCAGGCCGATCGGCACACCCTTGGTCACCATCACTTTCAGCAGTTGTGGATCTGGGCGCAGCCAGCGCAGTTCTTCACCGCGCAGCCGCAGCGGCAGATCCTTGCGATAGATGTAGACCACCATGGCCGCCAGGCTGATGTAGTTTGAAGCCGCCAGTGCCAGGGCCGATCCACCGATACCGAACGCCGGTAGCGGGCCGAGGCCGAGAATGAACACCGGGTTGAGCATGGTGGCCAGAATTACCGCCAGTAACATGAATCTCAGCGGCGTGTTGGCATCGCCGGAGCCACGCAGCGCCATCATCAGGATTGTCTGCAGCAGAACGGCGGGCAGGCCGACAAAGGTGAGTTTGAGGTAATCGCGCGCCAGTTCGATGATCTCTGGCGCGGTACCAAGTAGCTGCAACAGATAGGGTGCGGTGAAGTAACCGACTATGGCTAGTGCCAGCACCGCTGGTACAAAGCTGCCGGCGGTGGTGCCCACAACGCGACGTGCCTGCACGAGATTACCCGCACCAATCGACTGGCCAATGAGGATGGTCGCCGCCATGCCAAAGCCGAACACAAAGCTGGTCATGATAAACATCACCAGATTGCCGTTGGTGGTGGCTGCCAGTGAGGCTTCGCCCAGCAGATTACCGACCCAGGCGCTGTCGATGGAGCCGCCTGCCGACTGCAGCATGGAGCTGGCCAGTGTCGGGATGGCGAAGAGGATCAGCTGGCGCGGAATCGATCCGGCGGTGAGGCGATTGGCGTTAGTCTCAGGCATAGTTGCTCCGTTACGCCTGTTTCTCTGCGGCGGACTTGCGCAGTTTGTCGAGATAACGCCGGTCATCCATGGTGGAGAGAATCACTGCCACTAGCATACCGATACAGGGGCCTATCACCGTATCCAGCACCCGTTCCGGCACCAGGGTTTCGCTCGGGATCCAGGGCGCAGCCAGGTGGGTGACCAGCAGCGCGGTGGGGGCTACGAACATCTGACCAAGCGCGTAGTTCTTGCCAATCACCATCTCGGTAACCGTCTGGAACACGCCGATAACGGCGATCAGCCCCCAGATATTGGGCTCAAACTGCAACACTCCCCAGGCCATCATGGCGCCGATAGTGGTGCCGGCCATACGCTGCATGGCGCGGTTCATACTGACGTGCAGATAGGCTCCCTGAGTGACCGCCAGCGCACCCATGCCGGCCCAGGCAGGGTAGTGGGCGTCAAAGCCGTAGCGAACAATAAACATGGCGACCGCGGTGCTGATAAAGGTACGTGTTGATGCGATCAGTCGATGGCTCACCGGTGGGGCTGGCGGTACCTGCGGAAAATTCCGCTCAGCGCTGGGCGGATGGCGCAGAAAGGCCGTGGAGATGCAGATAAACCAGCCCAGCAGAGCAGCGCCACCGGTGACCAGGGTGCGTTCGAGAATAACCTGCTGAGTCACGTCACCACCGATGCAGGAACCGGCAGCGAAGACGAAAATCAGCGGGCCCGGCGCGCCATAACGGCCGGTGACACAGATAAACAGGTAGATGCCGCACAGCAAAGCCAGAAGTAGCAGCAGGCCGGCTTCGGGAAGTCCGGCGAACTTAGCAGAGGAGACGAGCAGTACGGAAAGAGTCTGGATCGCCGCAGCTTGCAGCAGCAGACGGTTACGGCCAGAGCGTGACTCGAAGCGGCCAAACAGCGCAATCAGAGAGCCGATGCCGGCAAAACCCACCATATCCGACCAGGGCGACAGGTACACAGCGATTAACGCAAGCACCGCGGTCAAGCCGGTTTGAGCCCCGGCCAGACACTCATTGCGGAAAGAGGGCAGCTTGCCAACATACACACAACTTTTGACCTGCTGGCCATGCAGCAGATGCATGACAGTGCGCAGGAGTCCTATCTCTGCAGTATCGGGTGTTGTGGTCTGTTTTTGGTTGGACTGGCTCATTGGTTCTGGCTTGTCTCGAAGAAATCGGTGCCCGCTTGAGTGCGGTGGGTGACTGGTATGGCGATCTGTCTTTTCCGGGAGTGGCAAAGCTCTTGTGGAGCGCATATCCGGATGAGTTAATTATTGATCAAATAGTTTGAGTTTCAAATCAAATTATTGTTCCGTTACTGGAACCTTGTATTTCATAGTTCAGCAGTCAGGTATTTGTAGAACAAAGGTGCTGGCGGTCGGGGAAACGCTAAGCTTTTGTATTGGCGAATGAATCTGGATGTTGTGCGGTGTTTGGATAACGTCGGCGAGAGTGCGGGGCGTTGCAGAGAGTGGCGTCGGGGTGAATGTATAGATTCAACCAGGTCGAGCAGGGAGGCTTTTAAGGCAGGTCTGGCCTGGCTACAGGCAGACAGATTAATCGGCTGAGCAGAGGATGTGTTACCACAGCTCAGTGCTGAGCTGCGGTTCGATAAAGCCAAGGCCCGGGTTTACCAGGCCTTGGCGTTCAGAGCGGTCACTCGTTGATCTGGCAGGCGAGCATATCCCGCTCGATCTGTTCCCAGTCCAACTCCCGTGGGCTGATGATCTCGATACGGCTGTCGCGGCGGTAGGCGACCTTGTCGAAATCGTGTTTGTCCTGAACCCGGTTGTAGAACACCCAGGCGGTGCCAATGCGGATCACGCCCTTGATGCGGTTAACGCCTTCCAGCCCGTTCAGAATCTCTTCCAGCGCCCAGTAATCGAAGCAGTCATCGCGGTGGAAGATCCAGCCGCAGCTGAAACGCCCGCTGCCGTTACCCGCCTTGCGGATCGGCTGGCCGGGCTCGGGCAGGGCTTCCTGTACGTGCTCAGATTCAGCCTTATGCGCGTGTTCATGATCATGGTCGTGGTGATGTTCGTGTCCGTGATGATGATCGTGCTGATGCGCATTGGGGAACTGCGCCTTGAGCTGGCCATTACGCACCAGATCCAGCAGGGCGGGTTCGATCACGCCGCGGGTAATCCGACCGATATGCTGCTTGGGCGGGAACATATTGCCCAGGCTGGTTTCAGCGGTTTCGACCTGGGCAGCTTCTGCCAGGTCGCATTTGTTGATCAGCACCACATCCGCCAGGTTCAGCTGGTCATGGAAGGTTTCATCGTTGATCACCTCTTCCTGCTCCAGTACTCGTGGGTCCAGCAGGCAGATGGTCGCGCGCAGGTCGAGCTTGTCGGCGAACGCTCGGCTCATCAGAGTATCGATAATGCCCTCAGGATGACCGATGCCGGTGGGCTCGATAATCAGGCGGTCGGGTTTGGCCTGTTCAATCAGATTCTTCACCGTCATATGCAGCGAAGGGCCCAGGGCGCAGCAGATGCAGCCGCCGGCCAGTTCCTGAACGTGCAGCCCTTCCTGGTCGGGCATCATCTCCTGGTCGATGCCGACCTGACCGAACTCGTTCACCAGCACCGCCCAGGATTCGCCCTCCGGCTTGTTGGCCAGCAGCGAATTGATCGATGTGGTTTTGCCGACACCAAGGAAGCCGGTAATGATATTGGTCGGGATGGCTCTGGGTTGCTCGTTCATAGTGACTCTTCGGTTCTGGAAACAGCTGTGGGGAGACTGTTCGATGAAGCTGGTGCGTAACAGTTGAGTGGTCACGCGCTCGATTCGGCCGGGATGTTACTTTATAACCATTTCCGTTGCGAGTACTGCGAGGATTGATGTGCGAACTCTGGAGAGGTTCGCGCCCTTCACGCAGGATAGAATAAAACACTTCGGATCACTGGGCCTGCGCCTCTGCGTCTCGTTCAGAGTTGGCAGCGGCCTGTGGGTCCCGTATTCGCGAAATCGCTCATGTGGCGAGCTTTTTCGCCCTGAAGTCGCTATCTTTGGATCAGGCTTAGACTAAACGGTTGTTTCAGATACTTGTTTGCCCGCGATCGGTTATCGGGTGTGGGTTTAACAGGTAACGGCTAGATGGATTGTCTCAAGGAGGGTGGAAACATGATTCAGGCTAGAAGTTGGTTGCTGGGTGTTTGTGCTGTGTTTCTGGCAGCGTGCAGCAGTATGGAGGGATCGATGACGGAACAAACTCAGAAAGCTGACAACTCGCTGATGCGGGTGATCACCGGTGAGGTCTGGTATCGCGAGCGCATCGCCTTACCGCCGGGCGCCGAAGTTCACGTAACGCTTGAAGATCAGTCGCGTATGGACGCGCCTGCCAAGGTCATAACTGACTATACCCATATCGTAGATGGGGCAGGGCCTTTGACGTTCAGGCTGGTGTATGACCCTTCAGCCATTGATGAGCGTATGCGCTACGGGCTGAGAGCAAAAATCGAATACAACGGTAAGCTGCTGTTCACCAGCACCGAGCATATCGATCCGTTTGCCGGCGAGCCTGGCGAGCCGGTACGTATTATGGTGGTGAAGCAGTAATCCCAGACGGCCAGGGTTGCTATCGATAGCGCCAGGTGCTGGTTGGCAGGGACACCATTAGTAGAGATCAGACAGCCCATCATCGTGATGGGCTTTTTTGTCGCTGAAATTCGAATAACACGAATGCGAATGATTTGCGTTAATGAGTCGTGCTGCTTAGAATCCCCTCTGATTCAGTGCCGAACTTGAGAGGGAAGTGGATGCGAAGCTCCGCTAAAACGACGCCATTCGCGCAGATGTATGATGCGCATCACGGCTGGCTGCGGGGCTGGCTGCAGCGCAAAACCGGTTGCAGCTGGCAGGCTGCCGATCTGGCTCAGGACACTTTTCTGCGTATCCTGACATCCCCTCGTAATAGCGCTCAATTGGCGGAGGTGCGTGAACCCCGCAGCTATCTCACCACCATCGCCCGCCGCGTCTGGATAGACTTCGTGCGTCGTGACGCGCTGGAAAAGGCCTGGCTGGAAGCGCTGCAGCAGCAACCGGAACCGGTGGCCATTTCCGCCGAAGAGCAGACGCTGATTCTGGAAACCCTGTTCCAGGTGGACGCGATGCTGGAGGGGCTGGGCGAAAAAGTCAGCCAGGCCTTTCTGCTGTCGCAGCTTGAAGGACTGCGCTACAGCGAAATTGCTGAACGCCTCGGTGTGTCGGTCAGTTCAGTTAAAAAATATATGGCCAAGGCCACCGAGCACTGTCTTTTACTGATGTGCGAAGACTCGTTGTAAGCAGCTCGCTGTATCTAACCCGCTATGAGTACAACCTATGAGCAAACACCTTGAGTAGTTCTCAGTCGGCGCAGAAAGAGATTCTTCGAGCCGCGGCGCATTGGTATTCAGTGCTCTGCGGTGAGGATGTCACGGAGCAGCAGAAGCGGGAACATGCCGAGTGGGTAGAGGCTGATCCTTCTCACCAGCTTGCCTGGCAGCAGGTGGAAAAACTTCGCCAGCAGCTGCAATCGGTACCCGGCGCGTCTGCCTTTCATACCCTGCAGATCAAACAGCAGCAAGGCCAGAAACGGCGCGCCGTGCTGCGCAGTTTCGCCTTCCTGGCCGGCGGAGCATCCCTGGGCAGCCTGGCCTGGCGACAGACGCCGGTTAACGGCCTGATAAAAGATTGGACGGCGGGCCATCGCACCGTTACCGGCGAACGTCGCGAGCTGGCACTCGATGATGGTACGCAACTGATCCTGAATACCGACACGGCACTGGATCTGCTGGAGACTGACACCTCACGGCTAGTCCGCCTGTATGACGGCGAGATCTTCGTGCGCACCGGCAGCGGGGTGTCTGGCAATGAGCCAGGCAGGGGGGCCAAGCCTCTGCAGGTGCATACGGAACAGGGCATGGTGATCCCTCTCGGGACTGTGTTTACCGTGCGAAAGCACCCGGTATCGACCTCGGTAACCGTGATTGAAGATCGCGTGGAATTGATCCCGGTATCGGCTGCGGGCCAATCAGAGTTTGTGGATGCCGGTGAGCAGGCTGAGATGAGCAGCGGCGGTGTGGCCATATCGCCGGCCAGCCCGCAGATGGATAGCTGGACACGTGGGCTGCTGGTGGCGGTGGACTGGCCGTTGAGCCGGCTGGTGGCGGAGCTTAGCCGCTATCGTGCCGGCGTACTGCGCTGTGATCCGGCGGTTGCGGCGTTGCGGATATCGGGCGCTTATCCATTGGATGATACCGAGAGGGCGCTGCAGGCGATCAGCAATGCGTTGCCTGTCAGGGTGTCACGTATTACCGATTACTGGGTAACCGTTACAGCGCTTTTATAGGCATTCGTTATCAGTCCGACTCTGGTCCTCTGAAATGGCGCCTGCAAAAAATGAGAAAATATTGTCCTTTTTCCGATCTCGTTCGACCCAAGGTTAATTCAACAATTTTGGTATGAGCGAGCAGACAATGAATACGCCTAAGCAACCCCTCCCAACGGTGACTCCTTTTCGCATGAAACCTGTTTGCCGGGTGCTGAGAAACATCGCGGTCAGCTGTGCGCTGACTAGCCCGGCGGTCCTCCTGCCGATGCAAGCGGTGCATGCCGCTGAGCAAAGTGTTCCGGGAGCGCAAAGCTACAGCATCGAGCCGGGTTCGCTGGGCAGTGTATTGAGCCAGTTCGCCAGCGACTCAAATATTGTGCTGTCGTTTTCCGCCGAGCTGACCGCCAGCTTGCAAAGCCAGGGGCTAAACGGTCGTTACAATGTTGAGCAGGGTTTTGCTCAGTTGCTTTCTGGCACCGGTCTGTATGTGGTCAAGCAGGGAGCCGCAGACTATGTGCTTGAGCGGGTCGAGCAGGACGGTTCCGTTGTTCTGGATCCAGTTCAGGTATTGGGTGAAGGCGTTAATCAGGGCTACATGGCAGTTTCCAGCCGCTCAGCGAGCAAAACCGATACTCCGCTGCTGGAAACGGCGCAAAGCATCAGTGTGATAACCGAGCAGCAGCTGCAGGACCGCCAGCCCCAGACGGTGGATCAGGCGGTGGCTTACACCGCCGGTGTGCGGGTTGAAGCCTCCGGGCTGGATCCGCGTTTCGATGTCATTACGCTGCGAGGCTTTCCGACCGTCTATAACGGTGACTTCCTCGACGGCCTGCGTCAGCCAAACTCGGGTTGGCTGTCTTACTTCGCCACCCAGCCTTATAACCTGGAGCGGATCGACGTAGTCAAAGGCCCGGATTCTGTGCTTTATGGTCAGATTTCGCCGGGTGGACTGGTTAACCGTGTCAGCAAACGTCCACGGGAGGATGCTGAGCAGGAGGTTCAGGTCCAGGTGGGCAGTCATGATCACCTGCAGGGCCAGTTCGATCTAGGTGGCTCGCTGAACCCGGACGTTCAGGTGCGCCTGGTCGGCTTGGTGCGTGATGCCCAGACCGATATTGAGCAGGTCGATAATGATGTGAAAATGCTCGCGCCTACGCTGCACTGGCAGATCGGCGACCGTACCGATATTACCTTTATCTCCCAGTATCAGGAGCGTCTCACCTCAGCTTCGCCACGACCCTACCAGGATGGCGAAAAGCTGACCCATTTTTGGGCCGGGGATGAGGATTTCGACAAGCTCGACCAAGAGCAGTGGGCGGTGGGTTACGAGCTGAATCATGTTTTCAACGAACACTTGGAACTGCAGCAGAACGTTCGCTATGGCGAGGTCGATACGACCAACCAGTATCTGTCGCCGGGTACTTTGAGTGGATCTACACTGAGCCGCAGCAGCGTTGGCCTTTATGAAGATATGCAATCACTCAGCACCGATACCCGCCTGGTGGCGCGCTTTGCCCAGGGGGAACTGCAACATAAGGTGCTGCTGGGCCTCGATTACGCCGATCTGGAGCATGAGGTTATTTACGCTGGTGGCAGTGCGCCAAGCATCGATATGGACAACCCCGATTACAGCCAGTCGGTGCCCAGACCGACCAGTGTCTGGACCGATTCGAGCGGCAAGACCCATAGAACCGGCGTCTATCTGCAGGACCAGGTGAAGATCGACAACTGGCATCTGACAGCTGGTGTGCGACGTGACTGGGTGCGTGATGAAACACGTAACAACCTGACCGGCATCACCGATAAAACCGATGATGAGAAAAACACCTGGCGCTTTGGTGCGCTTTACGCCTTTGATAGCGGTATCTCTCCTTACTTCAGCTATGCCCAGTCTTTCGTTCCTGAAAGTGGATCCGACGTTAACGGCAACAGCTTCGATCCCACCGAAGGTGAACAGTTTGAGCTCGGTCTGAAGTATCAACCGCAGGACACCGAGGCGCTGTTTACCGCGGCGCTTTATGAAATTACCGAATCCAACCGCACCACCACCGACCTGGATAACCCGGGTTTCAGCGTGCAGACCGGTGAAGTGCGCACCCGAGGCGTTGAACTGGAAGCGGTGGGCAACGTCAGCGAGAACCTGCGCCTGACCGCCAGCTACAACTACAACCAGGCCGAACTCTCGGCAGACAACGATGGCAACGAGGGTAATGACCTCGCCAACACCCCGCGTCATCTGGCATCGGTCTGGCTCGATTACGATGTACCGGCCATCGAACGGCTCTCCCTATCCGGTGGTACGCGCTATATCGGCAGTGAATATATCGACAACGCCAACAGCGACAAGAATGAGGCCTATCACCTGGTTGATCTCGCCGCCCGTTATGAGTTTGGCGGCTCTCTCGATGGCGTTCGTCTGAACATCAATGCCACCAATGTGTTCGATGAAGAGCATATCTCCTGTGAAGGTGCTTACTGCTACCGGGGGGCGGGTCGCAGCCTGATCGCCAGCCTTGCTTACCGTTGGTAATGGGTGTGCTGGCAGGTGTTGGCCGCAGCGAAAAAGCGGGAGCCTGGTGATGAAAGGTATCTGTATTACACCGGGTTTCTTCGCGCGCGCCATTTTGACGATAAGTTTGATTACAGGGGTATCAGCAGTGCAAGCAGACAGAGTAATGGCGCAGACGGTAGAGCGCGAAACGGGGCAGGAACAACGGGAATCACGCGTAGAGCTCGACCAGACGCTGGAGTGGCAGATGCAGAACCAGCGGGGCGACAGCTACCGAATCCTGGTGAGTAAACCGGAGGGGGATCTGCCCTATACCGGCGGATATCCCGTGATTTACGTGCTGGATGCCAACGCCTATTTTGCGTCGCTGCACGAGGCCAAGAGGGCACAAAAGCAGTTTCGTCAGGCGATTATCGTGGGCATTGCTTATCCAGGCGAGGACCCACATAACTTTATGCGTCGCGCCTACGATTTCTCGCCGCCAGCGCCGGAGGGAAAGAATGATCCGCCACAGGGCGGGCAGGATGAGTTGCTCGATTTTCTCAGCGCTAAAGTGATGCCTGCCGTGGCAGAACGCTTTCCGGTGAATGCCAGTCAGCAAAGCCTTTATGGGCACTCGTTTGGCGGCATGTTTGCTCTCTACGCCCTGTTTACCCGGCCAGCGATGTTTAATCACTATGTCGCGGCTAGCCCAAGCCTCTGGTGGAGCGACCGTTATCTGCTCCAGCATGAGCGTCGTTTCAGGCAGCAGGTTGAAGCCCAGCAGGTAGATGTTATCCATCGCAGCCTGTCGCTGATCGTCGGTGGAGAGGAATCACTGCAGACGCAACAGGATGCTGAGCAGCTTTATCAGCGGGTAACGGGGCTGTCTGCCTATGGGCTGCGTAGCAGCTTCTATGTGGCGGATGATGAAGACCACATGTCTGTACCCTTTAGTATCGGCGCACGGGTGCTGAGGCAGGTGCTCCAGAGTCGTAGCGAATAATAATCGACAGCGCGGCTTGGCCAGACCACCTGAACGCCGTCCCGCATGCGAGGGGCGGCGTTGTTGTTTCTAAATTGTTTCTAGATTGTTTCTAGGTTGCTTCCAGGTCGTTTACAGCCGCTGTTCGAGCGGGCTGTAGCGATCGGACCAGGGCCTTGAAGTGAGTTTTTAGAGCTTCTTCAATCTGGTATTCACTTATAGATGTAAGTGCCAGGATGATCCTGAGATAGCAGGGGTGCATTTCACTATTGAAACGGGCAGGCTGTTTATTGCAGAATTGTCGGGGCTGAAGATAGTAGCGAATTTTATGCTTCGTAAATACATTTACAGGCGCGTTTCTTTCTGTAAATGATTTCAGTGCTATAAATCTCGGCTCAAGGATTGAGCTTTAAAATTCAAGGAGGAAATATGCAAGATGTTTTTCGAAAGACATTCGGTGGCCTGACTACCCAGTATTACCTACGCCAGTTTTTCTTTGGTGTACTTGTGGCTGCGTTTTTTATTTTTATGACTATCAACGCAAAGCAGTCGATGGATATTGGGTCAATCATTTATGCTGTTATTGCCACTCTACTATATCCATACTCACGTTTTGTCTATGAAAGTATTGTTAACTTCGTCCTAGGAGATAACGTATTTTTTGTTAATGCTATTTTTATGTTGATAGTGAAGTTTTTCACTATAGTGATGTGCTGGTTCCTTTCTATTTTTATAGCACCAGTGGGCTTGGCATATTTGTTCTACCACCATAGTAAAGCCGCCAAATAAAAAGATAATTTGTATTCCCACCCTCACTCATACCTGTAGTATCTTTCATCTGCTCACCGGGCTGGAGCTGAGTATCCAGCCCGGTACTTCAAGGATGTCAGATAAGGTAGCCAGAATGAAAACCCTCACAAAGCTTATCCCCGTTGCACTGCTAGCACTCAGCAGCTCCGTTCACGCCCAGGAACCGGTGGTCGGTGTCGCCAACCCGGAGTCACTGTTTGTCGATGAGGATCCGCTGCTGCACAAGAACAAGCAGGCAACGCTACATATCATGCGTGAGCTGCTCCAGTGCAACCAGTGGGATCGCGCGCGGGAATGGATGACCGAGCAGTACATCCAGCACAACCCCAATGCCGCTTCTGGCGTGGAAGGTGTGATCTATTACTTCACGCAGGTGCTGAAGCGCGAGCCCACCGAGAACTGTGGTGAGCTGAAGACTCCGGTTGTGGCGGTGATGGCTGAGGACGATCTGGTAACGGTGATGATGCCCCGTACCTATCCGCACCCGACCAAAGAAGGTGAGACCTACACCACCACTTGGTACGACACCTTCCGCTTTGTGGATGGCAAGGCCGACGAGCACTGGGATCCGGCGACGATTCCTGCACCCTGATTGTTGCTCGCAGTGCGGCTAGGGTGAAGGCCCTTCACCAGAGAGCTTTTCAGGCGACAGTTTCGCGGGTTAGGAGTCGCATGGGTTGACAGCTGTATGCCTCAAAACCCGCTTGGCTCAGGAGATCTGGAAGCCCCGGATCCCTTGTTTGGCGACAGAGACAAGCAGACGGCTCGCGGGCAGATGAAAGTAATTTGATATTAAATGACTAATAGCCATTAGGGTTTAATTATCCGATTTTTTAGATGTTTTATTGATTAATGTTTAGATATGAAATGTGATATTTGTAACGCGGAAACCGGAATTAACTACGGTAATTCAAACGCAGTGCTTTGTAACGGATGCAGTTCTTCTGAGGAAATAATGGATCAGGTCGCAGCGGGTTTAATAAAGCCTGCTCCTACAGGAGGGCCATCGACAACGGTAGATTTCTCGACTCAGTCTACCCATAAAATAGCGCTGCTTATTTCCATTATTGGCTGGGTTGTATTCTCCCTGGGCGCAGTTGGATCTCTGTTGATGCTGTCGGGCGGACCTCCCGCTGTATTGACCTGTGTCGGCTTTTCTATCTCTGGGCTCTTGATTATCGCTGCTGGAGAAGTGACAAAATCGACGGCAGAAAATGCTGCTCATTCGAGAGAGATATTGAAAATAATGCGCGATAAAACCTGATAAAGCACAGCGGAGTAAAGCGGAGCTGATTAAGGCGCTATCAGTGCTCTTTGAAGTATGGTGCTAATTGCGCCTTATATCTTTTGGATACCGATGAAAATTGAAGCGATCGAATCAGCGCACTGGGAAGGTGTTCTGGAGATTCAAAGCGAAGCCTATCAGCAGGTCGGCCTCGAGGATTTGGCAGTACTGAAAAGCAAGTCGGAAGCTTCCCCCGAGACCTGCTTTGTGTGCCTTTCGGACGAGGGGCAGGTACAGGGTTATCTGCTGGCGCACCTCTGGAGTGGCCATCAACCGCCGAAGTTGTTTACCCGGTTACCGGTGATTGAGGCGGGAGATCACTTATACCTGCATGATATAGCCGTAAGCTCCAGGGCACGGGGACAGGGTGTTGGTGGCGAGCTGTTCGAGGCTCTGGAGAGGGTTTCGCGTGAGCGCGGGATTACTAAGCTGAGGCTCGTCGCGGTGCAGGGGGCAGCAAGCTACTGGGCGAGGCTTGGTTTTAACGAGGTAAGGACAACCCGCGTCTGCCCCAGTTATGGGAATGATGCCGTTATGATGGAAAAGGCCCTGGTGTTCTAGCCTGCCGGTTAGGAGGCTGGGGCTGATGCTCTCAATGCTCCGCTCTCCATGTTTCATTCCCCATAAACCGCTCCGCTTACCGGCCGCTCTATTAAGTACCACTCGAAGGGGCAGGTTTGCTTTGCTTTAACCCCAATCTGCTACCTTTAGGTGGGTAAACCGTCTTTAATCTGGGCCGGTTGCTTGGGAAACTCAGGTTTAGCCTTGCTGCGGTGGTCTGGATGAATTCCGCCCTGCGTATAAATGCAGGATAAATAGCAGTGTGAACCGTATCAGGCGCTTGTACCTGGCGACATAGCTCATCTGAAGAGACAGGGAGCAGCATCGGTGGCGAAGGAACCGGAAGAGAAGGATTGCACCACATCAGCAGAGAGTGACGCTTCTGGTGAACGACTGTTTGTGCAGCTGATCGACACTCTGCCGAAGGTCTCTGTTCAGGGGTACGACCGGAATCGGCGGGTGATCTATTGGAACAGTTCTAGCGCCGACATCTACGGCTATTCAAAAGAGGAGGCGCTAGGTCGCAAGCTGGAGGATTTAATTATCCCGGCTGAAATGGCTGCCGATGTTATCCGGCTGCATAAAGACTGGATGGAAAAAGGTATTGCGATCCCGTCCGCAGAACTGGTGCTCAAGCATAAGGATGGGCGCCCGGTCCCCGTATATTCCTCACATGTGATGCTCAAGGAGCATACCTCATCACCGGAAATGTTCTGTATCGATGTGGATCTGCGGGAACAGTACACGGCACGTGAAGAGCTAAGGGCGCTTGCAACGACGGACGCGCTGACCGGTTTGCCAAACCGGCGCTTCCTCGCCGGAGAACTGTCGCGCTTGATCTGTCAGAAACAGGTGAGCAATGAGCAGTTTGCAGTGCTTTTTATCGACCTGGATCTGTTTAAAGAGGTCAACGATACCCTCGGCCACACCTGGGGCGATAAGCTGCTGGGCGCTGTTGCCGAGCGGCTCAAGTCTGAGCTCCTGGGGGCTAACCTTCTTGCCCGCTTTGGCGGCGACGAATTTGTGCTGGTAGCGCCCGATATTGCATCGGTTGCTGAGGTCAGCGCATTGGCAGAGCGCCTGTTGCTACTCTTCCGTCAAAGCTTCTCGTTTGATAACGAAAGTGTCTATATCACCGCAAGTATCGGTATCAGTACCTATCCCGCAGACGGTACCGAACCTGAGACGCTGTTAAAGCATGCGGATGCGGCGATGTACTGCGCCAAGGAGAGCGGGCGTAACCGTGCGCACCTTTTCACCGCTGAACTTAGCAGGCAGCTCCAGGCTCAACGGGAGATCGGCTCGGGATTGCGTGACTCGATCGGTAAGGGCGAATTTGAGCTGGTCTACCAACCTCAGTTCGATATGACTGGTCAGACAGTGAAAGCCTGTGAAGCCCTGCTGCGGTGGCGTCCTCAGGTTGCTGGCATTGGGGCATCTCCCGATATATTCATTCCGATTGCCGAGCGCTCTGATCTGATCATTCTGATCGGCGATTGGGTGATGGAGCAGGCCTGCGCTCAGGTCAGTGCGTGGAAAAAGCGCGGCTTTAATGTGCGGGTAGATATCAATGTGTCGGGCAAGCAGTTGGAACAGGCCGACTTTTTTACCCGGCTTGAGCAGTGCCGCAGTAGCTTTGGTTTGTCGCCCGGGGACCTGGGGATAGAGCTGACCGAGCATGTGCTGATCAAATCCAATGACCGGATGCTTGCCGGATTAAGGGAGCTGAAGGAGAAGGGGGTAGAGATATCGATCGATGACTTCGGTACCGGCTACTCGTCACTGAACTACCTGAAGATCTTCCCCATTACGAATTTGAAGATTGATCGCGCCTTTGTGGCGGAAGCCCCAGAGAATGAGCTCGACGGAGCGCTTCTGGAGGCGATCGTTCATGTTGGCCACCGGCTCAAGTTCGATATTGTCGTTGAAGGTATAGAGACAGAGCGTCAGGCGGAGTTCTGCAGGCGCCTGGCAATCGATTACGCGCAAGGGTACTGGTTCAGCAAACCCCTGTCGGCAGATGAAGTGACCCGGTTTTTCGAGCAGTCTGCTGTAAACGAATAGGGCTGGGTGTAATCAAGCCTTGAGTGGCGAGAGCGCTCCGTTAGCGCCAGAGTAAGTCGCCAGAGCGAGTCGCCACTGCAGACCCCAATGCCGCCTCTTAGGTTGGAGGATATCCGGGCCTGCTTCCGTTTGCTTGATCAGATCAGGTGAGTCGCCCAGTAGCCGACTGCCAGCAGCGCCGTGCCAATAATCAGTGCCGCTGCGATACCGGTTGTTTTGAATGCCTTATCCGAGACCAGGGGCCGCGAAGGTTCGGCAACGACAGCGGTCTTCGTCTTGGACTCTTCAGTCGCATCGGGGGCCGTTTCGGTCAGGCCGATGGCGCGCACATAGGCTCTGATGAATGCATCCATCACCTGTTTCACCTGGTGATCGAATATCTCGATGTTTTCCAGTGTAAAGGCACCGAGTTCCAGCTTGCGTCTGGGGTAGCCGTCATAGCGTATATCCAGGCCAAAGGTCCCTTTGTAGAGGTAGAGCCCCAGCTTGCAGTCAGGCAGGTTGATCCAGACCCACTCCAGCGCAACCGACTGGTGATCGGTGATGTCGGTGTGGAGCTTCTTGAATTTATCGCCGATGCCGTACAGACGCTCGATGAAACGCACCAGTCCCGGACCCTTGGAGATGGTCTTGTGGGCGTTGGAGAGCGAAAGCGTGTAGCCATCGTCACTGACTGAAAACTTAAAATAGCCGTCGTCCAGTGAGCAGCCTATTTCAACGAAATCACTACCGAGTTTGACCTGGCCTTTTGTTCGCAGCGCGAAGCCCGCTTCCAGTTTCTGCCCGGAGTGGCTTGAATGCCGGTAGTATTTTTTAAAAATATCGAGGTGCTTTATATCCATACTGCTATTCGATGCTTAATCCCGTACAGACTATCCAACTTTTGAAAGACCACATGATCTGCTTCTTCGCTACGATCTGCAATGTCGTGTTATGAACTCATTCGCCCTGATGCCTGTTCGGGCCGCAGAAGCGGCCAATTACGTTCGGCCTGCCATCTGTTGTTGATGTCGCGTCTGCGCGCTATCCCAGATGAGTCCAGCAGTCGCTTGGGATCGATCCGTGCTGGCCATCGCTTTGAAGCTTCCTCGGATAACTCTATCCCTGTTTTGGCACAACTTTGCTAACATCGCGATGATCTGGCTGATGGCGTGAGAAGCGGTCGTTCTCTCGCGAGCCTGCGGGCTTTTTCGGGCAGAGGTCGAACGCGTTCAGCAGTAGGCTGGTGGCACCGATTTCTCCGTTGTGACGCAGCGGTCCGCATTAAATATATGATAACTAAATAAAATGTTGTTGATTTGGGATTTTGGATGAATTGCGCTGACATAGAGGTCGTTGAGTATCGTTCTGGACAAGAGGCGGAGATTGAGCGCCTGATCTACCAGAGCAAAAAGCCGATACTCTTTAAAATCTCAGATTTTCCTGACACCTTTGACCTGGATTTTTATATCGATTCGCATAACGGAAAGACAAGCTATACCCGTTATGACTCGGGTAAAAATATCATTGAGTCCTCGACGGCCAGGCTGCAAGACGTTTTATCCTGGATCAAGGAAGATCAGCCGGTCAGGATATTTGGTCAGATGTATCCTGACCACATCAACGATAAGCTGGTCGACAAAATACCGCTCTGGAAAAAAATCCCCTTCAGGCCGAGGTACTTTAAATCCTCCTTGGGCAAGGCGCTCTATTTCTTCGGTGGTAAGGGCAGTGTGACCAAGATGCACTTTGACCGGGAGAGGAACAGCAACCTCCACGTCTGCCTGCACGGCAAGAAAAGAGTGCTGCTGTTTGATGTGTCACAGAGCAGGAATATTTATAAAACGCCGCTGAAAAGCGACAGCGAAGTCGACTTCAAGCTGCCTTTTGATAAATCAATGAAGCGCTATCCGGATCTGGCTAAGGCGACTTGTTACGATGTGGTCCTCAGCCCCGGCGATATGATCTATATGCCGAAAAAGTGCTGGCATTACATCGAGTATATTGAACACAACGTGAGTGCGACATTCGCGTTTTATCCTAAGCGCATAGATCAGTTGCTTGGCACCCTGTCTGGTGTGTTTTACCTGGGGTTCTCTTTTCAGGGGATGGGGCTGGACAAAACGCCGACCTATAAGAAGTTTTCCAAGCGCTATATTCACTCGCGCGGGTTGAAGCGACTTGGCTACAAGGTGATTGAGAGCCTGGCATTTGTAGCGATCTACCCCGTGTGTCTGTACACGACCATCAATAAGTTCGTCATTCTTAAGAAGCGACCTTACTGAGCAGCCCAAAAGCTGGTGCTGCGCGAGGTCGCGTAGCATCAGCGTTTTGCCGCTGCGTGCAGTGGATAGCCTGAGACGTTCCCGGTCTGCAGAGCCGCCTGTTGCACCTCAGTGCCCCATCTCATAGCACCTGTGCTGACGGGAAAATTCTCCCCGGATTTGGGCGGCATCTCTTTCAAACCAGATATAATCCATTACAATCAATTCCTTAGCTCTATTTGAAGATGTAAAAACAAGGATAGCCCTCATGGAAGAGGTGTTGTTTCTGCTATTGGATGCCCTGATCAGCGGCATCATTCTTTGGTTGGCAGCCAAAATAACGGCGGTGGACCTGTCATTGGGCGAAACCGTTATCGCCGCAGCTGTGGCTGCTTTGGTGGCCCTGATCCCGACACTGGGCTGGGTACTATCTCTGGTTGCTCTGTTCACGCTGCTTAAAAAGTTCAGCGGTGCCAGTATCTGGCCTGACATCATTCTGATGGTGATCGTTAGCCGGCTGGTGTCCTTCGCTGCTGTGATGGCTCTTGGGGGCGTTTGAGTGTCTCGATAGCCATCAGTTACGGAGTGGCCGCTTTCGATCGGTACTCTCTAAAACAGACACCTTAATCTCAAGGTAATTGAATAACCGTACAAATGGAGGAAACCAAGGTTATGGAAAACACGTCAGGGCAGGGCCCGTCAGCTACCGTTCCCGCTGAGATCGATCGCTGGAACTGGGGCGCGTTCCTGCTGAACTGGATCTGGGGTATAGGCAACAACACCTTTATCGCGCTGCTGATGTTCGTGCCCTTTGTGAATATGGTGATGCCGTTCGTACTGGGTGCGAAAGGCAGTGCCTGGGCCTGGCGCAACAATCGCTGGGAGAGCGTTGAGCACTTTAAGCGTGTGCAGCGGAAATGGACGCTGGCGGCGCTGATCGCTTTCGGCGTCATCATCGCGCTATTCGTTATCCTGTTCTTCTCGATCATAGCCGGCATGAAGAGTTCAGAGGCTTATACGCTGGCGGTGCAGAAGCTGGAAACCAGTCAGGAAGCCGTCTCCGTCCTGGGCGAGCCGATCGCAACCGGTTCGCCCATGGGCAGCATCGAGGTCTCAGGCCCTTCGGGCTATGCGAGCATGTCGTTCAGTGCTGAGGGTTCGAAAGAGTCCGGCACCGTCTATTTTGAGGCGGTCAAGGAGATGGGTAGCTGGGAGATGAATGCCGCCATACTGGAGCTCGATGACTCCGGTCTGCGTATCGATCTGAACCTTCCCTGATACTCCGCGTTTGGGCTGCCGCGGCGTTCTGCCCCGGCAGTCCGCCTTTGCCTCCCGGTTTCTCGCCTCCTATTGTTAATACACGGGCTGTTGAATTACCCCGATAGTCCACGGCTTTAGCTTAGTTGCGTATCAGTCAGATGAGGCACCTAGCCAACTCCGGACGCGGCGACATGGAGCCAGCAAAGTAGGAGGGTCCGCTAATGAGCGTTGAACTTGATCATTTGATCGTTTCCGTACGTGATAAACGAGCGTCTGCCGAGTTGCTGGCTTCCCTGCTGGGCGTACCCTGGAGAGATTCGGCGGAAGGGCACTTTACGCCGGTTTACGTCAACGATGGACTGACGCTGGAATTCGATGAAACGGATGCGGTTCCAACGCTGCAGCATTACTGTTTTCGAGTGAGCGAAGAAGAGTTCGATGCGATCTTCAGCAGGCTCCTGGGCAGAGGCATAGCTTACCGAAGCACTCCCATGGGATCGGTGGATATGACGGTCAATACCTGGAGTGGCGGGAAAAATATCTACTGGGAAGCACCGGAAGGGGTTTTATGGGAGATTCTGACGGTCAGTTACGCCAGGCAACCGCAAAGAAGTAATCAACTTGAGGAAGTTAAGCGAAGTTAAGTCCGAACCTATCTGCCGGTATATCCCTGGGCAGCAGTGTTCACCCTCAACCCTTCGCCCTAAATTCGAGCGCTAATAACCGCTCCTGGTTCAGAGATCGCTATGACGGCGTCTGGGTGCCCGAGCTATACATACGGCTACTGACATCATCAGCAGCCGTATGTATGAATGGCTCAATCATCAATAGAGGCAGGTATTACCTCCCGAGCCCCAAACCTGAATGATATTCCTGAGGTAGCCTGCACAGGCGTTGAATTGATCCTCAGTGGTCAGAGTACGTGTCGGCCCATCGATGTATTGCGCGCAGCTTCCAGTGGCGCTCGCTGAATCCCAGGATGTCCACGAAACCCAGTAGTTGCCGACAGGCGTGTCATAAAACTGAACGGTGACAAAGTCGGCATTATCTTCGCTGCAATAGGGCGTTAACCCATAGTATCCATTGGGCGAAGCCGTGCTACTGAAATAATCCCACTCACCCTGGCAGGGGCATGGATCGCCGCTGGGTGGGTTATAGGCCAGCCCGAAGGGGATGAAGGTTGACGTGGTAAAGCTGCCGCCAGCGGTCGTGATCACCAGGATATAGTTACCCGGGCTGTTCACAACCTCCGCCACGCTCGTGGAGTAATCGAAGAGCAGGTGGGTGTCGGTAGAAATTGGGTTCAGAGTCAAAGCGACCCCGGCCAGAGTAGCAGTCGCTGAGGCAGGATCGAGACCTGCGCCTTCAACCAGAATCTGGCCGTTGCCGTAATCTACTTTGATGGAATACACCTCAAGAGGTGCCACGCTTTGAGCCTGGTTGGGGGGCTTTGCCAGCGCCGATAAACTGGTAAGTATCAGTGCAATGAAGATCCATACGCTTAGTGTGAGTCTCATGATGTCCTCTCCTTTAAAGCGTTATGTACTCGATTAACACTAGTCTAATTGTGTCCATAGCTACGTGAATTAGCGTCACGTTCATAGGCGGCGTAACTGTAAGGCGTGCATCTTAAACGGCCAACCTGTCGGCTGCTCACATGTCTGCTTCCTTAGCGAATCTCCAGGCGCGGCAACTATCGACTGATAGAGTTTTAGTGTCATTTGGCGCCAGGGGAATTAATAGAGGGTTTAAATCTGTTCGATTTATGTAGGAAGATTCATTCCTCCTGAATGAACTGAAGAGTGATGGTCATGATCGCAGCACAGGCAAAGGATATGGCGTCCTACAACCGTTGGATGAATGAGCGGGTGTATGAGGTCTGCGCAACACTCTCTGATGAAGCGCGTAAGCAGGACCGAGGCGCCTTTTTCAGCTCCATACACGGCACGCTGAATCATCTGCTGGTGGGCGATAAGTTATGGCTCGGGCGCTTTATCGACGAACCCTTCCCGCTGGAGAGCCTCGACCAGGAGCTACACGCTGACTTTGATGCGCTTCGCCATGACAGGGTCGCGACCGATGAGCAGATCGTCCAGTGGGCAGAGTCGCTGACAGATACAGCGCTGAGAGGCGATCTTGAATACATGAGTATCGTCAACCCGGCACCCAGGCGTTACGAGATGTGGCTCGCCGTGGCCCATTTTTTTAACCACCAGAGCCATCACCGCGGACAGATCACTACGCTACTGAGTCAGGCGGGGCTCGATGTAGGCCTGACCGATCTGATCTGGCTGCCGGAAGTCGTCGAGCGTAACGCCTTTTAAGGCGAGCGATTACAGCTGGTAAATGGAGCCCGGTTGCCTGGATTCTTCGATCAGGCAATCGATGACGACGCGCTGGCGCGGCTGCAGATAGCGAGAGCGGGGCCAGACCGCATGGATCGGCATCTCGGCGCCGGCATGGTTATCCAGCACCGTTATCAGTTCACCGCGCTGGATATGATCGTGGACCAGCCAGGTCGGTAATTGCGAGAGTCCCAGCCCATCCAGTGTGCCCTGAACCATCGCATCACCATCGCTGTAGTCGAAGCGGGCACGAATCACCTGAGAACACAGTTGTCCCCTGGCATCCTTTAACAGCCAGGCGGGTTGGTTACTACGCCGGCTACCGATAATGCAATCATGTTCGGTCAGTTCTGCCGGAGTTTGCGGCGTTCCATAACGCCCCAGGTACTCTGGGCTGGCGCAGATTACCAGCCGTTGCTGGCCCAGCCGGCGTGCAACCAAATCTGCGTCATCCTCCAGCGTGCCGATACGCACCACCAGATCCACCCCCTCATCAATCAGGTTGATGCGACGCTCGGTAAAGTTGACCGACAGCTCCAGCTGCGGGTACTGCTTTGCAAGCCGTGACAGCAGCGGCACCACATGACGACGGCCGAAGGCGGCGGGCAGGTGGATATTCATGCGCCCCGATACGGTCCCGCTGCCGGCCACCACGCCTTGTTCGAGTGCCTCGATCTCATCGAGGATCGCGACCCAGCCATCGAACATCCGTTGTCCCTCTTGGGTTGGAGTCAGGCTGCGTGTGGTGCGATGGAGCATCTTGGTGCCCAGGCGCTTCTCCAGCCGGGTAACGCTTTTCCCCACGGCTGAGCCGGTCAGACCGAGTTTTGCGCCTGCGGCGGTAAAAGACCCGGTGCGCAGGGTCTCTACAAACTCAAGTACACCGGCAAAACGGACGTCTTCGCTTTTCATTCAGGCCTTCTCCTGTGAAATCGGCCGTTTAATTGCCGTGATTGTGGAATCATGGGAATAAAAGTTAGGAATACTAACCGGATTATCAGTTTAGGGGAAAGGAATACAATGTTCTCTATGTTAAGCAGCATCCCGCATGAGCAGCGTGGTGCCTTCAATCGTATTAAGGAGAGCATCCCATGACAGACCAAGTAGATTTTCAACGCATTAACGCTTTGCTGGATAAAGAAGCGATCCGTGAACTGCGCCAGCACTACAGCTTTCTGCTGGATACCAACAATGCCCAGCGCATGGGTGAGGTGTTCACCGAGGACGCCGAAGTTAAAGTAACCGTCGGCTCGATGATCGGACTGGATGCGATCAAGCAGAGCCTGGCCGATGCCTATACCGCCTTCGATACCCAGGAGCGCAAGCACTTTCCCTTCGTGCATGCGGTGACCAACCACAGCATCACACTGACCGGGCCCGATACCGCCGAGGGCAGCTGCTACCTGCTCGACTTCGTGACCGACCGCGAACAGGCGCAGCATCCGTTTCTGCTGGTGGGCCGTTACATGGATGAGTACGTGCGGGTGAACGGCGAATGGCGTATTCAACGCACTGAGCTGGATGTTCTCTGGCCGAGCGAAGGCGTCTGAGGTCGGCCCTGATGTATGACTCTTATACCCAAGCGCCGGCGAGCTTTAGCCGCGTGTTTACGCCGGGCCGGTTGAGCGTTGGCTTGCTGACTCCGCTGGAGGCCTATCCGGAATCGCCGTTTCCGACCCTGGTGGAACATCAGCGGATGGCACAGCTCACCGAGCAGGCGGGCTTTGCCAGCATCTGGCTGCGTGATGTGCCGTTTTACGACCCGAACTTCGGCGATGCCGCGCAGATGCTGGATCCCCTCGTTTATGCCGGGTACCTGGCGGCCGTTACAAGCGAGATCACGCTGGGCACCGCCGGTATCGTGCTGCCGCTGCGTGAGCCGATCTCGGTGGCCAAGCAGGCGGTCTCGGTGGATCAGCTGACGCAGGGACGTTTTCTGCTCGGACTTTCAACCGGCGATCGCCCGGTGGAGTATCCCGCGTTTAACGTGGACTTCGACTCGCGTGCAGAGCTTTACCGCGAGGGGATCGAGTATATCCGCTACATGCACGAAACCCGTTTCCCGCGGGTTCAAACCACGCACTACGGCAAGTTGCTTGGCAATCTCGACCTTCACCCCAAGCCGGTCAACCAGCGCCTGCCGATCATCGCGGTAGGGCGTTCGCGTCAGCCCATCGACTGGCTGGCGAGAAACGTGGATGCCTGGATCTGGTCGGTGGACGATGACAACGCCATCGCCAGCATTCTCGCCGATCTGAAGCGGGCGGCGGGAGAGGCGCTTGCACCGGCGTATGGCTATTCCACCTTCTTTGATCTGGACCCGGATCCGGATGCGCCGTACCAGCGCTTCTACAACGTAGTGCGAATAGGGCGTAAGGCACTGACTGAACGGTTACTACAGCACCAGGCGCTGGGTGTCTCTCATGTGGCACTGAATCTGAAACCCTCGTCCCGCCCCGCCCAGGCCGTCATCGAAGAGATGGGCGAGTACGTCTTACCCGCACTGCAACAGGAGAATTTATGATGAGTATCAGCGCAGATCGCCAGGCCCTTGGTGAGCGAGTCGACCAGCTGGGACAGGCCTGGCTGGATGGCACCACCGACCGGCTCGGCGAGCTGTTCACCAGCGATGCCCGCCTGATCAGCAGCCAGCACGGTGAGTACCAGGGCGCGCAAGCGATTATCGCGGCGCTGGCCGAGGACACCGCGGAAGCCCCGTTTCAGGGCGCAATGACCAACCGCTATCTGGCCGTAGAGCCGGGCAGCGACCAAGCGGCTGCCAGCGTCTATCTGTTTGGCCTGACGCAGCGCATGGGACGGGCGGCTTTTATCTTTGGTGCTGCCCTGGTGATGCGTTTTGAACGGGTTGAGGGCCGCTGGCTGTTCAGTGAAGTACGCCTGCAGATCAACTGGACCAACGGTGACAACCGACTGGTGCCGCACTGGAGCAAGCCGCCGGGCACCAACGGTTGGCAGATGGGTGATGAGGCGCCGGTACTGGTCAGCGAACTGCACTCCCCCTGGGCGATCATGCCCAAGGCGGCCGTACCGGAATCTCTTGATGAAGCGCTGCACGAGCTCTATGCCCGCTACTCCTTCGGCGTGGACCAGAACGATATGGGGCTGCTGATCAGTGCCTATGACGACGATATCTCCGGCGGCTTTGCCCCGGTGGGTAATCTCTCGGGGCGCGATACCGTAATCGGTGTACTGAAGAGCTTCCGCCATCTGGCCACCCTTTGGCAGCACTTCGCCGAAGTGGTGCGGATAGAAGATGAGGGCGATGGTCAGCACGTTAAACTGATCGTCGCGCGGATCATTCCTGAGAGACCGATGGATGAGCAGGGCAACCGGATTTACGGCGCCCATTATCAGCTGCGGGCACGACGCCAGCCGGACGGCCAATGGAAGTTCTGCTGGACCGACTACCGCCCAGGCTGGTTCAGCGAACATCAGATCCCGGCCTTTGACGTGGGTAATGCCACCGCCTGAGCTGGCCAGGTAGAGGTGCTCGCGGATATCAGGGGCGGGCGCATCTGACCTGCACAAGCCCACTGCTTGCTGAAAGGAAAAACACCTCGCCGGTCGAGGTGTTTTTTATAGGTGAAGCGCCGGCATCCTTTGTCACGGGATTTGCGTCATGCAATTTGCGTTAAGCAGGGCGTAAACTTAACCCGACTATATAGGTATAGGTTTTACCTGCTTCGGATAGGACAAGGAATCAGCAATGGATAATGTGGTAATTGTGACTGGCGGTACTCGGGGAATTGGTCTGGAAACGGCCAGGAAGTTTCTTGAGAAAGGCGACAAGGTGGTTGTTGCCAGTGTGGATAGTGAAGAGGTTATCCGTCAGTCGATGGACAGTTTGAGCAAATTGGGCGAGGTGCATTTTGTCGAGTGCAACCTCACCAGCCAGGCTGATTGCGAAAAAGCGGTGCAGACCGCTGTCGATCAATATGGCCGCATCGATCTGCTGGTAAACGTGGCAGGAGTGGTCGGCAAGCGTGAGCCGCTTGTGGCGGGTTACCTGGACGATATCTATAACACCATCAATATCAACCTGATGGGTACGATCAACATCGGTCACTTTGTCAGCAAGGTGATGGTAGAGCAGAAGTCCGGCGTCATCATCAATGTGGGTTCTATCTGCGGTTCCATGGCCAACACTGAGAGCATCGGCTACCACGCCAGCAAAGGCGGGGTGAAAATGGTGACTCAGGCGATGGCGCGAGAACTTTCCCCCTTTGGCGTGCGCGTGCTCTCTGTGGCGCCGGGCTGGGTCAACACCGCTATGATCGATGCGCCGATCGCCGAGATCGGCGGCAAACTGCATATGAAAGGGCGCATCATCGAGCCCCGCGAAATAGCCGATGCGATTTACCTGCTGTCCCTGCCGGAGGCCAGTGCCATCAACGGCTCCACCGTCATGGTGGATGATGGTTATGCTTCGTTTAAAGGGGTTGAGGGTTATCAGGCCTAAAACCCCCCTGGTTTAAGGGCGGTGACGTTTGCCGCAAGAAAGCGATGATCTTCGCAGCGTGTTAGGCGTCGTAAAGCCCTGATAAGTGCGGCCAGGATAGCTGGCCGCGCAACGACCAGGGAATCTCTTCTCTCTTCTTTAAGTCTGTAATGGCTCGCTGCGTACTCGGCGAAAAAGCGGTATCCAGATAAAGCCGAGAAGCCAGTACAGATTCTTCCTTCTGCTTCCAGGGCGTATTCAAGCGTGCAACGCTGTCGGTTGCGCCATTCGTTCACTTCTGCGGCGTCCTTATTTCTAATTTTTGTTTTTAAAACAAAGATATATCTGTTCTTTGAAGTCTAGGTTTTGAAGCAGAACTGCTTAGAGGGTCAGCTTTAATACTGGAATTTTGGGACTAAATGAGTGGAATTATCGCCAATTAATTCCTGCCGGGATGAACTGTAGAATCGTCCGCCGATGTTGAGCCAGCTCTGACATCGACCTCTTTTGCCTTAAACATACACGCCAGCGTTGCGAGCAGGCTCAACCCTGCTCACGCAGATATCTGCGTGCGACAGCGCTGCTGTAGCGGAGACCCATGGACATTTCATTTTCAAGATCAGCTTTACGCGTTTTGCCCCTTTCAGCACTGCTACTCGCTGGGTGCAATGCCGCCGACCAGGAAGAGACCCAGGCTCAGGCCTTGACGGTCGGCTATTACGAAATCACCGAAACACCGCTTACGTTAACCACAGATCTACCCGGTCGAACCTCGGCTTACCGTGTTGCACAGGTACGCCCGCAGGTGGCGGGTATTTTGGAGAAGCGCCTGTTCACCGAAGGCTCAGAGGTCAAGCAGGGGCAGCAGCTTTACCAGATCGATCCTCGTACTTATCTGGCTCAACAAGCGCGGGCAGAGGCCAATCTTCGCAGTGCGCATAATCTGGCTGAGCGCTACGAGCGTTTGCTCAATGCCAGCGCCGTGAGCCAGCAGGAGCATGATGATGCGGTGGCGGCGTGGAAGCAGGCTGAAGCCGATAAACGCATGGCGGATATCAATGTGCAGTACACCAAGGTGCTGTCGCCGATCACCGGTCGGATCGGTCGCTCCAACGTGACCGAGGGGGCACTGTTGACCGATGGTCAGAGCGAACCCATGGCGACCGTGAACCAGCTTGATCCCATCTATGTCGATGTAACCCAGCCGATTACCCGCATTTTGGCACTGAAACGTGCGCTGAAGGCTGGTGAACTCAAGGCTAGCGGCGTTGATCAGGCCGAGGTGAGCCTGACGCTGGATGACGGCAGCGCTTATCCGCTGTCCGGCACGTTGAAATTCTCTGAGGTCAGCGTCGATCAGGGCACCGGGTCGGTGACGCTACGCGCAGTGTTCCCGAATCCTGAACGGGCCCTGCTGCCCGGTATGTTTGTGCACGCCCAGGTCAAAGAGGGGGTCCGCGAGAACGCCATCCTGGTGCCGCAGCAGGCCATTGTCCGTGATAGCCGCGGCGTTGCCACCGCATGGGTCATTACGCCGGACAACCATGTTGAGCAGCGAGACCTTGAGACGGTTCGCACCGTCGGTAACACCTGGTTGGTCACCACTGGCGTTAAACCCGGTGAACGGGTGATCACCGAGGGGCTGCAGTTTGTTCGGGGCGACTCGCTGGTTGACGCGCAGCCTGCTTCCAACGTCCACCTTAACCTTGCTTTGACAGCAAACTGAGGGGGGGAGGATGTCTCGATTTTTTATTGACCGCCCGATTTTCGCCTGGGTGATTGCTCTCGCAATCATGTTGGATGGAGCCCTGGCGATCCATAGCCTGCCGGTGAACCAGTATCCGAATATCGCCGCGCCGGCGATTCAGATCTCCGTCACCTACCCGGGGGCGTCTGCGCAGACCGCTCAGGACACGGTGGTCCAGGTGATTGAGCAGCAGTTGAACGGTCTTGATGGGTTGCGTTATATCAGCTCTGCCGCGAATAGCGACGGTAGCGTGGAAATCACCGTCACGTTCGACCAGGGCGTTGATCCTGACATAGCGCAGGTTCAGGTGCAGAACAAGCTGCAACTGGCGACAACCAACTTGCCGGAAGAGGTGCAGCGTCAGGGCGTTCGCGTGGTGAAATTCCAGTTGAATTTCATGCTGCTGGTGAGCATCTACTCCAAGGATGGCAAGTTGAACTACGGGGACCTGGGTAACCTGATCGTTTCGAACTTTCAGGATCCGCTGTCCCGTACCCAAGGGGTGGGCGACTTCTTCGTGTTCGGCTTTCAGAATGCCATGCGCATCTGGTTGGATCCCGCCAAACTCAACAGTTACCAGCTGATGCCGAGCGACGTCACCGCTGCCATTTCAGCCCAGAACGTGCAGGTCTCGTCTGGCTCCCTGGGCGGTTTGCCAACGCGTAAAGGCGTTGAGCTGAGCGCCACGGTTATTGGTAAGACCCGGCTCAAAAGCGCAGACGAGTTCAAGGAAATTCTGGTCAAGGTACAGCCAGACGGTTCGCAGATTCGCTTGAAGGATTTGGGCGAAGTGGTGCTGGGGAATGAAACCTATGACTTTGATGTGAACTACAACGGCCAGCCTGCGGCAGGCATCGCTTTGCGTCTGGCCAGCGGCGCAAACCTGCTGGAGACCGTCGAGCGTGTCAAGGACACCGTCGATCAGCTCAAGCCGTATCTGCCACCTGGCATAGAGGTCGTTTACCCCTACGACACCAGCCCCTCTGTGAAGGCGTCCATCGATTCGGTTATACATACCCTGTTCGAGGCGATTGGCCTTGTGTTCCTGGTGATGCTGCTGTTCCTGCAGAACCTGCGTGCCACACTGGTGCCGACACTGGCGGTGCCGGTGGTGTTGCTGGGTACCTTTGGCGTGCTTTACGCCTGTGGCTTTACCATCAACGTGATGACCATGTTTGCCATGGTGCTGGCGATCGGCCTGCTGGTGGATGACGCCATTGTGGTAGTGGAGAACGTGGAGCGGCTGATGGCGGAGGAGCACCTCTCCCCTCGTGAAGCGACCTACAAGTCGATGCAGCAGATCTCCGGGGCCCTGGTGGGAATTGGTCTGGTTATCAGTGCCGTGTTTATGCCGATGGCATTCTTCGGTGGTTCGGTCGGCATTATCTACCGCCAGTTTTCCATTACCATCATCACCGCGATGGGGCTGTCGGTTCTGGTTGCGCTGATCTTCACGCCTGCCTTGTGCGCCACCATGCTCAAGGCGCACGCTGGCAGCAAAAAGCAAACCGGCTTCTTTGCCTGGTTCAACCGCGTGTTCGAGCGTAATACCGATCGGTATGAAGCCTCAGTGTCGAAAATTCTGCGTAAACCCAAACGCACCTTCGCGGTTTATGCCTTGCTTCTGGCCGGGGTGGCCGTGCTGTTCCATCACCTGCCAACGGCGTTTCTTCCGGATGAAGACCAGGGGTTGCTCATCGTACAGATCCAGACGCCGCCGAACAGCAGCGCGGAACGCACAGCGGCGGTGCTCAATCAGGTGCGGGACTATCTGCTTGAGGATGAGAAGGAAGGGGTGGTCTCTGCGTTCAGCCTCAGCGGCTTCAACTTCGCCGGTCGGGGGCAGAACTCGGCGGTGGTCTGGGTGCGGCTGAAGCCTTTTGAAGAGCGTATCTCAAGCAAAAACTCGGCCTTCGCTATCTCTCAGCGCATCACGCAGTTTGCGGATACCCTTCGTGATGCCAACGTGATTTCGATCGTACCGCCGGCCATCATGGAAATGGGTAACGCAACCGGCTTCGACCTCTTCCTGCAGGACAACGGTGCCCGCGGTCATGCTGCGCTGATGGACGCGCGTAACCAGTTGTTGCAATTGGTAGAAACCGAGCCTGCACTGGCTATCGTCCGGCCCAATGGTCTGGATGACGAGGCCCAGTACCAGGTCACCATTGATGACGAGAAAGCCCGCGCGCTGCAGGTCTCAATTGAGTCGATAGATAACACCATGTCGGTGGCCTGGGGCTCGACCTATGTCAATGACTTCATCGACAAGGGCAGGGTCAAGAAGGTGTATGTCCAGGGTGAAATGGATGCACGCATCTCGCCGGAAGACTTCGATAAATGGTACGTGCGCAACGCCGCCGGCCAGATGGTGCCTTTCTCCGCCTTTGCCTCGGGCGATTGGGTCTACGGCTCTCCGAAGCTGGAGCGCTATGGCGGTATCCCGTCTGTAGAGCTGTTGGGACAGCCAGCCGAAGGCTACAGCACTGGCGATGCCATGGCCGCTATCGAGCGCATCTCCGCCAAACTGCCGACCGGCTTTGGCGTGGCCTGGACCGGGCTTTCCTACGAGGAGCGGGCGGCAGGTTCCCAGTCAACCACGCTCTATGTCCTGTCCCTGATCATGGTGTTCCTGTGCCTGGCGGCTCTATACGAAAGTTGGTCGGTGCCGGTATCGATCATGCTCGTGGTGCCGTTGGGGATCCTGGGCGCGGTGGTGGCTACTCTGGGCAGAGGCCTCTCCAACGATGTGTTCTTCCAGGTGGGGATGCTGACGACCATGGGACTTGCGGCAAAAAACGCCATCCTGATCGTCGAGTTCGCCAAAGAGCTGTATGAGCAGCAGGGGCGCTCGCTGATGCAGGCGGCAGCCGAGGCGGCACGTATGCGACTGCGACCAATCATTATGACCTCCATCGCCTTTGTCATGGGCACCTTACCCTTGGCACGCGCCTACGGTCCGGGCAGCGGCAGCCAGCATTCAATTGGCACTTCAGTGGTGGGTGGCACGTTGGCCGCTACCTTCCTGGCCATTTTCTTCGTACCCCTGTTCTATGTGTCGGTGACAAAACTGTTCAGCCGCAAAAAGTCTGGTGCTGAGATCATCGAGACAGATGCAGGAGGGCAGAATAATGCGTAGGCCCCTGCTTTTAGTGACCGCGATGGCGTTGGGTGGGTGCAGTCTGGTCCCAGACTACCAACGTCCTGAGGCCCCCGTACCGAACGCCTACCCCGAAGGCGCTGCGTATTCAGCTGCGGCCGACGGCGATGCCTCGCAAATCAGTTGGAATACCTTCTTTCAGGATCCTGCACTGCATCAGTTGGTGGCGCTGGCGCTGGAAAATAACCGGGATCTGCGCAAGGCGCTGTTGAATGTCGATGCCTATCGCGCCCAGTACCGTATTCAGGGTGCAGCGCTGATGCCTGAAGTCGGCATTGATGGCCGTGGCGGGCGCTCAAGAGTGCCTGGTGATCTTGCACCGGGCGGGCAGCAAACCACCGCTGGCAACAGCAGTCTGGAGGTGGGGCTGACGAGTTATGAAGTCGATCTATGGGGCAGGGTGCGCAGCCTGGATAAGGCGGCCTTGGAAACTTACCTGGCCAGTGATGACACACGACGCAGCGTGCAGTTGGGGTTGGTCGCCAATGTCGCCATCGCCTATCTGACATGGCGTACCGATCAGCAGCTACTGAGTGTCACCCGCTCCACATTGGAAAACTACCGCCATAATCTGGAACTGGTGCAGGCCAGCAGTGGCGCTGGTACAGCCTCAGGCCTTGATGTGCGTCAGGCGAGAACGCTGGTATACAGCGCCGAGGGGCAGGTTCATGCCTTTACCCGTCAGGTCGCACAGGACAAGAATGCCCTGGCGCTGCTACTGGGCAGCCCGGTTCCGCAGGATCTGCCCGCTACGGATCTGGCCGCGCCACTGCTTGCTGAGATTCCGGCAGGTCTGCCTGCCGGCGTGCTCGAGCAGCGCCCGGATATTAGTGCTGCTGAGCATCAACTGATGGCGGCCAATGCGAATATCGGCGCGGCCAGAGCGGCGTTTTTTCCCAGCATCAGACTAACCGGTAGTGCGGGGAGTGCCAGTACGCATTTGAGTGGACTGTTTGATTCGGGTTCTGCAGCCTGGAGCTTTACGCCGCAGATCCATCTCCCCATTTTTAATGGCGGTAGGCTCAAGGCAAGCCTGGATTACGCTGAGATCCAGAAGGATATCGGCGTAGCCACTTATGAGCAGTCGATTCAGCGCGCATTCCGGGAAGTGACGGATGGGCTGGCAGCCAAGGGCACCTGGGATAAGCAGATCCATAGCCAGCAGGCGTTGGTGGACTCGGCCACCGAGTACAGCGAAATGGCGCAAAAACGCTATGACGAAGGTGTCGATAACTACCTCACCTTGCTGGATGCCCAGCGCCAACTGCTGTCCGCGCGCCAAACGCTGCTGACCGACCAGCTTGCACAGATGACCTCGAAAATCGAGCTCTATAAAGCGCTCGGCGGCGGCTGGTCTGAAGCTGCTGTTAAGCCGGAGCCTGCAACGCAGTAGGAAACCAGGGATTAAGGGTTAGTGTTACAAGGGCGTCTGAGTGGCGCCCTTTTTTTCGTGTGTCCGGTACTGGAGCGCTTCTGGAGTGCGCGGCGCAAGGCTCATCTATGTAGATGCAAAACTTGCCCTCGCTGTAAAAACAGGTGAGCCTTGACGCTCACCCGCGTGAGAACGAGCCCGTGCAACGAGTTGTCCTTTTGGTGGATGTGCAAAACGTCTACTACACCAGCCGTAAAATCTATCAGCGCAATTTCGACTACAACCGCTTCTGGCGGCGTGCCACTGCCGACAGGGAAGTGGTGAAAGCGTTCGCCTATGCCACGGACCGCGGCGATCAAAAACAGCGCGAGTTCCAGAATATCCTGCGCGCGATCGGCTTCGAGGTGAAGCTCAAGCCGTTTATCCAGCGTGCCGATGGCTCCGCCAAGGGCGACTGGGATGTGGGGATCACCATCGACGCGCTGGAGTATGCCGAACAGGCGGATATTGTCGTGCTGGTGTCCGGCGATGGCGATTTCGATCTGCTGGCCAACAAGCTGCGTGAAAAAGGTAAGCGGGTCGAGGTCTACGGCGTGCCGCAGCTGACAGCGTCTTCTTTAATCAACGCGGCCAGCGCTTTTATCTCGATCAATGAAGAACTGCTACTTCGTTGAAACGGCTAATCCCGTTCAGTTAATGCGTTTTGCGGAGGAGTTACATTATTTCGGCCGCACCGAGTCATGGATGCTCTCTTCGGAAACCGTAGTGACATTGCTTAGCGCATGGATCTGGGTTTCCGCATCTTCGACAATCTTGTCGTAGATATCGATCACTTCGGGGTCAAAACCTGGGGTGTCTTCAGCTTTCATCTTCACGAATAGCATCTGGTTGAGCAGGTTGTTCAGCACATGGTGTGTCGATTGAACCATGGCCTGGTAGATCTTCACTTTCTCCTTAGCGATGCGGTCGGCTCTACTCCTGCGTACCGAATCGGCCACGAAAAAGGTGATAAAGACCAGCAGCGGTATGATCAGCTCATCTATTTCCAGGTGTTCCAGTTCATCGAGAAGCTCGAGCAGCAGCTCAAAGAGTTCGACCTTAAAAACCATAGAGCCCAGGTAAACGAGCAGCGCACAAACGGCTCCGATAATTGTTAATTTGTAATTCTTCATGCAGGCCCTGCGAATCAAAAGATGGAACGATGGCTCACTCGGTCACCATTCTGCAGCAAGTCGGGCTCCAGACAAAGATCTGCCTTCGGCCATTTAATGCTCGCTGGACTCCAGACTCAGAGAGAACTTTTATAATAGCGTTAGAGCAGGGGAGCGGTGATCTGATGCACCCGGGGGATACCGGTAAAGCTGATTGAGCTTGGCCTTTAGTGCAGGAGAGCAAACAACTCGGGCTTAATTGTTTCGAGCGCCTGCCGTTGTTGTAAATTGTTGCTATAAACTGCGGGCCAGCAAAAACTGAATCAGGACTCTCACAGCGATGCATAAAGATAATCTTCAGCCCTGGCAGCATGACCATACTTTCGATCAGGATCTGCGTCGGCCCGGGGAATCACGGACCCTGATTGTCATCGCCGTGACTGCGCTGATGATGGTGGTGGAGATTTTCGCTGGCATCAAATTTGGCTCCATGGCGCTGCTCGCCGACGGGCTGCACATGGCGTCGCATGCGGTAGCATTGGGGATTACCGCCTTCGCTTATGTCTATGCCCGGCGCCACGCAAGGGACCGGCGTTTCAGTTTTGGTACCGGCAAGGTGAATGCGCTGGGTGGATTCAGCGGCGCGGTACTGCTGGCGGTGTTTGCTCTCTACATGGGTGCCGAGAGTGTGTTTCGCCTGGTCAATCCGGTCGATATTGCATTTAACCAGGCGATTGGCGTTGCCGTGCTGGGCCTGGCGGTGAATGGAGCCAGTGTGCTGATCCTGGGAGGACATCACCATGGTCACGATCATGATCACCAGGGCATGCACCACTCCAAGGATTCTCAAGCACACAGCCATGACTTGAATCCTCATCATGGCGATAAGCATCATCGGGCCGACCACGACCACGACCACGACCACGACCACGACCACGACCACGACCACGACCACGACCATAATCTGAAGTCTGCATATCTGCATGTAATGGCCGATGCACTGACCTCGCTGTTGGCGATCCTGGCGTTGCTGTGCGCCAAGTACTTCGGCTGGGTCTGGATGGATCCGGTGATGGGCATCGTCGGAGCGGTGCTGGTTGCACGCTGGTCCTATGGCCTGCTGGGCTCAACCGCAGCGGTGTTGCTGGACAGCCAGGCGCCGCAGGCGCTGCAAAGTCGCGTGCGGGATTCCATAGAGCAGGATGGCGACAGCCGGGTGACCGATCTGCATCTCTGGTCGATCGGTCCTGGGATCTACTCCGCGCAGATCGCCCTGGTGGCTCATGGGCCGGTTTCTCCGGCCGATTACAAGGCGCGTATACCGACATCTCTCGGGCTGGTGCATGTGAGTGTCGAGGTGCACGTCTGTGTAGACAGAGCGGCAGCGACCGGCGCTAGCCAAGACGCGGTTTAGCTTGGTTTTAGCTTTGCTTTAACGCTTTCTAAAGTAGTCTTGCTTGAATCAGGCGTAGCCTTTAGCTTTGACGATATTCGCCTATCGACGTTTACCTATCTATTTGAGAGTGCAGATGAGCAAGCTTCTCCGTTATTTACTGGCTTCCGCCGCGCTATTGATATCGGTCCCGGGTTGGGCC
Source organism: Marinobacterium lutimaris (assembly GCF_900108065.1). Classification (GTDB taxonomy): domain Bacteria; phylum Pseudomonadota; class Gammaproteobacteria; order Pseudomonadales; family Balneatricaceae; genus Marinobacterium_D; species Marinobacterium_D lutimaris. Next base: position 1,466,796 of record NZ_FNVQ01000001.1, on the reverse strand, counting down.
GAGGAGTGCAATCTGAAGCTGGGAGTGGTGCCCCAGTTTGAACAGCGCAAACTGTTGCAGATCTGGCAGCCGATCATCGACAGGCTGGAAGCTTCGGTCAGCTGTAACCTGGAGTTTGTCGGCGCGGAAAATATCCCCGATTTTGAGTCCAAGTTCGCGGAAGGCCTCTACGACCTGGCTTATATGAACCCCTATCATGCGGTTGTCGCGAACCAGAAGCAGGGCTATCTGCCGGTACTCAGGTCCGGTTCCAGAGGGTTGCAGGGTGTACTCGTAGTGAGGAAAGACTCCGATATCCAGAGCGTCTCGGAGCTGAATGGCAAGACACTGGCATTCCCTTCGCCGAACGCATTGGGAGCCTCGCTGCTGATGCGGGCCGAGCTGCAACAGCTACACCAGGTTAGGGTTAATCCTGAGTATGTCAAAACCCATCCTTCGGTCTATCTCTATGTTGCCAAGGGTTTAGCCAGCGCCGGTGGTGGTATTCAGCGTACGCTGGATGAGCAGCCGGAGGAGCTGAAATCAGCGCTGAAAGTGATCTATACCACCCAGGAGGTGTCTTCGCATCCGCTGGTGATCCATCCCCGGGTAGATCCTGATCTGGCCGAACGGGTGGTGGAGCAGCTGCTGGCGATAGCGGCTGAAGCGCCAGATCTGTTTGAGGCGATACCGATGAAAAAACCGGTACGGACGTCGCTGCAGGATTATGACCCGGTGGCTGAACTTCATCTTGAGCGCTTTGCAAACTGATATGAACTTTCGCTTCAGCAGCCTGTTTCTTCGCTTTCTTATTCCGGTGCTTGGGGTGCTGGTGTGTGCCCTGTTGTATGCGCGATTCGTCTGGGCACCGGGTCTGACGCAGCAGACTTTGGATAATGCCGAGTCTGAGGTGCAAAGCTCTCTGCATATCGTCAGCGAGGGGCTGGTGCCGATGTTGATTCAGCGGGATCTGTCCAACATCTATGACACCCTGGACAAGATCCTTGAGGACAATCCCCGCTGGCTTGAGATCGGCCTGTACAACGGGAAAGGGGTCTCTCTTTATCCGTTGCTGGTGCCGCAACCACCGAAGGATGGTAGTGGCGTTAGCGTTTATTCCCAGGAGATTCACGTTGATGAGTTTCCTATCGGGTATCTGGAGCTTTATTACGATACACGCTCCATCGAGGCCAGTGTTCAGGCCAAAACCGACTCGATCTACTACACGCTGGTCACGGTGATCGTGCTGGTGGCATTGATGACGGCACTGGCGTTCTACCTGCTGGTGCATAAACGTCTGCAGCGTCTGACCGTGGCCGTAGATGCGCTCTCCGGCGGGGACTTTGAATATCCAATCGTCTCCCGCGGCAACGATGAGATCGGTCATCTTTCTGAGCGATTCGGTTATATGCGCAGCCAGCTCAAGGAGGAGAAGAAGAATCTCGAAGAGGCGCTCGCTTTAGCGCACCAGGCCAGCCGCGCCAAAGGGGAGTTTCTGGCCAATATGAGCCATGAGATCCGCACGCCGATGAACGGTGTGGTGGGTATGCTGCAGCTGATGAATGAGAACCCCTTGCCGGATCAACAGAAGGAGCGGGTCAAGCTGGCGCTGTCCTCCGCTAACTCTCTGATCACGGTGATTAACGACATTCTGGATTTCTCCAAGGTGGAAGCGGGCAAGCTTCAGATCGAGGCGGTGGATTTCGACCTGGTCGCACTGATACAGGAGATGTGTCTGCAGCAGAAACCGGCGGTGGAGGGTAAGGGCCTCAATTGCGGTATAGATCTGGATGGCATCGAGCACCGCTTTTTAAATGGCGATCCCTATCGGATTCGCCAGGTGATCTACAACATTTTCGGCAACTCGCTGAAGTTTACCCACCAGGGGACCATCTTCGGGACCTTTGCGACCAGGCTTACCGAAGCCGGTGATATAGAGCTCAAAGGCAGTATCGAAGACACTGGCATCGGTATAGCGCCGGAACGTCAGGCAGAGATCTTCGACAGCTTTTCTCAGGCTGATGCCTCCACCACCCGAGAATACGGCGGTACCGGCCTTGGGCTGGCTATCTGTAAGCAGCTTTGCGAGCTGATGGGCGGGCGGATTGAACTCCATAGCCAGGCAGGGCAGGGAACACGAGTCGATTTCACCGTTACATTGAAGCCGGGAGAGCAGCCGCAGTCTGAGGTCGAACCCCAGCAGGATCACCCGGAAATCGGTGTGTGTAAGGTGTTGCTGGTGGAAGATAACAAGGTGAACCGGGTGCTTGCGGTGGCGTTGCTGAAGCGCCTGGGTTGCCTGGTTACGACCGCGGAAAATGGGCTGGAAGCGCTGGAAATCCTCCGCTCCCAGCCCTCTGAACAGCTTTTTCATCTGGTGCTGATGGATTGTCAGATGCCAGTGATGGATGGCTATGAGACGACGAGAAATATCCGTATAGGGCAGGCTGGCGATGATTACCGTACCGTGCCGATCATCGCCATGACCGCGAACTCAATGAAGGGCGATGCGGAGAAGTGTTTCGCCGCGGGGATGGATGACTACCTGAGTAAACCGCTGGATTTCGTGCTGTTCAGGGAAACGATCCAGCGCTGGTCGGGCGCAACCCAGGATTAACGTCTCGATCCATTGGCTTGAGCGCTTAGAGCGTTGTGAGATGATCCGCCAGCCAGTCCCTGCGGGCGATCATCTTTAATGCAAGGGCTTCGCTGCCGGCATGGCGGCGGACCCTGTCCAGGATCTGCCGCTCCGGAATCTGCGTCACTCTCTCGATCGAGCGCTTGACGGCGTCCAGGCTCATGGCCCCGAACAGCTCGGTAGCCAGCAGGTTATGAGGGTTGTTTCTCAGCCGGTCGATCTCCTCGACCTGATCACCGAACGCCTTGCCCTTGGGATCACCCTGGGCGCGAAAGGCCAGGGCACCGCCCAGATCCAGTGTCAGCACCTGGCCCTGGAATACTCCCTGGTTGTCGCCCTGCAAGCCGAGGGCATCCCAGTTGGCGGTCCAGGCGTGCACGCCGAGCCAGCTTTGCGCCTGTTCCCGTTCGTTTTTGCTGAAGTGGGCCAGATATCGCTTATCGAGCTGCAGCCAGCGCGTGGCGATCTGATGGCTGTCCCAGGTGAGCAGATAGGTCAGGGTTGGCGCTCCCGCCAGTTGGTATAGCTGAGCTGCAAGATATTCATTGCGGGCCAGGGCGGCCGATTCGAGGGTTTTGATGTAATAGCGTCGTCCATTAGCGTCTTCGTAAATACCGGCCGGGTTGCTGCCGATCTGGCTGCCGACCCGTTTTAGCTGATCGGTATCCAGTGGTTGATCCGGCCGCGCCATCATCAGCGTATCTCAGCGGATCGCCTGGGTGCGTCGAACCAGGGCCAGTTGTGAAGGTGTTTCGATGGCACCCTTGCGGACACTGCGCACATGGTGGATCGCATCTTCTGGCTCCTGTCCCAGCTCAACCAGCAGCCGTGCAGCGATCATACCGGCGCGACCAAGCCCGCCTTTGCAGTGCACCAGCACATTACTTCCGTTGCGCAGCAGTTCACGGATCTCCGGCCCAGCGACTGACCACTGTTGCTCGAACGTCTCGTTAGGAACGGAGTAGTCCGCGATGGGCAGATGACGCCAGTGAATCCCGCGCAGCTTTATTGCTTCACCCAGATGGGGGACCTTTAGCGCCTTCAGCTCCTCAGGCTCGACCAGGGTCAGGATCATTTTTGCATCCCAGGCGCAGATCGCGTCCAGGTCTATCTCAAGATCCCGCGCCCAGGAGCCGGTAGCGGCGAACAGGTCCTGTTTGCCCGGGCAGAAGGTGATGCCGATCTGGCCATGATCCGGGGCGGCTTTGACCGCTGCGATTCGGATCGGGTGGGTCTGGCTGGTGCGAACTGCCATCGGAGATGCCCCGCTGAATGTTTGTCTGACAGCTCGAGCTTATCACCCGGCGTCAGCCCAAAAGTGTTTTGGTGACAATGTTTGCATGTCATCACTGCTGGATTCGCCGCTATATTGACCCAGGTTAAATGAATCACGGGAGGTCAGGCATCAGTCTATGGCTATCCCAATGGACAGGGAGGTAACAGATGCAAACGATAGGTTTGATCGGTGGAATGAGCTGGGAGTCCACACAGACATACTACCGGCTCATCAATGAACAGGTTCGCCAGCAGCTTGGCGGCCTCCACTCGGCCAAGCTTGTGCTTTACAGCGTGGACTTTGCCGAGATCGAAACGCTTCAGCATCAGGGTAACTGGCCGGCAACGGCTGATATTCTGTGCGCTGCGGCACGTTCGCTTGAAGCGGCCGGCGCCGATTTCATCCTTATCTGTACCAACACCATGCACAAGGTGGCTGCAGAAGTTGCACAGGCGGTTTCTATTCCCCTGCTGCATCTTGCTGATGCCACGGCAAACACGCTGTTGGACGATGGTGTGAAGCGGGTCGGGCTGCTGGGCACCCGGTTCACCATGGAGCAGGCGTTTTACCTTGAGCGTCTTGAGGCCAGGGGGATCGAAGTGCTCGTGCCTGACGAGGCGCAGCGCGATCTTGTGCATTCAGTCATCTATGATGAACTTTGCCAGGGCATCATCAAACCGGAATCGAAGTCGGCCTATCTCGACATCGTAGCGGCGCTGGCTGATCGTGGAGCCGAGGGGGTTATCCTGGGGTGTACCGAGATCGGACTGTTGATTCAGGGCGCAGATACGGATGTGAAGCTGTATGACACCACGGTGATTCATGCCGAGCAGGCCGTACGCCAGGCGCTGGATAAGGCATGATGCACTGAGTAACGCTGAACCCTGGCCCTAACCGACGCAGTATCTGGCGGCTGGCTGGCGGCGATATACCAATCTGGGCCTGAATAGGGAGATTTGCATGACCGATATTCTGATTGGCAAGGGCGAACAGCCGGTGACATTACTGGCCCGATATGCCAACCGCCATGGGCTTGTTGCCGGCGCTACCGGCACCGGTAAAACAGTTTCGTTGATGGTGTTGGCCGAGGGTTTTTCGCGCATGGGTGTGCCGGTATTCATGGCCGATGTGAAAGGCGATGTATCGGGGCTTGCCAAGGCTGGCGACAATAACTCCAAGGTTCAGCAGCGGGCCGAACGGATCGGCGTCGAGGGCTATGCCAATGAGGCCAGCCCGGTTCTGTTCTGGGATCTGTACGGCCAGGAGGGTCACCCGGTCCGAACGACGGTCAGTGAGATAGGGCCCACGCTGCTGAGCCGTATCCTTGATCTCAGCGATACCCAGGCGGGCATCATCGAAATCCTGTTCCGCATGGCGGATGATCAGGGGCTGTTACTGCTCGACCTTGATGACCTGCGCGCGCTGCTGGGCTTTATCGCTGAAAACCGCAAACAGATCTCTGCCGAGTATGGCCTGGTCAGTGCTCAGTCGGTGGCGGCGATCCAGCGGGCACTGCTGGCATTTGAGCGAGAGGGGGGGACCTCTTTTCTCGGTGAGCCAGCCCTGGAGATCACCGATCTGATGCGCACCGACCTGAACGGCCGGGGCGTGATCAGTGTGCTTGCCGCCAATCAGCTCATCCTTAAACCGCGCTTGTACTCGACATTCCTGCTCTGGCTGCTATCGGAGCTGTTTGAAAATCTGCCGGAAGTGGGCGATCTGGAAAAACCCAAACTGGTGTTTTTCTTCGACGAGTCGCACCTGCTGTTTGATGACGCGCCGCCGGTACTCCAGCAGAAGGTCGAGCAGGTGGTGCGGATGATTCGCTCCAAAGGGGTGGGTATCTATTTTTGCTCCCAGTCCCCGGATGATCTGCCCGATGAGGTACTGGGTCAGCTCGGTAACCGGGTGCAGCACGCCCTGCGCGCCTATACGCCGCGGGACCAGAAGGCGGTCAAGACCGCCGCCGAAACCTTTGTTCCCAACCCGGGGCTTGATGTAGCCCAGGTGATATCGCAACTGGCTGTGGGCGAAGCGCTGGTTTCTACGCTGCAGGAAGGCGGTGTGCCGATGCCGGTAGAGAGAACGCTGGTCTCTCCACCACGCTGCTTTATGGGGGCCTTATCCGCTGAGGAGCGTGCGGCGGTACGCTCGCGTAGCCCCGTGGGCAGTAAATACGACTCGCCGGTTAACCGTGAATCTGCCTACGAGATTCTGAATCAACGCACCTTGCAGCGTGAGGCCGTGCAGACCGCCGCTAATGAGAAAGCGGCTCAAGAGAATGACGTTAAAGAGAAAGCCAAGGCGGCACCCGCAGCCGAAGAGCGCAGCGCCCTGAGCGACTTCCTCTGGGGCACCAAGCGCCGGCAGGGAATGGTGGAGACGATGGCCAAGCAGACGGCGCGCACCGTCGGCAGTCAGCTGGGCCGCAAGATCCTGCGTGGGTTGCTGGGCAGCATCATGGGTGGTTCCAAATAACGCAACACCGGGTGAGGCCTCCCGCGTTGGAGTTCTCGCTCGGTGCTGACGCTTTTTCAGTGGCGCTCAGACAAGGGGGCGCTTACACAGCAGTGGCAGATCTGCTCGATATGGCGCTCATCGGTACCGCAGCAGCCGCCCAGAATGGTGAACTGCGGAAACTGCTCCCGTAAACCCCGATACAGCTGTCCTAGCTCTTCCGGGTTACCTGAGTCTAGCTCCTCACTATTATCCAGCTCTGCGTGGCTGAGGCGGGAGGCGTTGGCTCGTATGCCTTTGATGCGTTTCACCCAGGCCTCGCCGGTCTCCAGCGCCGATGCGAAATGATCCGGGTGAGCACAGTTGATCATGTAGTAGAGGGGGGCCGAATCTGTTGCCGCATCTACACGCTTGATCGCATCGCTCAGAGCCTCTCCACTGGGCAGGCGACCATCGGTTTCCGTGGTGAAGGATATGACCGAGGGTATGCCAACGGCGCGTGCAGCGCGGGCAAAGCCGATGGTTTCTTCTGCGTAGTTCATGGTGAAGGCGCTGACCAGATCGGCACCCGCTGCAGCAAGGCTTTCAATCTGTGGGCGGTGATAGCGTTCGGCGTCTTCCGGCGTCATGCAACTGCCGGTCTGGTAGGCATCTCCGCGAGGACCGACGCAGCCGCTGATCAGGATCGGGCTGTCGGCGGTTTCATACTGCTCGCGTAGCGCTTTCAGCATCTTTATGCCGTCGTGGTTAACCCGGTCGGCTTCTCTCCTGTCATATCCCAGTTTTTCCGTGTAATCCTGGTGAGCTCTCCAGGTCGCACTTTCAAGAATAAAACCGGTTTTCGCCTTGATAGCGATGGCCAGATACTTTCTGTAGTACGCATCCAGTGCTGCCCGGCCGCGGTCGGTATCCAGCAGCGGGAAGGCGGCGAAGTAGGGCAGGTCGAACCCTTCGTGAAAGACCAGCGTGGTCTCCGCGCCACCGTCGGTGAGAAACAGCTTCGCGGACAATTGATCGATGTTGCTCATGGAGAAACCCCTATACTCAGATTGTTGTTATTGGGTGTTGAATAGCTTAGGGCTCAGGGTTGTGAAAAGCAGTGGACCCTCAGTGTTGAAATGGCCGCTTTTTACATTCAATAAAAACAAAGGGTTATCGGAGTTCGCGAGCTGTCATCCTTGTCTGAAGCCGATTCCGGCAAGGTTGCTATACCAAAGGTAAAGTTAAGGAGGGAAAAAATGTCAGTCCGGAGCAACAGTAGTCGCGATCGACTCTTGCAAACGGCTGAGTCACTGATTCTTCAGCAGGGTTTCGCCGGCACATCGATCGACCATATTCTCGAAAAGGCGGCGCTCACCAAGGGTGGCTTCTTTTACCATTTCAAGGGCAAGGCTGAGCTCGCCAAGGCGCTGGTGCAGCGTTACCTGGAGGGTGACTCGCAGATTTTCGACGGCCTGTTTGTCAGGGCCAGGTCGCTCAGTGAAGATCCGCTGCACCAGTTGCTAATCTTCCTGAACCTCTTTGCCGAGATGATGAACGACCTGGAGGAAACCCACCCGGGCTGCCTGGTGGCGGGTTTTACCTACGAAACCCAGCAGTTTGATGATGAGGTGAGGGCTCTGATCAAACAGGGCGTGTTGAGCTGGCGTGAGATGATCACCGCTCAGCTGGCGGCGATCGATGAGGTTTACCTGCCACGCCAGGAAACCCAGCGTGAGACACTGGCGGACATGTTCACGGCTATTGTTGAGGGCGGTATTATTCTGTCCCGCATTTTTCAAAGCAACGATCGTATCCGCGACCAGATATTGCTGTATCGGGACTATCTGCGTCTGCTTTATGAAAACAATCTCAAACCTGTCTGAATGCAGATGAGGGTCGATTAACGGCCTGAAACAGAGGCGGCGGCACTTTGCTTGATATTTGGTGTAGTATACGCGCCCTAGATGGGGTTATTGCCCATTTTGACTGTCTAACCGCCTGAATTTGGAGTCCTCAATGGCCGATTATCCCGCTTGCCCCAGTTGTGCAGCCGACTACACCTACGAAGATCAGGGGCTGTTTGTCTGCCCGTCCTGCGGCCATGAGTGGTCCGCCACTGAGCCGGCGGAAGACGAGGATAAACTGGTGGTACGTGATGCCAACGGCAATGAGCTGGCCGATGGCGATAACGTTACGCTGATCAAGGATCTTAAGGTGAAGGGCTCTTCATCAACGATCAAGGTGGGCACCAAGGTGAAGATCAACCGCCTGGTGGATGGTGATCACAATATCGACTGCAAGGTCGATGGCATTGGCCCGATGATGCTGAAGTCCGAGTTTGTCAAAAAAGCCTGATCGGTTTTTCTATTACCGGGGCAGTGACTATGCCCCGGTAATCCTCGCTTCTATCTCTGCTTGCGCTTGGCTTTTTCTTTTCCCGCGATTCACCGGGCCTGTAAATACTCTTCGGTATCTCGCAGTGTGAAGATCAGTGCTACTGAATCAGGCATTGTCCGGTTTTGCCGTAACGGGTCTCAACGGCAGCTCGTCGTTCTGTTCGCTATCACGATTACTGCCCTGTGAGCGCTTCATACGGGATCTCACGTAGAGGTTATTGGCGATCAGAGCAGTCATCACCATGGCAGCGCCGATCACTTCGGTCGGGGTGATTTTATGGCCCTGGATCGCGCCAATGGTAAACGCGCTGACCGGCACAAAATTGATAAACAGAACACCGTTAATCGGTCCCAGCTTCTTGATGCCCATATTCCAGAACAGCACGCCCATGATGCCGGCGGGGATCACGAGATAGGCGAGTGACCAGCGCAGCTCAACCAGGGTGTTCCACTCCGGTATCGACAGCATGTCTACAGCGGTGAGGCCGAAGCTGACCAGCGCAATACTCAGGCAGCCAAGCCCTGCGGTTATCGCGGTGTAGCGCAACGGTGACCAGCTGTGAAAAGACTGCGCGCCCAGTGTGTAGGCAACCCAGAAGGTAGCGCCGGTAAAGAAGAGCAGGTCCCAGATAATCTTGCCGCCACCGAAGGCGCGCTCGATATCACCACCGGTGATAACCAGGAAGACGCCGGCGAACGCGACGAGGATAGTCCCCAGGGTAAAGGCTCCCGGTTTCAATCCGCGCATCACCCAGGTCAACAGCACTGCGATCATCGGCTGGGTCGCCATGATCACGGCGCCGTGCTCCGGCTTGCTGTGCACCAGTCCATTAAAGGCCAGCAGGTTGAAGCAGGCAAAGCCCAGGGTGCCGAGGAACAGCAGCCTCAGCAGGCGGCCTTCAAAATTAAACGCTTTGCGGCCCTCGACACAGAACAGGATCAGCAGCAGCCCGAGCGCCGTCAGCGAAAAGCGGATCAGTGTCATGAAGAAGGGGTCGAGGATGTCGAGCATCGGTTTGGCGACGGGGAACATGCCGCCCCAGGACCAGGTAGTGATCAGTAGCAGTACCACGGCGGGCCAGAGCCTGCTGGAGGTCATCGGTTTTCTCCTAAGTTTACAGGCGTATAGGCTAACAATTTCTATGTGATTTATAATCTGGCTAAATAAAAAATTATTGTTTCTAAATATTTGCTAATGGTGGTTGATGATCTCTCTTGATGATATGGCGGTGTTCGCAGCGGTGGTCGATCACGCCGGGTTTACCGCGGCAGCAAGGGTGCTGGAGATCTCTACGCCGGTGGTCAGCAAGCGGGTCAGTTCACTTGAGGCTCAACTGGGTGCACGTCTGCTGAATCGAACCACCCGGCGCCTTAGCCTTACCGAAGCCGGGCGGGTGTTCTATCAGCACTGCCGACGGGTCGTGAACGAGGCGAGGGCGGCAGAGGCATCCGTGGCGCATCTGCAGGATGAACCTCGCGGTCTGCTGCGCGTCACTGCTCCGGTCAGTGTCGGATCTACGGAGCTGACGAGGGCACTGGTCGGTTTTATGCGCAGTTACCCCGAAGTCGAGGTGGAACTGGATCTGTCGGACCGTCGCGTTGATCTGGCGGACGAGGGGTTTGACCTTTCGATCCGTTTGACGCGAGAGCCGCCGGAGCAACTGTCAGCGCGCTTGTTGACCAATACTCAGCGAGTTGTCTGTGCGGCGCCCGAGTATTGGCTTAAGCATGGCCATCCGCAAGAGCCCGGTGATTTGAAAAACCACAGTTGTATCGTCTATTTTCCCAATAACGATTTTAACCTCTGGTATTTCGATGACGGCGCCGAGGTGCAGAGTGTACCGGTGCAGGGAAGCTTCAAGGCGAACAATGCGACAGCGATGGTTGAGGCGGCTCAGGGCGGCCTCGGTGTGGTGATGCTCTCGTCGGTGCTGGTCGGGCCCGCGATAGCAGCCGGGCTGCTGGAACCGGTGCTCGAGAGTTATAGCTCGCCATCGGCCGGGATCTACGCGCTCTATCTACCCAACCGCTATCTGCCGACCAAGGCGCGGGTGTTTATCGATTACCTGGTGGACTGGTATGCCAGGGAGGATCTGAGCCGGTGTTAGATGGTGAATCCTGGGCGAGCCAATAAAAATCCCCGCGGGCTGGCGGGGATTTTTGCGTTCAGAGCGACGAGAGCAAGACCCTTAGGACTCGGGTGCTGCGCCTTTAAGCGTCACGCTTTTAGCGTTACCTGTTGCAAGGCTAACTAGTTGAACTTGGGCGCGGATGCGCTTAACTGCTCTTCGGATAACTCCTTGCGCACCTCGGCCACCTGGTCGCTGGTTACGGCTGCGGCCTTGTTGTTCCAGCCGCTGCGAACAAAGCTGGCAAGGGTGGCGACCTCGGCGTCATCGAGACGCCAGCCGAAGCCGGGCATCGCCAGATCCTCAGGTGCCTTCGCAGTCGAGGGCAAACGCGCCCCAGCCAGAATCACGCGGATAAGCCCGGTCGGGTTTTCGGCGTTAACCAGCGGGTTGCGATCCAGTTTCGGGAACACGCTGTCGGCACCCTGAGCGTTGCTGAAGTGGCAGGCGCCACAGTTATCAACGTAGAGACGTTCACCGGAGTCGACATCAAGCAGGGCCGAGTCGAGCTTGGCGGTGGTAGCCTCGCCGTTGCCCTCGGTGATCTGGTTTTCACCGTCGCCTTTCAGCCCTTTGAGGTAGCCAGCGATCAGGCCAATATCCTCGTCCCTGAGCTTCGCCATGCTGTGTTCGATGACTGGCTTCATTTCGCCAACCACCGCCGCATGGGCGTTGCGCCCGGTTTGCAGATACTTCTCTAGATCCGCCTGGCTCCACTGTTCAAGGCCACCGCCTTTGCCTGCACGGATATCTGGCGCATGCCAGCCGCCGATGTCGGCTCCGGACAGGTAGACCTTGTCGTCACCGGTCATCGCCTCTTCCTGGAAGAAGGTTCCGCGGGGCGTGTGGCAGCTGCCGCAGTGACCGAGTACATCGACCAGGTAGGCGGCACGCTGATCACCGGCAGCCGCCTCGTTGCTGTAGGGATCGTCCCCGCCAAACAGCCAGTTCCAGAAGGTGATCCCCCAGCGCTGGTTGTATGGAAAGCCGAGATCTGTCTCCTTGTTGGCTTGTTCTGCCGGTTCTACGCCTTGCATGAAGTAGGCGTAGAGAGCATCTATATCCGCATCGGAGATGCCGGCGTATGCGGTGTAGGGCATCGCGGGGTATAGGTGCGCCCCATCCTTGCGAATCCCTTCACGAACGGCGGCGGCGAATTCGTCCCGTGAATAGCTGCCGATGCCGGTTTTCTCGTCTGGCGTGATGTTGGTGGAGTAGATCGCGCCGAATGGGCTGTCGATACCGTGTCCGCCAGCATAGGCCTTCTGGCCAGGCTCGGTATGACAGACGGAGCAGTCCGCCGCCGCTGCGACATATTCGCCGCGCTTGACCAGTTCAGCGTCAGCCGCCTGCGCCTGTATAGAGGCACCCAGAGTAGCCAGGGTTAGCGCAGTGTAAAGAGGGCGGCGAGCTGCCTTCCAGTAGGTAGAAATAGTCATCGCTCCTCTCCTTAAGCTTTAACCAGCGGGCCTGGGTTTTTCAGGTACTGTTCCCGAATCGCCTTGGCTGCCCAGAAAGTAAGTCCTCCAACCAGTACGGTCGGGTTGAACTGCAGGTTCTGAGGGAAAGCGCTGGCACCCAGCACAAACACGTTATGAACATCCCAGCTTTGCAGATAGGGGTTCAGTGCCGAAGTAGTGGGATCGGTCCCCATGATGGCACCACCGACGTTGTGGGTTGTCTGGTACGGGCGCACATCCCAGTGAGAATCCTGGGTTTTGTAACCGGAGCGGAACTCATCGGGGTTCATGGACTGCGCGATCGGCTCGATCTTGCCTTTCATGAACTGGGTCATGCGGATGTCGTTGTCTTTCCAGTCGAACGTCATGCGCAGCAGGGGCTGGCCGTACTCGTCCTTGTAGTTGGGGTCGAGGCTCAGGTAACAGTCGCGGTAGGACATGTTGCTACCGTGGGAACCGATCGACATGGCGTGTCCGTAGTTTTCGCGCACCGCCTGTTTCCAGCCAGCGCCCCAGGATGGGCTGCCTGCCGGCAGCGGCATATTGCGGATCGGCTGACCGTTGGTCATCCCCGCGTTGAGGATGGAGCCACCGATAAAGCCCTCTTTGGCGAAATCGATCTGTTCAACCCCGTAGTCCATCACACTGGTGGCGTTGGCGCCGGCGCCGATAAACGGGTTGAAGTTGTGATCGCGGAAGAACAGGGTGGTGCCACCGGTCATCTGGTAGGCGTAGTTCTTGCCGACAACGCCGGTGTTGGTGACGGGGTCATACGGCTTGCCGATACCGGAGAGCAGCATCAGATGGGCATTGTGGAACGCATAGGCGCCAAGAATAACCAGTTTGGCAGGCTGGAAGACCTTCTCGCCGGTTTTCTTGTCGATATAGGTGACGCCGGTAGCGGTTTTGCCATCTTCGGCCAGCTCCACCTTCAGCACGTTGCACTCGGTGCGATAGTGAAAATTCTTCCGCTGTTTGAGGGCGCCGTTGACGCAGACGTGTGGCGAGGCCTTTGAGTAGTTGATGCAGCCGTAGCGTTCGCAGAAGCCGCAGAAGTTGCATGGGCCAAGCTGCATGCCGTAGGGGTTGGTGTACGCTTCGGATGCGTTCGCGGCGGGCAGGGGGAACGGATGCAGACCGGCGCGTTTGGCAGCATCGGTGAACATGTCGTCGTTCAGCGTGCGTTTGAGGGCCGGCATGGGATAAGGGTTTTTACGTGGCGCTTCAAACGGGTTGCCACCCTCAATGATCTTGCCGTTGATGTTGCCGGCCTGACCGGAAACACCCATTACCTTCTCAAAAAAGTCGAAGTGTGGTTCGAGATCTTCGTAGCTGACGCCGAAATCCTGAATCGTCATATCATCGGGGATGATCTCCTTGCCAAAGTTCTCCTCCACGTAGCTGCGCAGCCGCAGTTCCTGGGCCTGGGGCCGCCAGGAGTGGCCGTTCCAGTGAGAACCGGCTCCACCGACGCCGTCCCCCGGCAGGAAGGTACCCAGCGAGCGGTAAGGCACTGCCTTCTGGTTGGAGTTGTGGCGCACGGTGACGGTGCTTTCGGAGGGGCGCTGCATCAGCTTGTATCGCACACCGTAGGTAAGCTCGTCGGCCATTTTCGGGTAGGCGAAGTCGGGTACCGTATCGCGATCCTTACCGCGCTCCAGCGCGAGTACTTCCAGACCTTCCTCGGTCAGTTCCATGCCCATCAGGGAGCTGGTCCAGCCAAAGCCAACCAGCACTACATCAACGGGTTTCTCTGTACGTGCCATCTGTTTATCCCCTGTCGCCGTTGATATTGACGGGCCCCAGCGGATACGAGCGATCCTTCTGGTCTACCCACTCGAGATAGGAAGCGCGTGCCCCCGGGAAGCCGATCATTTTCCAGGCGGCCATATCTTTGTTGCCGCCGTGGATCGGGTCTGCGAAGTAGCCTTCTTTGGTGTTCTGCAGCAGAAAGCCAAAGAAGTTCCGGGCGGATACGCCATCGAGTTCGATGTCGCCGTTCTGCAGTGCAGCCAGAACCTCATCTCTCTGAGATTCGCTCAGTTCGGCAAAGGGTTTACCGGCAGTGTCAGCGGTGTAGGCGTTCACGGCGGCAATCCCCTTGCGATAGGTTTCTGCCGGTGTCAGCGGGGATTGGTAGCCGAACAGGGGAGAGACGCTTTCGTCGAACGGCGCCTGCATATACCAGTCAGCGGCCCTGCCAAAGCTACCGTTCAGCTCGTTGTCGATGAAGACAGGCACGTTGGCTTCCAGCGCGCCGGGTCCGTCTCCCTCTGCGGGGATCAGACGGTCGCAGGCGGCGAGAAGGAACTTCCACTCCTCAGTGTTGAAAAACACCGGTTGATAGGCGTCAAGATCCACCGCTTCGGTAGCGGCGTTAGCCCAGGATGGCATCCCAAGTGTTGAGGTCAGACTGACGGCGGGAATGATAGAGAGTGACGAGCGAATAAATTTCCGTCTTTCTTCGTTGTCGATGTGCTCAGACATAAACAGTCCTTCTAGGTTCACGTACGCATAAAACTGGAACAGCGTTTATTGGAATATTGGTTGTTGTTAGGAAAGATTCGCGGAAGCCTGCTGCAGCTGCGGATCCTTCGCATCCCGCCATGGTTCGAAAGCATGAGGCTTTCACCGGCGCAGAGTTGGGCTGGATCGCAACGTTTGTGAGCCTTTATCTATGGGAGTTTCGGTTCCCATCCGTGGCTACTCTGTCCAGACCGGCGGGACTGTTCAGCCCTTTGAGATAAAGGTGTTTTGCAGACAAAACTAAACCGTACAGTTTAGTCTAATCGGTATGTCGCCATAATGATCTCTAACTCCGCGCAACTCTCCGTTCCATAGGTTCCGTTCCCTAACCATCAGTTTTGCAACCCTTTTCTTCTTGCAGAGGTTGCGAGTCACAGATTTTTGGGTGCAGCTGTGCAGTAAGTGGTCTGGCGATCAAATTTCGGTCTGCGCTTTGTCGATGGTCGGTTTCAGGATGCTATTTCGTCGGAACCGGCAGTATGATGAGAAAAAACCATGACAGGAGGCGATATGGCCGGTGGTTGGTCCCGCGATGGCGGTGTTCAGGATCAGATTGACGCCAGTGTCGATGACGCGGTGAATCTGGCGCGTAGCCGTTTGCCCCAGGGCGAAAGTGCGACTCATTGTGAAGAGTGTGATGCGCCGATTCCAGAAGCAAGGCGTCTTGCCGTGCCCGGGGTGCGTATCTGTATCAAGTGTCAGAGTGAGCTGGAAGCGAATCAGAAGCAGAA
The DNA here is from genome assembly GCF_900108065.1 of Marinobacterium lutimaris. Classification (GTDB taxonomy): domain Bacteria; phylum Pseudomonadota; class Gammaproteobacteria; order Pseudomonadales; family Balneatricaceae; genus Marinobacterium_D; species Marinobacterium_D lutimaris. The sequence continues at coordinate 1,451,222 of NZ_FNVQ01000001.1, read as the reverse complement.
CGCCGGCTACAATCGACGCGGTAGTAAGGATAGCCAACTGCGCTGAAACCCGATACGGGTCGACACCCGGTCAGCCGCCAATTCTTAACATTTAAATTAGTGTTATCTTATTCAGACAGTGATATCTTTGCACTTCTGTTCTGATGCGCTGTTTTATCTCCTCTCCGGCGTTCCTTTCGCCCGCGAACACGGCGCTCAGAACCTGACCGGCCAGGGTGTCAGATCGCCCTCCGGCCGGGACTTTATCGATTAGGATTGAGTAGCGACCATGATTGATCAGGACGACGCCATTAATTACAAGACTCTACTGGAGTCCACCAAAGCCATTCCCTGGAAAATCAACTGGGCCACCAAGGCGTTTGAATACATAGGGCCACAGATCGAAGAGCTGCTGGGCTGGAAACAGGACAGCTGGAAAACCGCGCAGGACTGGATCGACCGCATCCATATCGACGAGCGTGAGCAGACTGCCAACTACTGTATCGACCTGTGCCAGAAAGGGGTGGACCACGAAGCGGATTACCGCGCGTTGACCGCCGATGGCGACTACGTCTGGGTACGCGATGTGGTGCATGCGATCAGGGAAGGGGGCGAAACCACTTACCTCGTAGGTTTCATGTTTGATATCTCCGAGCGTAAAAAGCTCGAAGACGAACTGCGCGCGGCTAACCGCAAGCTGGAGGCGCTGTCCTACCAGGACGGTCTGACCGGCGTTGCGAACCGCAGGCTTTACGACCAGACCCTGGAAAAGGAGTGGAACCGGGCGCATCGCAACGGCACATCGCTGTCGCTGGTGGTGATCGATATCGACCATTTCAAGGATTATAACGACCAGTGTGGTCATCTTCAGGGCGACCAGTGTCTGATCCAGGTGGCTAATGTGCTGCGCGATATCGCCTGCCGCTCCAGTGATTTCTTCGCACGTTACGGTGGTGAGGAGTTTGTGCTGCTGCTGCCGGAAACCGGTCGCGATGCGGCCCGTGATATCGCCGAACGCTGCCGCCGGGCAGTCGTTGACGAGGCGATTCCCCATCCGGCCTCTTCCGCGGGTAATGTGGTTACCATCAGCCTCGGTGTTGCCAGCGTGATGCCGGCTGAGGGGATGGAACCGAGCCAGATATTCGAAATTGCCGACCGCATGCTTTACCAGGCGAAGCGTAATGGGCGCAACCGTATCGCCTGCAGCTGGCCGCAATCCGTTTCCTCCTCAATTGCGTAACGGCCGAGGGAAGCTATAAATAAAACGGTGCTAATTCAGTATGGAACCTGAAGCGCATCCTGTTGTTCATAGTTTTTAGGCCTGGGTAGGAATGCCCGGACACTCGTCGTTACTGGAGGAACAAGCATGAAGAAACGGATGATCAGCCCATTACTTGCATTGATGCTGGTGTTTGCTGGTGGATTTGCGCTGAGTGGCTGTAACACCATTGAAGGTGCAGGCAAGGATATCGAAAAGGCGGGTCAGAAGATTGAGGACGCGGCCGACCGGGACGGTTGATTCTTCACAGTAAATGGCCGCCACCGCTGCATAGCCAGTTTGCACCGGTGGCGGTATTATCTCCTCTGCGATTCGCGTAAAAGCTAATATAAGTTTTTGAAGTTGCATGAGGAGTGTCCATGCGTAAGCGGTTTCCTGGCTCGTTTCCAAAGCGTTCTTTCCTGAAAAGTTCAATAGTTAAAAGCTCGCTTCTGAGCTGTCTGCTGGTGTTGGCCAGCGGAGTCTGGCTTTCGGGTTGCTCAACCGTTGAAGGCGCCGGTAAAGACCTGCAGAAAGCGGGTGAGGCGATCAGCGGTGCAGCGCGCAACGCCAGCAGCTGAACCATCCGGCTGGCGAGTATCGCGCCAGCCATATTTCCCCGCTACTCAGCTTCCTTTTTCCCGAGCCCCCTGTCTCAAAATACCCACTTTTTCTGATTGGTTTTTCTTCAAACCAATTGTATTCAAAGTATTATATTAGCGATCAATAGCCGGGCGCTGCTCCATCCAGGAACAGGCAGGTGGTGATTAAGGCCGGTTTGGTAAACCGGCCAATGCCCGATCCTCTTATGAGCACCGGCGGGCCCGAACCTGGGGCCAAGTACAATCCATAGCATTGCGCCTGGAGTTGGCGCTGGAGACCCCCGGCAAGTGATGAATCTGAGTGATTCCCTGTCCCGCCTTGGCTTTGATACCGGGCGGCTTCTGTTCGTGCTGCGAACGGCAATTGCCGCAGCGCTCGCGGTATTGGTCGCCTGGAGTCTAGGGCTGGATCATCCGCACTGGGCGGGCATGGCCGTCTGGGCGGCCTCGTTGCCGGTACGCGGGCAGCTGGTGGCGAAGAGTCTCGCTCGGCTTGGTGGCACGATCCTCGGTGCCTTTGTCGGTGTCGGCATCGTCTGGTTCTGTAAGGACAGTATCGTGCTGCTGGCGTTGGCTCTGTCGCTCTGGGTCGCTGCCTGTGTGCTGGTGGGACACCTGGTGCGCTCTTTCCTGACCTATGGCGCGATTCTGGCGGGTTACTCCGCTTCGCTGGTGGCGCTGGTGGATATTCCGCACCATGATCAGATCTTTGCACTGGGCCTGGATCGCATGGCCACGGCACTCACCGGGGTGGTGCTGGCGATTGCGGTGAGCTGGTATTTCGCCGCACGCTCACCAGCGCAGGATGATCTCACAGAGATCGTCGACTTCAGTGCCGGCGTGATGCGCCATGTACGTGCCGTGCTGCGCGGTGAGTCCGAGGCGCTGCTGGAAAAACGCCACTCGCTGATTTCCCGTCTGGCGGCCCGCGATGCGGCGCTGGAGATGCGTGGCGTCGATACGGGACTGTCGCGAGAAAAACTGCGCCAGTGCCGGCGAGTGCTGCCGGAGCTGTTATCGGTGCTGCTATGGCGTCGCCAGGGGATGGAAAAGGTGCTCGACGAGCCGGTGCAACAGGCGCTGGATAGTCTGATCACCACACTTGAGAGGCATCAGCCGGATGCCGATATTCCTCGTCAGTTTGATGAGCTGCTGGCGGCCATGAAGCCGGTGCCGGAGCTTGCGCGTCTGCATACCTTTATCACTGCCCTGAATGCGGAACTGGCACCGTTGATGCGCGAGGATCGCGACGAAACGCTGTCGCCGCAGCTGGTTCTCCATCGTGACTGGAGCGGCGCGCGTCAGGCCAGTATCCGTGCTTTCACGCTGATGATGTCGGTGGGTCTGATCTGGGCCTGGACCGGTGAGATCTACGGCGCTTATATGCTGCTGGGTGTATCGGTGATGTCGACGGTGTTTTCCACCTTTGACAGCCCCGCACGGGTGATGCGCTGGGTGTTTACCGGTCAGGTTATGGGGGCCACTGCGGCAGTGGTCTGTCATTGGGCGGTCTGGCCCTATGCGACCTCTGAGTTACAACAGGTGTTGATGATGTGGCCGTTTATCGGCATCGGCGTGCTGGTGATGTCACACCGTCGTCTGGCGGGTGGCGGCTTCGATTACAACATGGTGTTTCTGTTGCTGTCTGCGCCAGGGCTGCCATTGCAGGGAAGTCTGAGTCATTCGATTATCCTGAGCCTTGCCGTAGTCATCGCACCGCTGATCGCCTGGGCCGGGTATCTTCTGATCTACCCGGTTAACGCGGGGCGGCGTATCGAGAACCTTAAGCTGCAGATGGTCTCCGAGCTGCGTTCTCTCGCGGCTTCGCAGGAGTCATTGGCGACACGAAAGCTCTGGCGGGCGCGTACCTTTCACCGTCTGTTTCACCTGGTGCGCTGGTCCGACATGCTGGGCAACCAGCGTTTTCGCGCCGCCGAGTGGGGAACACTGCTGCTGCGGCTGGAGATGGCTACGCTGGCGCTGCACCGGATACGCGATGAGCTGAGGTTGAGTGATTCCCAGCGTCGCGCCGTGGTACATGCGCTGGATTGCTTCGCGCAGCTGGAGGAGTCCCCGCAGCGGTTGCAAAAAGCGTTGCAGCGGGCGCTTGGGCGCATAGATTCGCTAACGGGTGAGCTGCGTGAGCCGCTGCAGCTGGCCGCCGAGGCTCTGGCAGAGGAATCGGGCCTGCTCAGGAATCAGCGCCAAAGCCGGGGTCAACGAAACGCCCCTGATAACGGTCGGGCTGCTGGAGGTCCGGCCCAGAGTTAAGCGGGTTGCCTGGTCTGTTGTCTGGTAGGTTGCCTGGGATAAGAGTAGGAATAAACGAGCTCAGGTATTGCGGAAACAGCTGTAGCTGGCTGACCTGCTTTATTGGCATCCAGACCACATCTACCTGATGCTTGTCCGGGGCAGGGCCGTTGTGGGGCTCATAGCCAGCCGGCAGTTCACAGGCAAACAGAAACTCCACCACGTGGCGCCAGGTGACGGGTTCGGTAGCGCGCTGTTTGATAAAGTCGTGCACCGAGAGCAGTTCGCCGGGCTGCACCTCGCAGTCGATCTCTTCGAGGCATTCCCGTTGCAGGGCTGCGGTGAGCGATTCGCCCGGATCCTGTCCGCCGCCCGGCAGTGCGTAACGTACGCCGCCGCTTTCGTAACCCTCTTTTTTAAGCAGCAGCACCTGGTCATCACGGATGACCAGCGCGCGTACCGCGTTACGTATCTTGGGATCTATCCTTTCCATACCGCACCGCCCCGTGTCACAGACTTCTGAGATAAGCGTCTGCTTCAACAATGGCACAGGGCAGGTTCGGGTTCAAAGCGGCGGTCAGGATCTCCAGAACGGCTTGCTGGCTTCATTCAATGCATCCGCTCGGCTGACGCCAATATCCTTGAGCATCTCTGCCGGCAGTTGTGCAAGCTGGCGCCGCTGTCGTGCGCGGGCATGCCAGTGCTTGATTATGAGCATCAGAGCGTTGAGGTTAATCCGGCGTGAACGCTCGCCGGGTGTAAGGTTGATCGGTCGAAATTGAGTCGCTTGAGCAGTCATGTCGGGCCTCCGTAAGCTAGGTGGCCAGATTAGAAACGACATACTTTTCAATCCAATCGTTTAATCGGAAGGGGGCGTTCAGGAATTCCGATGAGCGCGGGCAGGGGCGTTGTGTTCTAATCTGATTGAAGCGTCTTGCCCGGAAATTTGAGAGCAGGCGGCCTTATCAGAAAACTCTCGTCATGGAGCGCTTGCCTTGGAACTCTACCATCTGAAAACCTTCGTCAAGGTGGCCCAGGAGGGCAACCTGACCCGTGCATCCGCGGCGCTGTTTACCAGCCAGCCGGCGATCAGTGCACAGATCAAGGCGCTGGAGGAGGAAACCGGCGTACAGCTGTTTTCGCGCACCCCCAAAGGTATGCTGTTGACCCCCGCGGGACAGCGTCTGTTTGAGCAAGCCCAGCGTACTCTTCGCGAGGCTGAGCAGTTCGTGCAGCAGGCGATGCAACTCAGTGACGAGCTGGTGGGCGAGCTGCGTATCGGTATTCACACCGATTTCGAGTTCATGCGCGTGGGTGATCTGTTCCGGCTGTTATCGTCGCGCCATCCGCAATTGGTCGCGCACTTTCTGCAGACCAGTACCGCCAAGGTGTTCCAGGAGCTGAGGCAGAATCAGGTGGATGCCGGTTTTACTTTCGGCCCCTGTGCCGCCGCCGATATGCAGGTCACCGAGCTTGCGCAGGTGCCGATGCGGATACTGGCGCCGAGTAGCTGGGAAGAGCGCATCCGGGGCCGCTCTCTGGCCGAGCTGACCCAGTTACCCTGGGTTTACACAACGCCTAACTGCCCCTTCTACAAGCTGTTCGAAGCGCTGTTCCGTCATGGTGAGCAACCGCCCTCGGAGATCGTCTGGTGCGATACCGAGGATGCTATTCGCGCCCTGATCCGCTCAGGGGTCGGCATGTCGGTGGTCAGGGAGGACGATGCAGCAGCGGCCGAAAAACAGGGCTACGGAATATGCTGGCCGGGTGAGGTGCCGGAGATCGCGCTGAACCTGGTGATGTTGAAACAGCGCAGTAACGAAGTGGCGCTGCAGGCGCTGGCGACCGGTGTACATGGGCTCTGGCTCGATGACTCTGGTCATGAGGAAACGGGTCATGAGGGAACGGGTCAGGAGGGCGCGAATCAGGAGCAGTCCGAGCCGGCCGCAGAGGTCGTTGCGAAACGCGCCCCTGTTTAAAAAAAGATCAGACGTGGCAGAATGTATGTCCTTTCAAACTCAGTGGACTTTCTGCCGATGTCGATCAAGCGCCCCGTTTACCCGCCGTTTTCGCCGTTGAACGAACTGGACCTGGTCACTGGCTTCTACGGCGTGCAAGAGAGTCGCGCACTCTACAAACAACTGCTCGAAGAAAACGCCTGGCCGGATAACCATTATGAGGTAGATGGCCGAAGATTCGAGTTGCCCCGCCAGCAGACCTGGCACGCCGATCCCGGAATCCGTTACAGCTACAGCAACAACCTGCTGCAGACCCGCCCCTGGACGCCGCTGCTGCAGTCGATCCGTCAGCGGGTCGAGCGTGCGGCGGGTGCCCGCTTTAACTCCGTGCTGGTCAATCTTTATCGTACAGGCGATGACTACGTGGGCTGGCATGCTGATGACGAACCGGAGCTTGGCCAGGCGCCGTTGATCGCTTCGCTTACTCTGGGCGCCAGTCGTACCTTTGCCTGGCAGCATCGCGACAGCCACGAAGAGGGACGCATGAAGCTGCATAGCGGCACGGTGCTGTTGATGCGGCCGGGCTTCCAGCATCACTGGTTTCACTGCATTCCGCGTGACCCGGATATCCGCGAGGGGCGCATTAACCTGACCTTTCGCAAAGTGATCCCGCAGGAATAGACCCTCTTATGTATCCGCTGGCGGCTCGGCACCGGCGGCGTTAAGCAGCAGCACCTCTATCTCTTCGGTGATCTCCTCCTGGCGCAGCTGGTTGTCGCGGCGTTGCATCGCTTCCAATCTCTCGTCCAGATAGCGAACGGCGCCATCGAGATGCTGGGTGCGGCGGCGGTACTCGGACATCAGCGATACAAAGATCACCTCGTGAAGGAGCGCGAACAGGTAGTGCTCCACCAGCTCGGAAAAAAACTCGCGTGGTTCAAGATGAAGCTCCGGGGGCACCTGGCTTTGCAGCGTATTGTTGTCGGAGCCCTCGGCAGGCGCTGGCAAAAAAGGGGGCAGCAGCTGATCGACGCGCACGCTCTGTTGTTCGTCATCCTGGTAGATGACCCGCAGAAGGATTGGGCCGCGTTGCAGGTTTAGGTCGGCCAGTAGTGTGCTGACACGGACCAGCAGGGTGCCGGCCTCGTCGACTACCGAGACACCCTCAACCCGGTGCAGTATGCGCCTGTCATCCTCAAGCAGCGCACAGAGCTTGTGACCGCAGAGAATCAGTTCGGCCTCCTGAGCGTCCCGCTCTGTCTCAAGCTGATCCACCAGCGCTTCATTGAACGCGCCGCAAAAGCCGCGTTCGGAGCCGATTAGCAGATATACCGCGGGGCCCGTGGCGGTGTATGCCTCCGGCGGCTGATGAAAGCGGAGAAAATCCGCAGCCACCTCTTTCAGCGTAGCGACCACCTCACGCTGGCTGACCAGAAACTGCGCGAGCTTGCGGGTCTCCATAAACGCCAGGGATTTCATGGAGTTCATCACTTCGCGTGCTTCGGCCAGTTTCTGCCGATGCCGGGCGAGCTCATGGCGCTGGCTCACCGGCTTTCCTCGGGCTGGGTTGTAAGCGTATCGGCAAGCCAGTCGGTCAGCTTTTCGGCCCAGCGCTCGCGGCCCTCCTCCAGCGTAAGGCCAGAGCTTGCTACCGCTGTTTGCAGCTCCGATAGCAAACGGGGTATCTGTGCCGGTGTACGGTTGTCGATCAAGCCATCGTTATAGGCGACCATCCAGGCAAGCTGAAACTCGATCGAGCAGGGGGACAGGCGGTCCTGCTTGAACAGCTCGCGCAACAGCCGTCCGCGCTTGATCGAGCGTTCCATAGCGGCCTCGAGGCGCGCGCCGAAGCGGGTAAATACCTCCAGCTCGAGAAACTGCAGGTAATCCAGCTTCAGGCGTCCTGCCTCCTGCTTGATCACCGGGTGCTGGGCCTTGCCGCCGATACGGGAGACCGACTTACCGATATCGATGGCGGGGCGGAAGCCGCCGCTGAACAGTTCGGCGTCGAGGTAGGTCTGGCCATCGGTAATGGAGATCAGGTTGGTGGGAATATACGCGGCGATTTCGCCCTGTTGTGTTTCGACGATTGGCAGCGCGGTCATGCTGCCGCCACCCTGGGTGGCATTCAGGCAGGTGGCGCGCTCCAAAAGGCCCGCGTGAATGGAGAAGATATCCCCGGGGTAGGCCTCGCGACCGGGAGGGCGGCGCAGCAGCAGTGACAGCTCGCGGTAGGTTTTGGCGTGAGTAGAGAGGTCATCGTAGACCACCAGAGTATGCAGGCCGCGATGCATCCAGTATTCGGCGATGGCGCAGCCGGCAAAGGGGGCGAGATGCTGCAGGCCGGGCAGGGCGCTGGCCTCGGCGACCACCAGCGTGGTGTAGTCCATGGCATCGTAGCGTCGCAGCAGCTCGATGGTGTCTATCACCGTGGAGCGCTTCTGCCCGATCAGCACGTATACGCAGGGCACCTGCTGGCCTCGTTGATTGATCAGCGTATCCAGTGCCAGGGAGCTACGTCCCAGGCCCTCATCGCCAACAATCAGCTGGCGCTGGCCGCGACCGATCGGAATCAGCGTATCAACCACCTTGCAACCTGAGTAGAGCGGTTGGTGGACAAAGTCGCGCTCAACGATACCCGGTGAATCCTGCAGCAGACGCTGGTAGGCGTCGCACTTGGGCGCTGCCTCGCCATCCAGCGGTGTCCCCAGCGGATCGATCACCCGGCCGAGCAGGGCGTCGCCCACCGGCAGGCTAAGCTGGCGCCCACTGAGTGTTACGCCAGTGCCGGCGGTGAGCTGATCGGTGGCGTGAAGCAGCACCGCGCCAACAGAAGAGTCGGTCAGATCAAAGACCAGCCCGCGGCTGCCATCCTCAAACAGCAGCACATCATCGATGGCGGCGGTGGGTAGGCCGCTGATCCAGCTGATACCGTCGCCTACGGAGACTACATAGCCCTGCTCGCTGACGCGAAGGGCCGGTCGGTAGTGCGTAAGCCAGGCTTTTTGCTGCTGCAGAAGGCTGTCAGCAGAGTCTGTTTTATCCGCCGTCATGGTAAAGCTCCACAAAGCCACGCAGTTCATCCAGCACGTTGGTTTGCAGTACCCAGGGGCCGATACCGATACGAACACCTGCGATCAGCGCAGGATCCAGATTGAGTTTAAGAGGAGCCGGTTTTTCCAGCAGGGTTTCCAGTGCCTGATGCAGTGCCGTCTGCTGATCCTCACTCAGTGGGAAGGCGCTATTGATTTCGATGCAGGCTCCGTTGTCCTGAACCTCAGTGCGCAGCTCGTTGAGCTGTTCAGCTTCAAGTGCGGGAAGTGAATCCAGCAGCAGCTGAATCAGCCGGTCCTGAAGTTCGGGGCCTGCGCTTTCAGTTAACAGACGGGTGGCAAACTGGGCCGCCTGTAGCATCGCCTGGCGTTCGATGCGCGCTTGCAGTTCGGTTTCATGTCTTTGGGCGATGACCTGGGCCTTTTCACGCTGCTGCTCAAGTGAGTGCTTGAGCTCGGCTTCAAGCCGGCAGCGCTGACCGGCAAGCTCCGTGGTAAGGGCCTCGCGGGCGCTCTGGCGTTCCTGTTCCCAGTGGCTGAGGCGGTTTTCATATCGGCTCTTGAGCGCCTGTGCCTCAGCTTGAAGGGTTTCGGCCTGCTGCAGTTGCTGCTCGATACGGGCTTGGCGTCTTGCAATTACCGCCAATAGCGGCTTGTAAAAAAAGTGCAGCAAGAGCCACATCAACAGGGCGAAGTTGATGATCTCGAGCAGCAGCGTTGACCAACTCAGTTCCACCGTCGTGAACCTCTGTCTCAGGAAGTGGGAAGCAGGTATTCCAGCAGCGGATTACGGAACAGCACGATGAGCACAATCACCAGCACGTAGATCGCCAGCGACTCGATCATCGCGAGGCCGATGAACAGGGTGCGCATAATCGACTTTTCCGCTTCGGGTTGGCGTGCCAACGCATCCAGGGCGCTGCTGATCGCTCGCCCCATGGCGAAGGCGGGTCCAAGCACACCGATGGCGATGGCAAGCACGGCGCCGACGGTGGATAGAATCGTGAACCAGGACATATCATTCACGGCTGTGCTCCTTATCTGAATCGGTTTCTATCGGTTCTGTTTGTTGTTCTGCGCGCAGTTGCTGGGATTGCAGGCCGCCGGCCACGTAGATCAGCGCCAGCATGCCGAAGATATAGGCCTGAACCAGCGCCTCGATGATATGCAGCATAAGAATCGGAATCGGGGCGAGAAATCCGGCCACCACCAGGATCAGCAGGGCTGCGGTTTCAAGACTCAGCATGTTGCCGAACAGGCGCACCGCCAGTGCGATGGTGCGCGATATCTCGCTGACGATATGAAACGGCAGCATCAGCGGCGTGGGGCTCAGGTAGTGTTTTAGATAGCGGCTCAGGCCCTGATCCCGGATGCCGTACCAGTGCACCGAGAAAAACACGATTAACGCCAGCGCCGAGGTGGCGGACAGGTCCCGCGTCGGTGAGTGCAGCCCCGGTATCAACCCAACCAGGTTGGCGATCACGATGAAGATCCATAAGGTAGTGATAAAGGGCAGCAGTAGACGCACATGATCCGGCGCCACGGCTCGGATAGCCTCTTCGGCGGCATTGAGCACACCCTCTGCCAGGGTTTGCAGACGACTGGGTTTGTCGACGTGCAGGTCGCGGGAGATCAGCCAGGCGACCAGACTCAGCAGGGCGATAATCGCCCAGGTGGTGATTACGGTGCCGGTGACCTCAACGGGCCCCAGCCTGAACACTACGCCGCTGAACATGGCGTTTTCCTGCATCCGTTACTCCCGTATCGCCAGATATAGATTCACCGCGCCGATAAACACGCCGATAAAGATCAGGCTTAGCGTCCACCGCATCTCGTAGCCGCTCTGTATGCTGTCGATCCAGCGCCCCAGGTAGGCGCCGCCAATGACCGGCAGGACAAACAGCAGCCCCAGGCGTCCCATGTAAACCGTCTGCGCCAGCAGGTTCGGGCGATCCTTCTCCGCCTGCTGCATCCGTTTTGCCTGCTGCTCCACCCGTTTGCGCAGTCTGTTTTTTTGCGGGTCGGTCATGGGCTGCTCCTGAGCTCTATTACGGCTCTATTGCCTGGAACCGGGCGCATCCTGGCCCAGCTCCCAGAGCCTGCGCAGCAACTGCTGCTCCATCCGGTGCAGGCTGCGCTTCACCGTGATCAGCTGCTCCTCCTCTGCGAGCAATTGCTCACGCAGCAGCGTGGAAATACGCTGGTAGTCGCGATCAAGCAGAAAATGGCGGGTGCAGATGCGCAGCCGATTGTCGGCGAAGTAGAGCATCGCGCCTGGCATCGCCAGGTACTGCCAGTCATCATCGGTGCAGCGAAACCGTGCCAGCCCGAACACCAGCGGTGTCATCAGCCGTGTGTGCCCGGCCTGAATACCGAAGCTGCCGGATGCATCCTCGCCGACGAAGGATATGAGGCCCGGGATCTCTCGTTTTTCCGTGGCGGACAGCAGTTCCAGTCGGTAGCTATTGACCGGGCCGTTCATGAGCGGGCCTCCTGCATACTGCCGCGCATGTAACACTGTTGCTCGGGCGTGGTGTCAAAATCACCGCGAAGGAAGCCCTCGCAGTCATCCAGTGTGGCGTTGAGTGGCACCGCAACGCCCGTAACGCCGGTGTGTGAGGCGGTGACGCGGAAAGGCTGGGTCAGATAGCGCTGCAGTTTGCGCGCGCGCATGATGATGCGGCGGTCCTCGGCGGAAAGCTCCTCGATACCGAGCATGGCGATAATATCTTCCAGCTCATGGTAGCGGGCGAGATGCTCGCGCACTGCTCTGGCGATGCTGTAGTGGCGCTCGCCAAGGGTGTGCCGGTCCATGAGCCGGCTGTTCGACTGCAGCGGTTCCACGGCGGGGTAGATCCCCTTGCCGGCCTGGGCGCGGGAGAGCACCACCGAGGAGTCGAGATGGCTGAGAATGGCGCTCACGGCGGGGTCGGTCATATCGTCGGCTGGCACGTAAACCGCCTGAACCGAGGTGATGGCGCCATCGCGGGTGGAAAGAATCCGGTCCTGCAGCTCGGCCACCTCGGTGATCAGCGTCGGCTGGTAGCCTACGGTGGCGGGCATACGGCCGAGCAGGCTGGAGATCTCACTGCCGGCCTGGACGAAGCGGAAGATGTTATCCATGACGAACAGCACCTCTTTGCGCAGCGTATCGCGCAGGTATTCGGCGTAGGTCAGCGCCGACAGGCCGATGCGGAAGCGCACACCCGGTGACTCATCCATCTGGCCGAACATCATCAGGCTTTCCTGCATCACCCCGGCTTCATCCATTTCATGCCAGAGCTCGTGTGCCTCACGTATACGCTCGCCGACGCCGGCAAAGACGGAAACGCCGGAGTGAAGCGCCACCACCGCATGCATGAACTCCATCACCAACACCGTTTTGCCAACACCGGCGCCGCCGAACAGGCCGGTCTTGCCGCCACGCACAAAGGGGCAAAGCAGGTCGATCACCTTGATGCCGGTTTCGAGGATGGCGCCGGTGCCCACCGCCTCGGACAGTGCAGCCGGTGGACGGTGGATATTGCTGAAACTCTCGGCCTGCAGGGGCGGGCCGCCATCGAGCGGTTCGCCGAAGATATTGAGCAGCCGACCGAGGCAGTGGGGCGTCACCGGTACATGCAGCGGTGCACCGGTATCGTAGACCGGCATACCGCGGTAGAGACCGCTGGTGCGGTGCAGAGTAATGGCGCGAACATGATGGCGGTCGATATGCTGATGTACCTCGAACAGGCAGCTGTCGTGGTCGTAATACGCGCAGAGTGCCTGGCGCATCGGCGGCAGCTGTTTACAGCGAATGACCACTACCGGGCCATGAACCTCTGTGATGCTGCCGATGGCGACCGGCGCACTCTGGCTGTCGCTGGCGCTGTTCACGGTGATTCCCCTAACTCCTTGTTTCACTGTCTATTCGCACGATTTGCAGTATCATGGGTGCTCTTTTCGCTGTTCTTTTGCCCTCAGGCTGCTGAGCCGGACCTGGATCCCTCGCGCCATGAGCGGGCGTCGATGCGTTCGTTTGAGCGCTGCACTTTAGTCAGCCCCTTTTTAGCAACGCCTTATATTCAGTAAAGCTGTTGTTTGGGCGAACGCCAGTCTCTGTCATGGGATGTTTGATCTCTGTTGCGTTCCGCAACGCGTGGCATCTGTGCTCTGCAAGGCTGGCGATTCACAACTAACGGATTTTTTCAGGCATGCAGTATCAGCCTGCTGCCCTGTAAGGAGACAATGCGTGACCCTCTCCAACCATGTGAAGGCGGATATTCTTCTGCTGATCACTACTTTTCTGGCGGGTGCTGGCTGGATCATGTCCAAGGAGGCGCTGGCCGGATTTGCGCCACTGCTATTCATCTCCATGCGCTTTGCCCTGGCGGGGCTGATCCTTTTGCCGATCAACGCCAGGGCGCTGGCGCGGCTGAGCTCGCAGCAATGGAAGGGGTGCTTGCTGGTGGGGCTGTTCTTCGGTTGTGGCATGGTGTTCTGGGTGCTGGGCCTGAAGATCGCCACCCATATCGGTGTGGGCGCATTCCTGGCCAGTCTTGGCGTGGTCTTGGTGCCGCTGCTGGGTGTTCTGTTTGGTGACCGACCCGGTCGCTACGTCTATTACTCGCTACCCTGTGTGGTGGCGGGGCTAGCCTGCCTGTCGCTGGACAGCACGTTCAGCATTGGTCTGGGCGAGCTCTGCTTTCTCGGCGCCGCGTTCTTTCTTGCGCTGATGTTCATCATGAACAGCAAGGCCTCCAGCAAAACTCCGGTAGGGCCGCTGACCACGGTTCAGTTGCTGGTGACAGGCGCCATCACACTGCTGGTATCGGCGATTTTCGAAACCTGGTACCTACCGCAAACCGGCGCCGTCTGGGGGTGGTTTGTCGCCAGCGTATTGATCGGAACGATCCTGCGTTTCTCGATCCAGACCCGGGGGCAAAGCATGGCCCCTATCAGTCATGCAGCGATTATCATGACGCTGGAACCCGTTTGGGCGGCGTTGATGGCGGCGTTCTGGTTGGGCGATAGCATGAGTGCCATGCAGATAGCGGGCTGCGGACTGATTTTTCTGGCGATGCTGGTAAACCGCTGGCCGGCGATTCGAGCCTGGTTCGGAATCAAGGGTGCAGCCTGAAGCGGTTCTGCAGGGACAAAGTCAGAAAGGGTAAATCAATGGGATTCTGCCCGGGCCTGAAGGGGAGGAAGGGCCCGGGCAGAAGATGAGGAGACTATCGGCGGATCGCCAGCATTGCAGTGGCAGATCGCCGGGGTAGTGATAGCCTCCTCAGGCAGCGGCTGCCAACTCTTCGTTAGCAGCACTCACTACCGCGACATCCGTGTTATCAGCCACCAATTGTAGCGCATGTTTGCGGTTCTGACGGCGTTTGGTCAGGGTCAGACCCAGTACCGAAACGGCCAGTGCCAGGGTAATGCTGTTGGAAATGATGATCGGCGCTTTCTGCAGAAAAACACCATATCCAAGCCAAAGGGCAACACCCAGGGTAAAAATCGAATACATCTGCAGAGAGATGCCATCAACATTACCTGTACGCAGGATCTGTACAACCTGCGGAATAAAAGCACTGGTAGTGCAGAAAGCGGCAATCATGCCTACGACGGTGATCGGTTCCATCGGCCAACCTCGGACGGCTTAAGCGTTTAAATTAAAAAACAGAATGCCCGGTAGCGCCGCGACGGCGTTACTGGGAAAAATCGTTTATAGCCAAGGGCTTGGGTGTAAAAGTGGGCTTTAAGGCGAGAAGCCGGGCCCGGCAGTCCTGAACGGCGCTGCCTGATGTGTTGTTTTGTTGGCGGCGATTCTAGGGATGGAGTTTTCTCTGATCAATAGAGAAAATGTAAAAAATATAAATAAATTAATTCACCTTAGCGGGATGACTATTTTAGGTTTTATATTCAAATAGGGTTCCTATCTATTTACCGATTAGGGGTGCGATAGTTTATTTAAAATACTGGCTGCATGTGTCAGTGTAATTAATCAGGTGCTGTATAAATAACAACCAGTTAGTGCAGGTTGTGGATTTTCTTTCGATGGTGGTTCGCTTAGGAACCCTAAACAAATCCGGGGTGGTCCGTTAGCCTTGCTAGCGACTCTGCACGTTCAGGCGTCGGCGAATTGCCAGTGGGCAATTTTTGCAAAACTGGTTAAGATTTATGCAACGGTCGTCAGTGCCCACTCAGGGTGCTTAGACTTGTTGAACCGGCCAGAGATAAAAAATCCCCTCTCCGGGAGGAGAGGGGTAGGCAAAGTGCAAACAACTCCAACGGCCGGAGCTGCAAGATGGGATGCGATAGGTGAAGAGAGACACCTGTCGCGTCCTGATCCCTCAGGACAACTTAAATATAGCGCTTATGCTGCAATGCACAATGGTGTTAGTGCTTTTTTTAAAACAATTTAGTTATAAAAAAAGCCCGTCTTGCTGCATTGCAACAAGCGGGCTTTTTTTCAGATAAGTTGAAATCAGTCTTCGATGCTGACCTGCTGGCTGTAGCGGAAAGGGTGCGCCGGGTAGGTGCCGATGATCCTGACCGATTTGGCAAAGAAGTGCAGCTCCTGCAGCGCGTACTGCATCGACTGATCGTGGGGGTGCCCCTCCACATCCAGATGGAAGCTGGATACCTGCATGGTATCCGACGCCATATAGCTCTCCAGCTTGACCATGTTGATTCCGTTGGTGGCGAAGCCGCCTAGCGCCTTGTACAGCGCGGCTGGCAGGTTGCGTACGGTAAACATGATGGTGGTCAGGAAGTGCTCGCTGCTGCCCGGTTCCGGCACATGGCCATCCTTGGTGAGGATGATAAAGCGGGTGGTGTTACCGTTCTTGTCCTGAAAGTTCTCGCGCAGAATCTCGAGCCCATAGAGCTCGGCGGCCAGGCTGGAGGCGATCACGGCGTGGCCCGCCTGGCGGGATTCGGCCAGATCGGCTGCGGAGCCCGCGGTATCCAGTGCAGCGATAGGCGTCAGCCCCAGCGCTTTGAGGTTGCCATCGCACTGCGCCAGCGCCTGGGGGTGGGAGGATATGGTCTTCAGATCCTCGATCCGGGTGCCCGGCAGACCCAGCAGGCAGTGGTTCACCGGCTCGAAATGCTCACCGATGATATGCAGCTGGGTTTTCGGCATCAGCCGGTAAATCTCTTCTACACGGCCCGCGGTGGAGTTTTCCAGCGGGATCATGGCGAACTTCGCTTCCCCGTTATCGACCATAAACATCGCGTCGACAAAGCTCTCACAGGCGTGCGCCTGCATCTGCGGAAAGACGCGGGTGCAGGAAAGGTGAGAGTAGGCGCCGGGGTATCCCTGGTAGGCGATGATGTCGTTCGAGTCGCTCATGGTCTGTGTTTATTCCTGTAAACATAACGGGTGGTCGGCGATTATCGCACGTCCCGGCGGGTGGCAAAACACGAAGTGGCCTAGCCTATACCAATGGCGGTACCATCTGCGCTGGAATTGAGGAACGCAGATGACACCGGAAAGAGAACAACGATTACTTCAGGTGCTGAGACGGCGCCAGCCGGACCTGACCCTGATCGCCGACAAAGTACACAAGCCTCGCAACATGGCTGCCCTGGTACGTAATTGCGATGCCGTCGGGATCCCGAAAATGCATGTGGTTAAACCGGACCACGAATATCGCCGCTATCGGGGAACCTCCCGTGGCAGCGACCGTTGGGTTGAATCCGTGGTTCACTCCACCCTTACTGAAGCGGTCGATGCGGTGCGTGCCCAGGGGATGAAAATCTACGCCGCACACCTTTCCGACACCGCGGTGGATTTCCATGATGTGGATTACACCGTCCCCTGCGCCATCCTGATGGGGGCGGAAAAGGCCGGTATCAGCGAAGAGGCAGCGCAGGCGGCGGATCTGCATATCACCGTACCGATGATGGGTATGGTGGAGTCGCTGAACGTCTCCACCGCTGCCGGGATTATCCTGATAGAGGCCCAGCGGCAGCGCAAGCTGGCTGGCCTCTATGAACTGGACCGCATGCCGGCGGAGGTGATCGCCCGGCATATGTTCGAGTCCCGCTACCAAAAGATCGCCACGCACTGCCTGACGGCCGGCCTGCCGTACCCGGAGTACGACGAGATGGGCGAGCTGCTCGATCCCGAGGCCTGTAAGGCGTTGCTGGCTCGCAGAGCCTGATCAGGAAAACTTTGCCAAGCGCTCGGAGGCTGTCACTTGTTGTCGTTTCGTCCACTGGTTCTGATGACGCTGTACCTGGTCTGCGTATTGGTGCTGACTCTGGTTGCGGGGATGTTCAGCCGTAACTGGGCCCTGGACAGCCTGCATGACGAAGCCTCCGACCGGCTGCTGAGCAACGTCACCCAGCTGCGCACGGCGCTGGATCAGTACCGCTATCTGCCCTTTGTGCTGACGCAGAGCCGAGAGGTGCGCACGCTATTGCGTCTTCCCGATGCCGATGTCGGTGGCCCGGTTGACCGTTACCTGGAGCAGATCAACCTGGTGGCGGGATCGAGCGCGCTGCTGGTGCTTGATCTCAGTGGCTGGCCCCAGGCGTCCAGCAACTGGCGCGACCAGCAGGAGTTGCTGGCCAGTTCCCAGTCGGAAAAGCAGTACTTCCAGCAGGCGATATCCGGTCATGAAGGACGTGAATTCGTGCAGGAGGGGAGGCCGGCAAGGGCGGCGCTGTACCTGTCGGCGCCGATCTACGACCAGCAGGACCTGATCGGCGTGGCGGCCATGCGTCTGGAACTGGATAAACTGCACGAACAGTTACCGATCGATTATCCGTTTTTGATAGCCGACATGAATGGCAAGCAGCTATTCAGCATGAATATGCCGGCGACCCTGCCGTCCTCCAGTACCGAGGTGCTTGGCGATGGCACCCAGGTTCATCTGTTGAGTCTCGACGATAACCCTTATCTGATGCACAGCGTGGTGCTTGATGATCTGCAGTGGCGGGTCAGCGTGCTGGTGGATGCCCGCAGCGTCGGTCAACAGCAGCGCATAGTAGCCGGCAGCATCGCCGGCGCCGGTTTCGCGCTGGGGCTTTTGATCCTCTATCTGCGTGAAAAACGCCAGAAGCGCGCGCTGCAGCGCGAACAGGCGCGGGAGAGGGTGCTCAACCAGGAGCGCCAGCAGGATATGATCAGCACCGCCCAGGTGGGTCTGATCAATATCGACGCCCAGGGAATTATTCATTTCATCAACCCGATGGCGACACAGCTGTTTGGGGTGACTGCTGAGTCGATGCGGGATCGTGAGTTCAGCACGTTGATTGTTGACGATGCCGCGGGAGATCTGCTGCGCGAGACGCTGAGCCGTCTGCACCGTACCCAGCATGAGCCGCTGACCAACGTTGAAACCATTGGCCAACGGGGCGATGGCAGTCTGTTCCCGATGATGGTGTCGGTGCGCGGCATGGCGCACCACCCGGAGCTCGGGTACCTGGTGACGGTGATCGATATCAGCCGCCGCAAACGCCTGGAACAGGCGCTGCGCGAGGCCAACGAATCGCTCGAGCACAAGGTGGCTGAACGCACCCGGGCGCTGGAAGAGACCCAGGCAGAATTGGTGCAGGCGGGCAAGCTGGCTGCGCTCGGCCGGATGTCGGCGCAGGTGGTGCATGAGCTCAACCAGCCGCTGACGGCGATCCGTACTTACCTGGCCATTGGCCGGCGCCAGCTGGAAAATCCGCAGATGCAGGCGGACAATTACCGCCAGTTGGAAAGCCTGATCGACCGCATGGCGCTGATCACCGGGCAGTTGAAGACCTTCGCCTATAAAAAGCCGGAGGCCCTCGCGCCGGTGCCGGTGGGTCAATCGATCGACCAGGTGCTGGGGCTTTTCCGGGGCCGCTTCGCCGAGATGAATCTGCAGCTCTGCTACGACCCACCAGGGCCGGATGTGCAGCTCAGTGGCGATCAGGCCCGTTTCGAACAGGTGCTGATCAACCTGGTGAAAAACGCCTGTGACGCCATGCAGGGCCAGGAGCCTCCGCATCGCCTGACGTTGCTGGTCAGCGAAGTGGGAGAGGATATTTCGCTGCGCGTTGAGGATAACGGCCCGGGTATCGATGCGGAGCATCGCGAGCAGCTGTTCGAGCCGTTTTTCACCACCAAAGAGGTAGGTACCGGCCTGGGTCTGGGGCTTGCGATCGTGCATTCCATCGTGCGCGATCTGGGCGGCGATATCCATGTCGGGCAGGGCGCCGAGGGTGGAGCCTGCTTCGAAGTAACATTCAAACGGTTCAATTAATAAGACGATGAAATTAAGGGACGATATGAAAGCGGAATTGCCGGCCGATGCGGTCATCCAGTGTCGTTGTGTCATGCTGGTGGATGATGAGGCGATGGTGCGCGAATCCACCGCGCAGTGGCTGACGATGTGTGGCTTTCATGTGGTCTCCTTTGCCTCGGCCAAAGAAGCACTGAAGGCGCTGACACCGGTCTGGCCCGGTGTGTTGTTGACCGATGTGCGGATGCCGGAGATGGACGGCATGACCCTGATGCAGGAGGCACGGGCCAAGGTAGAAGGACTGCCGGTGATCCTGCTCACCGCCCACGGTGACGTGGATATGGCGATCAGCGCGATGCACGAGGGCGCCTACGATTTTATCGAAAAGCCCTATGTGCCGGACCGTCTTGCGGAAACGATTCAGCGCGCCTGCGAAAAGCGTCGCCTGATGGTAGAAAATTTGCGCCTGCAGCAGGACCTGGCGACTCGCTCCGGTCTCGATGCCAAGCTGATCGGTATCTCTCCGGCGATTACCCGGGTGCGTGATGAGATTCTGACCCTGGGCCAGCTTGAAACCAACGTGATCATCTATGGCGAGACAGGTACCGGCAAAGAGCTGGTGGCCCAGTGTCTGCACAGTTTCAGCAATCGCGCCAATAAACCCTTTGTACCGCTGAACTGCGGCGCTATCCCTGAGAACCTGATCGAAAGCGAGTTGTTTGGCCATGAGGCCGGTGCCTTTACCGGCGCCAACAAGCGGCGCATCGGCAAGTTTGAGTACGCCAGCGGCGGTACGCTGTTCCTTGATGAGATCGAGAGCATGCCGCACAGCCTGCAGGTGAAACTGTTGCGAGCGCTGCAGGAAGGAGTGGTGGAGCGCCTCGGCTCCAATCAGCCGATTCCGGTCGATCTGCGGGTGGTGGCGGCTTCCAAGGTGGATCTGCGGGATGAAAGCAGCTTCCGTGAGGATCTGTTCTACCGCCTTTGCGTGTCCGAACTGCACCTGACGCCCTTGCGCGACCGGCTCGACGACGTACCTCTGCTGTTCGCTCACTACGTAGCGCTGGCGGCGACCGATCATCAGCGCGAACCTCGTCCGCTCAGCGATCACGATATCGATGCGCTCCAGTCCTACGCCTGGCCCGGCAACGTGCGTGAGCTTAAAAACGTGGCGATCCGCTTTGCCCTGGACCGTCGCGCTACGGTGGCGGAGCTGTTGTCACGGGGACAGCCGCCACTGGCAACGGTGCGTATCAACCAGCGTGGTTTGCCGCTGGCTGTTCAGGTGGCGGAATTTGAAGCCCAGGCGATCCGCAAGAGCTTGGGAGTCCATGGAGGCAATATCAAGGCCGTGATGGAGGAACTCGATCTTCCGCGCCGTACCCTGAACCAGAAGATGCAGCGCTACGGTATCAGCCGCGGTGAGTTTGTCAGTGATGATGAATAAGCGAAATATTGCCTAGTGCGGCGAAAATTATAGGCGGAATTTTGCTCATCCCCGCCTTTTGGTGAAAGTGTCTTTGATAAATATCTATACGAAACATATAGATAAGCTTAATTAGGAAGTGTGGCCTGTTCCTTGCTTTGTGAATGAGGATTGAGATCAGGCGGCGGGCTCACCCCAGCTTACCCCAAGCGCAGCTTAGGTCCGTCGTTTGCCAATAACCAAAACAAAAGGATGCAGGAATGAAAATAACTAAGCGTAATTTCGTCAAAGGCATGGGAATCGCTCTGGCCATGGGCGTTACCACCGGCACCAGCGGACTGGTTCAGGCTGCCGAAGAGAACCGCTCTTACATTCTCGCCACCGCTTCCACCGGCGGTACCTTCTACCCCGTAGGTGTTGCCCTGGCGACTCTGGCCAAGGTTAAGCTCGAGCCGACCACCGGCCTTGCGCTGTCTGCGATCAACTCCGCAGGATCCGGCGAAAACATCAAGATGATGCGTGAGGGAGAAGCTCAGTTTTCCATCCTTCAGGGTCTTTACGGCGCCTGGGCATGGCAGGGCAAAGGTCAGCTGGCCGATGCCGGTAAACAGGAATACCTGCGCTCCGTTTCCATGCTGTGGCAGAACGTTGAGCAGTTCGTCATCCGTTCCGAATACGCCGAAACCGGCACCATCAGTGATCTGGCTGGCTTCACCGACCGCAAGTTCTCCATCGGTAGCAAAAACTCCGGTACCGAAGGTTCCGGCCGTGAAATCCTCGGCAACCTGGGGATCGATCCGGATAGCTTCAACCTGGCTTACATGGGTTATGGTCCGTCCGCAGACGCTATGCAGAACGGTACCATCGACGGCATGAACATCCCGTCCGGCGTTCCGACCTCGGCCATCACCCGTGCGTACGCGGCCATGGGTTCCGACATCCAGGTGCTGAACTTCACCGACGAGCAGATGGCCAAGGCCAACGGTCCTTACGAACTGTGGACTCGCTTTAACATTCCTGAAAATACCTACCCGGGTCAGACTCAGGCGATCAACACCATCGCCCAGCCGAACTTCCTGGCGGTGCGTGCTGACGTCTCCGAAGAAGATGTTTACCAGCTGACCAAAACCATCTACGAAAACCTCACCTTCCTGAACGGTATCCACGCCGCCACCAAGGCGATGGCACTGGAAAAAGCGATCGCTGGCCTGCCGGCACCGCTGCACCCGGGTGCGCTGCGTTACTACCGCGAAGTCGGCCTGGAAATCCCTGATCGTCTGATCGCTGAATAAGCCCTCAGGGGTTCCATTCTGAAATAAGCGCCCGTCCTGCGATTTCGTGGGGCGGGTGTGTTCGGTTGTTTTTAGAAAGAATATTGAGGTCGTGTCCATGACAGCCACCGATGATCAGCAGACCGAGGAGCGGTTGAAAAGCCTGGAATTGGCCCAGCGCGATGAAAACTCGCCGGTCGGCCGATTCATTTATTGGGCGGGCGTAGTTTTTGCGCTGGCGCATATCTACTTCAACACAATCGGAACCATGTCCGAGCTCTGGGTATCGGCGATCCACTTCGCCGGCTTTGCCCTGATTACGGCGCTGATGGTGCCGATGTGCACGCCGAAAAGCGCATCGTCCGGCAAGTTGGTGCTGGCGATCGACCTTGCCATAGGTTTTCTCGCTGTCGGAACCACCATCTACCTGATGTTGTTTGAGGATGCGCTGTATGCCCGTGGCGTGCAGTTCGTGACCTCTGACTGGATCGTGGCCTTTATCGCCATCGCAATCGCACTGGAGATGACCCGCCGTACCACCGGCTGGTTTATACCGTCGATGATCGTCGTGGCGCTGACCTACGTGTTCTGGTGGGGGCAGTATGTGCCCGGCATGTTCCAGTTCCCGGGGCTGTCGCTTGAGACGGTGATGTTCCGCAGCTACTTCTCGTCCGAGGGTATGTTCGGTGCGATTGCCCAGATTTCATGGACCTATGTGTTCATGTTCATTCTTTTTGGCGCCTTCCTGGTTAAGTCCGGCGCCGGCGATTTCATCATCGAGCTGTCCCGCTGTGTGGCTGGCCGCTTTATCGGCGGTCCGGGCCTTGTGGCGGTATTCGGTTCCGGCCTGATGGGCTCCGTATCCGGCTCCTCAGTGGCGAACACCGTATCCACCGGTGTGATCACCATCCCGATGATGCGTAAGGCGGGTTTCCCGGCGCGTTTCGCAGCCGGTGTTGAAGCAGCAGCATCCACGGGCGGGCAGTTGATGCCGCCGGTGATGGGGGCGGGCGCGTTCATCATGGCGTCTTACACCCAGATCCCTTATGTCACTATTATCGGTATCGCCGCACTGCCGGCGCTGCTGTACTTCCTTTCCGTCGCCTTTTACGTGCGCGTCGAGGCCAAGCGCAGCCACACCGAGGCGGTAGAGATTGAATCCCGTCCGCTGAAAGAGGTGTTCAAAGAGGGCTGGCACTGCCTGCTGCCGCTGGTGGTTCTGGTAACCCTGCTGATCTACGGTTATACGCCGACCTATGCCGCAGGTATCTCGATCATCTCCGTGGTAGTGGCTTCCTGGTTGTCGCCGCGCAAGATGGGCGTGCGTGATGTGCTGGATGCGCTGGCACAGGGCTCGAAAAACATGGCGACCACCGCCATGCTGCTGATCGCCGTGGGTATCGTTGTCAACGTGGTCGCGATGACCGGTATCGGTAACACCTTCTCGCTGATGGTAACCGACTGGGCCGGTGGCAGCCTGCTGATCACCATTGCACTGGTGGCGCTGGCATCGCTGGTGCTGGGTATGGGCCTGCCGGTAACCGCGGCTTACATCGTACTGGCAACTTTGTCGGCACCGGCGCTGTACAACCTGATGGCCGAGCGTGAGCTGATAGATATGATCGCTTCCGGTCAGCTGCCAGAAGCGGCGCGCACCATCTTCATGCTGATCGATCCCAATGCGTTGACCGCTCTGGCGCAGCCGATGCCTACCGCCGATGCGGCGGCACTGGTGGCCCAGGTACCGGCGGACTTCAAGAGTCAGCTGCTGGAGCAGGCTCTGGATCCGACGCTGATCTCCATGCTGCTGCTGTCTGCGCATATGATCATCTTCTGGCTGTCACAGGACTCCAACGTGACACCACCGGTATGTCTGACCGCGTTTGCGGCGGCGGCGATCGCCCGCACACCGCCTATGGCGACCGGCTTTACCGCCTGGAAGATCTCCAAGGGTCTGTACGTGGTGCCGCTGCTGTTTGCCTACACGCCGTTTATAGGCGGTAGCTGGGAGGAGGTGATCACCATCTTCATCTTCGGCATTCTCGGCATGTACGCCTTTGTCGGCTTCATGGAAGGCTACCTGGAAGGCAAACTCAACATTGCGCTGCGCCTGGCCAGTGGCGTCTGTGCGCTGGGGCTGCTCTGGCCGCACGGTCATCTCACCTATGACCTGATCGCCGCCGTGGCGTTTGTAGCGCTGCTGATTTTCAGCCGTCGTTACCACACGCCGGTGACCAAAGCCGCTGCCGCCTGAGGCTTGTGAGGCGCTGATTAACGTCGCTGATACTGGGCCGGGTTTATTCCCGGCCCAGTAATATCTTTTTTCGATACAGTGTTTTCTTAACTGCAACAGAAAAATCTCTGGTTTAACTATCGCTTAATCGATATTCTTCCTGTCGCGTTCGTGATCACACGGACGGCGTCGCTCGGACGGTTCCGGGCGCCTACGTTTACAAGTGAGAATATCCATGTCCGATAACAACGGTGTGCAACCGGTACGCCATTTTTCCCGTATTGATCGTCTTCCTCCCTACGTTTTTAACATCACTGCCGAACTGAAGATGGCCGCGCGTCGCCGTGGCGAAGATATTATCGACTTCAGCATGGGCAACCCTGATGGCGCCACACCGCCGCATATTGTCGAAAAGCTCTGCGCCGTGGCCCAGCGTGAGAACACCCACGGTTACTCCACGTCTCGCGGTATCCCGCGTCTGAGACGTGCAATCTCCAACTGGTATCGCGACCGTTACGAGGTCGAGATCGACCCCGAAGATGAAGCGATCGTCACCATCGGCTCTAAAGAGGGGCTCGCGCACCTGATGCTGGCCACCGTCGATCACGGCGATACTGTGCTGGTACCTAATCCGAGCTACCCGATCCATATCTACGGTGCGGTGATCGCCGGCGCCCAAGTGCGCTCGGTGCCGCTGGTCCCCGGTGTGGACTTCTTTGTTGAGCTGGAGCGGGCGATCCGCGAAACCATTCCCAAGCCGAAGATGGTGATTCTCGGATTTCCGTCCAACCCCACGGCCCAGTGCGTCGAACTGGAGTTCTTTGAGCGCGTAGTGGCTCTGGCGAAGCAGTACGGCATCATCGTGGTACACGATCTGGCCTACGCCGATATCGTCTACGATGGTTGGAAAGCCCCGTCGATCATGCAGGTGCCGGGGGCCAAGGATGTGGCGGTAGAGTTTTTCACCCTGTCCAAGAGCTACAACATGGCGGGCTGGCGTATCGGTTTTATGGTCGGTAACAAGGAACTGGTACACGCCCTGGCGCGGATCAAGAGCTACCACGACTACGGCACCTTCACGCCGCTGCAGGTGGCCGCTATTGCTGCGCTGGAAGGTGATCAGCAGTGCGTGCGTGATATCGCCGAGCAGTACCGTCGTCGTCGTAATACCCTGGCCAAGGGCCTGCATGAAGCGGGCTGGATGGTCGATATTCCCAAGGCGTCAATGTATATCTGGGCAAAAATCCCCGAGCCCTACCGTGCGATGGGGTCGCTGGAGTTTTCCAAGAAACTGCTGGCCGAGGCCAAAGTGTGCGTATCGCCGGGGATCGGCTTTGGCGACTACGGTGACGATTACGTGCGTTTCGCGCTGATTGAGAACAATGATCGTACTCGTCAGGCGGTGCGTGGCATCAAGTCGATGTTCCGCAAGGATGGCCTGATCGAAGTACCCTCCGACAAGCGTTAAACCATCAATCCAGGCAGGGCGATCTCAGCGGGGCGTTGAATTACTACCGTGCCTGGTTCAATCGGCGCGAAGGCGCGCCTCCTACAAAATGGCAGGGCGTTCGTTTCCAGTAGGAGCGACGCCCCCGTCGCGATCAGCCGTCGTGGTTTGAAATCGCTACGGAGCGCGGCTCAATCGGCACGGGGGCGTGCCTCCTGCCATCTAATTACCTGCCGCCGGAATAGAACTCTTCCATCAATTTCGCCACCTGCGGAAACGCCCGCGCCAGGATATCGGGGCGCTCAAAATGGTATTCGCTGGTGACAGCAAAGAATTCTGTGGGCGCGGTGGCGGCATAGGGATCGATCAGTGTGACCGCGCCCTGGTCCAATTGCCGGTTAAGGGATTCGTAGGCCGCGGTAAATTCGCGCGTCCACTCGCCAATATCCATCGACCTGTGCAGCGGCGGGAAACCGTTGAAGGCACCGTTACCGTTATCCAGTACATGGGCGATTTCGTGGATCACCACGTTATGTCCCTCATCCATCCAGCCAGATTCAAGTACGTCGGGCCAGGCCAGCACCAGGGTGCCGTGTCCCCAGGCTTCACCGCTCAGTGCTTCGTAACCCTCATGCACGACGCCGAATTCGTCGGGGGCATCATGACGTACCAGGAAGGGGGCAGGGTAGATCACTATTTCACGGATCGGCGCCAGCCAGTCCATGCCAAGCTCAAGCACCGGCAGGCAGGCGAGGGTGGCGATTCTGGTCGCCATGGCTGCGTCGGGTTCCAGCCCGTCGCCGCCGCAAAACTGTTTTTCCTGAATAAAGCGCTCGGCCAGTACTCGCAGCCGGTTCTGTTTCTCCGGCGGCAGTGCCGTCAGTAGCGGTACTGACTGCAGCGTGGCGAGCCAGAGTTCGTCGTCGATCAGTTCTGGCGGTTCCTCATCGCCGGCGAGGAGTGCAAAAATTTTTTCGAACAACTGCGTCGCTCCGTGAGTAAAGAGTTGACGTAACGATTTAGCTAAATAATGTCAGTCTAACCGATTATTCCGGCACAGCTTTGCTAATCTTTTCAGGTCATCGACAGGGAGGAATTTTGCTGTGAGAAGGTCTATCATACGCGCCCCTGTTTTCCCCCATCCAAGACGGAGTTGAGGTTTTGTCCAACGAGCAGTTTGTTCCCGGTCAGCGCTGGATCAGTAATACTGAAGCGGATCTGGGGCTTGGCATTGTCATAGAGTGTCTTAACCGTCGGGTGGAGATCGGTTTTCCGGCAGTGCTTGAGCAACGTACCTACGCCATGGACAACGCGCCCCTGAGCAGGGTGATCTATGAGCCGGGCGAGACCGTCAATAATCATCACGGTGAAGCCCTTGAGATCCAGGAACGCCTGGAAAACCGCGGTTGCTTCATATACCGGTGCATCGATCAGAGCGGTACCGAAGTGATCCTGCCCGAGCCGGATCTGGATAGCGCGGTGCATTTTTCACGACCGGAGCAGCGCATGCTGGCTGGTCAGATCGACCGTCACGGTCTGTTCAAGCTGCGCGTGCGCACGCTGGAACATCACCACCGTTTGATGAGCTCCCCGGTACACGGTCTGCTTGGCGCCCGTGTGCAGCTGCTGCCGCACCAGTTCCATATCGCGGTTGAGCTTTCTTCCCGTGAACATCCGCGCGCCTTGCTGGCCGACGAAGTAGGTCTGGGTAAGACCATCGAGGCGGGCCTGGTGCTGCACCAGCGCCTGATCAGCAGCCGCGCCAGCCGTGTGCTCGTGGTGGTGCCGGATAACCTGGTGCATCAGTGGCTGGTGGAGCTGATGCGTCGCTTCAACCTGATGTTTACGCTGCTGGATGAGGCGCGCTGCGAGGCGTTGCTGGAAGATCTCTACGCCGGCAACCCGTTTGAATCGGCGCAGCTGATCCTCTGCCCGCTGTCACTGCTGACTCATCGCGATGCACGCCTGAACCAGGCGCTGCGGGCGGACTGGGACCTGATGGTGGTTGACGAAGCCCATCATCTGGGCTGGTCGCCCGAGGCTTCAAGCCACGGTTACCAGTGCATTGAGGCGCTTGCCAAGCAGATTCCGGGAGTCCTGTTGTTGACCGCTACGCCGGAGCAGCTGGGGCCTGAAGGCCACTTTGCGCGGCTGCGTCTGCTCGACCCTGAGCGCTATCACGATCTTGAAGCGTTCAAGCAGGAGAGCGACCGCTTCCATCATCTCAGCCACACCATTGCACCTTTGCTGGAAGAGGGCGGCGTAGACCTGCTGGCTGCAGACAGCCGTATCCAGAAAGAGATCATCGGCTGGCTCGGTGAAGAAGCGCTGGGTAACTGGCTGGCGCTACCTACCGAGAAACGTGAACAGGGCCTGTCGGTACTGATCGCACAGCTGGTGGATCGACACGGTACCGGTCGTGTGCTGTTCCGTAACACCCGTGAGAGCGTTAAGGGCTTCCCGAAGCGTCTGCTCGATGCGGTGCCGCTGGAAGCGCCGGCGGTGTATGAAGCGGAAGCGCCCACCGCAGCGCTGGAAAAAGCGTTGCGCCCGGAGAAACTGCTTGGCAGTGACTGGGTTGATGTGGACCCGCGCGTTGAGTGGCTGGTGAACTGGCTGCGCACCAACAAGCGCGAAAAGGCACTGGTGATCTGTGCCGAGTCCAGCACCGCTGTGGCGCTGGAGGAATATCTGAACCTGCGTGAAGGTATTCGCACTGCGGCCTTCCACGAGGGCATGTCACTGATCAACCGTGACCGCGCCGCGGCATACTTCGCTGATCTGGAGTTGGGCGCCCAGGTGCTGATCTGTTCCGAGATCGGTTCGGAAGGGCGTAACTTCCAGTTCGCCAGCCACCTGGTGCTGTTCGATCTGCCGTTGAGCCCGGACCTGCTCGAGCAGCGTATCGGTCGTCTCGACCGTATCGGTCAGCGCAACGATGTGCAGATCCATGTGCCCTATTACCAGGACAGCGCCGTGGGTGTGTTGCTTGACTGGTACGACAGCGGCCTGGAAGCGTTTACCCGCGTTTGCGCCAGTGGCGAAGCGATCTATCACAAGTTCGCTGAAGATCTTCACACCTGCCTCACCGATCCGCTCAATGCCGATGGCCTGAGTCAGTTGATCGATGAAACCCGTGATGCCCGTATCGAGCTTGAGAGCAAGGTAGCGGCGGGGCGCGACCGTCTGCTGGAGCTGGGCAGCTGCAACAGCGAACGCGCCGCAGAACTGACCCAGGCGGTCAGCGACGCCGAGGTCAGCGATGAGCTGCAATCCTACGCGGAGAAACTGTTCGACCGCTTTGGCGTGGATACCCAGCCCCATGGTGAAGATGGCCTGGTGCTGCATATGGGCGAGCATATGCTCACCCAGTTGCCTGGCCTCGGCGATGAAGGTCTGACGCTGACCTTTAACCGCGAGCGTGCGCTTTCCCGCGAGGATATCGAGTACATGAGCTGGGAGCATCCGCTGCTCGCCGGCACCATGGAACTGGTTCTGCGCGGCGAATACGGCAACAACTCTCTCTGTACCCTGAAACTGCCGCCGCTGCCGGCGGGTACGCTGCTGTTGGAGGCGATCTACCAGCCGCGCACCACTGCGCCACGCAGCTACCAGCTGGAGCGTTACCTGCCAAAAGGTCTGGTGCGCGTACTGGTGGGCCCGAACGGTCAGAACCTGGCCGCCGCTCTGGGGCATGATCCGCTGAACAAGCTGGCGGAAACCGTATCCCGTAATGCGTCGCAGAACATGGTCCGACTGGCGCGGGATCAGATTGTCGAGCAGATCAAGCAGGCGGATGGGCATGCTGGTAAAGAGCTGAAACCGCTGATCGACGCTGCACTGGAAAAAATGAACGCCGAGCAGGGCGCTGAGGTCGAACGTCTCAAGGCGTTGGCGGCAGTGAACTCCGGTATTCACCCAGAGGAGGTCGATGCACTGCAGGCGCGGCAGGATGCTATGCAGGCGGCGCTGTCCAAGGCAGAGCTGAAACTCGATGCCCTGCGTGTGTTCCTGGTGCGGGAATAAACGTCTGGCGGCGGCCTGGCTGCGGGTTTAGACTCGCGGTTAGGCGCCCGCTTCAGGGGCATCCAGATTTTGAAAGCATCAAGTTTCTGAGCGCTTGTCGTTATTGAAGGCTTATAGTTGCTAAGAGTAGGCAGAATTTGAGACCAGCAGAGCTAGGGCAATTGAGGGCGAATCAGCGTATGCGCCGGTCGGCTGTCTGGCTGCTGCTCTCGCTGTTATTGGCGCTGTCGCTTATGTTGCAGCCAGCGCTGAATGCCTTTGCTCAATTTGACCATCTTGGTCTGGCCGGCAAGGACAGCTCGATGCAGATCAGCTGTTCAGCGGGTGATCACGGCTGCCATATGCAGGCCATGGATCAGCAGATGTCAGACTGTTGTGATCAGGCCAGTGCTGGCGACTGTTCGGACCACTGCTCGGCATCCGGTTTTGCGATGCTGTCTGCAACCCACGCCCGCATCGATGCGCCGGCGCTGCAGCCACTCCAGGCTCGCGGTTCACCGGCGTCTCCCTTTGTTACTCCTCCAGAGCAGCCTCCGCGGTTTGCCTGAACAAACCCCGACCCGGGCGCTTTCGCGTCCCCGCTGCTTATTTAAATGGTTTGGAGAAGTAACATGAAACTGGGTAAAAATTGGGTATTCGCAGGTCTCGTCGCCGGTAGCGCTCTGGTGCTGACAGCCTGCAGTGATAGCGAAGCACAGAGCAGCAGCACTTCGGCCGAGGCTTCGGCTCCGGTGGCGCTGGATGTTTATAAAAGCCCCACCTGCGGTTGCTGTGAAAGCTGGATCGAACACGCCGACAAGCACGGCTTTGAGTCGGCGATTCATCATCCGCAGGATCTGAACGGTGTGAAGGACGATCTGGGCATAGCGCCGCGGTTCCGCTCTTGCCATACGGCGGTAACCCAAGATGGCTACGCCTTTGAGGGCCATGTGCCGGCCAAGCTGGTGCAGCGTTTCCTCGATAACCCACCGGAGGGCGCACTGGGCTTGGCGGTGCCGGGGATGCCGGCGGGTAGTCCTGGTATGGAGATGGGTGATCGCTTCGACCCCTATCCGGTTGTTCTGCTCTACAAGGACGGCCGCTTTGAACTTTACGAAGAGATAGACAAGCAGGAGATGCAGTATTGAGTTCCACGTTTAAATCGCTGTTGTCAGCCAGTTGCCTGATGCTGGCCGCGTTGCTGGCGATGCCGGCATCGGCGCACACTCACCTGGCCAAGTCACAACCCGCCGACGGTGCGATTGTGCAAGAGCCGGTGCAGGAGTTGATGCTGGAGTTCGCCGAGCCGGTCCGCCTGATGCGGGTGGATCTGACCAAGGCCGAGGGAGCGCCGATCAATATCGACTTCGTTCCCTCGATCGGTCCGGGCACCACTTACGATGTGGCGGTTCCAGAGCTGGCGCCCGGCGATTACCGGGTTCACTGGATGCTGATGGGCGCCGATGGCCATAAGGTCACCGGCAGCTTCAGCTTCAGCCAGCGCTGACAGGCGCTCACAAAGGTCGCAGGCGGAGGTGTCAGCTTGGAGGTGAAGCCTTGGAGATAAACAGTGACTGAATGGGACGGCCTGACACTGCTGGCCCGCTGGTTAGTGTATATCTCCCTTTCCACCTCCATAGGTGGTGCCATCAGCCTGCGCCTGCTGCGTCGGCAGGAAACGATCCTGCCGAGGCTGAGACTTTATACCCTGGTATCGCTGATGCTGGGGTTTTTTACGTCCACGCTCTACTACTTTGTCAGAGTGGGGGCGTTCGCCGAAGCAGGCCTTGCTGGCATGTTCGACCCGGTGATGCGTGAGGTGCTCTGGAACTCTCCGGTAGGGGGAGAACTGCTTTCGCGCCTGCTCGGTTTATGCGTGCTGTTCGCCGCGTTGATTCTGACATTGCCGACTAACCGTTCCGGCCGCATGGGTGCGGTGGAGGTTCTGTCGCTGTTGCTGGGCTGCCTGCTGCTGGGCGCCTCTTTTGCCCGTACTGGACACACCACCCAGCTCGACTTTTTCGCCTCGGCGCTGCTTGCGCTGCATGTGGTGCTCGCGACCTGGTGGATAGGCTCTATCTATCCACTATGGTTGGTGACCCATCGA
Source organism: Marinobacterium lutimaris (assembly GCF_900108065.1). Classification (GTDB taxonomy): domain Bacteria; phylum Pseudomonadota; class Gammaproteobacteria; order Pseudomonadales; family Balneatricaceae; genus Marinobacterium_D; species Marinobacterium_D lutimaris. Next base: position 1,419,431 of record NZ_FNVQ01000001.1, on the reverse strand, counting down.
CTCTCCCGGGAGCGTGCACGGCACGTGCTGGAGCGCTTTGGTGAGCTGGCGATCAATGCCGTTGTGCTGTTGGTGATTGCCGGTGGCATTCTGCTCTGGCGTTTGACGGGCGGCGAGGGGCTGCTGACTACGCCTTACGGCTTCTGGGTTGTCTGCAAGGGCGCGTTGGTCGCGCTGATCCTTGTGATTGCGGCCTACCACCGCTATCAGCTGGTGCCGGTGCTGATGGATGGTGGCAGCCGGCATCAGCTGAAAAAGTCCCTGGCGCTGGAAAAAGTGGTGGGCTGGGGGATCTTCGGTGCCACCACGGTGCTTGCGACGCTGGTTGGCCCGGCTCACTGAGGCTGCGGCAGCCCTTCTGAAAACGGGAGATCCGGACCGACAGTTTCAGGAAAACTGCGTCGGTTCTGTTCGATCACCAGGTTGCGGAACCAGCGGTGCATCGGATCCTGATGGTAGCGCGCGTGCCAGTACAGGAAAAAGTGTATCAACGGCTGGGGTATCTCCTTGGGGAGTGGCCTTGATACCAGTCGGCGGTTGCGACACAGCCAGTCTACCTGGCGTTTCGGCAGCGCAAACACCAGGTCAGTGTTTTCACAGAAGTCGGGTACGTTGAAAAAACTGGCCAGCCGGGCAGCCACCTTACGCTGGTAACCCATCTGCTTCAGATGCATATCGATGATCGCTGGCCCGCGGCCGCTGATGGAAACAAAACCGTGGGTTGCCGCCAGGTAACGCTGCAGTGTCATTTCCCCCTGAGCGAGCGGATTGTCTGCTCCCATCACGCATTGCGAGTAGGTGTTATCGATCTCTATGCGATGAAACTGGTCCTGGGAGAAGTCCGGCTCCTGGCCGCTCAGCGCCAGGTGGATCTCGCCCCGCGCCAGGCTGGTGAAGTAGTCGCCAGGCTTGGACTGGATCTCCAGTGACATGCCCGGCGCTTGTTGGCGTAAGGTTTCCATGATGCCGGAGAGGTAAAGCGTGGCCTCCAGATCAAGGCAGGCGAAGGCCAGATTGCCGGAAGCCCGTGCGGGATCGAACGAGAGTGGTGTGACCATCTGTTTTACGCCGTACAGCATATCCTTGAGCAGCGGCTGCAGGTGCCGGGCGCGGGTGCTCAGATCGTAACCGTCATCGCCTCTGACCAGCAGCGGATCAGAGAACAGTTCGCGTAGTCGCTGCAGGGCCCGGCTGACCGCTGGCTGGCTCATCTCCAGGCGCTGGGCTGCACCGGTAACCTGCCTCTCTTCCAGTAACGCATCCAGAACGACCAGCAGATTAAGGTCGATGGAGCGCATATTCATTTCACGCATAGTTGTAATCACAAATATTCATTTGATGCATTTATTCTCGGTAATTACCCTTCGGGCTTCAAGTTATTCAAACTGAGTGTTCCCTTTTTCATGACAACCCAGGTTTCTCTTCGCAACAGCTCCGCTCGCTATGGTCTTGTCAGCATCCTGATCCACTGGGTCATGGCGCTGGCTATCATCGGTATGTATCCGCTGGGTCTCTATATCGACTCGCTTAGCTACTACGACCCGGCGTACCGCACCGTGCCGCACTGGCACAAGAGCATCGGCATGCTGGTATTGGGTGCACTGTTTATCCGGGTTGTCTGGAAGTCGCTGAACCCCAAGCCGCAGGCGCTGCCGAGCCACGGTGCGCTGGTACGCCTGGCGACAAAGCTTGGGCACTTCGGTCTGTATCTGCTGATGTTCGTGGCGCTGGCCTCTGGCTACATGATCTCTACCGCCGATGGCGCACCGATAGAGGTGTTCAACTGGTTTTCCGTAGCAGCGCTCCCCGAGTTGGTTGAGCGCCAGGAAGATGTGGCCGGTGCCGTGCATTACTGGGTGGCCACGGTACTGATCGTGCTGGCTGGCCTGCACGCGTTGGCCGCGTTGAAGCATCACTTTATCGATAAAGATGAAACCCTTTCCCGTATTTTTAACGCTAAGCAGGAGAAGTAACCCAATGAAGATGAACACTCTTAAAGGTATCGCGCTGGCAGGTTTTATGGCTGTTGCGCCCACAGCTTTCGCGGCCGACTACGCCGTTGATACCCAGGGTATGCACGCCTCTGTCAACTTCCGCATCAGCCATCTGGGCTATAGCTGGTTGAAAGGCCGTTTTAATGATTTCGACGGTAGCTTCAGCTATGACGCTGAAAATCCGGAAGCGTCCAGTGTCAGCATGGAGATCGATACTGCCAGCCTGACCACCAACCATGCTGAGCGTGACAAGCACATCCGCAGCGATGATTTCCTCAATGTCGATGAGTACCCGACTGCAACCTTCCAGAGTACTTCGTTCGCTCCCAATGCTGACGGCACTGCGGTGCTGACCGGTGACCTGACACTGCACGGCGTGACCAACGAAGTCACCGTGGACGTGACCAAGATCGGTGAAGGCGAAGACCCCTGGGGTGGTTATCGCGCAGGCTTCTCCGGCACTCTGGAGTTCCAGCCGGCTGACTTCGGTATCGAGTACAACCTGGGCCCAGCCTCAGAAACCGTCTACCTCGATATCGAGCTTGAAGGCGTGCGTAAGTAACAGCGCCTGCCCGCACTCGAAAATCTGCTTCAAAGCCAGGGCTCGCCCTGGCTTTCTTGTTTTTAATTATGCCTCAAAAAAGATACAGTGCTTTCCGCTCGGGTTGCGCTTTGGGTTGACCGTTATTGCTCTTTCTTCTAATCGTTAAACCGGCGCTAAAAGATCACCCGACTGAGATGTGTAGTGGAGAGATAATGCTGGAACAGGCCAACTTCCGAAAACTGGGATGCGCAGAATGCGCGAACGCCACATGCCTCAGTTTTGATTTCACCATGGCGTTTCAGCCGATCGTCAATATTCGGACCCGCTCTGTTTATTCTCAGGAAGCGTTGGTCCGCGGTCTGGATAATCAGCCGGCCGGGATGGTGTTTGAGAGTGTGAATGAGAGCAACCGCTACGCTTTTGATCAGGCGTGCCGGGTGAAGGCGATCCAGTTGGCGGCCGAGCTGGGTATCGATTCCTTCCTCAATATCAACTTTCTGCCGACGGCCGTTTACCGGCCGGAGCTTTGTATTCGCACCACGCTGGCGGCGGCTGAGCTTTACGGTTTTCCTGCCGAGAAGATCATCTTTGAGTTCACCGAAGTGGACCAGGTGGATAGCCCTGAGCACCTGCTCGATATTGTTGAGCACTATCGCCACCTTGGCTTCAAGACCGCAATCGACGATTTCGGCGCCGGATACTCCGGCCTGAACATGCTGGCCAATACGCCCACCGACCTGATCAAGCTGGATATGGAGTTGATCCGCAATATTGACCGGGATAAAACCCGTCAGGTGATTGTTCGCGGTATCCTCGGCATCTGTAATGAGCTGGGTATCGAGGTTATCGCCGAAGGCGTCGAAACAGCGGAGGAGGTCAAGGCATTGGCAGGAGAGGGAGTCGAACTGATGCAGGGCTACTATTTTGCGCGGCCTTCTTTCCGCTCCCTGGCGAGCGTTGACGAGAATAAATACACTGTCTGATTCTCCAAACACCGCGATTGTGTCGGATGACCGGCTGGATCGCTTTGCTGGATCAGAATGCCATGAACCTGGAAGTCCTGCTGCTGTTTATCCCGGCCTGTTTTGCGCTGAACCTGACACCGGGCCCCAATAATCTGCTGGCCATGAACAATGCGCAGCGTTTCGGTTTGACCTGCGCGCTGCTGGCCGGTATCGGCCGCCTCGTGGCATTCGCGGTGATGATCGCCCTGGCTGCGGGTGGCCTGGCCATGGTGCTTTACACCTCCGAACTCGTGTTTACCGCCATCAAGGTGCTTGGTGCGCTTTATCTTTTTCACACCGCCTGGAAGCTCTGGTTTGTCGGTACCGGCAAGCAGGAGGAGGTGAGGTCTGACTCCACGCCGGGTCTGAAATCCCTGATGAAACAGGAGTTCTTGCTGGCCGCCGGTAATCCCAAGGCGATCCTGATCTTTACCGCCTTTTTGCCTCAGTTTGTCGACCCAGCCGGTAACGTGCCGCTGCAGTTTGCCATCGTCGGTGGCCTGTTCCTGCTGATGGAGTGGGTGGCTATTGGCCTCTATGGCGCGGCCGGCGTTTACCTGCGCCAGTGGTTTGCGCGCCCGGCAGGGCAGCGGTTGTTTAACCGAATCTGCTCGGTGCTGTTGGCGGGCGCTGGCGGTGGGCTGCTCGTGTCACAACGTTAGTGTCCGTTGGACTTATCTCGGGTGCCCGAGCTTTGCCGAGCGTCGGGGAGTCTGGCACTCTGTGTCTGCTTAGAACCAGTGACAGAAGATGGCCAGCGACAGGAAATGGAATGTGATCAGCGCAAACAGGAAGGCGAAGTACCGGACCTATCTCGATGGCACTCAGTCGAAACCGGGTAAGTTTTTCGACTGGATATTGGTTGGGCTGATTGCCTACTCGGTTGTCACTCTCACCATTGATACGCTGCCGGGCAACTCGCCCGGACTGACGCGTTTTCTGCACATCTCAGAAGTCGTGATCACGCTGATCTTCACCCTGGAATATGCGGTGCGGATCTATCTGGCGCCCAATCGCTGGCGCTATATATTCAGTTTCTGGGGCATTATCGATCTGGTGGCGGTGGCGCCGTTCTACATCATGCTCGGTTTCGGAATCGCCGGGGTGGATCTGCGTGGCGTGCGTGCTTTCCGCCTGCTCAGAATCCTCTGGCTACTGAAGCTGGCACGATACAGCCGCACTCTGGCCAGGTTTCGCCGGGCATTCGAACTGGCGCGCGAAGAGTTACTTGTCTACCTGTTGATGACGTTGATCCTGCTGTTTGTCTCGGCCACCGGTATCTACTACTTCGAGAACCCGGCCCAGCCAGAAGCCTTTGCGTCGATTCCGCACAGCCTTTGGTGGGCAATCGTCACCCTGACCACCGTGGGCTATGGTGATGTTTATCCGATTACCGCTGGTGGGCGTTTCTTTACCTTCTTCGTGCTGATGGTGGGGCTGGGTATCGTGGCGGTGCCCACAGGGCTGGTATCCAGCGCCCTGTCACAGGCCCGTCGGGAAGAGAGTGATATTCGGCTCGCGGAGCTTGAGGCAGAAGGCAAGGGCGATGGTTGATCTACTCGCAAGGGTGCAGGAGGTCAGCGCCAGTGCGCTGGCCAGCGGAGCGTTGCAATCGATCGCGACAAGGACAGAAATTATCGATGAGCAGGGCGTTTCTTTTCTGCTCAGGGTACTTGATAACCTTGAGCGCAAGCAGGCACAGCAGCGTCTGGAGTCGGCGGGCAGGCGCAGGGTGGATCCCTTCCTGCCCTATGAAGAGGCACTTTATGTTGGCGAAGTTTCGCCGCGGCACCGCTGCCTGCTGAATAAATTCAATGTGGTGGAGAATCATCTGCTGCTGGTCACGCGTGAGTTCGAGCCGCAGACCGATCTGCTTAACAGCGGTGATTTTCAGGCCCTGGCCCAGTGCATGTTAGCGATGCGCTCGCTGGCGTTTTTTAATGGCGGTGAGACTGCCGGCGCTAGCCAGCCGCACAAGCATCTGCAATTGATTCCATTGCCGATGGCGCCTTTCGATGCGCTGCCGTTCTCGGCCTCGATCGAGGCGGGGCCGGTCGGAACACCTCAGTGTTGCAGCGCCTTGTTGTTCCGGCACGGGTTGATCCATCTTCCACCGACCCCATCTAAAGAAACCAAGGAAAAAGCTCAGGTACTGCAGAGGGCTTATCTGTCGCTCAGGGACTTTTTCGATCTTGGCGACGATGATCCGTACAACCTGCTGGTCACTGATGAATGGGTGATGCTTGTGCCGCGCTCGAATGAGAGGTGGCAGGGGATCTCTTTTAATGCGCTGGCATTTTGCGGTGCGATTCTCGTCAGGGATCTCGAGCAGGCGGCTCTGTTGAAACAAGAAGGGCTGATGCGGGCGCTGATTGCCGTTACCTGAAGTTGTTCTTCCGCTGTGTTATGTCGTTGTTTCCTGGTCTGGCCAGCAGAGCGGCGTCACAGCTGGACTGGATTAATAGCCACAGCTGTAACAGATAGTGGCCAAACTCATCGCCAAAGGCGCGACCTGTAAAGCGCGCAAAAGGCAAAACCTAAAGGTGAACCATGAAAGCAGCTAGGCTTACCGCCCCCGGTGGTTTGAAGAATATCGTCATTGATGAGGTCGCAGATCCGGGACAACCGGCTCGTGGCGAGATTCGCGTTGCCCTGCGGGCCTCGTCTCTAAACTTCCATGATCTCCTCGTCGCCAGTGGCACAAGCCCCACTGAAGATGGCCGTGTGCTGATGTCCGATGGCGCCGGTGTCGTAGAGGCCCTGGGCGAGGGCGTGACCGAGTTCAAAGTGGGTGATGCGGTGGTTTCCTGTTTCTTCCCACAGTGGCCCGCGGGCCCTGCATTTTCAGAAGTTGGTAATTTCGGCGGTACCCCGGGTGACGGCATCGATGGCATGGCCACCGAATACGTGGTGCGTCCGGTATCCGCTTTCACTCACGCGCCCAAGGGGTGGAGTCACACTGAGGCCGCGACGATCACTACTGCAGGCCTGACCGCCTGGCGTGCCCTTGTTGGTGATGGACAGATCAAGGCCGGCGATACCGTGCTGACCCTGGGTACCGGCGGCGTTTCCATCGCGGCTATACAGATCGCCCGTATGCACGGTGCCAAGGTGATTGTCACCTCATCCTCCGATGAGAAAATTGCCCGTGCCAAAGAGCTGGGTGCCACCGCTGGCGTTAACTACCGGACAAACCCGAACTGGGCCGAAGAGGTTCTGGCGCTGACCGACGGCAAGGGCGTCGATCAGGTGATTGAGCTCGGTGGACCGGGCACGCTGGCGCAGTCGATTCAGGCGGTACGTGTCGGCGGTCAGATCTCGTTGATCGGCGTGCTCACCGGCATTCAGGGCGATGTGCCCACGGCGTTGATGATGGCCAAACAGGTGCGCCTGCAGGGCCTGATCGTGGGCAGCAAACTGCAGCAGCAGGAGTACGTTGCAGCTCTTGAGGCCAGTGGCGCGAAACCGGTGATCGACAAGGTATTCCCGCTGGACGCTCTCGCCGAGGCGTTCGAATACCAGAGCAGCGGTGCTCATCTGGGCAAAATCTGTCTGGAGTGGTAAGCCCCTGACCGATCCTGCCTGCATCCCAAGGGTGCAGGCTTTTTGCTCTAAATATCCCGCCGAAATGCATTTTGTTGTTCGTTATCACTTTTAGTCATTTCAACAGTCCTCGGTAAGATTCAATTATTTTTATATACTTAGGATGTTTTTGGCCGGCCGTCGTGCCCGCAGCAGCATCTCCGATGCCCAAAACCCCTGTAAAAGCCACTGCAGTTATTGAAAATTCAAGTCAGCACAGCCCAGGGAGTAAACTGCTGAATGTCTGAACAAGTTGATTGGCGCGCTCGTTATCGCGCGCTGGCACAGGAAGCAGAACAGCACGAACAGAAACTGGCGGCCTCTCTGGAGCAGATGCGCAGCCTGGCGATGCAGTTGGATCTGGTGACCCACGGTGAGTCGCCAATACTGGATGGACTGTTAAAAAAGGTTGTCGCTGAACTCCAGTCCGGTGGCCTGGAGTCGATGCAGGATCTTCTGCGCAAAACCGAGACCCAGGTACGCAGGGTGGAACAGTCCCGGGGCGAACTGGCTGCAGGTCTGATCCAGCCTTGTGATGACTGGGTCGTTTCTCTGCAGCAGCAGGATACCTGCGGTGCCTATGCCGGGGTTCTTGGCGAAGCCAAGCAGCGCCTGTCCGAAGAAAGAATCAATACAGTACCCAAACTGCTCAATACGCTGCTTGATGTGCAGAAGCAGCTGATATCTGTGACCGGTCAGTTCGATGGCAATAATGACCTCGCGGCCATCGGAGAGGTGGTCAGTGCCCGGATGGCGGCACGGCTGTTGGAGCTGATTCAGCAGCTTAATGTCCCCACCTCCCACGCGACGCGCGTGCATGCCCTGATTCGACGCCTTGAATCCGCGCCGGATCCTGCCGCTCTGGAAGAGTGTCTGAACGAAGTTTACGAGCTGGTTAAACTGGGTGGCGGCAATCTGGAAGCCGATATTCAGGAATATCTGGAAAGCCTCAACGACCAGCTGACCTACGTGCGCAGCTTTATGGATAGTGTCGATGATTCGGATTCGCAGCAGCGCCAGCGTAACAACCTGCTCGATCAGAGTGTGCGTCACAATGTTAAGCAGATTCACACCACCGTTCAGAGCGCACAGGATATCACCGGTCTGAAGCAGGCGGTCAGTTCCCAGCTCGCCGGGATTATACGGGCGATGAACAAGCACAAAAGCATAGAAGAGCAGCACCTGAAAGCGCAGAAGGCGGAGCGTGAGGGTCTGCTTACGCAGATCCAGGAGATGGAGGTTAAAACCGAGTATTTCCGCAAAAGTGCTGAAGCTGCGCACCTGAAATCGATGACCGATCCGCTCACCGGGCTACCGAACCGCTTCGCATACGAGCGGGAGCTGGCCAACGAGATCGAGCGTTTCAATCGTTATGATACCCCGTTCTCGCTCTGTGTCGCCGACCTCGACAACTTCAAGAAAATTAATGACGAATATGGTCATCTGGCCGGCGATAAAGTGCTGCGGCTTATCTCCCGGGTGCTGCGCAGTAATCTGCGCGGTGTCGATTTTGTCGCCCGCATCGGCGGTGAAGAGTTTGTGATTATTCTGCCGTCCACCGATGGCGAGAGTGCCCGGCAGGCGGCGGACAACGCCCGCCAGGCGATAGAGCAGAGCCCTTTCAACTTTCAGGGGACTCCGGTTCAGGTGACCATGTCATTTGGTATCGCCGAAATTCAGCCAGATGACAGCACCGAAACCCTGTTTGACCGTGCCGACGGTTCCGTCTATATGGCTAAGCGAGAAGGCCGCAATCGGGTCTGCATTGGCTGACAGCGGTTGCTTTGCTGTCGAGACCCTCGGGTTATACATTAAGCGTCGCCGCTTCAGTGTCGTCGCTGCAAGGTGGCGATCAGGGTAGACAGGAGAATGCAACCGGCACCCAGTAGCTGAACCGGTGTCAGGGTTTCCCCCAGCCATAAAAACGCAAACAGTGCGCCAAAGGCGGGTTCAGAACCGGTCAACAGGGCGACCCGCGATGGGGAAGTGTGCTTGAGGCCGTAGTTCTGTGCGAACAGCGCATAGAGGGTGCAGCACAGTGTCAGATAAACCGCCGCCCACCAGAACTCTCCATGCAAAGGAAACAGCTCGGATGCGGGCGCATCGCCGAGGGCAAAAAACGCCAGTGCGCCCAGGGTTACAACCCAGGACTGGGTGCTGGTGATCGCCAGGGCGGATAGGGCGCGGCCGTTAAACAGTCGATTGGTAGTCACCACCAGCACGGCGCGCAGCAGTGCCGCCAGAAGCATCAGGTAATCCCTCAGGTTCATCCTCCAGCCAGTATCCTCGCCTTGCACTCCCGCCTGGGTGAGAAGGCCAACGCCCAGCAGTGATAGCAGCACCAGCCCAAGCAACTGTGCTCTGGGCCAGCGCCGCTCGATCAGCCCCTGGAGCAACGGAGTGATCAGTACACAGAGACTGATCAGAAAGGCGGCACGGGTCGCTGATGTGTGAAATACACCCCAGGTCTCCGCAACAAAGATACACAGCAGCAGAATGCCGGTCGGCAGTGCCCGCAGGCAGTCGGCTGCCTTCCCGGCAAAAATCTCCCTCAGGTGCAGTGGTGCCAGTATCAATGCAGTCATGCCAAAGCGGATAGCGATAAACGCCAGTGCGCCGGTGTACGCCAGAGCCTCCTTGGTGACGCCATAACTGGTGCCCCAGAAGGCCGCTACCAGCAGCAGTGAAAGCTCCGGTAGTGGCAGGCGAAAGCCTGGATTGGTTGGCAAGCTCAGGGGAAGTGCGCGCATGGCTACCTCGTTAACGCGTTGGCAGTAGATCGAGAAGGCATGCTAACTTCGGTTTATAAAATCAAAAATATGGTTATCAGGAACAAAACTAATGATTTGCAGGCATAAATAGATGGATATCAACGCACTGATGCCTCTGTTGCCGGACATGGCCGCTTTTGTCGCGGTGGTAGAAACCGGTAGTTTTACCGGCGCAGCCGCAAAAATGGGGATGACCCCTTCCGGTGTCAGTAGGCAGATATCCAGGCTGGAAAAGGCGCTGGGAGTGATGCTGATCGAGCGCACGACGCGCCGCCAGACAACTACCTCGGTGGGTTTGGCAGTGTATGAGCAGTGCCGCAATATGCTGGATAACGCCAGGGAGGCGGTTCAGGTATCGGAGAGCGATGCTGTTGAGCCGCGAGGGCGCTTGCGAGTGGCGGTGCCCAAGGCGCTGGCGAGGCAGGTGCTGGAGCCCCACTTTATCGCTTTTGCCAAGTGTTATCCCGCCGTATCCCTGCAGCTGATGGTCAGCGACCAGCGCATGGACCCGGCGCGGCAGGATCTGGATATCGTTTTTCATGTGGCCGCCGAACCCTACGAGCACCTGGTAAACAGGGTGATCGGTCGGGTCAGTTCGGTGCTGTGCGCGAGCCCGGATTATCTAAGGGAGCGTGGCCGGCCAGAGGAACCGTGTGACCTGCTGGCACACGATTGCATTCCGTTGGGATTGTTCGAGCGTGACAACCACTGGTTGTTGAGCCAGGGGGATAGACGCGAAAACGTCGCAGTGGATGGTCGCTACATCAATAACCACTCCGAGATGCGATTGCGGGCGGTAAAAGAGGGGCTGGGTATAGGTATCTTTCCGGACTTTGTCGTTTGCGATGCGCTGAAAACCGGTGCCGTGGACCAGGTGCTCTCTGGCTGGCATATCCATAGCGACTTTCAGGGTGGTATTCATATGCAGTTCCAGCCGATGCGCTTTATGCCGGCGAAAATGCGGGTGTTTATCGATTTTTTCGAGGGTCTTGGTGGGGTATCAGCAGGGCAGGATTGATGCGGTAATATCCACGGTTGCTGGCCATATCCCGCTTTCATGGATCGACCCCGGATGGTGTTTTTCTGGCGCCATCCGGGTTGGATCAATCCGCAAAACCGGCAAGGCTTGCAGCCCTTTTGATCGACAGGGAGTGGTGCTTCCGGTCAGCAGTTGGCATCGCCTGATGTGGGGGTGCAGGCCGTTGCGTCAGTGGCAGGCAGCTCTGCCGGCTTACTGGCCGCCATAGCTGTAAACCCGCCGGCATTGAACAGCTCCGTATACCCGGCCTCACGCAAGGCGCGTTCTGCTACACCGGCCCGGTTGCCGCTGCGGCAGTAAAGCACAACCGGCTGATCCTTGGGGATGTTACGGGCAGCAAATTGTGTAACCACCTCTTCGTAGGGGATCAGTAGCGCGCCGTCGAGATGGCCGCTGGCAAATTCCTGTTCGGAGCGTACATCGACCAACAGGGCGCCATCGGCGATCTTTTTCCAGCCTTCATCCTCCCTTGGACCCGCCATTGTCGTCAGGCTTAGCATCAGGGCGGGCAGCAGGGTAGCTAGCGCAATGAGTCGTTTTTTCATCATTCGATCCTTGCATTAGAGATCGGGGTAGATTGGGTATCCTGTTAGATATCAGAAACCGCTAATGGTTTCGATCGATCAACGCGGATATTGATATCTCTGACTTGGCGTTATGGAATACCCTTAGACGACACGATCAATAGCGACAGGAAAATAGATGGCTGCATTTGAACAACTGCTGGTTGAAGACCTGATTGAAGGCACGGGTACAGAGGTGAAAAAGGGCGGTGCGCTCGTCACCGCTCACTATCGGGGATACCTGGCAGATGGCACCGAGTTCGATTCGTCTTATGACCGAGGCGAGCCTTTTCAGACGGTGCTGAGTCGCAAGAAGGTGATTGCTGCCTGGGTTGAGGGCCTCAAGGGCATGAAGGTGGGCGGTAAGCGAAAGTTGTCGGTGCCAGCCGAGATGGGCTATGGCGAGCGCGGTTTTGGTGACAAGATTCCGCCAAACTCGGATCTGGTGTTTGAAATCGAGCTGCTGCAAGCGCTGAACCGGGAGTAACTAGCGGACCCTTGCTTTCACTGATCGGCGGCACTGATGGGCCCAACTAATTGGCGGCTAATGAATAGTATGAACCCGCGCAATAAAGCGTTTACAGGTTGAAAAAGAAGCGGATGTAAACCGGCAGGGCGGCGTGAGGTGCGGCAGGTTTATCAGCTATAAGATATAAATTATATATATTATAGCGAATATTGATTTTTATTTATCGCTGGGTCAACGCAAACTACTTCCAGCTGGTTTGGACACCAGACCTAAATAGAGGAGGTTTTGCCATGTTGACACTGAATGCTGCAGAGTACGACGATCAGGTTGCCGCTGACTGGCCGCAGAAACCTATCCCGCTGCCGCCGATGCCGCACTGATCTGTACATACTTATGTTTCGATACGACTTTTAAAAAGGCGCCCTCCAGGAGTGCCTTTTTACGTTTCCATCCCCTGAATGCTGGCAGCTATAGTGGCTTAATCATTCGGATGAGCCGTCGGTTTATCCTGCGCCATCAGTCCTTTGAAGTTGCAACAGGAATCTAACCATGAAAGTGATGATTGACCTCTGCGTAATCCCCCTCGGTGTTGGCGTTTCTGTCTCCGAGTATGTCACCGCCTGTCAGCGGGTACTGGAAGAGGCGGGGCTTGAGCATCAGTTGCATGCCTACGGTACTAACATCGAGGGTGACTGGGATGAGGTGATGGCGGCGGTTAAGCGTTGTCACGAGGTCGTTCATGAGATGGGGGCGCCCCGAGTAAGTTCATCCATGCGCCTGGGCACCCGTACCGACCGTGAACAGACGATCGAGGACAAGATCCGTAGTGTCGAGACCAAGCTCTCGGCCAGCTGAGCCAGATTCGAGATAACTCGGCCTTATCCAGGTTGTTTACACCACCGCACTGAGAGGCCCCCGTTTGTGCATACCGGGGGCGACAACTATAGTGAGTTGTACTTCACCCATCGCCCGTTGAGTAGCCAAGAATTGTAGGGGCCAGAAGCCGCTGGCAGTCAGGGTGAAAGGGAGCCGTCGATGGAGCAACCCCTGTTCGATAAATACGGAGGCTTTGCGACAGTCAGCCGCATAGTCTCTGCATTTTACGATGAAGTTCTCGAGTCACCCCGCCTCAGCCCCTATTTTGACGGGCTAGATATGCGGCGCCTTATCGATCACCAGACCAAGTTCATCGCATCGCTGATGGGCGGGCCAGCAAGCTTTTCCAATGAAGCCCTTGCCCGTGCTCATCACAGTCTTGGCATTGACGGTGCGGCCTTCGATGAAGCGGTAAAAATTCTCAAGTTCACCCTCGAAGACTTTGAGCTGGAAGAGGGTGATATCTCCCGTGTTATCGGCGAAGTGCTAAGTCGCCGGCACTGCATCGTGACCCAATCCTGAGGGCTGGCCGATGGATAATCCGATCGATCCCCGCGCCCTGTTACAGCAGCTGCACCTGGCGGTTGCGCTGGTGGACCTGGAACAAAACAGCATCTGCTTCGAAAATGCCTGCTTCTTCGACTGGTTTCCGCCCCCTGCGGAGGAACAGGGGGGTATCAGCGATCGTATCCCGTCACTGCCTATGGATAAGGCCGTGCAGCGCTTGAGCGACAGGGGAAGCTATCGTCTGGAGCTGGAGGTCCAGGTAAAAGGGCGTGCCACGCCCGTGCGCCTGGAGATGCACCGCATGGAGCACCAGGGAGCCACTCTTACGTTGATAGAGGGGCGCGATATCTCCAAAGAGAAAGAGAGCCAGTACATGCTGGATTCCTACTCACGCATGGCGGAGAAAAACGCCAAGGCGCTGGAGCGGGAAAAGGACAGGGTGGAGCGCCTTCTGCTGAACGTAATGCCGAAACAGGTGTACGAAGAGCTGAAGAATTACGGCACTACTACGCCTCAGCACTTTGATAATGCGGCTATTCTGATGCTCGATTTCGTCCGTTTTACCGATATGCAGATCTCCCATGACGCCAGCGCGCTGGTGTCGGAGTTGAACGATATTTTCTCCGCCTTTGATCGCATCGTAGAGATGTTCGGTTGTGAACGCATCCGCACCATCGGCGATTCCTACATGGCTGTATCCGGCGTGCCCGAAGAGAGCGGAGAAGATACCGCCAATATCGCGCGTGTGGCGTTGCGAATGCGCCGCTATCTGGAGAAGCGCAATGCTGCGCACAGCAACGAGTGGCGTGGGCGCATAGGGATAAATACGGGGCCAGTGATCGGTTCGCTGGTCGGTATCCAGAAATACGTCTATGACCTCTTTGGTCCGGGTGTGAATCTCGCTGCGCGGATGGAGAGCCACTCCGAGCCGATGCGGATCACGCTGAACCAGGCGACTTACGAGTTGATCAAGGATGATTTTATCTGCACCCCAAGGGGCGAGTCTGAGATTAAAGGCTTTGGCCCGATGGAGCTCTATTTCCTTGAAGACGAGGCGAAGCAGCACTACCGCTGATCCTTTCTGCCCGACTGGCTATCCAAACCCCGCCTGTTAATTCATCGATCTTCCCTGGAGTCTGTCTGCGGCATCTCTTCTTTGTTGAATGTTAAGTTGCAGACGCTGAAGGATAATCACCTTAGATTCCTCTCGTTCTTTGGAGTGCGCAGTCAGGTAAGTATTGCCTGTGCAGAGAACGGCCGCCTCGGTAATATGCAGAAAAAGCTATCTTCAGCCGAATGCTAAAGCGCCAGGGTCGCAGCCAAAGCGATGTCACAGCGCCATAGTGCTGAGGGCTAAAATAGTGCTGAGGGCTAAACAAAACCTGGTCGGTGAGACTTAATCGATGGACAAGATCAATAGAGAGCGTGCTGAGAACGGGCTTTACGCCTGCCCCTGTTGCGGTTACGCAACCCTCGGGCGGGCATCTCGCTATGATATCTGCTCGATCTGCTTCTGGGAGGACGATGGAGAGGATGACGACACTACAATTGAATATCGGGGTGGTCCCAACCGCGTAACCCTTGAGGATGGGCGAATCAATTTTCAGCGCCATGGCGTCAGTGATCCCCAGGACGCACCCCACGTGCGCGCGGCGACCGCGGAAGATATCGATCTGAGGCACTACCGGCTTGAGTACGACCTTGAGAGCGGCTGGGTCGTTAAATCCGATCAACAGGCCGGTGACTGACCCTGTTTTGACGCGTTAGTCTGCTGTCATCGCTTAACAAAAAGGCTCCTCGATTGAGGAGCCTTTTTATTGCCGGGTTGATTACTGGCAGAGGGCTTAGTTAGCCGGCGCGCCAGTCATATTCTTTTTCAGCTGGTCCATGGCGCCCAGGCTGGTAAAGACATCGAGGCTGTTCACCGGGGTGGCGCTGCCATCACCCACGTAGTATTCAGGCATTTTGATCTGGGTTTCTTTCAGTGCCGGGTACATGACATCGGCGATATCACGCTGGATCTCCGCCATGTAGATATCCTTGGCGGCCTGTTTTGCCAGCAGATGCGCCTTGGCGACTTCCGCTTCCGCCAGACCTTTTTCGCGAATCGCCTTGGCTGCGTAAGTAGCGGCTTCCGCATTGGCTTTCTGGATATCACGCTCGGCGGTGGCGACCTCCAGCTGGGTCTCTTTCTCCAGCACGGCTACGGCCTGCTCCTTCTCCTTACGCACCTGTTCCAGTTCCGCCTGCTGGCGCTCCATCTCAACCTCTTTCTGCTTGGAGATGATCGCCAGCTCCTTGGCGCGCTGGGCGTCCTGGATCGCGCGGGCTTTCTCGATCTCTTTTTCGAGCTGAGCGGTCTTCGCTTCGGCACGGGCGGTTTCCTGGGCCTGAATCGCGGTGATACGTTTGGCCACCAGATCCTTCTTCTTCACGAGTAGCTCATCCAGGCGCTTCTCCGGGAACGGCCGGCCGATAGTAACCTGGCGTACCTGGATACCGTAGGAGTCCAACGGGTTGGCCAGACGCATCGCCTGGCCGGACTTGTCCTGCAGGATGATATTTTTCCAGACCAGCTGCACCTTGCGCTCAAGACGGTCGGCATCGTCGTTCTCGGATGAGACGGCAGCGAGATCGGTCTGTTCTACTTCTACCTGACGGCGCTCGGTCTGGTAAAGGCCGAACTGGAGCTGATCTTCCAGCTGGACCTTGAACTTGTTAAGCCCACCCTGGAAGAACTCTTCGCCGGTGTACTGGGTAGCCGTGACCACGGTGACGTTCTTGGCGTTCTTTATCAGCAGTGAATCGATCAGGTTATCGTAGCTGCGAAACTCGCGGTGCATCGCGATGATCTTGTCGGGATCGGCTGAGAGTTTGAAGCGGAAGGTGGCCGGGATGCTGGCGGTGTAGGTATCGGCAAACTGCACTTCGACATCGGTCAGCTGACGGGTAGCGCGGATAACTTCGCCGTTTTCCTGGTTACCGAAGTTCAGCGTCATCGCCTGGTTATAGGTGTAGACGTTGGAAAACATCGGCACTTTGAAGTGCACGCCAGGCTCGGTATAGACGCGGATAGAGCCGAACAGGGTATCCTGCACCACGTAGGTGTAGCCCAGTTCAGTGGTGAAGAAGGATGATATCCCGAGTAGCAGCGCGACTGCAGCGCCAGCGATGCCCAGGGAATATTGCTTCAGATTGCCGAGCAGAGAGCTTAAGAGGGGAGGGAGCGGTTTTTTATCTGACTGTTCCATGTTTTATTTCCTGTTGTCTTCCTTTGGCGCGGCGAAAATACACAGTTTGGGAAACAATTTCCATGGATTCAGACAGTTGTTTTAATAAGCGTTAGCCAGTGCGAGAGATTAATCAGGCAAAGAAAAACGCAGGTCAAAAGAAAAAAGCAGCCGTGAAAGGCTGCTTTTTATTGGCTGCGGGGTGGGCTAATTCTAGCGCGCCTCGCGTACCGCTTTGGCCAGTGAGCGGGTCAGCTCAGCGATAGCGTCGGTGCCCGCTGCCGGTGTTGCGGCGTTTTCGACACAGTCGGTGAGGGCCGAGCCTACGACCACGGCGTCGGCGAACTTGGCGATCCGTTCTGCCTGTTCCGGGGTGCGGATACCGAAGCCGACCGCGATCGGAATATCGGTATGGGCGCGAATGGCGCTGACTTCACCTTCCACCTTTTCAGGGGTCGGAGCCGCAGCGCCGGTAACGCCGGTGCTGGAAACGTAGTAGAGAAAGCCGGAGGTGTTTTCCAGCACCATCGGCAGACGCTTGGCGTCGGTGGTCGGGGTCGCCAGGCGGATAAAGTTGATGCCGTGTTTCTGGGCAGGCACGCACAGCTCGTCGTCATGCTCCGGCGGCAGATCCACCACAATCAGGCCGTCAACGCCCGCTTCGGCAGCCTGGGCAAGGAAGGTGTCTACACCCATGCAGTAGATCGGGTTGTAATAGCCCATCAGCACCAGCGGGGTATCCTGATCTTTCTTACGCAGCTCACGGACCATCTGCAGGGTTTTCTGCATATTCTGGCCAGCGGTGAGTGCGCGCAGTGAAGACTTCTGGATCGACGCGCCATCGGCCATCGGGTCGGTGAACGGCATGCCCAGCTCGATCACGTCGGCACCGGATTCGGACAGGGCGATCAGGTTGTTAAGGCCGGTATCGTAATCTGGGTCGCCGGCACTGATGAAGGTGACGAGACCTGCTCGGTTCTGCTGCTTGAGCTCGGCAAAACGGCGGGAGATACGGCCCTGGTTGTTACCCTGGATCGGGGTTGTACTAGTCATTATCTCTCTCCTTCAGTCTTCGAGCTGATCGGCCAGGTGTGCGGTAACGGTGGCCATGTCCTTGTCGCCACGGCCGCTCAGGTTGATCACCATCAGATGATCCTTGGGCAGGGTCGGCGCCAGTTTGATGGCGTAAGCGATCGCATGGGAGGACTCCAGTGCCGGGATAATACCTTCCAGGCGGCAGGTCATCTGGAACGCTTCGAGTGCTTCATCATCGGTGGCGGAGACATATTCGCCGCGCCCGACTTCGTGCAACCAGGCGTGTTCGGGGCCGATGCCCGGGTAGTCGAGGCCAGCGGAGATAGAGTGCGCATCCTGAATCTGGCCATCTTCCGACTGCAGCAGGAAGGTGCGGTTACCGTGCAGTACGCCTGGTGTGCCGCCCTTGAGGCTGGCCGCGTGCTTGCCGGTATCGATACCGTAACCGGCAGCTTCAACGCCGATCAGACGCACGGACTCATCCTTGATGAACGGGTGGAACAGGCCCATGGCGTTGGAACCGCCACCGATACAGGCAACCAGGGAGTCCGGCAGACGGCCTTCCTTCTCCATGATCTGCTCGCGTACTTCACGGCCGATAATGGACTGGAAGTCACGCACCATCTCCGGGTAGGGGTGCGGGCCGGCCACGGTGCCGATGATGTAGAAGGTGGAGTCCACGTTGGTGACCCAGTCACGCAGCGCGTCGTTCATTGCATCTTTCAGGGTGCCGGTACCGCTGGTGACCGGAATCACCTTGGCGCCGAGCAACTTCATGCGATGTACGTTCGGCTGCTGACGGTCGATATCGGTGCTGCCCATGTAGACCACGCACTCCAGGCCGAAGCGGGCGGCCACAGTGGCGGTGGCCACGCCGTGCATGCCGGCGCCGGTTTCAGCGATGATGCGCTTCTTGCCCATACGCTTGGCCAGCAGGATCTGGCCCAGGCAGTTATTGATCTTGTGTGCGCCGGTGTGCATCAGGTCTTCGCGCTTGAGGAAGATCTTGGCGCCGCCCAGCTCTTCGGTCAGGCGTTCGGCGAAGTAGAGCGGACTGGCGCGGCCCACGTAGTCTTTCTGCAGTGCTTCAAGCTCGGCATAGAACTCGGGGTCGTTTTTCGCTTTCTCGTACTCTTTCTGCAGGTCGAGAATCAGCGGCATCAGGGTTTCGGCAACGAAGCGGCCGCCAAAGCGTCCGAAGAAGCCGCGTGCGTCCGGGCCGATCTCCGGCATGCTGGAATTTGTTGTCTGGGTAGTCATGGTGCTAACTCCTTTTCGCAGGCGCCTTTTCGCAGAGGGCTGCATCGTTTTCGCAGGGGCTGCGTCTTTTGATGGGGCAAGAATAGGAAAATTCCCCGTCTGTGAAAATCGATTATTTTGCGCTAACCTGTGAGAAAAAGTAACAGGTTGATCTGTCGTGTCCCAATCACTGCCATCGCTCAACGCCCTGCGCGCTTTTGATGAAACTGCTCGTACTCTCAGTGTATCCCGTGCTGCGGAGCAGCTAAGCGTGACTCACGGTGCCGTAAGCCGCCAGATCCGTCAGCTTGAGGAGCAACTCGGCATCAGCCTGTTCCGGCGCGAGGGGCGGGGACTGGCGTTGACCACCGAAGGTGAGCAGCTGCGTGCAACAACCTCACAGGTGTTTGAACAACTGTTGCAGACCTGCGACCAGCTGAAAAAGGCTGCTGTCGATGCGCCGCTGGTGCTGGGCTGCTCGGGCAGTTTCCTGGCACGCTGGTTTATTCCGCGTCTGGATCGCATGCAGCGTCAGTGTCCGGACCTTAAGCTCCATCTCACCGCCAGCGATGATCTCGGCTGGCCACTGCCGGCGCAGGTTAATCTGGCGCTGCGTTTTGCTGAGCCGCCCTGGCCTAAGGGCGCGCAGGTGATCGATCTGGCGCCCGAACGTATGGGGCCTGTGTTGAGGCCCGATCTTCTGCCCGCGGGATTTGACCCCGAAGCCCCCAATCTGCCCGGCACTCTTCTGAGCGAACTGCCACTGCTGCATACCCGTTCACGTCAGCAGGCCTGGCCGCTCTGGCTGCAGGATAAGGGGCTGGATCGCGCTGAGCGCAGCGACGATAAATCCTTCGATCACCTGAACTACATGCTGGAGGCTGCGTTGGTCGGCTTGGGCGTGGCTATCGCGCCTGCCTACCTGGTGGAGGAGGATCTGCGTACCGGGCGTCTTGTGGCCCCCTGGGGATTTATCGAAACCCCGGCGCGGTTGGGGCTCTGGTTACCGCAGGGTGAGCCCTCAGCGGGCGTTCAACAGCTCACTGGATGGCTGAAAGAGGAGTTAAATGCGGCCCATTAAGCCGCTAGCCAGCGCAGAGAATCAACCAACGCCTCGGTCGTTTGGCTGAGGCTGTTAAATGAGAACTGTATAAAAACGCTTATTACTCCCGCGTCATACTGCAGTCATCAGCGAGTGGGCTAGACTTTCATTGGATAGATGCTGCTCGCCTCGTTTTTTCGACCGCCTATTTGGTACTGGCTTGTTATAGTCGGCGGCGAAAATAACCAGAGGTATTGATCATGAACCGTATCAAATCTATCGCTTTCGCGAGTGCATTGATCGGGTTCTTCGCTTTTGCACAGGCTCAGGCTGCCAGTGACGACTGCATCGATAGCGGCTTGAAGGCAACGCAGGAATCAATGCATGGCGCGGGAAGTGCTGTCATTGCAAGTGAACATAAGTCCGAGAGAAAGCTCACCAGTGGCGAGCGAGACTACATTTGGACAATTACTCACGTTAATCGCTAAAAACAGATAGATATTCCATGGCGGCCGGAACCTGGTAACAGCAGGTCCGGCCGCTTTGTTTGAGGGATAAAAATTCACAGCTAGCTAGCGGAAGGCGGAGAAATTCAACCCTCTGAGCTACACGCTCGAGGCCGCAGCGCTGGTCTCTTGGTTCTCAGTGGCTAGACCGGAACGTTGGCAAATCTTGGTGCCGGTTATCTCGGCGTCAGGCTTCAATTGAACCGATATAGGGGATGATCGGGCCGGAAGGGGAATGTGTCCTGGGGACGGCAGGCTCAGAAACTTTGTCAGCGTTAGCGGTGGTATTCCCCTTAAGAATTAATTAAAAGAAAAATATGAATTTGTGTTGTTTATAACGCTGGCCTAGAGTGGTTCCACATTGATAGAGCCAGCGTTACCCAGGTCCTCCGGTCGTCTGTTTAGCCCCTCCAGCCGGATCACCCAAGTACAAGAATAGTCATTCGTTCGGCCTCTCCGTCTTTCATACCTGATCAAGGACATTAATCCGATGGGCCTCTGGATTCCCTTTACGCTGTTCGCGGCATTCATGCAGTCGATGCGCAACGCCATCCAAAGCCGCCTCAGTAAAGAGATCAGCACTGCTGGCGTTACGCTGGCGCGGTTTCTCTGGGCGAGCCCGGTAGCTGCGGCATACCTGCTGATGCTCTACCAATTTGATCCTGTGGCGGTGCCCAGCTTCGATACAGGCTTCGTGCTGACCGTGGCTGCCGCAGCGGTGTCTCAGATTATTGCTACCGCGCTGATGGTGGTGCTGTTTCGTCTGCGCAATTACGCCATCGGTGTTGGCCTTGCGAAAAGTGAGGCGGTGATCGCTGCAACCCTGGGCGCATTATTCTTTGCGGCTCCGCTTTCGCCCCTGGGTTGGGCGGGCGTGGTGATCGGTGGTGTTGCGATCTGGTTAATGGGCAATGCCGGTGCTATTCGCGAACTGCCGCTGAAAACGGTGATGACGGGGCTTGGTAGCGGTCTGGGTTTTGCGATGACTACCCTCTGGGTACGCGAAGCCTCATTGATGCTTGATCTGAGCTTCCCGCACAGCGCCGCCTGGGTGCTGCTTTGGGTAATCAGTCTGCAGACGTTGATGCTGCTGGTATGGCTGGCGATTCGCGAACCGGCGACACTGCTTGAACTCTGGCGCAGACCGAAGATCGTGATGCTGACCAGCCTGATCAGCTGCCTGGGCTCTCTTGGTTGGTTTACCGCCATGAGCCTGGAGAGCGTGGCGCTGGTGAAAACCCTGGGGCAGGTCGAGGTGCTGTTTACCCTGGCCATATCGGCGGCCTGGTTCAAAGACAAACTGGGGCGCCGGGACCTGCTCGGTCTCGGGTTGATTGTGCTCGGAGCGCTCTGCGTCATTCTTGCCTGATATCGGCGCCGCCGTTACTGTGCCGGTTGCTCCTGCTCAGGGGCAAGTGCGGTTTCGGTGACGCTTGCCCTGTCGAAGCCCATAACCTGGTTGCGCCCGCCCGCTTTGGCGTAATAGAGGCACTCATCGGCTTTGGCGATCAGTGCGGTAGGCGCGCTGTTGTCAGGGATACAAACCGCATAACCGACGCTGATGGTGACACAGGTCGATACCTGAGAGTGACCGTGTTCGATCGCCAGCTGTTCTACCCCCTGGCGTAGTTTCTCCGCAAGCTTGCCTGCGGTTTCAAAGCCGCATTTCGGCACCAGGCAGGCAAACTCTTCACCGCCGTAGCGGGCGACGAAGTCCGATCCCCGGGCTAAAGACTGCTTCAGTTGGGTTGCGACCCGGCGGATACATTCGTCACCTTGAAGATGGCCGTAGTGGTCGTTGAACGGCTTGAAGTAGTCGATATCGATCAGCATGAGCGTAAGCTCGTTGCCCTCGCGCTGGCAGCGCTGCCACTCGTTGAGGAACACTTCGTCAAAGCTGCGTCGGTTGGCGATTCCGGTGAGCGCATCGCTCAGCGCCTGTTGCGTGAGTTCGGCGTTCAACTGCTCCAACTGGGCGTTTTTCTCCTTGATCAGGGCGGAAGCGGCGATCTCGCTTTTGAACCGGGCCCGTTGTGCGCTTTGTAGCCTGAACATCAGGAAGCAGGATGAAAAGCAGAGCAGAGTAAAGATCAGAGCCCGGGAAAACCCAAAGTCACGCCAGTCAGCAAATACCTCGTCAAGGTCGCGACCCACCGCGAGGATGATCGGTTCATCCAGGTGCAGGTTTGGCGGCCGTATCGTCCTCAGTGCCATCACCCGCTCTTCGCCGGTGGCATAGACGGTACCCCTTAACAGGTTCGTTTCAAGTCCGCTTTCGAGGTGGCGGGAAAAGAACGACCCGGGCTGCGCCAGATTCATGCCTTGCTGGCCCTCCCTGAACGGCTCCATCAGCAACTGAATACCGCTGCCATGTGCCAGCGCCGACCACATGTCCGGTGCATAGTTGACCGCGTTAAGCGTGGTACGGAAGCGCTCGGGGTCGATGGAGGCGAGTACTACGCCGTCAAAGTCGCCGTTCTGGTTTTCGATACGGAGACTGAATGTCATCACCCAGTGATCGGTTACCGCCAGAAATGGCCTGCTGATATGGAGAGTTTCGGCTGCCGGGTTGGTCAGGGCCGTCTGATAATACTCACGCTGGCTGAAGTTTTTCTGTAGCAGGGAGGCTCTGCTTGAGGCGATCACATCACCCTGTTTGTCGAGCACCGCCAGGGTGCGGATCCCGTTCAATGTTTCTATATGGTGCTGAAATTCGGTGTTCGCCTGGTCCATGGCGGCATCGCTTCCCTGCCATTCGGGCAGGTTGCGCCGCACCAGTTCGAGCACGCGATAGATAGAATCGAGATGCTCCGACAGATAACTGTTAACGATTTCGGCCTGGGCGGTGAGGCGCTGTTCTTCCTGCCTGATCGTCGAGGTGTGTCTTTCGATGATGCTCCAGACGATATAGACCCCAAGCAGGGTCAGGCTGGCCAGAAGGGTGATCCACTCAAAGCGTGCTCGTTGCAGGGGCATAAACTCTGGCTTATAGGTTGGCCTGTACTGATTGGCTGGGTTTATGAAAGTCTGTATTGAGGAATCCTAGCCGATAGCTAAGGTTTTTATAAACAGTAATCGCTGTAGCGGCCAGGCTAGATCGGCGGGGCTCAGTACCCGAGTGGTTTGGCGGTGACTCTGCCGTTGATGATAGGTTGATGCCAATCTGTCTTCAGATTTAAACAAAATCAAAATTATCTACATTAGAAAGGTCTATAATTCCGCTATTTGCGTATGCGGCTTTCACTTGCCCAGGCGATTCTTACTTGCCCAGGTGATACTGCAGGCCCGTTTGTTCCGGAGATCTCGATTCGATGAAAAACCTGTCCTTGCGATTCAAACTCAGCCTTTTCTCGATGCTGGCCCTGGTGGTTGCGCTGGGTGTGCTGGTGGCGGTGGCGCTTAACCAGTTGCAGGTTCTCAGTGATATCACCATCGATACCGCCTCTGCGAAAGAGGAAAAGGCGGCGCAGCAATCGTTACAGTTGGCCGGCTCCAAGGCCAGTGACCAGATTACGGCACTGTTGCAAAGCGCCTACCTGACGCCACGTACGCTGGCGCGTGAAATGTCGTTAACGGCGGAAGCCGAGCCTCTGAGCCGGGACAGCGTCAAGCGCTTGGTCGAGGGAGCACTGGCGGCGAATCCCGCAATCAGCTCCTCCTACGCCCAGTTTGAACCCAATGCCTACGATGGCCGGGACGCCGAGTATATGGGCGATCTTACCCATAGCTCCAACACCGGTACCCTGGATGTTTACTGGGTGCGTGAAGACAAAGGACTGACCTTTTATCCCACCGAGGATACGTCCAGCAAATACAGCGAAGAGCGCGATGAAAACGGCACCCGCGAGTCGGAATGGTATCTCTGCGGTATGGAGAACAAGCGCGATTGCCTGATCGAACCCTATCTTTATGAGATCAGCCCCGGCAATTCCATCATGATGACCTCGCTGACCTCACCGGTGGTGGCCCATGGCCGTTTTGTCGGTATCGTCGGTGCCGATATCAACCTGCCGGTGCTGCAGAAGGATATCGAAGCGCTGGCCGCCACCCTCTATGGTGGTCAGGCCAATGTCGTGCTGCTCAGCGAGCTAGGTCGGTTGATCGCGGCAAACGAGTACAGTGGCTCGCTGGGCAAAAAGCTCAGCGACGTATCCCCTCAGTATGCAGCCTCGAACCAACTGGGCGCCGATTCCATGCAGGTCAGCTTTCCCATTCAGGTCGCCGATGCGGACTGGGAGCTGCTGATCTCGGTGCCGCGTGAGGTGATCTTCGCTGATCTGCAGAACCTGATAGGTACCATCGACAAGTCCCGCAGTGACACCCTGGTCACGCTGATCAGCATCTCCGCAGGTGTTCTGGTGCTGGTGATGCTCGGATTGCAGCTGTTTGCGATTGGTATCACCCGACCGTTGAAGGACCTGGGCCTGCGAATGAAGGCGCTGGCCGGTGCAGAGGGTGACCTGACGCATCAGCTGGAGCGCACCAGCCACGCCGAACTCAATGACGTGGTGGAAGGCTTCAACGATTTCACCCAGAAGATTCGGCTGTTGATCGCCGATCTGGTAACTCATTCCGAGCAGCTAAAATCCAGCGCCGCCGCGCTTAGTACCACTGCCGGCCATACAGAGGTTTCCACCAGCGAGCAGCGTCGCGAACTGGAAAGTGTCGCCACGGCGGCCAATGAGATGTCGGCAACCGCAACCGATGTAGCGCAGCGTGCCGCGCGCACCGCCGAAGACTCCAATGCCGCCAACAGTGAAGTGACCAGTGTGCGTGAGAAGCTTGCTGCCACCGTGAAGGAGATCGGCGAAGTCTCAGATGCTATTCAGGAAGCCTCCGCATCCGTAGGGCGTGTGGCCGATCAAAGCAATACGATTTTCGGCATTGTCGAAACCATTCGTGGTGTTGCCGAGCAGACCAATCTATTGGCGCTGAATGCGGCGATTGAAGCGGCCCGTGCCGGTGAGCAGGGACGTGGTTTTGCGGTGGTGGCCGATGAGGTTCGTGATCTCGCAGCCCGTACGCAGAACGCCACCGCTGAGATCGATGAGCTGATCCGCAAGTTGAAGGCGGGGGTGGACACCAGTGTGACGCAGATGCAGACCTGCCTCGAACGGGTCACCCTGACCGTGGCGGAGAGCCAGGAGAGCTACACCCGGCTCGAAGGCGCCTCCGGGCGTATTGAGTCTATCTCCGATGACGCGACCCAGGTGGCTACCGCCGCCGAAGAGCAGAGCATGGTGAACGAAGAGATCAATCGCAATATCACGTTGATCGGCGATGCTGCCTCTGAGCTGGCCGAGACCGCTGAAAAAGTGAAGATGCTGGGGCATGAAGTCTCCAGCTGCGCCGGTCAGATCGACGAGCAGCTCGGTCGCTTCAAAATCTAATCCCTGGCCTCGCCGGCGGGTGCAGCTAAAGCGCCCGCGCGGCAGGCTTGCAGCACCTCTGACGCCAGGTCGCTGTCGTTCAGCGCTCTGGCTACAGCTACCCCGCCAATCATCATCACGACACGCTGCAGAGCCGCCTGCTGCTCCTGTGGTGTTTGTGTCTCGCTGCTCGCCAGACGTTGCACCAGTCCTTCAAATACCTTGGACCAGGTGGAGCGCACGCCCTGGTCCTGGTTGGCCATATCGCTGACCAGGAACGCCAGCGGGCAGGGCATGTCGGCACCCTTGCAATGCTCCTCGCTGAGGTAGGCGGCAATGAAGGCTTCGCGCTGCTCTGCGGTATTCCTCTGCGCCGGCAGGTAGTTCTCTGCGGCCGTGTTGGCGGCGTAGAGGATAGCCTCGGCGTAGAGGTCGGCCTTGGAACTGAAATGAGCGTAAAACGCGCCCCTTGTCATCCCAGCAGCCTGCATCACCTGATCGATACTGACCTTATCGAATCCTTCACGCGCAAAGAGGCCTGCGGCGGTGGTGAGTATCTTTTCCCGGCTGCGCTGCTTGTGATCTTCGCCCCAGGCCATGATCAGGTCCTCGCTTCTCAACTAAAATATGTTCTTGAACATATTGTGCCGCCTGCAAAGATAGAGTCCAACTGTTAATTAATAGCGATGGGAGAGGATTCAAATGGATAAGCTGCATATTTTCGGCCCCCAGTTCAGCACCTTTGTGCGCACGGTGATGCTCTGCTGCGAGGAGAAGGGGATCGCCTATACCCAGGGCATGGAGGAGAGCGGCCAGGAGATCGCCTTCAAAAGCGAGCAGCACTTCGCGTGGCATCCCTACGGCAAGGTGCCGGTGCTGCTGGTCAACGGCAGTCCGCTGTTTGAGACCGGCGCCATCTGCCGCTACCTGGATAGTGTCTACGACGGTTTGGAGCTGCTGCCGGGTGACGCCTGGGAACGCGCGCTGGTGGATCAGGCGAGCTCAGAGATTGCGCTCTATCACTACGATGCGCTGATTCGCGACCTGGTGCTGGAGTTTTACTTCCCGAAAGGCGAGAACGGCCAGGTCGACATGACGGCGGTGGATGCGGCATTGCCGGCGGCCAAGGCCTCCATAGCGCGGTTGACGACGATGCTGGGCGAGCAGTCGTTTATTGCAGGGGCGCATTACACTCTGGCTGACGCCATGCTGTTGCCGATTCTGGATTATGTCGCTGCACTGCCGGTAGCGGATCAGCTTCTCGCGGGTGCCGACTCTCTGAACGCCTACCTTGAGCGGATGCGTGAACGGGACTCCTCTAAACGGGTTCTGTCCGCCAATTCCTGACACTTTGCCGGTTTTAACCGGCACCGGGGAGGGAGTATGCTCCATGCCTTTGTCTTAGCGTGAGAGCAAGGATGGCGGATCTTCTTCCCTGGCAGTATGCACTGATTGGACTGGTTTTTGTCTGGAGCGGCTTTGTTCGCTCCGGGCTCGGTTTCGGCGGCGCCGTGCTGGCGCTGCCGTTTCTGCTGCTGGTGCTGAACAAGCCGCTGGTTTTCCTGCCGATCATCTCCATTCATCTGCTGATCTTCTCTTCGCTGATCGCTTTTCAGGGCTGGCGTGACAAGCAAGCCAAGGGTGCGAGCGGCAGCAATATCGACTGGGGCTATCTTGGCAAGTCGATGAAGGTGATGATCATCCCCAAGCTGGTGGGGGTGTTCGGGCTGTTGACGCTGCCTGCCGAGATCATGAGCAGCATTATCTTTCTGATCGTGATCGTTTACGCGGTTGGCTATGTGCTTAACCGACCGTTTCGCAGTAAGCGCCCGTGGATGGACAACATCTTTCTTGCCCTGGGTGGCTATGTCAGCGGTACCTCGTTGATCGGTGCGCCGCTGATTGTGGCGGTTTACGCCTCTCATGTGGCGAAGCATCAGTTGCGCGATACGCTGTTTGTGCTCTGGTTTATCCTGGTGGCGATCAAGATGGTCTCCTTCCTGATTGCCGGGGTGGATCTGCAGCTGATCCATCAGCTTTGGCTGCTGCCCTGTGCCTATATCGGCCACCTGATCGGCGAGCGCTTCCATCGTTATATCGTCAGTAACGAGACGCCGCTGTTTTTCCGTGTGTTGGGAACGGTGCTGATTGTGGTGAGTCTGGTGGGCATCATCCGGCAGTTTGCGCTGTTTGTCTCCGCCTGAGTCACTTCTTTAGCTGGCGGTGCAGATACTGGGCGATGGCGCTCGCCTGCATCCGGCTCAGCTGTGAAAAGTGGGGCATGTCCGGTAGATCCGGGTGACCGGTTCTAATGACATCCACCAGCTCAGATTCGGCGAACTCGGTGCGATTATTGGCAGGAATTCCCTGGAGGAAAGAGCCGTCGCCTGACTCGTTGTGACAGCCGGCGCAGTAGTAGCTGTAGAGCTCTTTTCCATCCTGGTTGGCAGGATCGGGTTCTGAGCTGCAGCCAAACAGGCCGGTCAGGATCACAAGAGAAAGCAGGCGTAACAACGGCATAAGCTTGTTCCTATAATCAGTGACTTAAGCATAAGCCTTCAGGCGTTATGGCGCCTGCTTCAGCTTTGGACCGATTTTCGCTAAGGTGCCCCTAGTCTTTTAAGGGTAATCAAGTATGTCGCGCCTGGAACTTAAATGTCCGCCACCGCTGGTCGCTGCAGTCTGTGCGCTGTTGATCTGGCTAAGCCGTTGGCTTGGCATCGGGTCGCCGCTGAACACTGAGCTGGCCTGGCTCAAGTACGGTTTGGTGTTTACAGCGCTGCTGCTGGGGTTTGGTGCGCTGTACCAGTTTTACCGGCGTGGCACGACTTTCCACCCACATACGCCGGAGAAGACTCGGGTGCTGGTCGATTCCGGGCTGTTCCGCTATTCACGTAATCCCATGTATCTGGGGATCCTGCTGTTACTGGCCGCGTATGGCCTGCATGAGCCAAGCTGGCTGTCGCCGCTCTGGCTGGTTGGCTTTGTGCTTTATATGAACCGATTTCAGATTCACCCGGAAGAGCGTGCGCTTAGGTCCCTGTTTGGGGCCGAATACAGCCGTTATATGGAACGTACAAGGCGCTGGATCTGATGCTGAAATCTCCCGTTTATCTGCGTTGGCTGGCGCTGCTGGCAGGCGTTCTTTTGCTGGCCGGGATGACAACGCCGCTGCTGACGCTGACACGGTTGTGGCTGTTCGATGATCGCCTGTCGATACTCGGCGGTATCGCCCAGCTTTGGCTGCAGGGGCAGTACCTGCTGTTCGTGCTGATCCTTGGTTTCAGCGTTGTGCTGCCGCTAACCAAGCTGCTGGTGTTGATCCGGTTGCTGACGCTACATAGTCGGGGCAGTAGCACCGCGAAGCGCTATCTGAAGCTGATGCATGAATATGGCCGCTGGGCGATGCTCGATGTGATGGTGGTGGCAATGCTGATTGTCACCGTCAAACTGGGCGTGATCGTCAGTATCCAGGTGCACTACGGTCTCTACCTGTTTGCCGCCGGTGTGCTGCTGACGATGCTGGTGACAAGGCAGACGGTGCACTGGCTGGAAAAGCCGAATCCCCATGCTGGCGCGGATCAGGCAGGCTAGAGAGGGGATGAAAAACGCGGACCGGTATGATCGCCGGCCCGCGTGTAAGTGTTTGTAATTCCGTGGGTGTTATAGACAGAGAAACTTCTTCAGCTTGGCGACGGTTTTTGCGCCCAGGCCGCGCACCTTGGTGAGCTGGTCGAGGCTGGCATAGGGGCGCTCGGCGATAATCTCTTTTGCCAGTCGCGGCGACAGTCCTCTCACTGCTGCCAGAGCCTCTGCACCAGCCTTGTTGATGGAAACCTGCGCCTTGCTCTCTTT
This sequence comes from Marinobacterium lutimaris, assembly GCF_900108065.1. GTDB lineage: Bacteria > Pseudomonadota > Gammaproteobacteria > Pseudomonadales > Balneatricaceae > Marinobacterium_D > Marinobacterium_D lutimaris. The sequence continues at coordinate 1,389,806 of NZ_FNVQ01000001.1, read as the reverse complement.
AACGTCAGCTTTAAGTTCAGCTTTCGCTTCGGCTTTGGGGGCTGTTTTAACTGCTGATTTAGCTGCTGGTTTAACCGCCGCCTTGGCTTGCACTTCAGCTTTTGCCTTGGTTGCAGCTTTCTCTTTAGCTTCAACCCGTTTGGTCTCAACCGCTGCCTTTACCGCTTTTTTGGCGACAGGCGCGCTGGCCTTTTTGCCAGCGGCTTCCGCCTTGCCGGCTTTCTTGGCCGGCGCGGGTTGGGCTGCTGGTTCTGCCTGCAGGGTTTGCGGCTCAACATCCTTGCTTGGTGCGTCCATCTCAATTGGTGCGAGCTGCTGTTCTACAGCCAAGGGCGCAGCTGCTGTTGGCTGCTGGACCAGTTCGCAAAGCTGGCGGTAGTCGCGGGTCAGGTAACCGGCGGAGGTCCATTCGCGCAGCATCAGCACTAGCGACCATTCGCCAGCCGGCGGCTGTTCCATGTTCAGGGTGAACAGGTTATCGCGCCATTGCGCGCCGCCATTTAGCGCTCCCAATTCGCAGCCGCCAAGCTGGAAACCGGTAAAGGCACCGCCCGTGTAGGGCTGGTTAAGGGCCCAGACTTCGAGGCTCAGGGAGCCGGACAGATTCTGCTCATCGCGGGGGTTCGCGATTGATTCGATGCGCAGCTCAATGCAGCCTTCCAGTACCTGGGAATCGACACGTCCGTAGATGCGGGGCTGAGTGAACAGCTGGCGGTTATTGAACAGCGCCACGTCATGAACCCTTTCGCCACCTTCAGCGTTTTCGCCCACCAGTGCCATGGCGATCAGGTAATCGCGGTTACCGGCCGGCGGCAGTGCCTGTGCCTGGTCGCTGTAAAAGCCGGAGAAGAGCAGCGGCTGCAGCGGCAGTGACGCGATGCGTGTGTTCTGGGGGGCGGTTGTATCGAAGTATTCGTCACAGGCCCAGAGTTGCAGCGATAGTCTTTCCTCAGCGATCTGCTCGGGGGCGTCGATATCCAGGTGTGCACCGAGTTTAGCGAAGTCACCGTCCAGGGCGTATTCAACCTGGCCGTTAAAACGAATGGCGGGGCTGTTCATCGTTCTTTAGTACCTGTCGTTAGAGTGATTGGTTGGGACCGGGAACGGGGCGGATTATAGGCGAGAGATATGACCGGTTGTAAGCGAAATATGAGCGGTTTTTGAAATAGGTAAATGGCCGCAGTTAGAGTGATTTGGTTGTGATATTTCCGATAATTGCCGCACTTTTTTGGTGCGCCTAAACCTCTTTAATGATGGTGACTTCCAATCAGAAATCTTGCTGGGAGCGCTACTCCCGCAGCCATTCAATTTACCCTGGCAGGGATAGGATTTTTGATTTGGCTGATTTTTTAAAAACAAACAATGTGTTTTCATAAATCAATATTGATACTTTGTAATGTGCTTGTGCCAGCATCATGGTGTGATCTGAACATTTGTCCGCGGGATTCGAGCCATCGCGCACAATGAGGCTGTGATATTTGAGTGCACTTGAACTCAGCCGCTGAAGTGGCGATGATCGTCGCCCACCGTTTTTCTTCTTATTTCAGGCTGTGTTTCGTTCAGGGCTGCGGCCAGTGACGAACCGATGGAGTAGTTTTTTTGTCCCACTCGCCCCGTGAACTTTATCTTCAGGCCCTGGAAAACGGCTTCACCGATGATCCCGCCCAACGTCAGGCAGTGGAGTATCTGGAGCGCTGTTTCGAGGCACTGCATAAGCGCGGCCGCAAGCCGGTTCCTGGTGTCTACCTTTATGGTCCGGTAGGGCGGGGCAAAACCTGGCTGATGGACAGCTTTCACCAGGGGCTGGATGTGCCGGCGCGGCGTCAGCATTTTCACCATTTTATGCGCTCGATCCATCGCCGCCTGTTTGAGCTCACAGGCCATAAGGATGCACTGAAACAGGTAGCTGACGAGCTGGCCGAGCAGGTGAGAGTGCTCTGCCTGGACGAGCTGTTCATCAACGATATCGGCGATGCGATGATTCTCGGTCGCCTGTTCCAGCTACTGTTCGCTAACCGGGTTACGCTGGTGCTGACCTCGAACAGCGCGCCGGACAGGCTCTATGAAGGCGGCCATCACCGTGACCGCCTGTTCCCGGCCATCGAGGCGATCAAGAAAGAGATGGAGGTGGTCGATGTGCTGGGCAGCCAGGACCATCGCCTCCATCCCGGTGCGAAGGCGGAGCGTTACTGGGTGCTGGATGCGGAGCAGGGATCACGCATGGAGTCCTGCTTCCATGAACTGGCCGGTTGTCAGGGCAGCAGTGGCAGTGTGCGGGCGGGCAATCGTAACGTGGACGCTGTGCGGCACAGCTCAAGAGTGCTCTGGGCAACCTACGATCAGTTGTGTGAGGCCAATCTCTGGGCCAATGATTATATCGAGCTCTGTGACAGCTTCCGCCAGATCCTGGTGAGCGAGGTGCCGTGCCTGGTCAGTGACGATAACCTGCCAAGTATCGCCCGCGGCACCGAAGATGCCGTCGAAAAGGTCGATACCGGCGATCGCCAGTTACCCTATCGCTCGAAGATGGATAACGGCGTGCGCCGCTTTATCGCGCTGGTCGACGAGTGTTACGACCGGGGGGTGCCGCTTTATATCGAAGCCGAGGTGCCGATGGAGAAGCTTTATCCCATCGGCTACCTGGAGTTTGCCTTCCGCCGCACACTCAGCCGCCTGAACGAAATGCAGCTGGCGCGCTTCGGCATTGAACGTACCCTTTAGACGTCGGTTTCCGGCAGCGTGATCGCAAGCCCTGCGCCGGCCAGGCAGAGGCATGAGAGCATCAGGATAATACCGCTCACATCCATCACAGCGCCCAGAGCGCCGGTGAGGCCCATGGCCAGAAGAATGAAGCCGATGACGGTATTGCTGACCGAGACATAATCGGTGCGTTTATTGCCTTCGGCCAGGTCCACCACGTAGGTCTTGCGGCCGATACGCACCCCCTGATGGGCGATGGTCAGCAGAAAATAGGCCAGCGGCATCAGCCAGAATAGACTCAGCCAGCCGGGCTGAAAGGTTGCGATGGCAAACGTCACTATTCCCAGCGCCGAGGTCATCAGCGCCGAGACGATCAATACGCGGCGGCTGGATACATCGGCAAACTGACCCCAAAAAGGGCCGGAGATCAGGCTGGCGGCGCCGCTGGCGAGGATGAACAGGCCTAGAAGATAGGCTGGAGAACCCAGGTTTTCCTGAGCCAGAACCACGAAATAGGGCGCTGTCAGAGCCGAGCAGAGCATCAATGCGCGGGTGATCACGAAACGGCGGAAAGGCTTGTCGGTACGCAGCAGATCGAGCCGTTTCATCGCCTCGGCGAAGCCGTTTTTACCGCCGCTGGTCTCGCCCGGAAACTCCTTCACCCGGGCATAAACCAGCGCCGCGATCAGCCAGAGACAGCCAGCGCCGGCCATCAGCAGGCCGTAGTGAAACGGCTCCAGCTCGGCGCCGTCGCTCAACAGCAGTGCCGCACCAAAGCCCAGGGTAATCAGCCCCGCTGCAGCGGAGGACCAGCCCGACAACTGGCCGCGCTGGCGCTTGGGAATCGTCTTGCCGATCACATCCTTGGAAGCCACCGAGCAGAGCCCCCGTGACAGGCTGAACAGGGTCAGCAGCGCGATGATACACCAGCCCGCCAGCGCACCTTCAAGCAGCCAGGCGCAGAGCCCGATACCAAAGATCGACAGCGCCTGCAGCACGCTGCCCAGCACCCAGACTCCCTTGCGCATCGGCATGCGGCGCACGTAGCTGGCGATCACCAGTTGCGGGATCATTGAGCCGGATTCGCGAATCGGCACCAGCAGGCCAAACAGATACAGCGGTGCCGCCACGCTCTGCATCACCCAGGGCAGAATGATCTTCGGGTTGGACAGGGCATCGCCAAGCTGGGTAAGAAACTGGCTCAGCAGCGTCAGCATAAAATTCCCCGGCACCTCGCGGCAGGCCGACTCGTCGATCGCCTTGCAGGCGCGGGCGTCCTCCTGGTTTACCAGCTTCTGGTACAGATCTTCGGTGAGGTTGTGCGCTTTGCTCATGTCCGTATAGTGCCTTTCAGTTGTACAAGAGTTGTATCAGTCTCTCATATCGGCTAATCCTTAAAAAACAGCCTTTTGGCACGTTGTGGCGAGGAAGCTCTCGAATGCAGATGGAACATCCGCAAGACATGGAGGTAACCAGCATTCATCTGGTTGCCAATGCAGGATCAGGACAGGGCGGCGCAAAAAGGGCAGCGCGGGAGCTGGAGCGGCTCTGCGCTGAGAGAAATATCCGCTTCCGTCGCTACCTGGCGCAACGCCCGGCGGAGCTGGCGGATAAGATCAGCAGCGCCGTGGCCGATGCAAAAGCCGATGGCGGCCGGGTTGTGGCGATGGGGGGCGATGGCACCATTCGCGCCGTTGCCGAGGCGCTGCGGGAAAGCAATATTCCACTCGCGGTAATACCCACCGGCACCTTCAATTTTTTTGCCCGTAACCTGGATATCCCCGAAACCGAGGAGGAGGCGATCAAGCTGGCGGTGGCGGGCGACCTGCGTGCGGTAAGCCTGGGCCAGGTGAACGGCAAGACCTTTATCATCAACGCCAGTTTTGGTCTTTATGCCCGGCTGATTCGTGCGCGGGAGCAACATACGCGCCGGTTTGGACGTCACCGCATTGTTGCGATTCTGTCTACGCTGTTTACGCTGGTGCGAGGTTTTCGCACCATGGACCTGGATATCGCCGATGAGGAGCAGAGCTGGCGCGTTAAAAGCCCCATGGTCTTTGTTGGTATCAACGCACTGCAGTTGCGCGGTGTCGACCTGGATGTGGAGAAGTGTGCCGCACGACGGCAGATGGGCGTGGTAGTGATGCGCGAAGTGAGCCACTGGGCGCTCTACCGGCTGACCCTGAGGGGGCTGGTCAAGCGTCTGCGGGACGAGCAGAGCCTGGAGCGTTTCTGTGCCGACCGCCTGGTGATCGGGCCGGATCGACGCAAGGTGTCGGTGGTGCTGGATGGCGAGCGCATCCGCATGCGCGGCCCGCTGGACTTCAAGATAGATCGCGGCGTATTGAACGTCGTGGTTCCCGAGACCGACGTTAGCCATACAAAGGAAGGTAATTGATGCGTATTCTCCATCTTTCCGACCCTCACTTCGGTACCATTCCCGACGCGGTGCGCCAGCAGATGGAGCAGCAGGTACACGAGCTGGCGCCTGATCTGATCATTCTGTCGGGCGATATTACCCAGCGCTCCAAGGAGCGTGAGTTCGAGCTGGCGGGCGAGTTTGTCGAGCGGATGCCAAATGTGCCGCTGGTGGCGGTACCGGGCAACCACGATATATCTTTGTTTAACCTTGCCCGCCGGTTGTTCGATCCCTATGGCCTGTTTGAGAAGACCTTTGGCCGCCTGCCACCGTTTACCGTCGAGAAGGACGGCGTCCAGGTGATCGCGCTGAACTCGGCGCCGCGCTGGCGCCATATCAACGGCGAGATCGACTCGCGCTTCCTGCGTGAACAGCTGGCGGAATATATCCGCACTCCGGCGCGCCTGAGGATCGCCGTGCTGCATCATCCGCTGGATTGCCGCCGTATGCAGGACCGCTACAACCTGACTCGGGGTCATCGCCGCGCGGTCGAGGTGTTGAGCGAGTATGGAATCGATCTGGTGCTGGGCGGACATATCCACGACACACTGATGCGTACCTCGGAACATCGTTATCCCCGCATCTTTCCCCGTATGCTGATGCTGCTTGCAGGCACCTGCATGTCTTCACGTACACGCCTGGGTGCGCCCAACTCCTTTAACCTGATCGACCTGCCGGAGGATCACCTGGTACAGGTACAGCGCTGGGACCTGGATAAGAAACAGGGTGGCTTCCATCCGGTAGAGCAGGGCCGTTTCAGTCGCGACGAAAAGGGCTGGCAGCTACAGGAGTATCAGCGCCCCGACCATCCGGAACGCCCACCGAAAAGCCAACACTTCTGACAGTTTGGGTTGAATCATCCGCAGGTCACAGGGTCCAAACGAATGCCTGGCAGTTGCTGAATTCGGCGGTCCGAGTGACCTGGGTCAGTACACCCGCGAAGTTAAAAAAGCATGCTGGAGTCAGGTTTGTAACTTATCTACCTTTGGGCGCAGCTTCGCTCATGATGATGTTTTATGAACGATTACTCATGAAAGTTCGCTCAGATAACAACAGGGAGAGTGTGGGATGCGTGAATTTCAAAGCCTTTTATATATCGCTCATGGTACCGCCGATGAGTCCGACGCGCTGAAACAGGCGCTCAGCCTCTCCCAGAGAAACCACGCATCGCTGAAGATTCTTGTTGTCTGCCCCGAGTTCCCCAACGACTTTCCCGAATATAAACGTAAATATGAAGAGTCCCTGCTGGAGCAGGTTAATGACTCGATCCGCAAGACCGAAGACCATTTCTCCCTGGACCCGAATCAACTCTCGATCACCTTCGAGATTCTCAGTGACAACCTGCCGTCGATACAGATCATTCAGCACGTGATGCGGGATGCTCACGATCTGGTGATCAAGGAGGCGGAGTCCCGGGATACGCAGGGCGGTTTCAAGGCGATCGATATGGACTTGCTGGGCAAATGCCCGGTGCCGGTCTGGTTATGTCGACCGATCCGGAAACAGGAAGGTCCGGTCCGGGTCGCGGTGGCGATCGACCCTCAGAGCGAAGAGGTAGCCGCCGAGCAGCTTTCCCGACGGATGTTGCAGCTGTCCCATTCATTGATGGAGAGTTTCAGCGCAGAGCTGCACATCGTCTCCTGCTGGGATTACATGCTTGAGGACTATCTACGCCACAATGTCTGGTTCAACGTGCCGGATGCGGAGCTGACGCAAACGGTGATTCATGCCAAGAATGAACACCGTGACAAACTGAGCAACCTGATCGAGCAATCCGGTATCAAAGGCGCGCATAAAATTCACCATCTGCGTGGAAAAGCCGGTGATCTTCTGCCCGATTTCGTCAATCACAACCAGATCGACCTGCTTGTCATGGGCACCGTGGCCCGCACCGGTATTCCCGGCTTCCTCATCGGCAATACCGCCGAAAATATCGTCCAGAAACTGAGCTGCTCACTGATGGCACTGAAGCCCCAGGGCTTCGCCTCACCGGTAAAGTATGAGTGACCGAGACGCCACAAACGGGGCTGTTCGTCGCCGGGAGATAGGGAGATAGGGAAATGGAGCAGGGATGTTAGAGCTGATAACCACTTGGGTACATAGTTCGCCGTTTTATGAACTCACGGCTTTGATCGCGCTGGCGGCGGCCGTGGGTTTTGTTGGGCTACTGTTGCGCCAGCCCATGATCGTAAGTTTTATTGCCGTGGGTGTACTCACCGGGCCCTCTGCGCTCGGCATCGTGCGCTCCCACGACAGTATTCAGCTGCTGGCGGATCTGGGAATCGCGGTGCTGCTGTTCCTGGTGGGCCTCAAGCTGGATCTGAAACTGATCCGCACCCTGGGCCCGGTGGCGCTCGCCACGGGGTTGGGGCAGGTGACCTTTACCTCGGTGATCGGCTTTATGCTGGGGCTGGCGCTGGGACTTGATGCCGTTACTTCGCTCTACGTTGCGGTCGCGCTGACCTTCTCAAGCACCATCATCGTTATCAAACTGCTCTCGGATAAGCGCGAGGTGGATTCCCTGCACGGACGCATCGCGATCGGCTTCCTGATCGTTCAGGACCTGGTCGTAGTGTTCGCCATGATGGTGCTGTCCGCGCTGGGAGTAGGCTCTCAGGGTGGCGATGATGGCTCGGTGCTTGTGCATGTGGGCACGGTCGTCGTTTACGGACTGCTGATGCTGGGTGCGGTGCTGCTGTTTATCCGTTACCTGGCGAATCCACTGGTGGGGCGCATTGCCCATTCGCAGGAACTGCTGATCACCTTTGCCATCGGTTGGGCCGCGCTGCTCGCGGCGATCGGCAGTCAACTGGGCTTCAGCAAGGAACTGGGTGGTCTGCTGGCGGGTATCTCGCTGGCTTCGACGCCGTTCCGGGAGGCGATTGTGGCCAGGCTTTCGTCGCTGCGTGATTTCCTGCTGCTGTTCTTCTTTATCGCGCTCGGTTCCGAGCTGGACCTGGGTCTGCTTGGGGCGCAGATTGCGCCGGCAATCATCATGTCACTGTTCGTACTGATCGGTAATCCGCTGATTGTAATGGTGATCATGGGATTTATGGGCTATCGCAAACGCACCAGCTTTATGGCGGGACTGACGGTGGCGCAGATCAGCGAGTTCTCGCTGATCTTCATGGCCATGGGGCTGTCGATCGGGCACGTATCGCCGGAGTCACTGGGGCTTGTAACCCTGGTGGGTCTGATCACCATCTCGCTGTCGGTTTACATGATTACGTACTCTCATGGACTGTACGGAAAGCTTGAACCACTGCTGGGTATCTTCGAGCGCAAGGAACCGTTTCGCGAGCAGGAGCTGGAACTGGAGACAAAAGCCAGCGATGGCCATGATGTGATTCTGTTTGGCCTTGGCCGCTACGGTAAGGCGATCGCCCACTATCTGAAGCAGGAGGGTTACACCATTCTGGCGGTGGACTTTAATCCGGACGAGGTGAGGCTCTGGAAGGAGGAGGGCAACGATGCCATCTATGGTGACGCCTGTGATCCCGCTTTTGTAGGCCACCTGCCGCTGACCGGCGTGAAATGGGTGGTGTCGGCGATGCCGCAGCATGATATCGGCGTCACCCATCAGGATCCGCGTCTTTGCCTGATCGAAGGCCTGAAGGATCAGCAGTATAGCGGCGGGATCGTGATCTCGACTCAGCGTCTCAAGGATCGCGAGTCGCTTAAACAGGCCGGTGCGACGATGATCCTCTCTCCGTTTTATGATGCCGCCGAGCGGGCGGTTTCGCGCATCAAAGAGGCGTCCTGAGCGACACTTCCACGGGCATTCCAGCGGACCGACTTGTTGGTTAGCTGGAGTGCCTCCTGCCCTGATCGATCTATTCTCCACGCAGATAACGCCGACTCTGTCACGGAAATCGGTCTGTATTTTCACGCATGTCACAGGGATCTATACGCACAAAATTTCAACCAGAGCGCCGTTCAGGGGCAGGGTTCGTGGCTATAGTTGTGGTTACCTGCTTATGAATGTCAGCCGACAGAAACACTAGTGCAACAGGGTGTAACGTCAGCCTGACAACCGCAGGACGATTGGAGACGGAGCCCGTAATCACGGGCAAGAAGGGTGGCGATGAATGATATTTTTCCCGCCCAGCCGGATCCGCAGGAGGAGGAACTCGCCAGACTATTAATTAATCGAGGCCTCCTTAGCGAAGCTGACTTGGGACGGGTACACCAGATGCAAACCGGCGCGGGCGCGTCAGGTCAGCTATCGCAATTACTGGTGCGGCTCGGACTGGTGTCGGAAAAAAACCTGGCCGCTGCCCTGGCAGAGCTTTTTGAAACTTCGCTTCTGACGCTTGAAGAGCTGCAATCCCCGCTGGATCTGGATGACCGCGTCTCTGTTCGCTTTCTGCGTGAATACTGTTTACTCCCCCTGGCCGAGCATGAGGGCCAACTGCAACTGGCCATGGCCTACCCGGCAGACGGCTATGCCCGCCAGGCTGTGCAGATGGCCTGGGGCATGCCGGTAGCGGTAAAAGTGGCCGCAGCCTCAGATATTCTCTCCGTGCTTGATCGCTACTACGGCGAAGGCCAAAGCCAGATGGGCGATATCCTCGCCGATGTAAGCCCGGGCGAAGAGCAGGAAGAGAGCGTCGAAGAGCTGCTGGATATGGCCAGCGGCGCCCCGGTGATCCGTCTCGTTAACCTGATTATCCAGCGCGCGGTCGAGGCGCGCGCCTCCGATATCCATATCGAGCCGTTCGAGAATCAGCTTAAGGTGCGTTATCGCGTTGATGGCGTACTGCAGGAGGGTGAAGCGCCCCCGGTGCAGCTCTCGCCGGCGGTGATTTCACGTTTGAAGATCATGGCGCGGCTGAATATCGCCGAGCGCCGCCTGCCGCAGGATGGTCGTATCGAGCTAAGGGTTCAGGGCAAGGACCTCGACATCCGTGTTTCCACCGTCCCCACCATGCATGGCGAGAGCGTGGTGCTCAGGCTTTTGAACCGGGAAAGCATCTCGTTCGATTTCCAGTCGCTGGGTTTTACCGATGCCTGCCGTGCCCAGCTCGATGAACTGCTGGCGATCCCCAACGGCATGATTCTGGTTACAGGGCCGACCGGTAGCGGTAAAACCACGACCCTGTACACCGCGCTTCATCAACTTAACACCCCGCAACGTAAACTGATCACCGTGGAAGATCCGGTGGAATATCAGCTGGCGGGGATCAACCAGATCCAGGTGAAATCCTCCATCGGCCTCAGCTTTGCCAATGCACTGCGTTCCATCGTGCGGCAGGACCCGGATGTGATCATGGTGGGTGAGATGCGAGACCTGGAAACGGCACGCATCAGTATTCAGTCGGCGCTGACCGGGCACCTGGTGCTTTCTACCCTGCATACCAACGATGCCGCATCCAGCATCACCCGTATGCTGGAGATGGGGGTAGAGGATTATCTGCTGACCTCAACACTGAATGCGGTACTGGCTCAGCGGCTGGTGCGTGTGCTCTGTCCTCATTGCCGCGAACCCTATACACCTTTACCGGAGCTGGTACGGGAAACCGGTCTGGAGCGCTTTGCAGAGGGTAAGCCGCTGCAATTGTGGCGGGCTCACGGCTGTGATGCCTGCCAGGGCAGCGGTTTCTTTGGCCGTCTGGTAATCCATGAACTCCTGCTGATGAACGACGAAATCCGCCGCCTGGCGCTGGATCACGCCGACTCCGGCCGTATCCATGCCGCCGCCCGCGCCAGTGGCATGCGCACCATGTATGAAGATGGTTGTGCCAAGGCGCTGCAGGGCCTCACTAACCTCGAAGAAGTCATTCGGGTGACTCAGGAGTGATGCCTCATGCCCCAGTTTCTCTACCGTGCAGTGACCCAGGGAGGGGAGGAACTAAAAGGGGAATTAGAAGCGCGAGACAGTCAGGGAGTGGTACGCCAGCTTCAGGCAAAGGGCCTGATTCCGCTGCTGGTGGAGCCCGCGGGCGCCAGTTCCGATCTGGCGGCTTTCCTCAAGCTGGAAATGGGCGGCCAGAACAAGCGTCAGCGGGTGCAGCAGTTCACCCAGGACCTGGCGGAGCTGATGCGCGCAGGTCTCTCGCTGGATCGCGCCCTGCAGATCATGTCCCGCGTCAGCGAAGACAAGGAGCAGCAGCAACTGCTCAAGCATGTCGAGGATGAGGTACAGCGCGGCCGCCCTCTTTCACGGGCATTAAAAGAACAGGGCGGCCTGTTTTCGCCGTTCTACGTCAGCATGATTCACGCCGCCGAAACTGCCGGTAATCTGGCCGAAGGGCTGCAGGATATGGCGTTCTACCTGGAACGTAACCGGGCGCTGCGGGAAAAAGTGCTCTCGGCGCTGCTCTATCCGATGATTCTTCTGTTTGTCGCCATCCTCTCGCTGGTAGTGATCCTCACCTACGTTATTCCCCAGTTTGAACAGCTCTTCTCCGATATGGGCGAAGCCCTGCCGTTGGCCACCCGCGTGGTGATGGCGGTGGCCGATTTTGTGCGCATCTTTGGCCCCTGGCTGCTGATCGCATTAGTAGTGGCGGGCCTGATTTTCCGTCAGCGCCTGAAGCAGGCCGAAGTGCGTGTGCGTTGGGATCGGCTGCTGCTGCGTCTGCCGCTGGCGGGCGGGCTGATTCAGCGCATCGAAACGGCGCGTTTCAGCCGCAGCCTTGGCACGCTGCTTCGCGGTGGCGTGCCGATGGTGAATGCCTTGCAGATCGCCCGCGGCACCCTGGTGAACCAGCATATCGCCTCCGTTGTGGCCCAGGTGAGTGATGGTGTCCGAGAAGGTCGCCGACTCGGCGAGCCGCTGCACGCCACCGGTGAGTTTCCGCCCTTGGCGATCCAGATGATCCAGGTGGGTGAGGAGACCGGGCAACTGGACGAGATGCTGATGAAGGTTGCTGAGCTTTACGACCGAGAAGTGGGGCTGAATATCCAGCGCATGCTCACCATCCTTGAGCCGCTGCTGATTGTGGGCCTGGGCATGCTGATCGCCGGGATCATCATGTCGATTCTGGTGGCGATCATGTCGATCAATGAACTGCCGCTCTGAGGCCGGAATAAGGAGAAAGGAATAATGAACAGAACACAGCGTGCCAAACGGACCGTCGCCGGCTTCACCCTGCTTGAGCTATTGGTGGTGCTCGTGATTCTCGGCCTGCTCGCCAGTCTTGTTGGCCCGCAGGTGCTGCGTCACGTGGGCAGTTCCAAGACCCAGACCGCGGCGCTTCAGATTCAGGAATTGGGCGCAGCGCTGGATCTGTATCGGTTGGAGGTTGGAAATTACCCGACTACCCAGCAGGGGTTGGAGTCGCTTATCAGCGAGCCCTCTGGTGTGAGCAACTGGAATGGCCCTTACCTGACCAAGAAGGTAGTGCGCCAGGATCCCTGGGGTAACGACTATCTCTATCGCTCACCGGGAGAGCACGGCGTCTATGACCTCTACACCCTGGGTGCAGATGGCCGGGAAGGTGGCGACGATGAGAACAGCGATGTATCGAACTGGCAATAGAGCTTACGCGACCGGTATGACTCTGTTGGAGCTGCTGGTCGTGCTGGTTATCGCATCTCTGATGCTGACTCTGGTTACGCCCAATATTGCCAAAGTGCTGCCAGGCAGCGAACTGAAGGCTTTTGCGCGGCAGAGCGCGGCTCTACTTAGAGAGATTCGAAGCGAGGCTGTCAGTCAAAGCAGGGTGGGTGCAGTGGCGGTGGATGGTGAGCTACAGACCTATCGGACCTCGAACAAAACGTCTATCAGGTGGCCTGATGGTGTCAACGTTTCGCTTGATAGAAAGAACTCACCGCTGTTTAACACAGGCGTTGCTGGGGACCGAAACCTGTTGCTGTTTTTTCCCGACGGGAGCAGTAGCGGCGGTTGGTTACACATCATTGGTGAAAGTGGGGGCGCTTACCGGATTGAGATCGACGCTCTCACGGGGAGGGTTAGTGTTCACAGCAGCTAAAACGGACAGGCAAGGGGGATTTACGCTGCTGGAAGTACTTGTCGCCTTTGTGATTATGGCTGCCCTGCTGGGTGTGATGCTGAGGCTGAACTCTCAGGCGCTGGACACGACACAGCGTGCAGCCACGCGCCAGCAGGCGTTGATGCTGGCTCAGTCGCAGCTGGATAGGGTGCTTGCCAGCCCCCATCTGCGTTTGGGGTTGGAAAACGGCCGTTTTGATGACGAGCGTTTTGAGTGGCAACTGAGGGTAAGCCGCTACGAGTTCCCGGAGCAAAGTCAGGTGCGAGGAGATATATCGATACAGCCATATGAGATTGAGTTAAGCGTTTATTGGGGGCAGAAACAAAGTCTGACCCTGAATACGCTTCGACTGGTAAGGACGTTATGAGTGGTATCACTGAAAGAGGGTTTACGCTGATCGAGTTGCTTATGGCGCTGGTGCTCACCGCGTTGGTGATGTTGCTGCTTTTTACCAGTCTGCGAATAGGTGCACGCAGTTGGGAGGTGGCGGATACCCGGCAGCAACAGATAGCGGAGCAATATCAGCTGCAGCAGTTTTTGCGTCGTTTGATCTCACAGGCGCGAGATGCACGTGTACGGGATCGAAATGGACAGGTCCAGGTTGCATTCAGGGGCGAGCGGGATCAGCTGATTTTTGTTGCGCCATCCAACTTGGGCAGCGGCGACTCCAGCCTGCTCTGGTATCGGCTGCGGGTCAGTGAAGCTACAGCGGATAGACCACGTGCGCTGATGCTTGAAACCTCAGGTTTTCAGGAGCGACAAGGGATTGATTGGGCTGAACTCTTTGATGCGTCGCTGCGCATTGATGCAGAGGGGAATGAGCTAAGCCCCCCCAGGGAGTATCTCTTGGGCATTACCGGTGAGGCTGAATTGGAGTTTTCGTACGTTTCTTACGATAGCCGTCAACTTGAAGAGGAGCGTGGCATTTGGCTGGAGGAGGCGCAACTACCGACGATGATCGAGGTGAGTCTGAAGCAATCCGGAGCTGACCCCAGCCAAGGAACCGGTAGTGCGGAGTTGGCGGGTTGGAATGGTATGAGTGTCCTGTTGCAGGAGTTCAGTCATGGCCTACGTACAGACTAGTCAGCTCAGCCCTCAGCAGCTCGTCGCAGATCAGGGCGTTGTGCTGGTGACCGTGCTTTGGGTGTTGCTGTTGTTAAGCCTGATTGCGACGAATCTTTCGCTGTCGGGCCGTGGGTTTGCGCGTCAAACGCAGAATACGGAGCAGGGGGTACAAGCGGCGCAGGCTGCCGATGGAGGGTTGAACTGGGTTGTTTGGAATCTGCAACAGGGGCGGGGTTGGCTGGCGGATGGGTCGGAACACCAGTTGTTGCTGGGGAAGGCGGCTCTCAGCGTTGCACTGTATGACGAAAGCGGAAAGCTTGATCTTAATGCGGCTCCATCGGAGCTGCTTGACGCGTTGCTCGAACCGGCGATTGTTGACAACGGTCAACGGGCGGCTCTGGTTGCCGCTATAGAAGACTGGCGCGATGCCGATGATCTGGTGCGCTTGAACGGTGCCGAGGAAGCCGACTATCTCGCAGCCGGCCGGGAGCGCGGTCCGGCCAACGCGCCCTTTAACCGCGTGGTTGAGTTGCTTCAGGTACTGGGCATGGATCTTTCGATCTACCAGCAGGTGAGCCCTAACCTGACAGTGATGACGCGAAGTCAGACGATTAACCCGCAGGTGGCGTCTTTTGAGGTATTGATGACACTGCCCAACGCCAGCGAAAGCGTCGTCCGTGCGTATATCGATAATCGGCGCCTGGCCTGGGACAACGAGCTCGATCTGCCAGAGCTACCGTTTAATGCGGACCCTTATGTCAGTGTTGCCCAGACTGGACGTTTTTATACCTCGATAACCCGGGCAGTCATTTCACCGACAACGGATCTCAAACGTGTGGTGCTAATTACGCGGGGTGGTCAGAGTCCGAAAATGGAACCTGTTGATACCCTGCTTGAACTTGAAATTGCTCAATTGCTTAACCGGGAGAATCGCTATGAACAGTGACTCCATCAAACAGGTTGGCCATTGGAAACAGGCGTTGTTTGTTCGTTTGTCGCGTTTCTGGGAGTGGTGGAGCGGCGAGTTATTAGAACTTGTCCCCCCGCGTTGGCGAGCGAGGAGTGAGCGCGCGCCCAAATTACTGCATGTTTCAGCAGGCGCGTTTAAGTTGCCCGACGGGCACGAAATACCTTGGGTGAAAGCGACTACTGACCCAATGCTGGCGACCTGGCGAACTCTGCATGCGGGTAAGGGCAATATTTGGGTGACGCTGGACGATCAGCTACTTCTCATCAAGCGGATCTCTCTGCCAATCGCAGCGTCTGAAAGGCTGCAGGCGGTACTGGGATTCGAGCTGGACAGACATACTCCCTTCAGCCAGGGACAGGCCAGTTACGGTTACAGAGTGTTGGCAAAAAACCGCGAGACGCAACGTATCGAGGTGGAGCTTTTCGTCCTGCCTGATGCCGTTCGTTCCCAGATTGTCTCGGTACTTTCAGAATGCGGCCTGGAACCGGTGGCGATGCTGGCGGTATCGGCGGCTAACGATCATCAGAACTGGCGCACGTTAAATCTGTTACCGGAAGCCGCTGCGGTTGAATCTCCGGGGCGCAGGGTACTGACAAGCCGGCCCGTGTTGACTGTTCTGGTTGTATCGGTGCTGCTGGCACTGCTTTTCTATCAGCGGGAGCAGCGATTGGTCAGCTTGCAGCAGGAGATTGGTCCAAGACAGGCGTCGGCTGAGCAGGCAATGAACGTGCGCACGGAGCTGGAGGCCCTGGAAGCAGGCAGTCAGTATATCTTTGAGCGTAAATCAGTACTGCCTGCCAGCTTGGTAATTCTGGACGAGTTAACACGCTTGATCCCTGACGATACCTGGATCAGCCGCTTCGAACTTCAGGGTAATGAGCTACGCATCCAAGGTGAGTCTGGTAATACCTCCCAGTTAATTGGCTTGCTTGAACAGGCTCCGGTGTTTACCCAGGTAAGTTTTACCTCACCGGTGACGATCAACCCGCGCTCGGAAAAGGAGCGCTTTAGCCTGACTGCACTAGTGGTTGGGGAGGGGGGATCATGAGCGGTTTAAGTGCCAGGCAAAGTCGGGCTCTGGCGATTGGATTACTGATCCTTGTATTGCTGATCCTTATCCGGGTCCTGCTCGTCCCTTTGTGGACAAGCTGGAGGGACTACGGAAGTCAGATTGATGCGCTGGAAAATCGGCTGGCCGTCTATGAGAGGGCGGTTAGCGGACTGGAAAGCAGCCGCGAGCGGCTGGCTCATTTGAAGGCCGCAAGACCTGCAACCGATTGGTATCTTAACGAGACGACCCCCGCACTCTCGGCAGCTGGTTTGCAGCAGCTTTTGCACCGCCAGGTCAGCGCTAACGGTGGCCAGGTTATCAGCACACAGATCATCGATCGGGATGAGGAATCGCCTCTGGAACCGGTTGCAATTCAGGTACACCTGCGCGGCGAATTGGTTGATCTAGTGGGCCTGCTCTATACGCTGGAGTCCGGCCGGCCGGTGCTGTTTGTCGATAATCTGCGCAT
Source organism: Marinobacterium lutimaris (assembly GCF_900108065.1). Taxonomy (GTDB): domain Bacteria; phylum Pseudomonadota; class Gammaproteobacteria; order Pseudomonadales; family Balneatricaceae; genus Marinobacterium_D; species Marinobacterium_D lutimaris. The sequence goes on along the minus strand of NZ_FNVQ01000001.1, from coordinate 1,373,174 downwards.
TCTGGCTAACCCAAGGCGGCAGCCTTCCACTCAGAGAACGAATGCACAAAGGCAGTTACCCGCGCTGGATATCCGTTTTGACTTGATCGGTTATACCGGTCAGGAGCGTGCTCAATGAACTGCAAACCTATGCAGCAATGCCCTTTCTTTCTCGCTGCTTTCATTCTGGCGTGGAACTCGATGACGCTCGCCGATGAGACCAGCGAAAACCTGCAATTGCCGGAACTGCCACCAAGGGCAAGTTTTGACGAGACGTTGGAAAGGCCCCTCTTCTCGGAAACCCGCCGGCCCGAGCGGATGGTTGATGAGGGGGAAGCTGTCTCGGCCCGCGAGCTCAGGGACAACTGGCGACTCACAGGCATCATCATGGTAGGCGGTGAGGATCACGCCATGCTGCAGGAACGCAAGGGTGACAAACATCGGATACTGAGTACCGGAATGCCTCTGGACTCCACCTGGCAGTTAGATGCGATCACACCGGATACGGTGGTGATGAAATCCGGTGAGGAAGAGGTGAGATTAAACCTGAGAGAACCACGTGATACCCGTGCGCTGGATAATCCGGCCAGTGCAGCAGGTGAGGGGTTCGATAACGGTGATGCACAGCCGTTGGAGGAGCGAGCCAGGGAGGCCATAGATCGACTGCAACTGCGAATTCAGACAACGAGGGATCAGCAAAATGAATAAGCAAATAAGAATCCCCTGGCTTGCGATGTGTATATGGGCAATGGTGGCCTGCTCATCGCAGATTGCCCCCAACCCGAATGCTTTGGACAGCCTGCGGCCAATGGAGGAATCCTCCCAGGCGGTTGAACCTATCGGCGAAACGCTGGCACGCCAGCGACGTCTGCGCCAGGGCAGTGACGAAAACAGCTTTGCCGGTGAAGAGATAGCGACTATCCAGCCAGTGACGGATGAGGTCGAGGTTTATAGCGGTAACGGTGTTTTTCTAGATCTGGAAAAGCCCGAGCTACCGGCGTTGGTTGAGGGGGATATCACCTTCAACTTTCAGGGTGCCGAGATCGGCGAGATTGTGAAGACAATTCTTGGCGATATCCTGCAGGTCAATTACATCCTTGATGACCGGGTGCGTGGAACCGCTAATATGCAAACCACCCGGCCGATCTCAAGGGACGCACTAATACCGACGCTGGAAAAATTGTTACAGGTGAACAGCGCCGCGTTGGTGGATCAGGGGGATTTTTACGAAGTCGTACCGATCGACAGTATCAATGGCGGTACTGTCAGTTTGAAGGCCAATCTAAGCGCTGATCGAGGTTATCAGATGCTGGTGGTTCCTCTGCGTTACATAGGCGCTCAGGAAATGGCGAAAATTCTCGAACCGATGAAGCCACAACAGGGGCTGATGGAGGCAGACGAGCGGCGTAACCTGATCACATTGGCGGGCAGTCAGGCAGAGCTGATCAACCTTAAAGAAACCATCAAAGTTTTCGATGTCGATCAGCTTCAGGGCATGTCCGTCGGGCTTTTCCGTTTACAGTCAGTGGATCCGGAACTGCTGATCAGCGAATTGGAAGTGATCTTCGGTGATGCGGCTGAGGGGCCTTTAGCGGGGGTGGTACGATTTCTGCCAATTGAGCGCTTGAATGCCTTGCTGGTGATTACGCCGCAGAAAAAGTACCTGACCGATGCCAGAGCCTGGATCCGGCGCCTTGATCGAACCGAGGGTGCGCAGGGACTGGGAATGTATGTCTACTATGTGCAGAACGGCCGTGCTGAAAGCCTGGCCGAGATGCTGGCCGGACTGTTTGAGAACCAGCGCCGTAATCGCCAGGAAACGGAAGCGAGCGCTCCTTCCGCTGCCGCACCGCAGGATCAAACGGGTGATGTAGCCGATCAGGGGCCAGTGACCCGGACGGAAGCCAGTCGCTCAGGTCCGGCTAATCTGGACGTCGGGGACGTTGATATTATTGCGGATGTCGAAAACAACGCTCTGCTGATCATGGCGTCGCCGACGGACTACGACAAGGTGTACAGGGCGATCCAGAAGCTGGATGTGCTGCCGCTGCAGGTCCTGGTTGAAGCCACCATTGTCGAGGTTTCGTTACAGGACGAGCTGCAATACGGGCTTAACTGGTTCTTCAAAAGTCACCTTGGCAATTCGACCAAGGGGATAGGCACAATAGGCAGTAGCCCGCTTCAGAGCGCCGCCGATGCCGTTTCCAGTGCCACATTTGAGGTATTTAAGGCGGGCCAAACCCGCGCACTGCTAAGGCTTCTGGCCACCGACTCGCGCCTGAATGTCGTATCTTCCCCCTCTCTTATGGTGCTCGACAATCATACGGCGGAGATTCGCGTGGGCGACCAGGTACCGATCCGAACCTCATCAACGACCAACACTTCCAGCGACGACCTCAACACCACCAGTACGATCCAGTACCGCGATACCGGGGTGTTACTTGAGGTCACGCCGCGTGTAAACGCCGGAGGCATGGTGGTGCTCGATATTACCCAGGAGGTGAATGATGTGGCCGAAGAGACCACCAGTTCCGATATTGATTCGCCAACAATTATTCAGCGTCGTATCGACACCAGCGTGGCTGTTCAAAGTGGAGAGACGCTGGTGCTCGGAGGGCTGATTAAGGAGAACAAGACGAGGGGAAGCGAGGGCGTGCCGTACCTGCGTCATATGCCAGTGGTCGGTTGGGCGTTTGGCAGTCGTGGAACCAGTGTAAATAGAACTGAACTGGTGGTGATGATTACCCCTACCGCGGTAACCGACACGGCGGACGCAAGGGAGGTAACTCGCGAATACAGAAACAAGCTGAGTGGTTTAAACCTCCAGCCTCGCACGCTGGACTCCAAGTAATTCCGCAATACTTACAGCCGGGCCTGTTTCTCTTTTAGCCCGGCTGTTCTGCTTTTAATCCCTGACTCTCCAAGTCCTTGATAACACGAGTTCTTTTGTAACCCTGAAACAAGGGTGGATAGTCGTAAACTAAGCGTTACAGCGAGAGATTGGCCTAGAAATCCTTAAAAATCAAAATCTTAAAAACTTTCTCCTCAGGTCTCACCCCGCGAATATTACAGTTTTGCTCTTCCTGCCCCGGCTTAAATCTTAGAACTCCTTATAAAACATATACATACGGTTTAGGCATGCTCTTTGAATTAATTAGGGCACAAAACGGCTTTGGTGCATGCATAGCAGCAGACCCTTCAATGTTTACAGCCGGAAATCCCGGAAGGTCGTGTCTGATATGCAATATCCGCCGCCGTTTGCGTGTGGGGCCAGCGGTGGGTCAAGGGGAGACGAGACTCACCGGAGTTAATGCCAAGGCCCCACCTGGCTACCGATGGAATACAGGAGATCCGCGAGCCAAAGCCGCGCCATCGGTCACCAAGCGTAGACGGGGGCAACCTAACGATTGGCTGAATCATAAGAATAAGGATACAGCCAGAGGAGGAGGGCCATGTGGTCCAATAATCACGAGGGATGCGTACCGTGGCGAGCAGTTACACTTTTGCCATCACTGTTATTCGCGTTACTGATGGCTTTGTCTATGCAGGCCCACGCGACCTATCCCGTGCAAATAGGTTTTACCCTAGAGGGGTGCCGACTGGAAACCGGCGCTACGTATGATCAAACAACTTATACCTGTACCGATGAGGGATATACGACAGGTAACCTGGGTAAATTATGGAACGAACTGGACTATGTACCCCACCGCGTAACTTTACACAATGGCGGTGCAAACCAGACCTTCGACTTCCTGGTATCAGGGGACTACAAGCCTAACGGTGCCAGTACTATCGGTTGGGATGACATCACAGCGCTGACACTCAATCCGAGTCTATCTGATGGTAGCTGTGCCGCGGTTCTCTCCAGCCCCGTGATGATCACGGCGGAAGGTGGTGGTGCCGGTGGTGCTTTCCAAACTATCTATCGCCAGATTACGGCGACGATGGTAGCCGGGGAAACCTGCGTGTATGACTACGCACAGCGTTTATCCCTTGGAGCCAGCGAGTTTAGCGGTTCTTCGCTTCAGTCTAACCTCTGGAACGAAGACGGTGATAACTCAAACATTGGTCAGAAGCGTATTCAGCTGCCCGTAGCGGACATCCTGCCGCAGGAACTGAGCAAGGATATGAGCGCGCAGCAGGATACTAACTTCACCTGGAACCTGACCAAGACAGCAAACCCGAGCACACTGGAGTTTGGTGATAGCTGTCTGCGCGATGATCCGATGACGGAAACTTCCACCATTCGTATCGAATGGCAACGCCTGCCCGGAGCCCCGGGGATGGTCACTGTCGTCACCAATATCTATGCTCATAACCCGGCGCACCTGGATGTACACGTCAGCGTTGACGATACGATCTATGGTGATATAGGTGCCGGAGAGGTGGCATTGGATACCGCTAGTGCCATTGACGTTTTGGTACCGGCTGGATCTACAACGCTGTTGTTGACCCATCAGTTCAATGCGCCGGCCAATGTCAGCGGTTTGAACGACTACGCAGTTGCTACCTACAAGGTGGGTGGCGATATCGTACCGGGCGACACCGATGCGACCGCATCCACCGACGTTCAGCCGAGCGGCACATCCAACAACGAAACTGCGGTTATTACCGACGTTGAAGGACCGATCACCGGTACCGGCTACAGCTTCTCTGTGGATGGAGTTGATGGCGATGGCAGCTTCCAGGGTGGTTATGTGCTGGGTGATGTAACCACAGCAGCGGTGACCTGGGTGTCCAGTGAACAGAGCGGTGATGGTTACGTCGAGTTCGATAAGACCATCCATCTGGATGAACCGCGTAACACCAATGGCCAGTTGCCTGATGTGGCTACTCTGGTATCAGGTGTACTCGAGATCAGCAAAAACGCGGCGATCCTGTTCTCCGATGTACCGACGGTTGATCTGACCATCCATAAATCGATCGATAAGGATATTCTCGATGGGGTTGAATCTGCCACCTTCTACTTCGATGTTTATGGACCGGGAGGAATCGTTTCAGGCGGTGACGACGTGGCCATTACTATCGAGGCTGGTGAAACCAGCGGTTCTGCCACAGTGGAAGGGCTGGATCCGGGCGTCGAATACAGTGTCATCGAGGTCGGTGGTAGCGGTGGCTTCCTGCTTGATCCGGATACAGAGTACAAAACCATTGTCCTCCCGGACTGTGGTGGCGATGTCTACTTCCAGAACGTAGCGGTACCTGCATCTGCCAAGGTAATTAAGGTCACTGTGCCTGCAGGCCATGACCCGTCTGGCTTTGAGTTCACTCTCAAAGGCCCGGGACTGCCGGTGAATGGAGTAACCGCAGTATCCGATTCGAATGGTGACGCGGTGTTCGTCGCTGACCTGTTCGAAGGCGTATACGAAGTGACTGAAACCGAAAAGGCTGGCTGGCAGCTGACCGACATCCTCGGTGAGAGTGTCAATCTTGAGGCCGGTACCTGTGGCTTTGAGGTAAACCTGCCTGAAGATGCCAACTACCAGTTCCTGTGTACTTTCGAGAACACGAAACTGGCCACCATCATTATCACCAAGCGGGTTGAGGGCAACAATGCGCTTGATCTCAGCGGCAGCTTCGCTTTCGACAGCTCCGTCGGTGATTTCGATACGCTGTTGGCGGCTCAGTCTTGGAGCTTCAGCGATGCTCTTTCCGGTGCTGAGGAATCGAACACTTTCGAAAACCTCTTCCCGGGAACCTACGATGTGACCGAAGCTGTACCGCCGTTGCTCTGGGGCTTCACGGACGTGTTCTGTGACGACCCAACAGCCAACAGCAGCGTGGATACCGACCCGAGTATCAGGTTGGCAACCATCGAGCTCGATCCGGGTGAAACCGTCGAGTGTACCTTCGTTAACACCAAGCTGGCGGCACCGGGTAACCTGATCGTCTACAAGCAGACCATCGGTGATGTCGGTACCTTCGATTACGATACCAACGACCTTGCGCCGTTTGATATCGTCACCACTGTTGAAGATGCATACACCACGGATGGAGATGCTCAGTTCAACGGTCTGGAGCCGGGCTTCTACAGCTTTAGCGAGACTATCCCCGCGGGCTGGAAACTGACCGATCTCTTCTGTATTGATGAAACCAGCATCGACGGAAACTTGACAGAGGTTAATGTCAATACCGGCGAAGTGATTGTCAGCATCGATAACGGTGAAACCGTATCCTGCTACTTCACCAATACGCGCCAGGGTTACATCCGCCTGCACAAGGAAACTGTTCCTGATGCCGATCCGCAGACCTTTGAGTTCAACGGTTATCTGAACGGCTTCATCGGGGATGGTGAGTCCATTCCGGCTGTAGGCTACACGGAAGTGGAACCGAACGCGCTTTACACCAGCACCGAAATTGTGCCGGATGGCTGGGATCTGACAAATATCAGTTGTGTTGAGACCAAGGTCGAAAACACAGGTATTTTCTATCAGACCTCGTCTGTCCAGTTCAACGTACAGCCTGGTGAGTATATCGACTGTACCTTCACCAACACCAAGCGTGGTATGGCTGATCTGCTGAAGACTGTATCCGGCGTAGAGCCTAACGGTTCCTACGCTCCGTTCAGCTTCCAGATCCGCAGTGGTGGCACTACCGTGGCAACCGCAAGCTCCGATCCTGTGACCGGCGAGGCTGTATTCAGCTGTGTCGGTGGCTATCCGGAGATCTGTGTCAATGTCGACGGTATGGCCAAGCTGCTGCCGGGCAACTACGCATTCTGTGAGGTTGACCTGACAGTCGGTTGGGAAAATACCGGTACCGTAGAAAACGGTGCGATCAGTCCGCTGGTTTGGTACAACCCGGATCCGCTGGATAACAGCACCGAATGTGCAGACTTCAGCATCAGTGCTGGGGAAACACTGCACTTCAAGGTCGATAACGTGCCGCCTCCGGGAGGTGACGCAAGGACTATCGGCTACTGGAAAAACTGGAGCAGCTGCACTAACGGTGGTCAGTACGACAAGTACCTGGCCGATATCGCAGACGGTACGCTGGACGAGTACAACTCGCTGGATCATCACCTGCCGATCCCGCTCTATGGCGATCTCGACACAGGCTTCGTGGTGGATAGCTGTGAGCTCGGCGTATCGATCCTCGATAAGCGCGACTTCGACAGTGGCAAGAAAATGGCTGGCGATCCTGCCTACGGCATGGCCGCTCAGCTGATGGCTGCAATCCTGAACCTGGACTCCAATGCTGCATACTGTCCGGAACTTCTGGATGCGGTAAGTGATGCTCAGGATCTGCTTGAAAGCATCGGGTTCGATGCTACTGGCAAGTACCTGAAAGGTGGGCCTGCAGCACAGGAGGCCAACTACCTGGCCGGCGTGCTTGATGCCTATAACAACAATGAACTCTGTCCGCCGGCACCCTAGAGAGGAAGTGCGCTGAGTAATGGACAGTGATTAACAGCAGACGGCGGGCCGAGGCCCGCCGTTTTGCGTTTTGTCTTGGTACAAGGGTTTCTTATCCTAAGATTCCCGAACCTGATTTCCCGGTTACTTGTTACGACCGTTTCCCTTGCCACCGGTAGGGCTGGTGGTGTCGGTAGTGCTGTCCCCTGAGCTTGTGTCTGTAGCCAGGGTTACGGTAACTGTTGCGGTGGCGGTCAGGGAACCATCGCTGATGGTGTAGCTGAAACTGTCAAAGTTCTTGAAGTTCTTCGCGGGTGTGAAGGTCAGAGTGCCATCGGCATTGATTCTGACCGAGCCCTTACCACCTTCGCTGACGGTCACCAGGTTGAGGGCATCGCCATCCGGGTCAGAGTCGTTGGCCAGCACGTTGATCGTTACAGCGCTGCCTGCATCGGTAATCGCGCTATCGTCTTTGGCGATGGGCGCAAGGTTGGCTGCAACTGGCGCGGAAGCCACGTTGATACTGACTGTGGCGCTGTCGCTAGCCTTACCATCGGTGATGGTGTAGCTGATACTCGTGGTACCGCTGAAGCCTGTTGACGGCGTAAAGGTCAGAGTGCCGTCTGCGTTAACTACCGCGCTACCGTTGCCACCACTGACTGACGAGATGCTGAGAGTATCGCCGTCGGCATCAGTATCGTTTGCCAGCACGTTGATGCTGACCGCCGTTTCATAGTCGGTGCTGGCGCTGTCGTTATTCGCGACAGGTGCGCTGTTGGTTGCGATCACCGGATTGTCGACCACATAGGTTACTTCGTCACTGGCGGTGAAAGAGCCCGAGGTAGCGCTGGTGTTCACTGCATAGAATCCGTCGGTAGCACTGGTGCTTGAGGTAACCGTCAGCGTGGTACTGGCGCTTTCACCCGGAGCCAGGGTCAGGGTCGTATTGCCCAGAGTGCTGCTCCAGCCGGTGGGAGCGCTCTTGCCGAGGCTGAAGCTGTTGGCTCCGCAGACGCTGCTGTCACGGTTGGTCAGTGTCAGGGTGTAGGTGACAGTTGAGCCGGCCGGCAACCATTCACTTTCGCCCGGAGTAAGACTCAGCCCAGGATTGGCGCGGCTACAGGTCGCTACGGTTCCGTCGAGCTGTATATTGATACCCGCGGTCTGACCGTCTACCCATTCAGTCGCCAGGGTCAGGTCGCCACTGTTAAAACTGTTACCGGTGACCAGGGCCGCATCGCGGGGATCGGAATAGCTGGATGAACCACTGCCCGGAGTCATATCCAACAGATAGCTGGTGTTACCGCGGCTCTCGACACCGGTGTGCACGACGACGCCATCCTGAATGTTGCCGACACTGCTAAGACCAGAGTCAAAGCCGGTGGCAAATCGATACTCCAGGTAGTAATAGAGCGGCAGACCAGTAGCAGCATCGATACCGTTCTGCACCTTCAACGCCTTGGGGGCACTTCCCTGACTGCCCGCATAGGGTTCCAGTGAATAGACACCGCTTTGGGTAACAGTCTGGATGCTGGAGTCGTCCAGCCAGCCCAGTCGCTCTTTCTGGAAAGTGGTGTAGTGGCTGGTGACGCGTCCCATGATGTCTGTGCTGTCACCGTATTCATCGGTTGAGCATCCGGAGCCGGTTACCGCAGAACCGCACTCCAGCGCATGGGAGTGGTACAGCCCCAGGTTATGCCCGAGTTCGTGGGCGACTGTATAAAGGCTCATGGAGCCGTTTATAACGGTGGTTGATGGCCAGCCGCCCACGGAACCCACGCCGCTGAAGCCACAGCTGGAGCTGTACGGCATAGCGTAGATCAGACGCTTGTAGCGGGAAAGATCATAGCCGGCAGCTGCCGCAGCGTTGTCTGCCGCAGTGACGATGGCAGTGGTGTCGCAGCTGGCGCCATTGATCGGCAGGTTGAGCCAGGGGGTTACATCGCCGCTGAGCCAGGTCTGATCGGAGGAGTTTTCGCGGATAAAGTCGTTGACCGACTCGAACACCGTGTTCTGCGCCTGCGCCCGGGTCCAGGGCTGGGTGGCGTTATCGGCGAAGTTCACGTTGATAACGAGTGTGGGTTGTTCGCCAAAGGTCCAGCCGGCCTGAGCGGTGCCGCCCAGATTGGCATTACTGGTGCTGCCTGCTGCCAGCATGAGGTTATCTGAGCTCAGTACGAGATCGCCCTGGCTGTTGTCATCGTCGGAGTCATTCGCAAACAGAACGCCATAAACGGTTGCCGCAGTTCCCTTGGACACTTCGGGGGCTGTACCGGCAAAGTGCATTTCGAACTTTTCGCCGAAGTCAGTGTTCAATACATGGCGTAGACGGTGGCTGCCATCTTCATGGTCTTCGTAGAAGACATCGAGCTGACCGCTCAGCTCCAGGCGCTGCTCCAGTTTTGCACGCACCTCTGCAGGCATGCCCGACTGAATCTCTGAAGGAATGGCCACGCGCAGAACGGTGGCTGGGTCTGTAGTTACTATCTGTTCGAGAAGTTCGCGGCGTGCAGCGGCTTTGTCGAGCATTTGAGAGAGCGCGCGGGATTTATCGGCGCCCTTGGCATTTGCCCAGCGTTTCTGCAGCGTCATCAGCGCCTGTGTGTGTTCCATCGCCTGACGTGATCTGTTCGATTCCGACTGCTGCTGGCCATGAGTATGGGTGCTGGCAGCGATACTCGGCAGCGTAAATCCACCGAGGGCGGTAGCAAGGGAAACAGACAGCAGGGTACGAGTAAGCGCAGGTCGGGTCAGACGCATTAGGGATTTCTCCTGATACAAATAAATTCAGCAATGACCCTAAGCGACGAACAGGTTTCTCTATGTTGGCAGTCCGGCGATCCCTCCACGAACCCCACCTCGCGGTGGTATCCGTGAACGGACCCGTAACTTTGCGCCACCCGATTACTCGGGTTTAGCCCTTTCGACAGAGGATCAGTTTTTGAACCAGCTTTTTTGTGTAAACACACCGTTTTATATCTGTAAGCCGTGCTAAACAATTATCTGTTTGGGTTGGTATTTTTTAACCGTCTGATACAGATTTAGAATTCACACGACAAATGATTCGGTTGTTATGTTTAATATTCTTAACAACCAGAATGTGGGGCGATCATATCAGGCCGGATGTGTTACGTTAAGTATCGATGGATGGGCAGGAATTTCGGGTAAATTAAAAATTAAGTGGTTGGTTGTTAATTAATGTTTACATACTGTCAGGTATTTATTAGACGGTGTAAATTTAATGTAACAAAAATAAAAATTTTATTAACCTATAATAACTTGGTGTTTTAGATAAGAGACTAATATTAATAATTATGTAAATTTATATTTACACTTTTATAGCATCGGACGCTATGTATATTTTATAGATCAATTTGCTATAAGAAATATAAAATTTAGGATGAGTGGAGAAATCAGGGGCTTTGTGAGGACCAAGATCTTGGTAACAAGTAAGGAGGCTGTTGAGCGTTGGCAGTGTCAGTGCTGCAGGGGGGGTTAAAGAGTCTCCCAGATCTCGTCCCAGAGGGTGATGTGTTTGGTGCTATCCTCTGAATCAATACGGCTGAACGCGGGTTTCTGGCGTCGCCAAAGATGGGGGTGTTCAAGGTTGTCTGGTGGCGCGTGGTTACCCCACTCGTAGCTCTTGGCCAGCGTTTCGGGCTCCTCGACCTTTCTTGAGTACTCCTGTTGTATGAGACGGTGATTCAGAAGAATCCGCCTGCGTGTTTTCTTCATTGGCATACCCTTTATTGTCTTAAGACTAAGCAGTATACGGGCCATTCATTTTATCTATCTGAAATATAATGAGAAAACTGCAAAGGGGGAGACTAGGCCTGCGGTTGCCGATGGGCCGATGTAAAGGGTGATAAACAGTAGAGTTGATGCTTGGACTTAGATCTGATTTGCTGGCTGGTTGTCCGAACTCTTGTCATGGAGATGATGCTTTTCCATCATGCGGTATAGTGTCACGCGGGAGACCCCAAGGGCTTTGGCTGCCCGTGATATGTTGTGATCAAACCGGTGTAACGTAGCGGAAATGGCGCGTTTCTCCGCCTCTGAGCGCGCTTCGCTCAGGGTTCTTATCGGCTCAGATTTTTCCGCCAGACCGGGTGAGAGGTTCAAATCCTGCGGCGTAATCAGTTTGTTATCGCTCATGATCATGCCGCGGCGCACGCGGTTGATTAGCTCGCGCACATTACCGGGCCAAGAGTGGTGGATGATCGCATTGATCGCCTCGTCGGTGAATCCGCGCAGCTGACCGTTATGATCGCTGGAAAATTTTTTAAAGAAGAAGCGGGCCAGTAGCTCCTTGTCTTCGCCGCGGTTACGCAGCGGGGGAAGGTCGATATTCAGCACGCTAAGGCGATAGAACAGGTCTTCACGGAAGCGGCCTTGCTCGACCGCCTTGACGAGATCGATATTGGTGGCAGCGATCACTCGCACGTCCACCTGCATCGGTGTGTTGTTGCCGAGGCGTTCGATGGTGCCTTCCTGCAGAAAGCGCAGCAGGTGTGCCTGGAGGTTAAGGTCCAGGTCGCCGATCTCATCAAGAAACAGTGAGCCCTGGTCTGCCGCTTCTATTCGGCCCAGGCGTCGCTGCGCGGCGCCCGTGAAAGCGCCTTTCTCGTAGCCGAATAGTTCAGAGTGAATCAGTGTTTCCGGTAGTGAACCGCAGTTAACAGCGACAAAAGGGTAGGCGCCACGCTTGGATCGCTGGTGAATGGCCCGGGCGATCAGTTCCTTGCCGGTACCACTTTCACCGGTGATCAGAACGGCCGCATCGGTTTTGGCGACTTTTCTCACCTGGTCAAAAATGGACAGCATCTCCTGGCTGGTGCCGACCATCTGGAATTCATCATTGATACCGGGGTCATCGCTTTCCAGTTGTTGCAGGTGATAGATACCGTAGGCATGACCAAGCACCGTTTCCAGGTTGATTATATTGTCGCCGAGCGGGAGTGAGAAATAGTCATAAAAGTTCTCAAAAAGTGCGCGGCGTAACGCGATATCGCGCAGATACTCCGGTCGGATTAACGCGATCCACGCAATTTGATTATGCTGCTGAAAGAAGGTTGAAAACTCCTGGTGGGTCAGCGGATCTGACCAGTCGAAATGGGCGATACCAACGAAATAATTCTGCTGTAAAAGCGCCTTGTCGGCCTGCTCCAGGCTGTTAACTTCGTGTAATATCCAGCCATTAAGCCGTGCCAGTTCATCCGCTATTGCGGTGCCGGGTTCCAAGTTTAAAAACAGTGCTTTCCTTTTCGCTTGTGGCCTCGGGTGTTCCCTCGTCTTATAAGTTTCCATAGCGTTGTGTCCAGATAATGCGAAAACTGACGTGCATTCGACACGATGTGTATGCTGGGAAGTATAGTTGTCACCTGATGTGTAAAAGAGACAAGTTTGCACGTGAATTTGATCTCCAGTGCAAATATTTCATCGGCCTGATGTACCGTTATTGGGACTCAATACCGTGAATTGATGACTATAGTGAACAGTAATTGAGTCAAGCGATTGGCACTTGTTATGTACTGTAACTATTTCGGCTTAAGCGAGTCGCCCTTCTCGATAGCGCCTAATCCCCGCTACCTGTTTATGAGTGACCAGCACCAGGAAGCGCTTGCCCATCTGCTTTACGGCATCAGCATCGATGGTGGCTTTGTCTTGCTCACCGGAGAGGTCGGCACCGGGAAAACCACCGTCGCCCGGCAGTTGCTGGAACAACTTTCAGACCAATCCTCCGATGTAGCATTGATTCTTAATCCACGCCTCACCGTGCCTGAGCTGCTGGAGACTATCTCCGATGAGCTCGGTATTGATCGGTCAAGCGAAAGGCTGACGGTGAAATCCCAGGTAGATGCTATCTATGCAGAGCTGCTGAACCGTTATGCACAAGGGCGCAAGACGGTTTTGCTCATCGATGAGGCTCAGCAGCTGTCGGTGGAACTGCTTGAGCAGGTGCGCCTTCTGACCAACCTGGAAACCAGCGAACACAAACTGCTTAACGTGATTCTGGTGGGGCAGCCCGAGTTACTGGAGATGCTGGCGCGGGAGGATCTTCGCCAGCTGTCGCAGCGCATCACGGCGCGCTTTCATCTGGGGCCTCTGTCGGCGCAGGATCTTCCTCTCTACATGCAGCACCGTCTATCGGTGGCTGGTCTGAACAGGCCGGTCTTCCCTGAGCCGGTGCTGAAACAGCTGTATCGTCTTTCAGCAGGTGTACCGCGTCTTATCAACCTGATCAGTGACAGGGCGCTGCTCGGTACTTATGTGCAGAAGCAGAACGAAGTGACACCGGAAACTCTGAAGAAGGCGGCTGCCGAAGTGCTCGGTGATGAGTTGCCTTTAACGTTGCCGGCGGGGCAGAGCAAACGCGTGATTCTGGCAGCAGCCGTGGTGATCGGCCTGATGGCCTGGGGAACGGGTTTCGCGTTATCGGTGCTGTTTCAGCAGGGAAGTGTTTCAGATCTCAGCGCATCGGTGCGCAGCCTGTTCGACGACACTGTCGATGAAGCGCAGGCCGAGCCGGCGGTGGTTGAAGCTACACCGGTGGCGCGTGAACGACCGATTACCCTGGATCAATTACCGGCAACAGCGGCTGGCGTTCCAGCGACGGCAGACGCAAGCGTAGTGCCGGAAGCGATGGTAAACACCAGCCCGTTGTCCGATATATCGCTGGCTTCGTTGCAGTTACTTCAAAGCGAGCCGGCAGGTGTTGCCCAGACTAAACCCTCAGGCAGTGACGTCAGCGCAGCGGCGGAGGTTATCTGGCCCGAACAGCAGGACAGAGACCTTGCGCTGGTTAAAGCCTACCGGAGACTGTTCAGCCTCTGGGGCATCGAATATGACCCCAGGCAGCAGCCTGTCGTTTGCGATTTTGCCGCTTTCCATGATCTTGCCTGTCTGACGCTGAATGGTGACCTGGAACTGCTTAAACAGATCGACCGGCCCGTTGTGGCGCGGATTGGCCATGATGGCCGCACTTATGAGGCGTTGATACTGTCGCTGGATGAGAACCTGGCGCGGATCTATCTGTCCGGCACAGAGCTGCAGCTGCCAACAGAGGATCTGGAGTCAGGCTGGCTGGGAGAATTTACACTGCTGTGGCGGCCACCGCCCGGGTATGTCGCGCCGATATGGCCGGGCGCCTATGGAGACGAAGTCGCCTGGCTGGATAAGCAACTGGCAAGAATCAGCAAGCAGGTGCTCACCACCGAGCCTCGCAAGGCATACGGACCGGGATTGATTGCGCTGGTGAGGGACTTTCAGGCCGGTCACGGCCTTAATGTGGATGGCGTGGCGGGCCCGCGCACACTGATCCAGATGAATAACGCCGCACTGGATGATCAACCGAGGCTGGCTGGGGAGGGGCGCTGAGATGTCCTATATCCTGCAGGCACTCAAGGACTCTGAGCAGCAGCGCAGTCAGTTAAAACCGGTAAGCGCGCCGACAAACCTGGAAGCGCCGGTCACTGCTTCTCCGCAGCATAGATGGTCGCGGCGCAGGCTAGGTTATATTCTGGCTTTCGCAATTATTGCCGCAGCGGGGTGGTTTGTATCCAACTACCCTGGGTCGCAAGCCCCTGCTGAGGTCTCGGCAACCGCGTCTGACGCGTCGCAATCCGCAGTGTTCACCGCCCCGGCCGGTGCCGTCGTGCAAGACAGCGAACCGGATATGCGTGGGGTCAAATTAATTATCAATCCGCCACAAAGCCAGCCGCGAGCCACTGCCACCGAAGCTCCGCCCGCTCCCCGTGCAGTCAAGCAGCCTGCGAATAACGCTGTCAGCAAGGTTAGCCCAGAGCCTCAGGTGACGGAGAGGGCGGCTGATCCCTACGCCGATCTGCCTTACCTGCGCCAGTTACCCGTAGCAACCCAGCGTGAAATTCCTGAACTCAAGTTCAGCGTGCATATCTATTCAGAAAGCCGTTCGGGCAGGATGGTAAAGCTGAATGACAGGATGATGCGGGAAGGGCAGCGTGTCGCGCCGAACCTGAATATCGAAGCGATCATTCCCCGCGGAGTCGTGTTCAACTACAGGGGAGAGCGTTTCAAGGTGCCGGCGCGCTGAGACTGATTAGATCTAATCAGACTTCGATATCGATATTCTGGCCAAGCGGGCTGGAAGGGTCGACCGGCCTTACGGTTGTCGACTGCAGCAGTTGCATCACCTGCTGACCCTGCATGTCCATCTGGTCGTTAGCCATCTTGGTCATTTTTGTTGCGTGTTGGGTTGCCATGTCCAGCTGACTGAGACTGGTGGCAGTGCCTGCAATATCCATGGTTGATACTCCAGCGGTGTGAATTTTGGTTCTTGATGTCGCGGCCCAAGCAACATCTGCCTTGATAGTAAACGATTCAACTGTCGCACTAAAGTAACAGTGAGTGAATGTTTTTCAATCACTGGCGAGCAGGCACAAAAAAAGGAAGGCCTTAGCCTTCCTTCTTTTTAGCTTCACCGTCTTAGCAGACGGCCAACGTTACTTACAGAGCAACGATGTTCTCAGCCTGAGGACCTTTCTGGCCCTGAGTAACGGTGAACTCAACCTGCTGGCCTTCAGCCAGGGTTTTGAAACCGTTGCCCTGGATAGCGCTGAAGTGTGCGAACACGTCAGGGCCGTTTTCCTGGGAGATGAAGCCGAAGCCTTTAGTTTCGTTGAACCACTTAACGGTGCCGGTTACGGTAGACATAGTCTTAAATCCTGTTTTTCAAATAAGTGTGTGCCTTCGACCTGAGTCTCTGGCGGAGGTGCTGGGAAGTTGTCGAACTTATGAGAACAGGACGGACTACAGAAGCAGGACGTCAAGGGTGTTACATAATTCGGAACTGACTTGCTAGCGTCGTTGAGTCTACAGGTGAGCTGTGTGGAGTCAACAAAATACTGTTTTATTTTTAAGGTTAAAGCGTTGAGGGCCGTTTTGAGCGTTTTAACGTACGCCGTAAAAGCCAAGTTGTTGCAATGCTTGACGAATCAGCTCAACTTTTTGGTTGCTCAACTGGCGGTAATCGGGATAGGGCGTCAGCAGGAGTTTTCTCTCGGCGTCGATAAATAGGTCGTCTGTTCCTGCCAGGGGAGCCCAGTCCGCACTGTCCAGGCCAAAGCGGGCTTGGTTGTCTTTGCCGCCTATCCAGTGCCAGCAGGCACCCACTTCGATACTTGCAGAAAACACCAGGGCGACCTGGCGGAAGAACTGCTGATCGCGAAATGTTCTCCAGTCGTCATCGGGGGATGCGATCTTGGCGCTGAGCGTCACGATCTTGCGCCAGTGGTTCGAGTTGTGGGCCAGCAGAGTAGCAACGTCGCCACTGGCAGCGCAGGCCTCAAGGGCTTCAGGCAGATGGGGGATGTAAACGCAGAGGCGCGGGTTCGCGCTGCCGAGGCGTTGGAGTTTGGGGCTGGTCATGGACATAGAATTCAGCGGTGTGAAGCGCAGGGAAGAAGCAGCACGGAAGTCTCCATGCTGCTTGCGGGCTTACCAGACGGTCTTGATCAGGCCGCCATCCACGGCGAGCGATACGCCGGTGATATAGCTGGATGCGTCAGAGAGCAGGAATGCGCAGGCCTTGCCGGCGTCTTCGGCGCTACCAAAGCGCTGCAGCGGCAGGGTCGCTGACATCTCTTTGCTCAGCTCCTCCTCGGAAATTCCACGCTTGGCGGATTGCGCCTTGATCGTGCCGCGCAGGCGGTCGGTATCGATCTTACCGGGGATCATGGTGTTAAAGCGGATATTGTCCGGACCCAACTGCTGTGACAGAGACTTGAACAGCGAGGTCACGCCGGAACGCATCACGTTGGAGAGCAGCAGGATATCGATCGGCTCTTTCACCGAAGAGGAGGTGATCGCCAGAATCGAGCCGCCGCCGGATTCGCGCATGCTCGGCAGAACCGCACGTATCATCCGCACCGAACTCATCAGCGTCAGCTCAAAGGCGTCCTGCCAGTCATCATCGCTGAAGCTGTCGAACTGGCCGGTGGGCGGGCCGCCGGCGTTGACCAGCAGGCCTTTAACGGGACCCAGCTCGTTCAGGGTGGCTTCGGCCCAATGGGCAATGCTGGCGCTGTCTTTCGCATCAAAGGCGTAGGCTTTTACCTGGGCGCCGGTCTCCTGACGGATCGCTTCGGCGGCGGCTTCGATAGCGTCCTTGTCGCGGCTTGCCATAGAAACGATGGCGCCTTCGCGTGCGCATTCCAGTGCGGTGGCGTAACCCATGCCCTTGCTGGCGGCGGCAACCATGACCACCTTACCCTTGAGATTAAGATCCATACGGCTCCTCATTGCTGTCGTTATGATCGCGGTTGTTGTGTTCGTATTCATCGATCAGTATGCGGGCGTCGAGGAAGTCGCGCTCGTCCACTTTCACCTGAGCCAGGTTGAAGGTGCCGACTTCGCCAAAAGCGCCCTGCAGATAATGCCCGGCCACATGGGCTTGAATGCCGCTGGCGCGAAGCATCCCGGCGACAATATGGGCTTCGGCGATATCCTGCGCCTGGTAGACAATCTGCATGCTGTGACCTCGTTGAGGCACTGTTGTTGCCGCTAAATGTACCACGGATAAAACCCAGCGCTGTAGCGGCAGGGAGAAGAGGCTCTGTGTGGGTATTGGATTGGGCAATAGAATGAACCATGCCGGCGGCGCAGCGAATAATTTTTAACGCTGGCAGCGGCGCCACCGGCTGAGGACTCACTGGACCTCGGTTGGTTATCAGAAGGCGGGGGCGTCAAACGTTTCCAGCGGGCCGAAAAACTCGTAACGCATTCGTTCCGCCGGAACGCATAGTGCACTGAGGCTGCGGTAACAGGACTGCATAAACGGGCGTGGCCCGAGGAAGTAAATATCCGGGTCTTGTTCCAGCGGCAGCAGCGACTGGAGCCGGGCCTGATCGAGCAGTCCGGTCGCTATCTCCCGGTCTTGCGGCAGCGGTTCGCTGTAGCAGTAACTGATCCGCAGGTTATCGAACTCTTCACCCAGCTGATCCACTGCACTCTTGAACGCATGGGTGGCACTGTTCAGCGCGCCGTGAATGAAATGCACCTCGCGGCCGGAGTTCAAAGCCGGGCGCAGCATGCTCATTGTCGGCGTAAGGCCAACACCGCCGGACAGCAGCACCAGCGGCTTGTCACTGTCGCTGAGCACAAAGTCGCCGCAGGGTGGCGTCAGGCGAACGCAATCGCCGATATTGAGGTTGTCGTGAAGGTGGTTGGAAACACGGCCATCCGCTTCGCGTTTAACGCTGATGCGGTAATGGGGCCGGTCCGGACTGTCGGACAGGGAGTAGTTACGGCGGGTGGTTTCACCGTCGATCTCGAGAATCAGGGTGATGTACTGGCCCGGTTTGAAGGAGGCGATGGCATCGCCGTTGGCGGCTTCAAAGTAGAAAGAGGTGATCACCTCGCTCTCCTTTTCTTTTCTGATCAGACGGAATTTGCGCTCGCCACGCCAGCCACCCGGCTGCTGTTCATTAGCCCGGTAAACACTCTCTTCGGCACCGATAAGAATATCTGCCAGCTGCTGGTAGGCCTCGCCCCAGGCGTTGAGTACCTCATCGGTGGCTACATCGCCAAACACTTCTTTGATCGCCGCCAGCAGACATTCGCCGACGATGGGGTAGTGCTCCGGCAGAATGTTCAGGGAGGCGTGCTTATGCACGATCAGCGAGACCGCGTCACCGAGCAGTTCCAGCCGGTCCAGATTACTGGCGTAGGCGACCACGGCATTGGCCAGGGCCTGGCGCTGTGTGCCCTGAGCCTGGTGGGCTTCATTGAAATAGGCTTTGACCTGAGGGTAGCGCTGGAACATCAGTGGGTAGAACACCTCGGTGATGTTGCGCGCGTTTTCTTTCACCGCCGGTAGCGTGGCGTCGATGATCGCTCTGGACTGCTCTGACAGCATAGATCTCTCCTGAGGGTATAAGGCACTGAGGCCGTTGTCGGTCAGAGGCTAGATAGCGGATATCGTGCCAGCTTTTCATTCATTGATATCACGCGCATCTTATGAATATATTGTTGATATGACTTGTTAAAAAAATTGTTAAAAGAACAATATGGAAGTCGTAATGACATCATTTTCTGTAGCCGAGTCGATGATTTCCATTGTCGCCGACCTGTCGCAACAAATGCCTGCTGAAACACGTTTTCAGCGTTTGTTAGCGTCGATAGATCAACTTTTTCCCTGTGATGCCGTAGCGCTGCTGCAACTGCGTGGTTCGGTGCTGCATCCGCTCGCTATCAGTGGTTTGTCGGAAGATACGCTGGGGCGCTCTTTTATGGTGGAAGAGCACCCACGTCTGGCGCGTATCCTGCTAAGTCGCGAATTGGTTCGCTTTGAGGCGGATTCGGAGCTGCCGGATCCCTACGATGGCTTGATCGATGCGCCCAATACGACGCTGCATGTGCACGACTGCATGGGCGTGGCGCTGTATATCGACGATCAGCCCTGGGGTGTTTTGACGCTGGATTCCCTGAGTCCCGGTGTTTTCGACAGGATCGATCCGCTGGAACTCAGAGCCTTTGTGCGTTTGGCGGAAGCATCGATCCGCGTAGCCGCGCTGATCCAGTCACTGGAGGTGCAGGTTCGCAAAGAGAACGAGGTGGCCCGCCTGCTGGCAGCCGATATCGGACGCAGCGAAATGGTTGGTGAGAGCCTGGCGATCAAAGCGCTGCTTGACGAACTGGACCTGGTGGCGAATTCCGATCTGGCGGTGCTGATCAGCGGTGAAACCGGGACGGGTAAAGAGCTGGTCGCCCGCCATCTGCATGCGGGCTCGGCCAGGGCGGAGGCGCCGTTGGTCTATGTGAACTGCGCGGCCTTGCCGGAAAGCCTGATCGAAAGTGAACTCTTTGGTCACACCAGGGGCGCGTTTTCTGGTGCCACGGGGGCCAGAACCGGAAAGTTTGAACTGGCCGATGGCGGCACGCTGTTCCTCGATGAGGTCGGCGAACTGCCGCTGGCGATGCAGCCCAAACTGCTTCGAGCCCTGCAGGCGGGCGAGGTGCAACGTCTTGGTAGCGATAGCTATCACCAGGTTGATGTGCGGGTTGTTGCCGCGACCAATCGCGATCTCAAACAGGAAGTCGCCAGCGGTCGTTTTCGTGCCGATCTCTACCATCGTCTCAGTGTGTATCCGGTTCAGGTACCGCCACTGCGCGAGCGGGGCCGGGATATTCTGCTGCTGGCGGGGCACTTTCTGGAGTTTAACCGGCGCAAGCTCGGGCTTGGCTCTCTGCGTCTGGCACAAAGTGCGCGCACCGCACTGCTCGGTTACAGCTGGCCGGGAAATGTGCGCGAGCTTGAGCACCTTATAAGTCGGGCGGTGTTGCGTCTTTCCGCAACCCGTCGTCAGACCGGCGGCGTGCTATCCCTGGGTGCCGATCTGTTGGCGTTGCCGGCTGCGGATGAGTTCAGCGAAAGCGCCGGGAGCGAGGGCGTGATTCCAATGCAAACCGCTGTGTTGGGAGAACAGCAGAATCTGCGCGAGGCCACGGATCGCTTTCAGAGCGAGCTGATCACCAGGGCTCTGCGTGACAAAGCATACAACCGAACGGCGACAGCCAAGGTACTGGGGCTGGACCCCGGCAACTTTAACCGGCTGATGAAACGACTGGGTATCGATGTGGAGAAGATGAAGCGTGAAGTCTGAGCGAAATGAATGGAGCCTGAGAGCCCTTCTGGGTCTTGGCGACAACAACACCAGTCATACGGAGAAGTTGATCTCCGGTCTTGGCGCCATGCTCAGTATCGTGCTGGTTTATTACATCTCCCACTGGTACCTCGAATCGCACAGCGGCGCGTTGATGGTCGCGTCCATGGGAGCTACTGCGGTACTGCTATTTGCCGTACCCCATGGCGCCTTGTCTCAACCCTGGGCGGTTTTGGTAGGTCACCTGGTTTCTGGTGCCATCGGCGTCAGCTGTCAGATTTTGTTACCGGATCATCCAATGACGCCGGCGCTGGCGGTGGGCCTGGCTGTCGCCGCGATGCACTATCTGCGCTGTATCCATCCACCGGGTGGCGCAACAGCGTTGACCGCAGTCGTAGGCGGGGAGTCGGTTCACGCGCTCGGATACGCTTACCTGTTTACGCCGGTGCTTTTGAACCTAATCTGCATGCTCAGCGTCGCGGTGCTGTTTAACGCGCTGTTCCACTGGCGCCGTTATCCGGCGGTCTTGGCGCGGCGGCCCGCGAATGCCGGTGTACCGGTGATGGATCGGCAGAGCAGCATGCTGACACATGAAGATCTGGCCGCAGCGATGGAAAAGCTCGACTCCTATGTTGATGTCACTTCCGAGGAGCTCGCGCAGCTGTTTGACCTGGCGGTTGAGCATGCGGCGCAGTCGCGGCAGGAGCCGATCAGCCTGGAAGTGGGGCGTTATTACAGCAATGGCTTGTACGGCGAAAAATGGGCGATCCGCCAGATCCTCGATGGGCCCGAAAATATGGCCAGTGAGCGTGAGCGGCTGGTTTTCAAGACCGTGGCAGGTGACGGCAGTTATGCCACGGGCAGCTGCACGCTCAGAGAGTTCCGGGAGTGGGTCGGTTTTCCGGTGGAGTTCACTGGCGAGCGCTGGGTGCGGTTGGTTATCCAGACGCCAGGCTGACGGCTAAGCGATAGCGGTCATCGTTTTGAGCGCAGTCACGAAAATGAAACGCGTAGCCAGTAAACAGCTGATAGCGCGTCTGGCATGACCGCATAAAAAGCGGCATAGAAAGCGCATAGAGGGCTGCATATAGCTTCAGCCAGAGCGTGTAAGGCGGAAAACGGACTGTAGTTTTCTGAAATTCCCGATAAGAGAGTCAACCATGCCCAGCGTGTTAAGAATCCTGTTTTTCTGTCGTCACAACTCTGTACGTGCACCTTTGGCCGCAGCGCTTGCCGAGAGTATTGCAGCACCGAAGGTTGAAGCCTTCTGTGCGGGGTTGGACGCCTTGCCAATGACTCCCGAGGTTGAGAGTACGATAGTTAATCTGACAGGGGCGGCGCCAAAGGTGGTGGCGGAGCTCGCCGATTTATCGGCTGAAGGGATAGGGTTGATCGTAGTGCTGAGCGATAAAACTCACGCGTCGCCCGCTATAGGCGCAAAACTGGATGAGTATTTTACGGACACTGAAGTGGTTGAATGGGATATGCCGGCACCTACCGATGATGAAGATATCAAGCATCTCGAGATCGAACTGGCGGAACGCCTGCGCCTGATGTTCCTGGCGCGGCATCTGCTCTGATAGAGGGAGTAAGTGCGGCGTTGCGCAGCCGCGAGGCCTCTGTGCCGCCAGTCCAGTCTGGCGGCTTTTTCCGTTGTATCCCGCGCTAAACTAATGATCTCGACGGATTTTGGATTTGTAACCTTTCAATGCTTTCGCTTACCCTGCGCCTACTTCAGTGTTGCGAGGCGGATCAGGGTTCATGCGTTTACTGGTCGTAGAAGATGACATCATTCTGGGAGAGTCGCTTACCCAGCGCCTGCGGCGCAGCGGGCAGGGCGTGGATCTGGCCAGGAGCGGTGCCGAAGCCGTTTCGCTGATTAAGCTTCAGCCCTACGACCTGGTGCTGCTCGACCTTAACCTGCCGGGTACCAGCGGCGAAGCGGTGCTGAACAGTCTGCGTCGGCAGAATGACACCACGCCGGTACTGGTGTTGACCGCCCGCGATCAGATCGAAGATCGCATCCAGCTGCTGGATGCCGGCGCCGATGACTACCTGACCAAACCTTTCGATTTTGGAGAGCTGGAAGCCCGCATGCGCGCCCTGTTGCGACGCAACCAGGGGCAGGCAAGGGACGAGGTCAGCTTCGGTAATGTGGTGCTGGACCGCCGTGCGTGCAGCCTCAGCGTAGCGGGTGAACCGGTAGAGTTGAAATCACGAGAGTTTCGCCTGCTGGAGATCTTTATGAACGAGCCCAAAAGGGTTTGGAGTAAAGAGGCGCTGCTGGAGCATATCTACAGCTTTGACGAGCACCCCAACCCCAGCGTTATTGAGATCTACGTGACCCGTGTACGCAAGCTGCTGCAGGGGAGCGATATCCAGATCCGTACCATTCGCGGTCTGGGTTACCTGCTAGAACAATCCAAATGAGTGAGCGCCGCGGCTCTATCCGTCGCCAGATGTTGCTGATGACCTCCATGGTGCTGGTTGTGGTGGGTGGCGCCGCGCTCTGGTCTGCACACCTTTATGCGGATCGGGCGGCCAGGCTCTCCTACGACCGGTTGCTGCGCGGCGCCGCGCTGCAGATCTCCGAGAATATCCATATGCTCGATGGCCGTGTGGTGGCGGACCTGCCCGCGTCGGCATTCGACATGCTGGCGATGGCACCGCGGGATCGCGCTTTTTACGCCATCATCGATAGTGGTAAACGGATAGTGACCGGCTACGCGGATCTGCCTTCCGTTCCTTTCGATACTTTGCTTGAAGCGCGCGACCGGGAAGGGCAGTTTCAACCCACGCTTTACGATGTCGATTACCGTGGCGAAATGGTGCGTTTTCTCGGTGTCGCCAAGCGGCTGATCGAGGCGGATAACGCTGAAACCGTTTACATCGTGGTTGGCCAGACGCTGAAGGCAAGAAAGGCGCTTGCCGATGAAGTGGGCTGGTTTGTCCTGCAGTTTGTTGCACTTTTTTTTGTGCTCACGCTCGCGCTTTTGATGCTGGGAATCTGGCGCGTGTTAAGACCGCTTAATCGTCTGCAGCATGCTATCGCCGAGCGTTCGCCCACGGATCTACAGCCCCTGGGAAATGATGTGCCTAGGGAGATAGCGCCACTGCTCGACACCCTTAATTACTTCATGGCGCAGCTGCAGATCTCTCTGGATCAGCTCAAGCGATTTACCGCTGAGGCGGCGCATCAGATCCGTACGCCGCTGGCGGGGCTGCACTCCCAGGCGCAGAACGCCCTGGATGAGCCAGACCCCGAGATCCGCCAGCGGCAGTTGAGTCATGTGCTGGAGTGCAGCGAGAGCCTGACACGAACCGTCAATCAACTGCTGCAGCACGCCAACCTGACTCACCGTTTTCAAAGCCAGCCGCGGGTGAAGGTATCCCTGCGGCAGATCGCCACCGAGGTATGTCGTTCACTGGTGATCTGGGGGCTGGATCGTGGGGTCGAGCTGGTTTACGAGGGCGACGAGGATGTAAGCGTCACCGGAGACGCCTTTGCGCTTGAGCAGATGATTCGCAACCTGGTTGAAAACGCAGTCAAGTACAGCCCCGCCGGCAGTCTGGTGACACTTCGCCTGACAGAGGTTGGCGCCGGTGCGGAGCTCGAGGTCAGCGACCAGGGGCCGGGCATCAGTGATGAGGAGAAACCCCGTGTCTTCGAACGCTTTTATCGCAGCCGCAATATAGATCAACCGGGCAGCGGGCTGGGCCTGAGCATCGCCCGGGAGGTGGCTCAGTATCATGGAGCCGAACTGGAGCTGCATGACAATCAACCTCAGGGTCTGGTTGTGCGGGTGCGATTCAACGGGGAGGCCATTCATTGAAAGCGCTGACCTCATTGCTGCTTGGCTTATGTCTGGCCGCTATCGGCGGCGTGCAGGCCGCTACCACCGAGGTATTCAAGCGGGCCAACGTCGACGCTCCTCCCGACCTGATTATCTCCGGCGTTGCTCCCGTTGCCAGGTTTGCTCCGTTTCTGCAGACCTTTGCCGAACGTGAGGGACTGGTCGTCAGTTATACCGAGCGTATGAGCAATGAGCTGGTGCCGGTGACTTTTGATGCAGATGCCGATACCGATGATGAGATCCCATCGCCTGATCTGATCCTGAGTTCGGCCATGGAGCAGCAGCTCAAGCTGGTGAACGACGGTTACGCTCAGCCTTATCGCTCCGACGTTATCCGTGAACTTCCGGAATGGGCTCAGTGGCGCGATGAGCTGTTTGCATATGCTTTTGAACCCATCGTTATGGTCATCAATCGGGATCTGCTGGCTGGGGCCGAATTGCCGCAAAGCCGGGACCAGCTGCTGCAGCTGATCCGTGCCAAGGGCCCGCTGGTGGATGGCAAAATTGGCATGACCGATATCGAAACCGTGGGGCTGGGCTACCTTACCTGGGCGCATGACAGCCGGCAGTCGCGTACTTACGGACAGCTGCTGGAAACCTTTGGTAATGCTCACCTACGTCTTTACCCGGACAGCGAATCTGTACTGCAGGCGTTGCTTAAGGGGGAGATATTTATCGCCTATAACCTGGTGGGTTCCTACGCCTTCGACTTCTCAAACCGCTATCCCTGGATAACCACGGTGATGCCCGCGGACTATACCTCGGTCCTGATGCGCACCGCGTTGATTCCGAAATCGGCGCAGCATCCGGAAGCGGCCCGGCGTTTTCTCGATGACCTGCTGTCGACCTCAGGTCAGGCGAGGCTGGGTGAGCAGACCGGCTTGATCCCGGTTATCAGTGAAGCGGGCAGCAGTGATACCTTTGCGTTCCTGCGTGAGAAGAGCCACGGCATCTTCAGGCCGATCCCTCTAAGCCTGCAGTTGTTGCTGCAGACCGATGCGGAAAAGCGCCGGCTGTTGCTTAATGAGTGGCGGGCTGCAGTCTACCCGCAGCAGAAACCGGCGACTGACAGCGCTCCATAAGATCGATACCCAGAAGCCCCCACCGAAAAGCGCGTAGAAAAAAATCGCCGCTAAATAATCCGTGAAAGGTTCGTGAAAGGTTGCACCAATAATTTGATGAGCGCGGGTCTCATACCCCCTTGTTCTCTGACTTGAGACCCGCGACAACAATAAGCAAAATTGGAGCTAACCATGTTGAAACGCGTAATGACCGCGACAGTGCTTTCCCTCAGCCTGTCAGCAGGCGTAGTCTCTGCCGATGATCGTATCTCTATCGGTACCGGCGGCACCGGCGGCCTTTTCTATGTGATCGGTGCCGGTATCTCTGAAGTGATCAACAAGCATCTGGACGGTGTGACCGCCCGCGCTGAAGTGACCGGCGCGTCGGTGGAAAACAACCATCGTGTTGCCGCCGGGCAGATGCAGCTCGGTTTCTCATCCTCCTCCACACTCTATGAAGCCAAGCATGGCGAAGGCCCGTTCGAGGCGCGTGGTGCGCTGGATGTGGCCGCTATCGCTTATCTCTATCCTGCCGTGCTGCAGGTTGCTACCGTGGATGGGACAGGTGTCGAATCCTTTGACGATCTGAAGGGCAAACGCGTCAGCATCGGCCCGCCGGGAAGTAACGCTGCAGTATTGGCGACCCGTTTGTTGCAGGCTTATGGCGTGTTTGACGATATTACGCCGCGTTTCCTCTCCTACACCGAGGGTGTCAAAGCGCTGAACGATGGGCAGGTTGATGCCGCAGTTGTGCTGGCCGGTGCGCCGACCGCCTCTCTGATCGACCTGGATTCACAGACCGATATGCGTCTGCTCTCTGCCGATGCGGACGTCCTCTCTGGCCTGATCGAGAAATATCCGTTCTACCAGTCCTACACCCTGAAAGCCGGTACCTATTCCGATCAGACCGAAGCGGTCAGCGTGATCAACGATCCGGCGGTCCTGTTTGCCAGCGGCAGTGCCGATCAGAGCAAAATCTACGATATCACCAACGCCATCTTCTCCAACCTGGAGGAGCTGCAGCAGGTGCATCCTCTGGCGAAAGAGATTCAGCCGGAAACCGCGACGCAGACGCCGATCCCGCTGCACCCCGGTGCACAGAAGTACTTCGATCAGTCAGCTCAATAACAGGGGGCTGTGATGGCGCAGTTTAATCTGTCGCGCCTGCTGCTGGAGTCCCCCCAGGGGGGCTCCATTGAGCGTGGCGTATTTTCCGGTTTGTTTTGTCTGCTCGCTACAGCCGTGGCGGCGCTGGTGCTTTATGGCGCTTACTATGGCGGTATCACCGCGCTGCTGCTGCGCTCGAGCTTTTTCTCCCTGGTGGCCTGTGCCGGTCTAATCTATTACGCCCTGCAGATGGGGCGCTGGGCACGGATTCCACTTTATATTCTGGCGTTTATCGCTTTGATTCCGGGGCCGTACCTTTGGCACAGCTACATGGATATCATCATGCGCGGCGCCATGTCGGTCCCCGAGGATACCTGGGTTTTCCTGGCGCTGATCAGCGTGGTGTTCCTGTTCGTGCGCATCGCCGTGGGTTGGGCGCTGGTGGTGCTGATGGCACTGGCGTTTCTGTACGCCTGGTTCGGTTACCTGATCCCCGGTAAATATGGCCACGGTGGCTACGGCCTGGACCGGCTCACCTCAACACTGATGCTGTCCACGGAAGGGGTCTATGGCGTCCCCATGGGCGTAGCCGTTGAATACATTTTTCTTTTCGGCCTGTTTGGTACGCTGCTGACCAAAATCGGCACGGGGTCGGTATTTGTCGATATCGCACGCGGCCTTACCGGTCGTGTACAGGGCGGCCCCGGTTTGTCAGCCGCGCTCTCCAGTGCCTTGCTGGGTTCTCTGAACGGCAGTGCAGTGGCGAACGTGGTCACCACCGGCACCTTTACCATTCCGCTGATGAAAAAGGTGGGTTACAGCCCGAAGCTGGCTGGCGCCATTGAAGCGGCGGCATCCTCCGCGGGGCAGATTATGCCGCCGGTGATGGGCGCTGCGGCCTTCCTGATGGCAGAGATGATCGGTATTCCCTACGCCGAGGTCGCGCTGGCGGCGCTGGTGCCGGCATTGCTTTATCTCTTCGCATTGATGTTGGCGGTACGACTGGAAGCGGGGCGCCTGGGGCTGGAACGTGATACTGCAGCCGGCCTGAAACTGCTGGGCGAGACGCTGCGTAGCCGTGGTTATCTGCTGGCGCCGTTGATTGCGCTGATCGGCCTGATGATCGCCGGTAAGTCGCCGACCCAGGCGGCGGTGCTCGGTATCGTCGTCGGCCTGTTGATCAGCCCCTGGAGCAAGCTGACCCGTGTCGGCCCTGTGGATCTGGTGGAGTGCTGTAAGGATACGCTGATCAATACGCTGCCGATCGTAGCGGCGGTGGCCTCTGCGGGTGTAATCATCGGCATCCTTAACCTCACCGGTATGGGGCTGATGGTTTCGGGCCTGATTATCGAGATCGGTGGCGGAAACCTCTGGGCGGTGCTGCTGTTGACCGCGCTGGCATCGTTTATTCTCGGCATGGGTCTGCCCACCTCGGCGGCGTACCTGCTGCTGGCGGTGCTGGTAGCGCCGGCGATGACTCAGCTGGGCATGAACGTGCTGTCCGCCCATATGTTCATCTTCTACTTCGGCCTGGTTTCGGCGATTACACCACCGGTGGCACTGGCGGCCTATGCGGCATCGACCATCTCCGGCGCCAAACCAAACGAGACTGCCGTGGAGGCAATGCGTCTTGGCTTTGTAAAACTGCTGATCCCTTTCCTGTTCGTCACCATGCCGGGGATCCTGCTGATTGGCGATGGCATCAGCATTGCCGTTGCGATCGCACTGACCACCCTGGCGACCTTCTCCATGGGGGTGGGATTCTCGGGTTGGTTAGGCAGTACGCTCAGCACAGCTCAGCGCTCGCTTTATGTGGTGGCAGCGGTGCTGATCGCCTGGCCGGAACTGGCGACCAATACCGATCTGTTCGTATTGGCTGCTCGTGGTACAGGGATGGTTATCCTGGTCGCGATGCTGGTCCAGGGGCATCTGGAACATCGCTGTACGCAGCGTACCAGCCTCGCCACGGATTAAGTCTGGCGATACAAAAAAGGCCGATGGTGTTACGCCATCGGCCTTTTTTGTATCAAGCGGTAGAGCAGGGTTAAACCACCTGCCCAGCCGCCACACCGGATGCCCAGGCCCACTGGAAGTTATGTCCGCCCAGGTGGCCGGTTACATCGAGACACTCGCCGATAAAGAACAGGCCCGGTTGGGTTTTGGCTTCCATGGTTTTCGATGAGACACCATCGGTATCGATACCGCCGAGGGTGACTTCCGCGGTGCGATAGCCCTCGGTGCCGCCGGGTTTGATGGTCCAGTGGTGCAACTGTTGGGCGATCTCTTCCAGGCGTTTGTTGCCAAGGTCTGCCATATGGCCGCTGAACTTCCAGTGCTCGCAGAGTGCCTGGGCCATACGCTTGCTCATCAGGTGTGACATCTGTGTCAGCAACTCCGACTTGGGATGGTCATTACGCTGCTGCTTCAGCCACTCAAACAGGTCCAGATTGGGGAAGAGATTAATCTCGATGGTGTCTCCTGGGTTCCAGTAGGAGGAGATCTGCAGCATCGCCGGGCCGCTGAGGCCACGATGGGTGAACAGCATCGCTTCGCGGAAGGTGGCGCCGTTGCAGCTGACGCTGACATCATGAGAGATACCGGAAAGCGGCTTCAGGTACTCAAGGTCATAGGGCTGCAGCGTGAAGGGCACCAGCGCGGCGCGGACCTCCCCAACGCTGAGTCCGAACTGGCGCGCGATATCGTAGGCGAAACCGGTAGCACCGCCATTGGGGATCGACAGGCCGCCGGTGGCGATCACCAGGCTTTCACACTGGAGTTCACCGCCACTGGTGCTCAGATGAAACCCTTTTTCCAGTGCTTCAACGCTTTCAACCCGGGTATCGGTGACCAGCTGCACGCCGGCCCACTCACACTCGGTGAGCAGCAGCTGCAGGATCTCCTTGCTGGATTCGTTACAGAACAGCTGGCCCAGGGTCTTCTCATGAAACTCAACGCCGTGACGCTCCACCAGTTCGATAAACTGGGCGGCCGGGTAGCGGCTCAGGGCTGATTTGCTGAAGTGCGGGTTTCCCGAGAGAAAGTTCGCAGCGCTGTTATGGATATTGGTGAAATTACAGCGACCGCCGCCGGACATCAGGATCTTGCGCCCGAGCTTGCGGGTGTGCTCGATAACCAGCACCGAACGTCCACGGTAGCCAGCCACTGCTGCACACATTAGCCCCGAGGCGCCACCGCCGATAATAATCACGTCGAATTGCTGCACTGAATTTCCCGCATCCGGTTGAAAAGGGCGCAGTTTACCACGTTCATCGGCTGATTCAGGTAAGATCCCCGGGGTAATGCAAGGAGTTAATATGTCAGAAATGCCCGTAATCCGTTCTTACCACGCGCACGTTTACTACGACGCAGACAGCTTTGAGCAGGCCCGCGAACTCTGCGAGGGGGCTGTAGCAATATTTGGCATCCCCATGGGGCGTATGCACCAGAAACCGGTGGGCCCTCACCCCGACTGGAGCTGCCAGCTGACCGTCGCCACCAGCCTGATTGGAGAGGTTATTGGTTGGCTGACATTGAACCGAAAGGGGCTCAATGTGTTCGTACATCCTGATACGGGTGATGATCTGCGGGATCATCGCGACCGTGCGATCTGGCTTGGCGAAGACAGGCCGCTGAAGCTGGATCAGTTCTACCGCTAAAGGAACACTGGTAAAAACAGTCAGGGGATGCCTCCCGCAGCGGCACCCAGGGAGTATCTGGATACTGAGTGCCGATGAGTGATGTGAATGCTGAACTGCCGACGATTTTGGTCGGACCGATCCTGCGCCGTGTCGAATCCGACCGGCTGGTTATCTGGTTGCTCACCACGGCGGAGGTCCCACTGGGGCTTAAGCTTATCTGCGATGGTCAAACGCTATTGGAGCGGGACCTCAGTGGCGAGGATGTATGGACCCTGCCTCTTGGTGAGCGCTGCTGGCTGCGTCTGGTCGATATAGCCCCCGATAGTGATTTTCCTCTCGATAGCTCCATTGAATATGACCTGAGCTATAAAGATGCGGATCGATGGGTTTCTCTGGCGGAGTGGGGCCCTGAGCTGCTTTATCCCGGCGAGTCTCTTCCCTCGTTTCAGGTTAAATCAAGGCTGGGCGCGATCTTTCACGGTTCCTGCCGTAAACCTCATCATCCGGGCGCAGATGGCATGGCCCGCGCCGATACCTGGCTGGAACAGCACCGCAACGAACCTGAGAGTTGGCCGGCAGTAATGATGCTTAGCGGCGATCAGATCTATGCCGACGACGTCGCCGGTCCCATGCTGGTGGCCTGTCATGAGCTATCCGACCGCCTGGGGCTCTGGCATGAGCAATTTGTAGACGCCTGCGTGGCGGATACTTCAGAGCTGATCAGCAGCGAGCATTGTTATTACCAGCGCGAACGCCTGCTGCCCGAAGGCAAAACAGGGGAGACCGCACGCAGGTCGTTGTTCAGCGGCGTGAAGAAACCGATCTTTACCTCCGATAATGCGCACAACCATCTGATCAGCTTTGCCGAGATGATCGCCGCCTACTGCCTGGCCTGGTCGCCCTGTGCCTGGAGCGAACTGAAACTGGCGTTGCCGGATGGGCTTGATGACCAGCAGAGGACGCTCTATTACCAGGAGCGAGAGGTGATCGATGCCTTCCGCGAGCAGCTACCCCGGGTAAGACGGGTGATGGCCCATCTGCCCACCTACATGATCTTTGACGATCATGATGTCACCGATGACTGGAACCTTTCTGCCGCCTGGGAGGTATCCGCCTATGGCCATCCGTTTTCGCGGCGGATTATCGGCAACGCCCTGATCGCCTACCTGTTGTGTCAGGGGCTGGGCAACAACCCTGGCCCGCTGAAGAAAGATCTCGGTGAGTCGGTGGAACGATGGTTAGGCGATCGAAGACCGGGCCCTCATGACGAGCTGATCGAGACGTTGACCCGCTTTGAGGGCTGGGATTACCTGATCCCAATGGATCCGGCGGTGCTGGTGCTCGATACCCGCACCCGGCGCTGGCGAGCGGAGAGCAACCTGGCGAGTCCCTCGGGGCTGATGGACTGGGAGGCGCTGACCGAGCTGCAGCAGCAACTGCTGGACCGGGAGGCGGTGGTGCTGGTGTCGGCGGCCCCGGTATTCGGTGTGAAATTGATCGAAACCGTGCAGAAGGTGTTTACCTGGTTTGGTCATCCGCTGATGGTGGATGCGGAAAACTGGATGGCCCACCCAGGGGCTGCCAACGTGATGCTCAATATCTTCCGCCATACCCGCACGCCCAAGCACTTCGTCATTCTTTCGGGCGATGTGCACTACTCCTTTGTCTACGATATCGAGATCCGCTTTCGCAAGGGTGGCCCAAAAATCTGGCAGATCACCAGCAGCGGTTTGAAAAACGAATTTCCGGACCGTCTGCTTAAGGTATTTGATCGCCTTAACCGCTGGCTTTATGCGCCCTGGTCGCCGCTTAACTGGTTTACCCGCAGGCGTCGCATGAGAGTATCGCCGAGAAGGCCCGAAGGAGCGGATGAGGGTTGCCGCCTGGTGAATCGCTCCGGCATGGGGCTGGTGCGTTTTGCCGCCGATGGTGAGCCGGAGGAGGTGTGGCAGCTAGGCGCCGATGGCCGTGATACCCGCTTTTCACTCAGCGATGAGGAGGAGCACTGGGGCTGATATAAGGGCGTCGTCCAATAAGCTGATCTCGGACATTCCTATATCTTACAGGGATGTTAGTCTTGACCCCCATTATATATATTAGATCGTTCTTATTTTGGCGGATCCCCAGCTATGCCATTAAACCGATTGCTGCTCTGGCTTACCGGCAGTCTGATACTGCTTGGCCTTGGCGCACTCATCCTCTGGCCCACCGGTTCAGGCCAGGCCCTCACCGAAGCTGATGAGACCCGCTCCACGCCGATGCAGTACCATCTGCGTCTTGGCTACAACATGCCTGAAGGCAGCGTCATGCATGCTGCGGCATTGCGGTTGGCAGAGCAGGTAAAAACCGTCTCTGACGGCCGTCTGCTGATAGATCTCTACCCCAACCAGGCACTGGGTAATGACCACCATATGCTGGAGATGGCGCGCAGTGGCGATCTGGATATGGTGCTCACGCCCACGGCCAAGCTAAGCATCTCGCTGCCGGAGATGCAGTATGCCGACCTGCCGTTCTATTTTCCCTCCCAGGATGATGTCTATGCGCTGCTTGATGGTGAGCCGGGTAATCTCCTGCTGGGCAGGATGGCGCGCATCGGCCTGGTGGGCCTGACCTTCTGGGGCAACGGGTTCAAGCAGTTTACCGCCAACGAGGCGTTGCTGACACCTGAGCAGTTCGTCGGCAAGCGCTTTAGGGTGATGAAAAGCCGACTGCTGAAGGAGCAGTTCGAGATGCTTGGCGCAGAGGCGGTGCCGATCGATTTTCACCAGGTGCCCGCGGCGTTGCGTGATGGCGTTGTCGATGGCCAGGAAAACCCGCTGGCGGCCATCGTCGCCGTGGGGATTCACAAAGAACAGAGTCACCTGATCCTTTCATCTCATGCCTATCTCGCCTACGTTTTATCGGTCAGCGAATCGAGCTTCGCTCGGTTGCCGGCAAGTTTGCAACGCCTGCTGATCGATAGCGCCCGTGAACAGACCGTGTGGCAGCGCGATGAGACCGAGCGCCGCGAGCAGGACATACTGCAGCAGATAGCCGAGTCGGGCGTCAGCATCGAGCGGCTGAACGAGGCTCAGCGACAGAGCTTTCGTGACCAGCTCCGGCCACTGGTAGAGCGGTTCGAGCCAGTGATCGGTGCGGATCTGATCGCGCCCAGCGATGAGTATCTACGCCAGCGTTATGCCGGAGACGAGGTTAGGTTGGTGGGTATCGATATGGACCTGAGCCTTGCCAGCGGCCAGGTGGGGATTGAGATAAAGCGAGGAGTTGAGCTTGCATTGCAAAGCGTGCCGGAGCTTGCGTCAGTCGCTATGAATAACAGCGGCCAGCCCAGCCGAGCACGGCGCAATATGGAAAACTTCGCCGCTAACCCGCGGGTTATCGCCGCACTTGGGGGCACCAGTGTCGCAACGCTAAGGGAGCAGTTACCGTTGATCGACGAGGTGGGGATACCAGTGCTGCTACCCTGGGTCGTTGAAGCGCGTTTGTTTGAGCAGGGCGACCACGCCAGTGTTTTTTCGATTGGGATGTCCAGCGATCATCTGGCTGAACGTATCGCTGCAACGGCTGTTGGCAAAGATGCCAGACGGGTGGGGCTGATCACCGAAAACAGCACCGCCGGCGCTGAACTGACCGAGCAGCTGCAGCGGGAGCTGCGTAAGCAAAACCTTATGCTTGGTGGCGTGGTCACGGTGAACCTGGGTGATACGCAAATCGACCGCGAGCAGCTGCAGACCTTACTGAACAACAGTGACTATTCTGTGGTGGCGCTGGGCCGCGCTGAGCAGTCGCTGGCGCTGGAGCAACTGGCGGCGCTGGATGCTAATCAGCCGATACTCTCACTATGGCAAACCAGCCCTGCGCTGGAGGCGCCACTGGAGTGCCTGCGAACAAGGTTTGATCAAAGCGCCTACGATCAGTTGGAGCAGCATTACATCGAACATTACGGTGCGGCCCCCCAAATACCAGCAGCCCTGGCCCGTGGTTACGATGCGGCGCTTTTGCTGGCAAAATCGGTGGAGCAGCTTGTGAGCAAGGAGCTTCCCTTGAGCCGTGAAAACCTGATCAGCCAGCTTGAGGAGCTGCCGCCCGTGAATGGCGTTATTCGTCGCTATGAAGCGGTTTATACACCCACTCAGCACCGCGCGCTGAGTGCTGCAGACTACGCCGTTTCGCAGCGAAGCTGCCGGCCGGATGGAGACGCCGCCCCGTGAGTCATCAGTTCGAAGTGCTCAGTACACCTCAGCAGACCCACAGCCTTAAACGCCGTCTGGTGTTCAAAGTGGCCGGTTTTGTTGCTCTGGCGATGGTGGTGATCACCCTCGCGGTGGTTTACATGATGCGTCAGGAGCTGGGGCGTCAGGCGCAGCAGATGCTATGGGAATCGGCGCGCTCATCCCAGATTCAGCTGGAAAACCGGGTCGCTTACCTGGTGGAGGCCAGTCGGCGTCTGGCCGATAACCCCTTCATGATCAATGGGCTGATCGATACGCGGGCACGCCAAGAAGATCTGCCCAAACTGGTGGAAAATTTTGCCGAAGGCACCTCACTAAGTACCCTGGCGCTGCTGGATTACGATGGCCGGCCGGTTTATCAGGCACAGGACTGGCGTCCGGAGTTCAACCAGTCGCCGGAGTTGCGCGCCGCGCTGGCGATGGGCAATACCGCCGTTTATATGGAGCCAGGTACAGGGCAGCTGCTGATCATTGCCCCGATCAGCTATTACGAAACTACCCAGGGCGCACTGGTGGTCGGGTTTGATCTGGTACTACTGGTGCGCAGCCATGCGGTGCGCACAGACAGCTCTTATCTCAAGCTGTTCAGCGGCGGTGAGCAGGTGGTTGGTGTGAATTACAATGCCGAAACCGACTATCTCACCACCCGTCTCTCCGCCAGTGAGCAGACCCCGCTGCTGGCCCGGCTCGACCTTAGCCTGGAGGCTGGATTTCCCCAGCAGCGTTTCGATTCCATCGAGTGGACGATTCTGTCCCGCTTTATCGGCATCGGCTTGTTGCTGACGCTGGCCTCGGCGATGTTGGCCGCTGCAATAGGTCAGAGCATCGCGCGGCCGATTCTGGAGCTGTACCGGCGTGTACGTACCGTGCCTTATCGTGCCTGCAGTCCTCTCGGTACCGGCGATGAGCTGGATGTGCTCGCCAGTGCTTTCGATCATCGCACCCAGGCGCTCAAGGCTGCGCAGCAGGAGCTTGAAAAGCAGCGCGACCGCTTCCGCCACGAAGCCAACCACGACATGCTTACCGGGCTGCCCAACCGCTTTAATTTTGATCAGCGCCTGCTGGAATATATTGGCCGTTACCATACCGGCAACAGCGTATTCGCGGTGATCTTTATCGACCTCGACCGCTTCAAACTGATCAACGACAGCCTCGGGCATTCGGTCGGCGATGCGCTGCTGCAGACCGTCGCCCAGCGGCTCAAACTGGAGGTGGATGGCCGCGACCGGTTGTTCCGTCATGGTGGTGACGAGTTCATTCTGATTAGCGAGGTCGGCGGTGAGGAATCGCGGGTGTATGAACTGCTCGACCGGCTGATCCAGACGCTCAGCGCTCCCGTTCGCCACGGCGAGCGCGACCTTGACGTCAACGCGAGTATCGGTGTGACCTTCTATCCCCAGGATGGGCTCGATGCCCAGACCCTGGTGCGCAACGCTGATATCGCCATGTACGAAGCGAAGCGCAAGGGAGGCGGGCGATACAAGCGGTTCGATCAGAGCATGAGTGACAAAGTGTTCAACCGTATGGAAACCGAAGCGGGGCTGAGACGCGCCATCGAGAACCGCGAGCTGGTGGTTTATTACCAGCCCCAGGTCGATATGAACAGCGGCCGCCTGACCGGTACCGAAGCACTGGTGCGCTGGCAGCATCCGGAAAAAGGTCTGGTGATGCCCGGTGCGTTTATTCCGCTGATTGAGGAATCGCGGCTGATTGTCGATATCGGCGAATATGTGCTGCGTGAAGCCTGTCGTGCCCAGGCCGATTGGTTTCGTGCCGGATACGAGCCCGGCCGGGTGTCGGTAAACCTGGCCGGCGGACAGCTGCACGACCCGGGTCTGGACCGGGTTATCGCTGCAGTCCTGAAAGAGACTGGCTGCCGGCCCGAGTGGCTGGAGCTGGAGGTGACCGAAGGCTTTATCATGGAAGATCCGGCTGCGTCTGTGCCGATGCTGAAGCGGTTGCGCGATATGGGGATCAGCCTTGCTATCGATGATTTTGGCACGGGCTACTCGTCGCTGGCCTATCTTAAACGGCTGCCCGTGACCCGTCTGAAGATCGATCAGTCTTTTGTCCGCAACTCGGTGATGGATCCCGATGATGCAGTGATCATCGAAGCGATCATCGCACTGGCCGGAAAACTGAAACTGGGGTTGATCGCAGAGGGGGTGGAGACTCACAATCAGACCGAGCTGCTGCTGGGCCTCGGTTGTGATCAGGCGCAGGGTTACCTTTATGGGCGCCCCGTGCCGCATGAACAACTGGAGCTGATGCTCAAGAGCGGCGGTGGCGGACACCAGAATGTTCTGTAAAGAGACACCATGCAAGGCTTTATCAAAACCAACCCCTTACCGGGCTCAGACAGCCTGATATGCGAGGCAAAAGGGCTTGAGCTGCTTGAGACTGCGCTCAATCGCGCCAGTATCGTTAAAGTGCGTGTACCGGCTCGGCTGGAGATCACGCGCGACAGACTCTGCCTGGAGCTGATCCATTGCGCATCAGCCAGCGAGCAGCAGATGCGTCTGCTCGGTGAGTCCCTGGCTCAGATCCACACACAGCGCCATGGCTATTATGGCCTGGCCAGCGGCAACTTCATTGGCCTATCGCCCCAGTCCAACATTAAGAGTGAAAACTGGGGGCGGTTCTTTCTCGATTACCGTCTCGGATTTCAGATCAGGCGCATAGCCGACAGCGCGGTTCGCGATCGCTTTCTGGCTGAGCTGGAGCGCTGTCGGGAGGCGGTCGAGGAGTTTCTCAACGCTACCACCCGTGGGCCAGCGCTAGTGCACGGCGACCTTTGGGGCGGCAATGTCTTGTTTGATCGTAATGGGCAGAATGTCTGGCTGATCGATCCCGCCGTTTACTATGCGGATCCGGATGTGGACCTGGCGATGACCGAGATGTTCGGCGGTTTCTCTGGTGCGTTTTATGCCGCCTATGATGCCATCAGCCCGCGCGGTGATGACTACCCGCTGAAACGGGCCATCTACAACCTGTATCATTATCTTAACCATTACAACCTGTTCGGCGATGCATATCTGACCGGCTGTGAAGAGGGGCTGGCAGCGCTCAATGAAACTTTATATCGCTGAAAAACCGAGTCTTGCGCGAGCTATAGCCGCCGTGTTGCCTAAGCCGCAGAGCAAGGCCGATGGCTGTATCCGTTGTGGTAACGGCGATGTGGTGAGCTGGTGCATCGGGCATCTGCTGGAACAGGCTGAACCGGAAAGTTATGATCCGGCATTTAAGCAATGGCGTTATGAGCATCTGCCTATCGTGCCGGATCAGTGGCAGTTGAAACCGCGGCCCAAGGTGCGCACTCAGCTCAGCGTGTTGCGCAAGCTGGTTAAGGAAGCCGATCAGATCGTGCATGCCGGCGACCCGGACCGTGCACTGTTACGATTTTTCTATTGAAAGCGA
The DNA here is from genome assembly GCF_900108065.1 of Marinobacterium lutimaris. Classification (GTDB taxonomy): domain Bacteria; phylum Pseudomonadota; class Gammaproteobacteria; order Pseudomonadales; family Balneatricaceae; genus Marinobacterium_D; species Marinobacterium_D lutimaris. Next base: position 1,334,891 of record NZ_FNVQ01000001.1, on the reverse strand, counting down.
TTGTTACGTTTACAATCCATGAAATAGTGAAATTTGTAGCGCAGGTGAACGTGTGGGTATCGTACTTTGGGAAGTTCCAGACTTCGTTGTAGATCAGCAGATTAAACGCCATATCGATACGACTACCGGTGAACTGTCGATACGTTTCGAAGGCACAGGCAGCAATTTAGGAAAACTACCCCTCCTATTCGAAGATAATGGCGCAAGTATTAGAGTCGCCAATATCTGGCTTATTCATCTTAAAGCCAACCTCCGAAAGAAAAGCGTTAATACTCAAGCACAGGCCTTGCTTCATTACTTTACCTTTTTGAAGGACATTGGCATGTCATGGGATGACATGCCCGTTCCCTTAAGGCTGAGGCCTACCTATGGCTTTAGAAAACATTTACGTGAGGCCTATAAAAGCGGAAAGATAGCGCGTTCTACCGCAAGCAGCTACATGGGAGTAGTTATTAATTTTTATAAATTCTACCTGGCTCGCAAGCACGCGTTTGAAAACCCACCATTCAAATATGAAGTGGTGAAAGTCAGTAAGCAAGGGTCGCATGAGTATATGCGGAACGCGTTTATTCACGTAGACACCACTGACTTGAGGTTGAAGCTTCCAAATGACACTAGCTATAACGGCTTGTCACGTAAGTTACTGCCGATAAATTATCGGGAATGGGGCTTGGTAGAAAAATACTACAAAGAACTCGGCATTGGCTATTCCAATAGAGGTGGTGAGCTTAAAGAGGTTTCGATATCAAATGAGTTTCAGATAGCGGTTGAATTAAGTCGTTATGCTGGGCTTAGAAGCTCGGAAGTCGTTACTCTTCGTGCAAACTCTATCTATAAGCCTAATGTTGAACAACTGAGTAAAAAATATCTCATTAATACAGATGGTCTTAATCTTGATCCACGATTAGGAGTCGTAACCAAAAACGGAACCGTAAGGATAGCAGAGATTCCTTCTGAGCTGATGAATAGGCTACATGAGTACGTAAATTCGCCCAGATACATTCAGCGCAGAAAGGTTTATGAAAAAAATAACCCTGACGAAGGCAATAATCCTCCTTTGCTTTTGAACCAAAGTGGTAGTCAGTATTCATCTAAAAGTCTTGATGCTCGCTGGGGAGAAATAAGAAATGCAGTGAAGACAGAGCATCCAAACTTCAAGCACAAGTTCCATAACTTGCGCTCCACATATGCGGTGGAGAGATTGAAGGAATTACTGGACTCTGGACTTAAGGAAGGAAAAGCACTCGATTACTTGCAGTCTGTAATGGGACATAAGCAAAGGTCAACCTTGCTTGGTTACCTTAAGCTTTGTGAACATACCGTGACTGCAAACGAAGTGCATGAGTTGGCTTTGGATATTGTTTTAGAAAGTGGTGAATAATAATGGCCTTTATAAAAAATGATAAGAGAAAAACAACATCGGCCAAAATTTCAAAATACTCAAACACCACGAATATAAATTTAAAAGAAAGGATAATTACGGATGGTCATGGCACGGCTGATTTTGAAAGGCTGCTATATAAAGGATGTCCTGTTTTACCAATCAGTGGTAGACGTTCAGTAATTCCAAAGAATCAGCCTGGCATTATTGATGCCAGAAGAAAAGAATTTGCTATAAAAATATGTAACATTATCCACTCAATGGATAAATCAAATAGAACGAAAATAAATATATTTCATGAGCTTGTCCGCTTTATTAGAATAATTGACGATGATGGAATCGACCAGCCATTCTGCCATGATTCGATATCAATGTATGTAAGAACTCTTATTGAGGAATATAATGCGGGAAAAAAGGGGGCGACTATTCTGTCGCGACAGAATTCAATTAAAACTTTGATTTTAGAGTTCGACTATAAGCTATATGATGAATGCAAAAATGTTTTCATTTCTTTTCCTAAAGATACAGTGAATGTCGTACCATATACTGATGATGAACTTAAAGATATCATAAGAGCACTTTTTATAATATACGATAACTATTCAGCTCATTTGGAAAATGATACCACACCAGAACACTTTCCACTTGAAGTGGCAAATAAAGAGGGAGTGAATAGGTCAATATCAGATGAGAAGATATCAAATAGAACAGTATCCTATGGAACCAACAATAGCGTCTGGAAGGCCGATTTAGTAAGGGCGGCATATTATATAACTTGTTTTTATACTGGTGTTAATTCAAACCCACTGCTAGATTTAAAGATATCGGATTTAACTGAAAATCCATTCAGTGATGTTATGCGAAGACTGTATAAACTAAATACTATTAAAGGACGTCAGGCAGGAAAGAAAAACGAAGTCAGCATTGGATTCACGAATCGATCAAAAGCATTTTTCGAACGATGGGTAGAGATAAGCAAAAAGCTAAATTCATATGAAGATGGTTATTTGTTTTCGAATATAATTAATGATATTCCTTCAAAAATGACAAGCTCGGAAATTAGCAAAATAAATAAATTTATTGTTAATTATGGAATCCCGGCATTAAGTAGTCAGCGTTTTAGGAAGACTAAGGCAACACTTATTATGAGAGCTACTGGAAGTATCTTTATGGTAGCTCAAGGGTTAAATAATTCGGCAGAAACTGCAGGAAAACACTATGCTGATGGTGATTCAGTATCTGTTGAGTTTTCGTTAGCGTCTGCTTTGTACGTACGAGAACAAACAGCGTTAGGAAAGCCATTAGATAGAGCAGTAGAAGAGAGCTCATTCATCTTTGCTGATCCCGTCAAAGAGAGTGATATAGGCAATAACTTCAAAAAGCTTTCAAATGGTTTGAGATGTGGTGGAGCCTTCGAAGAAAAGGCTATAAAAATAAAAAATGCGCTCCGTAAGGAAGGTCTTTCTAGCAAAGATGAGCTTGTTGCTTGTCATAAGTTTTTGGAATGTTTTGGCTGTATACATCATGCTGTTGTAGCGGAAGTAGATGATGTATGGCTATTGCTATCCTTCAATGATGTGATTTTGGAGTCCATGAATAGACCAGCAGTTAACTCCAAACCGACCAGCTTATTGGGTAGAGTCTACAATACTCTCCAGGTTATTATGGATAAAATAAAGTCAGCTCATAAAGCAGTTTATGATGAGGCTTATATGAAATATATGGACGATCCGCATCCGCTTTGGAGTGATATAGAAGATATTGATATTCTACTAGGTGCATACTGATGGATGAAGCACTTAAAGTAGATGGTTTCAGTGAGGACGTGGCAGTGTCATTTGATACTGAAGGTAATCCTTACAGTTATTACTCAGAAGATAAGTGGGTATTGTGGTCTATAGATTTTACAGCTTCATTTACTATGCTTTCTGGTAAGTTTAAATCCAGTGCTAAAGAAATAGTTTTTCAGGTGATAAATGATATAAACCTAAAATCAAAGAAAAGCGCAATAGAGAATTTACTTTCAGGCGCTTCTATTTTTGAACATTGTATTAAGGGTTGTGGTGGTGATGACTATGGGTTCATTGATAATGATCGAAACTATAGGCTTTTCTTGCAAGAGGCCAAGAATAGAAAGTTAAAATATAAGACTTGGAAGAATCACCTTATCTTTTTTTCACATGCTCAAAAAGCAGGATTTATAAAACGGAGCATAGATAACTTTGAAAAACTTTCCATATACTTGGCACCAAATGGTGATGCTGTTTCTCAAGCGGTTTGCCTGCCGGAAAAAATCGCATCAGCATACTACAAAAATGCGATTGAACTTGTTGAAAGATTACATCCATTTAGACATGAAATATCTGAGGCATATAATGAATTCACAAATGAGTATAAGGATATAATAGAAACAAATAGGTATTCTAGTAATCTTACGCGAAGAAAATATGCCATTAAAAAGATAAAAAACTCTTTGAAAGGGCTAGATGTTGATTTTGATTATGGTGGCTATTGGTTATCAAAGCTGAGAGGTGCATGCTATATAGTTATTGCTGCTTTTACAGGGTGCAGAGATGGTGAAATTAAGTCTTTTGGACTCGATTCATACCAAGAGAAGAAGTATGCAGGTATTACAGTATCCGTTCTCAATGGTATTCATACCAAGCCCAATGTTGGAGGCGTTGAGAGAAAGACGTCTTGGGTGACTGTAGCAATTACTAAGAAAGCAATTGAGTTACTTTGGGATGCTTTTAAATTTGCTCGTGAGGGTTGGAAATGCAAGATAAATGCTATTCGTCATCGTGACGAGCGTAATAAGTATCTACGAGATGTTAATAGCCTATTTCTAACTCTACCTTATCTTGGTGGATACAAGCCAAGGGCGGGTAAGCAGTCTATGTCCGGATCTCTTAAAACATTTGTGTACTCGGTAGGCTACCGAGCAAGCTTTGATGATGTAAAAGAGTTCGACCTTTTGAATCCTACCCGAAGAGGTGATCTTAAGGTTGGAGATATACTAGAAGTCCACCCTCATTGCTTCCGTCGTACATTTGCGGTCTACTTGGTTCGTAATAAATTAGCATCGTTATTAGATATAAAGCATCAGTTTAAACATATGAATATAGCAATGACTTCCTGGTATTCTAATCAGGCAAATATTGCTTCTTATTTCGACATGATGATCGATTCTGACTTGCAAGATGAAATAGCGGGAGAAAATAAAAATTATACTGCGGATATTTTATATCATATTTACAATGAGGCAGAAACATTGGCGGGTCCAGAAGGGAGAAGGATTAAAAATCTCCGTGCTGAAGGTGACTCAACAATATATCTTAGTAAAGAAGAAATTCTGAAACAGATAGAGGAAGGGCGCCTATCTATTGTCGAACATCCTGGTGGATATTGCACCAATCCAAGTTGTGATAGAATTTGCGATATGACTGTTTGTCAATACAAGGTAGTAACTATAGAAAAGGCTAGATCTTTAATACCAATAAAAGAAAAATTGATTGCTAAATATAATTCTTTGGTGGCAAGCGGTATTGATATGCCCAATGTGATCTCAAAAATATATTATGAGATCAGATCTATCGAAAAAGTTCTTTCTGAACACAGTATCGACTACGAAATATTTAATGAAAAGGAATTTAATATATGAGTAGCGAAGTGGGCTTATCAGAAAGAGGCAATATTACAGTCCAACGTCTGGAATCTGCTCTGGAGCGATTGATAAATGGAAAGCCAGATCGGACACCAAATGACGGAAAAATTAGCCTAAGCCGCATAAATAAAGAAGCAGGGCTTAGTTCAGGTGGTATCTATTACTACGCTGAATTTGTTGATAAAGCCAGGAATGAAATAGAAAAGCACAAGTCACAGAAATCTGGCTATTCGTCTAACTCGAACAAGACATCTATAGATAAGCTCAGGGCTCAAAGAGACAAAGAACGTGAGTTGAAAGAGCGTTACAGGTCGCAGCGTGACGAAATCAAGAAATTCTGTGATCAGGTGGTAGCGCGTAATGCGAATTTGGAGTTTTCCCTTTACGAGGCGCTTGAAAGGATTGATGCGCTTGAGACTGAGGTGAAAAAAGTGAAGGTAGTAGAGCTGGACCGAGGTAAAAAGAGTTGATTTTGTACATTGCCGAGAAACCAAGTGTCGGTCGTGCAGTTGCTGATGTGCTCCCTAAGCCTCATCAAAAGGGTGATGGTTTTATCAAGGTTGCTAACGGCGATGTTGTGACCTGGTGCATTGGCCACCTTCTGGAACAGGCTGAACCAGAGGCTTATGACCCTGAGTACAAAAAGTGGAGAAGGGAGCATTTGCCGATCATCCCCACCGAGTGGAAGCAGGAAGTCAAAAGCCAAACACGAAAGCAGTTCAATACAGTCAAGAAGCTCATCAAAGAAGCTGATCAGCTTGTAAATATGGGTGACCCTGACCGGGTCGGTCAGGTTCTCGTTGATGAAGTGATTAACTACTCAGGCGTCAGTAAAGCGAAGCGTGAATCTACGCTGCGCTGTCTCGTCAACGACATGAACCCCGCTGCGATTAAAAAAGCGTTGAATGACCTACGCAAGAACACAGATTTCATTCCGTTAGCGACATCGGCCTTGGCAAGAGCCAGAGCGGACTGGTTGTACGGTATCAATATGACCCGGCTATGCACCCTGCTAGGGCAAAGTGCTGGCTATAACGGCGTTTTGTCGATTGGGCGTGTACAGACACCTGTTTTGGGCTTGGTAGTACACCGTGACCAGGAAATAGAAAATTTCGTCTCCAAGCCCTTCTATGAGGTGTTCATCACGCTTCAAACACAAGCGGGTGAGTCCTTTATCGCAAAGTGGAAACCAAGCGCTGCGTGCGAGCCTTACATGGATGAAGAGGGCCGTGTGCTCTCACGAAAGCTTGCAGAAGTCGTGCTAGATAAAGTGAGGGGGAAAAACGGCAGCATCAAAGCTGTTAAACGTGACAAGAAAAAACAGCCTGCGCCCTTGCCCTACAACCTGTCTGCTCTGCAGATTGATGCGTCGAAACGCTTCAACCTTAACGCTCAAAAGACCTTAGATATATGCCAGCAGTTATATGAGCGTCACAAGCTGATCACTTACCCACGGTCTGATTGTCGTTATCTGCCAAACGGCCACTATGACGAGCGTAAAACCGTAACACAGTCGATTGCCAAAACTACAACGACGCTTGCTGATGCCGTAAATAACGCTGACCTCGGATTGAGGAGCAAAGCATGGAATGACTCCAAAGTGGGTGCGCACCACGCCATCATTCCGACATCCAGGTCAATGCCTTCTGATCGGCTGTCACAGGATGAGAAGAATATCTACGAACTTGTTGCCCGGCAGTACCTGATGCAGTTCTATCCACCCTTTGAATATGCAGAGCATCAGATTGATAGTGAGGTTGAAGGCGGCTTGTTTATCGCTAAGCAGAAGTCTGTCATTTCCGATGGTTGGAAAGCTCTATTGCCGCCCCAGAGAAGTGAAAAGCAAGATGGCGAGTTCTTGTCAGTAGCATTGCCGAATGTCAAAACGGGTGATTCTGTAGCCTGCACTGAAGGGCGGCTGGACGAGAAGCGGACTAGCCCGCCGAAGCGCTTTACGGATGCAACCCTGCTGGCTGCCATGACAGGCATTGCTCGATTTGTATCAGACCAGGAGATCAAGAAAGTTCTGAGAGATACAGACGGTCTAGGGACGGAGGCCACTCGTGCCGGGATCATCGAGCTGTTGTTCAAACGTCAGTTTCTGACCAAGAAAGGCAAAGAGATCCATTCAACTGAGATCGGAAGGCAGCTCGTGAATAGTTTGCCGGAGAGGATGGTCGTTCCTGATATGACCGCACATTGGGAGTCCCAGCTGGAGGCGATCAGTGAGAAGCGGATGCGCTATGGGCACTTCATGCAGCCTCTGACCGAGGGCCTTAGGGCATTGATTGGTGAGGTTGAAAGCCAGAATTTCTCTGGTTTGCGGGGCATGGGTAAGAAGAAGGTTCAAAGGAAGATAAAATCGAAAAGACCCAGTCGTGGCGCAAAGTCCAAAAACCTCTTGGTGTAGAGTGCCAGTAGTCAGTTGAGGATGAGTTTGGCTTATAGTTGCATACTCGTATGCTACTGATTGGGTTGTTTTGTGCAGCTCTGTCGTCGTAGCCGTTCAAGAACTCTACCTGACTAATATTCCTAATCTATTGAAATATTTTCCAGATAAGAGTCCTATAAGCTGATCAAGATTGCATCAACCACGGAACATCTGACAGGAGGTCGTATGGGAAATATGATGCTGCTGCGCGTATATGCGTTTCCCTTGCTTTTCATTATCGGTGCTGTAGTTGTCCGTTTGATCTTTGGCACCTGGCTACCGGACCGACTAGCCGACTCTTCAATGCTGGCGGCACTGGCCGTGACTATCGAAACCTTTAACCGTTGGGCTTACCTTGCGCTGCTTGCATTGGGAGTGCTCTCTGCCTTGTACCAGAGCTTTAACCTGTGGCAGTGGTACCACGGGAATGCTGAAAGCTGTGACGGCTGTGGAGGAATTGTATCCGAGCGTAGTGGCCGCTACGGGCCGTACTATCATTGCCTTGCCTGTGGTAAAAACAGAAAAATTTATCGGTGAAATTCAGGATTAATATAAATCGGAATAAGCGGACGGGTTCCCTATGAGTAATGCCAATAATGATGCGTCTGATAAAGTTAAAGCCGCTATTGAAAATTTGCGAAAGGTTTTGCGTGAACAGATCGATTTTTTAGACGCTACTCCTGTATTAAGTGAAAGCGATATAGAAAAAGTTGTGGCAGAACGCAGACAGCTCGCTAAAAGTCTGGATCTGGAAAAGAAGCTACTTGGTATATGGGATGAAATTCGGCCTTATCCTGTACATTTTAAACGTGAGGATTGGCCTAAATATAGAAAATTTTCTATCGAAGAGCCATCTTCTCAGAAAAATGAAAAAGAGAAGAAAGAGGAGATGACCTTTACGCTCTTTGGAAAAAACTACTCTCTGACCTCTATTGAAAAGGATAGAGGATTTATAGATTATAATGAGGAGAGCAGGTATCCATATGAGTTGATATTGCGTAATGCCGAAGGTGAACTTTTATTGGCTACCAAGATTTTTCGAGTACATGATGAAGCCGGGATGTTTTATACCACTGGTGGGCTAATAGGATTTGTGCCCGGAGATTGGCTGGAAGATTATATTTCTGAATATGAGAAAATGGTAGTACTAAAAGAAAAATCCAAAAGAGAATTTTATGATAAAGTGAGGCAAAAAAAGCTGGAGGATATGAAAAAGAACTTCGGCCTCGAATGATATTTAACGAAGTGGACTGCCTTATTTATCACGTTACACATTCATTCTGACGTGCTCTGAAAGGCCAGATGGAAGATCTGTCCTTTCCGGTAATAGAGATCAGTTCCGGTCATGCTGACTGTTGCTGTGTGGTTGCCGGTCATCGCTGCCCTTATATGGTTGAATGACGTTTCTGGCACTGATACGCGGAACACTAATATTTTTTCTTTCTTGCCTTCATCATTTGCCATAGTTGTAATTTCCATGTCGCCGATCGGCTCAACTCCGTACCGATCGACGTTAAATTCCTTGAAATCCGCAGGATGAACGGCGACTGTGACTTTCTGTCCCGTTTTCACTTTCTTTGTTGTCGCCGTGACTAAAGAGCCGTGCAGGCAAATATAGTAACGATCATGATATGGTTCGGTGTCTAGGATATTGATCCAGGCATATTCGTTGAAACACACATAGGCGCCCCAGCCAGTGATGCTGACTGCATAAAAAAGCTTTTGCTCATCGGTTGTATGCTTTTTCATGGCGTCGCCTCCCGATTAGTACACTGGTTTGGCGAGTCAAAGTTTAGGAAATAGCACCGATGCGTGCCGTACGTAACATCGAAGGCCTGAAAATTGCCTGAAAGTTCACTTTCGGTGGGTGTGAGGCCTTTCAGGATAGCCCCATCGCCTTCAGAATTCTGAGCGTTTCTGCACGGAGATATAGCTCATCGTCCTGCGTGATGATCCGTGCATGCATCGTACAGAGCCGGATCGGGTGGAGCCGTTGGAAAGATTCCCTGACCAGCTCCGGGCGCATGAAATAATGCTGGAAGACTGTATTCCAGTTATCTTTTTTCGTGATGACCAGCACGTAGTCAGTAAAGTCGGCATAGGCGATCAGGGGTAAAGATGGCTCCCCGCATCTTTGTGCCTTTTCATGCTTGTCTATCCATTTTGCACGGATATCCGGCTGGACCTGCTGTTTGATCCAGTTCTCGCCGTAAGCCTCGGTCATACGGCTAGCGATGAATACCCTGACCTGTCTTTCGAACCGGAACAACTGGCCATGTGCATCATTGGTGCGCTGATAACCTTCTTCATCGTCATTGGCGTCACCGCTAGGACTTTCGGTGCTATCCTGACTAAGACCGGCCAGCGTCAGGCTTTCCTCAAAAGCTTCCGGGGGAAAATCCGCGAGATCGCCGTTGAAGCCGCGCTCTACATAAAAATCGGAGCGCGCTACCGGATCTGTGAATATCTGGTTCGGCCATGTGATCTGATCTCTCCAGTCGCCCAGCTCTATACGGAGCGCATTTGATACCGTATCACCGTATGACGGCGCGTTAGAATGCAATGTATGACCGAGAAGCTGTAGCTCTGTGAATGCGTTGACCGAGCGTAAGCTGTTATTGATATCAAGCCATGGGGAGCGCATTGCTTCCATAGCGCGTTGTGTTTGCTCGAAATGCTTATGCAGTTCCTGCGTTGCACGAAAGGCGCTGTTATTCTCGATCTCACGCAGGAAGCGTGTCGCTTCATCAAGTTCGGGAAGACGGTACTGAGTTTCTAAATCTTTGAGCCACTGCCGGGTGCCCGCTGTTTGTTCCTCCAGGTCTTTAATCCATTGAGTCGCACGCTCAGCTTCTTTCCCGTAGTCACGTATACAGTCGTGACTTTTCGCGATCTCTGCCGCTCGTTCTAATGCTTCGAAAGCAACGGGTTTGTTTAGCTCCTCTAACATCCGGGCGATATTTGATTGCTGTGAGAAGGCGCGCATGACGTTCGTGGACTCCAGCTCTGCAAGCCGGTCTGCCAGCGGATTCCGGAGTTGGTCACTTAGGGCTTTTTGCCGTTCCAGTATCTCTTTAAGGTCTTTGCTGCTCATTACCGGTATCTTCGCTAAGGGCGTTACATCATGTTGGCCGTACCCACTTTAAACCGGCCTCTCCGTATCTATCGATATCACTGACAGACCGCTCGATGCAAGAGTCTGGATCATCAGTTTATTTCCGTTTCAAACTGGGCTTCCTCAAGTCTTACACATCACTAGGGGAGAGCGTCGGTGAATCATTGGACCAGTATAAAATTTAAGTTCATCTTACATAATGTGAGTGAAATTCACTACATATGGTATTCTTGTGCAACTTGCATGGGACGACAAAGCCTGAGGTTACGAGCATGATTCGATGCCATCTTGCCCGCATGATGGGTGAGCATAAGATGCGCATAGCTGATGTCGCCAGAGCTACTGGTTTGAGTAGGGCCACGGTCACCTTGCTCTACAAAGAGACAGCACAGAAAGTAGATCTGGAAGCAATTGAAAAGCTATGTCGGCTGTTCGAATGTCAGATAGGGGATCTGCTCGAACTGACAAAATAATAGACAGGGAACGTTATGAAGTTTAACGAAGACACCCGAGTAAAAATCCCGACCATCCTCCATCTGATGAGGCTGGGCTATCAGTATCTCTCGCTCAAGGGCCAGAGTTGGGATCTTGACACCAACATATTCCCTGAGCTGTTCTCATCAGCAATCACACGAATCAACCCCGGCATCGAGGTGGACGATGTTTCCCGGCTCCTGGAAGACATCAAACTTCTGCTCGACAACGAAGACCTGGGGCGCGCCTTCTTTGAAAGGCTAAGCGACCGCTCCAACACCAAACTGATCGACTTCGAAAACTTCGACAACAACTGCTTCCACGTCGTTACCGAGCTGACCTGCCAGAATGGCGATGAAGAGTTTAGGCCAGACGTCACCCTGCTGATAAACGGCATGCCGCTGGTCTTTATTGAAGTGAAGAAGCCGAATAACCGTGAAGGCATATTGGCGGAGCGGGATCGCATCAACAAGCGCTTCCAGAACCCCAAGTTCAAGCGCTTTGCTAACATCACTCAGTTCATGATTTTCTCTAACAATATGGAGTATGACGACGGCGACCCGGAACCTGTTCAGGGCGCGTTCTACGCCAGCAGCTCCTATCAGAAGCCGGTCTTCAATTACTTCCGTGAGGAGGAGATTCTGAACCTTACGGCGCTGCTCAAGCCACTATCGGATGATGACGAGCTCAAGGTGTTAAAGGACAACAACCTGGAAGTCATTCGCAGTAATCCCGAATTCATAGTCAATAAAGACCCGAACCGGCCAACCAACCGTATTTGCACCTCCCTGGTCAACAGAGACCGGCTTGCGTTTATCCTGCGTTACGCGCTCGCCTATGTGTCAGAGACAGACGGGTTGCAAAAGCACATCATGCGCTACCCGCAGCTTTTCGCGACCAAGGCTATCGAAAGAAAGCTCGATGAAGGGGTTAAGAAGGGGATCATCTGGCACACCCAGGGCAGCGGCAAAACAGCGCTGACTTTCTACAACGTGCGCTTTCTAACTGACTACTTCCAGAAGCAACAGATCATTCCCAAGTTCTACTTCATTGTCGATCGACTGGACTTGCTACAACAAGCTCAGAGGGAATTCACCGCTCGCGGCCTGACAGTGCACACAGTTAATTCCCGTGAAGCCTTTACCCGCGACATTAAGGCAACTCAGGCTATCCACAACCATTCCGGCAAGCCTGAAATCACGGTCGTGAACATCCAGAAGTTTAAGGACGACCCGGATGTCGTCTCAACCAGGGACTACGATGTTGCCATCCAGCGCGTGTACTTCCTGGATGAAGTCCACCGCAGCTACAACCCTAGGGGCAGCTTCCTGGCGAACTTGAGCCAATCGGATACCAATGCCATCAAAATTGGCCTCACGGGTACGCCGCTGTTAGGCGACGATTACAACTCCCGAGTGCTATTCGGAGAATACATCCATAAATACTATTACAACGCTTCCATTGCCGATGGCTATACCTTGCGTCTGATCCGGGAAGAGATCGCCACCAACTATAAGATGGTGCTGCAACAGGCCCTGGATGAAGTGGAAGTAAAAATGGGTGACGTGGATCGCAAGCTTATCTACGCCCACACGAGCTTTGTCGAACCCATGCTCGATTACATTATCACCGACTTTGAAAAAAGTCGGGGTGCCCTGAATGATGCCACCATAGGCGGCATGGTGATCTGCGATAGCGCAGATCAGGCCAAAGCTATGTCTACACTCTTTAAAGAAAAATACGCAGATACAATAGCCCTCGAAGGAGCCAATGACAGTGTTTATGAACTACTCAGAGTGGCTGAAAACAAATCTGAGTATAAGGTTGCAAAGAAAGGTAACAACAAGGTCAGAACCTCAGCGCTGATCCTGGATGATGTAGGCACCAAGGAAGAGCGTAAGGATTGGGTGGAAGACTTCAAAGCCGGGAAAATAGACTTCCTGTTCGTATTCAACATGCTGCTTACCGGGTTTGATGCTCCAAGGCTAAAGAAAATTTATCTGGGCCGAGTCATCCGCAAGCACAACCTGCTACAAGCCTTAACACGGGTAAACCGCACCTATAGGGATTTCCGCTACGGCTATGTGGTGGATTTTGCCGACATCCGCAAGGAGTTTGACGCGACCAACAAAGCCTATTTTGACGAGCTGCAATTAGAACTCGGCGATGAAATGGAGCACTACTCCAACCTGTTCAAATCCCAAGAGGAAATAAAGCAGGAAATCGAGCATATCAAGGATGTTCTATTCCGCTTCGACATCGAAAATGCCGAGGTATTCACCGACCAGATAAGCCAGATTCAGGAGAGGGAAACCATCCTGGCTCTGAAGAAAGCACTGGGCGATGCGAAAAGCCTCTACAACCTCATCCGCCTGCAAGGTGAGTACAGCATCCTAGATGAGCTGGACTTCGCGAAACTGAACATCCTCTATCGGGAAACCTCTAACCACCTGGATCTGCTCAACCTCAAGGAGAGCATCGAACAAGGCACGGATACAGACAATTTACTGAATGTGGCCCTTGAGGATGTCATCTTTAAATTCATCAAGGTGGGCGAAGAAGAACTGGTGCTGGCCGACAAACTGAAAAACACCTTACGCCAAACCCGCGAAGCCTTGGCCAATAATTTTGATCAGCAAGACCCCAAGTTCGTTACTCTAAAAGAGGAGCTGGAAAGGCTCTTCAAGAAAAAGAATCTCAGCGAAGTCACCCAGGATGAAATGGTGGCCAACATCGATGCGCTCAACAAGATCCACGAGCGCGTCAGAGAGCTGAATCGCGAGAACAACCAGCTTCGCCAAAAATACCATGGCGATGCTAAATACACCCGCATCCACAAACGCCTGCAAGAACGTGGCGGCATCAGTGAGTCAGAGCGCAAGATCTTCGAAGCCCTTACCGGAGTAAAGCAGGACGCCGATGAGCAGGTACTGAACAACAGCCAGATACTGGACAACGAAAGCTACTTTGAACGCCAGATGATGCCTTTAGTGATCAGGCGCTTCAAAGGTGAGCAAAAAATACAACTCAATGCCGACGCCTCTCGCTATATCAATCATCTGGTTGTCGGCGAATACCTGAAAGAATTTAGTACCGGAGCACGTACGTGGTAGAACTTGAATTTAGAGACAAAACCAAGGCGCTGATCGATAGCCTGAAGAACATCTGTGCCCACTATGGCTTGGGTAACGACGGTAATGAATTCAAAATCATCACCCAAACCTTTCTATACAAGTTCCTTAACGATAAATTCGCCTACGAGGCGAAGAAGATCGACGAGAAGGTCGCCAACTCCGAAAAGTGGGAAGAAGCCCTGGTCGCCATGAGCGAAGACGAGCTGGAAATGCTCCAGCTGCAAATGGGTGGTGATACCGCACGCTTGAAACCTCACCACTTTATTAGCTACCTGTTCAGCCAGCAGAACATACCGGACTTCGCCAAGCTGTTTGATGATACTCTGCGTGACATTGCACAAACCAACAATGACGTGTTTGCAGTCAAGACCGACGGTGGTGCTAAGGTAGTTCTATTTGACCGCATAAGCGAGTACATTGCCGACGAATCCAAACGCGATGCTTTCTGCCGTGCCATCATTAACAAACTGGTGGAATTCAGCTTCGAGCGTATTTTTACGCAGAAATTCGACTTCTATGCCACCATCTTTGAATACCTGATCAAGGACTACAACAGCAACTCCGGCGGCAAATACGCCGAGTACTACACGCCCCATGCCGTGGCCCGCATTATGGCGGCTATTTTGGTTCCCACGGAGCAACAAGGCAAAGTCAAGAACGTTAGTTGCTACGACCCTTCCGCAGGTTCAGGCACCCTGCTAATGAACGTAGCCCATGCCATAGGTGAGAACCGTTGCAGCATCTACACCCAGGACATCTCGCAAAAGTCCTCAAACCTGCTGCGTCTTAACTTGATCCTGAACAACCTGGTGCACTCCATCCCCAATGTGATTCAGGGCAACACCGTGCTGCACCCCTATCACCGGGACGGCAAAGACCTGAAGCGTTTTGACTACATCGTCTCCAATCCGCCGTTCAAGATGGACTTCAGTGACTTCCGCGATGAACTGGACAGCAAAGAAAACAAAGAGCGTTTCTTTGCGGGCATCCCCAAGATCAAAGCCAAAGCCAAGGACAAGATGGAAATCTACCAGTTGTTCTTGCAACACATCATCCACTCACTAAAAAAAGGTGGCAAAGCGGCCGTGGTGGTGCCTACCGGCTTTATTACCGCGCAATCGGGCATTGACAAAGGCATTCGTACGTACCTGGTAGAGCACAAGATGCTGGCAGGTGTCGTGTCCATGCCCTCCAATATCTTTGCTACTACCGGTACCAATGTCTCCATCCTGTTTATGGATGACAGCAACAAAGATAACGTGGTACTGATTGACGCCTCCAGCCTAGGCGAAAAAATCAGAGACGGTAAGAACCAGAAAACCGTGCTTAGCCAGGAAGAAGAGCTTCGCATTATCGATACCTTTAATGCCAAGAAGGCAATGGAAGACTTTTCTGTTGCGGTCAGCTATGACGAAATCGAAGCGAAGAACTATAGCCTAAGCGCGGGTCAGTATTTCGATCTAAAAATCGAATATGTCGATATTACCCCAGAGCAGTTTGCCGATAAGCTGCAACGCTTTACAACTAACCTGGATTGCCTGTTTAACCAATCACGTGATCTGGAAGTAGAGATTAAAAATAAGTTGGCGGGGTTGAGGTATGAGTAACTATCCCTTTTCTAACTTAAAAGGGAAGATCAGTATTAAGCATGGATTCCCATTTAAGAGTGAATTCTTTTCGGATGAAAAGACTGACTATATTGTGCTGACGCCCGGAAACTTTTATGAAAAAGGTGGTTTCAAGAGGCAGGCAGGGAAAGAGAAATTTTATACTGGAGAAGTTCCGGAAGAATACCTACATGAAGCTGGTGACCTAATTGTTGCAATGACTGAGCAAGCAGCCGGTTTGTTGGGGAGTTGTGCCAGAGTTCCAGAATCAGGCATTTATTTGCACAATCAACGGTTGGGGCTAATCACTGCAGATTCGAAAAAGATACTGAAAGATTACGTATATCATCTGTTCAAGACTAAGACTGTACGAGAGCAGATTCGCCTCACTTCATCTGGCTCAAAAGTTAAGCACACTTCTCCTGAAAGGATATACGACGTAAAGGTTCCTCTCCCAACTGTTTCCGTACAACAGAAAATCGTTGATTTGCTTGATGCACTCGAAACAAAAATCGAACTCAACAACCGCATCAATACCGAGTTGGAATCCATGGCCAAAACCCTTTACGACTACTGGTTTGTACAGTATGACTTCCCTGATGCCAATGGAAAACCATACAAAACTTCTGGCGGGAAAATGGTTTACAACCTAACCCTGAAGCGGGAAATACCTGTGGGTTGGAGTGACAAAACGCTGTCTGAAATAGCTAACATTACTATGGGTCAATCTCCAGAAGGGAGCTCCTATAACTATGAGAGTGTTGGAACTATTTTTTATCAAGGTTCCACAGACTTTGGCTGGCTATTTCCTACAACCCGACAATACACAACGGAACCAGGCCGCATGGCAAAGAAAGGTGATATTCTTTTGAGTGTTCGGGCACCTGTTGGTGATATGAATATTGCCAACACAGATTGCTGTATTGGACGCGGCTTAGCCGCATTAAACAGTAAGACTGGATCAGACGGGTTTCTATTTTATGTCATGAAATATTTTAAAAAGATTTTTGATCGTCGAAATTCTGAAGGTACAACGTTCGGCTCTATTACAAAAAATGATTTGCACTCACTGAAACTAGCATATCCAACACCAGATTTGCTAAATAAATATGATGAGGTAGTAACCAAGTACAATAAAATGATATTTGAGCGAAGTATTGAAAATCGAGAGCTTATAAAGCTCCGCGATTGGCTTCTTCCCATGCTAATGAACGGTCAGGTCACCGTGAAATAAGTAAGCTGTAATATAGCCCATAAGCTATATTTCGAAAGGAGCTCGGTAATGATTAAATTGGTGAATTTTTATGAATAGTAAGGCTTATATCAACTTAGATGGCGCCATGAGGATTATTAAAAAATCAAATAATCCACTTTCACCAATTTTTGAGGCTGTTACTAATTCATTAGAATCGATTGTCTATAGAAAAGAGAGTGATGATTCCTTTGAAGCCTTTGTCAATGTAAAATTTGTTTATAAAACAAATTTGGATGAATCTAAAGAGCTAGACTGCATCATTGTAGAAGACAATGGAAGCGGCTTTTATTCTGATAGTTATGACCGCTTTGTAGAATTTTTTGATAAAAGTAAAGGTTTTGGTAATAGAGGCAGTGGAAGACTTCAATATTTTCATAGGTTTGATTTAGTGAAAATATCAAGTTTCTTTTCTGAAAGTGAAGAGTTTAAGCATAGATATATAGAATGTTATAAAGATCGTTTTATATCTAAAGAGATTATAGAAGTTTCAAAGGAGAAAAAATACTTTACATCAGTTGAGCTATGTCTGCCAATACTTAGTGAACCTGACCGATCTGTTCTTGTCGACTCTAATTTTAAAAGTGTTTTTGAATCATTTGTACATCATTTCTTGCTTAGGATTTATTTGGAATCGAAGGAAGGTTTAGGTGCTCCGTCTATTACTTTAAGCTTCGTTGAAGATGGTAAAGAAACAAATAAAAAAGAAATAAATCCAGAAAACCTACCTGAACCAATCAGGGAGGGGGTAATTGATATTCCATATTGTAGTGTTGTTCCACCTGGAAGTGGGAAAACCAGAGTAAGATTTGAAGAGGTAGAAGCTGAAAATGAACGATTGAACTGGGCTTGTTTTGAATTCAGTGATACTGATCTTAATTTGAATAAGGTATATTTGTGCAGCAAGGATATACCAGTTAAGTCAATTGGAAATCACTTGTTCAATAAGAAAGATACATTTGACGGAAAAAGATATATATCTGTCTTTTATGGTGATCTATTTAATAAACCTGAAAGTGTTACCGATTCTGTAGATGAATTTACCTTCCCAAGTAAGAAAGAAATTAGATCTCAAGCGGAAGGATTATTTTTTGATTTTAGCACTCCGTTAATTATTGAAGATCTTTTGCTTGATAGAATATCGGAAAAGTTGAATAGTATATATGACTTTATTTCAGAAATCATAGAATCATCACAAGCTAATGTACAAGGAATAGCTAAAGCTCACGGGATCCCATTTCATTTGATATCAAAGTCGGGCATTAGGATCAGTGATAGTGAAAAAACTATCACTAGTAAATTATATGCCTGTCAAGCGAAAGAGTTAGCTGAGGTTGGGTATAGGGCTAAAAAAATATATGATGGGCTTGTCAGTATGAACCCCACATCCGAAACCTATCAAAATGATATTAAAGAAAAAGCGAAAGAACTTTCAAAACTAGTAGATGACCAGAATAAAGAGGAGCTTAGTAAATATGTAATAAGAAGAGAGATGGTAGTTAACATCCTTAAGAAAATTCTTGATGAAGAACTAGACTATCAAAAAAAACCAGTTCAAGGACGGAAGAATAAAGATAAGGAAGGACTGATTCATGACTTGGTTTTTAAACGAAAATCAAAGTCTACAAATTCGACAAATGATCTATGGATTCTTAGTGAGGAATTTGTTCACTTCGAAGGATGTTCTGATATTCAGATAGACAAAATATCTGATATTAATGGAGAAGCTCTATTAAAGCCTGTTCCCCATGAGGTTGTTACAGAACTTGGCTTTAAGAAGACTGGTCGTCCAGATATCTATCTCAACCCTGGTGAAGAAAAATGTTTGATCGTTGAATTTAAGGAACCTGATACAGATTTATCTGATTATTTAAATCAAATGACAAAATACTGTATCTTGATAGCTAACTACGGGGTTAAAAAAGTAACATCATTCTATTGTTACTTGATAGGTGAGAATATAAGCCCTTATGCGACTCTAGATGGAGATTACAAAAAAACTGTCAACGGCGACTGGATTAGGGCGAATGTCACTATCCCAACAATGGATGAAAATCGGCACACCATTGCGAATGCGCAAGTTGAAATAATAAAACTCTCATCAATAGCAGAGCGAGCTCATAGGCGAAATTTAAGTTTTGCAGAGAAATTGGGAGTTACTGATTTACTCAAGGAATAATATTCAAATCTAATTAAAAAGCTCAGTAACAGAAATACATAAAGCATCAGCTATTTGATAAATTTTTGTGAGAGTGATGTTTTTCTCGCCACGTTCGATATGGCCCATATAGCTCCTATCGATATCAGCTAGTGCCGCTAAGGCCTCCTGTGAGAGGCCTTTTTCCTTCCTAAGTGCTCTTACACGCTGCCCGAAAGCAACCAAACGCTCATCACGCATGATAGTTCTACCCAAAAGGTAGAACTATCATCATTAGGCGTTTATAGTTCCACGGACTATAACGCTCATTTTCGGTGGTTATTATGTCTGATTTGAGGTTGGAGGATGATAAAGACCTGGTAAATTCAATCCTGATTTACTCCGTGATTAAATCACTAATGGATGAAAATCTTATTTTGTTTCTGGGTTTGCTAATTACTCCAAGTGGCTTGTTTTCTCCCACTAGATCGTTGGATAGAAAGTTACTTAATTATCTATTTTTGGAAAATAAGATTTATAAGTACAAACCAATTTATGATCTTGTGTGTAATGATGAATCGGAAATCTTTCAATATGCTGGATCTGTAAATATTTCATTGCCAGACGAAGTAGACAGCTATACCGAATATGCTAATTTTTTGAGTCATAAAATATCTTCATACAATTTCAAAGAGAACAGTGGCTCTTTGATGGATCTATTGGTAGATATTGCGGTACATGACTGCTTACAATTTTTGGAGTTTTCTTCTGATAAATATAAACTAGAAATTTATACTGGAAGAAAGACTGAGCTTATTATAAGAGAAGCATTTTTGTATTATAATACAGGGCAAGTGATCAGCCTTCTTTGGTCAAGTATTAAAATCATATTGGCACGTATAAGAGTTGGCGATTATAAAAGAAATCTTTCTCGTAACGCGGTCATTGAGATTTTTGAGCATCTTCTATTTCGTGCAAAGAATGAAGGCTGGACTGTTACACGATATAAAAGGCCATTTAATATCCCACAATGCAGAATAAGCCAGGTACTTTTTGAAGATGTCTTGAATGTAGACGACGATGGATACGGTTTCTCGTTAGGCTGGTATGAGCAGCAAATTTGTGAAAAATCGTTAAAAGTGTGAAAGTATGGAAATATCAACCAAATCAATGTCTTACACTTTTTCACAAATTAGTACTTGTAATAGTGACCGCGAAGGGCAGCTGCTGGTCGATGAGGTGTTCGATTACCTCAAGGTTAGCGACAGTAAAAAACGCGGCATCCAGCGCCTGCTGATCTCCGATCTGAATCCTTCAGCGGTGAGCAAGGCGCTGGCGAAGTTACGCAGCAACAGCGAATTTGTACCCCTCTCTGTTTCAGCGCTGGCGCGTTCCCGTGCCGACTGGCTCTACGGGATCAATCTGACGCGCGCGCTGACCCTGCAGGGGCGTAAGGCCGGATACGACGGTCTGCTATCGGTGGGGCGGGTGCAGACCCCCGTGCTGGGGTTGGTGGTCACCCGGGACAGGGAGATAGAGGCGTTCGTCAGCAAACCCTTTTACGAGGTTAAGGCGCATCTGCTGACTCCGGCGGGCGAACGTTTTTCCGCCACCTGGGTGCCCAGCGAGGCTTGCGCTCGCTGGCAGGATGACGAGGGCCGCATCCTCAGCCGTAAGCTGGCTGAAAATGTAGCCGAGCGGATCGGCGGCAAAGAGGCGCTGGTGGAGCAGGCGAAGCGTGCGCCCGGCAAGCAGCCGCCGCCTCTGCCTTTTAATCTGTCGGCTCTGCAGATCGATGCCTCAAAGGCGTTTGGGCTCAGTGCCCAGGCGGTGCTCGATGCCTGTCAGTCGCTGTATGAAAAACATCGCGCCATCACCTATCCGCGTTCTGACTGTCGCTATCTGCCGCAGGAGCATCATGGTGAAGCACCCGCGGTGATGCGGGCCATCGGTCAGAGCGATTCAAATCTGGACGATGCGGTTAAAAATGCGGATACCTCCCGTCGTGGGCGCGCCTGGAACGATAAAAAGGTAGAGGCTCATCATGCGATTATTCCGACCTCCAAGGCGGTACCGGTGGAGCGCTTGTCCGCCGATGAGCGCAAGGTCTATGGCCTGGTCGCACGTCAGTACCTGATGCAGTTTTATCCGGACTGGCGCTATGCCGATACGGAGCTTCAACTGCGCATCGAGAGCGGCCTGTTTATCGCAAAATCCAGGCAGACGCTGGAAGCAGGCTGGAAAGCGCTGCTTGGTAAGGGTGAGAAAGAAGCGGATGAGCTGCCGCGTGTTGAGGTCGGCGATCAACTGCTGTGCGAGAAGGGCGAGGTGATCGATAAGCAGACGCAGCCGCCGAAGCCGTTTACCGATGCGACGCTGCTGGCAGCGATGACGGGGATTGCCCGCTTTGTCAGCGATAACAGCCTGCGAAAGATCCTGCGTGAAACCGATGGTCTCGGCACCGAGGCGACCCGGGCGGGGATTATCGAGCTGCTGGTCAAACGGGGTTATCTGCAGCGTCAGGGTAAAACGCTCAAATCGAGCCAGGCAGGACGAGGGTTGATCGACGCTTTGCCGGAGCGAGTAAGCAAACCTGATCTGACCGCACACTGGGAGTCTTCGCTGGATGCGATGGCGCGGCGAGAAGGGCGCTATGACCAGTTTATGGATGCGCTCGGTGTGTCGCTGCGGGAGTTGGTCGACGAGCTTGGCGGCAGCGTGCCTGAAAGTCTCAGGGGCGTACCTTCCAACAGCAGGCCGAGACGCAAGGGGCAGAAGCGCAAGGCCTCAACCAGCCGCAGTGGCTCGACAAAGAGCAGGTCCAGGTCGAAGGCTGCGGCGGGCTGAATTCTGGCGTTTGACGCTAAGGGATTAAACCCTTCCGCTCATCAGCTGGTGCAGTTGGAAATCCAGGGATGGTTCTGCAGGCTTTCCGTCATATGGTCGAGGAACGCGCGTACCCTTGGCGTCAGGTTGCGACGGCTGGCATAAACGGCGTTGATCTCGGTAGGCGTCATGGTGAAGTCGGTCAGCACTTCAACCAGCTTGCCTTCTTCCACCTGGTTGTTGAGGAAGACTCTCGGCATACGGCAGATGCCGGTGCCTTCCACCGCCATTTCGCGGGCAAAGCTCAGGCTGTTGGTACGCAGCTGGCCGCCGTAGGTCACCGGCTCGCCATCGTTCCAGTCCATAAAGCGCCAGGTATCGAAAGGTTTTACCAGGGTGATGCACTGGTGCTGCGCCAGGTCTTCCGGCGTTTTCGGCTGGCCGTTCTTTTCGAGGTATTTGGGGCTCGCGTAGAGACCGCGGCTGAGGCTGGCGATACGGCGTGCAATCATCGAAGAGTCGGGCAAGGGGCCCATACGCAGCGCCAGGTCCATACCTTCTTCGATCAGATCTACGGCACGGGTGCTCAGTTCAACATCCACGTCCAGGGACGGATATTCACGGATGAAGCTGGCGATAACCTCGGTCATCAACATGGTGCCCAGTTCGCTGGGCATGGTCATGCGCAGGCGTCCGCGCAGCTCGTGAGAGTCGGCGGCGATCTCGTCGCGCACCACTTCCAGCTGGCCGATCAGTTCACGGCTGCGTTCGAACAGTTCGCGCCCTTCGAGGGTGAGTTTGATTTTACGGGTGGTACGCTGAATCAGGCGCACACCCAGTCCATCTTCCAGCTGCGCAATACGGCGGCTGATAGTCGATTTCTGCACGTTCAGCGTTTCGGCGGCAGAGGTAAAACTGCCGGTTTCTACAACGCGTATGAACAGGCTGAGGTCATTGAGATTCATGAATAATGACTTCCCGGATCAAGGCTGGGGATTGGTTGGGTTAGTGTGTTGCAACCGAGCAAAACTCAGGAGTGCATCGATCATGGCGTTCAGACCATTGCCGCGACTTGGGCTCAGGTTTCGTTCCAGATCGAGTTCGCGAATCCGCTCAGGCAAATCCAGCTCAAGCACTTCCTGTGGGGTCAGGCCATTGATATTTTGTAGTAGGAGGCCAAGGAGGGCTCTTAGTATACGCGCATCTGCGTCCGCAAGACACGCCATCCGGCCCTCTTCATCGACTTTTGTTACCATCCAGACGCGGGTTTCACAGCCGTGCAGGCGATACTCATCCGTTTTCCAGCTGCCGGGTAGTGGCGGCAAGTCGCTGCCGATCTGCATCAGGATGCTGTAACGACTGTTCCAGTCGGGTGCAGCATGGAGTTCTTGCAACAGGGTTTCGTCAACACCTTGGCACTGGTTTGCCACGCTGGCGCCGTGCACCTGGCTACGTGACTGGTCGACCAGTTGCTGCAAAGCGGACGCCAGAGCCTCGGCTTCATCCAGGGTGTTGTAGAAGGCGAAGGAAGCGCGGATCGAACCAGGAATGCCGAGCGCGCTCATCAGCGGCATGGCGCAGTGATGGCCTGCGCGCACCGCGATTCCCTGCCGGTCCAGCCAGAGCGCTACATCCTGGGGGTGCTGGCCATCGATCAGAAAGGAGAACAGGGCCGCCTGATCTGGCCCGGCTGCCAGTGAGCGAAACCCCGGAACCTGCTGGCAGCACTCAAGAGCGTGCCGGAGCAGGTTTTGCTCGTGCTGCTCCATGGCTGCACGATCGGTTTCTCGCAGATATCGGATGGCGGCTCCCAGCCCTATGACGCCGGCAATATTTGGCGTGCCGGCCTCAAACCGGAAAGGCAGGCCGGCGAACCGGGTTTCTTCGAAACTGACCTGCTCAATCATCTCGCCGCCGCTTTGCCAGGGTGGCATCTGCTCAAGGATCTCTTCACGTGCCCAGAGTGCGCCGATGCCGGTGGGCCCAAACAGCTTATGGCCAGAGAACGCGTAGAAGTCGCAGCCTAGATCCGCTACATCAATGTCCGTGTGTGGCAGCCCCTGAGCGCCGTCGATCAGCACCGGGACCTGTGCTTCCCTTGCCATGCGGCACATCGCTTTAATCGGGTAGATGCTGCCCAGCGCATTGGAAACGTGGCTGATAGCGGCAATGGCGGGACCGCGGCTGAGCAATTCGCCGAAACGAGACAGGTCGATTTCACCCTGAGCGCAGGGCATTACGTCGATAACGGCGCCGGCTTCCCTTGCTACCTGCTGCCAGGGCACGATATTGGCGTGGTGAGCGGTTTCCAGCAGCAGAATACGCGAGCCGGGCTTGAGCCTCGGCTTGAGGAAACTGTAGGCGACCAGATTGATCGCCTCGGTGGTACCGCGGGTCCAGACGATTTCGTTCTGGCTGGTGGCGCCGATCCAGTCAGCCAGCTCCTGACGCACCTGCTCAAACGCCAGCGTCGCGTCTGCCGACAGGGCGTGAGCTGCACGGTGGACGTTGGCGTTGCTGCGTTTGTAGTAGTTGCTGATGGTGTCGATAACGCTGCGGGGTTTCTGCGTGGTCGCCGCGTTATCGAGGTAGATCAGGGGCTTGCCGTGGACGCGCGAAGAAAGAATCGGGAAGTCGCGTCTCAGGCGAATCGGATCAGCCCTGTGCTGCATGTTGTTGAGCCTTGGTCAGGCGGCTCTGCCAGCGAGCGAACATCATGGCGCTGGTGAACAGGGTACAAATCAGGGCTACATCGATCAGGCCGAGCCAGCGGGTAGCCGGCACCAGCGAAGCAAGTACAGCCTCGGTGAAATAGATCAGCAGCACGAAGCAGAGCCAGGCATGGCCGCGAGGGTAGCCCTTGATTACCACCGGCATAAAAGCTGCCAGGGGCACTACGTGCACCAGCCAGATCACCCAGGGGTGTTCCGCCTGGGCCGGCAGAATAAGCATGTACCAGAGGGTGAACAGCAGCAGCAGGCCAAAGTAACTGGCCAGTGTCAGTATGCGGCTGGCGCGGGTTTTACAGGCAAGGGTCATGAGTTAAGAGCTTCCTCAGGTTCTTGGCGCGAGAGTCTTGGCGAGCTTGCCCAGGCGACGTCCCTGCGCGAGGCAGAGTGCAAGCTCGGTGTCGTCTACCGCGCGTTTGCCATCGCTACCGGCTACATGAGTAGCGCCATAGGGTGTGCCGCCGCCCTGGGTTTCATTCAGGCCGGACTCGCTATAGGGCAGGCCAGCCAAGACACAGCCGTGGTGCAACAGTGGCAGCATCATGCTCAGCAGCGTGGTTTCCTGGCCGCCGTGCATGGAGGCGCTGGAGGAGAACACGCAGGCGGGCTTATCGATTAGCGCGCCTGAGAGCCAGAGGCTGGAGGTGGAATCGATAAAGTACTTCATCGGCGCCGCCATATTGCCAAAGCGGGTGGGGCTGCCAAGCGCCAGGCCAGAGCATTGTGCCAGATCCTGTTCGGTGCAGTAGGGCGCGCCCTCATCCGGTACCGCAGGTGCCGCGGCTTCGCAGAGGGCGGATACTGGCGGTACCGTTCTCAACAGTGCGCGGACGCCGCTTTCTTCGATACCCCGGGCGATATGTCGCGCCAGGGTGCGGGTGGCGCCGTGGCGGCTGTAATAGAGAACGAGAACGTAGGCGTCGCTCAACCCAGAATCTCCAGAACAGATTCCGGCGGACGGCCGATACGGGCCTGGTCACCGTTGATCACGATCGGGCGCTCGATCAGCTTCGGATACTGAGTCATCGCTTCAATGACCGCCTCATCGCTAACGGATGCGTCATCCAGCCCCGCTTCCTTGTATTCTGCTTCTTTCTTGCGCAGCAGGTCACGCGGAGCGATACCGAGTTTGCCCAGGACCTCTTTCAGCTCCTCGCTGGAAGGAACGTCCTTGAGGTATTCGCGAACCTCGGGTTCGATGCCCTTGTCCTGCAGCAGCCGCAGAGTTTCGCGTGATTTTGAGCAGCGGGGGTTGTGATAGATAGTGATCGCCATGTGGGCTCCGTGGAGGTCTTTCATTGGTAGTTCTGGCAGCCTATTGTATAGACTTGTCAGTAGGTTACAAAGCAACCCGCCGGTTTTAAAGGATCACAGATGATCAAACGCCCATGGCCCACTGCATTGCTTTTTGTCCGCGACCTGGTGCGTCAGTACCAGAGCAATCAGGGCATACTCAATGCTGCGGCGCTAACCTACACCACGCTGTTTGCGGTGGTGCCACTGATGACCGTGTCTTACGCCATGCTGGCGGCGGTGCCTTCGTTCCAGGGCCTGGGTGAGCAGCTGCAGGGCTGGATATTCCAGAATTTCGTGCCGGCCACCGGTGATGTGGTGCAGGAGTACCTGCAGGGGTTTACCTCCCAGGCGCGTAAGCTCACCGCCATCGGTGTGGTGTTCCTGGTCATTACCTCGATCATGATGATGAAGAATATCGAGGCGGCGCTTAACCGTATCTGGCGTGTCAGCGAACCCCGCCGGGGTATGTCCAGTTTCCTGTTGTACTGGGCCGTACTCAGCCTTGGGCCTGTGTTGATCGGTCTTGGCCTGCTGCTGACCTCCTATGTTGCGTCGCTGCCGTTCTTCTACAGCGCCAGTGAGATGGTAGGGCGGGCAAGACTTTTGTCGCTGGTGCCGCCGCTGCTGTCCATGTGTGCCTTCACGCTTTTATACGCCGCAGTACCTAACTGCCGAGTGCCGCTCAAAAACGCATTCTTTGGCGGGCTTGCCGCAGCGGTAATGTTTGAGTTGGCCAAGCGGGGCTTTGCGCTCTTTGTTACCCAGTTTCCCTCCTACGAATTGATCTATGGCGCGTTCGCGGCGGTACCGCTGTTTCTCGTCTGGATCTTTATCTGCTGGACCATCATCCTGCTCGGTGCCGAATTGTCCCGTGCATTGACGATCTATCACCAGGGCCGCAGAACCCGGCGCGAACCGCATTTCTACACGTTGCTGGAGGTGCTGGAGCGTCTTTGGCAAGCGCAACAGATGGGAGAACCGCTGGAAGACAGTCGACTGCTGCAGGATGTGGCGGCTCTGGATCAGGGACGCTGGGACGACTATATGCAGCTTCTGATGGATGCCGGGCTTTTGCGTCGCACCGAGCAGGGACACTATCTGCTGAGCCGTGATCTATCGTCGATCACCCTGGCGCAGTTTCAGGCGTTGTTGCCCTGGCCGCTGCCTGCAGGGCTGGACCGGGAGGTCGAGGGATGGAAAGGGGTGGTTAGCAAACGTCTTGAAAAACTGCAGACAGAGCGCAAACATCAGCTGGACCTGACCCTGACTGCGCTTTTTTCCGGCGCTGGTTGTGTCACTCGCGAGGCCTCCAGGGAGCAGGTCGAAGCGGAGAAAGAGAATGTCTGAGTTATGTGCTCGTGTCCGAGTCAGTGGCCGGGTTCAGGGAGTCAGTTTTCGGCGTTTTACCCAGCAGCAGGCGCAGGTTTTGGGGGCGACCGGCTGGGTGCGTAACCTGCCTGATGGCTCTGTAGAGGCGATGATCTGTGGTGAGCAAAGCGTTGTGGAGCAGGTGTTGGCTGAGCTCAGAACAGGCCCGGATTACGCCCAGGTCGATAGGCTGGAGCAGGAAACCCTGCCGATGCGTTGTTTTCACGGTTTTATTATCCGCTACGACCAGTAGGAGGTGCGCCCCGCGCCGATTGACGCTGGCAGGGTAGTTATTTAAGGCTTGGTGGTTGACCGCGTGTGCTCTTCATATCCTAACGATGCCCAACAAAAAAACGGCGCTCGATGGGCGCCGTTTTCGTATTGCTTATAGCCAGATCAGGCGAGGGCGGAGCGGATAAACTCCAGTGCTTCGTCGACCTGGATGTCGCGGGACTCGGCGTCGGTACGCGCCTTGTATTCCAGGGTGCCGTTACCCAGGCCGCGATCGGAGATCACCAGGCGGTGCGGAATACCGATCAGCTCCATGTCGGCGAATTTCACGCCCGGACGCTCCTTGCGGTCATCCAGCAGTACATCGATACCGGCTTTGGTCAGTGCTTCGTACAGCTCGTCCGCCTTGGCTTTGACGGCGTCGGACTTGTCGTAGTTCAGCGGTACCAGCGCAACAGAGAAGGGCGCCAGGGCCTGAGGCCAGACGATACCCTTGTCGTCGTAGTTCTGCTCGATGGCGGCGGCGACCACACGGGTGATACCGATGCCGTAACAGCCCATTTCCATCTCGATGGTTTTACCGTTTTCGTCGAGTACGGTGGCTTCCATCGCTTTCGAGTACTTGCTGCCCAGCTGGAAGACGTGACCGACTTCAATGCCGCGCTTGATCGACAGTTTGCCGTTACCGCAGGGGCTCGGATCACCTTCGACCACATTACGCAGGTCGGCGACTTCCGGAGTGGGCAGATCGCGGTCCCAGTTGATGCCGAAGTAGTGCTTGTCTTCGATGTTGGCGCCGGCGCCGAAGTCGCTCATGGTGGCGACGCTACGGTCGATGATGCACGGAATCGGCAGGTTCAACGGGCCGAGGGAGCCAGGGCCTGCGCCGAGCAGCGGGCGGATCTCATCTTCGGTGGCCATGCGCAGCGGAGATTCAACCAGCGGCAGTTTTTCCGCCTTGAGTTCGTTCAGTTCGTGGTCGCCACGTACCAGCAGGGCGACGAAGTCCGCTTCGCACTCTTCGCTGGCGGCTACGATCAGGGTCTTGACGGTTTTCTCGATCGGCAGGTTGAACTGCTCGACCAGCTGGGCGATGGTCTTGGCGTTCGGGGTGTCGACCAGGTGCATCTCCTGGGTCGCTTCAGCGCGCTCGCCCAGTGCCAGCCCTTCCGCCAGTTCCACGTTGGCGGCGTAGTCGCTGCTGTCGGAAAAGGCGATGTCGTCTTCGCCGGAAGCGGCCAGAACGTGGAACTCGTGGGAGGAGCTGCCGCCGATGGAGCCGGTGTCAGCCAGCACCGGACGGAAGTCCATGCCCAGGCGGGTAAAGACGCGGATGTACGCGTTGTACATCTTGTCGTAGGTTTCCTGCAGGGAGTCGCGGTCGGCGTGGAAGGAGTAGGCGTCCTTCATGATGAACTCGCGGGAGCGCATTACGCCGAAACGGGGGCGGATCTCGTCGCGGAACTTGGTCTGGATCTGGTAGAAGTTGGCCGGCAACTGTTTGTAGCTGCGCAGCTCACGACGGATCATGTCGGTGATCACTTCTTCGTGGGTCGGACCAACGCAGAATTCGCGGTCGTGGCGATCGCTGACACGCAGCAGTTCGGGACCGTACTGTTCCCACCGGCCTGATTCCTGCCACAGCTCTGCGGGCTGAATTGCCGGCATCAGCACTTCCTGGGCGCCGGCGGCGTCCATCTCTTCGCGGACCACGCGCTCAACCTTGCGCAGGGTGCGCAGTCCCATCGGCAGCCAGGTGTAAAGGCCAGCCGCCAGTTTGCGGATCATGCCCGCGCGCAGCATCAGCTGATGGCTGATAACCTCGGCATCCGCCGGAGTCTCTTTCAGTGTGGCAATAAGATAGTTACTTGCTCGCATGATTCCGCTTGTTCCCGTTGAAAAATGGCCCTCATTTTAGGGGTGAGGGGGCTCAGTCACAAGTCGCATAGCGGAGCCGGTCCGGTTCTGCATCCAGATGCTGCTCACGGGACTCGATGAAGCTGATAAGCTGCTCGATCTCTTCTTCGTTGAAAACCGGGGTGCCTTCGCGGATAAGTTCGTTGGCGGTGACGCCTGGTGAACTGATCAGGCGGCCGGTAAAGCTGCCGTCATAGCTGGAGCGGTTGCCACAGGAGGGGCTGCGTGCCTTCATCAACGCGCAGCAGCAGCCCTGGGCGCGGGCGATATCCGAAGCCTGTTCAGCGCCGGAGAGAAACTGCGGAGTAAAATCTTCGCCGTCCCGGCTGGTGACGAGAAGCGGAAAGCGGGACTGAACTTCGGCGGGAGGCCTTGGGGTGGGCAGGCCGCCCAATACCTCAGGGCAGAGAGCCACCAGGCGGCCCTCCTGTTTCCAGCGGGCGATCACCGGGTGGTCGATGAGGTTGTGCTTACCGTCGTAACGTACTTCAGCGCCCAGCAGGCAGGCGCTTACCAGAATCTTTTCCATGAAAATCCGTATTTGTTCGAGTGTTCTTATTATTTTCGCATGCGGATCTTAAAGTCCTGTTGCAGCGAAGCAAAGCAGACTTTCGTCGTTGCCGGCAGATTTACTCTGCCGGAACCGGGCGGCGGTCCACCATGAAGGTTGCTTCACCGGTTGCCACCAGCTTGTCGCCAACATGGACGTCGGTGCGGCAGATGATACGTGCGCGACGCTCGTTGATCTCGGTAACGGTGATCGAAGCGCGGGCGGTGTCGCCGATATGAACGGGCGCACGGAACTTGATCTGCTGATCCACATAGATGCAGCCTGGGCCTGGCAGGCGGGTGCCGGCTACGGTGGAAATCAGCGCGGCGCTGAACATGCCGTGGACGATACGGCCGCCGAACGGGGTCTGGCTGGCGTATTCTTCGTTGACGTGCATCGGGTTGTTATCGCCGGAGATGCCGGCGAACAGGTAAACGTCGGATTCCGAAATTGTTTTTGCGAAAGAGGCGCTCATTCCGACTTCCAGGTCTTCGAGATAGTATCCGTGCAGATCGTCCATAGTGTTTTCCTTGTCCAGGCAGGGTTGGGTCAAGTTAAGTAAGCAGCTGAGACAGCATAATTTAACCAACGACTGTTTCAGCTTTTGTAAAAGTGTAAACGAACATTGTGCAACCGCGAAGACGGTGGCGGTAATTGGGCTCGGGGGCGTTAAAAGGATGGAATTAATCGGCTGTCGTGGACTGACATTGCAGCGGGGCGAAGTTCTGCTGCTTGAAGCCACGGATCTTTCTATTAAGACGGGTGAGCGCGTTTTGCTGACGGGGCCTTCGGGTTGCGGTAAGTCGACGCTGCTGCGCCACCTGTGCATGCTCGAGCCAGGCGGTGAAGAAAAAATCAGCGTTAAGGGGAAATTACTGGCGGATTGGGCGCCGGCGCAGTTGCGTCGATGCGTGGCTTACCTGCCGCAGACGCCAGTGATGCTTGAAGGCAGTGTGCGCGATAACCTCTGCCTGGCTTTTTCGTTGCGGGTGAGTTGCGCGCCGTTACCCGGTGATAAGGCGATGCGCGAGGAGCTTGAAAGTCTGGATCTCAATATTTCGCTCGATACCGACGCCAGGAATCTGTCTCCGGGGCAAAAGGCACGCGTCGCACTGTTGCAGCGTCTGCTGCTAAAGCCTGAGGTGCTGCTCTGCGATGAGCCGATAGCGGCGCTGGATGAGCAAAATGCCGCCCTGGTTGCGCGGCTTCTGGAGCGGGCCAGTCTCGAGGGGATGGCGCAGGTGGTTGTCAGTCATCAGCCGCTTGAGGGTTTCCAGGGGCGTCATTACCGTTTTGTATCTAACAGACTGGAGCCGGCAGCATGAATGTGGTCGAAATCGGCTGGGGGCAGCTGCTGATATCGCTGCTGTTTATTCTGCTCGCCGCCGGCGCCTCCCTTTTTTACCGCCTTAAGATGGAGCGTGACCTGCTGGTCGGGACTATCCGTACCTTTGCGCAGCTGGCTTTGGTGGGCTATCTGCTGCAGTTCGTGTTCGATCTCCACAATCCCTGGCTCATTCTGCTGCTCTATCTCTGGATGCTGTTCTGGGCGGCTCATGCCATTCGTGGCCGGGTGGATGAGTCGAAGGTCGCGATCCTGGGTCCCACCTTTGTATCCATGGCGGTCACCTTCACACTGATTACCCTTTTTGTCACCAGCGCAGTGGTGCAGGTACAGCCCTGGTACACGCCGCAGTACTTTATTCCGCTGGGTGGGATGATCGCCGGCAACGCAATGAATGCGATTTCAATTGCGCTGGAGCGTCTATTCAAAAGCTTGCGTGAGCAAAGGGCGGAGGTTGAGTTGATACTCAGCCTTGGTGGAAATTGGCAGGAGTCCTGCCTGCGGTTGCGGCGGGATGCGATACGCGCCGGTATGATTCCATCGGTCAATGCAATGATGACGGTGGGGCTGGTATCCCTGCCGGGGATGATGAGCGGCCAGATCCTGGCGGGTGTGGATCCAGCCCAGGCGGTGCGCTACCAGATTCTGGTGATGCTGATGATGGTGGGAGCAACAGCTGTGGGGACATTGATCGTCGTGAACCTGGCGCTGAAACGCTGCTTTACCCGTTACCAGCAGCTACGGCTCTAGACTTGCGTTCAGCGCTCAAAATGACCTGTATCGCAGGTATCCCGGGCCTTGCTGTTGTTGCCTGCTAAAATGGGTTATCTTAGCGCCTCTGAAATTCACCTGACGGACACCGATAGATAGACGATGATTATCAAACCAAAAATCCGCGGTTTTATCTGTACAACCACTCACCCGACCGGCTGTGAAGCCAATGTGCGCGAGCAGATCGAATACACGCGTGCCCAGGGAAGCATCGAAAACGGCCCGAAAAAGGTGCTGGTGATCGGTTCCTCCAGCGGTTACGGTCTGTCGTCCCGTATCGCTGCGGCGTTTGGCAGCGGTGCCGCTACCATCGGTGTGTTCTTTGAAAAGCCGGGCACCGAGAAGAAAACCGGTACGGCCGGTTGGTACAACGCAGCTGCCTTTGATCGTCTCGCCAAGGAAGAGGGGCTGTATGCCAAGAGTCTGAACGGCGATGCCTTCTCCCACGATGCCAAGCAGAAGGTCGTTGACCTGATCAAGGAAGACCTGGGTCAGGTTGACCTGGTGGTTTACTCCCTGGCGTCACCGGTCCGTAAAATGCCGGATAGCGGTGAGGTCGTGCGTTCCGCACTGAAGCCGATCGGCGAGCCGTACCGCTCTACGGCGATCGACACCAATAAAGATTGCATCATCGAAGCCGAAATCGAGCCGGCTACCGAGCAGGAAGTCGAAGACACCGTTACCGTGATGGGTGGCGAAGACTGGGAACTCTGGCTCAATGCTCTGAAAGAAGCTGACGTGCTGGCGCCGGGTTGCAAAACCGTGGCCTACAGCTACATCGGTACCGATATCACCTGGCCGATTTACTGGCACGGTGCGCTGGGCAAGGCGAAGCAGGATCTCGATCGTGCAGCAGGCGAGCTGAACACCATGCTGGGCGCCGAAGGTGGTCAGGCCAACGTGGCTGTACTCAAGTCCGTCGTGACTCAGGCGAGCTCTGCAATTCCGGTAATGCCGCTGTACCTGTCCATGGTATTCCGCGTTATGCGCGAGCAGGGTCTGCACGAAGGCTGCATGGAGCAGGTGCATCGTTTGTTTAACACCGGTCTGTATGGCGCCGAGGCCCAGATGGACGAAGGTAACCGCTTCCGTATGGATGATTGGGAGCTGCGTGAAGAGGTTCAGCAGGCGTGCCGCGAACTCTGGCCGCAGGTGACCACCGAGAATCTGTTCGATCTGACCGATTACGCGCTTTATAAGGACGAGTTCCTGAAGCTGTTCGGCTTTGGTATCGACGGCATCGATTACGAAGCGGATGTGAGCCCGCTGGTAGAGTTTGATGTAATCGATATCTGATATCGCTTTAGATTTGCTACGTAACGGCCTCTTTTGAGGCCGTTTTTGTTTGCCTGCTACGGAGTTTCTACTTGTACCAAGGTTCAGGCTGGTAAAAACGTAAATTAGATATAATATTAGTGGTTACTTACGGAGCTCGGTCGCAGGGAGGTGACAATGATGATCAGGAGGATGTGTGGGTATATCTCAGTACTCACGATGAGCGTCGTGCTTTCAGCGTGCAGCGGGAATCAGGTGGCCGATCAGCCGTCAGCCTTGACCTCTGCCGATGTTGTCGAAGTCTTTTATTCCCAGCGAGCGGGCGCGCTGTCCGGCCGTTGGCTTATCCAGTCTATTGGCGATCGCGCCATCGATACTACCAAACCTCTGGTTATCGCTTTTGACGACCGCAGTCGCGTCGGTGGTCTAGCGGGCTGCAACCGTTTTCTTGGTGACTATATGCTCACCGGCAACGAAGAGCTTGCGCTGCAGTCGATTAAAGTTACGCGACGTATCTGTGCCGACCCGGTCATGATGCAGGAGCGCCTGCTGCTGAACCGGCTGGAGAATGTATACACCAGTCGCTTCACGCCAGAGGGCGCTCTGCTGCTGTTCTTTGACGAAAATGAAAAGCCGATCCGCCTGTCGCGGGATCCGGAGTCAGTGGTTGAAAGCAGCGGGGTAAACCCGGCAAGGCTGGTTGCGCAGAATCAGGGGTGAGCCGCTTCGTGCTGGTCCACGTATAGCCTCTTGAGTACACTGCTACTGCAGTTTTATCAGAGAGTTATGCGGAGAAGGTCAGCTAATGAAATACCGGTCGGCAACGAATTTCGAACACCTGCAGCAAGATGGCATCGGCATTTTGCTGACCAACCTGGGCACGCCCGATGAGCCGACAACGCCAGCGCTGCGCCGCTATCTCAAGGAGTTTCTCTGGGACCCGCGTGTCGTTGAGGTGCCGCGTCCGATCTGGTGGCTGATTCTTAATGGCGTGATTCTTAATATCCGCCCCAAGCGCTCTGCTGAGGCTTACCGCCAGGTATGGACCGATGAGGGCTCGCCACTGCTGGTGCACACCCGTAATCAGGCACAGGCGCTGTCTGTGCGCTTCTCCAGCGCTGCGGGTAAGCCGGTCATCGTCGATTTCGCCATGCGTTACGGTAATCCGTCTATAGCCAGCGTTCTGCAGTCGATGCAGGATCGAGGCGTGCGTAAATTACTGGTTTTGCCTCTATATCCGCAGTACAGCGGTGCTACCTCCGGGTCTACCTTTGATGCCCTTGCTGCTGATTTTTCTGCCCGTCGCTGGCTGCCTGACCTGCGTTTCGTATCTCATTACCATGACTTTCCACCCTACATTGAGGCGATGGCGCAGGCGATCGAAAAACACTGGGCGGAGAAAGGGCAGCCCGACCGGCTGTTGCTTTCATACCATGGTGTTCCTAAGCGCTATCTTCTCTCAGGTGACCCGTACTACTGTGAATGTCGGGCTACTTCTCGTCTATTGGCGCAACGTCTCGGGGTTGATGAGGCGTTTTGTTTGACCACTTTCCAGTCCCGTTTTGGTCGTGAAGAGTGGCTCAAGCCTTATACCGATGAAACGCTGAAATCGCTACCTGCACAGGGTGTGCGTTCGGTGCAGATTTACTGCCCGGGGTTTTCTGCGGACTGCCTGGAAACCATCGAGGAGATCGGCGTGGAAAACCGAGATTATTTTCTGGAAGCGGGTGGCACGGATTACCAGTACATTCCTGCACTGAATGACGAAGTATCGCATATCGATGCATTGGAGCAGCTTGTCCGGGGGCAGATAGGTGACTGGCTAGGGGAGGATCCCGCAGATACCCAGGCTCGTGATCAGCTGGCTGCTGGCAGCAAATTCTGATCCCCGTCTATCTAATATGCTGTTTTGCTGGGTTTTGGTGCGCGTGGTTACGCCGTGATGCATCTTGGTGCATAGTTGTCGAGAGAGGCTCAATGTTCGAAGTTCTTCGATCCTCTCGACCAGCCATTGAGCGGCTTACCTAAAAAAATCAATCGCAATACGATCTTTATCTTTTCGATATAAACGGTTAGTTTGAAAAAGGCTTCCTGATCGGATGGTCTATTTTTCACGACAGTAAGGTCGGTCAACCACCCGAAGCAGGGAAGCATTCAGGTGTCGCCAGCGTGCGGGGCGACAACTTATCTGTTCGAAACCTGATCGGTATTGCATGACTGTCAAACTGGAAGTTAAGAACCTTTACAAAATATTCGGAGATGAGCCCTCCGAAGCCTTCAAGCTCCTGGAGCAGGGTGTCGCCAAAGACGAGATTTTTGCCCGCACAGGGCTGACTGTTGGTGTTCACGATGCCAACCTGAGCATCAACGAAGGCGAAATCTTCGTTGTAATGGGGCTTTCAGGCTCCGGTAAATCCACTCTCGTACGTCTTCTCAACCGACTTATCGAGCCAACCCGCGGCCAGGTGCTGATCGACGGCGAGGATATCGCGGCCATCGATGAGCGTGCGCTTCAGCAGGTGCGTCGCCGCAAGATCGCTATGGTGTTTCAGTCCTTCGCTCTGATGCCGCACATGAGTGTGCTCGACAACACAGCCTTTGGGCTTGAGATAGCCGGTGAACCGGTCAGCGTGTGGCATGAGAAAGCGCTGCATGCGCTCAAGCAGGTGGGGCTTGAGGCTCAGGCCAACTCCTATCCGGATGAGCTTTCGGGCGGTATGCAGCAGCGCGTAGGGCTGGCTCGCGCGCTCGCCAACGACCCGGATATCCTGCTGATGGATGAGGCGTTTTCGGCGCTGGATCCGCTGATCCGCACCGGTATGCAGGATGAGCTTGTCGCCCTCCAGCATCAGCACAAACGCACCATTGTATTTATTTCCCATGATCTGGACGAAGCCATGCGTATCGGCGATCGCATCGCCATCATGCAGGGCGGGGTCGTCGTGCAGGTAGGGACGCCGGATGAGATTCTCAATAATCCAGCCAACGATTATGTGCGCAGTTTCTTCCGTGGCGTCGATGTGAGCAACGTGTTCTGCGCCAAGGATATCGCCAAACGACGCCAGGCGACGATTATTCGCAAGGAATCGGGTAATCAGCTGCGCTCTGCACTGCGGCTGCTTAAGGATAACGATCGCGAATACGGTTATGTGGTGGATCGGGAAAGCCGTTATATCGGTGCCGTTTCGGTCAGCTCCATGACCGAGCAGCTCAAGCAGGATGGCAACCTCGAAAGCTCCTACCTTGAGAATGTTCCGAGTCTGCCGGCAAAGCAGCCGGTGGGCGAGCTGATCGGTACAGTGGCGCAGGCGCCGTGCAGCGTGCCGGTGGTTGATGAAGATGGCAAATACCTGGGAGTGATCAGCAAGGCTGTTCTTTTGGAAACCCTGGATCGGGAGGGCGAAGGCGATGAGTGAACAGCAACAGAGTGCGCCGGCCCAGGATTCCTGGGGTGCGGCATCCGATCAAAGCAGCGATCCCTGGGGGGCGGCCTCGGAGCAGTCTGATCCCTGGGGTGCTTCGGATACCAGCGGTCAGGATTGGCTCACCAATACGTCGGCGATTGACGAGCCCACCAGCTTTGACT
Organism: Marinobacterium lutimaris; assembly: GCF_900108065.1. Lineage (GTDB taxonomy): Bacteria > Pseudomonadota > Gammaproteobacteria > Pseudomonadales > Balneatricaceae > Marinobacterium_D > Marinobacterium_D lutimaris. The sequence continues at coordinate 1,297,802 of NZ_FNVQ01000001.1, read as the reverse complement.
GGCTGCATCCCTTCCAGGAAACTCTGATTCCGCTGGAGGGTTGGGTCGAGAACGGTCTTGATTGGGTGGTGAGTAACTTTCGCCCCTTCTTTACCGCTATCAAAATGCCGATCGATGCGCTGCTTAGCGGCGTTGACGGGCTGCTGACTGCGGCGCCGGCCCCGTTGATTATTCTGATTTTTACGCTGCTCGCCTGGCAGCTTGCCAGCGGGCGTCTGGCCATTGGCGCGCTGATCAGCTTGCCGATCATTGGTGCTATTGGCGCCTGGCAGGAGGCGATGACGACGCTGTCGCTGGTGCTGACGGCGGTATTTTTCTGTGCGCTGGTCGGTATTCCGACCGGTATCTGGATGTCCCGCAGTGAGCGGGTTAACGGAATAGTACGACCTATTCTCGATGCGATGCAGACCACGCCGGCCTTTGTTTACCTGGTGCCGATCGTGATGCTGTTCGGTATCGGTAATGTACCGGGTGTCGTCGTGACCATTATTTTCTCGGTGCCGCCGGTAATCCGTCTCACCAATCTGGGTATTCGCCAGGTACCGGGTGATCTTATTGAAGCGGCCAACTCCTTTGGTGTGAGTAAACGCCAATTGCTGACCCGGGTGCAGCTGCCCCTGGCGATGCCAACCATTATGGCGGGTGTTAACCAGACCTTGATGCTGTGTCTGTCGATGGTGGTCATCGCTTCGATGATCTCTGTAGGCGGTCTCGGCCTGATGGTTCTGCGGGGTATTGGTCGCCTGGATATTGGTCTCGCCACTGTGGGCGGTGTCGGTATCGTTATTCTTGCCATCATTCTTGATCGCTTGACCCAGTCCCTGGGTCGGGATGCCCGTAGCCGTGGCACGCGCCACTGGTACGAGAGCGGCCCGGTGGGGATGGTGTACAAACGATTTGTGTCAAAATCCAATTAAGGAGCGGATTTATGCGAAGTGCGAAGTTTATTGCTGCTGGTCTGGCCCTGGCTGTCAGCTCGGCAGTTATGGCTGAGTCGCTGCCGGGTGAAGGTGTTGAGGTTCAGGGTGTGCAGAGCACCATCACCGAAGAGACCTTTCAGACTCTGATCGTTAACAAGGCGCTGGAAGCGCTGGGTTACGAGGCTGCCCCGATTCGCGAGGTAGATTACAGTGCCGGTTACACCGCGATCGCCAATGGCGACGCGACCTTTATGGCGGTCAACTGGGATCCTCTGCATAACCAGATGTACGACAACGCCGGTGGTGATGATGTTTTCTTCCGTAAAGGCAAGTACATCGAGGGCGCGGCTCAGGGCTACCTGATCGACAAGAAAACCGCAGAAGAGTACGGCATCGATAATATCGAGGATTTCAAGGATCCCGAGATCGCCAAAATCTTCGATACCAATAACGATGGCAAGGCGGATCTGACGGGCTGTCAGGCTGGCTGGGGCTGTGAAGGCGTGATCGAATATCAGCTGGATGAGTTCGGTCTGCGTGATAGCGTCAACCATAACCAGGGTCAGTATGCGGCGATCATCTCAGATACGATCGCGCGTTACGATGCCGGAGAGCCGATCTTCTATTACACCTGGACGCCATACTGGGTATCTGGGCGTCTCGTACCGGGTAAGGATGTGGTATGGCTCGAGGTCCCTTACTCCGCTAACCCGAACGGTACTGATACCGCGTTGCCCAATGGCAAGAACTACGGCTTTGATATCAACTCCGAGCGCATCGTCGCCAACAAGGAGTGGGCATCAGAGAACCCGGCTGCGGCGAAGCTGTTTGAGATCATGAGGTTGCCGATCAATGCGGTTAGTGCGCAGAACATGATGATCACTCAGGGAGAAGACTCTCCCGAGGCGATGGAACGTCATGCTGCCAGCTGGATCAAGGCCAACCAGTCTGTCTTCGATGGCTGGATTGAAGAAGCCAAAGCCGCTGCTAAATAAGCCGCGAAGATCCTGACGCCAAGCCCCGCAATTGCGGGGCTTTTTGCTTTTTAGTCTTGGGTTCTGCAGTGTGGTTGACTGTAGATTCCGAGTGTTTCTCTAAAAGTTGAGCTTTTTTATCGGTTAAAAATGAATAAAACCCCATTGCTGTGCAGGCACGCATATGCAAAATAGGGGTGTGGGTGCCGCTGGTCGGTGCCGCGCAGACCTTAACTCAGCCGAGGAGGCCGCATCATGAGTGAAACCACTCCCCACCCCAAGTTTATGGAAGCCATGCGCAAACTTTCAGCTATGTCTGAAGAGGAGCGGCTGTCTGAGGAGAATAAAGAGTTGTTTGAGGAGGCGATGAAGTATGCGCCGCTGGATATCCAGCCTGCTCTGATCGCCATTCAGAAAAAGTATGAGGTCTCTGTTCACTGATTTTTTATTGGCTGTAGTAAGGCGCGCGCCCCGCAATGGGGCGTGCGTATAGCCTGAAGTGTGTTCAGGCGACCGCGCTCCGGCTGTGTGCCGGATGAGTGGTGATAAAGTGCTGTAATACGCCCCGAAGCAGTCTTTCTTTTGCCGGGTCTCCGGCCTTCCGCGCTTCGTTGATGTCATCAAGAATAATCTGACGGATCTTCTGTTCACCGTCGTGGGTGACAAGATAGTGACCCAGTGCCATCGCAATCATGGTATCCATATGCTCATGCACCGCGATTGCATCGATCTCTTCTTCGGTCAGATCTGACATCGCAAGGCACTCTTCATAGGTCAACATCGTTAAACCTCCTTTGCGCTGAGCGCTTTTTAGGGTTATTCGTTGCTCTGCGTTAATTAGTCTAGGTCAGTGTCTACCTCATGCTAGCGCTCTGCGTAGAGGAATTTTCATTCAAATAGGTCAGAGGTTAGTTTTGTCTCATGCTGCAGATGCGGTGATAGCCGTGGTCTGATTCGAAAAATTCCGCGGTATCATACGGTTGGTGGTTTTGCGGGTGCATCAGGCCTGGTTGCTGGTCGCTTTTGCGGCCGGGGCGGGGTGTTGATCTGGGTCAATCGCTCAGTTGTCGCTTTGGCGGAACGGAAGTCCCTGTGCAAGCCTGAGCATCTCTTCGCGGAGTAGTTCCTGCTCCTCGGCAAGGAAGTTGCGCAGCGCCGGGTGAAAACCGCTTTCCCTGAGCCAGTGAGCGGACCAGGTTTCGACCGGCTCGAAGCCTCGCTGGATCTTGTGCTCGCCCTGGGCGCCGGGGTCGAAGCGCTGGAGGCCCTTGCGAATGCAGTAGTCGATGCCCTGGTAGTAGCAGGTTTCGAAATGCAGGCTGTCGAATTCATCAAGGCAGCCCCAGTAGCGCCCGTACAGGCAGTCGCTGCTCTTGAGGGATAGTGCGCCCGCGACAGGGTGCTGCTCATGTTCGGCTATCACCAGCACCAGATGTTCGGGCAGGGATTCGCGCAGCAGGGTGAAAAACTCCCGCGTCAGATAGCCCTGTCGGCCTCGTTTGAGGTAAGTGAGTTGATAGAAGTTGTAGAACTGGTCCAGATGGCTTTCTGTAATCTCACTGCCTTCCAGGGTTGTCAGGCTAACCCCCTGACGCGCGACCTTCTCTCGCTCTTTACGCAGGTTTTTGCGCTTGCGTGAGGTGAAGTGTTCCAGATAATGGTCGAACGACTGGTAGTTGCGGTTAAACCAGTGATACTGGGTACCGAGGCGGGTCATAAGACCGTTTTGTTCGCAGGTCTCTCTCAGCCTGGGTTCGATAAACAGACCGTGCCAGCCAGAGGCGTCAAACCTCTCTGCTATCTGCTGCAGAGCCTGGCTTAGCAGGGCGATGCTTTCATTCTCCGGCAGCTTTATGCCAAATCGAGGTCCAGTGGCTGGAGTGAAAGGGATGGCGGTCAGCAGTTTTGGGTAATAGTCGAGCCCGTTGCGCGACCAGGCATCCGCCCAAGACCAGTCAAACACGTACTCGCCCCAGGAGTGGCTCTTGAGGTAGAGCGGCATGACGCCGATCAGTGCATCATCCTGCCAAATGGATAGGTGTACCGGTTGCCAGCCGGCCTTTGCGGTAACGCTGCCCGAGCGCTCCAGAGCGTCGAGAAATTCGTGACGCAGAAAAGGGTAATCGTTGCCGCAGAGTGCGTTCCAGTCTTCCTTCGGGATCTCTTCGATCTTGCTGTGCAGTCTGATATCCGGCATCGTGACCTATAATTTCCTGGGTGGTGTTTGTTCCTGATGTGCAGGAGCAAGGATGGCTCAAGCGAAAAGCCTAACCATTTCTAGCAGTGTCTGAAAGGAGCATTATGGACGAACTCGAGCTTGAATTTGAGCTGGCGCCGCAGCTTAAGGCCGATACGATCAATCTGGGCGATTTTCCGCTTTGTCAGTTGCTGTTAATGAATGACGCAAACTATCCCTGGTTTATCCTGGTGCCGCGGCGAGCCGATGTCACCGAGGTCTATCATCTCTCGCTGGATGATCAGGCAGAGCTGATGAAGGAGTCCGGTTTTCTGGCGGAGAATCTCGCCGATCTGTTTCAGGCGAAAAAGATGAATATTGCCGCGCTGGGTAACATGGTGCCCCAGCTGCATATCCATCACGTTGTGCGTCAGGAGAATGATCCGGCCTGGCCGGCTCCGGTGTGGGGCAAGGTGCCGGCGGTTCCCTATACCGATGAACAGCTGAATGATATTCGTGAGCGCCTTTGTCGTCTTATGAGCGAAGAGCTGAGTTTCTGTCCTCATTCCTGAGGGGGTTGAGTTATCAGGCTGCTATCGCCTTGATATCAGCCTGCGCTTGCCGCTAAAAAAGCCCTGCCTTGGCCCCTAGGGCCCTGTCAGGGCTGGTCAAATCGAGTATACTTCCCGCCTTTAAAATAAGTGGAGCCGCATCGGAGCCGGTGTTTTGCCGTGCTGTCGATTGTCTTTCAGGCTTCTCTGTAGTCTTGATCTGGCGCCCGGACTGGGCGCGAACACGTTCAACAACAGGATAGGGTAACTATGCGCAGCCATTATTGCGGCGATCTTCGTAAAGAGCATATCGGTGAAGATGTGGTCCTGATGGGGTGGGTTCACCGCCGTCGTGACCACGGTGGAGTCATATTTCTTGATGTCCGCGATCGTGAGGGTATCGCTCAGGTCGTTTTCGATCCCGATCGCGAAGAAAGTTTCAATCTGGCCGACAGCGTGCGCAACGAGTTCGTGATCGAGATTCACGGCACCGTTCGTTCCCGCCCGGCAGGCACCGATAATGCGGAAATGCCGACAGGCTCTATCGAAGTACTCGGTAAAGAGCTGAGAATTCTCAACAAGTCTGAAACCCCGCCGTTCCAGCTTGATGAACATCAGCAGGTGGGTGAAGACGTACGTCTGCGTCATCGCTACATCGACCTGCGTCGTCCGGAAATCCAGCAGAAGCTGCGTTTCCGTTCCAAGGTGACTCACGCGGTGCGTAACTTCCTGGAAGAGAACGGTTTCCTTGATATCGAGACACCGATCCTGACCCGTGCGACCCCGGAAGGTGCCCGTGACTACCTGGTGCCGAGCCGCACCCACGAAGGTAACTTCTTCGCACTGCCCCAGTCGCCTCAGCTGTTCAAACAGCTGCTGATGGTGTCCGGCTTCGATCGCTACTACCAGATCGCCAAGTGCTTCCGTGACGAAGACCTGCGCGCTGACCGTCAGCCGGAATTCACCCAGATCGACATCGAGACCTCTTTCCTCGGCGAGCAGGAGATCATGGGTCTGGCCGAAGGTATGGTGCGGAAGCTGTTCAAGGAACTGCTGGATATCGAGCTCGGCGACTTCCCGACCATGCCGTACTCTGAAGCGATGCACCGCTTCGGTTCTGACAAGCCGGACCTGCGTATTCCTCTGGAGCTGGTTGACGTCAATGACCTGGTTGCCGACGTGGACTTCAAGGTGTTCGCAGGTCCCGCCAAGGATCCGAAAGGCCGTGTTGCCGCACTGAAAGTACCGGGCGGTGCTGAGCTGACCCGTAAGATCATCGACGACTACACCAAGTTTGTTGGTATTTATGGCGCCAAGGGTCTGGCCTGGATCAAGGTTAACGCCCTGGAAAGCGGTGCCGAAGGCCTGCAGTCTCCGATCGTCAAATTCCTCGGTGAGGAGGTTGCGCTGAAGATCATGGAGCGCCTTGGTGCCCAGAACGGCGATATCGTCTTCTTCGGTGCTGACAAGATGAACGTTGTCAACGAAGCCCTGGGCGCGCTGCGTATCAAGGTCGGCGAAGACATGAACATGATCGAGAAGAACTGGGCGCCGCTGTGGGTGGTCGACTTCCCGATGTTCGAAGAGCTGGACGATGGCAGCCTGACCGCGCTGCACCACCCGTTCACAGCACCGAACTGCTCACCGGAACAGCTGATCGAAAAGCCGGAAGGTAAACTGTCCCGCGCCTACGACATGGTGCTGAACGGTACCGAGCTGGGCGGTGGTTCTGTCCGTATCCACGATCAGGCGATGCAGAAAGCCGTATTCAAGGTGCTGGGCATTTCCGACGAAGAAGCGGAAGAGAAGTTTGGCTTCCTGCTTAACGCCCTGAAGTTCGGTGCGCCGCCTCATGGTGGTCTGGCGTTCGGCCTTGATCGTCTGATCATGCTGATGACCGGCTCCAGCTCTATTCGTGAAGTTATCGCGTTCCCGAAAACCCAGAGTGCTGCCTGTCTGCTGACAGATGCGCCGGGAGAGGTGAGCGCTGCCCAGCTGCGCGATCTCAACATCAAGCTGCGCAAGGCGCCTTGATCGGGCGCTTGAATCGTAACAACCAGCAACACTCCGGGACTGCCTAAGGGCAGTCCCGTCAGATTGAGGAAGTGGTATGGCAGGTCATTCTAAATGGGCCAATATCAAACACCGTAAGGCGGCACAGGACGCCAAACGCGGAAAAATCTTCACCAAACTGATTCGCGAGCTCACCGTAGCTGCGAAAGAGGGTGGCGGCGTCCCCGAAGATAACCCGCGCTTGCGCGCAGCGGTCGATAAGGCCCTGGGTGCAAACATGAAGCGTGACACCATCGATAAGGCGATCCAGCGTGGCGCCGGTGGTGGTGAAGGCGACAATTACGACGAGCTGACCTACGAAGGTTACGGCAGCAACGGTGTGGCGATTCTGGTTGAGTGCATGACCGATAACGTCAACCGCACCGTATCCCAGGTGCGTGCGGCATTCAGCAAGCATGGCGGTAACCTCGGCACCAACGGTTCCGTGTCCTACCTGTTCGACAAGCGCGGCGTGCTCAGCTTTGAAGCCGGCGTTGATGAAGATGCAATCATGGAAGCGGCGCTTGAAGCGGGTGCTGATGATGTCGTTACCAATGATGATGGCTCCATCGATGTTTACTGTGAAGCCAACGACTATATGGATGTGAAGCAGGGCCTGGTTGATGCAGGTTTCGAGCCGGTGCACTCCGAAGTCGGTATGATTCCGCAGACCAGCGTAGCACTCGATGAAGAGACCGGTCGTAAGGTGATGAAGTTGATCGATACCCTGGAAGATCTCGACGACTCCCAGAACGTCTATCACAACGCCGACATCCCTGAAGAGGCGATGGAAGACTGATTGCCTGCGGGCTTATGTTGGGGCTTGGCCCCGTCGATAAAGCCGGAGCCAGCGCTCCGGCTTTTTTGTTATTATCGCTGCAATGTAGGGATTGAGCATCGCATGCTGATATTGGGAATAGATCCGGGCTCGCGTATCACTGGTTACGGGGTGATTAATGTCGATGGGCCGCGCTATGAGTACGTCACCAGTGGCTGTATCCGAATCCAGGGGGATGTGCTGGCCGAACGGCTACAGCAGGTATACGCCGGTGTCAGTGCGATCATCGATAAGTACGTACCCCAGGAGATGGCGATCGAGCAGGTGTTCATGTCGCGTAACGCCGATTCGGCGCTAAAGCTGGGGCAGGCGCGAGGCGTCGCCATGGTTGCTGGCGCCAACGCAGGCTTGCCGGTGGCAGAGTACGCGGCACGCCTGGTGAAACAGTCGGTGGTCGGCAACGGTGGTGCCGATAAGGTTCAGGTGCAGACCATGGTTGCCCACTTGCTCAAGCTGCCGGGACGCCCGCAGGCGGATGCCGCCGATGCGCTGGCGATAGCGCTCTGTCATGCTCATAACCGAAACCGGCAGATAGCGACCGCCGGGGCGAGAAAGGTGGTTCGGGGGCGCTGGCAGTAATGGAATATCCCGAGTTTATATATATCGCTGATCTTATTGGTGTCGCAGTCTTCGCCGTGACCGGCGCAATAGCTGCGCCTGGCAAACGTCTGGATATTCTCGGCGTAGTGGTTCTTGGTTTTGTTACCGCCCTTGGTGGTGGCACCATTCGTGATATCACGCTCGATCTGTATCCGCTGGTCTGGGTCGAAGATACACTCTACCTTTATGTCGCCATTGTCAGTGCCGTGGTTGCATTTATAGCCTCGCGCTATATCTCGTCGCCGCGCAGGGCGCTGCTGGTACTGGATGCCATGGGGCTTTCTGTTTTTGCCATCCTGGGTCTGCAGAAAGCGCTGGCCGCCGGTGCGCCGGAGGCGGTGGCGGTAATGATGGCGGTGATTACCGGGGTGGCCGGCGGCATGATCCGCGATGTGCTTACCGGTCAGATCCCGCTGGTGCTGCAGCGTGGTGGCGAGCTTTACGCTACCTCGGCCCTGCTCGGGGCGCTGGTCTACCTGGGAGCGTATCAGTTGTTGGACGAGCCCAGCCCCTGGCTCGATATCAGCGCCATGGTCATTATCTTTATAACCCGCATGGCGGGGCTGGTAGCCGGTCTTAGGCTGCCGGAGTTTATTGTTCGTGGTCATCGTCTGGAGTCACCGGACGAGGCCAGAGAAATGGAGAATAGGGAACCGTGATAGGACGATTAACAGGCGAACTGGCCGAGAAACAACCCCCGCAGCTGCTGCTGGATGTGAACGGCGTCGGCTATGAGGTCGAAGCGTCGATGAATACCTTCTACAAGCTGCCGGCGCTGGGCCAGTCCGTGGTTCTCTATACCCATATGGTGGTCCGTGAGGATGCGCAGCTGCTGTACGGCTTTGCCGACCAGCAGGAGCGAATCCTGTTCCGCGCCCTGATCAAGACCAATGGCGTTGGGCCGAAACTGGCGCTGGCGATCCTTTCCGGCACCAGTAGCGAAGAGTTTATCCGTTGTGTACACAACGAAGACAGCGCAACCCTGGTGCGTATCCCCGGCGTCGGTAAAAAGACCGCTGAGCGTCTTATCGTGGAAATGAAGGACAAGCTCGACCGGCTTGAAATCCCGACCATGACGGAGTTCGCGCTGGCTGCCAGTGAAAGTGGCATGGTGGCGTCTAAGCCTGTCGATAACCGTCAGGAAGCGGAAAGTGCGCTGATCGCTCTGGGTTACAAACCGGCACAGGCCACCAAGGCTATTGAGAACTCGGCATCCGCTCTGGGTGAAGGTGCTAGTGTCGAAGAGCTGATCCGCACGGCGCTCAAGTCCATGGTCGGTGGCTGAGAGGTAGTTCATGAAGATCGAAGAAGATCGCTTTATCAGCCCGGTTGCGCAGCCGTCTGAAGAGGTTCAGGATCGGGCGATCCGTCCGAAAATGCTCCAGGACTATCATGGCCAGCCGCGTGTGCGTGAACAGATGGAGATCTTTATCCATGCGGCACGTAACCGCAGTGAAGCGCTGGATCACACGCTGATTTTCGGCCCGCCGGGGCTGGGTAAAACTACCCTCGCGAACATTGTCGCCAACGAGATGGGGTCGCAGATAAAGACCACCTCGGGCCCGGTGCTGGAAAAGGCGGGCGATGTGGCGGCGCTGCTGACCAATCTTGAGCCCAACGACGTTCTCTTTATCGATGAGATTCATCGCCTCAGCCCCAACGTGGAAGAGGTGCTCTATCCGGCGATGGAGGACTATCAGCTCGATATCATGATCGGTGAAGGCCCTGCGGCCCGTTCGATCAAGATTGATCTGCCACCGTTCACTCTAGTTGGCGCCACCACCAGGGCGGGGCTTCTGACCTCTCCGCTGCGTGATCGCTTTGGCATCGTGCAGCGCCTCGAATACTACAGCGTTGATGACTTGACCCGCATCGTCATGCGCTCCGCCGAGCTTTCCGGCACGCCGATCGAGGAGGCGGGTGCGCGGGAGGTGGCCTGTCGTTCCCGTGGTACTCCACGAATTGCGAATCGCCTGCTGCGACGCGCCCGCGATTACGCAGAAGTCAGGGGCGAAGGGCGTATCACCCGGGATATCGCTGATCTGGCGCTGAATATGCTAAACGTGGACGAGCGCGGCTTTGATCACATGGATCGTCGTCTGCTGCTGGCCATGATTGAAAAGTTCGGCGGTGGCCCGGTGGGTGTCGATAACCTGGCGGCAGCGATCAGCGAAGAGCGTGACACCATTGAGGATGTGCTGGAGCCGTTTCTTATCCAGCAGGGTTTCATTATGCGCACCCCGCGGGGCAGGGTTGTCACCGATCACGCCTACCTGCATTTTGGAATTGACCGACCCAATCGCGATCAGGGCTGAAAAAAAGTCCTGTCGCGCTCGCTTTATTCCTGACGCTAATCAAGGAGAGAAAAAGGATCCTTGCCTAATATCCCGTTGAATATCGGATAACAATGGGTGCCTGGCTGTGACTTTATCCAATCGCGAAAATCCGCGCATCGTCCTGCAGCAGCTCAGAGCAGAGCTGGAAGGGGATCTGCGTTCACTCAAGCCGGCAATGATTGGCAATGGGCGGGCCGCCGTTAATGCGGGTGCCCTGGCTGAGCAGATCGAGCACGATATCCATCGCGTGGATGCGGCTCTTGAGCGTATTCATACCGGGCTTTACGGTTACTGCATCGGTTGCGGTGAAGAGATCGAAATGAATCATCTGCGCGCTGATCCCGCGGTGGATCTGTGTGTTTCCTGCGGGGCTAAGATAAAACGTCTGGCTCATGGTTATTGAGGAAACAATATATTTTCTCACTAAGGGCTCAGAGTTGCCTAAGTCCCTCTTTTACCAGCTTGTATAAAATTTTCCTCCTGCTATTGTGAGCCCTTCACCAACCGGTTGGGGCTTGAAATGGCATTCGAATGGCCCGTGCGTGTCTATATCGAAGATACGGATTTTGGCGGCATTGTTTACTATGTAAACTATCTGAAATTCATGGAGCGGGCCCGCACCGAACTCCTGCGCCAGCAGGGGTACTCCCAACAGCGTCTGTCCTCTGATCACTGTCTTTTCGTCGTACACAGCATCGATGCGCGTTATGTAAAACCAGCACGACTTGATGATGAACTTATTGTGCATACCGCTATCGAACAGCGGGGTGGCGCCAGTGTTCTTTTCGAGCAGCGAGTCGTCGATGCCAGTTCGGGCGATTTGCTGTGCGAAGGGCGGGTGCGGGTCGCCTGCGTCAACAGTCAGGGCTTCAAGCCCAGGCGTTGGCCCGCCGATCTGGTGAAGTCTTTGATTTAACGGGTTTGATTGATTCTATCTCGGGAGCAGTAAGTGGAAGACAAACTGTCTATTTGGGGGTTGGTGCTCAACGCCAGCTTTGTTGTGCAGCTGGTTATGCTGTTGCTGTTGTTGGCCTCCTTTGTGTCATGGGTGATGATCTTTCAGCGTCGCCAGGTATTGCGTCGGGCGCAGGGTTCGCTGCGTGACTTCGAGGAGCGCTTCTGGTCCGGCGTCGATCTGAGTCATCTGTTCCGTGAAGTAAACGCCACGCCTAACCAGACCTGCGGTGCAGAAAATATCTTCCGCGCAGGTCTCAAGGAATTTACCCGTCTGACCAAGCAGCCTGGTGTAGACCCCGAGGTTGTGATGAACGGCGTGCAGCGCAGTATGCGCGTATCTCTGGCTCGTGAAGAAGAGCGCCTCGAGCGCCACCTGCCGTTTCTTGCGACGGTGGGCTCCACCAGTCCCTATATTGGTCTGTTTGGTACCGTCTGGGGGATCATGAACGCCTTCCGTGGCCTGGCCAATGTGCATCAGGCGACCTTGGCCTCAGTGGCTCCGGGTATCTCTGAAGCGCTGGTGGCTACAGCCATGGGCCTGTTCGCAGCGATCCCGGCTGTTATCGCCTATAACCGCTTTTCCGCCAAGTCGGAATGGCTGATGAACAGCTACGAGACCTTTGCTGATGAGTTCACCAGCATTCTCTATCGACGCGTTCACTCTGCGGCCTGAGGTGACTGGGCATGATCAGGAGAGTGCGTAAAAAGCGAAAGCTCAACGCTGAAATCAATGTGGTCCCCTACATCGACGTTACCATGGTGCTGCTGATCATCTTCATGGTCACTGCTCCCATGCTGACCCAGGGCGTCGATGTGGATCTGCCACAGACCAGTGCCGAGCAGGTGGATACCGAAGATACCGATCCTTTGATCGTCTCGGTGGACCGCGATGGCGCTTATTACATCAACGTGGGTGGTGCCGATGAGACAGAGGCGATCACTGCGGATGAGGTTGCTGCACGCGTTGGTAAGGTGTTGAGCGTAAGTCCCGACAAGCTGCTGCTTGTGCGTGGCGATAAAAACGTCAGCTACGATGCGGTAGTCCAGTTGATGGTACTGCTCAAGGGTGCAGGCGCGTCGAGCGTTGGGCTGGTGACGGAGTAGCTTGGTGGAGTTTCGCGGATATATCCTGCCGACGATACTGGCGACGTTGCTGCATGTGGTGATACTCGGGGCTTTGCTGACCCACTGGGTGGGTAAGGCTGAGCCCGAACGTAGCATGCCGCGCCATATCCAGGCGAAGATGATCGACCTTGAGGCGCTCTCTCAGCAAAGCTCCCAGAGTGCTCCGCCGCCGGCTCAGCCTGACCGTCAGGAACAGGAGCGTGCTCAGCAGCGTGAAGAAGCTCGTCAGGCGGAGCAGGCACGTCAAAAAGCAGAGGCGGATCGTCAGGCGAAGGTAAAGGCTGAAGAGCAGGCCAAGGCGAAAGCAGAGGCCGAACGTAAGGCGCAAGCAGACGCGGAGCAAAAAAAAGCGGAACTTGCGGCGAAGAAAAAAGCCGAAGCCCAGGCAAAACAGAAAGCGGCCGAGGAGGCGGAGCGTAAGGCTCAGGCTAAGCGAGAGGCAGAAGCAAAGGCGAAGGCTGAAGCTCAGGCCAAAGCAAAGGCCGAGGCCGAGGCGAAAGCGCGGGCTCAGGCTGAGGCCAAGAAACGTGCGGAGCAAGAGGCTGCAGCCCAGGCGGCAAAGGCAGAGCAGGCCCGGCAGCAGGCGGCTCAGCGTGCTGAATCCGTCGTTGGTGATATTCAGAGCTACATCAACGAGTTGCTGAGACGTAACTGGCGCATTCCGGCTACTGCGCGTAACGGAATGGAGGCTGAAGTTTCGATCAGGTTGCTTGGGAACGGTGAAATAGACCAGGTGTCCATTGTGAAGAGCAGTGGCGACGCGGCATTTGATCGTTCGGCGGTGCAGGCGGTCCAGCGGACCGAGAGGTTCGACCGCGTGGCCGAGGTAGACCCTATACTTTTTGAACGACGACTAAGATCTATCCGTGTGGTTTTTAGGCCCGAAGGATTAAGGTGGTAAACGGATGAGACAGATACTGATTTCACTCTGCCTGCTGATGATGGCTACGGCGAGTCGCGCCGAGCTGGTAGTTGAGGTAACCCAGGGGGTCTCCGAGCCCTCGCCTGTGGCGGTTGTGCCCTTTGGCTGGAGCGGAAGTGGCGCGCTGTCTGAGGATGTTGCAAAAATTGTTGAGCAGGATCTGGGACGCAGTGGTTTCTTCTCCACGCTTCCGCGCGAGAGCATGCTTAGCTTCCCGACCCGCGAAGGTGACGTGTACTACCGCGACTGGCGTGTCAGTGGCGCTGATTACCTGCTCACTGGTCGGATTGAGCCGACAGCTGATGGCCAGGTAAAGATCGATGTAGGTCTCTACGACGTGCTCAAGGAGCAGCGTATCCCGCTTGCCAACGATATCGTCAACAGCGGCAGTGGTCAGCTGCGAGATGCGGCGCACTATATTTCGGATCAGGTGTTTGAGGCGCTGACGGGGCTCAAGGGGGCGTTCTCTACCCGTATCGTCTATATCCAGGCGGAGCGCAACGGTGATCAAAACAATTACAAGCTGCAGCTGGCTGACTGGGATGGGGCGCGCCCGCGTACTGTCATGGAATCAAATGAGCCAATCATGTCGCCAAGCTGGTCTCGTGATGGCCGTAAACTGGCGTACGTCTCATTTGAATCGGGACGCCCGGCGATCTATGTGCAGTATCTTACCACTGGCAAGCGGGAGCGGATTCAGTCCTTCCCGGGCTTGAACGGGGCACCTGCCTGGTCGCCGGATGGCAATCAACTGGCGTTGGTGCTGTCCAAGGATGGTAACCCTGAAATCTATGTATTGAACCTTGCCAGCCGTCAGTTGCAGCGTGTTACCCATCATTATGCGATCGATACCGAGCCGACCTGGGCGCCGGACGGAAAATCGATCCTGTTTACCTCTGATCGCGGTGGCCAGCCACAGATTTACCGTCTTGACCTCGAAAGTCGCAATCTTGAGCGTCTGACCTGGGAAGGCAACTATAATGCACGGGGTCGTCTCACCGATGACGGTCGCTTCCTTGCCATGGTGCATCGTCCTACCGGCGGTAATTTCACCATAGCGGTTCAGGATCTGAAATCGGGCAGGCTGGATATCCTGACTGAGGCGGGGCTGGAAGAGTCTCCGAGTATCGCGCCCAATGGCAGCATTATCATCTATGCAACCAAGCAGAACGGACGTGGTGTACTGTCGGCGGTCTCCCTGGATGGTCAGGTCCGCTTCCGTATGCCAAGCCGTAGCGGAGACGTGCGTGAGCCGGCCTGGAGCCCCTATCTGCACTAAGAATGGTGCAAAGCCTCTTCGCTTGTCGTGCAAAAGAGGCAGTTTTTATAGAGCTCGAGAGATCTTTTCTCGGCTCTATTGCAAAGCGCAATCGCTGGGATTAGCGTAACCAAAAAATCACATCGTTGACCAAATAAAGCAGGAGAAATCGATGCGAGCGTTGAACGTTTTTAAAGCGGCCACCCTTGGCGCCGCTGTCATCTGGGCAGCAGGTTGTAGTACGACCAGCACCACCACCGAAGGCGGTGAAGGTTCGATGGGCGGTCAGGACGGTTCTGGTTCTGCAAGCTCATACGGTGTTGATGGTTCTGGTGTGAGTGGTGGTAGCGCAGGCGCGATCGATCAGCTGCAGACCGTGTTCTACTTCGATTTCGACCAGTCGGTCGTGAAGCAGGCAGGTTTCTCCGATCTGGAGGCTCATGCTCGCTACCTGGCCAATAACCCGTCTGCATCCGTGCGCCTGGAAGGACATGCCGATGAGCGCGGTACCCGCGAGTACAACATCGCGCTGGGCGAGCGTCGTGCCAACGCGGTAGAGCGTCTGCTCGTTGTTAACGGTGCCTCTTCCAGCCAGATCGAAACGATCAGCTACGGTGAAGAGAAGCCGGCAGTAATGGGTAGTGGGGATGCTTCCTGGGCCCAGAATCGTCGTGTTGAGCTCAAGTACGTATCTCGCTGATGCTTTCACTGCGTAGAAAGGTTCTGCCACTTCTGACCCTCAGCCTCGCGGCTGGGTCAGCGGTGGCTGCCGAAGTCACCCAGATTCCGGTAACGGAAGTGCGCTCGGGTGCCGGAATGCAGCAGGGGCTGCAGTCCGGTCAGAGCCAGCTTCTGATGATGGTCCAGCAGCTTCAGGAAGAGGTTCGGCAACTGCGTGGTCAGGTTGAGACTCAGCAGTACCAGATCAACAAGATGAAGCAGGAACAGCTGGATCGCTACCGCGATACCGATCGTCGACTCAGTGCGATTATCAGTGCGACCGCCGGTGCTGGCGGTGCTGCAATGGTAGCGCCGACTTCATCCGAGGGGAGCGGTGCTGCCGCTGAAGCCCCGGCGGAAGCGGCTGCAACCGCGCCTCAGACTAGTGCAGATTCGGCTTCGATGGCGAGTAGCGGGAACGCTCAGGAGGCCTATCAAAGTGCTTTCCAATTGGTGCGTGAACGCAAGTTCGCGGAGTCGCAAAGCGCGTTTGAAGCGTTTATCAATGACTATCCCGATAGCGATCATGTCGCCAACGCCTACTACTGGATCGGCGAGATTCAACTGGCCCAGCAGTCCCTTGATGAAGCCCAGGCTTCGTTTAATCATGTGGTGAATGACTATCCGCGCCACGTGAAAGTGCCTGATGCGCTGTATAAGCTTGGTGTGGTCCAGGATCGGCTCGGCAAAAAAGAGTCGGCCCAGGGGGCATTCCAGCGTCTGATTCAGGACTATCCGCAGAGCTCCGCTGCGGGCCTCGCGCGAAACTACCTACAGTAAGCCTGCTACAGATAAGCCTGGGGTAAGATCTCCAGTAAGCGAATTATGGTAGACAGGCTAAACAGGTTACACAGAACACGGATTATTTAATGACCCAAGCACAAAAACGTGCCGTCGTGCTGCTTTCCGGCGGTCTCGACTCTGCAACCGCCCTGGCGATCGCCAAATCCGAAGGTTACAGCTGCCACGTGCTCAGTTTCGATTATGGCCAGCGTTCGCTGACCGAGCTGAATGCGGCGCGCCAGATCGCGGCGTCTCTTGATGTGGCCGAGCACCGGGTGCTGCGTCTCCATCTGGAAGATTTTGGTGGCTCTGCACTGACCGATAAATCGATTGATGTGCCTGAAGATGCGGATGATGACGGCATTCCGGTTACCTATGTGCCCGCGCGTAACACGGTGTTTCTCTCGCTTGCGTTGGGTTGGGCCGAGGTACTGCATGCTGAAGCGATCTTTATCGGTGTAAACGCCGTGGACTACTCCGGTTATCCGGATTGTCGCCCCGAATTTATCGAAGCGTTCGAGAAAATGGCCAATCTGGCGACCAAGAATGGCGTCAGTGGTGAGCCTATCCGTATCGCAACGCCGCTGATCGATCTGACCAAGGCGGAGATCATTCAGGCGGGTATGGCGCTGGGCGTAGACTACAGTGCAACGCTTTCCTGCTACCAGGCGGACGAAGAGGGCAGGGCCTGCGGGCACTGCGATAGCTGCCGTTTGCGCGCCAAGGGGTTTGAGGATGCGGGCGTGCCCGATCCGACTCGCTACGTAGAAGCGTAAAAAAATCGAAAATTAGGGTTGCCTTTCAGCGAAAGCTACGTAGAATGCGCAGCCCTACGGCGGGTCGTTAGCTCAGTTGGTAGAGCAGTTGGCTTTTAACCAATTGGTCATAGGTTCGAATCCTATACGACCCACCACCTTTCCGATATATGCAGGCCGTTTGCCTGTACTATACTCCGGGTCGTTAGCTCAGTTGGTAGAGCAGT
Organism: Marinobacterium lutimaris; assembly: GCF_900108065.1. Taxonomy (GTDB): domain Bacteria; phylum Pseudomonadota; class Gammaproteobacteria; order Pseudomonadales; family Balneatricaceae; genus Marinobacterium_D; species Marinobacterium_D lutimaris. The sequence continues at coordinate 1,280,608 of NZ_FNVQ01000001.1, read as the reverse complement.
TGGCTTTTAACCAATTGGTCATAGGTTCGAATCCTATACGACCCACCACTTTTCCCGCTTGCTGCATCAAGATTCTGAACGTGTCATCCGCCTTAGGTGGAAATTATCGTTTCCTCAACGTCTACCTTTCGGGCTGTGGTATAATCTCGCGCCTTGAAAACAAGTCTGTCGACATTGGTAACCAAGTTAAGAACAGAAAATATGCTGACGAAACCGGAACTCGATGACCGTATCCTGGTGCAGGAACACTTCGCCCAGGAACACCTGCCTTCTGCACTCAGCCCGGAGCAGATCGAAGACTACACCCAGCGCATTAAGGCTCTTCTGGAAGAGAAGGATGCCTGCCTGGTTGCCCATTACTACACCGATCCGCTGGTTCAGGAACTGGCAGAAAAAACCGGAGGTTTCGTTGCGGATTCGCTCGAAATGGCCCGGTTTGGCGCGCGTCACAAAGCGAAAACCCTGATCGTCGCCGGTGTGCGCTTCATGGGTGAGACCGCTAAAATCCTGAGTCCTGAAAAGCGCATCCTGATGCCTACTCTGGAAGCGACCTGCTCGCTGGATCTTGGCTGTCCGGTCGATGAGTTTTCGGCGTTCTGTGATGCGCATCCAGACCACGAGGTAGTCGTCTACGCCAACACCTCTGCGGCGGTGAAAGCGCGCGCAGACTGGGTGGTGACATCAAGCATTGGTCTGCAGGTGGTTGAGCATCTAGCCGACCAGGGCAAGAAAATTATCTGGGCGCCGGACAAGCACCTGGGTGCGTACATCAAGAAGAACACTGACGCCGATATGCTGCTATGGGATGCGGCCTGTATCGTTCATGACGAGTTCAAGGCGAAAGGGTTGCGTGACCTGAAGGCGGTTTACCCTGAAGCCGGCATACTGGTTCATCCGGAGTCCCCGGAATCGGTGATTGATATGGCTGATGCCGTGGGTTCAACGACACAGCTTATCAAGGCGGCGCAGGAGCTTCCGCATCCGATGTTTATCGTCGCTACCGATCGCGGTATCTTCTACAAGATGCAGCAGGCAGCGCCGGAGAAAACCTTTATCGAGGCACCCACCGGTGGCAGCGGTGCTACTTGTCGTAGCTGCGCTCACTGTCCCTGGATGGCGATGAACGGACTGGAGAACATTCTCCAGGCGCTGCAGGAGGGTAAGGATGAGGTGCTGGTGGACGAAGCGCTGATCGAAAAGGCGAAGATTCCGCTGCAGCGGATGCTTGATTTCCAGGCGAGCTGATCACTTTCCCTTTCCTCTGATGTATAAAAAGGCCGACTCTATGTCGGCCTTTTTATACGCTTTCACTGCTCAGGAGAGGGTGTCATCCATCTCCTGACGGACCCTTTTGATCTCTTCCTCCATCTGATCCAGTCGTGCAGTATCTATTGGGCTGAGGCCTTTTTCACGGCGTGCGAACTCCAGTTGGCGCTGGGCCCGATCGATGCGGCCGGTCAGCAGAAAGTATTCGATACGGGAGCGGTGCACCGCGCCGATGTTTCCTTCAAGCCCCTGGGTTTCGGATAGCTGAAACCAGAAAGCGGCATCGTCCGGGTAGTCTGAAGTAAGTTCCTTGAAGGCATTGGAAGCGCCGCGGAAATCCCTGGCCTGGCGCAGGGTGAGGCCATAGTAATAGGTGGCGGGCATGCTGCCAGGGTAGAGATCATGCAGCTCTTTCGCGAGTTTCAGCGCTTCCTGGGTTTTTTCGGTGCGCAGGTAAAAATCGAGCGTGGTCAGCTTTACATAGAGGTGCTGTTGCCACTGCCGCGGCAACATCTCCAGGGCGGCCTGGGCCTGTTGCGGCTTGTTGAGCTCTATGGCGGTCAGCAATAGACCGTAGGTTGCGCGGGGGGAGGACTTGGCGTCATTGCTGAACTGAGCGTTCAAGCCGCTCATATCCTGTCCGTAGTGCACCAGCAGGCGTGTGCGGACCACGTCGTAATCAAGGCTGTTGGCCTGGTCGGCCGGCCGGTTGAGGTTGGAGGCGCGGTTCAGGGAGTCGGCGATACGTGACTCGGTTACCGGGTGGGTGAGCAGAAATTCGGGCGCGCGGTTGCCGGCGAAACGATAGGTTTTCTGCAGTCGCGAGAACATCTCCGGCATGGCGTAAGGATCGAAGCCGCTTCTGACCAGGGTCTGCATGCCGACCCGGTCCGCTTCCTGCTCATTACGGCGGCTGAACGCCAGCTGTGCTGACGCGGAGCCGCCCAGCGTAGAGGCTATGCCGGCGCTGCCGGCCTCACCGTTAGCCGCACCCAGAAGTATGCTTGCAAGTACGCCGGCAAGTACCAGTGGGCGGTTGCGGCGGCTCTCCTCGAGCTGCTGGGCGTAGTGTCGTTGGCTGAGATGCGCGAGCTCGTGCGCCAGAACCGAGGCGAGTTCGGCTTCCGACTCGGAGGCGGTAATCAGGCCGCCGTGAACGCCCACGATACCGCCAGGTACAGCGAAGGCGTTGAAGGTTTCGTTATCCAGGGCGATCAGCTCAAGGCGTCTGTCTCTCAGTTCGCTGCTGGGGACGATCTTCCAGAGCAGGTCCTGCAGGTACTGTTTGACCATCGGGTCGTCAAGCAGCATCGCCTGGCCTCGCAGCACCCGGGCCCAGGCGCGACCCAGTCTATGCTCTTCCTCCAGGCTGATGATGCTGGATGTTGAATCGGTCAGAATCGGGAGTGAAGGATCCGCTGCCTGCGCCGCGAAGGGCAGGGGGAGTAATCCAAGGCAGCAGCATAGAATGCCGCACCGAAGCCGTCCTCCTATCTGTGTCCATGCATTTTTCTGTCTGATTTTCTGGTATAAAGTCCGTCGCATACAGCTCTGTAGTCTTTGGAGGTATTGGGTTCATGCAGCATACGCCGACTGAAACGGAAATCACCGAACTGCTCGACGCGAGCGGTCTTTCCTGTCCGTTGCCGCTGCTCAAGGCCAAGCAGGCGTTGAGTCAGATGGCGCCGGGAGAGGTGCTGAAAGTGATCGCGACCGATGCGGGATCTGTTCGAGACTTTCGTGTCTATGTCGATAATAGCGACCATGAAATGGTGGATTCGTTCACAGAAGGCGAATGTTATATCCATATCATAAGGCGAGGAAAGGTGATGCAGAAAGGGAGCAAATCGCTGAATGCGTAAAATTCTCAACAAGTGGATCGACCAGTATTTTTCGGATGAAGAAGCGCTTTTCCTGTTCCTGCTGCTGCTTGGCGGGCTGGCGGTCATTATATTTCTCGGTGCGCCACTGGCGCCTGTATTTGCCAGCCTGATTATCGCATTTCTGATGCAAGGGCTTGTCACCTGGCTGCAGGATCGTGGGCTGCCGCACCTGCCGACGGTGATTCTGGTGTTCGTGGTGTTCGTCAGTTTTCTGGCCGGCTTCCTGCTGTTTGTGATGCCGATCGCCTGGCGTCAGCTGGTGAATCTGTTTAATGAACTACCGGGAATGGTGGTGCAGGTGCAGAACCTGTTGCTTCTTTTGCCAGAGAAATATCCGAACCTGGTTTCCGAAGAGCAGATCCGCCAGATGATCGGAGTGGCTGCTACTGAACTGAGTCAGCTGGGGCAGTGGGTGGTGACCTTCTCGCTGAACTCCCTGACCAGTATCGCGGCGATGCTGATCTACCTGGTGCTGGTGCCGATCCTGGTGTTTTTCTTCCTTAAGGATGGCGATTCGATGCTGGCAACCTTCAGCTCGTTTATGCCGGCAAAGCGGCAGATGATGACCGGTATCTGGCATGAGATGGATGCTCAGATTGCCAACTATGTGCGTGGCAAGGCGATTGAGATCCTTATCGTCGGCGGTGTCACCTGGGTAGTGTTCGTGTTGCTGGGGATCAACTATGCCGCTCTGCTGGCGTTGGGTGTGGGTCTATCGGTGTTGATTCCGTATATCGGCGCGGCGCTGGTGACGCTGCCGATTGCGCTGATCGCATTTTTCCAGTGGGGCTGGACCAGCGAGTTTATGTGGCTGATGATCGCTTATGCGGTGATTCAGGCGCTGGACGGCAACGTTCTGGTGCCGCTGCTGTTCTCTGAGGCGGTCAACCTGCACCCGGTATCGATCATTGTATCGGTGCTGGTGTTCGGCAGTCTCTGGGGCTTCTGGGGTCTGTTCTTCGCCATTCCTCTGGCAACGCTGGTCAAGGCGGTAATCAACGCCTGGCCGATCGCGATAAGTCATGCCGAAGAGGAGAACGCCGGGGCTTGAGTCCCGGCGTTCTCTGGTAAGCGGGGTCAGTCCGTAAGAATCTGCGCTGTGTGTTCCTTGGTTTTTACCTTCTTGATGACGTCGGTAATCGTACCCTGCTCGTCAATCAGGAAAGTGGTGCGCACAGTGCCCATATACTCCTTGCCGTAGTTTTTCTTCAGCTGCCAGGTGCCGAACAGTTCGTGAACACTGTTATCCGTATCGGCAATTAAAGGGAAGGGCAGATCGTACTTGGCGATGAAATTCTGGTGTTTTTTCTCGGTGTCGGTGCTGACGCCGATCACCTGGTAACCCTCGGCCTGGAGTCGCTCGTAATTGTCGCGCAGGTCGCAGGCCTGGGCGGTGCAGCCCGGGGTGTTATCGCGCGGATAAAAATAGAGCACAACCTTCTTGCCACGGAACTGGCTCAGGCTGATTGGGTCTCCATTCTGGTCCACGGCATTGAAATCCGGGGCTGGTTGTCCTGCTTCAAGCATGGAAAGACTCCTTGTGTGTTGTATCTGTTGTGAAAAAAGCTGCGACCCTCTACGCTAGCGGTCGCCAAATCGTTTAAAATATTCGGCTTTTACGATATCAGAAGCCGGTACGATCACAATCTGCCGGCGGTTGTTCACCCCGGTGGCGCAAACGTACCATAGCCGGGCTTTAATTCAGATGGAGAGAGAAATGATTCGCGGCAGTATTGTAGCGCTCGTGACCCCTATGCATGCCAACGGTGACGTCGATTGGGACGCGCTGGATAAGGTGATCGATCTCCATCTCGAGAAGGGCACCGCCGCGATCGGTGCCGTGGGCACCACCGGCGAATCCGCCACCCTGGACTACGACGAACACCTCGAAGTGATCAAACACACCATCAAACGCGTTGATGGCCGTATTCCTGTAGTGGCCGGTACCGGTGCAAACTCTACTCGTGAAGCGATCGAACTGACCCGTCGCGCCAAGGATGCCGGTGCCGACTACAGCCTGCTGGTGACGCCTTACTACAATAAGCCGACCCAGGAAGGGATGTATCAGCACTTCAAGGCCATTGCCGACGCGGTCGATATTCCGCAGATTCTTTACAACGTACCGGGCCGTACCGGTTGCGACATGAAGCCGGAAACCGTTTTCCGCCTGATGAGCCACCCCAATATCGTGGGTATCAAAGAGGCGACCGGTGATCTGGAGCGCGCCAAGATTCTGATCGACGGTGTCGATGAAGGTTTTGCTGTCTACTCCGGCGATGACGGCACAGCTATCGAACTGATTCTGCTCGGTGGTCAGGGCAATATTTCCGTGACTGCCAACGTGGTGCCGGCCGAAATGGCTGAGCTATGTCAGCTGGGTCTGGAAGGTAAGGCGGAAGAAGCGCGCGCACTGCAGCAGAAGCTGATGCCGCTGCATACCAAGCTGTTCGTTGAAGCCAACCCGATTCCGGTGAAGTGGGCGATGCATGAAATGGGCTTGATCGAAAACGGTATTCGTCTGCCGTTGACGATTCTCGCCGAGCAGTATCACGAGGAAGTACGTAATGCGCTTCGCGAATGTGGCGTAATCTGACAGGCAGAGGGACATGACCAGAAAAAACTCCTACACACTCATGGCGTTGGCTGTTGCCGCGGTGCTGAGTGGTTGCAGTAGTCTCGATGACAACCCGATCTACGGTGACAACGCCATCGTGCGTGACCGTGGCCAGGATTATGAACTGGCTCGGGCCGGCAAGCGCCTGGAGCTGCCGCCGGACATGAAATCCCGCACCATGCAGGAACAACTGGTGGTGCCCGAAGCTGGTGATACCGCGATTGCCCGTCCGGGTGATTTCGAAGTGCCGCGTCCTGAGTTCTTCTATCTGGAATCTGGCAGCGAGAAGGTGAATATGCGTCGCGAAGATGGCCAGCGGGTCATCGTCGTAGACGAGCCGATCTCCGATGTTTGGGTAAAAATGCAGGAGTTCTGGACGTTCAACGACATCGACCTGGCCATGTCCGATCCGCGTCAGGGGGTTATGGAAACCGACTGGATCACTCTGGATGGCGCCGATTACAGTTTTATTGATAGCTGGATCAAGCGTCTTACCTTCCAGGATATCGATGGGCCCAGCCGCAACAAGTTGCGTCTGTCGCTGCGTCCCGATCCAGACGATTACCAGCGTACTTCTATCCGTATGCAGCACGTGGGCTTCCCGCTGGATCAGGAAGTCAGCAGCATCGATTGGGATACCCAGTCGAAGGATGTGGAATATAAGGCTGACATGATGTTCGAAATGCTGCGCTATCTGAGCGAGGCATCCGAGCCCGATTCCCAGAGCCTGCTGGCTCTGCAGCAGCAGACCCAGGATGACCCTCAGTTGGGTCGTGACTCCCGCGGCAATCCGGTGCTGAAGCTGGGGACGCCGATCGATAACGCCTGGGCGCAATTGAACGCAGCACTTGATGCTTCCGAGATCGATGTGGGTACGCGTTCGCAGGAAACCGGTATGGTTTACCTGACTTATACCACCCAGACCCGGGTGGATGATACCGAGCGTATGGGCTTCTTCGAATGGCTCAACTCCGATCGTGAGGATATCCAGTTCAATATGGATCTCTTCGGTGATGCCCTGGGGGTGGCGGATGACGATTCCCCAGACGCTATACGTTACAGTTCCGGCAAGACGAACGCCTCCGGTGAAGAACAGGCGGATGTGGCTGCTGATATCGCTGATCCGAACAACTCGGCAAACCAGGACGGTTATAAGATCTGGTTCGGCGGCAAGGTCATCTATGTCTTTGGCGGAAGCGAAAACGGTACTTACAATGAGGAAACCGGTAATTTTGAGCATACCGGCCGTTATCAGCTCAAAATGAACCGTACCCGCAACGGTGTATTCCTGTCTGTATTGACTGACCAGGGACTGGAGGCACCCAACGTGGTGGCGGAAGAGATACTCTGGAATATCAAAGACAACCTGCCTGAGAGCTGATAAGCGGCTCTTGGGTGGAACAAATCCCGGAAATTCGGGTGTTTTGGAGAGATTGATGGAAAAGCGTGAAGAGCTTTACAGCGGTAAAGCCAAGTCGGTATTTCGCACCGACGACCCTGAGCTGATGGTCATGGAGTTTCGTAACGACACCTCGGCTTTTGACGGTAAGAAAGTAGAACAGCTTGACCGTAAAGGTATGGTCAACAACAAGTTCAACGCATTTATCATGCAGAAGCTGGCTGAGGCGGGTATCCCGACCCATTTCGTCAAGCTGCTGTCTGACAATGAGAGCCTGGTTAAGCGCCTGGAGATGATTCCTGTCGAGTGCGTGGTACGTAACGTTGCAGCAGGTTCTATCTGCCGTCGTTATGGTGTGCAGGAAGGCATGGATCTGAACCCGCCGACCTTCGAGTTCTTCCTGAAGAACGACGCCCTGGGCGATCCGATGGTCAATGACTACCATATCAAATCCTTTGGCTGGGCCACCGAAGAGCAGGTTGCGCGCGCCAAGGAACTGACCTTCGCGGTCAACGATGTACTGAAAAAGCTGTTCTCCGACGCCGATATGCTGCTGGTGGACTACAAGCTTGAGTTCGGTATGAGCGAAGGACAGCTGGTACTCGGCGATGAGTTTTCTCCGGATGGTTGCCGTATCTGGGATAAGGAAACCCGTAAAAAAATGGATAAGGACCGCTTCCGTCAGGGCCTCGGCGGTGTTATCGAAGCCTACGAAGAGGTAGGTCAGCGTCTCGGTATCCAGTTCGACTGAACTGAATAAGGCGTTATCAAACTCGGAAAAAACCCGGCATTGCCGGGTTTTTTTGTGCCTGTCGTCAAAAGTTGCGGTAAATGACCTGGTACGGCGGTTGGAATGTCATATTTAAACTGGTTAAGTTGTTAAAGGTAAAAAATACAACTGGATAAGTTGATTTTGACATCGCAAATCCATCCACCCTGGTCTAGCCTTAAGGGAATTGGAACACTGAGCCCTGATGGAGAAGAGGCAAATGTCCGAACGGCGTACCGAACAGAAGAATAAGATCCTTTCGCAGCTGGGCGATACCATAGCCGCCCGCATACCCAAAGCAGATACTGCGAAGGTGCTGGAATTTGTAACCCAATATTACCGTGTGTCTCCGCTGGAAGAGCTGGCAGAGCGCAGTCCACAGAACCTCTATGGCGCGACCCTGTCCTGCTGGGAGCACCTGCAGGAGTGGGATGGTCAGGACCAGAAGATCCACGTCTTTAACCCGGATCTGGAGCGTCATGGCTGGCACTGTGGACATACGGTCATCGAAATCAGTCATCGGGATATGCCGTTCCTGGTGGATTCCGTGCGTATGGAGCTCAACCGGCGTGGCCTCTCAATACACGTCGTTCACAGCGGTGTGCTGAATATCCAGCGCGACGCGCGCAAGGCTGAGGTCAGGCCCGCCGGCGGCGAAGGAACTAACCGCGAGGCGCTGATCTACATCGAAGTCGATCGCCACAGTAATCAGGAAGAGCTGAAGGATATCGAGCACAGCTTAGCTGAAGTCCTCGCCCAGGTACGTGCGGCGGTGACTGACTTTGATGCCATGCGTACCCGAATCGAGTCGCTGAGAGCCGAGCTTAAAGGTCCTGATAAGGACGAGGTCGAAGAGGCGAAGGCTTTCCTCGGTTGGCTGCTGCAGAATCGCTTTACCTTCCTTGGCTACGAGCAGATCAACTTTGAGGTCTCCGGCAATGTGCTGACCACCGCGCCGGTGGATGAATCGGTATTGGGTGTGTGCCGTTTGGCTCCGCCCGAGCGTGAAGTACAGGAAACCGACAGCTGCTCGGTGCGGGTCGATAAGTCGCTGATGTTCGCCAAGGACTATCGCCGTTCCCAAGTGCATCGCCCGGCGTATCGCGATCTGGTGGTCGTAAAACAGTTTAACGATCAGGGAGAGGTGACCGGCGAGCACCGCTTCTATGGGTTGTATACATCGCCGGTGTACGCAGAACCTCCGGCGAATGTGCCGGTGTTGCGGCGTCGCGTCGCACAGGTTCTCGAGCGGGCGGGTTTTACCCCAGGAGGCCACAGCGCCAAGTCGCTGAGTCAGATTCTTAACGATCTGCCACGGGATGAGTTGCTGCTCTCCAGTGAAGATGAGCTGTTCGTTAACACCATGGGCGTGTTTAACCTGCAGGAGCGGCGCAAGGTCCGGTTGCTCTGCCGCCGCGACTCCTGCGGCAAGTTCTATAGCTTCCTTTATTACGTGCCGCGCGACATCTTCAATACCGTGTTGCGTACACAGGTGCAGGATCTGCTGGTTGAGCGGCTCGGCGCGCTGGACTCGGAGTTCACTACTTACTACAGCGAGTCGGTGTTGACCCGCGTTTACTTTGTATTGCCGGTTGACCCGGAGACGATGAATGCGTTCGACCCTCAGGAGCTCGAGGCTGAAGTCGCTGAACTGTCCCGCTCCTGGTCCGACGAGCTTCACACCGTACTGGTGGATGCCTCCGGCGAGGAGCGCGGCAACCATCTCGCCAACGCCTACCGAACCGCGTTTCCCTCTGCATACAGGGAGCATTTCTCTCCGGCCAGCGCGGTGTTCGATATCGATCATATCGAAGAGCTTGATGCGGGTAAGAGTATCGCGATGAGCTTCTATCGCCAGATCGAGCAATCCCGGGATCTGCTCAAGTTCAAGCTGTTCAACCGCAATGAGCCGCTGGTGCTGTCCGACATCATTCCGGTGCTGGAAAATCTTGGCATGCGCGTTGTTGGCGAGCATCCCTACATGGTGCGCAGGCGTGATGGTGATCATTTCTGGATTCACGACTTTACCCTGCTGTATAACAGCGAAGACACCGTCGACCTCGAAGAGGTGAAGCAGGTGTTCCAGGATGCCTTCTTCAATATCTGGAGCGGGCGTGCCGAAAATGACGAATTCAACCGTCTGGTGATCGGGGCGCGGCTGAACTGGCGCGAAGTGGCGATGCTGCGTGCCTATGCCCGTTACAACCAGCAGATCCGCTTCGGCTTCAGCCAGCCCTATATTGCCGATACCCTGTCACGTCACCTCTATATCACCAGGCTGCTGGTGGCGCTGTTCCGCGCGCGCTTTGAACCGGGCAGGCAGAGCAGCTCAAAGGTTCAGGCGCTGGCCGAACGTATCGGCGGCAGTGTGATCGATGCGCTGGAAAAGGTTGATCACCTTAACGATGACAAGATCCTGCGCCGTTACCTGGAGCTGATTCGGGCGACTCTGCGAACCAATTATTTCCAGAACGACGCAGCGGGTGAGCCCAAGGATTATCTGGTGTTCAAGCTCAATCCTCACGAGATCGCCAATATCCCGCTGCCGCGGCCGATGTTCGAGATCTTCGTTTATTCTGCGCGGGTTGAGGGTGTGCATCTGCGCGGCGGCAAGGTCGCCCGTGGTGGTTTGCGCTGGTCAGACCGGCGCGAGGATTACCGTACCGAGGTGCTGGGTCTGGTGAAGGCGCAGCAGGTGAAGAACGCGGTGATTGTGCCGGTGGGCGCCAAAGGGGGCTTTGTCGCTAAGCAGATGCCCGCCAATGCCAGCCGGGAAGCGGTGATGGAGGAGGGGATCTCCTGCTACAAGACTTTTATCCGGGGTCTGCTCGATGTCACCGATAACTTTGTCGATGGCGAGGTGGCGCCACCGCCGGAGCTGGTTCGTCACGACGAGGATGATCCCTACCTGGTGGTTGCGGCCGACAAGGGCACGGCGACCTTCTCTGATATCGCCAACGGTATCGCCGAAGAGTTTGGTTTCTGGCTGGGTGATGCCTTCGCCTCCGGCGGCTCGCAGGGTTATGACCACAAGAAAATGGGTATCACTGCGCGCGGCGCCTGGGAATCGGTCAAGCTGCACTTCCGAGAGCTTGGGCTCGATACGCAGACCCAGGCGTTCAGTGTGGTCGGTATAGGCGATATGGGTGGTGATGTATTTGGTAACGGCATGCTGATGTCCGAGCATATCCAGATGGTTGCCGCCTTTAACCACATGCATATCTTTATCGATCCGGCGCCGGATGCCGCAGCCAGTTTCGTTGAGCGTAAGCGGCTTTTCGAGCTGCCACGCTCGAGCTGGTCCGATTACGATGAGTCGCTGATCTCCAAGGGTGGTGGGGTATTCTCCCGAGCCGCCAAGTGGATCGATATCACGCCGGAGATGAAGAAACGCTTCGATATCGCAGAAGACAGGCTGGCACCCAACGATCTGATATCCGCGTTGCTTAAGGCGCGGGTGGATCTGATCTGGAACGGCGGCATAGGCACCTATGTCAAAGCCAGCTTTGAATCCCACGCCGATGTGGGCGACAAGGCTAATGACGGTCTGCGTATCGATGGGCGTGAATTGCGCTGCCGTGTACTGGGCGAGGGCGGTAACCTGGGCTTCACCCAGCTTGGCCGCATAGAGTTCGCCCTGAAAGGCGGTGCCTGTAACACCGACTTTATCGACAATGCCGGTGGCGTGGACTGTTCGGACCACGAGGTCAATATCAAGATCCTGCTTAACAGCGTGGTCGGCAATGGCGACCTGACGGTGAAACAGCGTAACGCCTTCCTCAAGGAGATGACCGAAGAGGTCTCCAGGCTGGTGCTGAAAAATAACTACAGCCAGGCGCTCGCGATCAGTATCTGTCAGGGCCAGGTGGGCCGTGCCCTGGACGATTACCGGCGCCAGATTAATGAACTGGAGCGGCGTGGTCGTCTGGTGCGTGCGTTGGAGTTTATCCCCTCCGATGAAGAGATCGTGGCGCGCGCCGAGCAGGGTAAAACATTAACCCGGCCCGAGCTGTCGGTACTGATCTCTTACGTCAAGGCGGAGCTCAAGGAGGTACTGACGGACAGCTGGCTGCCGTCGAACCCCTATATCGCCCGTGAGGTCCAGACTGCCTTCCCTGCAGCGCTGGTTGAGCGTTATGCCGAAGAGGTCGAGAACCATCGCCTGCAGGCGGAAATCGTCGCTACCCAGACCGCCAACGGTATGATCAACCGCATGGGGATCACCTTCCCGCTGCGGATGCATCAGGCCACCGGCAGGGGGATGGCGGATATTGCCGCTTCCTATATTACCGCGCGGGATATCTTCAATATGGACCAGCTCTGGGAGCAGGTAGAGTCGCTGGACAACCTGGTGCCGGCAGCCATGTTGCAGGGGATCCTGAGTGATCTGCAGCGACTGGTGCGTCGTGCCGCTAACTGGCTACTGAACGCCTACCGTCAGCAGCTCGATCCGCAGGCGCTGGTCGAACGTTTCCGGCCAGGCGTTGAGTCCATGGCGCTGTCGCTGTCCGAGCGGCTGACAGGTGAACCGAAGGAAGCCTGGCAGGCGCGGTATAACGAGCTCGAGCAGGCGGGGGTTCCCGCTGAACTTGCGGTACAGGCCGCTTCGTTCGACAGTCTTTATACCCTGCTGGGGATTATCGCCACCGAGGAGCAGACCGGGGAGTCTCTGGATCGGGTTGCCGATGTCTACTTCCTGATCGGGGAGGAGCTGGATCTCTACAGTGTCGATCGTCAGATCAAGCTGATGGAGCAGGAGACACACTGGCAGTCGCTGGCCAGGGATGGTTTCCGCGAAGAGTTAAACACTCAGCAACGGGCGATTACCGTCAGTGTACTTAACCGTGCCAGTGCCCAGCAGGCCGAGCAGGAGGAGGCTGAAGCACAGCTGTTGTCCAGCCGGGCCTGTGTCGAAGGCTGGCTCGAGAGCAACGAGGTGCTGCTGCAGCGCTGGAGCCAGGTGTTGTCTGATTTGAACGCGGTTAGCAAGCCGGACAGTGCGGTGTTTGCCGTAGCTATCCGCGAGCTGGTAGAGCTCGCTCACTGCAGCTGAGTGCGCGATTCGAAATCGATCACTGACAATTGAGCGCTCAGGCGCGTTAAGATAAAAGGGTCGGGCCGGAGTGCCCGGCCCTTTTTTGTTTTACTGGAGTGTTGTTGTATGCGAGCTGTATTTCTTGATCTTGTGACTCTGGACGATCTGGACCTTTCTGAACTGAAGGCCTGCTTTGATGAGCTGGTGGTTTATCCGACAACGGCGCCGGAACAGGTGGCTGAGCGTATCGAAGGGTTCGACGTGGTTATCCTGAACAAGGTGGTTCTCGATGCCGACAAGATCAGGGCGGCCACATCGATCAAGCTGATCTGCGTGGTGGCAACCGGCTTCAATAACGTCGATATCACCGCGGCTAGTGAACGCAATATTCCGGTTTGCAATGCCCAGAGTTACGGTATCAACGCCGTTGCGCAGCACACCCTTACCCTGATGCTGGCGTTGCATACCCGGCTGCTGGACTACGATTGCGCGGTGAAGGGCGGTAAATGGAACGAAGCCAAGCAGTTCTGTCTGCTGGATTTTCCGATTATCGAGATGCGTGGCCGTACGCTTGGTATCGTTGGCTATGGTGCCCTGGGTCATGAAGTGGCGCGGCTGGCTGAGTGCTTCGGCATGAAGGTGCTGGTTGCGGCAAGGCCTGGAGCTGAAGAGATTTCCGAAGGCCGGGTGAGTTTTGAAACCGTCGTTAAAGAGGCGGATGTGCTTAGCCTGCATTGTCCGCTGACCGACGCCACCCGGGATCTGGTGGGTGAGAAGGAGCTTGCCGCGATGAAACCGGGCGCTTTCCTGATCAATGCCGCCCGTGGTGGCGTGGTTAATGAGTCTGCGCTGGCGGATGCCTTGCGTCAGGGAGTCATTGCCGGAGCTGCCACCGATGTGCTTACTGAGGAGCCGCCGCGCAACGGCAATGTGCTGCTTGCCGGGGATATTCCCAATCTAATCGTCACCCCGCACAGCGCCTGGGGCAGTGTGCAGGCGAGGGAAACGATCATCCGCCAGGCGATTGAAAACGTTGAGGCGTTCAAGGCCGGTAAACCGGTGCGTTGTGTAAACGGATTTTGAACGACTAATCCCGACTCCTAGGATTCAGAACGGGCAGGGCGCTTCGATACAGAGGCGCTCGCCACTGAGCGGGTGATCGAAGGTCAGCATTTCGGCGTGTAACAGCAGTCGTGGGCTGGCATCGCGCACCGCTTCGGGCGCGTAGAATTGATCGCCGACAATCGGATGTCCCATCGCCATCATGTGAACCCGCAACTGGTGTGAGCGCCCGGTGATCGGGTGAAGTTCTATTCGGGTGCCAAGCTCGCTATTGCCGGTGGCGCGCCAATGGGTCAGTGCTGCCTTGCCCTGTTCATGGTCGACGATCTGCAGTGGGCGGCGCTCCCAGTCACAGCGCAGCGGCAGATCTACCGATCCAGACTCCGTTGCGGGAGTGCCGCTGACAATTGCCTGGTAACGCTTCTCCGTCTTACGGTCCTGGAACTGGATGCTCAGGGCGCGGTGGCTGGTGGCATTCAGTGCCAGCACCATCACGCCGGAGGTGGCGTAATCCAGCCGGTGGACGATACGGGCGGTGGGAAAATCCTCCTGTACCCGTCGCCACAGGCAATCCTGCCCCTCGGGGCCTTTGCCGGGAACCGAGAGCAGGTTAGCGGGCTTTTCGATAACGACGATCTCGTCATCGGCAAAGAGTGTGCGTGGTTTCAGCATTCGAACAGTGCCATCGATTCCACATGCGCGGTGTTCGGGAACATATCCATTACAGAAAAACGGGTCATGCGGTAGCCGGCGTCTTTCAGCAGCTCGGCATCACGCACCAGTGCTGCCGGATTGCAGGAGATGTAGAGCACCGCACGGGCGCCATAATCCGCCAGTTCACGGACGCAGGCCTCGGCGCCGGCGCGGGGCGGATCGAGCAGCACCACATCGAAACCGTTCTGACGACTTTCGCGATACCAGTAACTTTCGCGGATATCGCTGCTCAGATCGCCTTTGTAGAACTCGGCATTCTCAAGCTCGTTGCGTTGTGCGTTTTCCCGTGCGCGCTCCACCATCGCTGCTGAGCCTTCGACGCCAACCACCCGGCCTGCGTGTCTTGCCAGGGGCAGGGTAAAGTTGCCCAGGCCGCAGAACAGATCCAGCACTCGGTCATCCTGTTTAGGTGACAACCAGTCGAGCGCGCGCTCGACCATCTGGCGATTGATCTCTGCGTTGACCTGCAGAAAGTCGCCGGGAGCGAAGCCGAGGTCCAGGTTCTGTTCGGGAAGGCGATAACTCAACGCTGCAGCTGTATCACCGGCGGCGCTGATCTGGCCGTTGTTAGCCTCGACATAAAACTGGAACTCATGCGCCTCACAGGCCCTGGCGATGGCGTCGCTCTGGGGCTGGCTGAGCTTGCGGGTAACGCGCACTGTCAGCGCTGAAGAGGTTTCACCGCAGGCGATGTCGAGGTGGGTCAGGTGCTTGATATCGCCCAGTCCGCTCAAAGCATCGCGCAGAGTTACAAGTAGCGCGTTAATGCGAGCGTCGAGAACTGGGCACTGCTCAATATCCAGCAGCTTGTTGCTGGCCTGGCGCCGGAAGCCGATCAATACCTCGCCGTCGGCACGCTGATTGATCCCGATACGGGCGGTACGGCGATAGCCGAGTTCTGCAGAAGTCAGCGCTGTTTCGACCGCAAGAGGTTCGATGCCCGCGAAGCGCTTAAGCTGATCCAGTAGCTGACTCTGCTTGTATGCCAGCTGGCGCTCCGGATCCAGGTGCTGCAACTGGCAGCCGCCGCAACGATCATAGTACTGGCAGGGCGGTGTCCGTCTTTCGTCGCTGGCAACCAGTACCTGCTCGACCAAGGCTTCATCGTAGCGCTTGTGGCGCGCGGTGATGCTTGCCTTGACCCGTTCGCCCGGCAGGGCCCCGGCGACAAAGCAGGTTTTGCCGCTGATGCGGGCGATGCCGCGTCCCTCAAGACTGAGACTCTCGATCTCTGCTTCAAAATCATCAGGAATGGACTGACGGCTCTGGCGCTTAGACGGCGCGCCAAACCGGATGCGGTTACGACTCATGAGAACTACCCGTTTTAGAGGGGCGCAATTCTATCAACTTGCCCGCTGTGCCGGAACCGCAGGCTGATCCGTTTATGGCGGCTGGTGTAGAATGGCTGCAATCAATTTACACATTGCCGCATAAGTCCGGCAGATTGGGAGTGGTTTTATGGCTCAGGAACATCCGTTCGCACAGTATGTGCGTATTCTCGGTAAAGGAAAGAAGGGAAGCCGGTCGCTGGATCGTACCGAGGCGCGGGCTGCCATGGGGATGATCCTGGATGGCGAGGTGCGACCTGAGCAGTTGGGGGCTTTTTTGATGCTGCTGAGGGTGAAAGAGGAAGCACCCGAAGAGCTGGCCGGCTTTGCCGATGCGGTACGCGAACGTTACCAGCCGTTGGCTGGCATTCAAGCCCGTGTTGACTGGGCATCCTATGCCGGTAAAAAACGCCATCTCCCTTGGTTTTTACTCTCGGCGCTGCTGCTGGCAGAACAGGGCATTCCCGTATTTATGCATGGCGCTCGTGGCCATACGGCGGGGCGAATCTACACCGAGGATATGCTGGCGCAGTTTGGCCTGCCCTCCTGTGAGAGCTGGCAGCAGGCGGGTGAGGAGCTTGAAAGCCGCGGTTTTGCGTTTATGTCGATCGATCAGCTCTGCCCGCCTCTCGGAGAGATTATCCAGCTGCGGAACATCCTCGGGCTGCGCTCACCCGTTCATACCCTGTGCAGAATGCTCAACCCGCTGGAGGCGGATGTCACCGTGGATGGCGTTTTTCATCCACCCTATGCGCCGATGCATCAGCGAACCGCCCAGCTACTAGGCACCCATCAGGCGGTGACCGTACGCGGTGACGGCGGAGAGGCGGAGATTAAACCGGACACGGACTGCGATCTGCACTGGATCGTCAATGGCGAACTGTCTACGGGCACCTGGCCAAGGATCTACCCGCAGCGGCTGGTGAAGGATGAGAGCCTGGATCCGAAGGACTTGCTCAGGCTGTGGCGCGGAGAGATTGAGCACAGCT
The DNA here is from genome assembly GCF_900108065.1 of Marinobacterium lutimaris. GTDB lineage: Bacteria > Pseudomonadota > Gammaproteobacteria > Pseudomonadales > Balneatricaceae > Marinobacterium_D > Marinobacterium_D lutimaris. The sequence continues at coordinate 1,263,549 of NZ_FNVQ01000001.1, read as the reverse complement.
ACGGCGAGGGCGCGGTGGTTTCGACCCTGGCCATGGTGTTGAGACTGCTTAACCCGGCCGAACTGGAGAATCCTGCACAGTTGATCGAGCAGGCCCGGGTGATCTGGTCAGAGCGGGACAGGACCCGCTTCTGACCTGTGGCCGGCTGTGGCGTTAATCGCGGCGCAGTCTATCGAACACGGCAATCGGCGAAGGGTAGCGGAAGATCACCACGTAGGTGGAGAGCAAGAAGCTGAGGATCGCCGTTGCCTGGATGACATGGGAAGCCTCGGTGCCGATCATGCCGCCGGCGAACGCCAGGTAAGCGATCAGTAGAGAAAATTCGCTGATCTGGCCAAGACGGAAACCGATCTCCCAGCTGGTTTCAGACGGCTCGCTGATCGTCTTCAGCAGCAGGCGGAAGACCAGCGGCTTGAGCGCGAGCACGGCCGCAGTCAGCGCCAGGGCCGGCAATAGAATATCGTCGATCACGGTAAGGTTGAAGCTGGCGCCCACCGAGAAGAAAAACAGGATAAGAAAGAAGTCGCGCAGCGGCTTCAGGCTGGTAGCGATGTATTGTGAGATCGGGCTGGTTGCCAGTGACACGCCTGCGATAAAGGCGCCCATTTCAGCGGAAAGGCCGAGGTAGACCGCACCTTCGGCCATCCCTAGACACCATCCGATGGCGACCAGAAAGATATATTCGTGGAAGCGGTCGAAGCGCTGCAGCAGCGGCAGCAAAACCCAGCGCACGAAACCCCAGGCAAAACCTGCCAGCAGCGGCAGTGCCAGCATGGAGCGTGCGAAATTCAATGCAGGGCTCTCGCCTGAGCCACTGTTGAGTAGCAGCAGAACCAGAATCGCCACCACGTCCTGCAACAGCAGCAGACCAACCACCAACTCACCGGTGTGGCGGTGGTGCAGTACGGTGGTGGGCAGCAGCTTGATACCTATAATGGTGCTGGAGAACATCACCGCGGCGCCAATCACCAGCGCTTCCGTCTGGCTGAAACCAAAGAGTACGCCCACTGCGTATCCCATGGCCATAAACGCCAGCGAGCTGATTACGGCAACCAGTGTTGCCTTGCGCAGCATATGAATCAGGTGGGATGGCTGCATATCCAGGCCAAGCAGGAATAGCAGAAAGATGATCCCTACGTGGGAGATATCCGAGAGCAGGTTGGTGTCGGAGACCGCCTGAAGCCCCCAAGGGCCGAGAGCGGCGCCCAGCACCACGTAAGCGACCAGCAACGGTTGTCGGGTATACAGCGCAATGGAGGCGAGAACCGCCGCGCCACTGAAGATTAGAAAAAAAGAAAAGACAACCGAGTGTTCCATCATAGCGCGTCTCCTACTGCGGGGAGATAAGTCTATCAGACAGGTTGTTTGCACTGCAGCAGTTAATAACCAATCAATTTACTCAGGATTTAAAAAACTGTATCCTGAAGGCAAGTAAACGTCCGTTCCTAAGGGTTTTATTAAAGATGGATATTAATGTTTCCAAAAGCGCTGAATCCTATCTCGCGGAGCTGCTGGCGAAGCAGAACGTGGAGGGCATCGCTGTTCGCCTTTTCGTTACCCAGCCGGGTACGCCTTATGCGGAAACCTGCCTGGCCTACTGTCGCCCGGATGAAGTAAACCCGGAAGACGAAATCTATGATCTCGAGCTGCTGCGCTTCTACATCGAGAAAAACAGCATCCGTTACCTTGAAGAAGCTACCATCGACTTCGCCGAAGATCGTATGGGTGGTCAGCTGACCATCAAGGCGCCTAACGCCAAAGTGCCCAAGGTATCATCGGACAGCCCGCTCGATGAGCAGATCAATTACGTACTCTATTCCGATATCAATCCGGGACTGGCCGCACACGGCGGTGAGGTCAAGCTGGTTGAGCTGGTGGATGCAGAGCAGGGACAGGTCGCAATACTCAAGTTTGGCGGCGGCTGCCAGGGTTGCAGCGCTGTCGATCTGACATTGAAAGATGGTGTCGAGAAAACGCTGATGGAGCGTGTGCCTGGCCTTGCTGGTGTTCGCGACGTCACCGACCATACCGAGACCACCAACGCTTACTACAAGTAATGCGTTGCCGCGCCGGGAAGCTCTGGCTCCCGGCGTGTCTTCTTGCCCCTTTGCGACATTCTGTCCGCCCCTGTTTGTGGGCATCCTCGATAGCTGATATAACTTTTACAAACTCCACTCCCGCCCGCTGAAAACAGCAATTTGGCTCTAACCGGTTGTAATACCGTTGATGGCCCCCATAGATGCATTAAATCCAGTCGTACCCAGCATCGGAGCAGAACCCGATGCGCTGCTAAGAGGCACTCATCATGGATCAACATGAATCAAACGAAGCGGTGACTGTAGAGCTTCCCGTACTGCCGTTGCGCGACGTGGTGGTATACCCGAACATGGTTATTCCGCTCTTCGTCGGCAGGGAAAAGTCGATCCAGGCGCTCGAACTTGCCATGGAGCGCGACAAGCAGATTCTGCTGGTCGCCCAGCGGAGCGCATCCGAAGATGAGCCCAGCTTTGATGACCTGTTCAGCACCGGCACCGTTGCCACCGTGCTGCAGATGCTCAAGCTTCCGGACGGCACGGTTAAGGTGCTGGTGGAAGGGGAGGAGCGTGCGCGCATCCTTGAACTGACCGACGAGGAAGATCACTACGCTGCGAGCGTAGAAGTTCTCGAGGTCGACAATATCAGCGCCTCTGAAACTGATGTCTACAAGCGCACCGCGCTGGATCAGTTCGAGCGCTATATCCAGGTCAACAAAAAGATTCCGTCCGAAGTTCTGGCTTCACTGCAGAACATCGAAGACGTCAGCCGCCTGGCCGATACCATCGCCGCCCACATGGCGCTGAAACTCGATGAGAAGCAGAACCTGCTGGAGATGCTCGGCGCGCGTCAGCGTCTCGAACACCTGATGTCGCTGATGGAAGCGGAGATCGACCTGGTTGAGGTTGAAAAACGGATCCGCGGTCGCGTCAAAAAACAGATGGAAAAATCTCAGCGCGAGTACTACCTGAATGAGCAGATGAAGGCTATTCAGAAAGAACTCGGCGATATGGACGAATCCGGCGGTAGCGACCTTGACGAGCTGCAGCGCAAGATCGAAAGCGCTGGCATGCCGAAAGAGGCGCTTGATAAGACGCTGGCCGAGTTCAACAAGCTCAAGATGATGTCGCCGATGAGCGCGGAAGCTACCGTGGTGCGCGGCTACATCGACTGGATGTTGCAGATCCCCTGGACCAGCAAAACCCGTGTCCGCATGGATATGAAGCGCGCCGAGAAGATCCTTAACGAAGACCACTACGGTCTCGAAGAGGTGAAGCAGCGTATCATCGAATACCTGGCGGTACAGAAGCGCGTGAAGAAACTGCGCGGCCCGATTCTCTGCCTTGTAGGCCCTCCGGGTGTGGGTAAAACCTCCCTGGGGCGCTCTATCGCTCGTGCCACCAACCGCAAATATGTACGTATGGCGCTCGGCGGTGTGCGCGATGAGGCTGAGATCCGTGGTCACCGTCGTACCTACATCGGTTCGATGCCTGGCAAACTGATCCAGAAGATCTCCAAAATCGGCGTCAAAAACCCGCTGTTCCTGCTCGACGAGATCGACAAGATGGGTATGGATCATCGTGGTGATCCAGCGTCTGCGCTGCTCGAGGTTCTGGATCCGGAACAGAACAGCACCTTTAACGATCACTACCTGGAAGTGGATTACGACCTGTCCGACGTGCTGTTTGTCTGCACCTCGAACTCCATGAATATCCCGGGTCCGTTGCTCGATCGTATGGAGATCATCCGCATCCCGGGTTACACCGAGGATGAGAAGCTCAATATCGCGCGGAAATACCTGACGCCTAAACAGATCAAGCAGAACGGTCTGAAGGCGAAAGAGCTGGAGATCGATGACTCCGCGATTATCGACATGATCCGTTACTACACCCGCGAAGCCGGTGTACGTGGGCTGGAGCGCGAGATCGCCAAGGTTTGCCGTAAGGTGATCAAGGAGATCACCCTGGGTGGCGAGAGTGGCGTCACCGTCAGCTCCGAGAACCTGGAACATTACTGCGGCGTGCACAAGCACAAGTTCGGTATGGCCGAGGAAGAGGATCTGATCGGTCATGTAACTGGCCTTGCCTGGACCCAGGTGGGTGGGGATATCCTCACCATCGAATCCGCCGTGGTGCCCGGCAAGGGCCGTCTGATCCATACGGGATCCCTGGGCGATGTCATGAAGGAATCGATCCAGGCGGCGATGACTGTTGTCAGAAGTCGCGCCCGTACGCTGGGTATCCGTTCCGATTTCCATGAGAAGCACGACCTGCATATCCACGTGCCCGAGGGTGCTACACCGAAGGATGGTCCGAGTGCGGGTATCGGAATGTGCACCGCTCTGGTGTCAGCGCTGACCCAGATTCCGGTGCGTGCAGATGTCGCCATGACCGGTGAAATCACCCTGCGTGGCCAGGTTCTGCCGATCGGTGGTTTGAAGGAAAAACTGCTCGCGGCGCACCGCGGCGGAATAAAAACCGTCATCATCCCTGACGAGAATCAACGCGATCTGAAGGAAATTCCCGACAATATCAAAGCTGATCTCGACATTAAGCCGGTTCAGTGGATTGATGAAGTTCTGGATATTGCGCTGGCATACCAGCCTAAACCTCTTACCGAAGAAGAGGACAAAGTGGTTGCAGGCGAGCCGAAGAACGGCAAGAATGAGTCCGGTCAATTGAGCACGCACTAGCCAGAGGCCCCGGAATAAAAGGGCTCCAGCCAGTTGACACTCGTTTCAGCCAGTTGGTATAAAGTGCGTGACTACACGCTGGGTAAGTATTTTTTACATAGAGCAAAATAACGACTCGATGCATAAAAGGGGAACAATGTGAATAAGTCTGAACTGATCGACGCAATTGCCGATTCAGCCGATATTCCTAAAGCGGCTGCCGGTCGTGCGCTGGATGCAGCGCTGGAAGCTGTGACTGGTGCTCTGCAGAAGGGTGAATCAGTTGCGCTGGTAGGTTTCGGTACATTTTCTGTGAAGGAGCGCGCTGCACGTACCGGTCGCAACCCGCAGACCGGCAAACCGATCGAGATCGCTGCTGCCACTCTGCCGACTTTCAAGCCTGGTAAGGCTCTCAAGGACGCCGTTAACTAAGAAACGCGCCGTTCAAAGTGCTGATCAGGTTCAGGAGCGGTAGTTCAGCTGGTTAGAATACCTGCCTGTCACGCAGGGGGTCGCGGGTTCGAGTCCCGTCCGTTCCGCCAGATCCGAAAAAGCGCATTCAACCTGAATGCGCTTTTTTTTTAAGAACTTATTTCAGATTTGCTGATCGATTTAAGGGAAGCTACGAATAAGTCCACAGCATCCAAGGCTTTCAGGCGTTCCCGCTATCAGGGCGGACTTTTGCAGGCGTAGTATCCTGCTTCAAAAAAGTTCAACACAAAGTGCAGGTTAGCCTGTAAGCTGCGACACGCGCCATGTGGTGCTAACGGAACGGTGTAGCGAGCAGTAAACTCTATACGCCAGGGTGCCGCAGGCAACGCCGAGAGACTGTTGATCTATTCGTAGCTTCCCCCAAGACACCAAATTTAGGGCTATCGCAGACAATGCTTCAAACCATCAGGGAAAATTCTAAGGGCATCATCGCCAAGGTGATCGTTGGCCTGATAGCGATCACGTTCGCGCTATTTGGCGTGGAATCGCTGATCAGCCTCGCTAACCAGGAGCCGGCTCCGGCCGAGGTGAATGGCGAAGATATCAGCCAGCAGGACCTGTTTCAGGGGATGGAGCTTCAGCGCCGCCAGCTGCTCGCACAGATGGGTGAAAATGCAGACCCCTCCGCTATCGATGACAAACTCCTGCGCCAGATGGTGTTGGACGGTCTGATTCAGCGCGCCGTGCTGCTGCAGAATGCAGATGAGATGGGGTTCCATCTCTCCGAGCAGATGATCGACCAGATTATCGTCTCAACCCCGCAATTCCAGGTTGACGGTAAATTCGACCGCAACCAGTTTGAAGCCGTGCTGCGCAGCGCAGGCTTCACACCGTTGATGTACCGGGATCTGATCCGCAAGGAACAGCTGATTCAACAGGCACAGATGGGCTTCATGCTGTCTGAATTCTCCACTCCGAGCGAGCTGGAACGCCTGGTATCCCTGGATCGTCAGACTCGCGATATCGACTACCTCAACATCAGCGTCGATCCGGCCTCCGTCGAGGTAAGCGATGAAGAGCTGCAGGCCGCTTACGACGAGCAGGCTGCCTCATTGATGACCGAGGAGCAGGTATCGGTTAATTACGTGGAGCTGAGTCGCGAAGACTTCGCCCGTCCGGACGATGTCAGCGAGGCCGATATCCAGGCTGCCTATGATCGTATGCTGGCCGGTTACGAAGCTGATGAGGAGCGTGATGCGCGCCATATCCTGATCGATATCACTGCCGATCGTGATGAAGATGCTGCCCTGGCCAAGGCCCAGGAGCTGCGTCAGGAGATTGTTGACGGTGCCGATTTTGCCGAAGTGGCCAAACGTGAATCCGGTGACCTGGGTTCTGCCCAGGAAGGTGGCGAGCTGGGTTACAACGGTCGCGGTGTTTTCGTCGGTCCGTTTGAAGATGCGCTGTTTGACCTGGAGCCGGGTGAAGTCTCCGAGCCGGTGCGCACCGAGTTTGGTTACCACCTGATTCAGCTTGAGAACATCCGCGAAACCTCTGCTCCGACTCTGGCGGAAGCGGAGAATGATCTGCGTGAGCAGGTTGCCGAAGAGGCTGCGGAGCAGGACTACGTCGCGGCAATCGAAACCCTGGCTGATCTGAGCTTCTCCAGCAGCGATCTCCAGGCGGCGTCAGAAGAGCTGGGGCTTGAGATCCGCACTTCCCAGCCCTTTGGTCGCAACGGTGGTTCTGATGATGTGACCTCTTCACAGCGTGTGGTTGATGCGGCCTACGGCGAAGCGGTTCTGGAGGAAGATCTGAACAGCGACCCGATCGAGCTGGACTCCGGTCATACCGTTGTTATTCACCTGAATGAGCACATGCAGCCGCGTCAGTTGGGCTTTGATGAGGTGCGTGATCAGCTGGAACAGCAGCTTCGCACCGATAAGGCTCAGCAGCAGGCTGAAGAGCGTGTACAGACCCTGATGGCTGGCCTGGAATCAGGCAGCACACTGGCCGATCTGGAAGCTGGCAGCGAATGGCAGTCCGTTGCGGCCGCTGGTCGCGGTGACAGCAACCTTCCGGCTGCCGTGGTGCAGCAGGCTTTCGCGCTGCCGAAGCCGGCAGAGGGTGAGTCCAGCTATGGTATCGCAGCGATGGATGACGGTTCTCGTTCCGTAGTGGCGGTGCGCGCGGTGCACGCAGGTGATGGTGAGCTCAGCGACGAGGAGCGTGCAGCTCTGGCTTCGATGATCTCCACCCAGCGCGGCCAGCAGGTCTACCGTGCTCATACGGATTACCTGCGCGATCAGGCTGAAGTCGAAACCAACTGATACGCGCCTTAAGCGCAATAAAAAGCCGGCATTGATTGCCGGCTTTTTTGGTTGTGTTGTCCCGTCGCGATCACCCGCGGTGGCATTAAGTCACCACGATGTCTGGTCCAATCGGCGCGATTTTGTGCCTCCTGCGCGCCGTGATCGGGGAGGAATCAACCAGCGATGCCGGCCGCTTCCAGTAGCTGCTGGGTGTAGGGGTGCTGAGCCTGCTCGAAGATGGCATCGGCGGGACCGCTTTCGACGACGCGGCCCTTGTGCATCACCGCCACCCGGTGGCTGAGAGCGCGAACGACGGCCAGGTCGTGGCTGATAAACAGGTAGCTGAGACGATAGCGTTTCTGCAGGTCGCGCAGCAGCTCGATGATCTGTTTTTGCACCGTGCGATCCAGCGCCGATGTAGGTTCATCGAGCACGATCAGTTCCGGCTTCAGAATCAGTGCGCGGGCTATGGCGATACGCTGGCGCTGTCCGCCGGAAAATTCGTGGGGGTAGCGGTGGCGCACCTCGGGGTCCAGGCCTACGTCGCGAAGCACCTGAATCACGCGCTGTTCTTTCGCTTCGGCATCCTCCATACCCTGAACGAGTAGTCCTTCGGCGATGATTTCTGCCACCGACATGCGCGGGCTAAGGCTTCCGTAAGGGTCCTGGAACACGATCTGCATCCGTTGGCGCAGAGGTTTGATCTGTTTCTGCTTGAGGTGCTCGATCGGTTCATCCTTGAAAACGATCGCCCCCTGAGAGGAAGTAAGGCGTAGCAGCGCCAGGGCGAGAGTGGTTTTGCCTGAGCCGGACTCGCCAACAATACCAAGGGTCTCGCCGTGATCGATGTTCAGGCTGACACCATCTACCGCCTTGAAGTGGTCGACAGTGCGTTTGAAAAAGCCTTTCTTGATTGGGAACCAGACCCGAAGGTGATCGCTGCTGAGCAGGGGGGCTGGTGTATCGTTAAGCGGAATCGGGCGTCCGGTGGGTTCGGCATCAAGTAGTTTGCGCGTGTAGGGATGCTGTGGAGAGTTAAACAGCTGCTGACAGGGCTGCTCTTCGACGATGCGGCCTTGGTACATGACGCAGACACGATCAGCGTGGCGACGCACGATGTTCAGGTCGTGGGTGATCAGCAATATCGACATGCCGAGTTTGCTCTGCAGATCGCGAAGCAGTTCGAGTATCTGCTGTTGAATCGTTACATCCAGAGCGGTGGTTGGTTCGTCGGCGATCAGCAGTTCAGGATCGTTGGCCAGTGCCATGGCGATCATCACACGCTGGCGCTGGCCTCCAGAGAGCTCGTGAGGGTAGTGGCTGAGACGCTCTTCGCCATTATCGATCCCGACCAGCTCAAGCAGTTCCAGCGCCCTCTGTCGTGCCTTGCTGCCGGTGACACCACGATGCAGTCTCAGTGTCTCGGTGATCTGCTGCTCAATCCGGTGTAAGGGGTTTAGCGAGGTCATCGGTTCCTGAAAGATCATCCCAACACGGTTGCCGCGAATCTCTCGCAGTTTGCTTTCAGGCACCTTGAGGAGATCTGTGCCCTCGAAGCGGATCTCGCCGCCTGGGTAATTCGCCTGATGGGGCGGTAGAAGGCGCAGCAGAGAGAGTGCAGTTACCGATTTTCCGGAGCCGGATTCGCCGACCAGGGCCAGGGTTTCGCCTCTTTTAAGCTCGAAGCTGACCTCTTTTACCACCGGCTCTGTGCTGGCGGGATCGCCAAAGCAGACCGAAAGATTGTCGATTTCAAACAGTGTTTCGGTCATAGGGTTTTCCTTGGATCGAAGGCGTCCCGCACCGCTTCACCGATAAAGATCAGCAGCGTGAGCATCAGAGACAGCGTCAGGAACGCGGTCAGTCCGAGCCAGGGGGCCTGAAGGTTTTCCTTGCCCTGGGCCACCAGCTCGCCCAAAGAGGGGGAGCCGGGCGGTAGGCCGAAGCCGAGGAAGTCCAATGCGGTCAGGGTGACGATGCCACCGTTAAAGATAAAGGGCATAAAGGTCAGCGTGGCCACCATGGCGTTGGGTAGCACATGCCGGTACATGATCTGCAGGTTATCGACGCCCAGCGCGCGCGCTGCACGCACGTATTCCAGGTTTCTGCCGCGGAGAAACTCCGCACGCACCACATCAACCAGGTTCATCCAGGAGAACAACAGCATGATGCCCAGCAGCCACCAGAAGTTGGGCTCCACAAGGCTGGCAAGAATGATCAGCAGGAACAGCACCGGCAGGCCGGACCAGATCTCGATAAAGCGCTGGAACAGCAGATCGATCTTGCCGCCGTAGTAGCCCTGCACAGCACCGGCGGCCACGCCGATAACCGAGCTCGCCAGCGTCAGCACCACGGCAAACAGCACCGAGATACGGAAGCCGTAAATGACACGGGCGGTTACGTCTCGTCCCTGGTCGTCGGTGCCGAGCCAGTTTTCCGCGCTGGGTGGGGAGGGCGCGGGCACCGGCAGATCGTAGTTGATGGTGTCGTAGCTGAAGCGGATCGGGGGCCAGACCATCCAGCCGCCATTCTCGGTGATCAGCTCCTGGATATAGGGGTCCTTGTAGTCCGCTGGCGTATCAAACTCGCCGCCAAACTCCAGTTCCGAGTAGGTATTGAGGATCGGCGTATAGAGTGAGCCCTGGTAGCCCACAAGGATCGGCTTGTCGTTGGCAATCAGTTCCGCACCCAGGCTCAGTAAAAACAGCGCGAGAAAGATCCAGAGCGACCAGAAGCCTCGGCGGTTACGTTTAAATGCCTGCAGGCGGCGCTTCTGTATCGGCGTCAATGTCAGGTGGGCCATCATCTCAGACCTCCCTGCTGTCGAAGTCGATACGCGGATCGACAAAGGTGTAGGTAAGGTCGGACACCAGCTTCAGGATCAACCCTACCAGGGTGAAGATATAGAGCGTGCCGAAAATCACCGGGTAATCTCGGTTGATGACCGCCTCGTAGCCAAGCAGGCCAAGACCGTCGAGGGAGAAGATGACCTCGATCAGCATCGAGCCGGTAAAGAAGATACCGATCAGTGCGGCGGGCATGCCGGCGATGATCAGCAGCATGGCGTTGCGGAATACGTGGCCGTAGAGCACGCCACGTTCGTTAAGGCCCTTGGCTCTCGCGGTCAGCACATACTGCTTGTGAATCTCATCGAGAAAGGCGTTTTTGGTCAGCATGGTCAGCGTAGCGAAGCTGGAGACGACCGATGCCAGCACCGGCAGGGTGATATGCCAGAAGTAGTCGCCAATCTGTTGCCAGAGGGTCATCTCGTCAAAGTTGGGTGATGTTAAACCGCGCAGCGGGAACCATTCGAAGTAGGTGCCGCCGGCGAAAAGTACGATTAACAGAATCGCGAAAAGAAAGTTCGGAATGGCGTAGCCGATAATCACGAAGCTGCTGCTCCAGACATCGAACGGGGTGCCATCTTTCACCGCCTTGCGTATCCCCAAGGGTACCGAGATCAGGTAGGTGAGCAGGGTAGTCCAGAGCCCCAGCGATATGGATACCGGCATCTTCTCAATGATCAGTTCCACCACGGTTTTGTCGCTGTAAAAACTGCGGCCGAAATCGAAGGTTAGGTAGTCGCCAAGCATCTTCAGGAAGCGCTCGTGGGGCGGCTTGTCGAAACCGTACATCTGCTCAATCTCCGCGATCAGCGCAGGGTCGAGGCCCTGGGCGCCGCGATAGCCCTTGCCGTCGGAAGAGCCCGCCGCCATGTCCGACTGAGCGCCGGCGCCGATACGGTTGCTGGCATCAACGCCGAGTCCCTGTAGGTGGGCAAGGGTCTGCTCCACGGGGCCGCCCGGTGCAAGCTGAATGATCAGGAAGTTAAGCAGGAGGATCCCGAACAGCGTCGGGATCATCAACAGTAAACGTCGAAGTACATAGGCGCCCATCAGGGTTTGGCCCACCAGGTATCAAGGCCAAGGGCATAGGGCGGGTTTTTCTCAGGCATGCCGTATTTGTCCCAGTAGGCGATGCGGTAAGTGGCGATGTGGTACTGCGGAATTACATAGTGGTTCCACTGCAATACACGGTCCAGTGCGCGGGCGCGCAGCACCAGCTGCTCCCGGTCAGGGGCCTGAATGATCTGTTCAACCAGGTAATCCACGGCAGGGTTCTTGATACCGATGGTGTTACGGCTGCCTGGCTGATCTGCCATGGAGGAATGCCAGTATTCCCGTTGTTCGTTGCCGGGCGAAGTGGACTGACCAAAGCCGCTGACGATCATGTCGAAATCAAATTGGCGGATGCGATTGATGTACTGTGAGACGTCGACAATGCGGATATCGACGCTGATACCCATGCGCTCCAGGTTGCGGATGAAGGGAGCAACCACGCGTTCAAACTCCTTCTGTACCAGCAGGATTTCGAATTTGAACGGTTCACCGTTGGCATTGGTCAGGACGCCATCATTCAGTGTCCAGCCGGCGTCTGTCAGCAGGCGCAGCGCTGTGCGCAGTTGGCTGCGGATGCGGCCGTCACCCTTGCTGGTGGGTGCGTGGTAAACCTTGGTGAACACCTCAGGAGGCACCTGGTCACGGATCGGCTCGAGTATCTCCAGCTCTTCAGGGGTGGGCAGTTCACTGGCCGCCATTTCGGAGTTGGAGAAGTAGCTGTCACTGCGGGTGTAGGCGCTGTAGAACAGGTTCTCGTTGGTCCATTCAAAATCGAAGGCGTAAGCCAGCGCCTCGCGTACCCGGCTGTCTTCGAATTGCGGGCGGCGGGTGTTCATCACGAACGCCTGCATGCCGGCTGGATTCTGGTTGGGCAGGGATTTCTTGATGATACGGCCATCATCAAAGGGCGCACCGGTGTATCCGGTGGCCCAGGCCTTGGAGGCGTTTTCCTGGCGGAAGTCGTATTCGCCGGCCTTGAACGCTTCCAGCGCTACTGTGCCGTCACGGTAGTAGTCGTAGCTGATACTGTCGAAGTTGTTGCGGCCGCGGTTAACCGACAACTCTGCGCCCCAGTAGTCGGGATTGCGTCGGTAGCTGATTGAGCGCCCGGCATCGAAGCTGTCTATGACATAGGGCCCGGACCCCACTGGCACATCCAGCCCCGGCTTGGTGAAGTCTCGTCCTTCCCAGTAATGCTTGGGCAGTATCGGCACCTGGCCGACGATCAAGGGGAGTTCCAGGTTATCGGTCTCGCCGAATTCAAACCGCACGCGGGTGTCGGAGAGTACCTTTACGGCGCTGATGCCGGCGTAATAAGCCCGGTAGAAGGGGCTGCCCTGCTCTCGCAGCAGCTTGAAGGTGTACTCGACATCGTCGGCCGTTACCGGTTCTCCGTCGCTGAAGCGGGCGTTTTCATTGAGTTCAAATTCGATCCAGCGGCGGTCCTCCGGCAGGTAGATCGCTTTTGCCAGCAAACCATACTCGGAGAAGGGTTCATCATCTGACTTGGTGGTCAGCGTGTCGTAAATCATGCCGATCCCGTCGGCGGGGGTGCCCTTGACGATAAACGGATTGAAGCTGTCGAAGGTGCCCAGCGCCGAGTGGCGCATGCTGCCGCCCTTGGGGGCTTCCGGGTTGACGTAGTCGAAGTGTTTGAAGTCGGGGCCGTACTTGAGATCGCCATGCATGGCGATGCCCAGGCGCGGTTCAACCTGCTCATCGGCAGCCGCTGCCTGGGTGGTGAATAGACAGTTGGTGGATAAAAGTGATGCCAGCACGAACGGTGCTGTCAGAGCTCTGAATTTTCCAATGGGCACGGTCTTCTCCCTGCTAAATCAGCCGCTTGGACGCTCAAGGTGAGACAGCAGGTTATAGCCCGGGTTCGCCGTCGGAGGCAAGTTGTTCCAGTTTTTGGTGTCGCTCGGCGCGCTTTATTCCTTCTGCGCGAAAGCGGCGGTCGGCTTCGATTAACCGCTGTTCAAGGACAGGATCGCTTGATGACAGACCGCGAATCAGATCGCGGTCTATCCAGCCCTGGATGCGGCGAAACAGATACCACTTGAAGACGACTGCCAGCACTACAGAGATGACGATAATGAAGATGCTGAGGCTATCCAAAGGTTCAACCCGGATTATTGCTGTCTGGATAAAGTATCAGGTTCTGCCCCGGGCGAAGGCTCCGGGAGTCGCTGATCTGGTTCCAGTCTGCCAGCTGATCCGGGCTGACGCCATAGTGTTGGGCGATCTTCCAGATGCTTTCGCCGCTCTGTACCCGGTGGATCTGTTCCTTGGCGCCGGTGCTGGCCAGGGTTACCACATTGGAGCGGGTCGGGATCAGCAGCGTCTTACCGGCACGGATCTGGTTCGAAGAGAGCTTGTTGCCGCTGCGGATAACATCAATGGTGGTATCGAAGCGGCGCGCAATCTGTGACAGCGTATCGCCACTGCGAATCTGATAGCGGGTCCAGGTCACGCGCTGAGCTGCAGGGACCTTGCTCAGCGCTGCCTCAAACTGTGGTCCTTTGCCGATCGGCAGAAGCAGGCGGTGGGGGCCGTTTGGATCGGTGGCCCACTGCCTGAAACCCGGGTTCAGTTTCTTCATCAGCTCCAGGTCGATGCCGGCCATCTTGGCCGCCTTGATCAACTCGACCTGGCTGTCGATGTTTACCATTTCAAAATAGGGTGTATTGGGCATATCCGGCAGGGTGATGCCGTACTCATCGGCTTTATCGACCAGGCGGGCCATGGCGATCAGCTTGGGAACATAACGCTGCGTCTCCCGTGGGAGCTTCAGTGACCAGTAATCGCCAGCCTTGCCGGCACGCAGGTTGCGCTTGACCGAGCGGGAAACACAGCCTTCACCGCAGTTGTATGCGGCCAGGGAAAGGAGCCAGTCGCCTTCGAAGCGATCATTGAGGTACTGAAGGTAATCGAGTGCCGCGTTGGTTGAGGCGACGATATCCTGGCGGCCGTCATACCACCAGTTGCGCTTCAGTTTGAACAGCTGGGCGGTGCTGGGAATAAACTGCCAGGCGCCAGCCGCTTTGCTCGGAGAAATTGCCAGTGGATCATAGCCGCTTTCGACGAAAGGAAGGAGGGCGATCTCCGCCGGCATGTCGCGTTTTAAAACTTCACCAAGCACGAAGTAGTAGTAGAGTTTGGCGCGGTCGGAAGCGTGGCGGACAAAACTGTCGTTTTTGCGGTATTCGGCGAGGACGGCATCAACGCGGGGTTGATCGATCAGGGGTTCAAGTTCCAGGTGGCGCCGGGTCAGGCTCCAGAGGTCTTTTGCAGCCTCCTGTTCGGCTTTGACCGGTTTCACGCCATGCTCCGATCGCCATTTTGCAAGGTCTTGAGCGCGGGTTTGTGTATTGCTCGTCTGTTGCTGGATGTCCTGCGGAGGCTTGACACTCGCCGTTTGACATCCGGCTAATACAAGGCCGATTGAAACGGCTAAAACGGTGTGAATTAGTTTGGGCCTCACGCACCAACTCCCTGAAAGCGAATAAATAGCGGGCCATTTTATGGGCGTGTCACAATAGCGTCAAATGACCGGGAGCAGGTTTAGGTTTTGTTTGAATTTGGGGTCTATGCAGGATTGCCCGCCTCGGTTGAGGCGGGGCTGAACGCAGCGCTTAGAAGTTATCTTTCCACTTGCGCAGACTGGCGATAATTTCGGTTTCAGAATTCAACGTTGCGCCGGCGTGTTGTGCCGCTGCTGCTGCAACCTGTCGCTCAGAGGTACGCATGAAGGGGTTGATCTGCAGCTCCTGGGCAAGGTTGGAGGGCAGGGTGGGTTTGCCCTCTTCGCGCAGCTTTTTGCTCTCTTCGGTGACTGACTGAATAGCGCTGCTTTGCGGCTCTACCGCAGCTGCAAACCTCAGGTTGGCCAGTGAGTACTCATGGGTGCAGTAGACCTGGGTTTCGCCGGGCAGGCTCTTGAAGTAGTTCATCGCCGCCAGCAGCTGTTCGGCGTCACCTTCGAACAGACGGCCGCAGCCAGCCAGGAACAGACTGTCGCCACAGAATAACTGCGGTTTGTCGTCAGGCTGGAAGTAGCTGATGTGATCCAGGGTGTGTGCCGGAACCGCAGCAATGCGGAGAGTTTCACCGAGTAACGAGATCTCGCTGTTATCGTTCAGGGGCTGGGTGATACCCTTGAAGGGTGAGTTGGCCGGGCCGTATACGGGAACTTCGCCAGCGGCCTGAAGGTCTGTGACACCACCGGTATGGTCGGGATGGTGATGCGTGATCAGGATCGCTGCAAGCTTGAGGTTGTGCGCTTTCAGGTAGGCGAATACAGGGGCTGCATCGCCGGGGTCGACAACGGCGATTTCTCCCGGCACTGAACCCGCCAGGGCCCAGATGTAGTTGTCCTGAAATGCCGCTATCGGCGTTACGCTGAACATAGACAGGCCTCTTCCTTTATTGTGCTCGTATTGGAGTGCTTATAGGTTAGTGCACTGCACCAGCCGGGTGCAGTCTGGCTACAGGGTACTTTATAATACCGGGCAAGAATCAATAGCGCCCGGGGCAAAGCGTTTTAATCCCGGGATACCACGGCTTGTGTTGCATAAAAAATCAAGAGTCTATGACATTTGAACAGCCACCGCAGGTCGATGAACTGATACCCGCCCTCAAGGAGTGGTTTGATTCTCCTTTGGGGCAGGAGCTGATCGAGGCCGAACGCAAACTGCTGGAGCAGGTGCTGCCCACGCTGTTTGGCTACCATCTGTTGCAGGTGGGGGTGGACAACCGTCTGCCGATGTTCGCGGCGAGCCCGGTACCGCACAGGGTTCTGCTGGGCCCGACGCTTGAGCTGGGTATGGATAAGCGGGCAATTGTGGCGCGCAGTGATGAGCTTCCGGTCGATGGTGAGTCGATGGATGTGGTGTTGCTGCATCATGCTCTGGATTTTGCCGAAAACCCACACCAGACCTTACGTGAGGCTTCCCGGGTATTAAGACCCGGTGGCCATCTGGTCATAGTCGGGTTTAACCCCGCCAGCCTCTGGGGAGCCTTTCGGTTTCTCAAGCGCAGGCGTCAGGTGCCCTGGCTGGCTCATTTTATCCGTCATGGCCGACTACAGGATTGGCTCAGCCTGTTGGAACTTACCGAAGTCAAAGCGGTATCTGCACTGTATGCGCCGCCGTTTGAGAGTAGTCACAGGCGCAATCGCTGTCGCTGGCTCAGGGGGCTGATGCAACGTGCGCCGGCCCGCTCCGGTGCGGCGATGGTGGTGGTGGCGCGTAAGGATGTGCCGGGTATAACACCGCTGCGCAGGCCCTGGCGGCGCAAACTGATCAGTCTGCCGGTTATCGAGGCCAAACCTTCGGCGCGGGGCCATTCCAGGCGTGATAACGCCGACGAGTAACATCTGTATCGCAACCCAGGTTGCATTATTTTTTCGAATCGCAAGGATACACGAGAGTTGAAACAGGTAGAGATCTTTACCGACGGTGCCTGCAAGGGCAATCCGGGGCCGGGTGGCTGGGGAGCAGTGATGCGCAGCGGCGGCCATGAGAAAGAGCTTTACGGGGGCGCGCCGAATACCACCAATAACCGGATGGAGATGATGGCCGCCATCGAAGCACTGAAAGCGTTGAATCAGCGCTGCCACGTCAAGCTAACCACCGACTCTCAGTATCTGCGTAAAGGGATCACCGAGTGGATCGCCGGGTGGAAGCGCAAGGGCTGGAAAACAGCCTCGCGTCAGCCGGTCAAAAACGCGGAGCTCTGGCAGGAGCTGGACAAGCTGGTGGCCGGGCATGAGATCGAGTGGCATTGGGTCAAGGGGCACAGCGGCCATCCCGAAAACGAGCGTGCCGATCAGCTGGCAAACAAAGGTGTCGAGGAGTTTGGTAAAGCATGAGTAGTCGTCAGATCGTACTGGATACCGAGACCACCGGTCTTGAGGTCGATGAAGGCCATAACATCATCGAGATCGGATGTGTCGAGATGGAGCGGCGCAAGCTGACCGGCAACCACTATCACCAGTACATCCGCCCCAATCGGGAAGTGGATGCCGAAGCGATGGACGTTCACGGTATCACCAATGAATTCCTGGCGGACAAGCCCTCCTTTGCGGATGTGGCTGCCGAGTTCCTGGAGTTTGTTCGCGGTGCCGAGCTGATCATCCATAACGCGGCGTTCGACGTGGGCTTCCTTGATAAGGAGCTGGAGCGCAACGGTTTCTCAGAACGCATCGCCGATATCTGCAAGGTAACCGACTCGGTTAAGCTGGCCCGTCGTAAGCACCCGGGCTCCAAGGTGAACCTGGATGCGCTTTGCCGTCGCTACGAGATCGACAACTCCCACCGTGAGCTTCACGGGGCATTGCTTGACTCTGAGATCCTTGCCGAAGTTTACCTGGCGCTGACAGGCGGTCAGACCATGTTGCAGCTGGGGCAGGGTGATAGCGATGATGAGGGGGGCGCGGAAAAGCTGCGGCGCGTGGCTGATGCGCTGGACCTGCCGGTACCCCAGGCCGCTGGGGAAGATCTGGCAGCCCATGAGGTTTTCCTCGATCTGCTCGACAAAAAGGCGGGCGGACAGTGTCTCTGGCGTAACCAGCTCTCTAATGAGCAGGCCGGGTAAGTCTGGCTGAGTGACATAAAAAAAGCGGGCATTCAGCGCCCGCTTTTTTTGTGCCTGATTGTCGGCTGGGCGAATCTCATCAGAGCTGATGAGATTCGCCTATTAATGGCCGCCCATTAATTAACGCCGGGATCAGTGTAGCTCGATCAGCACCATGGTCATGGCGACAACGCTCATCACGATAGTGTAGGGCAGGGCCATCCAGACCATGCGGCCGTAGGACAGGCGGATTAACGGAGCCAGCGCCGAGGTCAGCAGGAACAGAAAGGCTGCCTGACCGTTCGGTGTCGCTACGCTGGGGATGTTGGTGCCGGTGTTGATAGCGATCGCAAGGCTTTCAAAGTGCTCGCGGCTGATCTCGCCCTTGTTGAAAGCGTCCAGCACCTCGTTGATATACACGGTGGCTACGAAAACGTTATCGCTGATTGCTGACAGCAGGCCGTTGGCGATAAAGAACACACCGGGCTGGCGCGACTCCTCCATGGCCAGTACGGCATGGATGATCGGCTGGAACAGGTGCTGCTCGTGGATGACTGAAACAATGGTGAAAAACACCACCAGCAACGCAGTAAAGGGCAGCGCCTCTTCAAACGCCTTGCCGATCTGGTGCTCTTCGGTGATGCCGTTGAACGCGGTCAGCAGAATGATCACGGTCAGGCCGATCAGGCCAACCTCTGCCAGGTGAAACGCCAGCGCCAGCACCAGGAAGACCGCTACCAGCATCTGCACGATAAGGATTACCAGGTCGCGTTCGGTGCGTTTCTTATCCTGCTCCAGCGCGTACTCGGTGAGGATCGCGCGCACCGACGCGGGCAGCTTGCCGCCGTAGCCGAAGGTGCCGGTCTTCTCCAGCAGGAGGCAGGTCACCAGGCCTGCGGCCAGCACCGGCATAGTGATCGGCGCCATCAGTCGGAAGAATTCAACGAAGTCCCATCCGGCCTTCTGTGCAATCAGCAGGTTCTGGGGCTCGCCCACCAGTGTGCAGACACCGCCCAGGGCTGTGCCGACCGCGCCATGCATCAGCAGACTGCGCAGGAACGAGCGGAAGGATTCGAGGTCCTGGCGCTTCTCTTCGAGAATGTGCTGGTCATTGGAGTGATCGTGTCCTCCCTGACCCATCTGTTTTCCGGAAGCTACCTGGTGATAAACCGCGTAAAAACCCACACCTACGCTGATCAGCACGGCAGTGACGGTCAGAGCATCGAGGAATGCGGAGAGAAAGGCTGCAGAAATGGAAAACAGAAGTGCGAGCGTCGATTTGGAGTGAACCTTCAGGAGGATCCGTGTGAACACCCAGAGCAGCATGCTCTTCATGAAGTAGATACCTGCCACCATGAACATCAGTAGCAGGATCACTTCCAGGTTGCCCGCTACCTCGTGGTAGACCGCTTCCGGCGAGGCCAGGCCAATGACCACTGCTTCGATAGCCAGCAGGCCCCCGGGTTGCAGGGGGTAGCACTTCAGTGCCAGGGCCAGGGTGAAAATGAATTCGAAAATAAGCAGCCATCCGGTAACGGCCGGACCTGCCAGAAAAAGGATAATAGGGTTCAGGATCAGGAATCCGACCACGGCCTGTTTGTACCAGACTGGTGAATTGCCGAGGAAGTTGCGCGTCAGCGCCTGAGTCAGCGATTGGCTCATCGGAGAAAAGGTTCCTATGAAAGTTCCATTCGTACGCCTTGGGTTTTTACTCCTTGAGAGTTTGACCCTGATTTATTCGTATATTTGGCGGGTCCTGGCAGCGCGGCAGGCAGAGCATGGCCGATGGTGTTGGGTTCTGGCATGTTCTTCTGGCTGGTATGCGGCCGTTGCGCTGTCAGCAAGGCGCGGTAATGCTACCAGCTGGCGGGAGTGGGCGGAAGCTGTGCTACAGTGCTGGCTCGGAAGAGGTATAGATTTAAGGAGTAAGAAGTGGAATATGTGCTTGGTCACCAGGGGCGCTTGTATGTTTATGACGGCGGTCCGCTGTTTACGCCGGAGCCTGCGGTGGCGACAGAGCAGATAGAGGAGCGCTACCCGGTAGCGTCTGAATTGGAACTGGTGCTGAGTAAAGCGCCGCCTGAAGGCTTCGTGCCGCTGGATCTGCGTGCCGAGCTGTCGATGGCTGAAGAATCCCACTTCTCACGCCTGGCCCGGGCAACCCAGATCGCTGTCTGGCACGATCAGCATCGCTTTTGCGGTCGCTGCGGTACCGTATCCGCGAGTGTCCGTGGCGAATTGGCGAAACGTTGTCCCAGCTGTGAGTTGGTGGTGTACCCGCGTATCTCGCCCTGCATCATCGTGTTGGTCACCCGAGGTGATCAGTGTCTGCTGGCGCATAACACGCGCTTCCCGGACGGACGTTACAGCACTCTGGCCGGCTTTATCGAGGCGGGTGAGACGGCGGAGGCTGCCGTTGCCCGTGAAATCATGGAAGAGGTGGGGGTCGAGGTCAGCAACATCCGTTATGCGCACAGCCAGGCCTGGCCGTTCCCGCATTCACTGATGTTGGGGTTCTATGCCGACTATGCCGGTGGTGAGATTACGCCGGATGGCGAGGAGATCGATCTGGCCGGCTGGTTCAGCGTGGATAATCTGCCGCAACTGCCACCGGAGTTCACGATCTCACGCCAGCTGATCGAAGGTTTTCTGCAGCGTCAGGATTAAGCACCGCTAAACAGCTTGCCGAGGCGCGTGGCCAGCATCACGTTGCCTTCGGCACGCAGCTGTCCCTTCATAAAGGCGCTCATACCGTCCTGTTCACCGGTAACCACCCTGATCAGAGTCGCTTCATCCAGGTGCAGGGTGATGTTTGGATCCTCGTGTTCCCCTGCCTGTCCATCGCAGGTGCCATCCGCAATAGTAATGAAAAACGGCTGAGCGTCGGTGAGTTGAAACTGAAACACCGCTTCGAGCGAGCCAGCCTGCTCGGCATTGAACCGGGAGGGGAGTTTGCGGATGATCTGATCGACGGTAATGGGCGCGCTCATGGGTAGTGGCTTCCTGCAAAAAGCGTGTTTTAATCCGGCGATATGTTACAGTACGCGGCCCCGCAGCGCTAACGTCCCGGGATCGCAACAGGAGATGCATGTGACGGAATTTCTCGCCGAATACGGACTCTTTCTCGCCAAGACTCTAACCCTGATTATCGGCATTCTGCTGGTAGTTGCCGGGGTAGGTGCGGCTGTTTCTCGACGCCGTGAGGCGCGCGACGGTCATATTGAAGTTAAGCATATCAATAGCCACTTCGAAGAGATGCAGCAGGAGATTGAAGACGAAATTCTGGACGAGTCGCGTTTAAAACAGCTGCATAAAGAGCAGAAAAAACGTGACAAGCAGGACGCGAAAGAGCGTAAAAAAGCGGCGAAGAAAGGTATCGAGCCTGAGCCGGAACGTAAGCGCATCTATGTGCTCGATTTTGACGGCGATCTGCATGCGTCCCAGGTCGACTGGTTGCGCGAAGAGATTAACGCCGTGTTGATGATGGCGCGCAAGGAAGACGAGATCGTGCTCCGTCTGGAGAGTGGCGGCGGCCTGGTACATGGTTACGGCCTGGCAGCGTCACAGCTTGAGCGTATCCGTCGCCGTGAAATTCCATTGACGATCTGTGTCGACAAGGTAGCCGCCAGCGGTGGCTATATGATGGCCTGTATCGCCGATAAACTGCTGACCGCGCCCTTTGCGCTGGTTGGGTCGATCGGCGTCGTCGCTCAAATGCCGAACTTCCATCGCCTGCTTCAGAAGCATGACGTGGATTACGAAGTATTCACCGCTGGCGAGTACAAGCGCACGGTTACTCTGTTTGGCGAAAATACCGAGCACGGGCGCAAAAAATTTATCGAGGAGCTTGAAGACACTCACGGCCTCTTCAAGGAGTTCGTGGCTGAATATCGTCCCGATCTGGACCTTGAGAAGATCGCCACCGGTGAAGTCTGGTTCGGCAAGCGTGCGCTGGCGCTGGGCCTGGTTGATGGTATCAGCACCAGTGACGATTATCTGTTTGACGCCTGTGAAAACGCCGATGTCTATCGTGTCAGCTACGAGCTAAAGAAGGGATTGCAGGAGCGTCTGAGTAACTTTTCTGTGCAAACCGCCGACCGCCTGGCGGATCGTCTTGTGCAGAAACTTTATGCCAGCCGCTTCTGGTCGCGATAAGGGGATGGAGCTCGAACAAATGGAACAAGTGAGAGAGTGGATGTGAAAGGGCAGTTAAAGGACGCTAATACCGCAACACGTATTATCCTCGCCGCGGAGCAGTTGTTCGCGGAGCGGGGATTTGCGGAGACCACCATGCGCCAGATCACCGCTGCGGCGGATGTGAATCTGGCGGCGGTGAATTACCACTACGGCTCCAAGCACGGTTTGATTGAAGCGGTGGCGACCCGTTTTCTCGACCCGCTGTGCGCCCGTCTCGAGCATCTGCTCGCCGAGCGCCGTGCCGCCGGCACCGACTATATCGGTGTGGAGGAACTGATCGAGGTTCTGATGGTGGCGTTGCTGGAGGCGCGGGAGGATCGCGAACACTCGCTGTCTCTGTTCATGCATCTGCTGGATCTCGCCTACGCACCGGACCAGGAAGAGCTGCGCAACTTCCTCATGCGGCACTATGGCGGTCGTATTGACCCGATGATCACCCTGGTGCGCAGGGATGCTGCACCGATGGAATCCGATGAGTTCTTCTGGCGCCTGCATTTTCTGCTCGGTGCGCTGATTTTTACCCTGTCGAACTATGGCACTCTTAATCTGATCAATGCGCGGAACTCTGACGGGCGTGTTGATATCGAAAGAACCCTGCATCGAATGGTGCCTGTGCTCACCGCAGGCTTTCATGCGCGCTCCGAGAAAAACTGGCTCTGCCGGGTCTGACTGCCCGGTTCAGCTTCTTGATGCCGGTTCTTGGTATAAGTTTCTTGATGTCATTTTCTCAATGTAAGCTTCTTGATTAAGTTTTTGCCTGAGTTTCGCAATCTGGGGGAAGTATGTATCGCATTGAGGTGTCACTGGCCGAACAGCAGCTGCGTTTGACCGATGGTGGCACCGAGCTGGGCAGTTGGTCGGTCTCAACCGCGCTGAATGGGGCCGGAGAGGCCAACGGTAGCGGCTGCACACCCAGGGGCGCCCATTATATCCGCGCCTGCATCGGCGGCGATCAGCCGATCAACGCAGTCTTTGTCGGTCGCCGGCCTACCGGTGAAATCTACTCCCCGGAACTTGCCGCCAGTCACCCCCGGCGCGACTGGATACTGACCCGTATTCTCTGGCTCTGCGGCCGCGAACCAGGCAAAAATCGCCTCGGCAGCTGCGACTCCCAGCGCCGCTATATCTATATCCATGGCACGCCGGATACCGAGCCTATGGGAGTGCCGCTTTCCCATGGTTGTATCCGCATGCGCAATGAAGATCTCCTGGATCTATTCTCCCGTGTCAGCGCCGGTACGCCGGTCGATATCTATGAATGAGGAAAGCATGACGCTTGTGAATTCGACACCACAGATTGGCCCACTGATGCTCGACCTTCGCGGTCTGTCACTGGAGGTCGATGAGGCAGAGCTGCTGCGTCAGCCGGAAGTCGGTGGTCTGATCCTGTTTGCACGTAACTATGAGTCTCCTGAGCAGCTGCGGGCGTTGATGGCACAGGTGCGTGAAGCACGTCCGGACATTCTGGTCTCCATCGATCAGGAGGGCGGTCGCGTACAGCGTCTGCGCAAGGGCGTCACCCGGCTGCCGCCGATGGCAGCACTCGGCAAACGCTGGGAGCTCGATGCGCAGCGCGCTGTGGCGGAAGCGCACGAGCTCGGCTGGCTGATGGCGGCAGAGCTTCGCGATTTCGATATCGATTTTAGCTTTGCACCGGTGCTGGATCGGGACTGGTCACGAAGCGGAGTTATCGGCGATCGCGCCTTTGCGGCGACTGTGGAGGGTATTGCCGATCTGGCTACGGCGTTCATGGCAGGTATGCATGAGGCGGGAATGTCGGCTACTGGCAAACACTTTCCCGGTCACGGCTGGGTTGTCGCCGACTCTCACCTTGAGATTCCGGTGGATGAGCGCACGCTCGACGATATTTTGGCCGAAGATATGCGTCCATTTGCCGCATTGATCGATCAGGGACTGGACGCGATTATGCCGGCCCATGTCATCTACTCAGCCATCAATGAAGAACCTGCCGGGTTCTCAACCTATTGGTTGCAGCAGCAACTGCGCCAGCGGCTCGGCTTTGAGGGTGTGATCTTCAGCGACGACCTTACCATGGAAGGCGCCAGTGTAGCGGGCGGATACCCACAACGAGCCGCAAAGGCGCTGCATGCCGGCTGCGATATGGTGCTTGTCTGTAACCGCCCGGAGGGGGCGCTTGAGGTGCTGGAATACCTGCGCAAGAATCCTGTCGTTCCGTCCGCACGCCTGGCGCGTATGAAGGCTAAGCCTGCCGATATTGGGGATAGCGCACGTCGCGACAGGGCGAAGCAGATCGCGCAGGAGCTGATCAGCCTGAGCGAGCGCTGCTAAGACGATGTTAGCGACCGGGTGAAGGGTCGCCATTAAGAACCGCTGTAAAAAGAAAGTTGTTAAGGAATGTGTAATGCCTGAAGAGAAACTGGCCAGCTGGCTCGATCCGGTGTTGAAGTTTGTGCCCGGGCTTGAGGACTATCGCTGGCAGTTGAGTGTGCTGCTGATTCTCGCGCTGACGCTGCTGGTTATGCTGGTGGTTAACCGGATCATGAAGCGGCTGGTGCATTCGCTTTCCCACACCAAGCCAGTCTGGGATGATCTGCTGATCGATTCCAGCCGGGTGCCGGTAAAGATCCTGATTCTGGTGGTCGGCTGCTCCCTGGCGCTTAGCGTGGCGGCGCCGCATTCCGATTATGTCGGCAAAGAGTTGCCCAACAGAGCGCGGGAGCTTGCCTTTATTCTGCTCTTTGGCTGGACGTTGATCCGCTTTATCAGCCACGCCGAAGAAGTCGTCCTGAGACGTAATACCAATATCGACCGCACCACCGCGGATGCGTTTTCGAAGCTGATCCGCATGATCGTGGTGGTTGTCGTGGGTCTGGTGCTGCTGCAGAACCTGGGTTACAGCGTTTCCGGTCTGCTGGCGTTCGGTGGTATCGGCGGCCTGGCGGTGGGTTTTGCTGCCAAGGATCTGCTCGCCAACTTCTTCGGTGGTCTGATGATTTACCTGGATCGCCCGTTCAAGGTCGGTGACTGGGTACGTTCGCCAGACAAGAATATCGAAGGGGTGGTGGAGCACGTCGGCTGGCGTCTCACCGTCATTCGTACCTTTGATCTGCGCCCGCTCTATGTACCAAACGCAACCTTTAACAATATCTCGGTGGAAAACCCGTCGCGAATGACGCATCGGCGTATCTTCGAGTATGTCGGCGTGCGTTATGACGATGCGGCAGTGGTGAAGCAGATCGTCGATGATATCCGTGAGATGCTGGTAGGGCATGAAGAGATCGACGAGAACAACACCCTGTTTGTGCAGCTGAACCGCTTTGGGCCATCCTCGCTCGATATTATGGTTTACACCTTCACGCATACCACTAACTGGGGACATTACCTGGCGGTGCGTGAGGACGTGCTGCTGAAAATTATCGAGATCGTCGACCGTCACGGCGCCGAAATCGCCTTCCCGACCACTACCGTGCATCTTCACGAGCAGCCGGGAGAGGAGCCGCCGCCAGCGCTTAACGAGAAGTCCGCGTGAGCTAATACTTAATCATTCGCCGTTGCCGCTGGAGTCCTGTGCGATGAGCCAACCCGAAACCCAAGCCGTCAAGCCCTCAGCCTGGTTACGAAAAACGGCTGGGCCGGGGCGGCGCTGGACCCTGCTGGCGATTGTTGCCGGGCTTTTGTTGGGATTGGCGCTGGTGCTACAGGCGGATCGTCTCGCCTATGTGGTCTCCGGGCTGGTTGAGGGAAGGGGCGGGCTGGCCGATTACAGCGCGGAAATTTCCCTGCTGGTGCTGGCGGTTTGTTTGCGTGCCCTGTTCGGTTTTTTACGTGAATGGGCGGGTGTTCGTGCTTCGCTCAGTGTGCGCCAGGCGTTGCGTCAGGAGCTGCTTGTGAAGCTGGACCGGCTGGGGCCAGGCTTTACTCATCGGCGTCAGAGCGGAGAGCTGAGTACCCTGTTGCTGGAGCAGGTCGAGGCGCTGGATGGCTTTATCGCCCGCTATCTCCCGCAGATGGCTCAGGCTGTCGGCCTGCCGTTGATTATCCTTCTCTTTGTCTTGCCGCAGAACTGGGCGGTCGCACTGATCTTCATCCTCACCGCGCCACTGGTGCCGCTGTTCATGGCGCTGGTGGGTATGAAAGCCGCCGACGCCAACCGGCGTAACTTTCAGGTGCTGGCGAACTTATCTTCCTATCTGCTTGATGTTATTCAGGGTTTGCCAACGCTTAAGCTGTTTCAGCGCAGCGAATCAGAAGCCGCCACTATTGCCAGGGTGTCGGAGGAATTTCGTCTTAAAACCATGGAAGTACTGCGGCTTGCCTTTCTCTCCTCGGCGGTGCTCGAGTTTTTTGCCTCGGTATCGATTGCGCTGACGGCGGTCTATCTCGGTTTCAGCTTTCTCGGTCAGCTCGGATTTGGTGCCTGGGAAGGGGATATAACGCTCTACCAGGCGCTGTTTATCCTGCTGCTGGCGCCCGAGTTTTATCTTCCACTGCGTGAGCTGGGTACCCAGTACCATGCAAAACAGGAGGCGGTAGCGGCCTCCGAAAAGTTGATGGAGTTATTGGATGAGGCTGAGCATCAGGCTGAGTCCGGCTCGTTGGCGGCGCCTGATGCGCCGATCAATATCCGTTTTGAGCAAGTGTCGCTGACCTACCCGGGAGCAGAGCAGGCGGTGCTCAGCGGGTTGGATCTCTCTATTGAGCCGGGACAGCCAGTGGCTATTGCCGGTCCAAGTGGGGTTGGTAAATCTTCCTTGATGAATCTTCTGCTTGGATTCTACCCGCTCTCGCAGGGGCGGATTCTGATCAATGGCCAGGAGCTGGTGCAGCTGGATCGTGACTCCTGGCTGTCGCGGGTTGCCTGGGTCAGTCAGCACACGACGCTATTCAGCGGCACATTGAGAGAAAACCTGCTGCTGGCCGATCCGGATGCGGATGACGTAAGGCTGCGTCGGGTCTGCGATGCTGCTCATGTCACCGAGTTTCTTGATCGACTGCCGCAGGGCCTGGATACCCGTGTGGAAGAGGCGGGGGCCGGGCTCTCCGGTGGTCAGATTCAGCGCATAGCGCTGGCGAGGGCGTTGCTCAAGGATGCGCCGGTTTTGCTGCTGGATGAGCCCACGGCAAATCTGGATCGGGAAAGCGAGCTGCTGATACTTCAGGCTTTGGAAGCCTTTGCCAGGGATCGCACGGTCCTGATCTTAAGTCATAGGGATGCCACGCTGCTTGCGGCGAAGCATCGGTTCAGGCTGCGACACGGGCGGCTGGAAGTCCTGTCCGGTGAAGCGGGAGGTGAGCTATGAGGCTGCTCTGGCCCTATATCCGGCAGATGCGTGACCATCTTGGCTGGGTGTCGCTCGGCGCTCTGCTCGCGTTGGCGACACTGCTGGCCAGTATCGGGCTGCTGACCTTGTCCGGTTGGTTTATTACCGCCACGGCGCTGGCCGGGGCTTCCAGTTTCAATTTCTTCACCCCCGGGGCTGGGGTGAGAGGGTTCGCTATTTTGCGTACGGCGGGTCGCTATGGTGAGCGCATAGCCTCACATGAGGCCACCTTCCGCTTGATCGCCAAGCTTCGTGTCTGGGTTTATCGTCGTATCGAGCCACTACGGCCCGAACAGTTGAGTCGAATAGGTTCAGCGCAGCTGTTAAACCGGCTGGTTGCGGATATAGCCGCGCTGGACAATCTCTATCTACGGGTGTTGTCGCCAACGCTGGTGGCGTTGGTCGTTGTGCTGCTGGTAGCCGGTTTTCTGGCGCTTTACGCGCCGGCCGTGGCGTTTATAGCTCTGGCAGGGCTGGCGCTTGCGGGGATCCTGGTTCCTGGTGTTGGTTACCTGCTGGGGAGGCGTCCTGGACGGGCCCAGATTGGCGCGCAGGCGGAACTGCGCACCCGCCTGGTCAGGTTGCTGCAGGGGATGGCGGACCTTCGCATCTATGGTGGCATGGATCTGGCCCGGGGTTCGGTGGTGGAATCGGAATCCCAGTTGCTGGATACCCAGCGACGCATGGGGCTGGTCTCTGCGGCGATCAATGCCTGCATGGTGATAGTGGCAGGCCTGACGATGATTCTGGCGCTGCTGTACGGCGCTGAGTATCTCGGCACCGGTGTTTTGCAGCCGGCGCAGCTGGCGATGCTGCTGTTTTGTGTGCTGGCTGCTTTCGAAGCCGTCATGCCCTTGCCGCTGGCGTACCAGTATCTGGGCAAGACCAGGGAGGCGGCGCTGCGGCTGGACCAGGTGGTGAATTCGCCTGAGCCTTCGGGCTTTAATGGAAAGGGCGCTGAGCCTGTGCGGCTTGGGCAGTTCAGTTTCACTAACGTGAGCTTTGCCTATACGCCAGAGCGTGCTGCGCTCAAGGGTGTCGACCTGGAAGTGACTGCTGGCGAAAAGGTGGTGGTGCTGGGTCATTCCGGCAGTGGCAAAAGCAGCCTGATTGCGTTGCTCAGTCGCTTCTGGGACCCGCAGTCAGGCGAAATTCGCCTGGGTGGGCTTCCTGTAGAGAGCTATACCGAGGCGCAGCTCAGGGCACAGATGAGCGTGATGTCCCAGCCGGTTCAGTTGTTTGCTGGCACGGTGCGGGATAACCTGAAGTTGGCGGCGGATGATCTGGATGATACGCAGCTTGAGCGTTTGCTGGATGAGCTGGATCTGATGTCGGGGCTGTCCGGTCAGGGGCTCGATTACCAGGTTGGCGAGTCGGGTGTCAGGCTTTCGGGCGGTCAGCGCAAGCGTCTGGCGCTGGCGCGGGCGCTGTTGAGGTCGGCGCCGATTCTGTTGCTGGACGAGCCTACGGAAGGGCTGGATGCAGAGACCGAGGCGCGCGCCCTGGCGGCGCTGCTGGAATACGCCAAGGAGCGTACGGTGCTGCTGATTACCCATCACCCTATCGCGCTGGAGCGCTTCGACAGAGTAGTTGTTATGGATTCTGGCAGGGTGGTTGAGCAGGGCTCTCCGGCGCAGCTGCTGACTGATCCGGAGAGCTGTCTGGCAAGGCTTAGATCAATCTAAGGATCGATCCAGGCTTGGCGTGGTTGGGATCTTTGGCACGGCCCTCGTCCGTGCCTTGTGACCCTTAGATCGGTCGAGCGTAAACCAACATACCGAACAGCGGGTGATCCAGGTAATGCAGCTCCTGTGAGCGCATGCGTCGAGACTGCTTCAGCTGATACTCTGAGCCGCCGCGGGTCAGCAGCAGGTTGGGCTTGAAGTGCAGGTAGCGGCTGCGATCGACACGGATAACTCCGTCAACATTACCGTCTGCGCTGTTGATACGGATCTCCGGGTTGCGGCCGGTGCTTACGTTCTGGAACCAGCCGCCATGCCAGAGAATCTGGTATCCCTCGCGCCTCAGGCGCGCCGCGTCATCCCCGAGTACAAAGCTGCTTGAGGGCATCGCTTCCAGCTGAGAGTAAGGTGAGCCGTTGTAGCTGCTGATATAGCGTGCGCCCGAGGTTGCCGGTGGCTGTGCGTTGGGTGCACTGGCATCAAAGGGCAGGGCGCCGGCGTTATAACCGTTCTGCGCGAAGATCACGACTTCGATGGTGTAGTTGCCGTTGGCAGCAAAGGTCGGTGCTGCGAGACAGAGCAGCAGGGCGCAGAGCATGGATCGAATCGGGTTAGTCATCAGTCTCTCTCGTTGGGTGTCAGCTGGCCCAGCAGGCCTTCGATGCAGTGAAAACGGTCTTCAGGTTTTGCCATTGGCAGAGTGAAGCGCAGCGCGCTGGCGCCGTCCAGTTTATACCGGTTGGGCTGCTGCTGTACCAGTGTAACCAGTGTCAGCGGCTCAACCCGTGTATCAGCGGTGAACTCGACCCGACCGCCCCGGTCGTTGGCTTCCAGTTTGGTGATGCCCAGCTTGTCGGCGCGCAGTTTAACCGCGGTGAGGCGGAACAGGTTGCGTGTCGGCTGCGGCAGTATGCCGAAACGGTCGATCATTTCCACCTGCAGTTCATCCAGTCCGCGCTCATCGTTGGCGTTGGAGATGCGTTTGTACATGATCAGACGATTGTGGACGTCTGGCAGGTAGTCATCCGGGATCAGAGCCGGAACCCGCAGGTTGATGTCGCTGCCATGATTCATCGGCTGGTCGAGATTCGGTGTTTTGCCTTCGCGTATGGACTGGATCGCCTGGTCCAGCATCTCCATGTAGAGCGTGAAGCCGATGCTCTGGATCTGGCCGCTCTGCTCTTCGCCGAGCAGCTCGCCTGCGCCGCGAATTTCAAGGTCGTGGGTCGCCAGGGTAAAGCCCGCGCCGAGTGTGCTCGATTGGCTGATCGCCTCTAGGCGTTTGGTGGCATCCGGAGTCATCAGCTTGGGCGGCGGCGTCAGCAGGTAAGCGTAGGCCTGGTGATGAGATCGGCCGACGCGACCGCGCAGCTGATGCAGCTGGGCCAGGCCGAACTTGTCGGCGCGCTCGATGATGATGGTGTTTGCATTGGGCACGTCGATGCCGGTCTCGATGATGGTGGTGCACACCAGCACGTTAAAGCGCTTGTGGTAGAAATCGGTCATCACCTGTTCCAGCTCGCGCTCACGCATCTGGCCGTGACCTATGGCGACACGAGCTTCCGGCACCAATTCGCTGAGCTCCGCGGCCACCTTCTCGATCGATTTGACTTCGTTGTGCAGGAAGTAAACCTGGCCGCCGCGCAGCAGCTCACGCAGGATCGCCTCCTTGAGCATCGGTTTGGCGGATTCGCGCACGAAGGTTTTAATCGACAGGCGTCGTGCCGGCGGTGTGGCGATGATCGACAGGTCACGCATGCCTGACATGGCCATATTCAGCGTTCGCGGAATCGGCGTTGCGGTCATCGTAAGAATATCCACCTCGGCGCGCAGGGATTTGAGACGCTCTTTCTGCTGTACGCCAAAGCGGTGTTCCTCGTCGATAATGACGAGCCCCAGCTGTTTGAACTCCAGGTCGCCCTGCAGCAGCTTGTGGGTGCCGATAAGGATATCGACCTGGCCTTCACTGACCTGGCCGGCGATGGTCTGCTGCTGTTTGGCGCTGCGGAAACGAGAAATCAGCTCCACATTGACCGGCCAATCGGCAAAGCGGTCGCGGAAGTTGTCGAAATGCTGCTGTGCCAGCAGGGTGGTGGGTACCAGTACCGCGACCTGTTGTCCCGCCTGCACTGCGATAAATGCAGCGCGCATGGCGACCTCGGTTTTACCGAAGCCCACGTCGCCGCACACCAGGCGGTCCATCGGCTGTGACGAGCGCATATCTCGCACCACGGCTTCGATGGCGTTGGCCTGGTCCGGGGTTTCCTCAAACGGGAATCCGGCGGTGAACTTCTGATAATCCTCTTCCGGGCACTCGAAACTGTGGCCTTCGCGCGCAGCGCGGCGGGCATAAATATCCAGCAGTTCGGCGGCGCTGTCGCGCACTTTCTCGGCGGCCTTGCGGCGTGCCTTGGACCATTGTTCGGTGCCCAGGCGGTGTAGCGGCGCCGCTTCATCGGAGGCGCCGGAATAGCGGCTGATCAGATGCAGTGACGAAACCGGCACATAAAGCTTGGCGTTGTTGGCGTATTCCAGGGTGAGGAATTCGTTCACCTCGCCCTCGGTTTCGATCGTTTGCAATCCGAGGTAGCGGCCGACGCCGTGGTCTATATGGACCACAGGTGCACCGATCTCCAGTTCTGACAGGTGGCGCACGGACTGGTCGGAGTCGGTCTGTTCACGTTCGCGACGGCGGCGCTGAAACACCTGCTGGCCGAACAGCTGGGTTTCGGTAACAACCTGTATCTCTTCCAGGTTAAGACCGTGCTCCAGCGGGTAAACCGTAATGCCAAGTGCTGCGGGATCCGCGGCGAATGCCTGCCAGTCCGTATATTCACGCAGTTTTAGCCCCGAACGCTGAGCCAGAGTGATCAGTGACTCGCGTCGGCCGGCGGACTCGGCGCAGATCAGCAGTGATTGGCCGCTGTTCTGATGCAGTTGTTTAAACAGCGAAAGCGGGTCCTGAGCTCCTTGGGGAGCGGTCAACGAAGGCGGCTGCTGGCAGGGCAGGTTATCGCGGCCAGGGCGCTTCTCTTCGGCTTCCGGGTTAAGTCGCAGGGTTGGATAGGCTTTGAACGCGAGGTTCAGCGTATCCGGCGCAAGAAACAGGCTTTCAGGTTTGAGGACGGGGCGCTGCACATCCCAGGCGCGCTCTTCATAGCGAGAGCCGACTTCGCGCCAGAACTGCTGCGCGGCGTCGTTGAGTCCGTCCTGCTGCACCAGCAGAGTGTTGTTGGGCAGGTAGTCGAACAGGGTGGCGCAATCATCGAAAAACAGCGGCAGGTAGTATTCGATGCCCGCGGGTGTAAGGCCGGATGAAATATCCTGGTACAGCGGGCAGCGGGTGTAATCGACATCGAAGCTTTCGCGCCAGCGCTGTTTGAAGCGGGTGATCGCATCCTTGTGGAAAGGATATTCCCGCGCCGGCAGCAGGCGCACCTTGTCGATCTGGTCTACCGAGCGCTGGGTTTCCGGGTCGAACGTACGCAGGGTGTCGATCTCGTCATCGAACAAGTCGATGCGGTAGGGTACATCGCTCCCCATGGGGAACAGGTCGATAAGCGCGCCGCGGATAGCGAATTCGCCATGCTCATAAACGGTGTCTACCAGCGAGTAGCCGGCGTTGGAGAGCTGCTGGCGCATCTGTTCCGGGTTGATAGTCTGGCCTTTTTCGAGCCAGAGGGAGTTGCCGGTGACAAAGCTGGGCGGTGCGATGCGCTGCATCAGCGTCGATGCCGGGATCACCAGAACGCCGCTGGTCATTGCAGGCAGCTTGAACAGGGCTTCGAGCCGGGTCGAAATGATGTCCTGGTGCGGCGAGAAGTTGTCATAGGGCAGCGTTTCCCAGTCAGGGAACAGGCTGACCTGGGTAGCACTGTCACAATAGAAGCCGATTTCGGCTGCGGTTCGGGCTGCGCTTTCGCTGTCCCGGCAGACCATCAGAATTGGCCCTTTGTGGCGCCCCTGTAGCGATGCCAGCAAAAGGCCGGTGGCGCTGCCATTAACCTGGCCAATACGGCGTATATCGCCTGGATTCTGGGGAACCGTGGGTTCAAAGCGGACGGGCACGCGACACTCCTTGTAGATGCAGGGATAGGTTCAGACCGTAGCAGAGGGTCGCTATTCTAGCGGCCGAAGCGTCGATGCGCAGCACGAATTGAGTTCGCCCTGTTGGAGGCGTACAAAAGTATACCTTTGGTGGTTTGCCCGCAGGCACCTAAATAGGGATAATACGCGCACCAAAATTGAGCTGACACAATTTTCGGAGCTACCGCCCGTGACCCAAGAACTGATTTTAGCCGACTGGAATGCCCGTGAAGCGATCGCTGAAGCGATGGTACCCCTGGTCGGTCGTCTCTACCGTGATCACAACGTTGAGATCTCCATCTACGGCCGCATCGTCGTCAAGCGTTCCGTAATCAACATCCTCAAAGCGCACCGCTATGTTCGCCAGATTGAAGGTGAAGAGCTTTCCGTAGTTGATACCTTCCCGGTACTCGAAGCGGTAAGTGAGATGGATATTAACGATGCTCACGTCGATATCGGCAAGCTGGCCGTGAAATTCCGTGATGAGGGCGCAGGTCGCACTCTGAAGGAGTTCCTCGAAGCTGAGCTGTCTGGCGCCCTGGGTGGTGAACCGACACAGCCGACTGATGTTGTTCTGTACGGTTTCGGCCGTATCGGTCGACTGCTGGCGCGCCTGATGATCGATCGTTCCGGCGCGGGTCACTCCCTGAGCCTGAAGGCGATTGTTGTACGTAAAGGCAGTGCCGAAAACGATCTGGAAAAGCGTGCCAGCCTGCTGCGTCGTGATTCCGTGCACGGTTCCTTCAAGGGCACTATCCAGGTTGATGAAGAGACCAACTCTCTGATCGTCAACGGCAACATGATCAAGGTGATCTTTGCTGACGCGCCGGATACTATCGATTACACCGAATACGGTATCAACAACGCGCTGGTTATCGATAACACCGGTAAATGGCGTGATGCTGACGGCCTGGCGCTGCACCTGAAATCCAAGGGTGTTGCCCGCGTTATCCTTACCGCTCCGGGTAAGGGCGTTAAGAACATCGTTATGGGTGTTAACGACGGCGATATCACCGATGCTGATCAGATCCTGTCTGCTGCATCCTGCACCACCAACGCCATCACTCCGGTGCTGAAGGCGATGAACGACAAGTACGGCGTGATCAATGGTCACGTTGAAACCGTTCACTCCTACACCAACGACCAGAACCTGATCGATAACTACCACAAGGGTGACCGTCGCGGTCGCGCGGCTGGTTTGAACATGGTTCTGACCGAGACTGGTGCTGCCAAGGCAGTATCCAAGGCGCTGCCGGAAATGGAAGGCAAGCTGACCGGTAACGCTATCCGCGTTCCGACGCCGAACGTCTCCATGGCGATCCTGAACCTGAACCTCGAGAAGTCCGTCGACAAGGACGAGCTGAACGATTACCTGCGCAATGTTGCTCTGCACTCTGAGCTGCAGAAACAGGTCGACTACAGCAACTCTCCGGAAGCGGTTTCCAGCGACTTCGTCGGTTCCCGTGCAGCGGGTGTTGTCGATGGTCTGGCGACCATCGCCAGCGGTAACAGCTGTGTTCTCTATGTCTGGTACGACAATGAGTTCGGTTACAGCTGCCAGGTTATTCGCCTGGCTCGCTCTATCGCCAAGTGCACCCTGCCGGCTTTCCCGGTCGAAGGTTAAGCGCTTCAGGTGAAAAAAAAGGCCGCGACTCAGTCGCGGCCTTTTTTTTGTTAATTTTTTACACGGAGTCAGTGGGGCAGGGGAGTGGCTGCCCTGTTATGGTGCATTTGTCGACTGAGTCGATGATCAGGGGAAAGAGAATTGTCATCGAAAGTACCTGATCGCAAAGGTAGTTTGTAGAAAAAGAACCGTCCGCTCAGTTATAATTGTCCGGATTTTTGGGTGGTGTCTGGAATACAGCTGGCTGCTATACGTTTTGGCCCGGTAGCGATATCGGGTTAGTGGGGGGAACGTTCAGGCCGGATTTCAGGCGCCAGTAAAGTTTATTCTACTAGGTGAGGCGTATGATCAAGATCAATAAAGGTCTGGATCTACCTATTGCAGGCGCACCGGAGCAGGTTGTCTCGGCAACTATCGATGCGCGTACTGTGGCCCTTGTTGGTTTGGACTATGTTGGTTTGAAACCAACAATGTCCGTCAAGGAGGGGGACCGGGTCAAGCTCGGTCAGGTGATCTTTACCGATAAAAAAACACCGGGCGTTCAATACACCGCACCGGGCGCAGGCGTCGTCAAGGCGGTAAACCGTGGTGAGCGACGTGTTCTGCAGTCCGTGGTTATTGAAGTGGATGATCAGGAAGAATCTGTAGAGTTCAAAAGCTACTCCGCAGATCAGCTCTCCGGTCTGAGTCGTGAACAGGTTGAAGAGAACCTGGTGCAGTCCGGTCTCTGGACCGCTTTCCGCACCCGTCCCTTCAGTCGTGTACCCCAGGTTGGCACGACGCCCAGCTCGATCTTCGTAACCGCAATCGATACCAATCCCCTGGCTGCCGACCCCGCAGTCGTTGTTGCTGCTGAATCCGAAAGCTTCAAGCAGGGCCTGAGTGTTCTGACCCGTCTGGGCGCCGGCAAGGTATTCCTCTGCAAGGCTCCGGGTGCTGATATCCCAAGCGTAGAGGGTGTGAACAGCGAAGAGTTCGCGGGTATCCATCCTGCCGGTAACCCAGGTACCCACATCCATTTCCTCGATCCTGTATCCCGGGAAAAGATTGTCTGGACCATCGGTTACCAGGAAGTTATCGCCATCGGTAAACTGTTCACCAGCGGCAAACTGTCCGTTGAGCGAGTGGTTGCCCTGGGTGGTCCGAAGGTTGATAAACCAACTCTGCTCAAAACCCGTCTTGGCGCTTCTCTCGAAGAACTGACCTCTGGCCGAGTTTCTGGCGACAATAACCGTGTTATCAGCGGTTCCGTCTGGAACGGCGCTAAAGCCAAAGGCCCGCTGGCCTACCTCGGACGCTACCACGTTCAGGTAAGCGTGCTGGAAGAGGGTGACAGCCGTGACTTCATGGGCTGGATCGCTCCGGGTTCCCAGAAGTACTCTGTGCTGCGCATGTTTACGTCGATGTTCTGTGCGGGCAAGAAGTTCGACTTCACGACGACCACCAATGGATCTGAACGCGCCATGATCCCCGTAGGTCAGTTTGAGAAGTTGATGCCCATGGATATCCTGCCGACTCAGTTGCTCCGCGCACTGGTGACCGGCGATATCGTAACGGCGATGCAGCTTGGTTGTCTGGAACTGGAAGAAGAGGACCTGGCCCTGTGCACCTTCGCGTGCCCCGGCAAGTACGAGTACGGTCCGATCCTGCGTGACAACCTGACGCGCATCGAGAAAGAGGCGTAAGCGAGGCTGGCCATGAGTTTGAGATCTATTCTTGATAATCTCGAACCGCACTTTCACAAGGGCGGTAAGTACGAGAACTGGTACGCGCTTTACGAGGCGGTCGATACCATCTTCTATACACCGGGTCACGTGACCAAGAGCGCAGCTCACGTCCGCGATGGCGTCGATCTGAAGCGCATCATGATCCTGGTGTGGTTGTGCACCTTCCCGGCGATTTTCGCTGGTCTTTATAACGTCGGTCTGCAGGCCAATACGGCCATGGCGGATCTCGGTATTACCGATCCGGGTACCTGGCAGGGCTCCATCGCCGCTGCGCTGACCGGTTTCGATCCCAACAGTGTCTGGGACAACATCATTCACGGTGCCGCTTACTGGCTGCCGATCTACGCGACAACCTTCATTGTTGGCGGCTTCTGGGAAGTCCTGTTTGCGATGAAGCGTGGTCACGAGGTTAACGAAGGTTTCTTCGTGACTTCCGTGCTGTTCGCGCTGATCCTGCCGCCGAGCATCCCGCTGTGGCAGGTTGCCCTGGGTATCAGCTTTGGTGTGGTTATCGGTAAGGAAGTGTTCGGTGGTACCGGCAAAAACTTCCTCAACCCTGCGCTGACCGGTCGTGCATTCCTGTTCTTCGCCTACCCGGCGAGCATGTCTGGCGATTCCATCTGGACTGCGGTTGACGGCTTCTCCGGCGCGACTCCGCTGGGTCTGGCTGCCATGGGTGGCGTTGATCAGATCCTGGCCAACAACCTGACCTGGTTCGATGCCTTCCTGGGCACCATTCAGGGTTCTGTGGGTGAGACCTCCACGCTGGCGATTCTTATCGGCGGTCTGGTGATCATGTTTGCCGGCATCGCTGCATGGCGCATCGTCCTGGGTGTGTTCCTGGGTATGGTTGCCATGTCTACGCTGTTCAACCTGATCGGTTCCGAAACCAACCCGATGTTCTCAGTGCCGTTCTACTGGCATCTGGTGCTTGGTGGCTTTGCCTTCGGTATGTTCTTCATGGCTACAGATCCTGTGTCTGCATCCATGACCAACACCGGCAAGTGGATTTTCGGTGCACTGATCGGCGTGATGGTGATTCTGATCCGTGTTGTGAACCCGGCCTTCCCTGAGGGCATGATGCTGGCGATTCTGTTTGCCAACCTGTTCGCACCGCTGATCGATAACTTTGTCGTCCAGTCGAACATCAAGCGGAGGATGAAGCGCAATGTCGTCTAATAACGATTCTATCGGTAAAACGCTTACCGTTACGATCCTGCTCTGCGTGATCTGCTCCGTTGTTGTATCGGCGGCAGCGGTTCTGCTGAAGCCGAAGCAGGTCGCTAACCGTGAGCTGGACCGTAAGTCCAACATCCTGGCAGCGGCGGGCATCAATGATGCCTCCAAGTCCGTTGATGAACTGTTCGCGCAGATTGAGACCCGCTATGTGGATCTCGATTCCGGTAAGTTCGTTGATGAGCCGGTCACTAACTATGACGCGACCAAGGCCGCCAAGGATACTGAACTGGGTCATCCGGTACCTCGCAGCGAAGATATCGCTTCTATCAAGTATCAGGCCAACGTTATGCCGGTTTACATCGTGCGTGACTCCGCCAACGAACTTGAAAAGGTGATCCTGCCGGTTCACGGTTATGGTCTCTGGTCTACACTGTATGGCTTCCTGGCTCTGGAAGGGGACCTCAACACCGTCGTCGGTCTGGGTTTCTATTCTCACGCCGAAACCCCGGGGCTTGGTGGCGAGGTGGACAACCCCGCCTGGAAAGCGCTGTGGCCGGGTAAAGAAGTCTACGGTGATGACAAAACCGATCCGGAAATTCGCCTGATCAAGGGTAGCGTAGGCGCGGATACTTCCGATGCCGAACACAAGGTCGATGGCCTGTCTGGCGCTACTCTGACCAGTAACGGCGTAACTCACCTGTTGCAGTACTGGATGGGTGAAAACGGTTACGCACCGTTCCTGAACAACCTGCGTGCAGGGGAGGCTTGATTATGTCCACGACTAAAGATGTCCTGACGACGCCAATCCTTAAGAACAACCCGATCGCTCTGCAGATCCTGGGTATCTGTTCTGCACTGGCGGTAACGTCAAACCTGGCAACGGCTCTGGTTATGAGTCTTGCCGTAATCTCGGTGACTGCGTTCTCGAACTTCTTCGTGTCGCTGATCCGTAACCACATTCCGGGTTCGATTCGAATCATCGTACAGATGACGATCATCGCTTCCCTGGTAATCGTGGTTGACCAGATCCTCAAGGCCTTTGCCTACGAGATCTCCAAGCAGCTGTCGGTATTCGTTGGTCTGATCATCACCAACTGTATCGTTATGGGCCGCGCGGAAGCCTTCGCCATGAAGAACCCGCCGATCCAGAGCTTCTTCGATGGTGTTGGTAACGGTCTGGGCTACGGTCTGGTGCTGATGTTTGTCGGTTTCTTCCGCGAACTGTTCGGCTCCGGTTCCCTGTTTGGTATCGAGATTCTGCCGCTGGTGAACAACGGTGGCTGGTACCAGGGTAACGGTATGCTGCTGCTGCCGCCGAGTGCATTCTTCCTGATCGGTCTGTTCATCTGGGGTACGCGTACCCTGCGTAAAGAGCAGGTTGAGAAGCCGGAGTACACCATGTACCCGAACACTAAGAAGGGGGCTGCGTAAGTCATGGAACAGTATATCAGCCTTGCTGTTAAGGCGATTTTCGTCGAAAACATGGCGCTGGCCTTCTTCCTGGGGATGTGTACATTCCTGGCGATCTCCAAGAAGGTGCAGACTGCTATAGGTCTGGGTGTTGCTGTTGTCGTGGTACTGGTTATCACCGTGCCGGTCAACAACCTGATCTATAACAACCTGCTGCGCGAAGGGGCGCTGGCCTGGGCCGGTTACCCCGAAGCAGACCTCAGCTTCCTGGGTTACATCTCCTACATCGGGGTTATCGCGGCGATCGTTCAGATCCTTGAGATGTTCCTCGATAAGTTCGTACCTGCGCTTTACAACGCGCTGGGCGTGTTCCTGCCGCTGATCACCGTGAACTGCGCCATCATGGGTGCCGCACTGTTCATGGTAGAGCGTGACTACACCTTCGGTGAAAGTGTGGTTTACGGCGCAGGTGCAGGCCTGGGTTGGGCGTTCGCGATCACTGCGCTGGCAGGTATCCGCGAAAAGCTGAAGTACAGCGATGTGCCGGAAGGGCTGCGTGGCCTGGGTATCACCTTCATTACTGTTGGTCTGATGTCCCTTGGCTTCATGTCTTTCTCTGGCGTTCAGCTGTAACAGCTGGGTATGAACAGCATTAAGGATGGAATAAACCTATGAATGTAGAAATCATTCTGGGTGTGGTCATGTTCACGGTGGTGGTGCTTGCACTGGTTGCCGTGATCCTGGCTGCACGCGCAAAACTGGTCAGTTCCGGTAATGTGACCATCGAGATCAACAACGATCCCGATAAGTCGATCACTGTTCCGGCTGGCGGCAAGCTGCTTCAGACTCTGGCGGACAAGGGTATCTTCCTGGCGTCTGCCTGTGGCGGCGGTGGTACCTGTGCACAGTGTAAGTGCCAGGTGACCGACGGTGGCGGCTCCATGCTGCCCACCGAAGAGTCTCACTTTAACCTGCGTGAAGCGAAAGAGGGCTGGCGTCTGTCCTGCCAGGTCGCGGTGAAGCAGGATATGAAAATCCACGTTGAAGACGATGTCTTCGGTGTGAAGAAGTGGGAATGCACCGTTGGCTCCAACCCGAACGTGGCGACCTTCATCAAGGAGCTGACACTGGAACTGCCGGAAGGCGAGAACGTCGATTTCCGTGCAGGTGGTTATGTGCAGCTGGAAGCTCCGGCGCACGAAGTCCACTACAAGGATTTCAACATCGAAGAAGAGTTCCGTGGCGACTGGGACAAGTTCAACCTCTGGCAGTATGTCTCCAAGGTTGACGAGCCGGTTATCCGTGCGTACTCCATGGCT
The DNA here is from genome assembly GCF_900108065.1 of Marinobacterium lutimaris. Classification (GTDB taxonomy): domain Bacteria; phylum Pseudomonadota; class Gammaproteobacteria; order Pseudomonadales; family Balneatricaceae; genus Marinobacterium_D; species Marinobacterium_D lutimaris. The sequence continues at coordinate 1,223,098 of NZ_FNVQ01000001.1, read as the reverse complement.
AACTACCCGGAAGAGAAGGGCGTTGTTAAGTTCAACATCCGTATCGCTTCTCCGCCTCCGGGCAGCCAGGGTATCCCGCCGGGCCAGATGTCTTCTTACGTGTTCAGCCTGAAGCCGGGTGACAAGATCACCGTTTACGGACCGTTCGGTGAGTTCTTCGCCAAGGATACCGACAACGAGATGGTCTTCATCGGTGGTGGTGCCGGTATGGCGCCGATGCGTTCGCACATCTTTGATCAGCTCAAGCGCCTGAACTCCAAGCGCAAGATCTCTTTCTGGTACGGCGCACGTTCAACCCGTGAAGCCTTCTACGTAGAAGAGTTCGATCAGCTGGCCGAAGAGAACGAAAACTTCAGCTGGCACCTGGCGCTGTCCGATCCGCTGCCGGAGGATAACTGGACCGGTTACACCGGCTTTATCCATAACGTGCTGTACGAAAACTATCTGCGGGACCACGATGCGCCTGAAGATTGCGAGTACTACATGTGCGGACCTCCAATGATGAACGCCTCTGTTATCAAGATGCTGGAAGATCTCGGCGTAGAGCCGGAAAACATCCTGCTTGATGACTTCGGTGGTTAATCCGGATGGCAGTAGTTAAACACTACCTGAAATGGCCGGCAGCTCTGCTGCTGGCCGTTTTCGTTCTAAGCGGCTGTTCCCGTGAGCCGGAAGTGATCGGCTTCAACGGGATGACCATGGGTACGACCTACAGCATTCGCTGGGTTGATACCGACGAATCACGCATCGAGACGCTGCGTCCGCTGGTCGATAACCTCCTCAAGGAAGTTAACCAGCAGATGTCGACCTATATCGAAGACTCCGAACTTTCCCGTTTTAATGCTCTGCCTGCCGGCGGATCGCTTGAGGTTTCCCCGCAGCTGGCGGATGTGGTTACCCAGGCGCTCAGGATCAGTAAGCTTAGCGATGGGGCGTTCGATGTGACGGTAGGTCCGCTGGTGAATCTTTGGGGGTTCGGGCCCGATGGGCGTATCATAAAGGCGCCGTCGGACGAGAAGATTGAAGGTCTGCGTGCTGAGGTTGGTTACCAGAACATCTCTGTTGAAGGTAACGCTCTCTCCAAGAGCGGGCATCAATACGTTGACCTCTCTGCAATAGCCAAGGGCTATGGTGTAGACGAGGTTGCGGCACTTCTCGAGCAACAGGGCATCAAAGATTATCTGGTGGAGATCGGCGGCGAGTTGCGTGCCTCGGGTCTTAAGCCGGGTAAGGAAGACTGGCGTATCGCCATCGAAAGCCCGGTTGCCGGAGAGCGCGATGTAGAGCGTGTGGTCAGTGTGAGTGATACTGGCATTGCAACCTCAGGCGACTACCGCAACTATTTTGAGGAAAACGGGCAGCGTTTTTCCCACACGATCGATCCCCGTACCGGGCGCCCGATAACGCATAAATTGGCGTCGGTAACGGTGCTGCGGCCCAACTGTTATGAGGCCGATGCGCTGGCAACGACGCTGATGGTGCTGGGCGATGAAGCGGGCCCCGCGTTTGCCGAGAAACACGGGATCGCCGCATTTTTCATTATCAAGCAGGGTGAGAGCTTCGTTGAACGTTCAACGCCGGAGTTCGATAGCTTTCTGCAGGAGGTGAACTGATGGATACCTTGATACTTACCTTTGTTGTTTTACTGTGCATCATCACCGCCATGTCGGTGGGTGTGTTGATGGGACGTAAGCCGATCGCAGGCTCCTGCGGTGGCATGAGCGCGCTGGGTATGGATACCGCCTGTGATATCTGTGGCGGAGACCAGTCTAAGTGCGACGAAGAGCAGCAGAGAAACAAATCAGCTGCCAAGTCAGGCATGGGCAACGATGATCTCGCCTACGAAGTAAAAGCCAAATAATCGAACAATGTAATTCGAATAGATAATGGGCGTGGCCGCTGAGTTTTAGTAGGGTAGCGGCCACGTCTGGTACCAGTGCACTGCATAAGGGGAAGTTAATGGCTGTATATGACTATGATGTCGTGATTATCGGGTCTGGACCCGCCGGTGAAGGCGCGGCGATGAGTGCTGCCAAGAAGGGCAAGCGTGTCGCGGTCGTCGAGGAGCAGGACACCGTCGGCGGTAACTGCACCCACAAAGGTACCATCCCCTCCAAAGCCCTGCGTCACTCCGTTAAACAGATTATCGAATTCAACACCAGCCCGATGTTTCGTGATATCGGCGAGCCGCGCTGGTTCTCCTTCCCGAAGGTACTGAATCGTGCCGAGAAGGTTATCTCCAACCAGGTGATGCTGAGGACCAACTTCTACGCCCGTAATCGCGTTGATGTGTTCTTCGGTCGTGCCCAGTTCAGCAAACCGGGCGAAGTGGTCATCGAAGGGGAGTCCAACTCCCGCGAAGTCTTGCGCGCCAAGAACTTTGTTATTGCGACCGGCTCCAGCCCTTACAAGCCGGACGATATCGATTTTGAACATCCGCGTATCTACAGCTCGGACACTATTCTTAAGCTGAACCACACGCCACGCACCCTGGTGATCTATGGCGCCGGCGTCATCGGCTGTGAGTATGCTTCGATCTTCAGTGGTCTGGGCGTGAAAGTGGATCTGATCGATACCCGCGATCGTCTGCTCTCGTTCCTGGATAGCGAAATTTCCGACTCGCTTAGTTACCACTTCCGTAACAACGCGGTGAAGATCCGTCACAACGAGGAGTATCAGTCGGTTGAGGGGGATGGCCACGGCGTTATCATCAACCTGAAATCCGGTAAGCGTATTCGCGCAGATGCCTTCCTCTGGTGTAACGGCCGTACCGGTAACACTGAAGGACTGGGGCTGGAAAATATCGGTCTCACAGCCAATAACCGTGGCCAGTTGACCGTCGACGGCCACTATCGCACTGAGTGCGAAGGCGTTTATGCCGTAGGTGATGTGGTTGGCTGGCCGAGCCTTGCGTCTGCCGCACTGGACCAGGGACGTGCTGCAGCGGCCGATATGCTTAACGGTGATGACTTCCGCTACATCAACGAGGTTCCGACCGGGATCTACACCATTCCGGAAATCAGTTCTATCGGTAAAACCGAAGAGGAGCTGACCGCGGAGTCGGTGCCTTACGAAGCAGGGCAGGCATTCTTCAAGGATACCGCTCGCGCACAGATCTCCGGTGAGCCTGTAGGTATGCTGAAGATTCTGTTCCACCGTGAAACCCTGGCGATCCTCGGCATCCACTGTTTCGGTGACCAGGCTTCGGAGATCGTCCACATCGGACAGGCGATCATGGCGCAGAAGGGCGAGGCGAATACATTGAAGTACTTCATCAACACCACGTTCAACTACCCGACCATGGCGGAAGCCTACCGCGTCGCGGCAATTGCCGGTCTGAACCGTATCGACAACCTCTGATTGTTGTCTGATGGACTATGAAAAAGGGGCCAGGTGCCCCTTTTTTTGTTGTCGCGTTTTAGCGTTCTTTGCTTGCGGCGTTGGTCGCCCGATCGGTGCAACAGGTCTGATTAAAGTAGCTCCGTGTTTGCTGGGGAGCCTCAGCGCACTGCAATCGTTTCCTTGTGCACATAGATGATAATAATTATCATCGCCTTCTTCTCGAGATACTCCCCCCTGTTTAGCCCCGAAGGTGTATAGGTCTGATGGACGGATCCCCGATACTGCAAGGCGCAATATTTCCGACGTTTGTTCGCTACGCGATACCCTCAATACTCGGCTTGCTGGCGATAACGACGGCAAGCATTGTCGATGGTATTTTTGTCGGTCGGTTTGTCAGTTCCGATGCGCTGGCTGCGGTCAACCTGATGATTCCCTATCTGACACTCGTGTTTGGCCTGGCGCTGATGATCGCCATCGGTGGCGCTGTGCGAGCGGGGCGGTCTTTGGGGGCGGGGGATCATGAACGGGCTTCAGGGGTGTTCAGCCGCTGCATGCTCAGCGTTGTGGCGATGGCGCTGCTCTTTCTGGTCACCGCGTTATTGTTTGATAGCAGCGTACTAACGCTGCTGGGCGCACCTGACCACCTGCACGCTACCATGAGGCCATACTTTCGCTGGCTCAGTGTCGTCATGGTGTTGCAGCTTACCTCCATGGTTTTGTACTACTTTGTCCGCATGGATGGGCAGCCCGGCCTGGCGACCCTGGCCCTTTCAGTGGGGGCAGTAGCCAACATATTGTTGGACGCTCTGTTTATTATCCATTTTGAGCTGGGCCTTGTCGGGGCTGCGTGGGCCACCGGGCTAGCACAACTGCTTCAGTTTGCTGTATTGACGCGCTATTTCCGCCGTACCGGGCGCAAGCTTCACCTTAAGCTACGGCCTGGCCAGTGGAGTGATATGTTCAAGGTCGCTTATAACGGCGTGTCCGAGTTCATTAATGAGTGCTCCGGCGGGGTGGTGATACTGGTGCTCAACTGGCTGCTTGTCAGTCGTCTCGGGGTTGATGGGATAGCGGCCTTCACCGTGGTGAACTACACCATCTTTCTAAGCTTGATGATCTACTACGGTATCGCCGACGCTGTGCATCTTTTGGTGAGCCAGAACCTGGGGGCAGGGCAGGCGGACCGTATTCGTGGCTTCATGAGCAGTGCGTTTCTGATGGTGGCCTGCGTGGCGGTCGTCCTGGTTTCGCTGCTACTGGCAGGCGGTGATTGGCTTATTGGCCTGTTTCTCCAGGGCGCGGACGACTCTGTACTTGAGCAGTCGCACGATTTTATCGCGGCGGTCTGGCCGCTCTTTCTGGTTAATGGCCTGAATGTCTGTCTGTCGATCTATCTGACCGCAATGCATCAGCCGTTGCCCTCTTTGTTCGTGGCTTTGTCTCGCAGTCTGGTGTTGCCGGTAGGATTGCTATTTGCCATTGCGACCCTGTTTCCGCAGGTTTCAATATTGGTGGCCCTGCCAATCGCGGAGTGGGTGACCTTTGGTCTGGCACTAGGCTGCTACCGGGCTTTCTCACCTGAACGGGCTATGCTCCGTTGTGAGCCTATTAGTCAGGCTACGAGTCAGGCTACGAGTCAGTCTATGAATTAGCGTTGAATGATTTGTAACAGATGTAAATGCTGTTGCGAGTGATAATGGTTATCAAGTAGATTTCCTCTGTCCCGGTTAGGTCGTCGTGTCGCGACCGTCAAAGATCGACAGAGGAGCTTATGAATCCTACCGCACTTGAGGTGGCGGAAAACGCCACCTTTCAAAACTTTGTAAATTGCTACCTGCGTGAGGCTGATTCCGGTGCGTGGCATTCGGGTTCCGGCTGGGCGGATCGAAGGATCCTCGGCGGACTGTTCCACGGTATCGGCGTCATCGAACTGCGGCTGAAAGGTCTGAGGGGCAGGTTGGCCCTGGATATCGGTTACCGCTCCCTGATTGGGCGGCACCGTATCCTTTCTGCCTGGGTAAACCACGACTCGTCCGATCAATGGTCTCCCTTGCGCCCGCTCGACGCGGTGTTGCTCCTGGTTCGGGAACTCTACGATCCTGGCATGGCGGATCACCGCCAGCGTGAGCAGGAGCTTGAGCTGGTTTATCGGTTGGTGGAAAGCTGCCAGCTGATGGCTCGCTTTATCGAGGCAAGGGCTGATGATCCCAGTCTTGAAGGTGAGCGGTTTATCGAGTCCGAGCAGTCCCTTCTATATGGGCACTGGAGTCATCCTACGCCGAAAAGCCGGCAGGGGATGAGCTTCTGGCAGCAGGATCACTATGCACCAGAGCTGGCCGGACACTTTCGTCTGCACTGTTTTGCCGTTCGCCGCGCCTGGGTCAGACAAGATTCTCTGCTTGAGCGCAGCGCAGAAACCCTGGTGCTGGAGGTACTCGGCGATGTCGGCCTGTCTCAGGATGAGGTCTGTATCCCGGTTCATCCGCTGCAGGCGCAATGGCTTATTCACCAGCCTCAGGTCAAACAGGCGATTGAGGCCGGCGTTCTGCGCGACCTGGGCGCCATTGGCCCTGAGTTCACACCGACCTCATCGGTCAGGACGCTGTATAGCGATCACTCCCCTTGGATGTTCAAGGTTTCGATTCCGGTCAAGGTGACCAACTCGCTGCGTCGCAACCAGGTTTCAGAGCTCAGGGCCGGCGTTGTCGCGGCCAAATTGCTTGAGAAAAGCGGCTTTGTCGAGCGCAACCCGCAGTTCTCAGTATTAACGGACCCGGCCTGGCTGACCGTACAACTTCCCGAGGGCGGGGAGTCCGGTTTTGAGATCATCCTGCGCCATAACCCCTTTATCGGTGGGGAGCGCCGGGGCGTGCAATCGATTGCGGCGATCCTGCAGGAGCCGCTGCCAGGCCGCCCATCCAGAATGCGAACCTTGATTGAAGGGTTGGCGCTTAGAGAAGGGCGCAACGTCAATGATGTGGCGCTGGACTGGTTTGGCCACTACTGGCACTGCGCCGTCGATACGCTTATCAGGTTGTATGACGAGCAGGGTATCGCCCTGGAAGCCCACCAGCAGAACAGCTTGCTCGATATCTCGGGTGGCTATCCCTCCCGGTATTACTACCGCGACAATCAGGGTTACTACCTGGCGGACAGTTATCGTGAACACCTGTGTGAACTGGAGCCGCAGGCGCGTTATTCAGAAGAGCTGTATTACAGCGAGGCGATGATTCGCGACCGTTTCGGTTATTACCTGTTCTTGAATCAGCTGGCCGCGGTTATCCATCGCCTGGGTGCTGACGGTCTGGCTGATGAGGCCAGTTTGCTGCAGCAAGTGAGAACCTGGTTAAGCGATATGCGTCGCAATCTGAAGGGCGCGGGTCTTCGGCTGGTTAACCAGCTGCTGGAACAGCCCGAGCTCGCTTACAAAGCCAATCTGCTGACCCGTGTTCAGGATGTGGATGAGTTGACCGCTGAGCTGGAGCTCGCAGTCTACACCCGCGTACCCAACCCGCTGCACGACCCAGTCGCAGATTCACACAAGGAGTCCGCCGATGACGGGATCGATCTCGCTCGAGCCGAGGCTATTCACGGTGCCTGAAGCAAGTCTGATGTCGGAAGGACGCGTGATCCGCCAGCTGATTGAAGCGCTGCTGTTCGAGGGGGCCGTCGCCTGTAGCGGAGATATTTCCGATAACACGGGTGAACTGAATTTCCGGATCGGTGAGCTGGACCTGGTTTGTCGCGGCCGCAGAGGAGCGTTTGGCAGACTGCGCGTACAGGAGAACAGCTTGCGCCGGGTCGACGCAGACGGCTGGCGCTGCCAGGTTGGCCTCGGCGATTTAGTCGCCGCGCTTAACGTAGATGCAGCGATAAGAAAACGCCTCCATGCAGAGCTGGAACAGACGGTGCGCTTGTGCGACTGGAACGCACGGCGTCTGCCAAGGCCGCTAAGTCGTCGTCAGTTGTCTTTCGAGGCGCTTGAAGGCCTGCTCGATGAGGGGCATCCCTATCATCCCTGTTTCAAGGCACGCACCGGATTTAGCCTTGAAGATCATCGGCGCTATGGTCCAGAGGCGGGTGAAACCTTTGCCCTGCATTGGCTTGCTATCGACCGCAGATCGCTGACCGCCAGCCTCCCAGTTGAGGAAGCGTCGTTCTGGCGTCGAGAACTGGGCGATCTGTGCTGGAACACCCTGCAGGCACGTATTCTTCAACGCGGTGGAAGCCCGGAGCGCTATGGACTAATGCCGATCCATCCCTGGCAGTGGCAGGCACTACAGCGTGAAGGGCTGGGTGCGCCCATCCGTTCGGGCGAGATTCTCTATCTCGGTGAGGCGGGGGAGCAGTACCGGGCAACCCAGTCCATAAGGACGCTTATCAACGCAGAGGATCCCGGGAAGGCCCATATCAAGCTGCCGCTGAATCTGGTGAACACCTCATCGCTTCGCACCCTGGAGCCTAACTCTGTCTGCACGGCACCGGTGCTGTCCGCCTGGTTGAAAAAGGTCGTCGACAGCGACCCGTTTTTCACTGATGTCGCGCCGCTGATCCTGCTGCAGGAGTATGCCGGTCTGCTTTTCAGAGGCACAGAAAAGCAGCTGGAAGGGCAACTGGGTGCCATCTGGCGCGAGAACCTGAATACCTCTCTTGAACCTGGCGAGCAGGCGGTTCCGTTCACGGCACTATTTGCCACCGAGTTGGACCGGCGTCCGTTTATAGATGACTGGATCCAGCGCTTTGGGCTGAAAGCCTGGCTGACGCGCTTGCTTGAGTGCACGGTACTGCCGATATGGCACCTCCTGGTAGCGCAGGGAATTGCGCTGGAGGCGCATGCCCAGAACCTGATTCTTGTACACCGTGATGGCTGGCCAACACGGCTAGCCGTACGCGATTTTCATGAGAGTGTGGAGTATGTCGAGGGTTTTCTGGCGCAGCCGGATCTCTGTCCCGACTTTCGTGCGCTCGATCCTGTGTATCTCGATGACACACCCGACCGGTTTTTCTGGATGCAGGAGGTCGAAGCGTTGCGCGAGCTCTACATGGACACGCTTTACATCTACAACCTGACGGAGCTTTCCAACCTGCTCGAACGCGATTATGACGTGCCCGAGACCAGGTTCTGGCAGCAGGTACACGACCTGTTGGAGTACTACAGCGCCGGCGGCCATTGCGACCCGGAGCGCGCCGCTTTGTTGGGATGTTCCTCACCGGTTATTCAAACGGAATCGCTGCTTCGGCGGAAACTCTGCGCGTCGATCACCACGGAGTGCCGTCACCCGATTCCGAACCCTTTCCACCCGCTGAGCAAAAATGAGGCTGCAGCATGCTTTACCTGAATGATAACTACTATGACAGCGAACATTTCGAGCGTTGCTACCGCCGCTTTGACGCGGTAGCTGCAATCAGTGAGTGCAAAGGCCGCCGGCTCACTGTCTGCCTGAGTGATCCGGTCGAATGGATTGCGCTATGCCTGTACGTAAAAGCACGCGGCGGTTCTGTGCTGCCACTGCATCCGACCACGCCGCTGGAGGCCGCACGACGGCTGGGCCGACGCAGCGGCAGTTACGCGCTGATCTTTGATCAGATTGAGCGCATTGAGTTACAGCCGGATAGCGCGGCCGAGGTGCCGCCAGGTCTGGTGCAGCTAAGTTCCGGCACCACGGGGGAGCCCAAGTGCATCGAGCGTAGCTGGGAGGCTATCGACCGTGAGTTGGAGGACTACCTGGAAGCCTTGCCCCAGGCGCGGGAAATGACACCAATAATCGCCTGCCCGGTGACGCACTCCTATGGCTTGATCTGCGGTGTACTGGCCTCACTGGCACGGGGGCAGGAAGCGCACGTCCTCACCCAGCTGAACCCGAAGTATGTGCTACGTAAGCTCGCGCAGCTGCCACAGCCGTTGCTGTACGCGGCACCGACGCTTTTGCATGTGCTGACGCGGCTTCTGCCTCAAGGTGAAAAACTGTTTGCGGTGATGACTTCCGGCGCCGTCATGCCCAAGGCTCACTTTGAAGCCTTGCGTGAACGCAGCGTTCACCTGTTCCAGCAATACGGTTGCTCGGAAGCGGGATGTGTGGCGATCAATACGGATACCCGCTCAGCCTGTGCAATGGGACGCCCGCTGGCACGCTATCAGGTCGAATCTGGCAGCAGTGCCGATGCGCCCTCTGAAGTGATCATACGCGGTGCTGAACAGGCGATTTATACCCGGGATCTGGGATATTTCGATAGCGACGGCGTTCTGCATTACCTGGCCCGAATCGATGACATGATCAACGTGGCAGGTATCAATGTGTACCCGAAAGAGGTGGAGGATGTGGTCCTGACCTGCGAAGGGGTTGTCGACGTCGTTGTCTTCAAACGCGCCGATCCTTACGCCGGTGAGCGCGTGTGCCTGCAGTTTGTCGCCGACCGCATGGTCGATGAGGATGAGCTGCGACGCTGGTGTGCCGAACATCTTTCACCCTACCAATGCCCGTTGGAAATTGCCCAGGTCGAAGAGATCCCCAAGCTGCCAAACGGCAAAATCAGTCGCCGCCTGCTGGCGGATCAGGTCGGGCACAGCGCGGAGCAACTGTCGGCATGAAGCGAGAAGAGCTTATAGAGGTGATACGGGATGGGCTGGCGAATTCCTTGAGGATTCCCCATATCGCCAGTTTCAGACCCGAGGCCCGGCTTAACGAAGATCTGCATCTCGATTCGGTGATGATACTGCAGTTGCTGCTGCATCTTGAGCTGGAATGCGGCTATGAAATACCCGACGAAGCGCTGAGCGCCGAGGCCTTTGCCACGGTCAATACCCTGGTCGATTTCCTGCTGCAGTTGCAGCAGGAGGAGAGCGGATTTCCCGAGATCGCCGCCGAGGTGGCTGTAGAGGGAGGCCCGGGATGATCAAGGTGCATTGTTTTGTCAGTTGCGTTTGTGAGGTGATCAAACGAAGTGAGGGGGTTGATCACCGTCCCTTCTACTTCGGAGTCTGGGATGCCGACTTTTCGGTCAGTGATCGCTGGGTGCTGTCCTACCATTCCGAGCATACCAACCACGACTTTTTCAAAACCTGGTATCAGCAGCTCTACGGCATTGAAATACGGGAGTGGTTCGACCCCTGCGCGGATAAAGCCGCCAATGTGGCGCGGCTCGTTGAGCTTGTCGAAAATAGGCCTGCTCACCGAAATATCATGGTGATGCTGGATATGTATCAGCTGCCGGAACGGGAGAACAAGTTCAATCAGAACCCTTTTCCCCACTATGTGATGCTGGAAACCACGGACGATCCTGATATCTGGTTTATGCATGACCCGGATTACCGCTGGGAAGGGCCCTTGCCCAAGGCGCGTATCCTTAATGCAGTGAGTCAACCCAGCGTGGCCGGTGGCTTCTTCTTTGATGGTATCGACGTGCGGCATACAGCCGATGAGACCGTGCGCGCCTATTTTGCGACCTGCATGAAGCACCGGCATAACCCCTTCACCGATGCGCTGCGGCGCATCGTCCGTGCGCATCTGGAACGGGATGGTGTGGAACTTGCCGATCTTGAGTCTGCAGTGCGCGAGATCCCGGTGATGGCGATACGAAAGTACGCCTATGAGCATGCGTTCGCCTTTTTCTGTCAGGCACTCGGGGAGGATCTGGATGATCCGTACTTCGTGCACTGGACCGATGAAGTCGAAAAACTCGTCAAGGTCTATACCCAGGTGCAGTACCGGTCGATGAAGCTCGCGCGCACAGACCAGACCCGGGTGGCGGACTCCCTTTTCGCACTGCTCGCCGACCAGGATGCACTGGAATTCAGGATAAAGGCAGAACTGCAGGCGCTGTTTGAGCGCTGGTGCGAGCGCGATGCTTCGTCAGGGCCGACGACATCTTCAAAGCAGGAGGCTTTATGCGTATGAATCTCTCGGTCTGCACCATCTCCTTCAGGCATCAGCTCATTGCGCTCAGCGATATAGCAACTTGGGCCCAGCAGCATGGCTTTGCCGGCATCGAGCTCTGGGGCGCACACGCCATCAATCTTGAGCCTGAGGATCAGTTCGATGCCGCCTGGCTTGGTTCCCTCGGCCTGGAAGTGCCGATGATCAGTGACTATCTGCCCTTGGAAGGATCGGAGGTCAGGGCGTTACGGCACCTGGAGCGACTCTGTCGTCTTGCGAATCGCTGGGAGGCGCCCAAGCTGCGAACCTTCGCCGGAAATCGTGGCAGTGCCGTTGTTAGCACGGAAGAAAGAAAAGCCTGGGTGGCAAGGCTGCGGAATCTGACCAGTCTTGCCGCTGCGCATGGGGTTCAACTGGTAGTGGAAACCCACCCCAATACCCTGGCCGACACGCTGGCGTCGACCCGCCAGCTGCTGGAGGAGGTTGATCACCCCGCCATGGGTATCAATTTCGATGTGCTGCATCTCTGGGAGGCGGGCGACGATCCGCTGGAAAGCCTCAGAGTCCTGGCTCCCCGGGTGTGTCATTTCCATCTAAAAAACATCGACAAGCGCGAGAATCTCGGCGTGTTTGCACCGGCCAATGTGTATGCCGCGGCGGGTTCTCGCGATGGCATGGTGCCGCTGCTGGAGGGTGCGTTCGACTACCGTACGTTTCTGCAATCTTTGGGCTCAATGGGGCTGCTGGATGCATCGCTCGAATGGTTCGGGCCGGATGTAAAAAACGTGCTGGCGCGGGATTGTAGAGCGATTACATCCTTAACAGGCGATCTCCAAGCAGGGATGCTGGCGGCAGACGCATGCCACCAATCCCTTGCGGTCTGAGGGTGGTACCTCAGCCTTAGTGCTGTAGGGAATCGAAGTTTTAAAACAGATCTGATGGATTACTTCAGGGGGGGAGCGACGGAGTCATCTAAACACCTGAAGCCCGCCTTAGTCCCAACTTACCCTCGTTTCGGTTGAAAGATCCTGCTTAGCTCGCAGAGCAGACATTGCGGGGATCGGCCCCAGTCGTCACTTTCGACCCTTTGCTGACGCTCGGTTCGCGTTGCTCCATGCGGGCCATCGGTAGGAAGTGGGTATCCATAATTGTTACCCTTACCCCCAATGTATCAGTGACTCTGTCGGCGCAGTGTCTCGGAAGGTAGTTCGCCAATATGATCGCGATATTGAGCGGAAAAACGCCCGAGATTCGTAAAGCCATATTTCATTGCGACTTCGGTAACGTTACGTATGTTGTCTAAGTCGCCGCTGAGCTCTGCGTAAATAATTTCCAGCTTCAATTGGCGGATATAAAGGGAGGGGGTCAGTCCAGTCTCCCGCTCAAACAGGTTGTACAACGATTTTCTGCTGATACGACATAGAGACGCCAAGGCCTGAATGTTGATGTCATCTGTTATGTTGTCGAGTACATAGCCACGGACCTGGGCGATATGCCGGTGCTCGGACCTTGTAACCCTATTATTCAGGCAGATATCGCTTTGGTGACTTTGCAGTATTCCGTGACAGAGAAGCTTCGCGTAGTAAAGCTGTGCGCGCTCGCTTGTCGCTGATGCTTTGAGTTCCAGAATATCGCGTAAGATATGCCGTATCGCACCTTGTTTTAAAACGTTGACACAATAGGGAACAAACCTGATAGGGGCTCCAGCGGGGAAATATCCAAACTCGCGTGCAGACTGGTGCAAGAAATCCAGCGGGATGCGGACACTCAGATGGTTAGAACCAGGAGAGTAAGTCTGCATATACTTTGTGCCTGAAGAGAGCATGACCGAGTCACCAGGTCCCAATTCGATGGTTTCGCCGTCAAAAATAACGGAACTTTGGCCACCCAGAATCAGCTGTAAGTGATAAGCCTCTTTTAGTATTAGAATGCGTTCTTCCGTTGCACATCCGTTGGTATATTCTGCAATTTGAAGTGGACCTAAATCCTTGTATCTGACGCTGGAACCGCTCGATACACTATCGCTTCGTATTAAACGATAATCAGAGAACTTGTTATTTCTTAGGAAGTTGTATATTTCCAAGGCAGAAACATCCTTAATTTCCTGATCAAATAGAGATAAGAATAATGTCATCATCCACCTCTTAATTATTTTTATAATATGAATTACTACTAGGATGTTTTTTTATAAAAACATCCTAGCTTATAACTATCATAATATTATTTGGAAAATATATAACTCAATTTTTCTGAAATGATTTTTATTATATTCATCACAGTAATTATACCTAACCATCTTTTCTCGCTTGGCGTTAAAAACACAGAAATATCGCGCGAGGAATAGGGTGGTAGTTAATAATTAAGAATTTTTTAATTCTGATTTTTATATAATAACCTTTCTGCATCAAACCAGGACAGCGCGACTATATTTTTATTACTGACGTAATGAGATGAAAAGCAGCGCTGAATATCTTGGCCTATTATTCTGGGAAATCCATCGATTCACCTTAACAGGTTAAGCTCCTGGGTTAGATCAGCGATAAAGCAGATCTGGCAAGAACATAGAGATAGGCACTACGAATACAATGCATGCAAGGCGAACAATATCAGCGCACCAAAACGGCGTGACGCCTTTGAATATCGTGCCGGTCTTCACATCCCGTAATACCGCACTCAGTACGAAAACGTTCATCCCCACCGGCGGCGTAATAAGACTGATCTCGGTCACGACCACAACGACGATGCCGAACCAGACTAGGTCGAAGCCCATGCTGGCCACCAGCGGGTAAAACACCGGTACAGTCAGCAGCATCATAGACAGACTCTCAAACACCATGCCCAGCACAATGTAGATGCCGAGGATCGCCAGGATTACAACAATGGGTGCTACATCCAGTCCGTTGACGAACCCGAGCAGCATGTCTGGCAGACCCGCGCGGTTAATGAAGTCGGAAAAGATTAGCGCGCCGATGACCACCGCGAACAGCATCGCCGAGGTGCGGGCCGTGTCGGTCAGGGTCTCAAATAGCGCGGCAAGGCTCAGCCGGCGACGCGCGAGCGCGATCAGGAAGGCACCACCAGCACCAATGCCCGCCGCCTCTGTAGGCGTGAAAACACCCAAGTAAATGCCACCCATAACGATGGTGAACAGCAGTACTACTCCCCATACCCCTTGCAGCGCCAGTAGACGCTCAGACCAGGGCATCTTGTCACCGGCCGGGCCTTCAGCCGGGTTTCGCCAGACCACATAGCGCACGGCCCCCAAGTAAAGCAGCACACCCAACAGTCCCGGGATGAAGCCGGCAGCGAAGAGTTCGCGGATCGAAGACTCAGTCAGAAGACCATAGATAACCAGAATCACGCTGGGCGGAATTAAAATACCTAGCGTGCCGCCAGCGGCGATGGATGCCGTGGCCAACGCATCGGAATAGCCGTATCTACGCATAGGCGGCATCGCCACCCGGGCCATTGTTGCCGAAGTGGCCAGGCTCGAACCGCAGATCGCGGAAAACCCACCGCAGGCGACCACGGTGGCCATCGACAATCCACCCTTGCGATACCCCAGGAAGGCGTTGGATACGTGATAAAGCTCATTCGATAGGCCAGACCGTGTAACTAGGTTGCCCATCAGAACGAATAGCGGGATAACGGACAGGCTGTATTCCTGCACCGTATCGATAACCCGGTAGGAGGCCATCGACAGTGCACCGGTCCAGCGGAAGTTAAACAAGTTGTCGAACCCTAGCCCCTGCAATGCAGCGAACCCGAGAAAGCCGACCAGCCCCATGGCGAATGCGATTGGCACCCGGACAACAATAATGAGCAATAGCAGAGCGGCAAAGCCGATCAGTACGAAAGACATAGGCGGTACCTTTGTACAGCAGGGTTAATTGTTAGAACCAGCGAAGATGCGGTAGATGCCATACGTGAACATCCCCAACGCCGTGAACCAGCTCATAACCGCGATGTATTCGATGATATAACCGGTAGGCAGACCCAAGTACTCAGTCTCGACGCCACGTCGCAGCGAGCGTTCGGCCAGATCGAAAATACGGGCACCTATGAAATACATGGACGAGGATACGGCCAACGCGGCCAACAGACCCAGAGCCTTGACGATCCTGTTACCTAATACCCTGTCGAGCAGATCCACGACGATATGCCCGCCGCGCCAGGTCACCACCGGCAGCTCGGCGAACACCATGACCGCCAACCCTATACGGGTCAGCTCCGTAGCGCCGTCGAGTGAGTTGGAAAACAGATAGCGACCGGTCACGTCTACGCAGGTCATTGCCATCATCAGAAACAGGACTGTTGCAGCAACCACTTCGAGACCCAGGGCCAACCATTTGATTGGCCCGATCTCGTCGTAGTGTGCATTTACCCATGCACCCATAGACATATTCATCACCTTTTTACTGCTTGGCGTTTTCATAGTCTCGGGCAATTTCCCAAAGCTCATCCATTGCAGTTTCGGCCATATCCGTCCTGTCAGAAACACTGGTAACCCAGTCTTCTTTCATGCCATTTATTGCTTTGTAAAAAGAATTAGCCACAGGCGAATTACCATCGATGTTATTAACATGCACATCTTTTTCCTCGGCTGCTTTATAACCAACTGCATCAATCCGCTCCCAAGCCTTACCAGCCATCGCAGAAAGTTTTTCGCCTGATACGCCAAGAATCGCCTCCCGGTCTTCCGCACTTAGGCTTTCCAAAAAATCGGGATTCATGAAAATTGAGAAGCTGCCCAAATACAGACCACCCGGAAATATGGTGACATTCGGTGCTACTTCATTCAGTCTTAGATTTTTCTGCTCTGAAATAGGAAGGAATGTCCCATCAATAATGCCTTGTTGTAGCATCTCGTAAACTTTTGGGGCGGGGGCAGCTACCGGAGTGACTTCCAGACGGTTGCCTATTTCGGTTTGTACGCCCCCACCAATTCTGATTTTCTTACCTTTTAAATCACTTAAAGAATTAATAGGTTCACGAGAATGAAGTACGCCAGGGCCGTGAGTAAACATACCAATCAGCTCGAGCCCATCGAATTCATACGAATCGGAAAAATATTTGTTATAAACACGCCACAGTGCCACGGAGGCTGACTCAGCCCCAACTCCAAGCCCGGGTTGTTCGACTATTTGAGGTAGTTTAAAACGGCCGGGAAGATAACCGTGATAGCTAAAACTTGCGTCGTAAACACCATCTTCAACAAGGTTGAACAGGCTTCCAGGATCACCTGAGGTTTGTTCGACAACCACTTTAACGCGTCCTTCTGTCGCATCTTCAACCCATTTTCCCCATGTTGGCCATACGTCAGCATTTTGTGCATTAGTCGGTGGCATCCATGTAGCAACACGGAGCTCAGTGGCTGCCATAGCAGAGGTTGAAAGCATTAAAGTTGTGCCTAAAGATATTGCCCGGACGAGTTTGTTTTTTATTTTCATGTTTCACCCTTTATTGCAAATAAAACCAATATTATTATTTGGTATGTTTTTATTTTTTAACGTATTTAAATTTTATAATTTATGCCTCAATTATTAGTGAATCACTCTCCGCACGAGAAACACACGGCAACACTACTTCGTTTGATTCTCGCTCCGAATCAGAAAGTACATAATCGCGGTGATCAATTTTCCCTTCTAAAACCCTGCATTCGCAGGTGCGGCACATGCCTTCTCGACACGAGAAAGGTATAGAGATACCTTCACTTTCCAAAGCTTCCAGTAGTGACAGATGTGGCGGAACTTCAATCGTTTTGCCACTTGATGACAGGGTAACTTTGAAACTTTTGTCAGTGACCGAATTCGATGAGGCAGGTTCAGGGGCTTTAAAACGCTCAAAATGTAAACGGTCAGAATCAATCAAACCCTCAGCGAAGCTTTCAACTGAATCCATCATGGGGCCTGGACCGCAACAATAAAGATGATCTTTCGGCCCTATTGATTTTATATAGCTCTGTATATCCGGATGGCTTCCGGATTCTTCACTAAAATGTAATTCCGCGTTAATGCTTGTATTGACTTCATCGATATAGGCCATTCGATCCCGGCTTCGCCCGCTATACAGGAGTTTCCAAGGCCTATTGTGAGCTTTGCACCAGCGCACCATACTAAGTATGGGGGTAATACCTATCCCACCTGCAATGAATAGGAAACCTTCTGCCTCATAGTCTAAGGCAAAGAGATTACGTGGTGGAGATGCCTCCAGCGTATCGCCTTTGGTAAGACGCCCATGAACGAAAAGAGAGCCACCTCTAGAGGACTCCGCGAGGCCGATACCCAGATGGTATCGGCCGTCGCTACAGTCGTGAACAGAATATTGTCTAATCACGCCATTAGGCAAACGCAAATCTATATGGCTACCTGCTGGCGCAATAGGTAATGGCATTCCGTCTGAGGCTATTAACGTTAGGTTCACTACGCCCTTGGATACATGACGAATCTCTTCTACCTGAACCACTATCCAAGTATTCATTATCATGCCTCATGAGTTTGGACTGTTGGCTTTTCCTCTTGTTCTTCCTTGATTGTTTTTGAAACAAGCCAGCGAAAATATGACAAAGCTGAGTCGGCGCCAATTGAAATCATCTCAAAATCAGTATTCATTTTTAGAAAATCGTTTTGAGCCTGAATCATGTCACGATCCTCTTCAAAGGCTTTTATTACGCTTTGATGAATAGCATCAGTAACATCTGGACGATCAATTGCAAAATTGTGTGGCTGAGCGAAGAAGTAATGTGTTGATTCTTCAGTTTCTGGCGTAAGTGCTTGAGTGCTTCTAAACTCCGCAGCGGCGTATCTATTACCTTCTTTGGCCCCATGACCGGTCGGTTGCATTCCTGAGTCCATAAGGAAAATTGCTGGCAGAGTAAAGTCGTATATATTCCATCGATCGACCAGGCCAGAAAAATCTTTGACTCCTTTTAGAAAAGGTGCTGGCTTTATGCCTTCGCCCCATCTTGTAATTCTCACCCCGTTTTCCAAACGTGTGATCTCAGGAGTGCATGCTGCATAAGCTTCATCACCACCCAAAGTATCCGCATGAACATATGGAATATGAGCAAGATCTAGGAGGTTGTCTGTAATCAAAAGGTAATTAGTGTCGTAGTGGGTATAACCTTCCCGGCTTCTCCAGTCCGGATGATCAAGCCAAGGCGTAGCAGGGATTTTTTCAGGATCCGCTTTTTCCTCGTCTCCCATCCAGATCCAAATCCACTTATGTTTTTCTACAATAGGGAATTTTCTCACCTTGGTTTTAGGAGGTATCCGATCCTGTCCCGGGATTTCGATGCAGGTCCCGTTTTTGTCGAATAACAAGCCGTGGTACATGCAGCGCAAGCTGTCTTCTTCGATACGACCTTTTGAAAGAGGGGCGCCTCGATGGCAACACATGTCTTCGAAGGCGACGACATTATTTGAAGAATCCCTCCAAAACACAACAGGGGTGCTAAGAAGTGTACGAGAAAGGGGGCTTGAGCTAGAGACCTCGCTTGACCAGCCAGCTACATACCAGCAGTTTTTGATAAACATAAGATAGTCCTATTATTTTTATAGGTTTTTTATCGATAGGCCGCTGTCTTAAACGGTAGATTTAAGGCTAAACTATGAATCAAATAACGAAAATAAGTTCTCGGGAATAGATACTATGCATGCTGTTCATAATAAAAAGCTAGATCTGAACCTCCTTCTGCCGTTCGACGCCCTGCTGCGTGAGCAAAATGTGACACGAGCAGCTGAGTCGCTGGGACTGTCGCAAAGTGCAATGAGTCACGCCCTTAGGCGATTACGTGACTTCTATAATGATGATCTTTTCGTAAGAGTAGGGGATGGCATGAAACCTACTCCCTACGCGGAACACTTGGCTCGCTCAGTTGAAGATGTGCTTCACTTGGTAAGAGGAAGTTTGACCACAGAAGCTGTTTTTGACCCGATAAAGGCAAACCGGGTTTTTAGTATATTTATGTCAGATATGGGTGAGGTTGTATTTCTTCCAAAACTTATAAAACATCTGCAAGAAAAGGCACCGGGCTGCCGGATAAAAACGATACAAGTGCCAACTGAAAAAATTCCAGAAAAACTGGAAAATGGGGAAATTGATTTAGCACTGGGTACAAGTTATGTCATATCTCAAGGTGTCTTTCAGCAGGAACTATTTCACCACTCTTTTACATGTCTGGTTAGCCCACATTCTACGCTAACAGACCGGGATCTAAACTTAGAAAAATATCTGGATATGAAACACGTGTGCGTGATGCTTTCAGATAAGTCGACCCCTTACGATTCCGTTGTAGAAGAAATGGGCTTAAAGCGCGATATCCAAGTGACGACCCCACATTTCGTAGTGTTGCCGATGATACTAGAAGGCAACCTAGACTTTATAACGACAGTACCGCTTCAACTCGGGAAGGTCTTTAGTCGAGTCAACATGGTAAAAATGCTTGATCCCCCGATAGAGTTGCCTACTTTTCCTTTGAGACAGTACTGGCACCCACGTTATCACCGTGATCCCGCAAACATTTGGCTACGCCAACAGGTCAAGATGTTATTTGATGGCTTCAATTCTTAGCGATTCGGGTGAACTTTAAGAATTCCGGTGTAATTGAGTGCCTGGCCACTGTAGCCCTAGATAGCACTTTCAGTAAAACTGTCCTTTCTGATTTGACTTTGATTCTTCCTTTGGATGGGCCTGATCGACCATTTGCCGGAAATCTTAAAGCAAACCCAAAAAGTTGACATGTCCGCTATGTGCCGTCCGCAGTCATCTGGGACTGTCGGCCTAACGTCAGCTCCTGTTCATCAGTTACCGTCCGACTTTTAGGTATTGATGCTGCTCAGTAATAGGGGAGTATTCGAGCAGTACTCAATGAGATTCATTACTGCCCGGGTCGGCACGGTGATAGCACTGCTCCCAGACGTTTTTATACCCTTCAAAAACACACAAGTCTTAGGGCTTTGCACCTGTTACGCCAATCACTGAATCACACGTTACCCTCACGCCCGCAGAAGTTCGGGCCCCTATGAGGCCCGAGGCCTTAGGCTTGAATTTCAGTGATCGATGGCGCGGTCGCACAGCACGATGGGTGTGCCGTTGGAGCAGCGTTCGATTCTCCCTTCGATGCCGTAGGCCTCGCGCAGTACCTGCGGTGTCAGAACCTCCTGTGCAGGCCCCTGAGCCAGTACGCCGCCCTGGCCCAGCACGAGTAGCTGGTCGCAGAAGCGAAGCGCCAGGTTGATATCGTGTATAGCGACCATGGCGGTGGCTCCCTGCTCGCGGGTGACATCACGGACAGAGTTGAGCACGTTAAGCTGCCAGTGAAGGTCCAATGCGCTGGTGGGCTCATCCAGAAGCAGCAGGCGAGGTGAGCGCACCAGTACCTGGGCCAGGCCGATCATCTGGCGCTGTCCGCCGGAGAGTTCGCTGAGTTTGCGCAGCGCCAGATCACGGATACCCAGGGTGGCGAAGACTTGCTCTATGGCCGCTTCGAGCTTTGCACGATCAAAACTGTTGATCACCGCCCGGCTGGCGCTGAACACGGTTTCGTAGGCGATCAACGAGGTGGGTTGAGGCAGGCTTTGCGGCAGGTAACCCAGCTGGCTCGCCAACGTCCCCCGGTTTTTCAGGTTGATCGGCTGATTGTCGAACAGGACCTCGCCCCGATAGGGCTGTAACCCGGCCAGAGACTTGAGCAGGGTGGATTTGCCCGCGCCATTGCGGCCGATGACGCCGATCAGGCTACCCTCGGGGAACGGCTGCAGAGCTATCCTTTCCAATACGGTGCGATGACGATAGCCGGCCGTTAATTCACGTATCCAGAGTGACATATCAGAGCTCCCGTCCACGCGTGATGATCAGGGCGAGAAACAGCGGGATACCCACCAGTGCGGTGACGATGCCCACCGGCAGCAGGATACCCGGCACCAGTAGCTTGCTGGCGATCGAGGACAGCGACAACAGCAGGGCGCCGGCGAGGGCGCTGCCCGGCAGGAAGAAGCGATGGTCTTCGCCCAGCAGTAAACGTGCTATATGGGGGCCGACCAGGCCGATAAAACCGATTTCCCCCACGAACGAAAGCGCCACGGCGGTCAGCAGGCTTACGCGCACCAGTACTATCAGGCGTAACCGTTCAACCCGGATGCCCAGGCTGCGAGCCTGATCCTCTCCGCTGCGCAGAGCGGTCAGCGACCAGGACTGAGCCATGGAAAAGGGCAGGCAGCAGAATAAGACCAGTGCGACGACCAGGACCTTGTCGATGCTGGCGCGGGCAAGGCTGCCCATGGTCCAGAACACGATCTGCTGCAGGGCATCGTAATCGGCGATGAACTGAAGCAGGCCCACCAGTGCGTTGAGACCGAAGAGCAGCGCGATCCCGAACAGTACTACGGTATGCACCCCGGCGCCGAAAAAACGCGACAGCAATAAAATCAGGCCCGACGCAGCGGTGGCGAAAACAAAGGCTGAAAGCGGTAGCATGACGGCGGTGCTGAGGCCAAACAGGCCCACCGGGAAAACGATGACCAGCGATGCTCCCAGGGTCGCGGCGGCGCCAACGCCGAGGGTAAAAGGGCTGGCTAATGGATTGTTGAGCACTGTTTGCATCTCAGCGCCCGCCAACCCGAGAGCGGCACCGACCACAAGTGCCATCAACGCGTAAGGCAGGCGCACTTCCCAGATAATCACCCGAGTCGCGGCATCCAGTTCTTCCGGATAGATCAACCCCTGCAGCACCTGGTTGGGAGTGAGCGACGCCGGCCCCGTAGCGATATCACAGAGCAGTGAGATCGCCAGCGCGAAAGCCAGCAGCAGAAGTGCTGCCAGTCGCCAGCCGATAAAGCGCCGATAGTGCTGCGCCAGTGTCTGTGTATCGCTGGCGTCGGTAGTGGGAACAGTACTGTTGACGGCCATTTACTTCACCCCCGTCCAGTAGGCGCCTTCCAGCCCGACCGGCTGAAAGCGCTGATAAAGCGTCGCCAGCGTCTGCTCTGGCTTAAGATCGGCGAAGGTCTCCGGGTAGAGCCATTGGGCAAAGGCCTGCAGCGCCGCGATATTGAATGGGGAGTTATAAAAGTGATGCCAGACCGCGAAGGCGCGGCCGGTCTCCACCGCGTTCAGCTGCGCCAGTCCCGGCTGGGAGAGTACATGCTGAAAGCTGGAGCGGGCCGTATCGGCATCGATACCCGCACCCAGCGCAATATATTGGGGATCGTCAACCAGGGTATCCGGTGATCCAATGGCGGTTGCGATATAGACATCCGGCTGATTGACCAGCAGGTACTCCAGGTTAAGCACGCCGCTGACGCCGGGTACGCTATCTGCGGCGATATTGGTGGCGCCCAGATAATCGATAAAATGGCCGAGCATACCCCTGACCATGGTCTCGCAGCATTGGTCCTGGCGGCCCACCCTGCTGTGCAGAAAAACCGTGGGTGGCGTCAGCTCTGGGCTCAGCTGCGCAAGGCGACGGTCGACCTCGTTCAGTTGCTGCCGATAAAAGCCGGTAAAGGCGGCGGCCTCTGAAGTGCGCCCCAGCACCTCGCCAAGCAGTTGCATACTGACAGGCGTGTTGCGGATCGGATCCTGACGGAAGTCCAGAAACAGCACGGTGACACCAGCCTGCTCCAGCTGATTGATCAGTCGTGCATCATGAGAAGAGGGGCCGTGTCCCTCCAGCCCAAACAGGGCGAGGTCGGCATCCAGCGTCAGCGTCTGTTCCAGGCTGAAGGAGTCTTTGGAGGTGCGTCCAATCTCTGGTATCTGATCAATTTCGGGATAGAGCTTCTGATACTGAGCGTAGCTGCCCGGATCTGCGAGCCTTAAATCGGGCAGCATTCCGACGATGCGCGCCAGAGGCTGCTCTGGTTCCAGGATCGCTAAGGCCGGGATATAGCGGCTTTCGCCGAGGATGATCCGCTGGACCTCTGCAGGCACTTCAACCTGGCGTCCAGCCAGGTCGGTGACGGTCTGGGCCTGAGAGTGACCCGGGCAAAGCCAGGCGAGGCCTGCCAGCAGGCCAAGTCCCAGCCGCTTCAGGTCAGGCAGGGTGATTGAGCTAAACATTGAATGAATCCGGTGGCCAAACTGAAAAAGAGCCTGGTGCCAAAGGGCCGCAGGCTCACAAGAGAAGCAGCGTTTAGAAACGCGCGGCCAAAGAAAGGCGGATGTCGCGACCGCTTTCAGGCATGCCTACGACACCTTCCCATCCCGGGATATGATCGAAACTGCCGTTACTGGCGTGGTCGATATACTGTTTGTCGAACAGGTTCATGACGGCCAGATTGACCTTCAGCCTGTCGTGCCCGGTGGGCAGCCACTCAACGTAAAGGTCGTGGACGCCGTAGCCCGGCTTGTCGATCTCGCCGGCAGAGGTTTCGATATCATCGATCCCTTTGACGAACCGGGCGTTCCAGCCCATGCGCCAGGCGTCGCTGGCACGATAGTCGAGGTTGGCTGTGAGGGTATCGCCGATGGAGTTCCCCAGGCCGCCGTGGTCGTAGGCGTTTAGTTTCATGCCGTCGATCTCGGCATCATTGTGGTGGAAGCTCAGGCTGGCGCTTAGCTGCTGCCACTGATGGCCCAGGGTGATCAGGTAACCGTCGGAATCCACATCGCCCACATTGGTGTAGAGGCGACCGGCCGCGGCGGCGATGGCATCGTCGATGCGGCTCTGATACACCTTGCCGCTGATGAAGAAGCCATCCTGGGTGTAATCGAACCCGATCTCATTGTTAACTGCTTCTTCTGCTTTTAGGTTCGGGTCGTTGCTGTAAACATCCAGCCGGAACGCTTCCTGGGTCTCGGGGCCGCGGAACGCCTGAGCGTGACGCGCGAACAGTGTCAGCCCGTTGTTGAAGGCGTATTCCAGGCCAAGGTTCGGGCTGGTGCCGGATTCCTCGAAGGACTGGTCGGCCTTGTCGTCAAGCTCGTAGCGGTCGTGGCGCAGGCCGGCGCTGAGTGTCAGCGGTTCGATGATTTGCCAGCGATCCTGCAGATAGATACCGCGGACCTCTCCATCCTCCTGATCGAGTCTAGTGTCGCCCTCAGGACCCAGATACACCTTGTCTTCGCGGTAGTCGATACCGTAGGTCAGGGAGTGGTTGCCGAGGACGCTGGTATTGCGAAGATCGAAACCTGTACTTTCGGTGGTACCGAAGTAGAGCCCCCAGCGGCCATCCTGCTGCAGCTCCGTTTCTGTGTTGTAAATGCTGAGGTCTGCATCAACGAACTGATTACCGAGCGGATTGATGTTGTAGCCGAAGGTGAGGGTTTCACGCTCGGTCTCCATCGGGTAAGCCGGGTTCCAATCGCTGACAATCCATTGTGGGCGCTGGGGGCGCTCGCCTTCATCGGTGCGGTTCTCGAAGCTGAATCTCAGGGTCTGGCTATCGCCGATATGACCCACCAGCTTGGCAAAGCCCAGTTGTTGCTCCGATTCGGTGCCGGCGACGTCATCGCCGTTACCATCCTCAAATTGATCCTGATCGCTGGCGCTCAGAGACACCAGACCACTCCAGTCTTCACCCAGGCGACCGTAAAGGCTGGTACTCAGTTTGCCGACATCGCCGTTGCTGTAGTAGCTGCCTTTGATCAGCGCGCCAATACGCTCATCGCCCTGTAACAGATCTTCGGGATCCTTGGTGATGAACCGAATAGCGCCGCCGAGAGAGCCGGGGCCAGAGGTGGCATCGCCGGTCCCTGCGTCTACTTCCACAGCCTTGATGAGATCCGGCTCGATGGAAAGGCGGCCGCTGTGATGATACTGGGAGCCGCCCTGAGTAGCGCCATCGATGCTCACGTTGAGCAGACTATCCTGCAGGCCGCGAACGTAGACCTTCTGGGCTACGCCGACCGAACCACCGACGGAAACCTCCGGCTGCTGGCGAAAAACGTCTTCCAGGTCGTTAGCCTGGATCTGATCCAGCTGTTGGGAATCAACATGGCCGGTCTCGGCTAAGGGTTTGCTGCCGGTGATATCGATCTGCTGCAGCACAACGGGCCGCTCGTCCGCCAGCGCAGCCTGGCTGGCGAGGACTCCGGATACCGCGATAGCCAGCAGGCAGGGACGCAGGGGCAGGGATAGTCGCTTTTCCACTCTCATACTCTCCAGATGATACTGATTCGCAAATGCAATATGTTCGTATTCTTATCTTGGAGAGTGATGAATAAAAGAACTTTTACAATTGTTACACGGCTTGAGGTTCCGTGGCGGGAGCCTCCAGGTTACCGGAGTTGCAGGGCAGGCGAATTTCCATACAAAGGCCGCCCTCAGCTAGGTTAAACGCCCTTAGCGAACCTGATACCGCTTCCACCTGCCTGAGTGCGAGGGCGAGCCCAAGTCCATAACCGCGCGGTTCATTGTGGCGGGCGCGGTCGACACGGTAGAAAGGCCGAAAGATCGATCTGAGTTCCGCCTCAGGAACCCCAGGCCCCTGGTCGCTGATCTGGATACGGTACTCCTCGTCCTGTCGGGTTAGCGTGACACTAACTTGTCCGCCGGGAGGGGTGTAATGCAGTGCGTTGCGGACTATGTTCTCCAGCGCCTGCCCCAGGAGGCGTTGGCTGCTCCCGCATAAACGGGCGTGATCGGGCAGACACGCTGTGATCTGATGGTGCGGAAACTCGAACCGGGCATCATCCAGAATGCTGTCGATCAGATCCGTCAGGTCAAGGTCTTCCGGGTCTAGCTGGGGACGTTCGTTTTCCAGCCAGGCCAGGGTGAGGCTGTCTTCCACCAGTGCGCGCATTTGTGCACTGTCTCTTTTGATGCGGTCGAGAATTTCCTGCTGGTTTGAGTGGTTGCTCAGACTGAGCGCCATGTCGATGCGGGTCAGGGGAGTGCGCAGTTCGTGGGATAGATCGGCGATAAGGTGGCGCTGGCTGCGGATCAGGCTGCCTGTACGCTCGGCCATGTGATCAAAAGATTCGGCAAGCCCTGTCAGCTCGTCGCGCCGGTTTCCCAGATCGTTGGCAACACGCACATCGTATAGCCCTTCGCTGAACTGGCGTGTGGCGCGTTCCAGTCGGCGCAATGGTCCCATGACATGACGGTATAAAACGACGCTCAGCAGTATAAGCAGCGAAAGCGGCAGGAGCACTTTCAGCAGCGGGCCGATGTAGGGTTGCATAGACCCGGGTCTCATCCGCTGCGGTAGCCGGATCAGGAAGTGGGTATGGCCGTCGGCGAAGGTGACATCCATGATAGGGTTTTCGGTGAAGTAGAGGTGTATTTTCCATTCCACGTGGCGACCCAGCCGAAAGCCTTCCAGGAACTGTTGCGACAGGCGGCTGCCGGCGATGGGCGTGAGCTGCGATTGCACCACCGCTGCCCAGGTATCCTCCTGCGTCTGCAGCTCTCTGAGCCAGTCGGCCAGCGCCACTTCATCGCCACTGAGATAAAGCGATTCCGCTTTGCGTCCGTAAGCGACCAGGCTGCGCTGGTGCTCGTCAGCGATAAAACTCATACGCTGCTCGGTGTGTGAAGCCAGGTGGTTGATGGCCCAAAAAAGTAGCACCGTCCCTGCCGCGACGGTGGCGCAGAGTTTCCAGAACAGTCGCCGCCTCATGTCAGTGAATACCCGGTGCCATGCATGGTTTGCAGCCGGTCTGCGGTCATACCCGCCTCGACCAGCCGGCGCCTGACACGGCTGAGGTGCATATCAAGACTGCGATCGTGCCTGCTGTATTCACGCTCCAGAACGACCTGATACAGATAGGGCTTACTCAGTGTCTCGCCAGGATGGCGGGCCAGTATCCAGAGCAGCTTGAACTGAATCGGGGTCAGTTGTATCGGCTGGCCTTCATAGTGCACGAGTTGCTGCTGGCGCTGCATCGTCAGGCCGTTGAGGCTCAACTGGAACTGTTCCTGCTGCGAGGCTTTCCCCATTGAGCGGCGTAGCAGAGCGTTGATGCGTAACAGCAGCTCGGTGGAGTTGAAAGGCTTGGGCAGGTAGTCGTCGGCACCCTTGTTGAAACCGCGAATGCGTTCCTCCTCGGCGCCGCAGGCAGTAAGCATCATCACTGGTGTCTGGCACTTTTCCCGCAAACGCTGGAGGAGTGAGAAGCCGTCGCAGGAGGGGAGTAATACATCAAGGAGGATAAGGTCGAAGCGCGTCTTGAGGGCGACAAGCAGGGCTTCCTCGCCATCCTGGGACTGTTGCGTGGTAAAGCCCTTGGCCTGCAGCAGCTCGGTTATCTGGCTGCTGAGGGTGGGGTCGTCTTCGACAACGAAGACATGAGCGCCTGCCGGGTTTTCTGAGTGCATGATTATTATTAGTAATACGAATGATAATAAATATCGTTAATGCTAACTCATAGGCGGTCTATAGCAAAGGTTTATGGTCTTGGTTGGCTGCAGGAGTGAGGTCGATCAGCGCTCTTTAGGTGGCAGGTAGACGTCGTCTTCCATATAGCGACCGGTGATCGACAGTTTGCGTTCGAGCCAGCGGTTGAACACTGTCCATAAGGCGAAGGCCGGAGTCATCATGATCATGATGCCGAGCATCAAGGCCGCGCCGCCGTATCCCTCAGGGGCCAGCGATCCTGCCCAGTCGAGAATACCGAGCTGTCTGCCTGCGAAAAACCAGGCGACCAGTCCGACAAAACCGGCACCGACACCGAGGTGGTGCAGAAACTTCTGACGCTTTTCCGGGTGACTCATTCTGAATGTCTCTGTCGCTCTTTGGCCTGGGCTTCAAGAATCAGCCTTGCCAGCAGGGTACGGCAGCTTTCCGGCATCTTCATAAAGGAGACGCCAAGTTCGTAGCCCTCGTCTATTGCGCTGCAGCGTTGAACCTCTGCATAAAGCAGCAGTCCCAGTCCGTTGTCAGGAAACACCAGCTTCAGGGCCAGGTAACTTTCAAGTGGGATCGGCTCATGGGTGGCGAACGACAGGCCGCCCTCACTGAGGTTAATGGTCTGGGGTTGACTGGCCTCAAGGTTAAGGTCGCTGCCGGCGATGGTGCTGGCGATCAGGTCGAGCTTTTTGTTCAGTTGTTGCAGATACGTGGCTAGATGTGGGGTAGACTCTCCGATCTTGTAGATCAGGTGCTGAGACTCGGAATCGATCTCCGCCAGCTGGCTCTGCAGCAGGAAGTAGGGCGACACATTGAATTGATAGGGCCGGGAAGAGTCAGCGACCTCTTCGCGAGAGACGACCTTGAAGTCAATCACGACCGGTTGGTCAATGCGATAAAACTGGCGGCGTTCCTGGTCCACGTCTGGCTCCTTTAAGTGTCGGATACGTCTCCTGCGAGTATAAACAAATATGTAGTGCGGCTGTTAGCCGTTAACAGGGACAAGATTACGCGATGTTTAAACCCCTCTCGCTCTTTGTGGGTCTACGTTACACCGCGGCAAAACGCGGCAATCACTTCATCTCCTTCATTTCACTGGTGTCGATGCTCGGCCTGATGCTGGGTGTGGCTGCTCTGATTCTGGTGCTCTCGGTCATGAACGGTTTCGACCGTGAGCTCAAGCAACGTATTCTCGGGATGGTTCCACATGCGACCCTGAGCGCCTACGGCGACGAGCTTAAAGACTGGCGCTCCCTGGCCGGTGAGATCGAGGGTACCTCGGGGCTACAGGGTGTGGCTCCCTATATTCAGGCGCAGGGTATGCTGACCCACGCCGGAAGAGTGCAGGGCGTGATGGTCAATGGTGTCGATCCCGCCTTTGAGGACCAGGTTTCCATTATCGGCCAGCATATGGAGCACGGTACGCTGAACGATCTGGAAGCCGGCGAGTACCGCATCGTGTTGGGTGAGCTGCTGGCACGCTACATCGGTGCCAGTGTTGGCGATAAGGTGACGCTGGTGCTGCCGGAGGCATCTGTCAGCGTGGCCGGAATTACGCCACGACTGAAGCGTTTTACCGTCAGCGGTATCTTCTCGGTGGGAGCCCAGCTCGACGCCAATCTCGCTTATATCAATATCGACGATGCGGCGCGCCTGAAGCGGATGTCCCAGGGAGCGGTGGATGGTGTTCAGCTCCACTTTGAAGATCTGTTCCAGGCGCCGGCTCTGGTGCGTGAAATGGCCCGCAACCAGGACCGTATGCTCAGTTACAGTGACTGGACCCGCACCCACGGTAACCTGTTTCAGGCGATCCAGCTCGAAAAGCGGATGATCGGCCTGCTGCTGTTCCTGATTGTCTTTGTGGCAGCATTTAACATCGTTTCCACGCTGGTGATGGTGGTTACCGATAAACGTGCCGATATCGCCATCCTGCGCACCATGGGTGCGACGCCTTCGGTCATCCTGCGGATTTTTATTGTCCAAGGCGTGGTGATTGGAGTCATAGGAACCCTGCTCGGTACCTTGCTCGGGATAGTATTGGCGTTGAGCGTCACCGATCTGGTGGCCTGGATTGAGCAAACCTTCGGTATTCAGTTCCTCTCTGCCGATGTCTATTTCATCAGTTATCTGCCATCTCAGCTGCAGTGGGCTGATGTTAGTCTGATCACCAGCACCGCGCTGGGTATCAGCTTCCTGGCGACTATTTATCCCGCCTGGCGGGCATCACGTACTCAACCGGCGGAGGCTCTGCGTTATGAGTGAGGTTCTTAAGGCGTCCGGCGTTCGGCGCAGCTACAACGAAGCCGGCAACGAGATGATCGTTATCGACGATGTCAGTTTCAGCGTGAACAGCGGCGAGAGAGTGGCGATTATCGGCGCTTCCGGTAGTGGTAAAAGTACACTGCTGAATATTCTCGGCGGGCTTGATAAACCGGATAGCGGTGATGTCTCCGTGGCCGGCGAGGCACTCTATCAGGTCAGTGAGGTCAGGCGTTCGGCGATACGTAACCGTCACCTGGGTTTCGTCTACCAGTTTCATCACCTGCTGAATGAGTTCTCGGCGCTGGAAAATGTGGCGATGCCGCTGGTGTTAGGGCGTCACTCCGTCGCAGAGGCGCGTAAAGCAGCTGAGGAGCTTCTCGAGCAGGTGGGTATGGGGCACAGGTTGAAGCATAAGCCCGGTAAGCTCAGTGGTGGTGAGCGTCAGCGTGTGGCGATCGCCAGGGCGCTGGTCTGCAAGCCGGCCTGTGTCTTGATGGATGAGCCCACCGGCAACCTGGATCGCCATACCGCGCAGGAGGTGGAAAACTGCCTGGATCAGTTGAACCGTGAATCCGGCACCGCCTTTGTTACCGTGACCCATGATCTTGCACTGGCACGCCGGATGGATCGGGCGGTCGAGATTGTGGATGGCCGGCTGCAGCCCTGGTTATTTGATTAGCACCTGCCTTGAATAGACGTGTTGATCAGAGTGGTTAATCAGGACTGCTGATCAATCGTTCTGATCAGCGCTGCGGGTGGCGCGAATCTGCTTGCGTTTGCGCCAGCTGCGGTTGACGTGCCAGATCCAGAACCAGTGCACGGCCACATAACTGAGTAGCGACAGCAGTATGCCTGTCAGCAGTGAGCCCAGTAGAAGAGGCCACCAGATGGCGGCTATCTCAGACTGAATGGTGGCCAGGTCCCAATGGAAGCTGATGTCCTTGCGGATATGGCTGTCCAGCAGCCAGGCGCCGATCCGGTAAGTGAAATAGAAGATCGGCGGTATGGTAATCGGGTTGGTCAGCCAGACAAGGCCGATTGATATAGCCAGGTTGCTGGCCATGAAGAGTGCCAGTACCGCAGCCACCAGCATCTGCCCAGGGATTGGCAGAAACGCACAAAACACGCCGACCAGGAAAGCCCGAGAAACCGATTTGCGGGTCAGGTGCCATAGGTTTGGATCATGCAGGTGTTCCCCTAGCCAGCGCAGGGAGGGGTGGGCACGCAGCTTGTGCTGGTCCGGCATGTACTTCTTGAAGATTTTGCGCGGCATATTAACGTGTTAACTCACATCTGTGCGGGCATTATGCCGAGTGTGACCTCTTAAGCCAACAATTTGAGATCAAGGATGATCGCTTATCTTGCTGGTCTGCTCTCCGTGGCCATGTTACCCGGCCTGGGAAAAGTCTGGCTGTTACTGCTTGCGGGTGCATCGGCTTCTCTCTTCAAAGCCGCTCGCCGTCAGGCTTTCCTGTTTATTGCCGGCGTATTGTTGGCGTCTATCTGGGGTGCCTGGCAGCTTAGTCATCGGTTGCCTGATCAGCACGCCCGTAGCGACGTATTCCTAAGCGGAACTCTGATATCCATTCCCGCTACGTCGAGCAGAAGACAGAGTTTCGTTCTAAAAATAGACAGCATCGATAGCCAGGAAGTTGCGCTAACCCAGCTGCGGCGGCTGAAACTATCCTACTATGATGTGGCTCCTGTGTTACAGGCCGGGGACCGTATCGAGGCTGTTGTGCGCCTCTTCCCTCCGCGCGGGCTCAGCAACCCCAGGGCATTCGATACAGAGAAGCGTAATCTGGTGCAGGCTGTCGATGCGCGTGGATACATACGCGATCTTCGTGGGCACGCCGACGCGCCTCCCGGCTTGCTTTCTTTCCGGCAGTACCTCAGTCACCAGATGGATGAAGCTTTTTCGCCGGTTACCTCTGCAACCCTGCATGCGCTCGTGCTGGGCGACAGGTCAGGGTTGAGAGATGATCAGTGGCGCCTGATCAGTGAGACCGGGACCGCCCACCTGATGGTGGTCAGCGGGTTGCATATCGCGGTTATTGCTGGCGTGGGGATGCTGCTCTCCCGTCTTGTGGGATACCTCTTGTTGGGGGCTGGCGTGTCATCGCTACAGGTGCGCCGTGCAGGGTTGATACTGGCGGCGGCTTTCGCGTTCGGCTACGCGCTTCTATCTGGCATGGCGATCCCGGTGCAGCGCTCGCTGATCATGGTGCTGATATTCCTTGCCGGGGAGTGGACGTTGACGCCGGTCAGCGGTTGGGTGCGCTGGCGTTTCGCGTTGATTCTGGTCACCGTTGTTCAGCCTCTTGCGGTTACAGAGCCGGGTGCCTGGCTCTCTTTTGGTGCTGTCGCCCTGTTGCTCTGGATACTGGCTCAGAGGCGAGCCAGGAACGGCTTCGTCTTCGCCTGGTGGCGGCTTCAGGGGACGCTTTTTATTGGCATGCTGCCAGTTACCGCTGCGCTTTTTTACCAATTGGGTTTTCTGGCTCCCGTTGCCAATCTGCTGGCGGTGCCGTTGATATCGTTGCTGGTGATGGCGTTGCCGCTACTACTGCCGCTTGCGCTGACAACAGGCAGCGAGACGCTGACCCTGTTGATGAGTTTTCTGATCGATCAATTCTGGTGGGGGCTTGCTGCGGGGCGGGATCTGCTGGGGCTGTACATGGCACTGCCTGCGCCTGCATCTATTGCGGTGGTGCTGGCAACCGTTGCAGCGCTCTGGTGGCTTCAGCCCGTTCCACTGCGTTGGCGCTGGCCTGCGCTCATGCTGCTGTTTCCTTTGCTTCTATCCAAGCCAGCGCGCCCCGGCCCCGGTGAGTTTGATGTAACTATCTACGATGTGGGGCAGGGGCTCGCAGTGCTTGTGGAAACCAGTGAGGCGAGGCTGCTCTACGATACCGGTCCGGGATACCTCGATGGAGGAAGTGCTTTCGCCTATGCCATCGTGCCGGATTTAAAGTCCAGGGCGTTAACCGACCTGGAGCTTTTGGTGCTGAGTCATGGCGACAACGACCACAGTGGCGGTGCAGGGGCGCTGTTTGAGTACCTGAGAGTGGAGGAGACTGTCTCGGGTGAACCAGTACCCGGCATTGCTGCTCAACGCCCATGTGGCAGTGCCGCGATCAACTGGCGCTGGGGCGGCGTTGAAATAGCTGCTTTTCAGGCGCAGGTGACGGGGGCGGGAAGTAACGATCTCTCATGCGTCGTCAGGATCAGTAACGGACACTGCTCGCTGTTGATTCCCGGTGATCTGGGTAAGCAGGGGGAGCGGTCATTGGTGTCCAGGACTGATCTTGGGCCCGTCACCTGGCTGGTGGCAGGGCACCACGGCAGCGATACCTCGAGCTCGCAGTTATTTTTAACCCGCATGGCGCCTGAGGTTGTGGTTTTCAGCAGGGGCGCGTTCAACTCTTTCGGTCACCCGGCGGCTGAGGTCGTAGAGCGCGTCCGGATAAGTGGGGCGGAAATACTCGATACGGCTGTTGATGGCGCTGTATTGCTTCATGGCGGTGAGCAATGCGAAACAAGCGTTTGGCGAAGTGCAAAAAGACGTTACTGGACAGCGGGTTAAGTATCTACTCAGGCCGCTTGAGGCTATGGTAGAGTAAGACCCCGGCTGTACAGGAGACGAAGTCGTGTTCGATTTGATTCAAGCGGGTGGCTGGCTGATGGTGCCGATCATCGCCTGCTCTATAGTGGCGTTGGCGATAGTCGTGGAGCGTTTGCTGGCGCTGAGAACAACCAGAGTCATTCCGCAGGGGCTGCTTGCCCAGGTGTGGGAGTTGGTCCGCAGTGGTGAAATGACACCGGAGCGGATGCGCGCGATTAAGCAGGAAAGTCCTCTGGGTGTGATTGTTGTCGCGGGATTGAATAGCTCGTCTCACGGTCGCGAGGTGATGAAAGAGAGTATCCAGGAGGCGGCCACTGTGGTGGTGCACGAGCTGGAACGCTTTCTAAACAGCCTGGGGACCATCGCCGCAATAGCCCCTCTGCTGGGCCTGCTCGGAACGGTCATCGGTATGATCAAGGTCTTCACTGAGATCATGATTCAGGGGACCGGTAATGCCGGCGTTCTGGCGGGTGGCATATCCGAGGCGCTGATTACGACTGCGGCCGGTTTGTCCGTAGCGATTCCCGCGCTGGTGCTGCATCGTTATTTTCAACGCAAGGTAGATACACTGGTGCTTACCATGGAGCAGGAATCGATCAAGCTGGTCGAGATAGTCCATGGCGAACGTGATGTGGATTTCAAATAACAGGAGATCCCCATGCATTTTCAGCGTCAGCGCCGAGAAGAGGTCAACATCAATCTAACACCCCTGATTGACGTGGTGTTTCTGTTGTTGATCTTTTTTATGGTCTCAACGACCTTCACCAAGGAAACCCATCTCGATGTGGATCTGCCCCAGGCAGCTAATGGTGGGGCCGTCGCTAAGACAGAAACCCTCGATGTGGTCATAAACGCCCAGGGGCAGTACAGCGTCAACGGGCGTTCGCTGGTCAACACCCAGGCACAGACACTCAAACGCGCCATCGCGGAGGAGGCGGGCGAAGACCGCACGCTGCCGTTTATCATTACCGCCGACGCGCAGACACCGCACCAGTCCGTGGTGACTGCCATGGATGTGGCGGGCCAGCTTGGTTTTATTCATCTGAGTATTTCCACGCGGGAAGTGGAAACCAACTGATGGGACTCGAAACCGACTGGTACTCCGGTGCCGGCTGGCTACGTCTGCTGGCTCCGCTGGAGTGGGCCTATCGCAGGCTTTCAGAGCGCCGCCGTCAGCGGCTGACGCAGCCGGAAAATCAATGGCTGGCGCCGGTGCCGGTGATCATTGTCGGCAATATCAGTGTCGGCGGCAGTGGCAAGACACCACTGACGTTGAACTTGATCGATAAGCTCAGAGCCCGGGGTTACCGGCCTGGCGTGGTCAGTCGCGGTTATGGCACCAAGGCACCGCATTATCCTTTCTTTGTTAACGCAGATACCGCGCCGGAGCAGGGCGGGGATGAGCCCTGTCTGATCGTTCGTCGCAGTGGGGTGCCGCTGGTGATCGATCCGGATCGTCCCGCAGCGGTCAGGGCGCTACTCGACACGGCTGACGTGGATATCGTTATCAGCGATGACGGCCTGCAGCACTACCGCCTCGGTCGTGATCTTGAACTTGCCGTGGTTGATGCTGCCCGAGGGCTGGGCAATGCCCGCTGTCTGCCTGCGGGGCCTTTGAGAGAGCCGCCGGAACGGCTGAACGAAGTGGATCGCGTTATACTGAACGGCCAGGGGCGTTTTGCCTTTCCTGGCGCGTCGAGCATGGAACTGCAACCCGGAGCCTTGGTTGAGCTGGCCACGGGGAAAAGCCTGGATGCAGAGCAGTGGCAGGGGGCGCGGCAGGTTCACGCGGTGGCTGGTATCGGTCACCCCAAGCGTTTCTTTGACACGCTCGAGAGTCTGGGGTTTAAGCCGCTGCCGCATCCTTTGCCGGACCATGCTGCGATCACCGCGGAAACGCTCAGCTTTGATGATGAGCTGCCCGTTATCCTCACGGAAAAAGACGCCGTAAAATGTGGCGACTGGGTGAAACCCGGGGTGTGGGCGCTGAAAGTTGACGCCCGCCTCGATGAAGAATTTGACGACTGGCTGGATCGGCAGCTGGTCAGACTGCAACAGAAATACGGGAGTCCGTAATGGACCAGAAACTGCTAGATATCCTGGTATGTCCGGTGTCGAAAGCACCGGTTGAGTGGAACCGCGAAACCAACGAGTTGATCTGCCGTACCAGCGGGCTGGCTTATCCTATCCGCGATGATATTCCGGTGATGCTTGAAAGTGAGGCGCGTACCCTCGGCGCCGATGAGCGCCTTCCCGAAAAGAAGTGAAACCCTTAGCTTAGAAGTGAAACTATGAGCTTTTCGATAATTATCCCCGCCCGCTACGCCTCCAGCCGTTTCCCCGGTAAACCGCTGGCGCAGCTCGCCGGCAAGCCGATGGTTCAGCATGTCTATGAGCGCGCCTGTGAAAGCGAGGCGACCCGGGTTGTTGTTGCCACGGATGATGAGCGTATCGCCGAGTGTGCCAAGGGTTTTGGTGCTGAAGTCTGTATGACGTCGTCGGATCACCCTTCGGGTACCGACCGCCTGCAGGAAGTGGTGAAAAAACTCGAGTTTTATGCCGACGATATCGTGGTTAACGTCCAGGGTGATGAGCCGCTGATACCGCCTCGGGTCATTAATCAGGTCGCGCATAACCTGGCTGCGGTTCCGGAAGCCAGTATTGCAACGCTATCTGAGCCGATCACCGATGTTGCTTCTCTGCTGAACCCTAATGTCGTTAAGGTGATCCGCGATCACCGCGGTATGGCGATCTACTTCAGCCGTGCGCCGATTCCCTGGCCGCGCGATTCGGCGCTGAACCAGGGTGGCAAGCTGGACAGTTTGCCCGAAGGGTTTAACTGGCAGCGTCATATCGGGATGTATGCTTACAGGGTCAAGCTGCTGAATGACTTCGTTGCCTGGCCGCCTGCGCCGATTGAGGCGACAGAATCTCTGGAGCAGCTGCGCGCGCTCTATAACGGAGCCGGTATTCATGTGGACGAGGCGGTGGAAGCGCCACCGACGGGTGTCGATACACCGGAAGACCTGGAACGTCTCAGAGCGATGCTGGAGTCCTGATGCGCAACGCTGCTGTACTTTTTGTCTGTCTCGGAAACATCTGTCGTTCGCCAACCGCTGAAGGTGTGTTTCGCCGCAAGCTTGCAGAGCATCCCAGGCTGCAGGCAATGCTGGAGGTCGACTCGGCAGGAACTGCAGCCTATCACGTCGGTGAGGCGCCTGACCGGCGTAGCACCGCTGTCGCAGCGCGTCGGGGCTATGATCTGACCCTGTTGCGTGCCCGTGCTGTTGAGCCTGAGGACTTTGCCAGATACGACTACGTGCTGGCGATGGATAGTCAGAACCTCTCCAATCTGCGTGCGGTTTGCCCGGCGGAATTCGAGGGGCATCTCGGTCTCTTTCTCGATTTTGCCGGTCAGTCTGGCGCTGAAGTGCCGGACCCGTATTACACCGATGGTGACCGCGGCTTTGAAGAGGTTTTAGACCTGGTTGAGGCTGCCTCGGAAGGGTTGATCAAGCATCTTCAGGCGGAGTTGTTCCGTTGAGTCTGGAGTTTCACCGCGAGTTTTCGCTGACAGGGATGAACACGCTCGGCTTCGAGGTGACTGCTGAGCGTTTTGTTCGCATCCAAACCCAGGAACAGGTGTCTGAGCTGCACGCCGAACTTAAGCGCAGCGGTGATCCGCTGCTACTGCTTGGCGGCGGAAGTAAC
The DNA here is from genome assembly GCF_900108065.1 of Marinobacterium lutimaris. GTDB lineage: Bacteria > Pseudomonadota > Gammaproteobacteria > Pseudomonadales > Balneatricaceae > Marinobacterium_D > Marinobacterium_D lutimaris. Next base: position 1,185,992 of record NZ_FNVQ01000001.1, on the reverse strand, counting down.
CTGGTACTTTCCGCACGGATACCCGGGATCGTTGCTCAGATGGATCTTAGGGGCTGCGAGGTTGAAGAGCTTGAGGGAGCTTCCGTCAGGGTCACTCTCGGCGGTGGCGAACACTGGCATGGCGCCGTTTCAAGCTTGCTGGAACAGGGGATTTACGGTCTCGAAAATTTAGCGCTGATACCAGGAAGCGTCGGCGCGGCGCCGGTGCAGAATATCGGTGCTTACGGGGTTGAGGTAAAAGACAGAATCGATGCTGTTCAGGTGTATGACTGGCAGCAGGAGCGCATCTATTGGCTCGATAACTGTGAGTGCGAATTCGCCTATCGAGATAGCCGCTTTAAGCGTGAAAGCGGTCGCTACCTTATCCTGCGTGTGCGTTTTCTGCTCAGTCGCATAGCGGCGACTGTCACTACCTATGCGCCGCTGCAGGCCAGGCTATCGACCGAAGAACAGCAGGATCCGCGAGCGGTGTTTCGTACGGTGTGCGATATACGTCGTGAAAAACTGCCGGATCCCGAGCGGCTCGGAAATGCCGGCAGCTTCTTCAAGAATCCGGTGGTAGATGGTGCAACCTATGAGCGAATCAAGGCGGCTTATCCTGACCTGGTTGCTTACCCTGATATAGCAGGCTTTAAGCTCGCTGCCGGCTGGTTGATCGACCGCTGTGGCTGGAAGGGGCGGAAGATGGCTTCCGTCGGTGTGCATGATCAGCAAGCGCTTGTGCTGGTCAATCTAGGCGATGGGGATCGTAGCCAGCTGGAAAAGCTCGCAACCGCTATCCAGGCCGATATTCTTGAAACCTACGGAGTGGTTTTGGAGCCGGAACCGAGGTTTTATCCCTGATCTAAGATGAGGGAAGGGGCTTCCGAATGGATCGGCTCCCTGGATACCGCTAACAAAAAGCCCGCCTGAAAAGGCGGGCTTTTTTATCGCTGCAACGCAGGGCGATTAGTTATCGCCCTGGCTGGACTCGTCTGCAGCCTGCTGCTGACGGCGTTTCACTTCACGAGGGTCGTTGGGTGCGCGTTGGGTGCGACGGCGGCGAGCGGGTTTTTCCGGCTCTTCTTCAGCTGCAGCCTTCTCGCTTGCGTTATCTACGCTGGCGCCTTCTTCCTGGGTCGGCTCAACGACGGTTTCCTGACCCTGTTTAGGCTCGGATACCGGTTCTTCGCTAAGTGTTGCTTCGACTGGCTCTTCAGGTTCAGCTTCAGTTTTGACCTCGGCTTCGACCTCCTCGGTTGAGGCTGGCTCCTGCTTGGGCTCGGATGCCGCTGCGACAGACTCGCCTGCTTCGTGCTGATCAACTGCTACTGCAGCTTCTGGAGTGGCTTCGACATTGTCGCACTGAACCGCTTTTTCCTCGCTGGCTTCAGGTTTCTGCTCTGCCGCCGGAGCTGGCTCTTCAGCTTCGCCTTTGGGCTCAGATGCGGGCTCTTCTGCAGCAGGTTCCTCTGCAGGGTGCTGCTCGGAAGAGGGAGCTTTTACCTCTTCGACCTGGGTCTGCTCTGTTTCTTCAGATGCGGCTTCGGTCTCGGGCTCTGCGCTTTCAGCCACGGCGGTCTGGGGCTCAGACTGCTCGGCAACGTCGCTAGCTTCCTTCAGGCTGCTTTCTTCGCCAGTTGCTTCCGCAGCTTTCTCGGCATCGGCCTCAACGCTTTTCTCGGTGCTTGCTCCAGTCGCCTCGTTAACGTTTTTGGCTTCGTCGGCTTCTGTGGCAGCTTCCGGTGCTTCTGTCGGTGCAGTAGCGCTTTCGTCCTGCTCTGCGTTCACTTCCACTGCAGCAAGCGGTGTGCGCTCGGCACTGCGCTCTTCGTTGCTGCGACGACGACGGCCGCGGCGACGGCTGCGAGTTTCCTCTTCGCCATCTTTATCCCTGGCTTCGCTACGATCAGCTTTGGCCGGTTTCTGCTGCTCAGAAGCATCTTTGACTTCAGGCTGCTCTTTCGGCTGCTGCTCGTCCGCTTCGTCAGCGTCGTTCCGCTGCTCAATGTCGCGGTTGTCTGTAGCTGTATCGTTGCTGTTTTTGTCGCTGCGACGACGGCTGCGACGACGGCGACGTGAGCGACTGCCGTCGGACTTCTCTTTGTCGTCTCTGCTGTCGTTGCTTTCCTTCTGATCACCGATGGTTGGCAGCGCCTGTTCCTGCTCGATCGTGATCACTTCGTCGTTATCACGGGTGCGACGGCGGTCATTGCCACGGCGGCGATCGTTGTTGCGGTTGCGGTTGTTGCTGCCGCTACGGTTGCTGCGGCTGCTATCGCGGGACTGTCTGCTGCCGCTGTCATCTGACTGGCTTGGCTTGGCTTCTACCGGCTTGGCTTCAGCTTCCTTGGATTTGGCGGGTGCTTCTTCCTGTGGGCGCTTGCCAAACAGGCGGCCCAGAGTTGCAACGACGCGCTCGCCGAAGGACGGAGTGCTCGGTGCTGCCGGCGCTGCAGGTGCAACTGCAGCCTTGGGTGCCTCTGCGGTGTCTTCCCCTGCCTGGGTGCTGGGTGCGCGGGAGGTCGGTACGACGGCCTGAACCGCTGCCTTTTCACGCTTCACCGGGACGCTCGCTTTTTCAAGCTCCTCTTCAACCGGTTCCGGCTGCAGGGTGTAGCTGGCGTCGTTGGTGGTGGAGACGCTGTGGTCGTCGCGCAGGCGGACAACCTCGTAGTGCGGAGTTTCCATGTTCGGGTTAGGAACGATAACGACCTGAACCTCGTGACGCAGCTCGACCGCATGGACTTCGCGACGCTTCTCGTTGAGCAGGAAGGTGGCGACGCTGACCGGCAGAATGGCGCGTATTTCCGCGGTGCGGTCCTTGGCAGATTCCTCTTCGATCAGACGCAGGATAGACAGCGCCAGAGATTCTGTGTCGCGGATGGTGCCCTGGCCGTTACAACGGGGGCAGACGTGGCCACGGGACTCCGCCAGAGAGGGGCGCAGACGCTGACGTGACATCTCGAGCAGGCCAAAGCGGGAGATGCGACCCATCTGTACACGGGCGCGATCAAGTTTCAGGGCGTCACGCAGGCGGTTTTCAACCTCGCGCTGGTGCTTGATCGGGGTCATGTCGATGAAATCGATGACGATCAGGCCGCCGATGTCGCGCAGGCGCAGCTGGCGGGCGATTTCGTCCGCAGCTTCAAGGTTGGTGTTGAGCGCTGTTTCTTCGATATCACCGCCACGGGTTGCGCGGGCGGAGTTGATATCGATCGATACCAGTGCCTCGGTGGGATCGATAACGATGGAACCGCCAGAAGGTAGTTTTACTTCACGCTCGAAGGCTGTCTCGATCTGCGTTTCGATCTGGAAGCGGTTGAACAGCGGAGTCTGCTCTTTATAAAGCTTGATGCGCTGTTCGTAGCTTGGCATTACCTGGCGCACGAACATCAGTGCCTGGTCGTAGACGACGGGGTCGTCGATCAGTACTTCACCGATATCGGAGCGCAGGTAGTCGCGAATGGCACGGATAACCACGTTGCTTTCGCGGTAGATCAGGAAGGGAGCGTTACGTTTGCTCTCTTTGGTGATCGCTTCCCAGACGGTGATCAGGTAATCCAGGTCCCACTGCAGCTCTTCGCTGCTGCGGCCGATACCCGCGGTACGCACGATGGCGCCCATCTGGTCAGGGATGTTTACGCCTGCAAGTGCTTCTTTGAGCTGGGTGCGTTCGTCGCCCTCGATACGGCGCGAGATTCCGCCTGCCCGTGGGTTGTTGGGCATCAGCACCAAGTAACGGCCGGCGAGGCTGATAAAGGTGGTCAGTGCAGCGCCTTTATTGCCGCGTTCTTCTTTGTCGACCTGAACGATAACCTCAGTGCCTTCCTTGACCATGTCCTTGATGCTCGGACGTTGGCCACGCTCAGGCTGCTTGCTGAAGTATTCGCGGGAGATCTCTTTAAGGGGGAGGAAGCCGTGGCGCTCGGCGCCGTAATCGACGAATGCGGCTTCAAGGCTGGGTTCTACGCGGGTGATGCGGCCTTTATAGATGTTGGCCTTTTTCTGCTCCCGGCTGTCGGATTCGATATCCAGATCGAACAGTCTCTGGCCATCGACCAGGGCTACCCGCAACTCTTCTGGCTGAGTTGCGTTGATGAGCATTCTCTTCATTTTTTATGCGTTCTCAATGTAACGCAACGCCCCACGCCGTTGTCGATACCGGCATGTGAAAGGTGGAGCCCAGTCTTTTTGACTACAGCCCGTCCCGCGTCTACGGCGGCGGGACGGTAACAGCAGGCAGCCATACATCAGCGGCTGCCTGCTTTAAATGTCTGCATATCTGCGGTGGAGGAAACGCGGACCTCTGTCATTATCGTTGCTGGCTGTGGCTGCAGTCTGGAGCGCTCGTGGCGATCGAGAGGCAGGTTCCGGGTCAGCGTGCGTCTCCACCTTCAACTGGACCTTCGGTCATCGACGAAGGTCGTGAAAGCGTTGCGTATAAATAGGTTTGATTTCTTGCGAAACCGTTAAACTTTCGCGTTTTACACTTTTTGCCGCAGGTCGGTACGTGCGCAGCCGCGCTTCGATCTATGTAATGAGGGGCCGGCGACATGGATTTATAAAAACCTAAAGCCAACCGCCCGCGGCACCGCTAGAATATAACAGCTAACCCCTAGTGCTTCAACGAACCGACATAGCGATAAACGATGGGAAATGAGAGTGCAGGCACCGGCAAAGGTGTTCAATTTATTACCGTTGACGAGGACCAGGGTGGGCAGCGGATCGATAACTTTCTGCGCACCGCGTTAAAGGGAGCGCCGAAGAGTCTGATCTACCGCGTATTGCGTAAAGGCGAGGTGCGCGTTAACAAGAAGCGGACCAAGCCGGATTACAAGCTTCAGCCGGGCGACCTGATCCGGGTTCCGCCCGTGCGTCTGCCGGAAAAGGGCGATGCGCCGGTGGTTGGCGAGCAGCTTCTGGAGCATCTTGAGAGCGCCGTGCTTTACGAAGACGATGCCCTGATGGTCATTAACAAGCCCTCCGGACTGGCTGTTCACGGCGGCAGTGGCGTTAATCTCGGCTTGATCGAGGCGTTGCGGCAACTGCGCCCGGAGCAGCGTTTTCTCGAACTGGTGCATCGCCTTGACCGTGATACTTCAGGCTGCATCATGATCGCGAAGAAGCGTTCCATGCTCAGGTACCTGCATGAGGTGTTGCGTGAACGCCGTGTGCAGAAGATCTACCACGCGCTGGTACAGGGTAAGTGGAATGGTCGTGACAAGCGTGTCGACGTACCTCTGCTTAGAGGCGAGCTCAAATCGGGCGAGCGTATTGTCAAGGTTGATGAGGCAGGCAAGGCGTCGCTGACCGACTTCAAGGTTCTGCGCCGCTACGGTAGCCTCGCGACTTTGATCGAAGCCCGGCCGAAGACAGGAAGAACCCATCAAATTCGTGTACACACCCTGTTCACTGGACACCCGATCATCGGCGATACCAAATATGGGATCGATGAAGTGAATCAGGAATTCCGCGATTACGGATTTCGGCGCTTAATGCTGCATGCGGCGGCGCTTGAGCTTAAGCTTGCTGATGGAACCCCGCTGAGGGTTGAGGCTCCCTTGGATGCCCAGATCGAGCGGTCGCTCGAGGCTTTGCTGAAAAACGCAGAACAAACTCAGGATTAGGATGTTAGATGTGAGTGAGCGGAATCTCGAACGCATATTTTCAGTTGCTGACCACCAGTTGTTGTCGGGGGCCAGGCCCGAGGCTGAGGCGATAGCGGCGCAGTTGGAACTCTCTGTTGATGAGGCGGGTGCTGCACTGGAACGCTGGTGGCAGGCGTTACCGGGTCGGGTAGAGATCAATGGGCGCAGTACCCTGAAAATGCCGGACGTGCCCGAGGCTATTACGCAGTCCTTTATGCGTATCTGGCAGCAGGCGGTGCAGGAAGCAAAGTCCAACATGACTCAGGTGCGGCAGAAGGATGTTGTCGGTGAGGAAGAGAGCCGACGTCTGAACGAAGAGGCGTTACGCCAGTCCCAGGATGTCTATCAGGAGTTGGAATCTCGGCATCGCGAGCAGGCGGTGCGTCTTGAGGAGCAGCGTCAGATAGCGAAATCGCTGGAAGCTGAGATCAATATCCTGCGTAACAGCCTTGAAAATGAGGCTAACGAACGTAAAAGAGCGGAGCAGGCCAACGTTAATCTCGAGCATGAGCTGACTCAGTTACGTAAGCAGTATGACGATCACCGTCGCAGTACTGAGCAGCGTTTGAGTGAAGAACAGCACAAGAGCGTTGAGATCCAGGCGAAGATGGATGTTGAGGTGCGCCACTATCGCGGTCAGCTGGATAAGCTGCGTGACGAAACCGGTCGCAAAGAGTCGGCGCTGAGTCGCGAGAATAACGATCTGCACACTCAGGTTGCGCGTAAGGATGCGAAACTCGACACCCAGAAAAGCCAGATTGCGGCGCTTGAGCAGGAGCTGGCTAATACCAAGCAGGAGCTGGGCGGTAATAATCGCAGCCTGGCGAAAGCGAACTCTGATCTTCTTGCAGAAACTAATAAAACTAAGCGTTTAGAAGCAAAAGTTAAGGAGCTTGGCGAGGAGATCGAACGGCTAAATCAGCGTGTGTCGAGTAACGCTGCCGAGGCATCTCGGCGCGAAGCGACCATGCGGACTCAGCTTAAAGAGAAAGACGACGAGCTGACTCAGACCCAGACTCGTGTCACCGCGCTTGAGAAACGTCTGGTCACCCGCGACGATGAGGTCCGCAGGCTCAGTGCTAAGCTCTGATCCAGCTTTGAGCTAAGCAGCTTTGAAACTAAGCAGTGGACGTAAAGTTAGACGCATACACCGGGGCTCGCTGAGCCCCGGTGTCGTTTAGGGGTAACTCCAGGGACTGCTAAAGTTATGCTTGCGCGTTATAATGACGCTAACTTTTGATTACTTCGAACCCTGGGAGTCCGGTGTATGAAACTTCAGCAATTGCGATACATCTGTGAAGTTGCTCGCCATGATCTGAACGTATCCGCAACGGCTCAAAGTTTGTATACCTCTCAGCCCGGGATCAGTAAGCAGATCCGTCTTCTGGAAGATGAGCTCGGCGTCGAGGTATTTGCACGCAGCGGCAAACACCTTACTCGTATTACGCCGGCTGGTGAGGCTATTCTTTCCGTCGCTGGCGAGATACTGCAGAAAGTCGAAAGCATCAAGCAGGTCGCCCAGGAATTCAGTGACGAAAAGAAGGGCAGCCTTGCGATCGCTACTACTCACACCCAGGCTCGCTATGCCTTGCCGGGTGCTATCAACGAATTCATCAAGGCCTATCCGGACGTCTCCCTGCATATGCATCAGGGTACGCCGATGCAGATTTCCGAACTCGCCGCTGACGGCACTGTCGATTTCGCCATCGCCACCGAGGCGCTGCAGCATTTCAGTGATCTGATCATGATGCCCTGCTATCGCTGGAACCGTTCGGTGATGGTGCCCAAGGATCATCCACTAACGCAGGTTTCCAAACTGACGCTGGAGGATGTGGCTGCCTGGCCGATCGTGACCTATGTTTTCGGCTTTACCGGTCGCTCCAAGCTGGATGATGCCTTCCGCCGCCATGGGCTGGATCCGAAAGTGGTCTTCACCGCGGTAGATTCCGATGTCATAAAAACCTATGTCCGTCTGGGGCTGGGCGTTGGTATCGTGGCTTCGATGGCGCATGAAAAGGGCGTGGATGACGACCTGGTTGCGCTCGACGCCAGTCATCTGTTCGACGCCAGTACCACTAAAATCGGTTTTCGTCGCGGCACCTTCCTGCGCGGTTACATGTACGACTTTATCCGCCTGTTCGCGCCGCATCTGACCCCAGACGTTGTACGTGAGGTTCAGGCCTGCAACAGCCGTGCTGAAGTCGACGCTCTGTTTGAGAATCTGGAGCTGCCTGAGCACTGAGCTCGGGCTGCTCAGCTTTCCTGTTCTTCGTTTCGTTTTTATGCCTCTCGCGATTCTTCGTTGCCTTGTTCTCGCCTGGCGATTTAGTGTTGCCGCCATCTGATCGACTTCTTCGCCAAGGATGCCTACTCTCCCTTTCAACAGGATCTGAACGTTATTCGAGGAGGAAGGGATGAGTTCAGCATTTGCCCATGATCGCGCCAGCCAGGTGATAACAGCACTGGAGAAGTTTAATGCTGGTCTGGAGCCCTCATTGCGGCAGGAAAAATACGCCAAGATGGCCGACTCGGCTTTCAGCTTTTTTCGCGGCAGCAACCATCTTTACTGGCGAGACGTTTATCGTGACTGGCACTTTTCACTTTACGGTGGCAGCTGTCAGACGCAAACCTGGCTGCTGGGTGATGCGCATCTGCTCAACTTTGGCGCCTACGGCAGTCATGATGAAGTGGTGCGCTACGGACTGGATGATTTCGATGACGCCTTCGTAGGCGACTATCAGTACGACCTCTGGCGCCTGGGCATCAGCCTGGTGCTGGCGATGGAGGAAGAGGGTAAAAGCCGTGACTCCATCGTGAAGGCGCTTGAGGCTCTGGCTAAAAGCTATCTGGATGCCCTGAGTCGTGATGACGAGTTGCGTGGGTGGGTGGCGACGCCGGACAGTGCCGAAGGTTTGCTGGGTGATTTTCTGCACAAACTGGTCGATAAAAAAAGCCGCGCCAGAATGCTTGATAAGTGGACCTCCGTTGATGATGAGGGACGTCGTTACTTTAGTGCTGATCATCCAAAACTCGAGCTGTTACCGGCAGAGGTCAAGTCGCGCTTGGTCGAGGCTTTGGTGGCGTATCAGGAAAGCCTCGATGACGAAGTACCTGGTCATAGTCATCAGCATTTCAAGGTTAAAGATGTTGCACGCAGAACCGGCGCAGGCATAGGGTCGCTGGGCAATGACCGCTATTACGCACTCATCGATAGCGGCGAAGATGGTGAAGATGTGATCCTCGATATCAAGGTTCAGCAGGCACCGGCAGTCATCGCTGTACTGAGTGATAGAGAGCAGGCTGGTTACGCCAGTCTATATCGTCATGAAGCCGAGCGTCACGGTCTTGCATTTAAGGCGCTGGCGCATAATCCCGACCCCTACGTGGGTTGGCTCAGCTTCGATGGTCAGGTGTTTTCGGTGCGGGAACGCTCACCTTTCAAGGCGGATTTTCCGCTCGATACCCTGAGCAAGGGTAAAGAATGGCGTGAGATGGCAGCTAACTGGGCGTCGATTCTCGCGGCCTCGCATCTGCGTGGAGCCATGGCGTTGGGCTGCGCATCTTTCGCAACAGCTGTGCTTGATAAGGCGGAAGATCTGGCCGGTTTTACGGGTCTGTTCGTTGAAACCTGTCTGGGGTATGCGCGTTGCGCTCACAGGGATTACGAGGTGCTGCTGGGTTGCCTGGAAGACAGCTGATCTGGCGCGTTGAAAGGGTTGGTGCTAACCGGTAGAGTTTTGCCAAACTGTCGACAGATTTGGAGAAATCAGCGTGGAACTGGCATGTCTCGACCTGGAAGGCGTTCTGATCCCTGAGATCTGGATTGCGTTTGCTGAAGAAACTGGTATTAAAGAACTGAAAGCGACGACCCGCGATATCCCGGATTACGACGTGCTGATGAAGCAGCGGCTGTCGATACTGGATCAGCACGGGCTCACGTTGCCGCAGATTCAGGACACAATCAGTCGCCTGGCGCCGTTGGAGGGTGCGAGGGATTTTGTGGACTGGTTACGCGAACGGTTTCAGGTGGTAATCCTGTCCGATACGTTCTACGAATTTGCCGCGCCCTTGATGAAGCAGCTGGGTTATCCGACGCTGCTTTGTCATAAGCTTGAGGTTGACGGCGAGGGCCGAATCACTGATTACACCCTGCGTCAGCGTGACCCCAAGCGTCAGTCGGTGCGGGCTTTCCAGCTGCTTAACTACCGTGTGATAGCGGCCGGTGATTCCTACAACGATACCACCATGCTGAAACAGGCCGAGGCGGGGATTCTGTTCCATGCACCGGATAATGTGATTGCCGAGTTTCCGCAGTTTCCGGCGGTTCACGGCTATGAAGACCTCAAGCAGGAGTTCATCAAGGCCAGCGAGCGTCCGCTAAGCCTTTGATGATCGCGTACCCGTAGGAGGGGCGCCTCGCCGTGATCAGCCAGGGTGGTTTAAGTTGCCGCAGTGCCAGGATCAATCGGCGCGGGGATGCGCCTCCTGCATCGGTGCGATCGATTTTTGGTACGAGCGAGGCCTTCGTCCCGATCACCTGTCTTGGTGTAAACATCACCCTGGCAGGTTGAATCGGCACGGCGGCGTAACTCCTGCATTGGTATTGCAGATTTTGGGTCGGAACGGCGCTCGTTGCGAGCGCCGTTACTGTATCAGCTCAACTCCTGCAAGGTTTCCAGCAGGTTATTCACCTTGTCGAACGACTCCTGATACTCCTCGTCGCCCACTGAATCCGCCACGATCCCCCCGCCTGCGGAGCAATAAACGCGGCCGTTTTCTACTAGCAGGGTGCGTATGCAGATGCTGGTATCCATGCCGCCGGCGGCGCTGAAATAACCGATGGAACCGCAGTAGACGCCGCGCCGATGCGGCTCAAGTTCGTCGATGATCTGCATGGCACGAATCTTCGGTGCGCCGGTGATCGAACCGCCAGGGAAACAGTGTTTGAGGAGATCCAGGCTGGTGTAACCCTCTGCCAGCTTGCCGGTTACGGCACTGACCAGGTGGTGGACATTGGGGTAGGTTTCGATGGCGAAGAGCTCTGGCACACTGATACTGCCGGCTTCACAGACCTTGCCCAGATCGTTACGCAGCAGGTCGACGATCATCAGGTTTTCCGAGCGGTCTTTTTCCGACTGTTTCAGCTCGTCGATAAAGGCCTGGTCTTCAGTCTCGTTGCCACCGCGCGGCCGCGTGCCCTTGATCGGGCGGGTTTCCACTTCGCCGTCGTCGGATACCTTTAGAAAACGCTCCGGCGAAAGTGACAGGATCGCGTCGCTGCCGCTTTCCATGTACGCGCTGAAAGGTGTGGTAGCGCGCTTGCGCAGAGCACGGTAAGCGTGAAAGGGGTCGCCCTCACAGCGGGCGCTGAAACGCTGGGTCAGGTTGATCTGGTAGCAGTCGCCGGCAAGGATATAGTCCTGAACACGGTTGAAGGCGTCCATGTATTTCGGGCGGGGCAGGTTGCTTTCAAAGTCCGATACCAGGTGGAAAGGTGTCGTTTTCGATAGATGGTCGTCGGCTTCAGCCAGCAGCAGTCTATGCACCGCCTCAACCTGAAGGCCGTCTGCCTGGGGGTGAGCGACCAGTTGGCTGGTACTCTGCTGATGATCGATAACCACGGCCCAGAGGTAGCGTCCAACCCGCATCTCCGGTAGTGCCAGGTCATCTTCTGCGGGGCTCGGTAGCGCTTCAAACGCGCGACCCAGGTCGTAGCTGAAGTGCCCGATCAGGCCGCCGCAGAACGGCAGGCCTGAATTCTCGCCAAGTGCAATCTCGCTATTAAGGCTTTTAAGCAGATTGATCGGGTCGGATTCGACGCTGTTCCAGAGTCCTTTGCGGCGCACCTCGGTACGGCCGCGGGTGTAGCGCACCAGGACGTCGGGCGCGGCTGCAATAATATCGTAGCGGCCAAAGCGGGGGTCCGACTCCGGTTGGGCGCTATCTAGCAGTACCGGATCACCCAGATCTCGGATTCGCGTAAAAGCAGCCTGGGCGTCCAGCGGATAGGGCAAAGGGTGGATAGACAGCAAGACGTGCACTCCCGGCGAAAAGCGCAGATTTTAACCTCTGTCGTCAGGGGGCGCGAGTCTATAGCCGGCGCAGGTATAATGATTCGCTAAATAGATACTGAACAGATACAGCTACAAGGATTCCCGAGTAATGAAAAAGGGCTACACCGAGCAGGTCCATACTCTCCATCTGCAAGACCAGCATCTGACCTACAGGATTTATCGCCACCCGGAGGTTGAAGGTCAGCGCCGCTTGGTGCTGGTGCATGGTGCCGGCGTTGCTGGGCGGGATACTTGGGAGATGCTGCAGTCCTTCCTGGGACACTGGAGCGAGATACTGGTGCCGGATCTTCGAGGCATGGGCGATACGGTCTACCCCGACGGTAAGGAGCACCCGTTCAGTGTACAGGAGCTGGTTGCGGACCTGGGTGCTCTGGTGGACTACCTCGGATGGTGGAACTTCGATTTGAGCGGTTACTCCCTGGGCGGCTTGGTCAGTCTTCTATATAAGCAGCAGCATCCTGATCGGGTGGGCAAGCAGTACCTGCTGGAGGCTGCATGCCTGGATCGTCCCGATTGGGAATCCACCGTCACCCTGCGGGAAAAGTATTCCGCAGCGGCGGTGCATCTGCGTGGTGCCGAGAAAGAGGCGGGGATCCGTGAGTTCCTCGATACGATCTCTCCAAACCGTAAAATCACCCCACAGACTGAACGGCTGACTATCGACCGTCTGGGTCAGCGTCCCGAGGGCTTTGCCTATGCGCTGGACTCCGTGACCCAGGCGATCCGTGAAGTCGACCGGGAATCTCTGCTTGCCAGCCAGGGCGATGTCACCAGCTTTATCGGCGGCAACAGCGTTGAGTTGATGCATCAGCTGCATCTGACTCTGGCGGAGCGGATGCCAAACTGGCACTACTTCCACGTCGCCGGCACGGATCATTCGCTGCCTTTCCAAAAACCGCGCCAGATCGCCCGCGTTATGAATGCAGAACTGGAGCGCTTTTCCCGTATCGGCTAAACGTCCTGTTTATCGCTAGACTTTGGTCTGGTGTTGACAATTTTTCCAGTTCCTTCGGTTGACGACCCAAAATACCCCGAGTAAGGTGTCGACAATTCAACATTGTCGACAATCTGGGATTTGGGATGGCTATCGACGTAAACGAACAGAAGGCAGCCGAGACTGCTCCGGAGACGGATCCGGAGAGCCGCACCATCGCCGATCGGGTCTGCAAGCAGATCGTTACGGCGATAGTGACCGGCGAACTGTTACCGGGCCAAAAAATCAGTGAGCCAGGTCTGGCGAAAGCCTATGGCATCAGCCGTGGTCCGCTGCGCGAAGCGATCCGCCGCCTTGAGGGCTGGCGTCTGATCGAGCGCAAGGCTCATGTCGGCGCACGGGTCGTTGAGCTTACCGCCCGCGAACTGATCGAAATCTACCGGGTGCGTGAGGCGCTCGAAGGCATGGCCTGTCGCCTCGCCGCAGAGCACATGACCGATGAGGAGATCCAGAGCCTCAAGGTGCTGCTCGATAACCACGAACTCTCCATCGCCCGCCAGGAAGGACGCGCTTACTTCCAGAAAGAGGGCGACCTGGACTTCCATTACCGCATCGTCAAAGGCAGCAAAAACGCCAAGCTCGAAGAGCTGCTCGGTGCTGATCTTTACCACCTGGTACGTATGTACCGCTATCAATTCAGTATCTCCAGCTCCCGCCCCAAGCGTGCACTGAAAGAGCACCGCCAGATCGTCGATGCGATCGAGGCACGGGACGCCGAACTGGCCGAGATGTTGATGCGCCGCCATATCAGTGCGGCACGCCAGAACATCGAAGAGAAACTGAATGCCGCAACTAAACCTCAAGGAACAGAACCTCAAGGGGATAAAAATGGCTGAGAAACTGACTGCGGGTGCGCGCTTCCGTAAAGCGCTGGCTGAGAACCAGCCGCTGCAGATCGTTGGCGCTGTCAATGCTTACCACGCAATGATGGCTTCACGCGTTGGTCACCAGGCGATCTATCTGTCCGGTGGCGGCGTCGCTAACGCCTCTTACGGCCTGCCCGATCTGGGTATGACCTCCATGAATGACGTGCTGGAAGATGTATGCCGCATCACCAGCGCCGTTGATACTCCGCTGCTGGTCGATATCGATACTGGTTGGGGTGGAGCCTTCAACATCGCCCGCACTATCAAAGAGATGATCAAGGGCGGCGCGGCAGCGGTACATATCGAAGACCAGGTAGCGCAGAAGCGCTGTGGTCATCGTCCGAATAAAGAGATCGTTTCCCTGCAGGAGATGACCGACCGTGTTAAAGCAGCGGTCGACGCCAAGACCGACGATGACTTCTTCGTCATGGCGCGTACCGATGCCTTCCAGCAGGAAGGTCTGAATGCCGCGGTTGAACGCGCCCAGGCATGTCTCGAAGCGGGTGCCGACGGCATCTTCGCCGAAGCGGTGCACACACTGGAAGATTACACCGCGTTCTCCAACGGTATCGGCGGCGCTCATCTGCTGGCAAACATCACCGAATTCGGTGCGACTCCGCTGTTTAACACCGAAGAGCTGGCAGCCCATGGTGCGACGATGGTGCTTTACCCGCTGTCCGCATTCCGTGCTGCGAACAAGGCTGCCCTGAACGTCTACGAGCATATCCTCAAAGATGGCGATCAGAAGGCGGTTGTCGACACCATGCAGACTCGCATGGAACTGTACGATTTCCTGAATTACCACGATTTCGAACAGAAGCTCGACGCCCTGTTTGCGGAAGGCAAAAACAAATAAAACGCGCGTGTACCCCCACAAGCGATCAACGGGCGCAGCAGACGCCCGACAGATAACCGAGGAGAGAACCATGGCAGAAGCGAAAAAGCTCGGCGGTGCAGGTCTTCGTGGCCAGTCGGCCGGTGAAACGGCACTCTGTACCGTTGGTAAAACCGGTGCCGGCCTGACCTATCGTGGCTACGACATTCAGGAACTGGCCGATAACGCCCAGTTCGAGGAAGTGGCTTATCTGCTGCTCTACGGAAAACTGCCGAACCAGGCCGAGCTCGATGCCTACAAGGCTAAGCTGAAGAGCCTGCGTGGCCTGCCGGAAGCGCTGAAAACGGTGCTGGAGCAGATTCCGGCGGACGCTCATCCGATGGATGTGATGCGTACTGGTTGTTCCATGCTGGGTAACCTGGAGACCGAACAGGACTTCAGCGAGCAGCATGACAAGATCGACCGCATGCTGGCGGTGTTCCCGTCGATCATCAACTACTGGTACAACTTCGTTCAGCACGGCAAGCGTATCAATACCGAGACCGACGCGGACTCCATCGGCGAGCACTTCCTCTGGACCCTGCACGACAAGAAGCCGGATCCGCTGCATGTGTCGGTGATGCACGCATCGCTGATTCTCTACGCAGAGCATGAGTTCAATGCGTCGACCTTTACTGCGCGCGTTTGTGCGTCAACCCTGTCCGATATTCATAGCTGTGTAACCGGTGCGATCGGGTCCCTGCGTGGGCCGCTGCACGGTGGCGCCAACGAAGCCGCCATGGCAATGATCGAAAGCTGGAAAAGCCCGGAAGAGGCTGAAGAACAGATCATGGGCATGCTGGCGCGCAAGGATAAGATCATGGGCTTCGGCCACGCGATCTACCGCGAGTCCGACCCGCGTAACGCCATCATCAAGAAATGGTCCAAGCAGCTCTCTGAGCAGGTGGGCGACAGCGTTCTCTACCCGGTCTCCGAGCGTGTCGAGGCGGTGATGTGGCGCGAGAAGAAGCTGTTCTGTAACGCTGATTTCTTCCATGCGTCCGCCTACCACTTTATGGGCATACCGACTGAGCTGTTCACGCCGATCTTTGTCTGCTCCCGTGTAGCAGGCTGGACCGCCCACGTGATGGAGCAGCGTGCCAATAACCGCATCATCCGTCCGTCTGCGGATTACACCGGTCCGGAAACCGCCGAGTGGATCCCGATCGAAAAACGTTCCTGATGCGATAACGACAGCGGCCTTTTTATGGCCGCTTTTTTGACCTCGTTAACCGAACCGATGGACACCTGTCACCATGAATAATGAATTTCGCAAGAGCCTGCCGGGCACTGCGCTGGACTATTTCGACACCCGCGAGGCTGTGGATGCGATCCAGCCTGGCGCTTACGCCAAGCTTCCCTATACCTCTCGTGTGCTGGCCGAACAGCTGGTGCGCCGTTGTGATCCTGCGCTGCTTACCGATGCGCTGAAGCAGCTGATCGAGCGCAAGCGTGATCTCGATTTCCCCTGGTACCCGGCCCGTGTGGTCTGCCATGACATCCTTGGTCAGACCGCGCTGGTGGACCTGGCGGGTCTGCGCGATGCCATCGCCGAGAAGGGCGGTGATCCCGCCAAGGTTAACCCGGTGGTGCCGACCCAGCTGATCGTCGACCACTCGCTGGCGGTAGAAGCACCGGGTTTTGATCCGGAAGCGTTTGAAAAGAACCGCGCTATCGAAGATCGCCGCAATGAAGACCGTTTCCACTTTATCGACTGGACCAAGACCGCGTTCAAAAACGTGGATGTGATCCCGGCCGGCAACGGCATCATGCATCAGATCAATCTGGAGAAGATGTCTCCGGTGATCCAGGCGCGTGATGGTGTCGCTTACCCGGATACCTGTGTCGGTACTGATTCCCACACCCCCCACGTTGATGCACTGGGTGTTATCGCCATCGGCGTCGGCGGCCTCGAAGCCGAGACCGTGATGCTGGGCCATCCGTCCATGATGCGCCTGCCGGATATCGTAGGTGTAGAACTGGTGGGCAAGCGTCAGCCGGGTATCACTGCGACCGATATCGTGCTGGCGCTGACCGAGTTCCTGCGTCAGCAGCGTGTGGTCGGTGCGTACCTGGAGTTCTTCGGTGAGGGTGCAGCCAGCCTGACCATCGGTGACCGTGCCACCATCTCCAACATGACGCCGGAATACGGTGCCACGGCGGCGATGTTCTACATCGACGAGCAGACCACCGACTACCTGAAACTCACCGGTCGTGAGCCGGAGCAGGTGGAGCTGGTTGAGAACTACGCCAAAACTACCGGTCTCTGGGCGGATGATCTGACTGGGGCTGAGTACGAGCGCGTGCTGAAATTCGATCTCTCCAGTGTCGATCGTACGCTGGCCGGACCGTCCAACCCGCACCGTCGTCTGCCGACCTCTGCGCTGCATGAGCGCGGTATCGCCGTGGACCTGGATAAGGCACTGGCGGAAGAGAAAGAGGGCAAGATGCCGGACGGCGCCGTGATTATTGCGGCGATCACCTCCTGCACCAACACCTCCAACCCGCGTAACGTGGTCGCTGCAGGTCTTTTGGCGAAGAAAGCCAACGAGCTGGGCCTGATCCGCAAGCCCTGGGTGAAATCCTCCTTCGCTCCGGGTTCCAAGGTAGCTCGCCTGTATCTGGAAGAAGCGGGCCTGCTACCGGAACTGGAAAAGCTGGGCTTCGGTATCGTCGCCTACGCCTGCACCACCTGTAACGGCATGTCCGGTGCACTGGATCCGAAGATTCAGCAGGAGATCATCGACCGCGATCTTTACTCCACTGCGGTGCTCTCCGGTAACCGTAACTTCGATGGCCGTATCCATCCGTACGCCAAACAGGCGTTCCTGGCGTCTCCACCGCTGGTGGTGGCCTACGCCATCGCTGGTACTGTTCGCTTTGATATCGAGAAGGACGTACTGGGCACCGATGCCAACGGCAACCCGGTCACGCTAAAGGATATCTGGCCCTCTGATGACGAGATCGATGCGATCGTCAAAGAGCACGTTAAGCCTGAGCAGTTCAACCAGGTCTACATCCCGATGTTCGATCTGGGACAGGTGGAAGAAGCGAAGAGCCCGCTCTACGACTGGCGTCCGCAGTCCACCTATATCCGCCGTCCGCCATACTGGGAAGGCGCGCTGGCTGCCGAGCGCACGCTCAAGGGCATGCGTCCACTGGCGGTGCTGCCGGACAACATAACCACCGACCATCTGTCGCCGTCCAACGCGATCATGATGAACTCGGCTGCCGGTGAATACCTGCACAAAATGGGGCTGCCGGAGGAGGACTTTAACTCCTATGCTACCCACCGTGGCGATCACCTGACCGCCCAGCGCGCAACTCTGGCGAACCCTAAACTGTTCAACGAAATGTGCCGCGACGAGAACGGTGAGGTGATCCAGGGCTCGCTGGCTCGGCTGGAGCCGGAAGGCACTCAGATGCGCATGTGGGAAGTGATCGAAGCCTACATGAACCGCAAGCAGCCGCTGATCATCGTGGCTGGCGCCGATTACGGTCAGGGCTCCTCGCGTGACTGGGCAGCCAAGGGCGTGCGCCTGGCCGGCGTTGAGGCGATTGTCGCTGAGGGCTTCGAGCGTATCCACCGTACCAACCTCGTCGGTATGGGTGTGCTGCCGCTGCAGTTCTGCGAAGGCGAGACCCGTCACACTTACAGCATCGATGGTACCGAGACCTACGACGTACAGGGTGATATCGCACCGGGCGCCACGCTGACGCTGGTGATCCACCGTGTCAGTGGCGAAAGCGTCGAAGTGCCAGTGATCTGTCGACTGGATACTGCGGCAGAGGTTGAAACTTACCGCGCCGGTGGTGTGCTGCAACGCTTCGCCAAGGAGTTCCTAGAAGCGGAAGCGGTAGCCTGAGTAACACGAACCTGTGGGGCTGTCTGGCCCTGCGGGTTCAGTGAACTGGAGTAATTCATGAGCCACGTTCCCCAGATTAAGATTCCTGCCACCTATATTCGTGGCGGTACTAGCAAGGGCGTGTTCTTCAGTCTTGAAGAGCTGCCACAAGCCTGCCAGGTGCCGGGTCCGGCCCGCGACGCACTGTTGCTGCGCGTCATCGGCAGCCCCGACCCCTACGGCAAGCAGATTGACGGTATGGGCGGTGCGACTTCAAGCACCAGTAAAAGTGTAATTCTGTCGAAAAGCGACAGCCCCGATCACGATGTGAACTACCTGTTCGGCCAGGTCTCCATCGACAAGCCGTTTGTGGACTGGAGCGGAAACTGCGGCAACCTGACCGCAGCGGTTGGCGCCTTCGCCATCAGCAAGGGGCTGGTTGATCCGTCTATCGTGCCTGAAAACGGCATGGCCACCGTACGTATCTGGCAGGCGAATATCGAGAAGACGATCATCGCCCGCGTACCGATCACCAACGGTGAAGTTCAGGAGACCGGCGACTTCGAACTGGACGGGGTCACTTTCCCGGCGGCCGAGGTGCAGATCGAGTTTATGGACCCGGCCGATGGCGAGGGTTCCATGTTTCCCACCGGGAACCTGGTGGATGACCTGGAGGTCCCTGGTATCGGTACCTTCAAGGCGACCATGATCAATGCCGGTATTCCGACGATTTTCCTTAATGCTGAAGAGATCGGATACACCGGCACCGAGCTGCAGGACGCGATCAACTCCGATCCCGCGGCGCTGGCGCGGTTTGAAACCATCCGTGCCCATGGCGCTATCCGCATGGGGCTGATCAAGGAGCTGAAAGAGGCCGAAAGCCGTCAGCACACACCGAAGATCGCCTTTGTGAATGGTGCCACCGATTACCTTTCCTCCAGCGGCAAGCAGGTCAAGGCGGAAGATATCGATCTCGTCGTGCGCGCTTTGTCCATGGGCAAACTGCATCACGCGATGATGGGAACAGCGGCGGTGGCGATCAGTGCGGCGGCCGTTGTTCCAGGAACCCTGGTGAATCTGGCGGCCGGTGGCGGCGAGCGCAACTTTGTGCGCTTCGGTCATCCCTCCGGAACCCTGAGGGTAGGTGCCGAGGCTGAGCAGCGCGACGGCGAATGGGTCGTGACCAAGGCGATCATGAGCCGCAGTGCTCGCGTGCTGATGGAAGGTTGGGTCAGGGTGCCTGGCGATACTTTTTGATCGCAGCTTTATGCCGGACAGTTGGAATAGTAGCTGGCTGGCAGGATTAGGGTGGTCGGGTACCTGTCAGCTCAGCCACCTTTTTCAGACCCGCGCTTGCGCGGGTTTTTTTGTTGAGACTGACGTTGCACCCTGTACACTGTATGTATCTTCAGCCGACCGTGCAGGGGTAGTCTAGCTTGTTAATAACGCGCCTCCGACGCTTCTTGCCATATATGGCCATCATCGCGGTCGTCGGTGCCGGGGTAGCGATCACGGAGTCCGTGCAGCGGATGGTCTCCGATAGAACCTACCAGGTACTGCGCATAGAAGCGCTGGGTACCATCGCCCAGCTCCGCGCGCGTATTGAAAGCGAGATAAATTCCGTCCTCTTCCTTAGTCACGGCCTGATCAGTTACGTGACAATCCATCCTGAAATCGAACCGCCTCAATGGAAAGCGCTGGCCCGAGAGATCGTGGGTAACAGCCAATACGTACGCAACATAGGGCTCGCCCCAGATAATGTGCTGCTGTTCATGTACCCCCTGGAAGGTAATGAAGCTGCGATAGGTCTCGATTACGAAAAAAATGAGCAGCAGTGGCCCGCTGTCAGTGCGGCGATCGATGCGCGTAAAATGGTCCTGGCCGGGCCTCTGACTCTGATTCAGGGTGGCAACGGGTTGATAGCCCGGACTCCGATATACAGCGATGCCATTGTCACCGGTACGGATCAATATTGGGGGCTTGCCTCGGTGGTGATCGACTCAGATGCGCTGTTTAAGTCAGCGGGTCTGGACAGGGTTATTAATGGTTATCAGATTGCGATCAGGGGTAAGGATGGCAAAGGAGCTGAGGGTGAGGTCTTCTACGGTGATCCTGCAGTATTTGATGCCCCCCTGGTTCAGATGAGCATTGAATTCCCCAATGGTAACTGGGTGGTTGGTGCCGTACCTGCTGAAAATGCGAGCCCGGTCTGGATGAATACCGGACTAGTGCGTGTGCTGGCCTACGGCATTCTCGCTGTGCTTGTCTCTCTGTTGATCGCTCTGGTGCGGCTGTATCACAACAGCCACGGAGAGGCGATGCACGATGCGCTGACCGGCTTGCCGAACCGACGTCTGATGCTGGAGCGTGTAAACCAGCTGATCGCGCTGCATGATCGTACAGGGCTCAATTTTACGCTCTATTTTATAGACCTGAATGAATTCAAGCCTGTGAATGACCGTTACGGGCATCTTGCGGGGGATGCACTGCTTAAAACGGTGGGTCAGCGCCTGTCTGCTGTGATCAGGGGATCGGACACAGTGGCGCGGACCGGTGGTGACGAGTTTATGCTGCTGCAAGCGGGGGTTGGTAAGCCGGCGGATGCCCAGAACGTGATTGGCAAGCTTCAGGAGGCGCTGCAGGAGCCGATGGTTTACAGAGGCGTAGAGGTCAATATATCGGCGGCGGTAGGGTATGCGGTTTTTCCAGCCGATGCCCAGGGGCTCGATGAACTGATTCGAGTGGCGGATGACCGCATGTACACGGCGAAGAAAGTGAGCCGGTCACGCTGAGTCTGTCGGCCTAAATGGCAGGCAAAAAAATGCCGCACTACAAGGTGCGGCGTACGATAACTAACTAGAGATAACGCAAGGAAAAGCAAAAAACCGGAAGGGTGTGTGGAGTATGAATCCTTGCATCAGCGCGTGTACCCCAACAACAACGACAGGATGCACACCCCCTTCCGAACACTTGTAATGCTAAAGTCTAAGTTGCTTTTCGACAAATGATGGTTAATTTGACTTTTGTTGAATTTATCTCAACTGTTTTTGGGCTCAACATCCTTTCCTGCGAGACTTTCCCGCTCGGTAGCTGCGCAGCGACAAAATTGAATTCACCGCGATAGCCCCCAGAATTAGTGCGCCTCCGAGCAGTGTGCGCGATGGCAGCTGTTCGTTAAGAACCCACCAGACCCAAACTGGCCCCATTACCGTTTCGATGAGTAAAACAAGACTTACTTCCGGTGACGGCAGGTGACGGCTGGCACTGAAAATAAGCAGTGACGCGATCGGGATCTGCACCAGCCCCATCAGTGCGAGCCAGCCCAGGCTTGTGGAGCTGAGTTCGAATGGCGCTGCAAAGGGCGCGCTGATCAGCAGGGTGACAAGACCTGCCGATGCCAGCAGCGGCAGGCGGGGCAGGCTGGGTGCACGTCTGAGCAGGGTCAGCATCGTTGCCATGCCCACGGCGAGGATCAGAGCGAGGAAGTCGCCAAGCTGACCTGGCTGTCCAATCGATGCTGAAAACACCACGAGCACGCCGAAGATCGCGCAGACTATCGATATCAGGGTGCGTTTTGGCGTGGTCTCACGGAAAAACAGCCAGGAGATGGCGGCCGCGAAAAGTGGCGCGCTGGCCAGTATCACCACGGTATTGGCCACATGCGTGTGCGTCACCGAGAGCACAAAGAGTACCGAATTGGCGCCGTAAAGCAGCGATATGGCAAAGGCCATCAGCCAGAGCCTGCGCGTATCCGGCCAGCTCATATGACGGCGACGGAACCAGCAGATGATGCCGGTGGTGATCAGCACGAAGGCTCCGCGCCAGAATGAGACGTCAAGACCGCCGGCATTGGCAAGACGGATAAGCAGGGCGTCAAAACTGAGAATAAATACACCGGTGATGGCCAGCGCCAACCCGTGATTGCGAGCAGGATCCATTTGCATAGATGCCTCGGGGAGAAAGGAGACAGCGAAAGATAAGGGAGGAGTGAGAAACTCCTCCCGGGTTGGAAGCGGCTTAGCGTTTCTTCAGCGCGTCGGCCAGTTTGGCGGACAGGTCACGCAGAGAGGCTTCAGTGGTCTTCCAGTCGATGCAGGCATCGGTCACGGAAACACCGTATTTCAGCTCTTCCAGGCGTTCCGGGATGGACTGGGCGCCCCATCCAAGGTTGCTCTCGATCATCAGGCCGATGATGGAGCGGTTGCCTTCGAGAATCTGGCTGGCCGCATCTTCCGCAACCAGCGGCTGAATTGCCGGATCCTTGTTGGAGTTGGCGTGGCTGCAGTCGATCATGATGTTTTTGCTCTGGCCGGCTTTATCCAGTGCCTGCTCACACAGCTTGACGCTGACAGAGTCGTAGTTCGGCTTGCCGTTGCCGCCACGCAGCACGACGTGGCCGTAAGCATTGCCGCGGGTGCGGATGATCGCTACCTGGCCTTCGTTGTTCAGACCAAGGAAGTTGTGGGAGTGGCTGACCGACTTCATGGCGTTAACCGCCACGTCCAGGCTGCCATCGGTGCCGTTCTTGAAGCCAACGGCGCAGGAAAGGCCTGAAGACATTTCACGGTGAGTCTGGGACTCGGTTGTACGCGCGCCGATAGCCGACCAGCTGATCAGATCCTGGATGTACTGTGGGGAGATCGGATCCAGCGCTTCGGTGGCCAGCGGCAGGCCCATTTCGGACAGGTCGATCAGCAGTTTACGCGCAATATGCAGACCCTCTTCGATATCGAAAGAGTCGTTCATGTGCGGATCGTTGATCAGGCCTTTCCAGCCCACAGTGGTACGGGGCTTTTCAAAATAAACACGCATGACCAGATAGAGGTTGTCTTTAAGCTCATCGGCCAGGGCTTTGAGCTTGCGGCCATATTCCAGTGCTGCTTCCGGATCGTGAATGGAGCAGGGGCCAACTACAACCAGCAGACGTTTGTCCTTGTGATCCAGAATGTCGCGGATCACCTGGCGTCCTTCCATAACCGTCTGTGCTGCGGCATCGCTGATTGCCAGCTTCTTCTTCAGCTCGTCAGGGGTGACGAGGGCGGTTGTGGATTCTACATTTAGGTCTTCTACGCGTTTATCGGTCATCTTCTTGTCCTGAGGGCATTCCTAAGAGTGGCGTCCGTATCACGCCAAGAGCCTATTTTTATCATATTTAATATAAGTTTGAGACAGAAAACCCACGTGTTTTCCACGCTCTGCGACATTTTGTCAGGGTGTGGCCCGGATCGCCAGAGTGATAAACTGTCGCAGCTGATCATAGGATGAACCCGGGTGGTTCTGTGTGGTCGTAGTGACAGTCTTCAAGATGGCTCTTTCGTTCGCGGCTCTGGGAATCAATGCTTTGCGTATATCGTTAATTAACTGCCTTAAGTTTCTGCTCTGTCTTGTCGTGACCCTGCCTGGGATCGCCAGCGCCGGCTTGTTCGACAGCATTGGCGGTGGTAAGGATCAGCCTCTACCTCTACCTGTAGAGCAGGCGTATCAGATGCGCGTCGAGGCAGTCAGCCCGGGGCACTTCGACCTGGTCTGGCAGATGCCGCCGGACTATTACCTCTATCGCGACAAGGTGACGGTGACGCCAGGTGAAGGCGTGGATCTGGTCGATCGGCGTAATGCAGAGTCAGTCACCAAGGATGATCCGCTGTTCGGGCGGGTCGAGGTGTATTACGACGAAGCCCGTGTCAGCCTTCTGCTCGGAGGTGTTAACGGCGTCACTGATGGCACGCTTGAGGTGAGTTACCAGGGTTGCTGGGAAGGTGGCATCTGTTATCCGCCGGTGACCGAACAGGTTGATGTCACAGACCTGGTGCCTGCCTCTGGCCTGCGCTGGGTAGACGGCTCCCCCGGTGCAGGTGATGCTGCCTCGCCGGCGGGCGCTGATTCTGCCGTACCTCTCAGTGAGCAGGCACACTTTGCCAGCCTTCTGGGCGGGTCTTCACTGTTGGTTACTCTGGGTGCATTTTTCCTCGCCGGTCTGGCGTTGTCCCTGACGCCCTGTGTATTCCCGATGATTCCAATCCTCTCCGGCATTATCGTCGGTCACGGTCACAGGATCTCCACCGGGCGAGCGCTGTTTCTTTCGTTTATATACGTGCTGGCGATGGCGCTGACCTACACGGTTGCCGGCGTTATCGTGGGTCTGTTCGGCGCCAATATACAGGTCGCATTGCAAAACCCCTGGGTGATCTCCCTGTTCGCCGGGCTTTTTGTGTTGCTGTCGCTATCGATGTTTGGTTTTTATGAGCTGCAGATGCCCAAGGCGCTGCAGTCGCGTGTGAGTGAGGTCAGCTCGCACCAGAAGAGTGGCTCTGTCACCGGTGTCGCGGTGATGGGCTTTCTGTCGGCGCTGATTGTTGGTCCCTGTATGGCGGCGCCACTCGCCGGTGCGTTGATCTACATTGGCCAGAGTGGTGATCCGGTGCTTGGCGGTGCGGCGCTTTTCGTGCTCTCGCTGGGGATGGGGCTGCCGCTGCTGCTGGTAGGTGCCTCGGCCGGGCGTCTGCTGCCAAGGGCAGGGGCCTGGATGGAAGGGGTCAAGGCAGCATTCGGTGTGCTGTTGCTGCTGATGGCGGTATGGATGCTCGATCGTATCCTGCCGGTACAGATCACCATGGCGCTGGTTGGCGTGATCCTGATTATCAGTGCGGTTTACCTGAACGTATTTGAGCGTCTCGGCGAGCATTCCAATGGCTGGCATCGGCTATGGAAGGGGGCGGGTATCATTCTCGCCGTATACGGTATCGCGCTGATTGTTGGTGTGCTGTCCGGTAGCCGTAACCTGCTGTTCCCGCTGCAGGGGCTGGTCGCTCAGCAGGGGGCGGGGCAGGTTCAGGCTGAGGGGCAGATACGCTCGCAGCTGAATTTCACCACGGTGACCAGCCTTGAAGAGCTGCAGCCTATGCTGGCGAAAGCAGCGGCCGAAAACCGCCCGGTGATGCTCGACTTCTACGCGGATTGGTGTGTCAGCTGCGTGGAGCTGGAGTATGTCACCTTTGCCGATGCGGGGGTGCAGCAGCGGCTCTCAGCGTTTGATTTGATTAAGGTGGATGTGACGGCCAACGATGCGGATTCCAAGGCGCTTAATCAGCGCTACCAGGTATTTGGCCCGCCGGTGCTGGTGTTCCATGATCGCAGCGGTCAGGAGCGTCCTGCCATGGCGATGGTCGGTGTGATTGAACCTGAAGACTTCCTTAAAACTATCGCTACTCTTTAATCAAAACCGCGCAAGGCTGATTAATCAAAACCGCGCCAGGCTGATTAATCAAAGCCGCACCAGGCTGAGGCGCCGCCGGGAGAGTTGCTCTACCTGCGCTTTATCAGCGCAGAAACTCCCGGCTGATTTGGCGGAAGCGCTCATCGCCGGCCTTGCGCAGCCATTCAAAGGCCACCATTTCGCGGGTGACCAGCGTCACCCCGTTATCCCTCAGCCGTTCCAGCGCGGCATCCTTGTCAGCGGGTTTGCGGGAGCCAACGCAGTCTCTGACCACAAATACCTCACGCCCCTGCTGTTGCAAACGCAAAGCGGTCTGCAGCACGCATACATGTGCCTCCATTCCGATAATGATCACCTGCTCGCAGCGCAGTGACTGCAGCACCTCGTCACAGGCACTGTCGTCGCTGCAGGCAAAGGCAAGCTTGGCGAAGGTCTGTTCCCGGGGGATGCGCTGTTTCAGTGGTTCCAGTGTTTCGCCAAGTCCCTGCGGGTACTGCTCGCTGGCCAGTACCGGAATATGCAGCCGGTTGGCGATATCGGTGATCCAGCAGGCATTTTCCAGCAGGGTTTTATGATCGTCGATGGCCGGGGCTAGCTTTTCCTGGATATCGACGACCAGCAGGCAGCTGTTATTGGCTTGAATCAACATCGGGAGCCTCGGACTTAGTCAGTGATTATTAGTATGGGCGCTAGTGGTCGTACCGGTCAGCTTTTTGCTTGCTCGTTGGGTGTTACTCGCTGCCGGTTTGATCGCTTTTAGGTTGGTAGTACTGAGGCCAATGCTCTTTTACTGCGGGGGAAAACTCCGCCAGGGCGTGGCAGCCATTAAGGACAGGCGGTTGCGTCAGGCCTGTCTCTGCTTCCATCACCTTTTCGCGCTCCTTGTGGGTGGACTGGAACGCGGTGGTGGCCAGGGGGCCGAGCAACTCGAGCAGGTGAGTACAGCCAGAGGTGCCGGCGAACAGCTCCTTGGTCTTGCGGGTAAAGCCCGGTGCTATCTTGAGACCCTTAAGCAGTTTGTAGCGCTCGGCGATGGATGGGCAGATCCGCAGGGGATGGTTGTCCATCACCGCTTCCGCATCGAGGATATTAAGGTCCAGGTCCACGGTGATCCGGATCGACATTTCATGCAGAGCTTCGCCCGCAGGGAGAATGCCATTTTCATGCTCATAGAGTTCCAGATCATGGGTCTTGGTGTCTATCATATGAGCTTCAATATCCCAGAGCCCATCGGCACGCTTATAGCCGTAGCAGGTTACCCTTCGGGTATGAGACAGGGACCGTTCGGTGGGCGTTGATAAAGGCATGGCTACTCCTGTTGTGCGACGCAAAAGGGGATTATGCCAGAGACATGCCCTTTTTTCAGACGCCGTAAGTGGAAAGAAAGGTGGAAACAGAGACCGATGACTTCAAACCAGACTGTATGGAAACTACTGACTTTTTCTCGTTTTGATGCGCCCATACTGGAGTCCTGGCTGCAGCTCCGGCAGACAGTATTTGTTGTAGAGCAACGCTGTGCCTACCCGGATATCGACGGTCGTGACGCGGATGCTCTGCATTTGCTGGGTTTTGTCGGTGACAGGCTCGCTGCCGGTGCGCGACTGTTTGCCCCCAGAGAAGAGCAGTTGCATGCGCAAATTGGGCGGGTCGTCGTTGCTGTCGAACAGCGCGGCAGCGGTCTTGGCAAAACACTTATGCAAGAAGCATTAGATGCCTGCCTGGAGCGCTGGCCTGAGAGCCCGATAAAAATCTCTGCGCAGGCGCACCTGGAACACTTCTATAACTCCCTGGGCTTCCGGACCATCAGCGACCAGTACGATGAAGACGGCATTCCCCATATCGATATGGAATACCGCCTCAAGTGACTCAGTTCACGCGCCGGATAAGGTCCTTAGCGGCGATGATGCGGGTGGAGATCTCCTCAATGGAGAAGTTGGTGGTATTGATGAACGGCAAGTCCTGCTGCTGGAACAGGCGCTCCACCGTGCGTACCTCGAAGTCACACTGATCCAGGGATGAATAGCGGCTGTTAGGCCTGCGCTCGTGCCGGATCGCCGCCAGCTGGAACGGAT
The DNA here is from genome assembly GCF_900108065.1 of Marinobacterium lutimaris. Lineage (GTDB taxonomy): Bacteria > Pseudomonadota > Gammaproteobacteria > Pseudomonadales > Balneatricaceae > Marinobacterium_D > Marinobacterium_D lutimaris. The sequence goes on along the minus strand of NZ_FNVQ01000001.1, from coordinate 1,158,424 downwards.
CGATGGTCAGGCCGTAAAGCTTGTGGCGGTATTGCTGCAGCACATCCGGCATCTTCGGGTTTTCCAGGTCTTCCTCGGTCAGCGGATAGTTAGCCGCTCGAACACCGAACTGCAGCGCCATATAAAGGCAGGTAGGCGTTTTGCCGCAGCGGGACACCCCCACCAGAATAATGTCGGCCCGGTCATACTGCTGGGTGCGCGCGCCATCATCATTATCCAGTGCAAAGTTCACGGAATCGATACGGTCCTTGTAACGATTCATCTCGATAATGGCGTGCGACTTACCCACGGTGTAGGACGAGTGGGTTTTCAGTTCGCGCTCCAGCGGCTTCAGGAAGGTGGAGAACACATCGATCTTGAAACCGTTGCTTTTGGCCAGCTCCGCGGAGACGTCTTCATCGACAATGGTGTCGAGTACGATGGCCGGTTCGCCATCCGCTTCGCAGGCGGCGTTGATCTTCTCAACCGTGAGTTTTGCCTTCTCGACTGTGTCTATATAAGGCAGCGTTATTTTCTGGAAGCGGATCGCTTCAAACTGCGAAAGCAGGCTGTGACCCAGAGTTTCGGCGGTGATGCCGGTGCCGTCGGAGATAAAGAAAGCGGTACGTTTCATGCTCGTTTCTTACTGGTTTTGTGCTGAAATTGGTTCGAATTTAAACTACCCGTTTTCGCACATAACGGAGATTTTGGGTGCAGATTCGGCGAAGTTTTGTAGTGAAATTACATTTTGCCAAACTGGCGATTTTTGTTTTCAGGTGCAGTATCATCCAACCCTTCAAACACAATAACAAGAATTATTCAGGTTGACGTTCAATTTCAGGAGTAACGGCTTTGCAGCAATATGTACTGCGCCTGGACCAGTCAGGCATGGGAGATGTGGACAAGGTAGGCGGCAAGAATGCTTCCCTTGGTGAGATGATCAGCAACCTTGCTGATGCCGGCGTCAAGGTGCCCGGAGGGTTTGCCACTACCGCCCAGGCTTATCGTGATTTCCTCGATCACGGTGGACTGTCCGAAAAGATTAATGCGGCTCTGGACGTGCTGGATGCGGACGATACCCGTGCCCTCATCGAAACCGGCAGCCAGATCCGTGGCTGGATCATGGAAGCGGATTTCCAGCCGGAACTCGAGCAGGCTATCGACACCGCCTACGCCGAGATGTCCGGAGATAACGCCAATATTTCCGTAGCGGTGCGTTCTTCCGCTACCGCAGAAGACCTGCCCGATGCATCTTTCGCAGGTCAGCAGGAAACCTTCCTCAACATCCGCGGGCTGGACAACATCAAGCACGCTATCAAGGAAGTGTTTGCCTCCCTTTATAATGACCGCGCAATTTCCTACCGCGTACACAAGGGCTTTGTTCACGCTGATGTAGCCCTCTCTGCAGGTATTCAGCAGATGGTGCGCAGTGAAACCGGCGCTTCCGGCGTTATGTTCACCCTGGATACCGAATCCGGCTTCAACCATGTTGTGTTTATCACCGCGGCCTATGGTCTGGGTGAAACCGTGGTGCAGGGGGCAGTGAACCCGGACGAATTCTACGTTTACAAGCCGACCCTGGCTCAGGGCACTCCGGCGATTCTTCGCCGTACCCTGGGTTCCAAGGCGATCAAGATGGTTTACACCGATGACGGCAGCGCCGGTAAAGCGGTAGAAACTGTCGATGTACCCATGGCTGATCGCCAGAAGTTCTGTATCAATGATGCCGACGTCGAGCAGCTGGCTCGCATCGCTGTGATCATTGAGAAACACTACGGCCGTCCGATGGATATCGAATGGGCCAAAGATGGTGACGACGGCGAGCTTTACGTGGTTCAGGCACGTCCTGAAACCGTCCGCAGCCAGGGCAACGCCACCGTTATCGAGCGCTACCTGCTGAAAGAGAAGGGCAAGATCCTGGTTGAAGGCCGTTCCATCGGTCACCGTATCGGCGCAGGCCCCGTGCGTATCGTCAGCGGCCTGGAAGCGATGCACGAAGTGCAGCCGGGTGACGTGCTGGTCACCGATATGACCGACCCGGACTGGGAGCCGGTCATGAAGCGCGCTGCCGCTATCGTTACCAACCGTGGCGGTCGTACCTGCCACGCGGCGATTATCGCCCGTGAACTGGGTATTCCTGCGATCGTTGGTTGTGGTGATGCCACCGAACGTCTGCAGAACGGTCAGGTTGTGACTGTTTCCTGTGCTGAGGGTGATACCGGCCGCGCCTACGAAGGTCAGCTGGAGTTTGAACACCAGACCAACTCCGTAGAGCAGATGCCGTCGCTGCCGTTCCACGTCATGATGAACGTGGGTAACCCGGACCGCGCCTTCGATTTTCAGGCGTTGCCGAACGCAGGTGTAGGTCTTGCGCGCCTTGAGTTCATCATCAACCGTATGATCGGCGTGCACCCGAAAGCGCTGCTCAACTTTGATGATCAGCCGCGTGATGTTAAGCAGATCATCGAGCGCCGCATCGCCGGTTACGCAAGTCCGGTGGACTTCTACGTCGACAAGCTCGTTGAGGGTATCTCCACCCTGGCTGCTGCCTTCTATCCGAAGAAGGTGATCCTGCGTATGTCGGACTTCAAGTCCAACGAGTATGGTCACCTGATCGGCGGCGACCGCTACGAGCCGGGTGAAGAGAACCCGATGCTGGGCTTCCGCGGTGCTGCGCGTTACATCTCTGACGACTTCCGTGACTGCTTCGAGCTTGAATGCCGTGCACTGAAGCGCGTCCGTGACGAAATGCGCCTGACCAACGTTGAGATCATGGTGCCGTTCGTGCGTACGCCGGGCGAAGCCAAGCAGGTGGTCGATCTGCTGGAAAGCAACGGCCTCAAGCGCGGCGAGAACGGTCTGCGCCTGATCATGATGTGCGAGATTCCGTCCAACGCGCTGCTGGCGGATCAGTTCCTGGAACACTTCGATGGTTTCTCCATCGGCTCCAACGACCTGACCCAGCTGACGCTCGGTCTCGACCGCGACTCCGGCATCATCGCGCACCTGTTCGATGAGCGTAACGAAGCGGTCAAGCGACTGCTCGCCATGGCGATCGAAGCCTGCCGCAAGCAGGGCAAGTACGTGGGTATCTGTGGTCAGGGACCGTCCGATCATCCGGATCTGGCCCGCTGGCTGATGGAGCAGGGAATCTCCAGCGTATCGCTGAACCCGGATTCCGTGCTCGATACCTGGTTCTTCCTGGCCAACGAAACACCGGCCTGATCAGCGTAACCTGAAAGGCTGCCAGGGCTCAGGGTCCGAGCTGGACAAGCCCAAGCAGCCAACTATATGTTAAGGCGGTCACTCTAACGGGTGACCGCCTTATTTTTTGAGAATGGAGTCATTAATGGTCAACCTGATCTTCGTGGAACCCAGTGGAGCAGAGCGTGAAGTCGCTGCGCCGGAAGGCTGGAGTCTGATGGAGGCGGCGTTTCAGAACGGTGTCGATGGTATAGAAGCGGAGTGCGGCGGGTCCTGCACCTGCGCCACCTGTCACGTCTATATCGATGAGAAATTTATCGATCGTCTCGAGCCCATGGGCAGCAATGAGGATGAGATGCTCGATTGTGCGGCTGCCGAGCGTCGTGACAACAGCCGGCTCTCCTGCCAGATAGAGATCAAGGTCGAGTTCGAAGGCATGGTTATCCAGACGCCGGATACTCAGATATGAGCGAAGCCGGCGTTGTTATCCTGGGTAACGGACACGCCGGCGTCAGCGTTGCCGAGCAGCTGCGGCGCAAGAAGTATCCGGGTGCAATTACCCTGATCGGTGCCGAGGCGGGCTTACCCTATCAACGTCCGCCACTGTCAAAGCAGTACCTTAAGGGCGAGTGGGACGAGGCCAGGCTGTTGCAGCGAAACGCCGAGTTTTACCGCAACAACGATATCCGCCTGATCGCGTCCGACTCAGTTATCTCCATCGATCCCTCCGCTCACCGCCTCGAACTCAAATCCGGCGCAACGCTCCCCTGGGACAAACTGGTGCTGGCCACCGGCAGCTGCCTACAAAAGCTGGAGATTCCAGGCGCCGATGCTGAGGGTGTAGTTTACCTACAAAACCGTGAGCAGGCCGATGCGTTGAAAAGCGAGATGCGAAGCGCCAGGCGTGCGGTTGTTATCGGAGGCGGTTATATAGGCCTGGAAGGCGCTGCAGCGCTGGCACTGGCCGGTCTGGATGTCACCCTGGTGAATCGTTCATCCGAACTGCTCGCTCGTTCCGCTAGTTTGCCGGTTGCGCACTGGATTCAGCGCCGGCATGAAAAGCAGGGAGTCGTTTTCAAGTTGGGTGAGCAGCTGGCTGAAATACTCTCGGCTGATAACCGCGTCAGGGGCGTGCGACTGGCAAACGGCGAGGTTCTTGAGGCAGAGCTGGTATTGATCGGTATTGGTGTGAAACCCGATACTGGCCTTGCTGAAAGCATCGGGCTTGAATGCGCCGATGGCGTGCTGGTCGATCAAAAAGGCGTAACTTCGCACCCGGATATCCTCGCGGCGGGAGATTGCACCCGCTTTAACCATCCGCTGTACGGCGAAGCGATCCATCTGGAATCGATCCAGAATGCGGTTGAACAGGGCAAACGGGTCGCCGCCACCCTGATGGGCGAAGAGGGTACTTACGATGCAGTACCCTGGTTCTGGAGTGATCAGTACGAGGCGAAACTACAGATCGCCGGTATTGCGCAGGGCCATGATCTTGAGGTGATCCGTGGCGATGAACACGCAGAGCGCTTCTCAGTGTTTTGTTACGCCCAGCGCAGACTGGTTGCGGTAGAGTCGATCAATGCGCCGGCTGAGCATATGTTGGCACGCCAGTTATTGAAGGCGGGCGCATCGCCGCCACCGGATGATGCTGCCAATCCCGAATTTAACCTGCGTAGCGCCTTGCCTTCGTGATCCGCTGCCGGTAACGTCCGCGCATCGCTTTTCAACGCTCCCGGCATTTTAGGCCGCGGGCCTAAGACCTCAGGACAAGATCGTGATCGAACTCGGACAACTTAACAGGCTCAAGGTTATTCGCGAAGTGGACTTCGGTGTCTATCTCGATGGCGGCGATGCCGGCGGTATCCTGTTGCCGAAAAAAGAGGTGCCGGAAAATACTCGCCTGGGCGATAGCCTGCAGGTGTTTGTTTACCTGGACTCCGACGATTACATGGTCGCATCAACGCGCAAACCTCGTGCGATGGTCGGTCAGTTTGCACGCCTGCGCGTCACCGACGTGAACAAGGTTGGTGCCTTTCTCGACTGGGGGATGCCGAAAGAGCTGTTTCTGCCGTTCGCCGAGCAGCTGCGTCCACTGACAGTGGGAGAGTGGTGCACGGTCTTTATCTATATCGATAACAGCGAACGCATTGCCGCCTCGGCCAAGACCGACCGCTTTATCGAAAAGAACCCGACCGATCTCAAGGTCGGTCAGCTGGTTGAGTTGCTGATCGCCCGCCGTACCGACCTTGGTTACCCGGTGATTATCGATCACCGTTATGAAGGCCTGCTGCATCACCAGGATCTGTTCCGTGAGATTAAACCGGGTCAGCGGATGAGCGGCTTTATCAAGCAGCTGCTGCCGGATGGCAAAATCGACGTAATGCTGGATAAACCGGGTTACGCCCGTGTCGATCCGCTGGCACAGAAAGTCCTTGATTACCTCGAAGCCAATAACGGTCATTGTGCGCTGGGTGACAAGAGTGACCCGGATGCTATCCGTGAAACCTTCGGTGTCAGCAAGAAAGCCTACAAGATGGCGATCGGTTCGCTGATGAAGGCGGGCCGTATCAAGCAGGACCCGGAAGGGATCCATCTGATCGCTTGATAGGGCCCGGGGTGAGACTTGCTGGTCAGCTTTCCTGCGCTACTTCGATACGGGGAATGATCTCTTCGCTGACGAACCGGTGCAGGGAGCGCGCGTAACCCGAGCGACCCGAAGGATTGCTGGTGTCTGAGGTGATCACTACGGTCAGTTCCAGCTCAGGCACCACATAGAGCATCTGCCCACCATAACCCCAGCCGTAATACGCCTGGTAGCCTCCCAGATCACGCAGGAACCAGGCGTAGCCGTGTTCGTCGTCGGTGTAGATCGACTGCGTCCGCGGTTGCCAACTTTCGGCGATCCACTCTTCTGACAAAATTCTTTCCCCGCTTTCAGTCAAGCCGCCGCGACGATAGACCTCGCCAAACTCCAGCAATGATGCCGGCGTCATACTGACCTGGTTGCCGCCCATGGGAATGCCCTGGGGATCGGTGATCCAGCTACTGACGCGTGCGCCTGACCCGGCAAACCATTCGTTGAACTGGCGGTAGGTGGAGTGGCCCGATCTATCCATGATGATCGCCGATAGCATATGGGTGTTGCCGGAGGAATAGAGCATTTCGCCGCCGGGTTCATCCACAAACGGGCGTGACAGCGCATAGCGAACCCAGTTAGCGGAGTTCACCCAGCGGCCGTAATTCTGCCCGCTGGTGCGCTCCAGTCCTGCCTGCATCGACAGCAGGTGGCCAACATTCAGTTGCTGCAGTCGAGGGTCGGGTTTGGTTGGCAGCTCGTCGGGTAACAGCGTCGCGACCGGTGTGTGCACCGATTCAATCAATCCCTGCTCGATTGCCACACCAACCATGGCAGACATCAACAGCTTGGAGGCCGATTTGATATTGGCCGCCGCATCCGGATTACCGCCATGGAGACCCGAAGCCAGGATCAGTTGATCCTTGTGAGCGATATGCATAGTGCGTATCGCCGGGAACTGTTCGGCCTGTTGCAACAGTTGCTGCTCGTCCGACAGAGCGGCACTGGCGGCGGAAGCCTGCGCACATAGCAACGCGCCTGCCAGTATCCCTGCTACACGATGGCTCAAGGATTTCCTGTTACTGCTCTTTATCTGTCTATCCACTAACAAATGAAGACTCCTGTCAGTTGAGAGAAGGTTAGCTTCCAGTTATCTAAAACGCTTAGTTTTAGTGACAGCTCCAATATCGCGTTAGTTCTTGATCGGCTGATCTACACAGTGATGGCTGTGACGGATTCTTCGGGATTTACCGCTTTTCCCTACTGTGACTTAATATCCGCGACGATGTGATTCAGGGGCAGGGTATGAACATCTCTTATTGCAGCTTCGACGCTGAAGGCGAGCAGATTCTCGCTATCCTCAACGATGCGATCATCAATTCAACCGCGCTCTATGACTACGAGCCGCGCTCTCTGGATGACATGAAACAGTGGTTTGCGAGTAAAGCGGAAAACGCTTTCCCGGTGATCGGTGCCTTCGATGATGAAAGCGGGCGGTTGATGGGGTTCGCCACTTACGGCAGTTTTCGTGGCTACGCCGCCAACCGGTTTACCCTGGAGCATTCGGTTTACATCGATAGCGATTTTCGGGGTCGTGGTGTGGCTTCGAGATTGCTGATTGAGCTGATCAAACATGCCGGACAGCAGGGTTATCACCTGATGGTGGGCGTGATCGATGCTGAGAATCTAAGCAGTATCGCATTGCATGAGAAGTTTGGATTCAGCCACGCGGGTACGCTCAGTCAGGCGGGATTCAAATTTGGCCGTTGGCTGGACCTGGCGTTTTATCAAAAAATCCTCACTCAACCCTGAGATTGATCGGCTGTTCAGCGACACACCTGCACGCCTGCCGGGAGCTTCATCTGCGAAAGCTGCTCGCTGATGCTGGCCAGCAACGCCGCAGCCGCCGGGCTTAGCGCTCGACCGCGGCGGGTGATAATACAGATCTCCCGCTCAAGCTGGGGCTTGAGTAGTGGAATAAAGCGTAGCTGCTCAAAGGAATGGGTATCGGCGGCCAGCGCAGGCAATACCGAGACACCCAGGTTCTGCGCGATCAGTGCGGCGAGCCCGGCGGGGTTGGTTGCCTCGATTTTGGCATCATCCAGTTTGATACTTAGCTGGCCGCTGGCGCTGAAACGTTCCAATTGGGCGCGAATCCCCGTATCACCGCTTAACAGCAGCAGTTCGTCGTTGGGTACCTGGGACCAGTTGAGTTGGGTTGCGTTGGCCAAGCGGTGATGCCGGGTAACGACCAGACCGTAACGGTCACGCAGTATCGGCTCATATTCCAGGTCCGGTTGCTGGGAATGGTTGCCGGCGATGGCGAAGTCGACCTCGTTGTTGAGCACACGTTGTTCCAGGCTGCCGGCGCTGTCATCACGGATATGGACGCGGATACCGGGATGGGTCTGGCGAAACAGCGGCAGGGCGGTGGGCAGCAGTCGGGTGACTACCGAGGGCGAGCCCGCCAGGCTGACGTGGCCCTCTTTCAACTCGGCGCGGGACTGGAGATCGGTCATCGCCGTATTAAAATCTGACAGCAGGCGTTCGGCCACCGGTAGAAAGCGCTCTCCCTCGGCGGTTAGCAGTACGCGGCGAGTCGTGCGGTCGAACAGCTTGAGTCCCGCCTGGTCCTCGAGCTGCTGAATCTGGGCGGTCAGAGTGGACTGGGTCAGGTGCAACCCCTCGGCGGCGCGGGTGAAGCTACCGTTGAGGGCGACCTCGACGAAAGCCTGCAGCTGGCGAATCGAGATATTATTCGTATTCATCGATTAATTAATAGAAATATATCGTTTGAATGATAAATGCGGATTTTGCATCATTAGCCCCATTCAATCCACGTCTTTAAAAGCTCACAGGATTAGCCATGATCCCACGCATTGCCGAAACCGATACGATTCAGGATTTGTACCTCGCATTTGTCGAGGCGCTGAAGGAGAGCGGCTTTGAGGGGGATCTGAACCCCGACTACGCCAACCGCGTGGTGCTTGCCACCGATAACAGCATCTACCAGATTTTACCCCAGGCGGTGCTCTATCCGCGTAACACGGATGACTTGGTGCGTATCGCCCAGCTGGCGGACAGCCCGCGCTTTAAAGAGGTGGTGCTGAGTGCCCGTGGCGGCGGTACCGGCACCAACGGTCAGTCGCTGACCGATGGCCTGGTGGTTGATGTTTCCAAGCATATGAACCGTATCCTGGAGATCAATCCGGAAGAGCGCTGGGTGCGAGTGCAGGCCGGTGTGGTCAAGGATCAGCTCAATGCGGCGCTGAAGCCCTATGGCCTGTTCTTCGCGCCGGAGTTGTCCACCAGTAACCGCGCCACTGTTGGCGGCATGATCAACACCGACGCCAGCGGTCAGGGCTCGGTGATGTACGGCAAGACCCGTGACCATGTGCTGGAACTGAAGAGCGTGTTCCTCGGCGGCGATCTCTGGACCTCCGGCCCCGTTGAAGAGGCCGAGCTCGACAAGATCAAGGCGCGTGAAGACCGCATCGGCGAGGTGCACCGTACCGTCGATGAGATTTTCGGCCGCTGCAAGGAACAGATCGACGCCACCTTCCCGAAACTGAACCGCTGCCTGACCGGTTACGACCTGGCGCATATCCGCGATGAGCAGGGGCGTTTCAACCTGAACTCCGTGCTCTGTGGCGGTGAAGGCTCGCTGGCGTTTATCGCCGAAGCCAAGCTAAACGTGCTGGCGATCCCCAAGTACTCCGCGCTGGTTAACCTCAAGTACGACAGCTTTGAATCCTCCCTGCGCGATGCCCAGGCGCTGATGCAGTGGGGCCCGACCTCTATCGAGACGGTGGACTCCAAGGTACTGAACCTGGCCATGGAAGATATCGTCTGGGATGCGGTCAGTGATTATTTCCCCGCCGTTGAAGGCGAACCGGAAATTCGCGGCATCAACCTGGTGGAATACACCGGCGATGACGAAGAAGCGCTGAAAAAAGATGTGGAAGCGCTTTGTGCCCACCTGGATAAGGTAAAGGGTCAGCCTGGCGTCAGCTTCGGCTACACCGTGGCCTACGGCGCCGGCGAGATCGGCAAGATCTGGGCGATGCGCAAGCGCTCCGTGGGTCTGCTGGGTAACGCCAAGGGGCAGAAGCGGCCGATTCCGTTCGTCGAAGATACCGCGGTACCGCCGGAAAACCTGGCCGACTACATTATGGAGTTCCGCGCACTGCTGGACAGCCATGGCCTCAAGTACGGCATGTTCGGTCATGTGGACTGCGGCGTATTGCACGTGCGCCCGGCCATCGATATGAAGGATGAGGCGCAGGAGGGGATGATCCGTGTGATCTCCGATGGCGTCGCCGCGCTGACCAAAAAGTACAAGGGTCTGCTATGGGGCGAACACGGTAAGGGCGTGCGTTCCGAATACGCGCCGGAGTTCTTCGGCCCGCTCTATGCCGAGCTGCAGAGGATCAAGGGCGTCTTTGATGGCCGCAACCAGCTTAACCCCGGCAAGATCGCCACGCCGGCGATCGATGGCGCCGAGCTGTTGAGTATCGATGGCGTCCAGACGCGTGGGCAGCTCGACCGTGAGATTCCGGTGATCGTGCGCGAACAGTACGATTCCGCCATGAACTGTAACGGCAACGGCGCCTGCTATAACTACGACCCGAACGATGCCATGTGTCCGTCATGGAAGGGCACGCGCGAGCGCATCCATTCACCGAAAGGCCGCGCCTCGCTGATCCGCGAATGGCTGCGCCTGATGGCGAAGCAGGGCGTTAATCCGGTGGCTGAGGCCAAAGAGGCGCGCCGCGGCTCCGGGCTGCTCTCACTGCCGGTGAAGCTGCGCAATACGCTTCGCCGTAACAAGGGCGAGTACGACTTCTCCAATGAAGTGCACGAAGCGATGATGGGCTGCCTGGCGTGTAAGTCCTGCGTCGGTCAGTGTCCGATCAAGGTGAACGTGCCGGACTTCCGTTCCCGCTTCCTCGAGCTCTATTACAGCCGTTACCTGCGTCCGATGAAGGATTACCTGGTCGGTAGCCTGGAATTTATGATGCCGACGCTGTCGCGCTTCCCGGCACCTTACAACTGGGCGATGACTAACCCGCTGATGCGCAGCGTCATGCGCCGCATGGTCGGTATGGTCGACAGCCCGGTCATCTGCACCAACGATCTGCGCAAGGGGATGAGCGAGCGCGGTATCGAATGGGCAACGCCGGATCTGATCGAATCCCTGAGCCCGGCTCAGCGTGACCGTGCTGTGGTGATCGTGCAGGACGCCTTCACCAGCTACTTCGAAACCCAGCTGGTGCTAGACCTGATCGACCTGTTGGGGCAGTTCGGCTACTACGTGATGGTGGCGCCGTTTATGCCGAACGGTAAGCCGCTGCACGTGCACGGCTTTATGAAGGCATTCAACAAGGCGGCCAAGCGCAATGTGGAGATGCTGCGAATTCTCGAAGCCACCGGCGCGCCGCTGATCGGTATCGATCCCTCCATGACCCTGACCTACCGTCAGGAATATGCCGATGCGGTGGGCCGGGATCTGCCAAAAGTCTCGCTGGTACAGGAGTGGTTGGCCGGTGAACTGGGCAATATCCGTATGGAGCGTGACCTGCCGAGTGCCGAATACAAGCTAATGGCGCACTGTACCGAGAAAACCTCTGCAGCACCGTCGCTGAAACAGTGGCAGCAGATCTTTGACGCACTCGGCCAGAAGCTGACGATCCAGTCCTCCGGTTGCTGCGGCATGTCCGGCACCTTCGGTCACGAGACTGCCAACTATCAGCGTTCCAAGGATATCTACGACCTGAGCTGGCGCAACATCGTCAACAAGCCGGAGAACCGCGGTCAGCTGATGGCTACCGGTTACTCCTGCCGTTCCCAGGTGAAGCGTCTCGATGACCAGAGTCTGCCGCACCCGGTTCAGGTACTGCTCAGCCTGATCCGCCAGTAAGCCTTTTGCCGCGCCCGCACAGCCGATGCGGCAAAAAGGCGCGGCAGAGCCCCAGGGACTGGAACTTAAGTGCTAGTGCAATTGCAACAAAACTGGTCCAGTATTCAGCCAACTAAAGAGTCAAACCAAGGAGTCTGCCGTGGAAGATCTATTGCCCGAGCTGTGTGACCAGTTCCCCGACCTGGTCCGTGTTGTTGAACCGATGTTTGCAAACTTCGGCGGACGGGAAAATTTCGGTGGTGAGATCGTCACCATCAAAGCCTTTGAAGATAACTCCCTGGTGCGCGAACAGGTTGCTCAGCCGGGTGAGGGCAAGGTACTGGTGGTTGATGGCGGAGCTTCCATGCGTCGCGCCATGCTCGGCGACATGCTTGCCGAAAAGGCGGCCAGCAACGGTTGGGAAGGAATCATCATCTACGGCTGTATTCGTGATGTGAACGCTATCGGCGAAACCGATATCGGTGTGCAGGCGCTGGGTACTATCCCGCTGAAAACCGATAAGAAGGGTGTCGGCGAGCTGAATATCCCGGTGACTTTTGGCGGTGTTACCTTCAATCCCGGTGAGTACGTCTACGCCGATAACAATGGCGTGCTGGTCTCTGCACAGAAGCTGGAACTGGCCTGATCAGTCCCTAAGTCCAAGCCCAAGCTTTGCAAAGCGCCTTTCGAGGCGCTTTTTTCGTTCTTAGGTCGCAGGATTTACACCTCTCTCACAAGGCTTAAGTAGGGAGCCGGTCTATATCCCTGGGTCAGTGTCATAAAGAGGTAATACGTCCGGCCGGACCGGTCAATCGTTGCAGTACAACCGTATTAAACCGACGACAGTCATCGGCATTGCCTCGTTTCCACCTCTTTCATCTCGGCTGAAAAGTCGACTGGAAACAGCGCTCAGGTCGAATACTCCCGGTTCTCCGTGCCTTTAATAATCGATCCCCATCAGGCTCCGGCTTCAAACCTGTGACCTGAGCGTCATGACAAAAAATAATAAGGGGATCACATGAAAAACAAGAATCTGACCCGTTCACTGCTGGCCTTGGCCGTCACTGCAGCGTCCGTATCGGCCCAAGCCGAGATCGTTCTCTACGACAAGGAGGGCACCAGCTTCTCCGCAGACGGTCTGCTGAATGCTTTCTATACCCACCAGGAACAGGGCGACAGCAAAGTCTCCCGTGTCCGCATGGGCTTTCTGCCTAACTACATCGGTTTCAACGTGGCCAAAGAGCAGGGCGACCTGACGCTCGGCGCGCGCTCCTCGTTCTGGGTAACCATCAACGACGTCAGCAACGACGACCTGAACGGCGACAGTGAAACCGATACCGGTATCGATGTGCGTCAGTTCTACGGCACCGTCGATGGCGATTGGGGTCAGGTACTGTTCGGTAAGGATTTCGGTCTTTACGCCCGCAGCAACATTTTTAACGATGAGCTGCTGCTGGGTGTTGGTTTTGCGCCGCAGAATTCGGTGCGTACCACTTTCGGCAACATCACCACCGGTTACCCCTACGCCAACCCGAATACGCAGATCACCTATCGCACACCGACCGCCAATGGCTTCCAGCTCGCTGTAGGTATCCTGGATCCGAGCTATTCCAATGATCTGAGCCGCTACAGCGAAGAGCCGCGCTTCGAGGCAGAGCTGACCTACAACGCCGATTACAACGGTCTGAAGATCGGTGCCTGGTTAAGTGGCGCCATGGGTGAAACCACCACTGCCACCGATTCGGTCGATGCACAGGGCGTGGCTTACGGCGTCCAGCTTGGCTACGGCGGCTTCAAAGTAACCGCTTCAGGGTTTGATCAGGAGGGTATCCCGACCACCTTCACATCGCATGTGCTCGATTCCGAGATAGATTCTGATGGCTATCTCGTGCAGACATCCTACACTTACAAAGCCGTTCGAGGAGTTCTCTCTTACGGCAATGTAGATGCGGGTGGCAGTGAGAGTGAACTTTCTGCCGGAGCGGTGTTCTACAATGTTACCGACAACTTGAAACTTGTCGGAGAATACAGTGTCTACGAACCTGAGGGCGGTGAAGATATAGACACTTTAGCGTTAGGTGCCGTCCTCACCTGGTAAATCATCATCTTTTCAGCATGATGCTGGCCGCAAACCGGACCTCCCCCCTTCATCCGGTTTGCGGCTTTTATTTGGCCATATTGATCAATCACTTATCGAAATAAACAACCTCCAGTGATTGCCGCTCGCGCCTCCTGCCGTATCAAGTGCCTTATCGAACCCAAAAGAAGCGCAAGTTTCCCGGTCGAAGTAGATCCTCATGCGGGGAAATCATCCGTACCCGCCTATTTGACGTTTTTGTAATAAGCATTTTAGTTTTTATTAATTTTTATAATAAAGCGCGATTGTTAGAGTCGATTCATCCCAGAAATTAGTTAAAGGATGAATTGTAAAATGTTCCCGAAAAAACCTTCCCAACTATTTAAAGCCTCGCTTCTGACCCTGGCGGTGGCCGCGTCTGGTGCGGTATCTGGTGCGGTCAGCGCCAAAGATATCCGGCTGCTGAACGTATCGTACGATCCTACCCGTGAGTTCTATCAGGAGTTCAATCCTCTATTTCAGCGCTACTGGCATGAGCGCACAGGCGATGATGTCGATATTCGGCAGTCGCATGGCGGGGCAGGGAAACAGGCGCGTTCGGTCATCGACGGGCTTGAGGCCGATGTGGTGACACTGGCTCTTGCCTACGATATCAGTGCAATCAGCGAGCACACGGGCAAGCTGCCCGCAGACTGGCAAAGCCGTCTCCCCAATAACAGTTCGCCCTATAACTCGACGATCGTTTTCCTGGTTCGCAAAGGTAATCCTAAGGCGATCCATGACTGGGACGATCTGATCAAGCCGGAGGTCGAGGTGATCACGCCGAACCCGAAGACCTCGGGCGGGGCGCGCTGGAACTATCTTGCGGCATACGGCTACGCACTGGAAACGCATCAGGGCGATGAGGAAAAAGCCAGGGAGTTTGTCTCCGCCATCTACCGGCAGGTACCGGTGCTTGATTCAGGCGCCCGTGGCGCCACCAACTCCTTTGTACAGCGGGGGCTCGGCGACGTGCTGCTTGCCTGGGAGAATGAGGCTTTTCTGGCGGTCAATGAGCTGGGTCCGGATCAGTTTGAGATCGTCGTCCCCTCGGTTTCTATCCTTGCTGAGCCGCCCGTGACCCTGGTCGATAAGGTGGCCGATGCAAACGATACCCGCGCCGTTGCCGAGGCGTATCTTGCCTACCTCTATTCACCACAGGCGCAGCGACTGGCGGCGAAGCACTACTACCGCCCGGTACTGCCGGCCCTGGCTGATCCGCGGGATATCGCCCGGTTCCCGACCCTGAAGACGTTTACTGTCGATCAGCTCTTCGGTAGCTGGCAGCAGGCACAACAGGTTCACTTTAATGACGGAGGAGTGTTCGACCAGATCTACGCTCCCTGACTCAATCAGGGTGGCCAGTTACCTCGTCTGAAAATCTTTCCATGCATATAGCAGGCAGCCAGCAGGCTGCCTTTTTTGCGGGTACCGGCACCGGTTTCCCGCCCGTCAAATGCGATGACGCAGCTTCTGGTTTCCAGGGGGCTTGTTTCCATTGCCTGCCGATGTTCGGGCGACCGTACAGTCAACGCCATATCAGACGACGAGAACAACAATGCCAGACAAAGGAGATACCTATGCCTCTGACCTATATTGTGAAACATCTTAACCGGCGCCTGCGCGAACTCCACCCAGACTCTGTACTGGCGGAGGTTGGGCGGATTGGTCTTGAACCCGAGGGGGTGAGTGCGCAGATCCAGAATATCAAGCTGACGCCGGTACATTCCTCGGTCTTTTCGACGACAACCTTCGCCCATTTTGCGAACAACAGCGAGCTTAGGCTTAATGACCCGTCGGGTGCGCTAAGCGGGCAGCGGGTTTATCTGCAGGCTTGGAACGGCAGCGATATTATTTTCCTCGACAGGCTGATAAGGACGTTGCAGTGCCTTCATTATATCTATCTCAACCTTGGCAACCCGCCGAAGCCGCCGCTGATTCTCGATATACATACGCGACATATAGAGGCAGTACCTAAAGATCATGGCCTGGTGTTTGAAAGTCTACTGCACAGCCTGGGGCTTTCACCTTGCCAGATCATTCTGCGCCTGAATCTGTCCTGTACGACCGAGCTTTCAGGCCTGGCCGGGGCCATCGAAAATTTTCGCGACCGGGGCTACGGGCTGTTGCTTCATTGTGAGCACTTAACCGGGCTCTGCGTTGATGCGCAGAACACCTGGGAGCAGAACCTCCGGGGAATACGGGCGCTGGGGATAGGGTATCTGGAGTTTCGCAGTGCTGCATCGGGGGCGGTCGACTACCCGGCGGCTATGCTGGAGTTGAACCGCATTGCGCGAGCGGAGGGATTTGCGACCCTGCTCATCGGTCTGACCGATAGACTCGCCTTGCAGCGCGCTCTGGATGATCGCTTCGATGGGGTTGAGGGGCCGGTTTTCGGTGACGGCGAACAGCTGTCGGAGGCCTCTTCAAAGGCGGGAGCTTTGGGCTTTGGCCTGAACCCACTCGAGGGTTTGAGCTGGATAGTGTGAAAATCACTATATGGAATAAGTAATTCAATTTTTAATATTATTAAGGAATAAAAAGCGGCGATAGACTCAACTCCATAACGTTTATGGAGAAACTAAATGTCTTTAACCCAAGCTCGAAGTGCACGCGGTGCTCTGTTTCCCAAGGGTGGGTACCTGAGCATCGCGAGAAGGTGCTCTGCGGCAGATCCCGTTGCTCTGTCAGGAGGCGCGGGATCATGGCAGTGACCAGATCTTTCAGTGTGTTGCCAGGGTTTAATCTTACCCTTGGGTACACACTGCTCTATCTCTCAATCCTGGTGCTGATTCCCTTATCGGCGGTATTTATCAAGGCCAGCGAGTTCAGCATGGCGGAGTTCTGGACGGTGGTGACCGCTGACCGGGTTGTAGCGTCCTACCGGCTCTCATTCGGTTCTTCGCTTCTGGCAGGCCTCATCAATATGGCGTTTGGCCTGATGCTGGCCTGGGTGCTGGTGCGCTACTCCTTTCCGGGGAAAAAACTGGTCGATGCACTGATCGATCTGCCTTTTGCCTTGCCGACGGCTGTGGCCGGGATCGCACTGACCGCGCTCTACGCCCGCAATGGCTGGCTGGGACAGATTATCGAGGGTTATTTCGGTATCCGCGTGGCGTTTGCCCCGCTCGGTGTGTTGATCGCGCTTGTCTTTATCGGACTTCCATTCGTGGTGCGCACGGTGCAGCCGGTGCTTCAGGACCTTGATGCAGAGCTTGAGGAGGCGGCCGCGAGTCTTGGTGCCAATCGCTGGCAGAGCTTCAGGTATGTGGTGGTGCCGGTGTTATGGCCGGCTTTGCTAACCGGCTTTGCGCTGGCGTTCGCCAGGGCCGTCGGCGAATACGGTTCGGTGATATTTATCGCGGGGAATATCCCCAGGGTGTCAGAAATCACGCCGCTGATGATCATCACCAAGCTGGAGCAATACGACTACACCGGTGCTACCGCCATCGCCGTCGTCATGCTGATCTTTTCATTCATCATGTTGCTGTCGATAAACGGCCTGCAGGCATGGAGCGCAAGACGCACAGGGAGGGCGGGCTGATGAGCAGCACACTTCTGTTACCGGTTACTGGCATCGCCCGCGGGCATCAGACCAGCTTCGAGATCAATCATGCCACGCGGGAGCCAGTGTGGCTCCGGCGTATGGTCGTAGCCATCGCACTGCTGTTCTTTGGTGTCTTTCTGCTGATGCCGCTGATCGCGGTATTTGTGGAGGCCTTTCGCAAGGGGATCGGGCTCTACTGGCAGGCGCTGCTTGATCCCGATGCTCTGGCCGCCTTGAGGCTGACATTTATCGCGGCGGTCATTGCCGTGCCACTGAACCTGGTATTTGGCGTGGCGGCAGCCTGGCTGATCGCGAAGTTCGACTTCAGAGGCAAACACTTGCTGATCACGTTTATCGATTTACCGTTTTCGGTGTCGCCGGTGATTGTCGGCCTGATGTATGTGCTGGTTTTCGGCGTCAATGGCTGGTTCGGCGGGCTGCTGCAGAGCTGGGATTTAAAGATCATCTTCGCGATCCCCGGGATCGTGCTGGCCACGGTCTTTGTGACCTTCCCGTTTATCGCCCGCGAGTTGATCCCGTTGATGCAGGCGCAGGGCAGGGAGGAAGAGGAGGCGGCCATCGTGCTGGGCGCCAACGGCTGGCAGGCGTTCTGGCACGTGACCCTGCCCAATGTGAAATGGGGGCTGATCTACGGTGTGATTCTGTGTAATGCCCGCGCCATGGGGGAGTTTGGCGCCGTGTCCGTGGTATCGGGCCATATTCGCGGGCTCACCAACACCCTGCCGCTGCACGTAGAGATTTTGTACAACGAATATAACTTTTCAGCCGCTTTCGCCGTGGCGTCGCTGCTGGCGCTGCTCGCGCTGGTCACGCTGTCGATCAAATCCTGGGTGGAGCACAGGGCCCAGGCAGCGGTTGGCGCTCATTAAGGATAGGAACTCATGAGTATTCAGGTAAGAAACATCCAGAAGCGTTTTGGCGACTACCAGGCCCTGGACAACATCAGTCTGGAGTTTCCCAGTGGCGAACTCGTCGCGCTGCTGGGGCCGTCCGGCTGTGGCAAGACGACGTTGCTGCGAATTATAGCGGGACTTGAACAGGCGGATTCAGGCCAGGTGTGGCTAGAGGGTGAAGATGCGTCCAGTACCCATGTCAGAGAGCGCCAGGTCGGCTTTGTGTTCCAGCACTACGCTCTGTTCAAGCACATGACGGTTTTCGATAACGTCGCCTTTGGAATGCGCATGAAGCCGCGCCGTCAGCGACCAACGGAACAGCAGATACGGCGCAAGGTTCATCAGCTGCTCGATCTTGTGCAGCTGGACTGGCTGGCTGAGCGCTTTCCTGCCCAACTCTCCGGTGGTCAGCGTCAGCGCGTCGCCCTGGCCCGCGCACTGGCGGTGGAGCCCCGTGTTCTGCTGCTTGATGAGCCCTTCGGCGCCTTGGATGCGAAAGTGCGCAAAGAGCTCAGGCGCTGGCTGCGACAGCTGCACGATGAACTGCATATCACCTCGATTTTCGTGACCCACGATCAGGAGGAGGCGCTGGAGGTGGCCGATAAAGTGGTACTGATGAATCGCGGCCAGGTTGAACAGGTGGGTTCGCCAGAGCAGGT
This sequence comes from Marinobacterium lutimaris, assembly GCF_900108065.1. Taxonomy (GTDB): domain Bacteria; phylum Pseudomonadota; class Gammaproteobacteria; order Pseudomonadales; family Balneatricaceae; genus Marinobacterium_D; species Marinobacterium_D lutimaris. The sequence goes on along the minus strand of NZ_FNVQ01000001.1, from coordinate 1,139,531 downwards.
TTACCGCCAGCCCGAAACGCCCTTTGTCTATGGCTTTCTCGGCTCGGTGAACCTTTTTCACGGTCGCGTCGGCGAAAATGTGCTGCGCGTAGGTGACGAAACGCTCGCCCATCCCGCACCGGGTTTTTGCCTCGACACCGAGGTGTTTGCATTCGCCCGGCCCCATGAGCTGGAGATACTGCCGGACCCTGCGGAAAAAGAGGGTATCTGTGCGCGTGTGAACAGGGTGCTCTCATTCGGGCTTAGCTCCCGCGTCGAGCTGGAGGGGATTGAGGGTGCACTGGGCCAGCACTTCGAGGTGGAGATCAGCAATGAACGCGCGGCGCAGCTCAGCCTCAGATCCGGACAGCAGGTGCGGATCAGGCCGTCCACACTGCGCCTGTTTGAGCGCAGCGGGGATCATCCATCAGTGCCTGCAGGAACCCGAGCATGAATTTTCAGCAACTGAGGATTCTCAGGGAGACCGTGCGGCGAAATTTTAACCTCACCGACGTCGCCAATAACCTGTTTACCTCGCAGTCGGGTGTGTCCAAGCACATCAAAGACCTCGAGGAGGAGCTGGGCGTCGATATCTACATCCGTAAAGGCAAACGCCTGCTCGGGCTGACTGAGCCGGGTAGGGAGCTTGCGCGCAGCGCCGAACGCATCCTGGAGGAGGCGGCCAATATGCGTACATTGGCGGATCAGTATGTCCGACAGAATGTGGGCGAGCTATCGATTGCCACGACTCATACCCAGGCGCGTTATTCACTGCCCGCGATCTTGTCGAAATTTCGTGAGCTTTACCCCGGCGTCAGGCTTAAACTTCACCAGTCGGGTCCTGCGGAGATCGCCCAGCTACTGCGCAGTGGTGAGGTGGATGTAGCGATCGCCACCGAGGCGCTGGATCAGGCCGCGGACTTCGCCGCCTTTCCTTTCTACAGTTGGCATCACGTGGTGATTGTCCCTAAAGGACATCCGCTCACCGAGGTCGATTCGCCGGACCTCTCCGAGATCGGCAAATACCCGATCATCACCTACCACGAAGGTTTTACCGGCCGTTCAAAGGTGGAAAAGGCGTTCAGTCACGCGGGTATCACGCCGGACATCGTCATGTCGGCTCTGGATGCCGATGTGATCAAGTCCTACGTCGAACTGGGTTTGGGGATCGGGATTATCGCCCCCATGGCGTTCGATATGGATAGGGACGAGGGCCTGGAGGTGATCAACGTACACAGGCTGTTTGCTGAAAACCAAACCTCCATCGCATTGAAGCGTGGCCGTTTATTGCGCCAGTACGTCTACCAGTTTATCCAGCTGTGTAGCTCGGATCTCGACGCTGACTATCTGCAGCGCGTCGTGGAAACCTAGCCTGCGTTATCTGATCCCGTACGGCCGACCTGGGGGTTGTTAAGTCGGTAGAAGCCTTGAAGGAGGCTTCTACATCTCTCGCATCCTCAATATCAGTACTCAAGTAGCATTAACCCCCCAAGGCTTGTGTGCCTACAATCAGAGTAAACAGCGACAGACTTGAGAGAATCGCGATGAATGCCCCCATTATCAGAGAGCCGGTGAGAACCGCCGTCTCCGATCTAAAAGATCCGGCCGCAGCAGCGGGGGAGATATTTCAGCAGCTCAGTCACCCCGAGATCGGATTCGTGCTGTTTTTCTGTTCCGCTGAGTATGATCTAGAAGTACTGAGTTCTGCACTGGATGCCCACTTTGGCGATATCAGCGTCGCCGGTTGCACCACCGCCGGAGAAGTCACGCCCGAAGGCTACGACCGCGGCAGCATCACCGCCATCGGGTTCGATAGAAATCTCTTCGCCATCGATGTCGAGCTGGTCGAGTCACTGGATCGTTTTTCTCTCTCCAACGCTCAGGAACTGGTGTCGCGCCTGGTCGGTTCCTGCCGCGAGGCGAGAGTCGCACCGATCAAGGGCCACAGCTTTGCGCTGACGCTGCTTGATGGTCTGTCGAGCCAGGAGGAGATGGTGCTGATGACGCTGAACTCCGCCCTCGGCAGCATTCCCCTGTTTGGCGGCTCCGCCGGCGACGATATCCACCTGACCAATACCCATGTCTACTACCAGGGGCGCTTCCATACCCAGGCCGCCATCGTCATTCTGGTCAGCACACCGCTGGATTTTGAGGTATTCACCACCCACCATCTGCGCCCGCTTAACGAAAAGATGGTGGTCACGGCGTCAGATCCACGCACCCGAACCGTTTTTGAGCTCAATGCGGCCCCTGCAGCCGAGGAGTATGCCGCGCTGGTGGGCATGCGGGTGGAGGATCTGGATGTCTCCACCTTTGCGCTGCGACCACTGGCGGTACGTATTGGGCAGGAGTACTACGTGCGCTCGATTCAGCGGGTCAATCCGGATGGCAGTCTGACGTTTTACTGCGCCGTGGAGAACGGCATAGTGCTGACCGCCATGAAGCCGGATTCACTGCTTGACGACCTGTCTGGTCATTTTGACCGTATCGAGGCGGAGATCGGCCAGCCGCTGATTACCATCGGCTGTGACTGCTTCCTGCGCCGTATGGAACTGGAGCTCAATGGCGAAGAAGAGACCATGTCCCGCTTTTTACAGGCCCACCGTGTGATCGGTTTCAACACCTACGGGGAACAGTATGACGGCATGCACATCAACCAGACCTTCACCGGCGTCGTTATCGGCCAGCGCAACCGCAATGGATAAGGCGGTGAAAGAGCAGCTTACTTCCGATCAGTGTAATGAAGAGCCGCATAATCAAGAGCAGCTGACTCCAGAACAGCTGCGCGCACGGGTCGAAGAGCTGGAGGCGGAAAACGGTCGCTTGTGCCGTATCCGCGATGCGCTGATCGAAAGGGTCGAAGCCAGTAGTGGCTTACGTGCCGAGCCCTACGCTGCGTTCGAGCATTCAGTCACCCTGGCCGAGCAGGTACGAGAGCGCACCGAAGCGCTTAACGCGGCGCTGCATGATCTGAAGTATTCCAACCAGGCGTTGAAGCAGGCCAACGAAGAAGCAGCCACTGCACATCAACGACTTATCGACGCAATTGAAAGTATTTCCGACGCTTTTGCGCTGTTCGATGCGGACCGGAAACTGGTCCTGTTCAATAACCGCTTCCGTGAAATCTGGGCGCTGTGCGGCGTCAATATTCAGCGCGGTATTACCATCGAACGTTGTCTGGAATTGGGGCTCGAGCGTAACCTGATCGTCGAAACCCAGGTCTGGCAGGGTGAGGATGCGAATATCTACCGCCTCTGTGACGGGCGCTGGCTGCAGATGAGCAGCCGTGAAACCGGCGATGGCGGTATGGTCGCGCTCTACACCGATATTACCGAGCTAAAGGCATCCGAAGCTGCCCAGCGCGAACAGGCGCTGGCGGTCAAATCCCGCCTGCTGCAGAGCACCGTGGATAACCTGTCTCAGGGCGTGGCGCTGATCAACGCCGAGGGCCGCGTGGAGATCTGGAACGACCTGTTCCTGGAGCTTACTCTCCTCAACGCCGAGCAGTTGGCTGACAGTCCGCGCTTTGAACAGCTGATGAGCGCCTCCGATGTAACCCTCCTGACACCAAGATCGCGGGATGAAGCCGACAATCCGCTCACAGAACTGACCCAGGAGCTCCGCGATGGTCGGGTGATAGAGATCCGCACCCATCCGCTCTCCGCCGGTGGCTACGTCAACACCTACACCGATATCACCGACCACTCCCGTTACGCCGAAACCCTGCGTGAAAGCGAGCGCTGGATCCGCGTGATTACCGACCACGTGCCGGCGCTGATCGCCTATATCGGTGAAGGGATGCGCTATCAGTTCACCAACAAGGTGTATGACGAGTGGTACGGCTGGCCGCGCGGCTCGCTGATCGGCGAGACCATGAGTCGCGTGCATGGTGAGGTTCAGTATGAGCGCCTGGAACCCTACGTTAAACGGGCGATGGAAGGAGAGAGCGTTACCTTCGAAATCGAAGAGGCCAACGCGCTCGGCGAGAACCGTTACCTGCTTAAAGCCTACGTGCCGAATCTGGGTGCCGATGGCAAGCCGGTGGGCTTCTTCGTCATGATCCGCGATATCACCGAGCGCCGTCGTACCTCGCTGGCGCTGCAGCAGGCCTATGAAAACCTGGAGCAGCGCGTACGTGAACGCACCTCGGAGCTGACCGAGGTAAACCAGCAGCTGCGGCTGGAGATCGGCGAACGAAAAACCATCGAATCGCGGCTGCGTGACGCCAAGCAGGAGGCGGAGCGTGCGAACCTGTCGAAAACCAAATTCCTGGCGGCGGTCAGTCACGACCTGCTGCAGCCGTTGAATGCGGCCCGGCTGTTTACCGGCGCCTTGCTGGAACAGCCGATGCCAGAGCGTATTGCAGGCCTGATCGGCTCGGTAAGTAATTCACTGGAGGATGTGGAGCGGTTGCTGAGCACCCTGGTCGATATCTCCAAGCTCGATGCAGGGGTGATCAAGCCGGACGTATCCGCGTTCCATATCAACGAACTGTTGGAAAATATCGCCTCGGAGTACACCCATATAGCCCAGAGCGAAGGGCTGAGCTTTCACGCGGTTAACTCCAAGGCCGTGGTGCACAGCGATCCGGCGCTGCTAGGGCGCATCCTGCGGAACCTGCTTTCTAACGCCGTGCGCTATACCGGCGCCGGCGGCAACATACTGCTAGGCTGTCGTCGCAGGCGCGAGGGGCTTGAGATCCAGGTGTGTGATACCGGCAGCGGTATTCCCTCCGACCAGCTGGCCACCATCTTTCAGGAGTTCAAACGGGGTAATAACGCCGGTCAGGACAAGGGACTCGGCCTGGGCCTGGCAATCGTCGACAAGATCGCCAGCATGCTCGGTCATCGAATCGATGTGCGCTCAACCCCCGGCCGTGGATCGATATTCTCGGTACTGATCCCCTACGGCGAACTGGCGCCTCAGCATACGGTGCCGCAGTTGAAGGTGAACGACTTTGGTGACCGGCTGCAGGGCGCCAGTGTTTGGATGATCGATAACGATCAGTCGATCTGCGATGGTATGTCCACGCTACTGGAAGGCTGGGGTTGTGAGATCGTCACCGCACTGAGCCTGGAACAGTTGCGCGAGAAGGTTGCCGTCGGCTCCGCGCGGCTGGATCTGTTGATCGTTGACTACCATCTGGACGATGGCGTGAACGGCGTCGACCTGGTGCGAGAGATCATGCCGCAGAGGCCGGACGAGCCGCCGGTACTGATGATCACCGCCAACTACAGTAATGAACTCAAACAGGAGATGCGCTCGTTGGGCTATCACCTGATGCACAAGCCGATCAGGCCGTTGAAGCTGAAGACCATGTTGAGCCACCTGATCGATCCTCAAACTGCCTGAGCCCACTCTCTGAGAACACAACGCTGCAAGGAACACTCAGTTCCTCGCGGCATTGTGTTGTCAGCTTTCCGTCGCAGACCCTTTAGGGTAGGGTAAGAGCGCTTTTATTACATATCAGCTTAAATTCTCAGGGCGGGGCGAAATTCCCCACCGGCGGTATTTTTGTCTGCGCAGCCGTTTTCCTGGCACCAAGAGCGCAACGAAAGAGCCCGCGAGCGCCTGCCGATGGCAGGGTCAGCAGATCCGGTGAGATGCCGGAGCCGACGGTTAAAGTCCGGATGGAAGAGATTTAGGTTCGCTTCGTGCGCCATCCCCGTATGGCGCCTGTGCACGCCTGCTTGCCAGTATCCATATCTGGCTATTCCTTCATGCCCTGATTCTGGAATCAACACGGAGTTATCCATGAATCAGATCGAACCCATTAATATCCTCGACACCTTTGGTGACAGTACCAGCCGCGTTGAACGGGCACTGGAATCCCTGCGCAACGGCCAGGGCGTTCTGCTCGTCGATGACGAAGATCGCGAAAACGAAGGTGACCTGATCTATTCCGCAGAGCATCTGACCAACCAGCAGATGGCGCTGCTGATCCGCGAATGCAGCGGTATCGTCTGCCTTTGTCTCACCGATGAGAAGATCAAGCAGCTGGAACTGCCGATGATGGTGCAGGACAACACCAGCCGCCACGGTACCGGCTTCACGGTGACCATCGAAGCGAAGCAGGGAGTGACCACCGGTGTCTCCGCTGCCGACCGGGTCCAGACCATCAAGACGGCGATTGCCGCGGATTGCACGCCGGATGACCTGGCGCGTCCTGGTCATGTGTTCCCGCTGCGCGCCCAACCCGAAGGCGTTCTCGCACGCCGTGGTCATACCGAAGGCACGGTCGACCTGATGCGCTTGGCGGGTTTGAACCCGGCGGGTGTGCTCTGCGAAGTGACCAACGAGGATGGCACCATGGCGCGCCTGCCTGAGCTTGCCCTGTTTGCACGCAAGCATCAGATGCCGTTGTTGAGCATTGAGGATATCGTCGCTTATATCACCGAAACGCAGCAGGTCCGCGAAGCGGTTTGATCCGTCGGGAAGTGATAGAAACGTTAAGGGCCGCATGAAGCGGCCCTTTCTTTTTCGGCTAACTGAGCGCGCTGGGTTAGCGTCTCAGGTAATGGGCGAAGTCGATATCGCTGGCGGAGAGAATCGCCTGCACCCGGTTATGCACGCCGAGCTTACGCAGGATGGCCGATACGTGGGCCTTCACGGTGGTTTCGGCGATGCTGAGGTTGTAGGCGATCTGCTTGTTGGATTCGCCCTGGGCCATGCGCTCTAGCACCAGTAACTGGCGGCGCGTCAGGGAGTTGAGCATTTCAGGCGGAATCTGCGGTTCGCTCATGCGCCGCTGACGGCGGTTGTCGCTGGAGGCGGAGCGGATGATATCCGAGGGCAGGTAAACGTTGCCGTTGAGTATCTGTTGCAGCGCCTCCGTCATCTGTGGGCGCGGTGAGGACTTGGAGATGAAACCGACCGCGCCGCAGGTAATAGCCTGCAGGACAATCTGCTTGTCATCTTCGGCGGAAACGATCACGACCGGGACCGTGGGGGCTTCATTACGCAGGGAGATAAGGCCGTTAAGCCCATGCATGCCGGGCATGTTCAGGTCGAGGAGCACCAGATCAAGATCATCGTCTTCGGTAGCCAGTTGCAGGGCGGTTTCCAGATCTTCGGTTTCGATTGTCTCAGATCCGGGAAAACCACTCTGGATTACATTGATAATCGCTTCACGAAATAGAGGGTGATCGTCGGCAATCAGAATTTTGTACACGTTGTTTCCCTCTTATCGTTTTTGTATAGGGAGTTGGGTGCCACGCAATTGCGCTTTCACTATTTTAGTTACGACTATTACAGCCGTTAGCCGGCCACTAGGGAATTAAACCATCGTGGAATCGAACCAGTACTAAAGTACTGTTTTATACACCGGCTGCGATGTGGGCGTAAACCCATTTACTGCCTAAGGTTTCTAGCCTAAACTGTTGAAATAACGCGTATATGAGGAGTAGTTGATGGACGCTGACAGGCGCCTTTATCCCCGCGTGTTCGCCGATCTCAGTGCGCAGGCGAATAAGGGCAGTGACCAGTTTCCAGTTCAGCTGGTTAATCTCAGCCTCTCTGGATTCCAGATAGAGGGCGGTGGCCAACTGGCCGCGCTGAAGGCGGATGCCGGTAAGGCAGGTATCGAACTGAGTCTCGATTTTCAATTGGCAGGTAAGACGCTCTCGAGCCTGTGTCGAGTCGTCTATAAACGTCGTATGTCCGCAGATCGTGCCGCGCTCGGCCTCAAAATTATCAGCATGGATGAGGACGCTCGCTCCGTGATTGCGGACTACGTCCAATCCCGGCTTTGACGGCTCCCCTCACGGTGCGTACAGGGCTGGTTTTCTTCGCCTGGGGCACGGCAGGAAAGGGCTTCAGCAGCTAATCTGTAAGATGATATCAGTCATCGAAGGAGGCAGTATCTATCTTCCGCACGAAGCGGGGGAAGTTGGGCTGCGAGGAGCAAACCATGTCTATTTCATCCACATTGCAATCCTACCTGGATCGGCAGAAGGTTCCCTACCATCTGCGCCACCACCCCTATACCGAAACGGCCATGCGCTCGGCTTTTGCTGCGCGGGTTCCGGCTCACCGAGTCGCCAAGGGCGTGGTATTGAAAGATGAAGAGGGCTTTGTGATGGCCGTGGTGCCGTCCGATCGTCAGGTGGACCTGAACGCGGTGAATCGTTCACTGAACCGTCTGTTGGAACCGGCAGCGCAGAGGGATGTGAGAATCCTGTTTCGGGACTGTGATCCCGGCGCTGTACCTTCGCTCGGTCAGGCCTACAACATGAAGATCATCTGGGACGATTCCCTGGCGAAAGAGCAGGCCTGCTTTATCGAAAGTGGCGATCACACCGAACTTCTTGAACTTGATCACCAAAGTTTCATCCAATTGATGGAACATCAGCCCCATGGGCTGATCAGTTGCCATTAGTCAGTTTCCCGGCCAGCAGACCGCCGCTGCCGACCGGGCCGGAACTCTAAATTCTGAATTCTGTAAAATCTCTGTGTTGAGCAGTCAGAGAACGACGCATCGACATTGGCGCCGCATCGGTCAATGTGTAATGTTTCGCGGCGGTAGATCTTTATCGGCACCTTTTTATCGGCTGTTATTGTTGTCTTAGCGACGAAATGACATGTCGCATGATATTGGCGTCAGTTTTGACTACAGGGTTGAAGTTTATCCCTGTAGAGTAATAATCATTATCTTTCGGCCCGCAGTCCTTTGAATCTATAGGAAAATGATGCTCGACTTTCTCTCCGCTACAGCTCGCAGCCGTGTCTTCTGGTTTCTTGTTCTGATTGCCTGCCTGCTGCTCGAGGGCACGGCGCTCTATTACCAGTACGTGCTCGATTACGGCCCCTGTGTGTTATGCGTGCATATCAGGGCATGGATCATGGGATTGGGTATTGTTGCGCTGCTGATGCTGATTGTGGGCGGTCCGCTTGCGGTGCTGGGTCAACTCGCTTCCCTGGGCTTATCGGCGGGCATGCTGTATTCCAGCTGGATCACCCTGGGCGTCGAGCGGGGCACCGCCGGTGAGAGCTGCACCATGGATCCCAATTTCCCAAGCTGGCTGCCGCTGCATGAATGGTCTCCGGCCATGTTCGAGCCCTGGGAGCCCTGCGGTTATACGCCAATGATGCCGTTTAATATCTCCATGGCCGAAGCGCTGGTGGCTATCTCTGCTATCTGGGTACTGGTGTCGGCGGTGCTGTTTCTGGCGAGCCTGCGCAGGCCGAAGCAGAATAAGTCGCTGTTCCACTGACGGTGGGCTGCAGTCAATGCGGTTGGCACAGAATCACCAGCGTACCGATAATCCGCTTACCGTCGCGGATCGTCTGTAACTGATGGGGCGACAGCCATTCAGGCAGGTTGTTCAGGTTCGGATTGATCGCCAGATCCAAAGGCGCCAGGCGGGTTTGGGGCGTCATCGGCAGCGACGAATCTATCGCAGCCAGCAGTTTCTGTGACTGCTGGTTTGCGCGTACCAGGCGGCCGCGGCGGTCAAAAGCCAGTAGCCCCTCGCTGCGCCAATCGCTAAACGCCGCTTTGCAGCAGCGGATAACGTCCTCGCGCTGGGCAAAATAGCGTTCGGCAAGGTTTCCCTCGATCAGCCGCGCGGCGGTGATAACAAATTCCAGTGCCTCATGCTGATAGGTATCGGTCAGGCCAGACAGGTCCACGGCGCCGAGTATCTGGCCGTCATGCGGGTCACGAATCACATCGGCGGAGCAGGTCCAGCGCTTGATGCCGGCACAGAAATGCTCAGCGCCATAAAGCTGCACCGGTTCTTCTGCCGCAATGGCGGTGCCTATGGCATTGGTGCCAACCGCGAACTCTCCCCATTGCCCGCCCTCAATTAGGTTCACCCGGCCTGCGGCACTGTAGACCGCCTTATCCGCTTCCGCTTCCAGGATGAGTCCTTGGGCATCGCTGAGCACCATAATGCTGTCGGCGCGAAACAGGGCATCGCGCGCATGACGCAGTATCGGTTGGGCCGCATCAAGCAGCTCGGTGTTTGAGGCTTGGCGGTACGCGAGCTCGTCCTGGTCGCTGGCGGGGGCGTCTGAGCGGGTGGGGTCAAGCCCCGAGTCCTTGCAGCGGATCCATGACTGGGCGACCACCGGTCTAACGAGGTTGGGCGGCAGCTGATGGTCGGCCATGAATGCGACCCAGATATCCAGTAGCTGTTCGTGCTGCTCGGGGTTGCTTAACAGCAGGGAGCGCTCCTTCATCTGCCGTGTGGCGGAAGCAGCCTGATCCCGGGTATAGAACTGCTGATTACGAGAGAAGCCGGCGACGATACCGGCGCGGGCAGCGCAGGGGCGGCCGTTGTCATCGCGGGATGCGATCAACTCCTCGGGGAGTCCATCCAGCAGATGCATGGGCGCCTCGCGACCGTCAGCGAAACGAGAGGGGAGCACAACACCGCTTTCCATATCGTAGAAGGCCGGCCGGAAGCCGAGAATGCGGTTTTCTTCACTGACGCCGCCGCTGCCACGGAAGATACGGTTCTGATCTTCAAGATCAGTGAGCGTCAGAATTCGCCCTCCCTTGCTTCTGTTTTTGCCCGATTGTCTGGGCTTGGTGTTCATGCTGTCGCTCCTGCTCGGAACGGGCTCCTGAGGAGGACCGGATTCCGCTGCTGAGTTAATTCATTCCTTTAACCTGTCACTTTCGAGTATAGCTGCTGGTCGCCGGTTTTCGGGCTCTGGCGGTATTCGAGCTGAAAGTTGACGTAATACCCATTACACTTTGTGCCCGCCTTCGGTTTTAAGGAAAACGCCATTCATGAGTCACCCCAGGGATCTTTACGAGAGCGCATCGGTACGCTGGCTGACGCTGCTCAGTGTCTGCGTCGCCACTTTCCTCATGCCGATGAGTCTTTCGTCCGTGAATGTGGCGTTGCCGGTGATCGCCAGCGACCTTAAGGCGGACGCGGTGCTGGTCAGCTGGGTGCCGACCATGAACCTGCTTGGCGCCGTGGCATTTCAGCTTCCGGCCGGGCGTATCGGCGATATTCTCGGACGCAAAAAGATCTTCATGGGCGGTGCGCTGCTGTTTGCGGTGAGTTCGCTCAGCGTTGAGCTGATCAACGATATCCGACCGTTGCTGGCGATTCGCCTGATTCAGGGTATCTCCGGCGCCATGATCTTTGGTACCGGCATGGCGATTGTCAGTAACGTGTTTGCCAACCATAACCGTGGCATGGCGCTGGGGATCACCTCGGCGGCGGTCTACCTGGGCCTAACCTGTGGTCCCTGGATCGGCGGCATACTGACCGATGTCTGGGGCTGGCGCTCGGTGTTCCTGATTCCACTGCCGCTGGCGGCGCTGGCGCTGATCATGGTGGGGACCTTCGTTCATGAAACCGAGCGCAATCCCCATGAGCGACTCGACTGGATAGGCAGCCTGATCTTTATGACCGCGACCTCATCGCTGTTTGTCGGTATCTCCTGGCTGCCTTCCTGGACCGGTGCCTTGCTGGCGTTGTTCGGTGCCGCGGCGATGGCACTCTTCGTTTATCAGCAGGAGCGCTCCTCCTATCCGCTGATCCGCCTGCGGCATATGATCGGCAACAAGGTGTTTTTCCGCTCTATTCAGTCCAGCTTTCTGATGTACTCGGCGAACTACCCGCTACAGTTCATGATGAGTCTTTACCTGCAATACATTCAGGGCCTGACGCCGTCAGAGGCGGGCCAGCTGATGCTGCTGCAGGCGGCGGTGATGGCGGTGGTCGCACCGCTTTCCGGGCGGCTGTCCGACCGTCTTGAACCGCGTGTACCGGCGACGCTGGGATGTGTTTTCTTCATGCTCGGGCTGGCGGCCCTGGCCACCGTGGATGAAACCACATCGCAGGGCTTTATTGCGGTGCTGCTGCTGGTGATGGGGCTGGGCATGGGGCTGTTCACCTCGCCGAACAACAATGCGGCGCTCTCCGTAGTGAAGCCAGAGCGGCTTGGCGTGGGTTCGTCGATCCTGAATATCTCCCGCGCCATGGGCAATATGCTCGGCATGGCGGTGGTGGTGCTGCTGTTCAACCTGATTATCGGCAATGCACAGATAGAGCCGGATCAGTATCCGCTGTTGATGAGCGTGCTGCGCATCGCCTTTATCATCTGCGCCGGTTACGCCGCACTGGCGGCGTTTACCTCCTGGCGTCGCGGCGCGGTCCGTCCCGCCTGAGGGTTTCCGGCTTCAGCTCAGTTCAGGCTTTGGCCGGAGCGGCCCGCACGGTGCGCTCCGGGTTAAAGCTGATCACCGCCAGGGTGGCGAACACCAGTGTTGTGCCCAGGGTGATCGCCAGCGCCTGCAGGTTAAGCTGCTGGTAGAGCGCAAAGCGCACCAGTTCCACTGCGTGGGTGAACGGGTTGTACTGGCAGACCCAGTACAGCCATTCGCTGGACTCGCGCATCTTCCAGAGCGGATAAAGCGCCGATGAGAGAAAAAACATCGGGAAGATGACGAAGTTCATCACCCCGGCGAAGTTCTCCAGCTGGCGGATTCTTGCCGACAGGAACAGCCCGATTGAACCCAGTAGCAGCGCCACCAGGATCAGCGCCGGTAGGGCGGTAATCAAACCCAGCGCTGGAGGCTCGACTCCGGCCAGCCAGGCAATCGCCAGAAAGGCGTAGACCTGCACCAGCGAGATCAGGGCTATGGCGAGCAGCTTGCTGATCAGCAGCCAGCTACGTGGTACCGGGCTCATCAGCAGCACTTTCATGCTCCCCATCTCCCGGTCGTACACCATCGACAGCGAACTCTGCATGCCGTTAAACAGCAGAATCATGCAGCAAAGTCCCGGTGCTATGTAGGTCTCATAGGTGATGTAGGTCGCGTAGGGCGGAATAATCGCCACCCCCAGCGCTGCGCGAAAGCCGGCGGCAAACACCACCAGCCAGAGTAACGGACGCACCAGCGCACTGAGAAAACGGCTGCGCTGCTGGATAAAGCGCCAGAACTCCCGTTTCACCACGCCGGTGAAGGCATGCAGGTACATATTCAGAATCATGCGGTGACCTCCTTGGCTGACGTGAGCCGGTCAAACAGGGCATCGAGGGAGGTTTCATCACTCTGTTGGCAGACGTCGCGACCGATCCCCTGGGCCAGTACACGGCCACGGTGGAGGATAACCACCGGATCATCCAGTGAGATCTCCTCCAGCAGATGGGTTGCCCAAAGCACCGTCAGTCCCCGTTCCTCGCAGAGCTGGCGTACCGCCTTGTTGATCGCCTGACGGGACGCCACATCGAGCCCGGCGCTGGCCTCATCCAGCAGCAGGATATCGGGGCGGTGCAGCAGGGCGCGGGCGATCTCCACGCGACGGCGATGACCGCCGTTCAGCGAACGCACCTTGTCTTTAGTCCGATCCGCCAACCCAAGCCATTCCAGCTCTGCAGCGGCGCGTCGACGGATCTCTCTCGTGGAGAGCCCATGCAGTGCGCCGTGATACTCCAGGTTCTGCATCACGGTCAGATCGAGATCGAGGGTGCTCTGCTGAAACACAACGCCTAGGCGGGCGAGCAGCGCGCGTGGATTGCGGTTGATTGAATCATCGCCCAGGCGGATCTCTCCCTGCTGCACCCGGTAGAGCCGGGTCAACAACGCGAACAGCGTGGACTTGCCGGCGCCGTTAGGTCCGAGCAGGGCATTAAACTGTCCCTCCACCAGACCGATGTTGACGTTATCCAGCGCGGTCCTCTGTCCGTATTGGTGGCTGACGCTGTCGATCTGCAGTGCGATAGTCATAAAAACCTCTGCCAGCCGATGCCGTTAATCCGCAAGCGTCACGACGCCCCAGGGGTAGCGGCCCACCTTGATCGAGCGCTCTACCTTCATATCCGCCACGTTGATCACAGATACGTCGCCGCTGATGCCATTGGTGGTGAGCAGGTATTTCTTATCGGGCGTGAACTCCATATGCCAGACGCGGCGGCCCACCAGCAGGTAATCGAGGACCTCGTAGGTGTTCGCATCGACCACCGCCACATGGTTGGCCGGGCCCAGGGCGATAAAGGCGTACTTGCCGTCAGCGGTCAGTTTCACGCCCACCGGCTGAATCTTGTCCGGGTGAATGCCCTTGATCTCGAAGTTGAGCTTTTGGATGATCTGGCGGCTCTCCACATCGATCACGGAAACGGTGCCACCGATCTCGGAAGAGGCCCAAAGCAGTTTGCCATCCTCGCGGAATTCAACGTGGCGCGGGCGCTGATCGACCAGGGTGTTGTCCACCAACTCATGGGTTTCGGTATCGATCCAGTGCAGCATATTGGTGGTTTCACTGGTATTTACTGCCCACTTGCCGTCAGGGCTTACCGCCATCCCTTCAGGTTCTACGCCGACCTCGATCTGAGCCAGCACCTCATGGGATTCGGTATCCACCACGGTGACGATGGCGTCGTCCTCGTTGGAGATATACAGCTTGCGGTTATCCGGGTGCAGCGCGAACTGCTCGGGGTCGGCGCCGGAGGGCAGGTTTTCGATGATCTTGTGGGTCGCCAGATCCATTACCTGCACGGTGTCCGAGTCGCTGGCGCAGATATACAGCTTGGTATGATCCTTCGACAGCGCGATACCGCGCGGGCGCTCACCCACATCGATGGTTTCAACCACTTCCCAGGTGTTCAGATCCAGCACCGACAGAGTGTCGTCCTTTTCGTTGGAGATATACGCCTTGGCGGCATGAGCGGCAGGGGTAGCCAGCGCGGCGGCGATCATCAGTGGGAGCAGTTTTGTTTTAATAGTCATGCTTATCTCCTTGGTTCTGTCCTTTGTTCTGTCCTTTGGGCCTCGAAGAGGCTAGCGAGCTACCTGACACGGGCTTTCGGGCTCGTCGAAGCCCAGGGTGTCGAGCTCGGAGCGTTGGTGCAGGAATCCCTCCTGAGGTGAGCTGGAAACCAGGGCACGGGGATGGATCAGGGCGATCGGCTGGCGCAGCTGACCGCTCCAGCTGCGGAAACTGAGTTTGCGACCCTTAAAGGCGGCCAGTTCGAAGTTGTCGGACAGCAGGTAGCCACGTACCCCCTCGGAGCTGTTATCGCCGGTGCGGGTGACCGCTTCGGCGATGCTTCTGATGGCGGCCCAGCTGGCGTAATCCTTTTCATTCATCCAGCGCTCGGACTGTTTCTCAAAGCGGCTTTGCAGCTGGGCAGCGCCCCAGGCTTCAATCATTTTGTGCCAGCCTGTCGGCATGAGCCCCTGGGTGCCCACAACCGGGCGGGGCAGCCCAGTGTTGTAGGGCAGGTATTCGCCAAAATCGCCGCGCTCGTCGGCCACAACGACCACGTCATATTCAGTGCCGGAGGTGAACGGAGGCAGCTCTTTCTGCGCGGTGCGGCGCAGGTCGGTATCAAAACTCCAGGCTTTCTCGGCGACGATCTTGCCGCCAAAACGCTGGGCCGAACGCTTAACCGCGGCAGCGAAGGCCTGGTCATCTTCGGTAGAACCCTCAACCAGCATCCAGCGGCTCCAACGGCGCATGATCAACCATTGGGCCAGGGCATCGGCGAGCATGGCGCGGGAAGGAATGGTGTGCAGCAGGCCGTCAACGCATTGGTTGGAGCGTAGGGCATCATCGCGACTACCGGCGTTGATCAGCAGGCTGTCTGCCGGCAGGGCCGCACGCAGCGATCTGAGAGTGTCGCTGTCGGTGTTGACGACAAAAAAGCGTATGCCGCGACTGTAAAGATCGAATGCCGAGGCGACCAGCTGTTGCGGGTCATCGCCCTCGATTTCATGCAGGTTGTAGTGCTGCTTGAGGAAGCGTCCGGTGGTATTGCTGTCAGTGATCGCCAGGCGCGCGCCCTGCAGGCCTGCATCCTCCGGTTCGGGGATGATATTGGATAGAACGGGGCCAGGATCGATCTGCTGGCCGAGATAGGCGATCGAGACTTGGAGAGGGTCCGTGGCCGCCAGCGAGGCGCCGGAAACCAGAGCGCAGAGGGCCCCGGCGAGCAGTGTCTTCAGCATAAACGTCGTTCTTGTTGTTATATGGATGTTGTTATCGATGACCCCAGAATAGGGGGGCTGCGGGGGCATAGAAATATGCTGAAGGTCGCAAACAAATAGTACTCAAGTAGCATTTTGCGTGGGCGTCGCAGCGATAGCATGGGGAACTGATATCAATGACAAGCCGAAAATAATAAACATGGAGTTCATATGTTCTCATTGAAGCGCGCCATACTGCCGCTGATGGCTGCCTCTCTTGTGTCCGTCGGTGCTCAGGCTGCCGGAGACCTCACCACCCGCCCTCAGGAACTGCCTGATCTGATTCTCGGTGACGATGTCAGCGACTATTCGATGTCCCAAAAACGCTACGAGATGGAAACAGGTAAGGCGTACAGTCTAAAAATCATCTCCAGCGGCTATAAGGAATACGCGATCCAGGCCCCGGAGTTCTTTACCTCGATCTTCCTGCGCAAGGTTGAAGCGGGTGATATGGAGATCAAGGCGACTACGTTGACCGAACTTGAGTTCGAGGAAGCCTCTGAAGCGGAGATCTTCTTCGTACCGATCAAACCGGGCACCTACGAGTTCTACTCCGAAGGGCTGGAAAACAAGGGCATGGTGGGCGAGTTCGTCGTCGAATAATCCCATGCGTTTCCGTCTGGTTCTGATTGTCGTCGCGGTCTATCTGGCCGTGACGCTGCTCTCTGTCGTCACCATCTCTTATCAGGCCCGCACCGATGTGGTCAGAGAGGTGGAGTCCGCGCTATCGCAAACCGCATTGATGCTGGATGGACTGCCACTGACTCAAAAGCGCATCGCTGACTTGAGTGGGCTGGCGCCTCGGCACGTAGATATCCTGCCACAGGGCGGCCGGCCACCGGTTGGCAGCACACAAGCGGATACGCCCGCCTGGTTTATCGATCTGATCGGATTCCATGCCGAGCCTTTGCCGGAGCGTCGCGTGCGTACCGCCGATGGTAGCGAGGTGCGTCTGCTGCCTAACAGCCGCGATGAGATCGCCGAGGTCTGGGATTCTATCGTTCAACTGGTCGCTCTTTTCTCTATTGCCTGTGCAGTGACGCTTCTGGTCCTGATGCTTGCGCTTAAACGAGCCCAGTCACAGCTGCGCAGTCTGGTCCGATCAGTGGAGAGGGGAACAAAGCAGGGTATCGGCCTTAAGCTGGCTCAGTATGATGAGCCGGAGGTAAAACGTTTGGCTGATCACTTTGAACGGATCGGGAGTGAGCTGGAAGCAGAACAGGCAGATAATCAGCGTTTGACCGATGCGCTGATGCAGTTGCAGGAGGAGGAGCGTGCCGAACTCGCCCGTGAGCTGCACGATAATCTTGGCCAGTACATCACCGGCGTTCAGGCCACCGCCGCGCTTATCGAGGTCTGTTGCGCAGACCCTCAGAAGACGCTTGAAGCGGCGCGCCGAATTCAGCGGGACTGCAGTGAAATACACGCAGGCTTTAGACAACTGATCAACTCCCTGCATCCGGTGGTGCTGACCGAATTGGGCTTGAGTGACGCTCTCAAGTCACTGGTACAACGCTGGCAGGAGAACACCTCAATCCTCTGCGTGCTTAGTGTTGATGATGAACTTCCTACGCTAAGTATCGATTCTGCAACGCATATTTATCGGATGACCCAAGAGGCGCTGACCAACTGCGCACGTCATTCCGGCGCCAACAGAGTCACTGTCAGTCTGAACGCATCGCGCAAACGGCTAAGTTTGGCGGTTGTCGATAATGGCTCCGGGCTGGCGCCAGGGACCCGGTTTGGCATCGGCCTGAGGTCTATTCATCAACGGGCGCGTGCGCTCGGAGGAGCGGTCAGCCTGGAGTCGACCCTGGATAAAGGGTTGAGTCTGGTGATCGATCTACCTTGCGATGGCCAGGTTCAGAGCCAGCTTCAGAGTCAACGACAGGAGAACTTAAGCGCATGAAAATCCTCATCTGTGATGATCACGCCGTAGTGAGGCACGGGTATGTAGCGCTGCTGGAGGCTGTTCTGCCCGGCGTCGACATGATTCAGGCCGAGTCGGGTCGCGAGGCGTTTCGACACTGGCAACAGGAGGAGCCGGATCTCACCATTCTTGATATCCATCTTCCCGATATCAGCGGATTAGAGGTGGCGCGGCTGATCCTGGAGCGACAGCCTTCGGCAAGGATACTGGCATTCTCCATGTACGATGACACCGCCATGGTGAATCAGGTGCTGCAGATCGGTGTGACCGGTTATATCACCAAAAGCAGCGCGCCTCAGGTATTGATCGATGCAGTCAGAGCGACCCTGAAAGGCAAACCCTATGTGGAGCATGAGTTAGCAACGCGCATCGCGTTCGGTCAGGAGGGCGGAGATCGCCGCCTGCGAGGCATGACCCAGCGCGAGCTAGAGGTATTCACCATGATGGCACGGGGCCTTAACAGCCGGGAGATCGCCGCTCAGCTGAATATCAGCGCGAAAACCGTGGCTAACCACACGGCGCTGCTGAAGCAGAAGCTGGGTATCAAATCCACGGCCGAACTTGTCCATCTCGCGTTTCAATCGGGGCTGGTTCCTCGCGCCCCGATCTAAACGCCTTTCTTTACCCTTAATAGGGTTTGCCCGTCATCCTTTACCAGTCGAACGGGCACCCCTTGCAGCCATTCATCACCGTGTTCTGAAAGATCCCAAAGCGGATCCAGGCACCGCGCATATCAGCATCCATGAGCGAGGCGTTGTAGAGCTTCGCTTCCTGCAGATTGGCCTCACGCAGGTCGGAACCGTCGAGGCGCGCCTTGGGTAACCAGGTCATTTCCAGGTTGGCCGCGTAAAGGCTGGCGCCCATGAGGTTAGCGCCGGAGAAACGGCTGAACTCCAGGTCCGCACCATCCAAGCGCGCGTTCCTAAAGGAGCCGCCCTGGGCAAACATCGCCCAACCGCTGATGGCGGTGAGGTTGGCTCCGTCCGCTGTGGCGCCTCTGAGGCTCGCGCTTTCAAGGCTTGCGCGGACCAAAGTGGCGCCACTCAGATCGGCACCGCTCAGGTCTGCATCATTAAGGTTGGCATGGGTAAGGTTGGCATTTTGAAGATTGGCGCCGCTGAGCTTGATACCACGTAGATCCATGCCTCTAAGGTCCCGGTTGTGCAGATCAGCGCCACGGCAGTCTGCTTGAGGGGCGGGCTCACAGGCCTGGATTGATGAACTGAACGCCAGGGCGGGTAGGGTCAGACCGATAGATAGAGTCACAGCAGCAAGTCGTTTCATGACGAGCTCCTCGTATTGATTCAATGGGAAAGGCGGGGACGAAAGGGGAGGCGATCGGCCTCCCTTTCAGTGCGTTAAACGGTGCTCGGGCGGTTAGTCGAAATCCGCCAGTTTGAAGGCCCAGAAGGAGCCGCCCTGGGGTACCGGCTTGGTCAGCACCGCCATGTCACCACCCCAAAGCGGTACCGCACCGCCGTAGCCGGAGGCGATGCCGATGTATTGCTCGCCATCCATCTCCCAGGTGATCGGGGATGAGATAATCCCAGACCCGGTCTGGAAGCTCCAAACCTCTTCACCCGATTCGGCATCAAAGGCTTTCAGGTAACCATCACCGGTACCGGTAAATACCAGCCCGCCCTTGGTGGCGAGTACACCGGCCCAGAGCGGCAGCGGTTCTTTATGTTCCCAGGCCACGTCACCGGTCAGCGGGTCCATGGCGCGCAGTATACCCACGTGGTCGTCGTACATCCGGCGGATACGGAAGCCCTGGCCGAGATAGGCGTTGCCCTTGCTGTAGGAGACGTTCTCGGTCCAGTACTCCTCCTTCCAGTGGTTGCCCGGTACGTAGAACAGGCCCGTATCCTGGCTATACGCCATGGGGTTCCAGTTCTTGCCGCCGAGGAAGGGCGGGGATACTTCGATGCTTTCGCCGCGCTCTTCACCGGGAGCCGGCTTGGGCGGGCGCTGGTTCTCATTTTCTACCGGACGGCCGCTATCCGGATCGATATGGCTGGCCCAGGTGATGTTATCGACGAACGGGAAGGCGCGGATAAAATCGCCGTTTTCGCGGTTAACGACATAGAAAAAGCCGTTACGGTCAGCGTGGGCGGTGGCTTTGACCGTTTCGCCATCCTCATCGTATTCGAACAGCACCAGCTCGTTGTTGCCGGAGAAGTCCCAGGCGTCGTTCGGGGTGTGCTGGTAGAACCATTTTACCTCGCCGGTGCTGGGGTCCACCGCGACCTGACCGGAGGTGTAGAGGTTATCCCAGTTGCGCGGATCATCGCCTTCGGCGGTGCGTTCCCAGGTGTTCCAGGGGGCCGGGTTACCCGCGCCAACGATAATGGTGTTGGTTTCTGCATCGTAGCTGGCACTCTGCCAGGGCGCGCCGCCGCCGTGACTCCAGGCTTCCACCTTGCCGGTTTCGCGGGCGGGATCATCCGGCCAGCTCGGCGCGGCGGGATCGCCGGTCGGGGTGCTCTCTTCTCCGTTCAGACGGCCCATATGGCCCTCCACAAATGGGCGCATCCAGATCTCTTCCCCGGTATCCGGATCACGGGCGAACAGCTTGCCGACCACACCGAATTCATCGCCGGAGCTGCCATGGATCAGCATCACCCGCCCGGTGGATTGATCCTTCACGATGGTGGGCGCACCGGTCATGGTGTAGCCCTCTTCGTAATCGCCGAAGGTTTCGCGCCAGACCACCTTGCCAGTGTCCTTGTTCAGAGCGACCACCTTCGCGTCCAGCGTACCGAAGAACACCTTATCGCCGTAAATAGCGGCGCCACGGTTCACAACATCGCAGCAGGGGCGGATTCCGTCTGGCAGACGTGCGGTGTAAGACCAGATCTGCTTACCGGTTTTGGCATCGATGGCAAAGATACGGGAGTAAGAACCGGTCACATAGATAACGCCATCATGCACCAGGGCCTGGGATTCCTGACCACGCTGCTTCTCATCGCCGAAGGAGTAGGTCCACGCCGGCACCAGGCGTTTGACGTTATCGGTATTGATCGCATCCATCGGGCTGTAGCGCTGTGCCTTGGGGCCTATACCGTAGCCCAACACATCGTCGGTCGTGGCCTGATCCTGCTGAATATCATCCCAGGTGACCGGGGTGGAGGCGCTGGCGGGCAGGGCGGTCAGGCCCAGAGCTGCGCCGAGTGCGGCGGCGCGCATCATGGCGGTGAGAGGCTTCAGTGTCAGGTTCGCTGTTTTTGTTCTCATTACGATAGCCTTTTCTGGTTGGGTAGGGGGCAGCGGTGAACTGCTCCTGTAGGGATCAACAAGTCCCATACATTCTTGCTATCGCGCGGGTGAACGCCGAGGGAGGTCGCCCCTGTTTTCCCGGGACCTGAGCTCGGGATGCGGGGGAAAAACACCTAATTCCAAAGCCTCCTGTTCCCGGGTCGTAGAAGGCTGGGTCTTAAGTACTAGGACAGGTCGATAACGGCCACTGACTGATAAGTATTCGGTCTGAGGAAAAGGCGAGGCACCTGGCTTGGTTCGAAGACTTAAGCCAGGTCGGTGGACGCTGAATATTTGTAACTCAAATCTAAGCAGTAATATTTCAGGACAACAAATTTGAAGAGACGAGTATCGGCGTAACTTGCCGATACTCGTTGGGCCGAGAGTGAAGCGCCTCAAAAATCGTGTTTGAAGGATAGTGTGATGTTGCGAGGCTCACCCATGAACGGCCCATAGTTCGTACCCGAGCCGCCTAATGACGAGTAATACTCTTTATCGAAGATATTGTTGATGTTCAGTTGCAAGCGGGTTTGCGGATTCATCTGATACTTTGTCATCGCATCGAAGACCGCGTAGGACGGCTGCTCTATGCGATAGCCGGTACCGGTTTTGTAGATTTTGCTTTGCGCACGCATGCTGCCGCCAATACTGAAGCGATTCAGATCTCCACCCAGTTGGTAAACCGATGAGAGTTTGAAAGAGTGGCGTGGCGTATTGTAGGAATAATAGGTTTCACCTTTGTTAGCTCCCTCGACATATTCCGATTCTGAGTAGGTATAGCCGGCCGATAGATTCCAGCGGTCGGTGATCTCGCCGGAAGCATCTATTTCAAATCCGCGGGTGCGAACACGCTCTGCGGCCTCGTAACAGCTTGAGAACGCCGGGTTACAGTAGTTGACGTTATCCAGACGGGTGGCGAGGTTGTCGCGATTGGTTTCAAACAGCGCAATGGAGCCATTAAACCGGCCATCCAGAGACTCAAACTTCAGGCCAATTTCTTTGTTGTTGCCCTCTTCGGGGGGCAGCAGTGAACCGCTGATATCGTAGTTCTGCTGAGGCTGGAATATCTCGGTATAGCTGGTGTAGGCGGTCAGCGTATCGCTGAGGTCGTAAGTGAGGCCGTAGTAAGGCAAGACATAGCCGTCCTCCTGATAGTCGCTCCAGCTGGCGAATGTGGTTTCCGATCCATAATCAAACCAACTCACCCGGGTACCCAGTACCAGATTGAGATCGTCCATCGGGTTGAGTTGCAGTGCGCTGTAAAGACCGTACTGTTTCTGGTCGTAGGTGGCGAGTATGGAGCCAACGTCGATATGCTGGCGTTCCGTTGAAGATGGGTCCCAGTTTTCCGGATCAATCGGAAGGCGTGTGCCGGAGCCACCGAGATAGGAGAGTATCTCCTGGTCGTAGTTGGCGCCGATGACCAGTTTGTGTTCACGGCCAAACAGATCGAATGGACCGTTGGCATGAATATCGAGAGAGCGCGCCTTATGATCGTAGTCGTAGGCACGTACATCCTTCACCAGATCGCCACTGTAGCGCCAGGTGTAAGAAGCCAGCATTTCCGATTGCGCCTTGGAGTATCGCCCTGAAACCTTTAATTTCCACTCGTTGGCCAGTGCCTGCTCCAGATCGAGGTAGGCCGCATTCTCTTCCCTGTCGAGATACTCCCAGTCTGCCGCCAGGTTATCTTCGGGGCGTAAATCATAGAAAGAACCGTCGGTTTTGGTGGGAAAGCCACCCCAGGAGTAA
This sequence comes from Marinobacterium lutimaris, assembly GCF_900108065.1. Classification (GTDB taxonomy): domain Bacteria; phylum Pseudomonadota; class Gammaproteobacteria; order Pseudomonadales; family Balneatricaceae; genus Marinobacterium_D; species Marinobacterium_D lutimaris. The sequence continues at coordinate 1,116,681 of NZ_FNVQ01000001.1, read as the reverse complement.
CCGTCATGGTGGGTTTTCTGATGACTGAGGCCCAGGCTGAGCAGTGTGCTCTCGGTCAGATCTGCATCCAGTACCGCATAATAAAGATAGTTTTCACGCTCGCTATCCTCTTCAAAGTCATCGCCGCCCTGCACTGAAGAGACAAAGCGCCCACGCAGGGTTTCACTTTCATTTAACGCACCGGAGGTATCAAAGGTCAGGCGTCCATTACCGAAAACGGAAGCGCTGCCACTGACCGAGGTTTGGTTTTCAGCAGTGGGTCTTTTTCGTACCAGGTTTATAGAGGCAGAAGGATCACCAGCGCCCTGGGTAAGGCCGGTCGCACCACGGACCACCTCTACCCGGTCATACATCGCCATCACATCATCGCCGATGATGTCACGGGCATAGTAATGTACGTGGCTCGAGACCCCGTCGTATTGAATATTGTCGATGGTCGCGCCGCGGGAAATATACTCCCAGCGCGTTGCTCCAACCCGCGATACGTTGATACCTGTGGTGTCCTGGAGCGCTTCATCCACTGTCTGGTAATTCTGGTCCTCGATTTTCTGCTGGGTAATCACACTGACCGACTGCGGCGTCTCCCGAATAGACAGGTTCATTTTGGTCGCTGTTGATGTGGCGCCAGTGGTGTAGGAACCGGTGTTCTCGGTAACGCCGCGAGCAAAATCAGAGTCGCCCTCAACCTTGATAGTCGACAGGGATGCGCTGTCGCCGTTACCGGACGACACCGTGATACTTGAACCCTCGATGCTGTAGTTCAGCGATGTTCCCTGCAGTAAGCGAGAGAGGGCGGAGTTCACTTCCATCCGTCCTTCAACCGCAGAGCTGGTAAGACCGGCGAGATCGTTAGGGCTGTATAGCACCTGGTAGCCGGATTGCCGCGCAAAGGTGTTCAGCGCCTGACTGAGGTTCTGCGCTGGGATATTGAACCTGGCCTCGGCAGCCTGCACCTGCATGGCGACGGGAGCGCTAAGCGCGGCGAGGAGTGCGGCGCTGGCGGAGTAGCGGGTCAGGTGGAAGGCACGGGTTTTAAGAATGGCCTGGGTGAGGCGGTTAAGTGCTGGCTGCGTTGGCATAGGGATTCCCGGATGCAATCGTTAACTGGAAATGGTTATCGTTACCAGTAAGACGATGGCGAGCTGAAATTCGGGAATCGAATTGTGAAAAATATTTTTAGCGCAGGCTGATAACCAGCTGATCGTTGCCGCGCTGGCTGATACGCACCGGCAATATCCGTGGCAGTGTGCGGACGAGCTGCTCAATATTGGCGGTGTTATAGATGCCGCCGACACGCAACTCGGCCACTTCCGGGCTCGCGAGGACGACCGGCTCCTCCAGGTAGCGGTTGATCAGTGGCAGGGCTTCGCGCAGAGAGAGGTCGTCCAGCACCAATTTGCCATCGACCCAGGAGAGGGCTTCCTCCACATCCACAGGGCTGACACGGGAGCGCAGATTGTCGTCCGTATAGACCAGTTGCATACCCGGCTCAAGGTTAACGCTGCCTGATTCAGGGTTGGTTTGCGGCTGCACCCTGACTGCGCCTTCCTGCAGGGTAACGCGCACCTCGCCATTATAGCTCCAGACATTGAACCGGGTGCCGGTGACGATCATATCCCGGTCACCGGCGTGGACGATAAACGGGTGCTCGGCGTCATGCTCAACGGTAAAAAACGCTTCACCGCGGCTCAGTGTTACGGAGCGCCGATCACGAAAATTGGCGAATGAGATTACCGAGTTGCGGTTGATCTCGACCTGGGAACCATCAGGCAGATCAGCGACCCGGAGCTCGTTATCGGTGCTATAGCGAGTGTAGGCGTTGGGCACGTAGCCCTGATTCCAACCAAAGATTCCACCCGCCAGTACAATAAAGCCTGCCGCCACCGCTGCCTGGGCAAAGCGAAAAGGTTTGTTGCGCTTGAGCGCTCTGGGAAGAGGGCTGACTCTTGAAAGATCGGCTGACGAAGCCGCTGACGGAGCAAAGTCCGGAGGCAGTTGGTCTCCCAGCGCCGAGATCTCAAGCATCGCTTCGTACTCGGCTTTATGCTCTGGTGAGCTGTTGATCCAGCGCTGAAAGCTTGTCTGCTCGTCGGCGGTAAGGTCGCCGTCATCAACACGCATACACCAATACGCGGCCTGTTCAGCCAGCCGTTCCCGGGCTTCTGTATCGAGCGTGTTGGTGTCTGAATGACTCATCGATAACTGTCTTATCTGCGTATCTCAAGAAAGGGTAGCTGCGAAGATTGTCATCCCGTTATTGGGATTTCAACTCCTGGTCAGCTGCTCAACCATGGAGTATACCCAGTATCCTGCGAGCATCTTTAACAAAGATGCGAATTATTATAAGTTAGATTTAGAACAAAGTGTGCCCGCTCAGTAACAGCCTTTCGTGCTGACTGATCGACGGATGCGGCACAGCGGAAGTTCGGCCTTGAGTTTTGGGTTCGGAGTATCAGCGGACGATGGAACACTATTATAACGAACTGGTTGGATACCTGACCTCGCGGCTGTGCGATCGGCAGCGGGCGGCGGATGTGGCGCACGATGCCTACGTGCGTGTACTGGAAAGCGGTAACCTGGCGGTGTTGGATAATCCCCGCGCCTTTCTCTATCGCACCGCCATCAATCTATCGATCGATCTGTATCGACGCGAGAAACGCTTACCGCTGGAGCCACTGGAGATCGTGGACACTGTCGATAGAAGTTCACTTAACGAGCCTGAACATCCTGTATCGCAGCTCTACCAGGAGCAGAAAACCCAGTTGATGCAGCGAGCGCTGAATGAACTCTCGGATAACTGCCGCGAGGCTTTTCTGCTGCGAAAACTGGAGAAACTGTCACACGCCCAGATCGCTGAGCGGATGCAGATCTCCACCAGCATGGTGCAGAAGCATATAGTAAACGCCATGAAACACTGCCGTATCCGCGTACAGGAGCTGGAAGCGGCTCAAAGTTAGGTTCACTGCTTACGCTCTGGCCGGTAGGCGGAACAGGTTTACGCGCGGACCAGCACGGGGCTTTTTCCATGGAAGAACAAAGGCCTACTGGTCAAAAGCGTAAAATCGTATTAGATTTAGTCCTCTCTTCGAGCGAGCGACCTGTTTACAGTCCATGAACCACCCAAAGCGCTTTTCCAAATCAGTCTGGCTTCTGGTTATCACTTTGATAACCCAGATGTTCACTGTTGCCGGCGCTAGCGCACATATGGGGCTGATGTCGTCGAAGGGCATGTCCGCTGGGAATATGTCATCCGCCAGCATGTCTCACGCGGGTTCAGCCCATGAGATGATAAAGCACCTTTCAGCGGGACAAGTTTCAACCGGTCACTTTTCAGCCGAACAAGCTTCAACTGATCAATCCCTTACCGGCAGCGCGCACCTAGTGGCCGGTGCCAATAGCGATCATACAAACGGCTGTACCTCGATGAGCTCCGGTTCAGACGAGGATTCGAACGCCTGGAATAGCTGTGTCGGGCAGGATGACTGCCAGCTGCAGCATTGCAGCGCCGCCCACGCCATCGCCAAGGTGTTTCCCGCTTCAATCTCTCCGGACCTTAACCGGTCCTGGCCGCGACTCTCACCGCGTCCGCTTCTGTTGCCTTTGCCTCCGCTGGGCCAACCTCCGAAAACCGCCTGATCCTCAGGCTGCAGCTAACTGCAGTCCCACCGATCTCCTTTTCGTTTTTTGAATTGGATTTACGAATTTTCGTAGGGCGGCCATCGCATTATCGATGTCCGGTCGCCCTGGCGTGAGGACAGTATCTTGTATCTCTTTAAATCTCCCGGAGCTTTGCTGTGCCTGATCGGCACCGGTGCTCTGGCTTATCTACCCGCCGTACAGGCGGCGCCACTGACCCTTGAAGATGCGGTAAACCGCGCACTGGCGTCGGATACCTGGATCAAAACCAGCCAGTTTAACGAGTCATCGCAACGTTCCATGGGCGATGCTGCGGGTCGCTTACCGGACCCGAAGTTCAACCTGGCGCTGGCCAATATGCCCAGCGATACGCTGGACTTTAACCAGGAGCCGATGACGCAACTGGTGTTCGGTGTCTCCCAGATGATCCCCCGCGGCGATACGCTTGAGCTGAACTCCAGCAAGTTTGAGCAGCAGGCCGATATGCAGCCGCTGCTGCGTGAAGAGCGCAAGGCGCGGGTGCGTATGGAGGTGAGCCAGCTTTGGCTGGACGCCTGGCAGGCGCAGCGCAGCATCGACCTGATCGATGACAACCGGGCGCTGTTTGAGCAGCTCGTCGATGTCACCACGTCCAGCTACGTCTCGGCTCTGGGACGCACCCGTCAGCAGGATCTGATCCGGGCGCAACTGGAACTGACCCAGCTCGATAACCGACTCTCACGGCTGCAACAGCAGCGCGATATGGCCAGCGCAAAACTCTCCGAATGGCTGATCAATCTTGAGGCCGACGATGCGGAGATTCCCGCCTCATCTGCCATCGAATTCCCGACAGCCACACCCCAGCTCGCCAGCAGCGACGCCGCTCTGGAGCAGGTCACCAGCGCAAGACGTTTTATCGGCCACCCGTCCATTCAGCTGTTTGATCGCCAGATTGAACTGTCCCGCACCGACGTGGATCTGGCAGAGCAGAAGTACAAACCCCAGTGGGGCCTCTCGGCCAGCTATGGCTATCGCGGTGACGATGCCATGGGCTCGGATCGTGCCGATCTGATGAGCGTTGGCGTCAGTGTGGAGATGCCGCTGTTTTCGACCCGCAAACAGGATAGTGAGGTGGACGCGGCCAGCTCCCGTGTCGAAGCCGTGCGTACCGAACGCCTGCTGAAACTGCGGCAATTGGTCTCCGCCTACGAAAACGCCAAGGCGGCGTACATGAATGCCAGCGATCGCATCGCGCTTTATCAGCAGCAGCTGTTACCGCAGAGCCATGAGGCCGCCGAAGCGGCGCTGAATGCCTACACCTCTGATGATGGCGACTTTGCCGAGGTGGTGCGCGCGCGTATCAGCGAACTGGATAACCACCTGGCTCTGATTGAGCTTTCAGCACAGCAGCAGAAGCAGCTTGCGCAGATCAACTACCTGCTGACCAGCGTCGACAGCGAGGGACGATAAATGAGTAATGGAGCAAATAACGGCAAGGGCGCGATCAAGTCGCTCGCGCTGCTGGTGGCCGGTATCGCGGTGGGTGCGGGTGCTGTTTATCTGATGCAACCGGGCGGTGGTGAAACGGGCGCGTCCGCCAGTGGCGAGCCGGAACCGCTTTACTGGGTGGCACCGATGGATCCGAACTACCGGCGTGACCAACCCGGCAAATCCCCCATGGGTATGGACCTTATTCCGGTCTATGCCGAGGACCATAGCAGCGGCCCGGACGAGGGTGCCGGCACCATCAGTATCGCGCCGGAAGTGGTCAACAACCTGGGTGTTCGCACCGGCGAAGTCGCCGAATCGAGCCTCAACTTTGAAGTCCGCACCGTCGGATATATTCAGTACAGCGAAGATCGCATCGTCCATATTCACCCCCGTGTCGAGGGCTGGATCGAAAAGCTCTACGTCAAAGCGGCCGGAGAGCCGGTTAAAAAAGGCGAGCCGCTTTACGACCTCTATTCACCGGAGCTGGTGAATGCCCAGGAGGAGCTGCTGTTTGCACTGGGCCGGGGCGATTCCCGTTTGACCAACGCCGCCGAAGCGCGCCTGCGCTCACTGAACGTTTCCGATTCCGTGATCGCCACACTGAAACGTAATCGCCGTACGCTGCAGACCGTCACCTTTTACGCCCCCGCCGATGGCGTTATCGACGACTTCGCCGTGCGCGAAGGCTTCTACGTGAAGCCGGGCATGACGCTGATGTCGGTGGGTGCCCTGGATGAAGTCTGGGTTGAGGCCGAAGTGTTTGAGCGCCAGTCGAGCCTTATCAAAGAGGGGCTGCCGGTGGTGATGCGGCTTGATTACCTGCCGGGCCGGGAGTGGGACGGAGAGGTGGATTATGTCTACCCGACCCTGGACCCGAACACCCGCACCCTGAGAGTGCGTTTACGCTTTGCCAATCCGGACCGGGAACTCAAACCCAATATGTTTGCGGAGGTAAGGATCCTCAACCAGAGCAGCGAACCGGTGCTCAGCGTTCCGCGTGAGGCGGTGATCCGCAGCGGGCAGCAGAATCGAGTTGTGCTGGCCCTGGGAGAAGGGCGCTTCAAGTCGGTGGCGGTGAATACCGGTCGCAGCGATGGTTCGCGTATCGAGATACTCGATGGCCTCAGCGCTGGCGAGCAGGTGGTGACCTCCGCGCAGTTCCTGCTGGACTCTGAATCGAGCAAAACCTCCGACTTCAAGCGGATGCATCAGCCGGATGCCAGCGACACAGCCCAGCAACCCGCCGAAGTGCCGACCAGTGTCTGGGCAGACGCCCAGATCAACGAGCTGATGCCGGACGATCTGAAGATCAACGTCGATCACGCGGCGATCCCGGAGTGGAACTGGCCGGAGATGAAGATGGACTTCAGCGTATCCGAATGGGTCGACCTGAGTTCGCTCAACCCCGGCGACAAGGCGCAGATCGAGATTCGCAAGCTCGAAGAGGGCGGTTACCAGGTTAACGATATTTATGTCACCGAACCGGCGGCAGGTGCGCAGGGCGGGGAGATGAGTGGCTCCAGCTCGGATGATATGTCCGGTATGGATCACTCTTCTATGGATCACTCTTCTATGGATCATTCAGCGATGGAATCCGGGGCTGACCAGGGCGCTGATCAAACCATGGATCATAGCAATCACAACGCCAACCCGGCCCGCCAGCAGTAAGGAGGCGATATGATCGAATCGATAATTCGCTGGTCTGTCGGCAACAGGTTCTTTGTGTTGTTGGCCACACTGGTGATCATAGGTTGGGGCTTGTTCTCGCTGAAGAACACTCCCGTGGATGCGATACCGGACCTGTCCGATGTGCAGGTGATCATCAAAACCAGCTACGCGGGGCAGGCGCCCCAGGTGGTTGAGGATCAGGTGACCTATCCGCTGACCACGGCCATGCTGTCGGTGCCCGGTGCGGAAACGGTGCGCGGCTACTCCTTTTTCGGTGATTCCTACGTTTACGTGATCTTCAACGAGGATACCGATATCTATTGGGCGCGCAGCCGGGTGCTGGAATACCTCTCCCAGGTGGCGCCTTCGTTGCCGGAGAACGCCCGTCCGCAGCTGGGCCCCGATGCTACCGGCGTTGGCTGGGTATACCTTTACGCCCTGCAGGATAAAACCGGCCAGCATGACATTAGCGAGCTGCGTTCACTGCAGGACTGGTTCCTGAAATATGAACTGCAGACCGTTCCCGGTGTGTCTGAAGTGGCGCCCATCGGCGGTATGGTGAAGCAGTACCAGGTGCGCGTTAATCCCGAAAAACTGCGCGCGTTGGGTATGCCGCTCTCTAATGTTCAGAACGCCATTCGACGCGGTAACCAGGAGGTCGGCGCCTCGGTTATCGAGATGGCTGAAGCGGAGTACATGGTTCGTGCTACCGGCTATATCCAGGGCGTGGAAGACCTGGAAAATATCCCGCTGGGCGTGAATCAAAACGGCACGCCGCTGCTACTCAAGGATGTGGCCGAGATCGGCACAGGACCGCAGATGCGCCGTGGCGTCGCCGAGCTTAATGGCGAGGGCGAAGTGGTTGGCGGCGTTGTGGTGATGCGCTTCGGTGAAAACGCACAGAAAACCATCGACGGCGTGAAGGCCAAGCTGGAAACGCTGAAAGCAGGCCTGCCGGAAGGGGTTGAGGTAGTCACCGTCTATGATCGTTCCGGCCTTATCGGCCGCGCGGTGGAGAATCTCTGGCACAAGCTGCTGGAGGAGTTCATCGTCGTTGCCCTGGTGTGCGTGCTGTTCCTGTTTCATATCCGCTCTTCGCTGGTAGCGATCGTCAGTCTGCCGGTGGGGATTCTCGCAGCCTTTGGCGTCATGCACCTGCAGGGGATCAACGCCAACATCATGTCGCTGGGCGGTATCGCCATCGCTATTGGCGCGATGATCGATGGCGCCATCGTCATGATCGAGAACATGCACAAGCATATGGAACGCACACCGCTGACCAAGGAAAATCGCTGGAAGGTGGTGGCGGAGTCCGCCTGTGAAGTGGGGCCGGCGCTGTTCTTCAGCCTGTTGATTATCACCATCAGCTTTGTGCCGGTGTTCACGCTGGAATCCCAGGAGGGACGGATGTTCTCTCCGCTGGCGTTCACCAAGACCTACGCCATGGCGGCCGCGGCGGCGCTGGCGATTACCCTGGTGCCGGTGCTGATGGGCTACTTCATCCGTGGCAAGGTGCTGGCGGAACACAAAAACCCGATCAACAAACTGCTGACCGCCATCTACATGCCGACGCTGAAAGCGGTGCTGCAGTATCCGAAAACCGTTCTGGTTGGCGCGGTGCTGGTGTTGGCGGCGGGCTTCTGGCCGCTGGACAAGATCGGCAGCGAGTTCATCCCCTCACTGGATGAGGGCGATCTGATGTATATGCCGACCACCTATCCCGGTATCTCCGTGGGGCAGGCGCGCCAGGTACTGCAACAGACCGACAAGCTGATCAGCACTATCCCAGAGGTGGAAACGGTATTCGGCAAGGTAGGGCGCGCGGAAACCGCCACCGACCCGGCACCGATGACCATGATCGAGACCTTTATCCAGCTTAAACCCCGTGGCGAATGGCGCGAAGGTGTCACCACCGACAGCTTGCGTCAGGAGTTGGATGCCCTGGTGAAGTATCCCGGCGTGACCAACGCCTGGGTGATGCCGATCAAGACCCGTATCGACATGCTGGCCACCGGTATCAAAACCCCGGTAGGCGTGAAGATCGCGGGTCCCGATCTGAATCAGATCCAGGCGATCGGCCAGCAGCTCGAAACCATTCTCAAGGATGTGCCGGGCACCGCATCGGTGTACTCCGAGCGAGTGGCCGGAGGGCGTTACATCAAGGTGGATATCAATCGCCTGAATGCGGCGCGTTATGGCCTGAATATCGCGGATATCCAGCAGATCGTCGCCAGCGCCATCGGCGGAATGAACGTGGCCCAGACCATTGAAGGGCTGGAACGCTACCCGATCAATCTGCGCTATCCGCAGGATTACCGCGACTCACCGGAACAGCTAGCACTGCTGCCGATCGTTACCCCGGCGGGGCAGCGTATCGCCCTGGGTGATGTGGCGGATATCTACGTCGAAGAGGGGCCGCCGGGGATCAAGAGCGAGAACGCACGGCTGAACGGCTGGGCCTTTATCGATATCGAGGGTGTAGATCTGGGTTCCTACGTGGAGCAGGCCCGCGCAACGGTGGAAGAGCAGTTGGATCTTCCCGCCGGTTATTCGGTGTCCTGGTCCGGCCAGTACGAATACATGCAAAGGGCGAAGGAAAAACTCACCTACGTGATTCCGCTGACCCTGGCGATCATCGTCGTGCTGCTGTTTATCAACTTCCGCAACTTCACCGAGGTGGCGATCATCATGGGCACCCTCCCGCTGGCCATGGTGGGTAGCGTCTGGCTGATGTACTGGGAGAACTTCAACTTCTCCATCGCGGTGGGCGTGGGCTTTATCGCCCTGGCCGGTGTGGCGGTGGAGATAGGCGTGATCATGCTGGTGTACCTGAACCAATCCTGGCGCGAAATGCTTGAGCGCTGCGCCGCCCAGCATGTGCTGCCGCGCGAGGAAACCCTGCGCCATGCCGTGCTGCACGGAGCGGGTCTTCGCGTGCGTCCGGTGATGATGACCGCGGCGTCGATCATTATCGGCCTGCTGCCGATCCTTTACGGCACAGGCACCGGATCCGAGGTGATGAGCCGTATCGCCGCCCCCATGGTCGGTGGCATGGTCAGCGCCGTGATCCTGACACTGCTGGTGCTGCCGGCGGTGTACTACCTGCGCCGTCTGCACTCCCTGAAACAGCTCTCTCTTAAAGGAATTTACGCCGAACCACCCCAGACACCGGGAAATAACCCTGTTGCCTGATAAGCATTTAAAAATCCGAAAAACTGAAATGAGGAAAGACACCATGAAAACTCTGAAATCGATCATCGCCGCCGGCCTTATTGCCCTGTCTGCACCAGCCATCGCCCATACCGATATGATGGAATCCCATCCGATGGATGGCGCCATGATGATGGAGCCGGTCAAGAACGTTGAGATGACCTTCGGCATGGATGTGCGCCTGGTCAACGTTCGTGTGATCGACTCATCCAACAAGCCGGTAAGCATCGGCTTCTCACCGATGACCGAGCCGGCGAAAAACTTCAGCGTACCCATGCCGATGCTCAAGCCGGATACCTACAAGGTGGATTGGACCGCCATGGGTGAAGACGGCCACAAGATGACCGGTTCCTTCCAGTTTATGCAGCATTGATCAAACACCTGCATAAAGTCTGACCGAAAACGGCCGGCGATCTCCTCAGAGCGCCGGCCGTTTTGTTTCGACCTTGCAGCACACGAAAAGTCTTATTGATCCCATGGTCTTTTAAAAACTGATCTATGCTTCGAACAGCCTTTGGCTGAAGGACGCGCGGCACTCCTTACCAGACCTGAGCATGAGGAGCATGCGCATCAGAGTATAAAAAGACTGGAGGGAGTCATGCTTTTTGTTACCAACAGGGAGCCGAAGGGCTCGATCCGCACACGGGTTAACCGCAAGTTTGCATTCGACCTAAAGAAAAACGCACCTTCAAACTCGATCTACTGCTGCGAAAGAGTGGGGCCGGACGACTATATCGAGCTGGGTTCCAAGCTCTGGTTAAGTCGCCTGAAACAGAGCCGATCCAAACAGCTGCTCTTCTTTATCCATGGTTTTTCCAATATACCGGAGCCGGATATCTTCCCCCGCGCACTGGCGCTGCAGGCGCAGTTCGATGCGGTCGACCCCGAACTGGTGCAGGTGATACCGGTGATATGGCCCTGCGATGACGACCCCGGCATCGTGAAGGATTACTGGGATGACCAGAAATCCGCCGATATGAGTGCCTTCTCCTTTGCCCGCGCGCTGCAGTTCTTTATGCGCTGGCGCGATGAAGAGCCGGAAGAGTTTCCCTGTATCAAGCGGATTAATGTGCTGGCGCACTCCATGGGGAACCGGGTACTGAGGCAGACGCTGGCGGCCTGGGATAAATATGACCTGGCGGATGGCGTGCCGTTGATCTTCAGAAACACCTTTCTGGTGGCGGCGGATATCGTTAATGAATCGCTGGAGCCGGAGTTTTCAGGCCGTCTCATCAGCCAGTCATCGCGTAATGTATCGGTCTATTACGCCTCGGACGATCTGGCACTGCGGGCAAGCAAAGTATCCAACCTGAAGAACAAGGTCGCCTCGCGCCGGCTCGGTCACTCCGGCCCTGAGGATATGGATAAAACCCAGTCCAACGTGTACGCCATCGACTGCGACAACTTCAACAACCGTTATGACCGGCCCAAGGGACATAGCTATTTCATCGATGATGGCGAGGGAAATCCCGGCGTTGTGTTCCAGCATCTCGTTCAGTCACTGCAGACAGGGCGAGTTTTTGTCGGTGTGAGCCGGGATCGGCGTCATATTCTCTAAGGCTGTTTTCTTCGGGATAGGCTCTGATGCGTTCTGCCAAAGCGCAGCGTCGTGAACGGTCATAGTCGAAGGCGGACAGGGCTGGTATGCTCACTTATATGCATAAAACTGCAATAGAGCTTAACCAAGAGAAGGAGCAACCCCACGATGTTTAATGGACTGGATGAGCTCGAAGACTTTGCTGAGCGTCTTGCACCCCCAACCAAGGAGGAGCTGGAAGCGGCCCGCAGCGAGAAGCTGGCTGAGGCCTATGAAGAGAACGAGGCACCCTGCGAGCTGGAAGTTCACGCCTGATTATTGGACTGCCTGCCTGTCGTTAAGACCTCACGAATAACGCCCGAAAAGCCCTGCTCATTGATCCCAGCGGGGCTTTTTTATGGGCATGCGCTTCGGCTGGCCGACTTCCGTTAAAAAGTTGGCCCAGGGTTATGCTGTTTTTTGGGGAGTTGCGTGCATTGCAAGGGCGCACCTTCCACGCTTTGAAAGCGCATTGATGTTGATGAACCAGAAGATTATCGCCTTTTAATCGATCGATTCAGACCATTCTTTGCTTTTGATACGCGCGGGGACTGAATGGCAAAAATGCTGCATAAAAAAATCTGGTGCTAACATAAAATAGAATAGATTTTATTGTTTAAAGCACTACCCAGAGACATCAGATTTCACAGGGTACTGCTCGGCGCAAGGCCAGACTTCTGCAGCTCCCTTAAAGGTAGCCCAATGAACTTTACGCTAAAGCAATTGAGATATTTTGTACTGGCCGGTGACCATAGCAGCGTCACCAAGGCCGCGGAGGAGATGTACGTTTCTCAGCCCTCCATCTCGTCGGCCATTCACCACCTGGAAATGGTCACCGGGCTGCAGCTGTTTATCCGACACCATGCCCAGGGTCTGACGCTGACGCCCCAGGGCCGTCAGTTTTATCGCAAGTCCAAGAACCTGCTCAAGCAGGCCGATGATCTGGCCCTGTTCGCCACCAGCCTTGGTAAGGACATCACCGGTAATCTGAACCTGGTGGGGTTTCCGACCTTTACCGCACTGATGATGCCGAGCATTCTCAAGCAGTTTATTACCCGTTACCCGGAGGTAAATGTTCATTGCGACGAGATGCACCAGCGCGATCTGATTCAGGGGTTGCTTAACAGCGATTATGAACTGGCGATCACCTACGATATGGAGTTACCGGACTCCGTCGAGTTTCTGCCGCTGTTGTCTCTGCCGCCCTATGCGGTGGTAAGCCAGGACCACCCGCTGGCAAACCGGAAAAAGGTCTCACTCAAGGAATTGGCTGACCTTCCCATGGTGATGCTCGACTGGCCCATGAGCCGCGAATACTTCAGCTCGCTATTCCTGAGTCAGAACCTTAAACCCCACTGCGCGCACAAGGCGCATTCACTGGGTATGGTGAGGGGGATGGTGGCCAACGGCTTTGGCTACTCGCTGTTCAATACTCCGGCGGTCAGCAACGTGGCCTTGGATGGATCTGAATTTGTGTCGCTGGAACTGGAAGAGGAGCTGATGCCGCTACAGATGGGGATCGCCCGACTTGCCCAGTCGCGTCTGACCCCTGCGGGTAACGCGTTTGTAGAGATGCTGCAGAGCTATGCAGACCAGTTACTCAGCGGCGATATAGAGAAGAAATCCTCCTGATCGGCGCTGCTACCCGATAGCCCGAAGAAAAAAGGGAGCCCGAGTCAGGCTCCCTGGAAGGGGTATTAGAAGGTGCGGGAAACGGTCAGCACGACGGTGTTATCGTTACGGAACAGACCGCTGTTGTATTCGTCCGCCTTGTCGATGCTGTTAAACAGGTAAGCGACCGACAGATCGACACCGGCATAGCTGCCGGACAAGCCGATGGAGTAATCCTCGTAGTCGTTGATATCGGCCTCGCCCCAGTAATCACCGAAGCTGTGGCCTGCGTGCAGGTCCAGGCTGAGATCCATCGGCAGCGGCTGGCTGTAGCCGATAGCGATGTACTGACCGGATTCGCCGGTGTTGAAATAGTCGTCGGCGTAGCCGTAGGTGAGGTAAGCGTTGCCGTAGTAAAGGCTGAAGTTAAGCTGGCCATAATCGGCATCGGCAGCGTCATAACCCGGGTAGGTGTACCAGGCCAGGTTCACATCGTAGCTCAGGTCATCGGTGATGCTGTTGCCGTAGCCGACGTAGTAATCGATCTCCAGGTTGGCGTCGTCCCCGAAATCCACATTGCTGCCCCAGATGCCTGCGTAGATACCGTTATCGAACGCGACATCCAGGCTTCCCTGGATCGCAGCATCACCCGCCGTCTGGGAGATACCGTTGAAGCGGTAGTCATTGGTGAAACTGATGGTGCCAGAAGTTTCCGCGGCGTATACCTGAGTGACTGCCAGAGTGCTGACCAGACCAAACAGTACTTTTTTCATTTACTACATACTCCTGAAGTGCATTTCTTTTTTAGGATTGTTGGGTGTTTCGCATGACCAGGGGGCGATTAAAACCGCGTGTCCCGAGGCAGCCAGGGTGCGCCTCGGGTACGCGGGGGCCGCTGAAACCGAGTTCAGTGGCCGGGTGCTTCGTTGTTATTGGATGATCCTTGCCTTTGCTGCCCTACAGGCGCCTGTCCGCTGAGCTCAGGGTGCGGCGCTCGCTAAACCGACGTGTCGGGGCGGACACAAACAGGACTATTCGTCACCAGGTACGCCGTAGCTTTCAGCGTTATCAGGGTCCTGGGCGCGAGTGATATAGGCCTGCATCTGGGGCTGGTAGTTGTGCCAGACCATGCGCAGCTCGTTGATGGGGTCGATATGCCAGTCGACGCGCAGATCGACTACTGGCCACTGGGGTTCGGCGCACATCAGAATGCCTGCCGAATGCACGGGGCCCATTTCGCCACCGGCGGCGAGGCCAGCCTCAAGCGCCCGCAGCAGGCGTTCCGCCAGATGGCCAGTGCTGTTCTCAAACGCTTTCACCATGGCCGCTGGCACCTGCTCGTTCTGCAGCAGGTTGCCCATGGCTATACAGTTCTGACCTACCGCCGTTGCGTGCAGGCCCAGCGCTTTCTCGCCGCTGAAGGTGGCGCCTTCGCCCTTGTTATTCAGGACGCCCAACTGACGCCAGCGCACATCGCTATCGGCCTCGCCTAGTGCCTCAAGCACCTGCTCGGGAGAGAGCCCTTCGCTCAGCAGCTTCAGACCCAGTGGGCCGAGATCGGGGTTGGTCACGTTCTGGGTCAGCGCAACACCGGTGCCACTGCCGACAAAAGCGCAGCGGCTGGTGACGCAGATGCTGGAGGAGGTGATGGCACAGCCCAGCATGCCTGTATCGGGACAAAACCCGGCCACGGAAAAAGTCATGCTTGCTCCTTATTCCTGATCGGGGATAACGGCGATGACATCGATCTCCATCAGCCATTCCGCCTGCGCAAGGCCGGCGACAACGAGCCCGGTAGAGATCGGGAACACACCCTTCAGCCATTTGCCCACTTCACGGTAAACCGGCTCACGAAATCGCGGATCGGTGATGTAGGTGGTGGTCTTAACGATATGGGACATATCGGAACCCGCCTCTTCAAGCAGTTGCTTGACGTTCTTCATCGCCTGCTCGGCCTGAGCACGGGGGTCGCCAAGGCCCACCAGGTTACCTTCGAAATCGGTACCGACCTGACCACGGACATAGACCGTGTTGCCGGCTTTAACCGCCTGGCAGAGGTCGTTGTCCAGCGTCTGGTTGGGGTAGGTTTCCTTGGTGTTGAACATGCGGATTCGTGTATGTGTAGGCATCGGCATCAGCTCCTGTAGCACAGCGAAAAATGGGACAAGATAAAAACGAGCAATGGCGGCGGGTCAGTCCCGCCGCCAACACTTGCCGCGATCAGGCGTTACGCTGGCCCGCGTCCTGGTATTCCAGGTATTTGCGCTGGGTCGCGATGTGGTCGGCGATATGCTTCGCATCGTGCCAGACGCCCCAGATAAAGGTGGAACCACGGCGCGACAGCCAGGGCAGACCGATAAAGTAAACGCCAGGCTCGGTGGATACGCCGCGCTGATGCTGGGGCTTACCGTTGCTGTCGAAGGCGTTCACATCCAGCCAGCTGTAGTCGACGCTGAAGCCGGTGGCCCAGATGATGGTGCTGATGCCGGCTTCCGCCAGGTCCAGTTCCAGAATTGGGTTGGTCATGCACTCAGGGTCCGGCAGCTTGCGGCGCGCTTCCGGCTCTTCCGGCAGGTCCAGGCCGTTGCGCTCGATGTATGCATCGGCCGCGTCCAGCAGGGAGAAGTAGTTGTCGTCGCCGCGGGCGATATTCTCGACCAGGTTGGGCGCGAAGGTGGCGACACCCTCTTTGAAGTTTTCGGTCAGTCCGACCAGGTTGATGCCCTGGGCCGCCAGGGCACGGAAATCAACGGTGCCTTTGGAACCGTGAGCGCCGGTCACGGCGATGGTGACGTGCTCGGTACCCGGCTTCATCGCTTCGGCATCCCACTCGCCCAGTACACCCAGCCACCAGACGAAATCGCGGTTGCGGTAAGAGCGGGGCGGACGGTCGTGAGCACCCACAGAGAGGTAGACCTTCTTGCCGGCACGGTTCAGTTCATCGGCGATCTGCACGCCGGAAGAACCGGCACCCACTACCAGTACGCCACCTTCTGGCAGGTCCTGCGGGTTGCGGTAGTTAGCCGAGTGCATCTGTGTGATCTGCTCATCCTGCGGCGCGATCGGCGGAATAGAGGGCTTCTGGAACGGGCCGGTGGCCGCAACGATGCGGTTCGCCTGGATCACGCCTTCAGAGGTCTCTACGGTAAAGCCGGGGCGGTTGGTATTGCGGAAAACCTGTTTCACCTCAACACCGGTGCGGATCGGTGCTTCAAACTTCTCAGCGTACTGAACAAAGTAGTCCGCTACCTTTTCCTTGGGTACGAAGTCATCAGGACCGTAACCGTTGAATTCCAGACCCGGAAAACGGTCGTGCCAGGCGGGGCCGTTGGCCACAAGAGAGTCCCAGCGGGCGGTGCGCCAGCGCTCTGCAATGCGGTTTCTCTCCAGCACCAGGTGAGGTACACCCAGCTTGGTCAGGTGTTCACTCATGGCTACGCCGGCCTGACCAGCGCCTACAACCAGCGTATCGATCTCTGTTTTTGTAGCTGTCATCTCTGCATCCTGTATTGCTATTCGGGCCTTCAAGGAAAGGGCGGTTCAGTGATGCGGGCCCGACGCCAAAGGTTGGTCAAGGCTGCTTACTGAGTAGGGTTCAAGCCTAGGAGATCGCTTTGGATTGTTAAAATATTATTAATTTAACAACAGCATTAAAAAAACGAATTCAGCGGGCGCGGGCAACGAGAGTGCAAAGGGCAGGGAGATAATCAGCGGGTGGGCCTGGGACAGAATCGGCGTTCTGAGCGTTATCAGGCATAGGGAATGTTCGGTTAGAAGTGTTCAGCCTTGAGCGAAGCTGTTAGATGCTCAACCTGGGTACGTACAGGTCGAGTGTCTTATATGCGGTGATGCTTCTTATAAACGCGGCCGGTTATGAGTTGGTGCAATTTTAAGTATGCAATGAAGTGCAAACATAAGTCTGAGCGTGGCTTTAGTAAAACCTATGCAGTTCGAAGATTTATAGTATTTTACAAATAATTGAGCAGTTTTTAGGCTGGGTCGCAGTATCGATCAAGCCGTGTTCCGAGACTGAGTCCGCGGCTTGAAGCCGTCCGATCCGATCCCTCATCGTCCCGGAATAAAAATGAACGCCAATAACAAAAAAGCTATCAAGACCGTTCTGCAATGCGACTCCCTGCCTGATACCGAATTCAGCAGCCTGCTGATGTTCTGCCGGCTGACCACGCTGCAACAGGGCGGGCGCTTCGATCTGGCCGCTCATCCCGATCAACTGGTGCTGCTGCTGGATGGCGAATGCCAGTACGACCTTGAGGGACTGACCGTCGACTTCACGGCGCCGGTGGCCTGCAGCGCACTGGAATCGCTTTATGGCTCTGTTGAAGCCAGGGGCACGCTGATCGCCAAGGGCCCTGTGCAGCTGCTGACCATTGAGCTGGCGCGATTGCGCGCCTGGCTGGCACAGGCTGAACTGAACGGCACCCTGATGCTGCCGTTGATGAAGCTGGCCACCTCACGCAGTGAGGCGGTGGCTGAGGCGAAACGGCCGGATAACCTGCGCCGTGAAAAGGATCTGCTGGGTGAGATGGATGTACCCCAGCAGGCGTATTACGGCGTGCAGACGCTGCGCGCGATGCAGAACTTTGCCATCACCGATATTCAGCTGCGCCATTTCCCCAAGCTGGTGATCGCGTTGGCCATGGTGAAAAAGGCCGCGGCACGGGCCAACTGCAAGCTGGGCCTGCTTGATGATCGTCGCGCCAATGCGATCAGCGAAGCCTGCGACGAGATCATCGCCGGTAAATGGCACGATCACTTTATGGTGGACGTGATCCAGGGCGGCGCCGGTACCTCCACCAACATGAACGCCAACGAGGTGATCGCGAACCGGGCGCTCGAGTTGATGGGCTACGCCAAGGGCGACTATCACCAGCTGCACCCCAATAACCACGTGAACCTTTCGCAGTCCACCAACGATGTATACCCCACGGCGATTCGCCTGGGCATCCTGCTGAGTCACGATGAATACGTGAAGGCGCTGTCCGGGCTCTGCTACGAGCTGAAACAGAAAGCGGTGGAGTTTTCCGATGTGGTGAAAATGGGCCGCACCCAGTTGCAGGACGCCGTGCCGATCACCCTGGGGCAGGAGTTCGACGCCTGGTATGTGACGCAGAAAGAGGATATAGAGGAAGCCAAGGATGTACTGGAGTACTTCCGCGAGATCAACCTGGGAGCCACCGCCATCGGCACCGGTATCAACAGTGACCCGGAATACTCCAGCCTCGCCATTGAGGAGCTTTCCCAGATCTCCGGCAAGGAGCTGGTACGTGCCCGCAACCTGATCGAAGCCACCTCTGATATGGGCGCGTTCGTCACCTTCTCCAGCGTGCTCAAGCGCAATGCGGTGAAGCTGTCCAAGATGTGTAATGACCTGCGCCTGCTCTCCAGCGGGCCGCGGGCGGGGCTGCAGGAGATCAATCTGCCGCCGATGCAGCCCGGCAGCTCCATCATGCCCGGCAAGGTCAACCCCGTGATCCCGGAGATGGTGAACCAGGTGGCGTTCCAGATTATAGGCAACGATATCACCGTCACACTGGCCGCCGAGGCCGGTCAATTGCAGCTGAACGTGATGGAGCCGGTGCTGGCGTTTAACGTGTTGCAGTCGCTGCGGTTGCAGATTCGCGCCATCAACACGCTGTCAGCCAAATGCATTCGCGGTATCACCGCCAACCGGGAGCGTTGCCTGGACCTGGTAAACAACAGTATCGGCATTATTACCGCACTCAACCCCTATATTGGCTACGATAATGCCAGTCGTATCGCAAAACAGGCGGTGACCAACGGTGAGAGTGTGCGTGACCTGGTGCTGGCCGAGGGGCTGCTCAGCGAAGCAGAGTTGAACGAAGTGCTCAGTATCGATGCGATGACCGCGCCCCGACGTATGCGCAAACAGGCGCAAACCGAACTACTCACAAATAAGTAACGCCGTCTAACGCGGTAGCCAATGGAGGATAAAGATGACTGTACAGACCAAAGAGTACTGGCTCTCTAAACAACAGCAGATCGAGCTGAAGACTCAGGCTTTCATAGACGGCGCCTTTGTAAACGCCAGCAACGGCGATACCTACGACACCATCAACCCGGCCAGCGGTGAGCTGCTGGCCAAGACCGCCGCCTGCAGCAGTGCTGATGTGGATAGCGCGGTAGAATCTGCCCGCCGTGCGTTCAATTCCGGCGAATGGTCCGAAGCGGCTCCGGCCCACCGCAAGGCGGTGATCAAGAAGCTGGCCGCGCTGATCATGGAAAACCTGGAAGAGCTGGCGCTGCTGGAAAGCCTGAACGTAGGCAAGCCGGTGCAGGATACCCTGAACCTGGATATTCCCGGTTCCGCCGCCTGCTTCGAATGGTACGCCGAGGCGATCGACAAGCTCTACGGCGAAGTCGCTCCTACCGATGGCAACAACATCGCCACCATCACCCGCGAGCCGATCGGCGTTGTCGCCGCGATCATCCCCTGGAACTTCCCGCTGGATATCGCCGCCTGGAAACTGGCGCCGGCACTGATCGCGGGTAACTCCGTGATCCTGAAACCGGCGGAACAGTCACCGCTGACCGCGCTGCGTCTGGCTGAGCTGGCGAAACAGGCGGGTCTGCCGGATGGCGTACTCAACGTGGTTACCGGCTACGGCGAAGTGGTCGGCAAGGCGCTGGGCCTGCACAACGATATCGACTGCCTGACCTTCACCGGCTCTACCGGCGTCGCCAAGCTGCTGATGGGCTACTCCGCCGAATCCAACATGAAGCCGGTGTGGCCGGAAACCGGCGGCAAGAGCCCCAACCTGATCTTCGCCGACTGCAACCTGGATGCCGCAGTGGAACATGCCGCCATGGGTATCTTCTTTAACCAGGGCGAAGTCTGCTCCGCCAACTCCCGTATCCTGGTGGAAAGCAGCATCAAGGATCAGTTTATCGACAAGCTGATCACCAAGGCGCGCTCGATGAAGGTCGGCGATCCGCTGGAGCCCGATACCCAGGTGGGTGCGCTGATCGACAGCAACCATGCCCGCCGCGTACGCAGCTTTATCACAAAGGCCGAAGAGCAGGGCGGCAAGGTGCTGACCGGCGGTGTCGGCGATGAGTCCACCAACTACGTGGCGCCCACCATCGTCGATGGCGTTACCCCGGATATGACCATCGCCCGTGATGAGGTGTTTGGCCCGGTGGTGGCGGTGATTACCTTCGATAGTGATGAAGAAGCGGTGGCGATCGCCAACGACTCGATCTACGGCCTGGCGGCATCTGTCTGGACCGAGAGCCTGAACCGCGCTCACCGCGTAGCGCGCAAACTCAAGGCCGGTACCGTGTCGGTGAATACCATGGATGCGCTGGACTTCAGCACACCGTTCGGCGGCTACAAGCAGTCCGGCTTTGGCCGTGACCTGTCGCTGCATGCGCTGGACAAGTTCACCCAGCTTAAGACTACCTGGATCAAACTGGGTTGATGCTCCCTACAAGGGAGCTGAGGTAGACCAGCAACGAATGCTGGGATTACCTTCATCCGCTTCCTTTTCGTGGCCGGTTTCGGCTGCTGCC
Source organism: Marinobacterium lutimaris (assembly GCF_900108065.1). Taxonomy (GTDB): domain Bacteria; phylum Pseudomonadota; class Gammaproteobacteria; order Pseudomonadales; family Balneatricaceae; genus Marinobacterium_D; species Marinobacterium_D lutimaris. The sequence continues at coordinate 1,095,959 of NZ_FNVQ01000001.1, read as the reverse complement.
GAGCAAAGGGGCTTGTACGGCTTACGTTATTAAGTAAGCCCCTTTGCAATCCCAAGCCGCCCCGATGGCTTGGTCGGCTACGCCGACTACCCTGTGCTTCTCGTCTGAAAGAGCGGGACAGGAAACTCGCGCCTGCGGCGCTCAAACAGCCTGTCCCTTGTCTCTCTTTCAGCCTGCGATGCTCGGCTTCGCCAAAGGGGATTGAGTGCTGCGCTCAGGCAGTCAGGAGACATCGAGCCCTGTTATTAATAAGGCACGAGAAAGACATAGCTATTTTCCATTTCCTCTACCCCGTGCCTTTTTACTGGCCCTGCCGGTTAAAACGGCCACCACCAGTGCGAGGTTCCCAGGCTATCCCGGCAGCCGCGTAGCTGTTCGCCATACGTGCGGGCGTTGCCGTCAACCTTTCTGGCGACCCGGACCAACCATCCCTTGCTGTTGTAGCTTTTACGCTTCCAGCCGCCGTGACCTTCGTGATACGCCAGATACTGGTTGTAGGCGTCCCACTTGGAGATACCCAGCGTCCGCTGGGATACGTTGGCATACCAGCCCATAAAGTCCACCGCGTCATCGTAGTCGTCACGGTCCGCGCCCCAGTTACCGGTCGCATCCTTGTACCAATCCCAGGTTCCGTCTTTCACCTGCGCATAGCCATAGGCGCTGGATACACGCCACCACATGGGGATGCCGAGGAAGGTATCTCTTGGCGGGGCAGCATCATGCTTAAAGCTGGATTCCTGCCGCATAATCGCCAACTGCACCTGGATCGGTAAACCCCATTTCTCTTCAACATCCTTGGATGCATCGAACCAGTCGGGCTTTTCACGAAAGATCCTGCAGGCATTTTCCACGTTGGAAGGCGGAGTCGTCGCACAGGACGCGAGCAGAACGGATGAGGCCAAGAGTAACAAACGTTTACGCATACGCAGATCGGAAGCCAGGTTAAGAGGGTGGATTGAGCTCGCCTTAGGAAATAAAAACCAATCATCTCATACTTTTAGCGCTTTCGGCGGATTCGCCTGGGCGGATCGATGGATCACATGAGTTTTAACTGCTTAAAGGATGCTAATGCGGGCGTAGTGAGCAGTTTCTGAAGTTGGTCAGTAACTTCCATTAGCGACTTAACATTAAGAAATGCCTTATTTAACTTGTGCCTTTGGCCCAAGCGTAGCAAACTGACTCCAACGTCAGACAGGCAGTAGACGTATTACCACAGCCGTACACGATCCAAGGGACTGATGATGGATACGTACAACTCCCCGATAGCTGGTTCAGCGACTCGAAAGCTTTTCGATAGAGAACAGCTTTGGCCTATGTTAGGCCTATCACTTTGCGCAGAAGCGCCAGTACCCCTTAAGTCAGCTCGTAACACTCTCGAATACCCTATGGCGTTTCGTCATAAAGATGTGATCGAAAATTCCTGCTTGAACTCAGTATGTTACAAATATCCAATAAGTTAAGTCAGGGAGTTAAGGGGCTTACCCTCTAATAATTATTATGGGGCCAAAGGCCCCATTAACAGGCTGTTAACTGGCAAGGAGAGATAGGTGCCAACGAATCAATTAGAACAACAAATACTCACTGTGGTGGATAATTTATTGGCGCTGGATTTTTCAAGTTTCAATGAAAATCCTCCAAATTTGCCTCCTTGGAACAATTTGGATTTAAATGACTACTTAATAGCTGTAGACGACTTAAAGAAGTCCATAGAGGGGTTTAAACAGGATGGATTTCTTTCTGGTATTCCATGGAACATATTACATTCTCTCCATGGGCAACTGAATAATGCGTTTACCCATAGCAAGAATTTCATTAACGCAAAAAATCAACAGCAATTTCATCAGGCTTTTCCACAAGTTGAAAGTGCCAGAACTAACCTTCAAACATGGGGTATAAATTACCTTTACTTGCTTGGGAAAGAGCTTGAAGATAAATCTCAGTTACTTGATGATGAAATTCAGAAATTTTTGGCGCATAACCGCGAAGTAGAGTCAATCAAGCAAAACGTGAACAAGCTTATTGAGCCAGCGGTTGCAGGCTCTCTTTCTAAATCCTTCGAGAATAGGAAAAAGGACTTAAATACAAATCAAAACCGATGGTTTTGGGCGTCGGTAATCGCAGCTATAACTTCGCTAGTTACCACCTATTTTGTGGTCGCATCTATCATTGGGGTTTTTGATAACGATGCTGTAATTGAACTTATTAAAAATTCAGAAAATGGTTCTGGGGTGCTTTGGTCATCCGTTCTATTGCGAATAGGTCTTTTGGTTCCCGTTTATGCACTATTCGGATTTTCTTTCTCTCAATATAAGAAAGAGCGAAACCTGGAAGAAGAATATGCACACAAAGCCGCTGTAGCTACATCGTTGCCAAACTATGGTGATTTAGCTGTTGATAATCAGGTTAAAGACCAGATTTTATCTGAAGCTTCCAAGGTAATATTTACTTCACCGTCTAAAGAAAAGATAGAAAAAAGCAATGAGAAAAATGTGGGGCTGGATCAAGTTAATCAGCTGATGGCCAGCATCAACAAGCTTGTTCCAAAGGTAAAGGACTAGCCAGTTAACAAGGCCAGTCAGCAGGACGCAGCGAAGCTGCGCCTCTGCTGGCGGCGTTAGCTTACAGGGATAGATATGTACGAATTCGACCAAAAACCAGCAACACACTTTAGTGATGATGCCGAAAAAACACTAAAGTCTATTCGAGAATCCGAGTATGCAGTGTTGGTTGGGCGTAATAACTGTGGAAAATCCTTCCTCCTCAAAACTTTGACCCAAAGATGGGGAAGCAATGCTTCCTATCTTGGGCCTGCGCGCTATCAAAACTTCCATGTGCTCGGCCACTACACTCCCAACAGGAATAAAAAGAACGAAAAATGGCAGAACTTCATTCATCAATGGAATAGACAACAGCAGAATATTGATAATTCACCGATCAATCTTCAGCAAGCAATAGCTGAACTAACAGACAAAAAGCGCGAAACACTTTCCGAAATTATAGAGTTACTTCTCGGTAGTAAATTAGAAATTAAGTATACCGTTCCTGATAATGACATGTCCCAAAAGTTTATATCAGTTGGAGGGCATAACATATCGTACACAAGCTCTGGTTTTCGACTAATAACTACGTTAGTCACTAGCCTTTTAGACGATGACTACGACACCTACTTGATCGATGAGCCTGAACTAGGAATAAGTCCTGAAGCACAGGGAGTGCTAGCTGATTTTCTGTTTGATAAAGAGCACAGGGGAAAATACTTTCCGCATATAAAAACATTAGTCTTAGCCACGCATTCGACGGTATTTCTTGATAGAAACCGTATAAGTAATAACTACACTATTGAAAAAACGGGCGATGAGATTTCTGTTAGTAAGGTGGCTACACAGCAAGAATTCAACAAAATTCATTTCTTCCTCCTCGGAAATAGATTTGAAACTCTATACCTCCCCTCTCTAATTGTTTTAGTCGAAGGCAAGTCAGATCATGCTTTTATTCGAGAGGTACTCACAAAAAAATATCCAAACGTCCAATTTAGTGTGGTAAGCGCAAATTCTGACAGTAGAATTAAAGAGGTACTTAATACTGCAAAAAATCTGCTCACAGATATTCAAAAAAGCCCATATAGAGATCGAATTGTTGTTGTGCTTGATTCTGTACATGGAACTGGGCTTCGTGGGACGCTGGAAGCTATGGGTGTGTTGCCAGAAAATATTGTAATTTGGAGCAAGAATGGTATCGAATATTTATACCCAGAATCAATAATGGCTAAGATTTTTGGTGAAGGTGGGGAGTTGTCAATTTCTGGAGATGACATTGCTAGGAATGGTATCACCTACAAAAAAGCTGAGCTGGCAGATAAAGTGTGCAAGCTTATCGCAGCAGATACTCATTTAGATGGCGAATTTTCAGAGAAATTCATGGCCATAGTTGACGGGTATGTCAGCTAACAAGCGCATGTTGGCGGACTGGTTTTCCGCTGCGCTCCAAACTAGCCGCAAATGCGGGCGTTATATTTCGAAAGGAGACATCATGCTTAAAGGATTAAATAAGTATTCACTAATCATGTTATCGGTCGTATCGTTTTCTGCTTTAGCAGAAGGAAAATGGTACGAAAATGGAAATTTACACAATGCAGATATTTCCTCTTGGAAATCAGCGTCTCATTCAAACAAGTTGGCAACAGCTGCAGACTGGGTGTTTATAAGCCCAGCAATAAAAGAAAAAATAAAGAGTAGTGGTAGTATGAACACGGCTAAACCCTTTGCTCAAGAATTAGTGAAATGTGTAAGCGGCGCCACAGATGGAGTTAACTATAACGGGGCTGTAACTGAAGTTGCTGCAAGCTGTATGGTTTTAATGGGTTGGCTTAAATGAAATATAACAAAGCACAGCAGTCGCTCCCGTTGGTCGCAGGGGCCGGCAAAACACTGCGCTTTTTGCCGGCCCCTGTGTGCGGCGTTAGCTCTCCGAGTTACCCACGACGAAAAAGGAGTTTACCTTATGAACGAGGCAGTTCAGCGATACATTGATACACACTCAAAGAGCCAAGGTCTGGGATTTGTTCTCACTTTTCTATTTGGTCGGTTGGGATTGTTCTACAGTAGTTGGGTAGCGGCGCTAATCCTTTGCGTAATTGCCATTGCTTCTGTGGCGTCAATAATAGGTCCAATCATTTGCTGGGTACTGGCGATCTTTATTGGTTTCGCGGCAGTTAGTAAACACAATGAAAAAGTGAAAGCTGCTGCCGCATTGGGTTTTCGTGAGTAAAAAATACATCAAGGTAAATTAACTGGGACACATATTAGTTGACGCTTCCTTTACGCCACTTATTTTCGACGTAAAATAGTAATGGAGTACCTGATTTGTATGCCGATAGTCGGGCTGATCTACGGTTGGCCCATTTTTATCGGCGTTCTCCGTTTTGCCATAGCAGATAAATAAACAGCGAAGGCCGCGTTAAGAGAAAAAATAAAAAATAAGGGTCAGAGCCCTATTTTCAGCTTTATTTTTTAATCTAGTACGAGGGGATCATGGAAGAAGAAAAATATTTGGGGTACATAAAATATGATGGCCCTCTCGTTGAAGATGGATTGATGGATGGGAGAAAGCAGGCCCAAGCATTAATGGGTTTTGATTCTGCGATCCGCTACTTTATCGGTAAGCAGGCGCCTGACCTACAAAGATTGGACTTCGAGATACCAGTCCGTATAAGAAAAGGCTCATGGGAAGCCTTGATACCGGAGACGGTAGCTGGTTGGACACAGGCAGGCTTAGGTGTGGTTGCAACAGCCTACTTGACTAAAGCTGCACAGAAGATGGCGGAAAAAGATTTCTCGGATTTTGGGTTCAAAGATATTTTTCGAGCATCTCTTGATGGGCTCAAATGGTTTGCTCGGATTGGAAAACACATGGGGGATGTTTCGATCCGTAAGTTTTCTGACGTTCGGTTTGATAGTTCGAATGGCTTAATAGGTATCGTGAATGATCAGGGAGATACTCTCTACGTTCCTAAACACGTATTAGATCTTTACTGTCAGTGCCCTGCGAACATCCTGGAGAACGTTGCATCCAATATTACCCATGGTAGAAATTTAGTTATTGGGTCTATTGAAGATAACGTTCTGGATGAAGTTACGATAGACAGCAGCGAAAAGCACATATTTTGTCAAGATGAAGAAGAGGAGGAAGATGAAATTCTTTTTGCTGAGCTAGAGCATGGTGCTGAGGTCGTCCTTGAAGGTGAGATAACCAGGGAGAACAAAACCTCAAACTCGATGGGTTTTAAGTACAATGATCATATTCTAACCTCCTATCCCGAAATTGGCAGCATTGTTCAGTATAAGCACCTTATATTTTCTCAGTGTCGGCTATATGGGCGAGTAAGTCGTTTAGATGAAAAAGGGCAGTTTAACGCAAGGAGGCCTAAGTTGATTTTTCGTCATCTAGAGGAAATCAGAGGAGGCGAAAATTACGACCTTTTTAATCAGTAGCATAACAAACGCAAGCATGACAACACCTTTCCCATTGCGGCTTATACTCCATTTAGAAAAATAGGGGTCAGAGCCCCATTATGCATTATGGGAAAATCGTAGGAGAATCATGGGATCAGAAAGGGTAAGTGTGCTGGAACTCACGCTATTTGAACATAGTGAAGCATCGTTCCTGCGTGCATTAGACGAAGCTGACATTGCTCATAGTCGCACTGTGATATTTTCTACAGCCCCGCAAGCCTCTGGGGTTAAAGAAGTGATTAGTGCTGTTTCTGACGCCATGCCGTGGAATGCAATCGCCAAGGTGATAGTTGCTTGGATCGAAGCCAGGCACAGTAGAGAAGTTATGATCACTACCGAAGATGGCAAAATATTTCACGTAAAGGGAAAATAGGGGTCAGAGCCCTATTCGCTACATAAAAAATGCTCAAGAACACTGCGCCAGCTAAAGCAGGCTCTGCGGGACTGCTCAAGCTGCGCTCGGTGCCCCTTGGTAAAGCGTCATGTGTATTTATACAGGCTGTATGCTTGAACAGTTTTTTGCCAGAGTGTAGGGTTATTGTGTGTACAATTTTTGTACACCAAGCGGTCAGGGTAACCCTGATATGCTAGCACCCGTGAGGAGGCATCAAGATGGCTGTTAAGCACACACCAACAGGTGAGGTTCATAGAGGTAACAAAGGTGGTAAAACCGGTTGCGGTTTCGACACCCGTGACAACCCCAGCCACTGGGTTTCGTCGCATGAACGGATCACTTGCGGCAAAAACGGCTGCAAAAACTGATTCGTACCATGGAGTGCTCCCGTTGTGGTTGACCTGAGATCGAGTCAAACGGGGGCAAACCACAAACTACTCATTAAGTACGTTCAGGTCCGCAGCCTTCACCGGACGCCCCTGTGGGGTCGCCACTTATCGGGATACAAGGAGTCTGTATGCAGAAAGTATATGAAAGGCTTTTCGTAACAGATGCGACATCATGCTCGCTTGGTTCTGATGACGTAGCGGTTGTTCACGCATGCAAAAGTCCATGTCACCAGCGTGCTGTTGGATACACGGGTACACTGCCGAGTTCTCATCCAAACTACTTGGTCTTGGAGCAAGGCTCAGATCTGTATCTAAACATAATTGATCCACCGGTTCCGTTGTTTCTGCCAGCACTATTCTCCAGTTTTTTGGATTTCGCAAAGAAGCACTGGGATGACGGGAAAACGCTGGTCATTCACTGCAACCAAGGCGAGTCTCGAGCTCCATCTCTGGCCTTGTTGTTCCTTGCCCGGTCTCTTACCGTTATCGATGATAGTTCATATAGTTCTGCGCGTGATGAGTTTCAAAAGCTCTATCACCGGTACCTTCCTGGCAAGGGGATTCAAACCTATTTCAGTCAGAATTGGTCCAAGCTTGGTCAAGATTTCTAACAAGGTGCAGCAGTTCGCGGCTGATTGTAGCCGCTGTGTTGTTGTGTTAGCTCATCAAATCTTCTCTTCATGAATAAAGCTGTTCAGGCTGTCGTAATCCCAAGGCTGGCCATCCGGTCGTAAATGACCGTGCTCGTTCAGCTTGTCTACCATCACCTTCACATTATCGCCTTTCTTGCGTAGCCCCTGGACGAAGTGCAGTGCTTCGTCGTGCTTGGCTGTCACCGCCGGGTCTTCGGGGGCGTCGCTCTTATGCTTCACTTGAACCTTGATTGATTTGCTCATGAAATTTTCCCTGTGTAGAGCCTGTGTTGAGCCTGAGTTGTATCTTAGATGTTTTTAGCATGGATCATTGGCCGTGAAAGTGCACTGCTGAAAATCCGCGGGTTTGGGCTTGTCTGTTGGTTCCATGCTTTGCATCAACGCGGCGAATTGCAGAGCAGGGCGCGGGAGTCGTTTGAGCGTGCGGGGAGTGATCGCGGCGGGGGCGCCGCTCCTACGATTGGGAGACTTTCCGCAGGGAAAAAAAGAGGAGCCCGAAGGCTCCTCGATAAGCGGCACTGACAGGGAGTGATTAGATAAAGCCTTCGGCTTTCAGATCTTCCATGGTGGCCTCGATGCTTTCGCGCAGGGTGGCAACCAGGAAGTCGATGTGTTCTTTGGTCAGGGTCAGTGGCGGAGACAGTACGTTCATGTGTGCCAGCGGACGTACGATCAGGCCGCGAGCCTGACAGTGGTCGGCGATGCGGTTACCGACCTTGGCATCCGGGTTGATCAGTTCCTTGGTCTCTTTGTTCGCTACGTTCTCGATGCACATCATGAACTTGCGGCCGCGCACATCACCGACGATAGGCAGGTCGATCAGGGTTTTCACCTGGTCTTCGAAGTACTGGCCCATATCCTTCACATGACCGCAGAGATTCTCGCGTTCCATGATCTCGATGTTCTTCACGCCGGCTGCACAGCTGACCGGGTGGCCGGAGTAGGTGAAGCCATGGGTGAACAGGGCGCCGTCCGCCTGGGGCTTGCTGATGACGTCGTAGATTTCGTCAGACAGGATGGTCGCACCCAGCGGCAGGTAGCCTGAGGTCAGGCCTTTGGCGCAGGTGATGATGTCCGGCACTATGCCAAACTCCGCTTCGGAGGCGAACATGTGGCCCAGACGGCCGAAGGCGGTGACCACCTCGTCGGAGACGTAAAGCACGCCGTATTTGCGGCACACTTCCAGGGTCTTCTTGTGGTAGCCCTCGGGTGGCACGATAACGCCACCGGCACCCATGATCGGCTCGGCGAAGAACGCGGCCACGTTATCCGGGCCCAGTTCCAGGATCTTGTCTTCCAGCTCCTGCACTTTCTCGTTGCAGAACTCTTCCAGGCTCTGGCCGGCCGGACGACGGTAGGGGTTCGGGCAGGAGATGTGGGACACCAGCTGCTCTTCGATATCAAAGCCGATGTGATCGAACTTCACGCCGGTGATCGACATCGCCATGTAGGTGCTGCCGTGGTAGCCGTCGATGCGTGAAATGATCTTCTTCTTGCTCTTCTTACCCAGCTGGTTGAAGTAGAAGTGGATGATACGTACGGCGGTATCGTTCGCCACGGAGCCACCGCAACCGTAGAACACGTGGTTCAGGTTGCCCGGCGCCAGCTCGGCCAGTTTGGCGGCAAGCTGCGCTGCAGGCACGGTGGTGTGGTGACCGAAGCAAGAGTAGTAGGGGATCTGACGGATCTGGTCTGCGATCGCCTGTGCCATCTCTTCACGGGCATAGCCGATGTTAACGCACCAAAGCCCACCGATGCCGTCCAGGTATTCGCGGCCTTCGCCATCTTTGACGTGCACGTTGTCACTGTCGGCGAGGACAAGCGAGCCTTCTTCTTTGAAGGTTGAAAAATCAGTCCAGGGATGGATGTAGTGGTCTCTGTCCTGCTGCCACACCTGCTGCATATCGGTTGTTTGCTTGTTGGGCATTTTCGAGAGTACTCTTGAATTTCGATTCCAGAACTTCTTATCCAGAATTTTTAATATTAGTTATTTGACCCCTACAACCTTATCCAGTGGCGGGTTATTGATAAAATATTATTTTTTACTGATATAGATTAATAAAACTGATGCAGGCAGAGCGCCCGTAAAGAAGCCCCCGCAGGGTTAACGCTGTGGGGGCTTTATGTTGTGCTGAGCCTGGTTAAAGCGTTACTCGGCGTTCAAGGCCTTTTCGATCGGCTCGGGCTTGAACAGCGGCTTTTTCATAACGACTTTCACCCAGAAGATTGCAATCACGGAGACCACGGCCAGCACGATACCGGCGGCGCCAAAGATCTGGCCACTCAGTTCCGGTGCCGGAGAGGCGTAGTAGATGGCGTAAACCATACCGGCGATACCGAAGATCTGCGGCAGCGGGTAGAAAGGGGTTTTGTACGGGCGCTTCAGGTCCGGGTAGCGCTTGCGCAGCACCATCACGTTGATATGGGTGATGATGTAGGCGATCAGCCAGGCGATAGCGGCAGAGATCAGCAGCAGGCCGATAGCATCCGGGTTGTCGCCCATAAAGATCATCGGCAGGCCGGTGATCGCGGCGACAAAGAGTACCGCGACCCAGGGAGTGTTGGTGCCGGGCAGGCACTTCTTCAGCTGCGGGAACGCCTGGCCATTCTGCGCCATGCCGTAAAGCATACGGGGGATGGCGGCCAGTGAGGTGTTCACGGTGCTGCAGGTGGCGGTGATCGCGGCCACGGCCAGGAAGATCAGCCCAGTATCGCCAAACACCGCTTTGGCAAAGTCGTAATGCGGCAGCGGGGAGGCGGCGAGCTCGTCAGCCGGGATATAGAACAGTGCGCCCAGGCAGTAGATCGCAATGGTGACGAAAATGATGCTGACACCGATGATCATGGAGCGCGGGATATTACGCTCGGGGTCCTTGGCGTCTTCAACCAGCGGGCAGACGAACTCGGCGCCCACGTAACCCCAGATAGCCAGCGCAACCAGTGAAATCACACCGGCACCGAGCGGGTTCCAGTCGGCGGTCAGTTCGATACCGGCCGGATGCGGGTTGGCAAAACCGCCTACGGCGCTCAGGCCAAGCAGCAGCAGAACCACCACCATGATGAACGCCAGCGCAGACTGCAGCTTGGCGAAGATATCGATGCCCATCAGGTTGAGCACGGTAAATACGCCGAGCAGGCCAAAGCCAAGGGTCATCGGCGGGAATACGCCCGGGTAGATCTTCTCGATGATGAAGTCGACCAGCAGCAGTTCAGCGGAGAGCGCGAACATGGCGACTACAACGTAGCCGGAGAATACCGCGAGAATGGCGGGGAAGTGACCGATGGACACCTCGGTGTAGCTGCTGAGGCTGCCGGCCCGGGGGATCATCAGCGACAGTTCAGAGAACGAGAACACGTAGGTAAGGGCGAGCAGGAAACCTATGGCGAGGGGGATGATAAAGCCGAGCCCGGCGATACCTGCACCCTGTAGCATAAGGACCATGACACCCTGGGATACGACCAGGCCGACGGCAACCGCCAGCAATGAGCCTAGCCCGAGTATTTTGCTAAAACCTTTCTTGCTTTCCACCGTACAGGACGCGTCCGCCGTTAGCGTTTGGGATTCAGACATAGTTGTCTCCTGATTAGTTGTTCTAGTTTAACTTTCAGGTGAATGACAAACGCTTTGACCTGCGAGGGGATATAAGACGAGTTATATCCCGGTCGAAGACCGAAGCGTTTACCTTCCGGGTTGCTACGCCTTTAGCTGGCGTATGAGTCGATCCATAAAGAGCTCGCAGCTTTGCAGTTGGCTCTTATGGATGAATTCATCGGGTTTGTGGCCCTGGTCCATGCTGCCGGGGCCGCACACCACGGTGGGCACGCCCAGTACCTGGCTGAACAGGCCGCCTTCGGTACCAAAGTTGATGCTGCCCCGTGTTTTTTCATCGGTCAGGCTTTGCACGAAGGAGACAACCTCTGCGTCGTCGGCGGTGCTCAGCCCCGGATATTCGGTGGTGATATCGATAGCGATGTCGCAGCCGGCGTCGATCTGGCGCATCTCGGTCACAAGGCTGTCGGCATAGGCCTGGAATTCGGCCAGCATGGCGCGGGGATCGTCGCTGGCGATGTTTCTGATCTCGAACAGGAATGAGCACTGGTTGGGGACGATGTTCAGTGCTGTGCCGCCGTGCACGGTGCCGGTATGCACGGTGCTGTAGGGGATGTCGTAGCCGTTTTCGAACGGGCCCTGATCGCGCTTTTTATGGGCCAGTTTTTCCAGCCAGGTGATCAGCCGCGCCGCATAGTTAACGGCGTTAACGCCCCAAGGCGCCATGCCCGAGTGGCACTCTTTACCTTTCACGGTCACCCGGGCGGCGAGTTTGCCCTTGTGTGCGGTGACAACCCGCATCAGCGTGGGTTCGCCGATAATGCAGATGCCGGGTTTGAGAGGGTGTTGCTTCAGTGTATCGATCATACGGCGCACTCCCACGCAGCCGATCTCTTCGTCATAGGAGAACGCAAGGTGGATCGGCGTATGCAGGTCCTGTTTAACTATCTCGGGGACCGCCGCCAGCACCACCGCGATAAAGCCTTTCATATCGCTGGTGCCGCGGCCGTAGTAGCGACCCTCTTCTTCAGTCAGTTCGTAGGGGGCTTTCTGCCAGTTCTGGCCGGTGACCGGAACGGTATCGGTATGGCCGGAGAGCATCACGCCCGGCTTGTCTTTCGGGCCGAGAGTGGCGTACAGGTTGGCTTTTTTCTCCTCTTGATCGTAGATCAACTGGCTTTCGACGCCGTACTCATTAAGAAACGTCTGGATGTAGCCCATCAGCGCAAGATTGGAGTTCGCGCTGGTGGTATCAAAGCCAATCAGGTTCCGAAGAACCTCAAAAGTTAGTGCATTCGCCATGTAACTTCCCGAACTGAGTCTGTTAGGTCGAAACTCAGCATAGGGTTGGGCGCAACATTGTTAAAATATTATTAATCTCTCTCCTGCATTTGAAAAACTTATATTAGACCTTTAGCTAACAGGTCTATAAAGGCGTCGAAAACCGCCGATTACGACTCGCTGTAAGTGTTTAAGAGACAGGTGTGCAGCCCCTATTTATGGGGCTTTATAGCCGCTGACGCTGAGCAGAGTTCGCAATTCTGAATGCCGGGAAAGCTCTGGTGGTGAGGCGGGTGGTTCCCGGATCAACGTTTTCCTTTTGTCTCACGTTGGCTATTTGCGCCCGATCATTACTCGGCGGACCTTTGCAGGATCGTGCAACAAAGCGGCCGTAACGTGCTATGGCTGCTGGCTGCTCCTGGGGTAGCTTGGTTAAAGCGATAAACCGAGCGTGTGGATTTTCTGCACATCGGAAGGATTTAACGCTTAACCGACTAATCTGACCAGGGAGGTTAGACCATGAGCGAAGATACCAATCAATCACGCAGAAAGGTGATCAAGGCGGCGGGCGCAGTTGGCGCGGGCATGCTTTTTTCTGGCCCCATGACCGCTTTCGCCAGCCAGGAGGGCAGTGCTGGCAAGATCATGTCGCGCGGTTACGCGGCGTTCGATACATCGGGAGTACTGAAGCCCTGGACGTTCGAGCGGCGTCCGGTGGGCGACAATGATGTGCTTATCGATATCAAGTTTGCCAGCATCTGCCATTCCGATATCCACCAGGAGAAGGGCCACTGGGGGCCGCAGAGCTATCCGCAGGTGCCGGGGCACGAGATGGTCGGGATCGTTGCTGCGGTGGGTAGCAAGGTTACCAACTTCAAAGTAGGGGACCGGGCCGGCGTCGGCTGTATGGTCGGCGGCTGCAAAGAGTGCAGCACCGATGAGGAGCAGTACCTGCCGGATACGCTGTTTACCTATGGCAATCCTGACCCGCGCTCGCCCACCGGTATTACGCAAGGCGGTTACTCCAACAATATCGTGGTTGAAGAGCACTTTGCGGTGCATGTCCCGGAGAGCATCAGCTTTGAGCAGGCGGCACCGTTGCTCTGTGCCGGCATCACCACCTATTCGCCACTGATGCGCGCCGACCTTAAACCGGGCACCAAGGTAGGTGTGGCCGGTATCGGTGGCCTTGGGCATATGGCGGTGAAAATTGCGGCTTCCAAGGGAGCCGAGGTTTACGCCTTTACTACGTCGGCGTCCAAGGTGGATGACATCAAGAGCTTCGGCGCCAAAGAGGTGATCGTGGTGGACGATGAGCTGAAGGCGCTGAACAACTACCGCGGCCAGCTCGATTACATGATCGCCACCATTCCTTACCAGTTCAACGTGGGCGCATACGCCAGCACCGTTAAGCCCTATGGCACCTTCACGCTGGTAGGCATGCCGATCGACTACGAGATCAACCTGAGCGCCATCAGCCTGGCTGCATCGCGGGTCAATTTTAATACCTCACTGATCGGCGGTATGAAGGAGACTCAGGAGGTGGTGGATTACTGCGCAAGCAATGATGTGCTGCCGAAGATCGAGCTGATAACCGCTGAACAGATTAACGAAGCCTGGGAAAACGTCGTGAACAAGCAGGCGCGTTACCGCTATGTGATCGATGCGGCGACCTTCTGATTCCTTTTGCTTTAAGCGCCGAACACTAACCAACCTAAAGGGCGAGTATTCGCCCTTTAGCCTTTATTACTGGCCGAGTCTGTCGGCCAGGAACTCAGACAAGGGTGAAATGATGCTTTCTATTACCGTAAAAGCCGAAGTGAAACCGGGCATGCACGAGACACTGCGAGAAGTGATCGATGTCTTTCAGAACCAGTATGGTGAATCTGAACCCGGCTGTGAGATGTACCGCTGCTATGTGGATGGCGATCAGCTGGTGTTCACGGAGCTCTGGCAGGATCAGGCGGCGCTGGATCAGCATATGCAGACGGAACATGCGATCAAATATGTGCCGGTTCTTAAGTCCTGTGTCGTTAATGGTGAACTGCATGTGCAGGCGATTGTCAGCGATGAGGTTCATCACTCCATCGTTTGATCGTCTTACCTAGATCTTTGACCGGTCTATGCCACAGGGCACAGGCCGGAATGCTCCCGCGCCGGGCGAGGTTCCACTGCGCAATCCCTCATCTTGGGGATTTGAGGCTATAGTATTTTTAATAACACTGACTTCAAGAAAGTGATTTAAGGAAAGCGTTCTCAGGAAAATATGCCAAGCGTTAAACCGCCGCTGCCTGCCTAAGCGCTAACCTGTTAAGCCATTCGGACCGCCGACCGAATCATATACGCCAGTCAGTCATGTCTGTTTCCATGTCTGCCGGGGGTGAATCGAAGGAGGCGGACATGTCCATCCTTGCGCTACCTTATGCACCACAGGGAAATGCTCTGCTTGTGGTCGCTTTATCGGTTTTACTGACCATCTCTGTTTTTGCCAGTGTTGCCAGCGGCGCGCATATCCGTGCGAGCGAGAATGAGCGCGCCGACAGAACTCCGGCGCAGTTTTACCGCGTCATCCACGAAATACAGTCAACTATCGAGGCCAACAACCAGATTGCCGATCTCGAAGAGGCTTACTTTCAGGGTGAGAGTTACCAACCCACCTATTTCTCCGATACTGGTGTCAGAACCCGGGATTTAAGGGGCTTTGAGTTACAGAGAGAAATTTTAAGAATCCGGCTTAGCCTCTGATTGGGTTTGCGCCAACCAAAACGCCACTTCAACCAGCACAGGTGAAGTGGCGTTTTTCGTACGCCAGGCCTTAGATCCTTACCACCCGGTCACAGCGCTTTTCGATCAGATGCGGGTCATGGCTGACCAGCATCACCGCGCAGTTGGTTTCGCGAGCGACATCCACCAGTAACTGGCTCACCGACTGGGCGGTGATAGGATCCAGCCGCGATGTGGGTTCATCGGCGAACAGAAATACCGGATCGAGCAGCAACGCACGCAGCATGCAGAAGCGCTGCAGCTCACCACCGGAGACAGAGTCGGCGCGCCTCGTGAGCAGCGCCTCTGCCAGTCCGAGCCGTTCCATCAGCGGCGCCACCCGGCTTTTATCGATGCGGTGGCGTTTGATCGTATCGTTAAGCAGTGTACCCAGGCTCACCGCATGGGAGACTGCAGCGGTAGGATCCTGATACAGCTTCTGCCAGCGGTGTGTCGTTTTGCTGCAGTGGCGTTTGATCTTGCCGCCATAGCTCGGCTGAAGTCCCAGCAGGGTGTCGCCGAGGGTACTTTTGCCGCAGCCGCTGTCACCGACCACGCCGATCACTTCACCGCGATGGATCTTGAATGAAAGATCCTTTGCCAGTGTCTGCTCGCCGCGGCCGATCGCCAGAGACTCGGTTTCCATCAGCACTGAAGTTTCAGGGCGTGGCTTTCGCTCAGGTGTCGGCCAGCTTTGCGGGTCAGCGGCGATCAACTCCCGGGTAAAGGCCTGTTGCGGATTGTTGAGAATCTGCGAGGCCTCGCCATGTTCAATCAATTCACCAGACTTGATCACCATCAGGCGGCCGCCGGTCTGCCGGGCCACGGCCACATCATGAGTGATGGTGACCAGTGCCCCGGTTTGCGATTGGGAGATCAGCTGCTCAACCACCTGATCGCGGCGGTTTACATCCAGCCCCTTGGTGGGCTCGTCCGCCAGCAGCAGGGGAGCGCCACCGGCCATGGCACAGGCGATGGCGACACGCTGCGCCATACCACCTGAAAGCTGGTCGACCCGTTTATGACGGCTCTCGCCCAGGCCTTGAAGCTCCAGGGTGTAATCAGCGTTCTGCTGCGCAGCATCGTAACTATCGCCGCGGACACGGTGGTAGGTTTCTGCGAGCTGGGCCTTGGCACTCATCAGAGGGTTAAGCGCGTTCCAGGGTTCCTGCGGCAGCATACTGAGCCTGCGGCCCCAAAGTTCGCGCCGTGATTTAGCGCTCGCGGGGCTGTTGAACAGGCGAATCTCGCCTTCGGTTCTCAATCCCTTGGGCAGGTTGCCCATGATCGCCTGGGCCAGCAGGCTTTTCCCCGAGCCGGTCTGGCCAAGGATTGTCAGCTTTTCACCGGCTTCAAGGGTGAAGCTGATCGGCTCCAGCAGGCAAGTATCGCCCACGAAAACCGCGAGTTTATCGACTGAAATTAGACTCATGACGCCTTTTTACCTCCAAGCAGGTGGCAGCTGAGCACCACCAGCGCCAGTGCGATCAGCGGTTGCGCCAGTAGCCAGGGCGCGTCGCTGTAATAGGGGAAGTGCTCCACGATCATCAGCCCCAGCTCTGCCAGTGGCGGCTGGATGCCGACATAGACAAAACCCAGTGAAGCCATCATCAGAATCGCGCTGGCAGCGCCGAAGGAGGCGAGTGTCACCAGTTGTGGTGCGATAGCGGGCCAGTAATGACGACGGAACAGGTAGAACGCGCCAAATCCCATCAGCCGCGATGACTGAACCTCCGGAGATCTCGCAATACGTTGCGTAATGGCGCGGGTGACGCGGAAATACTCAATCCACTGAATCAGTGAAATCGCCACGTACAGCATCCAGAACGAACCGGGCACGATGGCGGCGAAAATCAGCACCAGTACCAGGCCCGGCAGGGCCAGGATCAGCGTGGTCACGCCGTCGAGCGTACGGTCAACCCAGCTAGGACCCGTAGCTGCGAGGATGCCGAGGGTGACGCCGATTACGGCGGATGTGAGTACACAGAGTGCCGCCATGGAGAGTGAAAGCCGCAAAGCATCCGCAAGGCGCACCCACATATCACGACCGAAATGATCGGTACCGAACCAGCTATTGCCATCCGGCAGGCTGAGAATCTGGCTCAGATTCTGGCTGGCCGCATCCTGCGCGCTTAGTAGCGGCGTCGCGAAAGCGTATACGCATAGCAGGAGAAGGAGCACTGCTCCACATAGACGGGAGGTAGATATTTGCGAGGTGGATATTTGCGAGGTGGATAGATAGCTCAGTTTCATGCCAGTTGCCCTCCGCGCGGATCAAGCCAGTAACAGGCAAGATCAACCAGGGTGTTTAGCAGCACAAACAGGATTCCCATCATCAGCGCCGCCCCCTGAATCAGTGGAATGTCCCGGGCAAAGATGGCGTGTGCCAGGCCGTGGCCGATACCCGGCCAGGAGAAAAGGGATTCGATCATAACTACGCCTTCCACCACGGTGATCAGCTGTACGCCAAAGAACGCGACAACAGGGACAGACATATTGCGCACGCCGTGGCGCAGGAACGCCTGCCAGGCCGAGAGCCCCTTGGTCTGGGCAAACTCGTAAAACGGTGCGTTGAAGACTCGCTCGGCCTCGGTATGCACCACGCGGTTGGCGATGGCCGCCAGGCTCAGCCCCAGCGTGAGTGCAGGCAGTACCAGATGAGCCGGAGTGCCGAAACCAGCCACAGGCAGCAGGTTCAGCTCAAGCGCAAAAACGACCACCGCGAGCAGGCCGATCACAAACACAGGCAGGGCACGCATGCCGGTCGAAAGTGTCAGCAAAATGCGATTCAGCCAGCCGCCGTGGTAGGCGCTGGCCAGTCCCAGAGGGATGGCGATCAGCGCGGCGAGCAGGATTCCCGCACCGGCGAGCAGCAGGGAGTGACCGAGCATATGCCAGAGCGATTCACTGACCGGCTGGCCACTGACCAGGGAGTTACCCAGGTTCCATTGCAGCAGATCGCCGAGCCAGCTCCAGTAAGTGCTCCAGGCGCCCTGATCCAGACCTAGCTCTTCACGCACCAGCGCCGCGGCATCGCTGTCCACCGCGTCCATGCCGTAACGACCGGCGGCGATGCGATACGCCATATCGCCTGGCAGGGCGCGCATCAATAGGAAGGTGAGGGTTCCCACGCCCCAGGAAACCGCCAGCAGTTGCAGCAGGCGTTTTAACAGTAGATTGCGAAGTCTCATTTCCAGCTCAGCTCGTTAAGAAAGTAACTGCGCTCGTAAGGATCAAAGCGGAAGCCGCTTAAGCGCTTGTTGATGGCGGTCTGCTGAACATAAGAGGCGACCGGGATCAGCGGGCGTTCGTTGTAGAGCGCTTCAGCGATACTCTGGGCCTGTTCTTGGTAATGCGCGGCGTCGTTATCACTGACCATTGCGTTGAGCGTTTCCGGTACCCAGGTGTTGGACCAGTTCATGCTGCCCCAGTCACCGCCTTTGTCGGAGCTGGCGAAGTCCTTCAGCAGGATGCCGAGCGGGTCGGCGATAATGCCGTAGTTACGGGCAATGAGGGCGACCTCCAGGGAATCATCGCTGTGACCGGAGGGGATGGCGCTGGAGTTGGTGACGTTAACGTTCAGTTTGACGCCCAGTTGCTTCCATTGATCCTGAACCGCGGTGGCCACGGTGGTGAGTTCCGGGCGGTCTGCGTAGGTGATCAGATCGAGTTCAAAGCGCTCGCCGTCACGTTCCAGCCAGCCTTCGCTGTTTTTGGTCCAGCCCAGTTGGGCGAGCATCCCGGCGGCTTTTTCCAGGTTGTAAGCTTCGCTTTGGCCGTCCAGGTACCAGTCGCTCATATACGCGGGTAGCAGCTGATCGGTGGCAGCATCCGGCGCTCGCAGAATGGCGGTCGCGATACCCTGGCGGTTGATGGCCAGGCTCAGCGCCTGACGGGCCTCGGGCTCTGCGATAAAGCGATGCCCGGCATTGAGCTTGAGCGCAAGGGTACGGGGCAGGTCGGAGCGCACAATCTCCAGTGTGGGCAGACGTTTCAGCATCGGTACTGAAGCAGGATCGAGCCCGAAGACAATATCGGCCTGACCGCTGCGTGCCTGCAGCACGCGAGCCTCTGCACGGTGGCCAGTGAGGTAACTGGCGTATTCGATCTGCGCTTTTTTGCCCCAGTAATCATCGAATCGCTCGACCACCAGCTTGTGCGGTACGGCGATCTCCTGTACCGAGAACGGCCCGGTACCGATCAGGGCGGTGACTTCGCCAGCATCGTTATAGGCGGCATCGGCAAGGATCGCCGTGGAGTAGTGGGCGAGGGCGGCCCCCAACGGGCGATAGGGGGCACTGAGTTTAATCTCAACCTGGTTGTCGGCATTGGCATTGATCGATGTAATCGGTAATCCTCGCAGTGCGCTGATTTTATTCAGGCCGCGATTGAGTTCATCGGCAACCTGCTGGGCGGTAAGCAGGCTGGCGTCATGGAAGTGAACCTGGTCTCGCAGCGTCAGGCGCCACAGCTTGCCCCCATCTTCAATACTCCATTCACTGGCAAGACCTGGTAGCAGGCCGCCCTGGCTATCCACGTTCAGCAGGGTTTCGAGCACCTGCATACGGGTAAAGACGAAACCCGAGCGGGTCGGATCGAGGCTTGAGAACTCGAACGCAGCCTGGATATTGACGGTATTTTGCTGGTTCGGCTCGGCAGTAACGGCGGCTGGAAGCAGCGCCAGACCACCTAGAAATACGGTTATTAGCTTGTTTTTCATGTAGTTGGGCACCTGGGGGACGATAAAATCGACGGAATGTTATGTGATAACATATCTTAAAATCAACCGATAAAAGATCCGTGAAAGCGGCTAGCTAACCGCCGAATCTTCTCCCAATCGCTACCCGGAACTACTACTAAAGACCCCACCCAAACCTGCCAAGGTGCAATCCACGGATAGCGCCGCCTCGGCCATTATGTCTCCCAATACAGTGTTCTCGTGTGTACCCAACCTCGATGCACTCTCGGCACTGGCTGCCGACTAAAACAGCAGATTTATAACAATAACGGGTGAGAAATTATGGCTAAGCGACGTTCTATTCCTGCACTGACTCTTTCCGCGCTGGTGGCGCTGGGTGGCAGCTCTCTGGCGATGGCCCATGGTGACGTTACCCCTCAGGGCGTAAACACCGATGGTCTGCCGACGCTGGGCCAGGAATGGCCTGATACCAACCCTTACCGCGACACCGATGCGTTCGAGCGTGCCGTTGAAATCGGCTCTTCCGCGTACAACCAGAACTGCGCACGCTGCCACGGCCTGGAAGCGATCTCCGGTGGTATTGCACCGGATCTGCGCCTGCTGGCACCGGATTTTGATGGTGATGACTGGTACAAGTACCGCGTCATTAACGGTGCCGTACGTGACGGCAAGGTCTACATGCCGAAGATGGCCGATTACCTGAGCCAGGAGGCGCTCTGGGCAATCAAGAGCTACCTGGATGTTCGGCACGATGAAATGGAATAAGCTCCCGGCCGCCCTCGGAAGCTGCCTGCTGCCGGCACTGATGGTGCTTGGCAGCGGCGATGTCCAGGCGCGTATTTATGATGATGTGGTCGACTCCGGTTTTGTCCGTATCGGCGTCTACCGCGACTTCCCACCTTACTCGTTCGAGCAGGACGGCAAGCCTGCAGGCATCGATGTTGACCTGGGTGAAGCGATCGCAGAGGAACTCGGCGTCTCCATGCGCGTGCATTGGATGACTCCTGACGAGACCCTCGACGACGACCTTCGCAACAATGTCTGGAAAGGCCACTACCTCGACAAGGATGAAGACAATCCGCTGGCGATGAAAAACGTCGCCGACGTGATGATGCGTGTTCCCTACGATCGGGATTACTCGATGAAGCGCGATGATGTGGGACTGATCGTCAACGATCTTGTCGTGATGATGTCTCCCTATCACCAGGAGCGCTGGCAGCTCGCCTTTGATAGCGAAAAGCTCGATTCAGTGCGCACGCTGGCCAAGTTCCAGTACAACCCCATCGGCGTTGAAGTCGACAGTCTACCGGCGTTTTACATGACCTCTGCGCTGCAGGGGCGGATGCGTGAGAAAACCCACCATTACACCAACCCGCGAGTCGCCTTTGCAGCGATGAAAGAGGGTGAGGTGTCTGCCGTGATGGCGATGCGCAGTGAAATCGACTGGCTGGTCAGTAACGATCACAGCGATCGCTACCGACTCGCTGAAAACGGCTTTCCGGACATGGGTAAGCAGGCCTGGGATATAGGCATCGCCGTGGGCGAAGCAGACAGAGACCTGGGCTACGCGGTGGAAACCCTGTTCGACCGGATGATCCGTGATGGCAGCATGGCTGAGCTCTTCGCTCGTTACGGCGTGACTTACGAGAGCCCGAGCCTGTACCTGGATACGCCTTGATAGCCGGTAACTGATGGCCTGTAACTAGCCGGTAACTGATGGCCTGTAACTGATAGCTGACTACCTGATAGCCCCTTACAACCCTCGTTGTTGTTACTCCTGTCGTTATTGCGACGCCCGGCCGGTCCGGGCTTTTTTATGCGTTTTCTATGTCGTGCGCCACTCGTAGCCCTGGGGTGACACTTTTTATCAAGCGATTGTCGT
This sequence comes from Marinobacterium lutimaris, assembly GCF_900108065.1. Lineage (GTDB taxonomy): Bacteria > Pseudomonadota > Gammaproteobacteria > Pseudomonadales > Balneatricaceae > Marinobacterium_D > Marinobacterium_D lutimaris. The sequence continues at coordinate 1,074,337 of NZ_FNVQ01000001.1, read as the reverse complement.
TTTCTGTCAACGCAACATCGCTAAGGCCGCCTAAACTGCAGGAATCCGCTGTTCCCTGAGGGCAGCGACACTAGCCGATAAAAAAATAATTACGCAGGCTTAGCGATGAAAAAATCAGTAACGGACGCACAGGCCTCTATCCGTTCGTCATCTCGATCCGAGAATGGCGGGCACTCCTCCTTTCGATGGTTTTTCCCCACCCTGAGACTGATGTTGGCGTTGGTCTTTGTGGCTGCGCTGGCAAAAGCCGAGATATTAAACCCCGACTATCAGCAGCGAAACAGCGCGGTCATGGCCGTATCCGGTCAGGGCGTTGGCTGGTTCAACCTTGGCTATTGAGTGCCTAAAAACTGAGCGCCTAAAACTGCGAGCCTAGAAATTGAGTGTCTAAACTGCCGGCTAAGACCAATGGCGGGCGTTGAAAAGACAAAACAGGGTCCAAAGTAGTATGGGGTAGAGTGACGCATCCAATTAGCGTGTGGGATAACCCATAACTCTAATAAGAGCGTCACCATGGCTACACTGTTTCGCATCCTGATTTTGCTGGCCCTCTACCTGCCTGCGGCGCTTTATGCAGCGAAAGACGCAGCTGCGAATGAGCTACCCAAGGTGCGGGTCGGCATGCTGCAGTTTGGCACCGCCCACTGGGAATTGGCTCATATACAGCAGGCAGGACTCGACCGGAAACACGGCTATAAGCTGGAACTTCTGCCCCTGGCCAACAGCTCCGCTGGCCGTCTTGCACTGACCGCCGGCAATGTGGACTGGATCGTCGGTGATTGGGTCTGGGCTGCCGAACGTACTCTTCAGGGCGCGCCTCTCAGGTTTATTCCTTTCTCCACTCGCATCGGCGAAATCATGGTACCCACCGATAGTGGCATCGCTTCGGTAGCTGATTTGCGTCGCAAGCGAATTGGAGTGGCAGGTGGTCCTCAGGGTAAAAGCTGGCAGCTGCTTAACGCTGCAGCGGCAAAGCAGGGGATCGACCTCGCGCAAGCGGCGGAAGTGAGTTTCGGTGCGCCGCCTCTGCTGAGCCGAGAGCTCGAAGCGGGGAGGCTCGATGCTCTGCTGACCTTCTGGCATTTTGCCGCCCGGTTAGAAGCGAGCGGGCAGTTCAAGCCGGCGATCAGCGCCGTTTCTATCAGTGAGTCGTTGGGCCTCGACAGCCGTCTGCCGTTACTTGGCTACCTGGCAAATCAACAATGGGTTGTTGAAAATCAAACGCTTGCATCAAACTTTGCAAGTTCTATCTACGCTTCAAAATCTGACCTGCGTGAGGATAGACCCTGGGAAACCCTGCGCCCGCTGATGCGGGTGAACGACGATGCGTCATTCCAGGCGCTGCGTCAGGGCTATCGTTCCGGGGAGCCCGAGGCGCTTCTCAGCGCCGCCATGCTGGAATCGGCTAACCGCGCCTGGCCCTATCTGCGGCACGAGAAACACCCCCTTCCTTTGGCCATTTTTCAGGGGGTTAGTCAGGGGCAGGGGTTAACTCTCTACCAGAGTAAGGCCCAACAATGAGCAGTCGTCTGCGTGATTATCTGGCGGTAACCGCCGGGTTGGTCTGCATCTGGCAGTTGGCTGCGACCCTGATTGCCGATCCGATGCTGCCCGGGCCTGTTGCCGTGTTTCAGAGCATTGTTACCGAATGGCGCAGCGGCGCTCTGCTGCATCATCTCGGCGTCACGCTCAGGCGGGTCACCATCGCCTTTGTCTGTGCGATGATTCTAGGGACACTGCTGGGTTGGGTGATGGGGCGTTCTCTGCGCGCCAATCGACTGCTGGATCCCTTGCTGCTGCTGTTTCTCAACTTGCCAGCCCTGGTGGTGATTATCCTGCTTTATGTCTGGATGGGGCTGGTGGAGGCCGCCGCGGTTCTGGCGGTTATCGTTAACAAAGTGCCCAACGTGGCTGCGACAATCCGCGAGGGCGCACGAAGCCTGGACCCTCAGCTCGAGGAGATGGCCGAGGCTTACCGTTTCACCCGCTGGCAGCGCATCCGCGATCTCTGGCTGCCTCAGCTTTTCCCCTACCTGATGGCGTCCATGCGCACCGGTCTCGCGCTGATCTGGAAGATTGTACTGGTGGTTGAACTCCTGGGGCGCTCGGACGGCGTTGGCTTTCAGCTCCATCTGGCGTTTCAGCTGTTCGATGTAACCTCGATTCTGGCTTACAGCTTCAGCTTTATCGCCATCGTGCAGCTGATCGAATGGGGAGTGCTGCAGCCGTTGGAAAAGAGGGCACGGCGCTGGCAGGGAGAGATGCAACATGCTTGAGCTGGAGCTTGAAGAAAAAGGCTATGACCAACGCCTGCTGGGCAACCTGAATCTGCAGATATCGGCGGGGGACAGGCTGGCGCTGGTGGGGCCATCCGGCTGCGGCAAGACCACGCTGCTTAATATTATTGGAGGCCTCGACAGGGCGTTCAAAGGCCAGCGCAGACTTGCGGACCCCGAGCCGAAGATCGCTTATATGTTTCAGGAACCGCGGCTATTGCCCTGGCGTACGGTGGAGCAAAACCTGCGTATGGTGTGCTCATGCCGGAATCAGGCGCTGGATCTGCTTGATGAGGTGGAGCTGCTGGATGCGGCCTGCCGTTATCCGCGCGAGCTCTCTTTGGGTATGGCCAGACGGGTGGCGCTGGCAAGGGCGTTGGCGCTGGAGCCGGATCTGCTGCTACTCGATGAACCCCTCGTCTCCCTGGACCCGTCAACCGCCCTGCGGATGCTTCGGCTGGTCGAAAAACTGCTTAGAAAGCGCCCGAAGATGGCGCTGGTACTGGTCTCCCACAACCCGGATGACGCAGATCGGATCGGCGCTCAACTGCTGCAGTTCGATACCGTCACCGGCGAGGTATTACTACCAAATAACGAGAAAACTGCTTCGGCCGGTCAGTTGTTGGTTTAGCGGCCGCCATCAAAAATAGCTTCAGAATCGGGATCAGCTCCCGGTTGCACGGGAAAACCCGAAACTAATAAGAATTATCCGCAAGGAGATCAAAATGAAACGAATCGGGCTCAGTACAGGCTTTGCAGTGACTGCCCTGGTTGCAGCGATGTCTACGGCCAGCGTTGTCCAGGCCGGTGTCACCGACGAAGATATTTTGAACGACCAGATGACCACGGAGGATGTGGTCACCAACGGACTGGGGGTTCAGGGGCAGCGTTTCAGCCCTTTGACCAAACTGAATTCCGATAACGTCCAGGAGCTGCGCCCGGTATGGTCCTTCTCCTTCGGCGGTGAAAAACAGCGTGGTCAGGAATCCCAGCCGCTGGTGAAAGATGGTGTCATGTACGTCACCGGTTCCTATTCGCGCGTTTTCGCTGTTGACGTTAAAACCGGCGAAGAACTCTGGGAATACAACGCCCGTCTGCCGGACGGCATCATGCCGTGCTGTGACGTGATCAACCGTGGTGTTGCGCTGTACGGCGACCTGGTGATCTTCGGTACCCTGGACGCCAAACTGGTAGCCCTGAACAAGGACACCGGTAAAACCGTCTGGAAGAAAACCGTAGCTGACTACCAGGAAGGTTACTCCCTGACTGCAGCGCCGATGATCATCAAGGGTAAGGTCATTACCGGTGTATCCGGTGGCGAGTTCGGTGTGGTCGGTAAGGTCGAAGCCTACGACGCTACTACCGGCGACATCGTCTGGACCCGTCCGACCGTCGAAGGCCACATGGGCTACGTCTACAAGGATGGCAAGCAGGTCGAAAACGGTATCTCTGGCGGTAAAGCCGGCGAAACCTGGCCGGGCGATCTCTGGAAAACCGGTGGCGCCGCAACCTGGCTGGGCGGCTACTACGATCCGGACACCGACACCATCCTGATGGGTACCGGTAACCCGGCTCCGTGGAACTCCCACATGCGTCCGGGCGATAACCTGTTCTCCTCTTCACGCCTGGCAATCGATCCAAATGACGGCAGCATCAAGTGGCACTTCCAGTCCACGCCGCACGATGGCTGGGACTTCGACGGTGTGAACGAGCTGATCTCCTTCGACTATGAAGATGGCGGCAAGACCGTAAAAGCAGCGGCGACCGCTGACCGTAACGGCTTCTTCTACGTCCTCAACCGTGAAAACGGCGACTTCATCCGTGGCTTCCCGTTCGTCGACAAGATCACCTGGGCCAAAGGCCTGGACGACAAGGGTCGCCCGATCTACGACGACACCAACCGCCCGGGTAACCCGGCTGACGCTGAAAAAGGCGAGGTGGTGAAATCTGCTCCGTCCTTCCTCGGCGGCAAGAACTGGATGCCGATGGCCTACAGCCAGGACACCGGTTACTTCTACGTGCCGTCCAACGAATGGGAAATGGACATCTGGAACGAGCCGATCAACTACAAGAAAGGCGCGGCTTACCTGGGTGCTGGCTTCACCATCCATCCGATCAACGAAGAATACATCGGTGTTCTTCGCGCCATCGATCCGAAAACCGGCAAAGAAGCCTGGCGCTACGAGAACTACGCTCCTCTGTGGGGTGGCGTTCTGGCAACCGCGGGTAACCTGGTATTCACCGGTAACCCAGAAGGCTACCTTATGGCATTCGACGCCAAATCCGGCGAGATGCTGTACAAGTTCAACACCGGCTCAGGCATCGTCGGCTCGCCGATCACCTGGGAAATGGATGGCGAACAGTACGTCTCCGTGGTTTCCGGCTGGGGTGGTGCGGTACCGCTCTGGGGTGGCGAAGTTGCCAAGCGCATCAAGCACCTGAACCAGGGTGGCTCGGTCTGGACCTTCAAACTGCCGTCTTCGGCAGAGATGGCCAGCCGCTAATATCTACACGCAGTAGCTAAAAGGGCCTTCGGGCCCTTTTTGCGTTTCGGCGTAATGACCGTTTGCATGGGGGACGCCGTGAAGTGGGCCATAGTAGGAGCGACGACCCCGTCGCGATCAACCGCCGCGGCTTTGGATTACTGCGGCACGAGGTTCAATCGGCGCGAGGGCGCGCCTCCTACTTTCGAGACAGAGCTATGTTGTTGAGGACCAACCAATCTCTGGGATTGTAGGAGCGACGCCCCCGTCGCGATCAACCGCCGTGGCTTTGGATTACTGTGGCACTAGGTTCAATCGGCATGGGGTCGTGTCTCATACTTTCGAATTGTGGCGGTTACTGCACCTGCGCGTAGCGCTTCTGCAAAATACCAACGCGCTCGACATACGCCTTGGTCTCGGCGTAGGGCGGCACGCCATTGTATTTGGCGACCGCGCCGGGGCCGGCGTTATAGGCGGCGGTGGCGAGGGTGGTATCACCCTTGTAGCGTTCCAGCAGAGCGGCCAGATAACGTACGCCGCCGCTGATATTTTCCTGTTCGTTCAACGCATCTTCCACGCCCAGGTCTTTTGCCGTGCCGGGCATCAGCTGCATCAGTCCCATGGCGCCCTTGTGAGAGAGGGCTTTGGGGTTGAAGGCCGATTCGGCGTGGATCACTGCGCGTACCAGGGATGCGTCGACACCGAAGGTTTTAGAGGCGGTGGCCACGGCGTTGCTGAAGGCTTCGCGGTTGAGCGGGGTGGTGTGCCAGTCGATGGTCGATCCCGGGGCGCAGGCGTAGCAGTCGAACCGGAGGACGTCGTACTCGCGGATATGCAGGGGGCGCTCATCGGTGAAGGCGAGGATACCGTCAGGGCGACGATACTTGTAGATAGTCTCGTTACGGTGGCCACCGGAAAGTCGTTTGCTGGCTTCCTTCGGGCTCATGTTGGTGTATTCCACCCGGCCATCGGGATGCACGATGCGACGTATACCCTCAGCCTCGACTGTTGTTGATAGGAGGCTAAAACCGATCAATGCGGCAAGTGTCAGGGTGGGGAGACTCTTTTTCATACCCGGATATTAGTGGCTCTGAATTTAATTGACCAGATTATCTGAGGTAACAGGCTACCCGATTCGGTGGGGTGAAACATTGAACCCGGTCACCTTGTGGCCAAGAGTTATGATCTCGCCGGAATAACGTTCATCGCCAGTAGAGGTGAACTCGAAGTGATAGCGGCGCCAGACCCGGATCTTGCCGTCATCGGCACGCTTGAGCCATAGCGCCCTCAGACCGACACTTTCATCGAGCAGCTGCAGATCCATCTTTTCACACTGCCGGCGTACCTCGCGCAACGCGATCTCCCGAACCTTCTGGCCCTGCCACCAGATCAGACAGAGACACCCGGTCAAAAACAGCCAGAACAGGTCTTTCAGCTCGAGCATCACTCTTTTTCCCTATCTTCTATTTGGCTGGGATTTTTCTAACGCTTTTACGCACTATTTTTCTAAGCAAAGGCGGCGATGATAGACGATTCGAAAGCACCGTGCATTGGGCAGATACACCACAGCCAATACAACCTCGTTTGTAGGCTTTGTAACAGAACCGACTTCTTTGGTATCCCCGTCCTATTGCCCATATTTGCCTAAGCTTATGATTTATATCAATTATCTTAAAACATTGATCTGTGGCAAATGTTTTGCTCCCTGCTTAGTGAAGCTACGAACACTCAGGAGGGAATGTTATGGCTCTTTTCATCGGTGCATACCTGCCGGATCGCCGGCTTGACGATACCCCGTTCAGCAAAGCCCTGACCCGCGTGGCGGCCGGCCTCGCCAAACTGCGACAGAACACGGTTCAGAGCAGTGCCCCCAACGTGGATCTGCATTTCCTCATGCCCGGTCAGTCTGAACTGCCAGGGTTTGAAGGGATGCGCTTTCACTCATACGACCCCGCTTCCCGAACGCTGCGTATCGAATCCTCGGTGCCAGGCCGGATGCTGGGTTCCACCCACGCCGAAGCCTTTGTTATCGCCGCAATGCAGGATGCTATAGATAACGCCAAGGAGTTCTTCACCAGTCAGAAAGCGGACTTCACCAGCGAAGAGTACTTTGAACTGGTCGACCGTCTGATCGGCGTGCCGATGGAAACCGTCAGCTACACCTCGACCACTCTTAACTGATTCCCCAGGCCCGCCACAGAGGAGACCAGCTATGAGCAAGTTCAAGACGATTACCGTCAGTGAACTCAAGCCGATGCTGCAGCAGAGCACCCCCATGGTGCTCGACTGCCGCGATGTGAAAGATTACCGCGCTGGCCATATCGAAGACGCACTGCATCTGCACGAGGGGCTGCGTGAAAGCCTGCTGATGAAGGGCGACAAGGCTCGTCCGATGGTGATCTATTGCTACCACGGCCACGCCAGCGAGCATGTGGCGGAGATGTTCAGCGATTTTGGCTTCACCGACGTATACAGCCTCAAGGACGGGTACGCTGCCTGGCAGTGAGCCCGGAGGAGTCCTCGATGACAGATGTGCAATGGCTCAAGGAAAACCACCTCGAGAGCGCGACCGCGCCCAATTCTGACGGCGACAGTGCTCTGATCCTGGCCGCCCGCCAGGGGCGCGCCGACATACTGATGCAGTTGCTCGCCGACGGTGCGGATATCTTTGCCTTGGACGGTTACGGCAACAATGCGGTCTGGGCCGCCTGTTACGCCGAATCGGAAGGCTGCGTGCGCGAACTGATCGCGGCTGGATGCGACCCCAACTATCGTAACCCCGCCGGCAATACCGCCATGGCCTACGCCGCTTCCAGTGGTAAGGATGGCCTGGTTCATCTGCTGCTGGAACTTGGCGCGGACCCCAACATCGCAAACGATGACGACATGACACCGCTGGATCTGGCCGCGAGCCTGACCAGCTTCAAACTGCTGCGCGCGGTCTGTGCCGCCTGAGGCCCACCTGACGCCCACTTTAGGAGATAAGCGATGGAAGCTCTGGATCGTGAACTGGCGCTGCGTATAGCGTTGGCCAGCCGGGTGCTGCCCGGTGTCGAACTTGGCGAACTGCTGGATATCCTGCATGAAAGGGTGGGTTCGCCGCTGGATGACGAGGCGCTGAAGCGTGTCACCGTTACCAACCTCAAAACCGGTATCGGTAGCCTGGACGGCGAAGAGGACGGCGAGGATATCGGCATCGGCCTTGAGAATATCAAGCTGGCGGTGCGTTATCTCTGGGGCGAAGAGGCGGATGAGAACCTTCCGGAGATTTTGCCCTATCGTGAGGGGGATCTGCCGGGATCGATCCGGGTGGCTGTCGCGTCCAACGCCGGCAACCTGCTCAACGGGCATTTCGGTTCCTGCATCCGCTACCTGGTGTATCAGCTCTCCGCTACCGATTATCGACTGGTTGATATCCGCTCGGCGGTGGATGCGGACAATGCCGCCGACAAGAACCAGTTCCGGGTGAACCTGATCCGCGATTGTCAGGTGCTGTTCGTGCAGACCATGGGTGGTCCTGCAGCTGCCAAGGTGATTCGGGCGGATATCTATCCGATCAAGGTGCCGGATGTGGTCGAGGCGCCGCAGAAACTGGTTGAGTTCCAGAGCGTTTTCGCGGCGCCGCCTCCCTGGTTCGCGAAGATTCTTGGGCTCGACGCAGAGGCGCGTAAACGCTTCCGCTCCGAGGAGCAGGTGCTCGAAGAGGAGGTCTGATTCCAGGCTTTCATCTACACTGACCTCCCTGAAAAACCAAGATTGAGGAGGTCAGTATGTCTCTGGCAGAAAAGCAGTGTGTCCCTTGCCGCGGCGGCGTCGATCCCCTAAGGCGTGAAGAAGCGCAGGAGATGCTGGGACAGTTACCTGATTGGACATTATCTGACGACGCGGGTCGCATCAGCCGGGCTTTCAGCTTTAAGAACTTCGCTGAGGCCCTGGCGTTCGTAAACCGTGTCGGAGAGATCTCCGAGAAGCAGGATCATCACCCGGAAATCAGTTTTGGCTGGGGCCATGTGGAGATCGAGATCTGGACCCACAAGATCGGCGGCCTGCATGAAAATGATTTCATACTGGCCGCCCGTATCGATGGCTTGCTGGGCCAGCCCTGAAGGACTTAATGCGCCATCTTACCCCTGGGTTCAATCGGCTGATCCGGATAGTAATGCTCCAGAAGCTCCTTGAATAAGGGTGTCTGATCACTCGCCGGCAGCCGTTGACTCAGGTAGGCCCACTGAAACTGAAGGTCGGGACGTTCCGGTTTTATCTCGGCGCCGAGCCTGTGGCTCAGCACCCTGTAACCGTTGATCACCTCCGGGCTGTTTGGCCCATTTGCAGTCAGGCCAATTCTGTAGCCGTAAAAGAGCCATGCCAGGCTTTGCTCCAGTGCCGGTAATACAACGCTAGAGTGGTCCGTTGCCGGGTAAAAGGTGCTCAGTACCCGGTCTGCATCGCCTGCGCTCAGGCTCTCACCCAGCGCCTGAATCAGGTCTCGGTGCAAAGACGACATTCCAAGGCCCGGTGTGAACGGATTGTCGCTGGCGGCGATAAACAGCGCACCGCGCTTTGTACCCTCGTCATCACCTGTTTTCAAATCCGCTTCCAACTGGCGATAGTAATCTGGGTAGTCAAACCAAAGGCTGGGGTCGATGGCGACAAAGGCGTTGAAATCACGTTTGTCCCGGTAGGCTTCAAGAGTCATCAGGCCGCCGAAGGAGTGACCCGCCAGAATACTCAAATGAGAGGTCGAATAATCTTGCTGGATCCGTGGCCTAAGTTCCTTGTCGATAAAATCGAGAAAGGCCGTGCCGCCACCGGTGCGCGCATACGCGGGGGAGCCGTTCTCGCCGTTGGGCAGCAGCAGGGTGTGGGTCGGGGTGTAGTTGCGCATCCGGTCGCGGTTATCGAGCCCCACCAGAATCAGATCTGGCATGCTTGGCCAGATACCGTCGGTGAGTCCTTCAATCACTCCCAGCGTTTTCAGGTAGTGCTCCTGGCCATCAAACAGGTAGAGCACAGGGTATGCTTTGGCTGGATCATAATGCTTTGGAAGAAATACGCTGTAGGACTGTTCCTGGTCGAGCCGTTGCGAGTGAATAGTCCGCTCAATGCCGAGGGTGGCTGCTAGGGTGCCATTAGGGTTAGCGGTTGGCGTAGTTTCAGGTTCGGCATAAACACCTGTTGTACTAGCCAGGCACAGCAACAATGCGGAGCAACCCTGGCGCAGTATCCTGTTAAATCGCATTTTATTTCCTGGAAACGAGAACAGCGCTCCCGTAAGGAAGCGCTGTTACTGTGCAGAGCCAGCACTGAAGGGGATAAGCACCAGCTCTGTTATTAAGTTTAGAAGTCGTAGCGCAAACCTGCGACAACGCTTCGCGATGGACCGTAGAAGTTGAACGTGGTCGGGCTGCCGACACGGGAGTAGTACTCGCGGTCAAACAGGTTGTTCACGTCCAGGGTGGCCTTCAGGTTCGGAGTGATCTGGTAACCCACCTTGGCGTCAAATACCGCGTAGCCCGGTGCTTCCAGTTTCACTCCGCGGCTGAGAGCGGCGAAATCGCTCATGCCGGTAACGCCGGCGCCCAGGGAAAGGCCCGCCAGCTCGCCGTTGTAGAAGGTGTACTTGCTCCAGAGCGATGCCTGGTGAGTCGGCATCATGATGAAGCGGGAGTTGACGTCACCTTCCAGGGTATCGGTATCCATGTAGGTGTAACCCGCCATCACATCCCAGCCCGGCATCAGCGTGCCGCTCACTTCGATCTCGCCGCCGGTAATGCGGGTCTCGCCTGAAGCGACGTATTCGCCGCTATTGGGAACCTCTTCAAAGGCGCGGTTCTTGTCGTACATCCTGAACAGGGTAAAGCGGGAGTTCACCAGACCACCGTAGTAGCTGCCCTTGATACCGATCTCATACTGTTCGCCTTCACGCGGATCGATCAGGTCACCGTTACTGCCAACTTCGGTCTGCGGCTTGAACACCTCGGAGTAGCTGGCGTAGAGCGAGTGGTTATCGCTCAGGTCGTAGACCAGGCCTGCGTACGGAGTGATCTTGGCATCATGATCCTGATCATCTGTGGACTTCGCGCCGGTCGCCAGGGTTGTCGTTGTGGACTCGCCCTCATACCAGCTCACGCGAGCGCCACCAATCAGCGCCAGATCCTGAACCGGTCTCAGCGTCAGCTTGGAGTAGATCCCGGTTTCACTCTCTTCGCTCTCGTTGTTGGTGCTGTAGTTTGTCTCCGGTTTCGCCACTGAAGAGGGATCGAAGTCGAATACGTTGATACTGGCGAGGCCGCGGAAGCGCGCCTCTTTATAGGCGGTGTCATAATGTTTGTAGTCGCCGCCGACAACGAATTCACTGACGTTACCGAAGGTTTCAAACGGTTGGCTGTAGCTCGCATCGATGGAGTAGGTGTCCTGCTCAAAATCGCGCGCCAGACCCACCAGGCTGGTGTTTCCGTCTGCATCAACACCGGCGCCCGTATACGCATAGATAAAGTCTGTATCGCGCTGAGAACCGCGCAGGGCGATGTGTCCATAGCCACCGTTATCAAAGCGGTGGGTCAGTTCGGCGAACAGGTCGGTCATTTCGCCTTCAAAGTTGTTCCAGTCCGCGCCGACGAAGGTGCTTTCGTCTATATCCAGCAGTGAGCCATCGGCATAAGAAGGCAGGCCATTTGAAGGAGTCAGGTCACGGGTTTGATGCAGCACACCCAGTGAGAGCAGGGTGTCATCGGACAGGTCGATATCCAGCGCCCCGTAAAGCGTCTGGTCTTCGCTGTCGTTGTAATCCACCTCACCGTTGCTCTGCGAGCTATTGGCGACAAAACGACCGCGCACGCTGCCCGACTCATTCATCGCGCCGGAAAGATCCGCCTCCAGCATGCTGGTATCCCAGCTGCCATAACGGCCGGTCAGGTGGCCCTGAAACTCTTCGGTGGGGCGCTTGCGCACCAGGTTGATGATGCCGCCTAGTTCGCTGGTGCTGTTAAACAGACCAGAGGGACCGCGCATGATCTCGACGCGGTCAAAAGCCGACAGGGAGGGCACAGTACCGAAGATACTCGACATGGGCGCCGGCAGTCCGTTGATATTGGATTCGTCGTACTCATAGCCACGGGCAAAGATTGAGGAGCGGCCGCTGTCGTTGGTCAGCGTTCTCAGGCCCGGGGTGTATTTCGCCGCATCATCGAGGGTAACGAACTGCCGGTCATCGAGGTAATCGCGGGTCAGCACCGTGATCGATTGCGGAATATCGCGCAGCGACGCCGGGGTCTTGGTGCCCACCGTGGCGGCTTCGACGTTATATCCCTCTGTCTGCTCTGACGCTTCCATGTCGTAGAGCTTGTTTCCCTCTACCGTCAGGGTCTCCAGACGGATCGATTCGCTGGCGGCGCCGACTTCGGCTGCCAGCGCGTTAAGCGGAAAGGGCGCGCAAAGACCTGCCAGCAGAACCAGCTTGGCTGTCTTTAAACGACGGGGGCTCAAGTAACCGGGAGCCAGGCTGCACGCCGGGCGTTTAGTAACGTAATCCATAATCATCCTCGATGATGAAGCGCCTCTGAAACAAGGCTACAACTATAAATACGACATATAGTGCAAATGATAACGAATTGCATTAAATGCGTTTAGAGAGCATTATTTCAGAACCTTGGCCCCGTATCCTTTGCGAAACTCTCAGACTTTTTTGCGTTTCGCTCAAAGTGAAGCGGCCCAGGGAACCGGTAAGCATTTTTCTACAGGTATCTGAATGCAGCTCACTTCCGTCTCCTCAGAGCTCTCTTCACATAAGAGGTCACATAACAGGTCGGCTCCTTGCCCAGGCCTTAACCACGGGGACCTGCTCAGTAACGCCTCGGCCCATGTTCAGAACTACCAGCTCTCGGCCAGGCGCAGCCATAAGAGCCCGATTTTGCTGGGACATCTGGCGACCGAACAGCTGCAACCTGGACTGCAGCTGCATATGGTGGATGCGACCATTGCCCAGCCGTTCGGTTTTGAGGCCGAGCTGGAACCCTGCCTGAAGGTGTCGATCGTGCTCAGAGGGCAGACGCGCCTGAGTTACGGCACCCGGCATCTGGATATGGGGCCAGGCTTTGGTCGGCGGGAAGGAAGGGGTGCATCGGTGGCAAATGTCATCGCGCTCAATGAGAGGGAGGGCTTCTCCCAACAGGCGCGGGAAGGGGATATCCGCCGCTCGCTGACCCTGTCACTATCGCCGGTTTGGCTGGAACAGCAGGGACTGAACTCCGAGGAGGTTGCGCGATTTTCCGCCAGTCATCTTAAAACCCTGGAGTGGCAGTTACCCGAGGCGATCCATCTGCTGGCGGATCAGCTGTTCGCTTATACCGCGCAGGATGCAGCCGCAAGACTGGTTAGAGAGGGATTTGCGTTGAGCCTGGCTGGCGGCTTGATCAGCAGGATTAACAGTGGAGAGGAAGCAGCAGGGCGCCAGGCCAGCGATACCTCCCGCAGAGGTCAGAGATTATTGGAACTGTTGCACAGCGGTGAGGCGGATCTGCTGTCGATGGCACAAATCGGAGATCGGCTTGGAATGAGCGCGGCGACGCTGCAGCGTCATGCCCGTAATACGCTGGGGATGAGCCTTAACCGTTATCTGCGTACCCGGCGTCTGGAAAAAGCCTATCGGGCGCTGGCCTCACAGCAGATGGGTATCGCTGAAGCTGCATTATTGGCGGGGTATGGTCATCCGGCGAACTTTACCACCGCGTTCCGGCGCCAGTTTGGTATCTGCCCAACGGAGTTGAACGGGCATTGAAGCGGAGTCAGGGGAGTAGGAGCGACGCCCCCGTCGCGATCACCCGTCCGGGTTCTAATAACCACCGGACGGGGTTCAATCGGCGCGGGTCGCGTCTCCTACAGCGGGGTGCCACAGACCAACCGGTAGGAACGGCCCCCCGTCGCGATCAAGCGCTTAGCTGTGTTCTTTCAGGAACTCTTCATCCAGATCCAGTTCGGCGTTGATGTTGATATCGATGCCGCGGTCCAGAATGTTTTTCGCGATGCCCTTGGCTTCATCCAGAGAGTGCATGGTGTAGGTGCCGCACTGGTACTGGTTAAGTTCAGGGATGTCAGCTTCGGCCTGCACGTTGAGAACATCTTCCATCGCTGCGCGCCAAGCTGCAGCTACGTCTTTCTCACCCGGAGTTCCGATCAGGCTCATGTAAAAGCCGGTACGGCAGCCCATGGGGGAAATATCAATAATCTCTACGCTGTCGCCGTTCAGGTGATCGCGCATAAAGCCTGCGAACAGGTGCTCAAGGGTGTGAATCCCTTTCTCGGACAGGATCTCCTGGTTCGGCAGGCAGAAACGCAGATCGAACACAGTGATAGCGTCACCCTTCGGGGTGTTCATGGTCTTGGCGATACGCACTGCCGGCGCATGCATGCGGGTGTGATCGACGGTAAAGCTGTCTAGGAGAGGCATAGATGATCCTTTCAGAGTCGATATGGATAGAGATTGGCTAAACGGAAATTATATCGTTTATCCGAGCGTTTTGCTCGGGATGGAATCACTCTGCTCAAGAGCCTTGCCAAGAGGTTCGCTAAGCAAGCCCGTCAACAGCGGTTTGCCGCCTTTGCGGGTATTGCGCTGGGTCAAACAGAGTGGCGAAAGTGGGTCTGGCTGAAATGCCAGCTGCGAGTCTTCAAGCCCGCGACAACCAAGGTCTTAGGCCGGTAAGCAACGGTTTCAGGACGATTTTTACAACTTTAAGGTGCTATTGACTAAATCTGGTCTAGCCTTGATTTTGCTCGGGTCGGTCGAAAAAACCTACTACCAAAGTACCCGTTTTTCGACTCAAAGGGACGATACCGGCACTGAAACGGCAGACCTAAGATGCCAGTGTCGAATCACAGAAAGACTTCGCGTTAACTGCGGAGTCAGGGAAATAAAAACAAAGAGGCTTACGACAATGATCTACGCACAGCCCGGTACAGAAGGTTCAGTAGTAACTTTCCAGCAGCGTTACGGCAACTTTATCGGTGGCGAATGGGTTGCACCGGTAAAAGGCCAGTACTTCACCAACATCACTCCTTGCACCGGCGAAGCGATCTGTGAAATTCCGCGCTCCACCGCCGAAGATATCGATCTTGCCCTCGATGCCGCTCACAAGGCAAAAGACGCCTGGGGCCGCACCTCCGTTCAAGAGCGCTCCCTCATTCTGCTGAAGATCGCCGACCGCATCGAAGCTAACCTGGAAAAGCTCGCTGTCGCCGAAACCTGGGATAACGGTAAAGCCGTTCGTGAAACCCTCGCAGCAGACGTGCCGCTTTCCGCTGACCACTTCCGTTACTTCGCCGGTTGTATCCGTGCGCAGGAAGGCACCATCGGCGAAATCGACGAGCACACCGTTGCTTACCACTTCCACGAGCCGCTCGGCGTCGTTGGTCAGATCATCCCGTGGAACTTCCCGCTGCTGATGGCTGCCTGGAAGATCGCTCCGGCCCTGGCTGCAGGTAACTGCATCGTGCTCAAGCCGGCCGAACAGACTCCGGCTTCTATCCTTGTACTGATGGAAGTGATCAGCGACCTGCTGCCGGCAGGTGTGCTGAACGTGGTTAACGGTTACGGCGCAGAAGCGGGTCAGGCGCTGGCCACCAGCACCCGTATCGCCAAAATCGCTTTCACCGGTTCCACCCCGGTCGGTTCCCACATCCTTAAGTGCGCCGCCGAAAACATCATCCCGTCTACCGTAGAACTGGGCGGCAAGTCGCCGAACATCTACTTCGAAGACGTGATGGATCATGAAGACAGCTTCCTGAGCAAGTGTGTTGAAGGTACCGTGCTGGCATTCTTCAACCAGGGCGAGGTCTGCACCTGCCCGTCACGCCTGCTGGTTCAGGAAAGCATCTACGAGAAATTTATCGGTCTCGTCATTGAGCGTATCGGCCAGATCAAGCGTGGCAACCCGCTGGACACCGAAACCATGGTTGGCGCTCAGGCATCTCAGGAGCAGTACGAAAAAATCCTGGGTTACCTGGATATCGGCCGCGAAGAGGGCGCAGAGTGCCTGATCGGTGGTGCAGCCGAGCAGCTGGGCGACAAGCTGAACAGCGGCTTCTACATCCAGCCGACCCTGCTGAAAGGCCGCAACGATATGCGCGTTTTCCAGGAAGAGATCTTCGGCCCGGTAGTAGCGGTCACTACCTTCAAAGATGAAGCTGAAGCCCTGGCGATCGCCAACGACACCGAGTTCGGTCTGGGTGCAGGCGTATGGTCACGCGACATGAACCGTTCTTACCGCATGGGTCGCGGTATCCAGGCGGGTCGAGTCTGGACCAACTGCTACCACGCTTACCCGGCACACGCTGCCTTCGGTGGTTACAAGAAGTCTGGTGTAGGCCGTGAAACCCACAAGATGATGCTGGATCACTATCAGCAGACCAAGAACCTGCTGGTCAGCTACAGCACTGATCCGCTGGGCTTCTTCTAAAAGCTGCCAAAAATCTATCTGCTTTACCGAGATAAAGATTTTAAACGGCTTTAAGAGGAACAACAGAACCTCTCTGTGCCCTGCAGTGCATCCTCAGGGTTCTGAAGGAGGCGAGTGACCGCCTCCTGAGGTTTGGGGCTTTACCCCCACGAAGTCTCCGCCCTGTTTGTTAGTTTGCAGGCACTCTTATCGGCTCCCTCGGGAGCCGATTTTTTATGTTGAGCCGCTGTTGTAGGAGGTACGCCCTCGTGCCGATTAGGCTGGCAGGGTAGTGCTTCAAAGCCGCGGCTATCGCGACGGGGGCGTCGCTCCTACGATTCTTGGTGAACCTGCGGTCCTGGATAGAGGCTGTCATGTTCAAACGTCGCTCCGGCTGCACGACCACCTACCTTTTCGGGGCGGAATTAGTTCCAAAGTACCATATTGGCGGGTTCTCACTGCTCCTATGATCAGGGGTGTCGTTAAACAATAAAAACGAGGAAAACATTATGTGGACTAAACCTGCTTACACTGACCTGCGCATCGGCTTCGAAGTCACCATGTACTTCGCAAACCGCTGAGCGACCGATCAGAGATAAAGCTGCCGGCGCCCGCCGGTAGCCTTGCTTCAAGCCCCTAGAACCAGACTCAGGGCACACAATAATAATGAAAATACAGATTCTGGGTTCAGCTGCCGGCGGTGGCTTCCCGCAGTGGAACTGCAACTGCGACAACTGCACCGGCGTCAGAAACGGTACGTTGAACGCCAAACCCCGCACCCAATCTTCTATTGCGGTCTCCAGCAACGGCGTTGACTGGGTACTCTTTAACACCTCACCCGACATTCGCGCCCAGCTGGCGGACTTTGCACCTATGCAGCCGGCCCGAGCCAAGCGTGATACCGGTATCGGCGCCATCGTGCTGATGGACAGCCAGATCGATCATACTACCGGCCTGCTGATGCTGCGTGAGGGTTGCCCTCATGAGGTCTGGTGTACCGATATGGTGTACCAGGATCTGACCACCGGCTTCCCGGTGTTCAACATGCTGGAGCACTGGAATGGCGGCCTGAACCGCAAACGAATTCCGGTGGACGAAAGCGTCAACCGCTTTACCATCGAATGCGCACCGGGCCTGGAATTTATCGCCGTGCCCCTGCGTTCCAGCGCGCCCCCTTATTCGCCGCATCGCAACGATCCGCACCCCGGTGACAATATCGGCATGTTGATCCGCGATACCGGCAACGGAAAATCCCTGTTCTATGCTCCCGGCCTTGGCCGGATTGAATCGCACCTGCCGACCATCATGTCCGAAGCGGACTGCCTCCTGGTGGACGGCACGCTCTGGCGTGATGATGAAATGATCCACGCCGGTGTTGGCGACAAGCTCGGTGTTCATATGGGGCACCTGTCGCAGACCGGCGAAGGCTCAGACGAGGAGGGCATGATTGCTTTCCTCGATACCTTAGAAAAGCCGCGCAAAGTGTTGATTCACATAAATAATACCAACCCGATACTGATCGAGGACTCGCCGGAGCGTGCTGAACTGGCGCGCCACGATATCGAGGTTGCCTACGACGGTATGAGCATAGAGTTGTAGGAGACAGGCATGAATATGCAAGCAGCCAAGATCGATGCACCGCTGAGCCGCGAAGCGTTTGAAGAAGCTCTGCGCGCCAAGGGCGACCTGTACCATATCTACCATCCTTTCCATGTCGATATGTACGAGGGACGCTCAACTCCCGAACAGATCCGCGGCTGGGTCGCCAACCGCTTCTATTACCAGATCAACATCCCACTGAAGGATGCCGCGATCATGGCGAACTGTCCGGATCGTGAAGTGCGGCGCCATTGGGTGCAGCGTATTCTCGATCATGACGGCTACGATGGCGCGGTTGGTGGTATCGAGGCCTGGCTGCAACTTGGTGAGGCGGTGGGTCTGACCCGCGAAGAGATCCTGTCCCAGGAACACGTGTTGCCGGGCGTGCGTTTTGCCGTGGATGCCTACGTAAACTTTGCCCGCCGTGCAGGCTGGGAAGAGGCGGCGAGCTCATCGCTGACCGAGCTGTTTGCACCAACGATCCACCAGTCCCGCCTCGATACCTGGCCAACTCACTATCCCTGGATCAAGGAGGAGGGCTACAAGTACTTCCGCAATCGCCTGAGTGAAGCGCGCCGCGATGTGCAGCAGGGGATGGAGATCACCCTGGATTTCTACAAAACCCGCGAGCAGCAGCAGCGGATGCTGGAGATCCTTCAGTTCAAGCTCGACGTGCTCTGGAGCATGCTCGATGCGATGACAATGGCCTATGAGCTCGACCGTCCGCCTTATCACACAGTTACTCGTGACAGGGTCTATCACAAGGGGCTGTTCCGATGAGCAATCAACTAAATTCTGCAGTGAACGGATCAGGTCAGATTCCGGCGCTGGAGCGGATGTTCCGCTTCCAGTGGGAGCCCGCTCAGCAGGCCTACGTACTGCTTTACCCTGAAGGCATGGTGAAGCTGAACCAGAGTGCCGGCGAAATTCTGTCACTGGTGGATGGCGAGCGCTCCGTGGTCGATATCTGCGCGGCATTGATGGAGCGCTTTCCCGATGCCGGTGACCTGAGCGGCGATGTCCTGGAGTTTATGGAGGTGGCCCGTGAGCAACGCTGGATCCACTACCGCTAATCATTTGGCAAGAGAAGCACGCCCCCATGGTCAGCCCCTATGGCTGCTGGCCGAGCTGACCTATAAATGCCCTTTGCAGTGTCCGTACTGCAGCAATCCCCTAGATTTCGCTGGCGCCGGTGCGGAACTCAGCACTGAAGAGTGGATCGATGTGTTTCGTCAGGCCCGCGCCATGGGGGCTGCTCAGCTCGGCTTTTCCGGGGGAGAGCCCCTGGTACGCCGTGATCTGGAAACGCTGATTGCCGAAGCGCGTCAGCTTGGCTTTTACACCAACCTGATTACCTCAGGTATAGGTCTTACTGGGCAGCGCATAGCGGCGTTTCGCGAGGCGGGGCTCGATCATATCCAGGTCAGCTTTCAGGCCGCCGATGAGGAGGTCAACAACCTGCTGGCGGGCTCCAAGAAGGCGTTCGAGCAGAAGCTGAAAATCGCCCGCGAGGTTAAAGCCCAGGGTTATCCCATGGTGCTTAACTTCGTAACGCATAAACACAATATCGATCGCATCGACCGGATTATCGAGCTCTGCGTTGAGCTGGAAGCAGACTATGTCGAACTGGCCACCTGCCAGTATTACGGCTGGGCCTATGAGAACCGTGAGGACCTGCTGCCGACCCGCGCCCAGCTTGAACGTGCCGAACGGATCACCAATGAGTACAGGGAAAAGCTTCAGGCCGAGGGCAACCCGGTCAAGCTGATCTTTGTCACCCCGGATTACTACGAAGAGCGGCCGAAGAAGTGCATGAATGGCTGGGGCGAGATCTTCCTTACCGTCACGCCGGACGGCACCGCCTTGCCCTGTCACAGCGCCCGCATGCTGCCGCTGGAATTCCCCAATGTGAAAGACTCGAGCATTGAGCAGATCTGGAACGAGTCCACCGGTTTTAACTACTTCCGTGGCGACCACTGGATGAAGGAACCCTGTCGTTCCTGCAGTGAAAAAGAGCAGGACCACGGCGGCTGCCGTTGTCAGGCATATATGATGACCGGTGATATGCACGCGGCGGACCCGGTGTGCGGCAAGTCGCCGGATCACGGCCTTATCCTGGAGGCGAGACAAGCGGCGGAAGCTGAGTATACTGAAAGCAACATCACCTTCAGGAACGAGCGTAACTCCAGGGAATTTGCGAAAGGCGCTCGAGGTCAGGTAGAGGATCCGCGTGTTTTTGCCCGATCAGGCAGTCCAACCGATTAGTGCGACCGACGCGGTCGCATCCTTTCATCAGTATTCGTCACTGTGCATTTTTCGCGGCCGCACCTATGGGGTTCGTTACGACGCGGAAAAGGGGATCAACCAGCTCTGCAGGTTTGAAAGCCATCATGCGGTGTCGCTGTTGCCGGAACAATTCAGCGTACGCAGCAAGGTGCATTCTTATGGCGGTGGTGCCTGGTGTCGAGGGCGGGATCAGGCGTTTTTCGTCAATGATTCGGATCAGCAGATCTGGGTGACCAGCCTCTCCGGTGCGATCGCACCGCGAAAACTGACCGCCTATAACCGCACGCGAATGGCGGATCTGCAATATGATGAGGTGCGTCAGCGCCTGATCTGTGTTTGCGAGACCAGCAGCGACCGGGGTAACGAACCCGCCAACTATCTGAGCGCAATCACGGAAGAGGGGCGGTTAACGGTATTAGCAGAGGGGGCCGACTTTTACAGCTCCCCAGCGCTGAGCCCGGATGGGGCGCAACTGGCGTGGATAGAGTGGAATCATCCCTATCAGCCCTGGGACCGGACCCGGTTGATGCTGGCCGATATTGAACCCAACGGGCGTTTGGTACAGATACGTCAGGTATCCGATATCGATGCCGCCTGGGCGCAGCCGAAGTTCTCGCCATCCGGCAGTTTGCATGCAGTGGTCGATCGTGACGGCTGGTGGAGTATCGAGCAGCTTAGCGGCGCAGGCTTTGTACCTCTGCAGGGCGAAACGCCCGCCCAAACCGAATTCACGACCGCACCCTGGCAGTTTGGCCTGAGCACCTATGGATGGGCGCCAGGTGGCGAACTGATCGCGATAGGTCAGAGTCGCGGTTATTCCCGGCTGTTTGTTCATAAGGCGGGCCAGTGGCAGCAGCTCTATATCGATCAGCCCGCTGCGCGACTGCATTCACTGGTATTGGAAGATAGCCACTGCAGCTGCGCCGCCGAGTTTACCAACCGCATGCCTGCAGTTCTGCACCTCACCATCGATAACCAGACCGCCACGGCGGCAAGCGCAACCCTGACCGGAGGCGAAACGCCGGATTACCCTGTGACAGCACCGGAATCGCGCATCGCTGCCAGCAAGGCAGGGGATCAGATTCCCTATTTTCTCTACCGGCCCACGCCGCTTGGCTCCGAACCGCTGCCGTTGATCATCTACACCCATGGTGGACCCACGGCGATGACCGCGCCGAGTTTCCGGCCGGCGATCCAGTTCTGGCTGCAGCGCGGTTTTATGATCGCCGATGTTAACTACCGCGGCAGCACAGGCTTCGGCCGTGATTTTCGCATGCAGTTGGCCGGGAGCTGGGGCAAAGCGGATGTGGAAGATGTAGAAACGGTGGCTGGAGCATTAGTCAGCGAGGGCGTTGCTGATTCGGGCGCGCTGTTTATTCGCGGCAACAGCGCCGGTGGCTATACGGTGCTGAGTGCGCTGGCGAACTCCGATCTGTTCAGCGCCGGTGCCAGCCTTTACGGTGTTTCGGATCCCCGTCGTCTTAACGATATCACCCACAAATTCGAGTCGCGTTATCTGCATTGGCTGATCGGTGATCCGGAGCTTGAATCCAGCCCCTATAACGAGCGTTCCCCACTGCATAACGTCGATAAGATCAACGCGCCGGTGATCTTCTTCCAGGGCGAGGAGGATCCGGTGGTGCTGCCGGAACAGACCCGCAGCATGGCGCAATCCCTGCGTGAGCGGGCTATTCCAGTAGAGGAGTATCATTTTGCCGGCGAGGGCCACGGTTTTCGCAAAGCCAGTAACCAGGTAGAGGTGCTCGAGCGTGAGTTGTGTTTCTATCGCCGCCTGATCAATCAGGAGCGCTGAACCGGATCAAACAGACGTCCGAGAGCAGGTCATAGCACTGGCCAGAAGATAGGCCTGGATCAGAATAGATTCAGATGCTGGGCCAGCTGCAACCACTCCTTGGTTCGCCGCCCGCTGTCCTGGTTACGGTGCGCAACCTGGTCGCAGAGCATATTGGTGGTCAGCACCAGTCCCCAGGTAGACTCAAGAAACAGTCCTGTTTTCGACTTTGCATGGATAATGTACGGCGTGTAATCCCGCGCCCAGTAGCAGAATTCGTCGGTAAGAATCACCAGTTTGATTCCCTTGGCTGCGGCGATCTCACACAGCTTTCGCCCTTCCTGGGCGTAGGGCACCACATCGATCAGTACCAGTACCTTGGGGTTCTCCTGCGGTTCACGGTTATCGCTGATCCACTCACCGAGCATGCTTTCATGGGCCGAAAGGTAACGCACCTCATGCCGCGCCAGTGACAGCCGGCGGCTGAAATCTTCCGCTATACCACGCACGGTTTGAAAGCCGGAAACATAGACCTGGCTTGCCGAGGCGACGCAATCCACCAGTCCCAGCCAGGTGTCCGACTGGAACTGCTCGAACAGATCGACCAGTGTCTGCAGGTCCTTGTTAAAGATCGGCTTGAGGGTTTCATCGCTCAGCGGTTCTTTGCCGGAGCGCTCCTCGACCGCCAGCGTATCGTCCTGCAGTACCTCCTGTTTGAGCTCGACGATGCCCTTGTAGCCGGCGCGTTTCAGGAAGCGGCTTACGGTAATCGGGCTGACCAGTGCCTTTTCAGCAATGGAAGCGCCCGTTTCATAGGCGATGCGATCCAGGTTAAGCAGGATGTATTGGGCCACTCGCGCTTCTGACGCAGATAGGCTCGGCAACAGGCCGTGAATGTTGTTCGCGGTGCGGCTTGAGATGTAGTCACCACTGGTTGAAAAGGTGCTGTCCAACTGTATGCCCTCAAAATGGTCACTATTTTCCGTTCATATAGGGCCGTAGTGAGTAGATCTGCCTATAGAATGCACTTTAATAGTGCGTTATATGTAATTTTAACGGTTTATTAACCGTTTATGCCCACTGAAATAGCCAGTTTATATTGTTATAGATATACCTAATACTGATATTGAATGATAGATACCAGTCGCCCTAGTGTTTATAGGAAATAGGTGGTTCAACACCCAGACCTGGAGGCGAAAAATATGAAGTCGGTTAATACCGCTGCGGCTGGTAACAGATGGATCAAGAAAACCCTGGCCCTGGCTTGCCTGGGCGTGACGTGCGCCGGTGCTTCGGTATCTGCGCAGGCAGATGAAACCCTGAATCTTTACAACTGGGGCGACTATATCAATCCCGAGGTGCTTGAGCGTTTTACCGCCGAGACCGGCATCGAGGTGAACCTGGACACATACTCATCCAACGAGGAGATGCTGGCCAAACTGCAGGTTGGCGCGACAGGGTATGACATTGTTTTCCCCTCGGTTCACATGCAGGACATCATGGCGCAACTGGGCTTGCTGGAAAAAACCGGCATCAACCAGTCGCCCGGTTTTGAGAATATCGATACTAGTCACCTGCTGGCCGAGTCAGATCCGGAAGGTGAGTACTGTCTGCCGTACGGCTGGGGCAGTGTAGGTATCGTCTATAACAAAACGCTGGTACCTGAACTGAACTCCTGGAAAGAGTTTTTCGCGCTACCGGACCAGGGCAAGAAGATCGTTATGCTCGACGATATGCGTGAAGATATCGGCCTTGCGCTGTTGCTTGATGGCAACAGCGTGAACTCGGTGGACCCTGACGAGCTCAAGTCAGCCCAGCAGTTCCTGCTCGACACCAAGCCCAAGGTGTCCGCCTTTACCTATGACAGCATCCCCATGGTTCAGTCCGGCGATATCGCCGCGGCGCAGTGGTACGTGGGTGCGATGATCTACGTGAAAGAGATGCCGGATACCCTTGCGTACGTGATCCCGGAAGAGGGCGCCACCATGTACCAGGAAAACATGTGCGTGCTTAAAACTGCACCGAACAAGGAGAACGCCAAGCGTTTCCTCGAGTTCTTCCTGCAGCCGGAAATCTCCGCACTGAACACCGTTCAGCAGACCAACGGCTCCATGAACAAGGCGGCGATCGAGCTGCTGCCGGATGACATTCGTAACGACGAAAACATCAATCCGGGCGAAGAAACCAAGGAAAAACTGCAGATATTCCGCGAGCTGGGCACAGGCACCCGCCTTTACGACCGCGTCTGGACCAAGTTCCGTACCGCGTCCTGATCATCTGTAGACCACGCAGGCCGCCGCGCCTGCGTCTTTTTTCCGAGGTTTAGTATGGCTGTTTCAGATCCGACTCCGGATTTTCTAAAAATAAAAAACGCATTTCGCCATTTCGCGACGCCGGAAGGCGGTTCCGTACGCGCGCTGGATGGTATCAACCTGAATGTTGCGTCGAATGAGTTCATCACGCTGCTGGGGCCTTCCGGCTGTGGCAAGACCACCTTGCTGAATATTATCGCCGGGTTTGAGCGGCTCGACAGCGGCAGCATCCTGCTGGGAGGTAGCTCGCTGCTTGAATTGCCTGCGCACCAGCGCCCGGTTAACACCGTGTTCCAGTCCTATGCGCTGTTTCCGCACCTGAACATCGGCGATAACGTGGGCTACGGGCTGGATGTGGCCGGTGTGGCGAAAAAAGAGCGCAACCGCCGGGTGTCCGAAGCGCTCGAGATGGTGGGGCTTAGCGGCGTCGAGAAGCGCCGGCCGTCGCAGCTTTCCGGAGGTCAGCAGCAACGAGTCGCCCTGGCGCGCGCGATCATCAACCGACCCAAAATGCTGCTGCTGGACGAGCCGCTGTCCGCGCTCGACCGCAACCTGCGCTCGAAGATGCAGATCGAGTTGAAGAATCTCCAGTCCGAGCTGGGCATCTGCTTCCTGTTCGTTACCCACGATCAGGAAGAGGCGCTGACCATGTCGGATCGGATTGTTGTGCTTAATGGTGGCAAGATCGAACAGCTGGGTACGCCGGACGAGATCTATCACCGTCCCGCCAGCCGTTTTGTCACTGAGTTTATCGGTGAAAGCAACATCTTCTCAGGACGAGTGCTTGAATCAACGCCCGAGTTTAGTCGCGTTGACCTGGGTGGCGCAGAGGTGATCTGTAACAACCCGACCCTGAGCGCCGGCGAGCAGGTATCGCTGTTGATCCGGCCCGAGCATTTCCATCTCAAAGCTGCCGACGAGCCCAGCTCAAGCAGGGGGCTTACTGCCGTGCTTGAGCAGTCGGTCTTTATCGGTCGTGACCATCAATTGCATTGCCGCATGGGTAACGGGCAGGAGGTTTCGGCACTGATTCGCAGCTCCTTTAAAGCGCTGCAGGCCGGACAACCGCTGACGCTGGAGTATGACCCGGCTGCCTGGCACGTGATTCCGGAAAGGGAGCGGGTCAATGAGGTCATTTAACGGTCAGCAGAAACAGCTGCTGGTACTGCTGACTCCGGCGACGCTGTTTCTCAGTGTGTTCTTCCTCGGACCGCTGCTGATCATGGCGGTTTCCAGTTTCCTTGAGCCGGGCCTGTATGGCGGTGTCGAGTGGAGCTTCTACCCCTGGAGTTACGGTCGGGTACTCGGTTGGGCAGATGGCTTCTACGAAGAGTTCGATATCGTTTATCTCGAAATTCTGCTGCGCTCTGCAGGGCTGGCGTTGGCAACCGTGGCGGTCACGCTGCTGCTCTGCTATCCGGTCGCGTTCTGGATCAGTCGGATGCCATCACGCTGGAAGTCGTTCTGTATTTTTATGATTGCGCTGCCGTTCTTCTCCAGCATGATCATCCGGCTATACGCCTGGATCCTGATCCTGCGCGACTCTGGCTTCGCTAATCAGATTCTGCTCTCGCTCGGCATTATCGCGGAGCCGCTGGATCTTATGTATTCCGGTACCGCGGTGATTCTCGGCATGGTCTACATCTTTGTTCCGTTTATGTTCCTGCCGGTTTACTCAAGCGTGGAGAATCTCGATCCGAAGTTGATAAAAGCGTCCCAGGATCTCGGTGCGACGCCTTTCACTACCTTCCGCCGAGTGATTTTCCCGATGACGCTGCCCGGCGTTATTGCGGGATCGATCCTGGTCTTCATTCCCGCGCTGGGGAATTTCGTGGTGCCGTCCATGCTCGGTGGCGCCAAGGTCGTGATGATCGGTAATCTGGTCGAGCAGCAGTTCCTGGCTTCAAGGAACTGGCCGTTCGGCGCGACTCTGTCGATGATCATGATTCTGTTCATGTTGCTGGTGGTTTCTTTTTACCTGCTCAAGGTAATGAAGAAACAGCACGCCGCCTGAGGATCTACAGCTGATGCGTAAACTTCTAAATCACCTGATGTCAGGTTACGGCGCTCTGTTCTTCATCTTTCTGTATGCGCCGGTCATTCTTGTTGTTGCCTACTCGTTCAACTCCAACCCGGTCAACGTGATGATCTGGAAAGAGTTCAGTTTCGACTGGTACATCAATCTCTTTGGCGGTGAAACGAACCTCAGTGACTCCAGCGCCTATGTGGAATCCACCGACCAGTTGTTTGCGGCGTTGCAGGTCAGCCTCACTGTTGCCGCGTTCGCGACGATTGTCTCCACCGTGCTGGGCACCAGTGTTGCCGTCGCCATCGCCCGTTATCGCTTCAGGCTGCAGGGCTTTTATCGGCTGCTGCTGATGGTGCCGATGGTGATGCCCGATATCGTCCTCGGGATTGCGCTGCTGATCTTTTTCGTTGGCGTGGGCATGAACCTGGGTGTGACATCGATCGTTATCGGTCACTGCACCTTCCTGACCAGCTACGTCTTTATCGTGGTCAGTGCGCGCCTCGCCGGTATGAACCCGATGATTGAATCTGCCTCGGCAGATCTGGGCGCCAATGAATGGCAGACCTTCCGCCGCGTGACGCTGCCGTTGATCCTGCCCGGCGTGATTGGCGGGGCGCTGCTGAGCTTCATTATCTCTATGGATGACCTGGTGATTACCTACTTTATCAGCGGTGTCGACTCGACCACGCTGCCGGTATTCATCATGAGCATGATCCGCCGCGGCATTAAGCCGGAGATTAACGCTATCGCCACGATGATGCTGATGGCGTCGGTGCTGATTGCGTCTGCCGGTATCTATTTCAAATCCCGTAAAGCCTGACAGTTAAGGTTAAATCTGATGACAAACAAACGTGCCCGTGACTTTGGTATTCCGTTTACCGGAAAAACCGGTCCAAACAATGCCATTACGGATGTAGCAGGTGTTGAGGTGGGTTACACCACATTGATCAGCGATAACCCGGCGTCTCCTGTCAGGACCGGCGTCACCGCCATTCTGCCCCGCGGTAAAAACAAAGAGCCGCAGCCGGTCTGGGCGGGAACCTACGCCCTTAACGGTAACGGGGAGATGACCGGCACCCACTGGATTCAGGATGGCGGCTACTTCGCAGGCCCCGTGATGCTGACCAACAGCCACAGCGTTGGCATAGTGCATCACGCCGCGACCAAGTGGATGATCAACCATTACCGTGATCACTGGCGTGACAACCATCTCTGGGCGATGCCGGTGGTAGCGGAAACCTACGACGGTGTGATCAATGACATCAATGCCCAGCACGTTACCGAGGCGGATGCCCTGGCCGCGCTGGAGAACACCCAGGGCGGGGCCATCGCCGAAGGTAACGTGGGCGGCGGCACCGGAATGATTGCCTACGAGTACAAGGGCGGCACTGGTACCTCATCGCGACTTATCGACGTAAATGGCAAGACCTATACCGTCGCGGCGCTGGTGCAGGCCAATCACGGTATTCGCCCCTGGTTTACCGTGCGCGGCGTACCCGTGGGGCGGCTGATGGAAGTAGAGCGGGTGCATACCAAGGAGCAGGGCTCGATTATCGTGGTGCTGGCCACCGACGCGCCGATGCTGCCGCATCAGCTCAAGCGCATGGCCAAACGTGCGGCCATAGGCATCGGTCGTAACGGCTCGCCCGGCGGCAATAACTCTGGCGATATCTTCCTTGCCTTCAGCACCGCCAATAAAAAGGCGTTGCCCCAACTGTCGGGGGCTCAGTGCAGCATGGAATACCTGAATGACGAGGTATTCGATGACCTGTATATGGCGGCCGTTGATGCGGTCGATGAATCGGTGATCAACGCCATGGTGGCGGCTGAGGATACGCCGACGTTCAAACAGCCCGCCGGGCAGATCTGTAAGGCAGTGGACGCGGAGCAGCTGGCGAGTCTGGTCCGCTCTTTCTACGAGGCGGCCAGTAATGACGCCGTCTCGCTGGCAGCGTTCCAGGGATAGGAAACAGGGGGGAAGCGGTAACTCCTGTGATGTTTTCCGGCTTGCGACTGGTCAGCATCGGCGTCACCAGCTTATATTGTGCGACGGGCTGGGTAGCCAGCCCTTCGACATATCTGCCCGGGAGTTAAACCATGCAAGGAAGCTGTCTTTGCGGCACCGTTAAATATGAAGTCGACAGTATCGACATGCCGCTGACGCACTGTAACTGCCAAACCTGCCGCAAAGCCCATGCGGCCGCGTTCAATACCACCGCTGGCGTCATGCGGGAGCACTTCCGCTGGACCGCCGGCGAGTCGGTGTTGACCTCCTTTGAGTCCTCACCGGGCAAGCTGCGTCATTTCTGCTCACGCTGTGGGTCGCACCTGATGGCCGAGCGCAGCGCTAACCCTCATGTGGTGCTGCGCGTCGCGACTTTGGATGAAGACCCGGGCATGCGCCCGATCCAGCATATCTGGACCAGTCATCGCGCCGATTGGTTGAGCTATGAAGGCCTTGTGGAGCATGAAGAGTGGCCGCCTGGCCACTGATTTTGCCCTAAGAGCGATGCAGCCGGCCGCGGCTGTAGCTACCGCCAGAATTTTTAATTGTCGACAAAAGAGGGAGTGCCTAAGCCCATAATTTGTCGCATACTGGCGTTCTGGAATTATAAAAATAAAGAGACCGAATCATCATGGCCCAGGAAATTTCCAGTCTCAGAAAGTTCGTCGCGCCCGAAATCATCTTTGGCAGCGGCGCCCGCAAGATGGTGAGCAACTACGCAAAAACCTTTGGTGCACAAAAGGTTTTGCTTGTCTCCGACCCTGGCGTCGTTAACGCCGGCTGGGTTGTCGAGATCGAAGCACTACTGCAGCAAGAAGGGCTCGACGTGGTCCGCTTCACCCAGGTTTCACCGAACCCACGCACTGAAGAGGTGATGCTCGGATCCCAGGTCTACCTCGAAAATGGTTGCGACGTCATTGTCGCCATCGGCGGCGGCAGCCCCATGGACTGCGCCAAGGCGATCGGGATCGTCAGCACCCACGGTACCCAGATTCGTGAGTTCGAAGGGATCGATAAGACCACTAACCCGATTCCGCCGCTTATATTCATCCCGACCACCGCAGGGACTTCAGCGGACGTGTCTCAGTTCGCGATCATCTCCGATCAGCAGGATAGGGTGAAGTTCTCTATCGTCAGCAAGTCGGTAGTCCCGGACGTATCACTGATCGACCCCGATACCACCAGCACCATGTCGCCGTTCCTGACCGCCTGTACCGGGGTGGATGCACTGGTGCATGCCATCGAGGCGTTTGTCTCCACCGGCAGCGGCGCGCTGACTGATATGAATGCGCTGGATGCGATCCGCCTGATCAACAGTCACCTGGCACTGCTGGTAGAGCAGCCGGAAGATAAATACCTGCGCGAGCAGATCATGCTGGGCTCGATGAAGGCGGGGCTGGCGTTCTCCAACGCGATTCTTGGTGCGGTGCACGCGATGTCACATAGTCTGGGTGGATTTCTCGATCTGCCGCACGGCCTGTGTAACGCCATGCTTGTCGAGCACGTGATCGACTACAACTACAGCTCCGCCGAGGATCGTTTTGCGGTGATCGCTCAGACAATGGGTATAGATACCCGCGGCCTGACCAGTCGCCAGATCCAGACACGATTAAGGAATCACGTTCAGGCGCTGAAGCGCGACGTAGGATTGCCGGATACCCTGGGTAAGTTTGGCGTCAATATGAGCGATATCCCGTATCTCAGCACCAACGCCATCAAGGACCCTTGTATCCTGACCAACCCGCGGCGCTCCAACAAGCGCGATGTCGAACTCGTTTATGAAGAAGCACTCTGACCCAAACAGTTACCAAAGTACCGAATCAAGCTCCGAAGAAAACCTCTCGGTAGACGGTCTGATCGGCCTCGGCGGCCATTCTGCCCGCAAAAGTTACTATCCAGCCTTGCAGCAGAAGGTTGTCGAACTGGAGGCGGAGCGCAACCGCTATAAATGGCTGTTTGAAAACGCCTTCCACGGCATATTTCAGGCCGATACCCGCGGCTGGATACAGAGCGCCAACGCTGCGATGGCGCGCATCTGCGCTACCGAGACCAGCGCACGACTCGAAGAGGGCGTCTACTTTGCCGCGCTACTGCAGGGTGGCGAGGAGGAGTTTCAGCAGATCCGTAACCGGCTGCTGGGCGAAGGTCAGCTGTTTCTCTACGAAACCCGTATCAAGCGCCTCGACGGCAGTCAGATTGACGTTTCCATGAACCTGCTGCTGCGCCCCCATGAAGAGGGTGAAATCATCGAGGGCTTCGTCGCCGATATTACCCGCCGCATGGAGATGCAAAACCGGGTACTGGCCGATAACGAAGCGCTGGAGCAGCGAGTCCAGGCGCGTACCGCCGAGCTTACCGATCTGAATACCCGTCTTATCGCGGAAATGGCGGTAAGGGAGGAAGCACAGCGTGAGATGTCGCGGGCACGCGACGCGGCAGAAAGCGCCAACCTGAGCAAGGATAAATACCTGGCGGCGGCCAGTCATGACCTGCTGCAGCCTCTGAATGCGGCGCGCCTGCTGGTTTCCGCCCTGCGTGAACGGGAACTGCCAAGCTATGAAGGCGACCTGGTAGACCGGGTACATCTCGCGCTGTCCGGCGCCGAACATCTGCTCTCCGATCTGCTGGATATCTCCAAGCTGGACCAGAACGCGGTGCAGCCCGATATCCAGACCTTCTCGGTTCAGCATCTGCTGTTCAATCTCGAGGCCGAGTTCCAACCCATTGCTCAGGAAGCGGGCGTGTCGCTGAAGTTCCGCGCACCCGATCTGGCGGTGCAGTCAGATATGCGCCTGCTGTCCCGGGTGCTGCGCAACCTGATCGGTAACGCTATCCGCTATACCGACAGCGGTGGTGTGCTGGTGGCCTTGAGGAAGCGCGCCAACACATTGAGAATCGAGGTATGGGACACGGGGCAGGGTATTCCTGAGGATAAGCGCCAGGATATCTTCAAGGAGTTTCAGCAGCTCGGCCGTCGCGCGGGGCGCAGCGGCGGTGTTGGCCTGGGGCTCGCGATAGTCGACCGAATCGCCCGGGTACTGGACCTGAGTATCCAGGTGGACTCCGTTGAGGGGCGAGGCTCACGCTTCAGCTTCTCGGTGCCCCTCAGTGATCAGGTGATACCGCTGAGATCCTTTGAAACACCGTTGCGAAGAGACAGCGGTCTGGAAGGGGTTGAGGTGTTGGTGATCGACAACGAGCCGGAAGTGCTGGTGAGCATGAAAGCGTTGCTCGATGGCTGGGGCTGCCAGGTCACGACCGCCGCAAGCGCGGAACAGGCGATTGCAGAAAACCGGCTTGCGCCGGAACTGATACTTGCCGATTATCACCTTGATGATGACGCAACCGGTACTGATGCAGTGGCGGCGTTGCGGGGCTATTTCAAGCAGGCGATACCGGCCGCTATTCTCACGGCGGATCGCAGCAGCGAAGTTCGTAAACTGCTGCGCGAACTGGAACTGCCCTTGCTCAATAAACCGATCAAGCCCAGCAAGCTCAGAGCATTAATCCAGCATCTCAGCGGCCAACACCAGGTCGCCTGAGTTTTATCGCATTTGGTGCTTTTGATACTTAAGCGGCAAAGGGAGCTCGGCGCTTAACTCCAAGGTGCTAACGCCCTTGCCGCAGCACTGAGATACACTAGAAGAAACGGGAAGCAGCCTGCATCGTCCGGTTCCGGGCATGGCTGACGTCCCGACAGCAAATGCATCCACCCGCTGTATAAGGACTCACCCGAGTATGAAGGAAAAATCCTACTACCAGCATGTCATTGTTGTAGGCGGAGGCGCCGGTGGCCTGGAACTCGCCACTCGCCTGGGCCGGCGCTACGGCCGCAAAGGATTGAAAGTCACCCTGGTGGACAGGGAGACCACCCACGTCTGGAAACCACTGCTGCATGAGGTCGCCACCGGGCGTCTGGATTCCAGTATCGATGAGCTCAGCTACCGCGCCCAGGGTCGTCAGGCCGGCTTTCACTTCCAGATCGGCGAGCTGGAAGGCCTGGATCGCTCGCAGCGCTGCATCCGGCTGGCGCCCGTGTTAAACAGCGATGGCGAAGAGCTGGTACCGGCGCGGACTCTATTTTACGACTACCTGGTGATCGCCATTGGCAGCCGCACCAACGATTTCGGTATCTCTGGCGTCCGGGAAAACTGCTGCTTCCTCGATGATCGCAACCAGGCCGACAATTTCCATAATACCCTGCTGGAAGCCTGCCTCAGGCTCAGTACCCATGGCACCGATAATCAGCTGCGCATCTCTATTGTTGGCGCCGGTGCCACGGGTGTTGAGCTTTCCGCAGAGCTCTATAATGCCGCGCAGGAGCTGGTCTCCTACGGACTCTCCAGTATTCAGCCGAGCAGCCTTAAAGTAACGCTGATCGAGGCTGCTCCGCGCATTCTCGGGGCGCTGCCTCCGCGCATTTCCAGCGCAGCCAAAACAGAGCTGCGTAAGCTCGGTGTGGATGTGCGCGAGAATACCCAGGTGGTGGAGGTGAACGACAAGGAACTGGTCACCAGCACCGGTGAGAGCATTCCGGCCCACCTGGTGGTCTGGGCCGCGGGTATCAAGGGGCCCGAACTGCTGACGCAGCTGGATGGCCTGGAAACCAACCGCCGTAACCAGCTCGTTGTCGGCTCGGATCTGCGCACCTCTCGCGATGAACGGGTTTTTGCTCTGGGCGACTGCGCCGCCTGCGAACGCCGGGACGAGGAGGGCGGCCTTGTGCCTCCGCGCGCCCAGGCCGCGCACCAGATGGCGAGCCACCTTTACAAGCACTTCGACCGCATCCTCAAGGGCGAGGATATCCCGGCCTACACCTACAAGGATTACGGCTCACTGGTCTCGCTGAGTAAGTACACCACCGTGGGTAACCTGATGGGTAACCTTACCAAGGGCAGCATCATGGTGGAGGGTACGCTGGCGCGACTGGTTTACGTCTCGCTCTATCGTCTGCACCAGGTGGCGCTCTATGGCTATTTCAAGACCATGCTGGTCACCATTGTCGCCCGTATCAACAAGGTGATTAGGCCGCGTATGAAGCTACACTGATCCGCCCTTGAAGGACCGCGTCTCGAAGGATTCGGTCCAGATCGACTGACGCAGAAGGGTTAGGCTCGCAACCCTTCTGCTTATCCCGCCTTTTCTCAGCCTTTTTTCTCAGCATTTCCCCTACCGCGTACCCGCCCACTATACCGCTGCGGAAGATAGATCTTCTGTGCTGGTTTGGTTCTTGCAAAATCCCCGTTGAATTCCAGGTTCGGACTGGCGATGAAAGAGCGTCAGCCTGACCGGCGTCGTCTGCATACGCAGTAGCTGCGCCGGCTTTAGCGACTTGACCTTGTTTAACCGCGCAGGTGTGAGTCTGTGTGATTGTCGTTTTTCTTACAGGAATCCTATGGATAACATCGCCCTGATCGACGGCCAGCAACGTTACTTTTCCGACAATCTTCCCGATGAGCTGGGCCTGATTCTCTATCAGGCTTCGACGAAAGCAGATCCACTGGAAAAGGAACAGCTGCTGTTAACCGCACTGGAGCGATGGCCAGAATCGCTCGACACCTATATCGCCCTGTACAAGCTCTATTTCCGCACCGCCCGATACCAGGAGGCAGAACGCCAGGTCTGGCGCACCCTGAAAGCCTCTGCGCGCCTTGGTGGGTTCCGCTGGAACTACCGTTTGCTTAAACCCGATACCGCGCCCTGGCTTGAAGACCAGACCATCGCCCGTCTCTATCTTTTCAGTCTCAAGGCCCTGGGCGTTGTACGTTTACGTCGCGGCCGCGTGATTCTGGCCCATCGTGTACTGAGCAAATTACTGGAGCTGGACTGCAACGATGAAATTGGCGGCAGCAACTTCCTCGGGATCGCCGAACGCTTTATCGAAGAGGAGATCGATATGGAGGAGGTCGCATGAAAGCGGAGTTGGACTGGTCCGGCTATGAAAACGCTGGCCTTGGCGATGCCTACGCCGATATACCGAAAACCGGTGGCGACTATGCCAAGGCCGTAGCGGTCTGCATCAACAGCATGGTGTGCCTGCGCCCTATCGATCGCGGTGTAATGTGCCCCAGTTTCAGGGTCCATAACGAGGTGGCGTATTCGCCGGGCGGTCGCAGCAGGCTGATCAAGCGAATGCTCAATGGCGAGATCACCGCAGAGGAACAGACGACTCTGGACCGGGCCATGGATGCCTGTGTTGCCTGCAAAGGATGCAAGCGGGAGTGCGACACAAACCTGGATATGGCGACCATCCGTAGCGAATATGTTGCCCAGCGTTCCAAGTCACCGTCTTTGCGGCAGAAGCTCTTTGCCCAACTGCCCGCACTGTTACGTTATCCGTGGCTCGTTAATCTGGCCAATAGTGCCGTTAACGCCAGCCCCTGGCTTCAATCTGCCTTGAAGCTGAACCCGACCCACCCCTTGCCCAGAGTGCAGCCTGCGCCTGAACTTGCGCCGCGAACGGCACCTGGGGTAGCCGGTGAGGTGTTGCTCTGGGTCGATAGCTTTACCGCGCACTTTGCTCCCCAAAGCGCCGAGGCTGCCCTGAGGGTACTGGAGGCCGCAGGGTTCAGGGTGCATCTGCTTAATCAGGAACACTGTGGCGGGCGCAGCGCCTATTCGCAGGGGATGATCGCTACCGCTCGGCATCAGGCCCAGGCGCTGATTGATGCGCTCTGGCCCCATGTGGAAGAGGCGCGTCTGATTATCGGCCTTGAACCTTCAACGCTGCTGATGTTGCGCGATGAACTGCTTACCCTGGATCTTGGAGATCGAGCCAAGGCAATCGCCGCGTCTGCACTGCTTTTTGAAGAGTTTCTTGCGCGTGAGATCTCCGCCAATCGCCTTAAGCTGCCGTTGAAAGAACTGCCTGGTGCGCCACCGGTGCGGGTTCACGGTCACTGTCACCAGAAGGCAGTGGGCGCCATGAAATCGATGCGCAAGGTGCTCAAGATTGTGCCCGGTCTCGATTTCGACTTTATCGAAGCGTCCTGTTGTGGCGGCGCCGGCAGCTTCGGCTTTGAAGCGGAAAACGCCGAAGACTCACAGAAAATGGCCGAGCTGGCCCTGCTGCCGAAACTCGCTGAAGAGCCGAGAGCGGAGCTGATTGCCAACGGCTTTTCATGTCGCGAGCAGGTAGCTCGCCTGGGCGGGCCCACAGGTATCCATATCGCCGAAATCCTCGCCCGACATCTGGCGTGATCGGCGTTTAGAGAGTTGCGGGGTTGTGTTCCTGCCCCACGTTCCTATATACAGACTCCTCTGGTAAACGGTTTCCAAGGAGTTCTTTTTGTACAAACTTTTGATTTTTGATTGGGATGGAACCCTGATCGACTCCCAGGCGCGGATCATCGCCAGTATGCAGACGGCGGCTGAAGAGTTGGGGCATGAGCCTCTGGGTGCTGAAGCGGTCCGCAATATCATCGGCCTGGGATTGCCTGAAGCGATCCGCGCGCTGATTCCAAGCATCGAGGATCCTGCGATGGAACAACTGCGGGATCGCTATGCTCATCATTTCCTGGTACAGAACCAAACGCCCACCGAACTCTATCCTGGCGTTGAAAAAACGCTTCACCGACTCAAAGAGCAGGGATACCGTCTTGCCGTCGCCACCGGTAAAAGCCGTCGGGGCCTCGACCGGGCGCTGGAACAGACCCGGCTTGGTCCACTGTTCGAAATCACCCGTTGTGCCGATGAAACCCGCTCCAAGCCAGACCCTCTAATGCTGCACCAGATTCTGGCGGAAACCGGAACGCCGGCGAGCGATGCGATCATGGTCGGTGATACAGAGTACGATCTCGATATGGGCACCCGTGCTGGCGTTGGCACCGTAGCGGTAAGCTATGGCGCTCATCACCTGGATCGTTTGCGCGGCCATAAGCCGTTAACGGAGATCCATCACTTTCCGGAGCTGGAGCTCTGGCTTGAAGAGCTGGCTTAAAGTACAGACTGACAGGAAGAATCAGAGGATCCTATCGTGACAAAAAACGCCTGGGGTGAAGAGGGTCAGAGCCCCGAAAGCAATAGCCCCGAATCCAATTCTACGGCTGGTGTTGAATCGAACAGCCCGCAATCTCGAAGCGAACAGCGCAAAGAAACCAAGGAGTGGCGGTTGATCGAGAAAATGGTCAGCGGGCTGCATGTTGAACATCGCCGTACCCGTCGCTGGGGCATCTTTTTCAAGCTGCTGACCTTCACCTATCTATTTGCACTGCTCGGTATCTACTTTTACGTACAGAACCCGAACATCTCATCGGTCACGCCGGAAGATCATGTGGCGGTTGTGCGAGTCGATGGTCCTATCGCCGAAAGCGAGAAGGCCAATGCCGATACGCTGGTATGGTCGCTGCGCAAGGCGTTCGAAAACGAGCACAGCAAAGCGGTACTGCTGCGCATCAACAGCCCCGGCGGTAGCCCGGTGCAGTCCGGTTACGTCTATGACGAGATCAATCGTCTGAAAGAGCTGCACCCCGACAAGAAGGTATATGCGGTGATCAGCGATATCGGCGCATCCGGTGCCTACTATATCGCTGCCGCAGCCGATGATATCTACGCCGACAAGGCGAGCCTGGTGGGCTCTATCGGTGTGGTTTCCTCAAGCTTTGGCTTTGTCGATCTGATGGAAAAACTCGGTGTTGAGCGCCGCATGCTGACCGCCGGCGAGCACAAGGGGCTGCTGGATCCGTTCCAGCCGCTACAGAGCTCCGAGCGCGAATTCTGGCAGGAGGTGCTCGACACTACCCATCGCCAGTTTATCGAGCAGGTTGAAAAGGGCCGTGGCGATCGTCTGAAAAAGGATCCGGATCTGTTCTCCGGCCTGGTATGGACCGGCGAGCAGGCGCTTGATCTGGGTCTGATCGACGGTCTTGGCAGCTCGAGCTATGTGGCCAGGGAAGTGGTCGGCGTCGACAAACTGGTGGATTACAGCGTCAAGCAGACTCCCCTGGAACAGATCGTCGACCGTCTGGGTGTCAGCATGGCCGGTCATCTGGCCAATGTGCTGGGTCTAAACGGCGCCGTGCAGCTGCGCTGATACGATCCAAACGAAGTGATAAAGAAGGAGGGCAGCTGGCCCTCCTTTTTATTTGCGCTCAATAGGAGCGGTTCAGTGTTGTGTGATCAGCTCGCCAGCACGTCAAAACCCTTGTTCTCAAGCATCGCTATGAGCCGGATCAGCGGCAGCCCAACCAGAGTATTCGGGTCATCGCCGATAAGACGCTCAAACAATGCGA
This sequence comes from Marinobacterium lutimaris, assembly GCF_900108065.1. Classification (GTDB taxonomy): domain Bacteria; phylum Pseudomonadota; class Gammaproteobacteria; order Pseudomonadales; family Balneatricaceae; genus Marinobacterium_D; species Marinobacterium_D lutimaris. The sequence goes on along the minus strand of NZ_FNVQ01000001.1, from coordinate 1,036,893 downwards.
TGCCGAGTCCTTCCGATTTAAAACTGCCTGCGCAATCGTAGGGCTGCTCAGCGCGCAGGTAACCCTCTATCTGCGAATCGCTAAGCTCTCGAAACTGCACATCGAAGGGCACAACTTCGCACTGAAAGCTGCCATCCTTAGCGTCATAAAGGCAGAGACCGGTCAAAAATCGGACCTGTTTGCCCGATGCCTGGCTCAGCTGTTCGGTGGCGCGGTCATGGGTATGTGGCTTGCCCATCACCTTTCCCTCTAGAGTTGCCAGCTGGTCCGAGCCTATAATAAGCGCCTCGGGATGGCGGATAGCTACCGCACGGGCTTTTTCCTGTGCGAGTCGTGCCACGAGACTTTCCGGTTCCTCGCCCAGGCGAGGGCTCTCATCGATATCCGGAGAGTCACAGTCGAAATCCAGACCGAGTTTATTGAGCAGGGCACGGCGATATGCTGAGCCGGAAGCGAGAATAAGAGGGCGGGACATCAGAATCTCCTGAGTTTGGTCCTGTTTTTCGCAAACCGGCATGATACCGCCATTTTTCTCATTGAAAACGCCTGCTTTCCTTTGACACCCATCTACTAGATGCCTAGAATTGCGCGCTTATGTCGTACGGTCCATTACCGAAAAGAGTTGATCCACGCAAATTTGCCGAGCGTGAAGCGAAAATTGAAGGCGTTGCAGATGTATCCGCAATGCCACGATTGAACTCACTTCTCGCCGACGGATCCGGAGAAATTCATATTTCTCTACAATTTGCACTGGATGAGCAGCGTTTAAGAACCGTCTCCGGGACGGCATCAGGCAAAGTCTTGCAGACTTGCCAGCGATGCCTGGAACCGGTGGGGGTAGATGTTGATGCCGAGGTCAATCTGGCCGTGGTTCTCAACGAAGAACAGGCGAAAAATCTGCCCCGGTATTACGATCCCTTGATCGTCGAGGCTGAGGATATCGAGCTGCTGTCTCTGATCGAGGATGAATTGATACTGAGTCTTCCGCTGGTGTCTTATCACGAAGACTGCACGATTCAGACCTCCTTTGGTGAAGCTGGAGAAGCGGAGCCAGAAGAGGAAAGTAAACCCAACCCATTTAGTGTATTGGCCGCGTTGAAAGGCAAGGCCGATAAGAGTTGATCTAGGAGCTACACAACCATGGCAGTACAGCAGAACAAAAAGTCTCGTTCACGCCGCGACATGCGTCGTTCACACGATGCACTGGGCAACCCGACTCTGTCTGTTGACGCGACTACCGGCGAAACTCATCGTCGTCACCACGTCAGCGCTGACGGTTTCTACCGCGGTCGTCAGGTCGTCGAAGCGAAGGGCGACGAGTAAGCTTGACCGCATCGTATTGCATCAGCGTCGATGCAATGGGCGGGGACTTCGGTCCCCGCGTTACCGTTTCGGCGGCCTGTGACGCACTCAAGCGTCATCCGCAGTTACGGATCATCCTAGTCGGTAGAACCGACGATCTCACCCCCTATCTTCGCCGCCACCGCGGTAATCATCTCGAGCGCCTCGAGCTGTTTCATGCCCAGGATGTTGTCTCCATGGAGGAAAAGCCCTCCCTGGCGTTGCGCAACCGTCGTGAATCATCCATGTGGAAAGCGCTGCAGCTGGTCGAAGAGGGGCGTGCCGATGCCTGTATCAGTGCCGGTAATACCGGTGCCCTTATGGCGATGGGGCGACTGGTGCTGGGTATGCTGCCCGGCATAGAGCGGCCCGCCATCACCGCCGCGATTCCCTCCCTTAAAGGCCACAGCTACGTGCTTGATCTGGGCGCCAATGTGGATGCCAGCGCAGAACAGCTGCTGCAGTTTGCGATTATGGGTTCCGTGATGGTCGAGGCGATAGAAAATCGCCCCAGCCCCAAGGTTGGCCTTCTGAACATGGGTTCGGAGGAGAACAAGGGCACAGACCAGATACGTGAGGCCAGCAAGCTGATTCAGGAGCATGGCGGTATCAACTTTATCGGCTATCTTGAGGGGGACGACCTGTTCTCCGGTCGCTCTGATGTAGTGGTGTGTGACGGCTTTGCCGGCAATGTCGCGCTGAAAAGCTGCGAGGGCTTGTCTAAAATGCTGGTTCGGCAGGTACAGGGAAGCTTTCGCCGTAACCTGTATCGCAGACTTGTCGCACTGCTTGCAACGCCGATTCTTCGAGACCTCAAGCAGCAGCTCGATCCAGGTCGCCTCAATGGCGCCACGCTTCTCGGGTTGCGTAACGTGGTCATTAAGAGTCATGGCGGCGCAAACCGGGTTTATTTTGGCTATGCGATCGACCAGGCGCTGGAAGAGGCGCGACTGAATGTGCCGGAACGAATCAGCGGTCTGGTGCAACGCGCAACGCTACAAACAGCGCAGCAGCAAGCTGTCGGTTCTAAAACCCGATAAATCCTGTAAACTACGCCACCCTTGAACCTGAGGGTAGAGATTCAGTCTCTATCTCAGGGTTTATGTAAATAAGGTTAGGAAAGAGGACGCCATGTCGCAGTCGCTTGCTTTCGTGTTTCCAGGTCAGGGTTCTCAGCATCTCGGTATGCTGTCGGAACTGGCCTCTCAGCATCCGATTATTGAACAGACCTTCCAGGAGGCGTCCGACGCCCTGGGCAAGGATCTCTGGGCACTGACCCAGACCGGCCCGGAAGAAGAACTCAACAGCACCGAGAATACTCAGCCCGCTCTGCTCGCCGCCGGCGTTGCCCTGTGGCGTCTGTGGGAACAGCAAGAGGGCGGCGCGCCGTCCGTGATGGCTGGCCACAGTCTCGGTGAATACACTGCATTGGTATGCGCGGGTGCGATCGACTTCGCCGATGGTGTGAAGCTTGTCAATCTGCGTGGACAGTACATGCAGGAAGCGGTCCCCGCCGGCACCGGCGCCATGGCTGCGATCCTGGGTCTCGATGATGACGCCGTGCGTGATGCCTGCGCTGCCGCCGCCGAAGGGCAGGTGGTTTCCGCAGTCAACTTCAACTGCCCGGGCCAGGTTGTTATCGCCGGTGAAAAAGACGCCGTTGAGCGCGCTATCGAGGCATGCAAAGCTGCTGGCGCCAAACGAGCTATCCCGCTGCCGGTCAGCGTACCGTCCCACTGCGATCTGATGAAGCCCGCGGCCGAGCGCATGGCGGAAGCTCTCTCAGGTATCGAACTGCGTATGCCGATCATCAAGGTGATTCAGAACGTCACCGGCGAAGCGCCCAGCGATGTTGAAGAGCTTAAAGCCAACCTGCTGGCACAGCTTTACAGCCCGGTTCTCTGGACCCCCAGCGTACAGAACATGGTAACCTGCGGCGTTACCACGACTATCGAATGTGGTCCTGGCAAAGTACTCGCCGGACTGAACAAAAAGATCGAGCGTTCCCTGAACGTTGCAGCGATCAACGATGCCGCAGGCCTGGAAAAGGCTCTGGGTCTGTAAGTAGCGTTAGGACAGCAATATAAGGAAAGGGTTAAATGAGTATTGAAGGCAAGATTGCCCTGGTAACAGGCGCTACACGAGGCATAGGTAAGGCGATCGCTGAAAACCTGGCTTCCCAGGGCGCGATCGTTATCGGCACAGCTACCAGTGAAGGTGGCGCATCTGCAATCAGCGAATACCTGGCTGCGGCCGGCAACAAGGGTAAGGGACTGGTGCTGAACGTATCCGATGCCGATTCTGTCGCTGAAGTGCTGAAATCGATTCAGGACGAGTTCGGCGTTATCGAGGTGCTGGTCAATAACGCCGGCATTACCCGCGATAACCTGATGATGCGAATGAAGGATGAGGAGTGGGACTCTGTCCTGAGCACTAACCTGACTTCGATCTACCGCCTTGCAAAGGGTTGTCTGCGTGGCATGACAAAGGCTCGCTGGGGGCGTATTGTCAGCGTTAGCTCCGTGGTGGCCTCAATGGGTAACGCGGGGCAGGCCAACTACGCGGCGGCTAAATCCGGTATGGAAGGCTTCACCAGGGCGCTGGCTCGTGAGATCGGTGCACGTAACGTCACCGTGAACTGTGTCGCGCCAGGGTTTATCGATACCGATATGACTGCAGGTCTGCCAGAAGAGCATAAGGCTAAGCTGCAGGCTCAGATCCCAATGAACCGCCTTGGCAAGCCGGAAGAGATCGCCTCTGTGGTGGGCTTCCTGTGCAGCGAAGGTGGTGCATATGTCACCGGCGAGACCATCCAGGTCAACGGCGGGATGTACATGGGGTGACCAGCGTCAACGATGACGGGCGATTGATCGTAATCAGAAGGTGTAGAAACAATTGTTTTTTCCGCCGATTTGAGGATAATTGGCCGTCAGCTTGACGAGAAAAAAATACAGCCGTCGCGCTTGCTAGGGCGTTACGGGTTTTACTAGAATTCCGTCACGCATCTTGGGATGTGATGGTGTTGAGAAGACAATAGGAAGAGATAATGAGTAACATTGAAGAGCGCGTTAAGAAAATCATCGCTGAGCAGCTGGGCGTGAAAGAGGAAGAAGTCACCAAAGAAGCTTCCTTCGTTGAAGATCTGGGCGCCGACTCTCTGGACACTGTCGAGCTGGTTATGGCGCTGGAAGAAGAATTCGAAACTGAAATTCCTGATGAAGAAGCTGAAAAAATCACCACTGTTCAGCTGGCGATCGATTACATCAACGCACACCAGTAATCTGTCCCCATCGAATTGATCGAAAGGCCGCATCTATATACCCGTATAGTGCGGCTTTTCTTTTGTACAGCTTGTGCAGTGCTGGAGGAAAAGCATGTCTCGCAGAAGAGTGGTGGTGACCGGGTTAGGGTTGCTGACGCCGGTCGGTAACACTGTCAAAGCGACATGGGATAGTATTCTTGCTGGCAAGAGCGGCGCGGCCGATATCGAACATTTCGATGTCAGCCAGTATGCGACTCGCTTTTCCGCGTCCGTAAAAGACTTTGATATCGAACCGTACATGAGCGCCAAAGAAGCGCGCAAAATGGATCTGTTCATTCAGTACGGTATGGTTGCTGGCATCCAGGCGGTTGAAGACGCCGGACTGGTAGTAACCGAAGAAAATGCTCCCCGTATCGGTTGCGCCCTGGGTTCAGGTATCGGCGGTCTGCCGATGATCGAAAAGACCCACGACGTATTGAACAGCTCCGGCCCGCGCCGGGTTTCGCCGTTCTTTGTACCGGGCAGCATCATCAATATGATTTCCGGTAATCTGGCGATCAAGTTCGGCTTCCGTGGCCCGAACATCGCGATTACCACAGCCTGTACCACAGGCACCCACAATATTGGTCACGCCATGCGCATGATCCAGTATGGTGATGCCGACGTGATGATCGCCGGTGGTGCGGAAATGGCAACGACACCGTTGGGTGTGGCCGGTTTCTCCGCTGCTCGTGCGCTCTCCACTCGTAACGATAACCCGCAGGCGGCGAGCCGCCCCTGGGATCGGGATCGTGACGGCTTCGTCCTTGGTGACGGTGCAGGTGTTCTGGTACTGGAAGAGTACGAATCAGCCAAGGCGCGCGGTGCGAAGATTTACTGCGAGCTGTCTGGCTTTGGCATGAGCGATGACGCTTTCCACATGACTGCTCCGCCAGAAGATGGCTCAGGCGCAGCTCTGTCGATGGCAAATGCAGTGAAGGATTCCGGCCTGAACGCCGAGAGCATCCACTACATCAACGCCCATGGCACCTCTACACCGGCGGGTGATATTGCCGAGTCCAACGCAGCTAAACGCGTACTGGGCAACGCAGCCAGCCAGGTGAGAATGAGTTCAACCAAGTCGATGATCGGCCACCTGCTCGGTGCTGCCGGCGCGGTCGAAGCGGCCTTCTGTGTACTCGCAATTCGCGACCAGGTGGCGCCTCCGACTATCAACCTGGACAACCCGTCCGAAGGTTGCGACCTGAACTATGTAGCGCACACGGCACAGCAGTGCACCATCGATGCGGCGATGTCGAACTCCTTCGGCTTCGGCGGCACCAACGGTACGCTGATATTCAACAAGCTGTAATGCGATACACAAGGGAGGCTTAGGCCTCCCTTTTACCTTTCATATTCTACGTTCCACACCCCGCACTCATGACTCCACTCACACTGATCAACGGCACACCGGCACAGAACATTGCGGCCAATGACCGCGGGCTTGCTTACGGGCAGGGTGTATTTGAAACCCTGCTGATTCGTAACGGCAGCGTTTGTTTCTGGCCCTGGCATCTGGAGCGACTGCTTGAGGGGTGCCGTCGCCTGGGTATCCTCACTGATGGGCTGCAACAACAGTTGGAAGCGGATATCGCCGGGCTTTCACTTCCTCAGCAAGCATCCCTCAAGGTGCTGGTGACCTGTGGGGCAGGGGGCAGAGGTTACGCGGTTACCGAGAACCTGGTGCCAACGCGAATACTGACACTTGGCCCGGTACCCAGTCGTGACCCGGATCCTGCCGAGGCGGGAGCCAGGCTGCTTTGGTGCACAACGACTCTGGCGCAGCAGCCGCTACTGGCTGGTCTTAAGCATCTGAATCGCCTGGAACAGGTGCTTGCCCGGGCAGAGTGGAACGCAGCAGATATCCATGAAGGACTGACCTGCGATACGTCCGGCCGCGTGATCGAAGGCACCATGAGCAACCTGTTTTTCCGCATAGGTGAACAATGGCATACGCCTTCGCTTGAGAATTGCGGTGTGGCCGGTATCCTCAGGCGCTGGGTGCTGGAAAGGCTGCCTGGGTTGGCCGGCGATGTCCGAATGGGTGAATATTCGCCCGCCGAGGTGGAAGCTGCCGATGAGCTGTTCGTCTGCAACAGCCTGATTGGGATCTGGCCGGTTGTTGAGCTGGCAGGCCAGCATTATGAGATCGGCGCCACCAGCCGTCATTTGCAATCACTGCTCAATAAGGAGTATGACGCCCGATGCTGAAGCGTCTGTTTGCGGTTTTTGTTCTATTCGTTGTGCTTGCCGGTATCGCGGGCGGGGTGTTCTGGAAGGATTACCAGGCCTATCTCAATTCGCCAGCCAATATCGCGGAAGGCCAGATTTACACCATCGAAAAGGGCAAGTATTTCAACTCGCTGGTGAAGGACCTTAATGCGCAGGCGATTATCGATAAGCCGCTTTATATGCGCGTGCTTTCACGCCTCGAGCCGGAACTGACCGCCATCAAGGCGGGGGAATATCAGCTCGAACCGGGTATGACTCCACATCAGATTCTCGAGAAGTTCGCTGCGGGCGATACGCTCAGCTATCACTTCACCATTATCGAAGGGATGCGCTTCTCAGAGCTGCGCCAGTCGCTGGCCGCCGAAGATAAGCTCAGCCATGAACTGACCGACCTCAGTGACGAAGAGATTGCCGAAAAACTGGAATTGGGCGTCAGCTCGCCGGAAGGAATGTTCCTCGCCGAAACCTACCAGTTCCAGCGTGGCATGAGTGACCTTGAGCTGCTCGCACGTGCTCATGATCATCTTGAAAAGCAGCTCAATCAGGCCTGGAGTGAGCGCCAGGAAGACCTGCCTCTTCAGTCCGACTATGAAGCTTTGATTCTGGCATCGATCATCGAGAAGGAGACCGGTGTTGCTGCTGAGCGTCCGCGCATTTCCGGTGTATTTGTGCGCAGGCTTAACCGCGGCATGCGTCTGCAGACAGACCCCACAGTGATCTACGGTATGGGCGAGCGCTACAAGGGGCGCATAGGTCGCGCGGATCTGCGTCGTCCCACGCCATACAACACCTATACCATCGACGGCCTGCCGCCGACGCCGATCGCCATGGTCGGACGCGAAGCGATCCATGCAGCCGTCAAGCCTGCGGAAGGGAGCGAACTCTATTTCGTTGCCCGCGGAGATGGCAGTCATTACTTTTCTGATACCCTGTCGGAACACAACAAGGCGGTGGCGCGTTACCAGCTGAAACGACGCGAAGACTACCGCTCCAGCCCCGGAAGCAACTGATGTCTGGTTATTTCATTACCCTTGAAGGTATCGAAGGGGTCGGTAAAACCACCAACCTCAATTACGTACGTGAAAAGCTCGAGCAGCGTGGCATAGAGGTCGTCGTTACCCGTGAACCTGGCGGTACGCCTCTGGGCGAACAGATCCGCGAACTGCTGCTGACTCCGCGCGATGAAAAGATCGCCAATATGGCCGAACTTCTCATGGTGTTCGCGGCCCGCGCCCAGCATCTCGAATCGGTGATTGTGCCGGCGCTGGAACGCGGTGCCTGGGTACTTTGCGACCGCTTTACCGATGCAACCTTCGCCTACCAGGGCGGCGGCCGCGAGCTCGATGCTGAGCCGGTGGCGCTGCTCGAAAAACTTGTTCAGGGTAGCGTTCGTCCAGACCTGACCCTGCTGCTGGATCTTCCGGTTGAAACCGGTCTGGCCCGGGCCCGCGCCCGCGGTAAGCCGGACCGTATAGAAAGCGAAAAGCATGCATTCTTCGAACGTGTACGCACAGCTTATCTGGAGCAGGCCCGGTGTGAACCGGCACGGGTTGCGGTGATTGATGCCGCGCCATCTCTGCCTGACGTGCAGCGAGCCATCGATATCGCGCTTGAACGGCTGGAGCAGGCATGAACCCGGCGGACGAACAGATCTACCCCTGGCTGCAGGCGCAGTGGGAGCACCTGATTCAACAACAGGAAAGCGGACGCCTGCCTCACGCACTGCTTCTCAGCGGACCCGCCGGTATCGGCAAGGCCGCGTTCGGTACTGCGCTGGCCCATCTGCTGCTTTGCCATCAGCCGCAAAATGGCCGGCCATGTGGACACTGTCGTAGCTGCGAACTGATTGCCAGCGGGCATCATCCTGACCGCTCCTTCCTGTCTCCCGAAGAGCCGGGGAAGCCGATACGTGTCGACCAGGTGCGTGAACTCACCACGGTGCTGCACAGTACTGCCCAGCAGGGCGGTTACCGCATCATGATCATGGAACCGGCCGAAGCGATGAACGTAGCGGCTGCCAACGCGCTGTTGAAAACCCTGGAGGAACCGGGGCAGGACACCTTGCTGATACTGGTCTGTCATCAGCTTGGCCAGCTTATGCCAACGATTCGCAGCCGCTGCCAGCGTATCGAGTTCAGTATGCCGACAGCGGCAGAATCGACGCCCTGGTTGGCGCAGAAGCTCGATATGGATGAAGAGGCCGCCGGTAAACTCCTGGCGATAGCTCAGGGCGCGCCCCTGGCTGCCGTCGATATGAAACAGGGCAACCTGCTTGAGCTGCGGCGTACCTTCATGTCGGGTCTTGCTGACCTGATCAGGGATCGAACCGATGCGATCAGCCTGGCGCAGAAACTCCACAAGGAGGAGCTGATCCACCTGCTCGATTGGTGGCTCAGCCTGCTTTCGGACCTGGTGAGACTGCAATCCGGCGCCGAAAACCCTGATCTCAATAATGTAGATATGACAAAAATGCTGTCTGCTGTTGCACAACGGGCAGACAGGGTTAGAATCTTCTCATTGGTTGATCGCGTCCAGAGTGAGCGAAAAAGCCTCATGTTGCGCTATAACCCGAACCGACAGTTACTCCTTGAAAAACTGATGTTCGATTGGAGAGCGCTGGTTCGCTAAGAGCAGGAGAGCAGCAATAGATGTCAATCGTGCCACGTATCAGTCACGGTATTCTTTCGCTGGTAATTGGGAACAAGGAAGAACTTCTCAAGGCCTACATGCCGTTCATTGCTAACGGCGGTCTGTTTATACCGACCACGCGGTCTTACCAGCTCGGTGAAGAGGTGTTCATGTTGATGACCCTCATGGATGAAGCCGACAAAATACCGGTGACCGGGCGCGTCGTCTGGGTGACCCCCAAGGCTGCGCAGGGCGGTCGTACACCAGGTATTGGCATTCAGCTCTCCAGTGAAGACTCTCAGCTGGTCAACAAGGTTGAAACCTATCTGGCAGGCGCTCTGGGTAGCGGTCGTCGTACCAACACTCTCTGATTACACTTTCAGATCTTTCTAGGCTATTCCATGTTTATCGATTCCCACTGCCATCTGGACCGGCTGGACCTCGGCCGCCATGATGGTTCCCTGGCCAACCTGATCAATGCCGCCGGCGAAGCCGGTGTCGAAGAGATGCTCTGCGTCGCCATCGACCTGAACCAGTTCGACGAGATGTACGCCAAGGTTGAGCCCTTCAGTAACGTTTATGCTTCTGCCGGTGTTCACCCCTGTCACGTCAATGAATGCCCCTGGGATGAGCAGCGCCTGCGCAAAGCCGCCGCTAACAAGCGCATCGTCGCGCTCGGCGAAACCGGGCTCGATTACTACTACAGCTCAGAGCTGGCCGAAGAGCAGAAAGAGAGCTTCGCGGGTCATCTCCGGCTCGGCAGCGAGCTCGGGCTGCCAGTGATCGTCCACACCCGTGATGCGCGTCAGGACACTCTGGATATCATCCGTGAACACGGCGATCCAAAAACTGCGGGTGTGCTGCATTGCTTTACCGAATCGCTGGAGATGGCGCAGGCAGCGCTCGAGATGAACTACTTCATTTCATTCTCCGGCATCATTACCTTCAAGACCGCAGAAGAGCTGCGTGAGGTGGTCAAAGCGGTTCCCATGGAGAAGATTCTGATCGAGACCGATTCTCCCTATCTTGCGCCGGTACCTTATCGCGGCAAGCAGAACGAGCCGACCTATGTCCCCAAAGTGGCCGAATGCATCGCCGACCTTAAAGGTCTGCGCGTGGAAGAGGTCGCCGAAATCACCAAGAACAACTTCTACACACTCTTCAGTAAAGCCCGCCAGGGCTGATTCCTGTCTCTGTAGTCTGTAGCACCGGTATCCGGGAACGATTCCCGGGCATCGGTGCTTGCATCTGTCATCTTGTTTGCATTCAATGCAGTATTAGACGAAAGTCTAATGCTATCGCGTCTAATGTAATAACAACGATAAGCTGACAGAGGAAGTGCTCATGAGGAGACCGGTACGTATCGCCGTCACTGGCGCAGCAGGTGCCATCAGTAACAGTCTGTTGTTCAAGGTTGCAAGCGGGGAGATGCTGGGTAAGGACCAGCCGGTTATTCTCCAGTTGATCGAGATGCCTGGCCGTATGGAGGCTCTACGCGGGCTCGCCATGGAGCTCGAAGACTGCGCATACCCGCTACTACACACCATCACCCTGCACGATAATGTCGAGGATGGCTTCAACAACGTCCACTACGCACTGCTGATAGGCGCCAGGCCGCGAGGAGCGGGGATGGAACGCCGCGATCTGCTGGAGTCCAATGCCGAGATCTTCAGCCGTCAGGGGCGGGCACTCAACGATTTCGCCAACCGCGATGTAAAGGTGCTGGTAGTCGGCAACCCCGCCAACACCAATGCACTGATCGCCAGCCGCAACGCCCCCAAGCTCAGCCCCTCACAATTTACCGCCCTGACACGCCTCGACCATAACCGCGCCAAGGGTATTCTCGCCAACCACACCGGCGCCAACCCGCGCAATATTGGCCGCATTGTCATCTGGGGTAACCATTCGCCGTCGCAATTCCCGGATCTTCATCATGCGACCGTGCTCGATGAACCGGTGATGGGGCAGATCGACCGCAGCTGGTACGAAGAGGTGTTTATACCGAAGATCCAGAATCGGGGCGGTGAGATTATCGCCGCACGGGGATTATCCAGCGCCGCATCAGCCGCCCAAGCGGTGATTGACCATATGCACGACTGGATACTTGGCACGGAACCCGGCGAGATCGTCAGCATGGGAATTGTCAGCGATGGCAGCTACGGAGTGGAAAAGGGGATTATCTACTCCTTCCCGGTGCGCTGTGATTACGGCCGCTACCAGATCGTGAAAGGGCTGGAGATCGGCGACTGGGCCCGTGAACGGATGAAGGCCACCGAAGCAGAACTGATCGAAGAGCGCGATGCAGTTCAACACCTGCTGCCGGCGGAAACCGCCGAATCGCATCAGAACCTGTCGATCTGCCTGCGCTCCGGTGTCACTCTTTATGCTGACGGTACCGGCCCCGACGCATCATCCAAGTACCTGACCACCAACCGTGTCATGTAAGCGGCACAAAAAAGCTCCTGTTATGCAGGAGCTTTTTTTACAGCGAGAGCTTGAGGAGCAGATCAGATCGTCGGCATGGACGGAACGGCTACTGATTCCTCTTCTTCTGTCGGTGTGATCGACTGCAGCATTTTGCTCAGATCAAGCAGGATGATCAGCATGTTGCTGTGGTAGCAGACACCCTGGACAAAGCGCTTGCTGGTTTCATCACCAGACGCGTTGGGCGCACGCTCAACCTCATTCTGCGGCAGGCTCAGCACTTCGTCGACGCTGTCTACCACAAGGCCGATCACTTCGGACTCGTTAAACTCAACAACGATGACACGGGTTTCATCATCCGGCTCAACCATCGGCAGACGGAACATCTGGCGGGTATCGATAACGGTGACGACATTACCGCGCAGGTTGATAATGCCGAGCACCGAGGTGTCAGCACCGGGGACAGGGGTGATCGCGCTGTACCGCAGGACTTCCTTCACCTGCATGACATCGATGCCGTAGAGCTCGTTGTCGACGCGGAAGGTAGCCCACTGGTTGTAGATGATCTCTTCCTTCTGCGAATTGCGGGAATTCTGCTTTTCCTGCTTCTTCTTTTCCAGCGCCTTGAGCATCTGTAGTTGATCTGCTTCGGCTTGTAGACTCATGTTGAGTACCCTGTCAGTCGTGTTAGTGCCCAACGATCCAGCGGGATCGAAAACTGTAGTATAAAAGGGACAGCTCAGTATCACACAGAGCTGTGCTCCTTAAAAGGCCGTTACAGGCAGTTGTCCGGCTTTGGCAGCCCCGCCAGCAGGGCGCCCAGCTTGGCAGGGCTGCCTGGAAATAGCTTCATCAGGTAGATGCTCTTGCCCTTTTCTTCGCCAAGTTCGAGCTTCACCGCCTTGACCAGAGGTCGCATCGCCGGTGAGTGTTCAAAGCGGCTGTAAAAGTCGCGTAACAGGTAGAGTATCTCCCAATGCGCATCCGTCAACTCTATGCCTTCCTGCGCGGCGAGATATTCCGCTACCGCGGGTTGCCACTGGGAGAGGTCCTCAAGGTATCCCTCGTCGTCCAGTACTATGCTGGTTCCTTCTATTTCAAGGTTTTCCATCAAAACCAGCTCACTACTTTGTCATGGGATACAGATAGCGCCACAAAGCCGGCATCGTCAACCTGTTGCTCAAGGGCAATTTCAAGGCCTCTAGCCTGTATATCGGGCGACAGCGCGAAAAGTTTACCTTGTGCTGGCAGCAATTCGGCAAACGCGGGCTGAAGCCAATAGACGCCATCCTCTATCAGTAACAGGCTGTCCTCAGGCGCCATCGCCTCCAGGCAGCTTTCCAGGCAGGCTCTATTGGCAGGTCCCTGATTGAGTGTATGCAAAATCATGATCAAAAACTCAGCACGTGGGTGTGTTCGGCCATCAACTCTGCGATCTGAGCCGCATCGACGCTCTCCACTGGCAGTGCCAGTTGATCTTCGCTCAGGCCTCGCTGCGCCATGGCGCTTTGGGCAACACAGAGACGATCGATATCATAGAGCGGCAGTGACTGCTGAATGGCATTGAGGTTTTTCTGGCCGATCCCGGCCGGTGACTGCCCCTTGAGTAGCTGGTAAACGGCATCATCCATAAACAGCAGGGTAACCGGCGCCTCAAATACTGAGCAGGTCAATGCGGCATCCAGCGCATCGCGCGCGGCAGAGCTACCGTAGGGAGCACTGCGCACCAGAATAAGAATGCTGTCAACGCTCATGAACGGCCTCCGAAGGTGATAACACGGTCTGACACCAGGCAGGCTTCCACCAACTGACCAAGGCCGGATAGCTCAAAGCCAGGTGCAAGGTTGGCGCTCTCTTTCTTATAGCGCTTCGCCTCGTTCTCGTTCATCACACCACGACGCACCGCGGCTGCGATACAGACGACCAAATCGAGCTGATGTTCCTTTGCCAGCGCCTGCCACTGGGCAGGGATATTGGCTTCATCCTGGGGCGGAGAGGCCAGGGCTGTGCCGTTATGTATGCCGTCGCGATAGAAAAATACGCGATGGATGCTATGACCGGAGGCAAGCAGCGCACGGGCAAAACGCAGCGCCGTTTCGGCTCCCTGGCTCTGTACCGGTGAGGCCTGCACGACTAGAGAAAAGATCATCGGCTACTCTTTGTGTTTCAACGCAAAAATCAGACGTAAAAAAGCCCCGCTATCTTACCAGAGACAGCGGGGCTTTTTCTTTAGCAGCTATCGGTTGTCAGCAGCTATCAGTCGTCGCTGAACGCGCCAACCAGTGCGAGCAGGTGTACGAACAGGTTGTAGATGCTCAGGTACAGGCTGACAGTGGCCATGACGTAGTTGGTGTAGGTACCGTTCACGATGTTGCTGGTGTCGTAAAGGACGAAACCGGCCATCAGCATGACGACCGCCGCGGAGAACGCCAGCTGGATGCCGGAGATGTCTACGCCGAACATCGGCAGGATGAACAGTGCAATCATCGCAACGATAAGCACCATGCTGCCTGCAGCCAGGAAGCCGCCCATGAAGCTGAAGTCCTTACGGCTGGTCAGCGCGTAAGCGGACAGGCCAAGGAAGGTGACAGCAGTCATGCCCAGTGCGGTCATAACGATCTGGGCACCGTTGGACATCGCCAGGTACTGGTTAAGAATCGGGCCAAGACCGAAGCCGAGCAGGCCGGTAAAGGCAAAGGTCAGCGGCAGGGCAGCAGCGCTGTTCTGCTTTTTGTTGAGCACAAACAGCAGCACGAAGCTGAGGATTACGCTACCCAGGTAAGCGAAAAACGGAGGGTTAATCGCCATGGAAATGCCTGCGGTCACGGCGCTGAGAACCAGTGTCATCGACAGCAGCATGTAGGTGTTGCGGATCACCTTGTTGGTGTCGACCGCGGAACTGTGCGCCCGATGTGACAGGGGTTGAACGTTCGCCATAGTTATCCTCACTAAGTTTTAGATAAGTTAGTAATTAAAATTAGTAACTTGGTTACACGCCATAATGGTTTCTTTTACGGGATTTTCAAGTGTTTTGGACCGTTTGACATCGCAAAGATTCCACGTAAACTGCCTATCGACTGCGGAGGGATGGCTGAGCGGTTGAAAGCACCGGTCTTGAAAACCGACGAGTCGAGAGGCTCCCAGGGTTCGAATCCCTGTCCCTCCGCCACTCATACCAGAAAAAGCCGCTGAGCTATCAAGCCAGCGGCTTTTTTCTTTTTACACCACGCCAGTGCGCCCAATTTCTTTTCATTGAACTGAGTCAGCGGCGCTCAGACAGGAATATCGCTGTTCGCCGGTGAAATACCCCTACAATCGTGTACACTACGCGCCAATTCGCGAAGGCTGCCCAAGGGCCGCCGTCAATTAACCGGCCGTAAGATCATACTTTCAGTTCCGTGAGCGCAGTACCGTGAGCGACCTCAGTCCAGACCCCACCGCTGAACCCCGAATCCTTTACGAAGATGAATGGCTGATCGCCGTCGATAAACCGGCCGGCCTGCTGGTGCATCCAAGTTGGATCGCACCTGCCAAAACGCCTCATCTGGTGGGATGGCTGCGTGAGCGCTACCCGGATGAAAAGATCCACACGGTGCATCGGCTCGACCGGGCGACCTCTGGCATCATCCTGTTCGCCAGAAATAAAGACACCGCACATAAGCTGCAAACGGCTTTTGCCGAACGGGAAGTAGAGAAAACCTACCTCTGCGTTGCGCGTGGCTGGATCGAAGAGGCCGGCGAGATCGACTACGCGCTGAGTCATATCCACGACCGTATCGCCGACGCAAAAGCCGATCCGGATAAACCTCCCCAGGATGCAATTACGACATACAAACCGCTCGCACGCGTCGAGTTGCCGATTCCGATAGGCAAATATCCCGTTGCACGCTATTGTCTCGTCGAGGTGCGCCCCAAAACAGGGCGTAAGCATCAGATCCGTCGCCATATGAAACATATCTTTCATCCGCTGGCGGGCGATACAAAATATGGGGAAGGGCGGCATAACCGCTTGTTCCGCGAGGAACTCGGCCTGCATCGACTGTTATTGATGGCCACCGAACTGGAGATGAAACATCCGGAAACAGGTGAAACAATGAAGATCCAGGCGTCGGTAGCGGATGATGTCGCTCGTGTTTTCGACAGTTTCGGCTGGCAGGGTCTTTACCCGAACTGAGTCAGTAGGTTTGCTACAACTATTGCGATAACGCTTGCTGGAACTCTTGCTGGAACTAAAGTTGCTTATACTTTTGCCAGCAGGACAGCGCTTACAAACACTATAAGCAAGATGGGGCCCCAGGGACGGGGCATTTAAATAGGCGGTCGGTGCCAGTCACCACCACTACACAACTAAAGAGAACAGCGAATCTATTTTTATGACAACTCCCTCCGCACTAGCTGACCTGCTTAAGTCATCCAGTCCACTGCGGGTTGCCATCATTGGCGCAATGGATCAGGAGGTTGAACAACTGAAGGAGGCTTTAACCGGTCGTGAGCACCAGGTTATTGCCGGCTTCGACTTTTACACCGGCCAGCTCCACGGTACCGACGTGGTGCTGCTCAAGTCCGGCATCGGCAAGGTCAATGCAGCCATTGGCACTGCATTGCTGCTGTATCAATTCCAGCCGACCTGCGTGATCAATACCGGCTCCGCCGGTGGTTTCGATGCAGAGCTGGAAGTCGGTGACGTGGTGATCTCCAAGGAAGTACGCCATCACGACGTGGATCTGACTATCTTCGGTTACGAGCACGGCCAGTTGCCAGGTATGCCGCCAGCCTTTGCACCGGACGCACTGCTGGTGGATTTTGCTGAGCAGTGCATCGGCAGCATGAAAGGGATGAAGACGGTTAATGGCCTCATCGCCACCGGCGATACCTTTATGGACAAGGCCGATCGTGTGGCCGCCACGCGAGAGCTGTTCCCGACCATGAAGGCCTGCGAGATGGAAGCGGCGGCAATTGCCCAGGCATGCCACCGTTTCGACACCCCGTTTATTATCATCCGCGCGCTGTCTGATATCGCCGGCAAGGAATCCAATATCTCCTTTAAGGAGTTTCTGGAAACCGCAGCCAGCCACTCAGCCGAGATGGTGATGGCGATTACCGACCGGATCAGAGGCTGGAAAGCCGACCACTGATCCAGGGCGAAGCTGCTATCAGGACGGTAGCAGCTCGTCGATTCTGGCCTGCCAGGCTTCACTGTCCCACTCCTCTTCGCCAGTGATCACCTCGATCAACTCGCCATCGGCGGAGAACAGGTAACTCATCGGCAGACCACGCAGCTTGAACTCCCTGAAGGTTCGACCTTCAGGGTCAAGCAGCAGCGTTAGCTCGAGCGGCTGCTCCAGCTTGTCGAGAAAACTTTGCACATCTTCCGGCTGCTCCCCGGCACTGATCGCCAGCACCGAGAACGGCTTCCCCTCGAACGCGGTTTGCAGGCGGTCCAGTGCCGGCATTTCACGCACGCAGGGAGGGCACCAGGTCGCCCAGAAATTCACCAGCACAACCTCTCCACGGTGTTGTGCGAAGCTGTGCCCGGAACCATCCAGGGCTGAGAACTCCAGTCCGTAGAGTTCAGGCGAATCCTCAGCCGAACTCTCCGCATGGGCGAGCTGCACCATCGGCAGGCTCACTAACATCAGCGTCGCGAACGATCTACCTATCCACTTGCCAACCCGTTTCCTCATTAGCACATTAACCATTCGCGGTACCTCCTCACACGCTGTACGCTAAAAACCGGTAATGGGATTATAACGATTTATCCTGCGGTGTTTTCCGCAGCCAAGCATCTAAAAACAATGAGCCTCTGGGCGAAAACTCCAAGGAGCGCGTAATGGCAAAGGTAGCATTTATCGGTCTGGGCACCATGGGATATCCGATGGCCGGGCATCTGGTTAAAGCGGGGCATGAGGTTTGCGTATACAACCGTACGCTGAGTAAAGCCGAAGCCTGGGTGGCCGAATACGGACACCGACTTGCGGAGACACCCTCCGGCGCCGCAGAAGGCGCCGAGTTTGTTATGACCTGCGTCGGTAACGACAACGACCTGGCGGAAGTGACGCTGGGCGAGCAGGGTGTACTCAAAACACTGGCCAAGGACAGCATTCTCATCGATCACACCACCGCGTCTGCGGCCATCGCCCGTGAGCTGGACGCCGCCTGCAAGGCGCAGGGCGCAGGCTTTCTGGATGCACCGGTCTCCGGTGGTCAAACGGGGGCAGAGAATGGCGTGCTTGGTGTTATGGTCGGTGGTGATCAGAATACCTTTGCCCGTGGCGAACCGGTCATGCTGGCCTACGGCAAGGCGATCAAGCACCTGGGCGAAGCCGGCAACGGCCAGCTCACCAAGATGGTTAACCAGATCTGTATCGCGGGCCTGGTACAGGGTTTGGCCGAGGCTACCCACTTCCTTAAACAGTCCGGTTTGGATGGCGAGGCGGTCTTCGATGTCATCCAGCACGGTGCCGCCGGCTCCTGGCAGATGACCAACCGTCACCAGACCATGCTGAACGATAAATTCGATTTTGGCTTTGCCGTGGACTGGATGCGTAAGGACCTGTCCCTGGTACTTGATGAAGCGCGGCGCAACGGCGCCCGTCTGCCGGTTACCGCGTTGGTGGACCAATTTTACGCCGATGTGCAGACGATGGGAGGAGGCCGCTGGGATACGTCGAGCCTGCTGAAGCGGCTAGAGCCCGGTAACGACTGATTGATGGCGCAACGATGACAGAATAGTACGAGAGTCTATATGGCTTTCGTCGCTGCAATCGTTATAATGCGCAAAATTTCACCAGAGGGCGGCCCACCGCTCCTTAACCATCTCAGTGAGAGGTTCTCGTTCTATGCCTGACATCGATAAGTACACCCTGGTTTCCTTCGCACCGAGCCTGGCCATCGTTGCCGCCATGATCATCGGTACCTTCGTTGCGGTTCGCGCTCTGAAGAAAGTTATCGCGAAGGACGCTGCTAAAGCCGGCGAATAATCGCCCGCTGCAAAGCACAGCCGAATTCGAGAGGGTCGCTTAAAGCGGCCCTTTTTTGTGCCCGTGTTTTACTCCCGTCTTTTACTACCCGTCTTTTACTAAAGGCGTTTGCAGTGGGTGTTATCCGACTGACTGTCGGCCCGGGCCAGCAGCAACATACTCACCATAAGCATGGCGGAGGCGAGCAGGTAGCCGGGTTTCCAGTCGGTTATACCAAACAATAGCTCCGCGCAGAGCACCAACAGGGGCGGCACATAACCATAGGCTGCGACCATGCTTGGCGATAACCTCAGTGTCGCCACCTGCAAGATCCAGAAGGTCACCAGCGTCGTGAAGAGCGTGAGATAGGCGAGAGCACTGAGATCGCCAAGGCTCACTGTGGCGAAAAACTCACCCAGTCGCCCCAGCAGCAGATCCGGCAAACCGATCAGCACCCCGCCGGCAAGCAAGCCGTAACAGGTGGTCCGATATGGGTTGGCCGGGATCAATCCATGGTCGGTGGCATAGCGGGAGAGATTGTTATAGCCCGCTGAGAGTACGCAGCCAAACAGGAAAATAGACTCGCCAAAGCCAAGTTCGAAGCCGGAAAGCCCCGCGAAGTCCGCACGGCTGACTATCACCAGCGCTGCCGTTGCCGCCAGCAGCAGCGTACCCAGGCGTTTAAACCTGGGCTTCTCTATGCCCACGGTTATCGCGATCAGGTAGGCAAATAGCGGCTGGGTTACAAACAGCGCGGCGAGTGTTAACGGAGAGATAAACTGCAGCGCCTTGAACATAATGGAGAAGAACGCCGCCAGCAGCAGCCCGAGAATCGAATAGATCATCCCGGCAGTGAAACCGGGCCAGCCACGCTCACGCATAAACACCAGCATGATGGCACCTGCGGTGAGAAACCTAAGGCTGACAAGGAAGTTGGTAGAAAGCGCTGGATCAAACAGCGCGGCGACAGGGAAAGAGGAGGCCACCAGAACGGTCCATAGAAACAGCAGCAGATGCGCGCTGAGCGCCTTACCAACCATCAAACGCTGCTCCTCATCGCACTGCTCTTCATCGGCTGCTACCGGGCCAGTTGTCGGGCACGACGAAGCCGCGACTGCTCTCTAGCCAACCGCCATCCACTCGCTCAAGCGCCACAACCAGATTGCCGCGATGTTGATCCTGCAGATGCGTGCGCAGTTCATCAAGTGTAAACACCGGATTGCCCAGGCAGGCGGGCGGTAGCAGCCAGTCCGGCTTGCCCGGCAACATGAACCGCTCTCCCTTGTTGGAAAGTAATTCCAGCTCCGACCAGGTCAACCACCAGCCGCGCAGATGCTCGGGATTCACCCCGGCCGGGGCGGGTGTCTTAGCTTGCAGAGGATGATAAAACAGCCAGCCTTTAACCCAGACTGCAGGCAGAGGTGACTCTTCAACACCCAATTCCGTCAGCACTTGTTGCGCTTCCGGGCGCTGGCTCAACGGGAGCTGATGGCTCAGCATGCGTCGCCATTTGGTAGCCAGGCAGTCCTTGCGTCGGGTGCCGATAAACCCCGCCAGATCGATAGGTTCAGCATCATCGACAGGGTCGAGCAGATAGAGTTTAAGGGCAACTTCCAGATGTATCCACCGGCTCCCCAGCTTGAGCAGGAAGTCCATTTCGCCCAAGGTGATCTTATCTTTAGCAACTTGGATATTTCTATGAATATCAGATATTTGGTCGTTGTTTTTAAGGTGAAAGTGTACAATATTCTCGAAGTGTTCCCCCAGCCGCCAGCGCGGTTCATAGTCGGTCAAATCGGCTGATGAGCCGATAGTGCCGGAGCCAAACCTGATCTCGTCGGGACAGCTAAACTCTGAGGGAGCCAGCATCAGATCCGGAGAAGTGCGCAGCCACTCCAGCTCGGCCAGCAGACACTCCTGACCTTCGGCTGTACGAATGGCAGGGTTACGAAGGGTAGTGCTCTGAATGATAGGGTTGCGATTCACTTCTGCTTTAAGACTCCCTAGACTATTGCACGTGCCAATAGCAGGTTTCACGGCACTTCCAGCAACACTTAGGATGACAGACAGAGGCGTCCAATGACAGCGATGACAAAACGCCAGGCACTTCGCCTGAAAACCGAGCAGCAGCAGAACAACCGCCAAAGTAAACGTCATCCGCTGCTGTCTGAAACCGATATCAACAATATCCTGGTTAACGGTGCGCAGATCGCGCTGTCCAAGCTCAAGCGTGCAAAAACCTTTGATGCGCGGCTTTATTACTACGCCGAGATAGGTGTTTACCTGGAAGTATCACTCTCCCGCGGTGCCGGCATCTCGGATCTGACCCGTGACCAGCTGCGTGAAATTCACCAGGAAGCCACCCACCTCCATATGGATGCGAACAAGAAGTTCGCGCTGCTGGCAGAGTAAGCAGGGGAAGGTTCGGTTTAATACGTGAGCAGTAACCAGGAACATTCTAACCTAGGTCAAGCCAGCCAAGATCAGGCCAGCTCTGAGCAGACCGGCGGGTTCGACAGTAAAGCCTTTCTAAGCCGCCTGACCACACGGCCCGGCGTCTACCAGATGTATGCGGCCGATGACTCGATTCTGTATGTTGGCAAAGCGCGAAACCTGAAGAACCGCGTTTCCAGCTATTTCCGCGCCAGTGGTTTGACCACCAAGACCATCGCTCTGGTCAGCCGTATTGCGCGCATCGAAGTCACTATAACCAATAGCGAGACCGAAGCCCTGCTGCTTGAACAGAACCTGATCAAGCAACAGAGGCCGCCTTACAACATCCTGCTGCGTGACGATAAGTCCTACCCGTACATCCTGATCACCGACCAGGAAACCTACCCCGCGGTGCGTTTTCACCGCGGTGCCAAGAAGGGTAAGGCGCGTTACTTCGGCCCATTCCCCAGTGGTGCGGCCGTGCGGGAAAGCCTTAACCTGATGCAGAAGGTGTTCCTGATCCGTCAGTGTGATGACAGCTTCTTTCGTAACCGTTCCCGCCCTTGTCTGCAGTACCAGATCAAACGCTGCAGCGGCCCCTGTGTCGATATGATCTCGCCCGAGGATTATCAGCGCGACGTACGTCACGCCACCATGTTCCTTGAAGGGCGCAATCAGGCGGTGATGGACGAACTGGCGAAGCAGATGGACGACGCTGCCATGAACCTGGAGTTCGAAAAGGCGGCCGAGATCCGCGATCAGATCGGTCGCCTGCGCCAGGTGCAGGAACAGCAGTATATCTCCGGCATGAGTGGTGATGCCGATGTGCTGGGTTGCGCCATCCAGGCCGGCGGCACGGTGGTGCATGGCCTGTTTGTGCGCCAGGGCCGGGTGATCGGCAGCAAGGTTTACCATCCAAGGGTTTCGGTGGAAGAAGGCCCTGCCGATGTGCTGTCAGCGTTTATCGCGCAGTTCTATCTCGGCGCTGGTCGCGAGATCCCCGACAGCCTGATCCTCAGTTTTGAACTGGAGGATCACGACGCGCTTGAGGCAGCTCTCAGCGCCCAGCGTGGCCGCGCCGTCAATATCACCCATAAGGTGCGTGGCGAACGGGCAGGGTGGCAGCGTCTGGCGCAGACCAATGCCGAACAGCAGTTGGCCAGCCACCTGGCCAGCAAACAGAGCATTCACGCCCGTTATCTGGCGCTGCAGGACCTTCTGGGCCTGGACCATCTGCCGGAGCGGCTGGAATGCTTCGATATCAGTCACAGCTCCGGTGAGGCCACCGTGGCTTCCTGTGTGGTGTTCGACCGTAACGGCCCGCTCAAATCCGATTACCGAACCTTTAATATCGAAGGGATCACCGGTGGCGACGATTACGCCGCCATGCACCAGGCGCTGACCCGCCGCTATACTCGGCTGAAAAAAGGCGAGGGCAAACTGCCCGATCTGCTGGTGATCGATGGCGGCAAGGGGCAGGTCGCACAGGCCATGGACGTGCTCGCCAGTCTTCAGGTTACCGAAGTACTGGTCATCGGTATCGCCAAGGGGCCCACCCGAAAAGCGGGCTTCGAAGTCCTCGTCAGCGGTGAGACCGGCGAAGAGCAGATCCTTGAGAGCGATTCTCCCGCGCTGCATCTGCTACAGCATATCCGCGACGAGGCGCACCGATTCGCCATTACCGGCCACCGCGCACGCCGCGGCAAGGCGCGTAAGCAATCCAAGCTTGAAGGTATCCCGGGCATTGGTCCGAAACGCCGCCGCGAGCTGCTGCGCCACTTCGGCAGCGTGCGGGATATAGAGGGCGCCAGTATTGAAGAAATCGCAAAAGTCTCTACCATTAGCCGGGCGCTGGCGGAGGAAATCTACGCCGCGCTCCATCCCGATCGTTAAGCGTCACAGCACAGGCTTCAGATCCTCTAGATGAAAATACCCAATATTCTTACCCTGCTGAGGATCGTCCTGATTCCGGTATTTGTACTCGTTTATTACCTGCCGTACGGCTGGGCGCCGCTGGCGTCGGCCCTGATCTTCGGCCTGGCAGCGATCACCGACTGGTTTGACGGCTACCTGGCGCGCAAACTCGATCAGTCTTCGCCCTTTGGTGCCTTCCTGGACCCTGTCGCCGACAAGCTGATGGTAGCGGTGGCACTGGGTGTGCTGGTGGAAACTTTTGCAGAGCCCTGGATGACGGTGCCCGCTATCGTGATCATTGGTCGCGAGATTGTGATCTCCGCGCTGCGGGAGTGGATGGCTGAACTCGGCAAGCGTGCCAGCGTAGCGGTATCGATGATCGGCAAGGTCAAAACCACGCTGCAGATGATCTCAATCCTGGTGCTGCTGGCCGTTCCGCCGCTGAGCACTCTGTCATGGATTGGGGTAGGGGCACTCTACGGTGCGGCGCTGCTCACTCTTTGGTCAATGTTTGTCTATCTGAAAGCCGCCTGGCCGTTCCTCAGCGAAGATATCTAGGTTAATCCCAGTTTTTTCGCTAAATGGTTAATTTTTAAGCAAAAATAATTATTAAAGTGTGTTGACAGCCCGATTTAGAGCTCTATAATACGCACCACTTGTTGAGGCACACGCCGCACAGCGCGGGAATAGCTCAGTTGGTAGAGCACGACCTTGCCAAGGTCGGGGTCGCGAGTTCGAGTCTCGTTTCCCGCTCCAACAAGTAAACAAAGAAAGGGCTGGATGGCAGAGTGGTCATGCAGCGGACTGCAACTCCGTGTACGCCGGTTCGATTCCGACTCCAGCCTCCATTCTTTGAACTCCTCGATGTTCCCTTCAGGAACATCAGCACTTAGAGAGACCATCTAAGTCGCTTCTGAAAATTTCCGAATACTTTCCGAATACACAGTGCTCCAATAACTAAGCGCTGATTAGCCTCCTTCTGTATAAATAATACGCACTCAAATTGATTAACCTACGTTACAACCGTATACTGGTTGTCAACTAATAGTTGATTACCAATCGCTATATTTAGCCGCTGAGACGGCGTCAAGACCCCAAGGTTCTAGATAGCTAAGGAGCCTTCTATGAGTGCGATTTCAGGAGCATTAGAAGTGCCGTTCGTACTGGACGACCAACAAGCGACAAAGCTGTTCGCCCACCTTTCTGATCCCGATCAGAATCGGGAGGAATTTGATCGTCTGGAACAATTTGATAGTCGTGATCTCAGTGCTGAGATTGGCGTCACTATGCCAGAGGGTTACGAGCTGCGAATTATTGAGCACTTCAATGAGCATACGGAGCTTGAGATATTCGTTCTTAATCGGGCTGAGAAGAGAGTCGCCTTTTTCAACAGGGTTGAGAAAACAGATATCACTCTGGATAGAATTAATCCCAATAAGCCGGTTAAGCAGTCGATGATTTGGCGGCAGATCCGTGGCGATGATGCGAAGGCTACTCGCGATATAACTGAAGCGGTTTTTTTCAAGAAGCTCGTTCAGGAATACAATATCGTCGTTAGTGATTCAGAGCAGACTCGAGACGGCAAGCGTATGTGGGAGTCACTATTGTATACGGCAATGAAAAATCCCAAGTTCGTTGCCGCAGTAGGTGACGCGAAGAATGGAAACGTCTCTTTTATCAGAGATGAAAAATCGCTAGCCACTCAGGAAAAGTGGCTATGGGGGCAGTGTGAGTTTCATAAAGACCGTCTTGGTGTGATAGCTACCGCAGCGTGAGTAATTGAAAAGCCCCTATAAGGGGCTTTTTTAATCATGCGTATCCACTATCAACGTTTTCCCATCATTGACTGACACCTGAGCTCAGTCTTACGTCCGCTCCAGTACCGACATTGGATTGAGCCCCACTACTTATCGAGCTTCCCCGGTAAATTGCTCACTTTCCACTGAAAAAAAGCCCCAACTAACCCCCGCTAATTGGGACCTGATCTTTTTACAGCGTACCCGGATAAGCCCCACCATCCAGCAACAGGTTCTGACCGGTGATAAAGCCTGCCTGGCTGCCGCAGAGAAAAGCGCAGTAAGCGCCGAACTCAGCCGGATCGCCAAAGCGTTCCGCCGGACTGGCCTTCATCTGCTCTTCACGGACCTGCTCGGCGCTTACACCTAGCTTTTTCGCGTAGGAATCCAGCGTGGAGGTCAGGCGGTCGGTTTCGAAAGAACCCGGCAGCAGATTATTAATGGTTACGTTGTAGGCTGCGGTCTGACGCGCTAGCCCAGCGACAAAACCGGTGAGGCCGCTGCGGGCGCCGTTGGAGAGGCCAAGAATAGGGATCGGCGCTTTTACCGCGGAAGAGGTGATATTGATGATGCGGCCGAAGTGACGCGCCTGCATGCCATCGATCACCGACTTTATCAGGAAGATCGGTGTCAGCATGTTCGCATCCAGCGCCGAATACCAGTCCTGTTCGTCCCACTCGCGAAAATCTCCCGGTGGCGGACCACCGGCATTGGTTACCAAGATATCGGGTTTGGGACAGGCGGACAGGACATGATCACGTCCGGCTTCGGTGGTGATATCGGCGGCCACAGCGGTGACACCGACGCCGGTCTGCCTGCGGATCTCTTCTGCGGTTTCATTCAGAGCATCAGCACTGCGTGCGTTGATCACCAGATCCACGCCTTCTTCGGCAAGCGCCAGGGCGCAGGCTTTGCCCAGCCCCTTGGAAGCACCACAGACGATCGCCTTTCGGCCTTTCAGATTAAGGTTCAAGGTAGGTTGTTCCTTTTCTTATTGTGTTCGAAATGCGTCCACTAAGATCTTTTCCAGCGGACGCAGCCTGAGCCAGTTCCGTGGTCAGGTACCTTCCACCGAAACCACACGGGCCGAGCTGCACTCGTCACGAATCGTTTTCAGCCCCTGGTAAGTGTCGCTGTAGTAGAAGCCTTCCAGGTTCTCCATGGATGGAAACTCAAACAAAACGATCCGACGCGGCTCCCATTCACCCTCGTAAACCTTGTGCGCGCCGCCGCGGGAGAGGTACTTACCACCGAACGATTCCACCACTGGCTTCACCTGGCTCATAAAGTCCTGGTAGCGCTGAAGGTCATAGATCTCTACATCGAAAATCGCGTACGCACTCATTATTGTTTTCCTCTGCTGGGCATATCACTGTCTTCATATGGCGTACGTATCCCGCACACCGAGTCCTGCCTCAGCGTAAGAAATTCCAGAGTGAGCGGTTTGACCGAAGATGAAACGGGGTTGATATCTTGTGACGCGAAAGCAGCTGCACTGAATCGGAGCTGCCTTCGAATAGAGAAGGGGCAAAAGCCTTTTTAAGACTCCTGCCGGTAGAGGCTGGGTGAAACCCCGGTCCACTGCTTGAAGGCGCGGGTAAAAGCTGTGGGCTCCGAGAAACCAAGCTCGCGGGCGATCTGCGCGATGGTCAGTGTGGGCTGGCTAAGATAGTGGATCGCGGCATCGCGCCTTACCGAATCCTTCAGCTCCTGAAAGCTGGTGCCTTCGCTACTCAGCTTGCGGCGCAGATTACGCGAGGTCATATGCGCTTCCTCCGCCACCTGCTCGATACCTGTCTGCGCCAGGTCCGACGCCTGTTCCAGATAATTCAGCACCCGCCGCGTATACACCGGATAGTAGGCCTGGCGTTTGAACCACTCCAGCGGCAGGGTACGCAGATAGCCGCCCAGCGTGCTGGTGGTCTGCACTACAGGTTCATCCAATAGCTTTTTGCTGAATGAAAAGCTGCAGATAGGCTGGTCGTAATCCACCCGGCCCGGAAACATCAGCCGGTGTTCTTCGCTGTGTGCGGGTTTGGGAAAGTCGAAGGTGACCCGCTCCAGAGTAATTCTCTGGCCGATCAGCCAGCTGGGGAAGCGGTGCAGCAGCAACAGCAGAAACTCGCGCAGGGTATGGTCGGGGTCGTTGTCCACATCCGTCAGTTTCAGGGTGAGGGTAGCCAGCTCTCCATCAACACTGAAGTTCAGCTCGAAGGCATCCGCGATCAGGTTGTAGTACTGAGCAAAGCGATGATAGACCGAGCGCAGCTTGCGGCAGTGCACCAGGTGTTTGGCCATCAGCGCGAACACACCCTGGCGCGATGGCCGGCTGCCCATGCAGATCAGCTCGTCGTCCGCGGCTTTCCATACCTCCTGAGTCAGTCGGCTCAGCTGCTCCGGTGTAATCCTCAACCCCGGTTGCTTCAACAACTGCTCGTTCAAACCGGCATTGTGCAACAGCTGCCGGGTATCCAGCCCCTTGCGCTCGGCGGCGGCGATCAGGGTGATCGCAAAGTGTATGGAGACGGAGTGCTGCTCGTTCTTCATGTCCGTTTTCGCTCAACCAAACCGGTGATTAACGCTTATACCGCGACCAATTATAGATTAAATGTCCGAATATGTTAGATATCGGGCTGTATCCGTCATTGTTGGAACCCTCCCAGAACCGGAAACTAAGCCTAAACCGATGAACCCAGAATCCTGGGCTAACAATAATCACCCTGCGACCGGCAAGGTTCGGCACCGCAGGCAGGAAGAAAAGGGTGGGTCCCATGCAGAAACGTGAAGTAGTAGTCGTCAGTGGTGTTCGTACAGCGATCGGTGGTTACGGTGGCAGCCTGAAAGGCTTTGCGCCGCATATCCTGGCCAGCATGGTTGCCGACGAGGCGATCAAGCGCGCCGGCATCTCCCCAGAGCAGATCGGCCACAGTGTTTTCGGCCATGTGCTGCCGACAGAACCCCGCGACGCCTACCTGGCACGCGTTGCCGCTGTGAATGCGGGCGCACCCGAAACCACTCCGGCCATGGCGGTTAACCGTCTTTGCGGTAGCGGTCTGCAGGCGATCCTCACCGCTGCACAGCAGATCGAACTGGGTATCACCGATGCAGTTATCGCCGGTGGCGCCGAGTCCATGAGCCGCGCACCTTACCAGCTTCCGAATGCTCGCTTTGGCCAGCGCATGGGCGATGGCGTCATGGTGGACCCGGTGGTCGGCGCGCTGCACTGCCCATTCAACAACATCCATATGGGTGTCACCGCGGAAAACGTGGCCGAGAAGTACGGCATCACCCGCGAGCAGCAGGATGAACTGGCAACCCTGAGCCACAACCGCGCCCAGAACGCCATCGAGCAGGGCTACTTCAAGGACCAGATCCTGCCGATCGAGATCAAGGGACGCAAAGGCCCAACCCAGTTCGATACCGACGAGCACGTGCGCTTCAACTGCACCCAGGAAGACCTCGCCTCCCTGAAGCCGGTCTTCAAGAAAGACGGCACCGTCACCGCCGGTAACGCCTCAGGCATGAACGACGCCGCCGCTGCCATCGTGATGATGGATCGCGAAGCCGCCGAAGCCCAGGGCGTTAAAGTGATGGCCCGCCTGGTGGATTACTCCGTAGTGGGCGTTGATCCGAAGATCATGGGTATCGGCCCGGTCCCGGCGATCACCGAAGTGCTGGAGCGCAACAACCTGGGCGTTACCGATATCGACGTTTACGAAGTCAACGAAGCCTTCGCCTCCCAGGCCCTGGCCGTTTGCCAGCAGCTGGACCTGCCGCGTGACCGCGTCAACCCCAACGGCAGTGGTATCTCCCTGGGTCACCCGATTGGCGCCACCGGTGTCGCGATCACCATCAAGGCGCTGTACGAGCTGGAGCGCATTAACGGTCGTTACGCCATGGTCAGCCTCTGCATCGGCGGTGGTCAGGGTATCGCAGCGCTGTTTGAGCGCGCCTGATCAGACCCTACCAAGAGAAACGCATTAGCAAGTTTGTACACCGGGAACCTCGTTTGATGCCCATTAGGCCAGGGACGGCTCTTTTTAGACGGCTCATTTTCCCGGCAATAACGGTTTTTAATTGTCTGCAAACCAAGAGTTAGCTCCATCCGGCAGCACGTAAGCCAAGTGGGCCGAGTGTTCTACCGCAGGCATGACTGAGGAATAACAATATGTATAACGGTCAGGCTGTAACGCTTAAATCTATTGAAAATGGGCTGGTTGAGCTGGTTCTCGACGCACAGGGTGCGCCGGTCAACACCCTGAACTCCATCGCCATGCGCGAGCTGGGCGAAGCGGTAGAGATCATCGCCGCAGACTCTTCCATCACGGGTTCGTCCATCAAAGGCTTGCTGATCAGCAGCGCCAAGCCGGCATTTATCGTCGGCGCAGATATCACCGAATTCATGAGCATGTTCGCGCTGCCCGATGCCGAGCTTCAGCAGCGTCTGGCAGAGAGCCATGCACTGTTCTCCCGTATCGAGTCCCTGCCGTTCCCGACTCTGACTGCCGTTAATGGCATGGCCCTGGGTGGCGGTTTTGAACTGGCACTGAGCACCGATTTCCGTGTGCTTACCAAGGATGCCCGCGTCGGCCTGCCGGAAGTGAACCTGGGGATCTACCCAGGCTGGGGCGGCACCGTTCGCCTGAGCCGCATGATCGATACCGCCAGCGCCGTGCAGTGGATGCTGACCGGCAAGCCGCAGAAGGCCGCTGTCGCACTGGAACTGGGCGTTGCGGATCGTCTCGCGGAAGAGGGCGAGCTGCGCGCTGTAGCGCTGGAACTGCTGCAGGCAGCGGTGAATGGCGAAGTGGATTTCCGCGCTAACCGCCAGCGTAAGCGGCAGCCGATTCAGAACAGCTCCGAAGTGAAGGCGATGGCCGCGGAGATGGCGAAAAAGCTGGACCCGAACTATCCGGCGCCGATCCAGATCCTGGAGATCGTCGCCACCCATGCGTCTCTGCCGTTCGACGAAGCACTGAAAGTTGAAACCGAGGGCTTCACCACCCTGGCAAAGTCCGACGCGGCGAAAAGCCTGATCGGCCTGTTCCTGAACGATCAGCTGCTGAAAAAGAAAGCGCGCAGCTGGAGCAAACAGGCAGCACCGGTTAAACAGAGCGCCGTGCTCGGCGCCGGCATCATGGGCGGCGGCGTGGCTTATCAGTCTGCGTCCACCGGTACTCCGATTCTAATGAAGGATATCCGCGACGAAGCGCTGGAGCTGGGTATCAACACCGCTTCCGGCCTGCTGGACAAGCAGATCGAAAAGGGCCGTCTGACCGAAGAAGCTAAACAGGCAGTGCTGGGTGGCATCCAGCCGACGCTGAGCTACGACGACTTCAGCAACGTCGATATCGTGGTGGAAGCCGTGGTGGAAAACCCGGCGGTCAAAGCCAGCGTGCTGGCCGAGGTGGAAAAATCGGTACCGGCAACGGCGGTGCTGGCCTCCAACACCTCGACCATCTCCATCAACCAGCTGGCCGAGAGCGTCTCCCGCCCGGAGCAGTTCTGCGGCATGCACTTCTTCAACCCGGTGCACCTGATGCCGTTGGTAGAAGTGATCCGCGGCAGCCAGACCAGTGATGAAACCATCGCCCGCACTGTCGCTTATGCCAGCGCCATGGGCAAAACCCCGATTGTGGTTAACGACTGCCCGGGGTTCCTGGTCAACCGCATCCTGTTCCCTTACTTCAACGCCTTTAACCGCCTGCTGCTGGACGGTGTCGACTTCGAGCGCATCGACCGTGTTATGGAAGGTTTCGGCTGGCCCATGGGCCCGGCATATCTTGCTGACGTTGTCGGCATCGACACCCTGGTACACGCCGATCACGTCATGCAGGAAGGCTTCCCGGTACGCATGGGTCACGACGGCGATGTGATTGCGGCGGCACTGCTGGATGCCAAGCACCTGGGTCAGAAAAACGGCAAGGGCTTCTACGAGTACGGCAAGGATGAGAACGGTCGTCGCTTCAAGAAGGCCTCAGAGAAGGCGCAGCAACTGATCGAAGATCGCCGCAGCGCCCAGCTGGAGCTGACCGATCAGCAGATCATCGACCGCATGATGATCCCCATGTGCCTGGAAGCCGCACTCTGCTTGGAAGACGGCATCGTCGAAACACCGGCCGAGGCGGACATGGGGCTGATTCTGGGTCTGGGCTTCCCGCGCTTCCGTGGCGGCGCCCTGCGCTACATCGACACCCTGGGCCTGGAAGAGTTTGCCCGCCGTGCGGAAGAACACCAGTCACGCGGCGCGCTTTACCAGCTTACCGAAGGCTTCAAAGCCCGTCTGGCCGAAGGCCGCTCTTACTACTGAAAACCGATGAACAAGAGCTCCAGCCAGAGCGCTGGAGCCGAGGAGAATAACAATGAGCGATTATAAACACCCGCATCAGGACGCCGAGTTTGTACTGAACGAGCTGGTTGGCTTCGACGATCTGTGCGCCGCCAACGGCTTTGACGACATCAACTTTGAACTGGCCTCCGCCATCCTCACCGAAGCCGGCAAGCTGGGCTCCGAAGTCCTGGCACCGCTGAACGTGATCGGCGACAACCAGGGCGTCAAACTGACCGAGCAGGGCGTTGAAGAGACCGCCGGCTTCAAGGAAGCGTACCAGCAGTTCGCCGAAGGCGGCTGGAGCTCCCTGATCGCCGATGAAGAGTACGAAGGCCAGGGCCTGCCCAACGTACTGTGCACCGCCGTTAACGAGATCTGGCAGTCCGCCAACATGGCGTTCGCGCTCTGCCCGCTGCTGACCCAGGGCGCGGTTGAAGCGATTGCGCACCACGGCAGCGAAGAGCTGAAGCAGACCTACCTGCCGAAGATGGTCTCCGGCGAATGGACCGGCACCATGAACCTGACCGAGCCGGATGCCGGTACCGATCTGGCTGCGATCAAGACCCGCGCGATCCCCAATGGCGATCACTACCTG
Source organism: Marinobacterium lutimaris (assembly GCF_900108065.1). Taxonomy (GTDB): domain Bacteria; phylum Pseudomonadota; class Gammaproteobacteria; order Pseudomonadales; family Balneatricaceae; genus Marinobacterium_D; species Marinobacterium_D lutimaris. The sequence goes on along the minus strand of NZ_FNVQ01000001.1, from coordinate 1,004,939 downwards.
ATTACCGGGCAGAAGATCTTTATCACCTGGGGCGATCACCAGATGACCGACAACACCATTCACCTGGTGCTGGCCCGTCTGCCGGACGCACCGGCCGGCGTGAAAGGGATCTCCCTGTTCGTGGTGCCCAAGTTTCTGCTCGATGCCGAAGGCAACCCGGGCGTACGCAACGATGTGAAGTGCGTCTCCGTTGAGCACAAGCTCGGCATTCATGCCAGCCCCACCTGCGTCATGAGCTACGGCGATAAAGAGGGCGCCATAGGCTACCTGGTCGGCGAAGCCAACAAGGGTCTGGCGTACATGTTCACCATGATGAACTGCGCCCGTCAGGGAGTGGGTCTTCAGGGTGTCGCCATTGCCGAGCGTTCTTACCAGCAGGCGCTGGATTACGCCAAAGAGCGTCTGCAGGGCACCAACAAGGATGGCAGCCGTTTCGCCATCATCAAGTTCCCGGATGTGCGTCGCATGCTGATGCAGATGAAGTCCGCTACCGAAGCAATGCGTGCACTGGCGTTCGTCGGCGCTGCAGAGGTGGACCGCGCCGGACGCGCCCAGGATGAAGCGGACCAGCGCCGTCACCAGGCACGCCTGGAACTGCTGACCCCGATCGTCAAAGGCTGGATCACCGAACTGTCTCAGGAGATCACTTACCTGGGCACCCAGGTCAACGGCGGCATGGGCTTTATCGAAGAAACCGGTTCCGCCCAGCACTACCGTGACGCCCGCATCCTGACCATCTACGAAGGCACCACCGGTATCCAGGCACTGGACCTGGTCGGCCGCAAAACCCTGCTTAACAAGGGCGAAGCACTGGCAGAACTGCTGGCCGAGATCGAAGAGACCGTGGTTGCGCTGAGTAAGCATGAAGGCTTTGCAGAGCAGGGCGCGGCACTGCGTGAAGCGCTGGAAGCAGGCAACACCGCGCGCAGCTGGCTGCTGGAAAACGCTGCGAAAGATCCGGCCGCGGCCGGTGCTGTCAGCGTGCACTTCATGATGCTGTTCGGCTACCTCTGCGGTGGCTGGCTGATGGGCCAGTCTGCACTGCGCGCCCAGACGCTGCTGGATGCAGGCGAGGGCGATCCGGAATACCTGAAGGCGAAACTGGTCACTGCCCAGTTCTTCTCCGAGCACCTGCTGCCGCGCACCAAGGCGAGCCTGGAAACGATCCAGAAGGGCAGCGCAAGCATCATGGCGCTGAGTGAAGATCAGTTCTGATCAGCACCTTTAATAGAACGCACAGATTCGGATTCAAAAGGAATAAGAATCTAAAGGCACAAGCTGCCGGTGAATAGCCGGCAGCACCCAGAATAACAAGAGAACAAACACCCGCATGGAGCCATCCGCAAAGGGTGTTAAGAGAGGTTTAAGATGAAAGTACTCGTCGCTGTTAAGCGCGTCATCGACTACAACGTCAAGGTACGCGTAAAGCCGGACAACTCCGATGTGGATCTGGCTAACGTGAAGATGGCCCTGAACCCCTTCTGCGAAATCGCAGTAGAAGAAGCGGTTCGACTCAAGGAATCCGGCGCCGCCTCCGAGGTGGTTGTGGTATCCATCGGCCCCAAAGCATGCCAGGAACAGATCCGCACCGCACTGGCGCTGGGCGCCGATCGCGGCATCCAGATCGAAACCGAAGAGCTGCCCGAATCATTGAGCGTTGCCAAGCTGCTCGCGAAAGTAGTTGAAGCGGAACAGCCGGGCCTGGTTATCCTCGGCAAGCAGTCTATCGATGCCGACAACAACCAGACCGGCCAGATGCTCGGCGCACTGCTGAACCGGCCCCAGGGTACTTTCGCCTCTGAAGTTAAGATCGACGGCGACAGCGTTAACGTCACCCGCGAAGTGGATGGCGGCCTGCAGACCCTGAACCTGAAACTCCCGGCCATCGTTACCACCGATCTGCGCCTGAACGAACCGCGCTACGCCAAGCTGCCGGACATCATGAAAGCCAAGCGCAAGCCGCTTGATGTGAAAACCCCGGCAGACCTGGGCGTAGATCTCAAGAACCACACCCGCCTGTTGAAAGTCTCCGCCCCGGCAGAGCGCCAGGCCGGTATCCGTGTCGCCAGCGTAGACGAGCTGATCGACAAACTGAAAAACGAAGCCAAAGTACTTTAAGGGGGCGATCAGATGGCTATTCTCATCATTGCAGAACATGACAACAGCACCCTGAAAAGTGCCACGCTCAACACCGTTACCGCCGCTAGCCAGATGGGCGAAGAACTGCACCTGCTGGTCGCGGGCGAAGGCTGCGCCGCAGTTGCCGAAGCCGCTGCAGGCGTTGCTGGCGTCTCCAAGGTCCTGCTGGCCGATAACGCCGCCTATGGGCGTCAGCTGGCGGAAAACCTCTCGCTGCTGGTAGCAGAGCTCGGCAAGGACTACAGCCACGTAGTCGCGCCGGCCACCACCACCGGCAAAAACGTGATGCCCCGCGTGGCCGCGCTGCTGGATGTGGGCCAGATCTCCGACATCATCGCCGTAGAAGCCGCCGATACCTTCGAGCGCCCGATCTACGCCGGTAACGCCATCGCTACCGTGCAGTCACTGGATGCGATCAAGGTGATCACCGTGCGCGGCACCGCGTTTGACGCGGCAGCAAGCACCGGCGGTAGCGCCAGTGTAGATCGCGTGAGCCCGGCTCACGATGCCGGCACCTCCGCCTTTGTCAGTGAAGAGATGGCGAAGTCCGACCGCCCAGAACTGACTGCGGCCAGCGTAGTAGTTTCCGGTGGCCGTGGCCTGGGTAACGGCGAGAACTTCGCACTGCTGGAATCCCTCGCCGACAAACTCGGCGGGGCGGTGGGCGCCTCCCGTGCTGCCGTGGACGCAGGCTTTGTACCCAACGATATGCAGGTGGGCCAGACCGGCAAGATCGTAGCGCCCGATATCTACTTCGCCGTGGGTATCTCCGGTGCGATCCAGCATCTGGCCGGTATGAAGGACTCCAAGGTGATCGTCGCGATCAACAAGGATGAAGAAGCGCCGATCTTCCAGGTGGCGGATTACAGTCTGGTGGCTGATCTGTTCGAGGCGGTGCCGGAGCTGGAATCCAAGCTATAAGCCTCAGCCGTAAATCCGAAAGACAGTCGTCGCAATCCTTTATGCCCTGTTCTTCCCCAGGTTCAGGGCATATTTTTTGACCCGAATTGATGACCTTATATCTATAAGAAAGGCGGCAGGGATATCGCCGGGAGGTTTTTATGCGTGATTCTATGGAGTTTGATGTCGTTATCGTGGGCGCCGGCCCGGCCGGGCTCTCTACCGCCTGCCGCCTGATGCAGCAGGCCCAGGAAGCGGAAAAAGAACTCACCGTCTGCGTCGTCGAGAAAGGCTCCGAGATAGGCGCTCATATACTCTCAGGTGCGGTGTTCGAGACCCGCGCACTGGATGAACTATTCCCCAACTGGCAAGAGCTCGGTGCTCCGCTGAACACGGCCGTCACCGAAGATGAAGTCTATCTGCTGAAAGATGCCAAAAAGGGCACCCGCATCCCCAACGCCTTCGTGCCGAAGACGATGCACAACCAGGGCAACTACATCATCAGCCTGGGTAACCTCTGCCGCTGGCTGGCGGAGCAGGCCGAGTCCCTGGGTGTCGAAGTCTTCCCTGGCTTTGCCGCCGCCGAAATCCTCTATAACGAGGATGGCAGCGTGAAGGGCATCGCCACCGGCGATATGGGCGTAACCGCCGCCGGAGAGCAGGGCGCCAACTACACGCCGGGCATGGAACTGCATGCCAAATACACCATTTTCTCAGAGGGCTGTCGCGGCCACCTGGGCAAGGAGCTGATCGCCCGTTACAAGCTGGATAGCCAGTCCGACTGCCAGCATTATGGATTAGGTATCAAAGAGTTATGGGATATTCCTGCGGAACAGCATCAGCCTGGTCTGGTGGTGCATGGCACCGGCTGGCCGCTGGATAAAGACACCAGTGGCGGCTTCTTCCTCTACCACACCGAAAACAATCAGGTGGTGGTCGGGCAGATCGTTGACCTGAACTATGCAAACCCTTACCTGAGCCCCTTCGATGAGCTGCAGCGCCTGAAACATCACCCGGTGCTTGCGCGTCATCTGCAAGGGGGCAAGCGTGTCTCTTACGGCGCCCGCGCCATTGCAAAGGGGGGCTACAACTCCTTGCCGAAGATGACCTTCCCCGGCGGACTGTTGGTCGGCTGCGATGCCGGTACGCTCAACTTCAGCAAGATCAAGGGCAGCCACACCGCGATGAAATCCGGCATGCTCGCCGCTGAAGCGATCTTCCAGGCGCTGGCCAAAGGCGATGAGGGCGGCAATGAGCTGGTAGGCTATACGGATCTGTTCGAGTCGTCCTGGCTCTACGATGAGCTGTTCCGTTCCCGTAACTTCGGCCCGGCGATGCATAAACTCGGTCAGTGGCTCGGCGGTGCATTCAACTACGTGGATCAAAACTGGTTTGGTGGCCGTATCCCGGTCACGCTGCGCGATAACCACCCGGACCATGAACAGCTGAAACCGGCCAGCAGCTACCAGCCGATCATCTACCCCAAGCCAGACGGTAAGCTGAGCTTCGATAAGCTCTCGTCGGTGTTTCTCTCCAACACCAACCATGAAGAGGACCAGCCCTGTCACCTGCAGCTGGAGAACGCCGATATCCCGCTGCAGCAGAACCTGGTGAAGTTTGCAGAACCCGCCCAGCGTTACTGCCCGGCAGGCGTGTATGAAGTGATAGAGGAGGGAGAGGGCGAGCGTTTCCAGATCAACGCCCAGAACTGCCTGCACTGCAAAACCTGCGATATCAAAGACCCGGCCCAGAACATCACCTGGGTCACGCCAGAAGGGATGGGCGGACCCAACTACCCGAACATGTAGCCTTCCACCTTCGCCCCGGCATATAAATCCCTACTTTAGGGATACGGGGCGAACCTCAGAAGGTCGGCGATCCCGTCGATCTTCGCGTTATGTACCAGCCGACCACTGCTGTTCCTCACCCACAGCTGCACCCACCCAGGTCGGGCTGGTACGCCATCTCCTTGCACGAAAGGCAATAAGCGGTTCTGCTTAGCGCACAAAGCGGACTTTGCGGGAGTCACCTCTGAGCCTAAGCCGTGGTTGGCGTGTGGACAAAGCACCTCGTTTCTCTGTAATTTCATACAGTATATTTAGTGTGGATTGGTCTAGTTGCTCGTTTTTTAACCTGAGTGTGCTCATATGTTACCGGCAAAGCCCGGAAAACGGGCGCAAGTTTAAGGGATTAAGGAGCGGGGATTGTGTGATACTACGCACAGCGTTTCATACAAACGTGCATGCTCGTTTTTCACGGAGGAGAAATAACCATGATGTTTAAATATCGATATATTTCAAATGCTTATATCACCTCATTCTTTCTGCTCTCTAAACCAACGCACGCATGCTCAGTATCAAAATGTTAGAACATAAAGGAAAGTTTTGTGGCTAGTCCGAAGTACGTAATTAAAGGGAACCTTTCAGAAGCTCAGATTGAGGCAGATATTGCTTCGTACTTTTCTTGGTGCACGCCTCTGGGGAGTCCCGGACCGCTGCGATTAGTCGATGTGAACGAGCCAATCACTGGCGCAGATAAGCGATATGATGCAGGCTGTACGATTTACATGCAGTTTAAAAAATCAACAGGACTGCACTCATCGACGATTGTCCCAATTTCTAAATCTGTTAGCCGAAGCCGGATGGAAGACATCAGAGAGTATCGAGCTCTCAATAGCTTGGAAGAGGATCCATCACTGTTTTTTCAGCTCCGAAAGAAGGCTGAAAAAGCGTATCACCTTCAGCATAATGTGCTGCTTAGCCATGAAATAAAAGGTGTTTCAAGAGCGTTCTATGTAGCTCCTTTAGAGCTAGATAAATCACAATATTATCAAACGCTTTTTAACGAAGATTTCCGTTTTCATGGTGATCCTATATGGTTCAGACGCCACGCTGAGATCCGAGAGAGATTTATGGTTCGTTACCTGAATTGCAGTCCGTTTTTAAGAGAACACGTGGCTATAACACCGCACGAGCATGTCCAGGATCATAATCACTTCTATTCCTACTCACAGACAGGGACAGATATATGCTGGCATTCGCCTCAGTTTGTAGGAAGAGGTCCGAGCCGTTTGTCTGATGTGATTTCATCTATTGTGGAGAATGCAACTTCGACTGCAGGTGAATCCCTTGTAAGCCTCAAAGAACTTTCAGAATCTACGTGGAAGATTTCTCGTGAAATCGGATTTGATCTTCGCAGATCGGATGACGCACTACAAACGATTAAAGAACATGGAAAGCTTGTCGCGGATACGTACCGCATTCGTCAGTTCGTATTGCTGGCCAACACAGATAAACTCAAGAGGCTGAATGATATTGATCGTTTCTAACAATCGTAGGCACGGCGACGTCTTTTTCATTGCGGCTTTGCCTACATTCCAAAGCCACGCGTGCTGCGGGCGTTATGTATCAGATTCGAGGTCGTAAATAATGATCACCCTAAACAGCGAGCGCGGATTTGAAGATGTAGAGTCTTGGGAAGAAATCCTGCAACTTCCGGGTTTTACTATCGACCTTGATCCTGAAAAAGAGGAGCTGAAAGAAATCATAGGTAGGTATATGTTCAAAGACAAGATCAACTGTGGCCTCTCTGTGTGCCACCAACCACACGGCCGGGGCTATATCGTCACAACGAAATCCGGAAGGGTCACAAATATTGGAAATATCTGCGGTAAAAATCACTTTGGTGTGAAGTTTGATGAATTCTCCAAGGTATTTGCCCGAGCACTGACTGATTACCAAAACCGACAGACTATTGCGTCATTCCTTTTTCAACTCGAACGCTACCTCGAAGAGATTTCCAAGATGAGGGGAGAGGAGAAAGGTACCGATTGGGTGTATCGAACTAGCAGAGCTTTGGCCGAGCGGAACCAAGGTTGCCCCGACATTTTAGTGCGCGAGGTTGGTAAAATGATCCGGGCGCGAGATGGATCAATCCGTGTTCCTCGCCTAGCGACGGAAGAAGAGGTTAAGGGAATGGAGGTAATGGCTGGCAAGTCGTTGCCTCGGCCACAGTATCTCGAGGAGCAAACAGGCAATCTTAGTGGCATCGAGTGCCTTTACCATGAGCACAATATCCGAGAGATCCTAGTTCTGGATGTAGAACCTAAACTTGCAGAATTGGCGGATTTTGATGTCGATGCAGCGCCCTCGAGCGCACTCCGCTTTTGGGCAAAATGGTGCCAAGAACTTGAGGAAAAGCTGGAGCGTGTTAAAACCGCTGTGAAGGCTGGCCGAGTGCTGCTAACTCGTGAAAATCTGGCCCAGTTGTTTAAAGTTATCCCGGACCCGAAAGAGCTAACATACTTCAAGAAATGGCTGGCACAGGTGGTGGGAAAATGAGATATAACAAAGCACTAAAATTCGGTAACTGCGCTCCTGGGACCTCTATAACTTTTCTGCTCTGGCCCTTTAACGCGACGTTAGGCGGACTAAGAGCACGGAGGTCGCTTGGATAAGGAACAAGAATTTCTGTCAGGTTTGGCTGACGCAGAAGAATCAGAGGTTCAGTTTAGACTGGCGGAGTCAGCGACTATTTCGACCCTATGTGACGTTGTAGAAAATGCCGCCGACTTCGCAAAAAATATGCGAGATAAAGTCTTAGATCCGAGAACCCCTCCGATTGCGTGCAGGGCCAAATGTGATCATTGCTGCTATCAGTCTGTTTCTGTAACAGCTCCTGAAGCTTTAAGGATTGCTGAGTATCTAACTCGACGTAAGTTGAATCTGGTTCAACGGTTTATCTTCAAGCTAAGCACTTTAAACAAAAAAATTGAGGGGAAGACGCCAGAGCAGAGAGGAGCACTTAATCTGCCATGTGCATTCTTAGATAAAGGGAAGTGCCAAATATACAAAGTTCGCCCTCTGTTATGCCAGAAGCATACATCGCTTAGCTTACAAGAATGCATTGCTGCAAAGCCACACGGCTTTCCTCCAGGTAGTATTACCGAAGAGAAAGCACAGCTTGCAACGTATACAGCCATAATATCCGGCTATCGAAGTGGATTACTAAAATCTCTACCTAAAAGCTTTCATGGTAGCTACGAGTTAACTAAGGCAGTTTTAGTGGCATTAGAGACTGAGGAAGCGGCTACTTTGTGGACTTCAGGGCAAGATGTGTTCGAAGATTGTGAAATTAAATTGATAGAAAGCACCTAAAAATTGTTCAAATCGCTCGCTGGGACGGGCTAAAGGCCGCCCCTTAACCAAACGTTAGGCATGAGGAAGGAATCAGCCGAAGTGGAATCTAATAAACGCGAGTGGCATGGTACTCATCACTCTTGGAGCTATCGTCCTCAAGCGTTTCGCTGGTCAGGGGAAATGATTAGCGGGATAAATCTTTTGCCAATCGCAACAGAAATGCGTGCTTGGATGTTACAGCGAGGGCACCTATCTATTATTCCTACTCATGAAGCCCCACATAATAGCGGTTTTACGAATCCATATTCTAAGAGCGGGGTTACTTTATCGCTTCTAATGAGTAGGGTTATAAATAGCTCTCACGACTATGCGAACTTTTCTGAGTCTACAGATGATGAGACAGACTCAGAAATTGAAAGGCTTCGCCTCTATAATGAAATACTTCTATATTCCACGAGGCTATGTGAAGCCTCAATTAAACAGCTCCTATACTGCACACAGATTCCAGAATCGAGATATGGACGAATGGCATTAGGGCAATTGCTAGAGTCTCCATGCCCAGGTTGCAAACGAAAAAATGGTAAAGAACCTCATCTCGTATCTTTGGTTGGCACACTCGCACACCCATACCATCTTTGCTTAGAATTTGAGCATTGCGCCATGGATCATATGGATCTTGTCAATAAGTTGAGAAATTCACAGGCGGCACATTCAGGGATTCAAGATTTAAACATTAGAACTGCAGATATCTCGAGGTCGCAACTCCTAGAAGAAAGTACCGATATACTTAGCGGGTTTCTTCATATGCTTTCTCATGTTGAAAAATTAGAACAAAAAATGCTGATGGATTTAGAAAGTAAAGGCGAGGCTATTAATCGCCTCAAGCTTAACGGGCTTGAAGCTAAGGATTGCAACTTTAACTTGGTTCCTGGTGAGGAATTTATATTCCAAGTCGAGGGATAATTTTGCCTAACAAACTGAAGCAGTCGCTCCCGTTGGTCGCTGGAACCGCCAATACGCTGCGCTTATTTGTCGGCCCCCTGTTTGGAGCGTTTATGACTGCTCTCGCTACCGTCTGCTTCGGGCTGTGGGTTCAAGTGGTGACCGCTTATCGGCAATGAGAGCTGGAGATCCGGATGCTTAAAGTCTCATTGGTATGTGGGGGCGTGCGAGCAATTATGCACGTCCCACCCCCTTAAACATTAGTCCCGGTTGTAACCGCTGACATAGTGGTCATGGCAATCGTCGCAAACGAACCCTGAGTCAACCTCATGAGTCGCGGGCTCACCACATTCGCAGGTTGCGCGGGAGATTCGGTGTGAGCTCTGGCAGTCAGGGCAGCGCGGACGTTGCTGGTTCATCTCATCGTCGACTGACTCGAAGTCAGCCTCGGACGTGGTGCACCCGCAATCGAGACACTCAAACTCTTCCTGCTCTTCGTCAGAGCTGTTGTTATCCCATATTCGAAAGCCGCTCATGACTGCGCCCCGTTGAGAAAATCAGCGATACGAATTCCAGGATGTGGGTCAGGATTGAACTCGCTGAAATGCTCTCCCAGGATCGAGTCGAATCCGTTTGCGCGGAGAGTCTCAATGATTACGAGGCTTAGTGGAGCGACACCATGATTCGTCTGCATCATTTGGTGAGAGGTACTGCCAAGCACTTCACGAACGATTTTCATCGAGTAGTCATCACCACCGTCTATAGACAGAAGTGCGCATTGCACCGCCCCGTAGTAATCATTCTTGAAATTCAGGAACTCAGCGAGTACGCGCATGGCTTCAGGATGCTTATTTTCGTATGCCATCAGCAGGTACTCAACACACTCAACCTTGTAACCACCAGCGTTCGAGGCAAGAAACACACCGGCCAGGTACTGGGAGTACACATGACCTTGCTTCGCGAGCAACTTGTATTCCTTAATTGAGCTTTGAGGAGTCCACACAGGATGGTGCAGGAAAATTTCCTTGTCAGTGTGGTACTCATCGTTCATCGGGTCGTGATCAAGGTTCTCCGCAAAGGCGGCTTCGAACCGGGAGATCACTTTGTTGCGGGCATCACTAACCAAATCAGAATAAGAGCGGTCGTATTGTGCTTTGGCATAGGTGTCAAAAGCCGCGCCTATCTTCGTTCCTTCAGGAGCAGCTTTCAGAGCTTCTTCGCGGAAGTCTGCGACCTTGATCTTGATACCCTTGTTAGGAATCGAAAGCGTGAGCTGGGAGGTATCAAACGCCTTGGCGAAATGGTGGAACGGGTTCGGCTGTCCCATCATTCCCATGATCTCAATTTGCCGCTCAGACAGTGGGGCCTGAACCCAGGCGTCCATCTTCTCTTTACGGGTTTTAGGCTCACGGTTTTCAACGCCAACCCGAGTGCCGGGCAAGATGAAGTTTTTACTGTCAAAGATCTTCTGACGAATCGGAGTGCGATTTTTACCCAGGATTGTCAGGGTAAATTCTGGCAGGTTTGCTGACTTCGTGTTCATAAGCACGTTCTCCAAAATTGGGCTTTTTTCGACATTGTCAGGCCACTAAACAAAGTCACTGTGCCCAGTTGGGAATGTGACTCATTTACGCTGTTGTGCAGCTTGTTCGCTTTAACGACTGTTTGATTCCCATAGGTGGCCTATGGACATGGGGTCAGCCACACTCGGAACTTACCACATTCTCCCTTACCGGCAAACGCAAACGAACAGGGATAGACTACGATATTGATGATGCTAACGGGGAGCCTAGATCAACTCTGTTGTCAGCAAATGACTGCTCATGGACTAAAGACCACCTGGACTGAGTAGCTGCTCATGCCAGCTCTGGGCCAAGAGCCGAACCTCAGATTAAATTAAAAAGGCCGGACGATCCTCATCGATCCGGCCCTTGCTTTAACAGTTCCTCGCTAAGCGACCTCAAACCTCCTCAATCAACTCCCCAGTAATCTCCTCCAACCGGTTCACGCCCATCAGCGCCATGGCGGTTCTGATCTCGCTCTGGAAGTTATTGAGCAAATCATTCACTCCCTGTTCGCCGGCGCCGGCCATGGCGTAGATCCAGGGGCGGCCGATCAGGACGCCGCGGGCGCCCAGGGCGATCGCTTTGACCACATCGATGCCGTTGCGGATACCGCTATCGATATAAACCTCGGTTTGATCGCCCAGGGCCTTGGCGATAGCGGGAAGCTTGGCGATGCTGGACGAGACCGAGTCCAGCTGGCGGCCGCCGTGGTTGGAGACGATCACGCCATCGGCGCCTGCGGCTACCGCTGCCTGGGCATCTCCAACCTCCATCACACCTTTGATGATCAGCTTGCCGGGCCAGATTGTTCTGAGCCATTCGATATCTTTCCAGGTGACGCTGGCGTCGAACTGGCTGTCGATAAAGGCTTTGTATTCGTTCAGATCATCGGGGTTGGGCACCACTTCGCTCAGGTTACCGATCACGTGGGGTTTGCCCTTGATTGCAACATCCATAATCCAGCGCGGGCTGTAGAGCAGCTGCGCGGCCTTGGAGAGTTTGCTGCAAAGATTGGTGCCGAGCATGCCGTTGCGGAAGTCGCGCAGGCGTTTGCCGGGCACCGGCAGGTCTACAGTAAATACCAGGGTGTTTACGCCGGCTGCTTCGGCTCGTTTCAGCAGCGACTGCACTACCTCGCGATCACGCAGCATATAGAGCTGAAACCAGATCGGCTTGCCGGTGGCCTGCACTATCTCTTCCACCGGGCAGATGCCGAGGGTAGAGCAGGTGAAGGGCACTCGGTTGGCGTTGGCGGCGCGCGCGCCCAGGGTTTCGCCACGGCGGGCGAACATGCCCGCCATGCCCACCGGCGCCAGTGTCATAGGCATCGCCGCCTCGAAGCCAGCGAGGGTGGTGGAGGTGTCCACATCATCCACGTTACGCATCACCCGCTGCTTGAGGCGGTAGCGGTCGAAGCCGTTCACGTTATCCGCCAAGGTCTGCTCGGCGTTAGCGCCACCGTCGATATAGTCGAACAGAAAGCGCGGCAGCCTGCGCCGGGCCAGTCGTCGGTAGTCATCCACCGTGACCGGGTTCACATTGAAAATACTCATGGGATCGACCTTCAGTTACGCCAGTCTGTCACCGGCGCCAAATCAGTTGCAGCAATCCTGCGGTGCGCCTTGCTGGATAAACGCAGCAATGTTCACGCAGACCCGGCGCGCCATATCAGCGCGGCACTCCTGGGTGGCGCTGCCGATATGGGCCAGCAGGGTGACGTTATCGAAAGCGGTCAGCGGCGGGCTCACCCGGGGTTCAAACTCGTACACATCGAGACCTGCGCCGCCAAGATGGCCGCTCTCCAGCGCCTTGATCAACGCGGCTTCATCCACCAGCGGTCCGCGCCCGGCGTTGATCAGCACGGCGCCGGGCTTCATCTGGCTGAGCGCTTCGGCATCGATGATATGGCGGGTATTCGGGTTGAGGTCGCAGTTAAGGGAGACGATATCGGCTTCGGCCAGTAGCTGCTCCTTGGTCTCGCAGAAACGCGCACCGAGAGCGGCTTCCGCATCTGGGTTAGGGCCGCGGTTGGTGTAGATAATCTGCATACCAAACCCCTGTGCACGGCGGGCCAGCGCCTGGCCGATGGCGCCCATGCCGATGATGCCGAGGGTTTTGCCATGCACACGAATGCCGGTCTGGCCCATGCCGGAAGCCCAGTCATCGGCGCGCAGGTAACGCTCACTGGCGCTGAGTTTGCGGCAGGTGGCCAGCAGCAGTGCCATCGCGAGGTCTGCGGTATCTTCGGTAACCACCGGCGTATTGCTGACGGCGATACCCAGCTCGCGGGCGGCGGAGAGGTCCACATGATCCACGCCGATACCTATATTGGCGATCAGGCGTACCGATTTCGGCAGTTTGGCCAGCACCTCGCCCTTGATCGGGTCCAGCGGTGTCGCGACGATAATATCGCCTGCGGGGATAGTGTCGGCTTTCAGGTCCACGATCTGCACCTCGCCAAACTGGCCGAGGGCATCAAGCATCGGCTGAGGGAGCGGACGGGTCACGAGAAGGGTTGGCTTACTCATATTGCTATCCTGTTTTTGTTATTTGATGACTGATAACTGGGAGCCGCTGATCAGGCTGATGTGAGTACCAGAAGCGCAATCAACGCCAGGGTCACCAGCACCGGAATCACCACGGTGATGATGCCGATATCCTTGTACGCCTCTTTGTGGGTGAGCCCGGTGATGGTCAGGGTGGCGATCACCGTGCCGCAGTGGGGCAGGGAGTCGAAGCCGCCGCTGGCCATGGTGGCGATACGGTGCAGCACCTCCGGGTTCAGGCCCATCTCGGTATAGGCGGGCGCCATGGTCTGCATGAAGATCTGCAGGCCGCCGGATGCGGAGCCGGTGATCGCCGCCACCAGGCTGACCGACACAAAGGCCGACAGCAGCGGCGGCAGGTTGGATTCCAGCATCAGGGAGGTGAATTCAAGAAAGCCGCTGGTGTGGGTGACGATGCCACCAAAGCCGATCACCGCCGCGGTGTTGATCAGCGGCATGATTGAATCCTGGGCGCCGTTACCCATCACCTGCAGCGACTCACGACGGATATGGCTAAACATCAGCGCTGCCAGAACAGAGCCCGCGATCAGCGCGATGCTGGGCCAGACAATCGGCTGGGCGCTGGCAAACTCGATCAACGTGCGTAGCAGAGACCCTTCATCCAGCGCACCGATATCGATCGACATGCTGATAACGCGGGGCAGAAGGATCAACCCGATCACCACAACCATCGGCAGCAGGGCGAGCTGCCAGGGTGGATATTCACTTTCATCCAGGGAGGAGATGCGATCCATAGAGCCCGGCACAAAGGCTTCGCCGTTGGCGATGGCCAGTTTGCGCTGCCGCTCCAGGTACCAGATCCCGAGGAAAAACATCGCCACGCCGCCTACGGTGCCGATCCAGAACCCGGCGAACAGATCGCTGCCCAGCGCCACCGAGGAGATCACGTTATGGATCGACGGCGTGCCCGGCAAAGTGGTCAGCGTGAAGGTACCGGCGCCGAGGGCCAGGGCACCGCAGAACAACCGCTTGGGAATGTTCGCTTCCTGCAGCAGCTTCAGCCCCAGCGGATAAAGCGCAAAGATCACCACGAAGGCGACAACCCCGCCATAAGTCAGCAGGGCGCAGGCCAGGGTGGTGATCCAGAGTGCGCGGTGCGCACCCAGGCGGTTAATCAACGCCGTGGCGATACTGGCGGCGGCGTGGCTGTCGCCCATCACCCGGCCAAAGATGGAACCCGCGGCAAACAGCAGGAAGAACTTCCCGGCAAAGGTAAAGGCGCCAAGCGGGCCGAAGGCGTAATACTCAGACAGGCTCGGGGCCAGGGGAAGGTCATTGGTCAGTACGACCAGCAGTGAGCAGATCAGCGATGACAGGATGATATTCACCCCGCGCAACGCCAACAGGATCAGCAGCACAACGCCGCCTATCAGTCCGGCATATTCCATTTCTTATTATTCTCCGCAAAGTGCACCCGGCGCCTGAAGCATCAAAGATTCAGGGCCGGGCGAGGAATTGCTTTGCTTTACGCGGGCGTCTGAGGTTCTTTACTGAACCTAGGACACCCTGTTTTCGAGATGAGCTGTGTAGCGCGGTAAGACGGCTATCAGGCCAGCTGGGCGCGGATACGCTTCTTGTCGATCTTGCCGACGCTGGTTTTCGGGATATCGTCCACCAGCTGAATCGCTTTGGGGATCGCCCATTTGTTAATGGTGCCGTCGTCGACAAAGCGCTGCAGATGCTGCTGAATGCTCTCGGCCTCCAGCTGCTCGCGGCGCGGCACTATCATGGCGAAGGGGCGCTCACCCCAACGCTCGTCGGGCACACCGACCACGGTAACCGCGGCCACATCTTCGTGCTGGCTGATCAGGCGCTCTATCTCCAGGGAGGAGATCCACTCACCGCCGGTCTTGATGACGTCCTTGATGCGGTCCTTGATCTCGATGCAGCCATCCGGATGAATGCAGGCGATATCGCCGGTGTGCAGCCAGCCGCCTTGCCAGAGTTCGGCGCCTTTTTCCGGCTCGTTCAGGTAGCTCTGGGTCAGCCAGGGCGCGCGCACCACCAGCTCACCGGCGCTCTTGCCGTCGTTCGCCAGCACCTTGCCTTCCGGCGTCCAGATCTGGATATCGACCAGGTCAGATGGCAGGCCCGCGCGGGTGCGCAGTGCGATCTGCTCCTCCGCCGGCAGGGCGTAGCTGTTTTTGTCCATGCGGGTCATGGACATCAGCGGGCAGGTTTCCGACATGCCGTAGGCGCTGAACGGCTGAATGCCGCTTTCCAGCGCCTGCTTGGCCAGGCCCGGTGTCAGCGCGCTGCCGCCGATAATCACCTGCCAGCCGTTGAAATCGGTATCCGCCGCCTCGCCAGACTGCATCACCATCTGCAGGATGGTCGGCACACAGTGGGAGAAGGTCACGCCTTCCTCGCGGATCAGGCGGGTCAGGTTGTTGGGCTCATAACGGCCCGGATAAACCTGCTGTACGCCCATCATGGTCGCCGCGTAGGGGATGCCCCAGGCATGCACATGGAACATCGGCGTAATCGGCATATAGACGCCTTCATGATCAAGCAGGGCGCTATCGCAGTTGCGGGATTGCAGGGTGTTCACCATGTTCAGCGTGTGCAGCACCAGCTGACGATGTGAGAAGAACACACCCTTGGGGTTGCCGGTTGTACCGGTCGTATAGAAGGTGGTTGCAATGGAGTTTTCATCGAAGTCCGGGAAGTCGTACGCAGTGTCGGCCTTGGCCAGCAGCGCCTCGTATTCACCCAGAGATTCGAAGGAGCAGGCGTTTTCGGGTTGATCGGTTAGCTGGATATAGCCTTTGACGGTTTCCAGCTGATCCTTGATGCCATCGATGATCGGCAGGAAATCATCATGCACCAGCACCAGGTCATCCTCGGCGTGGTTCATGGTGTAGAGAATCTGACCCGGCGACAGACGGATATTCACCGTGTGCAGCACGGCGCCGATCATCGGCACCGCAAAGAAACATTCAAGATAACGATGGCTGTCCCAGTCCATCACGGCGACTGTATCGCCGGGGCCGATACCCGCGGCTTTAAGCGCGTTGGCGAGGCGGCAGATACGCTCGTTGAACTGGGCATAACTGAACCGGTGCTCGCCCGATACGATCTGATGCTCGGTTTCAAACCGCTGGTTGGACTGCAGCAGCTGTTTGATCAGCAGGGGATAGTCGTAAGCGGAATCGGCCGATTGCAGGAGTCTAGTCGCCATGTGAATGTCTCTTTTTAGTTATTTTTACCGGACTTGAGGCCTCTCCCGCCGGGTACGCAGAACGCGGTGCTTAGCTGCACCCTCGCCTGGACAAACCGGGAAAAGAGCTCTTTCAGTGGTAGGAATAGTGCGAGAGGGGCATTCCGGCTGCTTGACATAAGCCGCACCGGCTTTGACAGTTCGCGACGTTCAACTCGTCTTAACTCTTCTTGAATCCCTCTAAATTCAGCCCGGCTTTTTACTGAGAAGTAACGCGATAAAAGGGTGACTCATCGGGGATCTGTGGGCTTCGGCGCGACGTCTTTTGTCAAATCCAAATCGCTAAGTGTCAAGCTGGTGGGTGGGGGCTCTTTTAGGCTGTCAGTGTTTACTAGAAGCCGCTTTTTGGCTGTAGCACTCAGGCAGGCGCTCGCCGTTTCTGCTTGAACCCCGACAGATAAAATAAGATAGAGGTCACCATGACGAGTGCCGCACCGACTATTGCTCAGGAACAGAGAGCCCAGGATCAGAGTACCCAGGCGCAGATCAGCGAGGCGAAAAGCCGCATTGATCGCGTATTTGATAAACAACGCCGCGCCTCCCGCGAGCAGCCCTATCCGAGCTATCAGCAGCGTATCGATGCGCTCAACAAGATCGACAAGCTCCTGATGGAGAACATGGATGCGATCTGTGAAGCGGTGAACGCCGACTTCGGCAATCGCTGCCCGCAGGAAACCAAGCTGCTCGATATTTCGCAGATGACCAGTGCGGTGGCTTACCACAAGAAGCATCTCAAGAAGTGGATGAAGCCGGAGAAGCGTCATGTGGGGCTTAACTTCCTCGGTGCGAAAAACCGCGTCATCCCACAGCCCAAGGGCGTAGTCGGCGTTGTCAGCCCCTGGAACTACCCGTTGGCGCTGGCGATAGGCCCGTCTATCGCGGCACTGGCAGCCGGTAACCGCGTTATCGTCAAGATGGCCGCCAACTCGCAGAACCTCTGCCGCCTGCTGGACAAGCTGGTATCGGCTGAATTCAGCGACGAGCAGTTCGCCGTTATCCCCGGCGTGCGTGCCAGCGAATTTACCGACCGTCCCTGGGACCACTTTGTCTTCACCGGCTCTCCGGCCACCGGTAAAACCGTAATGGAAACCGCGTCCAAGTACCTGACGCCGGTTACCCTGGAGCTGGGCGGCAAGTCACCGACCATCATCGCGCCCGACTACGATCTGCGCACCGCCGCCGAGCGTATTCTCTGGGGCAAGTGCATCAACAGCGGCCAGACCTGTACCGCGCCGGATTACCTGTTCCTGCCGCGCGGCAAGGCGCAGGAGTTTCTCGGCTACGCCCAGGCAGTGGTGAACGAGCGCTATGGCAGTGCAGATTCCCGCGACTTTACCTCGATCATCGATGACCGCTCCTTCGAGCGCATCGTGCAGACCGTTGAAGATGCGACGCAGAAGGGCGCCAAGGCGGTACGTCTGGTTTCCAAAGGCGAGCCCAACGCCAGGGACCGCAAGTACCCGCCCACCGCGGTGCTGGATGTCAGCGAAGAGATGCTGATCATGCGTGACGAGATCTTCGGCCCGCTGCTGCCGATCAAGCTGTACGACAGCCTGGACGAGGTGATCAAGTACATCAACGCCGGTGAGCGCCCGCTGGGCCTCTACCTGTTCAGCAATAACAAGCAGACCCAGGAGAAGGTGCTCTATAACACCCTGTCTGGCGGCGCCTGCATCAACGACACCCTGCTGCACGCAGCCCAGCACGATATGCCGTTTGGCGGCGTGGGTAACAGCGGTATGGGCCATTACCACGGCCGCGAGGGCTTCCTTGAGTTCTCCAAGATCCGTCCGGTTTTCCAGCAGGCGAAAAAGTCCGGCATCCTGATGCTGGCACCGCCTTACGGCGCGCGCTACGAGAAGCTGATGAAGCTGGTGTTCAAGTTCCGCCTCTAATCTGCCCAGAAAGGCCCTGGCGAATGTCGGGGCCTATTCCTTCCATTAATGGCTCCCGCGCCCGTTGTTATGGCCCTCAAACAGCCCATCGTCCGACGTTAGGCCGGTCGATCCGGCGCATTAGAACAGGCGCATTAGAACAGGAGAGCTTTTATGTCCGAACTTTTCATGTCCGAACGCCAAACCGCACAGGTATTTCGTACCACACCGCGCTATGTTCAGGCCCCCGGCCTGATCGAGCGCAGTGCCGACTATCTGGCGCCGCTTAAAGTTAAGCGCTGTGCCGTGCTCTGCACGCCGCGCAGCCAGAAAGGCGAGTGCGCACGTCTGCTCGCAGCCCTCGACAAGAAAGGCATCGACGCCCGCGTCACCACCTTTGGTGGAGAATGCTCTTTTCAGGAGATCGAGGCCCGCACGGCGGAACTGCGTGAGCAGGGCCAACTGGATGCGCTGATCGCCCTCGGCGGCGGTAAAACCCTGGATGCCGGCAAATGCATCGCCGAACGCCTGGAAGTGCCGGTGGTGATCATGCCGACGCTGGCATCCAACGATGCGCCGTGCTCTGCACTGTCCGTGATCTACACCCCGGAAGGCGCCACCGAAACCTACGAGGTGTTCGCCCAGAATCCGGCGCTGGTGATGGTGGATACCGCGATCGTAGCGAAAGCGCCTGTACGTTTTCTCGTCGCCGGTATGGGTGATGCCATGTCGACCTGGTACGAGGCTCGCGCCTGTCATACCAATCCGGCGGGGATGTCGCCCTACGGTGATCGCCCGACGCTGGCCGGTGTCGCGTTATCCCAAACCTGCGCCGATATCCTTTACGCCCATGGCGTGGATGCGCTGGAAGCGGTTAAAGCCGGTCAGCTCAATGCTGCGGTAGAACATGTGGTTGAGGCCAACACGCTGCTGAGCGGTGCAGGCTTTGAGTGCACCGGTGTCGCCGGCGCCCACGCTCTGGCCCAGGCGCTCACGCTGTTGCCAGAGGTGGACCACAACTACCTGCACGGTGAGATGGTGGCGATCGGCACCCTGACCCAGCTGATGCTGGAACAGGATCAGGCGGAAGCCCAGCGCTGTGGCCGTCTATTCGCCCAGGTCGGCCTGCCGATCAACTTCGCCCAGCTGGGAATGTCGCTGAGCGATGAAGCGGCGGTCAATACCCTGATCGAAGCCACACTGGCGTTCCCGTTTATCGGCAATATGGCGGTGGAAGTCACGGCAGACGGCCTGCGCCAGGCGTTTGCCGAGGTAGAGCGCCAGGGTAATGCCCTGATCGAAGAGATGGGCGATCAGCCTTATCGCGATCTGCACGGTTAAGGCCATCGCACTACGAATGAAGCTCCAGCACTTGCACCATTTGGCTGTTTAACAGCCAGCCCAGCTCCTACCTTTGGGGCCATCCGGCCCCATTTTTTTCCTGACCTCTGCCTTCTGACTTTAGCCATCGCTGTATGCACGAATCCACAGCTTGATCGGCTATGCCGATTTCCCTGAGCCAAAGAGATCCATTGTTTGGCTCAGACTCTCTTAAGATTTTTGAGCCATCTATGCGACGACAATAAAAAAGCCATGCTCTGAGAGTCATGGCTTTTGAGGTTGTGCAGTAACCGCCAGCGAATCGATCAGTATCCGCCGCGAGCGGTGGGGGCGTTCTCTGCGTCATCGCCCTTGGCGGTTTGCAGCGCCTGGGTGGCGCCGGCGCGGATAAAGCTGATATCGGTGCCGATTGACGCGAAATCGAAGCCGTTCTTGATCGAGTTGGCTGCCATCTCGGCGTTGTAGCCAAACATGCCACTGGCCAGATTATTGGTTTCGCACGCCTTGAGGATATCGGCGATAGCGGAAACAAACGCCGGATCGGTAAAGCTGCCCGGCGCCAGACCCAGGCCGTAGCAGAGATCCATGGGGCCAACGAACAGGCCATCCACGCCTTCAACGGCGGCGATCTCTTCCAGGTTGCGAAGACCCTCTTCGGTTTCGATCATCACCAGGCAGGCGACCTGGCCGTTGGCGGTGGCCAGGTAGTTCATACCCTCGAGCATCGCATCGCGCATCGGGCCGCAGGAGCGGGTGCCCATCGGCGGATAGCGGCAGGCAGACACGGCACGCCGCGCATCTTCGGCGGTGTTCACCATCGGTACGATCACGCCCTGGGCGCCGACATCCAGCGCCTTGCCGATCTGGTCCGGCTGATTCGCTGCAACGCGCACCAGCGGGGTGGTATCAACGCCGGTGATCGCGGGCAGCAGGCGGGTCAGATCGCTGTAGTCCATCAGGCCGTGCTGCAGATCGAAGCAGATCCAGTCTACATCCATGCGGCTCAGCATCTCGGCCATATGGATATCGGGCAGGTTCGACCAGACACCGAGGCTGGCTTCCTTGGCGCGCCATTTCTTCAGTGCAAGATTAAGCATGGGATGTACTCTCGGAAAACTAAAAATGAGGAAGAAGGTACACAGGGCCGGCCACTAGGGTGAATCGGCCCTGGCAGTGCGGCTTAACCGAAATATTTTTCGATCAGTTCGCGGTTACGCACGCCGCCCTTGTCGGCACTGCTGGCCAGCATGCCGTAGGCCTTGAGCGCCAGGCTGACGCGGCGCTTACGCGGGCCTTCAGGTTTCCAGGCTTTCAGCCCCTTGGCTTCCATCTGCGCGCGACGCTCGTTGAGCTCTTCATCGGAGATCGCCACATCGATGCTGCGCGCCGGGATGTTCAGCTTGATGATGTCGCCATCCTGCACCAGGGCGATGTTGCCGCCACTGGCCGCTTCCGGCGAGGTGTGGCCGATGGAAAGGCCTGAGGTCGCACCGGAGAAACGTCCATCGGTGAGCAGGGCGCAGGATGTGGCCAGCCCCTTGGCCTTCAGCAGGCTGGTGGGCATCAGCATCTCCTGCATACCCGGTCCGCCCTTGGGCCCTTCGTAACGGATGATGACGCAGCTGCCCGGTTTGACTTCATCTGCGCTCAGCGCAGCGAGCGCCGCATCCTGGTCATCGAATACCCGCGCTACGCCCTCAAACACCAGCTGATGCTCGGGCACGCTGGCGGTTTTAACGATGCAGCCATCTTCCGCCAGGTTGCCGAACAGTACCGCCAGGCCACCTTCGGTGCTGAAGGCGTTGTCCAGGCTGCGAATACAGCCGTTTTCACGGTCTGCATCGAGGCTGTCCCAGCGGCAATCCTGGCTGAACGCCTCGGTGGTGCGGATGCCGGCGGGGCCAGCGCGGAAGAAGGTGTGAACCTCTTCATCGTCGGTACGGCAGATATCCCACTTATCCAGCGCTTCAGCCAAAGTGGCGCTATGCACGGTGCTGACCTGGGTGCTCAGCAGCTTGGCGCGGTCCAGCTCACCGAGGATGCCAAACACGCCACCGGCGCGGTGCACATCTTCCATGTAGTAGTCCGCCGTTGCCGGAGATACCTTGCACAGGTGCGGCACTTCGCGGGAGAGGCGGTCGATATCGGCCAGGGTGAAGTCGATCTCGCCCTCCTGGGCCGCTGCCAGCAGATGCAGAATGGTGTTGGTGGAGCCGCCCATGGCGATATCCATGGTCATGGCATTATGGAAGGCGGCGCGGTTGGCGATATTGCGTGGAAGTACCGAATCGTCGTTCTGTTCGTAGTGCCGCTTGGTAATCTCAACGATGCGACGGCTGGCCTGCAGGAACAGCTCACGACGATCCGCATGGGTCGCCAGCATGCTGCCGTTACCCGGCAGCGCCAGGCCCAGCGCTTCGTTCAGGCAGTTCATGGAGTTGGCGGTAAACATGCCGGAGCAGGAACCGCAGGTGGGGCAGGCGTTCTGCTCCATCTCCAGCGCTTTTTCGGCCGGCATATCCTTTTTGAAGCCCGCCACATAGGCATCGATCGGATCGATACGCAGCACCTGCTCCGCCAGCTGTACGCGACCGGCTTCCATCGGCCCGCCGGAGACGAAGATGGTGGGGATATTCAGGCGCATGGCGGCCATCAGCATTCCCGGGGTGATCTTGTCGCAGTTGGAGATACAGATAAGCGCATCGGCGCAGTGCGCGTTGACCATGTATTCGACCGAGTCGGCGATGATCTCCCTAGAGGGCAGGCTGTAGAGCATGCCGTCGTGACCCTGGGCGATACCGTCATCCACGGCGATGCTGTTGAACTCCTTGGCGATGCCGCCGGCGTTCTCGATCTCACGCGCCACCAGCTGGCCGATATCTTTCAGGTGCACATGGCCGGGCACGAACTGGGTGAAGGAGTTGGCCACGGCGATGATCGGCTTGCCGAAATCGCCATCGCATACGCCGGTGGCGCGCCAGAGTGCTCGGGCGCCTGCGGCCTGGCGTCCTTCGGTAGTGGTCTTGGAACGATAGTTAGACATGTAGGCCTCTCACTCAAAGCTCAGTTTTACGTCACCCAGTCCGTTGTCGAAACGGGCGGTCACCTTGTCACCGGGATGAACCGGCAGGGCGCGGGTGCAGGAACCGGAAAAGATCACGTCGCCCGGTTCAAAGGCCACGCCAAACTCAGAGAGCTTGTTCACCAGCCAGGCTACGGCGGTCACCGGGTTGCCGAGCACGGCGGCAGAGTTTCCGGACTCGCGCACTTCGTCGTTGATGATCAGTTCGGCGTTGATATTGCGCACGTCGATATCTTCGAGGCGCACCGGGTTCCCGCCGAGGGCGACCTTGCCGATAGCGGCCAGGTCGGCGATGGTGTCGACCACGTTGATGCCGGGCTCCGGTGCGACGCGGAAGTCGACCACCTCGATGGAGGGCAGGATAAAGTCGGTGGCCTGAATCACTTCGGCGGCGTTAACGTAGGGGCCTTGAAGACGCTTTTTGATCACGAAGGCGATCTCGACCTCCACCATCGGCATGGCAAAGTCATCCCGCAGCAGTGCAGCGCCCTCATTAACAAACATGTCATCGAGAATGGCGCTGTAGTCCGGCTCGGTGGCGCCGATCATCTCCTGCATCGCCTTGGAGGTGAGGCCGATCTTGTAGCCCTTGATCCGGCGGCCCTCATCGACGAACTTCTGCACCACCTTTTCCTGGATGCGGTAGGAGTCTTCCATCTGCATCTCGGGATAGGCTTTGGTCAGTAGTCCAATCTGCTCGCAGCTTTTGAAGCAGCTATGGATCTTGTCGGCGATCGACTGGCGGGTCGTATCGTTCAGCATAAGATGTTCCTTTTTATTCTATTTATCGAGGTAGCGATCAGGCGCCCTGGGCCAGCTTGTGCATCGCCCGGTCTGCCATCACCATGATTGGAATCATCGTGTGGGTGGAGGCGGTGGTCGGCATCACCGAACCGTCGACCACGTAGATGTTGTCCAGGTTGTGCAGCTTCAGGTTCTGGTCCACCACGCCCTGATCGGCGTTCACACCGATACGGCAGCTGCCCTGAACATGGGCAGAGGTGAGCGCGACCAGGCCAGGCTCCAGCGGGAAGTCATCAACGCGAGAGAGCTGATCGGGGCTGGTGATCGAGCCGAACACCGGGCTGTTGCAGTTGATCTCTTTGGCGCCGGCTTCAAACAGGAACTCGGCGGCGGTTTTAAAACCACGCTTGAACCGCTGTTTCCACTCGGCGGTAAGGCTGTACTGGATCTTCGGCTTGACGCTGCCATCCGCCGCCCATTCCCAGTCGAGTGAGCCACTGGGCTGATCTGGCACCAGCAGGGCGGAGTAATGGGTGCTGGGGAACTGCTCCATCATCCGCTTGTGATCCAGGCCGATCTTATTGGAGAACTGGGCGAAGACACCGGCCATGCCACCGACACCTTCCATGCGAAAGCCACCCAGACCATGTTCGGCGTGGTTGTCATCGAACTCACTCATGTAGATCGACTGGGGCGCGCCACGCCAGGAGGTCATCTTGTCTTCATCGGGGAAGGTGGCGGAGAGTCCGATCTGCGGCTGCAGCGAGATATTCTTGCCGAGCTGCGGCAGACCCTTGTCGAGCCCTGAGCGCTTTAGGATCGCCGGGGTATGCACCGTACCCGCCGCCATAATGATGCGCTCGCAGTCGATCTCTACCGGGTGGCGGAAACGACGCGTACCGCGTTCAACCACGCTGGCGTGGATGCGGTAACGGTTATCGGAGATCGGTTCGATTCGGTCAACGCGCACATCGGTGTAGATGCGCGCACCCAGATCGGAGGCCATCGGCAGGTAGGTGAGGTTGGTGCCCTGTTTGGCGTCGTAGGCGCAGCCCTGGAAACAGTAACCGCTGCCGATACATCCCTTGCGGTTGGAGTTGAACACGCCAGCTTTGTAACCCAAGCGGTTGGCGGTCTCCAGCAGCACCTTGTTGTTGCGGTTGAGGATCTTCTCCTCAAGGCGATGTACGTTCAGCGTTTTGTAAACGCGCTCGTAGGAGGCCGCCAGGTTATCTTCGGTAAGTTCGTTAAGGCCGAACTTCTGCTGCCAGTGGTGCAGCACTTCCGCTTCGATGGGCGTAGCGTCGGCGGTGTTGATCACGGTGGAACCGCCAAAGGTGGAACCCTGCCAGACGTAGATCAGACCATCGGTGGTCATCTGGCGACCGGCGCTGCGGTAGAGCGCCGGCATCATGTCCTCTTCACGCTGGTTGAAGTCCTTGGCCTGAAAGTAGCCACCTTCTTCCAGGACAACCGTATCCAGACCGGCAGACGCCATATGGTAGGCCGCCACACCGCCACCCGCGCCGGAGCCGACAACCACGGAGTGGGTCTTCAGCTTGAGCGGGGAAAATATCTCGTGACCTTGAATAATCATC
Organism: Marinobacterium lutimaris; assembly: GCF_900108065.1. Taxonomy (GTDB): domain Bacteria; phylum Pseudomonadota; class Gammaproteobacteria; order Pseudomonadales; family Balneatricaceae; genus Marinobacterium_D; species Marinobacterium_D lutimaris. The sequence continues at coordinate 979,829 of NZ_FNVQ01000001.1, read as the reverse complement.
TCAATCCCTCACCTGCGGATAGACCGGCTTGCCGCGCTTGACCAGCGGGCCGTCGTAGTTGAACTGCGGCCAGGCCTGCTCGTCGGTATAGAAATAAAACATGCTGATTCCGCGCAGGGCGGCGAACACCGCGGTGGCATCGCCACCGGCATCACGCAGGGTCAACAACAGGGATTCGCGCTGTTCCTGGGGCATGGCGCTAAACGGGCCATCGACCCCGATCAGCCGCGGCGCCAGGTGCTCAAGGAACATCAGCGCGCCACGCAGCCCCTGCAGCAGTTCGGTATCTTCCGGCTCCAGGTAGGTATCGATGCGGGCGGCCAGGTCCACATCCAGTGCACCCAGCGGGAAGGCGCCATCACGCGGAATAAGGGTATCGGTCACCACGGAAAGGATGCGGTAGTCTTCAGCGTTCAGAAGCTTGAGGACCGGCGCATCGCCAGTAGAGGTATCGGCGAAGGCGGCCGTACTGATCGCCGGCGCGGCTGCCAGGGCTCCCAGTGCCAACAGCGAACGCTGCAGGAACAGCCGGCGCGTGGCCGACGGTAGTGTCGAGTTGTTACCCATCGTTCTTAGCCTTGTTTTAGTTATGGTCTAAGTAGCTGGATCGTTGAGACAGAAGGAGCTGTCGCGACGAGGTCGTTGCTCAAGTGGAGCCGCATCGCAGGCGCTGTCGGCGCATCGGGCCTTTGAGCAATTTTCTGACTCACATGCTAGGTGGCAGCCGGTTGGCGATCTTGACAATAGGTGTCTTGCTGTTGACACAAAACGACAGGGAAGAAAGGTAGGCCTCAGGAAGCCTTACCAATCCCGCCTCATGTTGTCGCAACCATTTAGACTTGTGTGCTTTTCGAGGCAGGTTTCGCCTGCTGGCGAGACAAGGGACTTGTGCGGACAAGTCCCTTATCAATCCCAAACCGCCCCTACGGCTTGGCCGGCTGCGCCGACTGCCCTGTGCTTCTCGTCTGAAAGAGCGGGACAGGAAACTCGCTCCTGCGTCGCTCAAACAGCCTGTCCCTTTCTTCTCTTTCAGCCTGCGATGCTCGGCTGCGCCGAAGGGGACGGAATAATGCTGCGGTCAGGTAGCAATGACCGATCCCGCTCTAGTGTGCCTTTGTATAGGCATAAAGTAAGAGCAGCCGAGGCCGCTCTTCGAAGGGAAAGATTTGTGGAAAGGTCTGGCGCTCAATCGAAGATCTTGCCGCGGTTAAGCAGCATTTTCGGGTCCAGCGCCTGCTTGATGGTGCGCATCAGGGCGAGCTCCGCTTCCGAGCGGCTGTGATGCAGGTAGGGCTTTTTCTCGTGGCCGATGCAGTGCTCGGCGGAGATCGAGCCGCCCAGCGGCGCAAGGCCCCGGTAGACCGTTTCGTCCAGCTCGTGCTTCTCGTCGTAGGAGACCTTGCCGATAATCACGTGCAGGTTGCCATCGCCCAGGTGGCCGAACACGATCATCCGGCTTTCAGGCCAGCGGGCTAGCAGATCTGTCCGCAAGTTCTCCAGGTAGCCTTCCATCGCCGGGATCGGCAGGCTGATATCGAAGCCGTGGATAGGTGACAGGCTGAACAGCGCCTCGATGTCATCGCGGATCGCCCAGATCTTGTCACGCTCGCTGACCGACTGGGTCAGGATAGCGTCGCTAATCAGTTCCTGTTCCAGGGCTTCGCCCAGCAGCTCCTCAAGGCGCGCCTGTTCCGCTTCATCGCTTTTTCCCTGGGTTTCCAGGATCACGTAAAACGGTGAGTTCGCGTCCAGCGGCGCCTTGTGGCGTTCAAAGCTGGTCACCAGCGAGTAGAAATCGTTCCACATCACTTCAAAGGAGCTGAGGCCACCGCTCAGGCCGCCTTCGGCAAGGCTCAGAAGTTTGCTGAGATCGCTGAAGCGTTCAACCGCCACCAGCGCCGTGGCTTCTCCACGGGGCTTGGGACGCAAACGCAGCACCGCACGAGTAACGATACCCAGGGTGCCTTCGCTGCCAATGAACAGCTGGCGCAGGTCATAACCGGTATTGTTCTTGATCACCTTCGACATCGAGGAGATCACGGTACCGTCGGCCAGCACCGCCTCAAGCCCGAGCACTGAGTCCCGCGTCATACCGTAACGCAGCACCCGGTTACCGCCTGCGTTGGTGACGATATTACCGCCAATCGTCGCGCTGCCTCGGGCACCCAGGTCCACTGGGTAGAACAGGTCGTCGGCTTCCGCGGCCTCTTGAATGGTCTGCAGGGTAACGCCGGCTTCGGTGGTGAGGGTGCGGTTCTGGGTGTCGATCTCAACGATATTGCGCATCCGCTCCAGCGATACGACGATATCCTGCTCAGAGGTGATGGCACCGCCCACCAGCCCGGTCATGCCGCCGTGGGTAGTCACGGTCTGGTCATTCTGATGACAGAGTTTCATCACCGCAGACAGTTCGTCGGTATTGGCGGGACGGATAATCGCCTTCGCCTTGCACTGAGGAGCGTTCATCCAGCCATCCGGACGCTGGGATACATCTTCGCCGGTCAGGATGCCCTTGCTGCCGACAATCTCCGTCAGTGATTCAATCAGTTGTGTAGTCATTATTTCGATCCATTTCTATTTATTCTGCTGCCTTCCCAAGCTCATGAGCCTACTCATTAGCCGAAGACAGAATCTGCTGGACTCAGACTGAGAAAATAGAGAGCTGGGACCAAACCGGCTTGACCAACCGCGACAGCGATTCGGCATTTTGTGACTTATTTGGAAGAAGGGAAGGTGAACGAAAAAAACGTGAAAGGAGGGAACGTGAAAGAAGAGAGCGGGCAGGGTGCGAAAGCACGACTGCCCGTACAGTGGGTCAGTGCATCATGCGGGGAGCGTGATCGTTATGACGCCAGCGCTGCGGCGGCACACCCGACCAGCGCTTGAATGCCCGTGAAAAGGCGCTTAGCTCCGAGTAACCCAGGTTCAGCGCCACATCGGTGATGGAGTGGTTCTGTTCCAGCGCTGTGCGGGCGATCTCGAAACGCACGTCGTCCAGCAGGGTACGAAACTCGGTGCCCTGCTGGCGCAGCTCACGTTGCAGGGTGCGCATGTTCATCCCGAGCATCGGGGCAATGGTGGTCAGCGTTGCTTCGCCGGTGGGGATCAGTTCGTAGATCAGTTTCGAGACCTTGTGCTGCAGCGGCTGCTCATGCCCCTGGGATTCCCGCTCAAGGAAGGCTTCCAGATAGTTTTTTACCTCATCGGAGGCGGGGCTGGGCTTCTGCTCGAGCAGACGCGCCGGGAACACCAGTGCATCGCGCTCCTGACCGAAGCAGAGCTTCGCTCGGGTGATGGCGCTGTACTCCTCGGGCTCGGCCAGGGCGGGGTGACGGAAGTGGATGCTGGTCTGGCTTGCAAACTCCGGCGAGAGCTCGCAAAGCACGTTGTAACCCAGCACCAGGCTCATCTCCAGCAGCTGTTCCTGGCTGATCGACGGATCGATCATGATATCCAGGCAGAAGTGCATCTCTTTGCCATGCGGCACCAGGTTCATGATGACGCCGGAGGCGTGGAAGTGGAAATACTTCTCGATGATCTCAAGACTACCGGCGACGGTAGCGCTTTGCGAGGCAAGCAACCCCAGAGGTCCAAAGGTTTTCAGCCCCTGGTATTTGGACATCTCCAGTCCAAAGAGAGGGTAGTCCGCCACATCGGCCGTATGGTTCAGGACGTGGGCGAGGCTGTCATAGGCGATCATCAGATCGGGGATACGAAGAACGGTACTCGACAGCCCTTCGGCGGCGAGCATTTCAACCGGGTTGATATGACGGCTCCGACACAGGGCCTGAAAGCCCATGAGCGCGCTGCTCTTAACCTTCGAGCTGGAGGTTACACTACCCATTTTTAGCACCATCTAATTTATTTTTATCTTTATGGCGCTCAGATTAATCCCGTGCCGCAAATTGTCAAATGGCGTCGAATCGCTACAAAATGGCACAAAACCTTTCATAATCAATGCAGAACTGCTGATTTGGTATCATTTTCAGCCAAACGCCTGTCATAAAATGTCAATCCGGGTTCGCATTCTGTCAAATAGCTTGACCGTTTGAACGCAGGTGAACTCAACACTGATGTGCGCTTTCGCACGAGACCATCGAAAAGGTGATAAGAGCCAAAAAGCCACCGGATGCGGGTAAGCGTGGTTGAAGAAGCTCCGGAAATACCGTTAATGCTAAAGGTCGGGTTCCGGCAAAGAGGGGCGGTCGTCCCTAGATCGAAAAGGTTGCTCAACCCAGGTAACGGCGGGCTTTTTAGAGGAAATCATCGCTTCGCGGCAGTAGGAGCCGAAACGGAGTAACAACAAAAAATCCGTGTTAAAGGGTGCACTGCTAAAAGCATATCGCCAAAAAAGGAATCTGGTGAGTGAAAAAATAATGCGGTATGTAGTGGTAGGGCTGAAGGACTGAAGGGCACCGGAATTCAAATTGATTGTTTATTAAAAGAAAAAATCTTTTTAACTCCCCTTAAAAAAGCAACAAAAAACGGACCCCGAGAGTCCGTTTTAAATCACTTACTAAACTCGATGTTTAGATCGCGGTTATGTTTTCAGCCTGAGGACCTTTTTGGCCCTGAGTAACAGAAAACTGAACTTCTTGGCCTTCAGTAAGGTTTTTGAAGCCTGAACCCGTAATCGCGCTGAAATGGGCGAAAACGTCCGGACCACCGTTATTTTGTGTGATAAAGCCGAAGCCTTTAGACTCGTTGAACCATTTAACGGTGCCAGTAGCAGTAGACATAATAGTACTCTCGTTCAAAAATGTTTGAACACTGCAGAAAAATTCTGCATCTGTTCGAATGATGCTCTAAATAATACAAGGACTTATGAAAACAGAACGAGGCACATACGATTAGGCAGGACTTCGAAAAGGGGCATAAATGCAGGTCTTACTATCAAGCAAATTCATAGTACGCTCATTACCAGACCAGTGATAGCTTTATTTTATTTATTTAATAGAAGGCCGACGTAATTTTTCTGAGCCATCACGCAATAGTCCTCGCTTGATCCTTTTTCACGCTTTTACCCTTTCCTGCCACCTCAGTTTTTTGGTACCAATCCAGTCAATAACGAACTCTGTAAGCTACATGCTGCACCTACATCCAGGCATTAATCTCCGATAACTACCGCAGGGACTCACGACGGTTAGTGCCTGGAAGTTCTCTCTGTCAGAAAAGCTCACGGGTAATATGATGATCATTGATCGCGAAAGCGATGACGGGTTGAGAACAGGAGTCCACGTCTGGACGTCCTATAGTGAATAAGTGATTTTGATCGGAGTGCTCCCTAAAAAAAGCGGGGAGCGGCTTAGGCCTGCAAGCCCCATCTTGAATTCCCTTTCGACATACGCAGCACAGCGGTTGTCGACTCTCCGGGTCCATCTTTTTCTCTCAGGTAGGGCCATCTCGATCCGACGCCTCTGCCTTGTGCCTGGTTATTCATTGACTCAACCAACCCCTTTGGGATGTCAGCCAATTACTGCTGCCCATCTGCCAATTAGCTGTTTCGAGTCCTTATCCGTTTGCGGGCGCAGGGACTCCAAGGAGGTACCAAATGTGGTTACGTGCCAGTCCTGCCGCGTTAGAGCGATCTTCTCGGTCATCCTGAGGTGGTAGCTGAGCAGGATGTCACCGCGTTCCTGTCACTCACCTACAAGTGTGAATTAATTAAATTCACATCGAAGTGAAATATCATTAATTTCATTCACATTAAATCGAGCGTATAAAGTCCCTCACAGATCGATTGCTCAGCCAATCAGCAATCAAACCGAGTCTATCGAAGCAGTAGAGGGAGTAAGTGAAATGAGCAGGGATTTTGCCTTCACGGTTAAGAAAACCCGTTTTGATGAGAACTACCAACCGTCGGACGACACACGCCTGACCACCAACTTCGCCAACCTGGCGCGTGGTGAGAGCCGCGAGGAGAACTTGCGCAATGCGTTGCAGATGATCGACAGCCGCTTTAATGCCCTGGCGAACTGGGACAACGCTGACGGCAAGCGCTATTCCGTGGTACTCGATATCGTCTCCGTGGACATCGATGTGGCCGGCGATGGACAGACATTCCCGACGCTGGAGATGTTAAAAACCGATATCGTTGATCATAAAACGGGTGAAACCATCGAGGGCGTTGTCGGTAACAACTTCTCATCCTACGTTCGTGATTATGACTTCAGCGTTCTTCTACGGGATCACAACAAGGATCAGCCGAACTTTACGATCCCCGATGAATTTGGCGATCTGCACGGCAAGATTTTTAAACACTTCATTGAATCGGAAAGTTACAAAAACAGTTTCGATAAGCCGCCGGTGATCTGTTTGAGCGTTTCCGAGAACAAGACGTACGTACAGACCGACAACCAGCACCCGGTGTTAGGCAACGAGTACCTGCCCAACGAGTCCTCATTGACCGAGAGCTACTTTAAGAAAATGGGTCTGCAGGTGCGCTACTTCATGCCGCCAAACAGCGTCGCGCCGCTTGCTTTCTACTTCTTTGGGGATCTGCTCAACGATTACACCAATCTCGAGCTGATCAGCACGATCAGTACCATGGAGACGTTCCAGAAAATCTATCGCCCGGAAATTTACAACGCGAATGCGGCGGCAGGTAAGTGCTACAAGCCGAGCTTAAAACACTCGGACTACTCGCTCACCCTGATTAACTACGATCGCGTAGAACGTAACCATCTGGCGGTTCAACAGGGCAGGTTTGCCAAAGAGCACTTCATCGAGCCTTACCAGCCGATTCTTCAGCAGTGGTCCGCAAACTGCGCTTCATCACGCATCTGATCCGGGATTTGAACATGAAAACATTACTACCGACCTCAACCGCCGGCAGTCTGCCGAAACCCCTGTGGCTCGCAGAACCGGAGAAACTCTGGTCACCCTGGAAACTGGAAGCTGATGAGCTTGTAGCGGGCAAACAGGATGCTCTGCGCCTGGCCTTGATGGATCAGGACCGGGCTGGCATTGATATCGTCAGTGATGGCGAAACGACACGCCAGCACTTTGTAACCACGTTTATTGAGCACCTGAGCGGCGTCGATTTCGAAAACCGCCGCACGGTGAAGATACGTGATCGTTATGACGCCAGCGTACCCGTGGTTAACGGTGCGATCGCGCGTCAAAAACCGGTGTTTGTCGACGATGCCAGGTTCCTGCGCCAGCAGACCGACAAACCGATCAAGTGGGCGCTGCCTGGCCCGATGACAATGGTCGATACGCTCTATGATGCCCACTACAAATCCCGTGAAAAACTCGCCTGGGAATTTGCCAAAGTTCTTAACCAGGAGGCAAAAGAGCTGGAGGCCGCAGGCGTCGATATCATTCAGTTTGATGAGCCGGCGTTTAACGTCTTCTTTGATGAGGTAAATGACTGGGGTATTGCTGCGCTGGAGAAGGCCGTCGAGGGGCTGAAGTGCGAAACGGCCGTACATATCTGTTACGGCTATGGGATAAAAGCCAACACCGACTGGAAAAAGACCCTCGGCTCGGAATGGCGGCAATACGAGGAAATATTTCCAAAGCTGCAGCAGTCGTCTATCGATCTGATCTCACTGGAGTGCCATAACTCGCGTGTGCCCATGGATCTGATCGAACTGATCCGTGGCAAAAAAGTGATGGTCGGCGCTATCGATGTGGCCAATCATCAGATCGAAACGCCGGAAGAGGTCGCTGAGACGCTTCGACGTGCGCTGAAATTTGTCGATGCCGATAAATTGTACCCGAGCACCAACTGCGGCATGGCACCGCTGCCCAACAGCGTAGCCCGGGGCAAGCTTGAAGCCCTGTGCAAGGGCGCTGCGATCCTCAGGGAGGAACTCTCCCGGGGTACATTTTAGGCCCGGGTTAATCTAAGCCCGTTGTGCAGGAGATCAGCGGCGGCTCAGCTTTTACCTGAGCCATGCCGCGCCTCCTTATCGCTAATCGACAAAGCTTCTAACCTGAGGTTGCCCGCCATTTCTGCGGTGATACGCCGCTCCAGCGCTTGAACGCCCGCGAGAACGCGCTCAGTTCCGAGTAGCCCAGTTGCAGGGCCACCTCGGTCAGCGGTTGTTCGGCGTTTCTCAGTGCATCCTGTGCCAGTTGGTAGCGCACCTCTTCCAGCAGGGTTCTGAAATCGGTACCGGTCAGCTTGAGCTGGCGCTGCAGACTGCGGGTATGCATATTCATCAGCTTCGCTACCGCGTCGGCGGAGACTTCGCCGGTGGGGATCATTTCATGGATCAGCTTAATCACCTGCTGTTTTAGCGGCAACAGATGTTCCTGGGGATTCTGCCGCAGAAAGGATTCAAAGTAGTGCCGCAGCCGTTCCGGCGCCGGTGACGGCGGTAGCGGCAAAAATGAAGCAGGAAAGCTGACCGCATTGACCCCGGCTCTGAACCTGGGCTCCAGCCCCAGCTCGCGGGTGTAGGCATCGATCGGCGCTGTAGGGGCGTGGCGAAAGCTTACACCGGTAAGGCTCATGCCGGGCGGCGCCAGGGTTTTGAGCACGCTGAAGATACGACCTATGCCCACCTCCATCAGCTGGGTCAGATCGATCTTTTCGGCCATTCTGACGTTGTAACTGAGCCGCGCTACACCGTTCTGTTCCGTCAGCTCCAGCTCCACCCCCTGGGCATGGTAGTGCACGTATTTACGCACCATCTCCAGGCTGTCGCGCAGCGTGTCGCACTGACAGGCCATCAACCCCAACGCACCCAGCGCTTCTATGCCGTGACGCAGCGACAGGGTCAGCGCGAACAGCGGGTAGGGGGATTCCGCCGCGGCATGGTCCAGCACCCGCACAAAGCTGCGGTAGGGGATACGCAGATCCTGCGACCGGGTCACCGCCGGGGTCAGGTTTTCCCGCGCAAGGATCTGCATCGGGTTGATCCTGTGTCGGCGGCAATGCTCGGTAAAACCGAGCAGTACGCTGCTGCGTGCTTCCAGCATCTGGTTGTTGTGGGTCGACATCTTCTCGTTACCTGTCGATTACACCGCTGCTGCGGCTGATGAATCAGAACCCGGCGATCCGCTCGATGGTCCAGAACGCCGCCAGGGAACCTGTTCCGTAAAGCATCAACTGCTGGAATTTACCGTCCGGAAACGGACGCCAGCTCCGCAGCAGGAACAGCACCAGCATCACCGCACTGACAAACATCACCTGTCCAATCTCCACACCAATATTGAAGAACAGCAGGGCGGTGGTCAGCTCCGTCTGCGGCAGACCGATATCCTGCAGCACAGAGGCAAAACCGAAGCCGTGGATCAGGCCAAACAGCACCGAAACCCCGACTGGATATCGCCAGGCCAATGTGTGCCTGCGATCGCGCATCACCTCTGCCGCCAGGAACAGAATACTCAGTGCAATCACCGCTTCGACCGGCGCGATCGGCAGCTGAATCACTCCCAGGGTGGTCATCACCAGCGTCAGTGAGTGGGACAGGGTAAAACCGGACAGGGTGATCAGCGTTCGCTTGAAGGTGCCGGAGATCAGCAGCAGGCAGAACAGGAACAGCAGGTGGTCCCAGCCAATCAGGATGTGTTCGACACCCAGTACCGTGTAGTCACTGATCACCTGAGCTGTGCTCTGCTCGGTGGGGATCTCCCAGCGGTTTTCACTGGGCGACAGCAGTGTCTGATAGCTGGCGCCAGAGCTAAAGCTGGCGCGGATCAGCGTGGTGATCGACGGGTTGAACTGCGGATAATGGATCTCCAGCGTCTTTCCCGCCAGTGAAGAGGTGCAGCTCAACTGAATTACCAGGCCGAAGCGCTCGTGGCTGCAGTTGTCCGGCAGGGTAATAAACGGGCGGTTACCCGATTCTACCGAGGGAGGCACCTGCAGTTTCAGCAGGTACTGATGCGCGCCCGCACTCTTACTTTCAAGAGCTGGCTTATTCAACTCGGTGACCTGCACATAAAGCGGCCGGGCATCATGGGCCTGCGCGGTTGCAGCCAGCAGCAGCGTGGCGGGGATCAGCAACAGGCAGCTAAGCAGCTTATAGACGGTATTCAACATCGTACTGCTCCACTATCTGCTGAATCGCCAATTCCTGCTTCTGTTTCTCCTGGGAGAGGCGGAAATCCTGCTCCACGCGGCTTCTCACCTCGGCCAGCTCCGGCAGCCGTCCCGGGCGGTATTCGCTGAGCATCACCAGGTGCAGCCCGTGGTTGGAAACCACAGGCCCTTGCCAGCGACCGCTGTCTGCCGTCAGTTCCGCCAGCTGGGCGCGAAAGCCCTCGCCAAAGTGGCTGGCGATAAACTCCGGGGTGCGCTCGACGTAGTTGCGGTTGTAAAGGAAGCGATCGCCGAAACCGGTGGCGGAGGAGAATTCGACCTGCTGATCGTTCAGCTCTGTCAGCAGCTTCTGGGCGCGCTCCGGAGCGCTTTCGCTGCTGGCATCAGGTTTAACGAACACATGGGTGAAGGTGTAGGAAGGTTCCTCGTAATAGTCCTGGGTATGGCTATCGAAGTAGGCCTGTACCGCATCAGGCTCGACACTGACCACCTGTTCCGCCACGCCCTGGGCGATAAACTCCAGTTTCTGCACCGAACGGCGACGGATGATGTAGTCGTTCTCGGTCATACCCAGCGCCTCTGCCTGGCGGTAAAGCGCCTCTTCACGCACGAAATCGTGGATCAGCTGCTCGCGTTCAGGCTCGGGCATATTGTCGAGGCGCTGGCTCGCCTGCTCTGGCTCAAAGCGCGTTGAGCGGTACTGCATAAAGGTCAGCAGGGCGTCGCGATCAACCAGGATGGTGTGCGGGTCAGATGCTGCTTCCGGTGCTTTGAGCTGTTCATAGACGCCGAACAGCGCGGCACCGATCAGGCTGAAGTGGACCAGAGGATCTCTGATCAGTTTGCTTATCATCTCTCAGTTCTCCGCGCTGGGTGTGTACCAGATGGGCGAGGTGTAGGCGCGCTCCTGAATGGCGCCCGGCATATCGCTGTTCAGTTGGGTGTCGAAGTGCTTTTCGTCGTAAGCGGTCCAGCGCGGCGTGGGGATCTGCAGCACTCGGACGTAGTAGAAGGCACGCTCAGACGGATCGAACTCCGGGTCGCTCCAGACGCTGCTCAGCTCCGCCGAGCCGATGCTGTTGGTCCAGGTGGCGGCATCGCTATCAACGGTGCTGCCAACCGCAGGCAGCTTGCCGCTGGCATCAGCAACGCGGTTATCGCTCCAGGCGATGTCGAACACTTTTTCCTGCAGGCTGCCGTTCCTGTCATGCCAGCCTTTGACGATCTGAACCCGGTCCAGGTTTGCGCCTTCAGGATCGCGGGAGGCCGCCGCCATGAAGGAGGGAGCCTGCCCAGTCGGTGCCTGGGTCAGATCACCGCCCATCGGCACACCCTTGGCATAGCCGCGGCTGACGTAATCCGGGTAATCCACCTCGTCGGTGGCGAAATCCCAGCCGCCGAAAAACCGCACGCTGATGCGCGGGCCCGTGGTGGCGTAGGTTTCCTTGCGTTTGATCGCATCGAACAGAGCTTCGCGGGTATTCTCCGTGGCCCAGACGGCGGCATAGCCGGAGGCCACCGATTCATCGATGGTCAGGCCATACACCTTGCCCTGTTTACCGACGGTATAGCCGGCGATCTCGCCGCGTTTGGCGCTAGGTTCAAACAGGCTGAACTTGCCCCAGAAGTTGTTCTCTTCAACGGCGGAGAGGCTGGTGTGGGCATCGGTACTGCCGATCATGCCGAACTTGAACGGGTTAACGCCCAGTTTTGCTTCCTGCTCCAGGCCGAGCTTCAGCGCCGAGCGGGCGTACTCGAACGGCAGCATAGCGTCGGTTTTAACCGCGGTGGCGGTGAGGTTGCCCTTATCCCATCGCTCGAAGTCGGCAAACTCGTCATCCGGAGACAGCCTGGGATGGGTCTCGCCATCGCCCTTGATCTGGGTAACCTCTGCCACCGGCTCCCAGCGACTGCGGGTTTCGGCATAGGCACGAGTCAGCGGCTGGCCTTTGCGATCGGTGAGCGCAAACATCTGGCCATTGCTGACGTTGCCGTTATGGGGAATTGCCAGCACCCGACCACCGGTTTTCTCCTCGTACGCCTGCAGATAGTTCCAGAGATCTTCCGGGTCTTCACTGTCGAAGGCGGAAAAGGGGATCACCTGGCCGGCCTTGCTGGCGTCGTCGGCGAACATCACTACCCGATGCAGATTGTCGCCGCCGGGCATAGTGGTCCATTCGTAACCGATAAGCGCGGTGAATTTGCCGGGATCGTTGTATTCGTCCGCGGCGCGGGTAATCTCATCCCAGGCGGTACGTTCGACTGAGGCGTTGACCATGCTTTTGTGGTTTTTAGCGATATCGATGTTCATTTCGAGCAGCGCCTTGAGCTGCTCATCGGGCCCGCCATTTAAGAGCTCAGCCCAGCGCGCACCGACAGGGTCGCTGAGGATCTCCTCGTTGCCGGCGGATACCATCGGGATCAGACCAAGGTACTCGGCATGATCGGACACCATCAGGAAGTCCAGCGGACGGTTCAGTTTCGCGATCATGCCATTATGCGCGCGGATCTCCTCGCCACGGGCGAAGCGGTAGGCATCTGCCGGTGCCAAACCCTTGTTGCCCATCATGGCGGCATCGAAGGAGTAGGAGGTGTGCAGATGGGTATCGCCCCAGAACACCTGCTGCGGATGATCCTTGCCTGCCATCGGCGAGTAGGAGATCTCCTCGGCCTGGGCGACGGAAGAGAGCAGCGTGGCTGAGATGAGGACCGAGAGTGTTGTTTTTATCATTGGATGACTCGGTGATGATTTTGTGAGAGTAGAGCCATGAGAGAGCAGCGGTCAGACCGCTGCTCTTTTGTTTACCAACGGCTATCCCTCAGGGCGTGTACCAGATGGGTGAGGAGTAGGCGCGCTCCTGAATCGTGGCCGGAAAGTGCACCTCATCCTGGGAGCGTCCCAGCGCCACGGCGTCCAGCATGGTGTGGCGCGGCGTGGGGATCTGCATCACCCGCAGGTAATAGAAGGCACGCTGACTGGCATCGAAATCCGGGTCCTGCCAGACGGTCACCAGCTCGGTATCGCCGATGCTGTTGCTGTAGTGGCCGGTCTCCAGGTTGACGGTGTTACCGACCGGCTGGGTGTCTGCGCCGCGGTCTTCGCGCTCATCGGAGAGCGCCACATTGAACACCTGCTCGTGGCTCTTGCCCTCGGCGTCCAGCCAGCCCTTAACCAGCTGTACCCGGTCCAGGTTGGCGCCATCCGGGTCTTTGACCGCCTGGATCAGGAAGGAGGGGGCCTTACCTTCCGGCGCGTTACTCAGATCGCCGCCCATGGCCACGCCCTTGCTGTAACCGACGCCCGCCAGATCGTTGTTGCTCGCGTCTTCAGCAGCGAAGTCGAAGCCGCCAAACAAACGCACCTGCATACGCGGGCCGGTGGTGGCGTAAACCTCCTTACGCTTGAACGCGGCGAAGATCTCTTCGCGGGTGTTCTGCTCGGCCCAGACCGCGACCATGCCGGCTGCGGACATGCTCCAGCCATCCGCGTGCGGCGTGGTTTCCATATCCAGGTTTTCGGGGATGGAGTCGATGCCGAACTTGCCCCAGAAGTTGGGCTCGGATGCGGTGGTCAGGCCGGTATGCGAGTCGGTAGAGCCGGCCATGCCGAATTTATAGGGGTTGGCGCCGACCTTGGCGTCGATCTCCAGGCCCCGTTTCAGGGCGCTACGGGCGTAGTTACTGACCTGATCCACCTCAGCTTCTTCATCGCCGGCACCGAAGTTCATCACATGCTCGAAGGTTTCGAAATCGGCGAAGGGATCTTCGGGCGATACGCTTGGATGGGTTTCGGAGTCGCCCTTGATCTGGGTGACCTCCGCCACCGGCTCCCAACGCATGCGGGTACGGGCGTAACTGGCGCTGATCGGGTGGCCATCGCTGTCCACGTCGTTGAACATCAGGCCATTACTGATATTGGAGTTGTGCGGAATCGCCACGAAATCGGCACCGGTATCACTGGAGGTCTGATCGAGCCAGTTCCAGAAATCCTCCGGACGGTCGCTGTCCGCCGAAGAGTAGGGCAGAAACTTCTCGGCAACCTCGCCGCCCTTGTCGGTGAAGACGATACGGTGCAGGTTGGCGCCGCCCGGCATGGAGGACCATTCCCAGCCGATAAAGGTGGTGAACTCGCCAGGCTTGTTGTTCTCTTCCGCCGCTTTGATGATCTTGTCCCAGATCGGCTGACGGATCGCCTTGGTCAGCAGGTCCTGGTAGGGCGCGCCTTTCACCAGCGCACCGGCCGCATCGTAGTAAACGGATTTGGAGCCCTTGGTATCCCAAAGTTTGATCAGGTTCTGGCCGTTCTCCGCTCCATCCAGCAGCGAGCTCTTATCGCGCACCAGTTGCATCAGCCCCATGTACTCGGCGTGATCCGCCACCACCAGGAAATCCAGCGGCCGGTTCAGCTGAACACGGGTACGGTTGTAGGGGTGGATCACCGGCAGGCCGCGGGCGAAACGGTAAGCGGTATCGGGGTCTACCGACTCGTTACCCATGGCGAAGGCATCGCCGGAATAGGCGGTGTGCAGATGAGTATCGCCCCAGAACACCTGGGTCGGGTTTGCCATCACGCTATGGGACGCAGCGCCCGCCAGGGCGGCTATTACTGATGCGAGCAGGGTTTTCTTCATTGAAACGAGCTCCCCTTTACGGGTTGATAGGCGCTCAAAGGCACCTGTTTTTATTTTGTTTTAGGGTAAGGAATCCCGGACAGCGGGATTTGACCGAATCTGCGATCCGCTTGACATAACACGACAGCAAATAGCGGTAGGCGCTGCCGGCCCTTTGATTAAAGAGTCCGGCTGCGCGGCCAATCAGGTCGCTTCGTAGAACAGTTCCTGTTTGTCCGAGGCGATCACCTCACGGGCGCTTTTGAAGTCCGCCAGCAGTACCTTGCGCTGACCCTCGGCCTGTTTGATGGCGGTTTCCTTGACGTGGCCATAGCCGCGTATACCACCAGGCAGCTCGGCAATTTTTACCGCGAGGTCGTAGTTAGAGGCGGTGATCTGCTCGAGCAGTTCAGTGATGGTCTTCCGGTAATCGGCGATCATCTGACGCTCCTGACGGCGTTCGGCGGTGTAACCGAAAGGATCGAACGCGGTGCCACGCAGGCCTTTGAGCTTCGCCATCAGGCCGAACGCCTTCAGCACCCAGGGGCCGAACTCCTGCTTACGCAGATGACCGGTTTGCGGATCGCGACGATTGAGGATCGGCGGCGCCAGGTTGAAACGCAGTTTGAAGTCGCCCTCGAACTGCTGTTCCAGACGTTCCCTGAACTTGCCGTCGGTGTAGAGGCGCGCTACCTCGTACTCATCCTTGTAGGCCATCAGCTTGAAGTAGTTGCGCACCACCGCATCGGAGAGCTCTGTGCGACCTGGCATCTTGCGCTGTTCATCCTTGCGCACCTGTTCCACCAGTTCGACATACTGAGCGGCGTAGGCGGCATTCTGGTAAGCGGTGAGGTGATCGATACGGCGCTGCAGCGCCTGCTCCGCGGTTTCCGCCACATCAGGCTTGCTGGCGTCCAGCTGTTTCGCGATCAGCGGCAGAATGCGGCTGATGTCGTGGGCTGCAACACGCCCCAGGCGGAAGGCGTTCTGGTTGAATTCGATGGAGACCTTGTTGATCTCGATCGCCTTCAGGATCGCTTCCTCGCTGAGGGGCAGCCAGCCCTTCTGGAAAGCAAAGCCGACCAGGAACATGTTGGCGGCGATGCTGTTACCGGTGAGGGCGTTGGCGATCTTGGTGGCGTCGATGCTGCAGAGGTCGTCCTGCAACGCTTTTTTTAACCCGGCCAGCAGCGGCTGGGTCGGCAGTTCAAAGTCACGCATCAGCTGCAGCACCGAGGTGGCCACCGGATCGCTGTTGACCACGCACTTGGTGCGGTTCGGGCGAATGGAGCGCATGGAGCTTTCGCTGGCGGTCACCACCAGATCGCAGCCGATAATCAGGTCCGCATCGGCGGGGCCTATCGGCAGGCTGGTGATATCACTCTGGCTGTGACCGATACGCAGATGGCTCTGCACGGCGCCGCCTTTCTGGGCGAAACCGGTCATGTCATAGATAGAGATCGACTTGTCTTCCAGGTGAGCGGCCATCCCCAGCACCGCGCCGATGGTTACCACGCCGGTGCCACCGATGCCGTTGATCATCACCGTGTAGCAGCCGTCAAACTCCGGACGCACCGGTTGCGGGATGCCATCAAACAGCGACTCACCCAGGCTCGCGGTTTCCGCCTTGCGCAGCTTGCCACCGAGCACGGTGACGAAGGAGGGGCAGAATCCATCCACGCAGCGGTAATCCTTGTTGCAGTTGGACTGGTCAATAACGCGCTTGTTGCCGAACTCGGTCTTGCGCGTCTGCAGGCTGACGCAGTTGGCCTGTACCGAGCAGTCGCCGCAGGCTTCGCACACCTGTTCGTTGATGAACATGCGCTTTTGCGGATCGGGGAACTGGCCACGTTTGCGGCGACGGCGCTTCTCGGCGGCACAGGTCTGATCATGGATCAGCACGGTCACACCCGGCACCTCGCGCAGCTCACGCTGGATGCGGTCCAGCTCGCGGCGGTGGTGGATCTCGGCGCCCTTGGCGAAGGCCGGCTGGTCGCGGTATTTATCCGGATCATCGGTGGTGATCACCACGCGCTTGGCGCCCAAGGCGGTGACCTGTTCGCTGATCTGCTGGGGCGTCAGCTGGCCTTCCGCCGGCTGCCCGCCGGTCATCGCGACGGCATCGTTGTAGAGGATCTTGTAGGTGATATTGGTTTTCTGCACCGCGGCCGCGTGTACCGCGAGCAGGCCGGAGTGGGTGTAGGTGCCATCGCCCAGGTTCTGGAAGCGGTGCTTGGTATCGACAAAGTGGGACAGGCCCACCCAGTTATGACCCTCGCCGCCCATCTGTGTCGGGAAGCTGGTGTTGCGGTTCATAAACCCGGCCATGGCGTGGCAGCCGATACCCGCCATCGCCTGGGAGCCCTCGGGCACCTTGGTGGAGCTGTTGTGCGGGCAACCGGAGCAGAAATAGGGGATACGCACCAGTTGGGGGATGATAGCGCCACATCCGCCGGTGATGCTGGCAAGATACTCGTCACAGCTCTGGCGCGTAGCGTCATCCAGCATGCCGTTGGCCGCCAGTCGGTCGCGCAGCAGCGCGACGATCTCATGGGGTGACATGCCGCCATAGGTTTTCTGGATCGGCTGGCCCTGCTCATCGCGCTTGCCGATCAGACGAGGGCGACGCGCATCCGGCCAGTTGAACAGCTGATCGGCGATCTGCGGCTCCATGACCGGCTGCTTCTCTTCAATCACCAGCAGCTCTTCATGCCCCTCGGCAAACTCCGCCAGACCCTGATCCTCCAGCGGCCAGATCATCGCCACCTTATACAGGCTGATGCCCAGCGCGCGGGCCTTCTCTTCATCGATCCCCATCAGCTGGAAGGCGCGCAGGATATCCTGGTACACCTTGCCGCTACTGACGATACCCAGCTTGCGCTGCGGCGCTTCCAGGGTGATGCGATCCAGTTTGTTCAAGCGGGCAAAGGCTTTCACCAGCGGAATGCGCGCGGAGTAAGCCATACGCTCGGCGGTGGCCGCCGGGCCAAGGCCGCCGGTGGGCGGTACGAAGTGCGCTTCGGGAGGGATCTCCAGCCCCTGCGGGTCCTTGGTCTGTGATTTCTCCGGGTCCAGCTCAACGGTGGCGGTACCCTCGATGGTTTCATTAACCACCTTCAGCGTGACCCAGGCGCCGGAATAACGCGACAGTGCCCAGCCGATCAGGCCGTAGTCGATCACCTCCTGCACCGTGGAGGGGTAGAGCACCGGGCTGCCGTGAGCGATCATTTCGGGCTCGGAGTAATGCGCGATGGTTGATGACTTGGCCACGTGGTCATCACCGGCGATCAGCAGTACGCCGCCCTTGTGAGAGGCGCCAAAGAAGCTGCCATGTTTGATCGCATCACCGGAGCGGAATACTCCGGGGCCCTTGCCGTACCAGATGGCAAAAACACCGTCATATTTTTTCTCGGCTTCCGCCTCGATCTGCTGGGTGCCCCATACGGATGTGGCCGCAAGGTCTTCATTGACGCCTGGCTGAAACACGATGTCATGAGCGTCGAGCAGCTTCTTGTTGCGGCTTAGCTCCATGTCGTAGGTGCCGATGGGCGAGCCGCGATAACCGGTGATATAGCCCGCGGTGTTAAGACCCTGGGACAGGTCTCGCTGTTTCTGCAGCAGCGGCAGCCGAACCAGTGCCTGGTTGCCGGTCATGTAGACCGTACCGCGCTCTTTGGTGTACTTGTCGTCGAGAGAAACCTGTTTAAGCGTCATGGTCTGTACTCACTCGTTGGGTTCTTTTTATTCGGTTCCCGCCTTGGCGGCTTAGTCTGGTTCAGGCTGTTTCCGCTCTTTTTTCCGGTAAGGGCGGAATCACCAGCACATCGGTGCTGACACGTTCCAGGATCTGCTCGCCGGTATTACCCAGCAGCACACCGCTCAGCCCTGCGCGGGCAACGGTGCCAAGCACCACCAACCCCGCATTAAGTCTTTTTGCCTGCTCAGGGATCAGCACTTCCGCCGGCCCCTGGGCGATATGCACACGGCTGACCGGAACGTCGTAGCGGTGTGCCAGCGCGAGGCTGCTCTGGCGGTACTCATCGGCAGCATTTCCCGGAAAAAGAATCGGGTTCCCAGATTCATGAAGAGCATCTTGCATTGGGGCAGGCTCAGCGCTGAACAGGCAGAGCTCGGCGCTCAGGCGGTGGCTCATATCCCGCGCCAGCTGCAGAATGCGGTGACTCAGCGCCTGGTGTTCGGCATCAGCAGGCTGCGCCTCGATCGCCGCCAGCACCGGTGCATCGGCGCTGTATTCGCTTTGCCTTACCATCAACACCGGGGTCTGGCTGGTGCGCAGGATCTTCCAGTCCAGCGGCGTAAACAGGGAGTCGGTGAGGCTGGAGGCCTGGGGCTCCTTCAGCAGAAGACTGGTGTCGTGCTGATGCTGGGCTACCAGCACCGCACGCTGCAGGTTGGTTTCCGTGGTGGTTTCCAGGCAGGCCTTCAGGCCCAGCACACGCAGATTTTCCAGCTGCGCTTCGAGGGATTCACGGCAGCGCTCAGCCACCGGCCCTGCCGGCAACAGAGCGGTGATGCGGTCGCCGCCGGCCGCAATTCTGGCCGCCTTTTCCAGCGCGATCTGTGTCTTGGCGCCGGGATTGATCACCACCAGCAGGTTCTTGGACTCAGGCATGAGACACCTCGCGGACCTGCTGTTCACGCTGCTCGGTACTGGACTTGAGCGGCTGCTGTTCGGTCACCGGCGAGCGCTTGATCAGGAAGCTGGCCAGGGCCGGCAGGAACACCAGGGCGCCGATCATGTTCCAGACGAACATGAAGGTGAGCAGAATCCCCATATCGGCCTGGAACTTGATCGGTGACCAGTACCAGGTGCCCACACCTATACCCAGGGTCAGACCGGTGAAGGCAACCGCCTTGCCAGTGGTCTTCAACGTATTGAAGTAGGCCTGCTGCAGGCTCTGGCCCGCCTTCAGGTAGGTTTCCAGCTTGCTGTAGATATAGATGCCGTAGTCCACGCCGATACCGACGCCCAGCGCGATAACCGGCAGGGTAGCGACCTTGACGCCGATACCGAGGCGCGCCATCAACGCCTGGCAAAGCAGGGAGGTCAACGCCAGCGGCAGCAGGATGCAGGCCACGGTGCGGATGGAGCGGAATGTCAGCAGGCAGAGGAAACCCACCACCGAGTACACCCAGATCAGCATCTCGTACTGGGCTTTCTCGATCACGATATTGGTGGCCGCCTCGATACCGGCGTTACCCGCCGCCAGTTTGATGGTGATGGCGTCGCTGTTGTACTGCGCGGCGAAGGCTTCGGTTTCCTGCACTACGGAAGCGAGGGTTTCCGCCTTGTGATCGTTCAGGTAGACAAACACCGGCATCAGGCTGCAATCGGCGTTGAAGCTGCCGCGCGGTGCGGTGATCGATGCCTGGTTCAGCAGCGCCTGGTTGCGGTTCAGCGCCATCCACTTGACGTTGCCCTCGTTGTAGCCGGTCATCGCCTGCTTCGCCACGTTCACCATGGAGTTGGCGGACTGGACGCCCGGCAGCTGCTGCAAGCGCCACTGCAGCTGATCGACCACATCCAGGGTGTGGTAGTCGGAGCACATATCCTTGGCGGTCTGCACCATGATCACGAAGATATCGGTGCTGGTGGAGTAGTTCTGGTTGATGAAGGCGTTATCCAGGTTGTAACGCGAGTCCGGGCGCAGCTCCGGCGCGCCGGCGTCCAGATCACCCACCTTCAGGCCCTGACTCTGGTACAGGCCCAGACCCACAAGGCCCAGCGCCAGAATGATCATTACCGCCGCACGGGGGCGCTGGGTAAAGCTGGAGAGCAGGTTCCAGATCGGGTGTTTGCCGTGTTCTTCGATCTGCTGCTGTTTCTTCACCGAAGTGCGGCTGACGCCGGCGTAAGACATCAGGATCGGCAACAAAATCAGGTTGGTGAGAATGATCACCGCCACGCCGATACTGGCCGCGACCGCCAGGTCCTGGATCACCGCAATATCGATCACCATCAGGGTGGCAAAACCGACGCCATCACTGATCAGCGCGATAATCCCCGGGATATACAGGGAACGGAACGCCAGGCGCGCGGCCAGCTCCTTGCTGGACCCACGGGCGCTCTCATGGGCGATGGCGTTGATGATCTGCACTCCGTGGCTGACACCGATGGCGAACACCAGGAAGGGCACCAGCATGGAGTAGGGGTCGAGACCGTAGCCCAGGGTTTTCAGCAGGCCCAGCTGCCAGATAACGGCGATCACCGAGCACATCAGCGGAATGATCGAGCTGCGCAGGCAGCGCGAGTAAAGGTAGAGCAGCACCAGGGTGATCGCCAGCGCCACAGCAAAGAAGATCGCAACCTGGCTTGCACCGTCGATCAGATCGCCCACCACCTTGGCAAAGCCGGTGATATGGATCTTGATGCTGTCGTTTTCGTACTTGTCGCGGATCAGCTCTTCTAGCTGGCTGGAGAACTGCTGGTAGTCGATCAGCTCGCCGGTCTCCGGGTTGAAGTCCATCAGCGGGGCATAGATGATCGCCGACCTGAAGTCGTTGGCTACCAGGGAGCCGATACGGCCCGATTTGAGGATGTTGGTCTTCAGCTTTTCCAGCTCGGCCGCCGAGCCGTCATAGGTATCTGAAATGACAGGACCGCCGGTGAGACCATCTTCTGTGACTTCCGACCAGCGTACGCCCGAGGCCCAGATCGACATCAGTTTGGCGCGGTCAACGCCGGGGATGTAGAACACCTCGTCGTGGATCTTCTGCAGGGTTTCCTGAAAACCTTTATCGAAGATATCGCCCTGGGTATTTTCCACCGAAATACGGATGGCATTGCCCAGACCCGCCATATCATCCTTGTGCTGGATGTAGTTGGCGATATAGGGGTGCGATGCGGGAATCATCTTATCGAAGCTGGCTTCCGGCTTGATGCTGCTGGCCTGATAGCCAAAAAATACCGTCGCCACCAGCATCAGCAGGATCACCAGCGGACGATGGTGGAAGAAGATACGTTCGATAATCGACTCGCTGCCAGACAGCCCGCCTTTTGGCGTCGGACGCCGGTCGGAAATCGGCTGATAGTTATTCATCTGCATTACCTCCGCTGACTGTCGTTGTTACATGAAAGGGTGCAGGAACGGCTGCATGAACGCCGTGAGCACCTGCAATCAGCAACTCTTTCTGTTCGCTGACCAGAACCTTGCTTTGTGGCAGACGCGCCGGATCCCTGTCGGTAGCAATCACCTGACCCTCGGCATCGAGATGCAGGGAAACGCCGGCCGCGCCCACCAGTACTGCCGAACCGTCCGCGAGCATGGCGCCGCTGAACAGCGTGGAATCGACACCGGTTTCGATGGTCTCCCAGGAATCGCCCCAGTCATCTGACTGGAAGGCGTTGCCGCGCAGACCAAAGGCGATAATGCGGCCCCGGTCGTTGCCGGTAATGCCGAAGAAAGAGCCGTCGTAGGGGCTGTCGAGCAGTTCCCAGTGCTGCCCCCAATCCGCGGAGCGATACAGATTGCCCGCCTCGGCAGCGATATAGAGCTGATCGCCGATGTGGCTGATGGCGTTGAGGTGAAACTGAGTGGGGTTATCGAGACGGTCAAACCAGGCAGACCAGGTTTCGCCGCCATCGTTGGTGTGCAGAATCAGGCCGAAAGCGCCGATCACCAGGCCTTCGTTACGATCCTTAAACCAAAGATCGAGGAAGGGGCGGCTTGGCCCTTCGTCGGCGAAGGCTGCGGCGTCTTCCGCCATGTAGGTGCGGTTTTCAAGCTCGAACTCCAGCTCTTCACGCTGCTGTTCATCAGCGGCGGCTTCGAGCTCATCCTCCAGCTCGGCCAGGCGTGCCTCCGCGTGGGCCAGCATCAGCTTGTTGGCGCGCTCGCCATCCATCACCTTGCGCCAGTTGCGGCCACCATCTTCGGTTTTGAGTACTACACCATCGTGGCCCACAGCCCAGCCGAAACTCTCGTCGACAAAGAAGGTGTTGGTCAGCGTGACGCGCACCGGCGCCGGCGCCTGCTGCCAGGTGTCGGCCTCGTCGGAAGAGATGAGGATATGGCCGCGCTCACCGACCGCCACCAGCTTGCTGCCGGCTCGTTCGATATCCAGAAGCATGCGGCTCGCGGCCAGGTCGGACTTCAGCGCAGGCTCTTCCAGCGCATCGCCGGCGATGCCACTGCCTGAAATGGCCAGGCCGATCAGCAGGCTCAGGCTGGATCTTGTTAGGCGGGTTTTGCACCCGTTTCGGGACTGAATCTGCGTGTTCATAGCCTTATTCTTCTTATCGGGAGTATGAAACTGGCTGTCGCTGTTGAGGGTCTTTCGAAGCTCGGACTTTTAAAGCTCAAACTTTTTTAACTCACACAAGCGGCCACCATTACGGCAACAGGCTGGCAGTAAAGCTGCTTTTGAAACCTGTTCTCGGAATGATGAAGAGGGGGCGTGCGCATCTGCGCCGCCCCCGGCATCCGTTAGCGACGCGCCATCTGACGCACCTGCTGCGGGGTATAGAAGCTGTCGTCCTTGGTGGCGACGGTGGAGTAAGGAATGACGTCGTACTCCTGCATCGCATAGTCACCGGACTGCAGATCGTAGTTGGTGAGTGCACGGGCGATGATATTGCCATCGGCATAGAGCGCTACCGGGTGGGAGTGGCCGTAGCGCCACAGCTCACCGCGACCGTCATACATGTCGGCCATCAGCGCGAACCAGGAGTCTTCGTCCAGGTAGAAACGGCGCTTGCCGTAGATGTGGCGGCTGTCTTCTCGCAGAGTGGCTTCAACCACCCAGACACGGTGCTTCTCCCAGCGCTCCAGATCGGTGTTGGTATGCTCGGCCTGGGCGATCTCCTCCATCGGCGTGCCCTTGCTGTGCGCGGTCAGGAACTTGTAGGAGTTGTAGGGCACCAGCATCTCTTTCTTGCCGATCAGCTCCCAGTTAAAGCGCTCCGGTGAGCCGTTGAACATGAATGCCTGGTCATAGGTGGTCAGGCCGTTGGAGCCCGGATCCGGCGTATCGAACGCGATGGTCGGTGCACGGCGTACACGGCGCTGCCCAGGGATGTACTGCCAGGCCTGGCGCGGCTCTTCATTGGCGTTCACCGGGTCGCGTACCAGGGTGACTTCACCCTTGCGTCGGGTGGGCAGCGAGTACTCCAGCATCAGGTGGATGATGTTGCCGTTAAAGGTGTTGAGATCACCCTCTTTGTAATAGTACGGATAGGTTTCGATCAGCTGACCGGCGGTGATGGTGCGCGAGCCGTTGGCGTAGATCGTGGCGCTCTCATAGGTCGCATCCTTACCTTCACCGTACCAGCGCAGGGTGTGGTTCCAGATCGCTTCCTTGCCGTTCTGCGGGATCGGGAAGGGGATGCCGCCGTAGGCGTCGGTTACACCGTTACCGTCAGGTGTTAGCTGCGCATTCAGCGCATTGCTGTAGGTGTTCTTGGCGATCCAGTCAGGGATCGGCGCGGTACGGTGGGTCGGATAGACATTCATCTTGAACGTCGGCTTCTTCTCGAACAGCGCCTTCTGGCCGTCGGAGAGAAGATCGCCGTATTCCTTGTAGTTCTCGGCCGTTACCGTGTAGAGCGGCTTTTCATCGGCAAAGGGATCGACCAGCTGACCGCCGGCGGTGTAACCGGCCGGTGCGCTGGTGAGACCACCGGTCCACTCCGGAATGTCGCTGCCGTTACCGGCACGCTCGGCGCCGAAGGGGGTCAGCTCCTTACCCAGTTTGGCGGCTTCTTCCTCGGTGACAGCGGCCAGGGCCGAGGTGGCATTCAGCGCAAAAAGGGCGATGCTGCTGGCGAGTACAGTGCGTTTCAAATTCATCTTTCGTCTCCTCGGGGCTGGCCCGATTTTTCTTATAGATCTATGACTTAGAATGTGTACTTGTAGTAAGCTGCGAAGTAGTCACGGTCGGCGTTCAGGTGGCCGAAGTTAAGCGCGCCACGGTCCTTGAGAACCTGGTCGGTATCGGTGAGATACCAGACGTAACTGGCGCCAAACTTGTGGCTGCCGAGATAGGTGAAGTCCGTTTTCAGACCGAACTGTTCAACGCCTTCGGCAAAGCTGAACTCCATGGAGGACCAGCCGTTGAAGTCGTTGCGGTAGGTACCGGTCACGTCCATATCCAGGCCACCGATCAGGTTCAGATAGCTGGCCTTGAGGCTAAGCACGGTGCTGGCTGCGCCGCGGTCTTTTTTGAGGCTGTCGACACCACCGGGGTAGTCCACATCCATGATGCGGTTGTAGGCAATCTCGCCGGTGAATGTGAGGGTGTCGGCCAGCGGGTTCTGCGGGAAGATATAGATCCCTGACAGTTGGGTCTGGATCGCCTCACCACGGGCGAAAGAGAAGCCCGGACCGGGGCCACCATTGGGGCCGTAGTTCACGCTGACCGGGACGCCATCGCGATAGGAGATCTCACCGCTGACATTCATATCGCCAAACACGGTGCCGAAGCTGATGCCGTAGAGGTCGATATCCTCGAAATGCTGCTGGGTCAGGCCGGTCGGTGATGCAGGGGAGAGAAACTGCAGCGCCGGCGTGAAATCGTTGTAGTTGATGTAGTAGAAGCCAAACTCGGTACTGTTCAGGTTTTCCGCCAGGTAGCGCAGGGCAATACCGTACTGACCTTTATCCGGCTCATCCCGCTCGATGGGAGTGCCAAACGGACCAAAGGGGTCACCGGGGGATTTCTGGCCAACACCGTCAAGGACGTTGAAATAGGTGCCGGGGGCATCGATGCGAGTCGCTTCCCAGTCGTACTGGTAGTAAGCACCGATGGAGAAGAGGTCGGTGACCGCAAGCTCGCCATACACCTGGCCGATCGGCATGAAGATATCTTTCAGCGCGGTACCCGGCGCGTTGGACTTGGTCGCATCCAGCGGGCCCATGGCGGTGGAGATGCCGCCCTGGATAAACAGGCTCTCACCCCAGTTAACCACCTGCTCGCCAACGCGCAGACTCAGGTACTGATCGCCCAGATCGAAACCGTGGTACCAGAACAGATCCTGTAGCTCGATCTTGGATTTGTGCTCATCGATGCCGTCCTGCAGATAGGGGGCGTCGAATCTGTTATCGAAGGTGTAGCCGTAAAAATCGCCCGAGTACGCCCTGTCATACCAACCGCGGGCACGCGCAAAAACGCCGCCATCACCGTAGTTGATATCCAGGTCAGAGCTGAAATTGACCTGGTTCTGGGTCATGTCGCCCTTATCGAAGTTACGGTTGCCATCATCAGTCAGAAAGCCGAGGCCACCGAAGCTTTCAATATTCGGGTCACGGTTTTCACCACGCCACTGGGCGTTGTAGCCAACGGTGGTATCCAGATCGACGGTAATACCATTTTCCAGTTCGTAGTTCAGTGCATGGGCCTGACCTGCGGTCAGCGCCAGCATCCCGGCAAAAGAGCCGGTCAGCGTTGCGCGTGAGATCATGCGACTAAGCGTTTTGCGCTTGAATCTGCTTTGCGTTAGGACGGTTTGCGGGGTTCTCATCGTTGTTTCCTCGGATGTTGTTTTTATAAAGGAAGAGGGTTGAGAACAGGCTGGGTGAAGGAGGCCTGAGGTTTCACTACTAGCGATAAAAGAGCACAGCGCGATGGGGAACAGCGCAGCGCCTTCTTGGTTGAAATCCGGGTGGGGACGCAGAGGTTCCCAGGAGTTGAAGTGGCAATCATCATCAGCGGTCACGTTTTATTATTTTTTTGTAAAACGTTTTGGCGGCAGTTAATCCCACTGGATTCCGGTACTGCGCCATCCCGTTTTGGTTGCGGATCACGGAGTTCAATTGAGCTCCGGATCTTTTGCGACTGACGTTGACTCTACTGGCTCGCTGCCAGGGGGCGCTTGATAAAAGGCGAACCCGGCTTGACATTTTATGCGCTCGTCACGAATGCCTTAGGTGCAAAAAAAGAACGGGGCAGGCGTGCGAAACCTGCCCCGTTGCCAGAGGCTTGGGGACTCATTGGAGAGCCTGCAAAAAGCGGCGGGAAAGCCGCGAAGCATGAGGCTTTTCTTACATGCTCAGCGCCAGGCGAGTGCCCTGATCGATGGCGCGTTTGGCATCCAGTTCGGCCGCCTCATCGGCACCACCGATCAGATGACTCGGCTTCTGCAAGCCATCAAGAAGTTCACGCAGCGGCGTTTGTCCGGCGCAGATAATCACGTTGTCGACCGGCAGCAGCTGCGCCTCGCCATTCACGCTCAGATGCAGGCCCTGATCATCGATACGCTGGTAGTCGCAGCCAGAGAGCATATGCACGCCCTTGGCGAGCAATCCGGCCCGGTGAACCCAGCCGGAGGTTTTTCCAAGCCCTGCGCCAACACGGGATTGTTTGCGCTGCAGCAGCCAAACATCCCGTGGCGAAGGTTCCACCTGCGGTTTGGTCAGGCCGCCACGCTGCTCGAACGTCATATCAACGCCCCAGGCGGCCATAAAGCTGGCGATATCCTGGCTCGGATCAGACTCACCGTGGGTGAGCTTTTCACTGATATCGAAACCTATGCCGCCGGCACCGATAACGGCCACTTTGCTGCCCACCTCGGCACCGTTCATCACATCGATATAACTGAGCACTTTAGGGTGATCGACCCCTTCAATAGCCGGCATACGCGGTACGATACCGGTGGCGAGAATCACCTCGTCGAAGTCGCCGCTGTTGAGCTCATCAGCAGTGACGCGGGTGTTCAGCGCCAGCCGCACGCCGGTAAGTTCGATCTGACGGGAGAAATAGCGCAGCGTCTCGTAGAACTCGCCCTTGCCGGGAATCCGTTTGGCGATATTGAACTGGCCGCCGATCTCGCTTCGGCTATCGAACAGTGTCACATCGTGGCCGCGGCGCGCTGCTGTGGTTGAAAAAGCGAGACCGGCAGGTCCTGCACCCACCACGGCCAGCTTCTTCTTGCTGGTAGCAGGGGTTAGCACCAGTTCCGTTTCATGGCAGGCGCGGGGGTTAACCAGACAGCTGGTGAGCTTGCCGTTGAAGATATGGTCCAGACAGGCCTGGTTGCAGCCGATGCAGGTGTTGATCTCGTCGGCGCGAGCTTCCTGGGCCTTGAGAACAAACTCGGGATCGGCCAGAAAAGGGCGCGCCATGGAAACCATATCCGCATCGCCGCGGTTCAGTACCTCCTCTATCACCTCGGGGCTGTTGATACGGTTGGAGGTGATCACCGGCACGCTCAGCGCCTCGCGCACGCGGGCGGTGACCCAGGTGAACGCGGCCCTTGGCACCTTGGTAACGATGGTGGGCAC
Organism: Marinobacterium lutimaris; assembly: GCF_900108065.1. Lineage (GTDB taxonomy): Bacteria > Pseudomonadota > Gammaproteobacteria > Pseudomonadales > Balneatricaceae > Marinobacterium_D > Marinobacterium_D lutimaris. The sequence goes on along the minus strand of NZ_FNVQ01000001.1, from coordinate 951,984 downwards.
CCGGGCTTCGTGCCAGCCGATACCGGTATTGATCAGCGTTGCGCCGGCTTTTTCGATCTGCTGACCCAGCGCGATAATCTCTTCCAGGTTGCTGCCATCCTCCACCAGGTCGAGCATCGACAGGCGATAGATGATGATGAAGTTTTCACCCACCCGTTCGCGGATACGGCGCACCACTTCGATGGCGAAGCGGGTACGGTTTTCATACGCACCGCCCCAGGCATCTTCACGCTTGTTGGTGCGGGTGACTATAAACTGGTTGATGAAGTAGCCCTCGGAGCCCATCACCTCGACGCCGTCGTAGTTCGCCTCTTTTGCCAGAGCGGCGCAGCGCACAAAGTCCTCGATCTGCTGCTCGATCTCTTCGGCGGTTACCTCATGCGGAACCCGCGTATTGATCGGCGCCTGAATAGCGGAGGGCGCAACCAGTTTTTTGGTGTAGGAGTAACGGCCGGTATGCAGGATCTGCATGCAGATCTTGCCGCCCTCAGCATGCACCGCGTCGGTTACGAGGCGGTGGTGCTGCGCATCCTCGGCGCGGGTCATCGATGCCGCACCTTCCATGGTCAAGCCGGACTCATTGGGGGCGATGCCACCGGTGACGATCAGGCCGACACCGCCGCGGGCGCGCTCGGCATAGAACGCGGCCATGCGCTCATAACCCTTGGGCATCTCTTCCAGACCGGTATGCATCGACCCCATGAGCACGCGGTTTTTGAGTGTAGTGAAACCCAGGTCGAGCGGGGTCAGCATCTTGGGGTAGGTGGACATGGTTTACCTCTTTTTTTATTTATCTACGCTGTATCGCTCAGCGCTTGATCGAAAACTAGACAGCGTCAAGTTAATGCGCAATTTTGACACCGTCAAGTTATTTTGGACGGCGTCCAGATTTGCAGTACACTGCGGCTATTAACCAGATAACGCCTTCGGATCTAATGACCTCCACAAACCAAGTAAAAAGCGCCTACCATCACGGCGACCTGCGCAGCAGCCTGCTTCAAGCCGCCACCGACCTGATTGCCGAAGGGGGCGTCGATGCGCTCAGCATGCGCAAACTCGCCGATCGCGTCGGCGTTTCGCGTACCGCGCCTTATCATCACTTCACCGATAAGCACGCCTTGCTTTCTGCGCTGGCGGAAGAGGGGTTCAAGTCCTACGAAAAGGCGGTGGAAGAAGCGCTGGCCGGTGCCACCAGCGAGGATGAGCTGTTGTTCCGCTTTGCCCGCTCCTACCTGGAATTTGCACAGGCCTACCCGGAAACCTACAACCTGATGTTCGGCCAGAGCGTCTGGAAGGCCGGCATACCCACCGAGCAGCTCAAAACCGAGGCCTATCACTGTTTTCGCCGCTACGTGGAACACGTAACCGACTGGCAGCAGCAGGGGCTGCTTTCCGAGCAGGTCGAGCCGCTGCACTTCGCCCAGGTAAGCTGGAGCACTCTGCATGGCCTGGCGCGCCTGCTGCTTGATGGCATCTACATCGATCTGAAACATCTGGACGACCTGATCAACCTCGCCGTCAGAATGTTCCGCAACGCTTAGTCCGTTATCGCAGGGGCCAGTGATATTTCCTTACTGGCCCTCTCAATACTGGTCCTATCAATTTCTTATCAAGTCTTCTGCATCGCACCGCCACGACTGCCTCTCATTTCGCACAAACTAAAACTTGACACCGTTAAGATTGGTTTTTATTTTGACAGCGTCTAGTTTCCGGGCCGCAGCATCCCTGTGGGCGCAATCACCAGCCCCGGAGCCCGCGAGTACAGAGGAATAACGATGTCTGAATCCGGTAAGCGCAAGCTGCTGCATACACGACAGGTGGTGTGCAGAGGCTATGAACTCGATAACGGCCTTTGGGAAATTGAAGGGCGCATGTCCGATGTAAAGTCTTTCCCGATGGAAAACCGCGACCGGGGCGGCCTGATCGATGTGGGCGAACCGCTGCACGATATCGGCCTGACACTGACCATCGACCGCACATTGAAGATTCACCATGCCAAGGCGGTCATCGATGCGGCGCCGTTCAACCAGTGCTCAGGCATTACCGGCGCCTTCAAGAGGCTTGAGGGGCTGCGCCTTGAATCGGGCTTTACGCGCAAGGTGCGCGAAATCCTGGGGGGCGTAAAAGGCTGTACCCACCTGATCGAGCTGCTCGGCCCGATCTCGACCACCGCCTACCAGACCCTCTGGCAGACAGAGAACGGCTATAACGGCAACGATCCCTCCATCCTCCATGGGTTGGCAGACAGCTGCCACACCCTGGCCCGCGATGGCGATGTGATGGCACCGCTGTTACCTGAGGGTGACAGCCTGACTACAGACAATAACAAACGGGAGTTTGGCGCATGAGCGAGCCGATACTGAACGAAGTTCGAAGCAGCGTGCTTTACCTGACCCTTAACCGGGCGGATAAGAAAAACGCGCTGACTCAGGGTATGTACGAGACTTTAACGCGAATGTTGGCCGACGCGGATAAAGACCCCGAGATCAAGGCGATCCACCTCACCGGCAGCGGCGACAGCTTCTGTGCCGGCAATGATATTGCCGACTTCCTCGAAGCGAGCCGGGCAGGGCAGACAGTGCCCCCGGGACAGGCATTCCTGCTGCAGCTTCATCGACAGCAGAAGCCCGTCGTCGCCGCGGTAAACGGCACGGCGATCGGCATCGGCGTCACTATGTTGCTCCATTGCGACCTGGTTTACGCGGCCAAAGGGATCAGCTTCAAGCTGCCGTTCGTTGATCTTGCCCTGGTGCCCGAAGGCGGCAGCAGCGCGTTGTTGCCGCAGATGCTGGGCCACCGCAAAGCGGCGGAGCTGTTGCTGGCCTGCGAGCCATTCAATTCCGACCAGGCGGAGCGTTACGGTATCATCAACCGCGTCTTCCCGGCGGGGAGCCTTCTGGCTGAGAGCTCCGCATTGGCGGAACGCCTCGCGCGCAAGCCTGCCGCCGCGATGTGTCAGGCAAAATCGATGCTGAAACAGAATATCGACCAGCCGCTAGAGCAGGTGATCGTCTCGGAAATCCGCGAGTTTATGGCCCGCCTCAACGAGAGCGAAGCGCAGCAGATTCTGCAGAACTACCTGACGCGCTAGAGGCGGATCATTTACCATTACGGGGCGGTTTCAAATATGGGTTGACTTCTCAGGCCAGATTCGGAGAATAGCGGCTCAAACCTTTGAGCTGAAAGGGAATATAGCCAGTTTAAAGCGTGATCTTCCACGCTGCGATCCCGGACATAAACCCAGTCTTCAGCAGTCGATCTGGCATCGACCCCTACGCCCCGGTGGTGAAATTGGTAGACACAAGGGATTTAAAATCCCTCGGCCTTTGGCTGTACCGGTTCGATTCCGGTCCGGGGCACCATCCGCTTGTATCGTAACGTCTCACAAAGTCTCGTATCCCCCATCTTTTCTAGATTATTCAATAACTTATCGTATCAATATGTCTCATGTCGTCCGCTGAAGCTCAGGCCTTGCGGGGGTATGGCTGGGGGTATATGGTCAATGCTACTCACATAGATACCCCCTAGTCTCGTTGGAGGCGCTAGATGGCATTGACTGTTAAAGCAATCGATTCGCTGGAAGCGAAAGAGAAAAACTATAAAACCAGCGATGGAAACGGGCTCTATCTGCTTGTGACTAAAGCAGGGGCGAAGTACTGGCGTCTAAAGTACCGCATTGCTAACAAAGAGAAATTGATGGCTATAGGGGTATATCCCGAAGTATCCCTTAAAGAGGCGCGGGAAGTAGCCACAGAAGCCAGGAGGCAGATCCGTAAGGGTATCGACCCGGTACTGGATCGAAAGGTCCGTAAGCAGGCTACCACGGACTCTCAGGCAAACACCTTCAAGCTGATCAGCGAAGAGTGGTTTGCAACCAAGAAAAACGGCTGGGCAGAGGATACGATAACGCGCAGCCACGGATTGTTTGAGAACTGGATCTATCCCGAGTTTGGTGATTTACCCATTACCGAAATAGGGGCGAAAGAGGTCCTCATTCTACTCAAAAAGGCAGAAAGCCAGAAAAAGCATGAAGTAGCCCGGCGTCTGCGCTCTACGATTAGCCAAGTGTTTCGATATGCAATCATTACTGAGCGATGTGAGCGAGACCCTGCCAGGGACCTGGTAGGTGCGCTACAAGCCCAGCCTGAATCAAATTATGCCGCCATCACTGATCCGGAGAACGTTGCACGTTTAATGGTAGCAATAGATGATTTTGACGGGACTTTTGTCGTTAAAGCAGCGCTCTACTTGTCTGCATTATTTTTCTGCCGGCCAGGCGAGCTTCGGTCACTGGAATGGGCGGATGTCGACTACGATAACGCCCAAATCGTCATACCTGGCTCAAGAATGAAAATGGGAAGGGATCACATTATTCCTCTAGCCTCCCAGGCCATTGATGCTCTGAAGTCTTTAGAGCCGATTACCCGACGTTCAAAGTACATTTTTCCATCGGCTAGAGGGGCTAGCAGGAATATGTCGGAGAACGCTGTTCGTACGGCGCTACGAACCTTGGGCTATACAAAGAATCAGATGACTGCACATGGGTTCAGAGCGATGGCCCGTACACTTTTGGATGAAGAGCTTCAGTTCCCAGTTGACTGGATTGAGCATCAGCTAGCACATGCCGTTAAAGATACCAATGGGAGAGCTTACAACAGGACTACCCATTTAAACCAGCGCAAGGGAATGATGCAAAGCTGGGCGGATTTCTTGGATGAATTAAAGTTCAAGGCAAAAAATGGAATAAAAGTGGAGCGAAACTATGACTAATTTGAAAATTAATTGATAAAGAACTTTTATATATTAAAATAACTTTAATTTATTTATTTTTTTCTTTATGTTATCCGGTAGCTTCTCCAATATGTGTGTAAATCCATCTTCATAATTCTGTTCAAAATCCTCGAGGGCTTTATTAGGATGTGTAATTACTTCCATTATCAGATGGTTTATTTCCTCTATGGTTGAGATTAAGATTTCGTTATTCCTTTCTTCCTCCGCTATTTTCTCTTCTTTTTCTTTAAGCTTGTAACTTATAGAGTCAAGCGTCGTTTTTAAATTATTAATTTTTTCTACTGCATCTTTTTTTGCTTTTGTTATCTCTGATTTTATTTTTTTATTTATATCTTTTTCTTCAATCAATAAATCTTCTATAACCATGCTTTTTGGTCCCTGCCCATTCCGACTTCTCGCTATAGATTTTGAACGTTTATTTAATATCCACTCAGCATCGTGCGATAGCATAAAAGTATGAGATGCCAGCTTATTATTGAACTTCAACTTGGCGACACGCCAGCTCCCGCGCATTTTCCGAATCCTGTCCTGATTGATGAAGCTTACTGGGGCTGCGCATACGTGCTGAATAAGTGCTTCAGCAGTATCTGAGAGCAGGGGGGACGTTACTCCTTCTAGGGGATGGCGTCTTAGATACTTGCAGGCCCAGGACACTTGCACTTGTTCACTACTGTCACTGGCAAGCCACTTGCGAAGAGACTCTTCTAGCTCCTCTGCCTTGTTGTCTCTATATGTGCGCACGATTTTACCCTTTAATTCAACCTAAATAACGACAATTCGTAGGGTTATCCTAACGTTAGTGTAACGTTAAAATAACGTATTGCATATATAGGGTATTATTTATGCTAAACTACGCTCTTTCCAAGGGACAGTGACTGATGAATCCCTACTTGCTGTTAAGAACCAGAACAAAGGAGATCTTTCCGGAGTGCTTCCCGGCAGATAAAGACTCCAGGCTCGAACGCCAAAGCAAGCTTCAGGCTCTCCGTGCTCGGACGCTTCTTTCTCCGGAAGAGCGGTTATTTCTTTTTCGGCTCTGCGAGCTCTACCAGAGGAAGGGAGCACAATCTCTGACCTGGACTGTGCGGAAGCTAGCAGCCGAGACTCACTCCACGTCGGGAGTAACTTCTTACGTCTTGCAGCTTTTAAAGAATAGTGAATCACTGGTTAGTGATCTGTTCGCGGCAACCGGGGGACGACCTAAGAAGTCTTACATATTCACGCCAAAATTTAGTGACCCTATAAGCAATAGGTTCGATAGGAGAGAATACATCCCGATTCGCAAATTGCAGAAATTTTTAATATCGGCTAAATCAGAGAATAATGCCGGTGATAAAATTGGTCGCGCAAGCTCCTGGTTATTGGCGGTAATGTTGGAGCACGCCGATGAAAAAGGTCGTCTAGATGCGTTAAGTCACAGTGATATCAGGGACCTAACAGGCATGACTTCGGAAAGGTTGCGAAGCCAAATACGAACACTCATGAAACATGGATTTATCCGAGCCGTAGTACCAGGAGCAAACGGCCATGTGTTTTGCCGAAAGGCTAATACCGTTTATCATTTAAATTTATTTCACCCTTTCTTCGGGGCTTCTCGTATTTCAGGGTTTCATCTAGTCATTCACCGATGTACATATGATCAAGGACACCCTGAAAGGTGGCTAGAAGGTCGAACAGATGACAGTGATGGAGTTTTTGTGAAACTTTACTTACAAGACCTTGCTCAGGAGGCGGTGAGGAAGCGTGTCCAATCGGTATTGGACTACAATGTTTCGGAGATGCTTTCACGCTATAAAGGTTTTTTTGGTCCGTTCGACGGTAGTGCAGAACGAGTTGGCAAAATGACTAAAAGATACCATCAGAGCCGTAAACGTAAGGAGCAGGTGGAATTGACGATAGAAGGTTTCGTTCGTATGCAGTCTGCTTGTATGGATAAAGAAAGTATAGAAGCGTGGCCATCGCTGACATACGATGCATTCCTTGAGCAGATGACCATCGATGCTAGTAGTCAGGCACGAATCATCCGCGACCTACTCAAGCATTGTACTAATGACCTCGATGGACAAGCCTTAAGCGACTTCCGGTTTTCTATATTGCCAGCAGAACCATTTATAGGCCCTACGCGCGTGAGGGCGAAATCATTAAGGATTGATGTGTTCCCGACAAATACCGAAAGCGTAAGCGAAAGGCTATGGGTATGCTCGAACGCAAGCGGAAAAGGATGGCAAATTAGGAAATCGCCGGAGCTAATAGCTCTAGGCAAGAATGGCTATGAAATCGTGACCCAATAAATTCTTACAGATCTGCCACATGACATGACCAACAATATGGAGTCATGATCATGCGATTAATCAGACAATCAGAAGTATCAAAGCTCACGGGCCTGTCCCGTGCCAGCATCTACCGTCAAATCGACGAAGGAAGATTTCCCAAGTCAGTCTCTATAGGAGGCCGCTCGGTCGCCTGGGTTGAAGAAGAAATCAACGAATGGATTGAAGCCCGTATCGCGGAACGGGACGACCTCGCTAACTGAGGACTTCAGCACCCTTCAAGTTTACTCACCGAAACAACTCCTCTCCCAAAATTCCCCAGAGCAGTGCCTTCACTTTGGCACGATAACTCTCGATAAAAAACTCAACAGTTACCGTATTTTTCGGCAACGGCGTTGTGGTTAGTAATATATGTGTTCCATTTATATATGAAATGGTAATAACCAGAATATGCAATCTATGGGGAGTGGAGGAGTGTCAACCCGGTCTAGCTGCCAGCAAGACCATATCAGATACAGGAAAATAGTAATGAACGATGTATTCATTCCTGCACACCTAACCCGTTACACCGATAGCTCTTTCATGGGGCTTACGGTCCAAACGAAAAAAGGCCCGTTAATCCAAGAGTACCTGTTACAAGCTCTCAACCAACTCGACTTTGTAGAGTCGCTTTATCGCCGTGTCTATGCGGTAAGGCTAGATTTGTACCTTCCGAGCTGGGCACTGGCAGCCGATTGTCCGTATCTGCAAGAAGTTAATGACAGGTCTCTAATAGAAAAATTTATTGCCTCATTGGAAGGGAGGATCAATACGGACTGCCGGAACCGAGCGAGAGCTGGCCATCGCGTTTCACCAACAAGGGTGCACTGGATCAGGGCTTACGAAATAGGTCACGAGCAGGGCAATCCCCACTTTCACCTGATGCTCTTAGTCAACGGTGATACCTATGGTGCGTTGGGGTCATTCGACGACACGTCTAACAACCTCATGGGTCGAATACAGGCGGCATGGGCCAGTGCGCTTGCGCTTCCCTCTGCTACAGATGAGGTGCGACAAATGGGTTTAGTGAATGTGTCGGGCCAGTACCGGTTTAATCCGAATGATTTGGATGCGAAGGATCGATGTTTTGAAGCGCTTAGCTATCTCTGTAAGGCGTGGACAAAGCCGTTCCTCGGTAAGGTGCATCCATTTCGATGTGCTCCGCATAAGTATCCGTGAGCAGCAGCGTGAGGGGAGCTGTAGGCACTCACGATAAAATCAGAGAAATACTTCAAGTAGGGCAGTTAACGGCGATACTAATCGCAGTTCATATCAGATGTTATGTACGGCGTTGCCCCCACGTAACTTGATCTGGAGAATCCCACCATGTCAGATAAACACCTTTCGTATGCAGATCGCTGGATGTTGAACTACGAGCGGGAACATCAGAATGTCTCACGACCTACACATCAACAGTACGGCCAGCAATTCCCAGACCGGCAGACTATTCGAGCCGGGCTATCTCCGGCAATGCAGTCAAATAACCCGGGTTCTGCGTGTCTTTGGAACGATATTCCTGGTCTGGCCACGGAACTCGATCCTGTGGTTGAGTCCGCTATTCAAACAAGGAAGGCACTGAAGCTCACTCAGGAGAGCTTCTCTCGCTGCTTGGGAATTAGTGCAAAAACACTGAGAGATTGGGAGCAGGGGCGTAGGCACCCTAGCGGCGCAGCAGTTACTCTGTTGGCCTGGGCATCGCTTCAGCCTGAATTCGTACGGGAGCTCCACCGAGCCAGCAAAGCACGACAACGTCCCGATAGACAATAACGAGATGCATCTGATGAGAGGCGCTATCCCCAGGAGTGGGGTAGCTGCCTTCTCTTCGTTTTATGCCCTCATTTTTCCATGAGTCTCGCCACCGCTAAATGATCTTCCTCGCTCAGTAAATAAATACTGGGCTGCCGTAATGATATAGAAGAAATATCACCGTTCAGATAGCCGTAACGCTAAAGCTTATCGCTTAGCCTGAGGCACCTGGCGGGTTCCTTTTTGTACATTTGGCGGAGGAAAAATCATGCCAACTCACCAACAGGTAGATAGACATGAACTCGCAATAATTATCGCACGCTCCAAGCGAGGGCAACAGAAACGCTCCAACAATCGTCAGTCAAGCGCTGTGATGCTTGCCCAGCATGGGATTGAGTTCGAATCGAAAAACGGCGGAGCTCACCTGATTCTGCAGGGCGTTAACGGACTGATCGACTTCTGGCCGGGTCCTGGGAAATGGATCGTACGCTCAGAGCAACGGGAGCGGTTTGGCGTTAAGCGGTTAATCGAGGCCATTGAAGCTAAATCGATCTGATTTCAACTCAGTCTGCCGTTAGACGGCATTGCTTCAGTTACCCGTCTGTAGGTGTGTTTTACGTGGGGAAGATTATGGCAGAAACGCTAGTAATGAATGAGGATCAGAGCCAAGCGCTGGCAAAGGTTAACTGCTTTTTTGAGGATCCTGGGCAGGACGTATTCATCCTGTGTGGAAGTGCCGGGACTGGGAAAACGACGTTGCTGTCTTGTGTGCTGGAGATGGCTATAAGCTCCGGTTTACGGCCTTTATTACTCGCTCCAACAGGCAGAGCAGTAAGAATTGCGCGTTTAAAGGTTGAGCGGTCATTGTCAGAAACCCCAGAAGTCGTGAAGGTGTCGACTATACACGGGTCAATCTTCTACTTGGCTGATATTACTTTCGATGAATCAGCCGAAGCGGAAGGCCTACCGCTCGTCTCGATGTATTTTGCCTTGAAGCAAAATGCAGGCGATTTCGATGTAGTTGTTGTCGACGAGGCATCCATGATCGGTAATGGATCTAGTAATGACGGTGATACGCGGTACGGCTCCGGCCAATTGCTTAATGATCTGATGCGCTATCTTGGTCTCGACAGACCTAAAGAGGAGCGATCCCGCAGAGTTAAGCTGATGTTTGTTGGCGACATGGCACAGCTGCCGCCAGTGCGTGGTAGCGAATCGCCTGCGTTATCGCTCGAATTCCTGCAATCGCAATACGACATCAGGGTCCAACGCTATGAATTGACTACTGTGGTAAGACAAACGGAGGGTGGCGATGTTCTAAACCTCGCATATGAGGCTCGGCAGCGCATTTCAGCACCGGAAATCAAACCCATCGCCGACTCCTTTGGAGGTCAGGTCTATGTCAGCAATTTTCGTCAGGCGGCCATCGACATTGTTAGCGGTATTAATCAAGGTAAGTCGGTTATGGCTGTCGTGCGCACTAATGCTCAAGTCAGTCGTTACAACATGACGGTGCGTAGGTATCTATGGGGCCGTCACTGTATGAATATCATGCAAGGCGATACATTGCTGGTAGTGAAAAATAACCCTTTATTAGACTTGCCCAATGGTGAATTAGTGCAGGTCGTTGGTGCTAATCTGAAGCAACAGCGAGAGCGGCTGGTTGGGCACAATGGGTGTGAGGTTCAGCTGAATTTTAGAGGAATTACGATAGAGATTTCTAACGCAGACGGCGGAACCGAATTCCGGCCCATTCTGGTTTTAGAAAATCTGCTCTACAACAATCGAACGAACTTAAGCCAAGCTGAGCGTTGGGCACTTGTGGAGCTTGTACATAAGCGGCACCGTTACATAAGTAAAGAAAGTGAGGCGTTTAAAGCGTTGCTCGCAACCGATCCCTTCTACAACGCACTGCAAGTGAAGTTTGGGTACGCATTGACCTGCCACAAAGCCCAGGGAGGAGAGTGGTCACATGTTATCGTTGATTTGGAGGGCAAACCACTAATGACGCAGAACGATTGGCGATGGTTCTATACCGCGGTTACGCGGTCAAAAGAGGCTCTGTCGTTAGTCAATCTTTCAGCGTGTAACTGGGTAGAAGCAAATCAACGAGCCAGCTGAAACAAAGCAGGGGTCTTTAATCGGAGAAACTTAATGCCGGGTATTCGCACGGCCAGCTCTCGTTTGTTCGAACTTCAGTTCTTCTATTAGCTTGTAGTCTTCTAGCACCAAAGGATTCGCATTCACGTTATCTGGGCTGTCAGAAGCCGGCGCGGAGGTCGGTACCTGCAGTAACTGAAGCATATAAATAGCAGTCGCCTTTCTCGTCTCCAGCGTCAATGTTGGGCCGTTAAAACAACGCTCATGACGGACGAGAGCTTGTTGCTCCGGCGTCAGATGAGGGTTAGGGATCAGTGTGAGCTCTATACATTCCTGCCAAAGCTGATCCTCAGGAAGTTCGTACTCCACGTCGCCCATTAGATCGCCGCATTCAAGGATGCGACCGAGCACAAAATCGCGATAATCCCGATTCTTTTCGCAGTAGGCTCTCACATGCCATCGGTAGCCGCTGGAGACGAGCGCATGGGGCGCAATGATTCTGTCTTCTCCCAGGGGATTGGTCATTGATGCGTAGGTGAGCTCAAGGCGTTGTTTGGTGCGGCAAGCTTCTACCACCATGCGCACGATTTCTGGTTCTGCTCGTCTTTGCGGTGCCCGGATCACAAAGGTGTTCGCGCTTGGTAGTTCAATTCGCTGGACAAAGCCATCGAGCAGGCTGTGTGAATCAAGCAGGTTCAGATACTCGTCCACATAGCCGGTCGTAAATATCGGCCGAAAGCTAGGGGCGGGGGTGTAGCCCTTCAGACTGGTATCATAGGCGAGGTTGTCGGGTGCTAGGGTCTTATATTGATTAATGTCCCGTGACGCTTGCTGGCGTTTGATACCGAACGTATTGCACAGGTGGTTGGTCGTCAGCCGTCCTTCCCACAACACAATGATCTCGATATAGCGGTAGCGCAGCAGCACTTCCCATTTCAGATCTTCGTTTGGCTCGCTCATCGGGTATCTGTCCCTCCAACGATACATGTACGCTGAATCATACGTGTATATGTATACAAATATTACATGTATTGAAACGATACACTATGCTTCCTCCTACAACAACGCTGATGCGACTGGAGGATGCCATGTACTCAACACATGCAATTCTACGAATGCAGCAGCGCGGTGTATCAGGCCAGATGGTCGATCTTCTGATCGACTATGGCGCAGTCGACTACCATCGTGGTGCTGAGGTGATCTGCCTGGATAAACGATCCTGGTGCAGGCTCTGTGATGATATGCCTTGCCCTAAGCAAATGCTGGACAAGCTACGTAACTGCTATCTCGTGTTAGCTGACGGGATAGTCGTTACCGTTGGACATAAGACCACCCACTTCAAAACCAACCGTCACTGACGCCCCGATTGATTAAGGAACGAGACATCCGCACCGTAGCATGTACTTGAATAGTGCAGGTCTTAGGGGGCGAGAGGGTTAGGAGATATAACGATGCAATCGAACTACTCGAAACTGGAAAGCTTTGGTAGAACCCGGCTCTTCGAAAACTTTTTCATGCGTGAGTTACTGTACTTGGGAATCGCACAACCAAAGTTGTCACTACGATCCCAATGACGCGCCCGCCAGAAGACTTTCGGCAGTATTTATGCCAAATAAGAGCGTGGTTAGGATAACAAAATAGCACAAGGAAGCAGGTTCAATGAGGGACACATACTACGGTCTGACCCGTATCGTTCTGCACAACTCATACATGAAGGCCATAACAGTTGGCTTCGAAACCGAGGGCCACTCAAATGCCAGTGGCGGTAACGGTGCTGGCAAGACTTCTGCCCTTACGCTCATACCCATCTTCTACGGGGCCGAGCCAAATTCGTTGGTCAGCAAAGTGAGCGGGAAGCTCTCGTTTGTCGATTATTACCTGCCCCACCAGAGCAGCGCCTTGATATTCGAACACCGGCGGGAAGACGGTTATCGCGTCGTGGTCATTACCCGCTATGTCACCGGCGCCCGTTCCATTTATCGCTTCGTCAAAGGTTCACTGGCCGAAACCTTCCTCCATGAGGATATCCGGCGCCTTCTGAATGAGGGGCGGCCGATGATAGAGATATTCACCGCCCTGAGTAAGCGCGGTATTGACGTCAGTCGCCAGATAGAAAACATTACGGAATACCGGGCCATCATTCAGAACGACAAGCGTCTGCTTCGCCGCCCAGGTGGCAACCAACGCCGCGATACCGCAATGGCCCGAGAATACTGCATTGGCGGCCCCGACTCCCACATGTGTCACCTTGATCGGATGAGCTATTCCGTCCTGAAACGTGACGATATGTTTAACCGACTTCAGCAAATGATCGCTGAGACCCAGTTCGGCGATATCCATATCGAAGATAAACCAGCATATCTGCGCGATAAATCTCTCATTGACGATATCGCCAGTCTTCGCAGCTTCAGTGCGGCCGAAAAAGATATCCGTGAATGTGTCGGCCAACATGGGCATCGGCAGCATCTACTGGACGATATAGACCAAAATGCCGCCTTGCTGTCGGGTGCGATCCTTCAGGGCAAACGTCGACAGGAACAGCTCTCAGGAGAAATCACGCAAGTACAAACGCAGCTCACGGTGCTAATCGACGCCAACGAAGAAGAACATCGGCTACTGCTGCGTGACGCCAACGATCTTGAAACGCAGGTTGAACAACTCGACAAGACTATCGATAGGATCCACACCCAGCATAATGATTGGATCGAACAGGACATTACCCAGAAGAAGGCCGATTACGGCAGTCTTGATCAGCACATTGAACGCAGAGACGAACTGGGCAAAACCCACGCTCTGCTGACTAGTAAGGTCGCAAATCTGGACCAGGAGCGTAAAGACGCGATTGCTGAAGCGGAAAAAGCACACACGCGCCGGGAGAAAGCGCTGGAGCGCCAGCAGTCTGAACTGAAAGAGAAAAAGTACAATCTCCAAGAGGAACAACACGCCAGATCCCAGCAGTTGTCGGTAGACCGAGCCAAGGCGTTGGACGCTTTTGCTGAGGGCAATCTTAGTCAAAAACTGGGGCCGCTAACCGAGCGAGTCGGAGAACTGAGAGCAAAATCCCAAGCCCCGATTCCGACCCAGGAAGAGAATGACAAACTCAGCCATCTTGACAGTGAAGTCCAGCAGTTAAGGGATCAGGAGGCGATCGCAAAGGACAAGCGAAAGGCGGCACAAGACCGTGTTGACGCCCACCAGCTCACTGTAGACAAAGGATTGGAAGCGTGGGAGCAAGCCCGCAAAAATGAAGAAAGGGCCAGAGAGGCACAGGACAGGCTGGTCTCACAGCTGAACCCGGAAGACGGCAGCCTATTGGCAGAGCTGCGGCAGTTAAACCCGGAGTGGGCGCAGACCATTGGTCGCATCATCAATCCAGAGCTGTTGAAAAGGAAAGATCTCGAACCTGACTTCGAGCCGGGGCAGGACACCCTCTACGGTTGGTCGCTGGCGCTATCGAAACTCGAGCCGGTTGAAGCCGCGGCTACAGAAGCGGTGATCAGGGAGCGCCTGGACCGCGCCGAGTCTACGTTACGCAATGCCCTAGAAGAGGTGACCAAGAAAAAGCAGGCCTGCGATCAGCACGACGCTAAGAATCGGGAACTGAATGAGCTGTATTCTTCAGCCGACCACATGTATCAGCGACTTGGACGTGAAGCGGGCGTTCTTCAGACCCGGTATGACGATTGCCGGCGGCAGAACCGCAATGCGGCGCTGACACGCCAACAGGAGGCCAAGCGGGAGTTGGCTCAAGCCGAACAGGCAGTCCGCAACCTTGAAGAATCGATCGCCAACGGCAAGCGGGAGATCGAAGATCAGTTCGATCAGCAGCAGATGGAAATAGCGGCTCTTGCCCAAACAGCTCAAGGCGAACTGCTGGAGCAGCTTGGCCGGGTTAAGCAGCAACTGGATGACGCTCAGAAAGATTACGACGATCGACTCAGTGGTATTGAGGAACGATTCAGCGAACAGTGCCAGCGGGAAGGTGTGGACAGTACTCGCATCAAAGCGGCACGAACAGCTTTCGAGAAGCAGGCGGCATTTGTAGAGGACGTGCAAGGGTATAGCCCATTACTGGCACAGTACGATGCCTGGTTTAAAGATCAGTGGAGCACCCTGCGTGAGAAACAGGAGCGACTGCATCTGGATCAACTGGCGCTTTCCAAGGCCAGGCAAGCGGTCAAGGATCTTGAAGAGCGGTTCAAGGCTGAATCTAAGTCGCTGAAAGAGACCCTTGGCCAGAAAAAAACGGCCCATAAAACCCTTTCCGACGAGTTGGTACGCGCCAGCACTCTCATCGAGCAATTGCCCGGCGGGGCCGTCACTGATCCGAACGATGGTGACCTGAGCCATCTGACCGAACTCTTGCAAGGATTGTTAAACGAAGAGCGCGCACTGAAGCGCAAGCTCCTGTCAAACGTGGACAGGATCAGCAATGTTCTCCGGGAATACAGTGAATCGAAAATACATAAGGCCTGGGTGCTTCTGCTTGAACAGCGGCGAGCTCAAACAGGCCTTGACCAGTTTGAAAACGACTTCAAACTGCAGCAGCCAGTTGATTTTGGGAACCTCATAGACGAACTGTTGCCCGATATTCGCAGTTCGCTGTTTGAGGAGATCCGATCGATTGGGGATAGCCTCTCCCGATATCATGGTTCCCTCAAGTTACTCAACGATGAGGTGACCAAAGTTTCCCGGCACCTGCGCGACAAGATCAACACCAACCAGCGAATCGACAGTCTCAGTGACATCCAGTTGCACATCACCTCAAAGGTGGTGGAAGGGGACTACTGGGACAGGTTGACCTTCTTCAACCAGCAGTGGATCGCCTGGCGTGAGCAGCGTGATCAACAACTACCATCTGACCAATTGATGCTGGCGCTGACGGATGCCAATGACGCCTTGCAGAGTGCTGATATCAAGAAGGATCTCAAGTCTCTGATTGGGCTGAAAATATCGGTGGTCGAAAATGGCCGGACAGCGATGGTGACCAACTCAAAGGAATTCGACGCACTGAGCTCCAATGGCCTATCTTACCTAGCGATCATTGTGATCTTTATCGGCATGGCCCGGTACCTCTGCCCTAATCCGAATATTGCCCTTCACTGGCCGGTGGATGAACTCGCCAACCTCTCGCCAGAAAACGTGGCGAAGCTGTTCGAAATGTTTGATGAAGCAGGGCTCTACTTCTTCTCTGCTTTCCCCAGCACAGATCCCAACCTGCTCAAGTTCTTCAAGTACCGCACACTGATTCACCGGAATACCGGGATCAGGCGTATTGCCGTCAGTGCCAACATAGAACATGACCAGGCACGGGAACGGATGAAACTAGCCCTGCACGTTACGGAGAACTGATATGGATACCGCTGTATTTGCACAGACTACTCGAGCGCTGCTTGAGGGCGCGGTGATCTGCGAGACATCTTCCCCTGGCCCATACCGGTTTCTGCAGTCCGAGTCCAACCTTGAAGCGGTACGTGACTACCTGGTCCGCATTGAGCGTTCTGTACGCGCCACAGACGACGGGAAGGCCTTTTTCTGTGCTTACCTGGACATCAGTGAGCCCGGGGCGAAAAAGTCCGTGAAAGGGCAGTTCAGGGACTTCGTTCGCGACATCGAGCCGCTGGTTAAATGGTTGCGGATTGCCCGTGAATGCCACCCGGCCGGTCGGCCGTTGGAAGCCGGCGACTTACTGACCGGCAGCGAGATGCTGGAGTATATAGAGCGCTCGCCCATTCTCAGCGATGAACTGACGGAACTGACCAAGAGCAAGGTATTCAAGTCGACGGCACAGGATGGCAAAGGCCGGATGCGCCTGATACTCGATAAGTTGGTGGAGCAGGGATACCTGACCAAACTCGACTCTACCGGGTCGCGCTTCAAAGCCACTGGCCGCTGGAGCTACCTCTACGACGTACTGGAAACGATCCGAGCGATGGAAAACCTCGACCTTGATCAGGATGAGGAGTTAAGCACACAGGGAGATCTTCTGTAATGGCTCGACTCGATGATGCCTCTGATGGCCTGCGAGCGATAGGCCAGCACCGAGAGGAGCTGCTGGACGCTTACATTAACCATCGGGGTGCGATTCTGGATACGGAGGAAAACAAGTCCCTTATCCGGGCTTTGCTGAAGCACCACCTCGGTTGGCGCCTTGAAGAAGACGAACCGGTCCAGATAAGCAATGCTCTGACGCCAACACTGGCCGCGGTTACCCGCAACTACAAGATGACGACGGCCGACCAGTCGATTTCGTATCTTTGGGGCGAGATCCGGGAGGCGATTGAGGGTTACCGGGAAGCGAGGCACCGGAATGCTCACAATGATGCGGAGACCTACCTTGGGACCATCTACGACCTCGGGCACCAGTTGATTGAAAACCTGCGAGAGGGCGTGGCTCAATTCAGCCATCACATCAGCAGTGGATTTACCTATATCCACGACCTCGAACTTCGGGCGCGTGAAAACCGTCGTGTCATTCAACGCGCCAGCCAGCTTAACGACGTGCTGGAGACGTTTGATCATGATGCGCTGCAACAGATGGCCGGTGGAGACCGTCAACTACGGCGCCTGCTCCTTCGCGCCTTACCCAAGGCACTCGAGCTTTGCGGTAAAGAACTGGTTCACGCGATCGCCCGGCTGACAGAGATGCTGCACACGCTCACGCGCCAGCATCGCCAATCCCGGCTGATCGATGCGGTTGCCAATCTCTACCAGGCTGATCATGGTTATGAACCTTCCATCGACAGTCTTGAGCAGTTACCGCCGGCGTTAAATCGTGCAGAACCGTTGCTGGCGCATTCTCGCATAGATCCTCGCAATCCGGAGCATGAAGAAGATCTTGAGGACATTGTCCAAAATCTGCCCGCGATGGAGCCATTGGAGGATGAAGAGTATGTTCCGGTGGCTGTCCAGGACAGTGTGGTCCAGCAAACCGAAACGGTTGAGCCCGATCCGGTTCAGTATGCAGCAGACCTGTTTATCGAGCTGGCGCTTGAAAGTGAGCAGCCGGTATCTGCCATGAAGGTGCACCGGACGTTCCCGGTGGACTGTGACCCTGAACTGTGGCTACTGACCTTGGTGAACACCGTGAACTCCCTGCCGGAGAAGCAACGCCGGCTGATTGAACTCGGTTTTAACGAGGTCCATGACACTGTGCTCAGAGGTAATCGCTGGGTGTCAGATATTACCCTCAAACGGACAAAGGCAAAGACTCATGCGGCGTGAGATCTCCGTTATTCAAAAGGCACTTCAACGGGCGGACCGAAAGGTCAAACTCACTAAAACGTGGATCAATATGCACAACACCCTCGGCGTTGGTGAAATAGTGGGTGCGTCGCTGATTCTCTCTACGACAGATCGGGATCTGCTCAGGGACTGGGTAAAAAACAACGCGGGTATTGATCCATTATCGAATGACAACCTGGGCGACAGCCGGATGGATGTGGCTCTGCAGGGGCGGGATGAGAAGCTTGCCTCGGGATCGGTTTTTGGCAGCATGATTCAAGTCGCACGAGCCAATGGAGGAGCGATAGATCTGACGACCGGATCAGCTACGGTGCCACCAGGCTCATTGTTGAGCGTGGATCCAGATCATCTTAAGGTCACGCGTGAGACGATTATCCTGGTGGAAAATGGCGCGGTCATGCGGGACTGGCACAGACTTCATCTTCCCGATAGTTTGCAGTCTGCCTTACTGATCTACCGGGGCCATGGTGAAAATGCGGCCGATGTATTGAAGGTGCTTAGTGAGGGCGGGGCGTCTAATAAGATCGGTTTTTTTGATTTTGACCCTGCAGGACTGCAGATGGGATTGACGGCGCCGGTCGATGCGCTACTGATCCCTGCACACTGGAAGTCTTTCACCGATGACTCTCCCTGGGTCAGAGACTTCAACAAGCCATCTGCGTTTTGGCAGCAAGGCGGAAATCTACGGTACCTGGACCGGCAAGCACCGGAAACCTTGAAACCGATTATCGAGCATATCAGGGAGCATCTGCTGGCACTCACACAGGAACATTTGGTGAGTCATGAGATACCGCTGTGCATTCTCAGGTTTTCACCTAATTTCCCAGGCGAGGAAACATAACTTTTTTGGGAGTTATACCGTGGCTCAAATTTCAAAAAAGGTAGGATTAAGGGGCTCTGCGTGTCTGTCTGTAGAGATTCGTCCTGGCGGCCTGCTGGACTACGTACTCAGCGTTGCAAGCCAACGCCAGTATGCGATAACAAAGGACAAGACAAACTGATGCCTCAGAACGAAGCAGACCAGAAGCGGAACGTGACCACAGCTCTGGATCTGGCGATTGACGATGCCTACAGCGGAAAAACCCGCCCAGTAGCGATCCTGTCGGGTGGCGACTCCTTTACGGCCTCGCTGTCGTTGGCACTGGAACTGCCGGAAGTGGTTCAACAACGCTCCGGCGGTATCCAGCTCGGTACCCTCGTTATCAATGATAAGCTTCGGCAGCCTTGACCAGGAGTCACTTCAGCTGGCGACCAATATGTTGGTTGAACTTCAGGCAACAGGCAGGACCATCGGTATCATCTCCCATGTGCCAGAACTGAAAAAGCAGCCGCCGCTAAGAATTGAAGTTAGGAACGAGCGGGCTGGCAGTACTGTATCAACTTCTATTATTTAGATAGAGCGCTTCTAGCTACATGAGGTTCGTTACTTGTAATGGTTCTCACGATTGCTCGGGCTATATAACTAAAGGGATGACTCCAAGGAGAAAGGGTGATGGCAGATGTAAAGTTTCTTAATGGTCGGCAAGCGATAACTGACGAGCTCAATATGTTAATTGAACGGCAGCCACAGGACGCGCCTGTGCTTTTAGTCGTTGCTTATTGGGGGCGTGGTGCAGAGGCTTTACTTAGAGAAGGAAAGAGTTACAAGGTGGTCTGCAATCTGACTGATGGGGGGACTAATCCTGCTGTGATCGAATCACTGATGGTAAGCCGTGAGTGTAATATCGAGTTGCGTCACCATCCACGACTGCATGCGAAGGTAGTCGTTTCTCAGTCAGGTACAATTGTTTCATCTGCTAACTTCTCCACTAATGGTCTTTGTATAAACGACGAAGAAGGCAACCTGGAAGCTGGTACTTTTATTCCCGAGGGATCAGACGCCTATTGTTCGGTAAGGAATTGGGCTTGGGAGATTTGGCTAGATGCAGCAGAAGTAGATTCCGCAGTTCTTCGAGCAGCAAAAGCCGCTTACGCGAGTCATCAAAATGTCAGTCAATCGGAAGACAGTCTGCAGGATAATAAACCTCTATTACCGAGTGCAGGGGCATCATTACCGCAACTTGATGAAAATGAGATCTTCTCACATGCTGCTCCCAATCAAAAATACCCCCTCAAAAGAGGCAGTAGTGCATTGTTAGCCAGCTATCGAGCGATGGTGTGCCGAAGCGGTGATGGCAAAGAAGGGCTGATCTGTGCTTATGCTGCCAATCTCATGTGGACTCATATTGGTAACAGCATGAGCTGGCATAACGGAATTTTTGTTTTACCTCGCCAAGTAGTTAACCGATGGCGGGACGTCAACACAATTAAAGATGATGAGGTTGCAGCGTTCCTTTCTTGGCTTGCAAAACCTGGTAACGCTTCACCTAGTATCGGTGAGGTTGCTGATGATCTTTTGGAGACCGGTTGGAATGACTATGTGAACGGATAGGCTGCGGTATTTCTTACAGTTGGCACCTGAGATAAAGAAAGACAAGTTTGCTAGCATCTAGCATACAGGGAGAAGTTATAGATGTTCGGATTCACGCAAGACCCGATTCAATTCATCAATCTGATCGCTGACAACTTGCGTGATCGGTATCAAACTGGTTTCCCGGTACTGAAGGAGTTAATTCAGAATAGCGACGATGCTCCTGCAACGGAGCTTCACTATGGCTTGTCACCAGGCTTGGTCGGCGCAATTCATCCCTTGCTGAAGGGGCCAGGGATCTTCCTCATTAACAACGGTGCATTTAAATCATCTGATGCGCGTGGTATTCGTTCTTTCGGACAGAACTCAAAGGCCGCAGACCAGGGAAGTATTGGAAAGTTCGGCCTGGGAATGAAAAGCGTTTTCCACTTTTGTGAGGCGTTTTTTTTCCTTGCTCATGATGGAGAGCGGGAATATTCGGAAATCCTTAACCCCTGGAGTGGGCCGGATCCCGATCAGACTCTCCATGTTGACTGGAACAGTTTTGGTGTTGAGGACGCAGCGCTAATTCGAAACCATTTGGAAGCAGTAACATCCTCGCTTTCCTCAGAAGCTGATCAATGTTTTATTCTCTGGTTGCCATTGCGGCAAAAGGCCCACTTAAAACAACCCTTTGGTGAGCAAACCGGAGCGATTGTTTCCGAATTCCCTGGTGATGATACAGATCTGCTCTCTTTCATGTACGAGGCCGAACTGGGCATTCGAATCGCAGCTCTAATGCCTATGTTAAGGCACCTCCAGAGAGTCTCTTTTTGGACGTTAAATGACGCCCAGGAAAAGCTTGCTCCAGTCTTTGATGTGCAGTTAACGGCGGGGGGACGGCGGACTTCTTTGATCGGAGCTGAACCCGAAGAACGAAGTGGGAGGCGAGAGGCACCTCAGATATTGAGTGGTCGGACTCAGGTGGAAAAAGGTGATGGGCGGTCAAAGTTAGAATTTACCGGGCTCGAATATTTAGACTGGAACCCAAGGCTTAACGCACTGCATGCTCATGATCTTTGGCCAAGCAGTTATATACGGGATGAGTTGGGCCACTCGAGAGAAGCCAAGGATAAAGCGCAACCGCATGGGGCGGTGTTCTTCTCTCGAGCGCCGGGCTCGGGCCGGCTGATCACCAACTGGTCCGTATTCTTGCCACTAGACGAAAATAGCGCATCCCAGACTATTCGATGTGATGGCAACTTCGACTTCAGATTAACTCTCCATGGCTATTTCTTTGTGGATGCAGGTCGGCAGGGTGTGCATGGAATGAAGGAGATGCACGAGCATCAGCGAGACTCATTTGAAAGCGAAGAAGCACTTCGCAGAGCTTGGAATCATGAACTGCTGCAGTCAGTGGTATTACCGTTGGTGCTGCCAGCACTTAATAGCTTTTGCTCCGATCTCAAACTAGCAGATAAGGTTAAATCAAATCTCACTCAGGCACTAACCGAAACGGATCTATTTAAGCAGTTCCGTCACGAGATCACTCAATCCCACAGTTGGATTCGAGAAATCACTGTTGATGGTGCTCGTTGGGTACTTAAACCCAATGATAAAAAAGTACTTCGGTTGCCCTCGACGCCAGAATCCGATTCTGGCCGACCTTGGAGACTCTTCCCATCGCTTAGCCAATTAGCCCAACAAGTTTTGCTAGTGGTCGATGGTGCTCCGAATATACTTAGCGTAAAGCGAAACACTGATTGGGATGAGCAAAGTCTCAATCAGTTGCTCGGCTCTGTAGAAGCAAAATCGCTATTTGTAGAAACAACCCTACTTGATTATTTCCTGACTTTTTTACGAGATACAGTTAGGCCATTTTTGAATATAGGAACCGTAAAACAGTCGCTGGAACGCCTTGTTCGAGAAGGTTTGAGTAGTGTTGGTGAGGCCTTGCTTGGTCAAAATGAATCACGTGTTCGACAAGTTGTTAGTTATTTAGAACAGAGTCGTTGCTTACCAGTCGACAATCAGCTCCCTGTAACTTTGCTCCAAGAGCTCCTCAGCGCCAGCTCCAACATCTTGGTCATTCCCACTCGCTTTTGGCCCAGAGAATGGAAACAGGATACCGGTGTATCCGTTGACGAAGCTGTCCCACTATTGAAGGCATTACAGCAACCCCTTTCACCTCAGAGTAAAGCAGGAAAAGCACTTTACGAAGGCGCCCTTAAAATCGCAGAACTTTTAATTAAGAGTGTAGCCCCGGATTCGAGGTCATCGTTATTGCGCCGTTGTTCAGAGCTTTACGTTTTGCGCTCCTACGATTGCCAGGCAGATAGGGTACGAGCGGCTTCTCCTAAAGAGATAGATGCTGCACGTATAGAGGGTCTTTTGTTTGGCTATGCACAAGGAACCAAACTTAATGATCGACTAGCGTTGGCTCCTCTGTTACAGCGTGTTCTTCCCCATGATCGAATTCTTATCATAAGCGCAGACACCTCAAAACTTGCTCTCGGTATAGAGCGCTCACAGCCTCCCTGTGATGGGCATCGTGCTTTACACGCGTTAGGGCTAAAGGCAAGGGTGCTTGCCGACTCTGCTGAAAGAATGAGGCTGGCTGGTCAGTTAGGAAAACCAGCGGATCAGATAGCGGTTAGAGGACTGAGATATTTGCTCCACGCACGGGATACTCACTTTGATGCATCAGATCCACTCTGGATTCTGGGCGACGATCAGCATCCGGTATGGCTCAAGTTATGGGCCCAATTGGTGGATGAGGATCCATGGAATTTAGTACAAGAAGAGATAGCTGACCATATATCACGAGGGGTTTTACGTACTATCAGTGTCAAGGGAATTCGATCGGACTCGGTGATTGAGGAATTAATCAGGAGAGGTGTGCAATCGATTGATCCCAACGGATTCGATCAAGAAGAGTGCGAAGAAATATTGAGTGAAGTCCAGGATGATGAACTATGGCGCATCTTGCCATTTCATTGGACTGTAGACGACCTGCCTGTTTCGGCTCAGTCGAGTCATGTATTTCAAGTGCCTGATGATTACGCGCTTGATGAGCTTCTCTTAAGCGGCGTAACGCTGATAGTGCCGAGCAACCGTGCGGAAAACCGCTTACGGCAAAACAAGTTGTTGCCCATATTGGATCATGGAGCATTCATTGAGCTGGCTTTGGAGCAGCCATCAAGCCCTGGTATTTGGCGAGAGATACTAGATCGACTCCAGTCTCTTACCCAAGAGGGGGAAGAGCTCAGCCTAAATGTCGCAAAACGGCTGAGAAGCACAAGGTGGTTAACGTCGGAAACTGGAACGCTGTTTAGCCCAGAAGATGTAATCGATTTCGATGGGGATGTCGGTTTGGGCCGGATACTAGCTCAGTCACCTGGGGCTTTTGTAACCGTTGAACATCTTGAAATTGAACTGCGACAGCACCCGTTCTTTGCTGAATTTGGTAAAGGCTACTTTTCAATAGGTCAAGCTGGAGTTGATCGGCTAGCACTTGCCGTCGAGGACCTAGAAAATTACCAGATAGGTAACAGTAACTTTAATAGCAGCGCTGACGTGGCTGCGGTCGCCAGATCTCTTTCCTCCGCTCCGCACCTGGGTTGGCGTGTACTGGCTAGTCTGGATGGGCTCATGGGCCCGGAAATCGACTTGTTACCAATGGTTTCGAGTATGCGTCATCCGATGCAATTGGAGGCAATCACCAAATTACTGATTTGGATTGCGGATAGAGGGGCTACAGACGAAGAGGCCGTTTCCACATTTAATCGCTACCTTAAACAATTTGCCGATTCCAACGGGGCTGCAGGTGAATTACCCCGACTAAAGCTTTTGAGTAAAAACGAGGACTGGGCCGAAAGCGGAAAACTGGTTAGTGATGTCGTTGGTATAGCTAAGCCTTACGTTTTACATAAGCGACAAGCTGACATTCTTAGACACCTATTTGAGAATAGAAACGACTCTATCGTCGCGACTGAATCCTCTCGTTTAACAGATGTTGCTGCTGAGCCGTCGGCTGCTGCAGGGATATTGAGAGATTATTTTCAGGATTGGTCTGGGAGGGTGGCGCCAGCACTTACCGGCGCTTTGGTGTTGTTATGTGGAGGTGAAGATTCAGTTAAATCATTTTGTCAGGATCTACTGGGGCAGCATTCTCGAGAGTGGTTGATAGAGAAGCTGCCATGGCGGATAGCGCAGGGAGTAGATCAAGGCGGTGCCCTCACTTGGCTTAACGGTTTCACTCTTGAGCGCGCATTAGACTACTTCAGTATGACTGTCCGTATCCATGATACGGAGAGGCTCACAGTCTGCTCGATCATTGGAACGCCTGCTTCTGTAGAAGTGGAAAAGGAGTTGGATTCAATCTTTATAGGGAAGCCAAGTTACTACTCATTTGGCGGCAACCGAGGTTATCGTGTCGATTTGGTACTTCGAAAACTCGATGTAGACCAATGCTCAGATAAAGTGCTTTCCGATCTACTTAAGTCATCAATGACCTACCTGTTGACAGAGGTTTATGGACAAAAAGGGGCGGGGCTTGATGGGCTTTGGGGCGAGTTGGATACTGCTGATCAAGTAGATATTGAGCTTGCGCGTTCGTTAATTCTGCGCAACATCCCTTTCTATCTAAAACAGCTCGGGGCACACAAACACCCTAGTTTGATCTCGGGATTAAATCGATTTCGTGACGAAGAACGGAAAGAGCAAGAACATAAGGGGACTTCAAAGGAGGATCGTTATCGCAAACAGAAAGAGGGCGCTCTCAAAGAACTGCAAAGGACAATAGAAACTGACAACAGTGTACAAGAGGCGATCCTTGAATCAGTTCGTCGCAAAATACAGGACTTCCAATATCAGGCGGGCAGCATACCGTTTGAGTTATTTCAAAACGCTGATGATGCCGTCCAACACCTCGCACTAATTGATGCATACCCTTCTGAGCCTGGCGGGCTTGATGTCGAACCGTTACCTGCTTCGATCTGTAGATTCAGTATTGAGGCTGATAGGCACCGTGTGGTGTTTATGCATTGGGGACGGGCTATTAATCAGTTTGGGAACAACGGATTCCCTGGACGAGAACGCGGCTACGATAGAGACCTTGAGAATATCTTGATTCTGTCTGCATCAGACAAAACTGATGATGTAACTGGTAAGTTTGGTTTGGGGTTCAAGAGTGTGTGGTTGGCGACTAATCGTCCTGTGCTTGTCAGTGGTCGATTGCAAACCGAAATAGTAGGGGGGCTACTCCCAGTTCCTGCATCAAGCACAGACGTAAAACCTTTGCGGCAGCGCATGAAGTCATTACTGCCAGATAGCCACTGGCCCGGGACTGCAATAGCGCTTCCACTCGTTGGAGTTACTGAAAACGAGATACTCGACTCTTTTTCAGGTGTTGCGGGGGTGATGGTCGCGTTTTCCAGACATCTGCGAAGGATCGATATCGTTCGCAAGGCTTGTCCGCCGCTCTCTGTAAGTTGGTCTGAGGAGAAGGTTCCTGGAAGTGACACTATACGCATCGGAGGAATGCGCCATGAGAAAACCGATCTTCTGATTATGAAAATAACGCTCCCGTCAGGTGCTATGTTGATTGGAGTTGGACCAGAAGGCTTTATGCTATTGCCCAAAGACATCCCCAGTATTTGGGTTACCGCACCTATTCGGGAGCAGGAGAGGTTAGGCTTCGCGGTCAATGCGATGTTTGAAGTGGATGCCGGTCGATCCCGGTTATCAGCCTCTTTAAACGAAAACCCCCATCTGGCCCAAGAGCTAGGTAGGCAGTTAGCACGAGCGCTTGGAGAGCTGAAAACCGCAGTAGAGATTCATTGGGATGCGCTAGTAGAACTAATGCAGTTAGGGCCTTCTGCGTCTCCTTACAGTTTTTGGTCATCACTCTGGCAGACTCTTATGGGGCGTTTGCCTGGTTTACCGCGTGAGTCAGGTACTAGGATTATCGCTGAAGCGTTGCTCTGCGAAGGATTGAAAGAGTTGTCGTGTAAGCATGCGCTTATACCCAACGGTCTTAGAGGTCACCTAAGTCAACTGCTTTCTAGCGCGGAGATCAAGACTGTACTTAGAAGCGCATTGCATGACCCAGAAATATTAAAAGCAGTGTCAGAGGCTAGATGCTTTCAGGATCTAATAAATGCACGGGCTGCTGTGACCTCTGAGGTATCTACATGGCTTAAGATTCTTGTCCCGGCATTTACTTCTAGCAAAACACAGTGGCAATCAGAGAGCCTTTCATCACTGTTTGCAAAACTGGACCATCAGAAAGCGATCGTGGCTAACGACGCTGCACTGCTGGGAGGCACCTTCAATCAAAATGTCTTTAAACGATGGGAGCAGAGCAATGAAGAGACCCCATCTGACTACATCGCTGATCTTAAGTCCGCGGCCTCTCACGCAAACTCATTGAAATTCATCTCTGAATGCGGAACTGAAGAAAGAGCAAAAGTGCTCCTTTCGTGCGGTGGTAGTGACGAAGAGTCTCTTCGCTGGGGCTTTGCTCCCAGCCGTTATCGATTAGGAGGTGAATACCAGGGAAGTGGGGTTGAGTTTTTCTATTGGTGTCGTGACAAGATGGACGCGCCTTCAGAAAAGCTTAGAGAGTGGGTGCTGTTAGCAGAGGATACCAATAAGCGTATTGCCGCACTCCACTACCTAGTGGAAGGGGAGTTGGCGCGTGAAGTAACTGACTCTCTACTCAAGTCTGGTATAGGAGGGACTTGGTTAGCTGCAGTAGATGAGGAATCGGCGTACTTACATGGCTGGAGTGAGACGCAGCGTTCAAAGCTCGTATACCAGGTATTGAAAACCCCAGATCAAAGTAGGGGAGCGTGGCTACATTTTACAACCGACGCCCGCCCGGAGACTGTTCCTATCGACCCATTGAAAGCCCTGCAAAACATCCATAAGTGGTGGTTGAAGGCTAGAGAAGAAAAGCTTGAAAAGTACGGCCGTGATACCTATCCCGACGGACGAACTTTAATTTTGCACGAAGATGAATTTGGCCGCATTGATCGTTCATCTTGGCTAACACTTTTGTTACTGGGTGGCTTCCATACGATGGGTAGGACGAAGTCTGTTCAACACCGGCAATTTGTTGAGACCTGCTATCGACAGGGATGGTGGGATGTGTTCACTGATCCCAACCACTCACAACGGTTTGATGACTGGATGAAGGTCCTAGACCAGTACCTAGATAAGCAAGTTGATCAACAGGAGTACGAGCAATGGATGCTTCGCTTCCCTATCATCTACAAACTTTCTCGCTATCTTGAAGACTATGCTGAACTGTTTGTGGGACTCGAACGGTATTCAGCTGACTTTGACTTGGCGAATACGCTGAACTCGAAGGCTGATTCCGCTCAGCAGGGGGGCGGAATTTCTGCACCTGCTTTAGCAAGAAGCCTTGGGATTGGCGCGAATTTCGTCGTTCGAGAGCTGATTAGATTTGGCCTTATTGATAGTCAGTACTTAAGGAAACACGCCTATGTGCCAACGCTAAAGGTTAGACAACTGTTAACTGAGCTAGGCTGGAGTGAACCTGAGTTTGAGTCTCAGCTAAAGACTTCACCCACAATATCGTCCTTTTTAGTAGGGTATCTTGGTGAGGAAAAATCGTGTTTTTGCGGGGACTTTGACATCCCGCTACGGCACGTTGCAGAGGACTGGCAACTACAACAAGAATTGTTGGGGCGCGAACTGAAGTCAGTGGAGGATTAATAAATGACTAGGAACCAGGCACCTCTCAGCCCCGGTGATGAAGTCATTCATCAACGGTTTGGTCCCGGGGTAATCGAGTTTCCTAAGGGAACGACAGCTATTGTGCGCTTTGAGCATGGGCTTGAGGAGTGCGATGCACAGGTGCTTAAAAAACTAGTCGGACTTGAATCAGCACTTAGCTCAAACGACTGGCACTCGATTCGGGAGGTAGTAAGTAAGTGTCAAGCGGCGGCTATCCAATCTGTTAATGATTCTTGGGGAGTTTTTTCGCGGTCTCGAATTGCTCTTTTGCCTCACCAGTTATGGGTATGCCACCGAGTCTCCCATAGGTGGCCAGTTCGGTATTTGGTAGCTGACGATGTTGGCTTAGGTAAAACCATAGAAGCAGGGCTTATTCTCTGGCCCCTATTGTCTAAAGGGCTGGTTCGTCGATTGTTGGTTTTATGCCCAGCATCGCTGGTCGAGCAATGGCAGTATCGACTTCGTGAGATGTTTGACATCCGGCTATCTCGATATTCGACAGAGTTAGACAGTAATAAAGGAGATTTTTGGAACACTCATCATCAGGTTGTTGCTTCGCTACCCACCCTACGATCCGATCGAAATGGTCGCCACGATCGAATGCTGGATGCCGAACCTTGGGATCTGCTAATCGTCGATGAAGCTCACCACCTAAACGCAGATGAGTCCTCAGGCTCTACTCTCGGTTACAAGTTCGTCGAAGACCTGCTGGAGAAAAAGAAAGTCGAATCTTGTGTGTTCTTCTCGGGAACCCCACACCGTGGAAAGGCCTATGGGTTTTGGTCACTTATGAAACTGCTGAGACCCGACCTCTTTGACCCAAAACAGCCTGATCATAAGCAGATTGCAGCTCTGAAAGAGGTGATGATCAGAAACAACAAAAGCCTTGTTACGAACATGAAAGGGGAAAAGCTATTTAAGCCAGTCTCGGTGCGCTCTGAAACATACCGTTATAAACCCGAGGAGGAATATTTTTATAAGCTTTTGACCGAATTCATCGCTGGCGGTAAAGCTTACGCTTCATCTCTTTCTGCCAAGGAAGGGAGGCAGGTGATGTTGGTACTCATCGCGATGCAGAAGTTGGCGTCTAGCTCAGTTGCCGCTATTCGAAAGGCATTGCAGGGACGTTTAGGACGACTGATTAAGACAAGAACAGAACTGCAGGAGGCGATTAGATTATCGGCAATAGACAAAAGAGCTCTTTCTGCTGCGGAAGACAGTTCATCTCTATTGGCTGATCAGGAAGGTGATTTGGACCTGATGCTGGTGGAAGCAACGTTGACCCTCATGGAGGAGGAGATCCCCAATCTTGAGTCATTGGTTCAAGCGGCTTCTCAAGTTGAGTCTGAAACAAAAATCGAAAAAATTCTTGATGTGCTTGAGGGCCCTTACAAGGAGCGACAGGTTCTTTTCTTCACTGAGTACAAGGCAACCCAATCGCTGCTCATGACTGCGTTGATGAACCAATATGGAGAATACTCCGTTACTTTCATCAACGGAGACGAGGGCCTTCAAGACTTGCTGTTGCCGGACGGTTCATTAGTTACTCGGCGGATACGGAGAGAAGACGCGGCGGACTTGTTCAACAGTGGCAAAGTGCGTTTTCTGATCTCTACTGAGGCTGGTGGTGAAGGCATCGACCTGCAGCACCGATGCCACTCCCTAATTCATGTCGATCTACCCTGGAATCCGATGAGGCTTCATCAACGGGTTGGGCGTCTGAACCGATACGGACAGAAACATCCGGTTGAGGTTATTACTTTGCGTAATCCAGAGACGGTGGAGTCGCGAATATGGGATCTTTTAAACGCCAAACTGGAGCGCATTACATCAGCCTTATCTGTTGCCATGGATGACCCAGAGGATCTCCTCCAACTCGTGCTAGGGATGTCGTCAACGAACATCCTGACCGAAGTCTTTAGTGATGCTGCGCTACAAAACGGCGTGCGTTTAGATCAATGGTTTGACGAAAAAACAGAAACGCTTGGAGGAGAGTCAGTCATCGATGCGGTGAAATCCATGGTGGGTAATGCAGACAAGTTCGATTTGAGCGGTTTGAAAGAGGTCCCCAATGTCGACTTGCCCCACCTGCAGCCGTTCTTTGAAGCTATGTTGATAGCCTGTCGGCGCCGGGTGGCGCGGGTAAATAACGGTCTAACCTTCAAGACGCCTGAAGAATGGCTTGATGAGCCAGGAATACGGCGGAAGTACGATGAGATGGTTTTTGATCGCAATGTACCGACTGGCAACGCTGAAAAGGTTCTTGGTGTAGGTCATAAAGTATTCGACAAAGCATTGAAGATGGCCGCTGAATACCCAGTGAGCTTGGCGGGCAGTAAGAGCATTGAACACTCTTTAATCGTTTTTCAGGTAATGGACAGTATCACTGATCAGTCGGGGCATATAAGACGATCGATCATAGGTGCTGAATGCTTTAAATCCGGAAAGTGTGAGGTTATTCGAGATTGGAAGGTTCTCGAACGACTTAACGGTATAGAGCTGGTAGACGCTGACACGGCCGAGTTAAGCGTTGTAAACGAAACAGCGAAAAGCCAACTGGGTCTTGCCTTCAGTT
Source organism: Marinobacterium lutimaris (assembly GCF_900108065.1). Taxonomy (GTDB): domain Bacteria; phylum Pseudomonadota; class Gammaproteobacteria; order Pseudomonadales; family Balneatricaceae; genus Marinobacterium_D; species Marinobacterium_D lutimaris. The sequence continues at coordinate 921,065 of NZ_FNVQ01000001.1, read as the reverse complement.
GCGTTGATGATTGGATTAAGACAGCAAATTTACCGTTTAGGGTGCCAACCTATCGTGCAATTGCAGCAATAATTTCTGTTTGAAAACAGTTTAGTGTGAGTGACTGTTGTTGTTATGCAGAACCAAGGGATACTCCGTCGCTGGATTCTTTTGGAAGGCACGGCTCATCTATACATGCGGCATGACTCAAGGATCGGTCACTCGTTCTATGTGTTTTGACTGGGCTCACGATGGGGACAGGGCTCGGCTCAGGGCTCTGCTGTTCCTGTGCAATTCGCTTAATTCCCTCCAAATCAGCTTTAATCCTATTAATTGTGATTTATTAAGAGTGGTGATTTGTGCGATTATCTCCAAATTACCCGTAATTCGACTTCTTCAATGGATATCGATGTTATGTCTGAGCGCTGGTTGTCGGTAGAGGAGATCGCCGAGTACCTCGGCGTGAGCAAGGACACTGTTTACGCTTGGATAAACAAGAGAAGCATGCCCGCTCATCGAATCGGCAGGCTATGGAAGTTCAAAACAGTGGATGTCGATACATGGGTGCGGTCAGGTGGGGCTGCAGAAGACGAAAGTCGAGGTGACCAGTGATCGGTTTACCAGAGGCAGGATTGTTTTCGCCTACCTACGCTTGAAGCTTTAATGAGGAGATGTAGCGTGACAACAATGTCATGTGTGGATTTATTCTGTGGCGCGGGCGGACTGACGCATGGCTTTGTCTTGGAAGGGCTGCCGGTGGTGGCGGGTATAGATCTGGACCCGGCCTGCCGTTTTCCCTACGAAGCCAATAACAATGCACGATTCATTGAGCGTGACGTAAGCAAAATTACCACGGATGAACTCAAAGCACTGTTCGGTGACGCTGATCTAACGATTCTTGCAGGTTGCGCTCCATGTCAGCCGTTTTCGACCTATGCCCAGCGTTACGAGCTTGATGGCAAGGATGGGAAATGGGGGCTGTTATACGAGTTTGCTCGACTAGCTAAAGGCGCCAGACCAGATGTCATCACGATGGAGAACGTGCCTACAGTCGCGAAACACGCGGTGTTCCATGATTTCGTGGATACGTTAAAGCGGCTTGGTTACAAGGTTTGGTTTGATGTGGTCGATAGCTCCCGTTACGGTGTACCTCAAACTCGGCGACGTATGGTGCTACTGGCATCCAGGCACGGCGATATCAAAATGATTGAGCCCACCATTGAGAAGCCGAAGTCGGTTCGCCAAGCCATTGGTCGTTTACGCCCACTGTCTGCCGGCGAGTCGGCTCCTAGGGACAAATTACACGTAACCTCAAAGCTGTCAGAGAAAAATCTTCAACGGATCAAGGTCTCGAAACCAGGTGGTACTTGGCGTGATTGGCCGGAATACCTCGTTGCAGACTGTCACCGTGCCGAGAGTGGACGAACCTATCCGGGCGTGTATGGCCGTATGGAGTGGGACAAACCAGCCCCAACCATGACAACGCAGTGCTATGGCTTCGGTAATGGTCGTTTCGGGCACCCAGAGCAAAATAGAGCCATATCCTTGAGAGAGGCGGCGATTCTCCAGAGCTTCCCCCGTGACTATGCCTTCGTGCCAAAAGATGGAGAGGTGAGCTTCAAGGTTTTAGGACGACTCATAGGCAATGCAGTTCCCGTCGATCTTGGCCGCGCCATCGCGCGCAGCATCAGCGTACATATCGCATCGTTTTCTGCCCAATGATGAGCGGGTAATGTCGCCCATTCAGCCTTCGTCATCAGCGGCTAGTCGCCGAATGGCGAAGGTGAGGCATAAAGGGACTGATGCCGAGATTGCTTTGCGGAAAGAACTCTACCGAAGAGGTTTGCGTTACCGGGTCGACCATGAGGTTATCAAGAAACCTCGGCGCGTCGCAGACGTGGTATTTCCGGGACTCAGAATCGCGATTTTCGTCGATGGATGCTTTTGGCACGGTTGTCCTGAGCATGCGTCATGGCCGAAGCAGAATGCAGAGTTCTGGCGACAAAAAATCGAGACGAACCGCCTCAGGGACGCAGATACGAACGAACGCCTCCGCCAGATGGGATGGACCGTCCTGAGATTTTGGGCACATGAGTCGCCCATCGATGCTGCTGAAACTGTCATGCGGGCGGTCGCACTGGCCAGGTCGAAGCGCTAAGCTTTGCCTGGCGCTGGAAAAAGAAAATAACAGGATTATGGCTGAGAAATGGAAATTTCAAACGAACAGCAAAACCATACCTATAGCGCTCGTCCAGAGCCGGGCCAACTGGTCGAAGTTCGCCGGCGACAATGGATCGTCGCAGACGTCGCCTCCTCAAAACTAGAATCAGCTTCAGCCTTACAACACTACGTGACGCTTTCATCCATAGATGAGGATGGTCTTGGCGAAGAGTTGGAGGTCATTTGGGAAATTGAACCTGGTGCCCAAATCATCGAGCGTGCGGGTTTGCCTTCCATCACCGGGCAGGATGACTCAGATACACTAGAAGCCTTCCTTGACGCAGTACGCTGGGGAGCCGCTACCAATGCGGACAGAGGCTTTCTGCAAGCGCCGTTCCGCAGCGGCGTCAGCATCGAGGATTTTCAGCTCGACCCTCTAGTGCGGGCCATTGATATGGCTCGTGTGAATCTACTCATTGCTGATGACGTCGGCTTGGGTAAGACCATTGAGGCTGGTCTAGTCGTTCAGGAGATGCTTCTGCGACACCGTGCCCGTACCGTCCTGATTATTTGCCCGGCATCACTGCAAGAAAAGTGGCGCGTAGAAATGCTGGAGAAGTTTGGCCTTGATTTTCGTATCGTCGATACAGCCTATATCAAGCAGTTGCGTCGAGAGCGTGGAATCCACGCCAATCCTTGGACATCACATCCAAGGCTGATTGCCTCGATGGATTGGGTTAAAAGCGGTGAAGGATTGCGTGCCATGCGTGATGTTCTCCCTGCGCACACCAATTATCCACGCAAGTTCGATATGCTCGTCGTCGACGAGGCGCACAATATCGCCCCTGCTGCCGGCGCACACTACGCCCTCGAGAGTCAGCGGACGCGCTTCATTCGTTCCATCAGCCCCCACTTCCAGCATCGTTTGTTCCTGACGGCCACACCCCACAACGGTTACACCGAATCCTTCACATCGCTGCTGGAGTTACTTGATGACCAGCGGTTCGCCCGAAACATCCTGCCAGATGAAAAGCAGTTGAGTCAGGTGATGATTCGTCGCCTCAAGAGCGACCTAGTAGATGCGGAAGGCAAGCCGCTTTATGCGCAGCGCAAGCTACAAGCGCTGGCTGCACCATATTCAGCACACGAGCGCGCCATTCACCAAATGCTGAACGATTACTGCGAGAGCCGTGAGAAGGATGCCGAAAAGAGCGGTGTTACATTTGGTACAACGTTCGTAAACCAATTGCTCAAGAAGCGTTTATTCTCATCTCCTGCCGCATTCGCATCCACGCTTGAGAAGCACATCGACAGCCTGACCAATGGCAGTCCTCGCAAGGAAAAACATGGCATGGCCGACCGCATTTTGCGCAAGGCCATTCTTCGAGTCGAAGAGGATTACGCTGATGATCAGGAGGTCGAAAACGCACAGTCCGAGGCCGTCGAAGAGGCCTCACGTCACGTACAACCGCTGACGGTAGAGCAGCGACAGATACTGAACGAACTGCGTTCTTGGGCACAGACAGCCAAGAACCAGGTCGATGCCAAAGCCAAGTCAGTCCTCGATTGGCTCACGTCTAATCTCAAGTCTAATGGTCAGTGGAATGATCGCCGGGTCATCTTATTCACTGAATACCGCACCACCCATCAGTGGATGCACGAGATCCTTGCCAGCCACGGCTTCGGTGGTGATCGACTAGCCATCCTTCATGGCGGCATGCAGCAGGAAGACCGCGAGAAGGTCAAAGCGGCCTTCCAAACTGCTCCCAAGGATTCAGCGGTGCGCATCCTGTTAGCCACTGATGCTGCATCTGAAGGTATCGACTTGCAGAACTACTGTAACTACCTCATCCACCTGGAGATACCGTACAATCCTAATGTGATGGAGCAGCGCAACGGTCGTATCGACCGACACGGTCAGCGTCAGAAGGAGGTGTTGATCTGGCACCCCGTCGATGGCGGTGAACCAGGCAAAGCCACCATTGGCGGCCACGGCGACGACATCATCCGCGCGTTGCGCAAGCTCGAATCAATGCGGGCTGACATGGGCAGCGTCAACCCAGTTATCGCGCCGCAGATGTCGGGGCTGATTGAGGGTTCACTCAAAGACCTCGACACCCGCCTCGCGGAAGCCAAAATCGCCAAGGCCAGACGGTTTGTGCGTGCCGAGCGCCAGCTAAAAGATCGAGTCGCCAAACTGCACGAGCGGCTCCTGACCACGCAGCAGGATTTCCACCTTACGCCAGAGCACATCCTCATGGCGGTGAAGACAGGTCTTTTGCTGGCAAGCCGTCCGCCACTTGAGCCCTTTGCATTGGCTGATGCCCCGGCGGGTACTGTCTTCAAGATGCCCGCCTTGTCGGGTTCGTGGGCTCGATGCCTTGAAGGGCTGCGCCACCCTTATACACAGCAAATTCGACCCATCACCTTTGATCACGCTGTCGCTACCGGTCGTGACGACGTGGTGCTGGTTCACCTGAACCACCGGTTGGTACAGATGTGTCTGCGATTGCTCCGCGCCGAGGTCTGGGCGCAGGACGATGTTAAGAAGTTGCATCGTGTCACTGTGCGAGCGGTGCCAGATGGTCTACTCGACGGCCCTGCTGTGGTCGTCATCTCACGTCTAGTCGTCACTGGTGGCAACCATCATCGCCTTCACGAAGAGCTGACGTACGCTGGTGGCTACCTGGGTGACAAATCTTTCCGCCGAGAAGAAGGCGTCACCAAAGTTCAGCAGTGGCTGAATCAGGCCCAGCCAATTACAGCTACAGATTCTTTACTTGATGCCATTCGAGTGCGTTTCGATCACGCGCAAAACGCGGTCCTGCAAACGGTCGATGCTCGATCTAAAGAGCGTCTTAAGTTTCTGGCCAATACTTTACAGTCACGAAAGCAGCAAGAAGTAGAAGATATCAATACTGTTCTGGATGAACTTGAACGCGCCATTGAGGCAGAGCTTAAAAAAGACCAAGAGCCGTCACAGCTATCGTTGTTTACGGAAGACGAACGAATTCAGCTCAGACGAGACACCGCTGCATTGGAGGCGCGTCTAGCTCGCATACCATCTGAGCGCCAGCAGGAGGCTGAAGCCATCGAAACCCGCTACGCCAAACTCAATGATCGTACTTTCCCGGTTGCTGTGATTTTTCTGGTACCAGAATCTTCTGCTCAGGGAGGTGCCGCATGAGTTACGACAACCATCACGAATGGCTATCGCTGATCGAAATCTCTGGTCCTTTCCTTGCGGTTCCTGTTCTGAAAGAGGCCTTTCCTCAAGGGCTGGAAGAGCTTGATGGCATCAAGCGCAAACGTCTGCGCCAAGCCTATGACGAATGGCATGAGGCACAGGAGTTGGACGACCCACAGTTCCCTGAGTTACACGCTGCCTGGATTGATGAGGTGCTATCGCGTTGCCTTGATCTTGATGAAGATGATAAAGGCGACGTGCTCAAACGTGCGGATTGGTGCGCATCCAATCTAAAAGCAAGCTTGCCCGAACACGGTGTAACACTGATACCCGATTTTGCCGTTGTTGATGAACAGAGTGCCAATAAGCCACTGCTGATGATTCAGACCTATCCTCAGAGTGTTGATCTGGAGGCCACGCAAAAGCAAGACCGCTGGGCCACCACACCCGCAGATAGCATGGTGCAGCTGTGCCGCTCTGTAGGGTGTCGCCTCGGGCTAGTTACCAATGGTGAGCGCTGGATGCTAGTGGATGCACCTGTTGGTGCGGTGACCACCTTTGCGAGTTGGTATGCGCGAATCTGGAGCCAAGAGCCCACCACTCTGCAGGCCTTCGTGCACTTGCTCGGCATTCGTCGTTACTTTGTTGATGAATCTGAACAACTGCCTGCGCTGTTTGATCGCTCCCTGAAATTTCAGGATGAAGTTACCGATGCGCTTGGCGAACAGGTTCGCCGCGCCGTCGAAGTCTTGATTCAAGCCCTCGACAAAGCCGACCAGGATCGCAGCCGAGAACTCCTGCACGACGTCAAGGAGCCCGAGTTGTATGAGGCCGCGCTGACGGTGATGATGCGCTTGGTGTTCCTGCTCTCTGCCGAGGAGCGCGGCCTGCTGTTGATGGGCGACGAGCGCTATGAGGCCAACTACGCGCTTTCTACCTTGCGCATGCAGTTGCGCAAGGAGTCTGAGGAGATTTTGGAGCGCCGCTGGGATGCTTGGTCGCGTCTGCTAGCGATTTTCCGCGCGGTGTTTGGCGGCATTGAGCACGAAAATCTGCGACTACCGGCGCTGGGCGGGTCACTATTCGATCCGGATCGATTCCCTTTCCTCGAAGGTCGGGACAAGGGCTCGAACTGGCGGCACGATGCCGCCAAGCCGTTACCCATCGACAACCGCACCGTGCTGCTGTTGCTGGAGGCCATTCAGCAATATCAAGGGCGCACACTTTCCTATCGCGCACTAGACGTCGAACAGATCGGCCATGTCTACGAAGGCTTGCTAGAGCGCACCGTCAAGCGCACTGATGAAGTCACGTTGGAGCTGGATGCAACCAAGAACGCCAAAACACCATGGGTCAAGCTTGCTGAGCTGGATTCAGCACGTTTGGATGGTGGAAAGAGACTCGCTGAGTTGCTGCAAGAACGCTCAGGAAGTAAAGCAAGCAAAATCAAAACAGCTTTAGTCAAACCCATAGACGACACCCTTGCTGACCGCCTGTTAACCGCATGTCTGGGTGACACAAAACTGCGTGATCGCATCAGGCCCTATGCCCATCTGCTGCGCACTGATCCATGGGGCTATCCGCTGGTCTATCCGGCCCGTGCGTTTATCGTCACTACCGGCTCCGACCGCCGTGAGACGGGTACACACTACACCCCGAAATCGCTCACGGAAACAATCGTCACCGAGATACTCACACCGATTGCTTACGTGGGGCCTGCAGAGGGGAAACCACGAGAACAGTGGACGTTGAAGTCGCCTGCCGAACTGCTGGATCTCAAGGTTTGCGACCCGGCAATGGGTTCAGGAGCCTTTCTTGTCCAGGTATGCCGCTGGCTGGCGGATCGCTTAGAGGAGTCCTGGTCTCTGGCTGAGAATAATGGACATCAGTTGAGTGTGGATGGTGAACTTCTAGGTGCTGAAATAGTTAAAGAACCTCTACCCAGCGACAGCGAAGCACGTAAGGTGATAGCACGCCGCCTCATAGCTGAGCGCTGTCTTTATGGGATTGATCTGAACCCTCTGGCGGTCGAGCTCGCCAAGCTCTCCATCTGGCTGGTGACGTTGGCCAAAGGACGTCCATTTGGCTTCCTCGACCATAACTTGCGCTGTGGCGACAGCTTGTTGGGAATTCATCGCTTGGACCAACTGACCCAGCTTTCAATGAATCCCTCGGATCAGGGACAAAAATGTTTGTTCGGTCAGAATATTGAGCAGGCAGTTCTTGATGCGATTGAGTTACGTCAGCAGTTACGCGAGATGCCGATCCGAGATATCTATGATGTCCACGCCATGGAACGGCTTGATTCCAGTGTGCGTCGCAAGCTCGAAGTACCCGAACGCATCGCCGACGCGTTTATTGGGGAGGTCTTCGCGTCTGGGAGAAGCAGTAGCGATTTGGATAATGCGACTACATCCCTTGCCATCCAGGCAGGACTGGCCATTGATGGCGAGAGTGATGCGATCGAAATCGTCAATAGGCGAGCGCAGATGAGCTTGTCAGTAGACTTGGCTGCTGATAAACGTCAGCGCAAGCCGTTTCACTGGCCTCTTGAATTTCCAGAGATTTTTTCCCGGAATCGCTGTGGGTTCGACGCAGTTGTTGGTAACCCACCATTTCTCGGTAACCGGCTGTGGAAAAACGCCATGGGCGATAAATTTCAATGGCAGTGTCAAATGGTGCTGGGTTCTTCTCCTGGGAAAGTAGATTTGTGCGTAGTCTTTCATCGACGCGCTGTTGATCTCCTGAGACGCGGAGGATGCTATGGCCTGCTTGCTACTAGTAATATCGCCGAGGGTAGTGCGATTGAGGTAGGTCTTGGTGTAGTGGTTCAGAGTGGCACCATTTATTTCGCAAAAAAAGGCATGCATTGGCCAGGAAAGGCAGCTGTAGTGGTTGCCATCGTTGGTTTCATCAAAGGCGAATGGCGAGCTGATTGTATTGCCGATAGTCGCAAATGTGTTCGTATTGGGCCGCGATTAGAGCCTGAGGCATCGGGTGTCTGGATACCGCAAATCTTGCCCGACGCACTATTTGCTTTTGAGGGCGTGAATAATAGTAAGGGCTTAGCTTTCGTTATCGCCCCCGATAGCCACTGGTTCGGGCAACTCCAACAAGAGCGAGATAGCCTTCTTCGCCCTTACATTTCTGGAGATGATATTACAGGTTCGGCACTAAATCGCATCGGTCGATGGGCATTGGATATCGGCGACCATGATTTGGAAGATGTAGCCAGACATTGGCCTATTGCCTACCGATTCCTCATGGAGGAGGTGCGACCAACTCGTACGGTCTCTACTCTCAAAAGCTACGAAGGGTTGATTGATCGCTGGTGGCAGTTCTGGAGACCTCGAGCTGACATGATGCGGAAAATACGGCAGAGTGAAAAATTCATCGGATTTTCCAAAAATACCAAGCACCCAGTTGGCATGCTCGCCCCTTCCGGTTGGATTTACACGAATAAGGTTCTCTTGATCGGAATGACCAGAAAGGACCTTTATGCAATTACGCTAAGTTCTGGGTTTCGTGCTTGGATTGAGCTTTATAGCGGTGGAAAACTCGGAGCCGGCTTGAATATTTCTATTTCGAAGTCACTTTCCCGTTATCCAGTTCCAGTGCAGAGTGTCTCCCAGGATGGAATCAATGCCGCAAATCGGTTCAACGATTTGGTCGTTGAATTCAGTTCTGCAAACGATGTTGGGTTGACTGACATCATGAACGCTATTCATTCGCCGTCTTCGGTCAATACGACAATCATTGAACTGCGACAACTGATGTCAGATATCGATACTGAGTTAATCGCCGCGTATGGGTGGAATGACATTGAAGTCGCGTACGACTTTCGGGAGTTTGATAGTGCTTCAGCTAATGATCCTTGGCGGTGGGCATTATCAGATGATGTCGTGAGTGACCTATTAGAAAGGCTATCTTCGCTTAATCGCAAACGAATAGAAGAAGCTTCAAGTAAAAGCAGCAAAATACCCACAGCAAAGAGGGGTAAACACGGGCGTCGCTCGAAGGTTACTTCTTCCATCATCACCAAAGGGCTGTTCGATGAGGGGGAGCTGTGAGCGACAAATACAGAATGACAGTCGACCTAAATGTGTTAGATCACCTTGGGATCAACCTCTACAGCAACATTGCTGCCGTCCTTACCGAAGCCGTCGCGAATGCGTGGGATGCAGATGCACAAATTGTCGACATCAAGATTGATCCGGAAGGCAATTGGATCGAAATCGTTGATGACGGTATCGGTATGTCGGTCGAAGACATGAACGAAAAGTATCTCCGGGTTGGTTATCGGAGACGCAATGAAGATTCTGAGCATGGCAAGATCACTGCTAAAGGGAGAGCGGTGATGGGTCGTAAAGGGCTTGGTAAACTTTCCCTGTTCTCAATTGCTAATGTCATTGAAGTGGAGTCGGCCAAGGATGGTTCAGCTCATGGCCTTCGTATGACTGTGGACGGGATCAACGAATCCGTTGAAAAACGTGAGCCCTTCTACAGCCCCGAGGCACTGTCTTCCGATCGAATCACGGTCACCAAGGGTACCCGAATCGTCTTACGAGGGATCAAGCGCCAGCGGCTTGGTCGCGGAGCGTTGGCCCTACGTAAGCGCCTGGCCCGTCGCTTTTCTGTGATTGGCGAGGCTTATGGATTCAAGATCGAACTGGACGGTCAGTCTATAACCCCCTCCGACCGTGGGGATCTACCAACGGTACAGTTCCTTTGGCAGTTCGGTGACGATGCACTCGACTTGACGCCTGCCACACAGCTTTTGGAGCAGGAAGCACTGCCGAATCGCTTTGATGCATGGGAGCCCCGCTGGAAGGTCAGCGGTTGGATTGGCACTGCCAGGCTTCCTAAGCAGCTCGACAGCGAGGATGCCGGCAACCTTAATGGTATCGTCGTATTCGCTCGGGGCCGGCTTTTTCAAGAAAACATCCTTGATCAGCTGAATGACGGTCGGCTCTACACGAAGTACCTCACGGGGCAGATCGAAGCTGATTTCCTTGATGCGGACGATGCGGCTGATATCGCAACTAGCGACCGGCAACGTGTTCAGGAAGATGATCCGCGCTATGGTCAGCTCATAGCATTTTTGAAGGCGCGTTTGACCCAGGTCGAGAAGCGCTGGACAGAGTGGCGCAAGAAACATGAGGTCGAAAAGGCGAAAGAGACCTCACCCGCCTTGGCGGAATGGCTCGATACCCTGGCCGAAGGATACAAGAAGAGCGCGGAAACACTGATTGCCAAGCTGAGCGCACTGCCGGTTGATGAGGAAGAGGATCGAAAACTTATGTACCGGCATGGCATTTTGGCCTTCGAACGCATGAAACTACGTGGGTCGATAGATGAGTTTGTGACGAACTTGGAGAGCGCCGACCGGCTGCTGGCTGTGCTCGCTGACCGGGATTCGCTGGAAGCGTCACTCTACCGGGACATCGTGAAATCGCGTCTGGACGCGATCCGTGACTTCCAGACCATCATCGATGAAGACGCCAAAGAGCGGGTACTCCAGAAGTATCTGTTTGACCACCTTTGGCTGCTGGATCCAGCGTGGGAACGTGCCACAGGCAGCCCGATCATGGAGTCGCGGCTGATGAAGGCCGGCGTACTAATAGATGACATGACCGAGAAGGAGCGTCTGGGCCGCGTGGACATTGCCTATCGGACAAATGCAGGTCGGCACGTTATCGTCGAATTGAAGAAGGTCGGTCGCAAGATGAGCCTGCTCGAATTGGTCGAGCAAGGGCAGACCTATGTAGACAAACTGACGAAAATCTTGCGTGAACAAAACGAGCCTAACCCTGATATCGAGGTGATTTTCGTCCTAGGTAAGACAGTCGACGAAGAAGCGTCGAATCCAGATCGCCTTAAATCATCAATGGCCTCAATCTCGCCGGGAAGCCGCATCGTCCATTACGACACTCTTATTCGAGGCGCAGAGGAAGCGTATTCGGCATACATCGAAAAGAGCGCAGTACTCGATAAACTCGAAAAAATCGTGGATAGGATTTGAGGAGGCCGAGGTATGACGAAGAGTTCTAACGCATGGATTGCCATTGATCATGGTTTAGGTACCGACCACCGGCTTGCACCTTACATCCTGGTCCTGAAGGGGGAGGGGGCACTCTACCATGCAATTCAGGAGGACGACTGGCTATTGGTCCTGAGTCCCGCAGGAACCATCACCCGCGTCGGTCGTATCGTGAGGGTTCGCTCTGATCTTGACTGCACCACGCTCTATTTAGACCGGATGCTGCCGATCGCAGAAGCGGTTTCTGTAGGTAGCACCTCCCTCCGGCCGCCCTCTTCAGGCACGGTCGGTCGCGTTCAGTGGGCTGATTTTGTAGAAGCCCTACCAAAGGCATTGAACAAAACCATTGCCGACATTCCTTCCATAGGGGCTGACGCCAAATCACCTCGCTATCAGCAGGAACTCTCCTACATTCGTGAACTACTGCAACTAGCTGTGATGGATGATTTGCTCGGTCCAGCCGCCGGTCCTTACGAGCGTATCGTCGACATGGGTGTGCGAGATCGTTATCTGGTGGGAAAACTTGCTCCATGCGATACGGCACAAGGTGGTATCGAAGGATTAAAGGGGCCGTTGGCAGACGATCAGTCCGAGGAACCGAGTGATCCCAAAGCGCCTGGCCAGCACGAGCCAGGTGCGGAATTTGGTACTGCGACGGGGCGTGTAGAGCCCGAATCTGATTCTTCCGATGAGATCGACACCGCGAGTAATCAATCATTGGTACCCAGCAGCCTTGGTATGACCTTCTGTGTTGAGGGCGATGCTGAGCGGATTGAAATCGAGGTGTCCTGGGGGCGCTACGAGCGCAATAACGAGCATGAGATTTACCGCACCCGTATCAATAGGGAAACCGGCGCTGAAGAGCAGGTCAAGGCCAAGGTATGGCAGCGTATACCCTGTGGCGGCAAGTTGGTTCTGCCGCTCACAGAAGGCGTAATTTCTCATCGGGCACCGGATAAAAGCTATCCCGACGTCAGGGTGCAAGGTTCTGTTCGCGCCAAGAATGCAAATGGTGATCGCTTGGTAACCCTATTCTTGGTTAATGCGCAGGAGGAGCCTGACACAAACCGCGATACTGCCTGGGTTTTCCAGCCTGAGTTGATCGTTCGATCGGAAGCCGATGCTCCCAAACGCGCCATCTTCCGTCGGCGACCCGTACTGGATGCTGACGGTATGGACCCGGAGCGAGAATCCCTGGAGATGATCTACCGCAACCGAGTGGAGTTCGCGGTGGGTCATGGCGTTGCTATACACGCTGAAACATCGGAGGACAAGACACTCGCCACTGAGGTACGCACGGTCGTTATGCCGCAGTTCGAGGTGCCGGTCACGGAGACGCCCGGATTGGACCGCGAAGACCGTAAAGCGATGAAGGAAATGGTGAGCAGTGGACTGCTGGATATGCAGCGACTGGCTACCCTAGAGGTGGATCAACTGGTCGATGCTCTAAGTCTTCTTACGAAAGATTATGCTGCGTGGATCGAGGAGCAGCGTGAGCGGGTCGGTGTCGACGTAGTCGGCTACGATATACAGGCTCAGCAGTCGATGGATCAGTGCGAAGAGATTCAGACGCGTCTGCAGCAGGGTATCGACACGCTGAAGAGTGATGACAAAGCCCTAGCGGCTTTCCGCTTCGCCAACCGGGCGATGGCTACGCAGCGCGTGCGAAGTCAGTACGCCCTTGAAGTCCGCCGGGGTAAGGACGTCAACGTTGAGCAGTTCGATGTTTTGAAGAACCGCAGTTGGCGCCCGTTCCAGTTGGCGTTTCTCCTGCTGTCGATCCCATCCCTAGCTGATCCCATGCATCCGGATCGTGTACAGCCCGTTGAAGCCTACGCCGACTTGCTTTGGTTCCCTACTGGCGGTGGTAAGACTGAGGCTTACTTAGGTGTTGCGGCCTTCACCATGGCTATTCGACGCATGCAAGGCAAACTGGGTGGATACGACGGTTCGCGCGGTTTGGCGGTCATCATGCGTTACACACTACGTCTCCTCACGCTTCAGCAGTTTCAGCGTGCTACGGCACTGATCTGTGCGATGGAGGTCCTGCGGCGCGAGGCAGCAGCCAAAGGGGATGAGTCGCTTGGTACGGAACCCTTCACCATAGGGTTGTGGGTGGGTAATAAGGTGACGCCCGGTACGACTGAAGAAAGTCACCGAGCCATCGAGGATATCCGTAACCCAGGGAAGTACAACGCCGGCGCTGCGTCTCCTGCGCAGCTGACCAGTTGCCCCTGGTGTGGATCTGAGGTGGCGCCAGGGCGTGATGTGGAGGTCGACAAAGTCCGAGGGCGTACCTTCGTCTACTGCGGTGATAAGAAGGGCCGCTGCGACTTCTCTAAAGGCAAGACAAGCAAGCTTCCCCACGCGGGCATACCGGTTCTTGTCGTGGACGAGGAGATCTACCACCGCCCTCCGACGATGATGATTGCTACCGTGGATAAGTTCGCCATGATGGCGTGGCGTGGCCAAGTACGTACATTATTTGGTCGAGTTGGTCAGGAGTGCGAGCGACATGGCTTCCTATGGCAGGGGGCAGACTGCAATGGCAATCACTCAAAAGGAAAGGGGCTTGATGCGACTAAGGTCAAGAATATCAGCCCGATTCGGCCTCCGGATCTGATCATCCAGGATGAGTTTCACCTGATCAGTGGCCCCCTTGGTACTATGGTTGGCCTGTATGAGACGGCTGTGGATGAGCTATGCAGTTGGAAGCTCGGTGAACATAGGGTCAAGCCAAAGATCGTTGCGTCGACCGCTACGGTGCGCAAGGCTCGAGAGCAGGTGAATAATGTCTTCATGCGCCGTGTATCTGTATTCCCGCCGCATGGTTTGGATGTCGAGGACAACTATTTCTCAGTTCAACGACAGATCGAGGAAAAGCCAGGACGTCGTTACTTAGGGGTTTGTTCCCCAGGGAGTTCGCGGCCGGCGATGTTGATTCGTGTCTATACGGCATTCTTGACCGCTGCACAGGCGCTGTTCGATCGTTTTGGTGAGCCCGCGGATCCGTATATGACCATGGTGGGCTATTTCAACTCTTTGCGAGAGCTTGGAGGTATGAAACGGTTGGCTGAGGACGATGTACAGACTCGTTCTTATCGGGTGCAGATGAGCATGGTCGAGCGCCCCGCGTTGGCGCAACGTAGCGTAAGCAACATCCGTGAGCTGACTTCACGCGTTTCTAGCCAGGATATTCCTAAGTATCTCGATAACCTCGAGGTGAAGTTCAAGGCCGCGTTTGACGTGCCCACCGGCAAGTACGTGACCAAATGGCAAGATGGAGACGCTCGGGCGATCGACGTGGTTTTGGCCACCAATATGCTGTCAGTGGGGGTGGACGTCAATCGGCTAGGGTTGATGGCCGTGAACGGCCAACCTAAAGGCACGGCTGAGTACATCCAGGCTACCAGCCGAGTGGGCCGTTCGTTCCCCGGTTTGGTCTGCACCGTGCTCACCTGGGCACGCCCTAGAGACCTCTCACACTACGAGACATTTGAGCACTATCACGCCACTTTCTATAAGCACGTCGAAGCGCAATCGGTGACGCCTTTCTCACCACGCGCGATGGACCGAGGTTTGACCGGATCGCTTCTGAGTCTGATGCGACTGGAGAACGATGTTTTCAGCCCTAATGAGGGTGCCGGTCAGTTGGACAAGTCGAACCAGAGCGAGATGACCGATGCTATCGATATGTTGGTCAAGCGTGCATGGAATGTAAGCGAATTGCCCACTACGAGAGATCTTGCTGAACAGGAGCTCAAGGAGCGTGCAGATGAATGGGCGAAAGAAGTTAGCAAAGGTGGTCGTATCCTGGGCTATGAGAAACGTGGCCCCGAAAAAGATAAAACAGTTGCATTGATCAGGTCACCGGGCATACAGGCTTGGGATAACTGGACTGTGCCTATGTCCATGCGTGAGGTGGAACCAGGTGTGCGCTTGATCATGAATACTAGCCATATCACGGACGACTATGACTGGAAGCCTCGTCCTGCGACGAAGGGTGAGGATTGAATATGACGATGAGTAACAAGACTCCAGTCGGAGAAGTGAGACCCAGTCAGTTACTCTGGACCTATGGGCCAGGGGCATTGATCGATTTGCCGAGCCTTTCTGTAGTGACGCTTGGTATTGACCGTTGGGAACAGGATCGTTGTCAACCAATCCAGGAAGCTCGGCTGCTGGCTGCTGTGAGGAAAGTTTTGGGAGCTCAGGTTGAGAACCTGAGGATGCCTCCGTTCCAGAAAAGTGAACTCTTCGATGTTTGGTCTGCCGAGGCAAACATTGGAGTTCCCGTTAGGCCATTTCCGCGATGGATGCGATGTGTGAAATGCGGGCTCCTATCCCCATTCGACGCGGGACTTTTCGACATCAAGGAAAACCGCTACAGGCCCGAACGAACGAGGTTCGTTCATACGGGATGTCGGGGGTCCAAAGGTGATCAACCGCCTAAGGATGCTGATGCTGTCCCAGCACGTTTCCTATTGGCTTGCCGCGATGGACACTTGGATGACTTCCCTTGGCACTACTTCGTCCACGGTGGCAACAGTACATGTAAAGGAACGCTACGTTTCTTTGAAAGTGGGGCGTCGTTACAAACTGAAAATTTGTGGGTCAAGTGTGATGCTTGCGAAGCATCAAGGAGCATGGCGCACGCCTTTGGTAAGGCTGGAAAAGAGAACTTGCCGGCTTGTCGAGGACGCCATCCGCACCTTGATCATTTCGAGAAGGAATGTGACGAGGAGGCTCGCGCGGTTCTGCTAGGGGCTACAAATAGCTGGTTCCCGATCACACTCTCGGCGCTTGCGATTCCCCAGAAGAATATCTCACCTTTACATCAGATCATTATCGATTATTGGGATGACTTCTCTGATGTCGAGGATGTATCCGAGCTGAAAGGAACGCTTAAGGCGCTCAAGAAAAGGGGCGAAGCTCAGGGTATAGAAAAGCATGAGCCAAAGGCTGTCTGGGCGGCCATTGAAGCGCACCGGAAGGGCGAGGGACAAGAGGATGTCGGAGAGGCTGATATCAAGGGGCCCGAGTGGGAGGTGCTGACAGAGGCGAATCCCCCCACGGACTACCCGCACTTTATGAGTAAGAAGGTCGGAACGCCGAAAGGATTTTCAAGGCACATCTGCAGAGTTCTACTTCTTGAACGACTGCGCGAGGTTAATGCCTTGCTGGGATTTACTCGGGTAGAAGCGCCCGAAGAATCAGGCGACCCAGATGAACGGCCTCAGATGGCTAGTCTCTCTCGAGGTAAACCAGACTGGGTTCCTGCTAACCAAGTGCATGGTGAGGGTATCTTTATCCAATTCGATGAACAGACTCTTGTCACTTGGGAAGCATTACCTGCCGTCGCACTGGTCGACAAGATGCTCCAGGGAGGCCATAAAGGATGGCGTAATTCGCGGCATCTCGACCCCAGTGAGGGATATCCCGGCATTCGCTACGCTATGCTCCACACGCTTTCACATCTGTTGATTCGTGAATTGGCGCTTGAGTGTGGATACAACGCCGCAAGTATTCGCGAGCGAATCTATGCGGATACCTCGGGCGAGAGTTCGCAGGCGGGCATCCTCATTTACACGGCTGCCGCGGACTCTGACGGGACGTTGGGTGGCCTCGTCGATCTCGGCAAACCAGAGAACCTTGGTCGCCTGTTGGAGCAAGCATTGAATCGCTCGAAGGTTTGTTCCTCAGACCCTCTCTGCTCTGAACATGATCCCGAGGATGATCGCTCTCTTCATGCTGCAGCCTGTCATGCGTGTAGTCTGGTCGCCGAGACTTCCTGTGAACGGGGCAATCGATATCTGGATCGTTCATTGCTAGTGCCGACCCTGGAACGTGCCGATGCTGCGTTCTTCAAGGGTTTGTGACATGGAGAAGATCCTAGATGCCGTTGCAGCAGTGGTCTGTTTGGTTTCTCCTGAGAAGGTTCAAGCGATAGCCCGCCGGATTCGCCAGACAGATCCCATCAAAGCGTCAGCAGTACTTTCGGGCGTGGTCGGTACACCTGCAGCCAATGGTGTCGTTGGGCAGCTCATCGATGCATGGCGAGCGACTTCCGTCAGCGCTGAGGAACTCGCATCAATGCTGATTGCTGCAGGCCATGTCATTGCCAAGAGTAACGGTCAGCAATCAACCGAACTTGTTTGGACGGGGCCAACGACCCCCTTTGTCTCGACTCGTAGAACCGAGCAAGCTCTGCTACAGGTTATCAACGCGGCCGAGCGGACGCTGTTCATAACTAGTTTCGTGGCGTATGACGTCTCGTCTGTCGTCAATGCTCTGAATGCGGCGAGTGATCGTGGAGTGGCTATATCAATGTTGCTCGAGTTATCCCAGGAGGAAGGCGGCAGTATCACGATGGATGCGATCGGCAAGATGAGTACATTGGTTCCCGCATCAACCCTTTATGCTTGGCGTGACAAGGCTGATCCGTTTACTGATGGACGGGTACATGCCAAAGTTGCTGTCGCCGATAGCAAGGTTTGTTTTATAACCAGCGCGAACCTTACCGGCTATGCGATGGAGAAAAACATGGAAGCTGGTGTGCTCATCACTGGTGGGCATATTCCTAAGCTGCTAGCAGCCCATTTGCGTTCTTTGGTAGATACAAAGCTGGTATCGCAAGTTTAATAAAAGGACATTCATTTGGCGGGTGGCTGATCTTAATGGATTGCAGCTCCCTTGTAGTCAAAGAAAAAATATCGGTAGCAATTTGAAACCACGCAGCGCCCGAAGGTGACTGCGTGGTTATATCGCCTGTTACTCAATGGGCCCCTCAAATCAACCCCAGTTCTGCCATCGAACAATAGCCATCTGTGCCGACGATCAGGTGATCCAGCACCCGAATTTCCACTGTGCTTAGCGCATGGCATAGACGTTGGGTAATGGTCTTGTCAGCTTGACTGGGTTCCAGCTCACCGGATGGGTGGTTATGGACTAGAACGACTGCTGCAGCATTCAGCGCCAGGGATTCTTTGACTACCTCTCTAGGGTAGACGGTAGCTCCATTAATGGTTCCCCTGAACAGCTCTACAAACTTTAGGATCCTGTGCCGGTTATCCAGCATCAGGATTCCGAACACTTCATGCTGATAGTCGATGAGTAAGGTTTGCAGTGCCCTGCGAACTTCCTCCGGGTTGCTTAGTGGGCGCCCCTTGGCGAGGCGACGGCGAGCGATCATCTTTGCCAGGTGCAGGAGATCCGCCTCAGTGACGGCATCGGGTACCACGTAGGTACCTGGTTCCTCACCCGCTATCAATTTAGCGGTTGCCATGTTTTTTCTCCTTTTATGCCGCGATGCTATCGCCCTTGAGGGCGGCGAAGTGTTCAGTCAGTTGCCAGAGGGCTCGGTTGAGTCGGACATCTTCGGTGACAGAACGGATAGGGCGGGTTTGGGTATGGCGGCCTTTGGCAGAGCGTCCGCGCAGCCCACCTTTAAGCAGGTTTTCCTGGGTGCGATTGAAGACGTGCCAGAGATCTGTTTCCAGGTCTTCTCGACGTCGGGCGTGGAGCAGCCTGTCTGGAGGAACGGGGCTCGTATTGACCCAGTCTTCTCCGTACCGAAGAGTGAGGGCGGATTGGGCAAATAGCTTTGCCTCATCCGGTGATAGCCGCAACGAACGAAAACGATCTACAGCAGACGCGATCTCCGGCGCTTCATCGATCAATGCGATTGAGCCTTCCAGTATCTCGTCCACTACGTGACGACCATGGCGAACACGGATACCGCCAACGTCACCGACCGGCGTGACCATCCCGTTACTGCACACCAGCCGGAATAAGCCCAGATCCAGCTGGTAGGCACTGGTCCGGTCATGGCTGTTACACAACACCAGCTCGGCTACTGAATCACCGACCTGGATTTGACGGTCAGGATCCTGACGAAAGCGCACCATATGGCGTGCAACAGATCGACGTTCCGGTAAACGACTTTGTGTCTGCTGTGCTCGGACGGGGTGCCATCCCTCAGCCTGAAGAGCGTTCACAACGTCGATGGTGGGAACGAAGCCGTAACGGTCTGACACGTTGCTATCAGGCATGTCGGCGAAGATAGCGGGTGCCTGGCGATAAAGTTGATCCTGAGAAAGTATTTGCATAGTCATGAAAGTGCTCCTGAATACTGGCCACAGGGGCGCCCCGGCAAGGGGCGTTTCCCTGGCGGGCCATGACATCGAAAGTGGTTTGGTTAGTGGCTGTGATTAGCTGCTGTGGAGGCTTGACTGGGTGAAGGTACGGTTGTTGCTGAGTTAGTGGGTTGTTGTGGCAGCTCTGTGGCTTGCGCTAGTTTGCGCCGTTGCTGACGGCTGCTTTGGTTTGCCAACTTTTCACTGAGCGTTTGATCGGCAACAGCCGGGGCCGGCTCGTTGGGTTCGGGTGGATAAAACTCCTCGACAATGTCGATGCTATCCTCCTCCTGATCTTCGAAGGCCCCATTGGCAAAACCTTGCCTTGCCGCTTGATCCAATTCCGCCTGATCCAGACCGGCGTTGTTCCAAGCCTCTTCAATCGCCAGGGCCTCGGCCAAGGTCTCTGGCAGAGACATCCCGTCACGTAAGGTCAGGTCCACGTAGTAGATTGGCGCTCCGCGGCTTTGCCGGGTGGATTTGCCCCGTAAGCGCAGTTCCAGTGGCAGATAAGCCAGGCGATCACCTGAGATCGCCCGGAAATACTCGAGCCGTGCGGCTAGTGTTCGGATGCTGTTGAAGCCGGTAGTGCGGAAGATAAAACTGCCTAATGGATCATCGTCGCCAATGATCACATTGAGCCGGCCATAGGGTTTACAGCGTCCACCTTCTGCTAATGCGCAGCTATCGGGTGAAGGGCAGGTGTGTGTGGCCATCCCGTCCCGTGAGCGCCGTCTGCACTGCTCTCCGTCCCCGACACAGATTGGACGTGCCGTATCCCGGTCGAACAGTGCGTACTCTGCGCGCAGGTTCAACGCCGGATCATTGAACAGCAACCTGACAGGTATGCGTCTTAGCTTGCCACCCTGTGCCTGTCGGAACTCCTCATCCAACGGATGCACCAGCCAGCCCTGTTTCGACTGGATCTGGGTCGTGATAGTGAATTGATCGTCTTTCTGCGGGAGGCGCTTACCCTCGCGCTCGACGACTTTGCCGATCGCTATACGACCCAAGATCGGTGGCGTGATCGCTAAACCTTTTAACATGATGCTACTCCTTCCCGGTATGACCACTTCTAGTGGCGGACCAGGGATCAGCGGAATAAAAATGCCCTGCTCACCGTCGTAGTCGCGGCGAGCCAGGGCGCGTGAGGAAGAGCCCGGTTGTGGCGGGCAATCGAAGTGCAGCCGAAGGGCTTAGCTTTGATGCACCAGAAGCCGGCGGCTACCGGGTTTGATGGTGAGGTACTGCTGTACCGGGTCGGGTTGCTCGGCCTTAAGCCGGTTGAGGTCAACTACGCGGGTATCGGTGCTTTTCTTCCAGGTCAGACGGCCTGTTCGAAAGACGGCTTCGCCGTATTCACCCATGGCTTGCTGGAGGTGGTGCTTCAGTCTGGCCTCGTTTTTCTTGGCCTGATCCAGCGCTGAGCGTACCTCCTGCAGCTGAACAAACTGATCTGACCGTTCGCTATCCTCTGTAAAATCGAGAGTCTCATGGTTATCCTTTGGGTAGAGTGCACGCAGGGCGCGGTCGGCCGAGTCTGATTCATCCGCCGGGGGCGGAGTGTTTTCCTCAACGAACTGCCAAAACTCCCGTTCTAAAGTGATGAGTTGTTCTATCAGTTCATCATCGCGATCCAACCGGAAAATGCGCAGCTCCTGTCCGCCCACCAGTACCGCGACATCTGCCACTTGCAGACCAGTCACTGCCAGTTGGTGCATCACCTGCAGTTGCACGTATTCCGGTACACCGTCTCGCCAGAGCTTGGCGCCATTGATTCCGGCGGTTTTACACTCGAGTACTTGGACCTCATCGGCTCCCCGAACCTCACGGTCCAGGTTGGCCAGCATCCAGGGATGCTCGGGATGCTGCAGCACAGCGTTCACACGACGCACCTGGTGGCCTGTGCGTTTAGCGTAGTACGCCGCCACGATCGGCTCCAAGACGGTACCCCAGTAAATCGGGCTGTCACTGGCAGAGGCCAGAGGATCCTCTGTCTCTATGCCCCGTCCGGTATTTTCCATCCAGAGTTCCAGTCGAGACTTGTAGGGGTTAAGGCCAACGGCTGCCGCAGCGTCTGAACTGCCGATACCGGACTGACGTACCGAGAGCCAGGATGCTCGATCCAAAGGACGCGTGTCTGCCAATCGATGGGCCTGGCCGTGACGTCGGTTGCGGTGCTGTGACTGCGGCACTCGTTTAATCGGGCGACCTGTCTCAACAGGTGGAATACGCATAGGTGTAGCCATGATCAGCTCCTTACCCAACAGACCGGCATAAACCCGGCCAAAAGCCGGGCTGCTGATACAGGTGGGTGTTGTAAGGCAAAGGAAGGTAGGCTGCTGAACTTCGTCAACAGTGGTGAATAGATGCTGGGGAGTAGTCAGATATCGTCGCTGCGGAAGGTGTGGCCACATTCGGCACACTCGAGATCATCCAGGACTTCTTCGTCCAGCTTTTCTCCGATTTTCGAACCAGCGACTGTGCCGGTAACGCCACCAACGAGCCCGCCAAGCAGCGCGCCGGCAAGTCCTCCGATAGCGATACCAACAGGACCACCCACGGCACCGATAGCCATGCCTGCACTGGCACCTGAGCTGGCGCCAGCGACGCCGCTGGCTGTCCCTGCGACACCTCCGGCTACCCCGCCAACGTTGCGGCCAACATGACGGGTAATGATCGATTCAGCCCCACAGGCTGGACATGAATAAGGCATTGGTAATTCTCCTGAGAGTAAGCAAAGAACCAGGCTTGCGCCTGGAAGGACAACTGCTGGCTGTTCTCAGGTAGGTGATATATATCTGAAATATGTTTATTTAAAAACAGATAATTACATTTGATTTGGCGGTAATGTGGCGGTATTTTTTTGAGTGGTGTAAATGCCGCCATGTAAGGTTGGCGGTATTGGACGGCGGTATTGGGGGATAGTGTATGAATGAATACGGCTGGCGTCAGGAAGAAGCCGAGAGACTGACTCATTACTTACTCCCTGAACTGACACAGCTCGCGACCTTGAAAGGCGTGATTTCAGCTTCAATT
Source organism: Marinobacterium lutimaris (assembly GCF_900108065.1). GTDB lineage: Bacteria > Pseudomonadota > Gammaproteobacteria > Pseudomonadales > Balneatricaceae > Marinobacterium_D > Marinobacterium_D lutimaris. The sequence goes on along the minus strand of NZ_FNVQ01000001.1, from coordinate 898,525 downwards.
ACTGACCACAGGTTGGGAGAAACCAATGTCCAAATGCAGGAGCAATGCGTCAGCTGGTTGATAAAGCTGCTTGCAGATATGCAAGGTTCGCAGGAAACGGGAATGCGTGAGCTGTTAAAGGAATATTACGCGTTGATCTACAACGGCGGTTCACAAACGCCACTCGATTTATTTTATAGCGGTGCCCCATACGAGACGAAGAATTTCCAGTCAAATTGTAAGGTTACACTCCCCCCAGGAGTAAACGGTCAGTTGTCCAATTTATGGAGGACAGTTCCTGAATTCAGTCAGTGTGAGTCGTTGCAATGTGTTTATTGGTTCAGTTGCATCTGGGCCGTGCCATCCATTCCTATAGAAACGCGACTGCTATTGTCTGTGTTGGGTGTGAGAATCTTGGTCCGCGATGACTGGTTTTTGAGTGGAGGCTGTTTTGAGGAAGAGTTCTTCAGCAAGGCCAAAGAGCTTCATACAATTCACATCGGTTATCAGAATGACCGGGTATATATGCAAGTGGGGCGGTTTATGCTTGGTGCATTGATAGCGGATGGAATAAGACAAGCCGGAGAGCTGAGCGCGGCTCAAGGTTTACCAGCCGAAAGGAATGAGGGTACACCAAGCCATCTGTCCAGCGATGAACAACGTATGCTGGAGCTTCTGAAAGAGAATCCTCGGATGACGCACAAGGAATTGGGCTCGCGGCTTGGAAAGAGTGAGCGAGGATCCCAGCGGTGCGCACAAAGGCTTCAATCCCTGGGTGTTCTCGTTAGAAATGGCTCAACAAGAGCGGGGGGTTGGGTGGTCGTTCACCGCGACTCGTCGGGTAAGGGTTCCATGTAGCACGAGGAGAGGATAAGCACAGATGAATCGACGACAGTAAGAACCGAAACATAGAAAAATGTCAAAAACCTAAGCCAATTTCCTATGGGGGTACCTAATGGGGTATATTTGAAATGCACAAGATGGAAAACTTATTAAAAACAAAACAATACTATTGGTTTAAGATTCCGGTCCGGGGCACCACTTCCGCAACACTCCAACGTTTTCAGCTTCCTTTCCGTTCGCTTCTTTCGCTTTCCAGATTTCTACTCGATACGCTGTGATTTAGACAGACGATAGGGTGGCACCTTGAGTTGGTATTCCCTTCGCTACTCACCCCTGAACCAACCTGCGTTAACCGTCAAAACTCATTCTTGCAGACTTTCTAATTAATCCTGAGCCGCCTTGTGTGCCGGCTTTTCATACTAATGTTTAAAATCAGCAACTCTCTTGCATCTTTGTCTTGCTGTCCTTCTCCTAATGGTCTTTTATTAACCAATTAAACCGAGCGGCCCGGCACGTTTTGCTGTCGCTGATCGAGTCCTCGTGTTGCAACCGGATACTGCAATAAAACAACAATGATGATGTTGGCGAGGGAGATTTATGGCCGTTCCGTTCGGGTTCTCGAAACAGAATATCTCAGCAGCTAAGGAAGTATCCCCGCCAACAACGCTCTGGCGACGTGTCCTCGGTGTCCTGCGGGATATGGCAAGAACCGATGCCATTGCGCGGGATAGATCCCGGATCACCTTCGAGCATATGGAGCCGCGGCTGCTGCTCTCGGCAGACCTTTCCTACCTCGACAACGGTAATACCGAAGATTCCCTGTTACTCACCTACGACGCCGTTGCCGCTGAATACCGCCTGCTTGATAGCGGCAATAACATCGTTTCCGCCGCCGCGGCCGGTGGTGCAGAGCTCGGGGGTGTTGTCGTTACCGGTACCACCGCGGATGATGTCCTCGAAATTGATCTGAGCAGCCTCGATTCACTGACCCTGACCTTTTTGGGCGGGGGATCTGATACGGTCAAGCTGGTTGGTGATACCAATTTCCAGCTTTCAGACTCAGGCATCAGTGCCGGCGATCAGATGTTCTCTCTGCTGGATCCCTCCGCCAGCCAGAAGAGTTTCGAAAATGCACTGGTCGAAGGTGGAGCTTCAGATAACTCACTGGTGCTTACCGATTGGAGCGGTAGCTTCAGTTTTGACGGCAGGGGGGGGAGTGACGCTCTACACGGCGACAATATCGACAACACCTGGCAAGTGAACGGCGCAAACTCCGGGACTCTTAACGGCAATCTGTTCACTGACGTGGAGTACCTGGTCGGTGGCCAGGCTGATGATGCCTACAGTATCACCTCTGGAAGTATCAGCGGGTTTATCGACGCAGGCGCCGGCACTACAACCTTTTCCGGCACGTCCAGCGCGGACACTATTAACGTCTCGGCCGGGTCTACCGCTGGCCGCACCAAAATCAATGGCGCCGGTCAGAACACCGAATTTATAAACCCGATCGACGAGTTGGTCATCGATCTGGGCGCGGGCGATGATACAGCCAACATTAATGCGCTCGGCACAGGCTTTTCTGCAAAGCTGACGGTCAAAGGTGAGGGCGGTAAAGATAGCCTGAATTTCGCCGGTGACATAGCGACCTATGGCGGCGATATTTCAATTGACGCAGAGACGGTAACTGTCAACTCAGGCGTCACCGTTTCTACGAGCAATAGCGGTGGAGATGCGGGCGCAATCGCGTTTAACGCCGAAAACATCACCCTCAATTCGGGTTCCAAGCTGCTGGCCCTTGCCGGCTCCGGCTATCAGTCCGGTGATATCGAGCTTACCGCGGTCAAAGCGCCTACTGCGGCGGAGTCGATAGTTGGGGACCTTCTATCTCCCGTACTTGTCGCAGACAACAAGGCCAGCATCACGGCAGGAGCCGCTGAGCTGAGTGGCGGCAACGTGACGCTGTCGAGCCAATCGGCTACTCAGACACGCTGGGATGAGTTGGGGGATGTGGCAGACGGTATCATCAACGGGCTTTTTTCATCGCTTACGGAGTTTCCAGACCTTCTGCTCAGCCTGATCAGTCCGATTACCGGGCAGGTAAAGATTCAGAAGGCCACCTCCAACATCACCCTGACCGATACCCGAATCAACAGTGCTGGCGATATCAGCGTGGGTGCGGAGTCGGAAGCGGATGCGTCATTCTCGACGATAGCCATCAATAACATGCTGCCCAACCCGACCATACAGAGATTTCTCGCCTCTATCGGTTATGGCGAGACACTGGCTTCGGCCAACGTCAATCTGAATGGCTCGGCTTCACTCATTGCCGAGGGTAATGTCGAGGTAACAACCAGTGTCGCATCAGGTGCAGAAATCAGTTCAGGTTCTACCGGTAACTCTCTGTTATCTAATAGCGATAGCGTAGATTTCGCAGTCTCTCTTGCCATCTCGGTCACGAACCAGGAATCACATGTGAAGATGGGCGAAAATGCCCGTATAGAAAGCGCCAGTGGCAATGTGGTGGTTGCTGCGGCTGGCGAGTCCGAAAGTGAAGTAGAAGCGGAAACCGTACTTTTTCAGGACGGAATTGCCGGCATTGCCGTCGCTGTTTCGGTCAATACAGCCAACGTCACTACCACTGTTGACGGTACGATCATCGCTTCCGACCCATCATCCCTGAGCTATGACTTCGATGCTGCGTCAGTTGCCGCAGTGGATATCGTTAATAATACGATTACGCTGACTGGGATCAGCTCGCCGATTCAGCGTGGCGACGATCTGGTTTACCAGGCTCAGGGCGGTACGGAGATTGGCGGCCTTGTCGACGGACAAAGCTACAAAGTTGCAGGCGCAGAAGATCTCGGCGGCGGTAAATACCGCATCAAGCTCTCTCAATCCATGTCTCTTGAGCTGGACGCCGCTCAGACCAACTCCGCTTCGACCCATAGCTTGACTCAGGTAGACCTTCAGACTTTTGATTCCAGTGCCGTTTCCAATGACGCAGGCAGGCTGAAGATTAACCTCACCGGGCTGTCAGATGGTGACATCGTTCGCTATCTGGGGCCTGCTGCTCCGATCGACATCGGTGAAGTGGCTGCCGACTTTGCCAGGGTGAACGGCGAGAACCAGATCCAGCGAACCGATGATGGCGCCTGGGAGGTTCTTGGGCTCCATGTCGGACAGAGAATACAACTTAGCGGAACGGCACAAAACAACAACGTATTTACCATCCAGGGGTTCAAGGATGACGACTCAACGCTGATTGTAGCCGAGACCGTAGCCACAGAATCTGTACAGGGTTTCTCGGTCAGCGATCCGGTTGCCCCCGCCCTTATCGGCGGACTTGATCAGACCAGGGAATATGAGGTCGTTGTATTATCCGGCGGAGGGATTCAGCTCAAGGATGCGCAAACCGGCGTCTATGTCAGTTTTATCGACGGTGGAGCAGGCTTGCAGGGATTTGCGGTATGGCACAGTAGCGCTCCCTTCGAGTTTGCGCCGGCAACCGCTGTCGACTCTGATGCCGATGCCATCAGGCTGACAAACCACGGCTTGCAGACCGGTGACCTGCTTACCTATTCAACTGATCACAGCCAGCAACAGAATCTCCAGCTCACTGGTTTCCAAAGCAGCGCTCCGACTGTGGCCATCAACATGGGCACGGTATCGATGCCTGATGCGCCCATAGATGGTTTGGCCAGCGGTAATGCCTACTTTGTGACCCGTTTGGACGCTAACCATATTCTTCTCACCGAAAATCCCGTTGCAGCCCGCAGTGCCGAGGTGATCGATCTTACCAGTGTGGGAAGCGGTACTCAGAGTCTTTTGCCACCTGACGACACGACGGGAATCAGTATCACCGCCGAACTCTCCGCCGGGAACAAGGTGGCCACGGGGGTGGAGCTCAGCGACGGCGAACAGCCGCTATCTGACGTGGTGCTTAACGGCCTGCAGGGCGATGCACTTTCGCTCGCGGCGGGGGCTGTTAACGCGAGGGGGTTGGTGTCAGCTCTGCGCGAGCAGATAACCACCCGGTTTGGCCTGACTCCCATGTATGGGCCTCAACCCCAGCCTGCAGATAATCCCAACGACACCCACGTGCCGTTCGAGTTGGCTGCCACGGTGTCGATTAACGCGCAGAAACACACCGTCAAAGCCACTGTCGGATCAACGGCAGTATTGAAGTCCGCCAAGGATATTGTTGTCTCCGCCACCATCGAGGATCAGGTGAAACTTGGTGCTGCCGCTGAGGCAACACGTAACGGCTTCGATGCCGCCGATGCCAGCAATGTGCAGCCGCCGTTGGGCCAGGACCCTGGTGATGTCGAGGTCGCCATTGGGTTCGCTCTTGGTTTGTATACGAATACTGCTCATGCCTCGATCGCCGGAGACGCAGAGGTCGATGCCCTCGGCGAGATCGCGGTGGAGTCCGGGGTCGACTATCCGCTGCTGAAAGATAGCGCCGATGCAATCTACAACCCTGCTAACACCATGGCGGACAACGGCCTCGAAGGGTTTGAGTACCTGATGGACGGAACCCTCGGGGCTGCCAGCCTGCTCAACACCCAGGTGAGCGCCTTGGCCGGCGACCCGGGATCGTCCGGGGCCGATCCCTTTGTTATTGGTGCTGCAGTTGGGGTCAACGTATTCGATAACGAGGCTAAGTCCTGGATCGGCGCAGGTGCGCAGATCAACCAGGACACCGACTGGCGTGATCCCGAACAATCCGTTCGGGTGGATTCCTCAATCACCATGCAGACGGTGGATATGGGCCAGATTGCGGCCTTTAACATCAATATTCCCACATTGCTGGAAGCAGGGCCTGATGCGCTTGAGTCCGTCGGCCGTGGCGCCAGTGCTGGCAGTGGCGTCAAGGATTTCTTCCGCAGCTTTATCAACCCCTTCGGTATCTCGGGGCAGAATGCGATCGGCCCGGTGGTTCTGGTGACCACGGTTGCAAACGACTCAATTGCCGAGATACAGGGCAGTGCGACTAAGCGAACCAAGATTCATACCGGTGAAGAGGGCGATGGACTCCAGGTCCATGCGAGCCAGGATGTACTTTCCATAGCGATTGCCCAGTCCGGCGGTAAAGCCTCCGACCTGGGCATTTCGGCCAGTGCAACGGGGAGCAGTTACGACACCCTTGTGCGCGCCAGCATAGACGATGATGTAGATATCACTGGCGGAGCGGTAACGGTATCGGCAGAAGACAAACTTGGCCGCTACTCCATCGCCGGCGGCTACGTTAAGGGTGACCAGATCGGTGTGGGTATCGCGGTGGCGGTTAACGTCATTAATACCCGCGATACCCTGGCCTATATCGGTAATGCGGATCCTTACGCGGCTGCGGACGGCTCCGCCCGAGGCGTTATCGATGTCAGCGGTCCAGTGACCGTGAGCGCCACGGCCGAGGGGGATCTGTTTTCCCTGGGTATTGGAGGCGCCACCAGCGGTATTGCCAACGACCAGCCACCCCCGACGGCCGGACAGCCGGGTAATTCCGGCAATGGTCTGGGTATCGCCGCCGGTATCTCGGTATCGGTCAACGATGTGCACAACAACGTGAGTGCATGGGTAGACGAGGTCGAAATTACGGCAGACAGCGTCGTTGTGCAGGCGGATATTTCCAAACTGAACATCCACGCCATCATGATCGGTGCAGCGTTCGCCGCGCAGACAAATTCTGCAGGTAACGTTCAGTTGCGCAACCGCAGTATCGAGATCTCTGTTGGCGGTGCGGTTGCGGTTAACTACACCGGCAACGAGGTTTCTGCGCTTGTACGCAATGCAGGTATTACCACGCTCGGCGATAATGGTGTATCGATTCTGGCGTCTGACGACTCCAACATCCGTGCCGATGCGGGCGGCCTGGCGTTCGCCCTTAACAAAGGTGACCAGGTACAGGGGCAAAAAGCTGTCAGCGTAACGGTTGCCGCCTCCGTTGCTGTTAACCAGATAGACAGCACCGTATCCGCACTTGTGGAACGCTCCACGCTGAAGGCCGAGCAGGGTGATATCGTCGTAAGTGCCACTTCATCGCCGAAGATAGAGGCCCTGACGCTTGCCGGTGCCATTTCGGTCAGTGGCGGCAGCTACAGTTTCGGCAGGTCATTCACCCTGAGCGGTGCGGGGGCAGGATCGGGTAACTCAATCCGCAGTTCTGCGATTGCCGGTATTTACGACAACACAAGCTCATCCGAACCCTCAGTGCAGGCTGTTGAAGGCTCGGTTCGCGTCCTCGCCGAGGATAAAGCCCGTATTCAGGCGGATGCAGGCGGCTTCAGCTTCGCCCTCTCCTGGGGCAGCGGCGGGTTCACCAACCTGTCTTTCGGCGTATCGGCATCGCGCAACGACGTAGCCAATGTAACTCTGGCCTACATCGATGGCGCGACGGTCAAGGCGCAACAGGATGTTGAGGTTCTCGCGACCTCTAAAGCGACCATCGATGCGCTCTCGATCAGCGGCGCGCTCGGTGTTGGCGGGGCGGGAATGGGCAGTGGTAACGGCGTAGCCAATACCGTTGAGGCGTTCGTGCGCGACAGCCGCCTGGGCAATGAAGCCGGCGTGGTGGCGGTGGATGGACACCTGTGGGTTGAGGCGAGCGACGATACCACGATCATCGCCGATGCTGGTGGCGTGGGCATCGCCCTCGCTTTCGGCAATCGGGCAAGTTTGAACGGCTCGATTGGCGTGGCGGTATCGGTCAACGAGATCAGCAATACCACACGTGCATTCATCGCGAACTCCCACCTTTCCGCAGGCGGTGAGGTTAGCGTACAGGCCACCTCACCATCGGTGATCGACACCTTTGCACTCAGTATTGCGGCCACCGGCACTATTTCAAACTCGGGTGGTTTGTCCTTCTCCGGAGCCGGCGCAGGTACCGGCAACTACGTACATAACACCGTCGAGGCTTTTGTCGATCGCAGTTACCTTTTCTCGGCGGATGAGGGATTAACGGCAGATCTTGATGCCGGTACGGTTTCAGATGAGCTGCGTAGCGCCTTTGAAGCAGCGGGATATGCGCTTGGCTCTACTTTCATCGCGACCTTGACCGAAGGAGAGCGCTGGGCGCTGCTCTCTGGGGGCAAGATTTATCTCGCAGAGTTCGAACTCGGTGTGTTGCGGATTTACGATGCGACCGGGAGTGGCAGTATCATCGACGCGGATTCGGTGCGTGTGCACGCCTCCGATACGCATTCACTGTTCAGCTTTAATACCACGTCGGCTTCGCTCGGCTTTTCCACCGATACAACCAAGATCGTCACAGACATCACCGATGACCTGCGCAATGCATTCAGCAGTAACAACATTGTCCTGTCCGATGATCTTCAGGTGCGTGCTTCTGGCGATAACGAATGGCTGCTGCACGACCAGTGGAACGGTCGTACTTATCTCCTTGCTGTTGACGGCAACACCGTTGAAGTTTCGGCCACTACACGTATCACTTCGGATGCAGGGGGCATCGGTCTTACCGCCAAGATTGGTACCGGCAACGGCGTTACAGGTGCAGTCGGCATCGGGGTCGCGATTAACGAAATCGGTAACCACTACTATGCCGGTATCGACGGTTCAACAATCAATTCCATTCAGGATGTGGAATTGCAGGCGCGCTCCTTCGCCACTATCGACGCACTCACCTTTGGCGGCGCCCTGGATGCACTGATTGGTGATTCCAGCGGCCTGAACCTCGCCGGCGGAGGCGCGGGTACACGGAATACGATCAACAATGTGGTACAGGCGGCAATTGTTGATCAAAGCGTAGTGGACTCCAGCAGCGGAACGGTTTCCCTGCTGGCAACTGACGCCTCGACCATCGTTGCGGATGCCGGCGGCGTCGGAGTTGGCATCAAGATTGGCGAAGGCTCTGGTCTCAACCTGTCGATCGGTGTCGGTGTATCTCTGAACGATGTCAGTAATCTGGTCCAGGCGTTAGTCGATCAAAGCACTGTCACCGCCGATGCTGTGGTTGTCGATGCCTACTCGACGGCTGTCATAGACGCCCTCGCCATAGGGGGCGCACTGGGCATTAATATCAGTTCGGGCGAAAGCAATGGTCTGGATCTTGGCGCTGGTGTCGCCGTATCAATCAACACTGTCACCAACACGGTGCGGGCGGGGATAAGTGCAGGCTCCGTAACGGCTGATTCCGGCAGCATACAGGTCGAAACGGTTGATCGTTCACTGGTGCACGCTGATGCGGGTGGTGTTGCAATAGTGGCTGTGATTAGGGCCGGCGGCGGCAGTGGGGCCGCAATCAGTGCCGGCGTAGCAGTGGCGGAGAACAGGGTCCAGAACACCACCGAAGCGGTTATCGACGGGTCCACGGCGATCGCGGGCGACGCTCTCAGCGTCAGCGCTGATTCACTTACCAAGATTGAGGCGTTTTCGCTAGGTATCGGTGGCTCTATCACAGTCACCGTGGGCAAAGGCGTCAATGGTGCTGTAGGTATCGGCTATGCCGGGGCTAAGAACAGGGTCACCAATACGATCAATGCTTATATCCGTGACGGGGTAGTCCCGTCCGGAGCGACAAACGCTGCCGAAGCGGGTGCCGGCGGGATCAGCGTAACAGCGAGCGATCAGACCACGGTTACCGCAGACTGGGGTAGTGGTGCTCTAGGTGTATCCATCGGCATAGGTAAAGGGGCCGCAGCCTCCGCGGCAATCTCCATAGCGTTGGCGGAAAACACGGTCGATGGCACCACCAGTGCCTTTGTCGAAGATACCGTTATATCGTCTGGCGGGGATGTGGTGATCGAGGCCTTCAACGATCGCAGCATCGTTGCTCAAGGCGGCTCGGTCTCGGTCTCCGTTGCGCTGCAAATCTCCAAGGAACCTATCTCTATATCCTTCTCCCTGGCCGAGATCTCAGTTGCCAATACGATCAGTGGAGGTCTTAACGCCTATATCGACGGTGGCAGCGTTTATGCGGCCGGGGATGTCAGGGTGTTAGCAGAGAATACGCGGACTGAACTGGAAGCAGATATCTTCGGCGTCGCTGTGTCGGTCGGGTTGTTGGGGGCCAGTGTCGCAATCGTAGACGCAACCAATACGGCGCAGAACACCGTCGATGCTTATGTGACTGATGTAAGGGTGGAATCCACCACGGGAGGTATTGAGATCAAAGCCGATTCCGATGCCTTCATCAGTAGTAAGGCGGTAGGGGCATCGGTATCAGTGGGTATCAGTGCCGCTGCAGCACAGGTGGTCGCGAAATCGGAGATTCTGGGGCACGTCGAAGCGGGGCTGAAAGGCTCAGCCAACTTGCAGGCAACCTCCGGCGACGTAATCATCAGTTCACGTACCGCCCATGGAGCCGTTAGCGATGTGGATGGCGGGTCCGGCTCGATATTCATCGCCATCAACCTGATGAAGAGCACCGCAACCCTCGCTGCAGATACGCGTGCCTTCGTTGGTGATAACACAACGGTAAACGCCGCTAATCTGACCGTTGAGGCCAAGGCGCTTAACTCAACCCGTTACACCAGCGATAAAGACCCTGAGAACAGCGTTGATGCCGACACACGCACGGCTAAGGCGTACCTGACCGTCGGTGGTGTCGGGTTGTTGGGTAGTGGTACCGGCGGCGAGCCAGGAGAGGATGACGCGGCTGAAACCATTGCCAGGATCACCGGCGTCGTTGAAGCCTACATTGGCAGTTCTGCCGATATTGATGCTACGGGCCTGGTCGAAGTCGACGCCGATGCGCGCTCATTCGCCCGCGCCAAGTCCGATGGTGGTGACGGCTCGGTGGGTATCGCGGTAAGCCTGTTCAAAACAGAAGCGACCGTTGGTAACGGCGAGAACGACACAGGCCTTGGCGTCACTCGTGCCTACGTAGGCTCCAGTAGCGATGTGGATGCAGGCAGCCTTTCCGTCACAGCGGATGGCCGCAGTGAAGCCCGCACCCAGATGCTGGGCGTTGACATCGGCCTGCTCGGCGGCGGTGGCAACCTCACCGGCCTGGCGCGGGTTGATGCGGAAGTGGAATCCTATCTGGGTGAAAAAATCACTGTCGATACCACAGGTAATGTGGCAGTAGAGAGTACCCTCGAAGGCAAAGCGTATGCCGATCTGGACGGTGGTTTTGGTGCCGTAGGTATTGGTGGTGGTGAGTATCGCGGTGAAGCCTATGTGGGCAGCTCTGGCCGCGCCTATATCGGCAACGATGCCAAGGTTACCGTTACTGCCGGATCACTCTCCGTCAATGTTCTGAACCCCAATGCTGGAACCAACTCGCCGCTTAATCGTATAGCCGAGACCTATATGACCGTTGGTGGTGTGGGGCTCATTGGCAGCGGCGTTAATGGCGACGCCTTTGCGACGATTGAAGGCGATATCGAGGCCTACATCGGCACAGGCGCTGAAATTACTGTTTCCGGCGCAGTTACCCTGAGTGCCCTGTCTGCTGCAGACGCCCATGCCGAGGTTAACGGCGGCGCCGGTAGTCTGGGTATATCCGTTTCTCTGCTCGAAGCGTCAGCACGGGTCGGTGCCGTTGATACGGGTTCGGATGTCAGGATTCAGGCCTACCTGGGTGAAGGCAGCTCAGTAAAAGCAGCTAGTCTCTCAGTCAAAGCCAACTCACAGAGCAGCGCCAGCGGGGCGCTGTCCACCTTTGGATTCAGCCTGCTGGGCGGCGGCGCTGAGGGTAAGGGCAACGCACGAACCGATCAGGACGTGAAGGCATTTATAGGTCCAGAAGGTGATGCGAACAGCTTGGCCAGCCCCACAGTAGTGGACGTAGACGGAGATGTCGTTGTTGAAGCGACCTCCACCCACGTCGCCGATGCCGACATCGATGGCGGGGGTGGTGGAGTCATCGCGGGGGGAGGGAACCTCATTGTTGATGCGGCGGCACTGGGTACAACGGCGGCACTGGTCGGTGCCGCTACCAACATCCGTTCTGCCAACAACCTGTCGGTAGTCGCCAGAGTGAATGAATCGCGTGCCCGTGGTGAAGCCATTGTTGGCACGGGCGGTATCGTTTCGGTCGGGGTCACCAAGGTCACCGCCAAGGCAGAGCCCAAGGTTAAGGCTTTTATCGGTGATGACGTTACGGCAACGGTCAACACCATCGGCAGGTCGGGGACACCGACCGCCGAACTGCCGGATCCCGATGGTGTTTTCGACGGCGATGTTCTGGTGCGTGCAGAAGGACGGGCTGAGGCTGATTCCCTGGCACAGGCCTCCGGAGGCGGCGGTGTCAGTGTAGGGGTTCCAAATGCCACATCCACCGTCAAACCTAGCATCGATGCCTATGTGGGGCAGGGCTCGACTATCACAGCCGGGGGTAATCTCGCGGTTTACGCTCTGCTCGACAAGGGGACGGCAGCACAGCCGCCCAGTGATCTCATAGGAGATGTGGATGCAGATACCGACACCCTGGCTTTTGAGTTCCCGGTCTACAACGGCACAACCCTTCAGTATGAAAGCTCCGGCAGCGATATTAGCGGGCTTGATGACGGCAGGGAGTACAACGTCATCACTGGCGTGCTGCCGGTAACCTACACAGTAGGTACCGTGGCAGAGGATGCCAGGGTGAGCAATGCGATAGCTCCGAAGTTCACGCTATACCGCATACCGGTCGAGCTAGTGGCCACTGTACAAAATGTACCTGCAGGTACAGAGGAAACAGCGACCAGCCTGTCGGAAGGGGATCTGGTGCGTCTGGCCAACGATTTTTCTGGAGACGGCGAGGCCGGTGGTATCTATCGCTACACCGGAACCGGGGCCGATTTAAAGCTTAGCCTTGAGGACTATGAGGACGCTACCGGAGACTGGGAACGGGTAACCGTCTTTACCGATGCAGAAGGCGATAAACAGGCGGTGAAAAAAGGCGACCTGGTTCGGTTGGCCGGAGATTTTGCTATAGCGGGCGATTACATCGAACCAGGTGATACGGACGGTGTGCTGTATCGCTATACAGGTGAAGACACTGAGCTTTTGCTCAGCGGCCAGGATTTCTCAAGCGGAGACTGGGCACTGGCGGATGAACAGCCGGTTGCAGTCACTGAGGGGTTCCTTGTCCGTCTGGCCGGAGATTTCAGTGGCAAGGGCACACCAGGACAGGTTTACCGCTATACCGGCGCTGATGCGGACCTGCTGCTTACAACCGAGGACTATAACGACACCAACGGCGACTGGGAGCTGTGGGCCGAAGAGGCCGTCGCTGTCGCGAAGGGGGACCTGATTCGAGTCCCGGCAACCGACTCGGTTTATCGCTACACCGGTAGCTCCGCAAACCTTACGCTGAGCACCCAGAATTACGAGAGCGGGGACTGGGAGCTGGTCATCGCACTGGGCAATATTTTCGATGCTGGCGGGGGCGTTGACGGCGAATTCGACATTATCAACTTCGCCAGCGCTCACAATTTCCAGAACGGCGATGCGGTGATGTACGACCGTCAGGATGGAACCTCCATTATCGCTCCCTGGCAGGATACCGATCTTTCCAGCCCCCTTTACGTACGCCTGATTGAAGTGGCCGTCGATGAGGACGGCAACCCGGTCTATGACCGGGACAGTATCCGCCTGGTGGATGATCCGCTACTGGCAATACAGAGTGATGATGATCTGCTCTCAGATTTCGATGCAGCGATGGTGGATGTCGCTAACAGCACTATCCATATCGATGGCCACAACTTTGAGAATGGCCAGGCGGTCACCTATAAAGCGTCCGAGAGTGTCGAGTTCCTGACCGAGTCGGTGGATGTGACACTGGTGGATTACACGTTCAAGGATGGTAAGGGCAAAACCCAGACTATCAAGACGGTGAAAAGGGATGGCGAAAGCGGCCCGGTTATCCATGCAGACAACAACAATATTTATCTGGCTGACCATGGATTTGAAACCGGCGATGCGGTGGTGTATCGCAAACTGGGTGACGGCGAGGCCATAGGCGATCTGACCGATGGCGCTACCTACTACGTGATTAAGGTAGATAAAAATCAGATCAAGCTTGCCGAGAGCTATATCAAGGCCGTCGGACGCGAGTTCGACGATAGAGGAGACGAGGATCCGGACAACGATATTCTGGCAATCGCCCAGGAAGCCCTCGATCTGACACCTTCACTTGTCGATGCAGAGCAGGCCACTTCACACTCTTTGGCGAGAGTGATTGGCGGACTTAACGATGGTGTGACCTATTACGTGGTCGATGCCGACCAGGATAATGGCACCTTTGGTCTGGCCGCCACGCGCGATGGTGAGGCCATTAATATCTACGCTACCGACAGCATATCGACCTATCAGAGTGACGGTGCACTGGTCGAAACAATCGATGTAATGACTCGTGGCGGTACCCACCGAATTGGTACTCTGGGGCTGGACCTGGTTGCTGGCGCATCGGGTAATACTCAGGCCCTGCGCTTCGACCTTGGTTCCAAACCTGCCGGGGAACACCGTTTCGTTGATGTTGGCGGCGCAGCACTGGCAGAGAGTTTCACCCTTACAGGCGATGGAAAATCAAGCGCTACTGTCCTGGGCGGCTCCGGCGGACTGATCGACGTCAACGCCTCCGAGGCCAGGTTGAAAGGTGAGTTTCTGGTTACGGCGGAAGTGAAGAGTGCAACAACCAGTGGAGATCAAACCACACTGACCGTTGCCCGTGACCTGATTATTGCAGCAGACGCCAGCACTGATGTATCGAGCAAGGCGGACTCGGGTGGTGGCGGTGTTATCCGGGTAGGCGTCGTACTGGCGCTGACCGATGTGGACAAGGCGCACACCACGGCTGCGGTCGGTGAAGGGGCAGTACTTTCTGCCGGTGACGACTTATATCTTGATGCCAGGGCTGACCATACCGCCACAGCCAAAGCCAAGGCGGCCAGCGGCGGAATCATCGGCGGTGCCCGTGCCAGCAACGGCGTTGACCTGGGCAACGACACCATCGTCGACATCAAGGACGGTGCGACCCTTATCGTGGGGGATGCGTTGCTGGCGCATGCCACAACGACCGCGAAGGTAAAGAGCGACGCTTTCGCAGAAGCTGGCGCCGTCGTTGTCACCGCCCTGGCGGACGCTGTAGACGGCGATCTGACCGACAATGTGGATAGCAATGTAGGAGCAGATCTGGCCCAGGGTGAAAACGGTGACGACGGCATCGATATCATCGCCAATACCCTGGTAAATGTCGGCACTGGTGTGCTGCTCGATGCACGCTCGGTCGACTTGAAAGCCGAGGTTGTCAGCCTCGAGGCCTATGCATTGGCCGAGGCCAAGGCCTGGAGCCCAGTGCTGTTCGGTGCAGCCTTCGCCTTCGCTGAGGCAGAGACCGATGTGATCTCCAACGTCAAGGTCACTATCGCCGGTAACGGCACCCTGGTGATCGGGCGGGAAGGTGTCGACCTGGAAGCGATACAGCTACCAGAGAACGTTGACATACATCGTGCAGCCCGACACCTGGCGGTTGCCTTCCCGATTCCTGCGCAGAATGCATTTCTCAAGGGAAAGGTGGAACTGATCACTGAGGTAGTTACCAGTGATGGCGCTACCATCGTGGCCGGCGCCCGCGACAACGGACGCAGCGAAGAGACGGGGCTGATCGATGGCGACTCGCAGGGGTTGGTTGATCAGCCACCGGCATTGGCACTTTATGCCAACGCAACCGGATCAGCGCAGCTGAACTGGGACCACCGCAGTCCACCCGCTGATGGCTGGGCACGCACCGGCGCAGATACCGGACTTCGTTCGTATACCGATCGAGCTGATATCAACTGGGATGCGGATGTAGAGATCCTCGGGGGGCAGGGCGGAGCACCTGAACTTGTGATCGACGAGAACGGCGTCATCCTGCGCAAGAAGAACATCTCGGTAACAGACGCCAGCGGTAACGAAATTGTGCAGGGGAGTAGCAGCACAGACAGCGACTACTATGTCACAGTGAAAAACGACGGTTACGCGGACGTGCTGTTCAGGGCGGGTGACTCTATCCAGAACGTGCCGAAGTCGGAAGGACCTATTTTTACCTTCAACGATGACCTGCCGAATGTACGTATCCTTGACTATTCGAACAAGCAACTGCACCTGGTCGACATCGACGTCATCTATGACCACTCGAAGGCCTCCCCATCCGATCAGCCACTGGTGCAGCTTGAGTCCGGCAATTCACTCTTTGCAGTGGCCGATGCAACATTTGAGTTTTTCATCGCGCGCCAACTATCCTCTACCGGCAGTCTCGTCGATGTGCAAAAGCTGGATAGCACTGCAAACATCTATATCGACGGCACGATCAATAACCCGGGAGGCTGGACACGGATTATCAATGCCGAGACGGTATCCAACCCGGACTCTGAATCAGGCAGTATCTTCGGCAGTACCAACGGGATAATCCGCACCAACCAGCTGGATATTGAAGCCAGTGAGGGAGGTATCGGTGACGGCGACAATACCCGCGTAGAAGTCGAGCTGGTACGCAGTACCAACCTGTCCACCGGAACGATCCGCGAGATCGAGCTGCTTGTGCTCGCTGGCAGTGACGCCGACGACGATATCTATCTCGGCCTGCGTGGCCTCGATCGTGTAATTCGTAGCACCGACCCGCTCGAAATTCATGTGCAGTCTGTCGAGGCCGGGGGTGATCTGGATATCGTGCTGCACGATAGCAAGCACCAGAGCGGGGCGGGCAGTGTTGGTAAGGTACATGTATATGTGACGAACACCCCCTACGACGGTCAGCATGAAGTCCATTTCCGTAACGACAACTGGGATATCCAGGCCAGCGTCAGTGATTCGTCCACCACTGGCGTTGAACTGGCGAACGGGGACCTGGTGAGTCTGACCGATGACTTCACCGGTAACGGCGAACCCAATGGCGTGTACCGCTATATAGGTAGTGACGCCACGCTGGTGCTCTACAACCAGAACTACGCTACCGGCGGTAATTGGGAGTTTATTGGCTACTATAACGACAGCCGTGACCCTGCCGCCTTCGCAAATACCGATGATGCCACCCTTAGCAGCAACTATATATTTGCCAATACCCGAGAGTTCGCACCGAACGAAACCGGCCTTCGTCAGGTTAATGCAAGCTGGTTTGATGTATTTGCGGATGGGGATACACGTATAGGAGCAGTTCTCAGCGCAGTGGCGCCAGGTCTGATCGCCGGTGGCAACATCCTGGTGCGTGATGACGAAGGAAAGGCCGACACGACCAGCGTCGCGGCCGATAAGGGCAGTACACCGAGCATCGAACTTTTGGCCTTCACCAATCTGGCCAACAACGGCTCTGGCTATATCGACGTCAATGTGGATGGCGACGTTGCCGTGCTGGAGACCTCCGGCGATCTGCGCTCTGGTTTGATTCGCTCGCGTACCGGCGATGTATTGCTGGTAGCGCCCGATTCCATCCTCGACGGTGACGACGCTATTGGCAACGACGTGATGGGTGAAACCCTTGTCTTGCTCGCGGCCAAGAACCCAAACAGCCTGGTGACCTCGGTCGACCCAACCGAAATCATCAGTATTGATAGTGCCAAGGGGGAGAATACAGGCATAGGCGGCAGCATCGGCACATCGAAAAACTTCCTCGAGATCGATTCCTCCAACCCAACCAACGGCACTTTGACCGCAGTCGCATATGGTGGCATCTACCTCACCGAGACCAGCAGTGATCTGCGTCTGAATCGTGTTGATTCCAGCCGTGGCAATGCAGCGCTGGTAACGCTTTCGGGTTCAATTATCGACGCACGTGCTGGCGCGGGCCTGGTGACCGATGGTGCAGTGGTGATCGCAAACTCTATCGATATGCAGGCCAATGGCGGCAGCATCGGTCAGGCATCCGGCAACGGTGGTGACATCGACATCAACTCCCGCCGCAGAGGTGTCGGTGATGTGGGCCTGGAGGCTAGCAACGACATCTATGTCACCGAGGTAGCTGGCACCCTGCGTCTGGTGCAGGCACGGACTCCGATCCATCCAGCCACTTTCGGGGGCGGCAACATCCATCTCACCGTACGTGAGAGCACAAATGCGAACTCTCTGAACGAGGATCTTGATCTGCTGGCCAGTGGCAGCGTGCTGTTTGCCGAGGACTCCCCTCGCACGGTCAGTGACGGTTACATCCGCGCTGGTGGTTGGGTGGTATTGCGGATCGGTGACGACCTGATCGACCACGTGAACACTACCATCAGCGCCGGTGGCAGCATCGATATCTACCTGGATGACCTGAACAACGGTACCGGCAATGGCGATTTTGGCTATGGCACCAACACCACCCTGGTGGGCACGCTGACACCAGGAACCGGCAAGGTTACCAGTATCTTCGGTTTTACCGACGTGGACCGCATTACCTTCGATCAAACCACGCTCGGCGGTTATACGCGAGTCTACGGCAGCAACCTCAAGACACCGGCCAACACTACCGCGCCAAGTGGTGACGGCGAAGACATTTTCACCGTCTACAAACTGCAATCCATGACGGTAGGTACTCTGACCCTGGATGGCCAGTCCGCTGCTGACCAATACATCATCCTAACCCAGGGTAGCCAGAACGAAGACCGCAACTACATCATCAACGTGCTGGACACCGGTGCGCCCGATGACGGGGTGGATGAACTGTCGATCTATGGCTTTGACTCCACGCTGAATGGCAGTGACCCCGATAATCAGGGGCTGCCGTACGCCACCGACGATATTTTCCTGTTGCGCGGGCTGACCGCCATCGGTGGTCTGGGTGGCGATGAGATTGCCGATCGGCCGGCGTTTGTTGCCCTGCTGCACGGCAGTGTGGCAGATGCACGGGCGGGATCATCCAGCGCCGTTGAACGCATCAACTATGATTCGGCCATCAACGGCCGCCTCAACGTATTTGGCCTGGGCGGCAACGATTACTTTGCCACTGACGACAACAGCGCTATCACCACGCTGGACGGGGGTGCCGGTGATGACAGCTTTCAGATTGGACAGCTGTATGGCACCAAGCGTGATACCGCAGCGCAGCTGGCAGAAAACGATGTGTTCGCCACCGTAGCGACTACCCGGGGTTGGCTCTCCAAAGGCAACAGCTCGGCCCTGGTTGCCCAGGGCGGCTCAGGAAACGACTCTTTCAGCGTCTACTCCAACCAGGCAGTGCTTCGCCTGGAAGGCGATGCCGGCAACGACCTGTTTACCGTCCGTGCCCTGGCCCTGGCCGATACCGGCGATGGCAACGACAAAGAAGGGGATACAAAAACTTATGAGGATGGCGGTGAGACCAAGATAGCCACCTACCACGATGGTATCTGGTGGCAGAATTATGATGCCGGGCATCCAGAGACCAATGTCGCGCTGCCGGCACTGACCAGCAGTTTCTCTACTGCGGCACAAACCGATATCCGTACCGGCGCCGGCCAGAACCAGGTGCAGTACAACATCAATGCGCCGGTCTCCGTCGATGGCGGGTCGGGCTTCGACAAGCTGGTGGTACTCGGTACTGAGTATGCCGATCACATCGTAATCACTGACGAAGCGATCTACGGCGCCGGCCTGAATGTGAGCTACGAAAATATCGAGGTCGTAGAGATCGACGGACTAGAGGGTAACGACTCCTTCGACGTCCTTTCGACACCGGCGGGTGTGGTAACGCGCGTAATCGGTGGCCTGGGCAGTGACACCATCAATGTTGGTGGTGATGTTATCGGCAGCGTGTTCGCCCAGGATGTGGAAGGTACCAGCGGCGCCATCAACCACCTGGTGACCTCTGACGATTTCGATTACAACGGCATGGTCATCGACGGCATCAACCTGAGCGTTGCACGCCCGACCCAGGGCGCCGTGATCATCACTGAAAGTGCTGGTTTTACTTCGGTCACCGAGGGAGTCGGTTACGATACCTACACCGTGTCCCTGGCCCAGGCATCCTCCGAGGATGTCTACGTGACCATCAGTGCTGGGCGGTCTTCATTTGATGAACAGCTCCTGGGTGGGGATTCCATCTGGGTATCGGAGGACCCGAGCGATTTCTATCGGCACTTCGTCGACAACTACGTTCCGGGAACGCAACCGACGCAGGTTGAGAAAAGAGCCATAGTGCTGCACTTTGCGCCGGGTGAAACCGAAGCCAAGACCGTCTATGTGCTGGCGCCGACCGATGGCCTCCCTGAGGGCGACCGTACGGTGGCCATAAGCCACAGCGTGATAAGTGCGGATCCCATTTTCGACAACGCCAGCGTGCGCAATGTCGAGGTTGATGTGTACGATATCGATCAAGCCGCCATCAACCTGATTGCGGTGGACCCGGCAACCGGCAATGAAGATAACCAGTCGATTGTGCTGGAGGGTGATGCAACCACCGGCATTACCGATCAATACAAAATCCACCTGGCGATCCCGCCTGCTGCCGGCCAAACGGTAACGGTGGATATCAGCACCGGCAATGCGCGGGTATGGCTGTCGAGCACAGACTTGCGCTTTATCACGGTTACACCGCAGAGCGGTACCACGCCCGGTGTGTATCGCGTGACCTTCACGGCGACCGACTCCAGCGATGTCCTGATTACCCTTAACGCCTTTGATGACTCAGCGCGACAAGACCCGCACACCACGGTTATCACCCACAGCATCAATGCCGCGCTGACCAGCGACAGCCGCTACGACGATGCCAGTACTGGAGCAACACCTGAAAGTCTCTATGTCAAAGTGCTGGATAACGATTCCGCCGGTGTGGTGGTTGTTCCGAAAGACGGCTCTACCCTGGTCAATGCCAGTGATACCTCACAGACCGATGAGTACAGCCTGCGCCTGACCAAGGCGCCGAAAGCCGAAGTAAAAATTTCCGTTTTGTCCGATGGCCAGACTAATGTTCTGACCGACAGCCGCGTTCAACTGGCCGCTATCGGTACGCCGCTGCACGGCCTGTACACCGGTAACATCAGCTGGGACGCCGCGAGTCGTACTCTCACCCGCACGGATGGATCAAGCTGGCTCGATGATGGTTTCCTGGAAGGGCAGCTGGTGCGTTTCAACAACGCGACAACGGGCGCTGTCTACAAGATTCAGCTGATCCACGGGACCAGCAGCGATAAGCTCGACCAGCTCACGCTCACTGCTACTTATACTCCGAGCCTGTCCAGCGGGCAGATCACCGTCACCCAGTGGGCACCGCAGGTGACCTTTACTGCCGATAACTGGTATCTGCCGGTTACCGTCAACCTGGCAGCGGACCCGGATTACCAGCTGCAGGAAGGAGCTGAGAGCGTCATAAACTTCGCCAAGCAGCCGCACCTGCTGGGTGGCTTGCAGGGACCTCTACAGGTCGAAGGCGGCACCACCGGTGCGGATCGGTCGCTGCAGCCGGCGCTTATGTTACCGGGCGAAACCAACGGCCCGTTCTTTGCCATTCCGCAACAGCCATCCGAGGCGACCCAGGTCGATGTGCTCAACGTCTACGCGGATTCCAGCATTGAGAACCTGGTAGGTGAGATGACCTCCACCAGCATCACCGGCCTGAACATGTCTGCGGGTCTCGACTTCACCCAGCAGGGTTTTGCTGAAACAGCGTTCGGCGAGCCGATGAAGGTAGACGGCGGTATCTCCTTCGGTACTCTCACTCTCGATGACGACGGCAATGTGGTGACCGATGGCGGCTACAGCACCATCGAGGTGGTCAACGTACTGCTCGGCGAAGGTAACGATACCTTTACCGTCAGCGGCACCCTCAATCCGGGTATCGACCTGTCCACCGGTGTGGCGGCGCTGCATGGCGGTATTACCACCATCCACGGCGGCGGTAACTCCCTGTTGCAGGTTGAAGCCGCATTCGCGGTGGCTCGCGTCGATGGAGGAACAAACACAACGATTATCCGTACCGATGGCCTCTCATGGTCCGATTACGGATTCGAGGTTGGTCAGACGATTCTTTATGACGGCGTGCAGGCCGGTCAAATCACCAACCTCAGCGGCAACGTCATGAAGGTGGCGGGCACCTCCGTAGCTCTTGCGGATGGAGACGAGCACTTGCTTGGCGTTTACGATCCCAAGGGACATTCACGTAACCAGGTTCCCGACCCCTACAGCAGCATACAGACTGTCGACACCGACATGACCCGTGTGGGTGGTGACACCATCATCATTACCGGTGGTGGCGGAGAAGACTCTCCGCTGGTGGTTTATGGCGATACATCCCAGGACGGCACCTGGTATCAGGGCGATCCGACCGTGATGTCTACCGCCGACTTCGGTACCAAGCCCTGGGGAACGCTGGTCGGCAATGGCACGCCGTTCTACACCTTCCCGCTGGCAGGATTCTTCAACTGGTTCGGTAATGATGTTATCGATGCTCGCCTGCTGTCCGGCACTGATGCCAGTGGAAGCCTGCAGACCATTGGCATCAACGCCTACGGCGGTGCCGGCGACGATACCATTTATGGCAGCCAGACCGGCGATCGCCTTGCCGGCGGCAGTGGGGATGACCACATTGAAGGACAGCGCGGCGCCGACCTGATCTACGGCGACTCGGGCTTCAATGTTGATGTAATCACCCGCGAACTGAGCATGGTGACCCAGCAGGGAGCTGTTCCGGTCGGCACCTTCGATGTGATCGACCATCTACTGGCTGGCGAAGACACCCTGATTGGCGAAGGTGCGGGTAGTCTGAGCAGCAGCCAAATCAGTGATTTTGCTGACGTGATCTTCGGTGATCACGGCGTAATTAGCCAGGACGTGGCGGGTGCCCGTATCACCTGGACGCCCGGCCAGCTCAACACACCACCGGCCGTTGACTCCCGCCCACAGACCCTGCAGACCGTGGGTCGTATCGAGCGCATCGAAACAGCCGCGCCAACCAACGGTGCCGATGATCTCATCTACGGCGGTATCGGCAACGACCGCATCCTCGGCGGTAACGGCGGTGACAGGATCCGTGCAGGCAATGGTCTGGATATCGTTCTCGGCGACCATGGCTTTATCGACTATGTCCTGGCCAAGCGGGATCCGGCAACGACCTTCGGCGATCTGGATCGTAGCGATATCGACATCATCAGCACCTCTGATCCAAACCTCGGTGGCGCCGATCGCATCTCCGGCGGCAGCGGCAACGATATTCTGCTTGGCGGCACTGCCGGCGATGTGATTGACGGCCTGAGCGGCAATGACCTGATCTTCGGTGATCACGGCAAGATTGAGGCCAGAGACAAGTACGGTAATGAAGGGCTGCTTGATCTGGCGCTGCTGCCGCTGGACATGAATCTGGATTCCGCCCTGTCTCTAACCCCGAATGTGCGTCCGCTGCATCCGTTCACCTGGACCTCCATCGATACGCTGAACACTGATGGTGGCGGTGTGGACCTGATTCGCGGAGGCGAGGGTGATGACATCCTGCTTGGCGGCCAGGCGGGGGACAAGCTCCTGGGCGGCGCAGGCGACGATGACATCATCGGCGGTCATAACGGCAACCTGGCTGCAACCGACGCAACCTCTGACAACAACCTGGGTGGCCAGGATGGCGACGACCTGATCGAGGGCGGTACCGGCAACGATACCATCGCCGGGGACAACGCCGACATTCTGCGCACAGGAGCACCCATCAGCGTGCGTATGCAGGTGCTCGCCGGCCAAATCATCTATAACGGAGATGGCGTCGCTCAGATTACTGGCGAAGCGCAGGTCAACCCGACCGGTACGGTGGAGCGCTATATACGCCTGTATGACCATAACGATACTCCGCTGATTAATACCTTCGGCAACGACTCAATCGCCGGCGGTGCAGGTGACGATGTGATCTTCGGCCAATTGGGTGATGACGATCTGCAGGGTGATGGCTCTGTCATCGACATCTACGGCAACCTCACCGTCAATGCACGCTCTACACGGGCCTCGGTGGAGGATTTTGGCGGTGTCGGCAGCGATGGCGACGACTACATCGAAGGTAACGGTGGCAACGACCTGATCTTTGGCAACCTGGGTCAGGACGACCTGATTGGCGACAGCTCAAACCTGTTCAGTCTGGTGGCCCCGTCCCTGCGACCTACCGGTAGCGATACCCTGTTTGGCGGGGCGGGCAGCCGTCTGGATCGTAACAATACCGGGCTCGTTAAGTGTGACTGCATGCCCAGTGATGATGCGCACTCCCGTGATGCGGACGTAATCCTTGGCGATAACGGCAATATCTATCGTCTCGTCGGTACCAACGGAGAGCCCGCTGCGGAGCCGGCATTCCTGATCTTCAACTATGACCTTTCCGGCGCGGGGCATAAGGTGATCCCGCGTGCTTTCACCCTGCTGGATTACACCGAGGGAGAGCGCGCCAGCGCTGATCGGGGTGAGGACGATCTGATCCACGGCGAATCCGGCGATGACATCCTGCACGGCATGACCGGTA
This sequence comes from Marinobacterium lutimaris, assembly GCF_900108065.1. GTDB lineage: Bacteria > Pseudomonadota > Gammaproteobacteria > Pseudomonadales > Balneatricaceae > Marinobacterium_D > Marinobacterium_D lutimaris. Next base: position 874,401 of record NZ_FNVQ01000001.1, on the reverse strand, counting down.
ACGATGTGATCTTCGGCGAAGCTCAGAACGATGACATCTACGGTGGTAGCGGCCATGACCGTCTCTATGGCGGTGCCGGCGACGACGGCATCCTCGGCGACGATGGCAAGATTCTGACCAGTCGCAACGGCCTGACCGAGTCGCTGAACGGCCTGTTCGTGGCCAACCAGCAGACACTGCTCGAAACTCGCGGACCCTTTATCGGCGCCGTTGTGAATATAACCGGTACGCTGTTCAAGGCGGTCGACCTGACCGCCTTTGATCAGGGCGGAAACGATGTCATCTACGGCGGTCTGGGTTGTGACTACATTCACGGTGGTGCCGGTGATGATGCCATCTCCGGAGCTGAGGCTCTGCGCGAGTTCTACACTGAGGCGCCTCAAACCGAGGTCGCACTGGGATATGACCCAACCAACCCGCTGGGTTATGACAGCGTAACGCGCAAGTTCGCCGCCTATGACGCCGACAATCCGCGCACTCGCATCGAAGGCTTCCTGCTCAACTTCGACAGCTACTGGGTCGACGAGAGCACCGGAGAACTCCTGTTGGTCGACGGAGCCCCGGTTAAAAGTGACGACGGCATCGACCGCCTATTCGGCGACCTGGGCAACGACTGGATTGTCGGAGGTACCAATGCAGACCGCATGTTTGGTGGTCGTGGTGATGACTACCTGAACGCCGATGACAACATGGATACCAACGCAGGTCTCAACAACCGCCCGGATGATCCGATCTTTGCCGATGCTGACTTCGCCTACGGCGGTGCCGGTCTGGATGTATTGATGGCCAATACCGGCGGGGACCGTCTGTTTGACTGGACCGGCGAGTTCAACACCTTCATCGTGCCTTTCGGTCCCTTTGGCGCACCTACCGTGAACCGTCTGTTGATGCCCGATACCAAGGCATTTATAGCTGACCTGGGTCTTCGCGAGGGCGCGGATGCGACCCTCACTGAGCCAAACGGCGAGCTCGGTCTGGTGGACCAGGACGATGCGGAGTGGAACGACCAGACCGGCGGCCCACGTGATCCTCAGCCGGGCAATATCGGCGGCGTTCAGCGTGATACCCAAGGTGGCAAAGAGGATATGGACAATCCGCCACACTGTGGTTGCGTCTGTGATGTGGTGACAATTAGCGGTGTGGTGCTGCAGAAACTGGTCAACGGGCAGGATGCTAATACCGCTCCGGGTGTTAACGTGGATCCAGGCACTGAAGTCACCTGGACCTACCTGGTAACCAATAATTCCGATGTGGAAGTCGAGCTGCTGTCGCTGATCGATGATGCGGGTACTGCCGGTTTCAGCGGCGACGATTTCGAACCGGAGGCGGTGACCCTGACCGTTGACGGCATCGATTACAACATCGGCGATACCGACCGCGACCACCTGATCGATAGTAATGAGATCTGGGTCTATCGCGCCGTTGGCATCGCCACCGCCGGACAGTACGTCAATATTGCCCGGGTTGAGGTGATCGACCGGGAGACCGGCACAACCTACAGTGACGAGGATCCGGCCTACTACTATGGCGGCATCATCGATCAGGATCCCAAACTGCGTGTAGAGAAAGCGATAAATGGTGAGGATGCCGACCAACAGCCGGGCATTTACCTGGCGCCCGGGACTCCGATCACCTGGACCTACCAGGTGATCAATGACGGTGATACTGCCTTCGAGCTGACCTCAATCACTGACGATGCAGGCACCCCGAACGACCTCAGCGACGACTTCACGCCTAATGCCCAGGTGGATCTGAGCGGGTTCAATATTGGCGATATCAACCAGAATGAGCTGATCGATCCGGGCGAGACCTGGATGTTCACCTCTGCAGGTACAGAGTTCGATGACTATGTGGCCGAGCCGATCTACTACACCAACTGGGTAATGGCGCAAGCGACCGACGTTGTGACCGGGGAAATCTATACCGACAGGGACGCGGCGAGCTACTACAGCACTATAGATGTGCCCCCCGAAGTTCGTCTGGAGAAAGCGGTCAATGCGGCCGATGCCCTGGCGCCAACAGCCGCTGAGGATGCGGATTCACCCACAGGCCCCATTCTGACCATCGGCGATACGGTCACCTGGACCTACCGTGTAATCAATGAAGGTCAACAGGCATTCGTCATCGATGCACTCTGGGATGACGCCGGGACCGATGCCGATACAACTGATGACTTTGAACCGATAGCCGTGGAAATCGACGGCATTAACATTGGCGATCTGAATGCTGATGGTCTGGTCAATCCGGGCGAGGTCTGGCTGTTCAGCACTGAAGGAATCGTCGTAGAGGGGCAGTACGTTAACCTGGCCAGTGTAGAGGTCAGCGACCAGTTGACCGGCACCCCGGATAGCGATACCGATCTGGCGCACTACTACGGCAGTTTTGATGGACTTAAACTGGTTAAGTACGCCAACTCAGAAGATGCAAATGATCCCGGGGATCCGGTTATATTGGCTGTGGGTTCCGAGGTGGTGTTCAGTTATGAGCTCAGCACCAACGGACGTGACCCGCTTTATAATGTGAGCCTCATCGACGATGCCGGTACGCCGGGTGATCCTTCGGATGACTTCGTACCCATCTACATCAGTGGTGATAGAAACGGCGATGGCCGCCTGGATCATAACGAGACCTGGATCTTCCAGTATACCGACGTGGTCAGCGCAGGCGCTTACACCAACTGGGCGCTGGCCAGTGCAACCAACACCCGGACCGGGGTTACGCTGTACGACGACGACCCGGCTAATATCTTCGGCGCAGTGGCCGGTATCGATGTGGAGAAGGCGATCAACGCTGTCGATCCGCTGCAGCCGACCGTTGCTGAAGATGCCGACGATCCGAATGCTCCTTTGGAGCTGAGCGAAGGCGCCGAGCTGACCTGGACCTACCTGGTGCGCAATACCGGCAACATGGCACTGGTTGTCAGTTCTCTGGTGGATGATGCTCATACCCCGGACGATCCCAGCGATGATTTCACGCCCACGGCGGTAACGGTCGACGGCTTTAATATCGGCGACCTCAACCAGGACGGACTGCTGGATCTGGATGAGGTATGGCAATACACCACTGAGGGAACGCCGCTGGAGGGTGCGACAGCCAAGGCCGGCCTGCATACCAACCAGGTGCGTGTTATCGCCACCGAGCCGGAAACCGGACAATTCGCAGCAGACAACGATTCTGCCAGCTACAAGGGTCTGGTTTCTGCCATCAGGGTAGAAAAGGCGATCAATGCGGTAGACAAAGAGAATCCAACCCGTGCCGAGGATGCAGATACGCCGACTGGGCCGATACTGCAGATCGGCACCGATATCGTCTGGACCTACCAGGTGTTCAACCAGGGCGATACTGAGTTGGAAATCATCAGTATTCAGGATTCAGATGGATTTACCCCGGTCTATCTATCCGGTGATAAGGATGGCGATCGCCGGCTCGATCCTGACGAGGTGTGGATTTACACCTCCGAGCCGGTGATCGATGCCAAGGCTGAACAGGGCCAGCAGATGAACACCGTTGAAGTTGTGGCGATCGACGAGTTCGATGAGCAGCACAGCGATGAGGATCTGGCGCATTACTACGGCACCGAACCGGGTATATCACTGGTCAAACTGATTAACGGTAAAGACGCCAACGATGCGGCCAACCCGGCTCAGGTCGAGGCGGGTAGCATTCCGGTATTCACCTACCTGGTGACCAACACCGGTACCGACTCACTGGCCGATATCCAACTGCTGGACGATGCGGCAACCAACGATCTGAGTGATGATTTCACCCCGATCGCAGTGACTCAGGGCAAGTTCATTGAGGGCGACGTTAACCGTAACGGGCTGCTCGATCCGGGCGAGACCTGGGTCTTCACCTCAGAGGGCGTATATAACGATGCGGTTCGGGTTGGTTTCCACGTCAACCTGGCCACGGTGAACGGCACCGATCCGTTAACGGGAGACCTGGTCTGGAGCAGTGATCCGGCTCATTACCGTGCCACTGAAACGGAACAGGGCGGCGTTCGCATGACCGGTGGCGGAAGTATTTTCACTGACGCGGGCATGCGGGTAACCCATGGCTTTGAACTACATTCAGATCCCCTGATCGGGCCGAATAATCTGCAGGTCAACTTCGATGGGAACAGTTTCCACCTTGAGACGCTGACGGCGATAACTGCCTACGACGACCCCAGCATCAACCATCTGCCGCGCAGCGCCCCGGCGGATACACTGATTGGTGAAGGCATAGGTCGCTTTAACAACGTGGATGGCTACATCGTACGCTTTATCTTTACCGATGCCGGTGAGCCTGGCTTCAACGACTTTGCCCAGATCGAGATCATCGACAGCGCTGGCAAGGTCGTGCTGTTCGTCAGCGGCAATCTGACCCGTGGCGATCAGCAGGCCCACCCGGAGAATAAAGCGATATCCGCAATGATGGCGGAGGCTGCGCCGAGCGAAGCTGACACCGGCTCGATTCTGCAGATCGAAGATGTGAACCTCATCCTGGCTCAAGCCAAGGAGTACTGGTTGAATCAGCAGCAGTTGGACGCCAAGTACCGGCTGATTCTGAAGCAGGTCAACATCGAGATCAGCGACCTGTCTGGCTTGACCCTGGGCACCGCCGACACTGCAACCAACACCATCACGCTGGACACCAATGCAGCGGGCTGGGGCTGGTTTGTCGACGCTACCCCTGACGATGACAGCGAGTTTGCGCTCTCCGATGGAATCGTAGCCATTGCCTCTACACCGCAGGCCGAAGGCCAGATGGACCTGCTCAGTGTACTAACCCATGAGTTGGGACACCTGCTTGGTTTTGAGCATGACAGCGGAGTGATGACCGAAACGCTCTCTGCCGGCGTAAGGATCACCGCAACCCTGGAAGGCGATACGCAACCATTGGAGAGCGACCATCAGACCGTCCAATTAAGCAACGGTATGCAGGCGGATGACTCGCTGGCCTACAACTATCTGCTGAGCGCCAGCGCTGTTCCACTGAGGGATTATCAGATTTTCGATGATAGCGACGGGGAAGAAGTCAGTCTCAAGAGCCTGGAGCAATCGATGGTGGAGGAGCAGCTGGATGCCTGGCTATCGAAAAACCACTCTTCGATCTCTGCAGGCTTAAGGAGCTGGACAGGCAAAAGCTGAAAACCTGGTGCATAAACCCAGCCCCCGGATATGCCCGGTAGGTCATCCTATCAAGGCTTTTCCGGGGGCTTACCTATAAGGAGAACCGGCTTCAGTTCGAAGCCGGAAGATTCCACACAGCGGAGCGCTGCAAAGCGCAGTCAGAAGGGAGCCTGATTTCAGCAGCTTGTTGATTTAACAGGCTAATGCTATAAGACCATGAGGGTAGTAGGACTACCAGGGAAAATGCCCTGTTGAGCATCCGGGATAGATGTATCAGTGCATTTCTAACTCGGGCAGTGGCTTAAAACGGACAGCAGAACCTTTCTGATTGGCCGACAAGCCCCCCGTAACGGAGCTCAAATGGCCCAATTAGCTGTCAGGTTATTCCTCGCCTCAATACTGGCGATGTTCTCGTTACACCTCTCCGCCGCTGATAAACAGCTTATCCGGATCGCGATGCCGGAAGACTTCTATCCTTTCTACGCCGTAGAAAGGGACGGTACACCCACCGGGGCCTCCTACGAGATAGCCGCAGCGGTGCTTGAAAAGCTGGGCTATGAACCGCAGGTGACCCAGTATTCGGATATGCGCGGCGCACTGCAGTCTATGGCAGCGGGCAGCCAGGACATAATGGTCAACCTCACCTCAACGCCCGATCGCGACAAGCTGGCCCTGTTTACCTCCACACCGCACATCTACGAAACCCAGGATTTTATCGCACGGGCAGACAGTCCCATTGAATATAATGGTCGGCTGCTCAGCGTCGCCCAGTTCAAGATCGGCGTAAACTACGGCTGGACCTACGGCCCTGAGTTCGACTCAACCCATTACCTCACCAAAGCCCCGGTGCTCGACTCGATGGCTCAGCTGAAAGGGTTGTTATCGGGGACCTTTGATCTCGCCATCAACAACCAGCAGTACTTTCTCAGCAGCGCCGAGAAGCTCGGGGTTAAAAACGCGTTCAAGGTGCTGACTCCCTCTGTTTACGTGCTTCCGGTCAACCTTGCCGTTTCCCGCAGAATGCAGGGGGCCGAGGCGTTCAGAGACCAGTTGGAGCGTGAGGTCGCACGATTTATCACCACACCTGAGTATCTCCTGATCCTGAGTAAATACGGCTTCAAACCGCAAGCGGAGACTGCGCAATGATCAAACGCGTTATCAAAAGCAGTCTGCTACCGCTGTTTATTTTTGCTGTGCTGTTTGCCGTTCTCTCGCAGGAGGTGGTTATCGCCACTGACGAGCCGGTACAGGAAGAACACGCAGCGACCAACCTCACACAGCTTACCGACTCGCTGCTGCTTCAGGATGAGATCCTGACCGGCGCGATGACCACTTATATCTACTCGAATAACCCTGACTGGCTGAACAGGTATAGAAGTGCGGTCACCCGGTTTGACGATACCCTCAGCCAGATCCGCTCCCAGGCGCCGGAAGAAGCCGATCCCCAGCTTGACCTGATCAACGCCTTTAACGAATCGCTCGTGGACCTGGAGCTGCGCGCCGAAGCCTACATGGCAGCGGGCAATATCGAGCAGGCCAAGGCGGTGTTTGAGTCTCCGGACTACCAGCGAAACAAACAGTCGCTGATCGACTCGATCAACCTGCTGAGCGATATCGTTGCACAGCTGGAAGATACGCAGATTGTCAGCGTGCTCTCGCAGGAACTCGCCAATGACAAGACGGTTAATTTAACCGCCGATGAAAAAGCCTGGATCGAGTCGAACCCAACAGTCGTTGTCGGCAAGGAAGATAGCTGGCCACCCTTTAACTATATCGATCGCCAGGGAGATTACGTCGGCATCACCGTCGATTTCCTGAAATTGATCGAGCAAAAAACCGGGCTACATTTCGAATATTCCGAGCCCGCCAGTTATAACGAGCTGCACACCCAGCTCAAAGAAGGGCAGATCGACCTGGTAGCCGCCACCTATTTCTCTGCCGACCGCAGCCAGTATGCGCTCCACACGCCCAGCTACCTGGTACTGAAGGAGTTTGTTTACGCCAAGGAAGCCTCCAACATCCGCAACATGGAGGATCTCAACGGTAAAAGGCTGGTTATCCCGTCCGGCTACGCCACCATCGATATCGTCAAGGAGCGGATGCCCGGAATACAGGTTATCGAGGCGGATTCGATACTCGATGCCATAGAAATGGTGCTGGCGGGCCAGGCCGATGCCACCATGGATTCCCAGAGCGTTGTCGAGTATTTCCTGCGGGAAAACGCGCTGTCAGGATTCACCTCCTTCCCCAGCAACTTCGGTAACAATCCGCTACGGATGCTGGTTACCGGTGAAAAGCCTCTGCTCCATAGCATCCTCACCAAGGGTATCGCCGCCATCACCCAGGATGAGCGGATGGAGGTTCTCTCCACCTGGCTTGACCCCGAGGAGGAGCTAAACAGGACAGAGGTGCTGGCGCAACTGGATCTGACCTCGGAAGAGCGCAGCTGGTTGCTGGAGCACCCGACGATCAACTTCGGTTCCGACCCGGACTGGGCACCTTTCGAGTTTATCGACTCTGAGGGTAACTACTCCGGCATCGTAGCCGACTACGTTGGCCTGATCAGCAACCAGCTGGGTATCAAGCTTAACCTGGTACCGGGAGCGGTCTGGGCCGATGTGGTTGAAAAGGCCAAGCAGAGGGAGATCGATATTCTGCCGGGCATGGCGCAGACCGAAAGCCGCCGGGAGTTTTTCAATTTCACCGACACTTACCTGCGCATTCCATCCGTGGTGATCAGCCACGAAGACAATGCCGGCTCCTTAACCAATATGGCGGCACTGGCGGGTGCAAAGATGGGGGTTGTGGCTGGCTACGCCAGCACCGAATGGGCGCAGAACCGTTACCCCGATATCGACTTTGTCGAGGTTCCGTCGCTGAAAGACGGCCTGCTGGCCGTGTCTGAAGGCGAGCTGGATGCAATGCTCGCCAACCAGTATTCGGCGCTTAACCTGGTCAGTGACTACGCGCTGTCTGACCTGCAGGTGGCGTTCCGCACCGACTACCAATACGAGCTCAGCATCGCCGTGCGCAAAGACTGGCCGCAGCTCGTCAGTATTCTTAACAAGTCGATCGATACCATCACGCCGGCCCAACGCGATGCGATCCGTAACCGCTGGCTCAATATCGATCTGGGAGACCAGACCCCATCCACCACCGGCATCCAGAACCAGCAACTACCGGTGCTGCAGTTCGTCGCGATAACCATCGGCCTTGCCATCATTCTAATTGGTATCGTCTGGTACCTGGCCCGCAAGGCAGAGGGCGCTCTGTCGCTTTACCAGTCCAGCCGCTTACGCCTGTTCGGCATACTCGCACTGTCATCGATACTGGTGGTTGTGCTTGGCTTGACCTGGAACTCGCTGGAGCGCGAGGAACAGATCGCCCGCCAGCGGGCAGGTCAGTCTCTAAACACTATGCTCTCTGCCACCCAGGAAATGCTGCAGTTCTGGGTGAACGGGCGGCTCAGGCTGATTACTCTGATCGCCAGGGAAGAGGGGCTCGAAACGCTCCTGGCCACCTGGGATTTGGAGGCGCACGAGGGCGGTTCAAGCACTCAAAGCAACTCCAGCAAGGGGCTTCAGGCACTGCTGGATCAACACAATCTCGGTGACAGTAACTGGAAGTTTTCCATGGTGCTCACCGACGGCACTCCGGTTTACCAGGCAGCGCCCTCCGTCCAGCACCTCAGGGATATACTCGAAAAGCGCGTATTCCAGGGCGAGGTGGCATTCATACCGCCCACTTTCAACCCAGTGAGCAAACAGGTTGAGATCTATTTCGCCGCACCGGTTCTCGACTATGTCGGACGACCTGTAGGTGCGGTAATCGCCACCGCCGACCCGGCCCATGTTTTCTCCGATATCCTGTCACGGGGTATCACCGGTCAAACCGGAGAAACGTACGCGGTCGATGCATCGGGCATTATGCTGAGTGAAAGCCGTTTTACCGATGAACTGGTGGAGCAGGGTGTACTGCCGGAGGACGGCAGAACAGCACTGGCAATCAGGGTCTCCAATCCACCGCAACGGGTGACATCCGCCGAGGCCCCCTTCGACAGGTCTTCACTGACGCCAGCCGCGCTCGGCATCAGCCGGGGTGAAAGCGGCATCGATGTTCAGGGCTTTCTCGATTACCGCAATGACAGGGTGCTCAGCGCCTGGCACTGGGTGCCGGAACTGGGCATGGGCCTGATCACCGAAATCGATGAATCCGAAGCGCTCGAAGCACATATCATTTCGCGCAATACACTTTACGGTCTGCTCGGTGTGACCCTGTTTCTGTCATTGAGCCTGATGGGTATCAATACCTGGATCGGCGACCGTGCCACTCGCTCCCTGGTTCGTGCCCGTGATGAGCTCGAAGACAAGGTGGAAGAGCGCACCCTGGAGCTCAGTAAGAGCAAGGATCAGTTCAAGAAGCTGCTCGAGTCCGCGCCAGACCCGATGGTGGTTGCCAACGACGAGGGCGGCGTAGTGATGGTCAATAAGCGTGCGGAGGAGCTGTTCGGCTATGCTTGGCGTGAACTTTACGGTCAGCCCGTAGAGATGCTGGTCGCGGCCGAATTCCGCAAAGGCTACCGCGACTACTGCCGCTTATCCGTGGCGTCATCCGTGCGGCCAGGCCTCGCGGCAGGCAACGAGCTGATCGCACTGACCAAGCAGGGGCAGAAGATTCCCGTCGAGATCAGCCTCAGCCCCATAGAGTCCGAAGAAGGCACGCTGATCGCCACCTCGCTGCGGGATATTTCTGAACGCAGAAAAGCCGAAAGGGCCCTGGCAGAGTCACGCAAGCTGCTGAAATCCGTGCTCGATAACTCCCCGGCGCTGATCTACATGAAGGATCCTGAGGCGCGCTACGTGCTGGTCAACAAGGTGTGGGAGCAGGTTGCCCAGTGCAAGGAAGGCGCTGCGCTCGGCAAAACCGATTACGATATTCTCGCCAAGGATGTGGCGGATCGATTCAAGAAGACCGACCAGCAGGCGATCGAGCAGGGCGATACGGTTCAGCTCGAGGAAACTATCCGCAACCCGGATGGCAGCGTGAGCACCTACATGTCATTCAAGTTTCCGGTGTTCGATGCGGATGGCGAACTGTTCGCGCTCGGCGGTATCTCTACCGATATCACTGAACTGGTCAGGGTCAGGGAGCAGGCCAACGACGCCAACCGTGCGAAAAGCGAGTTCCTGGCGAACATGTCCCACGAGATCCGTACACCGATGAACGCCATCATCGGTATGAGTTACCTGGCGCTTCAGACCGAACTTACGCCGCGCCAGGAGGACTATCTCAACAAGATCAACTCCGCGGCCAATGCGCTGCTGGGAATCATCAACGACATCCTCGACTTCTCCAAAATCGAGGCGGGCAAACTTGAGCTTGAGAACATTCCGTTCAACCTGGACGAGACGATCAACAACCTCACCAGCCTGATGAACGTCAAGGTTCAGGAGAAAGGCCTTGAGCTGCTGATCGCCACCGAGGCCGATGTACCCCGAGGCCTTAATGGCGACCCTCTGCGACTGGGTCAGATATTGATAAACCTGGTGAATAACGCGGTTAAATTCACCGATCAGGGTGAGATCGTTATCAAAATCGTCAACAAAACACTGGATGACGACAAAGTGATACTGCAGTTTGCCGTCTCCGATAGCGGCATCGGCATGACCCCGGAGCAGGTCGGAAACCTATTCCAGTCGTTCAGCCAGGCCGACGCCTCTACCACGCGTAAATATGGCGGCACCGGGCTTGGACTCAGTATCTGTAAACAGCTGACGCAGATGATGGGCGGTGATATCTGGGTTGAAAGTGTCGCCGGCGAGGGCAGCACCTTCCTGTTCACCGTCGAGATGGAGCTGAACCCTGATGCGGATACGCTGAAGATCGAGCCTGACCCCGACCTTCGTGGCTTGCCGGTGCTGATCGTCGATGACAGCCCGGCGGCGCGTGAGATCATCAAGCAGGCGGCGGAGTCCCTGACTTTTGACCCGGTGGTCGCCGCATCCGGCCCCGAGGCGCTGGAGCTGATCAGCAAGCACGACGAGCGCGGCTATCCGTTCAGCATCGTCTACCTGGACTGGAAGATGCCTCGCATGGACGGCATCGAGATGAACCAGACGCTGCGCAAGCTGAATCTGAAGTCACCACCCAAGGTGATCATGACTACGTCCTACGATACCAACGAGATGCAGCGCAAAGTGGGCAGCAGCGTCGACGGCGTGCTGGCCAAACCGGTCTCTGCCTCATCAATGCTGGATGCGGCGATGCTCGCTCTGGGGCGCGAAACAACCAACACTGGCACCGACAAGTCGGATGCCAGCGATGAGTCGATCGCCATATCGGTGTCTGGCGCACGGATACTGCTGGTCGAAGATAACGAGATCAACCAGCAGGTCGCCACCGAGCTGCTTGAACGCGCCGGTATGACCGTGGATATCGCCGATAACGGCCAGATCGCGGTTGAGAAGATCAACGACCGGGACTATGACATTGTCCTGATGGACCTGCAGATGCCGGTGATGGACGGCTTTGAAGCCTCCAGCGCAATCAGGAAAGAGCAGCGCTTCGACGAATTGCCCATCGTCGCCATGACCGCCAACGCCATGGCGGGCGATAAAGAACGTTGCCTCGCCGCAGGCATGCAGGATCATGTGGCCAAACCCATAGAACCCGCTGCGCTTTACCACGCCCTGGTACGCTGGATAAAACCGCGCGAAGGGCTGGGTAAGGTGGCACTGGCTGAACGAAAAGAAACTACAAGCGAGGCCGAGTTGAGCCTTCCTGAAGTCGAGGGGTTGGATACCCAGGTGGGCCTCTCACGGCTTGGCGGTAACCGGAAACTCTACCGTGACCTGATCCGCCGCTTTATAAAAGATCAAAAGAGTGCCGTCACCGATATTCAGGAAGCGCTCGATACCGCAGATACCGGGCTCGCAGAACGACTGGCGCACACCACCAAGGGCGTCGCCGGCAACCTGGGCGCCACCGGCGTGCAGGAAGCGGCCCAGCAGCTTGAACACGCCATTAACAAGCAGGATCTGGCACAGGCAGCCACACTGCTAAGCGGATTCGCATCCACACTCGGTGCCATGATGGCGGGGCTTGAGGCGTTCGAAGAGACTGAAACCGCGGCCTCAGCCACGCAAAGCAGCGGTAGCGGCGTATCCCGCGCCGAAACCCAGGAGATACTGTCTCAGCTGCAGAGCCTCCTTGAGGAGGATGACGGTGATGCAGAAGAATACTTCATCACCAACCAGTCACTGCTGAAACAGTCGCTCGCGCCCGAACATATCGCCAAACTCGCCGACCATATCGAGAACTTCGACTTTGAGTCTGCCCTGCAGGTGATGGCGCTGATTCATAATGAATTAGGCCAACAGACCTCAATGCCGGACCTTTCCGAGCTGCTGTCGCTGCTCGAGTCTGACGATGGCGAGGCCGCCGACCAGTTCGAAGAGCTGAAACCCGGCCTGCAAAACGTCTTGGATAAAGCGATCCTCGATGAGCTGGAAGAGGCGATAGAAAACTTTGATTTTGAACTGGCAGCCAAGGTTGTCCGTGAATCCTGTTTAACTGATTCAGAATCCCAAGGATGAGTTATGAGCGAGAATGACCAGAAAACGGTGCTGCTGGTTGATGATGCGCCAGCCAACATCAAGGTGCTTAATACCGCACTAAAAGAGATGTACCGCACCAAGGTCGCCACCAGCGGTGAAAAGGCGCTGGAGATTGCAGCCCGTGATCCCAAGCCCGACCTGATCCTGCTCGATATCATGATGCCCGGCATGGACGGCTTCGAGGTGTGCGAAAAGCTTAAGGCAGATCCGGAAACCAAGGATATCCCGGTAATCTTTCTCAGCGGCAAGAACAACCCCGGTGACCGTTCCCGCGGGCTCGCCCTGGGCGCCATCGACTTTCTGGAAAAGCCGATCGATGTGACCATGGTCTGCATCTGGGTTACGGAACACCTCAACAGCATCAAGCCTGCAGAAGATTAAGCACAGCAACAGACAAGGGACAGGTTAATGAATGATAAGAAAACCATCCTGATCGTTGATGACACACCGGCCAACGTTTCGCTGATGAACAACATCCTCAAGGACCGGTACAAGACCAAGATCGCCACCAGCGGCGAAAAGGCGCTGAAACTGGCTCAGTCCGATACACCACCGGACCTGATTCTGCTCGACATCATGATGCCCGACATGGATGGTTACGAGGTGTGTGAAACGCTGAAGGCCGACCCCCAGACCGCTGATATTCCGGTGGTATTTTTAACCGCGAAGGTCAGCGTCGAGGACGAGACCTGCGGCCTGTCATTGGGTGCAGTGGACTATATCACCAAGCCGATCAGCCCACCGATTGTGCTGGAGCGGGTGAAAAACCACCTCACGCTGAAAGAAGCCCGGGACGTTCTCAAGCATCAGAACCAGATTCTCGAAGACAGGGTGCGGGACCGCACCAAAAAACTCGGCGAGCTTCAGGATGTGGCCATGGAGGCGATGGGCGCCCTGGCGGAGTCCCGGGATCCGGAAACCGGTAACCATATCCGTCGCACCCAGCTCTACGTCAAACTGCTGGCCGAGAAGCTCTGCGACCACCCACGGTTTAAGGATTTCCTGACACCGGAACATATCACCCTGCTGTTCAAGGCGGCGCCGCTGCACGATATCGGCAAGGTGGGGGTACCCGACGCGATTCTGCTCAAACCCGGCAAGCTCACCGATGAAGAGTTTGAAAAGATGAAGCTGCATACGGTCTACGGCCGTGATGCCCTGGTAGCCGCAGAGAAGAAGCTATCCGAGCCCAGCGACTTTCTTACCATCGCCAAGGAGATCGCCTATTCGCACCAGGAAAAATGGGATGGTTCGGGCTACCCGGAAGGGCTCGCCGGGGAGGCGATTCCATTCTCCGCGCGATTGATGGCGATCGCCGATGTTTACGATGCACTGATCAGCCGGCGCGTTTACAAGCCACCGTTTTCACACGAGAAAGCGGTTTCGATTATGACAGAGGGTCGCGGCTCCCATTTTGATCCGGATATGCTCGATGCGTTTCTGGAGATCTCTGAAGAGTGCCGCGCTGTAGCCGAGACCTACGCCGACTCTGAGGAAGATGTTCTTAAAAAGCAGTAACCGGATAAGTTCAGGAACAGGAGTATCCCAATGGAAGTACAGAAGACGGTTCTGATCGTTGACGATACTCCAGCTAACGTTTCGCTACTGAATGAGATCCTTAAACGACAGTTCAAAACCAAGATCGCCACCTCCGGCGAGAAAGCCCTGAAACTTGCCCGCGCCAACCCCAAGCCCGACCTGATTCTGCTCGATATCATGATGCCCGGGATGGATGGCTACACCGTCTGCAAAACGCTTAAAAGTGCAGCAAGGACCCGCGAGATACCGATCATCTTCGTCACCGCTCTGGGTGAGGTAGCAGACGAAACCCGCGGGCTGAACCTCGGCGCCGTGGACTACATTATCAAGCCGTTCAGCCCGCCTATTGTACTCGCCAGGGTTCGCACTCATCTTGAGCTGAGTGAAACGCGGGAAAAGCTATCGGACTCCCTGCAGAAGACTCTGCTCGGTAGCGTCCGGATTCTGACCGACCTGCTGGCGGTATCCAATCCAGAGGCGTTTTCCCGCGCCCTGCGCCTGAAAAGCATCGTTCATGATCTTGCGCTCCGCCTGGGAGCCAAAGATGCCTGGAAATACGAGGTCGCAGCCAGCCTGAGTCAGCTGGGCTGCATGTTTCTGCCTCCTGAACTGATGCACAAGATAAACAACAATCTGCCTCTGTCGGAGAGCGAGCTGGCACTCTACCGCACCTACCCGCAGCGCAGCTGTGAGCTATTGTTGAATATCCCGCACCTGGAAGAGAGCGCCGAAATCATCCGCCGACTCAAGCTTTTTGAAAGCGTCGAGCTGTTCGATTTTCGTGGCGATACCCTGGTGGGTAACGCCTTGCTGCAGGGCGCCATCTACTTTGATGAGCAGCTCGGACAGGGCGCTGATCCCGACGAGGTTATCGATTCGATGCGCCCCCATTTCCCCTCACCGATGCTGAGCTCATTGCAGCAGATCAGCGCCAGCACGCAAACAGAGGAAGCTGCGGCGATAACGCTGAAAGACCTGGAGGAGGGGATGGTGCTCGCCGAAGATCTAGTCTCTGACACAGGCTCGGTAATTGTGCCCAAGGGCACTACTCTGACCGAGACCGTTGTACGCAAACTGAAGTCGAGCTGGAAAGAACGTCTGCATGACCTGATCAAGATTCGCCATCCCGCTACCGAGAGCTAAATCTCCACAGGACGGTGTGGCGCTGGACATCACCGGACCATTAGCCCCGCACCTCAGCCGCACCGATGATTGCAGGCGCGGACCGTCGCTTTCCCCGACGAAGCACATCGATAGCGTAAGGCTTAAACCCTCCAGATAATTGCAAAGGCAACGATTGCAATTTAAACTACCTGTCGTATTAGCCAGCTAATCCCGAGTGGTTTCCTCTTATGCCTTCAAAAAGCCAAGCCCTTTACGATCTCACCAACTGTCTTCAACCTGCACGCCGGGTCTGGAAGCAGGCCGCCACCGAGGCTCTCGCCGACGAGGATATTTCGATCACCCTCGCCGCTATGGTGGTGGCGGTTTATCGCAACTCGCAGGGCATTACTCAGAAAGCACTGGCTGAAGAGATAGGGATCAATCCCGGCGCCCTCGTTCGACTGCTGGACCAGGCCACCCAGGCGAAGCTGTTGGAACGCAGAGAATTACCGGGCGACAGACGGGCACGCACACTGTTTATCCTTCCCGAGGGAGAGAGGCTGGCAAAAAAAGTGGAGGATGCCGCCGATCAGTTGAGGCATGAGCTGATGCAGGGAGTCTCCCAGGAAGAGATCGAGCAGGCTGTACGTACCGTGCGTCTTTTTGAGGAAAGGGCGGTCGCCTTTCTGCAACGTAAAAAAGAAAAAGTATGAGTTTTAATCGTTCACAGATCATTTACGCGGTGAAGCTGTTCCTCTCCGCCATGCTCGCGTTCTCCGTGGCAGAAAGCCTTGGGCAGTTGAATCCTTACTGGGCCATGGTGACCTGCTGCGTACTGAGCAACCCGGTCAGTGGCGCTCTGCGAGCACGGTCGGTCTATCGATTCTGCGGAACGCTCTTCGCTGGCGTCGTCACCCTGACCTTGGCAGCCGTGTTCATCAATATCCCGATGCTACTTGTGGCGGCTTCAGGGCTCATCGCCGCCATCATGCTGTCGCTCAGCTTTCTCGATCGAACACCGCGCTCCTACTTTTTTCAGCTCAGCGCAGTGACTCTGATGCTGGTGGCGATCGCCTACCTGAACCAACCAGGCAATATGTTCAATATCGTCGTCAACCGGCTTACCGAGATCTGCATCGGTATTATCAGCGTCGGGTTCATCGACAGCCTGCTGTTTCCCTCGTCGCAGGCTGCGAGTCTGCGGCAGCGGCTTAAGGGCTGGCTGACCGATATCGAGCGCTGGCAGGAAGACAGTATCAACGGCGAACTTATCGCAGCCAAGGCGGACAAGGACCGTATGGCGACGCTGAACGATATTGCATCGATGTCGCAGCTGGTCACCACGCTGAAGTATGACCGCGACGTGGATAAGCCCACGCGCCAGGCAGCTGTGGCGATACAACAACGTCTACTGAAACTGGTGCCGCTTCTTGCCACCATCAGCAGCAGTATTGGCAACATGACGCCAGAGCTGAAAGCGACTCTCTCGCCCTATCTGGATGAGGTGCGCCGCCAGGCAGGCGAGGGGCAGAACACTCCCGCCAACGCCACCGTTATGCTGCCGGACAGTGCCCGGCTTTCACACTGGGATAGCCTGGTGGTCAATGACCTGGTGGAGCATATCAATGACTGGCTGCCACTCTGGGCTGAAATCCAGCATTTCGACCGCTTTATCGATGGTGAAGCACAGCTGCAGCCAGAGCTTCGCGACCAGATGATGGCCGCCAAACCCTTTAAGCCACCGCTGGAGTGGGATCTGGCGTTCCAGATGTTTACGGGCATTGCAGCCACTTATATTTCGCTCTGCGCGCTTTGGTACATCACAGGCTGGCAGCAGGGGGCCAACATGGTGCTGCTGGGTATCATCGGCATCGGCTTTTTTGGCAATACCGATGACCCAGGCAAAACCATCGGTAATTTTGGCCGCTTTGCGTTTATCTCGATGATTATTGGCGCGGTGCTGAGCTATGCCTTGCTGCCGTTGGCCTCCGATTATTTAGGCTTTTTGGTGGTGATGGCCCTGTTTTTCCTGCCGCTCGGGCTTTGGGTCACCCGTAATCCGCTGGCCACCCTGGTGCTTGCACTGGCACTGAGCGGGGTGAATTTTCAGGGCCATTACGTGCCCTACGATGTGGGGTTCTACCTGGAAAGCGTCGTGGGCACGCTGGTCGGCGTTTACGTGGCCTTTCTCTGCTCAGCACTGTCAAGAAACTGGGGCACCCAGCAGGTAGTGAAGCGTCTCGAGCGCCATGAGGCCCGGGATCTTTCCCGTCTCGGACACCTGAGCTCCGAGGCCCGCATCGATGGCTTCCAGGCAACTGCGCTGGATCGTATCGCCGCCCAGGGCAGCCGCCTGACAGCGCTGGGAAAACAACATGAAAGCCAACAGCTTCTGCACCGGCTCAGCACCCTGACCGGCCTTGCCCGTCTGCGCAAGCTGGCTGGCGGCAACCGGGACAGTGCGCTGATGCGGCTGATCGACTCGCTGAGCCAGTCTCATCAGTCGCCATCCGATGAAGCCCTGCAGCAGCTGGATCTGTGCCTAGAGCAGGCCTGGCACCGCGAGGAGTTCGGTATCTTGCGCCTTTTGACCCAATTGCGCCTTGGGCTTTTCCCCGCAGCGCCTGCCTGGAGCCCCGTCCATGATCGGTGAAATAAACATTGATGGTGTCTTTGTATCACCGCTGCTGCTGTGCCTGGTCGCGGCCTTTTTTGTCCGCCTGGGGCTATCCCGGCTGTTTGAGCGGGTTGGAGTATATCGCCTTATCGCACAGCGACCGCTCTTCGACACTTCCCTGTTTCTGCTGCTGACAGGGGTATTTTTTTACGCCCTGAAACTCTTTACCACTCCGCTGAGCTAATCATGAACAAACACCTGACCCTATACCTGCGCCCCGTACTGACCTTTATCGCCGCGCTCGGCGCCGTGCTGGTGCTCTGGCAGCTTTACCAGTACTACACCTATGCACCCCAGACCCGCGACGGCAAGATCCGTGCGGATGTGGTACCGCTGGCCACCGATGTTTCCGGCAAGGTGGATAAGATCTATGTGCGTGACAACGAGAGAGTAGAGCAGGGCGATCTGCTTTTGAGCCTCGACAAGGAACGCCTCAGTAACGCTTTGGCGCGGGCCGAGGCGGTGGTTGCAAAAGCCCGGGTGCGAATGCAGTCGGCGCAACGGGAGAACAACCGCTACCAGAAACTCAGCAACGCCGTATCGGCGCAGGAGCGGGACGAGGCCCATGACGCCCTCGGTGACGCGAAAGCGGACCTGGATCAGGCCGTTGCAGACCGCGACCTGGCCCGGATCAACCTGGAGCGTGCGGACCTCTACGCACCGGTGGACGGCACCGTCACCAACTTCTCCCTGCGACCCGGCGCCTATGCCACCGCGGGCCAGCCGGTGATGTCCCTGGTAGACAGCCACAGCTACTACATGGCCGGTTACTTTGAAGAAACCAAGCTGGCCCAGATCAAGACCGGGGACAAGGCAATCATCCGGGTCATGGGCGAGGATCAGCCGATCTACGGCCATGTGGAGGGGATATCAGCCGCCATCAACGACAGTGAACGCAGCACGGAAACCGGCACGCTGCTTTCTAATGTAAATCCCACCTTCAGCTGGATTCGCCTGGCACAGCGCATTCCTGTGCGTATCGCCATCGACGAGACTCCGGAGAACCTAAAGCTGGTTGCTGGACGCACCGCAACCGTCACTCTTTTGAAAGAGGCAGAGAACGACTAAAAGTATCCGCTGAAACCCGCTAAGCCTGACCCAGCTATGGGAAGTAGCAGAAGCTACTTCCCGAAACCTCCGCACAAACAACCTCCCATCGATTCCCCTCAGACCCTCCAATTATCTGCATTGAGATCAAAATCTGACCAAATAAGGGTTGGAAGTGTCGCCAAAACTGCTAATATCGCTGCATAGTACATATCATTTAATACGTATGGTGTATTTATGACACAGACGGTCGGCACCAGAGAAAAGGTCTTCACCGCTGCCGATATGCTGCTCGAACAGGGCATCCGCCCCACTCAGCAGGCGGTACGCGAGCAAATTGGGAGCGGCAGTTTAACGACCATCAACAAAGCGCTCAACGATTGGTGGAAAACCCTGGGTGAGCGCATCACCCGCCAGCAGCAGCATCCCGAGCTGCCGGAGCCGGTGCTTAACATCGCCAACCAGCTGTGGGACCGCGCCCTGGCCTATGCGGAAAACCGTTTTGAGGAGCAACGCCAGCAGTTGCTGCAGCGCGAATCGGAACTGCGTGGCGAAATTGAACGCACCGAGCACGGCGGGCACCAGGCCCTCAAGGATCTGCAGTCGCAGAACGGCCGATTGCTGGATCGCTGCGAGGCGCTGGCCAACGAGAAGCATGAACTGGAACACAAGCTGCTTAAGACAGATGAGCAGACCTACCGGCTCACCCAGCAGCTGGATGAGGTCAGGGCCAAGCTGAAACAGAGTGAGCAGATGCATAGCGGCGGACAGGGTGGTGAAGCCCTGATCGAAGCGCGGGTTCGCCTCAGCATCCAGGATGAGGAGCTTGCGCGGCTACGCAACCGCAACGACGAGCTCAACCGCGAAAACGCCATGCTCCGACAGCAGCTGCAGAAGCCAGCCTGAAGCTTACATTCTACTTAACATGTGTCTCATATCGGATTGATAATTATGGAACATCAGATCGATATACGCAGTGAAAAGGAAGAGATTTCCGCCATTATCAAGCTGGCGGAAAACGGTGACGTAGTGATCTGTCATCGAGAGTCGCAGTTCGAAATCTGCAAGCACGCCCTGATCGAGGCACGCCTTGTCGGCATCACTATTCAACTGCTTGACGACGACGGTTACGTGATCCGCCAGACCTCCAGCAAAAAACGCTCGCAGGTACAGGGGCCGATGTTCAACGACCGCCAGTTAACCGTGATCAAAGCGCTGGAGAAGGTGCTCAGCCACTGCAAGAAAGAGGGGATCTCTCTGATCGGCTATAGCGACGAACTGGTCGCTCTGCCAACCAGTATCGCCGGAACCGAACTGGCGTCGGCTTACGCGGTCGATGTTTATACCTCTGGATGCTACCAGGGTGCCGAGGGTATTGATTCGCTGATCACTCAGTGACTAGAATCCATTTCAGGCCGTCCGGGACGACAGCCCGCACGCTCAACCGCAAAAGAGAGCACAATGAGCAACCCAATTCGCGTACTTCTGGTAGATGACCACTCGATCGTACGCTTCGGATATCAGCAACTGCTGACCCGATCCGATGATATCGAGGTAATCGCCGAGGCTGAGAACTGTGCTGACGCGCTACGAGCCTACCGCAACCTGAGCCCCGATGTAGTGATCCTCGATCTTTCGATGCCGATGGACAGTAATTCGGAAGAGATCCAGTCCACCGCCGGTGGCCTCGAAGCGATCCGCCGCATCCGCAGCTACGACAACAATGCCCGCATTCTGGTAGTGAGCGGTCTGGACTCAAACCCCTATCCGCAGCGCGCCGCGCAGGCCGGTGTCCAGGGCTATGTCACCAAGAGAAACGCCTCGGCAGAATTGCGTCAGGCCGTATTCAGCATCGCCCAGGGTGATAAGTTTTACTCTAAGTCAATCTCTCATCTTGTTGATTGCAAAGAGGAAGCTTACGAGGATAACCAGCTTTCACAACTCACTGCGCGGGAGTTGGAGATCTTCTCCATGATCGCCGAGGGCCATACCGTGAACAGCATCGCGGAGGTGATGCACCTGAGCCCGAAAACGGTTCACGCCCACCGTGCCAACCTGATGCGCAAGCTGAACATCTCCTCATCAGCGGAGATTATCCATATCGCCATGCGCGCTGGCATCCTTCAAACCTGATGCACCGGGACGCTTTTCGCGCTTATACTGCGAATGTAGTGCGGTTTTACTGCGGTAGTAGTTTCTGCAGAACCAGTGACTTTCGCGGAGAGCGTCCATCATGTCCGAGACACACCTAGCTCAGCATGACCAGGTCAACGATTCGCTATCCCTCTGGCACCTGATAGAGATCGGCGATCGGGTACGCATCGAGGCAAGCCTGCTTTCGGTGGAGGGCGATCTGCAGCTGCGCTCAGACAGGTATTACGAAGTGATCGGTAAATCCGCCCTGGACGCACCACACCACTGCCTTTACGTACAGTCTGATATCACCGGTGACGTCATCGAGCTGTTTCCGGGGTTCGTGGCCGACTACCAGCGCTCCGAAGAGCCGGCACATCACGCCTGAAACCCTAGCCTAAACAAGCGACGCAGCCTGATCCGCGATCCGCTCAACATCGGCACTCAACATCAAATCCTGGCACGCCAGCTCATCCAGGCGAACCCAGCGCGCGTCCAGGGCATCATCACCCGCCAGCGGCTCACCCTTCATCCACTCACAGCTAACCGCCACCAGCACATGATGCGACTTCAGATTCCCTGATTCATCCCGGTCGAACACATCCACCGCATTAAACACCCGAATCGGCCGGGCACTAACGGCCGTTTCTTCATAAAGTTCGCGCTGCACCGCATCCATCAGCGGCTCACCCGGTTCGATCTTGCCACCCGGAAATCCCCAAAGCCCCGCATCCGGCGGATTGGCGCGTCGAACCAGCAGGGCATGCCCCTCGTGAATAACAACGGCAATCACCGCGACGACCGGGCGAGAAGCGAAATCAATGTTCATGAGGCTTTGCCTTGGCATCTTCAGTTGCAGCGAGGGTAGTGGATTCAAGTTTGTGCTCATGGGCACACTTGGAGTGATCGCTAAGCACCTGAATCACCCGGCAATCCGACACAGTCTCCATCTCGCAGTGCTCCAGCATCCGCTCCAGCTCATCACGCAGCAGGCTGAGCTGCGCAATGCGCTGCTTTACGGCCTCCAGCTGATGACGGGCGATCTCATCCACCGCAGCGCAGGACTGATCCGGGTGATCGGCCAGCTGCAACAGATCCCGCACCGCATCCAGCGAAAACCCCAGCGAACGGGAGTGAAAGATAAACGCCAGCCGATCCGCCGCAGAATCGGGATAGACGCGCTGATTGCCCTCGCTGCGCCCAGGCTCCGGCAGAAGCCCGATCTTCTCGTAATAGCGGATGGTCGGCACCTTGACGCCGGTCGTCTTTGAAAGCTGGCCGATGGAAAGCATAAAACCTCTTAGATTCCTGATAGGAATCGCTAATCTAAAACCTGACGCTAGAGATGAAACCCGGAAATGGAACCCAGAAACTAAATCCTGAAGTTAAGCCGTGAAACAAAACCTATAGCCACTATAGAGATTAGACTCAGGCGCGATCAAGAGGAGAGGAGTGTCGGACCCGTTTCCCCATGCAGAATCACGCAGAGCTCCCTTAGACGTACCCAAGGCCACTCAACCAAGCCTGAATAGACAGAATCTATTTTCACTAGAGATACTATCGATTTGATGCATAAGGATCGGGAAATTAAGGTGTTCTCAACCACCTTTCGCGATAAAAATAAGAAAAGGACCACACGCATGACACCCAAGCACACGAGCTGCCTCGCCGGGGCGATCCTTAGCGTATTTGCCTGTGCCGCAAACGCCGAAACAACTCTTCGCTTTGCGCACCTCTGGCCTCAGGGCTCGGAGGTCAATATGAAAATCTTCGAACCCTGGGCAAAAGCCGTTGAGGAGCAGTCTGGCGGCGAGCTCAAAGTTGAGATCTACCCGTCGCAAACGCTGGTTAAATCAAGTTCCGCCTACGACTCTACCGTGCAGGGGATCACCGATATTTCAGCCACGCTGCAGGGCTATACAGCCGGGCGCTTCCCGTTATCAGAAATCGTTCAACTGCCAGGTATTTCCAGCTCTGCAACTCAGGGCGCCTGCATTCTTCAGTCGCTGTATGACGATGGCTCCATCGCTGCCGAGTACAAGGACACTCACCCCCTGTTTTTGTTTACCACCGGACCCGCTTACATCCATACACGCACGGCCGAAATCCAGAGCCCGTCAGATCTTTCGGGCATGCAGGTCCGTAAACCCAGCGAAGTAGCCGGCGAAATGCTCAGCAATATGGGTGCACAGCCGGTGGGCATGCCGGCACCCGACCTTTACGCCGCCGTTCAGCGCGGAGTCGTCGAAGGACTCAGTCTGCCGTGGGAGGCGATGAAGGTTTTCCGCATTAATGACCTGACATCACACCATTTAGAGATTCCTTATTACACCGGCGCCATAATGGCTACCATGAGTCAGCGCTCATACAACGCTCTTTCGCCGGAGTTACAGGCTGTTATCGACGCCAATAGCGGAATGCTCTGGTCCAAAACAGCCGGAGAGGTGTTTCAGGATCTGGACAGACAGGGCCGAGAGGAAGCTGTCGCAGCGGGCCACACCTTCGGGAAAGTCGAAGATCCCATGAACGACCCGGAATGGTCTGAGCCGCTCAAAACCGGTATCGAATCCTACCTGTCGAGACTCGAAAGCCGAGGTTTTGAGAACGCCCGCGCCATCTATCAAAAAGCCCTGGAATACCAGCAAGGCTGCGCCAGCTAAGCTGGTTAAGCCAAAGAGCGGCGCACTCGGCAACATCCTAGCCACTCAGGACCGAAACAAACAAAGCGCGGCCGCGACAGAGGCCGCGCGTACCCACCAGCTCCTCATCTACAGCCCAACGATCAATCACTCGCGCTAAGCAACCCACACAGCACTTGAACCTCTAGCCGCTATAGCTATTAGGATTAAACCTAGAAAGTAATATCGGTTCCCGGACGGGAGGAGGTTATTGATGAACGAAGCAAACCTGACCTCAACAGAGCGCTCATGGAAAGTCAGCGGCATGGACTGTGGCGGCTGCGCTGCCAAGGTACGCGGTGCCGTTGAGCGCCTGCCCGGCGTCAGCGAGGTTCAGGTATCGATGATGACCGAGACCCTGCGCCTGAAGCTGGATGAATCGCAAACTACCGTTGAGAGAATAGAAACCGCCGTCGACCGGCTTGGCTACGGCGTTCAGGCCATTGATGCGCCAGCGAGCGCGCCTGACGAAAGCCATAGCTGTGGCTGTTCACACAGCGGCTCAGGCAGCTGCAGCACGGCCAACAGTGAAACGCCTTTCGCGGCAACAGCAACGGACAGTCTCTCTCAAAAGATCAGCTGGAAAGTCAGCGGAATGGACTGCGGAAGCTGTGCCGGCAAGATCCGCGGCGCACTGGAGAAACTCCCCGGCGTCAGCGATATCCAGGTCTCGACTATGTCGGAAACGCTGAACCTGCGGCTTGAGCAGGGCGGCACAACCACTGCTGAGAACATCGAGAGCACGGTATCCGGCCTGGGCTTTAGCCTGGTGCGCAACGACTCTCAGAGCACAGTCAGCGAATCCTCCGAAGCAGAGCCCAAGCGTCAACGCTGGATCGCCAGCACTCAGGCCCGCTTGATTATGGTTACCGGCCTGCTGCTGACAGCCGCCTGGATCACACGCCTGGTTGCCGGTGAGGAAACCGCGCGCTGGGTGTTCGGTGTTGCCTGTCTTTCCGGCCTGGTTCCGGTCGCGCGTCAGGCGTTTGCCGCACTGCGCTCTGGTATGCCATTCACCATCGAGATGCTGATGACCATCGCCGCGGGCGGGGCGCTGATCATCGGTGCCACGGCCGAAGCCGCGCTGGTGGTATTCCTGTTCGCCGTGGGTGAAGCGCTGGAAGGTGTCGCGGCCAACCGCGCCCGGGCGGGCATTCATGCGCTTGGGCGCCTGCTGCCAAAGACCGCACGCCTGGAAACAGCCGATGGCGTGCGCGACATCGATGTAGATAAGCTCGCTATCGGCCAGATTGTTCAGGTACGCCCCGGCGACCGCATTCCCACCGATGGTGAGATTACCGAAGGCTTTTCCGGCGTCGATGAAAGCCCGGTAACCGGCGAGTCGATGCCGGTAGCCAAGGCGCCGGGCGACAGCGTCTTTGCCGCGTCGATCAATACCGAAGCGACACTGCGCGTAAAAGTCACCAAACCTGCCGGTGAAAACACCATCGCGCGGATTATCCGCATGGTGGAAGAGGCGGAATCCAGTCGCGCGCCGACGGAGCGCTTTATCGATCGCTTCAGTCGCTATTACATGCCCGCTATTGTCGGCCTGGCGACACTGGTTGCCGTGATTCCGCCGCTATTTTTCGGCGGACTCTGGGATACCTGGATCTACCGCGCCCTGGCGCTGTTGCTGATCGGCTGCCCCTGCGCGCTGGTGATCTCGGTGCCCGCATCTATCGCATCGGCGCTGTACGCCGGCACCCGCAGCGGACTGCTGATGAAGGGTGGATCGGTGATAGAAGCCGCCGCAACCATTCGTCAGATCGCCTTTGATAAAACCGGCACACTGACGCTGGGCCGCCCGCAATTGACAGACCTCAAGCCGGTCGATATTTCAGAGCCAGAACTGCTGAAACTGGCGGCTGCCGTGGAGATGGAGTCCAGCCACCCGTTGGCGGTGGCACTGGTGGCCCGGGCAACGGAGCAGGGACTCGATATCCCATCGATTCAGAACGCCCGCGTTATCGCCGGCAAGGGCGTTTCCGCAGAGATCGAAAACCGTCGCATCTACCTGGGCTCACCACAATACGCCCGGGATATGGGTATTTTGCAGCCAGAGACAGAGGCGAGCATCGAAGCCCTGGAAGAAGCGGGTAAAACCGTCGTGGCGCTGTTCGACGATACCCGCTTGCTTGGGATTCTTGCGCTGCGTGACGAACCACGCCCGGACGCCATCCTGGCGATCCGTAATCTTAAGGCCCTGGGGATCACCCCAATGATGCTCACCGGCGATAACCCGCGCACGGCCGCTGCGATCGCCGGCTTGCTCGATGTGGAGTTTCGTGCCGGGCTGATGCCGGAGGATAAGGTCAAGGCGGTGCAGGAGATGGCTTCCCGCGGCCCGACCATGATGGTCGGCGACGGTATCAATGACGCACCTGCACTGGCTTCAGCCCACGTCGGTATCGCCATGGGCGGCGGCACCGATGTGGCGATGGAAACCGCTGATGGCGCACTGCTGCGCAATTACGTGGATGATGTCACCGCCAAGATACGCCTGGCACGCGCCACCATGGCCAATATCCGCCAGAACCTGATGATTGCCCTGGGCCTGAAAGGTCTGTTCCTGATCACCACCATATTCGGTGTTACCGGCCTCTGGCTGGCGGTGATGGCGGATACCGGGGCCACGGTGCTGGTCACGCTGAATGCTCTGAGGTTGCTCGGTTTTCGGCATAAATAGACGGAGCGTCGGCAACGGTTCGCTCAACCAGCTAGACTCCAGGAGCAACCTTTAACATGCGCTCTTAAACAAGAAATTTAGAACAAGAGACTCAAGGAGCGGCGCCAGGTGATGGAAAGAAGCTATGGGTAGAAGCAATGGATAGAAGCAATGGATAGAAGAGAAAGGGACAGCAACCAGACGCTGGCCGTACTGATCGATGCCGACAACGCCAATCCACGCATCGTCGATGGCCTGTTGAATGAGGTCGCGAAGCTGGGTGTCGCCAGCGTCAAGCGGATCTACGGTGACTGGACCACGCCAAACCTGGGCTCCTGGAAGGCGGTACTGCTGGAGCACTCGATTCAGCCCATTCAGCAGTTCCGTTACACCACCGGCAAGAACGCCACCGATAGCGCCATGATTATCGACGCCATGGACCTGCTCTATACCGGCCCGTTCAGCGGCTTCTGCCTGGTCTCCAGCGACAGCGACTTCACCCGGCTGGCGGCGCGCATAAGAGAGGCGGGGAAGGTGGTCTATGGTTTCGGTGAGATGAAAACGCCCAAGCCCTTTGTCGCCGCCTGCGACCGCTTCATCTACACCGAAATTTTCACCAGCGACAGCGCAGAAAGCACCTCGTCGGCACCCGATGGGCCAGCGCTAAAGCAAAGCGCCAAGCAGCTTCGCGGCAACACCAAACTTCTGCAGATGATCCGCACCGGTATCGACACCTGTTCAGATGACAGCGACTGGGCCAACCTCGGCGCGGTCGGCAGCTATCTCAGCAAGGCGCTGCCAGACTTCGACCCACGCAACTACGGCTATCAGAAACTCACTGAACTGATCGACGCCATCGGACTGTTCGAGATTAAACGGGACGAGAAGGGTGTAATGATCAAAGACGCCAGAAAAGCCTGACAAGCTGCCGATTTCCGCATTCCACTGTCATGGACTCCGCTGCACTAAACGCCCGTTGAGCAAGCCGCTCAAGGCCGTACCTCCCTAGACACAATAATCACGAACGATATTGATTTGCATTACCGTTCATTATATTTTCGATACTGCATGACTGTAAGACCAGTCATTTTGCATCCGTAAGAACAGGGAGAGTTCAATGAGAGCCTATAAACACCAGGCCCTGGCGCTGGTTATCGCAGCGCTAGCCAGTTCTGGCGCAAGCGCCGAATCGACGGTAGAGGGAACTGCAGAGCCGGATAATACGGACGCTGAATCGGAATTCACGCTACTCGGCCCTCTGGTTGTTTATGGCGAACCGGAAAAGACCAAGTCTGCCACCAAGCTTGGCCTGTCGATCTATGAGACACCGCAGACCGTATCGGTCATCTCCAGAGACCAGATGGATGATTTCTCACTCCGAAACGCCGAAGAGGTTTTGCGCTATACCCCGGGCGTGACGGTGGAAAGGGTTGAAACCGATCGCACCTACTACACCGCTCGGGGCTTCGATATCGTCAACTTCCAGTATGACGGTGTCGGCGTGCCGTTTTCCTATGGCCTCAATCAGGGCCACGATGACAGCTTTATCTACGAGCAGGTTGAAGTGGTAAAAGGCGCCACCGGTTTGATTACAGGCCTCGCCAATCCGTCAGCCACCATTAACTTCGTGCGTAAACGCCCCACCGATGAAACCCAGGCACACTTTGCAGCATCCGCCGGCAGCTGGGATTACGGGCGGGTCGAGGCCGATGTTTCCGGCCAGCTGATAGAGAACAGGCTGAAAGGGCGGCTGGTCGTGGCGAAGCAGACCAGCGATTCCTACATGGACCGGTACTCACAGGATACAAATGTCTTTTACGGCGTACTCACCGCCGACCTTACCGATGCCAGCCGATTGACCGTTGGACACAGCATTAACGACGGCCACAGCGACGGAAATATCTCCGGCGGTCTGCCGCTGTTTTACGCCGATGGTGGCGTGACCAACTTTGATAGATCCACCAACACGGCCACTGACTGGGCCTACCAGGACGTCAAACAGACGCGATCCTTTGTCGAATATGAGCACGACTTGAATGACCGCTGGATGGCAAAACTGATCTACACCCATGCGGTGCAGGATAAGGATTGGGATACCTTTTACACCACCGGCGCTCCGGATCGGACCACAGGGCTTGGGCTTAGCGCCGACGCAAGCCGCTACGACGCCCGGGACAAACAGGATGTGTTCGATATGTATGTCACCGGCACCTTCGATGCCTGGGGGCAGGAACATGAGCTGGTGGTCGGCGCCAATTACGCCGATATCGACCTGACAGCCAGCTCGCGTTACGCAAGCGCCTGGCATTACGACCCGCTGGGAAGCGACTGGGCCGAAGGCAACACGCCGCGGCCAGAGTTCGATCTGTTCGACCCGGCCACCCAAACCACCGATATCGAGCAGGACCAGACCTCGTACTACCTCTCAACCCGCCTCAGGGCGACCGATAAACTCGCCGTATTGCTGGGCGCGCGCACCATCGACAGCGAGCAGAGCGGCATCAGCTATGGTGCCGATCAGGATGCGTCGGTGGATGAAACCGTACCTTACGCGGGCCTGACCTATGCAGCGCTACCGGGCACCATGCTGTACGGCAGCTACAGCAAGGTGTACCAGCCACAGACCTGGGTAGATTCATCGCTGGAGCCGCTTGGCGCCGTGGAGGGCGATAGCTGGGAGGTCGGCATCAAACAGGAACTGTTCGACTCAGGCCTGGTACTAACGCTGGCACACTTTGGCTCACGCCAGGATAACTTCGGTGAATGGGAATCAGTGGATCAAGCCAGCGGCCTCAATATTTACCGCGGTGTCGAGTACGACAGCAAGGGCTTTGAAATCGAACTGGCAGGGCAGGTGACCGATAACCTGCAGCTCAGCGCCGGTTTTACCGCGCTACAGATCGACGATGTGGATGGGCATGAAACCCGCACCTATATACCGACGCGCCAGTTTAAATTAGCCACTTCCTATCGCGTCCCAAGCATGGAAAACCTTCGGATTGGCGGCGGCGTGCGCTGGCAGAATGAGATCTACTATAACGGTGTCGAAGTTCAAGACAGCTACGCGCTGGTGGATCTGTTCGCCAAGCACCAGCTCACCGATAACGTCTCGCTGGCTTTAAACATCAACAACCTCACCAATGAGGAGTACTTTGAGAGTCCGCAGTGGGGGCAGGTGCTCTATGGCGAACCTCGCCGCGTGCTGGGCACTCTTACGTGGAAATACTAAGAGCCTGATCCGCAAAGCCTTCTGACAGGCTGAACACTTTTAAATCCCGGTCCGCGTATCGCCTGATACGCGGATCAGTGCATCCAGATCCACACCTTCCCGGTTTTGCCAGAGAAAAGCAGGGCAGCTGACGTTCTCCCGTCATTGACTCGATAAACCCAACCGGCAAACCGAATCATCCGCAGCGAAATGCGCACAGACCCGCGAGCTAACCTGAGAGCTCGGGCGGCAATAACGCGTATCAACAGACTGGTTATCAGACTGCTGAAAAACCCATAAAACCGATCTCGATGCCGATAATGCTATTTATCGGCATTATGCTGTAAACTATTGTTTTAGCGATATTTTAGCCTTCGAAATCAACGGTATTCCGATGCTCGACCTGCCTCCTGCCATGCCACTGTTTGATGCTGCCGCGCACCTTGAAGACGGCAATCCAACCGTGAACCAGCACCTCGCCACACTGACGCTGCGCCAGGTGCCCGATGCCACCCTGGTGTATGAGCTGGCTACCGACTGGCTGCTGGAGCAGCGAACTAACGAGAACAACTACAAGACCTACCGTAGTGAACTCACCACCTTTCTGTATTGGGCGTTTGAGGTCGAACAGATCTCAGTGGCGGATATCACGCGCCGTATTCTCACACGTTACATCGACTACTGCGGCGCACCGCCCAAGGAGCTGATCGCCTACCGCAATGTTGCTCAGTTTATGCTCAACAAGGACACCGACGAGCGGGTTCCAAATCCGCTCTGGCGGCCCTTTTTGGGTAAGAAACTGGACGGAGTGGAGCAGCCTTACCGCATCACCGACAAGGCGCTGAAGACAAAACTGGCGATTCTTTCTGCATTCTTCAACTACCTGATTTATGAAGAATATACTGAAAGAAACCCCGCTATGATGTTGATGAAAAACGGAAGATTCAAAACCTCTTCGCAAAACCTTGTCATGCATGAAGATGACGAGGAGGTCCGCGCCTTCACTGAACTACAGTGGTCCTACGTAATCGCCAGCGCCGAAAAGCTCGCCCGCAACGACCCTGAGCAGCATGAACGCACGCTATTCCTGATCAGCCTTATGTACGGCTGCTATCTGCGCATCTCCGAGGCCGCAGCCAAGCCCGGCTTTTCACCGGTCATGGGCCAGTTCCGCCGTGACAGCAAAACCGGCGTCTGGGGCTTTCATATCCCGCGCAGTAAAGGCGGCAAAAAGCGCACCGTGGCGGTCTCTAACGCACTGATCAAAGCGCTGAAGCGTTATCGCAGCCACCTGGGCCTCAATCCTTTGCCAACCCCCAACGAAAGTACGCCGCTGTTCGTGCGCCACCGTGCCGCTGGCCGAGGTCGAGACGCAGGTCTGCTAAACGCGAACCTGGGTATCCGGCAGCTACGCGAAGAGATCGACCAGGTCATCGAGTCAGCCGCCCAGCTCGCAGCAAAGGACGGCTTCGATCAGGACGCACGCGAAATGCGCCAGATGACACCACACAGCATTCGCCATACCGGCATATCCCATGACATCAACCTCAACAAACGACCGCTGTCACACGTGCAAGCCGACGCCGGTCACGACAGCATCGACACCACATCACAGTACCTGCACACCTCAAGGGTAGAGCGTCACGAGTCTGCCGCAGGGAAACCGATGGATCATCTTGCCGATTCCTATGACTGACTTCCTAACCAGGTAGCAAGGCAGTCTCTGTTGATCCATTTAGAGCCCAAATCAGGCCAAAACAGCACCAAGGTTGGTAAGCGCTTGTTGATCCGTACAGCCCCATATAGCGAACTACATAAATTCGTATAATGTATATTATGTTAAATATGGTATTTGAGAACGGCCTATCTGGATTGGCGTTTGGAATTTCACACTAAGGATCGGATCTCATCCTGGTTTGCCTGTGTCCAGGCTCGCCTGCTCTCGTTTACCTGGCTTAACTTAAGCGTCATCAGCGCGTGCCTGCCCGAAGCTCTGTTCTCACATTAACGATGAGATTGCTTCCGCCACCAAACCGTGCGGAGAGTTGCGAAGAATTGTTTTTAGCGGGTTAAGTGCCACGTTATGCAACCTGGCACACAACCCAAATTGGCTATCGTGTTGGAGTCCTCAGTATCGGCCCATCTGAAGCTGAACACTGACCACTCCGTATCAGGCAGTACCCAGTATGTATCGTGGCGAAATTATATGACCTTCAGGCGCTAGAACCCTTTTTGGTAATCAGGATGAGTCTGATGACCGTGCGGAGAGCTTCGAAGATTTGAGTTTCGCGGGCTGAGTGTCGTTCTTTTCAAGCTGGCGAACACTTCAAAATTTAGGAATTCTGGTTCTGGATCGGATCAATGCCTAGTTTCGTTCGGACCTGGCAAATCCTCCAATAGCTTTCGCATCGCGTTGGCTGGGATAAGATATTCCCGCTTAACCGCACCTTTAACGCTACGCGGGCATTCACAAAGACTGGCTGAAACCGAATACGGCGCCAGATCCATGATGTGACAGCCATCCCAGGTGAATGCTTCAAGATCAAGAATCGTGTTCTTCAACGTACCCTGGATCGAGCGGCTGCACTGCGTATCAAAGCTGAGCTCAGTGAATGAACTTACGGCACGCTCCATCAGCTCTGCGGGATACCCCAGCTTGAGCATGGTATTGCCCAGCATATCGCTGAACCAGAACGTCAGCTCCTTAAGCTTTTTCTGGGTCACGCCGATCAGCACCACTGAGAATCGTGTTTGGTCATGCGTAAACACCAGGCACTGGCGGTGCTGGATTGTGGTGATATTGGCGTGCCATTCTCCCAGTAATGCGGGGTTTTCTTCGGTCGAATCCGAGATTTCAAAGCCCGATTTTTTTAGTTTTTCGGCTAGTTTCTTAGTAACGTGAATTCTCATTACTATTGTTCAATAGTTTGATATTTAAGCCCTTATTTCTTTAATGAGCATGTCGAAAATTGTTCTAACAAATCCATTTTCCGTGGTCGGATTGCTGAGTATCTGCATCATCATCTCGCGTTTTGCCTCATCTGAATCCATGACTGCATCGATAACAGCCTGCGGGAAATCACCGAGAAACGCCTGATCAGGCGTGTTGTTCCTGAGCTGATGCATCACCCTTTCATTCTCCCCTACTTTGTCCGCTACGGTGCGTGCGTAGTTGAGCATGTCGTCGTCGGTCAGGTTATCGGTGATAAACAGCTCGTTCAGGCGCTTGAGAATGGTGGAGAGGAATTCCTCTTTCTTGTCCTTAGCTTTGGCGGAGCCCATCTCACTCCCAGGTTCCAGGCCGTATTCACCCTGCCCGTCTTTGAGCTTCAGATCCTGCTGCCTGATCTTGGAAAGACGATAATGGCTGAGCATCACATTGCTGAGGTCAACGTCATCTTCACCTTCGATTTTCTCGCGCAGCATCGGGCGTAAGTGTCGTGCGAAGAGGCTGAGTTTCTCCAACTCCTTGTCGTCGTAATCGACAATCTGGGACATAAACTCGTAGAAGCGCACAAAGGTGCCGAGGTCTTTCTTGAAGATCTCCAGCGCGTCTTTTGCCTGCTTGCACTCCTTGAGGCTGTTTTCAGCGTTGGCGATCAGCACCGCATCGCCCGCAGCCTTGCAGCGCTCGAACATCTCTTTGGCGGTTTTAAAGGCATCGACGGCAAGTTCATAGCGTTTCTGCCAGCGTTCAACCGCGGGTTTGCAGATGTTGCTGATCGCCGCGTTGCTTTTGTTGGGCACAAAGAATGCGGTGGTGAACTGCTCAACCTCGCTCCAGGTGAATATGCCCTGGGCCTTAAGCTTCTCGAACAGGTCGTAGACCTTGTTAGGGTCAGAAACGTCGGTCAGTTCAGCCGTCTGGTAATACGGCTGGAAAGCGTCGAGAATCTCCTGCGGATCGTTGAAGAAATCCAGTACAAAGGTGCCCGATTCCGCTTTACCCGGATAGGTGCGGTTCAAACGTGACAGTGTCTGTACGCACTCAACGCCTGCGAGCTTCTTATCGACATACATGGCGCAGAGTTTGGGCTGATCAAACCCGGTCTGGAACTTGTTGGCCACCAGCATCACCTGGTAATCATCGGTATCGAACGCCTTGCGCATGTCGCGGCCTTTCAGGCCCGGGTTCATGTTGATCTCGGTGAATTTCTCACCCAGCAGCGCCGATACGTTCGGGTCGTTATCGTTGAACTCAACTTCGCCGGAGAACGCCACCATGGCGTGAATCTTCACGTACTTGTTATCAGCGACGTACTTATCGAACGCCTTTTTGTAACGCACCGCTTCCTTACGTGAGCTGGTCACCACCATCGCCTTGGCCTGACCACCCAAAAGGCCCATCACGTTTTCCCTGAAGTGCTCAACAATCACCTGCACCTTCTGGGCGATGTTGTAATCATGCAGGCGCACCCACTGGTTCAGCTTCACCTTGGCTTTCTTGGCATCGACCTCTTCATCCTGCTCGCGTACTTTCTGGGCAAGGTTATAGGCCACCTTGTAGCTGGTGTAGTTCTTCAGCACATCGAGGATAAAGCCTTCCTCAATCGCCTGGCGCATGCTGTAGACATGCCAGGCCTCGGGCTTGTTGCTGCTGGATGCAGGGCTGTCGGGATCGGGACGACGACCAAAGAGTTCCAGGGTTTTCGGCTTGGGCGTGGCGGTAAAGGCAAAGAAGCTCAGGTTCTGATTGCCTTTACGGGCGGCCAGCGTTGCATCCAGCAGATCCTCAGAGGTCAGCTCCTCCTGGTCGTCATCAGGCTCCAGCATCAGCACCTCTTTCAGCTGGCGGGCGGTGGAGCCCGATTGCGAGGAGTGCGCCTCATCGGCGATTACCGCGTAGTTACGCTCTTTCAGGCTGACACTGTTCTCGATCGCCTTCAGCACAAAGGGGAAGGTCTGAATGGTAACGATAATAATCGGCTGGGCGCTCTCCAGCGCGGCAGCGAGCTTCTCCGACTTGGAGCCATCGCCCTCTTTGTTGTTGATGCGCCCCACCACGCCATCGGCATGTTCAAACTGGTAGATGGTGTCCTGCAGTTGATCATCCAGCACCGTACGGTCGGTGACGACAATCACCGAGTTAAACCGCTTGTTGCCGTTGGCCTCATAGAGAGACGCCAGTTGATGCGCCGTCCAGGCGATGGAGTTGGACTTGCCAGAGCCTGCGCTGTGCTGAATCAGGTACTTGTGGCCTGGGCCTTTCTCGCGGGCATCACCGACCAGTTTGGTGACCACATCCCACTGATGATAACGGGGGAAGATCAGCGTCTCTTTCTTGGTTTTCTTGCCCTGCCAGTCCTCTTTCTCTTCGATCTGAAGGTGAACAAAGCGAGCCATAATGCGCAGGATATTGTCGGGGGCCAGCACCTCCTGCCAGAGATAGGCGGTGGCGTATTCATCCACATTCTCGGGCACATCGTTGCCGGCGCCGCCCTCCTTCGTGCCCTTGTTAAACGGCAGGAAGAAGGTGTTATCACCCTCCAGCCGCGTTGCCATATACACCTCGTACTGACTCACGGCAAAGTGCACCAGCGCACCGCGCTTAAAGGTCAGCAGCGGCTCCGGCTTATTGGTGGCCGGGTCTTTCGGCAGGCGGGTCTTTTTGTACTGTTTGATCGCCCGCTCGACCGCCTGTTTGAACTCAGACTTCAGCTCCAGCGTGGCGATCGGCAGACCATTAAGGAACAGAACAAGATCAATTCGCCACGCCTTGGCCTGCGTGCCGGTCAGTGCCAGATGCTCGGCACTGGCATAGGGGCTGTAGACCAGCTCCGGCACCACGCGCAGGCGGTTCTGCTGATAGCGGGCCAGCGTATCGGGGTTCAGGTCGTGATCGGGTTTGAACTGGCAAAGACGGAAACGGGTGCCACGGTCTTTTAGCTCATGGCGCAGCACACCGAGGGTACCGAAGGTACGCATCTCTTTATTGGCAGCGTTTGGGTCGACTTTACTGAGCTGGCTGGTCACCCGATCCAGAAAGGCTTTTTCAGGATCGTTGGGATAGAGCTTGCAGTACTTCTGCCACTGCTCAGGCTGGGTATCCTGTACAAAACCAAGCAGGTCGGGCTCGTAGAGCGCCCGTTCGCGGTTGTACTCGGCAGGCTCGCCCAGCAACCAGCCGTTGGCCAGCATCTCTTGAATGATATCGTTCTGAAAGTCGACTTCTTTTGCGCTACTCATTGGGTAAGTGTCCCTACTCCGCGTCTATTCCGTTAACTAGCCTGATAGCTCTTTAGGATCAGTGCAAAGGTTTTTTCTAATTCAGATTCGTTGCGGAGGTTCACTTCAAGGTTTCCTCCCCCACCCCAGTGGCCGATTTCTGTTACATCGCGGCTGAAATTCGGTTCCAGACTTTCCTCGATCGGGTTTAGCCTCAGGTAAAGTTGTAGTCGCGGATCTTTTTGCTGAGGTTGTACTACGATGCTCACGAAGTTCTTGATTCGTTTGAATGCGGTATAGAGCTTTAGATCCTTGCGCTGCACTTCATCGCCCAGGCCGCTGGCGTACTCGCACACCTGGTTGTAGAGACTCAGCAGCTCGGCGGAGGATTCAGCCAGGCGCTCTTCATGGGTTTTATCAGTGGGCTTGTTTTTGTTCGCGCTGGCGGATGCTTTGGCACCATCGAGCGGCGTCGAATGAGGCTTCGTCGATGCTGCGTCGGCGGTCTGCACATTCACCAGTTCCAGCAGCAATAGATCCTTGCCAAAGTAGCGGTAACGCATCAGCTCGATATTGCGATTGATCTGCTGCACCGCATGTTCATCGTAGCGGGTGAAGTCAGCAGCGATACAGATCAGCCGCGTACCGCTCCACTCAATCGCTTCCGTCAGGTCCTTATCCAGCTGCTTCATCACCAGCAACTGAAACTCAGCCTGATGATCCAGCAGCCAGTCGAGATAGAACAAACCCTGATTGATCACATTCTCGTTACTGTGCCGCTTATACTCGATTATCACCGGGCAGTTATTTTCATCCAGCCCCAGTGAGTCGATGCGCCCCTTATGGGTCTTGCCCGTGCTGTACTCGCTGGCAAGAAAGCGAACCCCAAGAAAAGTCTCCATCTGGCTTTCGATCTGGTTCTGTAGATCCTTTTCCAGCAGCGCGCTGCTGCCAGCCAGTTCGGTGGCAGTGTCTGCACCGATGGAGAAGAGTTTGATATCGCTCATACTACGGCTTCCTTGCTGGCTTAGGGCTATGCAGGTTTCCAGTTATGTAGATCGGTGACATACAGGGATGGGCTAATACCACGAGCGCATGGATGCGCAGAAGCGGTGCTTGCCGACCAGTACCCGCTATGCTGCATCCGTATCACCCGCCTTGAAGTTACGAACGTCTATCTTGCCTGTGACGGCGGCGGAGATTAGGACGGTGCGGCGTTCTTGCAGAAGGGACACGAAGGCGTCTGCCTTTTCTATGCTCTTATCAATCGAGCGAAGTCTTTTGAATATCTGATCTGAAATCTTACTTTGTTCTTGTAAAGGCGGAATCGCTGCACGCAGTGATTTCACATCATCCATTCCGATGGTCTTTATAGTTGCTCCGAATGTATAACGCTCGAATTCTTCAGTCATTGCATAAAAAACAAGTAATAAAAACTCAGGAAGCAAAATATTCTCATGACAGAGCCAAGCAATAATATGCTGAGAAACAGCCATAGGCTTTGTCGTAATTGCACTTAGACCTATTGATGCATCTCGTGTAAAAACAACAGCTTTTTAAGGCAACAAACGCGCGGAAGAATTCTGTATACCTAGAAGGTTAACTTTATACTTCGTATCTTCTATGTAATCTACGACCTTTAAGGTTTTCGAATCGTTAAGGGATACCCAAGGTATATCGCAGTCGATCCAATATTCTTCTATTTTCTTATCCGGTGTGTGTCCACTTTCAATTTTAGCGAACTGTTTGATGCAGCCAACATCCCAATGCTCAGGCACTTCCCCCAACCACTCCACACCTGAATCTTTCATCGGCGCATCGGGGTTTAGGCCCTTGGTGACGGCATGGCTGATCACCGCCTGACGCTTCTCTTTCAGCAGCTTGATCAGTTGCTGCTGCTTTTCGATCAGAGTGTCGATCTTGGTGGTTTCGTGGTCGAGGAATTTCGCTATAGTCTCCTGCTCA
This sequence comes from Marinobacterium lutimaris, assembly GCF_900108065.1. GTDB lineage: Bacteria > Pseudomonadota > Gammaproteobacteria > Pseudomonadales > Balneatricaceae > Marinobacterium_D > Marinobacterium_D lutimaris. The sequence goes on along the minus strand of NZ_FNVQ01000001.1, from coordinate 836,487 downwards.
GAAAAGCTGGGGAAGGGAAATACATTGGATCCCAAATCTTCCTGAGTCATGCTTGGCAGAGCTGTACTCGTAGAGTAGAAACCAAACGGGATGGTCAAAGCACAGTAGTATAAGTATCGAGGATATGTATTTCTCTGAATCTCTGTATAAAACATCGTATCGACGGTCCAAAAAGGAGCGTTGATATATAAAGGCTTATCTATAGTGCCTTTACGTCCAAGTAATATAGATTCGCCTGAATAAAGATATTTCGATGCTTTTGTAAATTGTCCACCAGATCCAATTACTGGATACCCCGAAGCCGTCTCATCGACTTCTACATGTTTATAGTCTTGCCCGTTCTTTATTCGAGCCATATGTTTGAGGCGAATAAGTTGCCATTGAGCAGGAATTTGGCCTATGCGTTTATTCGACGAGTCACTATAGCTAGGGTACGAAAGATATCGATTCATCGTAAGAACTCCTCATGGCGAGGATTGTTTCGTGAGCAGAAGGCGCGCCTGCGCGCAGCGACGGAGCATAGTGAACTATGTGACGGAGCGAGCACAGCCGCAACGCGCTGATCGCGGAAAAAGACCGTCATGAGTGAACCTCCGCCAGCAGGTCCATAATTTCCCGACTAACGGCATCAAGATCCGCATCAATCTCTTCAAGACTCCTCGGCGGCTGATACACATAAAAATGGCGATTAAACGGAATCTCATAGCCAACGATCCCGATCTCGCCATCCTTATCATCGCGCTTGTTGGCATCGATCCAGGCGTCGGGCACATGGGGCGCCACTTCGCGGTCGAAGTACGCTTCGATAAGGGCTTCAACCCGTTTTGATGGATCAAGCGGCACGTTCTCGTTATCGCGCAGATCGCCATCGGGCTGATATTCAACCACGGCCAGTTTACCGTTAACGGTAGCTTCGAAAGCGCCGTACTTCGGCTGGGCTTCCTCTTTCAGTACCTTTTTGATCACCCGTGCTGCATCGGGGTTTTTCCAGCTGATGACGTCTAGCAGCTGTTTTTTCTGCTTGGCGTCCAGCTTGATGCCTGTAGCTTTCAGCGCCTTTTTCAGCTCATCTTCAAACCGGTTAAAGTCATCGCACTGAGCAGAGACGATACCACCCTCGCCCATCTGCTGTGCCAGTTGATCGCGCAGTTGTTTGGCGCTATCCAGCAGTGCTTTCTGCTCGCGCCAGAGTTTGGGGCTGAGCAGATCCTTGATCTGTTTCTCTTTGAGTTCAGGGAAGCTGGCTTTCATCTCTACCCTGATCTCTTTCTCGACCGCTAACAACTCACCGTAGTTCTCGGCATTCCACTTCTGGCCAAACTGCTCCCAGATCCACTGCATCGGTGCATTAAAGGGTTTGGGCGCAAAGCGCAGTGTTTCGAGACGTGCATCATCCATTCGCACCGACAGGCGCAGCGGGCGCTCGATGGTGAGGCGGCGGTAACCGAAGTCGGTGGTCGCGAAGATCTTGGTGAGCGGCTGGTCGTTGCTCGGATCGGTGGCGCTGGCGTCATCAAAGGCACCGAACTCGCGGGTGATGGTGCGGATATCGGCTTCGGTCAGGTATTTGCGTTTGGAGCCCAACGACTTGCGCATCTTGCTGGAGAGGTTCACGCCGTTGATCAGCTGCACCTTGCCTTTGCGCTCGGCGGGCTTCTTGTTGGAGAGCACCCAGATATAGGTGGCGATACCCGTGTTGTAGAACATATCCGTGGGCAGCGCGACGATGGTTTCCAGCAGGTCGGTTTCCAGAATATAACGGCGGATCTCGCTCTCGCCGCTGCCTGCGCCGCCGGTAAACAGTGGCGAGCCGTTGAGGATGATCCCGATACGGCCGCCGCCTTCGATGGAATCACCATCGGACGGCGTGCGGTCACGCAGCTTGCTGATCAGGTGCATCAGGAACAGCAGCGAGCCATCGGATACACGCGGCAGACCCGGCCCAAAGCGTCCGTCGTAGCCTTTGATTGTGTGCTCGTCCTTGATATCCGTTTCGACCTTTTTCCAGTCCACACCGAACGGCGGATTGGAGAGCATGTAGTCGAATTTGTCGGCATAGAGCTGGTCGTTGGAGAGGGTGTTGCCCAGCTTGATGTTGTTGACCTCCTGTCCCTTGATCAGCATATCCGCCTTGCAGATGGCGTAGGACTCGGGGTTCAGCTCCTGACCGTAGGCGCGGATCACGGCGTTGTTGTTCATCTGAACCACATACTCCATGCCGCTGGAGAGGAAGCCGCCCGTACCCGCAGTCGGGTCGTACACGGTGCGAATAATCCCCTCTTTGGTCAGCGCCTCATCATCCTCCATAAACACCAGCGAGGTGGTGAGGTGGACGATATCGCGCGGGGTGAAGTGCTCACCCGCTGTCTCATTGGAGCTTTCTGCAAAACGACGGATCAGCTCTTCAAACACCAGTCCCATCTCGTGGTTGGAAAGGTGCTCTGGACTGAGGTCGGTATCCTTGAACTTCTGCACCACCTTAAAGAGCAGGTTTACGTCATTCAGCTGACCGATAAATTCGTCGAACTTGAAGTATTCAAAGATCTCCCGTGCATCACGAGAGAAACACTGCACGTAGTTCTCCAGGTTATCCTTGATACCCGTCTCGCCAAGGGTCGCCAGCGTCATCGGTGAGGTATTAAAGAACGCCTGCTTGGTGGCCCGAAGCACCATCTTCTCGGCCGCATCTTCAGGCAGCCCCATGCCTTTGACCTTCTCATGAGCGGCCAGCACCGCTGCTTTGTCGGCCTCCAGCACACACTCCAGACGGCGTAGCAGCGTAAACGGCAGGATCACACGCCCATACTGGCTCTGCTTGAAATCACCACGAAGAAGATCCGCCACAGACCAGATAAACGCGGCGGTTTGAGAGAAGTTTTCCATGGAAGTAATTGCCTAATCCATTAAGGCGGGCGTATGTGAGGATGAAGGATCGCCCGCGTAATTCTGTTTGGAAATCAGTGTACTACATCAGTGACGGTCAACGGCAGGCTAATCAATTGCACCGGGCCCCAATAGACCACCTGTGCCTCGCCAGACGTCGTCGGAGGTCGATCCGGTGCCAGCTTCTTCGAGCCCTAAAACTGTACCGAAGAAATCTCAGGCCACTTTAACTCTCGGGAACGCCGTAGTTGAACGAAAATCTCATGAAGCACTCCCCCAAATAACAATCTTCACTGAGCCAGGTGAACACTTCCCGCGCACCCTAACCGTTCGATGAAGCTATCACTGATCGTTAAGCCTTTTCCCATGCTTCCCTGCGAATAGTAGTCAGTCTCTGCTAAAATCTAGCCCTCCGAGCGTCATCAAGATCGGCGCAGGCAGCTAGCGGAAAGCAGCGTGTTCCTCCTCGCGTAGATACTCGCTCCCGATTACCCCTGGATAGCACCGCAACCTGCACTAAAGTTTTTATTCGGGTAAAGAGAGGATGAAATCGTGCGTCCGATGACCTCAGATCCAAAAGCCAAACAAACCCCTTGAGATCAATAGCCAAGGGCGGCGCTGACCGCCGACAACCCTGGCTCCCTGAGACAACCTCTGAGCCAACTGCAGTAGGAAGACGATGAATAAGACCCTGCCAGTCAGGAACGATAGGCTGTTAAATCCGGTGTTGATCGCGGGCTGCATCATCATCCTGGTCAGTTTTTCCGTGCGAGCCACCTTTGGTTTGTTTCAGATTCCCGTAGCAGCGGATTTCGGCTGGCTGCGTGAAGAGTTTTCTTTTGCCATCGCGCTACAGAACCTGTTTTGGGGGATTGGACAACCTCTGTTCGGTGCCATCGCCGAGCGTTACGGTGACCGAAAAGCGATCGTAGCGGGTGCCGCCTGTTACATTGTCGGTTTGATGCTGTCCGCTTTCGCGATTACACCGGGACAACATCAGATCCTAGAGATGTTGATCGGCTTCGGTATCGCGGGGACAGGTTTCGGCGTGATCCTCGCGGTCGTCGGCAGATCCGCCCCTGAAAAGCATCGTTCGATGGCACTGGGTATAGCGACAGCCGCCGGTTCGGCAGGTCAAATTGTCGGGCCACCTGTCGCACAGCTGCTGTTGAGTGCTATGTCCTGGCAATCGGTGTTTCTCTTCTTCGCTGGCTTTATCGCGCTTTCACTGCTGGTTCTGCCACTGATGCGGGTGGCACCACCTGAACAGCGTGGTGAGAAAGACGCCTCAATGGGAGAGGTGCTCAAACAGGCGCTCAGGGATCCAACTTTCGCCTTTATCTTTATCGGCTTCTTTTCCTGCGGCTATCAGTTAGCCTTCATCACCGCGCATTTCCCGGCGTTCATAACCGAACTTTGCAGCGCTGTAGCCCCCGGTAGCGTCATTCAGGCGCTCGGCATATCGTCCACGACCATGTTAGGCGCCGTCTCCATTGCGCTGATCGGCCTGTTCAATATTGGCGGCACGCTGGCAGCGGGCTGGCTTGGACAGCGGTATTCGCGTAAGTACCTGCTGGCCTCTATCTACATGCTGCGCACGCTCGTAGCCGGAGCCTTTATTCTCAATCCGATCACACCGGAATCCGTCTTGCTCTTTTCGATTGCGATGGGCTCTCTCTGGCTAGCCACAGTCCCACTCACTTCAGGCCTGATCGCCCACATCTATGGACTGCGCTACATGGGCACCCTGTACGGAATCGTGTTTTTTCCCATCAACTCGGAGGCTTTCTCGGGGTCTGGCTTGGAGGCGCCATGTACGACCTGTACGCCAGCTATACATTGGTATGGTGGATTGGCGTCGGGTTTGGTGCGCTATCGGCATTGATTCACCTGCCGATAAAAGAGCAGCCCTGGTCACCCAACAACAGGCTGTTTGAGCCTGCTTAACAGCAAGAGCTCCGTATGGAAAGCGATGATGTAGAGTTGCTCGTCGTCGCTGCCCTGGCCCGGTAAACCGCGTACCATCAAGTTTTAGTTTCGGCTTTTTAGCTTCGGCTTTCTAGCTTCGATAAAGGAAACACCCATGTTTGCTATCGACCATATCATCCTGCTGGCGGCAGTCCTGATTCTGCTAGGGATTTTCTCCAGTAAATTATCCGCCCGGCTCGGGCTGCCAGTACTGGTGCTCTTCCTGCTTGTAGGCATGTTGGCCGGTGAAGACGGTATCGGGATCTCCTTTGACAATGCGGAAGGCGCTCACGCTCTGGGCACCCTCGCGCTGGCGATGATTCTGTTCGACGGTGGCCTGCAGACGTCGCTCTCTTCAATCAAGAGAGTCTGGAAGCCAGCATCGCTTCTGGCCACTATCGGTGTGCTGGTAACGGCCACAATTACCGGACTGACCGCCGCTCTCATTCTTGATCTCTCACCGTTGGAAGGGATGTTGCTGGGGGCGATCGTTGGATCAACCGATGCCGCTGCCGTGTTTTCGCTGCTCAGGAATGCGGGGATTCATCTCAATCCTCGCCTGAAATCCACGCTCGAGATCGAAAGCGCATCGAACGATCCGATGGCGATTTTCCTCACCGTTGGCTTACTCGATATCCTGGTTAACGACATGACGCCGGGTATCGGCCTGCTACAGCTGTTTGTGATGCAAATGGGGATTGGCGCCGCCGTCGGGCTATTGATCGGATGGTTGGCGGTTAAGGTGATCAATCGGATTGACCTGACAGCGTCTGGCCTCTACCTGGTCCTCGTCACCGCCTTTGGCTTGCTGGCCTTTGGCATCGCCGCGAATCTCGAAGGCAGCGGCTTCCTGGCGATCTTCATTGCCGGTGTCATGATCGGCAACAAGCGTTTTGTCTTCCAGCGCAGTACCTTCCTGTTTCACGACGGCCTCGCATGGCTCAGCCAGATCATGATGTTCGTTGTTTTGGGGCTGCTGATAAATCCGGAATCCCTGCTCGACGTCTGGTTCCAGGGGCTGCTGATTGCGGCGGTGTTAATCCTGGTTGCCAGACCTTTGGCAGTGGTGCCAATCCTTAAGTACTTTGGTTTTAGCAAGCCGGAGATAGGGTTGGTTTCCTGGGTCGGCTTAAGGGGCGCGGTCCCTATTATCCTGGCGATCTTCCCTTTGCTGTTCGGCTTACCCAATGCACCACTGATTTTTGACGTGGTGTTCTTCGTCGTACTGATATCTGCCACCATTCAGGGCTCCACCCTGCCCTGGCTGGCTCGAAAACTGGGCTTAACCGAGCCACCGCCTGCAATCTCCGCCGCCACTCTTGAGATAACATCCTTGGGCGATGTTGATGCCGAAATCGTGGAGTACACCCTGGGCAACAGCCCTCGGGTGGATGGTTTGCTGCTGTCGCAGATGGCACTGCCGGACAGCACCATTGTCGCAATGATCAGCCGCGGTTCGAACGTTATACCTCCGCGAGGCTCCACCCGTCTGTGTGCCGGCGACCATCTGTTCGTGGTTCTCAGGCCAGAGCTGCGGCCTTTTGTGGATTGTATTTTTGCAGAGTCACTGGACAGCAATGCCAGTGAACTGCTGAAGACAAAACTCAATTTAAAGGGCAGTACCCGGGTTGAAGACGTACTGCGTGCTTACGGTATAGAGTTGTCTGAAGACCGAACAAAAACGCTGGAGCAACTCACAAGAGAAGCGCTGGGATCCCGCGGAGAAACCGGAGCGACAGTGAACATTCGCGGCGTTCAGCTGGAAATCGCCGATATGCTGGATGAAAGGCTGACTACCATTAGCCTGTCGATCAGAGCCTAGTTTCTCTTCAGGGTGGCGGTTATCGAGCCGCTGCCCGCACCTCTATCGGTTTTACGCTGCCCAAGTATTCGTTATCAGTTCCTGAGTTTGAGCAGCTCCTGCCAAAGCGCATTAGCTTCACGGCTTAACGGCTGCTCATTCAGCCGGATCAGGTAGATCGGCACCTCACTCTCTGACGGGAAGTTTTCGATCTGCAGTTGGATAAGCTCTCCTGATGCCAGCTCCTGCTCGACCATATGGGCCGGAATCCTGGCCCATCCCATTTCAGCCAGCAGCAGCGCCTTCTTCATCTGGTAGTCGGTGACGTACCAGAGATGGCCGCCGGGAATAACGTTCACGTGATCGAAAGGCGCCTGCGAACCACTGTCGGTGATCAGTATATGAGGCCGCGACCTCAATACCGACTGGGGCACCAGCCCCTCCGGCAAATCGGGAACAAAGCCCGGGGCAGCCACAGTGATCATCTGGATACGGGAGATTTCGGCGAACTCGTAGCGCTGGTCCAGGCCACGGTGCGGGCCGATGGCGATTTCAGCGGTTTCGAGGTGCAGCTGCTCCAGTACGCCGGACAGATGCTCCGTCTGGATATGCAGGCGCAGCTCCGGGTGGTCGCTGCAAAAGCGCCGAATGATATCCAGCCCCGGTGGCAGCGAACACATGGCACTGAGCGCGATCGATAGCGTAGGCGCGGGATCTGCCGCCAGGCGGTGGCCCAGCTGCTCCAGCTCATCGGCCTGGGACAACAGCTTGCGCGCCTGATGGTAGAAGGTCCTTCCCTCGCTGGTCAGTTGCGGCCGGTAGTGGCTGCGATCGAACAGCTGCAGGCCGAACTCCTCCTCCAGCACCCGCACCGAAGCACTGACACTGGACTGTGTCTTGAACAGATGGCTTCCCGCCGCACGGAAGCTGCCCCACTCCACCACCGCGATAAACGCCCTTAACTGTTCGTTGGTCATGCTTGCCCCATGGTTTTCTCTACGGCCCGTGCGTTAACCGGCCGCAACATGATCGAGTTAGGCGATCATATTAACAAAAACATAGCGTTATCTTTGAATCGTTCAGAGGCTTAAGCTAAGTATCTGAATTGATTAAGGAGAAGCGATGGACACAGCGTTGGTGTGCCTGCTCGCAGCAGGCCTGGTAACCGGGTTTTCAAAATTTTCGATTGGCGGGATGGGCGTACTTATTTTGCCGATTCTTCTGATCACCTTCCCTGGCCCCGAGGTTCTGGCGATAACCCTTCCCATGTATATCCTCACCGATATTCTCGCCGCGGGAACCTACCGTAAGCACATCGACTGGGGCGTGCTTTCACGTCTTCTGCCTCTCTGCCTTGCCGGCGTTGCCGTCGGAGCCTGGTTGCTTTCAGGACTCTCCAGCGATCATTTCAAGGTTTTGCTGGGCTGCCTGATTCTGGGCATGTTGATACTGGGTATCCTGCTGGATTTCCAAGATAGCCAGTTTATGAAGCTTCCCATCATCGGCCACCTGATGGGGGCGGTCACCGGCTTCATCAGTATTACATCCAACTCGGCGGGCCCATTGGTCAGCCTCTACCTGATGGAACAGAAACTCGACAAGGAAACTTATGTAGCGACGCGGGTCTGGACCTTTTTCATGATCAACCTGTTCAAGATCCCCTTCTTCCTGCATCTTGGTCTGCTGCATGAAGACACCATCTGGCTCGGCCTGCAGGCACTTCCGGGGCTGGCGGTGGGCGGCTTTCTCGGCTTCTGGTTGCTGCGCCGCCTGCAGTTCAACCATATCAAGTGGCTGATCCGCGGCATGTCGACCCTGGCGGCCGTTCAACTCTTCGGATTCGGTTAACCGGATCTCAGTATTAAACGACATTCTCCGGTTTTGGAGAGAGAACCGGAGCAGGCTTTCTACACCACATGATGTATTGCTTGGCACCCGCTCTGATCAGCCGGGGAGCATTCCCTTAAGCCGGTCAGCCATATCCACCATCACGCCATATCGACACCGGCGCAGAAAGTGAAGGTCACCACTCTTGGTGATCCCGTCATATTCCTGCTGCTCAATTTCGGCGAGAAGGCGATCCGCAGAACTCAAAACGGCATCCACCATTGACCGGATCGTTCTATCGATCATCGGCGGTGAGATTTTCAAAGCCCCGGCCAGCACCTCAATATAGTGCCGATCGATATCGCCAAGGCTAACGTAGTGTTCAAATCGCCAGCTCAGCGGTGCGTTCAACCACTGGTTATCTTTTTCATAGATGGCGGTACACAACAAGTCGTAATGAGGGGCCAACAGGATTCCATCGCGGCGCATCATGAATGAGAGGTTCTTTAGATGGTTGTCGGTGTTGCCTATCAGGAGGTTGAACATCAACCATCGGAACAGGCCGGCACGGGTACTGGCTGGTGTCCGGCATTTGTCCACGATGGATGCCAGTGAACCGGGCACTCCCCTCACATATTTGTAAATTCGATCGATGCCCAGTAACTGGCAGGCATCGATAGTATGCAGCCTCGACAAGACGCCCTTTGCTTCCTCTCTATCGAAGCGGCGGACAAGATAGACGGGCTCAGGTACTCGGATAAGCTCAACTGCAGGCACATCGAATCCGCAGAGCCTGGCCAGGCGCATCATGAAATACTCATTGATCGCGGTATGCCCGTAATCTTCTGGCTTGCTGTGATTTGGTTTCAGGATATGGGTGGAGGGCATCGTATGGCCCGGCTCATACAACACCCCCTTCTCATAAATTACCGGTAACTTATGCTGGGCCCCGGCAAGAGACATCCGCTTGCTGCCACCTTGAGACAGCGGAATATCTGGCAGGTAGCGTATACGCCGTGATAGCTCCTCATAAGAAAGCTCTCTTCGAGTTCCTGTTGATGGATGTTCAGCAGGGGCCAATAGAGTCAAAGCCCCCGCCGACTCAGCGCCAAAATGGGCCAGGAGCCCGAAGGCATCCGCGTCATCAAGCTTGGCATCATTGGCGAGAAGAGTGCGCGCTCCCTCTTCTGGCAACAGATTATCGAAGAACCACTGCACCGGGCGGGTGCTCGCGCCATCGACAATCACTTGCTCTGTGCGCGGCAGACCCGGCGCCAGATCGAACGCCGACCAGTCTTGCGCGTATTCAAACGCCCACAGGTTGTTTGTTTCTCTGAGCATTCCGACAAGTTCGGTATTGCACCAAACAGCAAGCGACCTGTCCCCACCACTCATTCGTCACCCGCCAGCGCTTGCTCCACGGCTTCTCTCAGGTTTTCGGGGATGTCGACAGTAATACTGACGCCCAGCTCGGCTAAAAGAGTTAGCAGCTTGCCAGTTTGAACCGTGGGTTTGCCTTTCTCCACATCGATGATGAATTTGTGGCTACAGGAAGCCATGAAGCCAAGGTCGTCCTGACGCAGCCCCTGCTCACGCCGAATCGTTCGGACGACGACACCCAGGTCTTTAACGGACTTAATCTCTTTAATCATGGCAGACTCCAGACTAACTGAACGGTTAGTTTAGACCCGGGCTCAGCCTTTGTCATGCAAAGACTAACCGTTAGGTTATTTTCATCTCTGTTAGGCTGGATAACACTGCAATACTAACCGTTCGTTTAGTTTGATAAGGTTAGTCTCGTCTTAACTTGCAGCAGGGACTCACACGTAGAATCACAGTAAGAACACCCCACTTCCTGGTGGCTCCCCGAACTGTGGCGGAGAGTGATTTGATCCTGTCCATCCCGCGCAAACTGGCTAACCAGGTGGCTAGATCAGCTCACATTGAGCTACTTCAACTGCCTATAAAGGTCCCATCTTTCAAACTGTCGATGATCTGGTATGAAAGGCAGCACTATGATCCTCCCCAAACCTGGCTTAGAAACCAGGTTGTAGAAATTGCCAGGGAGTTATAGCGAGCCTTAGAGCCCGTTCTTGGCTTCAGGATTAGCCACTAAGCTAGTCGCACCGGGGTCTTTTCTTTGCCAGGTGGCATGATCCCTCAATCGCCCAGCGTTGCCTCGACCAATTCAGCTCAGCTCTTGCCGATAATGGCAAAGGTATCGTCGATCAGAGCCCGCAGCTGCTCATCCCCCCCGGCGTTTGTGCGTGCATAAGCGCGCAGCCCCATGAGCTGCATTTGAAGGTACCGCGCCAGCCTTGTGCAGTCGCTGCTTTCGCTGAGCTCCCCTGCTTCTTTTGCCCGTTGCAGGACTACAGCAAAGTCATCTTCAAGAACACTTAACAGGCGCCGGGCCTCAGCGAGAAGGTCGGCATGCTCATCGGTCAGCTCGGAGATCGTTTTCACCAGCATGCACAGCCCACTGGGTGCGTTCTCAGCGCCACCTATCACTGCATCGATGACAAACTGTTTTAGACCAGCCAAGGGCGACCCGGCAGCCGCCACGCTCGCTTGCAGCGACGCCTGGCTATTCGCTGTGTAGGCGTTTAACGCCTCTTTGAACAGCGCCTCCTTACCGCCAAAACTGGCGTAGATACTACCCGGCCGCATATCCATCGCCTGCTGGATATTGCGCATGGAAGTAGCATGGAATCCCTTGGCCCAAAACAGCTCCGTGGCCTTTCGAATAGCGTCCTGATGACTCTGTTTAATTGCACTCATAACAAACGACCTCTTGAACAACTGTTCAATTATGTCTTGAACGATCGTTCAAATCTAGCTAATGTCATCTTGCAACTTCGCACAAGCTCAAACCCAATACGGAGATTCCTATGAGCCGTTTTACCTTTCACACACTCGAAACCGCTCCTGCAGCGAGCCAGTCACTGCTGCAAAATTCAGTCAAAGCTTTCGGCAGAATCCCTGGCTTACACCAGGTTATGGCCGAGTCACCGCCGCTTCTGGAGGGCTACCAGCTGCTGCACAAGCTGTTTCAGGAGACATCGTTTGACGCCGAAGAACTGACCGTTGTCTGGCAGACCATCAACGTTGAGCATGAGTGCCACTACTGCGTACCGGCGCATACCGGCATTGCACATATGATGAAAGTGGACCCGTCTTTGAATGAGGCGCTGCGTAACGGTGAAGCGATGCCAACCCCAAAATTACAGGCGCTCCATGAGACTACCCTGGAGATGGTTCGCAACCGTGGTCACCTTAGCGATGAAACCATCGAAGCCTTTTTCGCAGCCGGCTACGGCCCGAAGCAGCTTCTTGAGATCAACCTGGGGCTGGCGCAGAAAGTGATGAGTAACTACGTGAACCACTACGCGGAAACACCGGTGGATTCGATATTTCAGCGTTATGAATGGGAAAAGAAGAGCGCTTAACAAGCGCCAAGAACCCCACCGTGAGTGCAGCTTTGCTGTACTCACGATCTGCACGTTCTTGCGGCAGTGCATGCAACGGCTCCAGTAAAAGCGCGCAGCTGCTACAGCCTTTGCTCGCGATGTTAAGTTCGGCGCCAAACAAGGCTCAGAAGGAATTCGACTCAAACCAGATCAACAGCGCGTGTCTCGCTCACTAAGGCGCGACCACCCGCCATTAATCCTGTTATATCACCGCCGCTGTTCAACTGAAGGGTTACATTCAGCAGGCTGGGTGAAGGCGGATGCATCATGTAACCCTGTTCAATCTCAAAATGGCGTTCCCGTCTGTAAGACAGGTTATAGAGGTAGCAGGCCAAGGGGCCAGCCGCCATCCCGGTCGCTGCTTCCTCTTCGATGCCGTAGAGCGGGGCAAACATGCGGGTGCTTGCCTGGCGGCCTGCCACCTCTGTTTCGAGACAGAACACGTAAAGACCGATAAGCTCGAGCGACTCGCTGAGTTCACGGATCAGGCGCTGATCTGGTGCCAGTCGCGCCAGCGTTTTCGCATCTTTCACGCCGATCACGACAAAGCTATTACCGGTGTTAACGATCTGAGGTTCAGCTCCGGGCAAAAGGTCAGACTCGGAGAGCCCCAGACTCTCTAAAAGAAACTCCCGCTGCCTATGGCTCAGAACTTCATAGCGCGGCGCCAGCTGCTCCATGTAGGCCTGGTCTCCTTCAAGATGAATATCCCGGCACCCATCAATGGTTTCCTTGGATGTGTTGGCGGTGCTCAGCAAGCCAAGTTGGTGAAGATAACTGAAAGCCGCAACCGTAGCGTGACCGCAGTGCGCGATTTGCCTGCTGGGTGTGAAAAACTCCAACTTGAAATCGGCTCTCGCTGAGGGCGAAACGAACGCGGTTTCAGAAAGGCCTACCGCAGCGGCAATTCTCTGCTTTTCTTCGCTGGTGAAACGTTCGGCATTGATAACCACCCCGGCCGGATTACCCCCCTGCTCGCCATCGATAAAAGCGTTGACTATGGGAACCTCGATTTTCATGTTTCATCTCCTGTTATGAGTTGAGTCTGTTAATAGCGCCAGAACGGTTTTTTGGCTTCCTGTAACGCATCCACTCGCGTGATACCGATGTCCTTAAGGTCCTGTGAACTTAGGGCTAATAACTGCTTTCTGGTACGCCAATTTCTATACCAGCAACGAAGAAAAATTTTTATCGATGTATATGGTTTCTCGGAAATATCCAATAGTTTGAAATTTGAATAAACACCCAATGGGCTTGCAGCCTGCTTACAGGTGTCATACGCAGTCATTTGTGATTCCATGAATTTTCTCCTTAATGGCTGAGGATATTGAGAGATTCTTTGGCCGCCTAACGTCGATTATTTAATGCGACTTTCGAGACCTCGATGGCCTTGAAGATTGCGCTCAATCCAACAGCGTGACAAACGAGAAAAACAGCCTAATAATTAAGAAATACTTAACTATAAGAGTGGCGAAAATGGATCGCTTACCTAACTTGAAAGCGCTACAGGCGTTTCGCTTTGCCGGCGAAGCAGAGAGCTTCAAGGCAGCCGCAGAGCGGTTGCACGTCACCCAGGCGGCAATCAGCCAGCAGATCAAAACGCTGGAAGAGCAATTGGGAGTGTCGCTATTCAACCGCCGCCCCCGCGAGGTTGCGTTGACGGCCGAGGGTAGACAGTTACTGGCTTCGATATCCCAAGGCTTTAGCATTATAGAACAAGGTGTTATACAACTTACTGGAGATCCAACTCCAACTCAGTTAAACATCAGCACCCTACCTTCCTTCGCCAGCCGATGGTTAGTGCCGCGACTAGGCAGTTTTCAAAACTCGGCACCGGAACTCACAGTTAACCTGACGCCTGCACTTCATCTGGCGTCGTTCGAAGGTGACCATCTGGATCTGGCCATACGGTTCGGAAAGGGCCACTACCCAGGATTACAGAGCGTTAAGCTGTTTGACGAATACCTTATCCCTGCCTGCCACCCAAGCTTGATTGATAATGCAGTGTCACTAAAGCAACAGATATCCAAAATGTCGCTGCTGACTGATGACTCGCCAGATCTGGCTGAGGCATGGAATCAGTTTAAAAAAATTTCTGGAATTAATTTTCATGATGATGCCAGCAAGCTGCAGGTGAACGATTCAACCCTATTGGTTGAAGCGGTTTTGGCCGCGCAGGGTTTAAGCCTTTTACGTTTCAGCCTTATCTACGAACTACTGCACCGTGGCCAGTTGATCTGTCCGTTGCCGGTATGGATAAAATCAGACTTTGACTATTATCTGGTCGCTCCGCCTTCTCACTTTAAGCGTAAAAAGGTTCAGGATTTCGAGCGCTGGCTAGATTCGGAGTTCGCGATAACAAAGACCAGATGGACCGATTTTACAGATTCATTTTCAAAATAGATTTTTACGCAGCGTACGCAACTGTTCTTCAAGATCTTCAATGCGTTGGTCTCGCTGCTGCAAAAGAGCATCCACATCTTCTCGGTCTATCCGCTGAGGGATATGTTTTGGACAGTTCCGGTCCCAGGCCTCTACGGTAAATACCAACACCTGCTCCGGCATAGCTCGGTAGTCATCATCGCCGCCCACCAACACCGCCAAAAGCTCTGGATCAGCCTCGATAACCTTCGCAGTCCCCCAGACTTTCACGCGGGTCTGATTGAGGTAATCGATGAAAAATATAAAAGCCTTGGGGTTCTCGATCAGGTTACCCTGGGTGATGAACTGCCGATTGCCCTTGTAGTCTGCAAAGGCGAGAGTTTTGCGATCTAGCACCTTAACAAAGCCCGGCGGGCCTCCCCGGTGCTGGATGTAAGGTTGACCGAAGGCATTAGCCGTTCCCAGCAGAAAGCTCCGCTGCGCAGACACATAATCAGCCAGCTCAGGCGTGATTTCAGTCTGCCAACCGCCCTTCTGCTCGATCTGAGCATATAGCTGCCGGGAACCCTTTCGAGACTGAATCGCCTTGACACTCTCGGTAAAGGCGATATCGCTTGCGTAGGTCAACCTTACATACCTCCCATTACAAGCCCAGTTCACTCAGGCCTGGGTGGTCATCAGGACGACGACCCAGCGGCCAGTGAAACTTGCGCTCTTCGGCACTGATCGGATGCTCATTGATGCTGGCAAGGCGGCGTCGCATCAGGCCATCATCGTCAAACTCCCAGTTTTCGTTGCCGTAAGCGCGGAACCACTGGCCAGAATCGTCGTGAAACTCATAGGCAAAACGTACCGCTATGCGATTTTCAGTGAATGCCCAGAGCTCTTTAATGAGTCGGTAATCAAGTTCGCGTGTCCACTTCCGTGTCAGCAGTTGCTCAATCTCTTCCCGCCCCTGGACAAACTCCGCACGGTTACGCCAGAAGCAGTCTTCTGTATAGGCCTGAGCAACTTTCTGTGGGTTGCGGCCGTTCCAGCCATCTTCAGCAAGCCTGATTTTTTCGGCCGAGGTTTGCGCATTGAACGGTGGTAAAGGGGGTCTGGACATGTTGCTTGCTCCTTTTAAAAGGCAAAGGGTGGTTGAACACCACCCCAGAAGAGTTCAGGCCGCAAGGCCATCAGCAGCCGGAAAATCGACTTCGGTACCGAGCACCTCGTTGACGTAATTGGTCAGCGTATTCAGCGCGACATGACCGACAATCTCAACAAGTTCAGCATCGCTATAACCGGCAGCACGTACTGCAACCACATCGCTGTCAGAAACCTTGCCACGATTTTTTACAACTTTCACAGCAAATTCGACAGCTACCGCCGCTTTTGCATCGCTGGAGGAGCCTCTGCGATTGGCTTCAATTTCAGCGACACTCAGCTTGGCGAGATTGGCTCCAAGATACTGGTGCGCGGCCAGGCAATAGTTGCAACCGTTAACCTGAGCCACCGCAAGAGCGATGCGCTCACGGGTCGGAGCATCGAGCAGCCCTTTGCCTAACGCACCGTTCAGGCCAAGGTAGCCTTCCAGTGTTTCCGGGCTGTTCGCAACAATACGAAACAGGTTGGGAACGCTTCCAAGCAGGTTATTGACCGCTTCCAGCGATGCTTTGGAGGCTTCGGGGGCATCAGCAATAGATGCGGGTGTAGGTATACGTGACATGGGTAACTCCTCTTTTCTATTTGAATCTGATCTTTAAGTGGAGAACCCAGCATATAATTTAACCTGACGTTTATAATTAGATTAATAGTTAATTAACTATTGCGAATAATGAAATAGTTACTCTAAACACTGGTGTGATATCTGATGGATAAACTGGAGGCGATGCGGGTTTTCATAGAGGTTGCCGAATGTAATAGTTTTGTCGGCGCCAGCCGTAATCTCGACCTTTCGGCCCCGGCGGTAACCCGTTCTATCGCCCAGCTGGAGGGCGCATTGGGCGTGCGGCTATTTAACAGAACCACCCGGCACGTGCGTCTTACGGAATCCGGCGAGCATTTTTATGAAGATGCGAAGCGGATACTCGAAGAGGTGGAACAAGCGATGGCCACCGCCTCGGGGAGCTATGCGGAACCCAAAGGGCAGTTATCGGTTACCGCGCCGGTACTGTTTGGGCAGATCCATATAGCGCCCATTATCACCGAATACCTGCAGTTGAATCCGTCGGTTTTCCTGAAAGCGGTCTTCTTCGACCGAATCAGCAATATTCTGGATGAGGGGTTGGATGTAGCGGTGCGGATTGGTCACCTGAGAGATTCGAATATCTATGCCATCCCGGTCGGCATGGTTCGGCGCGTCCTGTGTGCTTCGCCCGAGTATCTGCAGCGAAGGGCTGCACCGCGACACCCTTCGGAGCTTGCTAACCATGAGATTATCCAGGCATCGAACGTGGAGCCTTCAGCGACCTGGCAATTTGAATCATCGAAGGGAAAGGAGTCGGTAAAACTCAATCCGCGTCTGCAATGTACTCAAAATGGCGCAGCGATTACTGCAGTTAAGCAGGGATTTGGTATCACCCGCCTGATGTCTTACCAGATCGGCGAGCAGTTAAACGACGGTTCCCTGGTACGGATATTAAGAGAGTACGAGCCAGCCCCCCTTCCGGTCAGTATCGTTCATCTTGAAGGGAGGCAGGCCAATGCGAAGATCAGATCGTTTATCGACCTGGCGGTCACCCGATTAAGGGCGAGCCCCTTCATCGATCACGATTGAACAATGCGAACCTTGGATCACAACGGCTCAACGCCAGAAATCAGGTTCTGCTGCACCGCATCAGGCAGCCACTCGTCAAACCTGAACTCAGTGTGCCCGATTAATTCCAGGGCGTTAGACAAAGACAGGCCCTGTTGCAGGTACTTGAGCCAATGCCGCTCCGCCAGGCTCAAGTCACGGACCAGAGCCCGGTGGCCCACACGGTATATCAATGCCGTCTGCCCAACGCCCTGGCTTAGCTTGTCCTTCGCCGCCTCGAGTGCTTCTCGTGAGACGCTTTTACTTCCGCTGTGATGTGCCTTCCATATATCGACAATGGGATAGTCTGAGACCAGCCAGACCAGTTCTGGGCTCAGCCGCAATCCAAGTTGGTCGATGGGGGTAGTGCCAAGCAGTTGTAGACTTGTAACGTCCACATAGGAATCGATCGCCCGGTTTGAAAGGTGAACGTTAAAGTCCAGGCGGGCACAGTCCCCCACATAGGGATAGTCGTCCAGCTCCGGCAACTGATCTAACAGCTTGCCGAACCCGGCTCCCCAGACACCCCAGTCGCCAGAGCTTGGCGGCTCTACTGCGAGGAGTTGATCAGTAGCGTACCCAAACAGATCATCACCTATCAGTTTCTCCACCGTTGGAAAGCTGATCGCGAGCGCTCTTCTCGCAGTGGCTTTCAAGTTACGTTGATAGACAGCCAGGCCTCGCGGATCAAACGAACCGCTCTCTGCACCGGCAAAGATGGCTGCAAGCAGACGCTGTTGTTCACTCTGCATGGGTTAACACCTCCTGCGCCAAGCTACGGGCTTTATCCGCCTCGGATACCAGCACCTGCCAGGTCGGTAGTTCGTTATCCCATTCGATCAGCGTCGGCACCGCGCCGAACCGTTGCAGCGCATGGGCGTAGAGCAACCACACCTCCTCGGATACTGGACGAGCATGATCATCAATGACTAGGTCGCCCTCTTTTACATCGGAATATCCAGCCAGGTGCAATTCGCCGACATGTTCCGCGGGGATCTTATCCAACCAGGCCCTGGCATAGCCAAGCACATCATTTGTGCCTGAGTTGCGGGCATTGACGACAATATTGTTCAGGTCGACCAGCAAGCCACAGCCGGTTTCATTCACCACAGCCGTAAGGAATTCGGGTTCACTCAGCGTCGAGCCAGCGGGTGCCAGATAGGTCGACACATTTTCCACCAAAAGACGCCGGTTAATTGAGTGTTGGAAACGGCGGATATTACCCGCCATGAGCTCTACGGTTTGGGCGTTATAGGCCAGGGGCAACAGATCCCCAGCATGAACTGGATTGGCGTTGAACTCCCCCCAGGTAAAAGCGGCATGATCCGATACCAGGACAGGTGAGACCGACTCAATTAACTGCCACAGTGACAGCAGGTAAGCTTCGGGAATAGCGCATTCAGACCCCAGCCCCATCGCTGTCGAGTGCAGGCTAACCGGGTAATGCTCGGCAACCTCAAGCAAGACGGCACGGGCTGCTCCGCCGTTACCGAAGAAGTTCTCAGAATGAACCTCTACAAAGTCCAGAGCAGCAGGATTCGCCAGTGCTTCCTGAAAGTGGGCATGTCTTAGCCCCACCCCAATCATCAGGTTTTGTTTGGAGCCCTTTACCGAACCCTGTTCAACAGAAGAGCGACTTTGCATCATTTTTCCTCCCTGTAAGCTGAATCTTGCCTCAAAGCCAAAAAATGGTTTCGTGGTAATATTTCTGCCGCCGTTTAATGAATACGTTCAATGCATACGTTTAATGCATCCGTTTAATAAATAGTGCAGAGCTGACACTGCCCTGCATGCTGGCGCTCAATGTAGTCTGTTCCCCAGGCGGAATGGGCGCTGATCGTCCAGGTCTTAAATCAGATCGTCCGTGAAAGGTTCTGAGTGATATGGATAGCCTGTCAGAGATACTGAACCGCTTTTCGATGAACGCAGAAGTCTTCTTCAGCGGCAATTTATGCGGTATTCAGGCCTTCGGAGGTAACCAGGAAGGAGGCGGCAGTCTGCACCTGCTCAAGTCCGGCACCCTGGCGTTTATCAACGATGAGGGGCATAAGATCGTGCTTGAGCGCCCCTCCGTCATTTTCATTCCCAGGATGTTCAAGCACCGGATAATCACCAACGAGTCAGAGGGTGCCGATCTGGTCTGTGCCAATATTCACTATGGCGACGGACTCACCAACCCTCTCGCCAATGCGTTACCCAAGTTTCTCTACTTTGAGCTGGATAGCTCCAATCTAATGGGCCAGTCCGCTGAGTGGATCTTTAGCGAGGCTTTCGAAGACCGCTGCGGCCGCCAGCCGATGATTGATCGCTTATCCGATATCTTCCTGATCCAGGTGCTGCGCCACGTGCTCGATGAAGGCACGGTGACCCATGGTTTGATGGCGGGGCTCTCGCACCCGCAACTCTCCAGGGCCCTGACCGCCATGCATCACGAACCACAGGCGCATTGGACGCTGGAAGCCCTGGCCGCCGAGGCATCCATGTCACGCTCCAAGTTCGCCGAACTGTTTCGTGAGGTCATTGGCCAGACACCCGGTGACTACATCACCGAATGGCGCGTCGCCATGGCACAAGGGCTGTTAAAGAAGAACAAACCGGTGGGGCTGGTCGCCAATGAGGTGGGCTATGAAAACGGTTCGGCTCTGGCCCGGGTTTTTCGCAAGAAAACCGGGTTATCACCGCGGGAATGGCTGGAAAAAATAAGGAATAGCGGCTGATAAACGCAGGTTTAGTGGCAGATGTAGCGGAAGAAAGGAGTCATCTCGAGCTGACTCGCTTCGTATCTACGCCGTAAAGCTGGCTAGCAAAACGTCCACGAACGCATCTGTTCAGAAACCTTCGGCCTGGTTTTCACCAATCGATCCAGTGAAAGCGCGCCAGCTCCCCAGATAAGGATCTGGGCCAGCAACACACCCCAGAGCAGATGCTGCGTCAGTGCCGCCGGTGCAATCTCTTCGAGACTAATCACCGCGACGATATTGACGACACTCAGACCCAAAGCACCGACTCGCGTAGCCAGGCCAAAGACGAGCAAAAGCGGCAACAGTATCTCGCCAGCAGTTGCCAGCCAGGCAGCCAGTTCGAATGGCAACAGCGGAACGCTGTACTCCTCTTCAAACAGAAACAGCGTTGTGTCCCAATCCTGCAATTTAGTGAGCCCCGCTGCGAAAAACACCTTGGCGACATAAAGTCGCGCAGCCAATAATGCGACGGGCTGTAGCAAGCTTAATAGCCGAGATACCCACCCGTAGTATCCAGCCACCCGGTTTACCAAGCTTTTCATCTTGATACTCCTATTGTGTATTTAATAAAGATTTAAAACCTGAGGCTGCGGCTCCAGGATATGCCCTGGAGCTTTTCCAGGGGCGGCAGTGCCACCCCGTCGGCAGCCCTCATTCAACCCTGGGCTGCCTCATACTTCGCTTTGGCTTCAGCCTTCAACATGCCGCCAAGATCGGTGCAGGTGCCCTTCGCCACTAGCTTCCACTCACCGGGATCGTTGTCGACACTGGACTGGCCCGCACAGGAGTGGGTACCTGCCAGGTTGGAACAGTCGTTCTGCCCCGCTTCCGCCACGCCGTAGCACTTTTCCTTGCCTGCAGCATGGGCTGGGCTCATGACGCCTGTGGCCATAACAGCGGCTAAGGCTGCACCGACTACCAGTTGCTTATTCATGCTTGATTCCTCGTTTCATAGAGCCAGGTGGACACAGCCTCCTTCGGCATGGAGCCAACCTGACCATCAATAACTTTGCCGTCTTTAAACAAGAGCAGTGTGGGCACGCTACGCAGACCAAACTGCCCCGCCAGCTCCGGTACCTCGTCTACATCGACTTTGATCGACGTAAGCGACTCCTGGTGATCGCTGGCCACCCGCTCCATAATCGGGCCCATGGTGTTACATGGGCCGCACCAGGTAGCGCTGAAATAGACCAGCGCCCAATCCTTCTCACTGATAACTGACGCGAAGTCGTTATCGGCTGATAACTGTCTCATAGCGGCCCTCTCGACCTTTCTTGTGGATTTCCGAAAGAGTTACTCCGCGTTGAGCTCTGCAACGGTTTTGCTGCTGATTTCCGGCCAGTTCACTTCAGCAGTCTGGATATTGCCAGGTACATCGGTGAGCCACTTTTTCTGAACCGCGTGGTTCAGGTTGAGGTACAGCTTGTCATTCACGATGCGCCAGGCTGTCGGGTCGGTATCCAGCTTTTTGTTCAGCGCAACGCCCATTGCACAGTAACCGCCGTACTGGGGCGCGTACTTGGCCGGGTTGGCTCGGAAGAGGTCACGGTTGCTCTCACTGCTGAAGTGATAGATCGCGTTCTTGTAGGTGGCGGTATATTCAGCGTTGCCCTGCATCGGCTTGCCGTTGGTAAAGTACGAAACGGTGTCGTAACCCTGAATGGCGACATCGTTAACGTCTGCATTCATATCGATATCTGCGGCAAAGCTCAGGCTGGCGCTGGTCAGTGCAGCAACCGCTGCAAGTGCTTTGAAAGTGGTTTTCAGTTTCATGGTTAAGTCTCCAGATCTCATTGATAGTGTTTGGGGCTAACAACGACGAGTTCGTGCTGCCTTGAAACGAATATTAAGGAGATAACCGGGACCATAGGGTTCAGATAATCCGCAGTTTGAACCCTATCGTCCAAACTTAACCGGATTGCAGCTAAAGCTGGCCTTATTAACCTTACGCGGAGGAAATCGGGCTTCCTGGAATGGACAGGCGCCAGATAGAAAGCGGCCAGATAGATGTTAGCGGGGTGTTAAACAGCATCCTCCGGCTTTGGAGTGACAACCGGAGCCGGCTTTTTGCGCCACATCAGGAAAAGCCCCGAGCTGACGATCACCGCGCTGCCGAGCCAGAATGACGGGCTCAGCGGCTCTTCAAAGACGAAGAAACCGAGCGCCACACCAAATAGAAGCCTTGAATATCTGAAGGGCGTGACCGTTGAGACTTCGCCCGTACGCATCGCCTTCATCAGTGCCATATAGGCGATAACGCCAAAGAAGATCGTGCCCACCAGCGCCAGTCCAGTGTCGCCATCGGGCCAGACAAATGGAGTGCCGCTCCATAGCGCGACGATCCCGCCGGCGATGATGATCGCGATAAATCCGTAAAACCCCAGTGCAAAGGTGCTGAAGGATACCGGCGCCGCTCTGCTTGCCAGGTCACGCCCGGCAAAGCCGATCAGTCCGATCACCGCAAGCAGCGAGAGCAAAGAAAAGTCATCGCCACTGGGGCGCAAAATAATCAGCACACCGATCAGGCCGATGGCGATCGCCAGCCACTTAAGCAGGCTGACCCGCTCGCCAAAAAAAAGCGCCGCCCCCATCACCACAACCACCGGCGTCGCCTGCAGGATCGCGGTGGTAGCCGACAGGGGTGTTAACGCCAGGGCGAGAAAATAGAACATCCGACCAGTCACTTCGAATACCATTCTTACGCGCATCACCGGTGATTTTACCGCAGCCAAGACAGGCTCTTTGCGCCAGCGCAACCCCAGCCAGAAAATGACCGCGCCGCCCACGCCAGACAACAACATCACCTGCCCGCTCCCCATGGATTGAGCGACATGCTTGAACAGGGCGTCTTCGAGCGCAAAAAAAGCCATGGCCAGCGTCATCCAGAGAATGCCGATCAGGTTGGCTCGGCCATGGGTTTGGGTCTCTGAGAAATTGGTCACAACATGTTCCTTCAATAGGGACGAGCACAACGAGTGATCTGAGATAGCAGATGCGCGACGCCATCTTAGCAGGAGCCGGCGCATCAGTCGGTTAATTCAAAGAGACGCCGCTCTTGAAAGCTCATCTTCTGATTACCAGCTCATGTCACGCACTCATGTTAAGAACGCATATTACGAACTCGGCCCCGCCTCCTGAACAAAGGCTCGGGATTAGCCGCCGATCCGGCGTAGATAAGATCGAAGCCTTCCAGCCCCTTGAGCGCATCGGCAACCGATTTGTCTTCACGCACCGCAAAGGAGGTAAAGCCACAGTGGCGCATCAGCGCCAGCTGGTCACGCAACACATCGCCAACCGCTCTCAGGTCCCCTTGGAACCGGTAACGGGTTCTCAGCAGGTTGGCCTGGCTGTAAGCGCGACCATCACGAAAGCTGGGGAACTGCAGCGCGATCAGAGGAACCCTGTCGATCCAGGGGAACATCTCTTCCGGCTCGTCGTCCGGTCCCAACAGCACGCCGCAGCTATGCGCTTCCTCCCCTTCGACCAGCACCCGCTTTTTCCAGCGCTCCAGCGACAAAATCGCTTTGCCACCCGTTGGCAGCTCCTGCTCATCGTTAACCAGCACCCAGTCGTCATCGACCAGGTGGTTGGCAACTCCGTCGATCATACCCAGCGTGTTATTCATGCGCTGACCTCCTTCTTTACCGGCTTGTGCAGGGATTGCTGGCCGTCCTTCTGGTTATCGTGCTGGCGATAAACGCCCTCCTTGAACGGTTCGAGCCCTATGCGCCGTACCGTGTCCACGAACCGCTCCTCCAGTTCGCGGTAATCAAGGTACACGGACAGCAGGCGATCGATCGCCTCCGGCACCTCCTCTGCGCGGAATGCCCGGCCCAGCACTTTGCCGATGGCGCTCTCCTTGCCCTGGGAGCCACCGATGGTGATCTGGAAGAACTCCTCCCCCTTTTTGTCGACGCCGAGGATACCGATATTGCCGATATGGTGATGGCCACAGGCGTTCACGCAGCCGGAGATGTTCAGACTCAGCCCACCCAGATCATGCAGGAAATCGAGATCATCGAAACGCTGCTGGATGGCGCGCGCCACGGGCAGTGACCGGGTGCTGGCCAACGAGCAGTAATCGCCACCCGGACAGGAGATCACATCGCTCAACAACCCCACGTTAGGCGTCGCCAGGTTACTTGCCTGCAGGGCTTTCCAGAGCAGGTAGAGGTCGCGTTTTCGGATATCAGGCAGCACCAGGTTCTGCTCATGGGCCACACGGACCTCGCCGAAGCCATACTTGTCGGCAAGATCCGCCACTGTGCGCATCTGCTCACCGGTGACATCTCCCGGCGGGGCCGCCGCGCCCGGTTTGGTTGATAGCACCACCGAAGCGTAGCCCGGCACCTTATGCGCCTGGGTGTTGTTCTGCGCCCATACGGCAAAGGCGGCATCACGTGCCAGCCAGGCGCCATATTCCGGATCCAGCGCATCGATGCGTTCATACGCTGGCGGCGCAAAGCCCCTCGCCACGCGGTCATATTCCTCGTTGGTCAGCTCCGCGACGCCATCGCGAATCTGCTCCCATTCCCGTTCTACCTCTTGGGCAAAGGCATCGACCCCGAGTGCTTTTACCAGAATTTTGATACGCGCCTTGTACTTGTTATCGCGGCGACCGTAGCGGTTGTAGACGCGAAGAACCGCCTCGACATAGGTCAGCAGGTGCTGCCAGGACAGACCTTCACGCACGGTTTCATTCAGTATCGGCGTGCGACCCAAACCGCCACCCACCATCACCTTCAGCAGCATTTCACCGCTTTCGCCTGGGTATAGATAGAGGCCGATATCGTGCGAACGCACTGCCGCCCGGTCGGAATCGGACGAGGAGATCGCGACCTTGAACTTACGCGGCAGGAACAGAAACTCCGGGTTTACCGTGGACCACTGGCGCATGATCTCGGCCAGCGGACGCGGGTCGATCAGCTCGTCCCCGGCGACACCGGCAAAGGCTTCGGTGGTGATATTGCGCACACAGTTACCAGAGGTCTGGATCGCGTGCATATCGCTATTGGCGAGCACCTGCAGGATATAGGGCACCTGCTCCAGCTCAACCCAGTTGAACTGAATATTCTGCCGCGTGGTGAAATGGCCATAGCCGCGGTCGTACTCGTCGGCAATCCTGGCCAGCGTGCGCAACTGATTGGACGCCAGGGTGCCGTATGGAATGGCGACCCTGAGCATATAGGCATGACGCTGCAGGTAGACGCCGTTCTGCAAGCGCAGCGGCAGGAACTCCTCCTCGCTCAACTCGCCACTGAGTCGGCGTGAAACCTGATCGCGGAACTGTTCGACCCGCGCCTGAACCAGGGCGCGGTCGTAGGAATCGTAGTGGTACACCTGATCTTCCCCCTGAAAGTTGGTGGTCAGGCTCGCAGACTAACGGCGGGAACAGATAAGGATCAGGCTCAAAATATTTAATATGAATAGGTACAGTTATAAATAGGTACAGTTATAAACAGGTACAGTGATGAGTCTCAGACCCGCAGCAGTTCTGGCAAGCGTCTCAGCGCCCGGGTTCGGGAGGCGTTCCACGGATGAGCAAAACTGATGCGCAGACAGTTGGCGAACTGCCCAGACACCGAGAACAGCGGACCCGGTGTAATCACCACGCCCTGTTCAAGTCCCTCGCCATAGGCGGACAGCGTATCCACATGCTCGGGTAGCTCCACCCATACGGCCAACCCACCCTGAGGCGCGGTTACGCGCACCTCGCCCGGCCAGGCATGGAGCTCTGCGATCAGCTGGTCGCGATTAACACGCAGTTCATTGCGCTGCCGGCGCAGATGGGCACTGAAACCGCCATCGGCCATGAACTCGGCAACGCCCTGTTGAAGATAACGGCTGCTGGCCAGCTGGGTCACCAGTTTCAGGTGCTGAATGCGATCATGCCAGCGTGCCCCGGACACCCATCCCAGGCGCAGATCTCGCGACAGACACTTGGAGAAGGAACTGCACAGAATGACGCGGTTATCGCTATCCAGTGCTTTGAGTGGATCAGGCGCCGAACCCTGGGCGGTATCGGCGTAGATATCATCCTCGATCACGGCAAGATTATGGCGCTCCGCCAGTGCCAGCAGCCGCTGCTTCGACGCCAGCGGCATCAACGCCCCGCCGGGGGTGCCGAACGCCGGAGAGACGATGCAGGCCCTGACCTTCCAGCGCTCCAGCACCTCTTCCAGGGCATCGATATCCATGCCGCTTTCCGCCGAGGTGGGCACCTCGACAACACGCAGTTCCAGTTGCTCCAGCAGTTGCAGCACGCCATAAAAGCCGGGAGACTCGACAGCAACCACATCACCGCGCTCGCAGCATGCCATCAGCGCCAGAAACAGCGCATGCTGGCAGCCTGAGGTAATACAGAGCTGCTCCGGTGAAACACTCCAACCGCGCCGTGCGGCATGCAGCGCAAGCTGCTCGCGCAGCTGCCGATCCCCGGCCGGTTCATCGTAATACTGATAGTCTTCACCCTTCTGACGCCGCAGCGAACGGCCGATGGAGCGGTTCAGCGCCACGATGCCGGGCGGCAGATCGCCACTGTGCAGATCCGGCAGCAGATCAAACGCGGCACTGCGCCGCATGATATCGAGCAGTAGATCACTGACACTGACCGGGCGCGGCGCTTCGATACGGGCGCGGCTTAGCGGCTTTTTTACACCGTCAGGCTGGAGCGCGACAAAATAGCCCGCCTTGGGACGCGCCTCCAGCAGCCCCTGAGCCTCCAGCCGTTGCAGCGCATGCTGCACCGTAGCCTTGGACAGCCCCTGCTCCTGACACAGGGTACGAATCGAAGGCAGACGTTCTCCCAGGCGCCAGCGCTGCTCCAAAATCCCCTGCAGCAGCCAGTTCTCCAGTTGCTGGTAGCGATACTCAGATTCCATTTCGCTCTCTACTTTCCAGTTTGTGGCTTCTCTTAATCTGTACCGATTAAGTTTAATTTATTTATACCTGAACCTATTAAACCCACAAGCGTAATCTGGGCCCAGTTAAAAAAGCTGGGGATGAACCGCAATGGAAAAGATACCCGTCGTTCAAGATTACACGCCGCCCTTTGCCCGAGATGGCAAGTTTCACGTCCGCCTTACCAAAGGCCGCTTTCAGAATCTGCGCCGACTCAGCAGCTGGCCGATGCTCGCTCTGTTCTTTGGCCTGGTATGGGTACAGGTGGATGGGCAACCCTGGCTGATGTTCTCGTTCGCGCAGCGCAAGCTGATCCTGTTCGGTAATGCGCTCTCCTGGCATGACCTGCCATTGCTGGCCGGGTTGATGATCGCCGGCGCCTGCCTGCTGTTTTTTCTCGCCGTCGCCTGGGGGCGTGTCTGGTGTGGCTTTGCCTGTCCGCAGAGTATCTGGACCTGGCTGTTTATCCGTATCGAGGATCTGACCGAGGGGCGCGCCAGCGTCAGGGCTCGCGCCGAAAACAAAGCAATGAACGCAGAGCGATTGCTACGCCGCAGCGCCAAGCACCTGCTCTGGATAGTTCTCGCCACCTTAACCGCGCTCACCTTTACCGGCTATTTCATACCTATGCGTGAACTGGTCGCGAGCGTCTTGCAGCTTGAGATGGGCGCAGGCGTTGCCGGCTGGCTGGTGATCATGGCCGGGCTGACCTACGCCAATGCCGGCTTGGTGCGTGAGAAGATCTGCCTGCACGCCTGCCCCTATTCCCGTTTTCAGGGGGTGATGTTCGACCGCGATACCCGCACGGTCAGCTACGATGCCGTCCGCGGCGAGCCCCGCGCCAACCGGCGCAACGCCGATGCCAACAGTGGCGACTGCATCGATTGCGGCCTTTGCGTGCAGGTCTGCCCCACCGGTATCGATATTCGTGACGGGCTGCAGGCGGCCTGCATCGACTGCGCTGCCTGCATCGACGCCTGCGATACGGTGATGAGCAAACTGAACCGCCCCACCGGGCTGATCCGCTTTGCTTCCGAAGCCCAGCTTGAACAGAAGCCCTCACCGCTGCTGCGCCCGCGACTGGCCGGATATGCTGCGGTGATGCTCACAGCCTGCAGCGCCGTCGTTTACGGTTTCACCGGTACCACCGATCTGCTGGTGGAGATCCGCCGCGATCGTGGCGCGCTCTTTACCCAGTTAGATGCGCAGCATGTCTGCAACCATTACCGCCTCAAGGTTGAAAGTTTTGCCCCAGGCGAATCGCTGATTCGTGTCTCCGTGCAGGGAGAGGGGCAGTTTGAGCTGTTTGGCCCCGAGGCGATCAACCTCGCTGAAAACAACGCCACCTGGTTACCTTTCCGGGTGTGCAACCAACAGAGCCTGCCAGCGAGATCCCCACTCACCTTCCATTTTCAGGGGCGTCAGGTTCACGCCACCAAAGAGACAACCTTCCTGACCCAGTCGATCTAATCGACCTAGGAGCGCACGTGCAAGAAACCGCTTTATTATTGGCGCGGATCCAGTTTGGGTTCACCGTGTCCTTTCATATTATCTTCCCGGCGATCACCATCGGCTTGGCCAGTTATCTGGCGGTGCTGGAGGGGTGCTGGCTGCGTAGCCGTAATCCGGTGTTCAAGCAGCTGTACCAGTTCTGGAGTCGCATCTTTGCCCTTAACTTCGGAATGGGTGTGGTGTCTGGCCTGGTGATGGCCTACGAGTTTGGCACTAACTGGAGCGGATTCTCCGCCTTTGCCGGTAGCATTACCGGCCCATTGCTGACCTATGAAGTGCTCACCGCTTTCTTTCTGGAAGCGGGCTTTCTCGGCGTCATGCTGTTTGGCTGGAGTAAAGTGGGCGAAAAGCTGCACTTTTTCGCCACCCTTATGGTCGCCATTGGCACGCTGATCTCCGCAACATGGATTCTCGCGTCCAACTCCTGGATGCAGACACCGGCCGGCTACGAGATTGTGGATGGCAAAGTGATCCCCACCGATTGGTTGGCAATCATCTTCAACCCCTCCTTCCCCTATCGCCTGGTGCACATGGGCCTTGCGGCGTTTCTTAGCACCGCTTTGATGGTGGGCGCGAGTGCCGCCTGGCATCTGTTGAAAGGACGGGATAGCGCTGCGATTCGCACCATGCTGATGATGGCGATCGGCATGCTGATGGTTGTTACGCCACTGCAGATCATCGCCGGCGATGCGCACGGTATCAATACGCTGGAGCACCAGCCCGCCAAGGTGGCGGCCATGGAGGGGCACTGGCGCAATGAGTCCGCAGGCGAAGGGGTACCGCTACTGTTGTTTGGCTGGCCGGATAACGAGGCGGAAACCACTCACTTTGCCTTCGGCATTCCGCATCTTGGTAGTTTGATCCTCACCCACAGCTGGGATGGAACCTTCAAAGGGTTATCGGAGTTTCCCGCTGACGAGCGCCCCAATGCTACCGCTGTGTTCTGGTCGTTCCGCGTCATGGTGGGCCTTGGCACGCTGATGCTGCTGCTGGGTGTTTGGGGTGTCTGGGCCTGGTGGCGACGGACACTGTTTAGCAACCGCAGACTGTTGCGTTTTGCCCTGCTGATGGGGCCGACGGGGCTGATTGCGCTGCTGGCCGGCTGGTTTACCACGGAGCTGGGGCGTCAACCCTGGGTGGTTTATGGGCTGCTGAAAACCGCGGATGCGGCAAGCCCCCATCAGGCGCTTGAGCTGACAATCTCACTGGTGCTGTTTGTGATTGTCTATGGGCTGATTTTTGGTACCGGCATTCGTTACATGCTGCGCCTGATCGCTCAAGGGCCGGATCACAACATTGAGACCACCCTGTCGACTGTACGCCAAGCGCCGCTTTCCAACACAGAGCAAGGAGAATAACCATGGGTATCGATACTGCGGCTATCTGGGCCGTCATCATCCTCGTCGGTGTCATGCTCTACGTCATCGCCGACGGCTTTGACCTGGGCGTGGGGCTACTCTTCCCCTTTGTTAACGGCGAAAAAGATCGCGATCGCATGATGGCGAGCGTGGCACCCATCTGGGATGGCAACGAAACCTGGCTGGTACTGGGAGGCGCGGCATTGATGGCGGCGTTCCCGCTGGCCTATGCGGTGGTGCTCAGCGCCCTCTATCTTCCCATTGTGTTTATGTTGATCGGCCTGATACTGCGCGGCGTGGCGTTTGAGGCGCGGGCTAAATCCAGCGACGCCAGCCGCCATCTGTGGAACAAGGCGTTTTTTGCCGGCTCCCTGCTGGCGAGCTTTTCTCAGGGGGTCACCCTCGGTAGTTACCTCAACGGTATCCGCGTTGTGGATGGGCAGTTTGCCGGCACCGCCTGGGACTGGATCAGCCCATTCTCGCTGTTTTGCGGTGTCGCACTATCGGCAACCTATGCACTGCTGGGCAGTACCTGGCTGATCATGAAAACCGACGGCCTGTTGCAGAGCCTGATGCGTCGCCTGACCTACCCGCTGGTCATCATGTTGCTGGTGTTTATGCTGGTGGTGTCGATCTGGACGCCGCTGGGACATCCGGCAATCGCCGAGCGCTGGTTTAGTCTGCCCAACCTCTACTGGCTAGCGCCGCTGCCGATTGTGACGCTGCTCGCCTGCGTGTGGCTGCTGTGCTCGGTGAAACAGGGCGAAGCGACGCCCTTCCTGATGACGCTGGTGGTGGTGATGCTTGGGTTTATCGGTCTTGGTATCAGCCTGTGGCCCAACGTGATTCCACCCGCCCTCAATTTCTGGCCTCCGGGCATCGACATATGGGAAGCCTCCTCCCCCGTTGCCAGCCAGGGATTTGCGCTGGTCGGCGCGCTGGTGATCATCCCGATCATCCTGATGTACAGCGCCTGGTCCTATTATGTGTTCCGCGGCAAGGTGAGCGCTGAAGACGCGTATCACTGATGGGTATTACTGCATGCTGAAATCAAAAAACCTGCATCAACTGCTGTGGCTGGTTGCGATCTGGAGCGCCAGTGTCAGTGTCACCTATCTGGCGGCACTGATACTGCGGGCCCTGATCCCTTCGGCCTGAGGTTTAAACCGAAAACGGATAAGCGATCGGCGGATGACTCTGGTAACCCTCGACCTTGAAATCGTCGAGGGTGACCCAGTTTTCGAGATCATCCAGGGTGCGGATATCCGGATTGATCTCGAGGCTGGGTAGCGGGAAGGGTTCCCGTTTGAGCTGCACATCGCGCAGCAACTCCAGCTGGTCCTCATAGATATGCGCATTGACGATCTTGTGAAAGGCGGTACCCGGCTTATGGCCGGTGATCTGCGCGATCAGTCGCAACAGCGCAAACACCTGCACCTGATTGAAGTTCAGACCCAGCGGCACATCGCAGGAGCGCTGATAGGAGGTCAGATAAAGCGTGTCGCCGAGTAGCGAGAAGGTATGGGTGTGCATGCAGGGTCGCAGGCAACCGAGATGAAACTCACCGGGGTTATAGAAGCTCAGGATCTCGCCACGGTCGTCTATGCCCCGTTTCAGATTACCTACCAGCTTGGCCAGCTGGTCGACCTCTTTTCCCTCAGGCGTGCGCCAGTGACGCCCCTGAACACCATAAACCCGCCCCATATCGTCCGCCCCTTTACGGCAGGGGTTCGCCAGCCAGTCGGCATTCTCGTTGGAATTGGCATCCCAGGTTTTGGTACCCAGCTTGCGAAAGTCGGCGGCATTGTCATAACCGCGGATATAACCGAGCAGCTCTGCGATGGCCGCTTTCCAGTAGCTTTTACGGGTCGTGATCAGCGGCAGCTCATTGGCGGCTACGTTATAGCTGAGATCCGCGTTAATCAGTGTCAGACAGCGCTTGCCGGTGCGCTGATTGGTCACCCATTCGCCTTCATCGATGATGCGTCGACATAAATCCAGGTACTGTTTCATCAGGCGCTCCGGTTCAGGTTGTCAGTGATGACAGGTAGGCGGGCTGATCGATAAGGTCGGCCACATGCTGTAGCCCCTCTTCCCATATGTCGCGACTGATCGGACCACCAAAGCATAGCCGCAGTGCGTCCGGCGGGTTGTTATCGGTGCTGAATGCTGCGCTCGATACCGCACTGACGCCGTGACCCCGCAATTGAACGGCCAGTTCCGAGGGGTTCCAGTTCGATGCCTTCGGCAGTTTCAGCCAGAGATGAAAGGCCCCTTTGGCCGAGGCGATACGCTGGCGCCCCAGGTATTGTTCGGCCAGTTTCAGCCGTGCGATCGCTTCGTTGCGGATCGCCTTGCGCATCGCCTCCGCGGTACCATCCAGAATCCAGCTGCTCACCAGCTCATCCACCAGCGGGCTCGACATCACATAGAGCGCGCGCATGGCGCCGGCAAAGCGCTGCGCCTGACGGCGCGAAGGTGCATGCACAAACGCAGAGCGCAGCCCAGGCCCAAAGCACTTCGCCGTACCCATGATGTAGTAGGTCAGCTCCGGCGCCAGATCGGCGATCGGGGTCACCGGTTCTTCGCTCAGCAAGGTATAGGCATCATCTTCAATGATCGGAATGCTGTAGCGCAGCGCCACATCTGCCAGCGCCTCGCGGCGGCTCTGAGGAATCGTCGTGGTGGTCGGGTTTTGAATGGTCGGGTTCAGATACAGCACGGCGACGTTACCCTGCTTGCACACCTCCTCAAACGGGCGCACCAGCGGGCCATCGGCATCGCGCTCCAGTGAGTGCAGGGTCAGCCCCAGCTGCGCCGCGATCGCTTTAATGCCGGGATAGGCCAGGCTTTCGACGCATACCAGCTTACCGGGATCGACCAGTTTAGTGAGTAGCCCCACCAGCGCGCTGTGAATACCGGGGCAGACCAGCACCTGCTCAGGCACCGCACGACTCAGTCGCTGATCCAGCCATTTAAGCGCCGCCTCTTTCGAACGTGGAGAGCCGCCAAACGCCTGATAGCGCAGCATGGAGTACAGATCATGTTGCGCCATCACCGAAATCGCGCTGTCACGCACCTGCTCCACCAGCGTCGGAATCGACGGCTCGATCATCAGGTTCATGGTCATCTCATAGTCACCTCGGCTGGGCTGAACGCTAACTGTCCTTCCCTTCACAAAGGTGCCAGAGCCGGGATGAGAGTCGATCAATCCCCGTGCCCGAGCTTCGTTGTAGGCTCGCGCCGCCGTGGTGTAGTTGATACCGACTGCCGAGGCCAGATCACGCAGGGTGGGCAGCCGGTCCCTTGCTTGAAGACGACCGCTATCGACGTCTTCTTCTATCAGATCGGCAATCAGGCGATAAGCAGGCGTCCCTTTCTCTGATTCCAACCGATGGCGCCAACGCTGAAGCTCGTGTGTACTCATTAATGCAATCAACTCTTTATATAAATCGGATAGTTGCAACCAGGCATTCTACTCCATTTGTTATATCGAAAATATCTACCGACAATAACCAATTGATTGGATAGAGCGCCCCAACAGAGAGCATATAGAGACTTAACGCACTAATACTGCACAATCAGTCAGTTAAATTAGAAAATATGCATAATATACAAAACGCATGCATCTGAATTTTTTATCCGATTTTTGAGTTAGACACCAATCATTGATTGCATATTGATTGCAATCATACCCAAATCAATTGGCATATCGATTGCTCCATCCTGATTGCACCAAATCAAACGCGACTTTGCTTTTGGTTCAACTCAAGACAAAAAAGATGGAGTAACAGACTATGCCAACCGTAACCCAGCCACAGCACAAAGCCGGTGATTTCTTCGTCGATTACGAAGAGAAAGTGTTTGAAGATGTTCAGGCGAAACCTGGCGAAAAAGCGCTGGTGACCTTCCATACCGTTGCCTTTGAAGGCTCCATCGGCCTGGTCAACATGCTTCAGGCTACCCGCCTGCAGCGCAAAGGCTACGAGACTTCCATTCTGCTTTACGGACCCGGCGTTACCCTGGGTCTGCAGCGTGGCTTCCCCACCATCGGTGATGAAGCGTTCCCGGGTCATCAGAACTACGCCAACCAGCTGAAGAAGTTCATGGCGGAAGGCGGCAAGGTGTACGCCTGCCGCTTTGCCCTGCAGGCGCTCTATGGCCACGGCGAGCCGTCTCTGGTTGAGGGGATCCGCCCGATCAATCCGCTGGATGTGATGGACCTGAAACTCCTGCACATGCGCGACAACGCGGTCATCCTCGATACCTGGACCCTGTAAGGAGCGTAGCGGCCATGACCACCTCTAAAGTGGTACGGGCCGCTGCCGTTCAGATTGCTCCGGATCTTCGGAGCGCGAACGGCACGCTGGCCAATGTACTGAATGCAATGGATGAAGCGGCCGCGAAAGGCGTCGAATTGATCGTCTTTCCGGAGACCTTTGTCCCCTACTATCCCTACTTCTCTTTTGTATACCCCGCCGTGGCCTGCGGCGCCGAGCACCTGCGTCTGTATGAAGAAGCGGTTGTGGTGCCGGGGCCTATCACCGACGCGGTAGCCGAGCGTGCCCACAAGCACGCCATGGTGGTCGTGCTTGGCGTGAACGAACGTGATCACGGCAGCCTCTACAACACCCAGCTGATCTTTAACGCTGACGGCAAACTGCTGCTTAAGCGCCGCAAGATCACGCCCACCTACCATGAGCGAATGATCTGGGGCCAGGGCGACGCCGCGGGCCTCAAGGTTGCCGATACCGCCGTCGGCAGGGTCGGTGCACTGGCCTGTTGGGAGCACTACAACCCGCTGGCCCGCTATGCACTGATGACCCAGCATGAGCAGATCCATTGCAGCCAGTTCCCCGGCTCACTGGTCGGCCCCGTGTTTGCCGATCAGATCGAAGCGACCATTCGCCACCACGCACTGGAGTCCGGCTGTTTCGTGGTCAACTCCACCGGCTGGCTGCATGACGAGCAGATCGAGTCGATCACCCCTGACGAGAAGCTGCAGCAAGCCCTGCGCGACGGCTGCAACACAGCCATTATCTCGCCGGAGGGTAAGCACCTGGCGACGCCGCTGACCGAGGGTGAAGGGCTGGTGATTGCCGATCTCGATTTCAGCCTCATTACCAAGCGCAAACGGATGATGGATTCCGTTGGCCACTACGCGCGCCCTGAACTGCTGAGCCTGGCGATCAACGACGAGCCCGCCCGCTATAGCCGTCCACTTGCCCCCACTGCGGATGAAAGCCTCCAAGGAGCCGATGATGAGCCCAAGCAAGTCAACCCAGCGCCAGCATTTGATTACTGAGCTGCAGACACGGGGTCTGCGCCTGAACAGTGTCGATCAGGACCACGTTAGCCGCCGTGGCGGTGCCGGCCCTTCCGATCATCAGGCGGTGACCATCGATGGCACCACACTGATGGTACCGATCTATACCCAGTCGGCCTGGCGCTCCCCTTTTGCAGTGGAGTCCGACGAGAGCGGTCACCGGCTGGTCGAGAATGCGATTCCGCTGGCGGATATCACCTTTGCCGAGACACCGCGTTTTTACGATCTCAGCACCGAGGATGGCACCCCCTACTCGCAGATAGCCACGCTGCACAGCAAGGACGTGCTCGCCACCACCGTGCTGCAAACCTGTATCCGCTATGAGAGCCGGCGCAAGGCATGCAAGTTCTGCTCGATCGGTCAGTCGCTGCAGGCGGGTCGCACCATCGCCCGTAAAACACCGCAGCAACTGGCTGAAGTGGCAAAAGCCGCGGTTGAACTCGATGGCGTGCAGCACATGGTGATGACCACCGGGACGCCTGCGACCGCAGATCGTGGTGCCGCCATTCTCTGCGAGAGTGCGCAGGCGATCCGCGCGGCGGTGGATCTGCCACTGCAGGCCCAGTGCGAACCGCCCAATGATCCCATCTGGTATCAGCGCATGAAGGATGCCGGTATCGACACCCTCGGTATGCATCTGGAGGTGGTAACCCCTGAGCTGCGCAAGGAGCTGATGCCGGGTAAGGCGGAGGTTTCCATCGAGGAGTATCTGCTGGCCTTTCGCGATGCGGTTGCAGTCTTTGGTCGTGGCCAGGTCAGCACCTACATCCTGGCGGGCCTTGGGGATAGCAAGGAGGCGATTCTTGAGATCTGCGAGCAGCTGATCGAGATCGGCGTTTACCCCTTCGTGGTGCCGTTCGTGCCGATCACCGGTACGCCGCTGGAAGATCTGACACCGCCCGGCAGCGAGTTTATGGAGTCGATCCTGGCGCCTCTGGGCAAACGCCTGCAGCGGGCGAGCATGCGCTCCAGCGATATCAAGGCGGGCTGCGGCCGCTGCGGTGCCTGCTCCACCCTGTCCGAGTACGAACACTGAGTGTGAGGGTTTCGCTATGACCAGTAAAAACCGCCATCCGGCCTACTCCGAATACACCATTAAATGGGCCAGCCTCGATTGGGAGGCCAACGAGGCCTACGCCTTGCGCCGACGCGTGTTCTGCGACGAGCAGTCGCTGTTTGAGCAGGACGACCGGGATCTCACCGATCAATCGGCACAACTGCTGGTAGCGCTTGGCGGTCACGGTGGCTGGCATGAGCAGGTGGTGGGCACCGTGCGCATCCATGAGGAGGAGCCGGGAATCTGGTACGGCTCACGCCTGGCGGTTGATCCGGCGTTTCGTACCCAGGGCTATCTCGGGGCCACGCTGATCAAGCTGGCGGTGTCCAGTGCCCATGCACTGGGTTGTCGCTGCTTTCTGGCCCGGGTGCAGTCGCAGAACGAAACCCTGTTCCGTCGCCTGCACTGGGCGCGCATCGGCGAAGAGAGCGTGCGTGACCTGCCCCACGTCATCATGCAGGCGGACCTCAGCCACTATCCGCCCTGCCACACCCCCTTTGGCGGTTTTGTACTGCGCGCTCGTAACCGCCGCTCAACGGCGGAGATTGCACCGGGACTGCTTGAGCTGACCCGCGCCCTGGAGACAGAGGCATGAGCATGGAGCTGCGCACGCTGATGGCACAGGTGAGCCAGTACGCCGGCATCGCCCATAAAGAGGATATCGCCCGGCTGGCTCCACAACTGCCACCGCTGCCGCAAGGCTGGCACCCCAACGGCGATGACGCAGCGGCGATTCCCGGCCCCGAGGGTTACTCACTGTTGGCGATGGAGGGGTTTCTGAACGCCTTTGTTGAACAGGACCCCTGGTTTGCCGGCTGGTGTGGCGTGATGGTCAATATCAGCGATATCGCCGCCATGGGCGGGCGGCCGTTGGCGGTGGTCAACGCGCTTTGGAATCACGATATCGATCACGCCCAGCAGATTTTCGCCGGCATGAGTGCCGCCGCCGAAACATTCGGCGTACCGATTATCGGCGGCCACACCAACCTGCGCGCCAATCAAGCGCAACTGGCCGTTTCTATTCTCGGCCAGGCGAAACAGCTGCTCAGTGCGTTTGCGGCACAACCCGGGCAGGTGCTGGTCGCCGCCATCGACCATCGGGGCGCTTTCCGTGCGCCCTACCTCAACTGGAACGCCGCCACGCAGGCACCGGCCCAACGCCTGCGCGGTGATATCGCACTACTACCCGAAATCGCCGAGCGAGGGCTTGCCAGCGCCGCCAAGGATATCAGCCAGGCGGGGCTGATCGGCACCGCGCTGATGCTGCTGGAGAGCTCTGGCGTGGGCGCGCGCATCGAGCTGGATGCGATTGAAAAACCACAAGGCGTCAGCTGGGCTGATTGGCTCTGCGCTTTCCCAAGCTTTGGCTACCTGCTGACGACAGATCAGGCGTCACTGCCAGCGCTGCTGGGGCTATTCCACAGCCGTGATATCAGCGCCTCAGCCATCGGCACAATCACCGATGACAAACAGCTTTGGGTGAGGCATGACGCGCAAAAGGTGCAGGTGCGCGACCTTGGCAGCCAACCGCTGATGGGGTTTCGCCCGGAGAGCGACACGGCCTCAGCGCCCTGACGACGCCTTTAAACAATGCCTTAAACAATACCTTTGAATATGCCCCTAAGACATTGATGGAGAAGTAAAAATGCCCGCAATTAACTTCAACGTCCGCTGGCCCGACGGCAGCGAAGACAGCTGCTACTCCCCCTCGACCGTGGTGCGCGACCACTTCAAGACGGGTGACACAATGCCACTGGCCGAGTTCGTCAGCAAAGCCGAGGTGGCGCTCGATTCCGCCAGCCAGCGCGTCGAGCAGAAATTTGGCTACGCCTGCTCCAGCTCCATGGACCAGCTGGCTGTCATCAAGGCAAAAGCCGCGCGTTTTGAAGCCAGCGAGCACCCCGAGATTGAGATCACCCACATCTCCTGAACCGACAACCGATAAAGACTCAGTAAAGACAATGGATACCCACATGAGTAACGAGCAAACAACCAAACCGCACTACCCCGTTATTGTTATCGGCGCAGGCCAGGCGGGCCTGTCGATCAGCTACTTCCTTAAGCAGTTGCAGATTGACCACCTCGTGCTTGAGAAGAACACCCTGATGCATGGCTGGAAAAACGAGCGCTGGGACGCCTTCACCCTGGTAACGCCCAACTGGCAGTGCGACCTGCCCGGCCACCCCTATGATGGCGATGACCCCAAAGGGTTTATGACCCGCGATGAAACCATCGGCTACCTGGAGCGCTTTGCCGCGAAGGTGAACGCCCCGGTGCGTGAAGGCGTGAGCGTCAATAGCGTTGAGACCGACGCTGACGGCGTGTACCAGCTCTGTACTTCGCACGGCGACTTCAGTGCCGACCAGGTTGTGGTCGCCTCCGGTGGCTACCACATTCCGGTGATTCCGCGGATGGCGGAACGGGTGCCGCAAGCGGTGTTTCAGATGCACTCGGCGCAGTACAAGAACGCCGACCAGTTCCCCGAAGGTGCCGTGTTGGTGGTGGGCTCAGGCCAGTCGGGCGCGCAGATCGCCGAAGATCTGCACCTGTCCGGGCGCAAGGTGTTCCTCGCCACCGGCAATGCGCCGCGCGTCTCACGCTTCTACCGTGGCAAGGATGTGGTGGAGTGGCTGGACGACATGGGTTACTACCAGATATCCGTCAACGAACATCCGCTGGGCAAGAACGTTCGCAACAACACCAACCACTACGTCACCGGCCGTGATGGCGGTCGCGATATCGACCTGCGTGAATTCGCCAAGGAAGGGATGGAGCTCTACGGCCTGATGAGCGAGTTTGATGGTGAAAACCTGATCTTCCAGCCCAACCTAGCGGACAACCTGAACAAGGCGGACGCCACCCTCAACAACATCAACGCCCGCATTGATGCCTGGATCGAAAAACAGGGCATCGAAACCGAGGAAGGTCCCTCCATTTACACCCCGGTGTGGGAGCTGCAACAGGAGCGTACCTCGCTTAACCTGGCTGACTCGGGCATCACCAGTATTCTCTGGTGCATCGGTTTCCGTCCCGATTTCGCCTGGCTGGATGCCGCCGTGTTCAATGGCCAGGGCCATCCCAAGCATGAGCGCGGCGTCACCCAGCAACCGGGCCTCTACTTTATCGGCCTGCCCTGGTTGCACACCTGGGGCTCCGGGCGCTTCTCCGGCGTACGCCAAGACGCAGAACATCTGGCCCATCAGATCGAGCGCTATCAGGCGCAGGTGAAAAGTGGCGCTAACGCCAAGGACGCCGTCACGGCCTGAATGGAGAGATGACGCGATGATCAGCTGTAACGCGCAATTTATCGCCGGCATGCCCAACCTGTCCCTGTGCGGCTTGAGTGAGAACTGGCTGCTCAAGGAGTGCGGCAATCAGCATTGGTTCGTGCTGGCAAAGCAGTTCGGCGAAACCCTGCCGGATTTCAGGGCGCCGGATGGCTCACCGGTTTATGCCGCCTTTGTGGCGGTAAAGCTGGATGATGCCCGTTTGCAGCTGATCAACGAAAACGATCAGTTCTGCATCGAAACCCGCCTGATCCCCATCGGCCGGGCGCGTTTCTTCAGCAGCCATCAACTGCTCTGCAATGGCCAAACCTGTGCGCGGGTGGAGATGCTCTCGACCCAGGTGAGCCGGCGGGAAGCGGGCAACAACCAGAGTGTAGTGCGTACCGAGCTGGCCACTGAGACTTCGACTGACTCAGCCAGCGATGCACGACTGACACTGAACGCGCAAGCGATCAGGCTGGCGGACTCCGCCAAAGCCTTTCGCAACGAACACTGGCAGGAGTGGCTGGAACTCAGGCCCGACACCTGCGCCAAGCTGCCCGGTATCATTCACCACCCCTGCCCCCATAACGATTTTAACGGCGCAGACTTTCTCTACTTCGCCAATTTCCAGGCCGCTGCCGACCGCGCCGAGTGGAGCTGGAATCGCAATCGCCAGCTGTGGCAGATCGCCGACCGGCAGTTGAACTACTACGGCAATATCAATATCGGCGATGCGCTGCACCTGAGCTTCGCCACGCTGAAATCCGATGAACGCACGCTGCTGCACTGGCTCAGCGTGCGCCGGGACTCAGACGGTCAGAAGATCGCCGATATCCTGACCCGTAAACAGCGCCTGAACGGCGCGGAATATCGCTGGGCCAACCGGGGGTGAGCATGGTAGAGCGCAAACCTTTTTACAGTGCCGATGATATTCGCCATCTGGAGTATCAACACAGTCGCCCGGGCGAAGCGCCATTTCTGCGCGGTCCGTTTACGCAGATGTATCGGCACAAGCCCTGGACGATTCGCCAGTACACCGGCTTTGCCAATGCTGAAGCCTCCAACGCCGCATTCAAGCAGACGCTGGCTGAGGGTGGTCAGGGGCTATCCGTCGCTTTTGACCTGGCAACGCACCTGGGCTTTGATTCCGACCACCCCGCCGCCCAGGCCGATGTGGCGCGCACCGGTGTAGCGATCGACAGCGTTGAGGATATGAAGCGACTGTTTGCTGGCATCGACCTCAGCCGTGTGTCGGTGTCGATGACCATGAACGGTGCGGTACTGCCGATCATGGCCGCGTTTATCGTCGCCGGCGAAGAGAGCGGCGTGGCCCGCGAGCAGCTGCGCGGCACCATTCAGAACGATATTCTCAAAGAGTTCATGGTGCGCAACACCTATATCTTTGCACCCAAGCCTTCGCTGCGGATCTGCGCCGATGTGGTGGATTATCTGAGCCACGCACTGCCTAACTTCAACAGCATGTCGATCTCCGGTTATCACTTTCAGGAAGCGGGAGCAGAACCCGCGCTGGAGCTGGCACTGACACTGGCGAACGCCCGCGCCTACCTGGATGCGATCAGCGCGCGGGGTCTGGATCTGGATCATTTCTGCCACCGGCTCAGCTTCTTCTTCGGCGTTGGCATGAACTTTTTTGATGAAATCGCCAAACTGCGGGCGGCGCGCCTGCTCTGGTGCGAAGAGGTTGAACATCGCGGCGCCAGATCGGATCGCGCCAAGCGGATGAAGATGCACTGCCAGACCTCCGGCTGGTCATTGACCGCGCAGGAGCCACACAACAACCTGATTCGTACTACCATCGAAGCGATGGCCGGCGTCTTTGGCGGCACCCAGTCGCTGCACACCAACGCCTACGACGAAGCGCTGTCACTGCCGACAGAGCACTCCGCGCGCCTGGCACGTAACACCCAGCTGATTCTGCAACAGGAAACCGGCATCTGCGATGTGGCCGACCCCTGGGGCGGCTCCTACATGATGGAATCCCTGACCCAGCAGATGGCCGATAAAGTGCGCGATTACCTTCGCCAGATCGATGCCATGGGCGGCATTCTGGCCGCGCTGGAATCAGGCTGGGTCAGCGAGCAGATCCACGGCCAGGCACTGAGAGCCCAGAGCCGTATCGACAACGGCCAGCGGCCGATTATCGGCGTTAACCGTTTTGTCAGCGATGATGAGGCTCGCCCGCCTGTGCGCGCTATCGATGCCGACGAGGTACTGCATCAGCAGCGCCAGCGCCTGCAACGGCTAAAAGAGACGCGCGACACCTCGCGGGTAGAAGCGGCGCTGGCCGATCTTACCACGGCCGCCGCTTCGCCAACGGCCAACCTGCTGGCATTCACCATTGAGGCGATCCGCGCCCGCGCCACGCTTGGCGAGTGCACCCAGGCCCTGCTGAAACAGATGCGTCGCCATCAGGCAGATGCGCATTACCTCGCCGGCCGCTATGGCTTGGAGCGTCGCCAGGATACCCAGTGGCGCAGCGTCCGCCGGGAGGTTGATGCCTACCACCAACTGTTGGGCCGAGCGCCCCGCGCCCTGCTGGTAAAACTGGGGCTCGATGGCCACGACCGTGGCGTTCGCCTGGTTGCCTCAGGGCTCAAGGATGCAGGTTTTGACGTGGATATCAGTGCACTATTCAGCACGCCAGAGCAGGTGCAGCGCATGCTCGATTCAGCCCCCTACGATGCCCTGGGTATCTCGCTGCTATCCGGCGCTCACCTGCCGCTGGTAGAGCAGCTGCTCAATACACTTGGGCCGCAATCCTGCGACCGACTGGGCGTGTTTGTTGGCGGTATTATTCCCGATCAGGATATCCCGGCCCTCACCGCGATGGGCGTCGATGCGGTTTTTCCGCCGGGAAGTTCCATGGAAGCGATTATCAGAAAGCTGATCACTGTGCTGGCCGATAAGCGTTCAGCGCTGGGCTTCAAATCGGTCAGTTACCGCTGATCACTCAAGGAGCCGAAGCGGCATCTCCGCTACCCCTGCATGCCTGCACGTCACTCTTTCAGCATGGCCACCTGTAACCTGCCGCCAGGCAGTGGCAGAGCGGGTTTGGGCTCCAGGGGGTATTGTGCAAATATCTGCCCATTAATAACGATGCACGCAGGATTTTGAGCAAAGATTTACTCAATCAGGTATCGCGGAGCCCACTCGCTCAATGATGACTTTTTAGGGCACAGCGCCTCTATACCTTAAACGGAGTCTTGAGGCGCCCTGTTCCGAATACCGATAGAGGCGGCTGGTATTTCACCGCTTAGGTCATCAAGCCTGGCTCATCAAAACGTAGCTGCCGTTCCGCCCGCTCTTCACATCGATTCGCAGCGGCATCTGCTCCTTCAACTCAGAGACGTGGGAGATAATACCGATGGTGCGGCCGGTGGCCTGGAGTTCCACCAGCATATCGATGGCCAGTTGCAGGGAATCCTGGTCGAGGCTACCGAAGCCTTCGTCGATAAACAGTGTATCCAGCTGGATACCGCCGGAGCGCTGCTGCACCACTTCAGAGAGCGCCAGTGCCAATGACAACGAGGCCATGAACGACTCCCCCCCGGACAGGGTCGCCACCGGGCGCGCCTTGCCGCTGTAGGCGTCGTCGATGGCCAGGTCGAGACCTGCGGTAACATTGCGCTTCTGCTCGGTCTCGTTCTGGCGCACCAGGCGGTATTGCCCCTTGCTCATGGTATAGAGGCGCTGGCTGGCCACGCTGAGTACCGAGCCCAGCAGGTTGCCGAGCACGAAGCGCTCCAGGCTGACGCGTACTTCCCCTCTGCCTGAGGCTGCTTTCGCCATTTTGCCGACCACTTCGTACTGCTGCTTCACCGCTTGCTGCTGCTCCTCCAGTGAACGGATCTTCACCAAGGTTCGCTCAAACAGTGCTTTCTGCTG
Source organism: Marinobacterium lutimaris (assembly GCF_900108065.1). Lineage (GTDB taxonomy): Bacteria > Pseudomonadota > Gammaproteobacteria > Pseudomonadales > Balneatricaceae > Marinobacterium_D > Marinobacterium_D lutimaris. The sequence goes on along the minus strand of NZ_FNVQ01000001.1, from coordinate 793,308 downwards.
TTGGGCCTCGGCCCAGCTATGCTCGGCCTGCTGATAGGCGCTTTCCGCCACCTGATAGCGCTCTTGCAGCGTTTCAAGCTCCGGCGGCGGCTGATCTTTCAGCTGCTCTGCCATCAATGCCAGCTGCGCCTGCAGTGTCTTCACCGTTTCGTCGTACTGGACGATGCGGGCGCGCAACGTCTCGGCCGAGGCCTCGTCCATCAGGCTAGCTTCAAAGTCAGACAGGGATTCAAATTCACTCTCGGACAGAGCGTTCTGCCAGGCTTTGAGTTGCCCCGCCCGGTTGCCCTGTAGCTCATCGAGCTGTCGCGTCAGCGAATCCAGTGCCGAGTTTGCCGCCGTTAAACGGTTGGATGCTTCTGAATGGCGCTTCTGCGCCGCCTGATAGGCCTGCTCCAGTTTCTCGATAGCCAGCTGAGTATCGCGAATCGCCGTACTCAGCGCATTCAGGCTGCGATAGTTCTCCGGCAGTTCGTTTTCGGCGGAGATCAGGCGACTCTCGGACGCGGCTTTATCGCCAGACAGCTTCGGCAGCGTCCTGTTGAGTTCCGTTTGCTCAACCTGGAGGAGCTCACGCTTGGACTCCTCCGATTTGTGTATAGCTTTAAGCGAATCCAGTCTCTGTTCGCAGGCACCGATCTGATTGAGCTGTTGCTCGAGCCGCGCATACTCATCCTTCAACGCTTCTGCCGAAAAGAACAGATCGACTTCCAGCTCATTCCGGAGCTCCGCTATCAACTGCTGCTGGTTCTGCACGGCACTTTGCTGCTCAGCCACGCGCGTCTCGGCAGTGTGACGGTCGGTCAGACGAGCACTGGCGATGGCTCGGGCCTGTTCGACCGCATCCTGATCAACCTGCGCGGAATCGTCCGCAAACTGCGCGGGATTGGGGTGTTCCAGGCTGCCGCAAACCGGACAGGGATGGTCCAGTTCCAGCTTTCTTGCCAGTACGGCCGCCTGGTTGGCAAACCAGATCATCTCCAGACGATCCGCCTGGGTGCTGGCTTGTTGATGCGCCCTGTTCGCCTGATCCAGCGCCGCCTGAGCCTCGGTAACCGCCTGCTCACGCCTGGTTTGCTCAGCCAGAGCGCCATCGAGTTTGACGGCCAGCTCCCAACGGCGCCTGGCACTCAGCAACTGCTCGGTAAGCTCGGCCTTCTGGCCGACCTGCCCGGTGAGCGTTTCAATCTCGGCATTGCGCTCTTTCAACGACTCGTCGAACCTTGCAATACCCTGCTCGAGCTCGCTCATTCTGGCGGCGGCACTAGCCTGGGCTGCGTTTGCCTTACGCACCTCATCCCTCAGGGATTCATAGCCGGCCAGCACCTTTTGATAGCCAGTCAGGCGCACCTCTGTCGTTTTTAACCCATCACGCTGTTTGTAGCTCTCTTCTGTGGCTTTGAGATGTTCTGTGGCTGATACCGCTTCGGCTGAGGCCTGCTGGGCGGTAACTGCCGCTCGCTCGTGCTCTTCCTGTCGCTTCTGAATCTGCTGATCCAGTACCCGTAACGCCTTCCACTCCGGTGCTATGGCAGCCGCTTTTTCCGCGCGGCGAAGTTTGTCGCGCGCATTATCAACGGCGGGTTTACGCGACTGACGCTCAGCCAGCTCCTGCTGCTTGAGCCTTTGCTGTTCAAAGCTCTTTGTCAGCGTTTCAGCCGATTTCAGCTTCTGCTCTTGCACGCTCTTGAGGGTGTAAGCGTCGGACTTGACCTGATTCTTCGCCGCAACGGTTTCGCCCGCAGTGGCAATCGCCTCGATCAGCGCGTCCACATCCTCCAGATGCAGCTCCAGCAGCGCTTCGGTTTTGCTGTCTTCGAACTTCTTGTGCTGGCGCTCGATATCCCCTGCACGATCTTTCAGCAGCTGTTCGATGCGCTGGTAGATCTCGGTCTGGAACAGGGTCGACAGGATCGCCTGACGATCGTCGGACTTGGCCAGCAGCAACTCGCGGAATTTGCCCTGGGGCAGCACCATCACCTGACGGAACTGGTCCGCCGTCAGGCCAAGAATCTCTTTAATGCGAACATCGGCATCGGTTTTCTTTTTCGGTACCAGGGTCTCTTCGCTGCCGTCGTCGGCGATACGCAGCAGATGTGCGGTAGCTTTCTGCTCGGTCTCACCACCGCCACGTTTGGCCGGGCGCATCTGCGTTGGCACACGATGGATACGGTAGCGCTGGCCGCGGATGCTGAATTCAAGTTCGATCTCGGTCAGCGTCTCGGGCTCGGCGTAGTCGCAGCGGATACCCAGCTCCTTGCGCTCGGAATCGGTGGTTTCGCCATACAGCGCGTAGCAGACCGCGTGCAGAATGGAGGACTTACCGGCACCCGTGGGACCGTCGATCAGGAACAGCGGGTTGTTGCCGAGCCGGGCAAAATCGATCTGTTCCTTGCCGGCGAACGGGCCAAAGGCGGTCAATGTTAACTGGTGCAGTTTCATTCCTGTCCTTCCATGGCGGCCTGGGCTTCATTGATCACCTCCAGCAGCAGCTTGTTCTGCTCCTCGGTCAGCTCATCGCCCATCACCTGGGTGAAGAAGTCCTTGAACACCAGGTCTTCACTGCGTTTGGCACTGACATCAGCCACCAATTGGCTGCCGTGGGAGACGCTGAACTGAGTGCGCTCCAGCTCCAGCGTATTCGGATACACCTGGCGCAGCTGCGCCATGGGCTCAAGCAGATCCTGTTTGTCGGTCAGGCGAGCAAGAATGTAGTCATCGGCGTGAGGATCACTGCGCCCCTGCTCAACCAGCTCTGCAAGCGTCCCTTCGATCACGCGCATATCGCGTCGGGGGATCAGCGGCAGATGTTCCCAGGAGGTGCCCTGCTCGCCGATCTCCACCAGGGTCACGCCCTTGCGCTGTTTATGTTCAGAGAAGGAGTACTTCAGCAGCGAGCCGCTATAGCGGATATGCTCCGCCCCCTTGTATTGCGGCGCGTGCAGATGGCCCAGGGCCACGTAATCAAAGCTTTGAAGCGACTGATAGGAAACCCGGTCCGCGCCGCCAATGGAGAGACGACGCTCAGAGTCGCTCTCCTCGGCACCATCGATAAAACAGTGGCTGATCAATACGGCGGGAACATCGGCGCTGCGCGCCTGCGCTGCCAGCTCGGCCAGATGGGTATGCGCCTCGTCGTAGGTTTTCACCTCCACGTCGAACGCTTCCCTCACCTCCACCGGATCGTGGTATGGAATACCGAAAAACTGGATCGCGCCGGTTTGTGTCTGCACCTCGACCGGTGTGGCGACCTTGCGGATATCGCCAAGGATATGCACACCCGCGCCGGACATGAACTGGGCGCCAAAACGCAGCCGTTTCGCGCTGTCATGGTTACCGGAGATCATAATCACCGGAATGGAAAGCTCTTCAGTGAAACGCGCAAGAAAGGCATTCAGTGCATCCACGGCATCCGCCGGTGGCACGGAACGGTCATAGATATCGCCGGCAACCACCAGGGCATCGACCTGATGTTCCGCCGCATAGCGATGGATCTGCTTTAATACATGCAACTGGTCATCGAGAAGCGAAATATTCTGGAATAAACGGCCAATATGCCAATCAGAGGTGTGAAGAAACTTAGCCATATACCTTCCTTGCGGGTACAACCTGTTCGATCAAAATCAGAACGCCGATATCAGGGAAGTGAAGTGTACAGTTTTTCAGACTGGATGCCGGCGACTTCTCTCTTAAACATCACCTTCATCAGTGCGATGCGGGCGATCACGGCGCACTGGACTGCACTGAAACTACGTTGTTAAAAGCTATGGCAGATTCAGACCACAAAATTACCGTGTTTTATGATGGCGCCTGCCCACGCTGCATTCGAGATCGGCAGAGCTATGAGAGACTCGATCCCGATGCGGCCAAAGATGTGCAGTGGTTCGATATCACCGGTCGTGACCCGGAGCTCGTCGCGCTGGGTATCGACCCGCGCAAAGCGCTGACCGAGCTGCACATCTGTTCCGCCGATGGTCGCATCCTCTCTGAGCTCGATGCCTATCAGGTGTTGATGGCCCGCATTCCCCGCTACCGTTTACTCGGCTGGCTTATGGGTTTGCCCTTGATAAGGCCGCTGGCCAGCCATATTTACCGCTGGTCGGTAACCCGGCGCCTTCGGCGGCAGGGGCGTCTTTGAACAGAGCCAGCACTACGTCATTGATATGCCTGGCTGCCTTATCGAGCACTTGGGAATATCGATCACCGCCCCCTGTCCTTTCAGCCACAGACCTCTTTGCCACTGCAGCGATCAGATAGTGCTGTCACAATATTTCTCAAGAAGCTATTAACCAGGCTTTATTGCTCCGGGCTTTGGCATACGGCTCTGCCGCCCGCTACACGCGATGGAGTTGCAGCTTCGAGGCGGTACGGTAATCCGTGCCACAAGGGAAATAACTGAACAGGTATCCGCACCGTTATCGGGTACCTACACGCCAGGTCTACTCCGAAGATAGCCCTCATCAAGCAGTTGTACGCAAACTGCCCTCCACGCAAAAAAGACTGCGTAGCGCAAGGTCTACCTCTGAGCCAAAGCCGTCGATGCCGTGTGGACAAAACACCTCGTTTCTCTGTAATTTCATACAGTATATTGAGTGCAGATTGGTCTAGTTGCTCGTTTTCAACCTGAATGTGCTCATTTTTAAGCGGTAGCTCCCGAAAAACTGGCGCTAGATCAAGGGATTAAGGAACGGCCGCTGGGTGATACTACGCACAGCGCTTCATACAAACGTGTATGCTCGTTTTTCACGGAGGAGAAAAGACTGTGATATTGAAAGATAGATATATTTCAGACACTTATGCTGAATCATTCTTTCGACCCGCTGAGCAAAAACACGCATGCTCAGTATCAAAATCTTAGCCGTATAAAAAGAACATGCCAGATAACTTAGATTTCATCGTTTTTGCAATTGAGCAGGCCAAAGAAGCAGAGAATTATGGCTTCACTAGGAATGAATGCTGTCGGAATTTAAAAACAGCCCTTCATCAATACTGGCAAAATAAAACTATGAGACTGCATGGCCAGTTTCAGAAGAAAAATATACCCCGTTCAAAAGCTGCAGTCGGAATGGAGTTAATTAACTGTGATGTAGAGCATGTCGTGCCGCAAATGGAAATTGTAAATATGCTCATGGATATGAATCCATTATCAAAACAAGAAGTTGAGAGTGTTCTAAAAAACTACTTCAGAGTTTTATTAGTTACAAAGGAAGAGCACCAAAGGCTAAATGCTTCAGGTCTAAGATCAAAAATGCCTTCAAACTGGGATAGAAAAGATGTATGGGCACGTTACAATGCAGTTGGAATCGAAGTAGAAAACGGCTAACAAGGCGCTCGTGCGGGACGCTTGCTTCGCTGCGCGCCCCACAGCTTAATCGTTATAAATCGAAGGGAATATCGTGCAAGTAACCGCTAATCTACATGACTGTAAGCACTGCTCTGGTAAAGGAACGTGTGCCAATGGAAAGGATGGAGCCTCCTGTCTGGCATGCGCTAAGAGGAATGAACTCTGGTTCTGGCAGCTCAGAAATCAACATGGCCTAATGTGTGGTTCCTGCGGCGGTATAGGCAAAGCCGAACCAATGACAGAACGGCTTAATAAGCGAGCAGCTCCTGTTCTAGCTCTTCTGCTCACGTTTGGAATATTGGCATTAATCGCTTTTGCTACTCTTACAAAGAGTCCCTACTCTTCGGAGGTTTTGGCATTTGGTGGTGCCATCATTGGTTCTGTCGCAGGCTATTATTTCTCAAGGGCAAGAAGTGATTCATAACAAGGCACAGCAGTCGCTCCCGTTGGTCGCTGGGACCGTCAAAACGCTGCGCTTTTTTGCCGACCTCTGTGTGCGGCGCTATCACTCAAAAGGAGAATTCATGAGCTTTGAAGCAATGACAGATAAAGAAATCCTCGACATAGCAAATCCAATCATGGATAACCTGATGGATGCTTCTACTCGCATTGATCATAAAGCACATACGCGAGACTTTACTGATCGAATGAAGGCAATCGTTACCGAGGAACACCTTCAGAAAGTTTGTGAACAATATCAAAAAGAAAAAGGGTTCTTTTCAGCGAGAACGCCAGTTGCGGTTTTCAAGCGCCCCGATTCTGCGGCCATTATATGGAAACAATCCTTCACAAAAGCAAAAGGTGAGTTTGTAGCGGAAATGGTCTTAGTTCAGCAAAACGGTGAGTATCGCTGTGACCATGTAATGGTTTTCTAAAAGTGCTAACAATTCATTCAAGCCGACACCGCTTCTTGGCTCGTCTTAATTCAGGCGTTAATGACCACTCCCGCTAACGTCCTCTTCGAACCAACTCCTGATAAGCCGGCAGATTTGGGCCAGACCAATCTGCCAGATGGCACCTTCACCTACGGGCCTCTCCCTTCGCAATTCGCAAAAACGCTTGCCCTTGGGCTATAGAATTGTCTGGGAATGCAGGGTCGATTCTCGAATGGCTTTGCGTACCGGCTGGGCAAGGAGCGGCGTAGATTCGTTACAATAGTGGGTCTACCTATAACGCAGGTTTTGCTGAATGAAATCCTGGGATATCTTTTGTCACGTAGTCGATAACTACGGTGATATCGGTGTGACTTGGCGCCTGGCGCGACAACTCACGATCGAATTCAATCAGCGTATACGCCTGTTCGTGGATGACCTTGGGGCTTTCAAGCATCTATGCCCTGACGTTGACCCTGCGCGTGAATCGCAAGAAGTGATGGGTGTGGAGATAGTCCTCTGGCACCCGAATCTACAGATCGCGCCAGCCGACATAGTGATAGAGGCCTTTGCCTGCACGTTGCCTGAAGCCGTTATAGCCGCAATGGCAGAACGAACACCTCCTTCGCTCTGGATCAATCTTGAATATCTGAGCGCTGAAGACTGGGTGGAGAGCTGCCACCTCTTATCATCGCCACAACTATGCGGCCCTGAAAAATATTTCTTCTTTCCCGGCTTCGGCGAAAACACAGGCGGTTTGCTCAGAGAAAACAATCTACTGAATTGTCGACAGCAGTTTGGCACCCATGAAAAAAGCAGGTTTCTGCGCAAGCTGGGAGTAAGCCACGCTGAAGATAGCATGCTGATTTCAGTTTTTACCTATGAAAACCCGCAAATCACCACATGGTTGGATGCCCTGCTGCAAAGCGGGCGCAGTTATCATTTGTTGGTGCCGCCCGGGCGCATAGAAAATGACATCAAGCGCTGGCTGAAAGTCGACAGTTTCGTTACCGGTGAATGCTATGTTCAGGGACAGGTCAGGATTCAAGCCATACCTTTTTTGTCACAACAGGAATATGACTTTCTACTTTGGTGCTGCGATCTGAACCTCGTGCGTGGAGAAGACTCTTTCGTACGTGCCCAGTGGGCCGGAAAGCCCTTTTTATGGCACATCTATCAGCAGGACGAATACATTCACCTGGATAAGCTCACCGCATTCCTGCGCCTTTACCTGCAAGGCCTGGATCGGGATGCGGCAGACGCGGTGGAGAGGTTATGGATGGACTGGAACCGGCAAAAACCATTACAGCTGAGCTGGGATCTGTGGCGGCAACAGACAGCAAAGCTGGAGCAACATGCTGAAAACTGGTGCAGTGAACTGGCGGGCAAGAAAAGTCTTGCGGAAACACTGGTTCTATTTGCGGAAAACTGGTAAAAAGCCGGCGAAATCCCCTCTCTTCTTTTGTTGAGAACCATCTTGAAAACAGCACAAGACATTAAAGTAAACAACGTCGTACTTATTGGTGGTGAACCTTGGATTGTTCAGAAAGCTGAATACACCAAGTCTGGTCGCAACAGCGCCATCATGAAAATGAAGTTGAAGAACCTACTGAGCGGCTCGACCACCGAAACCGTTTACAAGTTCGACGACAAGATGGAACAAGTCATCCTCGACCAGATCGAAGTAACGTACTCCTACAAGTCTGATGACTTGTATGTTTTCGTCGACGAAGAGTACAACCAGTACGAGCTGAGCGCTGATGACATCGAAAGCGTATTGCCTTACATCGTTGATGGCATGAGCGATGTTTGCAATGCGGTATTCTTCCAGGGCAAAGTGATCTCGGTCGACCTGCCGACCACCATTGTCCGTCAGATCGATTACACCGAAGCATCTGCTCGCGGTGACACCAGCGGTAAAGTCATGAAGCCGGCCAATCTCAGCAATGGCACCGCTGTAAAAGTGGCTGATTTCTGTGAAGTCGGTGACTGGATCGAAATTGACACTCGTACCGGCGAATACAAGTCACGAGCCAAAGCCCCTGCCTGATAGCTTGTGACCCGCTAAAGGTCGCCCCAAGCTTCTAGCTATCAGACAAATTCAGGCCCCGCCGGTTACCCTTCCGGCGGGGCCTGTCACGTTATGCCCTTCCGATCATCGACCTGCGTTTCAGTCGCCCACTGGCAATTTCGCCAATCGCCTACCTGTATCTCAGCGTCGAGTTGATGCTCTTCGCTCGCACCGGCACTCAACCAGCTTTGCTGAGCGCCAGGAAGTTCTCGATACCGGCGATCTGGTCTTCGGCGTGATGGTTCACGTAAAGAACTGTCGTGTTTTTCGCTTCACAGATCTTCTCGATCAGCGCCAGCACCAGCTGACGGTTCATATCATCCAGACCCAGGCAGGGTTCGTCGAGGATCAACAACGGCGGGTGTTTGACCATGGCGCGGGCGATCAGCAGCAGGCGCTGGTCACCGTAGGAGAGTTTGTTGAACGGCTGATCAGCGCGATCGCTCATACCCAGCAGCGCCAGCCACTGATCGGCGATCTCCTTCTGCTTGTCGGTGGACTTGGTGTACATGCCGATGCTGTCGTAGAAGCCAGAGATGATCACGTTCTTGCAGCTGGTGCTGACGCGGTACTCCCACTGCAGCGCGGTGGAGACGTAACCGATGAACTGCTTGATCTGCCAGATACTCTCGCCGTTACCGCGCTGAAAGCCGAAGACAAAGATATCGTTCACGTAGCACTGCGGGTGGTCACCGGTGATCAGTGACAGCAGGCAGGTTTTGCCGCTGCCGTTGGGGCCACTCAGCTGCCAGTGCTGGCCGCGTTCGATGGTCCAGTCGAGGCCATCGATGATGACATCGTCACCATACTTAACGCGGATATTTTTCAGCTTCACCAGCGGCTGCGCCGGATCGAGATCCGGCAGTTTGCTGGCGGGGTCCGCTTCCGGCACATCCAGGTCCGTGGTTTTCAGGTGCAGCAGCTGATACAGCTCGTTGAAGGCGGTTTCATCCTGACGATCGACAGTGTGGCTCAGCCGGCCCTTGTCGACATAGGCCACATGGGTGATGAATGCAGGCATCTCGTCAAAGCGGTTCAGTACCAGAATCATCGGCACGTCATCGACGATGGCGGCGAGATGTTCCTGCAGCATCACCAGGGTATTGGCATCGAGGCCATCGAACGGCTCATCCAGGATCAACAGATCCGGTTTGCTGGAGAGCGCGCGGATCAGCATCATTTTGCGGGTTTCACCGGTGGAGAGCTTGCGGAAGGCTCGATCCAGCAACCCGGTGAGGCCGAATTTTTCGACCAGTTCGCTGGCCAGATCAGGATCGGCGCAGTCGTTAAAAATCATTTCGCGGACAGGCGTGCCCTCGGCAATAACGTCCATGATATCGGCGTCATCTTTTTTAAGTTCCTGGGCGATCAGCTCGGCCTGGGCCTCAAAGGAGACCAGCCCAACCTTGCCCGGAACACCGGACAGCGTGCCGCTTTCTATCTCTCCCGCACCGGCCAGTACGGCGCCCAATGCGGATTTGCCGGCGCCGTTGGTGCCGGTAATCACCCAATGCTGATCGGATGTGATGCTCCAGTCGATCTCGCTCAGTTTAAAGCGATCATCAAAGTTCACTGTTAAATTTTGCAGGCAGATAGAAGCAGTCATCGTTACGAATCCAGGCAAAAGGTATTAAGAATTTACAGACAAAAAAGCCGGACTTCCTGTAAGGAGGCCCGGCTTTTTCTGTTTAACGGGCTAGAAGCCGATTAAACGATTTTCTTCATGTCAGCCATGTGGCCGCGCAGTACGGAACCAACGGCTTCAACCGGGTGGCTACGCAGAGCAGCGTTGACTTCGATCAGGCGAGCGTTGTCGACGCCGTTGTCTTCTACGCTCAGGCCTTTGCCGATAACGTCAGACTTGATGCCTTTCATGAAGTCGCCCAGCAGCGGTACGCACGCGTGGTTGTACAGGTAGCAACCGTACTCTGCAGTATCAGAGATGGTAGCGTTCATTTCGTACAGTTTCTTACGCGCGATGGTGTTGGCGATCAGCGGAGTTTCGTGCAGAGACTCGTAGTAAGCAGACTCAGCGATGATGCCGGCAGCGGTCATGGTTTCGAACGCCAGCTCAACGCCCGCTTTAACCATGGCAACCATGAGGATGCCGTTGTCGAAGTATTCCTGCTCGGATATTTCTACATCGCCAGCCGGAGTCTTTTCGAAGTTGGTTTCAGCGGTGTCAGCGCGCCACTGCAGCAGGTTTTTGTCGTCGTTAGCCCAGTCTTCCATCATAACGCGGGAGAAGGTGCCGTCGATGATGTCGTCCTGGTGCTTGTTGTACAGCGGACGCATGATCTGCTTCAGCTCTTCAGCCAGGTCGAATGCCTTGATCTTGGCCGGGTTAGACAGACGGTCCAGCATGTTGGTCACGCCGCCGTATTTCAGCGCTTCGGTGATGGTTTCCCAACCGTACTGAATCAGCTTGGAAGCATAGCCAGCGTCGATGCCCTCTTCGATCATTTTGTCGAAGCACAGGATAGAACCGGTCTGCAGCATACCGCACAGGATAGTCTGCTCGCCCATCAGGTCAGACTTCACTTCAGCGATGAAGGAAGACATCAGAACGCCAGCCTTGTGACCGCCGGTACCGACAGCGTAAGCCTTGGCCAGAGCCAGACCTTCGCCTTTCGGGTCGTTGTCTTCGTGAACAGCGATCAGGGTCGGAACACCGAAACCACGCACGTATTCAGCGCGGACTTCAGAACCCGGGCACTTCGGAGCAACCATGATAACGGTCAGGTCGTCACGGATTTTCATGCCTTCTTCAACGATGTTGAAACCGTGAGAGTAAGACAGGCAAGCGCCCTCTTTCATCAGCGGCATAACAGCGTTAACAACAGAGGTGTGCTGCTTATCAGGAGTCAGGTTCAGGACTACGTCTGCAGTCGGGATCAGCTCTTCGTAGGTACCAACGGTGAAACCGTTTTCGGTAGCGTTTTTCCAGGACTGACGCTTCTGCTCGATGGCTTCCGGACGCAGCGCGTAAGATACATCCAGACCGCTGTCACGCAGGTTCAGACCCTGGTTCAGACCCTGGGCGCCACAACCGATAACGACCATCTTTTTGCCTTTCAGCGCTTCAACGCCGTCAGCGAATTCAGAAAGGGCCATGAAACGGCATTTGCCGAGCTGTTCCAGCTGCTCGCGAAGCGGCAGTGTATTGAAGTAGTTAGCCATGTGACTTGTATCCTGATTTACATGATTAAAGCATCGCCGGCCGGGGCTGCCGATGCTCAAAATTTGCACCCTGTGGGCAGGTGGTATTAACGCCTGCCCCGGATAAGTGACGCCACTCTATAGAAAATAGATCCTTGCGTAAATTGACATATCTGCAATGATACGTCCCTTATTCTGCAATACTCAGTTATCCTTCATTTTATGAATATCCGAGCCCTGCAACACTTCCTCGCATTGGCCGAAACACTGCACTTCGGCCGTGCCGCCGACGAGTGCAATATCAGCATCTCTGCCCTGTCACGTAACATCCGACAGCTTGAAGAAGCCGTGGGTGCACCTTTATTCAAACGCGATAATCGCACCGTTGTGCTGACCCAGGAGGGTAAGCAGTTTCTCAAGTATGCCCGCGAGTCCTGCCATCAATGGGACATGATCCGCTACGAGCTGGCCGATAACTCCGACCAGCTGCGCGGCGAGATCAGCCTGTATGGCTCGGTGACCGCCAGCTACAGCTTTCTGTTTGACCTGTTGAGCCGCTTCCGTATCGCCCACCCCGGTATCGAGATCAAGCTGCGCACCGGCGACCCGGAGCACGCCATCGCACATATTCTAGACGGTAGCGAAGACATTACGATTGCAGCACGCCCTTCCAAACTTCCAAGAGGCATCGCCTTCAAGCCGATCGCTATTTCACCACTGCTGTTTATTGCGCCGGTGGAGCAGCAGGTACCCAACGTACCGACCAATCCGCCGCTGGACCCAAAAGAGTGGGCGGATATCCCGATGATCCTGTCGGAAGGTGGTGTTTCCCGGTACCGCGTCGATGACTGGTTTGCGCAGCATGGCATCAAGCCAAAGATCTACGCCCAGGTCACCGGTAACGAGGCGATAGTCAGCATGGTGAGCCTCGGCTTTGGCATCGGCGTGGTGCCCAAGATCGTGCTGGATAACAGCCCGCTGGCAAACAGAATCCACGTACTCGATGTAACGCCGGAACTGGAACCCTACGATATCGGGCTGTTCACGCTGAAAAAGAACCTGGCAAACCCGCTGGTCGAGGCGTTCTGGAACCTGATAGACGCGCGAGAGCAAAGAGAGATGCAGCACTGAATCGAAGCTGTCAAAAGCTCGATCAGTCGTGTCTTCTAACCGGGTCTTCGGCGACGTACCACAGCAATCACCCGGCCACGCAGCGCAGACAGGGGCTGGCAACCCATCGCTTCTCGCGTGCTGCTTAACGGGGAGTCACCGCTTAACCAGACGACTCCCTCCTCCACGGCATCCAGCCGCTTGATGATAAGGCCAAATGCCGGGTGCTGAACCAGCACCCTTTGCCCGGGCCGGTAAAGAGAGGCCGGCCAGTTTAAAGCCGCTGCAAAATCGCCGGGCATCATACCCGGCGACATGCTTAATCCACTGACCCTGACGATTCTGATCATCAGGCCTCAGGGGTAAGCTGCGGGTAGACAGTAATCTCTTCCGGCAGGTACGGGCATTTAGCGCGAAAAGTGGCGACACCCTTGGTCTCCCAGAAGATCTCGGCGAACTGGTTGACCAGCTCCAGCAGCTTCACGGCATCATCGCGGTTGATCTCCTGCTTGGCTTTGGACGCGGCAAGCATGATGTTATGAGTCAACTCGTGAATCTGCGGGAACTTCTCGATCTGCGGCTGTTTGAAGTAGTCACCCCAGATGACGCGAATCTCCTCTTTTACGATTAGGCCGTGCGCCTCCTTCTCTTTTGCCAGGCGGCTGACCTTGGCCATGGTATTGACGTCTGCCGGTGCTGACTTCAGCTCTTCGAGCAGGTCGACCAGACGAATCACCGTCAGCGCAGCGATCTGAGCCGTAGCGGGATCGTAGATCTTGCAGGGGATATCGCAATGGGCCGACGCCTCTTCAAAGCCGACCAGGGTATCCATTTTCGCAAGCAGGTTATGCAGCATTTTCTCTGTCCTTATTTTCCGGTGGGATCCGTGTATTTGGTTATTTCGGTGTTTGGCGACTTGCGCCAGCGAACGGCCTCCGGGGCGTATCCCGAAGCCGGTTTTAGTGGAGTCCTTTCTTTAGATGTTCGGCGATTGGGCCGGGGCGGGAATGCAGCGAGAGCAGATCGGTACTGGAAAGCGCTGAGGCTTTTGAGGCCTGAGTGAGCTGCGGATGGGTCTGGCATAACAGGCAACGCTCCTGCCGGAGAAACGCAGCGCCACGCAGGCAGGCTTCAAGCCCCGTATCCATAAGCACCGCCGTAGCATCATCCAGAAAGCGCTCGGCACTGTCGAAGCAGGCGTTGCAGGCTGACCACTCCTCCAGCGCCACGAAGCTCTCGGCCAGATTAATCTCACAGACCATCACCGCCGCGACCGCAGGATCCGGTTGCTGAACGGCCAGCTGTTCGAACTCAGCCAACGCCAACTCCCTGGCTTTGCAATGGTGGGCGATCGCCTGGCGGTATTGATTATCCCGAAATGCCTGCTGGCCCAGCCGAGCCGCCTCTTTCCAGTTCATCCCTGTAACCCTCTCGCTAGTGAGCCGTTATCCACCCAACCTGGTTCACCGCCTCGTTGCCGGCGAGATCCACTGAAATGGACCAACCAATTACGTAACAGTAATGATAATACATATCAGTTAGGTTATTATCAAAACGAATTACCGCATCGGGGCAGGTAACGCTGCCAGCTAATAAGACGACAGCTGGTAAGACAACAGGTACTGATGGTCGAAGCCTAGACGGTCGAGAACCGGACGGACAGCCGTTCGTTGGAAATGCCTCAGGCGGAAGCTACTGCGCAGGATTAACCGGGGTAGCTAACAAAAGAAAGGTTAACAAAAGAAATGGAATCTGGGTTTAAGAGTGTTGTCTATCTATTTGATTAAGAATTGGAAATCGTCTTTATCACTCGTACGTTCACGATGCATCTCACCAGACTCGCCTGACCGTAAAGCAGACCTTATGCAGGGCTCGCCCGCCCGTGGTTGAAGCTTCAACAGCCACGGGCGGATGCACAGAAAACCCGGTGGTTCCACCCTGCTCAGTGCTCGTGCGACTCGCCTTCGGTGTCCCCTTTCGGTGCCTGGGGCACAATCTGCAGCGAGCCGTGGCGCACCGAACGTTCGGCGATCACGTGGTCGGCGAAGTGCTGCACTTCGGAGGTCGGGCCTTTGAGAATACCGATCTCCAGGCAGTTATCGTGATCCAGATGCACATGCATGCTGGCAATGGTGAGATCGTGGTGGCTATGGAAAGTGCTGGTCAGACGGCGCGCCAGGTCTCTGGCAGCGTGGTCGTACACATAGCTGAGTACACCGAAGCAGTTCGACTGATTGCCTGTTTCACGCTTAGCCTGCCCGAGCCCTGCCCTGGCCAGATCACGGATCGCTTCAGAACGGTTCTGGTAACCGCGCTCCTCGATCAGATGATCGAGCTCTTCCATAAGGTCATCATCCAAAGTGACCGTCACACGTTGCATATCTTCTTCCTGCTTGAGTATGATGTTTTGCCTTATACATCATACCCTTTGGTTTTATTGTCTCGGAACCGCCCGCGGGTACCAGCCAAATCAACGGACGATTCGCCATCATAAGGAGCTGTCACATGGCAATGCCCCCCTTGCGCGCATTCGCGCTTGCCACCCTTTCTGTTTCAATGGCAGCACCACTGACATTCAGCGCTGCGATCGCATCAGATAAGGCACCCAGCGAACTGGTGCTGGCCATCGGTGGCGAACCCAAGGAGGGTTTCGATCCTTTGCTGGGATGGGGACAGTACGGCCATCCGCTGTTTCAGTCTACGCTACTGACCCGTGACGCGAAACTTGAGAGCCAGCCAGATCTCGCGACCGAGTGGACACTGTCAGATGATCGTCTCACCTGGACCATCACGCTGCGCCACGATGCGGTTTTCTCCGACGGTACACCGCTGACAGCGCACGATGTGGCGTTTACCTTTAATCAAGCGGCCAGTGCCGGTGGCGCCCTCGACCTGAGCGCGTTTGAATCCGCTGAAGCCGTTGATGATTTCAGCCTGGTGATCCACCTTAAAAAGCCCTGGATCACCTTTACCGAGAACTTCTATTCACTGGGCATCGTACCCGCTGCCGAATATGGCCAGGATTATGGCCGTCATCCTATTGGTTCCGGCCCGTTCAAGCTGATCTCCTGGACCGAAGGCGAACAGTTAATCGTGGAACGCAACACCGAGTATTACGGCAAACAGCCGGAGTTCTCTAAGATCACCTTCCTGTTTACCGGTGAAGACACCAGCCTCGCGGCGGCCCGCGCCGGTCAGGTGGATATGGCTGCGGTACCGCCAGCCCTGGCCGATGCAGCGCCGAGCGGCTTCAAACAGGTGGTCGTTGAGTCCGTCGATAATCGCGGCATCACCTTCCCTATTCTCGCCGATGAGGGCAAAACCGACGCGGAGGGAAACAAGCTCGGTAACGCGGTCACCTCTGACCGGGCGATACGCCGCGCCATCAACCTGGGCGTGGATCGGGATCTGCTGGTCCAGGTCGCACTCTTCGGTCACGGTACGCCCGCTTCAGGCCCCGCCGACGGCCTGCCCTGGTCCAACCCGAAAGCAGCGGTCGAATACGATCTGGATGCCGCCAACGCGCTACTCGATCAGGCCGGCTGGCTGCGTGGCGAAGATGGTGTGCGTGAAAAAGAGGGTGTCCGCGCCGCCTTCCCGATTAACTATCTCGCTTCAGACTCCACCCGCAAGGCGCTGGCGATTACCCTGGCGGAGCAACTGAAAGCACTCGGAATAGAAGCAATCGCCATCGGTAAAAGCTGGGAGAGCCTGGGTCAGATCTTCCATTCCGAGCCGGTGGTCTTCGGCTGGGGCAGCCACACGCCGCTGGAGGTTTACAGCCTCTATCAGTCCGATTGGGCGGGTGCCGGTTATTACAATGTGGGTTACTTTTCCGATGCTGCGGTGGACGCCCATTTCGCTGCGGCCCAGGCGGCGCCCACCCTGGAAGCCTCCTATCCCGACTGGCAGGCAGCGGAATGGGACGGTACCACCGGATATGGCGCCAAAGGCGAAGCGGGCTGGGCCTGGCTGGTCAATCTGGAGCACATCTATTACGTCAACGAGTGCCTCGACCTGGGCGAAACCCAGATTGAACCTCACGGCCACGGCTGGCCAATCACCTCGTTGATCCAGAACTGGACCTGGACCTGCGAGTAACTGCCGGTGACCTCTTCCCTTCGTTATATGTTAACCCGACTGCTGCGGCTTGTGCTTGTATTGGCCGCGGTAGCGGTTGTGGCGTTCTCGCTGGCCAAGCTGTCGCCGATCGATCCGGTGGATGCCTATCTTGGCCCGGATGTCGCCCGGGTCGGACCTGAACAGCGCGCACTGATCGCCGAGAAATGGGGGCTTAACCAGCCGCCCATCGAACAGTTCAGCCACTGGGCTCGCAACCTGCTCAGCGGCGACCTGGGTTTCTCCATGACCTATAACGCACCAGTGGCGGAGGTGCTGGCCAGCCGTGTACTCGCATCGCTGCCGCTGATGGGCCTGGCCTGGCTGCTCTCCGGACTGCTCGGCTTTGTGCTGGGCATACTGGCAGGCGCTTATTCCGGTTCGCTGCTGGACCGCGTTATTCGTGTTTACTCCTTTGTGCTCGCTTCCACGCCCACCTTCTGGCTGGCGATCCTCCTGCTGGTGATGTTTTCCGTCTCGCTGCAGTGGACTCCGGTCTGCTGCGCGGCGCCACCTGGCATGCTGGCCGACGAAGTCAGCCTCTGGCAACGGCTGCATCATCTGCTTCTGCCGCTGGCGACACTGACACTGCTTGGTGTGGCGCAGATCGCTCTGCACACCCGGGCGAAAATGGTGGAGATCATGCAGTCGGACTATGCACTCTACGCCCGGGCACAGGGCGCATCGCGTTTGGATATTGCCCTGCGCCACGGCGCCCGTAACGCGGCGCTGCCGGCACTGACCGTGCTTTTTGCGTCGATTGGCGAGCTGTTCGGCGGATCGGTACTGGCCGAGCAAGTGTTCGCCTACCCAGGCCTTGGCCGCGCAACGGTGGAAGCCGGTATTCGGGGTGATATCCCACTGCTGCTTGCCATCACCCTGTTCATGACGCTGCTGGTATCCAGCGGCAACATGATAGCCGACCTGCTTTACCGGCTTGTCGATCCCCGTATGCGCCAGGCCGAAACCCTGGAGTGGTCGCAGCCATGAATCATGCCGTCGCTCCTCAAGCCATGAATAGCCTCGTTATCCGCAGCAATAACCGCATCAGTACCCTGATGCTCACGGCCTTGGGACTGGGCGGTATTCTGCTGGTGGCTCTGGGATCTGTCCTGATCGGCGACAGGGGTATCACCATGGACTTTTCCGCCCGGATGCTGGCGCCCAGCTGGCAGCACTGGTTCGGCACCGACCAGTTTGGCCACGATATGCTGGCGCGCACGCTGCACGGCCTGAGTCTGAGCCTGAATGTGGGGCTGATCACCGCCGCACTCTCAACAGCGATAGCGGTTGTGCTGGCGATGCTGGCGGCAACTGGCGGGCGCTGGGCTGACGCGGTGGTCTCCTTTCTGATCGACACCACCCTCGGGCTGCCGCATCTGATGCTGCTGATCCTGATCGCCTTCGCTCTGGGCGGCGGTACCACTGCCGTCATTATCGCTGTCACCCTGACCCACTGGCCGCGCCTGACCCGTATCCTGCGGGCCGAGATTCTGCAGGTACGCAGCGCTGAGTATGTGCAGGCCTCACGCCAGTTTGGTAAATCCTGGTGGTATATCGGCCGGCACCATCTGCTGCCCCATCTGCTGCCGCAGACACTGGTGGGATTCACGCTTTTGTTCCCACACGCCATCCTGCATGAAGCGGCGCTGACCTTTCTTGGCTTTGGCCTGGAACCCGGCAAACCCGCCATCGGCACCCTGCTGGCCGATTCCATGCGCTACCTGATGGCCGGCAACTGGTGGCTTGGATTGTTTCCCGGCCTGGGACTGCTGCTACTCGTGCTCAGTTTTGACGCCATCGGCAACGGCACCCGTAAACTCACCGATCCGAGGTTAAGTGAAGTATGAGCCTGCTGACCTTTGAAAATTTCTCCCTCGGCTTTCAACGTTACGACAGCCCGCTTAAGCGCAGCATCAAGCCGGTACTGGACGATATTTCACTCAGTATCGCCCCCGGTGAGATCGTCGCCATGATCGGCGCCTCCGGTGCCGGCAAGAGCCTGCTCGCACACGCGGTGTTCGGCATACTGCCGCCGAATATTGCGCTGAATGGTCGCATCAGTTTTGCCGGCGAAGCACTCAGCGCCAGCAGTCAGGAACGTCACCGCGGCAGAAGTATCTCGCTGGTGCCGCAATCGATCAGTTCACTGGACCCGCTGGCCCGCTGCGGTCAGCAACTGAAATGGGCGGCGCGGCGCGCGGGTCTCAAGGCAAACGCACAAACCCTCGGCGCAACACTGGCAAGATACGGCTTGGGCAAAGAGGTATTAAGGTTTTATCCGCACCAGCTATCCGGCGGCATGGCGCGACGGCTGATGCTGGCCATCGCCACCATCGGCGAGCCTGAGCTGGTGGTCGCAGACGAACCCACCAGCGGTCTGGATGCAGAAACCGCCACTATCGTATTGCAGGAACTGAGAGCACTGGCGGATAAAGGCAAGGCGGTGCTGCTGATCACGCACAACCTGGCGGAAAGCCTGCCTTTCGCAGACCAGGTGGCGATACTCAGCAACGGCCGATTGGTCAGCCTTGAAGCGACCTCCGCGTTTATCGAAAACGGCGACAGGCTTAACTCCGCGTATGCGCAAAATCTCTGGCGCTCGCTACCGCAGCGTGATTTCAATCTAAACCCGGCGCTTCAGATCCCGGAACCCATCCTGGAGCCTGTTCAGGAGCCCGCCTATGCTTGAGGCGAAGAACCTGAGTTTTGGCTATCCGCGCCAGCCCGCCATTGTCGATGGGGTCAGCCTGACCCTGAGGCCTGGTGAGATTACCGGCCTTACCGGCCCCTCGGGCTGCGGAAAATCTACCCTCGGCCGTCTGCTGGCGGGCGTATTGAAGCCCCAGAGCGGCTCTATTCAGCTGGCCGAGCCCAGAGGCGGCGTAAACCCGGTTCAATACCTGCATCAGTCGCCGATCTTCGCCGTGAACCCGCGCTGGCGCATCGGCAGGATCATCGAAGAAGCCTGGGCTCCGGACGAGGCCACCCGTGAGGCGCTTGGGGTATCAAGGGATTGGTATAACCGCTTTCCCCATGAGATATCCGGCGGCGAGCTACAGCGTGTGGCGATCCTGCGAGCGCTGGCACCCGAGGTTCGCTACCTGATCGCAGACGAGATCACCGCCATGCTGGATCCCATCACCCAGGCCGATATCTGGTCCTTCCTGATGCAGCGCAGCCGTGAGGGCCTGTCGATTCTGGCGATCAGTCACGACCGTCACCTGCTGCAGCGGATCGCGTCCAACGAGATATCGCTATAACCGTCCAACTCGTACCCACTTAGTTCATACCCAAGCAGTTAGTAACCACACCAAATTAACAATTTTAATATTAGGTAGCACTTCACTGAATTTCATTCATGGTGCAATGAAACATTTGCGCCTACAAACGATTCATCTTCCGTTACCATTGCGTTTTTTGAACGGACGCAAGAGGTACCCATCATGGCCAAGCCATTCCCTGCACACGCTGATATCGTCGGCAGCTACCTTCGCCCCAGCTACCTGCATCAGGCCCGCCGCGACTTCGCCTCCGGCGCTATAGACAAGGCAGCACTAACCGCCATCGAAGACCGCGCTATCACCGAACTGGTCGAAAACCAGAAGGCCGCCGGGCTCAAGGTGATCACCGATGGTGAGTTCCGCCGTGCGTTCTGGCACATCGACTTCCTGGAAAACCTGAACGGCGTTGAAGGTTACGTGCCGGAAGCGGGCTACAACCAGCAGTTCAAGGGCAAGGCAGCGCCCTCTTACAACATCCGCGTTAACGGCAAGATCAGCTTTAACGCTGAGCACCCGTTCCTGAACCACTTCGCGTTTCTGCAAAAGCTGGCGGAAAACGGTGATGGTTCCGTGGCTAAAGCAACGATCCCGAGCCCGACCATGATCCTGCGCCAGGAGATGCTGGCCAACGATGGTTCCTCCAGTCTGCAGGCGATCTACCCGTCACTGGACGAATTCTACGCCGACCTGGCCGCCACCTACCGCGACGCGGTCAAAGCGTTCTACGCCGCCGGCTGCCGCTACCTGCAGTTTGACGACACCAACTGGGCGTTCCTGGCCGATGCCACCAAGCAGCAGGAGATCAAGGACAAGGGCCTGGATCCGCAGGAGATCGCCACCATCTGCGCTCGCATCATCAACGAATGCCTGGCAGAGAAGCCGGCCGATATGGTGATCACCACCCATATCTGCCGCGGTAACCACGCCTCTTCCTGGCTCTTCTCCGGCGGCTACGAGCCGGTGGCCGAACAGCTGTTCTCCACCGCCTACGACGGTTTCTTCCTGGAGTACGACAACGACCGCTCCGGCGACTTTGCCCCGCTGCGCCACTGGTCCAACAACGGCAGCAAGGTCGTTCTCGGCCTGGTGACCTCCAAGTTCGCCGAACTGGAAGATGCCGCAGTGCTCAAGGCGCGCATTGAGGAAGCCACCCAGTACATCCCGCTGGAAAACCTCTGCCTGAGCCCACAGTGCGGCTTCGCTTCCACCGAAGAAGGCAACAAGGTCAGCGAAGAAGCTCAGTGGGACAAGATCAAACTGATCTGCGCTATTGCTGAAGAGGTTTGGGGTTAAACGCCTACAATGCCGCAAGGATGAATAACTTGGTTGACAGGCCCAGCGCCTGTCACTAGTGTTAACGGCAACACGGCCCCGATCGGCTGCTTCTGCTTGCGGAAGTAGCTGCTGAGGGGTTTTTTAATGCCCTCCGATCACCACTCCCAGTCGTTCCAGCCTTTTATTACTCCCATTGCCTCAAGTGTTAGCGCCGGATCACTGCTGTTTAGCGGAAAGCTTATCAAGTGCGCAGTTAACCTTTGCCACCAGGTTGATGCCGGATTAACCGTCTGCAACAGAAACTGCACGATACATAACAGCAGAAAAGGCCTTGCCTGGATATGCGGACTTTCCCATCCAACGGCAAAGTACAAAGCTTCCTCTGCTCCTGGCTTTTTCGGCTGGTCAACGATGTTTCGGTTCCATAACCGGCTGTGATGGGCGCACACATTTCTCAGGTAATTAAGACTACGCAGCCAAGAGGCAAACACACCGCCGTTGCTAATACCATAACGTTGGGAAATCTGATCTTGATCACCCGGCTTAAGCCCGTCAAACAGCTTCGACATACAGCCGAAATCCCATACTTCACAGGCCACCCAAATTGCGATCGGGAATCCGTAGCGCTCCTTGTTGTGTTTGATAAAGTCTTCTCTCGAACGCTGTATAAGCCGGGCATGGTTGGCAAGCCAGGCGTGGTGATGGCTTAACCCCGTTTTAGGGTCGATAAAGCGGGTAAACGTCTGATCCAGATGCTCTGGATTAAGATAGGCGAACGGGTCTCTAGCCCCCAGCGTGTGCGAAATATCGACACGCAAAGCAATCTCGATGCGCTCCAGCGCATCCATTACCAATAACCTTAGCCGTTTATCGAACACATACAGATCAACCGCATCCTGAAAACTCAGGCCCGACTTAAACTTGTCTAGAGGAAAACACTGAACACGCTTTTCAAGTTTGCTGGGCTTGCCAGGCTTTTCGGGATAACGACAAGCCTTTCCCGTACGCTCACGAAACGGAAACCAATACCCACTCAAACGATAATATCCAACACGCTGGAGGTACTGCAGCGCTTTGGCGTGATCCGTCACACTCAAGCCATTCTGCTCAAGCTTTGCCAACTGCTCCTCAATACTGAGCCAAGGTTTTCCATAACCCATGGGACACTTCCTTGATCATTTTTTCGTCAGTCTATATGAGAAATAAACTGATGTCCGACCGTGACAGGAAAGCAACACCTGGCCTCTGGATCAAACTCCCACTTCCCCCTAAGCTGTGCGTCTGACTGAAGTACCTGCTCTAAGGATTCCCGTATGAAGGTGGCCGTCCGGTCCCTGTGTGAATTTGCCGCGCGCTCCGGTGGTCTGGAGTACCGATATACGCCTTCGCCCACCGCTGATGAGGGGATCCGCGGACACAAGACGCTGCAAAAACGTCGCGGTGCGGATTACGAACCTGAGTACCTGCTTGAAGGGGAATGCGAAGGGATTCAGCTGCGCGGTCGCGCCGACGGCTATCAGGCCGGAGAGCCCTCGCCGCTGCTGGAGGAAATCAAAACCCACCGTGGCGACCTGTCCCGCGTTGGCGAGGGCCAGCAGGCGCTGCACTGGGCACAGCTGAAGGTCTACGGCGCCCTGCTCTGTCAGCGTGATGATCTGCCTGCAGTTCGGCTGCGGCTGGTTTACTACGATGTGGCCAAAGACCTGGAAACGCCACTGGATGAGTGCTGGAGCGCCGCCGATCTAAACGGCTTCCTCAATGATCTTTGCCTTCGCTACCGAGCCTGGCATCAGCAGGAGGAGGAACATCGCCACAGCCGTGATCAGGCGCTGCTTTCGCTTAAGTTCCCGTATCCGGATTTCAGGCCGAACCAGCGCCAGCTCAGTGAAACCGTTTACAAAGGCGTCTGCACGTCCCGCACCCTGCTGATGGAAGCGCCCACCGGTATCGGTAAAACCCTGGGTGTGGTGTTTCCCTCCCTGGCCGCCATGCCCCGGCGGGACCTGGACCGGCTGTTCCTGCTCACCGCCCGCACCACCGGGCGCCAGCTGATTCTCGATAGCCTGAAGCTGCTTAACCGAGACACCTCCCTGCCGCTGCGCATCCTGGAACTGACCGCCCGGGACAAAGCCTGCGAGCATCCCGACAAAGCCTGTCATGGCGAGTCCTGTCCTTTGGCGGATGGTTTTTTTGATCGACTCCCGGCAGCCCGCCAGGCCGCCACAGAACTGCGCTGGCTGGATCGCGATGCGGTGCAGCGTCTCGCAGCGGAGCATCGCATCTGCCCCTATTACCTGGCGCAGGAGATGGCTCGCTGGTGTGATGTCGTAGTCGGCGATGTAAACCACTATTTCGACCAGCAGGCGTTACTGCATGGTCTTAGCCGCCAGAACGAATGGCGGGTGGTGCCTCTGATCGACGAGGCGCACAACCTGATCGACCGGGCCCGCTCCATGTACTCGGCGGATCTCAGCCAGTGGCTGTTCAAGGAAGCCGCCCGCAATGCGCCAGAGGCGCTGACCAAAAGCTTTCGTGGCGTGCAGCGCGCCTGGCGCAAGCTGGTGGATGCCCATATCGATACGGAATCGCTACCAAGCCTGGAGCCCCGGCGCCTGCAGTTGACCGAAGTACCTACTGAACTGAACGGCAGCCTGCTGCGTCTTGTAGGTGACCTCACCGAGTATATGACCGATAACCCGGTCGATCCGGAGCTGCAGCGGGTGCTGTTCGATACCATCGCGTTTATGAAGCTGGCGGAGCAGTTTGGCGATCACTCCCTGTGTACGCTAACCGTCACCGCTGGAAAGGCGCAGGGAAAACGACGCCGCCTCTCTGCGTCTCTGGCACTGGAGAACCTGATTCCGGCGGACTTTCTCAAAGAGCGCTTCGCGCTGGCACACTCATCGGTGCTGTTTTCCGCCACGCTGAATCCGGGGCGCTATTACCAGGACCTGCTGGGACTGCCGGATACGAGCCTTTGGCAGACGGTGGCCAGTCCGTTTTCCTCCTCACAGATCGATCTGCACACGCTGGATATCAGCACCCGCTTTCGTGATCGCGCCGCGTCCGTGGCGCCCATCTGCGCGGATATCCAGACACAGTACCGTGCCGAACCCGGCAACTACCTGGTCTACCTAAGCAGCTTCGCCTACCTGGAACAGATCAGCGCACGCTTTACGCAGCAAAACCCGGATATTCCTGTGGCGGTTCAGCATGCCGGCATGAGCGAAGAGGAGCGACTGGCTTTTATCGAACGTTTCAGAAGCGAACGCGGCCTGGTGGGCTTTGCGGTCCTTGGTGGCGCCTTTTCCGAAGGGATAGACCTGCCGGGCGATGCGCTGGTGGGTGTCTTTGTTGCGACCCTCGGGCTGCCGCCCAATAACGAATTTCAGGAGCAGCTATCGAAACAGATGCAGCTCCGCTTTGGCCAGGGATATGCTTACACCTATCTCTATCCGGGGATACGCAAGGTGATTCAGGCCGCGGGCCGTCTGATCCGTACACCCGAAGATCGCGGCGTTATCCACCTGATCGATGACCGCTTCCGTAAGCCTGATATATGGGCACTGCTGCCGACCTGGTGGTTTAAGAACTGAACGGCCGCTATAACCTGATTACTGGCGGATCTTCTGTTTCTTTACCCAGCTGATATGGCGCAGGACCTCGGGATCAGCAAGCAGCTTTTCCAGGCTGTTCAGCTCCTGCCCCAGTGTCATCTCGTCATGGAATTTGTGCACCGCCCTGTGACAGGGGTAACAAAGCCAGATGCCCTGCTGCAGCTCCTCCGTGCTGTACTGTTTTTTGAAGCGCGGACGCCTGTGTACCTTGCGCGGAATCAGGTGATGAAAGGTTAACGGCGCCTCGCGCTGACAAAGCTCGCAATGCTTGATCTCGGGACTCTTTCGCATCGCCTCTAATTACTCCTCGCCCCGTTCTAAAGGCCCAGATGCAACCCCGCTCTCACGCAACGCATCGAGAAACAACTTGAACGCAGCGGAGTGCTGACGCCGGCTCGGATAATAGAGATGAAAACCCGGAAAATAGGGGCACCACTCTTCCAGCACCGGTAACAGTTGGCCGCTACTCAGCGCCTCTTTCATCGTATCGTTGGGCAGGCAGCAGAGGCCGCCGCCATTGATCGCCGACTGGATAATCAGGTTCGCCACGTTACTGGTGAACTGCCCTTCGACCCGCACATTAAACTCGCGCCCATCCTCTGCGAATTCCCAGGCATAGAGCCCGCCGGAGGTCGGCATACGCAGATTGATGCAGTTATGGTCGGTCAGGTCATGCGGGGTTTGCGGTCGCCCCATCCTCGCCAGATAATCCGGCGAGCCGGCCACAACCATTTTGAGATCGGGCCCGATAGGCACCGCGACCATATCTTTCTCGACATGCTCGCCAAGACGCACACCGGCATCAAACCCCTCAGCCACCAGATCAACCATCCGAGCCTCCACCGAGATCTCGATATTCAGCTCTGGATGTTCGCGCAGCAGACGGGTGCAGACAGGCAGCAGAATAAACTCCGCCGCTGTGCGGGTAGCCGTGATGCGCAGCGTTCCGGTGACCTTGTCACGATAGTCATTAAGCCGATCGAGCTGGGTTGCTATATCCGCGAACGCGGGCTCCAGGGTTGCCGCCAGCTTCTGCCCCGCCTCCGTGGGCGACACACTGCGTGTTGTACGGGTCAGCAGGCGGATATCGAGGCGCTCTTCAAGACGGCGCATGGTGTGGCTAACCGCGGATTGGGAGGTTCCCAGCTTGGCGGCGGCACGGGTGAAGCTACGCTCTTCGACCACCGCCAGAAAGGTGAGCAGATCGCCCACTTCATCCCTTTTCATTTATGAAATACCAGCATAAATATAATTTAAAAATCGCATTTCTAATCTATCTCATAAATCAATACACTGACAATCCGCGGGCGCAGTCCAGCTATTCGCAACCGAATAGATCCTCCTCTCTACCGGCCCGACCGTTATTTCACCAGGTACGAAAATCAGATGTCAGACAGCAGTAAAACACTGACCGTCGACCCCAGCGTTGTCGGTCAACCCGCCAGTTTACGCAACAGCAATATCAGTTGGCATATCCTCGGCGTACTCGCCGCACTGATGGGCTTTGCCTCCATCTCCACCGATTTCTACCTGCCGGCGATGCCCGCCATGGAGGAAGCCTTCGGTGCCGGTCACGGTTCCATTGAGTTCACCATCACCGGCTACCTGATCGGTTTCAGTGTCGGTCAGCTGTTCTGGGGGCCTATCAGCGACCGTTTCGGGCGTAAGCTGCCAATCGCGCTCGGACTCGGTTTGTTTATCATCGGCGCCATGGGCTGTGCCCTGTCTGACACCATCTTTGAAATCATCTGCTGGCGTATCGTGCAGGCGCTGGGTGCTTCAGCGGGTGTGGTACTCGGTCGCGCCATGGTGCGTGATCTTTATGAGGGGCCCAAGGCCGCACAGATGATGTCGACGCTGCTGGCGGTAATGACCGCCGCCCCGCTGCTCGGGCCGATCATCGGCGCCCAGGTTGAGGCGATGAGCAGCTGGCGCGGCATTTTCTGGGTGCTGGTCGCCGTGGGTGTACTGACGATGGCCGCGCTAACCACCATCCCGGAAACCCTGCCCGACTCGGTACGCCGTCACGAGAGCGCCGGCCGCACGTTGCGTCGCTACGGACAGATCATCGTCCAGCCGCGCATTCTGGCTTACCTGGGGCTCGGCTCATTCTTCTATGCCGGCATGTTCGCCTATGTGTCCGGCTCGCCCTTTGCCTATATCGATTACTACGGCGTGCCTTCGGAGTATTACGGTCTGCTGTTTGGCGCCGGTATTTTCGGCATCATGGGCTCCAATATCCTAAACAGCCGGCTGGTGATGAAAACCTCGGTGGACCGCCTGCTCGGCATCGGCACCACCGGCGCGATGATTAGCGGTTTGCTGATCTACCTGGCGTCACTGACCGATTGGGGTGGCCTGTGGGGCCTGGCGGTACCGATGTTTTGCTTTGTCTCCTGCACCGGTTTTATCGTCGGTAACTCCATCGCCGGCGCGCTGGCCGATGTCCCCCAGGAGGCGGGAGCAGTGTCCGCGCTGGTCGGTTCACTGCAGTACGGCGGCGGCATAGCCGGTACCGGCCTGGTTGGCTTGTTTGCCGACGGCACGCCCGGCGCCATGGGCACGGTGATCGCCATATCCGGCGCAGGCTCCCTGCTCTGCTACGGCCTGCTGGTATCCACCAACCGCCGACAGGCGGCGCGCCAGGCTTACTGAGTACTCCTGTCATACATTTTCACGAAATCCGGCCTATCTTTAGCCTTAACCATCTATCGGGAGGCGAGATATGGCCGAGCACACGCAGAACGTTAAAACGGGTGAGTGGCTACCCGGCGCTAAAAGCACTCAAAGCACGTCTTACAACACGAACAGCAGCCGGGAGCTGGATAGCCTGGGCGGGTTTAATCCGTTGCAGCCCTGGGCAGCCATGTTTCCCTGGCTGAAGTTTGAATACCTGAAACTAGAGGTGCGCCTGGAAGATGACCAGGTGCGGATTCTTGGTGAACAGGGTCGCTTCGACCGGGGCCTGCACGCTGCCCGACAGATAGACGCATCCATACCCGCCGAACAGATTGTCGAGGCGGCAGAACGGATGCAGCTTCTCCTCCAACAGGAGCTTCAGCAGCAGATGAATACGTTGATGCAGGCTGCAATGATGCCCTGGACGATGATGTTTCCGTTTTTAAAACGGGACTGACCTGCGCAGGCACTCTGTCACACCAGGGTGCCGCTGACTTTCCGCCCCCCGCACCAGCCCTTCTCTTAAGCTGCACTCTCTTCAGTCGCCCTGTTTTAAGCCGCGCCTGCTTCCTGTATGCCGTCCCAGCTCGCGACTTATCGAACGAGCTCATAGCTGCTATCAACCTAGCCCCCCTCTCAAGCACGACCCTGCGTGGATAATAGAGACACTACTTTTAACCCTTCCAAGGATTCAGTAATGAGTGTCACTTATGATTTTTCAGGCAAGGTCGCACTGGTAACCGGAGCCGCATCAGGCATGGGCTACGCGACCGCCAAAGCATTTGCCGAAGCCGGCGCCGCAGTGATGCTGTCGGACATCAACGAGACTGCGCTGAACGCCGTTGTTGAAGAGATCAAAGCCGCTGATGGCAAGGCCGCCGGTTTCGCCTGCGACGTGGCCGATGAAGCTCAGGTAGCGGCACTGGTAAAACAGACCGTTGAAACTTTCGGCAGCCTGGATATCGCCTTCAACAACGCTGGCATTCAGGTTCCGGCCTGCGATGCGGCTGAAGAAACCGCCGAGGACTTCGACAAGGTCAACGCCATCAACCTGCGTGGCGTCTGGGCTTGCCAGAAGCACGAGCTGCAGCAGATGCGTGAACAGGGCGCCGGCGTCATCGTCAACTGCTCCTCCACCGGCGGCCTGGTTGGCCTGGCACGTCTGGCGGCTTATCACGCTTCCAAACACGGCGTTATCGGCCTGACCAAGAGCGCTGCACTGGAATACGCCCCGCGCGGCATCCGCATCAATGCGGTCTGCCCGGGCGCGATCGACACACCGATGGTCTCCGACATGCTGAAGAAAGGCGCGCTGACCGAAGAGATGATCGCTGCGGCTCAGCCGATCGGTCGTCTGGGTAAAGCGGAAGAAGTCGCCAAGGCGGTTCTCTGGCTCTCCAGCCCGGACTCCTCCTTCCTGGTCGGCCACGCCATGGCGGTCGACGGCGGGTTCACCGCGCACTAACGAGCACCTGGCGGGACGGCGGATTCGCTCTGCCGCCCTGCCAACCTTTCTCTGCTATTCCCCTCCCCCTGAGCTGGCGCTGATCGCGTCGGTTATTTAAACGACAGCCTTCCAGACGTGAAGGATCTCTTCGTCGCGGTGCAATCTATTTCAGCCCGTTGCGGCATGTGTATTCAGCTAAGCCGGATTTGAATGTGATCGGCTGGTCGTGGCATGAAGCAGATATTCGCTCTGTTAGAGTCAGGCGTGGTTATCGATAAAAATCTGATGGCAAGCCTTTCACTTATCGCAGCAGTCCGCACTCTGCCTAGCTTCCCCAGAGCCTGCCGATCGATCGGTCGATCCAGGGCCCGCTACCTGTAAAGGTTAGGCAGTTTGATTTTGAAGCGCATTGCCAATGCACGCAGCAGGAAGGCCACGCAAAAGCCGCCGATCAGGTCATAGCTGGATGGCAGGCCAAGGCTATCGAGCATCAGATAAACGATAGAGCCTGCCAGCGCGGTGGTGATATAGAGTTCATCATTCATCAACGTCAGATTGCTGCGACAGAGCACATCCCGAGCGATACCTCCGAAGGAAGCGGTCATCACCCCCATGCAGACGGCGATCAACGGTGTGGCGCCGAAGTTAAGTGTTACCTCGGTACCGACCACTGCGAAGAGAGCCAGGCCTACGGCATCCATCCACAGCAGAGCTTTTGAGAGCGAGGCTAACATGGGTGTAACGAAGTAAGTTATGGCCGACGCGACGAGACAGACGATGATCCAGATCGGCTCGCGAATCCAGAACACCGGAACGCTACCCAAAAGAAGATCACGCAGGGTGCCGCCACCGATTCCAGTGACCGTGCCGATCAGCATAAAGCCAAGGATATCCATCCTCTGCCTTGCGGCCTCCAATGCGCCAGAGATGGCAAATACACCGACAGCGGTGAGCCCCATGATGTTGACAGCAGCGGTAATATCGAAAGGCATAGAGACCTGATAGAGATAAAAGGCGAATGGAAGCGCCATTTATATCACCCGATCCAATGATGCTCTAGCCCGCCGAATCAGTCGTCATTGGCGGAGCTGCCATGAGTTCGCTAATCGGTGAACATCACCGATGTTTGACTATCACGAATGGTGGCTCAGCGCTGGTCGTTAACTTTTATGAGCCTGAGCTGGGGACGGAAACTGCCCCTTTGCAGAGATTAGGTATACAGCACCAAGGTGCGGCTATCGGTACAAGCCGACGGTGCAAGACTGGTAATCATTCATTCAGTCCATTTCGTCGGAAGGTCGCAGGCGGCACGCCAAAACGCTTGCTAAACAGTTTGCCGAAATAACTTGTATCGGCGATGCCTATTTCATCGGCGATTGTCGCAATACTGTGGCTTGAGTTTAGCAATCGCCACTTCGCATGCTGAAGCTTCATTTCGGTCCAGTATTGTCGGGCTGTGACGTGGTGAAAATCGACAAACAATCTATCCAGTTGCCGTCGACTGATGCCGACCATTTCAGATAGCTCGGTGGTGGTCTTGTTTGAGGCCATCCAGGTGCGCATAAGCGCAATGGCATGTCCGAGGTGCGGTACTGCCGTCATTTCCCTGTTCTGGGACTTAAGCAGATGCACACTGCTACGTGCCTCATCCACCAGCATGTCCGAGAGACCTTTGAGGGCTTTGCTCCGTCCGCAGGCGCGCGCCAGGATCTCCACCGCCAGATCAATGGCCGAGCTCCCTCCCGAACAAGAGATCACATCCCCATCGAAACAATAGATCTGATTGGCCAGAGTCTCGATGCGGGGGTAACAGGCTCGAAACTCAGCTTCGTGGCGCCAATGAATCGCCACCTTATGTCCATCCAGCAGCCCACAGGCTGCTAGCAGGAAACAGGCATTATCGATACTAACCAGCTTCACGCCTTGTCGCACGGCGGCACTCAAGATCGATCTATATCGAGGGGCCAACCCTTGGGTGGCCATAGCGGATCGGCCGCCAAAAACCACTAGATAATCGAAATCGGCGTACTGGATCTCAGGCAGGGTCACTTGTACCTGCACCGCGACCCCACTGCTCGAAATGATGCAGCCCGGCATGTCTCCCAAAATTAGCCAGGAACAATAGTGCTGCCGGCTGTAGTCCTCTTCATCAGCCGTAAAACGTAATTTGTCTACAAAGCCGCCGAACGGCAGCATTGCGAACTCTGGCAGGGGCAATAACAGAAACCGAACATCGGTTTTAGGACTTGTGTTGTACATGTGCATGATGACCAATAAACCCCAGATTTAGTCCAAATATTACCGCGTGTTTGTTCTGCTGTACGTCTAGACTAGCCCAGTCGAAATTAATCGGAGATGGTTGTAATGGATCTTCACTCTTGGCTGCTCTACACCCTAGCAGTTATCGGATTGGCTATAACCCCTGGGCCCAATGGATTATTGGCACTGACTCATGGTGCGTTGTATGGCTCTGGAAAAGCTGTTTATACCGTGGCGGGCGGCGTGCTGGGGTTTACCTGCTTGATTGCGCTTTC
This sequence comes from Marinobacterium lutimaris, assembly GCF_900108065.1. Classification (GTDB taxonomy): domain Bacteria; phylum Pseudomonadota; class Gammaproteobacteria; order Pseudomonadales; family Balneatricaceae; genus Marinobacterium_D; species Marinobacterium_D lutimaris. The sequence continues at coordinate 761,797 of NZ_FNVQ01000001.1, read as the reverse complement.
CATGTTTGGACTGGGGGCGCTGATCCAAACCTCTTCTGACACTCTGTTGATTCTGAAGTGGGTGGGTGCTGCCTACCTGCTTTGGTTAGGTATTCAACTCTGGCGGGCTCCGGTGCTCCAGCTGGGAATTGAGGGGCAACATAGCCTTGTTCCTAATCACTCCCTGTTCCGGAAAGGGCTTCTTACGGCGTTGTCGAACCCGAAAGTGTTGGTTTTCTATGCCGCCTTTCTGCCTCAGTTCCTTGACGCTGAAAGGCCGATGGTTCCGCAATTTGCCGTAATGGCAATAACCTATGCGGTCATCGAATTTGTGGTCGAGTATCAAGTGGCCAAGTTTGCTCACTTCTTCAGGCCTTGGCTGCAACGTGCAGGAAAAGGCTTTAACCGCTCCTGCGGGAGTCTATTTGCACTGATTGGAGTGGCGTTACCGTTGATGCGATGAATCTCTTCCGCCCGATATCCTGCTACTGGCCGACCGCCCTTTCGTTATGCTCCCACGCAGCACCTATGCCAGTCATTACGACCGGTTGATCGGTGCCTGCCAGCAATGCCGCATTGAACTGAATGTGGTGCAAGAGGCCACCACAGAGGCGGCCCTCCTCTCTTTGGTCTGCGCGGAAATTGGCGCGGCGATAGTCAATTCCGCCAATCTGGGCCGCCCGCCCTGGTCAACTTTTCCGTATAAAAGACTTATCGATCCCTATGCCGCTCGCATTCATCCGCCTCAGGATGCCGCCTACCCGGTGCTGACGCGGTTCGTTTCTGTACTGCAGTCTGAATTGACCACTCCGTTCGTCATTCAGTATCGCTGCCTTCAATGCACCGCTTGAACCCACAGCCGAAAGCAGACGTCAGGTTGGTCCTGTTCTCACGCGGGCTAACGGCACAAAGCAGACATTAATCACTGACCTCAGCGCAACTAATGAAACCGTGATAATAAACTTAAACTACAGAAGTTTTCTCTAGAGTTATAACGCTGAGGATCCACTCTTTAAAGCGGATAAATGCTTCATTACTTGCTTTCGACTCAAGAAAGCTTAAATAGTGTAGTTTTTCTTTAAGCTCCACGGTCTCATCAACTGGCTTAACTAATCTACCAGACTCGATAAGAGGATAGACCAGATGATTCCAGCCTAATGAAACCCCCTGATCATTTAGGACCATCTGTATCAGCATATTATAGTCGTTAGCATTAAATATATGAGGCTTACTGTCACTTTTATCATTTACGTCTTTGTCAAAAAACGAGAGCCAAACACCCCAATCGACATGTTCAGCAATTTGAGAGCGACCATAAGGGCTGAGATTTAGTAGTGCCGAGTGGCATATTCCGTCTAAAGTCGCCACTTCCGGATTTTTCTCTAAGAAGTTGGGAGTACAAACTGGATAGATAAGATCGTAGAATAGTGCGATTGAACTGTATCCTTCCCGTGTATCAGCTACCTTGTTAATAAACAAATCAGGATAGACACCAGGCTCCATCTGGAGAAAATTTTCTGTCGTTACTACATTGATATCAATGTCAGGATTATCAGCAAAGAATGAGGGTAGTCTACGTGTCAGCCAAAGTGAAGAAAACGCTGGCGTACAGCATATCGTCAAAACTTTTTTACTTGAGCCTACATCCTGAATGCGTTCAGCAGCTTGCGCAATATTTACGAAAGAAAGATACGCCGCATCATAGAATATTGTACCTGCTTCCGTTAGCTCGACCGCTCGTCCTACTCTCTTAAAGAGGGAAACCCCCAAGTAAGCTTCGAGTTCACGAATCTGACGGCTTATAGCCGCCTGGCTGACACAAAGCGACTCAGCGGCTCTCGTAAAATTTAAATATTTTGCAGCCGCAACGAAAGATTTCACCGCTCTAAGTGAAGGCATTTTCACCAACACCTTATCTGGATCTGCGTGCTTGACCATTCGGACGCCTTCTACTCAGTGTCTGAAACTTTCCCTATCTAGCAGCATAGTTTAGCCGCTATTCCAATGATGAGTAAAACTTTCTATCGCGGAGATGACCATAAAGGTTAATGGATCTCTTTACCTTCAAATCGAACACTCGTTGGTGAAGCGCCAAATACCATCTTAAAGCTATGACTGAAATGGGTAGCAGTCAAAAAACCACAGGCTACAGATACATCACCAACGCTATAATTAGTTTTCAATAATAGTTCTCGCCCTTTATTTAAGCGTAGCTCCAAGTAATAGCGGGATGGACTTGTGTTTAAATATCTTGAAAACAGTCTCTCTACTTGTCGCCTAGACAAACTTGTATAAATAGAAAAGTCTTCGATAGGTAGTGGTTCTTCTAGATTATTTTCCATTAATTCAATTATATTTTTCAATTTTTCAGGTATAAATCCAACCCCATTTATTTCTGCCGAGTTTAAAGGTCGATTATTATCTCCAATCAAAATCCCATTAACACCTCTTTTTATATCGATACCAAAAAGTATTTCAATAAGATTAAGCATTACGCGAATCGAACTATTAGAGCCAACAGATGAAAAGAATTTACCATCGATTATATTTGATTCCTTAGATATCCTAAAATTTGGATAATATTCTTTAATAATCTCTCTAGAGTCGGGGTGTATAGAAAATTCTTGTTGATCTAAATCGAGAGCATCACAGAAGAAAAATGCACCATTCCATAGACTTCCTATCCAAAGACCTTTTGAAATAGCACTTTTTACTAGTTTATTAATTAGTTTGCATTTAATTAATGGAGCTCTTAATCCGCCACATACAACAATAATATCATTCCTATCCAAATCGATTTCTGAGAAACATGTATCGACTGATATATCAATTCCTAGATCGCTACTTACAACGCCACCATCACTGCTTGCTGTAACTGTTTTAAATATCGGTTCAATTGTAAGTAAGTTGGCTGTTACCAAAACATCTATAGCACTGGTGAATGATGCCATAGAAAAATTTTCAACAAGAAAAAATACAACTCGACGTTGCCCACCTTCAAACTCAAGGTCTTTAGTGAAACGCCTATTGGAGTGCTTTATAGGGCTAGAAAAACGGCTATTACGCCTAGCATAATTATTAGACATGGAGATACCAAAAAATTGATTTATATATGCTTCTCCTTAGCTATATTTAAATCAATATTATATCGTGATACAGACCAACAGCTCGCACAATAGTACGAACTGCTGTCTTCATTAGTAGTTAATCGATGTAGCCAAAAAGCTTAGGAAGATACAGTGCTAGAGGTGACCAGTAAGTGGTTACAAGCATTACAGGTAATGCAGCGAAAAACATGAAGCTTAATGCCGGCTTGATCACCTGAGACATGCCTACGTTGCCGATACGACAGGTCATGAAGAGTATCGGAGCCATTGGCGGACTATTACATCCGATTACGACACTCGTACCAACAATCGCAGCGAAATGCACAGGCTCAACACCTATATGAACCATCACAGGGAGTAGAAGCGGACTGATGATAGCGACAACACTTACGTCATCCATGATCATGCCAAGCAGAATTAGGAATATATTCACGACAAGCAGGATCATAATTTTGTCTTTGAACAGATCCATCAGGACGTCTGTGAGCTCTTGTGGAACTCGTTCAAAGGTGAAGATTCGGCTCGCTACAAACGAGAATACCAATATGACCATAATGACGCCGGTCGTTGCAGCAGCCTCAATGAAGCAGCGTCCCATCGCTTTCAAATTAAGCTCGCGATAGATGAACATTCCTACTGGGATGGAATACACAACAGCGATCGCCGCTGCTTCTGTCGGCGTGAATACACCGCCATAGATTCCACCAAGAATTATCACTGGTAATACAAGTGCCGGTAACGCTTTCCAGCCCGTATTTCCTATATTTTGCATTCGGCTATTAAAGGATAATTTTTCGGCAGCAGGGTCTGGATGATTTCTCATTTTCAGCCAGTTCATAAAACACAGCATGAAGATCAACAGAATTCCAGGCCCAATCGTCGCAAGGAAACAAGCAGCAACAGACTGGCGCGTTACCACAGCATACAGGATCATCGTAATGCTTGGCGGTATCAGCAACCCCAGGAGCGATGATATACCAAGCAGTGCACTTGTATATTCACGCTTGTAACCGTGTTTCTCCATCGGGCCAATCATGATGGTCCCTATCGACGCAACAGCGGCTGAGGCGGTTCCTGATATAGCGCCAAAAACGCCACAGGCCATTACCATGGAAGTCCCCATTCCACTACGGGATTTGCCAACCAGAGCTTCTACAAAGTTGACTAGCCGTGACGCCAAACCACCAGCCTGCATCAGGTATCCGGTCATAACAAAAAGGGGCAGAGCTAGAAGTATAAGAGAGTTCACCGACCAGAAGCCGGTAGTCATCAATGAAGACACATCCACATCGTAGACTATCGACAGTATCAGCGTCATCGCTGCGAATGAAAATACTACCGGAACACCGATCATCATCAGCACTACAACAGCAGCAATTGCGAGTAAAGCACCCATAAATACACCTTTAAACTATTACAATATTTTTATCATCATTATTTAAGCAGTTTTCCTACTCAGAAAGCTGTTAAGATCTTCGAAGAAGTCTCTTATCAAATAGAAAATAAACAACACACTCGCAACGAATAGGCTGCTTTGGGATATGTACCAAGGAAGATGAAAAACGGTGGTCGATTGTCCTTTTCGCAGCGCCCAATCAAGCAAGTCGTAAGCCCATATAGAGAACATAACGGCCATAGCCAGAGAAATCATCGTCGCAAGAAGGTGGAAAAACTTAATTACTGAAGTGTTTTTACAAACGACCTGGATAAAATCAGCAGTCAGGTGAGAACGCTCGCGGGATGCCAAGACAGCACCAAACATATAAAGCCACATCGCACACATCAGGACAATCTCTTCCAGTCCGAAGACCGGTTGGTCCAAAATAGCTCGAGTTATGACTCCGTACGCCATCATGACGGCGACTGAAGCACTAAGGATGATAACGATAGGCTTTATTAAAATACCTATTACGACATCCAACTTCGATATCAATGAGAGTATACCATTCATAAACTACTCCTGGGGTTAAAAATAAGATAGCCAGCTAACAAGAGCCGACTATCTACTCTCACAATCGTGGGGCAATATAATAATTTATTATTGAGGCACGGAGGCGTTTTCTCGGATTTTATCCATCAACTCTTTACCGAGCGTTTCTTCAGCCATAGGCCATACGTCTGCGCGTACGCGTTTAACCCATCCGGCCATCTCCTCAGTCGTAGGAACGATATATTCCATTCCTGAATCCTGAGCAGCCTTGATCCATTTTTCGTCTTCCGCTTTCGCATCGATAAACTGCTTATCGATTACCGCCTGCGCAGCATCGGAAACGATCTGCTTATCCTCTGCATCCAACTCTTCCCAGGTTTCGTTGTTCATCAGCAAAGCATAGGACGAGAAGTTATGTTTCGAGTGAACAAAGTAATCCAACTGGTCCCGGAAATACTGGTAATCCCAGTAGATAACATTACTGGAATCGCCATCGACCACACCTGTCTGGATAGCCGTGTAAACTTCCGCCCAGTCAATCGGTACAGCCTGGAAGCCCATCGCCTTCATCGTCTGAGGTAAGGGGAATACTGGCTGCGAGCGCACTTTCATCCCTTCAGCCGCTTCGAAGCTTGTCGCATACTTACCTTTCGTAGCGATGCCTCCGAAGCCCTCAGGGTAAGGACCAAAGTAGTGGAGACCAATATCTGAATAAACAGGGCCCAGGATGTTTTTCAACCAGCCATCCTCACCGTAGGCCTTCAGAGCATCGTCCCAACCCAGGGTCAGGTAAGGGATATAGTTCACGGCCAGTCGTTCATCGTAAGAGGTCTGAGGCCAAGTCAGCATCATCTGGATGTTGCCCTTGACCAACTGGTCGAACAGCTCCTGCTGACCACCGAGTTCACCCTGGTAGAAGATGTTTACTTTCATTCTGCCATCAGAGTTTTTCTCGATCAGCTCCTTCCACATCATCATCGATTTGCCCGACGCCGAATCTCTATCTCCCGACTCCAATGCTAGATTGAACTTATAGCTTTCATCACTGGCTACTGCATCCAGAGTACCCGTAACGCCGAGCACCGTCGAAATGGCAATGAGTTGAGTCGACTTCAGGAGCTTTTGTTTAATTGTTAGCATGCTTTCACCCCGGCCTTCTTCATCAGATTTTAATATTAAATATTTATTGTTTAAGTGCTGGCTTCTTAAGTTTAAATTTAAAACCACGAAAAAACAGTAATAAACTAAAAAATCAGCCAGATGCCTTAACCAGAGTATAGTTATACTTATAAAAAAATATCCAATGATATATTTGTCAGACTATCCATAACCTGAAGTTATCAGGCAGATTTATTCTCATAATTACTAGCAAATTAGATCGATAGGTAATTGATAATCAACATTTTTTTTCAACAAAGGAAAAACCAATCAATCGGTCAGGATTATCGATGGAATTCGAATGCACGAGCAGAAGTCTTTTATATGAAATAGATTCCTACCAAAAAACAAATTCAAAAAATAAAAAACCGGCATATAGCCGGTTTTTTATAATGATAATTTTTAAAGCTCTTTACCTGCTTGCCACTCTTTTAATCGCATGGTCAGGTTTGCCCCCATAGACAAGAAAGGCTCTGGTGGTAACATGCGCGGCTTCTGATGATCCATAAATTCTTTAAGCATCTCCGAGCTCTCCCCTAATACAGCGAGCTCAGCAGCCATCATTCCGGACAGAGTACCTTTCACCGTTCCCAACCCATTCTGGCAACAAGCAGACCAGATTCGGTGGTCTAGTTCCCCAAAGGCAGGCACTGAGTTCCACGAGAGGCATAATCGTCCACCCCACCTATATTCCATTTCGACCCCCTTGAGCATGGGGAAGCGATTCTCGAAGGAGCGATCCTGAAGGACGGCCGCATTTTTCAAATTACGATCGCTGGCCTCGAGTGACTGGTTCAGGGTCGCATGGTTACGGATGACAATGCGGTCACCGCTTCCGCTGTAATCCGAGCATCGTCGTACTGTTGTACCAAGCGGATCTGCAGGCAGAACTCCCCAATCCGGCACTCCGCCCAGTCTTTTAACCTCCGACTCAGTTAACCGGCGGGTCATCGAAGCATAGGTGAATACGTGAAGCAGTCGCCTTGGAAAATAACCGAACGACTGTACATGTCCATTCACCGCCAGAATGATGCCTCCGGCACGAATACGTCCCTTCGGGGTTACCAGGACTCTTTCCTCTTCTATGGAAGTAACCGGCGTATTTTCGTAGATTTTAACCTGACTACTTAGTCCCCTCGCCGCCTCACGGATGAAGGCGGCAGGTTGAATCATTACGACTCCCGGAGTGAACAGTCCAAAGCGATAGAAATCGCTGCCTGTCCAAGCTTGCATCTCCTCTTCGCTTTTTAGCGTGTACGGCTCTCCCAGCGCATCGAGGTGCTTTTTATAACTCGCGATATGAGCAATACCCTTATTGGTCCCCGCTGCGGTCACTTTACCGCAGGAATCAAACACCTTTGCATCCATGCCGTACTCAGACGCCATATCTCGAGCAAAGTCTATAGCAGTGCGATTCAAGCGAATTTGCTGAAGGTCTTTGTCTATTGCCCCTGCATAGGTTTCTGAATTCAGCTCATGGGGCAAGTCGATCATAAAGCCGCTATTGCGTCCCGCTGGGCCATCAGCAAGACGTCCCGCCTCAAGCAATACAATGCTTTCGCCCTCTACAAGCTGAGCAAGACGACGTGCGGCTGCAATTCCCGCAAAGCCACCGCCCACCACGACCCAATCGGCCTTGATATCTTCCGTTAGTGGCGAATACTCAGGCGCTGGAGGGAGAATTCGATTCCAGGCTGCTGGCCCTGGATCTTTTGGCAAACGCTTAACAGTTATCTTAGTCATGTTCTTGGTGCGCTCTCGCGAGGGACCGAATCAGGGAGCATTGAAAAAGGGGCGGGTCTGCGAACTTATAGAACACCGCCCAAACCACTACATCTCCCCGATACCACTTTTGGCCATGAAGGATCAGTCGGTACTGAGATCAACCCAGATGGTTTTTAACTCTGTGTATTGGTCATGAGCATGGACAGAGTTGTCGCGCCCACCGAAGCCTGACTGTTTGTACCCGCCAAAAGGTGTAGTGATATCACCTTCGCCGAAACAGTTAACCGTGACCGTTCCTGCCTTAATCGCCTGGGCAGCACGCAGCGCTTTCTTCCCGTTAGCAGTGAATACAGAAGCCGCCAGGCCATATTCGGTATCGTTAGCAACCGCGATCGCTTCTTCGTAGCTGGATACCGTGATTACAGATAGAACCGGACCGAAGATCTCTTCGCGAGCCATACGGTCAGTATTAGAAACACCGTCGAAGATGGTCGGCTGAATGTAAGTGCCATCGATGGTTTCTCCGCCGAGAACTAGCTCATATCCTTCCTCTTTGCCGACCTCAAGGTAGCTTGCGACTTTCTCAAAATGTCCCTTATCGATCATTGCTCCCAGAAGGTTCGAAGGGTCCAGAGGATCGCCCAAGGTCCAGGCTTTCGCATGTACCTTGATACGTTCCATCAGTTCGTCTTTAACACCGGACTGGACAATAAGGCGAGACCCCGCAGAACAGTTTTCTCCCATGTTCCAGAACGCCGCAGCACAAACCTGCTCGGCAACTGAATCCAGGTCTTCCGCATCATCCAATACGACACAGGGATTTTTTCCGCCAAGCTCAAGTACTATTTTCTTGATGTTGGAATCCGCTGAGTAGCGAAGGAAGCGACGCCCTGTAACGGTAGAACCTGTAAAGGTCACCATGTCGACATCCATGTGCAGACCAAGCGGCTCGCCAACCCCTGCGCCGCTGCCTGTAACGATGTTCAATACACCCTTTGGCAGGCCAGCTTCGACCGCCAGCTCGGCGATACGGAGTGCGGTAAGAGTGGTTTGAGCAGCAGGCTTGATCACCATGGAACAGCCCGCAGCCAGTGCAGGCGCGATCTTCCAGGCAAGCATCAACAATGGAAAATTCCAGGGAAGAACAGCACCGACAACGCCGATCGGCTCGCGAACCACCATCGAAATAGCACCTGAACCTACCGGAGCTGTCTGATCGTAGATCTTGTCGATCAGCTCAGCATGCCAGGACAGGGTATGTATAAACTCAGGTATGTCGATCGTTTCACAGTCATGAATCGGCTTACCGGAGTCCAGGCTCTCCATGACGGCAAGCTCGTGTTGATTTTCCTCAACCAGCTTGCAAAGCTGAAGCAGAACGGCTTTACGCTCACCCGGGTGCATCTTGGACCAACGGCCATCATCGAAAGCTTCGCGAGCTTTTGCGACCGCAAAATCTACATCGTCAGCATTGCAGGACGCGATATTCGCAAGAACTTGTCCCGTTGCAGGATTAATAGACTGAAAAGTTTCACCACTCACCGAGGGACGAAACTCACCATCAACAAAACTTAGAGATGGCAGTTTCAGATCAGAGGCGATCGCTTTATATTCTTCATACTTAAGCAGGCTCGACATTACTTAATCCCCCTTGGTTGGTTACTTTCAGGCTCAATATCGGCAATAGTCGCTTTAAGCGTGACCACTACGTCTTCCAGCGCCACTTTTTCCGCATCGCTAAGACCGCTCAGAGGCGCTCTCACCTCTCCCGCGAAACGGCCAGCGGCAGTTACTCCGTGTTTCACGCTCTGAATAAACTTGCCGCCCTGTTCCAGAACATGCATCAAAGGCATCATTGCAGACATGATTCGACGACCTTTGGCGAAATCGTTTTCGATAACGCAGGCCTTATAAAGCGCGATATGCTCTTTCGGAATGAAGTTGGAACCTGCACAGACCCAGCTTTTAGCTCCCCATGCGAAAAACTCAAGCGCCTGATCATCCATACCGCAAGACACTTGGATATTGGGGTAATCATTAGCGAGCATATGGAGACGATTGATATCGCCAGAGCTTTCTTTAATCGCGCAAAAGTTCTTGGCTTCAGCGATACGATCAAAGAACTCAGACTCCATGTTGACACCCATGCGATCAGGGTAGTTGTAAAGCATTGCAGGCAAACCCGAAGCTTTATCTATCGTCAGCGCGTGTTCCGCCAGCTCTGCCTGGGTAGGCAATGAATAGGGAGGAGTTGCGACCAGCACCACATCAGCCCCATTGGTAGACGCAGCCTCAGCCAGCTTTACCGATGCACGCGGATCAACAGAACCAGTGCCGAAAATAAGCGTCAGGTCGTTACCCACAGCTTGACGGGCAATTTTCAGCAACTCAACGCGTTCTTCATGGCTTTCAACGTAGTATTCACCCGTCGTACCACCAATCATCAAACCATTTACACCAGACTCCTGTAAGTATTTTACATGGATAGCATAAGCATCAAAGTCAATTGAGCCATCCTGCTTGAACGGCGTGATTACGGGAGTATAGATACCTTCAAAATTCATTTTATTTACCTTCTAACTACCGGTATTAATTTTTAATTAATCTGGCCAGCAATAGTGGAACCGCCTTGAGATTGATGTTAGCCATTGCGACACCCAAGCCACAATCAACCTTTTTTAAGTCTTAAAAATAACCTGAAGTTATTGATAGCAATTCGCTGATCTCAGATAGAATATTCAGGTTGTTTTATTGCTATTGCTGTTATAAGAAGGTGGCAGCTGTTTAAGGTATTGTTCTGCCTTCGACGCAACGCAACGACCAAGCAGCGCCCAGCTAGCTGGAGTCTCGCCCCTTTACCTGCAGACTCATTAATACAACCGAACCATTTTTCCTGTGTAGAACCCTATGTCCCCTAGCCCTGACGATCAGCCGAAGTTGGACGCCATGTGTAACAACCCGCAATCACATGCTTTCTTATCCGGTGTTCGCGCCCTTTTACCCCTGGTTCCAGGCGTCATTCCCTTTGGCCTCGTCACAGGCATCAGCTCAACAGACCAAGGATTTTCGTTCATCGCCACCATCGGGATGACGTTGTTGTTTTATGCCGGATCTGCACAGCTGGTAGCTTTACAGTTGCTAAGCGAAGACGTATTCCCTTTAGTGATTCTATTCACAACGCTGATCATCAATTTGAGATTCATGATGTACAGTGCATCAATAGCACCTTATGTGCATTCCCTGCCAAGACGGTGGAAGTGGCTACTCTCTTACATGCTTTCCGATCAGGCCTACGCACTCAGCATCGTCAAGTTCACGTCGACCGATTCAAAGAGTACCGACCGTTTCTTTTTTGCCGGAACTGCAATCGCCATGTGGCTCGCCTGGAACATTTCGGTCGTGTTAGGCGTCGTGCTCGGTACCGGTATTCCGAAAACCTGGTCACTGGACTTTGCGATACCGCTGTCCTTCCTCGCAATTCTTATGCCTGCGATAAGAGGTTTTCCGCACCTGGCTGCCGCCTGCGTTGGCGGAGTAGTAGCTGTTATGGCCGCGGATACACCCTATAACCTGGGCTTATTCCTGGCCGCCGTCTGCGGCATCGCTGCGGGGCTGACCGCAGAGCGGTGCAGGCCGGCAGCCAGCGCCGATAAAAACGAAAAGGAGCCCAAATGAGCGAGTTCACACTATGGGGATTATTCATTGCTGTTGCCCTTGGGACATTCGCCCTGAGGTTTTCGTTTATCGGACTTCACGGTCGCTTGCATCTACCTCCGACGCTGAAGCGAGCCTTGGTCTATGTTCCAGCTAGCGTCCTGGCAGCACTAGTTCTGCCAGCAGTTAGCCTGAGTGGGCCCGAGCAGAGTTTTGCCTTGGATAACCTGAGGATTCCTGCGGCGGCAGTTGCCGCCCTGATCGCCTGGAAAAGCCACAACACACTCTTAACGATCTTAGCCGGCATGGGCACGCTATGGGCCTTGCAGACACTAATTTGAGTTCATTAACTTGCTTGGCGAAGGACCGCCTTTTCAGATAAGAAAACGCAAGGTTTAATAAACGCCAGCCATAGAATTTCGTAGCGAGCCTGACTGCAAACCGCGCCTGTTTTTAAATGCTGAATGTCGTCGCTGCGTTATCGTACAGACCGGGAAAGTCTACCCACAGCAGCCTATCGCCCTGGCCCGGGTTGCTGCATTGTCTGTCTATACAAATTTCACTTAATACGCAGGTGCAAGAGTGGAGTATTAAAGCCAGATGCTAATAGCAAATTCTGAAATAGCGGGATAAAGGCAAGCGGGACAATGATGTCGTCAAGACGCGCCATGGTTAAGGCAGGCTGGATAAGCGGTGATTCTGCACCCGGGTATCCCGCCCCGGGCACAGAATCGCCTTTTGTTTAATGCGTCAGCTAATGGCTGCTCAGGCTCCAGCCACTGCTGACTTCGCACCGACCATCTTGCGAAGCAGGAACACCGCAACAGCAAGACTCAGACCAATCAGATCGGTCATCAGCCCTCCGGAGATCATCAGGAAGGCCGCAGCCGTCAACGCAACGCGAACCGCCAGATTGGCGCGGTTACCGATAAACCAACCCTGCACCGCCGAAGCCAGCAGGAAGATACCAAATACCGCAGTCAGCCCTGAGCGCAGCACATCGATCAACTCTCCTTCCATAAGCAGAGTGGAGTTATAGAAGAACATGAAGGGCACCACAAAGGCCGCGATACCGATCTTGAACGATGCCACGGAGGTCTTGAGCGGGTTGGCACCCGAGATACCCGCCGCCGCGAACGATGCCAGGGCCACTGGGGGCGTAATGGCAGAGACCACCGCGAAGTAGAACACGAAGAAGTGGGCTGTCAGCAGCGGAATTCCCAGATCCACCAGACCGGGCGCAACCACCGAGGCGGCAACCGCATAGGCCGCTGTGGTGGGCATTCCCATACCCAGCAGAATCGCAATACACATGGCAAAGAACATCGCCAGCAGTTGCGAGGTATCCGCCAGGCTCAGCAGCAGGTTGGAGAAGCGCGCACCGACACCGGTGAGCGAGATAACACCGACGATAATACCGGCACAGGCACAAACTGCGATGATCTGAATCGACATGTGACCGGCGATCTCGAATGCGTTGTAGACTCGCTTAAGGTTCATGCGATAGGGCGTGAACCAGCTCACGACAACCGCCGCAATCGTGGCCAGGGTACCTGCACGAATAACCGAGTAGCCCAGAAACAGCGCGACGATCAGGATCAGTATCGGCACAAACAGGTACACCTGACGCACCATGGTGGCAACGCGCGGCAACTCCTCCTTGCGCATCCCTTTCATGCCCATCTTGGCTGCTTCGAAATCGACCATAAAGAAGATCGACACGAAATAAAGGATCGCAGGAATAATCGCCGCTATCGCTATATCCGAGTAAGGAATACCGGTAACTTCCGCCATGATGAAGGCACCGGCCCCCATGATCGGCGGCATGATCTGGCCGCCAGTCGATGCAGCCGCTTCGATGGCACCGGCGGTATTTTTCTCGTAGCCGACCTTCTTCATCAGCGGTATGGTCAGTGACCCTGTGGCAACAACGTTACCGGCAGAGGTACCGTTGATCATGCCCATCAGACCAGATGCGAATATCGCCACCTTTGCTGGACCGCCTCGTGCCTTACCGGCAACAGCGAAGGCAAAGTTGACGAAGTAATCACCCACTTTGGATGCCTGTAGGAAGGCCGCAAAGATGATGAACAGGATGATATAGGTTGAGGAGACCGCCGTGGTCGGTCCCAGTACGCCGGCATCGGTGTAAACCTGGCTGAAGAACCGCTCCCAGGTAATCGCAGGTGAGCTCAGGAAACCGGGCAAGAATTCACCGACAAACACGTAAATCAGGAACACCGTGGCGATCACGACCAACGCCATGCCGGCCACCCGACGGGTCAGTTCCATAATCAGGGCCGTACCGGCCAACGCTGCCATGGAGATCCCCACCGGTGCAAAGGGAGTACCGGTCGAGTTTCGCATCAGGGTGCCATAGATGGTGATCAGATAGACAGCCACAGACAGTGCACAGGCGGCCAGTACAAAGTCGTGGGGCGCAAACCGGCCACGGCTCTGCTTATCGAACCAGGAAAGAATGATCGAACCGGTCGCTGCCACCCATAAAGGCACGCCGTACAACCAGATCTCATTGAAGCGGATCCCCTTGTCGATACCGTTCCACATCGTCCCGGATGCAATTTCCCAAGCAAAATAGAACGCCATGCCCAGCGAGAACAGTGCACTGAGCAGCAGAGGATAGGCGAGAAAACGCACCGCCTTCGGGCGGGTCTGTGCCTCTTCAGGAAAGCTTGTTGCCGAGAACATCAGGAAACCCAGAACCAACGCACCCGCCACATGAGCAATACGGAAGTTCCAGGTTTCTATAGGAAAGTCCGGCAGAAACGGGATATCAACCAGGCCACCGGTTAATGCCTTTAAGCCCAGTCCATTAAGGGCCAGCATATGAAATGCAGCGTAGACCGCTGCGATAAGCGTTATAACCTGGTATGAGCGCCCTTTATAGGTTCTGAGATTGGACTCAACAGGCTCATCATCAACCCCGTGGGCGATGAGATGGTCTGGCTCTTTAGCCAGATTATTATCGTTATTCATGGCTAGACCTTCGCTTTATATAGCGCGAGATTACATGTTTAAAAAGGCGTGACATCGTGTTAACGATGCCACGCTAAAAGCTGATTACTGATGGATCAGTTCCGCTTGAATATTGCCGCCATTTTCATTGAACCAACGCGCTGCGCCCGGGTGCCATGGCAGGAAGGTATTTTTATCCCAATGTTCAGGCAGCGTGGTACGCGCACCTTTATGTGCCTGAACCATTCGCGCGTTGTCCCCCATCACCGCTTTTACCGCTTCGTACACGAAGGATTCGGGAAGGTCACAATTTGCGATGGCAAAGTTCCACATGGATACCGAACGTACCGGCGCATCGATGCTCTTATAAGCTCCGGGCGCTATCTCATAGTTGGTCACAGGGAAGGCGCCGGTAATTTTCTTCTGCTCCTCCTCGGTGAATTCAATAATGTTGATATCGGTTTGGACTTCGAGCTGGCTCACCGCCGGTACCGGCACACCGGCCGCAAAGGCAACTACATCCAGCAAGCCATCCTGCAACTGGCCACCCAGATCCGACCAGCCGCCGTTACGGCGTTCAAACGTCAGGCCCAACTCTTCCAGCATGCGCGGGAAATAGGTATCCGAGGTGGAACCCGCCGGGCCAAAGCCGATCTTAGCCCCAGCCGGGATCTCGGCCACAGAAGTGATACCGGATGAGGTCAGCGCGGTGATTGAAAACGGCGTCTGGTACATCGGGAACATGGCGCAGGCATTGTCCATCGGCAGGCCCGGCGCGATAGCGTTCTTGCCCTCCATCGACTCACGGGCCGGACCCAATGTGGTCATACCGAAATGGTTATCACCGGTATGCACCAACGCCATGTTCTGCATCGGCCCGCCAGTGACCTCGGCGCCGCCTGGCACACCGGTTTCTTCCGACACTATATTGGCCCAGGCGGTACCGTATCCAAAATAGGCCCCACCCTGGGAGCCGGTACCCACCGTAAAACTCTCCGGCCAGCCAGTTTTGTCAGCCGCCATCAGGGATGTGGATGCAGCCGCTACCGCTACAGACAGACCAAGGGTTTTAATTATTTTCATAGGTATCTCCAGCTTCACTTTATTTTTAGATTGAAATACTTGGGGTCATGAAAATTAAGATCAAATAATCACGCAGACGTTATTTGATAAACTTTACCTGCTCACTAATCTTTTCCAATACGCTCGATTTACGCTCGTTGTAGGTTTTCTTATTGATCTCGAAAATGTTGTTGCCATGTGTATCGATGGAAATTATCAACGGACCAAAGCCTTTTACTCGGTTTATCCAGAGCGTTTCCGGCATACCCAGATCTTTCCACTCAGCTCCCTCTATCGCTTCCACCTTAGTGGCCGCCACAACAGCGCATCCGCCTGGGAACACTGCATGAACTGCCTTGTGTTCCTGACAGCCGGCAGCTGTTTCCGGGCCCATGCCGCCCTTGCCGATGATCAGTCTGACGCCGGTTTTTTCGATAAACTCACGCTCAAATTTTTCCATACGCATGCTGGTGGTTGGTCCGATGGAGACCATCTCATAGCTGCCATCATCCTTTTCCCGCACGATCGGGCCCGCATGAAAGATGGCGCCGCCGGCAATATCAACGGGCAACTCCTGGCCATATTCGATCAAACGGCGGTGCGCCACGTCCCGGCAGGTCACCAGGGTTCCATCGAGGTAAACAACGTCGCCGACTTTAAGGTCTTCCAGGTCCTGGGCTGAAATCGGTGTCTTCAGTACCTTCTTCATAGCTGTACATCCTGATGGGAGATAATTTCGTAGGAGAGGTCTGCATTGACCTTGATTTGGCCACGACGGTGCGCCCAGCAACCGGTGGAAACGGCCACGCCGATAGTAGAAGGATGGCGCGCAGATGATTCGATATTCACTCCCATCACGGTGTTGTCGCCGGTGAGTCCCTGTGGGCCTATACCCAGATCGTTAATACCGTCAGTCAACAGATCTTCGAGCAGAGCGGCCTGTTCATTAGCATTGCGGGCGTTGACCGGTTTAAGAATCGCCTTCTTGGAAAGCCGTGCAGCGGTCTCCGCCGAGGTGGAGACACCCACGCCAACCAGCAGCGGCGGGCAGGCGTTGAGGCCGCGCGAGGTCATTACATCGAGAACGAACTCCGCCACACCCTCGTAGCCCTGTCCCGGCATCAATACAGTCGATGCGCCCGGCAGAGTACATCCGCCACCGGCCATGTAGACATCGATGATCGCATAGTCTTCGCCAGGAAGAATTTCCCAATCGAGCCAGGGGATCTTGGAGCCGGTATTGGTACCGGTATTCTTCTCGACAAACGACTCAACGGCGTTGTGGCGCAGAGGCCCAATTTCGGTTGCACCCCGGGTCGCCCCTTCCAGAATCGACTCCAGTTCACCCAGCAACGGAAAGGATGAGCCTGCCTGGATGAAATACTGAATGACACCGGTATCCTGGCAGCTAGGACGATCCAGCTTGTCGGCCGCGTCCTGGTTTTCCGCCATCACGTCAAAGATCTCGATCGCCATGGGGTTGGTTTCTTTGGCACGCAACTCCGCCTGTTTCTCTTTAACGTCCGTTGGAAGACGTTTTCCGATATAGGCAGTGAATTTCGCGAGAGTGTCAGTCAGGGACTGAACTGCGGCTTCTTTCTCCACGCTTGTATCCTCTTCTTTTAGTGTCCCGGATTGCCCCTTAAAGGAACAAACCGGATGGAACGTGTGGCTATCATAGGGGGTAGAAAGCGTGTAAAAATGCACTAAAAGTAAATATACAATTTCCTAAAGGTGCATTATGGATGCCGAAGATTCGATGCGATTCTTTGTCAGTCTGGCCCAAAAGCGATCCCTGTCGGGCGCCGCGCAAGAGCTGGACCTGTCCCCGTCCGCTGCGACAAAACGCCTAGCACAGATAGAAGATAGGATTGGAGTAAAGCTGGTTAACCGGACAACCCGGCATATTTCACTGACGCCTGAAGGTGAGATCTATCTTGAATATGCCCAGAACATCCTCGCCCAGATGGAGGAGATGCAGGATGTGATTCGCAACCAGTCGGAAAGCCCGACCGGTCAACTGAACATTCACGCACCGCTGGGCTTCGGTAGAAAATACATTGCGCCGCTGGTATCCGAGTTTGTTTCAGAACACCCAGATCTGGTTGTGCGACTCACCCTGAGCGACAGGCATGTCTCGCCACCAGATGATGCCGTGGATATCCTGATTCGCTTCGGCGACGTACCGGACTCACGCTTAATTGCCCGCAAGATCGCACCAAACCGGCGCTTTATCAGCGCCAGTCCCCGCTACCTGGATAAGATGGGGCGCCCTGCCGCGCCACAGGACCTAAGTAGTCACAAGGCGATAGCACTACGCCAGAATGATGAAACCGCCAATCTCTGGCGACTAACTAAAGACAATCAGACCCAGGCTGTACGCGTGCCGGTTAAGCTAAGCACGAACGATGGACATGTTGCACTCCAGTGGGCGATCGAAGGCCACGGACTGTTGATGAGAGCTCAGTGGGATCTCGCTAAACATTTGAGGAGCGGCGAGTTGGAGCTAGTACTGCCGGAATACGAAACACCACCAGCCGATATCTACGCGGTATATTTGCAGAAAGCTCGGCTCGCAACCCGGGTATCACTATTCCTTGACTACCTGGAAGCGTCATTTCTAACAAAAACAACAACCAGTGATTATTGGTAGCGCCTCACCGAAGTTATCTTTCGAGAAGCTATCTTTAACCTACATCCTGACAAGGACGCTAAGCGCAGCCCGTGCAGAGCGCCATATACCTATGGTCCGCTAAGGGACCAGGCTGTCTGAAAACGCGGCGTGTTGTCGAGTTGCAATGAGATTCTCCAGAGTAACATGGTGACCGCATGTGTTTCTGGGAATACAGTTTCATGATTAATTTCGTGAAAGGCGACTTTGTGTCGAAAGTTATCGTGGGCCATACACCCCTTATAACGTCCGCTATGTGCGCCAAGCAGAAGCCCGGTTTAGAGCTGCTCCGGTACCTCGGTCTCTGCAATCGCCCGCTCAATTTTTGCGGGCTTCCATTGAACAGGGTTAGAGGGTGACCGGCCCTGAACTACCGTTGTGCCTTCGCCCGCCTGGGTTAGCTCCACACGCCCATACTCGTTCTCGACATAGACGCCCTTCCCCTCCAGCATGGCGACACCCAGGTCATCGTCAAAGATAAATCCGCCCCAAAAGTCGGTACCTCTGACACCGATAAGCGCGGAGCGGGTTTCGATCCTGAAATTGGGATGCTTTTGCTGGCCGATCTGCCCCGTATTGCAGCGAAAGGCGCCCTGCAAAAAGCTCAGACTCACGTCTGACTGCTGCGCATCAAACTGATACTTCGATAGCTCAAGCACGGTATTCTGGCCCAGTGCGAGTGTGGTTTCATCGCGCAACAGGATTTTCAATCGACTGCCTTCCAGGGTCACCAGCCGATCGCCCTCGTATAGCCTGTCGTCGCGGCTGAGATTAATCCTCTGCTCTCCACGTTCCGCCAACGCACTTCCAAGCACGGCCACTACCCTGCCTATCTCATCGGCCAGGACCTGAGCCGGGAGTAGAATAAACAGGCAAAACGTCAACATCAGCGTGTGCAGGTGAATCGGCATGGGTGGTTCTCCTTTCCATTAGTAAGCCGTTTCCTTCTCAAGCGCTTCCCTTGCAAGGATAGTGCAGCCCAATAAAAAACGGCGGCTCCCGAAGGAGACCGCCGTTTCCAGGCTTACTTTTCAGCTGATCGGATCAAGCATCCAGCTTGATCGGCAGCTGGTGATAGCGCTTGCCGGTCAGTGCAGCCAGTGCATTGGCCACGGCCGGTGCGATCGGCGGTACGCCCGGTTCACCAACGCCGGTGGGCGCTTCAGCGGAGGGTACGATATGCACCTCGATCTCCGGCATCTGGTTGATACGCAGCACCTGATAGTTATGGAAGTTGGATTCCACTACCTTGCCCTTGTCCAGGGTGATGGCAGACATCATCGCCGGTGACAGACCAAAACCGATGCCGCCTTCCATCTGGGCGCGGATCACGTCCGGGTTGATCGCCACACCGCAATCCACGGCGCAGACTACCTTTTCCACCTTGAGCTGACCGGAATCGGTCAGTGATACTTCCGCGACCTGAGCGACGTAGGTCCCGAAGGATTTGTGCACGGCAACGCCACGTCCGCGACCTTCCGGCACTTCGCTGCCCCAGCCTGCTTTTTCAGCGGCCAGTTTCAGTACACCCTGCCAGCGCGGTTCACCCTTGAGCAACTGCATACGCAGCTCCACTGGATCCTTGCCCGCTTTTGCCGCCAGTTCATCCAGAAACGCTTCGGTGGCATAAGCAGTGTGGGTGCTGCCTACCGAGCGCCACCAGACCACCGGCACCTGTTTCTGTGTGGTGGTCAGCGACACGTTCAGGTTCGGGATCGCATACGGCAGGTTAGAGGCACCTTCCACGGAGGTGTCATCAACACCGTCCTTGATCATGCCGCCTTCGAACAGGGTGCCCTGGGCGATGGACTGGCCAACGATATGCTGCTGCCAGCCGGTGATGTTGCCCTCGGCATCCAAGCCGCCACGCAGACGGTGCACGTAGGCCGGACGGTAATAGCCGGCATGAACATCGTCCTCACGGCTCCAGACCAGTTTGACTGGCACACCGGGTTTCGCCTTGGCGATATGCACCGTTTCGACCAGGTAGTCGGAGTGCGGGTTGGCACGACGACCAAAGCTGCCACCGGCGTAGAGCATGTTGATTTTCACCTGCTCCGGCTTGATACCGAGTACAGCGGCGATGTTGTTCTGATCCACGGTCTGAAACTGCTCGCCGTTCCAGATTTCGCAACCGTCCGGTTTGACCAGGGCGACACAGTTCATCGGCTCCATGGGTGCATGGGACAGGTACGGAAACTCGTAGGTGGCTTCAACCACGGTGGCCGCATCGCTGATCGCAGCCGCCGCATCGCCATCGTTACGCGCGGGCAGACCTTCTTTCTGAGACAGCTCGCGGTATTCCGCCATCATCTCGTCGCTGCTCTGGCTGATGGCGCCGGACTCGTCCCACTGTGCCTTCAGCTTGCCGCGACCCACATGGGCGCTCCAGTAATCCTTCGCCAGCACGGCGATACCGCTGGGGATCTGCACCACATCGACAACGCCGTTGGAGGCGCGGGTCTCGCTGTCGTCAAAGCTGACCAGCGTGGCGCCAAAGCGTGGCGGATGCAGCACCAGAGCGGTTAGCATGCCATCGAGTTTGAAATCCTGGGTGAAGATCGCGGTGCCATCGTTCTTGCCCACGTCTTTACGGCTGACGGACTTGCCGATAAGCACGAACTGATCCGGCGTTTTCAGAGTGATGCTCTTGGGCTCTGGCACCGGCAGCTGGGCAGCGCGGTCAGCCATTTCCCCAAAGGTCGCTTCACGACCTGAGGCGTGGCTCAGTACGCCTTCGGAAACTCGGATCTCTGAAGCAGGCACGTTCCACGCCTGGGCCGCTGCTGCAACGAGCATCGCCTTCGCAGTAGCGCCGGCGAAGCGCAGCTGTTCCCAAGAGTTGGCGATGGCGGTACTGCCGCCCGTGCCCTGCATCGGGCCAAACGCCAGGTTGTTGTAGCGGCTGGCATCGGCCGGTGCCGGAACCGGTACCACCTGGCTCCAGGCCGCATCCAGCTCATCCGCGACGATGGTCGACAGGCCAGTAAAGGTGCCCTGGCCCATCTCGATATGCTTGATCACCACCGATACGCTGTTATCCGGAGCGATGCGCACAAACGCATTAGGCGCAAAGTCGCCGTCGGCGTTGAGCGCCTCCGGGGACTCGCTGGCGTTTGCCAGGGAGAAAGGTGTGTTGATCGCGAGAGTCAGACCGACACCGGCCCCACCCATCAGTTTTAAGAATCCGCGACGACTGGTGCCGCCCTGTGGCTGTTGTTCTGAAACAAGCTTCGACGTAAGTTCAGACATGAAACGCATGAGACAGCCTCCTTTTAATCTGTAGGGTTAGGGGTTAACCAAGCTGCTTGGCCGCACTCTTGATCGCTGAACGAATGCGCACGTAGGTGGCGCAACGGCAGATGTTGCCGGACATGGCGGCATCGATCTCTTCATCGCTGGGGTTGGGGTTGCCCTCCAGCAGTGCCACCGCTGACATCACCTGACCAGACTGGCAGTAGCCACACTGCGGCACCTGAATCTCGGTCCAGGCTTCTTTAACCGCGACGGCTGCCGGAGACTCCACCCCTTCGATGGTGGTGATCTTTTTGCCTTCGGCCATCTGGATCGGTGTCGAGCAGGAGCGAATCGGCGAACCATCCATATGTACGGTGCAGGCCCCACACATCGCCATGCCACAACCGAACTTGGTGCCGGTCATATTCAGATAGTCCCTGATCGCCCAGAGTAGCGGTGTATCGGGCGTCGCATCGATCGTGTGATCGACCCCGTTGACGTTAAGTGTCACGGACATGACTTACCTCCAGATGAGATATCGAGGCGCCCTCGGCTCACAGAGCGCCGTTATAGTTTTTCCCGCAGCGGGCTTTCGCCATTGACATCAGCGGTATGCGGTTCGGCCAGGCGGACAGGTCCAGAAAGTATAGCCACCCTGATGGGGGCCGCTTTCGACGCCGTATACGCCAGGCCGGTTTTGACAGGTCAGCGCCCACCGCCGGAATCCACCCTTCCGGCGGTGGGTTCGGCGCGCCGGATCCAAGCGTTATGTAAACGGCCGCGTCACGCTGAACGCGAAACTATAAAAGATTCGGCTTACAGGCATTAAGAGGCAGGGATTCATTAAGACTATCTCTCTTATTCATGAATCGCCGGATCCGCCCCCGGGGAATATTCATAAATCGATCTTCAGGCAGTGAGGCAACTGCCGATAGGCGACTTGCCAGACGCGAAAACAAAAAAGCCCTTCCAGCCCTGTGTGGGGCCGGAAAGGCGAAAAAAGCGTCAACGTATTGGGGGAAATATCGCGTTGAGCGCGGTTGCTAGCTACAAAGCGCCGGTATGACCGCAAACGCCCAGCGTGGCTTAGTCGATCAGTTCGTCCAGCACACGGGACCAGCCCGCGGGGTTTCCGTAGTAAGACTGGTGCGCCAGGCTCTGCCAGCCGGCATCGCTCTCAACCAGCAGCGTCGGAAAACCCTGGGCACCGAAACGCCCCATCAGCTCACGGGTCTGTTGCACTGCGCCGTCAAGCTTTGGCGCCGCTGCGGCCATCGCATCCTTCCACTTCGTGGCGTCTGCACCCAAGTCTTTTGCCAGTTCTGCCAGGGTTGCTTCATCGGCCACATCAAGACCGTGCTGATAGTGCGCCTGCTGAATCGATTTCAGCAGATCCACCCCATCAATTCCCAGGGTCTGGCCCGCAATAATCGCCTGCGCGGTGATCAGCGAATCAAGCACCAGCGGGCCGTTACTGGCGACGCGCTGCTGGTAGGCTTCACCAAACTCAGCGCCGGTAAGCTCAGCGATACGCTGGTCGGCCTGCAGAATATGCTGACGAAAGCTGGGGTCGATAGCACGGCGCGGCATCATGCCACCGGGGTGCAGCATTAGCGCCAGCTCACCCTGCCAAGCTCTCTGCTGCAGCTGCGCGACCAGTTCGGTCGCGCCGTAACACCAGCCGCACATGGGGTCGAAAATATAGTGCACTGTCAGCATATGGGTTCTCCTGTGTTTAGCGTATTCACCGCGTTTACCACTAACGTTAGCGTTGAAGCATTTACCACTGCATTTCACCGGTGTGGACCTTAGCACCGATATCCAGCGCAATACCAAGCCCGGCTTCTGGATATTGTCCGGTCATGGCGTCTTTAACCTGCTCACTGGTCTCACTTTCTGCAATGGCCCGGCGGAAATTGGCCAAGTACTCCTTGGAGTACTCAATGCTGCCAGCCGTCAGATCAGAGCCCGCAGCCATATGACCGGGGATCACGGTCTCCGGGTTAAGCGCCAGCATAGATTCCAGCTGTTCGGTCCAGGCATCCAGTTCCGCATCGGTCTGAGTATCGGCGGTCCAGAGATGCAGGTTGGAGAACACCGCCAAATCGCCCAGGATCGCCTGGTTATCAGGAATCCAGAGGTAAGGACGATGCGCCAAAATCCCCTCGGTACCACGAATCTCGATCACATGGCCGTCCAGGGTCAGTGTGTCGCCCTCATACACCTCGGGTAACACCGGCGATACCGGCGATACCGGCGCGTTGGCACCCAGTTTAGGCCCCCAGTAGCCGACCTTGCCCTGCATTTTTTTCTCGATCGCCTCAGCCACAGCAGCGGTTGTAATGATCCGCGCTTCCGGAAACTGCTGCTTCAGAACTTCGGCGCCGAAGTAGAAATCCGGGTCTGCCTGGCTGATAAAAATGGTTTTCAGCGGTTTACCGGCATCCAGCACCTTGGCGGCGATACGCAGCGCATCCGCCTTGGTGAAGCCGGTATCGATCAACAGCGCTTCGGTCTCACCGGTCACCAGGGTGGCATTTACATGAAAGCTGCCTGGACCGGCATTGTAGACATCCAGTTCCAGGCGCTCGGCAGCACCCGCTGTAGCGGAGGCAAGCACTGCACCGGTCATCATCAGGGTTGCAGCGGTTTTGAAAAGCGGATTACTGGTCAGCGTGAATTTCATGGTGAACTCCCCTAATCGCTAATGACGATCTTTTAATCAATGATGGGGGTGATTCTGGCGTTTAATTGGACTGTTAAAAATATCTAATAACGTTCATCATTATTTCAAATTACGAGCAAATCACTGGGATTAATCGATGGACAGGGTGACCGCTGCAAAGGTGTTTGTTGATCTGGCCTATTCCGGCAGTTTTACGCGCACGGCAGATCGACTCGAGATGTCCCGCCCCATGGTGAGCCGCCACCTGGAGGCGATGGAGAGCTGGTTGCAGGCGCGGCTGTTTCACCGCACCACACGAAAAATCTCCCTGACCAGCGCCGGTGAGCAGTATCTGCCGGAAGTAGAGGCCTGGCTGGAACAGGCAGAAGCACTGCCGTTGCTTGGCGTTCAGGAACAGGAACCGGGCGGCCACCTGCGCCTGGCCACCAGCATGTCGTTCGGCCATTCCCAGCTGGTGCCGGCGCTCAAGGGATTCATGGAGCAGTATCCGCGGGTCACCGTAGAGCTGGAGCTGCAGGATTCCGTCACCGACCTCACCGCACAGCGAATCGATCTCGCTTTGCGCTTCGCCGCTAATCCGGACCCTGCGCTGATCGGCAAGCCGATCGCCCTGTGCGAGTCTGTACTGGTTGCTTCGCCCGACTATCTGGCCCGTCGCGGCGCACCGGAAACGCCGCAGGCGCTGGCGCAGCAGGATTGCCTGGGTTATCGCAATTTTGGCCGCCATGTCTGGCATTTACGCGATAAGGCCGGGGAGATTAACGAGGCGGAAATTCGCTGTCGACTGACCGCCAACGAGGTCACCGCGCTGATGAGCGCGGCCTTGCAGGGGATGGGGATCGCGATGCTGCCCACTTATATGACGCAGCGATACCTCGAAAGCGGCGAACTGCAGCAGGTGTTAACGGATTACAAACCGGAAGATCTGAAAATCTATATTCTCTATGCCTCGCGCAAGCACCAGTTGCCCGCCGTGCGCGCGCTGATCGACTACCTGGAAGCCTGGTTTAGGGATAATCCCTGGTAAGACTTAGAGAAGACCGTGGTAAGGCTTAGCCCACCTTCAGCGGTTCTTTCGCCTGTAGCGGCTCGTCGGCCTGCCAGGCGATGCGGATCTCCAGACGGTGGCGCGAGTCCTCTTCGCTGGCGGTTACTTTCAGATCCAGCAGCCCGCGGGGATTCATACGGATCTCGCCATCCTCGTCGCTGAACGAGAGCTCCCCTTTCGCGATGCCCTTGGCGATGGCGTCCAGCATCTCCTGAATGCTCTGGCAATCTTGCAGCGACTGATGTCGGAAGCGCTGTTTGTTCTCTAGCATGGTGTCATCCGTTCATTAAAACATTAGATCTGCGAGTACATACCCGGGCGAAAGACCTTGGCAGCGGGATAATCATTACTGATACCAACGATATGGCCATCGGGCCGGATCATCGTGATACCGGCGCCCACGCCCTTGAGCCCCTCTTTGTGACGCGAGTTGCGATCCAGTGTGATATCGCCCTCGAGATGCAGCAAGCCGTGCTTCAACGCCAGACGCTGGCCGTGGGTACGGTTGATATGGCCATGCACCAGGGTATGGATCCCCAGCGCACCGATTCTGGCGACGCCCGCTTCGGTTAGCGGTCGATCCGCGGTGCGGTACTTGGTGCGCATGGTATTCGCCAGCGGGCCGAAGTAAAAGCGGAACAGGTCGTGCTCGATCTGCTTGCGAAAATCGCGATTGAGCTTTTTCACCCCTTTTCGCTCCACCACCTCAGTAATACTGTCATCAAGACCGGCATGCAGGAACAAAAACGAGCCACTGCGGTAGGTCAGCTGCATATCGCGGAAGAACCAGGCGAACTCGCCCTTGGGCTTGAGAAACAGCTTTCGGCACTCCTGGGCGATAGCGTAGACATCACGCATGCTGAGCCCCGCATCGGCGCACGCAGATTCAAACTTATCGAATTTACCGTGCATCCGCTTGAGTTCACGCTCGATGGCCGCGGCATTCATATAGTCGGCGGCCGCCTCGGGGAAACGCTCGAACCAGTCATCCGAGGGAAACAGCCGGCGTTTGCATTCGGCTTCATCCGGCGCTTTTTTCAGTTCCTTGCCCTTGCAGTAGGCCTGCACCTCTTTAAACAGCGGGATCACCTTGTCACCCATGCGCACAAACAGGTGCTCGGTGGTTGGGTGACGCTCAAGCCCCATGGCGCGGATACCCATCAGCAAACGCACATCATGGTTACCGGCGAGCAGTTTGACCCGTGCTCCCAGATCGAAGAGATGACGAATAGCCCGCAGCAGCTCCAGGTTACTCGGGCCCTTGTCCAGGCAGTCACCACCGATGATAAACAGCATCTTGCGACCGGCCTTGGTAAGGCTGAAGTCGCGCGGTCCATGCCCCTGGGTGACAACACCCCCGCTTGCCACCAGCGAGGCGACAAAGGCCTGGTAATCGGCGTGCGGATCAGCAATAAAACAGATCGGTCGCTTGGGCCAGGACCAGTGTTCGGGATTATCCAATAGCGGGTTTGATTCCTTGCTGCGGCTATGGATCATCGCCTTGTTGGCCGAGCGGGTATCATCCAGCGCCCAGGGCTCGGCGATGGTTGGCATCGCACCCTGAGCTTCAGGAAAGCGTTTCAAGCTTTTGATTTCAGGAATTATATTTCTTTCGAATACCATGAGAACCCAGACGCAGACTTGATAAAAGCTTCCACCCTAACCGGCAGATGTGATCGAAATGTTAAAACCCTGAAATCTGCCTGAGCACTTCAGCATGCAGTTCTAATCAGCGTATGACTCGCGCTTGCCGCGCACCTTCCAGTCACCGGCCACATGTCGCCACCGGCCACCTTCCAGCATCTCGATATAAACAGGCTCCGCATGGTACATGCTCAGCGCCGCGATCTGCTCAAACTCCAATACACCAAGTCTATGTGCTGCATGACGAAACGCTGCGCCATGACCCACGAACAGCCTTACCCGATCGGTATCGCTGGGTTCCATCATCAACATCTGAAGCTCGATATGTTGCGCCACCCGCTCACCTGCATCCATCAGCGATTCCGCCCCCTGGAGCGGTAAACGGTAGTGGCTGTTGGATTTCCAGTCCGCAGGCGGCGCATCAAAACGCGGGTCCTGCTGCAGAATCGACTCAATCTGCGCGACAGTCAGGTTGGCTGCACTGCCGACGCCCCGCTCCGCCAGCGCGGAATGGCCCTGCTGTTCCGGCGTGCGCTCGAACATCGGTTCCAGCGCGGCACAGAAACGCTCTGCGGTCTGCCAGGCGCGCAACAGCCGTGATGAATCCACCCGGTAATCGGGAACCCAGCCCTGCTCTGCCAACACCCTGGCCATATTAGCCGCTGCAAGGTCGGCCTGCTCAAAGCCGCGCTCGGTCAGCGGAAAAGGCTGGTGAGCGCTCGGCGTATTGGGCAGCTGATGGTAGTCGCCATGACGAATCAGGGCGGCGATCAAACGGGCCATAAACCAGACTCCTTCAGCCGTTCTGGTAAGAGATCGATCAAGGTTCTAAGCGCCGGCTTGAGCTGGGCGCCATCTAACCCACCGATATCGCACCAGCGCCGGCAGCGGTGATCCTCATCCCAGTCCGCATCTTCGATCAGACTATCGACACGCATCGCGAACAACTCCACATCGCACTCCGCGCCCCACTTGGGCTGACGGTAACAACCGAGCAGCTCGGGATGTACCTTGCCCTGGACGCCCGCCTCCTCCAACGCCTCCTTGGCGGCGGATTCCTGCGGCGTAAGTCCCGGCTCGACAATCCCCTTGGGGACGCCCCAGGAGCGCCCGCTGCTGGAAGTGATCAGCAGAAGTTCAAGCCGTCCACCACTGCTGAAACGGTAGGGAATCACACCGGACTGGGTGTAGTAATAGGCGGGGCGTTCACGCTGTTCGGCGCCACCAGGACCGGGCCAGGGAAAGAGTTCGGGCAACTGATCCGGCGAGATAGAACCGATCAACTCGCCCTCACCGTTCAGCGGCAGCGCACCGGTTGCCGGCAGGCGCAGTTGCACCAGCATCCCCTTGCGCAAACGAAAATCGCTCTGCCCCGGTAACCGGGGCTCCGGCACCAACTGTTTGATCAACTGCTCCAGCGCCGGGTTGTGCCCCACCAGCAGCAGGCGATGCCCCCTGGAGCTTCGCTCTGCGATGGCTGCCATCAATGCTTCGGCGTCGCCTTCGTAGAGGCGTTCATCGGTTTCGATCATTGAGGCCGGCAGCCCCATCGCCTTGACGCACTTTTCAGCGGTTTCCAGCGCACGCTTTGCCGGCGAGCTGAGCACCAGGTCCGGCTGATCACCCTGAAACTGCAGCTGCACGCCCAGCCGCTGGGCCGAGCGCTTGCCGCTATTCTTGAGCGGCCGATCCCGATCGGAATAATCCATATCGGCCTTTTTCGCCCGGCCGTGCCGGAGCAGCATCAGTTCGAACATGGAGGGCTCGCGACTTGCTGAACGGAATCAGAGGTTGAGGTAGCGCTCTGCGAGGGCATCGAAATCAACGCCGCCGCGCGCTTCATAGACCGGAACGCTCTCCAGAACCGCCAGGTACGCCTGCTCATCGAAGGGTGCGCGACCCTGATGGAAGGCCCCATCGGCGTCCTGATAGAAAGGCCCCGGTGATTTCATGATAGCAGCCAGCAGGTCTTTTCTCTGACTCAGGTCCACACGTTCCACGCTGAGCGGCTCGTCGCTGTCCCGCTCCCAGTTGAGCACCATGAAGGCGCGCAGCGAGCAGGATTGAGTCTCTATTCTCCCCTTGCCATAGAGCCTGTCGATATCCGCATCGTACTTCTGCTCCAGGTCCCAGAGTTCAGCCCTGGGCATCGCCTGCAGCTGTTGCTGCTCCTCGGCGCTCAGCATCGGTGCGAGCCTCGGGTTATTCAGAATGGTACCCGGGTTAATGCGCGGCAGTTTGGGGATGCCTACGCATTCCACGCCATCCTCGTTGCGGCGTATAAACAGACGGTCATTACTGATAAACGCCGTCTCCGGATGCTCCAGCATATGCAGCATCAGTGTGGATTTACCGCCACCGGAGAAGCCAGCCATGGCCAAGCCACCACCATTGATACTCAGCGCGGCCGCATGGCAGTTGCGCCAGCCGTTACGCTGCAGCCAGGTCATATACTGGTTGTTGATGAAGTTGATGACCTGGTTGTCATTCTCGACACAGGGACCGGCGGCGATACGCAGGGACTCACTCTGCAGAAAGGTCATGCCGGTGCGCACCTTATGGATTACCCTGGCACCCGGCAGATCCTGACAGGCGTCCTTGCGCCCGGTTTTGCCAGGTTCACGGGGCCAGTCCTCGTAGGGGAAGTCGAGCTGGGGCGCATTGCGCTCAACCGCCAGCACGGTGATATCCGGCTCGCCGCTCTCAACGACGATATGGGCGAAGTATTCTCGCAGACGCGCCAGCAACTCTTCAGAGTTTGAACGCACCTGGATCTGCTGCCCATCCAGTGCCAGTAAAAGGCTCGTATCGAGAAACTCCCGTCCCTCGATCAGCTGATCGGCAATCTCTTGCGGCATAATATTCATCGACGTACCTGCTGCAGAATATGATCCGCGTAAAGGCCAGCCGCATCGATGCCCGCGCCTTCCAGGGCTCCACGGAAGCCGCCAAACGCAGAGACCTCAAACACAATCGGCCCGTTGTCGGTCAGCGCCACGTCCACGGTGGTAAAATCCAGTCCGAACGGCTCCTGCGCCCTGCGCGCCAGCTCGATCAGCTCGGCATCGGGCTCGAACGCTTCGTAACGGCCGCCGCTATTGATAGTGGTGTTCCAGGTATCGCTCTGGGATACGCGAGCATATGTACCCTGGTACTGACCACCAAGGAACACCATGCCAAGGTCACGGCCAGAGAGCTCGATCTTGCGCTGGATATAGAGCATCGGGTTGTCAGCCTTGAAGGCGGCAATGGCGTCGCGCAGCTCTGCATCGCTCTGCTCGCCACCGAGCACACACATACCCCGCGCCTTGGTAGAGAACAGCGGCTTGAACACCGCTTCGCCGAAACGTTTAACGGTATCGAAGGCGGCCTGAAGATCCTCGGTAACGACTGTGTCCGGCATTGGGACACCGGCGTTACGCAGGGTCACGGTGCAGCTGAGCCGGTCTACCAGGCGCAAGATCTTCTCCGCGCCGCTGAACACGCGCACGCCCTGCTGTTCTGCCGTACGCAGCATCTCCAGGCGATCCAGGGTGTTGGGGTTGTATTCAGCACTGATCTTCTTAACCGCCAGGCCATCAAGCTCGCACAGATTCAACGCACCGCAGCGCAGGCTGTTGTCGGTGAGATCCAGGGATACGTCTGCCATATCGACCACCTGGCGGAAACCGGTGCGCTGTTCCAGCGCATCCGCCAGTACTTCAGTGGACCACTTGCCGGGAATACCGATCACGGCTACGCGGGGCTCAGTCAACGAAAATCTCCTTCATTGGAATACGGTACTTCGTCTCCTTGCCCGGCTCTATGGCCAGCACCTGCTCCAGCAGATAACGGGCCCGCATAAACATGCGACGGGCAAGGGATTTATCAAGAATAAAGCGGGTGGAGCTGGCAAAAGAGCGCACCAGCCCAAGGGCCAGGCGTACTTCAAACAGCTCGTCATTCTGTTTTTTCGCCTCGCGCCGGGCCACATCATAAAGCCTCAGCGCCAGGTCATTGATGCGGGAGCGGGTGTCGCTGTCGAGCACCTGCAGACGATAATTCGACACCATGAAGACCGACAGATCCTGCACGTAGTCCATGTAGCGGGAGCGATGCAGATCGATAAAGTTGATACGCCGCTCCATCGGATCATAGATGATGTTGTCGACGTTGAAATCGCCGTGGATATAGACCGAGAACGGCGCCGGCCAGCGTTTTTCCCGCTTGGTAACGGCCGCTACCAGGGTATCGAAGGATGGTACCGGCAGACCGCAGATCTGGCTGTCGGTGCGGGCGAATTCCGGATGGATGCGGTACACCTCGTTCATCCGTTTCTGCAGCTGCTGCATAAAGCCGGCCTGGGCAGGCTCCTGGCTGCGAGTCGCCTTCCAGATCGACTTCAGGGTTTTAGCCAGGCGCTTGAACGCCTCATCCACCAGTTCGTCCGACTCATTCAGCACAATCTGCTCAAAGGTGTGCCCCGGCAGATGCTCGATCAGCAGCGCTGCGGACTGGCCGCGTTTTTCGTAAGAAAGAATCTTCGGCGCCAGCCCCGGATAGATCTCGTGCCAGCTACGTACTCCGGCACGCTCCTCTTTCACCTTGCGCTTCTCGCCATCCTTGAAGATCGCCAGGTAGCCGTTTTCGCCCTCATCACCGGCGGATATACCGGAGATCGAACTGCCGGAGCGTGTCTGCGCGATGGCGGAGATCTGGAGATCCTCCTCATCGGCTTCCAGGTCGGACACCAGCGAGCGCAGCGAGAAGAAACGTTCGAAGTTAACCGGCTGCCCCAGGTTCGCGGAGATGATCGATTCGCTGATATGCACCAGGGCTTCGCCCATCTGGCGCACCTCGTAGGCCACAAACAGGGCCCGGGTCAGGTCATCGGTATGCTCCGGCACTTCTTTCAATGCCAAGCGATAGCGTTTGAGCAGTTTGTCGTAGTCGCTGGCCATGCGGCCGAGCCCCTTGCCCATCTCGATAGCGCGGGTGGAATCGTCCGCCTGCAGCGCGGGCTCGATCTGAGCTATCGCCTTGCGCACGCGCTTCAGCATACCGATATAGCGTTTAGCGCCGAGCAGCTCGAACGCTTCGATATATTCCAGCTGCCGGACGCAGTTGCGGCTGATCTCAGCAAGGCGTTCAAGGTCAGTGGCGATAAATTCGATACTGCGCAGCATCAGGTCTCGCTGCGCCTGGCGTTTGCTGCTGCGCAGCTTCTGCACCGTGGCGCTGTGGATGCGGACCTTGAGGTTATAGGCATACCCCGCCCGGTCAACGATACGACGCGCAACGGCGGCGGCCGGTGTTTCGAAATAGCTTTGTAGACTGGCGACCTGAGAGTCCACCTCAACACACAAAAAGTGGAGGTTATCTCTCAACGGCTTCGGCAGTTTGATCATGCTGGCCACGGCTTCACTCGGGAAATACCGGCGTAGCATACTTAACCGGCGACGGTTTCAACATTTCAGTTTCATGAAGGCTAACATAACCCGTTGAAAGGCGCGTAATTTCGCCCTTTGCGCTATTGTGGCCCACAGATCACTGCCGGTAGACTTCGCCAATCGATAACAGGGAGTGCAGAAACGGACATGGTCAGCGTTACCCGGGAGGTGTGCCTGCCCGACCCGCTCAAGGTCAGTCGCTATCGCAAGATTCCGGAGCTGGGGCCGCGCATTCTGTTCTTCAGCGGCGGTTCGGCGCTGAACGGCCTGTCACGTACGCTCAAACACTACACCCATAACTCCATCCACCTGGTCACGCCGTTCGACTCCGGCGGCAGTTCCGCGATCCTGCGCCAGGCGTTCGATATGCCCGCTATCGGCGATCTGCGCAGCCGCCTGATGGCACTGGCCGATGAGACCGTGCTAGGTCACCCGGACGTTTACCGCCTGTTTAACTATCGTCTTCCCAAGGATGAGAGTCAGGAGGAGCTTCGCAAGCAGCTCAAGGCGCTGGTGCGCGGCAGAGACCCTCTGATGGATGCGATCCTGAACCCGATGCGCAGCCTGATCTGCAACCATCTGATGTTTTTTATTGATGCCATGCCAGAGGATTTCGACCTGGCGGGCGCCAGCATTGGCAACCTGATTCTGGCCGGCGGCTATCTCAACAACCGCCGCGACCTGGAACCTATCCTGTTTCTGTTTTCGAAGCTGGTGAACGTTCAGGGCACGGTGCGTGCCATCGTCGATGACGATCTGCACCTGCATGCGGAGCTTGAGGACGGTTCGGAAGTGATCGGCCAGCACCGTATGACCGGCAAGGAGTGTGACCCGCTCGCTTCGCCGATACGGTCGCTGCGGCTCTGCGAATCCCTGCAGCAGCCGGAGATCGCCACCACTCAGCTTCGCAAGCGCAACCGCAAACTGATCCAGCAGGCGGAACTGATCTGCTACCCGCCGGGCAGCTTCTACTCCAGCTTGCTGGCAAACCTGCTGCCAGAGGGCGTAGGTCGCGCCATCGCCCGCAACCGCACCCCGAAGGTGTTTATTCCCAATCAGGGCAAGGATCCGGAACAGCTGGGAATGACACTGGAGAAGAGCCTCAATCTGCTGCTGGAACACCTGCAGCGTGATGGTGAGGAGCTTGAAGCCAGCGACCTGATCAACTTTATCTTGATCGACAGCAGGAACGGCCGCTACGAGGGAGGCATACCGGAAAAACGACTGGCGGAACTGGGTATTGAGATCATCGACCTGCCGGTAATAAACCCGCAAACCGGCTACTACGACAACGAGCCTCTGGTCGAGGCCCTGCTGTCACTCAGCTAAAGCCCCGAGCTTATTTCTTACTGAAGCGTGGGGCTGACTTCGCGGCCAAAGGCGGTAAACAGCGGCGGCGCATCCCAGCCCAGACGATCGGCGCCGGTATGGATCAGGTGCAGTACCTGGTGCAGTTCGTCGTAGGTAAGTACCCCGCTGGCCGCCACCTCATCCGGATCATCCTGACCAAACAGACGCAACTGATAGCGGCCGTTACGATGACTGATATCGATACGGTGCAGCAGCTCCGGCCCCTTGGAGTCGGTCGCCGGAATCGGTTGGTTGGTCACCTCCATCCGTTCACGCGCCTGCTCATGCTCAAACTGCGCCGTTGCATCGCGAAACTCTGGTGGGCTTTCACTGACCCGCTTGGAGGTGTGCTGCACCAGTTCATCGGACGCACCGAGGATACGCAGCGCCAGTCGACGGGTGAGCCAGAAATCCACGCGCGGCTCGCCATTGTCCAGGTTGCCGACCAGACGGATACGGTCTTCCACCAGGTCGAACTGAAAAGTAAAGGAAGCGATATTGATCATAGTCTCGAGAATACGCGCTCAGTCGGTGAGGGTCTATCGGTTGATGCATCGTTCATCTGGTTTACTCCGGTTCTGAAGGCGGCCGCTCCAGCTCGAGATGAGCACGCTCAACCAGTTCCGGCGGCAGCTCCTTCTGCACCGCGACACCCAGATCCTTGAACTCTGACGCCTGCTTGATCAGGTTGCCACGACCATCGGTCAGCTGCCCCAGCGCCCTGTCGTAGCTACCCTTGGCCTGATCCAGCTTCTTGCCCACATCAAGCATGCTGTTCAGGAAGGCGTTGAGCTTGCGATAGAACTTGTCGGCCCGGTCGGCGAGCTCCGCGGTGTGCTTGCTCTGATCCTCAAAACGCCAGAGCTGACGCACGATATTGAGGCTCGTCAGCAGCGTGGTCGGCGTAGCGACAAGCACGTTGCGTTCGATAGCGCGCTGGTACAGCGTATCGTCGTACTTCAGTGCCTCGACATAGGCGGATTCGATCGGAATAAACATCACCACGATCTCCGGTGAATTGAGCCCCGGCAGGCGATAGTAGTCCTTGTCGGCCAGCTCATTGATACGGTCGCGCACCGCCTGGGTATGCTCCGCCAGTGCGGTGAGGCGCTCGGTTTCATCCTCCGAGTTCACGTAGCGCGTGTAGGCCATCAGCGAGGTTTTGGCATCAATGATCAGATGCTTATGCTGCGGCAGGTAGACCACCGCGTCCGGACGCAGGCGACCATCCTCGGTATTGATGCTGACCTCTCGCTGGTAATCTTCGCCAAGCCTGAGGCCCGACTTTTCCAGCACGTTTTCCAGCATCAACTCACCCCAGTTACCCTGCATCTTCTTCTGCCCCTGCAGCGCAGTGGTCAGCTTGTGGGCCTGATCGGTGATATCCCGGTTCAGCTTCTGCAGGTGTTCAAGCTCTGTCTTCAGCTGAATCCGCTGCGCCGTTTCTTGTTCATGTATACGTTCAACTTTCTCCTTGAACCCCTTCATTTCACTATGAATTGGATTCAGAAGCGCGCTGAGGCTGGTCTGGTTAAGCTCGGTGAATGCCTTACCTTTACGCTCGAAGATTTCGCTGGCCAGCACCTCAAACTCTTTCTTCAGCATCTCGCGGCTACGCTCAAGCTGCTTGAGCTGCTCTTCGAAATGCTCCTGCTTCTGTGCCAGCGTGGTGCGCAGCTCGGTGTGTTCAGATTCCAATGCAGAATGGGTCTCGCGCAAGCGCTCAACCTGTTCCTCGGCACGAAGCAGGCGCTGCTGACGCTCATGGAGACGCTCGACGAGTTGATCGCGCCGCTCTACCGCCGTGGCCAATTCGGTCTGCGCCTGATGCAACTCGACGCCCCTATTTTCCAGCTGCCGATGCGCCAGATCGCGCTGCGATTCCGCCGCATCCAGCTGCTCGGCGTAGTGATCCAGGCGGGTTTCCAGGCGCCCTTTTTCGACATCGATCTGCGCCAGGCGCGCGCGAGCACCTTCATATTCATCCCGCTGCATATCAAGCAGATCCTGCAGTCGCTCCTGCTCGGACTCGGCACGATCGGCACGCAGCAATTCCTCCTGCAGACGTTTCTGAGCACGACTACCGGCGACCAACCAGGCGATAACAAACGCAATAAGAAAGGAGGCAGCAACAGCGGAAGGAAGTAGGAACTCGTTTGGCATCAATAACATCCCTGACAGATGGATCAGGCACGATGATAGTTCACTTGGCGCGCCAACGACACTGTCAGCGCCGAGATAGATAGCCAACAAGCCCCTTTCAACAGGAGTCGATCAGATACGCTGCCCCGCGTTATTGAACTCCAGGCGCTGAACCTCGTCATCATCGTCGCGGATCTCGGCCCACTGCAGCGCACCATTAGCGTTATAGCCATAGCGATGCTCGAGCTCAACCTCGCCATAAACCACCTTATGGACACGCTCCAGGCGACCTTCCGCATCCAGGTTGGCGCCAAAGTAGGTGTTGCGGTTCTGGGTTTCGGAGGGATCAAGGGGATTGACCAGCTGCAGAGGGAGAGTAATGCCGGTGTAGGTAAGAAAGTATTTATCGTACTGTTCGTTTGAACTCATGATGACAGCTCTTACGGTTTTTGTGATTGCGGGATTTGAGTAAAACGGCGCCACCAGCCCACCCTTGCAGGGCCTCCCTGTAGGAACTCTCACATTGCCTGTCGACTAGCCGACAAAGCCCGAAGCGCAATCGCGCCCCGAACAGTGCAGAACAGGGATTAAGGTCTGGCGGCACTAACGCTTTTGCAAAACCCGAACCGCAATCGAACAGCCACTTGCTGACAGCCTTGAATCCGAAGCTCAGAGCCGATAGCCCTCTTCCATCAGCACCTGCCTGACGCAGGGCCTCTGCAGCATCAGCTCAAAGTGGGAACGCACAACCGCCGGTAGCGGAATATCGCTGCGATCTGCCCAGAACTCGACGTAGAACAGCGCTGCATCCGCGATGGAAAAGTCGCCGCAGGCATAACCGCTGCCTGGTAGCTGAAGCGCCAGCAGATCAAAGGCTTCAACGACACGCCGCCGCCCCTCTGCTTTCACCGACTCCAAATCTGAAGAGCCGGCCACAAACCGCTCCGGCGTAAATATTCGCGCAAATGCCTGCATATGCAGGTTGTTCACCGCATACGCCATCAACTCAACGGTCCTGGCAGCGGCCAGCGGCTTTTCCGATATAAGCCGTGCTCGCGGATGACTCCAGGCCAGCCAGCAGGCGATCGCTTCAAACTCGGTGAGAATCTCGCCGCTATCAAGCTTCAGCATAGGGATCGAACCCTTGGGGTTCAGCGCGCGGAAAGATTCCGAGTTCTGGTCCCCCGTCATCAGGTTAACGAGTTCCACCGAAAACAGCGCTTCACACTCTTCCAGCAGAATATGGACACCGGTGGTGCAGGAGCCGGGCGTCATATAAAAGGTCAGCATCAGGCAACCCCCTCACCGGCGACCAGGGAGGAGAACCAGGCGATCAGCGCTGGTTCCACCTCTTCCCAGGGATAATCTGCCACCGGCTCAACACCGCGCTTACGCAGTTTTTCCGCCGGGCCATCACCAACGCGAGCGACGAGCACGGCATCGCAGTCTTCAATGGTATCGAGGATTTTTTCCAATGCGGATCGATCACCGTGACCGCCAAGGCAGTAGTGATCCACTTCCCGCTTTTCGATCAGCGAGCAACCCGCCTCACCCACGCTATAGATACTGAAGTGCTTGGCGTGACCAAAGTGCTCATCGACCGCCACACCCTCTTTCGAGGCAACCGCTACCCGATACGACATAACTGGAACTCCCCATAAAGACTTTGCAAGCCCTATGCGAAAAACACTCCAGATAGCACCCCAGACCTAAAACCCGGACACCTAACAAGTTACTCAATACGTACAATGTATTATTAATATCTACCGGGAATTATTTCGCCTCGATTCGTGCACACAAACGGGCGAGAAACGCAAGGGAGCACAAAAAGAGCACAAAGTTCATCCTGCCTTTAACTATTATTTACTTTATGAACTTTCGATATGTAATTGATATTTATAAGCATAAAAATATATTTACGCTTTCATGACCACTTGGTCAGTTTTTTGCTTTGAGTATGCGCAGTCAATCTGACTAAACGGTCAGTTTATTTCTATCCGTAAATAACCAATCCGTAACTAACCAATGCAGGAACTCGACTAGATGAAACCCATACACGCTGCCGCTGCCCTTGCTATCGGACTTGCCTCAGCCTCTAACGCTTCTGCCGAACTGATCTGGCAGGACTTCAGCCTGACCTACCTTAACGGTAGCGATTACGAAGTTGGTGACGAAGACCGTCAGGTTATAACTGTCGAACACGCAAGTGGTCATTCCTGGGGCGACACCTTCTTCTTCATGGACCGTCTGAAATGGGACGACGGCACCACCGAAAACTACATGGAGTTCTCTCCCCGCCTCAGCCTCGGCGGCGTTACCGGTTCTGATCTCTCCTTTGGTCCAATCAAGGATGTGCTCATCTCAACCACCTGGGAATCCGGCGAAAACTTCGACAACCTGCTCTATGGTGTTGGCTTCTCCTTCGATGTACCCGGCTTCAACTACTTCAACGCCAACATCTACAAGGCCGAAAACGACCTGAGCGACGATGACGAACAGCTGACTCTGACCTGGGGCCTGCCGTTCTCCCTGGGTAACGCGGACTTCCTGTATGACGGCTTCCTTGACTGGTCATCCGCTTCCGATACCAACGCTTCCGAAATGAACTGGACCTCTCAGCTGAAGTGGAACATTGGCAAGTACTTCGGAATGAAGTCTAAGCTGTATATCGGTACCGAATATGCCTACTGGAACAACAAGTTCGGTATCAAAGGCGCCGACGAGCGCAACCCTGCGTTCCTGCTCAAGTGGCACTACTGATAACGGCTCTATTTAGCGAATTCAGGGTGCCCACGGGGGCGCCCTGAACAGGAGGTTTAGTTATGGCTCAATCGCAGGACAGCGAACTACTATACCCGCTCGACGCCAGACCAGGCCCGCTGGAGTCTGTTTTCGCAGCCCTACAGCATGTATTGGCCAGTTTCGTCGGTATTATCACCCCCACTCTGATTATCGGCGGCGTGCTTGGCCTCGGCTCCGAAGTCCCCTACTTGATCAGCATGGCCCTGGT
This sequence comes from Marinobacterium lutimaris, assembly GCF_900108065.1. Lineage (GTDB taxonomy): Bacteria > Pseudomonadota > Gammaproteobacteria > Pseudomonadales > Balneatricaceae > Marinobacterium_D > Marinobacterium_D lutimaris. The sequence continues at coordinate 722,989 of NZ_FNVQ01000001.1, read as the reverse complement.
CGTATCCGGCGTGGGTACCTTTATCCAGGCACGTCGCCCCATGGGTCTGGGCGCCGGGATGATCTGCGTCCAGGGCACCAGCTTTGCATTCCTCAGTTCCGTGCTGGCAGCCGGCTTTATCGCCAAGGCCAAGGGCGGCGGCCCGGAAGAGATACTCGCATTGATTTACGGCGTCTGCTTTTTTGGCGCGTTTATCGAGATCGTACTCAGCCAGTTCATCCATAAACTGCAGCGTGTCGTCACTCCACTGGTGACCGGTATTGTCATCACCATTATCGGCATCAGCCTGATCAAGGTAGGCATGACCGACCTGGCCGGCGGCTTTAACGCCCCCGATTTCGGTAGCGTCCAGAACCTGGCCCTGGGCGGCGGCGTGCTGGCGTTGATCATTATCCTAAACCAGTCCAGCAACTCCTGGATTCGCTTGTCATCGATCATTATCGGCCTGGTAGTGGGCTATATCGCCGCATTCTTCATGGGCAAAATCAGCTTCGATAATATCAGTGCTCCGCTGTTCAGCATCCCCGTGCCCTTCAAGTACGGTTTTGACTTCGACTTCGGCGCGTTCATTCCAATTGCACTGATCTACCTGATCACCGCCATCGAATCCACCGGCGACCTGACCGCCAACTCCATGGTGTCGAAACAGCCGCTTAAAGGTCCGGTTTACATCTCGCGCATACGTGGCGGCGTTCTGGCCGACGGTTTCAACTCGGCGCTGGCGGCGGTGTTCAACACCTTCCCCAACACTACATTCAGCCAGAATAACGGCGTTATTCAGCTGACCGGCGTAGCCAGCCGCTATATCGGTTACTACATCGCGGTGATTCTGGTCATTCTTGGCCTGTTCCCAATCATCGGTGCGGTACTGCAGCAGATTCCAAAGCCTGTACTCGGCGGCGCCACGCTGGTGATGTTCGGTACAGTCGCCGCGGCGGGTGTGAAGATCCTCTCCACCGAGGAGCTGGACCGTCGCAAAATGCTGATCATGGCAGCCGCGTTTGGTATCGGCTTGGGGGTCACCCTGGTCCCCAACCTGCTGGAGCAGATGCCTAAACTGGTACAGAACGTGTTCGGTTCCGCCATCACCAGCGGCGGCCTGGTCGCCATACTGCTCACCTGGCTGATACCGGATAACAAGACAGCTACCACAGCCGTGGCTTCAGCGCCGGAAGGCAAAACGAAAGAAGCCTTATAACAACGAGTAAACAAGGGCCGCCCTCGAGGCGGCCATTTTGCGTATAATGCGCCGAGAGCGGTCAGGAGAGTGCAGAGACGCCTCCTGCCAAATGGAATGCAAGATGGGTACGTTGGAGTGGTCAGTCCATGCTGTTTAAATTAGATCCCGATACCAAAGCCAGGCCTGTGGGCGGCCGAATCCGCCAGAAGAACGAATCGATCATCCTGCGCGCAGCCGAGATCGAATTCGCCAACTCGGGTTTCAAGGGCGCGAGCATGAACGATATTGCCCAGCGGGCAGACCTGCCCAAGGCCAATATCCACTACTACTTCAAGAACAAGCTGGGCCTGTATATAGCCGTCCTGAGTGACATCATCGAACTCTGGGACAGCACACTGAACGCTATAACCCCCGAGGACAACCCACGGGATGTGCTGATCACCTACGTTCAGCGCAAGATCGAATTCTCCGCCCAGAACCCTCTGGCCTCACGTATCTTCGCCAAGGAACTGATCAGCGGCGCTCCCAATATGAAGGAGTATTTCCGCGACGACTACGCACTCTGGTTCAAGGGCCGCGCAGATATTTTTCGCGCCTGGGCCGCACAGGGCAAAATCGATCCCGAAGTCAGCCCCGAGCATCTGATCTTCCTGCTCTGGTCCGCCACCCAGCACTACGCCGATTTCTCCACCCAGATCGAAGCGGCATTGGGTAAGGATCAACTGGAGGAAGCAGACTACCAGGATGCAGCCAGCACCCTCCTGCATATCATTCTCAAAGGCTGCGGCATCAAATAAGGGATCTCTCCCAATGAGTCTGAAGATCTACCTCGCTGGACCCGATGTATTCCGCGCCGACGCCAAGGAGCTCGGCGAAGCCAAGGCGAAAATCTGCGCCGAATACGGCTTTGAAGGCCTGTTTCCGCTGGACGCCAATGTGGACCTGAGCAACCTGACACCCTTTGAGTCAGGCCTTGCGATCTACGGCGCGGATATCGAGCTGATGGATCGCTGCGACCTGATCGTCGCCAACATGACGCCATTTCGCGGCCCGGGACTGGATGGCGGCACCGCATTCGAGATGGGCTATATGCGCGCCCAGGGCAAACCCGTTTGGGGCTACACCCTGGATGCACGGGATTATGGCGAGCGCGTCGAACAACCCGAACCGGGTTGGGATGTTCAGAAACAGCATGTGGAAGCGTTCGGCATGGCCGACAACCTGATGCTGGTCGGCTCCATCGCAGCAAGCGGCGGAGAACTGTTACGCGAAGCCGGCGACCCGGCCGAGCCTCAGCATCACCTTAACGCCTTCCGCAAGGTGATCGAGAAGCTGGCTGCAAGCCAAAAAGGATAAAGCTGGAAGCCCGCGATTGCGGGCTTTTTTCATTGAATCAGGCTAACCGCCAGCACCGAGATAATCCGCTGCGCCGCACCACTCCAGACATAGCGATAGTGACCGCCCTGCGCAGGAATTGACGTCGCCTTAGGCGTGAACAGCGCCACACACTCCCCCTGCTCCTGTCTCACGCTGTTATACAGCAGGCCCGAGGCACCCGAATTGCGCTGCTCCAGCGCGAAACGCTGAGAAGGCGCGTAATCGCTCGGATGGTGCAGTTCAGCGTAGTTATCGCTACGAATATCCTCCAGTGGCAGCTGAATCACGCTGATATATTCACGCAGCGTCACCTCGGTATCCGGCTCCTGCGTCGCCGAGAGAAAGCGCTCCCGATGATAGCGGGTTTCAGCTATTGCCACCTGCAGCGAATTAGCAGCGTAATAGACGCCATAGCGACCATCGGTAAAACGACTGGCCTGACCGATATGGGTAAATGCCGCCATAACCGGCGTAGAGCCCGGGCCCGAGATCCGCTCCGATGCTGGCACCAGCCGCAGATCGCCGGCTTCATCCCGCAGCCGATCGTTGGTCAGGCTCTCTATTTCAAAGAGGATCTCCAGATCCTCCGGATCGGCGACGGTTTCAAACAGATTGATCGGTGGAAAGTGACTCGGAACCAGTCGATGCGCCCGCTCCCAATCAGGTATCAGCTGCCGCATCCCTTAGCCCCGCATGTAATCAAGATAACGCCTGACATCCGCCAGATTGATTACGCTGCCCTTGAGCATCACATCCAGCGCAGAATCCCCGTCGAAATCCCGGTTTGGCTTTTTCGGCCAGGTATTGGCCTGCTCCTCGGTCGGGAACAGAATCCGCAGCGCCTTGTAGATGCCCAGCACGTAGGAGATACGCTCCAGCGTATCGCGAGTCACTGTGGGGCCTTCTCCGTTGCGCCATTTGTAGAAGGTCGTACGCGGCGGATCGCCCAGCAGCACCTTCTGCTGCTGGCTGCTCAAGCCCCAGCCATCGGTAATACGGAAAAAGGTTTTCAGCGCCACATCGGACCTGCGGCGATCATCCGCCTGCGTTGCGCCTTCGGGATTGGCGATCATCCTGGACACCCTGAATTGGTTAATATAGACAGAGAATAGTCCTCACAGGGATTATATTCAATAATAATCCCTAAGGAGACAGCGCTAATATCATCTATCGATGATACTGACCAAAGAGATTTCAGATCCCATTTAGAGAGAGTCAGCAACCCGAAAACCAAGTCCGTTCTAGTGTGCAGTGGATAGAGAGCTGTCTAGCGAAACCGGGGCTATTCAAACTACGGCAGAACGAGATTGAGGTTGCCAGCTTCGGGCGCTAAGAGAACATGCTTAAGCTGATCGGCATCGCAAGATGCACAACACCCAGCTGAGGCGCAAATATGTCGACCCTCCCTCGAACTGAGGTGATCTGCTAAGTACAGATGGGAGCGCTCTCTGCACAAGCGCCCTTAAAGCGCCCTACAAATAACCCAGCGAGAAGCGCTCACCGCAGCTGTACACAACCAGCTCTTCGCCGCCATCAGCACAGGGTTCAGCTGTACCCAGTTCGACCAGTTGATAAAACACATTGCGGTGGAGCCTGCCCCACATACCGAAGCGCACAGCCAGGGCTGGCTGGGGTTCGCCGTTGCGCTCGTTTTCGGTGACAACCAGCGGATGCTCTTGCCCGGCAACAATTGCGTCGCCCGTACTGCTCAAAAAGTGCAACTCCTGCCCAAGAGGCCCTTCCATGACCTTCAGCGAGATAAACAGAAAGGGCAAGTCATCGACCTGGATACCTACCTTCTCAACCGGAGTCTTCAAAAAATAGGCGTCGTTCTCCAGCCACAAAATCCGCGAAAACATCTTGACCATCTCTTGGCGAGTGATCGGCGCACCTTCGTGAAACCAGGTGCCGTCCTGTGCAATGCGAAGATCCATGTCGCCGCAGAAATCCGGGTTCCAAAGATCCAGTGGCGGAATCCCTTGGCTGTTAGTTTCAACGCTATGACTTAGCTTGTTTAGATCAGAAAGACTCATGACAGGACATGCCGTTTCCGTAGTGAGGTAATCCAAAGGTTAGTTTATCTGTCTTTAGTCTTTTACCGCCGCTGCTTTTGTAACCTGTTTGGGTGTTCCGAAAAGTATCAGCGCTACCGAGGTCACTGAGGTTAATCCGAAACCCAACAGCAAAGGAATAATCGTGCCATTAAAGCTCATTCCAACCGCTCCACCGACCAACACCCCGATCAGCATCGTCGAGGCACCTATAACGCCTGAAGCTATCCCGGCCATATGCCCAAAAGGCTCCATGGCGAGCGCGTTGATATTGCCGAAAAGTAACCCCAAACAGAAGGTACTCACCGTCATCATCATAATGAATCCAGCCAAGGAAACCTCGACGACACCCGAGGTCACCAATGCAGCTTCAATCAGTGAAAGCGTACCCAAAAACATCAGCACCCGGGTAACCAAGGTACGAATTTCAAACCGGTAAACCAGACGACTGTTTATAAAGGAGGAGAAGCCAACCCCAAGCGCGATTATCGCGAAATAAACGGGGAACATGGCGCCAGCGTCATAGATCCCCTGCATGATCCCCTGCACCGAGGTCAAAAAGGCGATGATTGAAGAGTGAGAAAGCCCCGCAACCAGGATATAAGCCAAGGCTACGCGATGTGATACAACCTCCTTCATCCCCTGCATCACCGGTTTTAACGAAAGGGGCCGCTGATGTTCTGGCTTCAGCGTTTCCACCTGACGCATGGCAAACCAGGCCAGCAGTGCGAGACAGATGACACCGAGCAAACCAAAAATGGCGCGCCATCCTGCGAACAGGAGCACCACCTGACCGACTAACGGTGCGACAACGGGGCTGAAAATAAATATGGTCATCACCAAAGACAACACCCGCGCCATTTCAGCACCGGAATACTGGTCACGAATAATAGTTACCACCATGACGCGCGGCCCTGCCGCCCCTACCCCCTGGAGTACACGGCCGAATAACATCGCCTCGAAACTCTGCGCGAAGGTGCTGATTGCGGTACCGACCAGCATCAGTGCCAGCCCCAGATAAACCGCAGGCTTGCGCCCAAAGGCATCGGCTATCGGCCCATAAAACAGCTGCCCAACTCCCAGCCCAACCATGATCGAGGTAAGGACCATCTGGTAGCGGTTGTTATCCAACGCATCCAGATCCGAGCCTATCTGATGCAATGCAGGCAACATCGAATCCACAAACAGTGCCGTCAAGCACATCATCGTTGCCATCAGGAGTAGGAATTCAACGGGAATACTCGATTTGCTCATAAAGGGTCTCTGGGAATAACCTGAAAACAATTGCTTCTTGTGCACATTGTTAATCACGATAACAAATATTCTACAAGAATCTATGCCAAGTCCCGGCTTTACAGGAACATACCAGATGACTCATATCTTGAAATGATGGAGCACGAACCCCTCGTTATCGGCCAGGATCGCCGCCTCATGCCGATCGCCGACTCGCCGAATTGGACTCCAGATTTTCAAAGGTTATAACAGCACCCCGGCCAAACGACGATGGCCTATCCGAGCGTATCTGGCGCTTCGTGACTGAAATTCAGGCGCTATACCAACTCCGTTGACACCCCGCCTGGGTACCACTGAACCAATACCGTTACGTTGCCTGCCTGGCCATTGATAAACCCATTCTCAGGAAAGGTAGAGTGAGCAGCATGCGCATACCAGGCGGGCTGCACGCGGCGTTTGACTTGACCGGTGTATATGGGGAGTTACTGCCTTACCTGAGCAAAATACTCGATCATTGGCTGCCCTCCTCCGGCTTCAGGGCGAAAACCACACCGGCTTTTACACACTATCGAAACAACCATTTTCTAGCTCCAGATGAGCGCTTTGATCTGACGTTCTACCTGCCTATTTCGCTTTGGTAGGTTCATTCACGCGGGTAAAGTTCAGTCACCGAGTTGTCTGGCTAGGATGGTTATCGGGTACTCGCCTGGATTTCACCGCAGCGGCCACTAGACCTGCTAAATGTCTGGGAGAGTCCCAACCGCCGATAACGGCACAAAGCGGCCATCGTGACTCATACGAATGACCGGACCTATGCCTACAATCGGTCTATAAAAGCATGGTCTATTCAATCCGTTTGTTTCAGGAGTCCTGCTTCCGACTTGCGCGGTGAGCAAGGAGAGTTGGGGGCCAGATCACTAACCACCTTATATAGAGAGGCTAATTCGTCATTTCTTAGGAGAAGGCGCTTTCGAATCGGTCCCGCTGATTTGAGAAGTTTGTAAAAGCTTTATAAACGACCCGAGCATCCTGCGGACTATGTAAACCCAAAATTTTGAGCACTTCTTCAAGGCAGGGAAAAGTTATAACCGTTGCGATTCCAAACGAAACATGGACATACTCGATGAAACTTCAGTTTCTTGAGATAGTTTATGAGTCCAAAAGAGCAATCCTTTCTTTCACGTGTTCAAGCAATTCTACCCAACCTTCATCCTGCAGAACGGCGGTTAGGGGACTTTGTCTGTGATTTCCCGGGGGAAGTAGCCAGCTACTCTGCTCAAGAACTTGCAGCCCTTGCCAATGTGTCCAAAGCGACAGTATCTCGCTTTGTCCAACGGCTCGGGTATGAAAACTATGAAGAAGCACGTCGCCACGCGAGAGCGGAGAGGCAAACGGGGTCACGTCTTTTTTTGGCGGCTGCAGCTGACGCAGAAAACGAACAGTCGGTAGGCTCTCACGTCGCACAAAGCATTCAAAATCTGGAGGGTACGTTCGTTTCTATCGGAGAAACACAGGTTAGCTCGATAGCCAGTGCCATTCTCGGAGCCCGCAAGGTGTGGGTTGTTGGGTTCAGGGCAAGCTCCGCCTTCGCCACTTACCTTCAGTGGCAACTCACCCAAGTCGTTGAGCACGTCGTTGCGATTCCTGCTGCCGGACAAACTCTCGGAGAACACCTCGTTAGTATTTCTCCCGAAGACGTAGTGATAGTGTTTGGTTTGCGTCGTAGAGTCAGCATGATGGACCGGCTGCTTACCCAGGTGATCAAACAGAAGGCCCGCCTCCTCTACATCACGGATGAAAGCGTATCTTTTCAGAAAAACGCCGAGTGGCATCTCCGTTGCCAGACCTTGGCGCCAGGACCACTGTTTAATCATGTTTCAGTAATGGCACTCTGCCACCTGATCATCACCCGTTGCATCGAAAACGCTGGATCGAGCGGTCGATCACGACTGCGCAACATCGAGTCATTAAACGACGAATTGGATGAGCTGTGACCAATTCCGGTGCAGAACGCGAAACCAAAGACTCATAATGATGCACAAGAAACTATAGTTACATAACGCGCGATCAGTGCTATGTGACACTAACCATTTGTACCCAAACGTGAAAATAAATTTTCATGTGTTATGGCATGAAACCTGTATTCCTTACAGCCAGTAACTACGAATAACCACCAGTCCCCCTTGGTCGATGAAAGGAACATGTCATGCTGAAAAAAGTTCTGCTTCCCCTGGTAATCACCGGTCTCTCCTGTGCTGCACAGGCAGACACCATTAACCTGCGCGTACTCGGTCAGCCTTCGGGTTCTGGTCTGATTGCTCAACAGAAAGAACAACCGTTCTTCGAACAATTGGCAGAGAAAACCGGTTTGGATATCAAGGTGGAATATCTCCCCGTCGATGTGGCGGGGATTCCCGATACCGACGGTCTACGAGTACTCAGATCTGGACTGTTCGACATCGTCTCCCTCCGCGGCCCCCAGGTAAGCCGGGATGAGCCCTCAATTCTTGGTTTGGACCTGGTCGGCCTCAACACCAGCTATGCAGCCGGTAAGAAACACATGGATGCATTCAGCGGCTATGTTGGCGAGCGTATCGACAGCCAGTTTAACGCCAAGCTTCTCGGCGTATGGCCTGCAGGACCTCAGGTCGTCTTCTGTAAACCGTCTATTCAGGGTCTTGCTGACCTGCAGGGTCTGAAGGTCCGCGTCGGCGATCAAAGCGCTGCCAACTTTGTCGATAAGCTCGGCGCCACCGGGATATCAATGCCTTTTGGCGAAGTTCAGCAGTCTTTGGCTCGCGGAGTCGTGGATTGCGCCATCACAGGCCCTGCGTCGGCCAACTCTGGCGGTTGGCCGGAAGCCACCACCACCGTTCTGCCGGTAGCGCTTCAGCTGGCCGTCAACGGATACGCGATCAACAGCAACACCTGGGCAAAGTTCACCCCGGAACAGCAGGAAAAGCTGGCCTCAGCCATCAGTGAGTTGAATGACGATATCTGGGCATTCTCTGAAGAGCTCTACCAGGATGCCATGCACTGCAACACCGGCAGCCCGGACTGTAAGCGCGGTAAACCCTACTCACTGACCGAAGCCACTGTAGCCGAGTCCGATTTGGCGACCGTCGCCCAGGCGGTGGGAGAAGTATCACTGCCGATCTGGGCCAAGCAGTGCAATGCGGTTGCGGCAGACTGTGAAGAAACCTGGCGCAAAACTGTAGGTACCCAGCTGGGTCTGTAACGAATAAGCCGAAAGGAGATGAAAATGAATACCTACGCGCGAATACTCGGCATCGCATTCGGCGTGATGATGTTCCTGCTGTCTGCAATCATCACGCTGGAAACACTACTGCGAAAGCTGTTTTCATTCTCCCTCGGCGGTATCGATGAGCTGGGCGGCTACGCTATCGCTGTAGCCGCACCGCTCGCATTTACCCTGGCGCTTATCGACAAGTCCCATATTCGTATCAACCAGCTCAGCGGTCGGATGCCGATCAAGGCCCAGGCCGTGCTGAATGTTATCGCCATGCTATCCATCGCGATGCTTTCGCTGTTTTTCCTCTACTTCACGGTGGAAACCGTTATCGATACCCGGACTTACAAATCGATTGCACAGACCCCCTGGGCAACACCGCTCATCTACCCGCAATCGATCTGGTTGATCGCCATGCTTACCTTCCCCGCAACCGCCCTTATTTTCGCCGTACGCGCACTTATACGCTTGATCAAACGCGACTGGCCCACACTGCTAACGCAGTTTGGAACGGTTTCCGTTCAGGAAGAGCTGCAGGCGGAACTGGATGACCTGAAAAAACGGGAGAGTTTCAAACAATGAGTATTCTCATCGTCGGACTCGGTTTTGCCACCATGCTCGCGTTGATGCTGCTGAGCATACCCGTGGCCGTAGCCATCATCGCAGTCGGCGCTATCGGTGGTTACCTGATGTACGGCATGCCGCTGGTAGACATGATGGGCGGAGTTATCTGGTCCAGCCTTAATAGCCCATCCATGCTGGCGATCCCGCTGTTCATGATGCTTGGCGAACTCCTGCTCCGCGGCGGCATCGCAGACAGGATGTACGATGCCATGGCGGTATGGCTGGCACGTCTGCCGGGCGGACTGCTGCATACTAACGTGGCCACCTGCACGCTGTTCTCTGCCACCTCCGGGTCATCGGTCGCAACAGCGGCGACGGTGGGCACTATCGCTCTGCCCGCGCTGAAGCAATACAACTACGACACCCGTCCCTCCTTGGGATCGCTAGCAGCGGGCGGCACGCTGGGAATACTGATCCCCCCGAGTATCAACCTGCTGGTCTATGGATCGCTTGCCAGCACATCGGTGGGTCAGCTGTTTGCGGCGGGCGTTGTACCGGGCTTACTGATGGCACTGAGCTTTTCACTCTACATATTCATCGCCCACGGCAAAGCAGGAGGCAAGGCCACAGCATTGGTTGATATGCCAAGGGCAGAAAAAATGCGGCTGGCAAAGCACCTGATACCGCCTTTCGTGATCTTTGGTGTCGTTATGGGCTCCATCTACGGTGGACTGGCTACGCCCACAGAGTCCGCCGCTATCGGTGTGATGATCGCATTGGTCTTCGTTGCGCTGAACCGTCGTCTGAGCATCGAGCTGCTAATCGAATGCTCTATCCAGGCGGCGAAGACCAGCGGCATGGTGATGATCGTACTGGTCTGCGCCCTGCTACTGAATGTAACCATCTCAATGACAGGCGCGGCACAGGCCGTGACCCAGTGGATCGCCTCATTCGAATTACACCAGCTGTCCCTGCTTCTGGTCCTGCTGCTGTTTTATATCCTGCTCGGTACCTTCATGGACGCCATGTCGATGCTGGTGTTGACCGTGCCTATCGTGATTCCGATTGTCGTAGCGGCCGGGATCGACCCGATCTGGTTCGGCATCTTCATCGTGATCATGTGTGAGGTCGCTCTAATCACGCCCCCCATCGGTATGAACCTCTTTGTGGTACACGGAGTGCGTGTCGATAAGGGGCCCTATAGCGATGTAACCCGTGGGGCAATTCCCTATGTGCTTATCATGATGCTGTTCACGATCCTGCTGATGATCTTCCCTGACATCGTCATGTGGCTACCCAACCTGCTGGCTGGACAATAATGAAAGACCGATCAACAACCAACGCTCCCTCACTAAAACGTATTTTGGTTATCAACCCTAATACCAACTACCGCATCAGTGCACGGGTGCAAAAAGAGTCGGAAAAGATCCTGGGAGCAAATACCCGCATAACGGTTATGAACCCGGATACTGGCCCGCTATCAATAGAAACACTTGAACACCGGAATGAAGCTGTTCCAAAAACGATCGCTTTGGCGCAGGCCTCCCTGGATCAGAACTATGACGCCTGCGCACTAGCTTGCTTCGATGACATTGGACTTCACGAGATACGAAGTTTCGCAGGCGTGCCCGTGATCGGCCCTTTTGAGGCAAGCATCACTGCTGCACGCTCTGTCGCTAAGCGCTTTACCATTGTTACCACCGTTCACTCCGCCGTACCGGGCATTAATGAGCTCATCAGACATTACGGTGTCAGCGATATTTGCACCGTGAGGGCTGCAGGCATAGGTGTTGCGCAGGCAGCCCTAGGGGGAGAAGCCACCCAGGCACTTATCGAGCAGGCAATCACAGACGCCACCGAACTCGACAAAGCTGAGGCGATCATTCTGGGCTCAGGTGGACTAACTGGCAGTGCGCCAATGCTCGCCAAAAAATTCGGCATCCCTGTGATTGATGCGATATTGGCGGCAGTGAAAATCGCAGAAGGTTTGGCCGGAATACCGTCGATCTCCAGAAAGGGCCTCGTGCAACCTAGCACACACTGAATAGTGCAACTATGCCGTTCAGCTCGATTCCACCGAGAGGTAATCCAACTGAAGCGCCCCTACTCGACCAGACACATCTATACCTCAAGCACAGAGCGGCAATCCAAGCTGCAGAGACCGCTTTGGGCCAGAACCATGCATCAAGACCGGACTAAAGCCTCGTCCAACAAGTCCCACAGGCTGCCGATTTAGGTTAGTATTCGCCTCAATTGATGGGAGGCGTTATGGCTACAGCGGCGGCACTGCACATTCTGGTAAAGACACGAAAAGAAGCTGAAGAAATTCTTGAACAGCTGAAGAAAGGTAAAAACTTTGGCGAACTGGCGAAACGCCACTCCATCTGCCCCTCCGGCAAGCGTGGTGGTGATCTGGGCGAGTTTCATCGTGGCGATATGGTTAAAGCGTTCGATGACGTGGTGTTCAAGCGCCCGCTGCTCAAAGTCCACGGCCCGGTGAAAACCCGCTTCGGCTATCACCTGATCAAGACGCTGTATCGCAGCTGAGAAGCTTCAGATCTTCGCACGTCGAACAGTGATCGGCTCAGGATCTGGGCGCTGCTCGGATGCTGGCCTAGCGGCCCGCCCTGCCGAGAAGCTCAAGCACCTGACCAAGCAATTGGCGGTCTTTAACCAACCCCATGTGGTTACTCTTAAGCACGGTGATGCTGTTCCAGGGGATCGGTGAACTGCGGTCGGTCTCATCCAGCCTGACACTGTTCGCCAATACGGTGCCGTCGCCGGGTCCGAAGGCGGTCCACCTGAGCTGACGGTCGCCACGCTCACCGCTGAAATGCATCGGAGTGCGATGCGCATCGCCGACAAAGAGATGAAACTCCAGATGATCCGGCACCGCTTCCAGGGGCTGATCCATGGCGTGATGGAACACCCGGGCATTGTGCAGGCACTTGCGAAGATGATCCTCAGCGACCTCAAGACGCTGCCCCGGTGAAGAGAGCCCCGACAACTGCCGCGCGCGCTCCTCAACCAGCCAGGATGCGGTGATACCCCAGTCGTGTGATAGCCAGAAATCCGCATCCAGGATGTTGTTGTCGCCATCACCGTGCGGCTTATGTCTCGGCCGCGGCAGCAGCTGATAACCCGAAGGAAAGGTACCCACCAGCACCGGCCCGTACGCAGGATGCATAGGGTTACCGGGAATTCCCTGCACCAGCCGATCGAGCATCTGCACGGCACCTGCATTGGGCGTACCGATGATGACCGCCTTGTCGACGTACGCTGCACCGCCCCAATTCAGGCGAGGGCCTGATCCGTCATACGGAAGCAACTGGCCGCCGAACTGCAGAAAGTAACGTAACAGCAACCCGCCCATGGAATGCGCCACAACATTGAACCGGATAGGCTCGCTGCTGTTGCGCTGCACCTGCATAAACCGCGTCGCCCGATGAATGAATGCCTGCAGCGCGATGGCGCTCTCATCCAGGCTGCGACGCCAGTCGTAACTGAACTCGAAAGCCTCGGCGCCGCTGCTGAGCGCCTCGCTTCGGCTCTCAACGAAGGTATCGGAAAAGCTCTCTACCCCCATGGCGCTCATCACATCACCGTAGGCGGTGACCTTTAAGGGCACTCCAACCACGGACCCGCGCACAATCCCGAGTACGCCATCAACCTGGCTGGCGCTGTGCAGCTGATCCAGCGGCGTTCCAATCGCCATCGGCAGGCCGAACAGTTGTGCCGCCTCGTTCGAGGTCGGATCGGTAAATCCGGGCACCCACTCTCCCCAGACCGACTGAGCGTCTGAATCAGACACAAGCTTTGAACCCAGTACACCCGGTATCACGATCACCGGATTGGGCGGAGTTCCATCCTGAGCCGCGTTGCGCGTGCGCGTCAGGTGATCTGCTGATGGTTCAGGAAAACGCGTGGGTGAAAACATGGCTAAGCCCGGCTAACCAGATTCGAATGAGTATAGTAATCTGATCTGCAATCGTCGTGTGAACCACCTGAGGGCGGGTAGATGAGAAACAGGACTGTTCCGTTCCAGAAAAGCTTGCTCTTCAACCTGACCTCGGGAGTGCTGCTCCTCGGCATTATCTTGCTGGTGACCTCCCTCATCGTGACAGAGAGGACGGTCAAAAGGCTGTCAGGCGCACTGACCAATCAGGTAATCGCTACCACCGACGCGCGAATCATGGGCTTCTTTGGGCCAGTTCAGGCCGCGATCGAAATCTCCGCCGAACGCGCTATTAATGGTGAATTCGAGCAATTCCCCCTCCAAGATCTCGACCGCTACTTCACTCCGCTTATTGAACGGCTGCCGCAACTCTCCTCAGTGATGTATGCCCATGAAAACGGCGACGAATACATGCTGCTCAAATCAGCGGGTCGCTGGCAGAGCCGGCTTACCCGCCCCGAGGACTGGGGCGCGCGCGAAGACTGGCGTGAATGGAGCGCAAAAGATGACCCCAGGCCGATCCAGCAACGTGAGTTGAGCTACGACGCCAGACAACGTCCCTGGCATCAGGGCGCACTGCAGTTATTGGCGGAGTTAGGCGAAGACGCGCCGATCCGCGAGCGCATTTATTGGACCCGCCCTTACAAATTCTTCACCACCCAGGAACCTGGCCTGACGCTGAGCCTTGCGCAACGAACCCGTTCCGGACAGGTAATGGTGCTTGGCTTTGATATCCTGCTGGCAGACATCAGCCGTTTCACCTCAAACCTCGAAGAGGGTCGGGACGGCAAGGTGTTTGTACTGCGAGGCAAGCCGGACAGCCCCCAGGGAATGCTTGTAGTCGGAGTGCCCGCCGATGAGCGCTTCACCGACGAAGCAACCATGATCAATTACGTCCTGAGTCGACCGGCTGAGCTAGGTGGCCCCTTGGCGAGCTTTGTCAGTGATGCCCTTGAAACCCACCCCACTCTGCCGGGTTCTCCCGTGGAATTCGTGCACCAGAGTGAATCCTGGTGGGGTGAGATCACCCGCTCCAGGCTGCGTACCTCTGACGATATCTGGATCGGTGCGCTGGTCCCCGAAGAACAACTGCTGGAGGCGCTGCCGGACTCGGGGCTGATCATCATTATTACCACCGGCGCTGTGCTGCTGCTGGCAATGCTGCGCGCGCTCTGGCTGTCGCGCCGTTATGCCGTACCCTTGCAGCAGCTCACCGATAACGGCAACCGCATGCAGCGGCTGAATTTCGAACCGGTGAAGCCGGTCAAATCCAACATCCAGGAGATCCGCCACCTTTCTGCTACGCTGGAGCGAATGCGCGCCGCGCTGCAAACCTTCTCGGCAGCCCGTGAAGACCTGCGCGTGGCTCTATCGATCCATAAAATGTTAATGCCCAGCCCCCTTCCAGAGGTTTCTGGGCTCGATATCCGGGTATGGCATGAGCCGTCAGAAGCGGTGGGTGGCGAGTTCTACGACGCTATTCCACTGGACGGAAACGATGAGCCGGAAGCTGTCCTTTTCGCCCTGTTTAAATTTCCCGGCAATGGCGTGACTGCGGCGATACAGGGGGCTCAACTGCGCGCTGCCCTGCGCTCTGGCGTGCACGAAGGCCTGGATCTGCCCGCGCTGGCCTCCCACCTCGAATCATTCGCCCGCAAAGACCTGACCGGGTTCGGCCCGCTGGGTATCTGGTTGCTAAGAATCGAAAAAGGCGGTCGATCGATCCGCGCCCTTGGTGCGGGTATGGACCCATTGCTGCTGCGCCATGGCCAGACAACAGAAAAGATACCTGCTGCTACGGGCCCTCTGTCACTTGGGATTTCGATGGATACCCCACAACCGGTGTCTTTGAAGCTAAGTCCGGGCGATACCCTGGTCATCGGCCTGGACGGCATTATCGATGCGCTCGACGATACTCGACGGCAATACGGCCTGGCGGGGCTTGAGCGGGCACTGGAGGAGCTGGGTGCAGGCGCAGCAGAGGATATGATCACACAGATACGCCGGGACCTGGAGCAATACACCAGTGGTCCCGGCGTCGACCGCACCCTGCTGGTCATCCAGGCAAGGTACTGAAACCGCCGTTACCCGCGACTTATCTCTACTTCATGCACCATGTTCAACGCATAGCGAAAAGCTCTTGATGGACATGCTTGCTCGGCAACCCATGCCGGGCGAAGTCCTCGCGCAGGAAGTTACCAAAGGCTGCCGGTCCACAGAACCAGAGGCTCGCCTCACGCCACTCTGGCACCGCGGCCCGAATCTGTTCCGGTGTCAGGCGCCCTTCGCTGGGAGTCATCCGAATATGTAGCCGGACCTGCGCGGCCTCTGCCGCCGCAGTCAGCTTGTCGAAAGCCGCCTGCTCATATTCAGCACTGACATGAAACAGATCCACCTCGCGTCGCTCGCCTGACTGCGCCAGCTGTTCCAGTTTCGCGATAAACGGGGTAATGCCGATTCCCGCGCCTACCCAGATCTGGCGCTCAGGCCGATCACTGAAATCAAAGCAACCATAAGGCCCCTCTACGGAGACCGGCTGACCCACCCGTAAGCGGGTTCTCAGTTGCCCTGTCCAGTCACCCAGTTCCTTGACGATAAACCGCAGACCCGGCGCCTCCGGGTTCCAGACGGAGGCGATAGTGTAAGGGTGAGCCCCTTCATTGTTTTCGGAGGTTACAAAGGCAAACTGCCCCGGCTTATGGCCAGGCCAGCCCTTTTCGAGCTTGATGAAACCCTCGTTCATTTTAAGGGCGGGATAATATTCGAGGTGCTCAAGAATACCCGCGACTTTGCGCGAATGGCCCACCCGACCAGCGAGTACAGTAACAGCGGCGACACTGCCGCCCAGCATCAAGAGTGCCATCACCACACCCACCGGCTGGAGCCAGTAGTCAAAGGTGAGCAGAACCAGGCTGTGATAAACCAACGCCAGATACGCCAGGGCCAGCAGTTTGTGCGTTTTCCTGAACCAGTGGTAGGGAAAGGAGTTAACCAACGCCAGAATGATTAAAATCGCCGCCGCGTAAAACACCCATTCACCGATAGTTTCCGCAAGCCCCCGCTGTGTGTTCAGCCACTGTTCAAGGGCCGAAAGGGACTGCTCACCAATGGCGTTATGCTCGGGACGGCTTAGCCAACCCCAGCCGACCATCCACTTGGTCCCTTTTCCCCACCACCAATGCAGGGTCGAGAAAACCAGACCACCGATACCCAGCCACTTATGCAGCCGGTACATTTTGTCCAATCCATCAAGTGGAGGCTCCACCCACTTGGGCCTTAACGCCAGCATCATCGCCAGGCTCATCATGCCCATGCCAACTACGCCCGTATACTGTACGAACACAGTGCGGAACGAGAAGTAGGTAAAAGGGTAAGGTGACAGGGTATCTGCCAACAGCCAGACGCCACTCAGGCCCAGTAACACCAGCCAAAATACACGCTGAACATTCTTCATAACGCCTCCACTACAGGCGGGTTCCTTTGCTCTGGTAGCAATGATAGAGCCCACGCTGAGGGGGAGCTGTGCCCTGCGTCAGGCTTTCTCTTATTTATGAATACTTACTAATAAAGAGATAACTTACTACCGCCACAGCTAGCGTATAAATCTGTTCGCAAGCCTCATAGGTCTACCTGGCTTTTGACAATCTGGGGTCTTGCAGCACCGGTAAGAAAGGGCTGTTAAAGCTGAGTTTATTCAGTAGCAAGGCGACCTGAGCGATGCCAGGAGAAAGAAGTTCTATTTAGGGTTTTCAGGTGAGTGGCCGCAGAAACGTTCCCGATGCTGCCCAGGCGTGAGCCCAGTGTGTTTCTGAAACATCCGCCGAAACGCACTGACATCCTCATACCCTACCTGCCAGCCCACCCGCTCCACCGTCGTTGCGGTGTTTTCCAGCATTTCACGGGCCTTTTGTACGCGCTGATGCTGCAGGTATTCAGCAGGCCGCATACCGGTCGCCTTTTGAAAGCGGCGGATAAAAGTACGCTCGCTCAGGTTAGCGACCTGAGCCATATCCCCAACACTGAGCGGCTGCCCATACTCCCGGTGAATATGGTGCTGAACCATCAATATCGCCTTGTCACTGTGATCAAGCACAGGGATGAAGCCGCGATAGTAGCTTTGCTGTCGCGTGCCGGTATCGACCAGAAGGAAACGTGCCAGCGCCTGCACCACCGTCGGCGGAACGTAGCGCCCAATAAGATGCAGCCCCAGATCCATCCAGGCCATAACACCACCCGCGGTGACCAGGTCTGAATCGACCAATAAAAGAGAATCGGTATCCAGCTCTACGTCTGGATAGTGTTTGCGGAAAGCTCCTTCAAGCTGCCAATGGGTGGTTGCTGTGCGCCCCTCGAGCAGCCCCGCCTGGGCCAACAGAAAAGAGCCTGCACAGGCAGAACTGACAACCGCGCCTCTCTGATGCCAGCCTGTCAGCTGCGCACAAAGCTCAGGCTGCGGCTCAAGATAAGCCTGGCCCGCCAGCATTGGCGGCACTATCACCAACGACGGGGAACCCGCATGAGTATCCAGAGCCGTGAGCTCCCCTGCTTCCAACTGCCAGCGAGATACCTCGAAGCTGAGCTCTGAACCCTGCTGCATCTGCTCCAGTATGCGGTTAGCACTCTGAAAAAGATCGATCAGTCCATACACCGCCGACTGAGCGGTGCCGGGGATCATCAGCACCGCAACCTGGATACTTTGGCTCATGTCAGTATTTGCACTCTTATTGTCAGTTCTGCCATCGATGCAGGCTAACAGCTACGGATAGCATTAGCGACATAACTCAACCGGAGAACACTATAAGGAGAGCACTATGAGGAGAGCACCATGAGCAAAACCGCCCTGATCATCATCGATATGCAGAACGACTACTTTGCCAAGGGTAAATGGCCGCTGGAAGGCATCGAGTCGGCAGCCGCCAATGCCGCCCGGGTTCTGGCCGACTTCCGCGAGCGCGGATTACCGGTGATTCATGTCCGCCATGAATTTACCTCCAGCGAGGCTCCATTTTTCGCCCCCGGCAGCGAGGGCGCAAAGATCCACGAAAGCCTGCTGCCAGCCGAGGGAGAGTTCCAGATTCTGAAGCACGGCGTGAACAGCTTTAAGGACACCGAACTCCAGACATTGCTGCAGCGGGAAGGTATTACCAATCTGGTGATCGTCGGTGCGATGAGTCATATGTGTATCGACGCCGTCACCCGAGCCGCCGCTGACCTGGGCTATGCGAACACACTGGTGCACGATGCCTGCGCCACGCTGGCTCTGGAATTCAACGGTGTCAAAGTCCCCGCGGTACAGGTGCACGCCGCCTTTATGGCCGCACTGGCTTTTGCTTTTGGCGAAGTGATCAGCATAGAGGAACTTCTGAACATGGAAGCCCAGCGTTAAGCCTGGTCGTCATTTAACCCTAGCCCATCTATACGGATGGGCACTTTACCCTCCTGAAAACCGAGCTTTATCCCGTTTGAAGGCTGTAAATAGCGGCTTTTCTACTCGGGCGCTGCGAGGATCATTCACGGCCCCGCGTTCCCATATCGGTTGTCGAAAGACGAGGTCTTAGCCTAAGGATCAATTGTGGCACCTGTTGCTGCTACCTAGACTTGCTCGTTCGCGATAGGTCGACCCAAAGGATCAGAGCCGACATGAGCAGTACCGATACATATAAAAAACAGCACAAGCCGCGTTCCGCATTCAACACCCGTACCGAATACCTGGAGCATGAACTGCAGGTGATGGCGCCCAGGCGCTGGCGGCCTAACCTTCCGTTCCGCGATTACCGCTTTGAGTTTGAAGACTGGGTACCAGCCATGGCCGCTACCATCGGCAAGATCGTGATGGTTGCCGCCGTGGTCGGCGCCTTTGCCGCACCGCTGGGGCTGTCGCCAGAGTTCGTGGTGGAAAACTCCCGCTTCGAGCTGCTGATCGCCGCGCTGCTGTTTGTGGTGCTCGTCTCCGGATTCCTGAACCCCACTGCCAACCTGGCGGGTACACATGGCCCACTGATCCCGCTGATTCCGCTGATCGTTGCTTCCGGCGGCCACCCGATGGCGCTGGGTGTTTTGATCGGCGTGTTCGGTTTTATTCTCGGTATCACCAAGGGCGGCAGTCTGCTGGCGAAACTGACCAGTAACGGGGTTTGCGGCGGATTACTGCTGTACCTGGGTTTTATCGGCATCACCAGCCAGATCAGCAAGCTGTTCGCCTGGGCGGAAAGCTTCGATATGGCCTATATCGCCTTCGTGATCATTATCAGCACCATCCTGATGTACGCCTGGCTGGAACACATGAAACTGCGCTGGCTGGCGATTCCACTGGGTTCCGTGCTGGCCGGCGTGATCGCCTATGCGCTGGGCGCGCCGTTCGAATTCAGCACCGAACCGGGTATTCCGAACATGAATCCCGCCTACTGGTGGGGCGAGGATACGGGCTGGCAGCTGGGTCTTCCCTCTTTTGAGCACTTTGTGGCGGTGGCGCCGTTCGCGGTCCTGGCGGTGGCGATGTGGTCACCGGACTTTCTGGGACACCGGGTTTTCCAGGAGCTGAGCTACCCGCCGAAGACCGAACGCGTGCTGATGAATATCGATGACACCATGGTCTCCACCGCTGCACGTCAGACTGTGGGAAGCCTGCTGGGCGGCGGTAACCTGTCATCGTCCTGGGGAACCTACATCGTCCCTGCAGCGATTGCGCGTCGTCCGATTGCCGCGGGTGCGGTGCTCACGGGCCTCCTGTGCGTGATTGCAGCGATCTGGGGCTATCCGATGGATCTGGCGATCTGGCAGCCGGTGCTTAGCGTGGCACTGGTGGTCGGCGTGTTCCTGCCGCTGCTGGAAGCCGGTATGCAGATGACGCGTGAAGGCAAAACCACCCAGTCGGCGGCTATCGTTATCTTCTCCTCCGCGCTGGTAAACCCGGTATTTGGCTGGTCACTGACGGTGCTGCTGGACAACCTGGGCCTGATCGGCTGCAAGGAGCGTGGCAAGACTCTGGGTCATACCGGCCGCTGGATAATTCCGGGGCTGACCTTCGGTATCCTTTGCGCGGTGATGACCGGTATCGGGATGTTCCCGGGTATTCCGCCACTGTTGAGCGCGTTTCAGCACTGATAGACACTGACACACGCATAGAAAAAAACGGATAGAAAAAGGGCCGGCGTTCTCTGAGCGCCGGCCCTTTTTACTCATCAGCCTACTCTTCTCTTAGCCGTCGAAACTGGCGATACAACAGCCAGCCACCCCAGCAGAAGCTGATCAGCATCAAAATCACGCCAATGGCGAACCACTGCTGAGCGTAGCTCTGCGCCTTGTCCAGCGTGCCGCTCATGCGCAGCAGATTACCCCAGTCATGGGACTCTTCACCCATGCCCATAATCAGCGGCAGGGATCGATACTTCGCATCGGCGATATAGGGAGAGACATCGATAAAGTTCTGCCCCGACCACCAGAGCATGATTGACGCAGCGAAGTTGTCACGGCGCTGCAGGATAAAAGCGAGCATCAGCCCCAGCGGCATCAGCACCTGGAAAAGGCTGCCACCGAGAAACATCATGAAACGGCCAAAGGGGCTGAACAGCACATGGCCAAATTCGTGAAACGGCAGGTTAACGCTGTGCAGAAAAGAGCCACCGATGCCCTGCCAATCGATACCACCGAGAATGAACGACCAGCCCCAGAAAAAGAACGCCACATAGATCAGCGCCTGACCGGCTAAACTGACAGAGTCCACCTTTTCTGGCTCTGCCGCCAGCCTTTTCAGCACCCGCTTCCAGATCGGAAGGAGCGGCTCGATGACGAAACTGTCGAGTTCGTCCTGCGGCGTCGCTTGATTCTCCGCGGTACCTAGCTCTTCCTGACGCGCCTTCCACTTTACATAGGCGATACCGCAGTTCGGACAGACACCCTCCATCACATGGCTGTCTTGGTGCTGACGTTCATATCCGCAGTTAGGGCATTCCATGGGTTCCTGCCACTCCATTAATGGCAATTGCTCTCTCCAGGCAGAGGATACAGTTATCGACGCCATATCGGCCATTGCTTAATAACCGGGCACAAATACGACTCGCCGCTATTCAGGTAAAAAAAGACGAAACCGGCGTTTTAGCCTGGTTTCGCAGGGGAAGGTAAAACTGGGGAAATAGTGAGGGAGAACGCGGGGCTGAGAACCCTCACCCCGCGTTGGTCGTTCAGTCGCCGAAGATCTTAATTAGCTTTGCGCTGCTCCGCGATCCAGGCGCCGAGCTGCGCCCTTTCCTCATCGGTCATGCCGGTTTTATTGAGGAACGGCATATCGTGGGTCAGCACCGCACGCGCCTCGATACGATCCATCCAGCGTCTGACCTGGTCGGCGGTATCGAACATCACACCTGAGGGTGCCACGGTAAAGACATCGTCGCTCGGTGTGGCGCTGTGGCAAACGCTGCAGCGGGTCTGCACCAGTGCCACCGCTTCAGCATCGCTCATCACCGCGCCACTATGCTCGGCCATTACGCGCGGCGCCGGACGCACTACCAAAATCAGTACGCAAAACGCCAGAAACGCCGAGATCAGGATCCAGGGCTTGAATATCCCCTGGTGACGCAGGTTGAAGAAGTGACGCGCCCAGGCACCGATCAGAGCCAGCGCACCCAGGATCAGCCAGCCATAATCATGCCCATAGGTCATCGGATAATGGTTGCTGAGCATGATGAACAGCACCGGCAAGGTAGCGTAGTTATTGTGCGTAGAACGCAGCTTCGCCATCAGCGCCGGTTTGGGGTCGGGCGTAACGCCTCGCTTAACCGCATCCACCAGGCCTCGCTGGGCCGGCATGATGCCAAAGAAGACGTTACCGGCCATGCAGGTGCCGATCAGCGCCCCGACGTGGATATAGGCAGCGCGATCACCGAATACCTGGCTCAGGCCCCAGGCGATGGCGGTAATGATCACCAGCATCACCACGCCAAACACCAGACCATGATTCACCAGCGGAGAGCGGCACGCCGCCTCATAAATGATAAAACCGCCCAGCAGCGTCGCGACGCTGATACCGATCGCCTGCCACTCGGTCAGATCCGCCTTGCCCGGATCGATCAGGTAGCTGCTGGCTCCCACGTAGTAGAGCAGGCTCATCAGCAGCGCGCCGGTGATCCAGGTTGAGTACGCCTCCCACTTGAACCAGTGCAGATGTTTGGGCATCGATTCCGGCGCCAGCTGGTACTTGGCGATCTCGTAGAAACCACCACCGTGAATCGACCAGAGATCCCCTTTTATGCCCTTGTCCTTCTTCCACTTCGGCGGCTCTTCCAGTGAGTTATCCAGCCAGACGAAGTAGAAGGACGCACCGATCCAGGCGATGGCCGTGACCACGTGCAGAAAACGCAGCAGCAGATGCAGCCAATCGTAAAGATAGGCGGTAAGTTGAGCGTCAATCACTTATGAGTCCCTCCTGTGGGCGATCTCTCCCATAACCCAGGTGGTATCGATAAGCCGATCGTCGCCCAGGGTGTTGAGTACAAACAGTGTTTCAAACAGCGAACGGCAGCGTTCGGTGCGGAATTTAAGGAACGGCGTGGCGTGCAGGTCGATGGTAATGAAATCAGCCTCGCAGCCTGGCTCGAAGTTGCCGATGTAGCCTTCCAGATCCAGCGCGCGGGCGCCGCCCAGCGTCGCCAGATAGAGCGCACGAAATGGATCCAGCTTCCTGTTCCGCATCGCCTGCACCTTGTAGGCGTCAGCCAGGGTCTGGAACATGGAGAAACTGGTACCACCACCCACATCGGTGCCCACACCCACCTGAACGCCCTTTTCCGCCAGGCGCTCCAGCTCGATCAGTCCAGAACCCAGGAACAGGTTCGACGTGGGGCAGTGAGCGATGGCAGAACCGGTCTCACTGAGACGTTCACAGGCGTCATCACAGAGATGGATACCGTGGGCAAAAACGCTACGCTCGGATAGCAGGCCCGCCTGGTCGTATACATCCAGGTAGTGCTTCGACTGCGGGAACAGTTCCGCCACCCAGGCGCACTCCTCCACGTTTTCCGCCAGATGCGTGTGCATGTAGACGCTGGGATACTCCTTCAGCAACTTGCCGGCCAGCTCTAGTTGCCTGTCGGTGCTGGTAGGCGCAAAGCGCGGCGTTACCGCGTATTGCAGACGATCCACGCCGTGCCAGCGCTCGATCAGCGCCTTGGAGTCCGCGTAGCTCTCATCCGCTTCATCGCAGATAAAGTCGGGGGCATTGCGGTCCATCATCACCTTGCCGGCGATCATCCGCAGGCGGCGTTGCTGTGCTTCGGTGAAGAAGGCATCCACCGACTCGGGATGCACGGTGCCAAACACCAGGGCCGTGGTGGTGCCGTTCTTCAGCAGTTCATCGAGGAACACCGAGGCGATCTCGCGACCGTAGGCTTCATCGCTGAACTTGCTCTCCACCGGAAAGGTGTAGGTTTCGAGCCACTCCAGCAGACGCTCGCCGTAGGCGGCGATCATCTCGGTCTGCGGGTAGTGGATATGGGTATCGATAAATCCGGGCAGAATCAGGTGATGAGCGTACTCGTGAAGTTCGATAGACTCGGGCAGCTCGGCTGACAGCTCTTCATAACTGCCAGTTTTTTTAACCCGGCCGTCCTCGATCCAGAGAATCCCATCCTCGATATAACGCCAGGCGTCATCGCCGCTCAGGGCCGGATCATCTACGAAGTCGAGGATCGCGCCCCGGATCGCTCTCTGCTGCAGACTCATCCGGCAAGAATCTCCGCCATGCCGGAGAGGTCAACGTCCACCTGTTCTGGCAGTTCCGCTTCGTCGCAGTTGGGGCCTTCGCCGCCGCGGTCGATCACGATAAAGTCGCTGACGTCGTTCAGCGCCAGGCAGAAGTGATGCCAGGTGCCTCGCGCATAGTTAACCCCCTGGTCCGGGCGGGCTATGAAGGCCTGCAGCTTGCTGGCATCAAATTCACCGGCAGGCGCCACAACCACGAGATAAGGCTCAGCGCCCATCGGGATAAACGCCTGGGACGACAGCGGATGACGTTCC
Organism: Marinobacterium lutimaris; assembly: GCF_900108065.1. Classification (GTDB taxonomy): domain Bacteria; phylum Pseudomonadota; class Gammaproteobacteria; order Pseudomonadales; family Balneatricaceae; genus Marinobacterium_D; species Marinobacterium_D lutimaris. The sequence goes on along the minus strand of NZ_FNVQ01000001.1, from coordinate 698,369 downwards.
ATGATTTTAAGGCTCAACGGCAGCGGCAGAGGTTTGGAGCGGAAGATGCTCACGATCGCCTTGCCCTCTTTCTCGCTCAGGTCGAGGTCGGCCAGATCGTGATGACGTTCGGTGTTGCCGTAGTTGATGATCATCGGATCAGCGCCCGTTTCAATCAGGTCACCATAGGGTGCGAACGCTTCCGCCGTCAGCGGCATCGGTTTAAGTATCATCTGTATCTCGTTGAATCTAATGTTGGGTTTTTATCAGCTGCCACGATAGGTGGAATACCCGAAGGGGCTTAGCAGCAACGGTATGTGGTAATGCTCGCCGCCGGCGGCAATCATAAATTCGATATCCGCGCGGGGATAGAACATCGCGCCGCCCTGGGCGACAAAATAGGGTTCAAGCTCAAAGCGCATGCGGTAACGACCCGCCGGCAGGTCTTCATCCGCCGGCAGAAGATCCGCCACGCGACCGTCGTGGTCGGTTTCACCTTCAGCCAGGGTTTCCCAGCTATCGCCCTTCATCACTGCCAGGGCTAAAGAAACGCCTTCCGCCGGGCAACCCCTGGCGGTATCGAGAATATGGGTGGTGATCTGGCTCATGTTCACTCCTGCTCCGCTAACATTTTTTCCAGACGCAGTCGGGTAATCTTGGCCTGCTCCCCTGCGGCGATATTCAGCTCGGTCATTAAGTCGTTGCCAAGACGGGCCTGCAGCAGCGCCAGCATCTCCTCGGCACTTTTACCGGTGGCACAGACAATAAAGATAAAGCCGAAGCGCTGCTCATATTCGTCATTACCCTCGGCCAGCGCCCGCAGCACCTCATCACTGGCGACCGAGGCGCCGGACTGTTCCCCCGCTGCCAGCTGCTTGGTGCTGGCATATTTTTTCTTCAGCGAACTGACATCGCCGATCTTCGGGTGGCCCTCAAAGGCTTCCAGATAATCGGGCATGGACAATCCTGCCCAAACTCGCTCTGCCGTTTCAAACAGCGCCTCAGCATCCGCAAAGGGCCGCGCCTGAAGCATCTGCTCGATCCAGCGCGTGGCAACACAGCACTGGTTCAGCGCGTTTTCACACTCCGCAGCCGGTAGCTTGTTGAAGGTTTCAAGCTTCATGTTTTACATCTCTATCCTGGTCGTCGATATTGCGTTCGTTGATCTCTTCGACGCTGAACGCCTGCTTCAGGGTTCGCCAGTCGATGCCGGTGGAGACTGTCTTTTCAGGCAGTTCATTCTGATACAGACCGATAATCTGCGCAGCGATGGAAACCGCCACCTCCATGGGGCGTTTGCCGCTCACCTCTGGCAAGCCCACCGGGCAGATCATCTGCTCGATCTGCGCCTGGTTAAAACCGCGATGCTCCATCCGCTGGCGGAAACGTCGTGCCTTGGTGGCCGAACCAATGACGCCAAGAAAGCCAATGTCCCCGCGCTTCAGGGCTGCTTCGGCCAGCTCAAAATCAAGCTGGTGGTTGTGGGTCAGAATCAGCATATACGCGCCGGGCGCCGCGGTTTCGACCTCTGCCACCGGATCATCGGTCATGCAGGTAGAGATATTGGCGGGCACCTGTTGCGGCAGCATGTCGTCGCGGTTATCGATCCAGCGCACCCGCAGCGGCAAACCGGCCAGCACCGGGATCAGCGCCTTGGCCACATGGCCTGCACCGAACACCAGCAGCTCTTTGCCCCTTGGTGCGAAAAACTCAAACAGTACCGAGACCTGACCGCCGCAGCACTGCCCCAGGGTTGCACCCAGCGGGTACTGTTCCAGAACCTGGGCATCCTGCTGACCAAGCAGCAGTTCGCGGGCGCGTTGAATCGCCTTGAACTCCAGATGGCCTCCGCCGATGGTGTCGTAGCTCTGCTCGGCGGTGACCAGCATTTTGCTACCGGATTCCCGCGGCGTGGAGCCACGGGTGCCGATCAGCGTGACGATGACATAGGCTTCACCGCGACGCTGGAGTTCGGCCAGCGCCTCGCCCCAGATGTTCATGCCTTACCTCCCACCTGCGCAGACTTCCGTGTTTCCATCACCGCTTTGAGTACGCGCTCTGGCGTGGCCGGTGTATCCAGTGCGGGACTGACATGGTAATCGGCAAGACTGGCGATGGCGTCGCGCAGAGCCGACCAGACCGAGATCGCCAGCATAAACGGCGGTTCGCCCACCGCCTTGGAGTGGTAGACGGTCTCCTCTTCGTTATCGCGCTCAAACAGCGCCACGTTGAAGCGTGGCGGCGTATCGCTGATCGCCGGGATCTTGTAGTTGGCCGGGCTATTACTGGTCAGCAAGCCCTCTGCGTTCCACTGCAGCTCTTCGGTGGTGAGCCAGCCCATACCCTGGATAAAGCCGCCTTCGATCTGGCCCAGATCCACGGCCGGGTTCAGGCTGCGACCCACATCGTGGAGAATATCCACGCCAAGCACCCGGTATTCGCCGGTCAGCGTATCGATCACCACCTCAGATACGGCGGCACCATTGGCAAAATAGAAGAATGGCCGCCCCTTGGCCTGCTCGCGGTCGTACCAGATCTTCGGCGTGCGGTAGTAACCGGTGGCCGACAGGGAAATACGGTGAAAATAGGCAAACTGGGCGGCTTCCGGGAAGCTCATACTCTCCTCTTCGGAGGCATCGTCTGCGGCCCAGTAAATACGTCCGGATTCAAAGCGCACGCTCTCCAGCGCGCAGCCTTTCTGCTCGGCGATACATTCACTGATTCGTTTCTTCAGCTCCAGCGCTGCATTGCGCGCGGCCTGACCATTCAGATCTGTGCCGCTGGATGCAGCGGTCGGCGAGGTATTCGGTACCTTGTCGGTGCGGGTCGCGGTGATCTGAATCTCATCGACACTGACCGACAGCGCCTCGGCAACGATCTGCACCACCTTGGTATGCAACCCCTGGCCCATCTCGGTACCACCGTGATTCACCTGGATGCTGCCATCGGTGTAGATATGCACCAGAGCGCCGGCCTGGTTCAGGTGTGGCATGGTGAAGGAGATACCGAACTTAACTGGCGTCAGTGCCAGCCCGCGTTTAAGTACTCTGCTGGTTTTGTTCCATTCGGTGATCTCTGCGCGACGCTCGCGGTAGTCACTGCTCTCTTCGAGCCGGTCGATCAACTCCGGCAGTGCGTTATGCTCAACGGTCTGATGATAGGGAGTGAGATTGCGCCCCTCCCCGCCGTAGAGATTCAGCTTGCGCACATCAAGAGGATCACGACCCACGGCGCGGGCGATATCGTCCATGGCGCGCTCAATAATCATCATCCCCTGGGGACCACCAAAACCACGAAACGCGGTGTGGGAGACGGTGTTGGTCATGCAGCGATGGCCATCGACGCTGACATGGGGAATGAAATAGGCGTTATCGGCATGGAACATGGCGCGATCGACAATGGCGTCCGACAGATCCGGGGAATGACCGCAGTTACCGGCGACCACGATCTTCGCGCCCTGGAGACGGCCCTGCAGATCGAAGCCGATCTCATAGCTGTTATAGAACGGATGGCGCTTTCCGGTCATCGGCATATCGTCACAACGCGGCAGGCGCAGCTTCACGGCTTTACCGGTCTTGCGCGCCAGCAGCGCAGCCATACAGGCCCAGGGTGCGCCCTGAGTCTCCTTGCCACCAAAACCACCGCCCATGCGACGCATATCCACAGTGATTCGGTTGACCGGCACATCCAATACTTCGGCCACCAGTTTCTGTACTTCGCTGGGGTGCTGGGTAGAGCTGTACACCAGCATGCCGCCATCTTCGCCCGGCACTGCCAGGGACGCCTGCCCCTCGAGATAGAAGTGCTCCTGGCCGCCGACATGCTGCTCTGCACTGAGCTTGAGCGGCGCATCCTCAATGGCGGTTCCCTCATCGCCACGCTGCAGATGGTGCGATGGACGCACAAAGGTCTGCTCCTTCAGAGCCCTGGTGACATCCAGCAGTGGTTCGCGGGATTCGTAATCGATTTTGGCTTTTGTCACCGCACGACGCGCCTGCAGCTCAGTCTCAGCAGCCACGACAAAGATCGGCTGGCCGGCGTATTTGATCTCGTCCGAAGTGAGTAGCGGATCACCGGGGAATACCGGACCGATATCGGTGTGTCCGGGGATATCGGCAACTTCCAACACCGCGATCACTCCCTCGCTGCCACGTACACCGCTGAGATCCAGGCTGCGGATATGTCCGCGGGCAATACGGCTGTAGCCCACCGCGGCATGCAGTGTGCCCTGAGGAGTGACGATATCGTCTACATAGGTGGCGGCACCGGAGACATGCTTGCTGGCACTTTCATGGGCACGGGCTACCCCGGTGGCGCCAGCGGGTTTGGCCTGATCAGCCACTGGATTCAGATTACGCATACTGCACCACCTCCAGCGGCTCTTGGGTCGGGTTGTTCTGCTCCAGCACGGCACGCAGCAACAGGTTCTGCGCCACCATCAGCCGGTACTCGCCACTGGCGCGGACATCATCGATGGGGCTGAAATCACTGGCTAGAGCGGTTTGAGCCGCCTTAATGCCTTCTTCGGTAAAAGGCTTGCCGATCAGTGCCTGCTCGGCGTTGATCGCCCGCGCCGGTGTCGCCGCCATGCCGCCAAAGCCGAGGCGCGCATCGGTCACTGCACCGCAGTCATCGATACTGAGGGAAAAAGCCGCACAGACGGCGGAGATATCATCATCCAGACGTTTCGAAATTTTGAAGACGTAAAGCTCACGTTCCGGCTGCAGGGGAATCTCAATCTGTTCGATAAAGCCCTGCTCCGGTAGCGCGGTCTCGCGATAGCCGGTAAAGAACTGGTCCACCGGAATCGCTTCACAGTGGTTACCGCTGCGGGCATGGATTTTAGCGTTCAGCGCCAGCAGCACCGGCGGTGTATCACCTATTGGCGATGCGTTGGCGATGTTGCCGCCGATCGTACCCTGGTTGCGGATCTGTAGAGACCCCAGGCGCTCCAGCAGATCGGCAAAGGCCGGAAAGTGCTTATGCAGCAACGGCTCGGCGACGCTATAGCTGACACCGCCACCGATCAGCAGGGCATCTTCTGATTTCCTGATCTCAGCCATCTCGGCGACGCGACCGGTATAGATAAGCACCTCGGGCTGTTGCAGCTGCTGAGTAACGCTGAGCGCCAGATCGGTACCACCGGCAACCAGCTTCGCCCGTGGATAGGCCTGTAACAGGGATGCCAGCTCGTCGCTGGTCGAGGGAATATAGAAGCGATGATCGTCCTGGGTAAGCGATGCGCTGGGTGCGTCTTTAAGGATCTGGGTTAACTGCTCGCGCACCCGAGTTTCCGCATCGGAAAACTGATCTTTTGCCCCCCTGCCCGCCAGGCTTAATGCCGCGTCGATAATCGGACGGTAGCCGGTGCAACGGCAGAGGTTTCCAGCCAGGGCTCTTTCCACATCGGAACGTGAAGGCGTATCGCAGCTCTTATAGAGTGCAAACATCGACATGATAAAGCCGGGCGTACAGTAACCGCACTGGGAACCATGCAGATCCACCATCGCCTGCTGCACCGGATGCAAAGCGCCACTCTGTTCAAGATGTTCAACGGTAAGGAGTTGCTTGCCGTGCAGCGTGCCCACAAAAGTGATGCAGCTGTTCAGGCTGGTGTAGCGCAGCTGACCGCCTGCGGGTTCGGCAACGACCACAGTACATGCTCCACAGTCACCCGATGCACACCCCTCTTTGGTGCCGGTGCGCCCCTTGTTGGTGCGCAAGAACTCCAAAACGGTCAACTCCGGGGAGCAGTCTTCGAGACTGACTAACTCATCGTTCAGAAGAAAACGGATCATCCCAACACGGCCCCACTGTTATAAGAAATCGACTTTCAAAACCGAGAATTCGCTCTAAACTACTGTTTATACGTTATTTTAGGGCGTTCTTCCTGTGTACGGCGCCCCCAATTTATGGAGGGAAAACTTTTTCAGGGCAGTTATAATGCCGCCCCTCGAATCTGGCCGTTCAGTCAGTTATTACTTACAGGCTGCATGAATCCTGCCAAAACTGACCGATTAGTCAACTTCAAATCAAAACTAACCAAGTGGTCAGGTTTTTGCATTCTTTTTTCCGGCAGTTTTATTCGTAGCCGCCAAAAGCGGCATGACGTTCAACAACACAGAGCAGACCCATGGCCGAAGCACATATCACGCCCCCGCGCCTGACGTTGCGGAGAATCACCAAGATCTACCCCGGCTGCGTCGCCAACGATTCTATTGATCTCAATATAGAACCTGCAGAGATTCACGCCCTGCTCGGCGAGAACGGCGCCGGTAAAAGTACCTTGATGAAGGTGATCTACGGTCTGGTTAAACCGGACCAGGGTGAAGTGCTCTGGGACGGGATGCCGGTGGAGATCAAGGACCCAGCACAGGCGCGCAAGCTGGGGATCGGCATGGTGTTCCAGCACTTTTCCCTGTTCGAGACACTGACCGTTACCGAGAATATCGCTCTGGCTCTGGGCGACGATGCGGGTGACCTGCCTTCTCTTGCCAAGCGAATCCGTGAAGTCTCCGAAAAATACGGCATGGCGCTGAACCCGGATCGCGAGATTCACACCCTTTCCGTGGGCGAGCGCCAGCGCGTCGAGATCGTTCGCTGCCTGGTACAGCCGATCAAGCTGCTGATTCTCGACGAACCTACCTCGGTGCTCACCCCCCAGGAGGTGGAAACCCTGTTCGTAACGCTCAGAAAGCTAGCCGAGGAAGGTTGCTCCATCCTCTTTATCAGCCACAAGCTTGATGAAGTCCGCGCGCTCTGCCACAACGCCACCATTCTTCGTGCCGGAAAGGTATCGGGGGAATGCAAGCCCGCTGATGAAAGCTCACAGAGCATCGCCCGCATGATGGTGGGCGACGATACGCCGATCAGCACCGACTATCCGAAGGTGCTGCGTGAAGAGCCTTTCCTTCAAGTCAGCGGATTGAACCGAGTCAGTGACGACCCCTTTGGCACCGACCTGCACAACATCAGTTTCTCGGTAAACGCCGGTGAGATTCTTGGTATCGCCGGCGTGGCCGGTAACGGCCAGGAGGAGCTGCTTGGCGCCCTGAGTGGCGAAGACCAGGTGGAAAACCATGATGCGATCCACTTTCCCCATGGCGCGGTAGGTCATCTGTCGCCGCGGGAGCGCCGCGCTGCCGGCATGGCGTTTGTTCCAGAAGAGCGCCTCGGTCGCGGCGCGGTGCCCGATATGAGCCTTAAAGACAACGCCCTGCTGACCGGGTTTCTTACCGGCCTTGTGAATCGCGGCATGATCGCACACGGTAAAACCCGCGATTTCGCCAAACAGATTATCGAGCGCTACAAGGTCAAAACATCCGGTACCGAAGCCCACGCCGAAAGCCTCTCCGGCGGCAACCTGCAGAAGTTCATAATCGGCCGAGAGATCATGCAGAACCCGAAACTGCTGATCGCTGCACACCCAACCTGGGGCGTTGATATCGGCGCCGCGACGGCGATTCACAAAGCACTCATCGAACTGCGCGACAAGGGCGCCGCGATTCTGGTGGTGTCCGAAGATATCGATGAGCTGTTCCAGATATCCGACCGCATCGGCGCCATCTGCCACGGTCGCATCTCGCCCATCAAACCCACACCTGACACAACGATCAACGAAGTAGGCCGCTGGATGGCCGGTGATTTCGCCGAAGTCGAAATCAAAGCCTGATTAAGCCCGAGGATTAACGATGATTAAACTGGAACCCCGTGGCCAACACTCCAAGCTCATGGCCTGGTTGTCGCCGGTGTTTGCCGGCGTGCTGACGCTGATCAGTGGCGCCATTCTGTTCGCCCTGCTCGGCCAGGACCCGCTGGAAGCACTGCATACCCTGCTTATCATGCCGGTCTCAGACATTTATGGACTCGCTGAACTCTGCGTAAAAGCGGCGCCGATTCTTCTCTGCGCCATCGGCCTTTCAGTCGTGTTCAAAGCCAAGGTCTGGAACATCGGCGCCGAAGGTCAGTTGCTGATGGGAGGCCTGATCGGCAGCGCCTGTGCGTTGGCACTGATCGATGCGGAAGGCTTCTGGGTGCTACCCGCAGTGCTGCTCGCAGGCATGGTCGGCGGTGCGCTCTGGGCGGGACTCGCGGCCTGGCTGAAGACCTCGTTCAACGCCAACGAGATTCTCACCACCATCATGCTCAACTATATCGCCCTGAACCTGCTGATCTGGGCGGTTCACGGTCCGCTCAAAGACCCGGACGGTTTCAACTTCCCGGAATCCGCCATGTTCTCAGATTCGGCGCTGATACCCACCCTGATCGACGGCACCCGCATCCACTTCGGCATGCTGTTCGCGCTGCTGGCCGTGGTGGTTGTCTGGGTGCTGCTGAGCCGCTCCTTCCTCGGTTTTCAGATCAAGGTACTGGGGCTGGATGCCAGCGCCGCTCGCCTGGCTGGCTTCCGCGAGAAACGTCTGGTCTGGATCGCCCTGCTGATCAGTGGCGCGCTGGCTGGCCTTGCCGGTGTCGGCGAAGTCGCAGGTCCCTTGGGGCAGCTGGTGCCCTCTATTTCTCCTGGATACGGCTACGCGGCGATCATTGTCGCCTTCTTGGGCCGCCTCCATCCGGTGGGCATCCTGCTTGCCACGCTGCTGATGGCACTGATCTATATGGGCGGCGAGATGGCACAGATCAACCTGGGCCTGCCGGTTGCGCTGACCGGTCTGTTCCAGGGTATGTTGCTCTTCTACCTGCTCGCATGTGATGTGCTGATCAACTTCCGCATCCGCATTCCCGCCCTGTCCACCCCCGCCACCGACAAGCTGGCCGCCAACCAAGAGGCTGCAAACTGATGGATATCGATCTGATCTCAAACATTCTCTATGCGATGGTGCGCACCGGTACGCCGCTGTTGCTGATCGCGCTGGGTGAGCTGGTGTGTGAAAAAAGCGGCGTGCTCAACCTCGGTCAGGAAGGGATGGTACTCATGGGCGCTGTGGCCGGCTTTGTGGCCGCCCTGCTCACCGGCAGCCTGATGCTCGGTTTCCTGCTGGCAATCGCTGCGGGTATCGCCATGTCATTGCTGTTCGGTTTTATCGCCTTGGGGCTAAACGCCAACCAGGTGGCGACGGGCCTCGCACTGACGATTTTCGGTACGGGGCTGTCGGCGTTTATCGGCTCCGATTTTGTCGGCAAGCCGATCACCGGGCTCGAACCCTTTGCCCTGCCGTTGCTGAGCGAAATTCCGCTGCTTGGCAAGATGCTGTTCTCCCAGGATATGATCGTTTACCTCTCTTTCTTCCTCTTTGCAGCCGTTTACTGGTTCTTCCGTTCCTCACGCCCGGGATTGATCGTCAAGGCGGTGGGCGAGAACCCGCATGCAGCCAACGCCATCGGCCTGCCGGTGATACGTACCCGCTACCTGGCGGTCATGTTCGGCGGCGCCATGGCGGGTCTCGCCGGTGGTTACCTGTCTATCGCCTACACCCCGCTCTGGGCGGAGAACATGAGCGCGGGCCGCGGCTGGATCGCACTGGCACTGGTGGTGTTTGCCAGCTGGAAAGTTGAGCGCGTGCTGCTGGGTGCCTGGCTGTTTGGTCTGGCCAGCATTCTTCACCTGGTGTTCCAGGGGCTGGGCTTCTCGATCTCATCCAACCTGCTCGCAACGCTGCCCTACGTGGCGACTATTCTGGTACTGGTACTGCTGTCGCGTAACCAGGTGCGCGCTCGCCTGCTGGCCCCCATGTCACTGGGCAAACCCTTCCACGCAAGCAGCTAAGGACAATAATTAATGGCTGAAAGTACACGCCTCTGGATCGCCAACCCTCTGGCTATTTTCACCGGTAACGCAGAGGACGCCCGTGGCGGTCTTGTGATCCAGGGCAGGAAAATTCTGGAGCTGGTCGCCAAGGACCAGGAACCGGCCGGTGGCTGGGATGAACGCTACGACGCCTCCCGTCAGGTGCTGATTCCGGGGTTGATCAACACCCATCACCACTTCTATCAGACGCTGACCCGCGCCCTGCCGGCAGCCCTGAACAAGGAGCTGTTCCCCTGGCTGAAGACGCTCTACCCGGTCTGGGCCGGTCTTGAGCCGGATATGCTCAGCGCCGCGACCGAACTCGCTCTGACCGAGCTGCTGATGTCCGGCTGCACCACGGCAGCCGATCACCACTACCTGTTCCCGGCCGCGCTGGAAGAAGCAGTGGATATTCAGGTTGAGGCTGCTGCCAAGGTTGGCATGCGCGTCACGCTGACCCGCGGCTCCATGAGTCTCGGCGAAGATCAGGGCGGCCTGCCACCGCAGAGTGTGGTTCAGACTGAAGAAGCTATCCTCGCCGACAGCGAACGCCTGGTGCAGCGTTATCACGATGCCAGCGAAGGCTCCATGGTGCAGATCGCCCTGGCGCCCTGCTCACCGTTTTCGGTGACCACCGAACTGATGCGCGACACGGCAACGCTGGCCAAGCAATACAACGTACGCACCCACACCCATCTGGCAGAGACACTGGATGAAGAAGCGTTCTGTGAGCAGCAGTTTGGTCTGCGTACCGTAGACTATCTCGAAAGCGTCGGCTGGCTGAACGAGCGCAGCTGGCTCGCCCACGGCATCCACTTCAATGACGAAGAGATCGCACGCCTTGGCAGCGCTGGCGTGGGCATCGCACACTGCCCGAGCTCCAACATGATGCTCGCCTCCGGAATCTGCCAGGTACAGGCGCTGGAAGACGCGGGCTGTCCGGTCGGTATCGCCGTGGATGGCTCCGCCTCCAACGATTGCTCCAACATGATTCAGGAAGTGCGCCAGGCGATGTATCTGCAGCGGCTGCGCTACGGTTCTTCCAAGGTGCACCACCAGCATGCGCTGCGCTGGGGTACGCGCGGTTCCGCGGCGGTGCTGGGCCGTGATGATGTGGGTGAACTCGCCGTCGGCAAACAGGCTGATATCGCCCTGTTCGGGCTTGATGAGCTACGCTTCAGCGGTGCACACGATCCACTGGCGGCGTTGCTGCTATGCGGCGCACACCAAGCCGATGCAGTGATGGTCGGCGGTCGCTGGCGAGTGATGGATGGCCAGCCACTGAATATCGATATTCCTGCACTGATTGAAAAACATCAGGCGGCGGCACAGCGTCTTGCTGCGAAGGTCGGTTGATCCAGATACTGGAAAAACCTGACCAAGCGGTTAAACTTTGTCGCTATTTATTTTTTAGCGCTGTGTACAGCCCCTGCCTTACATGATGAGGAGAACAACACGATGTCCAATCCATACCATATGGATTTCCCCGTTTCCTGGGACGAGCTGCACCGCAACGCCCGTACACTCTCGTTGCGATTGCTCGATAAGGGACCGTGGAAAGGGATCATCGCCATCACTCGCGGTGGCCTGGTGCCTGCAGCCATTCTGGCGCGTGAGATGGATATCCGGTTGATCGACACGCTCTGTGTGGTGAGCTACGGCAAGAGCGATAAAAGCGGTACTCAGGCGCAGCAGGGTGAACTGAACGTATTGAAAGGGGTTGAGGGCGACGGCGAAGGCATGCTGCTGATCGACGACCTGGTCGATACCGGCAAAACGGCCAAGTACGTGCGCGAAATGCTGCCCAAGGCGCACTTCGCTACCCTGTACGCCAAACCGGCAGGCAAGCCGTTGGTCGATACCTTTATCACCGAAGTCAGCCAGGATACCTGGATCCGCTTCCCCTGGGATATGGCATACACCTTTGCCACACCGCTCGCAGACCGAGAGAATTAAAGTAGATAGTTAAACGTAGAGAGTTAAGAGTATTCAACCCTGTCCAAAACAGGGCACCGGGCTCAACAGTGAGCCCGGAGAGTGCGAAAAGCGCCTTGGGAATGGGCGCCAAGGCTTGTAATCACGGCCACCGGTCAAACCTGAACAAGTGGTCAGTTTTTTGCATAATCGAAAAGATAGAAAAACTGAGTCTTAGCAACTTACAAGATCGCAACTTACAAGATCGCACCTTTTCCTGGTGCTCGGCACTACACAAGGAGAACACTGCATGAAACGTCGTCAATTTAATAAGCTGCTCACCGGCGTTGCAGCCGGTATTGGTCTGAGCACGGCCCTGATGTCCGGCCAGGCGATGGCAGCGGACGACCCGCTGAAAGTCGGCTTTGTTTATGTTGGTCCGATCGGTGACCACGGCTGGTCTTACCAGCACGACCAGGGTCGTCTTGCACTGGAAGAGCACTTCGGCGACAAGGTGGAAACCACCTACGTTGAAAACGTGCCTGAGGGTGCCGATGCCGAGCGCGTAATCCGTAACCTGGCGCAGAGCGGCCACAAGCTGATCTTCACCACCTCATTCGGCTTCATGAACGCCACCGTCAAGGTTGCCAAGCGCTACCCCGACGTTAAGTTCGAGCACGCCACCGGCTACAAACTGGCCGACAACCTGGGCACCTACATCTCCAAGACCTACGAGGGTCGTTATGTAGCGGGCTACGTTGCCTCCCAGATGACCAAATCCAACAAGATCGGTTACATCGCCTCCTTCCCGATCCCGGAGGTTATCCGCGATATCAACTCCGTGCAGATGGCGCTCAACAAATACAACCCGGATGCTGAGCTGAAGATCATCTGGGTCAACAGCTGGTTCGATCCGGGTAAGGAAGCTGACGCAGCCAACGCCATGATGGATCAGGGTGTAGACGTCATCCTGCAGCATACCGACAGCCCGGCAGCGATGCAGGCCGCAGAGCGTCGCGGAAAATACGCCGTAGGCCAGGCTTCAGATATGTCCAGCTTTGGCCCGAACGCACACCTGCTGTCTGTCGTTGACGAGTGGGGCCCGCACTACATCGCCCAGGCTCAAAAAGTGATGGACGGTACCTGGGAAAGCCACGCCATGGTTGAAGGCATGACCGAAGGCGCCATCGTGATCCCGAGCTTCGCTGACTCCATCCCTGCTGATGTGAAAGCGGAAGCCGAGCGTCTGGTCGCCGGTATCCAGGACGGCAGCATCCATCCTTTCGCAGGCCCGGTAGTTAACCAGGCGGGCGAAGTGATGGTGCCGGAAGGTGAAGTATTGAGCTGGGAAGAGCTCGAGAAGATGAACTGGTACATCCAGGGCATCGACGCCGAGCTGCCGAAGTAACAGTCTCCAGGCTTGAGATCAGGGCCGGTGGTGCAAACCACCGGCCCTTTTCTTTTGCCGTTACGCCCCTATTGCCCTCGTGCTGCCGCTAAAAAAGGCGCGCAGCCATGAGGCTGCATGAATCAGATTCACCCGCATGGCCAGCGCATCAATATAAATACGCATGCTTCCTGCGGTTTTAAGTCCCCCTAAGTCTACACTTCTGTTCACCGCTCAAGCCTGAAAACGGCTGAAGTCTTACGGACAGGGAAATGACTCTAGAAGATATCGATGTGTTCTGGGTTCTGCTGTGTGCCTGCCTCGTGTGGATCATGCAGGCCGGCTTTCTATGCCTGGAATCGGGTATGACCCGTTCCAAAAACAACATCAACGTGGCGCTGAAAAACATCTGCGATAACGCCACATCGATCTTCCTGTTCTGGCTGATCGGATTTTCCATCGCCTTCGGCATGCCGTTCAGCAACCCTCTGGACGAGGGCAACTACTATCTGTTCCATTCGCAGGAAAACACCCTCAACGCCTTCTTCGTGTTTCAGGCGGTATTCTGCAGCACCTGCTGCACCATTGTGTCCGGCGCAGCCGCAGAAAGGCTCCGCTTTATCATGTATCCGATTCTGGTAGCGATCATTGCCGGGCTGATCTACCCGGTGGCGGTCAATCTAAGCTGGAGCGGCAGCCTGATCACTAACGGTGAGGGACTGTTACTGAAACTGGGCTTTCATGACTTTGCCGGTTCCACTGTCGTCCACTCCACCGGTGGCTGGGTGGCCCTGGCATTGGTGATCATCATCGGCCCCCGCCTTGGTCGCTTTGACGCCGATGGCAAGGCTCATACCATTCAAGGCAGTAACCTGACGCTGTCGGCGCTGGGCGTGCTGATTCTCTGGTTCGGCTGGATGGGCTTCAACGGCGGTAGCGCTTATAACTTCAGCTCCGATATCGGCATTATCCTCAGTAATACGCTGATCGCCGGCTCCGCCTCCCTGGTGTTCACACTGATCCTGATCCACCGTCGCGGCGAGTCTCCGGCCCCTGAGGACCTGTTCAACGGCGCCCTGGGCGGGCTTGTCGGCATCACCGCCTCTGCCGACTGTGTCACCTCACCAGCAGCCGTTGTTATAGGCGCAGGCTCGGCGGTAAGCGTGCTGTTTACCGCCAAACTGCTGCTCAAATACCGGCTGGACGATGCGGTAGGTGCGGTGCCGGTTCACCTCGGCGCCGGTATCTGGGGCACCCTCGCAGCCGGTATCTTCTGCGATCTTGGCGGCCTGGGGTCAGAACTAGGCAGGCTTGAACAGATAGGCGTGCAGCTGCTGGGCATTCTGGTCACCGCTGTCTGGGCGTTTGGTTCTGCTTACCTGATCTTCCGCCTGATCAACACCTACCACCCGTTTCGCGTCTCGCCTCAGGATGAGAGTGTCGGTCTTAATATCAGCGAGCACCGTGCCTCGTCTGAGCTATATGAACTGATCGCTTTTATGCAGTACCAGTCCGATACCGGTAACCTCAATCGCCCGGCGCCTACGGACCAATTTACCGAGCTTGGCATCGTCGGTATGGCCTATAACCATGTGCTCAATACGGTACGCTTGAAGGAGGAAAAGCTGAAAACCAGCAACTCCCAGCTGGAGATCGCTAACGAGAGCCTGCGTAACTACGACCAGCTGGTCGCCCACGACCTGCGCAACCCTCTCACGGTGATCAGCTCCTACGCGGCGATGCTGCAGGAGGATCCCGAAGCCCAGAGTAACCATCGCGAGTATGTCGAGAGGATTCGCCGCTCCTCAGATGACGCGCTGAAGATCATTCGCGAACTGCTCAACTTCTCCCGCGCTTCCCATGAGCTGGAAACACTGCAGCCGGTTGAACTCGAAGAGGTGCTGTACAACGTGCGCATCCATCTGACGCCACTGATTGAAGAAAGCCGCGCCCAGATCAGCAGCGACTGCCAGGTTAAAACGGTCTATTTCAATGAATTCGCCCTGCACCAGGTGCTGGTCAACCTGATCAGCAACGCTATCAAATACACACCGGCGGGCCAGCCTCCGTCGATCACCCTGCGTTCATTCTCCGCTAACGGACAGGACCTTGTTGAAGTGGAAGATCATGGCATAGGTATCGCGGCGGAGCAGTGCGAGCATCTGTTCAACAACCACCAGCGCCTGCATGCCAAATCCGGTAGTAGCGGCTATGGCATAGGCCTGTTCAGCGCAAAGAAGTTGCTCAGCAGTGCTGGAGCGACAATCAGCGTTCGCTCCACTCCAGGCGAAGGCACCTGCTTTACCCTCGCCTTCAAGCCTGCACCTACCTCACGACAATTTGACCCAGGAAACAACCATGAAAAACGTCCTGCTACTTGAGGATTATGTGGAATGGTCCGTTCTGATTGAGCACGCCATCAAGCTCGCCTTCGGTCCCGTTCAGATTCACCTGGCCACCAGCATCAAAGGAGCGGCCTCCCTACTCGACCGGCATCGTTTTGACCTGGCGATTCTTGACCTTAACCTGCCCGACGGCTGCGGCATCGAAACCCTGAATCGAATCACCAGGGAGCAACCCAGCACCCACTGCGTCGTGGCCACCGTCGCCGATGACGACGAAAGCCTGTTTAATTCATTGCGCGCCGGTGCCAGCGGCTATCTGCTCAAGTCAGAGCCGCCACAGATGC
This sequence comes from Marinobacterium lutimaris, assembly GCF_900108065.1. GTDB lineage: Bacteria > Pseudomonadota > Gammaproteobacteria > Pseudomonadales > Balneatricaceae > Marinobacterium_D > Marinobacterium_D lutimaris. The sequence goes on along the minus strand of NZ_FNVQ01000001.1, from coordinate 682,655 downwards.
TGGCCGAACACCTTAAAGGAATGCTGTCCGGCCAGCCTCCGCTATCACCGGCCATGGCCAGCCGTATTATCGCCCACTTCAGTGAACCACCCCGGCCCAATGGGGCGCTTAACGAACTGCTTACGGTGAGAGAGCGGGAGGTTTTAAAACTGATCGCCAGGGGCGCATCACGCAAGCAGATCGCTCGGGAGTTGGATATATCGACCTACACGGCCAACGACCATGTAAAGTCGATCTACAAGAAGCTGAACATCAGATCCCGTGTAGAGGCAACACGCATCGCCCTTGATAGCGGTCTGGCCAGCTAAACCTCAAGCCTTTCCCCATTAGCACTGAGCCAGCCGCAACCGACCGCGACCAGCGCGGGTTATTCACCTGCTCATATCAGATAAACATAGCGCCCCCCTATATGGGGGATAGCGCGGTTTCGCCCGTCTTCTAGCCTTTAAATACACTCAGTCAGCGATTGGAGAACGGCTATGAACACGATGACATTTCACGGACACTGGCACGCAATCGAAGGCATAGCGCTGGCCAGCGCTCTGATTTTTTATATCGGAGTCAGCCTGGCACCCACCACGGAATACACCGATACAGCAGCGCTCAGCGAAAACGAAAATATCAGCCAGGAACAGACACGCCGAGGAATGCGCAGCTACAGCAATAGCATCCAGACCGAGGCCAGTGCCGTTCTCGCAGTGAGCAGCGAGGAGCTGGACCGGCGCCGCATGAGAGCCGACGCCAGCAGCATGGAGGTTGAGGACATAGCGGAAGTTAAAGGTCGCCCCGGCCGCCAGTATTGAAGCAGCGACTGACTGGCGAGGCGAGCAACGCCTCCGCCAGCCCTCTCAACTTAAACCAGAACTTAACCCACAAGTTAAGCCGGCCGACGATCAGCGCTCAAAGCTGTAGATCAGATCGCCGCCGCTGGCCTCAGAGCTGGTTGTCGACTCAAGCAGCCAGCGCGTCGCCAGTCGATACCGCACCAGGAAGGTGTTCACCGTATCGCCCAGACCCACGCCGTACTTGATATAGAGATCCGGCGTCAGGTACTTGCCGATATAGAAAGAGGTATCCTCTCCCGAATCACCGGAGCCGATCCCCACCTCATCCACGTGGAAGGTTTCCTGGATACGGCCGGCGATCTTCTGCCCACCGGCCAGCGCCAGCGCCATACGCATCAGCATCTGCTGCTCGCCGGAGGATGCCGACCCTGGCGCCCGCCCAAGCACAAGGTAGGAAAGAATATGGTTATCCGGCATCGAGGGGCTGGAGGTCAACGCCAGATCCGGCGTGCGCAGAGTGCCTGAGACCACCGCGCCCACGGTGACATCCTCGACCTCACGGTCAACTCGCAGATCAAGGCCAGGATTGGTCACCGGACCACCGGTGAACAGCACATCACCCCGGGTGATAGTCAGCTGCTGGCCGTACAGGGTGTACTCACCGCTCTGGACACCCAGCCTTCCCGTGCCGCGTGGCACACCCTGCCCCTGCTGCTGCACTCGCAGGGCGCCCCTGAGCAGACCGGTAAAACCAAAGGCATCGACACGCACGTTGTCACCAAGCTCAACACTCAGATCCAGATCCAACGCAGGTCCCAGCGCCTGTTCACCGTCGGCTCCCTCTTCGATCACCACCAGATCCGCAGAACGACTGGCCGCGTTCGGCGACGCCTTGGGCGGTCTGATCAACGCTTCGGGGACAATCAACTTACCGCCCACGGCGATACGCTCGGGGTCCACCGCCAGTGACATATCGGTAGAGATCCGCACCGCCATTTCACGGGTATCTACAGCCTGAAAATTCTCGCCTTTCAAGGTGGCATCGATACGGCTCTCAAGCGGCCAGAGCTCACCGGCAAGTACCAGGCTGCCCTCTCCGCTGGTCACAGTACCATCGAGCAGCAGCTTATCCGGCGTATCCGAGTCTCTCAGATTAACGCGCATATCGGTCAGATGCAGGCCAAACGCCGGGATCTCCATATCGCCTTCATCCAGCAGCAGTTGACCGCGCACCTGCGGCGCTGAGACCTTGCCGGCCAGGTCGAGATCGGCACGGGCCTGACCCTTATGGATCACCAGGTCGGCGCTGAGCACGTTAAGTGCATCCAGTTGAGGGAGATCAAGCCGGACCTGACCCTCAAGGCCAGGATCGGTGGTCGGGTTATCGATATCAATACTGGCGTTTAGCGAGCCTTTCAATTCAGGCAGGGGGGCATTAAAGCGCACCTGCGCCAGCTTCTGGTCGCCTTCCACAGTCAGCGCCGTGGTATCGAGTGTAAGCGCCAGATCCCGCTCGGCAGAGCTGACACCGGCCTCGGGCAGCTCAATCTTCAGCGCATAATCCATGCGCTGGCCCTGGCTCTCGAATCGACCCTCACCATCTACATAGCCTTTGATCTCGGCGCCCGGTGGCAGGTAGGGCTGAACCAGGGCAAGCGGCAGCTGATCCAGGCTGAACTGCCCCAGTATCGCGCTATCTTCAAGGCTGCCCTGGGCACAGAGACGCCCCTGCCCGGCCTGTGCCGCCAGACAAAGCTGATCAAGACGATAGCGATTTGGCGCCAGACTCAACGCAGCGGGTTGATTGAGACGCCAGGTACCGGCCGCACTCTGGGTCACGGCCAGTTTGCTTAACCGACCATCGAAGCCCCATTCGGTTTCTTCAAGCCTCAGGCTACCATCGAGCGCAGCACTGAGGCTGTCCTCCCCGGCCTTCACATCAAGCTCGGTATTCAACGCCTGGTCGGTTCCGCTTACTGCCAGATTGACACTGTCGATCACCTGACCGGCCAGGTTTAATGCGCTGGCCTGAAGCGCTATATCTGCAGCGCTGCGCCACTGCGGGTCGAAATTGACACGCCCGTCCACGGCGCCAACCTGGTAACTCTGCCAACGTAGCGCAGAACCGGAGAGGTTTGCTTCAATGGCAGGCATGGCGGGAGTACCACCCACCGTACCGCTGGCATTGAGCTGGCCGCCGGCATCCGGCAGCAACTTGTCCAGAGCCGGTAGACTCAGATCGAAATTCAGCGCGATCGCCTCGCCAACCTCGCCACTGGCGGAGACCTTGGCGTCACTCCAGCCTAGATCGAGCCCCTGTAACTGCCAAACGCCGCCACTCAGACTGACCTCGCCCTGGCCCGACAGGGGCTGCTGTCGCAGGGTACCGCCCAGTCTTTCGATACGGGCGCTGAGCGCAGGTTCGGCGTCGATCTGCCCCTCGGTATGGATCAGCGCGGAAATTTTGCCCGGCCACTCGGCGACAAAGTAGCCGGGGTCCAGCTGATCCGCCTCGATATTTACGTTCCACACCGGCATCGGCTGCCAGGCTGCCGAACCACTGATCTCGGCGCGGCCTTCCGGCGCCTGGGCAATCAGATCCAAGCTGTCGATGGCCTGCAGGTTGCCGCGGGCCTCCCCCGTCAGGCTGATCGCTTCGAGTGGCGGCGCCTGCACACCGATATCCAGCTCAGCGAGATAACCGTTCAGCGTACCACTGAGCAGCAATGACCCCTTGGGTGAGGCGAACTGAGGCTCAGCGCCAACCATTGGATATGCAAGATCGCTCCAGTTGAAGTCCAGTGCCAGCTCGCCCTCCGGCGTCAATGGCGCGATATGTCCGGTCAGCTCGACCCGGGCGGGGCCCTCAGTTTGAACCAGATTCAGCTGCTTGATCTCGGCTCGCTCGGTATCGGCACTGGCTTGCAGCGAAAGCTGCATCGGCCCGGTCTGCGCCTGACTGAAGCCGCCATTCAGTGAGAGCTCAGCCCCGCTAAAGCTGCCGCTGGCTTCCAGCCTGGCACTAATGTCGCTGAGCTCGGCTGCGGCCGCTTCCGGAGCCAGTGCAACCAGATCGATAGTTTCAAGCCCCAACTGAGCCTGCCAGTGCGGCTCACGGCCGGTGACGCCTTCAAGTTCGGCATCCAGCCTGGCGCGTAGCGGACCGCTGACATCCTGTGTTAGCGCTATTGCATCCAGTGGTCCCTGTAACCTGCCCTTGAGCGCAATCTCCGGGCGCTCCGGCAGACGCAGCAGCAGGTCGGAGGTGAGGTCAAGCGGGTAGTCCCCCTTGAGCGACATCTGGCCTGTTAGCGAGGCAGTCCCCATCGGCGCGTCAAGAGAGAACTGATCAAGCACAAGGTCGCTCTGCGCCATATGAGTCTTGATCTTAAGGCTGTTCACCAGCGCGTCAGGCTGACCATCGATACGCAGACCGTTTAGCGACACCTCCTGAATATCGATACCCAGCGGCAGCGCGATGCTGTCCGGCAGACTGAACCCGGTGTAAGGTCCCTGGCTTTCAGGCTCGGCGCTCGCTGGCTCACCCGGTAGGATCAATAGCCCACCCAGCGCCAGGCGTTGCACCGAGAGCTGTGCAGAGAAAAGCTTACCCGGCGACCACTCCAGCTGCAGGCGATCCAGTTCAACACCGCTGCCCTGTGGCGGGCGGAAACTGACGCCTTCCAGATCCAAAGGCCCAGTCAACGCCCCCTTGATGCTGTCTACCTGCAACGCAGGCACCCAGCGCTGCGCCAGGTCGAACACCCAGCGTGTCCCGGTTTCGCTGCTGACCAGAAAGATCATCACCGCAAGCAGCAGAATAATCAGTACGAGCAGGGCTAACAGCAGGCGGCGTATCCACCGCAGGGAACGCCTCATAGGTCTGGCCCCAGCGAGAAGTGGATGCGGAAGCCGTCATCATCCAGAGGTTTCGCCAAATCCACCCGTATCGGCCCGATCGGCGACTGCCAACGGGCACCGACACCGGCGGAGTGCTTCAGCGCAGTAGTGAGCGAATCAACCGCATTACCGGCATCGTAGAACACCGCCGCCCGCCAGTTACCGGCGACGCGATAATCGAACTCCGCACTGTATGTCATCAGATATCGGCCACCACGTACGTTGCCTTCATCATCCTCAGGCCCCAATTCCTTGTAGGTGTAACCACGCACGCTGTTATCACCACCGGCAAAAAACCGCCTTGATGATGGCATGTGTTCAAAATCTTCCACCGCCGTTGCACCCAACTGGGTACGGCCAAGAAAGCGCCAGTCATCACCCAGGGATTTAACGACCTTGGCATCCACCTCGACCTGGGCAAAGGTCAGGTCAGATACGATATTCTCTTCAGCACCGCTGAGCTTGATCCCCAGCCGGTAGCCGTTGCGGGTATTAAGGCGGTCATCCGCCTTGCTGATCTCCCAATCCAACTCCGGCACCAGCAGCAGTGTACTCTGCTCATCATCACCAAAGCTGAATTTCTCCTGCTCCAGGATCAAGCCGTAGTTCCAGCTCTGGTTGCCGCGCAACCGTTTGTCCAGCGCTGCCAAAGACCACTTTTCGGTATCGGTGGTATCCGTGGTTTCCTGCTCGTAAAGCGCCTGTATCGCGTAACTGTCGTTCAGAGGATTAACGCCGGGAATACCGTACTCGCTGCTCAGAGTGTTGGTGACCTCAGAAAGCTCAAGCTTGGTATCCATGCTGTGCCCACGGTCGTTTACCCAGCGCCGATCCTGCCTGACACTCACCCTGGCACCGGTATCGGTACCGTAACCGGCACCAAAACGATAAGCAGTACGTTTATTGGGGTTCATGGTCACCTGCACCGGCACCCGGTGCTGCTCATCGGCCTGGGACCAATCCGGCTGAACATCGACCAGCTCAAAGTAATCGCTGTCGATCAGCCCTCGCTGCATCAGGATCAACTCATCGTTACGCACCGGATCGCCAGCCTGGACCGTCTGATAACGTCGCAGCAAAGACTCACGTACAGGTGCCTCGCCAAAATTGATCTCGCTGATGGTGTAAGAGGGCCCCGTATCGAAGGTCAGCGCTATCCGCGCCCGATTATCCTCGGGGTAGACCTCGATCTTTGACTCGGTAAACCGAGCATCGTGGTAACCCTCCGATGCCGCCAGTTCCAGCAGATCGGCTTTAAGGGCGTCATAGGCCTGCTGGTCCAGCTTTTCGCCGCTGGCCAGCACCGGAGATTTAAGCCAGGCATCGAACAGGCCGCTGTCGGCGCCTTCGCCCAGCAGTTCCAGCTTCTGATCCTCGATCAGCACGGCGGGGCCAGGATTGACCTCATAGGTCGCCAGCCAACCGCTTTCGGTGCGCTCGAGCCTGCTGTCGATCTGCGGATTGAAATAACTGTAAGCCTGGAGTGCATTGCGCAACTGATCTTCCGCATTGCGGTGCAGATAACGGACTCGCGCATCGGAGGGCTCTGCGTCGGCAGGCAAAGAGGCAATCGAAAGAGTACTGCGCAGTCCCTCCTGCATGGCGCCATCCACGCCCTCGACCTGCACAGTCACTTCTGCCACGGCGGTAACCGGCAGGCTGAGAGAGATAACAAGGCAGCAACAGCGCAGCAGGCGACCTGGGTGTGAAGCCAAATAGATCAACTTGGTTTTCCGAAGATTATAGATACCGATTCACCACTTCCATGCGCGACAAAGGACGTTTTACGTCGCCTTCGTCCCGACCGGCAAAAGCCCGCGATCCCTCTAGCTACGGGGCCTGGAGCGATGCGCACAGTGTAGCGTCTCGCGCCGTAGAAAACACGGGCAAAAATATTTGAGAAATTACTTGCTAATGATAATGGTTCGCATTATGATTACTAACGCTTTGACAGGCTTTCATCGGGTTCACGTCAGACCCACACAGCTGACTGACCCGGTTCACGGTTTACGCCCGTCCCCGGCTACCGGACGGGCGCTTTTTTTTCTTCCTTTATACTGACAACGTTTCGCTCGATCTGATCCATTCATTGAACACCGCCGCTTTCAAAGGCCGCGAGAAGTAATATCCCTGACCCAGTTCACAGCCCTGCTGACGGATACAGCGCATCTGCCCTTCGGTCTCTACACCTTCGGTAATCACACGCAGCTTCAACGCCTCGCTCATACTGACGATCGCCCTGACCAGCGCTCTATGCGTTTCATTAGCTTCGATATCCATTACGAAGGCGCGATCGATTTTGAGCACATCCAGCGGAAATTTTTGCAGATAACTGAGGGAGGAGAAGCCGGTGCCGAAGTCGTCGATCGACAGCAGGCAGCCCTGAGCCTTCAATCGGTTCATCACATCCAGCACCTGGTCACTGTTATTCATCAACATCGACTCGGTAATCTCCAGCACCAGATGCCCGGACGGCACCGAGTATTTTTCGCAGATCTCGGCGACACGTCCGGCAAAACGCGAACTCTGCAGCTGTTTGCTCGATACGTTCAGCGACAGGGTAATATCGCAGCCCAGTTCGCGGTGCCACTGGGCCAACTGACGCGCGCCCTCTTCCAGCACCCATTCACCCAGCGGCACAATCAGCCCGGTCTCTTCCGCCACATCGATAAAGTCACCGGGTGCAAGCAGCCCTTTCTCCGGGTGGTTCATGCGCACCAGACCCTCGGCGCCGACAATACGCTGGGTACCCAGGTCACATACCGGTTGATAGTGGAGTTCGAAATATTCCCCTTCCAGCGCCTCGCGCAACAGGGATTCGGTATTAACCCGGTGCAGAGTGCGCTGCTCATCTTCCGGTGCAAACACGCAGGCGCGCCCCCGGCCTTCCGCCTTGGCGCGATACATCGCAAGATCAGCGCTTTTGAGCAACTGATCCGGCGTCGCTTCCTCGCCCTGGTAGACGGCAATCCCCACCGAGGCGGAAATATGCATGGTGCACTGATCGATCTGGAAAGAGGTTTCCAGCTGATCAATCAGGCTGGAGGAGAGACTCATCAGGGCGTCTTCGTCGGTAATGCCGTGGATCAGCACGGCGAACTCATCGCCACCAAGTCGGGCCACGTAATCACCCGCAGGCAGCACATTCTGGATGCGCGAGCCCGCAGCCCTCAGCAGCTTATCGCCGGTATGGTGGCCATAGGTGTCGTTGATATATTTGAAGCGATCCAGATCGACAAACAGCAGTGAAAGCCCCTGCTGACCGTCGGCATCTGCCGCAGCGGCGCTTTCAAGCTGCTCACCGAGCAGCATCTTGAACAGGTGCCGGTTGGGAAGCCCCGTCAGGCTATCAAAGTTCGCCTGGCGCTCGATGGTATTAAGCGCGTCGTTAAGGCTTGTGATATCTGTCATCACCGCCAAAACACCCGGCCCTTCAGGGTTTGGCGTGGCGTCGACGCGCATGGCGTGTTCATCACCGGTGGCGTTGCGCAGTTTTAGATAAAACTCGGCATGGTGCCTGTGAGCGAGACGCTCAAAGGCGGTATCCAGAGAGCGCACATCATCCGGATCGATCAACAGGGAACCGATATGCCGGCCCAGAACCTGATCGACCGGGTAGCCGAGGTGATGGAGTAGATGCTCGCTGACATTCTCGAAAATGCCCCGCTCCGACAGGCTGAACAGCAGCGCCGGCGTCCGGTTGTAGAGGTGACGGAAACGCGCCTCGCTACGTTTTAACGAGCGGTGCTTGTCTTCAACTTCAATCAGGAGCTCATTGTAGGCGCCGATGATCGTACCAAATTCATCGTTGGGCAGGCGGTCGCCAACACGCACCAGCTCGCCGCTGTTGCGGGAGCGCTCGATAGCGAAGAGCAGTTGCCGTAATGGCCGGTTGATATAGCGAACCTGGAAAACGAGGATCGCCAGCGCGGACAGTGAAACGATCAGCACCAGGGTAACAATGGCATCATCGAGAATCGATTTGTTGGCATCCACCAGGCTCTGGCCGCTGGCTTCCATGATCAGCCAGCCTGATTCTTTCTCGCTGCCGGAGATATCCGGCACCGGAACCACGATCCGCCCCTCTACCTGAATGTTGCCGTAATCCTCTGTTTCCAGATTAACAACGGGATGCACCTCGGCATCGAGCAACTCGACCCGCAGCACGTCGGGTTCAGCCAGGAGAAGATTAAGGATGTGAACGACCTGTTCGCGATCCGCCTGGGCGACGTTGACGGCCAACGCACTGGCAAACTGATCGAGGCGGTCAAACCGGGCGTCGAGCTGATAGCGGAAGGTTTCGCGGGCAATCTCGGATTTATAGAAGCCGCCACCACCGAGCACCAGCAGTGAGCAGACAAGCAGCAGCAGTGCAAGCTTCAGATGGACCGGAAACCTGGAGCGGAGTCTGGACTTTTTCGCCATATCCGTCAGTGCCTCCTCGTTATACTCGGAGCACCCTGCCCAAAGGCGCGGAATCAGGTACGTCGCTGCAAACCAATAACGCAGCTGGACATGAGCTGAGGGTAAAAGAGTAAAACGACTGCTGCATAACTAAGGATCCCGGATATTATTTTTCTACTGCAAAGACTTCCATGACTTGTTCAGTGTAGCGCGTTGAATCGGCCTCAAACCGGGCCGACTCAACGATGATGCTGGCCGCGTCCTAAAAATACAACAGTACTTTATGATATACGCAGCCTAATACGCTTAGATCAGTCCAACATACCCTGCTTGACGACAAAGCCGATGATCTCTTCGAGTCCCTTACCCTCTTTCAGGTTGGTAAACACGAAGGGACGCTCTCCACGCATCCGCTTGGTATCGGATTCCATGACGGAGAGATCTGCACCCACGTAGGGCGCCAGGTCGATCTTGTTGATGACCAGCAGGTCGGACTTGGTAATACCCGGGCCCCCCTTGCGCGGAATCTTCTCGCCTTCCGCTACATCGATAACGTAGATACACAGGTCCGCCAGCTCAGGGCTGAAGGTAGCGCTCAGGTTATCGCCGCCGCTCTCGACAAACACCACGTCGAGATCGCCGTGCAGACGCGCCAGGTCTTCCACTGCCGCCAGGTTCATCGACGCATCTTCACGGATGGCGGTGTGCGGGCAACCACCGGTTTCGACACCGACGATACGGTCCGCCGGCAGCGCTTCGGCGCGGGTCAGAATCTTGGCATCTTCCTGGGTGTAGATATCATTGGTAACAACCGCGATGCTGTAGTCATCGCGCATCGCTTTACACACCACTTCCAGCAGCGCTGTTTTACCGGACCCGACCGGGCCGCCGATTCCGACACGCAGGGGCGCCTTGTAGTCACTCATTCTCATGTTTCCTTATAGTGCGAGGTCCAGACGAGGATCAGATTGATCCGCCATCAGGACCGGAAAAGTCTTGAATACTGGGTTTCGTGCTTGGAGCTGGCGATCGCCAGTGCCGGTGTAGAGCTGCCCACTTGCCAATCGGCGATATTGGGGGCCTGCTCCAGCAGCGCCGGCAAGCGCGCCGATACATCCAGCAGCATTTTCTGACCCGCAGTCTGGCCCAGGGGTACCAGCTTGACGCCCGCCATTACGGCGTTTTCAAGCCAGCTCCAGAGATAGCCACGCCCCAGGCTGATGCTGTCGATATCCCAGGCTTTGGCCGCCAGCACCATGCCGGCGATCTGGGTTTTGCCCATTTTGTCGCGCAGCGAGTCGGGCACAGGAACATCCAATTCCGGCAGCAGGCGCAGCAGCGCCTGGGCGCGCTGACGCTCTTCTGCCCGCAGCTCCGAGGTTTCGCGGCTGGCGTGCAGATAGTCGCACCACTGACCGAAGCTCTGCTCGTCACCCTCTTCCAGGGCGCGGCAAAGCCGCAACAATACCGGCAGTTCCAGCGTAGCGACGCTATGCTCCAGCGCCGATACCAGCCACTCTTCGAGGCTGGCCGCATCGGTCACCCAACCGCATTCGATGGCCCACTCCAATCCCTGGGAGTAGGTAAAGGCACCCACCGGCAACGCCGGACTAATCAATTGATAGAGACGTAGATCCGCTAGCATCGAATCAGTCCCGTGCGCGGCTGGACGCCTGGCGAGACAGCGCACGCTTTCGGCCAAGGCCATGTACCGCCCAGCTGGCACAGCCGATCAGTGCGGCGCCCAGGCAGACAATGGCCAGGTGGTCCGGCTCGCTGATGACGTGAACGAAGCCACTGGTCAGACCGCCGCCATGCGCACCTTCGTGAGCGATAGCCATACCCGGAGCCAGCAACGAAACAGCCGCCAGAGATCGCTTAAACATCTGCATAGAATTGCCTCTCTTCGAAAGGGTCAGCTCAATGGCTGTGGGATCCGTGCTCATGGTCGTGATGATGGTGATGGCCATGACCTTCGCTGGCGTAAGCACCGGCTTCCGGCTCGAACGGCGCCTGCTCGGCGACCACTTCGGCACCGAGTCCGCACACCATGTCGTCGAGCACATGGTCGTGCTGATAACGCACCATGCCCTGCTCGATCTGCAGCGGCACATGGCGGTTGCCCAGGTGGTAAGCGCAGCGGGCCAGCAGCAGCGGATCGCCGGAACGCACCGTGGAGACACTCTCGTCTGCGGCAACGATCTCAACCACTTCACCGCATTCGCTCTGCAGCAGATCACCACCGCGCAGGATCAGGCCACGCTGCAGGAACAGACCCGCCTCACGACCGTCTTCCAGTTCCACACGCAGACGGCTGCGGATTCTGGAATCGATCGGCAGACACAGGCGCGCGGTCGGCTCTTGCTTGGCATCCAGTTTAGAAACTAGTCGCAACATACTGTAATAAAACCTATCTATTCGAACTCTTTAATCTTACGAAGCGCCGTCCCTGGCCCCTTCAACACCTCGACTCACCCCTGGCTACACCAGCCGGTTTAGAAGAGGTAGTAACGCTGCGCCATCGGCAGTTCGGTGGCCGGCTCGCACACCAGAAGCTGGCCATCGGCACGCACTTCATAGGTCTGGGAATCCACCTCGATCTTCGGCTGATAGCTGTTCAGGATCATCTTGTCCTTGGTGATCGTACGGCAGTCCCGCACCTCGCCAATCAGGCTCTCAAGACCCAGCTGGCTTGGAATACCGGCCGACATCGCCGCCTGGGACAGGAACAGCATCGAGGTGCTCTGCACCGCGCGGCCAAAGCTGCCAAACATCGGACGGTAATGCACCGGCTGAGGAGTCGGGATAGACGCGTTGGGATCGCCCATCGGCGCCACCGCGATCATGCCGCCCTTGATCACCATGCTCGGTTTGGTGCCAAAGAAGGCCGGTTTCCAAAGCACCAGGTCCGCCAGCTTACCCACCTCGATGGAACCTACCTCGTGGGCGACACCGTGGGTCAGCGCAGGGTTGATGGTGTACTTGGCGATATAGCGCTTGATACGGTTGTTATCGTTGCGTTCGGTATCACCGCTGAGCGCACCACGCTGCACCTTCATCTTGTGCGCGGTCTGCCAGGTACGGGTGATCACCTCACCGACCCGGCCCATGGCCTGGGAGTCGGAAGAGATCATCGAGAACGCGCCCAGGTCATGCAGGATATCCTCGGCGGCGATGGTTTCGCGGCGAATACGGGATTCGGCGAAGGCCACATCCTCGGCGATGGAGGGATCCAGGTGGTGGCAGACCATCAGCATATCGAGATGCTCATCGATGGTATTCACCGTGTAGGGACGAGTCGGGTTGGTAGACGACGGCAGAATGTTGGCTTCGCCCGCCGCCTTGATGATATCCGGCGCGTGGCCACCACCGGCACCTTCGGTGTGGTAGGTGTGAATCACGCGACCGTCGATCGCCTTCAGGGTGGCTTCCACGAAGCCCGCCTCGTTCAGGGTGTCGGTGTGGATCGCCACCTGCACATCCATCTCGTCGGCCACGCTCAGACAGCAGTCGATGGCGGCCGGCGTGGTGCCCCAGTCTTCGTGCAGTTTCAGGCCGATGGCGCCGGCTTCGATCTGCTCACGCAGACCTTCCGGCTGGCTGGCGTTGCCCTTGCCGAGGAAGCCCAGGTTCATCGGCAGCGAATCCGCCGCTTCCAGCATGCGGTGGATGTTCCACGGGCCCGGTGTACAGGTGGTGGCGTTGGTGCCGGTCGCCGGTCCGGTACCGCCACCGATCATGGTGGTAACACCCGAGCAGAGCGCTTCGTCGATCTGCTGCGGGCAGATAAAGTGGATATGGGAATCGATGCCGCCGGCGGTGAGGATCTGACCTTCGCCCGCGATCACTTCGGTACCCGGACCAATGGCGATATCGACATCCGGCTGGATATCCGGATTACCGGCCTTGCCGATGGCGGCGATACGGCCACTCTTGATACCGACGTCGGCCTTAACAATGCCCCAGTAGTCGACGATCAGTGCATTGGTGATCACCAGGTCCATGGTACGGCTACTCGGGCGCTGGCCCTGTCCCATACCATCACGGATCACCTTGCCGCCGCCGAACTTAACCTCTTCACCGTAGGTCGTGTAATCGCGTTCCACTTCGAGCAGCAGCTCGGTGTCCGCCAGACGTACACGGTCACCGGTGGTCGGGCCGAACATCTCCGCGTAGGCGCGTCTAGAAATCTTTGCCATTTTCAAACTCCTCCTTCGCGCGGGCTCAGAGCGAACCCATTACCCGTCCCTGAAAACCGTAAACCTCGCGGGAGCCGGCATACGCCACCAGCTCGACCGTACGGCTCTGACCGGGCTCGAAACGCACCGCAGTACCCGCGGCGATATTGAGACGAAAACCACGTGCTTTCTCGCGATCAAACTGCAACGCGTCGTTGACCTCATAAAAGTGGTAGTGAGAGCCCACCTGAACCGGACGGTCACCGGTGTTGGCCACTTCCACCTCAACGGTCTCACGACCGACGTTCAGTTCGATATCGCCGGGTTCGGCAATGATTTCACCGGGTTTCATGCTCTGCTCCTCAGACGATCGGTTCGTGTACGGTCACCAGCTTGGTGCCATCGGGGAAAGTCGCTTCGACCTGGACTTCGTGCACCATCTCGGCGACACCGTCCATCACGTCGTCGGCACCAAGCAGGGTGCGACCGAAGTCCATCAGTTCCGCCACTGTGCGTCCGTCACGCGCGCCTTCGAGGATCGCGGCACTGATATAGGCCACCGCTTCCGGATAGTTAAGCTTGAGGCCACGTTCTTTGCGCCGTTCCGCCAACAGTGCCGCCGTAAACAGCAACAGCTTGTCTTTTTCCCTTGGGGTCAGCTCCATGGTCGTCCTCTTGAATAATCTTTGAATGCACCTGGTATAAAAGCAGGTGAGAATCTGCGTTCACCCGCCGTCCTATAGGCTAACAGAACCTGAGGTTTGCCGGGCAGAAACAAAACAGGCTGATCATAGATCAGCCTGTGCGATGCCAGTCACTCTGCAATGCTCTGTTTTTGGAAGCAATATACATTCCAAATCAATGTGATAGCACCGTTTTTGACGAAATTCAGCTGTTCTCAGCTGCAACCCGTCCGTGTACGCGCACGCGACTGATACCACCATCCGGGAAAATGTTCAGACGCAGGTGAGTCACAGGCCCCTGCAGGCCTGCATCCGGCACGAACTTATGCTCGGCATCGGCGCTCAGCGGCTGGGGTGAAAGCAGCTCCTGCCAGAACATGCTCTGGGTCACCAGAGCCTCATCGCCCACCTTGCCCATGCAGGCAGCCTGCAGGGAACATTTATCGGGGAAGTTACCCTTAAAGAAGGCAGTATCGATAACGATCTCATCGATATAACCCGGAGCCGCCAGCTCGATCAGGCACCAGTCGTTACCCGGCTCACGACGGCGGCGGGTTTCCCAGCCGTCCCCCATGTTGATGCCCTTGGTCGGCATCAGAATCTTGTTCGGGTGACCGTAGTGAGAGTCGTTCCAGGACACCACGCGGGCACCCAGCTCGCGGGCAGCCAGGTTCAGCTCGTCGCCCTCTTTCAGTTCCGCGGACGGGCTGCCATACACCACCAGACGCGCCACACCGCCGTCCGGCAGGATGTTCAGGCGCACGTGGGTCCAGGCTGAATCCTGCTTGTCAGCGGGGATCTGCGCTGCGACCAGATGGTGCTGACTCGGGCCCAGGGTCACCGGTCCCGCCAGCATTGTCCACTCGGTAGAATCGTCCGGGTCACTCTCCGGTAGATAGCAGGCCTCAATGCTGGCCCCTGGCGGATAGTTGCCGGTGAAGAAGCTGGTATCGATATCAAAACCATGGATGTAGCCCGCAACGCCAAGACGCAGCACGCACCAGTCGTGGCCAACACCGCGCTTGCGGCGGCTTTCCCAACCGTCCATCCACTTACCGTGGTCGTCATAACGGTCCGGGTAGAAACGGGGCAGATCAGCACTGATCATCCGCTCTGCCGGCGCAAAAAACTGATCGCTGACCGCAACCACCTCGGTACCCAGGCCTATATCGGCCAGGTTCATCGCACCTTCGGCAAATGCCGGCAGGGTTTCAACCGGCTGACCTTCTATGTATTCCACGCCCGACTCCTCTTTTCGATCACTAGCAAGGATCTATGCAAAATAGTTCAGTACGCTCGCATTCGCGGAGAATCTTCACCCAGGATTGCGAACCACCTTTTGTTTCATATACCTTTCTACTGCAACATTAGTTCCAACCCAAGATAAATTGAACCGGGGCTGACATTTAGCCTGGTTAAGCTGGAAATTGGATAGCAATTACGCACCATAAAGGTGCGCATTGATGTGCACTCAGTCCATTTTGGGGCTACTTAGACTGAGCTCATTGAGGTCGGCATATTTGTGACTGATACGTGCGATACGCTCACGCCCTGTTTCGAGAGAGCGGTGCAACAGGCTGTTAACCAGCAAAGTGATAAGACACATAGCGCTGGCGTAGCTGTCGAAGGCCGAGCGAGAATCCACCGGCGCCTCGAACCACCAGTCGGCTTTAGATGCAGCAGGAGCCAGGGATTCATCGCCGATCAGTACCAGCGACGCTGGGCCTTCACAAAGATCGCTCAGCAGCAGATCAAACCCCTTGGGACGGCGGCGAAAGCCAAACAGGATCACCAGATCATCAGCCGCCAGATCGGCCAGTTCTTCGCCGAGCGTCTGGCCAGGAAGCGGCAGCAACTGAATATTGGAACGCACCTGGATTAGCTGCTGACGCAGATGCAACGCCACCGGATAGCTGTTGCGGAAACCGATCACCCGCACCCGGCGGGCTGATTCCAGCGCATCGACCAGGGAACCTACCTGTTCCTGATCGAGACTCTGGAACATTCGGTGCAGGTTTTGCTCCTCCTGGCGCAGATGCTCATCGAAGGCAACACTGCCCCCCTGGTCATCCGCCACCGGCACGCCCTGGTGGCGCAACTGACGCGCCAGGGTGCGGCCTTCACGGAACGAGGAGAAACCAAGGCGCTTGAACAGACGGCTCACCGTCGCCTTGGATACATGGCACATGCGCGCCAGCTCAGCGGTGTTGAACAGCGCCAGATCCTGAGGGTGGGCAAGAATGAAATCCGCCAGCAGACGTTCGCTAGGCGTCAGCTGGTCGTACTGTTCCTGGAGTTTCTGGTCGATTGTTGCATCTGGCACGACGATCTGATTCCTGTGGCGACGTAGCTTGTAAGAGTCAAATATACTAACCCGGCCTGTCCGGAAGAAAAAACCCGCAAACACCGGCAGCGTCCAGGCAAAGACAAACCGCTGCCCTGTCATGGACTGCAAGGAGCCCTTGATGAACGAGACAACCAATCCAAGCGCCGATCCGAACACCTATCCAAGAGACTTGCGCGGCTATGGCAAGAATCCGCCCAAGGCCAACTGGCCCGGCGGTGCACGTCTCGCGGTCCAGTTTGTCCTCAACTATGAGGAGGGCGGCGAGAACTGTGTCCTGCATGGCGACAGCCACTCTGAAACTTTTCTTTCAGAAATGGCCGGCCCCCAGGCCTATCCGGATCGTCACCTGAGCATGGAGTCGATCTATGAATACGGCTCCCGCGTTGGCGTCTGGCGTATCCTGCGCGAGTTTGAGCGCCGCGGCCTGCCGATGACCATCTTTGGCATCGCCACCGCTCTGGCCCGCAACCCCGAGGTGACCCAGGCGTTTGTCGACCTGGACCATGAGATCGCCTGCCACGGCCTGAAGTGGATCCACTATCAGCAGATGCCGATCGAGCGCGAGCGCGAGCACATGAAGGAAGCGATGCGCATCATCACCGACCTGACCGGCAGCACACCGCTGGGCTGGTACACCGGACGCGACTCCCCCAACACCCGTCAGCTGGCGGTAGAACATGGCGGCCTGCTCTACGACTCTGACTACTACGGCGACGACCTGCCGTTCTGGACCCCGGTCAGCCTGCGTACCGGCGAAGTGAAGAACCATCTGGTGGTGCCCTACACCCTGGACTGTAACGACATGCGCTTCTCCTCATCCCAGGGCTTCGCCGACGGCGAGGATTTCTTCAATTACCTGCGTGACTCCTTCGATGTACTCTACGCCGAAAGCGCGGAAACACCGCGCATGATGTCGATCGGCCTGCACTGCCGCCTGATCGGTCGTCCCGGCCGCTTCCTCGCTCTGCAGCGTCTGCTTGATCATATTCAGCGCCATAGCGATGTCTGGATCACCCGCCGCGTGGATATTGCCCGCCACTGGATCAGCGAGCATCCGCCCAAGGAGGTTTAACAGCGCCAGCCTAAGCGGAAAGGATAATAGGTTACGACTCGATTTGGCGACACAACTATGTTTTATTGGGTGAGTTCGCAATAAACATCAGCTTGTGTCGCGCAGGCACCTGAACAATCGACCAGCGCCAGCCGCTCCAACTGACTGACCCGCCAGGAAATGGCGCGTTTATTGCTCTCTCTGACAGGATAGAAACAGACACGCTCAACGCGTGGATCTTTCACTGTCGGCAATCAGGAGTGCTATCAGTGTCGAATCAGGAAGCCTTCAACGCGCTTTGGCTGCTGCTGTCAGCCGTCCTTGTCCTTGTCATGCAGGCCGGGTTTCTCTGTCTCGAATCCGGCCTGACCCGCAGCAAAAACGCCATCAACGTGGCGCTTAAAAACGCCTTTGACCTGCTCGTCACTACCGCCCTGTTCTGGCTCGTGGGCTTCAGCCTGATGTTCAGCACCTGGAACGGCATACTGCCTGACATTCACCTGATCGCCGCTAACTTCCCGCAACTCAGCTTCTGGGATGCCTGCTTCTTTCTGTTTCAGCTCACCTTCTGCGCCACAGCCGCTACCATTGTCTCCGGTGCTATCGCCGAGCGCGCCCGGTTTGTCACCTACGTGCTGATCACTGCGTTGATCGCCGTACTGATCTACCCGTTATTTGGCCATCTCGCCTGGGGCGGCGCCCTGCGAGGACCCGCCGGCTGGCTGGCCGAGCAGGGCTTTGTCGACTTCGCCGGCAGCACCGTGGTGCATAGCCTCGGCGGCTGGGTGGCATTGGCGGCGCTGATTGTCGTCGGGCCACGCAAGGGCCGCTTCGTCAACGGTCGGGTGGTCTCCATTCCCGGCAGCAACCTGCCCTTCGCCATGCTGGGCATGATGTGTTTTATCATCGGCTGGATCGGCTTTAATGGCGGCAGTACCCTGGAATTTTCCAGCGCTATTCCCGGCATTATCGCCAACACTCTGATTGCCGCCACCTTTGGTGGCATCACCGGGATGCTGCTCGGATACTGGCAAACCAGCAATCAGACCCCGCAACTGACCATGAACGGCACCCTGGCCGGGCTGGTGGCGATCACCGCCGGCTGCCACGCCGTGACAACTCTGGAAGCCGCGCTGATCGGTATCACAGGTGCACTTTGCATGCGCGGCATGGAACGTCTGCTTGAGAGACTCAAGCTCGACGACGCAATCTCGGCGACACCTGTGCACCTGGCCGCGGGTATCTGGGGCACGCTGGCGGTGGGCCTGCTGGGCGATCCTGAACGTCTCGGCACCGGGCTCGACTGGTCCGGCCAGGTTCTGGTCCAGATCGAAGGCATACTGATCTGCGGCGCCTGGGCCTTCCCGACATCACTGATTTTTCTTCTGTTACTGCGCAAGATCTCGCCGCTACGCGTCTCTGACGATGCGGAAACCGAGGGTCTTAACAGCTCTGAACACGGCGCCTCCACCGAACTTTCCGACCTGCTCGGCGCTATGAACGAGCAGGAACGTACCGGCGATATGGAGCGCAGGATGCCGGTGGAACCCTTTACAGAGGTTGGCCAGATCGCCGCCAAATACAACCAGGTAATGGCCAAGCTCAACCGCATGAGCAGCCGTACCCGCCTGATCCTCCGCGATATGCAGGATGGCGTGATCACCTTCAGCGAACAAGGGATCATCACCAGCGCCAACCCCGGCGCGGCGAATATTTTCGGTCGCCAGCACACTCAACTGGCGGGTCAGCAGATATCCAAACTGCTGCACAAGGACTGCCTCAAGCTCTATCCAACCACGCCGTTGGAGAAACTGCTGCCGCTGATTGCATCAAGCCAGAACGAGGGCCCCCACGAACTGATCGGGCGTAACGCCAAGGGCGAGCCGATCACCATCGAGGTCACTACCTCTGCCAGCCCCACCGGCGAAGGGGTCCAGTACAGTGCCATCGTCCGCGATATCGGCGAGCGCAAGCGGATGGAGGAGCGTCTGCACCGCCACTCGCAGCTGGCCCAGGTTACGCTGGAAGCGATCACCGAAGCGGTCATCACCTGCGATGCGCGGATGAAAACCGTCTATCTGAACCCGGTCGCAAGATCGCTCACCGGCTGCCATATCGATGAAGTGTTCAACGAGCCTATCGATTTTGTCGTGCGCCTGCAGAATATGGAGGGCGACAACATCTCCATCGCCGCGCTCTGCCGCGACAGCACTCCGGCCGGAGAATATCGCCAGCTGAGTCTTATCGGCGCCAATGGTCATCGCGCCAGGGTGCAGCTTAACTGCGCACCGCTGCACGACAAGGATGGCCAGAGCGTGGGCTGGGTGATCGCCATGCAGGACATCACCCAGAACAGTGAGCTGCAGCAGCGGCTGACCTTCCAGGCCGTGCACGATGCACTCACCGGCTTGATCAACCGCCGCGAGTTTGAACGCCGCCTGGAGCAATTGATCATCTCCGCCCGCACCGACTATGGCGAACACCTGATCTGCTACCTGGATCTGGACCAGTTCAAGCTGGTCAACGATACCTGCGGCCATCGCGCCGGCGATGCGCTGCTGCGCCAGCTATCCCAGGAGCTCAAGCCCCTGCTGCGCCAGAACGACACCTTCGCCCGCCTCGGTGGCGATGAGTTCGGCATCCTGCTCGCCGACTGCCCGGTTGAGCGTGGGCTGGAGATAGCCGAGCAACTGCGCCGTACCGTCAAAGATTTTCGCTTTCCCTGGGAGGGCCAGGTGTTTTCCGTGGGCGTAAGCATCGGCCTGGTGCCGTTCGGCCCCGACTGCGCCTCGCTGGACGAACTGCTCAGCCTTGCCGATGCCGCCTGTTACGCCGCCAAGGATACTGGCCGCAACCGCGTCCACCTTTACGAGGCGGACGACAATGAACTCACTCGGCGCCAGGGTCAGATGCAGTGGGCCTCCCATATCCAGCAGGCGATCGACTGCGATGACTTCCGCCTCTATTACCAGACTATCGAGGCACTGGATCCGGAACCGGGTGCCGTGCCCCATATCGAAATTTTCATCCGCATGCTCGATGCCGAGGGCAACCTGATTCCACCCGGTGCCTTTGTACCCGCCGCGGAGCGCTACGACCTGATGCCACAGGTGGACCAATGGGTGGTACGCAATACCCTCGCCTGGCTGGGCGATCATCTGCACGCCGGCAACAGTCAGATTCAGTGTGCCATCAACCTGTCGGGCGCCTCCATCGGCTCCGCCGAATGCCTGCAGACGATCAAGCAGCACATCAGCAAGCATGAGATCCCCCCCCACCTGCTCTGTTTCGAGATCACCGAAACCGCCGCCATGTCCGATCCAGAGGCGGCCCGCGCGTTTATCGAGGAGCTACGTAACCTGGGCTGCCACTTTGCCCTCGATGACTTCGGCAGCGGCCTGTCGTCATTCGGTTACCTTAAGCGTCTACCGGTGGATTACCTCAAGATCGACGGCATTTTCGTGCGCGATATGAGCAATAACGAAATCGACCAGGCGATGATCGCCTCGATCAATAACATCGCCCACATCATGGAGCTGAAAACCGTGGCGGAGTTTGTCGAAGACGAAGCAACTCTCGGCCTGCTGCGTGAGATCGGTGTGGACTTTGTGCAGGGTTACCTGCTCAGCAAACCGGCACCGCTTGAGCAACTCGGGCGCGTGCGGGTAATGCCGCGTTGATCTCCGTCCGGGCGTTTATTTACCAGCCGAAACGATTCGTCAGCCTGAAGGTATGTACTTAGATTTAAGGCTACGACTCTACCTTTCCCACTGAGCAGCAACCTTTCGCTGGATACTGGTCTGCTCCCAACCGCTTTATGACTGCCACTTTTATTACCAGCGCAGATGTCGCTTTACCTAAAAAAAGCGGCGTCCTCACTCCTTAGAGCCTGGAGAATCACGCCTAAAATACGCCGATTGATCATTATTTAAGCAGGACACCCAGCCATGAAACAGCAACGCGGAGTATCCCAGACTGGCGATCAGCAGCACGCACTATTCAATCACTTTCAGCAGACTTTGCAGGTATGCATCGATGATCTGGAGCTGATGTCGGTTAAGAAAAAGAGTCTGGCACCAGAACGCGCTGCTAACAGAAGCAACAACAAGCCGAAATCCAGAAGCTATACCGATTTTCCTCGCTTCTACGGCTCAGTTAAATAGCACCGGAAACTCGCACGGTTAGGGATATTCAACGCCTCAAGACCGCCACTGCATTTCGCCTGTAGTGGTCAACCAGTCCTGAACCAGCGGTGGCTTTCCCCCTAAACAGAAAAGCCTCAGGAAAACTCCCAAGGCTTTTCAGGCGGAACTGGATACTAAGATCAGTCCGCCAGCACCAGTTCAACGCGGCGGTTTTCGCTGCGGCCGGTATCGCTCGTATTGCTTCGCACCGGGCTTACCGGACCGACTCCCACCGGCACCAGACGCTTGGCGTCGATTCCATATTCGTTAACCAGGGTACTGGCGACCGTTGCCGCACGACCTTCACTCAGCTTCATATTAAAGTTGAAGTCACCCTGGCTATCGGTGTGACCTACCACATAGAAGGAGTTCGAAGGGTTCTGTTTAAGATAGTCGGCAATAGTTGCGACCACTTCGGCAGATTCGGGCTTCAGCGTCGTTTTGGCGGTATCGAACAGCACCCCGTCCAGTTCCACCTTGCCGGTTTCGGCAATCGCCTTACTCATGCCATCCAGGTTGATGCTGATCAGATCGTCATCCAAGGCTTCAATTTCACCGATATCCAACACCACCTTGGTCGGAAACTTGCCACTGCTATCCTGATCAACCAGGAGAGATGCATAGACCTCCTTGCCCTGAGCATCGACCTTGCCGGACCAGAAATAATAGCGATGGCGTTTGCCATGGAGGTTGACCGCATTCAGATTTCTATCACGTCCCGCACGAGCGGGGTTGCCATACCAATAGAGCTGGCGGACAAACTTGTCGCCACACTCCTGATCAGCCTGACAGGTAAAGATCGGCGTAAAACCGGCCTCGGCAAAGGCTTTCTCGTAGTTACGGAAGATCTGCAAGGCTGAATACTTATTCTCATTTGCCTCATAGCCGATGGTCGTCACCTTGCCTTCCAGGCGCAACACCGGGGGCAGTTCCGCGCTGGACTCGCGAGGCCCTGTAGCCACGAGAAATTCATCGTACTCGCTGGTGTAATAACTGCTGATATGGGTATCAGGGAAACGGGAAACCAGCGGATGGTCGGAAGAACCTTTCACATCGTTTTGTTCTGCCAGAACAGGCAACGCGAGCAAAGAACCCAGAATCAGCGCGGGCAGTTGCTTAAGCATCATGATCTCTCCTTTTATCAATAGGATGCAGAAAGCGGGGGCTCCATTATCAATATTTTCGCCCTCGACGACAGCCCGATATTGCCACTTTGGTCAGTATCCCCACCTCTGCGACCACAGGACCCCACTACCTATTTCATACACAGATCTTTTGTAGCCGCCGCCCTCAGATCATTTTGCAATCGCTCTTACAGACCTTGAACGCACGGGGATCCTCTCCTTGTGAAAACCGCAACAAAAGCCACTGTGTAACCGGGAAGAAACCTAACCTTAATACACTGCGCGGGCGTTCAGAGATTCGGAGCCCGCGCCATGAACAACTCGCCGTTTTACCAGGATATCCGCAGCCAGTACGAACAGTTTCTCAGCGAGGCAGCGGCGCAGCTTAACCCGTCCGACACGCTCAGAATCGATCTGCACTGTCATGATCACAACAGCGATGTGCCCGATGAAATCTGGGGCCGGCTACTGCGCCTGCCGGAAACCTGGCTCAGTACCGAAGAGCTGTCGGAAACCCTGAATCGCGCCGGCACCGATGTGGTGACCATTACCAACCACAACAACGCCCGCTCCTGCTGGAGCCTGGCCGATAAGCAGAAACCGGTTCTGTCCGGCTGCGAATTCACCTGCCACTTTCCTGGCGAACCGCTCAGCATCCACGTCCTGATCTATGGCTTTACACCAAAGCAGGAGCTGGAGCTGCATGACCTGCGACACGATATCTACGCTTTCTGCGCCTATGCGCGCCAGCATGACCTGCCCACGGTACTGCCACATCCGCTGTTTTTTTACTCCCACGGCGAAAATGTGGACCCGACAATCCTGGAACGTTTTGCACTGCTGTTCGAACGTTTCGAGGTGCTCAACGGCCAGCGCGGCTACTGGCAGAACCTGCTGACGCTGCGCTGGGTCGAAAGCCTGACGCCAGATAAGATCGACGCCTGGGCGGCAAAGCATGGCATCAATCCGCACGACTTCTGCCGTGACCCCTATCGCAAAAACCTCAGTGGCGGCTCCGATGATCACAACGGTCTGTTCGCAGGCCGCTGCGGCACGCTGCTGGAAGTACCCAACCTTGAGGCGCGACTGGCCGCCGGGGAAAGCCGCGAGGCACTGGCGCTGGATGCGATCCGTGAAGGACGGATGGCTCCCTACGGCTTTGTCGGTGAAGAGGAGAAGATGACCACCGCGTTTCTGGACTACTTTGCCCAGGTGGTGATCAACATGAAGGACCCGGGCCTGCTTCGGATGCTGCTGCACAAGGGCTCGCTGAAGGATCGCATGATCTGCCTGGCGTTGAGCAATCTGCTGCAGGAGCTGAAGCGCCACAAATATACCCTGACCTTCCTCGATACCTTCCACCAGGCGTTGAAGGGCAAAAAGCCGAAGATGCTGTTGAACCTGGGCGTCAGCAAAGAGTTCAAGCCGATTCTTAAGATCATCAAGCGGATCGCCAAAACCCAACGTACCGAGCCAGAACGTTTCCCGGAAGAGCTGCGCCAGTCGATCCCAGAGCTGCACCGCTTTATCAGCCACACCTTTTTCAGTCGCGTCCACCATGAGCTGGCCCGCATCGACAAGGATGCCATCGCCGATATGCCGATCGACGAGATGGTCCGCATGATGGAGGTGCCGACCCATTTCCGCGCTCTGTTCTCCAGCGAGAAGAGCAACGGCAGGGATATGACCCAGGTGGATCTGGGCCAGATGCTCGACAAGCTCACCTTCCCGGCGCTATCCGCCTCGGTCGTTGCCGGTGCTGCCTTTGCCAGCACCCAGGTGCTCTACTCCAATCGCGCCTTTCTGGATCGGCTGGCCGCGGATATCGGCGCCACCGAACACCCTAAAAGAGTGCTCTGGCTGACCGACACCTTCGTCGATCGCAACGGTGTATCCTCTGCGCTGCGCGATACACTGACACAGCTGCAGAAAGCGGATCTGCCGATCGATCTGCTGGTTTGTCACCCGTCGCTTAAGCCGCAGCCACATCTGCAGGTGATCCGGCCGCTAACCCAGTTTCAGTTCAACCAGCTGGGCGAACAGACGATTCATGTGCCGGACCTGCTGGAGGTACAGAAACTGTTTGAGCGCGGCGGTTACGACCGCATTATCTGCTCCACGGAGCTCTGCATGGGCCCGGTGGCGCTGTACCTGAAACACGCTTATTCAGTGCCGGCCTGGTTCTACATGCACACCGACTGGCTTGAATTTATCAGCCGAAAAACCCGCCTCGACCAGCCGATCCAGGACCGAATCCGTCGTTTGATTCGCGCGTTTTACCAGCAGTTCGACGGCATGTTCGTGCTCAACGAGGAGCATCGCGACTGGCTCACCGGCCCGGATATGGAGCTGCCCGAAGAACGCATCAAACTGACCGCACATTGGGCGGGGATAGGCTCAGAAATCGCCAGCCTGCAGCCAAGGCCCGTGAATGAATCGCCGATCCTGCTTTACGTGGGCAGGCTTAGCGAAGAGAAAGGCGTGCTCGATCTGCCAACTATCTGGGCGCGCGTTAAACTGGAACATCCCGCCGCGCAACTCTGGATCGCCGGCAGCGGACCTGCCGAGCAGAAGCTACGAGAGGCGGCGCCTGAAGCCACTTACTTCGGCTGGCTGGAACAAAGCCAGGTGCCTCAGCTGTATCAGCAGGCAGACCTGCTGTTGCTGCCCTCGCGCTTCGATACCTTCGGTTGCGTTATCCTGGAAGCGATGAGCGCTGGTCTGCCGACCCTAGCCTATAACTGCAAGGGGCCGCGCTCGATCATCCAGCACCGCCTAAGCGGACTACTCGCCGATGACTGCGACGAGATGGCGGAACTGGCCGTGGAGTATCTAGCCAGCCCGGATAAGCAGGGTCGGCTGCGCGTCGGTGCCCTTTCCCGCTGCCTGGATTACTCGCCGCAGAAGATCCTGGGTCAACTGCTGCACGATATGGGGCTGGAGACACAACAGAAGGCCAAACGCCCAATACGCCGACAGCCACCGGTCCGGCTGGCAGAGAACCAGACTTAATCGGCACGGGGGCGCATTCTTCTCCGGGGAGGTTTCCCGTAGGAGCGGCGCCTCGCCGCGATCAACCGCCTGCGGTTAAAATGACCGCCGTACCCGATGCAATCCGCGCGAGGCGTGCCTCCTGCTATGGGTATGGTACCCGGATTAGCGACTCCCTCGCCGCGATCAACAACACTTCTGCACCCAAATACCTACAGATGCAATCACAGGTTCAACAATAGTTGCGGATTATCTAAAGATTGAAGATCATCCACACTTTGAAATCATATATTTGCTGTATCGAGCACAACCATGGAGCGGAAGATGAAGAAAGAAACGATTAATGTGTCATGGTGGATTGCGCGATCAGCACATTCGCTTGCTGCAATCGTGTTTATGATTGGAGTAGTGGCAGCAGTACTGCTTGGAGGTGTGTTTGGATTTTCCAAGCTGGACACCGATTTCCTCACCAATGAAATGTCTGCGTCTGTGTTTTCCTGGCTGATTACGGCAGGTGTATCCGCCGTCGTAGCACTGATCGTCTATCTCGCTTTGAATCCGTTCATTCCCTTGCTAAGGGTGCTTTCTCGC
This sequence comes from Marinobacterium lutimaris, assembly GCF_900108065.1. Classification (GTDB taxonomy): domain Bacteria; phylum Pseudomonadota; class Gammaproteobacteria; order Pseudomonadales; family Balneatricaceae; genus Marinobacterium_D; species Marinobacterium_D lutimaris. Next base: position 656,417 of record NZ_FNVQ01000001.1, on the reverse strand, counting down.
CGCGATATCATCGATCTGGAAAAAAGTTTCCCTGCCCGTGCCTATACGCAAGTACTGCGTTTTTACACCGAGGTGGGCACCATCAACCAGCTGACTGTGAACAAGCTAAGACGCAATAGCGAAGAGGATGACCTGGAAGTACTGCGACAGCGTTATCTCGGCGCCCGCCAGGAGTGATTCGCACCGACATTTGAGACGTGTATTCTAGGTACGTTGTCGATTCGAACAGGTAAACCAAAAAGCCCATTGGCGAATAGCTCAATGGGCTTTTTGTTTATTCCGTTTTTACTTCTAGTGTGACGTCTTGTGTTACTTCTCGTGTTACTGCTCGCGTTCACCGCAATCAGGTTGCCCAGATTCGTGGCGGTTCCGCCTGGCGGCCAGCGACCTCCGGCCGGACTGCGCGCCAGACGGCCGTCATCAGCTTCAGCATCGGTTCGGTACCCGGGCCCAGCAAGCGCACAACGATAGCTTGATCCACCCGCGTCGCACCCGCTTCCAGCGGCAGATCGGACAAACCCTCCATCGCCTCGCGAGTGAGCTCCAGCAGACGTTCAAAGTCGGGGTTATCCTGGCCCGGCACGATCAGCATCGTCGCCTGCATCGGGTAACCGCGCATACCGGCACTGGCTTCAACCAGCGCCATCCCCTCGGTTCTGACCTGATCGATCAGCACCAGCTCGCCATCGACGCTGAGGCGGGTAGTCGCATCGAGGCGCCCCTCGGTGAAAGCCTCATTGATGACCGGTCTTCCAAGACATTGGATATCCCAGCCGATAAACGAGGCACCCGGTTGCAGGTCGATATGGGTTTCGACCCGTGCCTGAGCATCGGGGAAAAAGATGTTCTCCTGCGGCATCCACTCCAGTAAACCGCCCTTTTCTACGCTGAGGCGCTGAATCTGCGTCGCCAGACGACCGCCAGAGCGGTAAAACTTGGTGGCGCCCGGAGTGGTGATCAACGCCTTGGCGCCGGGTTCCACATGCACCGCGATATCCAGGGTATCACTGCCGACCACACCGCCCGGCGGATGCAGCAGATAGGTGTGACAGACGGTATCACCTTCCGGGTAGAACGGGCGTTGTACCGCCAGCGGACCCTTACGCTCACGCTCGACGATCTTGGTTTTCTCTCCTCGCAGGGCGAAGCGCAGCTTCAGCAGTGCTTCCCACCCCTGGGCGGTTACCGCCATGTTCATCCAGCTTTCCTTCTCGGCTCGATCTTTCGTATTCACTGCGCCAGCTATCAGGCTTGCGGGCGCATGGGGAAAGCAAAAATACCATTACCGGCGGCGCAGCTCCAATTTGGTGACAGCGCTGACAGCAACGGTCGGCCGTTAAAGCCCCAGCCGGTCTTTCATCGAATAGTACCAGGCCCCCATCGCACTCAGCGGCGCCTGGAAACGATGACCACCCGGGAAGGGATAGTGCTTGAGCGCGGCGAAAGCATCGAAGCCTGCGGACTCACCGAGAATCTTCTCGCACAGCAGGCGTCCGGCCAGGTGGGTATAGGTAACACCGTGACCGCTGCAGCCCTGGGAGTAGAAGATATTATCACCTAGCGTTCCTACCTGCGGCAGGCGCGACAGGGTCATCAGGAAGTTGCCGGTCCAGCAGTAGTCGATTTTTACACCCTCGAGCTGCGGGAAGGTTTTCAGCAGCTTCGGCCGGATCAGGCGCTCGATATCGGCAGGATCGCGCGCGCCGTAAACCACGCCACCGCCGTAGAGCAGCCGTTTGTCGGCCGAGAGACGATAGTAATCGAGCAGGTAGTTGCAGTCTTCAACACAGTAATCTTTGGGGATCAGCGCACGGGCCTGTTCTTCGCTCAGCGGCTCGGTGGCGACAACCTGGGTACCGCAGGGCATCGATTTGGCGCTGAGCTCCGGCACCAGCCCACCCAGATAGGCGTTGCCTGCGAGCACCAGGGTTCTTGCCTGCACACGGCCATGTTCGGTCAGCACTTCGGCACCGCCCTTACCCGCCGGGTTAGGCGTTATCGATCTGACCTGGGAGTGCTCGTAGATGCGACCACCGAGCTGGCGCACAGCGGCGGCTTCACCGAGTGCGAGATTAAGCGGATGGATATGGCCACTGCCATGATCCAGCAATCCACCGACGTAGCGTTCGGTGGCGACCTCCCGGCCGATAGCGCTGCTGTCGAGCAGCTCCAGCTTGTCATAGCCGTAGCGCTCCCAGAGTGCTTTCTGGTGCTCCAGCTCCGCCATCTGCTTGGCGTTGAGCGCGGCAAAAATACCACCCTGCTTCAGATCGCAGTCGATGTTATAGCGCGCCACCAGGTCCCTGATGATGCGCCCGCCCTCGAACGCCAGTGGACCCAGCACATCGGCGACCGACTGGCCGGCACTGCGCTCAATGGCATCGATATCACGGCTGTAACTGTTGACGATCTGGCCACCGTTGCGTCCGGAGGCACCCCAGCCCACCCGCGCCTGCTCAAGCACCACCACATCCAGCCCACGCTCCAACAGATGGATCGCCGTGGATAGACCGGTATAACCGGCGCCGACGATACAGACATCGCAGCGGATCTCGCCATCCAACGACATGGCGTCAGGCGCGGGTTTCGCCGAAGCGGCGTAATAGGACGGCGGGTACAGGAATTCGGACGAACGGGTCAACTCGATATCTCTCCAGACTCAAATTCAGTGAAGCAACTCAGTGAAGCAACGCATCGGGCGTTCAAGAACGCCCGGCAGCGGATCAGACGCTCAGCAGCAGGAACTCACGCTCCCAGGAACTGATCACCCGCTTGAAGTTTTCATGTTCGGCACGTTTTACCGCCGCATAACCGTCGATAAACGCATCACCGAGGTATTTGCGCGCCGCCGCGGACTCCTCCAGCTGCTCTACCGCGCTTTCGATGGTCACCGGCAGCTCGTAATCGTCTAGGTCATAGGCACGGCCGGTGCAGGGCTCGGAAGGCTCGATCTTCTCCACCATGCCGATATAACCGCACAGCAGGCTCGCCGCTATGGCGAGATAACTGTTGGCATCGGCGCCGGCCAGGCGGTTTTCCAGACGCTGGTTCTGGCTGTCGGATTCCGGAATACGCAAGCCGCAGGTGCGGTTGGCGTGGCCCCAGGCTACGTTCACCGGCGCCGAGGTATCCGGCAGGAAGCGACGGAAAGAGTTAACGTTGGGCGCCAGCAACAGCAGGAACTCCGGCAGATAACGCTGCATGCCGCCCACGTGATGGCGGAACAGGTCGCTCATGCTGCCATCTTCGTTACTGAAAATATTCAAGCCGGTCTGTGCGTCAACAATGCTCTGGTGAAGATGCATGGCGCTGCCCGGCTCGTTGGTGATCGGCTTGGCCATAAAGGTGGCCAGCACGCCGTGCTTCATCGCCGCCTCGCGCATGGTGCGCTTGAACACCTGCACATGGTCCGCCAGCGCCAGTGGGTCGCCGTGGAGGAAGTTGATCTCCATCTGCGCGGTGCCCTCTTCGTGGATCAGGGTATCGATCTCCAGACCCTGATACTCACACCAGTCGTACATATCCTCAAACAGTGGATCGAACTCGTTGGCGGCTTCAATGGAAAACGACTGACGGCCGGTTTCGGGGCGGCCGGAGCGACCGATAGGCGGCTGCAGCGGCACATCCGGATCGTCACTGCGTTTGGTCAGGTAAAACTCCATCTCCGGCGCGACGATAGGCTTCCAGCCTTTCTCCTGGTAGAGCGAGAGCACCTTTTTCAATACGTTACGCGGTGACAGCTCTATCGGTTTGCCATCGCGGTTGTAGGTATCGTGGATTACCTGTGCCGTAGGCTCTGCGGTCCAGGGCAGCAGGAACACCGCGTCGGGGTCCGGATGGCAGACCATATCGATATCGGCGGGATCGAGCAGCGAGTAGTAGATATCGTCATCGACCCAGTCGCCGGTTACCGTCTGCAGCAGCACGCTTTCGGGCAGATGCATACCGCGCTCGTACAAAAATTTGTCGGTCGGCGAGATCTTGCCCCGGACGATACCGGTCAGATCACTGACAACACACTCCACTTCGGTGACCCGGTTCTCCTTGAGCCAGGTTGCGAGCCGCTGCATGTATACCCCCATTAGATATAAACAATCTGCCTGTTTCGGCTGACGTTACAACCAAAGTCGAATTCAGGGAAGTGGTGAATAAATCTTTGTCTCTCAGCATTCACACAACAGCCCGAAAATTTACTAAAATTTGCCGCCAGCCCAGAGGCTACGGCGAGTTTGGCGCAGTGAACAAACGCTCCGCGCCAACCCTCCCGACACGGCGGAAAGCACCGCCGGGAGCCTTCATAAAAGAGGGTGTCAAGTCCATACCCCTCCCGACATATTGACTTTGCCCATGGCTTGGCATTCACTCGTGGGGTCGGAACCAACGGGTTCTGAGCTCTAAATGGTGGAACATGAACGATCAAACATCCGGGTGGTTGGAGCTACCCGATCCGGCTGAGGCCGATACCTTTCTTAAGCAACACCCCGATCTACAATTTGTCGATCTGCTGATAGCCGATATGAACGGCATCGTCCGTGGCAAGCGTATCGACCGATCCGCCCTGAAAAAGGTCTTCGAAAAAGGCGTGGCACTTCCCGCTTCCCTTTACGGACTGGATATTCTCGGCGAAACGGTAGAAAGCACCGGACTTGGACTCGAAATAGGCGAGGCCGACCATATCTGCTACCCGATTCCCGGCTCCCTGACCATGGAATCATGGCAGAAGCGCCCCATAGCGCAACTGCTGATGACCATGTACGAAGACGAGGAAACGCCCTTTTACGCTGATCCGCGCACGGTGCTCAAACGTGTGCTGCGTCGCTTCGACGAACTCGGCCTGACCCCGGTCACCGCGTTCGAGCTGGAGTTTTACCTGATCGATCAGGAAAACATCAACGGCAAGCCGCAGCCGCCGAAATCACCGATCTCCGGCAAACGCCCGGAGAGCGTGCAGGTGTACTCGATTGACGAGTTGGACGAGTACGCGGACTTCCTGTCCGACGTGATCGAATCCGCACGTCAGCAGGGTCTACCGGCCGACACCATTGTCGCAGAATCAGCACCGGGTCAGTTTGAGATCAACCTCAAGCATGTGGATTGCCCGATCCGATCCTGCGATAACGCCACGCTCCTGCGTCGCGTGATCAAGAGCGTGGCCTACGACCATGAGATGGATACCACCTTCATGGCCAAGCCCTACGCCGAGCAGGCCGGTAACGGCATGCATCTGCATATCAGCCTGGTAGACCAGAACGGCAAGAACGTGTTTGCCCTGGATGAAGAGACGGAAACCCCCAACGACATCATGCGCTGGGCGCTGGGTGGACTGCTCGAGATGATGGACGACTACATGGCGATCCTGAGTCCGAACATCAACTCCTACCGCCGTTTCAGCCAGGGATTCTACGTACCGACCTGGCCCTGCTGGGGTATAGAGAACCGTACTACGGCACTGCGTATTCCCGGCGGCGAGCCCGAAGCGACCCGCATCGAGCACCGTCTCGCCGGTACCGACGCCAACCCCTATCTGCTGATGGCGGCCATGCTGGCCTCTATGCACTACGGCATTACCCACAAGATCGAGCCTCCGGCACCGATCAGCGGTAACGCCTATGAGCAGCAGGAGGTTGTGCTGCCGAACAACCTGCGCGATGCACTGCGTGAGCTGGAAAGTTCAGGCGTGATGCGTGAATACCTGGGTGATGATTTCCTCAATATCTTCATCGCCTGTAAGGAACACGAGGTGGAACAGTTCGAGCAGACCATTTCGGATCTCGAATACGCCTGGTACCTGCACACGGTATAACGCCAAAGGGGCAGGCTGCGTCAGTGACGCCTGCCCCGCTTTACTCTCTACCGCGACAATCTCTACCGCCAAATTCCCTGCCGTCTTTCAACTGCGCAGCAACTCCAGCGTTTTAGCGTCGGCCTCGCCGGAAAAATAGCGCTCCAATACGCGCTGAAACACCGACTCATTTCCCGCTATCTGACGGAACAACGTCGCGCAGGAGCGCAGTTTCATATCGTCCGGCATGCCAAGAATATCCCGCGCACTGCGGCGTTCGGTCGCCAGCATTACCTCACAACACTCGATCAGGTGTGGCCCCAGCAGCGGATGCTCCAGGTAGGCGCGGGCCTCATCCAGCGATGCTATTTCGTAGCGCTGAGCCGTGGGACTTCGCCCCAGCCCTGCGAACTGCGGGAAGATATACCAGATCCAATGGGAGCGCTTTTGCCCATTCTTCAGCTCGTATAGAGCCGTGCGGTAATCCCTGGCCTGGGCTTCAACGAAACGATCCAGGTTATAACGATCCTTTTCCGGCACTCGTTGTTATCCTCAGATTTGTTCATACTGAAACCTTCATCTCTAATCATTATTATCAGCTTGAGCAGAATAGCTACTGAAGTTTGCCGTCGTTTAGTACAAGGAGTGCTGCATGCCGATATCGCCGAGGGAAGAAAGTGAGCTGATCAATCTGGTCAGGGAGGTAGCTCGCAAAGAGATCAGCCCCCGTTTCCGCCGCCTCTTGCCCGACGCCATTCGCTCCAAGGCCACCTTTGACGACCTGGTGACCGAGGCTGATATCGCCTGCGAAAACGCTATCACCGCCGCGGTGATGGAACTGATGCCCGATGCCGCGGTAGTGGGTGAAGAGGCAGTAGCCGCGGACGGACGTGTTATCGACCGCATCGCCGAGGCTCAGCGCGCGGTCATTATCGACCCGGTAGATGGCACCTGGAACTTCGCCAACGGCTTGGCCACTCACGGTGTACTGCTGGCGGTGACCGAAGACAGGGATACCGTCTTTGGTCTGCTCTATGACCCGGTGATGGATGACTGGATTCTCGCCCGCCGTGGCGGCGGCAGTTGGTACTGCACCCCGGATGGCGAACCGGTAAAGCTTCAGGTCAGCCGCGACAAGGCGCTGGAGGATATGACCGGCTTTGCATCTGCCTTTAACTTCCCGCCGCTGCGCCGTAGCGCCGCGAGCCAGGCACTGCTGGGATTCTCCCGCGCCTACAGTCTGCGCTGCGCCTGCCATGAATACCGCGTACTGGTGCAGGGCCAGGTGGACTTCATGATCAACGCCAGCGCCAAGCCCTGGGACCACGCCGCCGGCGCCCTGGCGCTGCAGGAAGCGGGCGGCGCGGTCGGTATGCTCGATGGCCGTGATTACTCGCCGCTGATCAAAGACGGATGCATTCTGGCGGCCAATTCCGAACGTGCGCTGGAAGCGATCCGCAGCCATTTGCGACAGCATCTGTAATCGTCGTACCCATTAAGTCCGACACTGCGTAGAATGGCGCGATGAGCATATTATTCGAAGAGATCGATTCTCAACCCTCCCCTATCGGCACGATTTCCCTGCGTCGTCGCCGTATTCCTGTTATGGGCGACCAGGACATCTATGAAGTAAAACTCGGCGACGAGTTTCTGATGTCCAGCTACTTCGTCGATGGCGAGGTAGCCCTCTCCGACCTTGGCCTTGCCGCACTGCAAGGCGACAACCTGTCCGTGGTCGTTGGCGGCCTGGGGCTTGGCTATACCGCCGAGGCGGTGCTCAAGCACGACAGCGTAGGCGAGCTGATGGTGGTGGAATACCTGCCACCGGTGATCGGCTGGCACCAGCAGCACAAGGTGCCACTGGGCAAGGTGCTCACAGACGATGCCCGCTGCCGCCTGGTACAGGGCGATTTCTTTGCCCTCAGCGCCAGCCAGGAAGGCTTCGACCCGGAATCGCCCGGTCGCAAGCTCGATGCGATCTTGCTTGATATCGACCACTCGCCCCGCGCCCTGCTCAACGATGCCAGCAAACCCTTTTATAGTGAGGCGGGTATCGCGCAGCTGGCCACCCACCTGAAACCCGGCGGCGTATTCGGTTTCTGGTCTACCGATGTGCCGGACCAACCCTTTACCGACCTGCTGCAGAGTGTGTTCAGCACAGTTCAGGTTCACGAAGTGGCGTTCCATAACCCGTTCCAGAACGAAGCGGCTACGAATACCGTTTACGTGGCGATACTTTAAAAACTTTTGCCCGAGCGTTTAAGCCTGGCTCACCAAGCCAGGCAGTTCCCGCCAGTTTCAGGCTACCCCACCGCGGCCTTCTCACCTCGGCGCACTTTTGTGACCGTTAGTGTTGTGAAGATGAAAATTCCCCCAGCTACGCAGGTTGTGCTGCGTGATACTCGAAATCTTTAATTCGCCATCAATCTCACACACCAGGAATTGATAACTTCCGCATGAGTGGAAGAAATCCTCTCCCGCTTCCACAGGCTCACTGGAACGGGCAAACCGCAGAATAAGATAGTTACAGCTCACACTGAAAACCGTTTCTTCCGCTTGCGGATTAATCTGCAGGTTGGAAAAACTATGCTGCTTGCTCAGGTTATCGACCGCGTTCTGCCGACGCCTGACAAACGCCTCCCCATCCATTGTTGAAGGCCGCTCACGACCGGAAGAGGAGTAATCGACACGGATCTGAGGCGCCAGACACCCGGTCATGGCGGACCAGTCCCGCTGATCAAACGCCAGGAAAAAGCGGCACAAGAGATCATTGATCTCAACGAATAGCTTTGAATCGACAATGCTCAAATTAACTTCCTTCAGCTAGGGGGCCTTTGAGGTTGATAGCCTTCACCGTTTGCGGCGACTCATGCTCTCTCAGTCAGGAACAGCTCATGAAACTTCCGAAACGCCGGAATTTCGTAACCGCTGCGCCATACCAGGTAAGTCGTTATGGAGCCGAGTCTCAGCATCGCCAGGTCAGCCGGAGCCTGACTCAGCTCCAGCACACTGCGCGGCAAGATGGAGACACAGGAACCCGCGGCGACGGCCGCAATCATGGCATGGTAGGAGCCCAGTTCCTGAATCGTCCACTGACCTCCAGCCGCGATACCAAGCCGCTCCTCGGCGATGCCCCTGTAGGTACACCCCGATCTGAATGCCGCCAGTGATCGGGTCGCTATCTCTTCCGGTGCGCTTGCGTCGCTATCCGCAGCTGGCAGCAGCAACAGCAGCTCCTCCTCCCAAATCGGAGCCCCCTGTAACCCGGTTTCAACCAAGCTCGACTCTGCTGCAGCCGATGCCGGCAGCGCCACAAATGCACAGTCCAGTCGCCCGTCGCGCACCTGCTCGAGGAGCTGCGCCGATGGGCCGGTACTCACCTCCAGCCGCGTTGCTGGGTTAGCGCGGTTGTAGGTTGCCAGCGGCGCGGGCAGGCGGCTTGCTGCGGTCGACTCCATGCTGCCGATGCGCAGGGTTCCACCGCTGCTGCCACCCACTGCATGCCGGGCTTCCTCCTCCAGCGCCAGCATGCGCTGCACGTATTCAAGAAACTGCTGACCCGCGGTAGACAGCGTGATGCGTTTCCCTGTTCTAATGATCAGTTCAACACCCAGTTCCGCCTCCAGGTGCTGGACGCGGGTGGTGATGTTTGAGGGCACTCGCCCCAGCCGGGAGGCGGCTCGGGTGATACTCAATTCCGCGGCCACCGCATCGAATATCTTCAGGGTTTCCAGATCCACTTTATTCCCCTTTTGATAATAATATTTTTACCATATTCTCATTTTGAGAATATTTGTACCCAATCCTTCTCAGATCCATCGATGGAGTAATCTGAAATGAGTCCTTCAAATCCGCTTACAGCCCGGCTGGGTATTCATCCCATCATTCAGGCACCCATGGCTGGCGTTGCAACACCGGAACTGGCTGCTGCAGTATCGAATGCGGGAGGCCTGGGATCATTGGGCATTGGCGCAAGCACCCTGCCACAGGCCCGAGAGATGATTGAACAGACTCGCGCTTTGACCTCTGGCCCCTTCAACGTCAACGTCTTCTGCCACCAACCGGCATTACGCGATCCGACACTGGAAGCCGCCTGGATCGAACATCTGAAACCTCTGTTCCTGGAATGCGCAGCGGAGCTGCCAACTTCACTCGACGAAATCTACAAAAGCTTCCTCGACGATGAGGAACTGTTTTCGATGCTTCTCGATACGCGGCCAGCCGTGGTCAGCTTTCATTTTGGATTACCGCCTTTGGAGTGGATAAACCGGCTGAAGGAAGCCGGTATCTATACGCTGGCAACCGCCACTAACCTTGAGGAAGGGAGGCAGATTCAGGACCGGGGTATTGATGCAATTGTCGCCCAGGGCATAGAGGCAGGCGGGCATCGTGGCATGTTCGACCCAGATGTCGTGGATGAACAGCTGAGCACCACCGCACTCGTCAGTCTGCTCGTACAAAACTTGGAGCTACCCATTATCGCAGCCGGTGGCATCGTTGACGGCCAAGGGATCAAGGCCGCCATGGATCTTGGCGCAGCGGCGGCCCAGCTCGGCACCGCTTTCATTTTGTGTCCCGAGTCGGCGGCGAACCAGGGCTACCGAGCCGCTCTGAAGAGCGAGCGTGCCGCGGTAACCACACTGACCTCAACCCTTTCTGGACGACCGGCCCGTGGTATCCGCAACCGGTTTATCGAGTATGCCGAGAGCGCTGCAGGTATCGAACCACCCGCCTACCCCATCGCTTATGATGCGGCTAAACAGCTCAATGCGGCGGCAAGCAAGCTTGGGAGCTCCGAGTTCGCAGCGCACTGGGCAGGCCAGAGTGCGCCGATGGTACGCGAATTATCCGCTGCACAGCTGATTGCGACATTGCTGCGGGAGCTATCGCTTTAACCTCTCTGATCTGCTTTTCCTGGAGCTACTTTCCTGAGGGGCGCCGGCAAAGCGCCCCTTCAGCAATGAAGAGAAACAGTGCCTTAAGGCGGCGCTCGCGGAGCGCCCAGGCCGCAAAAATCAAAAGCTTGTGTTAGTCTCAATCAGGTCTCGATGCAGTCCTGCCCACTCTGGGGCTCCAAATCCACGGTTTCATAAGAAAGTGACAGGGAGATTGGAATATGACGCGCTACCTGATCCCACTGCTGGGGTTGTTCCTTTGTGTATCGGCCCAGGCCGAGAGCATAGTTGTTTCGTCCAAGATCGATACCGAAGGTAGCCTGTTGGGCAACCTGATCTACCAGCGCCTGGACAATGCGGGGCTGGATGTTGAAAACCGCGTTCAGCTTGGCGGCACCCCCATCGTGCGCAAGGCGATCACCTCTGGCGAAATCGATATCTACCCGGAATACACCGGCAACGCGGCATTCTTCTTCAACCAGGCGGAAGATCCGGCCTGGAAGTCGTTTGAAGAGGGCTATGAAAAGGCCAAGCAGCTGGATTACGAGGCCAACAAGATCGTCTGGCTAACACCGGCGAACGCCAACAACACCTGGGCGATCGCGGTCCGTCAGGAGATTGCCGACCAGGGTGAACTGACCAGCATGAGCGACTTCGGCCGCTACGTCAGTGACGGCGGCGAGATTAAACTGGCGGCCTCTTCCGAGTTTGTCTCCAGCCCGGCGGTACTGCCTGCCTTCCAGGAAACCTACGGCTTTACCCTGAACGACTCCCAGTTGCTGGTGCTCTCCGGCGGTAACACCGCTGCCACCATCAAAGCAGCCGCGCTGCAAACCGATGGTACCAATGCAGCGATGGTGTACGGCACCGATGGCGCTATCTCCGCCGTTGGCCTGGTGGTGATGACCGACGACAAGGGTGTGCAGCCGGTTTATGCCCCCGCCCCGATCATCCGGCAAGAGGTGCTTAACAGCCATCCAGAAATAGAAGACCTACTGGCCCCGGTATTCGAATCCTTCGATCTGGAAACCCTGCAGTCGCTTAATGCACGCATCGCCATCGGCGGCGAAAACGCCAGCGATGTGGCCGCCAGTTATCTTGAGGAACTTGGACTGAGCAACTAGTGCTTTCTGTACTTCGCCGGGTCGACAGACTCGGCCTGACTCTTTCACTGGCCAGCGCCCTGGCGCTGGTGCTGCTGCCGCTGGTTAACCTGCAGCCCAACCGGATTCTGCCCGGCCAGGGTGTAGCGCTGAGCCAGCTCTGGCAGCAGAACAGCTTCCTGATATTCCTGCCCCTGTTCCTTCTCGCCCTACTCAGCGCCACTTTCTCCCGCTGGCTTTGGCCAAGGCTGATGATTAGCGCTGCAGCGCTGCTGTTGCTGATCATCGCGTTGGGTAACTCCACAACACTGCTGCTGGAAGACCAGCCCCCCTTTGCCCGGGTCTCGCTGGGCAGCGGCTTCTGGACGCTGCTTCTGCTGCTGGGGCTGCTGATGACCGATGCGCTGATCAAGCTGAAGATGGCGCCGTTACCACGCCTTGCCCTGGTTGCTATCTATCTGGGCGCGATCTTTGCCCTGCTCGCCAGCGGGCTCTGGGATCAGATCTCACTGATGCTGGAGTACCACAACCAGGAGCGGTTCTGGCAACAGGGAGGACGCCACCTGGTATTGGTGGCGGGCAGCATCCTGCCGGCACTGTTGATCGGCGTGCCGCTCGGTATTCGCTGCCATCGTTCACCCCGCGTAAGGGCCGCCATACTGCCGGTACTCAGCCTGTTGCAGACGATTCCGAGCCTGGCGATGTTTGGCCTGCTAATGATTCCGCTGAGCCTGCTGGCTACATCCTTCCCGCTACTGTCGGAGTTCGGTATCCGTGGCATAGGCGCCGCGCCTGCGCTGCTGGCACTGTTTCTCTATTCGCTGCTGCCGATTGTCAGCAATACCGCCGCCGGTTTCGATGGCTTGGACCCGGCCGTATTGCAGGCCGCCAAAGGGATGGGTATGAGCCGGCGCCAGCGGCTCTGGCAGGTGGAGCTGCCACTGGCGCTGCCGGTGATGCTGTCGGGCCTGCGTATCGTACTGACGATGAATATCGGCCTGGTTGCCGTGGCCGGGCTGATCGGCGGCGGCGGTTACGGCACCTACATTTTCCAGGGACTGGGGCAGACCGCAACGGATCTGGTGCTGCTGGGCACCCTGCCTACCATCCTGCTGGCGTTTATCGCGGCCATGGCGATCGACACCCTGATTGCGCTGACGCAAAGAGAGACCCGATGATCGAGCTTAACAACCTCACACGCAGCTTCGGCGACCATAAAGCGGTGGACAATCTCAATCTCAAAGTTGAGACCGGCGAGATCTGCGCGCTGATCGGTACCTCCGGCTGCGGCAAGTCCACCACGCTGAAGATGATCAACCGGCTGATCGAGCCGAGCAGCGGTACCGTACTGATCGATGGCGAGGATATCCGCAACCAGCCGCCGGAACAGCTGCGCCGCAAGATCGGCTATGCGATCCAGGGCGTGGGCCTCTTCCCCCACCGCAGCGTCTACGAAAACATCGCCACCGTGCCGCGGCTACTGGGCTGGAGCAGCGAACAGATCGACGCCCGCGTGCATGAGCTTCTCGACCTGCTGAAGATGGATTTCGACAGCTTCGCCCACCGCAAGCCCAGCCGACTCTCCGGCGGCGAACAGCAGCGGATCGGCGTGGCCCGCGCTCTGGCCGCCAAGCCGGATCTGATGTTGATGGATGAGCCCTTTGGCGCTCTCGATCCGCTCACCCGCGAACGTCTGCAGCTGGAGCTGAAACAGATCCAGAAGCTGCTGGGGATCACGATTATCCTGGTCACCCACGATATCGAGGAAGCAATCCGACTGGCCGACCGCATCGCGGTGATGGACGGAGGCAAACTGCTGCAGCAGGCCACACCGGAGGAGCTGCTGCGCAATCCGCGGGAAGGTTTTGTCAGCAACCTGGTGGGTGGCGAAGAGCGGGCGCTGCGCCTGCTTTCGCTGCGCAGCATTAGCGATCTGATGGAACCCGCGGAGTGTTTTGAACTGAATGCGGCAACCCCCAGCATTGAAGCAAGCGCAACACTGCGCGATGCCCTGGCCCGACAGATCTGGCAGCAGAGCCCGGTACTGCGCGTCACCGGTGAAAATGGCGATACCTGCGGCGCGATCAGCATGGAACGCCTGCTCAGCCTGGGGCAGAGACCGGAATGAAGTTTCAACAGCAGTTACGTAACTGGGGCGGCAGCCTGGTGATTCTCTGCCTGCTGCTCTACCTGACGCTGGGCGCCGACAGCCTGGAGCCGCTGCTGCGTCCGTTGGCCCCGGAAAACGCCCCGGCGATCTACGCCCGCAACAGCTTTATCGATCTGGTGGGCTGGCACCTGCTGCTGGTGCTGATCGCCATCTCCACCGCCGCAGTGATCGCCATTCTGGCCGCCCTCTTTGTCAGCCGACCCGCCGGCGCGGATTTTCTGCCGCTGGCACGCTCACTGGCGAACCTGGGCCAGACCCTGCCACCGGTCGCCGTGCTTGCCCTGGCGGTGCCCGCGGTGGGTTTTGGCTCCTGGCCTACGCTGATCGCCCTGTTCCTTTATGGCCTGTTACCGATCTTCGAGAATACGCTCGCCGGTTTAGGCTCGGTTCCGACCACCGTCAAGGATGCGGCTCGCGGGCTGGGTATGTCGCCGCTGCAGCGTTTCTGGCAGGTAGAGCTGCCGCTGGCACTGCCACTGATCATCACCGGTATCCGCCTGTCGGTGATCATCAGTATCGGCACCGCCACCATCGGTTCAACGGTGGCGGCCAAGGGGCTGGGTGAAGTGATCATCGCCGGCATCCTCACCGACAACCTTGCGTTCGTGCTGCACGGCGGCCTGATCGTGGCACTGATGGCGATGCTGCTGGATGGGTTGTTTGTGAAGCTGGAACGGCGCTTTGCAACAGCCTGAAACAAGCCCTTACAGCAACTCATCAGCCCCCGCTGCAGCGCCCCAGCAGCACCTCAGAGCTCTCTTGAATAGGCCCGGCACTCCGCGATGCAGGAGAGTATACGCGGGTCACGCTCACGGTTAGCCAGGCAAACCATGGAGATGCTCTGGCGGATATCCTCCATCCCCTTCAGTGGCAGCAGGCGGATCTTGTTCTCGAACACCGCTTCAACACGACGTGGCAGCAGCGCATAGCCGACACCAGCACTGACCATGCTGATCAACGAGAAAATATCGCTCACCTCCATCACCACGTTGGGCTCAAACCCCGCCCGCTCAAACGCGCGATAACTGTCCCGAGAAGTGGCGAAGCCTTTCTTCAAGGTAACGAAGGTCTGCTCGCGAAACTCCGACAGATCCAGCGGCTCGGCGTCGCTCAGGTCGGAATCGGCAGGCACCGCCAGCAGCACCTCATCATTGAACAGCGGCAGACAGGTAAAGTCGTCGTCTCGAAAACCAGACTCCAGAGCGACCAGCGCCGCATCCAGCTCAACGGATTTGAGTTTGCGAAACAGCACCTCGTTGGAGTCCAGGGTCAGTTCGATATTGAGATCGCCCTTGCGTAGTTTCATCCCGGCGATCAGTCGCGGCACAGTGTTCAACGTCAGCGAATAGAGCGCGCCGAGCTTGAACTTATTGGAGTAGATGCCCGCCGTTTCGCGGGTCACTTTGACCGCATCATCCAGCGACGCAACGATGCTCTGTACCCTTTCCTCAAGCACCAGCGCACTCGGTAATGGCACCAGCAGTCGCCCCTCCTGACGGAACAGGGAGCACTTGAGGCTCTCCTCCAGCGAGTGAATGGCACGGTGCACACTGACGGTGCTCATGCCCAGATTTTCCGCCGTATCGGCCAGGGTTCCGGCCTTCATAAAGGCCAGAAATATCTCAAGTTTCTTCAGCGTAAAGGTGTCATCAAGCACGTTCTTATCCTTCTTATTGGCTGGGCTTGTAGGCCCATCACAATCATTACCCTCAGAGTAATGGTCCGTCAATGGACTTAATTGATGGTCGCTTGAGGGGCTTTTATGGTGGGTAACAACAATAACAACACAAGCTGAGGATATCCCATGAACGCTCCCGCGGAACCCTCGATCAACTGGCAGAGCCGCCGCCAGGACAAGCAGCGCCGCATGGCCAGCCTCGAAGGCATAGCCGACGGTCCCATCATCCCCACCGATTCCATTCAAGCCGCACTTGAGCGGCTGCTGAGATCAGGCGACAAGGTGGTTCTCGAAGGCAACAACCAGAAACAGGCGGATTTTCTCTCCCGCTCTCTGGGCGCCCTGAACCCGGATGTGATCAACAACCTGCACATGGTGATGCCCAGCGTCGGCCGTCCCGAGCACCTGGACCTGTTCGAAAACGGCGTCGCCCGCAAACTGGACTTCTCTTTCTCCGGCCCGCAGAGCCTGCGTATCGGTCAGCTGATGGAAGATGGTCTGCTCGAGGTCGGCGCGATTCACACTTATATCGAGCTCTACGCCCGCCTGTTCGTTGACCTTAATCCCCGTGTTGCCCTGCTGGCAGGTTTCAAGGCGGACCGAGAAGGCAACATCTACACCGGCCCCAGCACAGAAGACACCCCGGCGCTGGCGGAGGCCGCCGCGTTCCGTGACGGTATCGTGGTGTTCCAGGTCAATGAGATTGTCGATGACGTCTCCGACCTGCCCCGCGTCGATATCCCCGCTTCCTGGGTGGATTACATCGTCGAGGCTGACCAGCCGTTCTTTATCGAGCCACTGTTTACCCGCGATCCGCGCCTGATCACCGACGTGCATGTGCTGATGGGGATGATGGCGATCCGCGGCATCTATGAACGTCACCAGGTGCAGTCGCTTAACCACGGTATCGGCTTTAATACCGCTGCCATCGAGCTGCTGCTGCCCACCTACGGCGAATCGCTTGGCCTTAAAGGCAAGATCTGCCGCCACTGGGCGCTGAACCCGCATCCCACACTGATCCCCGCCATCGAGAGCGGCTGGGTTGAGAGCGTGCACTGCTTCGGCACCGAGCTGGGGATGGAGAACTACGTGGCGGCGCGCCCGGATGTGTTCTTTACCGGTAAGGACGGCTCACTGCGCTCCAACCGCGCCTTCTGCCAGCTGGCCGGCCAGTACGCGGTCGATATGTTTATCGGCTCCACCCTGCAGGTGGATGGCGATGGCAACTCCTCCACCGTTACCCGCGGCCGCCTGGCCGGTTTTGGTGGCGCACCGAATATGGGCCATGACTGCGGTGGCCGTCGCCACTCATCACCGGCCTGGCTCGATATGAAGCCGGACGACCACCTGCTCAGCAAGGGCCGCAAGCTGGTGGTGCAGATGGTGGAAACCTTCCAGGACAGCGCCAAACCGACCCTGGTTGAAGAACTTGACGCCCTGGCCATGGCCCGCGATTACCAGATGCCGCTGGCTCCGGTGATGATCTACGCCAGCGATGTTACCCACGTGCTCACCGAAGAAGGGATCGCCTATCTCTACAAGGCCCAATCACTGGAGCAGCGTCGCGCCATGATCGCCGCCGTCGCCGGTGTCACGCCGATCGGCCTGAAACGCGATCCGGCCGTAACTGCGCAACTGCGTGCTGAAGGGCTGGTGGCCTACCCGGAAGATCTGGGTATCCGCCGCAGCGATGCCAGCCGCGACCTGCTGGCCGCCCGCAGCATCGGTGAACTGGAACGCTGGTCCGGCGGACTCTACGAGCCGCCCGCCAAATTCAGGAGCTGGTAAGCCATGATGCTGACAGAGAAGCGCTATAGCGACGCTCTCGAATCTCAGGCTGCCTATCTCGGCGAGATGGCGACCTGGGCACTGGAGCAGGAAGCACGACTAAGCCCCAAACCCGCACTGGTGGATAGCCGTGGCGACGGTGCCCACAGCGATATGAACCTGGCGCTGATGCTCAGCTCCGCCCGCTGCCTGGAGCCCTGGTTCACCCGGATGGCGAAAGCCGCACTGACGCTGGAGTGCGATTTCGAACTGCGCCAGAGCATCGGCCAGCTCGGTCGCGAAGCGGAAGCGGAGATGCTCAGCGTGACCGGCGGTATCAACACCCACCGCGGCGCTATCTGGGCCCTGGGACTGCTGGTTACCGCCGCAGCCACGGCCAGCGACTGCGAAGCCGATCTGTTTGATCGCACCGCTCAGCTGGCACGGCTGGATGATCCTGCGGCCCCCAGGGCCAAAGCACCCAGTAACGGCGAGAGGGTGGCTCGTGAGTTTCGCCTTCCAGGCGCCCGCGAACAGGCGCAGCAGGGCTTCCCGCACCTGCGCCAGCTGAGCCTGCCGACCCTGCGCCAGAGCCGCAGCAACGGCGACGTCGAATCGGTGGCGCGGCTTAATGCCCTGCTGTCGATCATGACCGCGCTCACCGACACCTGCGTGCTGTCACGGGCGGGTCTGGCCGGGCTGGACGCGATGCAACAGGGAGCCGCCGCGGTGCTGGAAGCAGGTGGTTGCGGCAGCTTTGCCGGCCGTCGCGCCCTGGCACAGCTGGAAGCGCGTTTGCTGCACCTCAACGCCTCCGCAGGCGGGGCCGCCGATCTGCTGGCCGCCACGCTGCTGGTAGACCGTCTCTTTGCCGACGCCATCCAATAAGAAGGAGAACAACGATGGAAACCCTGCAATTTACCCGCCCCGCCCAGGCGGCCCGGATCCAGCCAGCGCTGGTGGGCTATGTGGGCTCCGGCGATCTCGAGGTCATGGTTGAGCCGCTTCAGGGCTCTCAGGCCGAGATCCATATCCAGACCTCAACACCGGGCAGCGAGATCCGCTGGCGTCAGGTGATCGAGCAGATCGAGGCGCGCATCGCCCTGCCCGCCATGCGCATGGACATTCACGATTTTGCTGCCACGCCCGGCGTCATCCGACTGCGTATCGAACAGGCGATCGAACTGGCATCTGCGATGGAGGCTCAAGCATGAGTGAACTTAACGCCAACTTTCATGGAAACTACGAGGGCGGCTTTATCGACCTGAGCGCACGCAAGCGGATCGAGTCGTTGCTCGATAACGGCAGCATGCGAGAGCTGCTCACACCTTTTGATCGCCTGACCTCTCCCTGGCTGGAAAAACAGGGGATCGTGCCGCAGTTTGACGATGGCGTGGTTATCGCCCGCGGCAAGCTGGATAACAAAGCGGTGGTCGTTGCCGCTATTGAGGGCGGATTTCAGGGCGGCAGCCTTGGCGAGGTGGGCGGTGCGAAAATCGCCGGCCTGCTGGAACTGGCCATAGAAGAGAACCGCAAGGGCAACCCCACCGCAGCGGTACTGATGCTGGAAACCGGCGGTGTGCGCCTGCAGGAAGCCAACCTGGGGCTCGCCGCCATCGCCGAGATCCAGTCAGCCATCGTTGAACTGCGCCAGTACCAGCCGGTGATCGCCGTGGTCACAGGCCCGGTGGGCTGCTTCGGCGGCATGTCGATTACCGCTGGTTTGTGCAGCTACCTGATCATCACCCGCGAAGGTCGTCTGGGTCTTAACGGCCCCCAGGTTATAGAGCAGGAAGCCGGCGTCGAGGAGTATGACTCCCGTGACCGCGGCCTTATCTGGGGCCTGACCGGCGGCACCCAGCGTTTTGCCAGCGGCCTGGTCGATGCCTTTGTCGATGACGATGTCAGCGCCCTATCCACCAGCGTACGCGACTGCCTCGGCCAGGGTGTTCCTGCCCTGCACCGCAGCGACGATATCAGTGCACCTTTAACCCGCCTGCAGCAGTTTGATACCCGCGAGCAGATCGACGCACAACGCGCCCGTCAGGCACTGACAGAGGGGAAAACCGCATGAACGCCCAGATGAAACCGATCAGTCAACGCGGCAGCCAGTGGTTCGACGGGCTGACCGCCAGCATGGACTCTGTTAACGCCGCGGTGCCGTCCCTGCGGATCGCCGATGGCGAACTGGCCGGACGCGCCTGTCGTGTGCTGCTGGTTAAGCCCGACGTCGAAAACCACTTCCCACGCGCAACCCGTGGTGAGGTCGGCCTGCTTGAGGGTTACGGACTCGCCGCCGCCATCGATGAGGCGATCAAGACAGATGCGGATAACCCGCACAAACGCGCCCTGATTGCGATTGTCGATGTTCCCAGCCAGGCCTATGGCCGCCGCGAAGAAGCGCTGGGGATTCATCAGGCGCTGGCCGCTGCCGTCAGCGCCTACGCCCGGGCTCGCCAGGCGGGCCACCCGGTCATCGCGCTGCTGGTCGGCAAGGCGATGTCCGGCGCTTTCCTCGCCCACGGCTACCAGGCGAACCGCATCTTTGCCCTCGCCGACAGCGGCGTTCAGGTCCATGCCATGGGCAAGGCCGCCGCCGCGCGGGTAACCCTGCGCACCGAAGAGGAGCTGGATAAACTGGCCGCGGATATCCCGCCCATGGCCTATGACCTGGAGAGTTACGCATCCCTCGGGTTGCTGGAATCACTGCTCGAAGTGGAGTCGGCCGAGTCCCCCAGCGCCAGCGATCTCGACAAGGTACGCACGGTACTTGCCGAGGCTCTTAACGATATTCAGCCCGGCGACACCGGACTGGAACGTCGTTTAAACGGCACCAACCGAGGTGCATCGCGCCTCGTCCGTGAGCAGCTGCGCGCTCAGTGGGAGGCCTGATGAACTGCCGTGCGCACGACCTCATCTGGATAGAGCGCGGGCATCTGCGCGCGCCTCTTCCCGGTACCGAACTGCCCGACTGGGTGGTCAGCGGTAGCGGTCCGGTGGTTGTGCGCAGGGCGAATGCCGATTATGGCTGGATTCCGGTTGGCATCAGGGGCAAAACCAAGGCCGAGCGCCAGGCCGCACTGGCGCCGATTAACGGCATCGATAAACAGGTGAATCCCTATAGCCTGGCCGACACGAAACCCTGGCTCAATCACGCCGAGCGCGACAGCCATCCGGTGCTGATGACGCTCTGCCGGTTGGCAACACTGCTGAACGGCCATCTACTGCGCTGGGGCGTTACCGGCAGCCTTGGCTACGAGTTCGCCACCGGTGAAGCTCAGCTGCACCCCGAAAGCGATCTTGATCTGGTGATCGATGCGCCAAACCCGATCAGCCGGGAACAGGCTGCAACGCTGATACAGATGATCGGAACAACCCATTGCCGTGTGGATATCCAGCTGGAGACACCTTGGGGCGCTATCGCATTGGCGGAATGGGCCGGTTCTTCAGCGCAAGTGCTGCAGAAAACCAATACTGGCCCGCGCCTTACCGCGACTCCCTGGGCAGATGTTCGCGTCTCAAGCGATGAAGGAGTAAAGCCATGCTGACCGCTTTCACCTTCCCCGGCCAAGGTGCCCAGCGCAGCGGCATGCTGACACAGCTGCCAAAAACTGAAGCGGCTGCGGCTCGCGTACACGAGGCGGAATCCGTACTTGGCCAGGCCATTCATACCCTGGATACCGCCGAGGCGCTAAAAGATACCCGTAACGTGCAGTTGTCGCTGCTGATCAGCGGCGTGACCTGGGGCGAACACCTGAAGCAGCAGTCCTGTAAACCTGATTTTGTTCTTGGCCTGTCGATCGGCGCCTATCCCGCCGCTGTCGTCGCCGGAATACTTAACTTCAGCGATGCACTGCGCCTGGTAGCACTGCGAGGACAGCTGATGCAGCAGGCGTACCCCAGCGGCTACGGCATGCTGGCACTGACCGGCGCATCACGCTCCGCCATCGAGAAGGTCATCAACAAACAGCGCGAACAGGGTCGGGAGGTGTTTCTCGCCAACCTGAATGCGGAGCAGCAGTTTGTCCTGGCCGGCGAGCGCGCTGCGCTGCTCGAATCGGTCGAGCAACTGAAAGCCAGCGTGCCCTGCGCGGGCCAGATGCTGGATGTCCCCGTGCCCTCTCACTGCGAGCTACTCAGTGAGCAGGCGCAAGAACTGGAGGCTGCCTTTGCAGAGGTTCAGCTCAGCAGTTCCAGCTGCCGCTATGTCAGCGCGACACGTGCCCGTGTCCTGCGCTCGGTAGAGGATATATGTCGGGACCTGGCGCAAAACATGGCGCTGCAGACCCACTGGCAGGATAGCTGCCAGATGCTGGCAGAGCGGGGGCTGGAGCGGGTAATCGAGATGCCACCCGGTAATTCCCTCACCGGACTGTTCCGGCGGGTACTGCCGGGCGGCATCTGCAAAGCGCTGCAATCGGAGATCAACTAAGGCTATTCATTTAACCCGAATTACAACACACTAGAGCGAAGGGGCAACACTAACCTATTGAACTTAAAACCTTTAACCCCTCAAAAATCAGGGGACCGTACACGCGCTTAACCCAGTAAAAATACAAATAAATAATCTGGAGTACACATTATGATCATCTACGGAGTCACACTGCTGTCGGTGTGCACACTGACAGGCATCACCGCAGGCAAAATTCTCGGCACACTGATCGGCGTACCCGCCAACGTGGGCGGCGTCGGTATCGCTATGATCCTGCTGATTCTCGCAGGCAGTTACCTCAGCAAACGCGGTCTTATCGACATGAAGACCGAACAGGGCGTTGAGTTCTGGAGCGCCATCTATATTCCCGTCGTTGTTGCCATGGCGGCCAAGCAGAACGTCATGGGCGCTCTGACCGGCGGTCCGATGGCGATTACCGCAGGTATCGCAGCTGTCGCATGTGGCTTTGCACTGGTTCCGATGCTGGCTCGCATCGGTGCGGACAAGGCTGAAGAAAACGAGAAAAACGCCTCTCCGGCAACCAGCGCTTAAGGTGACAGCATGTACGAATCACTACTCCACACTACCGACAAATATAATCTGGTCGCTGGCTTCGCCGTTATCGGCGTCACCATGTGGTTCTCCTACTGGATCTCCGGACGCTTCACCAAGGGCCGTATCCATGGCTCGGCGATTGCGATCCTGCTCGGCCTGACCATGGCCTACTTCGGCGGCGCCTTTACCGGCGGCGAGAAAGGTGTGGTCGATATTCCACTGCTGTCAGGGATCGGTCTGTTGGGCGGCTCCATGCTGCGTGACTTCGCCATCGTCGCCACCGGCTTCGGAGTAAATATCGACGAGCTGAAACGAGCCGGTATGACCGGTGTGATCGCCCTGGTGATGGGGATCTTCTCCTCCTTCTTTGCCGGCGTGGCCGTGGCCATGGCATTCGGTTACACCGATGCGGTGAGCCTCACCACCATCGGTGCCGGCACCGTGACCTATATCGTAGGCCCCGTCACCGGCGCGGCCCTGGGTGCAAGCTCTGAAGTGATGGCGCTTTCCATCGCTGCCGGCCTGGTGAAATCGATCCTGGTCATGATCGCCACACCGTTCGTGGCACCGATGATCGGCCTGAACTCCCCGCGTACCGCGGTTATCTTCGGCGGTCTGATGGGTACCTCCAGCGGCGTTGCCGCGGGCCTTGCCGCCACCGATCCTAAGCTTGTCCCTTATGGCTGCCTCACCGCCGCGTTCTACACCGCGCTGGGCTGCCTGCTGGGCCCGTCAATCCTGTTTATCATGATGCGTGCTATCGCCGGCTAACTGCCCGGAACCTAATACTAGGCAACAGATACCGAGCGACAAGCAGATCACAGACACTTAGCTAAACACTTTCCATGGCACCTCCCCTGCCCGTTATCGGGTGG
The DNA here is from genome assembly GCF_900108065.1 of Marinobacterium lutimaris. Taxonomy (GTDB): domain Bacteria; phylum Pseudomonadota; class Gammaproteobacteria; order Pseudomonadales; family Balneatricaceae; genus Marinobacterium_D; species Marinobacterium_D lutimaris. The sequence goes on along the minus strand of NZ_FNVQ01000001.1, from coordinate 633,160 downwards.
GGGCTTTTTAGCTTCTGGATAACTGAGCTAAGTTGCGCAAGACAGGCACAGATTCCCAGAGCAACCTGCCGCCGCTGCCTGCATGCTGGGTCGGTTTCAGCTACGCAAAGTCAGACGAGAAAACCAGCAAAGGTGAATCCAGTCAGCAGCGACGGAACAGCCCGCCTTGGGGAGGCCAGATACCGCATCGCTGACCGCCAAGATCCAGGTTTATTGAACCGCATCCGGCTGTTGTTCAGGGGCGGCTTCAATAAAAGCCTCCAGCCTATTACACGCGGCCTCGATACGCAGCAGTGTCGGGAAAGCTGTCAGGTCAACATCGAAACGGCGTGCATTATAGATCTGCGGTATCAGCGCGATGTCCGCAATCGTAGGCGTATCGCTGTGGCAATACTTACCGGTCTCTTCAGCGCCATTGAGAAGAGTCTCAAGGGCCGTGAACCCTTCGGTAATCCAGTGTCGATACCAGGTGTCGCGTGCCGCCTTGTCGACGTTCAGCTCTTTACCAAGATATTGAAGCACGCGCAGGTTATTGACCGGATGTATATCGCAGGCGATCACCTGTGCCAGCGAACGCACTCGTGCCCTCTCCAGGGCAGTTTCCGGCAGCAGCGGCACATGCGGATAAACCTCGTCCAGGTACTCGAGAATGGCCATTGACTGCGTCAGGATCTGTTCACCCTGCACCAGTGACGGCACCAGCTTCTGCGGATTGATACGCGCATATTCAGGCAGTTTTTGCTCGCCACCGTCGGCAATAAGGCTGACGGTTTTTGCGTTATAGGGGATCTTCTTCAGGTTTAATGCTATGCGTACACGATAGGCAGCGGAGGATCGCCAATAGGTGTACAAGTCTAATTCTGCGGTCATCTTTATTGTTCCCGGCATCTCTACAAGCGAAATGAGAGGCCCTGTTGAACTGGGCCTCAACTGCCTCACTAAAGCGTTACCCTTAAACCGACGCTCAACGTCGCTTTATTTTGCGGGTAGCACCTTAGCGGTCGCTTCACCAAAGCCAATGCGCGCGGCGCCTGGACGCTGGCAAAACCCTTTCATAATCACGCTATCGCCGTCTTCCAGAAAGGTGCGCACTTCTCCGTTGGGCAGTGAAATCGGTTCTTTCCCGCCACGACTCAGCTCTAACAGCGACCCTGCCTCTTCCTGGGAAGGTCCGGACTGGGTGCCACTACCGAAGAAGTCTCCTGGCTGCAGGTTGCATCCGTTTACCGTGTGATGGGCAACCATCTGCCCGATGCTCCAGTAAGAATGACGAAAGTTAGTTTCACACAGTTTGTGGGCAGGCAGGTTGGCAGAGCGCATCGCATCTGTTTCCAGGTACACTTCCAGGGCCATATCCATTCCCCCGGACGCGCGGTTGGTCTCGGAATCCAGATAGGGTAATGGCTGAGGATCTGCGGCATCACGAGTCCACTCCGTCTGGTAGGGAGCCAGTGCTTCCATGGTTACGATCCAGGGAGAAACGGTAGACGCAAAGCTCTTGGACAGGAATGGCCCCAGCGGCTGATATTCCCAGGCCTGGATATCACGCGCTGACCAGTCATTGAAAAGACATAGCCCGAAAACGTGCTGATCTGCTTTATCCAGACCGATCGGTTCGCCCAAATCATTACCGGCCCCGATATAGATGCCCACTTCCAGTTCATAATCGAGTCGGCGGCAGGGACCAAAACTTGGTTCTGCAGCGTCAGGGGCTTTCGTCTGGCCCTGAGGACGGCGGAACTCATGTCCGGAAACCTGTATCGACGAGGAGCGGCCATGGTAACCGATAGGCACCCATTTATAGTTCGGAAGCAAAGGGTTATCGGGCCGGAACAGGGAGCCCACACTGGTAGCGTGGTACACCGATGTATAAAAGTCGGTGTAGTCTCCGATATGACAGGGAAGGCTGTATTCAACCTCAGCCTGGGGCACCAGGCAGGACGCCAAGCTCGCTTCCTCTTCAGAACCTTCACGCAATGCGCGCGACAGCTGCAGACGCAGTGCCGACCAGGCCTCTGCGCCCATCGACATGAACCGGTTCAGGCTATCGCTACTGCAGGCCTGCAACGCTTCGGCAACCAGCCCAGAGAACAGGCCCGTGGCATTAAGGGCCTTGAGATCGATTACCTGGTCACCGATGGCAACCCCGCCGCGGAACGCCTCGCCGCTGCCTTTGCGTCTGAATACGGCGAACGGCAGATTTTGTATGGGGAAGTCGTTGTTGGGTTCATTTGCCGAACTAACCCAGCTGGTTAATCCGATGTCATGGGTTTCATTCAAGCTAATCATTATTTTAACTACCCGTTCGATTTTCAATGAAAAGGTGCAGGGAACCTGCTCAAGGCCCCCCTGCCCTGTTGATCAGTCGGTGAACTCAGTTTCGTGCAGCCATGCCGCATGTGTGGGGGCTTTTTTGGTGAGAGACCACTCTGCCAGCATTGCCGGCGCGACCTCTTTAAGCTGCTTCATCTGCTCGGGAGTACCGGTCTTGTAGGTCAGCTCGATGCGGTGGCCATTCGGGTCGAAGAAATAGATGGAGTGGATAATGCCGTGATTGGTGATGCCGAGTACGTCCAGCCCTTTGCCTTCCAGCTCAGCTTTAGCTTCCAGCAGCGCTTCCTTGTCCTCGACTTCAAATGCGATGTGCTGAACCCATTCCGGCGTATTCTCATCACGGCCCATTTCAGGTGAATTAGGCAGTTCAAAAAACGCCAGGATGTTGCCCTGACCAGCGTCCAGGAAAAGATGCATGTACGGGTCCGGCGCTTTTGTGGAGGGCACTCTGTCTTCTGCAATCGCGACGAGAAAATCCATGTTCAGCATCTTCTGGTAGAACTCGACGGTCTCTTTCGCATCTTTGCAACGATAAGCCACATGATGGATCTGCTTGATGTTGATCATTAATCACTCCGGTCTTAATTCTTATTCGGGACATAATTTAGTAACAAACGTTACCATTACCGATCATGATAGTAACACATGTTACTAAACTCAAGTCCTGACCTGGCCTTTTTGCTTCTATTCATAGCGCTGCAAAAAGGCCACACCTGAGAGCTGGCCAGCGCCCCCAGAAGGAGCACCAGCCAACTGCTCCAGGCTAATCAGCCCTGCAACTTATCCCAGACTTCCTGATCTCGTTCGGCTGTCCAAACCCGCGGCCAGTCGATACCCTCGAACTCGTCCCAGATACGCTGAACATCAAACGGCAGGCAGTGTTCGAAGATCGGCCACATGCCATATTGCGGAGCCAAATGCGCGTGCGTCGCTTCGAACGCCTCTTTCACTGTGCCGCCGCGGTTATAAACCTCACCGACTTTCTCTTTCATACCGTTCAGGAATCCGCGGGTCTGCTCGATAGCCGCGTCAACATTTTCACGGCCGTGTACCACCGCGCCGCGTCCGCCGACGAGAACCTCCGCTCCCAGGCTCTTCACTTTATCCAAGGTGTTGGTGGACCAATCAAAATGGAATGCATCACCGGTGTACAAGGCAGCTGCGGCTTCTACCAGGTCGCCCGCGAAAAGGATTTTCTGCTTGGGCAGCCAGGCGACAATGTCACCGGCCGTGTGGCCGCGACCACAATATTCGAGCACCAGGCTGCCGCGATCCCCGCCGAGCGGAATCTCAAGACGGTCGTTGAAGACAATATCCGGGTGGGTCAGACCAGGGATGCTGTCAGGGTCACGGAACAGGCGGGGCATGCGGCCATACTCGCTGTGCCAATCCTCCATGCCCCGCTCCTCTACCAGGAACTTGGTCTTTTCGTGGGCAATAATACTTTCCGCATTGAATGCTGCAGCACCCAGAACGCGTACCGCGTGGTAATGGGAAAGCACCAGATATTTGACAGGCTTGTCGGTATGCTCGCGCAGCATCTCCAGCCAGTCACTGCCGGCCTTAGGTGTCGCGCGGGCCTCGAAAGCGATGATGAAGTCTTCCGCTTCGATCGCGCCGACATTGGGGTCGCCTTCAGCGGTCAGGGCGTACACACCCTCAGCCAGTACCTCGAGGGTCTCTTTCTTTTCGCCCAGATCTGCTGATGATGCAAAAGGTTTTTTAGCCATGATTAATTCACCTGTTTTTTAGTTATTACCAGTAGGGTCGATACACCAACCTATAATTTCACTTATAGGTGCCTGTACTTTTTAAATCTTGTATACGTTTTTAACTGCTTAGATAATTTGGTAGCCAAAGAGCTAACTGAGGGAAAACCAAAACACCAAGCAATACCATTAATTGGATGAGTACGAACGGGATCACGCCTTTATAGATATCGGTCATTTTCACTTCTGGCGGAGAAACACCCTTCAGATAGAAAAGTGCGTAGCCAAAAGGAGGCGTCAAAAATGAGCTCTGCAAGTTTACTGAGAGCGCTATCGCAAACCAGATAAGTGTTTGCTCTGGCGGAATGCCAAAATTTAGTTTGGCAATAATGGGAGCTACAATCGGCACGACAACAAGCACAATCTCGACCCATTCCATGAAAAAGCCGAGAATAAATACCAGCAGCATAATCATGCCAAGCACGTAATAGGGTCCGGCACCATCAAGATGAAAGGCATCGGCGATCATTGCATCACCACCGAGCTTGCGAAATACAACGCTAAACACAGTGGCTCCCATCATCACGAAAACAATCATTGCGGTCGTTTTCGTGGTTTGCATGAAGGTTTCTGACAGAATTTTTCTACTCAGCCTTTTACCGAAAAGCGCAAATAACGTCGCGCCAAGAGCACCGATTGCTGCGGATTCCGTAGGCGTGGCTACACCCGCGACAATTGTTCCCAGTACCGTCCCGATGAGCGCCATCGGCGCAGCCAAATCAAATACCAGGGTTTTAATGCGACTCAATACAGGTTCATGACTGACAGAGTGCTCGGAAGGCATTTTTTCCGGCTGAAAGATCGCCACTAGCAGGATTACCAGCAGGTACAGCGCTCCCAGCAAAATACCTGGCCCCATTGCTGCCATAAACAGATCGCCGACAGAGACGCGCAACTGATCCCCAAGAACAATCAGCATAATGCTGGGCGGTATGAGGATACCAAGGGTGCCGCTGGCAGCGATCAGACCCGAAGACAAGCCCTTGTTATAGTTGTTCGCGAGCATGGTCGGCAGCGCCATCATCCCCATCAAGACCACTGAAGCGCCGATAATGCCGGTCGATGCAGCCATCACAACACCAATGATGGCGACGGCAAAACCATACCCGCCGGGAAAGCCACGAAAGAGCGAGGAGAGTGAACGCAAGAGGCGCTCAGCGACACCTGACCGTTCCAGCATCAACCCCATGAAAACAAACAGCGGGATAGCGATCAGCAGCCAGTTAGTCAGTATTCCCGAGTAAATGCGGGATATGGTCAGGGACAGAAACAATATTGGAACATCGCCCAGAAATGAGAAGATGATCCCAACACCTGCCAATACGAATGCAACTGGATAGCCTGAAAAAATCCCCAGAATCAATGCAGCCAACATCAGCAGCGGCAACATATATTCAATCGTCATTGGATACCCCGCCTACTGATCCATTAGGCTTTGCAAACAGTTCAAAGAAGCGATCGATCACTCGGGTTAAAACAGCGATCATAAAAATCGATGCGGATAGAGGAAGACAGGCTTTTATCACCCATCGATCCTGCAAACCGCCATAGGTAGACCCTTCGCCGCTTAAAAACGAGGTATAGGCGAACTTCGATCCGTAGAAGACAATAATCAATAGAAACGGTGTAAGAAAAAACAGATCGCCCAGCAAGCCAACAACTGCTTTCTTTTTTAGTGAAAATCCATTTGAAAACAAATCAACTTTTACATGCTGATTATCGATATAGGAACAAACACCACCAAAAAGCACTACCAGCGCAAATATACACCACTGAAAATCCAAAAGACTATTTAGAGTCAGGGCATCACCCAGCAGAAAAATTTCATTATCCCAATCAAACAACTGGTTAATGCCAAACTTCGCACCTAAAACCCCAACACAGATAATAATTATCAGGGGAAATATGAGCCAACCGGATATATAGGCCGGAAGCGAACAGAGATCTCGAATCTTTCTTGTAACTGACAGCATGATAATCACCCGAATACTGGAAGAACGCCTTTCCCCATCGTTTCCAACGGTTAGTTGGGCATTCTTTGTAACGTTTCCCAGTAGCCGACAGATTCCATGTAGTCAGTGAGCGACTGATAAGCTTCAGCGAAAATTGGGTCTTTCCTGGACTCGTCTTCAAGGACCTCTACCGAAGCCTGTTTAATCGCTTTGAGGACATCGTCGGGGAATCTGCGGACGGTGACACCGGCAGCACGAATAGTATCGAGCGCTGCGGCCTGAGACTGGATCTGGTCTGCCAGGTTATCCATGATGTTGGCTTTGCAGGAGCTTTCCATTGCCTGCTGCTCAGCCTTTGAAAATCCGTTCCAGACATCCATGTTAATGATGACAGTGTCCCAGCTAGAGGGCTGATGCCATCCAGGGAAGTAATAATTTTTTACGATTTTTTGAAAGCCGAAACCCACATCCAGCTGAGGGGCCGAAAACTCCGTGGCATCGATACGACCTGTTTCCAGTGAAACATAAACTTCACCGGCCGGGACAAGTTGCGTATTCGCTCCAAGCTTAGCGAGCGCCTTACCACCTAAACCAGCAATACGCATGTTGAGACCTTTAAAGTCATCAACAGTATTTATCTCTTTATTAAACCAGCCACCCGCTTCAGGTACTACGAGATGACACGGGAGCACTTTAACGTTATAGGGATCATAGGCCTTCTGGATAATCTCCAGACCACCGCCCTGGAACATCCAGGCAAGCGCGATATCCGGTGTCGGGCCAAAAGGCATAGATCCAATTAGGTTAGCGACAGGTATCTTTTCAGACCAGTACCCCATCCAGTCGAACCCCATAGGAATAGCGCCAATACTAACGGCTTCGAACACCTCAAAAGGCGGCACGAAATCACCCGCTCCGTGAACATTGATCTCGATGTTTCCGCCGGTCGATTCTGAGACGCGCTCGGCCCAGTGGACGGGGCTCTTGCCGATCGAGGGGACATGCAAACCAAAAGTACTCTGTAAATCGTAGCTTTGAGCACTCGCAGCCGTTGCAGTCGATACTGCAATTGCTCCAGCAAAAACGGCACCCAGCATAGAATTCTTATTCATTTTCTTACCTTTTTTAATTTTTATCAGTAACTCTGAAACGACAGATCCATTTAAAAACATGAGATCTGTTAAAACTGATTAAAATCTCAAACCACACATCCAAAAATTCATTCAGATACAAACGATGATCTATAAATTTGATTTAATATCGAGCACTGAGGTTAAGTTAATCCTCAGTGCTCGAATCAGCTGACTAGGGTGTAACTCCTGCCATATGGTTAGCAGCGATATAGCCAAAGGTGAGCGCCGGCCCCAGGGTGATTCCGCCGCCGGGGTAATTACCGCCCATAATGCTTGCGGCATCATTCCCTGCTGCGTATAGGCCTTTTATTGGGCTACCTTCACCATCAAGAACCTGCGAATTTTCGTTGCAGCGCAAACCGGCAAACGTACCCAAATCACCGATGACCAGCTTGACTGCGTAGTAAGGCCCTTTACGTATCGGTGCCACACAGGGGTTCGGCTTGTGATCGGGATCACCCAGGGAACGGTTATAAGCGGTGGTACCCTTGCCGAATTCAGGATCTTCACCGTTAACCGCATGCTTATTAAATTCAGCGACGGTTGCTTCAAGCTGAGTCGGATCTGCACCGATCTGCTCGGCCAGTTCACGCAGTGTTTTCCCGCGCATCAGGTAGCCTGTTTTCAACTGGCTGCGATAAGGCATGGGCGCCGGCTTGGCGAATCCGAGGCCGTAACGGCGGAAGGTTTTATGGTCGGCGATAAAGTAAGCACAGATTTCGCCCTCCTCTTCCGTACAGCGGTCGTACATCGCCTGACAGAAGTCGTGGTAAGAGTTCGACTCGTTGACAAAGCGACGACCCGAACGGGTGACCGCGATGATTCCTGGCTTTGAGCGATCCACAAAGTGCGGGAATGTTCCGGTTGTTCCGTCAGACCAAACCGGGCGGGAGATCGGCACCCACGCTGCGGGATGAGGCAGATCTTCATTGACAGTGGCACCGACCGACTCGCCCAAACGCAGACCATCACCGGTGTTGCCCATAGGCGCAGGAGAGGCGTGCTCATGGCCAGTCGGCGCATGCCTGAAGAGCTTTTTCCTGCGTACTGCGTCTTGCGGGAAGCCACCACAGGCCAGGACAACACCTCTGCGAGCAACGACCTCAACACGCCCCTTTGTCGTATCCACAAGTGCGCCCTGGATCTCGCCACTCTCTGTCCGAATCAGCTTCGCGACGGGAGAACGCGTCCAGATAGGTACATTTTTTTCAAAGCAGGACTTTGCCAGCCTTCCGATCAACGCATTACCGTTCATCAGTCGCATGGCGCGACCATGGAAGGTTACGTCGCGCATAAACTTGGCGAACAGAAATCCAACATAGCTGGCGGATATAACGGATCTTGTCGCATTAAAGAAGTGCAGCAACTCCTTGCCTGATCCGATCATCATCCCCAGAACAGTGATTTCCCTCAGCGGCGGACGCAGGCGTTTAATTTCCTTACCGAGATCACGGCCATCAAAGGGTTTAGCCACAATGGAACGCCCACCCGGCATCCCACCCTCGACCAATGGATGGTAGTCGGAAAAAGTCGGGCCAAGATCAAACTGCAGACTGGTGTTTTTCTCGAAAAAGTCGACGGCTTTTGGACCGGCGTCCAAAAAGGCATTGATCCGCGATTCGTCGAAAAAAGCACCCGTTTCATGCTTCAGATAGGTCCTGGCGGCATCAGCAGAATCGTTTACTCCGTCTCGCTGACCCGGTGCATTTCCGGGAATCCACATCCAGCCACCGGATCTGGCGGTAGTGCCGCCAAACACCGGTTCCTTTTCGACCACGAGAACCTTCAATCCTTTATGGGCTGCCGATACGGCGGCTGAGAGACCACCGGCGCCAGAACCCACGACCAACACATCACATTCGTATTTTATTGTTTTCACCTGACTACTCCTGGAATCAAGAAAGTGTGCTGAGTTGTTGCACACTTCTTTCGACTTTTATCCCTATCAACGCCCCTCAAGTCGCTCGCAAGCTGATGCCCTGATTGGGTAGAGATAACAGCGTTTAGGAAACGCATTAACCATATGCATGTCGTTTGTTATTTGCGAATGTATTTGCCATTAACGAACTTTGCAAGCAATAATTTCCCTCGGCTGCAGATGCGAGGTTGAAGATTCGGCGGGTTTCATCGGCTCGAATTGCCGGGTCCAGACAAAGACGACCCGGCCCTGACGCCAGGATGGCTGGTGATCCCGAGCCCACTGAAACAGGCGCTAAAGCGGGCACTCGAAAGATTCGACGCCGTGCCTGGCCGCGGCTTTGATAATTTTCTGAGGGTGTTTAATTGACGACCTGGCCCAGCGCTGTGACCGGAAGCATGAGCAGTTTGAACATTGGAGCGGCCCTGTGGACCAGGACCGATTGCAGGCGGAGGGCTAAATGATCACCCGAACAATGAAGGATCAGAGATGCAACTGACAACAAGCAGTGAGATCTTGCAGAACTTAGGCAGCACTTCTTTTCTGATCGCATGCCTGGCGGCCATGTGCGTCGGGATGGCAAAGGGAGGCGTGCCGACGATCGGTATGCTCGCCGTTCCCGTTATTTCGCTGGCGGTATCCCCAATCAAGGGAGCCGCCATTCTCCTGCCCATTTTTATACTTACCGATATGGTCAGCGTATGGCTTTACCGACGCTCATTTTCCACGCCCAACCTGAAAATTCTGATCCCTGCCGGATTAATGGGCGTAGCAGTCGGCTGGGCTACGGCCTCAGTAATCTCCGACAAGGTAGTTTCTATCCTGATTGGCGTACTGGGGATCGCCTTCTGTTGTCATACCTGGTTCGGCAAGGTTTACCTGACAAGACCGAAGCAACCTACGCTGGGCAGAGGACTGTTGTGGGGAAGTTTGGCGGGATTTACCAGCTTTATCTCTCATGCCGGATCGCCGCCGTACCAGATCTACGTTATCCCTCAGCGCCTGGAGAAACTGACTTTCGTTGGCACTACCGCCGTGGTGTTTGCAGCTATCAATCTGGCAAAGGTGATTCCTTACGCCAACCTGAGGCCGTATAGCGCTGAAGATCTAACCCTGGCGCTTTGGCTGATCCCGACAGCACTGGCGGGCACCTTTCTCGGCGCCTTTTTGATTAGACGCCTCGCCGATGTCTGGTTTTCCAGGCTGATTCAGGCTGGTCTGTTACTGGTGTCGATCAAGCTCCTCGTTCAGGCGGTATAGCATTGGATAAGCACACAGGCCTTTGCGCCAAAGCGGTGCGATAAAGCTCCGCCGACTGGGAGTAGCATATGAAAAGCCGCTTGATGCCTCAGGAAACGGGGAAAGATACCTGCCCGTTTCGCAACTTCAGCGATCCTGATCCGCGAGATGCACATCAACCTTGTCGAGCAGGTTCTTGAGCGTCGACTGTTCAGCAGGCGTCAGACAGGAGAGTATGTCACGCTCCTTATCCATCACCTTCGGCACAATATCGTTGTAAACCTCTGTCCCCTTGGCCGACAGCCGGTAATAAATGGCACGTTTATCCTCTGGATCGGGCATGGCAACCAGCAACTCTGCAGCCCTCAAACGCTGAACAGCACGGCTGACCTGCATTTTTTCCAGCTTCGTAAAGCTGGCTATATCGGTTGCTGTTATCGGTTGCAACAGTGCCAGCGTTGCCATCGCACGCCAGTCGTTTCTCGACAGGCTGTACAGGTCCTTATAGGGCTTGGCTACTGACTGACTGACTCTCTGCTCGAGAATAGACAAGCGGTAAGGGAAAAAATCCAGAAGCTCGAGTTTATTGATAATGTTCGGATCATTCATTCCATAGTACGGCAGGACTTTTCCCGCCCCTTAATCAAAAAGCTTTTGATTGATACGGCCCAAGGACAACCTGCTGACAAGGTTGCCACAGCCCTGGCTTTGAGGCTTGTCCGATCACTGATGTTGCTGCCAAGCGCGATACTAACACAAGCCTTTCTGGGCGCCGGCGATCTCAACTGGCGCAATCCCTGTTACTTCAAAAGCCGGTATTTCGAGCAATTCCTGCAAGAGCTGCTTTGCGCCAGGTTAGAAATCTCTGGCCATGCAGTACAGCGGACAGCCACCACCGAACCAACTGATTTATCCATGAAAAACAATATTTTAAACGAAAGTCCTTGGATAGTTCGACCGCGTGTCGCCTAACTGAAGAGTGCCTTCTTTCACGATTAGGCTTGAAATACGTGTTATATATTATTTAATCTATTCGCTATTATCATATACGCTTCAAGCATCGAGGTGCATCACGCTCTCGGGGCGGCGCCAAGAAGCGACGGCAAAAAACAAACCTATAAGATGCCCCGTGAAGAAAACTGCAGGAATCCATTCATGAGCGACCAGCCAGCAAGTACATTACTTCAACCCTTCTCTATGCGCGGTCTGACACTTAAAAATCGCATGGTTATCTCGCCGATGTGCCAGCATGCCGCAATAGACGGACAGGTTCAGGACTGGCACCTGGTTCACTATGGCAAATTCATTCTCGGCGGCGCCGCGCTGGTCTGGACCGAAAGCACAGCTATCGCTTCCGACTCCAGAGTAGGTATCGCGGATCTCGGTATCTGGAGTGATGACCATATTGAGGGACTGCGCAAGTTAGCCGACTTCGCCCATAACAATGGTGCCCTAATGGGGGTGCAACTGGCGCATGCTGGACGCAAAGCGTTTTCCGCACCTTTGTGGGAGGGTGGCCACGCCCTGTCCCCTGAAGAGATCAATCAATACGACATCAAGTGGCGCCGGGTCGGCCCCAGCGCCATTGCGGCGAGCAGTGAGTGGAGCACCCCCGACACGCTTAGCGTTGATGAGATGTCAGAGATTCGCCAACAGTTTGTTGACGCCGCGTTACGCGCAGACGCTGCGGGTATGGATGCAATCGAGTTGCACTATGGACACGGCTATCTCATCGCCAGTTTTCTATCGCCTCATGCCAACCACCGTCAGGATGAATACGGTGGAACGCTTGAAAACCGCATGCGCTACGCGCTTGAAATTGCACAGGCCACAAGGGCGGCCTGGCCTTCTGACAAACCACTCTTTGTGCGCCTCTCCTGCATTGATGGCGTCGAGGGAGGCTGGGACCTTAACGACTCGGTCATCCTCGCGCGAGAATTAAAAGCGATCGGTATCGATGTGATCGACTGCTCGTCCGGGGGGCTAGCTGAAGAGGTAAAGCGCAGTAACGTCCCCCGCGGCATCGGGTTTCAGGTGCCCTTCGCAGCAGAAATACGAGAGCAGGCAGCTATTGCGACTCAAGCCGTTGGACTGATCGTCAGCGCAGAACACGCCAATGAAATCATTTCCACGGGCCAGGCGGATCTAGTTGCCGTGGGACGAGCCGCATTGCGTAACCCCTACTGGCCAGCCGAAGCCTATCGAACACTGAGCGATACAGACGAGTTTGATGCCTGGCCCGAACGTCATGGCGCCTGGCTTGATAAACGTCAGCCGCTGTTGCGCCGTTTTGTTGGCGACAAAGCCAACTGAAGTCTGCTGCCTGGCTGTCGCAGACAAATCCCCCACTGACTATCCAAACAGGAGAATAAAAATGATAAGTCGCTTTGGGCTACTAAAACGCAAAGCCGGTATGACCTCAACCACGTTCAACGAACACTGGAAAAAATCGCATGGACCTCTGGCGGCTCAATTCCCCGGGTTAAAACAGTACGACCAGCATCGAGTAACCGATAAAGAGCATTTCGGCATTGATCATACACGCGGTGGCTGGGATCTAGATGGCTTCTCGGAGCTACAGTTCGACAGTCTGGAAGCGATGAAAAGCGCGATCGACTCCAGCGCTTTTGCAAATGCCGTATCCGATGAAAATGCGTTTCTGGATGATCTTCGATTAGCGATTTGTGAAAAGCATACGGTCGTTCCACTTAACCTCGGCGACCAGCCCTACATCAAGCGTATGACGCTGCTGAAGCGGCTGCCGGGAATCTCCCCCGAAGAATTCCGCCATGAATGGCTCGTCAAACACGCTGAGTGGGTATCCCAGTGGCCCAATGTACTGGGCTATACACAGAATCTTGTCATTGACCGCTATTACAACTCCCGCACCGACAGCGCAGATTATGACGATGTGCCGTTCGATGGGATTGTCGAGTTCTGGTTCCGGAATAAAGAAGAAGCGGCAAAGCTCTATGCCAGTGATATCGTGACGCGCACTCAGCAACACGCACTGGAATTTCTTGACGAAATCACGCCGTTCTTTGTCGAAACAGACAACATTATTTAAGGAAGCCATGAACAAGTTCATGGCAACGGACGGGGGTACGGCTAGTAAACAGCCGTCCCCTTTTTAGCTCCTGTAACGCGGCTATCAGGTATTACATACCAGCTATTCGGCTGAGTCACGCAGCGTGCTTCAAAGCAACTTATTTAAAGGTAACGTATTTAATTTCCATCCTCAGGGCTGGCCAGCACAAGCAAATAAAGTTGGCGTTCCGAGTAGAGCGCTCCTGGTAATAGAAATTTAATATCCATAATCATTAAATGGATATTAAAACGAAAATCTTAGTTTATCAGGAGATAATAATGTCAGCTTATTGGAAGAAGCATATTCAACGCAATATATACAAAACGTCTCTGTGGCTAGCAGTCGGCCTTGTTTCCTCTATCTTTCTTGCTATAGGTATTATTGAACTGCTAATGCCCGTTGCCGAAATGGCCCGGGTACTCCCCTGGGCAGGCAGTCATCCGGTATGGTTTACACGTTCGCTGGGCATTGTTGATATCGCTGGCGGCCTGGGAATTCTCTTGCCGTTCGTGCTTAACAGCTTTGTTTTACATAGATTTTTTCTTTACGGCCTTGTACTTCACAAGCTCCCTAGGCTCTTGGCAATTGCCGCACTGGGCTGCGCCTCGAAGCAAATAGTAGCGATCTGTTACCACCTCACTATCGGGGAGCCAAGCGTGGTCCCATTGAATATTGCACTATTAACCTTGTCACTTTTCATATTTTTAAATCGTAGAGAAAACCACAAGAGCGGCATAAAAAATCAATTAGCTTCCTTGTAAATAAAAACTAGCAAATACGTTAAATATCGTTTAAATTATTTATCGTAAACTGATTTCATACGCCCCGCCTTTTCATTGAACGAGATATTAATCTCGTTCAATGTTTTTTTAATTTTAAATCAGCCAACTATCATTTGTTAATTTCTCTTATGGCATTATAGAGAAACCTGTATGAGTCCAGCCTGGCTTTGTGGTCATATATCCAGGAATTGACCATCACTTCATCTGCGCCTGTCCGGTCAATCAAATCCCTTAGACGCTCTTCTGCTGTTATGGGATCAGCGTGAATCGATTCACCCAGCATATGCTGAACCTGTGCTTTTTCATGGTCGGCCCAAAGCCTATCCATCGATTGCACAGGAGCAGGCAGAGGGAAGCGGTTGCCACGGATCAAACCCAGGAACTTCTGATACTCGGTTGTTGCGAGCTTGTCCGCCTCTCCCTGTGTCTCGGCCACCACTGCATTGACACACACAACCACATAGGGCGACCGCAGCTGCTCCGAAGGCCTGAAAGCCTGTCGATAGCTATCCAATGCTTCCTGCATATGGGCCGGTGCAAAGTGTGCTGCAAACACGAAAGGGAGCCCCAGATAAGCCGCTAACCTGGCGCCATACAGGCTTGAACCCAGCAGCCAGAGTTGCAGATCGGAACCCGCCCCGGGAATTGCGGTTACGGATTGATTCGGTGTGCTGGGCGCGAGGAAATGGCGCAGCTCATCCAGCATTCTCGGAAACTCATCTTCACGAGTAGAGCTCTCACGCCGCAGTGCTCGAGCGGTGGCATAGTCACTTCCGGGTGCACGCCCCACTCCCAGGTCAATCCTGTCCGGGTGCAGAGCCGCCAGGGTCCCGAACTGTTCTGCCACCATGTACGGCGCGTGATTAGGCAGCATGATGCCACCGGAACCAACCCGGATTTTCTGTGTATGTGCGGCGATATGGCTGATAACGATACCTGTGGCGGCGCAGGCAACATCCACTATATTGTGGTGTTCCGCAACCCAGTATCGGGTGTATCCCAGAGCTTCAGCCAACTGTGCAAGCTCCACCGACCGAGCCAAGGATTCCGCCGGCGTGCTTCCTTCAGTGATCGGCGCCAGATCGAGAACGCTGAGTTTTATATGCTTCTGTTTCGTCATATCGAGATCCTGTTAAATCTTTGCAAGGAAGAGTTCATATCGTTACTGCGCGTCTCCTGGCTTCGTAACTACGAATCCGGTTGCAGGCGTTAGCAGAACTTTCAGGGTGAAATGAGGAGAAAATTTTCTGACTGGGCAGGATGTTTTATATTCATCTGCAGATGGCCATAAATAGATCTGACCAGCATGAGAATTAGTGTTTGGAAGATAAGGCAATATTTTATAAATATCGCCTTATCTGATCGCCTGGAATTATTTCACGAAGATTTCATTAAGCTTTTCGGGCGGAAGGCTGGATGACAGGTCCGCATCCAGAGGGGCGTCTTTGCTGCATTTAGGATCAATGCCAGCAGCACTATCCGCGTAAACAAACGGCATCACGCTTAGAGGTTCTGAATTTTCCGTTCCCTGAAAATTGGCAACCGCACGACGCGCAGCAAAGCGCACTGTTGAGGTTGTGCCGTCAAGCGAGAAATAGGAGAACCCCTCTCCCTTTGACTTTTTATCGAGGTATTTGCAGTTCAGCTCGTTATTACTTGCATTGGTCGCCAATGCCGGCACCTCCAGTCCGGCCTGCTCGTAGGCCTTCACGACCGAGGTGGCGGTCACGCCAAAGTCAGTGGCGATGCCATCGATATCCGGATATTTCGCAATCAAACCACTGACCGCCTTTTGTGCGTCAACGGGATTCCAGTTTGTAACGATGTAGTTGTCCTCGATGAGGTTGAGACCCGGATATTTGGCCAAACCATCTCTGAAGCCATCAAAGAAATTCTGTGAGGAGCTGGCCCCAGCACTGCCACCAAGCATGACGACGTTACCGGTTTTAAGGTTTTTGCCGTACCAGTCAGCCCAGACTTGTGCCATCTGATAGGTGTCTTCATATACGTTTGCGCTGTAATCCTTACCGGGCTTGCCGCCTATTTTGGCCAAGTAGGGTACAACGGTCACATCGTACTTCGTCGCAGAACGCATGGCCGGCAACTGAGCCGCCCCGAAGTCAGGAAAAACGAGCAGCAGATCAACACCTTGCGCGACCATGCTATTGATATCAGATTTTGCTTTCTGCTGGTTTCCGTTGGCGTTGGTATACATGATCTTTTCAACGTTAGGGCATTTGCTTAGCTCATCCTCTAGCTCGGCAAGTGCTATACGACGCCAGGTATTACCACCATAACCGTCCGAAAGACCCACTTTCATCGGTTTAGTACCGCACATCGCTGTGATGTCGGCCCCGTCCTGCATATTTGCCGGTGTCTGATTGGCCATCACCGTGCCGGCATACACCGTCGCAACCATCGGCACAGCGGCCACCAGGCTTCGGTTTATACGCAAGAACAGCTTTTTCTTGGGATGGGTCATGTTGTATCTCCAAAAGTGTCTTTTTTATCGTTATTCAGGTCAGCCTTTGGGAGCTCAAAACAGAGCTTCAGCGCTGCATGGACGCAGCATCAATCACCAGGAACTCGGTCCTTGATCGTCTTTTATTCCTCATTTGGATGGATTGGTGCCGCAGGAACCGGAAATACGCAGTGGGCATCAAGCGCCGCGGTTTACCCCGACGACATGATGACCACCACGGCCTATATTGGGGAGATATTTACTCGCCCAGGTAAACACCGACCGATTTGTTTTCGGTGTACTGCTCGAGACCGGCGAGACCCATCTCGCGACCCCAGCCAGATTGCTTGTAGCCACCGAACGGCAATGCCGCATCGGTCTGGTTGTGGTTGTTTACCCAAACGACGCCTGCACGCACCTTGGCGGCCATCTGGTGAGCGATACTCAGGTCACGGGTCCAGATACTGGCAGCCAGACCGTATGACGAGTTATTGGCCTCCTGAACGAGCCCCTTCATATCACCGGAGTCAAACTTCATGGCGCAGATAACAGGGCCGAAGATCTCTTCGTGATAAACCTTCATGCTGGAGTTAACATCGGCCAGCACGGTCGGACGGATAAAGTAACCTTCGCTACCCGGCATCTCCACATCGCCCTGCATCACCTTCGCGCCTTCATCGATCCCAGACTGCAGCAGGCTGCTGACACGGGCGTGCTGACGCGCCGAAATCAAAGGCCCCATGTTGGTGTTCGGATCAAGGCCGTGGCCGAGCTTCAGTGAAGAGGTATATTCAGCAACACCGGCGACCACCTCGTCATAGATATCCTCAAGGATATAGAGACGTGATCCGGCAGTACAGGCCTGACCGCTGTTGAACATTACGGCTTGGGCAACACCCGGAATGGCTTTTTCCAGATCCGCATCGGGGAAGACGATGACCGGGCTCTTACCACCCAGCTCCAGACTTACACGCTTCAGGTTTGAGGCCGCCGCTCGTACGATCGCTTTACCCGTCTCGGTACTGCCGGTGAATGCAATCTTATCGACATCCGGATGATCAACCAGAGCCTGACCTGCGGCTCCTGCACCGGTAACAACGTTAAGCACGCCATCCGGCAACCCGGCTTCACGACAGATCTCGGCAAAGCGCAGCGCCGTCAGCGGAGTATCTTCCGCTGGCTTCAAAACGATGGTACAGCCCGCGGCCAGAGCAGGAGACACCTTCCAGGCCGCCATCAGCAGAGGCACGTTCCAGGGAATAATCTGGCCGACCACGCCAACAGGCTCGCGAAGCGTATAGCTGTGCCACTGGCCCGCCATATTGGTTGGCACTGTGCTCCCGGTCAGTTTATTCGCCCAACCGGCGTAGTAGCGGAAATGGTCCGCCGCCAACTTGACGTAGAAGTTCTTACAGATACCGAACGGAGAGCCCTCGTCCAGCGTTTCCAGCTCTGCCAGTTCCTGCGCGTTCTCATCGATCAGTTCACCGATTCTCCAAACGATCTTGGCCCGGTCGTTGGTGGACATCCGGCTCCACTCGCTGTCTTCAAACGCTTTGCGCGCCGAGCGGACAGCGATGTCGATATCGGCCGCATCACCCTCTGCCATGGTGGAGATAATCTGTCCGGTTGCCGGATCTTCTACATTCCGGGTGCCGCCGTTAACCGGCGCTTCCCATTTACCGTTGATAAAAAGGCTGTGTTTACGTGCAAGAAACTGCTTCGCTACATCAGAAATACCAGCCAGCGGATTGTCAAAAGTAAATATCTGGTTCATATCACACTCTTCGCATTCAGTTTTTAGGGGCGTATCCAGGTACTGTGAACATTGAGACCGGCCTGATGACCCACCGTAAGAACCAACAAGGCGCAAACCTCAACGCTAATTGCGGCCTGTTTAAGAAACGGTATGCGTTTCCCGCTCACGCAGGAATGCAGCCATAGCAGTCTGACGCTGAGCTTCGGCGACGGCGCCTCGGGTGGGCGGATTCATCATTGCATCCCGACTGGTATCCATCGTTTTTCCGAGAATGAGATCGCTCGCCTTCTCTGCAATCATGATTGTCGGAGCATTGGTATTACCGCTGGGGAGCGTCGGCATGACGGACGCATCGATAACGCGCAGCCCTTCAATGCCATGGACACGCAGCTGGTCATCAACCACCGCCATCTCGTCAGAACCCATCTTGCAGGTACCGACCGGGTGATAAACGCTTTCACACTTCTGCCGGATATACTCGTCAATTTCGGCATCGGACTGCGCCTGCTTGCCGGGTCCGTACTCTTCTCCCCTGAAATCATCGAAGGCGGATTGAGCGACGATGTCACGGGACAGGCGCAGGGCCTCGCGCATCTGAACCAGGTCGTCATGTTCAGAGAAGAAATTCGGGTCGATCTCGGGCAGCGCGGTAGGATCAGCGGAGCTCGCCAGAACCGTGCCGCGACTCGCCGGACGGGAGAGGTTGAAGTAAGGCATGACCCCCTCTTCCCAGATGATCTTGCGGCCATGGTCTTCGTACATAACCATGTTCATGTGCCACTGGATATTTGGTGCAACCAAGCCCTCCCGCGTACTGAGGAACGCACAGGCTTCAACGCCATGATAGGAGCAGGGACCGGTCTTATTGAGGAGGTACTCGGCACCGGCAAGGGCCGTCTGCCAGGGGGAGAGGTATTTCAACATCGACAGAGGTTTGGTGAGGCGAATCTTGAGACCGCAGCCGGTGTGATCCTGAAGGTTCTGGCCAACACCCGGCAGATCATGCTCAACCTTGACGCCAATCTGTTGCAAATGCCTCGGGTCACCGATGCCAGACATCTGCAGAACATGCGGGGAATTAAACGTACCGCCAGACAGAATAACCTCCTTGGAGGCCATTATCTTTTTGGTAGAATTTCCCTGGATATATTCAACACCAACAGCCCGACCATTTTCGATCAAGATGCGCGACACGAGCGCCTTGGTGATGACATTAAGGTTGTTTCGATTTTTGATATTCGAGATATAGCAGCGAGAAACACTGGAGCGGATACCGTCAGCGACGGTGCTGTCACAGGGGCCCAAACCTTCCTGACGACCACCATTCAGGTCATCATTATAGGGGAAGCCCATCTGGACACCCGCTTCAATGAACGCCTTTGCAACCGGGTTTTTAATGCCAAAACGGCTTGTTTTTAGCGGCCCGTGCCCACCATGCACTGGTGTTGCTCCGCCAGCCCAGGTTTCCGCTTTGCGAAAATAAGGGAGAACCTCATCATAGCTCCATCCCCTATTTCCCATCGCAGCCCAGGCATCGTAATCGGTCTGGTCACCGCGGGTATAGATCATGCCATTAACAGTGGTACAGCCACCGATCGATTTCGCTCGCGGGATAAACATTGAACGGTTATTAACATGACGCTGAGGCACCGTGTGATAACCCCAATCCAGCTGACCGGTTTGCATGAGTCTAAAATACCCTGCCGGCATATGGATAAATGGGCTTTTATCCCAGCCACCCGCCTCGATCAATGTCACATTAATACTTGGATCTTCTGATAAGCGATTAGCAAGCACGCTACCTGCTGACCCAGCCCCGATGATAATGTAGTCAGTCATGATAACTCCTTATAATTATTTGATACTCATGTACTTTTACTAACGCACATTTGGTTGGCTGACGTGCCATTAACTGAACTTAAAAGACGATCCATTTTCCGCGACCGCTCCAAAGCTCTATCACAAGATTTTTTGGCGTAAGGCACATACTAAAACTTGCAATGAAATTCAGTATACGCAGCACAAGTTTTACGGCTCGCCTTCCAGCGCCATTTTTCCTTGATTGTATGCGCCAGACATATGCCACCTCATAAGGCCTGCTGACAGTAGAATCAGGTATGTTATTAGGCGCGAAAGAGGCCTGGGACAAGGCATCAAGCAGATAAAAACGGGAGAAGCGGACGGCAACAGCACGAGAGATCTGAGTAACGTATTTCTCGTGCCGCCCGCTTACAGAAGCAGATAGGAAGGCTTATCTGTACAAGCAGATCAGACGATCAATGAGGGTAGCCAAAGTGTCAGCGCAGGGAACAGTATCAGCAGCGTTACACGCACAACATCCGCCAACAAAAAGGGTATGACACCGAGGTAGAGAGACTTCAGTCTAACCTCGGGATAGGCCGCCATAATGACAAAGAGGTTCATCCCCACCGGAGGGGTAATCAAACCAATCTCGACCACCGAAAGCACCACGATGCCAAACCAGATCACATCGAAATTCAGGGCCTGCACCACTGGAAACAGCACAGGAAGCGTCAACAAAATCATGCTGAGCGAATCCATAAAACAGCCCAGAATCACGTAGAAAAGCAGTATGCATAGCAGGATTGCCATGGGACTGAGTGAAGACGAGACGATCCAGTCTGCCAACAGGGTAGGCAGCATGGTGGTTTCGATGAAGAAGTTGAACACCGCGGTACCGATTAGAATCAAAAAGATCATCCCCGATGTCGCAGCGGTCTCCTTAAGACAGCCAAGGAAAGTACCCAGCCCTATCCTTCCCACGGTAAGCGCCAGGAAGAAAGCGCCGAAGACCCCAACGGATGCGGCTTCCGTTGGCGAAAACCAGCCAACATAGATGCCTCCGATCACCAGCACAAACAGCAGAACGATATGCCAGATACTTACCAGTGCAGCGATACGCTCTCCCCAGCTGCGACGCTCGCCTCGTGGGCCCAGCGCCGGGTTTAGCCAGGTGCGAATCGAGATTGCGAGCATATAGAGGATGACCGCCAGGCACCCCGGCAACAGTGCCGCTGCGAACAGTTTGCCTATCGATGCCTCGGTCAGAATGGCGTAGATGATAATAATAATGCTCGGCGGGATCAGTACGCCCAGAGTTCCCCCCGCGGCGATTGAGGCACTGGCCAACCCCTCGTCGTACCCGCGCTTCCTCATCTCAGGCATCGACACTTTGGTCATCGTCGCAGCTGTGGCCAAACTCGATCCACAGATAGCGCCAAAGGCACCACAGGCCCCCACCGTTGCTATCGCCAGCCCTCCACGAAAGTGCCCGATCCAGGTATAGATAGCCTTATACAAACTTCCGGAGAGACCTGCATGCGTTGCGAAAGCGCCCATCAAAATAAACAGCGGCACCACCGATAGTCCGTAGGGAAACACCGTTTCAAACGGTGTCGCACCCAAAATAAAACCGATACTGTCGGGGCCATTGATGATATAGCCGCCGACCAAACCCACTATCCCCATCGCTATCGCCACCGGCACCCTGAACGCGATCAACAATAACAATGATACAAAACCGATAACCCCAATAATCTCAGGCGCCATGTTCAACTCCCTGCCGCATATTTGAACTGCAAAGGGCTGCCAGACAGACCATTAACCTGGACATACAAAGCAGTGTAGAAAGCCCCATCCCCGCCAGCAGCGGTATCCAGTAATAAAGTTTAGGTATGCCCAAAGTCTGTGATACATCTCCGTAGCTCAGCTCCAGCATCGCCTGCTGCCAGGAAAACCAGTCGATCAAGCCCACAAAGGTGGTCGCCAACACTAGCCCTGCAACTTCGATCAGCTGCCGACCTACGGGACCAAATTGGTCGCTTAGCAAGGATACAAAGACGTGACTTCCCTGCTTGAAGGCGTAGGGAATGGAAAAGAAAGCGGCAAACATCACCGCAAGCTGTGTCAGGTCGACAACGCCAGAGATTGAGTAACCGGCGAAGAGGCGTAGCAGTATATCCGTCACTGTGAGCAGAACCGCCCCAAGAAGAGCCAGCATACCCGACAGGGTAAGTGCGGTAGCTACCCAGCCTAGAAGATTATCAAAAGAACGTAACATCGATTCAGAAACCTATGAACGAGAGCGCGACCAGAGCGCCAGAAGCCCTGATACCCCGGATCACGCCCGGCGCTGATAAAAGCAGGGTTACGAGGAGGCCAAAAAAGAAGGCTCCGACAGCCCAGGCCTACTCGTATTTGGCGACAGCCTTTTGGGCCGCATCATAAAGTCCCTGAGGATCTTCCACTCCATCCGCTTTCAGACTCTCCAGGGTGGAATTCACCACAGGCTCAAGCTGTTCGCGCCAGCGTTGACGCTGTTCATCGGACACTTCGATGATCTCGTTACCTCGCTCCACTGCCGCTTCGTAACCCGGTTTATCGGCGTCGTTCCACCAACCGCCCAGCTGGTCGATCAACGCCTGGCCACTGTAGGTATCAATACAACCGCGAACCTTTTCAGGCAGCATGTTGTATTTACGCTCGTTCATCACGTAGAAAAAAGAGGTGGTATAAGCCTTGGCGTCGAGGTGATACTTCAGCACCTCATCCAGCTTAAAGGCACCTACGGCATCCCAGGGGAAGACCGTTCCATCGATCGCACCCTTAGACAGGTTTTCATAGACCTGGGTAGGCGGCATTCCAATGGCAGAGGCCCCGTAAGACTCAAGCATCGACTTAGTGGTCACACTCGGAAATCGGATCCTCAACCCCTGGAGCTGGCTCAGATCATCGATACGCTTGTCACGGGTATGAATCAGACCCGCGTTATGGGCATGCAGCGCCAACACTTTAAGCCCCTTGAAGTCGTCGGCGATATAACCTTGCTGGTAGAGATCCCATAACGCGCGTGTGGCCGAATCGCTACTTTTAACCATAAACGGCATATCAATTATATTGGTGCGCGGCAGGCGTCCCCGCGGCACACCCGACAAACCGTGCGCTATATCGACCACCCCGGCCTTCACCTGGTCCAGCTGTTTAGCCACATTGCCAAACGCCGATCCACCAGGAAATATCTGGAACTTCACCTCTCCACCGGCACACTCCTCAACCTCTTTAGTCCAGGGCTCTATGAAGGTGTCATGGATAAAGTGACTGGGCGGCAAGAAGTGACTGACCTTGAGCGTCGTCTGCGCATTAGCACTAACCGATGCGCACAGAGAGACACTCACAGCAGATACTAGAAAAGACTTTTTCACACTGTTCATTATGGTTTCCCGGGTTTCTAGTTTTAGTTATTGGAGAACAAAGCGACGGGCAGCAGAAAACCACCCCGTAATCGATAGATTTTTCAACGCAGTATCAAGCGACTCCAAGCCTGAAGAGCGATCATAAAATGGTGGTCGATACGAGCTTAAGAACTGCCATAAGAATGGCAGTGAAATAAAAAGACGAGAAATAAGCCAATTGTCGGGGGCGACAAACACAGAATTATTATCTAGACAGGTTTGCTGAAAGGATGCACCACTACTCATGCCCGTATGTATCTTTATAGTTAGTATTTTTGATAGCTAATTACGGATCATCCTCGTTAAATAAGCTTTCCCCTTCAACATCAGACGAGAAAAAGACTATTTCAAAAATGGAATAGTGTTACCAGGCAGGTGCAGCAGCCAGAGGCCGCTGGCATCTGGCAGATGCGCGTTCAGCATTTCAGATAAAACTCTTTTGAACCTCGGCCAACTCCTGCGTTATAAAATTCAGGAACAGATCGACTTTTTTCGGCTTTTGCCGATCTGGATACAGCGCGTATAGACCTATATCAAACGCCTTCCAGTCCTCGAAAAGGGTAACTAATCGCCCCGCCTTCACATCTTCAGAGACTACCGAGGAGGGCAACAGACCTATACCAAGATCACTCAGTGAAGCCTTGAGTACCAGATCCAGGCTATTGGTTTTCAGCTTGACCTGCCCTTGAAGCGCAACGCTCTCGTTGCCGCGACTTAGCCGTAACGGTAGAGCCGAAGGAGTGGGATAAACTATGAGCACGTGACCCATTAACTCCTCGGGGTGTGCTGGAGTACCGTGCTTTTTCAGATAGTCCGGCGTACAGCACAAGTGCAGCTTGGTCGACATCACCTTTTTGGAAACAAGATTCGAATCCTTAAGCGCCCCACCGCGAATCGCCACGTCGAACCCTTCCTCAACAATGTCGATCAGTTCATTGCTCAGATTGATATCGAGACAGATCAGAGGATAACGTTGTGAGAAACGGCAGATAATATCGTTCAATATCCGGGTACCGATCTCCACAGGCATAGTGACACGAAGATTACCCGACGGAATATCCTGAAAGCCCGATACGGCGCGCTCGATATTCTCTAACCCTTCAAGCATGGGTTTCGATTGTAAATGCAGGAAGCGGCCCGCCTCCGTGAGGCTGAACTTACGCGTATTGCGGTTAATAAGACGTACACCCAGGGCTTCTTCAAGCGCCTTGATACGCCGACTTAGCGTTGCTTTGGGGATATCAAAATAATCGCACGCCCGCGAATAACTGCCGGATTCTGCGACCTTACTGAACAGCTCTATATCATTCAGGTTCGACACGAAGACGATCTCCCACTGAGACTAAAATAGGCATCCACGCTCAAGGGATTAGATCCAGGAAGTTAACCCCACCCGGCGTCAGGCCTCTGATCTTTCACCTTGCCCAGTAACGTCAGTGACTTCGTGCCCGCAAGATCATGTTTGGAGTGACGCCATAGGTATCCTTGAAGGTTCTGCTGAAGTGAGAAACACTTTTAAACCCAAGATTTAAAGCAACCTCGGTGACCTGAGTCGCACGCCCTTCGCTTAATATACTGCGACTCTGTTCGAGCCGCTCTTTCCATAGCCACCGCATTACCGGCGTGCCTTCAGATGCGAAGAGTCGGTTCAGTGTTCTCGGTGACACAGCCACCGCGTTAGCTACGGCTTCTACATTGAGATCGGGATCGTCAATGTTCGCCCGAATGTAATTTTTTGCCCGCTGCAACAGACTGGCATGCCGATCATCCATCACATCAAGACCCGCCATCTGGGTCTCGAGGGCCGCTGACAACACATCGACGATTGATGCTCCCACCCTGGAAGCGGCCGAACTATCCTTTGGCACATCAACCGATGCCGCACTGAGCATCATGCTTCTAACCAGCGCTCCCATATCAGCCTCACTGCTCATCGCCACCGCAGTTAGATTTTCTGCGCCCGGGAATCGACTTAACAGAGATCGGCGGGGTATTCGAAGGACAATAGCGTGATAAGCCTTGGTAAACTCATATACGAACCCGCGGGCACTGTCATAAAAGACAATGTCACCGGGCTTTTGTCTGGTATGCCTTCCGGCCTGAGACATATTTGCCTCACCCTCCAGCATCAGACTTACCAGAAAATCTTCGTTGGGCGCGGATTGGAGAGCTCCAGAGGAGCGTTCATAGCGGACAGCTTCACAGCGGATTTCGCTCAGACCGAGACAGCCCAACTGATTCCAGATAAGAGAGGCATCAATAAACTTATCACTCAACTGCTGGCTCTCGACCCTGCAGAAATAGCGAAAAATCAGTTCATGCCAGTAGTCGTAACGTTCTTCTTCTTTAACGTTATACACGTCAAATAGAGCACTCATGCTAACTCCTGGGCTTGATGCCCTTTTATTTTTTTTATAAACCCTAACGCGAGCTAACCTGTATTTTCTTCTGAACAACTTACGCCATATGGGGGTACATAGGCGCTGCCCAGCTTTAAAGCCACTCAGGTCCTTCGGAAACTCTCTGCTTAGCGCAGCCAGCTCCACAAACCGGTAAGACTTGGGGCGAGATCAACAGCTGTCTTCCACTGCCTCTTAGCCAGGGTGGCGCGCCGCACAGCATTACGACCTACTCAACCCAGGCAAAAGCCCTGCCGAAACCCTATTGCCATCGCTGCAATTTGTCAACTTCTAATGCATCATATAATAACGAACGCTATCAGCTACGCGCCCATCCTGTCTGGAGAGCCTGTCAACGCAGGCCCTTGGCTTATTCCTCGCCTTGCAGTCACCTTCTCTGGAGCTTTCATACTTAACCACCCACCCTTTCAGACACTGTTCGCTGTGGCACACAGATTCAATCATTGGCGCTCGAAGACAAAAGTGTTTGTCCGCTGCAGCGAAGCGATGAGTTGCGTAAGCCGCTAGATTCTGTTGCGTGAGTATTAAGGTGTACATGACTTATCAGCCGCTCTTAACACTCATCTATCAAGCTCTCAAGGATGATGAAAAACATAAAGGCAGTGACCAAAGCTCTATTAGCAGCCGGTCACTATCCTTGATCGTTTAGCAGACCTAAAAAATAAAAATCGATATTCATCTATCGGAGAAAGGAATTATGAATAATAAGAAAACACCTCCTAGTACCCTCTCACGTTTCATGCGTGAGTCAGCCACCACAACCGGGATATTTCCCGCTTCCTCTGTTTCCGGAACGCCAATGGAGCAGGTCGCAGAACCTTGTTCCAACCGCGTTTGCAGCGCAAATCCTAGCCCTGTTTTAAGCACAAACAGATCGTTGATATTCGCGCCCTAAAACCTGCAGAAGATACTCAAAAACCTGTAATTTGTTTTAGGAAGCACAAATATGCATAGTTCTATACTGCTGAAAGTCGATGGCGTGACGAAGCTGTTTCCAGGCGTCCGCGCGCTCGACAACGTAACGTTTGAAGTCAGGGCTGGTGAAGTACATGCCCTGGTCGGTGAAAACGGAGCCGGGAAATCAACATTGATGGGAGTAGCCTCTGGCGCCCTGTCAGCAGACGAAGGCAGCGTCGCTATCTGCGGCGAACAGGTTCTCGGTGATCCTGAAACAGCCCGCGATCTTGGGCTCGCGATTGTACGCCAAGAACCCGCCCTGATGCCCGATCTCAGTGTCTCGGAAAACCTTTATCTTGGTGTCCCACCACGATGCCGCCCACCGATGAACCAGTGCCGACAGTGGGCCCTCAAGCTACTAAAGCGCTGGAGCGACGATGTCGCCGTAGACCCCGGCGATCGCGTTAATACTCTTAACCCCGAGCAGCGCTTCATCGTCGAAATTGTCAAAGCCCTGGCAGCCGATCCCAAAGTGCTCGTGCTGGATGAACCTACCGAACATCTGCTCCCGGAAGACGTGGAAAGATTGTTTGAACGCATTAAGCAGGTCACCGAACGGGGCAGCGCCGTCGTTTACATTTCCCACCGCATCCGTGAAGTTCAGCAGGTTGCTGACCGACTTACCGTACTGCGCGACGGCCAAGGCCAGGGGACCTACGACGCAAGCTCGATGGATGAACATCGTATCGTCGAACTGATCGTCGGCGGGGAGCTGGACCGAGAGTTCCCAGCCAAAGCGATCAATACCGATTCCGAACCCACCGTTCTGGAGGTCAAAAGCCTGCGTGGGCCGGGATTTTCTAACGTGGATATGCATGTTCGCCGCGGCGAAATTGTCGGCCTTGCCGGCATCGATGCCAACGGCCAGCGAGAGTTCATGCGCGCCTTAGCAGGCATATTGCACAGCTCGGGCTCCATCACTATCAACGGTCGCAAAGCCACCAATGCCACACCTGCCAAGGCCACTTCCAGTGGTATCCGCTATCTACCTGGCGATCGACATCGCGAAGGCATCATGGCAGAGCTCTCAGTCCGGGAAAACTTCTCGCTTCGCAGCCTGTTCAAGGATCTTTCCGCAGGACTGACCAGCCGCCGCAGCGAAACTCAGCGAGCGCAACAGGCTGTAAACCAGTTTGCAGTCAAAACGCCCAGCGTCGAAACGCCTATTGGTTCACTGTCCGGAGGCAACCAGCAGAAGCTGGTGCTGTCCAGCGTGCTAGCAGGAGATCCCCAGGTACTCCTCGTCGATGAACCCACCCAGGGAGTCGATATCGGTACCCGCATGGAGATATACAGAACCCTGCGACAGGCCGCTTCACGGGGCGTCGCGGTCATCGTAGTTTCGTCCGACCAGCAGGAGATCGCGGGCCTTTGCGACAGGGTGATGATCTTCTCCCGAGGTCATGTCGTTAAGGAGCTGCAGGGTAAAGATGTCGTTGAAAGCAAAATCACCTCCGCGGTGTTGACGGCAACCTCTACGCGCGAGCGCGCTTCGGAGGGGACGTCAAAGTTCTGGAAATGGACGGCGGGAGATATTGCCCCCATTCTTATGCTTGCCATCGCCATCATCGCGCTTGGTGCTTACACAGGCTCAGTCAACGAGTATTACTTCACCGAGCGCAATCTGGCCGGTGTTCTTCCACTGGTCGCCACCTTGGCACTGGTGGCGTTTGGTCAGCAGATTTTGATGCTGGTCGGCGGTATAGACCTCTCTGTCGGGCCATTGATGGGGCTGGTGTTAGTCCTTCAATCCTTCTTTCTTATCGAAGGTGCACCTCCCGAAACACAGACGCTGGGGTGGGCAATCGTACTAGGGGTCGTGGTGTGTGTCGGCCTCCTGAACTGGTTTCTTGTCGATCCACTAAAGATGCACCCTATGGTCGCGACTCTTGTCACATTCATGGCTCTGCAGGCGGTCTCCCTGCAACTGCGCCCGATACCTGGCGGACTGTTCTCAGACGGTGTGCTGGAGTCCCTCGACTCATCTGTCGGCATAGTCCCGCTGACACTCGCCGCTGCCGTCATTCTGGCACTGCTACTGGAGTTCGGCCTGTTCCGAAGCCGCTGGGGCCTCTCCTTCCGCGGCCTGGGATCAAGACCGGAAGCCGCTCGTGTAGCCGGTATCAAACCGCGCCTTACGCGCCTTAGCGCATACGTAGGCTGTTCCCTGTTCGCCGGTTTAGCGGCCATCCCGATGATGGCTCAGGTGGGCTCGGGTGACCCGAACTCGGGTACTTCCTACACCCTGACAAGCATTGCAGCAGTCGTCATTGGCGGCGCAAGCCTGTTCGGCGGCCGAGGCTCCTTCGTCGGAGCACTGTTGGGAGCTCTGCTGATTACACAGGTCAACGTAGTAACCAGCTTTCTGGGCGTCACCGATGCGTGGCAGTCCTATCTACTGGGCGGGATGATACTGGCTTCAGTGGCCCTGTATTCGAAGAGTCGGCAAATGGCGGTGGCAAAATGAATATGAACTCTGCAATCAAGTTAGACGGGAGCGCTTCAGCCTCTGTCGATCATCAGGCCAGTAAGTCTGTTGGATTCCGGCTCCAGGTCAACGAATTCGCATGGGTGTGGATCGGCACGGCGGTTCTGTTTGCGATCAGCGCTATTGTTGCACCCGGTACCGTTACCAAAGGCGCGCTGCTTGCGATGCTGCCGTTCGCCGGCATCCTTGCCATCGTCGCCACCGGTATGACTGTGGTTATCCAGCAACGCGGACTCGATATGTCTGTACCGGGCATGGTGTCTCTCGCGGGCATAGTGGTAGCCGAAGTCGGCTTTGCAACCGGATCATTTCTGATAGCGATTGTTGCCACCCTCGCGATGGCGGTAGTCGTTGGTATTATCAACGGGCTATTAACCGCACGCGTTAACATCACGCCTCTTATTGCGACCCTGGCTGTCAATGCACTGCTTATAGGCGGCGTAAGAGCGATAACCGGTAACTCCCCGGTCGCGGTACCGGAGAGTATCCAGGCTTTTGCTAAACAAAACCTCCTGGGGATGCCCAGTAGTCTGTGGCTGGCCGTACTGTTTGTCGTAATCGTCGCGCTGATTACCAAGCGTTCCATTATCGGCAGACGTTTTGTAGCCGTGGGTGTAAACCCCCGTACCGCGACTGCAGCCGGCATCATGACCTTGCGTTATCAGGTCGGCGCCTATGTTCTCTCTGCTATCTGCTTCGCTTTGGGTGGCATTTTACTCGCCGGTTATATCGGAAACGCATCGCATACCGCAGGTAACGATTACCTGCTACCTGCGATAGCAGCCGTTGTCATCGGTGGAACGCCTTTCACCGGTGGTAAAGGGAGCGTCGTAGCCAGCGGTGTCGCAGCGCTGTTTATGGCGCAGCTTGCCCAGCTCGTACTGGCACTCGGCGCTGGCCCGGCGATGCAGTTGCTCGTTCAATCCCTGGCAATACTCCTTGCCGTTACGATCCGTGTCCTGCCCTCTCTTATGAGCGGGAAATAGCCTTTAGAACACCAGCCCCTGGGTAACATCAGGGGCTTCTCTCCACCATCAGATTTTGTTGATTGTCAGGCGGCATAACGCTTGGCCGACTTCGCTCGTCCTTAAATTACCGGCTGACGACCGACAGATAATATTTATCTTTTGAAAAGATAAATAAAAAATAAAGTATAAAAATAAAAAGGAACAAACGTGAAAACAAACCTAATAAAACCTTCAGCTCTATTCTTGGGTGCCATCTTTTCTACCACTCAGGCAAACGCACTTGAAATGGTAGATAACTACCTGCGTACCGGATTCGGCACCTCCGATTGGACAGGATCACAAAGCTGTTACCAACTATCGGGTTCTGGTGCGAAATATCGTTTAGGTAATGAGTGTGAACAATATATAGAACTGGGTTTCAAACAGGACTTTGGAACATTTAATGATGGTTCAACTGTTGGCTTTTACACCATGCCAGCCGCACTAAACCCATTCAACCAAAAGGTAACATTTAAAACGGATGACGGGGGCTATGCTAAATTTCTGCAAGCCTACGCTTACTGGAACGATATCAGCGCTCTAAATGGCGGTAATATTTGGGTAGGCAACCGATACTACAAGCGAAAGTTCTCTTATCTTTCCGATTTTTTCTATTGGAATCAGAGCGCTATAGGTTTTGGTCTGGATAGCATCCCTATTGGTGGCCTGGAATACAGCTATGTGTTTTCTCGTAGAGATAACATCTTCCAAAAAGACTATGTTACACGGCACGATTTCAACATCGCCGGCTTCGATACTAACAAAGGGGGGGAGCTGGAAGTTGGCCTGAACTACCTTGCCAAGCCATCCAATGACGACAACGCTCATAGCGGTTGGTCGGTGAGCCTCCAGCATGTTCAATCGGGAATATTCGACCAGAATATCAGCAACACTTTTGCCGTTCAGTATGGTGTCGGGCCCGGCACCGCACTTGGCTATACGGGTGATATGTCTCTGGACAACACAGCAAAAAGCTGGCGAATAGTCGATCACTTCCTCTGGACTCACTCACCGAAGTTCCAGACAGCCTTTCAATTCGTATATCAAAACGACTCAGGACGGGGACAAGCGGATCAGAAGTGGATCTCTCTCGGTTTCCGCCCCGTTTATGCTGTCACTGAAACCTTTAAACTGAGCTTTGAAGCGGGACTCGACTACGTAGATACAGATCCTGAAGACAAATACCTTGGCAAATTTACACTCGCCCCCACCTGGTCACCCGGCGGCCCCGGTTTCTGGACCAGGCCAGAGGTTAAACTTTATTACACCTACGCCACATGGAATGAAGCTGCACGCGATGCCGCCGAACCAGGCTCAGGCCTATCCAGTACAGGGCCTGCTGAGGGAGATACCCATTCGACGACCGTCGGCCTTCAGGTGGAATATAGTTGGTAATAAAGCGATAAATCCCCCATAAAAGGCGTTATTACGATTGGCATAACGCTACTCTTAGTGCCTATTCCAGCGAGGATAGGCACTTCTTTCAAAGCAATATACTTCATTAAAATTTCGTGACTTAAATCGGATATTAATATTCGATTTAAGTGCATAAAAATGCGTCTTATTTTTAAGATATTAATAAATATAGATGTATAAGATGAGCAAAAAATGCAAGAGTTCAAGCCGACACACCTGAAACTCTTGCGAGGAGTGCCCGAGCCGTGGGCTAAAAGAATGTGTAACTAGAGCGCAGAAAACTACTCAGGCTGCCAAAAACCCGCCGTCTACCGGAAGAGTGACACCGTTAATATATGAGGACATGGAAGAAGCGAGGAATACGACGGGGCCGATCAGCTCTTCTGGCGTACCGACCCGACCTGCAGGGGTACGGCTCAAAAATCCCGACAGGCGCTGCGGATTGTTTCGCGTCGCCTCGGTCATAGGCGTTTCGATAACCCCCGGTGCTATAGCATTTACCCGTACACCGTAAGATGACAGCTCCCGAGCGAGGGCCTGAGTCAGCATTTTCACTCCGCCTTTCGAAGGTGAGTAGCCGAGCGTATCCGCTACGCCAACAAAGGAAGCGATAGAGCCCACATTGATTACTGTGCCCCGGGTTTCCTTCAAAGCATCCAGCCAGGCATAAGTGACGTTAAATGTTCCATTGAGATTAACGTCGATCACTTTCTGCCAATTCTCGACGGCCCGCTCACTATCGATGCCTTCCCGAATAATGATTCCGGCATTGTTTACGATAATATCGACTGCACCAATTTCAGCGCCTACGCTTCTCGCCAAGGCCAAGCAGGCATCAGAAGAGGTAACATCGAGCAAGAAAGCCCAGGCTTCACCGCCATTCTGACGAATTAGCTCAGCAGTTTCGTGGACAGTGGCATTATTCACATCGGTCACAATTACTCGCGCGCCAGCCGCAGCAAGCCCAAGCGCGATTGCTCTGCCGTTTCCCTGCCCTGCTCCAGTAACCAATGCTATGCGTCCCGCTAACAATTGGTTGTTAGTGTGGTGAGTCATGCTATTCGAACCCTCATGTTTTTTGTTATTTGAAGAAATGTTCGTCAACTTGATCAGGTCTTCGCGTTACTCACCGCTGAACCTTCACAACCCTGCAATAGAATAAAGCTCCGGAACTTAGCCTCTCAGGTCACCCCAATCGAAATTCTGCCTTGTAGTGCCTCGGGGTTACCGCAGTAGAGGAGAACGCGAGTATGTCGACGCACTACAGCTAACCGCCTGCCTATTTTCAGGGATAGGACCACACTAACATCATGATTCATTATTAGCAAACGTATTCGTTATTAACAATTTTATTAAGTTTTGCCTTATTTATTAGATATTAACTTAACAGAGCCATCCCAATGGAACGGGCATCTCTGCTATCATCCGTACCTTCTATGTGTATATCCAAGGTACTAATTGAGTGAAAACACGTCGCGGAATTCAGTCGATAGAGGTCGGGGGACAGCTTCTCCGAGTGCTGGTCACCTGTGGTAAACCCATGGCATTACGCGATGTCGCAAAACAGGCTGATATGACAACAGCAAAAGCGCATCCCTATATGGTTAGCTTTTGCAACCTCGGCCTGGTGAAACAGGATCCAGATAACGGTCTTTACGAGCTTGGTCCTTTCGCTCTGCAGTTAGGACTGGTCTGCCTGCAGCGTTTAGACGCCGTTCAGGAGGCACGCCCCGAACTCAAAGAACTGGCGGCGAAAACCGGCCAATCAATCGCCATAGCGATCTGGGGAAATATGGGGCCCACCATTGTGGCAATGGAGGAGTCAAGCTACCCGATCCATGTAAACCTTCGGGTCGGCGCGGTGATGTCACTTATGGATACCGCGACTGGACGGGTATTTGGCGCTTTCTTGCCGCCGAAGATGACCGAGAAGCTCGCAAACGAGGAAAACAATAGACTTTCCCCTGAAGATGCTATTAAGCGGGGCAACGTCATGAAAGAGTTCGAAGAGTCACTCAATGACATACGTGCACACATGCTCGCACAAGCTGTCGGCTACCCTGTCCCCGGTATAAACGCACTTAGCGCGCCTATATTTAATCACGATGGAAACGTGGTCCTCGCTCTGACCGCTATGGGTCCAGCGGGAGCGTTCGATGCATCACTGGATGGCGATATAGCCAACCGGTTACGTCAGGCAGCCCAAAACGTTTCCGAACGACTTGGGTACGGTGTAGGTGACCAAGGAACCTCATAAGGGCTAACGCTTTTAGCGACCAGCCACTTCTACAGGTGTCCGCACATCCTGTGCAGAGGTTGACGGGGTCAATTCCCTCACCCTCTGCAGTAATGGTCTAAAACAGGATCAAGAGCCAGAGGCGGGATGAACTTACTGGACTCATCTACCTGACCAGCGCGCCAGAGAGCTCACCAAACAGGTCATCGAACAGGTCACCAAACTACAGGCTATCAAGCATCTGGTTACAGGTCGCCAGCGGCGCCGCAAAGGGCGAGTATTCCGTGGCATCCACATCCACGTTCACCGCCTTGTTGCCCTCGAAGGTGATGATCATCTCGCATTTGCCTTGGGTCGCTTTTTTATCCTGGATCATATCGGAGTGGTAGGTCCACACGCTTCTGTTGCCGCCGATATTCTCCACCGTGCGCGGCTCCCCCAAGGCTCGCTGCACCGCCTGCGGGTTTTGCTTGATCAGATATTCGCTGACCTCATCGGCGGTCACAAAGCGGCTGTTGGTGGTGGCGCAACTTGCCGTCACAAGCCCGAGGATAGTTACCGCTAACGCACTCGTTACTCTTTTCATACTAACCATCGATTCTGGTCCTTCTGGTATCAGGGTGATGAACTATGCACTCAGATCCAGCTTCCCGACAAACAGTTCACTGACCAGCGCTTTAACTTTTCGTAAAGCGCCCCGTAAGCCGATCAGCCCCTTCGGAAAATGCCGCTAATCTGCTACTTTAAACGCCCGTTGGAATTTTGCGTCGATCAAGGAAGAGCCGCGCATGAACGACTCACGGTTAACTGGGCATACAAAAGTGAACAAAGTTTTAGGTTTAACAGCAGCGTGCATTTTCTGCTGGAGCGCCGGCAGTCAAGTCAGTCGGGCTGACTCTGGGGTAAATACTCAGCCCCATCTGAGCACCGAGCAGTTCCGCATTCAGACACGCATGGCAGAGCTGCAGGCCGAGGCCAAAGGTCAGCCAGCGATCAGTTTCAGCGACGAACTGCTGCACACAGCGTCAACCGATCCCACCCTGGCATCCCTTCTGGATGAGGCCAATAAACGCTTTGAGCTTATTAAAGAGCTGCGCCAGGAAAAGCAGACCGAACTGCGCCATCGTATTCAAAGTGCCGAATCTTCCATCGACGCACAGCAGCAACAGCTGAGCGATAACCGCGACCGGCTGGCCATGGTTAATCGCAAGATCGAAAGCCTGGAGCCGGCCGTAGAGAAAGGCCTGATCGGAGAGAACTATCTCTCCGCCCTTAGCACCGAAGTTGAACAACTCAGTGCGCAAAGCGACGATCTCGAGCACAGTATCGAGCAGATCAAATGGAGCGTCGCCGAGTACTCGCTGCAGCTTCGTAAACAGGACTCCGAGCGACAAAGAGTCGTGAAGGCGCAGTTGAACACGCTGGCCATTCGTAAAAGGCAGGCTGACCGGCTGGAGGAAAAACTGGTGGCCAGCGAAAGCGTCAGTCAGAGCCAGAAGCGCGGCTACCAATCTACCGATTCGCAGAGTTTTCTTCACAGCTCCATGGAGTAGTCAAAGCTGGCTACTCCAGCCCAGAGAACCTCCCTTCTATATGAGAAAAACCGACAAAAAGACCGATAACGCCATACGCCTGGCGCTAACCGAGGCCTGCGAGATCGCCCTGACGCGGCATCCTGGCTTTGAGTGGCTGACGCATCTGGTCGACTACAATCGCTTCCCCGAGTCCCTGACGGTGGTTTGTGTCTTTGACACGACTGCCAATCTGGCAAAGACCGATCAGCAGGCGCTCAGTACACTTATTCTGGACAAGCTGGCCGCTAGCAACATCCGCGTGAACAACCCGCGCCGCCTGGTTCGCTGTGATTCCGAGGAAAGCTGCCTCGCTCAGCATGATGGCCGCTGGCATGAGCGGCTCAGCCGGTTCACCGTCCACTAAAAAGCCCGCAGATAACCAGATAGTGTCAGGTGCCGTTGGCGCAGCCACGGCTAGCCTCAGGCAACCTGCATTAAGGAAGTAGTATGGAACCTATAGATTGGAGCGACTTTCAGAAGGTCGATATCCGCGTTGGTACGATCGTCGAGGTAGAGGATTTTCCACAAGCCCGCCGCCCGGCTTATAAACTGAAGGTGGACTTCGGCGCTGAGCTTGGCATCAAGAAATCCAGCGCGCAGATCACCGAGCTGTATTCGAAGGAGTCCCTTCTGGGCAAGCAGGTATTGGCGGTGGTGAACTTTCCACCCAAGCAGATCGGTCCGATCATGTCTGAATGCCTGGTTACAGGACTGCACCGGCCCGATGGTTCCGTAGTGCTTTCAGGCGTTGATATGGAGCTGCCCAACGGCGCTCGTCTGGCCTGACCCGTTATTTAACCTCGCCCGGAGAAGGGCATAAAAAAGCCGCGCCCTTAATGGCGCGGCTCCAACACTCCGGTGATAACTCTTATTTTTATTCGCGCATTCCTATGCGCGTTGCACCAGTCCGTGGTCATCCATGATCTCTTCAATCTCCGCCAGGCTTGCCGGATCATCGATGGTGGACGGAATGGTGTATTCCTGACCATCGGCGATCTGACGCAACAGCTTGCGCAGGATTTTGCCTGAACGGGTTTTAGGCAGACGCTGCACAACGATGGCGCGACGGAAGCAGGCGATCGGACCGATCTCCTTGCGCACCATGGCGACCAGCTCGGTCTGCAGCTGCTCTTCATCCTCTTCGGCACCATCTTTCAGCAGCACCAAGCCAATCGGTTCCTGACCTTTCAGCGGATCGTTGATACCGATGACCGCACACTCGGCCACGGCCGGATGCGCCGCGACGATCTCTTCCATCTCGCCGGTGGAGAGACGGTGACCGGCCACGTTAATCACGTCATCGGTGCGGCCCATGATGAAGACGTAGCCCTCTTCATCCTTGTAACCGCCATCGCCCGACGTGTAGTAACCGGGGAAATCAGCCAGATAACCGGTACGGAAACGCTCGAAATCGCCCCAGATGGTGGGCAGGCAGCTCGGCGGCAGCGGCAGCTTGAGCGCGATAGAACCCTGCTCTCCGGCCGGCAGTTCCTGGCCATCGACGCCGAGAATTTTGACGTTAAAGCCCGGCACCGGCAGCGTGGATGAACCCGCCTTCGGCTCTTTGGGCTCGATCCCCATCAGGTTGCCGCAGATCGCCCAGCCGGTTTCGGTCTGCCACCAGTGGTCGACCACCGGCTTGCCTGTTTTACCGACGGTCCAGTCGTAGGTCGGCGGATCCAGACGCTCGCCGGCCATAAAGATCGTCTGCAGCGAAGACAGGTCGTAGTTCTGAATCAGCGCAGCTTCCGGATCTTCTTTCTTGATCGCACGGAAGGCGGTGGGCGCCGCAAACAGTGCCTTCGCCTTGTACTCCTCAACCACGCGCCAGAAGGCTCCGGCATCCGGGGTACGCACCGGCTTGCCCTCGTAAACGATGGTGGTGCAACCGGCCAGCAGCGGGCCATAGACGATATAGGAGTGGCCAACGACCCAGCCCACATCCGATGCGGCCCAGAACACGTCGCCCGGCTGCATGTTATAGATCGCCTTCATCGAGTATTTCAGTGCCACGGCATGACCGCCGTTATCGCGCACCACCCCTTTCGGCTTGCCGGTGGTGCCGGAGGTATAAAGGATATAGAGCGGATCGGTGCCTTTGACCGGAACACAGTCGGCAGGCTCGGCCTTCTCCATCTCTGCAGCCCAGTCCAGATCGCGACCTTCGGTCAGCTTGGCGATCGCCTGCTCGCGCTGCAGGATGATGCAGGCATCAGGTTTGTGCGCCGACATCTCGATCGCCTGATCCAGCATCGGCTTGTATTCGATCACCTTGGCGACCTCAACGCCGCAAGAGGCTGATACCACCACCTTGGGTTCCGCATCGTCGATACGTACGGCCAGCTCATGGGGAGCGAAGCCACCGAATACAACGGAGTGGATCGCACCCAGGCGCGCCACGGCGAGCATGGCGATCAGCGCTTCCGGCACCATCGGCATGTAAAGCACTACCCGGTCGCCCTTGGTGACGCCCTGCGCCTTCAGCACACCGGCAAAGCTGGCTACCTGGTCACGCATTTCCCGGTAGGTGAGTCTGCTTTTGGTGCCGGTTACGGGTGAGTCGTAAATAAGAGCATCCTGGTCACCCCGACCATTTTCCACGTGAAAATCCAGCGCCATGTAGGCGGTGTTCATCTCACCGTCGGCAAACCAGCGGTAGATACCGTTTTCATCTTTGGAAAGGATCGTTTGGGGTTGGGTGTACCAGGGAAGATCAGACGCTTTTTCCGCCCAGAAACCTTCGGGATTCTCGACAGACTTGCTGTATTCGGCTTGGTAGGACATGGCACAGGTCCCTTTATCTCTAATTGTTAGACGCTGAAATTGTCAGGGGTATTATGATTTATTGTTGACACATCCCCATCGTCGCCATGCCACTGTAGCTAAAGAATTGGATAAAAGAGATACGACAAAAGGCGTAATTTTTGTATGAGTTATCAACAAATACTGCAACTGCAGTAATCAGAGCGTGATTTCGGTGACCGACGTCAATTTTTATACCCCGTTGATGAAAGAGGCAAAGTGTCGACACTTTAACAATCTGCCCGTTAACCCAGACACTTCGGCCTTCGTCACCGAAAACACCAGCGCCGACAAATCCACAGATACTCTCACCGGGTCACCAGCGACCTGATGAGCACGGACCCCATCAAATGCATCAACGGCTGCTTAAATAGTCTCTTGTCATAGATAAACCCCTACCGCTATCCTCCTCAAAACAACGTTTGTGATGGGCAACAGTTAATGGGTTTCGGTTGGGTTTCAGCGCTGGTGGGTATTGCGGTTCTTGCCGGCGTTACGGTCAGAAAACGGGCCTCTATGCCCCCCGCCGATGTACCGCTGACCGACCATCTGACTCAGGCGATCCTGCGCATCGAAGCCGACGGCAAAATCAGCTATGCCAACCCCGCTGCCGCACGCCTGCTCGGCTATGAGCTGGGCACACTGATTGGGCTCAGTGTCGAGGCGCTGGTGCCCGAGCAGCACAGACATCATCACGACCACTGGCGCAAGGCATTCAACCAGTCCGGTCGTTCACGCCCGATGAATCAGCTCGGCTCGCTGATCGCCCGTCACCAGTCTGGCCGCGCAATCCCCGTGCATATCGAGCTCTCATCAATCCCCGGCCCCTCCTCGAAACGGGTTGTTCTCGCCACGCTGATCCCGCGCGACGATAACGCCGTGGTGATGGAGCAGCTGCAACAGGATGCCGGTGTCGGTACCTGGGAGTGGGATCGCCAGGAGGATAGGTTGAGCTGGTCTGAGGGCGTCTACGCCATGTTTGGCCTGGATCCGAACCAGTTCGAAGCCAGCTATGAAGCCTACCTGAGCGTGGTGCACCCGGATGACCGGGAGTCGGTAACCCGGCACGTTAACGCCTCGATGGAAAATAACGAAGCCTACGAGATCGAGTACCGCATCATTCGCAACGGCGAAACCCGCCACCTGCTGGAGCGCAACTACCTGCATCCGGATAGCGATGGTGTTACCCGCCATATGTGGGGCAGCATCCTCGACATCACCGATAAGCGTCGCTCCCAGCGGCGGCTGCAACTGGCAGAAACCGTGTTCAGCCACTGCGCCGAGGGAATTCTGGTTTTCGATGAACAGCAGCAACTGGTGCGCACCAACCGGGCACTGCTGGATATGATGCATTGCGATGAGGAACAGGCGAGCAGCCTGAGTCTATCCGCCCTGCTGAGCCTGCCCGACTTTTCGGCGCCGCTGGACCTGGCCGCTCTGCTCGGCGAAAGTAACGAGCAGGAGTGGCGTGGCGAATTGCTGCTGCTCTCACGCACAGGCGAACCCGTTCCTGTGCTGGCCTCACTGGTCCGCCAGGAAACCTCCGAAGAGCAACACCGCCCCTATATTCTGGTCTGCACCGATATCCGCCAGCTCAAAGCCCAGCAGGCCAGGCTGCGTCATCAGGCGATGCACGATGTGCTCACGGGCCTGCCGAACCGACGCCTCTTTGCCGAGCATCTGGAGAAGGCAATCGCCACCAGCAAACGTACCGGCAAGCGCCTCGCGGTGATCTATATCGACCTGGACGGCTTCAAAAACGTGAACGATACCTACGGCCATGAGGCGGGGGATACGCTGCTGCGGGAGATCGCCGTACGCATCAAGTCGCTGATCCGCGAGAGCGACACCCTGGCACGTATCGGCGGTGATGAGTTTGCGCTGATTCTGCCGGATTGCGGCGATGACGAGATGCTGGAGGAGGTATCTGGGCGGCTGGTCAGCCACGGCGCTTACCGTTTCAACGATCTTTCCGTCACTCTGAGCCTGGGCGCCGCCTGCTACCCGGACCACAGCCAGGAAAGCACCGAGCTATTGATCCTCGCCGACCAGACCATGTATCGCGCTAAATACAGCGGCAAGAACCGTTATATCCTGGCTGACAAACGTTAACCGTCCTGGAGCAAAAGCTCGTAGTGGAGGAACTCCCGGTCTTCGGCGTAGCCGGCGGATTGGTAGAGTTGCTGCGCGGCGCTATTGCTCCTGGCGGTGAACAGCTCGATAAGACAGCAATCTGCTTCCCCGGCGCACTCCCTGACATACTCAAGTAGCGCCTGCCCCACCCCCAGACGTCGGGCAGTTTCATCCACGTAAAGATCACTCAGCAACCAGCTTGGCCGGCATTCCAGAGAAGCAAAGCCCGGATAGCACTGCACAAAACCGCAGTTTTCAGCGCCCCTGCTGGCGATAAACAGATGACTATCCATCGCCCTGAGACGTTCGCTGATAAAGCGTTCGGCCTTGGCAAGATCTGCATCATAACCGTAGAACTGGCGGTATCGATCGAACAACCGGGCCAGTGCCAGGCTATCTGAAACACTGGCGGGCCTTATCTCGATAGAGCCTGGCGTTGAACTCTGCATACTGAACTCCTGCGGGTTTGGCAGAAATCTACCACAGCCGTGCGCAGCGTCCAGCCAGGCTTTACCCCGGCATGGCGAAGCTGCTAAAACCTTGGCTTCAGCCGCACGCAGAAAACAGGGAGATTCTGATGAACAACCGTATTCTGGAAATCAACGGTATAGATCCGCGCATCAAGGCCACCTTTGGCGCCTTACCACCGAACAACATGCGTGACTTCGATAGTCGCGAAGATCTGATCGGTGCCGCCAACAGCGATAAAGCCAACGCCACCCGCGCCCTGTTCAATCAGTTTCTCGAAGCCAATGATAACCCTGCGATCGCTCCCGATAACGGACTGCTGATCCAGGATTACCAGTTCACCTCAACGCCGGATGGCAACCGCTGCAACCTTCGCTTTATCCGGCCGGATACTGACGAACGCCTGCCCTGCGTTTACTACATCCACGGCGGCGGTATGCAGTTCATGTCCTGCTATGACGGCAATTACCGTGCCTGGGGCAAGCTAATGGCGCGCAAGGGCGTAGCAGTGGCGATGGTGGACTTTCGTAACGCCATAGTGCCCTCATCGGTGCCGGAGATCGCGCCCTTTCCAGCCGGGCTGAACGACTGTATCAGCGGCTTGAAGTGGCTTTGGCAGCAACACAAGGCGTTGAATATCGACCCTGCCCAAGTGGTGATTTCCGGCGAAAGTGGCGGCGGCAATCTGGCCATCGCGACAACGATGAAACTGAACCGCGACGGCGAGGCTGACCGGCTCAAGGGGCTATTTGCGCTCTGCCCCTATATTGCCGGCGAATGGCCGCAGGCAAAGTACCCCTCATCCTCGGCGTTAAACGGTGTTTTTCTGCAGCTGGATAACAACCAGGGACGGATGGGTTACGGCATCGAAGCGTTTGAGCAGAAGAATCCGCTGGCCTGGCCGGGGTTCGCCACCGCAGAGGATGTGACCGGCTTTCCACCCACGATTATCAGCGTTAACGAGTTCGATCCCCTACGCGATGAGGGGATCGAATTTTATCGCCTGCTGGTGCGGGCCGGAGTGCCCAAGGTGCGCTGCCGTGAGGTGAAGGGCACGATTCATGGTACTGAACTGTTCCCGCTGGTGTGCCCCGAGATATCGGCGGACACAGCGGCAAGCCTGGTAGACTTCTGCCGCCGCTGACCCAATCATTCAGTCGAAAAGATCGCGACTGATAACACCTTCCACCACCAGGCTGTCCAGCTTCTGCTGGGCGGCCGCTTCGTCGAGCTCATAATGCTCGGCCAGCAGCGCGACGAAGGCTTCATCGGCACTGCGACCCAGGGTAGAAGCGCGACCACAGATGTAGACGCGGGCGCCCTTCTCTATCCACTCCATCACATCGGCGCTACCCTCCCTGAGCCGGTCGGTCACATAGTGACGATCCTCAGGATCCCGGGAGAAGGCAGTATCCAATCGTGAAATGACACAGGATCTGTGCCAGTCGGCCAGCTCCTGGGCGTAGAGATAATCGCCGTTACGGAAGCGGTTACCGAACATCACCCAGACGGGCCCGGCATTTTCGATCGCCGCACGCTGCTCGATAAAGCCGATAAAGGGCGCTATACCGCAGCCTGCCGCGATCAGGATAATCGGGGTGCTGACGTCCTCTGGCGGGTTGAAGCGCTCGTTGTGCGCCACTTTTACGCGACGCTGCTCACCCGGCTGAAGGTTCAGGCAGAGATCACTACTGGCACGCCCCAACACCTCTTTACCCTGCTCATCCTGGTAGCGCAGCAGGGATACACTCAGGCGAATCCGGCCCGGTGTGACACTGGAGTCGGAACCTATGGAGTAGCTGCGCGGGCGTTCGCCTTCACCGGGCTGATGCATCAGCAGATCGCCAGGCTTGAAGCTGACATCCTCAGGCACCTGCAGCTCAATGCTGTAGTTCGCCGGGCAGTTCTCGTGCTGGGTCTGGTCGAGCTGTTTACGACCCACCAGCACCGCGTCGTGACCGGTATCGACTGCATCGACAGCAGCACCATCCACATCAAGCTTCCAGCCGAAACGCTGAGACAGACCGGCCAGCCAGTTACGCCAAGGTTTCTCCGGCGCCTGATCGACTTTCACGGGTTCCTCGAGTTCTGCTGCACCGGCCTGCAGCAGCGCCTGGCGCAACTTCATACCACCACCGCAGAACGCATCGTAACGGCTGTCACCAAGCGCCAGCAGACTGAACTTCACCCCTGCCATGGCATTGCCGTTCAATCCTGAAGCCCAGGAGCGGGCGTTTTCCGGCAGTTCACCTTCGCCGGTGGTAGAGGCCAGCACCAGCACCTGGTCGTAGTGATGCCATTGCGCCGGTGCAAAGGCTGCCAGTCCACCGCTGTCCACGGCGATATCACGACGGCGGAAGCAGTTCACCGTAGTTTCTGCCAGACGCTGAGCAGTACCGGTTTGGGAGGCGTAAACAATCAGGGTTTTCGCGCCTTCGGTCAGACTCACCCTGCGACCCGCGACGCGGCGGCGATACCAGCTGATAAAGCCGGTAACGCTCAGCCCCAGCAACAGGCCACCGACAGCAAAGTTCAGCCAGCCGGACCAGGCGCCAGCCCAGGTACCTTCATGCAGCGTTTTCGGAGAGATCGCCTTGGGCGCCAGCACATGCACATCAGAAGCCGTTACCAGCAGGGTCTGATCGGCGGTAGAGATCAACGCAGAACCAAATTTGAAACGGCGCGCACTCTGCAGCTCAGACAGATCCGCCTGGGCGTCCGCCATCCTCAGCGCATCGGCCAGCTTCACGGTTTCATGCTTTCCGGGGCTGACCGGCAGCGGTGTCTCCAGAATATGCTGAGTCATCATGACCCCAGTCAGCGGCAGCAGCAGCGCCAGCGGAAACAGCCAGGCGCCCAGTTGGTGGTGCCAGCCGATCAGTGTCTTGCGAAACTTCGGCCAGCCGAGAAAGATGCCGACAATAACGATACCCAGCATCACCCAGGTAGCAAGCTCGATCAGCCAGCTCAACCCGAGCAGCAGGCTCTTATGAAAAGATTTGGTCAGTTCAAACAGCTCGGCGGCAAAACTGCTCTCGCCCGGTAGCTGTTCACCGGTTTTAAGATCCACCACTCCCTTGGGCCCCAGGTTCCAGGCCGATTCTCCGGCGCGGCTGAGGGAGCGGATACTCTGTTCCGGATCCATCGATTC
The DNA here is from genome assembly GCF_900108065.1 of Marinobacterium lutimaris. GTDB lineage: Bacteria > Pseudomonadota > Gammaproteobacteria > Pseudomonadales > Balneatricaceae > Marinobacterium_D > Marinobacterium_D lutimaris. The sequence goes on along the minus strand of NZ_FNVQ01000001.1, from coordinate 588,821 downwards.
CAGCGCTGCAATCAGCTGCGTGGTATCCGCCGGGGACTGGTAATTTACGCTTCCTCCGCTCTCGACCACCGGCTTCAGTGCGAGAATCATTCCGCTGATTATCACGAGTAAAAATACCGGCAATAACACCAGCCCTGTCCATCGGTGCAGCTGCAGTAACAGTGCTTTCATTCTAGCAATCCCTGGTAATACATTAAGCCATCTACATACCCTTAATATTTTAAAGTGCTTTCTAATTAAGCAGCGTTAAATAAATGTAAAGTTGGGTTAAGTTTCAGGGGCTTAGCAGGCTGATTACCCTGCACCGGGGAGCACTGATACTGACAGGATCGGAATTTAGTGCCACCTTAAAGAAGAAGGGGCATACAAACGCCCCTCCCTAAGCGCAGAACACACTAAGACAGACCTTAAGACTAGGGAAAGCCACATGCGCCAGGTCAACCAACCCTCGCTGTTAAGCAGGGTAGATACCCTTACGGAACGGCTCAGTAAACTTCATACTGACCTTCTCGATCATATTCCGCACATATCGCGGCTCGCCTGCGCGCTTTACGATCCCGACACCGATCTGTTGAAGACCTTCATCAACTGCACGCCTGAGGGTCAGGCGATCAATGCGTATGAATACCCACTCTCCGCCAGCCCGACCCTGTCAGAACTTGCCAGGAACCGCACCTGCCGCGTCATCGACCATATCAGCAATGACATCACCCCCGGCAGCACCCACTCAGACTGGTTGCTGCAGCAGGGCTATGAATCCTCGTTTACCATGCCGATGTTCAGCGGCGAGCGACTGCTCGGCTTTATATTTGTCGACAGTACTCGTGCATCACGCTTCAACAGCCAGGCCCAACGCGACCTGGTGCTGTTCTGTAACCTGATAGTGATGGCGATCGACGCCGAGTTCCGGGCAGTAAAATCCCTGCTGGCCACAGCCCAGGCCGCGAGGGAGTTTGCCCATTTGAGGGATTTTGAAACCGGCTCTCACCTCAAGCGCATGGCCCGTCTGGCGCGCCTGATCGCCCGCTATGTCGCCGAGCGCCATCAGCTCAGCGATGAAACCATCGAACACATCTTTCTGTTCGCACCACTGCACGATATCGGCAAGATCGGTATCCCCGACCGCATACTGCTAAAGCCTGGTCGTCATACCAATGAAGAACGCATCATCATGCAGCAGCATGTGGAGAAAGGCGTGGCGATCCTGCACAAGGTGCTGGATGACTATGAACTCGATCACCTCAGCGATTCCCGCCTGATGTTGAACATCGTCGCCTACCATCATGAATTCATGGACGGCTCCGGTTACCCCAACGGCCTGAGCGGCGAGCAGATTCCCATCGAAGCGCGGATTATCACCGCCGCCGATATTTTTGACGCGCTCACCAGCGCCCGACCTTATAAGGCTCCCTGGTCGCCAGGCGATGCGCTTGAAGAGCTAGAGCGGATGGCCAGGGCCGGCAAACTCGATGCCGACTGCGTCGATGCGATTAGGCATAATTTCGACGAGGCCTGCCGGATTATTACCGAGCTTTCGGATTAAGCGAGAAAAAGTCGGCAACCGAAAAAATAACCATGGTTCTGAGCATAAAAAAGGACGCCCCAAGGCGCCCTTTCTATACGTTACGGACTTAGCAATTACAGCGCTGAGCGGAATACCGCGGCCACTTCCGCATCGCTCAGGGTGCGCGGGTTGGTCAGGCGGCAAACGTCTTTCTGCGCGTTTTCCACCATGGTCGGAATATCCTGTTCCTTCACGCCCAGCTCTGCCAGGGACTTGGGAATACCCACATCCTGCGCCAGCGCTTCTATGGACTCGATCGCCAACATTGCAGCTTCGCGTTCAGACAGACCTTCAGTGATCTCACCCAAGGCATCGGCAATATCGGCGAAACGCTCGGTTTTGGCGATCAGGTTAACGCGGCTGACGTGCGGCAGCAGCAGCGCGTTGCAGACGCCGTGCGGCAGGTTGTAGAAACCGCCCAACTGGTGCGCCATAGCATGCACATAACCAAGGCTCGCGTTGTTGAACGCCATACCGGCCAGGTACTCGGCGTAGGCCATTTTGTCACGCGCTTCCATATCGGTACCGCGGGCCACCGCTTTACGCAGATACTGGCCGATCAGGCGGATCGCCTGCAGCGCGCAGGCATCGGTGATCGGGGTCGCGGCAGTTGATACATAGGCCTCAACCGCGTGGGTCAGCGCATCCATCCCGGTGGCGGCGGTCAGTGCCGGCGGCATATCAACCATCAGCTCCGGATCGTTAATAGCGATATCCGGTGTCACACGCCAGTCCACGATCGCCATTTTCACGTGGTTGGAGGTGTTGGTAATGATGGTGAAACGGGTCATTTCACTGGCGGTACCGGCGGTGGTGTTAACCGCGATGTACGGCGGCAGTTTTTCCTTAGCCTGATCCACACCTTCATAGTCGTGGATCTTGCCGCCACCGGTGGCTACCAGGCCCACCGCTTTACAGCAGTCATGGGCGCTACCGCCGCCCAGGGAGATCAGCATATCGCAGCCATGCTGCTGGTAAACCGCCAGCCCCTCTTCCACGTTGGTATCGGTGGGGTTGGGCACGGTGCCGTCGTAAACCACGCTCTCGATACCGGCGCTGCCGAGCAGCTCGGTGAGGCGTGCGGTGTAACCCAGCGCAGTCATACCCTTATCTGCAACTACCAACGGCTTTTTGCCGCCGAGCGCGCGCACGCGGTTCGGCAGATCCTGAAAGCATCCAGCCCCCATCAGCGATACATTGGGGACAAAAAATTCCTGAGTAGCCATGGTACGTACCTCCATTTATGTCATTAACGGATGCTGCATTCCAACACATAGAGCAACTGCATCACTGGCAACCAGTGTAGTGATCGAAATCGGTTAACACGTTGATCTGAAGCGTGAAAAAGCTCGATATCCGGCTCTCTTTTACAAACGCTCAGTTGCATAAAATGCATTTGAAACACATCTGCGACATATGTGAGAGCTTCTCACGACAAAATGAGACAGGCTCAGGGAGATGACGGTCGTTTTGCAGTACAATGTGCGCCCTGAGTTTTAACCGGACCTATGGAAAGCGACACGTGAGCGACACCAATTTGCAGAACACCCTGCCCTTACGCGCCTCTCTGGAGAGCACCCTGAAAAACCGCATCATGATTCTTGATGGCGGTATGGGTACACAGATTCAGTCACTGGGGCTTCAGGAAGCCGACTATCGTGGCGAACGCTTCGCCGACTGGCACCTGGACGTAAAGGGTAACAACGACCTGCTGGTGCTCACCCAGCCGACCATGATTCGTGATATCCACCGCCAGTATCTCGAAGCGGGCGCCGATATCATCGAGACCAACACATTCAACGCCACGCAGATCGCCATGGCGGACTACGAGATGGAGTCGCTCTCGCGCGAAATCAACGTCGCCGCCGCGCGCCTGGCAAAAGAGGCCTGCGCCGAAGTCAGCGCGAAGACGGGTACACCCCGTTACGTTGCCGGTGTCCTGGGCCCGACCAACCGTACCGCCAGTATCTCGCCGGATGTGAACGACCCGGGCTACCGTAACGTCACCTTCGATGCACTGGTGGAAGCCTACACCGAGTCCGTCGACGGCCTGATCGAGGGTGGTTCCGATATCATCCTGATCGAAACCATTTTCGACACCCTGAACGCCAAGGCGGCGATCTACGCCGTTGAGCAGTACTTCGACGATCACGATATCCGTCTGCCGGTGATGATCTCCGGTACCATCACCGACGCGTCCGGCCGCACCCTTTCGGGCCAGACCACCGAGGCGTTCTGGAACTCCATTCGCCACGCAAATCCGATCAGCGTCGGCCTCAACTGTGCGCTGGGTCCGAAGCAGCTGCGTCAGTATGTCGAAGAGCTGTCCCGCGTGGCCGATACCTTTGTATCCGTGCACCCCAACGCCGGTCTGCCCAACGCCTTCGGTGAGTACGATGAAACGCCGGAAGAGATGCGCGATGAGATCCGCGAATGGGCCCAGTCTGGCCTGGTGAACATCGTCGGCGGCTGCTGCGGTACCACACCCGAGCATATCCGCGTGATCCGCGAAGGCCTGCTGGATCAGGATCCGCGTGAACTGCCGGAACTCGCCGTTGAGTGTCGTCTGTCCGGCCTGGAGCCGATGAACATCGGCGCCGACACTCTCTTTGTTAACGTCGGTGAACGTACCAACGTCACCGGTTCTGCCCGCTTCCGCCGATTGATCAAGGAAGGCGACTACGAGACCGCTCTGGAAGTCGCCCGTCAGCAGGTGGAAAACGGCGCCCAGGTGATCGATATCAACATGGATGAGGGGATGCTCGACGCCATCGCGGCGATGAACCGTTTCCTCAACCTGATCGCCTCCGAGCCCGATATCTCCCGCGTGCCGGTGATGCTCGACTCCTCCAAGTGGGAGGTGATGGAAGAAGGCCTGAAGCGTATTCAGGGCAAGGGCGTGGTCAACTCCATCAGCCTGAAAGAGGGCGAAGAGAAGTTTATCGCCCAGGCCCGCAAGATCCGTCGCTACGGCGCTGCGGTCGTTGTGATGGCGTTCGATGAAACCGGCCAGGCCGATACTTATCAGCGCAAGATCGAGATCTGCGAACGCTCCTACCGGGTGCTGGTCGACAAGGTTGGCTTCCCGCCGGAAGATATCATCTTCGACCCGAACATCTTCGCCATCGCCACCGGTATCGAAGAGCACGACAACTACGCCGTGGACTTCATCAACGCCACCGGCTGGATCAAGAAGAACCTGCCCTACGCCAAGGTGTCCGGCGGCGTCTCCAACGTGTCGTTCTCCTTCCGCGGCAACGACAAGGTGCGTGAGGCGATCCACTGCGTATTCCTCTACCACGCCATCCAGAAAGGGATGGACATGGGTATCGTCAACGCCGGCCAGCTGGCGATCTATGACGACCTGCCGGAAGATCTGCGCGAGCACGTTGAAGATATCGTGCTGAACCGTCGCGAAGACGGCACCGAAAGGATGCTGGAACTTGCAGAGAAATACCGCGGCGGCGCGTCTGAATCCTCGGTGCAGCAGGATCTGGCCTGGCGCGACTGGCCGGTCAACGAGCGTCTGTCTCATGCACTGGTCAAGGGCGTGGCCGACTATATCGACGAAGACGTTGAAGAGTGCCGCCACAACTATGAGCGCCCGCTGCAGGTGATCGAAGGCCCGCTGATGGACGGCATGGGCATCGTCGGCGACCTGTTCGGTTCCGGCAAGATGTTCCTGCCGCAGGTGGTAAAATCCGCCCGCGTCATGAAAAAGGCCGTGGCCTACCTGATGCCTTACATCGAGGAAGAGAAAGCCGGCAACGCCAGCAGCTCCGCCGGTAAGGTGATCATGGCCACCGTGAAGGGCGACGTGCACGATATCGGCAAGAACATCGTCGGCGTGGTCCTGCAGTGTAACAACTTCGAGATCATCGACCTGGGCGTCATGGTGCCGGCCGAAAAGATCCTGCAGACCGCCCGTGACGAAAACGCCGACATTATTGGTCTCTCCGGCCTGATCACGCCGTCACTGGATGAGATGGTCCACGTGGCGAAAGAGATGCAGCGTCAGGGCTTCACCATCCCGCTGATGATCGGTGGCGCCACCACCTCCAAGGCGCACACCGCGGTGAAGATCGAGCCGAACTACAAGAACAATCAGGTGGTACACGTTACCAACGCCTCCCGTTCTGTCGGCGTCGCCTCCGCCCTGCTGTCGGAAACCCGCCGCGACGCGTTCGTTACCGAAATCAAGGCAGACTACCAGGCCGTGCGTGAGCGTCATGCCGCGCGTCAGAACGACCAGCGCCGTGTCACCATCGAAGCCGCCCGTGACAACTGCTTCAAGATCGACTGGGACAACTACACCCCGCCGAAACCGGTGCAGCCGGGCATCCAGGTGTTCGATGACTACGACCTGGAAGAGCTGAGCCACTACATCGACTGGACGCCGTTTTTCCAGTCCTGGGAACTGGCCGGCCGTTTCCCGCGCATTCTCGATGACGAGATCGTCGGCGAGGAAGCGCGCAAGCTGTTTGAAGACGCCAAGCTGATGCTGCGCGATATCATCGATAACAAGAAGCTCAAGGCGCGTGCCGTCATCGGCCTGTTCCCGGCCAACTCCGTCGGCCACGACGATATCGAGCTGTACACCGATGACAGCCGCGATACCGTGAAGATGCGCCTGCACCACCTACGCCAGCAGATGCAGAAAGTCGAAGGCAAGCCGAACATGTGTCTGACCGACTTTGTCGCACCGAAAGAGAGCGGCAAAGAGGATTACGTCGGTGCCTTCGCGGTCACCGCCGGCATCGGTATCGATGAGATCGTCGCCGCCTATGAAGCCGATCACGACGACTACAATTCCATCATGATCAAGGCGCTGGCCGACCGCCTGGCGGAAGCCTTTGCCGAGCGCATGCATGAACGGGTACGTAAGGAGTTCTGGGGCTACGCGGCCGATGAGAGCTTCGAGAATGACGATCTGATCCGCGAGCGTTACACCGGTATCCGCCCGGCGCCGGGCTACCCCGCCTGCCCGGATCACACCGAGAAAGCCCTGCTGTGGGAACTGCTCGATGTGGACCACACCGCTGGCATGACCCTGACCGACAGCTACGCCATGCTGCCCACCGCCGCCGTCAGTGGCTGGTATTTCAGCCATCCGGACTCCACCTACTTCGGTGTGGCCAAGATCAGCGAAGATCAGGTGGAAAGCTACGCCAAGCGCAAGGGTATGAGCATGGAAGATGCTGAACGCTGGCTGGCGCCGAACCTGGGCTACGAGCCGGAACAGGGCTGATAGCCGATAAGAAAGATCAGGCGGCGCGGGCTAATCCCCCGCCGCTTTCATCCCACAGAAAGATCCCCTCACCTTACTCCTGCTAACCCCACTGCTCCGGCGCGCACCTCTCCTGTCGCACGCTCCCCACCCGGTTCACTGCACTTGATGATGCATGCCGCACCCAATAAGTGCACCCAGGTCGCGTTAACGACTGCGCGCGTCGCCCTTAAAACAGCCAACGCTGTTCGTATACATACAGAAAAATACCCATAGACAATTGTTTTTATTAAATAAAAACGATTTTGCCGATTTGCGATACCGTTTTGGTATCTACTTTGCAAATACACTACCGAGCACAAAAAATTCCCCTGAGTATATTTTTTAGGGGCCAGGCGGTTCGGTAGAGGTTTTCCATGGCAGCGACACCAGGGTCACAAAATACCCAGAGCCAGGGCTACAAATATATGTTGGGCAGCCGCACCTATCAGTTCTCTGATCTCAGCCAACTGATGGCCAAGGCCACCCCCGCCCGTTCCGGCGACCGACTCGCCGGTGTGGCAGCGGAATCAGCAGAAGAGCGCGCCGTCGCGCAGCGACTGCTGGCCGAAGTCCCTCTGAAACAGTTTTTGCAGGAAGCACTGGTCCCCTACGAACAGGACGAGATCACCCGTCTCATCATGGACGATCACAGTGTCGAGGCGTTCGCGCCGATCTCCCATCTGTGCGTAGGCGACTTCCGCAACTGGCTGCTCAGCGATGAAGCGACCAGCGAGATGCTCTCTAAAGTGCGCGATGGCATCACACCGGAGATGGCCGCAGCGGTCAGCAAGCTGATGCGTAATCAGGATCTGATCCTGGTGGCCAAAAAGTGTCATGTCATCAGCGCATTCCGTAACACCATTGGCCTTCCCGGACATCTTTCCACCCGCCTGCAGCCAAATCATCCTACCGATGATGCCACAGGCATCGCGGCAAGCATGCTGGACGGCCTGCTTTACGGTAACGGCGATGCGGTGATCGGCATCAACCCCGCTACCGATAACGTCGCCCAGGCCACCAAACTGATGCAGATGATGGATGCGGTGATTCAGGAATATGAGATCCCGACCCAATCCTGCGTCCTCACCCATGTGACCAATACGCTTGAAGCGATTGAACAGGGTGCGCCGGTTGACCTGGTGTTTCAGTCTATCGGCGGTACGGAAGCCACCAATTCCAGCTTCGGCTTCAACCTTGCCAACCTGGCTGAAGCACGTGACGCCGCACTGTCGCTTAAGCGCGGCACCGTGGGCGATAACGTCATGTATTTCGAAACCGGCCAGGGCAGCGCCCTGTCGGCCGACGCCCACCACGGCCTGGACCAGCAGACCTGCGAAGCACGCGCCTACGCGGTGGCGCGCAAGTTCAAGCCGCTGCTGGTGAACACCGTGGTCGGCTTCATCGGCCCGGAATATCTGTTTGACGGCAAGGAGATCATCCGCGCCGGGCTGGAAGACCACTTCTGCGCCAAGCTGCTTGGCCTGCCGATGGGCTGCGACATCTGCTACACCAACCACGCCCAGGCCGACCAGAACGATATGGACAACCTGCTGACGCTGCTGGGCGTCGCCGGATGCACCTTCATCATGGGCATCCCCGGTTCCGACGACATCATGCTCAACTACCAGACCACCTCTTTTCATGATGCGCTTTACGCCCGCCGCGCACTGGGCCTGCGTCCGTCACCGGAATTCGAGCAGTGGCTGACCAGGATGCAGATTTTCCAGGATGCCGGACGGTTCACACCCAGCGTGGAACTGCCCAGCTCTTTCGCCAAGCCACTGCAGCGTGCACTGGGAGGTCGTCACTGATGGGTCACTCCGATAAGCAGTATGTCACCCCTAACGCCTGGCAGGCGCTGCGTACCTACACCGATGCCCGTATCGGTCTGGGACGCGCAGGGGTCAGCCTGCCCACCTCCGAACTTCTCGATTTTCAGCTCGCTCATGCACAGGCACAGGATGCGGTGCATCAGCCACTCGATGTCGGCGCACTGGTCGAGCAGATAAACCCTTTGATTTACGAATGCGGACTCGATCCCTGCCATAGCCTGCAGAGCCGTGCCCCGGATCGTCCCACCTACCTGCAACGTCCCGATCTGGGCCGCCGGCTGGATGACGCCTCTGCCGAAATACTGCGCCAATACGCATTTACCAATCACCGCGCCTATGACCTGGCGATCGCCGTGGTCGACGGACTCTCTTCCCGCGCTATCGCAGAGAACACCCAGCCGTTTCTGACCGAGCTGTGCAGCGCGCTCAAGCACGACAAGGATGAATGGAGCCTCGCGCCGTTGAGCATCGTGACCCAGGGGCGGGTGGCGATCGGTGACGAAATTGGCTACCTGATCAACGCCCGCGCTGTACTGGTGATGGTCGGTGAACGCCCCGGGCTCAGCTCTCCAGACAGCCTCGGGCTGTACCTGACCTGGGATCCGCACGTGGGCCTGAAAGACGCCCGCAGAAACTGTATTTCCAACGTCCGCAAAGCGGGCCTGGATTATCCCGATGCAGTACGCAAGCTGATGTACCTGCTGAAGGAGTCACGCCGGATGCAACTCTCCGGCGTGCAGCTGAAAGAGCGCTCTGAAGAGCCGGTGATCGAAGGAGCACAACCGCAACAAAACTTTTTGATTTCGAACGAAAAACCCTAAAAAACCCGAGGACAGTACTATGGATGAAACTCCAACCCTGCAGTCGTTGCAGGCTGCTCTTGATGCCCAGCAGGCGGTATTCGAGATGCACCAGTCAATGAACGTCGAGGTGTTCTATTGGTGGTGCACCGCGATCATGATCATGATTCACGCGGGCTTCCTGGCTTATGAAATGGGTGCTTCGCGCAGCAAGAACGCGCTGGCCGCCGGTATCAAAAACATTCTCGCCCTTGCGGTGATTATTCCTACCTTCTACCTGTTTGGCTGGTGGATCTACAACGCTTTCCCGGGTGGTCTGGTTCCGACCGACGCCTCTTTCGCCCTGCCCTGGTCGCAGAGCATGGGTCCGGACGTACAGGACATGGGTAGCGGTATCTTCTGGGCGGCCTTTGCCCTGTTCGGCGCCACCACCGGTTCCATCCTGTCCGGTGCGGTTATCGAGCGTATCCGCGTCAGCGCCTTCCTGATTCTGACCATCGTACTGGGTAGCGGCGCCTGGATTCTGGCCGGTGCCTGGGGCTGGCATCCAGACGGCTGGCTGCTGACCAAGCTGGGCTACCATGATGTGGGCGCTTCCGGCGTTGTACATGCGGTTGCCGGCTTCTTCACCCTGGGTGTGCTGATGAACCTGGGCGCCCGTAAAGGCAAGTTCATCAACGGCGTGGCACAGACTATTGCTCCGCACAGCCTGCCGATGACCCTGATCGGTCTGATGATGATCATCTTCGGCTTCTTCGGCTTCCTCGGCGGCTGCATCATCTTCAACGGCGGCGACACCGGATGGACCACCATCTACGGCAACCCGACCAACCTGTCTGCCTTCGCCTTCAATACCCTGATGGGCTTTGCCGGCGGCGTTATCGGCTGCTACGTGGCTACCCGCGATCCGTTCTGGACCATGTCCGGCGGCCTGGTCGGCATCATCTCCGTAGCTGCTGGCCTGGACCTTTACGATCCGGCTCTGGCCTTCATCATCGCAACCTGCATGGGTCTGCTGGCGGTTTGGTTCGCCAAGTTCCTGGAAAACCGCGGTATCGATGATGCGGTTGGTGCGGTTGCAGTGCACGGTTTCACCGGAGCGATCGCTGTCATCCTGGTGGGCATCTTCGCCGCCGGCACCCCGAACATGGGTGACGCACCGGCCATCACCTTCGTCGGTCAGCTGACCGGTGCAGTCGTGATGATCCTGCTGGGCTTCATCCCGGGCTACGCGGTGTCTGCTGCGCTGAAAGCTGCAAACATGCTGCGCGTACCGGAAAACTGCGAAGTGATCGGTATCGACGAGGTCGAGCTCATCGCCAAGCCTTACCCGGAATCCTCCACTCCGGCATCAGTGCCGAGCGAAGTTCCTAACAAACTGGCTAACACCGAAGCACAAGGAGTCTAATCATGGGTACATCAATTACCAGCTGGGAAAATGTAAGCGCCTATTTCACCTTCGCTGACAACCCGATGGCACTGGCCCTGTTCACAGTGGGCGTCGTGGCCATCGTCGGCGGGCTGATCGGCTCCATCGTGAAACACGAAAACGAGGCATTCGAAGCACACAAGTGATCGAATAACGCCAGCGTAAGTAGTCAAAAAGCCGCTCCCTTTCGGGTAGCGGCTTTTTTCGTTATCGGCACGGGAGAACGGGCAGCCTATCGGCGCGGAGGCGCACCTCCCACGGGTAGCGTAGCAGCTATTTTTCTGTAGGAGCGACGCCCTCGTCGCGATCAACCACCTGGATAGGAGTTTCCAGCTCCACCCGGTTCCTGCCGGCATGCTTGGCGCGGTAAAGCGCATCATCGGCTCGAGCCAGCATCTCCCTGGCACTGTCGCCAGGACGGATTGCTGCAACACCGAAACTGCAGGTCTTTTCGCCAATCACCGGAAACTCGGTTGCCGCAATTTTCTGACGCAGGTTTTCCGCCAGCTGGCGCGCGCCCTCCGCGGTACTGTGGGAGCAAACCACGAGAAACTCCTCGCCGCCCCAGCGCCCGGCATGGTCACTTCGTCGCGTGGACTGGGTCAATAATTTGCCGACCCTACGCAGCACCTCATCACCCACCGCGTGGCCGCAGGTATCGTTAACCGCCTTGAAATGGTCCACATCCATCATGATCACGGCACAACAGCTACCGTAGCGCTCAAAGCGATGGACCTCTTTCTCCAGCAGCTGTTCTATGTTCGCCCGATTACTCAGGCCTGTGAGCATATCGGTAGTCGAGAGCCGCGCCAGCTCACTATTCTTGCGCTCCAGCAGCTCCCGGCTACGGGTTTCTTCAGTAATATCGCGCAGCGTACCTATATAACGCTGATCGCCCTGGCCCGTGCCCTGGTAGCGCCGGGCGGAGAACGCTACCCAACGCTGTTCACCCGTTTCTGTCAGCAGACGCGCCTGACATGCCCAATGACCCTCGGCCGCGGCGATACAGTTTCGCCAGCTGTCGGTCACGCGTTGCCGGTCTTGCTCCTGCAGCGAGTTCACCCAGTTTTCATCATCGAGATCTCGCAGGTCGCGGCCGAAAATTTCGCGGCAGCGCCGGTTTGCGTAAAGAATCCGCCCCCTGCTGTCCGCCTCAAACAACCCCTGGGGAAGATTGTCCGAAAGCACGCGAAACCTCGCCTCGCTCAAGCTCAACGCCTCTTCCGACTCACGCCGCGCGGTGAGATCAACCATGCTGATTGCAACGGTATCGATCCTGTCGCCGCTGGCGATCACCGGCTTACCCGTTACCCGGATAAAACGCTTGCCCAGGCCGCTAAACTCAATCCACTTCTCCTGGACGATGCGTTCACCTTCGGCGATCCGGTCCACAAAGGGCTTAATCTCCCGTTCGAACTCCTGCTGACCGTACAGGTCTTTAACGTGATGTCCCTCGATCTCTTCGCGGGAGAGGCCGAGATAATCCAGGTGACGCCGGTTCACCTGGCGGTAACGGTAGTCGGTGCCCAGCATCGCCAGCAGCTCGTCTGAGACATTAACGATCTCGCGATAACGCAGCAGACGGGTTTCCGCATCCCGCTTGTCGGTCACATCGGTACTGATCGAGATATTGCAGGACACCTCGCCATCCACATCCTGAACCGGCGAGATCAGCAACTCCTCGATCCGTTCCTGACCGTCTTTCATCCGAGTGACGAGCTCCCCTTCCCAGGAAAGGTGCTGACTGACCGCCCGCCTCAATTCGTCACGGACAGTATCCGGGGTACGTTCGGAGAGGAGGATATCCGGCTCCTGGCCAAGGATCTCATCCATACGGTAGCCGGTACGCTGCACAAAGCTCTTGTTGACGTAGCTGATCCGTCGGTTCAGGTCCGTCACCATCACCGAGCACGGCATCTGCTCAACCGCCTGATAAAGACGATACAGCGCGTTATTGGTCTGCTGCTCCCGCCTGGCACTCAACCGCCAGTAACGCATAAACACCAGCGACAGCACGCCAATAAACATGAACCCGCCCAGCACCACCAACGAACGACGCATCCAGGGCAGCAGTACATGGGTACTATCCAGCACCGCTACGGCACGCAGAGGTTGCTGTCTCACCTGGCGAATGGCTATCAGTTCGCCGCCCTGGTCCAGCACCTGATTGCGGGTATTGAAATCCTGCAGCGGCAGCGCCTTGATCAGCCCAAGCGTCGCAGTCAGATCGTTATCTGAGGCGGTGATCGGTTCAACATGGTTGCTCACATCCACCATGAATAGCTGCTGATGGGTATAGAAACGGCCGCTCTCAAGTTCAGCCAGAACCGCATCGCGATCCAGTTCCGCGACCAACACGCCGCTCGGCTCCTCGCCGTAGCGCTGCACCAGCACAGCCGCTGCCAGTTGCCCGGCACGCACATTCATCTGCGACTGGATACGCCCTTCTAGCATCTGCGCCAGCCATACAGGCATGCCCGGAGTGGAGGAGCGCTCCCCCACCGAGACCTGAAGATTCCCATCGACGCCATAAAGTGTGAGGCTGTTCAGGTAGGGAGACTCGAGAATATGCCTGAACATCTCCCGCCTCAGGGCGGGCTGATCTTGTGCGGTAAGATTGCCGCTTTCGAGCTCTTCACGCACCTCATGCAGGCTATGATCGGCGCCGGCAAAAGCCATATCGAACGCATTGGTAAACGCCCGTACTTGCAACTGCATGCGGCCGGCGGCTTTATCCAGCGTTTGCCGGTAATCCCAGTAGAGGCCCCAGGCCAGACCCAGCGCCATAGCGCCGAGCAGCATAACCAGAACAGCAATAACAGCAGCCCCCGGGGCTTTAACAGATATAGGTTTGGGAACAAGGCTAAACAATCGGTTACTCATCAATGATCCAGTGTTTTCTCTGCCTGGGTGACCAGTTGCGGATCGATACCGACCTGAGCGACGATGCCCGCTTCCTTGCGACGGGCGATTGCCCGCCACTGCGCCAGTGCGGCCTGATCAGGTACGACAATACTGATACCGTTAACCTCCAGCTCTCTGCGCGCGGCATTCTGTGCCGCGATCGCGTCCTCACGCTCCTGATCGACGACACCCTCCCAGGCCTGATCGACCACCGTTTTGAGATCATCCGGAAGCCCGTTCCAGAAGCGCCCTCCCAGCAGCGGAACGTACTGGGCGAAATACTCGCGATCTTCAAATACGTACCTGATGCCACTTTCCCACAACGCTGCACTGCGCACCGTCTCGTGGGTCGATAGCATTCCGTCCAGGCGTTTATCTCTGAGCGCCTGGGGTAGATCCGGCCAGGCGATCACCTTGGCCTCGGCACCAAAAGCCTCCAGCCGTTCCTGGTTGGCGATGCCGCCCGGGATCCGGATCCGCAGCCCCTGCAGGTCTTCATGGCTACGCACCTGCTGCTCGGAAAAATAGAGTTGAGCATGGCCGAGATCCAGCCAACGCCCCGGTACATGGACCGAAAGATCACTCTCTATGCGGCGGCTGATCTCGATGCCAAGTTCGCCATCCCGCACCCGATGCTGTTCTGCCGCCGAAAGACCGTAAAACAGCGGCAACATGTAGACGCCGATATCCGGCACGTAGCGATCAAGCTGCCAGGTTCCCGGCACCGCCATCTCCACCTTGCCTGCCGCCAGCGCCGCAATCACATCCCGATCCCGAAACAGCCGTGCGCTGTGATAAAACTCCACGTCGATCTGCCCGTCGCTGGCCGCCTCTACGCGCTCGGCAAAGCGTGCCAGGGCGCGGGTCTGAACGTGGGAGGGAGTATTTTCTGTGGAGATACGCAGCAGGTAGGTCTGCGCAGCACTGACCGGAGAATAAAACAGCGCGGCGAGCGCTACTGAAGCGGCGGCGCCGATAGTTGCGCACTGACCGCATAGATTACTGCACCAGCCTGCCATCCCCTGCTCCTTGTCTGCGAATTAGAACAATTCTATGGCATACAGCACCGGGGATGAACGTCAGCGCCAAGCAGATGGAAGAAAGATTGATCTGAGTTGTATATTCAACCCGACTAACCTAAACGCTTCACTTCCACATGTTGGATCCGGGGTTGAACCGGTGGGCCAAATTGGTTGTAGATCGCTACATCGGCCGCATCACGACCATAACCGATGGTGACATAGCCGCCCCGGAGTTCAGCCTGGGTCGGATCGAAGGCATACCAGCGGCCACCGACATAGGCCTCAAACCAGGCGTGCAGATCCATGGGCTGAAGCTCGTATAGATAGCCGACAACCATACGCGCCGGAATGCTGAGACTGCGGCACAGGGCGATACCGATATGGGCAAGATCGCGGCAGACACCGGCGCCGCGCTGGTTGATCTCGGCCGCCGAGGCCGGCACAGCACTGGTGGCAGGCTCGTAGCAGATATTGTTCCTGACCCAGGACTCGATCGCCGCCACCTGGTCATAGCCAAGGTAACAGCCGGCGGTGATCTCGGTCGCCATATCGCAGAACCGGTCAGATTCGCAGAAGCGACTCGGGAGCAGGTAATGAAGCACGGAGTCAGGCAGAGTCTGGATCTCCATGAACGCAGCGCCAAATCCCCGGTCCATGGTCTCCGCGGTTCTTACATCGGAACGGGTGGCGATACGAAAGCCTCCGGGCGGAGCTACCAGGCGCTGACAGAGATTGCCATAGGCATCGGAAAACTCGAAAACCGGCACATTGGGATCGATAAAGTATTCCTCCCGAGACACCCACTGCTGGGCACCGCTGCGCGCTCTCAGCATCAGGATAAACGGGGTCGGAACAGCGATATCAAAATTCAGCTCACAGCTTGTCTGCAACCACATGAATGCTCCGCTTCGATGGTTAACGCTGTGCCAGTGTGGACCATCCGGCCCGGGATTTAAACCGTGCCCTCATGGGTGTCGGCGACACACACGCGATCCCGACCTTCTCGCTTGGCGCGATACAGCTCCCGGTCAGCCAATGACAGGCTCTCCTCCAGATGGCGATCTACCGCGACTTCAACCACCCCGATCGATAGCGTCATACACACCTGGGATCCACGTGCAGCAAAACCGGCTTTACGGATCGAATCGCAGAGCCGTTCTGCAACACCGGCCGCCTCATCCAGCGAGGTTTGCTCGAGCAGCAGATAGAACTCTTCGCCGCCGACGCGAAACAGATGATCACCATCCCGCAGCAGCGCCCGGCAATGCTCCACAAGAAACTTCAGTGCGCGATCCCCCACCGCGTGGCCGAAGTTGTCGTTAATCGACTTGAAGAAATCCACATCCAGCAGTAACAGGCTGAGCGGCAGCCCGGTCTCGCGATGTCTGTTGATAGTAGTTCGAGCCACGCGGGTGAACTGGCGACGGTTACCGATGCCGGTCAGGGGATCGGTCAGCGAGGCAAGCTCCAGCCTTTCGATCAACCGGTTACGTTCGGTGACATCGAGCATCGCCCCAACCTGTCCAGCCGGTTTACCATCGGCGTGAAAAAACACCGCCTTGTTGAACTCGATCTCACGCTCCTGCCCATCGGCATAGCGCACCGGCGCTTCGTAGCGCTGGTGGCCACCAGACGCCAGCAGCTCTGTATCGGCACGGTAATAACGATCCGCCAGTTCCGGCGGCGCTACGTCATAAACCGAATGACCGATAATCTGGTTTAACGGCAGGCCAAGGAATTCGGAAAAGGCGACATTGCAGCCGCGGTAGATATGGAACTGGTCCTTGAAGAAAATCGGCACCGGGATGGCATCGATAACGGTCTGCAGCATGCCGCTGTCGGCGACGTTTTCCGGCATGCGGCGGCGCTGTGTCTCCAGGGTGATGATTTGCAGCGCTATCTGCTCAGTGTTGCTGCGACTGACACAGCTCAGCGCCCCCATCTCGATAGCCCGTACCGAGGCGGAAAAATCACTGCGCACCGCCACAACAATAACCTGACGGGCCGCCAGCAGGCGCTGCTCCTGCTCATTGAGCTCTGCTTCGGTGAGTAGCGCCATGGCGCCCACCGGAATTTCAATCAGAGAATCGAAATGTAACCAGCGCGTGCCGGTTCCGGCATTCTCCAGGAGCTGTTTCATAGGCTCGACGAGATCGCCGACTCCGGGCGAAAAATAGATAACCAGATCGTCCATCGGGAGTCGCAAATACCCTGAGGCTGTAATTAATGTCGGCATCTCAATACAGCCTGGCATTCTGACCGGCTGTTCAACATTTAAACTCTAGCCGGCCTTATATCGATGGATCAAGCATATATACGAGCTATCTTAAAACACTCGTTTTAATTCCCTTCAGCACTGCATCACCGCTTCCGCGCCGGTCTGTTCGTCGGTGTAGGTGATCCGGGCCGTTTTAAAATTGAGGTCGACGAACAAACGGCAGAAATGCTCCCCGTGACGCCAGGCCATAGCCACGCTGGTATCGCTGGAGTAATGCAGTTCGAAGCGCCCCTCAAAGGCGGGATGGGTATTGCGAAAACGCATCAGCTCGAGCAAGCGTTTAACCACCGGCGTCTGCATCGCTTCGTCGATCTCTTCAAAACTGTAGTAGTGACGGTTGATATCTCGCGCCTCGCCGGTTTCTTCCATCAGGTCGTAATCGTTGCAGCCGGCAAACAGGCCAACGTAATACACCTGCGGAATCCCGGGAGCGAAAAACTGGATCGCCCGCGCCGCGATGTAGGCATCATCGTTTTTCATCAGGGCTTCGTAGAAGGTGCAGGTCAGCTGGTAAATCGCACCGACGCTGTGTGCGTTCACCGCCGAGCGTCGCAGTATGGGATCCGCGCTGCGGGTCGATACCGTATCGATCAGCCCCTTGATCTGGTCATCCGGCAGTACCCCCTCAACATCCGGAATGCAGATACCATCGTGGGTATCCAGCACGGTGACCATGTTGCGAGGCGCCATCCGCAGCCAGTGCTTGAGATAGACACTGTTGTCATCCAGCAGCGTGTACAGCATCAGAGGCGGCAGCGCGAAACCGTAAGGGTGCATGTCGCGACGACCGATAGCGTACTGATAGCTGGAGTGGTCATGCACCTCGGGCAGCAGCTCGGTGTTGTGCATGTGCGCAACCTCGTTGAACCAGTCCAGGTTGCGGTAGACATCAGGCTCCACCAGAAAACAACTAGTGCCGATCTTTTTGGTGGTGTAACCAAAGGCATCCAGACGAAACAGTTTCACGCCCTTGTGCGCCAGAAAGGCGATGTAGTGTCCCATCAGCTCGAGGGTTTTGGCCGACTCGTAGTTCAGGTCGATCTGATGTTCGGTGAAGGTACACCAGACGCGTCCCTTGGAACCGTCAGCGAACTTCACCTCGCGAAACGGCTCTTTCTCCTTGCGGATATGTATTTTCGCCAGATCGTCATGGGTGATCGGTTCCAGATCATCCACATTGATAAACATCTCGGCGTATTCCGACTCATAACCTTTCTCGATGAAGTCCTTGAACTCCACCGACTCATCGGAGATATGGTTGAGAATCAGGTCAACACAGAGATCGTAGCGGCTGGAGATATGCTCGATATCCTGCCAGCTGCCAAAGCGGGGATCGACCTCGGTATGGGTTAACGGCGAGAAGCCGGCATCGGCGTTGGAGGGGTAGAACGGCAGAATATGGACCCCACCCACCGCATTGCCCAGATACTTTTCCAGGACCCTGTCCAGGTCCCTGAGGTTTTTGCCCATCCGGTCTGGATAGCAGATCAGCTGTACCTGGTTGCGTAGCACCGTCATCGCCTTCCTCCTTACAAAACCGTTTCACCTACCTTAGAGGCCATAACGGCATCGATGCAAATATCTGACCGCCATTCTCGGATATAGGGAAAAATTCGGCGCGATACTGCTAAAGGCAGCTGCTCACCAACACCTGCAACCGCCGAGAGCGCCTGGGATGACACAACCGCTGCAGGTACAGCTGGGAAACTTATGCCTGCTGACGGTGCTCACCTGCACTGCCAGGGCACAGGATCCATCGTCAGAAAAAGCTGTCCGGCGCTTTACTCCGATGAATAACTCGGACGGTTGCTTTCTTCGCGCGAGTGGTATTACTCGAGCAGAGATGACCCGCGCTACAGTGCCGCGGAGAGCCCAGTGAACAGTCCCCGCGCAGGCTGCAGCAATCTACCAGTAACCAATACAACCACTTGCTCGACGGGCCTCTTAGCCTTCCAGCAGCGTGATCCAGACACCCACTTTCAGCGTCGAGCCTTCGGGGCCAAGGAAAGAGCCTTCGACGGGAGGAACACTTTCGGGATTGCGTGCCACCGCCACAGGAATATGCGCCACACCGGTGATTTCACCGCTGGTTGGATCAAAGCCCTTCCAACCGGCACCGGGTATATAAACCTCCGCCCAGGCGTGGGTCGTGCCGAAGAACTCCGGGCCTGGCGGCACAAAAAGATAGCCGCTGACAAAACGGGCGGCAAAACCGAGATGACGCACCGCCGCGATATAGAGGTTGGCGAAATCGCGACAGGAGCCACTGCCCAGCGACAGCGTCTCTTCCGGCGTCTGCACGCCCGGCTCCTCTCGTACGTTGTACTCAAACCCGGTTTCGATGGCATCGCAGAGCCGACGCAGCAGACCGTAGGACTGGATCGCCTCCTCGCCGTCCCAGCAATTTGCGATCCACTGCGTTAAGGCCTCGGAACTTTCCCCGGCGGCAAAATAGGGGTTCAGCACCACCCTGTCCTCTTCGAGATAGTCGAAGGGGTAGGCCACCGCGTAGTCCTCCACGAGGAAATCCAGTGGATGCTGATCAAAGTGTTCCAACTCCACCTCGCTGAGGATCTCGAACTCGTTACAGGGCGTATCGAACTCAGCCACGGCCACCGAGTTGTTCTCCACATCCCGGTACCAGCGCACGTTGCTTGCCGGCGGAGACAAGGTCAGCGTCGCCGACAGTATGCGCACATCGTGATCCTCGCGCGGACGGATTCTGAGCCAGTGCGGGTCGAGACTGGTTTCACCATTAAAACCGTACCAGGTGCTGTGTTTGATCCTGTAGCGTTTCATCTCGAATACTCATCCAGAATGCAGTTGGATAACCGCAAATTTAGCTGTGAACTTCACTACACTCGGTGCAGTCATACGGCGGTTACATCGTTAAATTCTTGATTAGGAGCACCCGCGTGCAGATCCACTCCCTGACTTCCGCCCTCACACTTTGCAGCCTGTTGGCTTTCAGCACAACCAGCCAGGCAGGCCTTGGCGATCTGCTCAACCAGGGTGCAGAGCTGCTGAAAGAGACCACCAGTGCGCCTGCATCCAGCAACAGCGCACCCACCAACCTTTCTGCCGACACCCTGGCTTCGGGCCTTAAAGATGCACTGGAGGTTGGCACCCAGCGCGCCGTTGACACCCTGGCCGCCACCGACGGCTACTATGGCAGCAAAGATGTGAAGATTCCGTTGCCTGCCTACCTGGAAACTACCCGCAGCATGCTGGTGGGCGCCGGCTTCGGCAGCCAGGTCGAGGCCTTTGAGCTGAGCATGAACCGCGCTGCCGAAGACGCCGTCACCGAAGCCGCGCCGATCTTTGTTGACGCGGTCCAGGCGATGACCATCGATGATGCCCGCCGGATCTACAGCGGCGGTAACGACGCCGCCACCGAGTACTTCCGCGATCACACCTACAGCGAACTCAAGGAGCGCTTTCGCCCGCGCATAGAAACCGCCATGGCCAGCAGCGGTGTCACGGCAGCCTACCAGGGACTGATGGATATGGCGGAATCCCAGGTATCTCTGCTCAGCAGCTTCAACCTGGACCTGCCCGACTACGTCACCGAACAGGCGCTGGACGGACTTTTCCTAAGACTGGCCGAAGAGGAAGCCCTGATCCGCAACGAACCTGTAGCCCGCACCACCGATCTGCTGAAAGAAGTGTTTGGCAACTGACCCGGCACCAAAGTACAGTTGCAGCAGTGTACCCCACCCGGGGACACTGCTCTCAAATTGAACCGGGACGAACCGGTCGATGGATAGATTATGAATACCATTTCAGCCTTCAATTCAGGTGTTCAGGCGTTTCAGACAGCCAGCAACCAGATTGAACAGAGCGCACAGAATATCGCCCAGCAGACAACGGGCCTGGCGTCAGACGCCGCACCCTCGCTGGAGGAGTCACTGATCAGCCAGACAGAGGCTAAAACCTACGCTCTGGCCGGGGTCAAGGTCGTACAGAGCGCTGACGAGGTACTCGGTACCCTGCTCGATATTTCTGTCTGACGCTCAACGCATAAAAAGCAACGCCTGAAGAACAACAATAAAACAAGGAATTGTGCCCATGAGTTCAGGTCGTATCTTCGCCCTGACCTGCCTGGCAATGCTTGCCTTTGCCGGCAACTCCCTTCTCTGCCGTATCGCCCTGCGCGATACCGCTATCGATCC
The DNA here is from genome assembly GCF_900108065.1 of Marinobacterium lutimaris. Classification (GTDB taxonomy): domain Bacteria; phylum Pseudomonadota; class Gammaproteobacteria; order Pseudomonadales; family Balneatricaceae; genus Marinobacterium_D; species Marinobacterium_D lutimaris. Next base: position 567,551 of record NZ_FNVQ01000001.1, on the reverse strand, counting down.
CGCCAGCTTTACCGCAATCCGTCTCTGCTCTGGCGCTCTGACGCTCTGGCTGTTCCTTGTGCTGCGCTCCCAGGGCAGAAAAGCCACCGGTAACTGGCCGTCGGCACTGGCGCTGTTTCTTTACGCGGGGCTGTTCTCGTACGCCTATACGCAGCTGGAAGCCGGCGCCGGCGCCCTGCTGCTGTTTGGTGCGGTGCAGGTAACGATGATCGGCTACGCGCTGCTGCAGGGTGAACGCTTTACGCCGCTTCGCTGGCTAGGTCTTGGCGTGGCGCTGGCAGGCCTGATCGGCCTGATGCTGCCAGGCCTCAGCGCGCCACCGCTCTTATCGGCGCTGCTGATGGCTGGTGCGGGGGTCGCCTGGGGAGTCTATTCATTGCGAGGGCGCAGCGGCGGCAGCCCGGCTCTCGCCAGTGCCGGCAATTTTATCCGTGCCGCGCCGCTGGCACTGCTGCTTGTGGCCGGAGCCAGGCTCCATGGATCTGCTGAGCTGGATAGTGCAGGGGCGCTCTGGGCTGTTGCATCCGGTGCGCTGGCATCGGCCCTGGGTTATCTGATCTGGTACGCGGCCCTGCCCCATATCAGCGCTACCAATGCGGCCACCATTCAACTCAGCGTGCCGGTGATCACCGCTATCGCGGGAATAGCGCTGCTGGGCGAAACACTCAGCTTGCGCCTGGTGCTGACCTCTCTGGCGATTCTTGGTGGTATTGCGCTGGTTATTCGGCAGAAGCCGGCTGCAACCTGAGAATCCGACCACTATCGGTGGAGAGATAGATCAGTCCATCCGGCCCCTGCTCCACATCCCGGATACGCTCGTTCATCTCACCAAGCAGCCGCTCCTCGGCCACCGCTTCGCCGCTATTATCGAGATCTACCCGATTCAAATGGGTGAGCGCCAGTGCCCCTGAAAACAGGTTGCCGCGCCACTCGGGAAAAGCATTGCCCGTATAAAACATCAGGCTCCCCGGCGCTATTGAGGGGATATAGACCTTCACCGGCGACTCCATGCCCGGCGCCTCCTTACCTTCGCCCACATCGATGGGGCCCCAGTATTCCTTGCCGTAGGAAAGCGTCGGCCAGCCATAGTTGGCGCCAGACTTAATCAGGTTGATTTCGTCACCGCCGCGGGGGCCGTGCTCATTCTCCCAGAGCCGGCCATGCTCGGCGTCGTAAGCGAGTCCCTGGGGATTGCGGTGGCCGTAGCTCCAGATCTCCGGCAGGGCTCCCGCCTTGCCGATAAAGGGATTGTCGCTGGGGATCTCGCCATTGAGCATCAGCCTCATGATGCTGCCTGCATGGGTCTGCAGGTTCTGTCCATTCGGACGCTCGCCGCGGTCACCGGTGGAAAAATACACATACCCCTTACCATCAAAGGCGATGCGCCCGCCAAAATGGCGGGTAGTGCCAGTGCCGGACCGGGTGATGAGAAGATCCTGCCAGTCGGTCAGTTGCGTACCTTCCAGCCGGGCCCGTGAAAGTACGGTGACACCGCGATTTTCGACTGAAGCGACCCAGGTGATGTAATACCAACCCGGCGCTTCTGGCGTTGATGCCAGGTCGAGCAGACCACCCTGCCCGCCGGTTCGGATCTGGGGTAGACCCGTGATCTCAGTGAGTTCGCCGCTGTCGAGATCCAGCAGACGCACCCGCCCTTCCCTTTCGGTGAGCATCAGCCGGCCGTCATCGAGAAACTCCATCCCCCAGACAACGCCCAACCCGGAGGCAAGCTCCTCTACTTCCACTGAACCGCTATCGCTAGCCTCGTGATGAACGATCTCCGCCTGAACGGCCTGCTGTCCAGCGAATAGCAATCCCATCGCTAGGGATATGGACCTGCATAACATGACGAACCTCCCTGATCCTGAGTAACGGCGTATGGACAGGTTTGACTCCAAACGGGGACTCAGGTTCGCTATTTGGCCCCAGCTGCTGTTTTCGCCGGTCTATTGAGGGTGAGTACACCTCCGGCAAACACCAGCAACATCCCAAATATGGTCAGCAGCGCGATGCTCTCATCCCAGAGCAACCAACCCACTGCGGCGGCCAGCACGACGGAGCTATAGGTAAACGGCCCCAGTTGCGCCGCCGGCACCAAGGTATAGGCTCGACTCAAGCTTAGCTGCGCCAGCGTTGACGCGGCACCAAGACCCAGCAGCCACAGCAGCGCCTCCGGACTTGGCGTCACCCAGTGCAGGGCCGCTGGCACCACCGAAAACAGGGAGCCAAACAGAGCAAAGTAGAAAACGATCCGCTGCGGCGGCTCGGTCAGGTGCATGCGCCTTACGGTGACTTTCGCCAGCGCACTGAGAGATGCGCCCAACAACGCCACAATGATGCCCATATTGATCGCGCCCTGCTGCGGGTTAAGGATCAGCGCCACACCGGCAAAGCCCACCAGCAGCGCCAGCTTAACCCGAGCCGGTACATGTTCACCCAGCCACCAGAAGGCGATCACCGGTACAAAAAAGGGTGCCGTCTGCTTCAGCAGCGCCGCTTGCCCCAGCGGCAATACAGACCAGGAATAATAGAGACAGGACATGGCGGAAATACCCACCACGGCACGCATCAGGTGCAGGTGGATATTTTTTGTCGCCATGGCGCGGGAGGCACGTAACAGAAAGGGCAGCATCAGTATCAGCCCCATCAGGTTGCGCATAAACACGATCATCGGCGTGCTCAGTTCATCACTGACCACACGAATAATCACCCCGGCGCCCACCAGCATCGACTCCGAGAGCACAATGAGCGCGGCCGCCTTGAGTAACGAAGGATTCAAAACTGCTAATTCCCCAAAAAAATCGCCCCGAATAGAATCGGGGCGATATCGATATTGAGCGTTGTCCGGTCTGAGATCAGATCTCGATACGCTCAAAGCTCTCCGGCAGCTCTTCCGCGCCCTTGGTGCTGGTCACCACGGCAACGGCGGCGCGTTCCGGCTGCAGGTATTCCAGTGCGACACGGCGCAGGTCGTCGATACCAACCGCCAGAATCTGGCTGCGGAAACGCTGACGCTGCTCCGGGGTGCGACCGAACAGAGTGGAGTGGTAAGTCTGCTTCGCCTCACCGGCCGGTGAGCCCGGTTTGTCGATGGAGCTGACCACACCGAGCACCGCTTCTTCGAGCTTTTGCGGTTCGATGCTGTTCTCGCTGATCCAGCGCGCCGCCGCATCGAAGTCATCCAGAGTCCCGCTGATACGCGGATCACGGTAGGAGAAGAAACGGAACACGGCATCACCGCTATCCTGAGAAGCTCCAGCGCCATAGGCGCCGCCCTTTTCACGGATCGCGCGGTGCAGGTAATTATTGCGCAGGAACTCACCCAGCACGGTCAGCGGCGCAGCATCTGGATGCTCGACGGTGACGGTCGGAAATGCCTTGGCGCAGAAGTTCACCTGGGTGCTGGTCATCCAGACCTGCTGCACCGCTTCGCGGGTCTGCGGCAGGCTGAAGCCGGTAAAGCCTTCGCTGGACGGGGCATCCGACCAACGCTGCTCAATCGCCTTGGTCATGGCATCGCGATGTTCCTCTTCGCCTACGCTGAGGAAACGACGCGGCGCGCCAGCCACCAGGCGATGGATCTCCGCCAGGCGCTCGGACAGAGCCTTGAGCTCTTCCTGCTCAGCAAGAGAGCGGTCCAGAGTTTTCAGGCGACGAACGCCTTCAAGACCACGGGTTACATGAGCCATTTTGGAGGCCGGTGAAAAACCGGCGCAGGCTGCCAGCATCGCCATGCCATGACCCTGACCGGTGATAGACTGCTCACGGCGGCTACGCATGTGCGAGACGATCTCTTTCAGACGCTGGGTTTCGTCGAAGCGGGCTTTATCCAGGGTTTCAACCATCAGGTCGGCGAGCGGGTCGCGGTTAACGGCCAGCGCCTTGCCGGACAGTACCAGATACGCAGAAATCTTCTGTTCATCATCGGGCATGCCGCGCACAGAAGTGTAAGCCGAGAAGCCGCCGGTAATCTGGCTCTGGTAAGCCTGGTTCTCGCGGTAGTCGCGATCGCCGCAGCCCAACTCGGTCAGACAGTGGGTGTAGAGCGGCAACAGCGCCTGCTGTTCGTCGCTCAGCGCTGGCAGGTCCAGAATCACCTGCTCGTAGATCAAGCCGTTGGTGCCCGCGGAGTACCAGGCGCTGTCCAGGTTCGGCAGGCCCATGGATGAACCCTGGGGCAGGTTCAGCTCGGTGGGTACATCCTCAAGCGTAACCTTGGGCAGAATCGACTCGTCGTCCACCTGCATCTGGCGCGCTTCGAGCTTTTCTGCCAGATAGATCACTTCCGCTTTTTCGGTTTCGCTCATTGCCGCTTTCATGGCAGCAAGGTGATCCGCTTCGGCCTGATCACGGCGGGCAGAAAGCTGGTTATCCGGGCGCAGGGTCAAACGCACGCGGTGCGGATTATCCAGCAGCCAGCGACGTACCAGTGACGGGATATAATCCGGGTCTTTGATCGCATCGCGCAGTTTTTCCAGCGCCGGATCAACATTCAGCGCCGCCAGAGCGTCGCCGCGATGGATACCGGCAGACAGTGCCCCCAGAATCAGCTGCAGACCGAATGGATAGCTGTCACCCGTGATCTCACGCTGACTCAGCTCCAGCTGATGCAGCTGGGCTTCAACCATCTCCTGTGACACACCATCACGAGCAACCTGCTCGAGCGTATCCAGCACCAGTTTTTCGAACTCGGCCGCTTTCTCCGGCTCGCTGCCCTCCACGCCGCACATGAAGCTCATTTCACGGTTGGAATCCTCAAGGCCGCAAAGCGGTGAAGGTGCGGTGCCGATATCGCTGGATTCCAGCGCCGCGCGCAGCGGTGAGCTTGAGTTGTCCAGCAGAACGCGGGAAAGCAGATGCGCCTGCATCAGCTCGTCCAGATCAATCGATCTTGGCAGCAGCCAGCCCATCACATGATGGGTATGGTCGGCCAGCTCTTCCTGATCCAGAGCGTAGGCTTCTTCAATACGAACAGGCGCGAAGTAGCGCTTCTCGTCCGGTACCGAGATCTCTTCGTCGTTACGCTCGAAGTGCGACAGCGCCAGACTATCGAAACGCTCCTGCAGCTCTTGCGCATCAATATCGCCGAAGGTCATAAACACCGCATTGCTGGGGTGATAATGGCTGCGGTAAAACTCTACCAGGCCTTCGTAGCTGAGGTCGGGGATACAGCTCGGCTCACCACCGCTGTTGTGATGATAGGTCGTCGTCGGGAACAGGTATCGGGTCAGCGTCTGCCAGAGCGTTGAGACCGGCGAGCTCATCGCGCCTTTCATCTCGTTGAACACTACACCCTTGTAAACCAGGTCAGACTCAGGATTTCCGGTTTCAGCGAACTCCACACGATGACCTTCCTGGGCGAAATCGAGCGGATCCAGGCGGGAGAAAAATGCCGCATCGAGATACACATCAAGCAGGTTGAAGAAATCCTTGCGGTTCTGGCTGGCAAAGGGATAAGCCGTCCAGTCTGAACTGGTGAACGCATTCATGAAGGTGTTCAGGGAACGACGCGTCATCATGAAAAACGGGTCACGCACCGGGTAACGCTTGCTACCACAGAGCGCAGTGTGTTCCAGCATATGGGCAACACCGGTGGAGTCTTCCGGTACCGTGCGGAAGGCTACCAGAAAGACGTTCTCATCCCGGTCGGCGGCTATATGGTAATGACGAGCGCCGGTGGCCTGATGTTCAAACTCCTGCACCTCGACATTGAGGGAGTCGATGGTCTGATGACGCAGGAAGCGAAAGCTCGGATGACTTTTAACAGCTTGCATAAATTGGGCTTCACTCCGAAAAACTGAATTTTGGCGCGATGGCTGCGCCCTTACCTGCCCTCCATTGTAACTACTAATGGCAGGGAATCTACGCATAACTCCAACGCGGACTACAGCGGAGCTCCCGCTATGTCGACTGAACCACCTGGCTGCGTCAGCACTCACCTTGCCCTGAATCAGGCATAGACACTCTGGAGCGGCAGACAGACAACACGGAACCGCGTTTTGCGTTGCAACATAATGATCATACTTACAGGATAAAAAGAAGTTCGACTGAATGAAAAAACGCTTAAAAATATTTTTGTGCAGTGCACAAAATAGGCTTGACAAGGCTAGGGAGCGATCATAAAGTGATCACAAATGTTGCAGCGCAACAATTCAGCGAAAGCAGCAGCGCAACTAACCAACGCAACTAACCGATGTTCCTTGGTAGACACTCAAAGGTGATAGCTATGTACGAAGATATGAAAGACAAAATGAAGCCGGTTATGGATATGGCCGAGATCAACAAGAAGACCACTGAAACTCTGATCGCTCTGCAGTCTCAGTACGTGTCTGACTTCGTCAACTCCAGCCTGACCCAGATGAAGGCGCTGACCGCTACCAAAGAGCCGAAAGCGGCTTTTGAAGCTCAGGTTCAGTACCTGAAAGAGGTTGAGGCCAAGCTGACCGACGTAGCCGAGAAAGAGATGGCTGCGCTGACCAGCGCTCGTGAAGAGCTGACCAGCATCATCGAGAAGAGCGTCACTGACATGAGCTCCTCTCCTTACTTCGCTGAACTGCAGAAGTTCATGAAGCCGATGGATATGAAGGCCAAGTAAACGGCCTTGAGGTTCCCTGCTCGACCCAGCAGTAAACCCATTATGGCCGCTCTGCGGCCATCTTTTTTGCACTGCACTATCCATGGATGAGTGTAAGTGTAGAGACACCGGAACGTCTCCCTGTTCAAGGCATCAAGTAGTTGTGCAGCGCACAAAAAGAACTTGACGAATAAAAATCAGGCGTATACGGTGCGATACAAATGATGCACTGCACAACGCCAACTGAACAATTTTATCTGAGGATGCAAACATGTACGACGATATGCTGAAAGAGATGAAAGAGAAGATGGCTCCGGTTGTTGAGATGGCCGAAATCAACAAGAAGACCGCAGAGACCCTGATCTCCCTGCAGTCTGATTACTTCTCCGACTTCGTTAACTCCAGCCTCGCTCAGGTCAAAGCACTGACCGAAGTAAAGGATCCGAAAGAAGCGTTCGACCTGCAGGTCAAATACTTCAAGGACCTCGAAGGCAAGATGACCGGCGTTGCCGAGAAGGAAATGGCGGCTCTGACCCAGGCCAAAGACGAACTGACCACTCTGGTTGAGAAGAGCGTCTCCGAAATGGGCGAAATGCCCTACTTCGATATGGAAAAGTTTGCTGATATGAGCAAGTTCGACTTTTCCGCTTTCGACATGACCAAGTTCATGCCGGAAGCTGTTGCGCCGAAGGCAAAGCCTGCAGCCAAAACCACTACCCGTAAAACCACAGCGGCTTCTGCTTCAGCAACCGCCTGATCCTTACCGGGAATCGAAAAACGGCAGCCTCAGGGCTGCCGTTTTTGTTTTTATGCTCGAGATTGCGGCGGGCCATCGCGCCGGGGTCGTCACTCCTGCTTGAAACAACCCGCGCACATTTGTAAGTGGTGCGCCTCCATACCGATTGAAGCTGGCAGAGTAGTGATTCAAACCCCCTCCGGTTGACCGCGGCGAGGGCGCCGTTCCTACTGAGCCATGGCTGGCAGATCGCCCTCGAGCCCCATGGCAAAACGCATCACCCGATCCTTGGCAAATGGCAGCCTGCCAGCCAACCCAAGCCCCAGATTGCGCACCAGCTTCAGCGGACCGACCTGGTTACTGAACATGCGGTAGAACGCGTCCATGGTCTGCATCATCATCAGATTATGCCGACGGCGCCTCTCCTCGTAGCGCTCCAGCACCAGCAGCGACTCCACCGGCTCACCGGCGGCAACAGCCTTGAGCAGCTCTTCCGCCAGTACCGCGGCATCCAGCAGACCGATATTGACGCCTTGACCAGCCAGCGGATGAATCATGTGCGCGGCATCTCCCGCCAGGGCAACACCTTCGGCCACATAGCGCTGCGCATGCTGACGCTGCAGCGGGAAAAAGCCGCGCTCCAGCAGTTCCGGGATCGGCCCAAGACGGCTCGGGAAGGTTTCACGCAGCTCCGCCATAAAGCGGGCCTCCGGCAGCTCCATCAGACGGCGAACCTCATTGGGCGTGTTGTACCAGACCAGGGAGGCGCAGGAGCCGCTTAACGGCAGAAACGCCAGGGGCCCCGTCGGGGTAAACTGCTGCCAGGTAATATCCTGCTGCTCGTAACCGGTTTTCACCGAGGCCACGAGCGCATACTGATCGTAATCCCATTTATGGGTGCCGATTCCCACCGCATCGCGCACGCGGGAGCGACCACCATCCGCTGCTATCAACAGGCGGCCGACGATCTCCTGCCCGTTTTCCAGCTGCACGATGGAAGCGCCGGGTGAATAATCGATGCTGGTGATGCGCGCAGGACAGATCAGATCGACATTTTTGATCTCTCGCACCCGATCCAGCAGCGCCAGCTGGATAACCCGGTTCTCGACGATATTACCCAGGTAAGGATGGCCGATACGAGCGGCATCAAACTCGGTAGCGCCACGCTTGTCGCTGGCCTCCCAGACCCGCATACGCCGATAGGGGCACAGCCTGCGCGACTCTATCCCCTGCCAGGCACCGACATGACGAAGAATGCGTTCCGACGCCAGGCTTAATGCAGAAACGCGAAGATCGTGCGGCTGCTCCGGCGAAAAAGCGGGCGGATGCTGCTGCTCAATTACCGCGATGGAGAGATCAGAGTCGGCAAGTGCACAGGCAATGGTAGCGCCCACCATGCCGCCGCCAACAATTACCACGTCATAGCGCTGGTTCATCCTGAAATTTCCTTAGAACTGGATCTGTCCTGCGCAGTATACGCAACTGATCCTTGGATGCTTTGTGACAGGTCAAGGCCCACAAATAGAGAGGCCCCGTCATAGCGGGGCCTCTTCATGCAGCTCAGCCTCAGCCGATCTGGGTGATACCGCCCATGTAAGGCTTGAGCGCCTCAGGTACGGTCACGCTGCCATCTTCGTTCTGGTAGTTTTCCAGCACGGCCACCAGGGTACGGCCAACCGCCAGACCTGAACCGTTCAAGGTATGTACCAGTTCAGGCTTGCCGGTTTCCGGATTACGCCAGCGCGCCTTCATGCGGCGAGCCTGGAAATCCAGCATGTTGGAGCAGGAAGAGATCTCACGGTATTTCTGCTGACCCGGCAACCAGACTTCGAGGTCGTAGGTTTTAGCGGCGCTGAAGCCCAGGTCACCACCACAGAGGGTGATAACGCGGTACGGCAGGTTCAGCTTCTGCAGGATCGCTTCGGCATGGCCGGTGAGCGCTTCCAAAGCATCCCAGGACTTGGACGGCTCAACGACATGTACCAGCTCAACCTTCTCGAACTGGTGCTGACGGATCATACCGCGGGTATCGCGACCGGTGGAGCCCGCTTCGGAACGGAAACACGGCGTGTGCGCAGTGAACTGCATCGGCAGCTCAGCGGCATCGACGATCTCGTCACGTACGAAGTTGGTCACCGGAACTTCAGCAGTCGGGATCAGGTAGTAAGAGCGATCACCGAACGGCAGCTTGAACAGATCTTCCTCGAACTTGGGCAGCTGTCCGGTTCCCTCCAGGGAGTCGGCGTTGACCATGTAAGGAACGTAAACTTCGCTGTAGCCATGTTCAGCGGTGTGAGTGTCGAGCATCAGCTGAATCAGCGCGCGATGCAGACGGGCGATACCGCCTTTCATCACGGCAAAGCGTGAACCGGTCAGCTTGGCTGCGGTAACGAAATCCAGATCGCCGTTTTTCTCGCCCAGGTCGACATGATCTTTCGGCTCAAAAGCGAACTCCGGGATGCTGCCCCAGCGACGCACTTCGACGTTGTCCTCTTCGCTCTCGCCTTCCGGAACAGATTCATGCGGCAGGTTAGGCACGCCCATCAGGATCTTGTCGAGCTCAGCCTGCACGCCGTCCAGTTCGGACTTAGCTGCATCCAGACGTGCGCCCAGAGAGGCCACTTCATCCAGCAGCGGCTGAATATCTTCACCGGCCGCCTTTGCCTTGCCGATACTCTTCGAGCGGGTGTTACGCTCGTTCTGCAGCGTTTCGGTATCGATCTGAATCGACTTGCGCTGGTTTTCCAGTTCAACAAAACGCGCAACAGGGAATTCAAAACCCTTCTTTTTCAGCGACTCAGCCACCGCTTCAGGGTTGGCACGGACCAGTTTCGGATCAAGCATGAAGTAAACGTACCTTAATGTTCGACATCAGTAATGAAGGCATCTGCCCGGTTTAAATCATCCGGGTCAGCAACAGCCCGGCATAAAGCGCCACCAGGCATAAAATGAGGCTCAATGATATATAAATCAGGGCAGACATTATATGCCCCTCCTGAATCATCGCCACCGTCTCCAGCGAGAAGGTGGAAAAGGTGGTGAACGCGCCCATAAAGCCGGTCATCAGCAGCGGCCGCATCTCCGGCGACAGCTTCACCTTTTCAAGGATCAGGACAAAACAGACGCCCATCAGGAAGGAGCCGAGCACGTTAACCGTCAGGGTGCCAAACGGCAGCCGGTGCTCGGCGTTGTTCAATACACCACTGACCCAGTAGCGTCCCAGAGCCCCCAGCGCACCGCCGACGGCGATCAGTATCCAGTGAATCATCGGCCGCTCCCTTTTGGCCCCGAATAGCGCTGTTTTGGACTCTGGGCATCCCAGGCGCGCAGACGCTCCATCTTCTCGCCCAGCTTGATCTCCAGGCCGCGATTTTCCGGCTGGTAATAGCTGCGCTCGGCGATCTCTTCCGGCAGATATTTTTCACCGGCCGCGTAGGCGTCCGGCTCATCGTGGGCGTAGCGGTACTCGGCGCCGTAGCCCATATCCTTCATCAGCGAGGTAGGGGCATTACGCAGGTGCTCCGGCACCGCGTAGCTCGGGTCGGAGCGCACATCGGCCATGGCCTGGGCAAACGCCTTGTAGACCGCGTTGCTCTTTGGCGCCATCGCGCAGTAAACCGCCGCCTGGGCGATGGCTCGCTCGCCCTCGGAAGGACCCACGCGCTCAAATGCATCCCAGGCAGAGAGCGCCACCTGCATGGCGCGGGGGTCGGCGTTGCCGATATCTTCGGAGGCGATCGCCACCAGGCGCCTGGCCACATAAAGCGGATCGCAACCGCCGTCGAGCATACGGCAGTACCAGTAAAGCGCACCGTCCGGCGATGAGCCCCGTACCGACTTGTGAAACGCAGAGATCTGATCGTAAAACAGATCGCCGCCCTTATCGTAACGACGACCTCCGGCCTGAAGCACCTCTTTGAGCACCTCAGCATCGACGGTTTCGCTCGCCCCGTCGGTGCGCGCCAGATCGGCGGCGATCTCCAGCAGGTTCAGGGCACGACGTGCATCACCATCGGCGGCTTCCGCCAACCGATCGATTACCCCTTCGCCAAACACCAGGTTGCGCCGTCCCAGGCCACGCTCCTGATCGTGAAGCGCAGTTTCAATAATCTGGCGCAGAGCGGGCGTTTCCAGCGAGCGCAGCAGATAGACCCGCGCCCGCGATAGCAGTGCGTTATTCAGCTCAAACGAAGGGTTCTCGGTGGTGGCGCCCACAAAGATGACCGTGCCGTCCTCCACGTAGGGCAGAAACGCATCCTGCTGCGACTTATTAAACCGATGCACCTCATCGACGAAGAGGATGGTCTTGCGACCGCTCTGCATCTTCACCTGGCTCGCCTGATCCACCGCCTGGCGAATATCCTTTACACCGGACAGCACCGCCGAGATAGTGACGAAGTGGGCATCGACAAGGTTCGCAATGAGCTTCGCCAGGGTGGTTTTACCCACACCGGGTGGGCCCCAAAGCACCATCGAATGAACCGAACCCTGTTCCAGCGCCTGGCGCAGGGGTTTACTGCGACCGAACAGATGTTCCTGGCCGATATATTCGTCCAGCGTGCGGGGACGCATTCTTGCCGCCAGCGGCTCGTAACCGCCCGCCTGGTCCGAGAACAGATCCTGCATCAGGCCCCCGGATCCAGAATGACATCCACCCCATCAGGCGGAACAAAATTGAACCTGGATTCATCGACCGCCGGATCGACCTTGATGTCATCCAGCATGATTGATGTGCGCTGCCCCAGGGAATCCTCCAGCAGCAATTCGGTCAGCAGCTCGCCGCTAAACAGCAGGCGAATACGGACAAAGCCGCTATCAGCCTCCTGAGGGACCAGTTCGAACACCTCCCGATCGGGCGCATCGTCGATCTGACGAACATCAAACTGCTCTTCCAGCGCTTCGATGTTGCCGCTGAGGATCATCGCCGGTGCGCTGCCTACCTGGTTATCGGCGGACTTGCGCGTCACCTGCTCCAGGTCCGGATCATAGATCCAGATATATTCACCATCGCTGACGATACGCTGCTCAAAGGGCAGCTCGGTATGCCAGTCAAAGCGCGCCGGACGCTCAAGCACGAACTCCCCGCTGGAGTGCTCCTGGCGGCCACCCTCTTCGGAGACGGTATATTGCTCAAAATCCGCCTGAATGCCGTCATGACGGGTCAACAGATCACTGAGTCGATCCACTGCGCTGGCATGCAGTGCGGTACTGATACTGAACAGAGCGCTGATCATTGCGCCCTTGAGATAGGTCGGCATAGCTTTAATCTCTCGGTGGAGGCGGCGCCAGCACTTCGCGCTGGCCGTTGGAACCCGCTTCTGAAATGACACCAGCGGCTTCCATGGATTCAATCATTCGTGCGGCGCGGTTGTAACCGATCTTCAGTTTGCGCTGCACCGACGAGATCGAGGCTTTACGTGTTTCGGTCACAAATGCCACTGCCTCGTCATATAGGGGGTCAGCTTCATCATCAAACAGGTTGCCGCTGCCACCGCCGCCGTCACCGCCGGGCTCGCTGAGAATCTCGTCGATATAGACCGGCTCGCCCATCGCTTTCCATGCCTCAACCGTACGATGCACCTCGTCGTCACTGACGAAGGCACCGTGAACACGGTTCGGCAGGCTTGTGCCGGCCGGCAGGTAGAGCATGTCACCGTATCCGAGCAGGTTTTCCGCACCCGACTGGTCGAGAATGGTGCGCGAGTCGATCTTGGACGATACCTGGAAAGCGATTCGGGTCGGCACGTTCGCCTTGATCAGGCCGGTGATAACGTCCACCGACGGACGCTGGGTCGCCAGGATCAGGTGAATACCCGCCGCCCTCGCCTTCTGGGCGATACGGGCGATCAGTTCTTCCACCTTCTTGCCGACCATCATCATCATGTCGGCGAACTCATCGACCACCACGACGATATACGGCAGGCTCTCCAGGAACGGCGCGGGCTCGGACGGATCCAGCCCCTGTTCCTGCGGATTCCACAGCGGATCACGCAGCGGTTTTCCCTCTTCCTGAGCCTTGATCAGTTTTTCGTTAAAGCCTGCAATATTACGCACGCCCATTTTCGCCATCAGGCGATAGCGACGCTCCATCTCGGCCACACACCAGCGCAGACCGCCGGCAGCCTCTTTCATGTCGGTAATAACCGGCGTCAGCAGATGCGGAATGCCATCGTAGATCGACAGTTCCAGCATCTTCGGGTCCACCAGCATCAGCCGCACCTCATCGGGCGTGGCCTTGAACAGCAGACTAAGCAACATCGCATTAACGCCAACTGACTTACCGGAGCCGGTGGTACCGGCCACCAGCAAGTGCGGCATCTTCGCCAGGTTCGCCACCACCGGATTACCGGCGATATCGTTACCCAGCGCCAGCGTCAGGCGGGAGCTGGCTTCCAGATAGGGCTTGGCGTTGAGCACCTCGCTCAGACGCACGGTCTGGCGTGTTGAGTTGGGAATCTCGATCCCGATCACCGATTTGCCGGGAATAACCTCGACAACACGAACAGCCGCTACCGCCATGGAGCGCGCCAGGTCACGGGCCAGGTTGGAGATCTTGCTGGCCTTAACACCCGGAGCAGGTTGAAGCTCAAAACGGGTGATCACCGGTCCCGGATTCACTTCAACTACTTCCGCCACGACACCGAAGTCTTTCAGCTTCGCCTCCAGCAGGCGGGAGAAGTCTTCGAGTTCATCTTCGGTATATCCGTGATCGGTCTGCAGCTCAGGCGGATCAAGCAGATCCAGAGATGGCAGCACGGGTACCGCCTTGCGGCTGGTGGTGCCGGATGGCTGATTGCCTGGAGGCTCGTCATCAACCAGTGGTTTATGCGATTCCGACAGGGGCACAATCTTCACGCCCTTGCGGCTGGCTCCGGCCTGCAGATCCGCTGCCGGACTCGGCTGCGCGGGGGCTTCCCAGGGAGGCATCTCCTCCTCGATTTCGGGCTCTTCGCTCTGCTCAATGGCGGGCTCTGCAGCCCTGCTCACAGGCACTGCTGCAGCCGCTGGCGATACATCGGGATGAGAAACGGGCCCGGTTGCCCGGCCGATCTCAGGTGTTTCGCCAGTCTGCGAAAGTCCGGCTTCCTCAACATCCCGAGTTTCGCGTGCGACCCGCGTATCGGTTACCGGCTCATCTGCGTCGTTATCACGGGCGCTGAGCCCATCAAGGGAGAATGAAGGTTCAACCCGCTCCCTCTGTGTCGGTTCTTCGCTGTTAAGAGGCTGAGTACGCTGACGGATAGTTGCCTCGGCACGAGCGTCCGCGCGGGTCGGCTGCACGGCAGACCGCGCCTGAACCTGAGCACGGGAACTCTGCGCTGGCGTCTTTTTAAACAGTGGTTCGTCCTGCTCATATTCCTCATCATCGACATGTTCTGGCTCTGCGCTGCGACGGCGACTCAGCCGTTCCGCAACAAACTCCCAGGCACGCAACAGGCTGCCGCCGCAGGCTTCCAATGCTGTTTTCCATGAAATTTCGGTGTAGAGGGTCAAACCGAACAGCAGCAGGGTCCAGTGCATCACCGAACCACCAACGATGCTGAGCCAGGCCACTGAAAGGTCGGATACCGCCTGGCCAATCAAGCCACCTGCCGTAAACGGGTAGTCCAGCTGATCGTTGGAAAGGTGCATAGATGCCAGTGCCGTCAGGCCGATCATCAGCAGAATCGCGCCACTGAGACGCAACATGACGAATGGGATGGCATCCAGCAGGCCAGCGCCTCGCCGGCGCAAAAACCGCAGCGACGGCCAGATGAACAGAACTGGCAGCAGATAAGCACCTACGCCCAGCAGAGATACCGCCACATCGGCAATCCAGGCGCCGGTGACGCCAGTGAGGTTGGAGATTTCCCCCTGATACCCCATGTGTGACCATCCCGGGTCCTTGGGGTCATAACTCAGTATCGCCAACAGTAAAAAAATGTTTAAACCGATCAACAGCACCAGCCCCGCCTCCTTGGCGACCCGGGCCAGCTGCAATCCAAGTGCTGTCGAACTATTGATACGCTTTTCGTTCAAGCTTTTATCCTTAACGCGTTACCCTGCAGTAAAGTGGCAAAAATACCATACTTAGCAGGTCGACGCCGAGCCTTAAGCCTGCGACCTCGAATGGACAATATTGCCACGGAGCGGTAAATTCCCCGCCATTCGCGCGCCTTGTTTTTATCGGCCGGCGCCCCCAATTTCTGGATCAACACATTCACCTTTAGACGGGATCCCCACGACCATGAGCGAAGTCCAACATCACCGCCTGATCATTCTCGGTTCCGGCCCGGCAGGATACACCGCTGCCGTTTATGCAGCCCGTGCCAACCTCAACCCGGTCGTTATCACCGGTATGCAGGCCGGCGGCCAGCTCACCACCACCACTGAAGTAGACAACTGGCCGGGCGACGCTGAAGGCGTTCAGGGCCCGGAGCTGATGCAGCGCATGCAGGCCCATGCCGAACGTTTCAACACCGAAGTGATCTTTGATCACATCAATGAAGCAGATCTGCAGAACCGCCCCTTCCGCCTTAAGGGCGATATGGGCGAGTACACCTGCGATGCCCTGATCATCTCCACCGGCGCCTCCGCCCAGTACTTGGGCCTGGATTCTGAAGAAGCGTTCAAGGGCAAGGGCGTCAGCGCCTGCGCAACCTGCGACGGCTTCTTCTACCGCGGCCAGAAGGTCGCGGTGATCGGTGGCGGCAACACCGCAGTTGAAGAGGCACTGTACCTCTCCAACATCGCTGCAGAAGTCACTCTGGTTCATCGTCGTGACAGCCTCCGCAGCGAAAAGATCCTTCAGGATCAACTATTTGATCGTGCCGAAAACGGCAATATCAACATCATCTGGAACCATCAGCTGGAAGAAGTACTCGGCGACGATACCGGTGTGACCGGCATGCGTATCAAGAGCACCGAAGATGGCGCCACCCAGGACCTGGATCTGCAGGGCGTTTTCGTCGCTATCGGCCACCGTCCGAACACTGAACTGTTCGAAGGCCAGCTGGAGATGAACAACGGCTACCTGAAGATCCGCTCCGGCCTGGAAGGCAACGCAACTCAGACCAACATTGAGGGCGTTTTCGCAGCCGGTGACGTGTGCGACCATATCTACCGTCAGGCGGTGACCTCTGCTGGTTTCGGCTGCATGGCAGCGCTCGACGCCGAGCGTTACCTCGATGCACTGAGCAAATAAGCTCCGCTAAGTAAAGCCTGAGCAGTAAACAGGAGAGGCGCATCGATGATCCCCTGGCTTCACCCGACGCGCCATGAGTTTCCGCCGGTCAATCAGGCACTGGAGTCTCCCAATGGGCTCCTGGCCGCCGGCGGCGACCTTTCCCCGCAACGTATACTCAATGCCTACCGCCATGGCATTTTCCCCTGGTACAACGCCGACGAGCCCATTCTCTGGTGGAGCCCGAACCCACGCTGCGTGCTCTTCCCCGATGAACTCCATATATCCCGCAGTCTTCGCAAGAAGATGCGTCGCGAAGAGTTCAGAGTCACTTTTGACAAAAACTTTGCCCAAGTCATAGACGCCTGCGCCGCACCGCGACAATATTCTGAAGACACCTGGATCGGCCAGGATATTAAAAATGCCTACTGCAGCCTTCACCACATGGGCGCAGCCCACTCCGTTGAGGTTTGGGATCAGGACGAGCTGGTCGGCGGTCTTTACGGCATTGCAATGGGCAGAATTTTCTTTGGTGAATCGATGTTCAGCCGCCGTACGGACGCATCCAAAATCGGCTTTGCATATCTGGTCGAACATCTGAAGAACTGGGGCTATGATTTGATTGACTGTCAGGTCTACAACGACCATCTTGCCAGTCTGGGGGCCAGAGAAATCCCACGCGACGAGTTTATCCAGCTACTCAACCGGCTACTTGAGGCCGGCACACCCCATGAGTGGCACGCCACAAGGTTGTATCAGAATAAAGGCGGCTAAGATGAGTGACCTGCAAACCCTGCGTTTTTATGCGACGCCACCGCACGATTGCAGCTACCTGCCAGGGCGCAAGGCAAAAACCCTGTTCGTCGACCCTCAGGCCGAAGTAAACGGCCCACTCTACAGCGAACTGAGCGACCTGGGATTTCGCCGCAGCGGCTCCCATATCTACCGCCCACACTGTGACAGCTGCAACGCCTGTGTCTCGGTACGTATCCCGGTGCGCCAGTTCAGCCCCACCAAAACCCAACGCCGAATCTGGCGTCGCAATGCCGATCTGAAAGTGGTGTCAGTAGCTCCCCAGCTTACCATCGAGTATTACCGGCTTTACGACCGCTACATCACTGAGCGTCATGCCGATGGCGACATGTTCCCCCCCTCTCCCAGCCAATTTATGAGCTTTCTGGTTGAGGGCGAGCAACCGAGCAGTTTCTATGAGTTCCGAGACCCCGATGACCACCTGATCGCCATCGCCGTGACCGACGAACTGGAACAGGGCCTTTCGGCGCTGTACACCTTCTTCGATCCCGACGAAGAGCGCCGCAGCCTTGGCACCTACGGCATTCTCTGGCAGATCGAGGCGGCCAAAAATGCGGGGCTCGATTATCTCTACCTGGGCTACTGGGTCAGGGATTGCCGAAAAATGAGTTACAAGACCGCTTACAAACCTCTGGACATGCTGGTTGCAGACCAGTGGATCCGTCTCTGATCGACCTCTGAAGACAGGCTAAAACTGCAAATCTCTTTGATAAAACAGAGGGATTCAGGCAAAATAATGCGCTTTCCGACCGGCGCGTATCCAGCCGGGTACAAAAAACAGCCCAGAGGTAACGATTGAATGGCCAAAGAAGACTCAATTGAAATGGAAGGCACCGTGATCGACACCCTGCCCAACACTATGTTCCGTGTTGAGCTGGAGAACGGTCATGTGGTTACTGCCCACATTTCAGGCAAGATGCGTAAGAACTACATCCGTATTCTTACGGGTGACAAGGTAAAAGTTGAACTGACCCCTTACGATCTGAGCAAAGGCCGCATCGTTTACCGCGCCCGCTAATCTCGCGAGCGCAATAAACGACACAGACGGTGAGCAGCGCTTTTACGCTGCCACCGCGGCCACCTCAAGCTCGATTTCTCCACCATCGCCGACGCGGATATCCACTTCACCGCCGCCATCGGCCAGATCCCCGAACAAAATCATCTCAGCCAGCGGCTTCTTGATTTTCTCCTGTATCAGGCGTTGCATCGGGCGTGCACCCATCTGCTCGTCGTAGCCGTGCTCGGCAAGCCAGGTACGGGCATCCTCATCCACATTCAGAACCACTCGTTTCTCATCCAGCTGCGCCTGCAGTTCGGTGAGGAACTTGTCGACCACACCTTTCACTACATCGATGCTGAGCGGCTTGAACTGGATAATGGAATCCAGACGGTTGCGGAACTCCGGCGTGAACAGGCGCTTGATCGCCTCCATGCCATCGGTACTGTGATCCTGGTGAGTAAAGCCAATGGAAGGCCGGCTCATCTGCTCGGCACCCGCGTTGGTTGTCATCACGAGAATAACGTTACGGAAATCCGCCTTGCGACCGTTGTTGTCGGTCAGCGTACCGTTGTCCATCACCTGCAACAGCAGGTTAAAGACTTCCGGATGCGCCTTCTCGATCTCATCGAGCAGCAGCACGCAATGCGGTGACTTGGTGATCGCCTCGGTCAGCAGACCACCCTGATCAAAGCCGACGTAGCCCGGAGGCGCACCGATCAAACGAGATACGGTATGACGCTCCATGTACTCGGACATATCGAAACGAACCAGCTCGATACCGAGTACACGCGCCAGCTGCGAGGTAACCTCAGTCTTACCAACACCGGTCGGACCTGCGAACAGGAACGAACCCACCGGCTTGTTGGGCGCCTTGAGACCTGCACGGGACAGCTTGATCGCGGCCGACAGGGTACCGATCGCCTCGTCCTGACCCAGAACCACCATTTTGAGGTTCTGCTCCAGCTTGGCCAGCTGCTCCTTGTCGGAAACCGTGACGCTTTTCGGCGGGATACGCGCGATCTTGGCGACCACGGTTTCCACCTCAGGCACATCCACCACGCTCTTGCGCTTATCTTCCGGCAGCAGACGCTGGTATGCGCCGGCCTCATCGATCACATCGATTGCCTTGTCCGGCATGTGCTTGTCATTGATGTAGCGATCCGCCAGCTCGGCAGCCGCTTTCAGCGCTTCATCGGTGTATTCAAGCTCATGATGCTCTTCGAAACGCGACTTGAGGCCGCGCAGGATCTGGTAGGTATCCTGCACACTCGGCTCCAGTACATCGACCTTCTGGAAACGACGTGCCAGGGCACGATCCTTCTCGAAAATGCCGCGGAACTCCTGGAAGGTCGTTGAACCTATGCAACGAATTTCACCAGAGCTCAGCAGAGGCTTGAGCAGGTTAGACGCGTCCATGGAGCCGCCGGAGGCCGCACCTGCACCGATAATGGTATGGATTTCGTCGATAAAGAGAATGGCGTGCGGCTGCTTCTTGATCTCGGCCAGCAGCCCTTTCAGACGCTTCTCGAAATCACCGCGGTACTTGGTACCGGCCAGCAACGCACCCAGATCCAAGGAGTAAACCACGCTCTTGGAGATTATCTCAGGCACCTTGTCCTCGATAATCAGCTTGGCAAGGCCTTCCGCGATAGCCGTTTTACCGACACCAGCTTCACCCACCAGCAGCGGGTTGTTCTTACGACGCCGGGAAAGGATCTGCACCACGCGTTCCACTTCGGAATCGCGTCCAACCAGCGGGTCGATCAGCCCCAGGGCCGCCTGCTGGTTAAGATTCACGGCAAACTGACTGAGTTGGCTCTTACCCGCCTCAGCGCCATCTTCACCATCGGTGACGGAGTCGTTTTCCTGACTCTCCTGCTCACCGACCTTGGAGATGCCGTGGGAGATAAAGTTAACCACGTCGATGCGCTCTATGCCCTGCTGCTGCAGAACATAAGCCGCGTGGCTTTCCTGCTCGCTGTAGATAGCGACCAGAACGTTGGCACCACTGACTTCCGACTTGCCGGAAGACTGGACATGGAATACCGCACGCTGAAGAACCCGCTGAAAGCCCAGGGTTGGCTGGGTCTCCAGATTAGGCACATTCTGCGGTAACAGTGGAGTGGTCTCATCAATGAACACGGACAACTGCTGACGCAGCCTTTCGAAGTCCGCGCCGCAAGCGAGCAGGACTTCCGCCGCCTGGCGGTTATCAAGCAGCGCGAGCAACAGATGTTCGACTGTCATAAATTCATGATGCTTGTCCCTGGCGGATTTGAATGCCGCACTCAGGGTTTCTTCAAGCTCGCGATTCAACATGGCTGCAGCCTCCTGTCAGACCGACTCTACTTCACAAAGCAGCGGATGCTTGTTCTCACGTGAATATTGATTCACCTGAGCCGCTTTGGTTTCAGCAACATCCTTGGTAAATACGCCACACACCCCCTTTCCCTGAGTATGGACCGACAACATTACCTGTGTCGCCTTTTCCTGATTCATATTGAAAAAAATCATCAGAACTTCAACCACAAAATCCATGGGGGTGTAGTCATCGTTCATCAAAACCACACGATACATCGGTGGTTTTTTAAGTTCCGGCTTGGCTTTTTCGGTGGCGATTGAGCCACCCTGACCACCATGATGCTCTTCATCGGAGTCGTCCGCCATCCCCTTGATACTGTTCCTATAAAACGACATAAGCAACTGATTTCTCTAACCTTATATAGGGAGATCTATTTCCTGAGTATTGGGTCTAGTGTCGCACTGACCAGATGTTATACTGCCGCGAAAAGCAGGAGTGTTTCTCCAGTATCTGCAGTCCCTGCAATGATGTAAAGGAGTACCTTCTACGCCGCGCAGGACGTAGGGGTTCGCATTCGGTTCCGTCCACATTTAGCTATGGATGGGGCCTCAGTAGAGCGAAATCAACGGGAGTAGATTATGCAAACAGGGAAAGTGAAGTGGTTTAACAACGCCAAAGGTTATGGCTTTATCCTCTCAGAAGCATACGAAGAGGAACTGTTTGCCCACTTTTCTGCGATTCTGGCCGAAGGCTACAAGAGCCTGAAAGCCGGACAGACTGTTCAGTTTGACACCAAGGACGGCCCCAAAGGCATACACGCCGTCAATATACGCACACTGGACTGATCTTCGATCTCCCGGAGCAATCCGGGTCATCAGTATCGGGCATGTTCGGGATCGCGAATGCAATCCCATGGTTTCTGACATGCTCGCGAGATCATTCAGGCCCATTTACAGCCAATGCGGCGACATCCCGCCCCGCGTGGATTCCCGCGTAATCTGCGGATTTCTCCCGCGCCTTCCCTGTGCACCCAGCCCACCTCGTTTTAGAATAGGCACCAGTTTCTTCCCTACCTCACCCCCGTAAAAGCAGCAAACAGCGCCATGTCAGAGATATTATTACTCAACAAACCCTTCCAGGTACTTAGCCAGTTCACCGATAACGAAGGCCGCGCTACCCTCGCCGAATTCGTGACCGAAAAGAACGTCTATGCCGCAGGTCGGCTCGATTACGACTCTGAAGGACTCCTGCTGCTGACCTCAGACGGTGCACTGCAGCGCCGTATAGCGGACCCAAAATTCAAGCTGGAAAAAACCTACTGGGTGCAGGTGGAAGGAATTATTACCGACGAGGCGCTCCAGCAGCTGCGCCGTGGCGTTGAACTGAAAGACGGTCCGACCAAGCCGGCCAAGGCGGAGCGACTGACCGCCCCGAACGTCTGGGAGCGCCAACCACCGATCCGCCAGCGCGCGAACCAGCCAACCTCCTGGCTGGAGTTAAAAATACGTGAGGGAAGAAACCGCCAGGTGAGGCGTATGACCGCAGCGGTGGGCTTCCCAACACTAAGACTGATCCGCTATGCCATCGGCAGCTGGACGCTGGAGGGACTGGCGCCCGGCCAGTACCGACGCGATGAAATCCACCTGCCGGTCAGCGCCGCGAAACCCAGCCGAACCCGTAACCCAGGCTCAAGAAGCTCTAATCCTGGGAAGAATCGCTCTCAGAATCCCAGGAGTCGGCGGCCTTGAGATCTGTGTCTTTCTGTTCGACCCAGTGTTCCTGACCAGCGGATATCTCTTTTTTCCAGAACGGCGCATCACGTTTCAGATAATCCATCAGGAACTGCGCCGCCTCGAACGCTTCAAGGCGATGCGCGCTGGTCACGCCGACAAAAACAATCTCGTCACCCGGTTCCATACGTCCAACCCGGTGGCGCACGACTACATTTCCCAGCTCCCAGCGCGCCCTGGCCTGTTCGACTATTTTCTCCAGGCTGCGCTCGGTCATGCCCGGATAGTGCTCAAGTTCCAGCGCCTCCAGCGATCCATCGGCAAAGTCACGCACCAGACCGGAAAAAGTCACCACAGCCCCATATTCACTAACACCCTGACGTAACATCCTGTTGAAGGCCGACAGATCGAAATCTTCCTGCTGTACCCCGATATCGTTTAACTGCACTCGTATCTCCTGTTGCCCTGGCAGCGTCCGCCCCGCGATTCGCAGATACTACATCGGCGAGCAGATCTTTTATGGCGACGCCCCGGGTGGTTTTCCCGTTTGGCCTGGCTGCTTTCGGCTTATTCACAACCCGCTTTACTGGTATTATCTGCCCAAAGCAGAGTAATCGAAAACATTCCCGTTACGCTTACTGATAGACTAAACGGGTCAAACCGTCGTTCTGAGCCAAAAGCAGTTATTCAATCATGCGCTGGACTCCACACGCCACCGTCGCCACCATTGCCGAACACCAAGGCCGCTTCCTCCTGGTTGAGGAACTCTCCGCCGAGGGACAGCTTGTTATCAACCAGCCCGCGGGGCACCTGGAGGAAAATGAATCCTTCATAGAGGCCGCCCGTCGTGAAACGCTGGAAGAGACAGGCTGGCACGTGGAGCCGAGTCACTTTCTCGGCCTTTACGTCTACAAGGCGCCCTCCAACGGAGTGACCTACCACCGCGCCTGCTTTATCGCCGACGCCCTGTCCCATGATCCGGAGCGGGAACTCGACAGCGGTATCCAGCGGGCACTCTGGCTGACCCGTGATGAGGTCGCCGCACGCGGCGACAGGCTGCGCAGCAAACTGGTACTGCAATGTATCGACGACTATCTTGCGGGAACCCGTTACCCACTTTCGCTGATCCACGAACCCTGAGAGAAAAGATATCCAATCCATGAGCGAACCCAGCGCCACCAAAGTGATCGTCGGCATGTCCGGCGGCGTCGATTCATCCGTCTCCGCACTGCTGCTGATGCAGCAGGGCTACCAGGTCGAAGGCCTGTTCATGAAGAACTGGGATGAGGATGACGGCACCGAATACTGCACCGCCAAGGATGACCTGGCGGATGCCCAGGCGGTCTGTGACAAACTCGGTATCACTCTGCACACGGCCAACTTTGCCGCCGAATACTGGGACAATGTGTTTGAGCACTTCCTGGAGGAGTACAAGGCCGGGCGCACCCCGAACCCGGACATCCTCTGCAACCGGGAGATCAAGTTCAAAGCGTTTCTCGAGTATGCGCAGATGCTCGGCGCCGACCTGATTGCCACCGGGCACTATGTGCGCCGCGGGAATCGCGACGGCCATGCTGTTCTGCTCAAGGGGCTCGATGCCAACAAGGATCAGAGCTATTTCCTGCACCAGGTGGGTGAAGCCGAACTGGCGTTAACCCTGTTCCCTGTCGGCGAACTGGAAAAACCGGCGGTGCGCGCCCTGGCTGAAGAACACGGCCTGGTCACGCACAACAAGAAAGACAGCACCGGTATCTGCTTTATTGGCGAGCGCCGCTTCAGCGACTTCCTCAAGCAGTACCTGCCGGCTCAGCCCGGCAAGATCGAAACGCCGGACGGCGATGTGATCGGTGACCACCAGGGCCTGATGTACTACACCATCGGTCAGCGTCAGGGCCTGGGTATCGGTGGCCTCCACGATTACCCGGAAGAACCCTGGTTTGTGGCCGGCAAGGATCTGAACCGCAATGTCCTGATCGCGGTTCAGGGGACGAACCACCCGCTGCTGTTCGCCGAGTGGCTTACCGCCACCGATATTTTCTGGATCAGCGGCGAGGAGCCGCAACTGCCGCTGCGCTGCAAGGCGAAGGTGCGCTACCGCCAACCGGATCAGGATTGCGTTATCCATAAAACAGCCAGCGGCTACCGCGTCGAGTTCGACGAGCCGCAGCGTGCCGTCACCCCGGGCCAGTCCGTGGTGTTTTATCTTGATGATCTATGCCTGGGCGGCGGCGTTATCGAAACCACATCCCGTATCGTTTCCGAGGAGAGCGCCTGATGGCACGCGAACACGACGAACAGGCGATAGCGCTTGCCGGTCTGTTTCAGGCGGTGAGCCTGGTGGAACAGATCGCCCGGCGCGGCATGATTGCCCAAAACAGTTTTGAAACCTCCATCGCCAGCCTGTTTGTATCGGATCCCAAGCTGACCGAGGATGTCTACGGCGGCACTCATGATCTTCCGTTCAATCTGGGGCTGGGCCTCAAGCAGATGCAGGAACTGGTCGACAAACGTGCCGGCGGCATCAACCCGGATGTGATGCGTTACGCACTCACGCTGATTCAGCTGGAACGCAAACTGGCGGACCGACCGGATATGCTCGAGGAGATCGGCAAGCGTCTAGACCAGCTGGAGCAAAAGGCACACTACTTTGGCGATCAGCCTGCTGATGATAACGCTGCCACCAGCAGCGCCTTTGACCCGTCCATTTACACCCATTCCAACGTAATCGCCGGCATCGCAGCTCTGTACCAGGACACCATCAGCACCTTTACCATCCGGGTGCAGGTGGGCGGCGATCCACGCCATCTGCAGAACAGCGAAAACGCCGCGCGCATCCGTGCATTGTTGCTGGCAGGGATCCGCGCCGTGATCCTTTGGCGCCAGGTAGGCGGCAAGCGCTGGCACCTGTTCTTTTTCCGTTCACGGGTGCGCTCATCACTGCAAAAAATCCACCCCAGCGGCCATTAATCCGCCGGGGTTTCACATCCAGGCCTGTGCGGCCTAACCTTTAAGGCGCATATCCGCTATAATGTGCGCCCTTTTCTACCAACCGCCAAATTAGTGAGACTGTTCGACATGGAGCTTTCTGCCCTCACCGCTGTTTCCCCGGTCGATGGACGTTACGGCAGCAAAACTGCCGACCTGCGCAACGTTTTCAGTGAATACGGTCTGATCCGTTTTCGCGTTGAAGTCGAGATCCGCTGGCTCCAGCAGCTTGCCGCCCACCCTCAGATCACCGAAGTGCCGGCCCTGAGCGAAAACGCCAACGCCCGCCTGAACAGCATCGTCAGTAATTTCGGTATCGAAGATGCCGAGCGCATCAAAGAGATCGAGCGCACCACCAACCATGACGTAAAAGCGGTGGAATACTTCATCAAGCAGGAGATCGCTGAAAACGACGAACTACTCGCCATCAGCGAATTCGTCCACTTCGCCTGCACCTCTGAAGACATCAACAATCTGTCTCACGCTCTGATGCTGAAAAACGGCGTCGCGGTGATGAAGCAGTCGATGCAGAAAGTCGCTGACGAGATCGCCGAGCTGGGCCGCAAGCACGCCGACCAGCCGATGCTGTCACGCACCCACGGCCAGACCGCGTCTCCGTCCACCCTGGGTAAAGAGATGGCGAACGTAGCGTACCGCATGCAGCGCCAGCTCAAGCAGCTCGACCAGATCGAGTACCTGGGCAAGATCAACGGCGCCGTCGGTAACTACAACGCCCACCTGTCCGCTTACCCGGAGATCGACTGGGAAGCCAACGCCCAGGAGTTCATCAAGTCCCTCGGCCTTGACTGGAACCCGTACACCACTCAGATCGAGCCGCACGATTACATCGCCGAGCTGTTCGACTGCGTCTGCCGCTTCAACACCATCCTGATCGACTTTGACCGTGACGTCTGGGGTTACATCTCCATGGGCTACTTCAAGCAGCGCACCATCGCTGGCGAAGTGGGCTCCTCCACCATGCCGCACAAGGTCAACCCGATCGACTTCGAAAACTCCGAAGGCAACCTGGGTCTGGCTAATGCCATGATGCAGCACCTGGCGACCAAACTGCCGATCTCCCGCTGGCAGCGCGACCTGACCGACTCCACCGTTCTGCGTAACATGGGTGTTGGTTTCGGCTACAGCCTGATCGCCTACCAGGCGAGCCTGAAAGGGATCAGCAAGCTGGAAATGAACGCCGACCGTCTCAACGCTGACCTGGATAACGCCTGGGAAGTGCTGGCCGAACCGATCCAAACCGTAATGCGCCGTTACGGCATCGAAGCACCGTATGAGAAGCTGAAAGAGCTGACCCGCGGCAAGGCGATGACCAAGGATGTGCTGATGGAGTTCATCGACAAGCTGGATATCCCGGCAGAGCCGAAAGCGGCGCTGAAGGCGATGACTCCGGCGAGCTACATCGGTAACGCAGAGGCTCAGGCGCGTCGCATCTGATCCCTGCTACCGCCAAGCAAAAGAGCCGGCCCGATAGCCGGCTCTTTTACGTTCAGGGCTCCGCAGCCGAAACCCACCGCCCAACAGGGCTAAAAACAATTTCAACAGACCCATCATCATGCTGAGCAATATCCGAATCGTACTGGTTGAAACCTTCCACCCCGGCAATATCGGCGCAGCGGCCAGAGCCCTGAAGAATATGGGTCTGAGCCAGCTCTACCTGGTCAAACCTCGTCTGTTTCCGCATGAAGAGGCTGAATCCCGCGCCGCCGGCGCCAAGGATCTGCTCGACAACGCAGTGGTCGTCGACAGCGTTGAAGCAGCGATCGCCGACTGCCAGCTGGTGATCGGCACCAGCGCCCGGGAGCGCAGCTACGACCTGCCGTTGATGGACCTGGAAAGCGCCGCTAGTCAGGTGATTCAGGAATCAGACTCTGGTGAAATCGCGATTCTGTTCGGCCGCGAAACCATGGGGCTGAACAACGCCGAGATGCTGCTGTGCAACCGCCACCTCTACATCGACGCAAACGAGGAGTACCCGGTGCTGAACGTGGCCCAGGCTATCCAGCTGGTGTGCTATGAACTGCGCCGTGCAGAGAAGAAGAGCGCAACCAAGGCCAGCGAACCCGCACCCTACCCGCGCCAGCAGGAGATGGTGCTATTTTATGAGCACCTGGAAAAGGTGCTGCGCCTGACCAACTTTATTATTCCCCAGCACGAAGGCCGGGTGATGGACAAACTGCGTCGCTACTTCAATCGTTCCCGCCCGGAAAAAACCGAGCTGGGCATGCTGCGCGGTATTCTAAATTCGGTGGAAGAAACCGCAGAACGGCTCAGCAAAGACTGATCTACAACGCTACAACGGCTCTTTCCGGCTGCTAAAGTTAAACGCTAACGGGTAAAACCAATTACCCAGCCTTAGCGATGGGAGAGCCCTATGAGCCAAAGCCTTCACCAACTGGTGCGCCAGGCCGACGAACTTCACAAAGCCCTGGCAAATACCGCCGGCAGCATGGAACAGCTGCAGTACAACCTGACAGGCATACAGCGCTGCGCCGACCAGATCAGCAGCTGTCTGCGTAAGGTCGGTAACAACAGAACGGCCGCACTGTCAGCCCGTGACACCCGCAAGGTGATGGAAGAGCTGGAACTGGCCGCAAACGAACTTCAGGAGCTTCTCAGCAAGTGATCGACCAATATCCCCTCGGCGAACTTTCCGCCGAACAGTTTCTTGCCGAATACTGGCAGAAAAAGCCACTGCTAATCCGCCAGGCAATTGCCGATTTTGAACCACCGGTCAGCGCCGACGAACTGGCTGGCCTTGCCTGCGAAGAGGAGGTGGAATCCCGCCTGGTGCAGTTCAATGCCCAAGAGGACAGCTGGTCACTGGAGCACGGCCCCTTCCCTGAGGAGCGCTTCGCCAACCTGCCGGAAAGCCACTGGACTCTGCTGGTACAGGCCGTGGACCACTGGTCACCCGAAGCCGCCGACCTGATGCAGCGTTTCAGCTTTATCCCTAACTGGCGTGTCGACGACCTGATGATCAGCTATGCCGCAGATCAGGGTGGCGTCGGCCCCCATTACGACAATTACGACGTATTTCTGCTGCAGGCCGAGGGCGTACGACGCTGGGAGATCGGCGCGATCTGCGATGAAAGCTCGCCGCGCCGTGAAGACGCCCCGGTCATGATCCTGCCCGAATGGGTCGCTGAAGAGACTTTCGATCTGCAACCCGGCGACATGCTTTATCTGCCGCCTCAGGTGGCGCATAACGGCTATGCCCTGGGCGATGGCTGCATGACCTACTCCATCGGTTTCCGCGCCCCGGCCCATAACGAGATCCTGCGCAGTTTCAGCGACTTTATCGGTGAACAACTGGGCCGCGAAATCCGCTACAGCGACAAGGACCTCGCGCTCCAGACCAACCCCGGAGAGATTACGCCCGCCGCCCTGGACCGCGTGGCCGAGACACTGCAAAGCTATCTTCAGGACCGCGAGCAGCTGAGCCGCTGGTTCGGTGAATATATGACCGACCCCAAGTACCCGGAGCTTAAAGAAGAGGGTGAAACACTTAACCCTGCAGAGCTTGCCGAATGCCTTGAAGAGGGTTACCTGCTGCGTCGTAACGAGGGAGCACGATTCGCTTTTGTCCGTAACGCAGAAACCCCATCCAGCGGCAGACTCTTTGCAGAAGGCAGCAGCTATCCGGTTGACGGCGACACTCTCGCACTGGCTGAACAGCTTTGCGGCGAGCAACGCAGCCTGGCATTCAGCGCTGATGCTATCACCGATGCTCAATCCAAGCTGCTCTGCGCCCTGATTCAGACAGGCAGTATCTACCTGAGCGAAGAATAACCCCTTCATATAACCGGTCGGAGGCAATTCGACCGGTTATCCTCCCGCCCCTCCACATTTTCAGCCAGCCCACTCACCTTCAAATCTTCGACTTTCGTCAAAGCCCGCCTCAAAACAACGACAAAAAAGCAAGCGACTACAAATTTTGTAGTCAGATTTTTTTAGACTTTAAATGAATTTAAAAGTCTATTTTTATTCTTTTATGTTTATGTAAATTACCGATTTTTTGGCCTCGACCAAAGTATTTACTACCAAAGAAATAGAGCCCCAACCCCCTGTTAAAACTGGCCATTTTGCGCTGCAGCAGGATTTTATCGGGGTAGTATTACTACACCTCCCGCGACGATCCGTTTGTAGTCCTTGTACACACTTTGCTGCTGTGCACAAAAGCGCTTTGACACCCCTTCTCCAAGGTCACATTATTCGGGCCATGACAACGCGCCACCCCAACAGAGCGCAGTCAATAACTAAAGATTTTTTGCTCCAACTACTTGCTCCAAACTCTTGTTCCAAACAACAGGAAAACTGTCGAGGAAAAGTCATGTCAGATTACAAAAAAGCAATTGACGCAGTAGCCAGCCTGAAAGCAGTAAACGGTGCCCCCTGGGAAGGTATCAACCCGGAATTTGCGGCCCGCATGAAAGTACAGAACCGTTTTAAAACAGGTCTGGATATTGCGCGCTACACCGCCAAAATCATGCGCCAGGATATGGCTGAATACGACGCAGACTCCTCTCAGTACACTCAGTCTCTGGGCTGCTGGCACGGCTTTATCGGTCAGCAGAAGCTGATCTCCATCAAGAAGCATTTCGGTACCACCAAGAAGAGTTACCTCTACCTGTCCGGCTGGATGATCGCCGCATTGCGCTCTGAATTCGGTCCGCTGCCTGACCAGTCCATGCACGAGAAAACCTCTGTACCGGCACTGATCGAAGAGCTTTACACCTTCCTGCGCCAGGCTGACGCCCGCGAAATGGGCGGCCTGTTCCGCGCCCTGGACGCCGCTCGCGAAGCTGGCGACGCCGCCGCAGAAGCAGAAGTACAGGCCAAGATCGACAACTTCCAGACCCATGTTGTGCCGATCATTGCAGACATCGACGCCGGCTTCGGTAACGAAGAAGCAACCTACCTGCTCGCCAAGAAGATGATCGAAGCTGGCGCCTGCGCTATCCAGATCGAAAACCAGGTATCCGACGAGAAGCAGTGTGGTCACCAGGACGGCAAGGTTACCGTTCCCCACGCCGACTTCCTCGCCAAGATCCGCGCGGTTCGCTACGCCTTCCTGGAGCTGGGTGTAGACGACGGTGTTATCGTTGCCCGTACCGACTCCCTGGGTGCTGGCCTGACCAAACAGATCGCTGTGACCAACGAGCCGGGTGACCTGGGCGACCAGTACAACGCCTTCCTCGACGGTGATTACGTGGAAAGCGCCGATGACATCGCCAACGGTGATGTGGTGGTTAAGGCCAACGGTAAGCTGCTGCGTCCGAAGCGCCTCGCATCCGGCCTGTTCCAGTTCAAAAAAGGCTCAGGTGAAGACCGCTGCGTACTGGACTGCATCACCTCTCTGCAGAACGGCGCCGACCTGCTTTGGATTGAAACCGAGAAGCCGCACGTTGGCCAGATCGGTGGCATGGTAAACCGCATCCGTGAAGTGATCCCGAATGCCAAGCTGGTTTACAACAACAGCCCGTCCTTCAACTGGACGCTGAACTTCCGCCAGCAGGTATTCGATGCCATGGTCGAAGCCGGTCAGGACGTCTCCGCTTACGACCGCGCCAGCCTGATGAGCGTTGAGTACGACGACACCGAACTGGCGATTGCAGCCGATGAGAAGATCCGCACCTTCCAGCGCGATGCGTCCCGCGAAGCCGGTATCTTCCACCACCTGATCACGCTGCCGACTTACCACACCGCCGCCCTGTCTACCGACAACCTGGCGAAAGAGTACTTCGGTGAAGCAGGCATGCTGGGCTACGTAGCTAACGTACAGCGCAAGGAGATCCGTCAGAGCATCGCCTGCGTCAAGCACCAGAACATGGCCGGCTCCGATATGGGTGACGACCACAAGGAATACTTCTCCGGCGACGCCGCCCTGAAGGCTTCCGGTAAAGACAACACCATGAACCAGTTCGGTTGATGGCAATTAAAACGCCATTAATCCGATAGTTACAAACGCTATACATTTCGTGTCCCGCTGAGGTCCCGAAATACCTTGATAGCCGCGTCATTACCTCCCCAGGGTGACGCGGCTTTTTTGCGTCTTGAGATGCAAGCAGTACTGTATATTGCTAACGAGTCTGACAGTAGAACACCTCATTACGAGTTAGGTATTCGATTTGGACTTCAGCTTTTCTGATCAGTGATTTGCATCACAGACCCGGCCTAAACTCTCCCGCAGCGTTGTCTATAAGCGCCCGATGTGACTGAATGGGCGGCAACCTTAGAGGACGCCGGTCTTTTCAGCTAGGAGTGCTAATGGAAACTCTGGATCTCATAGCTTACTTTGGCATGGCTGTGGTCGTTATAGCCTCAGCACTTGCCATTATGAATCAGCAACAGAAGCTTGCAGATCCGGATGATTTGTCTGTTGTCGAGCTCGATACCCTTTCGGGTATTTATGAACTTGCCAAGCCTGGCCAGTATCTTGTTCGAGTCTACCGTCAGAGTGGAAACCTTTATAAGGACGATCAGCTATTCAACGACCGAGAGGCAGCAGTGAAAGCCGGGGTGGCCACCTTTAAAAGGGCAAAGATTCCATATGCTGTCGTGGAAGAAAACACCCTTACGGACTTCGTTTTTCGACGCCCGTTCCATAACCATCGAGGTAAGGCAGAGGGCAAGAAGGTAGCCAAGGTAGAAATCTTCAAGATCGAATAGGACTATCCAAGAGAACCCTGCTAAAAAGCTAAAAGCACACGGACCCGCAGATGGGGCTCAAGCTATCGCGCGGATAAAGGTCAGTCGCTACTGGATCGGAGATGACATAGGGGTAACCTCCTACCGAATTAAAGATAGCCAAGCTTGGATTGATGTTCATGCGCCCGAAAATGTACTGACACTCCCCGTAAGACACCAACGTTTTTTCGATCTGGGGCAGGCGGTTTTCGCCATTACTCAAAATACGACTCGCTGATGCTTGGAAGAGGGATTTAGCCGGAAGGCACTATCTGCAGCACCAGACACTAAAAAACCGCCCGGAGGCGGTTTAAATAGGGACCAGCTTCACGCATAGAGCCTGCTATTTACTCAGCGTACGCAGCAGCGCTTCGGCATATTCCACTGCCTTTTCTGCCGCTGAATCGCTGTCAATGTGGCCATTGCTGGCAACGAAGCTACTCAGCACCTGAGTGGCTATGTATTCTCGTTTGGTGAGTCCAGTTGAAAATTTCGACCCAAAAGCAGGTGCCCTCCTGTTTGACTCGAGTTCTTTACCGATCATCGCGCATCTCCTTGCGGTTGACTGTCTTCGGTGAAAGCTTGTCTTTGATGAAAGCGTGGTTTCAGTCAAAGCTGTCACGCTTGAATAAAACACGATCCCCATAAAAAGAACAAGGGACCTATGTATACCCAGCCCATTTTAACTCCACAACCGATCATTCGCCGAGCTTTTTACCGTGACTAACTATCCTTGCTCTGGCGTATCATGAGCTCTGGCGTGTTATGAGTTCTGACGCTTCCTTGGTTCCGGCGCGTCCTTAATTCCCGCCGCATCGATCATTGAAGGCTCCGCCGCCTTGGTAAACACAGGCGTTAGACACCAGGCGCTACCTCAGCTCTGCAGTTATCGCTAGACTCGACTAAACAGCTGACGAGCGATATGCGATGCAGACCTGGCTAGAACACTTTCCTGCGCTACAAAATATCGATACACCGGGATGGCGTAATGCCTGTGACCAGGCTCGCGAGTTGACCCTGCCTGCCCATCAACCCGTTTTCCATAGCGGCGATACCTGCAACCAGTTCCTGCTGGTACTGGAGGGCTCGGTACGCGTGCAGAAGCTGTCTGACTCGGGACGGGAAATTGTTTTGTATCGCGTTGAGTCAGGCCAATCCTGCATCCTCACCACTGCTTGTCTGCTTGGCAACAGTTCCTACCAGGCGGAAGCGTTTACCGAGACAACGGTGCATGCCGTAGCGATCCCGGCAGCGGCGTTTGAGCGGGCGCTCGATGATAGCAAGCAGCTGCGTAATTTCGTCTTTAACGGCTACGGCCAACGACTGACCGAACTGCTGATGCTGATCGATGCGATCTCCTTTGGCCGACTGGACTGTCGCCTGGCTTCCCGCCTGCTGAAGGCAGACAACGCCTATCTTCAAACCACCCATCAGCAGCTCGCCAGCGAACTTGGCACCGCACGAGAGGTTATCAGCCGCACTCTGAAAGAGTTTGAACGACAGGGCTGGGTAAAACTGGGACGCGGCAGTATCGAACTAATCAACACCAAGGCTCTGGCAGAGCTTTCTGATCTCTGACCTCTTTTATGATCAGCTTTGTGATTAAGTCACTGAAGCTTTCGATAACAAGCGCCTACAATTAAAGCAGAGTGATCTAATACAGGAGATACGGATATGAAAGCTAACGTAGGTGGAATCGATCGCATTTTACGAATCATTGTGGGCATTGCGCTGATTGCTGCGACGCTCACCGGTGCCCTGCCGGTCTGGGGATGGATAGGCGTAATACCCCTCGCCACGGGTCTGTTCAGCTTCTGCCCGCTGTACAGCCTGATCGGCGTCTGCACCAAGAAAAGCAGCTAGTCTTCAGACCCACTGATATCGCCGTTACCTGCCGGAAGCGCCTGACAACAGCTCCGGCAGGTCGGCGATGGAAGCGATCTGAAAATCGGGCCGGATACCACTGCGTGCGACCAGGTCTGACCTGAATTTCCCGGTTTCGACCAGGATACCGAGACAGCCCGCTGCCCGTCCTCCGCCCACATCCGCATCGATATCATCTCCTACTACCGCTACCTGCTCCGGCGGCAGCGAAAAACTGGCACAAGCCGCATGAAAAAACGCGGCGGAGGGCTTACCGACGACAGCGGCTTCTGCCTGCGCCGCATACTCCAGCGCCACCACGAAAGCACCTATATCCAGGGACAGCGTATCGCCAACCCGGCTGTAGCGGTTTCGGTGAACACATACGAGCCTGGCGCCATCCACCAGCCACTGAAACGCCTGCTGCAACAGCGAGTAATCCCAGGCCTCTCCAATATCGCCGATAACCACCGCCTCGGGCCTTAACCTGTCGATCTCGAAATCGCCTGCGAGCATCTTCTCGACCGAAGCCCTTACAAGCGGCGCAATACGCTTTATTCCCTCTCGTCTCAGCCACTCCTCGGTGGCCTGCACGGCGCTGAAGATATTTTCTGATGTGGCAGGCAGCCCCAGACTCCTGAGCCGTTTCTGCAGCTCTTGAGGGGTTTTGGTGGAGGTATTGGTGATATAGCGAAAAGGTACTGCGTGGGACTGCAGCCAGTCGATGCTGGCCACAGCACCCTCAATCAGCCTGTCGTCACTATAGAGCACGCCATCGAGGTCGAGCAGCAACCCCTGTATCGAGACTCTTTGACGCCCATGTCGCGACATTCAGCCATCCTGCTCTATATCGCAGTGACTGCCATCACAAATTGGGGGTGTGGCGGTGAATTTACAGGTACAAAGCTGAACTTCATCATCGGATTCCGCTTCGAACACCAGCGGGTCCAGCCCGGTTCCGACATGACTGCCATCGCAGAATGGCTGATTGGATGAGCGCCCGCAGGCGCACCAGGCGTAAACTTCGCCCTGCTTTAGCTTGATGGTGACCGGCGCGTTGCCGGCACGATGAACTGGTGAATGGCTCATTACCTTCCCTCCCGTCCTGTGGCTAAAAATTAGGTCAAGGAGGGAGGGTGGTCAAACTCAGGACTCTTCAGATTCCTTTTCAGACACGCTTTCAGACTCGCCTTCAGACTTGCGGGCCTGCTCCTGAGCCTCACGCTGTTCGTTCAGGCGGCGGATCTTCTCTGCCAGCGGACCACCATGACGGGTACCCCGACGCCCAGCTTCTTCGTCCCTGGTAGCCCGGGTTTTGGTGGCTTGAGTCCTGGCGTAGACGGACTCCTTTTTCTTCTCCTGCTGCTGAGCTTTCTTTCTGCGGCTTTCTTTACTGTTCGGATCAGCCAGACGTTCCTGCTTCTTCGGCTTCTGCTCCAGTACCGGCATGAATTTGCCCAGCCGACGCTCTTTTTTACTACGTGTCATGATTGTTTCTCCTCGTTGGCTGCTTCCATCTCGGCCTGTTCCGCCTCGATCCGTTTTCTTTCCCACTCTTGCGGGGTCTCAAAGGTGACCTGCCCGAGTTTGCCCGCCCTGAGCTCTGTCAGCAGGATATCGGCCGCCTTGTATGTATCAACAACACCACCCGGGCGCAGGCATCCGCGCTTGCGCCCCACCTGATCGATCAGACGATCTGCCGATTCCGGCACATCCTTGAGCTTGAAACGCTCAACCAGATAGTCCGGGTAATCTGCCAGCAAAAACTTGGCCGCGTACTCCGCGACAAGATCATAATCGATCGCGGTATCCTTGATGGCGCCACTGGCAGCCAGACGGTAACCGGAGTCTTCGTCTTCAATCCTCGGCCAGAGAATACCCGGCGTATCAGACAGGGCCATCCCGTTATGGACGCTGTATTTTTTCTGCCCCTTGGTAACCGCGGGCTCATTCCCCACTTTGGCGATCTTGCGCCCCAGCAGCACGTTGATCAACGTAGACTTGCCGACGTTGGGGATCCCCATGATCATCGCACGTACAGGACGCCCCGCCCGGGTACGTGCGGGCACCGCCTCCTTACACAGGGTCGGTATCTTCTGTACCAGCTTTTTGTCGCTGGTGGTCAGCGCAAGCGCCAGGGTGCCCTCCTGGGCGTTGAAATAATCCAGCCACTCCCGGGTACGCTGCGGATCGGCAAGATCCTCCTTGTTGAGGAGTTTGATCACCGGTTTTCCACGGCGCAGCTGATCAACCAGAGGGTTCTCACTGGAACGCGGCAGACGGGCATCGAGCACCTCGATTACCACATCCACTTCATCCATCACCTCGGCGATCTCTTTCCGCGCCTTGTGCATATGGCCCGGAAACCAGTTGATTCTCGTCATTCTTCACCCAGCATTTTAATCAGCCGCACAGTATACTCTTCTTCGCGCTGGCCAGCAGCCATCAACAAAAGGTGCCACCCTGACAGCCAGCCGTTAAACTATACGTTTTTGGACCTCATGAAGGATTCTGCCTGCATGCCCCAACAGATCGATTCCAACCAGGCATTGGTCGCACGCCACCCGATTTTCGACAGCCAGCAGCGGGTTATCGCCTACGAGCTGAGCTATCAGCGTGATACAGCGCTGGATGGAATACTGGCCCGCGACCCTGATACCAGTTCAGGGTCCGAGGTCATTCTTTCCACTTATACCAGCATCTCGGATCAGGGCGAGATCAAGCGCGTCCCCGCATTCCTGCCGGTATCTGCGCAGACGGTCGAAACCATGCCAGACCTGCCCGTAAAGCAGGTGGTACTGGTGCTGTCTCTACCCGCCAAACCCGACCGGGCTTTTGCCCAGCTGCTACTCGACCTGGCCAAGAAAGGCTATCGACTGACACTGGCGATACACGAGTACAGACCAGAACTCGACCCGTTCATAAAACTGGTCAAAATAGTCAAACTCGATATTCAGAATATCCCGACCGAAAAGCTGGCAGCACAGGCCAGCAGCCTGTCCAAGCTCAAGGTCACGGCACTGGCTGCGAATATCAAGACTATTGAGCAGCTTGAGCTCTGCAGCAGCGCCGGTTTTAAGCTGTTTGAAGGCACCTTCCTGAGCCGCCCGAAAATCGTCAAGGGCAAGCAGGTTGGGGCTAACCAGGTCGCCCTGATGCAGCTGATACAGGAACTGCAGAAAGCCAACGTCAAACCGGAACGTCTCGAAGAGATGATCATCCGCGACCCGGTACTGACCTATAAGCTCCTGCGTATCGTTAACTCGGCCGCCTACTCTCTGGTTCGCAAAGTGGAATCCGTCGCCGAAGCTGTGGTTCTTCTCGGTATAGACCAGGTGCGCAAATGGGCCACACTGATCTCCATGACCAGCAACCAGGACAAGCCGGAAGAGCTGTCGCGCACGCTGCTGATCCGTGGCCGCATGTGCGAGCTGATCGCCGAAGGGGAAAAACGCTCCAACCCCGGCTCATACTTCATGGCAGGCATGATGTCAGGCCTGCATGTAATGCTCGACGTCGATCGCGAGACGATGCTTGAGCAGGTTCCGCTGGGCGAGGATATCAAAGCCGCTATCTCCGCTTACGAGGGCGATATCGGCAACACCCTGGAACAGGCGCTGGCCTACGAGAGCGGCGAATGGGAAAAGCTGCCGGCAGACTTCAATATCACCCTGTTTGAAAGCGCCTACCGCAGCAGCCTCAACTGGGCCAAGGAAGCGATGCAGGCGATGCACGAGTAACAAGCTCAAACCGATACAAAAAAAGCGACCCGAAGGTCGCTTTTTCTTTGTGCGCAATCACCCAATCAATCCTGCGGAGCAGCCTTGGCCTGTTCCTGATTCTCGTAAATCAGGATCGGGTCGGATGTTCCTTCGATAACACCCTCATCGATAACCACTTTGCTGACACCTTCCAGGGAAGGCAGTTCGTACATGGTTTCGAGCAGGGTGGCCTCGAGAATTGAACGCAGACCACGAGCACCAGTACGACGCTCCAGCGCATGGCGGGCCACCGCCTTCAGCGCCTCGGTACGGAAATCTACCTCGACCCCTTCCATCTCAAACAACGCCTGGTACTGCTTGACCAGACTGTGTTTGGGCTCGGTCAGAATCTGAATCAGAGCTTCCTCATCCAGCTCGGACAGGGTTGCTATCATCGGCAGACGGCCAACAAACTCGGGGATAAGACCGAATTTGACCAGATCTTCCGCTTCAACGTCGTGCAGCACTTCAGCAAGACGACTTTCATCCTTGCTTTTAACCGTTGCACTGAAACCGATAGAGCTGCGCTCGCTGCGGCCACGGATGATCTTTTCCAGACCGGCAAAGGCACCGCCACAGATAAACAGGATATTGGACGTATCAACCTGCAGGAACTCCTGCTGGGGATGTTTACGACCACCCTGAGGCGGCACAGATGCAACCGTACCCTCAATCAGCTTCAGCAGTGCCTGCTGAACGCCCTCACCGGAAACGTCACGCGTGATTGACGGGTTATCCGACTTGCGGGATACCTTATCGATCTCGTCGATGTAGACGATACCCAGCTGCGCTTTTTCGACATCGTAGTCGCATTTCTGCAGCAGCTTCTGAATGATGTTCTCCACGTCTTCACCGACATAGCCCGCTTCGGTCAGCGTGGTCGCATCGGCGATGGTGAAGGGAACATTCAGCAAACGCGCCATGGTCTGGGCCAGCAGGGTTTTACCGCTGCCGGTAGGGCCGATCAGCAGGATATTGCTCTTGCCGAGCTCGATATCCGCCTTGCCCTTACCCTGAAAACGCAGACGCTTGTAATGGTTATACACGGCGACCGAAAGCACCTTCTTGGCACGTTCCTGGCCAATCACATAATCGTCCAGTGTGCCTTTTATCTCGGCGGGCGTAGGCAGCTTCTCGCTGGGCGCCTGCTCTTCGGTCTCCTGAATCTCTTCACTGATAATATCATTACAGAGATCGACACATTCATCGCAGATAAAGACAGACGGGCCTGCGATCAGCTTTCGCACTTCGTCCTGGCTCTTGCCACAGAAAGAACAGAATAGCTTGCTGCCGCTTCCGCCTTTTCCGCTGATCTCATCCGACATTCTGATACCTCAAAAAAGCCTTTTAACTCGATATGCGGCCCCCGCCCCAAGTTTTCAACCCGGGACGGGAACAACAGAGCGTTCCTTACTCTGCCAGGGTACGACGCTCAAGCACCGAGTCGATCAGTCCGTACTCAACTGCCGCGCCCGGATCCATGAAGTTATCACGATCGGTATCGCGGGAGATGGTTTCGACGTCCTGGCTGGTGTGATGCGCCAGTATTCCATTCAGTTTATTACGAATGGTGAGAATTTCACGGGTGTGGATCTCGATATCCGTCGCCTGACCCTGGTAACCACCCAGCGGCTGATGGATCATCATGCGCGAGTTAGGCAGCGCGAAACGCTTGCCTGCCGCACCGCCGGCGAGCAGCAGCGCACCCATGGATGCAGCCTGGCCAATGCACATGGTGCTGACATCAGGCTTGATGAACTGCATGGTGTCGTAGATCGCGAGACCCGCGGTCACGGAGCCACCGGGTGAATTGATGTAAAGGTGAATATCTTTATCCGGGTTTTCCGCTTCGAGAAACAGCAGCTGCGCGACGATAAGGTTGGCCATATGGTCTTCGACCTGACCGACCATGAAGATCACTCGCTCTTTCAGCAGTCGCGAGTAGATATCGTACGCACGTTCTCCACGAGAACTCTGTTCAACAACCATCGGCACCAGGCCGCTGTTGGTGATGCCACTGGAACGCCCATTCAAGATGTCCGTCATATACACTTCTCCTTAAGAGCCTTTGAAAGCAAAAACGACAGCCAGCGTGAGCCAACTGCCGTTTTCGAGATTTCGGCGCCCCACCGGGGTGGACGTTTGAGCGCTTCTTTCGCGTTGGCGATTATTCCCCCGCTTCGGTCTCAGCTTCCTGAGCTACCTGCTGCGCCGGCTTGATCGCCTCTTCGTAGCTGACTTCTGTCTCCTCGACTTTAGCAGATGCGAGAAGGTGATCAACCACTTGATCTTCAAGAACCATGCTGCGGATCTGGTTCAGGATCTGTTCGTTGCTGTTGTAGTACTCGATAACCTGCGCAGGTTCCTGGTAGGTTTCGGCCATTTCAGCGATGGTTTCCTGAACGCGGGCGTCGTCAGCCTTGATTTCGTTGGACTGAACGACTTCCTGAACCAGCAGACCAACAACAACGCGGCGCTTGGCCTGCTCTTCGAACATTTCCTTCGGCAGGGTGTTCGGATCGATCTGAGCGTTCGGGCCACCGAACTGCTGAACAGCCTGGCGACGCAGGTTGTCGATCTCTTCATCGATCAGAGCAGCCGGAACGTCGATGCTGTTCAGTTCAACAAGCTTGTTGAAAACCTGCTCTTTCAGCTTGGACTTCAGAGAGTTTTTCAGTTCACGTTCCATGTTCTTGCGAACTTCGGCACGGAAACCGTCAACTTCGGTCTCTTCGATACCGAACTTGGAGAAGAACTCAGCGTTCAGTTCCGGCAGTTCAGAAGCGGAAACGCTCTGAACCTTGACCTTGAACTTGGCCGGCTTGCCCTTCAGGTTTTCAGCGTGGTATTCCTCAGGGAAGGTAACGTCCAGCTCCAGTTCATCACCGGCTTTGACGCCAACCAGGCCGCTTTCGAAACCAGGGATCATGGAGTTGGAGCCCAGCACCAGGTCGTGACCTTCGGCCTTGCCACCTTCGAACGCTTCACCGTCGATGAAACCTTCAAAATCGATTTTAACGCGGTCGCCGTCTTCAGCAGCGCGCTCAACTTCAGACCAGCCAGCCTGCTGCTTCTGCAGGGTTTCGATCATCTGGTCGATGTCGGCGTCTTTGATCTCTGCAGACTGCTTTTCGATCTCAGCAGCAGAGAAGTCAGCCAGCGCAACTTCCGGGTACACTTCGAAAGTAGCGACGAACTGCAGATCTTCGCCTTCCTTGTCGTTCTTCAGATCGATGCTCGGGCCACCAGCAGGCTTCAGTTCTTCCTGCTGTACGGCTTTGTAGAAGCTTTCCTGAACAACGCGGTTGAGGACGTCGTAGCGAATCGCATCGCCGTACATGCGCTTGATCACTTTCGCCGGGATTTTACCTGGGCGGAAGCCATCCATGCGGCGAGTCCGGGCCTGCTGCATCACCTGTTTATCCACGTCCTGATCAATTCGCTCGGCGGGGACCGTTACGGTCATCTGACGCTCAAGGCCGGAAGTCGTTTCGACAGAAACTTGCATGAAATTCCTCACAAATAGATTGCAGCGTTTATAGCGACCTGTGTTGACGCCTTGATTCTGCCCTTTTTCACCGCATGAAAGCGGGCAAGAATGCAGACATCCGATACACAGAGCCTGAAATTATAAAGCGCAAAATTGTCCGGCAACGGGCCAGATTAGTCAAGCAAAACGCCCGCATATCGGGAGCTGCTTCGGAAACGAAACGACAAAATCGGCAATGCCGATAAAGGGAAAGAAAACAGATTAAGGGAAGGAAATGGGGTGGATGAAGGGGCTTGAACCCTCGACCGCCGGAATCACAATCCGGAGCTCTGCCAACTGAGCTACATCCACCATAACGCGAAGGAAATGGTGCGGGAAGAGAGACTCGAACTCTCACGCCTTTCGGCACTGGTACCTAAAACCAGCGTGTATACCAATTTCACCATTCCCGCGACATTCGAAGTATTTTCATACTTCTATTAGGAAATGGGGTGGATGAAGGGGCTTGAACCCTCGACCGCCGGAATCACAATCCGGAGCTCTGCCAACTGAGCTACATCCACCATAACCTAATTTTTACTCACCGGACTGTCGCAAGAGCAATCACAAGTGGCGCGCCCGGCAGGGCTCGAACCTGCAACCTACGGCTTAGAAGGCCGTTGCTCTATCCGGTTGAGCTACGGGCGCCTCTTGCTGCCCGGAACTTCGTTGCTTGACCCTTGGACCCCGCTGCGAAGTGGTGCGTATCCTAAGGGAGCAGACCGGAGGCGTCAATAGCGATTTTACATTTTTTTCATAATAAACAAGGAGCTGTGTGATTTATGCACAACCCCCTGATTTACAGCTGGTTTCCGAAAGCTCAGCCTTCGCGGTACCAGGTGGTACCTTCGCGGCTGTCCTTAAGGATAACGCCCTGCTCCGCCAGCGAATCACGAATGCGATCGGCCTCGGCAAAGTCTCTGTCCTTTTTCGCCTGCTTACGGGCCTCGATGGCAGACTCGATCTCTTCGGCCGACAGCTCACCCTCACGAGCTTCGCCCTGCAGGAACGCCTTCGGCGATTGCTGCAGCAGACCGAGCACACCACCCAAGCGTTTCAGCAAGGCCGCCATGGCCGCCGCCTGGGGCGCATTCTCCCGGGTCGCCTTGTTAAGTTCGGTAACCAGATCAAACAGCACTGCCAACGCCCTCGGAGTACCGAAGTCATCGTCCATTGCCTGCTGGAAACGCTCTTCGTAATCGCTATCCAGCCCCTCTTCGCTACCTACCGGTGCATCGTTCAACGCCTGGTAGAAACGCTCAAGGGCCTGCCGCGCTTCCCGCAGACTGTCTTCGGAGTAGTCGATATAGCTGCGGTAATGCACCGAGGAGAGGAAGTATCGCACCACTTCCGGGTTATAGCTTTCCAGCACATCACGGATGGTGAAGAAGTTGTTCAATGATTTGGACATCTTCTCCTGATTCACCCGCACCGGTCCCGCGTGCATCCAGTAATTGACATAGGTGCAGTCGTTGGCCGCTTCGGACTGGGCGATTTCGTTCTCGTGGTGCGGGAACGGCAGATCCGGGCCACCGCCATGAATATCGAAAGTTTCACCCAGGCAGCACTTGGACATGGCTGAGCACTCGATGTGCCAGCCGGGGCGTCCAGCCCCCCAGGGAGACTCCCAGCTAACCTCGCCAGGCTTCGCCGCTTTCCAGAGCACGAAATCGACGGGACTTTCCTTGGACTCGCCCACTTCGATACGCGCACCGGCTTTGAGTTCGTCGATTACCTTGTTAGTCAGACGGCCATAGGGCTCGAACTTCTCGACCCGGTAATAGACATCTCCGTTGGCCGCAGCGTAGGCGTAACCCTTATCAACCAGCGTCTGTACAAGATCGATGATATCGGAGATATGCGCCGTCGCACGCGGCTCCATGTCGGGACGCAACACACCCAGCCGCCCTTCATCCTCATGCATCGCTGCGATCATACGCTCGGTCAGCGCATCGACTGTTTCGCCATTTTCGGCGGCGCGCTTGATGATTTTATCGTCCACATCGGTAATGTTGCGCACATAGGTGACATCCCACCCACGATAGCGCAGGTAGCGCGTAATCAGGTCAAAACAGACCATCACCCGCGCGTGACCTATGTGGCAGTAGTCGTAGACCGTCACACCACAGACGTACATGCGAATCTTGCCCGCCTCCAATGGGGTGAACGGGCCTTTGGAATTCGTCAATGTGTTATAGAGTTGCAACATGTAAACTCGCCAATCGTTTCAAATTCGGTTTTGGTGTGATTCAGTTTTGCCGAGAGCGCGGCGCCAGCTGGATTCGTCCCAGGCGCGCCTCACCAAGAATACTTTTTTCACGCGTCAGCAACAGCTCATCGCCACGCCAGGCGATACCTTCCCATTGCCCTGACGGCCAGAGGTCGTGAT
This sequence comes from Marinobacterium lutimaris, assembly GCF_900108065.1. Taxonomy (GTDB): domain Bacteria; phylum Pseudomonadota; class Gammaproteobacteria; order Pseudomonadales; family Balneatricaceae; genus Marinobacterium_D; species Marinobacterium_D lutimaris. The sequence goes on along the minus strand of NZ_FNVQ01000001.1, from coordinate 523,998 downwards.
AGCGCGCTGCAGACCAGTCCGGCTGCCCTTCCACTACAGGCACTCGCCACAAGAAGGTATCACTGCTAAATCGCCCAAGCGTATAACCAAGCAACACAAGCTCTTTGCGATCGGCACTGTAATCGGCCGCCGTAATCAACCCCTGAACAGGCCAGGTTTCAGTGCTTACAGGTGCCTGATTATCGATATCGGTGCGCATTTTGTAGAGCCGGGTCGTGCCGGTCAGCCAGCCCTTGATAAAGAGCCAGAGCTCGCTGCCAACAACGGTAACCGCCTCGCAGTCATTGTCATGCTTGTGAACACCCTGCACAGGGCCTGGGTCTGCCAGACTGAACTCTACGTATTGCGACGCGACGGGCTCGGACTCAGAGACATTGAGCAGCTGCTGCCAGTTAATGCGGTAAAGCTGCAACCACTCACGTCGTCCGGAGTTGTTGCCGCAGTCCGCGACATATAAATAGCGCTCATCTGCGGCCATGGATTCCCAGTCGATATTGACCGCATCCGCTACCCGCACACGCTTGACTACCTCACCCTGATACTCATCCAGCTCATAGAGCCAGGGGCCGTTACCACTGTCATTAATGGTCCAGATACGACCGGCATGCAGCGCAAGACCGGAGGTTTCCACCACCTTGCTACTGAGCCCGGTGAGGGTCTCTATGTTCAGGTAGCCGCCATCTTGCTGACCGCCGGCCTCACTGCCATCCGGAGACGGCAGCGAGGAGCAACCCGCCAGAGAAAACAGAGCTATTCCCAGCAGGCTGCGCAGCGTCATCTTACTTGCTCTGCATCTTCGCCCAGGAGTCTCGCAGACCGACAGTGCGGTTGAAGACCATGTGGGTTTCAGTGGAATCCGGATCAACGCAGAAGTAACCCTGACGCTCAAACTGGAAGCGACTTTCGACCGCAGCAGTTTTCAGGCCGATTTCGGCACGCGCATGAGGGTAAACCACCAATGACTCAGGATTAATGAAGTCATGGAAGTCACGTTCCTTGTCTGCGTCCGGATTTGCCTCGGTAAACAGACGATCATAAGCACGTACTTCACAGGCAACGGAGTTTTCCGCAGACACCCAGTGGATGACGCCCTTGGGCTTGTAATCTGTCGGATTGGCGCCCTTGGTTTCCGGATCGAAGGTCGCTTTGATCTCGACCACTTCACCGCTGTCGTCCTTGATCACCTCTTCGCAACGGATAACGTAGGCACCACGCAGACGCACCGCTTCACCCGGAGACAGACGTTTCCACTTACGCGGCGGCACTTCGGCGAAATCTTCGCGTTCGATCAGCAGGTTACGAGTGAACGGCACCTTGCGCGCGCCCATGGACTCGTCCTTGGGATGCGCCGGCAGTTCAAACCATTCCTCTTCACCTTCCGGCATATTGGTAATGGTCAGTTTGATCGGCTCAACCACGCACATGGCACGCGGCGCATTGGCATCCAGATCATCGCGCACGGCGGCCTCAAGCATGCCCATATCGACGACCCCGTTGGAACGGGTCACACCGATCATGTCGCAGAAATTACGGATAGACGCCGGTGTATACCCGCGACGACGCAGACCTGAGATGGTCGGCATACGGGGATCATTCCAGCCATTTACTTTGGCTTCATCAACCAGCAGCTTGAGCTTGCGCTTACTGGTGACGGTATAGTTCAGGTTGAGGCGGGCGAACTCATACTGACGCGGTTTAACCGGCACCGGCAGGTTTTCGACAAACCACTCATACAGCGGGCGATGATCTTCGAACTCCAGCGTGCAGATAGAGTGGGTCACACCTTCAAGTGCATCAGACTGGCCGTGCGTGAAATCGTATGACGGATAGATACACCACTTGTCGCCGCTCTGGTGATGGTGAGCCTTGCGAATGCGGTAGATAACCGGATCGCGCATATTGATGTTCGGCGACGCCATATCGATCTTGGCACGCAGCACACACTCGCCTTCGTCGAAAGCGCCCTGGCGCATCTTCTCGAACAGATCCAGGTTTTCCTCAACACTGCGGCTTCGGTACGGGCTTTCTTTGCCTGGCTCGGTCAGCGTACCGCGATACTCGCGCATTTCATGGGCGCTGAGACTATCCACGTAGGCTTTACCCTCGCGAATCAGGTGAAGCGCCCATTCGAACAGGGTATCGAAATAATCGGAGCTGTAACGGATATCGCCAGCCCACTCAAAACCCAGCCAGCGCACGTCAGCGACGATGGAATCGATGTATTCCTGGCTCTCTTTTTCCGGGTTGGTGTCATCAAAACGCAGGTTACACTCACCGCCGTATTTCAGTGCAGTACCGAAGTTGAGGCAGATCGATTTCGCGTGCCCGATGTGCAGGTAGCCATTAGGCTCTGGCGGGAAACGGGTGATGACTTTGCCATCATTGGCCCCGTTTTTCAGATCTTCCTCGATAATCTGATGGATAAAGTTGGTCGGCTTGGTGCTTTCGTTTTTGGTCATATCCGCGTCTTGTCGAAACTGAATTGACGCAGCCGCTGGACTCCGTCCAGGCGACTGGAACCTGAGGGCGACATTATAACCGTAGAACGATTCGCAAAGCACTGTGAATGCAGCGAACACCTTTCTGCCTGTCCATAGAGGCCCGAAACGGCAGAAGAAAAAACCGGGGAGATAAAACTGCGCCACGCCAATTTGATGCACTCAATTGCGACTTGCGTATAATGGCGGGACACTAATAAGTATGAAATGCCAACACAGAGACCAGCACAATGATCACCCTGCAAACCAATTTTGGCGACATCACGCTTGAACTGAACCATGAGAAGGCGCCTAAAACAGCAGCCAATTTCGAGCAATACGTTCGCGACGGCTTTTACGACGGCGTGATCTTCCACCGCGTCATCGACGGATTCATGATCCAGGGCGGCGGTTTCGAGCCGGGCATGAGCAACAAGAAAACCCGCGACTCAATCGAAAACGAAGCCGACAACGGTCTGTCCAACAAGGCAGGCACTATCGCCATGGCACGCACCATGGATCCTCACTCCGCATCGGCACAGTTCTTCATCAACGTGTCCGATAACATCTTCCTCGACCACACTGCCAAAACCACAGAAGGCTGGGGCTACGCGGTGTTCGGTGAAGTGGTAGATGGCATGGATGTGGTCAACCGCATCAAGAGCGTGCGCACCACCATGCGTGCAGGCCACCAGGATGTGCCGGCCGAAGACGTCATCATCGAGCGCGCCGTTATCAGCGAAAAAGCCGACGCCTGAGCATGAAACGCTATTTCATTGCAGACCTTCATCTGCAACCCGAACGCCCGGACATCACCCGGGCGTTTCTATATTTCCTTGAGGAGATCATCCAGCCGGGAGACAGCCTCTACCTGCTGGGCGATATCTTTGAATACTGGATCGGTGACGACGCACCTCTGGATGGCATGGAGCCAGCCCTCGACAAGCTCGAGCAACTGAGCAACGGCGGTTCCGAGGTCTTCTTCCAGCACGGTAATCGTGATTTCCTGGTCGGTGAAGCCTTTGCCAAACGGATCGGTGCAACGCTTCTGCCCGAAGCCCTGGTGATAGAACTAAACTCCGGCCCCGCCCTGCTGATGCATGGCGACCAGTTGTGTACTGACGATGAGCCTTACCAACAATTCCGCACCCAGGTACGTAACCCTGACTGGCAACAGCAGTTTCTCTCCCAGCCTGTAGAACAGCGACGCGCCATTGCCGAACAGATGCGCGCGCAGAGCAAGGCACAGGGCGCGATGAAAGCTGAAACGATCATGGATGTAAACGCTGAGGAAGTGAGCCGACAGATGCGCCAGCACGGTGTCGAAGTTCTGATTCATGGACATACCCACCGCCCTGCCATACATCCGGACCAGATCGCACCAGGCATCGGCAAGCGCATCGTACTCGGAGACTGGGGGCAGAACGGCTGGTACCTGGTTGAGAGCGAAGCCACCACCAACCTTGAGCTGATCGAGTTCACGCCGGTCTAGGCAGACCAACCCGGCGTGAACGCCACAAGCTCAAGCGGCCTGCTGGGAATCCGGCACACCGCTATGAAAACGAAAGTCTGGGTCCGGCGCCTGGATTAGCTGCATTTCCAGCTCGCGAAACTCCTGAATCCTCTCCTCGATAGACTCACCGGCATAAGCCTCGGCCAAACCAAGATAGTCCTGATAATGCCGCCCTTCAGACTTTAGCAGCGAACGGTAAAACTTTGATAGCTCTGCATCCAGGTATGGAGCAAGCGCCGCAAAACGCTCACATGAACGCGCTTCGATAAAGGCTCCGATAATCAGTAGATCAACCAGACGCCCCGGTTCGCTCGTTCTCACCTTTTCACGCATACCTCCCGCATATCGCGCCGGCGACATGTGGCCGTATTCGATACCGCGCGCCTCCATCAGCGCCAGGCACTGTTCAAAGTGAATCAGCTCCTCTCGCGCCAGGCGCGACATCTTATTGAGCAGATCGCTGCGGTCCACGTAGCGGAACATCAGATTCATGGCGGTGGACGCTGCCTTCTTTTCGCAGTGTGCGTGGTCGATCAGGAGCACGGCCAAAGATTCGGGCTTTGCGGCCACCTCAATCCAGGCCTGGGGTGTTGAGCAACCCAGAAACGCCTGAATTTCTTCAAGTGCATCGGTCATGAGAAATCGTTTTAAAGCAAGAAGTGAATAAAGGGCGGCAAGTATAACGCAAAGTTGCCGCCCCTGACTTGGAACCTGGAGAGAATTAAATCGTGAGGGTATCGATCAGATCGATCATAAACTCCGTCTGCTCTGTAGACATAGACTCAAATTCCTTGATACCCATGCTTTCGAGCACACCTATGCCTTTTTCATCCTTGTGCATCTGTGTGACCAGAGCCTTGAGTTCCGCCATGCAGTCCTGCATCTGCGGCCCAACCAGCAGCGCATGATGAACCACGCTGATCTGACTGCTCACCAACACCCGCATCTGTTTCTTGATGAGGTCAGAGAGCTCATCAAAACCCTGCTTCAGGAAAAAGCCGACATCGGCCTCGCCCCGCAACAGCGCCTTGGCGACAAGAATGTAGGTGTCGTAATCTTTCTGCGAGATATTGGAAGCATCCAGATCCGCCGGTTCCAGCATGATCATACCGATGGTATGCACATCCGGGTCATCGGTGGTCGCCAGTCTCACGCCCGCTTCGAGATCTTCGACAGCCTCGGCCTGGCTATTAGCCGGGACAACGATAACCGCCTCATCCTTTTTGCCCGCCGGCCGAGCCACTGCCTTGAAGCCCAGCTCACGCACCAGCATGGAAGCGTCATAGGGGTTGGCGTAGATCAGATCCACCTGGCCCGCTTTTATCGCATCTCGCTGAGCATCGAAGCTGTCGAACAGCTCAAGATGGATATCCGTACCCAGATTTCTCTGCAACCAGGTATTGAAATAGAACCAGCCAGACATATGGTCCGGCGCAAAGTCCGGACTAACGGTAAAATTAAAAGGCATTCCCTGCTCCTTACTGCAACGTCTCGTACAGTGCCTCGCTTTCGCGAATCTTGCTACGGGAAGGCTTGCGGCGCACCGAGGTGTAACCTACCAGCTTGCCCTGACGGATATTGGGAATTACTGTAGCCTTGACCCAGTAATACTTGCCGTCTTTGCGCAGGTTTTTCACATACCCCTGCCACTTCTCGCCATTTTCCACCGTATCCCACAAACCCTTAAACGCCACAGCGGGCATATCAGGGTGACGGAGGATATTGTGATTTGCACCCACCAGTTCCTCGCGCGTGTACGCCGACATATCGACAAACGCCTGATTTACGTGGGTAATGATCCCCTTGGGATCGGTGCGCGAGACAATCAGCTTACCGTCGGGATAAGGTACTTCCTCATCGACGATTTTGGCGAGCCGTTCGTCGCCGCCAAAATATTTGATCAGCACTTCACTGACTGACCCGGTATCCTTTTCTGACATGGAGCCACTCCTTGAACAGCCAAACACTGAGATTCGGCACCAACCAGACTGGTCGATGCCGATTCCAGCCGCTTAGAGCACCTTGCCGATCGCCTCAGCTGCCCGTTTAACGTCCAGGAAGATAAGACCAAGGCGTGCATTCGGCTTGGCTACAACGGTCAACACAGATTCAGAGTTTGCGTGGGTCATCAGGATGTAACCGTCCGCCCCCTTGACCAGAACCTGCTCCAGATCGCCACGGGCAAGCTCACGGGCTGTGCGCTCACCAAGGGAGAGGATCGCAGCGCTCATGGCACCAACGCGGTCTTCATCCATACCCGCTGGCAAAAGCGAGTCGATAACAAGGCCGTCAGTCGAAATCACGGCACAGGCCTCGATTTCGGTTGAAGTGCCGTTCAGGTCACGCAAGATTGAACTCAATACTTCCGCGCGCATGAAAATCTCCTTATTCCACTGCAGGTCTTAGTGATCCAGGTAGCGCCGGATCAGAACTGATGTTAGGTCAACAAAGGATTGCCGGTTCAGATACGGCATCCCCTCAATGATCAATAGAAATTTTTCTCGGCCAATGGTGAGTACCCAGAACCCGAGATCACTCTGTCCCACGGCGTTTACCAGCGCCCAGGAACAGCCCAGCAGCCCAAGCTGGTTTGTAATCAGTGACTCATGACGCTCGTAGAGCATGATGACGTCAGCTGCAAGACCGGCAACGGCTTCCTCTTCTTCCCGCTCAAACCCTTTTTGAGCAAGTGCAAAACCCTGTTCATCAGCCAGCAAGACCTTGCCTTCCCCCAGAGGGCCGATCAGATCGGGCAGGATATCCTGCAAAGAGCCGCTGACAATTTCGAGCGGATCGCTGACAAGCTCCAGAAAATTACGACCACTCATGGTGGTTAGAAGCTTGTCCGCTTCCTCGCTGTTCAGGCCTGTCAGCTTGCCAAGCAACGCCGGTATATAGGGCACTGCCGTGTCTGAACTGAGTAACTGAAGCAGCAAGGCCCTCATATCGTCGGGTTCGGCGCTGAACGTTGCGTAATACGCACCGGCCGGCAGAACCTGAAAATAAAGCGTCTCATCGCCTGCTTCGGTAGGCCTATTGGATTGAGCGCTCATGCGTGAATCTCCTTATTGACGCTCGAACAGACCGGCCGCATCAGCTGCGACCATGAATGAAAACACATATCGCTGCGGAATCTTGAGAGCAGAAGCGATTGCCGTGGCACTCTGCTTTTCTGCATACCAAGCCCGCGCGATCCGTTCTGCGTGAGGCGTTAACAAAAATCGTGAAAGGTCCGGCATCTCTTTAAGAATTAACGGAGCCGCCGGATCAAGATAATCGGGAACACGACCCGCAGAGGTAAACAGCGCCAACACCCAAAGAAGCTCATCCCGCTGCGCGGTTGGGCGATTGGGCGACTGCTCCTCAAGTTCTTCGCAACCCAGCTCTCCCGGCCCGAAACGGCTATTCGCCATCTGGATCAGCAGATCGGGGTCCAGGTCATAACTGAACAGGTCAAGCTCAGGGAAGTAGAGCAACTCTCCCGGTATTCCGGTCAGTTGAACCGGCTTGCCCTTTTCCCGTCCTTTCAGCACGGCCTGGTTTATCTGCTCCAGGAAACGCCCCTGCGCCGCCGCCGAGAACGACAGGCGCCTGCGATCTGCCGGGTTGGACAGGTCGAGATCAGGGAGTGTGCCGCAGGCACTGCGTACCAGCGACTGCCACTCAGCGTCACTCCAGCGCAGAATCAGGTTTTCTTTGCGACCATCGCGGCCGACATCCTGCTCGGGAGTACGAGGTTTGGTTTTCTTCGGAGTCACTCCAGAAGCCGCAATCAGCGCCTTGAGCTCTTCCGGTGACATTTTCAGCAACGATGGGGCTTCACCCTCCGCTGCGTTAGAACTGCCACTGCCTGACGAACTGAATTGAATCTCCCGAATGACCTCCCGCAACACCTTTTTAAGGCCCGCGAGCGTCATGGGACGTTTCAGGGTATGCATACCGCCAGATACGGTTTGATCATCGACCACAGCGACGACCGGGCAATCCGGACGCCCTGCATACCAGCGCAGAAACCGCTTCTTATCATCTGCCGAAGCGAGGTTTACCAACAACGCATCTGATTTGACCGGATCGCTTTCAACGAAACCGGGATTTTCAGAACTGTTGAGAAAAACTTCCAGCTGGTTCCTTTCTCGATCATCAAAACCGATTAGCCCAATAGAACCGGTTTTACTCATTGCATCCTGGCCACTGATGGCATCCCGCCGTTACTAAGCACCGATTCCCCCACGGGAATCGCACGGAGTCTGTCGGTTTGCCCTGTATCGCAAACCTTTTTCATCAATTGGTGATACTCGGGTTTAAGCAACGGACGCGATTGATCAAGCATGCGCTCAACCAGGTAACGCCCCTTGCCTTTGAGGATCAGCATGAGATCAACCAGAGCGCCGGTCAGATGCGCCACTTCCCGGCTTTGAATAGCCAGATAAACGCGGCGAATATGATTACGCAGCTGAATTGGCCGCGCGGCAACCCTGCGCTGCAGGTATCGCAGCACGATCAGATGCTCCTGCCCCCTGTAGATAAGATGGGGGTCCTCCTGGATACGGAACAGCTCTAGCTGCCGAACTATTTGGTACTGGCGCGAGGCATCCACTCCGGATGACTCCACCGTTAATGGTAAGGTCACGGAATAACTCCAATTAACCGAACGGGCGTATGAACACTTTATACCGGTCTATCAAAGGCCTGCGCAACCCCGAGGGGCGCATAGCTTGATGCGTATCAACGCGGCGACGCGTTGGCTAATAGGCCAAAGTCTAACGCCCAAGATTGTCGACAAACTTAACTTTGGCAACCCCTTCCTATAAAATTCGCGTCGCCAAACACTAATCGATACCTAATCGATAACCCACTGCAGAAGTATAGACATCCCTGCCGGGGTGTTCAGCTGTCTGTGTGTGGTGACAACAGATGAGGGCCTTGTCGTGCTAGAAGCTTACCGTAAACATGTAGAAGAACGCGCCGCTGAAGGCGTGCCGCCGAAACCCCTGGAACCTGAACAGACCGCCGATCTGGTCGAACTGCTGAAGAACCCGCCGGCCGGTGAAGAAGAGTTCCTGCTGGAGCTTCTTACTAACCGCGTTCCCGCCGGTGTTGACCAGGCCGCTTACGTAAAAGCCGGTTTCCTGGCAGCAATCGCCAAAGGTGAGGCATCCTCACCGCTGGTTGACAAGGTCAAGGCTGTCGAACTGCTCGGCACCATGCTAGGCGGTTACAACATCGCCCCGCTGGTTGAAGCGCTTGACGATGCCGACCTGGCACCGACTGCCGCCAAGGCACTGTCTCACACCCTGCTGATGTTCGATGCCTTCCATGACGTGAAGGAAAAAATGGACGCCGGTAACGCCTTCGCAAAACAGGTCGTAGAGTCCTGGGCCAACGGCGAATGGTTCACCAGCAAGCCGAAACTGGAAGACAAAATCACCGTTACCGTGTTCAAGGTACCGGGCGAAACCAACACCGACGACCTGTCTCCGGCTCCTGACGCCTGGTCACGTCCTGACATCCCGCTGCATGCCAACGCGATGCTGAAGATGGAACGTGAAGGCATCAACCCGGAAGAACCGGGTGTTAAAGGCCCTCTCGCGCAGATCGAAGAAGTCAAAGCCAAAGGCTTCCCGGTTGCTTACGTTGGTGACGTAGTCGGTACCGGTTCTTCCCGTAAGTCCGCTACCAACTCCGTACTTTGGTTCTTCGGCGATGACATCCCGAACGTACCGAACAAGCGCGCTGGCGGCTACTGCTTCGGTGGCAAGATCGCTCCGATCTTCTATAACACCATGGAAGATGCAGGCGCCCTGCCGATCGAAATGCCGGTTGAAAACCTGAACATGGGCGACGTCATCGACGTTTACCCGTACGAAGGCAAAGTCTGCAAGCACGACAGCGACGAAGTGATCAGCACTTTCGGCCTGAAAACCCAGGTACTGCTGGACGAAGTCCGTGCTGGCGGTCGTATCCCGCTGATCATCGGTCGCGGCCTGACCGAAAAAGCGCGTGAAGCACTGGGCCTGGAAGGCTCCGACCTGTTCCGTAAGCCGGAACAGCCGGCTGACAGCGGCAAGGGTTATACCCTGGCGCAGAAAATGGTCGGTAAGGCCTGCGGCATGGACGGCGTCCGTCCTGGCATGTACTGCGAGCCGAAGATGACCACCGTCGGTTCCCAGGACACCACTGGTCCCATGACCCGTGACGAACTGAAAGACCTGGCCTGCCTCGGCTTCTCTGCCGACCTGACCATGCAGTCTTTCTGCCACACCGCGGCTTACCCGAAACCAGTAGACGTTCAGACTCACCACACCCTGCCGGACTTCATCATGAACCGCGGCGGTGTAGCTCTGCGCCCGGGCGACGGTATCATCCACTCCTGGCTGAACCGCATGCTGCTGCCGGACACCGTGGGTACCGGTGGTGACTCCCACACCCGCTTCCCGCTGGGCATCTCCTTCCCGGCCGGTTCTGGTCTGGTTGCTTTCGCCGCTGCTACCGGCGTTATGCCGCTGGATATGCCGGAATCTGTTCTGGTTCGCTTCAAAGGCAAGCGTAACCCGGGCATCACTCTGCGCGACCTGGTTCACGCGATCCCGCTGTACGGCATCAAGCAGGGCCTGCTGACCGTTGAGAAAGCCGGTAAGAAAAACGCCTTCTCTGGTCGCGTTCTGGAGATCGAAGGTCTGGAAGACCTGACTGTTGAACAGGCATTCGAGCTGTCCGACGCCTCTGCCGAGCGTTCAGCTGCAGGCTGTACCATCAACCTGTCTGAAGACTCCGTTGCCGAGTACCTGCGCTCCAACATCGTCATGCTGAAGTGGATGATCTCTGAAGGTTACGGCGATGTTCGTACCATCGAGCGCCGCATCAAGGGCATGGAAGAGTGGCTGGCCAACCCGAGCCTGATGCGCGCTGACGCTGACGCTGAGTACGCCGAAGTGATCGAGATCGACCTGTCTGAAATCGACCAGCCGATCCTCTGCGCACCGAACGACCCGGACGATGCCCGTCTGCTGTCCGACGTTGCCGGCGACAAGATCGACGAAGTGTTCATCGGTTCCTGCATGACCAACATCGGCCACTTCCGCGCCGCTGGTAAGCTGCTGGAAGCCTCCGGCAAGACTATCCCGACTCGTCTGTGGGTGTCTCCGCCGACCAAGATGGACCAGGCTCAGCTCACCGAAGAGGGCTTCTACAGCATCTTCGGCAAGGCCGGTGCGCGTATGGAAATGCCGGGCTGCTCACTGTGCATGGGTAACCAGGCACGTGTAGCGTCCAAGTCTACCGTGGTTTCCACCTCTACCCGTAACTTCCCGAACCGTCTCGGTGACGGCGCCAACGTATACCTGGCGTCCGCTGAGCTGGCAGCTGTTGCGGCGCTGGAAGGCAAACTGCCGACTCCGGCGGAGTACATGGAATACGCCAGCAAGATCGACAGCATGTCCGGTGAGATCTACCGTTACATGAACTTCGATCAGATGGACACTTACGTGGCTAAAGCCTCTACAGTGATCCCGACTGTTGAAGCCTGATCCACGATCTGATCGATAGATCAGTCGAGATGAAAGCCCCGGCCTAGCGCCGGGGCTTTTCTTTATGCGCCGTTTACACCACGGCTTGACCCAACCCACTTCGGTCAACGGCCGTTTGAAGTTACAATTGCGCTCACAGATAAACCAGCGAGGAGCTTTTCATGCGCGGACCCAACGCCGACACCACAATGACTGCAGACGACGAAACCAACCAGACCAAGAACGGCTTTCTGGCCCTGGTTTCACGCCTGGTGTTCGATGAGACACTCCCCGTGCGATTCATGTACAAAACCGTCCCCGAGCATCTGAACGACACCGGCTGGCGTATGTTCACCGGCTACGAAACCGAAGAGTTTCTTGAGAACGAGCAGATCAATCTGGTTCCCATGCCCATCGAGCGAATGGTGGAACTGGACGCATCCCTGGAAGAGCTGGTGACCTACAACGCGGGCACCGTCTGGGAGCGCACTCCCGACGCCGAAGGCTGGGAACGTGTCCACGACTTCAAGATCCCCGCACCGAGAGTCGATGTAGAAATCACCAACGACATCGATATCTTCAACAAGAACCGGGACGAATAAAATTTCGATTCGGGTATTGAAAACCCGAGACGTATCCTCATAAAAGTAAGTAGGCGGAGGTGCTCGATTGAGGCCCCGCCGACCGCCAGGCCTGAGAGCTGGCAGATTTAACCCATATTGCTTTATGAGGATATGCACATGCGTAATTTTGATCTTTCTCCGCTTTACCGTTCTGCTATCGGTTTTGACCGCCTTGCATCCATGCTCGATGCTGCCAACCGCAGCAACGAACAGCAGCCCAGCTACCCGCCCTACAACATCGAATTACTGGGTGAGAACGAATACCGCATCACCATGGCGGTAGCGGGATTCAACAGCAGTGAACTGGACATCCAGACAGAGAACGGCAACCTGACGATCACCGGCCAGAAAGAACCGGACGATCAGGAGCACAAATATCTGTATCAGGGCATTGCCGCACGCAACTTTGAGCGCCGCTTCCAGCTGGCCGACCACGTCCGTGTAGTCAAGGCATCCGTTGAAAACGGGCTTCTCCACGTCGATCTGGTACGCGAAATCCCGGAAGCAATGAAATCTCGCCGCATTGAGATCCAAAGCTAAACAGGCTTTCCAGCCCCATAAAAAACCGCGCTTCAAGGCGCGGTTTTTTTATGGGGATAAGCCGATCAACGCTGGCCCAGCCAGTGCCTTTTCTCGATCATCCCCATGCGAAGCAGCACGCGGCAGATCGCATCCACCAGAAAATTCGCGTGTCCGATGATAAAGCAGAATCCGCTTTCGCCCTCCTGATGGTGGCGAATATGGGTTTTCATCGAATACATCAGCTTTAATTTCTGCACACGCCGAGCGATGGAAACACCCCAGGGCATGGTTTTGGAACCATGCACCCAAGCATGGATATGATCGGTATGCAGCACGCCAATGGAAAATACCAGCAGCGCAAACGCAAGATAGGCACTGCCCGGAATCGGTGCTTCGAAGACTGACAGCGCGATTGAGATGAGAATAAAAACCGTGGCGGGCACGCAGGTCATATAGAAAAAGTCACGGTACGGGCGATTCACACAGGGTCCGGCGTTGCGATGATGTATCTTGAAAAAATACACCTCCCGATCAAAGACCGTTGATCTTGAAAACACGCGATTTTTCTTTGTATTGAAATCATCGGAGTTGCGCTTGCCCTTGTAGTCATAGAGCTCGCCATACCCCTTAGCGTAGTTAAGCGGCTGATAGTCAATGAACAGATGCACAAGTCCACTGATAAAATCCGCCAGAAACAGCGCCGCGTAAAAGGTTATCAACCCAGAAAACCAGGTAAACTGGGACCAGTCCACCAGCCAAAGCCCCCCAAACAGAAGCGCAAAATAGCCAAAGATAAGGGGTGGAGCCAACTTGTCCGAGGAAATATTCATTCAGAAACTCTATGCGGTGATCCGGTGGATGATCTGATTTCTATCGGTCGATTATAAAAACATGTACCTATAGAAGCCACCCACCAACACCATACCCCTGCGAGCCTTCACAGGACAGCGACTGATACAGATCAAGCCGAGCGCTATCTGAACCCGGCTCTCATCAAACCTGGTCGCTCAGCAAACAGATCTAGCCTCGCGCTATCAGCCACCCGCCTACTCTCTGAACCCCGTAGCGATACCAGCGCATATCCTCGGACCAAAACTGTTCGGGCAAACCCGCTTTGCGTTTTAACGCCTGGAGAAAATCCACCGGCTCGGCCAACTGCTCCCATACCGAGGGTAGAAAAGTCGCTCTGCGTCCTTCAAAGACCAGCACCAGCCCATCGATACCCGGCTCCAACGCCTCAAGCAACTCCTGCTCGCTTGCTATACGAATCTCCCGGTGCGGCCCAAGAATGGACACTTCAATTTCCAGATCGCCAAGCTCGGATTCACCAAGGACAGGAAAACGAGGGTCAGAAAATGCCGCACTACGGCTGTTTTCGATAACATCCCTGGCGAGAGAGCGATGGGGTTCAAGAGAACCTATACACCCACGTAATGCCCCATGCTTCGTCAGGGTAACGAAACAGCAGCCCGGTGCTTCCAGCGCCTTCGGTTCATCCGGTTCTACCGCCCTGCCAAAGCTCGCCAGCAGGCTCTGCCTTGCCAGCTCATGCACTTCACCCAAAAGCTGATTAGAAAATGACATAGCTGCCGTACCCCACAACCTGATCGCGAGGGGCCGCCGTATCGCCGGAGTTGCATAACGCCAAGCGCGCCGCCGACAGGCAGCGCCGATGCGCCGCCAGCAGCAGCCCATTCAACGCGTGGGCACCACAGGCCTGCTCAGGGACTATATCTGAACGCAGCGCCAGAATGGCGTGCTCAGTGTCAGCATCGATCCGACACGCTTCATCGTAGCTGTGGTAGTGACTTAAATCCGTACTGATAACAACCAGTATGTCTTTTTGATCCCAGGCCCATTCAATCAGATCCGCCACCGGCTCCGGCCGCTCCTGCCCGACCACAAGCGGAAGTAACTTAGCCGATGGCAGTAGCTCATGCAGAAACGGCAGTTGCACCTCCAGACAATGCTCAAGTGCATGCACATCTTCTCGCACCTGGACATCGAAACGCTGCTGCAACTCGGCGAGCCCCGTCTGATCTACCGCCATTGACCCCAAGGGAGTCGCAAAGAGATCCGCCTTTGGCGCCGCAATACCGCGCAGTGGGACTCGATGATTTGGCCCCAGCAGCAAAATCCGCCGCCACCTTCGCGCCCGATCGGGATCGCTAGCCAACAGGCTGTAACCACTTGCCGCCACCCCACCGGAATAGTCGTAGCCAGCGTGCGGTACAACAAGCGCACTAGGGATTAGACGCCTGTGCTGCTCCTGGTGTTGCTCATCGAGCAGGCGAGTAACCCGGGAACGCAAGATCTCAGGCTGTCCGGGGTAAAACAGACCCGCCACCGCGGCCGGACGTACATGATTCATCTCATTCACCGTTATTTTATTCATCCCATTCACGTGTCTTAAACCACAAGCCTAAAACCCGACAACTTAGCCCGCGCAGGGATCAACTAAAATTATAGCTACCAACCTAAGGAAGCTATGAACAAGTTCATGGCATCTCAGGCTTACAGGCTGGCTCACTATCAAGGCGGGCTTTTGCAGGCGTAGTGGCGCTACGGCAAAAAAGTCCAACGCAGAGAGTGCGCCAGCCTGCAAGCCCCGGAGGGCGCGGCATGAAGCACCCATCTACGGCGTTGAGCTTTTTGCCAAGGGCTACGGCCATTGACGGCAAAGCTCGCCTAGTATCCGGGCACTTCATGCCACGCTGAGACGCTATAGACTTAATCATAGCTTCCCTAACGTTCGGAGACCGGGGATGAGTAATGTCACGAATCTCAAAGATAGCGTGAGCACCCGATGGTGGCATCGCATCAGCGACGACAAGGTACAGTGTGATCTGTGCCCAAGAAAGTGCCATCTCAGCGATGGACAAAGAGGCCTTTGCTTCGTGCGTGGCGTTGAAAATGGCCAGGTCCGTCTATACAGCTACGGACGCTCCAGCGGCTTCTGCATCGATCCGATTGAGAAAAAGCCGCTCAACCATTTTCTACCTGGCACCCCGGTACTCTCTTTCGGCACTGCCGGCTGCAACCTCGCGTGCAAATTCTGCCAGAACTGGGATATGAGCAAATCACGGGAGATGGATACGCTCAGCCAGAGCGCATCCCCGGAATTACTCGCCGCCACCGCCAAAAAACTGGGCTGCCGCAGCATCGCATTTACCTATAACGATCCAGTGATCTTTCACGAATACGCCATCGACTGCGCCATTGCAGCACGAGCCCTCGACATTAAGAGCGTCGCTGTATCCGCCGGTTATGTCTGCGCCGGCCCCCGCGAGGAATTCTACCGCCACATGGATGCCGCCAACATCGACCTCAAGGCATTTACCGAGCGCTTTTACCAGCGCATCTGCGGCGGCCAGTTAGGTGCTGTACTGGAAACACTTGAATATATTCGCCACGAAACCGATGTCTGGCTGGAAATAACCACCCTGCTCATTCCCGGCGAAAACGACTCCGACGCAGAAATTTCCGAACTCTCACACTGGATTGCAGATCATCTGGGAACCGATGTCCCACTGCACTTCAGCGCCTTTCACCCGGACTGGAAAATGCTCGACAAGCCACCTACTGCGCCAACGACACTGACTCGCGCACGCCAGGTCGCACTGAATACAGGCCTTGAATACGTATACACAGGTAATGTTCACGACCGCCGTGGAAGCTCGACCTGGTGCCCCGGCTGCAATGAGCTTTTGATCGAAAGGGACTGGTATGAGCTGGGAGCCTGGAACCTGGATAAAAGCGGGCATTGCCAACACTGCGGCAGAGAGATCCCCGGGATCTTTGAGCCGGAGCACGGCCACTGGGGCGCGCGCCGGCAGCCGGTCAGGCTGGAACCGCCTCGGAGCTAAGGTCGCGATCCGCCCTGGCCGCAATCAACAGCTCAAGCAGCCGCTCAGGGGATTTTTCGGTTCGAATCTGCGCAAACAGATCCTTGGCCTCCGGCATCTGCCAGGAGAGCATCTGCAACCACTGCTTGAGGCGGCCATGCACATGCTTTTCGGAAATATTACTCATCGCCTCACGATGAAAACGCTCAAGCAGCAGCAGAACTTCTGACCAGGGCTCCGCGGGATGCTCACTCATCCCCTTAATGGCTAACGCCAGGAAAGGATTGGCTACCAGGCCACGGCCGATCATCACATCAGCGCACCCACTGACCTCGCGACAGCGGTGATAGTCCGCTACGGTCCATACCTCACCATTGGCGATCACCGGCAGATTGACCGATTCGCGAATACGTGCGATCCACTCCCAGTGCGCTGGCGGCTTATAGCCTTCAACCTTGGTGCGCGCATGCACCGCCAAAGAGGACGCGCCGGCACTCTCGATACCCGCCGCGTTATCGAGCGCCAGATCCTTGTCACGAAACCCGAGGCGCATCTTCGCACTGACCGGGATATCGTCAGGGACGGCACGACGCACTTCAGCCACAATCCGATGAATCAGCTCCGGCTCATCCAGCAGTACCGCTCCGCCGCGACTCTTATTCACCGTTTTCGCCGGGCAACCGAAATTCAGGTCGATTCCCGGAGCTCCCAGCTCCACCGCCCGACAGGCGTTGTCGGCTAGCGCCGCCGGATCACTGCCGAGCAGCTGCAGCAATACCAGCGTACCCGACTCGGTCCGTCCCTGCTGTCGCAGCTCTGGCGCCAGGCGATGAAAAACCACGGGCGGCAACAGTCGATCGGTGACGCGAACGAATTCGGTAACACACTGATCGATGCCACCGACACGGGTCAGTAACTTACGCAGCGTATAATCAACAACGCCCTCCATAGGGGCTAGAATAATTCGCATAACCGGTTTTTAACTGCCTTGATCCGCCACTAGGCTGTATCTATGAATCGAACGAATGGTACGTCTGCCAACACACAGCGCCTCTTCATCGCCATCGACCTGACCGAGACTCTGCAGGAGACTCTTGGCCGCCGGGAAACAGCAATCAGAGGTCTGAGCTGGAGCCTGCCGGAGCAGCTTCACCTGACACTGGCATTTATCGGCAAGCTGCCGCAAGAGAAGATGATCGCGCTGGATGATGCACTGAGAAGGATAGAGTTTGCACCCTTCGAGTTGAGCATGGACAGGATCGGGACCTTCGGCAAACGCACGCTCTGGCTTGGCTGCGACCCCAGCGAAGCGCTCAGCCACCTGCACGATCAGGTAGCCCAAAGTCTGAACATCAGCGGCATCAATACCGCAGTTCGCGACTTTCGTCCCCACATCACCCTGGCTCGCAGTAAAGAACTACTCTCCGACGCGTCCTTACGTCAGCTGGAAAACCAGCTACTGCCGGAGCCCTTATGCATGACCGTGGACCGCTTCGCGCTGAAAAACAGCGTACTCACCGCTGCCGCCCCCCTTCACCAGACAATCCGGCTTTATGACGGCAACGGTGATCGGCTGGCTAACGCTTAAAGCGCAGCCAGACCCAACTGCAGATCCTTTTTAAGATCCTCGATATCCTCGAGCCCCACGGAGAAGCGGATAAGGTTATCGCGAATACCTGCGCGGGCACGATCTTCCGGCGTCATGCGACCATGCGTTGTGGTCGCAGGATGGGTAATGGTGGTTTTAACATCGCCCAGGTTGCCGGTAATGGACACCATTCTGGTCGCATCGATAAAACGCCAGGCGGCTGCCTTATCACCCTTGACCTCGAACGAGAGTACGCCACCAAAGCCTTTCTGCTGACGGCAGGCCAGCTCATGCTGCGGATGGCTTTTCAGCCCGGTGTAATAAACACGCTCAATGCCCGGCTGCTGCTCGAGCCACTCGGCCAGCTGTGACGCGGCGTCGTTGTGAGCACGCATCCTCAACGGCAGAGTTTCCAGCCCCTTGAGGAAGACCCAGGCATTGAACGGACTCATGCAGGTACCACCGGTGCGGATAAAGCCGAACACCTGCTCCATCTCCGCTTCACGGCCGACAACAACACCGCCGACGCAACGACCCTGGCCGTCGATATACTTGGTGGCCGAGTGCATTACGATATCAGCACCCAGCTCCAGCGGCTTCTGCAGTGCGGGCGTCAGGAAGCAGTTATCGACCACCAGCAGCGCATCATGCTTGTGCGCCACTTCCGCCAGGGCTGCGATATCGCTCATCTCACCCAGCGGGTTGGACGGCGTTTCCAGAAACAGCATCTTGGTTTCCGGACGGATGGCACGCTCCCAGTCTGCAAGATCGGTGGGATCGACGTAAGTAGTCAGGATACCTGCACGGCTGAGGTACTTATCGAACAGCGACACGGTAGAACCGAAAACACTGCGCGAGCAAACCACATGATCGCCCTGCTGCATCAGCGACAGACCAAGACTCAGGATCGCAGCCATTCCAGATGAAGTCGCCACGGCACGCTCACCGCCTTCCATCGCTGCAATACGGCGCTCGAAGGCATGCACGGTCGGGTTGGTGAAGCGGGAATAGATCATCCCCTCTTCTTCGCCACCAAAACGCGCCGCCGCCTCACGGGCAGAGGAGAAAACGAAGCTGGAGGTCGGGTAGATCGGGTCTGAATGCTCACCTACCGGCGTGCGCTCCTGACCCGCGCGCACCGCACGGGTATCGGTGGCGTAACCCTCAGCGTCAAACTGGACGCGCTCCGGGTGCTCAAATCCTGTTGTCATCGGTCTTTCCTTACTCAATTCTGCTCAGCAGGTCGGCAGATTCGTTATCGCCGATCTTGGTGCCTTCAGCGCTCGCCTTGGCGTCATCGTTACGACGCTCCTCAAGACGGCGAAGATAACTTGGCGATACGGTACCGGTCACGTACAGACCATCGAACACACAGGTGTCAAACTCGGAAATTTCCGGGTTGTACTTGGTGACGGATGCCTTCAGGTCATCCAGGTCCTGATACAGCATCCAGTCGCAACCGATATATTTGCCGATCTCCTCGGCCGTACGACCGTGTGCTACCAGCTCACTGGCGGACGGCATATCGATACCGTAAACGTTGGGGTAACGCACTTCTGGTGCCGCAGAGGCCACATAAACCTTACGCGCGCCAGCTTCACGGGCCATCTGCACGATCTGCTTGGACGTCGTGCCACGCACGATGGAGTCATCCACCAGCATAACGACCTTATCCTGGAACTCGCCCCTGATCGGGTTAAGCTTCTGGCGCACGGACTTCTTGCGCTGGGTCTGACCCGGCATGATGAAGGTACGGCCGATATAGCGGTTCTTGATAAAGCCTTCGCGGAATTTGACGCCCAGCTTATTGGCCATCTCCAGCGCAGAGGTACGGCTGGTATCCGGAATCGGAATCACCACGTCGATATCGTGATCCGGCGCGACACGCATCACCTTTTCCGCCAGCTTGATACCCATTTCCATGCGCGCTTCATGCACAGAGATACCATCAAGGATGGAGTCCGGGCGCGCCAGGTAAACGTATTCAAACAGGCAGGGAGCCAGCTTGGTATCCTTGGCGCACTGCTGGGTAAACACCTGGCCGTGAGTATCGATAAAGATCGCCTCACCCGGCTCCAGGTCACGCTCCATAACGAAACCTGAGGTATCCAGCGCGACGCTTTCTGAAGCCACCATGTACTCACTGCCCGCCTCGGTTTCCCGCTTGCCGTAAACCAGCGGGCGGATGCCGCAGGGATCACGGAAGGCCACGATGCCGTAACCGGTGATGATTGCCACGACGGCGTAACCGCCCTGGCAGCGCTGGTGCACGCGCTCCACCGCTTTGAAGATATCCTCCGGACCGGGGCGCAGCTTGCCCAGAGCCTGCAGCTCGTGAGCGAACACGTTGAGCAGTACTTCAGAGTCAGAGGTGGTGTTGATGTGACGCAGATCGGCACGGAAAATCTCGTCGGCCAGCTGCTCTGTGTTGGTCAGGTTACCGTTGTGCGCCAGCGCGATACCGTAAGGCGAGTTCACGTAGAACGGCTGGGCTTCTGCCGAACTTGAGCTACCGGCGGTAGGATAACGCACGTGGCCGATACCCATTTTACCTTCAAGGCGCTTCATGTGACGGGTGCGGAACACCTCGTTCACCAGGCCGTTATCCTTGCGCAGAAAGAAGCGGTTTCCTTCACAAGTCACCATCCCCGCTGCATCCTGTCCACGATGCTGAAGCACCGTCAACGCGTCGAAAATGGTTTGGTTTACATAGGATTTGGCAACGATGCCAACGATACCGCACATTCAGATCACCTCAGAAGGAATGTCTAGTAGCTGTGGATGCAGCAAGGAACTTTATTAACGCCCGATATCCCAGATCACCTGGCCAACATCGGATGCAACGGCACGGGTCCAGTCCTCAAGCAAAACAAAATGGGGAATCAGGCTGGACTCCAGCCACCATGAATCCTGTACCGCCGGGGTCATACCCAGCAGCGCGACTAAAACCACGATGACCAGCGCTCCGCGCACAGCCCCGAAGCCGATACCCAGTACCCTGTCCGTAGCGCTGAGCCCTGTCGCCGACACCAGTGCTCCTATCAGCATTCCGACCAGAGCACCCACAATCAGCGTAATAACAAAGAGAATAGCAAAGGCTGCCAGCAGGCGAAGTGACGGCGTATCGATATAGTCCTGCAGTACAACCGCCAGCGAGGTAGCGAATAGACGCGCAACGACAAATGCCACCACCCAAGAAGCCAGCGAGACGGCCTCGCGGACAAAACCGCGGCGCAGGCTCATCAAACTCGAAATCGCGATGATCGCGATGATCACCCAGTCAACCCAGTTCATTCGATACTACCCTGTGAAACAGCGCGCATTCTAGCAGAGCAAAAGTGCGAACCCAATGGCTCGATCACTGGGTTGTAAAACGCACGATAATGCCATCAAGCGCATACTCCTGCTTCAGCTTTTCCTGCAGCGCTTCCAACCTGGACCGCTGCATCTCCGGCCCGACGAACACTTTGACCAGTCCCGCCATATGGCGCATGTAGACCTTGTGACCGCCATCCAGAAGCTCTGCACGCAGCGCCTTGGCATTAGCCTCATCACGGAAGCTGGCCAACTGCAGCGTCCAGCCGACAGGCACCCCCTCCTGATCCAGCTGCGGCGTATCTTCAATCGGATCGATATCCGGCTTAGCCTGCTCCACCGCCTGCTGTACACCATCCACAGGCACACTGACGGTAGCGGGCTCTGAAGGAGCAGCCGGCTCACGGGTATCCGGAAGCACCGTCATCTCCTGCTCCACCTCAACCTGAGCGACAGGCTCGGGCGCTGCCGGAATACGGCTTTCGAGATGCCGCTCTTTATAACCGGCACCATCGAGCAGTAGGGGAATCAACGCAGCGCCGACCACCAACACCGCACAGGCGCCTAAAATGCGTTTTTTGACCTGTCGTTCCATGCCTTTAACCTTCCAGTTTCAAAGCAGCCAGGGCATCACTCACGGTAAAGAAGGAACCAGCGACCACCAGCCTGTCACCCGACAGCAGAGCATTTTTAGCGCAAAGCAACGCCGTTTCCACATCGTCATAGCAAACGAACTCCTGCCCGGCAGGCAGAAGTGCACGCAACTGTGCGGAGGACGCGGCGCGCGCGCCCACCAGGCTGGCCAGATGCCAGATGTCGACTTGAGGCGCCAGCAGCTCCATCACCGCTGCGATGTCCTTATCGGCCAGCATACCGAGCACCAGATGAGTCTTGCCAGCAACCGGGTGATCGGCCATCCAGTTTGCGAGGTAACCGGCCGCCTCCGGGTTATGCGCCACATCCAGCACACAGGGACTATCAGTATCCGCTAGCTCTAACCGCTGCATACGACCGGTCATTCTGGCGGCCGCAAGGCCTGCGCAGATCTGCTCAGGACTCACATCAAGCTTGAGTAGCGACAACACCTGCAGCACGGTTGCCGCGTTTGTCAGTGGCAGCTCAGGCAATACCAGATCGGTATATTCGAGCGCTCCGCCCTCGCGGTCCACGCCCCGCCACGACCAGGCACCGCCCGTCGCGCCGTAACTGAACTCCTCGCCTTTAACCAGCAACTGAGCCTTTCCTGCAGCGGCGCTCTCACGCACACTCACCGGCGGATTGGGATCACCACAGACCAGTGGCTTACCGGCCCGCAGGACTCCCGCCTTTTCGCGGCCGATCTGCTCACGGTCATCACCCAGCCAGTCGGCGTGATCGATAGCGATACTGGTTATGACCGCCACATCGCTATCAACGATATTGACCGCATCCAGACGCCCGCCAAGCCCAACCTCCAGCAGAAGCACATCAGGGCTGGCCTGCTCGAAACAGATCAGCGCAGCCAGCGTGCCGTATTCGAAATAGGTTAGCGAAATATCGCCTCGAGCCTGTTCTATGCGCACAAAGGCTTCGCAGATGCCGGCATCGGACGCTTCTGCGCCATTGATCCGGATACGCTCGTTGTAACGCAGGAAATGCGGCGAGGTATAAACGCCAGTCGTGTAACCCGCCTGGCGCAGAATAGCGTCCAGCAAGGTAACGGTTGAACCTTTGCCATTGGTACCTGCAACGGTGACTACCCTGCTGCGATCCAATTTCAGTTCAAGGCGTTCAGCGACCTGCCTGATGCGCTCCAGGCCAAGATCAATTTCCGAGGGGTGACAGGCTTCGATACGCTCAAGCCAGGCGTCGAGAGTGTCAGGAAAATCCGCGTACATCGTTGTTCCCATCAAAAAGGTCACCCGAAGGTGACCCTGTTTGCCATCAGGCCGCTGGCAGATGCAGCAACTTTCGCAGGATCGAGGCCAGACGCGGTCGCATCTCCCCACGCGCAATAATCATATCCACCTGACCGTGTTCCAGCAGAAATTCGCTACGCTGGAAACCTTCGGGCAGCTTCTCACGCACGGTCTGCTCGATAACGCGCGGTCCGGCAAAACCAACCAGCGCACGCGGCTCAGCCACGTTCAGATCGCCCAACATAGCAAGACTCGCGGACACACCACCGTAAACCGGATCGGTCAGCACAGAGATAAACGGCACGCCAGCCTTGCGCATGCGCTCCAGCGCAGCACTGGTCTTCGCCATCTGCATCAGCGAGATCAGCGCTTCCTGCATACGCGCACCGCCAGAAGCAGCAAAACAGATCAGCGGCATACGCTGCTCCAGCGCCATCTCAGCCGCCTGAACAAAACGCTCACCAACAACCGCGCCCATGGAGCCGCCCATGAAGCGGAACTCGAAGGCGACGGCTGCGACAGGAATACCTTCCAGCTCGCCGCGCATGGCGATCAGCGCATCTTTTTCACCCGTATCACGCTGAGCTGCGACAAGGCGATCCTTGTATTTTTTGGAGTCGCGGAATTTGAGGCGATCTACCGGCTCCACATCAGCGGCGATTTCAACGCCGGTGCCTTCGTCCAGGAACAGTTCCAGACGGCGGCGCGCACGGAGACGCATGTGGTGATCACACTTGGGGCATACATTGAGGTTCTTTTCCAGCTCAGGACGATAAAGCACCGCCTCGCACTTGGGGCATTTGTCCCAGAGTCCCTCGGGGATATTGCTGCGCTTCTTCTCACTGCGCCCAAGAGAGGGGACGATCTTTTCAAGCCAGTTGCTCATAGTTACCTAATTCCCGATCTTTGTATTCAGCCTGCTTCGCAATCAGCAGCTGCTATTTCTGCTTTATCGACCGCAATCCGCATCGCGAACCGCGGCAACAAAATTCTTCACCAGCTCAGGGCTCTTGATCCCCTTGCCAGCCTCCACACCACCGCTTACGTCAACCGCATAGGGTCGCACCGCCGCGATGGCGTTTTTAATGTTTTCCGGGTTCAACCCACCGGCCAGAGTAATCTTCGGAGCTATGTCAGCCGGAATAAGTTCCCAATCGAAGGTTTCGCCGGTTCCACCTGGCACTCCCGGGCGGTATGCGTCCAGCAGAATACCGCGTCCCCTGGCGTACCTGTCGCATTCGGATACCAGATCTACACCCGGTTTCATGCGTAAAGCCTTAATCCAGGGACGCCCGAAGCGCTCGCAAAAATCTGGGTCTTCCTTGCCATGAAACTGCAGCAGATCCACGCCTGTGGTCTCCACAACCTGCATGATCAGTTCCGGTTCCGGATCAACGAACAAGGCCGTCGTGGTTACGAACGGCGGCAATTGGGCGATAATTTCACCAGCCCGTGCGGCATCGATCGCTCGAGGACTGGGCGCATAAAACACAAACCCCAGCGCATCAGCACCGGCAGCCACTGCTGTCAGCGCATCCTCTACACGGGTTATACCGCAGATTTTGACTCGCGTCGGCATGGACTCTCCGTTACAAGAGTGAAAATTCTACCAGAGCTCGACAGACCCGTCAGGCAGCCCCAAACAAAAAGCTCAACCTAAAACGCTTGACCTGAAACCTTCAACCCAAAAAATAGGGCCCGGGCTGAGTTTCAGGGATATCGAACTCCTGCGGATAACCGACATCCACGAAATAGAGCCCCCAGGGAGGCGCAGTCACACCACCCTGCCGCCGGTCACGTGCCTCAAGCACCTCTTTAGCCCAACCGGGCTCCGCTTCGCCGGCGCCGATCTTCATCAGCACACCAGAGACGTTGCGCACCATGTGATGCAGAAAAGCGTTAGCGCGGATATCGATAACAATCAGATTACCCGCCTGGAACACCTCGAGAGATTTCACCTCACGCACGGGGCTATGAGCCTGGCAGGCCACCGCGCGGTAAGAGGTAAAATCATGCTCGCCGATCAAATGCTTCGCAGCGGCCTGCATGCGGGTAATATCCAGCTGCTTATAGGTCCAGGTTACGCCACGTCCCAGCAGAGCAGGCTTTACCGGCGCACTGTAAATGAGGTAGCGGTAGCGTCGCTCCTGCGCAGAAAAGCGCGCATGAAAATCATCGCGAACAGGCTTCACCCAGCGGATCGCGATATCGTCCGGAAGATAGGTGTTGGTCCCCATAACCCAGGCACGCTCTGCGCGCTGCACCGGCGAGTCAAAGTGAATCACCTGGTGCGAAGCACTGACGCCGGCATCGGTTCTTCCGGCGCAGACTACCGCCAACGGATGATTAGCCACCCGGGAAAGAGCCTTTTCCACTTCGGTCTGCACACAGGTGACATTATCACCGCTCTGAGTCTGCCAACCATTATAGTGAGCGCCCGCGTATTCAACTGCGGCCGCATAACGAAAAAGGGCGACTTCAGTCGCCCTCTGATCCTGATCACTTATGTTCATTTATCCGTTCAGGGAGTCCAGCAAGCGCTGCGCCTCTCGTCTCTGGAAGTGGTTACCTTCGCCGAGGATCTCATTAAGGATATCCTTGGCTCCTTCCCGGTCTTCCATTTCGATGTAGGCACGCGCCAGATCAAGTTTGGTTTCGTTCTCATCCGCCCCTTCGAGCAGATTCAACGAGTCTAGAGGATCATCCGCCAGGTCCGAAGACTCGGTAGCGTTTTCCTCTTCTAAGGCGATCTCGTCATCGGTGGAGTCCAGCAGCTCATCCAGCTCGGCATCCAGATCAGTTTCGAGATCATGCGCAATATTGGCAGTGAGCTCCTCTTCGACCCGTTCACCCGGACGCATCTGAGGCTTGAATTCCTCTTCCTCTTCAGGCTCGAACGATGCAAGCAGGGCATCAAGATCGTCTTCATCGACCGAATTGCCCGCGGCCGCTGCCGCAGTGCCGGTTTCATCTTCCTCTTCATCGCCGTAGGAGTTGAGGAGCATCTCATCCAACGCATCATCGACCGCAGAATCATCCGGCTCGGTCAGCGGTTCCACCGTACCAAGACTGAATGTGTCTTCCAGTGTATCCACGTCTACCGACTCGTCGGTCAGCGGCGCTACGTCTTCGTCACTGGTCTCGCTCAGTGAGGAGAATTCATCCTTGGACTCAACCTCTTCGCTAAAGAAGTCTTCCAGCAGATCATCATCGCCGTCTTCGCCATCGAGTGTGCCGGCGCTATTGTCCACGGCGAAGTCCAGACCCGCAAGCTCATCCTCTTCAGACTCAGGCTCGGTTTCCTCTGACGTTTCGGCGCCTGGCTGACTCACGGCGAACTCAAGATCGTCAGGCAGATCTATAAGATCATCTTCTTCATCCGCCTCATCTTCACCAAAACCGTTCACGGCGAAGTCGAGTTCATCCGCTTCCAACTCAGGCTCCGCAACCTCTTCTGATTCAGTCGCGACAAGCGGCTCATCCGGCGCCAGGTCAAGATCGCTAAGATCATCGTCCAGCGCGCCCGGAAGCTCATCATCGCTGTCATTTTCAGCCAGCAGATCATCGAGTCCTGTATCGAGAGAATCATCCTCAGCTACTGGCGCAGGCTCTTCAAGCTCATCGACTCCCAGATCGAATTCGTCATCACTGATACTCTCGGCTGCCTCAGTCTCTTCAACGGCTTCGTCGAGATCCAGGTCCATGTCGAGATCCAGGTCACTGAGATCATCATCGGCCAGGTCGTTATCAGCCTTGGCCTGCAACTCCGACTCAGGCTCTGACTCATCCGCTGCAGCGCTAGCTGCCACAGCAGCACCCGCCGCACCCGCAGCCGCTGCGATCGCCATATCAGGAATCGCGTCAGAGTCAGCACTATCGACCGGAGCCTTGGGCTTGGGCTCAGAGGCTTCACGCACCTCAACAGCCTTATCTTCTTTACCCTTGCCGCGGCGGGCCAACAGCAGACCCAGAAGGAACGCCAGCAGGACAGCGCCACCGGCACCGGCCAGGTAGGCTGGGTTTTTCAGCATCTGATCGATAAAGCCTGCGGTCTCTTCGTCGGTCGCATCGCGCTGATCCAGCTGCTGCTGCATCATCGCCAACTCACGATCCTTAAGCTCGATCAGTTGTTGCATTTTATCGAGTTGGGAGACGATCGCGTCGAGTTTTTCATTAAGCTCGTTATTTTCGAGCTCTACCTTCGCTACCGACTCCTGGGTCAGCAAGAGACGGTTTTCGAGCTCTTCGTTGCGGCCAGCAAGATCCTGGGCATCCACAACACCCTCGGCACTTCCCGCGCCCTCTTCAGCGACTACTGCCGCATCCTCAGTAGACTGGGAGTCGTCGCTACTGGCGGTAGAGGCCTGATCGCTTTCAGCAGGCGTTTCGGGGGCTACAACCTTGAGCTGGCTGTCGCCATCGGACGCCTCACCAGCAGCAGTACCTGAATCCGAGCTGGTTTCAACCGGTGCGGCATCATCGGTTGCAGCGGCTTCCGGCGCAGGAGCCGGAGCGCTGGAACCACGGTTACGCCATACCTCGGTCTGACGGCGCGCTTCGGCTTTCGCTTCTGCAGCGCTCAGCTGCTTGATCTCTTCCAGGGTCGGCAGGCGCATAACCGTGCCGGCCTTCAGCATATTAATATTGCCGCCCGGGAAGGATTGGGGATTTTTGCGCTGCAGCGCAATCATCATCTGTTCGGGGGTTACGGAGCGGTTCGGACGATGCTCCAGCGCCAGTTCCCAAAGCGTATCGTCTACATCGACGTAGACTTCGGTGTTCGGGTTGGCTCGGGTTTTGATATTGGAAACATCTGCAGGCCGGGAAGGCGCCGCAAAACTGGTGCCCGGCGCTACCTGCTGCGTCGCAGGCGCTGCGGGAGCTACCGTCTGAGCGGGCTGGACGACCTGTGTGCCCGGTGCGGGCGTGGGGTCAAACAGCGGCGGATCCAGCAGCAGGGTGTATTCACGGACCAGGCGACCGCTGGGCCAGTTCACTTCAACCAGGAAGTTGAGGAATGGCTCCTTGATCGGGGTACTGGAGTTAAGGCGGATAACACCCGTACCGTCCGGCATCACCCTGACATCGAATTTTACATCGCTGAGAAAACGCGACTTGCTAATGCCAGCCAGCGAAAACTCGTCGATATCGGCCATACGCGGTTGAATCTGCAACGGCGACAGGTCTCGAACCTGCAGCAACTTGATTTCAGCATTCAGCGGTTCGTTCAGCGCCGAGTTAACCTGGATCGCTCCAAGTCCCAGGGCATTCGCCTGAGTTGCGCTGAGAGCCCCGGCAACCGCGAGGCTTAAAGCGAGTTTGCGCAGCATCAATTACTTCCTTCTCTAATTCGCGCGCTCTCCGACGAATATGCCACCAAAATCAGAGAGTTGCAGTTCCAGCGTCTGAACCAAGTATTATTGATTAAGTCTGCATCGGTCAAGACAGCTTTTAAACAGACGTTTGCCCGCGATCAGTTCCTTCTGCAGAACACTGCGCTACCGCTTTGTATCAGCTGTGCAGCCTGATCCAGTGCTCGGCAATCTGAACAGCATTAAGCGCACTGCCCTTACGAAGGTTATCGGTCAAAGCGCAGAGACCGACACAGCTATCGCTATCCGCTTCAAGACGCAGACGGCTGACGTGTACCTGATCGTTACCGACGGCACTTCCGACCGGCGTAACCGGCTTCTGTCCGCGATGGAGTATCACACTGTCTGCGGCTGACAGCAATCTTCCCGCCTGTTCTAAATCAACGGGCCGCGCTGTTTCCGCCTGCAACATCACTGAGACACCATAAAACGAAGGCACCAGGGCGGCCTGCATCACCACCTCAAGTTCGTCATCACCCAGAACTTCCTTGAGCTCGGAAACAAAACGACGCTCGGTAAGGGACTGGCCCTCGGCATCCACCTCTTCGGCAGGGGTAAGAACATTAAACGCGTACTGAACAGGGAACAGGCTCGGATCAGCATCACGGGCATTCAGCAGGCGCGCGGTTTCAGAGGCCAGCGCTTCCACGCCCGGACGACCAAGCTCGGCAGCGGATTGCATCGCAAAAGCGTTCAATTTCAGCAACTGGTATTCGGACTGCAGCGGCGCCAGGGACAACGCAGCGGTCACAACCGCGGAACAGGGGCTACCCACAATATCACCGCGTTCAATCTCAGCCAGCGCAGCGCCGTTAACCTCCGGCACGAACACTGGTGCTTCCTGCTGTCGTCCCGGATACAGGTCGATCACCAGAGCGCCTGCTTCTGCAGCTAACGCAAGCTGTTCGTCGGTCAAAGCGTTGTCGCCCAGGAAAATGATATCCAGGCCGCTTTCTGCACCCAGCTGATCGATCGGCCTTACCCGAGTCGAACGCCCCTTGTACATTAGCGCGCGACCCGCCTCATCCGGCTGATCGAACAGTTTCAGCGCATCGATCTGAAACTCACGCCCATCCAGAATCTCAAGCAGGTTTTCGCCAGTCAGGGTGCTGACACCGATAATCGCAACATTCACAGTCATATATTCCGCAAGCTTTATCAGGGTGTTAAAAACAAAAACAGCCCGGCCACTGGAAACCCAGGCCGGGCTGTTAGTTTAGTTCAAGCTAGACTTATTCAGTCTTCGATCAGGATACGCAGCATGCGGCGCAGCGGCTCCGCAGCACCCCACAGCAGCTGGTCACCCACGCTGAAGGCGTTGAGATAATCCGGGCCCATGCGCATTTTACGCAGACGGCCAACCGGGATACCCAGCGTACCGGTCACCTTGGCCGGGGACAGATCGGTCATGGTCACTTCACGCTCGTTCGGTACCACGCTGACCCAGTCGTTGGCCTCGGCGATCATCGCTTCGATCTCGTCCAGCGGCACATCGCGCTTGAGTTTAACGGTGAACGCCTGGCTGTGGCAGCGCATGGCGCCGATACGCACGCAAGTGCCATCGATCGGTACCGGACTGTCGTTCAGACCCAGGATCTTGTTGGTCTCGACGTAGCCTTTCCACTCTTCCTTGCTCTGACCCAGGTCGACGGCTTTGTCGATCCAGGGGATCAGGGAGCCGGCCAGCGGCACACCGAAGTTATCGGTGGCGAACTCACCGGAACGCATGGTGGCAGCGACCTGACGATCGATATCAAGAATCGCAGAGGACGGATCCGCCAGCATCGCTTCGGAGCCCGCATGGATCTGACCCATCTGCTTGATCAGCTCACGCATGTTCTGAGCGCCGGCACCGGAGGCTGCCTGGTAAGTCATGGAGCTGACCCACTCAACCAGATCCTGCTTGAACAGACCACCCAGACCCATCAACATCAGGGAGACGGTGCAGTTGCCGCCGACGTAGTTTTTGATGCCCTTGCTCAGGCCATCCTTGATCACGTCCAGGTTAACCGGATCCAGCACGATCAGACTGTCATCAGCCATACGCAGCGTGGACGCCGCATCGATCCAGTAGCCATCCCAACCGGACTCGCGCAGTTTGGCGAACACCTCGGTTGTGTAGTCACCACCCTGGCAGGAGACAATAGCGTCCATCTGCTTGAGCTCTTCAATGTCACGCGCATCTTTCAGAGCCGGAATATCTTTACCGATATTCGGGCCTGCCGCGCCAACCTGAGAGGTGGTGAAAAACACCGGCTCCGCAATGTGATCGAAATCCTTCTCTTCCAGCATACGCTGCATCAGGACCGAGCCAACCATGCCTCGCCAGCCTACAAAACCTACACGCTTCATTCGTGCCCCCAACTATTAATTTGCTTTATTAGCTTTTAAAACTCGCGACCCGGCAACAGATATACAAACGGGACAGACTCAACACTGATCGTCGGGTCTGTCCCGTCAGGGTTCTGCCTGGCGCAAGTGAATCTGCGCCGCCGGCCTTATGCCAGCGCTGCGACTACCGCATCACCCATTTCGGATGTGCTGACCTGACGCATACCGGCAGACAGGATATCAGGAGTACGCAGCCCCTGATCCAGCACTTTGCTGACCGCCTGCTCGATAGCATCCGCCGCTTCACCCTGGTCGAGCGAGTAACGCAACATCATAGCGGCTGACAGTATAGTTGCCAACGGGTTCGCCTTGCCCTGACCGGCGATATCCGGCGCAGAACCGTGACACGGCTCGTACATACCCTTGCCGTTTTTATCCAGGGAAGCGGACGGCAGCATGCCGATGGAACCGGTCAACATGGCGGCCGCATCGGAGAGGATATCGCCAAACATGTTGCCGGTGACGATCACGTCGAACTGCTTGGGCGCACGCACCAACTGCATCGCCGCGTTATCCACGTACATATGGCTTAGTTCTACGTCCGGGTATTCCGCCTTCAGCTCTTCCATGATTTCGCGCCAGAGCACGGTCACTTCCAGCACGTTGGCCTTGTCGACGGAGCAGAGCTTCTTGTTACGGGCTCGGGCCGCTTCAAACGCGACACGACCGATACGGCGGATTTCGTTCTCGTCGTAAACGTAGGTGTTGTAACCTTCGCGGATACCACCCTCTTTCTCACGCACGCCGCGCGGCTTACCGAAGTAGATACCACCGGTCAGTTCACGCACGATGAGGATATCCAGACCAGAGACCACCTCCTCCTTCAGCGTGGAGGCGTGCGCCAGCTGCGGGTAAAGAATCGCCGGACGCAGGTTGCCGAACAGCTCCAGTTCGGAACGGATACCCAGCAGACCTTTCTCCGGACGGATAGCGAAGTCGGGGTTGGTATCCCATTTCGGACCACCAACGGCACCCAGCAGGATCGCATCGGCGGCTTTGCAGGCGGTCAGCGTCTCTTCCGGCAACGGCTTGCCGGTGGCGTCGATAGCCGAACCGCCAACCTTTGCTTCGCTCAGTTCCAGCCCCAGGCCGAACTTGGCGTTGACGTTCTCCAGCACCTTGCGCGCTTCGGTCACGATCTCCGGGCCGATTCCGTCACCCGGCAACAGCAGTACATTCTTGCTCATTATTCTATTCCTGAATCAGTTATGAATGGCATCGAACAGCCAGGGAGCTTCCTGGCGGCGACGCTCTTCGTAAGCCTTGATCGAATCGGCATTCTGCAGAGTTAGGCCGATATCATCGAGCCCCTCCAACAGACAGTGACGACGGAAGCCATCAACCTCAAAGGCGAACTCTTCGCCCGAGGGAGAAACAACCACCTGACGTTCCAGATCGACGGTCAGCTGATAACCTTCGTTGGCTTCCACTTCCTTGAACAGCTGGTCTACCTGGGAATCGTTCAGCACGATCGGCAGCAGGCCGTTCTTGAAGCAGTTGTTGTAAAAGATATCCGCAAAGCTCGGTGCGATTACGGCACGAAAACCGTAATCATCCAGCGCCCAAGGGGCGTGCTCACGGCTGGACCCGCAACCGAAGTTCTCACGCGCCAGCAGCACGCTAGAGCCTGCGTAACGCGGCAGGTTCAGCACAAAATCCGGGTTCAGCGGACGCCCGGAGCAATCCTGGTCCGGCTGACCTTCATCCATGTAACGCAGTTCATCGAACAGGTTCGGGCCAAAGCCGGCACGCTTGATCGACTTCAGGAACTGCTTCGGAATGATCATATCGGTATCGACGTTGGCACGATCCAGCGGAGCGACAACACCGGTATGCTGGGTAAATTTTCTCATTTTCCTGCTCCTCTTACTGGTTCATCAACTCACGAACGTCAACGAAGTGGCCGGCAACAGCAGCCGCTGCGGCCATGGCCGGACTGACCAGGTGAGTACGGCCACCGAAGCCCTGACGGCCTTCAAAGTTACGGTTGGAGGTGGATGCGCAGTGCTCACCCTGACCCAGCTTGTCCGGGTTCATCGCCAGACACATGGAGCAACCCGGCTCACGCCATTCCAGACCGGCTTCGATAAAGATCTTATCCAGCCCTTCTTTTTCCGCCTGCTCTTTCACCAGGCCGGAACCCGGCACCACCAGCGCCTGCTTCAGGGTGGCAGCAACCTTGCGCCCCTTAACCACCTCGGCAGCAGCGCGCAGATCTTCGATACGGGAGTTGGTGCAGGAACCGATAAACACCCGATCCAGCTGAATATCGGTGATCTTCTGATCGGCAGACAGACCCATGTACTTCAGCGCACGACGAATTCCGTCGGCTTTAACCGCATCAGCTTCCGCCTCCGGATTAGGCACGTTAGCGTCTACCGGCAGCACCATCTCCGGAGAGGTACCCCAGGTAACCTGCGGTTTGATATCTTCGGCACGGATCTCGACCACATGGTCGAACTCAGCATCGGCGTCAGATACCAGATCCTTCCAGGCTTCTACTGCGCGATCCCACTGCTCGCCTTTCGGAGAGAACGGACGACCACGGAAGTATTCGATGGTCTTTTCATCAACCGCTACCATACCGACACGGGCACCCGCCTCGATCGACATGTTACAGATGGTCATACGGCCTTCCACGGACAGGCTCTGAATAGCGCTACCGCCGAACTCCATGGCACAGCCGGTGCCGCCAGCGGTGCCGATCACACCGATGATGTGCAGCACCACGTCTTTAGCCGTAACGCCCGCACCCAGTTCGCCATCAACACGCACCAGCATGTTTTTCATCTTTTTGGCGATCAGGCACTGGGTGGCCAGCACGTGTTCCACCTCGGAGGTACCGATACCGTGCGCCAGCGCACCGAAGGCACCGTGGGTAGAGGTATGGGAGTCACCGCAGACCACGGTGGAACCCGGCAGCGTCATACCCTGTTCAGGACCGACCACGTGAACGATCCCCTGGCGGTGATCGTTCATCTTGAACTCGACGATACCGAAGTCGTCGCAGTTGGAATCCAGCGTCTGAACCTGGATACGGGATACAGGATCAACGATCTGATCAACACCACCGGCACGGGCAGTAGTCGGCACGTTGTGGTCCGGCGTTGCCAGGTTGGCGTCGATGCGCCACGGCTTACGTCCAGCCAGACGCAGACCTTCAAACGCCTGCGGCGAGGTCACCTCGTGGAGGATCTGGCGATCGATATAGATCAGCGCACTTCCATCCTCGTTTGTGCGCACCAGGTGAGCATCCCAGAGTTTATCGTAAAGGGTTTTACCGGCCATCAGCTTGATCCCCGTATTCATTATGCTTTGACAGTCGCGCCATGCTATTGCAGTTGCCCCCGGTAGACAAATTCATTATTTTCTTAAATTAAATTCCTTATCGGAATATATCGATGAATCCCCAACTCGACAGCGCGACGCTTCAGGCTTTTGTCCAGGTCGCCGACAGCGGCTCATTTTCCGTCGCGGCAGAAAAGCTGTTCCTGACCCAGTCGGCGGTCAGCAAGAGGATAGCCCACCTTGAAGAGCAGGTTGATTGCCGCCTCTTCGACCGTATCGGCCGACGCATTACCCTGACCGAAGCAGGCAGAACCCTGCTGCCCCAGGCACAAAAGATTCTGCACGCCCTGGAGGACGCTGCGCTGTCGCTGCAGAACCTCTCCGGCGAGGTAACAGGCACCCTATCACTGGCTGCCAGCCACCATATCAGTTTGCATCGACTCCCCCCGGTATTGAGGGATTTCAGCACGCGCTACCCGGGCGTCGAGCTCAAGCTCAGCTTTGATGAGTCCGAGGTCGCCTACGACCATGTGCTCAGCGGCGAACTGGAACTGGCACTGATCACACTGGCGCCGAGCAACGACCCGCGCATTCACGCCGAAGTTCTCTGGGTCGACTCCCTACAATACGTGGTAGCTGCCGATCACCCGCTGGCAGCATTGGAAAAACCCGACCTCGAAGCCCTGACCCGCTATCCGGCGCTACTCCCCGCGCCCAACACCTTCACCCACCAACTGGTAAAGGATCAGCTGTCCGAGCAGGGGCTCAAACCCAACCTCGGCATGAGTACCAACTACCTCGACACTATTCGCATGATGGTGCGTATCGGTCTGGGCTGGAGCCTCTTGCCGGAAACGATGATCGACGAGGGACTCACCACCCTGCCGATCGCCAGTGAGCCTATTCTTCGCCCGCTGGGGTTTATCTACCACCGCGACCGCACGCTCTCGAACGCCGGGAGCGAACTGGTCAAACTGCTGCGCGATTACAGACAGCTGCGCTAGCCGGCCTCCCCTCAGCAGGGTAAGATCGCAGGTACATTTTCCTAGGACGGAGAGCCCTGTGGCCGATGATCTGCTGAAGCTGATGCAACAGTGGGCGACCTATCTGGACAAACAGAGCCATGAAGCCCCGGGAGGCACGCCTTTTAACTGGCAGTCACCTGACCCGACATCCGTATCAGGCCCTCAGGCCGAACTCATCAGCCTGCTGACCCAGCAGTCGCTGGAGTTCGCACGTTTCGCCGAGCAGATCATAGAACTGATTGAACAACAGGGGCGCCAGACCGAACTCAGCGCCCTGATCAATC
Source organism: Marinobacterium lutimaris (assembly GCF_900108065.1). GTDB lineage: Bacteria > Pseudomonadota > Gammaproteobacteria > Pseudomonadales > Balneatricaceae > Marinobacterium_D > Marinobacterium_D lutimaris. Next base: position 488,352 of record NZ_FNVQ01000001.1, on the reverse strand, counting down.
ATTTCCAGGACCATCTGCGCCGCCTGACCCAGGAGTGGATCCTGAGCCGCTGGCAGCTGCCGGAACAGCTCGGCGCACTGTTCCGAACACACAGTTTTCAGGACGACCTGCTGCTCGACAACCCGTTCATCCACGGTTTGAAAAGCCTGCTCAACACGCCTGACCAGCTCGGACTTCAGCATAGCCTGCAGCAGCAACTTAAGAGCGGAGTCGACCTGTTGATCGAATATGAACAAGCCCTGCGCCAGTACAGCGCGCACTACAGCGAAATCAACTCCTCGGCGACCCGCAATTTCCTCGATAGCATAGAGACTGCAGACCCAAGCATAAACGGGCTGGGGCAGCTCCATGACCTATGGGTCGAGAGTTATGAGGAGTGCTATTCCAAAGCGATCGCCACGCTGGACTACCGTAAGGCTCACGGCCGTATCAGCAATGCAGTCATGCGCTTACGCCTGTTTCTTCAACAGCTGCGTAATACTCAGCTGCAGCAACTGGGCATCCCTAACGAGGCGCAACTGAGCCAGATTCACCAGCAACTACACCAACAGCGTCGCGAACTGAAATCACTCAAACGCGAACTGAGTGAGCTGACAGAACTAAAAGAAGAGATTGAAGAGTTGAAACGCACCCTCGGCGAGAAAAACGGCGATAAAGGCAACAACAGATGAAAGGCCTGTCGCTTTCAGCAGAGACTATCCGCGAGGAACTGCAAACCTTCAACAACCGCCTCCAGCAAAGCTACCAAGTGCTGCAGCAGATCGAAGAGGTGGATGTGGGCGCTACGCCCCGGGAAGAGATATTCCGCAACGACCGGGTGCGGCTTTACTACTACCCCCCCACGGAAACCGGCGGTAGCAAACTGCTCCCACCGGTGCTTATCTGTTATGCGCTGGTGAACCGCCCCTATATCGCAGACCTTCAACCCGACCGTTCATTGATCGGCTCACTGACCCGTCAAGGCGTCCCTGTTTATCTTATCGACTGGGGCTACCCAGAACCTTCAGACCGCTACCTGACGCTTGAAGACTATATCGAGGATTATCTCGACAGCTGTGTCCGCGCCAGTTCAAAGCACGCCGCGCAAGAAAAGATCAACCTATTGGGAATCTGTCAGGGCGGCACCTTCAGCCTCTGCTACACGGCGCTTCACCCGGAGCGAATCGAGAGACTGATCACGCTGGTGACACCAGTGGATTTTCATACCGCAGATTTTACCCTGAGCCATCTGGCGATGGAGGTGGATGCGGACCTGGCGGTAGAAACCTACGGCAACATTCCGGGCGAGCTGCTGAACGATACCTACAATTCGCTCATGCCCATGCGCCTTGGCGTACAGAAAAACCTCGGTCTGCCCAAGCAGCTTAGCGACAGGGAGAAAGCACTCAACTTCCTGCGCATGGAAAAGTGGATCAACGACGGACCCGACCAGGCAGGGGAAGCATTTAAACAGTTTATCCAGCAGTTTTTTCAGCAGAATCTGCTTCTCAAGGGCGAAGCAGAGATCGGTGGCTGGAAGGTCGATTTAAAACAGATCAAGCAGCCGATTCTGAACATTATCGGGCGCCATGACCATCTGGTGCCGCCCTCTTCCTCTAAGGCCCTGAAGCAGGCGACTTCAAGCAGACATTACAAGGAGCTGATTGTCGACGCCGGCCATATCGGCGTTTTCGTCAGCTCCCGCGCCCTCAAGCAGGTTCCAGCAGCCATCTGCGACTGGCTGGACAGCCCTGCCGACTAAGATCACCAACCGAGCCGACGGCGCTGCACAATCAGTCTTTTTTCTTATCGGCACCACCCGCCTTGGTATCGGATGACTCACTGGCATCGGAAGCAGCGCCTGCGCTTGCTTCTTCATCGCCACGCTGAGAGAACATATTCCAGACCGCCATATTCTGGTCGGCAAAACGATTCATCATGGTCAGTGGATTAGCGGCGCCCATCATGGTCTGCATCTGTTCGCGGATGCGATCCTGATGCTCCAGAAAAGCGGCGATGCTCTGCTCCAGATACTGACTCATCATGCCCTGCATGCTGTCCCCGTAAAAACGGATCAGTTGCTGCAGCACCTGGTTGGTCAGAAGCGTGCCATGCCCCTCAGCCTCCTGCTCGGAGATAATCTGCAGCAGGATATTACGGGTCAGGTCGTTACCGGTCTTGGAGTCCTGCACCTGAAACTGTTCGCCGTTGAGCACAAGCTGCTTGACGTCTTCAAGCGTCACGTAGCAACTACGGGAGGTATCATACAGCCGGCGGTTGGTGTACTTCCTGAGAATACGCACGTCCGTCTCCTTCATTGCTTCTCTTTTTCCTCGAGCTTAAATCAGTCTTTTGAGCCGTCCTTACGACCGTATTGACTCATCATGGTGAATAACATTTTCTGCAGCGCCTCCATGGAACCCACACTGGAGTTCATATAAGGCTTGAGAAGACTAAGAGGATCGTACCCTTCTACGCCAGCATTCATCTGCTCGCGTACGCGATTGACCATATCATCCTGCAGACTGCTCACATCGGGCAGCCCCAGGGCACGACGCAGCTCTTCCGGGGTCATATCGACGTTGATAGTAAATTTCATACGACACTCCGCCTTGAGAGGAAGCTCGGGAACCTAACGCACGCCCCAACGATAATACCGATGGGGTCATCAAGCGTTTTATCGACTCCCGCACCTAACTGCTTGAACTATAGTATATGACCTGCATTGCAAAACAACGTCAAGCGGGATTTTGCTGCACTTTTGCCGGGTAAATCCAGAGCGTTGCCAGCACTATAGCCACCAGACAGGCAAGCGCCGACATCATAAATGCCGGCATACCTCCGCCCCAGGCCCATACATAGCCCGCCGCCACCGAGCCCAGAAAGCCACCAGCGCCAAAGCCAAGACTGGAAAAAAACGCCTGCCCCCGGCCTTGGGTCCGGGGCGGGAAATAGTGCTGAACCAGCGCAATTCCGATGATATGAAGACTGCCAAAACTGGCCGCATGCAATACTTGGGCAAAGGCCAGCACCAGCATTTGATCAGGAAACAGCGCCGTCAGCGTCCAACGCAAGACACTGAGCCAGAGACTCACCAGCATAATCGCACGATAGGACCAACGCTCCAGCACCGAGTGCATCCAGATAAACAGGACCACTTCCGCAATCACCCCCAGCGCCCAGAGCATTCCGATCACGCTGCGATCATGCCCCAGGGACTCGAGCATAGGGCTGAAAAAACTGTAATAAGGACCATGTCCGAACTGCACCAGAAAACAGATCGCAAAAAACGCGATCACCTGGGGCTGGCGCATCACTGCCCCCACCGAAACCGGAGCAGACTCTTGCGGCACCTCCTCCGGGCGCTGACCAACAATCAGCGTGTTCAGCCAGATCAGTACCAGCAGCCCCAACAGCACCAGAGGTAAAGTACGGATATCCAGCCAATCCAGCAGCCAGCCGGTGCCGATCACCGCGCCGATAAAGCCGATAGAGCCCCAGACCCGGATACGGCTGTAACGATTTTTCTCATCCCCCAGGTGACGCAGGGTGACCACCTCGAACTGCGCCAGTATCGCGTTCCAGAAAAAGCTGAAGCCCAGAGTAACCAGAGCGATATAGAGCGGCGTTTCCGCCCAGAACAGAAGCGCAAAAACCAGCCAGGCGCAGCATGCGCCCAGCCGAACGATCAGCATGCGCCGGCCGCTGCGATCCGCCAGCCAACCCCAGAGAGATGGCGCCAGAATCCGCGTCGCGTGCAGCATCCCCATGAGCACACCAACGGTTTGCGCACCAAAGCCGAAGGAGCCCAGGTACAGACTCCAGTAAGGCACCAGCGCACCGAGAAAGGCGAAATAGAAAAGATAGAAGCCGGACAGGCGAACCTGGGGAATCAAGAGCGCCCCGCTATGCTGAAAGCGCGTCGAGGATATACTGCGGCAGCGCAAAACTGCCCAGATGCAGCTGCGGATTGTAATAGCGGGTGCGGATACCGCTCGCTTCAAATCGCTGAGCCAGGACGCTCAGGTCAGGCGACCGCAGCGACGGATTATCGCTAGCCCAGGCAAAGGTCATGACGCCACCCGCATAGGTAGGTACCGCGGCCGCATAGAAAGATTGATCAACAAACAGCGGGCCGAGCCTCCGGGCGGTGGTTGTCACCTCGTCCAGCTGCAGGAAAGCCACGCCATTCTGCGCCACAAAAACCCCGCCGGGATTCAGGCAACGCTTGCAGCCCTCGTAAAAGCCGCTGGAAAAGAGCACCTCGCCGGGACCGACCGGATCGGTACAATCGGAGATAATCACATCGAAGTGATCCTCTGAACTGCGCACGAAGTTGACTCCGTCGTCGATCACCAGCTGAACCCTGGGGTCGTCAAATGCGCCGGCAGAGTGATTCGGCAGGTACTCCCTGCTCATTTCAATAACCGAGGCATCGATCTCGACCTGGGTTACACGCTCAACGCCAGGATGCTTGAGCACCTCGCGCAGCATACCGCCATCCCCACCGCCGATGATGAGCACAGAGCGTGCACCGCCATGAGCAAGCAGCGGCACATGGGTCAGCATTTCGTGGTAGATAAATTCGTCCGCCTCAGTGGTCTGAACGATGCCATCCAGCGCCATCACCCGACCAAAGCTGTTGTTACGAAAAATGATCAGTTCCTGATGCTCGGTGCGATGTTCAAACAACATCTCATCGATGCTCAGGGTCTGGCCGTAACCGGCATGGAGCTTCTCTTCAAACTTAGACTTAGCCATCGACATCAACCCTGCCCCGCTGCAACTCTTTCACCTTCAACTGTCTGGGCTCGAACGCCTGCTCCAGCACCGCGATGCTCTGCTCCGGGCGCGCCGCGCCACACATAAAAACATCGAAGGCCGCGAAATCACGTTCCGGCCAGGTGTGTACGCTGATATGGGATTCCGCCAGCACCGCCACGCCGGAAATACCGCCGTTCGGTGTGAAGTGGTGTAGATGAATATGCAACAGCGTTGCATCTGAGGCTTCTACGGCATCGCGCAGAGCCCGCTCCATCCGCTCGAGGTTGTCGAGATGGGAGGCGCCAAAGAGATCGATGATCAGGTGCGTACCGGCAAACTGGTAACCGTCACGCTGGATAAAATAATCCTTACGCACCTCGTCAGCCGATCCGGTCGGTTCGCTCTGCTCTCCGGCGATTTCGCCCGGGGCGTTATCGACAGGTTTCAGCATTTTCTTCCCTCCGAATCGTTTGACTCCAAAAAAACAGAGCCACCCATTGGCGGGTGGCTTCCCTCGGCTCGCAGCTCCACAAAGGTCGCGAGCGATATTGAGCCCGGCGAAGGCGTAGCACTCTCTGCCGGGTCGACGCCGTCAGCTTAACTGCGGCGTGGTGCGCTTAACGTCGCCATTCTGCGCCCGATCACGCAGCAGATGGTCCAGCAGCGTGATCGCCATCATCGCCTCGGCAATGGGTGTTGCACGTATACCTACACAGGGATCGTGACGCCCTTTTGTGACAACTTCGATAGCCTCACCCTGGGCGTTGATGCTTTTTCCCGGCAGACGCAGGCTTGAGGTCGGCTTGAGCGCGATCCCCGCGACGATATCCTGTCCGGTAGAGATGCCTCCGAGGATGCCGCCGGCGTGATTTGACAGAAAACCTTCCGGTGTCATTTCATCGCGATGCTCGGTGCCTTTCTGCTCGATCACATCGAAACCATCGCCGATCTCAACACCTTTGACCGCGTTGATACTCATCAGACCGTGCGCCAGCTCCGCATCCAGGCGATCAAAGATCGGCTCACCGAGCCCAACCGGCACGCCGGAAGCCACTACATTGATACGAGCACCCACGGAGTTACCCTCCTTGCGCAGCGCATCCATGTAATCCTCAAGCTCGGCAACGATCTCAAGATCCGGCGAGAAAAACGGGTTGGTGTTAACGGCCGCCCAGTCAAAGCGCTCCATATTGACCCTGATCGGCCCGAGCTGCGACAGGTAACCGCGCACCTGTACGCCAAACTGTGCCAACACCTTCTTGGCGACGGCGCCGGCGGCCACTCGCATGGCGGTTTCACGGGCAGAGGAACGCCCGCCACCGCGATAATCGCGGATGCCGTACTTCTGGCTGTAGGTGTAATCGGCATGGGCCGGACGGAAGGTGTCCTTGATATTGCCATAATCCTTGGAGCGCTGATCGGTATTCTCGATCAACAGCCCGATGGCTGTACCTGTAGTCTTACCTTCAAACACCCCGGAGAGGATACGCACCTCATCGGCTTCGCGACGCTGGGTGGTATGACGGGACGTACCCGGCTTACGGCGATCCAGCTCCACCTGCAGGTCCGCTTCGCAAAGCTCGATTCCCGGAGGGCAGCCGTCAATAATGCAGCCCAGCGCAGGGCCATGACTCTCACCAAAGGTGGTCAGGGTAAAAAGTTTGCCAATACTGTTTCCGGACATATTTTCCTATCCTGCCTGGGGCCGACGACTCAGGCCCAATCAAATACTATCAGCGAACTGGCGCAGCTCGGGCGCCGTTATCGTAAACACACCGTTCCCGCCCGACTCGAGTTCAACCCACATCAGCGGCAGCTCGGGGTATTGCTCCATCAGGTGGACTTCAGAGTTACCCACCTCGATGATCAGCAGACCATCGTCGGTGAGGAAGTCCGCCGCCTGGCGCAGAATCCGACGGGTAATATCCAGACCATCCGGCCCGGAGCCCAGAGCGAGATCCGGCTCATGCTGAAATTCACTGGGCATACTGCTGAGGTCAGCCTCATCCACGTAGGGGGGGTTGCTGACGATCAGGTCATAGCGGGTACCGGCGGCGATACCGTCAAACAGGTCGCTCTCGACGGCAAAAACCCTGTCCTGCAACTGATGGCGGGCGATATTTTTCTCCGCCACTTCCAGTGCATCCGCGGAGATGTCGACCAGATCCACCTCTGCCTCTGGGAAGGCGAACGCTGTGGCGATGCCGATACAACCGCTACCGGTACACAGATCGAGTACGCGCTCGACAGGCCCAGGCCGCAGCCAGGGCTCGAAGCTGTTCTCGATCAGCTCTCCGATAGGCGAACGCGGAATCAGCACGCGCTCATCCACATTAAAAGGCAAGCCCATAAACCAGGCTTCACCGGTAATGTAGGGCAGCGGCTTGCGCTCCTGTACCCGCTGACGCAGATATTCCAGCACGCGACGACGCTCGCTGCGTGTCAGACGGGCATCGAGCACATCCGGGCGCGTATCCCAGGGTAGATGCACGGCATTAAGCACAAGCTGCACCGCCTCGTCCCAGGCATTATCGGTACCATGACCGAAAAAAACGCCATACTCGTGAAAAGCGCTGAGACTGAAGCGGATATAATCGCGAATGCTTTCCAGCTCATCGAGCAGAGATGCTTGATCCAGATTCATTGCAAGTCCGATAATGGGAGGCTTAAACAGGCCGCACATGTTAATTAAATCACGCTCTAAACGCCATGTCTGATAAGCCGCAAAGCGATGCCTCCGAATTTTTCCTCGCCGTAGCCGACGTTTCTCCGTTGGAGAATGACCGTGCGCAACTGCGCAAGAACAAGCGCCTGCGCAAGCCCGTCGATGAAACCACCGACTATCGACGCCAGGCAGCGCAACAGGAACCCGAGGTATTTGTCGACGGACTTTCGACCACCGCGGTGGAGATTATCGAGACTGAGCAGGATCTGCTGTTTGTCGGCCCAGGCATTCAGATCCGCGAGATTAAGAAGCTGCGGCGCGGCCACACTCCCTGGCAGGCAGGCCTGGATCTTCACGGCTACACTCTTGAAGACGCCCGCGAGGAACTGTCCCGCTTTATCCGCGACAGCAAGAACAGCGGACTGCGCTGCGTCCTGGTGGTGCATGGCAAGGCGTACTCCCAACCGGGCCAGCCGGCACTTATAAAGTCCCACGTTAATGACTGGCTGAGACAGCTGCCCGCAGTCCTGGCATTTTGCTCTGCACAGCCGAAAGATGGCGGAACCGGCGCTGTTTATGTCCTTTTGAAACAAAAACCCTAGCGCAGAAGTATGTTATCTTTACCTTCGTGGCTCGATATCGTAATTTAGCCCACTTTTTTACAGCACAACCGAGAGAGAACCCGCACCGATGGATGCAGAGATGGAAAACGCCTACGCCAAAATCATCGAACGACTCGGTGAAGACCTGGAACGCGAAGGCCTCAAAGATACGCCGAAGCGCGCCGCCAAGGCGATGCAGTTCCTGACCCGCGGCTATCAGCAGTCACTCGAAGAGGTCGTTAACGGCGCTCTATTCCCGTCGGACAACAGCGAGATGGTGCTGGTCAAGAACATCGAACTCTACTCCATGTGCGAACATCACCTGCTGCCGTTTATTGGCAAGGCGCACGTTGCCTACATCCCCAACGGCCAGGTTGTGGGCCTTTCCAAAATTGCCCGCATCGTCGACATGTTCGCACGCCGCCTGCAGATTCAGGAAAACATGACCAAGCAGATCGCTGAAGCGATCCAGGAAGTCACTGGCGCTCAGGGCGTGGGCGTAGTGATCGAAGCCAAGCACATGTGCATGATGATGCGCGGTGTGGAAAAACAGAACGGCGAGATGAAGACCTCAATGATGCTGGGCACCTTCCGCTCCAACCCGGCGACCCGCAACGAGTTTCTGTCCCTGGTTAATTGATCAGCGTTTCATTGCTCAGCGCTAACTGATCTATTGATCAACGGAGTCAAACTCGATCTCCGGCTGCATCTCCCCCTGTTCGAATGCATCCAGATGACGCCGCGCCATCTCCTGGCCGGCGTCGATCAGCGCCTTGGCGCGATGGAACTCATGAAATCCACCGATATCCTTGGGCACACGGATAACCAGATCCGGGCTGTAGCCCGCGATCTTGTAGCGAGTCAGTGCGCTCTGCATCACTTCAATGGTGCTTAACAGAATACCCGCCCGACCCAGACTCTCCGGCGCGGTTACCTTCTGGTCCTCTTTGCCACCCTTATTGGCGAGCTGTCCGGCGAGAGACAATTGCCGCGCGTTTACATCCACGGCGATTATCAGATCAGCATGCTGCCCCACCGCCGCCACGATAGGCAGAGGGTTCAACACCCCACCATCGACGAGCATCCGCTCCCCCTGCATTACCGGCGTCACTATCCCCGGAATAGCCACGGAGGCCCGCATGGCGTAGAGCAGGCTGCCACGCTGAAACCAGATCTCCTTACTGGAATGCAGGTCAGTAGCGATAGCGGTGTAGCCGATGGGAAGGTTTTCGATAGCCGGATCGCCAATAATGTCGCGAATACGGCCAAACACCTTATCCCCGCGCACACTGACATCACGAAAGCTAAGATCAAGCAGACGCACCACGTCGATCCAACGCAGAGTTTCCGCCCAGCGCCGGTACTCCGCAAGACCTCCCGCGGCATAGAGCCCGCCGACCACCGCTCCCATGGAGCAACCCGAGATACCCGCTATGGTGTAACCACGAGCTTCCAGCTCGGCGATAACCCCAATATGCGCATAGCCCCTGGCGCCACCGGCACCCAACACCAGAGAGACCGTTGCCATGCCTGCCCCCTCTTCCTGCTAAAAACCCGAAACCTGTATCACGACCGCCATCTGCTTACGCCCACCAAGCACTTCAGGCGACAAAGCGCCGGCTCCAAATGCCTGTATTCTTGCCGGAGCAACACCTTCAGCAACGACCTGATCTTTGAGCCGGTCGGCCAGCTCCGCTGACTGACGCAGACTCAACTCGATATCCCGGCCCACCTGGTGCACTACCAACACCAGTCTTAGATCCGGCTTATCTGCCAACAGGGAAACAAGACTCTGCACCGCACTATCCGGAGCATCCGGCCAACCCGGCAGATTCGCATAGCCCTGCTGCTCAAGCGTACTCACCCAGCCGCTACTGTCATCCGATTCGTCCTGAACCCAGTCCAGGTTCAGATAAACCCGCCCATTACCGCGACGGACCGAGTAGATAACCAGGTAATCACTGCCACGGCGAGCCGCCATGTAACGCTGACTCTCATCGACGCCGTAAAGCCGGGCAGTTTCGAACAGATCGTTCGCCCAGATATTGCTGGCGCCACACTGACGACCGGCACACTCAAACAGGATATCCGCGCCGTTACGTTGCAACTGATCACGGAATTGGAGGAACCCAGACTCCGGTGTTTCTCCGGAAGGTAACTGCCAGGTTGTGCGATCCAGCGATCCGGTCAATTTCAATTCCCGATCGGTGCGGATCAAGCCGTTGATCTTCAACACCCGACCAAGCATTACGCGGTAATCAGGCGCCGGCAGGGCACGCTCCTGAACCACACTGCTCCTATCAACCGGCTCTATCCACTCTGGAACCTCTGCGACCACTGGCAGGGCAAAGCCACACAAAAAACCCACCAGCCCGAGACGGGATAAACCAACTCGCATACCTAATCGCATACCTAATCGCATAGTTCCGCTTTCTCCCTATAGCTATCTATACCGATAGTACGGTAAAACCCGGCGATCGAATCAACCACTGCGTCGAGCGTAACTTCTTCCATGTGTGGATGATGTCCGCCCTTGATCTCAGTTAGTGTAAGCCTAGCCAACCACTCCAGGCGCTTCCTCGACACCGGCGTTGCGATCCCTCCGTCAGCAAGACAAACGAGTACAGGCTGAACGATCTGCTCGAAAAAGCTCCTCACCTCCAGCTCAGTCATGCGCGCCACCGAAGGCGCTAACAGGCGGGGATCGTGGGACCAGCGGTACCCATCTTCAACAGATTCAACGCCCCTGGAAACAAGAAGCTCCGCAGCCGCTGCCCCGACAGGAAAACGCCCAAAGGTGCGCGCCCGAACCATCCGCTCAAGCTCGCGGTAGACCGACGGAGCCTTGGACGGCTGCCGTCGCCACTCAACCGCTCTCAGCATCTGTTCCCGCGCCTCTGCAGGCGCTTGCACTAATGGCCCCAGGCCCTCGAGCATCACCAAACTCTTTACTCGGTGAGGCTCAATTGCAGCGAGCATCGACAGTATGCCTGCACCCAGAGAATGACCGAGCAGATGCACACTATCCAGCTGCAACTCGTCCAGCGCAGCATGAAGGTCCAGCACGTAGTCCCAGATGGCATACCAATCACCCCGCGCCCGCCAATCCGACCGACCGTGACCGGGCAGGTCCAGGGCGATAAATCGAACGCCATCGAGACGGGGCGCGAGCAAGGCAAAGCTGGCGGCATTATCCAACCACCCATGAGCTGCGAAGATCGTTACCGGCGCATCCTGGGCACCGAACTCAAGACCCGCCAAGGCACGTCCATTTACCTGAATTTTCAGCTCTTTTGGTTTCATCTAATCCCCTTGTTCCGCTTCCCCAAGCATAACCGATCCGCTAGGATCTCACACAGAAGCCTGCTAGGAGCCCTTATGCCCACCCTGGAACGTACCGCCGGCACTCGTGACCAACGCGTTTTCTTTATCACTTTTACCCTGCTGGCGCTTGTAGCGCCGTTTTATTACCAGCCAAACCTGGGGGGTGAGGGACTATTCCTGCCTTACAACGCCAGTATCTGGATGGCGGGGCTACTGGTCATTGCAAGCGGAATTATGACGCTGATGAACAGCGACAAGGTGGTGGTACCTCGCCATACCTGGATGCTAATGCTGTTCCCTGCCGGAATAATTCTAGGCGGCTTTTTAACCGGCATAGACAGACCTTCGGAGTGGCTGATCCGGCTAGGCGTTATCGGCGGCGGCATGTTGTTCTGGTTCATGTTGTTTCAGCACCGACTGAACCGTCGCCAGATCGACGCAGCCATCTACTTGCTGCTGGCCGGCATCATGCTGCAAGGAATGATCGGCCTGATTCAGATGCTGCCCGATAATCCGCTGCTGCAGTGGATTCCCTGGGTTTCGGGAAAAACTGCTCCAGCAGGAATCTACCAACAGCCCAACCTTCAGGCATCGATGATGGCAACCGGGCTTGCGCTGGCGCTTTACCAGGCAACGACCCCCGCTTTTTCAAAACTGCACTGGCCCTTCAAGGCGCTGGTTTTTATAACCCTTTTCCTCTGCGCGTCTAACGTTATGCTCAGCGGCTCCCGGGTAGGGCTGCTTGGCGGACTTGCTGCCGTCATCTTTATCTCTGCAGGTCGCTATCGCCAGCTGGGTCGCCACAAAGTGATCACTTTGACCGCAATCATTGCCATTGCCGCAGGCGCAACTGCAGGCTCCACCATCAACAGTGGGGCGCTGAAGGCTGTCGCCAAGATGGACCGCCTTACCGCCGGAGAAGGGGTAAGCTCCGACGCCCGCCCACATATCTACAGCATCGCCTGGCGCAGCTTCCTCGATGCACCACTAGAGGGCCACGGCATCGGCAGCTTCCAGAAAGTATTTCAGGACCAGCGACCTGCATACTATGCCGAGACCCCTGGCTACAAAATCGACGACAAGCGCTTCAGCCACCCACATAATGAGCTTCTTTACTGGATGGTCGAAGGCGGCGTAATTGCACTCGCCTCAATTGCAGCTGCAGCCCTGGCCGTCCTTTGGCAGCTGATCCAATCAGGCTGGCAGCGCGGCGTTGCCATGGCAGGTTTGCTAATCCCTCTATCACTACACACTCAGGTAGAACTGCCGTTCTATATATCGAATGTGCACTGGTTTGTTTTTCTATTCCTGCTGTTTCTGGCTTTCCAACCGGGCAGAAATATCAAGCAACTGAGAATGAGCGGCTCCGCACGCAGCACGTGCAGCATAGTAACGCTGCTAGCCCCCGCCCTGCTGGTAATGTTCCTGACCCACTCACTACTGGCTAACGCTGGATTGATTCAGTATCTGCGCAGCAAAGGCGCCGAGCTTAAGCATCTGCAACCGGGCCTGAATGACTTATACTTCCGCGAGATCAGTCAATACTACCTGCTGCGTACTCTGCTTTATTCCGACATCCATAACGGAACTCGGGACAATACTCAGGATTTTATTAACTGGGCGGAAGACTTCCTGGCTCAGATTCCCGACAAGCAAACCTATCAGGACCTTGCTCGCGCCTATCTACATATCGGGAACAGATCAAAGGCCATAGCCACTATGGATGAAGTACACGCGATCTACCCTGACGATCAGCGCCTTGCGCGCTTTACCAAGGAGGTCAAAGAAGGGAAAGTCAGCCTGGAAAATGGTGCCAGCGGCGCAGCGAGCCAAGCCCAGCCGCAGGCCAGTCAAGGTCAATAACCGCAAGATCTGCTGGAGCAAACGCCCAGGGATGGGCTAAGGGACCTTCGCAGAGGTATGCTGCGGTTCTACCGACAAGTGGTTGATGACCTACAAGAAGCAGCGTATCCGCTGAAGAAAACTCCAGCTGCTGCAGCAGCGCGGCTGGTTCGGCGCAGGGTAAAAGCTCATCGACCGCCCTAACACCGACCGCCCCTGTATGGGGCTCCAGCATGGCCGCTGTCTGCTGGGTCCGAAGCCAGGGACTGCTCCAGACCTCTTTCACTTCAGCCAGGGCGGTAAGCAGGTCCTCACCAAGCCGAGATAAAGCTTCGCAACCAAACTGCGTCAACGGCCGATTCGGATCAGTATCAGAGCCAGCAACAGCCTCGCCATGACGCATCAATAACAGGCGCATCGTTCAGCCCTGTCAGTCCCGCGGCAGGACGAACTCAACATCACTGGGCTGCTCGTTCATCATCATGCGACGAGCCACCTCACTGATCGGAGCGCCCTCAAAAACAACCTGATAAAGACCGTCGACCAGGGGCATGTAGACATCCTTTTCCGCCGCTTTTTCGCGCACCAGCTTCAGGGTATTAACCCCTTCCGCCACCTCGCCCAGAGCCTCCACAGCCTCTGCCAGAGTCTTGCCCTCGCCCAGCGCATAACCGACACGGTAGTTGCGACTTAGCGGAGACATGCAGGTAACGATCAGATCACCGACACCTGCGAGCCCGAGAAAAGTCAGCGGATTAGCTCCCATGCTAACCGCAAAGCGGCTCATCTCCGCCAGGCTGCGGGTCATCAGCATGCTCTTGGTGTTCTCGCCCATACCGAACGCAGCGCTGAGACCGGCAGCAATGGCATAGATATTTTTCAGTGTGCCGCCAAGCTCAACCCCGTAGGTATCGCTACTGGCATAGACGCGAAAATAGGGACTGTGCAGAAGCGCCTGGATACGATCACGTAGCTCTTCGTCCTCAGAGGCAATGACCGTTCCGGTCAACTCCCTGCGCGCCACCTCCTTGGCAAGGTTAGGTCCGCTCAGCACGCCAACTCGCGCCTGGGGCACCTCGACAGCCAGAATTTCGCTCATCAGGCTAAAGCTTCCAGCCTCGATCCCCTTAGTGGTACTGATCAGCATCTGACCCGGTTTAAGCAAGGGACTCACCCGCTGCATCAAGCCCCTGACGGCGCTGGAGGGCACTGAAACGAAGACAATCTCGACACCTTCGAGAGCAGCCTCTAGATCGCTGGTAGCATGAAGATTCTCAGACAGCGCGTATCCAGGCACGTAACGAACGTTTTCCCGGTCCGCATTGATCTTCTCGGCGGCCTCGGCATTACGCATCCAAAGGCGGGTCTCAACGCCCTTTTCTGCGACCATATTGGCGATTACGGTGCCGAAGCTACCGCCCCCCAGTACTGCAACCGGTGCAGTCTCGGTCATGCCTATCCCCTTTTTACTCGATCTTATCCAACAAACGATTGATACCGTAGAACGCCAGCTTCACGACGCCGAACGCCAGTGCCGCCAAAGCAACAAACAGCAGAAGCTGCCGAACATCTTCGGTACGCTGATACCCGGCAATTCCCACGGCAGCAAAGAAGGCGCTGGCGATGATCGCCAGCAGGTTACTGATTTTGCCAGTGCGGTGACGATCCATTGCCAGACCTCTACTCAGTTCTGCTGCTGCCGCTCAAGTTCAGCCGCCTGCTTCGGCGCAGATTCTTCCTGTGAAGTCTCTTCAGCTGCACTGGCCTCTTCAGAGGTATCAGCTTCAGCTTCCGGCTTGACCTCAGACTCTACAGGTTCAGCGGACTCAACCTGAGGTTCAGCCGCAACGTGCTCAGAGTCAGTAACCTCCGATCCAGCAGCTTCCGACCCACTAACTTCCGAGTCAGCAGCTTCGACGCCTGCGACTTCAGAGCTAGCAGTTTCCGACTCGGAAGATTCAGCAATGCTTTCCACAGCGCTTTCGATCTCAACAGTATCGATCTCAACAGCATCGACCTTAACGGTTTCAGCCTCAATCTCAGAAACGTCTGTTTCTGCCTTATGCTCTGCAACTGGCGCTTCCGTTTCGGTCGCAGCAATTGTGGAAATTTCAGCTTCAGCCGCTGCTTCGCTATCAGTGGCGGTGTCAGCCTCGGAGACTGCCTCGGAAACTTCGTCCTGCTGCAGCTTCTCAGCCTCGCTATGCGGCTGGGTTTCTTTTTCCAGCGGCTTCAGCAGTTCAGGATCCGGATGCACGCACTCGAGTTTGACCCCGGTTTCCTCTTCCACCTGCGGAATCATGAAAGAGTCATCCTCGCAGGCAAAGCAGATAGAAGTACCGGTAGCACCAGCACGACCGGTACGGCCGATTCGGTGCACATAGTCATCCGCATCATCCGGCAACTGATAGTTGATAACGTGAGTGACGCCATCGATATGAATACCACGACCGGCGACATCGGTTGCCACCAGCACCTGGATCTTGCCGCTGCGGAAATCCTCAAGGGTTTTCAGACGTTTGTTCTGCGGAATCTCACCGGACATCAGCGCCGCGCGCAGGCCATCCTTACGCAGCTTCTCCGCCAGGGAACGGGTTTCATGGCGACGGTTACAGAATACGATCGCCCTTTCGATACCGTTGACCCGGAGATAGTTGATCAGCAGCTGATATTTCTCATGGCTCGAAACCAGGAAAACCGTCTGCGATACGTTATCGGTCGTCTTGTGCTCCGACTCAATCTCGATGTGTACAGCATCCATGGTCCACTGACGCGCAAGACGCATCACATCTTCGGTGAACGTCGCGCTGTAGAGCAGCGTCTGACGCTCAGGCCCCTTACGTGGAGTCTGACGGATAATGGTACGCACATCCGGAATAAAGCCCATGCTCAGCATTCGGTCCGCTTCATCCAGGACCAGCACTTCGATGTTGTAGAGATCAACCTCTTTGCCGCGCACGAAGTCAATCAGACGCCCAGGTGTCGCCACAAGAATATCCACGGGGCGCTCAGAGAGCTGCTTACGCTGACCATCGTAGTCCATGCCACCGACCAGAGAGACCACGTTCAATCCGGCGTAACGGCACAACCCTTCGGCGTCGGAGGCGATCTGCAGCGCCAGTTCACGGGTCGGTGCGATAATCAGTGCACGTGGCTCTGCCAGCTTGCGCTCACCCTCAACGCCGAAATCAAGCAGATCGGTGATAATACCGATCAGGAAAGCCGCGGTTTTACCGGTACCGGTCTGCGCCTTGCCGATAATATCCCTGCCCTCGAGGGCAGGTACGATAGTCTCCGCCTGGATCGGTGTACAGTACTGGAAGCCCTGGTCAGCAATCGCGTGCAGCAGCACGTCCGGCAGGTTGAAGTCGTGAAAACGCCTTTTACCCTCTGCCGGAGCCACCTTGAACATGGCGGGAGTCCAGCTCTGCTGCTGCGTATTTTTCTTCGCAGTGGCAGGCTTGCGAGAACGACGCCGACGACGCGGCTTACGGTTATTATCGCCACCCTTTTCGCCGCTCTTGTCGCCGCTGGTGTTTTCCGGATTCGGCTGGTTTTTCTCTTCTGTACTCAAAGGACTACCTATGTAATTGGTCGAATCAATATGCTATTTCGCGACGAAATGGCGGCAGAGAATCCAGTAGCTGACGGCCGTAGCGCCGGGTCACCACACGGCGATCCAGCAGCACCACTCGCCCACTGTCCTCTTCGGTGCGCAGCAAACGCCCCACCGCCTGAGTCAGGCGCATGGAAGCGGTTGGCACCGACCAGTCGGAAAACGCATTCCCGCCCTGCTGCTCAATCCACTCCGCCAGCGTGGCGTCAACCGGATCATCCGGAACGCCAAACGGCAACTTGGTGATAATAACCTCGGTCAGATATCCACCGGGCAGGTCTACCCCCTCCGCAAAGGAAGCTAGACCGAAAATAACGCTCGGCTCACCCGCATCAACTCGCTGCCGGTGACACCGCAATATCTCCTGACGGCTCTGCTCGCCCTGAGCAAGCACCCTATTCTTAATGGATTCAGGCTGGCGTTCAAGGGCTGTCCTCATTTGGCGCCAGCTACTGAACAGAACCAGTGCTGCTCCAGTGTCCGCCAGCCGGGCTGTGAGGATCTCCGCCACCTCTTCGGTATGCGCCTGAGGATCGCGGGGATCGGTACGCATGGAAGGCACTTCCAGCACCCCCTTATTATAGTGATCAAAGGGGCTCTGCAGCCGCTCGCAGAGGGTGTCTGCCGGCAGGCCAAGCTGTTCGAGCTGGCGATCAAAACGCCCCAGCGCCGTCAGAGTCGCCGAGGTCACTACAGCGCCAAAACAGACATCCCAGAGATGCTCCTTAAGCGTATCCGCCGAAGAGACCGGCGCACTGCGCACCTCAAGATCTGTCAGGCCGTTGTTATCAACCCGGGACACCCAACGAGCTGTAGGCGAGCGCCCTTCCAGATCCTTGGTGGCATAACTGCGTGCCAACCAGCTGAGCTGTTGAACGCGGCCCCATAGGCGCCCCAACTGCGGATACCAGCGCTCGGCTAACGCTCGATCCACCTCTGCAATTTCGCCCTCCATCGCCTCTCGCAGCACAGAGACCACCTGCTCGAGGTGCTGGGACACACGCTCCGAAGCACTGGTAAGGTCGCGACAGGAAAGACTCAGCGCTTCAGGCACTCGCCCCTGCGGAAAGCGAACACGAGTACTCGCCTCCTCACTGTCGAACAGTGCATGTAGCGTCGGATCAATCTGTTCAAGCGTCAACAGTGCGTCGCTGACCGGCCGCTGCAGCCTTTCGGAAGGATCGCGAAGCGCAATTGCACCGCCGGCCTCATCGACAAGCGCTCCCAGCTTTCGGGGAATCCCCTGCAACAATTTCTGACTGGCGCCAAGGCGCGCGGAAAATGCAAAGTGACCGCTAGCCTTGTCAGCCAGGTGGTGTCCCTCGTCGAAGATATAGATGGTGTCAGCGGGGTCCGGCAGTATCGCGCCGCCACCAAGGGCCAGGTCCGCCAGCACCAGATCGTGGTTGGCAACGACCAGTTGAACGCTATCCAGCTGTTCGCGAGAACGGTAAAACGGACAGGCAGAAAAGTTGACGCAACGGCGATTGCTGCACTGCATGTGATCGCTGGTCAAGGGCCGCCAGATCTGATCATCCAGCGTATCAGGAAGGTTATCCCGATCCCCATCCCAACGCCCGGAAGCCAGCTTGTCGACCAGTTCCCTGTATAGAGCGCGGGTCGCGGGATCGAGTACTTCGGCTTCTTCATCCTCGTACAGCGCCATCTGACCAAGATCGCCCTGACGCTCAAGGTGCTGCTCGATCTTGTTGATACAGAGGTAGCGACCGCGCCCTTTGGCAAGCTGGTAATCGATAGAAATACCCGCGTGCTCTATAACCTCGGGAAGATCCTTGTTGACCAGTTGCTCCTGCAGCGAAACCGTTGCCGTGGACAGAACCACCTTCTTCTTGCGCGCAGCGGCCACAGGCAACACAGAGAGCAGATACGCGATGGTTTTACCGGTACCTGTTCCCGCTTCAACAACGGTTACATGCTTTTCGCCCAGGCGCTCACCCTTTTCGCCGCAACCAATACCTGCGAGTCCCCGGGCAATAACAGCGATCATCTGTTTCTGGGCGCCACGCGCTCTCAGCCCCTTACTTGCCAAAAAGCGGCTGTAAGCAGACTGAATGTTTTCTTTAAGCGCCTTGTCCAGCAAACCTGGAACCTCCTGGATCGAAACGGCGGGCATCATAGCAAGAGCACGCATATTAAAACAGACGATAGCTTGACGCAGAAAAAATACTGTATAAAACTACATGTACTGTATAAATAGACATATGACGATGAAACTGACCAAACGCCAAAGCGAAGTACTCGACTGCATCCGCCGCCATATCGATGAGACCGGCTACCCGCCGACACGCGCCGACATCGCTCGCGATCTGGGTTTCCGCTCCGCCAACGCCGCAGAGGAACATCTCAAGGCACTGGCACGTAAGGGCGCCATCGAAATCACGCCAGGAACATCCCGAGGCATCCGGCTGCCGGAAACGCAGCAGGAAGCAGCCAACGAAGGCCTGCCCATCGTCGGCCAGGTCGCCGCCGGCGAACCGATCCTGGCGCAGGAACATATCGATAATTATTGCGCCATCGGGGCAGAGTTCTTCCGCCCAAGCGCGGATTATCTGCTGCGGGTTCGCGGCATGAGCATGAAAAACATCGGCATTCTGGATGGCGACCTGCTTGCAGTCCATCAGACACCAGAAGCCCGTGAAGGCCAGATTGTAGTAGCCCGTATCGGCGACGAAGTCACCGTAAAGCGTTTCCACCGCGAAGGACAGATGGTCTACCTGATTGCAGAGAACGAAGAGTTCGCACCGATCGAGGTGGACCTGGCTGAACAGGAACTTCAGATCGAGGGACTGGGCGTCGGTGTAATCCGGCAAAGAGCCGACCTTTAAAGACAGACAGAGGTGCCAGCATGTACGCATCCGCAATAGATTACAGCGCTAACCCTACCCCGGCTCAGGTGCCCCAGCAGGGCGGCCAGATCACCGGACGGGTCACCGAGATCATCCAGCACAGCAGAGAGGTATCCCTCTCTCCCCTGCTGTTGCCAATGCTGGCACAACTGAGCCGCCAGAATCGCTGGCTGGCCATCGTTGGCGCCCCGGCAGAGATCACGCGAGAATCTCTGGCGGAAGCGGGTGTGGACATGGAACATCTCTGGTTTCTCAAACCAAGCCGCAAGCACTCCACCCTGGATCTGGCCAGCAGAGCACTAAAGGCACGCACCTGTCACGCAGTAGTATCCTGGCATCCGGATCTTGACGAGGCGGGAATGGGACAGCTGCAACTCTCTGCAGCCTGCAGCGATACTCAGGGAATTGTTGTTCGCGGCGGGCACTAAGGCCCGCCGGCATTGAAGCGCAGCAGCTAACAGCGACTGACAAGCAAGTGAGAATCGGCTGAAAAGCCGATCACCACTCCAGCATGGAGCTGCGCAGACGCTCGACCAACAGATCGAGCGCGGCAAACCAGCTACGATACTCCTCCAGCACGGCCGGATCCTCGGAGTGATCGGGATTTACCTGAACCACATGAATTTCAGAAAGGCTTTGTGACTGGTCAGAACGTTGCAGATGCCCATCTCTAGCCGACCAGCAGGCATCGTAAGCTCGATAAAGACGGCTTAACCAGCTTTCCCTGGATTCAACCAACTGAGCCAGCTCACTGGCTTCAGGAGCCTCCTGCCCGGTCTGTTCCAGCTGCCGCTGAAGATCCCCTACACTGCTGACCGCAGACGCATCCAGCCGATAGCGCTCCGCGATCTCACGCAGAAAAGAGTGTACCGCCCCAGTCAGATGAAAGAGCACAGACTCATTGTAGGATTCGACCAAGCCATGCCTGTT
This sequence comes from Marinobacterium lutimaris, assembly GCF_900108065.1. GTDB lineage: Bacteria > Pseudomonadota > Gammaproteobacteria > Pseudomonadales > Balneatricaceae > Marinobacterium_D > Marinobacterium_D lutimaris. The sequence continues at coordinate 467,763 of NZ_FNVQ01000001.1, read as the reverse complement.
CCAGCTGTTGCTGACCAGGGAGGCGTCCAGCGCCTCCAGGTGCAGACGGACGAAGCTAAGCTTCTGGTTGGTCCTCGATAGATAGATGTCGCTCATCCAGCCTCCTGTCGGCCGCTACTTTTTCTTGCGCGCATGTTCTGTGCGCCAGTGGCCATCAACGTAATACGCGCGCCACCCGGTAGCTTTACCATCCTTCTCCGACATCACATATTGCTCTTTGGTCTTGCGGCTGTAGCGAACCACCGCCGGATTGCCCTCTTCATCCTTCTCCGGCGCATCCAGCAGATAGTGATACTTGGGGTCAATATCGCTGCGATGCGGGATCAGCTCACTGACCAGCGGCGCACGGGTTTCCCGGTTTTTCGGGAACTGACTGGCCGCCAGGAACAGGCCACTGGCACCATCACGAAGAACGTAAGTGTCATCCACCTTCTGACACTGCAGTTCGGGCATAGGTACCGGATCGATCTTCGGCGGAGCCACCTCGCCGTTTTTCAACAGCTTGCGAGTGTTCTTGCAGTCGCCATTGGTACAGCCGAAGAATTTACCGAAGCGACCGGTCTTCAGCTGCATCTCGGAGCCGCACTTGTCGCACTCAATCACCGGGCCATCATAGCCTTTGATCTTGAAGCTACCCTGCTCAACCTCATAGCCCGGGCAATCCGGGTTATTACCGCAGACATGCAGCTTACGCTCGGCGTCGACCAGGTAGGCCTCCATCGCTGCACCACAAAGATCGCAGCGGTGCTTGTTACGCAGGATACGGGATTCCTCTTCGTCATCCCCATCCACGCTGACCACCTCATCGCCAGGAATCAGGTTGATCGTTGCCTTGCAGCGCTCTTTCGGCGGCAAGTTGTAACCAGAACAGCCCAGGAACACACCGGTACTGCCGGTGCGAATCATCATTTTGCGTCCACATTCCGGGCAGTCGATGTCGGTGGGCGTCGGCGTATTCGGACGCATACCCTCTTCAGGATCCTGCGCCTGCTCAAGTTTCTTCTCAAAGTCGGTATAGAAACGGTTCAGCAGTTGCTTCCAGTCCATATCGCCCTGAGCCACCTCATCGAGGTATTCCTCCATGCGGGCGGTAAAACCGTAATCCATCAGATCTGAGAAGTTTTCGCTGAGACGTTCGGTGACGATATCGCCCATCTTGCGGGCATAGAAGCGACGCGCCTGAACTTCGACGTAGCCACGGTCCTGAATCGTCGAAATGATCGATGCATAGGTCGACGGACGGCCGATACCGCGCTTTTCCAGTTCTTTTACGAGGCTCGCTTCGGTGTAGCGCGGCGCCGGCTTGGTGAAGTGCTGTTTCGGATCCAGCGTCTGCAGCGCCAGCGCTTCGCCCGGTTTTACGTCCGGCAGGATCAGGTCTTCGTCGCTCTTACCCTTGCTCGCCATGACGCGGGTGTAACCATCAAACTTGAGGATACGACCCTTGGTGGTCAGTTCGAACTCGCCGGCTTTAACCTGCAGGCGTGTGCTGAGGTAACGCGCCGGAGTCATCTGGCATGCCAGGAACTGACGACGAATCAGGTCATACAGACGCACAGCGTCCGCATCCATGCCCACCAGGGCATCCGGCGCCATGTTGACGTCAGAGGGACGGATCGCCTCGTGCGCTTCCTGAGCGCCCTCTTTGGAGCTGTAACGCACCGGATCCGCCGGCAGGTATTCGTCGCCAAACGCTTTCTGAATGTGTGCACGACAGGACTCAACCGCTTCAGCGCTGAGATTCGTTGAGTCGGTACGCATGTAGGTGATGTAACCCGCTTCGTACAGACGCTGCGCCAGGGTCATGGTTTTCTTGACGCCGAAACCGAGACGCGTACTGGCAGCCTGCTGCAGGGTCGAGGTGATAAACGGCGCTGAAGGCTTGCTGCTGGTGGGTCGGTCTTCCCGGTTGACCACTTCGAAAGACTCGGAGCGCAGAAGCTTGAGCGCCGCTTCCGTCTCGTCTTCGTTGGTCGGGCGGAAGTTAACGCCTGCCTGCTTGACCACCTGAAGGCGCAACGCTTCCTCTTTCGGCGTCAGCGCATCGGCATGCACTTCCCAATATTCTTCGGGTACGAAGGCTCGGATTTCCCGTTCACGCTCGACGACGAGCTTTACGGCAACGGATTGCACACGCCCTGCAGAAAGGCCACGGGCGACCTTTTCCCACAGCAGCGGAGACACCATGTAGCCAACGACACGATCAAGGAAACGCCGCGCCTGCTGGGCATTCACCCGGTTCAGGTCGAGCTGCCCCGGCTCCTCGAACGCTTGTTTGATCGCTTTTTTGGTGATTTCGTTGAACACCACGCGCCGAAAACGCGAATCATCGCCACCGATCGACTCACGCAGGTGCCAGGCGATCGCCTCCCCCTCGCGGTCCAAATCGGTCGCGAGATAGATTTCATCAGCCGAGCGGGCGAGCTTTTTCAGCTCATCGACCACTTTTTCCTTGCCGGGCAGAATTTCGTAATGAGCATCCCAGTCGTTCTCAGGGTCCACACCCATCCTGGCGACCAACTGCTCTTTCGCCTTGCGCTTTTTGTATTCCGCCTTGTCTTCCGGCGACATCTTACGCGTCAGCGCCGCCTGTTTGGCGCGCTCCTTGGGATCGCTCTTGGTCGCACTACCACTGGTCGGCAGATCGCGAATATGACCAACACTCGACTTCACCACATACTGGCTGCCAAGGTACTTGTTGATCGTTTTCGCCTTTGCCGGCGACTCCACAATAACGAGCGTTTTACCCATCAAAAAAAATCCTTAAACAAACTAAATCCGACCCCGGAAGCTGCGTGCATATATAAGTGTTGCCTCAACAGGGGTCAAGCAAAGGCGTAAAATCGGCCATCCTGAAGGAATTTATAGATAACGGCCGCTACATCGCAAAGTCAGCGCGGGCACTTTATACTTCATAGCGCTAACTGTCTCTTTTTTCAGAGTGCCAAAGTTGATGCTGTCAGACAATCTACTCTATGTCGTGCTTATCGCCCTGGTCGGTCTTGCCGCCCTTGCGGTGAATTATGTCATCACGACACGCGAGGAGCAGAACAAGTTTCGCGCCAACCGCCTTAAATGGCTGAAACAGCAGTCCGAACACACCTTGAATGCGCTCGCCGTACTCAAAGAGGTTGGCTGTCGGCCGGACATCATCGACAAGCTCAACCAGCACGCCATGTCGTTGATTGAGGAGATCAACGCCCTGGCGCCGGACTCCGATCTGATGACGGAGATCGCCCGCTCCAAGGAGTCCACCGACCGCATCCAGAAGCGACCCGGCGGTCTGGACAGCGACCGCGCCGTGCGCCGCGCCCAGATCTACCTCAACTTCGCCGAAAAGCTGCTGCTGGAGATGGGCAAGAAGGGGCGACTGACCCCGCAACTGGCTCTGGCTTACCAGCAGGAGCTTTACTGGCTCAATGTCTCCATGGTTACCGAGGCCCACATCAACCAGGCCGAAAGGATGCAGAAAAAGGGCGAACGTCACGGCGCCCTGGCCCACTACAAGCATGCCAAGGCCGTACTGGTTCGCGCCACGGTGCCACAACAGCAGAAGCAGGCATTGCAGCAGCGTCTGCAGCAGGAGATCGACAAGCTCCAGCCAAAACGCGATTACGGCGCCGGAGCGCTGGCGGACTCACTGGATGACTACCTGAACCAGTAGTTCGCCCGCTACAGATGCCCCTCAGATCGGCTCGAAGCGACCGACCTCCTTCCCGCTTTCCAGCACAACCTTTTCAACGAACATTGCGTAAGGCCTGACCCAGAGACGAAAATCGCCATACAGCGTTCGATAGACGACCATCCATTCCTCGGTTTCCGAGTGACGCGCAAGCCCTATCACCTCGTAGTCCTTGCCCTTGTAATGACGATAGATACCCAGCGGCAATTCCGGCACATTCATCGGCAATCTCCTTTATATCCTGGCTTCAACAAGCGGATCGATAGCATTTTTGATTCGGTCAAGGGAGGCTTCATCCCGTTCGCGCCAAAACACATTCAGGTGGATCGGCGTTGACTCCAGCGCTATGGCATCGTCCGGCAGCGCCTGCAATGTTTCACAGAGCGGCCTCAGGCGGTCGTCTGATAGACGGCCCTCACCTGTGATCCAGCTCCAGCCTGGCGGCAGACCATCCTGAGCCAGGGTTTCGCCACGACAGACATGCCAGCTCACCCAGTTATCTTTCTGCCGACTGTTGAGATTGGTGCGCACCTGGCGGTAAACGGGAACACTGAGTGTCTCAGCTTCCATTTCTCCTTTCTGACGCGGCATTTTCAACTGGGCAATCTGCACCTGAAAGCCCAGCTTCCGTGCCTTCAGGCGCAGGTTTGCCTGGAACCTCTCACGCGGACTCGGCATGACCCACATCACCGAACCCACCAGAGATGACACCACCAGGATGATGATTAACCATTTCATGATGTTATTATCCTTAAAGAGAAACTAAAAAACCCGGTCGTACCCCGCGGCCGGAGTCCAGTCGACAAGGAGCCCAGACTATGGCCCGTTATTCTCGAATTCTGCTTGCCATCGATCTGTCCGAAGAGTGCCCCCAGCTTTCGGATCGCGCAGTTGAGCTTGCCCGCATGAACCAGGCGCAGCTCAGCCTGATCCACGTGGTCGAGCCGCTTAGTTTTGCCTATGGCGGCGATGTGCCCATGGATCTCTCCACCATCCAGGAACAGCTGGACGAACATGCCCGCAGCAAGCTCAGCGCCTATGCCGAACAGCTAAGCTACCCCGTAGACAAGAAATTCGTTGTTACCGGCAACACCGAAACCGAGATCCACCAGGTCGCCAGCAACGAGGAAACCGACCTGATCATCGTCGGCAGCCACGGCCGTCACGGCCTCGCGCTGCTGCTTGGCTCTACCGCCAACGGCGTGCTGCACGGTGCGCCCTGCGATGTACTCGCGGTGCGCGTCAAGAAAGACTGACAGATCTTCAGTTAGCTATCCGTCTCACTGGCAGGCCGGGTCAAGCCCCGGCCTGCATCTCCTCCAGCTCCACCCAGCGCTCCATCAGCGCCTCCAGCTTGAGCTCCTGGGCACTTAATGCCTCAAGTCGCTCAGTGACATGCGCATGGTCCTGGCTGTAGAAGTCAGCCGCACTGGTTTCCGCCTGCAAGGCTTCCAGCAGAGCTTCGGCCTCTTCCATCTGCGCAGGCAAAGCATCCAGCTCGCGCTGGAGTTTGTAGCTCAACTTGCGCCCCGCCTTTGGCTTATCCGCAGCTTTTGCCTGCTTAGCCGCCTCCGAGGCTGCACTGCCGGCAGGTTTTACTGAAGCGGTAGCGGCAACCCGGCGCTGGCGCAGCCAGTCCTGGTAACCGCCCACATATTCAGAAACACGCCCCTTACCCTCGAACGCCAGGGTGCTGGTCACTACATTATCGAGGAAGCGACGATCATGGCTGACCAGCAGCAGCGTGCCCTCATAACTGAGAAGAATCTCTTCGAGCAGCTCAAGAGTTTCCATATCCAGGTCGTTGGTGGGCTCATCCAGCACCAGCATGTTGGCCGGCTGACTGAACAATCGCGCCAGCATGACACGGTTGCACTCACCACCGGAGAGCGCCTTCACCGGGGTGCGGGCACGTTCAGGACTGAACAGGAAGTCCTGCAGGTAACTGATGATATGCCGGTCACGCCCGTTGATGGTGATACTTTCACGACCACCGGAGACATTATCGATAATGGTTTTTTCCGGATCCAGTTGGCCACGCAGCTGGTCAAAGTAAGCCACCTCCAGCTTGGTACCGAGGCGCACCTTACCCTGATCCGGCTGCAGTTCACCGAGCAGGATCTTCAGCAGCGTACTCTTGCCGGCACCGTTCGGGCCGATCAGACCAACACGGTCACCGCGCTGAATGGCCAGAGTCAGATCCTGAATGATCGTCTGTCCTTCATAGGCATGGGAGACCTGCTCCAGCTCCACCACCAGCTTGCCGGATTTGGACGCGTCCTCAAGATTAAACTGGGCGCCGCCCTGACGTTCACGACGCTCACCGCGCTCCTCGCGCAGTTTTTTCAAGGCGCGGACGCGGCCTTCGTTGCGGGTGCGTCTTGCCTTGATACCCTGGCGAATCCATTTCTCTTCCTGGGCCAGCTTCTTATCGAATTCAGCGTTACGGCGCTCCTCTTCCTGGAGCAACGCCTCCTTCTGCTCCAGGTACTTGCTGTAGTTACCCGGGAAAGAACTCAGGTGACCACGATCAAGCTCGATAATCCGCGTCGCCAACCGGTCCACCAGGGCACGGTCATGGGAGATAAACAAGACGCCGCCGCGGAAGGCGAGGATCTGCTCCTCCAGCCACTCGATGGTTTCGATATCCAGGTGGTTGGTAGGCTCGTCGAGCAGCAGCAGGTCAGGTGCCTGCACCAGCGCAGCACCCAGAGCCGCACGGCGACGCCAGCCGCCGGAGAGCTCGGCCATGGTCTTGTCACCGGGCAGAGAAAGACGGTTCAGAATCGTCTCAACGCGCTGTTCCAGGTGCCAGCCGTCGCGAGCTTCCAGCTCATGCTGCAGTTTCTCCAGCTGCGCCAGGGACGCCTGATCATGACTGTTCGCCAGCGCCTCGTACTCGCTGCGCAACCGCACCACTTCCGCCAGGCCGGACATCACCACATCTTCAACGCGGCGCTCATCGGCCGCCGGCAGCATCTGCGGCAGTTCCGCAATACGAATAGCAGGATCCTGCCAGAAGGTACCCGCATCCGGATGCTGAATACCGGATACAACTTTCAATAACGTGGATTTCCCGGCGCCGTTCAGGCCAACCAGGGCGACGCGTTCACCGGGATCGATCTGCAGATTGACATGATCCAGCAGCGTGCGTGTCCCGAAACTCACACACAATTCATCAAATTTAATCAGCGGCATAAAACGTCATGCACTCTTTTCAGTTTCAAGCGCGCTAGTCTACCTGAAACAGGGGGGGGAAATGAAAAAGCCTCAACGATCGCACATTCAGCTCCAGTCACGGTAGACTGCTACTAATTACAAAGCGTAACCCCAAATCGAGCTATCAGAGGATGAATCGCCGATGAAGCGCCAGAAGCTGCTCCCCGTTCTTTCCACCCTTTTGCTTCTTACTCCTTTATCGACCCAGGTCGCAGCGCTTACCCAACAGCAGGAGCTGTACCAGGAGACACTAAAAGCCGCACGCAGCAGTGATAATCCTCAGGTAGTCGCCGGGCTTAAACAACTCGGTGATTATCCGCTCAAGCCCTATATTCTTTACACCCAGTTGCGGGCCAGGCTCGACCAGCTCGATGCCAGGGACGCCCTGAACTTCAGCGAACGCCATCCAGACATTCCCCTTGAGGGGCGTCTGCGCTGGGCACTGACCACCTCACTGGGCGAACGCGGCGAATGGCAGCAGTTCACACAGCTGTATAAAACCCTCGACAACCCAAACACGACTCAAGAGTGCTATGCCGGTCGCGCCGCACTGGCCACCAACCAGCGCCAGGAAGCATACGCCATCGCCGGTCGTCTCTGGGTTGAAGGATCCTCTCAGCCCAACGCCTGCGACCCGCTGTTTGAGCAGTGGATGCAGGCCGGCGGCCTGACCGATGCCCATGCTCTGACGCGGGTACTGGCATCGCTGGAAGCAGGCAACCCGTCGCTGGCGAAATACGCGGCCAAACAGGCCAAGGCAGCGACCACCAGGCAGCAGATCGAATTTGCCCAGTCGCTTTACGAAAACCCGCAGCAACTGCTTGAGAACCCGTCCATTCTCACCAAGGCCAACCCGGAACACCGACGCCTGCTGATGCTTGCGGTCAACCGCTTGCGCCGTAGCGACCTGGATGCCGCCATCGATCTCTGGGTACGCGACCGCGAGCGCCTCTCCATACCTGTGGAAGAGCAGTTCGAGATCACCGACCGCCTGGGCATCTACAAGGCCAAACGCTTTCAACCCGACTCCCCGGCGACACTGGCAAAACTCGACCCGCAGTTCCAGCGTGATGACCTGACCGGCTGGCGTGCCCGGCTGGCCATGATCAACCAGGACTGGAAAGGGGTGGAAACGCTGATCGGCAAACTGTCCGCAGAAGAGCGCCAGTCCGAGCGCTGGCAGTACTGGCTCAGCGTTGCCCAGGAAAAACAGGGCCAGCAGGTTAACGAGCAGCTCAAGCAGCTGAGCAAAGACCGCACTTTCTATGGCTTCCTGGCCGCCGAGCTCAGCGGCTCAGCCTTTACCATGAATCATGAACCCGCTGAGCTGGATGAAGCGACGCTTACCCGCCTGGCTGCAATGCCTGCGTTCCAGCGCATACATGAACTGTTCGAACTGGGCGAGCTTTATGATGCACGCTCGGAGTGGAATCAGATTACCCGGATTCTTCCCCCCAGGGAGCAGCACCTGGCCGCGCACCTGGTCAGCAGCTGGGGCTGGTACAACCAGGGCATCCGCGGCGCCATACAGAGCGAAAAATGGAACGACCTGGATATCCGCTTCCCGGATCCGTTCCGCTCACTGTTTGATACCGCAGCAGAGCGCAACGGTATTACCAAAACCTGGGCCACCGCCATCGCCCGCCAGGAGAGCGCCTTCTGGATCCAGGCACGCTCTCACGCCGGTGCCCGAGGTCTGATGCAGCTGATGCCGGCCACTGCCCGAGACACCGCCAAGAAACACGAGCTGCCGCTTAACGGCCTGGGCTCGCTTTATGACCCCCAGACCAACATAGACCTGGGCAGCGCATACCTTGGCGAGATGTATCACCGCTTCGATAACAACCGGGTGTTTGCTACCGCCGCTTATAATGCGGGGCCAAACCGGGTGAACCGCTGGCTGCGGGACCGCGGTGAACTGCCGCTGGATATCTGGATCGAAACCATTCCGTTCGACGAAACCCGCAACTATGTGCAGAACGTGCTGTCGTTCGCGGTCATCTACGACACCCGCGCCGGCCGCCCTGCGCAACTGCTAAGCGACAGCGAGAAAAAGCTGCTGGCGTTCAATCAGGCGAACTGATCGCCCTTTGTTCCGCAGACCTCTGCCAGAAATTGACTGAACTGCCCTTCGTCGAAGGGCCAGTTCAGCTCCCTGCCAGATGCTGGCTCCCGCACCACCGGTATCCGGGTGGCATAACGCTCCAGCAACGAGTCATCAAAGGCGATATCCACCAGATCCACCTCTGCATCCCCGGGCTTAAGCACCGCCAGCAACACGGCGACAGCCTGATCGCAAAGGTGACACCCATCGGTTGTCATTAATTCAAGGTAAGGCATAGACAAAGTATCTTGATCCGACGCTATTAAAAGGAAGGCAATAAACGACCACAGGATACGCGCTGCAACCGCCCGGCGCGACGCCCCTGCTATCCAGCAACCCTATCCATCTGCGGATGACCAGAGCAAATTCATTTCTTTCGGGGCAATCTGCGCGAAAGAACATTAGAGAACAATGATTCTGCAACAACCCTATGTCATTATGCGGTATAGGGTTTTGGTAAACAGAACGATAACCTTGCGTTATTTGTGGTTGTTCTCGCCAACGCCTGCGTCTATGCTCAAAAATCAGTCTAGCGCTCAGGGCGCGAGCCCGCAGCTCCGGTACAGCACACCTATACCAGCAATGGAGTCGGCATATCTATGGATAAAAAATCAGAGAGCGGTAACTATTCCATCGATCCTCAGGAGTTCATGAACTACGTCGCGCATGAAACCAACAAAGTGCTGGATATGTTTTCAGCCAGCGGTGGCGACGACATTTTTCGGCAGTTCACCCAGTCCTGGACCGAGCTGGCAACGCGCTCGCTGGAAGATCCGACCGTCTGGATAAAGGCTATCACCGATTATCAGCAGGCCCAGTTCAATCTCTGGCGCAACCTGCTCAGCGGTAATACCAGTGAAACTCCGGTGGCCCAACCGGAAAAAGGCGACCGCCGCTTCCAGGGCGAAGAGTGGTCCACCAACCCGATTTACGATTACATCAAACAGTCCTACCTGCTGACTTCCCGCATGCTGGTCGATATGGCCGCCAACGCCAAGCTGGCTCCCACCGAGCAGTCAAAGCTGGAGTTCTACACCAAGCAGTATGTCGACGCCCTGTCACCGACCAACTTTGCACTGACCAACCCGGAAGTGTTGCAGCAGGCGATGGAAACCAAGGGCCAGAGCCTGGTTGATGGTCTGCAGAATCTGCTGGCTGATATCGAAAAAGGCCGCATTTCCATGACCGATGAAGACGCCTTTGAACTGGGCGTCAACCTGGCGACCACCGAAGGCGCCGTAGTCTTCCAGAACGAGATCTTCCAGCTGATTCACTACAAGCCGGAAGGCGAGCAGGTGTACGAACGCCCGACGCTGATCGTTCCACCAAGCATCAACAAGTTCTATATCCTCGACCTGCAGCCACACAACTCCTTCGTGCGCTACTGCGTGGAACAGGGGCAGAACGTATTCCTCGTCTCCTGGGTCAACCCGACCGCCGAACAGCGCGACCTGAGCTGGGATGATTACGTGGCAGACGGTGTTCTCAAGGCGATCGAACTGACCAAGGAGATCGGCGGCAACGACAAGATCAATGCTGTCTCCTGGTGCGTCGGCGGCACCCTGCTGGCCACTGCCCTGGCAGTGATGGCCAACCGCAAGGACGCCACCGTGGGCTCGGCCACCTTCCTGACCACGCTAACCGATTTCAAGAACCCGGGGGACCTCTGCGTCTTTATCGACGAGTACCAGGTCAAACAGCTAGAGAGCAAGGTCAACTCCCAGGGCGTGCTTAACGGCAAGGAGCTGGCAACTTCGTTCAACATGCTGCGCTCCAACGACCTGATCTGGTCCTACGTAGTCAACAACTACCTCAAGGGTCAGACCCCGCCGCCGTTCGACATCCTTTACTGGAACAGCGACTCGACCAACCTGCCGGCCAACATGTACACCTTCTACATCAACAAGATGTACCTGGAGAACAAACTGTCCGAGCCGAACGGGCTGGAAGTGTGCGGCGAACCCATTGATCTCGGCAAGATCAAGATCCCCTGCTATTTCCTCTCCACCGTGGAAGATCATATTGCACCCTGGAAAGGCACCTTCAAGGCGACCGAAACCTTCGGTAGCAACATTGAATTTGTGCTTGGCGCCAGCGGCCACGTGGCCGGTGTCATCAACCCCGCCTCCAAGAACCGTCGCAACTACTGGATCAAGGGCGAGCAGGGTCAGGGGGCGGATCACTGGTTTGAAACAGCGGAGCGCCAGGAAGGCTCCTGGTGGCCCAACTGGGCGGAATGGCTGCGCCGCCGCGCCGGTAAAAAGATCGACGCACCCAAGGAATACGGCAGCGACACTTACAAGGCGATCGAGCCGGCTCCGGGGTCCTACGTGCGCCGCCGCATCACCTGATAGTCTCCAATCCCCTCGCGAAAAACCAACCTCAACGGGGCGCTTCAAGCGCCCCGTTTGCTATTATGGCCCGCTTCAGATCTGACCGAGCAACTGTTCATGCACAAGGCAACGGATGAGGTAGCGTTCCAGGCCAACAGCCTCCTGAAAGCACGCCGTTCTGTTTTGCGTGAGACAGGCATCATCCTCACGCTCGCCTGGCCGATCATGATCACCCAGCTCGCACAGGAAGCGATGGGCTTTGTCGATACCCTGATGACAGCCCAGGCAGGCACCGATGAACTGGCCGCCATAGCCCTGGGCACCAGCCTCTGGCTACCGCTGATGCTAACCATGATCGGCACCCTGATGGCTACCACTCCCCTGGTGGCGCAGCAGGTCGGCGCCGACCGTGAGGCTGCCGCCGGACAACACCTGGCTCAGGCACTTTGTATAGCAGCCGTACTCGCCCTTATCGCCGTGTTTCTACTGAACAACACAACTCCCCTGCTGCAGCTTTTTAATTTACCCGAGCACCTGGCACAAAAGACCGCCGGTTACCTTGAGGCGATCAGCTGGGGGTTTCCCGCCTTGATGTTCTTCCAGGCGCTGCGCAGCTTCATGGAAGGGTTTGGCTCTACCCGACCGATCATGCTGATCGCCTGTGCGGGAGTAGTGCTTAACATACCGCTCAACTACCTGTTTATCTTTGGCGGCTTCGGTGTTCCCGCCCTGGGCGGCATTGGTTGCGGCTACGCCACCGCAATAGTCCTCTGGAGCAGTTTGATACTGGCGAGCATTCAGCTACTGCGCTCCCCTCGCTTTCACCTGGTTAGACACAGCTGGCGCTGGAGCTTCCCTGCCGCCGGGGCGCTGATCCACTTTCTGCGCCTCGGCGTACCCATAGGATTCGCGCTATTGATTGAAGCCAGTATGTTCTCAGTCATCGCGCTATTGATAGCCAACGATGGCGCCGAGGTGATCGGAGCTCACCAGATCACCTTCAGCCTCACCGGAGTGATCTTTATGATCCCGTTGAGCCTGGCACTGGCCCTGACCATCCGCCTGGGGCAACTGGTCGGCGCAGGCAACCACAGCGGCGCGCGATTCGCTACCCGTGTCGGCCTGCTACTGACCCTGTTGATCGCCATCGCAAACTCGGCACTGCTTGTCCTGGCTGGCCCAAGGCTGGCGCGCATTTATACCGAGTCCGGTGTAATGCTTGAGCTGACCGTTACACTGCTGGGTATCGCCGCCCTGTTTCAGTTGGCGGATGCGATTCAGGTTTGTGCCGGAGGTATGCTTCGAGGCTTTAAAGACACAGCAGTGACGCTGGCGGTGGTGTTTATTGCCTACTGGATCATCGGCCTGCCGACCGGGCATTTTCTCGCACGCAGCTGGGACCTCGGCGTTGCCGGCTACTGGTGGGGGCTGTTGACCGGCCTAACCTGCGGTGCAGTACTCCTGGCCAGCCGTCTATACAGGATCAGCCATGCGCCTAACCTTTGTCACACTTCTGCTGCTCGCCCTGGCCCTCAGCGGATGCAGTAAACCTACCGCCCGGGATATGCTAGAAAACTACACCGAACGTGTAGGTAACGCACTTGAGCAGACGGTTGACATCGATTTCGACGCCGCTCTTGCGCAGCGGCCCGCCTATCCGCCGCGCCGCGAGCGTCAGCTGCAGATTCCCGAGATCAGGGAAGGATTGATCGACGTGCTCGATTTCAGGCATTGCGACCTGCTTCACCGCATCGCTGAACGCAACACTTCGCTGGCCAAACTGGCGCCGGGATCCCAGCGCCTGATTTACGAACTTGAGATGCTGCCCGCGTTAAGACAATGCCACGACAAGCTCGCCGATAGCGACGATGAAGACCTGCAGGCGCTCAACCAGCGCGTAACAGCCATCATCGAAAGCAAAGAGCAAAGCCTGCCAGCGCTGACCTGGAACGCCATCTACAACAGCGAGGAGATGGAGCAACAGTTCGCGCTCGGCGCGCCCCCCTTGGGGCTACCCGAAGAGGGCGTAACAGCGGTACCCCAGACAGCACTTGAACACTTCGCCGACATCGCCAGTCTGACCAGGCAGCAAAACTGGCAGGCGCCAGCCTACACAGCCAACCTGGAAAAGGATTTCGAGCAGCTCTACCGCTCCAGCTTTGGTGCCGAATGGCTCACCAGCCTGGCGCTGCTGACACACACCCTGGAACAGACCGCCGCCGCCATTAATCAGCGCCTCGAACGTCGGCCGATCTGTTTCAAACAGCAACCCAACAACCAGGCGAGAATTATCCGCAATGTTTTCCAGCAGTTCTATGCCGGAGAGTTTCAGCCCTATCTGTCCTCGGTCGAACGCCCAGGCCGGCTATGGCGGGAATACCAGCTTAAAACCATCGCCGACCTGCCACTACCGCCAGCCGCAGCCGAGTATTTCACCAAGGTGTTCGATGCGGACAGGGACGACGCGCTATGGCACCGCTACCTTGAGGCCCGCGACCTGCATACCCAGAGTTGGCAGCGGCTGCTGCGCCAGTGCGGCATGATGCCCGGCAGCTGATCCGCAGCACAGACCTTCAACAGGCTTGAGGGGCGCCAGGTTTTGCCTCAAGATTAACGCGCTCAATACCGCAGGAAAGGACACCACCATTTCTGAGCTCACCAAACGCCGCTTCTTCCGCGCGTTTCGTTTTCCCCAATTGATCGGCTGCTGCTGTGCGGTCGTGCTTCTGCTGGCACTGGCAAGCCGGGCAGAGAATGGCGTGCGCCTGACTCCAGAACAGATTCAACACTTTCGTGAACTCTACGGCGAAGAAGCCGGCAAGCGTCTCAGCGCCTGGCAAAATCTGATAAAGGAGCTTACTGGCGCGCCACTGGAGAAACAGCTTCAAGAGGTCAACGCGCTCTTTAACCAGGTACGCTTCATCGACGATATCGTGCACTGGAAACAGGAAGACTACTGGGCCACTCCAGTAGAGTTCCTCATTACCAACGGCGGAGACTGTGAAGATTTCGCCATCGCGAAGTACTACACCCTGAAAGAACTTGGCGTCCCGGTGGACAAGATGAGCCTGACCTACGTTAAGGCACTGGAGCTTAATCAGGCTCATATGGTCCTGACCTACTACCCCACACCGGATGCCATCCCTCTGGTGCTTGATAACCTGATCGGCGAGATCCGCACTGCCGACAAACGCCCCGACCTGCTTCATGTGTATACTTTTAACGGCGACAATCTATGGCTGAGTAAACGTGGCCGACGGGCACAGCTGGTAGGCACCTCCGACCGCCTGAAACCCTGGGTCAAGCTGCAGTCCCGGGTCAACTCCAATAACGTTAACGTGCAGTAAAGGGTCACAAGGATATGTCTCTGGTCAAGCAACTTATCGCCGCCGTCCTGGCTGTCCTGATTGGGCTGGCTTCCGGCACTCTGTTTGTGATGTCAAACAGCGGTAAATCGATGCTGCTGCGCCAGCTTGAGTCCCACGCCCTGGATAGCGCCACACACCTGGGCCTCTACATTTCGCCCTATATGGCGGCGCAGGACACCGCTACCATCGAGACCGCCGTGAACGCCATTTTCGACAGCGGCTTTTACCAGCGTATTGCCGTCATGAATGCCAGCGGAGAGCCGCTTTACGTCAAGGAAACCCCGCCGGATATCTCTGCCAGCGTACCCGGGTGGTTCGTGAGCCTGGTGCATATAGACCCACCCTCAATGGAGCGCCCTATCACCCACCAGTGGCGCCACGTGGGCACAATCTACGTGCAGAGCAGCGCTGGTTACGCCTACGAACGCTTCTGGGAGGGCGCCCAGCGCGCACTGCTGCTGTTTGCTGTGCTCGCACTGCTCGCAGCCCTGATCATCGCGTTACTGCTGCGCTATCTTCTCAAACCTCTCGGCGAGGTTGAGCGCCAGGCCGAGGCCCTTGCCAGAAAAACCTACATAGAGCAGCCCCAACTGCCCAAAACCCGCGAACTGCGCAGCGTCGTCCAGGCCATGAACGCCATGGTGCGCCAGGTACAGCAGATGTTTGAGGAGCAGGCCCGTAATATTGAGGAGCTGAGAAGCATCGCCTACCGCGATCCATTGACCGGCCTGCTAAATCAGCGCGCATGCAACGCCCAGCTGCAGGCAAGGCTGGAATATGAGCGCGATTTTGGCCCGGCTACCTTAGTCCTGATCCGCCTGCGCCCCCTTTCTGAGATCAACCGCCGCTGCGGCGAGGACAGCACCAACCGCCTGTTAAAACTGGTCGCGGATGAGCTCCAGACCCTCGCTAACGCAACAACGAGCAACAGCCTGGTCGGCCGGCTCGGTGGTTCGGAATTCCTGCTGCTGACCGAGCAGCAACCGATGAAACTGCTCGCACCGCAGCTAAACCAGCTCCAGACAAAAACAGAAACAGAACTCGCCTCACTCTATCGCGACGGCTCGGCGCCAGCACACCCGCTGATTGCCGGTATCAGCCAAACCAGTGACCAGAGCAGCGCAGCATTGCTGATGTCTGAAGCCCGCCTCGCCTTGAATCACGCAGAGGAACATAACGAAGCGATTTACGAGTACAGTGGCGAGGCGCCCCGGGAAAATCTGTCCCAGAGCTGGCAGCAGCACGTGGCTAGCGCCATTCGTAATGGCCAGGTATTCCTGCAATACCAGAGTGTTATCGGAGGCGACCAGCAGCAGATCCATGGCGAGCTACTGGCCCGCATCCTCGATGAGGACAACGAACCCTGCCCCGCAGGCCGCTTTATCGGTGTGGCGCGAGAGCTTGGCCTGCTCGACGCCATGGACCGCGCCACCCTGTCAACGGCACTGGATTACGTAAGACGACACCCCGAGGGCGTGCGAATCGCGGTAAACCTGGGTGTTGACAGCATTACCGCGCAGGACTTCCCGCGCTGGCTTGGCGAACAGATACAGCAGCTGAGTACTCCGGAACGGGTCAGCTTCGAAATCAACGAGACGGTAATCCTCAACAACCTGGAGCAAGTGCAGGCGTTGCGTGCCCAGATACAGGCTCTCGGCGCCTGCTTTGGCGTCGACAATTTCGGTATCCACCCGAGAGGTTTCAGCTATCTCTATAACCTGAAGCCGGACTACCTCAAGATCGACGGCTCACTGATACGCGATATCGACACCAGCGACGAAGACCGCTTCTTTGTGCGCAGCCTGATCGGCGTCGCGCACAACATCGACGTCCCAGCCTATGCGGAGCATGTGGAGCGCAGTACTCAGCTGGACACCCTGATAGCCCTGGGCATCGACGGCACCCAGGGCTACCTGCACGGCAGACCCACGGCACTCAATTAACAATCGGGATGGAGTAAAAGAGCGCTCTCAAGCGGGCGGCGGTTATGAACGCCGCTCAGAGAGCGCCGGCGAGCCAGCTTTCCAGTGAGCGCTGATCCATGGCACCTGACTGCCGGGCAATCTCGCGACCATCCTTGAACAGTATCAGTGTAGGAATGCTGCGAATGGCGTAGCGCTGAGCCAAGGCCTGGGCAGCTTCGGTATCCACCTTGATGAAACGAGCCTTGGGCTCCAGATTCGCGGCAGCACGCTCAAAGACCGGCGCCATCATTTTGCATGGCCCACACCACTCGGCCCAGAAATCAACCACCAGTGGCAGATCGGTATTGGCGAGCACACGGTCAAAACCGGCCTGATCCAGAGCCAGAGGCTTCCCTTGAAACAAGGCTTCGCCACAACGACCGCATTTGGGAGATGCTGTCAGCCGCTCCTCTGCCACACGGTTAGTAGCCAGACAGGCGGGACAACTAAGGGTAAGATTGGTAGACATTCGATTCCCCATTCAACAGCCAGGGCACCCACCCTGTGGTCGGCGCTTCCAGTCTGTTAAATGGGGATAAGGCGGGAAAAGATCAAGCGACGATTAGCGCGCGCGCTTGTTCAGCTGCATCAGCATATCCAGCTTTTTATTGATGCGCTGCTCTTTAACCTGCTGCTCCTGCTGCTTCTGTTTGACACGCTCATCTTTCTGGCGCTCGCGACGCTGCTCGCGGATCTGCTTCAGTTTTTCCTGAGCATGAGCAGCTTCCTCTTCGCTGACCGTACCGGCCGCGCCGCCGTCCAGACCGACACGATCCGCGCCCGCCTGCAGGCTGCGCAGGTAGTGAGGGTTACGAACATAGCTGGCCAGGGCGCGCTTGATGCGGTTACGCGCGAGTTTTTCATCAGCAATCAGGTCTTCCTGAATACCTATTTTCAGCGGGCGCACATTTTCGCGGCTGAACACCTCAGGGTAGGTATCGAAAAGCAGCTGGAGCGCCGCCTGGTTCGCTGCCCGGTTCTTGGCGCGGTTGCGATTACTGGTTTCCGGTGACTTTTCGGTCTGGTTCACTGACACACTCTCTGGTTTATCACTCTGATCGCTGTAGCCTGCCGACTCCAGCGCCTGTAAACGACGCTCGCACTCATCAAGCAGCGTCTCTGTTGCCTGGCGCAGCTCTTCCACCTCAGCCACGTTCAGGCATCCCCTTTACGAATGAAGTAGATAAACACTTCATCCTCAACTAATTCTTCAAGCAGCTCATGCCCGAGAAACTGGCAGAACTTGGGAATATCACGCTGTGTGGAAGGATCGGTAGCGCGAATACATAGCACCTCACCCACCGCCAACTCACGCACATGATTGTGCAACATCATGACCGGCTCCGGGCAGAACAGACCGCACGCATCCAGAACCTGACTGGCTTCAATTTCGCCCATAATCCAATCCGCACTGTATAAAGTCGGCCATTGTCGCAAATTCGCTGGCACAGAGAAACCGAAGTTGCGACTTCAGCCTGCTGAATTATGCTTTAACGGTAAATACACCAGAGGGAGCTAACGGCGAATGATTAGAGTAATGATCGAAAGACAGATCGCCGAGGACCTGGGCGTCCATTATGACCACCTGTCCCGCGAGCTGCTGCAGAAGGCGATGCATTCTCACGGCTTTATTTCGGGAGAGGTACTGCACGACATGGACGACCCTAACCACAGGCTGGTGATGGCGACCTACCGAACTATAAACGACTGGCAAACATGGTACACCAGCCACGAACGGCGAGAGATGCTGGAGACCTTGACGCCCCTATTGGAACGGGACGAAAAGATCACCGTATACGAACATTGAGTCCGGCACACCTCAAGGCCAGCCTCAGAGGCTTAGCCAGCAGGTAATCTCTTCCCGGTCGTGGTAAAGGTGCTTGGCGCGCAGTTTGGCGCGGATGCCTGCAGCCTCTAGCTCGTCGCTGATCCGATCAAGGCAGCGACGGGTTTCCACATAACGCTGCTTCATCGGCAGTTTGAGGTTGAAGATCATATTGCGGCTCCAGCCGTTGACAGCCCAGTCGATCACCATCGACGTGGTACGCGCCGGTTTTTCAACCACGTCGCAGACCATCCAGTCCACAGGCTTGCTCGGATGGTAGACAAAAGCGTCCTCTCGCAAGTGTTCGACCTGCCCCGTCTCCATCAGATCTTCATTCATCGGGCCATTATCGATCGCCGTGACAAACATGCCCCGCTTTACCAGCTGCCAGGTCCAGCCCCCGGGAGCAGCCCCCAGATCAACAGCCCTCATACCGGGCGCCAGTTCCGCATCCCATTGATCGCGCGGTACAAACCAGTGCCAGGCCTCTTCCAGCTTGAGCGTCGAACGGCTCGGTGCAGCAGCGGGAAACTTCAATCGCGGTATGCCACCGGGCAGAGAGGCACTGTTTGCCACAGGAGCTACACCAACAAACATCTCCCGTCCGCTGAGTACGAAGAGATGCAGACGATACTTGGCGCGGCTTTTTCGTGGCAGCATCAGATCATGCTGACGCAGGTATGGCGCCAGTGCGGAAGCCAGCTTACGGCCGAAGCCCTGCAGCTCGCGGCCGTCGGTCGTATCCGGGGTTTCAACCACCAGTTCGGCGCATTTGGGAAGTGCCGCTACCTGTTCACCCAGAGGGGTCAGACGATCCTTGGGAGGCAGCTCGGTCAGCCCCGGCATGCAGGCAAACCACTGCCGGGTAAAGATCAACTCGCCAAACCGCAGGCGGGAAACCAGTTCTATGACATCACCGCCCTGTACATGAAAGCAGACATAACCACTGTTTTTTTCCAACCGGGGATAGCCATAAAAACCCTCAGCGGCGGCGACATCAGAGATTTCCGCAGCGCATTCGCCCTCGAACCCGGAACGACATAGAAGAATAAGTGTGTCAGCCTGGCTCATCGGCCCTCTCCAGCCTCGTTTCTAATGGTCGCGCACTATAGTCAGGTATACCCTCAGGCTCAACCGGCATATAAAGATGTCCTACTAAAGCGCCCGGATAAATAAGCCCAAAAACCCGGTTGATCCATATCAAGCAAAGGAAGTTTAGTCTTAAGTCTTAGGTCTTACTGCGCGCCCAAAAAGGGTCCCTAGGGCGAAAAACGGCTGTAAAAAATGCGTCCAACCCACAAAATAACGCTTTACTTTCAAAATGATAGAAAGACTCCATATTCATACAGACGTTTCACACGCCCTCCTTTAAGTAATTTTCCCCGGTGCGACAAAGAGCCACACTAAAACACCACATCGCGTTGAAAACGTGGGGGTATTACCAGATAATTGCCGGCGGAACTCTTCTTACTTTTCTAGCTTGTTGATGAGAGCCTGACATGAGCACTGCAACTGAACAACCGACTTACAATTACAAAGTCGTGCGCCAGTTCGCCATCATGACGGTGGTATGGGGTATTGTCGGTATGGGCGTTGGCGTCCTTATCGCAGCCCAGCTGGTATGGCCGGCACTGAACTTCGACCTTCCCTGGTTGAGCTACGGACGTATCCGTCCGTTACACACCAACGCGGTAATCTTCGCGTTTGGTGGTTGTGCACTTTTCTCGACGTCTTACTACGTCGTGCAGCGCACCTGTCAGACCCGTCTGTTCTCTGACGGTTTGGCCGCATTCACTTTCTGGGGTTGGCAGCTGGTAATTCTGCTTGCAGCCATCAGCCTGCCGCTGGGCTTCACCTCTGCCAAGGAATACGCCGAGCTGGAATGGCCGATCGACATCCTGATCGCCGTGGTCTGGGTCTCCTATGCCATCGTGTTCCTCGGCACAGTGAAGATGCGTAAAACCTCCCACATTTACGTGGGTAACTGGTTTTACATGGCATTCATCCTGACCGTTGCCGTACTGCACATCGTCAACAGCATGGCGCTGCCAGTCACCCTGACCAAGTCTTACTCCATGTACCCTGGTACCGTGGATGCGATGGTTCAATGGTGGTACGGCCATAACGCGGTAGGTTTCTTCCTGACTGCGGGCTTCCTGGGCATGATGTACTACTTCGTACCGAAGCAGGCTGAGCGTCCGATCTACTCCTACCGCCTGTCAGTCGTGCACTTCTGGGCTCTGATCGCCACCTACATGTGGGCCGGCGGCCACCACCTGCACTACTCTGCTCTGCCTGACTGGACTCAGTCTGTAGGCATGGTTATGTCTCTGATCCTGCTGGCTCCCTCCTGGGGCGGTATGATCAACGGCATGATGACCCTGTCCGGCGCATGGCACAAACTGCGTACCGATCCGGTACTGCGCTTCCTGGTTGTTTCTCTGTCCTTCTACGGTATGTCCACCTTCGAAGGCCCGATGATGTCGATCAAGACTGTAAACGCCCTGTCTCACAACACTGACTGGACCATCGGCCACGTACACGCCGGCGCTCTGGGCTGGGTTGCGATGATCTCTATCGGTGCTGTTTACCACATGATCCCGCGTCTGTTCGGCAAGGCACAGATGTACTCTGTTGGTCTGGTTAACGCCCACTTCTGGCTGGCCACCATCGGTACCGTTCTCTACATCTGCGCGATGTGGGTCAACGGCATCCTGCAGGGTCTGATGTGGCGTGCGGTTAACGAAGACGGCACCCTGACCTACAGCTTTGTGGAAGCACTGGAAGCAAGCCACCCGGGTTATCTGGTTCGCTGGATCGGCGGCTTGTTCTTCCTCACAGGTATGCTGCTGATGGCGTTCAACGTGTGGCAGACCGTTCGTGCCGGTAGCTCTGTTAAAGCAGCTGAGCCTTCAGCCCAGACTGCTTGATCGAGACTAGGAGCAGATAGCAATGATCAAACACGAAACAATTGAAAAGAACATTGGACTGATGGTCCTGCTGATCATCATCGTCATCAGTGGCGGTGGTCTGGCAGAGATCGTACCTCTGTTCTTCCAGAGCTCTACAACCAAGCCGATCGAAGGCCTGCGCACCTATAATGCAGTCGAACTCGAAGGTCGCGACATCTACATCCGTGAAGGCTGCAACGTCTGCCACACCCAGATGATCCGCCCCTTCCGTGCTGAAACCGAGCGTTACGGTCACTACTCCACCGCTGACGAGCACGTATGGGAACACCCGTTCCTGTGGGGCTCCAAGCGTACCGGTCCGGACCTGGCTCGCGTAGGCGGTCGTTACTCCGACGACTGGCATCGTGCTCACCTGTACAACCCGCGTGACGTTGTACCTGAGTCCAAGATGCCGGCGTACCCCTGGCTGTTCGAAAACAGGCTGACGGGTGCGGATACCGCAGCAAAGATGCAGACCTTGCGCAAGCTTGGCGTGCCGTACACCGACGAGCAGATCGATGGCGCGCAGGAAGCCGTATCAGGACAGTATGAGATCGACGCCCTGGTCGCTTACCTGCAGGCACTCGGAAAGCTGCATGGCGAATACACCAACAAGCGGTAACTAATTGTGAGTTACGAAGTTTATGGCCCTTACCTGCCAGTCATAATGCTGATCACGTTCATCGCCCTGTTTTTCTGGGTGTTGAGCCCCAAGAACAGCAAACGATTTGACGACGCCGCGCAGGCTCCCTTCGCTGACGAAGAGGAACATGCAAAGGCTACCGGCCAGGTCAAGGAAGCCAATAACGGGAGAGACGACAAATGAGTGCTTTCTGGAGCGCATGGGTAACTGTCATTACCCTGGCCGTGATTTTTGGCTGCACCTGGTTGCTGTTCGCAACTCGGAAGAGCGAAAAACACAAGGAAATGACTGAAGAAACCGTCGGTCATGAGTTCGACGGTATTGCAGAGTACGACAACCCGCTGCCGCGCTGGTGGTTCATGATGTTCATCGGAACCGTCATTTTCGGCCTGGGTTACCTGGCTCTGTATCCGGGTCTGGGAAGCTTCCAGGGCCTGCTCGGCTGGAGCTCCCACGGTCAGTGGGAAGAAGAGATGCAGCACGCAGAAGAGGTTTACAAGCCTGTTTTTGCCAAGTACGCAGCTCTGTCTGTCGAGGAACTTCAGGATCCGAGCAACGAAACCGGCCTGAGAATGGGTCAGCGCATGTTCGCCAACAACTGCTCAGTCTGCCACGGCTCTGCAGGTACCGGCGCGTATGGCTTCCCGAACCTGACCGACAACGACTGGCTGTACGGCGGCGAGCCGGACACCATCAAAACCACCATCACCAACGGTCGTAACGGCGGCATGCCGGCCTGGGGCCAGGTGCTGGGTGAAGATGGTGTGCGCGACGTAACCTCCTACGTGCTGTCACTGAGCGGCCAGGAAGTTGACGACGCAGCAGCGGCACGTGGTGAAAGCCAGTTCCAGGCGCTGTGCGCAGCCTGCCACACTGCCGAAGGTACAGGCATGCACGCCCTGGGCGCGCCTAACCTGACCGACGACATCTGGCTTTACGGCGGCAGCTTCGAACAGGTTGCTCATACCATCCGTAACGGTCGTGCGGGCGTAATGCCGGCTCACAAGGATCTGCTGTCTGACGACAAGATCCACCTGATTACCGCGTACGTCTACAGCCTGTCTAACAAGTAAGTAGCAGGCAACTTAAAACAAAGGCGATATGACTCAGGTCATATCGCCTTTTTTGTTGTTCACCTATCATTAACGGTACAGTTGCGGCGGGAGACTCAAAGTTATGAATAACAGTTTCTCGTGCGAATGACGGCCAGTCCGACTACAACACCAATAAATTGCAGCCCCGGCTTTCCATACCGTGGAGCCGCAAAGCGCCTGCCATAAACATTCGCGAAAACCCAATACAAGACCTCACCAAGGGTCGTCTCTCTGTGTGGTGATTAGACATGAACCAGATTCCGGTAAAAGATCTCACGCCCAAAAAAGGTGCCGGTGACGGCAAGGACAGCTACGATCTTTACGCCAAGCGCGAACATATCTACGTCAAATACTACAAGGGCTTCTTCAAGAACTTCCGCGTCATCTCCGGCGCGATAATGCTGATCATGTTTTACGGCTTTTCCTGGCTTCAGTGGGATGGTCGCCAGGCGATCCTGTTCGACCTGCCTAACCGTCAGTTTCATATATTCGGCCTCACCTTCTGGCCGCAGGATTTCATGCTGCTTTCCTGGCTGCTGATCATTCTCGCCTTCACGCTATTTTTCGTTACCGTATTTGCCGGCCGCCTCTGGTGCGGTTATGCCTGTCCGCAGTTCGTCTGGACCTGGTTTTTCATCTGGGCGGAGCGCATTACCGAGGGTGATCGCAACAAGCGCATGAAACTCGACAAGGCGAAAATGAGCAAAGAGAAAGCGTTGCGCAAAACAGCCAAGCACCTGCTCTGGCTGTTTATTGCCGCCGCCAGCGCCATCGCCTTCGTCGGCTATTTCTCCCCTATTCGCGAACTGATCCCCAATGTACTGGTATGGGACCTGGGGCCATGGGAAACCTGGTGGCTGGCGTTCTTCACCGTAGCCACCTACGGCAATGCCGGCTGGCTGCGCGAGCAGGTTTGCATCTACATGTGCCCCTACGCCCGCTTCCAGAGCGTCATGTTCGATCAGGACACGCTGATCATCTCCTACGATGAAGAACGTGGCGAGAAACGCGGCAGCCGCAAAAAAGGTGCTGACTACAAGGAACAGGGACTCGGCGACTGCATCGACTGCGGCAACTGCGTCCATGTCTGCCCGGTAGGCATCGATATCCGCGACGGACTGCAGTACGAATGCGTGGCCTGCGGTGCCTGCGTTGATGCCTGCGATGACATCATGGACCGGATGAACTACCCCCGCGGACTGGTGCGTTACACCACCGAGCACCAGCTCGAAGGCAAGCAGACACATATCCTGCGCCCGCGCCTGATCGGTTACTTCGCTGCACTGATGGCAATGTTTATCGCCTTCGGCTTTACGCTAATAAACCGAGTGCCACTAGAGGTCGATATCATCCGTGACCGCGGTCAGCTGTACACCAATACCCCATCAGGAAAGATCGAGAATGTGTACACCCTGAAGATCGCCAACAAGGAACAGGGTGATCATCAGTACCGCATCAGCGTTTCCGGAGTCGAAGGGCTGGAGCTGCGTACCGAAAGCCTGGTAAACATCGCTGCCGGTGAGCTGCTGGAATACCCGGTGCGCCTGCAGATGGACCCGGCCGATATCGAAAAGCCGAACTACGACATCAAATTCACTGTCGAAGCAACGGATGACTCTTCGATCACCGTGACCGAGGATAACCGTTTTATAGGCCCTGCCCGCTCCCGTTAAATCGATCCACGTCACACGGGAATTAGTTTAGAATGGCGGCCGGAAATAACCGGCCGCCCGATTTAGAGGTAGTTCATGCACGACGAAGCGCAAGCCCCCTGGTACAAACAGACCTGGCTCTGGTTTGTTCTGGCGCCCCTGATCGCCACCGTTATTTACGGCACAACCTTTCTCTATCTCTCGATAGTGACCAACGACGGCCTGGTGAAGGATGACTTCTACAAGGTTGCTCGCGGTATCAGTGAAGACCCCTCCCGTGAAAACAGAGCGGTGGAACTCAACATTCATGGCCAGCTGACTCTCGACAGCGTCACCGGCGACGTGCAGCTGCAGCTGGAAAGCAACGAACAGCTGCCGAGCGAGCTGCAACTGGTACTGGTTCACCCGACACACCAGAAATACGACCAGGTACTGCAACTGCGCTCGGTCGATAACCGCGGACTGTACAGCTCCAGCCTTCAGTCTCAGATCGAAGGTAAGCGCTACGTGATTCTTGAACCCGCAGACCAGAGCTGGCAGGTACAGACCGAAACGCTGCCGCCCTACGACCATAATACCTTCGCCCTGGGCTCATCGAACTAACGGAAGCCCGGTGGAATGAACTCTCGCGTCGAGACCAGCTCGCAAAGCCACTGCTACCATTGCGGGCTTCCAGTACCCATGGGCAGCGACTACAGCCTCTGTATCGATGGCAAGGAGCGGTCGATGTGCTGCCCGGGCTGTCTGGCCGTGGCGGAAACCATTCTCGGTGGCGGACTGGATAATTTCTACCGCCACCGGGATAAGCAAAACGCTACCAGCGAGCGCGTGCGTTCAACCAACACCGAACAGCGTGCTCAAGAACTACGTCTTTTTGATACGCCTGAAGTTCAGAACACCTTCGTCCACACCAATGACCAGGGGCAGCGCGAAGCACTCCTCGTGATCGAGGGGATCACCTGCGCTGCCTGTATATGGTTGCTCGAACACCACCTTGAAAAACAGCCCGGCGTCAGCCAGATCAGCGTCAACCTGACGACCCACCGTGCACGCCTGTGCTGGGATCCCGAACAGACCCCGCTGAGCTCGCTGCTGGGTGAATTTGATCGCATCGGTTATCAGGCTCACCCTTATCAGCCAAACCGTGAAGAAGCCCTGCTCGAACAGGAGAAAAAGCGCGCCATACGTCGACTCGGCGTGGCAGGCGTCTTCACCATGCAGGTGATGATGCTGGCTGCTGCACTCTATGCCGGCGACATGAGTTCCTCAATGGAGGGCCGCTTCGTCGATTTTATTCGCTGGGCCTCATTCGTGCTTGCCACGCCGGTAGCACTGTATGCGGCGCTGCCATTCTATAAGGCAGCGCTGCGAGATATACGCACACGTCAGCTCAGCATGGATGTGCCGGTATCCATCGCTATTATCTGTGCCTACCTGGCCAGTGTCTGGGCCACGATCACCGGCACCGGCGATGTCTATTATGACTCGGTCAGCATGTTCACCTTTTTCCTGCTGGTCGGGCGTTTTATGGAGATGCAGGCACGCCATCGTACCGGTCGGGCCGGCAACGCCCTGCTTAACCTGCTCCCCACCAGTGCACTGCGCCTGATCGACGGCGAAGAGCAACTGGTACCGGCAACCCAGCTAAAACGCGACGACCGGGTACTGGTAAAACCCGGACACACCATCCCCTGCGACGGCATCATCGTCCGCGGCACCACATCGGTGGACGAATCAGCCCTGACCGGCGAGTACCTGCCGCAGGCACGCAGCGTCGACGATGCCGTCGTCGGCGGTACGCAGAATGTGGAACATGCCGTTGAGGTCCGCGTTACCGAGACCGGCAGCGAATCGCGCCTGTCCACCATCGTCCGCATGCTGGATCGCGCCCAGGCCGAGAAGCCGGCGGTAGCCCGGCTTGCCGACAGGGTCGCCCGCTATTTTGTGGCTGCAACGCTGGTCACCGCTGTAATCGTTGCCACCAGCTGGTGGTTTATCCGTCCGGAGGATGCGTTCTGGATCACCCTGTCGGTACTGGTGGTTACCTGTCCCTGCGCACTCTCCCTGGCAACCCCAACGGCGCTGACCGCCGCGACAGGCACACTGCGCGCCAGCGGCCTGCTGATCAGCCGCGGCCATTTACTGGAA
Organism: Marinobacterium lutimaris; assembly: GCF_900108065.1. Classification (GTDB taxonomy): domain Bacteria; phylum Pseudomonadota; class Gammaproteobacteria; order Pseudomonadales; family Balneatricaceae; genus Marinobacterium_D; species Marinobacterium_D lutimaris. Next base: position 440,780 of record NZ_FNVQ01000001.1, on the reverse strand, counting down.
AGCTTTGCCACCGCGACCCACGTCGTTTTCGACAAAACGGGCACACTGACCGAAGGCAACCTGCAGATTCGCTCCACCCACTCTCTTGGCGCGACAACCAATAAAGAGCTGCTGCGACTCGCCGCCGCTCTGGAATCGGCTTCAGAGCATCCGATCGCCCAGGCGTTTTCCGCCTTCGGCGGCTATCAGGCAAACGAGGTGAAAAATCATCTCGGACAGGGCCTGGAGGGCTGGATAGACGGCAGAGGCTACCGCATAGGCAAACCGGCTTTCGCCGCAGAGATCACCGGCAAGTCCGCGCCAGAGCAACCGGACGAACGTGGCCTCTGGCTGCTGCTCTGTACTGAGGGTGAGGCTCTGGGCTGGTTCCAGCTCGACGATCAGATCCGACCGGAAGCCGCCCGGGTGATCGCTGAACTCAAGCAACTGGGGCTCAGCTGCGTCATGCTCACCGGCGACGCTTCTCTGGCCGCCGACGAGGTCGCCGCAAAGCTCGGTATCGAAACCCTTAAAAAAGGCGTGAGGCCAGAGCAGAAACTCGCGTTCCTTAACGAGCTGGACCAACAGGGCGCCGACGTCATCATGGTCGGCGACGGCATTAACGATATCCCCGCCCTAGCTGGAGCACGCGCCTCCGTAGCTATGGCCGGCGCTACCGATCTTGCCAAGACAAACGCCGATGCGGTGCTTATCGCCAATGACCTGCAACGCCTCAGCGATGCGGTACGCCTGGCCCGTAAGACCCGCACGATCATCCGTGAGAACCTGGCCTGGGCCGCCTGCTACAATCTTCTGGCCCTGCCCCTGGCAGCTACCGGGTTTATCCCGCCCTACATGGCCGCCATCGGCATGTCGGCGAGTTCGCTGGTCGTTGTCGGCAACGCGCTAAGGCTCAGCCGGGCACCACGCAAAAGCAGGCACTAATCCGGAGTTACCTATGAGCATCATCTACCTGCTGATCCCTATCGCGATCATCCTGGCCTCTATCGGAATCTGGGCCTTTTTCTGGAGCGTCAATTCCGGCCAGTTTGATGACCTTGAATCCCCCGCACACAAAATTCTCTACGATGATGATGCGGACCTGATTCCTGACGACGCTAAAAACAGCACTCGCGAGCAGGGGCGGAACAGCGACACGAAAAGCGATGGTGCCTGAATCTCTCGAGTTCTCCATGGCGATTCTGATCGGCCTGCTCGGTGCCACTCACTGTGTCGGCATGTGCGGCGGAATTGCCGCCAGCGTCAGCATGAGCCAGGATGACAGCCGTCGCGGCATCCCCCTGGTTATCGCCTATAACATCGGACGTATTTCGAGCTACGCAGTTGCCGGCGCCCTGATCGGCCTGCTCGGCTATCAGCTCAGCAGCGGCGGCGTAGGAATACTGCTGAGAACGCTGGCAGGTGTGCTGCTGATACTGATGGGACTTTATGTGGCCCAGTGGTGGCAGATACTAACGCGGCTCGAACGTGCCGGCGGAGTGCTCTGGCGCTACCTGCGCCCGCTGGCCTCACGACTATTGCCCGCGGACACTCTGCCGAAAGCCCTGCTTCTGGGTGGACTCTGGGGCTGGCTACCCTGCGGGCTGGTCTATTCCACGCTGATCTGGTCATCTGCCGCGGGTCACTGGTATGACAGCGCGTTACTGATGATAGGTTTTGGCCTGGGTACCCTCCCCGCCATGCTGACAACCGGCGTTCTGGCTCAGCAGGTACGCGCATTGATGCAGCGTAAAGGCGTGCGCAGGGGCGCTGGGATGCTGATCATACTCTTCGGGGTTTACACCCTTCCCCTTAGCGCACTGACTGGCCATTGATGTCGGTCAAGTGATACACAAAACGGGCTGATATACTTGCGCCCGGCGCCAACGTTTTACGAGGATTGAACCGAAGTGAGCAGCACAAACCGCATTCAGTGGGATCTTGATCTCATTCGCCGCTACGACCTGTCCGGGCCGAGATACACCTCTTACCCGACGGCGCTTCAGTTCGACCCAGAGCTGTCCGCCACTGAGCTGGTTGAAGCCGGCCGCAGCAGCGCCGACCAGAGCAGTCCGCTGTCACTCTACGTGCATATCCCGTTCTGTGAGCACGTCTGCTATTACTGCGCCTGCAACAAGGTAATCACACGACGTCGTGACAAGGCTCAACCCTACCTCGATACCGTTTATCAGGAGATGGAGCAGCTGTCCCGCTGGTATAGCGGCGATCGCCAGGTCAATCAGCTGCATTGGGGCGGCGGCACGCCCACCTTTATTTCCGATCAGCAGATGCGTGACCTGATGACGCATCTGCGCAGTAACTTTAATCTGCGCGATGACGATAAGGGCGACTACTCTATCGAGGTAGACCCCCGTGAAGCCCAGGACACCAGCCTGCAGGTCCTTCGCGAAATCGGCTTTAACCGCATCAGTCTTGGCGTACAGGACCTGGACCCGCAAGTTCAGGAGGCGGTCAACCGTATTCAGCCCACCGAGCAGACGTTGCGGGTGCTCCACACCTCGCGCGAGCTCGGCTTCAAGTCGATCAACATGGACCTGATTTACGGCCTGCCACACCAGACCCTGGATGGGTTCAACGCCACTCTGGATTCAGTGATAGAAATGTCACCGGACCGGCTCTCCGTATTCAACTACGCCCACTTGCCGGACCGGTTCCGCTCCCAGCGGCATATCCAGGCGGAACATCTACCCAGCCCGGAAACCAAGCTCGATATTCTGCAGAGTACTATCGAGAAACTGCTGGCTGCAGGCTACGTGTATATCGGCATGGATCATTTTGCCAAGCCAAACGATGAACTGGCGCTGGCACAGGCAAACGGACACCTGCACCGCAACTTCCAGGGCTATACCACCCATTCAGACTGTGACCTGGTCGCCATGGGCGTGTCGGCAATCAGCCAGATTGGGGACGTCTACTATCAGAATGAGCACGAGATCAGCGCCTACAGCCAGGCCGTTGCTGATCGTGGCAACGCGGTGCGCCGGGGCGTTAAATTAACGACTGACGACCATATCCGTCGCGCAGTCATTACCCAGCTTATCTGTCATTTCGAGCTGAAGCCGGCCCAAATCGAATCAGACTTTGGTATAAGCTTCAGCCACTATTTCCAGAAGGAACTGGAAAGCCTGGGGCAGTTCGCGGAAGACGGCCTGATCAGCTTGAACGCCGATCTGATCCGCGTTACAGACGCGGGCCGCCTGCTTATCCGCCGGATCTGCATGGCGTACGACGCCTACATTCCACAGGAAACAGCAACCCGCCGCTACTCCAGGATCATTTAGGTGGTCACTTCAAGCCAAGCGTCAAATGTTACATAATGCGACATTAGCCGCTTGGCTTGATAGTGACCAAAGCCACCTCGAAAAAGGGAATGCCCCATGGGTGATCAAAATTGTGAAGGTAAACTGCGCAGCCTGCATCAGGTCCACTGCAACACCTGCAGCCTGAGCTCGCTGTGCCTACCGGTTTCGTTGAATATGACGGAAATGGAACGGCTCGATAACATCATCGAGAAAAGCCGCCCAATCAAAAAGGGTGAGCACCTGTTCCACCAGGGAGAGACCTTTACAACGGTTTACGCCGTACGTGCGGGCACCATCAAGAGCTATACCCTGACCAACGAGGGTGAAGAGCAGATTACCGGTTTCTACTTCCCCGGCGAACTGGTCGGCATGAGTGGCGTTGACGGCGTGACCTACCCTGTCTCTGCCAAGGTGCTGGAAACCACTACGGTCTGCGAGATCCCGTTTGAGCGCCTGGATGACCTGGCCGGACAGATGCCGGAACTGCGTCGTCAGATGCTGCGCACCATGAGCAAGGAGCTGCGTGACGATCAGCAAATGATGATGCTGCTGTCGAAAAAGAACGCCGAACAGCGCGTGGCTACCTTCCTGATCAAGCTGTCCACCCGCTTCCGTGCCCGTGGTTACTCTCCGTCTCAGTTCCGTCTCTCCATGTCACGCAACGAGATCGGCAACTACCTGGGCCTCGCGGTTGAAACGGTCAGCCGTATCTTCACCCGCTTCCAGGCGATGTCCCTAATCCGCGTTGACGGCAAAGAGATTGAGCTCTGCAACCTGTCCGAGCTGTATGACCTGGCCGGCGAGTGCAACCCGTTTGAAGAATCCGACAGCAACTCCCAGCGCGGCTGACACCCAGCGACTGAACATAAAAAAGGCGCTTATCCACAGGGATAAGCGCCAGAACAGTTGCACAATGAAGTAGCCATCTCAATGTGTAACCCAACGTTGTCCATTAGACACCTTCACCTTCCCCCGCACATTGAGTTAGATCAACAGCAAGCCCTGAAGCCGAGGAGCCTTTCCCATGTCGTACGACGAGTTTTACGTCAAATCCGTTATCCGTTCGCTTCCGGACTGGCCTGAACCTGGCGTTCTGTTTCGCGATATCACCCCGATATTCAAAGACCCGCGCGCACTGCGCATGGTTGCCGACGCCTTTATCCACCGTTACGTGGATACAGGGATCACCCATATCGCCTGTATCGATGCGCGCGGTTTCCTGTTTGGTTCTATCCTCGCTCATCAGCTTAACCTGCCGCTGGTACTGGTACGTAAAAAAGGCAAGCTGCCCGGCGACACCATCCATCAGGAATACAAGCTTGAGTACGGCAGCGCCGCCGTCGAGATGCAGTCCGACTCGGTCGGCGCTGGTGATCGCGTACTGTTGTTCGATGATCTGATCGCCACCGGCGGCACTATTCTCGCGGCCTGCACTCTGATCAAAAAGCTCGGTGCTGAAGTCGTTGAGGCTGCTGCTCTGATCGACCTGCCTGACCTGAAAGGCTCCGCTCTGATCCAGGAAGCGGGCGTGCCGGTCTATACCCTGCTGGCCTACGAGGGGGCCTGAGCCTCCTCTCCCCTTGCATCTGAGGCAGAGCCACTCAATAATGCGCGCCTTCGCTTCAATCCCTTTGAACCCCGACAGGAGGCGCAATGCTCTGGTTCAAGAACGCGGTATGGTACCGCTTCACTCCCGATACCGACTTCGATGCTGAAAAGCTGGAGCAGGCGCTTCTCGCCAAGCCCTTCACGCCCTGTAGCCGCCACGAGCAGAAACGCACCGGCTGGACCTCGCCCACCTACGGACTGACCGAAAGCCCGGTATTCGCCAGCACCGGCTATCTGCTTGTGTGCCTGCAGCAGGAGGAGCGCATCCTCCCCGGCAGCGTGGTACGCGACGCCCTGAACGAAAAGGTCGAGCAGATCGAGCAGGAGGAGGACCGCAAGGTGTTCCGCAAGGAACGCGCCCAGTTGAAGGAGGAAGTCACCTTCGAACTGCTGCCGCGCGCCTTTACCCGCCGCCGTCCAACTCACGCACTGATCTCTGCCGAACATGGCTGGATCGCCGTCGACGCCTCCTCTATTACCAAGGCCGAACAACTGCTCAGCGAGCTGCGTGAGGCTCTGGGCTCACTGCGCGTTCGTCTACCTGAGGTCCAGGACTCACCGGGAGCCACACTCTCAGGCTGGGTCATGGGCAACCACGACCTGCCGGCAGGCATAGATCTGGAGCAGGAGTGCGAAATCAAAGATACGCTGGCGGATGAAGGCGGTGTCATCAAGGTGAAGGGACAGGACCTCACCAGCAGCGAGATTCGCGCCCATATCGAAGGCGGCATGGAAGTGAGCAAACTGGCACTCTGCTGGGAGCAGCAGTTGCGCATGGTTCTGCACGACGACCTGACCCTGCATCGCCTTAAGCTGACCGACGAGTACCGCGACCAGCTTGAAGAGCAGGCTCCCGAAGAGGAACTGGCCGCCCTGGATGCGGACGTGACTCAGCTGGGCCTGGAGTACACCCGCCTGTTCCCGCAACTGCTGGCAGCCTTTGGCGGCGAGCTGGAGCGCTAAGGCGATGTACAGCGTTTACGAGATGTTCTACACCCTTCAGGGCGAAGGCGCACAGAGCGGCCGCCCTGCGGTGTTCTGTCGCTTTTCCGGCTGCAATCTATGGAGCGGAAGGGAAAAGGATCGCGCCAGCGCGATCTGCGATTTTTGTGATACCGCTTTCGTCGGCACGGGCGGCCAGGGCGGTGGTAAATTCGCTGACGCCAGTGCCCTGGCAGAGCGCATCGCCAGTCTATGGCCGGATCTTGGCCAGGGAAATCCCTACGTGGTCTGCACAGGCGGCGAACCCGCCCTGCAGCTGGACCGCGCACTCATCGATGAGCTGCACCGTCTGGGCTTTGAGATTGCCATAGAGACCAACGGCACCCGCCCTCTTCCCGAAGGGATCGACTGGATCTGTGTCAGCCCCAAGGCAGACACGGAGATAGTGGTGACTCAAGGTAACGAGCTTAAACTGGTTTATCCCCAGTCTCTGGCGCCACCGGAACGCTTTGAAGAGCTCGACTTTGAGCACTTCTATCTGCAGCCGATGGATGGCCCGTTGCAGGAAACCAACACCCGTCGCTGCGTTGACTACTGCATGGCGCATCCTCGTTGGTACCTGAGCATGCAGACCCACAAGTACCTCGGCATCGACTAGCCCTCCACGACGCGGCACAGAGCTCTACTGCAGACTGATCTGGTTATTTCCCGCCCCTAAGCCTGGAAAACAGCCCGTTCAGCCTGCCGCGGCGCCTGCTCGCCTCAGCGGCAGGTTCCGGTACAGCATCAACAGCGCCGCGGGCAACTGCATCACCACCCCGTAGATCAGCACCACGGCGGACATTTCGGCACTGCCCAGCATCGCGCCTGTAACCATCAGGGCGGTACCCGCATTCTGAATGCCGACCTCTACGGCCAGCGTAAGCCGAACCCTCCCCGGGGCCCCCAGGAACCATCCCAGGCCGGCACCTGCCGCCATCGCCAGCATAGAAAGCAATAACGCCACATGGGCATAACTCTGCATCAATGCCGGCAGACGCTCACGGTTTGCCAGCACCACCACCGCCACCATCGCCAGAAAGCCCAGTACTGCCAGCCCCTTCACCCAGGGGTAGAGCGTCTGGCAGATCGCCGGGAATCGTGCTCTCAGACAAACACCCAGAATGACGGGTAGCAGCGTGACGGTCGCCAGCTTGAATATGGAGGGAAGGATGGGAAAAGCGCCCAGATCCATGCCGAGCGCCGCATAATTCAGCACCAGCGCCGTCAGCAAAGGCAAGGTAAAAGGCGTGATCAGGCTACCCACCGCCGTCAACGCCACCGACAGCGCCGTGTCACCACGTGCTACCAGGGTGATCATATTGGAAGTCACACCGCCAGGAGCGAGGGTAACGATCATCAGAGCCGCCGCCACCAGTGGAGGCAACTGCAGCACAAGACAAAGAATAACGCCGATACAGGGCAACAGCAGCATCTGGCCCGTCAAGCCCGCAAGCAGCACCCGGCCATCCTGACGGAACACCCGCGCCAGATCACGCCACTCCAGCGTTATACCAACGCCCAGCATCATCAGAAACAGAGCAAACGGGAGCAGCAACTTTCCCAGCGATTCGACATCCATGGCATTCCCCGGAGCTTAAAAACGACTTATCCGGACGAGGATAACGGCAATCTGCTTTTAGAAACAAACGATTTGAATTATTCGTCTGTGATTGGATTCAGCCGCTTCGATAGCGCAATCCACAGCGTAAAATTTTGTTAACAAAACTGGAACACTTCAGTAACCATGGGGGCTGGCTGACACTACCCACATCTGTTGTGGATAAGACTGTGAAAAGTGCCACAAAATACCCATCAACCACCCGCTATGCCGTCGCCTCACACAGATTGATCATTTTTTAACCAGTTGTTTTTATCCTTTAAATAACAACAACTTATAATAATAAACACAAATCAACCTGGTCGCTTTCCGGCATATCTGCGACGCTCTGTCTACTGTTCAGTATTGTCACATTCCCGACATTCAAAAAGCACAGTGTCAAGGCCCGAAACTCGTTTTTTTCGTAATAGTTCACAGGCAACGCGCCAACTGGCCCCTGTGTGGAAAGCAGGGTAATATTGCCGCCTACGCCGCCATAGGGAAGCCGACGATGCAGGAACAGTTGGATCAACGCCGCAAGGCCGCCGAGAAGGTCACCTTGATCGGTTCGGTTCTTGACCTGGCGCTGGGGATCCTCAAGATCGTTGTCGGCCTGCTGGCCAGCTCCGCAGCCCTGGTTGCCGATGGCGTCCACTCTCTCTCCGATCTATTCACCGACATTATCGTTATCGTCGTGCTGCGCCTCTCTCATCAGGCGCCCGACCGGAATCACCCCTGGGGCCATGGCCGCTTCGAAACCATAGGTACGGTAGTACTCGGAGTCATCCTTGCCGCGGTTGGCGCCCTGATCGCCTATGAAAGCGTGATGCGCCTGCTAGCGGACACCCAGCCATCGCCACCGGGCTGGCTGGCGCTGGGCGCTGCGGCTATTTCCATAGTGGGCAAGGAATGGATATTCCGCTACACGCTGAAAATCGGTAAGGCGTTGAAGTCAGACCTGATTATCGCCAACGCCTGGCACAGTCGCTCCGACGCACTCTCCTCTGTCGTGGTCCTGATCGCTCTTGCCGGCGCCATGATGGGCATCTGGTGGCTGGATGCCCTGGCCGCCGTGGTGGTGGCAGTATTGATCGGCAAGATCGGCTGGGATCTTGTCGCCCGTAGCGTCACTGAACTGGTCGATACCGCGCTACCCGAAGAGCGCGTGAAAGAGCTCAGAGCGACAACGCTGGCCGTTGAAGGGGTGGTAAGCGTACACAGCTTCAAAAGCCGTCAGATGGGCAGCCAGAGCCAGCTGGAGATGCATCTTCAGGTAGACCCTCACCTCAGCGCGGCCGAGGGGCACTATATCGGCGATGTTGCGGTACTGAAACTGAAAGATCGTTTCGACGATATTGGCCATGTCATCGTCCACATCGACACCTATGACGACCAGCCTTATCACGATGACAGCCTGCCTGCCATGCCGCCAAGAGCGGAGATAGAGCATCATCTTGATGCCGCGATCAGCAGAATTACGGGAGAAACACCTGAATATGAGCTGATACTTTATTATCATCCTGAGTATATTGACCTTGAACTGCGCGCAACCACTGACATGCACGAGCTTCTAAGGCAGATTGGAATTGAGGCAAAAAGCCTGGAACTGCAGCTTCATGAGCAGTTAAACAGCCAGGACTGGTTCCGTGAGCTGAGGGTCTGGCTGCCGGCCTGATCCCAGAGGTAAACCTAGCGTTGCATTCCAGCGAGGAAGGAGAGATAGCCGCAATGAAATACACCGAAGCGCCCAACCAGGCCACCGCCTATCTGCGCGAGGCGCTGCCGCTGATGGTACGCAACAACATTCCTCCCAACCCGCTGAACTACGCTCTCTGGTACACCTACGTCTCGAAAAAGGTGCCGGCGCTTAATGCCGCACTGGATACTACTCTGAACACCTACGGCACCTGCCCCAACCTGCTCAGCGAACAGCTGTATCAGAACCACCTGGCGGAAAACGACACTGCCGGAGGCAACAGCGAGGTTTTAACAGGGCTACTGAAACTGACCTCCATGCTGCAGGATCAAGCCGGCACGGTTGCGGGCGATGCAGATACTTATTCGGACCAGCTGCGCAAAAGTTTTGCGGCGCTGCAGGCTTCTCGAGAAGATCCCGACTCAGCCATGTCACTGGATTCGATCATTCAGGAGCTGGCCACCAATACCGAGGCGATCAACGAATCCACGCGGCGCTTCCAGCGGAAAATCGATGCGGCGCAAAAAGAGATTGAGCAGCTCCGCCAGGAGCTGACCAAGACCCGTCAGGATGCCCGCATGGATGTCCTCACCGGCCTTTACAACCGCCGGGTATTCGATACGGAAATCAACCAGCTGATCGACCTCGATCTGCCTGCCGGTTTTTCGATGATCCTCGTCGATGTGGACCACTTCAAACACTTCAACGATACCTACGGCCATCTCATGGGCGATAAGGTGCTGCAGTATGTCGGCCGCATCCTCAAGGAAAAATGCGTGGAGCCGCTGATTCCTGTACGTTTTGGCGGCGAGGAGTTTGCGGTGCTGATGCCTGGCGCCAGCCTGACAGACTCTGAGCAGCTGGCCGAGGAGCTTCGCCGACGCATTGAGGCGATTCGCATTCGCCAGAAAAGCTCCGGCAATGTGATCAGTTCGATCACAGCATCCTTTGGTGTCGCCACTTATGCGTCGGGAGATTCCACTCAAACATTGATCGAACGCGCCGACAGCGCGCTCTATCGGGCCAAAGAACAGGGGCGCAACCAGGTTGTTCTGCAACAGACAGCAAGTATCGACCGGGCCTGATCAGCCGTTACCGTTGCGATAGCTCCAGCATCGCAGCAGAAGCAGAAACGCCAGCTATCAAAGCTGGCGTTTTCTTTGTCCGCGTCAGAGAATCGCTCAGTTGCGTGTAGGCTGACGCATGGTGACAAACTCTTCAGCCGCGGTGGGGTGAATACCGATGGTGCTGTCGAATACCGCTTTGGTGGCACCGGCTTTCAATGCAACGGCGATCCCCTGAATGATCTCTCCGGCCTCGTCGCCGACCATATGCACACCCACAACCCTGTCACTGGCTTTATCCACGATCAGCTTCATCAGGGTGCGCTCATCGCTGCCGCTCAGGGTGTGTTTCATGGCACGAAACTCCGAGCTGTACACCTCGATCTCGGCGTAACGCTCGCGCGCCTGCTCTTCGGTAATACCGACGGTACCAATGTTCGGCTGGCAGAACACGGCGGTAGGGATCAACTCGTAATCCACCTTGGCGCTGCCTTCGGCATACAGGTGACGCACCAGCGCCATCCCCTCGGCGAGGGCAACCGGGGTCAACTGCACCCGGTCGATTACATCACCGATCGCGTAGATCGACGGCACCGAGCTCTGGAAGTTTTCATTGACCTTGATCGCACCGTTATCAGCCAGCGTCACGCCAACCTCTTCCAGCCCCAGCCCCTGGGTCTTGGGCGTACGGCCGGTAGCATAGAGAACCTGATCCGCTTCAACCCTGCGACCGTCGGTCAGCTCGACCAGTAACGAGCCATCGGCCTGCTTATCGATGCGCACCACATTAGTGTTGAGCGAAAGGTTAACCCCCTTCTTGGCGATCTCTTTGGCGGTGAACTGGCGAATCTCTTCATCAAAGCCACGCAGGATCATATCGCCACGATACAGCAGTTCGGTCTCGGTCCCGAGGCCAGCAAAGATGCCGGCAAACTCGACCGCGATGTAGCCGCCGCCAACCACGATCACTTTCTTGGGGAAAGACTCCAGATCGAACACCTCGTTGGAGCTGATCACATGCTCACTGCCCGGAAACTCCGGCACGAACGGCCAGCCACCAGTGGCGACCAGAATACGCTCTGCAGTGTAGGTCTTGCCCGCCACCTCGACGCTGTTCGGCCCGGTGATCACGGCGCGGCCATCGATCAGGTCACAACCGGAGTTGCGCAGCATATTGCCGTAAATGCCGTTCAGCCGGGCAATTTCTGACTTTTTGTTATCTCTCAGGGTCGGCCAGTCGAACTTTACGTCACCGGCGTTGAGACCGAACCCCTTGGCCTCATGGAAACCGTCTGCGTAATGGGAGGCGTAAACGTAGAGCTTCTTCGGCACACAGCCCACATTGACACAGGTGCCCCCCAGGTAAAGATCTTCCGCTATGGCCACTTTAACACCACGGCCCGCAGCCATACGCCCGGCACGTACACCGCCGGAGCCGGCACCTATGACAAAAAGATCGTAATCAAAATCAGACACGCTCGTTACTCCCGATTCGCTGATAGTTTCCATCCAATTGCGCAACCTTAACCGGTTCACCCCATAGAGGCCAATTGAACGGACAAACACAGCAGATAAACATAATCTATCAACCCATTAGCCGCCCCGGCGCCACAATTTTGTTAGTATCCACCGCTTCCACGTCAGCCTCGATCCAAGGGAGATCCGCAGTGACCAAATTAGTCTCATTCAACGTCAACGGTATTCGCGCCCGCCAGCATCAGCTGGAAGCGCTGATCGAGCGCCACTCACCGGACGTGATCGGTATTCAGGAAAGCAAAGTGGCTGACGATCAGTTTCCGGTCGATATGATCGAGTCACTGGGTTACCACGTGGAGTATTTCGGCCAGAAAACCCATTACGGCGTTTGCCTGGTATCCAAGAAACCGCCGCTATCGGTACAGAAAGGCTTTATCTCTGACGAGGACGGCGCCCAGCGTCGCCTGATCATCGGGGAGTATGAGAGCGAGGCGGGCAACCGCTTTACCGTCATCAACGGTTACTTCCCTCAGGGAGAGAACATCGCCCATGAAACCAAGTTTCCGGCCAAGCGTCGTTTCTATGCCGATCTCCTGACCCACCTGACTGAGCATTGCGACCCGACCCAGCCCCTGGTCGTGATGGGAGATCTGAATATCTCGCCGGCAGATATCGATATCGGTATCGGTGAGCAAAACCGCAAGCGCTGGCTTAAAACCGGTAAGACAAGTTTTCAGCCGGAAGAGCGCGAATGGCTGCAGCGCCTGTATGACTGGGGCCTGGCCGACACTTACCGCCACTGCCACCCGCAACGGGACGATCTGTTCAGCTGGTTTGACTACCGCAGCCGCGGTTTTGACGATGATCCCAAGCGTGGCCTGCGTATCGATGCGATCATGGCAACGCCTGCGATGCTGAACAGCTGCCAGGAAGCGGGGATCGATTATGAGATCCGCGGTATGGAAAAGCCGTCTGACCATGCGCCGGTGTGGGCAGACTTCGACTTCTAAGCAGCTCAGTCCGGCTTGATCACCATCAGATCACAGCTGACCCGGTCCAGGATACGCTCGGCGCTGCTGCCCAACAGCAGGCGCTCGAGCGCACCTCTCGGCACACTGCCCATAATCAGCAGATCCACATCCTGCTCCTTGCAGAACTGCGGCACCAACTGATGTAGCTCCCCCTCCAGCAGATGAACCTCCGGGGCGCCAGCCATATCGCTCCAGGGCGCCAGCAAGGTCGCCATCCGCTGCTGATGCTCCTCGACCACTTTCTTCTGCAGATAGCCGAAGTCCGTTACCTGGTGTTCATCAAATACAGCGCTCTCCGGCAGTGTGGTGTAGGTATGCAGTACGTGCAGCTCGGCCTCCAGCTCCAGCGACAGAGCTTCCGCTATCTGCATTAATTTCGCGTCCAGCGATGCAGGCTCATTGCGGCTATGAAACGGGTCTATGGCGACGGCTATTCGTGGATGAGTTGGCCAGACCCTGTCACGACTGATCAGCAAAGGCACCGGACACTCTCGTAATATCTTCCAGTCCTCGGGCGCCAGCAGGTGATGTAATAGTGTGGATTGAGGCGCAACCGGATAGATCACCAGATCCGCCCCGAAGCGCTCGCGCTTACGCAGCAGAGCATGGGCACCGTCGTCATCCCAGGCGATATCGGTCCCTATGCGCTGGGGGTCGATACGTATGCGCTCGGCCAGATGATCGAGACGTCCTTCACATTGCACCATATAAGCGTGACGGGAACGCTTCTCTGCCTCTTCGCTGAAGACGCCGGCGCCCTTTATAAAGGGCTGGTAGGCACAACAGAAAAGTTCAAGATGCCCCTCTTTGCCACTTAACCTGACGGCCTTCTCGAGCATTTCGAGATGCTCCCTCTGTTCGTCTATATCGACCAGCAGCTTGCTGAACATCAACTCTCTCCTTTTCTTCGCGCCGACCAGGCAGGCCCGCCTGCCGATTTAAGCATAGCGCCCGCTGGCAATTTTCTCGCCCCTGAACTCAGCAAAGATCCGAGGGGGAGTGAGCTCAAACAATGAATCGTTGAATCCGCTACTTCCACTACACCCGCCATGATGGAGAATCTATGTAGTTGTCGCCGTCGTGCTACAATCCTCCCATACCGCTCCGAGGAATATGACTCCGGTGTTCCGCTACCTTCGCCTATTGCTGCCGCTGCTGCTGATCGCCCTGCCCTGGGTAATCTATCCACTTGCCCAGCGGGCAGATCCGGTACAGGAACGCCTGCTCGAAGGCCTTCCCCTGCTGATGGCGTTATGCGCTCTGCTTCTGGCCAGCGGTTTCAAACGCGGCCGCATAGCGCTGGCGTCCGTCGCCCTTGGCTGCAGCGCCCTGCTACTCGGAGCCGCCAGCGACCGAGGCCTCGACAACCCGGACGCCTATGTTCTGTTCAGCGGCATCAGCCTGCTACTACCACTGGTTTATGCCTGGTTACTGATACCGCGAGACAGCGCTATTCTCAGCCGCCGCGGGCTTCTGCAATGGGGCGGATTACTGCTCCCCTTCGGTCTGCTGCTGCTTGCCTGGCAATATCCGCAACAACTGGCCCTGTGGCTGCCAAGACTACCCAGCGCGTTTCTGGAAGTGGTAGCCGAGCACTCCATGCTGACGCGCGCAATCTTCTGGTTATCCCTGCCGATACTGGCGCTCTACCTGGTGCTGACACTGACCCGCCGCACCATTGACGAAGTTGCCATGTTCGGCAGCCTGCTCGCCCAGCTGCTGGCGCTGCACACAATGAAGGAGCCCCTGCTTGGCATGCTGTTCCTGGCAAGCGCAGGGCTTCTTTGTGTCTGCGCGGTCGTTATGCACATCTACGCCATGGCCTTTGTCGACACCCTGACCGGCGTCCCGGCCCGCCGCGCGCTGGAGCATCATCTGAGCAATCTCGGTCGTCATTACAGTATCGCCATGCTGGATATCGATCACTTCAAGCAGTTCAACGACACCTACGGCCATGATGTCGGCGACCAGGTTCTGCGTATGGTCGCGGCGCAGCTTAACAAGGTGACAGCCGGCGGTTCCCTTTTCCGCTATGGCGGCGAGGAGTTCACCATCGTATTCAGGGGCCAGCGTGAGGAGGAGGTCGTTTCGGCCCTGGATACCGTGCGCCAGCGCGTCGCGGACTATCCCATGAAGGTGCGCGCGCCGCAGCGTCCGCGCAACGACCGCAGAGGACGCAAGACACGTGAGGAAACCGGTGCTGCCACCGAGCAGGTAAAGGTCAGTATTAGCATCGGTGTCGCCTGGCGCTTGGCGGATGAAAAGCCCGACAGCGTGATCAAGCGCGCGGACAAGGCGCTCTACAAAGCCAAGGGAGCCGGTCGCAACCGCGTCATCACCGAGGGTATCAACGACCCTCGCAGACAACGCCGCGTTAAGGATAGATAACAGAAAAATCCGGTCATAGATGAAGTAGAGCCGCGCAATTGTTGCAGGCTTTGCTGGTTTGAAGCCTGTCTCCTGCGCGCTGAATAGCGGGGTATTCGCGCGACAATACAGGTGAACATCCACTGGAAGGCACTGATATTTAATCTATATTAGAAATCAATAATGCTTAAATAGTTATCAGTCGCCGGTATGAGTGAAAAGTCGATTGTTGTATAATCGGGAATCATTATCGTTCAGGTTTTCATGCAGCTTTACAGGATTCCCCTTCATCCTGCAGCTGCAAAATCCAAGAGAAGCCTCGACTCGAATTACGGAGATAAACTCGTGAGCCAAGCAAACAAACAGCCCGCAGACGAGCAAGCGGACAGCAGTGAGATGCTGGCCCTGATGAAGGAAAATGCCGGCCGCGCTGCAAAACTTATGCGAGCATTGGGCAATGACAGCCGCTTGCTGATTCTCTGCCATCTCGATGGCCAGGAGCTATCAGTCAGCGAGTTGAACAGCCGCCTGGACCTGAGCCAGAGCGCCCTGTCCCAACATCTCGCCGTGCTGCGTAAAGATGAACTGGTCAAGACCCGCCGCGCGTCACAGACCATCTACTACTCGCTGGAAGGCGACACCGCAAAACGGATTATCCGCACGCTGCACGAAATGTTTTGCCCAGAAACCCTGTAATCAAGGGTTACAGCGCGACTGCTAGCCTCCCAGAGGCATAAGCGACTGCACCAGCAACATGTAGCAGAACGTTCCGCCGAGAATACTGATCAACGCGTTACGCGCCAGCAGGTGCAGCGCAGTGACTACGGTCAGCGCAACCAGCGACTGAACCAGTCCGTCACCTTCAACCAAAGGCGTTCTCAGCGCATAAACCACAAGCAGGACCATCAGCACTGGCGGCAAATAACGTCCAAGAAAAGCCAGAAGCGGGTGGTCCGCCTGCTTAGACAGCAGTAGAAAAGGCAGCGCCCGGGTCAGAAAAGTGGCCAGCGTGGCCAATGCGATAAACGCTATAAGATAACCGTCTGCCATTAACTTGCTTCCCTTCCCCGCGCCATCAACAACAAAGACACTGCCAACAGAATCGCGATCATCAGCATATTATCCGCGCTGATCATTAGAGCCAGGCCCGCCACGGCCAGAGCCGCCAGAAACAGCAGCGGGCGCCGTACGGCTCGATATTGCTCAATGGCCAACACCGTAAACAGCGCAGGCAGCGCGAACTCCGCCCCCTGCGTCGGCAGATCCAGGCGACTGCCCAGCCAGGCCCCAAGCGTACAGCCAAACACCCAGTAACCCTGGTTTAACGCCGCAATACGCAGCTGCAGTGTGTTTTGAGAGCCTGACCGGGTGATGCTGAGCAGCGAATAGGTCTCGTCCGTCAGCGCAAAAATCAAATACCAGCGACGCCAGCCCTTGAGATCCAGCGTCGAGATCAGCGACAAGCCATAAACCAGATGACGGGCATTGAGCAGCAGGATCGCTACAAATACCTCGAACAGACCGGCGTGGTTGGCGATCAGGCCAACGGCGAGAAACTGGGCGGCGCCGGCATAGATAAACAGCCCCATGGCGGTGGCCCAGAGCCAGTGATAACCCAGGTCGGAAAAAAGCACCCCAAAGGCGATACCCAGGGGTATGTAACCAAACATCACCGGCAGCGACAGGCGCAGTGCAGAGCTGGACTGAGGGCCGGGCGCGGGACTGGATTGAAAACTATCGGGGCGGGAAGCCATAGCGCGATCCTGACTGAATGATCAGGCGCGCTATGGTAATGCGCAGCGGTTACTGCTGCAAACGGTAGATCTGCCAGTCTTCGGTGGGTTCGTTAAGCTGCATCTTCATCTCGACCACCTCCTCTTCGGCGTTGTAGCTGATATCGAAGCCCAGCTTGCGTGCCAGTGCCTGCATCCCTTTATTACTGGCCAGGGTCGAGCCAGACAGCTCCAGCGTTCCTCGAGAACGGCAGTAATCGATGGTCTTGGACATCAGGATAATACCCAACCCCTCGCCCTGCAGATCATCGCGGATCACTACCGAAAACTCGGCCCGGACGTTATCGGCATCGGTCACCGCCCGGACCACGCCCAGCGTCTCATAGCCCTTGCCGTCCAGGCGCGGCGCGGAAACGATAAAGGCCATCTCCCGGTCGTAATCGATCTGCGTCCAGTTGGCCAGCTCATCATGGGTCGGCACGCCGCGACTGTAGAAGTAACGCAGACGGATCGATTCCGGGCTTAACTGGTTGTAAAACTCCAGGTGCGCAGGTTCATCCTCGCCACGCACAGCACGCAAGATCGCGGGCCGCCCCGAGCGCTTGAGGGTAATCTGCTCGGTCAGGTGCTCAGGGTAAGGGCTGATGGAGAGGCGTCCCGGCTCATCCACCGTAGCGGAATAGTCCACCGCCAACAGCCCACGCTTGTTGAGCAGCAGCGGGTTTATCTCCAGCGCCTTGAGCTGCGGTATATCCACCAGCATCTCGGACAGGCTGACCAGTAGACCGCTGATCTGCTCCACATCACGCTCAACCTGGTAACTGTTTTCGGCAATGATGCGATAGATACGAGAAGAGCGGACCATCTCCTTCGCCAGCGCCAGGTTCAGCGGCGGCAACATCACGTTGCGATCGGCCAGTACGTCCACCGTGTACCCGCCCACGCCGAAAATCATCAGCGGCCCGAACACCGGGTCGCGGGTAAAACCGACGTTGATCTGCATCGACTGGAAGCCACGCTTCATCTGCTGCACCGCATAGCCGAACAGCTGCTCGTTGCCGTAAAGCTCGTTCACCCGGTAGGCAAGCTTGGTCGTGGAGTGGCGCACCTCACTGATGGAATAAAGATCCAGCGCCAGGTCGTGCCAGCGCTGATGCCCGGTTTCGTCGTAGCTGAACGGGTAAACGTTGGAGCTATGCAGCGCCTTGACCGCCACCGAGCCACCCATCTGCCGGGCGCAGTCCACCACGCCCGGAATATCCTCGGCATAGCGGGTGCGCGAAGTGGGGATCTCATAAAGGTTGAGCAGCGTGCTGACTTCGGCATGAGTGAGATAATCACGCTCGTCGCGAGGAACAGCATCGATCAGCGCCGCCGCCTGCTCCCTGCCCGGCACCAGCTGGCCCAGGAACGGAGCCGGAGTCTGACGCATAACCCGCTGATTCCGGTGGTAGTCGACCATGTGCAGGAAGGCGTTGATCGCCTCTTCCGGCGTCAGAAAGGTGGCGATGCCGGCAGCGTTACAGGCGTTGCGTGCGGCGATGGCGGAGTAACGCCCCATCCAGCAGGTCAGTACATTGCGCGGGGTTTTGCGGGCGATACTGATCACCTGCTCGGCGGTCTTCACACTATCGGCGAGGCGCGTCGGCGCATGGATCACCAGTACCGCATCCACGTTGGGATCCTTGGTCAGCAGCCGCGTGACCTCGGCAAAGCGCTCAGGATTGGCGTCAGCATTCAGGTCTACGGGATTCGAGACCCGCGCCTCCGGCGGCAACAGCTCGGTCAGTTGCTGCTCGGTCTCCTCGGACAGCCGCGCCAACTGCCCACCATTTTTCAGCAGTCGGTCGGTTGCCAGTGCATTCGGCCCCATACCGTTGCAGAGCAGCGCCAGCCGCTCGCCACGCATGGGCTTCATCCGCGACAGGGTTTCCAGCGCATTGAACAGTTCATCCGCGCTCTCTACGCGTACCGCACCGGCACGGCGAAGCGCCGCGTCATAGACCACGTCGGAATCGGGGATGCCAGGAGTGCGCAGCTTCGGCGCATCCTCCTGCAGCACCAGATTGGATTTGAGCACCAGCACAAGCTTGTTGCGCGACGCAGAGCGCAGCGCGGAGACAAAGCTGCGGGCATCGCCGATCACCCGGTCCATCTGCACCAGAATGGCGTGGGTCCAGGGATCACGAGCCAGGTAATCGATGATCGACGGCAGATCCACATCGACGCCATCCCCCAGGGTCAGAAAGTGGGAGAAACCGATCTCCTGGCCGTTAGCCCAATCGATCATCGCCGTGCCCAACAGACCCGACTGGCCCACGTAGGCAACCTTGCCCTTGAGAATATTGATATGGGAATAACTGGCGTTCATCTTCGAGCCAGGCACCAGCATACCCATGCAGTCGGGCCCCAGGATGCGAATACCGTAAGGCCCGGCAGCCTCCCGGACCTCTTCACGCAGAGAGCGAGCATGGCTGCTCTGGTGCAAGGACAAGCCCCCCGTCAGGATCATCGCCGCCTTGACCATATTGGCGCCAAGCTTGCGGATGATCCCCGCCACCGCCTCGGGCGGTGAACAGATAATGGCCAGGTCGGGCATCTCCGGCAATTCGGCCACACCCGAGTAACAGGCGATACCGTTGACCTGCTCATAGCCCTTGGAGTTGACCGCCATCAGCCGGCCTTCAAAGCCGCTGTCGATTAGATTTCGCAAGACGATACCGCCCATACTGTCTTCGCGCTCAGAGGCACCAAATACAGCGATGGAACGGGGTTTGAAGAAGCGCTTCAGATATCGTGTAGACACGCAGCAGACCCTGAAATTGACCTTGAGATTGACCTTGAGAGCAAAGCCCCTGACAGGCAGCAGATGAACTGGCCGGCGCAGGCGTCGATCACGCTTCCTGCCCGTTACGAGCCTTCCCTGCACTTCAGGATGCAAACAGCCTGTTTCGTTTGACTCTAGAACAGTCTACATTCTATGTCTTGTGCAGGTGCAGCAAAAGACACAGATCGACCGCCTGACCCACTTGCTGGAGCCAGGACAATAAAAGCGTCACTAAAAGTCAGGACACTGACAGAGGCAATTGCCGCATTCACGATCTGCAATCAGGATGAGCAGAGCCCGTGAGGAACACGGGCCAGAATCAGAAACTGTGAAGCCCTGCGCCATTCGGCAGATATCCGTCACGATAGGAGTTCAGCATGGAAACGCCAGTGTTCAATGAGCTGAAAAGCAACATCGACCGCGCCATTCACGCTTTCGAGGGCAGGATCACCCAGGGCATCTCCCCTGCCTCTCTGTCACTGGCCTATATGGATTGGTTGATCCACCTGCTGCACTCACCGGGCAAGTTTGGCGAACTGACCGAGAACCTCACCCGCAAGCATTTCGCCTACTCGGTCTGGAGCGCCCGGGCGGCGACAGATCCTGCTACACCACCACTGATCAAACCTCTGCAGCAGGACCGCCGTTTTAACGACCCCGCCTGGGGCAAGTTCCCGTTTAACGTCATCGCCCAGGGCTTCCTGATGCGTGAGCAATGGTGGCACTACGCAACGACCGGCATCCCCGGGGTCTCACGGCATCACGAAAACGTGGTGTCGTTTGCGGCACGTCAGTGGCTGGACATGTTTTCCCCGACCAACTTCCCTTTGACCAATCCGAAGATCATCGACCGCACCATTCAAAGCGGCGGCATGAATCTGCTTAAAGGGATGGAAAACCTGCTGGAAGATGTGCAGAACTACACCACAGGCAGCGGCCCTGCCTGTGAGGGATTCTGCGCCGGGGAAAACCTGGCGACCACCGAAGGCCAGGTGATCTATCGCAACCGTCTGATCGAGCTGATCCAGTACAGCCCGAAGACGGAGCAGGTGCATGCCGAGCCTGTGCTGATCATTCCCGCCTGGATCATGAAGTACTACATCCTCGACCTGTCGGAACACAATTCAATGGTGCGCTACCTGGTTGAGAAGGGGCACACGGTGTTTATGATCTCCTGGCATAACCCGGATGCCAGCGACCGCGACATGGCGATGAAAGACTATATCAACCGGGGTGTACGCGACGCGCTAAAGGCGATCAACGCTATCGTTCCCGAGCGCCAGATCCACGCGGTAGGCTATTGCCTTGGCGGCACACTCCTCGCGACAACCGCCGCGGCCCTCGCCAGGGACGAGGACAACCGGCTGAAAACCCTGTCGCTGTTTACCGCGCAGACCGACTTCACCGAGGCGGGCGAGCTGATGCTGTTTATCGACGAGAGTCAGCTCAGCTATATGGAAGATATCATGTGGGATCGCGGCTACCTCGACACCACCCAGATGTCCGGCGCCTTTACCCTGCTGCGATCCTATGACCTGCTCTGGTCACGCATGGTCAGTGAATACTGGCTGGGCGAACGCCCGCCAGTGAATGACCTGATGGCCTGGAACGCCGACTCCACCCGCATGCCTTACAAAATGCATACGGAATACCTGAGCAGGCTGTTCCTGCACAACGACCTGGCCAGCGGCCGCTTTATTGTCGATGACGGCCCGGTATCCCTGCGTGACATCCGCGTGCCGATCTTCTCGGTGGCTACAGAAAAGGACCATGTGGCGCCCTGGCACTCCGTCTACAAACTGCACGGTCTGGTAAACACCGATCTCACCTTCGTATTAACCAGTGGCGGCCACAACGCAGGCATCGTCAGCGAGCCAGGCCACCCGCGACGTCGCTACCGAATGGCGCTGAATAGACCTGAAGACAAGTACATATCCGCCGACCAGTGGTATGAGCGCAACGAGGCCTCTGAGGGCTCCTGGTGGGAACCCTGGAGCGAGTGGCTGGCAGAGAATTCCAGCGAGCGTGTAGCACCTCCGGAGATGGGCAATACCGAGGCCGGTTATGCTCCGCTGTGCAAAGCACCGGGCACCTATGTTTTTGAAAAGTAGAAACGGCTGAAACGCCCGTATGCCAGTGCCTGCAGGCAGATTCGTTGATAGCTTAAAGGCGCATTTTTTTGAGTTTTCGATAGCAAAATTTAATTTTCAGATTTCACGGATGCTGCTCTATATTCGCGTTTCAGAGGCACCTTAACTCCGGCAGCCAAAAGGGCGTTAATCCGGCGTTTAAAGCCTCACCATTGAAACGTTGCAGCAACCCTGCTGCGCACTGTTAACTTAAGTGTGAGATTAAAGCCGATGGGCACCAAGATTCGTGTCGATCATTCATTAGACGACCTCGACGACTGGAGCGAACAGCTCAACGACGATGACGAAGTCGCACAGACACGCGTTCGTTACAACGGCAAGCGCCGCCGCCAGATTGAAGACCTGATGGAAGAGCGAGCGCTGGCAAGACAGCTAAGCGACAGCTACGACTTCGACGAACGGATCTGAAACAGGATCAAAAAAATCGGCCCGCCGGATAATACCGAGCGGGCCGATTCGTTTCTGGCAGGTTCATCCCTGCTGAAAAGTCGGATCAGGCAGCGCAGATAACGTCGCCGTGTTCCTCTTTCTCGATCAGGGCATGATGCAGTGCGCGCACCGCATTCTCATAATCCTGCTCGCGGACAATCGCCTGCATCTCGACCTGGCGCACAGACTGGTGCAGCGCCTGCACGCTGATATCGGCCGCTGACAGCGCGGATACCGCTTTCGCCAGAATACCCGGCACCTTCATATCGGACCCAATGGCGGAAACGATCGCCACACGATGCAGCTGAACCTCTGCTGCGCTGTATTTCTCACCAATCAGGCGCACCGCGCGATTGATAATCTTGCGAGTACCCGAGAGGTAGTAGGTCTGACTGTTCGCATCTGAATCTCGAGCAATCACGTAGACCTTGAGCTCTTTGAGCAACTGCAGCAGTTCTATCTCGTAGGTGATGTCGCCCAGCATATCCTGGTCAAACACCTCCAGCGCCAGCACACCACTGCGACCGGCGATGATTTCAACACAGGGCTCTGCACTGCAGTAGTCCTGGCTGATCAGCGTACCCGAGTGATCAGGCTCGAAGGCGTTCTTGATACGCAGTTCGATACCCTGCTCTCGCAGACCTTTTGCCGCTTTCGGGTGGATCGCTTCCATACCGAGGTTAGACAGCTGATCCGCCACGTCATAGTTGGTACGACCGATGGTGACGATATTGTCCAGTCCAACGATGCCCGGGTCGGCCGTGCTCAGATGGAACTCCTTATGGATCACCGCCTCGCGGGCATTGGTCAGCGTCGCGATCTTACTGAACGTCATCTCGCTGTAACCACGGTCAAAGGTCTTCATAAGACCCTCTTTACAGTGGGTATAGCCAGTGACGATCGGCAGCTCGGTGGCTAGGTCGATCCCTTCCAGATGACGGGTCAGCATCTCTTCGAACGCCAACGGCTCCGGCTCATGCCAGCCACTGAGATCGACTAATCGAGCTTTAACACCCGACTCGTTCAGAGCAAGCACCGTATTGAACGCGCTGTGCGTCTCACCGATAGCGGCGAGCATTTCCCTGACACGCAGCAGATGATCGGTGAGCTGGAAGTGACCGTAGCGGCAAAGCGCCTGCAGGTTATCCATGCAACTGCGGGCGCCCTCAATCCGCTCGGAGATAAAGCCATCAGCCTTGGCCCGGGCGGTGGAGTCACCAAACAGTGCGCGGTTCATCGCCAGCATCTCGTCACGAACTTTATCCAGCGATTCGTGCCAGCTCTGTTCCTGTTCGCCGTTGGCGAAACGCCCATAGACACCAGGTTCCCCGGTCTTCTTGTGCTCCAGCAACAGGTTGGTCATGCCACCATACGCGGAAACCACAAAGATGCGCTGATAGAGATCCTCGCCACTCCGGTCACCGATGAGGATCGTGTCCATGAGCTCGGTAAACCGGCTCATGGAAGTACCGCCTATCTTTTCGACACTATGCAGAGCAGTCTGAGTATTCTCTGATTCAGGCATCAAGCGCCTCCGCTTCAACCGGGTAAACGCCGTTTTCATCATGCACCTCTTTGCCGTTCAGCGGCGGATTGAAAGCGCAGGCAACCTGCATCCCTTCCGGACCACCGCGCAGCAGGTGCTCGTCGTTTTTGTTCAGAATGTAAACGGTCCCCGGCACGATCTTGTGGATCTTACCGTCCGCCAGGGTTTCGACCTCACCCGATCCGCTAATACAGTAAACGGTCTCGAAATGGTTCTGATACCAGATATGGGTTTCAGAGTTCGGGTAGATGTTGGTGATATGGAAGGAAAAGCCCATACCATCATCCTTCAGCGACATACGGGTGCTGTCCCAGGTGTCGGTTTCTGAATAAATCTTGCGGCCATTCTCTTCGCATTCAGCCAGTGTACGTACGATCATTGTGCAAAAATCCTTGTCTTGAAAACGGGTTAACTCGTGAAAACGGGCTCAATTAAGAGGCTTTCTTCTCGCGCGCAGCGACAGCCTTGGCAAACGCCTGATCAAGCACGTTCAGACCGAAATCGATCTGCGCCTGGGTAATCGTCAACGGCACCAGGCACTTAACCACCTGGTCATGTGCGCCGCTGGTTTCGATCACCAGACCGTTATCAAAAGCTTCACGAATAACATCAGAGGCCAGATCGCCATCCGGGCACTCGATACCGCTCATCAGGCCACGCCCCTTGAGCTTCAAGGTCGAAGGACCGTGGTTGCGGATCAGCTTTTCCAGCCCTGCACGCATGTGACGCGCTTTCTGCTGCACCTCTTCAGCGAATTCGTTATCGCTCCAGAACAGCTCAAACGCCTTGGCTGCAGTGACAAATGCCAGGTTGTTGCCGCGGAACGTGCCGTTATGTTCACCCGGAGTCCAGATATCCAGCTCGCCACGATAGGTCACTGCCGCAAACGGCAGACCATAGGCGCTCAACGATTTGGACAGAGTAACGATGTCGGGCTTGATGCCGGCTTCTTCAAAGCTGAAGAAGTGCCCGGTGCGGCCACAGCCTGCCTGGATGTCATCTACGATAAGCAGCATGTCATGGCGACGGCATACCGCTTCCAGGTTACGCAGCCACTGAGCGTTAGCCGCATTGAGGCCACCTTCGCCCTGCACGGTTTCAACGATAACCGCCGCCGGGTGATCCAGACCGCTGCTCGGATCTTCGAGCAGCTTTTCGAAGTACTCGGTGGTATCAACACCTTCACCCAGGTAGCCATCGAACGGCAGACGGAAAACATCGTTCAGTGATGTACCCATGCCTCCGCGATGGTGCTGGTTACCTGTGGCTGCCAGCGCACCGGCGCTGCAACCGTGAAAGCCATTGGTAAACGCAGCGATGGTCGGACGACCCTTGACCTTGCGCGCCAGCTTCATGGCGGCTTCAACAGCGTTGGTCCCGGTCGGGCCGGTGAACATGACGCGAAAATCGTCCATGTCACGCGGTTTCAGAATGTACTGCTGGAAAGACTCAAGGAAGCGAGCCTTTGCAGAAGACATCATGTCCAGACCGTGGGTGATCCCCTCAGAGCTGATGTACTCGATCAGTGCTTCACGCAGCTCCGGGTGGTTATGTCCATAGTTCAGAGTGCCCGCACCGGCCAGAAAATCGATGTAGGTACGACCCTCTTCAGTTGTGAGCTCAGCCCCGCGGGCCTGGTTGAATACCACAGGGAACGAACGGCAATAGGAACGAACTTCTGATTCAACCTGCTCAAAAATACTCATTACAAACTCCTGCTTGAGTTAATTACTTGCTCTTTAATTCCAGTCTCGCTTATGACGCCAGCGCTACGGCCAACTTGAACGGCCCTGCGCGATACAACACTTCGTCGTCATGAGCACCATCGAAATGGTCATCGCTGGCAAACTTCACGCTTTTCTCAACCGGTGCGCTGAGCGCAGCGAAGAACCGCGCAAACATCGCCTGGGAAGCCTGATTGTCCGGCGTGATGGTGGTCTCGATGTACTCGACACCTTCGTCCGAAAGACGGTCAGCCAATTCCATCAACATGCGATTACCCAGTTTCTGTCCGCGTGCAGACGGACAGACAGCCACCTGCCAGACAAACAGCGTCTCGCGGCGTGCTGGCGGCCTGTAACCGGAGATAAATCCAATCATCTTTCCTTTATCGTCAAAGGCTGCAACCGAGGTGTCGGCGAAGTCGCCACACTGCAGCAAGTTGCAATACATAGAGTTGGTATCCAGCGGCGGGCAGCGCTTGATCAGGTTGTACACCGCGGCACCATCATGGGAGTTCGGCTTACGAAACTTGATCTTCATTTTGTTGGTATTCATAGCGTCCTGAATATTTAGCTTTACGATGGTTTTTATTGTAAAACATATCGAGGATCGTTAATCAACCTCGACCTTCGTTAGATTTTCGATCCCTGAAACTGTCATAAAAAGCCTAAAAATCACCAACTACCGGGCCACACACGCAACCGGCGTGCAATTTTACTTTGTTTAGCGTTACAATAGATTTAAATTAGTAAGACAGCTTTTTATTGCAAGGTTTCATGAATCAGGCTAAAAACTCCGCTATCTCGTTAGATGCAGAAGATAAAACCTGGAAAGATATGCCGAAGAGTCAGGACGTTCTGGTGCTTTTGCGCCAGATAATTCGCGTAACAGACATGCACGACAAGCAGCTCAGCCGGATCACCGGACTGACCATGCCGCAGCTTATGACCATGCAGACACTGGATGCCGAGGGTGCAATCACCATCGGCGTTCTGGCCAAGAAAATGAACCTGGCTCAGGCTACAGTGACCAGCATTTTGGACAGACTTGAACTCAAAGGATTAGTTAGAAGAGAGCGCAGTCAGACCGACAAACGCAAGGTACTTGCCTGCCCTACGCCTTCGGGCATAGAGCTGTTGAAATCTGCCCCGACAACCCTTCAGGACCGCTTTGTCGGCCAGTTCGAAGGCTTGAAGGATTGGGAGCAGTCGATGATCATCGCCTCACTGCAACAGATATCCGGCCTGCTTGAAGCAGACCAGATCGATGCAGCTCCCATGCTCGACATAGGCGCATTGGATCGTCCAATACAGTAAGTCGACGTTCAGGGCTTCGCCGCTGTAGCGCCGGGGCCCGACACCCTGTTTCGACCACCTCGTTTCGCCCAGTAAAGACGTTCATCCGCCCGCTGCATCAGCGCCGCATAACTCTCCCCAGGCCTCAGCTGCGAAACACCAAAGCTCGCCGTCACAGCCCGCTCAACCCCAAAACTGGTAGTCTCCACCGCTGAACGCAAACGCTCAGCCAGTTCCACAGCACCGGCACCACTGGTTTCAGTGGCGATGACCATAAATTCCTCGCCACCGGTACGCGCGATCAGATCCAGGTCACGTACCCGCGCCGATGCCAGCCTCGCAAACGACTGCAAGACCCTGTCACCAACAGGATGTCCAAATTGGTCGTTTATCTGCTTAAAGTGATCTATATCGCAAAGAATCACCGACAAATGCCGGTGGTAACGATGGGAGCGACGCACTTCTCTGGCCAGCAGCTCCATACCCCTGCGGCGATTAAAAATCCCGGTAAGAACGTCGGTATTGGCTTGCTCCACCAGCTTGCCAATCTCTCTGTGGCGCCGGTAAGCAAACACCAGCAGATACACAGGCCCTACCACTAGCACACTGAGCAGGAGATCATCGAGCTCGTACTCCTCGTGCCTCTTGGCCCACTCCATCAGCCATTCGCTAACTTCAAAACGCGCTGTCAGCAGAAAGACCAGAACCACCAGCAAGATAGCCAGAACCAGCTCCCCCACCAGGCGACGAAGATCGAGATACTTATGCTTGAATCGAGACAACTACTAACGTCCATAAACGGGGACAATTTAACGCATATATTAGCAGTCCCTGCGCAGGTTAATACAGCCGTTCGCAGCCGCGCTTAAGCATACCCCGCCAGCCGCTTCTCGCCTCCAAATCGGCGATCTGGTATGATTCACACCCTCTTTTCACGCAGTCCTCAGGCGCACACAGATCATGAGCAAATTCTGGAGTCCCGCAATCGAATCCCTGGTTCCCTACACACCGGGAGAGCAGCCACGCATTGCGAATCTAACCAAGCTCAATACCAACGAAAACCCCTACCCGCCGGCGCCTGGTGCCGCAGAAGCGATCAAATCATTTGCAACCGATCGCTTGCGTCTATACCCGGATCCCAATGCGTCGCGTCTGAAAGAGGCCCTGGCCAGCGAGTTTGAAACGGACAGCTCGAAGATCTTTGTCGGCAACGGCTCAGACGAAGTACTGGCGCTGGCGTTCATGGCATTTTTCCGCCAGCCCAAACCACTGCTGATGCCGGAAACCAGCTACAGCTTCTATGACGTCTATGCGAACCTCTATGCCATAGATCACCAGAAGATTCCGCTGACTCACGACTTCCGTATTGAACTGGACGACTATCCGAGCGAGAACGGGGGCATCATCTTCGCCAACCCTAACGCACCTACCGGTGTCGCCTTGCCGCTCAGCGCCATCAAAACCCTGCTGGAGCGCAACCAGGACAGCGTGGTGCTGGTGGATGAAGCTTATGTAGATTTCGGTGGCGAATCGGCGGCCAGCCTGGTCGACGAGTTCCCCAACCTGCTCGTGGTTCAGACTTTTTCCAAGTCACGCTCACTGGCAGGAATGAGGATTGGCTACGCCATCGGATCTGTCGAACTGATCGATGGCCTGGAGCGGGTCAAGAATAGCTTCAACTCCTACCCTCTGGATATGCTGGCGATCGAGGCGGGCTGCGCTTCACTGGCGGACAAAAACTACTTCAGCCAGACCTGCCAGCGCATCATGCAAACCCGCGAGCAGAGCCGCGAAGCGCTGCAAGCGCTCGGCTTTGAGGTACTGCCCTCAGCCACAAACTTCCTGTTCGCCAAACACGGGGAATTGTCGGGTAGCGAGCTGATGACCTACCTCCGTGAGCACAACATCCTCGTACGCCATTTCAGCAAACCACTGATTGCCGACTATCTGCGAATTACCGTCGGCACCGACGCTGAGATGGCCCTGCTGATCGAGACACTGAGACAACACCCTGCCATCAGCAGCAAACCGGCGCCCTGAGGCGCCGGCTCAAGAAACAAGCAGGGCTGGCGCTTAAAGCGACTCGCCCTCAACCCTGTTTCCGCCACTGCTGCGCGCAACGAACAGATTCTCCTCCGCCCGTTTCAGCATCGCGGCCGCCCCATCCTCCAGACCAAGCAGACCTGACACCCCGACACTGGCCGTGCAGGCGATATCGCCGGTAGGGTAAGGCATTTCCATCTCAGCGATTAAGCGTCGTACACGCTCCCCGGCTGCTACGCCCTGCTCATGATTGGTTTCCGGCAAAAACAGCACCAGCTGATCATCGCCATAGCGCGCAAGGAAATCAGCCGTGCGCTTGAGCTTGTGTATACCAGTCACGATCTGCTGCAACAGCTGATCGCCTGCGTCCCAACCATGCTGGTCATTAATCCGGCTGAAATCATCGATATCGATAATCATGACACTGCAGACCCAGTCGTAACGCTGCGCCTGAGCAACGGTCTGCTCCATCACCGTCATGAGGGCGCGGCGATTATAGGCACCGGTCAGAGGATCCCGCTGCGCCTGATTAGTCACTTTGCGCTGCAGCTTCTTGCTGTCATTGATATCACGGGCACTCCAGAATACTTCGCCATCGGCCGATGCCAGAATGCGCGCGTCAAACCAGGTGGGCTCACGCAACCCGGCCTCACGAAAAACCGGAACATGCTCAGGCCTAAGGGCATACTGCAATGACTGCACCTGCCCTGGCGCCGCGAGGGCCCGTTCGACCGCACCACTGACGAGAGCCAGAATATCGGCGGGAAGCAGATCATCCAGCCGCCCCCCTGTAAGTACAGACTCCAACAGCCACTCCGACTCCCCGGCACTACATAGCTCTACCACACCATCCTTCAAGACCAACACCAGATCGCGGTTAACCTGCAGCAGCGCGTCAAAACGCCCTGCACTGGCGGAAACATCCTGACTCATCCCAAATTCTCCCCGGCTAACGCCGCCGTTGTTATTAGCTGGCAATTGACACGCCTAAATGAAAGCTACCGGAAATCCCTGTAACTTCAAAGAAGAAGTATAGTAGCGATCCTGTCTCTTATTCATGACAACCCACCTACTAACCCGGTCAGAACAAGGGCCGCAAATACGTTGCCCAGGTGCCGGAAATATGGTGACATTGATAAAAACGCGAGGAGAGCTAGGTGACAGAAGCATCTCAGGTACTTATGGCAAGGCAGCCGATCTTCGACCGGGAACTCAACGTCGTCGCCTATGAGCTGCTGTACCGTTCGGACGACGAAACCTCCGTCGCCAAGATCATCAACGGCCACCAAGCCACCTCATCCGTTTTGCTCAATGCCTACACCAGCATTATCGAAAACCAGGAACCCAAGCGACTACCCGCGTTTCTTAACCTGCCCCGGGAAATGTTCGAGGCGGACACCTTACCTTCGATGTCACACAAGCAACTCGTCATTGAGGTCCTGGAAGACGTAAAGGTCGACTCTACCCTTCTCGAGGCAGTTGCGCGTTACAAGCAGGCAGGGTACCGCATTGCCCTGGATGACTTTGTCTATAGCCCGGAATATGACCCATTACTGGCGCTGGCTGACATCATCAAGCTCGATATTCTGGCGCTGGGCATGGATCAGGTTCGCAACCACGTATCCCACCTGAAACAGTTCCGAGCCAGCCTGCTAGCCGAGAAGATTGAAACCTACGAAGAACTGCGCGAATGCATAGCCCTGGGCTTTAAGCTGTTCCAGGGCTATTTTTTACAGCGCCCCGAGGTGGTCGCTGGGCGCCGTCTGGAGAGCAACGAGGCAGTCTTACTGCAGCTGGTTGCTGAATTAAACCAGGCAGAACCCGACGACATCCGGGTGACCGATCTGATAGAGCAGGACCCAGCTCTGACTTACCGCCTGCTGAAAATCGTCAACTCCGCGGCACTGGCTATGCAACACCCCATTAACAGCGTGCACGAGGCGCTGGTGATACTCGGCCTGAACGAAGTGCGCAAATGGATCTCGTTAATCGCGCTCTCAGGCCAGAAACGCAAGCCTTCAGAGCTGACGCGCCAGATTCTGACCGCAGCGCGCCTGGCGGAACTGGTCACCACGAAGATCAACAGCTTGGAAGTTTCAGCCAGTGGCGCGTTCCTTGGCACACTGCTCTATCGCCTGGATGCTGCACTGGATATCGACCGCGAACACCTGCTCACGGAGATCGCAATCAGTGAGGAAATAAAAGACGCGGTCAGAGACGGCAGCGGCCCTCTTGGCAAACTGATCAAGAAGACCTACGCCCTGTGCGACGGAGACTGGAACAACCTCCCCTGCGACGAACTTGAGGTGTATCGGGAATCCTACCTCCAGGCCCTGACCTGGGTGAACGAGACAATGAGCTGCCTGGATAACGACTGAAGCAAGGTTTCTATCGTACCTGTTGCGTCATCAGATCGATCGCCGCTTTCAACTCATCATCGGTACATTTCATACAGGTGCCCATCCGAGGCATTGAGCCCTTACCGGCCTTGACCGTCGCCAGCATAGCGTCAATACCTGTCGCCAGCCTCGGTGCCCACGCCGTTGCATCATCAAGCTTAGGCGCCCCTGCTGCCCCAGCCTTATGACAAGCCACACAGTGCTTGTTAACGACCTCTTCAGCCGTCTGAGCGTTTGCTACCTGCCCAGCCAGCAACAAGGAGATACCGCAGGAGACCCCGACCAGAAACTTCTTCATTAATCATTCCCTAGCGTTAATTACATATGCTGCTATCAAACCAGATAACCCTAATTAAAAAAAGGATTTAGAGTGGAAATTCATGGTCGTTCAGGCACAAAAAAAGGCGACCTAAGTCGCCTTTTTCATTACCGGAAAAGAATTACTTCATTTCCCAGCCGGTCAGTTCAGACAGCGCCTTGCCGATATCAGCCAGGGAGCGAACAGTCTTAACGCCAGCGTCTTCCAGTGCTGCAAACTTCTCGTCAGCAGTACCTTTACCGCCAGAGATGATCGCACCAGCGTGACCCATGCGCTTGCCCGGAGGAGCGGTAACACCAGCGATGTAAGAAACCACCGGCTTGGTGACGTTTGCCTTGATGTAGGCAGCCGCTTCTTCTTCGGCAGAACCGCCGATCTCACCGATCATAACGATCGCTTCGGTCTGCGGGTCGTTCTGGAACATTTCCAGAATGTCGATGAAGTTGGAGCCCGGGATCGGGT
The DNA here is from genome assembly GCF_900108065.1 of Marinobacterium lutimaris. Lineage (GTDB taxonomy): Bacteria > Pseudomonadota > Gammaproteobacteria > Pseudomonadales > Balneatricaceae > Marinobacterium_D > Marinobacterium_D lutimaris. The sequence goes on along the minus strand of NZ_FNVQ01000001.1, from coordinate 408,730 downwards.
CGCCACCGATACCTACGCAGGTAGACTGACCGAAGCCAGCATCAGTAGTCTGCTTGACCGCTTCATAAGTCAGGGTACCTGAACGTGAAACGATACCGACTTTACCCGGCAGGTGGATGTGACCCGGCATGATACCGATCTTGCACTCACCCGGAGTGATAACACCCGGGCAGTTCGGACCGATCAGGCGAACGCCCAGCTCGTCACACTTAACCTTGCACTGCAGCATATCCATAACCGGGATGTGCTCAGTGATACAAACGATCAGCTTGATGCCTGCGTTAGCAGCTTCCAGGATGGAATCCTTACAGAAAGCAGCCGGAACGTAGATAACAGAAGCTTCAGCGCCAGTGGCTTCAACGGCTTCAGCAACAGTGTTGAATACCGGCAGACCCAGGTGCTCGGTACCGCCTTTGCCCGGGGTAACACCGCCGACCATTTTAGTACCGTAAGCAATAGCCTGTTCAGAGTGGAAGGTACCCTGACCACCAGTGAAACCCTGACAGATTACTTTGGTGTCTTTATTAATCAGTACGGACATGATTATTTACCCTCCGCTGCTTTAACAGCCTGCTGAGCCGCGTCGGTCAGGCTGGTCGCTGCGATGATGTCCAGGCCAGACTCGGACAGGAGTTTGGAACCCAGATCTGCGTTGTTACCTTCCAGACGTACCACAACCGGTACCTCTACACCCACTTCCTTGACAGCACCGATGATGCCTTCAGCGATCAGGTCACAGCGGACGATACCGCCGAAGATGTTGACCAGTACGGCCTTGACCTTGTCGTCTTCGAGGATGATCTTGAATGCTTCGGTAACGCGCTCTTTGGTCGCACCACCACCAACGTCCAGGAAGTTGGCCGGGAAACCGCCGTGCAGGGAAACGATATCCATGGTACCCATGGCCAGACCTGCGCCGTTAACCATGCAACCGATGTTACCGGTCAGAGCAACATAGTTCAGATCCCATTCTGCAGCGCGCGCTTCACGAGCGTCGTCCTGAGACGGATCGTGCATTTCCTGGATATCCTTGTGGCGATAAACGGAGTTACCGTCGATCACGACTTTAGCGTCCAGGCAGTGCAGGTTGCCCTGGTCAGTGATAACCAGCGGGTTGATTTCGAGCAGCGCGAGATCTTTCTCTTCGAACATCTTGGCCAGGCCAAGGAAGATGTTGACGAACTGTTTGATCTGGTCGCCTTTCAGGCCCAGTTTGAACGCCAGCTCACGACCCTGATACGGCTGAGCGCCGGTCAGCGGGTCGATGGTTGCCTTGAGAATCTTTTCCGGAGTCTCTTCAGCAACTTTCTCGATTTCCACACCACCTTCGGTAGACGCCATGAAGACGATACGGCGGCTGGAGCGGTCAACAACGGCACCCAGGTAGAGTTCGTTGGCGATATCGGTGCAGGTTTCAACCAGGATCTTGGAAACCGGCTGACCGTTAGCGTCTGTCTGGTAAGTTACCAGACGCTCGCCGAGCCATTTTTCAGCGAAGGCTTTAGCTTCTTCCGGGCTGTCGACCAGTTTCACGCCGCCCGCTTTACCGCGGCCGCCAGCGTGTACCTGAGCCTTGACGACCCACTTGTCTCCGCCAATCTGCTTGGCTGCTTCTACTGCTGCTTCCGGAGTATCTACCGCAATCCCTTTGGAAACCGGCAGACCATAGGCGGCAAACAGCTGTTTACCCTGGTACTCGTGAAGGTTCATGCTCTAATCCGTTATTGTGTCGGTTATTCATACACGGGCCGCGAATGTGCAGCCACGTGTCTGCTTATAATGATGCTGCCACATCAGGCCGGGCTTGTGGCCCGACCCTCTTGCAGCGCAACCCTCAGGATTTAACGCTTCTTACGGTTGGCGACGTGGATAGCGTGACCATCCACAGCCAGTGCAGCTTCGTGAACCGCTTCACTCACGGTCGGGTGAGCGAAGATGGTCAGCTGCAGGTCTTCCGCACTGGAGGAGAACTCCATCGCGATTACACCCTGAGCGATCAGCTCAGAGGCGATGCCGCCAACAATATGAACACCCAGAATGCGGTCAGTCGCTTCGTCAGCGATCATTTTGACAAAGCCTTCGGTGGCATTGGCTGCCATCGCACGACCTGATGCCGCAAACGGGAATTTGCCGACTTTATATTTCACACCCTCAGACTTGAGCTCCTGCTCAGTCTTACCGACCCAGGCCAGCTCCGGGAAGGTGTAGATGATGTTCGGTATGCAGTCATAATTCATTGCGGCTTTATGGCCGGCAATGATGTCTACTACCATGATGCCCTCTTCCGAGGCCTTGTGTGCGAGCATCGGGCCACGAACGGAATCACCGATCGCGTAGACGCCCGGTGCGTCAGTGCGGCAGCTTTCATCAACGAAGATGAAGCCACGCTCATCCAGCTTAACGCCGGAATCTTCAGAAAGGAGTCCCTGAGTCTGCGGACGACGGCCAACCGCAACGATCAGCTTGTCGACTACCAGCTCCTGGTCGCCGTTGGAATCGGTGTACTTAACTTTCACCTCTTTACCATCGACGATTTCAGTGCCGGTGCAGCGCGCACCCAGTTTGATGTCCAGACCCTGCTTGGTCAGCAGTTTCTTGGCTTCTTTGGAAACGTCGATATCAGCCAGGGACAGGAAGTCGTCCATCGCTTCAAGTACGGTAACTTCAGAGCCGCAACGAGCCCAGATAGAGCCCATTTCCAGACCGATAACACCCGCACCGATGATACCAAGGCGCTTCGGCGCTTCGTCGATATCCAGTGCACCGGCGTTATCCAGAATCAGACCTTCGGTCAGCGGTGCCGGCGGGATCTCAACCGGAACGGAGCCAGAAGCCAGGACGACGTTTTCAGCATCATGAGTAGAAACGTTACCGTCTTTGTCGGTCACTTCTACTTTTTTGCCAGCCAGCAGTTTGCCGGTACCCTGCAGCAGGGTCACGCCGTTCGCCTTGAACAGGCCAGCGATACCGCCAGTCAGGTTCTTAACGATCTGGTCCTTGCGCTCAACCATTTTCTTGGTGTCGATCTGGACGTTGTCCGCAACGATACCCTGAGCAGCAAAGCCATGCTGAGCTTCGTGCAGCTTGTGAGTGGTTTCGAGCAGCGCCTTGGACGGGATACAGCCGACGTTCAAGCAGGTGCCGCCCAGTACAGCGGTACCCTTGTCATCAACCCACTTCTCGACACAGGCAGTTTTCAGGCCCAGCTGCGCTGCACGAATCGCAGCCACATATCCGCCGGGACCGGCGCCAACAACAATTACATCAAATTTATCTGCCATTACTTAATCCTGTTCTCTCTCGTTCGATGGTGGGCTCGATTAGATATCCAGCAGCATACGGGCAGGATCTTCCAGAAGATCCTTGATGGTAACCAGGAACTGTACTGCTTCCTTACCGTCGATCATACGGTGATCGTATGACAGCGCCAGATACATCATCGGCAGGATCACAACTTCGCCGTTAACAGCCATCGGGCGTTCCTGGATTTTGTGCATACCCAGGATTGCAGTCTGCGGCGGGTTCAGGATCGGAGTAGACATCAGGGAACCGAACACACCACCGTTGGTGATAGTGAAGGTACCGCCCTGCATGTCGTCCATGCCCAGCTTACCGTCACGGCCACGCTTACCGAAGTCAGCGATAGTCGATTCGACATCTGCCAGGCTCATGCTGTCGGTATCACGCAGAACCGGAACCATCAGGCCACGTTCGGTAGATACAGCAACGCCGATATCCTGGTAACCATGGTAAACCATGTCGTTGCCATCGATAGAGGCGTTAACGGCCGGGAAGCGTTTCAGCGCTTCGGTAGCCGCCTTCACGAAGAAGGACATGAAGCCCAGGCGAGTACCGTTGTGGGTCTTCTCGAACAGGTCTTTGTACTGCTTACGCAGTTCCATGACCGGCTTCATGTTGACTTCGTTGTAAGTAGTCAGCATGGCAGCATTCTGCTGTGCTTCAACCAGACGCTTGGCGATGGTGGCACGCAGACGAGTCATCGGAACGCGCTTCTCGGTGCGCTCGCCAACCGGAACATTCACCGGAGCAGCCGCTGCTGCAGGCTTCGCAGCAGGAGCCGCCGGCTTGTTCTTCAGGTAGTTCTGGACGTCTTCCTTGGTGATGCCGCCGCCTTTGCCGGTCGCCGGGATCTGGCTTGCGTCCAGGTTGTTTTCGTCGATCAGTTTACGGGCTGCAGGACCGACCTTGTCGCCGTCGCCGGTTTCGCCGGCAGCTTCAGTGGTCGTTTCAGCCGCGGCCGGAGCTGCAGCTTCTTTAGCCGGTGCTGAGGCGCCCGCAGCACCTTCTTCGAAGATAGCGATAACTTCGTCGCTCAGGACGGTATCGCCTTCGTTTTTAACGATCTCTTTGATCACGCCGTCAGCCGGCGCAACCACTTCAAGAACGACCTTGTCGGTCTCGATATCGACGATGAGGTCGTCAGCTGAGCAAGCCTCACCAGGCTGCTTGTGCCAGGTTGCAACAGTACCGTCCGCTACGGACTCCGGGAATGTCGGTGCTTTGATATCGATGGACATGCTGTTTCCTTTAATATGGTGCTCGTTTCTATGCTAACGAACTGTCATTAACCGTTGATTGCTTCGTTGACCAGCTGTTCCTGCTGCTCAAGGTGAACCGAGATGTAACCCACAGCCGGTGCTGCAGCGTGCGGACGACCAACCCCTTCGAGATAAAGTTTGGGGTTATGCTTGTGCATCACGTTGCGCATATGGTGCTGACTGCAGTACCAGGCGCCCTGGTTCATCGGCTCTTCCTGACACCAGACCACTGTTTCCAGGTTGGTGTACTCGGCGATCGTTTCCAGCAGGATCTCTTCCGGGAAAGGATACAGCTGTTCGATACGCACGATAGCAACATCATCTTTTGCCAGTTCGGTGCGACGGTTATACAGATCGTAGTAAACCTTACCGCTACACATAACGAGGCGTTTTACTTTCTTCGGATCAAGCGCATCCACTTCCGGGATTACCGGCTGGAATGAACCGTCAGCCAACTCTTCCAGTGACGAAACCGCCTGCTTGTGACGCAGCAGTGACTTCGGAGACATCACGATCAACGGCTTACGCAGCGGGCGCACAACCTGGCGGCGCAGCAGATGGAAGATCTGAGCCGGCGTTGTCGGTACGCAGACCTGAATGTTGTGCTCGGCGGACAGCTGCAGGAAACGCTCCAGACGTGCTGAAGAGTGCTCCGGCCCCTGACCTTCGAAACCGTGCGGCAACAGCATGGTCAGACCACAGAGACGCTGCCACTTCTGCTCACCAGAGGTGATGAACTGGTCGATAACCACCTGAGCACCGTTGGCGAAGTCACCAAACTGAGCTTCCCAGATAACCAGCGCGTTAGGCGTGGTGGTGGCATAACCGTATTCAAAGCCAAGCACCGCTTCTTCAGACAGCAGAGAGTCGTAAATATCGAACTCAGGCTGTTCAGACGCGATGTTCTGCAGCGGCACGTAGCTGCTGGCATTTTTCTGGTCGTGCAGCACCGCATGACGGTGGGAGAAGGTACCACGACCTACGTCCTGCCCCGTCAGACGCACCGGATGACCTTCAGCCAGCACAGTCGCGTAGGCCAAGGTTTCAGCGAAGCCCCAGTTGGCTTCCATGGCACCATGAGCCATCTTTTTACGGTCTTCGTAGATCTTCTGAACCTGACGCTGAATCGCGAAGCCTTCAGGGTACTCGGCGATATTGTTCGCCAGCTCCTGCAGCAACTTGATATCAACGCGGGTATCGCAGTCGAAGCTCCACTGGTGACCCAGGTAGGGGCGCCAGTCAACGAACAACTCGGTGTTCGGCTCTTTAACCAGAGCGCGTGCCACGTGCTCGCCGTTCTCGAGCTGGCTGCGGTACTCTTTCTCCATCTCTTTGCTCTGCTCTTCAGAGATCACGTTTTGCGCAATCAGCTGCTCAGCATACAGAGCACGGGTGGATTTCTGGTTTTTGATCTTGGCGTACATCAGAGGCTGGGTGCCGGACGGCTCGTCAGCTTCGTTGTGGCCGCGACGACGGTAGCAGACCAGATCGATAACCACGTCTTTCTTGAACTCATGACGGTAATCGACCGCCAGCTGAGTCACGAAACGAACCGCTTCGGGATCGTCGCCGTTAACGTGGAAAATCGGCGCCTGAACCATTTTCGCAACGTCGGTGCAGTACTCAGTCGAGCGTGCATCTTCTTTGCGAGAAGTGGTGAAGCCGACCTGGTTATTGATCACGATGTGGATGGTACCGCCGGTTTTGTAGGCACGGGTCTGAGACATCTGGAATGTCTCCATGACCACACCCTGACCTGCGAAAGCAGCATCACCATGGATGTTAACCGGTACCACGGTATCGCCATCATCATCATTACGACGATCCTGACGCGCACGCACGGAACCGACAACAACCGGAGCTGCGATCTCAAGGTGAGACGGGTTAAACGCCATCGCCAGGTGAACTTCGCCGCCATCGGTCATCACGTTGGAAGAGAAACCCTGGTGGTACTTAACGTCACCAGAACTCTCTACCAGCTTCTTACCTTCAAACTCACCGAACAGGTCAGTGGGGTTCTTACCGAAGATATTGACCAGGGTGTTCAGGCGGCCACGGTGGGCCATGCCGATAACGATCTCTTTGGCACCCTGTTTACCGGCGCGACGCACCAGCGTGTTCAGAGAGACAATCAGAGACTCGCCACCTTCAAGACCGAAGCGCTTGGCACCGGCGTAACGGGAACCGAGGTACTTCTCGAGACCCTCTGCCGCCGTCAGGCGCTCAAGCACCATCATCTTCATATCCTGTTCTACTTCAGGATGTGAACGCACGGGCTCCAGGCGCGACTGAATCCAGCGCTTTTCCTGGGTATCGACGATGTGCATGTACTCAGCGCCGACGGTGGTGCAGTAAGTTTTCTTAAGATCGGCCAGGATCTCTTTCAGCGGCGCCTCTTCCTTACCGAAGAACAGAGAGCCAAGCTGGAATACGGTGTCGTAATCCGCTTCAGACAACTCATGGAAACGCGGCTCCAGATCGGGCACCTGCTCACGCTCAAGAAGACCCAGCGGATCGATCTGCGCCACCTGATGACCACGCACACGATAGGCGTTAATCATACGCAGCACACGAACCTGCTTCTTCTCATGCTCTGAGCTTACGCTACTCACCACACCGGGCTGAGCACGTTTCTGATTCTTGGAAAGATAAAGGAAATGCTCCCGGATTGGAGAATGGGGAACATCCTGGGAGATGCTGTCACCAACTTTAGGAAGCTGGTCGAACTCTTCACGCCATTCTTGTGGAACAGCGTTCGGGTCCATCAGGTAGGTTTCGTACAGTTGCTCGACGTAAGAAAGGTTGCCACCGTACAGGTGAGCATTCTTCCACATCAGCTCCATTATGCCATCTTGCATTATGATATCACCCTGGCTTTGGGGGCGTAGGCCGCGATCAGGGTGCACCATGTCCTGCTCATCAATACCTATCCCCTGCTGATTACCGATTTGTTATTCAGCTGCAATCTAACGGGTCACGCGAAATTGCGGGGAATATTTTACGACTTTTCATTGAGCCTTAACACAGCTAGCGGGGATGGATACTACTAAAGTTCCCTCGAATTCTGTTTTTCCTTCCACAAAAGACGCATTGCGTCCTGCCAGAAACGAAAAAAGCGGCACCAGGTGCCGCTTTCTGTTCAATCAACAACCAATCAGGTCGCCTGCTGAATCAGCATGGTACGGATCTTACCGATCGCTTTGGTCGGGTTCAGACCTTTCGGACATACGCTGACGCAGTTCATGATGCCGTGGCAGCGGAATACGCTGAACGGATCATCCAGATCAGCCAGACGCTCACGAGTCGCGGTGTCACGGCTATCTGCCAGGAAGCGGTAAGCCTGCAGCAGACCAGACGGCCCAACAAACTTATCCGGGTTCCACCAGAACGACGGGCAGGCAGTAGAGCAGCATGCACAGAGAATACACTCGTACAGACCGTCCAGCTCAGCACGCTCTTCCGGAGACTGCAGACGCTCGATAGCCGGCGCCGGAGTATCGTTGATCAGGAACGGCTTGATCTTCTCGTACTGCTTGTAGAACTGAGCCATGTCGACAACCAGGTCACGGATGACCGGCAGACCCGGCAACGGACGCAGCACCAGCTTGTCAGCTTCAACAACCGCAGACAGCGGAGTGATGCAAGCCAGGCCGTTCTTGCCGTTCATGTTCATACCGTCGGAGCCACAAACCCCTTCACGGCATGAGCGACGGTACGCCAGCGTAGCGTCTTTCTCTTTCAGCAGCTGGAGCAGATCCAGCACCATGATGTCTTTGCCGCCCGGGATATCGATATGGATATCCTGCATGTACGGCGCGTCATCAACCTCAGGGTTATAGCGATATACACTTACCAGCATCGTATCAGCCCCTTAATAAGTTCGTACTTTCGGCGGGAACGGATCCATCGTCTTCGGTGCGAAGTTAACCGCACGTTTGCCGATGTGCTTGTCCTGCGGGTAGAAGACGGAGTGGCACAGCCAGTTCTCGTCATCACGTTCGGTAAAGTCGTTACGGGCGTGAGCGCCACGTGACTCTTTACGCACTTCCGCAGCAATAGCCGTTGCCTCTGCCACTTCCATCAGGTTCTCAAGCTCAAGCGCTTCGATACGCGAGGTATTGAAGGCATTGCTCTTGTCTTCAAGATGTACGTTGGCAACGCGTTCGCGGAGCTCTTTCAGCAGACCAAGACCTTTCTGCATGCTCTCGCCGTCACGGAATACACCGAAGTACAGCTGCATGGTGTTCTGCAGATCCTTACGCACATCAGCGATACTTTCACCGCCGGTAGAGCCGTTCAGACGATTCAGACGACCCATGGCCGCTTCGATATCAGCATCGGTAGCGGAAGCCACTTCATAGCCTTCACGCATCTGCTGCTCAATCTGCAGACCCGCCGCACGACCGAATACAACCAGGTCAAGCAGTGAGTTACCGCCCAGACGGTTAGCACCGTGTACGGATACGCAGGCAACCTCACCACAAGCAAACAGACCCTGAACAACGGTGTCTTCACCGCCATCGTTCGGTGCAAGCACCTGGCCGCCGATGTTGGTCGCCAGACCACCCATCATGTAGTGGCAGGTCGGTACAACCGGAATCGGCTCTTTAACCGGATCCGCAGCAGCGAAGGTCTGAGACAGTTCGCAGATACCCGGCAGGCGGGAGTGCAGAACTTCTTCACCCAGGTGATCAAGCTTCAGGTAAACGTGGTCGCCATTTTCACCACAGCCACGACCTTCGAGAATCTCGAGGATCATGGAGCGCGCAACAACGTCACGACCAGCAAGGTCTTTCGCGTTCGGAGCGTAACGCTCCATGAAACGCTCGCCATCCTTGTTGATCAGGTAGCCACCCTCACCACGGCAGCCCTCGGTTACGAGGACACCGGCACCGGCAATACCGGTCGGGTGGAACTGCCACATTTCCATATCCTGCGCCGGAACACCGGCACGCAGCGCCATGCCGACACCGTCACCGGTGTTGATCAGGGCATTGGTAGTGGAAGCATAGATACGACCCGCACCGCCGGTAGCCAGCACGGTAGCCTTCGCCTTGATATAAACGGTTTCGCCGGTCTCGATGCAGATCGCGATACAACCAACGACAGCACCGTCAGCATTCTTGACCAGATCGACCGCATACCATTCATTCAGGAAGGTAGTACCGGCCTTCATGTTGGCCTGATACAGGGTGTGCAGCAGTGCGTGACCGGTACGGTCGGCAGCAGCACAGGTACGGGCAGCCTGACCACCCTCACCAAAGTTCTTCGACTGACCGCCGAACGGACGCTGATAGATGCGGCCTACTTCAGTACGGGAGAACGGCAGACCCATGTGGTCCAGTTCAAATACCGCCTGAGGACCCACAGAGCACATGTACTCGATAGCGTCCTGGTCACCGATGTAGTCAGACCCTTTGACGGTATCGTACATGTGCCAACGCCAATCATCGTTCGGATCAGCACTTGCGATAGCACAGGTAATACCACCCTGGGCAGATACAGTGTGGGAACGAGTTGGGAAAACTTTGGTCACACAGGCAGTGTTCAAGCCGGACTGTGCCAGCTGGAGCGCAGCGCGCATGCCTGCACCACCACCGCCGACAACAATCGCGTCGAAAGAGAGCGTACGCAGTTTAGACATGTCTTAGATACCCCAAAGAATCTGGATGCCCCACACAACGTAAATAAACGCGAGCAGGCCACAAACGGACTGGAATACGAAACGGGCGCCGGTCGGTTTGATGTAGTCGGTAGAAACAGACCACATACCGATCCAGGCATGTGCAACCATGGAAAGCAGTGCCAGCAGCGTAAAGATACGCATACCTGTTGCGTCGAACAGGCCTCTCCACTGGTTGTAATCCATATCCGGGTTGAACAGCAGGTAGCCGATCATGAATACGGTGTAAGCAAGAAGAATGACAGCAGTAACACGCTGCATCATCCAGTCATACAGGCCGCTACGGCCAAAGCTAGTAATGCTGGTTACCATATCCATACTCCTGCCAGAAGAATCGCTACGACGGCAACAACAAGTGTTACCTTGGCTGCGCGCTGACCGCTTTCCAGCTCTTCACAGAAACCAGCATCCATAATCAGGTGCTTGATACCCGCAAAGAAGTGGTACAGGAGCGCTGATACCAGACCCCATGCAATGAGTTTTGCCAGGAAGGATTCCTGGAGCATCTCCTGAGCTTCAGCAAAGCCCTGGGGAGATTCCAACGACAGGCTCAACGCATACACCATGAAGATGGCGCCGAAGAACAGCGCGACACCTGATACACGGTGCAGGATGGACGTAATCGCCGGTAGTGGCTGTTTGATTGTTCGCAGATCTAAGTTTACAGGTCTATTTTTGTTCACGGCTCTAGTTCACACTCTTTCGGCCCTGTTGCAGGACTCGGTTGTTTGGAAGTGCTCAGAGAGTAGTACCTCGAGATGCCTGAAATGCGCTCATATATTTTGCTTTTATGAGGCATTTCAGGTGCGGAAGTATAGACACTTCCCCCTTTGAACACAATGCAGCCCAGGCCGCATTAGCCTTATGTCCAATGCCACCCACACCTTATAAAAGGCTGATCCCCACCTCTTATTAAAGCCATTATGCCGATGAATGGAATTGAAATTTTCCTCATGATGCAACGCAACATATTAGCCCTTCGGCTAAATTGACAATCACGCTTCAAACCTTATAGTGGTTGCACTCTTTACAGGGGCCTCAGACGATCCTGAAACCCTGAATTTAAGCGGCTGACAACAAGTCGCAGCTATTACAACCGAATGATAGGAGCCTCGAATGGCTGACAAAAAAGCACGTTTGACAGTCGATGGTCTGGAAGATGCAATTGAGCTTCCCGTTTATAGCGGTACAGAAGGCCCGGACGTTATCGACGTACGCCCGCTGACCGGTCAGGGACTTTTCACCTACGATCCCGGCTTCGTCTCTACGGCAGCCTGTGAGTCCAAACTGACCTACATCGACGGTGGCAAAGGCATCCTGCTTCACGGTGGTTACCCCATTGAACAGCTGGCGCAAAACGCCGACTACCTTGAAGTCTGCTACCTGCTGCTGAACGGTGAGCTCCCGACCGACGAAGAGAAAGAAGAGTTCGTCAACACTGTTACCAACCACACCATGATCCACGAGCAGATGAGCCACTTCTTCAACGGCTTCCGTCGTGATGCTCACCCCATGGCCATCATGTGCGGCGTGGTCGGCGCCCTGTCAGCCTTCTATCATGACTCCCTGGATATCAATGATCCATACCACCGCGAAGTCTGCGCATACCGCCTGATCGCGAAGATGCCGACGCTGGCAGCCATGTGCTACAAGTACTCCATCGGCCAGCCGTTCATCTTCCCGCGTAATGAGATGAGCTATGCCGAAAACTTCCTGCACATGATGTTCAGCACCCCCTGCGGTGAATACGAAGTCAGCCCGACTCTGGCCAAGGCGATGGACAAGATCTTCATCCTCCACGCTGACCATGAGCAGAACGCTTCAACCTCTACTGTCCGTCTGGCGGGCTCTTCAGGCGCCAACCCGTTCGCCTGTATCGCTGCCGGTATAGCAGCACTCTGGGGACCGGCTCACGGCGGTGCTAACGAAGCCGTACTGGTGATGCTGAACGAAATCGGCGACGAGTCACGCATCCCTGAGTTCATCGAACGTGCTAAAGATCCGAACGATCCGTTCCGTCTGATGGGCTTTGGTCACCGCGTATATCGTAACTTTGACCCCCGCGCCAAGGTTATGGCACAGACCGCTGAGGAAGTGCTGTCCGAGCTCGGCGTCGAAAACGACCCGCTGCTGAAGATCGCCAAGCGTCTTGAACAGATCGCTCTGGAAGACGAATACTTCGTTAAGCGCAAGCTGTACCCGAACGTCGACTTCTACTCAGGCATCATCCTGAAGGCGATCGGCATTCCGACCAACATGTTCACCGTGATCTTCGCCCTGTCCCGTACCATCGGCTGGATCTCCCACTGGAATGAATTCCATTCCAGCCCGAACAAAATCGGTCGTCCGCGTCAGCTTTACACCGGCCCGAAACAGCGCGATTACCCGACGAAGTAAGTCTTACTTCGCAACTGAAACAGCCCGCCAAGTGCGGGCTGTTTTATTTCTGGAACACTGAAATCCCATCGTTTTCAGTATCAGGAGATAAAAGCCTCAGATTCTACAGTCACTCACCGTATGAGCGCCCCCCGGCGACTCAAAGAGGTCGGATAGCTAATCCGTCTGGCTGCGCTTTCTCCGTTTTCTCGCCCAACGCTGCCGATTGGCAGTAACAGGATAGAGCAGCTGCCCGATCACCGATCGCGGCAAGGGTGTCGTCGTGCCATAAAACGCAGGCCAGAGATCCTTAGGCATATGGTAGGTGCCAAACAGACGGTCAAAAAGTACCGTATGAGCGCCGTAGTTGGTATCGAGCGCAGGCTTCTCAGAGCTGTGGTGCCAGTGATGAAACTGCGGCGTCACCAGGAGATACTTGATAGGGCCGAAAGGGATCGCCACATTGCAGTGGATCAACACCGCCTGCAAAGCGGCAAATACCACGTATATGTTCAACGCGGCTTCATCCGCGCCAAGAAGATAAAGCGGCACCATCACCAGCGCACGTTCCGAGAACACCTGCACAAAATGGCCCCGAGAGCCTGCCAGCCAATCGATATTCTCAACCGAATGATGCACAGCATGAATCGGCCATAACAGCTGCACCTCGTGGTAAAGCCGATGCTCCCAATACAGCACGAAATCCGCGCACAGGACGATTAACACCACCTGCAATAAGACCGGAGTTGCTCTTACGGCGTCCTGCACGGCAGGACTTAGCGCCCAATCAAAGTGACTGGCCTGGTAATTGGCAAAAATCAGGATGGCGGAAATCGCCAGATGATTAAAACAGAAATAGAAGAGATCGACTGACCACTCCGGCCGCAGAATCAGCTGGTCGCTGTACTTGGGGAACAGCTTCTCCAGCGTCATAAAGATCAGCGTCGATCCAAGAAACGCCAGTACCAACCAATCGACACCCAGTGATAACTCCCTGGGTTCCACATCCCCTACCGGCACGCTGTAACCGCCCAGGGCAAACGCCACGAGCGTCAACCCGACACCTATCAACCCCAGCTTTTTATAAGCCGCCCGATTCAGGACAAACGTCAGCATGCCGAACAGCAGAGACGCATACATACCGTACTTGAGGACGTGCTGAAGTTGCTCGCCATCATAGGCTTTTCGTAAATCGGTGGTAGTGAGATATGAGGGGTAAAGATAAGCCAGAACAGAAAGCACACTGAGCACACCCAGGGTGACGGAGAGATAAGCACTGATGCGCCCCTCCCCTAACCGAAACTCTTGAGTAACGTCTTTCACCACCTCTCGGGGCCGGTATTCGTAACCGCTATCCATAATTGTTACTGATCCATCAATAAAACTGTCTTCGGCCGCCAGAAGACGTTCATCTGGCGACACACTCAATCGAGCACACCAGTCTGCGCGCTAAGATCAATGCGAGTGTACAGCACTACTTAATTAAACTGGATCCAGCCGCCATGATTCGGACGTTGTGCTTCAGCTGCCGCTAATGAGACTGACAAAAAATCCTCGGCTACGATCACTTTTCCCTGAGAATTCTAGGATCAGTATTAAGGTCAAATACTATAGAACATCCAGCCGATAATACCGATTGCCGTGCCTATCCCTAACACAGTGCAGATCAGCGGGTACCATAGCTCCCACCACCCCAGCGGGCCATTGTCACGCCAGGTCAGTACATATGAATCATCAACGTCGATCGTACTTTCTCTTTCCACCTCTGCCGGCCACTCAGGCTGCTTACAAGACCACATGGCGATCATTCGCCCAATGGCGTTCAAGCCCAAAACCGGCGAGGCGATAAGCTGCAGCCAGGGCCAATATCCCGACCAAGCATAGTTTTGAACGATGCTCCAACGCCAGCCTTCCTTTCGACCCTCAATAGGTAAAAGGTAACCAGTCTTTTGCTTGAGGTGCTGCCAAGTTCGTTCAATACCATCATGTGCTTCCATGTACGGCTGTATAAATGCCCAGAATCTATCGATCGATTCCGCGTTACCCAATATCGAAGGATACCCTAAAGAAAAAGACTCCCGCACAGTCTTCCCGTCAAGGTCTAACACATGGACACGAAGATCATAGGTAGTACCGGTTAGAGAGCTCTTTGCTTCGCCAAGCGTGATGAAAAGAGAATCCCAAGGGACGGTAAGAACCGTGCCATTCTGACGAAAGAAGTGTACTTGCCCTGTCTTACGGTTCAGGCGCATAGGATAGTGTGTATAACGACCGCATTCTGTTCGAATCAACCACCACCCACCCCAGGCAAGAAGCAAAGAAACGGGGAGCAAGAAAATTAGCATGAACCACATAGCTCCCGGTTCATCTGCGATGGGAGTCATGAAAGGTGCAACCGCAATCATTGTTGCGAAAGAAAACCCGATAAGAACCACGCATGCACCGAGCCAAGTATTAAACCCTTTAATAGAATACCACCGATCCACTAGATCAATATAATTACTATTGATTTCGATGACCGATAAGAAATCCGTAGGTTTAGCATTTGTTTTTCTATTTCGACTGTATTGGTTTTTACGTTCTATTTTCGTTAAAGAGCGATCGACAGAAAAACGAATGTTACGATAATCTAGTCCCGCGTAGTCCATATTCAGCCCTTTATACTTCATAACGCCCCAAAATATAGGAGAAGAGTCATATTTCCTACATTATTTATTGTATTTACTCTAAAAATATAAATTACAGAAAATGGGAAATATACTTCTTTACAAATACGACTCTATTTTATTATAGAGCTTAATTTGCTTATTAAGGAGGTCCACCGCCTCCCATGAACCACCAGGATTTGATTTTATAAATACCATTAAAGATATCATTATCTTATTTCCATTATATATAACAACCAAAGCCTTACCCTCACCCTTAGAGTCATAAAATTTTGCACTCCAGGGAGGAGGCGATAACAATACATGAACTTTTTCGTTACTGTCATTAAGGAACCAACCCGTATCTTCAGATAGTTTATTTATTATTTTTTTATTTTCCAATTCTGACCGCCCCATAATTGTCAAAATCTTTCTGCGCCTTGACATTCCAAAGCAAGCCGTAATGACAAAGATAATAGAAATTACAGTCATTATATCAATCAAAGCAACAGCCCAAATCGTATTACCATAAAAATATTCATTTGATTGCCAATCAATTAAGGATACCGAATACGGAATCAAAACAACAATCAAGAATCCTAAAACAAAAGAGTTAAAACCTTTGTTAATGTTATCTAATTTTTCATCATATGTGAAAAGTCTATTCTCATTAATAGTTTTATCTACATTTATATTCTCAGGAACAACATCACAAACCATTTAAAAGATCCTTCTAATAACATTAAATCCCGATAAGAGATTGATAATACTTTTAATAGTGAAAATTGGGGTAAAGTCCTGTTTACAATCAGGGGCCCGGGCGCTAAGCGTTTGTAACTAGTGGCTTTTAAACAGCTAGCCACATTCAGTCATTACTGACTCAGGGATAACGGCATCCTGAGCTATCGACTCGATGGATTGTGGGCAGGATTTATTCGGGAGCCGCTCTTAGCAAGTAGAGCGGTAGGTATTGGCGATCGCAATGCTTGACGGGGAAGATGGGCAACGTCCCCGCGTTTGCTGAGCGCAGGTTGTGCTGTTTCCAGCCCTTAATTGAACTGGATCCAACCACCACCCACTTGGATATTGTGCTCTTCCTGCCACTCACGGGACTGACGCAGGGCCTCATCGATTTGCTCTTGGGTCATTTTGGTTGCGATTCTTTTCTTTCCTTTGACACCGGCAGTACCGCTTAAGTCGTAATATTTATAGGCTTTGACCAAATCGATCTCGGTGCCATCACCTTCCTCATAACTCTCAGCCAACACTGGAAAACTTGCTATATTTCCTTCTTCAAACCTGTTAAAAATACCTTTCTTTAACCAAGTAAAAGACTTTTCTTTATCCTGAGAAACGTAAATTCCCTTGTCATACATGTAAGAAAGCCGCCCTGCCGAAACTCTATCGCCAGATTCACCAGCTTTACTCAACCAATAAATTCCCTTATCCATATCTTTTTCATAAAGCTCTTTCCAGTCCTTCCCCACATAGGCCATACCTAGCATTCTTTGTGCAAGGATGTAGCCATCCTTTGCCGTTTTATTTGCTAGCTTTCTCGCTTTTTCGATGTTTTTTTCGACACAAACGCCATGATAATACATAGTAGCGAGAGCGTGACCAGCATCGGAAATTTCGGCGCTCCACGATTTTTTTAATAGTTCAACAGCTTTTTGACAGTTCCGCTCAACATTGAATTCGCTATCACCGTTCAGATAAAGAAGTCCTAATAAATATTGCTTTTTACTAACACTCGGAGGTGAAATATCCTTGACCTCTTTCTCTGAAAGCTGCTCGAAAGCTATAGCAATTGCCTTCCGAGTAGGGTCTTGAAACAGGATTTCACCCTGTGCGCTGGTCGATAGACACAACACGATCATAGAAATAAAACGTATCATTTGGCCGCTTCCAATTCGTTTTTTCGATCTTTGATTTGTACAGTCAAGACATCCTTCCTAAACGATTGATTACCTCTAGATCTAAACCTGATCGTTAAGTCGAGCAATTGGGTCAAGTTGCTTTTCGAGTATACCTCGGACCATTCCGTCTCGAAGGCGTTGTCTTTCAGGGTGAATTCCGGAGAGCTATCAGGTTCAGCGCCGGGGAGCGAGCGCCGACTAGCGCCAGGTACTAGAGTTTCACTACTTTGGCTCTTCTGATAGGACCACCCCACTATCGTTTCCGGCCTATTGTGCGTGATAGGGTCAGGTCTTGCTTTTTGCCTGCTAAATCTGTGTGAATCGGCAAAAGGCAAGACCTGACCCCATATGCCCGCAATTGGAACTCAAATGAGGCGTCAATATTCTGCTTTTTCCGTCAGCGAACTTCCTTTCCAGGCAGTTCAGACGGATTAACCCTGTGCCCGCAACATCTAATCCACTCGCACGAGGTTTGACAGAGAGTGAAATAGGGGTCAGAGCCCTATTTCTAATAGGGTGCGGTCTCAGCGAGCTGTCATCATCGCTACTGACAGCCGGTGACCGGAAATAGAGGGCAGAGCCCTATTGCCGATTACCGGAAAATCTTCTTTGGCGAGACCACCGAACAAGAAACTCTGCTTATAGCTGAGTAGAAGCTGTGCTTTCCCGGCGTAGCTTTCTTGGCCAGTACACCGGCCAGCAGAGCATCAAGGAGCACCAGTGCGCCGTCGCGTGAAGCAGCATGAGTGGGGAGGCAATGAGTACCAGCGCGATCATGCCTGGACTCCAGGGGGCTTCCGCCCATTTATTCTCCAGAAAGCTCCAGGGTGCCAAAAGCGAACGCCAGGGCCAAGGGAAACTGGGGATACATTTGGGTTTGGGGATACTCTCTGGCCCTTCTTCCATATAGCGGCGGATATACTCCCAGAGCGCATAGAGCTCATGATCGCTACGCAGTGGCGCTCCGAGAAAGACCACATCGTGATATTCCTCCCCGGTACGCTGCTTGAAAAAGAACAGCATCAGGATCTCACGCTTGCGCTTTTTCGTTACCACCTTGTCATCAGGATCGACAGAGGCGACCACATCATCCCAGTTATAAACTTTATTCCCGCCTGAAAAATTCGGACGATTGATATAGACTTTTCGGGTTTTACGATTGAAGCGGACGACTATGTGGCGCTGGACAAGACATTCCATTCTAAATATCCAAAACAAGTAAAAAAACACAACAATCAGTGCAAACCATATGACCCAGAAAATAGTAGCACCGATGTAATCGTCAATACCTGCAAGCCTGTCCGTTTGAGAAACAAATCCTGTAAATAATATACCAGTAACCTCTGGAAGAATAAAAATTGGAAAAAAAACAAGACCAAAAATCAAGGGAAACAAGCCCAGTAAAATACCTCCCCGCCACTCATCAAAAAATGTTCTCACATCCATGTAGGTATCATTGAAATGATAGATTGATCGAGAGTCAGAGGGACAATCGCTGACCTGTCTCTCTTGCATACGTCGGTACTGCTTACCATATTTTTGGGTCGTTTTTTCAAACTGTTTCATATCACCTTCAAATCCAGTGATATCTTTCTTGCTAGCCGTCAAGGTACGGCGCATGAGCCACTCAACAAAATACATCAGGTCACATCCTGTAAAGCGTGGTGAAACGCACCAACTTCTTCGGCGTAGTCATCGTAATAATCTGGCTTAGCTTCACGCGCGAATACGCAGCGTTTGCACCACTCCTCAAGCGCATCGTCACCAAAAATCCAGAGCCCGATCGTGATGATGATTGCGGCCCAAGAGACCAAGGCAAAGCCGAGTAAAACAACTCCGCGGATTGCCGCTGAGGCCAAAGTACGAGCCAACGGCAATAGCAGCGAGGCTAGCCGTTTTGCAAGAACGCTCTTTCCCTGATCTGCGATTCGGGATAAAAACGCGACCGAAGATGCCAAAGTCACAGCTGTTCCTAATATCGCAATTCCGACATTCGCAAAAAATCTAAGCCCGTACGCAGATGCTAATAGAGTATTATCACCTCGTCTGAGAAGCTTTGTTGCCTCTATAGCATCATCAATTGCCCCAAAGCACGCCCCCACCGAACCCAACATCCCTCCCCAAAAAGAGAAGCCTCCCAACCGGAACCTCAGAGCGCTTCCCACATCGGTCGCACGGTATTTACCCATCACCATAACCATGTTGGCCCCTGCGGCCGCCGTATCTGCGATAGAGCCAGCCACAACGATAAAAGCACCCGCCATTTGCATATAGTCGCGCGAATCTTTGTCTTGCTTCGAGAGGGCCTCGTAAAGGACGAAGCTTTCGATTATGGCCACCACTACACCTAACCGAAACTGCATAAAATCGCTGGCCGCCCCGCCCAACGCAGTCTCCATATCACGGGCTAAATAACGTTTAGCCTTGGCGAGTTCCCGGGCCGACCCCTTGTTAAACCAACGGCGATTTATAGCGATTTTCGCCGCATCACGAGCGAGCTGTGCACGCATCAGACCGAAGGATATCCTCAGCGTGCCACGATCCAGAGGCGCGATGCTGGCTTTTTCAAAGAAGCCTTTCATCACTTGGGTATACCAGGCCATAGTGAGCCCCAACCTCCCGGAGCGGAACCAGTCGGGAGGCCCTTCGAGGGCCGCATTGGCCGTATTAAACGCAGCGATGAGATGTTTGAACCCTTGGATAATCCTCTCAGGGTGCGGTCCTAGCCAGCTGTCATCATTGCTGTTGGCAGCCAGTGTATCCTTAGCACGAAAGGCAACGATATCTTGCTGGCCAGCTCGCCGAATATCGTATTGATTCAAACAGTACACCGCCCAGATCAGGTTTGACCGATCGTTCATTTTAATATTCCGGCACCACTGGCTCACTAATGCCGCACCTTCTTCGGAAGCCTCCATCCCCACCGTGGCCTGAACTGCCTGGATGCTGTAGGCCCAACCTCTAATAGGATCGCGGGAGTCATAGAGATCCAACGCATTGAGAAACGGATCCCCCTGAAGCCAGGCGAGGTGATCCTGCACACGGTTAGCCAATAACGTCTCCTGACGACGGGATTCGTCCGCCATGCTATCGTCAAAGGTCTGGCGCGCATTCTGGTTCAGTAGCGGAGCGTACGTGCTGTCGTACTCATGTTGGAACTCAGTAGTACGCTCGGCGGTAATACGTCGGGTGCTCTCTTCCAGTATCGTGGCCTGCCTTTCTTCATATTCTTCGACCAGTTCAACGTCACGCTCGGTTGGCTCACGGCGGCCACCGATTTCCGCTTCTCCGACAACACGGACGTGTGGCATATACTTCAGCCCGACCTGCGATCTAAACCTGGTCAGGTCTCGTTGTGCGAAGCCGTTAACCCGGCCTTTAACGTAGCTCTCGCGCAAATCCCGTATTAATTCCGACGTGTAGAAACGCTGTTCGTTAGTGAGTCCTTTCTCGTCCTCTTTTTCCATCCAGTCGCGTAGCGACTCCAGGGCATCGTTACGATGATTGTTCAACTCTTGAGTAATACCGATGGCATCTGCCAGCACAACAGCAAAGCCTCGGACTCCGTCTAGCGCTCTATGTATACCGTCAAACCGAGACCAGTAATTTTTAAGATTTGCGGGCTGAGCCGCTTCGTCGAACGGATTGGTCAGCGGAGGAAACGTTTGTTTCTGCAACAACTCACAAACGCTCTCATCCTGATGACCAACGAATTCAGCCACCTCGGTATCCAGCAGGGTGGAAGGAATTACACTTTCACCCACGCAACTTTGGGCTAACTCCGATATAGGGAACTGCTGAAGTGATTCCCTGAGCCGCGAGCTAGACTTGATGCGATCCAGCATGCGGACGCTTAGAGGGTCCGGCAGAAACAGCATATATCCTTCCGACACATCCTCTGCGTCGTTGATCGTGAAGTAAGATAAGCCGCCGCCTTTCCGGGTTGGTTCGTATGGATTTATATGAGATAGCAATGCGTCTGGAGAAACGTAGTAGCAATGCTCCCAACGGTAGGTCCCCAGGCGATTTAGTAGTACGTATAGGTAACCCTCCCGGAGGAACCTGGCGGCATACTTGCCTCTAGAAAGATTTATATCTGCAACAGGCGCGCCCTTGTATTCAGGTACACTATTAAGCGCCACTACATCTTCATCTTCGGCATAAACAGCACTGTATCGCAGCGGTAGAATGTTGACCGATTTTTTACAATCCACCGTAGCACCATCCCCTCCGGGCTGAGGCATTGCTGATAATCGGTTTCCTATGCTTTGCCCTATATTGAGGGGATCCAAAACACTAGTCATGACGCTTCTCCCTGATGCTTAGCGGGCCTATCATTTCCAAGTTTTCCGCCAACGAGCGGGGGCCTGTCACAGACAAATCAACGGCATTCGAAAAACCTGGATCACGAACTACTTCCATTCCATAAGCCACACAATAAGCGGCAAATACACTCAAATCCTTTATGTCATCAAGGCCAGCCATTCGTGCTGAATCCACCGCGCTATCGACAATAGCCAGACGCAGTCCAGGGCATGCGACTTCAAATAGAGAGGGTGAGGAGCGCTCAAGTTCCGCAAGTATCTGATGCGTTAACGGATCGCTACCAATGGCCTGGATCAGTTCAGGTGTCATGGTTATGGTTGAGTCACTATCCACTGGCGGTTCTTTGCTGTTCCAGCGGCCGGCGTACTCCAGCCACCCGTCGAGCCCTGGTAACCACCAAAGGCCCAAACTGCCGAACAGTCGGCTGTGCCAACGCATGTCCGATCGACGATGTAAAACGGGCATCACATGAGGAGCGTAATAACGCAACAACTGCGCTTCGCCATTTTCATCTTCAACGACGCAGAGCTGCCCCAGCTTTTTTGCCTCGTCTGCCACAGGTTGATGAGTGAGCAGCAGTCCATGCAAGCCGCTCTCTGCCATCGGATACAGTTTGGAAAGCAAGGTATCGATATCACTTTGAAACAGCCAAGGCCCTAATGGTCTAAGTGCTTCAAACTGAGACTGTTGCAGCCAGGGATGACCTTTAAAACCTCCCCAAAGAGCTTCCCGTTCTCTTTGAGCGAGCAACCCTGTTTCAACGACTGCACATACCGATACGGAATCTCGGTCTTTATCTTCAAGCACTCGGATATACTCGAAAACCCGCGTTTTCAGTTCTTCGTTACTCAGACTCATATTTTCTAGGCTCATAGTTGCACCTTAACCAGCGCCCTTTGCTCTTTTAGCGCCTTCATCCAGCAACTTACACAAACCGGCTCATCGGCCTGGGGCAATTCAGGTTTCCCGACGTACATCTCTTGTGGCCCACTAAACGCATGCTGGGCCCCCTTCACATCGATCATCCCCGGGCAGTGGATATCGATATTGCCGCCTTCTATACGGATGTAACCGCCACCGCTACTGAGCAGTATTCCCTTGTCTGCATTGATCTCGACTCGCCCTTCGGTGGAGGTGATTTTCATATCCTTCTCTGCCGTGAGCTCCATGGTATCGCTCTGCGCCTGAACCTCGACTTTACCCCTTGCGGCAAACAGCTTAATCCCTGCGCGGTAGACGAACAGCGAGAGTTTCTCGGTGATGGCGGCGACAAGGCTTCTGCCAGCTGCGATATTGACGTCATCGCCGGTGGAGACGCTCAGGGAGTGACCCTGTGCCATATGGGTGGATTGCGGCGTGCTCATTGTGATACCCGCCGCGGAGGCCATATGCAGCCAGGGGGCTTTCATATTGGCGGCCTTGCCGCGACCGCCTGTGTCGCTGGCGGCACTGGCGTTGTCCTGCTGGCTGCTATCCGCTACTTCACTGGTGCCGTAGTCGCTGTCGGCATCCTCACCGGCCTGTTTCAGGTTGGCTCTGGCTTCCAGCGCTTCGGCGTTGTGATCCGCCGCGCTCTGGCTGAGGCTGTCGGTGAGGTTCCAGGCGCTGCCGAGCTGATCCCGCGCGGGGGTCATATCGAGTTGATCGCCACTGGCGCCGAGCTGGCCCCAGCTGGAAAGGTATAAGCCCTGGTTGGCACGAATAGCGCCGTAGGCGTCGGTGCGCAGTTCAAAACCGGTACCACGGAACGCACCGCGATAGTTGCCCTGCTGATGGATCAGGTAACCCAGGTTCAACTGGCTCTTTTCGTTCTCGGAGTTAAGGCGCACCCGCTCCTGATCGGTAGCGTCGTCAAAGACCAGTTCGTTGTAGCTGCTGCCGCGATAGGTTTTACTTTTGAAGCCGGAGAGCAGACCGTGGCTGTGCCATTCGGGGTTCTGTTCGCCGTTATAGACGCGGCCGGTGATCAGAGGCCTGTCGGCATCGCCTTCCAGAAAATCAACGATCACCTCCTGGCCGATACGCGGCACAAACACACCGCCCCAGTTGGGGCCGGCGTTGGGTTGGGCGACACGCAGCCAGACACCGGACTGTTCGTTGTGTTGGCCTAACCTGTCCCAATGGAACTGCACTCGGACGCGGTTGAGATGATCGGTGTGGATCTCTTCCCCTTCGGGACCCACCACGGTGGCGGTCTGGGGGCCGCCGATGACGGGGCGATGGTGCAGCAACGGGGAGCGGTAAGGCTGTGTGCGGCGCTGGGCCTCAATCTCGATCAGACAATGGCCGGTACCGGCGCTGCGATAATCACTGCTTAGCTCGGCGTGGCTGTTATCAGTCAGCCCCTGTGCCTGTTTAGCCGCATCGATCTGTGGCTTGAGACTGCCGGGCAGTGCATTGAGCTGGGCCGAGACCGGCAGGGCATTCTCGGCATGGATGGTGACACCCAGCAGCAGGAACTGGCGTTCCGCTTCACCACCCAGGCTATGCCGCGGATGCTGGCTGAGTTCAAACCAACGCCCCACCTGCATCTGACGGGTGCCGCCAGCACCTCGAAAACGCTTGGCTTGGGACTCGTGTGCTTCAAGGCGATTAGCGGTAAGACGTTCACCGCGATCATAGCCGTAGTAGTAATACTCGCCGGCGTAGTCGTAGACCTCTTCGTTGCTGAGGTTGCCCTGGTCGCTAAGGGCGCTGAGCCCGGTGCGCTTGCTCAGTGAGGGCTGCTTGTAGTCGAAGGTGCCAACACTGACGCGGGTGGGTTGCTGCTGACGCACGCCACCCCACTGGGTCAGGGCATCCTCCTGTTCGGTAGCATCCTGACGGTGAAAACGCACCACCTGCGGTGAGACCGGCTGGGTGGTATCCACATCGTCGGTGATTACCAGCCGATGGCCGTTGAAGGCGTTGTCTTCACCATTACCACTCTCTTCAGCACCTGTCTCGTCGTTACCAGCATGCTCGAAGTAGTACCAGAGACCTTCCTCTTCCATCAGCCGGCTGACGAAGTTGAAGTCGCTCTCGCGGTACTGCACACAGTAGCTGCGGGCCGGGTAGTCACGACGCAGGTCGAAACGGTATTGCCCCTGCGCCAGCTTGTGGCCGTTGAACACTTCGGTAAGGACGTCCACCACGGAGCGGTCCTGAAACAGACGACTGTCGCGGCCAAGCTTGAGCATCTCCAGCCAGGGTACGATGGTGAGCTGGTAGTAGGTGACACCGCCATCCTCGCCCAGCATGCAGGCCTCGGAGACAAGGCCGTGCAGGGTCTGATAACCGCCGCTGGCCTGCAGCAGAGACAGGCTCGCCGGTTGGGCCATCAGGGTCTTGAGCTCGATATCCCCCTGCTGGGAGAAGCAGTCCACAACGTAGCGATAGGGTTCGCTAACGCGCTGCTCACCCACCAACCGATGGGGTATCAGAGCCGCGCCAGAGGTTGAACCGAGCGACAGCTTTACCAGTCGCTGCGCCTGGGACAGCGGTGTATTGAAAGTTTCAAGTATGTTGTCGAGTATGGACTCAGCCATTTGAAAATTCCCTTTTTATCCCGACCGGTTCTTGCTCCCAATATCAATTGGTTGCTAGATTATTTGTCGTTTATCCCCTTCCGGGGAGATCCCTATCACCTTTGTCAGGAAAACCTTATCGATGAAAGGAATCGTCGTACTTGGTGATGCCACCACTCATGGTGGCAAAGTCATCTCTGCCCAAAGCAACTATCTGATCGATGGCAAACCCGTGGCCTGTGTGGGCGATACCGTCACCTGTCCGAAGAAAGGCCACGGCGGCACGACCGTTATCGTCGAAGGCCATCCGACCATGAAGATCAATGGCAAACCTGTTGCTCTGCACGGTCATAAGACCGCCTGCGGCGCCAGCCTGATCTCTTCGCACAACGGCCATAGCGGTCACGAGTGATTCTCCTTGGTGTGCGCCTCTGATAGCGCCTCGGTTTGCGCAGCTCTTCGGTGAAAGCTGCGCAGCACCCAGGCCTCTGAAGAGGTTTCTGCGCTCAGGGACATGATGACAGCCTCCTGATCGGCACCCAGCCCGGTCATCGCCATCACTAACATCAACGCCGGTATTGCTTCACCGGTCCAGCCACAGGAAACATCCAGCGCTACCGCATCCTCAAGAGCATCTACACCCGGCCAGCATTCAATCACTGCGCCGCCCAATTCGATGGCTCGCCCCGGCAAAGCAAAGGCATCAATCACCATACGAGCCGGCTCGTCACCCTCCTCGGCATTTACCCAAACCGACTGCAACAGCTCAATCAGCTCCTTACGTCGTTGGTTATTGCGCAAGCTGGCCCGTGCGGAATGTTCATGTGTTACGCCCTTGCCAAGTAACCACCCCTCTTCAAAACACTTCTGCTGGGGTAACACCCTTTGTGCGAGCAACGCGACAACGGCTTCGCCCGGATATACACCCGCGCCCCTTGAAGCCTGGGATAACAGAGTTCTAATATCCGGCGCGGCGAGGGCTTCAGGGTTAAGCAAGGAATCGGCACAGATCCAGAGCACATACGGCATGCCACCTTCCTCTGTGACACCGAGCAGTCTGTGGGGATCATCCGCCTTGCGAGTAACACGAAGCTCCCCCAAGCGCTCGCCAAAGGCGGTTTCAGCGAAGAGATCTTGCAGGTAACGGGTGAGGATATCGGTCGCTTCAGGGGAGCGGACCGGTGCAGTCAGGATCACATCGAAACGGCTATCTTCCGGCACCGATTCAAGCAACATCAGAGCATCGATGACTATCGCCTGCAGCAGTTGCTGTAGACGCACAGCCCTGGCTTCAAGACGCTTGAGCCGCAGGTCTGAGAGCGGCGGCAGGTCACTGATTTCGTGAACCAGCAATCTGTACCCATCAGCCCCGTGAAGAGACTCTGACAAGCTAGCGCCCGCGGGTTCGGGGATATCGCCGTTACCGACAAATCCGGCAGACGTCAGGGCGACACCATCGATCAGGCGCAGCCGGTCAGGATCGTAGTCAGTACGTGTCTGATCCAGCGTTGGTTCCGGCTCAGGCTCGGGCAACCGCTGGTGCAGGCGATCAAAAATCGAGGCGCGAGACATAATCAGTAATCTTCATCCCGAGACTGGGTGCCCAGAGTATCCTTGATGTTTTCCACCACCCCATGATCCTTGATAACGTCCTTGAGCCACTCCTCCAGCGGCATCCGCCCCCATTTGATGGCGCGTTCAACCAGATAAGGGACAGGGCTGTGCGGCTCTCTGTCCTTAAAGTAACGAGCAACGCCGGTGAGCATTTCAAACGCTTCATCACGGCTTTCCGGCTTGGTCCGAAGTCGCCCGGTACCTTCACCCCTAGGCTCCGCACGACCCGGGACCTGGCTTATAACCTCGTCCTCTGGGCGTTCAACCGGTGCAATCTCCGGCTCAGCTACTGCAACCACACTAACACCCCGATCCTCAAGCAACCGAGCGATCAGATCGCGGCACTGAACGAGTATTTTCTCCAGAGCGGAAAAGCTGGGCGCATCCTGGCCAAAATAGCGATCGGCAACCTCATCCAAACCATCGACTGCGGCGATCGCCGCTGCGATGGTCGCGTGCCGTTCCTGCAGGAACTCACTGGCGGTCAACACCACGGAGCGCTGAAAGATCTCGTCATTGATCTTGCCTTCCCCCAGAGCCCTGGCCATGGAGTCCGGATCGTTACGCGCCTGGTTTTCGACCTGACGAGACTCCTCGTAATCCGCCAGCCCATAGCCCTCCCCTGCAATCAAGGGCAAGCTGCGGACAACGCCAACCAGGGCATCACCCAACCAGTTCAGCCGCGCCACACGCTCATCGAAATCACCCTCATCCAACTCTGGATAGAGGTTGTCCCAATACTCATCAAGCAAACGTGCGGCGTAGGTCAGTCCGAAGGTAATACCATTGAAGCCCTCACGATGTGCCAGGCCTTCGGTTAGCCAGCCCAGTAGTTGAATGTCCTTACTCTTAGTGGCCAGAGCGTCACCGGCAAGGCTGATCACCTGCCCCCAGTCAGACTGTTTGAGCTCTGTTTCCCACTCCCCTTGGGGCAGATAAGTGGGATCGGCACGGCGCGCCTCCTTGATCTGATCAAAGAGCAGAGAGAAAGTCAGATCCTCGCCGCAGGCATGGCTACCGCCGTCGATGGGCGCCAGCAGCTCATCGATAGAGAGTTCGTTGAGACGTTCCATGTCTTCCTTCATTAGCACGCTGGGCCGGAACAAACTTCTCAACGGGTTCGACCGGCTATGAATTTAAATTGAAACTGGAGTGCTTCACCGAGCGGGACATTGCCATCCCGCCGGGTCAAACCGCCCCACTCTGCGCCCGGAGGGCACGCCCACCCGTTCAGGGCGGGCGCGCCTGTTAGCCACCTGCGGCTAGCAACAAGCCAAGCGTTTACGCAAAGACTTTGTTACGGGTACGATCCCAGCCACCAGCGACGTTACCGCCACCCTGACCATCGGAACGTTTCTGCTGCGTATAGGTGACTTTGATCCGCGCATAGTTGAATTTGACCTTCTCGTACGGCAGATCGATCTTGTCGTCCTTGTCGTCCTGCTCATAGCTGGACGACGCAGATGTACCCTGCATCTCGGTGGAAGAAACGATCACCTCCTCCATCTTGATCTCCACGTAGCGCACCTTGTCGCCACCCGCACGGTTAACGTGCATCACAATCTCCTTGATATGCTGGCCTTTACAGCAAGCTTCAAACAGCTTCGGGGAGGCCTTATCGACGAGCTTTTGAATGCTGAACTCACTCAGATTCACGCGCTCGGCAGAAGCACCACCTGCTGAACTGGCTGTAGCAGATGTGGCCTGGCTGGCCCCGAAATCGAAACCTTTCAGCTCGATCCAGTCCATGTGTTTGTCATCCAGGCTTTCTCCTGGAATACCATCAATTTTCAAATATGTATCAAAAGCCATCCTGCTTAAGTCTCCTTTTTGACGGTTTAAAAGAAAGCTACCTACATCACTTAAAAGAAGCTTCCCGCTGAAGCAGAAAATACATTTATTCTGCTTTATTTCGAGCAAAGATTAATAAGCTTTTACTCAAAATTCTATTTGAACATTTAATTAAATGGTTTAGAAAGCATATCAAAACCATTATTTCTGCATGTCGGGTTATTGTTGCTTTCTGACTTCAATTTCCACTCGCCGATTGGGCGCCAGACAAGCAATCAGCTGGCTTCGAGGCTGGTTAAGATCGCAACTCACCAGCAAACGTTCGCTTCCCGCTCCCTGAGCCTCAATAAGCCCTGCAGGCACGCCCTTACCGATCAGATACTGACGTATCGTCATTGCACGCTGTAGCGACAACTTTTGATTTGCCTCTTCATTACCTATGGGGTCCGCATGACCAGTAATTAAAATCTTTCCAAGGTCCTGCGTGTTAAGCAGCCGTTCTGCGAGTTTATCCAGCTCCTGCAGGCCAGCTTCCTGCAAACCCGCATAATCTCCACGGCCGAAGGTAAATAATGTATCTGATTCGAGAACAATCGTTTCCATACTGGTTAACGTCTGTTCCAGCAGGCTGTCGATATAATTGCGACTGCTAGAAATCAGGAACGCATTTGAAGAAATCCGCGGCACATCCAGTTCGTCGATTTGATCGCGGTAAAAATCAACCTGACGGCTGGCATAGCGGTAGTCGCGTTCGTCTTCATCGATCGCAATCCCGGTCTGCGTCTGAATCGACGGATACCAGAAAGCGGGCAGCTGAGCCCTCAGCTGCGAAGGATCGATCTCTGCGCGCTCACTATCGGATAGCATGATGTAGGTGCCCAGGGTTGCGCGGCCAAACTTGGCCAGGGACTCGGCGCGGTTATCTGCTGGGCGCGCATGAGGCGCCACGGATTCCGGTCCATCAACCGTCTGCAGCTCATCCGTTGTCCGGCGATAAACGGGAATTGTGGTCAGCTCGAACAGGGACCTCGTCAGGTTCTGTTCGACCGGCTGAAGCATCACACTACGCAACTGCTCAAAGTAGACTTCGCGGATTTCCGGCTCAATCTCATAGCCCCGGTACAACCCCCACTTCATGTTCCAGGGTACGCCGTCACGATGCCAACCATAGAGCTGTGAGGCTTCGCCTCTGAGCAGATCCAGACTGGCCCAGCTTGCATATTGCTCCGGCGCCTGCTCATCGTAGCGATTACTTTCATCAAGAGCTTTGGCAAAGCCATCGATTTCCGCGTAGTTATTCAACGCCGATGTCACCCAAAGCGAACAGACCGCAATACCGGCCAGACTGGCCGCCAGTATCCAGCGTATCTTGCGGCGACGCCCCTTCTTATCGCTGGCGTAGAGAGCCGCAAGATGCTGGTCAGCGATGATGACGCGGCGGAAAAGATTATCGATAAAGAAAGGACGGGCCACCGAAGGCGAATCCGCTTTAGTCGGTTTCGCCAAGGAAAAGTGTCGACCGATTCGGCCGCCATACTCACCCTCAACGGCGGCTTCATTCTGCAGAGCGCTGACAAAGTAAAACCCCCGCAGCAGCGGTGCGCTCTGATATGGATTCGCATTGGTCAGCGCATCGACAAAGCGGGTCAGCGGCTCACGCAGTGCGTTCAGCTCCAGCGGAAAACGAAACGCGGCGATATCACGCTGAGTATCGACAATATCCCGCTCGACGATCTCCTGATCACCGACTTCGCGCCAGTGTTCGCACAGCCTGGCCAGAGCCTGGTCGAAAGTCTGTGCCCAATTAATTCCCGCTGGCTGCTGATGGGCAAAGGTGTGACCGAGTACCTCGCTTTCATGCCGCGGGTCGATACGATCGAAAAAGGTGGTAAAGCCCTCAATAAGGTCACACTTGGTAAACACCAGATAGATGGGCAGGCGCCCTTCCAGATGATCCCGAGCCTCCTGAATCCGCTCCCGTAAACGCCGCGCAAGGTTGGCGCGCTGCGAGTCGCTGACCTGGATAACATCGCTGATGTTCACAGTGACAATGAGGCCATTCAGCGGGCACTTGCGACGAAACTCTTTCAGCAGCGACAGGAAACCTTTCCATTTCCCAGCCTCCTCTTCGCTATCCATATAGCGACCAGCGGTATCGAGCAGTATCGCGTCTGAGCTAAAAAACCAGTCGCAGTGCCGTGTACCGCCCATGCCGGCCACTCGCGCGTTTTCCCGTTCGGCAAAGGGGAAATTCAGCCCGGACTGGTACACCATGGTGCTTTTCCCCGCCGCAGGCTGGCCAACAATCATGTACCAGGGCAGAGAATAGAGCGCATTTTTGCCTTTTTTACCCTTGGCCTTGCCACTCTTTTTCAGCCTTTCAATCGTTTGCAGCAGCCGCTCCCTGAGCAAACTCAGCTCTTCGCGATCCTCTGGACGGGCATTTAGCACTGCAGCGTCGGCATCGTCGCGCAACAGCGCCTCCAGATCCGGTTGTTTACCGGCGCCCCGGTAGAGCAGCAACACATAGAAGGCAGACAGCAGTATAAAGAGCAGGATACCCACCAGCAGACTCGTCAGCGAAGACAAGCCCGCCAGCACGCCCAGCCACCAGACCAGGAAGATCGCGGCGAAGAACAGCAACCCAAGTATGTAGGGCTGATACTTGAAGAATATGTATTTGATATAAGCTATTTTGAACCGTTTCATCAGCGCTATCTGCTTAAGCTCTAACGTTTACCACTTCGCCCGGAAACTGCTCCAGGAACTCAGCGAGACAAAGCCGCGTATCAGGTAGCGGCAGAGTGCCAGGGTGATGCTCCTCCTCCGCAAAGGGCGACAAAACATCGATACACAAACGCCTGTTACCCGGATCCGACAACACCTCGAAAAACTGTTCAGCACCGCACCAGGCCGGCATCAACAGCAGTTTCGGACGCATAAAATCATCGACCAGCATGCTCATTACCGGCGTACCCGCTGCACAGGCTCTTCCCAGCCAGTGCAACCAAAGATCGGCCACGGGGCGTTTTAAACCACGCTCCGCTGGAAGCGGCAGCATCACTGCCTGCACACTGCCCGCCTGCCAGCAGCTCTGGGCATAGTGCAGACGGTAGAGAAAAGCACTGGCTACAAATTCAGGCCAGCCGGGTAGCAGCGCCTTGCCCACATCGTCAAAGCTGTAGTCCTGCAGGAAACGCTCATGGATACTCTGATAGAGCGCGATATCCTGAGCATTCAGTGCACGCAGGTCCTGCACCCTGGGCAAAGGATCGACAGGCGCCTCGCCATGAACAGAATCCAGCAGAATCTGTGAAGCCTGACGCGCAAAGGTTTCTGCCATGGTATTCATATAAGGCAGCAGGCCCGGGCGCCCTTCGGGAGCCAGAATCTGATGAATAAAGAATGGGTATCGCCGACCGGAAGAATCGGATGAACTGATCATCGCCCCCATCACATCGCTTCCATTTTTCGCGTGATAACTGAAAAAGCACACAGGCAGCTCATCAAAGCGGCGCTGCCAATCCTCATGATCGAGGAAATGCAGCAGCGCGTTCTGTAGCCACTGATCGAGCTCGCGAATCACACTTCCGGTAGCGTTCTGGCCGATAAAATCAGCCTTTGCCGGGATCTTTCCGAAACACCCGATCATCGCTTAAGCCCCATTACTGCCTTGCTGTACATCTCAGTATTCACCCATCACTGGAAGCCGCAGTGATTTGACGGACTGCAGATCGGAAACCTTGACTCCACCGAAGTTGCGAACGTCGAAACTCACCGCACCCAGCGGGGTTTGCCAGCTGAACTGCTGACGCGCATTGTCTATGGGTGTGATTCGGGCGCTTTCGATCATCCGCAGGAAACCCCAGCGGTTCGGGTAATCGAATACCGTATGGCGCCGTCCGTCGGA
This sequence comes from Marinobacterium lutimaris, assembly GCF_900108065.1. Lineage (GTDB taxonomy): Bacteria > Pseudomonadota > Gammaproteobacteria > Pseudomonadales > Balneatricaceae > Marinobacterium_D > Marinobacterium_D lutimaris. The sequence continues at coordinate 376,404 of NZ_FNVQ01000001.1, read as the reverse complement.
GTTGATAACATCCAGGCGCGCCCCGAAAAGATCGCCATTACCGGGCCAGGTAAGACGCTCCCAGCTCTGGCTGTTATTTCGGTAATGCAGGCGCTGTCCATCGATGGTCAGAATGATATCGGTCAGCCCTGCGGTGGGATTCATCTGAATCTCAAAGCCGTTGCGCAGATCTGAGAGACTGTCGATAACGCTGCCCAGCGCAGTCGCCGTGTCGATGCTGGCGAGCATGCGCCGATCCACCATCGGCGAGCTCTGCTCATTATCACCAGCAACCAGATCACCAATATCTTCGCGCCTGAATCTTGGCATCACCCCGCTATCAGGATCGATGAAATACTCCATATCACGCACTGAAGCCTCGTTTACCGAGTCGGTCACGGGATAACGGCCGGCTACCATCTGCCCCCAGGGCTTGACGATTTTTTCATCCCAGGCGGCATTGAGTCGCTGCCGTGCGGGCCCCTGCAGAGCCTCGCGGGTGTGACTCACTGGCACACTGAACAGCGGTTCCAGCGCACTTACCAAAGAGGTCTGAGAGGTATCGATACGAGACGCGACAAAGTTGCGCAAAGTGTTAATTTCGTTCGGTTCGCCGGACAGCGTTTCGACGATCAGCGCCTTACTGCTATTGCCGATATCGCGGGACCCTCTGACATTATCGATGCGCACCTTCAGCTGCCTCAGGTTAAGCAGGTATTGATTAAGCACCGAGTCGCCGCCTGCGGTACTCGTATCGGCAGACAGCATCCGCGTAATCGGGCGAAAATGATTTGTGAGCGCGCCGTCGTTGATCTTCGGCAGCGAAGCCAGGCTCTGCCCCATGGCAGCGGCATCACCAGCATCGAAAACGCTGGTCACCCGCCGCCAGAAGCCCTGCTCACCGGACTCGCCAGCGGAGCCATCGCTTTCATCCTGAGGTTCAGGGTCATCCCAGGTTGTGTTGGCACGAGCCACTTCAAGTACCTGACGCAGCGGCGAATCCTGCAGATCACTCAACAGCGCCAGCCTGGCGCTGGCCTGATCCAGGGTGTCAAAATCACCCACATAGGTGTTAGCGAGAAAGCGTTCCCAGGCGATCGCGTAATCTCGTTTGTAGCGGGCCATCAGCTGTCGCACAAACCGGGCTTTGACCTCAACGGCATCATCTACATCAGCCTCGTCGAGCACCCAGTCGGTATCATCGCGAAGATCTCCAGACGCGGTTTCGATGATCGCTGAACGCAGGTAGTCTTCCCATACTTCGCGGGTGTAAAAGGCGGGCACAGCACGGCTAGAGTAGAGCAGCCGCCCACGCATACCAGGAAGCATGCGAGACAGCGTCAACGGTTCGTAAAGCTCTTCAACCTCTAACTGGTAGCGCAGATACTCACGATCCACCAGGGTGCTATCAATCAGGAACGAGTTGAGCCGGTCACGGCTATGGCTGACGAGGCGTTCGTTCTGCTCAAGAGCTGGCGCCATGCCGCGGTTCAGATAATAGGTATAGAGCGCTGTATTATCGACAACACTGTCATCAACCAACGCTCCTCCCCTACTGCCACCTACCGCTGCCCATAGTCTCGGCAGAGCAGAAGCGACAAAGTCATCCTGGTCAGAATGGAGCCCCGGAGCGGTCAGAACAAGATAGAGCTTGAGGGAGGAGTAGCTTTCTATCAGCTTCTCGACCTCTTCACGGGAGAGCTTGGTCAGCAGCTCCTCAGAGAGAGAGGGCCCCTGTTCCCCCGACAGTCGGCGCCCAGCATCCGCTTCAGTGGTGTTACCCAGGTCATCGCCATTCATCTGCAGGCTACGATCGCGCAAATCCTCCTCAAAAAGCGACTCCGCCTCGCTGCGAGCCGAGTACCAGGCGTCTCGCGCATTATCGGTGGTGCGTGAGCGCGCTTCGCTGCGCAGTCGACTACCCACCTCGGCAAAGCTGGTGGGCACACCACCAACCGTTGGTGTAATCGTCGCCCGCTCCTGCATGCGATCAAGGCTGTTGGCGCCGATCTCATCGGCCGGAGCTCCCAACTCCTCCACAGACATGACCTTACTGTCGGCAGACTCCAGAGATTCAGGCTCGGTAATTTGAGTCAGGTTGGCCAACTCTGGCACGGCGCCGTTGAACTCGCCCCAGCTACTCAACTGGTAAGCCAGGTGAGCAGCCACCGGCGTCAGTACCTGCTGTTTAAACAGCTCCTCCCATGCCTGCTTCAGCGGTTCACGAAGACTGCTACCCTGATACAGCCCTAAGGCCCGATCCAGGGGCGCGCCGTACTCAAGATCGCTTTCTATTTCGGTCAACTGTCGCTGTAGCTCATCCAGCACTTTGCCACGTTCTGCAACGCTGAGCTGACGATCACCATCTCTGAAGTCCAGCAGGACCACGCTGTCATGAATCTGATCAAGCCACTGACGGTTATTAAATGCAGACCAGCCCTGGGCGCATATCACCGCAACCGCCAGCAGCCCCATGGTGCCGATCATGAAGCCCGGTAATGAACGCTGCGCACCATTCTGAGAGTAATAAAGGCCGAGATTACGATCAGGGAAGATCACTTTCCTGAACGTATCGGTGATGAAGTAGTTTTTATCCGCAGCCTTATTGCCGCTGGTGGCTACAGCGGAGGATGCCAAAGCGAAGTCCTCGCGCGTCTGCTCATCAAGCAGCGCTGGGAGGGTGTCGCCGGACTGCAGCGCACTGGTGAAGTACAGCCCACGCAGCACTGGCGCACGCTCGGCATTTTGCTGGCTGTCAAACTGCTCCAGGAAATCGCTCAGTACGCCAAAGAGTTCGGAGAAGTAATCGGGGAAACGCAGCAGCTTACTATCGGCATCGCCACCGGCATCCAGCACCCGCTGATCGACGCGATCACGCAGTGCCGCCACCAATCCCGGGAAACGATGCTGAAAGGCACTGGTGACACCCTGCCGCTGCAGTTCGTCAAGGGAGAAGGTCATTCCCCAGGGGCTTTGGCGCTCTGCCGAACTCATTGTCTCGAAAGTCTGGGTAAAGCCAGGCAGCAGATCGGATTTACTGAAAAACAGGTACAGCGGTGGATTTCCACCCAGGCAACGTCGGTAGTCGTCCACCCTGGCCACCAGCTGTTCAGCCAGTGCGTGCATTTCCTGGCGCGACTGCTGCAGCAGTTCGGGCAGGCTGACCACCAGAACCAGACCATTAATCGCCGGCTTCTTACGCTGCCTGCGCAGGGTTTTCAGAAAGTTGGAGAACTCCCGTGCCGGACGGTCCTCAACAAGGTAACGCCCCGCGGTATCGATCATCACCGCCTCGCGGCTGAAGTACCAATCACAGTGCTGGGTTCCGGACACCCCCGATACGTTATTACCGCCCGCTACGGTGGCTGACAGCGACGAACGGGTGAGCAGCGAGGTTTTTCCCGAAGCCGCCATGCCGATCACCAGGTACCAGGGCAGCTCATAAAGGGAGGCCTTGCCGCCGTCCACCGAGCGCGCGGCCCGCTGCATCGCCAGAGCATGCTTGAGCCTCTCGTTGAGAATCTGGTAATCACCGCTATCGGTAGCAGCAGCCTCGCGATGCACCTCGAGCTCGACCAGATTTTCAATATTGCGCTCGGCCCGGATTCGCTTGTACTGCCTTAATACGACGGCCAGCAGCCAACAGGCGCTTACCAGCGCCATCGCGATAAAAACGAGTTCACGCTCCGGCGTCAGCAAAGGCACAAGCAGCACACAGCAGATAAGCCCTGCCAGCCACAGCATCAAAGAGAGCGGCCAGAACCCTTTCAGCGACCGCAGAAAGCGAAGAAAACGCATCACGACCTCCTCAAAGGTTCCTTTCGAACAGGTGATTGATCTGCCGAATCAGGGAGTCGGTCTCCGTGCCCAACCACCAGTTCAGACTGCCGTAGACGGCAAGACACACCAGAACGATCATAAGGAGGTATACCCAGAGCGGAATTTCATAACGCAGTAACTGGCCGACCTGGTCAGGCAACTGCCAGCCATCCGAACTGCTGCTTCGGCGGCTGCGATAGCGCGCGATATCCTGACCCAGAGTGTTGGCTATGTAGCGCAACTGATCCCGGCTTTCCAGGCTGTATTTACCCTCAAAGCCAAGCGCCAGACAGAGGTGGTAAACCTCAAGCACATCGATATTGGCTTTCAGGTCTGTACGCAGTGAATCCAGGCGATCGTAGAATCCCTCACCTGCCAGATGCACACCGAAGTAGCGATATTGGAATGGCTCAAGCTCTACCTGCTCTCGAATATTTCCCGCCCCGCCCTTGAGAATGCTTTCATCGAGGAAGGCACACAGCGCATATTGCGTATCCTTGACAGCCTCGGCGCTGTAGTTTGCCGCCCGCGCTCTTTCCTCGAATTCACGCAGCCAGGCATCAACCCGGGCCAGAAAAGCCTCAACACTTTCTGCCTGCTGACCACGGCGAACCATCAGCACCATGGAGATGAAATCACGTACCAAGACTTTGAGTGTCTGTAGGTCTTCTGCCACGTCGTAAGGTTGCACTTGGGATTCAGTCATTTCATTACCGCCATCAGTTCGATGCTAAGGTTTTTAAATCCACTGGGGACGTAAAAGGCGATCGCCTGAGCGTCCATCATCCGTTGGTAGACCGGGCCGTGAGGTTCAATCGCGAAATAGTGATTATCGAGACGGACAGGAATAGCGCTGGGCAACCGCTGCGCATGCCTGAGCGACGCCCCGGGCATCGCCGTATTAACCACCACCTCGATCTCTTCGGACGGCCCGACCTTAAATGCGCGAGGCACAAGTTCGAGAATCTGCGCGCCCGGCATATCGGCATGCACACTGATATAAAAATCAGCCTCTTTAAGGCGCGCGTCGTTAAGGCGACCGACGTAATAGGAAGAGCGCGTCTGCTCCAGAGGGATGGGTATGTACTGGTTCGGAACGACCACTTCGAGCAGCTCACGCACCACCTTTTCCAACCCCAGCAGCGCCCTGGCCGGATCACGATGATCATATTCCGGAATATCAGCGAGCTTGTGTGACATGGAGAACGTCATCAGTCCCGCCGCAAACTCGGCCAGAAACCTGTACAGAGTCTCCGGATGCAGGCCCGGGTGCGCGAGCATATGAGCAAGCTGCGGATAGGCACGATTGATCGTGTACAGCAGCCAAAACAGGGTGACATCGCTGGAACCAAACTCAGCCACTTGATCGGCGCGCTCGCGCCGACGACCCGACAGCGCTTCACTGCGTGCCTGCAGCATACCGATCAACCGATTGGCGATATCAAAGGGAAGAGCTACTGCATCAAGATGCAGAGCCGGCGGCATGAATTGCTCGGTATCGATACTGAAACCGCCGGCGGCGTTACGTTTGAGGATAGCGATGGGACAGCAGGTGAAGCCATCCAGACTATCGCCTTCCATCAGCAGGGTCGGATTCAGCTCCAGTGTACCCAGCTCATTTTCCAGCGACCCTTCATTCAGGTCAGGAAGGTTTGCAAACTGCTGTACGTAGCGGCGCCCACCGTGACGGGGGGCATCTTCAAAAAGATAACTGGGAGACCAGGACTCAATCACCTTGAGAGCCACATACACCCGAATCTCGCCATTGCGAGACAGGGTACTGAGGTCACGACCAGGAGGCAGCAAGTCATGCTGCGGTGCATCGATAAGCGTACCATCGGGGAACACCAGCTTGAGCCGTGTCAGGCGCAGAACACCCTGATCCAAGGCCCCATAATCGAAACCCAGCGCCTGAACACCCCATTGAAACGGGGTCTGGCTACCACGCGCTTCGACCAGCTGACGCTGATGATACTCATCCTGATACTGAAAATGCTGCGGCTGAAGGAACATCCCTTCAGACCACATTATGCGGTTTCGCTTACTCACGTCCCTGTATGAACCTCTAACTGCTGAGTATTCTCTCGCACCATCAAAATCCTGTTTGACGGCCTCTCGCGGCTATCTGCTATTCCGAAACAAGGCTAAGCAGATTGTCACCCCTTTCAACTTCAATCCTGTCACCGGCAAGATGGAGACGGACCCCCTCTGAGGCACCCAAAAGCCCGTCCTTACGCAATTCGTCGGCATCAAACACCACATGCCAGTCGCCGTAATACCCGGTATTTCTGAAGAACGCGGCGACACCAACGTATTGCGTTTGCAACGCGAGCGCAGACACGTCAACTTTTTGCTCACCTGGGAGAACCGTGATCTCACGCTCTGATATCAACCCATGCCCCAGAACCAGATCCGCCCCGCTCCATAGCTGACGCGGCGACGCAGAGACGAAAGCCCCCGATTCGGAAAGTTGGTAAATTCTTACGACGACCGACAGGGGTTCACCACTGGCACCGGGATTAAGCCACTCGTCACTGTTCACCGTGACGCGCACCCGCTCTTCATTGCCAACAAGTTCACCCACCCAGCTGTCGCTGAAGCGGTTACCAACACGGTCAGCAACACCGCATCCAAGCAGCGTCGCGACGAGAAGAAATCCAGCGAAATTGCGGAAAAGCGCCATCATGACTCTATCATTCCATTGATCAGTCTTAATATCATTCCATCGATTTAAATTGCCGGAATTGCCCAATCCAGCACACGGATACACACCGCGAAAACAAGCGTATGAGATGGTATTAATATAATACCCTGTCTCAAAATCGGTGCGATAATATCTTGCACAGATCGAAAACGCTACAATAGAATATCCCCAACGACAAGGAAAGACACGTTAACTAGCTTTAATTCCAAGGATGGAACCCGCTATGAAAGTGCTTATATACCGGATCACAATCCTTAGCTTATTCTGCTTTACAGCTGCATGTTCAAGCACCCAAAAAAGCCAAGAAAGTCTCTCATTCGCAACAGAAAACTTTAGCGGCGTCGTCCCTTGCCCAGACTGCAAAGGAATATCTACAGAATTGATTTTAAAACGAAAAATACCGGAAGGAACACCTTCTGGTTTTTTCCTTCACGAGATCAAGATCGATGCCCCCGGTGGAGAGCGGGTAAATACCAGCTGGGGGGAATGGTCGCAAAAAGACAACATTAATAGCAGTACCGAAGTAATCTATATACTCCACCCCGAAATCGGAGACCCCCGCTATTATCGGTCTGGATCAGATGGAAGGCTGCAGGTTGTCGATAGTCATGGAGAGCCAGTAAACAACGAAGACGGTATCCCTGTTGCGCTTAACCGCGTGATTCCTGGTGTTGACATCAATTAAACACAAGGAATCAAAGGGAATTTAACCACACTGGCAAAAAGTTTATTTAAAAGGTCTCTTTTGCAAACGAACGGTCACCACTCGCGGACATAGCTGCGGTTACCGACGACCGGCAAATGATGTAGCTACTGAGATGTTTCAACAGTGATGGGAGTGAGCTTTCGAGCGTTCATTGCGCCGGGTTCGAACCTGATCAGAACCACTAACAGGACTCAAACTAGACTGGAATTTTAATCTTGGCCGAACGCATTAACGCGAACGCCTCAAGGAATGACGATGAACCAACCCTTTGATGTAGACAGCTTCATTCGCTCGCGCAAGCAGACGCGCGCGATATCGGACCGGCTTAAGGTGTTGGCATCTGATTACCTGGCTACTCTTTCACCCCTTGTCCGTCCACAACCCCTGTTTGGCGAGTATCTCCAGGGAGCGCCACGAGGTAGCGGCCGCGAGACCCAGCATCATTTCAAGGAATTCCGTACCCTTTTCGACAAACACGCGGGACAACGACCATTTAACCTGATCAATGAACTTGAGGTTCCACTCAGCATCATAAATTCGACGCCTGAGCTGTTTCCGCTGGAATATGACCATCAGCTATCCAGTGGTTCTACCGTGCGGGTTACAAGCCCGAGCCGTTGGGTCATCGGGTATAACTCCTTCGATCTGCGCCGCTTCCGCCAAGTGGCCCAGGACCCTAATCGAAGCGGCTCTGAACTTCACCGGTTTGTGCTCCACTATCTGATGCTGTTCCACTGTTTCAGTCGAGCGGCGGGCCTCGGCCGCCTGCTGAAAGGCCTCAGGTTTCCTTTGAGTTTCCAGTGCCTGGACGATTTCGGAGAGCTGCCCTTCTGCGTTGTCAGTTCCCCGGTACAGTCATCGCTTCCGGGTGACGAGGTGATACGCAACAGCACGGAAATTTCCGGCAACCTCAGCTTTGAAGAGCTTATCTCGCAGGACTCCATCGACCGGCTGCAAGATGACCTGCGAGAGGACCTTCTGCTGATTCTGCAGACGGCCTCCTGAAGAAACGACCAAGTCGTATGTAACGACGGAAAAGCCACCACACACCGCCATAACGAGAAAGGATGACGACATGGCCAAGAACGAGAGTACACAGCACAAACTATCGCGCACCAGAGCGCCCCGTGTTCACCTGACTTACGATGTGGAGATCGGCGACAGCATTGAGAAAAAAGAACTACCGTTCGTGGTGGGCGTCATGGGTGACTACTCAGGCAATCCGCTTGAACCGCTTCCACGCCTGAAAGATCGCAAGTTCGTTAATATCGACCGCGACAACTTCGATGGCGTCCTTAAGGGTATCAAGCCGCGGCTGAGTTACCGGGTGGACAACACCCTGGCCAACGATGGCTCCCAGTTGGCAGTCGAGCTGAACTTCAAGCGGATGGAAGACTTCGAACCCCAGGAAGTGGTACGTCAGGTCGAGCCACTGCGCAAACTGCTGGAAGTACGCAGCAAACTTGCCGACCTGCGCAACAAAATGGGCGGCAACGACAAGCTTGAAGAGCTGCTGATGGACGTACTGCAGAATACAGAAAAGCTGAAAACTCTGGGTGAAGAGCTGGGCCGCGAAGCCGCAGCAGAGCCCCAGAGCGACAAGGACTAACGGAATTCAGGCGAAGAAGGAGCTTTTCATGGCCGACACCCAGATAGATCAAGCGACCACCAGCGAACCCCAGGAGATCTTCGCCCCGGAGACTTCCCTGCTCGACAGCATCATTTCCGAAAGCCGGGTAGCGCGTTCAGAAACCGAGCGCACCCGTACCCGCGACCTGATCGATGAGTTGGTTCACCAGGTTCTCGAAGGCGAGGTTACGCCGAGCAAAGACCTGATTGCGGTATTGGATTCGCGTATCGCAGAGATCGATTCTCTGCTTTCAGATCAGTTGAACGAAATCATGCACGCCAGTGAGTTCCAGCAGCTTGAAGCCTCCTGGCGCGGTCTCAAATACCTGACAGATCAAACCGAGACCAGCACCAACATGAAGATCCACATGTTGAACGCGTCAAAGAAAGATCTGCTCAAAGATATCAAGTCAGCCTCTGAATTCGATCAGAGCGCGCTGTTCAAGAAAGTGTACGAAGAAGAGTATGGCACCTTTGGTGGCGCGCCCTACGGCATGCTGATCGGCGACTATGAGTTTGGCCGTCACCCTCAAGACATGTATCTGCTCGAAGAGGTCTCCCACGTCGCTGCGGCGGCCCACGCACCGTTTATCTCTTCTGCATCGGCAGAGCTTTTCGGCTGGGATTCGTTCACCGACATGGCGGGCCCGCGTGACCTGTCGAAAATCTTCGATACCGTCGAATATGCCAAATGGAAATCCTTCCGTAACTCTGAAGATGCCCGCTACGTCGGCCTGACGCTGCCCCACGTTCTGGGACGTCTGCCCTACGGCGAGGAAACTACCCCCGTTGAGGAGTTCAACTTCGCCGAAAGCGTCGATGGCCGCGATCACAACAGGTATCTATGGATGAACGCCGCCTACACCATGGCGACACGTGTCACCGACGCATTCAGCAAGTATGGCTGGTGCGTTGCAATCCGTGGTGTTGAGGGTGGCGGTCTGGTTGAGGGCCTGCCGACCCATACCTTCCAGACCGATGATGGTGAAGTGGCGCTGAAGTGCCCCACCGAGATTTCGATCACAGACCGCCGCGAGAAAGAACTATCCGATCTCGGTTTTATCCCGCTGGTGCACTGTAAAGGCACGGACTACGCCGCGTTTTTCGGCACCCAGTCATCGCAGCTGCCCAAGCAGTACAACACCGATGTAGCCAACGCCAACGCGCGTCTTTCTTCACAGCTGCAATACATATTCGCCACCTCACGTATCGCCCACTTCATGAAAGCGATCATGCGCGACAAGGTGGGCAGCTTTGCCTCACGCAAGAACGTTGAAGATTTCCTCAACGAGTGGCTGTCCCAGTACGTGCTGCTGGACGACAACGCTGGCCAGGAAGCCAAGGCGCAATACCCGCTGCGCGAAGCGCGTGTTGAAGTGGCCGAGGTGCCCGGCAAGCCCGGTTGCTATAAGGCGGTAACCTTCCTGCGACCGCATTACCAGCTTGATGAACTGACCGCGTCTCTGCGCCTGGTATCGGAGCTGCCGCAGTCTACCCGCGGATCCTGAACCAGTGAGTGACTGATCGACCTGCGGTCACGACAGCAGCGCGTCGTGGCCGCGCTCTTGTTTTTAAGCCAGCAAGGAGTGCTGTGCGATGAGCAACACCACGCAGATGGTTCCAACGCTATTGGACAGGTTGCTGGATGATGCGCCTCAGAACACCACCGAGGCCACGCCCGGCCACCGCTGTTCGGTGCCTGAATACAAAGCCTCTGTTGTCAGGGATCTGGAACTGCTGGTTAATACCCGCCGCGAACTGGTCGCCGGTGAACTCGATGCCTGGCCAACGCTTCAGGACACCCAGTTGAACTTCGGCCTGCCCGACTTCCTGAGCCGGGGCGTGCACAGCACCGAAGATCGTCACCTGATCCAGCGCCAGCTTGAACACACCATCGAAACGGGTGACCGCCGCTTCAGCAATGTTCGGGTAAAACTGCTCAACCCCGATACCCACGCCCGTATTCTTCAGTTTCGGATCGAGGCAATGCTGGCGCTCAGCGAGGCCAGCCATCAGGTTGCCTTTGATGCCGTACTCCAGGTCAACACCCGCCAATACAAGGTTCAGAATCTGATCTGATGCTCGACGATCTATTACCTTACTACGAGAAAGAACTCTCGCATCTTCGTTATCTGGGGCAGGAGTTTGCCGCTCGCTACCCCAAAATCGCCTCTCGCCTTCTGCTTGAGGACGACTACTGTGAAGATCCTCACGCAGAGAGGATGATCGAGTCGTTCGCGTTTCTGAGTGCACGGATTCACAAGAAGCTGGACGATGACTTCCCGGAGATCGTCGAAGCCTTTCTCGACGTGCTCTACCCACATTATCTGCGGCCCACACCCGCGTTATCGATCGCTGAATTCGACCCCGGGCCCCAGACCTCTCTGACCGGGCGCTACCATCTGCCTCGGCATAGCGGACTGCATTCGCGCCGTGTCGGCGAAACCTTCTGTCGTTTTCGCACCTGTTACCCGGTCGATGTCTGGCCGGTGAGCCTCACCGCCGCCGAATTCACGCGGCTTGAGCGCTCCTCATTCAGTCGACACGGCAACGAGCACGTTGCGCGGTTGTCGCTGACACTGAAAACCCTGGGTAATACCGATTTCGGCAAACTGGGCATAGACCGCCTGCGATTTTTTCTGGACGGCGAAGGGCCTCTGATGCACCCGCTGTACGAAATCCTGTTCAACAATCTAGCCAGGGTTTCCGTTAGCTTTAACGACGATGGCCAGGCGCGTGAAATAGCACTGATGCCTGACGCGCTATCACCGGTGGGCTTTGATCCCGACGAAGGATTGATCGATTACTCCGAGCGTTCCTTCCTTGGCTATCGCCTGCTGCACGAATACTTCACCTTTCCCGAGAAGTTTCTGTTTTTTGATCTGAACGGGCTCAAGCGCCCTCTGCTGGATAAGCCGGTCACCCATATCCAGATTCATTTCCTGTTCAGTGATTACGAGCAGCAGGAAACGTTGGCGCGTTTGGCGCAAAACCTTGAGCGGCGCAATTTCCGACTGGGCTGCACCCCCGTGGTTAATCTGTTCAAGCAGCAGGCGGAACCGATCAAGCTGTCCCATACGCGCCACGAATACCCCGTCATTCCGGATTTACGCCATTCTGACTCCACCGAGATTGTCTCTATCGACCAGGTGACTCGCGTAATCCGCACGGCAACCAAGGACAGAGTGATGCCCTGCCTGCCCTTTTTCGAGCCAAGAGACAGCGAAAGACAGCCCGACCAGAGCTATTGGATCGCCCGCCGCATTCAGGCCGAAAACGCCCGGGATCCCGGCACCGAAATGCGTCTGCGGATTGTCGATCGCGAACTGGAGCTGCTCGATGGCAGCAGCGATACGCTGAGTCTGAGCCTGACCTGCAGCAATAAGGACCTGCCCAAATTGATGACCCTTGGTCATCCCCAGGGAGACTTCACCCTGGAGCATGAGCAGGTGGTTCAGCAGATCCGCTGCCTCAGGAAACCCACCGTCGCCGTGCGAGCCCCCATGGGTAAAGGATTGATCTGGCGCCTGATCTCACACCTGTCGCTCAACCACCAGTCGCTGGTATCGGATGGACGTGAAGCGCTGATGGAGCTGCTGTCGCTCTATAACTACCGCCAGGCGGCGGATATCCGCAAACAGATTAACGGCATTACCAAAATCAGCAGCGAACCGGTGATGACACGGATCGGCCATCCCCGTCCGGCTTTCGTCCGTGGCACCGGAATCACCCTTGAGTTGAACGAAAACCAATTTATCGGCAGCGGTATCTATCTGTTCGGCATGGTGCTGGACCACTTTTTCGGCCAGTACTGCAGCCTGAACAGCTTCACCCAACTTACCTTACGCTCGACACAGCGCGAGCAGAGAGTCGCCCAATGGAAGCCACGAACCGGTACTCAACCCCTGGTCTGATCGACCAGGCACGTGCTGAACCCTGGCGTTTCGGGTTCTTTCAGCTCGTGCGGTTACTGAAACTGCACTACAGCCGCACCGGTCGTATCGATCCGGAAAATCGCCCGCACCAGGACCCGTTGCGTTTTCGCTCCCTGCTGTCGCTGAACTTTCCTCCCAGTGAGATCAGCAACCTGTCGTTCGAAAATCAGCAGAACAGGTCTGCCAGCGACGAGCCGTTAAGCGAAATCCAGGTCACCTTTATGGGCTTGGTCGGGCCTTCAGGAGTGCTGCCGCGGCCCTATACCGAGCTACTGATCAACCGCCATATCGAAAAGCGGGATGATGCTGCCCATGCGTTTCTGGACCTGTACTCCCACCGGATGACCGCCCTGTTCTACGAGGCCTGGCAAAAGTACCGTTTCCATATCGAGTATGAACGCAAGGGCAGCTCCGACTTCGAACAGTGGCTGTTGCATCTGGTTGGATTTACACCCACGACGCTGAAACAGAACCTGAACCGCCAGGACGACCAGGGCTCATTAACCCGTAACCTGTTCAGCTGGTTCTCCGGCCTGATGGCGCAGCGCCCACGTAATGCCGGCAACCTGGAAGCGATGCTGGGCTACACCTTTGGCCAACCTTGCCAGGTCAAATCATTCAGTGGGCGCTGGATACCTCTCGCGCCCGATCAATGCACCACCCTGGGTAGGGCAAACGCCTGCCTGGGAAGCAGTGCGGTGGCCGGCACGCGAGTGCGCGACTACCAGTCATCATTCCGGGTCAGCTTTGGCCCCCTGACGCTCGCCGCCTACCGCGAACTGCTGCCAGATACCGACACCCATCGAAAGCTGGTCCGGCTGCTGCGGTTCTATGCCGGTATTGAGCTGGACTTTGAGATCGAGCTGATCCTGAAAAAATCTGAAATCCCAGCTCCCCAGCTCGGCAAGGCAGGCACCTCGTCTCTAAACACTCTGTCTCTAAGCACCCTGTCTCTGGGGCGCTTGAGCTGGCTAACGCCCGCGGACAAACCGGCCACAGAGGACGGCCGGGCTGTATTCGAAATCACCTATGATGGAGCAACGGTGTGAATCTGAAATCGCTTTTCGACAAACTCAACGATCCCTGCCGCGAAGCCACTGAAGGCGCCGCGGCCCTGTGCCTGGCCGAGCGCCAATACGATGTGGATATCGAACACCTGTTGCTGAAGCTGCTCGACAGCGATGACAACGATTTTCTGCGCATCGCGCGCCACTACGATGTGGCGCTGGACCGCCTCGCCAGCCAGCTTGAGGACACCATCTCCAGCTTTAAAACCGGCAACACCCGCACGCCAGCGCTGTCGCCACGTCTGACCAAGCTGATTGAGCGCGCCTGGGTGGTCGCCTCGGTCGATCTCGACGAAAACCGCGTGCGCAGCGCCCATCTGCTGCTGGCGCTGTTAAAAGAGGATGACCTGCGCCGTGTGGTGCTCGACGGCGCCCTCGAGCTTGCACGCATCAACGTCGATGAGCTGCAGGCACACCTGCGTGACCTGATTGAAGGCAGCGCGGAAGGCGGCTATGCAAGCACAGCCGAAGGCCAATCATCAGCCAGCGACCTGCGCAACGGCGAGCCTGCGGCTAAAAGCAACGGCCGCAGCAAAACCCCGGCGCTGGATCAGTACACCATCGACCTGACCGGCAACGCCCGCGCCGGGCGCATCGACCCGGTACTGGGGCGCGAGGAGGAGGTTCGCCAGATGGTCGATATTCTCACCCGCCGCCGCCAGAACAACCCGATTCTCACCGGCGAGGCTGGCGTCGGTAAAACCGCCGTCGTTGAAGGGCTGGCCCTTCGCATCGTCAACGGCGATGTGCCACCGCCGCTACAAAACGTGGAGCTGCGCACGCTGGATCTTGGCCTGTTGCAGGCCGGTGCCGGCGTTAAGGGCGAGTTTGAAAACCGCCTGAAAAACGTCATCGAAGAGACCAAACGCAGCCTGCACCCCATCATTCTGTTTATTGATGAAGCCCACACGCTGATCGGCAGCGGCGGTCAGGCCGGCCAGGGCGATGCCGCCAACCTGTTAAAACCCGCCCTGGCCCGTGGCGAGCTGCGAACCATCGCCGCCACCACCTGGGCCGAGTACAAAAAGTACTTTGAAAAAGACGCCGCCCTCGCCCGCCGCTTCCAGGTGGTCAAGGTGGAGGAGCCGGATGAACCGGTGGCGATCAACATGCTACGCGGCCTGGCTGAGCGCATGCAGGATCACCACAAGATCAGCATTCTCGACGACGCCATCGTGCAGGCCGTGCGCCTCTCCAACCGCTATGTCACCGGCCGCCAGCTGCCTGACAAGGCCGTCAGCGTGCTCGACACCGCCTGTGCCCGCGTGGCGCTGGCGCAATCGTCACAGCCGGCCGCACTGGAAGATGCGTACCGTCGCATCGATAACCTGCAGAGCGAAATCAACGTGCTCAAGCGGGAGCAGCGCGAAGGCGCCGCGCACGACGAGGTGTTGGATGAGCTCGCTCAGCAGCATGAAGCGACTCAAAGCGAAATTGCAGCCCTGCGCGCCCGCTGGGAGCAGGAGCAGGCGATTGTCACCCGCCTCAAAGAGCTCGAAGCACAGCGCACTGCGGTGGAAAGTGGCGAGCAGTCAGGCGATGCCGATGCGATCAGCCTGCAGATCGGCGGCGTACGCCAGGAGCTGGCCGAGGTTCAGGGTGAAGAGTCACTGGTACATGGCCATGTCGATGGCAACGTCATCGCCGAGGTGATCTCCAACTGGACCGGCATTCCGCTGGGTAAAATGCTGCGCGATGAGATCATCACCGTGCAGCAGCTGCCCGAGCTGCTGGGCGAGCGGGTACTGGGGCAGGATCATGCTCTGGCCGAGATCGGCAAGCGCATCGCCATCTCCCGCGCCCGCATGGAAGACCCCAACAAACCGATCGGCGTGTTCCTGCTGCTCGGCCCCAGCGGCGTCGGCAAAACCGAAACCGCGCTGTCACTGGCCGACGTGCTCTATGGCGGTGAACGTAATGTCATCACCATCAATATGTCGGAATATCAGGAAGCCCACACCGTCTCCAGCCTGAAAGGCTCACCTCCGGGCTATGTCGGTTACGGTGAAGGCGGCGTACTGACCGAGGCGGTACGGCGCAAACCCTACAGCGTGGTACTGCTCGATGAGGTGGAGAAAGCCCATCCCGACGTGCTGGAGCTGTTCTTCCAGGTGTTTGACAAGGGCGTGCTGGATGATGGCGAAGGCCGCGAAATCAACTTCCGTAATACCGTCATTCTGCTGACCTCCAATGTCGGCACCGACAGCATTATGCGCCAGTGTCTGGGGGCTGAAACCCTGCCGGCGCCAGAGACGATTACCGAAAGCCTCAGGGATCAGCTCAACTCGGTGTTCAAGCCCGCTTTCCTCGGGCGTTTGAACATTGTGCCCTACTACCCGGTGCAGAATGAGATTCTCAACAGCATCGTCAACCTCAAGCTCGATCGCATCAAACGCCGCTTTGAAGCCAACCACAAGGCGAGCTTTGAGTATGACCAGGCGATTGTCGATGCCATCGCCGCACGCTGCACCGACAGTGACAGCGGCGCCCGCAATATCGACAACATTATCTCCGGCAGCCTGATGCCGACCATCGCGGCACATACGCTGGGCCGAATGGCCACCGGAGAGCAGATCGAACGGATGATCGTCAGCCTTGATGACCAGGGCGACTTTTCCTACGCACTGCACTGACACGAATGAATGCCGACTAGTAGACAAGGATGATCAATGGCGGAGTCAATCATGGATGGGAATGACGTGCTGTCGAGATTTCTCGACAGCTTCGACACCCCGCTGTCTCAGTCGCAGCGACTGGTAAAGCTGTCGCTCGGCTCAACGTCCGGTGCAGCTCTGATTCCGCACCGCCTGGTGGGTGAGCAGCGCGTTAGCGAACCCTATCGCTACGTCGTCGACTGCTTCTCCCAGCAGGGGGATATCGAGCTCAAGACCCTGATGGCCCAGCCGGCGAGCCTGTCTCTGCTGCAGGCCAGTGGCGGTTATCAGACCCTGCACGGCCTTGTCTCCGAAGCCTGCATGCTGGGCGAGGATGGTGGTGTCACCTACTACCAGCTCACCATCGTCCCCTGGCTGGAGATGCTCAAGCTCGGCCGCGACAGCCGGCTGTTTCAGGACCGCTCCGTGGTTGATGTCCTCACCGAGGTGTTCAACGGCCATCAGCTGGCGCAGGGGCAATACCGTTTTGACCTGCGTCGTGACTACCCTAACCGCAGCTACTGTGTGCAGTACCGCGAGAGCGACTTCAACTTCGTCAGCCGCCTGATGGAAGAGGAAGGTCTCTGGTACTACTTCGAGCATGCTGGTAACGACGAGACAGGTGCTGAAGAGAGTGGTAATGGTGAAGACAACGCCTTCAACGGCCATCGGCTGGTAATCACCGACGATGTGGATACCACACAGCCGGTCTCACCGCAGGTGGTGCGTTTTCACCGTCAGGATGCTACCGAACAGGAAGATGCCCTGACCCAATGGGGCGGTGCACGTCAGCAGCAACCCACCCGTGTCAGTGTTGGCACCTTCGACTACAAGCAGCCCTCACTGAGCAAGCGCACCGGGCTCAGCGCCCTTAGCGACCAGGGCAACCTCAGCGATGAAGAGGTCTACGACTACGCCGGTGAGTATTACTACTACGGCTATGACCGCGGTGAACGGCTCACCGCTAACCGACTGGAATCGCACGAGTCCCAAGCCAAGCGTTTTCGAGGTGCCGGCGGCACCCGTCAGATGCAGGTGGGGCGTTGGTTTGAACTCAGCCAGCATCCGCGGCATAGCCTGGGTGGCGAAGCGGAGCGACAGTTCCTGCTGTTGGGCGTCACCATCCATGCCGAGAACGCCCTGCCGGTCTCGGCCCAGCTCAATGCACTGCCCGGCAGCCTCAAGCCACAGATCGATGCGGCCAAGGCCTCCCAAGGACTGAATGATAACGATGCGGATCTATTCGGTGACTCTCTCAGCGATTACCGCAGCGCCGGTACCGGCCATTGTCTGATCGAGATTGAGGCCCAGCGCCGCACCCAGCCTTACCGCTCCCCGTTGCTGCACCATCGCCCCGTCATCGGCGGCCCCCAGACCGCCACCGTGGTGGGTCCCGAAGGGGAAGAGATCCACACCGATCATCTCAACCGCGTGCGGGTGCAGTTCCACTGGGACAGGTTAGGCCAACACAACGAACAGTCCGGTGTCTGGCTGCGTGTCGCCCAACCCAACGCCGGGCCCAACTGGGGCGGTGTGTTTGTACCGCGTATCGGCCAGGAAGTAATCGTCGACTTTTTAGAGGGTGATGCCGACAGGCCGCTGCTTACCGGGCGCGTCTATAACGGCGAGCAGAACCCCGACTGGCACAGCCACGGCCTGCTCTCCGGCTTTAAAAGCAAAGCCTACCGTGGCAGCAAATACAACGAACTGGTGTTTGATGACGCCACCGATCAGGAGCGCGTGCGTCTCAACTCCGAGAACGAAAAGAGCCAGTTGAACCTCGGTTACCTCATTCATCAGCAAGGTAACTACCGTGGGCCGTTTCGCGGTACCGGCTTTGAGCTGCGCACCGACGCCTACGGCGCCATTCGCGCCAATCAAGGGTTATACCTCTCCAGCTGGGGTCAGCTTGGCGCCAGTGGCGATCAGCTCGACATGACCCCGGCGCGCCAGCAGCTCAACAGCGCCTATCACCTCACCGACAGCCTCAGCCAGAGCGCGGCAGACCATAACGCCGAAGCCCTGGAAGCCAGAGCGAACCTGAAACAGGCGGGTGAAGATGCCGACAGCGACTACGGCACCAGCGAAGTAGCGGATAGCAGCCAGCAGAACAACGCCACTGCTGCCAGTGACTCCGGCGGTCGCGGCAAGGCCGCCAATATGAAAGCCCCCTGGCTGCATATGGCTTCCCCGGCGGGCATCACAATGAGCACCCCGCAATCCACCCATATGGCACAGGGCCACTCACTGAGTGTATCCACCGGCGATGACGTCAATATCGCGGCTGGTCGCAGTCTGGTCGCGGCCATCTCCGAAAAGCTCTCGCTGTTCGTCTACCGCGCCGGCATCAAGCTGTTTGCGGCACGGGGCAAGGTGGAGGTGCAGGCACAGAGCGATGCCATGGAGTTGACGGCAGAGAAAGACCTGAAAGCCACATCTACCGAGCAGAAGATCGACTTGGCCGCCGCCAAAGAAATTCTCTTGGTCAGCGGTGGCGCCTATGTGCGCATCAAGGGCGGTGATATTCAGCTGCATGCGCCTGGTCGTGTGAATATCAAGGGAGCCAGCCAAAGCTTTGGCGGCCCTGCCCAGATGTCTGCAGCGCTACCTCAGATGCCGGAGGCCATCTGCGTTGAGTGCCTGCTGAAAAACCTTTCCAGCGGCTCACCACTGGTCAATGTAGCCTGAGGCGTTTATGGAACTGATTGATCACTATTCAGATGACTGGATCACGGAAACACACACTCTGGTAGAGCAGAACCTGTCGTCGCAGGCATGGGTATACCTGCTGATCGACGCATCATTCAAACATGAAACCTGCCTTTCGCTAGTCCGGCGATTATTCCCGACAGATAGCTGGTATGCCCTGTACAAGGATAGTCCAGATACCAGCGACCACGTTCTAGCGGTATCGCCCCTACTGATTCAGTTAAACGCCAATAGTCTTGATTCCTTGGCTTCAATCGCACGCGAGACTAGCGGTTATCCAATGTTAAGCCTGATTGCCAGCTCTGAGACGCTAGAGACTCTGGCACTGCGTTTTTCCACTTTCCGAGTCGTTAAAGTCCAAGACTCCCGTTACATATTGCGGCTTGCGGACACCCGCCGCTTGCCCCAGATCCTTGAAGTGCTGCATCAAGATCAACGAGAACTACTGACAGGGAATATGCTCAGCTGGAGCTATATCGGTCGCGATGCTCTGTGGCACTCACTGCCCTTCGACCAAATTGAAAGCGCTGAGCCCAATAAGCTGGTGCAGATCGAGTTTGACGACACTCAGACTCAAAGACTTTCCGATATGAACAGGATAGATGCTGTAATTGATGGGTTACGCCGCAATGAACCTGGCCTCTTTAACGGCCTGGCACCTCCCTCAAAACGTTATGACTGGGTTGTGAAGGTTCTGGATGATGCGCAAAGCTCTGCGTCCACTTTCGCCACCCAGATCCAATGTTGCCGTCAGGCGGCACTGGAAGAGGGAATATCTCTTTGACGACATAAAATCATAATGTGGGATGTTCCAGGTCTGGGCAGTGAGTAGTTTTCTTTACCCGGTCAGTGATAAGAAATACTGAGAAACTCCAGAGAATAGGAAATAGAGACCTGACCCAATACCGCGGATTGTGTCAGGTCTCCATCTTCAAACTACACCTATGAAAAGGCCTCCCGAGAGTTGGCCCAT
The DNA here is from genome assembly GCF_900108065.1 of Marinobacterium lutimaris. Taxonomy (GTDB): domain Bacteria; phylum Pseudomonadota; class Gammaproteobacteria; order Pseudomonadales; family Balneatricaceae; genus Marinobacterium_D; species Marinobacterium_D lutimaris. The sequence continues at coordinate 356,229 of NZ_FNVQ01000001.1, read as the reverse complement.
TTCGTACGGTGCGTCAGATACGATCGAGACGGGTCTGTTTCAACGCCCTAAGCTGATCATGGCTAAGCTGAATAGTAGCCAGGTGGTTGGCAAGCTCCTGAGCAACTCTGGTGCTTTTCACCTTATGGGTACTGAGTTTGAAATCGTGGAGAGCATTGGCCTCCAACGATTCAAGATCGGCGATATATCGCTGGTCGCCGTTGTCAGCGAGCCGTGCGCGAAGCTCTGTATAAAGCTGTTTCATCCGTCCAGCCAGCGTACCGCTGATATCCGGTTCGTAACCAAGCTCTTTAAGCTTGTGTGCCAGCGCTTCAGCGATCGTTTGTCGCGTACTTCCCATCTCCCGAAACAGTATGCGCAGTTCACTGTCCTCTACCTCGCGGGCGGCCGTTTCATAAAACCGAGCCCCATCGACACAGACAGCAATCAGTTCATTCACCACCTGACTGTCGCGTGCTTCCAACATGCCTGAACCTTTTCTACACCAGCAGCCAAGCTACTTCTGCTTGATTCAGCGGCGCGCCACAACTGAAACTTGGGGTTTCCCCTCCTCTCCTCCTGCACGCTTTCTCGCCGAATCGTATTTATTGCTCCGATACACCCGATACCGACCGAAATTGCAGCGGTATCAGATCCCTGTACGGAACCCTCTATACCTCCCAAGCTAATCTTATGCCACTTATTCAGCATTCATAATCAACAAGTTATAGCGCATTACCGCTTCAAATCGGTTGCTATGCAGATTCAGCCTGAAAATTTTACAACATTCGTCTGAAACTCTTACAAACCTCTGTAAAAACGCTTCGTAGCTTTACTGAGCATCACTCAAAAAGTCAGTACGGGACTGGTGAGTTGGCTAGTGGATAACCGCGGAGCCTGCGGCTGCTGATCTGCTGCCGATGCATGTTCATTTCTGTCGATGGCGCATCCTGAGATAAGCATGAATAGACCACTGAAACATGCCACTTTCGAGAGGGCTTTAATCCATTTCATCGTTCGCTCGCTTTTCTGCTCACACTGTTATCGTGACTATGATTTCTGCAACCATGATTTCCGTAACCATGATTTCTTAAGAACCTCACTGCTCCTTTGAGTCAGTTCGGCTCCGGCACCCAAAGTCGACGCCCGATATGGGCAATAACGGAAAGAGCCATCACCAGAACCGCAATCTGTAGCGGAGTTTCGCTGATGCTGCCAACAGATGAATTGGAACCGAAGAGCAGTTCAGCGACATACAGGATCAAAGCGATAACAAAACTTAAAGTACCTATTCCAAGCATGGTCAATTCCTCCTTTAGGATGGAGAAAGCAAGCCGCATGCCAAAATACAAGTCATTGTTTTTGTTGGATTAAATAACAACATCCTGGCGCAGAACCAAGATCACGCCGGTAAGAATGAAAAACTGTCGTGAATTTTTTACAGCACAGAAAGGAACGTCCAGTAAGGAGTATTCGGAAAGGAGTGATCAGAATAGAGCATTTAAGCAGGAGACAGCGCAGGCCCTGGAAGCCTGCGCGAATGGGTAGGAGCTATTCTTCGTCCTGCTCAGCAGCGCCCTGCACGCTGCCCGACTCTTCGGCTTCGTAACGTTCAAGCTTGTTATAGAGGGTTTTTACACTGATACCCAGCTGTTCGGCGGCGAGTGTTTTGTTCTGTTCACAGGCTTCGAGTGTCGCGAGGATCAGAGCCTTTTCAGCCTCTTTTAACGAGACACCCGGACGAATCAGGTTAGGATCGATTTTTTGACGCTCCGTCAGCGACGGTAGCTCAGCCAACGTAATATCATCGATCGCCAGGATATGAGCGCGTTCAACGCTGTGCTTAAGCTCACGAACATTACCTGGCCAGTCAAATTTTCCGATAGCATCCAGTGCTTCTTCGGTAAACGCCTTGCTGGTCTCGGTTGCCTGGTTGCGATAAGCAAGAAAGTGCTTGGCCAGCTCAATCACATCACTGCCGCGTTTCCTCAACGGCGGCAGCTGAATCGGGAAATGTGCAAGACGGAAGTAGAGATCCTCACGCAGGTAGCCCTCGTCTATCGCCTCAGACGGGATACGGTTAGTCGCTGCCACCACACGTACCTGGGTGCGCATCACCTTATCACTGCCGAGACGGGTAAACTCACCGGTTTCCAGCACACGCAGTAGTTTGCTCTGCAGCGCCAGGGGCATTTCGGTGATCTCATCGAGAAACAGCGTGCCATCACCACCCTGTTCGAAGAAACCGACATGATCGGCTATAGCGCCGGTAAACGCGCCTTTCTTATGACCAAACAGCTCACTTTCGACCAGTTCGGCCGTCAAAGCCGCACAGTTAATGGCGATAAATGGTTTGTTGGCACGCGGGCTCTGCTGATGGATCGTGCGCGCGGCCAGCTCTTTACCGCTGCCACTTTCGCCGATCAACAACACGTTTGCATCCGTCTGACTGACACGACGAATCAGACGATACAGCCGCCGCATCGCGGCGGAGGAACCTAGCAGCAGGCCAAACTGGTCCAGATTGGAGGTTAAGGGTGCTTCAGCATGAGTCGCCTTCTCTTCACGAATCTCTACATAGAAGTCACCGATAACCTCTTTAAAATGCTTGTCATCGATCGGAGTCCGGAAATGATAAGCGACCCCCTGACTCATCATCTTGTCCAACCAGGGGTTAGGGACGCCGTTGCTCACCAGCATCCACTCAGCATCCTCATGCAGCGGGTGTTCCAGATAGAGCCGATACTGATCCTCATCAAACTGATAAGGCGCAAAAATCACCACATCACCCTGAGGCGGTGTTGTCAGATCCGCCGCCATCTCGGCCGACTGCCCAACCCTGAAACCTGACTCATCGAGCATGGGCAAAATCTGCTCCGCTAAGGCGATATCCTCAGATATCAGATGGAGTCTTGGCATATGTGGGTATTCCGGCAGGTTTGTAGTAGTTGCCTTGGACGGCAACTTTGACAGTGAACTATACCATTCTTAACAACGATTTATAGCAACGGCTATGACAAAACCGTTTCGACGAAGTTCGCGCCCAAATACCACCCAAACATAAAAAAACCGGGGTAGATGCCCCGGTTGATCACTGAGTGCCCTCAAGAGGGTTTTATCGCCTCTGACGCCCCTCAATCTCCTCCCTGATCAGATGCATTCGATCATGCATCACCTGAATGGAGGCCAGATGTCTCGCCAGTTCCTGGGCGAGCCGCGTACTTTGCACGCTGCCGATGCTCTGGCGAAAGTTGTCCAAGGTGTTGGCCTCGCTACGTTCAAGCTCAGAGACGTATGTCACATCACTGTCTCGGGCCAATCTGGCTTCCACCTCGGCGTAGAGCCGCCTCATCCTTAGGGAAAGGGCCGCGCTGTCACGCCCCTCTCCCAGCCTGCCAACCACCTTATCACTGAGTGCTTCAGCGATCTGTCGGCGGCTATCGGCCATCTCCCAGAACAGAGAGCGCAACTCGCTGTTCTCTACCGCCTTGGCGGCATGGCGATAAAAACCTTCTCCGTCATGGCACACAGCAATCAGCTCATTTACGAGATCGCTATCCTGCGCACCTGACATAAGATCGCCTCCGGATTAGTTAACCACCTTAAGCTCATCTTCCACGTCTCGGACGCGGTCATAACCCTGTGCGATCTCCAGTGCCAGATCATGCGCAGCGTTGCTTGGTACCTGACCGGTCAGAGTCACTACACCGCCCTCCGCGTCGATATCTATATCGCTGCCATCCAATCCATCGGACGTGGCGTAACGCATCTTGAGCCCGGCCTGAATCGTCAGGTCGTTGACATCACTGGCGAACTGCTCCGCGACGTTGGGTTCATCGGATGCCTCCGTTTCACTCTCAACCATCAGCTCGTTGTTAACGTCGGTGATCCCGTCAATATTCGCCGCAATCTGACCAGCCAACTCTTTCTCAGTCTCGTTACTGACCTGACCACTCAATGTGACAACGGTCTTATCGACATCGGTATCGATCTTGAAGTTATTCAGTTCAGTGTTGAGCATCAGGGCTGTTTCCAGTTTGCCATCCAGCCAAGCATCTTTTGATTGACCTTCCCAGTCGTTCATATCTGCCATTGCAACCGGTGCAGCCAGAACTGAAGCTGTCGCCAAGGCCAGAGCTGTCTTTTTGATCTTCATGCTATTCTCCTTGGATATATCATTTTGTCCACATGTATAAAGCTAATATCATGCCAAAAATCAAAAAACCCATAAAATGGGGCCCGGAGCGTAAATCAAAGCTAAAATAACCGACAATTTTAAGAAAACGGTGAAACTCTTACTTATTCTTTGTGTAGTTTTTACATTAAAAAAACCACTTAGAACCAGGCATAAAAAAACCCACGGTACGTGGGCTTTTTTGGTGGGCGACAAGAATTAATTAGCAGTCGGTATCGTCTGCACCCACTCCTTCCTTAAGCTCTTCACAGCTGTCTTCAATGGCGTTACCGGTGTCCGTTGCCATCTCATCAATCTTCGCACCGGCTTTCTCTGCAGGACCTTCCGGCTCACTGCATGCGCTGAGCATCAGGACAGAAACCAGGGTTACCAGGGGCATTGCAATCCATTTTTTCATCATTTGTCTCCTTCGAACGAAGTGTATCGTATTCAAAAAGCGTCAATTCTCTTGTAACAACTGCGGCTTATATACGCGGGCCACGACCGCGAGTTAAATGAACAAAAACGCTGATAAGCAGAAATACCAAAAATACAAAAAACAGTATCTTGGCCATTCCGGCTGCAGCCCCGGCAATACCACCAAAACCCATAACACCAGCGATCAATGCGATAATGAAAAATACGACAGCCCAACCAAGCATAACGTTCCCTCCATCAATATTTTTTCAATCCCCATGTATAAAGCAGATACCATGCCAATTATAAAAATCCCGGAAGCATAGGCTTTTAAAGCATCATAGGTTGAAATTTACCGATGGATTGAAAGCTTTTTACAGGGTGACAATGAAGTTTTTACCGTCTTTACCTGACGACTGTAACCAATCAAGTCTGAATTCAACTGTACTTAACGCCAAGCAGGAGAAGAGCCACCGATTCAAAACTATTGAGAGCTCCCGACAGGAATATTGATTGGGGCAATATGTCTTTATCACCTCACCCTTGCATCAATGCACGGCGTCTTCACAAGTCTGTTGCGGACAAATTCATCATCCTGATGACCCACAACAAAAAAGCCGCCCCAGGGGGGCGGCTTACCATGTGCGCTAAAAACAATTCTGTCAGTGCAGCAGAAATTCTATCTCTTTCTCGGCCTGCTCACGCTCGAGACCGTAGCGCTCCTGCAGTAGACCAACCAGACGCTCACTGCGCCCTTCAACCTGGTTCAGCTCGTCGTCAGTCAGCTTACCCCAGCGATCCTTCACCTCGCCCTTAAGCTGCTTCCATTTACCTTCAGCGATATCGATATTCATCATTATCTCCTTGTCTGAACTGATTCAGCGAGCCTCCGCCCGCTGCGGTTTACCATGCACCGAAGCCCAAAAGAGTCTCAGTACACACGACCTTCATATCGTAATTTCATCTAAGCCAACAGCGTGCCAAAAAACATAATCCATTGTTTTATATATGCTTTAATATTTAGCCTCGGTTAATATCGATCGTCAGGGGCGCTTTAAAAGTCCACCCGCCTAAAATTTTTTCACGCCAGGTATGAGCTTTTTACGATTGAGGCGCAGAGAACCTTCGAACCAGGCTCCAATAAATCTGGGGCCAAACCAGCGGTGCCCCTCGCAGCAATCGAACGTCTCAATCTGTTCTTGCAGCCGAAGTCGAAGCGGCTTAACCCCGCTTTCTTGCCCCTCAAGCCATGCTAACCTTGAACCTCACCCCATGGAGGCCTTATCAAAGGGATCAGTTATGAGAGGAATGATGCAAAGCTGGCGTTCGAGCGAGAACACTCACATAGATGGCCTCAAACTCACCGAAGAGGTACGCCCCTCTCCCCAAAGGGGTGAGGTATTGATTCGTGTGCGCGCAGTCTCACTTAACTTTCGTGATGTCGCTATGCTAAGCGGGCGATACCCTCAGCCTTATCGTCCAGGGCTGATTCCCTGCAGCGATGGCGCGGGCGAAGTGGTCGAGGTGGGTGAAGGTGTCGATGAGTTTCAGCCCGGTGATCGCGTGATGGGGCTGTTCCATTTACGCTGGTTTGAAGGACCTATCCCGCTGGATATCGGCCAGAGCGCCTATGGCAGCCAGATTGATGGCTGGTTGTGCGAATACAAGGTGATCAGCCGCGAATCGATAGTCCCGATTCCCAACTATCTCAGCTTTGAGCAGGCCTCGACTCTGCCCTGTGCGGCCACCACCGCCTGGAATGCACTGAACGGCCCAGTACCTACGATGATCGGAGATACGGTTCTGGTACAGGGTAGCGGCGGCGTCTCACTGTTTGCATTGCAACTGGCGAAGGCCATGGGTGCTAAGGTGATCGCCACCACATCGCAGACAGACAAAGAGGGCCGCCTGAAGGCGCTCGGCGCCGATGAGGTCATCAACTACCGTCAGGAGCCTGAGTGGGGCGTCAAAGCCAAACAGTTAACAGGCGGGCTGGGTGTGGATCGCGTTATCGAGGTCGGCGGCGCCAACACCTTCAACCAATCGCTCAAGGCGATCAAACTGGGCGGTAAGATCGACTCCATCGGCTTTCTCAGCGGCCAGAGCGATCAGGGGATCGACTTTTATCAACTGTTCGCCACGCGCGCCGAGCTTCGCATGATTCAGGTGGGCAACCGGGCTTTGGTCAAGGCACTTTGCCAAGCGATGGCCGCTCGGGAAATTGAACCGGTAATCGATCGAGTCTTTGCGTTTGAGGATGCCCGAGCCGCCTTTCATCACCTCGATAGTGGCAATCACTTTGGTAAAACGGTGATTCGCTGTTAAACCTGACGGCAGCGCCTGGAACGTTTCTATTTATTAAAGACCGGAAATGGCTCCAGCCAGAGCATGGGTATCAACTACGTTCCGGAAACAGCGTTTCTATCACGCGCTGGTTGGAGTGCTCGATATGTGCCTTCAATAGCGCGCAGGCTTTTTCTTCATCTCGTGCAAAGGCCGCTTCTACCATCGCTTCATGCTCATCGCCCCCCGGACGGGTATCCGCGAGGCTGATCAGCGACAGGCGCCGGAATCTTTCCGACTGGTCGTACAGAGTCGAAATAAAACGCAGCTGCCACTTGGAAGGACAGCCGGAAATCAGCGCCATATGAAAACGGCGGTTTTCGCGAATCAGCTCACCTGCGTGCTCGCTGTAGTTACCCTCGGCGTTACGCCGCACGGTGAGCTCTCTGTGCCGGGCTCCGGCTATATTCGCCTCCCAATCCAGATCACCATGCAGTATGGACTGGCGAAAGGCGTCGACCTCGAGCATCTCTCGCAGACGCGCGACCTCGACAAACTCCTCTACCGAAACGGGCGCGGCCCAGTAACCTCTCTGCCCCTTACGTATTACCAGCCCTTCCGCCGCCAGACGGGATAGCGACTCACGCACCGGCGCGGCGCTGGCGTTATAGCGACTGCTCAACTGCGCGATAGACAGCTTGCTGGCAGGCTCAATCGAACCGTCCAGAATGTCGTTTCTCAGTTGCTGATAGGTACTGTTGTTTTCCAGAGTATCGAGGTTTTCCATTGCCACAGTCTCGTGAGTCAAAGCCTGAGTTGCCTGGTTGGCACGTCAGGCGGCCACCTTACCCGACTTACAATCCACACAACTTCATAAGAAACTCAGCATATCACAACTAGTACAATCTAATGACCACACCCATTACATACTATTATTTGAATTAGATAGGACTTAAAATATTTGATACGACAGTTACCCTAGCTGTGGCGCCTGCAACAGGGAGCGCACTATAGTTAACTGCACAACATCGCAAGGCCGAGGATCCAAGGCTCGCTTTGCGCCACAGGTTTACATGTGAAGAGAACGGAGTGCGCACCTCATGCCTGATCCCTACTTTGAGCCCGGTAACAACCAGGACGCAGCACCCGCTATTGAGGGTATCGAGTTTATCGAACTGGCGACGAACCAGCCCGAGGCGACCGACCGTATTCTGCGCCAACTCGGGTTCTCTCCACGGGCTCAGCACCGCAGCAAGAACGTTACTCTTTACAGCCAGGGCTCGATTAACCTGGTCGTCAACCTTACGCAAGACAGCTTCGCCGCAGGCTTTGCCGACCTGCACGGAACCTCCGTCTGTGCCCTGGCGTTAACCACGCCCAATGCCAGCAGCGCCTACCAGAACCTCCTGACTCGCGGCGCCTGGGAAACCCAGACCTCGGCCGGCGCGATGGAACTGAATATCCCAGCCGTAGAGTCGATCGGTGGCTCACAGATCTACCTGATCGACCGCTACGGGGATGGCATCAGTATTTACGATATCGACTTCAAACCGGTGGATGAGCCATCCCCAGAGTCGCCCATCCTTGGCGCTCTCAGCGGTTTGACCCTGACTCTGGCACCTGAGCGCAAGGCGCCCTGGCGCGACTATTTCAGCCAACTGTTTGGCTTTGGCCTGACCAACACCGAGCAGCTCATAATCAATGAGCATACGACGATCAACCTGGAGAGCGCCGAAGGCAGCAGCCTGGAAGACGAGTGCATCAGCGCATTGATATTCACGACGCCCGATCTGGAGCTCACGACGGCTCGGCTGCAAAAACAGGGGCTCTCCCTGAAGCCAACCGCTGACGCCAGCAAGCTTGAAGTTGTCCTGCCTGCGGATGAACTCTCGGTCCGCGTATTTATTTCCCGTTGAACGGTCTGGAGCCATGAGCATGCAAGCGCCCAACTTTTCCATCAGCACCCTTAGCCTCACCGGGAGCCTGGACGAAAAACTCAAGGTAATAACCGCTGCGGGCTTCCGCTCCGTCGAGCTTGGAGCTTTGGACCTCTCCGGCTCCAGCGATGGGGTTTCTGGCTCGGTCGAGCTGATCAAGCAGAGTGGTGTTCAGATCAGCGCCTTGCAGGAGGTAAAGGATTTTGGCGGTCATTCGGGCAGGATCCTGGCCTACAAAATGGAGCTGGCCAAATCCTATCTTCGCCTGATGCGCAGGCTGGGATGTCGACTGCTGATTGTCACCCCGGCTACGTCCACCCATGTAAAACTCGACGCGGACCGAATCGCCGCAGATCTTCGTACCCTGGCCACGCTGGCCACACCACTTGGGGTTAAAATCGGCTTCAAGCCTCTCTCCTGGTCACCAAGCATCAACACCTATGTCTCAGCCTGGAATCTGATCCAGCAAGCCGACAACAGCAATCTCAGCCTGGTGCTCGACAGCTATCAGTTGCAGGCTCAGATGCAGGCGCCAGATGTTTTGGATGAGATACCGGCTTCGGCTATCAGCCTGGTGCAGCTATCCGATTTCGCCATGACATCAGTACCGTTGGTTGAAGACCAGATCGATATCGCCCGCCACCATCGTCTCTATCCAGGCGAGGGCAGCCATGGCGCCAGTATCTGCGGGTTGGTGAAGTACTGTGTAGACAAGGGCTTCGGTGGGGATTTCGTCTTTGATGTGTATAACGACAAATATCTGGCCATGGCACCAGCGGAGTCGATACAACATGCGGTGCGCTCCAGAGAGTGGATTCTGGAGAAGATCGGAGCTTAACAGCAACAAACAGATCGGGCGCCCAAAGGCGCCCGATTCTTTTTAGCTACGTATACAGAGACAGATGAATCAGGACAGCTCCCCCTCATCATCAGACAACTCGTAATAGCGCGACTGTGCCGCAAAGCGGATATGCGCATTCGCCTCACCGTAACGACTGTAGCCGCCCTTGCGCTGCGCCACTTCAAAAAATACCCCATGGGTTTCCAGGGTGTAGAAGTGGAAGAACTCACCGCCCTTCTCATCGCGGTCGTACAGAATATTCAGGCTCTGCAGGCGTTCAATCAATTCAGGATCGAGCGCAAACTTGGCCTCAATATCGCGATAGTAGTTACCGGGCACCGGCAGCACCTTGTCGCTATCAACCCCTGACGCCGCAACGAAAATATCGTCACATTCAAACGCAACCTGCTGGAAACCCGAGCCTCTTGAACGCTGAATAAAGCGCTGCGGCGACGCCTGCCGTGCTTCACTCATATTGATCGGAATACGTACCCGGCCATTTCGACTTTCAGCGGTACGGCTAACCACCAGGCCATAGATATCCGGCAGATCCTGGCTCGGCTCAATGGTGAAGTCGAACAGGGATTTATAGAAGAACGAGGCGGACAGGAAATCGGTATTCGCCACCGACTGACCAATATGGTCAATCCGCGCTAAGCCCAGTCCGCTCTCTTCACCGGCCACCGGTACAAAATCGATATCAAAGAAGCGGAAGTTGCTGCTGCGCTCAACGAAATAGACCAGGCTGTCACCGACACCACGAACCGCCGGAATGTTGAGCTCGCCAGGGCCCGCCTGGTTAGCGAACCGGGTCAGCTTGTAGCGCTCGGAACGCTCCAGCAGCGCCTTCAGGTTATTGGTTGCCAGGGCCAGAGCACAGACCGAAACACCGTGGAGCTGGTAATGTTCACGGGCCAGACTTTCAGGCTCACGGTTCAGTACCAGGTTGATATCACCCTGGCGCATCAGGCTCACGTTTTTGGAACGGTGCTTGTGTGTTTCACGGAAACCCAGGCTCTGGAGGAGCTGAACCAGCTCTTCACCACTTTCGCCCTCAACAGCGAACTCTACGAACTCAACGTCGGTGATTTCCGGCTCAGGAATCGATGCATCCTTACCGACCTGCTCTTCGAGCCAGATCAGTGAACGAACGCCATCCACCGCCTTCTCTTTCGGCGAGGAAGAACGAAACTCATCGTTAAAGATCTCGTGCGAGAGGTAATCGTCAAAGCCCTTGTCTTTCAGGCACTGCACAAACTCGACCACCGGCAGGTCACCCTGTCCGGGGAAGCAGCGAAAGTGACGGCTATACTGCAACACATCCATCTGCATGATCGGCGCATCAGCCACCTGCACAAGGGCGATCTTCTCGACCGGGATCTCGTTGCGCAGGCAATCCAGCGTATTGCCGCGGGCAAACATATGGAAGGTATCGAGGTTGATCCCCAGAGCGGGATGGTCAGCCCGTTTGACCAGGTCCCAGGCATCTTCGTAATCGGCGATGTGACGGCCCCAGGCCAGGGCTTCATAACCGGCACGCAGCCCTTCGCGGGATGCCATCTCTGCAATCTCATGGAGATCGGCGGCACACTGCGCCCGATCACTGCTCGCATGGGGCGACACGTTACTGCACATCAGCAGACGGTCGGTGCCCAACTCATGCATCAGGTCGAACTTGCGCTGAATGTAATACATCTTCTGGCTGCGGTAGGGTTCCGGCATCCCTTCCATGTCGCGGAACGGCTGCAGCGCGATGATCTCAAGCCCAAGGTCTTCAGCCATGCGCCGCACATCTGCCGGGGATCCGTTGAACTGGGTCAGATCGTTCTCAAAGATCTCTATACCTTGAAAACCTGCCGCGGCAGCAGCTTCGAGTTTAGCCGGCAGAGATCCCGACAGCGTCACGGTGGCTAGCGCCTTTTTCATTATTGTTCCCCGCTTGGAAGTTGTCGCTGCTGCACACACGAGTCGCCCTGGCGACAGGGTCGGCAGCCATTCAGATGGATGAAAGTAAAAATATCCTATCTTTTTATTTTTAACCGATCAAACGAAACACATACCATCTAAGCACTTATCGTAGACATCAACATTTTGAATAGATAGACACGTAAAGCTTATTTCACAACCTGCGCACTAAAGGCGAGAATAGGTCGCCCTTGCCTATGCTTTTCGCCCTTAGCCGGCCCTTTGTCCAATAAGAAAGGTAGCAGGAACCGCCAGGCTGAAGCGCCTTCATGGAGAGAACGATGCTTGCTGTTTTATCGATTACCGCCCCCATCTTCCTGCTTATCGCTCTGGGCTATATTGCCGTTAAAACCCGGCTGATGCCGCAGGACGCGATCCCCGGACTGGGCCGCTTCGTCATCTATTTTGCACTGCCTGCGCTGATGTTCAGCACCATCTCGAACATGGACTTTAAAGAGGTCATCGAGCCGAACTACCTGGCAGTATATGCACTGGGCTCGCTCTTCGCGCTGCTCAGCGGCATCGCGTTGCATAAGTTTCTGCTGCGCAAATCGCTGGTAGAAAGCGGTGTAAAAGGGATCGGCATGTCGATACCCAACAGTGCCTTTATCGGCTTCCCAATATTGATGCAGGTGTTTGACTCGCCGATCACCCAGGCATTCGCGCTGGCGATCATGGTGGAAAATATTGTCATTCTGCCGCTCGCCCTGATCATTATTGAGTCAGGCCGGCGCAAGGAGGGAGAAAATTCAGGCAATATCTGGCTGCCGGTGCTCTCACGCATCACCCGCAACCCTCTGATCATCGCTATCGCCGCCGGCCTTTTCTGCTCATCCCTGTCGATCCAGATGCCTGCCATGGTCAACGAAGCCCTGTCGATGCTGGCTCGGGCCTCCGCACCCACCGCCCTGTTCGTGATAGGCGCATCGCTGATGGGCACACAGATTCGCGGCAACATCTACAGCATTGGCACCGTTGTAGCCGGTAAACTCCTGCTACACCCGTTACTGGTGGCCTTGGTGCTCTGGTTCTGGCCACCTTTCGATCCAAGGCTGGAGCTGGCCGTGATGATTATTGCGGCGATGCCGATGATGAGCGTGTTCCCAATCATTGGCGGTAATTACGGTTTTCGCAGCACCTGTGCCAGCATGTTGCTGATTACAACGGTACTGTCGTTTGTGACCATCACACTGCTTTTGAGCGTACTAACCTGACGCTAAGCCGATAGTCAGATAAGTAAGGCTGGCAGGAACGGCCAGCCTTACAAGAGAAGCCTTTACGGCTGAAAGAGGTGGGGTTAAAACTCGGGGATTTTTTGAGCGCCCTTGGTGATATGGTCGCCCAGCATCTCTACCGCCTTTTCAACATCATCGCTCACAAGCGCATCAAGCAACTCGCGATGCTCCTCAGCCGCCGCTTCACCACGGAACGGTCGTTTACTTAGAGCCAACAGCTGATAACGCATCGACAGCTCGAGAATAGAGGCGTGATAACGCATGAGCTGCTGTGAGCCACAGTTGGAGACGATCGCACGATGAAAATCGCGGTCCGCCTTCTCCCACTCCTGAACGTTAGACGACTCATCCTCCATCATCAGTTTTTCCATGCAGCTGAGACGGTAGTGAGTACTGATCAGCTTGGACTTCCAGTCCATATGCCCAGACTTGTTTGCCATCGACTTACGTAGACCCAGGGTTTCCAGGGTCCTGCGCAGCTCTACCAGCTCTTCGAGATCGGCAATGGAGACCGGTTTTACGCGAAACCCTTTTTGCCCCTCAACCTCGACAAAACCATCGGATGCCAAACGCATCAGCGTCTCGCGCAGCGTATTGACGCTGACACCGTATTCATCGCGCAGAGCATTGAGTTTGAGCTTTTGCCCCGGCGTCAGCTTGCCCTGCATTATGTGATTGCGGAGCTGTTCGTAAGCAGACTCGCCCACAAGCTTACGTTCCACACTAAGATTCATACTGCTCACACGGACCTCTTTTTTCGCCCATGTTACACCAGTCGGCGGAAAAAAATCGCGCCGGAACAACATGTGATAAAGACAATAAAAAAAGAGGAGGAATCCCTCCTCTAAACAGCTCGATCAGAAAATCCTGGCCAGCCAACCACGCACTGACAAAACAACACCCCAACCTCCGGCGGAGTTTCCAGGTCAGCCCCAATCAATCGACCAGGTCGCTATGAATCTCGAACTTTTCCTTGAATCGCTGGATCGCCCGAGCGGGATCAACCTTACGCTGGGTGAAGATTTCAAAGGCATCAAGCCCCTGATAAATAAAGAGATCAAAGCCTGAGACCAGTTGCAGCCCACTGCTATGCGCGGCCTGAAGAAACTCGGTATCCATCGGCGTATAGACTGCATCAAACGCCCAGGACTGGCCGCCAAACAGCTCTGCTGCAAGCGGATTGCCAGGCGTTTTGTAATGACCCACCGGCGTGCAGTTAACCAGCCCATCAGCGGAACGGGCGGCATCGGCCAGCTCATCCTTACGCACCACGCGTGCGCGCTTGCCGGCGGCATTCAGCGCAGCGCAAAGGCCGGCCGCCCCCTTTTCGTCCAGATCAAAAATCAGAACCTCGCTTGCGCCCACCTCAAAGAGCCCAAACGCAACAGCGCGACCAACGCCGCCCGCACCGAGGATCAACACCCGACCGGCCTCGGCATCGTTACGACGGCTGCGATAGCCCCGGATAAAGCCGGTATAGTCGGTATTCGCAGCACTCACCTGCTCCTGCAACGACAGCGTGTTGGTGGAACCAACAAGCTTTACCGCCTCGTTGACGTTATCGGCGTAATTCACAGCAATCTGCTTATAGGGAAAGGTCACATTGGTGCCGCTGTATCCTTCTGCCCGCATCTGGCCCAGTGTTTCGGCGAAAGCCTCGGCACTGGTATCGCGCGGCTCATGCAACTCGTAACTGACATCGATGCCATAAACCTCACCCAGCATGATATGCAGCGAGGGGGCACGGGACTTGGCAATAGACTGTCCAATCAGACCCAGCTTGATCATTTATTTTTCTCCTGAATACAACACACACCCGCCCATTCAGACCGAGTGAGAACACTTTGACGGTAACCCTATTGGAATAGCTTGCAGGCGATCCTGACGCAACCGAACTAATCTTATGGAGCCGGTCAGATCGGGCTTGAGAGGCAAGTGTATGGCAAAACCAATAATATAGGATATTTTTTATTTAAACCTACAGACTTGACCCTAGTCAATTGTATTGCTAGCCTCCAACAACTTGAGTATGGCAGCCTGCGCGCCTACCCCATAAAAGGCCGCGACTGGCACTTAAAAAAATAAACTGCGGTGAGCGCTTCCCTCTGAGCAATGGATCGCATCTCCGCGTGAGAACAATAAGGAAAACAGTATGAAGTTTTCGAAGAAGACCCTTGCCGCCGCCCTGGCAACTCCTCTGATGGCCGGCATTCTCTCAGCCCAGGCCCTCGCAGCCGACATCACACTGACCCTTGGTCACGTTGACCCTCCCGAGTGGCAGACCTCCAAAAAAGGCGCAGCCACGCAGGTGTTCAAACAGCTGGTTGAAGCCGAGTCCGGCGGCCGCATCGAAGTTAATGTTTACCCTAACGGACAGCTTGGCGGTGAAACCGACCTGATCCAGTCAGCCCAGGACGCAACCCTGAGCATGGCGATGGTTTCCGGCGCTTTCAGTAAAGTCTGCAAAGAGGCCGCCGTTCTCGATACTCCTTACCTGTTCCCTTCCGCACCGATCGCCTGGAAAGTACTCGATGGGCAGTTCGGCAAGGATCTTTCCCAGCACTGCCTGGAAAAAACCGGCCTGCGCACCCTTGCATACGGTGAAACCGGCTTCCGCAACTTCACCAACTCCAAACGCCCGATCAGCGAGCCTAAAGATCTTGAAGGTCTGAAAATTCGCGTAATGACCGTGCCGCTGTTTGTTGAGATGGTTAAGTCCATGGGCGGTGAGCCGACACCGATCGCCTGGCCTGAAGTACCTTCTGCACTCTCTACCGGTGTAGTCGACGGTCAGGAAAACCCGGTCAGCGTTATCGCTGCGAACAAGTTCTATGAACTGCAGAAATACATCACCCTGGATAACCACATCTACGGCACCGACTTCCTGGTGATCAATGAAGCGGTCTACCAGGGCCTGGAAGAGAAGGACCGTGCGCTGATCCAACGCGCCGCTATCATCGCCGGCACCGTCGGTCGTGCTATCCAGCAGGTCAACTCGGCCAAAGGCCTAGGTGAGCTGGCCGAGAACGGCATGGAGATCACCTCCCTGACTGCGGAGCAGCAGGCCCAGTTCCAGGCAGCAGCTCAGCCGGCAGTGGTCGAGTGGCTGAAAACCGAAATCGAACCGGAGTGGGTCGACAAAGCACTGAATGCGGTAAAAACCGCTTCAGCTGACTAAGTCCCCACAATACGGGCGCTGAACGGAGGCTTCGGCGCCCGCCTCCCAACCGCTTATCCCGGGCTAGCCCCTATGAAATCTCTGTTTAAGAAACTCCTGGCAATTGCCACTGGCGGCTCCTTGGCTGTCGTATTCGGCGTCGTACTGGTCAGTAGTCTGTCCCGCTACCTGCTCAACGCTCCAATCCAATGGAGCGAAGAAGTAGCAAAATACGCCATGATCTACGGCACCATGTTTGGCACCGTGCTGTGCTACATGGAAGACATCCATATCAAATTTGGCTTCCTGAAGCAGGGCCTCCCTACTCTGCTAACACGCATTCTCAACCTGGTGCTGGACCTCATCACCCTGGGCACCGGCGTGGTTCTCGCCTGGTCCGGCTATCTGTTCGTCATGAAACGTGGCGGCATTGATGCACCGGGCACCGGACTGCCAATGAGCGTCTTCCAGTCCGCGATGGTCATTGGCGGGGTCTGCCTGGTTATTGCAGCCCTGTTCCAGATTCCGTCTCATTTCAAAGCGAAGCGTTACGAGGCAGAGGTCTAATATGGTCGGTTTTATCGTACTTATCGCCCTGCTACTCATAGGTAGCCCTATCGCTTTTGCGATTCTTCTAGCCGTGCTGACCCACCTGGCCGACACGCCGTTCCCGATTAGCCTGATCAGCCAACGCATCTTCGCGGGCCTCGATTCCTTCGCGATTCTGGCGATCCCACTGTTCGTACTTGCCGGCGAGCTGATGAACGAGAGCGGCATCACCAGCCGCATCATCACTTTCGCCAAGGCCTGCGTCGGCCATATGCGAGCAGGTCTGGCGCAGGTTAACATCTGGGCCTCTGTCATCTTCGCAGGCCTTTCCGGCTCCGCAGTTGCGGACACCTCAGCACTGGGGCGCATCTTTATTCCGGAGATGGAAAAGCGCGGCTACCCCCGTGACTTCGCAGCAGCACTGACTGCAGCCTCATCGGTGATCGGCCCGATGATCCCGCCAAGCATTCCGGTGATCATCTACGCGCTTATCACCACCGGCGTCTCGGTACCCGCCCTGTTCCTGGCCGGTGTTGCACCAGGATTGCTGCTGGCGATCGGGCTCTCCATCTATGTTCGTGCCTTTGCTGGCCACTATGAGGAACAGCATGAACCGGTGCCCTGGAAAGACCGTTTCCGTGCCCTTATCGACGCCTGGGTGCCGCTGTTTATGCCGGTGTTCATCGTTGGATCTATTTTGACCGGCATTGTGACACCGACCGAAGCAGCGGCACTCGCCGGTGGCTATGCCCTGCTGGCCGGTATGTTCATTCTGAAAAGCCTGAAGGTTAGCCAGCTACCACGCATCTTCCTTAATGCGATGCGCGACTCCTCAGTGATCCTGATCATTATCGCTGTGGTATCACTGGCCAACTGGATGCTTACCTTCTCCCAGGTGCCGCAGAAAGTCAGCGCCATGGTACTGGCGGAAATATCCAACCCGCTGGTGTTCCTGCTGATGGTTAACGTCATCCTGCTGGTGGTTGGTCTGTTTCTGGAAGGTATCGCCGCGATGCTTATCCTGCTGCCGATTCTGCACCCGATCGCCATGAGCTTTGGAATCGACCCGGTTCACTTCGGTATCGTTGTTATCTTCAACCTGATGATCGGCCTGATTACGCCACCCATGGGTATCTGCCTGTTCGTATCCAACTCCATCGCCAACGTCGGCATAGGCGCCATTTCACGCCGCATCCTGCCGTTCTTCGCGGTAGAGCTGCTAGTATTGGCGATCATCACCTTTATTCCTCAGACCGTGACATTCCTGCCACGCCTGTTCGGGTTCTAAGACTGGAGAGCGAACATTGAGCAAATTGATCTATGTGTTGAACGGTCCAAACCTTAATCTGCTGGGCAAGCGTCAGCCGGAAATCTACGGTTCAGAAACCCTGGCCGATGTCGCAGCAAAGATGCAGGTAAAAGCGGATAAACTGGGCATTCAGCTGGAGTTTTTCCAGAGCAACCATGAAGGCGCGCTGGTTGATAAGATTCACGAAGCCCGTGAAAACGCGGCCGGAATCATCATCAACCCTGCGGCCTACAGCCACACCTCCGTGGCAATATTGGATGCACTGAACACCTTTGAAAATCCGGTGGTGGAAGTTCATATCTCGAACATTCACAAACGCGAAGCCTTCCGCCATCACTCGTACGTATCCAGCCGCGCCGAGGGCGTGATCGCTGGGCTCGGAACCCTGGGTTACGTGCTGGCACTGGACTACTTCGCCAACTAACACTGAGCCTATTAAAAAGCCCCGTACCGATAAAACGGTACGGGGCTTTTTTTCTCCTGCGCTATCTCAACCCGAACTGAATGCCATTAGATGTCCAGGCCAATCCGACAAGATTGTGCTAGGAAGAACAGGTTAAACAGATCGCAGCAGCCCACTCGGGCGGCTCATCATGATAACGATCTAACTCAGGATGAACCCTGGAGGGATCGCGCAGCAAACCCACCAGCTCATTCAGAGGCTTGTAGTCCCCGGCATGAGCTTCACGGATCACCTCTTCCGCCATGTAGTTACGCAGAACATAACGTGGGTTAACGGCCTTCATCTGCGCTTGCCGAATCGGAAAACTGGCGACCTCCCTATCCAGACGCTGCTGGTATAGCGTTAACCAGGCCTCCAAATCCACAGGGTTACAGACAAGAGCCAAGAGTCCCTCCCAATCAGCGGCACCGCCGCCATCCATCTCCGAAAGCCGGTAGAAAAAGCGCCCAAGATCGAGATCCTGTGCTGCAGCCAGCTTTTTAAGCCCTGCAATCAGTTCAGCATCCCCCTCCTCTTCACGCTGCAGTCCCAGCCGTGCGCGCATCCGCTTCAGTTCGTGGAAACGGTACCGCGCCATAAATTTTGTAAGCGCCTGCTCGAGATCCTTCTGCGGCACCAGAGGTACAAGCGCCTGGGCAAAGGCGCTCATATTCCAGAGAACGATCTCCGGCTGCTTGCCGAAAGCATAACGAGCCTCATGATCATTCTTGTTCGCCACATGGGAGGGATCGTAACCATCAAGAAACGTGTAAGGCCCGTAATCAAAGGTCTCACCAAGAATCGACATGTTATCGGTGTTCAGGACACCATGCACAAAGCCATAGCACTGCCAGAGCGCTACCAGCTCTGCGGTTCGCTCCTGCACCTCGAGAAACATCGCCAGGTAGGGATTTTCCGCCGTCTTACAACCGGGGTAGAAACGCTCGATGCAATAGTCAGCCAGCTGTTTCAGCTCATCGTACTGACGTGTATAGAAAAAGTATTCAAAATGCCCGAAGCGTATATGGCAGGGAGTCACCCGGACCAACAGAGCGCAGGGTTCCATACCATTACGCTGAGTGAACTGTTCACTGGCAATAAGGCAGAGCGCCCGCGTAGTGGGAATCCCCAGTCCAGCCATTGCTTCACCTGCGAGATATTCTCGAATACTGGAGCGCAGCACCGCGCGACCATCACCGAAACGAGAAAAGGCGGTCCGCCCCGCACCCTTAACATGGACATCAAAACGCTCGCCGCTTTCATTAACCACCTCACCCAGCAGCAAGCCACGACCATCACCCAGATCCGGGTTATAAAACCCAAACTGGTGGCCGGTGTACTTCATTGCAAGCGGTTCAGCGCCCGGCAATTCCTTCTCGCCGTTAAAAAAAGGCACCAGCTCTCTCGGATCCACTTCACAGGGATCTAGACCAATGATGGCTGCAACCTGAGGATTAAAGCCTGCGAGGTGCGCCCCTTTCAGCGGAGTCGGTTCGCGGCGCTGATACCAGCGCTCCGGCAGACGAGCATAGGTATTATCAAAATTAAGCTGCTCAAGCCCAACGCTACGCGCCTTCATATCCATCTCCAACCTCTCATCTCTAATCGACAATACCCTAGCATTTTGATCGGATAATTTCAGCCTAAACTACACAAAGCTTTTCGTGCCGATTAACTCACCAACCGACAAAGCCGGTAAACCTGCTTTGTATTAAAACCAACCAAACAGAAGGTGCATCTGCAAACGACGGGCCAGCAAAGCTGGGTTATGAATGCGGACGAGAGGAGAAGGCGAATCAAAAAATCGCAGGCACACGATCTCGGTAAATCTCGGACTATCGAGCCAGTCGTAACCCAAAAGAGAAATACCGCAACGAAAAGATAAAAGATGCCGAGAACCCAGCGTGTTTCAGAGCAGAAAAGAACAACCAAATTCAAGTAAACAGCTAACGCAAAAAAGGCTCCCGAAGGAGCCTTTTCTCGTTTCTATCTCTTAAACAGAGATTAGAAGCTTACGTTGTAACCAACAACGAATACGTCTTCACCAACGATGTCAGTGTTGTCGACGTCAGCAGAAGTGTACTGAGCTTTAACAGAAGCTTTGTTGCTCAGCTTGTGAGAAACGTAAACGCCCCACTCGTCAGCGTCGATGTCGTTAGACTTCTGGCTTTCCTGGTAATCCATGTAGGAGATACCGAAGTTGGTGTTTTCCATGGCGTAATCAGCAGCCAGAGTCCACAGCTCGGTGTTAACAGTACCGGCAATGAAGCCACCGTCAACACTGTCAGCTTCAGCGTAAGAACCGGTGAAGGTGAAGTTAGACACAGCGTAGCTCAGAGCCAGACCGATGTACTCAGCGTCGTGCGCTGCACCAGCCGCTTCAGAGTCGCCGTCTTTGTCCATGCTCCAGTAACCCAGGTGAGCACCGAAACCGCCGATAGTGTAATCAGCACCAACCAGGTAGCCGTCCAGATCTTCACGATCGTTGTCAGCACCGTTCAGTGCGTGACGGTCAGCATTCCCGTCTGCAGCGATACCAGCGTAAGCGCTGAAACCACCGAAAGTCGGGGTGATGTAAGCCAGCGCGCTACCGATGCGGTCCGGATCGCGGAAGAAGAAGTCAGTAGACAGGGACTCGGAGTACAAGTCGTTCAGTTCAGTAGATTCAACCGGGTTGCTGAAACGGCCGCCAATTACGGTACCGAAACCACCGGTCAGACCAGCGCTGGCTTTACGTACAGTTACGCTGTTGCCGTCGCTCAGAACAGAATCCGGGTTGTATTCCAGTTCGATCTGGTAGAAAGAAGAAACGCCGTCGATGTAAGTTTCGTCGGAGCCTTTAACACCCATGCGAGCGTCGTCAACCTGGATTTCAGCGTCAGCGTCGTTAGCGAAAACGCCTTCGATTTCTACGTTACCGTACAGAGTAGCGTCAGCCTGAGCTACGACCGGAGCGGTCATCGCGCCAGCAACTGCCAGAGCAATCAGTGACTTTTTCATCAAATTTCCCCTTCAGTAATTCAACTTACTAGTAGTGAATTCTAGTTTTCATTGGCACACCGGAGTGCCACCTACGAAAATACTATAATTCATGAATATTTCAAACCAGTGAATGAACTTTTTTGATCTGAGCCATTCGTATGGTTTTTAACACTTTTTTCGCAGACCTGAGCACTTAAGTCGCTTGACTGTATGCTTCTTTATACATCTGCAAACATTTAAATACTAAAGCACGCTTGACAGCAGCTCCAGCAGCTAAATTTTTGGCATTACACCACAGGCCCAGAACCTGTGCAACCCTTTGTTCTGCATGATTCATCGGGTTTTTTCATGAAAATTCCGTACTACTGAGCGAGCTCCCTGAGCCTTTTTTCCAGCCTTTTTTCCGATACGCTGAAACGTGTTCCAAGTTGCTGCGCAAAGAGAGATACACGATATTCCTCAAGCCACCAACGAAATTCGAGCAGATCAAGCGTCAGAACGTCCCGTGATCGGGCCTCATCGAGCAGCTTTTTGTAACGCTGATTCATCTGCTGTAGCTGTTCAGACTGTAATACCTGCTGGCGCAGCTCCCGCTGATATTTTTCCAGCCGGATCTCCACCGCTTCCAGGTAGCGTGGGTACTGAGCAAGCCAGGTATCAGGGGTTTCCGAAAGATAGCGAGGGTGCATCAGCGCATCCAGCTGTGCCTTAATATCATTAAGCACCGGCACCGCACGCAGATCAATACGGCCATTAAGCGCCTTATCAATTCGATGCAGGCGCTGATGGCAGGCAAGAGAAAACTCGCAAAGTGCATCGGCCGCGTCCGCCAGTGCGCTTTTCACCCGCTCAACTGCGCCATTAAAGGCAGCTTCATCACGAACTATTCCACCCTCTTCCAACCCGCTTGCTCTCAACGCTGCTTTTAGAAGAAGCTCGTCTTCGAACTGTTTGCGGTTAAAGCGCTTGCCACTTTGCAGCAGTATCTTATCGATCGACGGCAACTTGCGGCGCACATACTTAACCGTTTCAGGCATCGCCAGTAAAAACAAACGGGCCTGAGCACGGATTGTAGAATGAACAGCATCGTCCGACGAACTAAACAATTTCAGGGCGACACCTGAACCGCAATCCTCAAGCCCCGGGTAAGCTTCAATCTCAATACCGCCGGCCTGACGGACTCTAACCGACTCATCCAGCCTACCAAAACTCCATCTGGTCAGTCCGGTTTCTCCCCAGGCGTTGTCACTACCGGCCTGCATCTCAGCTTCAGCCTGATCAGCAAAACGCTGGTTAAGCCGGTCCCAATCGCGGCTTTCACCGACCTTGTTACCTGCTGCATCCGAGAGGCAAATATTGACCCTCTGGTGGCGCTCCAAAGAGGCCTGACGCAACATCTCCGGCGAAACATTGTGTCCAGTCATGCGAAGCAGTTGATGGCTTAAGGCCTCATAGAGATCCCCTTCACCAAACACTGCGACTTCACAGAACGCCCGGGCATAATCAGGCACAGGCACAAAGTGCTTGCGCTCCTGTTTTGGCAGGCCTTTTAAAATGGAGGTCACTTTCTCCTCCAGCATGCCGGGCACCAGCCAATCCATGCGCTTAAGGGGCAGCAGTTTAAGAAGTGGCAGCGGGCAGTTCAGCGTCACCCCATCCTGATCGGAAGATGGATCAAACAGGTACTCGAGCGACAACTCCACACCTTCGACCTTCATACTGTCGGGGTAGGCATTAACACTGACATGCTCGGCAGAACGCTGAAGGATATCCTCCTCGGTCATTTTCAGCGCATCGGGTTTTTCTTTGGCGACTTTTTTGTACCATTTCTCGAAACCCGCGCCGTTAACGATCTGATCGCCACCGAGCTGCGCAAACCGCTCGGCATAAAACTGATAGAGCGACTCCTCATCGACCAGCAGATCGCGACGGCGGGACTTCGACTCCAGAGTCTCGACACTATCTAGCAGTGCGCGATTGGAATGGAAGAAGTCAGCCCGGGTCTGGAACTCACCCTCGACCAAGGCGCTGCGCAAAAAGATCTCGTGAGCGGCTACGGGGTCGATGCGGCCGTAATTGACCTTCCGCTTCGGCACAATGATCAGCCCGAACAACGTAACCTGCTCGGTAGCCACCACCTGGGCGCGTTTTTTCTCCCAATGCGGCTCCGACCAGCTGCGCTTGACCAGGTGCCCTGCTGGCGCCTCTATCCATTCAGGTTCAATCTTCGCGACCTGATGCGCATAGAGTCTGCTGGTTTCCAGCATCTCGGCAGCGATAACCCATTTGGGATTTTTCTTGAACAAGCCCGAGCCCGGGAATATGCGGAAGCGACGGTTACGTGCCCCCAGGTACTCCCCTTTTTCTACCAGATTACCGATATGACTCAGCAACCCTGCCAGCAGCGAGCGGTGAATCGGCGCGTAGTCGGCGGGCTCAGCATTTTCCCTAAGTTTGAGCTCTTTAATGCTCAAATGCAGTTGACGATGAACATCTCGCCACTCACGCATCCGCATAAAAGAGATGAAGTTTTTCTGGCACCAGTTGCGCAGCTGATTCTGGCTCAACAGCCCTCGCTGCTCTTCATAAAGATTCCAGAGATTCAGCAGCGTAATAAAGTCGGAATGGTCGTCGCTGTAGAGCTTGTGCTTTTCATCAGCCGCCTGGCGTTTATCGTGGGGTCGCTCCCTTGGATCCTGCACACTCAGCGCACTGGCGATGATCATCACCTCTTTTAGCGCATCATACTGCCCCGCCTCGATAACCATCCGCGCAATACGCGGATCCACCGGCAGACGCGCCAGCTTGCGACCTACTTCGCTGAGGCGACGTTTGGAATCGACGGCACCCAGCTCTTCCAGCAGTTTAAAGCCATCGTTTACGAAACGGGAATCCGGTGGATCCACAAAGGGAAAATCGCTGATATCGCCGAGTTTGAGCTGCAGCATCTGCAGAATAACCGCTGCGAGATTGGTGCGGCGTATCTCTGCATCCGTAAATTCGGGGCGATTATTAAAGTCATCTTCGGAATAGAGGCGGATACAGGTACCCGGCGCCACACGACCACAACGGCCGGCGCGCTGGTTGGCACTGGCCTGGGAGATAGCTTCCACCGGCAGCCGCTGCACCTTGGAGCGGTAGCTGTAACGTGAGATACGGGCCACACCCGGATCGATCACATAGCGGATGCCCGGCACCGTAAGCGAGGTTTCCGCCACGTTAGTTGATAGCACGATGCGCCGGCCTGCAGAGCGCGCACCGTGAAAGACTCGGTTCTGCTCTTTCAGGGACAAGCGGGCGTAAAGCGGAATAACCTCGGTATCTCGCAATTGCGCCTTGCGCAGCAGGTCCGCCGTCTCGCGGATTTCACGCTCGCCCGGCAGGAACACCAGAATATCGCCGGGGCCGGCTTCCTTTTTCTGCCGGTCGATCTGGGTCAGCTCATCAACCGCTGCGAGAATGCCCTGCTGCAGATCCAGCGCTTTCTCATCCTCAGCCTCCATCTCATGCAGAGGACGATAATGAATATCGACCGGATAGGTGCGACCGGAGACTTCGATCACAGGCGCATTATCAAAATGGCTCGAGAAACGCTCCAGATCGATGGTAGCCGAGGTGATGATCACCTTAAGATCCGGGCGCCTTGGCAATATCCGTTTGATATAGCCGAGCAGAAAATCGATATTGAGGCTGCGCTCATGCGCCTCATCGATAATGAGCACCTCGTACTGTTCCAGGAAACGGTCGTGCTGAGTTTCTGCCAGCAGGATACCGTCGGTCATCAGCTTGACCTGCGTCGACTCCGAAACCTGATCATGAAAACGTACCTGATAACCAACCCGCTCACCCAGCTCCGTATTCATCTCTTCGGCAATACGTGCCGCCACATTGCGTGCAGCCAGACGACGCGGCTGGGTATGACCGATCATGCCCTCGCAACCAAGCCCCAGCTCAAGACATATTTTCGGGATCTGGGTTGTCTTACCCGACCCGGTCTCACCAGCGATAACCACCACCTGGTTATCACGGATCGTTTCCAGCAACTCTTCGCGCCGCGCCGATACCGGCAGATCCGGATAGTTGATCTGCGTGGAAAGCGAACGTTTGTGCTCTACTGCGGCGCGGGATAGCTCCAGCGCTTCAGCCAGCGCATCGAGCTGCTCGCCTACGTCCTTTTTACGCGCCAGCTCATCAAGGCGGCGGCGCAGACGGAAACGATCGGCGATTCGGCACTGGGGAATCAGAGAGCGGAGTTCAGCAATAGCGGATGTCAAAGCGCGTCAACCTTGGAATTCAGAAGAACGGATGCGGGATTCTAGCCCAGCCGCCGGGCCTGTTGCGAGTCGATCCCCGCATTCTCCCCCTGCTCAACCAGCGCCTCCTCTCGCAGGGTGCGGCGCATCACCTTACCTATCGAGTTGCGAGGCAGGTCATGGCGAAACTCCACACTGCGCGGCACCTTGTAAGAGGTCAGACGTTCACGGCAATACTCGCGTACACCGCGGGCGGTCAGGCGCGGGTTATTAGACACGACATAGAGCTTGATAAATTCTCCCCGTTCATCGTCAGGTAGACCGATGACCGCGCATTCGAGAATGTCGGGGTGAGCACTGATCAGATTTTCCAACTCACTGGGATAGACCTTAAACCCCGAGACATTAATCATCTCCTTGCGCCGGTCTATGATGTGAATCTCGCCGCCTTCATCGATCTGCCCTATATCGCCGGTGGCCAGCCAGCCGCCAGTGCGGATCTGGCCGTTATTGTCCGGCTCGTGCCAATACCCCTGCATCAGCTGCGGACCGCGCACCAGAATTTCGCCACTTTCGCCGCAGGGCACTAGCTCGCCCTGTTCATCGACTATACGTACTTCGGTCCCCGTTAAGGGCATGCCGGCACTGCCGATCCGTTCCATACCAGGCCTGGCGACGCTGACTACCGGCGAGCACTCGGTCAGACCATAGCCCTCGGTGACCGCACAGCCGGTGACGTCCTGCCAGCGTCTGGCGGCCGACTCCGTCAGTGCCATGCCGCCCGATATAGTCAGTTTCAGTGAGCTGAAATCAAGCTGACTGAACTCCGGCTTCTGACACAGGGCAACAAACAACGGATTGATGCCGGCAAAACAGCTGGGCTTTACCCGCTCAAACGCACTGGCAAGCGACTTGGCATCGTGGGGATCCGGCACTAATTCTACATACCTCCCCTGGGAGAACATCAGCATCACCAGAATAAAGGAATAGATGTGGTACATCGGCAGTGGCTGCAGCAGGGTCATACCGGATTCGGTGTCGACCTCTTGCAAACGCTGACGAAGCTGCTCGACATTGGCCAGCAGCGAAGCATGGGTCAACATCGCTCCCTTGGCCGCTCCAGTCGTGCCGCCGGTGTATTGCAGCAGAGCAAGCTCTGACGTGGGCGCCGGTGCCCAGTGACGACCTGTTTCGGTTTTCAACACCTCGGTCAGCGGCGTGCCACCACGCATTCGCCGGCCGCCGCCACGACGCCGATAATGCGCGCAGGTGTTTAACAGCCAGCGACGCCAACCACTGTGCAGATCACCAATCTGGGTCGTGAGCACGTAATCAACATTGGTTTCAGCGATGACCCGAGAAGCAGGGCCCGATAGTGGCTCGTAAACAAGCAGTGCTCGCGCGCCGCTGTCCTGAAGCAGGTGTTTCAACTCCGCCTCACCATAGAGCGGATTGGTATTCACCACCACAAGTCCGGCTCTCAGAGCGCCAAAAAGCGCTACCGGATACTGCATACAGTTGGGGAGCTGAATCGCCAGACGATCACCCGGCGCAAGATCTGTACAGTGCTGAATCCACGCGGCGAAACGCCGGGAGAGGACATCGACCTCGGTGTACGTGAGGCTCTTTCCGAGATGACCAAAGGCGGGCCGATCTCCCTGATGTTTGGCCAGTTCAGTCACCAGGCCATCCAGGGTATGGCTCATTTTTGCGCCTGCTCAGCGCGAGCCCGCCACTCCACTTCACCATCCTTGAAGACGACCATTTCACCGCTATTCAGAGACTCCCAGCGCTCGTTGTCGGTCAACGGCTCGGTGGCGATCACGGTGACCACATCATTGGGCGTAGTTTCAGCACCGAAATCCACACTCATATCGCTATCCTTCAGCCGGGCTTCACCGAAAGGCGCACGACGGGTAATCCAGGAAAGCTTGGTCGTGCAGAAGCAGAACAGCCGCGAAGACTCACTGAGCAGCAGGTTGTAGACACCCAGCGCCCGAAGCTTTTCACAACACTGATGAATCAGCGCACTGAGCTCATCCGCGTCATCCGGCGGACCATCCGGAAATTCTTTGCGGATCTGATCCAGCAGCCAGCAAAAGGCATATTCGCTGTCGGTGGTGCCCACCGGGTGGTAGTAACTGAGAGGCCAGTCGAAAATCTCTTTTTCCAGTTGGCCGTTATGGGCATAGCACCAAACCCGCCCCCAGAGCTCACGACTGAACGGATGCGTATTGGCGAGGCAAACATCGCCCACATTGGCCTGACGGATATGGCTGATCACCACCCGGCTTTTTATCGGGTAAGAAACCAACAGTTCAGCAATACGGGAATCCGCACTCGGAAGTGGATCGTGAAATGCACGCAGGCCCGGACCTTCGTAAAAGGCGATTCCCCAGCCATCGCGGTGCGGCCCGGTACCACCGCCCCGGGGGACGAGCCCCGCGAAACTGAAACAGATATCGGTGGGTACGTTGGCGCTCATACCAAGCAATTCGCACATCTTTTACTGCTCTCCTGCTGCCCTGCTACTTGCGGGAAAGGGTAATGCGATCCGGCAGAGAATCGATCAGGTTTGCATCCGGGTCAAAGTATTCGGCAACCTCAGCCTGCTCAAAGTCCGATTCAGGCTCTACGTAGGTCGATTCGATCTGACGCGCCTCGGACTCCCAGGTCAGGCGGTTCTCACCCGGCAGGCGTCGTTCACCAATAAAGGTAGCTTCCGGATCTATGGACAGGGTAGAACAAAACACGTTGGCACAGACATGTCCGCCACGCTCTATATGCAGCGACTCACAGATCAGCTCGCCTTCGAGCACACCGCTGACATTGACAGCGTGCGCGCGAATACGGCCGCAGATGCGACCCGCCTTGCCGATAGAAATATCGTCGCTGGAATCAATACTGCCCTCAAACTCGCCATCCACATGCATTTTGCCCGAAATGCTGGTGTCGCCATGGAAGCGGTTTCCCTGGGCAATGATGGTTACTGCTGAGCGGTTTGATTTAGCGGATACATTGCGCTTAATGATTCCCACGGTACATCCTCAACTTCTGTAAATATCGACTCAAAGTTGTTCAGACCCCATTTCAAAAACGGCTCAGGATCTATCGCCGTGTAGAGATAACGCACCTCGTAATGCAGATGTGGACCGGTAGAACGTCCGCTGTTTCCGCTCAGACCAATCTTCTGCCCCTTGTGCACAAACGCACCGGGCTTGACCAACACCTTATCCAGGTGAGCATAGTAGGTCTTGAAGCCCAGGTTATGAGTCAGGCGGACCATATAGCCATATCCGCTGCTCTTGGTAAAACCGGCAAACTCGACCACCCCATCCGCGGTTGCATAGACAGGCGTACCGACGTTTGCCTTGAAATCGATGCCGCTATGCAACACCCGTTTCTTCAGAATCGGGTGGTAGCGCATACCGAATTCATCGTTGATTCTTTCACTTTGAATGGGCACGCCATTGGGGACGCCATAAAGCATGAACAGGCGCTCCTTGGCTGCAGCCTTAGCCACTGCAGCCCGCTCCACCGGTGAGGCGACAGGCTCGCTGTCGAGAATCCCTAGCATTGACTCGAGATCGCCCAATTCGGTTCCCATAACCTGGTTAACCGCTGCCAGCTCATCGCGCTCATCCGACAACTGAGACAAAGCGTCTCCGAGCGAATCCAATTCAGTTCGATAGAGCTGCTGGGTTCCCAGCATCAGGTCATACTGGTCCGTCAACTGCTGGTGTGTGTCCTCGAGATCAAGCAGATCGTCGGTGGTCTTTACCAGTAACAGGTTGGACACAAAAAAGCTCAGCGCAGCCATGAGCAGGAAACCTGCCACCAGATACTTCGCTAACTGATTGAGCGTATACTGCCGTGATCCATGCACGGTCGTCAGCGTAACTACTAACTTTCGCCGCAAAACGAACACCCGCGGATAGAGAGAAAATCGCGCTAATATAACGCCTTGTGCGCGTGATGTCATAACAGCGTCAACGCAAGTACGCTTTAAAACGAGCGTCGCCGCGGAAAACGGGCAGTCTGCGCAGGGAACGTAGACCGGGAAAGGGGCTCTAAAGCTCAAGTTAACTGGCCGGATTTACCAGGCCCGGCTCATGACAGGGAAAGAAAATGCTACCACTGCCGCTCTATTTCTCTGAAGAGTTCCGCCTGATGAGCGCTAACCAGCTGCTGCAGGGGGTATTCCAATCGGCGCTGATAGAAGAAGCCCGATTGAGCACAGAACTTAAGTCGCTGGGGCTCACGCTCACGGGCAGCACAAGCACCGCTGCAAACAGCACCGCGCCTCTTCCCATATTTCCCATGCCTGCAACATCCGCCCGTGTACATACCTGGGACCAGGCCAATCACCAGTTCAACCTATACCTTCACCAGATAGAAGAGCTCGCATCCCGGCCGACAGAAAGCATAAAACAGCTCCAGATCAATCCGCTTAATCTGTATCCAAACTGCTCACTCAACCCGGACCATCGCACCCGAAGCAGCCTGATCAAAAAGCTGGCGGCTTTGCTGCAGTTGGCACGGGCTGAAAACATCTGCCTGCTTCTGCAGCAACCTACAGAACAGCAGCTCGAGTGCTGGCTATCCTTGCTGAACGATCTGATGCGCGATCCTGCGCTCCGTGGCACCAGTCAAGAGAGTTCACAAGAGACCTCTCAAGAGACTCCCCAAGGGATTAGTAATTTCGGTGTGGGTATCGGCCTTAGCGCCGCCTCCAAACGCCTGCTGCCCACCCTTGGCTATCTTGAAAGCCTGGGCAATGAGCTGAAAAGTAAGATAGCGATCCAGATTCTCGAGCAGCCGTTCAATAACGATCAACGCAGTTACGCCCGTTTTGAGACGCCGATACTGACCATGGCCAGCGCGATCAGACTCAACCTGGCCGCCGCCTGCGCCTTCCTCGAAAGCACCAACAGCCAGCATCTTCAACCCGAGCTGGTGATAAGCGACCCGCGCCTGCAACCGGTAATGGGGCTGATCTGCAGCAGTAAGAGCTGGCCCTGCAGGCTGTGTGATCCACCACCAGCCCCAAAACCCAAGTCAGATCTCGGTTTCAGTGACCGCCCCTGTTCATTACGCGGCATTCATATTATCGAGCAGCGGCTGAAGCTAACACGGGAATCCCTTGAGCTGCAGCAACCCAAGGCAGCCCCGGTTATTGCCGGCGAGGCCCTGACCAGCCAGGCAGCAAAGGTCCGCTTTCTCCCCTCCGACATTCATACGCCGGTCGGCAGCCAGGTTGATATTACCGAGCTGGATGCAAAACAGGCATTCAAGGTCTGCAGCGAAGGGGAAGGCATCAACAGCACACTTTCAGCCTACGCTCGTCGGACCCTGCTAGAAGCCTTTGCGGAAAGGGTACTCCGACAACAGTTTGAACTGGCCTGCCTCTGCGCCCGGGAGACCGGCAAGCCGGTGAACGACTGCCTGTATGAGATTGAAGATTCCATCGTACTGCTCGATCAACACCTGCAACTGGCCAGCAGCCTTTTGTCGCCCCAGGAGATCCACGCCAGCTGCGATACCGTCTGTGAGCTGACCCCACTACCGCTCGGGACCCTGCTCGGCTTTACCCCCTGGAGCCAGCCGATCCTTCAGTTCATCGCCATGACCAGCGCCGCGCTGCTTTCAGGCAACACCCTGCTGATCAAGCCGGCAGCCCAGGCCGCCCTGACCGCACACTGGCTGTTCGATCAGCTCCTGGCCTGCGGCGTCCCCGCTGAATACTTCGCGCTACTGCCCGGCTCTCTGGATGAGGTTGGCAGCTATCTGCTGGAGGATTACCGTCTCGATGGCGTGCTGTTCTGCGGCAGCGCTCTCGCCGCCGCAGAGATCCAGCACCGCCTCACCAAACGTGCAGGCGCACCGCTAATACCGGTTATCAGCGATACCGGCGGGCGCCACGCCGCCATTATCGATGCCGACCAGTCGATCAACGATCTGCTACCGCGACTGCTGCGCGGCGCATTCTCCCATGCAGGCCAACACCACGGCTCGCTACGTGTCCTGTACGTGGAAACGACCCTGGCCGATGAGCTCCTGGATCTGCTAAGCCAGGCGATAAACCAGCTGCGCATCGGCTCACCGGAAAGCCGCGAAACCGATATAGGCCCACTGGTCAGCCGCAAGCAGATGGATAATGCGTACATGCATATAGAGCGTTTCCAGGCGGCCGGCCGATTGCTGGCGCAAGGCGAGCTGAACTCCGCTCATCAAGAAGGTTATTTCGTGCCGCCCACGCTGCTAAAGCTCTACACTCTGGACGAGCTTCAGGAGCAGATCGAAGCACCGATTCTGCATCTGGTGAGGTTTGATCGAGAGGAGTTGAACGCCAAGCTGGATGAGATCAACCGTTCTGGCATAGGTATGGCACTATCGCTGTTTTCAGGCGACAGCGCGCTTACTGAGCAGGTAAAACGTTACAGCCGCGCCAGCGAATTGAACATCAACCCGCCGACACTCTGCCCCAATAGCATGGAGTGCCCCGGTGCGGGCCTCGGCCTTTCCGGCACCGCTGCCCGTCCCGGAACCGCTGACTATCTGCGCGCACTGGTGCGCTATCAGCGGTTATCGGAACCCGGAGACGGGATCAACCTGAGCTGACCCGGTCCTTGTCCTCCCTGGCGATACGGAAACAGGGCTGGTAGTCCTCAAAGTCGATCTTCATGCGCCGCTGCTCGATAAACGCGGTCAGCAGCTGATCGAGCGAGGCCATCAACGCCGGCTCGCCATGCAGCTCGAAAGGCCCGAACTCCTCAATCGCCTTGATCCCCGGTTCCTTCACGTTGCCCGCAACGATGCCCGACAAGGCACAGCGCAGCTGGCTCGCCAGCTCGTAATCGGGCTGATCAAGTGACAGGTTCAATGCCGCCATATTGGCGTGGGTGGGCTCAAAGGTCTGCTGCAGATCCAGCGGAATATGCAACTGCCAGTTGTAGTGGAACGCCTCGCCCATCTTGCGTCGATGCGCGGTTACGTCCAGCAACCCCTCTTTTGCCCGCGACGCAACGCCGTGCGGGTCGTCGATGATAATTTCGTATTTACTGCGCGCTCTCTCGCCCAGGGTATCGGCGATAAAGCGATCCACGGTCTCGAAGTATTCCTCGCTGCCGGCCGGCCCCGTGAAGATGAACGGGAAGGGAATCGCATCGTTCTCTTCGCGCAACAGAATGCTGAGCATGTAGAGAATCTCCTCCGCCGTCCCGGCACCACCCGGGAATACGATGATGCCGTGTCCGAGCCGAACAAACGCCTCCAACCGCTTTTCGATATCCGGCATGATCACCAGCTCGTTAACGATCGGGTTCGGCGATTCAGCGGCAATGATTCCTGGCTCGGTAATACCGATATAACGCGGGGCAGCCTTACGCTGCTTGGCATGGGCGATGGCCGCCCCTTTCATCGGGCCCTTCATGGCACCGGGACCGCAGCCGGTGCAGATCTGCAGCCGCCGCAGGCCGAGCTCATAGCCGACTTTTTTGGTGTATTCATACTCGGGACGACTGATCGAATGACCGCCCCAACACACCATCACATTGGGCTTCACGTGAGGGCGAAACGCATTGGCGTGGCGCAAGGTATGGAAGACCAGGTTGGTGGCGACAGCGGACGGCGCCAGGCCGTCACAGCAGTCTTTGAATTCGTCCTGAACGTAAAGAAGATCGCGAACGACGGCAAAAAGATGTTCGCGTATACCCTGAATCAGCTCGCCGTCGACAAAGGCGGATGCTGGTGCGTTGATAAGGTCCAGCTGAACCCCGCGGTGCTTCTGACTGATCTGAATATCGAACTTGCGGTAGCGCTCCAGCACCATTCGGGTACTGTCCATTTCACTGCCACAATTGAGTACCGCGAGTGCGCATTGACGCAGCAGCCGGTAGAGGCCGCCCTGGGATTTATCCTGAAGTTTTGCCACCTCGTAGGGGGAAAGCATGTCGAGACTTTCCAGCGGGGTGACGCTGGCGTTTACAAAAGCTTCAGTCATCATATTCGACCTCCCTGCACGGATGAAATCGCCTCCGGGATTGCCGCAAGCGACAGATCCAATATGAACCCTTTGCCGCTCTTTGGCTACTAGCTTGATAAAAAACAGTTACTTGGGAGAGTTTGTATCAGACAACGATTGTAAACACCGATCCGTTGAATTAGTTTTGGGACAGATCCCTCCGCAGAAGGAAGCGCCAGATGACTGCGTCCAAGCTGTACATTCTCGACACCAACGTTCTGCTGCACGACCCTAAGTGTCTCTATGAATTCAAGGAACAGGACATCACCATCCCGATGACAGTTCTTGAAGAACTGGATGACATCAAGGACCGCAAGAAAAACGTGGCCGCCGAAGCCCGACACGCCATACGCGCCATAGACGACATCATCAGCACGGCAAAGGATGCCAGCCAGATAACCAAAGGGGTTCAGATCAAGCTTGAGGGCAAGGACAGGGTTACCAAGCTGGGCCGCCTATCCATTTTCCCCGACCACGAACTGACCACCCGCCAGGGGTTCCTCCCCGACGAGCGCAACAAGGACAACAAGATCATCAACTGTGCCCTGCACCTGCAGGCCACCTTCCCGCATCGCCAGGTGATCCTTGTTACCAAGGATATCAACATGCGCCTCAAGGCTCTGGGCGCGGGACTGCAGCAGGTTGAAGACTATCGTACCGACCAGCTTGTCTCGGATATCGAACTGCTGCCCGCCGGCCATCTGCACATGGAAACCCCTTTCTGGGAAGGTGTAGAACAGGTTGAGAGCTTTCAGAAGGATGGCCATACCTACCACCGCGTCGCCCGCGAGGTACTACCGGACACCTATCCTAACGAGTATATCTTCGATGACAGCAAAGACTTCGCCGCGCGCACCGTCGAGGTCACCGAAGATCAGGTGACACTGCTGGACCTGGGCTACGACCGCCTGATGCAGCAGAGCTGCTGGGGTATCCAGCCGATCAACGTGCAGCAAGCCTTCGCCATGAACGCCCTGCTCGATCCCGATATCGATCTGAGCATTCTGCTCGGTGCCGCAGGCTCCGGTAAAACGCTGGTAGCCCTCGCCTGCGCCCTGGAGATGGTTATCGAGGACCGCCGCTACAACAAGATTATCGTCACCCGCTCCACCCCGCCGGTAGCCGAGGATATCGGCTTCCTGCCCGGCACTGAGGAGGAGAAGATGACCCCCTGGCTCAGCTCGATCAACGACAACCTGGAAGCGATGCACGAGCATGACGAACGCCCGCAGAGCAGCGTGAAATACGCGATCGAAAAGGCGAACATCCAGTTCAAGTCATTGAACTTCATCCGTGGTCGCAGCATTCAGAACGCCATCGTCCTGATCGACGAATCCCAGAACCTTACACCTCAGCAGCTGAAAACCATCCTCACCCGCTGCGGTAAAAACACCAAGATGGTCTGCCTCGGTAACCTGGCGCAGATCGATTCCAACTACCTGACCGCGCTGACCTCAGGTCTGACCTATATCGTTGAACGCTTCCGCGGATTCAGCGGCTCGGCCAGTATCCACTTTGAAGGGATCTTCCGCTCCCGTCTGGCGGAATACGCCGAAGAACAGCTGTAACGCCCCCGCCAACAGGCTGAAACGTCGTACCATCGGCGTTTCAGCCCTACAAAAAAGCCTAACAGACGAAAGTCTTAATCACGCCAAACCCCGCGCCATCCGCGACCTGCAGACCAGAAACACTGAGTTTCATGGGGTTACCTCATGTTTCACAGGTTTTTTTTGGCATCCGAATCCCTATAATGCACCGCAGCAACCGTGAAACAGAATTTAAAACTATAACCTCGTGCGACTTATCCAGAGCAGGCCCTTACTGTCTGCCGGAGAGCGCAACGGGGAACTTGCTCCAGGGTCCCATTTAACGGCGACCCACCCCGACTGATCCGCAGGCGATAACGCCCAGCCCAACCCGGGCGATCAGATCCGGGGGACGACACCTGATCTACGAACTCTCGTTCGTGCATGGCGCCAAAAGCCCTTATCAGGTGCGTAACGAATCCCATTGTTTATTATCAATTGGCGTATTCCTATGACTACAAAATCTGTCGACGTACTGCTTGTCGGTGCAGGTGCCATGAGTACCACCCTGGGGATGCTGCTCAAGCAGCTAGATCCCAGCATCAAAATCTGTATGGTCGAGCGACTCGACTACGTGGCCCACGAAAGCTCTGACGGCTGGAACAACGCAGGTACAGGACACGCCGCCTACTGCGAGCTGAACTACACGCCGAAAAAGGCCGACGGCAGCATCGATACCACCAAGGCGTTCAAGATCAACTCAGAGTTCGAAACCAGCCTGCAGTTCTGGTCTTACCTGGTGGAACAGAGCGTCCTGCCCTCGCCGAAACAGTTCATCAACCCGACACCGCATATCAGCTTCGTCTGGGGTGAAGAAAACGTCGAATTCCTGCGCCAGCGCCACGCGACGCTGTCAGCCACCGCCGCGTTCTGCGATATGGAGTTCAGCGAAGATCCTGAAGTACTGCGGGAGTGGATGCCGCTGGTAATGCAGCACCGCGACCCGGCCGACAGGGTTGCCGCTACCCGCGTCAGCTACGGCACCGACGTCAACTTCGGCGAGCTGGCCCGCTCCATGGCCAAACACCTGGGCACCCAGCCCGATTTCGACCTGCTGCTGAGCCGTATCGTCAACGATCTCGACAAGCAGTCCGACGGCAGCTGGAACGTCACCCTCAAGAACACCGATACCGGTGAAAAAGAGGTGATCAACAGCCAGTTCGTATTCCTCGGCGCTGGCGGTGGTGCACTGCCGCTGCTGCAGAAATCCGGCATCAAGGAAGGCAAGGGCTACGGCGGCTTCCCCGTCAGCGGCCAGTGGCTGGTCTGCAAGAAACCGGAGATCGTCGAACAGCATCTCGCCAAGGTATACGGCAAGGCGCCGATTGGTGCACCTCCCATGTCGGTTCCGCACCTGGACACCCGCATTATCGATGGCCAGCGCGCCCTGCTGTTCGGCCCGTTTGCCGGCTTCACCACCAAGTTCCTGAAGCAGGGCTCCCTGTTTGACCTGCCTAAGAGCATCCGTACAGGCAACATCAAACCGATGCTGTCAGTAGCGATGAAGAACATGGATCTGACCCGCTACCTGATCAGCGAAGTGATGCAGTCACACAGCGCCCGTGTTGATGCCCTGCGCAACTTCTTCCCGGATGCCCGCGATGAAGACTGGACCCTGGCGCATGCCGGCCAGCGCGTTCAGATCATCAAGAAGGATGAGAAACTCGGCGGCAAGCTGGAGTTCGGCACCGAAGTGATCACCGCAGAGGATGGCTCCATCGCCGCCCTGCTTGGCGCATCTCCAGGTGCATCCACCGCAGTACCGACCATGATCAGCATTGTTGAGCGCTGCTACATCCAGCACCGCGGCAAGAACGAGTGGAAAGAGCGTATCAAGAGCATGATTCCCTCCTATGGCGAATCACTCAACGATAACCCCGAACTGCTGCGCAGCATCCGTGAGCGCACCCTGGGCACCCTCGAGCTGCAAAAGCGCGAAACCGCCGACGTCTGACCGCGGCAATCTTTGCCGCCCAGCCTCCGTCGCCAGTCACTGGCGACGGAGGCCTCCCCGCGTTATCCTAGCCTTTCCGTGAACAAGCCCGGATAAATCTGTGGTCCGAAACCTCGCCATTCGCCTGCTGACACTACTGATCCGTGGTTACCAATACCTGATCAGCCCGTTTCTCGGCAGCAACTGTCGCTTTTATCCCAGCTGCTCCAGCTACGCCATCGAAGCAATTCGTACTCACGGGCCTCTCTACGGCAGCTGGCTGGCACTGAAGCGAATCCTGCGCTGCCATCCGTTTTCCGACGGCGGCATCGACCCCGTTCCGCCCAGGAAGGGCTGTTGCAAACACCCGGAGCAGCATTGATACTGGCCTGAAGGTCAGTTACCGGGAGCTTCACCGATGTTCTCACCGATTAGCGTTCTGCTGGCGGTACTCAGCTACATGGCACTGATCTTCGCCCTGGCGCAGTGGGTGGAGCATCGTATTTCTGTGGGCCGCAGCCGGTTCAACTCTCCCTGGGTTTACGCTCTGTCCCAAGCGGTCTTCTTTACCTCCTGGACATTCTTTGGCAGCGTCGGCTTTGCCGTCGAATATGGACTGCAGTTCTTCGGCATTTATATCGGCGCAATGCTCGGCATGATGCTGTCCGGCTTCACCTTTAAGCGCATGGTGCGAGCCAAAGAGGCGTTCCGCATCACCAGCATCGCCGACTTCCTCTCGATCCGTTACCGTCACTCCCAAAAAATCGCCTCTCTGGTCACGCTGATAGCGCTGATAGGCCTGATTCCATACATCTCCCTGCAGTTGAAAGCGATTATTGACAGCCTTAGCGTAATTACCACCAACGGCCAAAATAGCGCAGACTGGAACCTGGCCGGCACCCTGGTGACCGGACTGATGGTGATCTTTACTATCGTCTTTGGCGTGCGCCGGCTCGACCCCACCGAAAGACACCAGGGCATAGTCGCGGCACTGGTGGCAGAGTGTATCGTCAAGCTGCTGGCGTTTATCGCTATAGGGCTGTTTGTTGCCTACAGCCTGTTCGACGGCCCCACCGATATCGCCTATCAGCTGCGCGAACAGAACCTGGACCACTTGCTCAGCTTCACCCAGGGCCCGCATCCCGGCGTCAGCTGGTTTACGCTGATACTGCTCGGTTTTGCCGCGATCCACTGCCTGCCACGCCAGTTCCATGTGGCCGTCGTGGAAAACAGCAGCCGCCACCATCTACGTACCCTGCCCTGGAGCTTTCCGGCCTATACGGTACTGATCAGCATGTTTGTGGTTCCGATCGCGGCGGCAGGCCTGCTACTCGGCCTGCCCGCGGACAGCGGCGACCAGTTTATGCTGCTCATTCCACAACTCGCCGACAACCCACTATTCACACTGATCGCCTTTCTGGGCGGCTATGCGGCCGCCACCGGCATGATCCTGATTACCACCATGGCGCTGGCCACCATGGCATCCAACCATCTGGTGCTGCCTCTGTGCCAGAAAATCGGCCCTCTTGCCCCGCTGCGCAGCTACCTGCTGCAGATCCGCTGGGTGCTCGTGCTGGCCATCCTTTCGCTCGCCTACTTCACAGCGAGAACCTTGAGCGACACCTACATACTAGTATCGATCGGCCTGATCTCCTTTGCTGCCGTTCTCCAGTTTGCACCTGCAATGCTGCTTGGCATGTTCTGGCGCCGCGGCAGTAGCCTTGGCGCTCTCTGCGGTCTGCTCACAGGCTTTATCGTCTGGTTTTATACCCTGATGATCCCCGGTTTTATCGAACAGGGCTGGATCAACAGCCAGATGCTGCTGCGCGGGCCCTTCGGTATAGAGCAACTGAAACCCGAGCAGCTGTTCGGCCTTGGCGCCCTCAATCCGCTCAGCCACAGCGTGATCTGGTCCCTGTCGCTCAACCTGCTGGTGTATATCCTGCTAAGCCTGGTACTTAAAGCGAGCAAGAAAGAACGCCGCCTGACCCGCGAACTATTCAACTGTATGCGCGGCAATCCGCTACTGAACCGAGCCCGCCCCACCGGTTTGGACCCCTACATCAGCTTCGCCCCGAAACTGGAGGAAGCGCGTAGTATCCTCAGCCGCTATCTGCCGGAGGGTAAGGTTGAAAGCAGTCTCAGCCAGCTGACAGACGATCTTCAGGTAAGTGGCAAGCACCAGATCACGGTCATCGAACTGATGGAGTTCCACCGTATGCTGGAACATTTCCTGGCGGGCTCGATCGGTGCAGCCGCAGCCCACAGCGCCATCAGTGAAGAGATCCACTACAACGACCGCGAATCCACCGACCTCAAGGCCCTGTACAGCCACCTGGTCAGCGAAATACGGCCAAGCCTCACGCCGGATCAGGACAACGACAGCGATGGTTACAGTCTGCTGGTTGAGTTACAGCAACAGGTAGAAGCACTGGAGAAAGAAAAGACTGAGCAGCAGGAAAAGCTCATTCAGATGGAAAAGCGACTAGAAACCCTGTTCGAGAAGAACTTCAACCTGAGGATCAGCGAACAGCGCCTCAAGCAGGACAACGAGGCAATCAGGGAACAGCTAAGGAAAATGGAATTGGACAGCTAAAAAAACGGCGCCCCTGTCGAAGGGGCGCCGGTTGTATCAGTCGGTAGATTCCGGCTGATTGGTATGTACCTGAACCTGCGGGTACGGAATCGTGATACCGGCTTCATCAAAGCGCAGTTTTACCTGCTCGGTCACATCCCAGAGAACCGCCCAGTAATCGGCAGTCTTAACCCAGGGACGTACATTGAAGTTGACGCTGCTATCAGCCAGCGCAGCCACAACCACCACCGGCGCCGGATCGGCAAGCACGCGCTCGTCGGACTTGACGATATCCATCAGAATCTCTTTCGCTTTGCGCAGATCATCGTCGTAGCTGATACCAAACACCATATCCACACGACGGGTATCACGGGCCGAATAGTTCGTGATGACACCTGAGTAGATAGAGCCGTTCGGAACGATCACCTCACGGTTATCACCGGTACGCATAACCGTATTGAAAATGGAGATGTGCTCACAGATACCTGCTATGCCGGCCACTTCAACAAAATCCCCTTCCCGGAACGGGCGGAAGATGATCAGCAGCACGCCAGCGGCAAAGTTCTTCAGCGAGTCCTGCAGAGCCAGACCAACCGCCAGACCAGCGGCACCGACCAGAGCAATCAGCGAAGTCGTATCCACACCCAGCTGACCGAGTGCTGCAACGATGATAAACAGCAGCAGAAGCACGCTGATAATCGACGAGACAAAATTGATCAACATCTCGTCAAGTTTGGCACGACGCATCAAGCGGCCGCAGAGGTTAACCAGACGCTTGGCTATCCAGCGCCCAACGAAGAAAATCGCCAGCGCAAAGGCGATATTCAACGCCCAGGGCACCACGTAAAGATCCCAGAAGCTTTCCATTTAAAGATCCTCGATTCCTTATTCATGCCCATAACAGGCACATCTTAATTAGGGATACGGGGGAGACCCGCTCAACAGGTGAAGAATGAAAGGGAGGGCCACCAAAGTCAATCAAACTAAGGAGTTAACGCGGCCCGGGGAAGCGCCGACTGTGGTAAGCTGTACGCTTTTCGACACTTGGTGAACTTAAACCTCCATCAACAGTCGAAAGAACCCAATTCACCCTGCAACACCGTCGGACTGCTGTATGAAAAAAGTGTTACTAGTCGCTCTACTTTCCGGGCTTTCAAGCTACGCCACCGCCGAGTCTGCACACATAGCGGATGATGTGTATGTCTTTATGAACAGCGGACCGAGCAACCAGTACCGCATCAATGGGCGCGTCAACAGCGGCGAAGCGATCGAGACCCTGGACCGCCGCAACGACTATATCCAGATCCGCACAGAAGGCGGCCGCGTAGGCTGGGTGCCGGCGAACTTTGTCGCCGAGGGCGAAAGCAACCTGATTCGCATGCCGGAACTGGAAACGGAGCTGCAAGAGTCTAAACAGCTGATCAGCACTCAGCAGCAGCGAATAGATGTTCTGGAGCAGGCCGCTCAGTCTCACGCCAGTGAAAATGAACAGAGCAAGGCGAGAGTCGTAGAACTGGAGCGAGAGATTACCTCGCTGAAATCGCAGATCACCAACATGGATCAATCGAACCTGATGCGCTGGCTGACCCACGGCGGCCTGGTTGCCCTGGGCGGCGTCATCCTCGGACTGTTGGTTCCCTATCTGCCGAAACGCCGCAAGCCGCGTAATGACTGGTTCTAAGCCGATTAACACTGGGCGATAGCAAGAGGCAATCGGCACCATTAATGATGACGATTGTTCATCCCGCGCCGACCCGGGTTTAATGGTTTTATTGAAATCGACTCACACTTTTAGGGAGAACCTGATGGAACGCATTACCATTTTCGGCCGTCCGGGTTGCGGCTTCTGTGTTCGCGCCAAACAGCTATGCGAAACCCAGAACCTGGATCATCGCTATATCGACATCCATGCCGAAGGCATCACCAAGGCCGATCTTGAGAAAACCGTTGGCAAGTCTGTAGAAACCGTACCGCAAATTTTTTGTGGTCAGAAACATATAGGCGGTTATACTGAATTTGCGGCATTTATCTCAGAAGCGCAGTCTTAACCTCAATAACAGCAAGACGCGCCACGTATACCCCGACCAGAGAGGAGATTCTCGATGCTGACGTCACTGTTTATTATTGCAGCAGTCATGATTGCCGGTGCCGGCTGGTACTTGCTTCAGCAGCAGTCCAAGCCTGCCCCCATTCGCATCCGCGTTGAGGACGAGCACCCTCGCCGTCGTCGTCGCTGATCGAGACTCCCCTTCCTCTTCAGTCCTGAATCACGGGCCGACATAATGAGTCGGTCCGGTTCAGTCTTTGTTGTTTTATCCACCTCTGCCTGCCTGGCGGGGGCAGATCAACTGGCCCAGACACGCTAGGCACAACGATATATCGCTGCTAGCGCCTGTATGAATTTCGGCCACAAATTTCGGCCACAACAGAACCGCGACCACCGATTGATGTCATCAGGCCGGATACAGTTTCACAACCACGGATTTGAACTGATCAAGGATGAGCGCCGGTGGCACCGGCGCCAGATAGAAATGTGACGGGGCTAGCGCCCGCCGGACTCGCCGCTGGCAGCCAATGCCTCTTCCACTGAACTGGGCTTAAATTCACCGAAGCCCTCTTCCGCTGTCCAGAGTTCCAAGCCCTGTTCGATACGCACCACACCATCAAAGCGCTTCTGCAGATAGGGCACGGCCTCCTCCAGCGTATCGATATCGCACAGCATTACGCCGCCACGCCCATTGCTGGTGGTAAACAGGTAACTTTTCACCGCTCTTCTCCCGCGTCAATCCAGTTTTTTCCGGCCAGATCAGGCAATACTTTATCCAGCTCTTCCGCCGGGATAGGTCTGCAGATCAGATAACCCTGAACCTCGTCACAACCCAGCTGACGTAGCATATCCAACTGCTCCCGGGTTTCCACCCCCTCGGCAACAACACTGAGCCCCAGGGCCTGGCTCATGGCGATCATTGCACTGACCAACTGACGATCACGCTGCGCTTCATTGATGTTGTTGACGAAGCTGCGATCGATCTTGAGCTGATCCAGCGACATGGTGCGAATGTAACTCAGACTGGAGTAACCCGTGCCGAAGTCGTCGATCGATACTTTGACCCCGTGCTCGCGCAGTTCATGCAGCGCCAGGGCTGTCTCTTCCGCGCTATGCAGAAAACAGGTTTCGGTGAGTTCAACACACAGCAGCGACGCGTCGAGCGAATACTTACTCAGCAACTGCTTGATCCGGGCAACCAGACCTTCGCGCTGAAACTGGCGGGCGGAAAGGTTGACCGCTACCGGTATGCACCGACCCGACAATTCCCAGCGCCGGGCCTGACCTATCGCCGTTTCCAGCACCCAGTCGCCGATCTCGTGAATCTGCCCGCTGTCTTCCGCCAGCGGTACAAACTGATCCGGAGGAACGGTACCCAGCTCTGGATTCTGCCAGCGCAGCAACGCCTCGACACCAACCACCTCCCCCGTGCCCAAAGAGAGCTTG
Source organism: Marinobacterium lutimaris (assembly GCF_900108065.1). Taxonomy (GTDB): domain Bacteria; phylum Pseudomonadota; class Gammaproteobacteria; order Pseudomonadales; family Balneatricaceae; genus Marinobacterium_D; species Marinobacterium_D lutimaris. The sequence goes on along the minus strand of NZ_FNVQ01000001.1, from coordinate 313,096 downwards.
GGTTGGTAGGCAAGATGCATCTCATTATTCTGCAGCGCCTGCTGCAGATGCGCGCCGATCAGATAACGTGACTGACGCCGCTGATGCATTTCGCTGGAAAAGTAGGACCAGCTGTTCCGGCCCAGATCCTTGGAGTTGTGCATGGCTGCATCGGCCGCGCGCAGCAACTCCTCCACAGAATCAGCATCCGATGGATAGATCGCCACGCCGATACTGGCGGTAATGCGCAGCTCGGAGGAACCTACCAGAACCGGTGTAGAAATCACCCGTGCCAGATGCTCGACACGACAGGTAAGGCTCTCCTCGGTGATATCACTGAGAATCAGCGAGAATTCGTCGCCCGCAGGACGCGCCGCCGTATCACCCGAACCAAGAGTGCTCTCAATACGTTTGGCCAGAGTGCGGATCACATCATCGCCGGCATCATGCCCAAAGCGATCATTGACCCGCTTGAACATATCCAGGTCCACCGCGAGAACAGCCACACGCTTGCTCTGTTCATGGGCGTAGTGCAGCGCCATCCCCAGCCGGTCTGAAAACAGTTTGCGGTTTGCCAGCCGGGTCAGCTCGTCGAATTGAGCCATACGGCGAATCTTATCTTCGGACCGCTTGGTTTCCGTAAGATCGTGGAAGATAGCCGCATACTGGGTGACCTGCCCCTTATCATCGCTGATCGCAGTGATACTCAGCCACTCAGGGTAAACCGTGCCGCTGCGCGTCCGGTTCCAGATCTCACCCTGCCACTCACCTTCCCGCTTCAGCGTGCTCCACATCTCCTGGTAGAACTCGCGACCGTGGCGTCCAGAACTGAGGATATTGGGGTTACGTCCGATAACCTCATGAGCCTCGTAACCGGTAATCGCGCTGAATGCCGGGTTTACGCTCTGTATAGCGCCGTTGGAGTCGGTTACCACAACCCCCTCCATCGACGCATTGATGACACGCTCGATCAGGCGCAGGTTATGCTGTGACTGCTGTAACGCGTGATTACGATTGGCCAGCAACTCGCGAAGCCGTGCAACGTAGTCGCGCTCCACGCTGCGCAGAATATCTGCGTAAGAGAGAATTCGGGTTACACGCCCGCTTGCATCGGTCAGCCCCAGGTGTCGAAAACCATGACGCCGGAAAATTTTGCGCGCAATGTAGAGACTGATCGACTCATCAATGGTGACAAGCTCCGATAGAGTAAACTCGGAGAGGGGACAATCCAGATCGGTACCCGAGGCGAGCAAACCGATGATGTCGGTTTCCGTGATGATGTATTGACGGCCAGCGGAGCGCACTACGGCGGCGCTCTTGTCTTCATTGCGGATACGCTGAATTGCATCGCGCATGTAAAGCTGATCATCCAGAAACAGAGAACGGGCCGGCGCAATATCGACCACGCTGCGCAGAAACAGATCGTGCTCTATCCCCTGGCTGTTGACGATATCGCTTTCGCTGACGATTCCAACCAGAGCTCCGGTTTCATTGGTGACCACGGCATGCTGAAGCCGGCGTGTCATCATTTCGACACCCACTTCATCTATGCTGTCGTCGCCTCGAACCAGCAGCAGGTGCGAAGACATCACCTCATCGAGAGCCACCTTTTCTGCATCGATACCGCGAACACAGCAGCTCATCGCCTGACGGCGCGTCAGAATACCGAGAGGCTTGCGACCCTCACAGATGAGTACTGAACCTATGCCCCGACGGGACATCGATTTCAGTGCACTGTCGAGGGATTCCTCTGGGGAGCAGCAAACCACGTCTGTCTGGCAGATCCTGGAAACGGCTCTTTCATGGCTGAATTTTACTTCGGTGTTCATGGATACAGCGAGGTCACTCCACGGGGAAAAGGGGGCAAGCGGCGAAGGCGATTGTAGCAGTTCGATGCACCCGAGATATAGCTATCGGGCCCGCTCCTGACGAAAACGGCAACAACCTTGATCTTTATTAAGTGCCGCCAACCACCATCAAAATACTGTATTATTCATAGCATTGGAAACCTGCGTCTGGAGCCGACACAGCCATGCATCACCCCCTCAGTACGCTAACTTCGCTGGTCGAGCAGATCGCGCGTACCCAAGACCCCACGGCTATGATGTCCACCATCGTGCAGCGCCTCAGCGAGCTGCTCAATGTGGAGGTCTGCAGCATCTATCTGTGCACTCCAGAGCGTGACTCGCTGATTCTTGCGGCCACCCAGGGGCTGTCTCCGGCGGCAGTCGGCCATGTGCAGCTGGCGGTGAACGAGGGGCTGGTTGGCAACATCGCCGGCACGCTCAGCGCCGTCAACCTGGCCGATGCGCCGGCAGATGACCGCTTCGTCTACATTCCCGAAACTCATGAGATGCCCTACCACCGTTTTCTCGGCGTGCCGCTTCTGCACCTGCGCAAACTGGTTGGGGTACTGGTTATTCAGGGTCATCAGCGCGAGCCGTTCAGCGAAGAGGATGAAGCCTTCCTGATCACGGTCGCCTCGCAGCTTGGCAGCACCCTTTACCAGCTGCACCGCGACGGCGAATGGATGTCGGACGTTCAGGATATTTCTCCGTTTCGCCGTTACCGCGGCGTCAAAGGCGCATCCGGCGTTGGCTGCGGCCGCCTCTGGCTGGTTCATCCCCAGCTGTCGCTGGCAGATATCAAGCCGTCAATGACGAGCAATCCGGCGCAGCAGAAAAGCGATTTCATGGATGCCCTGAGTTCGGTAAAGGAAGAGCTGGAGTCAGGTTCCGGACGTCTGGGCAAGCACCTTCCGTCCGACGTTAGCGCCCTGTTTCATGTTTATCAGCTGATGCTGCAGAGCCCGGAGCTGAGCGACGGCGTCAAGCAACTGATCACCGAAGGCGCTTCGGCTGAATGGGCACTGAAACAGACCATCGAAGGGATGGCCTCCCTGTTCGAGCAGTCCGACGACCCGTACATGAAGGCGCGCAGCGAGGATATCTACAATATCGGCCAGCGTATCCTGAACCAGTTACTGGAGCGGGACCAGCAGGTACTTGAAGCGCCGGACGAGCCTCTGATACTGGGCGGCGAACTAATTAGCATCGCCGACCTGGCCGCCTTCCCGCAGGAGCGCATCCAGGGCCTGGTGTGCACCTCCGGATCGACACTGTCCCATACCGCCATCGTCGCCAACGCCCTGGGCATCCCGGCCGTGATGGGTGTAGAGGGTGTCGAGCTGGAGCAGAACCGTGGCGCCAAGGTGATTATCGACGGCAACCGCGCCGAGTGCATCATCAATCCGCCTCAGGCGCTGCTGACCGAATACAAGCGGATGATCGACCAGGAAAATCGCGTGATGCGCGACCTGGAGCGACTGCGCAACATGCCGGCGGAAACCCTGGATAATGTGCGCATCCAACTGCATACCAATACCGGTCTTCTGGCGGACGCCACCCCCGGTCTTGAGCGCGGCGCCGAAGGCGTCGGCCTGTACCGCTCAGAAATTCCGTTTATGGTTCATGACAGCTTCCCTACCGAGCAGGAGCAGTACCGCATCTACGTCAACGTACTCAAGGCGTACTCCCCGCTACCGGTATCGATGCGTACTCTGGATATCGGCGGCGACAAACAACTGCCCTATTTCGAGATCAACGAAAGCAACCCCTACCTGGGCTGGCGAGGTATCCGCTTTACTCTGGATAACACCCAGCTTCTGGTCACCCAGATCCGCGCCATGCTGCGCGCCCATGCCGAATGCGGCAACCTGAAGCTACTGGTGCCAATGATCAGCCGCGTGGATGAGATTATCGCCGTACGCGAAATTCTTGATAAAGCCTCAGAGGCGCTGAAGCGCGATGGCATCGAGATACCGCGTCCCCAGGTAGGCATGATGATCGAGGTGCCCTCGGCGATGCTGCTGCTACCCAAACTGGCACAGCATATCGATTTTGTCTCGGTGGGCTCCAACGACCTGACCCAATATCTGCTGGCGGTGGATCGCAACAACCCGCGTGTATCCAACCTGTTCGACAATATGCATCCGGCCATGCTGGTGGCACTGGAGCAGATCCTGACCACCTGCAAAAGCCTCGGACTGCCTGTCTCGCTTTGCGGTGAGATGGCTTCCGACCCGGTGGCCGTTCTGATGCTGATCGCGATCGGCTACGACACGCTTAGCCTGAGCGCCTACAACATTCCAAAGATCAAGCTGCTGATCCGTTCCGTGCGCCGCGCCGACCTGATGCCATTGCTGGAAAAAGCTCGCGACTGCACGGACGAAAGCCAGATTCGCGCACTGTTTGAGCCCGTACTGGTCAAATTGGGATGGTCGAAGGATGGCCGCCAGCCCCCTGAGGATTCAAGCGCGGCCTGAGATCAATCATCCCAGGACTAATACGCCAAGGGAGCGACAAAGGCTCCCTTTGCCGTCTTACCGCGGTGGACGAAGGATGTAGCGCTCGAGCGCAGTAGAAAAGAAAAAGGGTCGCTGATAGCGACCCTTGAAGTGAAAATATGAAGAAAAAATTTGTATGGGCTGTTTATCCATCAACCCGGCGTACTAAAAATTAACGCCTGTAAGCTCCTGACCGCCTGCTGACAGCCCTGCTCCGGTACAGCGACTATCGATACGGACTGCCAGTAAAGCAAAACGGACATGAACCGAAGCTGAACAGTTTCCTTAACAACGTTCAGGTTAACCCTATTGAAGGAAAATATTCAGGCAAGTAATTTGCCCTTCAGAACCTCTTTGGCCTAGCATCCAAGGCCAAGCCCCAAGCCAAGGGGCTCGAACGCAGATCAAAGCGTGCTAGAATAGCTACAAATTTCCCACATCATAAACCAGTTTGCGGAACAGGTTGTTATGAGATTAGACGAGCTTCTGGTTCAGGTGATCGAGCCCTCCAGGGTGCAACGCCACATCATCGTTGATGCCCTGCGCCAACTGGGTATAGAGCAGATCGAGACGTTCGACTCAGCAGCCCCCGCGCTCACCCGCATGAGCATCATGAAGCCAGATATCGTGATGTCTTCCATGCACCTGCCGGATATTACCGGCACTGAACTGGTCACCCGGATGCGCCAGCAGCCGGAGCTTTCAGAGATCACCTTTCTGCTGGTTTCATCTGAAACCCACTACCGTTACCTGGAGCCGATCCGCCAGGCTGGTGCCATCGCAATTCTGCCAAAGCCGTTCAGCCGTAACGACCTGATGCGAGCGCTGCAAAGCACCATGCACTACATCGGCGACAAGCTGCGCGAAGAGGAAGATGAGTTTTTCGAGGATATGAGCGTTCTGGTCGTTGATGACAGCGGCATGTCGCGCAAATTTGTACATCAGATTCTGAAATCCGCAGGCATCGAGAATGTCGTCGAAGCCAAGGATGGTGCCGAAGCACTGCAGTTCCTGGAAGAGCGCATGTTCGACCTGATTATCTCGGATTACAACATGCCCAATATCGATGGTCTTGAACTGGTGGAGCACATCCGCAACTACAGCTCTCAGCCAACGGTGCCGGTGATGATGATCACCTCGGAACAGAATGAAAGCCGCCTCGCCGCAATACAAAACGCCGGCGTCTCGGCGCTATGCTCCAAACCGCTCTCCTATGACATGATGAAGCAGTTGATTCAGCAGCTGGTTGCGGACCGCGACCTCTGAGCCTCATCCTGCCAGCCGTAAAACCCTGCCGGTAACCATCTATCGGCAGGACTCCCAGTCACAGCGCCGCCTTACTCCTTCCTCCCCTCATCAAGTAGACATTCAGGGTTAAAGCCCATAATCAACGCGCCCCAATGCTTGCCATTAAGGTAAAGCGGGATCGAAAGATCATTGAGCACCTCGCCGGTATCGCGAACAAACGTCTGCAACAGGAAAGGCGAGGTATGACTGGCGCGGCGCTTCTCGGCACGGTTACCGGCAAAGATCCGCATATGACGGCTTTTCAGATTATCTACCGCGAAATCGCCGGTCATCGGATGGGACACCTTGGCGTGATGAGCGGCCGCATAACCCTTGGTATCCACCGCGATGGCGTAGATAAATTCAGGACGCTCTTCAATAAAGCTATCGAACAGCGCACGCATCACCGGCTCGTAGGCCGCACTGTATCGAGTTTCGAATTTTTCCGGTTTCTGGCCGTCGTTCAGGCGGCGGTAGTTGCGATCAAACAGATCGAGCCCTTTCCCCTGTAACGCCTGCAGCGCCTCTTCGGTGCGCTTCGCCCACTGCGCACCGGTCAACAGCATGTTTTCAAAGCCGCCAAAGCCGATGATAAAGCGCGACAACAGCTCCTGGGTTTCCTCGGTGGAAAGCTCCAGCTGGCGCGAGTAATCCCGTGACTCCGCCATCTCTGCCTTAATCGCAGAAGAGAGCTCGGTGATTCGCGCCACATGACCGTGGGATTCCCTGTTGGTATAGGACAACTCATCTATAGCGCTGCTGATTCCGGCGAGTTGGCCATTGACGACATCAAAGTCTTTCACCAGCTTCTGGAACTGGGTACTGGTGTCGCCGATAAACGCCTCGGTCTCTTCGATACCCTGGAGGATATCGCCCGCACTCTTGCGGGTATCCCCTACCAGCCGCGCCATCTGGCCGATATTGCTCTCAATCTCTGTGGTCGCCTGGCTCACCTTCTGCGACAGGTTACGCACCTCATCCGCCACCACCGAGAAACCTCGACCGGCATCGCCAGCCCGCGCTGCTTCGATGGACGCGTTCAGCGCCAGCAGATTGGTCTGCTCCGAAAACTCCTGTACCATGCCGAGGATATGAGTGATGTTCTGCGAATTTTCCTGTAGCTGCTCCACCGTGTCCTGAAACCGGGTGACCAGCTCCCGGGTATCACCCACCTGCTTCGATACGCGCTGCAACTCTTCATTGGAGCTGCGCACCTCTTCCATGTTGGTGCTGTTCTGCTCATTGATATTGAGTGTGGTGGCAGCAATTTCATCTATTGCCTGGGTCGCCTCACTGGAAGACTGGAACACCTGCTGCGCCTGAGCTTCCTGAGTTTCGGCGGAATCATGCGCCTGCAGAATCACCTTCTGCAAGCGGGTCGCGCTGACCGACACATTCACGGAACGGCGGCGGGTCTCGGCGATAATACGCTTAAGATTGTCAGAGAAGTCGTTGTAAGCCTGCGCCATCTCAGAGATTTCGTCGTAGGTATAAGCAGGCAGCGTTGCCGAGATATCACCGCCACGATCCTTGATACCGTGAAGCACCTTGGTGATTGCACTGATCGGCCTGAGGAAAAGATGACGCATAAAGAAGATAGTGCCGACACCCGCCATCAGGGCAAAGGCCACCGTCACCAGTGCGTACAGAGAAAAGTTATCAAGGAGGGTCTCTAATGAGCCCAGCGTCCCGCCCTCGAGCCCCAGGGAACCCAGCTGCAAGCGCAACTCGCCCACATAATGGATACCCAGCAATACCATGGCGAGATGAGGCAGCAGCAGAAACACCACGTTGCCAACAATCTTTCTGGTCAGTGAGTTGAAGAACCTGCGTTCTATCGCCGTATAGAGCCCCATCACCCAGCGTAATCCTTTTATTTTTATAGTGTGTTGTTTACGAATTACTTTTTATAAATCTGTAGCCATAAGCATACTGCGTACTTAACGCGAGCCTCACAACACGCCAAAAGTCGTAGTCACCATATCAAATAGGGGTAGGTTTCCGTCAGCTGGCGCCTGAGCGTTGCATATTCCGGGCAGTGCAACGATACCAGACGCCAGAACGCACTACTGTGATTCATCTCTTTTAGATGACACAGCTCATGCACCAGGATGTATCTCTGCAATGCGGGGTCCAGGTGCAGGATTCGCCAGTTCAGCGTAATCACACCACGACTGTCACATTGCCCCCATTTACGCCGGTAATTCTTGATCCGCACGGTGGAGGGCACAAGGCGCATCTCCCTGCCCAGCTGCAGACACAGGGGCACAAGAATCGCTTCCGCCTGCTGCGCCATCCACTGCTGAAGCTGCTCATGCACAACCTCGGATTCCGGCCGGCGCACTCGGGCGGAAATGCTAACCTGGATCTCCTGATCTGCCATGACCACGCCCGAGCGACTCGCTCGGCGCCAGCTAAGTGCCAGCTCCCTGCCATTGACGAAGAAGCGACCGCCCTGGCTGATCTCTATCGCCCGCTGCTCCAACGCGCGGGTCTGACGCTGCAGACGCGGCAGAACCCAGTCCACCTTGCTGCGCACCCAGTTGTCGATCCAGCACTCATCCGCCAATGCCGGCACCCGCACCTCGACCCGGCCCTTATCGATCATCAACGAGGCGGTACGCCGCTTGCGGCTGCGGACAATGTGATAGTCAAAAGGCAGTTCAGTTTCGCTGTTCACGTTATGCAGGGGCCTTGATGGTTTTCAGCGCACGGTAACAGGCCTTGATCGCTGCAAGCAACGCTTTCCTGCCATCTGGCCGCGCGGCATAACGGACCGCCTCGTCACAGTTCGCCAGAGCACGCAGCTCGCCCGCCATCGACGGAAAATCGCTCGCCATACGCTTACTGAACGCCTGGATAGATTCGCGACTCTCACGCCGGTAACCGCGTTTGGCAAAACCATCGAGCAGACGCTCCAAAGCACGCTCCAGAGGATCCCTGGGTCGACGCCGACCGCCAAGCTGAATCCACGCCACCAGCGCCATCACCAGCACAAATGGCACAATAAACAGCAGCGCCAGCCGTGTCAGATTCACCTCGCCCAGCAAATCCTTGAGCAACTGCATCTGTTGACCCTGGTAGTTAAGCACCCAACGGTTCCAGCTGAAGTTAAGCGCATCGATCTGACGCCTGATATCGAGCATCCAGGCATTGCCAAACTGCAACCGGGCCATCGGCGTATCCGCAAGAAACGCCGGGTCATCGGCAAACAGCTGATCGGCCTGCTGACTGACCCGTTCCGGAGCCACCGCTGCGGTTGGGTCTACCCGAATCCAACCCTCATCCTGCTGCCAATACTCCACCCACGCGTGAGCATCGTACTGCCGTACGGTCAGGTAGGCCTCGCGCTCATTCCATTCGCCACCCTGATAGCCGGCGACAACACGCGCCGGTATTCCGGCAGAGCGCAGCAGGAATGTCAGAGCGCCCGCGAAATGGCCACAGAACCCCTGCCGGGAATCAAACAGAAAGGCATCCACACGATCGCCCGAAAGCTGCGGTGGTGTCAGGGTGTAGGTGAACTCCGCGTTAAACAGCTCGAAGGCGCGGCGCACAATAGCGGCATCATCCGTGCCGCTCTCCTGCCGCCAGCGCTCGGCCAGTTCACGACTGCGGGGATCGCTTCCTTCCGGGAGCTGCAGATAAATCTCGCGATCAAAATCGGTAAGGTCGGGCTGCAACCGATAGTCGAGCAAAGCGCTACTCTGATAACTGATCCGCCTATCCACCGGCCGATACCTTAACGGCGCATTACCTTTTGTCAGGAAACTGCCAGCAGGCGCAGCGCTCGGTTGATCCAGCGCCACCAACCAGGGGTTGTTAGAAGCTTCGAAAACCACTTCATAGGCCAGGGGAGTGGCATCGCTGATCAGCTCCACATCCGCGAGCCTGAACTGGTCGCCACGCGACACCCGGCTCCAGGTCCGGCCATCGTAGTTGCCATAGACCATGGAGCGCCAATAGCGCTGCTGTGGCGGCGGCACCGCACCATCGAAGGTGGCACGAAACGCCAGATCATTGGAGCGGGTCAGGCGTGAAATATCGCCGGGCGCCATCTGGTCAGAAAGCCCCGATCGGGCCGCATTCTGGTTCATGGGCACCGACCAGAGCGGACCGATACGCGGAAATACGATAAACAGCACCAGCATCAACGGCAGCGCGAACCCCAGCAGACGTAAGGAGCGCTTCAGCGGCCGCAGCCAGTCGTTGCGCAACGGATCCTGGTAGATACTGTTAAGCGCAGCGATGATCAACACCAGGTTGAACAACGCATACAGCGCCATCAGGATCGACTGATGGAACAGAAATGCAGTTCCAGAGACAAACAGGGACACATAGAGCAACACCAGCGCATCGCGGCGATGGTAGATCTCGATCATCTTGAGCGCGAGACCAGCAATCAACAGCGACACCGTGGCAGCCATGCCGGTTTCACGGGTGAATGTGAGCAGCAGTCCGCCGATGACCGCAAGCACCAGCACCAGCTTCACACTCCAGTGCGGCAGCGGCCAACGCCCGCTGTAAATCATCAGACGAATCCCAGGCGTGATGATCGCCAGCGCGATAAGCCAGAATGGCAGCCACGAAAGGTGTGGCGCCAGGGTGGCAAAAAAGGCCGCCAGTTGCCACAGAACGGCGGCACGACTGAGCTGTTTCATCTCTGCTTCATTTCCGTCTTATTCCTGCTGCTCACGCCCGTATAGCGCCAACGCCTTGAGTACACGTTGACGCTGCGCCTCTCCGCTTGCCGGCGCCAGAATCAGGCCGGGCAGACGCAGGCCATAAGGCTGCTCACGCTGATGAAACTCCAGCGCCCAGAAACAGATACCGGACAGTTTTTCCTCAACCGTGCCGTTGTGCCAGCTTTCCCAGTCCAGCCAGATCTCTTCACTGACCGTGCCGGCATACTGCTTCAGATGCAGTCCCTGGCCGCGGGCATAGACCTTCCAGGCCACCTGGTTCAGCGAGCCGCCCTTTTCGAAGCGTGCCAGCCCCTGAAAGTCCTCAGGCCCCCGCGACTTGATACCGGTGACTTCCGCGCCGCCCTCACCACCCCCCGCTGGTGGCGCTGCACAACTGACAGGACGCGGATACACCAGCGCCTTCAGACCCGTATCAATCCAGGTCCAGGCGCGAAAAAGTCCTAATGGAAATCGGGTTTCCACCAACAGCGGACCAGGATCGAGCCAGCCTCGCTCCGCGGCATCACAAGCCAACTCCACCTGAAGCATGCGCTCTTCGGTCAGATCGAGCGTCTGCGCGACCCCACCCTCCCAGCACAGGCTCAACTGCTCATGATCGCGCTTGGGCGCTGCCGTCAGCTGCAGTGAAAAGCCGGCCTTATCACCGCGAAAGCAGGGTCGCCCCGCCTGCGCGCTCACCTGCAGCCCGGCAAGATTGCCGAAGGTATGAATAATCGAGACCACAAAGATTCCGGCCAGCAGAAAGGTCAACGCATAGGCCAGGTTGTTCTCGTAGTTGATCGCCAGCAGAAGCAACAGCAGCAACAGCACGCAGAATCCCAACCCTGCCCCGGTGGGCAGGATGTAGATACGCTTCTGCGTCAGCTTAACGGTGCGGTTCCGCGGAAAGCGTCGCACGCTCCAGTTACGCAGACGCTGGGCAAGAGAGAAACCAGGTTTACGATCAGCCCAGAACATCGACCTGCGCCAGCAGTTCGTTAACCAGACGTTTACCGGCGTGACTGCCGATCTCCTCAGCGGGGCGGATGCGATGCCCTATCACCGGCTCCAGCACCTGCTGAATATCCTCCGGGACCAGGTGGGTACGGCCATCCAGCCAGGCCCAGGTCCTGGCACTGCGCAACAGTGCGAGTCCGCCACGCGGCGAGACCCCATAGCTGAACAGCTCGGAATCACGGGTAAACTGAATCAGCCGCTGCAGATAATCGATCACGCTGCTCGACGCATGCACCTGGCTGCAATGCTGCTGAATATCGAGCAGATCATTGGGCGTCAGGCTGCGCGGCAGACTGTCCAGCATCGACCGGGTATCTCCCCCGAGCAGCAGTTGCCGCTCAACCTCTGGCGCAGGATACCCCAGAGAAATTCGCATCAGAAAACGATCAAGCTGGGATTCTGGCAGCGGGAAGGTGCCAAACTGCGTCACCGGATTCTGTGTCGCTATGACAAAGAAAGGCTTGGGCAACCGGTAGCTGTGACCATCAGCAGTTACCTGCCCCTCTTCCATCGCCTCCAGCAAGGCGCTTTGGGTTTTCGGTGTGGTCCGGTTGATCTCGTCTGCCAGCAGCAGCTGACAGAAGACCGGCCCGGCATGAAAACGAAACTCACCGCTGGACGGCTCAAATACGGAAACACCGATAATATCGGCGGGCAGCATATCGGAGGTGAACTGCACGCGCTGATCTTCCAGACCCAGCACTCTCGCAAGACCATGCGCCAGCGTGGTTTTACCCATGCCAGGCAGGTCTTCGATCAACAGATGTCCTTGCGAGAGAAGACAGGTCAGCGCCAGCCGAATCTGCTGCTGTTTGCCCAGTAGTACCTTTTCCAGCGAGCGGGATGCCTCTTCAACACCCCTTAACAAAGAATCGGCCAATCAACCTCCCTTTAATTCCGTTCCACGTTTAATTAAGCCGGTCGCCTGCGCGAACAGGCATCAACTTTGTCTCAAAGCAGCCACTCAAGCAACCTTCGATGAACACTCCAGAATCCTGGCTGCCAGCTCGTTGGCGCTGCGCCAGGCTCCTTCCACATCACCACCACTCAGCCAGTCACCGCAGGCACCGATCCCGAGATGTTCATCCCAGAGTGACAGTTCCTGGCCAGCAGCGACGGCCGCCCGGGCATAAGCCCAGCGGTGAACGCGACTGAAAGCGGGATGGACACGCTCGTCACAGAGCTCTGACAAGGCCGCGGTGAGCTGCTCGGCTACCCAGGACGGCTCCTCGTCACGATGTAACTGGCTCCACTCCTGAGAAGCCTGAATCACCCAGTTTTCACCTTCGCGGCCAGGCTTGCTGCTGTCGCGAACCACGCGTTGAAGTATCGGATGCGCACCCTCCAGCCAATCACACTCGCCAAGGCGTTGGGGGCGTGAAGGCAAGGACAGCAGCAGGCTCCATACCGGATGCATCTCCACCTTTTCCGCACGCTGTCTGAACCGCTGCACGGCATCCAGCAGCGGCGCTGCCTGAGGTGCCGGGGTGGTCACCACCACTGCATCGAAGTAGCCGAGCGGCTCACCCTCGCTGTCACGCAGCAGAACACCCTCCCGATCCGGCCAGACAACACCCACGCGCACTTCGGTACGCAACTCGACAGCTCCAGTCAGGTTGCGGGTCAGCGAACTGGAACGCGGATAGCCCACCCAGCCACGATGACCTTCTTGCGGATTCAATGAAAAATCGGTTTTAACCGGTGCCCACTCTCGCGCACCCTGAGCCTGCAGCCAGGACTCAAATGCCGCACTGCCCGGTTCGATCAACGCCGTTCCCAGATCGGCACTGCCCTGCCCCAAACGGGTGGACGCAAGGCGCCCCCCCGTGCCCCGGCTTTTTTCAAACACGACAACGTCAATACCGGCATTGCTTAGAAGCTCCCCGAGCCTCATTCCGGCAATACCACTGCCAATGATCGCTACTCTCTCTACTGTCATTTGCACTCCCTGTTTCACTCTGAACCCGCAAATCAACTTCAGGTTCTTTTATTTATTTCTTGTTGTCAGCCAGTGCCTTTTCGATATCGGCCCGCAAGCGGTCGCTATCCGGAGAGGTCATGCTGGAATAGGTATCGATCATCTGGCCATCACGGCCAATGAGATATTTATAAAAATTCCATTTCGGTGAGGTGCCGCTGACCGCCACCAGATTCTGCCAGAACGGATCTGCATCAGCGCCTTTCACCCGGCTTTTGGCAAACATGGGAAATTCGACACCGTAGGTTGTACGGCAGAAGTCCTGAATCTGATCTTCGGTGCCAGGCTCCTGGCCACCGAAATCGTTCGATGGAAAGCCGAGCACCGCGAAGCCCTGATCCTTGTACTCAGCATACAGCGCTTCGAGCCCATCGTACTGTTTGGTAAAGGCGCAACGACTTGCGGTATTGACCACGAGCAACACCTGACCGGAATATTCCTCGCCAAGATTAACCTCACTGTCGTCCGCCAGTTTGCGCAGATCAAAATTCAGCAGCCCCTCGGCATCCCCCCTCGCCACACCTGAGCCAGCAACAGCGATACCAAGCAGCAGCGACAGCCACCTCCATCGTTTCAACATGTCCTAACCTCCTCAGATAACAGCATTCTCATAACATACATTAATACGACATTTTGTCTCGTTGGCGGTTTCAATCAAATTGCAGTCGGCGGTACGGCGATTTCAGACGCTATACGGTTGCGTTATCCGGGATCTGTCCGTTAGCATGTGCGGTTCGATTAACCCCCATCCCGGGAGCACTGCATAACCCTCAGTCATCCGCACGTTCAATGTCCCGGCCAGCGAGCAAGTTCACGCTGGCGGCGAGGCATCGCTGCAGAAGGTTGTCTGTGCGGTAACGCACCTCTGAACGACAGGAGAACATAGATGCAGATTGCAGCGAACGCCGTTGTATCCATCCATTACACGCTGACCAACGCCGCCGGCGAAAAACTGGACAGCTCCGAAGGTCAGCAGCCGCTGGCTTACCTGCACGGCGCCAGCAACATCATTCCGGGCCTGGAAAACGCCCTGGTCGGCAAAGCCGTAGGCGACAAGCTGAGCGTTACCGTTGAGCCGGAAGAAGGCTACGGCGAAGTGCGCGAAGAGCTGGTTCAGGAAGTGGACCGCTCCAACTTCGAAGGCATCGACGTGGTTGAGCCGGGCATGCAGTTCATGGCTCAGACTCCCTGGGGTCAGCAGCCGGTAACCGTTGTTAAGGTTGAAGGCGACAACGTCACTCTGGATGGCAACCACCCGCTGGCGGGCCAGACCCTGAGCTTCGACGTAGAAGTTGTTGAAGTACGTGAAGCTACCGAGGAAGAACTCTCCCACGGTCACGTACACGGCGAAGGCGGTCACGAGCACTAAGCTCCTCCGCATTTACCTAAAAAAGCCCGCATCCTGTTGCGGGCTTTTTTATGGCCAGCCCAGCCGCCCCTGACAACAAGGCCGTACTCGTCGCCCGCCCCCAAAACCCTATTTTTTACTAGGGTACTCAGGATGAGCGTGCTAGTCTCAAGACTCAAGGGTTTAGCTTGGCCTCCTTATCGCACAACCTCCCGTGCGCTCCACCCCCAACAAAGCCGACCTCCCTTTCAATCTCCTGGCATGAGCATGGCTCCAGCGGCTCCGCCCCTGACTGGTGCAGCTGACCATGAACGATAATGATCTCTGGCTTTCACTCTGGCGTGACCGCGACACTGCATTTCATCAGCGTAAGGTGAACAGCCTGCTTATACGCTTCTGGACAGAGCTCAAGCTGCCGCGACGCAGCCGCATTCTGGTTCCGTTATGCGGCAAAAGTCTCGATATGATCTGGCTCTCGCAACAGGGACATGAAGTGATCGGCGTCGAGCTAAGCCCTCTAGCGGTCAAAACCTTCTTTAAAGAGAACCACATCAAACCCTCGCGAAAGCGCGACGGCCAGCTGACACTGTGGAAACATGGGAGGTTATCGATCTACTGCGGCGACCTATTTCAGCTACAACCAGAACAACTGGGTCGAATCGATGCAATCTACGACCGGGCCGCACTGACCGCCTTGCCAGCAGGGTTAAGAGGCGCGTACATAGAACACCTTCAACATCTAACCGGTAAACACTCGCCCGCACTGCTGCTTACAACCGAGGACCGACAGCAGAACGAATCGGATCAACATTTTCAAGGCATCGACACGGAATTAAGCCTGCTGTGCGCAACGCGATACCGGATCAACCTGCAACACTTCGAAGCAGCCTATCCAGGTCAAGAAAAAAACCTCTCGCAAGGTGATACCGACGCACTCAACAAGGTTTATAGACTAACCCCTCTAGACTGACGCCATCCCTGCCCTGCAAGCAGAACCGCCACGTTGCTTTCCTTGCACGAAACCACTGCGCGCCGACTTTAGACCTTCTATAGACATCTCCCACCGCCAAATTAACAGCCCACTACCGCTAGCGACTGTCATAAACCTGGACTATTTTTCAAAGGGCTTTCGAAATCAATGATTTCCCATGTCCAGCCGGATATCCCTACCAGCCACTAAGCAGCTGTAGTGGTGAACAGGAGTCAATGCTAACCAGCGGGCTTTCGGAGAAGCGGGTTTCCTTTACGGAACTCCTCCCGATGCTGCTCCGGAACAGAAGCGGGATCGACCAGCCATAAATAGCACTAGCCTTTGATTTCCCCCATAGGCAATATGGGTACTGACGTACCAGACAGAAAAAACATGGAAACCGTATTTATTTCAATAAATTAATGGTGCGTTAAAGCACAGATTGAATGCCAGAAAGGAGAGCATTTCATGAAAACCCCTACCTCGCGTCGCAACGGCCGCCTCGCCAGCGCTCTCGCGTTTACCCTGCTAGGGGCCTCCGCCTTCGCGCAGGCTGCCGATAAGCCGAACGTACTCGCGATCATGGTTGATGACGTTGCCCAAACCAGCATCGCCGCCTACAGCCACGGCATGCAGTACCCGACCCCAAACATCGACCGCATCGCCGATGAAGGCGCTTTGTTTACCGACCACTACGCACAGCCCAGCTGTACCGCCGGTCGCGCCGCCTTCCTCATGGGCCAGATGCCGATCCGCACGGGCCTGACCACCGTTGGTCAGCCGGGTAACCCGCTGGGTATCCAGAAGGAAGACCCCACCCTGGCGGAAGTTCTCAAGGAAGAGGGCTACATGACCGCGCAGTTCGGTAAAAACCATCTTGGCGACCTGGATCAGCATCTGCCAACCGTGCATGGTTTTGATGAGTTCTTCGGTAACCTCTACCACCTGAACGTGTCGGAAGAACCGGAACAGGCGGACTACCCGACCAATCCAGAGTTCGTGAAAAAATTCGGTCCCCGCGGCGTTATCGAGTCATTCGCCACCGCAGATGGCGGCCAGACCGTGAAGGATACCGGTCCGCTCACTACCGAGCGTATGAAAACCTTCGATGAAGAAGTTCTGGCTCGCTCACTGGACTTCATGGAGCGCGCGGTCAAGGCCGACAAACCGTTCTTTATCTGGCACGCACCCAGCCGTATGCACGTTTATACCCACCTGAAAGAGGAAAGCCGTAACCTGGCGACCCCAATCAGCTCCGCTGATGATCTCTTCGGTAGCGGCCTGATGGAGCATGACGGCCATGTCGGACAGCTGCTCGACAAGCTGGACGATCTCGGTATCGCCGACAACACCATCGTCATTTACACCACTGACAACGGCCCCGAAAGCAGCAGCTGGCCGCATGCCGGCGTCACCCAGTTCCGCGGTGAGAAGATGACCACCTGGGAAGGCGGCGTCCGCGTGCCCTTCCTGGTTCGCTGGCCAGCGCACATCCCCGCGGGCCTGGAGCTGAACGGCATCTCTTCACACGAGGATGTATTGCCGACCATCGCCGCAGCGGCGGGTCGCCCCAATATCTCTGAGGAGCTGAAAGAGAGCCACAAGGTGCTGATCGACGGTTACAACAACCTGGATTACTGGGAAGGCAAGACCGATAAATCCGCACGCAACTCTTTCTTTTACTACTACGAAACCACCCTTTCTGCGGTACGCGTAGGCCCCTGGAAGCTGCACTTCTCCAGCAAGCCGGGTGGCAAGTACTATGAAGATATGGTCAGCCACACCATGCCGAAGCTGTTCAACCTGCGTAAAGACCCCTACGAGCAGTATGACGGCGATATCGGCTTCCAGCAGGTAATGCGTAAAAGCTGGGTGCTGCAGCCGATTATCGCGCTGCTGAATGAGCACGTAGCGACCTTCGCCGAGTTCCCGCCGCGCCAGGAAGCGGCATCACTGGATGTGAACAAAGCGATCGAAGCAGCCAAGGCCGCCGCCGCCACCCGCTAAGATCCTTCAAACACCAGCCACTAAAAAGCCCGCATCCAACAGGAGCGGGCTTTTGTTTGCCATCGGCTTGATCAATCTTCAGAAGTGGCTTCGATGCGATGGATACTCAGATCAGCACCGTCGAACTCCTCTTCCTCACTGAGCCTCAGTCCGACCACAGATTTCACCAGGCCGTAAATAATCGAAGCACCGATCACGGCGACGGCGATACCCGCCAGGCTGCCCATCAGCTGCGATATGAGGGACACGCCACCCAGTCCACCCAGGGATTCGCTACCGAAAATACCTGCAGCAACGCCGCCCCAGATACCGCAGAGACCGTGTAGCGGCCAGACACCCAAAACATCATCGATCTTCCAGCGGTTCTGCAGCAGAGTGAAGACCCAGACGAAGAGACCTCCGGCGACACCACCAATCACCAGCGCACCGATCGGATGCACCAGGTCGGAACCGGCACAGATCGCCACCAGACCGGCCAACGGCCCGTTATGAATAAAACCAGGGTCGTTCTTGCCCAGGATAGTGGCAACCACAATACCGCCGACCATCGCCATCAGGCTGTTAACTGCTACCAGGCCGGAGATACTGTCCAGCGTCTGTGCCGACATGACGTTAAAGCCGAACCAGCCGATACAGAGTATCCAGGCACCCAGCGCAAGAAACGGGATATTGGACGGCGGAAAGGCCACCAGCCGGTCACCACGATAACGGCCACGGCGAATACCGAGCAGCAATACCGCCACCAGCGCGATCCAGCCACCTACCGCATGAACCACGACTGAGCCTGCAAAATCATGGAACGGCGCGCCAAAGCTGGCCTCGAGCCAGGCCTGAAAACCGTAGTTGCCGTTCCAGATCATCCCCTCATAAAACGGATATACCAGACCCACCGACAGTGCAGAACAGGTCAGCAACGGCCAGAAGCGGGCTCGCTCTGCTATACCACCTGAGACGATAGCCGGTATCGCCGCCGCAAAGGTCATCAGAAAGAAGAACTTAACCAGATCATAGCCGCTGCCCTGGGCCAGCGTTGCCGCATCGGTAAAGAAGGTCACACCGTAGGCGACCCAGTAGCCAACAAAGAAATAGGCCAACGCCGAAAAGCCGAAGTCGGTCATGATCTTGACCAGCGCATTGACCTGGTTCTTGCGCCGCACCGTGCCTACTTCAAGAAACGCAAAACCCGCATGCATGGCAAACACCATGATCGCGCCCATAAGAATAAAGAGGGTGTTAGCGCCCTGAGTGAGCGCTTCTACCGCGCTGTTGATCGTATCCACAGTCTCTCCTGCCTAATATTTCGCACAATTACGGGGCATTTTATATTTTTAGCACTTTAATAGAGCATTAATTGAATGATGAATAGGGCATCGTTTCAGTATCGAATTCCACACTTCGCCCACAAGCAGCAAGGCTTCCGGAAAGACAAGGAACAGCACTGTTTTAATGCAAACTGGATAAGTGCGCACCAATATAAGCAATATTTGAGCCACATATTAGTGCACGCCAGATAATCCAGACCACTGCGCCCGCACCATAAACTAGCTGTTGATATCAGAATTGGGCGCATAGCCGGAAAAGATCAGAAGTGAAGTGATGAATCAGACAAACAGAATCAGACGAATAGGGTCCCGAGGCGCTCAAACACCCAGAAGCTAGCCAGACAACCTATGGCGTAAGCGGCGGCAACCGGCGCGCGCTCGGGCAAAGTAACGCTTTTGTGCAGCAGCCAGACCAGCGCCATTACCGCAGCAATAAACATAATCTGACCGGACTCCACGCCCAGGTTGAAGAACAGCAACGCCAGCGGGATATCGGTCTGCGGAAGACCGATATCGCCCAATGCACCGGCAAAGCCAAAACCGTGCAGTAGACCAAAAGCGAAGGCGACCACCCAGGGCCAGCGGGTAGCAAGGCTCGTCTGCCCTCGGCGCAGCCGCACCGCTTCCACTGCGACCAGCAAAATGCTGAACGCTATCATCGTTTCAACAGGTGGTGGCGGCAGAGATACCAGGCCGAGCGTGGCCAACACCAGCGTAATTGAATGCGCCAGGGTAAAAGCGGTGATGGTTTTCAGCAGCATCGGCCAACCCCGTACGATCAGCATCAGCGCGGCCACAAACATCAGGTGGTCAATACCACCCAGGATATGCTCGACGCCGAGTGTAATGTAGGTTTTCGCAACCTGTAGGCTCGATGGCGTCTGCGGCACCTGTACCTGCGGATCTTTCGGGTTCATCACGAAGCTGTAGTGCACCCCATCTTCCAGGGCGATATTCACCAACACATCAACCGTGGTATTTCTCAGACTGGGAACCCTGACCACGGAACCCGGCAACCCCTGATCACCGGCCAGGCGATAGCGGTAAACGGCGAAACCATCGAGCAACGCTTCTTCCCCTGCACGTTTCAGGGTATATGCCGGATCAAACTCCGGCTGAATATTGAGCGCCATACTCCCCTTAACCGGCACCTTCCAGAGCACATCATAGAGGCCGGTTGATATCTCGTTAATCTGCAAGAAAGCAGGCCTGATTTCATGTGCTCCAGCGGGCGATACCAGCGCGATGCAACAGGCAATGAATGCGAACAGATATCCGAGCCTCATCATGATTGCGGAAACTCATTCAGAATAGCGTCCGGAACATCCTCAGCACTGATACGCACTTCGTATTTCCCGATCAGCTCATCAAACACCTGCTCCTGCGCTTCCAATACGGCGTAATACTCGTATTGCCGTGCAACGAAATCCCGCACCGACTCGAAGGACGGCAGATGCTCAGGCTGATTCTGCTCCAGGTAGACCAGGTGCCAACCAAGTCCAGAACGAACAGGGCCGGCCCACTCCCCGGCTGGCAGACTTGCCAGAGCCTTGCTGAAACCACCGCCAAAGGCATTCTCGATCGCCGTCTCAGAATCGAGCTCCCATTCAAAAGGTAGCGAAGAAGAGTTCAGACTGGCCGCCACCTCGGCATTCGCACGCAGGCTGGCGAGTGTCTGCTTGAGCTGCTCCTCAGAGGTATGAGGCGCGAACAGCAGCTGCTTGAACGCGTATGCCTGCGGCAGGGTGAAAAAGGCTTCGCGCTCATGGAAGTAGGCGCGCAGACGTTCATCGGTGGGCGGCTGCATCAGCGTAGAAAGATCGTTCGCCACCGCTTCCATCTTCTGTGCCAGGCGCTTCTTCACGATCTGATCGTTGTGATCAAGGTTCATCCGCAGCGCTTCCCGGTAGAAAACTTCCTGCCGCAGATAACGATCGATAATCGCCGCCACATCTTCTGTGTTCGGGTCTCTGCGCCATTGGGCTTTCCAGAGCGTCTTAAGGTGATCGAGCTCAGCCTGATCGATCAGGATCACCTCGCTATCAGTCTCAACCTGCGCCTCTGGCGTTACCCAGGAGTAAGCACCGAAGACCAAACCACCTACTAGCAGAAAGTGAAGCAGCGGTTCCCTGACGATCGCTTTCCATGCGTTTCCTGTCATAACTTCAGTTGACCTCATGCCAGATGGGCGAGCCCCAGGCACGCTCAACGATCTCCCGCTTAACCTCGTCGGGATATTTCACACCTTCACGCAGCTCATCGTAGAGAGTCCAGCGTGCGGTGGGCAGCTGCAGAACACGAACGTAGTAATAGGCCTGCTGTGCGGGATCGAAATCCGGATCGGTCCAGACGCCCATCAGTTCGGGATCACCTTTTTCAGTGTTGAACTCACCGGTTGACAGGTTGATCGGCGCATCAATAGGTTCAACGCTGCCATCCGCCTTGAGTCGATCACCCGAAGCCACGGCGTTATAGACTTTGTCTTTCATCTCACCGTTTTCATACCATCCCTTGATGATCTGAATGCGGTCCAGGTTCGGGCCGATCGGGTCTTTAAGCGCCCACACCAGAATCTGCGGTGCTTCTTCTCCGGTGTAATCACTGCCCATCGGCACGCCCTTGGCGTAGCCATCGATCACCAGGGTTTCATAGCTGTCGTAGCTGCCGGCAAATCCCTGACCGGCGAAGGCGCGGACCTTCATACGCGGGCCGCTGGTGGCGAAGGTTTCCTTGGCGAGCATGGCATCCCAGATCGCACCACGGGTGTTAGAGGTCGCCCAGACACCGGTCAGTGCCCCGGGGTTGGCGTCGGCGATCAGCATTTCACCTTCCAGCATGGAGGTGGCACGCACCGCCGCAGTCTGGTCGGCATAGCCGTGGCTACCTACCTTGTAGTTATCCTCTTCGACATTGCTCGGCGTACCGTTATGGTTATCTGTACCGCCAACGAAGCCGTATTTGAACGGGTTCACGCCGATCTCGGCATTATATTTGATGCCTCGTCCCAGGCCGTAACGAACGAAGTTCTCCTTGACGAAACCACGGCCGCTGAATTTCTGAATCGAAACCGCATTCTCAAAATCGGCAAACTCGTCATTGGGCCAGAAGTTAGGCACGACCTCGGAGTTACCCTTCACCTGCATCATCTCGATCAGAGGTTCCATGCTGGCGCGGGTTTCCGCGTATTCCTTACCGATCGGCACGCCGGTCAAGCTGGCTTCAGCAAACAGCAGCCCCTTGGACTCGTTTGAGTTGTGCGGTATTGCGAACACCTTTTTGCCATCGTCACGATGGGTCTGCATCCAGGCCCAGAGCTGTTCGGGATCCGAACCATCACTGGATGAAAACGGCATATCGGGCAGATTGGTATCGCGGAACAGGATGTTGCGGTGCTGGTTCGACCCACCCGGGGCTGAGGTCCACTCATAGGCATGAATGGTGGTGAACTTGCCGGGTTCGTAATGCTTCTGCGTCGCTTCGTAGTTCTGTTTCCAGGTCGACTTGATCGCCTCGATACCCTGGAAAAATTCTGGATGCGGATCGCCCCCTCCCGCCAAAGGCGCCAACACGTATTTGTTGTAAAGACCCAGTGCCGTTTCCAGATCTGGGGCCTCACGAAAAGCTACAGCGACGTCATCGTCATACCCCGCCACTCCCTCATTCATAAGGCTGTACGCCTCACCGAGGAACTCGGAATGATCGGTGACTGCAGCAAAATCCAGCGGGCGCTTTATCTTGTGCAGGCTGCCGTTAACCATGATCTCCTCACCCTTGGCAAAGCGATAGGCATCATCGGGCGTAAGGCGGTTACCGGCAATGAAAGCATCCATGGAAACCCCTGTATGGACATGGGTTTCACCGAAATAGGCTTCTTTAAGAGGATTTTGAGGAGCATCAGCTTCGGAGGCTGACCAAACGGGGGTAATGACTGAAGCGAGAGCAACAAAAGCGGAGTAACGGGCGGTATTTGAGAGTCGCATGGCATCCATCTCCAGAACGAATTACGCTCATATTAGATGAATACGATGATTTATCCATGAAGAATAAGTGACTTTGTCCTACTCACCATTCCGCAGCTCAAAGCCAAAAAAAGGCTTATCTGCATCTGCAGACAAGCCTTTTTAAACGTCTCGCTTTTGCCTAGCCGTGGCGAATTTCAAACACGCAGTGGATACGTGAATTACGCTTGAAATCGGGATCCAGCGTCGCCGGTGTGGTATCGCGGATCGCAAACGCCTCCAGCGCTTCATAATCAAGACTGAAGCGGCGGTAGTTGTTGGAGAAGATCAGCAGGCCACCGGGACGCAGCAGCTCCATGGCATCCTTGATCAGGCGCACATGATCGCGCTGCACGTCCAGCACATCCTGCATCCGCTTGGAGTTGGAGAAGGTGGGCGGATCCATGAAGATCAGGTCGAAACGTTCCTTACGCGGACGCGACAGCCACTTGAAGCAGTCCTCCTGAATCAGAACATGCTTGGCAGGGTCTGCACCATTGAGCGCCAGGTTCTGCCGCGCCCACTCCACGTAGGTCGACGACATATCCACGCTGGTGGTGCTCTTGGCACCGCCCACCAGGGCGTGAACACTGGCCGAGGCCGTGTAACAGAACAGGTTCAGCATATCCTTGCCCTGGGCCTGCTGCTGAATCATGCGCCGCACCGGGCGATGATCAAGGAACAGCCCGGAATCCAGGTAGTCATGCAGGTTTACACGCAGCTTGCAGCCATGCTCCTCAACCGTGAAGAAGTGACCGATCTCGTCGTGACGGTTGTACTGATCCGTACCCGACTGACGCTTACGCTGCTTCAGCACCACCTGATCCGGGGTCAGCTCAAATACCTGCTGCACCACCTTCATCACATCCTGCAGCCGCTCAAACGCCTTCACCTTATCGACGCTGGCGGGTGGCGCGTATTCCTGCACCATCACCATGGAATCGTAGCAGTCCACCGCCACCGAATATTCGGGAATATCGGCGTCGTAGGCGCGAAAACAGGTGATCCCCTCTTTCTTGCGCCAGCGCCCCATCTGCTTGAGGTTTTTGCGCAGGCGGTTTTCGAACATCTGCGCCTGATCCGACAGCTTGTGGGTTTCAGTCTCGGCAGACTCTTCACGCTGATGCACCTGAAACATCAGCAGCTGGCTCGGGATAGCACCGTTAAACATGCGGTACTGCTTGTCCGCGCGCAGTTTCATCACTTTGCACAGCTCTGGGTTACCGGTGAAGACCCCGACGCGCCAGTTAACAAAGTGGGCCCGCAGCAATTGACCGAACAGGCGGTAGAGGAACATCAGCTCAGACTCTTCACCGAGACGCTCACCGTAAGGCGGGTTGGTAATCACCAGACCCGGCTCGATTCCCTGAGGCTGCTTAAGACCCGCGAGTTCCTGCTGACGGAAGCTGATAAAGCGATCCACACCCGCCTGGCGGGCATTATGCTTTGCCTTGTTGAGCACCTTGTCATCGGCGTCAAAACCAAACGCCCGGACAGAGCAGCGCTCAAGACCGGCGGCACGACGCTGTTCGGCCTCTGCGACGAGCTGCTGCCAGAGCGACGACTGATGACCGGGCCAGTAACTGAAGCCAAACTGCTTGCGCAGCAGGCCAGGCGCAGTATCGGTAGCCATCAACAGCGCTTCGACCAACAAGGTACCGGAACCACACATGGGATCGAGCACAAGCGTGCCCTCGCCCATCTCCGGCCAGCCGGCACGGATCAACACCGCTGCCGCCAGGTTCTCCTTCATCGGCGCTTCACCCGCCTGCTGACGGTAACCGCGGCGATGCAGGCTATCACCGGACAGATCCAGCGCGACACTGGCCTTGCCTTTAGCCAGGTGTACGTTCACCCGCAGATCCGGCCCGGTGCGCTCTACCGAGGGACGCTTGCCGGTGGCAGCACGCACCTGGTCGACCACCGCATCCTTGACCTTGAGCGCGCCAAAATGAGTGTTATTGATCGCGTTGCTCTTACCACTGAAATCCACACAGAAGGTACCCGAGGGGCGCAGGTGCTCCAGCCAATCCACCGTTTGCACCAGGGCATAAAGCTGGTCAGCGGTCTCTACCTCTGCCTCGCAGAGCTGCAGCAGGACGCGGTTTGCCAGGCGTGACCAGAGACAGATGCGGTAAGCCATCTCAAGTTCGCCTTCGGCGTATACACCAGCAACCGTTTGCTTGACGCTTTCGGCGCCCAAGGCAGACAGTTCCTGCTCCAGAAGTTGCTCTATTCCCTTGGGGCAGGTAACGAAAAATCTCATCTCAGACAGGGCTCCAGCGTGGGTAATTCAGCTCAGGTTCAGTTTTTTGGCCAGGTGAAATATTTTCACGGCACGGAACTTAATTTCAGACAGGTTACAAGCTTTTGAATTTACAGTTATTTTGCACCTGCGTCATAAGTTCCGCTATCAGAAATTTATTACAAATAGGTATTTTAAATTACACCTGAATACGACGTTCGAGATATGAATGAGTTCGAGACGACAGCGGTTAGTTGTCTCAAGCGTCAAGCGCGGCGGTATTCCCCGTCGCGCCACTTCGAAGAATAGAACAATGCGAGGCGCAATATGAAAAAACAGAAACGGGATCGTACCTCAACTCTGTTCAACCGCGGTTTTCAGGCCGGTCTTTGTGGCAAGTCCCAGAGCGAATGTCCGGTTCAGGCAACGGAACTTAGAAGCCACTGGATGAGCGGCTGGCGTGAAGGACGCGAGGCACACTGGAGCGGAATGTCCGGCGTTTCTGCAATACAGGCAAATCCATCACTTCATTAACCGATTAACAACTGACTATTCTTTACGATCGCCGGTCCGCTAAACCCCACCCTAGCGTTCCGGCACCGATGCTGATCAGCGCCTGGCGCTGTTCAGCATCGCGATCTCCCGAACAGCATCTCGAACCAATGCCGGGCCACGGTAGATAAAACCGGTATAGATCTGCACCAGGCTCGCACCGGCTTCAATCTTCTCCGCCGCATCAAACCCTTCGCAAATACCACCGACACCGATAATCGGCAGCGCGCCGCCCAGCTCTTTGGACAGGGTACGAATCGCCTGGTTGGAGAACTGACGCACCGGCTCACCGCTCAAGCCACCCGCTTCATCCGCCAGCGGGGAGTCCTCGACCCCCTCGCGCGACAGCGTGGTGTTAGTGGCGATAACCGCATCCATCTCGTAAGTTTTCAGCGAACCCGCCACCAGACCGAACTCTTCTTCGCTCATATCCGGCGCGATCTTTACCGCGATAGGTACATAGCGACCGTGTACCCGGGCCAGACGCGCCTGTTCGGTTTTCAATGCATCAAGCAGGCTGTTCAGCGACTCACCGAACTGCAGGGTACGCAGCCCCGGCGTATTGGGTGAGGAAACATTCACCGTGATATAGCTGGCACGGTCGTACACCTTGCGCAGGCACAACAGGTAGTCGTCGTTAGCCTTGTTGTTGGGTGTATCCTTGTTCTTGCCGATGTTGATGCCCAGCACGCCCTTGTACCGGCTGCCTTCCAGGTTGGCAAGCAGCTGATCAACGCCATCATTGTTGAAGCCCATGCGGTTGATAATCGCGCGATGCTCCGGCAGGCGAAAAAGGCGCGGCTTGGGGTTGCCCGACTGCGCTCTCGGCGTGACCGTACCCACCTCGATAAAGCCGAAACCCAGCGCTGCCAGACCGTCAACGGCAGAGCCGTTTTTGTCGAGCCCCGCGGCCAGACCAACCGGGTTGGGGAACCTGATACCCATCACCTCTACCGGCGTGGAGCTTTCCGGAGACCTGAACATACGATCAAGCCCGAGGGAAGAACTCATCGACAGGCTGCCAAGCGCCAGGTCATGGGCTTTTTCGGCATCAAGTTTAAACATCAGTGCGCGAGCCAGATCGTAGAGCATGGTTCCTCATCAGGCACAAAAAAATGATTGGACATTATAACGATCTGCTGCCGAGTTGACACCTCAACTCTCGCAGAGAAAAGACGGCGTAATTAGCGGCTCAACGAGGTCGTTTAAAGGCGGGAAATATCCTGCAGACGCCCTTCTGGCGAATAACGAATGCGGAAACTGCCACGAATCCCTTCACGGGTGACGAAACGCTTCAACGAAGTTGCAGGAAAACGTACCCTGCGGCCGTCACGCGCCCGCACGACCACATCGCGGACTTCACCGCGATAAAGCCGCTCAAACTCCCTGTCACTTATGTTTAGATCCACAATAAGTTCATTCATTGGCGTTTTTTTGCTCACTGACAGACACTAATATCACGTCTGCTCTTTCATACAGTTGCCATGCATTTTACCTTAACTGATAATGAATTAGAGGTGACGAGTCCAAACCTGTCCGGATTAATTAATGCAACGATTGCTAGCTGCGCTGTTACTGCTGGGAACCGCGACAACCGCATTTGCGGAGGCTGAAGCGACGCTGGACCGGACCGAGATCACTGCGCTGGACAACCTGACACTGACTCTCGAAGTGGATGACCAGGTCGAAAGCCGCCCCGACTTCTCACCGCTGCACCGCGATTTCCGTATTTTAGGCAGTAAACGCACGTTGATCTCCAGCCACAGCAGTGCCGGTCGCGATGTCCGCACCCGCTGGCAGATCACGCTGCGACCACGCAGCTCAGGCACGCTGCAGGTCCCGGCGCTAACCCTGGCAGAGCAGCTGACTCAACCTATCGCCATTCAGGTCGCAGAGGTCAGCCCCGCCATGGCAGGCCAACCCGGCGCCGCCACCTTTTTCGATAGCAGCCTGGACAGCCGCGACGTTTATCTGAAGGGCCAGCTGCTCTATACCGCCCGTATCTACCACCGCGACCCGCTACCACAGAACGCGCGCCTTATTGCCCCCTCAGCGGGAAACAGCGAGGTGCACGAGCTTGGTGAACGTCAGCACTATAGCGGCGAATTCCGCGGCGCCAACTATCAGATTACCGAGCAGCAGTACGCGATCTTCCCGGTGGAAACCGGCCCGTTGGTAATCGACGGGCCCCGGCTGCAGCTGCCACGCACCGCGGATCAGAACCTGACCGAGCTGCAGGGGGAAACGCTGGAAGTAGAAGTGCTGGAGCCAGCCCATCGCAGCACCCAGGGATCCTGGCTGCCGGCACAAAGCCTCAGCCTGGAAGAGAGCTGGAGCCCACCCCAGAACCTGCGCCCCGGCGGACGCTTTACCCGTGAACTGACCCTCACCGTGACAGGCCTGCCCGCCAGCAGCCTGCCGCAGCTGGTATCCACCGAAAGCGACGACTCTTACATTGAGATTCAGAATGTGAGTCTGAGCGAATCCGCTTCGCAGTTTGGTCTGGTAAGCACACGACGGGAGACGGTCAGCATCGAGCCGCTGGGTAGCGGTGACTTCAGTTTACCCCCTATTGATCTGCACTGGTGGGATGTCAGCCTGGACCGTGCGCGACACGCCGCCCTGCCCGCACGCCGCTTCCACGTTGAAGCACCGCCGCTGGTAGACTCTGCCGCTGCCGGTGTGGGATCGCTCGACGCAAACCCATTAAGCGGGCCTCGCCTTTACCTCCTGATCGGGCTATTGACCCTGCTCAGCATCGTCAGCTCGCTGGGCTGGCTTTACACCTGGTCAAAGCTTAAGAAATACCAGGCCGATAACAGCGCCGAGGAGAAAGAGGAGGAGATCCGCCGCCAGCGTAAGCTCCTGCTTGCCAACGACCGTGCAGAACGCAACACTTTCCAGGCCCTGGCTATCGCCTGCCAGCAGAATAACGCCGCTTTAGCCAAGGCACGCCTCACCGAGTGGGCACAGAACTTCTGGCCCGAGCGCCATATCGACTGCCTGGAAGATATCGGTGATGCCGCACGCAACCAGACGCTCGACTACCTGATTCTCGACCTTGAACAACAGCTCCACGATGACGCCAGTTTCTGGCAGGGCGACCTGCTGATGCAGGCGATCGATACCCTGCGGCGGAGGCGCCAGCACCAGCAGGAAGCAGTCACCAACAGCGCCAGCGAACCCACTTTTCTGCAGGCATCCTGATATCAAAAACCGGACTCTAGCACCATGAGCGACCGCTACCGCCAACACAACCGACTGATGCACTGGATAGGGCTTGGCGGCGTCGGCAGTCACGAAAACGCCCGCGCCCAACGCTGGGGCAAGCGCATGGAGTGGCCCATGCTGGCACTGGTGTTCTGGATAGTGCTGGACTGGTATTTGAAGGCCAAGGGTATGGGTTCGCCACAGCTGACGATGCTGACAGACTGGTTTACCTGGCTCTGCTTCACGGCCGAAATGGCGGTGATGCTCTCTCTGGTTGATGATCGCCGCCGCTATCTTCGCCGCAACTGGCTCAACCTGCTGATTATACTGACCGGTATCCCGGTGCTTCTCGGCGCTCAGTTTTTCTACACGGGCATGCTCAGGGGCCTGAGACTGCTGATCATGGTCAGCATTCTGTTTAAAGTCTCCCAGGACCTGAGATTGATACTGTCGCGTCACCAACTCGGCAAAACCATGGGCATCGCCTTTCTGTTTCTGGTGATGTCCGGATTCCTTATCTCAGGCATCGATCCAGCCTTTAACGGCCCGCTCGACGGCATCTGGTGGGCATGGGTGACCATGACTACGGTGGGATATGGCGACCTGGTTCCCTCCACCACCGAAGGTCGCCTGTTCGGCATGGTGCTGATCCTGCTGGGGCTGGGTCTGTTTTCGATGCTGACTGCCAGTTTCTCGGTGTTTTTCATCGAGCGCGACGAGCAGGAGATGGTCGAGAAGGAAGATCAGAACATCAAGCGGATCAACCAGCTTGAGGCCCGTCTCGATCGTATCGAGCACCATCTGGCTCGCGCCGTCACCACCCTTGAGCGCCTTGAAGCACTGGAGGCGCGGGAGCGGGCACCAAAAAATGAGCCGCCCCCTAAGCCTTCAAAACCTGAGTAAGCGCCGGTTCAAGATCGGTGTAGCGAAAGCTGTACCCGCTTTGCATTAACTTGGTAGGCACCACTCTCTGCCCCTTCACCACCAGATCCGCCGCCTCACCCATCATCAGCTGCATCACCGGCGTCGGCACCCTGAAAATACAGGGGCGCCCCAGCACCGAGGCCAGGGTTTTACTGAAGCTTTCGTTAGTCTCGGGCCTGGGTGCGGTCAGGTTGAACGGACCCTCCAGGGTTTCGTGATCGATCAAGTGGAGAATTGCGGCCACCTCATCATCGATATGAATCCATGACATCCACTGCCGACCACTGCCGATGGGGCCGCCGAGGCCAAAGCGAAACGGTGGCAGCATCTTATTCAGCGCGCCGCCTTTGCCTAACACCACGCCAGTGCGGATCAAACAGACCCGCACACCCTGCTCTTTTGCCTTGAGCGCTTGCGCCTCCCAATCGGCGCAGAGCTGATGGGCAAAGTCGACCTTTGGAGCGGCCTCCTCACCGAGCTCCAGATCGCCCTGACTGCCATAAAAACCTATGGCCGACCCACTCACCAGTACCTCGGGCCGAGCCTCAAGCCCTGCCATCCAACTGACCAGCTGCTCTGTAGTTTTAAGGCGGCTCTCACGCAACAGCGCCTTGCGCTTATCACTCCAGCGCTTGTCGGCGATGGGCGCGCCGGCCAGATTAACCACCGCATCCACGGGGCCACGTATCTGATCCAGCTCAGAGTACAGGCCAACCCGGGCGTCCAGTTCGGCCGATTCGGGCCTGCGACTCAACACCACTACGTCATCACCTCGCGCCAGCAGTGCCGCCACAAGACGACGCCCAATAAAGCCGGTACCGCCGGTGATCAGGACTCTCATGATTATTCTCCCCTGTGGGTTTCCGGTATATTGCTACGGGCAGTCCATCCCACTTGGTTCACCCACAGGATGCTGAAAAGCTATCTGCGTTGCCTCGGCTGCCTCAAAAGCGCTTTTCAACACCCTGCTTACTAGGAGATTAGCACAGCATGTTCACCGGCATCGTTCAGGGCAAGGCGCAGGTTATTGATCTGCAAAGAAAGGATGATTTCATGCGGCTGACACTCTCCCTGCCGATCGAGCATTGCGAGCGCCTGCAGACCGGCGCCAGCATCGCCGTGAACGGAACCTGCCTGACAGTAACCAGTTTCGAGGGCGCAAAGATCAGCTTTGACCTGATCGCTGCAACGCTGGATACCACCAACCTGGGCAGATTGGCTTTAGGTGATGAGGTCAACTTTGAACGTGCCGCGCGCGTCGGCGACGAGATTGGTGGTCATACCATGTCCGGCCACGTATTTGCCACGCTTGAGGTGTTGTCGATAGAACAGAGCGAAGACAACTGTGTCATCTGGTTTGAACGCCCGACCAAGCTTGCACCCTACCTGCTGGCCAAAGGCTTTGTGGGACTTAACGGATGTAGCCTGACACTGGCCCGCGTGGAAACCGACCGTTTCTGTGTTTACCTGATCCCGGAAACCCTGCGTATGACCACCTTCGGCTCAGTCACCGAAGGTGCTCGCGTCAATGTGGAGATCGATCCCCAGACCCAGGCGATCGTGGATACGGTGGAACGTTATCTCGCCGAACGCGAGAAGGCCTGAGGAACAGGAAACGGCTTCACAGATAGCAGGGCTGGATCACTCCTCGTCCCTGTCGCTGTAAAGGGCCTCGTAAAGATCGCGGTACTCTTCAGACTGTTTAAGCCCAAACAGCGGGTCGGTGGGTGAAGGCAGGGAGGCATCCAGCTTGCTCCAGTCATCATCGGAGCCAAGCTTTTCCAGGGCGGGGAATATTTTCCCCTCTTCCGTATCCAGATGCTCATTTTCCAGTTTCACAAACTGTTCCAGATGATCCACCATCTGATCCAGCGGCACCACTGCAGCATCGTGCAGCACCCCTTCAATAGAGTCCTTAATCTGGGATGAAAGATGCTTGAGCTCGGCATGTTCGGCTTCACAATCCGACATCAGCTTGTCCAGCTCGGCATCGCGACCCCGAAAGTACTCGAACATTCGGTCTTCGCGAGGGTGATGATGGATATCCGCGTAGCCACCTACGTAGCTGACCACATCGGACATCAGTTGAAAATTAGGGTGAGAACCTTCTCGAAACTTCTCTATCTTGCGCTCAAGCATGTCGAGCAGACGCTTCAGATTGACGTGTTCCTGATGCAGTTCCGCAATGATAGCCATAGTGAACCCTCCGAGTGAGTAGTGAGAAGACGGCTGGGAGATATCCGTACCATCCATTTCAGGCGAAGCTCTACCAGCGACCCTCACCTACCACTATAGACAACTCTCAGAACATGCCACTGGCTTAAATCAACTAAACGGCTTCCCCTGGAATTAGAGTTTTTCAACCAATTGAGACAGGCAGGTCACACGCAGATCGGTTAACTCCGGCCAGCCAGCATGCACACCGTGATCAACATGCACGGTGGCGGTACCGCAGGTGCGTCCGGCCTCCAGATCGTAGCGAAAATCCCCCACCATCACCGCTTGATCGGGTGTTGCCTGCCAACGATGGAGCAACGTCTGAATCCCCTCGGGATCGGGTTTCGGACGTGCTTCATCACGACCCAGCACATCCTCCGGGTTGAAAAACTCCAGCGCATTGATGGCGCGTAGCGAGCGTATCGCCACCGGCTGGGAGTTACGCGTCAAAATACCCATGTGGCAACCCCGAGCGGCCAGAAGATCCAGCAGCTCAACCACACTGGTCGCAGGCTCGGTCTTGGCAGCATAAAAGAGTTCAAGCTCGTCCAGACGCTCGAACTGGTACTCTTTCTCCGGAGACGGTAAAGCCCCCAGGGTCGAGAGAATATCCGCATCCGGCGCCAGACCGAGTTCACGGCGAATATGGGCAAAATCATGCACCGGCCGGGTCAAGGTGCCATCCAGGTCAAAAACCCAAAAACGGCGCTCCAGCAGATCAGTCACGGAATCCCTCCGAGTTATCGGAAATTTCGGCATCGCTATCGACCAGATCGAGCAACATGCCGAGTTTATGTTCTATGTCTTCCAGCAGGCTGCTGCTGACGGCGCCGCGTTTTGGCACCACCACCTGCTCCAGTTGCAGAATGCTGCGCTGACTTTCCCGCAGCGCCTGCAAGAGGTTACGCGAGCGTTTCTTGTTACTGTCAGTGAGCTGTTCGATCCGATGCAGTGTATGGCGCAGCTGGTCATCCAGATCCTCGAGATGCTGGCTGACCGACAACATGCCGCTGCTGAGCGAGTAGTTAACGTTCTCGACCTGATGCTCGAGCTGAAATACCGCATCACGAAAACGGGACAGGAACTGCTCACCCTCGCGATCCATGTAGATCGCCAGCAGCTCTTCCGGTAACAGCGCGCGGTTACGACCATCGGTTCGAATACGGTACTCACCACCGTGGGTACAGTAAGGCTTGAGATTGCCACTGGGGATCTCGACACGCAGTACCGGTCGAGCCTGGGAGAGGTTTTCTGTGTAGATCCGAAGATCAATATTGGGAATGCATTCGGTGGCTTTGTTGACCAGCAGCAGACGCGCCCGGTCATCCACATCGCAACCGACCACCCGACCCCGCTGAACGCCATCGGGGCTGGTGTATTCGTCTATACCGATCAGCAGCGTACCACCCTGGGGAGAGTTGGCGAACGCTACCAGATCGGCACTGCGCACCGCCTGAACCTCGCGCTTGAAATCGATATTGATCCCTTCCGGCGCCTCTAGCAGCTGCTGGGTGCGCCGACTCAGGCGTCGATACTCACGCTTCACGGTTCAGGCTGCCGGCTTACTGATACAGCGCGTCGTCGAACGGGTCGATCGGATTCTCGAGCATATCGTCTTCACGGAAGTAGAGAATCCGTCCCTGAAACTTCAGCCCTTTGCCTGCGAACCAGCGCTCCATCTGCTCACGGCCCTCTTCCGCCTGGGAGCTCTGGTACCAGGCCAGCGCTATGCGGTAGAAGTACAGGCCAAAAAGTGCGGCGGAAGCGCCCAGGAAGAAATCGGAGGCCAGTGCGAACAGCAGCATGATCAGCCCCGCAATCCAGACCCGGCTTGCCCGTGCATCCTTCAGAGCATCATTGGCGAGGGTAAACTGCTCCTGATACTTCAGAAAGCGGCGATAGTTCTGCTGCAGTTCGAACTTGTCGGATACGCCAAGGGTTCTATCCATTCTCTATTATCCCGGTTGTGTTTTATTCCATAGATTCAAAGCCATCGCGAGGGGCAGCGTCAACCTCTCCCGCGACGTTTATACAGAAGCCGGGCTCACGCCAGGCTCTTGCTGACCACTTCGTAGACGTCCTTGGACAGCTCTGGCTGCGCCAGAATACGCTCCAGTTCGGCTGTCATCAGCTGCTGGGCAGCCTGCGGATAACGCTTCCAGCGGGTCAGCGGTGTCAGCAGACGCGCCGCAATCTGCGGGTTCTTCTTATTCAGCTTGATGATCCAGTCCCCAAGGTAACGATAGCCGCTGCCATCCTGGGCATGGAAGCTGACCGGATTCTGAGCACAGAACGCCGCCACCAGCGAGCGCAGCTTGTTCGGGTTCTTTGCATCAAACAGCGGATGCTCCTGCAGCGTTTTTACCCGCTCCAGCGCACCGGACCAGGGATCGCTGGCCTGAACCGCAAACCACTGGTTCATTACCAGCGCTTCATGGTGCCAACGGGTATGGAAATCATCCAGTAAACGCTGACCCGCTTCGCGGAAGCCGGAATGAACCACCAGGCTCAGCGCCGCCTGCTGATCGGTCATATTATCGGCATCGACGAACTGCTCCTCCGCAAGGGCAAGCAGTGCATCTTCATCGGTGGCCAGCAGATAGCCGAGGGCGAGATTCTTCAGCGCACGACGGGCGCAGGATTCCGCATCCGGGCTGTAAGGCTCATCCGATGTGCAGCGCTTGTAAGCCTCCAGCCACTCGGGCTGCAGAGCCACAGCCAGCGCCTTGCGCAGGAACTCCCGCACGGCGTGGATCGCGTCAACCTGGATCACCTCCGCAAGCTCTGCCAGGTAAGCCTCGCTCGGCAGACGCAGCAGATGGGCAACCATGGCCGGATCCAGGGATTCATCGTTAAGCACGGCACGCCAGCTATCGACCATCGCATCCGGCAGGCTCAGCGCCTTTCCGGCCAGATGATCTTCGATCAGCTGCTGCATCAGATTCACGGCGATACGCTGACCGGCATCCCAGCGATTAAAACCATCGCCGTCGTGTTTGAGCAGGAGCAGCAGTTGCTCGTCGCTGTACGGATAGCTCAGTTTCACCGGCGCGGAGAAACCGCGCAGCAGTGACGGCACCGGTTTCTCCGGCAGATCGTCAAAGGTAAAAGTCTGCTCGCTGTCGGTCAGTTCCAGCACGCCGGCTTCCAGCTCAACGCCGTTCTGAGCCACCAGACCGTATGCCACCGGCATATGGAACGGCAGTTTTTCAGTCTGTCCCGGCGTTGCCGGGCAGCTCTGACGCAATGTCAGGCTGTAAACGCCCTTGGCGGCATCCCAGCTATCGCTGACTTCAACCCGCGGCGTGCCCGCCTGGCTGTACCAGCGTTTGAACTGGGTAAAATCGCGACCAGAAGCATCGGCCATCGCCTGGACGAAATCATCGGTGGTCACCGCCTGACCGTCATGACGTTCAAAGTAAAGGTCGGAGCCCTTGCGGAAGGTTTCCGCGCCCAGCAGGGTGTGTAGCATGCGAACCACTTCCGCACCCTTTTCATAAATGGTCAGGGTGTAAAAGTTGGAGATTTCGATAAAGGATTCAGGACGCACCGGGTGCGCCATGGGGCCGGCGTCTTCCGCAAACTGTGCCGTGCGCAGCATGGAGACGTCTTCAATACGCTTCACGGTGCGCGAATTCATATCAGCGGAAAACTCGGAATCGCGGAAGACGGTAAAGCCCTCCTTGAGACTGAGCTGGAACCAGTCACGACAGGTGACACGGTTACCGGACCAGTTATGGAAATACTCGTGCGCAACCACCCCTTCGACGCGCTGGAACGCGGCATCGGTAGTGGTACGCGGGCTCGCCAGCACGCAACTGGTGTTGAAGATGTTGAGCCCCTTGTTCTCCATGGCGCCCATGTTGAAGAAGTCCACTGCCACGATCATGTAGATATCCAGATCGTATTCGCGGCCATACACCTCTTCATCCCAGCGCATGGCGTTCTTAAGCGACAGCATGGCGTGGTCAAGCTTGTCGAGATCCTTGTTCTCGCCATAGATCTGCAGCTTAACCTTGCGCCCTGATGCCGTGATGTAGCTGTCTTCGAGCACCGCCAGATCACCGGCAACCAGCGCAAAGAGGTAAGCGGGCTTGGGGAAGGGATCATCCCAGGTGACAAAGTGGCGGCCATCATCGGCCGAGCCGCTTTCTACCGGGTTACCGTTGGAGAGCAGTACCGGGTAAAGCTTGCGATCCGCTTCCACCGTGGTGCGGAACACAGACATCACATCGGGACGGTCAGGGTAGAAGGTGATGCGACGGAAACCTTCCGCCTCGCACTGGGTGCAGAACATGCCATCAGACTTATAGAGCCCTTCCAGCGCGGTGTTGAGCTGCGGATGGATTCGGGTCAGACACTCCAGTACAAACTCATCCGGCACATCGGCGATATGCAGCAGCTCGTCATCGCGGCTGAAATCCCGCTCTGACAATACCTCGCCGTCGATAGAAAGACGGCAGAGTTCAAGTGATTCATGACCATGCAGCTCCAGCGGTGACTTGCCGGAACGCGCAGGATTGCGCCGTACCTTGAGAGTGGCACGGACCAGCGTTTCCTCTTCATAGAGCTCGAAACGCAGGTCGGTGTGATCGATCAGGTATGCCGGAGCCTTGTAATCCTTGAGGTAGATCGGCTCTGGTTGCTGTTGAGACTGTTGAGACCCCTGCTGAGACATTGTCACTCCTGAGTTCACGCGAAAATGCTGACCTGATAGGCACCGAACTTGCGGATATTGATCACGCCGGTATCCAGTATCAGATATTGCCCCTTGATGCCGAGCAGCGTGCCCGCCACCTCTGGCTGTTTGTCGAAATTAAAGGTGCTCACCTTGGTCGGATGTTGCAATACCGGAAACTCGATATCGACCTGAGCCTGCTCCGGCAGCTCTCGGATAGCATCCGCACCATGCTCCTGCCGCAGCACCGAAATTGGCTCGGCACAGAGCTCCAGCAAGCGGTCACGTTCGGCTTTCAGATCCAGCTCCGGCACCTCGCCCTTGAGCATGGCACGCCAGTTGGTCTTATCGTTTACATGGGCGGCAAAAACCTGTTCCAGCAGACCGGAATGAAGACGGTTGTCCACTTCAAGAATCGGCAGCGCCATCACCGCACCCTGGTCGATCCAGCGGGTCGGGATCTGCTGGCGACGGGTGATACCCACCTTGAGGCCGGAGGAGTTTGCCAGGTAGACGATGTGTGGCGCGAAGCAGTTGCGCTCACCCCAGGCAGGATCGCGGCAGGTACCTTCGTGAAAATGGCACTTTTCCGGCTTGACGATACAGCTGTCACACTGCGGCAGCCGGGTAAAACAGGGATAACAGAAACCCTGGTTGAAACTCTTCTTGGTCTTGCGGCCACAATGAAGGCAGTTGATCGCACCTTCGTACCTGAGCGTGATCGGCTGTCCGAGCAACGCATTCATATCGATGGTCTGCTCAGCGTCATCCAGCCTTAAGCGGTATTGCACCGGCGATTCCAGTGCGACTTCCATCTTGCGCAGAGCGCCCTTACCCAGTAACTCCATTCGGCTCAGTGCTCAGTCAGAATCTTGATTGTATCCGCAGCAAAAGGATCGCTGCCATGCTTGCTGCCATCAGCCTTGGTGCGATCGATAAAGCCAACCCGATCTGCCTCCGGCATATTGCGCGCATGTTCATAGGCGATTACCGCACGCAGGCTGGTTTCACGCTGCTCCTGAGTGAGGCGCTCGCCATTGGGCCACTTGCCCAGTTCAACCGCTCGCTTTAGTGACTGGTAGACCTCAGGCGTCATCGCCTCGATCATTTTTTCAAAATTCATCGGTAAAACTCCCGCTGTTTCTACTCTTGCTCATACTAACACAGCGCCACTCAACGCGGCCCGAACAGGCGTCCGATTGGATACCAGGCCAGGCCTGCGAGCATGCCAACCAGATGCGCGGTATTTGCGATAGCCCCCATACCCGCACCTTCGAGTACGCCGGTGTATCCCAATGCGAGCCACAGCACCATCAACCCCATCAGTGCCGGCGGAAATCCGAAGCGGCGGCGTTTTTCCAGCCGATCCCAGATCCAGGTGTAGGCCAGCAGACCAAACACCACACCGGACATACCGCCAAACAGCGGACCAGAGATCAGGTACTGCGCGAGGTTTGATGCCACACCGGTAACCAGCACCAGTGCCAGCAGCGCCTTACCGCCCTGCATCACTTCGACCCGCTGCCCTACTACCCAGACCCACAGCAGGTTGAACAGAATATGCAGCACGCTGAAATGCAGAAAAATCGGCGTAACCAGACGCCACCACTGCCCCGAAGAGAGCATGGTCAGCACCGACCCGATGCTCTGATCATCGGTGAGATAGTTGGTAAAAGTCAGCCATGACATCCAGCTGTCATTGACACCAAAGCTGATCAGCAAGGTAGCCAAAACGCTAAGAGCGATCAGCGCAAGCGTCACCGGTATCCGCGAAGGGTTCACCGCCTGAACACCAAAACGGCTCTGGCGCCGAACCGGACGCCGGATCTCTATGGCATTAAGGTCACCGCCATCCTTCCAATACTGATAAAGCGACCGCACCTTACCCGGATCTATAGAGGGAGAAACCAGCAGCACCTGCTTGCCCTCCTCCTCTATCACCCGGTGAGGAATCTCATATTCCCAAAGCAGTGCGGTAAAAGGCGCCAGGTCTTCACTTAGCGGCGCACTGAAAACAGGGATCATCCACCCAACTCCGCATCCATGCGACCCACTTCTCTGGCCACATCCACCCAAACAAATTTATCGCGCCGGAAACTGGTTTCATCATCCAACCGATAGGCTACAAGCTTGCCGTATTTCACGGCGCTGTAATCGAGACAGACGATGTTATCGGTGATCGGCTCAGGCACCCCTTCACACCAGTAGTGCCCCATAAACAACAGCTTCTCATCGGGGCTGTAATAGAGCAGATCTTCACGCTGGGACGGCTGAATCTCACGCCGCGCCACATGCTCAGGCAAAGGATCGGGCTGAAACACCACATCGCCAAGGCGCTGAGGGGTTTCAGCCCAGAATTTGGTGCGGAAGAATTTACGCTTGAAGCCATCGCGACTGACAATCACCTCATCGTTCGGCAACCGCAGATGAGTACCGCGCAACAGACGATCCATCACATCCCATTCGAAGCTACCGGAAACCGAGGAACGCAGCAGAAACTCATGATCGATACGGCCGTCCGGATGCTCCGCACGAAAACGATCAATCAGTGTTTGCGACCAGCAGGCGTGCACCGCCCGAAACCTGTCCGTCTCGATAAACAGGGGCATCTGCATAAACCACTGCAGGTAATCGTTTAGCTCTTCGGGGTACTCGGCGAACTGGTCGAGCGTCTGTTGCAGAATGCGCTGATGACGCGGGTTGTGTTCCCGCAGGAAACCCCTGCCGTCGGGGGATGGTGTGAGGTAACAAAGAAGGTTGTACTCATGGTTACCCATGATAATACCGGCCTGGCCGCCATCGACCATGGCGCGCACAATATGCAGCGCCTCACGGACATGCGGCCCCCGATCGACAATATCGCCGATGAACAGCGCCTTGCGTGTCGGGTGTCGGTAAACCCCATCGATGCGGCGGTAGCCCATGCGATCAAGCAGCAGGCAGAGGCTGATCGCACAGCCGTGGACATCGCCGATCAGGTCAACGCCCTGAAAGTCTTCTGTCACAAGTCACCTATTCGCCCAGCTTGGTGCCCCAGCCCAGCTTCTCCCGACAGGTGCGGTAGAAGTCATAATCCAGCGGGTGCAGCAGCTTAAGTTTGTGCGGTTTTTTGTGGATGGTCACCGTGTCACCCGGCGCCAACGCAATATTCATCTGACCATCGCAGGAGATCGAAGGATAGGTTTCGTTGCGCTCGCTGATTACCAGCTTGAGCTCACTGCTGCCATCGACAACGATCGGGCGGCTGGACAAGGTATGGGGAAACATCGGCACCAGCACCAGCGCATCCAGCCGCGGGTGCATAATCGGTCCGCCGCCAGAGAGTGCATAGGCAGTAGAGCCGGTCGGCGTGGAAACGATCAGACCATCCGATCTCTGGGTGTATACGAACTGGCCCTCGATGTAGAGCTCAAACTCGATCATCCGGGTCGCCTTGCCCGGGTGCAGCACGCAATCATTCAGCGCGGTGGATTCAGCGATCGGCTCACCATCACGCTTGACCGTCACATCAAGCAGGAAGCGCGTATCGACGGCATAGCGTCCGGCGAGCACCTCTCCCACCTTCTCTTCTATCTCAGCGGGAGTGATATCGGTTAGAAAGCCCAGGTTACCGCGGTTAACGCCAAGCACCGGCACATGGCTTTGCGCCAGGGAACGTGCTGCACCAAGCAGGCTGCCATCGCCACCGACGACAATCACCAGGTCGCAGCTTTCACCCATGCGGGACTGTTTGGCGACCTGGCGGCCGTGACCCGGCATCACCTCGGCAATTTTTTCATCGAGGATGATATTCACCCCCTGATCTTCCAGATACCGGATCAACGCCTTGAGCGTATCGATCACCTTCTTGCTGCCCAGGCGACCGATCAGACCGATATTTCGAAAACTCTCC
Organism: Marinobacterium lutimaris; assembly: GCF_900108065.1. Lineage (GTDB taxonomy): Bacteria > Pseudomonadota > Gammaproteobacteria > Pseudomonadales > Balneatricaceae > Marinobacterium_D > Marinobacterium_D lutimaris. The sequence goes on along the minus strand of NZ_FNVQ01000001.1, from coordinate 272,442 downwards.
ATTGCACTGCCCTTAGTGTTGCGATCCGGTGGCATCCCATCGGGGACTCGCTGCATTATAAGGGCTGAGGCCCCTGAAAGGCAGAGAGCGCACGATCTATTCTCGTCTGCATACCTCGCCGCCCTTGAAGGCCGCCGGTATGGACGAACAGAACACGACTTCCCGGCGCCACGCTGCCGCTTTGAATCCGTCGATTTACGGCCTGGAACAACTTGGCGGTGTAAACCGGTTCAAGAGGCACAGGGTAGCGCTGTTCGAAGGCGCAGATAAAGTGCGCCAGCGACGCCGGCAATCGCGCATAGCCACCACAGGAGCCATCTGTATCCAGCATCCAGCCACCAGGATCCGCATAACCCGCCGCCTCCAGCAGAGAGCATACCGATCTTTCAGCCTCAGAGCCCAACTTAAGCACGGGCACTCCAAGAACCGTTGTTGCCGCAGGCTTGCCAGCGATCAGACCTGCCAGCGTACCACCCGTACCCAAAGCACAGGCGAGTAGATCCGGCCGACTCCACTCACCCTCTTCGAGCAATGACCAGATCTCGGAACAGCCCACCACGGCGTCGGCACTACTGCCACCTTCTGGCAGACACTCCCAGCCAGGATAAGCCTTAGCCAGCTCATCAAGGAATTCGGCATCGCTGCGGCGGGCATAGTCTTCGCGCCCGAGAAAGTGGATTTTCATCCCCCAACTGCGCGCATCGCGCAACATCGCCGTTTCCGTCTGCTCAGGATGGCCACGCACAAACGCAAGCGTTTCCACGCCGAAGCGTTTGCCGACAAATGCCAGCGCATGAAGATGGTTCGACCAGACACCGCCAAAACTGAACAACCTAGGTCTTGCACCAGCCTCAAGCCGACGAATCAGTGGTAACAACTTAAACCACTTGTTGCCACTGATCTGCGGGTGCGTCTGATCAAGCCGCAGCACCGCGGCACGAATACCCGCACGGCGGTAAAACGGCGATTCCAGCTCGGTAACAGGCAACGCCCTGCTATTCATAACACCACCTGACAAAGCTCAACAGCAGACGATAGATTCCGTCATCCAAAAGCGATAATGTCATAGCTTAACCCCTCAAATAAAAGGACTTTTTTATGCTATCCACCATCAACCGGCTGCTCGACTGCCCCGATCTGGGAAAATTCGTCCTGCGAGCATCTTTTGCCGCCATGATGCTGATGCACGGCTGGCACAAAATCACCCATGGCCTGGGCGGAATCGCCGGCATCCTGTCAGCCAACGGCCTGCCCACCTGGATCTCTTACGGCGTCTATATGGGCGAGGTTGTAGCACCTGTGCTGCTGATACTCGGCATCCTCACCCGTATCTCCGCACTTTTCATGCTCGGAACCATGGTATTCGCCTGGATGCTGACCGGCGTCGCCAAGACCTTCACCGTGACACCGGTAGGCGCCTGGGGCATCGAACATATGATGGTGTTCTTTTTCGCCGCCCTGGCGATCATGTTCCTGGGCTGCGGTCGCTACTCCGTAGTCAGCAACCCTGCCTGGCGCTAAGCCTTCGCCCCTCCAAGACTCCGCCGAGACGAAAACAACACAGGTCCCGGCGGACCCAGCCGATACAAAGCGCACTGATCAGATCAATAGATAAACCCAACGCCAGCGTACGAAATCACAATAACTCCGAAGCCCACCAGAGAGCTGCGGCAAAGATCGTACGCGCGAAGTAAAACCCGAACCCTGAGGCTGCGGCGACAAAAGATGAGTAAAAGCGTCGAAGCGAGATGCTTCAGAGAAAAAAAGGAAGGTATTAATCGAAAAAGTGCTGAAATGGGCGGTTGCACTTATAAAGAGCGCGACTCGGGCATTCCATATGAGCTGACAGGCAGGCTTTCTAACCTTTCAACTTTTGAAGTGGCGGAACGGACGGGACTCGAACCCGCGACCCCCTGCGTGACAGGCAGGTATTCTAACCAACTGAACTACCGCTCCGCGTCTTGGTGGGCGAAGAGGGGTTCGAACCCCCGACCCTCTGCTTGTAAGGCAGATGCTCTCCCAACTGAGCTATTCGCCCAAAACGCTGGCTCTTACTTTACGACCTTCCGAGCTCTTTGGAAGGAAGTGGCGGAATGGACGGGACTCGAACCCGCGACCCCCTGCGTGACAGGCAGGTATTCTAACCAACTGAACTACCACTCCGCGTCTTGGTGGGCGAAGAGGGGTTCGAACCCCCGACCCTCTGCTTGTAAGGCAGATGCTCTCCCAACTGAGCTATTCGCCCAAAACGCTGGCTCTTACTTTACGACCTTCCGAGCTCTTTGGAAGGAAGTGGCGGAATGGACGGGACTCGAACCCGCGACCCCCTGCGTGACAGGCAGGTATTCTAACCAACTGAACTACCACTCCGCGTCTTGGTGGGCGAAGAGGGGTTCGAACCCCCGACCCTCTGCTTGTAAGGCAGATGCTCTCCCAACTGAGCTATTCGCCCAAAACGTGACCTTTACAACTTCTACGACTTCCCAAGGATTTCGGGAAGAAGTGGCGGAATGGACGGGACTCGAACCCGCGACCCCCTGCGTGACAGGCAGGTATTCTAACCAACTGAACTACCACTCCACTATCTGAGACTTAGAGTCTCTGCGGCAGTGCCGCTTCGTTGCTGTGGGTTACCCCTCAGAACGGAGTGCGAATTTTAATGGCTTTCCCTGTATTGTCAAACGGTTATCGCAAATATTTTTTCATACACCGCTCAAAGCCTGAAGCTGTGTAAACGTTGATCAACAAGCAGCTGATACTGGCTGTATAGATTTCACACAAACCTGACAGGGATCAGGTTTCACCACCTCGAATCGAACGCAGAATATTCGTAACCGAAACAAATAGATGCATTAAATGAGTATAAAAATGCATCAGCATCTAGTTAATTTAGAATAAATAAATATATAAAACCCACACCAAGCATGTGTTTTATTGGCTATACAGAAAACGTAGAGCCATGGACCGGCCATCGCTATTAACCGAACTAAAGACGATTAATGATGCTTGGCTTTCACACCCGCTTACCCCTGCTCTCCCTGCTTTTGCTGGGGCTGGCAGAAACCAATCCATCCATTGCAGCCGAACCCACCGATAGCGGAAATGACTCGCCCTCTTCCAAGACTCCCGTCTGGACCGGCGAGCTGGAAACCTTCTACCGCCACGTAGACAACCTCTATGCGGAACACGATCAGACCAGCGACGACCAGTTGCTTGGGCTCTCCGCCAACGCCGGTGTGACAGCCGGTAGCGATGAGCTGAGATGGAACGCCAACGCCGGTTTCGAAAGCGGCCGCTACGACAGTTACAACGACGAAAACTACGACGATTACTGGTTTAACGCCGGACTGCAGCGCAGTTTTTCCCCAAATACGTTGGGTAGCCTGGGGGTTGGCCACAACCGCGTGCATGAAGATCGTTCGAGCCCCGACCTTCCCGCCGCGGCAACTTCACCGACCGAATATGATGTAACCGACGCTTACGGCCTGTTCAGCCACACCGGCAGCGATCTTGGCTGGCGCCTGGCAGGGTCCATGGAATCCTATCGATTCGACGACAACGATACGGTTAGCGGCCTCAGCATCAACAACAGCGACCGCGACAGACTGCAGTCAACACTGGGGCTCCGGCTTAACTTCAAGCCCCGCCAGGCTATTTACCCCTTCGCACAGATTCGAGCAGACCAGCGCAACTACAGCGACTCTGTCGATGACTACGGCTTTGACCGCGACTCCGAGGGTTATCGCATCAACCTGGGCCTGTCGGCCCGTATCACGCCGACACTATCAACTGAGGGTTTTATCGGCCAGCTGTACCAGAGCTACGATGACCCTCGTTTCAACAACATCAGCAAGGTCGATTTTGGCGGCAGACTGAACTGGCAGATCACGCCTGCCACCCGGCTCAACCTCAGCCTTTCACGCTCGCTGGAAGAAACCACTCTGGCAGGCGCATCAGGTTACCTGGTGACAGGACTGAGCGGGCAGATTGCGACAAGCATCACACCCCGCGATGAGCTGAGCGCCGGACTGTACCTCGCGCACGAGGACTACCAGGAGCTGGACAGAACCGACAAGCTGCTGGCCGCATCCCTCGGCTACAGGCACTACCTGACCAAGACCGTCTATCTCGGGGCCAGTTACACCCTGGACCAGCATAATTCATCATTAGCCCGCCTCGGCGACAGCTCAGGCGCATCGGTCAATGACGCCAATGTGCAGTCCTTCGCCGATTATGACAGCCAGACGCTGATGCTGACCCTCGGCATGCGCCTGGGCTCTGACGGCACCAGCCTGGTCGATCCCTACGCCACTCCGGTGTTCTATACCACTGAAGCTCTCTCCAGCTCAGGTCTTTACGCCGGTGTTCTTGGCGGATCAGAAACCGCCGGTGCCAAGGTATCCGGCGAGCGCGGCCACCAAGGCACAGACAAGGCAGACTACGCTGACTCCGGACTGGCCGGCGGCGCGTTCCTTGGTTACGGCTACTATATCGATGCCTGGTATCTCGGCCTTGAGGGCAGTTATCTGGTCAGTGACGCCGACCTGGCCCACAGCAAGACTAGAGACGATGCCCAGACGCTCAGCCTCGACACTAAAGACCGTACCGTTCTCGACCTGCGCTTTGGTCACAGCCTGCCGGGCAACAATCTGATCTATGCAAGAGTCGGTGGCGCCTACAGCCGCTTCGATACCTACAACCGAGTGAATGAGTATCCGCAAGAGGCTTACGATGATTCCGACTCCCGCTGGGGGCTGAGATACGGCCTCGGCACTGAGATCCCCACCGGCCCACACACCTTCCTGCGACTGGATTACGGTGTAACAGACAGCCGGGACTACAGCATCAGCTATAGCGGACACACCGGTGAGCCGGAGTACGCGGATTACGATCCCCGCGCCACCGCGTTCACCCTCGGTCTTGGCTGGCGCATGAACGAGACGGCGCCGAAAGCCGTGGATACAAGCCAGCAGAGCGGCGTATACGCCGGGCTGACACTGGGCAGTTCGAGCCTCACTTCACGCGCCACCGGCCTTCACACTGAAAGCAGCAGCACATCGCCCTCCGCGTTTGGTGGCGACTTTGGCGACATCGGCCACGGCGCTCTCGCACCGGTTATCGGCTACGCCTGGACCTTTGACTCTCCCTGGCAACTGGCACTGGAAGTGGATGCCGACCTGCTTCGCGCCGGCTGGGAGCATGACCGCGACCCGACGGGACGGGACTTTGGCGTAGAGATGAACTCCAGCACGGCTGCGAACCTGCGGCTCGGATACCGCCTCAAGCAAGGTACGCTGCTGTTCGCCAGCGTCGGCAAGGAACGGGCTCGCTTCAACACCGACTGGATCAAGGGCGGGAACGACAACAACCGCATCAACCGTGACGACGAGGTCTGGGGCACCCGCCTGGGCTTGGGCGCCGAAATTCCTGTTGGTAGAAAAACGGCGCTGCGCATCGATTACAGCGAGACCCAGTACGACGACTACGAATTCACTACAGAACACAGCAATTCAGACAGTATGAAGTTCGATAACTCACGCTCCCGCTTCCGCACCGGCCTGGTTTACTACTTCTAACCAGCCACCTGGATCCGAGACTTAAAACAAGGACTAAGACAATGAAAACAATAGCTAAAAAACGTCTTGCCACAGCAATCTCAGCTGCCACCCTCTCCCTGGCACTAGCCCTCGGTGCCGCCCCCAGTTTCGCCGCATCCCACGAAGGAGGCGGCCACGAAGGCGGAGGCCAGGGCATGAGCGGCCAGAGCCACGGCCAGATGGAATCCGGTCACAAAGCCGGCAGCAGCCTGAAGGGGCTGCGCCAGGGACGCCAGGACATTATCGACCTCCTGGCCGAAGAGGAAGAAGACAGCGACCGCCCAAGTTGGGCCGGACAACCCGGCAATGAGGGCAAACCCGGTGGTGGTAACGCAGGTAACGACAGCATGAAGGGCGATGACTACGGCGACATCGTCATCGTGCTGCGTAATGATGACGGCACCCTGTATCACCCCAATGATGACGAAAGTGTCACCGTGGCTATTCTGTCCGACGGTTCTCAAGTGGAGCTGATCGACGGCGAACTGCCGGAAGGTACGGTGCTCCCTGAGGGAGTCACGCTGCAGGAGGTCGAATTTGGCCGCCTTAACGTGGCCCGCTCCCCCACCACCGTCATCGAACACTCCCTCACCGAGGCGCTGAGCAAGCTCGACGGCCTGGTGCTGGGCGAGGATGTCACTCTGGATGAGTCCGGCCGCCTGGTCGTCGATGGCGTCACCATCGACTCTCCGCTGGAAAACCTGGCGCTGTATGAGGCACTCCTCACCGCCCCCGTCAGCGTGAATGATGACGGCGTCTCTGTGGTCACACTGACCGCCACCGCCAGTTCCGATGGCCGGGAGACTACTTACAGCTTCGTCGTACCTCAGGATGCCGTGCTGGAGCTGGCCGCCTCAGCTCTGTCTGCCGCCTCGGATAAAACCGGTGATCTGACCATCGACGAAGTGATAGGCATCACCGGCTTCCTCGGTGACGACGTGCTCAGCGCACTGCAAACATACGTGACCGACGGCAGCATCAACGACTACAGCGCCGAGGAGACCTATAGCGGCGTATCCGTGGTCGTGCTTGATGAGCAAACCAACGCTGATGGTGACACTATCTACGTGCCAATCACCGTCGATATCTACGAGGTTCTTCAAGACGACTTCGGTACCGTCGATAGCTCCTCCATCTTCGACAACGAAGCAGGCGGTATCGATGTGTTCACCAATATGGCCAACGACGCCGTCCAGGTGCTCGAATACGTCCACGACAACGCGCTCGAGTAAACACAGCGCCTCACGTCCTGCCCTTCGGGGCGGGGCGCTTCCCCATCAAAAAATTGAAAGCACCTGTCTGAAGCGGGCGAAACTGGTATGGTGGCCACTGTTTCACCTGAGAAGATGTAGAGCAAAGATGGCCTTATCCCTGACAGATACCCTGGACCGCTTCTTCGACGCAACGCTTACCGCCCAGCTGGACAAATACGGCCAGGAACCGAGCTGCACCTACGACCCGGAATGGCCTTCCCCCTGTATTCTCACCGAAGATCCTGTCGAAGGCAGTTCGGTGCGCTGGAAACCGGTTCTCCAAGACCCGACCAGCGATATGTTTACCCGCCTGAGCGAGGCCCTGGAACTTGAGATCCACCCGGATATCGTCACCTGGTATACCCGTTGCTGGTCAGACCATCTGCAGGCCAGCCATCCCGAAGGCGAGCTGACCCTGCTGTTCTGCTGGAATGAGGAGGATATGGAGCGTCTGCGCGCCAACCTGCTTGGCCACATTATGGCGAAACAGAAACAGCGCCAGCCGCTGTCACTGTTTTTCGCCTGTACCGATGGCGACGAATTCATGACGCTCAACAACGAGGATGGCAGCATCTGGCTGGAACGACCGGGCAAGAAACCGCTGCGCCAGCTCGCCAGCAGCCTGCAGGCGTTTCTGGAGCAACTGACGCCGATCGTTGAGTAAGCGTGGATCAACGCTTAGTCATGACGACCGATTGAATGTGCCAGCAGCCGGCTGATCTGGCACATCGGCTTACCCGATTCCGCATGCCAGCTGTTAAACGCCTCCTGCACTAGCTTCAAGTCCCGCTGTGCCGTGGGCTTCTTGTCGATCACGCCCTGCGCCTTTAACGCTGTCACCACATCATCGGTCAGCATAAAGGTATCCTTGCCCACCATACGCAGGAAAGAGGCACCGGAGTTGCCGCCCAACTGGGTGCCTTCCTTCTTCAGCAACGTCCATAGTGCGACGATGTCGGTAACAGGCCAGTCAGCGAGAAAGCGGCCGAAACCGCCCTTCTGTTCCGAGATTTCCGACACCAGCAGCGCATTGGCCCTGGTCGCCTTGAGTTTGCCCAGGTGACGGATCAACGTCTCGTTCTGCATCATCTTTTCGATCTGCTCATCACTGAGCAGACTCACTTTGTAGGGATCGAAGCCGAAAAAGGCGGTCTCGAACGCTGGCCATTTACTGTCTACCAGCGAATGTTTGAGACCTGCGCGAAAGATTCTGCGCGTCATATCGGAAAAAAGCCGATCATCAGGCGTATCGATCAATGCCTGCTCCGAGCGCGGGCCCGGGCCGAACATCGCCTCAAGCGACATCTCCGGATGAAGATTCTGTGCCTGGATACAGAGTTCAGAAAAACCTTTCATTAAATTCCCTTATTTCCAATCTAAGCTCGATTAATCGAGCCGAGAAGATGCGCCCGATTAATCGATTGCGCCCGCTCAGCTGGCCCAGACTCAATTGTGAAGCCTCACGCCAGGGCGTATTATTAGCGCCTTTTCTCAGCCCCACTTCGGGGGACGAAACACAGCGGCGCCGTGCCGCCCAAACCGCCCGTTTCAGGATCGATACAAACGATGCCAGCAATCCGAAAATCGAACAAGCTCATCAATGTCTGCTACGACATTCGTGGTCCGGTACTGCAGGAAGCCAAGCGCCTGGAAGATGAAGGTCACCGGATTTTAAAGCTGAACATCGGCAACCCCGCGCCCTGGGGCTTCGACGCGCCGGAAGAGATCGTCCAGGATGTGATTCTCAACCTGCCCAGCGCCCAGGGCTACTGCGACTCCAAGGGCCTCTTCTCTGCCCGCAAGGCGGTAATGCAGGAGTGCCAGCGCAAGAGTATCGCCAACGTCTCTATCGATGACATCTATATCGGCAACGGCGTATCCGAGTTGATCGTCATGTCGATGCAGGGGCTGCTTAACGACAATGACGAAGTACTGATCCCGGCGCCGGATTACCCGCTCTGGACGGCCGCCGTGAGCCTGGCAGGCGGCAACGCCGTGCACTATCACTGCGACGAGCAGGCGGACTGGTATCCCGATATCGAGGATATGCGCAGCAAGATCACCGACCGTACCCGCGGCATCGTCGTTATCAACCCGAACAACCCGACCGGCGCGCTTTATCCGCCGGAGCTGCTGGAACAGATCATCGAGCTGGCCCGTGAGCACAAGCTGATCCTGTTCGCCGACGAGATCTACGACAAGATTCTTTACGATGAAGCCGAGCACACCTCGCTCGCTTCGATGGCGGATGATGTGCTCTGCCTGACCTTCAACGGCCTGTCGAAGACCTATCGCGCAGCGGGCTTCCGCTCCGGCTGGCTGATCGTCAGCGGCCCCAAACACACCGCCCGCGACTATATCGAGGGTTTGGACATGCTGGCCAACATGCGCCTTTGCGCCAACGTTCCGGCGCAGCACGCCATCCAGACCGCCCTCGGCGGTTACCAGAGCATCAACGAGCTGCTGGTACCGGGCGGCCGCCTGCGCGATCAGCGCGATCTCGCCTGGGAAATGCTTAACGCCATCCCCGGCGTATCCTGTGTTAAGCCCAAGGGCGCGATGTACCTGTTCCCGAAACTGGACCCGCAGCGCTACCCTATCCACAACGACGAGAAGTTCGCGCTGGATCTGCTGATGCAGCAGAAGGTGCTGATCGTGCAGGGCAGCGGCTTCAATATGCCCGACACCCAGCACTTCAGACTGGTGTTCCTGCCCGGCAAAGACCTGCTCACCGACTCCATCGAGCGTATCGGTAACTTCCTGCGCACCTACGAACAGTAAGCCGAACAGTAAGCTGAACAGCAAACCCGGGCAGCCAGCCCGAGCATCCCATTCCATGGAAGTTTCAGTGGCCAGACTGAAACTTCCGTGTCATTGTTCTGACATATGCTAAATATTAGAAAGTTCATATACGGCATTTACAGGCACGACAGGAGCATGGGATGTTTATAAAGATCAAGAAGAACCTGGGCATATATATGGAGCACAACGGCCTGGAAAAGCGCCGTCTCGTGCCAGTCACCTCAAACTTTCTGCTGAATGCGGACCATATCGCCGAGGCCTCCTTTTACACCATCAAGGAGCGCAAGGTCCGGTACGACCTGGAAGGTCACGAGTTCGAACTGCCGGTCAACACCCGCGTCGTACACGTGCAGATGACCTACCTCTACGCTTCTCACAACGACCGGGCAAAAGGCCAGGATCAGGTGGTGGAGCGTCAGTACTACAAACTCTTCTTCTTCCCGGAAAACGTGGAACCCTATGAAGAGATCCGCGGCGTCATTGAAAGCCAGGTCGCCAACCTCTGACCTGATCTGGAAACCTTTCAGGCCTGAAAACCAAAGAGGCCGCCTTCAGGCGACCTCTTTTAGTAGCTGGCGAATCGCGCCAAGCTCATCTTCCACATCTCTTAATGCCCGATGGCGACGAAACCTCGTATTCAGACGATACGCCTCGCACTGCTGAGGAGTCAGCAAACGCTCAATTCCCTGAATACTGAACAGCATCGGCTGCTGCTGCGACTCAAACAGACGCGTCAGCCAGAACAGGTCGAAGTCATAGGCGTCGCAGGTCAGGGTCTTTCCTGCCAACTCCGCATTCAGGCGTTCGCAAGCCTGCGCTGCCGAAATCCCTTCACTGCCGAGCTGGTGATGCCCTATTCCGTGCAACTCCTCAGCAAACTCATCCCAGTAATCCCAGCCTTCTACCGATGCCGGATCGATTAAAAATTCATCCTTGTTACCGCTGATGTCGCATTTCCAGGCCACCTCGATCGGGTAAGAATCCGGACCAAGGCCGCTTGCCTCAATATCAATACAGATCAATTCCACTTACATATCCTTTTGGTAAAGCAACACCTTCAGCCCGTTTTCCGCATCCATCTCCGGAAAATCCTCCGCCTGGGCCAGGCGTTGACGGAAACTGAAGCCTGGGGCTTCCTGCTCCATCAACTCGCGAAGAAACTGTTCGCTGTGCGCCGGATCGTTGTGACAGGCCAGTACCTGGCCTCCGCCCGCCACAAACTCATCCAGGCGGCGCAGCACTTTGCGATAATCCCGCTCAGCAACAAAGCTGCCAGGCTGAAAACTCGGTGGATCGATCACCACCAGATCAAAGGGCCCATGCCTGCGCACGCGCCCCCAGGAGCGTAGCAGATCAACGGCCATAAATCCGACTGTTTTAGTCGGTAAAGAGTTCAATTGATGATTGATCCTACCGGTCGCCAGCGCCCCTGAACTCATATCGATATTGAGCACCGACTCGGCGCCTCCGGCCATGGCGGCCACCGAGAAGCTACAGGTATAAGAGAAAAGATTCAGCACCCTGCGGTTCTGTGCATGCTCGCGCACCCAGTCGCGCCCCGGACGCATATCGAGAAACAGGCCAGAATTCTGATTCTGCAGCGGCCTCACCTGGTACTTGAGACCGGCCTCTTCAACCACCAGCTTGTCTGCAACCTCGCCGCTGAGCACCTCGCTTTGCGCGGACCTGCCACGCCCTCTCAACTGCAGCACAACGGCTTCAACACCGGCTCCCACCAGGGCCCCGACCAGGCTATCAACCGGCTCCGGCAGCTCATCGGTATAGGCACGGATCACCGCCACCGGCGGCAGATAATCCACCACCAGCCATTCAAGACCGGGCGCACCGCCGCCACGCCCATGAAACAGGCGACGCACCTGCCCGCTGGCAAGCTCCAGTTGCTCGATGACAGATTCAACAGCACGCTGCACGCAGATTCTCCGGCGATAAAAAAGGGGCGCATTATATAAATGCCACCCCTATATTGAAACTTTGCTCGACCGCCCTTATCAAAGAGTCAGGACAATTTCCTGTGTCAAAACACAGTCATTTATGGGAACCCAACACAACATGATGAGAATCTTACTGTTTCTGGCCACCAACATGGCGGTCCTGCTGGTTGCCAGCGTCACACTCAACCTTTTGGGAGTGAACTCCTACCTGGCAGGCAGCGGCCTGGACTATGGATCTCTGCTCGTATTCTGTGCCGTATTCGGCTTCGCGGGATCATTCATATCCCTGTTTCTCTCGAAAACCATGGCGAAGATGGGTACACGCACCCAGCTGATCAAAGAGCCGCGCAACGCTGACGAACGCTGGCTGCTTGAAACCGTGGCCGAGCTGGCAGAAAAAGCCGGTGTAGGCATGCCCGAAGTTGGTATTTTCCCGGCACAGCAGGCGAACGCCTTCGCCACCGGCTGGAACAAGAACAACGCCCTGGTTGCGGTCAGCTCCGGCCTGCTGCAGCGCTTCCGCCCGGAAGAGGTACGTGCAGTACTTGCCCACGAGATCGGCCACGTGGCCAACGGCGATATGGTGACCCTGACCCTGATTCAGGGCGTGGTGAACACCTTTGTCATGTTCTTTGCCCGTATCGTCGGTTACGCCGTGGATTCCTTCCTGCGCCGCGGTGAAGACAACGGTGGCGGCGTCGGTATCGGCTTCTACATCACCACCTTCGTATTTGAGATCATCTTCGGCATTCTGGCATCAGTCATCGTGGCCTGGTTCAGCCGTCGTCGTGAGTTTCGTGCCGACGAGGCCGGTGCAGAGTTTGCCAGCACCGGCGCCATGATCGGCGCGCTGCAGCGTCTGAAAGCGGAGTACGGCGCGCCGGACGAACTGCCGGAGCAGCTCAACGCTTTTGGTATTAACGGCAACCTGAAACAGGGCTTCATGGCACTGATCGCCAGCCACCCCCCGCTGGATGACCGCATCGCCGCACTCAAGCAGCGCGGCTAAGACTTAAGCTGCGCGCTCAGCACGCAACAACAAAAAGGCCCGGCAATCGCCGGGCCTTCTTTTATTCCAGTGTCTCGATCAGCTTTTCTTGGGAACCACAGGCTTAAAGTCATCCAGCTCCAGGTTAAGTGCCCTTGGCGCTCTGACCTCTTCCTTCACCGCTTCAGGCTTTGGCTCCGGACGTCGCTGACCGGCATGGTTGTACACCTCGTCGTTGCGACGCTTAACCGTCTCAGGGCGCACTTCCTCGATCTGCTGAATATACCTTTTGGATAGCATCACCAGGGAGCTCTGGTCGTCCACCTGCAACGGTAGAAACATCCGATCGTCGTTCAGTATGTCCTGCAGGCGCTCATCGGGGCCCAAAAAGACATTACCCAGCTGCCGACTGCCGTCATGCATCCGGACATAGACTTTGATCTCTCGCTTCTGCTTCAGGACAACAGACAACTATTTCTCCCCGCTTGAGCTTCGTATATTCGCAAACACGCATAAAACGTATCAATAGAACGACACTTTAACATTTTAGATAGACTAAAGTCGTGCCATTTCTAGAAACAAACGCTTCTCAATTACGCAACACGGTAGAGAATCGCGTCGCGATATCCAGTATGGACAGGAATTAGCCCTGAGAATTCCCCGTTAAGGGCTGAATCGCCACTATCGATGAGCAGAGGCCGCCCATCCAGCGCCTTGATCTTGGTCTTGGTGGCGACCACGTAAAGCGCCTCGCGCCCCACTCGCCGCATCAGCTCCGGGCTCAACTGCTGATTGCCACGCCCCAGCAGATGCCCCTGGCCGCCGATCGGCGTGATTACCACCCGGGTTTCCACGCCTTCGGTCAGCTCCAGCAACTGCTTGGCTGTACAGTCAGATGCGATCAGTTCGCCATCCTGAATCAGATCCACACCCAGCAGCGTGTTATCCAGCCCCAAATGCTCCATGATCGCCGCCACGGTCGAGCCTGAGCCCATGATGTAACGCACACCGGGCTGCATGCTTTCTTCGAAGTCGGCGGCAATATCATCCAGCACCAGAGACTCATCTTCACGCTGACCATTCTTCACGTGCTGCAGGTAGCGATGCTCACTGGGCACCAGCAGCTCACCGTAATAACGCGCCCGAACCTTGCCGGCGCGGAACGCCTCTTCATCGATATCGCGTACCTCGCCGCTGGACAGTGTGACAAGCTCGCCGCGAATCAGCATGGCGGCTACCTCACCCGCCGCCTTCGGCGTAATCGCGTAGACACCAGAGTGGATCTTCACGCCGGCGGGAATCCCCAGCACAGGGCAACGCTCGGCCACAGCTGCACAGATGTTTCGCGCCGTGCCATCACCGCCGGCAAACAGAATCAGATCTGCACCCTGCTCCGCCAGCGTAACGGCTGCCGCTTCGGTATCCGCCGCCGTCGACGGCTGCTGAGCTGCCACCCCCATGACTTCGGGACTAAAACCGGCAGCAAGAGCGGAGTCTTCCCCCATACTGCCAGCCCAGGTGATCAAGCGAAAATCGAGGCCGACCAACTCCTGCAAAGCGGTCATCGCTCGCTCAGGGGCCTTGGCTTCTGCTCCCAGCGCCAGCGCCTTGGCCACCGTCTCGGCACCGTCACTGCCTTTGAGACCAACGCTGCCGCCGAGCCCTGCCAGCGGGTTCACCACCAGCCCAAGGGTAAATGTCATTAACTCTCCTCCTGAGCCAGGTAGCCGGTTTCCACCAGGAACTGCTGGTAAACAAAGCTCGCCAGGATCAGATGAGTCTCCTCCTCCAGATCGACGAACTCGACACCGTGGCTGATAACATTGAACGGCCCGCCCTCGGCTTCATAGACGCTGCGGATGATCGCCGGCGCCAGCAACACGTGATCTATGCCGCTCACCGACAGTCGCGCCGTCACAAAAATCTTATCGCCGCTACAGCCCAGGATTCGGTTCGCTTCAAGACAGGCGCCAGCAACATGGATATCGGTGCAGCAGGCCGCGACGGGGAAGTCGGTGTTCAGCGCGTCGACATCATCCCTGTCGACGGACACCCGAAGATTCACCGGCACCCGGGTATGATGGCGCACACGCTGGGCATCAACCTGCTGCGGCCAGGCCAGATGCCACTGAGGATAGGGCTGGTTCTGGATGCGAATCAGACGGGTGTCGAAAGCGCAGACCCAGTTGCCAGTCATCAGGCGCACGGTCAGCATCGCGCCCTCGCTCACCAGCAGAGGTGTACCCGAGCCCCGTGGCGCCGAAACAATCACCGAGCCGTTTTCGCGAAAGCCTATCAACTGCACCAGATAGCGCCCACGCGGCGAGCGCATCTCCAACCGCACTCGCTCACCGATACGAGGCCGCAGCTCGGTAAGGGTCTTGAGGCTGGTTCCCTCCAGCTCGGGTTGATATCTGGCCATATAATGTCGCGCTATTTCTGATCCAAACCGCCAAGCTTACGCCATCGGGCGCCTGAAACCGAGGCCACTCAGCAATTCGGCCTGGCTTTCATCCTCCAGCCCTTCCACCTCCAGGCTGGAGAACTCCCTTCTTACCGGATATTCCTTGCGCAGCCGATCGAACGCCAGGCGCTGTTCCGCCTCCGGCAGCACCAGCGTGGCGCGAAGCGCCCTGTCATCGCGGTAGGGGTCGTAGGTCAAGGCGATAGGCTTAAGCGGCGACAGGTAGCCGTTGCAACAGATCCGCTCCACCTGCGGCATCGGCAATACCGATTCAAACGGCAGCACCGCTTCACGCCCCAGCCAGCGACAGACTTCGCGGTAGAGCATCCAGGTGCCGCGGATTTTGCCATCCAGCGAATAGCCCGCGATATGCGGTGTGGCAATACGGCAGTGGCGGGCTAGTGCAGGCGATACCGCCGGCTCATGCTCCCAGACATCCAGCACCAGGCTGACATCAGAGCGCCGCTGCATAAACGCCTCCAGCGCCAGGTTATCGATCACTGGCCCCCTGCCTGCGTTGAGCAGAATGGCGCCCCGGCGGATCTTGTCGAGGTTGGAGCCATTCAGCAGGTGGTAGCTCGGATGCTCGCCATCGCGCACCAGCGGCGTATGCATCGAGATAAAGTCCGCTTCAGCCAGCGCCTGGTCCAGAGATACAAAGCCCTCAGGCCCCTCCCTGTCCGCCCGCGGCGGATCACAGACCAGCACTTTGATTCCCAGCGCGCGCAAACGCTCCACCAGACGACCGCCGACGTTACCGGCGCCAATCACGGCGAAGCTGCGCGACAGCGGATCAAAGCCCTGCTCATCGGCCAGATGCCAGAGGACGCTGAGCACATACTCGACCACCGAGTCGGCGTTGCAACCCGGAGCACTGCACCACTGAATTCCTTTATTCTCCAGCCACCCGATATCCAGGTGATCGGTACCGATGGTGGCGGTGCCGACAAAGCCGACAGGGCTGCCGGCCAGCAGATCGGCGTTCACTGCAGTCACCGAGCGCACCAGCAGCAGGTCTGCATCCGCCAGGTCACTGGCACTCATGGAACGGCCCGGCAACCTGACCAGGTCACCAAGCTCAGCGAACAGAGGTTCCAGGGCCGGAATATTCTCGTCCGCTACTATCTTCAGTCTGCCGTTCACAGGGGCCTCCGGTCTTTACAAACAGCTGGGTTTCAGGCTCAATTCCGCGCCATTATAGAGCTCTGGAAATATTGCGGAAACAACCCTCCTTGATCGTTCGCTGGCAGAAAAATAGTGACTACCGGGTCATCCGGATCTACCGCGACCTGGTCGGAGACTGGGTTGTGGAACAGTGCTGGGGTAACAGCCTTGCCAGCCACCAGAGTCATACCCTGGTGGATTCACGCCAGGCCGCCCGCGCGATGATGCTGCAGATCAACCGTGAACAGCGCAAACAGGGCTTCCGCCGCTGCGTCACCGGCGAAGAACAGCTCGATTTCGGCTTCGACCTGAGCTGATACGCTACCCCCACTGCCTCTCCGCATTGGCTTTCGTGACAGCGCCAATGCGACAATATGCCACTTCTTCCTCAACTCTTACTGACCTAGACTGCGTACCCATGGACGAACAGCAAACATCTCCCGCCAAGGGTGGACTGCGGCTTATACTGCCGCTGGCAATCACACTCTGCGCGGCCCTGTTTTTTGTTGTGGCGCTTCCCAAGCTGCTGACACCCGAAACGCCAGAAGCGATCGAACTGACGCCGCCTACCTGCGATATTGCACAGGGGCAGTGTACGCTGAGACAGGATGGGATTGAGCTGACGTTTGAACTGACGCCCAGGCCGCCCAGTTCCGCCAGCCCGATGACAGCCAGTCTGACAACCCAGGGGATCAACCCGACAAGGGTCAGCCTTTCGCTGGAAGGACGCGATATGTATATGGGGCTTAACCAGACGGAACTGCAGCCCGCCGCAGCAGAGCTCTGGCAAGGCGAAACCCAGCTTGCCGTCTGCACCACCGGCAGCATGATATGGCGCGCCCTGATACTGATAGAAACGGAAAATAAGAGCTACAGGACCTGGTTCGATTTCGAGGCCAAATAAGATGAAACAGCTGCGTACGCTTCGAATACTACTGATCCTCAGCGCCTGCCTGCTGGCGGGAATGATCACCGCTTTTGTGCTCAAACCGGCGCCTGCAGACAATCGCATCAGCAGCCAAAAGATCGGCGGCGACTTTACCCTTACCTCCGCTGACGGGCCGGTATCGCTTTCCGACTTTCACGGCCAGGTCGCCGTACTCTATATCGGCTACGCATCCTGCCCCGATGTCTGCCCTACATCACTGGCAATACTCAGCCAGGGGCTAAACCAGCTTGATGAAACAGAACGCAGCCAGGTACAGGGCATCTTCATCAGCGTTGATCCCGAGCGGGACACCCCGGAAAAGCTGAAAACCTATACCCGTTTTTTCTCCGACCGCCTGATCGGCCTTACCGGCACCCCGGAAGAGATCGACAAGGTGGTGCGCCAGTACGGTGCCTTTTACCGCAAGGTAGAGCTCGAAGATTCCGCCTTGGGTTATGCCGTCGATCACTCATCCCGGCTCTACCTGATCGACCGCAACGGCGAGTTCGCCGGTCTGCTCAATCATGGCGTGCAGCCAGGCGAAGTCAAAAACCGACTGGAAAGTCTGCTCAACGAATAAGCCGGCGAAGCCCCCCTCTTCGCGGATAAAAACTGGAGACTGGAACGATGAAAGCCCTTGCCCCCCTGCTGCTCCTGAGCATGCTGGCCACACCCGCCTTTGCAGCAGATGTCAGCATTAACGACGCCTACGCCCGCGCAGTACCTCCCGGCCAGCCCAATAGCGCCGCCTTCATGCAGATCACCAATAAGGGCGATGCCGCGCTGACTCTGACCGGCGCGACCACCAGCGTGGCCGGCGTTGCAGAGCTGCATACCCATATTCAGGACGAAGGCGTGATGCGGATGCGTCGTATCGACGGCATTGAACTGCCGGCAGGCGAGAGCGTCTCCCTGAAACCCGGCGGCCTGCATGTGATGCTGATTGGCCTGGAGAAAAACCTGGCCGCGGGAGACAAGATCGATCTGACACTGGAGTTTTCAGATGGCAGCAGCGAGGCGCTGGAGATCCCGGTACAGCCGGTCATGCCGATGGGCCACCAGATGCACCAAGGCGGAAACTGAGACACAGATTTAGCGGACAACTCATCATCAAACCCGACCGGGCACCCTGCCCGGTCAGGCCCAGACTCATCAGGATTCAACGCAGATAAGCGCTCACCTCAGCAGAGCTTGCAGCCCCGCAGGCGACTGTCGAAATGGCTGTAAAGCAGCAGGCAGATCTCTTTTTCAGAGGCTTCGCCCAGATATTCGGTGTGATCGCGGTCACCATAGCTGGCGGTATAGATGCCCGGCTGGCTGACCACTGCTGCTACCCGGTAGGTTTTCAGGCCCACCTGATACACGCCGCTGTAGTGTGGATACGCCAGCTCACCGGCGTCGTTAATCCGCAGCCAGCCAGCACCCGCCTCAAGCTGACGCAGGCCCGGTACCTTGAGCGGATTATCACTGTGCAGCGCGAGGAAAAAGTCCACCTGGCCCGGCGTATCAAAAACCCCCAGAACCCAAAGCGAAGGTTCCCCGGTTAACGACAGCGCGTAGAGATACCAGGATTGTTCTCCGTTCTGTTGGATGCCAAGACGGTGGTAGAGAAAACTATCGGAACGACAGATGGAGTGATCCACCAGATTGTCCGGCAACGACGAAGACGCAAAGGTCTCGCGCTTCGTATCCGCAGGCAGGGATTGTTCCTGCCAGCGCGTCGCCTTGATCTTAAGGTTTCTCATGCAGCCTCTCCTGCCGGAAGATGGCGCTCAAGCGCGAATCTTTCGGCGTTCAATGGCGGCGTTCCGTAGAACGCACGCAATTCAGACGATAGAGCCTCAACCCGGGGAGGCAAACCGCGCTCCAACAGATCAAGTACCCTTGCATGTACGTTTTGCATAAACTGGTTGCTGGCGCCCAGACCCGCCGATAGATTATCGGCGCTGAAGTTAAAGCGATGCCCAGCCGACTCGGACAGAATCCACTCGTAGGCCTGAGGCTGCACTTCCACCCGCTCGAACTCTTCCTGCTCCATCGCAGTACGCCCGTCCGGCTTGTACCAGTAACCAAAGTCTTCCAGTGTACGCCTTTTCGCACCTGCAACACACCAGTGTGCAATTTCATGCAGTGCACTGGCGAAAAACCCATGAGCGAAGATGATTCGATGATGCGGATTTGCCGCGTCTGCGGGCAGATAAACCGGCTCATCGTCGCCCGCTACCAGCTCGGTGTTGTAGCTACCAAGGAACAGGCCGTTAAACAGGCGGATCAGGTCTTCAATGGAGTGTTGCGTGCTCATTCGTATCTCTGCCAACGCCGGTCATTCAACCACCAGCTTTCACCTGTATTGCGATCTATCCTTACTGCCACGTAGCCTTTGAGGTCTTGGTCGGCCCGCTGCAGCTTAACTTCATAACTGGAAGCCGCGGGGTACCCCTCCTCATCCAGCGCCGCCCAACGGCCCTGGTCGGCAAGCCAGGTTTCGCCAGTATCACGCCGATAGCGGATCAATACCCATACCCCTCTAGAGGTATAGGTGGTAGCCACGCCATAGAGATCACTATTGCTGGAAAGACCAAGTTCATTGACCGTCTGCAGCAATTGTGCAATTGCAGCATCAACCTGGCTGCCATCAACCGATGAGGCCCCCTCGGCATCCATAGCGGCGAGGGCATCCTGAGAGTTGGCTGACTGCTGCGGCATCTGCTGCAGGCGGGTCAGCACCATCTGATTCAGCTCTCCCTGCTGCTGAACCTGGGCCCTGAGCTGCATCAGCTGCTCCTGCACCAGGGTCAGGCGACCATTCAACTGATCCAGCTGGTTGCCCAGAGATCCGGCAGATCCACCTGCGGATGCGCCTTCAGAGCCATCAGCTGCGGCTCGGGGCGTCTCAGCGGGTGCCTGCGCTCTTGCATCGGGTGTTGCATCGAGAGTTGCGTCGGGTTTTGCATTGAGAGCTGCCTGCGGCTCTGCCGCTGCACCATCACCACCCGCTGCCGCACCCGGCTGCCCATTACCTGGCACACAGCCTGCCAGGAACAAAGCGAAACAGCAGCCTATCAGCGTTAAGCTACGCATCAAAGCCTTCTCCTTAAAAATAGTCGGTAATTAATATCAAAAAGGCAACAGCGCTAAAAGCCCGCCACGTCAGGCTGCGGGCTGAATGGTCGTCTGAAGCTCTCCCTGCTCCCCATCTGCATGTGCCCAGCTCAGTGTCAGGCTGTCGCCCGGCTTGCCGCCGACGAAACTGAAACTGAAAAACGGGTCACTCCACATGGCGGCGTCCAGATCTGCGCTCACCAGTACACGTCCCTTGTGCTTCAACTCAAACCGGGTGACCGGATTTTGTGGATCCCGAATCGCCTGATGCTGCATGCGGCGCACCAGCGGTTCGGCGCTACGCAGGGTGACGCGGACAGAATCATCACGCACCACTACCGCATCCAGCCGCAGCGCCAGTGAATCCGGCGCGTTCTCAACCAAGGATGCTGCAGAGGACTCCTCAGCAGGCTCGGCAGAAGAAACAGTAGAAGAAGCTGCTGCAGATACCGCAGGAGCATTCTTTATAGAAACGGTGCTGCCGGATGCCTGGGCGTCCGGTGCCAAAGCCAGTAACGGCGCGGTTTTCGGTACCAGCTCGAAGGTGCGGCGCCCGGCGAAGATACGATTTGTCGCCGTACGCACGACGACCATCACACCGGCAACCTCAGCGCTCATAAACCGAGTGGCCACCTGCGCATCCATACCAGGCTGCAGGTCAAAACTGGCCAGCTGTACCGGGTCTACAGCATCGCTGAGCAGCGTAATGGCAGCCACCGGCGATTGCAGCACGCGAATCCGTATCGGCACCGGAGAGGCCGGGTCGACCTGCCTGGGCACCTGGATAATCAGATCAGCCGAATCCTCCACCATCGACGGTAATGTCGACGGGATCTGCAGATTACCGAACAGCTCCGGCAGGTCCGCACTGGCAGCGCCCGGCATCGCCAGCGCCAGCGCGAACACCCGCAGCATTCTGGATTTCAACATGGCTGTATCCTTTATCCAGCACCGATTTTCAGACGCCGCAGCTTACGATAAAGCGTGCGTTCACTGATACCCAGCAGCGCAGCCAGATCACGATTTTCTCCGGGGAAACGCGCCGCCACCTGGCGCAGGTAGTTATCCTCCAGCGCATCCAGAGGAATCACCGACCCATTAGTCAACCCCGAGGCCTGAGCTGCGGACTGCGCCTCACCGGCAATCAGCGGTCCATTCACCAGCAATTCTGGCGGCAGCTGATCCACACCGATGACCCCGTCATCGGCCAACAGGATGCCGCGCTCAAGAATATTTCTCAACTCCCGGATATTGCCGGGAAAGTCATACCTCATCAGCACCTTTAGCGCCGCACGACTGATGCTGACACCCTCGCCTTGCGGCAGCCGACGCAGCAGCACTTCGATCAATAGCGGCAGATCATCGATACGCTGTTTCAAGCTGGGCAGAGGAATGGGAAAAGGTGCTATACGGTAATAAAGGTCACGTCGAAACTCGCCACGCTCGACCATCGCTTTCAGGTCTCTGTGTGTTGCGCAGACCAAGCGCACATCGGCATGCTGAGGCTCAACGCTGCCCACCGCCCGATAGACGCCGGTTTCGATCAGACGCAACAGCTTTACCTGCTGTGGCAGCGGTATTTCGCCAATCTCGTCAAGAAAAAGAGTGCCACCTCGCGCAGCTTCCACAAGACCGCGCTTACGGCTGACGGCGCCGGTGAAGGCGCCGCGCTCGTGACCAAACAGCTCGCTCTCAAACAGAGATTCACTGAGCCCAGAGCACTCCACGGTGACAAAGGACTTGCCGGCACGGAGACTGCTGTCATGCAAAGCCTTGGCCACCAGCTCCTTGCCCGTGCCGGACTCACCAAGCAGCAGCACGCTGATATCGCTGGGCGCAGCGCGATGCACCATCTCCAGCATGCGGATGAAAGACTCCGAGCGCCCGACCATCCCCTCCTGCTCACCAGGACGCGCCTTGGCTTCTTTCACCCGGTGCATGATCTCCAGGAAACAGACCAGCTGACCCGAGGCGCTGTGGACCGGCTGCATCTCCACATCCACATGTTCCTCCCCCGCAGGCGTGGTATGCAGGTGCAGCATGCGCTGGCGTTTGCCGGACTTTGAGCAGAGCTTCAGCGGGCAGGACTCACCGGCCTGATCGCAGGGGACCTGATAACCGTGAGATACCTCGTAGCAGTGGCGATCCTGCACCGGGCGGTCGTCGCCATAGATTTCCCGGTAGGCGGCATTAGTCGCCAGAATCCGGTAATCCAGCCCGATCAACGTGGCCGGTTCGGCAATACCCTCAAGTATCTCCGTCATTTCCTTTGTAATCAGATGAAGTTCCGCCTGCATCTGCCGCCTCTTAACTGTCATATGTGACAGCCATTATCTGCCAGGTGTGACACTTTGTCTCTTCTGTTTTTGTTCTACGCTATCTATAAAGAAGTATTTCAGATCCAACTTTCCAGTAACCACGGGAGTTCCAAGAGTGCCGCAAATGCAACACTGTTTTTAAGTTGCATCTGGCATGCTAGCTGCTGTGTATCCTGTGAATAACCGCGTCATCTATAAGCCTTCAGGAGATAGTGATGATCACCGAATCCGTCGTTGATCTTTCCCGGCTACAGTTCGCCATCACGGCGCTGTACCATTTTCTATTCGTGCCACTGACACTCGGCCTGACCTTCATGCTGGCAATCATGGAGTCAGTCTATGTCATGACCGGAAAGCAGATTTACAAGGATATGACCCAGTTCTGGGGCAAACTCTTTGGTATTAACTTCGCACTGGGCGTCACCACCGGCCTGACAATGGAGTTCGAGTTCGGCACCAACTGGGCGTACTACTCTCACTATGTGGGCGACATTTTCGGCGCACCTCTCGCTATTGAAGGCCTGATGGCGTTCTTCCTGGAGTCCACCTTCGTAGGTCTGTTCTTCTTCGGCTGGGAACGCCTCTCCAAGGTGAAACACCTGATGGTGACCTGGCTGGTGGCGATCGGCTCTAACCTTTCTGCCATGTGGATTCTGGTGGCTAACGGCTGGATGCAGAACCCGGTGGGCGGCGAATTCAACTTTGAAACCATGCGTATGGAGATGACCAGCTTTGCTGATGTCTACTTCAACCCGGTTGCCCAGGTTAAATTCGTGCACACCGTCTCTGCCGGCTACTGTACTGCTGCCATGTTTGTACTCAGTATCAGCGCCTACTACCTGCTGAAAGGGCGTGACCTGGCGTTTGCCCGCCGCTCTTTCGCGGTAGCGTCCGGCTTCGGTATGGCCGCCGTACTATCGGTGATCCTGCTCGGTGACGAGTCCGGTTACGAAGTTGGCGACGTTCAGAAAGCCAAGCTGGCCGCCATCGAAGCGGAATGGGAAACCTCTGAAGCACCGGCCCACTTCACCCTGATCGGCATACCCAACGATGAGACCATGGAAACCGATTACGCCGTGCGTATTCCTTACCTGCTCGGCCTGATCGCTACTCGTTCCATCGATGAAGAGGTCACCGGCATCAAGGACCTGGTTGCCCAGCATGAGGTGCGTATCCGCAACGGCATGCACGCTTACTCACTGCTCGAGCGTCTGCGTGGCGGCGAGGACACCCCGGAACTGCGCGCCGAATTCGACGATGTAAAAGTCGATCTCGGTTACGGCCTGCTGCTGAAGCAGTTCACACCGAATGTGACGGATGCCACCGAAGCGCAGATCGCCCAGGCGGCGAGAAACTCCGTACCGCCATCGTTCCCGATGTTCTGGAGCTTCCGCATCATGGTGGCCTGCGGTTTCTGGATGCTGATGGTGTTTGCCCTGAGCTTCTACTTCACCGCCCGCCGCACTGCCTTCCACAAAACCTGGCTTCTGCGCCTGGCGCTGTTCAGCCTGCCAGTGCCCTGGATCGCATCTGAGTTTGGCTGGGTTGTGGCCGAGTTCGGCCGTCAGCCCTGGGCGATTGGTGAGGTACTACCGACGTTTATCGCTACATCGAGCCTTACCGAGGCTGACCTGATCGGCAGTTTGATCGCCTTCGTCGCCTTCTACACGGTGCTGGCGATTATCGAGATGTACCTGATGATCCGCTTCGCCCGCAAAGGCCCAAGCAGTCTGCATACCGGTCGCTATCACGACGAGCTGCCCGCTCCGAGCACAGCCAAGTCGTCAGTGAACGCCTGAGTAGGAAGAGGTAACTAAGATGCTATTCGATTATGAAACGTTGAAACTGATCTGGTGGGCCCTGGTCGGTGTCCTGTTGATCGGCTTCGCTGTCACCGATGGTTTTGACCTCGGCGCCTGTGCCCTGTTGCCGATTCTGGGCAGAAGCGACTCCGAACGTCGTGTCGTCATCAATACCGTAGGACCGCACTGGGAAGGTAACCAGGTCTGGTTCGTCACCGCCGGCGGTGCCATCTTCGCGGCCTGGCCAGCGGTTTACGCAGCGGCCTTCTCCGGCTTCTACTGGGCGATGATGCTGGTGCTGTTCGCGCTGTTCTTCCGCCCGGTGGGCTTTGACTACCGCTCGAAGATCGCCGATCCGCGCTGGCGCAGCTCCTGGGACTGGGGCCTGTTCATCGGTGGTGCCGTGCCGGCGCTGGTATTCGGTGTCGCCTTTGGCAACCTGCTGCTCGGCGTGCCTTTCCAGCACGACGAATTCATGCGCCCGAGCTACGACGGCAACCTGTTCGGCCTGCTGAATCCGTTCGGCCTGCTTTGCGGCGTGGTCAGCCTGGCGATGCTGTCGATGCACGGCGCCGTCTATGTGGCGCTGCGCAGTGAAGGCCGCGTCAGCGACCGCGCCCGCACCTGGGGTCAGATCTGCGCCCTGGTGACTCTGGCCTGCTTCGCCCTGGCCGGTATCTGGCTGAGCTCCAGCATCGACGGCTACCAGATCGTCTCTGCACCGGCTCACGATGCCCTGCCCAACCCGCTGGCGAAAGAGGTGATCCGTGGCGATGGCGCCTGGCTAGCCAACTACTCCACATACCCGGCCACCATGCTGGCACCGGTCATCGGCTTCCTCGGCCTCGCCGGCACCTTCCTGCTAATGGGTGCACGCCGTTACGGCTGGGCGTTCCTGACCAGCTCCCTGGGTATGGCGGGTATCATCCTCACTGCCGGCTTCTCGATGTTCCCGTTCGTTATGCCGTCTAGCCTGGAGCCCAACTCCAGCCTGACGCTGTGGGACGCTTCGTCCAGCCACCTGACCCTGAACGTGATGACCTACGCGGCGATCGTTTTCGTCCCGATCATCCTCTTCTACACCCTGTGGTGCTACCGCTCGCTGTGGGCCAAGGTGTCGGTGGAAGTCATCAACAAGAACGATCATTCATCTTACTGAGGAGACCGGATTATGTGGTACTTCGCCTGGATACTCGGCGTGTTGCTAGCCTGCTCATTCGGCATCATCAATGCGATGTGGCTTGAAGCGGAAAACATAGACGACGAGCAATAAAACAAACGGGGGCCAGATGGTCCCCGTTTTCATTTGCGCTACAGGTTCGGTTTCAACCTAACTTACTGAGCGCACCCGTGACTCCCCTTCTGCGCAGCCGAGCATCGCAGACTGAAAGAGAAACAAGGGAAAGGCTGTTTGAGCGACGAGGGAGCGACTGATTTTTGAAAGAAAGCCTTTCCCGCTCTTTCAGGCGAGAAGCACAGGGAAATCGGCGCAGCCGATCAAGCAGTAGGGGCGGTTTGGGATTGATAAGGTACTTGTCCGCACAAGTACCTTATCTCGCCAGCAGGCGAAACCGGGCTTCAAAGGAACTGAAAAACAAAATTATCTACCGATTTAGCGGATAGCTGAGAACCAAAGCAAAAACGGGGACCAATCGGTCCCCGTTTCAGTTCAACTGGTAGCTTGCGCTATCAAGCCGACAGTGTCTTGAAGCTGCGGTTGAAGTACATCAGTGCATCCTGGCCTTCACGGACAACGATGTTGTCGATCTCGGCGTAGAACACAGAATGGCTGCCCACTTCGGCGATATCGGTGATACGGCCTTCAAGGCTCGCCAGTGAACCGCGCAGCAGCGGCTGTTTCAGTACGCCGTAATCCCAGGTATCGAGCTTAAAGCGCTCTTCCATGCTCAGCTCGGTCATACCGGCAAAGTGACAGGAGACTTCCTGCTGCTCGGCGCTGCAGACATTAACGCATAGGTGGCCGTTGTTACGGATCACTGCGTTGACGGCGCTTTCGCGATTGATGCAGACCAGCACGGTGGCCGGGCTGTCAGATACAGAGCAGACTGCGGTGGCTGTCAGGCCACAGGTACCGCCTTCGCCCGCGCTGGTCACTACGTTGACGGCACCGGCGAGCTGAGACATCGCATTACGGAAAAGCTGTTGCTGTTCGTTGGGCATGAAGAATGAATCCTTACATCGCTTGCTGCACAAGTTTACTTGAGATGGCTAAGACGGATTTAACGGTTCAGAGCGAGAGCACGTCGATCCGCTCCATGGTCTGTACGCCGCCGTTTCCGTTCTGGTTTTCTTCGTCTGATTCGGCACGAAACTCCGCACGGGCGTCCGGATCGACGATGCCATGCGGGAATCCGAGCTGCAGACCTTTAAAGTCAAACAGTTCGGTATCGGCCAGATGGGATGGAACCACGTTGCACAGCGAGCGGAACATGGTTTCGATCCTGCCCGGGTGCTGTTTGTCCCAGCCGTTCAGCATCTCCTTGATCACCTGGCGCTGCAGGTTTTCCTGCGAGCCGCAGAGGTTACAAGGGATGATCGGGAACTCCCTGAGCTCCGCATATTCGGCGATATCCTTCTCGCGAGCGTAGGCCAACGGACGGATCACCATGTTCTTGCCGTCATCGGAAACCAGCTTCGGCGGCATCGACTTCAGCTTGCCACCGTAGAACATGTTGAGGAAAAAGGTTTCCAGGATATCGTCGCGGTGATGACCCAGCGCGATCTTGTTGGCGCCGATCTCATCGGCAAAACCGTACAGTGTGCCGCGACGCAGGCGTGAGCAGAGACCGCAGGTGGTTTTACCCTCGGGCACCACTTCCTTAACGATGGAGTAGGTGTCGCGCTCGACGATATGAAAAGGCACACCGACCTTTTCCAGGTACGCCGGCAGAATGTGCTCGGGGAAGCCAGGCTGTTTCTGATCCAGGTTCACCGCCACCAGCTCAAAATCCACCGGTGCACTTTTCTGCAGGTTCATCAGGATATCCAGCATGGCGTAGGAATCCTTGCCGCCGGACAGGCAGACCATCACCTTGTCGCCTGCTTCAATCATGTTGAAGGCTTCGATCGCCTGACCAACCTCGCGGCGCAGACGCTTCTGCAGTTTGTTCGTGCGGGTTTTGCGCTTGCGCTCCGCTTCAACGGAGAGCTGTTCCGCCTGCGCTTCGGTTGGGTTTTCGCTGTGCATGCTGGTTGCCGTACTTGGATAAAAAGTTGAGTGAATCGGTTAACCGGATCGCTTCGAAAATCGCCCAGGGCAATTGCCGAGAAATCGAAAGGGGCGAAATTATAACCGAATCGCGCCTGTCTAACACGGTTGTGTTGGCGTAAGGATGATCAGGCAACTGCAGCTATTCGGCGGCAGAGCTCTGGGCAGATTGAGGGGCAGCTTGTGAATCAGATTCCGAGCGTATCGCCACGGGTCCCAGCCAGCCAATTTCGATGGCGGTGGCCGAGCCGATAATAGCGTGGCTCAAGCTTGGCGGCAGCAGCGACCAACCCGGCGTCACCTGCACCCGACCACCCATGATCTCAGCGCGTTGCTGCGGAAACAGAGGCTCTTTTACCGGGTCCGCAAAGCCATCGGGCCAGAGCGGCTTGCCGGTTTTCATATCGTATTTATCGCTGGCACCCAGGGTGTGGAGCAACTCGTGGGCGGCGACAAAGTTATTGATCCCCTGATGCTCAGGGTCGGCATAACCGTTCACCAGCCCGATATTACCCTTCTGCAGCCCCAGCGAATGCTGCTGCCCCTGGGGATTACCCGGCGCATAGAAACTCATAAAGATTCGCACGTCGGCATCGTTGGCCTGCCAGCCATCCTGCCACCAGACCCAGAAACGCATCTTGATCGCCCACCAGAGCGCTTCAACGATACTCGCCTGCGTTGGTGTTTTTGGCGGCTGCGAATCGATGGACGGCGCCAGATCGACGCTGACCGGCGCGCTCAAACCGATGCGGTAACGATAACCCTCGCGGGCAAAAAAGGTCTCGATATCGTCAAAGCTGCGATCGTCCAGTTGCTCTACGTAGGACTGAGTGACCGCATCGCCATCCGCATTGATCGGGTAGATGCGCACCACTACCGGGTTTTGCCAGTCCACACTGCGGGTGCTGGACAGCAGCAGATAGAGCGCCAGTATCAATACCAGCACCAGCAAGAGAAACACGCGCAACCAACCGAGTATGGAATATCGCCGCATCAGGCCACCCAGCTTCATAACTGAATCAGACCCGCCACCGCCAGATATCGCGCCAGCTTGCCCAGCCCAACAAGCAGCACACTGCTACGCCAGGAAAAACCGATCCAACCTGCGACCAGGCAGAGCGGATCGCCAATGATCGGTAACCAGGCGAGCAACAGCGCGGCCGGGCCATAACGCTTCAGACGCTGCTCTGCACGACGGTGACGCTCTGAAAGTATGCGAAGGGGATAACGCCGGCGCAACCAGACGCCCATGACAAAGGTCAGCATGCTGCCGAGAAGATTGCCGGCGGTGGCCACCAGCACCGGCAGCAGCCACTCGCCGCGTTGGGAAACCTCCCAGGCCAGCAGCGCCTCGGAGCCACCAGGCAGCAGGGTCGAGGAGATAAAGGCACTGAGGAACAGCCCGGGAAGCGAATACTCCGCCCAGAGCTCTTGCATCACCGCTCTAGCCGCATCAAAAAGTGCCCTTAATCAAGCCTGGTCCAGCCCCTGGGCGATGCAGCGTAACACGCCATATTCATAGGCACCGGCGAGCGCTTCATGCACCACCTTCAGCGAGCCACCTTTATGCCGGCGGTGCTCAAGAATAGTCTGCTCTATCTGCTGCCGCTCCGGCGCCGGAAGTTCCACCACCTCATCGACACCGATAGCGCCCTTACGAATCGCCGCGGCCAGATGGCTATAGATGGTATTCGGCGAGAGCTTTTGCTGACGCGCCACCTGCTCCACGGTCATACCACTGCGGTAAAGCATCAGTGTCTCTTCCGCCTGGTTGTCGCCGTCATCCACTGGGACGGCCTGATGCTCGGCGATCAGCTCGAGGAAGGGGTCGCCATACTGGTTCAGCTTGCGCTCACCTACGCCATTAAGGCGGCGCAGCTGCACCGGCGTCAGCGGCCGGTACACCACCATTTCCATCAGCGTGGCATCGTGGAAGATGACGTAAGGCGGTACATCCTGCTCATCGGCCAGACGCTTACGCAGCGCCTTGAGCTCATTCCAGAGTGCATGATCCTCCGCATCCAGCTGCTGCTGGGATGCCTTGCTCTTGCCGCCAGACAACTTGGGCCCTGCAGTTTTGGTACGCAGATCGCGACGCAGCTCCAGGGTTTCTTCACCGCGCAGCAGCGCACGGCAGCTCTCCGACAGCTGCAGCGCACCGTGGCTGGCTTCCACCTTCAGATAGCCACGGGCCACCAACTGGCGGAACACCGAACGCCACTGGTTACGATCCAGCTCCTTGCCGATACCCCAGGTGGACAGCTGCTCGTGGCCGCGCTGGCGGGATTTATCGGAACTCTCGCCCAGCAACACATCGATGATGTAATTGACGCCATACATCTGGCCACAGCGGAACACCGCAGACAGCGCCTTGCGCGAAGCCTCGGTGCCATCCCAGACTGGCACCGGCTCAAGGCAGGTATCGCAGTTGCCGCAGGGCTGATGATCCGGTTCGCCAAAATAGGCCAGCAGTGCCTGGCGCCGGCAGCTGGTGATCTCACACAGGCCCAGCATCGCTTCCAGTTTCTGCCGCTCAACCTGCTTGTGCACCTCGTCGGCCTGGGAGCCTTCCAGCATCTGCCGCAGGAAGATCACATCCTGCAGACCGTAAACCATCCAGGCGTCGGCGGGCTCACCGTCACGGCCGGCACGGCCGGTTTCCTGGTAGTAGGCCTCCACCGATTTCGGCAGATCCAGGTGCGCCACAAAACGGACGTTGGGCTTGTCGATCCCCATGCCGAAGGCGATGGTGGCGACCATGATGATCGACTCTTCGGTGAGGAAGCGGTGCAGATGGTGTTGTCGCAGCTCCGGCGACAGGCCCGCATGATACGGCAGCGCATTAAAACCACGTTCACTGAGCCAAGCGGCGGTATCTTCCACCCGTTTGCGCGACAGGCAGTAAACAATCCCTACATCCTGGGCGTGCTCATCACGCAGAAAACGCAGCAGCTGTTCACGGCCACGGTCTTTCTGACCGATACGGTAACGAATATTGGGACGGTCAAAACCGCGGATAAAGCGCGCGGCATCGGTGAGCTCCAGGCGATCGATAATCTCCTGGCGGGTACGGGCGTCTGCGGTGGCGGTCAGCGCTATTCGCGGTACACCGGGGAAGAGTTCGCGCAGGCGGTTGAGCTGCATGTACTCGGGGCGGAAGTCATGCCCCCACTGGGATACGCAGTGCGCCTCGTCGATCGCAAAGAGTGACAGCCTGGCACGCTGAAACAGCGCCAGCGAACGCGGCTGCAACAGGCGCTCCGGCGCGATGTACACCATATCCAGCTCGCCGGCGACCAGCTGTGCCTCGGTGGCCTGAAGCTGTTCCAGCGGTATCGAGGAATTAAGACAGCCAGCGCGAATACCCAGCTGAGACAGTGCATTGACCTGATCCTGCATCAGTGCGATCAGCGGAGAGATAACCACACCCGTGCCTTCGCGAACCAGCGATGGCAATTGGTAACAGAGGGATTTGCCCCCACCGGTGGGCATGATAACCAGGCTGTCCTGACCTGCCAGCAGTGCCTCCACAACGGCGTCCTGCGGCGGGCGAAAACTCTCGTAGCCGAATACCTCGGCCAGTATCTGCTGTGCGCGCTCAATCATGCGGCGCATTATCCGCGAAGCGGACCTTCAAGTCATCCAGAGCGCGCAAAGAAGCGGTTGAAAGCGGTACCAGTAGGCGGTTTTAGAGAGTAGAATCGGCCGCAAACCGATCTATCTGGATGCACGCCCATGACCGCTCAAACCGCCCTTATCACCGAAGACGAATTGGATATCCTCGAAGAGTTTCTGTTTTCGTCCGCCGTCTCGGAAGAAGCTCTCGACCTGATCAGCGCCCACGGCCTGCTGTGCGCGATCAATATCTCTCCGGTCGATGTACCGGAAAGCGAGTGGCTTGAGCTGCTGTTTGACGGTGAACCCAAGTGGGAATCCGATGCCCAGAAGAGCCAGATGCTCGATCTGCTGCGCAAACTCTACCGCACCATCGGCAGCGATCTATATTCCGATCAGGAAATTCTGCTGCCCTGCGAGCTGACGCTGGAAACCGAAGATGACGAAGAGCTGGCGGAGATCACTCTCTGGGCGCAGTCGTTCATGGAAGGTGTATTCCTGCGTGAAGAAGAGTGGTTCGGTGATGATGAAGAAGCGGTAGCCGGTCTGCTGCTGCCGATCATGGTTGCCTCCGAGCTGTTCGATGACAGCGAGATCACCGATATCCGCAAGGATCGCGCCCTGTCTGAAGAGATGTGCGAACAGATCCCGGAAGTACTGATCGACCTGTACCTCAATTTCCACGCGCCGGAGAAGTAATTCCGGCCGCTCTGCAGCAGGGAGCCTGCCATGCTGACCGTCAAATTGATCTTCGCGGACAAAAAGGAGGAGCTGTGCCGCTTCTCCGAGCTACCCAAGGCCGGGCAGCCGATGCGTATCGATGAGCTCACCTACCAGGTGATCAGTGTGGATCGGGCGCTCAGCAACACCGACCCGGACGGTCCCGACGCTATCGTCAAACTCTCGGCAGGCACCACTGAGAGTCCGGATCAGCAGATTCCCGTTGTTCAGCCCGGACGCCGCAATCCGGGCTGAGCGCAGCGCATAAGGCCTGGTTTAAAAACCTTCGTCGAACGGATCCTGATCGGGCGGGTAATGAACCGCCAGCCAGACGGTCGGGAAATCCGGCGTGGTCCAGCCAACGCGGTGACGACAGCCTGCAGGGATATTCAGCGAGTCCCCTTCCCTCAGTTCAGCACTCTTTCCCAACTCCGAACTGTCGGCGCTATCGAAATCGATCCGCGCCGCACCGCGCAGCACCATCACCCACTCGTTTCTGTCCTGCTCATACCAGCCGATCTCCGGTGAGCTCTGCCCGTGGGAGACGATCCGTTCGATCTCCACACCCTTGGCGCTGGCCAGCGCTTCGAACACCTCCGCTGTCGATGCATCCGGCAGGTTCGCCAGCAGATTGTTAACCTGAGTCAAAATTGCCTCCCTAGCCCAGCCTTTGCGGCTGGCACTTTGATCAATGTTTCTATACTGAAATACTATCCAAGAGCTCATCAAAAGAGCTCAGCTATTCATTCAGCATAACAGGACGGAGCCAGGAATGACGGACAGGCAGTGCATCCTCGCACTCGATCAGGGCACCACCAGCAGCCGCGCCATACTCTTCGACGACCAGGTCAACCAGTTGGCTTCGGCACAGCAGGAGTTTCCCCAGCACTATCCTCACGACGGCTGGGTTGAGCACGATCCCATGGATATCTGGCACTCTTCACTGACCGTGGTCAGACGAATGCTGGACTGGGCGCGGGAGAACGATTACCGGATCTGCGGCATCGGCATTACCAACCAGCGCGAAACCACGGTGGTCTGGGACAAACGCACCGGCAAGCCGGTCTACAACGCCATTGTCTGGCAGGACCGGCGTACTGCCGACTACTGTGAGCACTTGAAGCGCGAGGGTGTCGAAGAGGAACTGCAGGCACGCTCCGGCCTGCTGCTGGATCCCTATTTTTCTGCCAGCAAACTCAACTGGATACTGGATCACAACCCCGACAACCGCGCCCGGGCTGAACGGGGCGAACTGCTGTTCGGCACCGTCGACAGCTTTCTGATCTGGAAGCTCACCAGCGGCGCCTCGCACCTGACCGATGCCACCAACGCCTGCCGTACCAACCTTTACAACATTCACCAGGGAGAGTGGGACGAGCGACTGCTGGAGCTGTTCCGTATCCCCGCCAGCATGCTGCCCGAGGTTCGCGACTGCGCCGGCGACTTTGGCACCACAGACGCCTCGCTGCTTGGCCAGTCGCTGCCGATTCTCGGTGTTGCCGGCGACCAGCAGGCCGCCAGTATCGGCCAGTGCTGTTTTTCCAAGGGCGATATCAAGAGCACCTACGGCACCGGTTGCTTCGTGCTGCTCAATACCGGTGATGAAGCTGTCATATCCTCGCAACGTTTGCTCACTACCGTTGCGTACCAGCTTGATGGCAAACCCAGCTACGCACTTGAAGGCTCTATCTTCGTCGCCGGTGCCGCCGTGCAGTGGCTCAGAGACGAGTTGGGGATCATCCGCAACGCCGCCGAAACCGAAACACTTGCCCGCTCCATCGAAAGCAATAACGGTGTCTACCTGGTACCCGCATTTACCGGCCTCGGTGTGCCTTACTGGCAACCCGATGCGCGTGGTGCGCTGTTCGGCCTGACCCGTGGCAGCGGCCGGGCCGAGATCGCCCGGGCGGCGCTGGAAGCGATGGCCTATCAGACCAGCGATCTGTTCAAGGCGATGGCAGCCGATGGCATTACACCCGCCACGTTGCGAGTGGACGGCGGCATGGTGGCCAACGACTGGATGCTTCAGTTTCTGGCGGACATTCTCGGCACTACCGTTATCCGACCCCAGATTGCAGAGACCACCGCCGTGGGCGCCGCCTATCTGGCCGGGCGCCAGGCGGGGCTCTATGGCGATTTTGAGGCATTCACCGAGCTTTGGCAGTGTCAGCGCCAGTTCGAGCCCGGCATGCCGGTAGATCAGCGCCAACAGCTGCTGAGTGGCTGGGCCGATGCGATCAAGCGTGTATTGAAATCAGAGGAATAAAGAGAGTTTCAGGGAGCGATCATATTTTGAGTCTTAGAAGCCGCAACATTGGGCGTCTGCAATCGGGCCAGTTCGATGTATTGATTCTCGGCGGCGGCATCAACGGTGCCGTCTCTGCGGCGGCGTTGGCTGCTCGCGGTGCCCGCGTGGCCCTGATTGACCGGGGCGACTTTGCCGGAGAAACCAGTTCCAACAGTTCAAACCTGGCCTGGGGCGGCATCAAGTACCTGGAGAGCGGCGAGTATCTGCTGGTTAACAAACTCTGCCGCAGCCGTAACCAGTTAATGCGCGCCTACCCTTCCACCGTGCGTGAAATACGCTTTCTCGCCTCGGTGGAAAACGGCTTTCGCAAACCGCCCTGGATGCTCTATGCCGGCACCCTGCTCTACTGGCTGTTTGGCCGGGGCAAGACCCGGCTGCCGGAAATCATGGGGCCGAGCCGGCTGAAAGCTCGTGAGCCGGTCATCAACACGGCGGCTACCCAGGCCGGCGTGGAGTATTCAGACTGCTATCTGTATGACAATGATGCCCGCTTTACCTTCAACTTTATCCGCAGCGCCATGGATTACGACGCCAGCGCGGCCAACTACGTGGAATGCCAGGAACTGACCTGGACAGACGGTTTCTGGCACGCCAGGGCCCAGGACCTGGAGTCCGGCAATACACTGCAGATAAAAGCCAAAGCGGTAATCAACGCCTGCGGCCCCTGGGCCGACAAGATCAACCAGGGCAGCGGCCAGAACACCCGGCACCGGCACCTCTTCTCCAAGGGGATCCACCTGATCGTCGAGCGGCTTACCGACAGCAACCGCATCCTGACCTTCTTTGCCAGCGACGGCCGACTGTTTTTCGTCATCCCCATGGGGCCGAAAACCTGTATCGGCACCACCGATACCCAGGTGGAGAGCGCCGAGGCCCAGGTCTCTGAGGCCGACCGACAGTTCGTGCTCGATAACGCCAACGCCCTTCTCAACCTGCCACGACCGCTGACCCGGGAAGATATCATCGCCGAACGCTGCGGTGTGCGACCGCTGGCGGTCAGCAACGGTGAGGGCAAACAGGCGGACTGGGTCAAACTGTCACGCAAACACGCCATCGATGTGAACGAGCAACAGCGTCACCTGAGCATCTTCGGCGGCAAGCTGACCGACTGTATCAACGTGGGCGAAGAGATCTGCGAGATCATCAGCAAGCTGGATATCGACCTGCCCTACGCCCAGCGGATCTGGTACGGCGAACCCCACAAAAGCGTTTATGCGGAATATCTGCACCAGGCGCGGCTGATGAACCTGGATGGCATGACACCCGGCTCATCCAGCGAGAAACTCACCTCGCGCCTCTGGCGTCGTTATGGCGCCAGTTCACTGGAACTGCTCGAGGGAATACGGGAAAACCCGAGCTGGGGCGAGCTGTTGATCGACAACGCCGAGTACCTGCGCGGAGAGGTAGAGATGGCGGCGCGTCGGGAGATGGTCACCCGGCTGGACGACTTTCTGCGGCGCCGCTCCAAGATCGCTCAGGTAGTGCCCAAAGACGCTCTGCGCGACGCCCCCGGGCTGAGAGAAGCCTGTGTCATTTTGTTTGGCGACCGCGCGGAAGAGAAGCTGGCGGAGTATCTGCAAAGCCAGAGCTCCGAGCCTGCTTCCAAGCCAACCAATGCAGAGCCAAGCACTACAGAGCCAAACGGCTAAAGAGAACGCGAGCTGACCGCCGCGCGGCTGACCTGAGACACACTCATCAGCCGCTCGGCAAACTCCTCAAGCACGGCGATGCCGGAGCTTTTTGCATCCAGACACCAGTCATGCAGCGCCCGACTCAGCCGCTCGCTGGAACGTCCCGGCAGCGTCCAGACCTCCCGCAGCCGATGCTGATATTCATAAACCGTGGCCAGACGCGTACTCAGTGACAGCGACGAATCCACCCGTGAGCGCTGCGCCGCGTTGAGACGATGTTTCTCCCTCAGCAGCAGCCAGCGACTGCGACGCAGCAGTTCACGGGTAGCACGACTGCCCGCGCGCCGCTCCTGCTTAAGAATCGGCAGCACCACCTGGCGGGCATAAAGGCGCAGCAACTGGAGGCGATTAAGCGCACCATCAGGTGCCAGAGGAAGCTGCCTGATCATGCCGGCACTGCGTACCTCCGCCAGACGTAGAGCGGAGAGGCAACGGATATAGAACCAGCCGATATCGAACTCGAACCAGCGACAGGAAAGTCGTGCCGATGAAGGTGCCGCATGATGGTTGTTGTGCAGTTCTTCACCACCGATCAGAAGCCCCAGAGGGCTGATATTGCGCGACGCATCGCCGGTCTCGAAATTGCGATAGCCGAGGAAATGGCCGACGCCGTTAATAACCCCCGCCGCCCAGAACGGAATCCACACCATCTGCACCGCCCAGAGCGTAAGTCCGATGGCCCCGAAACAGAGAACATCGATCACCAGCATCAAGCTGATGCCCAGGTATGGAAAACGGCTGTACAGCTTGCGCTCGACCCAGTCATCCGGTGTGCCCTTGCCGTAGCGCGCCAGCAGCTCCGGATCATCCAGGGCGCCACGGTATAGCTCCGCCCCGCGCCAGAGCACGTTGGAGATGCCCTCCACCTGTGGACTGTGCGGATCCTCATCAGCATCGCAATGAGCATGGTGTTTGCGGTGGATTGCCACCCATTCGCGGGTGACCATACCGGTGGTCAGCCAGAGCCAGAAACGCATCAGGTGCGAAGGTACAGGATGCAGGGAGACCGAGCGATGTGCTTGGCTACGATGCAGGAAGACGGTCACGGAAACAATCGTCAGGTGGGTCAGCAGCAGAACGACCGCGATATAGCCCCACCAGGGCAGGTCAAAAAAGCCTGTCAGCATGGCAAACTCCGGTTTGGGAGGTTTACGAATCCACACCCACTGAAAAAGTAGGCGCGGCGGATCTCAACAGCAGTGTCTAAATCTTAGTCACCGCAACCGGAGTCTGTGTTCACTAATTGATCAAATTTCGGGTTTATCGATCCCCATGCGACGCAGCCTGCGTTTAAGCCTCAAGTTCTGGCCAAACACATTGATCATCAAACCCAGCAGAATCAGTACGATGCCGATGCCCTGCGACAGGCTCAACGACTCCCCCAGCACAATCCAGGCGGCAAGCAGCCCAACCACAGGAACAAGCAGTGTTAGCGGCGCCACGGTAGAGGCCGGGTAACGGCTCATCAGGAACGACCAGCAACCGTAGCCAAACAAGGTCGCGACCGTCGCCAGATAAACCAGAACTCCCACCGACTTCCAACCTACGCTGGCCAGGCTCTGCGAGATCATCTCCGGCCCCTCAAGCCACCAGGAGAGCAGGAAAAACGGGATCGGTGGAATGAGCGCTCCCCAGACCACCACACTCATCAGATTGACACCGTCCATCTGGCCAATGCGCCGGGTAACGATGTTCCCCAAGCCCCAACTGGCGGCGGCCGCAATTGTCAGCAAAAAGCCAACCAGAGTCATTTCGGTGGCTGGCGTGGCGCTGGCCAGAAACACCAGGCCGATGCTCGCTACCACCAGGGAGATCAGCTGTGGCAGATGCCAGCGTTCGCCGAGCAGAAGCAGCGCAAAAATCATGGTAAACAACATCTGCGACTGCAGCACCAATGAGGCCAACCCTGCCGGCATCCCCAGATGCATGGCGGTAAACAGCAGCGCAAACTGCCCGAAGCTGATAGTGAGGCCATACCCCAGAAGCCACTTCAACGGCATTTTCGGCGGCTTGATGAAGAATACCGCCGGGATGGCTACCACCAGAAAACGCAATCCGCCGAGCAGCATTGGCGTCAGCTCATCAAGACCAAAGCGGATAACAACGAAATTAAGCCCCCAGCCCAGCACAATCAGCAGCGCCAGGCCCCAATGCGAAATACTCAAAACAGCTCCGAACCGGCGCGCTACGCCGGGAAATGTCGATCGCTCCGTGACGGAGGTATCAGGCAGGGTAATGAATCAGGTTATGAAAGACCGCGGGTTCACGGCCAAGGTTGCGATAACCATGTGGACGGTCGGCGGCAAAGCGGATGGCGTCACCCTCAAGCAGCAGCTTCCAGCGCCCTTCGATCAGCAGTTCCATCTCGCCTCTAAGCAGCACCACATGCTCGATGACGCCGGGCGCATGCGGTTCAGAGCTGCGAGTATAGCCCGGCATCAGGGTCAGTTCGAACATTTCAAAACCCAGCGCTGCATCGTAGGGGAAGATGGTCGCCACCAGCATCTGATCCACGGCCGGCTGGTGGCGCAGCTCATCCGCCTGACGCACGCTTCCCTGATCCTCAATGTCTGGAGGCTCAAGAAAGTCCGACAAGGCGGCATTGAAACCGGTGGCGATCTTCCACAACGTGGCCACCGTCGGGCTCGACTCGCCGCGCTCTATCTGCCCCAGCATCGCCTTGCTGACGCCGGTGTTGCGGGAAGTCTGATCCAGACTCCATCCCTTGGCCTGGCGGCGCTGTTTAAGCACCTGCGCCAGGTACTGACCGGGTTCTTTCATGCCATCTCCTGCCAAAAGCGCACTGAATATATAAGCAATGACTAGTAAAACCATTGTGCGCTATAACGTCCGAGCGTATCCTTTGCGCATATTGTGCGCTATAGCGTCCGACATTTCCAAGCCAGCGGCGCTGAATAACCGTTCCCTGTCGCAAACATTAATAAGTCGCACAGATTAATAAACAGCCAAAAATCATCGACCGAAGCCATCAGCTCAACATATTGGTAAGCATCATGCGTTTTACGCCTAGCCTCTCTCATATTTCAGCCGGATTTGTCGCCGTACTGGTGGGCTACACCAGCTCCGCTGCCATCATCTTTCAGGCCGCATCCGCCGCGGGCGCCAGCGCCGCCGAGATCAGTTCATGGCTATGGGCCCTGGGTATCGGCATGGCACTCACCAGCGGGGGTCTGTCGCTCTATTTCAAAACGCCGGTACTCACCGCCTGGTCCACGCCGGGCGCTGCGCTGCTGGTCACTGGCCTTTCCGGCCTGAGCCTGAATGAGGCGGTGGGCGTGTTCCTGTTCAGCTCCGCGCTGATCACCCTGTGCGGTATCACCGGCTGGTTCGATCGCCTGATGAAACAGGTTCCCGCGCCTCTTGCGGCCGCCATGCTGGCGGGCGTGCTGTTCCAGTTCGGTCTGCAACTGTTCGGCGCCATGGAAACCCAGTTGCTGCTGGTAGGCACCATGCTGCTGACCTATCTGCTCGGCCGTATCCTGCTGCCACGTTATGTGATTCCGCTGACTCTGGCCATGGGTCTGCTGATCGCTGCGCTGCAGGGAATGCTCGAGGTAGAAACCCTGAGCTGGGAGCTGGCCCGTCCGATCTGGACCTGGCCGGAGTTTTCGGTGCCCGCCCTGATCGGCGTCGGCGTACCGCTGTTTATCGTCACCATGGCGTCACAGAACGTGCCCGGGTTGGCGGTACTGCGGGCCAACGGCTACGACACTCCTGCCTCACCGTTGATCACCAGTACCGGTCTGACCGGTCTGATCCTGGCGCCGCTGGGCGGCTTCGCTTTCAACCTGGCGGCGATCACTGCAGCGATCTGCATGGGCAAAGAGGCGGATCCAGATCCGAAACGACGTTACCTGGCATCCGCCTGGGCCGGCTTTTTCTACCTGCTGACCGGTATTTTCGGCGCCACGGTAGCCGCCCTGTTTGCGGCTTTTCCATCGCAGTTGGTGATGGCTATCGCGGGCCTAGCCCTGCTCGGCACCATCAGCAGCAGCCTGTCGGCGGCACTCAAGGACGACGAGGTGCGCGATGCCGCGCTGATTACATTCCTGGCCACGGCATCAGGTATGACCCTGGTGGGGGTCGGCAGCGCATTCTGGGGATTGGTTGCGGGGTTGGTGGCTTACCACCTGCCAAAGATCGTAGCGGCAACACGAACATAAGGCGGGTGATCGCGGCGGGGCGCCGCTCCTACGAAAAATAGCTGCGGCGGCACCCCAAACCGACTTACATTTTCAACCGTTCGCGGTCGGCGGCGATCAGCGGGTATTCGCTCTCATCACCGATGACGTTTTCATGCTCGGCGAACAGCGGTTTCGAGCGCATGTAACCCACCAGCAGACTCGCCACCGATTCCAGTGAGCCTATATGGGTGCGCTCCCAGCCATGGGAGGCATCCAGGGCAAAGCAGATCAGCGCGGTGCGGATATCGTTGCCCGCCTCCAGCGCCGAGGCGGCATCGCTGCGGTAGTAGAGGAACACATCGCGGCTGAACTCCACCTCTTCACGTTTGCAGATGTTGATCAGGTGCTGGGTCAACGGACGGTCAAATGGGCCGCTGGAATCCTGCATGGCGATGGTGACGCCGTACTCGCAGGTGTTCTGCTCCGGTGCGATGGTACCGTTATCGATGGAGACCATCTCGGCGATATCGCCATGCAACACGTGGGATGCGCCCACGCCCACCTCTTCCGAAATGGTGAACAGCAGGTGGCAGTCCAGCTCCGGCTTCACGTCCGCATCCATCATTGCCTTGGCCGCCGCGAGCATGCTGGCAACGCCAGCCTTGTCATCCAGATGACGGCCGTTGATATGTCCGCTCGGGCAGAACTCGGGCTTGGAGTCCACGGAGACAAAGTCGCCCACACGGACCCCCATATCCCAGAGCTGATCGATCTGATTCACCGGCTCATCGATACGGATTTCCAGGTTGGACCAGTCCGAGGGCTGCTCATCGACACCCTTATTGTAGGTATGACCCGAGGCTTTCAGTGGCAGGATAGTCCCGGTGTAGACCTGGCCGTTATCGCAATGCACCTTCACCCGTGCACCTTCGGCAAAGCGAGCATTCCAGTGGCCGATCGGCACCACGCGCAGGCGCCCTTCCCGTTTTAGCCCTTTTACCATGGCGCCCAGGGTATCCAGGTGCGCGGCGATGGCGCGGCGCGGGGAATCATTCTTGCCGGGGATAATGGCGCGGATCGCACCACGCCGGGTCAGCTCGTAACGGATATCCAGCTTTTCCAGCTCGCCACAAACGTAACGCACCGCATCGTCGGTCATGCCGGAGGGGCTGGGCGTCAGCAGCAGGTTCTTCAGCTGCTCCTTGAGGTATTCCTGATCAATTTGCAGTTTGGTCACTTATTGCTCCGTTCTTTCTGGCTGCGGGTGTGGGGAAAGAGTAGATCGACAAAGCACTCCACCGTGGGCTGCGGCTCATGGTTGGCCAGCCCCGGGCGCTCATTGGCTTCGATGATGGCGTAATCGGGCCCACTCACATCGGGCACCATGAAATCGAGTCCCACCACCGGGATTTCGATCGCTTTGGCAGCGCGAATGGCCGCCGACGAGAGGACCGGGTGCAGCTCGCCGGTCACATCATGAATAGTGCCTCCTGTATGAAGGTTAGCCGTGGTTCGCACCTGTAGCCACTCACCACGGGGCAGGATCTCATCGAGACTGTAACCGGCACGGGCCACACAGCGCTCGGTTTCAGCATCGAGCGGGATGGTGCTTTCGCCATCGGTAGCCGCCGCCCGGCGGCGGCTCAGACGTTCAATCAACTCGCCGATAGTCTGGTCGCCATCACCAATAATCTTCGGTGGACGACGCACCGCCGCGGCCACAACCTTGTAATCGATAACGATAATGCGCAGGTCTTCGCCTTTGACACACTGCTCCAGCAGCACCTTGTCGCAGTAGAACCGCGCCGCGTCCACAGCATCGCTGACCTCATCCAGGCTACTCAAACCCACCTGAATACCACGGCCCTGCTCGCCACGGGCGGGCTTGACCACCACCGAGTGATGACGCGATAGAAAGTTCTCGATCCCGGCTTCATCGCTGACCACCAGCTGCTCGGGCACGCGCAGCCCCTCTTTCTGCAGCAGGCGACGGGTGACCGCCTTGTCGTCGCAGCGGCTCATGGCGACGGCGGAGGTCATCTCGCTGAGGGATTCGCGACAGGTCACCCAGCGACCGCCCAGCGACAGGCGAAAAAAGCCACCTTCGGCATCCAGCACTTCAACACCAATACCGCGTCGGCGCGCTTCCTTGGTGATCAGGCGGGCATAGATGTTGAGCTCCTCTTCCGGGTCCTGGCCGATAAACAGCTTCTCGTTGATCGAGTTTTTGTGTTTAAGGCAGTAAACCGGCACCTGTTCAAAATTGAGCTTGTCATAGAGATGGATGGCGGCATGGTTATCGTGCATCACCGACAGATCCATGAACGCCCGGCCTCGGTCACGCATCAGCTCGATCAGCGCGCGCGAAAGCCACTCACCTACCGAGGAAATCTGCGCCTGGGGATCGCTGACCAGCGCCCAGAGGCTGCAGCCGTTATCCGGGTCGTTGATCGCTTCACGATGGTCAACGCCGGTGACCACACCGATGATTTCGCCGGAGGCTACCTCTTCAGCCACCAGCACCGTCAGCTCCGGCTTGTCCGGCAGCTTGGAGTAGAAGCCGTCATAGGCGGGCACCATATGCCGCGCCATATGCAGGCGGTTGATACGGCGCTGGTCATCCTGCGGAGTGATTTCGCGAATCCGCATCCCCTCGGGGAAGTCGTCGCGCTCCTGATAGTTGCTGAAGTCGAGGCGGTAGGTCAGCGACGGATCCATAAACAGATCCTGGGGCGCATAGGAGAGCACCACGTGCGGCTCACGCACATAAAGTGCAATATCGCGCCGTCCCTCGCGCTCCTTGCGCAGCAGCTGCGCCAGCTTCTGCGGATCGCGGAAGGTCTGGCCGAAGATCAGCCGGCCCCAACCGCAGTCCAGTGCCACCTCTTCGCGCATCTTTTCACCGGGCAGATCCAGCGGATCGCCCCAGTGTTTCAGCGACGCCATCACCGAGGGATCCATCGGGTTCTGCCGCTCTTTCTGTTGCGAGCTATCCTGTTCCGGTTTCTTGGTCACGGTCAGACTCCATGGGTCTGCAGCCACATCTCCAGCAGGGATACCTGCCAGAGCTTGGAACCACGCAGCGGTGTTATATGATCGCGGGGTGCATCCATCAGCTGGTCCAGATATTCCCGGCGGAATAGGCCACGCTGGCGGCAGGTGTCGCTGTCCAGGTAATCGCGCACAAACTCAAGGTAAGGCCCTTCGATATACTTCAGCGCTGGCACCGGGAAATAGCCCTTGGGCCGGTCGATCACCTCGTTGGGGATGATCCGCCGCGCCATCTCCTTAAGCACATACTTGCCGCTGTCTTTCACCTTCAGTTCGGCAGGAATGCGCCCTGCCAGTTCCACTACCTCGTGATCGAGGAACGGCACCCGTGCTTCCAGCCCCCAGGCCATGGTCATGTTATCGACACGTTTGACCGGGTCATCCACCAGCATCACGTTGGTATCGATATGCAACGCCTTATCAACCGGACGCGGGGCGCTGATCCCGGCAAAGTAGTTCTCTACGAATTGGCGTGAGTAGTTGTCGCCTACGAAGTCTGCGCTGATCGCCTCGGCGAACTCCTCTTCACTGCGATCGAAAAACGCCTTGCTGTAATCCTCCACCGCGTCTTCGCTATTCAGCATCGGTGGATACCAGTGGTAGCCGCCGAAGACTTCATCGGCCCCCTGGCCGCTCTGCACCACTTTCAGGTGTTTGGAGACCTCATGGGAGAGAAGGTAAAAGCCCACGTTGTCATAGCTCACCATCGGCTCAGACATGGCGCCGAAGGTTTCCGGCAGGGTTTCCAGCAGGCGGCTGGATGGCACCATGATCTGGTGATGCTCGGTGTTGTAGTGATTGGCAATGATGTCTGAGTATTTGAACTCGTCCCCCTTCTCGCCACCGGCGGCCTCAAAACCCACCGAGAAGGTGTTTAGCCCGGTCTGACCATGCTCTGCCAGCAGACCGACAATCAGGCTGGAATCCAGCCCACCAGAGAGCAGCACGCCCACCGGCACATCGGCCACGGCGCGACGTTCCACCGAACGGCGCATCACCTCGAGCAGTTCGTCCTCCCACTCCCGCTGGGTCTTGCCCTCGTCGGCCTTGTCCTTCGGCCCCATGGTCTGGGTCCAGTAACGGGTATCCTTGAAGGAGCCATCCGCCTCGATCACCCGGTAGGTGGCCGGCGGCAACTTACGTACGCCTTTCAGCAGGGTGTAGGGCGGCGGTACCACGGCGTGCCACTGCATATAGTGGTGCAGCGCTACCGGGTCGATCTCGGTATCGACGCCACCGGCGGCCAGCAGTGCCGGCAGCGAGGAGGCGAAGCGCAGCTTGCCTTCCTGCTCGGAGTAATAAAACGGTTTGATACCGAAGCGGTCCCGCGCCATCACCACACGGCCGGTGTCACGGTTATGGATGGCAAAGGCAAACATGCCGTTGAAGCGGCTGACACAGTCAGGTCCCCAGGCGTGAAACGCCTTCAGGATCACCTCGGAATCACCGCTTGAAAAGAAACGGTAGCCACGCGCCTGAAGCTCTTCGCGCAGTTCCTTGTAGTTGTAGATACAGCCGTTGAATACCAGGGTCAGGCCCAGGTCCGGGTCATGCATCGGCTGCTGAGCATGGTCCGACAGATCGATAATTTTCAGGCGGCGATGGCCAAAAACGAAGTTCTTCTGGGAATAGATACCGCCCGCATCGGGCCCTCTGGGACGTAGTTTCTCCGCCATCCGTTCAACGGCGGTAACCGACGGCGTACCGCCGTCAAAAATGATCT
The DNA here is from genome assembly GCF_900108065.1 of Marinobacterium lutimaris. Classification (GTDB taxonomy): domain Bacteria; phylum Pseudomonadota; class Gammaproteobacteria; order Pseudomonadales; family Balneatricaceae; genus Marinobacterium_D; species Marinobacterium_D lutimaris. Next base: position 227,590 of record NZ_FNVQ01000001.1, on the reverse strand, counting down.
CTCCACAAATTCCGCACATAGGCTTATGTAGTTCCTTAACAGCGCATGGGGTAAAGGTCGCGACGCTCCCGACGTACTCTCAGGGAACGGGATGAAGATAAAGCGACAGAATTAAGAACTGAGCGGGGGCCCGGGTCGGCAACGACCCAAGAAAAGGGGTTCAGCCGAACCCGCGTTGGCACAGAGGCAAAGACTATCTTGCCGGGGCTCAGGCCCTTGAGGCCTGAGTGCGTTGTACTGAACACCCTGCCCTACCCATCAAGAAGTGATGCCTTTTACCCTAGCAAAGCCAGCACCGCACCACAAACGGGCGCCAAGATATAAGTATTTGTTTTAAAAGATTTGATTATTACGACCTAAAAACCTTTAAAGCCATTCAATCTGAAGGTCTAACTCTGGTCGCCGGTGCAGTACACTCGAGTAACACTCAACCGGCTGAAAAGAAGGGACACCATGAAACTGATCGGATCCACCACCTCCCCCTATGTACGCCGCATCCGCCTGCTGCTGGCCGCCACGGGTCAGGCATACGAGTTTGTCGATCTGAACATCTACGGTGAAGATCGCGATGAGCTGCGCAAACAGAATCCGGCGCTGAAGATCCCGGTGCTTCATGATGGCGACGACGTGATTTACGATTCGCGGGTGATCTTCCGCTACCTGGCAGCAAAGCTGGGCCTGCCTGCGCTGAGCTGGAAGGAAGAGAACCAGCTCACGGTGATAGATGCGGTCAACGACTCCATGGTCACACTGCTGCTGTCGCAGCGTTCGGGCCTGGATACCAACGAAGACCGGCTGCTGTTTAATCTGCAGAAAGAGAGGGTGACCCTGTCGCTCCAGGCGCTGGAAGGCCTGGTGCAGGATGGCCTGTTCAAACAGTGGGATTATCGCGCGATCTGTCTTTTCACCGCGCTGGACTGGGGGCTATTCCGTGACACCCTGGTGCTGGAAGATACGCCCGCTCTGGTGAGCTGGCTGTCTGAACAGCAGGAACGGCCGGATGTGATTCCGACCGATCCGCGTCTGGTCTGACCGGAGCGCTCAGCGGCGCCGGCCAGACCGATCAGTAAGTGACGCGCAGCGTACTGCCGCTGCCCAATACCCTTACCCGGTCGCCGGCACGGAAGAAGTTCTGGTTCTCGACTTCCTGCACCACGGAGGTCAACTGGCCGTTATCCATGCGCAGGGTAATCTCCTGCCCCTGGGTACGGCTGGTTGATTCCTCGATACGCTGACCGACGATACCACCGGCCACGGCGCCCAGCACCGAAGTAATCACGGAGCCACGCCCACCGCCAATGGTGCTACCGGCCACGCCGCCAACAATCGCACCGGCGCCACCGCCGACCACACCGTCAGTGCGGCCTTCTATCACCACCGGACGCACCGATTCAACCACCGCATACTGCACATTCTGCGCACGCTGCACTTCACTGCGGCTGTAAGCATCACCGGTCAGGCTCTGCTGCGCACAGCCGCCCAGCGCCGCTGTCAGCACCAGCAGTAACGCCGGGGCTTTCAAACTTGTTACTCGTTTCATCATTGTCCTACCTGTATTGCACCTCGGGGCGCTTATTTCCTGTCCCGCTCCGCCTGTTCCAGACTTAACGGATACGCAGTATCCACTGGCAGATCAGCGCCCATACCGTTTCCCGAACCTTGCGGTACCAGGGACGCTTCTCCCATTCTACCGCATCGACCTCGACACTATCGCCGAAATCGGTTTCGAATAACTGTTCGACCTCGCGGGTAAAGCCGGGTTCACAGACCTCGATATTGGCCTCCAGGTTCCAGCGCAGATTCCAGTGGTCCAGGTTGCACGAGCCGACGGAAACCCGCTCGTCGAACAGCGCCACCTTGGCGTGCAACATACGCGGCTGGTATTCGTAGATGCGCACACCGGCATTAAGCAGACGGCGGTAGAAACGCTTGGAGGCGTAGTAGATCCAGCGATGATCGGTGAGCGGACCTGCCACCAGCAGGCGTACATCCAGCCCCTGCCGGGCTGCCCGCCGCAGGGACCGACGCAGGGAAAACGACGGCAGGAAATAAGCGGTACAGATCCAGACTCGCTCTTTCGCGCGAGCGGTGCATTTCAGTGTACTGATTTTAATACTCTGGTTGGCCAGCCCCGCGGTACTTAGCAAACGAACCTGGGCCGCGCCAATCCCGCTCTGCGGCGACAGCTCTGGCCCAAGACCAATGTGTTCTGCCGTAACACGCCACCAGAGATGCCGGAACAGTACCGCCATATCGTGAACCACCGGGCCTTCCACCCGACACATCAATTCATGCCAGGGCGTTTCCGGCTTGCGCGGCTGATCGATAGCGTAATCATCGGTAAGCCCGGCGCCACCAATAAAGGCGCAACGCCTGTCGACTACCAGCAGTTTGCGGTGATCACGGGCAAAATTGCGGCTCCATTTGCTAAAGGCGACCGGGTTATAGAAGCCAAGCTGAATACCCGCATCCTTCAGGCGCTGCCGGTCCTCGCTTACCAGCCCCCGCGCGCCGTAGTGATCGAGCAACAGGAAGACTTTAACACCCCGGCCGACGGCCTCGGCCAGAGCAGCGATAAAGCGATTCATGACAATGCCGCTTGAGCAGAGGTACATCTCCAGCATCACCGATTGCTGCGCCGACTGGATCGCGTAGATCATCTCGGGAAAAAAGTGCTCACCGTCGACAAACAGCTCGACGCTGTTGCCGTCACGCCAGCCGAAACGCGGCCTCCCTGCGCGTATTCTGCTCATACCGCTCACTCAGTGCTGCCTCGCTCCATACAGCCTTGCGTACAGTCCCTGTTGGTCAAGCAGCTCCTCATGGCTTCCCTCCTCGCTGATTTCACCGCCGTCAAACACATACACCCGATCCGCCTGACGCACGGCACTGAGCCGGTGCGCGACAATGATCGTTGTACGACCGCGTAGAAAATCTTCGAGTGCAGTATGCAGCGCATGTTCCGTTTCCGTGTCCAAAGCCGAGGTTGCCTCGTCCAGAATCACCACGCTCGGGTCGCTTAAAACCATCCGCGCCACCGCCAGGCGCTGCCGCTGACCACCGGAAAGGCGGACACCCTGACGGCCGATCACCGTATCCAGGCCGCCGCCCAGCTGTTCAACAAATCCCTTCAGCTGCGCCACTCCCAGCGCCTGCCAAAGCTGGTCATCTTCATATTCTCGGCCCATGGCCAGGTTTTCACGCACGCTGCCGTTAAACAGCGCCGGTGCCTGCAGCACCGTGGCCACATGCTCCCGCACCCGATCCAGACCGATCTGGGTCACCGGCACGCCATCGAAGCGCACCTCGCCCTTTTGCGGCGGATACAGCCCCAGCAGCACCTGCACCAGGGTAGATTTGCCGCCGCCACTGGCACCCACCAGGGCGATTTTCTCTCCGGCCTCTATCTTCAGGCTGATGCCGCGCAGCACCTCCTGACCTTCGATATAGCTGAAGTGGATATCGTCCAGTTCGATACCCACCCGCTTGTGGTCTGCAAACGGATCTTTCAGGTGCGGATAGGCCGGCTCCAGATTCAGATCCATCAACCGGTTAACACGGGCCAATGCAGCGCGGGCCCCGAACCAGGCGTATTGGATGCCCAGCACCTCCTGCACCGGCCCCATCATGAACCAGAGGTAACCGAACACCGCCATCATCTCGCCGATGCTGAGATCGGAGAACACCACCATCAGCATTGACGCGGCGCGGAACACATCCACACCGACCAGAAACAGCATAAAGCTGAGGCGGTTGGTGGCATCGGACTGCCATTCAAACGCGGTGGAGTGATCTCTCACCTCGCGGGCCCTGTCGGTCAGGCGCACCAGGTAGTGACGCTCGCGGTTGCCGGCGCGGATCTGCTGGATTGCGTCCAAGGTTTCGGTGAGCGCGCCCTGAAACACCTCAAAGGCGCGGTTCTCACGTTTTTTCAGCAGCTTCACCCGCTTGCCGATCGACATGGTCAGATAGATCACCAACGGGTTCAGGAACAGGATGAACAGCGCCAGCTGCCAGTGCATCCAGAGCAGAATCACGGCGGTGCCGAGAATCGACAGCAACGCCACCAGCAGGCGGCTCACCGAGGTACCGACAAAGCGATCCACGGTATCCAGGTCGGTCACAAAGTGAGACGCCACCGCGCCGCTGCCGAGGGTTTCGTATTCGTTCATGGAGATCTTCTGCAACCGCTGCAGCAGGTTCGAACGGATACGGAAGATCACATCCTTGGAGATGATCGTAAACTGCCGCGTCTGCCAGACGTTGAGCCCCAACGCCAGCAGCCTGAGCACGACGGTCAGCAACAGCACCGCGCCGATATAGAGATAGGGCCCGTGCCAGCTTTCCGGCACCAGCGGGTTAACGAAACCCACCATCGGCCCCGGCTGATTGAGCAGCACCTCATCCACCAGCAGCGGCATCAGCAGCGGCAAGGGCACCGACACCACCGTGGCCAGAATCGCGATGAGGTTGGCCAGCACCAGCTCGCGGCGGTGCTCCAGGCCGATATTCAGAATGTAGCGCCAGTCATAGTGGCCGCTCTTTTCACTGCTCAAGAGAGAGTCCTTCTGCCTCGCTGTCACCCTGCGTCTCCAACAACCAATTGATAAAATGCCGCTTGGCGTTCACCGCTTCCTGCGGATGTGGCTCTACCAGAAAGTAACCGCCCGGCGTGGTCACCGTAAACTGCCGCAGCGCCACCAGCAGGTCACGCTCGATCAGACCATCCACCAGCGTGCCCCAGCCCAGCGCCACGCCCTGCCCGGCCAGTGCCGCCTGCATCAACAGGATATAGTTATCCATGGTCAACACCGGCACGGCTTCCGCCGCGCTCACAGCGTGATGCGACATGAAGCGCTCCCAGGAGAGCCAGCCGGCGCCCATCTCATCGTGCAGATCCAGCAGCGGCAGGCGCGCCAGCGCGGTACCATCGACGCTGGCCGGATCGCTGACCAGGCTGGAATGACAAACCGGGAACACCTCTTCGGCAAACAGACGCGTAGCGGAGCCACCCGGTTGCTGACTGGCAAACCCGATAATCACATCCAGATCCTGCTCATCCATATCGAAGGGGTGCTGGGTCGTCAAAATGCGCACATCCACTTCCGGATGGCGTTGACGAAACTCGGGCAGTTTCGGCATCAGCCAGTAGGATGCCAGGGCGAAATCGGTGGCCACATTCAGCTTCTGGTGCAGGCGCCGGTGCTGCAGACGCTCCAGGGTTCCGGCAATGCCCTGCAACCCCTGCTCTACCGCCTTGAACAGCTCCTGGCCATCCGGCGTCAGCTCAACACCGCGATAGATACGGTTGAACAGCACTAACGCCAACTGAGACTCCAGCGCGCGGATCTGCTGACTAACCGCAGACTGGGTCGTGCCCAGCTCGCGCGCGGCGCCGGTAAAACTGAGATGCCGCGCCGCCGATTCAAAGATCAGCAGGCTTTGCAGCGAGGGCAGTCGATCGCAAAGTAACATTAGCCAGCCTAATTCCAACCATCAGTTTTCAGTCAGTTTACACCCTGCCAGCCCTATGAAAAGCTAAGTTCACCGGTGCGCACCGATCAACCAGGCTAATCCCACCCCGTTCGGGGTCTCACCATGAATACAGGTTTTTATGTCCGCAAGCACAGATTCCCAGGGGCTCCGCCACGCCAATAGCGGCAACCAGGCCCAACCCAATATCCTTTTCATCATGGCGGATCAGCTGGCCGCGCCGACGCTATCCTTTCTCGGCGGCAATACCGCCAAAACGCCTAACCTGGATCGCCTGGCGGCGGAGGGCGTGGTGTTTGAATCCGCCTACTGCAACAGCCCGCTCTGCACGCCGAGCCGCTATGTGCTGATGACCGGCCAGCTGCCCACACGCATCGGCGCCTGGGACAACGCCGCGGACTTCCCGGCCGACTACCCGACCTACGCCCATTACCTGCGCCTGCGGGGCTACAAAACCGCCCTATCCGGCAAGATGCACTTTTGCGGCCCGGACCAGTTGCACGGGTTTGAACAGCGTCTGACCACCGATATCTATCCGGCGGATTACGGCTGGTTTGTCGACTGGGAAAACTTCGACACCCGCCCAAGCTACTATCACAACATGTCGTCGGTGACCCAGGCGGGCCCGGTGCTGCGCAGCAACCAGCTCGACTTCGATGACGAGGTAATTTTTCAGGCCCAGCGCTACCTCTACGACCGCGCCCGCAGCAACGATGACCAGCCGTTCTGCCTGACCGTTTCCATGACTCATCCGCACGACCCCTACGCCACTCCACCGGAATACTGGGATCGTTACACGGATAAAGAGATCGATCTGCCCAGCGTGAATATCGCCGATGCCGATCAGGACCCGCACTCTGCCCGTTTGCTGCACGTGTACCAGAAAGATGAGAAGCAGATCAGCGAACAGCAGATCCGTAACGCCCGTCGCGCCTATTACGGCAACACCAGCTACGTGGATGACCAGATCGGCAAACTGATGAAGATCCTGCAGCAGACAGGCCTTGCCGATAACACCATCGTGGTGTTTTCAGGCGATCACGGCGACATGCTCGGCGAGCGCGGCCTCTGGTACAAAATGAGCTATTTCGAGTGGTCCGCGCGGGTGCCGATGCTGGTCTGGTCGCCCAAGCGATTTACCCCGAAACGGGTCAGCCAGTCGGTCTCCACCATTGACCTTTTGCCCACCTTTGTTGACTTGGCGGGCCTCAGCGGTCAGTCTTTTACCCCCATCGAATACGCCATGCCGATCGATGGCCGCAGCCTGATGCCACATCTCAGGGGTGAAAACGGCCATGATGAAGTGATCGGTGAGTACACCGGCGAGGGCGTGGTAGCGCCCCTGTTCATGATCCGGCGTGGCGACTTCAAATATGTGTGCTGCAAGGGAGATCCGGACCAGTTGTTTAATCTGGCGGAAGACCCAAAAGAGCTGAACAACCTCGCGGATAACCCCGCTTTTGCCGATACGCTGGAAGCGTTCCGGCGAGAGTCTGCACAGCGCTGGGACAGCGACGCCATCACCGAGCGCGTGCTGGTCAGCCAGCGCCGCCGCAAGCTGATTGCCCGAGCCCACAAGCAGGGTGTCGAACCGGCCTGGGACCACCAGCCGTTTACCGACGCCAGCCGCAGCTACATGCGCAACAACATCGATCTGGACGACCTGGAGTACAACGCGCGCTTCCCTCGTCCCAACGCTAACGAACAAAAGGACGCTACATGAGACAGTCTCTATTCAAGCTGAACACCCTAAGCCTGGCCACCACTCTGGGCCTTGGCCTGCTATCCGGCGGCGCACTGGCTGCCCAGGACCCGGAAAGCTGTCGCGATGTCAGCATGTCAGGGCCTGGCTGGACCGATATCGCTGCCACTAACGCGGTCACCAGCACCCTGCTGCTGGGCCTGGGTTACACCCCCAAGGTGGATACGCTGGCGGTGCCGATCGGCTTTGAAGGACTGAAAAGTGGCGAAGTGGACCTGTTCCTCGGCAACTGGATGCCGGCACAGAAAGACTTCTTTGCAAAATATGAAGACTCCGTCGACGTTATCGGCACCAACCTAGAGGGTGCCAAGTTCACCCTGGCCGTGCCCAAATACGTCTATGACGCCGGCGTCACCGACTTTGCCGACCTGGCCAAGTTTGCCGACGAGTTCCGCGAAAAGATCTACGGCATTGAGCCCGGTTCCGCCAGTAACGAGATGCTGATGAACATGGTTGAAAGCGGCGACTTTGGCCTCGAAGGCTGGAGCGTGGTCGAGTCCGGCGAGCAGGGCACCCTGAGCCAGGTGCGCCGCGCCGTGCGCCGTGAACAGTTCATCGTGTTCCTCGGCTGGGAGCCGCACCCGATGAACAACACCCTGGAAATGGAGTACCTCACTGGCGGCGACGACTACTTCGGTCCCAACTTCGGCGGCGCCACCGTGCGTACACTGACCCGCACAGGCTACAGCGAAGAGTGCGGCAACGTGGGTCAGTTGCTCACCAACCTGAGCTTCAACCTGGAGATGGAAAACGAAATCATGGGCTACATCCTTGATGACGGCATGTCCGACAATGACGCCGCGCGCAAGTGGCTGAGCGAAAATCCGGAGGCGATCAAGCCCTGGCTGGAAAACGTCACCACCCTGTCCGGCGAACCGGGCCTGGCTGCGGTTGAAGCCAGCCTGGCGCAGAAGTAAGCGCTGGCACGTACATTCCCCGGCACCGTCGCGTGCCGGGGTTTCTGTTTGAAGAGTCCCCTGTACTAAAATCAAAAAGTACGGGAAAAGAGTACACTTCCGCTATAACAGTCCTAGAACCCATCATTGATCTTTTGGCCGGAGTCCGGGCTTGATCGAATACTTCAAATGGCGCCATCACCTTGGCAAACAACAGCTGCGTGACGATCTCAGCGCCGGCATCACCGGCGCGATCATCGCCCTGCCGCAGTGTGTTGCCTACGCGCTGATCGCCGGCATGCCGCCGGAAACGGGCCTCTACTCTGCCATCATTATCACCGCGCTGGCGGCGATTCTGGGTTCCTCCTGGCATATGATCACCGGCCCCGCGGCGGCCGTCTCCATCGTGCTCATGAGTATCGTCAGCGAAATGGCGGAACCCGGCAGCGCCGAGTTTATCTCCACCATGCTGACGCTGACGCTGCTGACCGGCTTGATACAGCTATTGTTGGGTCTGCTGCGGATCGGCTCGCTGGTAAACTTTATCTCCCACACGGTAGTAATCGGCTTTACCGCCGGAGCCTCGATTCTGATCGCCGCCAGCCAGTTTAAATACCTGCTTGGTGTCGAACTGCCAGGCGGGCTCAACCTGTTTGAAACCTTCCAGCAGCTCTGGCTCGCCCTGCCCGATGCGCATATCTCGTCGCTGATAGTCGGCGCGGCCACGCTGCTCAGCGCCATTATTATCCGCCGTATCCATAGACGTCTGCCGCATCTGCTACTGGCTTTGGTCATCGGATCGCTCTGCGGCTGGCTGCTCGGTGGCGAGGAGAACGGTATAGAAACCGTGGGTGCCCTCCCCTCTGGGCTGCCGCTGCCCGCGCTGCCGGAGATGGGTTTATCCAGCATCAGCACCCTGGCTTCCGGTGCCTTTGCACTGGCGCTGCTGGGGCTGATAGAGGCGGTCAGCATCGCCCGCGCCATCGCCCTGCGTTCGCACCAGCAGATCGACGGCAACCGCGAATTTATCGGCCAGGGAATCGCCAACAGTGTCGGCAGCTTCTTCTCCTGCTTTGCAGGCTCCGGCTCATTCACCCGCTCTGGCGCCAACTACGATGCCGGCGCCGTGACGCCGCTGGCGGCGATTACCAATGCGCTGATCGTGGCAGTGATTCTGATCTCATTCCCCAGCATCACCCAGTGGCTGCCGATGTCCGCCATGGCGGGCACCATTCTGCTGATCGCCTGGAACCTGATCGACCGTCACCATATCGCTCAGATCCTGAAGATCAGCCGCCAGGAGAGTATCGTCCTGCTGGCGACATTCGCTGCCACCCTGCTGATCGACCCGGTATTTTCGATCTACGTGGGCGTATTCCTGTCGATCGCCTTTTATCTGCGCCGCACCTCGCGGCCGTCGGTGATCCCGGTGGCGCCGCTGCAGAACACGCCGCGCCGCAGTATCCGCAATATCAAGCGCCACCAGCTGCGTGAATGCCCGCAGTTCCAGATCATCCGTATCGATGGCTCCATGTTTTTTGGCTGCGTCGAGCATATCCAGATCCACCTGAGGCAGCTTGCGGAGCAAAGCATCGGCCCACCGAGGATTCTGATTCTCGGAAAGGGGATCAACTTTATCGATGTATCGGCGTTCGAGATGCTGATTCAGGAAGCAGAGCTGATTGAAAAGCGCGGCGGCCAGCTGATGTTCTGCGCCTTCAAGGGCGTGCTGCTGGATGACCTGGAGCGCACCGGACTGCTGGGCCGAATCGGCGCGGCTCGCTTCTTCGGCAGTCCGAAAGAGGCGATCGCCAGTGTGGTGCCTGAACTGGACCGGGAGATCTGCGACCACTGCACGGCAAGGATTTTCAGGGAGTGCCCACCGGCGCCCGATTCACTGGAGAAAATCCCTGCCGTGGATTGCTCGATAGAAGATGGATTGGAAGAAGACAGATAGCCAAACAAAAGAAACCCGCCATACTGGATCGCAGTCGGCGGGCTTCGAAAAGTTACCCAGCGGTGTCCGAAACCTTGGGTTAGTTGTCGTGCTAAAGCCTTCACACTATCCTCTTCCTACTGTCACAGGGCATTGATAACGATCAAGCCCGGGAGGAAAGATGAACACACAAGCCACCGCCCAACTACACCTCACCGACCTGCCGATCGGTGCGCTGACGCTGACCGCCAGCGATGAAGCCCTGACCGGCGTGGAGTTTGGCCGCGTTGAACATGTATCTCTGGATCATGTGCCTAACGATGTGTTGCTGGAAGCGGCGCACCAGCTCAGCGAGTACTTCGCTGGCAAACGACAGACCTTTGACCTTCCACTGTCGCCCGAGGGCACCGAGTTTCAGCGCGAGGTCTGGCAGGCACTGCAGGCGATCCCCTTCGGTGAAACCCGCAGCTACGGTGAACTGGCCAACAGCCTCGGTAAACCACGCGCCGCCCGTGCGGTAGGCCTGGCCAATAACCGCAACCCGCTGGCGATACTGATCCCCTGCCACCGCGTGATCGGTGCCGATGGCGCCCTCACCGGCTACGCTGGCGGTTTGCTGATCAAACAGGCCCTGCTTGACCTGGAAAGTAGTCGATCATAATAGCGGCCAACCTTGAAAGCAGACGCTGCTGAACACTTGTCCGAGTAGCCCTTTGCAGGTAGTTTATGCAGCCCCAATGGCGCCGGGCGCTAGCTCCCGGCCCTGCCAGATACCCAGAATAACGGCACGAACGGATGACCATGGAATCACTGACTCTCTCTCCGCTGAAACACGCCTCCGGCGAAGTGCAACTGCCGGGCTCTAAAAGCCTGTCCAACCGCATTCTGCTGCTGGCCGCCCTGTCCGAGGGAGAAACCCGGGTCACCAACCTGCTCGACAGCGATGACGTGCGGCATATGCTCAACGCCCTGACTAAGCTGGGCGTCAGTTACGAGCTGGCCGAAGACCGCCGCAGCTGCACCGTGCAGGGCGTTGCAGGTCCGTTCAAGGCCGATGCCGCCGAGCTGTTCCTGGGCAACGCCGGCACCGCTATGCGCCCGCTCACCGCTGCGCTTTGCCTCGGTAACGGCGAGTTTGAACTGACCGGCGAGCCGCGCATGTACGAGCGCCCGATCCAGGACCTGGTCGATGCCCTGCGTCCGCTCGGCGCCGATGTCGAATACCTGGGTGATGAAGGCTACCCGCCGATGAAGATCAAGGCTTCTGGCCTGAACGGCGGCGAAGTCAGCATCAAGGGCAACATCTCCAGCCAGTTCCTCACCGCATTGCTGATGGCGGCGCCGCTGGCCAAGGATGACCTGACTATCGTCGTTGATGGCGAACTGGTCTCCAAACCCTACATCGATATCACCCTGCACAGCATGAAGCTGTTCGGCGTTGAGGTGATCAACGACAACTACCAGCGCTTTATCGTTAAAGCCGGCCAGAGCTACCGCTCACCGGGCGAAGTGATGGTGGAAGGCGATGCCTCCTCTGCCTCCTACTTCCTGGCGGCTGCCGCCATCGCTGGCGGTACCATCCGCGTATATGGCGTTGGCTCCGACAGCGTACAGGGCGACAAGGCGTTCGCCGAAGTGCTCGGCAAGATGGGTGCACAGGTCAGCTACGGGCCAACCTGGGTGGAAGTCACCAAGGGCGAACTGAACGGCGTGGATCTGGACCTGAACGCCATCCCCGATGCGGCCATGACCATCGCCACTACCGCCCTGTTCGCCAAAGGCCCCACAGCGATCCGCAACGTGTACAACTGGCGCGTCAAGGAAACCGATCGTTTGGCCGCCATGGCCACCGAGCTGCGTAAAGTCGGTGCCGAAGTGGTCGAAGGCGAAGACTTTATCGAGATCACCCCGCCGGCCGAGATCACCAGTGCGGCCATCGACACCTACGATGACCACCGCATGGCGATGTGCTTCTCCCTGGCCGCTTTCGGTAACGCTCCGATCACCATCAACGACCCGGGCTGCACCCGCAAGACCTTCCCCGAATACTTCGACCTGTTCAAACAGGTCACCGGCTGATCGCCAGCGATCCAACCAAATCGTGCTGAATAAGGGCTCCTTGATGGGGCCCTTATTCTTTCTACAAAACGGCTTCTACCGAACAGCTTAGACAGAAGCCAGAGCAATCCCCTCGCCTCTCCCGAAGCTCTTCTCGTGCCACCGGCATAAAGCCAACTTTGCGGGTAATCACTCATTACACTAAGTTTAATTCGGTTACGGTTGGCGCTATGAGGCGTGGATTCTGCCCTTGCTTCACATCGCTGACCCACAACTGAACGGGCCGATCAATTAGACAGCCCGATAACTTGCACGGCTTCCAGGCGCCAGCGCTTGGCCGCCACGAGGTTGCCAATATGACTACGGTAATAGCTATTCATGAAGTGGACGATGTTGCCCACTGGCTAAGCTCCCCCAAACGGGACGAGTTTCTGGCGAGTCACGGAATGACTGCGAAAACCTTTGTCAGCCCAAACGGCGGTAACAAAGTAGGACTTGTTATAGAAAACGTGTCCAGCGTCGCCGCGCTTACCGAAGCCCTGCAAGGGGATGATGCCGCGGCCGCAATGAAGTACGACGGTGTCCGCCCGGCAACGGTTGAGCTCTTCGAAGCCTCCTAAGCCCGGTACCCAACCGGCTTGATCCAACAGCCGTGCTCCCGCCCCTAGCCATAAAATTTATAGAAATCGATAAAACGGGAAGCACGGCAGCATCAACAGACAATCGGGCCGTTTGTACGGAGAACGCTAACCATGTCTGACCAGGAAGCTGCCGAGCAACGGGCACTGGAACAGGAAAAGCTCAGGGAAGAGATCAAACAGCTGCGCGCCGCTGGGCGAACCAAATGGATCACCCCCGCTGCACTGGCGACACTTCTGCCGCTGCTGGCAGGTTTCGGCCTCTGGATCGCAGGCGAAATCAAACAGTACAACCAAGCTTATATCGCCCTGGCCGATCGTGACCGGTTGCAAGCTCAAAAGGAGCAGTTACAGGATCAGAAAGATAGCCTGAACCTGGAGGTTCAAACCCTGCTGCAGCTTAAAACCCACTATGCAGCGGAAGCCGAGCGGCTGCGCCGGGACACCGCAGCCAAGCAGGCGACCATCGACCACACCTACCTTCGCGGTGTATACACCCGCGCAGAAACGCTCTATTCGCTGAACCATATTGATGGTTGGGGCCCGGCGATAGAGATCAATCAGCTGCGCCAGCAACTGGCAAGGCAACCACTGGCTGATGAGCTGTCAGTGACGCTAAACGATCTTCTGGAACGCTATGAATTCGCCCTGCAAGTGGTCGATACTTCCCGCAATATTCTTAAAGAGTTCGACCAGACTTCTGCCCTGATGCCTGCATCGGAATGGACCAAGGAGCTACGCCCCATGCCCAGCGGCGCGTTTAGCCCTGGCCGCAATATCATGGTAGAAAGTTATGAAAAGACGCCGCGCTACTATGATGTTGATGAGGGTAGGTTTCTCACGGAGGAAGAGACCGGTTCTTTCAAGCGGTAGAGCCTATATTGCCCGGAGTATCCTGTCTACTCGTGCTAATCCGCCCTTCTACCTACTATAGCCTCACCCAACACCTGCCCCATAAAGACATGTAAAGCTTGTGCCTTCGTACAAAAAGAACCAAACTGGCTCCCGCGTCCTACAGGAAGTAGACGCATAAACACCAAAGCAAACGATCCCAAGGGACTGATACATGGATAGTTGGGCTTCATTGACCTCTCCTACAGCTAATCATCCAGCTGAGCTTGGCCACATCACTACAGCGAACACTTCAGCAACTGCCCAGTCTGCTACCTGTTTAGAAACATCGCTACGCGATGAAATACCTTTTCTTCAATTCAGAACGAAACCACCTATTTTTTATCTCTTTTATATCAGTAGCTTATAAAACGCTACGGTAAGATATGAAAATTAAAAGGTATACCCGCTAATAATTATTATGAGGTCGTAGACCTCATTAACAGACTGTTAGCTGCACAAGGCTTGTTAAAGGAGTTAGAGATGTCCGAAGAGTCGCCAGAAAATACCGAACAACTTGGTGCTATCAATAAAAAAATCGTAGCCGAAGGAGAAGAACTCCCGGCGGTAACTCTCAAGGACGGCAGCAGGGTACAAACAGGCACTGTGGCAACAATGCTGCGTAACGTCGCCTTATACAACTCAGGCGAGCGCGGCAAAGTCGAAGAAGAATTAGAAACTGCGGTGCCAACGTTGATTAAAGTCGGACTTTTCGAATTATTCTCTCTGGATGAATGGATTAGTGGGTCAAATCCTGGGCGCAGTTTCGTTGGGCAGTCTGCGAAAAAATACTTGGCAAAGAAAAGCTAACAGATCGCTGCAGTTGACCGCCCAAAGCGCTGCCGCGCTTTGGGTTTCCTCTGCAGCCTTCGGCTGCTCCGGCGGCAACCGAGCTTCGGCGTTAGATGACCGAGTTACCCACGAACAGTAGACACCTTCTATAGTTAGGTTTACGCCTGACGGGGAGGTGTAAGATGGCCAGGAAAAAGTATCAGCACTATACCGAGGAGTTCCGACGCGAAGCGGTAAAGCGCGCGGGTCAACCTGGGAATACAGCAGCCTCGGTTGCGAAAGAACTGGGGATTCATCCGGGTCAGATCTATAACTGGAAGCGCCAGTTCAACCGATTGTCGGAGAAGCAATTCAACAGCCTGAATGGTGTCGACTACTCCAAGTCTGAAAGCGAAGAAGTTCGCCAGTTAAAGCGCGAGCGGGATGCGCTGAAGAAGGAGCTCGAGTTTCTAAAAAAGGCTGCTGCGTACTTTGCGAGCCAGCACGAGTAAAGTACGCTCTGATACAGGAGTATCGAGGACAGTTTTCGATACGTCTGATGTTTCGAGTGTTAAAGGTATCGGCATCAGGATATTACCGCTGGCTCAACCGGGATATCAGTTCTCGTGAGCTCAAGCGGCAGATCATGGAAGAGCAGGTCATGGATACCTTCGCCACTTACAAAGCCCGCTATGGTGCACCAAGAATCGCCAAGGAGCTCAACGCTCTAGGCATCCCGTGTTCGGTCAATTACGTGGCTGAGATCCTCAAACGTCACGGTACCAGGGCTCGTAACGGCAAGGCCTTCAAGTATTCGCCGAACACCGAAGCGATGACCGGCGTGGCCGATAACCTTCTCAAACGTCATTTCAACGCGGATGGTCCAAACCAAAAGTGGACCACTGATATCACCTATATCTGGGTCAAGGATCGCTGGTTGTATCTGGCCACGGTGATGGATCTGTATTCGCGCAGCATCGTCGGTTGGGCGCTTGATACCAGCATGACCGAACAGTTGATCACTGATGCGCTGCAAATGGCATTTAAACGTCGTGATATCGAGCCTGGTTTAATAATCCATTCGGATCGTGGCGTCCAGTATCGTTCGAACCGCTATCAGGCCTTGATGGAGCGTCACGGCTGCCAACCCAGCATGAGTCGAAAAGGGAACTGTTGGGACAATGCAGTGATGGAGTCGTTTTTCAGTCGGCTCAAAGTGGAGCTGATCTATGCTGAACAATATCGAACAGTGGACGAAGCTAAATCAGGGATATTCGAGTACATCGAAGTATTTTATAACCGCATACGTAGACACTCAGCTTTGGACTATGTCAGCCCAGCAGAGTATGAGCGCAAATGCGCATAATCTAGTGTCTACTTTTTGTGGGTAGGACCAAAACCAAAGTAACGAGAATAAAGTAGTATTCCCATGTATATAAATTTAACAGTAATTGGAAAGTTCATAGCCATCTTTTCAGTAGTTGTTGCGATCATCAGCTACTACTTGGGCAGAAGAAAAACAGAAACGCCTGTGTTGGCTGCCGTGCTTGGGGCAGTATTTTCTATAGTGCCTATTTTCGGTCTTATTTACCTTGCAGTTTTAATGTTTAAGCGAGATCTGGTCAAAGAAGGTGAGTCCCGAGCGTAATTAGTTTTATAATTATTATGAGGTCGCATACCTCATTAACAGACTGTTATAAATTATCAAAAAGGAGTTGGTACTAAAGTGCGATTAATTGGAAATGTAATCTGGTTTGTCTTTGGCGGTTTTTTTATGGGCATGGCTTGGTTCCTGATTGGACTGATAGCTTTCGTTAGTATTATCGGTATACCCTGGGGCAGAGCGTGCTTTAATATTGGCCTATTCTCATTTTTCCCTTTTGGAAAAGAGGCCGTATCACGAGAGGTTTCTACCGGAAAATCAGATATCGGGACAGGAAGTTTAGGACTTATCGGGAATATAATCTGGTTGCTATTTGCAGGTATTTGGTTAGCCCTAGGGCACCTTGTTTCAGCTCTATTTTTCTTTATTACTATAATCGGTATTCCGTTTGGTTTACAGCATATAAAACTTGTAAATATCGCTTTGATGCCAATAGGAAAATGCATAGTTGATATTAGATAATATTTATAACAATGCACTTTTCGCCATACAGCGTGTGGCTGGGACCTCCTCAGCTACGCTGATCCGCCCCTACATTAGGCGTTATCGCAAATTGAGATCGAGATGACTGGAACGTACGAATGGAATCCAATGCCTCACATCTTGGACATTAAATGTCCGTGGTGTGGCGAGCATGCTGTCTTCGAATTTGGTGAAGTCGTCAGGATTACCCTGAAGAAAGATATCCCATTCTTCGAGGAAAGTGATCTATTTCAATATTATCAGTTCAAAGATTCATGTGGTCACAAATGGCATGGAGCAGTTTTTTATGCAAATTTGCATGGCGGCTCTACTGAAGCCATCTACGAACTACCTGAAGGGTACAAGCCAGAAAACTGGAATCACTCTAAGTACCTAACCAGAAGCCAGGGTACGGATCTTGGCTCGGTATCATGTGGTCATTGCCATACCAGAAAGCCATACATTTTAAATTGGCCCTATGATGCCTTTTACTCTTTCAACGTCAAAAATGAAACGCTCTGGGCTTTTAATCGAGAATCAGCTGTCGATCTCAGAGATTATATTGAGTCAACTGATAGAAAAACCAGTAAATATCGGTGGGCAAGCTTCCTTTTACATATTCCAACAACTTTCAAAAAACAAAGTGTCCGCGATAGTGTTGTTAAAAAATTAAATAGATTACTGGCATTCTAAATACTAAAACAATGCGATTAAAAGTATCTGTTACGTAACGGCACGATCCACCCAATTCAAAGTGGGATTTATAAGTCAATGAGTATAGATGTTCACAAAATTATCGACGGTCGGACGCAAGATCATATATTGTCAATCAACAGTACCGAGTACGCCGAAATTCTTCCAGCTATCGAGCTGTACCGAGCAAAGACGGGCTTGTTCATCGATCAGTACAGCGACCTGAAATTGAGCTCCGGGGTAAAACCGCTGATTGAGTCTCTTGAAGCAAAGAGCACCGGTAGTCAGATTTACAAGTCTCTAATCTCTGTTCTCAAAAAGTCAGAACTTGAGGGCTACGGCATCATTTTTATAGGCGAATGAACCAGTCAGCAAGATACTCAAAGGAACTCTAGTTGCACGTTGCTCCGTTGCCGACCATTCCTGCGCCGTCAATTGAGTTAGCCACGCGGGAATTAGGTGAACAAATTGACAAGCATACGGATGCACATTCCAACGTCTTAAATAACCATGAAAAACCTCATCAGTATTCAGGCCTTTCTCATACTTGCCACGCTTTGCTATCTTCTGGTATCCAGCTCGATTTATGGCTTCCTCTTTACACTCACCTCAGTTGTCAGCCTGTTGTCCAACAGCCGCGAAGGGATCGACAGATCGGTTTTGCTGATAACACTTATCTACTGGGCGGGCATCTATTCGCTGATCAAGTTTACGATGCTGACTTACCGCCATTGCATTAACGAGACAATCAACGTCAGAAAGTACTCTCTATCACTCGTCATAGGCGCCCTACTCACCCTTGCGTTGCTATACAAGATAAGCGTTTCAGGCTTCGCTCCATTCGAACAGGTTCTGCTGTTTGGCCTCGCACTTTGGCCTATGCTCTGCGCTATCCAGATACTCGTTTATAACAGGAAACTGTCACCCTCTGCTGAAGCTACAGTAAGGTGATAGCCGAAAGTAATGGTATGTGCGCCTCGGGCTTTGTGCATGATCGAACGGAAAGGAGTTGGCCAGGAGTGATCAATCATAAAGAGTTCCAAAGACTGGTGACTCAACTCTATGCAACGGTCGGTGAGCTTGAGCAGATGTTCCCAGGCAGGCATTTCACTCCCGATGGTCATATGGTCGGAAGTATCGGTGAATGCCTGGTAGCCGACGCCTATGGCCTGAAGCTGATGACGGCCTCTAATAAGGGCTATGACGCGATCACACCTGAGGGTTTGAACGTTGAGATCAAGGCAACCCAGGCGAGATCGGTAGCGTTCAGGAGCGAGCCTGAACACACGATCTGTATCAAGATCCTCCCCGATGGTACCTTCGAGGAGATCTATAACGGGCCCGGTGCTTTGGTCTGGGAGCAGTTCAAAGGCAACCCACTACCAAGTAACGGTCAGTTTCAGATCTCTCTCAACAAACTCCGGCAACTCAATCACACAGTGGCGCAAACGGACCGGGTGCCTAAAGCCTTTTAACAAGCCACTGCTGAGGATGCTCCTCTAAGGTCACCGGTATGCTTGGCATTCGGTCGTCAGAAATTATGAGGGCATCGAGGTTCCGGTCATTCCGGTTCCAGAGTTAGTGCAATACAAAAGAATCTTGGGACGCGAAGTCGATCTAATAGATATCGAAGAGTTAGCCGGTGTTTCAGCTCCTTAATCCGGCATTAGATCTTTCTATCAAGGATGCATCATGACAAAGATAACCAAAGAACAGGCCAATGAAGAGCTGAAAAAAAGGTCTCAACAGGTCACCGAAGAAGATGTCGATACGGTTCTGAACAAGCAGAAAGAGATCGAGGACAAGTTCAAAACCGGCGGTCCGCTGGGCAGATATATCGAAGATCTGAAGCTGCTTTTTGCGATCGTGAAGGATTACGTTAATGGCAGCTACCGGGAGATTCCCTGGTACTCGATCGCGGCGATTGTAGCGGCGCTGCTTTATGTGTTGACGCCTATAGATCTTATCCCTGATGTAATACCGGTTATCGGCCTTGTTGACGATGCTTTTGTTGTCGCCGCCTGCTTATCGATGATCGAGAACGATCTTCACAAGTACAAAGAGTGGAAACTGAAACAGGTATAGCTGCGAACGCAGGTTAGCTGTTAGAGCAATGGGAAGAGTCTGCGTGATCGCCGCACCGTTTCTAGCCGATCCTCTCTCGCATTTTGGCTCGGAACTCTTCGCGGCTAAGCAACTTTGCGCTGCCGCTCTCTACCTTAGAGCGGCGCTTTGAAATTTCATCCTGCCACGCTGGCTCCGCTGAGTCGTCTCGAGGCCCATCCAGACTTGTAATGAGCTCACAAGCGAGCTCGGCCCGTTCCGACTCGGTTAGAGTCGATATCTGAGCGCGCAGTTGGTTTAACATTTCAGCAGTCATGCTACCTCCGGCCTCGGCAATAAGATTATGCTAGCTCGATTAACTATCGGCCACAAGGCAGACAGACATGCTGTTCGTAGCCAGTCTGGCACTCGAAATCCCGTACGGATCAAGCTGTCGTGACCTGCTTTTTAATCAGCACACCGGCAGCAATCAATCCACCATCGCCCTCAGCCGATCCGGAAAGTCGGTAAACATCCCATCCACACCCCAGCCGATCAGGCGCTGCATCTGTTCCGGCTCGTTGATGGTGTAGGAATGCACGATCAGACCGTTGTTGTGGGCCTGTTCGATAAAACGCTGATCGATCACTTCATTGCCGCGATAGATCACATTGGGGCCGACGCCGATGGCGTAGCTGGCGATCTTCTTGAAATCGGCATCGGTCATATCTTCCGGGGCCGGTGTGGTGTCGTTCCACTCTTTCAGGCCGCCCTCTTCCCGCGGTGAATACCAGAGCAGCTGTACCAGCGGTATATCGGCATTGAGCCCGCGAATCTCCTGCAGGCTGGCCTGGCTGAAGGACTGGATCACCACCGAACCTGACTCGATCAGCCCCGCCTCATCCAGGGTTTCCACCAGTTCACGCTGCAGCTCGGGGTAGCGCTGTGGCGACTTGGTTTCGATGTAGTAGCGCACTTCTTTGCCGTAGCGACCGATCACTTCATCCAGTGTCAGCAGCTTTGCACCTACATAAGTTTCATCGGCACGGTCGGGGTATTTCTCGTTAAACCAGGAACCGGCATCCAACGCTTTGAGCTGTTCAAGGTTATGCTCCTGCACCCTGCCCTCGCCATTGGTGGTGCGATCCAGACTGTCATCGTGGATCACGATGATCTCGCCATCGGCACTCATATGCAGATCCAGCTCCAGATAATCGGCCCCCATCTCTCGCGCTTTATCGTAGGCGGCCCAGGTGTGCTCCGGTGCATGGCCACTGGCGCCGCGATGGGCGATCAACTTGAAGGTTTTCAGATCATCCGGGTGGGTCTGAACGCCACTGTCGTCTGCATGGGCAGGCAGCTGCGCGGTGAAAGCCAGCAGCGATGCCGCTATGGCGAGGAGTGACGTCAACGGACGGCGGTTCAAATCTCTATGCTTCATGGCGATCCCTGTCCTTAATGCATTGAAAGTGTATGGCGTTAGAGTAGCCCGGTGCGGATAAGATCAAATGCATCCAGTATCCGCGCGACAAACTGATCTTTGGGGCGGAAGCTGCTTTGGGTGCTGCGGTTCACATCCCTTTCCAGGTGATCCAGCAGCTTATGCAGGCGCCGCTTATGCATACCAATACTTGCCTGAAGCGGGTCGAAGATCATGCCGGATAGCGCAGCAAACGCTGCCAGTGCAGACAGTACGGCAAGCATCACGGCGGCGGTTATGGTCCAGGAGGGCTCCGGCGGAAACCAGCCGTAGTACCAGTTTCCGGCGGCCTCCCCGAAGATAAAGTCCCGGGCTGCGAGAGTTTTCGCGACGATAGATGCCAGCACCACGCCCAGCCCGATACCGCCGGGGGTGAACTTCTGAAAGGCGAAGGCGCCGAGCACGGTGCAGGAGATGCTGTTGGTGATATCGGCGGATGCGGTGCGGGTGACCCGGTACTGGCTGAGCGCATCGGCCACCAGCGGCTCAATGGTGCGGATGAACTGGCGATGGTCGGTCGCTTCACAGGTGTGGCGGGCGTATAACGCCTCCAGAGCGTCAACCAGATAGCTCTCAAGCAGCTGCCCCTCTTTACCGTCGTTCAACAGCTCGATCAGGATCAGATCGGAGATATGCTGCTGAACCCGGGTGGTAAAACCCGCCGGCACCAGCGCGGCAGCACGATATAGCCAGCCCAGACCTTTGCGTTTTCTGGTCAGGGCTTTCAGCACAGATGCCAACGCGTACATCGGCGCCCAGAGCAGATTGACCGGCGCACGCAGCGTATCCCAGCCCAGCGCTACACGGTTGGTGGCAATGGCACCGGGGTACTGGAAATGGCGCCGGATAAACGCGGGAACCCGCGCACGGCAATCATTGAAGTAACGCTCAACACCCGAGTTGATCGCCTGTTCTATCTCGGCGCGGGAAAGCTGCTGCTCAGGCGATATCTCTATGGGCATGATGATCGGTGTATCTCACTGCAAGTAGCCGCATTAAACCGCAATTGCGCATACCTGGCCAGAGAGCTTACAGGAGCTGATCCGGCTGGCGTGCCCAATTTCAGTTTGTCGTCAAAACTGGGCAGTGCATCAACTTTCCGGCACTTGTGCCCCTGCACCACTATTCTTTATCGGCATGCCGGTAAAAGAGCGGCACAGCAGCTGCCCAGATAAACCACCGTCAGGAGACGCATTATGGCTTTAATCCGATGCATGGACTGCGATCACGAGATATCCGATCAAGCTGCCAGTTGCGTCCAGTGCGGCCGCCCGATCAAGGCAGGTGCTGACAGATCGAGTCCGCAGCCTTCGAGCTTTCATAGCACCGCATGGGCCGCCGTAACCCGTTCGAAAACACCGATCAATCTGTTTGCTCTGGCGATGATGGCCTGCGCGGCAGTACTGGGCGTGAGCGCCAACAGCATCAGTAACGCCTGCTCGCTGATCGCCTTCACCTATACGCTGCATACTTTTCTGGCCGTTGCCGGTATGTTCTTTGTGACGCTGCTGTTCTGCCGCGCCGGTGTCTATCACCCGGATGATCTGGCAAAAGCCAAGCGGGATGGGCTTCAGAATCTCGGCAGGGACAAACCGCTGATTGCGGCGGGCCTGATCGTGCTGATGTTTTCCGCCTATGCTCTTTATCAAAACTCCCAGGGCACACCCTCCTGCCAGGCGCCGGCAGCGGCCGAAGAGAAGATTGAGAACCAAGGCAGAGCAACCAGCAGCTAACATCGAAAGACGACTAAAACCAAACTACAGGGACCAACGGATTGGGCATGAACACCGAGGGACAACCGGGAACACTTTTCTTTTTCTGCGGCAAGATGGGCGCAGGCAAATCCACCCTGGCCAAAGCGGTCGCCACAGAAAACAGCGCGGTACTGATTTCAGAAGATGAGTGGCTGGCGGCGCATTACCCGGAGCAGATTCAAACCTTCGATGACTACCTGACCCTGTCGAGAAGCATCAAGCCGTTTATCCATGCCCATGTCCAAAACATCCTCGCCACCGGCACCAGCGTAGTGATGGACTTTCCCGCCAACACGGTGAACCAACGCGCCTGGTTTAAGGCATTATGCTGTGAAGTTGGTTGTGAGCATCAGATGCAGTTTCTGGATCTCACCGATGACCAGTGTCTGGCTCAGGTCGCGCAGCGGCGTCTTGAGCAGCCAGAGCGGGCTCACTTCGACACCGCTGAAGTATTCGCCCATGTCACCCGATTTTTCGAGCCGCCAACAGCAGAGGAAAATCTCAATATCCTGCGCATCGAGCGTGACTGAATGAAATGGGTCCTGCTCGTTTTATCACTGCTGACCACTCTTGCCGCTGCCGAAGAGCCGCAAAAAAAGCCGCTGCAGTTCCACCTCTGCCCCGCTTTCGTTGAACAGGTCAGCATGGGAGAACCGAACTCTTTCGGCTGGCCGGTCTTTGTAAAACTGACGCCTGCGGGCAGCCAGAGTTTTGAAACCCTGACGCAGCATCATATCGGCAAGAAGGTGGAGATACTGGCGGGCGGGCAGACCTTCTTCCGCGCGACCTTCTTACGCGTGACCATCTCTGCTGCGGTTTCCAGTGGCGTGCTGCAACAGGCGTTCAGCAGCCAGGAGATCGCTCACTCGTGGCTACTGATGCTGGAAAGATTACCGATGACTCCATGCGGGCCGACAAGCGCCGATCAGGCTATTCGGGATCAAGCTATTCGGGATCAAGCTGCTATGCCGAAACCGGCTCTATAGGTTCGCCGGAAAATGCGGCTCGAGTACTACTCCTGCTCGCTGATGAAGCTAAGAGGAGATGTCTCGATAACGGGAGCACCTTTCACCAAGAGCAGTTTAAACCGGTCACCCTCGCCCTGAACCGTATAATTGGTCTCCCAGGCGTCTGTCGTGGTGACTCGTCCCAGCATGCCCCGCTCAATAGCCGTGGTGCCCTCAAAAGGGCTGCTGGCCAGTTGTGCCGACAGTCCAGGGAAGGTGTCCGAGCGATCGAGAAGATAATAGTCATGGCCAGTACTTTTCAGGATCACGCGCCAGCCACCCTCCGTCGGAATAGCCCGGGCTTGGGCATTTCCCTCGTGAATATCGGTCGCTGTATCTGCCAATGGAAGCGAGACCTTAGTCGGGTTAGCCGGAGCGCGATACTGCAGAACGGCTTCCGCTTTGGCGATTTTTTCCAGGTCGGGTTTCTCCCATCCCGCCGCCAGAAAGCGGATGACAAAGTCGGCGCCGTGCAAACCTCCCGTTCCGATCTCCTCCAGTACCAGTGGGATGTCGAGAACCTCACCTTCAGCGTTGAAAAGTTCGAGTGTTTCTACCCCAATGATCTGCCCAAAATCTTCATTTGGCTGCATATCAAGATTCAGCTGAAGCTCCACTCGGCCAGCTTCCTTATCCACCGATAGCTGCCCTTCCGGGTTTGCAAACGGCGCGGCGACTGGCTCTAAAACAGGAAGCTGTTGCTGCTCGCTCGCCGTTTGCGGCAAGTTCATTTCCAGACCTTTAGTGTTGGCGATCAGCCGTGCAAGGCCTAGCCCACGTTTCAGGCTCAGTTCGACAGGAACAGACGCAGCACTGTCAACATGATGTACCGACAGCACGACCCGCACATTCGCACGTCGGCCATGAGCTTCCACCTTCTGGCTGCTGAGTAGGACCATCGATTCAACCCAACCGCCATCGCGGCTTAAGCGCATGCGTCCTTTAACGTCCATGATCTGCGTTCTGACCTCATCAGAGCCAACAGCAACAGCTAGTGCGGGGGCACCCGCTTCGCTGACCAGGTCAACCGTGATTCCGTCGTCATCCACCGCCTCTACCCTCAGGTTAAGCGGCGGCATTCCCTGGAACCCCTGCACATGAACCTCGGCGTCCTGTTGCATCGGAATGGCGCTGGTCACCGCAGGCACCATGATCTGCTGACGCATCTGCGCTTCCAGTTCCTCGCCCGTTTGCTCAAGCAGGCCGCGCCAGGTCTCCTCGTTGACCGCCTTGATCATCGTTTGTGAATCATCCATCGTCAGATTAAAACCGGCACTCATCAGCTCTTTGATCGAGGAGCGACCGAAGGGGCCTCTGCCCGCACTGGTCATAACGTCATAGCCATCGGAGACGCTCATAAAAAGGGGCTGTACGTGGATGTTCTGGGACCACAGAGAATCAACGCTATAACGCAACAGGCTTTGCAGACTGACAACATTCTCATGATGCGAAGGTGAAGCCCCCTCCGCGGTGATGAGCATATGGAGATCGACACGATAGTCTCGGGAGTCACCGGGTTTGGGGTTAAAGCTGAGCCCTTCGGGGGGACTTGAGCGCCAGGTCAGAAAAGTGGCCAGTAGTAAGCCAGACAGCAGGATCACACCGACATAGCGGCGTGAAGACGACTTCGGTTTCATTAACTTACATCCTTGTACATCAAATAGCAGTGAATCGACGGACCGGACAGCGACAGTCGCAGCAGCAGTTGTATGGCGTCTACCACTGCATCTGCGTTGCTTACCCGGATCGCATCCAGGCATTCGACAACCGTCTGCAACATCCCTTGTTCTCAGGCGATGTCATTAGAATCAAGCGCCGGAGTCTAATTAGCCCGTTGTGGAATAACAACCGGCTGCTGGAAATCAGCAGTCTGACTTTCCACTCCCCGCGACCCGTCATAAAAAGATCTTAATCAATACGTTACATGACGCTTTTCTTCATACACCCATCACTTAAATGGTCTAAGCTGATCTGGTGTGCTCATTTCAAAGAAAGGAATCTTGCGCTGGAGAGAACACCAAGCCGACTCTCAAGTGCTAGGCAGTAGTTCCTAATTGTTCGCAAATGGAAAAGGAATGATTCGATGGGTATCAACTTCACCCTGCGATTTACCCGCGCCCGTTTGGCCGTGTTGATCGCCGCCGCGCCTTTAAGCCTGTTCGCCACCGCCCAGGCCGCGGAAACGGCCATGGCCGCCCGAGATGGCCAGGCTGTGTTGCCCTACGCCGAGCAGAAGTTCTCCGGCAACCTGGGCACCACCTACAAGGACGCAGACGCGCCCCAGTTCCCCAAGCCGATCACCGCCCCCGAAGGTGCCCCGAACGTGCTGCTGGTGCTGCTGGATGATGTCGGCTTTGGCCAGTTTGCGGTGACCGGCGGCGAGGTACCCTCGCCCTCGCTGGACCAGCTGGCAGAAGAAGGCGTCACCTTCACCAACTTCCATACCACGGCGCTCTGCTCGCCCACCCGTGCGGCACTGCTGACCGGACGCAACCATAACGTGTCAGGCACCGGCGTTATCACCGAGCTGGCTACCGGTTACGACGGCTACACCGGCATTATTCCCAAGGACACCGCCACCGTTGCCGAGGTGCTGCGCCAGAACGGTTACGTGACCTCCTGGATCGGCAAGAACCACAACACCCCGATCTACGAAACCAGCAAGGCCGGCCCGTTCGATCACTGGCCCAACGGCCTGGGGTTCGATTACTTCTACGGTTTCATGGCCGGTGATACAAACCAGATCCGCCCCTACCTGTTTGAGAACCAGACTCCCATAGGCACACCGGAAGAGGATGACTACTTCCTCAGTGTCGATCTGGCCGACCACACCATCAACTGGCTGAAAGAACTGGAAGCGATCCAGCCGGACAAACCCTGGTTCGCTTACCTTGCGCCCGCCGCAACCCACGCCCCGCACCAGGCGCCGAAAGAGCTGATCGACAAGTTCAAGGGCAAGTTCGATATGGGCTGGGATGCCTACCGTGAGCAGGTCATCGCGCAGCAGAGAGAGATGGGTATCATCCCTAAAGACACCGATCTGACGCCACGCCCGGAAAGTCTGCCAGCCTGGGACAGCCTGAGCGCGGATCAGAAGAAGCTCTACGCCCGCATGATGGAGGTGTTCGCCGCCTATGGCGAACATGTGGACCAGGAAGTGGGCCGTGTGCTCGATTACGTTAAAACCCTGCCCGATGCCGACAACACGATGATTATCTATATCGTCGGCGATAACGGCGCTTCAGCCGAGGGCGGCCTGGATGGCACGCTGAACGAGAACGCCTTCTTTAACGCTTACCTGATGACGCCGGAAGATATGCTGCCGCGTATCGACGAGATCGGTACCGAACTGCACTTCAACCACTTCCCGGCTGCCTGGGCCTGGGCCATGGGCACTCCGTTCCAGTGGACAAAACAGGTAGCTAGCCACCTGGGCGGCGTCCGCAACCCGATGGTGGTCAAATGGCCGGAACGCTATAACAAGGGCGGCGAGATCCGTCGGCAGTTCCTGCACGTGATCGATATCGCGCCGACCATTCTCGCAGCAGCGGGCGTTGCCCAGCCACGTAGCGTCAACGGTACGGTTCAGACACCGATCCAGGGCAAGGACTTCCTCTCCACGCTGGTGGATGCCGACGCCCCGGAAATTCGTACTACCCAGTACTTCGAAATGGTTGCCAACCGCGGTATGTATCAGGACGGCTGGTGGGCCGCGTCCCTCTCCTTCGAGCCCTGGGACCCGGTGCGCGGTGACTTCGATCCGTTCACGGCCGACTGGGAACTGTACAACCTGAAAGAAGACTTCTCTCAGGCTCATGACGTGGCTGCCGAAAACCCCGCCAAACTGGAACAGATGAAGGCGCTCTGGTGGGCCCAGGCCTCCGCCAACAAGGCGCTGCCGCTGGACTGGCGCGGCGCCGAACGCTTCAGCGCCGAGTTTACCGGCAAGCCCAACCTGGCAAGCGGACGTGACGAGTTTGTCTACCAGGGCCCGCTGACCGGCCTGCCGGAATCCTCAGCGCCGGATCTGAAGAACAAATCATTCAGCGTCAGCGCCAAGGTCAACGTGGCAGAGAAAGCCAACGGTATGATCTTCACCCAGGGCGGCAACACTGGCGGCTGGGCGTTCTACCTGAAAGACGGTGTCCTGAAGGTGGCGCACAACTACATCGATGTTGAGGTTTATACCGTCGCGAGTGAAGCCGAGGTACCCGCCGGCGAGCATGAGCTGAAGATGGAGTTCAGTTACGAAGGTGGCGATGAGATGGGTAAAGCCGGCTCGGTCAAACTGATGATCGATGGCCGCAACGCCGGTAGCGGCACCATTGAACGCACCACACCGTTCAAATACTCACTGTCGGAAAACCAGGATATCGGCGCCGATACCGGTACCCCGGTGAGCTACGACTACACCCCGCCGTTCACCTTCCAGGGCTCGCTGGAGCAGGTGGTGGTAAATCTGAAGAAATAAGCTCGAAACAGAGAAGGCCTGCCGGACACGGCAGGCCTTTTTTTATTACCCGTCTCGCTCCGCGAACTCCGCTCAATACACATTCCCCTATGGTCTTCTATGGTTATTGATATGGCAGCCACAGATGGGGTGATGAACCGGGCATCGCTTTGCAACTTCGCCCTGACTCACCTCCCATTCTTCGCTGCGCAATAGATCAAGGAGGTTAAAGTGAAATACTTTAAAAACCTCGACCAGATCGTTCGGTCACTCGATACCGATGAATCGACCAGGAGCGATCCGATCAAGCGAACCTTTGTGTTCGATGGCAAGCATTTGACCGCCAACGTGGGCATCGTGCGCGACAGCGGCAATGCACTTCACACCCAGAATCAGCATGACGAAGTACTGGTCATTATCGACGGCGACGTGGATTTCAAAGTGGGCGATGAAGTAACAGAAGTTCATCGCGGAGATCTGGTCTTTATCCCCCAGGGTACGCTGCACGGCCCGATACTGAGAGAGGGACAAAGCTTCGCCGCGCTTTCGGTATTTGCTCCGTACTTTGACCGATCCAGGAACAATCTCGTATGGGACAGGGATTCGGTGTCATCAGATTAGCACTCACCCCGCCCTGACGGTTGCTGTTTCAGGCGGCGCCCGCATCGAACGAGCCGGCTCTCGCCAGGATTCGCTCAGCCAGCTCCACAAAGCCAAAGCCACCGTTCGCGCTGGTGATAAACCTGGGTTTGTGGCTCAGGCTTTCCAGAAACGGTTGGATGTTGGCTACCCCCACAGTGTTGCTGAACTGTTCGAACATCGCCACGTCGTTACCTGAATCACCGATAAACGCCACCTCCTGATCGGCTATCACTCGTCGCTGTTGAATAGACTCCTGCTCCAGCCAGGCCATCGCGCTACTGGCCTTGTCGTAATCGCCGAGCCAGGCGTTGATATGGATGGAGCTCAGCCGCGCCTGAACACCGGACAGATGCAGCAGGTCCAATAACAGATGACGCTGCTGTGATGTCAGGTTCTGCTCCTGCCCCACATCGAAGGCGATATCGGTTTCGCGGTAGGTCTGATCAACGGTCATACGTGCAAAACCGAGCTCAGCGAGCAGTTCCTTCTGCACCTCCAGCAGGCGCGCCCTGTTGGCTGTACGCTCCTCCAGCGACTGCATATAGCGGCGCTGCACATGGCCGTTGCTGTCCTTTTGCATCCAGAAGGCGCCGTTCTCACCGATGACCGCCGCCACGGGCCAGGTTCTGACAATACAGTCGCACCAGCCGGCGCAGGCGCCGGTAACAGGAATCACCTGAACGCCCGCCTTGTGCAGTTGTTCCAGAGCAGTAAACGTGGCGCCAGGCAAACGCCCTTCCCAGGTCAGGGTGTCGTCCACATCGGTAAACAGGTAGCGCACGGAATGCTCCAGCTGCGCCGGCAAGGGGCTTGGCAGGGTTGAACGGTTTACGGGCATATCAGGGTTCCAGAGTCAGTAGCAAAGGCTGGTGATCGGAAAGATCGGTGGCGGTATCAACATGAAGATCGAGTGCATCGATCTGCTGCAGCCAGAAGTAATCGCGGCAGTGCGGACCTTCGGGCCATTGCGCGCTGTCGAAAATGCCACAGGTGGGCGCATGGTCAGACTCAGGGCTCAAGCTGCGCCAGGCATCGCGCCAGCCCTGTTCGCTGATCCAGCCGTAATGATCGGAGCGGGAATCCAGGTTGAGATCGCCGCAGATCAGCGTGCGTGCGGTGGTAAAGGGAGCTGCAAAAATACCGGCGCCCCTGCCGCTCTGCCGGAGCGCTTCAGCGCTAGCTGCAAGCTGAATTCGATTGAGATAATCAAGCTGCCCCATGCGCTCGGCGCCATCGTGAAACGCCAGGTGCGTATTCAGAATACGCAAAGGCGCGCCGCCGCATTCAAGCAGTGTTTCCACGGCGCAGCGCGGCGTGCGCAGCTCATCGCCTACAGAGTCTGGGGCAATGCCCGGCAGCACGTGCACCCGCGAATCGAGCAGCGGCAGACGGGTCAGCGTCAGGTTGCCGAACTCGCGACGGCAATCCGGGCTCTCTCCCGGCCAGCTTAGCGCAGCACCCCAGACCGGGGTGTGATCGGGAAAGGCCTCGATCAGCGCCTGCAACTGATCCCGCTGGCCCGCTGCCGTGTACTCGGGGAAATAGCGCGCGACCTCCTGCAGACAGATAACATCCAGCTCAGCCTGTTTTTTCAGGCAATCCTGTTTTAAAAAATCCTTTTTTAGAAAATTAATAGTGCGCTGGATATCGATCAGACCATCGCAGCCGCGACCGCTCTGGATATTCCAGCTGAGTATCCGTATGGGCTGAGTCATCATTTTAGCCCCGCATACATGAACGACTGCACAAAGCGGCGCTGGAACAGCAGGAAGATCGCCAACAGCGGGCCGATGGCGATCAACGTGCCGGCACAGATCACCGGCCAGTCCACTCCGGATTCCGGCGCACCGAAGATCGCCATACCCACGGTCAGGGGTCGGCTGCTCTCTGTGTTGGTCACCACCAGCGGCCAGAGGAAGTTGTTCCAGTGGTGGCTGATCGACACCAGGCCGTAGGCAAGATAAGTCGGCTTGGCCAGCGGCACGTAGACCTTCCAGAGCACGCCCAGGCGGGAGCAGCCCTCAAGACGGGCGACGTCTTCCAGCTCCTGGGGCACGGTTTTGAAGGTCTGGCGCAGCAGAAAGATACCGAAGGCGCTGGCCATGTACGGCAGGCCCACACCGATATGGGTATCGATCAGGTCGATCATCGACAGGGTGCGGTAGTTCTCAACGATCAGGATCTCCGGCATCACCATCAGTTGCAGCAGTACCAAGGCGAACACCAGCCCGCGACCGCGAAACGGCATCCGCGCCAGCGCATAGCCGGCCAGGGTGCAGAGGATCAGCTGAAAGGTGAGGATCAGCCCGGTGATGATCACCGTGTTGAGCATGTAACGCATAAACGGCGCCTGGTTCCAGGCGGTAACAAAGTGCTCCCCGGTCAGCGGTGCAAACAAGTCGAACCGGGTAGCGTATTCCGCCGGATGGGTCGAGGCCCAGAAGGCGTAGAGCAGCGGCAGAATCCAGAGCAGCCCGAGCAGCCAGGCAGCGGAAGTCGATAAAGCATGAGTAAAGCGAGCCATGATCTGTTCGCCCTTAACGATAGTGGATACGGCGTTCGAGCACGCCGAACTGCAGCAGCGCCAGCAGGATCAGCATCGCCAGCAGCACCACGGTCAGCGTGGCGGCGTAGTTGGCGTCGAAGAAGCTGAACGCATTTTCGTAGATGTAATAGAGCAGCAGGTTGCTGGCGTTATTGGGGCCGCCTTTGGTCAAGATGAACAGGTGGTCCACCAGCTTGAACGCGTTGAGCACCGCGTTGACCAGCACAAACAACGTGGTCGGCATCAGCAGCGGCAGCGTCAGGCGGCGAAAGCGATACCAGCGGCTGGCGCCTTCCAGCGCGGCGGCATCGTAGATATCACGATCCAGCGCCTGCAGGGCCGCCAGATAGAAGATCATAAAGAAGCCCGCCTCTTTCCAGATGGTCATCAGCATCAGGCTTGGCAAAGCCCAGTCGGTATCGCCCAGCCAGTTGATCCCGGCGACGCCAAACCACCCCAGCACCTTGTTAAACAGGCCGATCTCGGGGCTGTAAAAAAACAGCCAGATATTCGCCACGGCGATCATCGGCAGCATGGTCGGCGTAAAGTACGCCAGGCGCAGCGCACTGCGTCCACGGATCTTGCCGTTCACCCAGAGCGCCATCGCCAGCGCCAGCACCATGGAGGCCGGCACGGTCACTAGCGCATACCAGAGGTTATTGTTCAGCGCCTGCCAGAAAACATCGTCATCCAGCATCATGCGGTAGTTATCGAGCCCGGCGAACTCCTCCGGTTCGCTCCCCCGTGCCGGGTAAAACAGCGAATGCCAGATGGTGGTCAACGCAGGGATATGGGTGAATGCCATCAGCATGGCCAGCGCAGGAAGCAGCATCAGCCAGGCGTGCAGCCATGACAGTCGTTTCATCTCTATTGCCTTGAAATGGATCGGCCAGGCCCCTAATACCGGAGCCGTAATGCAAAGCCGTGGCACCTGCTCTTCATACGTGCGAGGTGCCACGGCCCGGTTTCAGATCAGTAGCGGGACAGGATGCGTTTCGCCTGGTTCTGGGCAGAATCCAGCGCTTCCTGCGGCTCGGCCTGACCGTTCAGTACTGACTGGATCGCATCATCCAGCAGTTTGCGGACACGGCCGGACTGGTGAGTCGACAGCTCTGCAGTGGCGTACTCCAGCTGGTCGCGGGCCACCGCTGCCGGCGGGAACTCGGCCACGTACTGCTTGAGAATGTCGGTTTCATAGGCCGCAGGGCTCACGCCCATGTAACCGGTGTCCTTGCTCCACAGAGCCGCCTGCTCCGGTGAGGTCATAAAGCGCACCAGTTTCAGCGCCGCGCGACGCTCATCCGGGGTGGCATCCTTGAACAGGTAGAAGTTGCCGCCACCGGTGGGTGAACCGAAGTTTTTGTGGGCCGGCAGGAAAGCGACACCGAAGTCGAAATCGGCGGCGTTCTTAACGGCGGTCAGGTTGCCGGTGGAGTGCCACATCATGGCGGTTTTGCCTTCCAGGAAGTTCTGACGCAGGGTGCCCCACTCGATGGTGCCTTCCGGCATCACGTTGTATTTGCTGCCCAGGTCTTTCCAGTACTGCAGCGCTTCGACCATTTCCGGCTTGTTGAAGTAGGTCTCGTTACCGGCGCTGTTCATCAGGTCGGCGCCGTTCTGCTTGGCCAGCGCGCCGAACATCCAGTACGGATAACCGGTGGACGGAATCATGGCGCCCCAGCGCTCCACATTGCCGTCGGCGTCTTTCTTCACCAGTTTCTGGCCCATCTCGGCCAGTTCGTCCCAGTTCTGCGGCGGGTGTTCCGGGTCCAGCCCAGCTTCGCGGAACATATCCTTGTTGTAGTACATGACGATGGTGGAGCGCTGGAACGGGATACCCCAGGTGGTGCCATCAACCTTGCCGTTCTCCATCAGCGCCGGGTAGAAGCTGTCCAGCCACTGGCGCTCCTCATCGGTCTCCACCACATCGTCGAAGGAAACGATGGCATCCAGGTCTTTCAGCTCATGCACGTCGATGGAGAACATCACCGACAGCTGCGCCGGTTCACCGCTCTTCAGCGCCGCCAGCGCTTTCATGCGGGCATCGTTGTAGTTGCCGGCGTAGATGGCGTTGACGTCGATATCCGGGTTCTGCTGTTCAAACTGCTCGATCATGCCATCCACCACCTGGGTCAGTGGGCCGCCCACAGATACCGGGTAGTACATGGTCAGTTCGGTCTGGGCCTGGGCCGCAGTAGCCGCCAGTGAAGTAACAGCGATAGCCAGCAGTCGTTTGCCTTTATGCAGCTTGCCTTTATCCAACATGGGAAGACTCCGTTTTGGAGGGGTTATTTAAAGAAGAGCTTGATGGTTTGGTTGAGGGTGACGCTAAAGAGGAATCGAGACGCTGCCCGCTCGCCTTGTCGAAGCGGTGCTCGTGTTCAGACGGCCAGCCAAGCTTCAGCTCCATACCAACAGGTAAAACCTGATGACCGGGCTTGCGCAGCTTGACGACCTGGTTGCCGAACACCGGCAGCTGCACATCGATAATGGTATCGGCGCCGTGGTAATCACAGCCGGTCACCTGGGCACCGAGGCCCTGCTCAGCGGTATAGATATGTTCCGGGCGCACGCCGAGCAGACTACCGCCCTGCTCGATCAGGTTCATCGGCGGGTTACCGATAAAGCGCGCCACAAAAGTATTTTCGGGCCGGTTATACAGCGCTTCGGGTGTGCCTTCCTGGGCCAGTTCGCCCTTGTTGAGGAGCAGGATACGATCCGCCATGCTCATCGCCTCGACCTGGTCGTGGGTCACGTAGAGCACGGTCATACCCAGGCGCTGCTGCAATGCGCGCAGCTCGGCACGCATCTCGTTGCGCAGTTTGGCATCGAGATTCGAGAGCGGCTCATCCATCAGGCAGAGCGGCGCTTGCGCTACGATCGCCCGCGCCAGCGCCACGCGCTGACACTGACCGCCGGATAACTGCCCCGGCTTTTTGTTCAGGTGCGCACCCAGATCCACCAGCTCTGCCACCTGCTTCAGGCGGCGCTGGCACTCATCGGCCGCCACGCGGCGTGCCTTGAGACCAAACAGAATGTTCTCGGCCACGCTCAGGTGTGGGAACAACGCATAGGACTGAAACACCATCGCCAGCCCGCGTTTGCCCGGCGCCAGATGCGTAATGTCCCTGTCGTTAAGACTGATAACCCCGGAGGTTGGCTCTTCGAGCCCGGCGATCATTTTCAGCGTAGTGGATTTGCCGCAACCGGACGGCCCCAGCAGCGCTACGAACTCGCCCGGTTCGATGGAAAAGTTAAGCTCACTGACTACCCGGGATTCGCCCCAGGCCTTGCAAAGCCCCTGAACCTGCAACTGGCTCATGCGCTCTCTCCTGTTTCATTGCCGGAGGTACAGATCACCTCCGTGTGCTTGTCACGCAGCAGCGCCTCCACGGGTTCCGGCAAGTGATCGGTCACGAACAGATCCACCTCATCGAGAAGGCCGGTACGGATGGGGGCACTGCGCAGATATTTGCTGCTGTCAGCCACCAGCACGCGCTGATCGCTGCAATCGAGAATCGCCCGCGACAGGTGGGACTCTTCCAATGAGAAATCCATCAGTTCGCCGCTTTCCGACAGGCCACCGATGCCGAAAATGCCGAAGTTGACCTGGAAACGGCGCAGAAAACGGGTGGTGTCCTCCCCCATCACGTCCTGATCCGCGGGGCGGATACGGCCACCGGCGATCAGGGTTTCGATATTGGGGTTGCGGCACAGGGTTAGCGCCACATTGAGGTTATTGGTCACCACCTGCAGACCGGGATGACCCAGCAGCGCCTGCGCCACCTGCTGCGGCGTGGTGCCGATGCCAAGAAACACCGACGCCCCTTCCGGCAGGCGATCGGCCACCGCCTGGGCGATGGAGCGCTTGGCATCCAGGTTGATCACCTGACGATTGCTGAACGAGAGGTTGCGGTTCTGCCGTGGCAGCGTGATACCGCCGTGAACCCGCTGCACCAGTCCCTGGTTACTCAGCTCGTTAAGGTCCTTGCGGATCGTCTGCACCGATACATCGAAAGCATCGGTCAGCTCGGTGCTGGTCAGGTTGCCGCCCGCCTGGTTAAGAAACGCCAGGATGCGGTTTTGTCGATCAGATAAGCTCATTGAGTTTCGTTCGAACCTTATTACTACTGCTCAGCAGTGCGATTTAGCTTCGAACGAAATTATCGGGACGCTTGATGACAGTGCGGCAACGCACAGATGACAGAAAAGCTAAGTTTATGTTTCAAAACAATTTAAACAGCGGGACAAGCAAGCAGGGCGAAATGGGAGAGGCTTGAACCGGGGCTCAGCATCTGAGCCCCTGATAATAAGATGACGGGAAGACAATCAGGCGCCGTGAATCCGCTTCAGGTCCAGCAGTGCGCAATCCACCAAGCCGAAGAGTTGATTGATGGCGCCGGTGGCCTGATCGAAGTATTGCTTGGCCTCGATGCTGGGCCGATCCGTGCTCAACAGCTCGCTCTCCAGGCTGGCGAGAAACCCCTTTACCGCTTCACGACAGGCGCTGAGTTTGTGGGTATCCGCGAAGCCCTGTTCCAGATGCTCAAAGGCCAGATCCGAGAGCTCGCCGATCTTCTGGTGCAAAAAGCGCAGACGCACACGCTGGTCGACACTGCTGCTGCGGGTTGCGGCTATTCCCGTTCCCAGCGCACGAGCCTGGCCGCTCCACTCTGCAGTCTGCACCACCTCGCGCCAGATACAGACCAGGTAGCCAAGTTCGGCACTGTCGGCGCAGAGATCTCGTTCGGCGTAGATATCCTCGATCAGGAATATCGTATCGCCGATGATCTTGTTGTGCGCCATCAGGTTAACTGCCAGATCCCGCCCATGAACGTTACGCACCGCCTGCCATTGCCGCGTAATCGACTGCCAGCGCTCGGCGTGGGAGCCATCGAGCGTCTGCGCGTAACGGATGCTGCGATCCAGCCTGTCACAGGTGCTGGTCACATCCTGGCGCAGACGCTTGTCACCGGATAACAGGCCGGTGCTCAACCCCCGGTGGCACTGCAGATCGGCCAGTAGCCCACGCAGCACCTGAAGCTGCTCGATATTGCCATGCAGCAGGCGTCGCCTACGCACCACAAGACACCGATGCAGCACCAGCATCAGAATGCTAACTCCTGCCAATGTAAGCGCCGCCAGTTCAATACCCAACCCCAACTCTGAGAAGTTCATGATTAAGACTCCGTTAGCTTTGCAAGATGGTGCGCTATGCTGCGCGCTTGACCGGCGGCGCTCAGATTTTCCGAGTTACCGCTGGAGACCTGTTCTGTCAGGGCTGCGATCTCCGCCACCGCCTGACTCTGCTGTTCCGTGCTCTCTGCGACCTGGATCACGCGACGGGTCAGCTCTGCAGTTCGCTCCTGGACCCGCTGCAGCAGCGTTCTGACATCCATCGAACCCGCTACACTCTGCTGCGCCAGGGTGGATAGTCCGGCCATCTGCCGCTCCACCTCTTCGATGTGTTTCTGCACATTGTCGATATTGGTGGCGATCCCCGAGGCGGACGCCTGGCAATGGGTGGCCAGTTGGCGTACTTCATCCGCGACGACCGAAAAGCCGCGACCGCTATCGCCGGCCCTGGCCGCCTCGATGGCTGCATTGAGCGCCAGCAGATTGGTCTGATCGGCGATATCGCCAATCACCGCCGACATGGCGTTGATGCTTCTGGAGTTCTCCCTCAGTTGCTGCATCAGTCGATTGGTGATCGCGGCCTGCTCCGCCATGGCAGCGATGCACTCACCCAGCGCGTTGAGCTCTTCGACGCCCTGCGCCAGCTGCTGGCCCGCCTCTGCGCTGCCAACGCGGGAACTATCCGCCAGCTCGGCCACTTCATGCAGCCCCAGGTTCAGCTCCTCTACCGCAGCGGAGGCGGTGCCGGCGGCATCGGTCTGGCGCTCGGCACTCAGAGTCACCCGGACGGCGCTCTGCTCAAGTTCATGGGAGGAGTGTGAAATCTCATCGAGACGCTGCTGCAGCCCCTCCTGTGCCCGTCGCGCCTGGATGAGCCGCTGCTGGAAACACTGGCCCAGGGGCTGCAGCAGCTGGCAGTCGGCCAGTGTCGACTGCGCCTGGTACGCCTCAACATCGCTGTTTTCGTAGTGCCGCAGCAGCGCTCCAAGCTCATACGAGACGCGCCAGAGCAGCGCCAGCCCAAGATAGGCTGCAACGCCGAAGAACAGCGACGCGGTAGCCGGCTGCTGTGCCAGATGATTACTCCCCAGCCCTACCAAGGCGCAAAGCGCCAGCAACCAGGACACACCCTTGATGCCTAGCTGATGCAGCAGTAGAAACGCCGGATAGGTTAAGCTGCGCATAAAGCTCCCTCTCTGGAATAAAAAAAGCCTTCGGGAGATCTTCCGCGCTCTGCGCCGGTGATCTTCCGAAGGCTTCTTTGCCTGAACTGATTGTCTTGTTCAGAAAATAGACAGCAAACCCTGTTCCAGCTTTTGCTAACTATTTAATAAATAAAGCGGCGGCTCCAAAAAGCTGGATGCGGGATACAAGAATCGGAGCCTGGATCGCGCCTTTTTGCACTGCACTGGTGCCGAACACGGCTCAGACTTGTGCATGAAGCAACAGGTTAAAGAGCCGCTACGCACGTTAGCGGCTCTTTAACAGAGCTGTTTTGACTGACATGTTTTAGCTCACATGTTTTAGCTCACGTGTTTTAACTCATGTGTTTTAACTACACATAGCTGCGCAGAATACGCTCCAGCACGCGACGCACGGCCACCGCCTTATCGTCATCCCACTGATCGGGCGACAGCTCGGTCATATAACAGGCCTGGGCCAGCTCCATCTGCACGGCATGAACCCGGTTGTCCGGATCGCCATAGTGACGTGTGATATAGCCACCTTTATAGCGGCCATTCAGGATGTGAGTCAGCGGCGCCGCTTCACGCACGGCAGCCAGTACCGGCTCAACAATCGACTTGTCACAGCTGCGGCCGGAGTTGGTGCCGATATTGAAATCGGGCAGACGTCCCTCAAAATGCAGCGGCAGCAGCGAACGGATCGAGTGGGCATCCCATAACACCACGCGCTCATGCTTCGCTTTCAGACGCTCTAGCTCTGCGGCCACACAGTCGTGCCA
Source organism: Marinobacterium lutimaris (assembly GCF_900108065.1). GTDB lineage: Bacteria > Pseudomonadota > Gammaproteobacteria > Pseudomonadales > Balneatricaceae > Marinobacterium_D > Marinobacterium_D lutimaris. The sequence goes on along the minus strand of NZ_FNVQ01000001.1, from coordinate 189,307 downwards.
GGGCTGCCAGTAAAGCTCTTTGCGCCGTGCTATCTCTGCGTCGGTCAGATCATAGCCCGGCTGGTAAACCGGCTTGCCATCGAAGGTTTCGGTGGGACACAGCGAGGTAACCACCTGCCCCGGATAGAGGCTTTCATTACTCGGCGGCCGGTTCAGATCGACCACGTAACGCGACACCTCGGCCCGAATCACCGTGGCGCCCAGCGCCTCGACGAAGTTATAGAGCCTGTCCAGGTGCCAGTCAGTATCGATACGCGCCTGCGCATCCTCGGTAAAATGCTGGCTGATCTCTTGGGGCACGTAGGTACCCAGATGTGGCATGGTGACCACGAGCGGCGCTTCACCGCGGTGAAGCTGATACAACTGTTGTTCCATTTAGTTTTCCAGATACTGATTACGTAGCGCCTGCAGTGCCTTTGGCAGTTTGGGCCGTGCTTCGGTCGCGGGGCTCGCCACCCGTTTGCCCGCCGACCAGACACCGACAATGCTGGTTTTGTGCGAGTCGGCAAATATATGGTTGCCGAGGATAAAGTCGCCGCTCTTGCTGAGGCCCTCAAAGAGTTCGCCATCGAGCTCCAGCAGATCGGCGCGATAACCCTCCTCAATGCGACCCACCTTGATACCACTGACCTGACTGCCGCCTTTCAGCGCTTCCTGGTAGAGGTGAGTACCGACATGGGCCTGTTTGCTGTCGCAAACGATATTGCGCTTGCGGCGCAGCAGGCGCTGGGAGTATTCCAGCAACATCAACTCTTCACGGGAGTCGATCAGCGTATTGCTGTCCGAACCTATGCCCCAGCGACCGCCATGACTCGCAAACTCCAGCCAGTCGAAGATGCCGTCGCCAAGGTTCGCCTCGGTGGTCGGGCAGATAGCGACAACCGCCTGGATTTCGGCCACAGCGGCCAGCTCGTTCTTGTCAAAATGAGTGCCGTGCACCAGGCACCAGCTCTGATCCACCGCGCAGGTGCGCTGCAGCAGTTCGAACGGCCGGCAGCCGGTGGCTTCCAGGCAGTCTTCCACTTCACGGATCTGCTCCGAGATATGGATATGTACCGGCGCCTCGGGAGAAATCGCCTTCACCCGGGCGATCAACTGCTGCAGATCGGACTCGCTGACCGCCCGCAGTGAATGCGGCGCAACACCAAGGCCGATCCCCTCGGTCTGGGCACGTGCCTGCAGCGAGGCCCAGAGCTGCATGTACTCGTCCAGCGTGGTGGCGAAGCGGCGCTGACCGTCATTGACGGTTTCGGCGCCAAAGCCTGAGCGCTGGTAGAACACGGGCAGGAGTGTCAGCCCGATGCCCGCCCGTTTCGCCGCCCGGATCAGGGCGGTAAAGAAGCTGTCAGGCTCCATGTAGGGCCGGCCGAACTCATCGTTGTGCAGGTAGTTGAATTCGCAGACCGAGGTGTAGCCGGCCCAGAGCATCTCGCGATAAAGGTGCGTGGCGATCTCTTCGAGCTGTTCGGGGGTTATTTTCGAGGCAAAGGCGTACATCAGCTGACGCCAGCTCCAGAAACTGTCGTCCTCGGCATAACGGTACTCGGTCAGCCCCGCCGACAGCCGCTGAAAAGCGTGCGAATGGATATTGGGCATACCCGCCACCACGGTGCCCGCTTCAGGACCATCGTAGCCTGCGGGAATAGGACCAAGCGCACTGATATTTCCGGCGCTGTCCCATTCGATCAACCGGTTTTCAACCCAGCCTTCGGCGAGTAAAAGCTGCTTCACCGCCAGCGTATTCATAACGTTATTCATCATGCTGCAAACACCGTCTGCAAAAACTCCTGGGTGCGGGCATGGGTCGGCGACTTGAAGATCTGCTCCGGTGTTCCCTCTTCGAGGATGGTGCCGTTGTCCATCATGACAACACGGTCGGCCACATCACGGGCGAAGTTCATCTCATGGGTAACGATGATCATGGTCATGCCGTCTTTCGCCAGCATTTTCATCACCTGCAGCACCTCGCCAACCAGCTCTGGGTCCAACGCAGAGGTGGGCTCATCAAACAGCAGCACCGAGGGTGTCATCGCCAGGGCACGGGCGATGGCCACGCGCTGCTTCTGACCACCGGAGAGGTTGCCCGGCATCGCGTCAATCTTGTCCGACAGACCGACCTTGGCCAGCAGCTCTTTGGCGAGCTTCTCGGCCTTGGGGCGGGTCGCCTTCTTCAGGGTCAGCGGTGCAACACAGACGTTTTCCAACACGCTCAGATGGGGAAACAGGTTGAACGACTGGAACACCATACCCACGTCTTCACGCAGGCGATTGAGCTCGCGGTCTTCAATCAGTTTACCGCCCGCCACCAGGGGCTGACCGAAGATAGTGATATCGCCTTCCTGTGCGATCTCAAGCCCGTTACAGCAGCGCAGCAAGGTACTCTTGCCAGAACCACTGGGACCGATCAAAACCACCACTTCACCGGGCTTCACCGAGAAATCGACACTTTTGAGTACATGATGGTCGTCGTAATACTTCTGTATTCCGCTGAGGCTCAGGGCGCTGTTATGCGGTTCAATCTTGGACATCAAATAGCTCCCGCCTTCAGCTTGTGTTTTTCAATTTTGCGGAGAATAAAGGTCGCCGTATTGGTCAGGACAAAGTAGATACAAGCGATAAATATGTAGGTTTCCAGGTCGCGATAGGAGGTGCTGATGATATTGGCACCGGCATGCATCACGTCATGGATGGTAATCAGTGAGATCAGCGCCGAGTTCTTAATCAGGGCAATGGTTTCATTCCCCAGCGGCGGCAGCATTCTGACAAAAGCCTGCGGCATGATGATTTTACGCATCGCCTGCTGCTTGCTCATGCCGAGAGAGCGCGAAGCTTCCATCTGACCCTTATCGATCGACTGGATAGCCCCGCGAACAATTTCAGAAACGTATGAGCTCGAATATAGACTTAACCCCACCACCCCGCAGAGAAAGGCCGGCAGCATGATGCCGACACGGGGAAGGCCGTAATACCAGATAAACAGCTGCACCAGCAGCGGAGTACCGCGAATAACCGCGACATAGCCGTCAAAAATGTAGCACAGCAGCGTGCCGCGATTGCTTCTGATTACCCCAATGATACTGCCGACCACCAGTGAAATAGCCAGTGAACAGGCCGTCACCGCGATGGTAATCATCGTGCCGTCCAGCAGCGTGGGCAGCCCTTCGATGACCGGAGTAAAATCTAATTCGAGACTCATTTAAAACACCTTAACTTTTGCGTAACAGAAGAACGTGATCAGGTTGCCGGGAACCACTTCTGGTACAGCTCGTCGTAAGTGCCATCTTGCTTCATTGCTTCAATTGCCTGATCGATCTGCGCTTTCAGATCGCCAGCATCCTTACGCACCGCGATGCCGTAGTTTTCGGTAGTCAGCTGCTGCGGAAGGATTTTGACGCCGCCGCGCTCAGTGGCGTAAGTGAAGGCCGCGGGCTTACCGGTGACCGCCGCATCGACGCGACCGATAGAAACCAGGTTAAACATCTGCTGGTTCTTCTCAACTTCAACCAGCTTGGTCTCGGGGTAATGTTCCTTCAGGTAAGCCACCGATTTGGTGCCGATCTGCACACTGACAGACTTGCCGGCCAGATCTTCCGGTGAGTTGATCGCTTCATTGCCCTGCTGGGTCAGCACCACCAGGCCGCCCGCCAGATAGGTGTTGGTGAAGTCGACCACCTTGGCGCGCTCTTCAGTGATATAGATACCGGAGATGGCGATATCGGCACGGCCGGAAACCAGGCTCGGGATCAGGCCTTTGAAATCGACCTGGACCAGATCGACCGTCATATCCAGTCGCTTGGCGACCTCGTTGATCAGGTCGATATCAAAGCCCGTCATCTCGCCATCCTTGACGAACTCCAGCGGCGGGAAGGTGGCATCGGTCACCGCCTTCAGCGTGCCTTCGGCGGAGGCGTTAAAGCTGGCCGCAGACAGGGTGATTAACAGGGATGAAAGCAATTTATGAGACAGCTTCTTCATTTTTAATTCCTTCGTCAGTCGAAATTTATTTCTTTAATCATTTGCGCAGCTTTTCGGGTTTCCTCGATAAAGAAACCCTGATTTTCACCAACCCGAAATACGGGCGCCATCAGTGAAACTGAGCTGTAAAACGTGCCATTTTCGAATAAAGAGATCGGCGAGCTTACGCCCCAGACATCCTTATCCAGTTCACCTTCACTGGTGGCATATCCATCTTCCTGAATCTGGTCGAGCTCGTTTAAAAGCTCGACCTGCTTGATGCGGTCCGGAATAAGCGCGCGCACAGCGCGGATCTGCTGCTTTTTATCAAACTGGGCCAGCAGGCATTTAGCCGTTGCACCCCGGTTCAGAGGAATTGATCTGTTTTTCTCAATCGAGCAGCGAAGCGCCTGTTTGCCTTCGATCATCTGCACACAGAAAACCAAGTCATCATGGACGACGCTGACCGTCACCGTTTCACCGGTGACTTCAGACAGATGTTTCAGCGCTGGATAAGCGCAGGATTTCAGCAGGTTGATGTAGTTGTTCTGACTACCCAGCTGCAGCGCGATCGCCCCGGCAAAAAAGTGGCCGGAATACTCACAGATAAGCCCCCACCGCTTCAGGTAACCGAGCTGGCGATAGAGTGTGCTTTTTGAAAACCCCGAGGTTTTTAAAAGATCCTGAACCGTTAACGGCTCCTGACTCTCTGCCAGTACCTTGAGCAGATAGAGGTTCTTCTCCTGGGATGAAACGGTCTCAGTCACTGCACTATTCTCTGTCTGCATTAATCGACGTTAAATCGATCTTTGCCAGATCAGTGCCAAAATATGATTCTTTAATTCCCATATATTGGGAACTTTAATTTGATCAACGAGTTATTCATTCCATTTTTTATAAATTAGGAAAAACTACGGGGCGATCAGCTAGCTCCGGCGACCAACGACGCGCACCAGAAAGAAACACAGCAGAGAAAAACCAGAATGATTTTGGTGCAAAAATCCATTCAGGCAGCGATCAGGAAAGGCCTCAGCCTGCACCGACGATGCGGATCTGTTTGATATCCTCGCAGCTTTAACTCTAAGATTGCCCGCCTCGGCACCGACAGAACGCCAGTCATTGCGGCACTCACCGATCGTAAATCTGCGCGACTTGCCACAACTCGACATCACAACAGGCCGCTTATCTGGCGCCAGCCCATTAATGTCGTAGCACAGCTCTCCGTCCGGTCGCCGCCTGAACCGCATAGATCATGCTCACCGCAAACTGCATTAAGGATATTGACGCCATGGCTTCCTACCGCCTGCTCTCCGCCGCCCACTACAACCCTATGCCCTGGAAAAACGGCGCCGGCAGCACCCTCGAAATAGCCTGCGACTCGGACAGCGGTCTGGAAAGCTTCGGCTGGCGTCTGTCGATCGCTGATGTGGCTGAATCGGGGCCCTTTTCGACGTTTAACGACTACCAGCGCGTTATCACCGTACTTGAAGGCCAGGGGATGAAACTGACGGTGGATGGCGAGCAATCCCGTCCACTGACCCGGCTCGACGCCTTTGCCTTTGATGGCGCAAGCCAGGTGGCATGCGAGCTGGTCGACGGGCCGATTCAGGACTTCAACCTCATCTACGCGCCACAACAATACGCCGCACGCCTGCAGTGGCTGAAACCGATAGAGGAGATAAAACTGTTTTCATCCGCGGACCTGGTAATGGTGTTCGCGGCAGATGAGGGCATCAGCCTCAGCTGGAACGCTCAAAAAGCGATCCCGCTGGGCCGGCATGACTGCCTGCTGCTGGAAGCCGGTGGCACGCTGACCGAACTCGTATTATCGGGCAAGGGCAGCGCCTGCTGCCTGATCGAGCTGAGCAGAAAGGGATGATAAAGGGCGCTCCGAGAAGCGCCCTGGAATCAGAAAGGGAACAGGATTGGCGTCATAACGAGGGTAATCGCCAAGGCCAATAGCTGCAGCGGAATACCGACCCGGGCAAAATCGGAAAAACGATAGTTACCCGGTGCCAGCACCAGGGTGTTGACCGGCGAGGCGATCGGTGTCGCGAAAGCGGTGGACGCCGCGATGGCAACGGTCATCATCAACGGCTCTGGATTGACCCCCAGCAGCTGCGCGGCGGTCAGTGCTATGGGTGCAATCAGCACCGTGGTAGCGGTGTTAGAGATAAACTGGCTAAGCAATGAAGTCAGCAGGAACAGCCCGGTGCTGAGCAGCAGCGGCGATGCTCCGCCCAGCCAACTCACCAGATGCTCAACCACAAACGCCAGCGCCCCGCTCTTCTCCATCGCCAGCGCCAACGGCAACATGCCGGCTATCAAAATCAGGCTGGTGGCATTCAGCGAGCGCAGCGCTTCCGGCAGGCTGACGCAACCGGTCAGTATCATCGCCAGGGCTGCCAGCAAAACCGTGGTGAGCGCCGGCAGCCAGCCGGCTGTCATACAGACCAGCATCGCCGCCAATACCAGCAACGCCAACGGTGCCCGGCTGCCATGCACCGGAATCTCGCCCAGCTCTGCCGGGGTCTGTAACAGTACCAGGTCGCGTCGCCCTTCCAGCGCCCGTATCCGCTCCCAGCTGCCGGCCAACAGCAGCGTATCGCCGCCCTCCATCCGGGTTTCGCGATAATCGGTGTCCAGCGGTTCACAGCGACGGCGCAGGCCGATCACACTAAGGCCGTAGCGTTGGCGAAATGCGCCCTCTTTAATACTCTGCCCCTGTAGCGGCGTACCCGGCGGCAGCATAACCTCGGCGACACCGAACTCGCGCCCCATTCTGCTGATCTCTTTGGCTGGCGAGCCGTAGTGAGTCAGCCGATGGCTGAGGCAGAGCCTTTCGATATCGTTTTCCTGGCCATACACCCAGAGCTCGTCCCTGACCTCCAGCCGCGTATTTGCCAGCACCGGCAGAATACTGGAGAGCAGCGTGCCGGAGCGGCGGATCCCCACCAGCGTGACGCGATGCTCCGAGCGCAACGCCGCCTCAACCACGGTTTGATGTTTGAGCGGGCTAAGCGGCTGCACCACCAGCTTGTGCAGCTGGCCGCTGACGCCATAACTGGCCATCAGCCCGGGCACATCACAGTGATCCGTTTGCTGCTCGCTGGTGCGCGCAGGCAATAGACGACGGCCCAGGGTAATCAGGTAAACAGCGCCGACCAGCAGAATAGCGGCGCCGATCGGGGTGAATTCAAAGAAGCCAAACGGCTCAAGTCCCGCTTCTTTCAGGGCACCGCTGACAACGATATTCGGCGGCGTGCCGATAAGCGTCAGCATACCGCCGATCAGCGCAGCAAACGCCAGCGGCATCATCAGCTTTGAGGGCTGCATACCGGAGCGACGCGCCATGCTCAGCACCACCGGAATCAACAGCGCCACCGCACCGGTGGAGCTCATAAAGGCGGAAAGCAGCGCCACCACCGGCAGCAGAAAACACAACAAGCGGACTTCGCTACCGCCGCCGACCTTGAGCAGCCAGTTACCGGCAGCCGCCGCAACGCCGGTGCGGAACAGCCCCTCACCGACCACAAACAGCGCGGCGATCATCACCACCGTGGGATTACCGAAACCAGACACCGCCTCGGCCGGCGTGACGATGCCAGAAACAGCCAACACAGCCACAACCATCAGCGCAACCAGATCCATACGCAGTTTGTCACTGATAAACAGTGCAATGGTGATTCCGAGTACTGCGAAGACAAAGCCTATCTCTGTGGTCATTCCCTGATTCCGTTATCGATAACATCCGGCCATTCAGCTTACTCGTCACTGCAGGCACTTTTATGACTCAGCCAGCGAGCATTCCCAGCCACTATCGCTCAACCGGCCCTGCCTAAGCTCACCATAAAAGCGTCTACCCTGATGCTAACCCAAGCCGGGTGAAGCAGAAACAACGTCTTAAACGTGATACATTACTTCGCAGCACGAAGAATCAGACCCAGAATAGTGCAAATAACAACCAATAAGCACTAAAAGCGCACACCAACTACTTCGCAATACAACATATTTAAGCGACATTTATCATCGATTTATTCCTGCACGTTAAAAGATTTTAACCTCCATTTTGAAGAAGATAGCCAAAATCATTCTCTTCACCCTTGAACCACCTTTGACATCTCCATCGAAGTGCGTATTTTTTAATTAAACGATTAATCAAAATAAATACGCCGGATCGCTTATGCCCAAAGTGGGGATGGACAAGGTACGCAAGCCGCAATTGATAAAGGCCACCATGCAGGCCGTCGACGAGGTGGGCTTTCATGCCACTAGCGTTGCACTGATCGGCCGAACCGCTCAGGTGTCGCCGGGCATTATCAATCACTACTTCGGCGGCAAGGATGGACTGATCGAGGCGACCATGCGCTCGGTACTCCAGGACCTGTCGATCGGCGTACGCGAACAGATGGCGCAAACCCACCCCGATGATGTGGTGGGCCGGATCCAGGCGATCGTGCGCGGCAACTTCGATCCTCGCCAGCTGGATTCCAGCGTGGTGAAAACCTGGCTCGCCTTCTGGGCCCATGCGATGCACCACGAGAAGCTGTTCCGACTGCAGCGCGTGAATGAAAAACGCCTGCTGTCACACCTGAAGCGAGAACTGAAACGCGCCCTGCCCACCGAACGCGCCGACTTTGTTGCCCATGCGATTGCAGCGCTGATCGACGGGATCTGGCTGCGCGGCGCGCTCAACCCAGAGGGGATAAATGCAGATCTTGCGGTGGCGACGATCTACGACTATCTGGAGCGCCACCTCCCCCCTGAACTGTTTGAACTCCACCAGCGCCTCGGCGCTAATCGCCGCACAGCGAACCGCTGATTAGCAGCGAGAACCTGATTAACAAAGAGTACAAAACGATGCAGCAACAGACCCTTTACATCCACGGCCAGTACCGCGAAGCCAGCTCCGGAGAGACCTTTCCGACCCGTAACCCGGCCACCGGCGAACTGCTCGCCGACGTGCAGCAGGCAGCCGAGGCCGATGTGGATGCCGCGGTTGCCTCAGCCAAAGAGGGTCAGGCGATCTGGGGCGCCATGTCCGGCGCCGAGCGTGGCCGCATCCTGATGCGAGCGGTGCAGATTCTGCGCGAACGCAACGATGAGCTGGCCGACCTGGAAGTACTGGATACCGGCAAGCCGATGCAGGAAGCGCGGGAAGTGGACGTAGTCACCGGCGCCGATGTGGTCGAGTACTACGCTGGTCTGGCAGCAAGCCTGGGTGGCGAGCATCAGGACCTGGGCGGTACCAACTTCTTCTACACCCGCCGCGAGCCGCTGGGCGTCTGCGCCGGCATTGGCGCCTGGAACTATCCGATCCAGATCGCCATGTGGAAATCCGGCCCCTGCCTCGCCGCAGGCAACGCGATGATATTCAAGCCGTCGGAGGAAACCCCGCTGACCGCCCTGAAACTGGCGGAAATCTACTCCGAGGCGGGCGTGCCCGATGGTGTATTCAACGTAGTACAGGGCGATGCTCGTGTCGGGCAGATGCTCACCGGTCACCCGGAGATCGCCAAGGTTTCCTTCACCGGCGAATGCGGTACCGGCAAGAAGGTGATGGGCGCCAGCGCCCAGAGCCTGAAAGAGGTAACCATGGAGCTGGGCGGTAAATCGCCGCTGCTCGTATTCGAAGATGCTGACCTCAGAAACGCCGTATCCGGCGCTATGCTGGCCAACTTTTATACCCAGGGCGAAGTCTGCACCCACGGCACCCGCGTGTTCGTGCATGAATCGATCTACGACGCCTTCCTTGAACAGCTCGCCGAGCGCACCGCCAAACTCGTTGTCGGCGACCCGCAGAATCCAAACACCCAAATCGGTGCACTGATCTCCGAAGAGCACCTCGGCAAGGTGATGGGCTTTATCGATGCTGCCAAGGCAGCCGGCGCCCGTCTGGTCTGCGGTGGCGAACGGGTCACTGAAAACGGTCTCGACAAGGGTTACTTCGTCGCTCCCACCGTGTTTGCCGACTGCAGTGACGAGATGCCCCAGGTTCGCGAAGAGATCTTCGGACCGGTGATGTCGGTGCTGAAGTTCTCCAGTGAAGAGGAGGTGGTCGCTCGCGCCAACGATACCGAATACGGCCTTGCCGCGGGCCTGTTCACCAAGGACCTTTCACGCGCACACCGCGTGATCGCCAAGCTCCAGGCCGGTATCTGCTGGATCAATACCTGGGGTGCCTCCCCTGCGGAAATGCCCGTCGGCGGTTACAAGCAGTCTGGCATCGGTCGAGAGAACGGTATGGAAACCCTGGCAGCCTACACCCAGACCAAATCGGTGTTCGTGGAACTCGGCGACGTTGCGTCACCTTACGCCTGATCGGGACAGATACGATTTAAGCTTATGAAACAGACATTCGATTACATCATCGTCGGCGCCGGCTCCGCAGGCTGCGTGCTGGCAGACCGGTTGAGCGAAAGCGGCGAACACAGCGTGCTGCTGCTGGAAGCCGGCGGCTCGGATAACAATATTCTGATCCGTATGCCCACGGCGCTCTCCTACCCGATGAACATGCCCAAATTTGCCTGGCAGTTTGAATCCGACCCGGAACCTGGCCTCGACGGCCGCCAGCTGCACTGCCCGCGCGGCAAGGTGTTGGGCGGCGGCTCATCCATCAACGGAATGGTCTACGTGCGCGGTCACGCCTGCGACTTCGAACAGTGGGAACAACAGGGTGCCAAAGGCTGGAGCTACGCTAACTGCCTGCCCTACTTCAAGCGTGCAGAGCACTGGAGCGACTCAAGCAGCCAGAGCCAGGATGGTCCGAATAGTCCGAATAGTCCGAATAGTCCGAATGTTAAGTATCGTGGCAGCCAGGGACCGGTAGGCACCAATAACGGCAACGGGATGTCGCTGAACCCGCTCTACCAGGCGTTTATCGATGCTGGCCAGGAAGCGGGCTATCCGAAAACCGCCGACTACAACGGTTACCAGCAGGAGGGCTTTGGCCCCATGCATATGACGGTGGATGGCGGCGTACGTGCCTCCACCAGCCGCGCCTACCTGGATCGCGCCCGCGAGCGCTCCAACCTTGCCCTGCGCACCGGTGTTCTGACTCGCAGAATACTGCTCAATAGCGGCAAGGCAGAAGGGATAGAGTTCGAAAGCAGCGGTGCCCTTTACCAGGCGTTCGCCCGTCGCGAAGTGATCCTCTCTGCAGGCTCCATCGGCTCTCCGCACCTGCTGCAACTCTCCGGCATCGGCCCTTCAGATGTGCTGCTAAACGCCGGGGTAGAACTGGAGCATGAACTGCCCGGCGTCGGCGAGAACCTACAGGATCACCTGGAAGTTTACTTCCAGTATCGCTGCGATAAACCGATCACGCTGAACTCCAAGCTTGGCCTGATCAGCAAGGGACTGATCGGCACCCGATGGATTCTGTTCAAGTCGGGCCTGGGCGCTACCAACCATTTCGAGTCCTGCGGGTTTATCCGCTCTCGCGCCGGCCTCAAATGGCCCAACATTCAGTACCACTTTCTACCCGCCGCCATGCGCTACGACGGCCGGGCCGCGTTCAACGGGCACGGTTTTCAGGTGCATGTGGGACCTAACAAGCCGGAGAGCCGCGGCCGCGTCTGGATCGAAAGCCCAGACCCAAAGATCCCGCCCCGCATTCTGTTCAACTACATCAGCACCGAACAGGACGTACAGGACTGGCGCGACACCATCCGTCTTACCCGCGAGATCCTCAACCAACCGGCGCTCGATGAGTTCCGTGGTGAAGAGATCCAGCCTGGCGCCAGCGTGCAGAGCGATGAGGAGATCGACGCCTGGGTGCGCGCCAACGTGGAGAGTGCCTACCACCCCTCGTGCAGCTGCCGCATGGGCGACAAGGATGACCCAATGGCAGTGGTCGATCCCGAGTGCCGCGTGCGTGGTATTGAACATCTGCGTGTTGTTGATTCATCGATCTTTCCGACCATCACCAACGGCAACCTGAACGCCCCAACGATCATGGTCGCGGAACGTGCCGCCGACCTGATTCTGGGCAAGACACCGGAAGTGGCCAGCGACGCAGAGTTCTGGGTCGACCCGGAATGGGAAAGCCGCCAACGGCCAGAACCGGCCACAAGACCCTTGGCAAACCATTAACAACAGCAACCACTAAAAGCAGAACCAAGAACACGCAACACCAAAACAAGTAGAGATATGCCAGTGCTGGCTCCGTGCACCGGAGCCAGACCAGGATCTTCCGCCTGCTCAGCCGAGCCGTGATTGCCAGGCTGACCAGGCGGTGACTGGCAGTGCCCAAGAAGTACCACCAGTAACCGAGGAGTACGACCCGATGACCCTTACCAGAAAAAACACCCAACTAATCACCGCACTCGGAGGCGCAGCGCTGCTGAGCCTGAGTGCGACAGCCGCCAACGCCGCGGATCAGTGCGCTACCGTGCGATTCTCCGATGTCGGCTGGACCGACATCACCGCCACCACCGCCATCGCCAGCGAAGTACTCCAGGGCCTGGGCTATGAAACCGACACCCAGTTGCTCTCCGTACCGGTGACCTACAGCTCCATGGCCAACGGCGATATCGATGTATTCCTCGGCAACTGGATGCCGACCATGGAGGGCGACATCGCCAAGTATCGTGACAATGGCACGGTAGAAAGCCTACGTGCCAACCTCGAAGGCGCCAAGTACACCCTCGCCGTGCCGCAGTATGTTTACGACGCCGGCGTTCACTCCTTCGCCGATATCGCCGCTCACGCCGATGAGTTCAACGGCCGCATCTACGGTATCGAACCGGGTAACGACGGCAACCGCCTGATCCAGGAGATGATCGAAAAGGACGCTTTCGAGCTGGGCGATTTCGAGATCGTCGAGTCCAGCGAAGCGGGCATGATGTCCCAGGTTAAACGCGCCGTGCGCCGCGATAACTGGATCGTCTTCCTTGGCTGGGAGCCTCACCCGATGAACGCCAACTTCAAGCTCGCCTACCTGGATGGCGGCGATGACTGGTTCGGCCCCAACTACGGCGGCGCCACCGTACACACCAACGTGCGCCAGGGCTACACCGACGCCTGCCCTAACGTCGGCACGCTGCTCAACAACCTGGGCTTCAGCCTGGAGATGGAAAACGAAGTGATGGGCGCGATCCTGGATGACAAGGAACAGCCCAGCGATGCCGCCAAAGCCTGGCTGCAGCAGAACCCCGCAGTACTCGATACCTGGCTTGACGGGGTGACCACCCTGGACGGCAAACCTGGCCTCACTGCAGTCAAAGCGCACCTCGAAATCTGATCGCTGCTGCTCATGAAAAGAAATGATAAAGGTACTTTTTAATGGATTGGTTAACAGACCATAAACTGCCGCTTGGCGACTGGATGGAAGCCTTTGTCGACTGGCTGACCTGGAACGCGGCGGGCTTTTTCGATGCCATCGCGATCTCGCTGGAGTGGGTAATCCTGTCACTGGTGGACGTCTTCCTCTGGTTCCCTCCCTGGGCGCTGATCGCCCTGGTGGCAGCCATGGCCTGGGGCCTGCATCGCAAACTGACGCTGACAATCTTTTCCGTCGCAGCACTTCTGCTGATCCTCAACATGGGTTACTGGACCGAGATGGTGCAAACTCTGGTACTGGTGCTTACGGCGACATCGCTATCGGTATTGATCGGTATTCCCGTCGGTATCCTGGCGGCGCACAAGCGCTGGGTGTACACCATTCTGCGTCCAATTCTGGACCTGATGCAGACGATTCCCACCTTCGTCTACCTGATCCCGACCCTGGTGCTGTTCGGTCTTGGCGTGGTGCCGGGCCTGATCTCCACCATCATCTTCGCCATCGCAGCTCCTATCCGCCTCACCTACCTCGGTATCAGCCGAGTGCCGGAAGAGCTGCTCGAAGCGGGCAAGGCATTTGGCGCCAGCAACACCAAGCTGCTGTTCAAGGTAGAGCTACCGGCGGCGATGCCGAGCATCATGGCCGGGGTTACCCAGTGCATCATGCTGTCGCTGTCGATGGTGGTTATTGCCGCACTGGTCGGCGCCGATGGTCTGGGCAAACCGGTGATTCGCGCCCTGAACACCGTGAACATTTCCCAGGGCTTTGAGGCGGGCCTGGCCATCGTACTGGTGGCGATCATTCTGGACCGCATCTGCAAGAAACCGGGCAGCAAGGAGGAGATTTAATATGGCCGCCGTAGAAATCAAAGACCTCGACGTGGTGTTCGGTAACAACCAGGCGCAGACGCTGAGCCTGATCGACCAGGGACTGTCACGCCAGGAGATCCTGGAAAAAACCGGCGATGTGGTCGGTGTTCAGGGCGCATCGCTGAGCGTTAACGAAGGCGAAATCTGCGTATTGATGGGGCTGTCCGGTTCCGGCAAATCCAGCCTGCTGCGCGCGGTTAACGGACTCAATGCCATCTCGCGCGGTAGCCTGGAGGTTCAGGACGGCGATAACAGTGTCGATCTGGCCCACTGCAACGCCCCCACCCTGCGCCACCTGCGCAGCAAGCGGATCTCCATGGTGTTCCAGAAGTTCGCGCTGATGCCCTGGCTTAGCGTGGTGGACAATGTGGCCTTTGGCCTGGAGATGCAGAACGTCGGCAAGAAGGAGCGCCGCCGCCGAGCCCTGGAAAAGCTCGAGATGGTGGGCCTGGCCGAATGGCAGGATAAATTTCCCCATGAGCTGTCCGGCGGTATGCAGCAGCGTGTGGGCCTGGCCCGCGCTTTCACCATGGACAGCGATATCCTGCTGATGGATGAGCCGTTCTCGGCGCTTGATCCGCTGATCCGCGCCCAGCTGCAAGATGAACTGATCGAACTGCAGGAAAGGATGAAAAAGACCATTCTCTTCGTCAGCCACGATCTGGACGAAGCGCTGAAGATCGGCAGCCATATCGCCATCATGGAATCGGCGCGTATCATCCAGCACGGCAAGCCGGAGGATATCGTCCTCAACCCGAGCAACGCCTACGTGGAAGACTTTGTCGCGCACACCAACCCGCTCAACGTGCTGCGTGGCCGCTCACTGATGACGCCGGTGTCTGAGGGCGAACGCAGTGGCGGCTCGCTGACACTGAATGCCAACGAGAACAGCGAAGTGTTGCTTGAACAGGGTTGCCCGGTCGGCGCCAAGCGTGGTGCCGAATCACTGACACTGACCCACTGGGACGAGTCGGAAAGCCTGGATAAGGTCGGCAAGGATATGCTGATGGTGACCACGCCGGAGGTATCCATGCGCAACGCCATCGAACTGCGCTATCGCAGCGGCCAGCCGGTGCTACTGGCGGAGGATGACAAACTCGTCGGCATGCTGTCCGATCGCGACTTTTACCATGCACTGCTAGGCAAGCACTTCACCCAGAGCACCGATAGCGAAGCGGACGCTGCCTGAACCGCGACCAACTGAGCCTCAGACGCAAAAAGGCCGATCCAGCGATGGATCGGCCTTTTTTATGTTCCGTGCCAGGTTCAATCGGCGCCAGGCGTGCCGCCTACAGCTAAATCCGACCGTAGGAGCGGCGCCTCCGCCGCGATCAGCCCCCGGTGATTTACTTAATACTCTACAACCACATCGCCGGTCGGCACGCTGCAGCAGGAGAGGAAGTAACCTTCTGCCACGTCGTCATCGGTGATACCGCCGTTGTGGGACATCTCGATATCACCCTCAACACGTTTCACCTTGCAGGTACCGCAGATACCCATACCACAGGCTTTCGGGATATGCAGGCCAAGTTTGGCAGCTGCCGCGTGAACGGTTTCCCCCGGTGCGATCCGTACGCTCTTGCCGGTTTTGGTGAACTCGACATTGAACATATCGCTGGCTTCGAGTGCATCCAGCTCTTCCGCTGCCTGCTCGGCGTCTTCGACCGCCTGCTCTTCCACCGCTTCCGGCGTCGCACCGAAGGCTTCCTCGTGGTAACGGTTCATATCGAAGCCAGCGCTTTCCAGCATCCGCTTGACCGCTTTCATATACGGTGTCGGACCGCAGCAGAACACCTCACGCTCCATGAAGTCCGGCGCAATCATGTCCAGCTTGACGCGATCCAGGAAACCGCGGTAACCGGCCCAGGACTGACCCGGCTCGACCTTTTCACAGATCAGGTGCAGATCGAAGTTGGTGATACGGGAGGAGATGGTTTCCAGTTCGCGCTGGAAGATGATGTCACGCGGGGTGCGCGCGCTATGCACAAACACCATGTCCACATCAGCGTTGGTATCGAACGCCCAGCGGGTCATTGACATCACCGGCGTGATACCGACACCGCCAGAAAGGAAAAGCACCTTGTTCGACGGAAAGTCGATGCTGTTGAAGGCACCGACCGGACCGTGCACGGCCAGCTCGTAGCCTTCGATCATATTGTCGTGCAGCCAGTTGGATACCACACCGCCCGGCTGACGCTTGACGGTAATAGAGAAGCTGTACGGCACAGACGGGGAGCTGGAGATGGTGTAGGAACGGAACACCTGCTCGCCGTTGATTTCAAGCTCCAGGGTCACGAACTGACCCGGCTTGAAGAAGAACATAACCGGCTGCTCGGCCATGAAACAGTACGTGGCTACGTCCCAGGTTTCCTGAATCACCTTAACGCAGCGTACAGCGTGACGACCGTTGCTCCAGGTCTGGGTTGTTACTGGAACAAAAGCATCGCTGTTAACGATTGAAATGCTCGGATTGTTCATGGCTGGCACTTCCAAAATTGGCTGTTGGGTTTAGAGAAAGAAGGTGAACAAATTTATGGCGTCTCAGCCCGGCTTGAACCACACTTTAGTGTGGATGACGACGGCAGAGTTGCAACTTTATTTCGCTGCCATCGCTACCCGGCTGGAAGCCTGAAATGCCATAAGTTTGCTCACGATCTCCCTCTGGATCTCGTGTAGTGCGAATTGTCATTTCAAGCACATTTTATAACTTACTTATTCGCGACGTGGAATTGTCTTAAAAACACCATTTAAGGCCTTTTTGCCCCCCCCTAGTCTCAAATAGAACGGGTCGATGTCGCGAACAGAATAATGAATAACCCTACTCGAAGGCAGGATTGCCGTCAGACACCCTGAACACCACGGACAACCGGGTATTGGGTCGTTATAAGAGGGCCGCCGCGGCGGCATGCAACCCACTGTTATGTTCGAGATACAGTACTGATGAACCAGAACGATCTGCTTAACCTCACCTACGCGAGCCTGGGCCAGGCTCGGGAAGCGATGACCGGCATGCTCAAAGAGCGCCGCCGTGATTACTCACTGCCGGCTCCGCTTTACAACGACCCGCACATGTTCCGCCTGGATATGGAAGAGATCTTCCAGAAAGAGTGGCTTTTTGTTGGTATGACCAGCGAAATCCCCTCCCGCGGCGACTACTTCACCGTTGAGATCGGCCAGAACCCGGTTCTGATCGTACGTGACGCCGATGGCAGCGTGAATGCGTTCCACAACACCTGCCGTCACCGCGGCTCTCGCGTTTGCACCGAGCACCGCGGCAAAGTTGCCAACCTGGTATGCCCTTACCACCAGTGGACCTACGACCTGAAAGGTAACCTGCTGTTCGCCGGTACCGAAATGGGTGAAGGTTTCGACATGAAGCAGCACGGTCTGAAAAAGGCTCACTGCAAGGTCGGCGGCGGCTTCATCTACATCTGCCTGGGCAAAGAAGAGCCGGAAGGTGACTTCGACGAGTTCCTGGCGACTCTCGACGAGTACATGGAACCGTACGACGTTGAGAACACCAAGCTGGCCGTTGAGTCCAACATGTACGAAAAGGCCAACTGGAAGCTGGTTCTGGAAAACAACCGTGAGTGCTACCACTGTGCGGGCAGCCACCCGGAACTGCTGAACACCCTGCTGGAATGGGACGACACCAACGACCCGCGTGCACCGCAGGACTTCCTCGACCACTACGCTCGCCAGGCAGCTGCCTGGGACGCAGAAGGCATTCCGCACGAGCACAAGAGCTTCGGCCTACGTAACCGTATCGTCCGTATGCCGCTGAAGGAAGGCACTCAGGTCATGACCATCGACGGTCAGGAAGGCTGCACCAAGCTGCTGGGCCGCATCAAGAACCGTGAACTCGGCTCCATGCGTATCCTGCACCTGCCGAACTCCTGGAACCACATGCAGTCCGACCACTTCATCGTGTTCCGCGTGCTGCCGATCTCCGCTCAGGAATCTCTGGT
This sequence comes from Marinobacterium lutimaris, assembly GCF_900108065.1. Classification (GTDB taxonomy): domain Bacteria; phylum Pseudomonadota; class Gammaproteobacteria; order Pseudomonadales; family Balneatricaceae; genus Marinobacterium_D; species Marinobacterium_D lutimaris. Next base: position 171,233 of record NZ_FNVQ01000001.1, on the reverse strand, counting down.
CACCACCAAGTGGTTCGTACACAAGGATGCGGTTGAAGGCGTGGATTACGATCCTGCCCGTCTGCGTCAGGTGTGGGACGCCACCAACGACCAGGACCGCGTTCTGGGCGAGGAAAACCAGCGCGGCATCAACTCTGTTGCTTACCAGCCGGGTCCGTACTCCAAGACTTTCGAGTTTGGCGTCATCAACTTCATGGACTGGTACACCGATACCACCCTGGAGAACCTCGAGAAGTAAGCAAGTTCCAATAAAAAAGGCTGCCAATTGGCAGCCTTTTTTCTGTCTGGCGTTTTCTGTCTGAGTTGCCTGATTGGCTTTTCTGATTAGCCAGGCCCCTTAACACCGACTCTGGCGATCAGGCGATATCGATCTGATAACGGAAAGTATCCGCAGCACCTTTCGACAGGCGATATTCCAACGGCTTTTTATCATAGCCCCGCGCCAGCCGCTCAATCACAACGATCGGCTGCCCGGCGCTGACCGACAGCTCCGCCGAGATAGCTTCATCGGCGATAGCGATCGTAAGCTCCTCATGGGCGCTCGCGATGCGCTGGTCGCAGACCTCTTCGTAAAACGGATAGAGCAGATTGTCGAACTCCGACAGCTCAATGCTCATCAGCGTTTTGAACCGGCTTTCAGGCAGCCAGATATCCTCATGGAACAGGATCCGGCCGTTAGCCAGACGCTGACGCTCCAGGTAGATCACCTTCTCCCCTGCTGACAGCTCAAGTGCGTCACGCACCTCGGCGGGCGGCACTACACAGCGGCGCTCAAGGACCCGGCCTTCCGGTACTTCCCGCACACCTTCGCTGTTTTTCGTTTCCTGACGGAAAAAGCGCATGAACGAGCTGTCAAAATTGGGCCTGCGCACAAAAGTACCGCGCCCCTGACGGCGCTGCAGCAAACCATCAGCAACCAGCTCATCGACCGCTTTGCGCACCGTCCCGGTGGCGATGCCGTAAGTTTTTGTCAGCTCAGCCTCGGTGGGTATCACCTCACCGGGCAACCAGTCTCCGGCCGCGATACGGGCCGCAATTTCATCTCTAAGACGTTGATATAAAGGCAGGCGCTCATCCTGGCCCAACTGCATCGAACTCATTTTTGGGTTCCCTATTTCACCATACCCACACTTTAATCCGGGCCATTGATGAGGTCTACAACTATTGACAGTCTATTGGTCGAATTATATGTTTCTACAGACATATATATGAATACATGTATTCGAAAAAAGGTCTGACGTTCCTATTTGGTCGGGCCGGATAAGAAAATCTAGAGGTAAACGCGCTCAATGAATGACGTTACTACACCCGGCATCGCAGGGGTGGACACTCACGCGCACATTTTCTGCCGTGATCTGCCGCTGGCCGCAAACCGTCGTTACGCCCCCGAGTACGACGCGCTTGTAGACACCTGGATCAGCAATATCGACAGTTGCGGCCTTTCTCATGGCGTCCTTATCCAGCCGAGCTTTCTGGGCACGGATAACAGCTATATCGAGGAAGCTCTGCGTAAGTACCCGGAACGCCTGCGTGCAGTGGCAGTCGTTGACCCGGAGATATCTGACGCTGAACTGGATCGTCTCGATACCCTCGGCTTTGTCGGTATCCGCCTGAATCTGATCGGTAAGGAACTGGCCGATTTCAGCGCCCCACTCTGGCAGCACCTGTTTAAACGCCTTGCCCAGCTCAACTGGCAGGTGGAGATTCAGCGCGGCTTTGATGACCTCTACACCTTCGTGCCCGACATTCTCGCCAGCGGCGTGAATGTGGTGATCGATCACTTCGGCCGCCCCGGCGGTGCTATCGATCCGGCACGCGAAGACCACACCAAATCGCTGGAGCTTTTTGCCAGCGAGCAGATGTGGATTAAACTCTCCGCCGCTTATCGTGCGGAGGCGGATCTCGAGCAGGCCAGCCAGATGCTGGAAACCCTGAAGCAAACCATGGGTGGCGTCGACCGCTGCCTCTGGGGCAGCGACTGGCCCAACACCCAGTTCGAGAACAGCACCAACTACAAAGAGCAGTTCGCTTTTTTCACTTCACTGGTAACCGATGCCGAGGAACGGCGCCGGATACTGGTCGATAACGCAATCAACCTTTTCCGATTCAATCAGACTGTTTGATCCGAAAACAATAACTTAGGGTTACAAGTATGATGAGCTTGATTGTGGTGGGGGCTATCGTCCTCGCCATCGCACTGGGCTACAAAACGCGGATCAATATTGGTCTGTTCGCAATCGCTTTCGCTTACCTGATCGGCTGCTTCGCCATGGGCATGTCGCCGAACGAGGTGATCAAACTCTGGCCGCTGAAGATCTTCTTTATCATCTTCTCGGTATCGCTGTTCTACAGTTTCGCGATTATCAACGGTACGCTGGAAAAACTCTCCGAACACCTGCTCTATAGCTGCCGGAAATTCCCCCATTTCCTGCCGTTCGCGATCTTCTTCAGCTCTACGCTGATCTCGGCACTCGGCGCCGGTTACTACACCGTACTCGCCTTTATGGCGCCCCTGACGCTACTGGTCTGCCAGCGCACCGGTATGAGCATGATCGTTGGCGCCATGTCGGTGAACTACGGTGCCCTGGCGGGTGCGAACTTCGTCTCCAGCCAGAGCGGGATCATCTTCCGTACGCTGATGATGGGTGCCGGCTTCTCCGAAGAAGACGCCTTTATCAACGCCCTGGGCATCTTTATCTCTACAGCCGTCATTCCTCTGCTGGTCATCACAGGCCTTGTCTTCCTGACCGGTCATGCGAAGACGATGAAAGAATCGGGCTTCAGCATCGACAAGCCACGTGCGTTTGATTCGAAGCAGAAAACCACGCTGACACTGACCCTGGTGATGATGCTGCTGGTACTGGCGGCGCCGATCTCCGCGATCCTGATGCCGGATAACGAGACCATCACCTTCATCAACTCCAAGATCAACATCGGCCTGGTGGCGAGCATCTTCTCGGTGATCGCGCTGATGCTGAAACTGGGTGATGAGCGCAAGGCGATCGCGTCCCTGCCCTGGAGCACGCTGATCATGATCTGTGGTGTCGGCATGCTGATCTCTATCGCCATCAAGGCGGGCGCCATCGATCAGCTGTCCAGCTGGATCGGCACCAACATCCCGTCTGCGCTGGTTCCTGTCGCCTTCGGCGTGGTCGGTGCCCTGATGTCACTGTTCGCAAGCACCCTGGGTGTGGTGACGCCGGCCCTGTTCCCGATCGTGCCGTCTATCGCCGCGAACCTGGGTATCGATCCGATGATCATCTTTATCTGTATCGTGGTGGGCGCTCAGGCGACCTCTATTTCGCCCTTCTCTTCCGGCGGCAGCCTTATTCTTGGCGCCTGCCCGAGCGACGAGAACCGCAGGGATCTGTTCCCGCAACTGCTGTTCCGCGCCGCTCCTCTCGGTTTTGCTGTGGCACTGTTGTACAACCTGGCGATCACCTTCGTGCTGTAAGATTTTGGGTAAACCGTCGTTGTACATCCTTTGGCCGCTCTATGAGCGGCCTTTTTTATGCCTAAAAATGGCCGGGACTGATGATCGCTTTCAACGCGTGACTGTCAGTCAGCGAAATGGATAATCCGGTTTCGCCCGCCATGCTTGGCCTCGTAAAGTGCCCTGTCCGCTTTCGATGCCAGGGCATCGAAGTCATCGTCGTCGCTGTATTTCACGGCAACACCGATGCTGACCGTGGCATCGATCGTCTCGCCAGAATCGAGAACCAGCGGGTTCTCCTCAAAGGTGGCACGGATTCTTGCCGCCACCCGGTTCGCGTCTTCGCTGGGCAGGTCGCTCAGCACCACCATGAACTCCTCCCCTCCCATACGACAGAAGGCGTCGTCCGGACGCAGACAACGGCGTGCGATCTCAACGAAATGGCGCAGCACCCTGTCGCCCACCGGGTGCCCGTGGTTGTCGTTGATCGACTTGAAATGGTCTAAATCGATCATCAACAGCGTCATCGAAGCGGGAGTCTCCTTCTCCTGAACCAGGCTGTAGAGTGCACGCCGGGTCAAGGTACCCGTGAGCTCATCATGATTGGAGGCATATTCCAGGTCCTTTAGACGGGCGCGATTCCGGTGGATATAGCAGGAGAGCAGGATCGGCACGAGAGCAATCATCGCCACACTGACCCGCAGCGAGATTACGTTGAGCCAGTAAGAGATCTGCTGATCGGGATCGATATAGCCGTTGGACAGCGAGATCAGCGTCCAGACACAGTAGACCAGCGTGACCAGTGCCGTATTGAACACGCTGTAAGTGAAGGCACACCAGAGCAAACCGATCAGTGGAACAGCAATCACCCCCGGTCCGCTGATCGTCATCGCCAGCAGGCACAAGGCAATAACGGAGACGCCCGGTATCAAGGCCAGCGGATTTACCCGCGCCAGGCGCTGCTTGATGATCTCAGGGGTTAAAGTATTAAAGGTGGGTGCCACCATAATCAGCGGCAGGAAAACCACGTAGTTCACAAACTCGGTGACAAACCAGTAGGTTAATCCCTCGGTGACACTGCCTGCGAACAGCAGAGGATTGGCGAACATACCAAAAAGGCCCGCCGCCACCGCAGCAGCAAAGGCCACCAGTGCAATGTTCAGCACATCTACCGTATCTCTGACCGGGTACACCGCCAGCCGCGCGCTGCACGCGACCGCGACACCGGCCATAACCGCAAAGATATTTCCCGCATTCAGAACGACAGCCTTGCTCAAACCGCTGCCGGTCACGAGATCCGCAGCCACCATCGCCACACCGGACCAGAGCCAGAAGCCGTTTTTGACCAATCTTAGGTCACGCAGAATAAAACCAAGAATGAGGGAGTTGGCTGGCCAGAGGTCAGCGAGGTAACCGGAGGGGCGACTGAAGATACCGATCAGCGCAACAACAAATACCGCGAAGACAAGAACGAAGTTTTTTTTCATTATGTCGGTCTTTTCTCGTCCGTATGTCTCACTATAGAGCCATATCTATTCCGTAGTTTTCAAGCAAGACCTGCCCGCAAACCAGGCAAACTGGCCAAAAATGGATGTTTTAAGTATCAATTGAGTCGATTCACGACAGCAAAAACAAAAAACGCCGCAGAGGCGGCGTTTTTGCACTGATCGTTTAACAGCCCGGCTCAGACAAACCCAAGCAGTCGCGGCAGGAACAGGGACAGTTCCGGCACAAAGGTTGTGATCATCATCACCGGCAGACCGACAAAGGCCATCAAACCCAGCGCCGGCATCACGGTTTTGTGGATCGACACCTTACCGATACGGCAGGCCATATAGAGTATCGGCGCCACCGGCGGGCTGTTGGCTCCGATCACCACCGAGCAGGCCACGATGGAGGCGAAATGCACCGGGTGCACACCGCTTTCGACCATCAGCGGCAGGAACAGCGGCGCCACCACCACGGTGACCGAGACGTCATCCATAATCATGCCGGCAACGATCAGAAAGATGTTCACGGCGATAAGGATCAGCAGCGGATTCTCGATCATCGTACGCACCAGCTCGGTGAGATCCTGGGGGATGCGTTCAAACGCAAGGATGCGACCGATCATGAAGCTGAACAGCAGGATCAGAATCACCGTACCGGTGGTTTCCGCTGCCGACACTACACTGCGGGCGAAGATCTTAAGGTTAAGATCCTTGTAGATGAAGAAACCGATCATCATCGCTGCAAAGGCAGCCACGGCCGCAGCTTCGGTCGGCGTGAAGACACCGCCATAGATACCGCCGAGGATAATGATCGGCAGCGACAGCGCCGGAAAGGCACGGATAGTCGCGCGTCCTTTACCGGGCAACTGCTCCATACCGTCATTCGCAGCGCTGCTGACCTCATGGAAGAAGCGGCCGACACTGAAACGGTTGGCGATAATCAGCCCGATGATCAGCAGAATCGCGGGGCCCACGGAGGCCGCAAAGCAGGCCGCCACCGACTGACGGGTCACCACCGCGAACAGGATCATGGTGATCGACGGCGGAATGAGGATACCCAGCAATGAGGAGATACCCAGCAGCGCTGCCGAATAGGAACGCGGGTAACCACGCTGTTCCAGCGGGCCGATCATGATGGTGCCGATAGAGGCGACCGCTGCTGTCGCGGTCCCGGCAATGGCGCCAAAGATACCTGAAGCCATAACCATGGAAGCGCCCATACCGCCACGACGCTTGCCGATCATCACCTCGATAAAATCGACCAGTCGCTTGGCGATACCGCCGCTCTGCATCAGGTAACCGGTCAGCACGAACAACGGCAGCGCGATAAGAATAACCGAGTCAACCGAACGGTAGCCCTGCAGCATCAGGGTGTTCAGGTTGGCATCGAAAGCGTAAACCAGATAAGCCAGTACCCCGGCAAACGACCAGGCCACCGGAACGCCGGCGACCATCAGCACCAGAAGGATGCCAATCGCAATCAACCCTTCCATCTCAGTGTTCCCCTTTTAGTCGTTTGATACCGCTCAGCGCACAGATGAAATCGCGCAGGGCGTAACAGCTGCAGCCTACCGCCGCGAGCATGATCGATGCCTGGGGCAACCAGAGCGGAATGCCCATACCCGGTGTGGACTGCGGACGCCGCATCCCCCAGGCCAGCATGCGGTACGCCAGTACCACGAAGAACAGACAGATAACGAAGGTGATCAAGGAGATCAGCGCCTTGTGCATCAGCTTGAAGCGTTGATCGGTGATCTGAAGCTCAACAAAGTCGACGACGAGATGCTCATTGCGTCTGCTCGCAATCAAACCTCCGAGCATGTACAACCACATCCCGAACAGCATGATCAGCTCGAGTAACCCGACGACTGACCAGCCAAATACATAGCGCGCCAGCACCAGAAACAACATCAGACCCACCACGAGCATACTGGCCAGAAACGCTGCCGCTTCCAGCAGCCAGCCCACGCGGTTATCAAGTCCGGAAAAAAGTCTGCCGATCATTTTTTCTCCAGCCTATGAACGAACCAGCCCGCAAAGCGGGCCGGTGAGTTAAAACAGCAAGTAAAAACAGTAACTTATAATTAGACGCTACTAATATTACTCGCTATAACAGGTATCCCCGCTTACAGCGGAGAAGCGTTCGCGCGGATCGTTTCCATGATCTCGGAGCCGATCTCTTCTTCCATTTGCGGCCATACCTTTTCACGGGCGGCCTTGGCGAACTCGCGGATCTGCTCGTCGTTCGGCTCGAAGTACTCCATGCCCTCTTCCTGAGCCTTGGCGATGTAATACTCGTCCTGCTCTTTAGCAGCCTTGAACTGATCGTTCATGATCTCTTCAGCCGCTTCAGACACGACTTTCTGCTCTTCTTCGCTCATGCTGTCCCAGGTATCCAGGTTCATGGACAGAACGCCGGTCATGAAAAAGTGCTTGGTCTGTACGTAGTAATCCAGGGAGTCACGGAAGTATTCGTAATCCCAGTAGATGACGTTGCCGGCTTCGCCGTCGACAACACCGGTCTGCAGCGCGGTGTAAACTTCGCCCCAGTCGATGGCAGCGGTCTGGTACCCCAGTGCCTGCATGGTCTGCGGAGCCGGGAACACGGTCATGGTGCGGACTTTCAGGCCTTCAGCATCGGCGATGTTGAGGGCGTACTTGCCGCGCGAACCGACACCGTTAAAGCCTTCCGGCCAGGGGCCGAAGAATTTCAGGCCGATATCGCTCCAGATACCGCCCAGCATGTTGTTAACCCAACCGCCCGGGCTGTAGGCCTTCAGCGCTTCGTCCCAGGACAGGGTCATGTAAGGGGTGTAGATAACGCCGATACGCTTGTCGTAAGACGTCATCGGCCAGTTCAGCATCACATCCACATCACCGGCGACATGCAGGTCGAACACTTCCTGCTGGCCACCCAGTTCGTTCTGGAAGAAGACCTTGGTTTCGATTTCACCACCGGACTTCTCTTCGATCAGCTTGCCCCATTTCTCCAGCGCGTTACCGGCCGGGGAGCCCTTGGTACCAGAGTCGGTAGCCAGTTTCAGGCTCAGTGCGTTGGCACCGGTGCTGGCCAGAGCGGCCGCTGTGGCAACAGCAGCTACCAGGGCTTTCAGGCTAAAGCCTTTGGAATTCATAGATCTTGTCCCCTCACTTCAATCGTTGGTGGTTGGCGCGGGCATCGCCGCCCGCGCCTTCACTACATTTTCGACTGCGCGTTTTTCACTATCCCTTCAACGCTGGGCAACATCAGTCCGTCGAACTCTTTCTCCAGCGCGGATAGCATCCCTCCGAGGGCGGATCGCTGCTCGTCTGAGCCATCCCTGATCCACGTTTCAAGTTCGCCTTCCACCTCGGCCTCGCTGGCTCCAGCCGGCACAGGGACTCCAAGCTCACGCAGTCGGCTTGCAAAATCCTCAAGGTCAATCAGGTCGGCGAACATCATCGGGAAAACTCCTAAATTACTTGTGCAGATGCACCTCGGATTTGAGCCCCATGTACAAGCTCAGGCACATCAGAATAAGAACCATGGTAAACGGCAAGCCTGTAGCAACAGCGCCGGACTGAAGCGCACCCAGCGCCTCGGAACCACCGCCCACCAACAGGGTGCCGGCAATGATACCTACCAGAGAGGCCCAGAACATACGCTGCGGCATCGGCGCGTCGGTTTTTCCGCCGGCGGTGATGCTGTCGATGACCAGAGAGCCGGAATCGGATGAGGTGATGAAGAACACCAGCACCAGCACGATACCGACAGCAGAGAGCAGCGAAGTCAGCGGCAGGTTTTCAAACATGTGGAACATCGCCAGGGACACATCGCTGATACCGTTGGCCAGCTGACCGACGCCATTGGTGGCCTGCTCTATGGCGGTTCCGCCCATCACAGCCATCCAGATCAGAGTCACAGCGGTCGGTACCAGCAGTACGGCAATCACGAACTCACGGACGGTACGGCCACGGGAAACACGCGCGATGAACATGCCAACGAACGGTGACCAGGAGACCCACCATGCCCAGTAGAACACGGTCCAGCCGTGGTACCAGGTGCCATCTTCACGACCGACCCAGTTGGAGAGCGGGATGATGTTTTCAGCATAGCTGACTAAGATGGTGCCCATGTTGCCGAAGATTTTCAGGGTCGGGCCGATCACGATAATCAGGCCGATCAGACCAGCCGCGATGATCATGTTGATGTTGGAGAGCAGCTTGACGCCACCGTCCATGCCACGTGCTACGGAGAACAGCGCGATACCGGTTACGACGATGATCACCGCCACCTGGGTGGAGAGATCGTTGGCGATACCGAAGAGGTAGTTCAGACCACCGGCCGCCTGCTGTGCACCGAAGCCCAAGGAGGTAGCCAGACCGAAGATGGTTGCCAGCACCGCCAGGATATCGATCAGGTGACCGATCGGCCCCCAGGTACCGCGACCCAGCAGCGGGTAGAAAGCGGAGCGTACGGTCAGCGGCAGGCCCTTGTTATAGGCAAAGAACGCCAGAGACAGACCTACAACCGCGTAGATAGCCCAGGGATGCAGCCCCCAGTGGAACATGGTCGCGCCCAGTGCCATGGCAGCCCCTTCCGGAGTGCCTGCAGGAGCATTGAGCGGAGTGCCGTACCAGTCGGTGTAGTAAGCCACCGGCTCAGCAACACTCCAGAACATCAGACCGATACCCATGCCGGCGGCGAACAGCATGGAGAACCAGGAGATGGTAGAGAACTCAGTTTTAGCGTTTACACCGCCAAGGCGGATTTTACCGACCGGCAGCACAATCAGCGCCAGACAGAATACGACGAACAGGTTTCCTCCGACCATGAACAGCCAGTCGAAGTTTTCGATGGACCAGCCTTTCGCACCAGAGAGAGCCTCTTTGGCACCGGCCGGGAACAGCAGTGTTCCTATAATAAACAGCAGAATGAGTCCGGCACTGATACCGAACACGGGGTTGTGTACATCCAGCCCGAGAAGTTTGACGTTGTCCTGACCTACCTGGTAGTCCGTATCATATTCTGCGGTGATGACCGCCGCCTCAGCGACAGCCTGACCTTTATTCACACCTTTCATTAAGCTCTCCTTCGAACGCTCTATACCGCACGGCTGATTGCCTTATTTGCGGCCCTGTTTTTCTTATTGTTTGCTTGCCAGACCGGTGCAGAACGGGGATGAACTGCATAAGAGCGAGAGGAACTCCCAATCCGAAAATTCGGATCGTCCCGGCCAAGGCTACAAGTCGTTCTCCATACTACGAATAAGGGTTTCCGCTGTTGTTCCGTTAGCGACAGGAACAGGGGGAAAAACCTGAAAATTGCGACATGGCGCAAAGCACTTATCCATTTGCGACACTTCTAATATTGGTGAATTTTTCTATTCGAACCTGGAAACTGTCCGATCAATCGAGTTTTATCCCGTAATAACGATGTAAAGACGAAAAAAAGCCCCTCCGGGTGGAGGGGCTAAAGATTAGAACCGTGAATTGCTCCGGGGTGCACCGGAAACTTGCCGTGCAACTGGTAATCAGTGGGTAACCTATACCAGCCTTCAACAGGGGATATACTCCGCAGAGGCATACAGAGGTGAGGCTGTCTGTCTTGGCTCGGAATATGGGTAGATTCTGCCCCGGTTACGGAATGAACAAGTGTTTATGATCGCCTTACACATTCCCCTGAGCGACACTGCAGGAAAATAGCATTTTCACTGAACTACGCGGTTCAATCGCCGCACGTTCAGCGGATTTAGGCAAATAAAACCGTTAGTAACCATAGACACAAAAAAACCGACGCAAGCGCCGGTTTTTATAGTTAACAGCATCCATACAGCTGGAATCAGCGGATAACGCCCTCTTCCAGCAACAGATCGAAGACCGCCTGAGCCATTTCACTGGCCGGCTTGTCACGCAGCACCTTACCGCCATCACCAGAGGATTTGGCCGTAGCCGCCTTAAAGCGGTCGGCGGCGGTTTTCGCCTTGACCACCTTCAGGCGCTTGGGTCGCTTACGCGCCGGCGCTTCGCTCCAGCTGGCCTGAACCTCGTCCAGCACCTCAACGTCGGCAGCCTTAGCCTCCATCTCAGCACGGCTGGCAGGGCCAAAGGCACTCTGACGCGGCGTAGCAGCGGCCATATCGACGCTGGCTACGAACGGCAACGGTACGCGCAGGGCGCGACGCTGACCACGCGGCAGCGCCTGCAACAGGTTCGCCTGGCCGTTATCGATGCTGACGATCTCGGCGATACGTGTCACCACCGGCATGCCGAGCTTTTCGCCCAACAGGTAAGCCATCATGCCGGATGATTCGCCGCTTTCGGCGCGTACACCGGTCAGCACGATATCGGGCTTGGTTTCACTCAGGTACTGACTCAGCGCAGGCACCGCATCGGCATTTTCACCCTGCTGCAGAATGCGCAGCTTCTTCAGCCCCATACCCGCATAGGCGCGCAGGGCTTCAGCGTGCGGATCACCGGCGTGCAGTACTTCCAGCCCCTGAGGCGCCATAGCGAGGCCCATTTCGACGGCACGGGCATCTTGCTCGGCGCGGCGGGCACGACCGGAACCGGGGTGCTTACCGACGGAGACCAGCGCTGCGATGCGCAGGTTAGCGTTCTGTTTATCAGGCTGCATTTTCAACCACCTCCTGACGGTAAGCGTTGGCCAGGCGGATCAGCTCGGCCATCACTTCACCACTGTCTGCAATACAGCTGAGCGCGGCACGTTTAACCATGTCACAGCCCACATCGGTATTGATCGCGATAACCTTGTCGCACTGGCCGATACCCTGCAGGTGCTGAACCGCACCGGAGATACCCACCGCCACGTAAACCCGGGCGGTAACCCAGGTACCGGTGGCGCCGACCTGACGGAAGCGCGGCATGTTGCCATCGTCCACCGCCACACGGCTCGCGCCTTCGGTGGCGCCCAGGGCTTCGGCGGCCTGGTGGAACTGGTTCCAGTCGGTGACACCGTTACCGGCGGACAGAATGAACTCAGCTTCACCCAGCGGGATCGCATTCGGGTCAACCGCAACCTGACCGCAATCCTGAATAACGGCCTGAACGCTGACACTGGTTTCCAGCTCAAGCGGCAGCACTTCATGACGGGTTTCGTCGATCGGCTCGGCACACTCTTCTGCGAGCAGCATCAGACGCGGTGTCTTGCGGGTGATGTCGGTGGTACCACCAGCGCCACGGCAGATCGCCTCGTCGCTACTGACCTGCCAGGCTTGGGTCGCCGGGCGCTCGCCGATACGGGCAGCCAGTCGGCAGCCTATCTCGAAGCCGGCGGCAACGCTGTCAGGCAGCAGCCAGTATTTCGGCGCGTACTCTTTCTCGACCTGCTCCAGGGCCGCGACACGCAGCTCCGGGGTGTAGCCTTCATAGGCTTCGCCGGTAATGTTGAGCAGACGGTCTACACCGGCCTTGTCGAACGCTTCTTCGCGATGCTCGCCGAAGACCACGGCCAGCACTGCGCCCGCACCCTCGCCTTCACGAATCAGCTTGTGCGCCTGGCCGATCACGTCACGGTCGTGGCCGCTGAGGCGGCCGCCGACCATATCCGGCACCACAACCACGTAGTAATCCGGGTTTTCAACCTTGTGCAGCGGCAGCTCGACCTCTTTGGCGGCGCCGGCACTGCGGCGTCCCCCCACGGCCGGGCCGTTACCGTTCATGCGGTCGATACGCTTGATACCGTTCGGGCCGATAAAGCCTACCGCATGCGGGTTACGGCGAATCAGACCTGAAGGGCCGCGCGTTTCCGCCGCGCCGGCCTGCTGCATGGCATCATGCAGCGGGTGCAGTCGGTTGCGTGCGATCCACTCGGCTCGCGGATCGCGACGGATGATCTCATCGCTCATTACAGGATCTCCTCAGCTACCCGCTTGTCAGCGTTGGGTTTAGCCTGCTTGCCGTTCTTCTTAGAGACCGGAGCATCCCCTTCGATCAGCGCATCAGCCACTAGCTCGGCGATATCTTTCACTTCGGCGCGGGGTTCGACCACACCTTCAAGCATCGCTGTACACTGCTGACAGCCCACCGCTACCAGCTCGGCGCCGGTTTCCTTGATCTCGGCCATACGCATATCGGCGATACGGCGTTCACCCGGAATATCGGTGATCGGAGCGCCACCACCACCGCCACAGCAGCGGGAGCGGAAGCCGGAACGTTCCATTTCGGCAACTTCGATACCCAGCTCGTTAAGCAGCTCACGCGGGGAGTCGTACTCACCATTGTAGCGGCCCAGGTAGCAGGGATCGTGATAGGTCACGGTACCGCCCTTGAACTCTTCCAGACTCAGCGCGCCAGCCTTCACCAGTTCGTTGATGAACGTGGTGTGGTGCAGCACTTCGTAGTCCGGCTTCTGACCTTCAGGGTAGAAATCAGCGTACTCGTTCTTGAGGCAGTGGAAAGCGTGCGGATCGGTGGTGACGATGCGCTGGAACTTGTACTGGCTCATGGCGGCGATATTGCGTTTCGCCAGGCTCTGGAAGGTGGCGTCATCACCCAGACGACGGGCCACGTCACCGGAGTCACGCTCTTCGTCACCCAGTACCGCGAAGTCCACATTCGCAGCCTTCAGTACTTTAACGAAGGCACGCAGGATACGCTGGCTGCGCATATCGAAGGCACCATCGGATACCCAGAACAGCACTTCCGCTTCCTTCACGTCTTTCATGACGCGCAGGTTCTGATCCGCGGCCCAGTTCATGCGGCTACCCGGATTGAAACCGTTCGGGTTGTCGGTGGCGATCAGGTTATCCAGCACCTCGGCGCCCTTGTTCGGGGTGCTGCCCTTTTCCAGGGTCAGGAAGCGGCGCATATCGACGATAGCGTCCACGTGCTCGATCATCATCGGGCACTCTTCCACGCAGGCACGACAGGTGGTGCAGGACCAGAGCGTATCCGGGCTCACCAGACCTTCGGTGATGGTCTTGTTCGGACCGCCCTCAGCCTTGCCTACCTCGATACCCGGGTAAGGGCTACCTGCGAACTTGGCATCGGAACCACCGGCGAGGCCTACCACCATATCCTGGATCAGTTTTTTCGGGTTCAGCGGCTGGCCAGCGGCAAACGCCGGGCACATCGCTTCACACTTACCGCACTGAACGCAGGCGTCGAAACCAAGCAGCTGGTTCCATTTGAAGTCGGTGGGCTTTTCAACACCCAGTTTTGCCGCAGTCAGGTCAACCGGCTTAAGGCCGGTGGAACGACCACCGCCAAAACGCTCCGGCCGACGGTGAAACGCCAGGTGCAGGGAACCGGCGAAGGCGTGCTTCATCGGACCGCCCCAGCCCATACCAAACAGCAGCTCCCCCATACCCCAGACGATACCGGCAGCCAGCACAGCAGCCAGCACCCAGCCGCCGAAGTTTTCCGGCAGGATGCCGGCGGCAGGCAGGGTTGCGATGAAGAAGCTGACAGCAAACATCAGCAGGCTCTTCGGCAGTCGCATCCAGGGGCCTTTAGACAGGCGCGACGGCGGGTTCAGACGACGTTTGAAGACAAACAGCGCACCCACGAACATCAGCACCAGGGCACCCAGCAGCGCATAGTTGACCCAGCGGTTTTCAACACCGAACAGGTGTACCGCCAGGATCAGCACCATCGACAGCACAAAGCCGCCCGCGGTCGCCACGTGGGTTTTGGACATGTATTTATCACGCTCAACTACGTGGTGCAGATCCACCAGGTAGCGGCGCGGCATCGCCATCAGGCCAGAGAAAAAGCTGACTTTTTCCGGCTGACCGGCGCGCCAGAGACTGATCCGCTTGAGCATGCCGGCCACGGCCAGCAGCAGCGCCACTGAGATCAGAACGGGAAGTAACCAATCGAGGATCATGATGAGCCCTCTTGAAATAACCTAGGCATAGAGAAGGCAGAACGCTTGCGGACGGTAAGGGCCGAACGGCTCCGACTTGCCCTCACTCATTCCCTGAAGGGCTCACACCGGCATCCCTGCCGGTGCGTGTCGGATAGTATTCAGCGGACTCACTGTTCCGGGCGCCCTGCCAACCGGCGCTTACAGATCCTTGCAGAGACGCAGCGCGTCGTAGATCGCAGCATGGGTGTTGCGCTGGGATACGCAATCGCCCAGACGCCACAGGATCATGCCGTCGCCTTTCTCGCTCAGAACCGGCTGCGGCTTGATGTCGAACAGCGCTTCGACGTCGATCTGTCCCTTGTTGCGAGACTCAGCCTTCAGCTCGTAGTAAAGCGCTTCGTTCGGACGAATACCGTTCTCGACCACAACCTGGTCAACAACGCGCTCTTCCTTCTGACCGGTGTACTCGTTCTCCAGTACAGCTACCAGCTTGTCGCCTTCGCGGTATACCTTCTCCAGCATCAGATCGGAGGTCATGATCACCTCACGCTCGTACAGGCTGCGGTAGTAGGTCGGGAAGGTGGTACCGCCAATGCCGACACCCGGCTTGATATCGTCGGTGACCAGCTCAACCATGGAGCCTTTCGCTGCCAGGTAGTCCGCTGCGGACATACCGGAGAACTCACAGATAGTGTCGTAGATCAGGACATTTTTGCCAGGTTCTACCACGCCGTTGATCACATCCCAGCTGGATACGACCAGACCTTCGGCAGCGCCCCACTCCGGGTTCTGCTCCAGGAACGGAGTACCGCCGGTTGCCAGGATGCAGACATCCGGCTTCAGGTCACGGATCATGTCGGCATTAGCAGAAGTACCCAGGCGAACATCAACGCCCAGACGGTCCAGCTCCATCGCCAGCCAGCGAGTGATACCCGCCATCTGGTCACGCTGCGGCGCTTTAGCAGCGATCGTTACCTGACCGCCCAGCTCGTCTGCTTTCTCGACCAGGGTCACCTTGTGACCGCGCTCGGCAGCAACACGGGCTGCTTCCATACCACCGGGGCCACCACCGATAACGACGACGTTACGGATCGGGCCAGTGGTTTTTTCGATGATGTGCGGCAGACCCATGTATTCACGGGAGGTCGCGGCGTTCTGGATGCAGAGTACGTCCAGACCCATGTACTGACGGTCGATGCAGTAGTTGGCGCCTACGCACTGACGGATCTGGTCAACCTGATCCATCTTGATCTTGGCGATGAAGTGCGGGTCAGCGATGTGCGCACGGGTCATACCAACGAAATCAACGTAACCGGCTTCCAGGATACGCTTGGCCTGGTTCGGGTCCTTGATGTTCTGGGCATGGATAACCGGAACGGAAACTACTTCCTTGATGCCAGCCGCCAGGTGCAGGAACGGCTCCGGCGGGTAGCTCATGTTCGGGATAACGTTAGCCAGGGTGTTGTGAGTGTCACAACCGGAACCAACCACACCGAAGTAGTCGATCAGGCCAGTCGCGTCGTAGTACGCCGCGATCTGCTTCATGTCATCGTGGTTCAGACCGTCCGGGTGGAACTCGTCACCGGTGATACGCATGCCGACAACAAAGTCAGGACCCACGGCTTCACGCACGGCTTTAGCCACTTCCAGACCGAAGCGCATACGGTTCTCGAAGGTGCCGCCCCATTCGTCGGTACGCTTGTTCACACGCGGAGACCAGAACTGGTCGATCATGTGCTGGTGCACTGCGGACAGTTCAACGCCGTCCAGGCCACCCTCTTTCGCACGTACGGCGGCTTTCGCGAAGTCGCCGATGACGCGCCAGATCTCTTCCTCTTCGATGGTTTTGCAGGTCGCGCGGTGTACCGGCTCACGGATGCCTGACGGAGACATCAGGTTCGGCCAGTTTTCACCGTCCCAGCGGGAACGACGGCCCATGTGGGAGATCTGAATCATGATCTTGCCGCCGTGCTTATGCACTGCGTCGGCCAGATTCTGGAAGTGCGGGATGATACGGTCAGTAGACAGGTTGACCGAGCTCCACCAGCTCTGCGGGCTGTCGATGGAGACAACACTGGAACCGCCGCAGATGCAGAGACCACAACCGCCCTTGGCCTTCTCTTCGTAATATTTAACGTAACGATCGGTAGTCATACCGCCATCGGTCGCATAGACCTCGGCGTGAGCGGTACTGACAATACGGTTACGGATGGTCAGCTTGTTGATGTTCAACGGCTGGAACAGTGCATCGAACTGCGACATGGTTCACCCCAACTTTACTAAGGGCCGAAACCGCCTATGGCGGCTCCGGGTTGGTTCTTTTGTTTTCGCTGAATTAGCTCAGCACTTTTATTTAAGCGACGGGCGTCACTTCGAAGATGCCGTAATCACAGCCTTCTTCTGCGGCGCTCTGGGTCTGTACGGCTTTAGTGCGTACGGAGTAACCCAGGCTTTCAGCGATCTGATCCAGAGCACCGGCGAACCAGCCAGTGAACATGTAATCCACCTTGCGGTTAACCTTGCCGTACTGGTAAACGAACGCGGAGTTTTCCAGACGCACGCGAGCAGTGCCCTTTTCGATATCCAGCTCTTCAGTGATGAAGAAGCCCCAACCGCGCTGAGACAGACGCTTCAGGTAGTGATGCCATACGTCAGCACCAGAGATACCGTGCGCTTCAGCTTCCTTTTCACACCAGTAGTAGGCGGACTTGTAACCAGCCTTGTAGAGGATCTCGGCATAACGCTCAGCACCGATCTCTTCTTCGATACCCATGTGGTTGTTGACGAAGAAATGGCGCGGCACATACAGCATCGGCAGTGCATCGGTGGTCCAGACGCCGGTTTCGTCGTCTACATTGATCGGCATTTCAGGTGCGTGGCTACTCATATTCTCAACCTCCAACAAGGGCATTTGTCCGCATTATAGGTAGGCGCTCAGGGGCCAATGTTGCTGGAAACGACACACATAACACTGGAAACGAAGGGGTTAAATAACCCTGGAATCGTTACAGGATATGCCTTTCCTTTCTGCCCGGTTCAGCTCTAAAGATCCGTCCAGACAGCAACACCAGCTCCGCAAACCTCCCGTGATGTCTGAGCTTCAGCCACAAGGCCTGAATCACCCGACACTCCCGTTCCGGATTTGGCAACAGGCGTTCACATGCCACCCACATTACGAACAAGCGACAGACCGGCCTTTTCTATTTGCGTCATGCAAACGAAATAGCGCGACAGAAAACGACATGGCGAAAATTTCTTATCAATTAATAGTCGAAAAACCGGCATCCGGGGGACTGAAAGCCAATTTAACAGGAGCTGGAAGCAAGCCGACCAAACACAAAACAGGCCCGCATCGGCAGTAAATCAGCAAGATGCCAACCGATAAGCGGTGTCGAGAAAAGAGCTAACGAACTAGGCAGACGGGCAGCCGCGAGCGACGCATCGCACGCTGAAACAGGCAGGAGTAGACGCAGAAACGACAAAAAGACCGAGAGACTGCTCTCTCGATCTTGGTATCAGGCGAAAAACGCCTTCGGATGAATCAGTGAAGCCCGCAAGCGGGCCTCATCGGGATTACTCGCCCCAGACTTCGCCCAGGATGCGCACCCAGTTCTCACCCATGATCTTGCGAACCTGGGTTTCGCTGAAACCATCTTTCAGCAGTGCTTCGGTCAGGTTCGGGAACTCACCCAGGGTACGGATACCTTTCGGGTTGATGATCTTGCCGAAGTTGGTCAGACGACGGGCGTAGCCCTTATCGTGAGTCAGGTATTCAAAGAAGTCCTGGCCCTGGCCCTGAGTGAAGTCGGTACCGATGCCGATCTGGTCTTCACCGACGATGTTGAATACGTAACGGATCGCTTCAACGTAGTCTTCGATGGTGGAGTTGATACCGTTCTTGAGGAACGGCGCAAACATGGTCACACCGACGAAACCGCCGCGGTCAGCGATGAACTTCAGCTCTTCATCAGACTTGTTACGCGGGTGTTCTTTCAGGCCGCTCGGCAGGCAGTGCGAGTAGCACACCGGCTTCTTGGACTCGAGGATCACCTCTTCAGAAGTTTTTGAACCCACGTGAGAAAGGTCGCACATTACGCCAACGCGGTTCATCTCCCACATGATTTCGCGACCGAAATCAGACAGACCACCATCACGCTCGTAGCAGCCAGTGCCGACCAGGTTCTGGGTGTTGTAGCACATCTGCGCAATGCCCACGCCCAGCTCTTTGAAGATCTGCACGTAGCTGATCTGGTCTTCGTAGGCGTAGGTGTTCTGGAAGCTCATCAGAACGCCGGTTTTGCCTTCGGCCTTGGCCCGACGAATATCAGCAGTCGTGCGAACCTTGAGCAACATCTCAGGGTTCTCATCGATAATTTTGTTCACGCCGGCGATGTTGTTCACCGTGCCCTGAAAGTTTTCCCAAAACGCCATGGTGCAGCTTGCGGTGGTAACACCACCCTTGTGCATATCCTGGAACAGCTCAAGGTTCATTTTTCCGCAAACCAGACCATCGATAACGATGGCGTCTTTGTGCAACTCTGCTGCGTTCATCTTTCCACCTGTTGTTACTAGTGTGCTACTAGTGTGTTACTAGTGCGGGCTACAAGAGCGGGCTACTGGTGCCGTTAATAGCACTCAGAATAGGACTAAAGCACGCTGACGATTGTTCTAAAAGCGGCATTCGACTGACGTATAGCGCAGCACATATCACCACTGCCCTACTCTTTTTCACGCGTTGGCCACCGCTGCTGAAAATCTTTCCTGCAGCGGATTTGGCGCCACCAATAGATCTCTAAGCCTAACAAAAAAGCCGCGCCCCGAAGGACACGGCTTTCTGCCGGAACCGCAGCACCCGATTACTGGAGTGCTACGGAGCCGTAGGTCGGTTCAAACTGCGCTTCACTCAGCGCACGCATCGCCAGCTCACTGTTGGTGCGCTGCATCTGCTCACCCTTCTGGTTAAGACCCGGCAGCGCCGTGGTCACCAGCGGAGTGACGGTCTGCGAACGTTCCTGGCTGCGCATACCGCTACGCTCTTCACGCGGCGGAATGCCGATATGCTCGCGGTAGCACTTGCTGAAGTGAGGTGTGGAGACGAAGCCGCAGGCCGCTGCGATCTCGATGATCGACATGGAGGTCTGCTTCAGCAGCTGACGCGCACGGAACAGGCGCAGCTTCAGGTAGTACTTCGACGGCGAGCACTGCAGATACTTCTGGAACAGGCGCTCCAACTGACGGCGGGACAGACCCACGTAGCCAGCCAGCTCATCCAGCTCGATCGCTTCTTCGATATTGGATTCCATCAGCGATACCGCCTCAACCAGCTTCGGCTGAGTGGTGCCAAGTACGTGACGCAGCGGAATACGCTGGTAATCGGACTCGTTGCGCACACGGTCGCAGATAAACATCTCGGAGATACCGGCAGTCAGCTGGTAACCGAAGTCGCGCTTGATCATGTTCAGCATCATATCCAGCGGCACGGTGCCACCGGAGCAGGTCATGCGGTCACGATCGATCACAAACAGGTGGTTGGTAGCACGCACCTTCGGGAAGGCCTCCTGCAGAGAGGCGATACATTCCCAGTGTGCGCTGCAATCGTAACCGTCCAGCAGACCGGCTTCGGCCAGCAGGTAAGGACCGGTGCATACACCGCCAATCAGGATATGTTTGCGCGCCATGGACTGCAGCCAGCTGACCTGACGGCGCGTAAAGCTGCGAGTGATGTTAACGCCACCAACGACGATAAGCGTATCCAGCGCGGGCGCATCGGTCATGGAACTGTCCGGCGTAATACGAATGCCGTCGCTCGCCATCACCTGACTGCCGTCCTCGGTCAGGGTGTGCCAGTTGTAAAGCTCGCGTCCACTAAGCTGATTGGCCATACGCAGCGGCTCTACCGCAGACGCCAGCGCAATCATGGTGAAGTTATCCAGCAACAGGAAGCCGATGTTGCGGGACTTGTTTTTGACTGCCGAAGCCTGACAGGAGGAAGAGATCTCGGTCATTTGCGCTACCCCATTTTTACTATGCGGCACATACAGCAAGAGATGTGCCTTTTTATACTTATCGTTGGGTCGCTCTGAGAACAGATGTCGCATGTATTAATAGATGCGGCGGAATTACCCTAATTCCCCGCAAACCCATACGGCATCAGCCCTAGAGACTTGCGCACTATAGCTGAATTTATACAAAACGCGACCGGAAATATGACGTTTTTTGCACCTTTTTGTTACAGGGATGCGCTGTTTCGGGACAGCCGATTTTGACCGTTAAATCAGCTAATCCCGAAAACATTTTTCAAATCAACACTCGACTGCGTTGACCCCTACCTCGATAGCGTTGATAGCGAGACCGCCACGGGAGGTTTCCTTGTATTTGTCCTGCATATCGCGCCCCGTATCGCGCATGGTCTTGATGACCTTATCCAGGGAGACAAAGTGTTCGCCGTCTCCGCGCAGCGCCATCTGGGCGGCGTTGATCGCTTTCATCGCCGCAATCGCGTTGCGCTCGATGCAGGGTACCTGAACCAGACCAGCAACCGGGTCGCAGGTCAGACCGAGATTATGCTCCAGCGCGATCTCTGCGGCGTTTTCGACCTGGGCCGGGCTACCGCCGAGCACTTCGGTCAAACCAGCCGCCGCCATGGCGCAGGCGGAACCTACTTCACCCTGGCAACCCACTTCGGCACCAGAGATGGAAGCATTCTTCTTGCACAGTGCACCGATCGCAGCAGCCGCCAGGCAGAAGTTCACCACGTCTTCATCGGTGGCCTGATCCTTGAAGTGCATGTAGTACATCAGCACTGCCGGCACGATACCCGCTGCACCATTAGTGGGCGCGGTAACCATGCGACCGCCGGCCGCGTTCTCTTCGTTCACGGCCAGCGCGTAGAGGTTCACCCAGTCCATGGCGCTCAGCGTGGAGCTGATCACGTTGCCGGCGGTAGCTTCTTTCAGTGAACGATACAGCGCCGGCGCACGACGGCGTACTTTCAGACCGCCCGGCAGGATGCCCTCGTTTTCCAGACCGTTGGAGATACACTCCTGCATCACCTTCCAGATGCTGTCGATACCGGCACGAATCGCCGGTTCGTCACGCCAGACCTTTTCGTTTTCCAGCATCAGTTCGCTGATACGCAGGTTGTTTTCACGACACAGCTTGAGCAGCTCTTCCGCGCTATTAAAGTCGTAAGGTACGGCAACCTGAGGTACCAGGTGCGCCGAAGCGGTGGCTTCGTTTTCATCCAGCACGAAGCCGCCGCCGATGGAGTAGTAGGTGTTCTCGAACAGCACACCCTCACTGCCGTAAGCAGTCAGGCGCATGGCGTTGGGGTGGTACGGCAGTACCTCATCGATGAACAGCATGTCGCGGTTCCAGTCGAACTCAATGCCAGCCCCGCCGGCCAGGGTCATAAAGCCTGTCTCCCAGACCGCCTTGACCGCCGGTTCGATCACACGCGGATCGATCGTATCCGGTGAGTTACCCATCAGCCCCACCAGCGTCGCCTTGTCGGTGCCGTGGCCAACACCGGTAGCACTCAGCGAGCCGAACAGCTCCACCTGCACGCGCTTCACCTGGTCACGCACGCCGGCGGCTTCAAGCTGCTCGACAAAAGTAAGCGCCGCCCGCATCGGACCTACGGTGTGGGAACTGGAGGGGCCGACCCCGATCTTGAACAGATCAAACACACTGATACTCATGACTCACTCCGAGGCGCCTGGCCTGCTGCTGGGTATTACTGAATTGTTATGGCTGAATCGTTATTCGAAGCGCCATTATCTGGGCGACCTGAAACCTCGGCATGTCACATAACGACGCCTTCAGGTGT
Organism: Marinobacterium lutimaris; assembly: GCF_900108065.1. GTDB lineage: Bacteria > Pseudomonadota > Gammaproteobacteria > Pseudomonadales > Balneatricaceae > Marinobacterium_D > Marinobacterium_D lutimaris. Next base: position 148,671 of record NZ_FNVQ01000001.1, on the reverse strand, counting down.
CGTATCGACCGCCATGTCTCGCAGAGACATATGGGTGTCTCAATTAAACATGTTGTGCTATACCCCGGGGCGTAGGGTGCATCTATTCCAATCCTATGGAACGGAATTACCCTACAACTACACAAAAACAATAACGCAAGTGGAGACCTCTACATGAGTAATGCAAGCAACCGGGGCGTCGTATACAAGGAACCAGGCAAGGTCGCCGTTGAGTCCATCGCTTTCCCGGAACTGGCCATCGGCCAGCGCAAGTGTGACCACGGTGTCATCCTGAAAGTCATCACCACTAACATCTGCGGTTCCGACCAGCACATGGTTCGCGGCCGTACTACAGCCCCCTCAGGCCTGGTTCTGGGCCACGAAATCACCGGTCAGATCATCGAATGCGGTCGCGACGTAGAATTCCTCAGCGTCGGCGATATCGTGTCTGTACCGTTCAACATCGCCTGCGGCCGCTGCCGCAACTGTAAAGAAGGCAACACCGGTATCTGCCTGAACGTAAACCCGGCGCGCCCGGGTGCCGCATACGGCTACGTCGACATGGGCGGCTGGGTCGGTGGCCAGGCGGAATACGTCATGGTGCCTTACGCTGACTTCAACCTGCTGAAATTCCCGGACAAGGACCAGGCACTGGAGAAGATCAAGGATCTGACCCTGCTGTCCGACATCCTGCCGACCGGCTTCCACGGCTGTGTCACCGCGGGCGTAGGCCCGGGTTCCACCGTTTACATCGCCGGCGCCGGCCCTGTAGGCCTGGCCGCAGCGGCTTCTGCTCACCTGCTGGGCGCTGCCTGTGTCATTGTAGGTGACATGAACGAAGAGCGCCTGAAGCAGGCTCGCAGCTTCGGTTGTGAAACCATCGACCTGACCGAAGACGGCGACATGGCTGACAAGCTGGAAGCGATCCTGGGCGAGCGTGAAGTTGACGCCTTCGTTGACTGCGTAGGCTTCGAAGCACACGCCTGTGGCTGCAACCACGGTAAGGAAGCTCCGGCTACCGTACTGAACTCCGCCATGCAGTACACCCGCGCCGGTGGCCAGATCGGTATCCCCGGCCTGTACGTTACCGAAGATCCGGGCGCCGTTGACGAAGCCGCCAAGCACGGCGCACTGAGCATGCGCTTCGGCCTGGGCTGGGCCAAGTCCCACTCCTTCCACACCGGCCAGTGCCCGGTCATGAAGTACCACCGCCCGCTGATGCAGGCGATCCTGTTCGATAAGATCAAGATCGCTGACGCGGTGAACGTGAAGATGATCAACCTGGATCAGGCACCGAACGGCTACGCCGACTTCGACGGTGGCGCAGCGAAGAAATTCGTTATCGATCCGCACGGAACTGTCGCGGCCTGATAGCGACTCAACAGCACTGCTCTTCAGTGGTGCTGTTCCGTTCTGGCCGGCCCCGCCGGCCAGAATTCACTCCCCGCCCATAACACTGGATCAATATCCCTCCACTCGCTGCACAGAAACTTCTCTCGGCATCAGCGAAATCACCTCCTCCACGAACGACTTGGCCAGGGGGTTAACTGAGGAGATCGGCGGGTACATCAGATCAAATTCATAGTTGATCGGAAACTGGATAGGCCGGTAAACAAAGTTCGGATCCCGATAGTACGTGGCGCTCAACAGGTCAACGATCGCGACCCCGTGCCCGCGAGCCACAAAGTTGCAAGCCAGCTGAAACCAGGAAACCTGCAGGCGGCGACCGATGTTTACGCCGTGGTTGTTGCACAGCGTATTCAATTTACGGTTGATAACGCTTTGCTTGTTGAGCTCAATCACCGATTCTCCGTCCAGGTCGCCAAGACTGATCACCTCTTTCTCTGCAAAGGGATGATCGCGATGAAAAGCACACACACAGGGTCCATCAAAATGAATACGGCGTTCTGGAGCCACATAAAGCGGAACCATGTCGGATTGCACAAAGCCGATATCGACCTGCTGCTCCCGAAGCAGCTGTACGATCATCGGCGATGAATGCACCTCAATATGGAACGCAACCGTTGGATTAGCGCCGAGAAACCGGTCAGATGCCTCAGGTAACAGAAAGCTACCAAGCACCGGCATCGCCGCCACTCTCAGCCGCCCCGACTCCAACTGCTGAATCTGGACTGCCGCCTGGCGAATCTGATCCAGACCCACAAATGAGCGCTCAACCTCCTGGAACAGCATCAATGCGGGCCCTGTAGGCCGCATCCGCCCCTTATGTCTTTCAAACAGTGCAAAGCCGACCTCTTCGGTCATATCCCTGATCATTCGACTGACCGCTGGTTGCGAGATATTCAGCGTAAGCGCCGCTGCAGTCAAACTTCCCTGCAACACCACTTCCCGAAATGCCTCTATTTGACGTGGGGTCATTTAAAGCTCTCCAAAAGAGGTCAAGATCACGGCTTTTGTGCGCAATACGCACCAATATGAGCCAATAAGACAAATAAAAGCACCAGAATCAAACATAACATTGGGTTATGAAGAACTTATTGTCAATCACAAAGTGTTTGATAGTATCAAAGGCGACTCACCGCTATCCAACGTCTCTTTACGCACTAAGCACAGGATTGAAAAGATGCAGGACAAGAAGTCGCTTATCACAGCTATCGCCATGGGAACGCTGCTCGCCACCGGCGTGGCGCAGGCTGAAGACACGCTTTATTTCGCCGGCTACGGCGGCTCCAGTGAAGACCTTTTCAGGGATCGGATTCTCCCCGCCTTTGAAGAAGCCAACGGCATCAAGGTGCAGTACGTAGCCGGTAACTCGGCCGCCACCGTTGCCAAACTACAGGCGCAGCGTAACAAGCCGGAAATCGATGTAGCGATGATCGATGAAGGTCCTGTATTCCAGGCTATTTCGATGGGACTGTGCCAGCCCGTCGCCGAGGAAACCTTTGACCAGGTAGTACCTCTGGCACGCCTGAACCAGGACAAGGCGATCGGCCTTGGGATCATCGCCACCGGTATCGCCTACAACACCGAGTACTTCGCGGAACAGGGCTGGGATGAACCAAACTCCTGGGATGACCTGGCCGATCCGCGCTACAACCAGCGCCTGTCAGTTCCGCCCATTTCCAACGGATACGGCATCATCACGCTGGTGATGGAAGCGCGGATTAACGGCGGTAGCGAGAAAGATATCGATCCTGGCTTTGACGCCTTCAAAGAGCGTATCGGTCCCAACGTACTCACTTACGAGCCCTCCTCCGGCAAGATGTCCGAGCTGTTCCAGAGTGGCGAAATCGTCATGTCTACCTGGGGCAGTGGTCGCGTCAAATCTCTCGCCGATACAGGGTTCCCGGTCAAGTTCGCTTATCCAAAAGAGGGGGCAGCTTCGCTAATGACCACCGTCTGTCCGGTGACCGGTAGTGATATGCCAGAGATGAGCCAGAAGCTGATCGCTTACCTGGTTTCCGATGAAGTACAGGCAATTCTGGCAGCAGAAAAAGCCTGGGGACCGACCAACAAAAATATCGAGCTTGATCCACAGCTCGCCTCCACCCTTCCCTATGGTGAGTCGCTCAAATCACTGACACCGATCGACTGGGATACCGTCAACGAAAATCGCGCAGACTGGACTAAACGCTGGACCCGCGAAGTGGAATAACCCGCCAACTCACGCCACTGACCCCAGTTCCTGCGCCTGATTCGGCAGGAACTGGCCACTGTTTATCAGGTAACGATCGCCTTATGTCTTATTTGCAGCTCAGCAATATCTCGAAGCATTTCGATGAGTATGTAGCCGTCGACAACATCAGCCTCTCTGTCGAAAAGGGTGAGTTCATCAGTCTGCTTGGCCCATCCGGATGCGGTAAAACGACCACTTTGCAGATGGTCGCCGGCTTTCTCAATCCCACTGCGGGCAGCATCGTTCTCGATGGCAAGAACATCACTGCGATGAAGCCGAGCGAGCGTGGACTCGGGATCGTATTCCAAAAATATGCCCTGTTTCCTCACATGACGGTGCTTGAAAACGTGGCCTTCGGGCTGGAAATGCGCAAAGTGGGGAAAAATGAACGGCTACAGAGAGCCAGAGAGGCGCTGGAACTGGTTCATCTGGGGCTGTTTATCGAGCGCTACCCTCGCCAGCTGTCGGGCGGGCAGCAACAGCGCGTTGCCCTGGCACGCGCCCTGGTTATCAACCCGCATCTGCTTCTTCTGGACGAGCCACTCTCCAACCTGGATGCGAAACTGCGCGAAGATATGCAGCTTGAGCTACACGACATCCAGCGCCGTGTCGGCACCACCACCATCATGGTCACTCACGACCAGTCCGAAGCATTGGCCGTCAGTGACCGGATTGCGGTTATGCAAAGCGGCCGCATTGAACAGATCGACAAACCGTTCAATGTGTATGAACACCCCAAGAGCGACTTTGTATCCTCATTCCTTGGCAAGACCAACACCTTCGAAGGCAGAGTCTCGCATGGCCGCCTGCAGGTTGGCGGCCAGCACATTGCGGTGGACGACCTCAAACTGGCGGACAGCAGCAATACCCGCTTTGCACTGCGCCCGGAAAAAATCCGCTTCTGCTCGGACGCGCCGAAAATCAGCGGCAAGGTCTCCAACCGGGTATTTCTCGGCAGCCAGTGGATTTACGAGGTTCAGACACCTTTGGGTGACTTCCTGATCTACGAATCCAACAACCAGAAGCATGACGAAATTCAGGAAGGAGAAACAGTAGGCCTCAGCTGGGACAGCCAGGATATGCGCCTCATTGCCGAGGAGCCCGCGTCTCATGTCTGATCTGCAAAGCAAACGCACGCCCTGGCTCCTGTCAGGCCCTGCTCTGCTCTCCTACGCGCTTCTACTCGTCGTGCCGATGCTAATGACGCTGGTACTCAGCTTTCGCAGCTTTGAGCCGATGCTGGGTGTACAGGATGAATTCGTTGTCAGTAACTACATCGAGGTTTTTACCGACCCCTACTTTCACGAGATTTTTCTGCGCACCTTCGTCATGTCGGCGCTGACCGCCTTTTTCTGCGTGCTGATCGGCGTACCGGAGGCTTACATCCTCAACCGCATGCGCGCTCCCTGGAAAGGGATCTTTCTACTGATGACGCTGGGACCTCTACTGATCTCCGTCGTGGTACGGACCCTCGGTTGGGCTGTAATTTTCGGACGCGAAGGGGTTATCAGCGAAACCATTCAGTTCCTGGGCTTGAGCGATGGCCCAGTGTCATTGATGTATACGCAGACCGGCGTGCTGATCGCCCTGGTCCACGTGCTGGTGCCATTCATGGTGCTGTCAGTCTGGGCGTCTTTGCAGCGGCTTGATCCCGAAACCGAGCGCGCCGCCATCTCCCTCGGCGCCAGCCAGTTCACCGTTATGCGCCGGATCGTATTGCCTCAGATCACCCCCGGCATTCTGTCAGGCAGCGTCATCGTATTCGCGCTCGCCGCTACCGCCTTTGCCACACCTGCCATGATCGGCGGTCGTCGTCTGAAGGTCGTCGCCACCACCGCCTATGACGAGTTCCTGCACAGCCTAAACTGGCCTCTGGGTGCCTCTCTCGCCGTGGTGTTGCTGATCCTCAATATCGTGATCATCACCGGCTACAACCGCTTTTTCGAACGCAAATATTCACAGGTATTTGAATCATGATGCGTAACAGCCCACTAGCACTCATTTTCCACGCGCTGTTCAGCATCTTCATGGTCGCCCCGCTTGTCGTCGTGTGCCTGGTAGCCTTTACCGATAAAGGCTACCTGTCCATGCCTTTCGATGGCGCCTCGTTCCGCTGGTTTAAGGAGATACTGGAACGCCCGGAATTTATCGAAGCCTTCTGGTTCAGCCTCGAGCTGGGCGTTGTGTCTGCCACTCTGGCACTGGCGCTGGCCATACCGGCGGCCCTCGCAATCGGGCGCTGGAGCTTTCCCGGCCGTGGCGCTATCAACGCCTTTCTGCTGTCACCGTTGATGATCCCTCACCTGGTACTTGGTGTAGCTTTCCTGCGTTTTTTCTCGGAACTCAACATCAACGGCACCTATCTGGGCCTGGTACTGGCGCATGGGCTGATGATCATGCCCTACGCCCTGCGCCTGGTTCTGGCCAGCACCAGCGGTATAGATCCCACTCTGGAACATGCGGCTCAGTCGCTCGGCGCCAGTAACTGGACCACATTTAAGCGAATCACACTCCCCTTGCTATTGCCCGGTATCGCCAGCGGCTGGGTACTGGCATTCATCACCAGCTTCGATGAGCTGACCATGAGTGTTTTCCTTGCCTCGCCAAGCACCACCACCCTGCCGGTACGCATGTATCTGCACATTGAAGAGACTATCGATCCACTCGTCGCGTCGGTATCGGCCATGTTGATTCTAATGACGCTGATCTTGATGGCCCTACTGGATAAGTTCTTCGGCCTCGAGCGACTCATGGTCGGCAAAGGACACTGAACATGAACTCTAGTGAATATCTGATCGTCGGCGGAGGCGTGGTCGGCGCCGCCATCGGCTACGGGCTGGCGCGGCAGGGGCTTAAATGTACGCTGCTGGATGCTCATGACCGCGATTTTCGCGCAGCACGCGGCAATTTCGGCCTGGTATGGGTACAGAGTAAAGGCATCGATTTTCCGGAATACGCGCGCTGGACACGACTCTCAGCCAAACTATGGCCACAGCTGGCCAAAGAACTGAAAGAGGTTACCGGCATCGATGTGCAGTATGAGAAACGTGGCGGCGTGCACTACTGCCTGGATGATCATGCTTTGCAACAGCGCCAGACCCTGCTTCAACAGCTGCAGGCCGGCAGTGACGGCGACTTTTCTTACCGGATGCTGGACCACAACGAGCTGCGAGAGCTGGAACCTGAGGTGGGACCGACAATCCCTGGTGGCAGCTGGTCACCCCATGACGGCCATACCAATCCTCTGCAGCTGCTGCGAGCGCTGCACGCCGGCTTTATCAACCAGAGCGGGACCTACCTTGGCGATCACCGTGTCGAGCAGATAGAGCGCGACGCAGACGGATATCTGCTGACAACAGCAAAGGATCGCTTCCATTGCCGCAACCTGATCCTGGCCTGCGGGCTGGACAACGCTCGCTTGGGTCCCATGGTTGGCCTCCAGCAAAGTGTTTTCCCGCAACGGGGACAGATTCTTGTGACCGAGCGACTGCCAAGGCTACTGAATCATCCATCGAACTATCTCCGTCAGACCGCAGAAGGCTCCCTGCAACTTGGCGACACCAAGGAGGCAGTCGGCCTGGATGACGGCCAGGATGTACGCGCAATGGCAGCTGTGGCCGAGCGTGCCTGCCGGATCATTCCCCGCCTGAGTCAAAGCCGCATCGTACGTGGCTGGGGCGCCTTAAGGGTTCTGACGAAAGATGGCTACCCACTTTACGAGCACAAGGATAACGCCTGGGCTTTCAGCTGCCACAGCGGCGTTACCCTTGCCGCTGCTCACGCCCTGAGCCTCAGCGTCCAGTTAAAAAATCAACAGCTGGAGCCTGACCTGAAGGCATTCACAGCTAACCGGTTTCAAGAGTGAATTATGTTTCGAGATATCAGTAATGCTCCCCAGTCAAAGCTCGTGACCCTGCTGCTGGACGGTGAATCCATTGAGGTTCCGGAGGGCTTCACGGTCGCAGCCGCTATGTTGCTGCAACAACGTCGTCAAAGCCGCACCAGTCCGGTATCAGGCGTGCCTCGCGGTCCTTTCTGCCTGATGGGTGCCTGTTTCGAATGCCTGGTCGAAATCGACGGTATCAACAACCAGCAAGCCTGCATGCTGGAGGTACGCCAGGGGATGCACGTGAGAACTCAATTAGGCCCCGGTGAATTAACCACAGCTCAGGAGGAGCTTTTCCATGAAGTATGACCTGGTGATCATCGGCGCTGGCCCCGCGGGCATGTCGGCTGCGATAGAGGCAAGCGGCCTCGGCCTGAGTTGCCTTCTTCTGGACGAGCAACCCCGCGGCGGCGGACAGATTTACCGCAACGCTGGACACCAGCGACTCAGCGACAAGCAGATTCTCGGGCCCGAATACCAGGCCGGCGTCCCCCTGCTAGAAGCATTTAAAGCAAGTCAGTGCGAACATATCACCGGTGCTACCGCGTGGCAGATCGAACCCAAAGGTGAGGTATTCTACTCGGTCGCCGGAAAATCCCAGGCGGTTTCCGCCGACCGGGTATTGATCGCCTCAGGCGCTCAGGAGCGCCCCATGCCGATACCCGGCTGGACACTGCCCGGTGTAATGACTGCGGGCGGCGCCCAAACGCTACTTAAGAACTCGGGGCTGGCAGCTGAAGACGCAGTCTTTGCCGGTTGCGGCCCCCTGCTATACCTCATCGTATGGCAGTACGTTAAAGCCGGAGTCAACGTCAAGGCGGTCCTCGATACCACCGAATCCGGGAACTATGTTGCGGCAGCCAAAGAGATCGGTGCGGCCTGGTCGGGACGCAGCTACCTGAAAAAAGGCTTGAAGCTGATCAGCGATATCAAGGCAGCCGGCGTCACCATCCACAAACATGTGGATCAGATCGCAGCAATCGCCGACGACCAACAAAAGCTAACGGCAGTCAGCTTCAGCGGTAAAAGCGGTCGGCATAAGCTTGATACCGACCACCTGTTCCTGCATCAGGGTGTCATTCCTCAGGTCAACCTGGCCATGGCCAGCGGCTGCAAGCATCACTGGAACGATCAGCAACTCTGCTGGACACCGGAAACAGACGCCTGGGGCCAGAGCAACGAAGAGCGGCTCTTCATCGCCGGCGACGGACTCGGCATCGGCGGCGCGGTTGCTGCCGCGCTCAGGGGCCGACTGGCAGCGCTGCAGATCGCATCCCTCTCCGGCAACCTCGACGCAAGTGCGCGCGATAGCCGGGCCCAACCCATCCGCAAGGCACTCGATAAAGAACTGGCATTCAGGCCATTTCTGGATGTTCTCTACCGTCCTGCCGAGCAGTTCCGCTCTCCACCTGAGAGCGAAACCGTTATCTGCCGCTGTGAAGAAGTGCGCTTGTCTGAACTCAAAGCGGCGACTGAGAAGGGATGCCTTGGCCCTAACCAGCTCAAAAGCTTCACCCGCTGTGGGATGGGCCCCTGCCAGGGTCGCCAATGCGGCATAACCGTATCGGAAACCTTATCGCGACTGACCAAGCGCCCAGTGGAAGAGACCGGCTACTACCGCCTGCGTGCACCTGTGAAACCCCTTAATCTAAGCGAACTGGCAAGCCTGAAAGATGAAAACTGAAACCGCTGACGTCATTATCATTGGGGGCGGTATTCAAGGCTGTGCCACGGCCTGGAACCTCGCCAAGGATGGAGTTTCCTGCATCGTACTGGAGAAAGATCACGTTGCCCGTCACGCCTCCGGCGTCAACGCCGGGGGAGTACGCAGGCTGGGCCGACACCTTGCCGAGGTCCCGCTATCCCGCCGCGCCAGCGAAATCTGGCCGCAGCTCGACGAATGGCTTGAGGCCGATACCGGCTTTCATGCATCACGACAGATCAAAGTCGCCGAAAGCGAAGCGGATATCGCCACTCTTAAAAAGCGGGTCGCCAGCGTGCAGGCACTTGGCTTTGAGCATGAAGAGCTGATCGACCAACAGCAGTTACGCTCCCTCCTGCCCGCCATCTCACCGCACTGTCTCGGTGGTATTGTCGTCGAGGGAGATGGCAGCGCCATCCCCTACAAGGCAACCTCGGCCTTCGCTCGGGCAGCCACTGCCCAGGGAGCCAGAATCGTCGAGGATTGCACCGTGACCGGCATAACCAGAGACGGTGACAGCTGGAAGGTGAGCACCGCGCAGCAGAGCTTTGCGGGACGCGTGATCGTCAACTGCGCCGGCGCCTGGGGACATAAAATCGCCGAACTGCTGGGAGACAACATTCCCCTGCAGCCCCAGGCTCCCATGCTATTGATCACACAGCGCATGCCTATCTTTATGGAAGGCGTTGTTGGGGCAACCAGCCGGCCACTCTCGTTCAAGCAGTTCGAAAACGGAACTGTGCTCGTAGGTGGCGGCTATCGAGGTCAAGCCTACCCTGACCGCAACTATGCCAGCGTCAATACAACAGAACTGGCCAAGTGCGCCAACAATGCGCGCACCATCTTCCCACTGATGAACCAAGCGCGGATAAACCGCAGCTGGGCCGGTATTGAAGGCGTCACACCGGATCAGATCCCGGTACTGGGAGCCGGGTCCAAGCCCAATACCTTTCACGCTTTCGGCTTTTCCGCCCACGGCTTCCAGATGGGACCGGTTACCGGGGAAACCCTGGCTCGTCTTATTCAGGGCAAGCCACTGAGCTATTCGATCGAGCCGTTTCGTTACGACCGTTTCGATACAGGCGTAAGCAGCGAATTCAGCTCCCACCCCCTGCTTTAAATCGCGCTGCCGGACCGATTCCGGCGGCAAACCTAAACCTCCGAGAAATCAGAGAAAATGACTATAGAACGCATTCACACCACCGACCGTCTGAGCCGTATCGTTAAACACAATGGTACCGTTTATCTCTGCGGCCAGACCGCCGGCCAGGAGGAGTGGGATATTGCAGAACAGACGCGCCAGTGCCTGACTAAAATTGACACGCTGCTGAACGAAGCTGGTAGTAATAGCGACTCCATTCTTTCTGTCACCATCTATATCCGTGATATGAAAGATTTTGCCGCTATGAATGAAGTCTGGGACGCCTGGTTCGCTGATCGGGCCAAGCCCGCACGCGCCTGTGTAGAAGCGCGCATGGCACGCCCTATCGTTCTGGTGGAAATGTCGGTTACTGCAGCCCTGGCTGACTAACGCACGCTCCCCCTCCAAATGCCAGTAGTGTCGCGGCTTAACACCAAATAGCAGTGATACAACACCCAAACAGCACCGTCATAAGGCGGTGCTGTTCGCTTTTCGCGCAAATAGCGTTACCCTGCTTTTCCTCCTTCCGCTTGAATCACAAGGTTTTACCGGCTGCAACTCTCGGTTGCAGGCCGATTTTCCGGTTGCATGGCCGATGTCGCCCACCTTCAGGCTCAAAACCGGATGACCCAGTGTTATGATCGCCCACTCGGCACTACCAGAAGCAGGCCCTGACGATGGATGTCATTGAGTTTCTCAAAGAAAAAGAAAGGTCACTGAAGACACGCATCACCGCGTTGGACCTGAAAAGCTCTTCCACTGGACACCTGCGCCAGCTGACTTACTTTATCAGCCACTCGCTCAACAATACGCTGAACAACTCCTGGGTATCGCGGGTTAAGCTGTTTTCAGAACCTGAGGATGAGCAGGCGTTCCAGGGGCTGATGAACCCCAAGGTAATCAGTTTTTATCGCACCTGGCAGGACAAGCTGGAACAGGAAGTATTTGTCGGTGACTGGATGACCGTAGACCAGGCACGCATCGACAGCTTCGCCAGCGTTACCGGCGACCAGCAGTGGATCCATACCGATCCTCAGCGCGCCCGCGATGAATCGCCGTTTGGCGATACCATCGCTCACGGCTTTCTGGTGCTATCGCTGCTGCCCTACCTGACCGACACGGTAAATCCGGACAAGCCGCCTTATCCGGAAGCACGCATGGTGGTTAACCTGGGACTGGACCAGGTTCGCTTTCCGCACCCGGTGAAATGCGGCAGCCGTATCCGCGCCCGCACGACGCTCAAGTCGATGAAACCGGGCAAGCGCAGCCTGGATATGGCCAACCGCATTCAGGTAGAGGTAGAGGGTTCCAAACGAATCGTCTGTGTTGCGGACGCCGTGCTGCGGCTCTACTTCTGAGCCGCGCTTCTATTACAAAGCTGCCCCTCTACTGCTAACTCGCTGCAAACTCCTTTACGCGTAACGGCGGATCGATAACCCTTCGGGGTCGATATCGGTCTGCCGCTGGCTGATCACATCGGCCACAAACTTGGCCGAGCCCAGCGACATGGTCCACCCCAGCGTACCGTGCCCCGTATTCAGAAACAGGTTGGAGAGCGCCGTTTCACCCAGGATCGGCGTGCCATCGGGCGTCATGGGGCGCAGACCGGCCCAGAACTCGGCATGCTCCAGATCCCCCGCCCCCGGAAACAGATCACTGACCACAAACTCGATATTGCGGCGACGTTTCTCGGTCAGCTCCTTGTTGTAAGAGGCGATCTCGGCAGTGCCGCCGACGCGGATACGATCGCCAAGACGGGTCACCGCCACCTTGTAGGTTTCATCCATCACCGTGGACACCGGCGCGTGCTCGGCATCAGTGATCGGCAGTGTCAGCGAATAGCCCTTGATCGGGTAGACCGGCGCCTGGATGCCGATACCGGCCAGCATCTGCCGTGAATAGCTGCCCAGCGCCAGCAGGTAGTGATCCGCTGTCATCTTGCCACGCGAGGTGGATACACTGGTGATACGCCCCGCCTCGGTATTGAGCCCGAGGATATCGGTCTTCATCACAAACTTAACGCCAAGCTTTTTGCATTCATTGGCCAGACGGTTGGTGAACAGGAAGCAGTCGCCGGTTTCATCGCCGGGCAGACGCAGGCCGCCCACCAGCTTGTCTTTCACATAGCCCAGTGCCGGTTCGTACTCGACGATCTGGTCGACATTCAGCGCTTCAAACGGCACGCCACACTCTTCCAGCACCGCCATATCCTGCTGTACCGCTTCAATCTGCTTTTCGCTGCGGAACAGCTGAGTGAGTCCACGGGCGCGGTTGTCATACTCGATACCGATCTCGCTACGCAGGGCTTTGAGGCAGTCGCGGCTGTACTCGGCGACGCGCAGCATCCGCGCCTTGTTGACGCGGTAGGCAGCCTCGTTACAGTTGGAGAGCATTTTGCCCATCCAGCCGAGAGTTTGCAGGTCCAACTCCTTGCCGCTGATCATCAGCGGAGCCAGATCCTGCATCATCCATTTAACGGCTTTCAACGGCACACCCGGCGCCGCCCAGGGAGTGGAATACCCCGGCGATATCTGTCCGGCATTGGCGTAGCTGGTCTCCAACGCCACATCAACCTGACGGTCAATCACGGTAACCTCGTGACCCGCCTTAGCCAGATACCATGCGCTGGTTACGCCAACAACGCCCGCTCCCATTACCAGAACCGCCATGACCCACCTCAAAAACAGATTAGTTATTTTGTAAAAACATAATCACCTGCATTAATTTATTTTTACAGGTTTTTTATTCTGTATTTTAAAATAATAACAAGATTATTCGTTACATAAATATATTTTAACAGTGATAAAAAATTCAAAAATTGACGTAGTATCTGTTTTCTTCGCGATAAAAAATGCAAAAGATTGCTGCGCTATCGCGTATAAACGCGCGCTGATGGCAAGCGCTCATCAGCACCCAACAGGCCCGATAGATCTGAAAAGGACAAACCTATGGCTATAGAACGTATCCACTCCACCGACCGTATGAGCCGCATCGTCAAACACAACGGCACCGTCTATCTCTGCGGCCAGACGGCTGGCCAGGCGGAGTGGGATATCGCCGAGCAGACCCGCCAGTGCCTGGGCAAAGTCGAAGCACTGCTGGAAGAAGCGGGCAGCAATACCGCCTCTATCCTGTCGGTCACCATCTATATCCGCGATATGAAAGACTTCGCGGCGATGAATGAAGTCTGGGATGCCTGGGTTGCGGATCTGCCCAAACCCGCCCGCGCCTGTGTTGAAGCGCGCATGGCGCGCCCTGAAATCCTGGTTGAAATGACCGTGACCGCCGCCATCGCAGACTGAACCGGTTTATCCCGGCGAAGCCCGGCAGTCAGAAAACAAAGGGCGGCGGGTTTCACCCTGACCCACCGCCCTGTTCAAACAGCAGGAAGCACTGCATATAGCGGCCCAGTTGAGTCGGGAGCTTTTGTATAAACGCCATTCCCTCTAGAATGTTGCGCTTTAACGCACCTACGGAGCATGGAGTGAACGCACAAGTACAGCAGGGACTGTCTACAAAGACGCTGTTCGAGGTCGTTGAAGCGGGACGCTTCGGCGTGGAGTACCAACCGATCATATCGCTGGATAGCGGCGAGACTTTCGGTTTCGAAGCGCTGTCGCGCTTCTACGATGCAAAAGGCGCCAGCGTTCGCCCGGATTATGTTTACGCCGCCCTTCACGAAAGCCCAATGACGCTGTTCCAGGTCGAGTTCGCGCAAAAGCAGCTGCAGCTTGAACATGCCGACCGTGACGCCCTGCTGTTCGTCAACCTGGACCAGGACGCCTTCTACGCCTGCCAGCGCGATACACTGAACAACCCCTTCATCAATGCGATCCGCCAGTACGGCCACCACCGTGTCGTCGTGGAGTTGATCGAGAATTCCGAGATCAATGACGCGCTAAAAAGCCTGTCGATGATCGCCGCTTTCGCCGCCATGGATGTACCCACGGCGCTGGACGACCTCTGCAACCCGCAGTCACTGATGTCGATCCCGGTCATGCAACTGGTCGAGTGGATCAAGCTGGACAAGCACGTGCTCAAGGTGCGCCACGACGAGCGCATGATGCTGTTTGTGCGCAAGCTGATCGAGTTTGCCCACCAGACCGATAAGAAGGTGATTCTCGAAGGTGTCGAGACCCAGGAGGATCTGGCCTTTGCCCAGATTCTCGACGTGGATTATGTGCAGGGTTTTCTGTTCCGCGAACGCTTTGTCCAGGTCATGCCCTGAGACGCGCACCCGCTTTAAAGAAACGAATACCGCTCGTCGCAGTCTATATCAGACCCGACGCCCAAGGGTGATCCACCTGGGCGCCATCGAAGAACCCGATACCGGGAGACTCAACATGACGGCACTGCACAGCTTCAGACACTGGATTGCACTACTCACCCTGGCCACCGGCCTGCTCTACGCGCAACTGGGCTTCAGTCACCACGGCTGGGGCTGGTCCAGCAGCGAGGAGTTTGAGATCACCGGCACAGTCACCGAACTGAGCCTGGGCAACCCGCACGGCGAACTGACCCTGGAGGTCGACGGTGAAAGCTGGATCATCGAAGTGGGACAGCCCTGGCGTAACGAACGCGCCGGACTGGATGCCGACATGCTGGCACCCGGCACCGAAATTACCGTTCATGGCCACCGCTCCAGCCAGCAAAGCCAACGACTGGTCAAAGCGGAACGGATCGTGATTTCCGGTAAGGACTACAACCTCTACCCCAACCGACCGAGCTGATCGCTATCCATGGAGCTACTGAACCTGCTTGAATCGTCCGGACTGGCCACCCACATGCGCCTGTCTACCTGGAGTTACCCGCTGTTCAATGCAGGCCACCTTCTCGGCGTGTGCCTGCTGATCGGCTCCATCCTGCCCATGGATCTTCGCCTGATGGGCTGCTGGCGTTCCATCCCTCTGCTGCAGCTATGGCGGGTTCTTATTCCTGTCGCGGCGTCCGGTCTTGGCCTTGCAGTTCTATGCGGCTTTCCGCTATTTATCGCCCGTGCCAGCGACTATGCCGCCTCGCCGCTGTTCTGGGGCAAGATGATTCTACTGCTCAGCGCCCTGTTCAATATTGTCATTGTCCGCGCGATCCTGCCGCGCCCCGGCTCCAGCTTCTGGCTATCCCATGAAACACCTCCCACCGGCGCCCGCATCTGCGCCACCCTATCGATCGTTTTCTGGCTCGGCACCCTGTTGGCGGGACGCTTGATCGGCTATTTTTGATCGATGTTTTGACGGGATCGCCGGGATTGACTGTTGCCCTCCCGAACCCCGACTCTGAAGCCGATATAGGTTAGAGTATCTGCCCATGACCCAACCGGCCCACGCGCGTAAACCCGATACCCGCGCCGCCATGCAGGCACTGATCAGCCAGGCCAGGGAGAAGCTGCCGTTTACCCTGCCTGAGGCTCAGCTTTGCGACGGCATCTGCAACGGCTGCTCGAAAAAGCTGCTGGATTACGCCGACGCTGAACTGGATGACTGGCAGGCCCGTATCGACACAGGCGAAGTGCCTAGGCTGGGTGATCTGGAAAAGCTCGGCCGTACACTGCGCAAAATCTATAGGGTTATAGAACGCAACGTATTACTGCCCCAGGGTTCAACAGCCGCAGGCAACAGCAACAAAGGAGAATCAGGATGAAGATCGCCGTACTGGATGATTATCAGGATGCAGTGCGCAGCCTGGACTGCTACCCGCTGCTAGCAGAGCAGGAGGTTCTGGTACTGAATCAGACCTACAGCGACCCAGCCGATCTGGCGACTCATCTCCAGGGCGTCGAGGCGCTGGTACTGATCCGCGAACGCACCCAGATCAGCGAAGCGCTGCTCAAACTTCTGCCGGACCTAAAAGTGATCAGCCAGACCGGCAAGATCAGTAACCATATCGACCCGGCCCTCTGCGAAAAATACGGTATCGAGATACTCGAGGGCCGCGGTTCACCGGTAGCGCCTTCCGAACTCTGCTGGTCTCTGATCCTTGCCGCATCGCGCCATTTGCCCGCTTACGTCGCCAACCTCGATGCAGACAACTGGCAGCAGAGTGGCCCACTGGGGCTGGGACGCACCCTCGAAGGCCTTCAGCTCGGCATCTGGGGCTACGGCAAGATCGGCCAGCGCATCGCCCGCTACGCCGATGCCTTCGGCATGAACATCTGCGTCTGGGGTAGCGAAACCTCCCGCCAGAAAGCTGAAGAGGATGGCTATACGGCGGCCGACAGCAAAGCGGAATTTTTCCGCAGCAGCGATGTGCTCAGCCTGCACCTTCGCCTGAACGACGCCACCCGCGGCATCGTCACCCGGACAGACCTAGCGCAGATGAAAGCGGATTCCCTGTTTGTGAACATCAGTCGGGCCGAGCTTGTAGAACCCGGTGCCCTGCTGGCAGAACTGCAGCAACATCCGTCCAAACGGGCCGCACTGGATGTGTTCGACAGCGAGCCCGCGACGCCGTCAACCGACCCTCTGCTCGCCCTGCCAAACGCTCTCTGCACGCCGCATATAGGCTACGTGGAGAAAAACAGCTACGAGCTTTACTTCCGCATCGCCTTTGAAAACCTGCTTGGCTGGATAGAGCAGCGCCACAGCGACGGAAACGCCTGATAATGATCCGAGAAGTCACCCTCAGCGACCTGGACCGCTGTTACGAGATTGAAACCTCCGCCTACGCAGGGGATGAAGCCGCCAGCCGCGAAAAGATCGAGAAACGCATTCTGACCTACCCGGAAGGCTTCATCGTGCTCGAGATAGATGGAGCAGTGGTCGGCTTCGTCAACGGCGGCGCCACCGACCGGGTGCAGATGTCCGATGAAGCGTTCAAGGAGCTGGTCGGTCACGATCCCGCCGGCAGCCAAATCGTCATCATGTCTGTGGTTGTGCATCCCGCACACCATCGCCGCGGCTACGCCAGCCGGTTACTCGACGCCTTTATCGACAAAATGACCCGCATGAACAAGCAGGCGATCCACCTGATCTGCCAGACCGAGCTGATCGACTTCTATGCAAATCACGGCTTCTGCTATCGCGGTGCTTCCGCATCGGACCACGGCGGTTTGAGCTGGCATGAGATGACGCTGGAGTTAGCCTCCCACCAGACCGTCAACCAATCCGTCAACCAAACCGAATAGCCACGCAGGAGTTTGAATGGGTTGCAAGCTGCGCACGGCGTTAGACTGCGCTCTTCCCTTCAGCAGTAAATAGGCCTGCAGGAAATAAAAATGTCTGTATTCAGCGAACGCAAAATCGACTGCCACAACCATATCTTCGATCCCGAGGCTTTCCCCTATCAGTCCGACGCCAGCTACCGGCCCGACGGCCAAGAAAAGGCCAGCTTCGACCTGTTCAGCCAGATGATGGACGCTTACGGCATCTCCAACGCACTGATCGTCGGCCCCAACTCCGGCTATGGCGAAGATGACAACCGCGCCCTGCTGGATGCGACAAACCGCTCCAACGGACGCTGTAAGGGGATGGCCGTGGTGAGTCAGGACACTTCGCTGGAACAGCTGCAGGCGCTTAACGAACAGGGCATAGCCGGCATCACCTTCAATATCGCGTTTTACGGTGTGGAGCATTTCGCCCGCTCGGCGCCGCTGCTCGACCGTATCGCACAGCTTGGCATGATCGCCCAGTTGCAGGTTGAAGATGATCAGCTGCTGCCACTGGCCTCCATGTTTATCGATAGCGGTGCCCGCCTGCTGGTGGACCACTGCGGTCGTCCCAATCTGTCTGCCGGGATCGATAGCTCAGGATTCCAGTCAGTGCTTTCACTGGCCGACACCGGACGCGCCTGGATAAAGGTTTCCGGATTCGATAAGTTCTCCAGCACCTCCCTACCCTGGGACGATACCCGCGCCCATGTAACGGCGATTGAGCAGAGCTACGGCGAAGACCGATTGATCTGGGGTTCGGACTGGCCCTTCCTGCGCGCACGTCAGCGCATGGACCTAGGCAGCCTGCTGACACTGGCTGAAAGCCAGTTTCCCGAGGCAGGAAAACGAGAGAAATTTTTCTGGCGCAACGCGGCAGAATTGATCGGTTTCGACTGACGCCAGAGCTGGCGGGCTGCAACAAATATCCGCTGGCCAGATTGACCGAGACCGCAAGCAAACCAAGGCAGTAACCAGTAAGGCAATCACTATGACCGCAAAATGGATCGATATCTCTAACGTCGACAAACAGGGTTTTTCCGGCTATCTGGCACTTCCGCCAACCGGCACTGGCCCCGGCATCGTTCTGGTTCAGGAGATCTGGGGCGTCAACAAACATATCCGCGCCGTGGCTGACCAGTACGCTAAAGATGGCTTTGTAGTGCTCGCACCCGATGTTTTTTGGCGCCAGGAACCCCGCGTCGACCTTGATTACGACGAAGCCGGCACCACCAAAGCCTTCGCGCTGCGTCAGAGCATCGACGATGTTCGCGCCGGGACCGATGTAGCCGCCGCCGCTGAATTCCTTAAATCCCTGCCGGAAGTCAAAGGCGGCGTTGCCGCGATCGGCTACTGCCTGGGCGGCCAACTGGCCTATCGCGCTGCAGCCGCAGGCAGCGTAGACGCAGCCATCGCCTACTACGGCGGCGGTATCCACGGCGCTCTGGATCTAGCAGAGAAGATCAAGCAGCCGATCCTGTTCCACCACGCAGAACTGGACAAACATATCACTGCCGAAGCGGTGGCTGATATCAAGGCAGCCTTTAACGGCGCTGATAACGCCCGCTTCTTCGACTACCCGGGTGTGGATCACGGCTTCAACTGCTGGGGCCGCCCGATGTACGACCAGAAATCCGCAGTACTGGCCCACGGCCGTACCCTGGAGTTTTTGGCAGAGCAGCTGTAAGCCGCTTTAAGCCTCGGGAAAGCACTGCTTCCCGGGGCTAGCTCTCGCGAGCGTAAAATCGCTGCAACGCCTTGCGCCTATTGAAGCCGGCACCCAGGTCGCTCTGAATCACCTCGGTTGATCGCGGCGAGGTCGCGGCTCCTACCTGATAGCAACTATCGGCACAACCAGCGGAACCACCAGCGGAAAAAACAGAGCCCAGAAAGCCCGGGTAACACAACATTCCTGCGGGCAGCCGATCCTGTTAAATACCGTAGTCGCGCTCTACCTTCGAGATTCGCGTTTTGAATGAGGAATACCATTTCTCATGACCCTGCCTTTGCGCTTCCTGGTGCTCCGCATTGGCCTTCCAGCGCTTGATCGACTCAAGATCCGACCAGTAGGAAACAGTAATGCCCACCTCCTCCCGCGCTGACTCCACACCCAGAAAACCGGGCTGCTGTGCCGCCAGTTCAACCATGCGCTGCGCCATTTCGCCGTAACCCTGGTCATGACCTGTACGCAGCGAGGTGAAGATCACCGCGTAGTATGGCGGTTTCGGTGTATTGGCAATGAGGGACATTTCGACTCCTTGGACAAGGGGTGTATTGAGTAGGCCATTCGCTATTACAAAATTATGCGCAAAAATCAGGCGGACGACAGGGCGAGACTTCCCAACCTGCCAGCTTTATCGAATCTCACCTAGCGTGAAACGTCGTCTTACTTCGGATGAAATGGATATCAAAAAGCGGTCGATTCGTTTCTATGATGACCTTGATGAAGGTGCAGTATAGTTTTGCAACCACCACCGCTTGTCGGCAGATAGAAGTCACAAAACCACATACCGGATAGGGACCGTTGAGCGCGCTTTGCAGACAGAACACGATTGAAACGAAATCCCTAAAGCAGACTTTCGTCACAACCTCGCTCAGCAGCCGCTATCGGCACAAAGCCGTCATTGACCCTAACTATATGTACAGTTTTTACGTCCATAAGAATTTGGAAGTGAAGTCATGAAACAGGAGCACAGGTCGACACCTACCACTTCATCAGCAAGTGCCACGCCCTGCAAAATTTCCAGTACCTTGTAGTACTGAAAGCCTCAATCACCGGGCGTGCTGGCACCCGGTACGATAGAGGGGACAAAACCATCGGTATCGATCGTAATATAGTAGTTAAGCCCTTTTGGAATTCGCTTGAGTCCCTCTCCTATGCTGAGTTACTTGCAATGCCGCACAATTTTTATTGGTTTTAGGGCAATCTTTCGATGCACGGAAACGTTTTACTGTGCGGAGCCTTTACCGGGACCGGCATAACGCGAAAGCCAGTAACTGTATTGCTCCGGAAGCAATGAAGCCGGCTTTTCAAGGCCCAGTTCGATAGCGGCTTGCACCAGATAATGCGGGTTAGCCAAATGAGCGCGCCCCACCATGACAAGGTCCATCTGTCCGTCATCGACAACCTTGGCGATAGTTTGCGGATCATCGAGTCCCCAGGCAGTGGCTACCGGCAGGCCTGTTTCCTTACCAACTCGCTCAGCAATCGGCACCATAAACGCAGGTCCCCAGGGTACCTTCGCATTGATAGTGGAAAATCCCATGGACACATTCAGCATATCCAAACCTGCATCCTTGAACTTGTTAACCAGTTCAATGGACTCGGCCAGTGTTTCTTCATCCTGACCGTCAAACTCGATAACACCGAAGCGGGCTGTCAACGGCAGGTTCTCCGGCCAGACCTCGCGTACAGCCTGCAAGGTTTCCAGCAGGAAGCGGCCACGATTTTCTGCACTGCCACCGTATTCATCGGTGCGCTGGTTAGCATGGCGAGAAAAGAAACTCTGGGCCAGGTAACCATGCGCAAAGTGCAGTTCAAGCCACTCAAAGCCTGCCTCGAGAGCGCGCTTGGCCGTGGCGACAAAATCGGTTTTGACTCGCAGGATATCGTCGCTGGTCATCGCTTGCGGTACTTTCGGAAGGCCGCCGCCAAAGGCTACAGCCGAAGGCGCTATCGTCTGCCAGCCGCCTGGGGCGTCGTTGGCAATGTGATCATCACCTTCCCAGGGTTTGTTCGCGCTGGCTTTTGGACCGGCGTGTCCGATCTGGATGCCCGGCACAGAGCCCGCTGATCTGATGGCAGCAGCGATCTCAGCCATACCTTCAATCTGTTCATCTCTCCACAACCCCGTGCACCCCGGGGTGATACGCCCTTCAGGAGACACCGCGGTAGCCTCTACAATCACCAAGCCAGCACCGCCACGAGCCATGCCGGCATAATGGGCAAGGTGCCAGTCGCTGGTAAAGCCATCAATGGCGCTGTATTGGCACATTGGCGGGATGGCGACACGGTTGCGAAGGGTTATCTCTTTCAGTTTGAATTCACTAAACAATGCAGTCATGTTTACTCCTGATCTCCGCTCACCCGAACCAGGGCTTTGCCGGAAAATGTCCTGTTTTTAAGAGCCTCAAGGGCCGAGGGAAGGTCCGTAAAGTCACTATAATGCAGCGATTCAGGCTGAATATTTCCGGCCTGAATCTCACCAAGGAGCCGCTGGCCTGCTTCGGTAAGCCCGTGCCAGGCGTTGTCGTCACCAAAAATATGCAGGGCACCCAGTGCTACCTCATGCATGGACAAAGCCTGGCCGAAGGGTGCATTGGGCCACTGGGACAAGCGCCCCTGAATACAGACCAAGTGACCATTGGCTTTTAATGCGGGCACCAGACTGTCTGCACTGTCTTCGTTGACAGCATCGATGACCGCATAGAAATGGCGTCCATCTTTGAGTGCTTCATACGGAGTCTCTATACAGTTGGCCGCATCCAGGTCAGCAAGGCGCTGCCAATGGCGCGAATTGCAAAGGGCTGTCACTGCAAACCCGCGGCGCGCAGCCAATTGCACTAAGTACTGACCTACTGCACCTCCGGCACCCGCTATCAAAAGCGGCTCACCCGCTTTCGCCGGCACCTTATTGTTCGCCTGCCAGGCAGTAAGCCCCGGGCACGGAAAACTGGCGGCAACGGCCAGATCCAGATCATCTGGCAGGGCCATCAGAGCTCTGGCACGAACGGGTGTCAATTCAGAAAAACTGCCGTGCTCTTTAAGATTCTGGTGATAAGCCACCGGTTTACCCAGCCAGTCGGCTGACACCCCGGGGCCCAGGGCCACCACAATACCACTGGCATCGCAGCCAGGTATTTTACCCGGCTGCCACCCGCTGCTACCGAGCACCTTCCAGTCCACAGGGTTCAACCCTATTACCTGGTTTCGGACCCAGACTTCACCCTCGGTTAATGCCCTTGGCGTCAAGGTTTCAAGTACTAACCGGCTGGGGTCGTCACTCTGCTGCCAACTCCAGGCCCGGTAGTTTTGCGGTAACTGCACCAATGCCGTTCTCCTTACTGGTAAGCACCAGCCGAATAAGTCAGTTCATAGCTGTGGCTGTAGATCTCCAGGATGTTACCGAACGGGTCTTCCATGTAGACCATGCGATAGGGTTTTTCGCCCGGGAAGTACTCACGCACAGGCATACGCTGCTTGCCACCGGCCGCGACGATCTTGGCCGCCAAGCCTTCAACATCCGGGTCCTGTACACAGAAGTGAAAGACGCTGGTTTTCCAGTACTCAAAATTATTTTCGGGTTTCTCAGCGTTTTTGAACTCGAAAATTTCTACACCAACCCGATCGCCAGTCGATAAATGGGCAATACGGAAAGAGTCCCAGCCTGCACCGAATACATCGGTACACATGACACCGATGGCGCTGTCATCTTCGCTAATTGTGGTTGGCGGCATAATGAGATACCAGCCCATCACCTCGGTGTAGAATTTTACGGCTGCATCCAGATCGGTAACGGACAAACCAATGTGGGAAAAACTGCGTGGGTAAGTTTTCATATAGAACAGATCTCCTGTTGAATGTGCACCCATTCTAAAAACAAAAAGCTATAATAAGAACCGACATACAATTATGGTTCCTATTAGAATTCATTATGCATAACCCACAATGGCTTGCCTCTTTCGCGGTCCTGGCTGAAGCGGGAACTTTCACCCGCACCGCAGAACAGCTGGATATAACTCAGGCAGCAGTAAGTCAGCATATTCGGCGTCTTGAACAAGATCTCGGCCAACTAGTTATCCGCCATCCAAGGCAGATCGAGTTGACGCCGGCGGGCTTGGCGCTACTTGAATACATTAACGAGATCGCCCAGGCCGATAAGCGATTACAGCATCGTCTGAAAGGCGAGAACAACCGTACAGGTGAGGTCAGCCTGATCTCTCCCGGCAGCGTGGGACTGACCCTTTACCCTATTCTCCTGGATTTACAACAGCGCAACCGAGGGCTGACAATCCGTCACCGCTTCGCGCCCGATAGTGAGGTACTGGAGGCAGTAAAACAAAACCACTATGAACTGGGTATCGTGACGCTCAAACCAGACGATTCCCGCCTGACTGCCAGTCGCTTCTCCGAAGAGCCCCTGGAGCTGATCGTGCCGGCGAACCACAGCGTCTCTGGTTGGGAAGACCTTGAACAATTAGGCTTTATCGACCATCCCGATGGCCAGGTAATGGCTGATCGACTGCTTAGCCGCCGATACCCTGAAAAGCCGGGTATTCACGCCATCCCCCGGCGAGGCTTCATCAATCAAATCAGCCTGATTCTGGAACCCGTTGCCCGCGGACTGGGCTTTACCGTATTGCCTCGTTATGCCCGCCAGGCGTTTTCACGGCAAAGCGATATCGAAGTCATTGAGGGGGCGCCTGAGATTAAAGAGATCCTCTGGCTAATACATCGTGCCGAATGGCCACTGTCAGCGCACGCTGCATGGGTGGCTGAGCAGCTAAGAGAAGCAGTTGCAGCGCTAGAACAGCTTTGAATGGAAGTGATGCAACCAAGACCCTTAACCAACTCCAAAACGCTGGCGATATTCACTCGGTGACAAGCCAACTATCCGTACGAATATCTTGCGAAAAAAGCCTGGGTCCTGGTATCCAACTTCCCAGGAGATACTTTCTACTGATTGCCGACTAAACCTCAGCAGCTCCTGTGATCGACCTACCCTTAACCTCTGACAGTACTCCGAGGTCGTCATCCCAGTAGCCTTCTGAAATCTGCGCTGCAGCGTTCGTTCCTGCAGTCCCGCGACTGCAGCTAATCTATCGAGCCTTACCTCTTTGCCTTCAGTTTCTTGCAGCCAGTGCTGCAGTTTTAACACTGCGCTATCACCATGCATGAGTTTGGGTGAAAACACGCTGTAATATCGCTGTTCCCGGCCCGGCGGATCGACCAACAGGATACGTGCAGTCTGGATCATGGCCGACGGCCCCATAAAGCGGTCCACCAGTTTAAGGCCAAGATCGGTCCATGCCATCACACCACCCGCTGTGAGAATATCTCCATCGTCAATGATAAGACGGTCGATATCGAGATTTACGGTCGGAAAGCGTTGCTGGAATTTTTCCTCGTAAAGCCAGTGGGTAGTTACCTTACGCCCCTCCAACAGGCCTGTCTCTGCGAGGACGAATGCACCGGCGCAGATCGAGGCGAGTGTCCCTCCTGTCTTATGGTGCTGCCGCATCCATTCAATATAGGGCGCGACAACCTCAGCCGTCGCCGGATCACCCAGAGTGGGTGGAAGAACCATTACATCGGGTGATCCCGGCTCGCCCTGCATGGAATCGAAGCAGCGCTCAATCGGCATACCAGGAGACTTTTGCTGCCAATGACTCAGGCGGATAGAGGTAGACAGACCTTCGGAGCCTGGCTCTGCAAAGCGGTTCGCTATTGCAAAAAGATCGGTTAGACCCAGGACGGCAGACATCTGAGCACCGGGGTACAGCAGAAGACCCACTTCGGCCACATACATATCAGACATTTGTCGTAATCACCCCTCATTATGTCTTTATCGACAGTCGTCAGAATTATCTCTAAATCAGATGATGTCAAAACAACTTGCGAGGCCCCTCGCCAGACGAAAAAAACATCCATATAAGGGCAAATGATTATGACTAAACGCGCCGTTATCGTCGTCGACATCCAAAATGAATACTTCCCGCCGACGGGCAAACTGCCGTTGCAGGGAGTCCAAGAGGCCGCGGCTAACGCAGCTAAAGTGATTGCCCATGCTCGCGATCTGGGTGAGACGGTTATTCATGTTCGCCATGAATTCCCAGACCCTGAAGCTCCTTTCTTTGCCACGGGCACTGATGCCGTTGAGATACACCCGGCGGTCAAACCACTGGAAGGCGAACAGGTTATTACCAAGAACTATCCGAACTCGTTTCGTGAGACAGTACTGAAAGAGAGCCTGGAGAAGCTTGGCGTTACCGATGTAGTGGTCATCGGCTCCATGAGTCACATGTGTATCGACGCCACCAGCCGTGCCGCTGTCGATTACGGTTACAACACCACAGTCGTTCATGATGCCTGCGCAACCCTGGACCTTGAGTTTAATGGCGTAGTCGTTCCTGCAGCCCAGGTTCATGCTGCGTTTATGAGTGCCCTGGCGTTCCTGTATGGAACGGTTTCTACGACAGAGGAGTTCCTGGCAAGCTGACAGGTTTAGCCAAGATCTCCAGCACCTGGCCCAAGTGTAAATTCAGGCCAGGTGCCCCCCTGCATTCATGAATGCCCAGGGCCGACAGCCCCCTATTTCAAGTTTTGAGAATCGGTCCGCAAAACGGCCGGGGCTTGGTATTATCCATTCCTGAATTTCAGTAATCCCGAATCCTAAGCCGTCGAAAATATAACCGTGAAAGATCTCCAGAGTATGGATCTCAATCTGCTCAAGGCATTGGATGCCCTGCTGGATGAGCGCAATGTGACGCGAGCCGCTGAACGTCTGGGAATAACTCAGCCCGCTATGAGTGGGATACTCACTCGTCTGCGTGACAGCTTCGACGACCCCCTATTCTCGCGAACCCAACGAGGCATAATTCCTACCCAACGTGCCCTGGATCTGAGTAAGCCAGTGAAACAGGTCCTCAGACAGATCGATACGCTGCTTCAGCCTCCTGTCTTCGTCCCCTCAACTGCCAGTCTCACTTTCACCATTGCCGCGACTGACTATGCGCTGCGCGCAATCGCTGTTCCGTTTCTATCGGCGCTCAAGGTAAAGGCGCCCAGAATTAAAGTGTCCTTGCTCCCTGTCGAGAATGAACGGGTACACAGCCAACTCGAGCGTGGTCAGATCGACCTCGCTTTGCTGACACCAGACAGCACCCCCCCTGGACTTGCATGCGCGAGAACTATTCAAGGAGCACTATGTCTGTGTTATGCGTGAAGACCATCCGGCTGCGAATGGACGGAAGCTGACCCTAAAGGAGTTCTGTGCGCTTGATCATGCGCTGGTTTCCTACGAGGGCGGCGGCTTTTACGGCATTACTGATGATGTGCTCGAACAGCTGGGCGCTATACGTGAAGTCACGTTGTCGGTCAAAAGCTTCCTCATCCTCCCTGAAATTTTGCGCTCCAGCGACATGGTCGCAGTGCTACCCAGTCGACTGGTCTCAGGCATGGAAGGTCTCGCAATTTCTGAACCTCCAATTGCCGTGCCTGGTTTTACCAAAATAGCAGCCTGGCACGAGCGCACGCATCACGACTCAGCGCATCGCTGGATTCGGGAATTACTATTCATGGCCTGCGCCGATCGCAAGTAATCTGAACGAACAAAAGTCAGCCCCACGCCAGGAGGCACCTCAGGTGTAGATATGGTTCGTGCTTATTTTTTGTCTCGAGAAATAAGCTTGCGTGATATCAAGAATAATAATTTGAGATTGGTGTTATTTCTAAAGAGGCACCATCATTGATGACAACTCAGCGACACCACTAACAACTTTCACCTTTTTCAGTGGCAGCACTGTCAGGTTTAACCTGTCATCAACGTAAAGGATATTCTATGAATGCAATTAACTGGCCCGAAGGCTACGTACCTGGCTTTACCGAAAACTTCGCTTCAAACGAGGTTATTGTGGCGGGACTGAGCGCCGCTGATATCTGGCCGTTACTGGTCACTCCCTCTCAGTGGCCAACCTATTACTCCAACTCGGCAAATCCTCGCTTCTATGACGACAAGGGACCGGTGCTTGAAGACGGCGTGCGCTTCTACTTTGAAACCTTCGGATTCCCTGTGGAAGCACAATGCAATGAATTCGTGCCGCCGGCCGCTGGCACGCCTGGCCGCGTCGCCTGGCACGGTTGGGCAGGCGAGGAAGGCACCGATGCACGCCTGGATGTACATCACGCCTGGCTGATTGAAGATCTGGACGGCGATCGCGTGCGCATTCTCACTCAGGAGACACAGAAAGGTAAGCCGGCGGAAGAACTCCACAATACCAAGCCCAACCCTATGATCAACGGCCACCAGGACTGGCTGGACGGACTGATCGCAGCCGCCCGCGCCACTAAATAAGCCGCACTGAACGCAGAGATTGTCCGCTCATCCAATCAGGTAAGGGGATTCTATTTGACTCCCCTGAAAAGCCTCAGGAGAACGTAAACATGAGTACTACGAACAAGATTCTAATGATCCTCACTTCCCAGGCGACTATGGGTGATGACCCGCGCCCGACCGGCGTATGGTTCGAGGAACTGTCAACGCCTTACTATGCTTTCATCGATGCCGGTGCGCAGGTGGAGATCGCCTCTATCGCAGGTGGTAAGATTCCAATCGACCCGCATTCGCTGGAGAGCGAAGGTAAGAACCCACCCAGCGTGGAGCGTTTTCTCAAGGACGCTTCGGCCATGCAAAAGATCGAGTCCTCGATAAAAATCAGCGACCTTTCGATTGCGGATTACTCAGCGGTGTTCTTGCCCGGTGGGCACGGCACCATGTGGGATCTCCCCAAGAGCACCGAATTGGCCAGCCTGCTTTCCACGGCCTGGGCCGCTGGCAAGGTCATTTCCGCGGTCTGCCACGGTCCTGCCGGGTTGGTAAACGCCAAGGACGTCAACGGACAACCGCTGGTCGCTGACCGTCGTGTAGCCGCCTTCACCAACAGCGAGGAAGAAGCGGCCGGTCTGACCGAACAGGTACCCTTCCTGCTGGAAACACGCATCCGCGAGCTGGGTGCCAACTATGAGAGCGGTCCGGATTTCCAGACCTTCGCCGTGCGTGACGGCAAACTGGTCACTGGGCAGAACCCAGCTTCTTCCGAGGAAGTGGCTCGCCTGGTGCTCGAAGCCGTCCGAGAAGCGCAGTGAACCCTGTTTTAACCGGCCAAAAGAGCAGTAACTAGCTGGTGCGCTTGCCCAGCCGACGACTTGTTGGCTGGTTTTCTGTTTCCCACGGATAGATGTCGAAGTATGTCATGTTAGCCCTGCTCAAATTGAAGGGCAGCACCCCGCGGATTATTGGATGAGCATGACTGCATATTCCAATCTAGCTGAAACGGCCCCTTGCTAATGTACCAGCATCCATTATCCACCCTAGCCTTCCTCGCCTTAATGACTAGCAGCCTTGATCAGATAATGACTTGATGCGGCCGTTTACTGCCCGATATATCGGCGAATTACTCCCACTTAGCAGCCGCGATGTTCAAGTGCCAGCGTTCTACACCTATCATGGTCTCTCACAGCCGAAAAGATATTTCATGGCCACTGTGCGCCTTGGGACCGCCTTGGGTCAGTATCGGCGTGGACACATATCCCTGCTGGGGATCACGCATATATTGCAGGTACGGTTCGGCACCCTGATGGTCAGTGTTATCCGAAGCAATCAGGCAACCAGTAGCCATCTGCGGCTCCACCCTTCGCACCATATCGAGATAGAGCGATTTTTCGCCATCAAGAAACAGGAAGTCGACCGGGCCCGGCAACGGATCGGAGAGGGTTTGCAGCGCATCGCCAACGCGAAACTCCACCCAGTCGACTAGGCCAGCGCGGGTCAGGTTTTCCCTTGCACGCTCCGCCTTTTCGGCGATGAACTCGGTGGTAATCACCTTGCCAAATCCGTTATCGCGGGCGGCGGCGGCAAGGAAAATAGTCGAGATACCAAAGGAGGTACCAAACTCCACGATGGTCTTCGCTTGCGATGCCCGGAGTAGTGAGTACATCAGGTTACCGAACGGCCGGTCGATCGGCATGTAACGATGCTTCAGCGCAGTGAAGCGCTCCAGCGGCGTCAATACGGCTCCAGCCTCCGCTGTGAGTCGGTTACCTGCACCAGAACGCTGTTTCTCCGCCTCGGCGTAGAGTTCGTTCAACACCTTGGCGGCCTGGGAATCGTTGTTAAGGGAGTAAGAGGTCGTCATTTAAGCCATCCTGTCCAGGGTAAGGTCGACAGCGTGCATTACGCGCCGGAGAAACAACAAGAGGGCTTGGATTATTACATCCGGGTGGGTCGTCCTGGCGCTTTGGGACTGAAACATCCCGTTGCATAAAACGGAATCTACTAAACGAGCCTAACCGCGCGACCAGGTGCCGCGACGGTCAGGCCCTTGGAAACAGCCAAACAGCTGGACAGGCTGCTCAGGATTGCAGCTGCTGCGCGAAAAATTCCAGGGTTCGGCTCCACGCCAGTTCAGCGCTCTTTTCCTCGTAACGCGCAGTGGAGTCATTATGGAAACCGTGATTAACGCCTGGGTAGATATAGGCAGTGTAATCGACCTTCGCCTGTTTCAGCGCCGCCTCATAATCGGGCCAGTAGCCATTCACCCGTTTATCCAGTTCGGCAAAATGCAGCTGCAACGGTGCCTTGATATTGGCGATATCCGCCTGGGGAGGCGTACCGTAGTATGGCGCTCCGGCATCGATCACGTCGGGAAGTAGCGCGCTCAATTGGTTGGTCAGATAGCCGCCAAAGCAGAACCCTACCATCCCGACTTTGCCCGTGGAAAATTCATGCTGTTTCAACAGACGGGCAGCGGCAGCGAAGTCACCCTCGATCTTGCCGCGGTCCAGCTCCCGCTGCATGGCTCGCCCCTCATCGTCATTGCCCGGGTAGCCGCCAAGCGAGAAGAGCGCATCGGGTGCCAGTGCCACATAGCCAGCCTTGGCCAGACGACGCGCCACATCCTTGATATAGGGATTAAGCCCGCGGTTCTCATGGGCCACCAGCACCGCTGGTGCCCGGCTCTCAGCAGTGACGCCTGCGGGAACCACCAGGTACCCCCTGGCCCGACCATGCCCCTGGGGCGCATCGAACTCAATATAGCTAGCCTTGATATCCGGATCGTTGAAGGAGACCTGCTCCGCAAGCGCGTAGTTCGGCATCAGGCCACGGCTGACTGCCGCAATGCCCAGGCCTGCAATCCCGAGAGTACCGAGGCGCTGTAGAAAGGTGCGACGGTCTATATCGCCATGGGCATATTCGTCATACCAGTCGAACGCTTCCTGTGGAATTTTCGGTAGTCCTTGCTCACCAACTTCACGCTTGCCTGTCATCATTTTCTCTCCTGAAAAATTGCAGTCCACTGAGTGTAGACACTGTTAGAGGTCTTCACCCTCCGCAGTTGCGAAACGCAAATGTTGAATCTCATTTAGGATGAAATGGGAATCAAAGAGCGGCCGATTGGTTTCTTTGATGAGCTTAATGAAGGTTCAGAGCAGTCTCGCAGTCCCAATCCCCTTTCAGCACAGCGCGCCCCCGCCCTCCGCACAGAAAGATTCTGATTAGCGCACTAACCAGAACAGTCGCATTTAAATCCTGCTTAGCCCAATAGCCTCGCGAGCCTTAGACCGCACATGACTGGTCCAGAAACCGGCAAGCTTATCGTTCAGATTTTCAGCGAATGGCAAAGTAATGCTTCTCCTTGCCCAAACCAGCGCGGCCTCCGCATTGGCAGAACCCCATCAAGCATTGCTCTGTGGCATACATATCGTTCACATTCGGGGGAAGTAATCGCTCGAATGACAACAAGGGCGGTAACTAACTGTTGGGGAGGCATCCCCTCTAGGGATGCCTCCGATTAGGGGCTGCAGTTAGTTAAAAGAGAGCGGCAGTAAACTCCTACACCCGGTCCAGCCAAGCGTTCATCACCGACAGGGCGAACTCGGTCTGCGCCTGCTGATGCTGCTCGAAATCCACGGTAACCTTTTCGACAAGACGTGCGATCTCGTGCTGATCCTTAGCCGGGTTATCGATCAGTTCGCGCCGGGTCCAGGTATCCACAATCTCCGGCGTCACCTCGAAGTGACACTGAAAACCGTAGATCTTCTCGCCAATCCTGAACGCCTGATGGGTCACCTGATCGCCACTCATCAGCAGTGTGGCTTCTTCCGGGAGCTCGAAGGTGTCCGAGTGCATCTCGAACAGTACCGGCTGCGCGGGCATATCCTTCAGCAGCGGATCCTCTCGCCCGGCGTCGGTCAGGGAGAGCGGCGTGAAGCCGTACTCCAGGACCCCCTGCGGACGAACCTTTGCTCCGAAAGCGTAGGCGATCGACTGACACCCCAGGCATGAACCCAGTATGGGCTTGTCTGCTTCATGAAAGCGATGAATCAGTCCAGCCAGCTTATCGAAATAGGGTTTGAGCTCCGGGTCATGAACGCTAACCTCACCGCCGAACACAATCAGCGCGTCATAGCCTTCGGTCGATAATGGCAGCTCATCCCCTTTCAGACGATAGAACCAGAGCAGTGCGCCACCTCTAGCGCGGACCGCCTCGCCGATTTGCCCCGATTCCCGGTCGCCCTCCATGGAACCCGCCATGATAGCGAGGATGTTCATCACACCACTCCCTTCTCAAGGTATTCATCGAGCCCCGGAGAACGATAACCATCTTCGCGATAGACGATGGGGAAGTAGCTCTCATCCACCTCGTTACTACCGAACTTTTTATAGCGGCCGTAGATCGGACCGTTGCCGACGGTCATCTTTTCCGGGTTGTACTCGATATCGTCCTGGAAGTAGTGCATTGCCACCGAGCGACGCGGCACATCTGCCTGGTTGACCCTTGAACCGTGCCAGAGCCAGCCATCATGGAAAGCACCACCGCCCGGCGGAACTTCGATCGGCACCAGTTCCAGCTCAAAGCCGTTGGTATCCGCCCATTCACGCACCTCTTTGAGATCATCCTCAGGCCCGTGGAACTTCATGATCGGCTTGGCCTCACCCCACTTGTGCGAGCCGCGCACATAAACCAGTGTGCCGCCCTGAGCCGTTGTGTGATCCAGCGCCAGCCAGCAGCTGACAAGTTCCGGCTTATCGATCCAGAGCGAGTACATGCTGTCCTGATGGAAGCCGATGGAGCGACCGTTGACCGGCTTCCAGAGCAGGTTGTCGACCATCAGGCGGCTGCCGGTCCAGCCACCAAGCTGGGCACAGGCGCGGCCCATGGACTCGGACATCACCTGACGAGCTACCGCCAGATCAGATTTCCAGGCGTTACAGATCTGCTTGGTATAGGGAGGATCACCCTCCGGCAGGTTAACCTCATCCGGTCGGATCCCGGTTTCATACTGGCCACTGAAGAGGCCTTCAAAGCGATCACGAATTTCAAGTGCCGCTTCCGGCTCAATAATCTTATCGACGATCAGGAAACCATCCTGACGAAACTGCTGAATCTGCTTTTCGCTAAGTTCGAGCATGACAAAACTCCTTATCAATAAAAGGTCAGGTAACGGTTGAGTTCCCACTCGGAAACGGTGCTGTGGTACTCGTGCCACTCCTTACGTTTCATCTTCAGGAAACTGCCGACCAGGCGCTCGCCAAGCGCTTCACAGAGGAACTTGTCATCCTCCAGCGCATTCAGAGCATCGTTAAGGGTTTCCGGCAGACGCCCTACCCCGAGCTCATCCACCTGTGCCGGAGAAAGCTCATAGAAGTTGATGGCATGGGCCTCAGGCGCCGACAGCTCACGATCCACACCATCCAGACCCGCCGCAATGATTGCAGCCACCGCCAGATAGGGGTTCATACTGCCATCGCCAATGCGTACCTCGATGCGACCGTAGGGGATACGCAGCATCGCCGAGCGGTTGTTGTTGCCGTAGGTGATAAACACCGGCGCCCAGCTGGGGTTGCCGGGTGCACCTCGGACAAGTCGCTTGTAGGAGTTCACCGACGGACACAGCAGTGCTGCCAGAGCCGGGGCATGCTCGATAACGCCGGCAATAAACTGATAAGCGGTTTTCGACAGCCCCATACCGCTGGGGTCGCTGTCATCCTGGAAGATGTTGTCGCCCTCAGCGTTTTCCAGAGAGCAGTGCACATGCATACCATTGCCGGTAGTGGTCGCGCTGAGTTTCGGCAGGAAGCTGCAGATACCACCCAGGCCGTTGGCCACCTCTTTAGCGGCCATCTTGAAGAACTGCATGTTATCCGCCGACTTGATCGCCTCGTCGTACTTGAAGTTCAGTTCGAACTGACCGTTGGCGTCTTCATGATCGATCTGATAAACATCCAGACCGATGCCGGCCAGCGCCTGATGCAGCCCCTCAATGAAGGGCGCATTACGGGTCAGGCCCTGATAATCATAGGCAGGCTTGTCCAGGGTGTCGGTATTGTCGAACGGAACAACCGAGCCGTTTTCATCCCGCTTCAGCAGGTAAAACTCAGGCTCCATCCCGGTCATAAAGCGCAGGCCGCGCTCGGCCAGGCGCCCGGTTTGAACCGCCAGCACATTGCGCGAATCCAGTGGGAACAGTTCATCACCGACCCAGCCATGGCCACGGATGCAGGCATAACCGGGCAGCCAGGGCATCAGCGTGAGGGTGGAAAGGTCCGCCCGCATCATGTATTCGGGATCCTGGGGAGTCATATCGAAGCCCAGGACAGCCGCACCTGCGAAACCTGCTCCGGACTCGACCAGATCTTTCAGGCAATGCACCGGAACCGCTTTACTTTTGATGCCACCGTGCATGTCGACGAATTGCGCGAGGATATATTTAACGCCGTGACGCTCCAGGAAGATATGCGCCTCTTCCAGTGCGTTTTCTGCCGGACAGTTCCAGACAGAGGCCAGGGGGTGAGGTTGAGTAGACATTTGCTTCCCTCCTTTTGTTTGTGGGATGGAAGCAGTGTCTCAGTAATTAGGCTTAACAGGTTTGACCGCTGAATACGGTCTTTTGACATTCGGTGCCAATCTGCCCGCCAGCAGATCGAGTCAGCAGATCAGCGTGCCCGCCAATCGCTGGGAGAGAGATTTTTCCAGCGCATGAATGCGCGGGTAAATGCGGAGATTTCCGAATAACCCAACCGATAGGCCACCTCGGATATGCTCAGGCGGTCATACTCAAGGTAATAGATCGCCAGCTCCTCGCGAAGCTCATCGACCAGGGCTTTAAAAGAGTACTGTTCAGCGGAGAGTTGGCGCTGCAGGGTACGGCGGGACAGACTCATGCGGCGGGCCACCTGATCGATACAGGCTTCGCCCTGCGGCAGCAGCTCGATAATTTCGCTACGCGCCCGCTGGGCCGTTGAAAGTATCTGCGGTGCTGTACCGACGAGATCGGCGATGGTACCGCGTACCACATTATTCAGCATGGGGTTGGCGTCCGGCATCAGTTGATCCAGACAGCTTTCTCGGAACAGTATCTCGTTACGGGACTGCTGGAATTTAACCTCGCAGCCGAACGCCTCACAATGCGGTAACGCATCCACCAGGGCGGGATGCTGGAAGTGAATCTCCAGCGGAGCCCAACTCTCACCCAAGGCCCGACTCAATACATTATTGAACATGCCCACGGTCAGCTCGGCATCCTGCCTGCGGTCGACAATATCACCATCCAGCAGACGGTATTCCAGTCTGCAGATGCCCTGATCCACCTCGAAGTTCAGCAGGCTGTTGCGCTGAAACACCTGGAAGTAGGTCTGCATACCGTCGATGGCTGAGCGCAGATCCGGCGCGGTCAGTGCAAAGTAGCCAAACAGGCCAAGCCCTTCGGGACCGAACTGCTCACCGAACCAGAGCCCGAAGTGCTCATTACCGGTGGAACGCGCAGCTTCGTGTATCGACTGACAGTAGCTTTTCAGAGAGATATGCCGATTCGGTTCCTTATAGAGGCCCGGCTTCAAACCCGAGCGCGACAGAACCTGACGACTGTTTCCACCCTGCCGATCGATGAACTCTTCAAGCCCCAGGGTAACTGACGCCAAAACACCCGAACAGGCCAGCGTCTGACGATTCATGGAGGAAGACAAATTCATAAGGATCACCACCAAAAGGAATGCAGCTTGACCAAGCAATAATCAAGCCGCAGCGGCGTATTCCTGTTTTCAATCGGTTATATAGCCTTTTCATGCAGCACAACGCACCAATGGAATGCCCGAAGCCCCCTGTTGCACCAACACGAACACCCCTGCAGGCCCCACAGTCAGCACCCTACCGGTCGTTCCAGTCGTCGTTAACGCTTTCTTCATAGAAGACAACAGCACACCACCTGGGAGTTCTGTTGCAGACGCCCCCACACCCGAACGTCAGCGCCAGCAGCGACGATCGATCGGGTGTGTGAGGGGGGAAAATGGGATTTGGCCACGTTGATCTGCGGATAACCTCACCCTCCAGGCTAAAGTGCACCGACAACTAACCAATCCAGGCAAAAATCCAGATGACACTCTGAAGAATCGCTGGATTTAAATGAAAGACTTAGGCCTGAAGCCAAACATGAGTTTTGGGAAAACACGAGCAGATCAATAGGTTTTCAAGTAAAGCTTTTCTGACCCATTTCCGTTTTCATCGCATCAATAAACGACTCTGCGAAACTTGAGAGCTCACCATCATTCCGCATCGCCACATAGGTTTTGAACCTTACTGGTTTTTCAAGAGGAATCACTCTCAGTTCACTGGATTCATCTCCAACATCAGCTAATGAAAAACTATCAAGGATTGCCACTCCCAGCCCCTGTTTGACTAACCCCAACACCATAAAGCCAAACCGTACTCGAAATCTCAGGTCGTACTGGACATCATCCTGCGCGAATACGCTATCCAAAATCTGTCCGTATGGGTCGGCTGGATCAATACCAATCAATGGAAATCGCGCGATCTGTTCGGCCGACACTTTATCCAGCTTGGCCAGCTCATGGTCACGGTGGACAACACAGCACAGTTTCCCCTCTTCTAGAGGCTGAAAGTCGATGGCAGGGTGGTTTAACCGATAACTCATACAAACAAACTCCCCACGCCCCAACAATAGATAATCGATCGCTTCCTCGAGTTTCAGTGTCTCGGCATTGATATGGAGGTCAGGATGTCGCTCGCTAATTCGGCGAAGGCTTCTAGGGACCATGGACATTGCAATACTTGGTACGGAACCAAATGTCAGTTCGAAGCCGCGCCCATCTTCAAGCTGGTTAAGCGACGTATTCAAATCATTGAGTTTTTTATAGAGGTCATTCAGTTGGGCAAAGATAGTGCTGGCCTCTGCACTCGGCGTATATTTCCCTCCGCTTCTGGTGAACAGCTTGATCCCGAGACTCGATTCAACATGTTTCATGGTTCGGCTGAGACCCGGCTGAGAAACATTCAATAGCCGCGCAGCTCCTATAATCGAACCCGCTACTTTTATCGCACGAATAATCTCGATCTGACGCAGCGTCAGTTGACGTTTCGACATAGCCAGCCTC
The DNA here is from genome assembly GCF_900108065.1 of Marinobacterium lutimaris. Taxonomy (GTDB): domain Bacteria; phylum Pseudomonadota; class Gammaproteobacteria; order Pseudomonadales; family Balneatricaceae; genus Marinobacterium_D; species Marinobacterium_D lutimaris. Next base: position 112,016 of record NZ_FNVQ01000001.1, on the reverse strand, counting down.
TCTAAATCCACTATCTTTTGACAAAGCAAACGTTAAAGCGTTGATGTCAAAAATTAACATCATGTTATAGAACTGGCAATTATAGGTATTTGACGTAATTTTATATCGAGGCACAATTCATAGCTAACGGGGAGACTGCAAGACCCGAATGGTCCGCAAGCCATGACAACTAGGCTACGCGCCCCGCGAAACAACAGGCCTAAACGGCTTTCGTCCAATAAGAAGAAGGATAAACGGTATGAAAAAGACGCTGATCAAGACACTCGCGGGTATCACATTCGCTGGATTGGTTGTTGGCAACGCCATGGCAGAATATCCAGAGAAAGACCTGCAAGGCATCATTCAGTGGGGCCCAGGTGGCTCTACAGACACAGTTATGCGCTCGGTAACCCCTCATGCCGAAGACGTATTGGGTCGTGACATTATCATGACCAATAAAACTGGCGGTGTCGGAGCGATAGCTACCAAGTATGTCAACGCGATGAAGGCCGACGGCTATACCCTGCTAATGGGTGCCGAGAATCCCCAGATGTACAAAGTACTGGGCTTGGCCGATATCGATTACAGCGACATGATTCCTATCAACATACTCGCACGCGGTACGCCAATCTTCGTGGCTCGCAACGACGCACCTTTCAACACAATGAAAGAGCTCGTCGAGTACACCAAAAATCACCCTGACGAAATCAAAACCGGCTCCACCGGTCCCGGCGGTCTGACCTCCATCATGCTAGCCATGCTTAAGGCAGAAACCAACGTAGAATTCACCGGTGTTCCTTATGACGGCGATGGCCCTGCGCTGACTGCACTTCAGGGTGGTGCTATTGACATCATGCCCGCTGTACTTGGCGCGGCAATTGAACATATCAAAGCGGGTCGTATGAAGGTCATTGGCCTAGTCGACACCCAAGCGAACGATCTATTGCCTGAAGTAGCACCAATTACTGAGGAGTTCCCTAGCTTCAATAAGTACCTTCCTTGGGGACCGTTCTTCGGTGTCTTCATCAAGCAGGGCACACCCGATGAGGCGGTTGAAAAACTGGTCGACGCTTACACCAAGGCAGCTGAGCAACCGGACTTCAAAGCCCTGATGGACAAGCGAGGTTTCAGCATCATGAACGTCTCCGGTGACGAAGCGAAGCAGTTCCTAGAAAACTACCGCTCCGTCTCTTCATGGATCGTATATGACGCTGGTTTCGCCAAGCACTCCCCCGAAGAGTTTGGCATCAAACGCCCCGAGTAATACAACCGAGAGCCGGGCCTTGCGTCCGGCTCCGCTGGTTGGCTGCACACCCCAACCGACTATAACTAGAGTGAATCTATCACCATGGCACATACCCAGCATATCTACACGAAGCCCGGCGAAACACTGTTCGGATTCCTGATGGTAATTCTGAGTGGCTTCCTCTTTTGGAAGGCCTATAGCATCTCAGGATTCGAATCTCTCAGTTCACCCGGCGCTTTACCGCTAGCGGCAACCGCGCTGATGGTAATCACTTCATGTGTATCCTGTATTCAGAACCTGCGCTTACCGACTGAGGTTCAGGGCCATTTCTTCAAGGAAATATTGCCGCCAGTTGTCGCAGTGATGATCGCGGTCATTTTCCTGTTCGCAGTCGTACTCAACACCCTGGGTTTCATTCTGACCGCACTGGCCTTCCTGTTTCTGACGATTAAGTTTCTCCACCGCAGTGGCACCATTCGCACACTGCTGCTCTCGGCCATGATCTTGGTCTTGGTTTACGTTGTTTTCCGACTGGTGTTCAAGGTGGTCCTGCCCGAGGGAATCATCCCGGAGCGTGAAATCATGGCGGTCATCGTCGATCTCTTTAACAGTGGAGCGAACTAACGATGCTTGAGGCACTGCAATACTTTTCAATGGCCTGGGTATCGCCACAGCTGCTTGCTCTAGTCGCGCTGGGCACCTTCCTGGGTATTTACGTAGGTGCAATCCCGGGACTCTCCGTCACTATGGCGGTGTCGATCCTGATCTCATTCACCTTCTCATGGGATATCAACAACGCCCTCTGTCTAATGGTAGGCGTGTACATGGGGGGCGTATATGGTGGCTCCCGAACTGCCATCCTGCTCAACATTCCCGGTGCGCCCTCGGCCATTGCCACCGCACTGGACGGTTTCCCCATGGCGCAAAAGGGTGAGGCCGGACGGGCTATCGGTCTCTCCACCGTAATGTCGGTGGTCGGCGGCTTTATCGGCATTTTCATTTTGGCCGTAGCCGCTCCGTCTATCAGTGAGTTTGCTCTGACGTTCCAGCCTCGCGACTACATGATGCTGGGCGTTATGGGGATCATGCTGGTAGGCTCACTTTCCGGTGAAAGTCTGACCAAGGGGATTTTCGCCGGTGCCTTGGGCATACTGATCGGCACCGTTGGACTGGACCCGCTTACCGCTGAAGAGCGCTTCACTTTCGGTGCTGTAGAGCTGTGGAACGGTATCAACCCTGTGGCGGTGATGATCGGCATGTTTGGCCTCTCGGAAGCGCTGATGCAACTGCATCACCTCGACAAGGTGGCACTGAAACAGAAGCTCGATCGCATCATTCCAGCCTGGGCGGACGTACGTAAATACCTGCCGTTGGGCACCCAGTCCTCGATTCTGGGCACCATCATCGGTGCCCTGCCCGGCACGGGTGGCGATATCGCCGCTTTGATGGCCTACGATTACGCCAGAAGGACTACGAAAAATCCGAAAGTACCGTTTGGAGAAGGTGCAAAAGAGGGACTGATTGCGCCAGAGTCTGCTAACAACGCAGCTGTTGGTGGTGCCTACATTCCGATGCTGACCCTGGGTATTCCGGGGGATGCGGTTACTGCGGTGTTTATCGGTGCACTGTTCATCCATGGTCTTAACCCTGGTCCCATGCTGCTGACCGAGCGCCCGGAGATGTTCTGGTTCACTGTTGGCAATTTGACCCTGGCTAATATCTTCGTGCTGATCTTTGGTCTCACCGGCATCAAGCTGTTTTCGCGCATCGTCGAATGCCCGAAAGGGATCCTGATTCCCCTGATCTTCGTGCTATCGATTGTCGGCGCCTATGCTATCAACAACTCTGTGGCCGATATCTGGTGGATGCTGGGCTTTGGTGTGCTGGGCTATTTCATGAAGCTGTACGGCTACCAGGTTGGCCCGGTAATCCTCGGCGTCATACTGAGCCGCTTGGTGGATGATAACTGGCGTCGTGCGATCATCTCCGAGCGTGGCGATATCGGCGAGTTTTTCGTAAACCTATTCTCCAGCCCTCTATCCGTGGTGCTTTTTTCGGTGGTTATTTTGATTCTTATTTCGCAGTTCCCAATCTGGAAAGTGATGCTCAAAAAACGTCGTTCAGATGCATCCCGCGATGCATAACGAATAACGTCTAATCGACGAAATAGACCGAAATATCCGCGTTTATTCTGAAGCTCTTTTAGGCCGCTGGCCTGAAAGAGCTCATAAAGGTACCTTTTATGATCAAATTGGGCCTCGTAGGTCGTGCTATATCCCAATCGAGCTCACCAGACCTGCACAAGCTACTGGGAGACCTTTACGGATATGAGCTCGACTACCAACTCCATGAGCCAGACAACGAGTCGCCAGCCGCCTTGCAAGCAACCTTGGCCGAGTTGGTGAGAAGCGGTTATCGCGGCTGTAATGTGACCTATCCATACAAGCAGGCCGCATTAAAACTTGCGGATAAAATTAAACCCTCGGCAGCACTCGTGGGATCGACCAATACATTATTATTTGGCGAATCCATCATTGCGGCAAACACCGATTATTCAGGTTTTATACGCGGCTATCGCGCCCGCTTCGCAGAAGAGCCCGCGGGTAAAGTGCTATTGATTGGTGCAGGTGGCGTTGGTCGTGCAATCGCATTTGGTCTATTTGAAGTAGGTGCCACTGAGGTGTTTATTTCTGACCTGGATGTAAACAGTGCACACTCGCTCGCGGAGGCGATAAATGCCAAAGGTTTTAAAGCCAGTGTCGCCGACAAGGAAAAAATAGCGGATATAGCCCGTGACGTTGATGGACTCGTCAATTGCACTCCAGTAGGCCATTACAAAAGCCCTGGGATTCCCTTGGACAAAGAACTGTTCGGCGGCCAACAGTGGGCATTTGACGCCGTTTACACTCCTTTGGATACCGAGTTCCTGATCGAAGCCAATCGCCATGGTTTAAGGTTGATGTCTGGGTTCGACCTGTTCATCTATCAAGGAATAGATGCCTTCGAGATCTTTGTGGGCGCTCAGGTCGATGCTGGGAAGGCGCTGGCAAGTTTTCAGAAAAAATATGGTTTGCAGAGTGAACTATTGCGTTAAAAGATCAAGTATTGATTTGCCTCAGGCTGAGATTTTCGTGTCGGCTCTCGGTCTGTAACCCCAACGCTTGGTTATTAGTTAAGTTGTTGGCTTAGTTGTTGGGTTTATGGGCTGTATTACACAGCCCTTTTTTTGTGATGGCTCGGCCATGCTCTATATGGCCTAAATAGCATCACTATATATACTATTTCCTATTCAGAATGTTCGGCGTCTGATTCTCAACATCTACCTTACTAACCCTTCAGAAAAGTAACGAAAAACTATGATGCATCAGGCACGGGTCGGCGAACTCTACATGATGGCGGCTGCAGCACTCTGGGGACTGCTACCCGTTATTTCCAAACAGGCCTATCAGCATATCCCGATACTGATGTGTGCAGCCCTGAGTGCCTTCGTAACGGCGATATTTTTCGCAGTCCTACTAACTCTCAGGGGTGAATGGCGCGACCTGTTGTGCAAAACAGCCCTGGCCAGTTCACTGATATCAGGTGTGGGTATCGGAGTGCTGTTCTACGGGCTGGTGTTTTGGGGCCAGTCGATGGTGCCCGCCAGTACAACCAGCGTTTTACTGCTGATGGAAGTGTTCTACTCCATGCTGCTTTTAAGAGTTCTTGGGCATGAGCGCCTGACCCGCCGGCAAGTCGTCGGTGCTGGCGTCATGGTCGCCGGTGCCATCATCGTATTGGCTCCGAATTCCGCCAGCTTTCTGGGTCTCGGGGAGCTGATATTGTTATTCGCCGCTATCATTCCCCCCATCGCCAATTACCATATGCAACGCGCTCGCAAATACGTTGGCGCCTCCAGCATTCTGTTTTTGCGCAGCTGTATAAGCCTGACCGTAATTTGTTTACTCGCACTCTGGCTAGAGCCCCTACCTTCAACGTCCGATCTGCTGGCTGCCGCACCCTGGATACTGATCAACGGTATTTTGATATTTGGTGTCTCGAAGATTTTTTGGGTCGAAGCTATACGTCGCATTCCAATCTCTAAGGCAGTCGCCATGAACTCCCTGGCACCCTTGGTGACGCTGGCGGTCGCCTATTGGCTACTTGGAGAGCCAGCCGCCTGGTATCAATGGGTAGGCTGCGCTCCGCTAACCCTTGGTTGTTGGATACTTGTTTCCAATCGATCAACCAAGCGCACTCATCAAACATCCACCCCTGCCGCAATCGAATGAGAGTTAATTTTTTAACTCCCCGGCATGCATATAAATACAAGGGTTCAAAACGTCCATTTCGGATAGAATCAGTTATGAACACTCATTTCGTGAGCGGCGGCTTTGGGTCGAAAGTGACCACCGGTGCCCGATCCCCAGAACGTCTGCTCTGTGCACTGAGCAGTCCCCTTCTGATAGGTTGTTTCGTGACTACTTTGTGCCGGTTCGCGACGCCTACAGTACAGGCCTGCTTCCTTTACAGTCAGGAAACAACCCCCACGAAGAAACCTTTTGGTCAGCGGCGGTTCGTCATATCAGGCCAGGCATAATTTGCGCCTTTTAACGAACAGGGTGTACAACCAGAGGAAAAGGGGGTCAGTGCCAATTTTTCATCCCCATTTTTTCACGGGCATCAGCCCAGGAGGTGCCGCCATGGCAGACAAACAGCTTCCGCAGAACTACGTGCAGTTTCGCAACCGCTACAAGCGCCTCGCCGGTGCCGTCGACGCACTCGGCAAGGCGGCGCGGGACGAAGGCCCGCTGGACGAGAAAAGCGCCCAGCTTATCCAGCTCGCCGCCGCCGTCAGCATCCGATCCGAGGGTGCTGTGCATAGCCATGCCCGCCGCGCCCGCGATGCCGGTGCCAGCTCCGACGAGATTCGCCACGCCGTGCTGCTACTCGTCAGCACCATCGGCTTCCCTGCCGTGATGGCCGCCCTCAGCTGGGTCAACGACGTGTTGGAAATAGGGTGACGCGTCACAGCGTTACCTGAAACAGCAGGTAGGGCTTCCCTGAGGGGAGCCCTACCTACCTGGATAAACGAAAAAACACTTACAATACGTTTTTAAAAACACAAAGCAGGTAAGGCTTGAAACTTAGCAACCGTTTAAAACTAGTCGAGAAAATGGTCGGCGCCCACTATACACACATTTGGGACTGTTGCTGCGATCATGGTTTTCTAGGGGCTTCCTTATTATCCAAACAAACAAAAGCTACTGTTCATTTTGTTGATATTGTGCCGGATTTAATCGATGAACTAGAAACCAAATTGAAACGATTCTTTTCTGGTTCAGTATGGGAAACTCACTGCTTAGATGCATCCCTACTCCCGCTGCAACGTTATGATGACAATCATTTAGTTATAATTGCAGGAGTTGGTGGCGATTTAACCGCTAAATTTGTTGAGTCAATTTGCACAAGAAACCCAAAATTAAACATCGATTTTTTACTATGTCCGGTTCATCACCACTTCTCTTTGCGACAAAAACTAATAGAGCTTAATTTTGGCTTAAAAGATGAAGCATTAATAAAAGAAAACAAGCGTTTCTATGAGGTTATTTTAGTTTCATCCGATAACATAAATAATAAAAGCATTACCAGAGTCGGAGACCAAATTTGGCATTATGAATCGGCTCAAGAGTACTTAAATCAAACGCTAAATCACTATCAAAGAATACAGCAAGGACAGAAAAATGATGTCCAACATATCATTGATGCCTACAGCAAAGTGAACCTTGGCTGATTCAACCTAACGCATGAAATGGATTCCCCGTCCGTTCACAGTTGTCGCTGTGCTTCATGACTCTTCGTGTCTAATAGAGCACTCCCGCTATCGGTTTCAGGCTAAGCGAGAAACCGTACGAATCATTTCACTGAAGGTGAGATTTTGCTTGGCCGGCCTAGTCTCATTCAATGTCCAACGCCCCTGATGATGGGCCGAGTCATTCCACCGGACATGAGATCTGACAAGCTTTAGATCGTCACCAGCCGGCCCCTCCCCTCTTATTTAAGGGGTAGGGATACGCCTGCTGGCATTAAGCGGATATGGCCGGCTTATTCAGAGATTTTCAGGTAGCGCTTGATGGAACGATCGAACCTTTCCTTCTCGGTGTACTTGCCGATTATCTCGCCGTACTTGAGCTCATCACCAGGGATATCCTTGCCGGCCAGGGCTGAGAGCGCCTTGTATGCCGCAACGATGGACGCCTCGAACGGTGAGTGCCCGCTCAGCAGCAGTTTCACATTACAGCTTTTGAAGTTCTCTTCGGTGAGGGTATTGGCCTTGCCGTAGGTGATCAGCATCTTCGGCTTGGCACTTGCCTTGGAGATCGCCTCCAGCTGTTCGGGGTCGGTAACGCCCGCCAGGCAGATACCGTCGACACCGGCTTCGGAATACTGGAACACGCGGTCGGCAACGGCTTCAATCTCTTCTCCGGCCACCACCTGGGTACGCGCGATAATGCCAAAGCGGTCTGAGCTACGGGCATCCAGCGCGGCTGCCAGTTTATCGAGCTGCTCCAGGGGTGAGATCAGCTTGGTTTTCGTCTGCCCGTAGGAGATCGGCAGTTTGGTGTCCTCAAGGGTAACGGCGGTGGCCCCGGCCATCTCCAGCTCTACCACGGTTCGCATGGTGTTGAGCGCGTTACCGTAGCCCGCATCGCCATCGACGATGATTTTCAGGGTGGATGACTGGCTGGTGCGTTTTACCAGATCACAGAGTTCGGTGGAGGTGAGCAGCATCAGGTCTGGCGTGCCCAACATGCTCAGGGATGCTACCGAGCCCCCTACCATGCCGTAGTTGAAACCCAGATCCACTGCCATGCGGGCGGCGATTGGGCAATGTACGGACGCGAGTACTTCGTGCCCTTCTGTCTCTTCGATGGAGTTATAGAATGCTGTCATGGAGAGCCTACTGCTGAGTCGTTATGGAGAAGCTTGTTACCACAATGCTACAACCACATTCTATCGGCAACTTCTGACAGTGCAGTGAACCGGTAAACGGCACAACCGACCCTGGACAGCTAGGGCCTTCTCCACCTCCTCGTCTAACGCGCTGACGATAGGCAATAAAAAACCGGGCACTGAGGCCCGGTCAAAAACAACAACGAAACGGATGTATTCAGTCAGATCAGTTGCTGAACACCACGGTGCGGCGTCCGCTGAGGAACACGCGCTTGTCACAGTGGTAACGTACAGCATTGAACAGGGTGATTCGCTCGACGTCCTGCCCCTTGGAAACCAGGTCTTCAGGATAGTGAGCGTGATCCACGCTCTGGATGCCCTGGGTGATGATCGGGCCTTCGTCCAGGTCGTTATTCACGTAGTGGGCGGTGGCGCCAACCATTTTCACGCCCTTCTCCCAGGCCTGGTGGTAAGGACGTGCGCCCTTGAAGCCCGGCAGCAGAGAGTGGTGAATGTTGATCGCCCAGCCATCCAGGGTTTCACACATATCTGGTGACAGCACCTGCATGTAGCGCGCCAGCACCACCAGATCGATCTCGTACTTATCAAGCAGTTCGAGGATCTGTGCTTCCTGCTGCGGCTTGGTGTCCGCAGTGATCGGCAGATGGTAGTACGGAATACCGTGCCAATCCGCCAGGTGCTGGAGATCCGGGTGGTTGGAGATGATCACCGGCACCTCGATGTTCAGCTGTCCGGTACGGTAGCGGAACAGCAGATCGTTGAGGCAGTGATCGTACTTGGACACCAGAATCGCCACCCGCTCTCGGTGACCGGGCGCGGTCAGGCTCCACTCCATATCAAACTCCGCAGCGCGGGCCGCGAACTGTTCATCGAAAGCTTCCTGGGTAAACCCTTCGCTTCCGGGCTGAAACTCGATACGGATGAAGAAACGTTCGCTGACACGATCGTCGAATGAGTGGATCTCGTTCACGTAATGCTGGGACTCCGCCATAAAGCGGGTCACCACATCAACGGTACCCAGTTTGCTCGGGCACTGGGCGGTAAAGATCCAGGAATCGGGCAGAGAGCTCATGGCCTACTCCTTACACAACAGAAAAAAGGGTGCCGGCTGGTCTGGCGGAATCAGCGCGGCACTCCCAAAAAACCGATCAGGCTTTAACGACCAGACCGTATTCACGGCTGGCATCCTGCAGCCAGAGCCAGATGTAGTCGGCAAAGCTGCGACGTACTACCAGCTCCCAGGTGTCTTCGCCGCTGCGACGCACCAGTGCGGAGGCCTTGGCGAAAACGGAACCGGCAACCTTGCCCACCGGGAACTGGCTCGGGTGCAGATCCAGGATGGTGCTCTTTTTCAGCACATCCACGGCGTTCGGGCCGGACAGTTCGATGATGGTCTGACCGCCACTGCCGTTAACGACCTGGAAGTGACCTTCGATCGCTGCACGCAGGCTGCGCTCGATCTCAAACGCCTGGTCCATCGGCACAACAGCCAGCCACTCATCCGGGCTCAGCCAGCGAACGGAGACGCTGCCGTTGTCGACGGAGGTCAGCGGCTTGGTCGGCAGTGCGACACCGAGTACCTCGGCGCAGCCGGCCATGAAGCTCGCGTTGTCCTGGGAACCGCGCAGGGTCAGGTGACCCAGCAGCTTGAGTTCGCGCAGAATGACACCGCCGCCGCGCGGGTTGCGCGCGGCCAGCTTGTCCAGTTCAGCGTGATGCAGCGGAGACTCAGCGCGGATGGCGCCGCTCGGCAGCTGGTTCATTACAGCCACGTTGGTGACTTCTTTTTCAGGTGCAATTGCTTCAGACATTCTGACGCTCCCCTTTCGGATCGAGGAAGATCGGGCTGCAAATTTCAGCTTCGATCACGCGGCCATCGGCCAGCGGGTAGTAAACGGTTTCACCCATGCGGTCGAGACCGCCTTTGATGAAGCCCAGCGCAACACTACGGTTCAGGTTGGCACTCCAGTAGCTGGAGCTGACATGACCGAGCAGATCCATCGGAATCGGCTGCTTGGTATCGGCAACCGCCTGTGCACCTTCCGGCAGCACAACCTTCGGATCCTTGGTCTTGAGACCAACCATCTGCTTACGGTTTTCGCGGACGCAGTCTTCACGTGCCATACCGCGCTTACCGATGTAGCTGAACGGCTTGTTGTTGGATACACACCAGCTCATACCCAGGTCGATCGGGGTCATGGAACCGTCGGTGTCCTGACCGGCGATGATGAAGCCCTTCTCGGCACGCAGGATGTGCATGGTTTCAGTACCGTACGGCGTCAGGTTGTACTTGGCGCCGTGCTCGAACAGTTTCTCCCAGACGTGCAGACCGTAGTTAGCCTGAACGTTGATCTCGAAGGAGAGCTCACCGGTAAAGGAGATTCGGAACACACGGGCCGGAACGCCAGCCACGGTGCCTTCACGCCAATCCATGAACTTGAAGCTGTCCTTGTCCAGATCGATGTCATCGCACAGTTCGGACAGCAGTTTGCGGCTGTTCGGACCGGAGATGGTCATGGTCGACCAGTGGTCGGTGACGCTGGTGAAGTACACTTCCAGCTCCGGCCATTCGGTCTGGTGGTAAAGTTCCAGCCATTCCATGACGTGTGCTGCACCACCGGTAGTGGTGGTCATGACAAAGTGGTTTTCACCCAGACATGAAGTCACACCGTCGTCGAATACCATGCCATCTTCGCCACACATCAGACCGTAACGGCATTTGCCGACAGCCAGCTTGGCCCAAGCGTTAGTGTAGACGCGGCCGAGGAATTCGCGCGCATCCTTACCCTGGATATCGATCTTGCCGAGGGTAGACGCGTCGAGGATACCCACGCTTTCACGGGTAGCCACACATTCACGATCCAGCGCCTGCTGCATGGTTTCGCCGTTTTTCGGGTAGTACCAGGGACGCTTCCACTGGCCTACGTCCTCGAACTCGGCGCCGTTTTCCACGTGCCACTTGTGCATCGCGGTGAAACGTTTCGGCTCAAACAGCGGGCCGCAGTTACGGCCAGCAATGGCACCAAAGGCGATCGGGGTGTAGTTCGGACGGAACACGGTGGTACCGGTTTCCGGAATCGACTTGCCCAGCACCGCAGCGGTGATAGCCATACCGTTGATGTTACCCAGCTTGCCCTGGTCGGTACCGAAGCCCATCGCGGTGTAACGCTTGACGTGCTCGATAGACTCAAAGCCTTCACGGGTCGCCAGCTCGATACCGGCAGCGGTTACGTCGTTCTGGTAGTCGACGAACTGCTTCGGCGCACGCGAAGTCGGCTTGGTGTGCGGAATGTGGTACAGCGCCATCGGCGTACCTTCGCTAACCTTGCGAACGTTCGGCAGAGCGACTTCAGAGGCCGCAAGACCCAGCTTGGCCACTGCTTCCTGACCGGCTTTGGCGCCTTCAGCCAGGACCTTGTCCAGCGCGTAGGTACCGCTGATGCCACCGGCGATCAGCTGGTTCTGCACGCTCGGACCCGGTACGAAACCGATCGCTTCGTCGCTCCAGACCGGACGCACGCCGGCATGGCAGGACAGGTGCACAACCGGGCTCCAGCCGCCAGAACTTGCCACGGTGTCGCAGCTCAGCTGCTGTACATTACCGGTGACCTTCTCGCCCTTGGCGTCGAGGCCTGCAACGCTAACGCCGCTGACACGCTTCTTGCCCTGCACATCAATCACACCGCTACCGGTAATGACCTTGATGCCGCGCTTGCGTACCGCTTCGATGCGCTCACCCTGCGGGTTGGAACGGGTATCAACCACGGCCACGACTTCACGACCTGCGTCAGCCCAGTCCAGTGCGGTCTGGTAAGCGCCATCGTTAGTCGTCATCAGCACCAGCTTGTTGCCCGGTACTACGCCGTAACGGTTGATGTAAGTCGATACAGCAGACGCAACCATGCAGCCCGGCACGTCGTTATTACCGAATACCAGCGGACGCTCGTGGGCGCCGGTAGCCAGCACAACCCAGTGCGCGCGAACGCGGTGCATACGCTGACGAACCTGACCTTCCGGAGCCTTGTCGGCCATATAGTCGGTGCGGTTCTCGTTGATAGTCAGGAAGTTGTGGTCATGGTAGCCGTTCACTACGGAACGCGGCAGCATGGTCACTTCCGGCAGCTTGGCCAGCTCGGCAACGATACCCGCAACCCATTCAGCAGCCGGCTTGCCTTCGATGCGCTCACGGCTGGACAGCAGGTGGCCACCGAACTCGCTCTGCTCGTCGGCGATGATGACACGGGCACCGCTGCGCGCAGCAGTCAGGGCCGCCATCAGGCCGGCAGGACCTGCACCTACAACCATCAGGTCGCAGTGCTGGTTTACGATGTCGTATTCGTCCTCGTCACGTTCGGTCGGCGCACGACCCAGGCCAGCAGCCTTACGGATGAACTTCTCGTAAGTCGGCCACATGGACTGCGGGAACATGAAGGTTTTGTAGTAGAACCCGGGAGGCATCATCTTGCCGCCGAGTTTACCCATCATGCCCATCCAGTCGGATTCAACGCTCGGCCAGCCGTTGGTAGCGCTGCACACCAGACCGTTGTAAAGCTCCTGCTGGGTAGCACGAACGTTAGGCACCTGAGTCGCTTCGGTAGCGCCCAGCTGCAGTACTGCGTTGGGCTCTTCAGCACCGGCAGCGACGATACCGCGGGGACGGCTGTACTTGAAGCTGCGCGCAACGATATCGACACCGTTGGCCAGCAGCGCAGATGCAACGCTGTCACCCTGGTAACCCTTGTACTGACGACCGTTGTAGGTAAAGGTCAACGCCTTGGAACGGTCGACGCGGCCTCCTGACTGGAGGCGATTTTTCTGGCTCATTTTCTCCGCTCCTTAACCTTCAGCAACCACTTTGGGCTGCTCACCAATCTTGTAGACCTCTTTGATCTCATAGGTCTGAGTATCACGGGTCACATTGAAGAACTTGCGGCAACCGGTGGTGTGGTACCACATCTCGTGCTGGATACCGCGCGGGTTCTTACGGAAGAAGATGTATTCACCCCACTCCGCATCGGTGCAGTTATCCGGGTCCAGGGGACGCGCGATGTGCGCCTCACCGGAGCAGTGAAACTCTTCCTCTTCGCGCAGCTCTTCGCAGTGCGGACAATAGATATGCAACATTTGTCAGTCCTCAGTGAGCAACGCCAGCGGCGCCATGTTCATCGATCAGTGCGCCGGTGTTGAATCGGTTAAGGGAGAACGGCTCCGCCAGCGGATGCGCCTTGCCGTGTGCCAGAGTGTGCGCGAACACGTTGCCGGAACCCGGAGTACCCTTGAAGCCACCGGTACCCCAACCGCAGTTGAAGAACAGGTTTTTGACAGGAGTCTCGGACAGGATCGGGCTCGCATCCGGGCACGCGTCAACGATACCGCCCCACTGGCGGTTCATACGTACGCGGCTGGTCAGCGGGAACAGCTCGACGATCGCCTGGATAGTGTGTTCGATGATGCCGTAGGAACCGCGCTGGCCGTAACCAACCCAGCCATCGATACCGGCACCAATGACCAGGTCACCCTTGTCGGACTGGCTCATATAACCGTGTACGTGGTTAGACATCACAACGGTGTCCAGGAACGGCTTGATCGGCTCGGAAACCAGCGCCTGCAGCGGGTGAGATTCCACCGGCAGTTTGAAGCCAGCCATCTTCGCCATCACACCGGAGTTACCAGCGGTGACACAGCCCACGCGGTCAGCCTTGATCACGCCGTACTGTTTGGTCTTAACACCGGTGATCTTGCCGTCGTTGATTTCCATGTCCACAACTTCGCAGTTCTGGATCAGATCAACACCGAGGGCGTCAGCGGCACGGGCGTAGCCCCAGGCTACCGCATCGTGACGGGCGTTACCGCCGCGACGCTGTACGGAAGCACCGAGAATCGGGTAGCGCGCATCTTTGGAGCAATCCAGCGCAGGAATCTCTTTCTGCAGCTGATCGGCATAAACCATTTCGTTGTCAACGCCCTGAAGGCGGTTGGCGTAGACCAGACGTTCGTTGGTACGCAGATCGCCGAGGGTGTGGCAGGTGTGGTAAACACCGCGCTGAGAGAACATCTGGTTGTAGTTCAGGTCCTGAGACAGGCCTTCCCACAACTTCATGGAGTGTTCGTACAGGGCAGCGGACTCATCCCACAGGTAGTTGGAACGCACGATGGTGGTGTTACGGCAGATGTTACCGCCACCCAGGTGACCTTTTTCCAACACTGCGACATTGGTAATACCGTGCTCTTTAGCCAGGTAGTAAGCGGTCGCGAGGCCGTGACCACCCGCACCAATGATGATGACGTCATACTTTTTCTTCGGCGTCGGGTTGCGCCATACCCGCTGCCAGTTTTCGTGATAGCTCAGACTGTGCTTTAGCAGTCCAAATCCAGAATAACGCTGCATAACGTCAGCTCCACACCTGCGCCGCATTTGCGGCATTTAACTAACTTTCAGAGCGCTTCGAGCGCTGGGCGGACCCGGTCGGGCCCGCTCAGCCCTCAAAGTGATCAGCGGTAGACGGGGTAATCTGCACAGAGGTCCAGGACCTGCGCTTTAACCTCGGTGATCTTCGCTTCCAGCTTCTCTTCGTCGTTCAGCACGTCGAGGATGTCAGCGATCCAACCAGCCAGACTACGGCAGTGGGTTTCCTTGAAACCACGGGTAGTGATAACCGGAGAACCGATACGCAGACCGGAAGTCACGAACGGTGACTGCGGGTCATTCGGTACCGCATTCTTGTTCACGGTGATGTTCGCACGACCCAGGGCAGCATCAGCAGCCTTGCCGGTCAGACCCTGTTTGATCAGGCTCAGCAGGAACAGGTGGTTGTCGGTGCCGCCGGATACCACGTCAAAGCCGCGCTCGATGAACACGTCAGCCATGGTCTGGGCGTTTTTAACAACCTGAGTCTGGTATTCGGTGAAAGCCGGATCCAGCGCTTCCTTGAACGCAACGGCCTTGGCGGCGATTACGTGCATCAGCGGGCCACCCTGGCCACCCGGGAACACAGCTGAGTTTAGCTTCTTCTCGAGGTCTGGGTTGGATTTGCACAGAATCAGACCACCGCGCGGACCGCGCAGGGTTTTGTGAGTAGTGGTGGTCACCACGTCTGCGAACGGCAGCGGGTTCGGGTACAGGCCTGCAGCGACCAGGCCAGCAACGTGGGCCATGTCGACGAACAGGTAAGCGCCGACCTTGTCAGCGATCTCACGGAACTTGGCCCAATCCACGATACGGGAGTATGCGGAGAAGCCAGCAACGATCATCTTCGGCTTGTGCTCGACCGCCAGGGCTTCAACCTGAGCGTAATCGATTTCGCCGGTTTCTTCGTTCAGACCGTACTGAACGGCGTTGTAGATTTTGCCGGAGAAGTTAACGTGGGCACCGTGAGTCAGGTGACCGCCGTGCGCCAGGCTCATGCCCAGAACGGTGTCGCCCGGCTCGCACAGAGCCATGTAAACAGCGGCGTTAGCCTGGGAGCCGGAGTGCGGCTGAACGTTAGCGTAATCAGCGCCGAACAGTTCGCAGGCACGATCGATCGCCATCTGCTCAACTTCATCGACGTATTCGCAGCCGCCGTAGTAACGCTTGGCCGGGTAGCCTTCGGCGTATTTGTTGGTCAGCACGCTGCCCTGGGCCTGCATAACACGCGGGCTGGTGTAGTTTTCGGAGGCAATCAGTTCGATATGCTCTTCCTGGCGCACAGCTTCACGCTGGATGGACGCCCAAAGGGCATCATCGAAACCCTGAATTTCATCACTCTTTGAAAACATCTTTTATTCTCCTGCAACCTATGGCCAGCAATGCCGAAAAGGGAATGTGCAACTTAAAGGCGATGTTATAGGCGGCTTATTGGAGTCTGATGTTTATCAACGTCCCGGCAATGTCGATTTGCGACAAAAAGGATGAATCTTGGCAAATTCGCTGCAGCTCAAGAATCGCGGGAGTTAGAGAGAATCGGGGCGTATGTTTGTATGCGACAAGAAAGGGCGCAGAAACAAATCTGCAACCCTGTCAAAGTAATATCGGAAGATTGCGCGCCAGCACAAACTCGTCGGGCTTAAGACTCACCTGCCAGGCAAGGATCTCAACGCCACGCTGTTTCGCTTCACGCAGCAGTTCTCCATAACGGCGGTCGATCTCATCAGCCGGACGTGCCGCAGTGGCGCCTGAGTGCTGCACACAGAAGAACAGCACCGCCCTGTTACCCGAGGCCACCACCTGCATCAGCGTCTGCAGATGTTTCTGGCCACGCTCGGTCACCGAGTCGGGAAAGGCGATAACGCCGTCGTCCTCATCGTCAGGACCTGGGCCCAGGGTGACGTTTTTCACCTCAATAAAGGTATGCGGGTCGCTGCGCTTGCCCAGCGCCAGGTCAAAGCGGCTGTCGCCACACTTCACCTCGCGCTCCACCCCCGTGGCGGGGTCAAGCTCAGGTATAAGTGCTGCGCGCACCGCCTCTTCCACCAGCGCATTGGTGCGCGCGGTATTCACGCCCGCCCAGTGGCCATGCGCCACCTGCACCGCTTCCAGCGTATGCCGGTATTTACGCTTGGGATTGCCGCTATCGGAGATCAGCGCCGCTTGCTCCACACCGGGCAGGACGCAGTTTTTCATGGAACCGGTGTTGGGACAGTGAACAGTGATTTCGCTGCCGTCCTGGCGGCGCACATCGGCCATAAAACGTTTATAACGGCGCAACAGGGTCACGCGCTCCAGGGGTGGGTTGAACTGCATCGGATTTTCCAGATCAGCGAACTAAAGAAAACGCCAGGCCCAGGTTTTAAAAGAGCTCATTGCGACCTCAGGCCAGCATCGACTCTCCATCAGCCTTGATACTCAGCACTCCCTCCCCGCTAAAGTGCAGCGCAATCGACGGATAGCTGCGATCGGCGCCGAAGAGATAGCTGTATTTATCGACCAGTGCGTCTATTTCGGCCTGGGATTGTGCCCGAGCAGCTTCCTGGTGGAAAGGCTCCAGGGATTGCAGCGCTGCGACATGAGAGGCGAGGCCCGCTGCGGTATGCAACTCCCTCGCCATGGCAGGGTTATCTTCCAGCGCCGCCGTTAATTGATCGGCATAGGGGTAATCGTCGGGAAGCAGAAGCTGCCCGGCGTTATCGTAACGAATCGACTGCGGCGCTTCGGGAATGCCGTTGGCGCTCAGGAAATCGGGGAAGACCTTGGAGATATGATCCTGCAGCGCACTCAGGTTAGCCGGGTTAGGCATTAACAGGCTGCCCAACTGGCTATCCAGATCGGTCACTTCCGTGACAGGAGCAAAGTAACTGTCGAGGTCGACTTCACGCCTGCCGGCAGCAGTCTCCATGCTATATACCGACGCGGAGCGCGATAGCTGCTGCGCTTCGGCTGACAGCTGCACCCGGTCGGCAGATGCCGCCGCACGGCCAGCCATTGCCGCCCGTTCTCCTTCCATCGCACCTGCCGAGATACCCTGCATTGAGCGATAAGCCCCGGACACCGCGGCATAGCCTTGAACTGATGAGATCGCCATCAAGCCACTCCTTGCTCGTAAATCTTTTTAGAAGACTCACTAAGCAAAAAGAGCGCCAGGCTCACTCCTTCTCGGCGCGGAAACCGTAGGTCGCGTTCAGGCGCCCGGTCAGGTAATCGACAAAGCGCACCGGTTCATACTTGGGTTCTTCATCCGGGCGCAGCTCCCGAGGATCAACGATAGAGTCGGGATCCGCTTCCATGAAGAAGGCCACGGAGTAGCGCTCGCTCTCGGGTGGTCGCACCCGGTGCGGCGTGGAGACGTAGGTGTCATTACTCCAGCGCATTAGGCAGTCACCGATATTGCAGACGAAGGCACCGGGAACACTCGGCGCCTGGATCCAGTCGCCATCGCGGGTAGACACCTCGAGCCCGGCCACGCCGTCGGTGGCAAGAATGGTGATATTGCCGTAATCAGTATGCGCGCCAGCACCGCCATCATCACGTTTGACCGCATCGGCACTGGCCGGGTAACGCAGCATTCTCAGCGTCGCCAGAGGATTGGCCAGATGCCTGGCGAAGAACTGCTCATCAACGCCCAGATCCAGGCTCAGGCCGCGATGGATCAACCGCCCCAGTTCGACACAGGCATCGAAGTATTCCAGCATCTGCTCGCGCCAGTCCGGCATTTCCGGCCAGAAGTTGGGGCCACGGAAAGGTTTGTCTGCCAGCAGATCGGGATGATCCGGCGCCAGCTCCACACCGATATTGAACGCCTCCTTCATATCGGCACCCGCTGCGGGATTCAGCTGCTCATCCGCCATCGCCACGTAGCCGCGGTTATGGGCCGAGCGTTTGATCGACAGCGCTTCTTTCTGCGCCAGCGGCAGATCGAAGAAACGGCGGGCATCGCTGAACACCCGGTCGATCACCGGCTGCGGAATACCGTGATCTATAACGTAGAAAAAGCCCACTTCACGGCAGGCACGGCCCAGTTCATCGGCAACGGCCTGACGCTCAGCAGGATCCTGGCTGTTCAGTTTGGCCAGCGAAATAATCGGCAGTGAGTCCACAACAATACCTTTAATCAGTGTTCGTTAGATTCAATTGATAACAGAGGGCTGGGTGGGCAGTGCATCGCAACGGGCAATCAGCGAATGCGCGATAATCTGGGCCTGGCTGACAATCAGACTCTGGCTAACACGGGTCGGCTCACCCTCACTGATCAGGCACTCGCCATCCACCCAGACATCGGTGACGTTGCTGCCACGGGCAGAGAACACCAGGTTCCAGAGCAGATTACCGCCCTGCTCATCCAGGCAGTAGGGCGTCAAATTGGGCTGACCTATATCAAGCAGGATCATATCGGCACGTTTGCCCACCTCGATGGAGCCGATTTGATCGTCCAAGCCCAGCACCTCGGCGCTGCCCAGGGTGGCCATCCGCAACATCTGCGCCGCCGGCATGGCGACCGGATCAAGCCGGGTGGCCTTCTGGATCAACGAGGCGAACTTCATCTCCTCAAACAGATCCAGGCTGTTGTTGCAGACATTGCCATCGGTGCCCAACCCCACACGTATTCCCGCCTCAAGCATCTCAGGCACCCGCGCCACGCCACTGGCGAGCTTGGCGTTACTGACCGGGCAGTGCGCCACCCGGGTGCCCCTGTCGGCCAGCAGCTTGATCTCGTCATCGTTCAACCAGACGCAGTGCGCCAGCAGGGTGTTCTCGCCGAGAACGCCGTACTGATCGAGCATCGCGATGGAGCGTTTGCCAAAGTGGCGGGTAACGGCGGCCTCCTCCTCTTTCTGCTCGCAGGCGTGGGTATGGATTTTCAGACCGAACTCCCGGGCGCAGCCAAGTGCGTGGGCGTAGGCGTCCGGCGAGCAGTAAAACAGATGTTCCAGCCCCATCCAGACCTGGATACGGCCGCTGTTCGCGCCATGATGGCTATCGATAAGGCGGCGGTTTTCCTCCAGCGTGGCGAAAAAATCGAGCCCTGGCATATCCGCTACATAGGGCGCCAGATTCACCCTGAGCCCGATCTCGCGGCCAGCCTCAGCGCAGCGATCCATAAAACGGTACATATCCATGACACAGGTGGTGCCGTTCTTCAGCGCTTCCAGGTAGGAAAGCCGCGCCGCGTGGTAGGCGTCATCCGGGGTCATCGCCCGGAATTCGCGCTGGTAATAGGGCAGCCACTCCATCAACTGCATA
Source organism: Marinobacterium lutimaris (assembly GCF_900108065.1). Lineage (GTDB taxonomy): Bacteria > Pseudomonadota > Gammaproteobacteria > Pseudomonadales > Balneatricaceae > Marinobacterium_D > Marinobacterium_D lutimaris. The sequence continues at coordinate 92,181 of NZ_FNVQ01000001.1, read as the reverse complement.
TTCTCCGAAACGCCACGCATCAGGCTGGAATGGCTGTGGCTGTCGACCAGACCGGGCAACAGAGCGCGGCGACCGTTGCAGTCAACACGAGGCAGATCCGCAGGCAGCTCCAACTCTGACCGATGACCCACTGCGGCGATGCGCCCTTCCTCCACGATCACCGTGCCATTAGCGATCACCCGGTCGTCCGGGTTCACGGTAAAGATCGCCACATTGGTGATCGCAAACCTGTTCATACGTGCAAAACCTCAGAGAATAAGGGCAGTAAAAGCGCTTAAGATTGCCAGTTGAAAAAGGGTCTGTCCAAGCGGACAGGTTTTACTAAGCAAAAAATCGACCACAAACCATGCCCGGCGTCAGTACTGTCGCCGTCGGCGTGCGATGAAGGCTCAACAAACATCCTTTTCCCAATTACGCGCCACTAACTAGCAACCTGCGCACCCTGGCCGGGCATCCAAGCAACGTTATAGCCTCAAACCACGCGATCCCTGCCATAGAATTCCCAGCCAGAACCCCAGACCATTGAGGCCCGCTGACCGTCCTGCCCCGCTCTTCTATACTTGAAGGCCTTATCCAGTTATCTGAGGCGTATCGTGAGTAACTCATTCAAGGAAATCTCTGCGAGCTGCAACACCAGGGAATGCGATTCAGGCATCGAGATGGTCATCGAACCTCGCGACAGGGACCTCGGGGGATTCAGCGTGCGCCGCCTGCTACCTACCGCGAAACGGAAAATGGTTGGCCCCTGGATCTTTTTCGATCACATGGGACCCGCCCGCTTCGCGCCTGGCGAGGGTATCAACGTCCGCCCCCACCCGCACATCAACCTGGCAACGGTGACTTACCTGTTTTCGGGAGAAATTCTGCATCGTGACTCACTCGGCAGCCTGCAACCGATTCGCCCCGGTGATATCAACCTGATGGTGGCGGGCCGCGGCATCGTGCACTCAGAGCGCGAACGCCCGGAAGTTACCGCCAGCGAACATGAACTACATGGTCTGCAACTCTGGCTGGCCCTGCCTGAGGACGACGAGGAGAGGGAGCCCGCCTTCTATCACTATGCCAGCGAGCAGATTCCGAAAGTCGACGTTGAGGGCGTGCCTGTGCGGGTCATCATGGGCAGCGCTTATGGCCTGACATCACCGGTAGAGACCTATGCCGACACCCTTTATGTCGAGGCCCATCTGCAGCCTGGTCAGAGCCTGACGCTGCCAGATTCACAGGAGCGAGCGGTCTACCTGGCCGAGGGCGAAGCCTGCGCAGCCGGTGAAACACTCGCTGAACATAGCCTGGCGATTCTCAAACCCGGCGCCAACATCACTATCGAGGCAAAAAAAGACAGCCGCATCGCCCTGATCGGAGGAGAGCCGCTGGGCAAACGCTTTATCGAATGGAATTTCGTATCAAGCCAAAAAGAGCGTATCGAACAGGCAAAGGCTGACTGGAGCGCTCGACGTTTCCCGCTAATCCCTGGTGACGATCAGGAGTGGATCCGCTACCCCTGAATCAGATCCAAAGCCGTCGAGCAGAACCGCCAGCAGAGCGGGAAACGACGCCGAATGAGCGCTCAACAACGCCGGTTGTTAAGCGCTCTGATTACTGGTTCGAGGTGAATCAATGACGGCCGGCGAGATAGACACCGGCCAGGGCCATGACGGAACCTGACACCCGGTTGAGCCCTCGCGCCGCCTTGGGCGAGCGCAGGTAACGTCGCGCCTGGGCAGCCGTAGCCGCTATCAGCATCAGACCAGCCAGCAGACCCACCAGCGTCAACACCGCTGCGAGCACTATGCCTTCACCCGAGAGCGCGGTGACATCCATAAAGGTAGGCAGAAAGGCGATATAGAACAGAATCACCTTCGGGTTGGAGGCGGATATCAGGAAACCCTGGGTAAAGGCGTGCAGCGAATCACGACGATCCGGCTTTTCGTCAGATAGCGGCGCCACCGGCGCAGTCCACATCTTCCAGCCCAGGTAGCAAAGATAGGCGGCACCCGCGAAGCGGATCACCGTAAACACCTCACTCCAGTGGCTGGCCAGGGCTGCAAGCCCCAGGCACGCCAGCACAAGATAGACCACATCACTCAAAATCATGCCCAGCGCCAATGGCAGGCAGCTCCAGGAACCGCGCTGCAACGCCCGTGCGATAAGCGCAAATACACCCGGCCCCGGCGTGATGCCGAAGATAAAAATAGCCAAGAGAAAACTCAGGGCGCTGGCCAAACTCATGGTTACACCTTCTACGTTTTAATTATGTGGCGCTCGGCGGACAGTATCTGTCGCAGAAAGATGCGACAAAAGCCAACTCTCGTCTATGCTTGAGTTGTGTTCACTTGCCAGGATCACGACCCGCCGATGACCATCATGGAAAGAAAAACCCCACAACTTCACAGACTTAAACCCAGCGTTCCCTTTTGGGTACGGGTTGCGTCATCAGCGCTCGACCGGGATACTACCGACCGTAATCTGCACAATCCAGTGTCGAATAGTTCCCAAATTGGGCATCGGCCGACTGTTCAGAACTTGGACATAAAAAACAGCCAGAAACAATCTTAAGGAGAGAGTCGCTATGACGGATTCGAAAGATCCGATGATTCCCGACGGGGAGGTCAATCCTTACGATACCGACTACCAGGTCGGACAGGACAATATCGTCGTCAATGTAGGCCCTTTTGGTCTGGATATCCATAACCGGGTATTCGCGATTTCAGGATTGGCCATCGTTGCTTTCGTATTTCTTACCCTTGCATTCCAGAATCAGGTGGAACCGATGTTCAGCGGCATTCGCGGCTGGCTCACCACCAACCTGGACTGGTTCTTTATCATTTCCGGTAATATTTTCGTTATTGCCTGTCTGATTATCGCATTCTCTCCCCTGGGCAAGGTACGCCTGGGCGGTACTGAGGCTATCCCGGATTACTCCTACGGCGGCTGGTTCTCCATGCTGTTCGCGGCGGGTATGGGTATCGGCCTCATGTTCTACGGCGTTTCCGAGCCGCTGACCCACTTCTCCACCTCCTTCAGCGGCAGCGACTGGGCCCCTCTGGGTGGCGCTGTAGGTGAAGCGGAGGGCAATGCCGCCCTGGCCGCTGACCTGGGTATGGCCGCCACTATCTACCACTGGGCACTGCACCCTTGGGCGATCTACGCGATCCTGGCTCTTGGCCTGGCGCTGTTCTCCTTCAACAAGGGCCTGCCGCTGACCATGCGTTCGGTATTCTACCCGCTGCTGGGTGAGTCCGTTTGGGGCTGGCCGGGTCATATCATCGATATTCTTGCGGTGCTGGCGACCCTGTTCGGTCTGGCGACTTCGCTGGGTCTGGGCGCATCTCAGGCGGCGTCCGGTCTGAACTACCTGTTCGGAATCCCGATGGGCGATACCACCCAGATCATTCTGGTAATCGGTATCACCTGCATCGCGATGACATCGGTGCTGGCAGGTCTGGAAGCGGGTGTGAAGCGTCTGTCCGAGATCAATATGATTCTGGCGGTAATCCTGCTGGTCTTCGTTATTGTTGTCGGACCGACGCTGGCTATCGCCACCGGTTTCTTCCATAACCTGGCTGCCTACATCGAGTACCTGCCTGCGCTGGCGAATCCGTTTGGCCGCGAAGACGCCAACTTCGCCTCCGGCTGGACCGCCTTCTACTGGGCATGGTGGATCTCCTGGTCACCGTTCGTCGGCATGTTCATCGCCCGCGTTTCCCGTGGTCGTAGCGTGCGTGAGTTCATCGTCTGTGTACTGATCATCCCGTCTGTCGCCTGCGTACTCTGGATGACTGTATTCGGTGGCACCGCCATCAGCCAGTACGTCAACGACGGCTACACCGCCGTTGCCGATGCTGAACTGTCGCTGCAGCTGTTCACCATGCTGGACGCTCTGCCGATGTCGCAGATCACCTCATTCATCGCCATCGTGCTGGTTGTGGTGTTCTTCGTGACCTCCTCTGACTCCGGCTCACTGGTGATCGACGTGATCTCCGCCGGTGGTAAGGTGGATTCACCGACTCCGCAGCGCGTATTCTGGTGTACCTTTGAGGGTCTGGTCGCTATCGCCCTGATTCTCGGTGGTGGACTGGTCGCCTTGCAGGCCATGGCCGTATCCACCGGTTTCCCGTTCACCATCGTGTTGCTGGTAGCAACCGTTTCGGTGATCAAGGGCCTGGCTTCCGAGCCGCGCTCTTAACGGAGAGATACACCTCAGTGTAAAGGGGCGGATAGTGACGACTATCCGCCTTTTTTAATGCCACCGCCGCTTATCAGGTAAGAATATGCAGGCTGAACATCTGGAAATTATCGATTTTCTGCGTCGCCACCAGCCCTTCGCTACACTCTCGGAAGAGACTCTCGGGCGTATCGCCACCGAGGTTGAGGTCAGTTATTTCAAGGCTGGCACACAGATCCTGGAGTTTGGACAACTCACCGACTCGCTTTATGTCATCCGCAGCGGCGCGGTGGAGATCTACCGACGCAATGGCGATCTGTACAACCGGCTCAGCGAAGGGGGTTTCTTCGGCGAGTTCGCCCTGCTGCGCCATAAGCGCACCCGCTTTCCTGCCGTCGCCCTCGAAGACTGCCTGATTTACCTGATCCCCGAGGCGGTATTCAACCAGCTGTTTGAAGAGAACGAGCTGTTCGCCGACTTCGTCGAGGTGGAGGACCGCACCCGCCTGCGCCAGACCGTTGCCCGCAAGGAGGACGCCAATGAGCTGATGACCTCCGAGATCAATGTACTGGTCACCCGCGAGGCGATCATGCTGGATACGCGAGCGACCGCCCACGAAGCAGCGAAGCGAATGAGCGAAGAGGGTGTCTCCTCGCTGCTGATCCTGCATCATACCGATGCGCCAGGACATCCGGACGATGCCGACTCACCCTCGCATCCGGTGATGGCCGGGCTGATCACCGACCGCGATCTGCGCAACCGCCTGCTCGCAAAGGGGCTGAGCTACGATACCCCGGTCACCGATATCATGACCACCGACCTGATTCATGTTGAGCACAGCCAGCTGGTGTTCGAAGCGATGCTGGCGATGCTCAGATACAACGTGCACCACCTGCCAGTACTCAAACACCAGCAGCCGATCGGCGTTATCGCCCTCTCCGACATCATCCGTTACGAGTCTCAGAACAGCCTGTTTGTGGTCAGCAGCATCTTCCGTGCCCAGACTCTCGACGAGCTGAAAGGACTGGTCAGTGAAGTGCGCGCCTGCTTCACCCGTATGGTGCGCGAAGACGCGAACTCGCGGATGATCGGCAGCGCCATGGCCGTGATCGGCCGCAGCTTCAAGCAGCGCCTGCTCGAGCTCGGCGAAGAGAAACTGGGACCGCCGCCGGTACCCTACTGCTTCCTGGCGCTGGGCTCCATGGCGCGCCAGGAACAGCTGATCGTCTCCGACCAGGATAACGCCATGATCCTGGATAACAGCTTCGACCCGGACAAACACGACGCCTATTTCCTCAAGCTGGCGGAGTTTGTATCCGACGGTCTTGCCGCCTGCGGCTACACCTACTGCAAGGGCGATATCATGGCCACCAACCGCACCTGGCGTAAACCGCTGAAGGTGTGGGAGCAGTACTTCACCGACTGGATCGATAAACCGACGCCGAAAAGCCTGCTCAACAGCTCGATCTTCTTCGACCTGGATGGGGTCTGGGGGAAAACCGAGTGGGCAGACCGCCTGAACCGGCTGATCACCCGCAAGACCCGCCACAACTCGGTGTTCCTTGCCTGTATGGCTCGTAACGCCCTGCTACGGACTCCGCCGCTGGGCTTCTTCAAGGATTTCGTTATGGAACCCTCAGGCCAGCACACCCAGTCGATCGATATGAAGCGCCGCGGCACGGCGCCTCTGGCGGATCTGATCCGTGTGCACGCCCTGGCTGTGGGCTCAAAATCGCGAAACTCTTTTGAGCGCCTCAAGGACATTATCAACGCCGATATACTGCCTCATGGCCGCGGTCAGGACCTTCGCGATGCGCTTGAGTTCATCTCCACCGTTCGCATCCGCCACCAGGCGCTGGATCTCGAAGCCGGCAACGATCCGGATAACCGGATAGAGCCGGAAAACCTCTCCGATTTCGAACGCAAAAACCTCAAGGATGCTTTCCAGATCCTGAGCAACGCGCAAAAATTCCTGAAATACCGTTATCAACCGGGACGAGTCAACTGAGGATCTGCCATGTTCTACATCGGCAAAGAGGACGTAAAAACCGAAGAAAGTGGCAGCGAGATTAACGCCGGGCAACTGGACTGGGCGCGACGCTTCGAGGAGCTGGCCAGCCAGACCCGCCACCCTCAGCTGAAAGCCTACTACGAGGCCGGTGCCGTGGCGGCGAACACCCCGATTCACCAGGTGCCGATGATCGCCATGGACTTCGAGACCACCGGTATCGATGCCAGCCGCGACGATATCGTCAGCATCGGCCTGGTCGCCATGACACTGGAGCGAATCCGCCTGCGGGACGCCCGCCACTGGATTCTAAAGCCGCGTACCGACCTGCGCGAAGAATCAGTGGTTATTCACGGCATCACCCACTCTGAGGTTGAGGCCGCGCCGGATCTAAAGCGCATCCTGGAGGAGCTGCTTGAGGTCATGGCCGGCCAGGTCATGGTGGTGCACCACAAGGGGATCGAGCGTAACTTCCTGAACGCCGCGCTGAAACGACGTATAGGTGAAGGCATAGAGTTTCCGGTGATCGATACACTGGAGCTGGAAGCGCGCTTGCACCGCCGCAAAAAGCCCGGCTTTATCGACAAGCTGTTCGGCCGCGAGAAGGTTTCGATACGGTTGGCGGACAGCCGTGCCCGTTACCATCTGCCACACTATCGCCCACACGATGCGTTGACCGATGCGCTGGCCAGCGCTGAACTCTTGCAGGCACAGGTGGCGACCCGTTTTTCAAAAAATTCGCCGGTTGCCGATCTCTGGAGTTAAGGCTTTAATGGTGTAAAGAGGATCAAAGAATCGCATGGATGCGGTGCTTTGACCCTGGCGACGGGAGCTATTAATCTGTCGCCTATACCTAACAGCTAAGTCAAGGATGACAAGCACATGAGTTTGGTCAAGAACCTGCTGATCATGGTGGGAGTCAGCGCGGGCGGGGTTTATACCCTGGGGACATTGATCGATGGTCTTTCCCCTCCCGCTGACAAAAAATCTGTGCAGGCCAGCCACGAACACCCAAAGCCGGAAAGCGAATTTGAGCATCAATTCAACCAGTTGATGGCCGGTGCGGACCCCAGCGACCTGTTCGAAGCCACGGCAGCAGGTGGTGCCAGGGACTGCCTGCACGGCAGAATCCAGATGTCCGATGGTAACCACTCAGCGTTGAACGGACGCTTGTACGTGGCGCACCGCTCCAGCGATATCACCTATATCCAGACCCTTGAGCCCAGCGACACCTATCTGGTGCAGGGCCCGCTGCAGGCCGTTACAGCCAACCGGCAAACCGAAATCCCTGACGCAGCCAAGCAGGCCCTGCAGCGCGATATCCAGCATATCGAGCGCTGCACCGAACGCAGCTTCTACCTTTCCTCCATAAACGAAACACCCCCTGAGTCGTAACAACTCAGAGGGTGTTTTCTATCTATACAGACAGCAGTGACGCTCTCGGTAGCGTCAGGCCGGTTCAGGACTGAATTGCGAACTGCACAGGTACAGTGATACTCAACGAGTCCTGCGTCATTTCCGCGGGGAACTTCGGCAGCGGCTCGGCCTGTTTAAGCATTCGGATCACCGCCTCATCAAGAGAACGGAATCCTGAACTGCCTACCAGCTTGAACTCCAGTACCTGCCCATTGCGATCAACCACGAACGAGAGCTTGGCAACACCTTCCTGGCCGCGACGACGGGCAGAGCTCGGGTAACGCTTGTGTCGCGCCAGATGCGCCGCCACCTGAGAGAACCAGGTCTGCCTGGCCGCCGGCGAACCACCCTGGGTCTGGGCATTGGCGCTACCGGTGCTTTGCTTGCTCTGCGCTTCGCTCTTCTCATCCGCTACCTTCGCGGCGGTACTGCTGACCTCGGCCCGTTTTTCCACCGGCTCTTTCGGCGGCTCTACCGGTTCCGGCTCGGGCTTAGGTTCTGGCTTGGGTTTAGGCGGCTCCGGTTTCGGTTCCTTCTTCACCTCTACTACCGCTTCCTGCTTGGGCGGTGGTGGCGGAGGCGCCTCCTCCACGACAGGTTCCGGGTCTGGCTCAGGTTCCGGTTCGGGCAGTGGTTCAACCGGCTCAGGCTCAGGTTCTACAACCTCTTCGGCTGGCTCAGGCGCCGCCTCTTCCTTGGCCTCAGCGGCTTCGCCGACATCGCCCATCATGCCCAGGTCTATCTCGATACCGCTCTCACCCAGATCCTGGGCGCCTTCAGCCTCCGTTTCCCGCGCCATCACCACGGCGAATACACCCGCGTGAACAAAGACAGCAATGGCGAGCGCGACAATCCAATGTCTTCCCCCCAGTGTCATGATGCCTCCTCTGAACGCAGACGGGTAATCAGCGATGCCTTCACCAAGCCAGCTTCACGCACCTTCGACAGCAGGGGCTTGAGCTCAGACACCGGCAGGTCCGCATCGACCTTGATTCTCACGCTGAGCGAATTGACATCCTCAGCCGCATCAACAAGTAGGCTCAACTGCTCGGTCAACTGATCTTCGGTGACCAGTTTGTCGCCGACATAGATCTGACCATCGGTAGAAACCAGCAGATCGATCGACTCGTTGTCGGTCAGCCGCTGATCATTAACAGACTCAGGGGGCGTGGTCTCAAGCGGGTCGGACTTGGAGATCTGCCCGGCGATCATAAAGAAGATCAACATCAGGAAAACGACATTGATCAACGGAATCATGTTGTCGTCATCACCGCTGGAGCGCTTACTCGCGCCGTGATCTGTGATCATTGCAGCACTCCCGCCAGGGAAACCTTTTCCGCGCCGGCCAGACGCAGCTGATCCACCAGCTTAACCAGAGCCTGGGTCGACACACCCTCTTCCGCTTCGATAGCGATCAGAGAGCCGTTATCACCCAGCAGATCGGCAGGCACGCCCGCCGCAAGAATGTTGAAGCGATTGTCATCAATACTGACATCGCCGCCATTATTAAGAAGACGCAGCGTCACGACCTCTGACTCCTGCGCCGGTGTTTCACTGGCGGTAGGGATCGGCAGATCCATCTGCCGCCACTGCATAAAGCTGGAGGTCAGCATAAAGAACAGCAGCAGTATAAAGACCACGTCGATCAGCGGGGTCAGGCTGATCTTTGCTGGTTTTCGTGTGGTGCCTACATCAAGCAGCATTGCGGAAAACCTCACGCTCCACCGCTTCCTGTTCTTTAGAGATACCGCTGGTAAAGACGCGGGTGACCGAGTCGTTCATCAGCACGGCAACACGCTCGACCTTGCGATCCAGCCAGTTGTGGATGGTCATGACCGGAATAGCCACCGCCAGACCCACTGCCGTGGTCAGCAGTGCTTGCCAGATACCACCAGACAGTACGGACGGATCAACCTGACTGCCGGCCGCTTCCATCTGTTTAAACGCAACGATCATACCCAGCACCGTACCCAGCAGACCCAGCAGCGGGCTTAGCGTGGCGATCACTTCCAGCGGGCGCAGGAAGGAGCGCATCTGACCGAGACGCTGGGTTGCGACACGGCTCAGTTCTTCACGCAGCAGGCTCAGCTCCTGCTTGGCCTCAACACCCTTCATCGCCAGGCCAACCAGGCCAGCTACGGGGCGCTGCTGTTTCAGAGCCACCAGAGCCCCCTTGCGATCACCCACTGCCCAGAGCTCGAGAGACTGATCGATATCTTTGGTGCTTTCCGGTCGCATGGCAGCGAACTGCCAGAGCTTGAGCAGCACAATGGTCAGAGCAACAACGGAAAAAGCACAGAGAATCCAGACAACAGGACCACCCACCACCAGGAAATCCACCGCCTGGTCAGCCAGGCTCATCGGCTCAGCCGGCATCCCGGCAGTCAGGTCCGCAGAGGGATCCACCGGCAGCGCGCCTGCCGCATCGACAGGAAGCGTGGAAGCGTCAACGGCTCCAACTCCCTCTCCACCAGCAGAGGCATCGGTAGTCGCGCCATCTGCAGCGGCTACATTCCCGGTGCCTGCGTTTTCGGCTGCCGTATTTTCAGCACCGCCCGTTGCTTCAACGGACTCATTGACCGGCGCCTGACCTGCCGTTGCCGACATCTCTTCAGTTTCAGCCACTGCTGCAGCTTCCGTACTCATGTTAAACCCCCTTTACACTAATCGGCAGAAACTCATTACACTAATACTAATGATAACTAATCTTATTTGCATTATAAAATTTAACAACCGATTGTTGAAAATGATTCAACAAAGCTAAATCTCGCGACGATTGAGACCGGTAAGCCGGGTGATTCGATACCACGGCGCCTGATTGCGACGGGGGCGGCGCGCCTGATGAACACCGAACCCTTAACGAAAAGCGGCGCTACCGGGGTTCGGTAGCGCCGCTTGAGGAGAGACTGATCGGGTCAGCCGTCTGAAGAGCCGATTAAATCAGGAACGGGACAGTTTGCAGTTCTGGCCATCCAGCTTGGGCAGCTCCCGCTCGATATCCAGTTCGGCGCGAGCCTGTCGCATCTCCTCGCGGTGATGCTGCTTGAACTTGCGTCGCATCATTCCCTCAAGAAAGCGTTTGATCTCCACATCATCCTCCAGCACCAAACCCGGCACCGATGTGGGCTTACGGGTCTCTTCGTCCACCGCCACCATGGTGAAGTAGGAGGTGTTGGTGGGTTTGACGATGCCGTTATGGAAATCTTCAGACACCACCTTGATGCCCACCTCCATGGAGGAGCGCCCCACGTAGTTCACCGAGGCGTGCAGCGTCAGCAGCTCGCCAACCTCCACCGAGTTAAGAAAATCCACTGAGTCGATAGACGCGGTGACGCAGTAGCCGCGCGCATGGGAAGCCGCGCAGGTGTAGGCGATCTTGTCCATCAGCGAAAGAATAACGCCGCCATGCACCTTGCCACCGAAGTTGGCGTAATGAGGCACCATCAGCTCCTTGAGCGTGGTCTGGGACTCCTTTACGCGGCGAAATTCATGTTCAGCCATGAGTACTCTCCTGTTACTGCCTTGGAACGGGTACTTTTATAAAAATGTTTACTTGTCAGCCTTGGAGCCGCCCATGCAGTTCGGCGATGCCGGTACGAAACCCTGCTGCGCCTCCCACTCCGCCGGCGTATGCAGATGCATGGCCAGGGCATGGATAGGGTTCTGCATCAGGTCCGACAGCAGGCCGTAAATCAGCTGGTGCCGCTGTACGAGGCGCTTGCCCTCAAACGCAGAGCTCACCGCCACCAGTTTGAAATGGGTGTCGGTGCGATCGCCCGAGTGCATGTGGCTCTCGTTTTCCAGGCGGTACTCGACCAGCTCCAGCCCGTCAGTCAGGCGTTTTTCAATTTCGTTTTCGACGCTCATTGCGCTTCTTTCCTGTATTGCCTTCCGCCAGCTCATCTTCGGCCAGCGCATGGAAGTGGTGATGAATGCGACGCGTCGCCAGCCAAACGGCGAGCAGCACTATGGGCACCATCATACCGGTTGCGATGGTTTTATCGAACGGTACGCCTGCGCCGTAAATAGCTTCTAGCAAATACTTTACCAACCCGACCAGGTAGTAGCTGATCGCGGCCACCGACAGCCCCTCTACCGTATGCTGCATCATCAGCTGAATACGGGAGCGACGATCCATGGAGCTGAGCAGCTCCCTGTTCTGCTGCTGTATCGCCATCTCGACACGGGTTCGCATCATGTCGGACACCCGGTCGACACGACGCGACAGATCATCCAGCCGCTCACTGACCGCGTTACAGGTGCGCACCGCAGGCAGCAGACGACGGCTGAGGAATTCGTTGATCGTCAGGTGCCCGGATACCTCATCCTCGCGCAGCTCGGCCAGACGGCTGATGATCAGGTCGGCATAGGCGCGGGTCGCCGTAAAGCGGAAGGTGGTCTGCGCCCGGAACGCCTCGATCTGCGCTGCCATCTGCGTGAGCTCAGAGAGCACCGCACTGTCATCCACCTGATGGTTATCCGCCAGCACACCGGTCAGGTTTGCCAGCTTGGCATCCATATCACCCAGTGCGGGCGAGGTTCTGCGCGCCTCCGGCAGCGCCAGCAGGGTCATCAGACGGTAGGTTTCGATCTCCACCAGGCGCTGCACCAGACGACCAAGCTGGGAGTCACTCATCCGCTTGTTGTAAACCAGCAGTCGCCCGAAGCCGTCTGAATGGAGCTGAAAGGCGGTCCAGACCCGCGCATCGCCGCTTTGCGGGCTCGAGCCAACCAGACGCATCTGCTCAAACCAGGGCTTTACCTCGTTCGGTTCCGGCTCAGGGTTTTCACGCGCGTCTTCAATGGCCACATGAAAGGCCGCCACTACGGTGCCCGGCAAGCCCTCTAGCCAGCCGAACGGTAGTTCGCTGATCCCCTGCTCGGTAAACGGATCCGGGTGCGACAGGGGCGCGAGATTGATAAAGGTATAGCTGGTGAACTCCAGGTGCTTTTCCCAGCGGATACGCAGATTACCGAAGGTCTGCTCGTAACACTGGGTTTCCACCTGAGGCACCTCGTATCCGAGGATCTCATGCAGTTTCTGCAGGTGACGGAACTGCTCTGCGCGCTGGGCCTCGTCGACCTGCAACGCCAGGTGAGTCACCCGCGCCGGGCTCGGAATAACCTGAAAGGGACGCGAATGCAGCTCACCGTAGAGCATATCGCGCAGCGGATGGGTCTCGAGATGCTGGATCACATCCTTCATAGATCTACTTCTCCGTCAGCCGGCCGGGTCCTCGCAGCCGGTTAGCGATTTATTCCAGGTTTGCCCTGAGCAAAGCTTGTTCCGACAGGTCGAACGCCAGGATCTGCGGCTCCACCTCGAACCACTGATCGAACAGGCTGCGTTCGAGAACCGGCCAGTGATCGCCAAACTCATCCCAGGCGGCCAGTTCGTTTTCGAAAATCGCCCGCCAGCCTTCATCCAGCGCGTCGGCGAAACTACTCTCCTGCTCCGCCTCATCGATCAGATAGACAGTGCCCTCCTGGCGCAGGGACTCAAGGTCGAGATTCTCTTCCGGCGCCTGTTCCGCGGCCCAGTCGGCCAGCGGCTGCCTGGGGCGTACTACCAAAGCGGAGCGGTTCAGTAACTTGATCGTCATGGGAGCACTCGTTATATAGAATAAGGGGATGAATTCAGGTGTGTTGTCATGAATATCAGGGTCCTACCAGAACTTGAAAGCCGCGAAGCGTGGCTTGCCTTTATCCGCCGGGAGCAACCCTACTGCCTGGTTGAGGACCCGCCCTGCCTGGTCGATTTCCAGACCTCTTTCCTGCAGCTGACCCTGTTCAACAGCGATCATCGCGATGCGGAACGTTACACGCTCGGCTCCCGCAGCGCCATGCAACCGGCCTGGGAGCTGATCAAGGGCTGCGGCTGGTCACTGCGACGCCTGGCAGAGGGCCTCGGCCAGCTGGACTTCAGCAGCAACGTCCGTGATAACGAACTGCTGCGCGGCCATACCGATCTCAGCGTGCGCAAGCGCTTCGTTAACGAGCCACGTCTGCTGCCACCCTCTTCCACCGGGCTGCTGCAGCCGCTAAAGCAGCTGCCACAGCAGTGGTCCTGCGAAACCCTGTGCCAGCTACTCGCCAACGAGCAGTGGCGCGATTGGCGTAACGAAGGCGCAGAGCCCGTCAGCCCAAGAGCACTGCTGCTGGAGCTGCAGCAAAACCTGCCGCTTTGGCAGGTAGCCCGCCGCAACGAACGCCTCTACCTGCGCAAGGAAGGGCTGCCCGTGGTCAGTTTTATTCCCGACCCGGTACAACCCTCCCCTCGCCTGGCCGAAGCCGAGCTCTAACTACAGACTACAGACTACAGTAAGGCCTGATCAGACCAGCTCGGCGTCAGTGTCCTCTACAGAAGAGTCTTCCAGCGAGCCTTCAAGCTCTTCCCGCGGCATCAGCTTGTACGGATGATCCGACGCCAGCAGCTCCTTACCCTTCTCGGTAGGGAACTCCACATCCACATCGACAACACGACCATCACGACAGACGTTAACGATGGTATCCATGCAGGATGACAGCAGTGAGTACTTCTCATCCGGTGCGGCGATAATGGTCTGCAGACCCAGATCCGACATAAAGCCCAGCGATGTAACGGTGTTCTCGGAGTCGAGCTTGTTGAACGCCTCGTCGAAGACCGACAGGCTGAAGCCGCCCACCGGCCGGCCGTCGCTGCCCTCTTTCAGGCGATAGGTGGCGCCAAGCGCCGCTGCCATCGCCACGTAGAACGGCACCTGGTGCTCACCACCTGAACCGGTCTTGATACGCTGGGTCAGCGTGGTCTTGCGGTTACCCTGCAGGTCTTTCACCACCAGCTCGAAATTGTAGAAGTTGCGGTAATCCTGCAACAGGCTACTTTCGCCCTCATCCTTGAGTACGTCGTGGATCTTCGCCAGCGCATCGCGGTGACCGCTGTCGTTGCCATGCTTGAGATCGAACAGCGAGCCCACATTGGCCTGATCCATACGGGTGTAGGCCTCGACCAGTTCGAGGATATCCTTGAGCTCCGGGTTGGGGCTCATCTCGAAGCTGTACATCTCCTTATGGAAAGGACGGTTCTTCAGGTGGCTGTTAAGCTCGCGGATCAGATCGCGGATCTTGTTGATCTGGTCGTTCAGGTGCGCAACAAAGTCGGAACGGAACGCAGTCTCCGCCTCCAGACGGGCACGCTCGGCCTTCTTGGCGTACTCGGCCAGCTCCGACTCACGCAGTGACTCGACGGTGCTGTCGACGAATTTTTCCAGATCTTCGTGGGTGGAGTTGGGGCCGATCTTATCCAGCTCCTGGTGACTCATGCCACCGCCGTGATAGGTCGCCTTATACTGGGCGACTGCATCACGCACGCCGTTTTTCTTGCGCTCATGCAACTGCAGCTCGGCCTGGGCCTTTTTCGCTGCCTCGAAGATGATGCGGTCAAGCTCGCCACTGCAGGTCTCATCCAGGTAGTCGCGTTTTTCCTGCGCCTGCTGAGCATCGAAATGACGGTTTTCCTCGCAACGTGTACGCGCCTGGGCGTGCTCCACCAGATCCCGGTCCAGCACCTCGAGGGAGGCGTTGTCCTTGATGATGTTGGTGCGAACCTTCTGCAGCTTGTCCATCAGGTTCTTCTGCTTGCCTTCCATCGACTTGTGATGCTCGGCCAGCTCGACGATACGCGCCTGTATACCGGAATCGTCGTGGTTACGCAGATCATGAATCGCCTGCTCAAAGCCGCGGATCTCACCACCCAGCTGTTCGCGCTGGTTGCAGAGATCGTAGACACGCTCGGTCGAGCCGACCAGACCATTAGCCAGGCTGATCAGGGAGTCACGCAGCTTTTCCAGCGATTCATGTTTTTTGCCCAGTGAGGCAAATTCGGCCACCAGTTCATCGACCTGTTTGCCCTGCAACGCCAGCTGATCACCACGACGGCGGATACCCATGATCGGGCTCAGCTCATTGATAGCGGTCGTTGAGCCCTCGGACTGCAGCATGCAGTCATAGGTCAGCGCGCGCTCCTGCTTGAGCAGTTCCTGTTCGGTTTCCACCGCGATCACGCCGCCCAGCGCACGGTTCATGTAGGCGCGGGCATGGTCGTCATCGGTATCGATAAACTCGGCCAGGGAACCACGCTTACTGCGATCCAGCCACTCATCACTCTTGGTGGTGTTGATGACACGGCAGCCCTTGAGGTGTCGACCCTTGCGACGGTACAGGGTGATCGCTTCCTTGACGCGATCCGGCGCCACGATCAGCGCTTCACGACGGGCGCCGAGGAAGGATTCAATGGCAATACGCCACTTGTCATCATTGATGTCGACCAGTTCACAGATCGGCGTGGACTTGATGCCGTAGCTTTCCAGCAGCTCCATCAGCTCACGGGTGTTGTGGCGGATCGGCGCACGGCCCTGTTGCAGCTGTTCAACGGCGCTCTTCTGATTCTGGATCGTCGAGCGCAGCTCGTTGATGCGGATGACCGACTCTTCATAGCGGCGCGAAACCGCCTTGCGTACCGAATCGATGTTGCCCTTGAGCTGCTCAACAGTGGTATCTACCTCCACCGGCGCTTGCGGCCATGCATCGGCCAGCACATCTTCGCCGGAGCGCCAGAGCTCCACGGACTGGGCCACTACAGGACGGAAATCCTCCGGCAGCATATCCAGGTGATCCTGGAAACCTACGGTGGTGCGCAGCAGGCTGTAAACGTTCTGAATCCGTTCGTTGACCACGTTCAGCTCATGTTGATGGGCACGAATGGAGGATTCCAGAGCATTAACCTGGTGCGCAGAATCTGAGGTATTCAGCTCGGCACGGGCGTTGGCCAGATCCTGGATCGCCTTGTTCAGCGCTTCGCTGGTTTCGGCCAGCTCGACCTGCAGCTTTTCCTCTTTTTCCTGGGACTCTTCGAGGCGCTCGGCGGCCGCTTCCTTCTTCAGGTCGGCCTGCTCAAAGCGGGACTCGTGCACCACCCATTCGTACTCGACGGAATTGCGCAGGTTGCGGGAGATTCCGCGGCACATCTCCTGAACCTTTTCGAGCTCGTTGATACGGTTGGCCACTTCCTGGGTCTTCTGCTCCATGACCCGGTATTCGTCCAGCGACTTGCGGAAAGCGCCCACATGGACGATGTTCTCGTCCAGCACGAACTCACGCACGAAGCGGGTTGGGCTGTCGATCGGCACGAACTTGAGCGCGTTCTTGAAGTTTTTGACGAACTTGTCGTCATCATTTGGCATCTGCGAGTCGTGGCTGAGGTGAGCCACCATCTCTTTCACGAAGCGTGCGGCACGCTTCTCCAGCACCATGTCCGGACACTGTTTGAGCAGGCTGTCACGCACTTCCGCCCAGGGGCGCGGCATGCGACCGCCATCCTGCTTGACGGTAAAGTCATCCAGGGTCACGGAGAAGTTCGGCAGGATAAAGCGGCCAAGAATCTCTTCATCGGGGCTCGCGGTGGAGGCGCTGATCGCGACGCCAACGCAGGTTTCCTGCGCGGTTTCGGTATCAAAGAAGCTCATCGCGAGATAGGTGATGGAGTCTTCACGTGCGCTGTTTTTCTTGCCCTGATCATCGAGGAAGCCGAGGCAGTAGGTACGCAGCGAACGCTCACTCTTTTCACCGGCCGAGGCGTTAAAGCTGAGGTGGCGCTTGTGGCCGCCCATCAGCACCGTCTGCATCGCATCAAGCAGCGAGGACTTACCGGAACCGTTAGGGCCCACGATGGCCACGTTGCCCTTGATCGGAATTTCCATGGCGCCCAGTACATACCAGTTGACCAGCACCATGCGGTTAAGCTGTTTCATCGCTGCTCTCCCTGGTTGATTTCGTCGCCGGATTCGTCGATCGCAAGGCTCGCGCTGTCTTCCTGCGGTTCTGTTTCTGCCTGTTCAACAGCCGCTTCAGACACTTCAGCCACTTCCGGCTCTGCGCCTGCTTCAGCCTCTGCAGCCGGCAGCTGATCTTCGGCGCGACGGTTCTGCTCTTCCGCTTCCTCTTCGATCAGGGCGTCGGTCTCGTCGCGGTTGTCGATATCGCAGAGCGCTTCAAGCTGGCCGATGTAATCCTCGATCACCACCTGGCGGATCGCCGGGTTGATGCGGATCGGTACGTTCTTCGGATCGGTCTCTTCCGGCTTGCCGCGCTCGATCACACCATGGCGGGTGAACAGCGACAGGATCTCCTTGAGACGGGTCTCGTTGGGGATCTCCTTACCGGTGAGGTTGTCGTAAAGCCGCAGCAGCTCATCGGAGGAGCTGAACGCCTTGCCGTCTTCAACCTCGAAGGCTTCCAGCTTCGTTTCGTACTGCTGACGCAGGCAGAGCAGCAGCAGCGACTCATCCAGGCGCAGACGCATAACGCGCTCCTCGCCCTGCGGCAGCACGCCAAGGAACGCCTCATCGGGCTGGTAGATCAGGCTCCAGCCGATGGCGGCAAACAGGTTGCGGAAGTACTCCACGTTGCTGGCCACCAGGAAGTAGTGATCCCGGTGGGACGGGCGGTCCGCGTACAGAAACTGACTGGTCAGCAGCAGGTTGGCGGCACGGATAAACGCGTCCGCCTGGTGCTGATCGTTGCGGGAAACGACTTTTTGCAGATCACCTAGCATTATGGGTTCCGGTATTCCTGTGAATCACGAAGCCACGACACTCCACCATATCGGCGACGTTGACGTAGCGGTCCTCAAATTTGATCTGGTAGCGCTCGGTAGTTTTGCGCGCCTTTTTGCCCAGCGAGTTCAGGTGGCGAACGTAGCTGAAGCAGATGTAATCCTCGATGCTGTCGATGCGGAACTCAGTAGCGTTGAGCTCGCTGCGACCGGCAAACTGCTCGTCGAGGTAAGCCTCAATCCGGTCGACCTTGACCTCACGACGCTCCTTCCACTCCTTGAACAGCTGACGCAGCTCGAGCACCTTGGGATCGATCTCTGCCTGCTTGATGATACGCGGCTTGGTCTCGATACGACGGCGGATCGGCGAACGCACACTGGAGGGCGAAATAAACGCCGCTTCGTCCAGCGTGGAAACCCGCGGCAGCTCGTTATCGCCTTTCTTGGCGACCTCGGCAATCAGGCGTGACAGACGCGCCGCCATACCCGGCGTGGTCTTGTCCATGTAACGCACGGTATCCGCCACCCGTTTTTCCAGCTGATAGCGGAAATCGTCAATCGCGGCCAGGCGCTGATCCACCGACTCAAAAATACGGATGATGCGGTTAATATGCTGCTGCACCAGCGCTTCCGCCTCGTCGATACCCAACTCGTACTGCATCTGATAATGCTTGCTGAGCTGATCCACCTTCAGCGGATCGAACTGCAGATCGCGCATCATCGACAGAATCTTGCGCCGGAAGCGGAACGGGTTGTTCTTGGTCTTCAGCGTTTTGTAGTCGGATACCAGGATATGTTCGACAAAGCGGTCAAAGAAGCCGCGCACGATCTCCTGCGGCGTAGAACTGCCCGACAGGTTGATCTTCAGCTCCCTCAGGCCCAGCAGCATATCGGTAAGGTGGGCGCTGAAGTCGGTAGCGGTCTCGGCGGCTTCCGCCAGCGTGATACCTCGTCCTTCAGGATCCGCTATGGCCGATTCCAGCGAGCTGAGCACGTTAAGCACGGCACCACCGTAGCTGCGCTTCTCGAGGCGCGCGATAGCGGTCAGCGAGCGCAGCAGGTAACTGTTGGCCGGCGACAGTAGCACATAGGTGCGGTAGATCCGCTGCTCCTCTTCGAGCCAGCCGGTCTGCACCAGTCGACGGTAGATACGGTTGGTGTACTCGGCGCTTGAGAGCGGAATATCGCTCTCACCCTCGTCGTCCCCTTCCGCTGACCAGCGACGAATGCCGTAGCGCACCACCGCGGTTTCTATGGTGGAACGCACCAGGTCCTTGGGAATAAACGGATCTATCAGATCCTCATCGAAAAACAGATCCGCCAGCTCCAGCAGTACCACTTCATAAATTTGGCGGTTCTGACCCGAGAGCGGCAGAAAGATGTCATCCGGTAGCTTGTTGAACAGCACTGAATTCGGGTCCATTCGCTTTAACGATAAGAGGCCGATTCTAACGGAAAAGCTGTCGCGGGATAAGGGCGAGAAGCGATTGGATCGGTATTGCCCGACACGCTCCTCATGCCTGTCACAGAAACGACATTGTATCGATACCTACATTTTTTACATAACGACATTTACCAAACGCTTTGATATTTTCGTTTTGCATTTCATATCTTTAAGTGCGTGGCATAAAAAACGCTATAACTTAGTAGCAGTCATTTTTTACATAACGGTAGTTCGCTATGACACACCAACAACAGCTACTTGAACAGTTTGCAGCCGAGCTGGACCGCCGCCGGAGACTGGAAAAACGCCTGCGGCTGCTGGATGCCATTCATAACACCGGCTCTCTCACCGCCGCCGCCAAACTGCTGGGTGTCAGCTACAAAACTGCCTGGAACCATATTCGCGAAATGAATCAGCGCTGCGGATCGGCGGTACTCGACACCCAGGCAGGCGGCACCCAGGGCGGTGGCAGCCAACTCACCGCAACCGGCAAGGCGTTGTTCAGCCTGTTACGTATTCAGCGCAACGGCAGCCAACAGCGCCTGGCGGACAAGGTGCCCGCACTACGCTTCAGCGCTCGCAACCAGTTACCGGCGCGTATCACCAGCATCGATACCAGCGGTGTTATCGCCAAGGTGGGCCTCGCCATCGGCCAGCTGCAGATGCAGTGCCATATCACCAGCAGCAGCATCGAACGCCTGCAGCTGACTGTGGGGGCCGGCGTCTACGCCATCATCAAGGCAAGCACCATCGAACTGAGCGCCGACAACAAGGCTTTAACCGGCAGCAACAGCAACTGCATGCCGGCGCGCGTCAGCCGTTGCACCAGCAGCAGTCACGGCCGCGAACTGGAGCTGACGCTCGGGGACGGATTGAGCCTGGCCCTGGCCCGCCCCTTCGATATCCACGAAGACGAGTGGATCTACCAGGGAGCTCCGGTCTACGCCCTGATTGAACCCGAAGAGATCATGCTGGCGACCAGTGCCTGAGCGCCCTCGCCAGCCGTTTAAACCTTTGCCACAGATACCTGTACCACTGAAACCCTAGTCACTTGAAACAAAGAAAGGATGCGAGAAATGAAATCGATCAAGCACACTCTGGCCGCAAGTTCACTGGGCCTGCTTTCCATGCTGAGCCTGCAGGCCGAGGCCGGTGAAGTTCAGGCCGCTGTTGCTGCCAACTTCACTGCCGCCGCCAAAGAGATCGCCGTTGAGTTTGAAAAAGACACCGGTCACGAGGTTGAGCTGAGCTTTGCCTCCACCGGAAAAATCTATGCCCAGATCACCAACGGTGCGCCGTTCGATGTGTTTTTCGCTGCCGATGCCGCACGCCCTCAGCTGCTGGTAGATTCAGGCGATGCGGTGGCCGACAGCTTATTCACTTACGCCGTGGGCCAGCTGGTGCTGTGGAGTGCCGATGAAAATCGGGTCGATGCCGATGGCGCGGTACTGAAAGAAGGCAAACTGGAGCGTATCGCGATCGCCAACCCGAAAACCGCACCCTACGGACTGGCAGCAGTTGAAACCCTGACCTCCCTGGGTCTCTGGGAAGACATGCAAGCGACCACCGCCCGCGGCGACAGCATCGCGCAGACCTACCAGATGGCCTATTCCGGAGCCGTTCCTGCTGCCATGGTCGCCCACGCCCAGATCGCCCTCGATGATAGCGGCTCCTACTGGATGATCCCGCAGGATCTGTACAACCCGATCCGCCAGCAGGCCGTTCTACTGACCAAGAGCGCCGATAACGAGGCAGCCGTCGCCTGGATGGATTACCTGCAGGGCGACAAGGCGCACGCCATCATCGAGCGCTACGGCTACGGCCTGGAGCAGTAACCCACAAACCGCGACGGCAATGGAGTACTGAGTATGACCGAAGCGATTCTGCTGACGATTAAACTGGCCGGATTGACGACACTCATCCTGCTTTTGATAGGAAGCCCACTGGCCTGGTGGCTGGCCCACAACCGCACCTGGTACAAGGAGATCGTCAACGCCATGGTGGCACTGCCGCTGGTATTGCCGCCCACGGTGCTGGGCTTTTACCTGCTGCTGGCCATGTCTCCGCAGAACGCTTTCGGTGCCTTTCTCAAGGAGAACTTCGACGTCACCCTGCCCTTCACCTTCGAGGGGCTGGTGATCGGCTCGGTGATCTACTCACTGCCGTTCGTGGTGCAACCGATTCGCAACGCCTTCGAAGCGATAGGTCGGGCGCCGATGGAGGTGGCCGCCACCCTTCGCGCTTCACCGCTGGATCGCTTTCTCACTGTGGCCCTGCCGCTGGCGAGGCCCGGCTTTCTCAGCGGCGCCGTGCTCGGCTTTGCCCATACGGTAGGCGAATTTGGCGTTGTGCTGATGATCGGCGGCAACCTGCCGGGCGAAACCAAGGTGCTCTCCATCGCCATTTACGATCATGTCGAGTCGCTTGAATGGACCGAGGCACACATCCTCTCCGGCGGCATGCTGGTGAGCTCATTTGCACTGATATTCCTGATGATCCTGATTGAGAAACGCTGGGGGAGGCTGAACTGATGTCTACACTGAGCGCCCGTTTTGACGGCAAAGTCGGCAGCTTCCGGCTGAATATGGAGTTCACCATCCCCTCCCGCGGCGTCACAGCCCTGTTCGGCCCGTCCGGCTGCGGCAAGACCACCCTGCTACGCTGTATCGCCGGCCTTAACCATATGCCCGGCGCAGAACTGACGCTGGACGGGGAAGTCTGGCAGAAGGGACGCACCTTCGTCCCAACTCACAAGCGCCCCATCGGCTATGTGTTTCAGGAACCGGGACTTTTCCCCCACCTGAGCGTGCGCAAGAACCTGACCTACGGTATGAAACGCGCCGGCATCGATAGCCGTGACTCCGAACACCTGAACGAGCTGACCGCCCTGATGGGCATAGAACATCTGCTCGAACGCGGTGTCACCGCACTCTCCGGCGGCGAAAAACAGCGTGTCGCTATCGCACGTGCATTGCTGATGCGCCCGCGCCTGCTGCTGATGGATGAGCCGCTGTCAGCGCTGGACCAGGACAACAAGAACGAAATCATGCCCTATCTCGAACAGCTGCACTCGCAGCTGGAGATCCCTGTTATCTACGTGACACATGACCGGCGTGAGGTGGAACGGCTGGCGGACCAGCTGTTGCTGCTGCGCAAGGGTGAGTTGATTGCCCAGGGCGAGATCGGCGAAATCCTCACCAACCCGGATCTGCCGTTCGGCCGCTCCCAGGACGCGGTAACGGTGCTCGATGGCCGGGTACGCCACTACGACGCCCGCTACGGGCTAAGTACGCTGCAGATCGACGGTGGCACCCTGGAAGTACCCGATACTCTGGGCCCTACCGGCGTCTACAAGCGTCTGCGCATCGCTTCCACCGATGTCAGCCTGGCGCTGAATACCGACCAGCCCAGCACCATCCTTAATCGGCTCCCCGCCGTGATCTGGAAAATCCTGCCGACGGATGGCCCGAGCCTGAACGTGCTGCTGCGTATCGGCAATATGGGCGAAGGCAGCGCGTTGCTGGCCAGCGTCACCCGCAAATCGGTGGAAAGTATGGAGCTCAAACCCGGGCAAAGCGTCTTCGCACAGATCAAGGGCGCCTCGCTGCTCGGCTCCAGCACCACAAACAAACCGCGCAAGCACCAGATGACACCGCTGATCGCCTGCGAGTAACGCGACAATAACCGCCTCCCCGACCTCAACAGATGTAGCAAAGCGGACAGAAGCCACCCGCAAGGAGCTGTCCGCTTTACGACAAGCCACCCTACCCAGCCTGACCTTCCTCTGCCAGACGCCCCGATATTCATACCTTTAACGGCTTGAGCACCCGCTGGTATGGAATTCGCAATCAACCTGTAACAACACCTGTTAAAAACCCCGCCCCGCCGGGATCGCTGAATTGTTGAAGCTGATGACCTGAAGGAGAACATCATGGCACGTATCGGTCTGTTCTTTGGTACTGACACCGGTAAAACCCGCAAGGTTGCCAAAATGATCAAGAAGAAGTTTGACGATGAGACGATGGAAAAGCCGCTCAACGTCAACCGCGCTGATCCCGACGAATTCGCCAGTTACGAATTCCTCATCCTGGCAACCCCGACCCTGGGCGAAGGCCTTCTGCCCGGTGTTTCCGCCGACATGGAAGAGGAGAGCTGGGAAGAGTTCCTGCCGAAAATCGACGATAAGGATTTCAGCGGCAAGACCATTGCGCTGATCGGCCTCGGCGACCAGGAAGGCTACCCGGACGAGTTTGTCGATGCCCTTGGAGAGCTGCACAGCTTCTTCGCCGAGCGCGGCGCCAACCTGGTCGGCAGCTGGCCCACCGACGGCTACGAGTTCAACCACTCAGAAGCGGTGGGCGAAGATGGCAACTTTGTCGGCCTGGCGCTGGACCTGGATAACCAGTCCAATCTGACCGAAGAGCGCCTGAACCTGTGGCTTTCACAGATCGCCTCGCCGTTCGACCTCAACCTCTGAGCGAGCCTCGATCACAGAGCAACAAAGGAAAGCCGGTAGTCTCTGCGGCTTCCCTGATTCATCATCACATTCCCTGTTGTCAGGCGCACTCCGGTGCGCCTTTTTTTTACCCGGGTTTCTGATCGCGCGCGAGTGCGCTTGCTGCAATGGGGTATGGCTTCCAGTAGGAGCGACGCCCCCGTCGCGATCATTCCGCGCTGGTCAAAAAACGACCACGACGCTGACTTCAATCGGCACGAGATCGTGCCTCCTAAGCAAAGCACTGCGATGCCTCCGTGCCGATTGGCTGATCCCGCGCTACGGCATCAAAGCTGCGATTCCACCGGGAATAGCCCAATAAAGCCGGACAGGAAACGCTCCCAGAAACTGGTATTAGGGTCGCGGTCAAACGAGTGCGGCTCACCGTCTTCATAGGTCAACCAGATCAGGTCATCGTCATCATCCAGCGCCAGCAGATAACTGCTGCCCGGCGACAGCCCCAGCCCCATAAACTCCTTGAGCTGGCGATTCACTTCTTCACTCTCGATATACAGCCCCAGCTCCGTATTGATCAGCGCCGAACGCGGGTCCAGGTTGAAGCTGCCGATAAAGACGGAACCGGAATCGAACGCGAACGCCTTGGTGTGCAGAGCCGCCTTGGACTCACCCAGGGTGAACAGCGCCGGATCACTCATGCTTTCATCTGATTCGGTTTTTAGCTCATGCAGCTCCACACCGGCTTCCAGCAGGTCTTCGCGATACTTGGCGTAGCCGGCATGGGCCGCCAGCACATCGTTGGTGGACAGAGAGTTGGTCAGCACCCGTACTTCCACGCCTCGCTCCTCAAGCTCCTTAAGGCGCGCTACGCCCACCTTGGTCGGCACAAAGTAGGCCGATTCGATATACAGCGAAGAGTCCAGGTTTGAGAGCTTGGTGTTAAGCCGGGAGATGATATTGCTCTCATCGGGAGCTTCGAGCAGGCGCCCGGGATTATCATGAACCACCAGGCCATCCGCCCAGGAAAGACTGTCCAAAATCGCGTTCAGCTGGGACTTCAGCGCATCGATATTCGATTCCAGCGGATAGGGGTAATCGATCTGTGCGATATTGCTGCGCAGCGTGATCACCTGCTTTTCCAGATCCTCTGGCCCAAAGGAGCCCTCAATCAGTTCGGTAATCGGCACTGCCCAGCCGCCGTTCCAGAAATCATCAAAGGTGCTGGAAACCTCGGGCACGATCGGCCCGGCGGCAAACACGTCCAGATCCCGGAAGTTGGACTCCTCATCCACGTTGAAATAGTGATCGCCCACATTACGGCCACCAACAATCCCCAGGGTGTTGTCCATCACCAGGATCTTGTTGTGCATGCGATGGTTGGCGCGCTTAAAGTCGGTGGCGAAGTCCCAGAGATGAAAGCCCCGGTTTTTAAACGGATTGAAGAGACGGATCTCGATGTTTGGATGCGCGTCCAGCGCCGCGAGAATGGAATCACGACCGGCGTCGTTGTTATCGTCGATCAGCACCCGCACCCGGACGCCGCGATCTGCGGCACGGACCAGACGTTCCGCGAGAATTTTACCGGTCGCATCAGAAGACCAGATGTAATACTGCAGATCCAGCGTGTGCTTGGCCAGATCCACCAGCGCCAGCCTCGCCGTAAAGGCGGTCTGCCCCTCCCTGACCAGCGTAAAGCCCGACTTCCCGGGGTGCTGGTTGGCTGTCTCTTCGATGAAGTGGAACGCTTCCGTGGAGCGATAATCCGGCAGTGCCTGGCTCTCGGCGCGCTGCACCGGAACGCTGGTTGCACTGCTTGCACACCCCGTCAGTAGAAAAAGAAAAAAAACGCTACCAACCAGCGCGCGCCAGCTTTTGCCGGACGATAACCAGACCCCGGTGAACTGCTGCTTTATTCTCATCGTTCATTCCTTAACAGGTTTTCCTGCCGATCGCGGCCCTGAGCCTGCCCGATAGCAGGCCTCCACGACATCTAAAACATTTCGCCAACGCGGATATAGATACCCGTGTCTTCCGAGGTCCTCGCCACATCCAGACTCAGATTAAGGGTAGATCCTTCCGACGCCCGATACCTGACCCCTACACCATAACCCAGGCCAGCTTCGCCGCTGAGCAGTCCGGATATGGAGTCATTCACCATGCCGCCATCGGCAAAGGTGACAAAGCCCCAACGAGGCCGGAATTGGTAGCGCAGCTCTGCCCGGGTCATAAAGGTGAAGTCATCGATAAAGCGGCCACTTTCATAACCGCGGATGCCCAGGTTTGGCATATCAAAAAACGGGACATCACCGCTGCTGCCCTTCATCTCACCATTGGCAGCCAGCACCAGTTTCGGTCCAAGACTGAAGTAATGGCTGAGCGACAGACCGTATTTGCGATAGTCGTAATCACCGCCCCAGGTTTCGCCGTAATCGGAAACCGAAGCGGTAAAGTAGGTTCCGTCCTTGGGGTAAAGGCTGTCGTCACGGGTGTCGTAGGAGAGATCCAGCCCCAGCGCCGCAATATTTACGCTGCGTCCCACGTCGGGAAAGATCGGCGCGAGTTCGCTGAGACGGAAGGAAACCGTCCCCTGGGTGTAGAGAAAGTTGGGCCCGAAATACCAGTGTTCGGTATGCGGAATGCGAGCCTGCACGCCAAGGTACAGCACATCCATTTCAATGCTGTAGCCCAGCGGATGATCGGTCAGAAAGCCGCTGTCACCGACCCCAAAGTAGTTGAGGTTAAGTTTGCCCTTACCCAGCGCCATCATGGTTCTGAGCCGTCCCTGGAACAGGTAGTCCTTATGGAAAGCCCCGACCACATAACTGTTGTTGTCGGTATACAAGCCACCGACACCGGTAATCGCAGACTCCCTGTTCGGGTTATCCTGTTTCGGCGGATGCATATAGAGCACCACCGGTTGCAGGCCGGCACCCAGGGTGGGGCTGGATTTGGGAATAGGCGCGACCACCCAGCTGCCGCCACTTGCCAGGTTCACACTATCCTTACTGGCGGCGTTATTTTCGGTGAAATCTCCAACCGTCTGAGATGCAGCCCAGACTGTGGATGAGAGTGCGGATGAGAGTCCGCAAGCAGCGATCAACAGCCCCAGTTGCCGGGCACGACTCATCATTCTGCTGGGCGCTGCACCGGCCCCTGACAAATTGTCGAAATCAGACCCGGTTCTAAAGGTCCCGCGGGACGCAACCGGAGATGGCCTTCTGGCCCTGGTTTTTTTCATGTTTTCCATACAACCAAGCTCGAACCCGAGTGCAACCCTGACGCTATCGCTCTGAACAGATAACTCTGGATAGATAGCCCTGAATCTATATACCTGAACTTTTATACCTAAAATTTTATATCTAAAACTACATCGATGAGCCTAAAGCCCTGAACAGGTACCCGGACAAAATACTGCCCGAAAGAAACACCAAACAGGTTAATTAGTACTCACCTTACCCCTAGTTTGCCAGCAATCGAGGTACTCTGGTACGGACTTTAGAGACTAATAAGCCAGGCTCCCGAGCCCGTGGGGATGCCTGGCTTATCCTGTCAGATCAGAACTGATAAACGAGTTTCGCCCAGATATAGTCGCCCTCAAGACGGCGTTCTACATCGATTTCTGGCAACCAGCGCAGCTCGAACACCAACGAGTCGGTGGCAGTGGGCCTCAGGTAGGTCAGCACTGGGCCAACACCCAGGGTTTTGCCCTCGAAGTCACCCAGGTTGGCACCTTTGCCGCTGTCGCCCGTGATCTGGTCATAATAGAAGGCGTTGGCGCCGACACCGATCAGGCCGGAACCGGCCGGGAACAGCTTCTGTACGCTGCCCTCCACATGCCAGACGGTGCCACTTTTGTAATCGGTATCGTCATTCTCGGTATTGATGGCAAAGCCGGTATGCACGGCCCAGTTGAGCAGGCTTGGTCCTGAATAGGAGACGCCAACCGTTGGGTCGAAAGTCCAGTAGTTCTTACCCGGGTTGGCCAGGCGACCCTGCTCGTAGTCGCCGGTTGGCGCATAGATCGGCAGCACGGCGTTGAATTGGTAGGCATCCTTCTGCCAGGCCATCATCAGCGGCATAAAGGTGATATCCCCAAGACCATCGGCCTGGTCGGTGCGACGCACACTGCGACCACCGGCACTGACGGTAGCTGTCACCTCCATATCCACGTAAGGCACGATGGCGCCAACGCTGTACCAGGCCCCCAGCACCTTTTGCTCAAAGGTATAGAAGCCGCCCAGCAGCAGCGCGTCGCTCTCCGCTTCAAGATCGGTACTGAGCAGACCGCCCGCCAGGGTGGTGCCCACGTCACCTTCGTAGTTCAGGTAGGCGGTCTCGAACACCATACCGGGCTTGTTGGGCGGAAGATCGATGATCGTCGCCAAAGCCCCCGGTACGTAGTGGCCCGCGCCGCCCTCTTCGGCATAGACGCTCGAAGCGCCCTGCACGACGATTAAACCGGCAGCAACAGCAGTCGTCAGAACTCTTCTTTTCAGCGCTATCCTATTCATCATTCACTCGCCTCTTTCGAGAGGGCCGAAGCTCTCATGATTACGTAACCGGTCTCATCCATGAGGAAGAGCCAGCCTTCGGGACTGATATGCCATTGCTGCACCCGGCCCAGGGCATCGAGAAAACGATTTTCCTGGTCCATCAGTGAGTCGATACAGGCGCGGCGAGTTGAAACCAGCTGCCCGAAGGAGAGATCGCCCCCCTCTATGCTGTACTGGCCGCTAAAACTGTTGCAGCTGGAATTACCGGCAACCCTGGCATCCAGCGCAAAATCGATAGCAGCCGGGCTGTTATCGACAACTCCGCGCCCCTCGATATATTCGATCTGCCAGCTGTGATCGAACAATTGGGCCTGGGCCGGATCTGCCGGTTTTACGGGATAGACACTGTTCCAGTCCTGTTTCATATCAACCAGCACCCAACCTTTCTCGCCCGCATCATCCAGCCCGCGGTCCAGGGTCCCTACCAGAGATTTGCGGTCATAGGACCACTCGCGCAGAGGGTCGGTATGATGCAGCAGCAGACCAAGGCTCGGCCCTTCGCCGGAGGTCACCCAGTCCAGCATCTGGTAATCGCCATCCGAATTACCGAACGCGAGCACCGGGCGGGCACCGATATATTGATGGATCCCTACCGGCTTACCCTCTTTATCATCGACAAAGGCGATTTCCGGCTGTTTCACCATAACCGGCTTGCCGTCTCGTACTTCGTAGGTGGCTTTAATACTGGAACCAACCACCTGATAGGGCGGGATACCGTAAACCTCTTCAGCAAAGGAGCGGATAAAATCGACGCCACCGCCGGAGACGATAAAGGTTTTAAAATCGCTCTCACGCAGATAATCCAGCAGCTCCAGCATCGGCTGGAACGCCATCTCGGTGAACAGCTTCCCGGTACTGCCATGACGGGCTGTTTTCAGCCACTGCTCGGCAGCCTGCCTGAACTCTTCGGTGGTCTGGCCGGCATGGGTTGCGGCAACCACCTTGAGTACACCCTCTTCGCCATGGGCCACCATCTTGTCGACATCACCGGCAAGATAGGAGGCAAAGGGCTCGGTGGTTTGCCACTCAGGATGTTCCGGCGCCATAGCTTTGAGACGATCGAGTGCGAAATAGAATTGAAAATAGAGCGGCTTTTCCGACCAGAGCGTGCCGTCATTATCAAAAGTAGCGATACGTTTAGCCGGCGGCAGATACTGCCCCGACTCAGGATCGGTCACGTTATCGACAAACTCGATGATCGAGTCTTTCGCCGCGCCGCTGTTCCAGGACGGCAGCGGGTCGGCAGATGCCGCCCAGGCCGGTGCGGCGACACCGATGGTACTGGCCAGCAGCGCAGCTTTGAAGGCCGTAGATTCAACAGCCGGGAGTTTGCGGGTTAATGCAGCCAGAGTATTGCGTCCATTCATATCAAGTACCTTTGAATTTGAGCCATCCCGTTTCATCAGGGCAGTCTCGGGTAGTAAGGAACGGATCGATCCCGCCCCATCAGCGCCCCAGTTGCTGCTGATATCTGCGTGCTTTTTCCGTATTGCCCAGTTTTGTGTTGATCGAAACCAGAGCGGAGAGAATCTCGACATTTCCGGGGTAGGACTTAAGCCCCTGCTCCAGAACACTCTCCGCCTGTTCGCCCTGGCCGACGGAGTCCAGCGCGACGCCGTAGACATAAATATAGCGCGCCGGTGAACCTGGTGACTGCGCCGCCAGCCCTAGATGCTCGAGCGCCTTGTCCATCTGCTTTTCACGTACGTAAGAGAGCCCCAATGCATGCTGCACTACCGCTGTTTCGCGCACCTGCTCCAGCGCCGCAAAAAGCACCTCACGAGCTCGGGCTTCATTGCCCTGGTTACGATAGAGCTCGGCGAGATTCACCTGCGCCGGCAGGTAATGCGGCGCCTTGACGATCGCCTTTTGGTAATACTCCTCCGCACCGGTCGTCAGTCCCTGGCGCGCGTAGAAATTCGCCAGGTTAGTCAGCGCTTCGGGCCGGTCGGCGTTGAACTGGTTGGCATGAACAAAATCATCAAGGCCTTCCTCATAACGCGTTTTCACCTCATCCGGATACTGGTTCAGCGGCAACCCGACCATGGACTGCGCCGCAAGACCACGGGTTATACGACTATCATCGTAAAGAAGAGGCACGGTAAAGATCGGCCGGTACTGCGCGGGGATCCTTTCAGCGGCTGACGACAGCCCCAGCCCAAGCAGCGGCTCATCGCTCTGCGCCACCATCTGCAGCACCTGCGCAGACTGCTGCGACAGGTAGTCCGGCAGCATCGTTGCCGCCGTGGCACGAGCGATTTCCGGCTGGGTCTTATCAAGTATCAGTTTCGACAGCAGTGCTTCTGCATGAGGGCTGCCCATCCGCCCCGCTGCCAACGCATGGGCATAGTGGTTCTGATCAGGCTCGCCGAACTTTTCACTCAGGATTTTGGCCGCCCACTCATTGGACTTGTCGTCATGGCAGGCGGTACAGACATTGGGTACACCCAGGGTTTCCGAAAGGTCCGGGCGCGGAATACGGAAGCTGTGATCACGGCGGGAGTCATTCACCATGAAGTTTTTCGCCGGCATATGGCAGTTCCGGCAGCTGGCGCCCTCTGAGCCCGGCTCGTGCATATGATGGGACTCGGTATCGAACTTGCTTGGCAGATGACACTGAGCACAGACCTGATCACCGTCGGCGCGCAGCTTAAGGCTATGCGGCTGGTGGCAGTCGGTGCAGGTCACTCCCGCCTGGTACATCTTGCTCTGAACGAATGAGCCGTAGACATAGACCTCACCGTTGACCTGACCGTCCGCATGATAAAGCTGCGGATCATCCAGCAGACTCACCTGGAAGTGATCCAGCAACGGATCGCCGGGGCGGGCGCCGGGGTGCGCTGTTGAACGGCGCGAATGGCAGGTGGCGCAGGTCTCGATCTCTTTCTGCGTGGTTCTCGGTTTATTACGCTCGGCGATGCCGGTTTCCGGATTAATCGTCCAGGCGACCTCTTCGCGTTCATCGAAGCTGACCGGGAACCCCTGGTTGGGGGTCGAATCTTTCAGGTCTGCATTTTGCGCCCAGCGCAGGTGTTCCGAGCCCGGACCGTGACAGGCTTCGCAACTGACATCGATGTCGCTCCAGGTGGTATCGAAGGTATCACTGCTCAGCCGGTAGTTTTTCTGCAGGTCGGTGGAGTGGCAATCGGCGCACATGTAGTTCCAGTTCTGGTACAGACCTGTCCAGTGCAGCTCATCGTCAGCGGTGATCTTTTCATCGGGGTAGAGGTGGAACCACTTTTGACCACCCTCTTCTGCTGTGCGGGTATCCCAGACAATATTGAGCGCCTGCAGGCGTCCACCGGCGAACTCAATCAGATACTGCTGCAGGGGGTAGACGCCAAAGGTGTAAGCAATCGGATACTCGGTCAGCCGGCCATCGGGGCCGTCGGTCTTGACGTAAAAGGTATCGTCGCGCTTATAGAATTCAGAGGTGATACCAAAATAATCGAAACGGGTATCGTTGAAATCGGCCAACACGGTTTCATCGTTGGCAGGCTGCATCGCCAGATCGTGGTAGGAACCGCTCCAGTCCTTGTGCTCCTGCTCATGGCACTGGGCGCAGGTTTCGCCACCGACGTAGGTGGCATTTTTGATCGCGTCGGTCGCCGCCGAACTTGATCCAGAATCGGCCGCGGCAGTTTCGCTGTCAGCAGTTTGTTCACTGGCTACTGCATTGCCTATCCCTGTCTGAATAAAACCTGCAGACAGCAGCAGGGAGAGAATAAGTCCATTTAACCAGTCTTTTCTTTTCATTAACTACTCAATCTACTGCTTGCGGCGAAATAAAGAGGAACAGACCCGGCCGCTCCCGGCTCGGGTCTGTTCTTTAGCCAGTTTAATGGCTGCGATCGATCACCGGCTCATCGCCTGCTGATTGATCATCGTGCTTACAGCGTCCACCGAAGTGGACATGCTTGTCTGGCTCGGCGGGAAATCCTTGAAGGTCTGCACGAACTCGGCAATCTGCTTACCGGCCGGGCCAAGGATCCAGCTGCGGTTTTCCGCCCACTCGTCGTAACCACGTGCTTCAACGAAGCGCTCGAAAGGATCCAGCTTCAGGTTGATGATGTAGGGGCTTGTCATCCCTTCCTGAGTTGCACGGAACCACTCTTCCTGATCGGTGAAGATCAGTTTCCAGTCTCCCCAGCGCATACCGTGGAAGGTGGTTTCGGTGAAGTAGTAGAAGTCCTTGCGTTTGGTTTTGCCGTTGTTCAGCAGCAGGTCGCTCTGGTCATAACCATCCAGATGAACCTTGAAACTCTTACCGCCGATCTTCTTGCCGTCGAGCAGATCTTCCTTGAGATCTTTCTCGCCCAACCAGGACATCAGTGTCGGCATCCAGTCTTCCATGGTCATGAATTCACCGGTGGCTACGCCTGCCGGAATATGTCCATCCCACTTAACGACCATCGGCACGCGGAAGCCACCTTCCCAGCCACCAACGCCTTTCTCGCCATGGAACGGCTGGTTACCGCCATCCGGCCAGGAGTTGGAGGCGGCACCGTTATCGGTAGAGAACATGACGATGGTGTTATCAGCTACGCCCAGCTCATCCAGCAGCCCCAGCAGCTCGCCGACATCGTCGTCCATCTCTTTCATGCCATCGGCATAGATCCCGTAACCGGTAACGCCGTCATACTCGGGGCTCAGGTTGGTCTGGTAGTGCATGCGGGTGGTGTTGTGCCAGACGAAAAACGGAGTGCCCGCTTTTACAGCATCGGTGATAAAGCGCTTGGACTGTTCCAGTACATCCTGGTCCATAGTGCGCTGAACCTCTTTGCCGAACGGCCCCAGATCTTCGATCTCCTGGCCACCGTCAGGCAGCGCCTTGGAGTGGGTGATACCGCGCAGGGTCAGGCCGAACTTTTCCTGGGTCTCCTTATCCTTGGGATAGTCGTACTGCTCTTCATATTCGCCGGCATTAAGGTGATAGAGGATGCCGTAAAACTCATCGAAGCCGTGGTTGGTTGGCAGGTGCTCATCCCGGTCACCCAGGTGGTTTTTGCCAAACTGGCCGGTGGTGTAACCCTGAGCCTTGAGCATCTGCGCCAAGGTAGGATCGGAATCCTGAATTCCCTCTTTTGCACCCGGCAGGCCCACGGTGCTAAGGCCGGTTCGCATCGGATACTGCCCCAGTAGGAAAGCCGCGCGGCCAGCTGTGCAGGATGCCTGAGCATAATGATCCATAAAGATCATGCCATCATCGGCGATGCTGTCGATGTTCGGCGTGGAGCCCCCCATCATGCCGCGGTGATAGGCGCTGATATTCCACATGCCGACATCATCACCCCAGATCACAAGGATATTGGGCTTTTCACTCTCTTCGGCCGCCTGCACCAGGGGCGTTACCGTTAGACCGGTTGCGACCAGCGCTACCCCACAGAGCCGTTTCAGGTTCGTTATGGTTTTCATGAATCCTCCGTGAATATCTCACTCACTCGCTATTGAGCTACGAGACTGCTCTCTTCGCAGCGTGTAAACCTTGCGTTAGATACAACTTATTTCAGGAACAACTTACCTTCAGGAACAACTTGCTTCAGGAACAACATGTTTCTAGAGCAACTTGCTTTTAGAACCCTTTATTTGGGGAACAACATCGTAAAGACGAATCTCAGCCCCCAGTCCGGGCCATTATCCGGACCCGCCAGGTAAGCCTTGGCACCGCCGCCGATGCTGACCGTCTGGTTGCCCAGCTGCATCACTTTGGTGACCATCATGTTCATCGGTACCGATTCCTGTTCCGTCTCCCAGTTATAAGTTGCTTCCAGGTTCAATGCGTAGGTCAGACCACCGCCGGCCCCGTAGTTAATAAACGGCTGCACGAAGGTCGCACTGACATCGGCGCGGTTATCTTCACCGGCGAAGCTCTCCAAGTGGTTAGCCAGGGTGCCGTAAGTCCAGGGGCCATGCTGATAGAGCACTACGCCGGTGGGGCCCGCCGCCCACTTTTCCGAACCCAGGCTGTCGTTGCTGGCGGTCGGCGCCATGATGACGGGGCCGACACCCCAGATCAGTCCGTTCGAGGTTGGTTCTTTGGGAGAAAAGAAGAAGCTCTGTACCAGATCGCCAGTGCCGTACTGGCTCAGACCGTCATCGTCAACGAAGTCTTCCTGGTAAACCAAGGGCATGATGCTGCGGGAGATCAGGTTCCAGTCATCGTTGAGGCTGAAAGGGATAACCGGCTGGATATTCAGCGTGGAACGAAAACCGTCATCGTCGATGCCGCCGCCAAAATCGAAATTGAACTGAAAGGGAACACTGACCAGGTTGGAGACGGGGTTCGCCAGCTTTTTAGCCAGCTCATCCGCACTTTGAGCAAATACACTGGGTGACGCGAGCGCGAGAGACAAGAGAGTCAGCACTTTTGCAGATCCATTGACCGCCCAGACGTCCAGCCTTTTTATCCTTTTTAGCCTATTCATCTATTCCATCACCCTTTGTATTTTCAGCCCGTTCACCGTTCCATGCGATATTTTGAATACGTCAACGTTGGAAGGCAGTCAGTATTTAACGTCGATAGAAAACCTTGTTAGCACAAATTATTGCATGATCACTGAGTTCCCTGGTTTTCCCGAGCGCCCGGCCCGACATAGGAAACAGCATAGATAACAAACCGCAAAGCAGCCATTCCAACTGGAGAACTGATTGGGTAGCTACAAACAGGAGGAAGAAGCCGTCTCACGGCTCGACCGAGAAATAAAAAATGAGAGGACTGGCGCACACTTAGCTCATCCTGAATTCGCTTTTTGTAAGCGGCCTCGCGTACAGCCATGGATGACTCCATTCATCTAAACTTCACCGACCCGAAAACGTTTTTTAACAAACCTGCATAACGGTCAGTGAGCGGCGGTGTTAGTCCTGCTTTATGTAAGGACTCTCTGAAATATATAACCGTGCCCAGTTTTTATGTCAAAGAATTTCCAGGCTTAAGCGACTAATTATCAAGAGTTTTCAGCCAAGCACAGCAACCACTGGTTAATATACAAACACCTGTCCAACCCGGATATATTAGCGGCCGAAATGCCACCAACCTTTTCATTGATTCTGTCAGTCGACAGAGACAGTTCGCCCTTTAGCCCAGTGACGCAGGCTTGCGACCGACTCGGCACGAACGACCGCCAAAGGCTGGGTATTATCTATTTCACGCAGAATGTGCTCTGTATTAAGAGGCTCACCCTGCGCATGGGCCCAATACCCGGCGGAAACAATCGCCTGCTCGATCTCAGCCCCGGAAAAATCCACCGCCCGCTCGGCCAGCTTTTCAAGCGCAAATTCCGCGACGGGTTGCCCACGCTTTTCCAGATGCACAGCAAAGATCTGCTGTCGGGCGTTGCGATCCGGCAGGTCAACATAGTAGATCTCATCCAGGCGTCCTTTGCGCAGCAGCTCCGGCGGCAGTTTTTCGATATCGTTGGCCGTGGCGACCACAAAAACACGACGCCGGTTTTCTGCCATCCAGGTCAGCAGTGCGCCTAACACCCGGCTTGAGGTGCCGGATTCATCCTGTCCGGAGTTGATCCCTTTTTCGATCTCATCCATCCAGAGCACGCAGGGTTCCAGCATCTCTGCCGACTTCAGCGCTTCGCGCAGATTCTTCTCGGTCTCACCGATGTATTTGTTAAACAGGGCGCCAAAGTCCAGCTTCAACAGTGGCACGCCCCAAACACCGGCAACCGCCTTGGCGGCCAGACTCTTGCCACAGCCCTGCACACCGATCAGCATCACCCCCTTGGGCAGATCAAAGCCATTGCTTTTGCCGGCGTCGAGGAAAAAGGGTTTGCGCAGCTCCAGCCAGGCTTTCAGCTTGGCAAAGCCGCCCACCTGGGCGAAATCAGCCAGATCAAAGCTGTAGCTGATCGCACCGCCGCTGGAAAGCATACGGTACTTGGCATCCATCACCGCCTTGATATCGCTATGGGTGATCGCACCATCATCATGGATAGCACTGCGGATGAAGCGGCGCGCGTCCGCTTCGGTCAGCCCTACCAGGTTACGGATCAACAGGTCCACCGCCTGGGTATCACCCTTGAGTTTCTCCTTGGACGCCTCTGACCAGGCTCGCGCCTCTTTCCTCACCAGAGCGGTAATCTCTTCGACCGAAGGCATGGAAAGCTCGAAGTGAGTGCACATCCGCTCGATCTCGGCGGGCACCTCGAAGGCGTGACTGACAAACACCAGCACGGTGTGATTGACGAAATATTGCTGGGCGATCTCTTTCACCAGCCTGAGTACGGCCGGATTAGTTAGGTAATGATGAAAATCAGGCAGCAACAGCACAGCGTTTTTCAGCTGTTCCTTAACCTTTTTCAGCATCTCCAGCGGATCGGTCAGATCAGCTTCCGCACTTCGGGTTTCGATCCCTTCCAGCTGCCAACTGGAGGAATCACCCAATCCCAGATCAAGCCCCTCGGCGACACTCCAGATTCTAAGGGTTCCCAAAGAGCGGTCTTCAAAGGTTGCCCTGCGCAACAACTCGACCACGCGGCGCTCATCATGGGTTTCAATCACAACGATGGGGAAAGGGTCTTTAAGCTTGAGCTTCAGGTCATGAAGATCCATTCAACCGATCACTCTATTACATATAAGGTGCTTCTTATCTTCTGTGATTTCCTCGCCGCTTACCATGACCAAAGCGGGATAATCAGGCCACCGGGCGATGCCGAACAAGCAACCGCTTTAACCAGCAGTGACCGTTCACCAACAGGATTCCAAGTACCACCAGCAAGGCGCCGAACAGAAAGCTGAGGGCAATGGGCTCATCAAGAATAAGGCGGCCCAGCACGACACCGAAAAGCGGCGTCATAAAGCCCAGCACACCGATGCGAGATGCATGGTAATGCCGAATCAGCCAGAACCAGATCATGAACGCGCCAAAAGATACGATAACCGCCTGAAAGCCCAGGCTGACAAAAGCGCGCAGGGTCGGATTAAAACCCCACTGGCCACTTAGCCCTGCTGCAGCTGTCAGCAGCAGGAATGCCACCAGCAATTGATAAAGCAGAGTCTGGCGGGCAGAACTATGTGCCAGACGGGATGCTCGGATAATCACCGTGGTAAATGCCCAGCAGAACC
Source organism: Marinobacterium lutimaris (assembly GCF_900108065.1). Lineage (GTDB taxonomy): Bacteria > Pseudomonadota > Gammaproteobacteria > Pseudomonadales > Balneatricaceae > Marinobacterium_D > Marinobacterium_D lutimaris. The sequence goes on along the minus strand of NZ_FNVQ01000001.1, from coordinate 54,476 downwards.
CGGCCAGTAACGCCAGAAAATCCCCCCAAAGCATATCAGGCACGGCTATTGGCCCGTCCGACTGGCCGAGAAACGCAAGCGCTATACCTCCAAAGGCCAACAGGATGCCCAACCACTGGAGCGCAGCCATTCGCTCCTCCCGGACCAGGAAATGAAGAATTAACGCTGAAAAAACCGGCGAGGCATTCATGAACACCACTGCGTGAGAAGCCGTTGTATATCGCAGGGCCTCACCAAGAAAGAGATACTCGAGCGTGAACAGCACTCCGACCGCGAGCCCTGGGCGCAAGTTGCGCCCGAAAAGATCGAGCGGTTCGCGAGTCCATTTCATGTATCCGATCACCAACGCGGCTGCGATCCCCGAGCGCAGCGCCAGCATCAACACCGGCGCCACATCAGGACCTGCGAGTTTCAACACCACATGCTGCATACCCAGACAGAGGCAAAACAGCAGCATCAACCCCATCGCCTGACCATCAATCAACCCGCGCCTTTCCATCGACCCTATCTCCAGCGAGCAAAGGGTTGAATTCTGGCACTGTCATTAATCATGGATATAACGTTATCCTGACAAAAGCTACCGACAAAGTGACAGAGTATTTTTATGGCTTTTCCCAGCCCCGAACTGGTTGCACCGAGCTTTAAACCCGGCCCACACACGCCAGTGTTTTTCCGTACCGCCTGCGTTCCGGACAATTCCGCTTACCCCGCGCACACCCATGCCTGGGGCGAATTTGTCTACTCGTTCAGCGGAGTGATGGAGGTTTGCGTAGAAGGAAAAACCTACCTTGCCCCGCCCCGATACGGCCTTTGGTTGCCAGCCAACCAGGAGCATCAGGGGCTGAGCCGCTATGGGTCTGTGCATGGCTCGCTCTACATCTCAGGTGAGCTGATGCACAGTTTCCCCGACCAGCCCTGCGCGCTCCATGTCAGCCCTCTGGTCTGCGCGCTGCTGAGCCATCTCAGGGAGCACCCGATAACACCGCCTTACTCGGATCAACAGGCGCGAATGCTGCGTGTCCTGGTGGATCAACTCTCCAGCTCCGCGCCGCTGGACACTTATCTACCAACCTCCCAGGACCCTATGCTGGCACCGGTTCTGGCACTGCTGGAAAGACAGCCGGGCGATAATCGCCCTCTCGACCAACTGGCGGCACTGTCACACACCACCGAACGCACACTGATGCGCAGGGCCAGACGTGAACTGGGTATGTCGATTGCAGATTGGAAACAGCGGTTACGCCTGGTCAAGGCGATGCCCAGGCTCGAGGCGGGTGAGAAGGTCGAGAGCGTCGCTCTGGGACTTGGCTACTCCAGCGCCAGTGCTTTTATCGCCATGTTTAAACGGCATATAGGCGTCACGCCGGATGAGTTTCGACGCAGATTCAAAACCTGAAAACGTGATTGATCAAACGAAAACAGCCCGGTATTTCCATACCGGGCTGTTCACCAGCAAGGCCGAGCGCCTATCGTGCGCTTTCCTTGGCTGAGGTTTCGCTGTCCATGGAGACCTCGATACCCTCGTCCTCACCGAGCACCTCGCGCACGATCAGTTCACTGGCATCATCCACCTGCTCACGATCAACCACCGCTTTCTTCAACTGAGGATTGGACGGCATTTCGTACATGGTACGGCGCAGTACCGATTCCATGATCGAGCGCAGCCCACGGGCTCCGGTGCCACGGGTGCAGGCCAGTTCAGCGATGCGACTGAGAGCCTCTTCGGTAAAGGTCAGCTCCACGCCCTGGTAAGCGAACAGCTGGGTGTACTGCTTGACCAGCGAGTTGCGCGGCTCCTTGAGCACACGTACCAACGCGTCTGCATCCAGCTCATGCAGGAAGGTGATCACCGGGAAGCGGCCGATAAACTCAGGGATAAGGCCAAACCCCTGGAGGTCATCCGGCTGCAGTGCAGCCAGCAGTTGATCGTGGGTATGCTCCGGATCTTCGGCAAATGCGGCCTGGAAGCCGATACCGCCCTTTTTCGGTTTCAGACGCTGGCGCACCAGCTCCTCCAGCCCCGGGAAGGCGCCACCGACGATGAATAGGATATTGGTGGTATCGATGATCTCTTCTGCGTTCTCATGACGACGTCCGCTCTTGGGCAGCTTGACCTCATTGCCCTCCACCATTTTCAGCAGCGCCTGCTGTACACCCTCCCCGGACACATCCCGGGTTGCGGTGGCGCCACCACCCTTGTTGGCCAGTTTGTCTACTTCATCGATATAAACGATGCCCCATTGGGCGCGCTGCAAATCGCCATCGGCGGCGTCCACCAAGCGACGCAAAATGGTATCCACATCATCACCGACGTAACCCGCCTGGGTCAGCGTGGTGGCATCGGCCACGACGAAAGGTACGCCGATCACCCGCGCCAGACTTTTCACCAGCAGGGTTTTACCGGTGCCGGATGGTCCGGCCATCAGCACATTGGACTTCTCCAACTCCACCGCCAGATCCGGATCATGCAGGCTTTCACTCTTGCCAGTATTGAGCAGCCGCTGGTAGTGGTTATACACAGCAACCGCGAGGATCTCCTTGGCTCCATCCTGGCCGATGACATAGTCATCCAGATGCGACTTGATCTCCTTGGGCGCCAGCAATGACTCAGCCAGATCGGCCCGCTTGGCACTCTGGCCCCAGCTGTTAACGACCTGATGCGCCAGCTCCACACAGGCGGAGCAGATGTAACCGTCGTTGCCGGAGATCAACGGCGTATCGGCGGATTGTTCGACACCACAGAACGAGCAGTTAAGCTTGGATTTTTCGGTCATGCGTTCACCCCTGGTTATGCGTTAACCACCTTGGCCGGTGTGTTCAGACGACGAACCTGTTCAGCGATCCACTGACGCTGGAACTGGGAGCGCTGCCGCTCCTCGAGGCTCTGCCGCAGTTTGGGTAGGATTTCCGCCAGAGGAACCTGGCGCGGCGGCTCGACATCACCGCAGAGCAGAAGATGAAAACCGAGTTCCGAACGCACCGGCTCACTGATTTCGCCAGCTTTCATTGCGAACAGCACCGCATCCAGTTCGGGAAACAGCTTGCCGCGCTCCACCGTGCCGACCAGGCCACCATGAAGCGCCGTTGGACACTCCGAGTGCTTTTGCGCCTGCTCCTCGAACCGGGATGGCTTTGCCACAACCCGCTCGCGAATCATGTTGATCCGCTTCAGCGCCTCGACCTCACCGTTTTCCCGGTAGTCCTCGTTGACGGTAATCAGAATATGTCGCACCTGGCGCTTTTCACTCACCGCAAAGCGCTCGGGATGGAGGTAATAGAACAGCTCAGCATCCTCTTCACTGACTTCAACCTGGCCCAGGGAGGCGCGGTCGAGTACCGCCTCGACCTGCAACTCACGGCGCAGCCCCTGGCGCAACAGCTCCTGGGTGAGATCAGCCTGCTCCAGAGCCTGGATAAACGAGGCGTAGTTCTGAAACCGGGCCTGGATCTCTTTCACCGCCGATTCAACCTGGGATTCGGGAACCACAATCCCCTGATTCTCGTCGGCGTAAAGAATGGCGCTTTCGATATTCAATTGATGCGCGACCCGCGCGGCCGCTTCACTCGCCTGCTCTCCCGTCAGATCGCTGGGGGCGCATTCATATTGGCTCCATGCCAGCTTGAAAAGGGCATAAACCGCATGAGGGTTATCAGTGCTGAGGCTCATCTGTCTGCTCCTCCGGTTCAGCGGCTTGCAACGCCACCTCGGGAATTTCGATCGCCTGTCCGTTGATGTAGATGTTGTAATGAATATCGCTGCCGCCATCGCCGTCACGGAGAACATTCTCGACTTCACCCACATCGCCGGCACTGGCGATCACTTCGCCATCCATTTTCAGGGTACAGCGCACGCGCACCTTGTCGCGGAATTCAAAACGGTTCTGCACCCAGGGCGCGTCCGCCGGAATCAATTCTTCTTCACGGCAGCCCACCGTCTTGTCCTTGTCGAGAAAGTGGACGCGATAGATCAACTGATCCTGCAGGTAAGTACCCACGTCATAGACGACCCCGGTAGCCCCACGTGTCAGCAACAGCTCGCCCACTTCCATTCCGGGATAGGTGCCATCATTGCGCACATTACGGATCAGGCGCACGGAGTCGCCGTATTCGTATCTCGGACGCATAGGCCTCAGGACCCCAACAGCTGATCAAGCGGAACAAAGGTGGTCTGTGGCTCATGCATGCGGAATACCTTGAACACCTTTTCAGTGATCGCATCAGACTCGACAAAATCCTGGTATGCCTGGCCAAGCATCTGCTGATAAGCGTCCTTCAACGCTGCTTCTTCTGCGGGCAGGTTGCCGGCCTTTTCCATCTTTTGCAGATAGTCGTGGTAGCGCTGCATGATGTGCAGGCGGTTGACCATCACGACCTTGGGATCGAACTCAATCTCGAAGTATTCGAGAAATTCTTCGGCCGAGCTCAGCTCTTCCAGATCTTCAATAAATTCGAAGTCGCTCATAACCCTTCCCCCTTACGCGCTCAGGCGTTGTGACAGTGAGTAGATTCCCATGCGGTTGTAGGCCACCTCGAGCAGCATCCTTACGTTGAGGCGATCGGCTGTGTCCAGTTCCTGCACCTTTTCGAGCCGCTCGATACCCGACTCCACCTCTCCCATGCGCAGCTGCAGGTACCCCGAGCCTTTCAGCGCCAGCAGATAAAAGCGCACCATGCTGAATGACTGCATCATGCCGTGGGCGAGGATCTCCAGCGTCATCTGACGCCAGTGACCGCGGTAGCCGAACAGCCGTCCTGAAAGGTTGATAGCGCACTCGGCGGTATCCAGCGCGTCGGCATAGCGGTGCTGGTAGTAGTAGAAGCGATAGAGCGCGACCTGAACCATCAGGTTTTCCGGCGCCAGCTCCTGGGCCTTGAGAAGAAAGGGTTCCGCTCCACCCTCGCTGTACGCCTCGGAGGCCTGCTCAATCAGGGCCAGCACGCTCGCGTCGGGCGGAGTTTCGAAGTAGAGATCGTTAACGTCGAAATCGTGCAGGTCCATCTCAGTCTTCCTCAGGAAAAGTGTTTCTGACCACCGGCGCAATCTTTCTCACAGATGTCGCTCGCCGGCGAACAGTTGCTGTAGAAACTGGCCTGGTAGTCCGGCTCAAGACGCCCTTCGCTTTCCAGCCGCGCCTCAAGGTTGTCGATCCGTTCCAGCAGACAGGCAATCGCCCGGCCCACCGGATCGGGAATCAGGTGGTGATTCAGGTTAATGCCGTGCTCCCCGCTGTTGGCGGGCTGATCCGAGACGATACGCCCCGGTATCCCCACCACGGTGCTGCCTTCGGGCACATCCTGAACCACCACGGAGTTGGCTCCGACCCTGGCGTCATTGGCAATAGTGATCGGCCCCAGTACCTTGGCCCCGGCGCCCACCAGCACCCGGTCGCCCAGCGTGGGATGACGCCGCCCCTTGTTCCAGCTGGTGCCGCCCAGTGTCACGCCGTGGTAAAGCGTCACGTCGTGGCCGACAATCGCCGTCTCACCGATCACCACGCAGGCGCCATGGTCGATAAACAGCCGGTCACCCACCTTGGCTCCGGGATGAATATCCACGTTGGTCAGCAACCGCACCATGTAGGCGATCAGCCGCGCCGGGTAACGCCAGTTCGCGCACCAGAGCCGGTGCGCCAGCCGGTGCATGATCACGGCATGCACTCCCGGGTAAGTGGTCAGCACCTCAAACCTGTTACGGGCCGCCGGGTCGCGCTGAAAGACGCACCCGACATCCTCTTTCCAGGTGGCGAAGAGACTCTTTTTCACCATCGGAGCTGTGTTGAGACCGGCGTTCATGGCAGCGCCCTTACTTGCCGGGACGGCGATGGACGGGGTGAGCCACAGGCACACAGCGCCCCATGACAAATCCACTCAGCACCAGGTGGCGTTTCATCGCCGCCGCATGCTGGTCTTCAGCCTGATGACGTTTGTTCTCTTCGGTGCGTTCAGTTTCCGGCTTCATAGTGAAGTCCTCCTTCAGCGTTAAGAGTATTCAAGTGCAGCTGTTGCAGCTCCGCGGGAGTGGGAGCCTTTTTCGTACGGGTAACAAAATCGCGGATCTGCTCCAACACTCCACTGGCGTCTTCGCGGGCCAGGTTGATGCCGAGCAGTGCATAGGCGTGGATTACGGCGCTCGTTCCCGAGTGCTTGCCCAGCACCAGCTCATGAGAGCGGCCGAGCAGGACGGGATCGAGCCCCTGATAATTGCGGAAATCTTTCAGTAGACCGTCGGTGTGAATCCCCGACTCGTGGGTGAAAACATGGCTGCCCACCACGCTTTTCTGGCAGTGAACGGCACGACCAGAGGCCAGCTCCACCAGACTGGAGAGACTCGACAGCTGGGCGATATCGACGCCAGTATTGATACCGTAGAGCTGGTGCAACCCCACCACAGCCTCTTCAAGCGCAGCATTGCCGGCACGCTCGCCGAGACCGTTAACGGTGGTGTTGATGTGGGTCGCGCCCCCCATGACGGCGGCCAGGGTATTGGCGGTCGCGAGACCCAGGTCATCATGAGCGTGCATTTCGATCTCAAGATCGGTATGCGCCCTGAGGGTCTGCATCTGGGAGAGGACAGTGAAAGGTTCGAGAATACCGAGGGTATCGGCGTAGCGGATACGCCGGGCGCCGGCCTTTTCGGCCACGGCGATCATCTGGCGCAGAAAATCGAGATCGGCGCGGGAGGCATCCTCGCAGCCAAGGCAGACCTCAAAGCCGAGATCCAGCGCCTTACGCACCTGGCGGTCGACCTGCTCTAAAACCCAAGCGCGATCGCGACGCAACTTGTGCGCAATCTGCTGATCGGACGCAGCCACGGAAAGATCAACCAGGTCGACCCCGGTACCCAGAGCGGAGTAGAGGTCGTTATCACACATCCGACACCAGGCCATCAGCCGGGCGCCGAGGTTTTCCGCTGCGATGGCGCGCATCACCTCACGCTCTGCCGCCCCCATGGCGGGAATACCCATCTCCAGTTCGGGTACACCGGCGTGGGCAAGCGCAGCGGCAATGCGGATTTTCTCCTCCGCATTGAAGGCCACCCCTGCGGTCTGTTCTCCATCCCGCAGCGTGGTGTCGTTAATGACGACCTTGCGCTTAGCGTGCTTCATCTGGTTTACCCCTGTAATCCAACTGGATTGTCAGTTAGACAGGTGCAAACCTCGTTCCACGAAGCTTTTTCTTATATTTCAGCCACTTAAGGTTTTGTCACTAAGGTTGAAAAACCAACAACAAGACAAAACGAACCGTTTTGTCGCAAAACGCACAGACTGAAAAAAGGTGAGCGATACAAGGCTGCGCAACGGATCAGACTGTCCGTTGCGGCGTAGCAGTATGGTGACGCATGAATCAGCGTTTACGGCGACCGATATCCCGCATCAAACCACTGATGTCCAGGTCTGCAGCTTCTGCAAGTGCAGCTATGTCCTTGGGTGGCGAGGGCGGGAAACTGCTGTGTGAGCGCACGCGTTCCGATTGGCGACGTTTCTTTTCTTCTGCTTTCTTCTCTACCAGCTGCTGAATTTCTTCCAGCTGATCGAGCGAAAACTGCTGCAGATAGGCAGTAATATCGTCTTCTTTCATGTGTTAAGAGATGTTGAATCCTAACGGCGACGGGAGTGTCGCCTGAGATAAGAGAAATCCTAGTGTAGCGACTAGTGCGCCAACACTGAAGCCTTTTATTACGGCTTCTCACAGGTTGTGCACTCTGGCCGTAATTTCATCCAGTCCGGCTTTTAAAGCGGATGCTCCCGCTGGAAACGGAGCATCCAATTATGTGGCGTTTTGCAATCCGATTTAAAATACCGCGGACTTCAGGCTTCTATTTGGGCGATTTATTACAGCAGTGCGGAACATGCCGCGATGAGTCCCAGGTGTTGCGATCGGTCATGCGATACCAGTTAAGACGCAGCCGTGCCAGCCGCCCCTGCTGCAGGCTTAAACCCGACTGACCGAACAGCTCGATAACCTGATCAACCTGCAGCTGGGATGCGTCGTAGCGAAGCTCCAGCTGTCGTTCATTTTGCCACTGAACCGCCGCCATGCCGGTCAACGCTTCAAGCTCGGCTTTTAGCGCCTGCTGATCCGGTGCGGGCTGCTGCAGTTTAAGGCGACGCTTAAGAATAAATTCCGTATTTAACTGTGCTTCTGTCGGGTTGGTCACAATAAAATCTCCTGATCTTTTAAAGGCTGAACATCGTTACTGACGAGATTCAACCAGCAGGAGGGTGAAGCAATGGCCGGTTATGGCCGGGTAGCGGAGATTCCTGAAAACCCAACTGCCAGTGCCCTGACAGCGGAATGACCGGCGTTAGCAGGCTTTGCAGCGCACGCGCCTTGAGCAAACATAGCACCTGACAACAGCTGGATAACTGGCCGCCGTGACAGGTACTGCCGGCGTCACTGCAGTGAATGCCGCTCGCGACCGGCTGCATGCCGTCAGGCTGTGCGCAGGACTCAACCGCCAGGGCCGACTCCCAAGGAGAAAGCGCCAGCAGCAGAGTGAACAGCAGGGAAACCCACAGAGAGCCGCGCCGCATCATCGTCTGGTTAGATCCATTGAACTGTCTATTGGACGATCCATTAAACTATCCATCAAACCGTCCATTGAACTATCTATCTGACTATTCATTGAACTATCTATCTGACTATCCATTGAACAGCCTCCTGCCAAGCCGCGCGGGTATCAAGTGAGTGAGACTATCGCTATCTACCTCTAGCTGCAAAAATCTTACCGTGCCGCCTCACCCACTCAATTCTCTTTCAGCTCGGCGTTTTAAAGCGGCGCCAGCTCTGGCATCGGCAGGTCGTGCAGCGGATTTTCGTCCCAGAGTGGCATAAAGAACTTCTCCACCGCCTCGGGATCAACCTCACCCACCGAGGTGAACGTCCAGGCCGGGGTGCGATCCTTGTCTACCAGCAGCGCGCGGACACCTTCCGGAAACTCCCGGTGCAGGCCGCACTGTACCGCCAGGTTCAGCTCCGCCGCGAAACATTCGCGCAGCGACAGGTAACGGCAACTGCGCAATTGCCGTTCGATAATAAACAGCGACAGCGGACTGCCGTGCCCTACCGAAGCCTGCGCCCGCTCCATCCACTTGTCATTGGTCTCTGCGGCCAACAGCGCCTCGACCAGCGCCGGGATATCCGGCTGGTCGGTAATATCCTGAATCAGGTCGAAATGATCCTGCACCGGTGAGTGCGGGTTCATCTGCACCTCTGAGTCGGTTTCCAGCCCCCGCAATACGGTTGAGACAACGGTATCGGCGCTGAGTTTGTCCCAGCTGGCCTCTATCAATAGTGTCAGTAGATCCTGGTAACGGTCGTTACAGACAAAACGGTCGGCCAGTCCCAGGAAAAGCGCATCGGCCGCATTCACAGGGTTTCCGGTGAGCGCCAGAAACAGCCCCAGCCTTCCCGGCAGGCGGTTTAGAAACCAGCTGGCCCCGACATCGGGAAACAGGCCGATGGTGACTTCCGGCATCGCCAGATGAGAACGTTCGGTCACTACACGGTGGCTACATCCGTTCATCAGCCCCATACCACCGCCCATCACGATGCCGTCGGCCCAGCAGATGATCGGTTTGGGGAACATATGCAGCTGGTAGTCGAGGCGGTATTCCGCCTCAAAATAGCGCCTGGGGGCACCCAGGTCGCCATCCTTGATCTGGTTATGCAGGCTAACCACATCGCCGCCGGCACAGAAAGCCTTCTCACCGGCGCCGCGTAGTATCACCGCGCGGACGCTATCATCATCGGCCCACTCGGCCAGACGCGGTGAGAGCTGCTCGATCATCGGTTGACTCAATGCATTCAGCGAACGCTCCGCATTAAGCACAACTTCCATAACACGATGGCCATCGGCCGTGGTGTGGCTGTTGACGATAACTGATGACATGCTCCCTCCGCTGGTTATTTGAGTTATTCAAGGCTCTGCTGTTTACAGTGCAGATATTGAAACATACCAGAGGTGGAGGCGTCGCGGTGCGGAAATCACTCCAGCGGGTAGCGGGTTTCCTTCAGGCTTTCCTTGATCCGCTTGAGGTGAGACTGGAAATCAGGCCCACGCCGAATCGTTACGCCGGTGGCGAGAATATCGACGACGACCAGATGGATGATGCGTGAAATCATCGGCATATAGTTATCGGTGTCTTCCGGCTCCTCTACACCCAGCACGACACTGCAGTGCTCCGCCAGCGGAGATCCTGGCGCCGTCACGCCAATGACGGTAGCGCCGCCCTCTCGCGCCAGGCGGGCGATATCCACCAGGTCGCGGGTTCGTCCGGTGTTGGAGAAGATCACAATCACATCGCCGGTGGTCGCCGCTGCAGCAACCATGCGCTGCATCAGCACATCATCGTATGCAACGACCGGAATATTGAAGCGGAAAAACTTGTGCTGAGCATCCAGTGCAATGGAGCCACCGGCACCGAGGCCGAAGAAATTGATCTGCTTTGCCTGGATCAGCTGATCAACCGCCAGATTCACATCGGCGGGATCGATACGCTCCTTGGCGATCGACAGGCTGGCCATGGTCGCCTCGAAAATTTTCGGCGTGTAACGTTCCGCGGTATCACTCGGCTCTACGCTGCGGGTGACATAGGGCACGCCACTGGCCAATGACTGGGCCAGGTGCAGCTTAAAATCTGGGAAGCCCGCCGTATTGAAGCGTTTGCAGAAACGGTTGACTGTGGGCTCGCTGACATCCGCCGCCCGAGCCAGCACCGCAATGGATGCACGCGTCGCCGCCTGAGGATCCGCAAGAATGACGTCGGCCACCTTCCGTTCCGAACGGTTAAGGCTTTCCAGTGCTGCGTCTATTTCCTGAAGAAGATTGTAAGGCGACATGTTGCTCCCTGATGGTGTAAGTCTTTGGCCAAGGGCGGGAATATACCAAACTCAGGGGGTAATTACTCAGCCAATACGCAAACGCCCAGGAATGCAGCCCCCAGAAAACGCACCATCCCAGTGCACCAGAATGACAGGACAGGTTCACGGCCCCGGAAAGAGGCACCGGCGGTTTTTGGTACCCGGTGTGACTTATCCATCGAACTTGTTATAAACAGTGGGGGAAGCGCCATTTTTGTGCCATCTGGCACAAAGATCGCTTAACTCTCTGAACAACAAACCGTCAGGAGACCAGCTGCCAGCCTGTAAAAGGCTGCCGGTGAAAACCCCATGACCGAAACTATACAGATAACCACCCCTCCCCCGCTGCTGATCGTCACCGATCTCGACGGCACCCTTCTCGATCACCATACCTACAGTTTTGAGGCCGCCAGGCCGGCGCTGGAACGCTGCAGGGCAGCAGCAATTCCCGTTGTGCCCAACACCAGCAAGACCCGCGCTGAACTCATTGCTCTGCGCCGCCAACTCGACAGTAGCGATCCCTTTATCATCGAGAACGGCTCCGCCATCTGTATTCCCGAGCAGCAGATTCATCTGCACGCCGATCAAGCCAGCTACGACGAGGGGTTTGTGGAACTGCCTCTGGGCGTACCCATAGACGAAGTGCATAAAACCCTTGCGCCCCTGCGAAAGGATTTCCAGTTCGAAGCCTTTGGCGACTGGAGCACCGAACAGATCCTCGCCAACACCGGCCTGACTGCGGAGGAGGCGCTTGCCGCGTCGCAGCGACGTTACAGCGAAGCGCTGCTGTGGAAAGACAGCGATGAAAAAAAGCGGGAGTTCATTGAGCTGCTGAGACAACAGGGGTTGCACGCACTTCAAGGTGGGCGCTTTCTCAGCGTACTGGGCGCAGAAGCGGACAAAGGCGCTGCGCTGGAACGGCTCAAACAGCTATACCGCCCGGTGCTCGGCGATACCCCGACGGTGATCGCCCTGGGCGACAGTCACAATGACGAAGCGATGCTCAATGCCGCTGATATCGCCGTCATCATAGCGAACCCCTCAGGCAGAACACCCCAGGTTGAAGGCCCCGAAGTGATCTACAGCAAAGCCGCGGGACCGGCCGGCTGGAACGAAGTGATCCAGACCCTGTTGGACAGATTCGATGTCGAATAAGGACATCTGCCAAATAAGTTAAGCCGCGTACAGGAGAAAAGTATGGGCGACTTTTATCAGAATGGTGTAATCACCACCCTGCATAACCTCTGTGACCGACCGGTCGAGGAGCTGGAAAAAGAGTTGACCCATTACGGGCGCCGAAGGCCCATGTCCCTGGTGCTTCCCTCGCTCTACTCCGAACTGGAAGGCCCCGCACTGCCGCGCATACTGGACGATTTGTGCGAAGTCCCCTACCTGAATGAGATCGTTATCGGCCTGGACCGGGCCAGTGAAGAGCAGTACCGCAAGGCATTGGCGTTTTTCGACCGCCTGCCCCAGCACCACCGCGTACTCTGGAACGACGGCCCGCGCCTGCGCGCCATCGACCAGCAGTTGAACGACCTGGACCTGGCGCCGCGCGAGCCCGGCAAGGGGCGTAATGTCTGGTACTGTCTCGGCTACGCCCTGGCGACCGGTCGCGGCGAGTCCGTAGCGCTGCATGACTGCGACATTCTTACCTACGACCGCGGCCTGCTGGCCCGACTGATCTACCCGGTGGCCAACCCCAACTTCAACTACGAGTTCTGCAAGGGCTACTACGCACGCGTCGCCGATGGCCGCATCAACGGCCGCGTCAGCCGCCTGCTGGTTACACCACTGATCCGCGCGCTGAAAAAGGTGGTCGGCCCCATGGAATATCTCGATTTCATGGACTCGTTCCGCTATCCGCTGGCGGGCGAGTTCTCCTTCCGCCGCGATGTAATGAACGATATCCGCATCCCCAGTGACTGGGGCCTGGAAGTGGGCATGCTGTCGGAGATGAACCGCAACTACTCCCACAACCGTATCTGTCAGGTGGATATCGCCCGCACCTACGACCACAAACACCAGCCGATGTCATCGGAAAACGCTGAGGCGGGGCTGTCGAAGATGTCGATCGATATCAGCAAGTCGATGTTCCGCAAGCTCGCCACCCAGGGCGTGGTATTCAACACCGAGACCTTCCGCACGCTGAAGGCAACCTACTTCCGTATCGCGCTGGATTTTGTCGAGACCTACCGCAACGATGCCCTGATCAACGGCCTGGATTTCGACATCCACAATGAAGAGCTGGCCGTGGAGATGTTCGCCCGCAACGTGATGCGCGCCGGCGAAGACTTTCTCAGCAAGCCGATGGAAACGCCGTTTATACCCTCCTGGAACCGCGTCATCAGCGCCATACCGGATATCTTCGATATGCTTATCGACGCCGTCGAAGCCGACACCAAGGAGTTTTCTGCATGAGCCAGTCCGACCTCGACGTCCTGCGCCAGCGGGTACTGGCTCACCTGGATTTCATCTACCCGGGCAGCAACAACGAGCTGCTGGGCGAGCAGCTGCTAAACGCCATGCAACTGACCAGCCGCTGCCAGCCGCCTGCGCCCCATGAAAACCTGTGGAGCGAGAAGGACGTGCTGCTGATCACCTACGGTGACAGCCTGGTACGGGAGGGGAAAAAGCCGCTGGAGACCCTGAAGCGATTCCTCCACGAGCACCTGCACGGATCGGTGTCGGCGGTTCATATTCTGCCGTTTTTCCCCTGGAGTTCGGACGACGGCTTTGCCGTTATCAACTACGCCGAGGTCAACGATTCACTGGGTGAATGGAGTGACGTGGAAGCGATCGCCGGTGAGTTCGACCTGATGTCGGACCTGGTGATCAACCACTGCTCCAGCCGCAGTCTCTGGTTCGAAAACTTCAAGGCCGGCAAGGACCCGGGCCAGGATTACTTCCGGCTGTCATCGCCGGACCAGGACCTCTCCCAGGTGGTACGCCCGCGCACCTCGCCGCTGCTAAAAGAGGTCGAGACCATCAACGGCACCCGCTACGTCTGGTGTACCTTTAGCCACGACCAGGTGGATCTGGATTTCGCCAACCCCAACGTGCTGCTGGAGTTTGCCGGCATCGTGCGTAAATACCTGGACCATGGCGTACGCATCTTCCGCCTGGATGCGGTGGCGTTTCTCTGGAAGGAGCTCGGCACCCCCTGCATCAACCTGCCGCAGACCCATGAGATGATCCGTCTGCTGCGTCTGCTGATTGAGCACGCCGCGCCTGGTGCCATCATCATCACCGAAACCAATATTCCGAACCTGGAGAACCTCTCCTACTTCGGTAACGCCAACGAAGCGCACAGCATCTATAACTTCTCGCTGCCACCGCTGCTGGTGAATACTCTGGTCACCGGTAACAGCTACGCCCTGCGCAGCTGGCTGATGACCATGCCGCCCACCCAGCAAGGTACCTGCTACCTGAACTTTATCGCTTCCCATGACGGTATCGGCCTGCGGCCGGTGGAAGGTCTGCTGAGTGAATACGATGTAAACCAGCTGGTGCGCACGCTGGAAGGTTTCGGCGCCAAGGTGTCCTGGCGCAGCCTGGCCACCGGGCAGATGCGCCCCTACGAGATCAACGTGGCGCTGTTCGATGCCATGCGCGGCACCCAGGCCGGCGAAGACAACTTCCAGATAGAGCGCTTCCTCTGCGCTCACACCATCATGCTGGCGATGGAGGGGCTGCCGGCGTTTTACATCCACAGCTTCCTGGCCACCGAAAACGACTACCGCCGCGTCGAATTGTCCCAGCACAACCGCGCTATCAACCGCCATCAGTGGGATGCGGATCAGCTGGAGGAAAAGCTCGCCGATGAGGAGAGCCACCACGCCCGGGTGTTCAACCGTCTGAAGGAGCTGATCGCCCTGCGTCGCAAGCAACGCGCCTTCCACCCCAACGCCTCGCAATATTCACTGCAGCTCGGTGACGAGATCGTGGCGCTCTGGCGCCAGAGCATCGATCGCAGCCAGCATATCTTTGCGATCAACAACATCACTAACCGGCCTCAGCAGGTCTCCCTGGCCTCAGTGAACCTGCCCACCGCCAGTCACTGGACCGACCTGATCGGCGGTGAGGTCTACACAGACCGCTGCGCCACCATCTGCCTGGCGCCTTATCAGAGCATCTGGTTGAGCAACCAATAATCGCCCCTCCCCCACTGACCAAAGACGTCAGTGGGGGCATTATGCAATTTCTCTAATTTTAACCTTCACGAGACTGTTGTACTAAAGCTACACTTGCCGACCGGAAATTATCTATATGCAAGGAAGGCCCCTTATGCAGTACAAAGCTCTTTCCGCTCTCACGCTTACCCTGGCTCTCGCCGGCTGCTCTATCCAACAGAATGTAGAACAGACAGACATACCCAAAGCACAAGAACTGTGCGTGGTCGAGAACCCGGATGTACGCCAGGGTTTCATCAAGGCTTTGAGGGGCGCCCTAAACGATAAGGGCATTAAACATAAAGTGATTCGGGAAAGTGAGTCTGACAGCTGCCAATGGCTTGCTCGCTACTCCGCACACTGGGCCTGGGATCTCGCGCTCTATATGCGCCAGGCTGAAATCACCATCTACAACGGAAATAGCGTCGTCGGCAAGGCTGAATATGATGCAACCTGGGGCGGTGCCAATCTGGGTAAATTCATCGATGCGGAAGAGAAAATCAGGGAGCTGGTCGAGGAGCTGATCGAAGTTCAGGCGTCCGCCTACTTCCAGAGAGCTTTCGGATAAGTTTCAGAGAGCTCGGTGCCCTCTTCCTGTGAGGCACCGAGCTCTCTGGAAGGCGAGCCCTGTAACCAGCCCCGCTCTTCTCAGACCACCCAGCGTTTGAAGATCAGCGAGGTGTTGATACCTCCAAACGCGAAGTTGTTGCTCATCACATATTCCGTATCGATGTTGCGGCCTGTACCGGTCAGATAATCCAGATCCGCACATTCCGGATCGATCTGCTCCAGATTTGCGGTGCCGTGGAACCAGCCGCAGTTCATCATCTCGATTGAGGTCCAGGCCTCGAGCCCGCCGCAGGCACCCAGGGTATGGCCGGTATAACTCTTGAAAGCGCTGATCGGCGTGCTGTTACCAAACGCCGAGGCAGTTGCCTTGCTCTCCGCCACATCTCCGCGATCGGTGGCGGTACCATGGGCGCTGATATAGCCGATCTGTTCCGGCTCGAGCTGTGCATCCCGCAGAGCAAGACGTATGGCGGCTTCCATCGTTTCCGGCGACGGCTGGGTGACGTGGGCACCATCGGAGTTGGTACCGAAACCAACCACCTCAGCAAAGATGGGTGCGCCTCGTTCAAGCGCGTGTTCCAGCTCTTCGAGTACCAGTGTCGCGGCGCCTTCACCGATGACCAGGCCATCCCGACCGGCATCAAAGGGGCGCGGCGTTTTACCCGGTTCATCGTTGCGAACGCTGGTGGCGTAGAGTGTATCGAAGACCGCGGCCTCGGTGGGGGAAAGCTCCTCGGCGCCACCGGCGAGCATCACCTGCTGCTGGCCATGTTTGATCGCCTCGTAGGCGTAGCCTATGCCCTGACTACCGGAAGTACAGGCGCTGGAAGTGGTAATCACTCGGCCCTGAAGACCAAAGTGAACACCGATATTCACCGGTGCGGTATGCGCCATCATCTTGATATAAGAGTTGGCATTCAGACCATCGGTTGAATAGTTCAGCAGCATATTGCCGAAATCGGCGATGGCAGGAAAAGAGCCCGCGGATGAGCCATAAGCAACCCCGGTCATGCCGGAGGTCAGTACGGGGTCGTTCAACAGACCCGCTTTATCCAGCGCCTCTTCACTCACGACGGTCGCCATCTGCGCGATGCGGCCCATGCTCCGTAACGTCTTACGCTTGTAATGCGGGGGAACCTCAAAGTTCTGAACGGGACCAGCCAGTCGCGTATTAAGGCCAGCATAGACAGACCATTCATCCATAGCGACAATACCGGTTTTACCGCTTTCCAGGCGCTGGCGGATCTCTGCCCAGTTATTACCTATTGGGGATACACCGGACATTCCAGTGACGACCACACGTTTCATCAGCACAGCCCCCCGTTTACAGAGAGGACCTGCCGGGTTACATAGCCGGCATCTTCCGAGCAGAGAAAGCTGACCGCGGAAGCCACCTCTTCCGGTTGCCCCATGCGCTGCATCGGCACACCTTTGAGAATCTCTTCTATTGGCAGGTCATCGGTCATCCCGGTATCGATCAGCCCTGGCGCCACACAGTTGACGGTGATCTTGCGCTTGGCCAGCTCCACCGCCAGTGCCTTCGCCGCACCGATGATACCAGCCTTGGAGGCGCTGTAGTTCACCTGCCCCCTGTTACCCGCCACACCGGACACCGACGACAGCGCCACGATACGGCCCGGCTTGCGCCGGCGGATCATCGGCATGACAACAGGGTGCAGCACATTGTAAAAACCATCGAGATTGGTACGCAGCACGCTGTCCCAGTCATCATCGCTTAACGCCGGAAACGCATTATCACGGGTAAGCCCGGCGTTACAGACCACACCGTAGTAAGCGCCATGCGCTTCGATATCGGCTTCCAGCAGGGCGCGACAGCTCTCCCTGTCGGCAATATCGAACTGCAGCGTTCGCACCTGGCGTCCGAGACCACGCACCTGCTCCGCAACCTCTTCCATCTCAGCCAGACTTGAGCGGCAATGCAGCACCAGATCAAAGCCGTCTTTCGCCAGCCTGAGCGCTATGGCGGCACCGATACCACGGCTCGCGCCCGTGACCAAAATCGCGTTACTCATCCCTTACCTTTCCCTAAACTACTCACCGGACACATAAGCTGTTACATCATCCGGCTGGTACACATTCAATGAGGCCTCGGCCAGCAACCGACCCGCCTCTGCAATCCTGCAATCGAACACCATCAGGCCGTTATCGGCGGTAAATGAATGCTCAGCATAAACGCTCAGCTGCTGCCCGACTGAAAATAAAGAGGTTTCGGCACTATAGCGGCGGGTTCCCACCAGAAAGCCGATGGCAGGCTCCCGGCCGCTAAGGCGTTCCTGCAGCCCGGCGTGAGCGCCGATGGTCTGAGCCATATACTCAATTCCAACCCAGGCGGGCACGCCCTTTTCAGTGCAGAACAGAGAACAGCTTTCGATGGCTACCGATGTTTCGATCCAGCCATCGCCATGATCAACCAGATCCGATAACAGACTCATCGTGCCAGACTGAGGCACAATCTCGTCAATACTAAACTTCTGCTTCATCGATCCGCCCTAAAACCAACGCAATATTGTTGCCGCCAAAGGCAAAAGAGTTACTCAACACATACTTGGGGCGTGCCAGGCTACCCGGTTTAACCAGATTAACCTGGGGCAGTTCCGCGTCCGGTTCGCCGTCCCAGCAGTGCGGAAGCAGCTCAGTTTCAGCCTTGCTCGCCTCACGCAGCAACTGCCAGCAAAAAGCCGCCTCGATGGCACCTGCGGCGCCAAGGGCATGCCCGGTATAGGGTTTCGTGGAGCTCACACTCGCCTGCGGACCGAATAACCCGTTCACCGCTCTCGCCTCCATCTGGTCATTCAGCGGCGTCGCTGTTCCATGAAGGTTGATATAACCGATCTGTTCCGGCTGCAGACCCGCATCTTTGAGAGCCGCCGCCATTACCCGCGCAGCGCCGGCACCCTCCGGGTCCGGAGCGGAAATATGATGCGCATCCGAACCCTCCCCTACGCCGAGAAGCGCAATGGAGCCGGGCTCCCGCGTCAACAGAAACAGCGCGCTGCCCTCACCAACGTTGATGCCATCGCGGTTGGCACTGAATGGATTGCAGCGCCGCTGGCTGACCGCTTCGAGGGCGCTGAAGCCGCCTACCGTCAACTCCGATAATGCATCGACGCCACCGGCAATCAAAGCGTCACAGACACCCGCCCTCAATAGTCGCCGCGCCGAGGCCAGAGCTTTTGCGCCCGAGGAACAAGCCGTAGAAACTCCATAAACAGGCCCCTTTGCGCCCAAACAGTGAGCGATGAACTCGGCCGCCTGACCCATCTCCTGACGGCGATAGTCGAAGCAGTCGGGCAACTGTCCCGTTTCATGCGCTGTTTTCATGTCCCTCTCGGTTTCAAGCACACCGGAGGTGCTGGTCCCGATGATCACACCGACCCGATCAGCGCCGAAACGCTCAACCAAAGCGTTTGCCTCTGCTGCTATCTGCTCCAGTGCCGCCAACGCCAGGGCGTTGTTGCGCGACTGCCAGCGACTATCGAACCCGTCGAGCGAGGGTAATGCGGCCCGGCAAACCCCGAGCGGGATTGGCTCCGACTCCGGCGTTCGCGCCGACAGCGTCAGGGAATCCTCGCCACTGAGGATTGTTTGCAGACTCTCGCTGGCCGATGCCCCCGCGGCAGAAACCGTACCGACAGCATTCAGATAGCAATAGTTGTTCATGGTCCGTCCTGCCCTATCCCCTTGATTTGCAGGGAATAACCTTTTTCATGCTGCACTATGCTCGTCACGGCCGGTGATTGCTCCAGGCTGACGACCGGGCGATCATACCAGAGTAGCTGCCGATATCCCGGCCCCGAGTTGACGCTCCAGCCGCTGGCCGATTGCGGATAGGCCTGCAACGCAGCCTCCGGCCAGAGCGAAAACTGCATCAGCGCCACCATTTCAGCCACCGGCAGCGGCACCTCGGCGCGCCAGTTGATGCTGAGCGAACCCTCATCCGAGTAGCGGTAATCAACAACGGGCTGCCCCGATGCCATCAGCACAGTGCCCTGCAGTTCCTCCCCGTCGAGTCTCAATATGCTGAGCGCGCTGACCTGCCGGCCGGACTTCTCCAGCGTCACCTGCTGCTTAAGCAGCTGACGGGGTCCATCGTAGGCCGCCATCGGCAGCAGTAACAGATCCGGCACCGCCGGCCGCGTCGGTTTGACACCACACCCGGCCAACAGCACCAACGCGCTCAGTAGCAAAACCCGAATCATGCACGCGCCCTGCAAATCTCGGCCAGGGTACTGAGCCGCTTGGGGTCTTTGACATAGGGATTCTGCGTATCCCAGGCATAACCGGCCAGAACGGAGCTGATCATCCTCTTAACCTCAGCGTTCTTCTCCGCAGAGAAGATCACATCCTGGAGCCGACCGTCATACCAGCCCAGCACAAACTCCCGGAAGGTATTCACCCCCTGCATCAAGGGCTCCGCGTAGTCTGTATTCCAATCCACTGATTCCCCCCGAAGGTGGCGATCCAGCGCCTTGGCAGCCAGGGAGGCTGATTTCATGGCAATGGTGACCCCGGAGGAAAATACCGGATCGAGAAATTCACCGGCGTTGCCCAGCAGCGCGAAGCCATCACCATGCAGCTGGCTGACGTTGGCCGAATAGCCAACCTGACTCCTGACCTGGGTGTCAAACTCCGCTCCCGCCAGCAACGCGGCAGGCCAGCCCGATTCGCCGATCAGTGTCTTCAGCGTCCTGGCATCATCCTCGCCATAGCGGTCGTAGAATTCCTTGTGCGCCACCACGCCGACGGAAGAACGACCGTCGCTGAAAGGAATAAGCCAGAACCAGACATCCTGATGTTGCGGGTGGACCGTGATCAGAATTTTATTGCGGTCATACTCCTGATCATCGATACGATCTTCCACATGGGTCATGATCGATTTGCGCAGCGGCAGCTCGGATGGACGATCCAGGCCCAACAGCCTCGGCATTACCCGACCAAAACCACTGGCATCCAGCACAAAGCCCGCTTCTATCTGGTAACTCTCACCCGCATCAGTAACCACACTCAGCCTGGAGACGGCGCCGTCGCGTTCGATGGCGGTGACCTCATGGCCGTAGCGAATATCGGCTCCCACCTGTTGGGCTTCATCGGCCAGCACCTGATCGAAGCGAGCCCTGGGGACCTGGAAGGTAGTCCCCGGACCCGGACTGAACTTCTCGGTGAAATCAAAAGCGTCGCGACACTCACCGAACGCGAAGGCAGCCCCGTTTTTAAACTGAAACCCTTCAGCCTCGACCCGCTCTTTCATTCCCGCTTCGGCCAGAAACTCCATGCACTGCGGCAGCAGACTTTCACCGATCGAGAAACGGGGAAAATGCCCTTTTTCCAGCACAACCACGCGATACCCCTGGCGTACCAGCATGGCGGAAACCACGGCACCGGAAGGCCCGGCGCCAATGACAAGCAGATCCACGACTCCGTTCGAACTGTTCACTACCCAAGCTCCTTTAAGGGGTTTTCCTGTCGCATAATGGCGGTCAAGAACCAGACAAAAACAAGGCCCAGTAACACGGTCAGGCCAAAGTGATGAAGTAAAGGTGTGGCGCTAAACGCCAATAAACCAAAGGCTAACAGCGAGGTCAGCATCGATAGGGTGACGGCAAGCCAGGTGTGGGAATCGCCTTTCCCTTCGGCGAGAAAAATCCCCATGTCCAGACCGACCCCGAGCACCAGAAGCAAGCCCAGCAGGTTGAACAGGTTCAAACCGCCACCCAGATGGCTCAATATGCCCGCAACCAGCAGACCAGCAAGCAGAGGCGGCGCGATTACACGCCAGCCTGCCCGGCGATAACGCAACGCCAAAGCTCCCAGCACCAGCAGATAAGCGGCCGCAACCCAGTAACTGATCTGCTCTCGATAGCTGCCAAGCAAGCCGGAAATGTCGGCTACCCGGTCCACATAGAACACACCCTCAACGCCGTTGGCGATATATGCCAGGGCCTCGCCGTCGAGTCTGTCGCTGCCGGAGAGACGAATCATGCTGGCCACACCCTGGTCCACACCTCCAAGCCAGAGACCGGAGGCAGCATCCGCCAGCAGTGATTGCAGCCAGTCATCAAGCTTGAGGTAATCCCCTGCCGCGGATGCCAATGCCTGCTCAGCAGGCGCCTGTAGCTGTGACAGCCCGATACGATCAAAAAAGGATGGCAACTGATGGCTATAAAGACCTCTGACCCGGTCAAGGTTTGCCTGCTGCCGTTGTTGCGAGGGCACCCAGTCACTTAATGCGGAATATTTAAAGCCCGGCTGCGCATCCGCCAGCGGACTCAGCGAAGCCTTGATTCGCTCTTCCCGCTGCAGCAGTGACTCGGCATTCTCCGCCGTCACGATGAAGAAACGGTAGCTGCTATTAAGACTGAGTATCTCGCGCACTTCCTGGTCCTCGTCCAGCAACTGCTCAGACGAGGTCTGCAGCAGACGCAGATCATCCCTGGCAGTGCCCGTAACCAGCAGCACAGCACCAACCAACAACAGAAATGCGGTACAGAAGGCAGCCGACCCGGCAGTCAGACGAGGGATACGGTTAACCAGGTCAACCAGCCGCGCGGCAGCCGCAAGATCGCTGCCTTGTGCTGGCTTCAACAGCACCGGGAACCAAAGCACCACCGCCAGCCAGGCTCCGGTAAGACCCGCCACCGCGAAACAGGCCATCTGCCGCAACCCTGGAAAGGGCGCCAGCGCCTGAGCGCCATAGGCCAGCAGGCTTGAGACCCCGCCGAGCGCCAGCCCGGCAATTATCCTGGGTAGCACCGACGCCCTGCCTGCGGCTTCCCGCGCAGCCATGTAGTGCAGCGCGTAATCCACCGATACGCCTACCAGCCCGGCTCCGAAAGCCAGGGTCACAAGATGCAGTCGGCCAAAGATCAATGAAGTGATGGCGGCGGCGAACAGGCAGCCCGCCGCCACCGGTACCAGAACGACAACAGGTGCGCTGATCCGGCGAAACGCCAGCAGCACCAGCAAAACCACACCGATTACCGAAACCAGACCGATGGTCGAAATCTCCGACCGTGCCTGCTTAGCCCCCTCGGCAGCATGCAGAACAACACCGGATATCAGCAAGCGCCCACCCTGCGCCGACAACTCACTGCGCATCTGCTGCAGTTCAGGGACCAGGGACTGCTGCAGACCGAGCTCAAACGGATCGCCATCCAGTCGGGCCGATATCAGGTAAGTGGGTATTTCCTTGGAACTGAGCCGCATCAAGCCGCGATCAGCCACCACGGTATCGTTACTTAGCCCGGCCAGGTACTGGGGCAGCAACGCAAATGGATCGGCGACCGGATCGATACCGCCCGCCCCCATCGGACTGAGTAGACGCCTCAGCCCCGCCTGTACCAGCTCAGCCTCTTCTCCCCGGTCCAGCCTTTCGCGAACTGACTGCGCCAGGACCTGGTAGCGCCAGGGTGTGTAAAAGGAGTTCACCTGCCCCAGCCGACGCGCATCGATCTGCCAGTCAACAGAGGCGATACGCGGCTGGTTCTGCAGCCGACGCACGATCCGGTCCACTGCATCCCGTGCACGGTCCGCCTGCTCATGCTGTACCAGCAGAAGCAGACGTGAGGAGTAATCCTCATCAAGGCGCTGCAGCGCTTTTTCGCGCGCGGGCTTGGCATCGAAATGGGGCAGCAGTGAGAGAATGCTCGTATCGACCGCCTGGCGTTGCTGCCAGGCCAGCAGGCAGACAGAAACCAGTACCAGTGCCCAGCCAAGTGCCGCAGCGCGAGTCCAACCTTTTATCACGGCTGCAGATCACTCAGCTCAATATGCACCACGTCGCCGCCGGCCTCATGCAGGTCCATTGCTGTCAGGTAGCGCCCGCCAGCCAGATCGATTTGCTGTATCGCAGAAGCCAACGTTTCTTCCCGCGGAAACAGCACCACCTGCCAGCGGTTATCAACCAGCTCGCCCTCGATGCGAAAATGCTGTTCCAGCGCTTCCCAGTCCGCACTTAACAGCGCAAAGAAGATATCACTGATCATCTTCATAACCGGCGTTTTATCTTCCGGCAGGCTGCCGTCATCGCTGTGAATACCCTCAGGCGTCAGAATCAATTCCGACGCCAACGGCTCCAGCGTGGTCCAGCGGATCTCCCCGCCTTTCTCGTAGCTGAAAGTGCCAGTTGAGGTGATCGAGGCATCCAGGGACTTCAGAAAACGGGTCTGGGTAAACTCCCCTTTAAGAGTCTCAGGGGACTCGGCGTACTCCCCCAGCTCTTCAAAATCCAATGCATGGGAGAGTGAGGGCAGGCAGAGCAGCAGGCAGATCAGCAGAAAACGTTTCAAGGCGTCACTCCCAGGCGTTCAAACAGTACGGGCGGCGACACGTACTGCATCTCCCCGCTCTCAAGTTCGACAGCAACCTGAACGGTATGCCCCCGAGTCAGGCGCTCGCCCGTCGCGCTATCACGAAGGGTGTAAGCGACCTTAAGGCGGTTTTCCCACTCAACCAGTTTCGCCTCCACCTTGATAACCTGCTGGAACCTCAGCGGCTTGGCGTAGCGGATATGCAGATCGATCACGGGCCAGGCGTAGCCGGACGCTTTCATCTGCGGATAGTTGTAATCGATGCTATCGAGCAACGCACAGCGGGCGATTTCCAGATAACGGACATAGTGGCCATGCCAGGCCACCTCCATCATGTCCACATCATGAAAGGGGATCTCGATCTCGACCGTTTTGCTAATCATGGGGAGGTTCTCCGTACTGCAGTATCTCGGCGGTCAACCGGCAGAGATAGTTGGTCACGACTTATGGCCGAATCCATTGCTCTCATCCATTTCCGGCCCGGCGTCGGACCTGACCGGCTGCTCACCCCAAAACGGGAAGAAGTTAAACCACTGCAAAGGGGCTTTCATTGCGTAATGCTCAAGCCGGGTCGCGAACTGCTGGACACAGGTGTCCAGCGCCTGCTGACGGCTTTTACGCGGCAGCTCAACCCGGTCGGCGAAAGGCTCGAGATAGATTCGATACCCCTCTTTCTGTTTCAAACAAAACATCAGAAACACGGGGCAACGCAGCAGGCTGGCCAGAATAAACGGCCCCTGCGGGAAAGGCGCCTGCGCGCCAAGGAAATTCACTCGGGATACCCGCTCCTCTCCGTTCACTGGAGTACGGTCTCCGGCAATCACCACATACTCCCCCGCTTCGACCCGCTCTGAGAGCAGCATCGCCGTGGCCGGAGTCATTTCGGTTACCTGCATCAAATCGATGGGCGCTTCCGGCGCCATCTTGGCCAGCAATGCGTTGAATTTGGCGGCATGACGCGTATGCACCAGAATTGTCAGGCGGATATCGGGCAGGTGATAAGCCAACGCGCGACAGATTTCGATGTTACCGAGGTGGGATACAACGATTAGCCCACCCTGTCTGCTTTTATCAAGCTGGCTGATCGCCGCTTCGTCTTCGAAGCTCACATCCTCACGGCTTATGCGCCCCATCCAGACGAGGAACTTGTCGAGTATCGACTCGCCAAAAGTAACGAAGTGCCTCAGGCCCGCCAGCTTCGCTGGCAGCTGCTCTGGCACCTGAGCGCGCATCCGTTGCAGATATTCCCCGGACGCTCCGCGCGCAACAGAGCGGCTGAGGTAGTAATAAACCATCAACGGCCATAGCACGACACGAAAGGCGGTTCGCCCGAACAGCCTATAGATGCCGAGCAGAATTTTCATACCGAGCAGCGTTCCGGACTCATTGATGCTGGCCCAATGCGAGCGCTTATCCACCAGCGAGTCTCCTGCCCAGCAAACGCGGCAGGCGCCACAGCATCCCGAAGAAGAGCCGGGCATGCATGGCCGATATCAGCACGTTGTCGCGAAACAGGCGAAAGTGAGAGACGCCATCGAGCGGATAGTGAACTCTGACCGGTTCATTAATAATAGGTCGCGCAGACCAGCACCAGTGCACCAGTACCTGAGTATCGAACTCCATCCGATCGCCCGTATTCGCCCCGTCGAGTACAAGGTTCACCTGAGCGACTGGATAGACCCGAAAGCCGCACATGGAGTCCTTGATCTGCAGTGACAGTGTGTTGATCCAGACCCATACATGGGTCAGGTAGCGGGCCAGGTAACGGCTACGGGGAACACTGTCATCATATTCCGGGTATCCGGTAATCAACGCCTCGGGCGACTGCTCTGCACTGGAGACCAGGTTGGGCAGTCGCTCGATATCGTGCTGGCCATCCGCATCCACCTGCACCGCGTGGGTGAAACCTTGAGATTCCAGCGCCGTCAGACCCGCTTTAACCGCAGCGCCCTTGCCACTGTTCTGCTCGAGCCGCAACAGGGATACCTGCGCGCGGTGCTCCCGCTCCAGCGCCTGCAGCACGTCCCGACAAGGCGCGTCTGAGCCATCATCGACCAGCAGCACCGGATAACCGAATGCGAGTACCGAACGCAGCGTCGGCCCGATCGCCTCCTCATGGTCGTAGACGGGAATCAATATCGCGAAACGCATTTTACCCTTTTGCATAACAGAGTCTGCCGGAGGAGTACTGGATATCGCCATCGCTGTAGCTAAAGCTCAAACGCGCGCGCTCGGGGTCGTAGGCAAGCTGCAGATTCAGTTCATCGCCAGGGCGGGCAAGGCTCTGAAACTTGACCCGCTCCATGCCTGAAAACTGTTCCAGCTGAACCAGATGTTCACAAGCAAGCTGGTGCGCCCAGTGCAACTGGACCACACCCGGCAAGATAGGAACCGCATCAAAATGACCGTCAAAATAGATCAGTTCCTCAGGCAGCCGAATACGCAGCCTTACCCCTTGATCCTGCGGTTCAATAGCCAGCAGTTCCGGGCGTTCTACGGTGCCCGTTTCAATCTGGGCTTCGTTTCCCAAAGCCTGCTCATTCCGGCTTGTCATTAAACAGCTCCTGCAGCGCCTGCTGGGTGACTTTGCCCTGGCGGTTCCAGGGCAGCTCATCCACCACCCGCCAGCGACGTGGAATCACAACCGCTTCAAAGTTATCGCTCAACAGACGTTTAAGCCCGTTGATAAATTCCTGCCGTCCCTGACGCTGATAGTCATCCTGCCCGGCATCGGTCAGCTCCAGCACAATGCCAAGTTCCTCACGCCCCTTTTGCAGTACCGTTGCTCTTACTTTGTCGATCCCTGGGACAGCTTCCAAGAATGCTTCCATCGCCGTGAGCGACACCCGTTTCCCCTCGACCTTGACGATACGGTCGGCACGGCCTCTCAGGCGGAAAACGCCGCCTTCCCCGCACTCGATTCGATCGGCCAGGGTATCCCAGTCCATACTGGGCAGATGTCCGGATGAGAGTTCAAGCACCCCCTCCTCGCTGGCACGTACCTGTATTCCCGGTAACGGTATCCAGGGAGCATCCCCAGAATCGTCCTGCACTCGCCAGGCGATACCACCGGTTTCGGAGCTGCCGTAGATCTCGATAACGTCGGTTTTCAATCGGGCCTGTACCGCCAGGCTGGCTTTAGCCGCCAAAGGCGCCGCCGAGGAAAAGATACGCCGGCAGCTCGCGGCCAGCAGGCTGAACGCTTCGGACTCAGGCAGACGCTGCAGATGGGAGGGACTGCTCACCAGTACATGGGCGCGGTACTCCCCTGCAACGCGCTGCAGATCCTCCATGAAATGGCACAGCCGCCTCTCAAAGGGGGCGCCATCGTAGAGTGGCCGCAGAATACGGAACAGCAGACCGTAGATATGCTGATGGCTGACGGTGGACACAACCACTTCGTCGGGCCGGTACGGCCAGATACCGGCATGGGCCTTCAGCTCAGCCGTCAGTTGCGCCAACGTTTTGGTGATCGCCTGGGGCTCCCCGGTCGAACCGGAGGTATAGACCTCGATCACCACATCATCCGGGGCCGGGAGCTGATAGGAGCACGCTGCCTCGGCCGCTGCCGAATCAAACGAAAGGGCTTCTTCCCAATCCCCCAGCGCGCCGCTGACTCGCGGTGCCAGACGCTGCTGAGTGCCCACGAGGTTGTCGCCGGGAATACAGGCGGTTTTCCCGCTGAACCAGAGCGCGAGCAGCTGTGCCGAAAACTCCACCGGGTCCAGGTTGTACAACACCCAGGTTTTGCCGGAGGGTTGCTGCTGTACCACGCGACACCAGGTATCGACCAGGTCATTAAACTGGGCACGTTTAAACGGTACACCCCGGTCTACCGCGATAACGTCGTCGCTATCCCTATCCAACAGTGCGGCAATCCAGTCATTGGCCAGCTCCGCTTTACTCATCCCTGTTTCTCCCTGACCCAACGCCGGACCAACAATTCGCCCAGCATCAGCATACCCACCAATAGATACGAAATAAGGCCGTTGTATAACGCCCAAAGCTGATCGTCGTTGGATAACACCGTCGCCATGGCAATGGTCGCATTCGCCGCGAAAAAGACGGTCCATACCCGCGTAACCTGACGCGTATATCTGACCCCCTCGGGCGGAAGATCCGGCTCTTTCAGGCGAGCGATGCGTTCAACCAATGTGGGTCCCTTGATAAGGCTCGACCCAAACAGCAACAGCATCGCCAGGCTCATCAGCACCGGGTATAGCTTCATGCTCTGCTCTGCAGGCAGGATCAACGAGAGCACCGCCAGCAGCAGGGTTGCTGCCACCAATGTCCAACGCTCAGCCGGCTGTCTGCTGGCAATGGCACGCCAGAGCAGAAGGCCGAACATCAGCGATAAAAACCAGCCCGGCTGCACCCGGTCGATAAGGAAATAGACCAGCGCCGGGTAAAGCACCGACAGCAGTACCAACAACACTTTGCCCATTTAGGCGACCGCGTCTCCGTTAACCAGCTTATCGACCTCGACAACTACGTCCTGCACTGTGCGCACGGACTTGAAGTCCTCGGGCTGAATCCGTTTGCCGGTGATCTTTTTCAACTCAACAATCAGATCGACCGCATCGATACTGTCGATATCCAGATCCTGATAAAGGTTGGCTTCGGGTTTTACCTCTGCGGCATCCACCTCGAAAAGCTCCACCAGGATATTGCGGATACGCTCATAGATTTCTTCAGTGCTCTTCATTACTTCTCCCCGCTCAGGGTTCCTTCAGCCGCAACCAGTTCAGCCAGTGCATTGACGCTGGCAAAGTGCTTTCGAGTGTCCTCGGAATCGGCATTTAACTTAACGCCGTAACGCTTTTGAATTGCTAAGCCAAGCTCCAGTGCATCAATGGAATCCAGTCCCAAGCCTTCACCAAACAGCGGATCTGCATCGACGATCTCGTCAGGCGTTATATCCTCCAGATCCAGCACGTCGATAATCATTTTTTTGAGTTCCAGGTGCAGACTGCTCATGGAGCGAAACCTCTTGATTGAAATATTCAGTTAAATGTCTTGTCAGTGAGCGCGCCGCGCGTGACGCCACCGTATTTTCTACAAACGGCGCAACAGGGATTAGCGGTTTTACACTGATCTGAAAACGAACCCGGGATCGAGGCACCTGGTACCAGCGATCCTGCTTGGTCAGCGTGGTTGGCGCGCAGTGAATAATAACCGGGGTGATATCGGTGTTGCAGCGCACAGCAACCTGGGAGGCCCCGCGGCGCAGCGCCAGGGGCTCGCCAGGCTGGGTTCTTGTACCTTCGGGGAAAACGATCAGAGTGTCGCCGCGCGCCATGGCGCGGTTGGCCTGTTCGATCACATCCTCCTGATCATGATTAAGGATATATCCCGCCTGCATAATCGGCCCTCGGGTCCAGATGTGACGCAACAGGCGCCCCTTAACCACACAGTTGGCATTGGGGATTAAGGCGATAAGAAAAACCACATCCAGCAATGAGGGATGATTCGCCAGCACCAGCCTCGCACCCTTCAGTGCTTCCAGGTTTTCCGTCCGATAACTCAGCACGCCGAGGAAACGCATCAGCCGGATATAGAACAGGAAGGTGCGGTGAACTACTTTTTTCGCGCGCCGCTGACGCTTCTCCGAACTGCCGGGAATCAAACGCAGCAACGGGAAAACCACCAGGCTTAAGAAGACGCCACCAATACCAAACAGCAGAAAGCTGAACGCAGTCCCGAGCCAGCGCCAGCCCCAGTCAATCCGCGCGAGCATGCTAGACACCAAGCCCTCTCAAAACCCATGGATAATCACCATTGCTGAGCACGACTTGCTTGTCATGGCCTTCCAGGAACGGTAACAGCGAACCCACTATGTTCTGAGTATTCTGCACTGATCCGCAATCAGCAGCTGTCCGAGTAAGTTGTAGAGAAGCAAGAGTATCTTGTGAACGTTCGAGCAATAGTGCCACAGCCCAGGTCTGAGAAGGCCCGTCGGCATATTGATAAAACTCTGGTACCGGCGCATCCCCAAACATACAAAGTACACTGGGGTAATCTGCAAGCTGCGCACCCGCCTCAAGCAAAACTGACTGAAGAAGATTCCCTGAGCAGGCCAGCGCCGTCACAGAGCTTACATCACGTCTGGCGATGGAAAAAATGCCCGGAATGGCGTTGTGTACAGACAGGCTGAAACTCGTGGGCGATAGAGGCTCTTCGGATGAAAGGCTCAGAAGAAGTTTGAGCGTTTTTTCAGCATCGCCGTGCCGGGAGGCATAAACGACCGGTACACTGATCCCCTCAGGGAGAATTTTTAATGCTGTAGCAACGACATGCCTGCCAAACGGAGAAAGGCGCCTACGCAGCATCGCGGGGAGGGAGGAAACAGAATCAACACTGGCCGTTCCAGTATCGTCGTGTGAGCGCCAATGCAGGGTATCTTCGCTGACAAGCGACCAGGATTTAAGACCGAAATTTAACAAGAAAATCCCTTTACAGCATTAGCATCCGACGCGGATTTGAAGCTTTAATTCTTTGACGAGAGCCAGCAATGAACTGCTGACTAACGTCTCCAATTGTTTACAGCTAAACAATGTATGTTAGCTTTTTCCCCACACCCATTAAAGCAATTAGTGCGGGGTTGTTAGCGATGTGCCGTCTGGGCATATAATGCCATTCTTAACCGATAATTGAACTATCACATTAGAAAGGACTCAAATGAAGGTTTTTAAGTTGGCTGTTTCATCTATAGCCCTCAGTCTGGCCCTTGTATCTACCCAAGCTTACAGCCGCGATACTGAACACCACCTGTCTATCCAGGAAGCACTGCAGAGTTCCGATTTCAAGGACAAGCTGGATCCGAGTATCAAGCTCTATTTCGGCAGTCAAGGTCATAGTCAGGTCTCCAGTCGTATTGCTTCGGGCGTGGTGACCAACAAGAAGACAAACGCCTTTGCCAAATCCGATGAAGAGGCGTGCCGCTGGGTATTCCTCTCAGCTCTGCTGGCACTACAGGAGAGAGCCAAAAACGACGGTGGCAATGCGGTTATCAATATCAACAGCTTCTACAAAAGAGAGCTGATGCAGAGCAACACCGACTATGAGTGTCACGCCGGTGCAATCATGGCAGGTGTGGCATTGAAAGGTGATGTTGTCACGGTTAAATAACGCCGAGGTGCGGGTCTGGCTGACCCGCACCAACGCGAGACCAATCAACGAGCTGCTCGCACTCCTCGAGCCCACCCTTTCGGATTCGGAAAGAGCCCGCCTGGGCAAAATCCTTTCGCCCCGCAGACGCAAAGAGTACCTGATGGCTCGCGCGCTGATGCGCCATGCGCTAGGCAGTGAACATCAGGAGGTCTGGGAGACCTTAAGATTTTACGAAACCGGCGCTCGGCCGGAGATTTCATCGGCGCGCAAGGATATAGAGTTCAGCCTGAGTCACAGTCGTCAATTGCTTTGTATGGCAATTGGAGGCAGTCCTGTTGGCATAGACTGCGAATGGCGCGGCAGGAAATTTCGCCCCGAACTTAACGAATACCTAAACTCCGCAGACGACAGAGCCGTACTCGCAAGGCTTGGCCAACTCGCAGAGGATGAACACCCAGTGTTCAGCTGGTGCCTGCGGGAAGCCTGGTACAAAGCAAGCGCCCAACACCAGAAGACCGCGGCTGCGGCAATCCCGCTGCGCCGAATACTAGACTCGGGCTGGCAGTTTCAGATTTTCCGAATCAGCAACCACTTCGGTGTTATTGCTGCCCAGCAGAAGTTTAAGGTCGAAGCGCTTTACTGTTCGCCTTTCCGGTACGAGCTCAGCCTTAATACTTTAGAGCACGACAGAATCGATCACGACAAGATCGTAGAAGCCACCCGCCCCTGATCATTGCAGGAAGCAGATACCTGACTACCCCTCATGCCAGGAACGCCCATCTCTCTCGATCAGGGCGATAGAACCGATCGGCCCCCAGCTGCCGGCCGAGTATGGGCGCACCTCGTCTCCGCTGTCGTACCAGGCTTTGATCAGACCATCGCACCACTGCCAGGAGGCTTCCACCTCGTCCCGGCGTACAAACAGTGACTGGTTGCCTCGCAGGGCTTCAAGAATCAGGCGTTCGTATGCATCGGGCGTGCGGCGATCCTCTTCACCTTCGGAAAAATTGAGATGCAGGCCACGGCTCTGCAGTGCCATCCGTTTGTCGAGACTCTGCTCCTTGGTGACCACCTGCAGACGTATACCCTCGTCCGGCTGCAAGCGGATGATGAGTTTGTTGGTCACCATGCTCTTCTGTTTCGGGTCGAAGATGTAGTGCGGCTGGTTGCGGTAGACCACAACAATCTCCGACATCTTGGTCGGCATACGTTTACCGGTACGCAGATAGAAGGGTGTGCCGGCCCAGCGCCAGTTATCGATATTGAGCCGCAGGGCAACGAAGGTCTCGGTGTTACTTTTGCCCTTGCTGCCCTCCTCTTCGGTATAACCTGGGCAGCCCTGCCCCTGGATCGCACCGGCGGTGTACTGTCCACGCACCGCACGCTTGAACACATCCTCGGCTGCGATCGGGCGTAGCGCCCTCAGCACCTTGAGTTTCTCGTCACGGATACCGTCGGCGGTGAGCTGGCTGGGTGGATCCATCGCCACCATGCAGAGCAGCTGCAGCAGGTGGTTCTGCACCATATCGCGCATCTGCCCGACCTTGTCGTAGTAGCTCCAGCGCCCCTCGATACCGACGGTTTCCGCCACGGTAATCTGCACATGATCGATATGGTTCTGGTTCCACTGAGAGCCGAAGAGGTTGTTGGCAAAGCGCAGCGCAATCAGGTTCTGCACGGTCTCTTTGCCGAGGTAATGATCGATACGGTAGATGCGGCTTTCATCGAAATATTTGCAGACGGTATCGTTGATGACGATGGAGGTTTCCAGGTCATGACCGATAGGCTTCTCCAGTATGATCCGACTGGTGTCACTGATCGCCCCGGCGGCATCGAGACGCTGGCAGATCTCGCCGAAAAACGCCGGCGGCGTGGCCAGGTAGTTCACCATCACCCGCTGTTCATGATCGATCAGTTCCGCCAGGGCCTGGTAGCCCGCATCCTCGGTAAACTCGAGCTCGACAAATTCCACCCGCTGCAGAAAATCGGCACAGGCACTGCCCTTCAGATCCGCCGGTTTAACGTAACGGTTCAGCGTCGCGCTGACCTCATCACGAAAGGCTTCGACACTCTTACAATCCCTGGCGACGCCGATAATCCGCGTTTCGGCATTGAGCAGGTCATTACGGTGCAGCTGGAACAGTGAAGGCAACAATTTGCGCATCGACAGGTCGCCACGGGCGCCAAAGAGAACGAAATCGGTGGGGTAGGACTTGTCCAGATCGATCATACCGGGAGTGCTCCTATCTACTCTTCGTTACCTAGACAGTATCACAGCGGTACCAGATAGAAAGTCCTGCACAGCAGCAGGCTGCCGCTTTGTTATACTTCGCGCAGATAGGATCAATAGTGCCGGAATCCAGCCGGCCACAGACAGCCAGGGAGCTACCCATGTTCGAACCCTTTACCCTGCCAGGCCGCGTGCGTTTTTACCCCGGTGAAGGTCAATTGCCGGAGTGTGAGCTGACAGGCCCAGGCGGCCGCACCAGGATCAGCCTGCAGGGCGCCCAGGTGCTCAGTTACGAACCTGAAGGTCAGCAGGATCTGTTCTGGCTCAGCTCCACCAGCCGATATCAGCCCGGCAAGGCGATTCGTGGTGGTATCCCGGTCTGCTGGCCCTGGTTCGGCGATCATCCGGACAACCCCGAACTGCCAGCGCACGGCTTTGCCCGCACCACACTCTGGGAGGTGCGTTCCAGCTATGCCGATAACGAGGTCACCCGTCTGCAACTGGGCCTGACCGACTCTCCAAGCAGTGAACAGCTCTGGCCCTGGCAGTTCGAACTGATTCTGGAGATCGAACTGGGCGAGCAGCTGGTGCTGTCGCTTACCACCACCAACACCGGCGCCCAGTCGTTCATCATCACCGAGGCGCTGCACAGCTATTACGCGGTGGGCGCTGCAGACAACCTGCGCATTGAAGGACTGAAAGCACACCGCTACCAGGACAAGCTTGAGGACTTCGCGGTGAAAACCCAGGAGCAGGAGCTTGAGCCCCAGCCCCCGCTGGACCGGGTTTATGATACTGATGAGCCGGTCACCCTGATCGATCCCCTGCTTAAACGCCGCATCCGGATCGACAAGGAAGCCAGCGCCTCTACCATCGTCTGGAATCCGGGGGCAGAGATCGCCGCCGGTATGGCCGATGTGGGCAGCGGTGAAGAGACCGGGTTTATCTGTATCGAAGCAGGCAACGCCCGGGAAAGGATCATCCGCCTGGCCCCGGAAGAAAGCCACTGCATGAAGATGAGTGTCGGTGTTGAGGCTATCGAGGACTGAAATCGCCGGAATAATCAGTGCGGCAAGTATCACGCAGATGTGAAAGAGGGGACCCTAAGGCCCCCTCTCCAGAAGTTACGAAGGACAACCGAGACGGTTGAAATCCGCCCTCACAGTATACCTGCCAGGGCTTTACGCCGCTATCGTCCCTCTATTCCCTAGCCCTTCCATTCCCTAGCCCTGGAAAGAGCCCTCAGCTAGGGAAAGAGCCTTCAGCTAGGAAACGAATACACCACGCCTTCACGCACACCGCTGGACGGCCAGCGCTGGGTGATGGTCTTGCGACGGGTGTAGAAACGCACCGCGTCCGGACCGTAGGCGCTCAAGTCGCCAAACAGGGAACGCTTCCAGCCACCGAAGCTGTGGTAGGAAACAGGCACCGGCAGCGGAACGTTAACGCCAACCATGCCGACCAGGATATTGTCGGTGAAGTAGCGTGCCGCTTCGCCGTCACGGGTAAAGATGCAGGTACCGTTACCGTATTCGTGATCGTTGATCAGCTTGATCGCCTCTTCCAGGCTATCCACACGCACAACCGCCAGCACTGGGCCGAAGATCTCGTCGGTGTAGATGCTCATGTCAGGAGTGACCTTGTCGAAAAGGGTCGCGCCCACGAAGTAGCCGTTTTCGTGACCCGGTACCACCAGATCGCGACCATCAACCACCAGCTCGGCACCCTGCTCGACACCCGCATCGATGTAGCCTTTGACCTTCTTCTGCGCATCGGCAGTGATCAGCGGGCCCATTTCGTTGCTGTTATCGAGACCGGAACCTACTTTCAGGCCGGCGATCTGTTCCTTCAGCGATGCAACCAGCTTATCGGCGATTTCATCACCCACGGTAACCGCTACAGACAGCGCCATGCAGCGCTCGCCGCAGGAGCCGTAAGCTGCGCCCATCATGGCGTTAACAGCGTTTTCCAGATCGGTATCCGGCATCAGCACGGAGTGGTTCTTGGCGCCGCCCAGTGCCTGGCAACGCTTACCGTTCTTGGCCGCTTCAGAGTAGATGTATTCAGCGATCGGGGTAGAGCCGACAAAGCTTACCGCCTGCACGGTGCTGGAGTGCAGCAGAGTGTCTACCGCTTCCTTGTCACCGTTAACCACGTTCAGCACACCCTTCGGCAGGCCTGCTTCGAGGGCCAGCTCGGCGATCTTCAGCACGCTGCTGGGATCACGCTCCGATGGTTTCAGGACAAAGGTGTTGCCACAGGCAACAGCTGCCGGCCACATCCACAGCGGAACCATCGCCGGGAAGTTAAACGGGGTAATACCGGCAACAACGCCCAGCGGCTGGAATTCACTCCAGCTGTCGATATCAGGACCGGCGTTCTTGCTGTGTTCGCCCTTCAGCAGCTGCGGGATACCGCAGGCAAACTCAACGTTTTCGATACCGCGCTGCAGTTCGCCACGGGCATCGTGCAGAACCTTACCGTGTTCGGTGCTGATCAGTTCGCAGATCTCGTCTGCGTTCTCTTCGAGCAGCATTTTGAAGCGGAACATCACCTGAGCGCGTTTCGCCGGCGGCGTGTTGCGCCAGGCGGGATAAGCGGCAGCGGCGTTGGCGATTGCCTGTTCAACGGTTTCAACGCTGGCCAGCTCGACCGCACCACAGACTTCACCTGTTGAGGGGTTGTAAACGGGCTGTGTACGACCACCGGTGAGAACGCGTTCGCCACCGATCAAATGTCCAACTGTGTTAGTCACCCTGTATCTCCTGTCGCTTTTGTTAACTCTTATATGAAATAGCTTTTCCAAGCGCTTTGCAGCGCCGACTTAGTCGGCGCTGTTGATCGCATCACCAAGGATGTTGACGATCTGATCGATCTCATCGGCCTCAATGATGAAAGGCAGACCCAACTGCAGGGTATCCGCACCGTAACGCACGTACAGACCTTTCTTCCAGCACTCCATGGCGATTTCCCAAGGACGGCGTGCAGGTTCGCCCGGTTTATGCGCAATGCTCAGGCCCGCCGCAAAACCGTAGTTACGGATGTCAGTGACGTGCTTGATGCCCTTGAGGCTGTGAATCTTCTCTTCAAACAGCGGCGCCATCTCGGCAACACGCGGAATCAGTTTATCCTTCTCGAGCACATCCAGCGCAGCCAGACCCGCAGCACAGGCCACCGGGTGGCCAGAGTAAGTGTAGCCGTGCGGCAGCTCGACGTTGTAGTGCGGACCGCCCGCTTCCATGAAAGCGTCATAGATTTCATCTTTGGCGATAACAGCACCCATCGGAATCGCACCGTTGGTGATCTGCTTGGCCACGTTGATCATGTCCGGGATTACGCCGAACGCATCGGCACCGAACATGGCGCCCGCGCGACCGAAGCCGGTAATCACCTCGTCAAAGATCAGCAGGATGTTGTGCTTGTCACAGATCTCGCGCAGGCGCTTCAGGTAACCCACCGGCGGAATGATGACACCGGCAGAACCGGAAAACGGCTCAACCATGACGGCGGCGATATTGGACGCATCGTGCAGGGTCACCAGGTCTTCGAGCTCGTCAGCGAACTCGGCGCCGTGCTGCGGCATACCCTTGGTGAACGCCATATCCGGACGCCAGGTGTGGTTCAGGTGATCGGACTCCATCGCCTGGCCCCAGAGTTTGCGGTTACCGCCGATACCGCCAAAGCTGATGCCACCCCAGCTGGCACCGTGGTAACCCTTGGCGCGGCCGATAATACGGGTCTTGGTGGCCTGACCTTTCTGACGCCAGTAAGCACGGGCGATCTTGGTGGCAGTGTCGGCAGATTCGGAACCTGAGTTGGTGAAGAACACCTTGTTCAGACCTTCCGGCGCCAGGTTGGCCACCTTCTCGGCCAGCTGGAATGCCAGCGGATGGCCATACTGGAACGCCGGCGCGTAATCGAGCACACCCAGCTGCTTGGCAACCGCTTCCTGGATCTCAGGGCGGTTATGACCCAAGCCACAGGTCCACAGACCAGACAGGCCATCAAGGATCCTGCGACCTTCCGCGTCGATCAGGTAGCCACCATCAGCCGCGGTGATAATGCGCGGATCGGCCTTGAATTCACGGTTGGATGTGTAGGGCATCCAGAATGCGTCGAGCTGGGCTTTTGTAACCCCTGCCAGTTCTGCCTGGTTCATTGTTTTTGGTCCCGAAATCGTTAATGGGCAATGCATTTGATGGGTGAACTTTAGACAAGGCCTTATGTTTGATAAATTACAACTTATCGAAATAAACTTTCATCAGTACGAAACATTAAAAGGTCTCCAATGCGAGCACTTCTGGGTAACCTGACCGACGCCGATATCCGACTGCTGAGAATCTACATGGCGGTGGTGGAAGCCGGCGGTTTGAGCGCCGCCGAACTGGAACTGAATATCGGCCGCTCGACCATCAGCCGCCATCTGAAAGACCTGGAAATACGCCTGGGTATGACGTTATGCCGGCGTGGACGCGGGGGGTTTTCGATGACCCAGGAAGGCCTGCAGATCTACGAGTATGCCCAGCGGCTGGTGACCTCCATCGAGGAGTTCCGACACCAGGTGAACGATATGCATCGGACCCTGCAGGGACAGTTGTCGATCGCCATGTTCGATAAGACGGTAAGCAATCCGGAGTGTCAGGTGCCGGCTGCGATCAACCGCTTTATCTCCCAGGCGCCAGAGGTTCAGATCGATATCCATGTGGTGCCGGTGAACCTGATCGAGAAAGGGGTGCTCGACGGTCGCTATCACGTGGGGGTCATCCCTACCCACCGCTCCTCCAGCAGCCTGAAATATATCCCACTGTTCGGCGAGCAGATGTACCTTTACTGCGGTGAAGGCCACCCGCTGTTCGAGCGCGCCGACAGCGCCAGCGCTGATGAGATCCGCAGACAACGCTACGCCGGGCTGAGCTTTCACAGCCCTAACATGGAAACCACACGCAAGCATGAGCTGGAAAAAAGTGCGGTAGCCAACGACCAGGAAGGTATTGCCACGCTGATTCGCTCCGGCGCTTATATCGGCTTTTTGCCCGATCACTACGCAGAGCGCTTCGTGCGCTTTGGCAAGATGCGAAGACTCTCCCAGGGGGGATTCGACTATCACTGCGAATTTGCCGCGCTGTATCGCAAATCGCCGGCACCGACACGCCTGGTGCAGGAATTCCTCTCAGCGCTGGAAGAGTGCCACGGACACTCGACGTCCTGAGCCTGTTTGAAGCAATCAACGGTCGAAATGAAGGGGAAGTAAAAATCCACCTGCATAGCAGGTGGCTTTGCATCAAGCTCCCTATAAGGGAGCCTGGATAAACCTACCGACAAATGCCGGGATCACATAAATCCGAATCCTTTTTTAGGCCGGTTTCGGCTGCTGCCGAGCAAAGAGACTTGTGCGGACAAGTCCCTTTGCAATCCCAAACCGCCCCTAAGGCTTGGTCGGCTACGCCGACTTCCCTGCGCTTCTCGCCTGAAAGAGCGGGAAAGGAAACTCACCGCTTCGCGGTTCAAACAACCTTTCCCTTGTTTCTCTTTCAGCCTGCGATGCTCGGCTGCGCCAAAGGGGATCGATTATGCGCTCAGGCAGCCATGAGACATCGAGCCCCGTTATCGATACCACACAAGAAAGGCAGAGCCTCGACTAAACGATCACCACTTCCATAGGAGACGGTTTAAGAGCGACAACAAAAACGGGAGTCCTAAGACTCCCGTTGTAGCAAGCACCCTACCGGGTGCGCGGTGGGCTTTTGTCTAAGCAACAAGCGATCAGCTGGAAAAGCGCCCCAGCACCTCGACCAGCCACTCTTTTTCGCCGGGCTTGAGTCGCTCGCAGAGCTTCTCTTCATGCTTGATCACGCGATCGACAAGTTCTGTATAGAACTCCTGTCCGTGCTCGGTCAGGTAGAGCGCGTAGGAGCGACGATCACGCTTGGAGGGACGCCGCTCGATCAGGTTCAGCTGCTCAAGCTTGTCGACTGCCGCCACCATGGCGGAGCGGTCGTTGCCCAGCGCCTGTGCTACTGCGGTCTGAGTCAGGCCAGGATTCTCCTTGGCGATGGAAAGCACGCCGAACAGACCGGGGCTCACGCCCAGATCGGAACAAACTGCAGCGAAGTTACTAAAGAAGGTAAGCTGCGCACGTCTCAGCCGGTAACCGAGCATTTCACCCAGTGCGCCAAAATTGATATCGTCCGCTGCTCCGTTTGAGCCGTTCATTCCACCTCCGCGCCTTTAGATAGGCTGAAAAACCATATATCTCATTCTCAACTGTTTAAGTTTAAACATATAAATTTTTAGCACAAGCCTATTACTTTCCTGCAATGAAAAGCGGCAATGAAAAGCGGCAATGAAAAGCTGCAATAAAAAGCTGCAATGTGAGGCCTCAATGAAAAGCTGCGATGAAAGGTCGCAACGAAAAGCAACGTTAGAGAGCAGCGAAGGAGAACCGCTAAGGTTGCTGCGGAGAACAGCGCCCATAAAAAAGG
This sequence comes from Marinobacterium lutimaris, assembly GCF_900108065.1. GTDB lineage: Bacteria > Pseudomonadota > Gammaproteobacteria > Pseudomonadales > Balneatricaceae > Marinobacterium_D > Marinobacterium_D lutimaris. The sequence goes on along the minus strand of NZ_FNVQ01000001.1, from coordinate 14,722 downwards.
GGGAGCTGATAGCTCCCCCCAAAAAGGCGACACGAGGTTTTAATTGTCGCTAGGGATGGGCACCCACTACGAGAGCAGGTGAACCAAAGCCAGGGTGATCGGCGGAAATGCCACTAGCAATCCGACACGGACGATGTCCGAGATCAGGAAAGGCACCACGCCCTTGAAGCAGTCTTTCATCGGTAGAGAAGGATCGAACGATTTAATAATGAATACGTTCATTCCCACCGGCGGTGTAATCAGGCCGACCTCAACCACCACCAGCGCCAGGATGCCAAACCAGATCCCCACATCCGCAGGAGCAAAACCGAAGTCCATCGACATGATGATCGGGAAGTAGATCGGGATGGTTAGCAGAATCATCGCCAGACTATCGAGGAAGCAGCCCAACACCAGGTAGGTGAGCAGCATCAGGATCAGGATCATGTATGGCGAGAGCCCTGAATTCTCGATCAGTTCTACACCGGCCTGCGGCAGCTGCGACAGCGCAATAAAGACGCTGAACAGATCCGCGCCAAAGACGATAAAGAAGATCATCGCCGTAGAGATCGCCGTTTTGATCAGGCTCTCTTTGAACGCGTCGAACTTCATCTTGCCGTGGGTAAACGCCAGTACCGCGGTAAGAACGACACCCACTGCCGCTGCTTCCGTAGGCGTAAACAGACCCAGGTAGATACCGCCAAGCACGATCACGAAGATGATCGAGATGTGCCAGACATCCTTGGTCGAACGCAGTTTCTCGCCCCAGGTGGTCTTTTCACCACGCGGGCCTGTGTTCGGGAACAGGCGCACATAGATGGCGATCGCCAGCATGTAACCGAAGGCCGCCAGGAAACCGGGCACGAACGCGGCGATAAACATCTTGGAGATATTCTGCTCGGTCAACACGGCGAAGATGATCAACACCATGGACGGTGGAATCAGAATACCCAGGGTACCACCCGCGGCGAGACAGCCAGCGGCCAGACCGCCCGAGTAGTTCAGGCGCTTCATCTCCGGCAGCGCTACCTTGCCCATGGTGGACGCGGTGGCGAGCGACGATCCGCAGATCGCGCCGAAGGCGGCACAGCCGGACACGGCAGCCATGGCGAGACCGCCCTTCATATGACCGACCCACTTGTTACAGGTGCGGAACAGCTCCGCGGTAATACCGGCACGGGTAGCCAGCTCCCCCATCAACAGGAACAGCGGCACCACGGACAGATCGTAGGTGGAAAACTTGGCGACCGGTGCAGTCCCCAGATATTCAAGCAGTGCCGGTGCGCCCGCCAGCAGGGTATACCCCAGCGCGCCGCATCCCAGCATCGACAGTGCGATGGGAATACGGAACCCCATCAACACCAGAAGCAGTGCCATCATCGCGAAGGCAAGCTGTATATCACTCATTAAGACTGCCCCCGGAAGAAGAACAACTTGTGCAGACTGCAAAGTCCCATCAGCACCATGCAGAGAACACCGACCGCATAGACCCACCACATCGGCATGCTAAGGATCATGGTCTGCTCAAAAAAGTCCCGCGATTCGAGCCCGCTGACGGTGAGGCGCCAGGTCAGCACCACAGCCACGACCAGGAACAAAAGATCGGAGATCTTATCCAGCAGTCTCAGCGTTGACGGCTTGCAGCCAGCCGTGAACAGATCCACGACCACGTGACCCTGCTTGAGGTAGCACTCCGGCAGAAACAGGAAAACGGCAGCGGCCAAACCCAACTCAACCAGCTCGTAGTCGCCCTCGACAGAAACTCCTATCGTGGCACGACCGACGATGCTGACAACGGTCATCGTTGCCAGCGCCAGCATGATCAGGCCTCCCACCAGCGCAAACTGGCGGGATACCCATGCCAATCCCCTGCCGACCTTATCCTGGCCGGCAGATTGATTCGGCGTATTAGCACTCATGACTCTTTGCTAACCTGCGCTTCATATTTCTTGATCAGTTCAACCGCTTCGTCATACAGACGCTGGCCGTCTTCGGTGTCCCCGATCCATTCATCGGTGACCGGCTGCATCGCCTGCTTCCAGTTGGCGGTTTCCTCTTCGCTCAGGGTGTAGAAGCTATTGCCCTGGTTCACGGCAGCCTCACGGCCTACAGCCTCGTATTCATCGAACAGGCTACCGATATGGCCGGCCAGCTCGAGACCCGAGTTGTCGTCGATCACCTTCTGCAGATCCGGCGGCAGCGACTCGTAAGCATCCTTGTTCATGGTGAACAGGAAGAACTGAGCGTACAGACCGCGATCGCCCTGGATCTCGGTGTGGTGCTTGACCAACTCATGAATCTTCAGCGGAGCAACCACCTCGAACGGCAGAACCGCCACATCGAGAACGCCCTTGGACAGTGCGCTCGGCATCTGCGGTACCGGCATGAATACCGGGCTAGCGTCCAGCTTGGAGAACGCGTCAGCCATCACCTTGTTGGGGGCACGCAGCTTCATGCCATCCAGGTCGGCACCGGTTTTGATCTCTTTTTCACGGGAATGCAGGGCGCCAGGCGCGTGGGTATGCATCGCCAGCAGGTGAACATCACTCAGCTCATCCGCCATCTCTTTTTCGGCATACTCCTGAATCGCCATGCTGGTCGCTTCGGCGCTGGCCGGCATAAACGGCAGTTCGAAGACACTGGCGCTGGGGAAGCGGCCCGGGGTGTAACCGCCTACAGTCCAGGTGATATCCGCAATACCCTTACGCGCCTGGTCGAACAGCTGAGGCGGTTTGCCGCCAAGCTGCATAGCCGGGAAGAGTTCGATATCGATACGACCGTTGGACTCGGCTTCGATCTTCTCAGCCCAGGGCTGGAGAAACTTGGAATGAGCCATAGACATCGGCGGGAGGAAGTGGTGCAGCTTGAAAGTGTATTCCGCTTCCGCAGAAAAACTCGGAGAGGCCAGGGTTAGTCCTGCGACTGACAGCGTTACCGCTGCCGCAAGTGTTTTGATACGCATGATCAGCACCTTGTTATTGTTTTGCGGTTCTCGATTGCACTCAGACGGTGTGAGGTACACACATGTCCATGCCTACTAGTTATTACATAAATTGTTTAACTGTACAACATATTAACCATTCAATTTTTATACATTCCACCAATTACTAATCTTTAGCGTACTCCGGCCTAGGATAGAGGGTCATGACGCCAAGCAGCTGATGATCACGTACTCTGAAATTGAATGGGCTTCGGCACCGCCTGGCGCTGCCGAGACCTCTTTTTCGACCGCAGCAGAACCACTGCTGCGACCCATCCCCTGTCAGGACTGATTAACCTGCTGGGTGTATTTCTCGATCAGGGTCTGCGCCTTACGATAGAGCCCTTCGGCGTCATAGCCGTCGTCCGACATCTGCTCCATCCACTCCTGGATAGCTGGCTGCATCGTCTCTTCCCAACTGTTGCGCTCCTCCATGCTCAGCTCGTAGAAGCTGTTCCCCTCTTTCACCGCCTCTTCGCGGGCGATGCCCTCATATTTGTCGAACAAAGAGCCAATATGACCCGCCAGTTCGATACCGGAGTTATCGTCGATCACCTTCTGCAGATCGGGCGGCAGCGACTCGTAGGAATCCTTGTTCATGGAGAAGATAAAGAACTGGGTGTAGAGACCGCGATCGCCAGGGATCTCGGTGTGATGATCCACCAGCTGGTGAATCTTCATCGACGCTACCACCTCAAACGGTAACACTGCGATATCCAGAACCCCTTTTGAAACGGCACTGGCCATCTGCGTGACCGGCATGAACACGGAGTTGGTGCCGTAGGGTGAAAAAGCCTCCGCCATCACCTTGTTGGGCGCACGGAAGTTGGTGCCATCCAGGTCGGCACCGGTCTGTATCGGCTTTTCTCGGGAGTGCAGCGAACCTGGTGCGTGGGTATGCATCGCCAGCAGATGAACATCACTCAACTCATCGCCCATCTCGGTTTCGGCATACTCCTGCAGCGCCATACTGGTGGCCTCGGCACTGGCCGGAATAAACGGTAGCTCGAATGCAGTTGCCTTGGGGAAGCGCCCTGGCGTGTAGCCCCCCACGGTCCAGCTGATATCCACTATCCCCTTGCGGGCCTGATCGAACAGTTGCGGCGGCTTACCGCCCAGCTGCATGGCGGGGAAGATCTCGATATCGATTCGCCCGCCGGACTCCTGCTCGATTTTTTCTGCCCAGGGAGCCAGAAACTCTGCATGCGGCATCGCCATCGGCGGCAACATATGGTGGAGTTTGAAGGTGTACTCCGCATCAGCGGCGAAGCTAGGTGAAGAGGTGGCAAGCCCTGCTACCGACAGCGCAAGCGCCGCCGTTATTGTTTTTATGCGCATCAATTCTCTCACTTGTTATTGTTATCGTCCGACATCCGCCACTCAGGGCTCTGAATGCCAGCGGTTGGGTTGGCGTTCATGTCATAATTGTTTAGCTGATAAACATATTAAAACTATAAATATATTTCCATAAACAATAAGTCGAAGTGGTGTCTGCCTCCGGGCTTTTACTCGGTGGGTGACCCGGCCAGCGCCACGCGTTTGAGCAACCCGACAAACTGCTGATGCTCCTCCGCCGTCAGCATCGAGAAGAACTCTTCGTTGTGATCCCAGGCGCGCCCCGCCACCCGGTCGCGAAACACCCTGCCGGCACTGGTCAGAAACAGTGCATTGGAGCGACGGTCCGTTTCAGAGGGCTTGCGCTCTATCAGGCCTCGCTTTTCCAACTTGTCGACGATCGCCACCATCGCCGAGCGATCATTGCCTATCGCCTTTGCAACAGCCGTCTGGGTCAAACCCGGATTGCAGCCAACCACCTCAAGCACGCCAAACAGGCCAGGGGTGATATCAAACTCATCGAAGAAAAAGCAGCGAATGTTCTTGTAGGTGTTGAGCTGGGCCCAGCGCAACCAGTAGCCGGTTAGCTCGTTGAGGATGCCGAAATCGACCTCGCCCAATTTAAGGGCTTGATTATCAGATGCTTTCACGTGAGATCCGTCACTCTTGTTATTTTTTCAAAGCCAGGAACAGGTCCGCCGACTGTGTCGTGGTACAAACACACTAGTTTGATACATAAACTATTATTAGTATCAATTTGTGTATTTGGCTATCTTCTTACCACAGCCTTGGCCAGGATTAGATTAGACTTTCCAATAGTTGCACACTTAAACAATTAGCGCTATAAACCACATCATACGAACGATCACAACCCGCACCCGCCCCCTGCGGCGACCCCGACAATAAAAAGGTTTCGTTGATGAAAAAACTGATTACCGCCGACCAGGCCGCTGGCCTGATCAACGATGGTGACACCGTCGCCTGGACCACCATCGGCATGTCCTACTTCGCCGAAGAGATCGCTCAGGCGCTGGAAAAGCGCTTTGTCGAAACCGGCTCACCGAAGAACATCACTCCCGTCCATGACTGCGGTTGCGGCAACGGCCAGGAAGCCGGCATGGCTCACCTCGCCTACGAAGGCCTGACCAAGCGTCTGGTCAGCGGCCACACCGGTCAGGCGCCGAAAATGGCGCAGATGGTTGCCGACAACAAAATCGAAGCCTACCTGCTGCCCCAGGGCGTGCTCGCTACTCTCTGGCGCCAGATCGCCGGCCACAAACCGGGCGTTATCACCAAGGTCGGCATGGGCACCTACGTGGACCCACGCCTGCAGGGCGGTAAGGTTACCGACAAGACCACTGAAGATATGGTCAAGCTGATCGAGATCGAAGGTGAAGAGTGGCTGCTTTACAAGAGCTTCCCGGTGAACGTGGCGATCATCCGCGCAACTACCGCCGACGAGAACGGCAACCTCACCGTAGAAGAGGAAGCGCAGATCAGCGAAGCCCTGCCGATGGCGCAGGCCGCACACAACACCGGCGGTATCGTTATCGCCCAGGTCAAACACCTGGCCGAAGCGCACAGCCTGCACCCGAAAGACGTGAAAATCCCCGGCGCGCTGGTCGACTACGTGGTCGTCGCGAAGCCGGAAAACCACAAGCAGACCATCACCACGGAATACAACCCGGGCCTGGCAGGCAACACCCGCGTGCCTCTGGGTGCGATCCCGCCGATGCCGTTCAGCGAGCGCAAGCTGATCGCCCGCCGCGCCGCCATGGAGCTGCGCCCCAATACTTTGGTTAACCTCGGTATCGGTGTACCCGATGGCGTCGCTTCCGTGGCTGCCGAAGAAGGCGTCGTCAAGCAGTTCACCCTGACCACCGAGCTTGGTACCTACGGCGGCATCCCCGCTTCCGGCGGCGACTTCGGTGCCGCCTGGAACGCCGACGCGATTATCGAACATCACGCCCAGTTCGACTTCTACGACGGTGGTGGTCTGGACATCGCCTTCCTCGGCCTTGCCCAGGCAGATACCAAAGGCAACCTGAACGTCAGCAAGTTCGGCCCTAAAGTGGTTGGCCCCGGTGGCTTTATCAACATCACCCAGAGTGCAAAAAAAGTCGTGTTCTGCGGCACCCTGACTGCCGGCGCCAAGTACGAATTCAGCGAAAACGGCATCCATATCACCCAGGAAGGCAAAGCGAAGAAATTTGTCGAGGCCGTGGATCAAATCACCTTCAGTGGCGATATCGCGCTGCAGAACAAGCAGCCGGTGGTCTACATCACTGAGCGCGCTGTGTTCGAACTGCGTGAAGGCGGGATAACTCTGACCGAGATCGCACCGGGCCTGGACCTGGAGAAGGACGTTTTGGCCGCCATGGACTTCCGTCCGCAGATCGCCGACGACCTTAAAACCATGCCGATCGAGCTGTTCCAGGAATCCTGGGGTGGCCTGAAGCAGATCATGGCTGACGCAGAATAATCGCTACATAAAAAATAACAGGAGCGAAAAGATGTCTCTGAACAACGTTGAGATCCCCTACGGCGCCTATTGGTCCACCCCGTTCACCAAGTGGCAGGGTACCCTTCAGCACCTGCATGCCATGAAATTCGCCGCCTGGGTCGCCAAAAGCGAACTGGCCAAGCGCGATATCGACCCGACCAGCTTCGACTCCGGCGTACTGGGCATGACCAACGCCCAGTACCAGTCGTTCTACGGCGCGCCCTGGCCGCTGTATGAGATCGGCGCCACCAAGACCCCTGGCCATATGCTGAGCCAGGTCTGCGCCACCGGCGTTCGTGGCCTGTTCGCCAGCGCCTCCGAAATCGCGCTGGGCATGGCTGAAACCTCCCTGTTGCTGACCGCAGACCGCTGCTCCAATGGTGCCCACATCTACTACCCGGCACCGGGCGGCCCCGGTGGCTACGGCCAGTCGGAAGATCAGGTCACCTACAACATGCAGCACGACGCCATCGCCGGGCACTCCATGATCCAGACCGGTGAAAACGTGGCGAAGAAATTCGCCATCACCCGTGAAGAGTTGGATGCCGTCGCCCTGCGTCGCTATGAACAGTACCAGGCAGCCCTGGCCGACGATCAGGCGTTCCAGAAACGCTACATGACCCTGCCGTTCAGCGTACCGACCCCGAACTTCCGCAAGGAAGCCGCCGTTCTGACCGCTGACGAGGGTGTCTTCCCGATGACCGCCGAGGGCCTGGCCAAGCTGCGTCCGGTCAACGAAGGTGGCGTCGTTACCTTCGGCAACATGACCCACCCCGCGGACGGTAACGCCTCTGTGGTGCTGACCACTGCCGACAAGGCACAGGCCTACGCCACCGACGCCAGCATTCGCATCAAGGTGTGCGGCTTCGGTCAGTCCCGCACCGACCTGGCTCACATGCCGGAAGCTCCCATTGAAGCCGCCAACAACGCGCTGAAGATGGCCGGCATCGATGTGAAAGAGGTCAAGGCGATCAAGACTCACAACCCGTTCGCCGTGAACGACGTCGCCTTCGCCAAGGCCACCGGCGTCGACGTCATGAACATGAACAACTACGGCTGCTCCATGATCTGGGGGCATCCGCAGGGACCGACCGGCATGCGCGCGATCATCGAGATGATCGAGGAACTGGTGATCCTCGGCGGCGGTTACGGTCTGTTCACCGGCTGTGCCGGCGGCGACCAGGGCATGGCGGTGGTTATCCACGTCAGCGACCGCTGATAGCCGATCCAACGCATGAACACGCGCCACAGCCCGGACCTGTTTCCGGCCTGTGGCGTTCATCGTTTAGGGCGGGACGGCCACATAAGCGGTGCAAACTATTCTTTAGTCGAAATATCCGCACAAACTGTTTGAAATAACATTTGTTGTGAGTTACAACTATTATCAATACAAACAAGACTGGTTCGAGCCAGGCGGGAGCGCCATCCATCGGCAGCCCCAGGCATCAACCAGAACGACTACCAGAACCATTACCAGAACAACAACAAGAGGCAAAACACATGAGTGAATATCGTCACCTGACATTCTTGGTCGAGGACGGCATTGGCCACCTGACACTTAACCGTCCTGAAAAGAAGAACGCCATCAACGATGCTCTCTGCCTCGAAATCGAAGATGTGTTCCGTAACCTGCCCCAGGGCCTGAAGGTCATCCTGTTCTCCGGTAACGGCCCCGAGTTCTGCTCTGGCCTGGACCTGTCCGAGCACACCGCCCGCGAACCGTTCGAAGTGGTTCAGCACTCGCGCATGTGGCACCGCGTGTTCAGCTACATTCGCAACTCCGGTATCCCGGTAGTTGCCGCCCTGCACGGCGCCGTGATCGGTGGCGGTCTGGAACTGGCGATCTGCGCTCACGTACGTGTTTCTGACGAAACTACCTTCTACCGTCTGCCGGAAGGCCGTCACGGTATCTTCGTGGGTGGCGGTGCTTCCGTGAACGTGGCCCGCGTTATCGGCGCCAGCCGCATGACCGAAATGATGCTGACCGGCCGCACCGTGAAGGCGGAAGAAGGCGAGCGTCTCGGTCTGGCCCACTACGTGGTCGAGAAAGGCGCGGCACTGGAAAAAGCCAAAGAGCTGGCCGCCACCATCGCCACTAACTCCAGCTACTCCAACTGGGCCATGGCTACCGGCCTCTCCCGCATCGACAGCATGTCTGCCGACGACGGTCTGTATACCGAATCCCTGATCACCGGTATCACCCAGAGCAGCGGCGAAGTGAAAGAGCGTATCGACGCCTTCCTTAACCGCAAAAAGTCATAACACGCCCCAACACAACCGTACCCCTAGCCAGAATAACAAGAGGACCCGAGCATGAACTTTCAGGATCGCCACTTTATCGTCACAGGCGCCAGCTCCGGTATCGGCGAAGCTGTAGCCCGTCGTCTGCACTCCCTTGGCGCCAAGGTTAGCCTGGCCGACATCAACGAAGAGAACGGCGAGAAAGTCGCTGCCTCCATGGGCGAGCGCGCTCGCTTCCAGCGCACCGACATCTCCGACGAAGCCTCCGCACAGAGCTGCATGGACAGCGCCGTTGAAGCCTTCGGCCCGATTAACGGCCTGGTCAACTGCGCCGGTATCCCGGGTGCAGAGCGTGTTGTTGGCCGCGAAGGTCCTCACCGTCTGGGTACCTTTGAGCGTGCCCTGCGCGTCAACCTGATGGGCACTTTCAACATGATCCGCCTGGCCGCGGACAAGATGCAGAACAACGAGCCGGGTGAAGACAACGAGCGCGGCGTTATCATCAACACCGCATCTGTGGCTGCCTTTGACGGCCAGATCGGTCAGGCTGCCTACTCCGCTTCCAAAGGCGGCGTCTGCGCCATGACCCTGCCGATCGCCCGCGAACTGGCCCGCTTCGGTATTCGTGTGCTGACTATCGCACCGGGTATCTTCAAGACCCCGATGATGGACGTACTGCCGGAAGAGGTTCAGCAGTCTCTCGGTCAGTCCGTGCCCTTCCCTCAGCGTCTCGGCAATCCGGACGAGTTTGCCGCACTGGCACAGCACATCATCGAAAACCGCATGCTTAACGGCGAGGTGATCCGCCTCGACGGCGCCATCCGCATGGCCGCCAAGTAAGCAGCGAAGGAGTTCAGCATGAGTCTGTATCAGGCACCACTGAAAGATATGCAGCTGCTGCTCCAGCACGCGCTGGAACGCACCGGTGTTCGCGATCTTCCTGCATTTGCCGATTTCGATGACGAACTGATCGGCGCGGTTTTGGACGAAGCGGGCAAGTTTGCCAATGGCGAACTCGCTCCTTTGAACAGCATCGGCGACACCCAGGGCTGCCGTTTTGAAGATGGCAAGGTGATCACGCCGGACGGTTGGAAAGAAGCCTACCAGCAGTTCACCGAGTCTGGCTGGACCGGGCTGGCACTGCCGGAAGAGTTCGGCGGTCAGTCCCTGCCGAAGTTTATCGCCCAGCCGGTAAATGAGATGTGGCTGTCAGCGAACCTGGGCTTCATCATGTTCCATGCGCTGACCCAGGGTTGCAGCGAGATTCTTCTGCACTTCGGTAGCGAAGAGCAGAAAGCCCGCTACCTGGAGCCGATGATCTCCGGCCAGTGGGCGGTGGCCATGGCACTGACCGAACCTAATGCAGGCTCTGACCTGGGCTCCTTGACCACTAAGGCGATCCCCCAGGGTGACGGCCGCTACCTGATCAAGGGCCAGAAGATCTTCATCACCTACGGTGACCACGATCTTACCGAAAACATCATCCATTTCGTGCTGGCCCGTACCCCCGACGCGCCCGCCGGAAGCCGCGGTATTTCGCTGTTCGCGGTACCCAAGTACCGCATCGAAGCAGACGGTTCCGTGGGTGAATCCAACGATGTGGCCTGCACCGGTATCGAGCATAAAACCGGCCTGCACGGCAGTCCCACCTGCTCTATCAGCTATGGCGACAACGATGCCTGCTACGGCGAGCTGATCGGTGAAGAAAACCGCGGTCTGATGGCGATGTTCATCCTGATGAACGAAGCCCGTCTGAGCTGCGGCATGCAGGGCGTCGGCTTCGGTGAAGTCGGCTTCCAGCGTGCGCTGGAGTACAGCCAGGAACGCACCCAGGGCTCCGACTATCGCACCGGCGAACGCACGCTCATTGCTAACCATCCGGATGTCGTACGCATGCTGCTGTCGATCCGTTCGGAAGTGATGGGGCTGCGTTCACTCGGCTACCTGATCGCCGCGATGATCGACAAGTCCGAACAGTGTGATGCCGAGGAAAGCCAGGCGCTGAAAGCACGTATCGCCCTGCTGACCCCGGTTTTCAAGGGCTGTGCGACCGAACGCGGTAATCTGATGGCGGGCACCACCATCCAGATCTTTGGCGGCATGGGGTTCGTCGAGGAGACCGGCGTTGCCCAGTTGATGCGCGATGCCCGTGCCAACACCATTTATGAAGGCACCACCGGTATTCAGGCCCGCGACCTGGTATTCCGCAAGGTTCAGCTTGATAAGGGAGCTGCCCTCACTGCCCTGCTGGAGGATATCGATGCGGTTGCTGCGCGACTGGCCGAAAGCGAATCACTCGCTACCCTGGCGGAGCAGCTCAGCAGTGCAAGCGCTCTGATGCGCGCCGCGATCGGCCAGATCATCGACAAGGACAACGCAGACTTGTTACAGCTGAATGCGGGCGGAGTTCCCTTTATGGACGCGCTGGGCACCCTGTGCTGCGCCTGGCAGCTGGCCGATATCGCCCTGACAGCGGAAGCCAAAATCGCCCAGGGCGATGACTCTGATTACCACACCAACCTGGTTGCCCTGACGGAGTTTTACTTCAGCTATTCGGTCCCCAACATCGAAGCTGGGCTGAAGACGTTTAACCAGGCACACCAGGGTGTGGGTCGCTACCGCTTCGATCTCTGAGCGGCACGCGACAGCAAAGATTACAAAAACAAAAATTCTTAAACCTCCGGCCGTGATAACTAAAAAAAACGGCCGGAGAGGGAGAAACAACTATGCTAGCCGATTTTCATCCGGTGAATGTTCACGACTTTGGGGTAGAAGTAGAGTATCGCGACAATGGAGAACAGGTTGTCCGCTGCCCTCGCCCGCTGGACGACTATGCAGTACGTATCACCGACCGTCTTGAGTACTGGGCCGATAAAACCCCTGACGCTATCTTCGTCGCCCAGCGCAACGAAGAGGGTGAGTGGGAAAAGCTGACCTACCGTGAAACGCTTGAGCGCGTAACATCCATCGCTGCCTGGCTGCTGGATAAGAACCTCAGCGCTGAACGTCCGGTGATGTGTCTTTCCGGTAACAGCATTGAACACCTGCTGCTGGCTTTGGGCTCCCAGTACATCGGTGTCCCCTACTCGCCGATCTCCACCGCCTACTCACTGATCTCCACCGACTATGGCAAGCTGCGTCACGTTTTCGACCTGCTGACGCCGGGCCTGGTATTTGTCGATAACCTGGGCCCGTTCCGCGATGCCATCGACGCGGTGATCCCTGCCGACCTGCCGCTGGTTGCCGTATCCAAAGAACACGGCGACGATGGCCTGAAAAACCCGGTCACGCTGTTCTCAGAACTGCTGGATACGCCGGCCTGCGCCGCTGCCGACGCAGCCCGTGACGCCACTAACGGCGACACCATTGCCAAATTCATGTTCACCTCAGGCTCCACCGGCATGCCCAAAGCGGTGATCAACACCCAGCGCATGATCTGCGCCAACCAGGTGATGATGAACTCGCTGATGGAGTTCCTGCAGGAAGAGCCACCGGTACTGGTCGACTGGCTGCCGTGGAACCACACCTTCGGCGGCAACCACAACATTGGTATCGCACTCTACAACGGTGGCAGCCTCTATATCGACCACGGCAAACCCACTCACAAGGCGTTCGGGGTCACCCTGAAAAACCTGACCGACGTGGCGCCCACCGTCTATTTCAACGTGCCCAAAGGCTATGAACTGCTGGTCAAGGAGCTGCGCGCCCATCCTGAGGTGGCGAAGAAGTTTTTCTCCCGTCTTCAGCTGATGCACTTCGCGGCAGCGGGCCTGTCCCAGCATATCTGGGACGCCATTGACGAGCTGGCGATCGAACACACCGGTAAGAAAGTACCGATGATCACAGGCCTGGGCGCTACCGAAACTGCACCTGCTGCCCTCTTCGCCTCTATCGTAGAGTGTGCTTCAGGCGTTATCGGCACGCCGCTGCCGGGCATCGAGCTCAAGCTGGTCCCCAATGGTGACAAGATGGAAGCCAGGGTTCGTGGGTCCTCGGTCACTCCGGGTTACTGGCGTGCCGAAGAGCAGACCGCCAAGGCTTTCGACGAAGAAGGCTTCTACTGCCTCGGCGATGCGGTGAAATATATCGATCCGGAAAAACCCGGCCGTGGCTTCCGTTTCGATGGCCGCGTTTCTGAAGACTTCAAACTGGATACCGGCACCTGGGTCAGCGTGGGCACACTGCGTGCGCACATTATCCACTTCTTTGCACCGTACATTCAGGATGTGGTGATCGCCGGCCACGACCGCGACTACGTTTCCGCTATGGTATTTGCCGATATCGGCCACTGCCGCAAGCTGATTCACGATGGCGATCAGCTGTCCGACCTGGAAGTGCTGCGCTCACCCCGTGTGCGCGAAACCTTCCAGCGTCTGCTGAACGAGATGGCAGAAACCGCCACCGGCAGCTCCACCTGCATCCGCCGTCTTCGTTTCCTTGAGGAAGCTCCGTCGATCGACCTGAACGAGGTCACTGACAAGGGATCGATCAACCAGCGTGCAGTGCTGAAAAACCGCGACGCCCTGGTGAAAGACCTCTACAGCGAACAGCCTTCCGATGAGGTGATGATCCTCAGCAGGTAAAGCAACACCTGCGGATACTAAGGTAGTAGGTACGCTGATGTTAAGGGCAAAGCGTGAACTGACAATCGAATGGGGTCACTGCGACCCCGCCGGGATTGTGTTTTACCCGCGCTACTTCGAGTTTTTCGATGCATCCACCGCCAACCTGTTCAAGGTCGCCGGCATCGACAAGTTCGAACTGCGCAAAAAGTACGACATTCTCGGCTTTCCGATGGTTAACACCGATGCGGATTTCAAAATCCCATCACGATATGGCGAAAAGGTCAGCATAGAAACCCGGGTAGCCGAGGTTGGAAAAACCAGCTTCAACATCGAGCACCGGCTGATCAAAGAAGACGGACAACTGGCGATTCTGTGCCACGAGAAACGGGTCTGGGTGACCCAGTCCGACGACAGGATCAGACCCAAGGCGATTCCCGCAGAGGTGGTCGCCCTGCTGACCAGCGCTAATAATGAAAGAACAGCTCAGGGTTCCGGAGGGATCTAGACAATGAAAATACTCGTTAGCGTAAAACGCGTCATCGACTACAACGTCAAGGTACGTGTAAAGGCCGATAACTCCGACGTGGATCTGGCCAACGTCAAAATGGCACTCAACCCCTTCTGCGAGATCGCGGTTGAAGAAGCGATCCGCCTGAAAGAAGCCGGTGTCGCTTCCGAAGTAGTGGTGGTTTCCATCGGCCCGAAAGCGGTGCAGGAACAGCTGCGTACCGCCATGGCACTGGGCGCCGACCGCGCTATCCAGGTTGAGACCGATGATATGCCCCAGCCTTTGAATATAGAGCCGCTCAACGTGGCCAAGCTGCTGGCCAAGGTGGTCGAAGCGGAACAGCCGGGCCTCGTTATCCTCGGCAAGCAGTCCATCGACTCCGACAACAACCAGGTAGGCCAGATGCTGGCGGCTCTGACCGGTCGCCCCCAGGGTACCTTCGCTTCCGCCGTCAAGGTTGAAGGCGATAAGGCTATGGTGACCCGTGAAGTCGATGGCGGTCTGCGCACCCTGTCACTGGATCTGCCGGCCATCGTCACCACCGACCTGCGTCTGAACGAGCCGCGCTACGCCAAGCTGCCGGACATCATGAAAGCCAAGCGCAAGCCGCT
>NZ_FNVQ01000019.1 GCF_900108065.1 Marinobacterium lutimaris | reverse complement strand
TTGAAAACGAACGACGCTGTTTTGCCATTGAACACCTCTCCTTCGGTGGCGACTGTACCACCTAAATCGGTGTCCGGAATCATTGAACCACTACAGTTCTTCATTCTCTGGACAGGTATATCGATCCTGTTCGGCGTCGTAGCGGTACTGGTTCTTGTAGAAGTAGCCCTTACGATGGGTCGGTCGCCGGTAGCTGATGACGCCGTAAATTGATCGATCTTCCAGCCCTTTGCAGATCCCTGCGGTGAAGTAACCAGCATCCAGCCCTACCGACTGAACATCAAAGCCAAAGCGGTCTTTTTGACGATCCAGCCGCGGCAGATAGGGTCGACTATCATGCACGTTACCGGGCGTGATATGTACATCAGTGATGATGTTGCACCGTCCATCCACTGTACGATGATCCAGATAGAAAAAGCCTTTGGGCTTGCCGTCACGGACCATGTAGCCACTGTCAGGGTCTGTGGTGCTTTGCTTAATCTCCCGCGTCTCGGGCTCGCTCGATGGCGGTGGTAAGGGCTTTTTTCCATGGGCCAGGCGATCCTCCTCGACCGCCAGATCCAGTGCGTCCAAATAATCACGGCTCGTGCTGGCCGCTCGCGCTTTGATCCATTTGTTCTTATTGGCGTTGGCCTTGAGATGCGTCGAATCGGTGTACAGCGTCTTCCCGGACACCAGCTTTTTACGCATCGCTTGCAGGACTATCTCATCGAAGATCTGCTGATAGACCTCGGACTCGTTGAAGCGACGTCGGCGGTTCTGACTGAGCGTTGATGCATCAGGGATTTTGTCGGTGAGGTTCAGGCCTAGAAACCAGCGATAGGCAACGTTCACCTGCACATCACGAATCAACTGACGCTCGCTGCGAACCCCGTAGAGATAACCGAGGAACAGCAACTTGAACAGCAGGGTCGGATCGAGTGCAGGCCGGCCGTTATCGCTGCAGTAGAGGTCTTTCACCAGATCATGGATGAAGCTGAAGTCGATGGTTTTATCGATCTTCCGTAGCAGGTGATCGGCAGGAACGAGTTCGTCGATGCAGACAAACTCAAGTTCGGACTGGGTTGGGGCTCTGTCTTTTAGCATGACCCCATTATAAGAAGTCCCCGCACTTCGGCGAGGACTTTGTCAGCAGTCTGACGGACCCTTGTGGTCCGTTTTTTTTATTTAATAAGGTCTGGCTTGAGGAAAAGCCTCCCCAGAGGTGCTTCTTTGTATTGCGCTTTGGCTCTTTGCACTCAAAGCCCTTCCCCTGGTTCAGCGCTCGAATAACTGATAAGAAGCATAGCTCTGAGTTTGCAGTTTACCCGGTGTTGGCCCAAAGCGGACATGACACAATCCGCGCCCAAACGGTCTAGTAGTAAATAAGATCATTTATGCCTTGTAGAAAATACTTACGTGAATACTGCGTGTGTCCCATACTCCGTTTGGCTCTATAGGATGACCGTTTTACTGTAAATCGCGAGCTATCGAACGTGGGTGGTGGGTGTCACCCAATCCAGTGCGTGACTATAGGGCGGACTTGGTTAGTGAGCACTCGCAAGACTTGGAATTTCTGCCGGGCTGCATCGAGTGAGGCGCTCTTATGTTGCACTATGGGTGCAGATAGACTGGGGTATTTCCGCAACTTTGAGAAAATTGTAAAGTCTCTGGATGCCAATGTAGACAAGGGACAGCCAAATGGATACCGAAGGAATACGGGTTCTACCCCGTTTCCACGGACGGTTTTAAAACGGCGGATAGTTTCAAATCCTGAGCAGCGACTCTACGCCGCATCCTGGGATTATGAAACCG
>NZ_FNVQ01000009.1 GCF_900108065.1 Marinobacterium lutimaris | reverse complement strand
AACTGGCAGCGCCCCCATCAGTACAACGATGGAGTGCCGCCCGGGAAGGTAGAAGAAAAGCTTAACTTACTGTCCGGTATTCGTTGACCACTACACCTTCGATGCCACGCAAGCCGAGTTAAGAGGCGGATATGTGGCGCTTGGTTATGGACGTGATGCCGCTGATGTCGCTGTCTTCAATCAATTTGGCCCGGCCTCTTTTGCCACAGCACAAACCGTGCGCGTCGAGCAGCTCCACGACTGACTTCTGAGCAGGAAGCTGGAAACGTTCAATCATGTGCCGACTAGGATCGCCAGCTTACTATCTAACATCGCCCTTGCTGCACATGTTCTTAACCCATGCGGCTGAGCCCACAACAACTTCGCTTTTACCCACGCAGCGGCGGCACATGCACCTCATAAGTTGCCCGTCACCGGTGTTTTAGTCGGTGGTAACGCGGGCAGCATGCTCGACTTAGCCGCTCAGATCCAGGTTTCGGCCCCATTGGCGTTATGGGTCTGTGAATCACCCAGTGCTGTTTAGACGGCTAAAGGCTCTAGAATCAACCATCCTTTGTAGTTACGAACTTCCGCTTTGTGCGCAACTCTGCCGCTCAAGTCTAAGCCGCGCGTTGAGAGCAATCCGCTTTGAAGGCGCAGGCTCTACACTTCGTTTTGGCTGGAAGGGCTTCACCTATCCCGCCACATTTGATGCGCCGAACAATCTCAACATAGGGTTGCACAACCTGGTATAAGGCTAAGTCGTCATGGGGTAGCTCAAACGTGTGCTCGACTGTTTTGGTTCTGACCACGGCTTGGCTGATGTTGTATCCACCAGCACGAGCGGCCAGAGCTGCAGTGAGTGCTTGTACGCGATCTGAATCGAAGACAGGCCCGCGCCGAGATTTGAATTCCACAGTCGTTATTCGGCCCCCCTTGTCGTAGATAGCATCAGGCTTCCCAAGGACTTTAAATTCATGATTGAAAAATGGCTTGATGTGCCGCCCCTCATCCACCCAGGCTAACTCTCCCAGAGTAGGGTCAGTTGGTGGACGACGGATGCCTCCTCGCCGGGCATTGATGACCAGCATGTAAAAGACAAACACGGTCAGCAGGACGAGCCAGATACTCTGAAAATCCCGAAACCACCGGACGAACTCTTTGAATAGCTCCCACATGATTAACGTTCCTTGTGATCACTGAGTTTGGCTACCAGCCAGTTGACGGCATTTCGTGTGATTGAATCCACCATGGAAAAGCGTCGACATACTCGTACTAGTGCGGGGGAGAGGGCGTAATAGGCACGAACAAACACTCGGCCAGGTCTGTTAGGCATCAAATGGGCATCACGGAACCCGCGTAATGCTTCCGTCCTCGGGTCATTAACGCCATACAGGTGTGATGCAATGAAGCATCGACGATCAGCAGTCTGACTTTTGATCTGAGCGTTGAAACTTTCGTGCTCTATATCTCCACGCACACGCGCCGCCTTGGCGGTATTGCTGACACTGGAACCGTTTTTCTGCAGCTCCAGGTATTTTGGACAAAACGCCGCGCGTCCGGCTGCCGAGGCGGCAACCCAGTCTTCCTTGCTCATTCCTCGTTTGACTCCTTGTTTTGGCGTGCAGACGAGAATACCGCCTATTGTCCTAGTAGCAATCTTTTGGCGGTCTACCTGCAATAGATAACCGCAGGTAGATCCAATCTGGGACGCAGGTCGAGCTTAGCCACTCGCTGGAAGTACGGGACCTCCTATGATCCGTGCAAACGGATAGCTAGAGACCATAGCTCACTGCTGGAAGGGAGCTGCGCCGGTGTCTGGCTTTTGCTTGCCTGCTACGAGTCCAAAGTGAGCTCTTAACGCTGTTGGAGCTAGGCAGTCGCGCCGCACTTTATGTTGAGTTCAGATGTTGGCTGTGATAAGTGATAGCCTCTCGGAGAGATTTTCTTCCTCCCCGGGGGCTTTTTTTATAAAAAATGATGTTTGGAAAGATTTTCTGCGTGTTGTGACGGGATCGGGGTAAAGGCAGCTTTGGCGAATGAGTTGATAGGTTATGCATACTTGGCCAATCTCGCGGCTATTCAGGCCGTGGAGCTTGAGGTCGAGTGCCAGGTAGCATCCGTTAAGAAAAAAGAGATCATCGGTGGTGTTATAGCCATACCCAGCACGTTCATGCCATCGCCCGCCGACTCAATATTGGGCCACATTCTGTTTGCGCTCAAACATGAGGGGGTGAACCTCCAGATTCTTGCCCAAGCCCTTCTGCTGGTTTCCGCAGAGGATATGTTGTCAGCTTTTTCGGCATCGCCGAACGGAAAGTATATTCGTGTGGCGTGCTACCTGTGGGAGCATTTCACACAATCTGTTCTGGCCCGTGGCGCCGAGGATATACCAGGTAAGTATCAGCCACTGTTTGACCCGGCGCAGTACATCACCTGTGAGGGTGAGCGTAATCGCCGTTGGAAGGTGTTATTCAACGGCTTGGGGAATATCGATTATTGTGTCACGGTTCGGAAAACAGACCTGATACAGGCTGGTATCTCAATGCAAGTGTTGGATCGGGTACAGGACTTTACCGAGCAGCTCGACCCTCAGATGCTGCATCGAGCACTGGCTTGGGCGTATCTGAGTGAAACCAAGAGCTCGTTCGAAATAGAGAAGGAGATCCCTGACGACTCTAAGGCCCATCGATTTGTGAACCTTCTGAAAAAAGCGCATGAGAAGCGTTTGATTGATGAAGATTTCCTGATCGACCTGCAAAACCAGGTTATCTCCAATAAGTTTGATTGGGCAAGCTCCTTTCGATTGGAGCAAAACCATATGAGCAACGGCTATGGGGCCGCTGGCGTAACCTATATACCGCCTCCGCCGGATTTGTGCCGCGTGCTCATGGAACAATGGATGGACTTTGCGAATCATCCCCCCGCGGGGGCTGTTGATCCGATCATCATCAGTACCATCGCCTCCTTTGGGTTTGTGTTTATCCATCCATTTATGGATGGCAATGGCCGTATATCGCGTTTCATGTTTCACCACGCTCTGTGCCAACAGGGCGTGTTGGATAATGGATTGATACTTCCAGTATCGGCGGTACTGCGTGATCGTGAGTTGGACTATCTGAATGCGTTGACTTCATTTTCGGAAAAGACCCGGCGATTCTGGAGCGTGGACTGGATAAGCCCTGATGAAGTTCACTGTACTTTCACAGGTCATGACGCAATCTATCGCTACTGGGACGGTACCGCCTGTGCTGAACTGATGTTCAGTGCCAGCGAAGAGGCTGTCGAGCAGTACATGAAAAAAGAGGTTTCGTACCTCACACGCTATGACCAACTTAAACGGCGTATTGATCGGGAGTTCGACGTCGCAGATAAGACCCTGTCGGCCTTGGTCATGCTATGCCTTGATCAGAAAGGTCGGGTTTCAAAAAAGCGGCGTGATCAATATCAGTATCAAGTACCGGAAGATCTCTTTGATGCAATGGAAGAAGCGTATCGAGAGTTGTTCCGAGGGGAAGACGGCGATGAAGTCGCTGCTGATCAGCCCGAGTAGTCTCTGGACGAACTAGGTGTGAGTCCGCACGTATCGCTCTTTGTCGAACATCTTAGTGACCCACCAGAGGCGTTGGCTGACCGTTCTTTAGCAGCTGAAATGCGCCGTCGTCTGGGATATTGTCGCCACAGCATCCCTCATTGCATAGCTGGCGCTGACTGTGGGTGTGCTTGATCACGTACAGAACCGATGGATCGTTGTTGTCACAAAAGTGGATGTTCACCCCGACATCTTCACCATCAGTGATATCGGACACCAGGTATTCATGCATGGCGCCATCCAGCATCACCTGGACGGATATCTGTTTGGTACCGCTGATATAGTCACTTCAAATCTTGAAAATCGTTCACTCAGATAAAAACCATTGTAAGGCTGACCAGCTTGTTGCTCCGGTTAATGACAATATTGTTTACCGGTGCTGCCCGTCCATTGCTTCGATGGCACTGACAACATTCCCTGCGTTACCGATGGTACGACGGGTTTCTGGTACGGTCAGCAGCGGTGTCTGAGCCGGAAATAGGCTGGCTTACCCGCTCGCCTGTCACGGCAGGGAGCTGTCAGGCGCTACTCGATAGGCCGAGTATATGCTTTAGATTCGCATAGAGCTCTTCGTGCTTCTCCGACTTCAGCTTGGCCAGATTCTGTAATTTCCAGCGCACGGCCGGTAACTCACTCACACCAGAGAGTTCGAGGAGCTCCCAGTTAGGTGAACCGCTTTTAAACGACAGTAGAAAACTTCGTTCATCCGTCGTGAGGGATTCATTGATGAGTGTAACGAGCCGCTCACGTATGGCTTCCAACTCGACTTGAGCGAGGTCCTGGTCCGCCATATTACGAAACTCACTTTCGTAGACTGCGGTGAGATCCCTAAAATTTGGTTTGAGTAGTTCTGCAATCGGACGTGGGTGGCTGACCATATAAATAAGCAGTGCTTTTCGGAGGTTTTCGCTAATTCCTTCGTTATCAAGCAATAGTTTTACGTCGAATAAGTCCCTTGGATGTTGGCGATCCAACGCAGCGCAGATTTTGCCTGCGTACAGATCCGCAAAACTGACCACGGCTATCTCTGCGTATCCAAACTCGTCTTCGACCGCCTCACTGACGGGGACAACCTTTGGTTCGTATACGGTGCCGCGCAGGACGGGCGAAAGCTCAATCTTGATTTGTACGCCCTGGTTCTCAACCACTAGGCGAAGAGCATCGGATTTGTCCAGGTAAGACCGAACAACCTTGGTATGGTCCAAGTGATCTGTAAGCTCTATAGCCAGTTGTTCCAGGTGTTCCTTGATGGTCTGAAGCGCTTCGTCCCGTTTCATCATCGTTAGGAACACCAAGTCGATGTCAACCGACAAACGTGGGAAGTCACGTACAAACAGGTTAATGGCAGTCCCGCCTTTCAACGCGAAACACTCATGTTTGGCGACGAACGGGATCACCTTAAGCAGTAACTGGACTTGTCGATAATAGGTACTTTGTCGGTCCATCTACGTTACATATCCTTGGGAACTGTGATTTTCCAGGTGGGTTCAAGTCGGCCTTGCTCGGCGATCTTACGTTTACCTGTCCCCAAATCGTACAGGCTTGGTGTAAGGCGTTTAAACCAGCTATGTTGATGTCTTTCGGCCAGCCAGAGAAATAGCCGCTTCGCCTTGATGCTACAGCAGGCGAGTAGCAGTGTTTCCAGTTTTCGTGGTGAAAGGTTATGAAGGCCCTGCATGAGCTGGTCTGCATGTTCGAAGCTGATAGTCTTGGGTACTGATGCTAAAAGCTCCAGTATGGCTTTCTCCGGGCATGAGTAACCTAAAGTCGGCAGTAATTCCTGCCACTCATGTTGCCTTACATACCGGTCGTTTTTCATGACATCCAAGGGCCAGATGCGACGTGTCCCATGCCATTCAAGCTGGGTGTGTATTTTGATTCGGGACAACCAACGGGGCGGGGGGGAATCGGAGTACAAGTGAATCCTGGGGTTGTTTCCCTTGGATAAGTAATGACTAAGGCCTTCTAGCTCCAAAGCCGTTAATCCACCAACATGGACAGGAGACTCAGACATCCTTTGGATGGAGTCAACGACCCCTTTCCAAGAGACTTTGCCTTCATCCCGGGTGTAAACGCCAGAGGCTAAGGGGACGAGAGTGTTACTCCGAACGGCATTGTCCAAAAAGTGCAAGCTAAGGCCTTGGGCCTGCAGCCAGCTTTTAGTGGCGACCATACCTAGAGGGAGCAGCTCCCGAAGCTGGAGTCGTGCCTCGGTGTTTAGCATATCGAGCCCTGAGGAGGTTTATAAAATAATAAATACACGTCAATTATTGCCGTATATCTTTAAATATACAAACTTAATGGCCTTAGCGGGTTTGAGAAAACCCCAATACACGGCGGTTAATGCCGTGAAAATGACAAAATATAAACCCTGAGCCTGTGCCGTATCGCCATAGCTCATCTCCAAAAGCCGTATTTATTGCATCTAACAAACTGATGTACTAGATTCACTTCCATATCTGCCATGCAGCAACTCCTTTTCTTGCTGTTTGATCGTTTGATCAGACGCTTGAATGGCCTAGACCGGATCTCTCGCTAGGTTGATCTCTGCGGAGATTTAGATCCATCCACTACCTACGGCCAGCCGGCCATTCAAATGCCTATCGGCTTCACAGCCATTCACCCACCCACGGGACGTATTCTGTCCTGTCCCGGGTGGTTTGCGTCCCTCTCATTCGAGGAACGCACGATGCCTACCATCATTCCTATAACCCCGGAGTTCTTTGGCGTAGCAGCGGGTCTGACCTATTTTTGGCTGTCAGCTCACTTCTTCGACCCTTTGATCACCACCCCATTTCGACTGTTTATCAAATGCGTTGATGCTTGCATTGACCTTGCGGTCTTTGTGGCACTGCTGCCGTTCAAGATGCTCGCATGTTTGCTGTGCAAACCGGGTTCAGCACGTCGACGCACTGACTGCCGAACCTACCCGTCGTAAAACCACCCCGCCAAACGGGATTCACTCAACCACGAGGAACGACTCATGAACCTGAACAAAGTAATCTTCGCCGGCAATATCGGCCGTATGCAAAGTTCGGCCATGCCGGATGGTACAGCTGTTGTGAATATGCGTATCGCTTCAACCAAGCGCTACAAAGATCGCAACGGCGAGCGCCAGGAGAAAACGACATGGATGACCGCTGCTTCCTTTGGTCGACAGGCCGAAGTGATCCAGCAGTATTTCCAGAAAGGGGATCCCATCTATATTGAGGGACCACTCGAAGTCAGATCCTGGGAGGATGATCAGGGCAACAAACGACAGTCTGTTGAAATCCGTATTCTGGAATTCCAGTTTGTTGGATCGAATCAGTCTGGTCAGCAGCAGGGGCAACCGCAAAACCAGCCTCAACAGCAGGCAGCGTCCGCCCCGCAAAACAACCGTCCGCCAATGGACGAATTCGATGACGATATCCCGTTCTAGCGGATATCTGTGATAAGTGTGCGGACTATCAGCTTCTTGCCCTTATCACGCAACCAACACCAAAAGCTGAGGAACTAGCATGTTTTCCTTCTCTGTTTTTGGCGCCGTAGCGATTCCGTTGCGGATTCACTTAACCACTTAGCCCAATGGGGAAACGATCCCTATGAGGGTGACGTTTGCTCGGCGGGCTTTAATTTTTAAAGGAGCCTCATATGAGCAAACTCAACCAACCCACTGTAGGCAGCGCGCCTAACAACTCAGAGATCGACCTTGATGCCCTGTACCGGGGTTCAAAGGCTGATGCCGTCGGAATATACATTGCTGCAATCGGCGTACTCGCAGAGCGGATGCTGGGTGCCAAACTGGCCTACCCGCTATATCTGATCGCCGGAATCGTACTCGACTTCAGGACCAACATTCTCAAAGAGGGGATGCGGACCAAGAAGATCGTTCGAGGACTGAAAGAACGCATTGTTTGATCCACTCAAAAGAAGCCCCTGCTGGGGCTTTCTTCCAACCACGGGAGCTAATGTATGGCTAAACAACCCACTCAGCAGGCTACAGTGCCTGACGCCACGTTGCTGAAGATGATTGACTCGACAGTGACCAAATTTGAAAACTCCGTGCTGGATTTTGAGAAAGAAAAGGTTTTCGCCTATGGGGCGCTGAACCAGAACGATCTCCTGCTCCAGTATGCGGTGAAGAACCCCACGTCGTTGAAACTGGCGATGTACAACGTAGCGTCCATCGGTCTTTCGCTGAACCCAGTCACCAAGCTGGCCTACCTGATACCTCGTCGTGTCAGTCAGGTTGCAAAGGTGGTGCTGGATATCAGCTATCAGGGCCTGATCGAAATTGCCACACAGGCTGGGTCGATCAAAGCGTGTTCGGTGACTCTCGTTCGTGAGAAGGATCTGGAGACGTTTGAATGGCGCGACAACTTCACACCACCCAAGAATCCACCCAACCCCTTCGTGAAGGATAAGGGCAAGATCGTTGGTGGATACTGCCAGGCACTGTTGCCTGATGGTCAGTTCATTCTGCATGCCATGACAATCGAAGAGATTGAAAAGCGGCGGGATGCGTCTGAAATGGTGAAATCTCGGGGTGTATGCGGTCCCTGGCGGGATTGGCGCGAGGAGATGATCCAGAAAACCATCGTCAAAAGTGCAGCTAAATGGTGGCCGTCCAACGGTTCATCGGTACTGGCAGAAGCTCAGCGCATTCTCAATGAAGAGAACGGCGAGGGCCTTCCTCCGGAAGAGCGTGTGATCAACGGTAATGTGGTTAAACCCACTGCCCCCGCTGAACTGCCGCCTCCACCACCACGGGATGAAATGTCTGAAAAGCTCGCGAGTTACGTTGACCGTGCGGTTGATCGTGCTGAGCAGCTGGAAGCATGGCAGACCTGTGAAGACCACCTGATTGAACGGTTCCAGGACCTTCATCAGCGATCCTATGCATTGCATGTGCTGCGGAATCGGCAGACCGCGTTTGAAGAATCCAACAAAGATTCTGCGGTGGCATAGACCAACCACGTAACGCTGACATCACGATAACCATCGCAACGACCAACCCAACGGGGAAATACATGACTCCCCGTGGGGGCATTGTATTTCCCTATTCCAGTTCGCAGGAGAAATACAATGAAAATCGTCAACCTTACTCAAGGCACCCAGGCATGGCTCGATTGGCGTGCTCAGGGCGTTTCAGCGTCAGACATGCCAACCATTATGGGCAAAAACCCCTATAAGACGGCTTATCAGCTGTGGCTTGAAAAGACAGGTCGGGCTAATCCCCCGGATCTGTCCAACAACCCCAATGTCCAGCGAGGTAATCGTTTGGAACCATTGGCCCGGGAGTTCTGTGAAGATCGCGACAATGAAATCCTCCTGCCGGTATGCGCCGAGGATGATGAGTTGCCGATCCTGCGTGCCTCGTTCGACGGTTTGAGTTCAGGGGGAATCCCTTATGAATTCAAGGCGCCGACCGAAAATCGCTTTGCAGAGCTACAGGATGTGGGTACCGAGTCTGCCACTTACGAAATGTATGCCTGGCAGGTGAAAACCCAGAGCTTTGTTGCTCAATCCAAGAAGGGACTGCTGTTCTTCTACATGGAAGACGAGCGACATCTTGAATTCACGATTGAGCTTACCGCGGAGGATATGGAAGCGATCGACATGGCTGCACGGCAGTTCTGGGATTGCATCCAAAACGACACCCCTCCACCCCTCGACCCGGAACGTGATGTCTATATCCCTAAATCCGGGGAGGATCAGTTTCGGTGGGAGACTTTTGCGGAGCAATGGCGCGAGAACCAGGAGCAGTTTAAGGCCCTGGAGGAGCAGATGGCCCCGTTGAAGAAGTCTCAGGACGAGCTGAAAAAGGCCATGTGCGACATGATGGGTGATTTCCAGAGCACCGACTATGCCGGTGTGAAGGTGACACGCTTCACTCGCCAGGGGAGCATCGACTACGCCAAGTATTGTAAAGAACTTGGCATCGGCACTGATGTACTTGAGCCCTATCGTAAAAAGCCGACGTGGCAGAGCCGCGTTACGCTGTCGGCCGATGAGTTGCTGAACGCTGAGGCGATCGGTAACCAATCGATGCCGGCCGATCAGGGTGGCAAATATTTCTAACCATCTGTGTGACCGGCCGCTGGAGTTCAAGCGGTCGTGTCCACAACACTGAACTGCATTTGCCAGTGTCCACTATCCAGCGTGGATAGCGGCAAGTGACCAAAATGCGCGACAAGCCCCGTACTTTTAGTGGGGGGAAGGATAGCGCGTGATGCGTCAGCATTACTTGCTTTTTATTGATAAATGCTGTGTATTTATACAGTCATGAAGCAGACAAAAACACTTAAAGTTCGTGTACGTGATAAGTACATTCCGCTGCTCAATGAGATGGCGCGAAGTGTCAATTTCGTCTGGAACTACATTAATGAACTCAGCGACCGCGCCATCCGTGAGCGGGGGCTGTTTTTGTCTGCGTACGACATACAGAAATATACCGATGGCTCCAGCGCTGAATTGCCGCTTCATAGTCATACCATTCAAGAGATCGGCAAAGAGTACGCCACCCGCCGCAAACAATTCAAAAAGCGCAAGTTGGCATGGCGTAAATCCGGGGGCGTACGCCGGTCATTGGGCTGGATACCTTTCAAATCGGGTGCTGCAAAGTGGAAAAACGGTCAGGTTTATCACAACGGCCACTCTTTCAAAGTCTGGGACAGCTACGATCTGAGTCGGTATCGGTTCAAGGCAGGCTCTTTTTCCGAAGATGCTCGTGGCCGTTGGTATTTCAATGTGGCCGTTGAGGTTGAGGTTGAAATACCGGCTGGTCAGGACCGGATCGGTATCGATCTGGGCCTGAAAGACACGGCCACCTGTTCGGATGGCGTTAAGCTGGAAGCCAGTCGCTACTACCGTGATCAAGAAGCGAAACTGGCGGTTGCTCAGCGGGCTGGCAAGAGGCAGCGAGCCAGGGCAATCCATGCCAAGATCGCTAACCGGCGCAAAGACGTGCTGCATAAATTCAGTCGGGCGCTGGTTGAGCGCTGTGGCGTCATCATCGTGGGTGATGTCAGCCCGACGAAACTCGCCAAGACCAAGATGGCCAAGTCGGTACTCGATACCGGCTGGGGCCTGTTAAAAACGATGCTGGAATACAAATGCGATAGCGCAGGCATTGTTTTTAAGGTCGTTGGCGAACAGTACACCACCCAGACCTGCTCGAATTGTGGCACGCTGCCCGATTCGAGGCCGAGAGGTATCGCAGGGCTTGGAATAAGAGAATGGTCTTGCAGTGCGTGTGGTGTCACGCACGATCGCGACGTTAACGCCGCCAGGAATATTCTCGCGCTCGGGCATGAGCGTCCTTAGTGGGAATCCCCGTCCTTTAGGGCGGGGAGGATGTCAAAGTGTCGAATTTATTTTCTGTCTGGTTCGCCAGCAGCAATAAAGGGCAGTACGAGGCCATAGGCTGTCGGGATCTGCGGATCTGCCTCACTCACACAACAGCGAGCCAATGGCTCACTCATTGCGCAACACCGGGTCAACAGGCCCGCTCACTCAACCACCATCGCCAAAGGGCAAAACATTGCCCTGGGGCGAGTTTTGTTCTTTGGCATTCCAACCACGAGGAACAAAACATGACTATTGCATCCACTACTGAACGTAACAAAGGCCTCAGCATCGCTAAAACCTTCGGGTTAGAGGGGGTGCCGGAGACCATCCTTACCACGGGTTTCGCCGATGAACACTCCCATACGCCGATGAAGGATGATGGGTATGTGTTTCGCCGGGAAACGCTCCGCGATCTGCTTGCCTACCTGGACAAGCCGCGTGGAGACGGACTGTTTTTTGCTGGGCACTACGGTACCGGTAAAACCAGTTTGCCCCTGCAGGTGGCGAATCGGCTGAATTGGCCGGTTCTTTCGGCAGATGGCTCGGAAGAGTTCAACGTCGAAGACCTTATCGGTCGCCCAGACCTACAGAACGGGAATGTCGTCTTCCAGTACGGCGCACTCGCTCTGGCCATGAAGTACGGCTTCATCTTCATTTTCAATGAGATTGATTCCGTACCCCCCGGTCGTCTTACCGCTGTGCATGATGTCCTTGAGGGTCGCCCTCTGGTTATTCAGTCAAACGGAGGTGAGGTGATCAAACCCCATCCCAACTTCCGGTTCGTCGCAACAGGGAACAGTTTGGGAGCAGGGGATACCACCGGCCTATATCAAGGCGTAGGCGTCCTGAACATCGCGTTCATGGACCGCTTCCGTGTTGTTGAGGTCGACTACCCCGAGGAAGCGACTGAGATGTCGATTCTCGAAAAGCGTGCACCTGAAATCCCGGAGTCTGTTCGCCAGAAAATGGTGAGAGTCGCCAATGAGGTGCGTCGTCTGTTTATCGGTGATTCCGGCGTGGATTCCACGTTGAGTATCACGATGTCCACCCGTGCCTTGTGCCGTTGGGCAGAACTGACAGTCGATTACCGCAATGCCGGCAATCCGCTTGAGTACGCGCTGCGCCTGTCTCTGACAAGCAAGGCCGAACCTGAGCAGAAAGAGGCGGTCGAGGAGTTGGCACGTAGCATCTTTGGGGATGCCTGGGGAGTTTCACTGTGAATCTCGTCGGCAACGCAACCATTCTCCGATTCCGCGAGGGGGCTACCGATAAAGTCTGGGTGATCTGTCCAGGCGCGGGTGCTCACGGAGACAACCTTGTGGCTTGGGGCGCTACGCGATGGTCTGGTAATGCTACACCAACGCTGCAGAGCAAGTCGGTCAGTGGGTCTGCTGATTCACGTATCCGCAAAAAGCTCAAAGAGGGGTACTGCGAATGGAACTGGGTGCAGTTCGATAGCGACGACCTTCGGGTGGTTCACATCGAAACGAAAGCGATACCAACGCCTGAACCCTGCTTTTGGTATCGGATAGACCAAGCGCTATTCCCGCAAGAAGTGACGTCGATACTCGATAGCATTTCCAACGGATTGGCCGAGGTTGAAACCGAACTTTCCCTTTCGGGACTCGTTAAAGAGTTCCACTCACTATCACTCGTGATGGACCTGCAGGATGGGCAAAACACGGGGCAGCTGTTCTACCGGGAACCGCGAATGTCGGTACTGGTTTTATTCGCACTGCACCGCGCTCATCCATTGCTGGCTCATACCAGTGATGACAACAACGACCTATTACCCGATCAGCTCAATGATCTGCGGTCACTTCTGAGTGATGAAGCACGCTTCGGTCCTCTGCCGGAATACTGGCATCCGCCCGTATTCAAGCGAATCGCCGCGGCGATGCAGTGTATCGACCTGTCTTCAGACCTCTCACGCATCAAGACCGAGACGCCCGCGGCGTTCTTCTGATCTTCCTCCCGGGGCATTAGCCCCGGATTCACTACAACTCCGAGCAAAAAAAATCATCCAACTAACCATGGAGGTCCGTTATGGATTTCATTCAAGGCACTACCCTGTTCACGCTGCACATTCGCAAATGGTCAGGAAAAATTACGGCGGAAGACGCCGACTACAACCCGGCGGGTGAATTGCCCCCGGCCAAGTTGCTGGAGCGCGGGAGGAAACCGATCTTCCCACCGAAGGCACTCACGTTCGCCGACACTCTGCGCAAGCAGGCCGAAAAGGTACTGCTGACCAAAGGGGTCCGATTCATGAAGGGCTTTGCTGTCCCGAATGAGTATGTCGATGAAGCCGTGGAAGAACTCAAGGATCTGAAGCGCCAGTTTGAACAAGGGGTTCGGGATGTCATGGACAACTTCGATATCCACCGTGATAACTGGATTGCGGAAAACCGCGAGTACGAAGCGTTGCTGAAGCGGCTTATTCCCAAAGACACGATTCAGGACCGGTTTGAATTTGAGTTCTACGTGTCGCGGGTACAACCACTCGAAGGCCATGAGATACCGGAAGAGAAGATTGGCAACCAGGTACTTCACGAGGTTAGTCAGCTCTGCAAAGCAGAGGCGGATCGACTGGTAAATCGAAAAGGTGACATCAGCAGTGGGGAGTTGAAAGACAAACTGCTGCCGATGATCGAAAAACTGGATGCCCTGTCGTTCGGTAATAGTCGGGTGTTGAAGCTCTTGAGTGAGTTCCAGACGCTCGATAACGCTATTCCTGACGGAGAGGCGTACACAACCACATCAGGTATGCGGGCAAGCGTGATTACGTTTCTGTCTGCCTGTTCAAGCCAGGCTCGTGTTGAAGCCATTATCAATGGTGAATTCAGGGTCGATTCAATGGCACTCATCCGGAGCGACGAGAAGGCCGATTCCAGGGCACCAATCGCTTCCACTTCCAACAACCACAACACTCAGACGTTGGCCAATGCTGGCGCGTTCTTCTAAGGGGGTACACATGAAAACTTCGCTTATGAATGCGCTGCCTATCCTGGCCAGCGCTTATGGGCAACAGTTCGGCGTCAAGGTTCAGATGGGTGGATCTGGCGCATGGACCAATGGCGAGACGATCAATATT
Source organism: Marinobacterium lutimaris (assembly GCF_900108065.1). Classification (GTDB taxonomy): domain Bacteria; phylum Pseudomonadota; class Gammaproteobacteria; order Pseudomonadales; family Balneatricaceae; genus Marinobacterium_D; species Marinobacterium_D lutimaris. The sequence continues at coordinate 67,764 of NZ_FNVQ01000009.1, read as the reverse complement.
CCAATGATCAGCAATCCTGATCTGCGGGATCTAGCACTGGGCTACCTGGTGCATGAATCGGCTCATGTAAGGCTGTCGGATTTCCGAATTGCTGAAACAACTCATGGGGCTTTCAAGCACCTGATTAACATTCTGGAAGATGTACGTATCGAGCGGTGGTTTTACGAGAATGACTACCCCGGCACCCGGCAGACACTGCAGGTTGTTTGGGATCATATCGGAACCAAAGCGACGCCAGATGAAGTGGCGCAGGCGGATAACCTTGCGTCCTTGTTTCTCAACTACCTGCTTTTTCGCTTGCGGCAAGAGCAGTATGGGTTGGAATCAACCCGACCTAACTTTGAGGCCTTAACGCAGGCGATCGAGGCTGAGCTGCCGCCCGGGTTCTTCATCCGCTTGGATGTATTACTCGCAAAGCACTTCGATTCGATGGCCAGCACTTCGGATGCCAGACAGCTGGCGCAAGCCATTCTGGAGGCACTGAAGCAGGCTGAAGAGGAGGCTAACCAGGAGAAAGATCAGCAACAGCAACAAGATCAAGCCAATGGCGCCGATCAGGACAGCGCAGGCGATAGCCAAAGCGGTTCTGGCGCCGATCAGGGCGACTCGGGCAACAGTCCGGGGGACCTCGGGGATGATCAGGGCCACTCAGGGGCTGGCTCCGACTCATCAACACAACCACAGTCAGAAGATTCATCGGGTAGGGGCGATGGAGCAGGCGGCGGCGAGAAGTCACTGAGCATTCAGATTCTGTCCGAGACGGATCTGCCAAGCGACATGATGGATACCGTTCGTCAAACACTGAGCGATAAAGCCGAAGAAGAGTTCAAAAGCGATCCCACTGGCGTGAGTCAGGCGGCGCAGTTGAATTCATGTGTCGGTTCTGAGGTGCGGCAGGATCACGGGTCCCATCTACTGGGTGAAGACACGCTCAAGGATGGGATTCTTGGATCTTCCAAGTTGCGCGCTCAAGTCGTTGGGTTGCTCCAGGCACAAACGCGGGCTCGTCGCTCTCATCGGGAGTATGGGTCTCGCATGGATGCCAAGCGTCTGGCACGAGCGATGGCGGGTGAACGTCGGATATGGAAGCACAACACGCAGCGGCAAATGGTCGATACCTCCGTGCATATTCTGCTTGATACGAGTAGCAGCATGGGACAAAGCCAGTCGATTGCGAACTCTGCGACTGTATCAATGGCGTTAGCGATCAGTGCAGTAACGAAAGCGGATGTGGCCGTCAGTATCTTTCCGGGAATTGGAGCAGGGGTCAGCCCTGTTATCCGCCGTAAGGCACCGGTGAGGTCCAATGTCGGTCGTTTCGCTGTCAGGCCACACGGTGGCACACCCATGGCGGAAGGGATGTTCTACGCCGCTCGCGAGCTGAGCACGGTGACCTCGAAACGCAAGGTGATGATCGTCATAACCGACGGTGCACCGAACGATGGGGCAAGCGTGCAGTACATCAATCGGCTCGTGGAGAGTGAGATCGACGTGTATGCGATCGGTATCCGGTCGGATGCAGTCCGCCGCTACTTCAAAAACTTCGAGGTGATTTCCTGCGTGGATCAGTTGCGTACCGCGCTGTTCAACCTGGCCAAGGAGTTTTTGAAAGTCGCTTAACGCGTAATCCAACCCAGTTGAGGGGATTGTTGCTGATCCCCTTGCGGGGTCAGTGCGTCCCCCGGGAGGCACTATGGAAGCCCAATGTGATCTGTTCGGACAGCTGATTGAAGCGTTCGAGAATGACGATTTAACGCTGCTGGCACAGCACTACGATAGTGAATACGAAGGGCACGACAAGCCCATTTCTGAGGCCCAACGCCGCTTTGGCGAGCCGGAGCCGATACCAGAAATGAGCGAGGCGGAATATCTCCGGTTAGCGGACGGTCTGCTTGAAGCCACGATCCGCGAAGCTTTTGGCGAAAGCCGAGGAGGGAAGCCGTTTCGGGAGAGTCGTTCAGCCTTACAGTGGTTGCTCTATGACGAGCCACTGGATGATGGCTACCCCTTTAGCTATCGGAACTGCTGTAAAGCGGCCGGTGTGGACCCGGATGAGTTGCGTGAGCAGCTGATCTACATGAAGCACCGACTTACCTAACGAGATGCGGAGCCCTTTGGGGCTCCGGCATTTCCCTCATTTTCCAACTTGATAGTAAGCCTCACTTCGAGTGCCCGGTGTGTGACGCCGGCAGCCGAATTGACGGTTTCTTTGTGCTGTCCGTTGGACACACATTGAGCGCCCGAAACGGTAGTGAATCGGGCAAACCCTGCGGGGTCTACCACCCAATCCAACCTACGGGGACTCCATCCCCACATACTCAACCACGGAGAAACATCATGCGTCAGCACGATCTTGAGAAGGTGAACAAGTCTCTACCCACCCATAACGTCAGGAGCGTAATCGCCCTGTTCAAACTGCAACTGCAGCTTTTCTTTCGACGGTTTTCTGGCAGAGCCCAGGCAGTTGGAAGAGCGAAAGGTAAGCGCTCACCCCGGATCATAAGCCCCCGTCTCGCGGTGGTTGTGACCGCGACCGTGCTTCTGTTCGCCAGCTTCCCGCTGCGAATGGAGTTGCTGTCGATCATTTCTGCATTGGCCATTTGGTTTGCCATGCAGGAAACCGATGAAGAGCGTAAAGCCCGTCAAGCGGAGGAAGTGGCAGATAACCACGCCAGGGTCTACAGCGAGGAGCTGGCCCGCCAAATGGCGCGTAACGAAGCCGAAAGGCAGAAGAAAGAGGGGACTGCAGAGCCACACCACGGTGCTCGCCGCGCAAAACCCACGTCGGACTCCGTGACCTACCACTGAGTCCATAACTGAACCTCTCGCCAGCTGGCGAATTTACTAACCCCACGGGGCGATGACCGTCCCGCAGGGGAAGTGCGTCATTGCCCCACTCACGGAGTTTTGCAATGACCTACTTCAAAACCAACGCCCACGGGTCTCGAGTGAAAGTCACTGTTTCTAAAGACGGCAACCGCGTCATCAAACGTCGCGCGTTGTTTGTTCAGGGTCAGTGGGTGCCTTTTGCACGCTCATCACGGCCCCTGATGAATCCCTGACGAGGGATGCGCACGCAGCAACCCAACGATAAGGAGGAAATCATGGGGTACAAGAAGCGCAATTCAATGCTCCTGAAAGAGCGTATGAGAGGCAAGTGGCTGGCCGCGTTTTCGGTGCTGGCTGGCCATCAGCTCGGTCCTGCGATCGACAAACTGGGGGAAAACGTCACCTGCCCAATCGACGGCGATGTTGAAGGGTTTCGACTCTTCAAGGATGCCAACGAAACCGGCGGAGGATGGAAACAGAACCAGCAGCATGCAGGCGCGTACCCCGATGGGGTCACGCTTCTGATGCATGTTTTGGATCGTCCTTTTACCGAGGTGTTCGATCAACTGGTGGAATGGCTTGAGGGGCCGGGCGAACAGGCTGATAGCTCACTGTATAAAGTGCGTGATAAGTCTTCGGCTTTCACCCCTAGGCGCTCGAAAAAATCAGTTGTCGACACAGCCGCGTTAAGGGAGTGGCTCAACAACATCTGGAAGCATTCCATCGATCTTTTGGATCGGCGGGCTGCTGTTGCGCGTAAATACCTGACGGATCGGCACATCCATGATGCAGCCGTGCATGCCAGGGACTTGCGATTCAATCCTTCGCTCGGGTATCGAAATGCCGATAAGGAACTTGTCGGCCGGTTTCCGTGCATAACCGCGTTAGTCCGTGACAACCAGGGCACACCGGTCGCGATCCATCGAACCTTTCTGACGCCAGAAGGTAAGAAATTGCGGCTGGAAGGCTCTGGTCCGGCGCGGAAACAGACGCCTTCGGTATCGGATACCGAAGGACGGGTCATTTGTCTTGCTGAACCGGTGGGCGGTGTTCTGGGCCTTGCGGAAGGTCTGGAAACTGCGCTGGCGGTGATTCAAGGTGCAGGTGTTCCGGTCTGGAGCTGCTTGTCAGCATCCATGATGCCTCAGTTCGTGCCGCCGGCGGGTGTGCATACGCTGCTTATCTTCGTGGATATTGATCGCAGCGGAGCAGGTCAGGAGGCCGCACAAGCGCTCAAGGAAAATCTCAAGGAACAGGGTGTCCGGGTGATTTTTCAGGTGCCTTTGCTCAAACGAGATCCGAGCAGGAAAAGTGTCGATTGGGCCGACCAACTCGATGCGGATCTTGAAACGGACTCCAAGGGCATGCAGGTTGCCAGAACGGCGTTTGTGAATGTCCTTAACCACGGTGCTGAAACGCCAGCACCCCAGCCACAGACCCTCGCTTGAGGGTCTGTGCGCGGTTAGGGACCCTTAAAGTTGAGCTCTTTCTTGTAAACCGTCGTGATGGTCTCACTGTCCCAGATGTAGCCAAAATGACTGGCCTGTTTGCAATCGGAGAAAAGATTGGGTTTCAACAGGGCAAAGCAGTCGCCTTCTCCTCTGACTGAAGCGTAGGCGATGCCGTCGATCTTATTACACTTACACTCCATTCCGAGCTTTTGGCCGTGGCTGTAATCTATTGGGTCATATAGCGGCGTGCCCAGATACTTCGGTGACCGAATATCCGTGAGGTCAGCGGTAAACCTGGCCACCAGACAGCGCATATCGATTTCCTGTGCGGGCTCGTTTGTATAGCTCATGAACTTTGCTCGATGATATTTGGTCTCTTCAATCGCATCGTTGAGCGAGGCTGCCCCGTAGTAAATACCGTAGTCGCCGTTGCTGAATCGGCTGCCATCGGGGTTGATGTGAGTGAACGCGGCCATGATATAGCCAGCCCCAGGGACACCGAATATTCGTTCGTTCTCCGGCACCAGACTCAGGTCCCCGACTTCCTCTCTCAGTCGTGGATTTGTGAGCTCCTGAACGGCATACAAGCTTTCAAAGTCCTCCGCATCTGCAACGTCTTCGAATAACGCGATTGGTGGGAACTTGCTCGGAATTAATCGATAGCATTTTTGGCCATCAAAGCTTGTCAGCTCGGCCATTAAGCCCAGCCTCCACGCTCACTATTGAGTCGAGACATCACTTCGTACAGGTCAACAACTCTGCCTTGCTTCATTACGTCCAAGGCGCTACGACCGGCATAAAACGGGTGGTTGTTGGGCTTTTTAACCCATCCATAGACCGAGTCAGATTCGGAGAACAGGATTCTCAGGGCTGCGTGGATATTCAGTAGATAGGAAAGCCTCTCCATGGTGTCCCGTGACACTTTGGCTGTGGTCGGGTCTTTCTGGTACTTGAAGAACGTAGAGTCTGCTTCGATACCCAGAACGGCCTTCTTTTCCTCTTTGGTGCAGCCCCACTTTTCTAAGATATTCAGCACTGCTCTCAGAGCCGCATGTCCCTGCTTTTGGGTTAACTGTGCTGCTGCAGGTACTTGGTATGAGCTCATGGCCTTTTCTCCATATATATACTTATTTTAAGTATACTCCATATATGTATAATGTGAAGTTTGTAGCCATGGCGCTATCGTACTAACGGGATCTCGTCCCATCGTGTCGTGTAGGCTGGAGACAGCCTTTCCCGCTTCATAACCCATGCCTTCTGAGTACCCTGTCCGGCAAGGAAGATATTCCCTTTGCCGCTGCTGTTGATCCGATCCACCACGGACATGAGTGCTTTGGCGTTGGGACGGGATATGGCGTCATCAAACAGGCTTGGCTGATAGACACCAGGTTCGTAGAAGTCGGACAGCATGACACCGGCTTTCATGTATCGGTACCCATCCCGCCAGGCCGCCTGCAGGAGCCTCATGGCCGCAACCACCAAATCCCGGGTATCGGCTGTTGGAATTGAAAGCTCGGTGCTCAGTGAGGGAGTGTACTGAGGTTCATCCGGGTTAAAGCGGTTGGTTCGCATGAACAAGGTCAGTACCTTGGCTGATCGATCCTCTCCTCTCAGTTTTTCAGCTGCTCTTGAGGTGTATTGGCAGATAGCCTGGCGCATGTCTTCGTACTCGGTGATTCGCTGTCCGAACGATCTGCTGCAGATAATCTGCTGCTTGGTTGGGGTGACGTCTTCAAGTGATAGGCAGGATTCTCCGTTAAGCTCTCGCACGGTGCGCTCGACGACGACGGAGTAGTTTCTCCGGATCCACTTTGGATTTGATTTGGCTAAGTCCTGGGCGGTTTTGATTCCTTCCGCCTGCAGCCGGTGAGACAGCCGGCGACCGATACCCCAGACTTCATCGACGGGAACCAACGACATCAGCTTTTGCTGCCGAACCGTGCTGGTTAGATCCACGACGCCTCCGGTGGCTCGATACTTCTTGGCCGCATGGTTGGCCAATTTTGCAAGCGTCTTCGTCGGGGCAATACCTACGCATACCGTAATACCGGTCCACTGCTGGACAGTCGATCGTACCTGGTAGCCAAAGTCCTCCAGAGCAACCGCATTTGCTACCCCGCTCAGACCCATGAAGGATTCATCTATCGAGTAAACCTCTACTCTGGGGGCTAGTTCCTCCAGAATGCTCATCACTCTGGAGCTGATATCAGAATAGAGTGCGTAATTCGAGGAGAATGCCACTATGCCGTGTTGGCGGACCAGATCCTGAATTTGGAAGAAAGGGGTGCCCATCTTTATGCCAAGCGCTTTGGCTTCGGGGGAGCGGGCTACAACACAGCCGTCATTATTTGAAAGCACGACGATAGGGGTGTGTTTGAGGTCCGGTCTGAATAGGCGCTCTACAGAGGCATAGAAGTTATTGCAGTCCACCAGTGCGAAGATGCTATTGGCCATCGTTCAGGGAGACCGCCGGACACGACGCACCACGTTGGTGACGACACCGAATATTTCCAACTCGGATTCGGCGGAGATATCGATCGGGGAATACTTTGGATTGTGTGGCAGCAAACGAACGCAAGGTTTCAGCTCCAGCTCTTTAACTGTCATTTCACCGTGGATACAGGCGATCACAATATCCCCGTGAGTAGCAGTCAGTGAACGGTCCACAACCAGAATGTCCTTTGGAAAGATTCCCGCACCCGTCATAGACTCACCTTCGACACGAACAAAGAAGGTCGCAGCTGGGCGTTGGATACACAGCTCATTCAGATCAAGAGTGTCTTCAACATAGTCCTGAGCGGGCGAGGGGAAGCCTGCAGCAACGTGTTCCAGATACAGAGGGATACGTAAGGGTTGGACGGACAAACCTTCCGGATTAAGGGACTGCCCCAGGATCACTACACTCATCACACGCACGCCTAAATACTGTTTATATATACAGTTAAAATTCTACACAGAATTGCCACAAGGCGCCAAGCTCTACCCTTGTAAGTATCGAAACCTATGTTTTCATCATTGGCAGCAACGCAACCTTATAGGGCAAAACTCTTGATGCATTTCCAAAATCTCGATGTATCCGTCCTGCTGATGTATGGCCGGTCAACGGCGCGTCAGCGGGTCTTCGCATGGGCAATCAGCGTATTTCTTCTGGTGAGCTTGCTTGTGCTGTTCTGGTACGCACCTGTGATTCCAGACGAAGACATTGCGAACACTGTCCAGGCTTTCGGTAGTTTCGTGCTCGAGGGCTTTGGGGGTGCAGCAGTGATCGTCATGGTGCAGCGGCTGTTGTTCCCGATGAAGCGAACACTGACCGATCAGGTCCGCCGGTTCACGCCTATCGGGTTCATTGAAGAACGAGACCGATCTGTACTTGATAACGCCTATATTCAGGTCATGGAAACCGCGAGCCGGGTTGATTTCCGGAAGGCGCTGGAGTTGGCCGCGTACGATCCTGAAATACTGTCCTTTGGCAATCTTCGGGTGATTGTGCAGCAGCGCCGCGGTCGTTTGGCCCGTTGGATGGTTACAGAAGAGCGCATTAGCCAGGCCTGTTTCCTCTTGTACTTGTGCCACCGAGCGGAGCAGAAGAAGCGACAAATCACCGAAACGGGCCAGACGGACATCTTTTGATAGTGACTATTTGAGTTTGGTGGGAGATGGGGGGCACGGTGATGCCTTCCTCACTGTTCTTTGCACCTGGTAGGGAGCTGGGGTTAAAGGGGCTTGATTTCGCATAGCGGACGTTGCAGGGATCGGCTTCAGACGTCACTTTCGACCCAATGTATGGACTCCTCCTCCTCCCCTGATCGGCGCTAGTCTTAGGTTCGATCAAGAACAATAAAAAAGAGGGCTTCAGGCATGGCCACGACAAATACCATTGGCGTCGATTTAGCCAAAAACGTCATCCAATCTTCCATCGTCTCGACATCCGGTATTGAGCTTCAGAATACCGAGCTAACACGTACCAAATTCGCTGAGTTCCTTGCGAAGCAAAAGCCATCCCTTGTTGCATTTGAAGCGTGTGCGACCGCCCATTATTGGGCGAGGTATGCCCAAGCGCAGGGGCATCGTACCAAGATCATTCCGGCAAAAGCGGTGACGCCATTTAGGCAAGGTCATAAGACAGATAAAAATGATGCATTGGCCGTCGCTGAAGCGGCGAACCGTCCCAACATTAAGGAAGCACCACTCAAGACTATTGAGCAGCAGGGCATTCAAGCGATACAGCGTTCGCGTGAACTATTGGTTCAGGAACGAACCTCACTCTCGAATCACATTCGCGGGCTGCTTCTGGAGTTCGGTGTGGTGATTCCGAAAGGTTTTGCTGCCCTAAACTATCGGATTCCATTCGTCCTCGAAGATGCAGAGAACGGTGTTCCCCACATCTACCGACCCACTTTGCACCGTATGTTTAATCGGTATCTGAAACTCCGGGAGGATATCGATTTCCTCAACGAGCAGGTTAAACAGATTGTGAAGCAAAATGATGGCTGTAATCGCCTGACGGCTATAGAGGGCGTCGGGCCAATAAGTGCGGTGTTGTTGTTTTCTACTCTAGGGACCGGTGAAGCTTTCAAAAATGGTCGCGAATACTCAGCTTACATCGGCCTGACACCTAAACAGTACAGTAGCGGGGGAAGAGCAAACATGATTGGAATCAGCAAGCATGTAGCCAATCACCGTTTGAGATCGGTGCTGATACAGGGTGCTCGGGCGTATGTGCATAAGCTGAAAGAGCCCAAAACACCAAAGCAGCGGTGGCTCTGGGAGTTGATTCAGCGAGCGGGATACGGAAAAGCAGCCGTCGCGCTGGCTAATAAAAATGTAGTACGGCATGGGCATTGTTGACCAAGGGCACTGAGTACCGGATAAGCCAGAAGGGTAGCCTGGTAGCAGAGTGAGCTAAAGATAGAAGAAGTGACATGTTCCGCAAGCAAGCCAATATCAGATAGAGATATCCATCCTGATCAAACCTGTTCAGCTTTGAGGCCTGGAGACCAACGACCCAAAGAGGAATCGGGATGCGCATACATAGTGGGTTAGGAGATAGCTTCTCCGTCAGAAACCGGATATACGTACGCGTCTTTACTCTGAGCCAGCTCTGCATTGCGAAACCGGAGGAGTCCATATACATAGCTGCCGCTGTGCTCAGACGCACCACGTTCAATTGTCAGAGTTTGTTTGGCGAGAAATACGCCGGTCTTCAGATAGAGCCAGAACAATAGGAACGTTCTAGACGTATAGAGTTCTCCGGATCGGGGGGTATATTTGCCACGAACGACCGCTTAGTACATCGCCCCTATTGGGAACTGAGCAGTGTGCCACTTAGTTGGGAGCAGCCGCTTCTTTACTGTCTGCTTGGGCATCAATCCTAAAGCATGAAAGAGATTAAAACCATCCAGACACCAACAATTAGTGCTCCCCCTAATACATACATTGAGTTCCATTCTCGTATTATCGTTTGTACCGGAACATCACTTAGTCTTGATACGATGTTTACGCCCGCTCCGACGGGAGTGGTGCATATAGAAAGCGCCCAAGCGGTCATTAAACCACTAACAGTAACAAGCGGATTAAGGCCCATCTCTGCCAATACCTGAATCGACCCTGCAAAGAATGCCAGGGTGATGATTTGAGAGATGCCGATCTGAGCCAAAATCATCATTGCCCACGCCATACCTATCGCTAGCACCACCGGAGGAATACCGACACTTGAAAGGAAGTCGCCAACCAAATCAGATGGCAGCATCGAGGCGCCTACAATCCCGGTATACATCGAACCACCGATCAACGCGACCTCGTTTCGGCTGCCGGGAAAAGATTTGGAGACACGCGTTGCCAGCCGTTTGCTGGCTGCTATAGGCGCGTCAATCCCCTTGTGCGATTCCTGAACTATCAACCAGCCCCAGGCCGAAAGCGGGATCGTCAGCATGGCTCCGATAACCATCCGCGCACCCAAGAGTTCGGCGATCAGGATCGATACGCAGACGATCGCGCCGATCAGCAGCGCCAGCCACATCAGGGGGCTGCTGGTGCCGGTTTCGGGTTGGTCGAGAGCTTCGGACTGTGGTCTATGCCTGGTATCTAGCAGCGCCCCGAACAGTATCAGCACCATTGTGATCACGAACTGCAACCCCATCAGTTGCCACCAAGGCACCTCAAGCAGTATCGACTGCGCGATAGCGAACACGATCGACAGTGGCGACCAAGCGGTCATCAGAGCAAATCCCCTGAAGATCGCCATCATCATGCTTTTCTGGCGGGCGGCTTTAAGATCGGGGTCGTTGTCAGCCGCAACGAGTGTGTTGCCCTTGTTAATCATCACACCCAGCAGCGGCATCACTCCAAAGTTTAGGATGATTGCAATTGCATGACTGCCAAACGTCAACGCGAGGTAGCGGCGTCTTGGGGGCTGCTTGACGATGCTCTCACCACAGGCCTGTATCAGCGGTGAACTGTCCGCCGCCTCGCGCAGCAATCCCAATGAGATGAACAACCCGATAACAAAGCTGGATTCGGCCAATGCATGGCTAATTACGGTAAGTGGCTGAGGCAGAGTGGATATCGCGGCGACGGTGAGGGCGCAGGCTGTCGCTAGAATAATCTTTCCAATGTTGCCGGTACGACGCGCCTCCAGCCCCCAATAGATGACCAACCCGACAGAGGCGACCCAGACCGCATCTTTCAGACTAGAGGTGGCTTGAATTAATACACTGGTTACAACACAGACCAATGCCGTCGTTGATATTTTTTCTGCTAGGGATGTAGGCTTTTCCGATGTATTCGCTGTCATAACTCTATCTTTCTTCAGTCGGTAATCGCTGGTAAACCGATACGGCCCGTTTAGTCGCATTGGCGATCAAGACCCGTTGTTCCAGGGTTAGGATCTGTGGGTCGAGGCCGCGTACACGAGGAACGACCGCCGAAGCGTTGCCGGAATATTGTGCAGGTGGTGTGGTCTCAATCCATCCGTCGGCTTTTCCGGGTCTTTACCCCATCAAGAAAAAAGCCGCCGCAAGAGCGGCGGAAAGTTGCGGGCGCGGAAAAGGATTATTCGCTGACTGCTCTCATGGCCGTCGCCGGTTCCTCGCTGGATGCCTTGCTCATGCTTGGCAGCAGCAGTCTGGCCAGCGCGGGTGTCAGGATCAGCGCGCCGAGCATGTTCCAGATGAACATGAAGGCGAGCAAGATGCCCATATCGGCTTGGAACTTGATCGGTGACAGCGACCAAGTGGCAACGGCAATGCCGAGCGTGATACCGGTCAGGATTACGACCTTGCCGGTGGAAAGCAGTGCTGCGTAATAGGCGTTGGATAGTGGGGCACCCTGGCGAAGGTTGTTCAACGTGATACTCAGGATATAGAGCGAGTAGTCCACGCCGATACCGACACCCAGAGCGATAACTGGCAGTGTTGCAACCTTCAAGCCTATATCCAGCTCCACCATCAGTGCCTGACACAAAATAGAGGTCAGCATCAGCGGCAGTACGGTGCAGACCACCGCACGTAGGTTGCGGAAGGTCAGGTAGCAGAGCACGATTACTGCTGCGTACACCAGAATCAACATCTGCGTGTTGGCCTGCTCCACGACGATATTAGTGGCTGCGGCGATACCGGCGTTACCGGCGGCAGACATAAACCGGATATCGTCTGTATTGTTGGCGGCTGCGAACTTGTCGACCAAATCTACGACGCGGTTCAGCGTGTCGGCCTTATGATCTGACAGGAACACGTTTATCGTCATCAGGTCACAGTTCTGGTTGAACAGCTCGCGCGGCGCGCGGGTGATGATGGCGTTCAACAGGCCCTGGTTACGGGGGATCTCGTACCAGGTCATGCTGCCCTCGTTCATGCCTGCCGCCGCGTACTTGCTCAGCGCCGCCAGCGAACTGGTCGATACCACACCCGGCAGCTGCTGCAATTGGGCTTCCAGCGCATCCACTTTGACCAGTGTGTCGTAGTTAGCGCAGTAATACAGTGGTGTCTTGACCATCACCACATACCGGTCGCTACTGGCGGCGTAGTTGGCCACCATGAAAGCGTTGTCACGGTTGTAGCGCGAGTCGGCGCGTAGCTCCGGTGCACCGGGATCCAAGTCTCCCACTTTTACCTTGGAACTGATGATGAAGCCACCGGCACCCAGTACGATGGCCACCACTACGACAATGCTTGCCCAGCGTTTGGTGGTAAAGTGATCGAGAAACGCCCAGGTCGGGTGGCGCTGATGCTCGGTATCGTGCGGGTCGACACGGGCGGATTCCGCTTCCCGTGCTGCTGCCTTTTTGCTGACGCCAGTGTAGGAGAGCAGTATCGGCAAAACGATCAGGTTGGTCAGGATCAATATCATTACGCCGATGGTGGCGGTCAGAGCCAGATCCTGGATAACCGGGATATGGATCACCATCAGTACGGCAAAACCTACGGCGTCGGTAGTCAGCGCCATCATGCCGGTCGGGAAAAGGCGGCGGAAGGTGAGTCGTGCGGCGGCGTATTTCTCCGATCCACGGCCGATCTGCTGCATGATGCCGTTCATCTTCTGGGCGCCATGACTCAGGCCGATAGCGAATACCAGGAAGGGCACCAATATAGAGTAGGGGTCCAGATCAAAGCCTAGTAGAGGCAGCAGGCCCAGCAGCCAGACTACCGCGATCAGTGAGCAGGATAACACTAGCGCCGTGCTGCGTACGCAGCGGGTGTACCAGAGCAGCACCAGAGTACAGATCGCCAGCGTCATGCCGAAGAAGAGCTGCATTAGCTGTAGACCGTCGATCAGGTCTCCAACGACTTTAGCAAAACCGGTGATATGGATCTTGATCGTATCGCTTTCGTAGGTCTTACGGATCTCTTCCAAGCGCTGCGAGAGAGCCTCATAATCGATCGGTTTGGCCTCTTCGGATCCGGTCGCTGCAGCGTCCTGCAGTGGCAGCAGCACGATGCTGGATTTAAGGTCCGCAGCGACCAGTCGGCCTATCTCGCCAGAGCGGTCCACATTCTGCTGTACCTGTTCCAGGCTCTGTGTCGAACCGTCATAGCTGTCAGGAATCACCGGACCGCCGTCGAATCCCTCTTCCGTTACACCGATCCAGCGAGTGGCCGGCGTCCACAGGGATTTCATGTAGGGGCGGTCGACACCCTTGATCAGGAACGCCTCGTCGCTGATCTTCTTCAGTGTATCCAGATAGTCGGCGTCGTATATCGTACCCTCGGTGGTGCTGACCGCGATGCGTAGCACATTACTGCCCTGGCCCAGCTGGGTTCGGTTCTCGAAGTAGTTCTGGATGTAGGGGTGATCGATCGGGATCATCTTCTCAAACGCGGCGTTCAGTTTGAGCCCGAGTGCCTGATAGCCCAGAAATAGGCTGACAAGCAGGCAGACTGCGATCACCGCGATCCGGTTATTGAACAGGACTCGCTCAATGATGTTGCCAGAATGTCTATCGAAGGCGGTTTGATGGGTCACGGATTCTATCGGTTGTTTGTTCATGGGCGCATTCACTGTCAGGACTCCCTATCGTGGCTGCCTTCGGCTAGCCGTATCGGGCCGCGCAGACCGGTGAGGATTAGTTCACCATCCTGTGTCTGAGTCAGCCCGGTCAGGTAGGTAGGTTCGGCTATGGGGGTGGCGCTGAAGCTGTGGCCGTTGTCGCTACTGCGCAGAGTCCGTCCCGACTCGTCGAGCAACAGCAGGCTGCCATCCTGCAGGCGGGCACCGGCGGTAATGGTAATGGGCAGGCGGTTGGGGATCTCCTGCCAGGAGTCGCCGCTGTCCTCGGAGAGATAGATTCCACCGCGGAGTCCGTATATGACTATCGCGCCGTTTTCAGTGCTTACCAGGCCGAATAGAGAGCCCATGGAGGGTGAATTCAGCTCCTCAAAAGAGCCGCCGCCGTCGTAAGAGGCGAGTAATAGTCCCTGTTCCCCGGCGATATACAGGGTGCCGTTGTTCTCGATGATATCGTACAGATGCAATCCGGAAGGGTTATCGAGATGATTACTGATGCTGTGCCAGCTGGCGCCACCATCCTCTGTTGTCAGTGCCAGACCGTAGGCACCAATCACCATGCCGTTATGCGCATCGGAGAAATAGAGGTTTAGCAGTGGCTTGTCCGGCCCGTCTTCGACCAGACGCTTAGCCATCTTCAGTTTGAACTCGTTTTCCTGGTTGGGATCGAGGTTGTAGGCATCCGTTGCTGCGGTAACCTCAAGCTCCGCGATGCGCATGCCATCTAGCTGCTTCTGCCACGTCAGTCCGCCATCCTTGGTATGCAGGACGACACCGGCATGACCGACAGCCCAGCCCTGCTGCGGAGTCGCGAAAACCACCCGTGTCAGGGTAACGCTCACCGGCGACTGAATCTGTTGCCAGGAACGGCCAGCATCGTCGGAGATTAGAATGAACCCGCGTTCACCGACAGAGACGAGGCGATCCCCGGTATCCGCCACATCCAACATCAACGAGTGCGAGGCCAGACCGCTGGATATGGCAGTCTGTTCGTAGAGGTTGTTGCTGATTTCTGCACTTGCTGCAGTTACTGCACTCGGTGACAGCAGGGCTGCGCTGAGACCAAGCACCGAAAGAACAGCCAGTGACATGTGGGAGTACCGAGTCGGTTGTTTGTATTCTTTTTGCATGATGTAGAACCTCGAGTTCGGCTGAACGGAGCGCACACTTATTTTGGGAGTGGGTAAGCGCTCCGGTCCCGGCAGTGATCAGCGGACGGAGTCCGAAATCATGGAGTTACCGGTGAAGAAGTAATCGTTTTTCCGAGGCACTACTTCATAGCTTTCGCCATTCAGTCCCTGTACCACGCTGTAGATGCCGCCCTGCAGGTTGTAAACCACGATGGGCTTAACCACGACAGCCGGTATTGACGGTACGACGAAAGGCATCACCTGAGTTACGCGCCAGAGCTTGTCTTCTGCGTCATAGCCATCGACCAGACTCACGGTCCAGCTGTCCTCATCGATGTAAAAGCGGCGCTTGGGTACGGCATGGCGCTTGCCTTCAGATACGTTGGCCTCCACAACCCAGACACGGTGCAGTTCCCAGCGCATCTTTTCGGAGTTCAGTACGTCTTCGGAGAAGGCGTCGTCCGGTTTCTCGCTGTGGAACTTGTTGGTGTTGTAGGGGATGTACATCTCCTGCTTACCGATCAGTTTCCAGTCGTACCGGTCCGGGTGGCCGATAAAGCCCTGCACCTCGTCAAAGTAGTTAGCGCCCGATGCTACGAAGTCAGGGGTGTCGTAACCCACAGTCGGCGCACGGCGCACGCGACGTTGGCCAACCAGGTACTGCCAGGCTGAACGGGGTGATTTGGGGTCAATGCTGTCGTGAGTGACCAACGATTCCCCTGCCTTGTAGGGTGGTTCGTTGGTCAGGAAGCGCAGTAGTACATAGAGACCAGACCAATCGGCCGCGTCACCCTCCTTGTAGTAGTAGGGGTACTGCCAGTTCTCCACGCCTCGGCTGGCCAGGGTACGCGTGCCGTCAGCGTTACCGACTATGTTGACGTAACCCATTTCCACCGACTCGGCTTCGACGCGCAGAAGGGTGTTCCAGATCGCTTCGCTACCGTTCTGCGGAATCGGGAAGGGGATGCCTCCATAGCAGTCGTCTACCGACAGACCGTTGTCGGTCAGTTTGCAGTCGGTGGCGTTCTTCAGCGTATTGTTATACACCCAGTCCGGTGCCGCTGCGGTACGGTGAGTCGGGTAGACATCGACAAAGAACTTGTCCGGGTATTTCTGCATCAGCGCTTTGGTACCGTCGGTCAGTTTGTCAGCGTACTGAGCCGCGTTCTCGGCAGTTATGCGGAACAGTGGTTTCTCGCCAGGAAACGGATCGGCAGGTACATCGCCGAATTTGGCGCCACCAGGGTCCTGCGTCATACCGCCATCCCAAGCTGGGATGCTGCCGTCGGCGTTCGCTGCACGCTCGGCGCCCAGAGGGGTAAGCTTACTCTTGAGCTCGGCGGCCTGGTCGGCGGATACCGCTGCAAAAGAGGAAGAGGATGCGAGCCCAAGCGTGAGACTCGCGGAAAAAGCCAGAAGGTACTTATTCATATTATTCTCCTGAAGAGAGGGGCTCAGAACTTGCGCTGGATCGAGAGAGCAATGAAGTCACGATCCGCCATGGTTTGGTCGAAGCTGTAGTTGTTGTCGGAGCGCACAATAGGGCCGCCACTACCGAAGAAGTTGGTGTAGCTCAGCGAGCCGTACCAGGTTTTCTGATAGTCAGCTTTGACACCGATGGTGATATCGCCGCCATGCTCAGGTGCAAAGGCCAGCGGGGTGACCGATGAACGGCCGTAAGGGGTATAGCCGACGGTGATCGGAACCTGCAGATCTACGCCGGGTATCACCTGGAAGTACTGAGGCTCGAAGGTGAAGCGCAGTGACACGGCGTCACGAGTCGAGTTCGGATCGAGCATCGCCTTGTTCTTCTTCACGCTGAGACGACGGTTGTACGCCACTTCGCCGACGAGCGCAGCGGCGTCCCAGAGGCTGCTCTCGCCGTAGAGGTCGATCATCGAGAGTTGAGCATGCAGGGAGTTACCCACTGGGTAAGCAGCATTATCGCCGTTGTCAGCACTGAGCGGGGCACCGAACACTACACCACCGTGGGCGGCCAATGGGGTATCGATACGGACAGACACTTCACCTGCCACGTTGGCTTCGCCCACCAGGGTGCTGAAGCTAGCGCCATAGGTTTTGATATCCTCCGCATACACCGCTTTATAGGTGTCGTCACCACCTGCGAAAGCGGGCTGCCAGTAAAACTGGGGAGTTTTGGCGTGGTATTTGGCTGCATACAGGCCGAAATCCCAGTCATTGTAGGAAAACTTCATCTGTACACCGAACTGACCTGAGTCTTTTGCCTCGAGGTCGGATGCGTGAATCAACGGGAAGCCTATGTTGACGGTTTCTGCACCTTCGCCGACAAAATCACCATTGCTGAAGTAGCTCCCTGATGCGGGAAGTCGCGTTTTTTCCCAGCCAAACTGGTAATAGGCGCCGAGGTTGATGCCGTTGCTCAGATGCAGGCTGGTGGATAGCTGTGGAACGGGTCTCAAGATCTCCTTGAATTGCGAGCCGGGGACCGATTGCAGCTTGATTAGATCGACCGGCCCCTGAGCGCTAGCGATACCGTTGGCGCCGAAGAACAGGCTTTCGCCGTAGATCTCGGTGAACTGACCCAGGCGAGCCGAGATGTGAGATGAACCGATATTGGTAGAGCCGTAGACAAAGGCGTCGAGCAGCTCGATATCACGGCCGTGCAGCTCCTTGGTATCGTCGGTGAACTCATCGTTATCCACGCTCAGCCCATTGAAGGTGGCGGGGGAGTCGTTGTCGTTGGAGTTGTTGTAGACGTCGTCGTACCAAGCGGCGGCACTGATACGAGCCCCAATGTTCTGATAACGGATGTTGAATTCAGAGAGAAGATCGAGACGATTGGAGATCAGTCCCTTATCGAAGTTGCGATCGCCATCATCGACGTTTGGATTGGTGCTGGTAGCGGCAACGCTTTCATCAAGATCGGAGACACGGAAGGCTGTGCTGTACTTAATAGTATTTTCCCAACTGGCTTTTACTCCAGAGTCGCCAGTATCGATCTGAAACGCGTAGGTGTTGAACGAAGTCAGCAGTGCTGCAGCGATGCCTGCGGTGTACAGGGGTAGTCGAAAGCAGTTCCAGTTTACCTGGATCTTTCTAGGCGTAGTCATGAAAACCTCTTTTGCATTCTTATCTTTATTTTTGGGTTTGCTATCGAACGCGTTGAGCGAGCGTATCTGGGTGGTCTGTTGTGCCGATCTCCTGTTGCTGCGTTGAAATGGAAGAGAAATTAACTGAGGGCGTTTAGCCCAGCTTGTGCGATCTGCACATCAAATTCAGATTTCACGCCACTGACGGCAATGCCACCTACGACTTGTCCCTGGACCTCGATCGGCAGTCCCCCTGCCATGGGGATGACGTCATGGAGTGTGGGGGTACCGGCTTTGCCCTCCTGCAGCATCTGTTCAAAAAAACTGGTAGGACGGCGTGTCAGCGAAGCGCTACGGGCCTTGTCGATCGAGATCTGGACGGAGGAGCGTGATGCGCCGGGCAGACGACGAAATGCCAGGAGATGCCCGCCTTCATCAACTACGGCGATAGAGACAGCCCAGCTATTGCAGGATGCCTCGTCGTTCGCTGCAGCGATCATGCTGTCTATCTCAGCTGCGTCTAGCTCCAAACGTGTTCGCATGCGGTCCCCTGAAGTGGATATTGTTACGCATAATAATAGGTAATATGTTTTTAATTATAATATTAATACAAAATCTTTCTTTATGCACAAAATATAGCTATGTAAATTTTTAGTCAAGCGGTGGTTGAGTTGGCAGGGCACATTTACACCCGTAAAAATGGCCGAAAAAGGCTTAATGGCAGGATATGGCGGGGGGGGGGGGGAAAGCTACTTGGAGGTGCGGCTAAAAATTGCACAAATAAAATTTTGCGCATAAAATTTACTCAATTATTAGTTTTAGGTAACCATTACCATGCAAAACACCCAAGAAGGATCACTCATTGAGGTGGCCTTTCAGCAGATGAAGAAAGCGATCATCTGTTGTGAGCTTGCTCCCGGTGAGAAGCTCAAGGTAGCCAACCTGTCCAAGTCTTATGGCCTGAGCAGCTCTCCCATTCGTGAGGCACTGAATCGTCTATCGCAGGAAGGCGTGGTCGTTGCCAGTGAAAACAGGGGTTTTAGAGTCTCCAGTCTTACAATCGACGACTTCGAGCAGATCACGCGGTTGCGATGTTTGCTGGAGTGTGAGGCGCTGGTCGATGCAATCGAGAATGGCGACGATGCTTGGGAAGCCGACGTGATTGGTGCTTTCCATCGTCTGAGGGTGGCGGAGAAGAAATTGGCTGGGCGTTCCGTAGTGCTGGACGATGACTGGACCGAGCGCCACAAAGCGTTTCACTTCGCGCTTTTTTCCGCGTGCAAGTCAGATCGTCTGCTGCGGCTGATCGATTCTCTATTCGATCAGGCCGAGCGTTATAGGCGCTACTCTGCACTTCATCGCACCGCGGTTCGCAATAAGAGCGATGAGCACCAGCGGCTGATGGATATTGCGTTGGAGCGGGATGCAAAGGGCGCTGCGGAACTGTTGGATGCGCACATCAGGGGCACATTGAAGAATGTGACCGCCGCTTTGCGCCTGCAGGAAAGCGCCACTCTGCAGTAACCATCATGATTACTACTGCAACACCCCGGGAAAGATCGCTTTAACGGTTGAGCACGACGTTTACCGAAGAGGGGCGGTAAACGTAACCGGGTAACGGCGATCGATACCCGGCATTCCATGCCATATCTCTACTGGTCGCACTTTTCCAGTTTGACCTTATGCCAGGCGATCAGGTCCATGATTTCCGGAGAAAATACGTCGTAGGATGGGATCCCGAGGTCCTCAAGTTTGGTACGAATTGAAACCATCTGAGCCGGTTCCAATCCGGTTTCAACCAACGAGGAAACAAACGCCGCAAATTCAGGTACCGGTATCTGGCCATCTGTCACCAGTTCAGGGTGGATGAAGTTCAGACCGTAAAAGTGATGATCCCTGTCTTCAACCGTACCGTACATATGCGTGCCGCAGGATGAGCAGGCATAGCGCTTGATGGATTGGGTTTCATCGACAATCTGCAGCTTGTCGTTATTCTCTGCAACGGTCAGCTGTCCATCCGCCACGACTGCGATCAACGCCAGCAACGCATCCTCAGGCTTCCAGCATTTGCTACAGCCGCACAGGTGGTTATGGTAAATCGGCGCATTGACGTTGATAACGACAGGGTTTTCCGCGCATGAGCATTTCAGGGTTTTTCCCTGCAGCGAAACCTTATCTGACGGTGTGTTATCAAGGCTGGCGTGGACATAGGGTTCTTCGGTGGCCAACGCTTCTGCACGCTCCTTCAGGGCTTCGTTCATCCTGATGTAAGCCGCACGCCCCAGAGTATTGATCCCATCCCAGACCTGAGTCAGGAAGGTTCCGGAAAAATCTTCGTTATGGATAAGGGTGGTTGTACCGTCATCATTCTGTTCCAGAACGAAGTAGTGCTCTGCACGAAACTCGCCGGGAGTGGGGCGCTCGGAGAGCCAGCGTAGCTCTCTTGCACCGACAATAGCTGTCAGCGTCGGCTTCAGTGGAACGGTGGGCATACCTTCGCGAGTCAAGATACCTTCCACCTGGCGGCCAACCATCGTTTTTCCCTTCAGCTCAGGGACCAGAGGGTTCCATTCGGGATATCGTTCAATGTCATCCAATATGGCCCAGATTACATGGGCCGGTGCATTGATCTTAATTGATGTATCTAATGTTTTTTCCATCTTTCTCACGCTTTGCGAAATTAAGCTTCATAAAAGGAGGAGTAGGTCTTTTTCAGCGGTCTACTGCTCGATTCATAAACTCTCGAAGATCTCTTTCAGTGATTTCTGTCGGTTGGCTAGCTGCTCCCCAGTTGGTGACAAGCCGTTTAAAACCATCTTGCGTCCGATCAGGTAGGCACGTGGCGCGTTGAGGGCATCGACAGCGACCAACTGCCCATCGCGGTGGTACCAATGGGAGCGCCCTTCACCTTCGACGTCGCGGACAGTGACGCAGTCCTGGGTGGAAATCCGCCCTGCGATCTGCAGTTTCATATCGAACTGATCGGACCAGAACCAGGGTTTAGGCTCGTAGGAAACCGTTTCACCAAGAATGTTACAGGCGACAAGTTCGCCGGTATCGATAGCGTTACCGACACTTTCCAGGCGGATATCACCGTTTTGCAAGCGGTAGCAGGCGCAATCGCCAATCGCGTAAATATCTGAATCGGAGGTTTGGCCAAGCTCGTTGACAAGAATTCCGTTGGCGATCTCCAGGTCGGCTTGTTCGGCAAGTTCTACCCTGGGCATAGCGCCAATGCCGGCGACGACAATATCAGCCCGTATCTCTTTGCCGTTTTCAAGAACCACCGACTGAATTTTTTCTTCGCCAGTCAGCTCCTTGATCTGCTCGCCTACATGAAATTGAACACCCTGATCCTGATGCAGTTTCAATATGTAATCGGCGGTCTCTTTCGATGCGACACGTCCCAAAATATTGGGTGCGACTTCGATGACATTAACCTCCAGCCCCAAGCCTTTGGCAACGGCGGCCATCTCCAGTCCGATGTATCCACCGCCGATTACCACCATGTTTTTGGCCACGTCCAATTCGGGGCGCAGTCTTTCAATGTCGGCCAGGTCTCTGATGGTATGGATGCCCGATATTGAACGGGTCATCGATAGCGGTAGGTTGCGGGCAGCTGATCCAGTGGCGATGACAAGAGCATCATATTTTTGTAAGCGGCCGTCAGACAGCTCAATATTTTTGTTGCTGCGGTCAATTCGTTCAACTTTATTGGACGTTAGTAACTCGATTTTTTCTTTTTCATACCAGGCTTGCGGGCGCAGTAATAAACGTTCATTTTCGACTTTCCCTAATAAATAAGCCTTGGAAAGCGGTGGGCGTTGATAAGGAAGATTTGGTTCATCACCAATTATAATAATCTCTCCGTCAAAGCCTTTAGATCGTAATTTTGCAGCACAAGCTAAACTAGCCTGCCCCGCACCGATCATGACTACAGTTTGCATTTCTCATCTCCGATCCTGTTCGGCATTTATCCCGTTTAACAGGGTGTCGAATTAACAGACGAGGCGGCGGAGACAGGTGTCAAACCGCCACCAGAGAAGGAGCGGTTATTCGCCCGGGATATGTACGACCATGCCGTTCATATCTTCAGAAATACTGACCTGGCAGCTTAGGCGACTACAGGGTTGACGGTCAGCCGTGGTGAAATCCAGCATATCTTCTTCATGATCTTCCGGTGCATCCAGCCGGTCATAAACCTCTTTCGGCAGCACCACATGGCAGGTAGCGCACGCAGCCGCACCGTTGCATTCAGCCAGAATTCCTTCGACGCCATTGTGCAACGCAGCTTCCATCAACGAGAGGCCTTCGGTCACTTCGACCGTCGCTTTACTACCTGAAGGTTGTACAAATGTAATTATTGTCATGACAGCACCTACTACTTAGCGTCCCAAACGACTGGCAAGGAGGTAGGGCCCCGGAAAACCCAACCACTGATTTTTACCGCTTCAGGATCTTTCAAACGAAGATTCGGAAGGCGTTCGAATAAACGTGGGACAGCCAGTTTTGATACTAAAATACGTGCTACCCAGGTTCCGGCGCAGAAGTGCGCACCGGCGCCGAACGCTAAATGGGGCTGTTTTGGACGGAAAATATCGAACTTCTCAGGGGAGTCGAAGTGTGTAGGGTCATGGTTGGCAGCGCCTATGCACAGGCCAATCTGATCACCTTTTTTAAGCTGAACGCCGGAGAGCTCCACATCTTGGGTAACCAGGCGCGGATACATGCCGATCGGCGAAATCCAGCGTACGGCTTCTTCAAAGCCCTTTTCCCATAGGCTGGGGTCTTCCTTGACTTTGGCTAATTGATCCGGGTTCTGCAGCAGGCCCAGGACAAGTGTCAGGATCGCATCGCGTGGCTCGTTATGGCCTCCGCCGATAAAGACTTTTACATTACCGTAGATCTGCTTTTTACTTTGGTCGGCCTGCAGCAGCGACGACAAAGCCGATTCGTTTGGATTTTCCAGATGGTAGGGGATCATGGCGTCGATGGCTTGTTCGATCTCATCGGTCGCCTGTTTCGCACGGCGTGCGATTTCCGGATCGTTGCCATAGTTGCCGTTGCCATCCATCATCGCCTGAGACCAGCGGGCAACCGTCTGCCAATCTACATCACCCAGACCCAGAACAGCCACCAGAGCACGGGCTGCCATCGGGCTGGCATAAGCGTCAAACAGATCAGCTTCACCATCTTTTTCGAAGGCCTCGATAATCTCATCGACGATATCCTCCAGCTTGGGCGCCCAGCAGCGCTTTGCCGTACCGGGACGCAAAGAGGGTTCCACCGCCTTACGCTCTACCTGATGCTCTTCACCATCCTTACGCATCAGGTTGGGGCCGCAGACTTTTACCACCAGAGAGTGGGGGTTTTCGGAAGAGTAGGTAACGGGATCGCGCTCAACTTCCATGATGTCGTCAAACCGTGTTACCAGCATCAGGTTTGCGGCTTCTACACGAACGACAGGGCCCATCTGTTGAGCACGGGCATAAATGGGGTAGGGGTTGGCCAGAATGTCAGACATGGTGACATCGCCAATTACGGGGATGTTGGGCATCTACAGCTCCATATTTATTTATTTTTGTTGTATGAGACTTTAGGGAGGTAATCTGTATTGAGCAATGGTATGGTTTAGATTCAGGTCATCTAAATATTAAATGTGCTGGCTGGTACGTGTATGAAGAAGCTTGAGAAGCTCGATATAAATATGTTCAGGACTCTCGTTACGATTTATGAGCGTGGTTCGTTTACCGAAGCTGCCCATCTAATCGGGATCAATCAATCGACCGCCAGCTACACCATGAAAATTCTGCGCGACAGTTTCGAAGACCCTCTGTTTGTGCGTACCGGAAACAAGATTGAACCTACCGATCGTTGCCACGAAATCGTTGAAGAGGTGCGGGATATTCTGACAACCCTTGATCGATTGGCATCAAAGAAGGATTTTGAGCCGAAGGAAGCGCAGGGTAGGGTTGTTATCAGTTGTAACTATCATGAAAGACGAGCACTGATCCCGGAAGCGGTTCGGCGTATTAGGCGTGAAGCACCCCATATCAAAATCGATCTGCATGAGGCGGCTGTTGATGGCAAGCGTCAGCTCTTGGAGAATACGGTCGATATCCTGCTCGGCCCAGTGGCGATCATAGGGGACGTTTTTTATCGACGTAATCTATTTACAGATCAATATATCTGTTTGATGGATGTTGATAATTATCTGGCAGATCAGCCGCTGAGCTTGGAGCAATTTTGCAACGCCAAGCATATTGCGGTTACCCACAACGGACACTGGGAGGCCTTGTTCTATTCTGTCCTGCGTCTACAAGGTATCAACCTTGCCCCGGATCTCTCTATCCCCAGCCACGACAACCTGGGTCAAATGATTCGAGGCAGTGACCTTGTGGCTACCATCCCAGGGCGGCTGGCGAACGTATTAGGTGATGGACTTGTGACCAAGCCTTTCCCGCTGGAGGTGCCCATAGCCATCGATATGTATTGGACTGAGCGAACACATTTTTCTGGCCTGCATAAATGGATCAGGCAAATTCTGGCCGAAGTTTCTGCTGAGCATCGGCAGCGCCCTCCATTGGGTGTGGTGGTAAAAAACAGTGAGTGAACGATCAGTGAGGGAATAAACCGGGCCTGATAAGCGAACCAGGTGCAACGAAACACCGAGTCGGCGTGCAATAGTATCTGAAAGCGGTCAAGGTTTCGGACTGACGAACAGCAGCAAGCAAGCCCCAGGTTCAACTGGGGGAACGAGCGGGGGCCGTGCTTGATACTACCGCATATCTCTCAGAAAGACCGGCTCAGGGTGGTCTATCAAGCAGCTATAGCTGCGTTAGCCGGGTTACGGCTTTCGTCGATGCAGACGATTTGTCTGCATCTGGATCTTCGATGAAAGCTCAGTATCGGGTGTAAGCCGTCTTTACTGTGGTGTAGAACTCGGCCGCATAGCGACCCTGCTCGCGTGAACCATAACTCGACCCCTTGGTGCCGCCGAACGGCACGTGATAATCAACGCCGGCGGTGGGGGTATTCACCATCACCATTCCGCTTTGCACTTTGCGCTTGAAGTCGGTGGCGTACTTGAGCGAGTTGGTGCAGATGCCGGCTGAGAGTCCGTAAGAGGAGTCGTTTGCCAGCTGCAGAGCGTGTTCGTAGTCGACGGCGGGTATCGCACAGGCGATCGGGCCGAAAAACTCCTCCTGAGCGATACGCATACCGGGTTCCGCATCAACGAAGAGAGCTGGGCTCATAAAGTATCCCGGTGTTTCCCGTGTCAGCGCTTCGCCCCCAAACGCCAGCCGAGCGCCCTCGGCTCGTGTTGCTTTTATATCCCTCAAGTTGAGCTCAAACTGCGCCTTGTCGGCGACAGGGCCAATAGTGCTCTGTGGGTCCAGGGCATGCCCAACTACCAGCGATTGCAGTTTTTCCTGCACCGCCGCGGTGAACCGGGAGTAGATCCCTTTTTCGATAATAAAGCGGGAAGAAGCGGTACAGCGCTGTCCGGTCGAGAAGTACGCGCCCTGAACGGCCACATCCACTGCTAGATCGAGGTCGGCGTCGTTGAGGATCACCAGTGGATTACTGCCACCCATCTCCATCTGTAGTTTCGCCAGACGGGGAGCTGCAGTGGTCAGTATCCGGCGTCCGGTGTCGGCTGAACCGGTAAAGCTGATCGCCTTGACCTTGGGAGATTCAACCATAGACTGGCCAACAACGCTGCCGCGGCCCATCAACAGGTTAAATGTACCGTCCGGCAGACCGGCGCGAGAGATGATCTCGGCCAGCGCCCAGGCTGACCCGGGTACCAGGTCGGCTGGCTTAAACACCACGGCGTTGCCATAGGCCAGTGCCGGTGCGATCTTCCAGGCGGGAATGGCGATCGGGAAGTTCCATGGGGCAATGATGCCGATTACGCCAACCGGCTGGCGCACAATATCGACCTCGATGCCGCTGCGCACGGAGTCCAGATGTTCCCCCTGGGGGCGAAGGATTTCTCCGGCAAAGAATTTAAAGATCTGTCCGGCGCGAACTACCTCTCCGACAGCCTCGGGTAGAATCTTGCCCTCTTCGCGCGCGAGCAGGGTGCCCAGCTCTGTCTGGCGAGACAGAATCTCAGTACCAATGAACTCCAGAGCGTCGGCACGCTGCTGTAGGCTCAGTGATGCCCAGATAGGCTGCGCCGCTTCCGCGGCATCGATTGCGACTAGCGTATCCTCAGCCGAGGCCTGAGCATACACGCCGATCTGATCGTTGGTATCCGAGGGGTTTAGGTTGATGCGCTCGGCTCGGCCGTCAACCCATTGCCCGCCGATTAGGTTCTTATGCATAGTGTTCTATTTCCCGGTGAGAGTCTCGGCCTGCATGGCAGGGCCGAGACGCTTTGAGTTACAAGCGGGCGCGCTTGTCGGCGATCAGCTGGCGTGTTGATTCAATCCACTCTTCGCGTGTCTGGAAATCCGGGCGGTTGTGGCACATTGCTTCTGTGCGAGCGAGAATCTCTTCGTCAGTTGTGCTCAGATCAAGCGGTTCGCGGCAGGGTTGAGCTGTATAGAAGGGGCTGTCCACGTACACTTCGACGGGGTTGCCTTCCGGGTCCTTGAAGTAGATCGACCAAGCGTTACCGTGGTCAACCTGGCCAATATTCTGGATGCCATTCTCCGTGGCGAAGCGGTAATAGTTTCGCAGGTCGCCAAGGCTATCCACTAGAAAGGATAGCTGGTTGACGGGGTTGAAATTCATCCCCTCCGGTTTGCCGTCAAACAGCACAAACTGGTGGTGAATTTCTGGATCCAGGGTCATGAAGAACAGACGGTGGCCGGTGGATGCTACCCCCTGATCGCTGATGACCAGGCCGAGTTTGCTGGTATAGAATTCGACCATCATATCCACGTCAACGCAGTGGATACCGGCGTGGGTGAAGTGCAGTTTTGGCAAGGTGTTCATGATTGTCTCTCTTGTTGTTATTTGATTGTTAATCACATTGCACTTGGCTGGCGATCAGGCTTCGTCGGCTACGGTGTTGGTGAGCGTTCCGATCTGCGAGATAACCACCTCAAACACATCGCCAGGCTTGAGGAAAATCGGCGGATTGCGTTTGAAGCCGATTCCACTCGGGGTTCCGGTGGCGAGGATGTCTCCCGGATTCCAGTCTAGGGCCTGGGATACGTATGAAATCAGGTGCGGAATGTCGAATGCCAGCTCGGACAGCTTGCCCTCCTGCATCTGCTCACCGTTCAGTACGCCCTTGATCTCCAGCTCGCGGTAATCCGCGATCTCGTCTGTAGTTACCAACCAGGGGCCGAGCGCACCGGTTTTGCGGAAGGTTTTACCCATGCCGTACTGGTGAGTGTGGAACTGCCAGTCACGCACACTTGAATCGTTGAAGCAGGTGTAGCCGGCTACATGCTTCATGGCATCTTCAGGAGCGATGTGGCCACCGCCTTTGCCGATAACAACTGCGAGCTCAGCTTCGAAGTCGAATTCAGGAGACACCACTGGACGGATAATCGGTGCGTCAGCTGCCTGCAGTGTGTCGGCGAAACGCTGGAAAATAACCGGATACTGTCCCACCTTGCGACCAGCCTCGGCGGCGTGAGCTACATAGTTGATACCGACACAGATGATCTTGCTCGGCTGCGGAATGACCGGCTCCAGGGTGATAGCATCGTAGTCGCAGCTGGGAGTGGCGGTTGCTGCATAGTCTTTAGCCCTGCCCAACAGCTCTTCACTGCCCACGAGCGTTGCCAGACAATCCGCGCCAGCGACCTTGCCGGCCAGTTCAATAACCTTATTATCCGCAGTAACAACGCCAAAACCAGGCTTGTTGTCTTTGGTGTAAGAGATAAATCTCATAATTGACTCCATTTTTTGTTTTTGTGCACAAAGTAATATTATTGCACTATAGCTATAAACGTGCATATTATGGAAGCCCTAGAGTGCAAAACTTAATATAAGGCAATGAATGGAGGGTCAGCATGTCGTTGATACAAGTCCGCAAGTACAAGCTTGATGTCGAAGAGGTGTTTCATGAACGCGGGCCGGTTGCGTCCACTCCGCTGAAGGTCGCAGTTGCCTCTGCTGTTATCGCAAACCCTTATGCGGGGCAGTATGTAGATGATTTGATGCCTTTTATGGGCGAGCTTCGCTCATTGGGTACTGAGCTTTCCAAGCGTTTGCTTGCTGCACTCGGTGGTGCTGATAAGATTCAGGCCTACGGCAAGGCTGCCATCGTGGGTGAAGATGGTGAGTTGGAGCATGGTGCGATCTGGCACGAAGCGGGTGGTTGGGCCATGCGTGAAGCCTTGGGTAACCCGAAAGCGATAGTTCCCTCTGCTAAGACCATTTCAGGTCCAGGAACTCGACTGATGGTGCCGCTGGGTCATATTCAAGCTGCTTATGTACGTAGCCATTTCGGTGTCGCGGAAGTGACCGTATGGGATGGTCCCCGTCGTGATGAGATACTGTTCGCTTTGGCGATGTCTACCGGTGGTCGCATTCATGCGCGCCTGGGGGGGCTATCTGCGGACGATGTGAAAGGTGAGGACGGCCTGCGTTGATCGGGCTGCAATAAAAAGAAGTACCACAGCGATCTGCAGGGTCACGCCCCCCCCCCTAAGAGAAACGGTCTTGCAGTTTTTATAAGAAAAATAAAGGAGAAAGCTATGTCGACTAAAATGATGCGCGCTGCTCGTATGTATGAGTGTGGTCAGCCGATGGTGATCGAGGAGATCCCGGTTCCTCAGATTCGCCCGACGGAAGTGCTGGTTAAGGTCGAGGCCTGTGGCATTGTTCCCAACCTGAATAATATTCTGACCAACTGGGTGAGCTGGTTCCCTCATATGCCGTTGCCGCCGTTACCGGCGATCTTCGGGCTGGACCCCACAGGGGTTATCGAGGCGGTGGGTGATCAGGTGTATGACTTCAAACCTGGTGATCGCGTATACGTTAACCCCGCACGTTACTGCGGCTCATGCCGTGCCTGCCGTTCAGGTAACTCTACTGGTTGTACCTCTTATACCTTTAATGGCTACTTTGGTTTTACCAAGAACAGCGCTCGTATCTTTGAGGATTACCCCTACGGCGGTCTCTGCGAGTACATGCCGGCCCCTCAGTACAGCTTGGTAAAACTGCCGGACAATATGGACTTCAATACAGCAGCGCGTTTGGGCTACGTCGGTACCGGTTACCGCGCGCTGCGCAAGGCTGGTGCGGGTCCCAACAGCACTGTGCTGATTAACGGTATCAGCGGAACTCTGGGTATCGGTGTCCTGGCTTGTGCGCTTGCAATCGGCGTCCGTAAGATCATCGGTACTGCGCGTAACGAAGCGTTGTTCCAGCGTGTTAAGGATCTTGCACCGGCACCGGCTGGGCGTATCGAGATCCATCAGCTTGGTAGCGGCAGTATCGAGGATTGGGCATACGATGTGACAAAGGGTGATGGTGTCGATATCGTCATTGATGCGCTGGGACCGGGAGCTCCTCAGGAGACTCTGCTCGATGCTATGCGCAGCCTGAAACGTACCGGCACGCTGGTGAACATCGGTGCGGTCTCTGGTCAGTTGCCGGTAGATATCCACCGCATGATGGACCAGGAGCAGACACTGATGGGTTCCGCCTGGTTTACAACTGGGCAGGGGCAGGAGATGGCGGACATGGTCGAGTCCGGCGTTCTTGATCTCTCTTTCTTCGAACACAACACCTTCCCGCTTGAGGATGTGAACAAGGCGATCAACGGTATCGAAAACCGCGCGGGCGGTTTCGGTAACTTCGTGATCTGTCCGTAATAGTGTCTAGTGGCCGCTGCCTTCGGCAGTGGCCACCCTCAAGTGAAGTGTTTGTGTTTTGAAGGATTGTGAGATGCAGGTAAGAAGAGTCGTGACCGGCCACGATGCTGGTGGACAACCGGTTTTCATTTCAGATGACAATACACCCCGGGCCGCTGATTTTGCCGATATCCCGGGTTATGGTTTCGCTCAGCTATGGAGCACTGAGTATCCCAGCACGACGACGGCGACCGATGATCCGACCGCCGCGAGGGGATCGCTTATCCCCGGTACGGGCGGTACTTCGATGCTGATGGTGAGCTTGCCGCCAGACAGTGTTATGGCTCAACCTAGGAATCCAGAGCGTGCCTTCGCGCAGATGGCTGAGGAGCTTCCCGGTCTGCTGGAATGCTTCGATCCCGAACGCCCCGGTATGCATAAGACGCCGACCGTTGACTACGGTGTATTGCTGGAGGGTGAGCTTTGGTTGGAGTTGGAGGGCGGCGAGTCACGGGTCCTTCACCCCGGTGATGTGGTGATCCAAAACGGCACGAGTCACGCCTGGCGTAATCGTTCCGATCAGCCGGCTAAAGCGGTCTTCTTTATGCAAGGTGCCATAGTCTAGAGCTTGTCTGTTTGGCGTTTCTGACGGGAACTTGTGCTGTCGCGGTCCCCGTCACTGATCATGGCACCAGGCGTGTCCTTATTGTGGCGTTAAAAAGTGCTGGTTCAGCTGGCCTTCCAGCTCGCGATTGAACTGTTCGGCCGACTGCATATGCTCCAGCATCAGCGCGCGGGCCCGGCTGGCATCTCTGTCATGGAACGCCTGCAGCAGCTGTTGATGGTATTTCAGATTGGCGCAGGAGAACTCATGTTGCTCGGGCAGTGCCGATTTCTTGAAGATTACCAGGTCGCGGATCATGTCGTTTACGAAGCGACCAATGAACGCGAGCATGGCGTTGTCACAGCGTTGTGCGAGCAGAACATGAAACTCCAGTTCTGCGATGCGTTGCTCTATACGCTCTTCGAATGTTTGGGGAGCGCTCTCGCAACGTTTGACCAGAGATTCCAGCTGCGCCAGATCTTCAGTGTTCAGTTTCGGGGTGGCAAGTGCTGCAATCTCGGGCTCGATCAGTGTGCGTAGCGCGTAGATTTCCGGGCCGGAGGGTTGTTCGAAATGCAGGAAGTTGCGCAGTAGCTCGCTGGCTTTCTCGTAGGGTACGCGTTCCAGCGTCGCGCCTCCGTTGGGGCCAGTGCGGATCGAGACAAGTCCCTGAACCTCCAGTGACTTTAACGCCTCTCTGACGGTGCCTTTGGAGCAGTCAAACTGTTCCATCAATTCACGCTCGTTTGGCAACCGGTCCCCTGGTTGTTTGCCGTTGATGGCGACCCAACGTTTGACTGACTCGACGATCTGATCGGCACGTTTAACTCGCTTCGGCGCGCTGAATTTTTTCTCTTGCATCTCTGTATTGCTACCTCCGGTGGGAGCTCATCCTGCCATAAACAGATCTTGTTGGCGACTTGGTTGTATTATTCTATTTATTAGTATAAATATAATAAACGGTCTCTTTCTAAGGTGCCGCTACTCTAATTCGAATATATTGGTTCGGACGTTGGGGTTCGAACGGATGGGACACAGGTTACGGAGATTAAAAAAATGTCACACTCCTCAAGCTTTAACTGGGACGATCCGCTGCTTCTTGATCAACAGCTGACGGAAGATGAACGTCAGATCAGTGAGGCCGCACGGGCCTATTGCCAGAACGAGCTGCAGCCGCGGGTGCTTAGTGCATACCGTGAAGAGCGTTTTGACCGCAACATCATGAGTGAGATGGGCGAGATGGGCCTGCTCGGCGCAACTGTGGCCGAGGAGTACGGCGGTGCCGGTTTGAACCATGTGGCTTACGGCCTGATCGCCCGTGAAGTGGAGCGTGTCGATTCAGGTTACCGCTCAGCGATGAGCGTGCAGTCCTCCCTGGTGATGTTTCCCATCGAGAGTTACGGCTCTGAAGAGCAGAAGCAGAAGTTCCTGCCCAAACTGGCCACCGGTGAAATCGTTGGTTGCTTCGGGCTGACTGAACCCGATCACGGCTCTGACCCGGGCTCGATGATCACCCGCGCCAAGAAGGTCGATGGCGGTTATCTGCTAACCGGTCAGAAGATGTGGATCACCAACAGTCCGATCGCTGACATTGCCGTTGTTTGGGCCAAGTCTGAGGCGCATGAGGGCAAAATTCGCGGCTTTATCGTCGAGCGCGGTACCGAGGGTTTCTCTACACCGAAGATCGAAGGCAAGTTGAGCCTGCGCGCATCAATTACCGGTGAGATCGTCCTCGACGAGGCGTTTGTGCCGGAGGAGAACCTGTTGCCTAACGCAAGTGGTTTGTCCGGTCCGTTCGGCTGCCTCAACAAAGCCCGTTACGGTATTGCCTGGGGCACCTTGGGTGCGGCGGAGTTCTGCTGGCATGCGGCGCGTCAGTACACCTTGGATCGTAAGCAGTTCGGTCGTCCTCTGGCCGCCAATCAGCTGGTTCAGCTAAAGCTGGCCAATATGCAAACCGAAATCACTCTGGGTCTGCAGGCCGCATTGCAGGTCGGTCGTCTGATGGATAGCGGCAACTGGGCACCGGAGATGGTGTCGTTGATCAAGCGTAACAACTGCGGGAAAGCGTTGGAAATAGCTCGTATCGCGCGTGATATGCATGGTGGCAATGGTATCTCCGATGAGTTCGGTGTTATGCGTCATATGGTCAACCTTGAATCGGTGAACACCTACGAGGGGACTCATGATGTCCATGCGTTGATCTTGGGTCGCGCTCAAACAGGTCTGCAAGCGTTCTGCTAACCGCCTGTGATGTTATGGGGAGGCTGGGGCCTCCCTTTATGCTGGAGGAAATAAGATGAACAAGCCTCTGTCCGGAATTCGCGTACTCGATCTCTCCCGCATCCTGGCGGGTCCTTGGTGTTCTCAACATCTGGCCGACATGGGGGCCGAGGTGATCAAAATCGAGCACCCAGAGCGCGGTGATGATACTCGCGGTTGGGGGCCTCCCTTTCTGGGTGATACCGGTGATGCTGCGTACTACTTGTGTGCCAATCGAGGGAAGCAATCGGTCGCGATTGATATCGCACAACTGGAAGGACAGGCGCTGGTTCGCGATCTGGTAAAAAACTGCGACGTGGTACTGGAGAACTTCAAGGTTGGCGGGCTTAAGCGCTATGGGCTGGATTATGAAAGCCTGAAGTCGGTAAAGCCCGATCTGATCTACTGCTCGATCACCGGATTCGGCCAGGACGGCCCCTATGCGAAACGGGCGGGATACGATTTCCTGTTGCAGGGCATGGGCGGTCTTATGGGAATAACCGGTAAGCCAGATAGTGAGCCCGGAGGCGGGCCGGTAAAAGTCGGAGTCGCGGTTGTTGATCTGTTTACCGGTATGTACGCCGCCACTTCCATTTTGTCGGCGCTAATTGGTCGTGATCGTACCGGCGAGGGGGCATGGATAGACGTGTCTTTGCTGGATGTACAGGTAGGCGTTCTCGCCAACCAGGCGTTGAACTACCTGACCTCCGGACAGTCCCCGGGACGCCTGGGTAACTCCCACCCCAATATCGTGCCCTATCAGGCGTTCGCGACCGCGGATGGCCATATCATCCTGGCTGTTGGAAACGACACCCAGTTTCAACGTTTCTGTGCCGTTGCCGGTAGCCCCGAACTGGCTCAGGACCAACGTTTTTCCACTAACCGCAGTCGCGTCGAAAACCGCACTCTGTTGGTGCCGCAAATAGAAGAATTGATCAAATCCAAACCGTCCCAGTTCTGGCTAAGTGAGCTGGAGTGTGAAAGCGTGCCCTGTGGTCCAATCAACAGCATCGAACAGGTGTTTTCCGATCCCCAGGTTCAGCACCGAGGCATGAAACTCAACTTACCTCACGCCGAGGCGGGAGAGGTGTCTCTGGTCAGCAACCCTGTCCGCTTCGATAACCTGCACGTGAACTCCGATTTGCCGCCACCGCAACTGGGTGAGCATACCCGCGAGGTGCTAGAGAGATTGTTACCTGAGCGGACGGAGAGACTCTTACCCAAGCGCAAAGAGCAACTGGATACCCTGGAAGCGAAAGGTGTGATCCGTTAAGGCGTCGGGCTGATTTTTTGAGGAAAGGTACGTTATGAAAGTACTGGTAAGTGTAAAACGCGTTATCGATTACAACGTCAAGGTACGGGTCAAAGCCGACAACACCGATGTGGACCTGGCTAACGTCAAAATGGCTCTCAATCCCTTCTGCGAGATCGCCGTGGAAGAGGCGATCCGCCTGAAGGAAGCGGGTATCGCCTCCGAGGTAGTGGTCGCCTCCATCGGACCGAAAGCGGTTCAGGAGCAGCTACGTACCGCGCTGGCGCTTGGCGCCGACCGCGCTATCCAGATCGAGTGCGATGATCTGCCGGAGCCGCTCAACGTGGCCAAACTCCTGGCCAGGGTGGTGGAAGCCGAGCAGCCGGGCCTGACGATCCTCGGCAAGCAGTCGATCGATGTCGACAACAACCAGACCGGCCAGATGCTCGCGGCGCTGACCGGTCGTCCCCAGGGCACCTTCGCGTCCGAAGTGAAGGTCGAAGGTGAGAAGGCTATGGTAACCCGTGAAGTGGACTGCGGCCTGAAAACCGTCGAGCTGGTCCTGCCGGCCATCGTGACCACCGACCTGCGTCTGAATGAGCCGCGTTATGCCAAGCTGCCCGATATCATGAAGGCCAAGCGCAAGCCCCTCGAGGTTAAGACCCCGGCTGATCTAAGTGTGGAGTTGAAGCAGCACAGCCGGTTGTTGAAGGTGGAAACGCCGGCCAGCCGTCAGGCCGGTATTAAGGTAGACAGCGTGGATGCGTTGGTGGACAAGCTTAAAAACGAAGCGAAAGTGATCTGAGGGGACGAATATGAGCATTCTACTTATTGCAGAACACGACAATCAGACCCTCAATCCGGGCACCCTGAACGCGTTGACCGCAGCTCAGCAGATCGGCGGCGATATTACTGTGTTGGTGGCGGGCAGCGGCTGCGCTGCCGTGGCGGACGATGCCGCCAAGGCGGCTGGGGTAAGCAATGTCCTTCTGGCTGACAATCCGGTCTACGACAAGGCACTGGCCGAGAATCTGGCCGCACTGGTGGTCGAACAGGCGGCCGGCTTCAGTCACATCCTGGCTCCGGCCGGTACTACAGGCAAGGACCTGATGCCCCGTGTGGCGGCCCTGCTCGATGTGGGCCAGATTAGTGAGATCACCGCTGTGGAGTCCGCCGACACCTTCAAACGCCCGATCTATGCCGGTAACGCTATCGCCACCGTGCAGTCGCTGGACGAGGTCAAGGTAATCACCGTGCGCGCATCGGCGTTCGATGCCGCTGCCACTGAGGGGAGCAGTGCCATCGTCAACGCCATCACGACTGCCTGCGATGCTGGCACCTCCGCCTTTGTCAGCGAAGAGATGGCCAAGTCCGACCGTCCCGATCTGGCCAGTGCCCGCGTCATCATCTCCGGTGGTCGCGGTATGGGGACCGGCGAGAACTTTGCCCTGCTAGATAGCGTGGCCGACAAGCTCGGTGCCGCCATTGGTGCCTCCCGTGCCGCGGTGGATGCCGGTTTTGTCAGCAACGACCTGCAGGTGGGGCAGACCGGCAAAATCGTCGCGCCTGAGCTGTATATCGCCGTGGGTATCTCCGGTGCGATCCAGCACCTGGCGGGGATGAAGGAGTCTAAGGTAATCGTGGCGATCAATAAGGACGAGGAAGCGCCGATCTTCCAGATCGCTGACTATGGTCTGGTGGCTGACCTGTTCCAAGCGCTGCCGGAGCTGGCTGAGAAGCTATAACCCGACACCCGCTGAAATAGGAGTACGCCATGCGTGAATCCATGGAATTTGATGTCGTCATCGTCGGTGCAGGCGTTGCGGGCCTGTCCGCCGCCTGTCGCTTGATGCAACAGGCTCAGGAAGCAGAACAGGAGCTGACGGTCTGCGTGGTCGAGAAGGGTTCCGAGGTGGGAGCACACATCCTCTCCGGCGCGGTGATCGAATCCCGCGCCATGGATGAACTCTTCCCGGACTGGAAAGAAATGGGCGCACCGCTGAATATGCTGGTGACCTCGGATGAGCTCTACCTGCTGAAAAGCGATACGGCAGCCAAAAAACTGCCCAACGCACTGATTCCCAAGACCATGCACAACACAGGTCAGGATCTGAACAACTACGTGGTCAGTCTCGGCAACGTCTGCCGCTGGCTGGCGGAACAGGCGGAAGGCCTGGGCGTGGAGATCTTCCCCGGCTTTGCCGCTGCAGAAATCCTGTTTAATGACGATGGTTCAGTCAAAGGCATAGCCACCGGTGATATGGGTATCACCGCCGCCGGTGAGCAGGGCCCCAACTACATGCAAGGGATGGAGCTGCACGCCAAGTACACCCTGTTCGCAGAAGGCTGCCGCGGTCATCTCGGCAAGCAGCTGATCGAGCAGTTCAAGCTTGATAACGAGGCTGACGCCCAGCACTACGGTATCGGCCTAAAGGAGCTTTGGGATATCGATCCGGCCAAGCACAAGCCGGGTCTGGTGGTTCACGGTTCCGGCTGGCCGCTTGAAGGTGACACGACCGGAGGTTTCTTCCTTTATCACCTGGAGAATAACCAGGCAGTGGTGGGCCTGATCGTCGACCTCAACTACACAAACCCCTGGCTCAGCCCGTTCGACGAGTTCCAGCGCCTGAAGCATCACCCGGTGCTGGCCGAGCATCTCGAAGGCGGCAAGCGTGTGGCCTATGGCGCCCGCGCCATCACCAAGGGCGGTTTCAACGCACTGCCGAAAATGACATTCCCCGGTGGTCTGCTGATCGGCTGCAACGCAGGCACTCTCAACTTCAGCAAGATCAAGGGCACGCACACCGCCATGAAGTCCGGCATGCTGGCCGCCGAAGCGGTATTTGAAGCGATTGCCGCTGGTAATGAAGGCGGCTCAGAACTGAGCAGCTTCACGGACAAATTCGAAGCCAGCTGGGCCTATGACGAGCTGTTCCGCTCCCGTAACTTTGGCCCGGCGATGCACAAGTTCGGTCCGATCCTCGGTGGCGCCTTCAACTTTATCGATCAGAACCTCTTCGGCGGCAAGCTGCCGATCACCCTGCACGATGACAAACCGGACTACGCCCAGCTCAAACCGGCCGACCAGTGCAAACAGATCGACTACCCGAAGCCGGACGGCAAGCTCAGCTTCGACAAGCTCTCCTCGGTGTTTATCTCCAACACTAACCACGAAGAGGATCAGCCCTGCCACTTGAAGCTGAAGAACCCGGATATCCCGCTGCAGCAGAACCTGCCGACCTTCGCAGAACCGGCTCAGCGCTACTGCCCGGCGGGGGTGTACGAAATAGTCGAAGAGGCATCGGGTCCGCGCTTCCAGATCAATGCACAGAACTGCGTGCACTGCAAAACCTGTGACATCAAGGACCCGGCCCAGAATATCACCTGGGCAGTGCCTGAGGGGGCCGGCGGTCCCAACTATCCGAATATGTAAGGCCCCATGTGGGTTGCTAGACGCTATCTGACGGCGGACAAGAGAATAATAATGAGGAGAGATAGATGTACAGTGGCAATACGTTGAGGCTCAAACCGTTGACCGGTAAATCGGGATTGGTTGAGCTTGTACTCGATAAACAGAGCAGCTCGGCGAACTCACTCAACCAGGCAGCGCTGGCTGAACTTGATAGGGCGGTGACACAGCTTGAATCAGATCCCGATGTAAAGGGGTTGCTGATCAGAAGCGCCAAATCGACTTTTGTCGTGGGTGCGGATGTGTTCGAGTTTCCCACTTTTTTCACCCAGGGTAACGGTGTGTTAGATGAATGGCTGGATAAAGCTCATGCACTATTCTGCCGGATTGAAAGCCTGCCGTTCCCCAGCGTTGCTGCGGTGAATGGTATGGCACTGGGCGGAGGACTGGAGTTGGCGTTGCTCGCCGATGCTCGCATTATGACGACCTCAACCCGCGTCGGGTTACCGGAAGTCAAACTGGGTATCTGCCCAGGTTGGGGCGGCACTGTGCGTCTCAGTCGTCTGGTCGGTTCCATACCAGCACTCGATATGATGGTCTCTGGCAACCCGATCAAGGCGCAGCGAGCTGTGGAGCTTGGAATCGCATCCTCTGCGGTTGATGATGACGAGTTGCACTCTGTTGCCTTGGCTCATCTCGAGCGCCTTGTCTCCATGGAGATTGACTGGCGCACCGCCCGGCCATGGAAAAAAGCCTCGTTGAGTGCCCAGGATCCCGCCATCAATGAACATATCACTACTTTCACCGAGCGCTTTGCCAAGTACCTGAGTCCGCAGTACCCGGCTGCCGGTCATATCGTCGAGTTGGTGGCTGGACATGCGGGATTAGACTTCGATAAAGCGCTGCTGCGAGAGAAAGAGTGTTTCGCTAAGCTTGCCCGATCGAGTGAAGCGGAAAGCCTGGTGGGGCTGTTCATTAACGAACAGCGTGTGTACCAGCGCGCCAAGCAGGCCCCTGGTGCTGTGAAACCGGTGAAAAAGGCAGCCGTTCTCGGAGCGGGTATCATGGGAGGCGGTATCGCCTACCAGTCTGCGCTAAGCGGTACCCCGGTGGTGCTCAAGGATATTCGTCAGGAGGCGCTGGATCTAGGTATCTCAACCGCACATGGGCTGTTTGACAAGCAGGTTGAGAGAGGGCGCCTCAGCGTGGAGCAGGAGGTTGCCTGCATTGAGCGGATCGCAACGACTCTGGACTACACGTTGCTTGCCGATGTTGATCTGGTGGTAGAGGCGGTAGTTGAAAACGAGGCGGTGAAATCATCGGTGTTGCAGGAGACCGAGTCGAAATTCGCGGATGGTGTAATTCTGACCTCAAATACTTCAACAATATCCATTACCCAGCTAGCAAAAGGGTTGAAGCGGCCCCAACAGTTCTGCGGTATGCACTTCTTCAATCCGGTTCCACTGATGCCGCTGGTGGAGGTGATTCGGGGTAAGCAGAGCAGTGATGAGACAATCGCGTCGACGCTAAGCTACGCATTGAGCCTTGGTAAGGTGCCGATTGTCGTCAACGACTGTCCAGGATTCCTGGTTAACCGTGTACTGTTCCCGTACTTCAACGCGTTTAACCGCCTGCTACATGACGGTGTCGACTTCCAGCGCATCGACCGGGTTATGGAAGCATTCGGCTGGCCGATGGGTCCGGCTTATCTGGCGGACGTCATCGGTCTGGACACCATGGTGCACGCAGATCAGGTGTTGCAAGAGGGCTATCCTGAACGGATGGGTCATGCTGAGAAGCCGATCATCGAATGGCTGCTGGAGCAGGGCGCTTTGGGGCAGAAAAATGGCACAGGTTTCTACGACTACAGTAAAGGCGCACGCGACAAGCGTGCGACTAAGCAAGCGTTGAAGCTGATTTCAGAGAAGGTAACGCGTTCGATCGATATCAGCGATGAAGAGATTATCGATCGGATGATGATACCGCTCTGCCTGGAGTCCTATCTCTGCCTGAGTGAGGGGGTAGTGGCCACCGCTGCAGAGGTTGATATGGGACTGATTCTTGGTCTCGGATTTCCGAAATTCCGAGGCGGTGCCCTTTGTTATATCGAGCAGTATGGCGCCTCTCGTTTTGCAGACCGGGTCGAATCTCTCCAAGCAAACGGACCACTCTACCAGTTGCCGCAAAGCTTCCGTGAAGCATTTCGTAAAAGCGGCATACTTTACAGGTAATGGGACGGAGTCGGCGCACTGCAATGCGGGATTGGATCTATTTCCGTATAGCGTGTGCCTCGTCTTACCGGCCCTTGGCAACTATCCGTAACAATATGCAATGAGCATAATGGACTACACCCGAAAAAGGATGATACACCCCAGTTACCAATGGAGGCATGCTCAATGGCTACCTGCCTGATGATGCCCCGAAACACCTGTCCTGACTCAGATTTCACATCGGCTTTCTTGTAGTGCCTTATATCTCTCTTGGGCCATTTGTTGTTATTAGTATGCTGGACTGTGGTACTCAGGTGGACACTGAATCGCTCCTATTTTTGGTGCGCACTAAACCATAGGTATCGGTCATTTATATGACTCATGAGCGTCCGCTCTGTGCCGGTAGCTCGTATGGAGCACTGCGAGCCAAACGTCAGCTAAGTGCCGATTGCACTCATAGCGCACTACGAGTCGAGCGTCTGCAAACGGCTATTACAACGGGACTTCAGCAGTGCCAACCAGGACTTGCTTCGGGATTCTCGCCCAAGGTCATGAAGTCCAATCAATGGCTGTGGATCTGATCGATAAGAGTCTGGAGGCCATTCGCCCCCTGGAATGCTGTCAGCCTAATAATTGGGACATATTGGATGTTCTAATTACCAACACGGAGACACTGAGGGTGCCCTAGAATGCACACAAGCATCTATGGAGGGCACTATGGGTAACCTGCTTCACGTCGATTTCGCGCAACGAACGTGTTCATACGCTGTTGGGTTAGTTGATAATTTTAATCACGTCAGCCGCAAAAGCATGCTTGCTGGAAACCTTCAAGAAGCACAAGCAACGGTGGCCAGAAAGGCTACCTTCAGTCCTGGCACTTCAGCAATTACAGTTTACTTCCACATAGCGAATGAGCGCTGGATTAGAGGTCTTGCATTGCAGGGTATGCCTGCTGAGGATATTCCTAACTTCTCAGCTGGTAGAGGCGGGAAGCTGGGCTTATGTTGAAGCGCGCAGTGCTGCTACTGACGCTGGGATTCTGCCTCAAGTTGTCAGCTGCAGACTCCGCCACGGATTCCATCCCGAACCCGACAGAGCAGGATATCCAAGAAGTATTTGGTGATAGCCTCGAGCATGGGAACAGGGCAGAAAGCCTACTGTTGCTAGCCATCGCATTTGATCAGCAGTCAAAAAATTCACCTACGCGACAAGAACAGATCGGGATTCCCTATATTGCAACAGCAGGCCCTGGGTATTGGGTGCGACTGTTCGAGCAGGAGACAACCCTCAGTCTGGATACGGTAGTGAATGTCGCTCTGATTCTGACATATGCGAAGGACCAGAATTTTACAGGTGATGAGCGCGATCAAGCAGCAATTAAGCTGCTATCAGTCGCGGCTATTCGAGACTACTGGCCTGCTCAGGTCTATTGGGCAGAACGACAATTACAAGCGTGGCAG
This sequence comes from Marinobacterium lutimaris, assembly GCF_900108065.1. Classification (GTDB taxonomy): domain Bacteria; phylum Pseudomonadota; class Gammaproteobacteria; order Pseudomonadales; family Balneatricaceae; genus Marinobacterium_D; species Marinobacterium_D lutimaris. Next base: position 26,817 of record NZ_FNVQ01000009.1, on the reverse strand, counting down.
CAGCGTGCGATACCAACGCCGATGAAGGGGGGCGAAGGGGAAATCTCGGACGAAGCCCTGCGCACATTCCAGTACCTTTCCAACTGTGCACGGATCGGATTCGCGCCGTGCCAGTTCCAGCTTGGATTCTGGTACCTGCAGGATGTAACCACCAGGGAAGCAGGCATAGAGCTATTGAGTGCCGGCGTCGAAGTGGCAAGGCGCGATCCGAGATATCTCAGCAGCGCTGAAACCATGCAGGATATGCGTAAAGCCATGAGTATTCTGGCCCAGGAATCTCCGGATAATCCGTATCGGGAAGTGCTACAGGGTCGGAGCAAACTCAATGAGGATTGAGCGCGTCACGATAGACTGTGATGACTTGGCTGCTGTTGTAGAGCTGTTGCCGGACCTGATCGGTAAAATGGTGCATTTCACGAACGGCTGTGACGTGATCTTCGAAAACGAGGCCGGATTCTATTGGGGAGATACTCCCTACGGTGAGATTATGTGTATCCAAATCCACGAGGGTTGGGAGCAGGCTTTATTAAACAATCTGCAGTATTGGAACGAGCACGATGCCCAACATCGAGCAGCAGAATCAGATGCCCATCCTGCATTCAATTCCAGATGAGTCCTTCTTTATGGTTTGCCTGCGGGAAGCAGCACAGGGTAACTGGGCGTCGATAGTAGAGGATCTGCGTCCGCGGGTGGTTTGCAAAAAGGCGCGGTAAATCGCCATTACCTAGAGCAGACGTGCCATGCCCGGCTCCACTAATCAGGTCCCTAACGACGTGCAGATCAAATATGGAACAATGGGGTGAGCGAAAAAAGCGAATAGTAGTAGCTGACCCCATTGCGACAGCGCACCCGGTGCAGGCGATAGCCAGGATCACGTTGGATCTGAACCGGACATTAGCAAACTTGAAGGGCGCATGACGTTAATCGGGCCAAACACCGCTCCACGGTATACGGGGTGATTGCACATAACACTCATCATCTATCATTTGGCCACCACACTCGGGGCAAATCTCCACATCGCATCCTGGACGGTGTAATTGTCCTGCCGGGACCCCGCAATCGGGGCATTTAGCTGGCGTTTTGTCCTCACACATAGATCCTCCTCAATGTTCGAGCTCTTGGTCGTCGTTCACGATCGTCCAAAGATCCTCATCCGGCGTCTCGTTCAATGTGTCCTGCAGGTCGTAGTAAAGGTCAGCAGGCACAGCAGAGAGAGCAAGTTGTTCCAATTCTTCACGACTCATATTGATTTATCACCTTGCTGGATGTTCATGAGATAAGGATATTCTGTGATAAATTCAGGAACTTAAAACACACGCTGAAGCTGGTTTTCTTTCAGTTAGACAAGGGAATTGATGATGGAATACCTGCAGGAATTGGTTTACCGGGCGATGAGCAAGAACCCGGAACTCGATGAAGAATACGCCAGGGGTTTTGCCGAGCATCAGATCAAACAGCCGATCGACCTGACCCGGTTTGACTTCACAAACCTGGATCTCTTTGCGGCGGAAATAGGCGCAACGCCAGATGAAATAGATGCGTTCGTCATGGTCACGAAGGCGTTGTGGAATCACGGCAGTTGCTCGCGTACTGCAAAGGAGAGTCGGGCGATGACAGCGCAGATGATGCAATCTAAAGGCTAACCAGGGGAAAAAATGGGAGGGTACGCTTGTCACGATAAGGAGTGCCGTCACACCCTTGAAGGAATTTTAGCTTCTGACGGGCGTGGTTCAGCCCACTGAGCTTCAGTTGCTTTGCTGAGTCCGTTTCGGTGGTAACTCAAACGTTGAGCCAGGGTAGATAATCACCGCATCCGGTGCTTCATTTTTCACCAAGGATACATACTGTTTAGCCTCGTCTTCATCTTCTGGGGCTGGCGCAATGAAGATTGGCGTGGGTTCAACTGTATCCAGAAGAATCGCCGTGGCCATAACCTGTTCGGGTGGAGCTGTGTAGCGCAGTATTCTCTGGAACGCCCGCTTTTGATTATGCATTGACTCTAGCAGCAGCACTTCAGTGGCAGACTGGCCAACGGGTATCCAATGTTCATCAAGCAACATGGCGGTCATCTGGTTGGCTACCAGGCGTGACATTTCGTTATGAACGCAGACGATCACGAGCAAGTGAACGTCATTGTTGCCCTCATTAAGGGCCAGCTCTTCCTCAAACACTGCACTAAATTTGGTATATACGGTTGGGTCCAGCTCAATGGCCGTGTCCATAAACTGCAGGACCAGGCGGGGACGGTTATAGTCGGTGTGTATCGAGTGAATCTCCCCGATCACAAAGCCGTTCGGGCGTTTGCTGCCCTTGCCTGCCAGTTGGTCGATGAAGGCTGCACAGCTCGCATTGTTCCCCCCATACTCGCCGCGTTTGGCGTACTTGGGTATCATGAATGAGCTGGAGAGGGAGCTGCGTGAGGTACGCAGGGGCTTCGTCGCTCCGGCTATTTCCCGCGCCACGATACCCCAGAACCGCTTACCTTCCATAGCGGGGTACCAGCGGTTGAGGTGTGCATCCTCGTAGATCAGGTCAAGCAGGCTACGCAGGTTCAATTTCCGATCTGGTACGCTGGCAACTTCTTGCGTTGCCTTGTTACTGCCGGGGGGCGGGGCGCCCCTGGAAGAACCAATGTGCGTGGAAAGTGGAAATCCCAGCTTTAAGAGGGTGGTGTTGGATGTTAGGTCGTGGGTGATGGCAGAGGCTTCCAAGTTACCGCGGCCAGATAGCAAAGGAGATATTTCGAAGTGGGGGCATTCTGCATCATGCTCGATGCCGGTGCCGGGCATGCGCTTCAGGAAGTATCCGTCGTTGATTTTGGCGATATAGAGCTCCGGCCTTTTTGCAGTGCACAGGCACAAAGGGCGTTCCCGCCCTTCGTAGGCCTGTTTCAACACATCTTTAAAGCCTACAGACTGGGAGTTATAGGTATTCCCGGCGATCTGGATCTGAACCATGCTCATTGGACTGTGTCCTCTGGTTTTGGATTAAGCGTTCGATTGATACCCGTTGAGAGTGTGAGCAGCGGATGATGCCAGTTTTTTCTTCACCGTTATGGGTGATTTCAAGCAATCCTTCCCGGGTGTCGAGGAAGTAGACTTTTTTGCTCAGTATGCCCCGGTACACGCGGAGAGAGGCTATAACCCAATCGGCAGAATCCATGATGGACGCAGCCGAATCATCATCAAGATCAAGCAGAAAAATCCAAGTGTCCGTCTCAAATTTGACAGTGAAAGGCGTTTTGTCCGGATATAAATGGTCAACTGTGGAATTGCTATTTCGTCTGTCCATTGTCGGTCACAAAAATAAGCTCATCCTCTCCGAATAGGCGAGCGGGTTGCTGGGTGGCCTCACGATCAGCAAGGGCCGACTCAAATACCTCAACTTGGTAAACGTCAGGGATAGTGCGATATACCAAGCGTTTGGTAAGTTGGACGTAGGCATCCATCGGGTTCATGGCTGCAACGTCGAACTGGAAAATTCGGCCTTTCTTGCCGGGAGCGTGTGCAAAAACATCAATGGAAAACAGATGGATTCGTCCTGGCCGGGTTTGGCCATCCTTGGGTTGCTGAAACAGGCGGTCCGTCTGCTTTAATACGTTTCCATTCAGTTGCCCAGTGACAGTCAGGCCGCGGACAAAGCCGCGCAACTCGTAACGCCACTCCATCCGCGTTGGATCTTCTGGCTTGAAGGCGGCCATAGACGCATTCAGCATCTGCGGCGGATCTTGCACTTGGATCACGATCGACTGGAAAATGTTGTCCACTTCCCGGCATGAAAGGCTCATGGCTCACCTCTTGATGGCATTCATCAGCTGTTTGCGGAATTCAGCAGGATCCATGCCCCGGCTGTAAACGCGGTTGCGAATGCTGACTTTCGTGCGCGTGCTGGATACTTTTTCCAGCTGCAAGTCGTACTCGGCGTACCAAAGCATCTGCCGCATGGGCCCACCGTACATGCCAACGACGTTGTAATAGGAGCCGGGGAGGGCGTCCCAGCGAGCAGCAGCAAAGGGTGAGTCACCATTGGGGTTGTCATCAGGGTCAGTAAAGCGCAGGAAGCGTTTGGCCTTGATGTAGGCCGTGTCCACTGGCGCTGCCACAGTCTCTGTGTACGTGACACTCGGAGACAGGCTAGCGCCGGGGAGCGTGACGTTATCGCACCACCGCTCATCATGAGCATGCCAAGTACGGTCATACTTAGAGGTTGCCGGGCGGCAGCTTTGGGTCACGCCGTTTACCGTCATACCAGTGTTAGGAGTCGGTGAGTTCGCGCCAGTGGAGGATTCGATGCTAAGCGGGTTCTGCCAGCAAGTGACGCACTGGCCGTTGACGTAGGTGTCTTCACCTTGCGTTGTAATGCAGCCGGTTACAGTGAGTGACAGTGCAGTGACGACAAGCGACGGCGCTATTGCACGCGAAATCTTCATACGAATCTCCTTATTCTGGATTGCGCTACTGTAAAACGAGGGTTCCCGAAAATATCGGGGAATTGGGACATTCCAAATGTTCCAATTCAGATGAATTTCAAGGCTTAAATCTGGCGAACTGTAGTGGTCAACCAATCCCGGACAGTAAGCTTTTCTTCTGCCTTTGCGGGCGGCGCTTCATCGTTGTACTGATGGGGGCGCAGCCAGTTGTAGCGCTCCATCAAGTAGAAGCTGATATCGCGCTGTGCTTCCTGAGCGGATGAGTAGCCAATGCTGGGCATCCATTCGCTCTTGTAACTTCGGAATAGCCTTTCCATTGGCGAATTGTCCCAACAGTTGCCACGCCGGCTCATGCTTTGTTGAACGCGGTAACGCCACAACCGCTGACGGAATACTCTGCTGGCATACTGACTTCCCTGGACGCCCTTCTAAGAGTCAAGCAGCAATTTTCGACTGTCCAATCTCACGTTGTCGATGGCGCAAAATGTAAAATTTCACGCGCTATGTAACGTTTCAGGCAACGGATAGTTTCCAGCTTGGAATGTCCCTCTGCGACTCGTTTTGTAACGTACTCTTGGGTTTTCATGTCCATCCTAAGCCTACCGATTGCAATGATATGTAGCGCACTATTGGACCGCCCCGATTGAGTCTGTGGCGCTGGACCTTTCCAGAGGAAGCGGGAATAGGGTTTACTCCGCAGAGCGCAGCAAAACTGGCTTCAGAACCAAGCCGTTCAGGATTATCACCTGCCGTAATCAGCATTTGGGCCGCTGACTCATAACCAATAGCTGTTCTGGACACCAAGTCCGGAGCGAGTTCATCAACTATTGCCTTAATCATGATATCCAAATCTGCGATTTCGTCATGAAGCTCTACATATCGTCGAGCGAGGGATTTCAGAGCTATCCGATAGGCCATAACGACATCTCGATATCCTCCCAGGTCGGGACGCGATGATGCGAACGTCCGAATAAGCTGCATGCGCGTCATGGCTCTAAGCTGCTCTCGCAACCCTTCCGGAGCAGAGACAATCTGAGTTTGAATCATCTGGAGGGCTACACGGCGGGCTGCGACAGCAGTCTTCCGGCACACTTTCAGAACACGTAATGCCTCAACCATGCCATCACGCGCCTCTGGTGTTACCGTGCGAATGCCTGCGAAAGCTGCGTGTGCAGCATTCTCAGCATCTATGTTGTCATCTTTACCCCGCTTGCGGCGGACAGATTTATCTGGACTTGTAACCTCCCAAGTCGTGATGTTGGCCTGCTGCAAATAGCGCATAAGACCTGCTCCGTAGGTTCCTGAGCATTCAATGCCGACCCTGGTAACTTCGCCAAAGTTGCGCATCCGAGTCAGCATGGCTTTGTAACCATGGCGAGTGGCCGGAAAAGTTGCTGTTTCAAGAACCTGATCCTGTTCATCAACTGCGGCAGCAACATGCATATCTTTATGGGTATCAACACCACCGACAATTACTGGGCAAACGACCTGTTGTGGAGACATGACGAAGCTCCTGGCTCTCTGTTTCAAGATGGCTTCACCATGCACGATAGCTTGGACGCGACAGTAACGAGACAGGCTGTCAGGCCCTTCTTGAGTCACATGCATCGGCGGGGCGAAACCCCAGCCGCGAGGTGTTCTTAGATTACCGACAGGTCCAGGGAAAGACACTTAACTCAGTCGATCGGAGTGCGGGTCAGGAAACCCAAGAACCCTTGCGGCACCGAGGATTTCAAGTAAAGCAAAAATCAGAAATACCTTGCCCTGACAGTATTACTATCGGAGTGGAACAGAAGCCCAGCCGGCCTTCCTCGCTGCTCAAAGGCCATATCGAGCGCCTTCACCACCAAGGCACCATCTGGACGTTCAGAGAAGGCCCATCCGACAATACGGCGAGAAAACAGGTCGAGCACAACAGCCAGATAACACCACCGGTTCTGCACCCAGACATATGTGATGTCGCCACACCACGCCTGATTCGGTGCGGCTGGCTCAAACTCCCTATTGAGGCGGTTGGGTGTAACCGTCCGGTAAACCCATCTTTCCGGGTCCAGTCAGTACGCCAACAATAAGTGCCCATCTATATTTAAGTGGGCACTTATCATGACGACCGACACGATCCGCAAGCGTCGCCGACATTCTCCCGAGTTCAAGGCCGCAGTGATCTCTGCCTGCCTCCAACCTGGTACTTCGGTCGCGCAGGTAGCGCGTGAACATGAACTCAATGCTAACCAAGTTCAGACTTGGATCCGTAAGGCTCGCCAACAAAGCAGGCTGCCGGCGCCGAATGATTTTGTGAAGCTACCGCTGCCCGTTTCAGCGCCTTCGCTTTCTTCCGCTGCTTCGGATTCAAGCGTGATCCGTATCGAGATCCCGCGAACCAACGGCAGCATCGTCGTGAACTGGCCCCTGGCTGACGGCGACCGATGTCTGCGCTGGTTGCAGGATCTGCTGCAATGATCCGTATTGATGAGATCTGGCTAGCCACCGAACCCATGGATATGCGGGCGGGACCGGATACGGCTCTGGCACGCGTGATTAAGGTATTCGGTGAGGCTCGCCCACACTGCGCTTACCTGTTTACCAACAAGCGCGGTAACCGGATGAAGGTGTTGGTGCATGACGGCCTGGGTATCTGGTTGTGCGCACGGCGCCTCAACCAGGGCAAGTTCCACTGGGCCGAGGCTTGGCGCGGCGATCACCGGGTATTAACAGCCGAGCAACTGACAGCACTGGTACAGGGGCTCCCTTGGCAGCACGTCGGTGCCGCCGGTGTGATTACGCAGATCTGAGGCTTTAACCGAGTTGAGCACAGGCACGCTCGCCGGGCTATTAGCCGATCCGGGCATCCCCAAGTTCGGTCAATGCGGGCATACTGTCGTGCATGAGTGCATCCCCGGACCTGACCCAGCTCACACCTGAACAGCTCCGCCAGTTAGCCGCCGAGCTGATGACCCGTGTCGAGCAACAGGACCAGGTGATCCAGGCCCACGATCAAGCTCTCCAGCAACGCGACCAGGTCATCCAGAAACGTGACCAAACCATCAAGCAGCGCGATCTGAAAATCGGGTAACTCACCTACGAAGTCGCCTTACTGAGACGGCATAAATTCGGTCAGCGTAGCGAACACCTCAACGTGCTTCAGATCAGCTTGCTGGACGAAGTAATGGATGCGGATATCGCCGGAATAGAGACCGAACTGGAGCAATTACAGGCTCCAGCGGTCGCCCCTGCTGAAAAGCGTCAGCCCAAGCGCTCACCGCTCCCGCCTGAACTGCCCCGTACCGAGATCTGCCATGAGCCGGACAATACCCGGTGCACCTGCGGCTGCCAGCTCAAGCGCATCGGCGAAGAGGTCAGTGAGAAGCTCGACTATACGCCCGGCGTGTTCACGGTGGAGCGGCATATCCGGGGCAAGTGGGCCTGTAATCGCTGCGAGACGTTAATCCAGGCGCCGATGCCGGCACAGATCATCGACAAGGGGATCCCTACCTCAGTGTTGCTCGCCCAGGTGCTGATCGCCAAGTACGCAGACCACCTGCCGCTGTACCGACAGGAACAGATCTTTACCCGTGCCGGCGTTCCACCCTGGCCGAGTGGATCGGTGTCTGCGGAGTACAGCTACAGCCACTGGTCGATGCATTGCGCGATACGCTCCTCAAGGAAGCGGTGCTGCATGCGGATGAGACACCGGTACCGATGCTGCCTCCCGGCAAGAAGAAAACCCATAAAGCCTACATCTGGGCCTACGCCAGCACTCCGTTCTCTAACCTGAACGCGGTGATCTATCACTTCACTCCCGGACGGAGCGGACAGCACGCCCGAGAGATGCTCGGAGAGTGGAGCGGCAAGCTGGTCTGTGATGACTACAGCGGATATAAGGCCAGCTTCGCCCAAGGGGTCGCCGAGATCGCCTGTATGGCCCATGCCCGTCGCAAGTTCGTGGAACTGGAGGTCAGCGGTAAAAGTCAGATCGCCGGCCAAGCCGTGGAGCAGATCCGGCAAAGCCGATTCAAACCGATACTGGACGCACTCCATCAATGGATGCAGGCCCAACGTACGAAAATACCCCATGGGACAGCGACCGCTAAGGCGCTGGACTACAGTCTGAAGCGTTGGACAGCCCTGACGCGTTACCTTGTTGATGGATCGGTGCCGATCGATAACAACCGGGTGGAAAACCTGATCCGACCCTGGGCGTTGGGTCGGAAGAACTGGCTCTTCGCAGGCTCCTTGCGCAGTGGCCGGCGGGCTGCCGCGATCATGAGTCTGATCCAGTCAGCGAAGCTGAACGGACATGAACCCTACGCCTACCTGAAGGATGTACTCACCCGGCTGCCGAAACAGAAGGCCAGTGCCATCGATGAGTTACTGCCGCATAACTGGACGCCGGTTACCGCTGACAAGGTGTGACCGGCAGACGGTTACGACTGTACCACCTAAATTGGTGTCCGGAATCATTGAAACACTACACAAAGGACTGGAGGCAAACGTAAACTGAGGCACTTTTTAAAGCTGTTTGGTCTAAAAAAGATTACCAGTCAGCGTAAGCCCCCGGATTGCTCTGCGTCGCAACAGATTGCGATGTTGAAAATTTGGCTGTCTGACCGCTTTATGGATGGGCGGCAGCGTTCGATGGTCAGGCGTGAGGTATCCTCCGACACGACTGGGAAACGGTCTAGTTACGATGCCTTTAATCCGATCGCCAGTTTGGTGCGTTGTTGTCCATTCGAATCAAAATTCGTCGGATCAAGCCAAGCAAGATAGGCTGGCTTTATCGATTTCCAGTCGTCATCCGTCATCGCGAACCAGGCGGTGTCGCGATTTTCACCTTTCACTACCAGGTGATTGCGGAAAATACCCTCGAAGAGGAAGCCGAACCGCTCAGCCGCGCGCTTTGACGGCAAGTTGTGATTGTGGCATTTCCATTCGAAGCGGCGGTAGCCGAGCTCGTCGAAAACATACTGCGCCATCAGGAAAAGCGCCTCTGTCGATATCCTTGAGCGCGCGATTGCAGGACACCAGAGTACGTGCCCAACCTCGGCGACCCCGTTGTCTGCATCGATGCGCATCAGTGCCTGGCGCCCCTCCGCCCGGCCGGTCCGCATGTCGATAACCGCGAAAAACATTGGGTCCGCCGATGCTTCCGCTTTTTGCAGCCAGTTGGTGAAGGCCGAATAGTCTGGAGGCGTAGTGTCGGGAAGGTAACGGAACCGGCCATCCGCACCGGGTTCGATCGCGGCGGCAAACAGGTCCGCCCCGTGTATCGCTTCGCTAAGCGGTTCTAGCCGCGCATATCTCCCCTGTAGGGTCACCCGCTCAGGTTGGGGGGCACCACGCCAATTTGAAAGATCCATAGGTGTCTCCTCTGCAATAATTCTGGTTGAGATTAACGGGTGGGTGTCACCGCGATATTCAGCCCAAAGACAATCTAGCTGACGGGACGAATGGCAACCTGACAATTTCTATCGCCAATCGGACAATACCTGTTTACTCGTCTCGAGAACCGAAATAGCGTCGACGCGCCTGGCCTGGGGTTATTCCGAAAAGCCCCCGGAACGCAGCACCAAAAGCAGGGACCGAATCAAAGCCCGCAATGGCGGCGGCCCGGGCGGGAGAACCCCCGGTGGACAGGGCACTGAGCGCCGCCGTCAAACGCGCCTGCTGTCGCCATTGTCGAAAACTCATTCCTGTTTCCGCCCGGAACAATCGGGCGAGCGTCCGGCTCGACGCGCTAGCGACATCCGACCACTCTTCAAGATTGCTCCTGTCGTGCGGACGCTTCAACAGCCCCATCACCACCCTTAGAAGGCGTGCGTCGGATGGCAACTGCAGACCGAGCGGAAGCGGCTCTGCCCTGGCGATCTCATCCAGAGTCAATTCAGTCAGGTAATACCCCCGGCCTTCTAGTTCCCACTCCACCGTCTCGGCACAGACCGCGAGGATGAGTTCGCGCAGCAGGCCCGAAATCGCGATGACCTTGGTCACATTTGCCACCCGTGCGGCGACCTCCTCCCGCATGAACAGCGCTCGCATCGCAACCGGGCCATCCATGCTGATGGCGTGCTCCACGTTGGCGGGAAGAAAGAGAGCGGTCGTGGGTGGCACAAGATAGCTGGTGTCTTGCGTGTCCACCCGCATGACACCTGAAGTTGCGTAGAGCAATTGCGCCCTTGGATGACTATGCATGCCCGACGACAGGCCTGCCGGGTAGTCGCATGCGAACCCGACGATCGAACGCGACGCAGTCTCGAACGGAAGAATTTCAGCCTGTCGCGTTGGCGACAGAAAATGTCCAGTTATCTTCATTCGACCAGAATACTCTGAAATTCACTGCTTTCAAGACAGGCATAGCCCAACAATGAGAGGTATCGACATGAACAGAGGACTATTTGAAAAGATCGGCTTCGTGAAAGCGGAGCAGTTGACCCAGGGGCCTCAGACGCCAGGGCAGAATCGCAAGAAGGCACTGGAGGCAGGCACGCTTTGGGTTGGCGAGTGCCACGTCACGGCACTCAACGCGCCAAGCCAGTGGCATCATCATAAGGATTTCGACAGCGTGATGTATATGCTCTCGGGTCGAATTCGTGTCGACTACGGTGAAAACGGTGAGCAATCCTTCGAGATTGGCAAGGGCGACTATGCCTATTTCCCGCGCCAGGCGATCCATCGGTGCCAAATCTTGGAAGGCGGAGACGATGTTCACTACGTCTTCGTGCGTATCGGCGAAGGCGAAACCCTCCTCAATGTCGACGGCCCAAGTTGAGTCGATCCGCTGGCAGAATGAAGTGCAACCCCCGGATTTTCAAGGGCGGGGGTAAGCCCATCCTATGGCATTGAGGTGTCTAGAGGACTAGGGGTAATTCAGTACGAAGTTTTCATCTGCGCCCCAAAACTGCCGATGGTTATCACGTCGGTTTGAATAGCAAGCAAGTCGTGCTCGCGAGTGCGTAGAGTTTGCCGTCCGGTCCGAAAATCTGGCCTTCTGCCGTCGCTACTCGACCACCGCCGTGAACCAGGCGACCCTCCACGCGCACCAGCGGCACCGCCTCGGAGAGGGGACGAATGAGGTTGAGCTTCAGTTCGAGAGTCGTGTATGCCTTTCCCGCCGGCAATGTCGAGTGCACGGCGCATCCCATCGCCGTATCCAGCATGGTGGCGTACCAGCCGCCGTGTACCGTGCCCATCGGGTTGTAGTAACTGGAGTCCGGCCGTCCCTGGAATACTGCATATCCGGACTCGATGTGAACCGGGATGAAGTCGAGCGTGCCCGCCATCGGCGGTAGCGGCAGCTCGCCGGCGGAGATCGCTTCCAATATCTGCAATCCGCTGCGCCTGGCGATCTGGGCCGGCGATGCCACGCCGGGGGTGGGCTGGAGCCTGGCCCGTATGGCGGTGTCCTCGGCCTGCCAGAGAGCCAGCGTCTCTTCGGGATTCATAGCGTCGCAGTGTAATGTCATGCAGTTAACCTCTAGAGATCATGTGCGTGGTTACCCAGGGCCTGCCCAGCCGGTATGCCGCTAAGACCAGCGAGCGGCCTTGTTCGGCATGTTGGCGGGCAATCGCCTCGTCGATTCTGCGCGACGGCCCGTGATGAGTACCCGTGATGGGTCCTCCGTGATCATGTTGCTCACCTTTGATTGTTGCCAGAGAAGGAGGGCGTCGAGAGGTCGCTGGCCTTTCTCGGATCCCAGCCACCCCCGAGTGCCCGGAAGGAGACGATGGCGGCGCGTGTCGCCTCGGTTTGCGCCTGTGCCTTGGCGTCACTCACCTGCAGCAGATTACTGTCGGCATTCAACACCTCGATCAGGCTGACGACGCCCCCCTCGTAGGCGGCAAGCGAGTTCTCGCGGGCACGGGCGAGATATGTTTCTCCCCGTGTTAAAATGCCGAATTGGGCCTCACGTTTGATCAGAGCCGAGAAGGCGTTCTCGACCTCCTCGGTTGCCCTCAACGCGGCCAGGCGGTAGGCTGCGAGCGCTTCGGCTTCCTGGCCACGCGCGGCGGCGATCTGTGCCTCGACGCGGCCGAAGTCGAACAGGCGCCAGCGTAGTCCGAGCACGCCCTGGGCCTGGTTGGCGTCACCGCTGAACAGGTTGCCGCTCGATATCGTGGTGGCGCTGCCCAGTAGCGCGCCGAGTGAGAACTTGGGGTAGTACTCCGAAATTGCCACGCCTATGCGAGCATTGGCTGCGGCAAGGCGCCGCTCGGCGACGATGAGATCCGGTCGGCGGCGAATCATCTCGGCCGGGGTGCCGGTTTCGGCCAGCGCCGGCGCGAGCGGGATCGGCGCCACCGGGGTCAGTTCGTTACGGTAGGTGCCCGGCTGTGCGCCGAGCAGTACGTCCAGTGCGTTCATCGCTGCATCGAGGCCCGCTTCGAGGACGGGAATCCGGGCTTCGACCTGAGCAAGCGAGCCCTCGGCCTGATTCACTTGAAGTTCGGCGGCGATCTCCTTCTCATACTGGAACCTGATCGTGTCGAGCAGGCGGCGGCGGGTCTGGGCCTGCTGTTCGGCGATCGCGATGCGCGCCTGCAAGCCTCGGATCGTGACGTACAGATCCGCCGTTTGTGCAGCCACGGCGAGTCGTGTCGCCACGGCGCCGGCTTCGGATGCCGCGTACGCTGCGTGTGCGGCTTCCCGGCCTCGCCGCAGGCCGCCGAACAGGTCGATCTCCCAGCCTGCAACAAGGTCGGCCTCGTAGGCGCTGCCACTGCGGTCGAAATCGGGCGTCGAGTTGAGCACCTGTCCCAGCGGGGTTTCGATCGACTGGTAGGCTTTCGCACCCTGAGCACTCACATTCGCCGACGGTAGCAGTGCCGCATCGGCCAGGTGCAATGACCCCCGCGCCTGGACGACTCGCGCCGCCGCTTGTGCAATATCCAGGTTCTGTTCGAGCGCCAGGGTGACGAAGCGTGTCAGCAACGGGTCATCGAAAGATGCCCACCAGGCTTGCAGCTCAGCACTGTTTTGAGCCTGCCGCTGCTCGACACTGTCCTGACCGAGGAAGCGAGCCGACAGGCTGGTCTCGGGTGCCCTGTAGTCAGGGCCGACCGCGCAGCCCGTCATGACGCTGACACTCAGCAGAAAGGCAAGAGAGCGGGGGCGGGTAAGCATGGAAGTTCTCCGGCAGTTGAGTGGTGTTAGCTTGAGTTGCTTAATTGAGTTACGTAGTTGAGTTGCTAAAGTGACTATAGTCCAATATGGTCACTAGTTGTCAATCGAAAATATCGAGATAAGGTGTTCTTATGAGTGAAAACGAGTCTTCTGTCCCGCAGTCGCGCGGCCCCGCCGAACACAGTGTTCGCGAGCAGATCGTGGAGGCGGCTGAAGCGCACTTCAGCCATTACGGGTACGAGAAGACCACGGTCTCCGACCTGGCCAAGGCGATCGGTTTTTCCAAGGCGTACATCTACAAGTTCTTCGATTCCAAGCAGGCGATCGGCGAGGCGATCTGTGCCAAAACTTTGAGTACGATGATCGCGGCGGTCGAACGGGCGGTGGCCGATGCGACTACGCCATCCGAAAAATTTCGTAGAATGTTCAAGACGTTAGTGGAGACTGGTGCGGGACTTTTCTTCAATGAGCGCAAGCTTTACGACATCGCGGCGTATTCCGCCGGCGAGGGCTGGCCGTCCGCCCGTTCCTACTGCGAGCGGATTCGTGAGATTCTGACGGAGGTGGTCCGCGAAGGGCGGGAGAGCGGCGAGTTCGAGCGCAAGACTCCCTTGGACGAGACGGTGCATGCGGTCGACTTGGTCATGCAGCCCTATGTCAATCCGCTTCAACTGCAGTACAACCTCGATCTTGTCGAGGAGGCACCGGTACAGCTTTCGAATCTGGTGTTGCGCAGTTTGGCACCTTAGACGCTAGTAAATACTGATTGTGACCATTGACGAAAATGGTCACTAGTTCTAGTATGGGGACATTCACTCTTTAGGAGGTCTCCATGCTTAAGCACCGTGATATCCCACTCCTTGCTGTCATCGGTCTGCTGCCCTTGGCCTTGTCGGCATGTAATGACGCTAGTTCTTCAACCGATCCGCGCACGCAAAGCCCCCTCGTACGGGTAGCAACGGTGGCGACAGCCGGTCAGGCGGAGCGCGCGTTCACCGGTGTCGTCGCGGCGCGGGTGCAGAGCGGCCTTGGCTTTCGTGTACCCGGCAAGATCCTGGAACGTCTGGTCGATACCGGACAGTCGGTCAAGCGCGGTCAGCCGCTGATGCGTATCGACCCCACGGATCTGAGGCTTGCCACGCGCGCCTATGAGGAAGCGGTTGCGGCTGCCGCCGCGCTTGCGCGCCAGACCGCGGAGGACGAGGCGCGATACCGAGATCTCGTCTCCAGGGGCGCGGTGTCGGCATCGGCTTACGACAAGGTCAAGGCGGCCGCCATGGCAGCCCGGGCGGAGCTTAATGCGGCCCAGGCCCGGGCCGAGGTAGCCCGTAACGAGACCGGCTACGCTGTCCTGTTGGCCGATGCGGATGGTGTGGTAGTCGAGACCCTGGCCGAGCCGGGGCAGGTTGTCGGTGCCGGTCAGGTTGTCGTGCGTGTGGCACATGCCGGGGCTCGCGAGGCGATTATCGAACTCCCCGAAACCCTGCGTCCGGTGATCGGATCCACCGGCCGGGCGACACTATATAGCAGCGGGCAGACCGGCTCTGCGACACTGCGCCAGTTGTCGGACGCGGCCAACCCCCAGACCCGGACCTTCGAGGCGCGATACGTGCTGGAGGAAGGACTGGCGAACGCGCCGCTGGGCTCCACCGTTTCCATTCAGCTTGCGACCAACCAGGATCCGGCCAAGCATGATTCGGCAACACAAAGGCCGGCCGGCAGTTCCGAGCCGGCGCTCCAGGCACCGATGCTCCAAGTACCAATAGGCGCGCTCTACGATTCGGGCAAAGGCCCCGGTGTCTGGCTGGTCGAGGGGCTGGGGAGCGAAGAGCAGGGGCCTCGCGCCACTTGGCATGCGGTGAAGGTCGCCAGTCTCAGTGACGAAACGGCGTTGGTGGTCGGTGATCTGGAGGTTGGTGACAGCGTCGTGGCGCTCGGTGCCCATCTGCTGCATGAAGGCGAGCCCGTGCGACTGATCGGGAACGCTGCCGCATACGGCCTGGCCGTCAATGGCGAGAGGGCAGCCATGAGCGAATCAGGGGGAGCAGCCCTGAGCGGATTAGGGGAACGCCAATGAGCGGCTTCAATCTCTCCGCGCTCGCCGTACGCGAGCGCTCGGTCACCCTGTTCCTGATGCTGGCGATCTTCATCGCCGGCGTCTTCGCCTTCCTGACGCTGGGCCGGGCAGAGGATCCCGCCTTTACCATCAAGCAGATGACCGTGATCACCGCCTGGCCCGGAGCGACCGCCAAGGAGATGGAGGAGTTGGTCGCCGAGCCGCTGGAAAAGCGGATGCAGGAGCTGCGCTGGTATGACCGCACCGAGACGTTTACGCGACCGGGCCTGGCCTTCACCACGGTGGTGCTGCTCGACAGTACGCCGCCCGCCGATGTCCCTGAACAGTTCTATCAGGCACGCAAGAAGCTCGGTGATGAGGCGCTCACGCTGCCGCGGGGCGTCATCGGCCCGATGGTGAACGACGAATACGCCGACGTGACCTTCGCGCTCTATGCCCTGAAAGCCAAGGGCGAGCCGCATCGGCAACTGGTGCGCGATGCGGAGACCTTGCGCCAGCGCCTGCTTCACGTGCCCGGTGTCAAGAAGGTAAACATCATTGGCGAGCAGGCCGAGCGGATCTTCATCGAGTTCTCCCATGACCGCCTTGCCACCCTGGGTGTGTCTCCACGCGATCTCTTTGACGCGCTGAATAGCCGCAACCAGATGACCCCCGCCGGCTCGATCGAAGCCAAGGGGCCACAGGTCTTCATCCGACTCGATGGTGCCATCGACGATCTGGAAGCGATCCGCAATACGCCCGTCGCGGCGCGGGGCCAGACGCTGAAGCTCGGTGACCTCGCCGAGGTGAAGCGTGGCTACGAGGATCCGGCTACCTTCCTGATCCGCAACAACGGCGAACCGACCCTGCTGCTTGGCGTGGTCATGCGCGAGGGGTGGAACGGCCTCGATCTCGGCGAGGCGCTGGAGACCGAAGCGGAAGCGATCAACGCCGAGATGCCGCTAGGTATGAGTCTGTCCAAGGTCACCGACCAGTCGGTCAATATCCACTCGGCGGTCGACGAGTTCATGGTCAAGTTCTTCGTCGCCCTCGGTGTGGTGATGCTGGTGGGATTCCTCAGCATGGGCTGGCGCGCCGGCATCGTGGTCTCGGCCGCGGTCCCCTTGACCCTGGCCGTGGTCTTCATCGTCATGGCGGCCACCGGAAAGAACTTCGACCGCATCACGCTTGGCTCCCTGATCCTGGCCTTGGGACTGCTGGTAGACGACGCGATTATCGCCATCGAGATGATGGTGGTGAAGATGGAGGAGGGCTACGAGCGAATACAGGCCGCCGCCTATGCCTGGAGCCATACCGCCGCGCCGATGCTCGCCGGCACCCTGGTGACCGCGATCGGCTTTATGCCCAATGGCTTCGCCAAGTCGACCGCCGGCGAGTACACCAGCAACATGTTCTGGATCGTCGGCATTGCCTTGATCGCCTCCTGGCTCGTTGCCGTGGTGTTCACGCCCTACCTGGGGGTGAAGCTGCTGCCGAACTATGAGCAGCAAGCAGGCGGGCACGCGTCCATCTACGCCACGCCGAACTACGAGCGTTTCCGCCGCCTGCTCGGATGGGTGGTCCGGCGCAAATGGCTGGTCGCGGCCGGCGTGATCGGCGCCTTCGTGATCGCAGTGATGGGCATGGGGGTGGTGAAGAAGCAGTTCTTCCCGACCTCCGACCGGCCCGAAGTGCTGGTTGAGGTGCAGATGCCCTATGGTACCTCGATCGAGCAAACCAGTGCCGCGACGGCGAAGGTCGAAGCCTGGCTTGCGCAGCAGCAGGAGGCCAGAATTGTGACTGCCTACATCGGCCAGGGCGCTCCGCGCTTCTTCCTGGCGATGTCACCGGAATTGCCCGATCCGTCGTTCGCCAAGATTGTGGTGCTCGCGGGCAATGACAGGGAACGGGAGGCGCTTAAGTTCAGGCTGCGGCAGGCGATAGCCGACGGTTTGGCGCCTGAGGCGCGGGTGCGTGTGACCCAGATCGTGTTCGGTCCGCCGTCGCCGTTTCCCGTTGCCTTTCGCGTCATGGGGCCGGACCCGGACCAGCTGCGTGAGATCGCGGCAGAGGTGAGTGGCGTGATGCAGGCCGATGCTCAGATGCGGACGGTCAACACCGACTGGGGCGATCGCGTACCCACGCTGCACTTCTCCCTCGACCAGGATCGTTTGCAGAGCATAGGCTTGACTTCCACCGACGTGGCTCAGCAACTGCAGTTCCTGCTGAGCGGCATCCCGGTCACCGATGTGCGCGAAGATATCCGTTCGGTGCAGGTTACGGCCCGGTCGGCCGGCGAGACGCGGCTCGATCCGAGTCGGATCGCCGACTTCACCCTTGTTGGCGCCAGCGGTCAGCGGATTCCTCTGTCGCAGGTGGGAAAAGTGGACGTGCGCATGGAAGATCCGATCCTGCGCCGCCGCGATCGCACACCGACCATTACCGTGCGCGGCGATATCGCCGAGGGCCTGCAGCCGCCGGATGTCTCCACCCGCCTGTGGACGGAGCTCCAGCCGATTGTCGCCACGCTGCCGACCGGTTACCGGATCGAGATGGCCGGTTCCATCGAGGAGTCGGGCAAGGCGAATAGCGCATTGTTGCCGATCTTCCCCGTCATGATCGCGCTGACTCTGATCACCATTATCCTCCAGGTACGCTCGATCTCCGCCATGACGATGGTGTTCGCCACCGCGCCGCTGGGCCTCATCGGCGTCGTGCCCACGCTACTGGCGTTCCAGCAGCCGTTCGGCATCAACGCCCTGGTCGGCCTGATTGCGTTGTCCGGCATCCTGATGCGCAACACGCTGATCCTGATTGGTCAGATCCGCGACAACGAGGAGGCTGGATTGGCGCCGTTCCATGCCGTGGTCGAGGCCACCGTGCAGCGCGCGCGCCCGGTCATCCTGACCGCGCTCGCCGCCATCCTGGCGTTCATACCGCTGACCCAGTCGGTGTTCTGGGGCACCCTGGCCTACACCCTGATCGGCGGCACCTTCGCCGGAACGGTGCTGACCCTGGTATTCCTGCCGGCTATGTACTCAATCTGGTTCAAGATCAAAGCTTCATCGCAAAGTCGCGTTTCAATATCCGAAACCGTCATATAAAGAGGAACTGCCATGTCAAACTCAAAAGTGGTCGTTGTTACCGGCGTATCATCGGGTATCGGGCGTGCCGCCGCCGTGAAATTTCTCGAGCGTGGCTGCCGGGTCTTCGGCACCGTGCGCAACACTGCACAGGCGCAACCGATCCCCGGTGTTGAACTGGTCGAGATGAATATCCGTGACGATGCATCGGTTCAACAAGGAATCCAGACCATCATCGCTCAGGCCGAGCGCATCGATGTGCTGGTCAACAGTGCGGGTGTCACCCTGCTCGGCGCGACGGAAGAAACCTCGATTGCCGAGGCCCAGACGCTGTTCGACACCAACCTTCTAGGCCTCTTGCGCACGATCAAGGCTGCGCTGCCCCACATGCGCGAGCAGCGTTCCGGTCGTATCGTCAATGTCAGTTCGGTGCTGGGCTTTCTGCCGGCGCCGTATATGGGGCTCTATTCGGCATCCAAGCATGCCGTCGAAGGGCTGTCCGAAAGCCTGGATCACGAGGTGCGCCAGTTCGGCATTCGAGTGGCGCTGGTCGAACCCTCCTTTACCAAGACCAACTTGGATCTCAATGCGCCCCAAACGGCTACCAGAATCCCGGACTACAGCAAGGAACTCGGTGTCGTGACCCAGGCGATCCAGAACAACGTCCAAAAAGCGCCCGAGCCAGATGGCGTCGCCACCACGATAGTCGAAGCTGCTTTGGGCGCTTGGAAGATGCGGCATACACCCAAGGGTGAAGCCTCTCTGTTGAGAAAACTGCGTCGCTTCATGCCCACCGGCCCGGTTGAGAAGGGCCTGAGGAAAACCTTTGGGCTCGCCTGAATCGATCACAACCTTACTAGCGCTTGTAGGCAACCAAAGAGCCTAGCTCTGAGAGAGCAAGTGCACCAGATGACCGGAAGAACCCAATGAGTGCTCCGAACAGCCAGACCATCATTTCCTCGCCTGCCGCCATGGAACAGGCTTTGCCAAGTTCGCCTACCAGTACGGCCTCGCCATGGCCGGTGTTCTGGGTGGCCAGTATGGCGGTGTTCCTTGTCTCCATGGATGGCACCATGCTGTTTGCAGCGTTCAGTGCCTTGCGGGAAGGGTTTCCGCAGGCCACAGCGGCAGACCTTTCGTGGGTGCTCAATGCCTACACCGTGGTTTATGCAGCGATGCTGATCCCAGCCGGCGGGTTGGCGGACAGGCATGGGCGCAAGAGGGTGTTTCTCGCTGGCGTAGCGTTGTTTCTGGCGGCTTCCGTTGCCTGTGGCCTGGCTGTCAGCGTGGAGTGGCTGGTTGCTGCAAGGGTTCTGCAGGCAATTGGCGCAGCATTACTGACGCCGGCATCACTCTCGCTGGTACTGGCAGCGTTCCCGATAAATAAGCGAGCTGTAGCGGTCAGTCTATGGGGGGCGGTCGGTGGGCTGGCGGCTGCAGTGGGGCCGAGCCTGGGTGCGTTCGTTATCGCGTCGCTCGGGTGGCAATGGGCGTTCTACCTGAATGTACCGTTGGGCATTGTTGCCATATGGCGCGGTGCAACCCTGCTGACGGAAGCCCGGCAGCCAAGCCGAGGGCGCCCTCTGGACTTAGTGGGGATGGGCTTGCTGATCGTCGGTATTGGCGCCCTGGCGCTGTCCATCGTGCAAGCGGAGTCGCCTGCCTGGTCACGCCACGAGCTTCTGGGTGCTGCAGGCATCGGATTAGCGTGCGTCGTCGGATTTTGCGTCTGGGCGCGGACTACCGTGGCGCCACTGGTGGACTTGGGTTTGTTTCGCAACGCCACCTACCGTTACGTCAATCTCGCAACGTTGAGCTTCGGCATCGCGTTCGCGATGATGTTTTTTGCCTTCTTTTTCTACATGCGTTCAATCTGGCATTACTCGCTGCCTCTGGCTGGGCTGGCGATGGCTCCCGGACCACTGCTGGTAGTTCCCGTGGCTGCTTTGTCAGGTCGGTTGGCGAGCAGGTATGGTCACCGACCTTTGCTGGTCGTGGGGTGCCTGATCTACGCGGCCAGCGCACTGTGGTTTTTGCTGGTGCCCGGCACTGAGCCCGCCTATCTGACGCAGTGGCTACCAGGCATGCTGTTCAGCGGCATTGGCGTGGGTATGGTGTTGCCTTCGCTATCGGGCGCTGCTGTCAGCCACCTGCCACTGGAACATTACGCCGTAGGCGGTGCCGTCAACCAGGCGATACGGCAAATAGGCGCTGTGATAGGGGTTGCCCTCACCGTGCTGCTGCTTGGCAGTGCCGGTTTGCAGCGTGCGGATTTCGATGTGGTCTACCTGTGTCACATGGCATTGGCGTTGATGACTGCAGTTCTGTGTCTGCCCGTCAACACCTTGTCCAAGGTCATCGAATCTCAACCGAAAAAACGAAAAGTCGATCCTGCGCTCTTGTAACGGCAAGAGCTAGAAGAGATCTACCAATTTCAAACGAGGAACAGAGCATGCGTCGCGTTGTTGTTACAGGCCTTGGGCTGGTTTCGCCCTTGGGGGTAGGCGTAGAGCCTACCTGGGCCCGGCTGTTGAACGGACAGTCCGGCATCAGGCAACTACCTGAAACTCTGGTGGGTGACCTGCCGGTCAAGATAGCCGGGGTGGTCCCTGATCTCACGGAGGACCCGGAGGCCGGATTCGATGCCGATCGCGTTGTCGCGCCTAAAGAGCAGCGCAAGATGGATCGCTTCATGCTGTTTGCATTGGCGGCCGCGGAGGAGGCGGTCGCCCAAGCGGGATGGCAGCCTACCGATGCGCACGAACTGGAGCGCACTGCCACCGTGATCGCGTCCGGAGTGGGCGGCTTTCCGGCCATTGCCGAGGCGGTGCGCACGACCGACAACCGGGGCGTCCGCCGCCTGTCGCCCTTCACTGTGCCCTCATTCTTGGTCAATCTGGCCGCCGGTCACATCTCAATTCGCTACGGCTACAAGGGTCCGATCGGCGCGCCGGTCACCGCCTGCGCGGCAGGCGTGCAGGCGATTGGCGACGCCGCGCGGCTGATTCGAGCCAACGAGGCGGATGTGGCGATCTGCGGTGGTGCCGAGGCCTGCATCGACAAGGTAAGCCTGGGTGGCTTTGCCGCCGCTCGCGCCCTCTCCACCGGTTTCAACGACACGCCGGCGCGTGCCTCGCGTCCCTTTGACAGGGCCCGGGACGGGTTTGTCATGGGCGAAGGTGCGGGCGTATTGGTTATTGAGGAGCTTGAACATGCGCTTGCCCGTGGCGCGACGCCCCTTGCCGAAATCGTTGGCTACGGCACGACGGCGGATGCCCATCACATCACCTCGGGTCCGGAGGATGGCAGTGGCGCCCGGCGTGCCATGGAGATCGCGCTGGCGCAGGCGGGACTGACTCCGGCCGATCTCCAGCACGTCAACGCTCATGCCACCTCCACGCCGCTGGGCGACCGGGGCGAACTGGCCGCGATCAAGGCACTGTTCGGTGACCAGGTGGCGGTCAGTGCGACCAAATCGGCGACCGGTCATCTGCTCGGCGCGGCGGGAGGACTGGAGGCGATCTTGACGATCCTAGCCCTGCGCGACCAGATCGCGCCGGCCACGCTCAATCTGGAACATCCGGATCCCGCTGCCGCGGGGCTGAATCTGGTACGGGGTAGCGCGCGGCAGATGCCGATGGAGTATGCCATCTCCAATGGCTTCGGTTTTGGCGGCGTCAACGCCAGCGTCCTGCTTCGCCGTTGGGATTCAACTTCTGCAAGGAGACTCTAATGTCTGACGATATCTTCGATGTACTGATCATCGGCGCCGGCCCCGGCGGCTACGCCGCCGCGATTCGCGCCGCCCAACACGGCCTGCGCACGGCCTGTGTGGAGCGCAGCGCTGCGCTAGGGGGCACCTGCACCAACGTGGGATGTATTCCATCCAAGGCCTTGCTGCATGCCTCGGAGATCTATGCCGAGGCCGCTTCCGGGAAGTTCGCCCGCTTGGGCATCAACACGCCCCATGCCAGTCTCGATCTGGACGCGATGCACAACTATCGGAAGAGCGTCGTGAAGTCGCTCAACAACGGAGTGGCCTATCTGTTTCGCAAGAACAATATTGAATGGATCAAGGGGCAGGCGTCCTTCGTCGACAGCAACACCGTGCAGGTCGACGGTCGCACTGTCCGTGCGGCTCATATCGTGATCGCCACCGGCTCCTCGGTGACCCCGTTGCCCGGTGTGGCGATCGACCAGCAGGTCGTTCTCGACTCGACCGGCGCGCTGGAGCTGCCCAGTGTGCCCCGACACCTGGTGGTCGTCGGCGGCGGCGTGATCGGACTGGAACTGGGTTCGGTATGGAAGCGCCTCGGCGCCGAGGTGACTGTAGTGGAGTACTTCGACCTGCCGCTGTCGGGCATGGATGCCGATATTCGTCGGGAAGCGCTGAAGATTTTCAAGAAGCAGGGATTCGGCTTCAGGCTCTCGTCCAAGGTTACGGATGTACGGGTGTTGGGAGACAGCGCCAGGCTCAGGATCGAATCGGTCGAGACAGGCGCGTCGGAGACCCTTGAAGCCGACGCGGTCCTCGTTGCAATCGGCCGACGTCCGAACACTGAAGGGCTTGACCTGGACAAGGCGGGCCTGTCGACCAACGCGCGGGGGCAGATCGAGGTCGACATGCACCTTCGCACGGCGGTGGACGGCATCTGGGCCATTGGCGATGTGGTGCCGGGCCCCATGCTCGCGCACAAGGCCGAGGAGGAGGGCATCGCGGTGGCCGATCGGATCGCAGGTCAGACAGCAGCCGACCACACGTCGATTCCATCGGTTATCTACACACTGCCGGAGATCGCCGGCATCGGTCTGACCGAAGAGCAGGCCCGTGCACGTGGTGAGGTCAAGGTTGGCCATTTCCCGATGCTCGCCAATGCGCGCGCGAAGACGAACCTGGAGCCGGATGGTTTCGTCAAGGTGGTGAGCGATGCCGCAACGGATCAGGTGCTGGGCGTGTGGATGATCGCCTCCGTCGCCGGAACGATGATCTCTCAGGCAGCACAGGCCATGGCCCTCGGCGCGAAGAGCGTCGACATCGCCTACGTCTGTCATCCGCACCCGACGCACTCGGAAGCGCTCAAGGAAGCGGCGATGGCGGTGTCCGGCTTGCCGATCAATTGCTAGACGCCGAATGCGGCAGCTGACCACGGTCGCGAGAACCCGCTTGCCGGTATAGGTTGACCTCAAGCAAAACCGAGGAACTCTGAAGTGCCACAGCATTAATGCTGGAGAGCCGGTTCGGCTAGTGACGGCCTAACCAGCCGGCATGCCGGTTAACAGAGAAGGCATCGGCGGCGATTGGCCGGGTTCAGGGACGTTGCGGTCTTAATGACTCCATCTGGTGGTCGGCAGTTTCCGTGAGAACCTGGTTTCGAGAGGGCCCCCAAATTTACACGACGCCCTCAGGCTTCGCGTGTTCGGGTGACCCGCCTTACTCGGATAAACACCGAGACGGGTGGCCAGAGCACGTCCAGTGCAATGGAGATGAACAGCAGGGAGGCGATGGGGCTAGCAGTGAAAAACTCCAGGTCATTGCCTTCATGGATCTGCATCCCTAATCGCAGGTTCTGTTGGAACTGCGGGCCGAGAACCGGGCCGATGACCAAAGGTGCCGGCGGGAAAGCTCCGCCGCACAGGATGACCGCGAGGAAGCCAAAGACCCGGATGATTGGGCAAGGCGAGGAACAGCATCGTGATGTTGATTAGGATCAGTGAAATAAAGATCGCGTTGACCGTCTCGACGCGTTCAGTCATCAGCCGCACGCCCGGTGTCATAGCTTGGATGACGAGGGCTCCTACAAGAATCGCCGTGACAACCTCGCCGGGAATACCAAGCGCGAGTGTCGGAATCATGGCGCTATCGGTCACGGTGTTGTTGGCCGACTCAGATAAAATCAACCCAGCCGTCTCACGCTAGCCAAAGTTCTTGCTACGGGTTGATGATTGCTCGCCTAGTGCGTAGGCCACAAAGGTCACCTTTGCCGGGCCCTTGCCGGGCAAGGGGGCCGATCAGGCTGCCGATAACCAAGCTGCGCAACAATACACTGATTACGCCTTTCCATTAGTCGAGGCTCGGCAGCGTCATCCGAGTGCCGGAGGTCTCCATCCCGCCTTCGCCCGGACGCGCAATGCGGATGAAGGCTTCAGACAGCGCTAAGATGCCGATAACCACGGCGATGAGGTCAGCACCCTGAGAAACTGGGTGTCTAACGTGAAGGGACTGCTGCGGGTGACCGGATCGGCGTCGATCAGCGCCAGCGCGAGCCCACGATGCCCATCAACAATCCCTTGTTCATGGCACCTTTCGAGACCTCCGAAATGTAGGTTAACGCCAGCACGATCTGGGCGAAGATTTTGACGGAGCCGAAATTGGTGGCGAAGTTCGCCAGCTGCGGCGCTGCAATTATTAGTGCAATACAGGAAATCAGTCCGCCAATCACATAGGACAGCGTCACTCAGCCCAGCGCCTTGCCGGCCTCATTTAGTCGCGCCATTGGATAGCCGTAAAGTATGGTGACTGCCGAATGTGGTGTACCGGGCGAATTGATAAGAATGGCCGAGATGGCCCCGCCGTAGACGCCGAGCAACCGTGTAATGTTGGTGACGGCATCCATGCTTAAGGTGAAGAGCAGGCAGATCGAGATACTGACGACCGAGGCCAGCACCGGCAACGCTCCGATGCCGTGCACAAGAGGATGGCGAAGATAGGGCCCAGCGAAAAGACGAGGCCGAGTGCGTTCATAACCGTATCCATCAGAAGAGACCTCCCGGGAGCAGTTAGTGCAGCCGGATCTCAAGCAGGTGGCGAGACAGCCCGACCGTAGCTCACCCAGTCCATTTTTGCGTGGGCCTATGCGGGCTTGGAGGACACACTGGATGAGCACGACCGCCGACAAGCCGATCCAGAGTCTGAGCCGCATGAGCGGCAGTTCCACGGTCGCGCCGCGTTCAGCATCTGCCCGGCTCACCCACAAAAGCTCGATCCCCAGCCCCTGCTCGAAGAGTGCAAGCTGGGTATTGCTGTTGAAAGGGCGTTGCACATCAACCTGGTTGCTTTTAATGGCGGGGTAGACTTGATTTCAACGATAAGCTTCATTTAACAAGGCCAGCATCTTTCAGGATATCGCCGTTGGTTGCGGCACTCTTGCGCGTGAACTCCCCGAATGCCACAGAACCACGATAGGTAAAGCCGGTGCGGGAGTATTTCAGGTAGGGATGGATTTCTCTCTGCACTGCTTTACACAGCCCGCTGCATATTCGTCGAGCGTTTCCTGCGACATGTCTTTAGGCGCAAAGACGTCTTGCCAGACCGAAATCTACAGGTTACAGCAGAACTCTTTCAGCGGAGGAATTTCCGGATAGGCCTCCAGGCACTCTTCGGCGAAGATCGCGAGCGCTTTCACTTCATTCGATTCCAGCACGGTCGTGGTGTCGACAAAGAGCTGGATCTCGCCCCCTGCCATAACGAGATGGGAGATGGTTCCCGGTCCTTAAGAGCCGTAGATCTCGCGCCCGCTTTTACCGGCCGTGATCACATCATCGACCGAAGTCAGGTCAGACCCGCTGCTGACCGGGAGGAAGACCGGCGGAGCATAGGCATAGTCTTCGACGCTATCGGGACGCGCGCGCAGTAACGGCTGGATGGCTACGGCTCCGATCGGTAGGTAGACGAGCGTCAGCCTGTCTGAATCGGCGCTAACAGCACTGCATGCTAATTCGAGAGCACCGGGGCCGGTCCCCTTTCCAGATGGGGGGCAGAACAATGTAGCTGCGTGTTCCGCTGAAACCGTCAATCGAATGAATCACTTCCAGCAGATCTTCCAGTGAGCGGGTGTCCTGGGTTCTGACTTTTAGCAACATGGCACTATCACCTGCCACCGTGTGAATTTCCTCTACGTCGGGGAGCTCCTTGAGAGCGAGGATCGAGCGGGTTACAGCCCAACTAGACGTGTCGACATGGATGAACGCAAGCAGAGGTCGTCCGATCTTACTGCTATCCAGTCTGGCCACTGTGCCGATAATTATACCGTCGCTCTTGGGGTTCTACCCCGTTACTGCGGACACTTCTGAAAAGAGGCACAATGTGCCAAAGGAGTGTTCATGACCCAACGCAGAAGATACAGCGCCGAGT
>NZ_FNVQ01000006.1 GCF_900108065.1 Marinobacterium lutimaris | reverse complement strand
CCGCCTCGCTGGTCGTCTGCAACCCCGAAGGGCGTGTCGTCTCAAGCGAGGAGGCGCATTCTACAGACCTGCCGGAGGGAGTCAACAGCCTTTTTCAATTTATTTTAAAAATACCTTTCCACTATCTGCAGCACGGATATTTACGGTTAATTTATAGACAGAACAACTGGATCCACAGCACGAGGATCCGCTGTCATAGATCAGCTATATCTTGGCTACACCACTATGGGTTTGCCGCTTTCACTATAAGGAGCGAGTGATGTATACGCTGCCGGAACTGAAACAGGATAAAGACTTCGACTCGATCGCTATCATGACCAGTGGCGGCGACGCCCCAGGCATGAACCCGGCCATACGAGGCGTCGTCCGTGCCGCGCTGAGCCAGGGCATCAAGGTTTACGGAATCCAGCGAGGCTACAGCGGCCTGATTGCCGACGATATGAGTACGCTCCAGTCCGGGTCGGTGAGCAATATCGTCCAGCGCGGGGGCACCGTATTAAAAACTGATCGTTGTACCGCCTTTAAGGATCCCGCGGTTCGGGCCGCCGCCGCGGAGATTTTGCGACGCAGGGGCATTGGCGCCCTGGTCGTGATTGGCGGTGACGGCTCTCTTACCGGAGCACACCTGCTGCAACAGGAGACTGGCATCCCGGTGATCGGCATCCCCGGTACCATCGACAACGATATCTTCGGCACCGAAGACACCATAGGTTTTGATACGGCTGTTAACACCGCTCTGGAGGCGATCGACCGCATCCGCGATACCGCCACCTCCCACGAACGCCACTTCCTGGTTGAAGTAATGGGTCGGGCGTCCGGTTCCATTGCCATCAATGTTGGCATGGCGGCAGGCGCGGAGATGATTCTGGTGCCGGAGCGCGCCATCGACGTAGCAGCCATCAGTAGCGAACTGGCGGCGAGTCGTCGCGCCGGCACCGGCTCCAGCGGCATTATCGTGGTTGCTGAAGGGCCCACCCCGGGGCTGACTTCACGACTGGCGGAGCAATTAAGGGAACAGGGGCAGGATCCCAGGGTCTGCATATTGGGACACATTCAGCGTGGTGGCAGCCCCTCTGGTCATGACCGAGTGCTCGCAACCTGCATGGGAGCCATGGCGGTGCGCTATTTGTGCGCCGGCTACTCCGATATTATGGTGGGTGTCAGGGATGGCAGTATCATCGATGTACCGCTGGATGATGTCATCCGATTCCGTAAGGGGCTAGATCCCAGCCTGCTGGATATGGCCTTACAGGTACACCGATGACAGAGGAGGCAACATGAAGTTGCTGATACGCTTTTTCTTCCAGGGATTACTGGTACTCCTGCCGGCGATTATCACTATCTACCTGGTGTGGCTGATCGGGCATACCCTGAACGACCTCATCTTTTCCATGATCGGCCACTTTCTGGAATCTGTGATCGGCCTGGAGCTGCCAGGCTGGCTGGCCTCGATACTCGGTTTCCTGCTGGTGATCAGTTTGATCACTGCTACCGGGATCCTGGCTTCCATGTATCTTGGCCGCTTCATGCTGGAGTGGTTCGACCAACTGCTGCAGCGCATCCCGCTGGTACGGCTGCTCTACACCTCATTGAGCGATCTGTTCAAGGCGTTCCTCGGGGATCATCGCGGCTTTGATCGCCCTGTGCTGGTACAGCTGACAGCCGACCCCGGCATTCGGGTGGCTGGGTTTATCACCCGCGACGACCTGTCGATGCTCGGCCTTAACGATGACGTTGCGGTTTATCTGCCGCAGTCTTACAACTTCGCCGGTAATGTTCTCATCGTCGCTGCCGACCGGATAACGCCTATCGACGCCAAGGCCAGCCAGGTGACCACCTTTATCGTCAGTGGCGGCGTATCCACCAGCAGCGAACGCAAGAACAACGGCGTGCTCAACCCCGATGATCAGCTACAAACGGATTAGTACGCCGCTCTTCGCCAAAGGTGGACATGGGACCATGCCCGGGGATGAAACTGACATCATCCCCCAGCGGAAATAGCCCTTCGCGGATCGACTTGATCAGCGTGGCATGGTCTCCCCGGGGGAAATCGGTGCGACCAATAGAGCCCTGAAACAGCACATCGCCTACCTGAGCCAGCTGACTTGCACGGTGGAAAAACACCACATGGCCAGGTGTATGACCCGGGCAGAACAGCACTTCCAGCTGTTCCTGGCCAACACTGACGGTATCGCCCTGCTCCAGCCAGCGATCCGGGGTAAAGGCCTCGACCTTGCCGAAGCCAAACATGGCGCTTTGCTGATCCAGTGCATCGATCCAGAAAGCGTCCTCTTTGTGCGGACCGATGATGGGAACACCCGCTTCCCGCGCCAGCGGCGCAGTGCCGCCAACATGATCCAGATGGCCATGGGTCAGCAGCACCTGGGTCAGCTTGACCCCCTCTTCCTCGATGGCTGCCTTAATACGCTCGATATCGCCGCCGGGGTCTACCACCGCCGCTTCCATGGTCTGCTCGCACCAGAGCAGGGTGCAGTTCTGCTGGAAAGGGGTCACCGGAATAATGCGATATTTCATAGTCAGGCCATCAGCAAGTGAATGAACGCCCCAGTATACGCGGGGCGTTTTTCAAACCCAATCAGACCTTGAAGCGGGCGATCTGCTGCTCAAGATCATCGGCCAGACCACGCAGCTGCTCACCCTGGGCCGCCACGCTGTTGGCGGCAGCCACAGTGGCTTCTGAGGCCTGGGAGATAGACAGCAGGTTGTTGTTCATCTCTTCGGATACAGTGCTCTGCTCTTCGGCAGCGGACGCCACCTGCAGTCCCATATCGCGCACCGAGGTCATATCAGCAACGATTCGCTTTAGCTCGTTACCGGCCAGCAACGCCTTTTCAACGCTTTCCTCGGCGCGGGTCCGCGAGCGATCCATCACCTCCACGGCACGTGAAGCCACTTTGCCCAGCCGCTCGTTCATATCGCGAATCTCTTCGGTGGATGCACGGGTGCGCTGCGCCAGTTGCCGCACCTCGTCGGCTACCACCGCAAAGCCTCTGCCTGAGTCACCGGCACGGGCCGCTTCAATGGCCGCGTTGAGCGCCAACAGGTTGGTCTGTTCGGATATCGCCTCGATCTGCTCCAGCACCTCGCCGATCTGCACGGTATCGCCCTGCAACTGGCGAATAACCCCGGCGGCTTCCTCAACCTCGCTGGCCAGCTGTTGAATACGAGTCACCGTATCATCCACATCATGGCTACCTTCATCCGCCTCATGGTCGGCGTGATCGATAGCGCTGGCTGTTTCACCGGCGCTGCGGGCAACCTCATGAATACTGGCGGCCATCTCGTTCATGGCAGTGGAAAGAAGCTCTGCTTCCTGCGCCTGGCGGTCAAGCGAGTGGCTGGTCTCCTCGGCACTGGCCGCCAGCTCAACAGCACTACCGGTGAGCTGGGTAGTGCTTGCTGCGATGCTCTGGATCAACCCCTGGAACACCTCCAGGGTGTTATCGATCTGTACACCCACCCGACCCAGTTCATCGCGTGTTTTCAGCCCGGTGCGGGCTCTCAGATCTCCGTCAGCCACCTTAACCATTACCTGGCTGACCACATCAAGCGGGCCGCAGATAGCGCGGGCCACCCAGATAGCTACCGCAGCCAAAATCACCAGGACGATCAGCAGTTGAATCCCCACATGAATAATGCTGTCGATAAAGGTGTCGTTAATGTCTTCGATATAAACACCGGTCGCGACCACCCAGCCCCAGTCGGGAAAAGCACTGGCAAAGCTGAGTTTGGCATGGGGTTCTGGCTCTCCGGTTTTAGGCCAGGTGTATTCGAAAAACGCTGACGGCTGCCCTGAGTTAAGAAGAGCAGCCATCTGCTGGAATACGGCGACGCCATCGCTGGTGCGGGTCTGGGCCAGGGACTGCCCGACCAGTGAACTGTCTGCGCCGTGCACCAGCACCCGGGAACTGGCATCAAGCACAAAGAAGTAGCCGTCATCGCCGTATTTCATCGACGCGATCAGCTCTTTGGCATTCGCCTGCGCTTGCTCCAACGTCGCCTCGCCACTGCTAACCCGGCTCTGCTCGGCCTCCAGCATCGAGTCCACATTCTGGACCAGCGCATCCAGCTGATGCTGACGTTCCTGGTAGAGAGATGCGCGCATGTCCAGCAGCGACAGCACCGATAACACCGCCAGCGAAAGGCCAGCAAGCAGAATAATGGTCCACAGTTTCGCACGAACGCTCAAATCGGCCAGTTTCATGGCGAGTTCCTTTCCCGTTTGGCAGAGTGCCATCCGATATTGGGTTAATGTAGCTAAAGAAAGACGTTACGTTTTGTGGGAGATTAGCACCAACTGGATTTCCGAACCAAGCGTTTGGCCAAGGTTTTGCCGCTCTTTCCTCGGAACAGAGCCTTGCCTTCCTGCACAGACTTCCTGTGCAGGTTCGCCCGCTCTGTATCGATCCGCTTGCAGACCCTTACAAGCTCATCGAGCCAGAAATAGCGGCGCTCCGACTCAAGACGCTGCGCCAACATATCCAGATCGTGCAGGTCACCAAGATAGTCACTCAGCTGTTTCAACCGGCGTAGCCGCTTTACCTTTTTATCACTGCATAGCAACAGCGACTGGTAATAGGCGCGTTTAACCAGCTTGCGCCACTCATGGAGCACCTCTTCAGAACCATCGTTCTGCGCCTGTTTCCACATCTGGATGCTCTGGCGAAAGCTCCTGCTGACCGTTTTCTCCAGGGTACGGCACTGCATCCCCGGGCGCAGGTCCGCATGAACCTGCTGTTTTAGCGCGAGCAGTCGGGTTTCTATCTGCTGCCAGTCCGGTGGCTGACTGACACTGGTGGCCGCCGAGCAATGCAGCAGATTTTCCAGTCTGTTTATCAGTGCTTTTTCATCGGGTGCCAGGCTTTTAAGGGTCTCCAGTGCGACATCTGCATCCCGCTGCCCGGACAGATCGGCGGCCAGCTGCCGGCAAAGGCCATTCAGCTCGACATAGTGTTCATCGGCAAGCGCGGGACGCGCCAGGCGCAAAAACGCCCTAAGCTGCTTCATCCCCACACGAACATGGTGAATGGTTTCCACCGGTCCCAATGCATCGCGTTGGCCAAGAGACTGCAGCGAGGTATCGAGTATGTCGTCCGCGGCCTCCAACACCCGCCGGTCCAATGCGGTCGTCTCAACTCTAGCTCCAGCGTTGGTACCGGCTTTAGTCACAACGGCAGTTACATCCTTTTTATTGCTCATGAGATCCTTTCTTGTCTTAACCTGCCCATCTAGCCACCTTCGCGTTCCACGCTGACCTCTGGCGCTCCACCGGGCGGCACATTGACACTCACCACCATTGGCGCACAGCACACCGGACAGTCTTCGGTGTATTCCTGTTCCGGTTCAATGCATTCGATCAGTAACTCGATGGATTCGCTGCACCAGGGGCACTGGGTATCTATAGTTTCCTGTGGGTTCATAACAACTCCTTGGCATTTTTATTATCGGGCGATGCATAAACCTCCAAGCCACAGGCATTTATAGCAGAGGGGCAAAACTTTGCTGTGCACCCGGTGGACAGCCTGCCTGCGGCACCCTAGACTAGCGCTACTTTTTATCTTGGTCGGGGTGCCCAACGCTGATTTCTTGCGAGATCACATTATAGGGCTGAGATTAAACCCGCAGAACCTGATCCGGCTCGAACCGGCGTAGGAAATCGAGATACACCTATGCGACACATCCATGCTTGTTGTCAGGCTGGCTGTACGGTTCGTCCGTTACAGAGGAGCCTGGCATGACAGATTCAACCCCCATAGCCCTAACTATAGCCGGCTCTGACAGCGGCGGCGGTGCCGGTATTCAGGCTGACCTGAAGGCTTTTTCCGCACTCGGTGTCTATGGCGCCTCGGTCATTACCGCGCTCACCGCCCAGAACACCCGTGAAGTCCGTGCTATCCACGACGTGCCCGCCGCATTTATCGCCGACCAGTTGAACACCGTGTTCGATGATCTGGCGGTGAATGCGGTCAAGATCGGCATGCTGAGCCGACCCGAAACCATTCAGACCATCGCCCGCATTCTTAAAGAGCGAGAGTTGAGCAATATCGTGCTCGACCCAGTCATGGTCGCAAAAAGCGGCGACAAGCTGCTGGCCGATGAATCGGTGGATGCCCTGCGCAGCGAGCTGCTGCCACTGGCAACACTGATTACACCGAACCTGCCGGAAGCCTCGGTACTGCTCGACCAGCCTGAAGCCGGCAGCGAACAGGAGATGCGCGAGCATGCCGCCGCACTGCTGCGCTTCGGCCCCAGAGCGGTATTGATCAAGGGTGGCCACCTGGCAGCCTCCGCCAGCGATGACAGCGCCGATCTGCTGCTTGATGCTGCTACAGAGCGCTGGCTGCCCGCCAAGCGGATCAACACCCGCAACACCCACGGCACCGGCTGCACCCTGTCATCGGCGATCGCCGCAGGCCTCGCCAGAGGTCTGGAGATCGGTCAGGCGGTCGATGAGGCCAAGGCCTACATTACCGGCGCCATTGAGGCTGCCGACCGCCTGCAGATAGGAAGCGGGCACGGCCCGACCCATCACTTCCACCGCTGGTGGTAAGCCGTGGATATCCATCTCAGTAACGCCAGCCTGCACTGGCAGCATCACTGCGTCTTCAGTCAGCTGAATCTGACACTGCCCGGCGGCCAGTGGACCAGTATTCTTGGCCAGTCAGGGGTCGGTAAAAGCTCGCTGATCCAGCTGCTCTGCGGCATCGCCGACGAGGCCGATGTGCAGGGAGAGATAGCCTGTTCCGATGGCAAACCGCTCACCGGACGCGTGGCCTGGATGGCGCAGGATGACCTGCTGCTGCCCTGGCTGTCCGTACTCGATAACGTGCTGCTCGGCACCCGGCTGACGCAGCAGCGCAGGCCAAAGCCTGAACAGATCGAACGCGCCCGCTACCTGCTGAGCCAGGTGGGCCTGAGCGAGCGCGCTAAGGTATTGCCGGCACAGCTCTCGGGCGGACAGCGCCAGCGCGTTGCCCTGGCCCGCACTCTGTTCCAGGACTGCCCCCTGGTCTGCATGGATGAGCCCTTCTCTGCCCTGGACGCGATCAACCGGCTCAGGTTGCAGGACCTGGCGGCAAGCCTGCTGCATGACCGCACCGTGCTGATGATCACCCACGATCCGCTTGAAGCGTTGCGCCTGTCCGATCAGATCCTGGTGCTAGGTGGCTCGCCTGCGAAGCTTTCCTCGCCGATCACTCCGCCCGGCCTGGCTCCGCGTCAGGTCAGCGACAGCGAGGTACTCAGACTACAGGGTGAGCTGCTGGAGATGCTGGCGGGAGAAGCCTCATGATGCGCCTGCTGCGCCCCCTGATCATCGCCCTGGGTCTTACATTGCTTTGGCAATCTATCGTCTGGATCACCGGCGCGCCGAAGTTCATCCTGCCGGGCCCTGTGCAGGTGTTTAGCACCCTGTTCGAGCAGGCCCCGCTGCTCGCCAAGCACGGGGCTGTGACCCTCGCAGAGATTCTGCTGGGCCTGGTGTTCGGCGTGATGCTCGGGCTGATAAGTGCGCTGTCACTGGCCACCTGGGGTCCGTTAAGGCGCTGGTTAATGCCGGTATTGGTGATCAGCCAGGCGATTCCGGTATTCGCGCTGGCACCGGTGCTGATGCTCTGGCTCGGCTACGGCATGGCCTCAAAGATTGCCATGGCCACGTTAATTATCTACTTCCCGGTGACCGCCGCCTGCTTCGATGGCCTGCGCCAGACTCCCACTGGCTACCTGAAGCTGGCCCGCACCCTTGGTGCCAGCAAACGCGCCCAGTTACTGCAGATCCGCCTGCCCGCCGCCCTGCCCGCCTTTGCCTCGGGCCTCAGGGTTGCAGCTTCGGTGGCACCCATCGGCGCCGTAGTCGGCGAATGGGTCGGCTCCTCCACCGGCCTCGGTTACCTGATGCTCAATGCCAACGCCCGTATGCAGGTGGACCTGATGTTCGCGGCTCTGCTGGTACTGGCCCTGATTGCCGTAACGCTCTATTTCCTGATCGATTTCCTCGCCCGCCGGCTGATGCCCTGGCAGGCGGACTCCCTGAACAAAGCCAACACCAGCATCGCTGGGCATTAAATAAGAAGAGGACATCATGAAACGTCTGACCACACTGATCGCCGCCTCACTGCTGTCGGCACAGGCCATGGCCGCCGACAAGGTCGAGCTGCTGCTCGACTGGTTCATCAACCCGGACCACGCCCCGCTGATCGTCGCCCAGCAGCAGGGTTACTTCGCCGAACAGGATCTGGATGTTTCCATGGTGGAACCAGCCGATCCTTCCATGCCGCCCAAACTGGTGGCCGCCGGCAAGGCCGACCTGGCACTGACCTATCAGCCGCAGCTGCACGTCATGGTCGATGAGGAACTGCCGCTGACCCGTATCGGTACGCTGATCGCCACACCGCTGAACTCCCTCGTGGTGCTGGAAGATGGCCCGGTGAAAAGTATCGCTGACCTGAAGGGCCGCAAGGTGGGTTACTCCGTCGGCGGATACGAGGAGGCGTTGATGCGCGCCATGCTCGCCCCGCACGATCTGTCGCTGGACGATATTGAGATGATCAACGTGAACTGGTCACTGTCTCCTTCATTAATCGCCGGCAAGGTGGACGCGGTGATCGGCGCTTACCGCAACTTTGAACTGAACCAGATGGATCTGGAAGGTCATCCGGGTCGCGCGTTTTACATCGAAGAGGAAGGCGTACCCGCCTATGACGAGCTGGTACTGGTGATCAACAACAAGGATCGCGGCGATGACCGCTTCGCCCGCTTTGTCGCCGCACTGGAAAAAGCCACCCAGTACATCGTTAACCATCCCGATGCCGCCTGGAAATCCTTCGTCAGCTACAAGCCCGACGAGCTGGACACCGAGCTCAACCGTCGCGCCTGGGCCGACACCCTGAGCCGTTTCGCACTGCGCCCGGCCGCCCTGGACGAAGCCCGCTACCAGCGCGTCGGCGCCTTTATGCAGGCACAGGGGCTGACCAAGAGCAACCCGCCGGTTGCGGACTACGCGATTGTCCCTTGAACCGGGTTCCCTGATTTACGTGCTTTGAGGAGACGCAATGAGCTTCAGCGATTACCAACAGCAACATCCATCCCTGCCGCTCAGCGAGCAGCTGCGCGGCTATGCCGGCAGCGACTGGCAGCAGGCCGTAAGCCATCCGTTCACCGAAGCGCTGGGACAAGACCAGCTCGACGATGCGGTGTACGCCCGCTACCTGGTGCAGGACTACGCCTTTATCGACACCCTGGTGAACCTGGTGGCGCGCACCATCGCCAATGCGCCGGCGATGCCGCCGAAAACCGTGCTCGCGGGATTTCTCGCTGCGCTGACCAGTGACGAGAACACCTACTTCCTGCGCTCCTTCGAAGCGCTGGGCCTGTCCGAGGAGCAGTATCTAAACCCGGAGCTGCATCCGGTCAGCCAGGCGATCATCGATACCATGCAAGCCTCTGAACAGAGCTATGAGCAGGCGATTATCTGCCTCTGCGTGGCCGAGTGGTCCTATCTGAGCTGGTCCAAAACCCAGGCAGCGAAACCCCGTGGCAGCCGTTTTTACCTGCAGGAGTGGATCGATATCCACGTATTGCCCGAGTTTGAGCAGTTCGTCGCCTGGCTGCGTGGCCAGGTAGACAGCTTTGACGACCGCGACAATGAAACACTGGAGCAGCTCGCCGAACTGTTCTGCCGCATGGCCAGGCTGGAGCACCAGTTCTTCAGTGCCAGCCTGGACCCTACATCGATTAACGTATTAAGGAGCTGCCCCCATGTCCCTGTTTGAATCACTGAAAGCCGGCTGCAGCGAAGAATGGCGCCAGTACATCGAACACGACTTCGTGCGTCAGCTGGGTCAGGGAACATTGCCTAAGGAATGTTTCCAGCACTACCTGAAGCAGGACTACCTGTTTCTGATCCAGTTCAGCCGCGCCTGGGGCCTGGCGATCTACAAAAGCGATGATCTGGATTCCATGCGCTACGCCCAGTCAGGCCTCAACGCCATGCTTGATACCGAGATCGGCATGCATGTGCAGTACTGCCGCGACTGGGGCATCGATGAGAAAACCCTGAATCACCTGCCGGAAGCCGCCGCGACTGTGGCCTACACCCGCTATGTGCTGGATACCGGTATGGCTGGTGATCTGCTCGACCTGCATGTGACGCTCGCACCCTGCATCCTCGGTTACGCCGAGATCGCCCAGTGGCTTGCCGCGCAGCCGGATACGGTGCGTGAGGGTAACCCCTACAACGACTGGATAGAGATGTACTTGAGCGAGGAGTACCGCGAGGTGGCACAGACAGAACTGGAGCTGCTGGAAAAACTCGGTGCCGACCTGCCCGAACCGCGCCTGCGCCAGCTGCAGAACCGCTTCCGTACCGCCACCCGGATGGAGGTCAGCTTCTGGCAGATGGGCCTCGACCTGACCGAATAATGATCGCCAGCCCCTCAAATGAGCACACACAAGCGCACATAAGGATAAAAAAGTGACCCAGCAAAGCAGTGAACTGCCGCTCAATCAAAGCGCCCGTGTCGATTCCGACTCGGTACAGCCGTTTCCGAAATCGCGCAAAGTCTATGTAGAAGGCAGCCGTCCGGATATCCGCGTACCCATGCGCGAAATCAGCCTGGACGACACCCCCACCGCCTTTGGCGGTGAGAAGAACGAGCCGCTCTACGTCTATGACACCTCCGGTGCCTACACCGACCCCGCTGCCGATATCGACGTGCGCAAGGGGCTGAGCCCGCTGCGCGAACAGTGGATCCTGGAGCGTAATGACACCGAACTGCTGGAAGGGCTCACCAGCGAGTACGGGCGTGCCCGCGCCGCCGATCTACGCCTGGACGAACTGCGCTTCGAGCTGACCCGTAAGCCGCGTAGAGCCCAGGATGGCAAGAATGTCACCCAGCTGCACTACGCGCGCCAGGGGATCATCACCCCGGAGATGGAGTTCATCGCTATCCGCGAGAACATGAAACTGGCCAAGGCACAGGCCGAAGGCAGTATCGCCCAGCAGCATCCGGGGCATAACTTCGGCGCCAATCTCCCCGCCGAGATCACACCGGAATTCGTGCGTGATGAAGTTGCCGCCGGACGTGCCATCATCCCCTGCAATATCAACCACCCGGAACTGGAGCCGATGATCATCGGCCGTAACTTCCTGGTGAAGATCAACGGCAATATCGGTAACTCGGCGCTCTCCTCCTCCATCGAAGAGGAAGTGGAGAAAATGACCTGGGGCACCCGCTGGGGCGCCGACACCATCATGGATCTCTCCACCGGCAAGAACATCCATGAAACCCGCGAGTGGATCCTGCGCAACTCCCCGGTGCCGATCGGTACCGTGCCGATCTACCAGGCGCTGGAGAAGGTTAACGGCGTGGCCGAAGACCTGAACTGGGAGGTGTTCCGTGACACCCTGATCGAGCAGGCGGAACAGGGTGTGGATTACTTCACCATCCACGCAGGCGTCTTGCTGCGCTACGTGCCGATGACCGCCAAGCGAATGACCGGCATCGTCTCCCGCGGTGGCTCAATCATGGCGAAATGGTGCCTGGCGCATCATGAGGAAAACTTCCTCTACACCCACTTCGAAGAGATCTGCGAGATCTGCAAGGCCTACGACGTGGCGTTTTCACTCGGAGACGGCCTGCGTCCGGGCTCGGTTTACGACGCCAACGACGAAGCCCAGTTCGCCGAACTGGAAACACTGGGCGAACTGACCAAGATCGCCTGGCAGCACGATGTGCAGGTGATGATCGAAGGCCCCGGTCATGTGCCGATGCATATGATCAAGGAGAACATGGACAAGCAGCTCAGCGAGTGTGACGAAGCGCCCTTCTACACGCTCGGGCCGCTGACCACCGATATCGCACCGGGCTACGACCACATCACCTCCGGCATCGGTGCCGCGATGATCGGTTGGTACGGCTGCGCCATGCTCTGCTACGTAACGCCGAAAGAGCACCTGGGTCTGCCCAACAAGGATGACGTAAAGACCGGCATCATCACCTACAAGATCGCCGCTCACGCCGCGGACCTGGCCAAAGGCCATCCGGGTGCGCAGATCCGCGATAACGCCATGTCCAAGGCGCGCTTCGAATTCCGCTGGGAAGACCAGTTCAATATCGGTCTCGATCCGGACACCGCCCGCGCCTATCACGATGAAACCCTGCCGAAGGAGTCCGCCAAGGTGGCGCACTTCTGCTCCATGTGCGGACCCAAGTTCTGCTCCATGAAGATCTCCCAGGAGGTACGCGAGCTGGACGAGACCCAGGTCGCGGCGATCAATGCCCAGGCCGACCTGGGTATGCGGGAGAAATCGGAAGAGTTTCGTGACGCCGGTGCGCAGATCTACTCAAAGGTCTGACACACCAAGCTCCAGGCTTTAAAAAAGCGCATTAAAAATGCCCCGGCCTTTCGGTCCGGGGCATTTTTAGTTAAGCCTGCACAGCTTAGCGGTTCTTTTCCGCCAGCAGGGTTCTGCGCCCTACCTTGTTTTTGTCCCGCTCGTAACGGGCTGCGGCTCTTGGCACATCACCGCCATCCCCGGTTTCCAGCCAGCGTTTTACACGTCCGGCATCCCCGATATGGGAACGTTTGCCAAAAGAATCGAGAAACACCATGGCGATATCCTGCCCCTCAATCTCACTGACCATCACCAGACAGCGGCCGGCGGCGTCGTTATAACCGGTCTTGCTCAGTTCTATGTCCCAGTCGTCACTGTTGACCAGGCGGTTGGTGTTATAGAAAGCCAGCACGTAGCGCGGCTCTCGGAAACGCGCATCCATTTTCGAGCTGGTGGTCATCTTGCGGATTTCAGGATGCTTGCGCGCGGCCCGGATCAGCTTCACCAGATCATTGGCGGTGGAGACATTAAAGTACGACAGGCCCGTCGGTTCGACGAAACGGGTGCTGCTCATGCCCAGCTCTTCCGCTTTGAGATTCATCGCCCGGACAAAGGCGAAGTAACCACCGGGATAAGCGTGGGCCAGCGCTGTGGCAGCGCGGTTTTCCGAGGACATGATCGCCAGCTGCAGCACATCCTCGCGGGGCAGCTCGCTGCCGATGCGGATGCGTGAGATCACATTCTGCATCTGGATCGAATCGCGCACCTGGATCGGAATCGGTTCATCCATCGGCTGGTCCGCCTCCAGGGCAACCAGCGCTGTCATCAGCTTGCTGACGGAGGCGATGGGTACCACTGCATCGGGATTTTTCTGGTAGAGCACCCGTCCGGTGTCGAGATTAACGACCAGGGCGTTGACCGATGCAAGTTGCAGGTTGGCGGCATCGGGTTCCTGCCGGGCGGAAACCAGACCGGACCACAGGAGAAGGATAAATGTCAGTGTCAGTCGAATACGGTACAACATGATTCGGTCTTTTTTATGGATCGGTGGCGCGTTACCGAAAACACCTTCCAGAGGCTTCGGCCTATCGGACCAAAGTATAAAGCAAGCCATTACCTTCGCACACTCCCTCGGCAATGTGATCCGGGTTATCCTTGAAAATCGTTATTCCTCAGACATTTAGCTAATTAAGCAGAAAGTTAGGCGAGGCCAAACAGCCTTGTTATACTCAAATGCAACGCAATTTTCTGATCCGGCAGGGAAAGACATTGAACTCCTTCAATCTGCTCAAATCGATCGCCGACGCCCGCCCTCGACTGCGTAAATCAGAGCAGAAAGTGGCGGACTATGTGCTGGCCAACGCCAGCGAAGTTATCCATATGCGTATCGTCGATCTCGCCTCCGAGGCCAGTGTCAGCGAGCCCACGGTGGTGCGTTTCTGCCGCGCCCTGGATTATGACGGCTTTCAGGACTTCAAACTGACCCTGGCCCAGGGGCTGGCCAGCAATACCAGCTTTGAGCAGTTCGCGCTGAACTCCACCGACACGGTGATCGAGTTCAAGCAAAAGATCTTCGACTCGATGATTGGCAACCTGATCAACATCCGCGAACAGCTGGACCCTACCACGCTGGAAGAGGCGATCGACGCCCTGGCCAAGGCCAAGCGCGTGGAATTCTATGGCTTTGGCGCCTCGGCTCCGGTCTGCGCCGACGCCCAGCACAAGTTCTATCGCCTGATGGTGTCTGCGGCGGCCTACTCCGACCCGCATATGCAGACCATCTCCGCCGTTACCCTTGGCGAAGGCGACGTGGTCGTAGCCATCTCCCAGACCGGCCGCACCAAGGATCTGCTGCACACCGTGCGCCTGGTTCGCGATACCGGCGCCACGGTGATCGCGCTCTGCCCCGGCGGTACACCGCTGGCGGACCTGGCCACCATCCCGATCCATATCGATGTGGAAGAGGACAAGGATCTGAGCACGCTGATGTCCTCACGCGTCGTGCACCTGGTGGTGATTGATGTCCTCGCCGTGGGCGTGGCTATGAAACTGGGCCCGGGCCTGTTTGATCACCTGAAAACGATCAAACGCAGCCTGCGCAGCCTGCGTCAGAACGACAAACGCCTGCCGACGCGCCGTCCCGGCGAAGCCGATAACGACTGACAGGGCGCCCGCCCTGTCTTTCTCTCAACTGTTTGCGCCTGTCACCTGACTGAAACAGCTCCTCTTTAGCATCCTCACTGCCAACCCTCTCTGTTTGAAATCTGAACAGTGTTGCGGTAAAACAGAAATGTCGTTTGTCTTCGCGGGAACCAGCGGGGAATAGAACGCCCTGAAGGGAACGCCCTGTTGGTCGCCGCTCAGACTGGTTGATCGGAGCAGGTATTATGCTGAAAGAGCAGGAACTGAACGAAATTCAGACCGAAGTGTTCGATATCCTTGTCAGCTACGATGTCGAGGAGAAGAACCGCCGCAAGCAACACGCATCCAAGCGACTTCTCGATGCGCGCCGCGCCATAGAGCGCCACCGGGAGGAGAAGGAGCTCTCGACCTTTATCGGCGAGGATTCCTGGTTCGACGACGAAAAATAGCCAGATACAGAAAGGCCAGCATCAACATGCTGGCCTTTCGCGTTTTCAGGCAGTCGTTGCGCCGAACTGATTCCAGGAATCAGTCGTCGGGATAGAGGATGTTGAGCGGCACTGAACTGCCGCCATCCACGACCATCGCCGCGTGCTCGCGACGCAGCTGGCGCGGCTCGGCCACGCCACAGGAGTGGGCAATCGTCTCAACCTCATGCACGAGGTTGTGGTGGAAATGCGCCACACGCTCCGACTTCACCTCGGGCACCAGCCCCTGCTGAAGTTTAGGATCGTGGGTGGTGATCCCGGTCGGACAGGTATTCTTGTTGCACTGCAACGCCTGAATACAGCCCAGCGCGAACATGAAGCCGCGCGCGGTGACGACAAAGTCTGCGCCCATGCAGATCGCCGCCGCCACATCCGTGGGATTGATCAGCTTGCCTGAAGCGATAATCCGCACCCGGTTGCGCAGGCCATGCTGGGTCAGCTTGTTCACCAGTACTGGCAGGCTCTCCTTCAACGGCAGACCAACGCTGTCTATCAGCGGTAGCGGCGCCGCACCGGTGCCGCCATCGGCGCTATCCAGGGTGATAAAGTCCGGCGCACTGTCGCTGCCGCGCTTGTTCACCGCCTCACAGAAGCTGTCCAGCCAGCTGGTGGTGCCCAACACCATCTTGAACCCCACCGGCTTGCCGGAGACTTCGCGCACGTGATGGATAAAGTCGAGCAGATCGTCGATCGAAGCGATCTCCGGGTGGCGGTTCGGGCTGATCGACGCCTGACCCACCGGAATACCGCGGATCTCGGCGATCTCTTCATTCACCTTGTCGCCCGGCAGAATACCGCCCTTGCCGGGCTTGGCACCCTGACTCAGCTTGATCTCGAACATCCGCACCTGCGGAATCGCCGCGGCGCGGATCAGCTTGGCGTCATCGAGTTTGCCGTGCTCATCGCGCAGGCCGTACTTGGCGGTGCCAATCTGGTAAACGATGTCGCAGCCACCTTCCAGGTGATAGGGGGAAAGGCCGCCCTCACCGGTGTTCATCCAGCAGCCCGCCTTTTTTGCGCCGTTGGAAAGCGCCCGCACCGCCGGCCGCGACAGCGCGCCGAAGCTCATGCCGGAGATATTGAGGAATGACGGCG
Source organism: Marinobacterium lutimaris (assembly GCF_900108065.1). Classification (GTDB taxonomy): domain Bacteria; phylum Pseudomonadota; class Gammaproteobacteria; order Pseudomonadales; family Balneatricaceae; genus Marinobacterium_D; species Marinobacterium_D lutimaris. Next base: position 225,248 of record NZ_FNVQ01000006.1, on the reverse strand, counting down.
CGTCATAGGGCTCACGGCAGTATGGCCCGATCCGCATGGACTGGGTCGTCACCGCATCCTCACTCAGCGTCGGAAACGGACAATTAAGGAAATAGTAGGTGCCGGGACGACGCAGATCGCGGGTGGAACCAAAAGCCACGGTGTTATCGATGTTCTTGGATGCACGATACACCCAGGAACGTTGCGCCCGGTTGAACGGCATCTCCTCCCGGTCCATGGCAAAGAAATACTGCCGGAAGAACTCGCCCAGCTCCTCGAAGAGATAGCGGAAACGCCCGAGCAGCGGGTAGTTGCGCCGGATGGTATGCACCGTCTGACGTTTGTCGACCTGGTACATGACGATAGCGGCAATCACCGCGCCCAAAATCACCAACAGCAACAGCAGTCCGATAACGGCGATAAAGTTGATCGCCAGGGACGAGATCGTATCGTTCATAGAGATGAATCCCTGCAGTCTATTCGCGCCTATCCTACCCGATCCAGCCACCCCGAGCACAGCCGGCAAAAATCCGACAAATCAACTCGGATATTTACTTGCCCTGGCAAATAATGTTAGATTACTTGCCTAAGCAATTAAGCCTTCCCACTAAACGTCCCGCTAACGACAGCCTGAGCCATGATTCACTACACCGAAGACAACGTGCCGACGCATCTCAACATTGCGCATCTGATCCACCTGCTGAATCAGCACAAGGATCGGCTGCTGGAGAAGCATCTGCAGCCGTTCAATATCACCGGCGCTCAATTCAGAGTTCTGCGCCTGGTGGTCGGCGAAATCGCCAATACACCATCGGCCCTGAGTCAGGCCCTGTCGATCGATGCCGGCGCCATGACCCGCATGCTGGACAAGCTGGAACAACGCAATCTGCTATGTCGCGAGCGTAATCCCGAAGACCGCCGCCAGATCCGTGTGCAGCCCACCGAAGAGGGGATCACTCTCTACCAAAAGATCCGCACCATCGCCGCCGACCTGCTGAATGAGCTGACCGGCGACCTGGAAAGCGACGAGCTGAGCGAACTGGAGAGGCTGATGCGCAAGATACTCGATGCCCCCGGCCTGCTGCAGGAGAGCTGCTGCGGCACCCTCGCTAACGCCGGCAAACAGGCAGAAACAGATAGAGAGTCCAAATGAGTAATCCAACAGACACTGAAACCAGCGCCACCGAAGCCAGCACAGGCAGCCGGCGCTCACGCCGCAAGCTGCTGCTGGGCGCACTGGCCCTGGCCGTGCTCGGCGTAGCCTCCACCTCCTTCGCCTATTACGAACTTTACGGCCGTCACTTCGAAGACACCGAAGACGCCTATGTCGATGGTAACCAGGTGCAGATCGCCGCTGGCATCGCCGGCACCGTCACCCGCATCAACGTGGACGATGGCGATTATGTCGAGCAGGGGCAGACGCTGGTCCAGCTGGACCCCAGCGATACCGAAGTCGCCCTTGAGGAAGCCCAGGCCGATCTCGCCGCCACGGTACGCCGCGTGCGCGGCCTCTATGCCGACGTCAGCCACTACCGCGCCCAGGTTTCCACCCGTGAACTGGACGTGAAACAGGCCCGTGACGATTACCAGCGCCGTGTCGAGCTCGGCCGCAGCGGTGCCGTGGCCCGGGAAGAGGTCACCCACGCCCGTGACACCCTGGAATCGGCAGAAAACGCGCTCACCAGTGCCAAGCAGCAGCTCAACAGCACCCTGGCGCTGGTTGAAGGCACGACGCTGGATAGCCATCCAGAGGTTAAAGCCGCCGCCGCCACCCTGCGCAAGGCCTACATCAACCACGCCCGCGCTACTATCCAGTCGCCGGTCAGCGGCTATGTCGCCAAGCGCAGCGTTCACCCGGGCGCCCATATCGCTTCCGGCGAGCCGCTGATGGCAGTAATCCCGCTGGACCAGGTCTGGATCGACGCCAACTTCAAGGAAACCCAGCTCGGCCAGATGCGTATCGGCCAGCCAGTTGAGGTCCACGCCGACCTCTACGGCGACGATGTCACCTACCACGGCCAGATCGAAAGCCTAGGCATGGGCACCGGCAGCGCGTTTTCACTGCTGCCGGCACAGAACGCCAGCGGTAACTGGATCAAGATCGTCCAGCGAGTGCCGGTGCGGATCCAGCTGGACCCGCAGGAGCTGCAGAGCCATCCGCTGCGGATCGGGCTCTCCACCCAGGTGAGCGTCGACCTGCATCAGCAGCAGGGCGATACCCTGCCGCAGCAGCCCCATAAGGAAGCCCGTTACAGCACCGATATCTACGACAGCCTGCTCGCCGATGCCGACGCCCTGGTACATCAGGTGATCGCCGCCAACGCTGCGGGCGACATCCACGCCTCAATCGCCAAAGTTGAACCATGAGAGTTGAACCATGAGTGAAGCGGCCCAATTCACGCCGAAGAGCCGGGTACTTGCGACCATAGCGCTGGCACTGGGTACCTTCATGCAGGTGCTGGATACCACCATCGCCAACGTGGCGCTGCCCTCCATCGCCGGTAACCTGGGCGCCAGTTCCGAACAGGGCACCTGGGTGATCACCTCGTTCGCCGTCGCCAACGCCATCGCCCTGCCGATTACCGGCTGGATGGCGCGGCGTATCGGCGAGGTCCGCCTGTATATGCTGGCGGTGGTGCTGTTCATGGCCTCCTCCCTGCTCTGCGGCATCGCCAGTTCCATGCCGGAACTGGTGGCCTTTCGCGCCCTGCAGGGGTTTGTGGCCGGCCCGCTCTACCCGATCACCCAGACCCTGCTGATCGCCATCTATCCACCGGCAAGGCGCGGTATGGCGCTGGCGCTGCTGGCGATGGTGGCCGTGGTGGCGCCGATCACCGGCCCCATCGCCGGCGGCTGGCTAACGGATAACTTCTCCTGGCCCTGGATCTTCTTTATCAACCTGCCGATCGGCGCCTTTGCCGCCGCCGTGGTCTGGAACCAGATGAAGGATCGCCCCGAGCAAACCGTGCGCCAGCCGATTGATTACGTCGGCCTGGGGCTGCTGGTATTGGGCGTGGGTACGCTGCAGGTGGTGCTCGACAAGGGCAATGACCTGGACTGGTTCGAGTCCAGCTTCATTCTTTACGGCGCTGCCATTGCGGTGGTATCTCTGATCGCGCTGGTGATCTGGGAGCTGACCGAAGAGCATCCGGTGATCAACCTGCGCCTGTTCCGCTACCGCAACTTCACCTTCGGCACCCTGGCATTGGTGCTGGCGTTTGCAGCTTTCTTCTCTATCAACCTGCTGTTGCCGGTCTGGTTGCAGACAAGGCTGGACTACACACCGATCTGGGCGGGGCTCGCCGCAGCGCCTATCGGCCTGATACCGCTGTTTCTGTCACCGATCGTTGGTCGCTTCGGCCATCACGTGGATATGCGCATGCTCGCCACCATCGCCTTTATGACGATGGGCGCCACCTGCTTCCTGCGCGCGGGCTTCAATATCTTCGTGGATTTCGAGCATGTCGCCTTGGTGCAGCTGGCGATGGGTCTGGGGGTCGCACTGTTCTTCATGCCGGCCACCACCATCCTGCTGTCGAGCCTGGCGCCCAACGAGATCGCCGATGGCTCAGGTCTGGCTACCTTCCTGCGCGTCCTGGGCGGCAGCTTCGCCTCATCGCTGACCACCTGGTGGTGGCACCGGGAGGCATCGGTACAGCACGCCCTGCTGACTGAGCATGTCACTGCATACAGCCAGCAAACCCGGGAGTATCTGAACCTGCTGGGAGGCGATTCGGTGCAGAATTATGCGCGGATCAATGAGGTAATCACCAGCCAGGCATTCATGATCTCGTTTACCGAAATCATGACCCTGCTGGGATGGATATTTCTCGCGCTGATTACGGTGATCTGGATTACCAAACCACCCTTCTTCGGACGTAAGGCAGAGGCGAAGGCTTAAGAGGGCTGTACCCGGTGCTTGGCGGCGATGAACTCCATGTGGGGAACATGGATCAGGTCGGCGATGCGGCGAATCACATGATCCTCGACATCCTGAAGTTCGCCATCGGAATAGGCCACGCGCCAGAGATTTTCGATCAGGCGGACTTTCTCCTCCTGGGAGCAGATACGGTTGATCTCTGAGGTGAAGCGGAAATAGTCGGTGGACTGCTGATGCTTCTCTTCCGCTTTCTCCAGCAACGCTTCCGCCGCGGCGGGATCCAGCCCAAAGCTGTCGCGCACCACCGCCAGCAGCGCCTCGCGCTCTTCCGGCTTGCGTTCATAATCGGCAGCGATCACCTCTACCATCAGTGCCGCGGCGGTGAGCGCGAAAGTTTCCTGGCTGTCTTCCGCCCCGGCCACCCTGTCCGTCTCGAACAGGTCCTCCAGCGCAGCTTTAATTTTGTTGAACATAGTTTTTCTCCCTGTCGCCAAAAGTAGACCCGGTATCGCGACGGAAAGTTCATAGAGAGCCTCCCGGAACGGCGCAACAGCTTATTCTAAAAATAACCGACTCTAATACTAGGTTATACCCTAAAAAAGCTGATACACTTGCCAGTAATCTAATTAATAATTATTTTCATTCTCATAGATAGAGAAGGAGGATAGAGATGCTGGCAATACTGTATGGCTCAACCACCGGTAACACTTCCGACGTGGCCGTTAAAATTCAGCAGCAGCTGGGCGAAGGCGATCTGTTCGACGTCCAGGAGATCGGACTGGAGATTACCGAAGAGTATGACCAGATCATTTTTGCCATCCCCACCTGGGATTACGGCGAAGTCCAGGAAGACTGGCTCGAGCTTTGGGAAACCTTCGAGTTCTTCGACCTGAGCGGCAAAGTCTGCGCATTCGTCGGCCTCGGCGATCAGTACGGCTACGCCGAATGGTTCCTCGATGCCATGGGCATGCTGCACGACCAGGTGGTCGCCCGCGGCGCCAGCGTTATCGGCCACTGGCCGGTTGAAGGCTACGAGTTCGATGAATCCAAGGCGCTGACCCCGGATGGCAAATACTTTGTCGGCCTGGCCCTGGATGAAGATTCCCAGCGCGATATGACCGACGACCGCATCGCCACCTGGTGCGAGCAGCTAAAGCGGGAAATGCTGCAGGCTGCCTGATAAGTCAGCCCCGGTTAACGAAAAAGAGGTGCCATTGCGCACCTCTTTTTTTATTGCCGCTCTCCAAGCACATTTTATAAAGGTGGTGATCGTCTAATCGAAACGAAGACGTTCTTGTGCCAAACGGTTAACAAGGCTCAATGTCTCATAGCCGTCTGAGCGCATCCGCCGATCCCCTTCGGCGCAGCCGAGCATCGCAGGCTGAAAGAGAATAAAGGGACAGGCTGTTTGAGCGACGCAGGAGCGAGTTTCCTGTCCCGCTCTTTCAGACGAGAAACACAGGGCAGTCGGCGCAGCCGACCAAGCCGTAGGGGCGGTTTGGGATTGATAAGGTACTTGTCCGCACAAGTACCTTATCTCGCCAGCAGGCGAAACCGGCCTCAAAAAGAACACTGAAATGGGATGATTCAAATATCGGTACTTAGGTACTGCCCAACTCCCACAAAGTGAGTCAGATGCAGAGCCTCTTGGAACAAGTAAATCCCTAAGAATTCTAAAATAAGCCCGGCCTGACAGCCGGGCTAGCCATATCAGAACTTATAGGTCAGCGAGATCTTCGCGTTACGCGGCTCACCATAGGCCAGCTGGTTGTAGAAGCCCACGTTGGAGTAGTACTCCTCATCGAACAGGTTATCGATATTCAGCTGAGCCGACAGGTTCGGGCTGAACTGGTAACGGCCCATCAGATTCACCAGGGTGTAGGCGCCCTGCTTGATCTTGTCGGCGTCGCCGGCCGGGTTGGTCGCCAGGGTGTAGGACTCGCTCTGCCAGTTGATGCCGCCACCCAGGGTCCATTTATCGCGGTTATAGGTGGTGAACAGGCTGGCGGTGCGACGGGCGTGGCGGGTGTTGACCGCATCACCGTTGGCATCCTTTGCGCTGAACTCAGACCAACCGGCGGTCAGGTTCCAGTTATCGGTGATCGCACCGGTCACCTGGATCTCGTAACCCTCGCTGACGGTGCCCTGGGCGGCGTAGTAGGCGCTGTCGGTGGTGCCCGGGACAAAGTAGCCGTCATCTGTCTGAGCCAGGTTGTCCTGCTCGATGCGATAGACCGCCAGCGAGGCGTCCAGACGATCCTGCAGGAAGCTGGCTTTCAGACCGGCTTCATAGTTCTTGCCCTCCAGCGGATCCAGGTAGTTGCCGTTACGGTCCTTCTGGTTCTGCGGGTTGAAGATATCGGTGTAGCTGACATAGGTGGAGTAGGTGTCGTTGATATCGTAGATCAGCCCGGCGTAGGGAGTGACCACGCCATCATGCTCGATCGGATCGCCGACGCTCATCCCCTCTTTCTTCCAGTCGGTGATACGGCTGCCGATGATCAGCTTCAGCGGGTCGGCCAGACTCAACCTCGCCACCGCGTAGCCGCCCAGCTGTGTGGTGCGCTCCTTGCTATTGAGGCTTTTCTCGCCCCATTCGGGTTCTGCGAAGGAGCCGTCCCAGTCGTAGAAGTTACCCACGTCGTCCAGTGACAGGGCGGCGCGGCTGTAGGTGGTCAGCTCCTGTTCGCTGTGCATCACACCGACCACCAGCTCATGGGACTGAGCACCGGTATCGAAGGGGATCGACGCATAAAGGTCGACATTATCCTGGGTGCGTTCCACATCGTACCAGGAGGGGCTGGCGCCCATCCCCAGACCCGTCGCCTTGTCCGGCGAGCCGTAGAGATAGATCAGGCGCAGGTCGGCATCGCTGACGCTGCGGCTCAGAGCACCATAAAGGCGTACGCCGGAATCGAAACGGTGCTCCAGGTTGGCGTAGTAGTTGGTGTTCTCGGAGCTCCATTCACTCCAGTCCGCCGCCGTGGTTTTGGACCGATCCCAGTCGGTTTTGCTGCCATCGCTGAACCAGGTGGGCAGACCACCCCAGGCGCTGCCTTCCGGTTTGTTCTGCTGGTAGCTGATGCCGGCGTTGAACTCGGTATTCGGGGTCAGATCGGCACCGATGGTGCCCAGGAACAGCGTCTCCTCGTCGCTGGCCAGATCCATAAAGGAGTCGCCCTGCTGGAAGCTGCCCACAACACGGCCACGCAGTGAGCCAGTCTCATTCAACCCGCCGGAAACGTCGAAGCTGCCGCTATAGGTATCCCAGCGGCTGCCGCTGATGGAGGTCTTGCCGGTAAACTCCTTGCTGTTGGCCCGCTTGCGCACCAGGTTGATCGCCGCTGCCGGGTTGCCGGCACCGGAAACCAGACCGGAGGCGCCACGCACCACCTCGACGCGGTCATACAGCTGGGTGTTGGCGCGGGTTTCACCGGCGGACCAGCCGGCGGTCCAGGTCGTCGGCACGCCATCCACCTGCAGGTTGTCGATATCGAAACCGCGGGCTGAAAAGCCGGCGCCGCGTCCATCATAAGAGCGTGCGGTCACGCCCGGCACGTGGTTAACCACATCGGTAATTGTCTCGAGACCCATATCGTCGATCAGCTGACGGCTGACTACGGTGACCGACTGCGGGGTTTCCTTCTCGCTCAGGCTCAGGCGGGTTGCGGTTCCCATCGCCTCAGTTTTATAGCTGCCGGTACCCTCGGTGACTGCGCCTATCCCATCCTGGGTCGATGCCAGTGATTCCGCGCCGATACGGATCGGCCCCATCACCATCTCATCACCGGCGGCGATCTTTTCCAGGATATACACTCCCGGCGCCCTGCGGGTGGCCATCAGCCCGGTACCGCTGAGCAGCTGGTCCAGCCCCTGCTCCGGAGAATAGCTGCCCTGCAGCCCGGCACTTTGCAGTCCCTGAGTCAGGCTGGGATTAAACTGCAGCGTCATCCCGGTGGAGGTCGCAAACCGGCTCAGCACCCGGTCCAGCGCCCCCGAGGGGATGTCGTAGCTGACCGGGCTGGTGATTTCCGCAGCGGCCACAGACACTGGCGCGCTGACTGCACCCAGCGCCAGCATCGAGACAAACAGGGCGTTGCGCATACCCGGATAAGCGGAGACAGCACGCATGCGGCGCGCTTTGTTGAATGAGTTAGTCATGGCATAGAACCTTCGTTTTTTTAAATCTGTCTATGCCTATGACGGATGGGGCTGCCCCAAGGGGACAATACTCCTTCTTATCTAAGCCGGGGCCACGGTTACCCAAAAGTCAGTGCGGCGATTGACGCGCACCGGCAGCGTAACCGGCAGGCCATCAAGGATCACTTCGATATCGCGCAGCTGGAAAACCCCGCTGATGCGCAGGTCCGTCACCGCCGGATCACAGCGCAGCCAACCGTTGCGGTAGCGGCTGAGCTCTGCGAGAAACTGTTTCAGCGGCATATCGCTGGCCAGAATCACCCCCTGGCTCCAGCTATCCAGCTGCCGCTCGCCCACTGGCCGCAGGTCATAGGCCTGGCCAGCGAACAGGCGTGCCGTGCTGCCGGCGTTAATCTCCTGATAGCGACCAGAGCGGCTACGCACCCGTACGCTGCCATCCAGTACCGCCAGCCGCGCCTGATCCTTATCCGGCTCCTGCTTGACCAGGAAGCGGGCGTTGCGGGTTTCCAGCTCGCCCTGTTCGGTAGCCACACGCAGCGGCGTGCTGGCATTGCTGCCCAGCTCCGCACTGCTCTGCACCAGAATTTCACCACTGTAGTGACGGATCAGCTGCTTATCCCGGTCGCTGGCCAGATCGATACGGGTATCCGTATTGAGCAGAACAAAGCCGCCGTCGGCCAGTGACACCCGACGCTGCTCGCCCACCTGGGTATGGTAATCCGCCAGCCACTCTTTCCAGGGCTCCTGAGTCAGGCCCAGATAACCGCTGGGCAGCACAACCGCCGCCACCGCCAGGGAACGCAGCAGTGCCCGTCGGCCGGCATCCGGGCGCCGGTTCAGGGTTTTGTGGCCGATATTCGCGGGAACGCGTTCAAACTGTGCCTGCAGATGCAGCGCCTTCTGCCAGGCGGCCTCGTTTTCGGCACAGGCGCTACGCCAGCGATCCAGTTCCGCCTCACCGGCCGCATCCAGCCCCTCGTCATGCAGCTCTGTCAGCCAGCGCGCCGCCTGTCTGATTGCGATACGTTCAGGTTCTTGGTTGGAAGCGGTCATATCTATCGTCAGCCCGGATTCATAGGGTCGTAGTCAGAGGGAGGTGCATATGAGCGGATACTTATAACGAGATGCTTACAGCGAAATAGTCAGCAGGCAGTGCTCGAACGCCTGCGCCATATAACGCTTTACCGAACGTTCGGTCACCGACAGGCGCTCACCGATCTGGGCGTAGGTGAGCCCCTCAAGCTGAGACAGAAGAAACGCGCTTTTCACCGCAGGCTTCAGGCTGTCGAGCATCCGATCCAGCTCTTCCAACGCATCGCGCAGCAGCAGCCGGTCCAGTTCTGAACAGGCCAGATCCTCCGGAATCTGCGCCAGCGCCTCCAGATAGGCTCGCTCCAGCGACTGACGCCGAAAGTGATCATGCACCAACCGCCCCGCCACCCGGGTCAGGTAAGCGCGCGGCTGCTGAATCTCCGGTAGCGCGCCCTCTTTTTCACGCACCTGAAGCAGGCGCACGAAGGCATCCTGGGCGATATCCGCCGCCTGGCTGCTGCAACCGAGCTTTTTATACAGCCAGCTGCGCAGCCAACTGCTGTGCTCAGCGTACATGCTGCCGAGATTCGTTGCCGCACAGCTGGCTGAGTTACTGCTTGAATGGTTCCCGCTCATCGGCGCGTCCTTGATATGACGATGTTCCAATGAGCACAGATACTAAATGCGAATCGTTATTATTACAAATATCGTTAGTTGGTTTTATCTTCAGCTGTCGGCGTCCGCCATGTAAGCCTCTACCAGTTTGGCCAGATTTGCCTGGATCACCTCCAGTGGCGCGGCGATCTCCTGCCGCGAAACCGGTTTCAGCTGATTCAGCTGGATAACCCGTGCCCCGGCCTCTTCAAGCCGTTGCTGCCCCTGTTCGTCCAGCGGATGATCCACCAGCACCACGGCGACCTCGTTATCGCGAATATAGTCGGCCAGCTGAGCAAGTCGCTCTGCGGTCCACTCATTGGGAGCGGCATAAAGCGAGGCCAGCAGATCCAGCCCCAGGTCCGATGCCAGGTAATCGAAATGGGGCGACAGCGACAGGGTGGTCAGGTTATAGGCCAGCGCCAGCTCCAGGTCCGCCTCACTTTTGGTCTTGATCAGCTCGCGCTTGAACGCCGCCAGGTTAGTCTCCAGCTGCTGCGCATCGGCCGGTGAGAAGCGCGCCAGATCATGCACCAGGATATCGGCGATGCTGCCCAGCGCCGTGGGAGAGAGCCAGGGTGCGGACTCCTCGCCATTGGCGGGCATCGGCTCCAGCCCCAGAGTCGCATAAAGCGCGCTGGGCGCCTCATGCCGCAGTCGTGCTATACCGGGCAGCGCCTGATCCAGTGGCTCGGTCGCATCGATCTCGGCGATACGGATATTGAAGCGCCGCGCAAAGGGGTAGATCGGGTCCTGCTGCCAGAGCGATCCCAGGGTAATCACCGCATCGGCCTGCTGGCTAACCTCTGCCAGGCGATTCTCACCACGGCCCCCCAGATAGGAGCGTAACCGGGAAGGCGGCAGTTTTGCCGGCTGCACCGGCAGGATCTGGATACCGGTCTGCTGCACCAGCCGCTCGCTGATCGCCTGCAGCGCCGGATGCGCCACCATCACGCTCAGGGGTTCATCCTGCGCTGCGGCAGAAACATTCAGGCTGAACAGCGCCAGCAACAGACAGATAAGAGATTGGCGTTTCATGTAACCGCTCCACGAAGTCCCGGCAGCAGTGAACGCGCCAGCACAGACAACAAAAACAGAGAACCGGCCACCAGGATAATGGCCGCACCCGAGGGGATCGGCAGCTCCATCTCCATGGGGATCAGGATGCCGCACAGCGTGGCGATCAAGGAGAACAGCATGCTCAAACCGACAAAGCGGGACAGGCTGGTGGCGAGAATCTTCGCCGCCGCCGCGGGAATTACCAGCAGCGCACCGACCAGAATGGCGCCGATCACCTTCACCGAGGCCACGGTGACCAGCGTCACCAGCACCACAAAGAGATAATCCAGCGCCTTTACCGGCACCTGCCGCACCTGCGCCAGCGCCGGGTTGAAGCTGGCCAGCATAAAGCGGTTGTAGAACAGCAGCATCGGCACCGTGACCAGCAGCGCCACCACCGCCAGCAGTGCGATATCGACGCCGGAGACAGTCAGAATCGAGCCGAACAGCACGTTTTCCAGGATATGCACGTTGATACGCCCGGCCAGCACCAGCAGCACCGCCGCGCCCAACGCCAGCGACATGGAGAGAAACACGCCGATCAGGGTGTCCGCCGAGAGGCCGGTGCGGTTGCGCAGGTAGTTAAGCCCCAGGCCGAACAGCAGGCAGTAACCGAACAGGGCGCCGTAGGGGCCGCTGTAGGGCTCGCCCAGCAGAATGCCGATAGCCACGCCGGTCATCGCCGAGTGGCCCACCGCTTCCGAGAAAAAGGCGTGGCGCTTCACCACCACCAGAGTGCCGAGCAACCCCAGCACCGGGCCGATAATCACCCCGGCCAGCAGTGCATTAACGGCGAAACCGTAGGCTAGCGATGAGGGCAGCAAACCCGCTTCGGCCCAGCCCTGCACCGTAACGCGGAAGGCTTCAAACAGCTCAGTCACTGATCATCTCCTTTTGATCTTTCCGTTGCAGGATCTTCTTGGGCCGCTGTGTCGGATGGCTGGAGAACAGATCCAGCACCCGTTCCGGCGTCAGCTCCTCAGCGGGATCGCCACTGAACAGCAAGCGCCGATTCAGCCCGGTAACCCGGTCGGCCAACCGGCGCACCGCGGCCAGATCGTGCTCGACCCAGAGCAGGGTCACGCCCTCAGTCTTAAGCTCACAGATCAGAGACTCGAAGATAGCCACGCCGGCCTCATCCAGCGCCGCCATCGGCTCATCCAGAATCAGCAGTTTTGGCTCAGGCATCAGGCCCTGCGCCATCATCACCCGCTGGCGTTCGCCGCCGGAAAGATCGCCCATGCGCCGCTCCGCCTTGCTGCCAAGGCCGACGCGTTCCAGCGCATCGACAATCTGCTGGCGCTGGCGCCGGGCCGGACGCAGAAACGCCGGTCGACGGGTCTGCATCGCGGCGAGAAAGTCGATCACGCTCATCGGCAGCGAACGATCGAACTCCAGCGCCTGAGGCACATAGCCGATCTGGCCCGGGCTGCCCGGCCACGCCAGCTTTATCGTGCCGCGGTGCGGCGCCAGCCCCAGCAGGCAGCGCACCAGCGAGGATTTACCACCGCCATTGGGGCCCACCAGGGCGTGGACTTCGGCGGCGCTCAGGGTCAGGTCGATCCCATCGAGCACGCGGGTCTGGCCATACTGCAGCGAGACATTGTCGAACTGCACCTGCGGCCCCGCGGCGGCGATGGGCTCAGCACCGCGCTTGAACCATCCGTTCATCGCATTCATTGCCCGGCCTCCCGCGTATCCAGGATCGCCCGCACCACGGTGGCGAAGTTTTCCGCCATCTCCTGCTCGAACTTCTCGGCGCGGTAATCACCGGAGATCACGTGAGAGAGCGGATAGAGCCGCACGCCGGTCTCGCGACGAATAGTATCGACATAGGTGGAGGGGAAATGCAGCTCGGAGAAGATCACCTGCACATCGAGACGACGGATATCATCGATAGTGCGCGCCAGCTGCGCAGGGCTTGGCTCTATGCCGTGGGCGGGTTCCACCACGGCGGTCACTTCCAGACCGAATTCGCGCAGCAGGTAGTCATAGGCGCCGTGGATAGTGGCCACGCGCAGCTCCACGTTTTCAATGCTGGCCAGCTGGGACAGCGCCTCGGCACGGATCCGGCGCAGCTTGCGCGAGTATTCGCGGGCGTTGCGGCGATAGCTGTCGGCATTGTCCGGGTCGAGCTGACCCAGCTCGCGAGCGATGGTCTGGATCTGGCGGATCGCGCCGGTCACCGCCAGAAAGGTGTGCGCATTGACCACCTTGCCGCTGCCGTTGCGTCCCTGGGACATGCTGCCCACCGCCGGTAGTAGCGGCACATTGCGGTTCGCTTCGATCACCGGCAGCGAGGGGTTCTCCGATGCCGCGATCATCCGCTCGGCGAAATCGTCATGGCCGATGCCGTTAAGCACCACCACATCCAGACTGCCGACCCGCTTGATCTCTTCGGCGCGGGGTTCATAGGCATGGGGGTTAAAACCCTGAGGAATCAGCGGCACAACCTCGGCTTTATCGCCGACGATATTCGCTACATAGCTGTAGTAGGGGTGCAGGGTGACACCAATACGCAGGGGATCGGCCTGGGCGCTGCTCACGGAAAGAGCCAGACTAAAGCAGCTGAGCAGCGCCGCCAGAGCGCAGCGCAGGGGTTTAAAACGGAGGGGGTTAAAACGGAGAGGTTTAGAAACAAGCGCCTTCATGAGCCACCTCCCGTGCCACGGGTCACGCTGGCGTCGAAGTGGCTGACCACCTGCTGCCAACCCGCGGCGATCAACGCGTTATTGCTCAGCTCTAGATTGCTCAGTTCCATATTGTTCAGTGCCAGCCGCTCTGACGCGGCAGCCGATCCATCACGCTTGATCCAGACGCTCGTCGGCGCCTCACCTTCATGGCTGTGCCCAGCGTCGGGTGCCTCAACACGCAGCAGAAAGTGACCGGCGGTAGCGGTCTGTTCGCTCAAACCGATATAGGCCAACTCATCGCCAAGGCTGTGCAACTGCCAATGGTGACCGCCGCGCTCGGCACTGGCCACATCCTCGATAAACGGCGGAATCCAGTCGGCAGCCAGCTGCTCCGGCGTCGGCGTACTGCCCTCTTCCAGCGCCCAGAGAATCTCATCGGCCGCGGCCTGAAGGTCGGCATTCACGCCCTGCTCCGCCGCGTTGAGATCGACGCGGGCATCGAGCTGCCAGATTTCGATCTGGCGACTCTCATCCGGCACCACCCGCCAGGCGACGATCGCCGCAGATACCAGCAGAATCAGCGCACAGAGCAACAGCAGCCAGGCGGTCTCCTGCCGGGCTCCGGCAGGGCGGACAACAACCGAGGCCATTACATCAGGCCTTCAACGTCGTGCCAGTCCACCTCAACCACATGCCCGGGGCCCGCATCGAGCAGGATATAAAATTCCCCATCCGGGCGTTCAAAGCGGATGCGAGAATCGCCGTCGAACTCCGCGTTGGCCAGAATCTCCTCGTCGTAGGAGATCATATCCACGGTCACACCGCTGGCGCTGCTGCCATCGGAAAAACCGCCGGTACAGTGAATTTCGCCCTCGTTAAGCTCACAGCTGCAAAACGGGTAATGCGCACTGGCCTGGGACGCCGCCAGCAGCGCGATACTTCCGACAGCCAGTTTGAGAAGCCCCAGCTGGTAAATCCGGGACAGCCCCCGTCTACCCATTCCGTTTTTCTGCGCCCTCCGGTTCCCCGGTCCCTGAACTGTCAGCTGCATTACGCCTCCTCGCTTCACCGGATCTCGCCGGTTGATCTGTGTGCAATCCCTGGCCGTTATCGACGGAACATATCCGCAGACTCCGCAACAGGCTGTTACCTCTAAAGACGAACGAAGCAGGCAAAAAGGGAAATACGATCCGAAGAAAATTTCGGCCGATCAAAAAATTCTTCAAGAATCATGGTGTTACGTAAAGCGCAATCATTTGATAACGATTATGATAATGGTTATCATTTCGTATCTTTAAACAATAATAACTCGCCCCAGGCGACCAGACCGATCATGACAACACTCACCACCGAACAGAGAAGCGCTCAGGAGCAGATCTATCGCAGCCACCACGGCTGGCTGCACGCCTGGCTAAGCCGCCGCGTCAGCTGTAGCGAGCTGGCGGCGGATCTGGCCCACGACACCTTTATCCGCCTGCTGCGCAAACCCCGGGATCTGCAGACGCCGGGGCAGGCGCGCAGCTATCTCAAGGTGGTGGCGGAAAATCTCTGTACCGACATGTGGCGTCGTCAGGCGGTGGAACAGGCCTGGCTCGATGTGCTGTCCGCACGCCCGGAAGCCACCGATATCTCGCCGGAAGAGCACGCGGTGATCGTGGAAACCTTCTGTGAGATCGATGCAATGCTGCAGCGCCTGCCGGAGCGGGTGGGCCAGGCGTTCCTGATGTCCCAACTTGAGGGGCTGACCTACCGCCAGATCGCCATGCATCTGGGCGTATCCGAACGCAGCGTCAAATCCTACATGGCGCGTGCCATGCTCGAATGCGTACTGATCGAAGCCAACTTTAACGATGCGGCGCTCTGCTGATGCCGGCACATTCCCCCTCGCCCAGCACCGCCAAGCCCGATCATCAAACCCTGGAGGAGGCGGCCGAGTGGTTCGCGCTGCTCAGTGATGACCAGTGCAGCAACGGCGATCGTCAGGCCTGGCAGCAATGGTTCGATAGCAGCCCTCAGCACCGCATCGCATGGCAGTATGTAGAGCAGGTTAGTAAGCGCTTCCATCAGGTTGCCGAGCAGACCAGCAGTGAAGAATCCCGCCGCATTCTCGGTGCCTCTCGCTCCAAGAGCAGCAGCCGGCGTCGGGTACTGGGCTCCGGGCTGGCGGTTTTTGGCGCCCTGCTGGCCTGGCGCTACTCGCCGCTCTCCGACTACAGCGAGCGGCTTTACGCCCGGATCAACAGCGATGAAAGCAGCGGCATCGGCGAGATCCGCAAACTCGCGCTAACCGACGGCGGCACTCTCTGGATCAATACCGACAGCGCTCTGAAGATCGACTATCAGGCCGAGGTTCGCAGGATCCATCTGCAGCGCGGCGAACTCCAGGTACAGACCGGCTACCACGACACCCTGAACCGTCCTTTCCTGATCACCACCGAGCAGGGCCAGTTGCGGGCGCTGGGCACCCGCTTCAGCGTGCGCCGCAATGAGGATGAAACCTATGTGGCGGTGTTTGAAGGCGCGGTTGAGATCACTACCGAGCAAGGCGAGCGGCAGCGCATCGATGCCGGCCAGCAGACTCGCTTTTCAGCGCAGCAGATCGACCCTCCCGAGGCAGCCAACCCCGCTCACCGTGCCTGGGCCTCGGGCCTGATCCTGGCGGACAACATACCGCTGTCACGGCTGGTGGAGGAGCTGCGCCGCTATCGTCACGGCCACTTGGGCCTGGATCCAGCCATCGCCGATCTGCGCGTGGTCGGCTCCTTCCCGGCGGACAACCCGGATCACGCCCTGGCCATGCTGGCGGACAGCCTGCCGCTGCGCATCAACAGACGCATGCCCTGGTGGGTTAGGCTCGAAGCAAACACTCACTGACGATTTTTTACCGAACGCCTTCCCCTTTCCGGCGGCTGTCCGTTTAAGGCTGTAAAGCAGATTTCAAAATCTGCCAGAAACCTAACGGTGACAGCTCAGGAGTAGTCATGCTGCAATCATTTCATACCAACGCCGGTGCTATCCGCTCGAACAAAATCCGTCCACGCAAAGCCCCGCTTGTGCTGGCGATGCACCTGGCCATAAAAGGGATCGCCCTTGCCGCCACCAGCTCGGTGGTCATGCCGCTGACCGCTCAAGCCGCCATCGAACAGATCGCCTTCAACGTACCGGCCGGTAAGTTATCCAGCGCTCTTAACCGCTTCTCGGAGCAGGCGGGGCTGTACCTGACCGGTAATGGCGAACTCACTGCCAACCTGAACAGCAGCGGCCTGAACGGCAGCTACTCGGTGCGCGAAGGCCTCAGCCTGCTGCTGCAGGGCACCGGCATCAGCTACCGCTTCAGTGACGATCGCACGGTGACGCTGATCCGCCAGAGCGCCAACAGCGCCGCAACCACCCTGCCAACCCTGTTTGTCGATACCGACGCCCTGGCCGGCTCCGCCGCCAACGCCTACCGCGTCGAAGCCGCTTCCATCGGCAGCCTGGGCAACCTCAGCCTGCAGAACACCCCGTACAGTATCGAGGTCTACTCCCGTGAGCAGATGGACAACCTGCAGGCACGCTCCCTGGCCGATATCACCAAGACGGACGCCTCCGTGGGCCTCTCCGCCGGTGACCTGGGCGCCGAGAACAACGCCTTTATGATCCGCGGCATAGCGCCGGACTTCGATACCGGGCAGAAGCTCGATGGCCTCAACCTGCGCAGTCGCGCCAAGGATCTGCCGCTGGAGCACATGGAGCAGGTCGAGATCCTCAAGGGCGCCAGCGGCTTCCTGTATGGTTTCGGTGAACCCGGCGGCATCATCAGCTACCGCCTCAAACGCCCCACCGACGAGCCGGTGCGCAGCGTCAGCACCCAGCTGATGGATACAGGTCTGTTGCTGGTACATACCGATCTGGGCGGACGCTTTGGCAGCGACGACCGCTTCGGCTACCGCATCAACCTGGTGGGTGAAGATGGCGACAGCTACCTGGATAACGGCAGCGCCGAGCGCTCCTCCGCCTCTATCGCGCTGGACTGGCGCATTACGCCGGCGGTCACCTGGGAGTTCGACGCCCTCACCGCGCACAGCGAGCGCACCGCCGCCGCAGGCGGCATCGTTCCCAACGCCAGCGGCATGATCGGCGACTTCACCATCGCCGAGCCGCTCAAGCCGATCGATGGCAGCAAGGCGCTGTTCCCGGACTGGTCCTACTATGGCTCGCGCCACGAGATCGTCGGCACCCGCGTTAACTGGCAGATCAACGACGACTGGGATCTGGACCTGGCCTACCGCTACTCCAACAACTACCGCCTGCTCTACTCGCCCTACCTGTTTACCAATGCCGATGGCGACTACTCCGCCTACGTCTACAACTACGTCAACAAGTTCGAGAGCGACCAGGCACAGATCAAGCTGGCGGGTAAGCTGCAGACCGGCTTTATCGACCATGAGGTCACCCTTGGCACCTCTCTGCTGGAGACCGTCTCCTCCAACAGCCGCGGCATCGGCAGCGACGGCATGTACGGCCCCGGCAACCTCGCCAACCCGACCATGTTCGACGAGATCGGCAGCGCCGTGCACCGCTCCGATGCGGATGCCACCGAGTACTCGCGGGTGAAACGCCGCGAACTCTTCGCCTCCGATGTGGCCCACCTGGGCGAGAACCTGGACCTGATTCTGGGCCTGCGCCACGGCCAGCTGGAGGATGAATACGGCGACTACGATGAAAGCGCCACCACCCCGACCCTGGCCGCGGTATACCGCCCCATCGATGGGCTGTCGCTCTACGCCAGCTACGTGGAAGCCTTTGTGCAGGGCAATACCGCACCGAACACCGCCGCCAACGCCGGCGAGGTGTTCGAGCCGATGATCAGCGAACAGCGCGAGCTGGGGCTGAAGCTGGATCGCGAGCGCTGGTCCGCCAACCTGGCGGTTTTTCAGCTCAATCGCGGCCAGGGCTACACCGACAGCAATAACGTCTACAGCCAGGATGGCGAAGCACTGTACGAAGGCGTTGAGCTGTCCGGCAAGGCGCGCCTCGGCAGCCAGTGGATGCTGGCGGCCAGCGCCATGTGGCTGGACCCACGCAATGAAAAGGTCAGCGACGCCAGCCTCAAGGGCAAGCATGTGCAGGGCGTGGCGCGTAAGCAGTTCCGTCTCTACGGCGAATATGACGTCAAGAACTCCCCGTTCGTCATCACCGGCGGTGCCCAGTACACCGGCAAGCGACCGCTGGATGCCAACAACGACATTTACGTAGGTTCGGTCACCCTCTATGACCTGGGCGCCCGTTACGAGGGCTCGGTCAGTAACCTGCCGCTGACCCTGCGCCTGAATATCGACAACCTGACCGATGAAGATTACTGGCTCACCTCCGCCGGCAGCGGCTATATCGCCCAGGGCACCCCGCGCACCATCAAGCTGGGAGCCCAGATCGACTTCTAATCGGCACGCATAAGCACAAGGGGATAAAAAATTGCCGCCGGGCTTTCCCCTTTTGTCCCTCTCGTTCGTCATAGATAGAGAACAGCGGAATCTTTGGCCGGCTATGGCCGCTCAACGATCTCCCCAGGACTGATAAAAAGATCCAGACCAGCCGCCCGGGCCTGTCCACGGGCGGCTGGTCTGCGTCTGTTTCAGGCTCATATTCAAACTCATATTCAGACTCATCACTTAACCAGGGCGGTCATTCAGATCATGAAAGAGAGCTTTCGACAGAGCATGGCCTGGCTACACACCTGGACCGGCCTAATCGCTGGCTGGATCCTCTTTTTCGTCTTCGTGACCGGCACCTCCGGCTATTTCGATGACGAGATCACCCGCTGGATGGAGCCGGAACGCCCGCTGCCGGTGCAGCAGAGCCTCAGCGGCGACCGCGAACAGCTGATAAACACCGCCCTGGACCGGCTGCAAAAGGTGGCGCCCGAGGCGCAGAACTGGGTGGTCACCCTGCCCCACGCCTCGCTGACGCCGCGCGGCTGGCACGACTTCACCCTGGGCTGGCAGGACCTGCCCAAGCGCGGCCAGGCGTTTGGCCTGCGCGGCCGGGAAACCCTCAGCACCGAAACCGCCGCGCCGCTGCCGCCGGTGGAGGTGCGCCAGACCGGCGGCGGTTTGCAGCTCTACAGCATGCACTACGCACTCAGCTACATGCCCTACCCGGTGGGGATCCGCCTGGTCGGGCTCTGCACCCTGCTGATGCTGCTGGCGCTGATCACCGGGGTGGTGATCCACAAAAAGATCTTCAAGGACTTCTTCACCTTCAGGCCCAACAAGAACCGGCGCAGCTGGCTCGACGCGCACAACCTCTGTGGCGTCATGGCGCTGCCGTTCTTTCTGATGATCACCTACAGCGGCCTGGTGTTCTTTGCCGCCCAGTACATGCCGGCCGGCATCGCCACTCTCTACGGCACCGACCGTCCCGCCGCCCGTGCCTTCTTCGATGAGCTGACCGAGCGCGAGGGCGATGTCTACCTGGCGGTCACCCGCCCCGCCGCCAATATCGAAACCATGCTCAGCACCGCGGAAGAGCGCTGGGGTGAAGGCCAGGTCGCCTCTATCCGTGTCGAGCATCTGCAGGGCCAGCCCCAGCACGTGGATATCGAACGCGTGGCCGGTGACAAGGTGCGTTACGAGCGCCAGATCCTGCGCTTCGATGCCGCCGATGGCTCGCCGCTGCCGAGCGATCCCCCCCTGAACGCCACCATGCTCACCAACGAAACCCTGCGCGCCCTGCATGAAGGGATCTTCGCCGGCCCCTGGCTGCGCTGGCTCTACTTCTTCTCCGGCCTGCTCGGCTGCGCCATGATCGGCACCGGCATGGTGTTGTGGAGCGTAAAGCGGCGCAAGCGCAATCAAGGCGACAGCAACCTGGGTCATCGCCTGGTGGAAGCGCTGAACCTGGCCACCATCGTCGGCCTGCCCGCCGGGGTTGCCGGCTACTTCTGGGCCAACCGTCTGCTGCCGCTGGATATGGCGGATCGCAGCGCCTGGGAGGTTCACTGCCTGTTCCTGATCTTTGGCGAGGCCTTGCTCTACGGTCTGCTGCGCGATACCCGTCGCGCCTGGGTCGAGCTGCTGTTTTTCGCCAGCGCCGCCTTCGCGCTGCTGCCGCTGCTGAACCTGCTCACCACCGACATTCACCTGGGTAACACCCTGGCCCGGGGCGACTGGGCCCTGGCCGGTGTCGACCTGACCTTCTTAGGTCTCGGCGCCCTGTTTGCCTACATGGGCATCAAGGTACGCAAGCGCTGGCTGCCAAGCCCGCAGAAGGCAACCGCCGTCGAACAGCAACCGCGGGTGGCAGCAGCTGCCAGGGAGGCGCACTGATGCCGACGAGCTCAATCCCTCAACGCTCTTCCACTGCGCGCACTACTGCAAGCAGTGGTATCCGTTACCGGCTGGCGGTTACCGCCCGGGTACTGCTGGCCCTGGTGGGCGGCTACATTCTGACCTCTGCCATTCTGATACTGCTGGCACTGGTATGGCCGCTGCCCAAGGCCCAGGCGCTGGCAGCATCGACCATGCTGAGCTTTCTGGTCTATGTCGCCGTGGTTATCTGGATCTTCAGTGTTAAGCGCCTGCGAAATGTCTGCGCCGGTCTGCTGATCTCTACCTTGCTCTGCGTCGGCCTGATCTGGCTGCTGGGAGGTATCGCATGAGCTGGGGCCATCTGATCACCGCATTGTTGGTTATTCTCGCCTTTACCCTGCTGGCCGCATCGATGCCGAACCACCAACGCCAGCTGTTTGGACGCGCGCTGTCCAGCAAAGCCAGTCGGCTGGTGCGCAGCGGCGGCTGGATCACCCTGCTATTGGCGTTCGCTTTCTGCGCCTGGCAGTGGCGCGCCGATGTGGGCGCCGTTACCTGGGTCGCCTGGCTGATGGTCGCCGGCCTGCTGCTGGCGTTTTATCTGCCAAGACGAGAGGCACTGCCAAGGCGAGAGCCGCACCCGGCCGTTAAAGCACCCGCCAGAGAATCCCAGTCCGCCGGCGCGGACAAGCGCAGTCCAGTGAAAGCCCTGATAGCAGGCATCCTGCTGCTGGTTCCGGTGGCGGCGTTCGCCGTTCAGATGCTCGATACGCCGACCCGGCCACTGCTGCGGGCGGACGCGCTGCACGACAGTATCGGACCCTGGAGTTTCTCCCTGGCGCAGCGTTACCAGGAACCGCCGCGCACCGATATCATCGATGTGCCGATGAAAAAGTTCGTTATTCGCTTCTGCGCGGAATGTGACTCGGAGATCCGCAACGCCTACCTGAAGATCCGCAAACCGCGCTCACTGAGGGCCGCCGGTAACGTCTTCCTCGGCCGTCGGGGCCCGGAGAAAGAGGTGGATATCATGATCCCCCCCTCGGCCAAGCTGGACGATGGCCTGTGGCTGACGGTGGAAACAAAAACCGGTGAAATCGTGCAGAAAAAGCTGGATATGGAACGCATCTCACCTGAAATGGCTGCTTATATCAAAAATATGTAGCGCCTGTTTGCCCCGCCCGTCCCCTATCCCTTCAGCCAACGCCCACCCGGCCAATCGCCGGGTGCTGGCGTTTTCCAGCCGGCGTCCAGCCAGCATTAAACTTGATTAAAAACTGTTACCAGTTTGCAGCGATGCATTGACAAGCCAATGTCGAGAGCCACAGAATGTAATAATAACCATTATCATTTGACTTCTCGCATGGATGCAATGAGTTCTTCAACATTGACCCTCCGCCAGGAACAGCAGCTGGAGCACCTCTACCGGGAGCACCAGGGCTGGCTGTCGAGCTTCCTGCGCAAACGCCTCGGCTGCTCCCAGCAGGCGGCGGATCTGCTGCAGGATACCTATCTGCGCCTGCTGGTCAGCGGCAGGCTGCCCGATTCCGACTACGCCCGCCCCTATCTGACCCGCATCGCCAAGGGGCTGGTGGTGGATCATTTCCGCCGCAAGCGGATCGAACAGGCCTATCTCGAGGAACTGGCGCTGAGGCCCGAGGAGTTCGTGCAGTCACCGGAAGATCAGCTGCAGCTGATCGATGCGCTGATTGAAGCCGATACCCTGCTGCACAGCCTGCCCGACAAGGCGCGTCGCGCCTTTCTGCTGCGCCGGGTCGATGGCCTGAGTTACCGGGAGATCTCTGAACAGCTGGGTGTTTCCGTCTCATCGGTGGAGAAGTATGTCGCCCGGGCGCTGCAGGTATGCCTCACTGCCAGCCTGAGGGAGGAACCATGAGCCGCCTTTCCCGGGATCAGATCGCCCAGGCCGCCGACTGGATGGCGCGACTCTGGTCGGAAGATGCCACCGACGCCGACGAGCAGGCCTGCCTGCGATGGCGCCAGGCCAGCGCCGAGAATGAACGCGCCTGGCAGTGCCTGCAGCAGGCGCAGTCAAGGTTTGACGGCCTGCCGGCAGGTGCCGGGGCACGGGTGCTGGGCCGCAGCCGCCGGCTGTCACGACGCAAGTTTCTCAGCCTGGCGGGGCTCGGGCTCGGTGCCGGTGTACTCGGCCTGGACGGAACCGGTCACCTGCCGCGTTCGGCAGGCGATAACCACCTGGCCACCGCCACCGGCGAGATCCGCCACCTCTTCCTCAGCGACGGCAGCGAGCTGAATATCAACACCGCCACCGAACTGGATCTCGATATCGATGCCCGGCAACGCCTGATCCGGCTGCAACAGGGGCAGATCATGCTGGTGGCAAACCAGGCGCAGACCCCGTTCCGGATTCTCACCGCCGAGGGCTCCCTGGAAACCGCGGGGCCGGCGCGGCTTGATCTTTACCGTAGCGAACAGCAGACCCGAATCGAGCTTTATCAAGGCTCCGCCCGGCTGATTTCCGCGGCCGGCAGCAGCCTGGCGCTGTCCCCGGGGCAGAGCACCCGGCTGATCGGCACCAGCATTACTGCCCCCGTTGCCGCCAGCGCCGACACCAGCGCCTGGACAGAGGGCCGGCTGGTGGCCGAGCAGATGCCGGTAGACCGGTTTATCCATGAACTGGCGCGCTATCGCAGCGGCATATTGCGAGTAGACCCGGCGCTGAACCAGCTCAAGGTCAGTGGCGTTTTCTCGGTTCGGGATACCGACCGCGCCCTGGATCAGCTAAGCCGTATTTTGCCGGTCAGCATCACCTACCTGACCCCTTTTCTGGTCAACGTTTCCCACGCCTGACGCCCCTGCAGGTGGTGTGGGCTGGGGTCTCTGAGCTCACAGACGTAACGCTACCTACCCCTTCTGCGACAGCCGCAATAACAGCGTCGGCACCCGCTTAACTCTCTCTTTCGCTATCTGTTCCGCTCTGTTTCATTCGCTAACCAGCGCCCATTTAAAAATAATTATCATTTAGATTACGGTTCTTATCGGCTCGTTCGGTGTGAAGGGTATAGACCTGATAACAGCGACGAAGAAATAAGGGCTTCCTATGCAGTCGGTAAACAGAGCTTCTCACCCACAAACCGTTGTGACGCCGTCTTCAACCCGCCGGGCGGTTCCGGCCATTGCGCCTCGTCGGCCGGCGATCAAGCCGCTGATCCTCGCGGTGCACCTGGCCACCCTGAGCCTGGCGGCCCCGGCTTTCGCCGCCGACGAAGCCGCAAGCCAGCCTGTTTCGGTGCAGCAGCGCGAGATCGACATCCCGGCGGGGGCGCTGGATGAAGCGCTGAACCGCTTTGCCCTGCAAACCGGCATCGAAATCTACTTTGACGCCAGCACCACCCAGGGGCTGAGAAGCAGCGCACTGCTGGGGCACTACAGCATCGACAGCGGCCTTAACCAGCTGCTTGCCGGTACCGCGCTGATCGCCCAGCGCCAGGCTGATGGCAGCTACATGGTCACCGCCCAGCTCAGCGAAGACGCCGCCAACCTCTCCACCATCAATATCACCGACTATGGCGCCAACGGCTTCAGCCGCGACGTACAGGGCCATAACGATGTTTATGACAAGGACACCTCCACCAGCTACCTCGGCAAGGTTGAAATCGAGCGTTACAAGGGCACCAACCCCTCAGATCTGTTGCAGGGCGTGCCCGGCGTCTTCAGTGGCGAGGCACGCAACAGCGGCGCCATCGATCTGAACATCCGCGGTATCCAGGGCCCTGGCCGGGTGCCGGTCACCATCGACGGTACCGAACAGGCGATCACCGTCTCCCGCGGCTACAACGGCGCCACCAACCGTAACTACATCGACCCCAGCCTGATCGGCGGCATGACCATCTACCAGGGCGCCGTCAACGAACGCGACGTAAAAAGCGGCGTCGGCGGCGCCATGACGGTAACCACCCTGCAGCCGGACGACATTATTCGGGAGGGCGAAGAGTTTGGCGTGGAGCTGATGGTAGAGGGCAGCGGCAACGCCACCTCACCGCGGCTGCCGAGTCTGCACACCGGCGAGGATTATCGCACCGTGGAGGGCTACCCGCAGGAATGGGGGGAAATGGCAAACCCTTACAATGACCAGACACTGGTGATCGACCCGGAGTCCAAGTCCTCCCGCGATGCCAACCCTCTTAACGGTGAGGATTACGCCTACCGCTTTGCCGCCGCCCGCAAGGGAGAGCAGTTCGACGTACTCGCCGCCTACGCCTACCGCGAACGCGGCAACTACTTTTCCGGGCGCAACAACGCCGATTACTACGACAACCCCGAGCGAACCGAAGACAAGGACTACATCGTCAACCTGGCGCGGTACTGGAAACCGGGCGATGAGGTCGCGAATACCTCCAGCACCATGGAGTCCTGGCTGTTCAAGACCACCTGGCATATTGCCGATGATGAAGAGCTAAGCTTCAACTACCGCGACAGCACCAGCCACTACGGCGAGATCATGCCCTCGCGGATCAGTCGTTCAGAAGACAAGGGCGCCATCCAGTGGCCGGAGAGCAAGGTGGACGCCAAGGCGTATAACCTGGAGTACCGCTACAAACCCCAGGATAACGACTGGCTCGACTTTCACCTGAACCTCTGGCGCACCGACACCGTCAGCGACACTTACAGTGCCGGTGGCTACCCCAACTACACCAGTTTTGAGTATGACGGCGACCCGCTGCTGAGAAATACCGCACTGATTAACGCCCAGCATACCCGCGACGGCGTTACGGTCAGCAACAAGATCACGCTCAGCGACAGCCTGGACCTGACCCTGGGCGGACGCTTCCAGCATGAGGATCTGGGCTCCGATGACCGCTATAACCCCGACGCCAACGACAACTGGCGCATGCTGCCCCGCGCCGGCCGGCGCGAAGAGTGGCAGACCAACTTCGACTTCGCCTGGCGCCCCACGGATAGGCTGCGCCTCAATGGCGGCCTGACCTTCTCCGGCTACTGGGCCCGCGATGATCTGATCGCCAACAACCCGGGCGAATTTAATTCGATATACAGTAAATACTCCAATGTGACCTACCGGGAGGAGATTCCGCTCAGTCAGGAGGAGATTCAAAGCGCGATCGATAGAGGCCTTACCGGCCTCCAACAAATGCTAGACCTGGGCTGGATTACGCAGGAGCAGTTCGACCAGGAGGCGGCTAGAGTCGCCGAAACTATCGAAACCTCACGAACGGTCACCAGCGACGGTGGCACCTGGGAGCCCGATTCCGACGGCAACTACAGCTACGCCGGTAACCCCTGCCTCAACGGCCAGGTCAGCGGCGAGCATGTGGTCTCTTGCGAAACCCAAGCAGTAAGCGAAATCGTGACCGCCGAAGACAAGAAGCGCAAGGACCACGGCTGGGTGCCTCACTGGGGTGTCAGCTACCGCTTTAACGACTACAGCCGTGCCTACCTGAAATACAGCGAGACCCTGCGCTTTCCCAGCATGTTCGAGAGCACCATGGCGTTTTCCGCCTCGCTCACCCCCTGGGGGGTGGAGCCGGAACACGCCTACAACTGGGAGCTGGCCTATGTGCACGACCTGACCCAGTGGCTGCCCAGCGCCGAGTACGCCGATATCAAGCTGGCCTACTACCACAACCTGACCCGCGACGTGATCGAGCGGGACGACCGCTTCCGGTTCAACAATATCGACAAGCAGCTGATCCGCGGTATCGAGCTGAGCGGCCGCTACGACAACGGCCGCTTCTTTACCAGCCTGGGGCTTAACTACAACCTGGAAAACCAGGTCTGCGACGAGGACAGCGCCGCATCGGCATCAGGCAACATGAACTGGTGGGGTAATAACGACCTGGTGCCGCGCTGCTTTGACTACGGCTTCCCCAACGGTTACCTGCTGGCCCAGGCCACGCCGGAGTTCTCCGCCAACTGGGAGCTGGGCGGACGCTTCCTGGACCGACGCCTGGAGCTGGGTGGGCGCGCCACCTACTACAAGGGGTACGAGAACGAAGACCTGGAGTGGTACACCGACCATGCTGTTTTGGCCTCCGACCAACAAGGCTATGTCTATTTCTACAATATCCCGTTCAGCTGGGGCGAAACGCTGATTCTCGATGCCTACGCCCGCTTTAACCTGAACAAACACCTGGATATAGAGCTGACCGGCACCAACCTGACCGACCAGTACTACGTCGACCCGGCGACCCGCTCCGCCATGGCCGCCCCGGGACGCAATATCAAACTGAGTTTGACCGGCCGTTTCTGACGACCGCTCAACAGGGAGCGGGCCTCGGCCACGGCGCCCGCAACGAGCAGGGATGCTCACCAATCGTGGTAATCCAACACCTTAAATGGAATTGAAAGGAGTAACACCATGCATAAGCTAAAACTGGCAAACGCAGTTGCACTGACCCTGGCTTCCCTGGCACTGGCCGGTGCCGTTCAGGCGGATGTGGTCGGGGGATCGACCAATACATCGAACGTAGCGATCAGTGCATCCACCGTTCCTTTTGGGCCTCATACGGCAGGAATGGCGGGTGTCGCCGTAAACTCCACGGGCATCAATCAATTTGTCGACTTTGGCGGGCTTACCTCGTACGGAGGCACTCCAACCAACGGCGTCTATACCCTGAACTTCCCCTACTCCGGCGCGCCGGAAGATCATGACAGCCTCGGCGTATTCAACTTCGCCCAGGTGGGCAGCAGCGATGTCTGGTTCGGTGAGTGGTCCGCCTACGGCAACAGCGACGCCACCCGTACCGTCTACTACTCCGGCTCCAATGCGGATACCGCTGTACCAAGCGCCGGCACCGCTACCTATGCCGTAACCGGCCTTAACAACTTCAGCGGTAGCAACGCGCTGTCCGGCCAGTTCACCGCCGATTTCGGCGCCAGCACCCTGACCGGAACCCTGGCCAACGCTAACACCCAGGTTTCCATTGGAACGGCCACAATCAACAACGATGCGTCTGTCAGCGGCAATGGTGCCTTCGGTAACTTCAACGGCAGCCTGGTCACTGGCGGCGAAGTCTCCGCCCAGTTCTACAACGGCCAGGCGGACCTCGCCGGCATCGTAGACTTTGCCGGTACCGACTTTGACACCGCCTTCGGTGGCTCCCAGCAGTAAGCGCGGCTGAATACCGCAGTGTCCCGGGCCGGGCAGCGTTGCTGCCCGGCTTTTTCCGCGTTATGGCATAGATGATCAACATGCTCCCAGTTTCAATCTGCCGCAGCTGCAAACCGGCCACTCTCGCCGCCCTTATCGCCGTTTGCCCCCTGACTCCGGTCTGGGCCGACGATCTCGATACCCAGCTGCGGCTGAACCAGTCCATCGAGCGCCAGAACCGCGAGACCGAACGTGAGCTGCTGGCCGATGAGGACTACCTGCCCGGCAAACGGCCCCAACTTGTGATCGATGGCAAGCGCTACTCCGTGGGTAAAAACGCCAGCGACCTGGGCCGCGCCATCTATCTGTCGCTGCAGCGCAAGCAGTGGAGCGCCGTACTCGCCTTTATGCAGGAGTATGAAACCCTGCCCAACGCCGACCCGCTGCTGCTGGCCTACGCCCGTGGCGCCCTGGCGCGGGTGCGCGGCGATATGGAAGAGTCCGAGCAGCAGTATCGCCGCCTGCTGGAGCTGAACCCCGGCTTTCTGCCCGCCCGCCTGGAGCTTGCACGGATACTGTTTGAAAACCACAAGGATGCAGAGGCCGAGACGCTGTTCAAACAGATAGAGCTCAGCCTGGATCCGCTGGACAGGCGCCAGGACGGCGTACGCAGCACCGTCGGGCACTTTCGCGCCGCGCTGACGCAGCGCCGTGCCTGGAACGGCTCCATCGCGTTCGGACCGACCTGGAACGACAACCTCAACCAGTCATCCGAAAGCCGCACCTGCCTGCTTTCCTACGCCGGCCAATGTTTCTACGAGCGCCGGATACCGGATGCGGTCACATCGACAGGGATCGATTACGAGGCCACGCTCAACAAACAGATGCCGTTGTCGGGCCACCACGGCGTCTATTTCCGCTCGCTGCTTTACGGCCAGAGCTACGAGGAAACGCCCGACTACGACGAGAGCACCCTGACCGCAGAGTTCGGTTATCGCTACCAGGATCTGGATGACCAGATCCGCATCGCCCCCTCGTTCGAGTTTTCGCGCTACGCCAACGACAGCCTTTACGGCGCCTGGGGCCTGCATGCGGAGTGGATGCGCCACCTCTCGCCGACGCAGTTTTTCAAGCTGGAGGGCGAGTACCAATACCTGGACTACCGCAGCGAGCGCTACCGCCATTACAACGGCCCCTCCTATTCGGCCAACGCCACCTACTGGCATCAGCTGCCGGACAACTGGGTGCTGTTCGCCGGGGTCGACTGGCTCTATCGCCAGGCCAGTGAATCGATCTACGCCTACCGCCAGCCGGGGCTCAGGGTCGGTGCCTCCAAGCAGTTTGACGTCGGTATCGATGCCACCCTGCTGGTTTCCCGGCGCCAGCGCGAGTACGCCAGCTACAGCCCCATCCTCGGCGAGAAGCGCAGTGACACCGAGCAGAACTACACCCTGATCCTGAAAGCGCCGCGGCTTGAGTTGGCCGGCTTCTACCCCAGCCTGAACCTCACCCACCGCAGTAACGACAGCAACGTGGACTGGCTCTACAACTACGACCAGAACCGCGTCAGCCTGAAACTGGAAAAACGCTTCTGACCATGATGATTCGCACCTCTTTTTTCGCCGCATTACTGATACTGCTGTGCCTCAACGCCGACGCTGCGGATAACTGGCAGCCACTGCAGCAGCAGGCACAGGCCGCCTACCAGGGCGGCGACTACGCCAAGGCCGAGACCCTGCTGCAACGCGCCATCGCCCGGGCACGCAGGGCCGATAATGGCGCCGCCTTTGAGGCCGCAAGCCTGAGCCTGCTGGCCTATGTACAGATGGCGCAGGGCCAGAGCGACAGCGCCCTGGAAACCCAACAGCGGGCACTCGTGCTGAACGGGCGCGCCCGCGGCAGCGATAGTGTGGCCCAGGCCCGGCTGCTGCTGAACCTGGCGGGCCTGGCTGAAAGCGCGGGCCAGACGGACAAAGCGATCGATGCCTACCGCCAGGCGCTGGCGATCTACCGGCAACACCCAGAGCAGATGGCAGCCCGGCTACAGGGCGCACTGGGGTTAAGCGCGCTGCTGCAGCAGGGTCAACCCGAGGCAGCCATCGAGGTCGCACGCAGCGCGCTGGAGACCTCGGCAGAGAGCGACTTCTATAACTCTTTTCAGGAAAACCGGCGCCAGCTGAGCTACCAGTTGGCGCAGCTTTACAGCGCCCGAGGCGCCGCCAGTGAGGCGCTCGCCGTGCTGGAGCAACAGCGCGACAGGGAGTCCCACACCCTGTCGGAAGAGGATACCCGCCGCGCCGAGACCCTGGAGCGGATGGCCCAGCTCATCGAAGAGCAGCTGCCGCAGCAGGACAGCGTCGCGCTGCGTGCCGAGGCCCAGCAGATCCGCGAACGCTCCGGCGAGTTGTCGCTGGCCGGCGTGATCAACCTCTATGTGCAGGCGCAATCGATGTTGCAGGGCGGTGAAGCGAAAGAGGATGAAATCGACAAGGCCGAGCAACTGCTGCAAGACGCTCTGGCCCGGCTGGAGCGGCTGGGCGACACCGGGGCCAGCGAGACGGCGCAAAGCCAAAGCGCCCGGGCCGCGATCCTCGGCAACCTGGGTGTTGTCAGTGAGATAAGAAAGCAGCGGGACGAAGCGCTGGACTACTTCCGCCAGAGCCTGGCACTGATGCCGGGGCCAGAGCAGGACTCTAAGCAGGACGCTGCGCAGGCGTCAGGCAACGCCGATCTTATCCAGCGTGGCAATACCGAGGGCCGTATCGGCGCCCTGCTCTATCAGCAAAAAGCCTACAGCGACGCCGAACCCCATTTCGTCCAATCCCTGCAGCTACTGCGCCGGGCAAATGCCGATACGGCGGCGCTGGAGACGGTGCTGAATAACCTGATAACGCTCTACGACGCCTGGGGCAAGGCCAGTGAAAAGTCGCGTTACCGCAAGCAGCTGCGGGCGCTTCGCGATGAAAACCGGGCCGGCTGATTACGGATATGACCCGCCTCGTTCGTTAATCAGATATAGACCCCAAGGATATGGATCGAGGATCACCCGATGGAACAGACACAAACCGCCCAGGCGCCGCTGAGCGAGGCACTGAAATCACACACCTCCGGCACCCATGAACGGCTGGACCGCCGCATCATGGAGTTTGAGCCCTTTGGCGCTATCGAGCGCTATCTGCCCTTCCTGCGTATGCAGCTGCGGCTGAACTACGCCACCGCTTCGCTCTATCAGCGCGAGCAGCTCAAGCAGTGGCTGCCGGATCTTGAGCAGCGCGGCAGGCTGGAGCCAATTCTGCAGGACTGCGCCGATCTATCCCTGCCCGACGAGCAGATCGAGTGCGACCGTCAGCAGGCGGCTGACTCTCATCCGATTAGCGATGCAGAGGCGATCGGCTGGCTTTACGCCCACCAGGGCTCATCCCTGGGCGCTGCTATCCTGCTGCGTCACGCCAAGAAGGATCTGGGACTCTCGGAGGAGAAGGGTGCACGACATCTGGCCGGTCACGCCGACGGCCGCGGTCGCCACTGGCTCAATTTCAAACAGCAGCTGGATGCTCTGCCATTGAGCGACGAGCAGCGCGGTGAAGCGATGAAGGGTGCGGAAAATGCGCTCGCCTTTGTATTCGCCAACGCCGAAACTTTAATGCCTTTGGAACTCTGATGCCTCTGGAACAGAATGCCACTAAAACGGCCGGCGCCTGAGTCGATGCTGATCAGGCTGGCGTGGCGACTGCTCGCCCTGTTGTTCGTGGCCCTGGGGATGATCGGCGCGGTGCTGCCCGGCATGCCCACCACCGTTTTTCTGCTGCTGGCCCTCTGGGCCGCCGCCCGGGGCTGGCCACAGCTGCACGACTGGCTGCTCAACCATCCGGTTTACGGCGAACACCTGAGAAACTGGCAGGAACAGCGCGCAGTACCGCGCCGGGCCAAATGGCTCGCCAGCCTGAGCATGGCGCTCAGCGGTCTGATTCTGGCCCTGACGCTGGGCTTCGGTCTCTGGGTCTGCCTGGCAATGAGCAGCATGATCCTGGTCGCCAGCTGGCTCTGGAGCCGCCCGGAGCCCAAGTTCACCACCCTCACCCCAGAGTAAACCCGGATACCCGGCTGAACGACACTGACGCTTTGCACGTCGCTCTATTGGCTCAACCGGCGGATGTAATTGAGTCGCCGCCGATCCACTGGGAAATTTTCAGCGCCTCCATCACGAACTCGATGGAAAGCGCGGTCAGGATCATCCCCATCACCTTCACCAGGATCGCCGAACCGTTATTACCGATCACCCGGATAATCGGCCCCGCCGCCAGCATCAGCAGGAAGGTCACCAGCATGATCGCCAGCATGATCAGCGTGGTGCCGATCTGGGTGGGGATGGAGTAGACATGGTTATCGGTCATCAGGATCACCGCCATGATCGCGCCCGGCGTGGCGATGGAGGGCACCGCCAGCGGGAACACCGCGATATCGTGCCCCGCATCCTCCACCTTGCGCGCATCCTTGTTCATATCGCCAAAGATCATCTTCAGACCGAACAGGAACAGGATCAGACCACCCGCGAGCTGCAGCGAGATCAGGCGGATGCCCATGGCGGACAGCAGCAGCTGACCCACGACGATGGAGAAGAACAGGATAACAGTGGCATAGATCGTGGCCTTGATGGCCGTACGGCGCCTTGCGGTGGCCGTCATATGGGCTGTCAGCGCGGAAAAGATCGCCAGCGTGCCGATCGGATCGATGGTGGTCCAGAGAATCAGCGCGTCGCGTATAAACTTTTCCGTCATGTATAAAACCTTTTGCAGAAGATCAGCCGGTGGTCGACTCGATAGAGGACCCGTCCCATTAGGAGCGGTATGAAGATAAGCAAGTTCCCCGCCAAAACGGCAAAAGCGCCAAGAGGCAGGGGATGAATGATAACCTCTGATGAATATTTCATCATAAATGTTACCGTCCAGATACACTTTATAAGAGAATTTGTATATTTTTAGCGCAAGACCCAGCTTCGCCCGAACAGGTCTATCTTGAACTAACGCAGTGTCAGTCTTTGAGAGCGAGGAATAATTAGAAAAATATGCTCAGATCCGCTATTTCCACATGATGAACCAAGCGAACTTTTTAAACTAGCCTGCTGCGTGCATGTTTTAAGCCGGCGATGGCGCTGCATGCGCAGGCGGGAGAGAACGATTCGCGGGAACACACCATCATGGACATACACTTTCAGCCTCTGTCTTTTCTGACCGGCACACCCGACCCCAGCCGTCTGTACGTCGGTCAATACGACCCCGGACTGGTGGCTCTTTCTATCGCCATCGCGGTGTTTGCCGCCTATGTGTCGCTGCTGGTGGTGCAACTGTCCGAACAGGCCGCTCCGGGACGCAGCCGCAGGATGCTGCTGATTCTGGGCGGCATCGGCTTTGGTGTCGGCATCTGGTCGATGCATTTTATCGGTATGCTGGGGTTTTCCCTGCCCTGCAATATCAGTTACGGCCCCTGGGCCACCGCCCTGTCGATGGTGCCCGGCGTTCTCGCCGGTATCTACGCGCTGCGCTTTATCACCGCCGGTCAATCACGCAAGCGCGACCTGCTGCTGGGCGGCACCCTGTTCGGCGGCGGCATAGGGCTGATGCACTTCACTGGCATGGCAGCGATGCGCATGGACGCCTATCTGCGCTACGACCCGGGTCTGTTTACCCTCTCCATCCTCGTCGCAGTGCTGCTCTCAATTTCCGCTTTCTGGCTGCGTACCGGGGTACTCGGGCAGCTGCGTTTGCCGGGGCAGATCAGCCTGCTGCTCTCCGCCCTGGTGCTGGGCCTGGCCGTGTCCGGAATGCACTACACAGCGATGACCGCGGCCTATTTCGAGATCGGCAACCTGAGCCAAACGGTAAGCAACGGCTTCGACCCGGTCACCCTGTCGCTGGTGATCGGTCTGGCCGTGTTCATCATGATCGGCATGATGCTGATTACCGTGCACCGTGAGAGTCAGGCGCGCTTCGAGAGTGCCGGCCGGATCACTGAACTGCTGGAGGAGATAAAAGGCCGTGAGGTGCTGCTGACCGGCCTGGTGGAATCGACCCCCGATGCTCTGTTCACAGTGGACAGAAGCGGCCGCATAAAGGTGGTTAACCGACGCGCCAGCGAGCTGTTCGGCTACACCAAGGAGGAGTTTATCGGGCGGGATATCAGCATGTTGCTGCCCGAGCGCCTGCGCAGCGGACACGCCGCGCACCTGGCCAGCTTTTTTGCGGCTCCCAGGGTACGACAGATGGGCAGTCAGACCTCCTCCCTGTTTGCCGAGGACAAACAGGGGCGCGAGTTTCCTATCGAGGTGGCACTCTCGCCCTATGAAACCGCCGACGGGCTGATGTGCATCGCCATCCTGCGCGATATCACCGAGCGCAAGCTGGTGGAGCGTGAGCTGGTTGATGCCAAACTGGCGGCCGAGCAGTCCAGCCGGGCGAAAAGCGAGTTTCTCGCCACCATGAGCCACGAGATCCGCACACCGATGAACGGCATCATCGGCATGAATACGATGTTGCTGCAAAGCGGCCTGAACTGCGAGCAGCAGGACTATGCGCACACGATTCAGCACAGTGCCGACGCGCTGCTGGTGCTGCTCAACGATATCCTCGATATCTCCAAGATCGAGGCGGGCAAGCTGGATATAGAGCAGATCGATTTCGACCTCTACACTCTGCTTGACCACTTTGCCCAGACCCTGACACTGGCGGCACAGCAAAAAGGGCTGGAGTTCAGCTTTGCGATATCCGCCAATGTGCCGCGACTGCTGTGCGGTGATCCCGGCAGGCTGCGCCAGATACTCAACAATCTGACCGGCAACGCGATCAAGTTCACCGAGGCAGGACAGGTGCGCGTCGAGGTCGAAACACTTGCGCGCAACGGCGACAGCGTACTGCTGAAATTTATCGTCAGCGACAGCGGAATCGGTATTCCCCGCGCCAAGTTCGACCGCCTGTTCCAGCAGTTTTCCCAGGTGGACTCATCGACCACCCGCACCCACGGCGGTACCGGACTGGGCCTTGCGATCTGCAAGCGACTCAGCGACATGATGGGCGGCGATATCGGCGTTGAGAGTGAGCAGGGCAAGGGCTCCCGTTTCTGGTTTACCGCCCGCTTCACCCTGAGCCAGCAGGTTGTTGCCGATACCCTGGATACAGCGCCTCAACGGCCTGCAGAACCGCACTTAGAGCCCGATCCAGAACCACAATCAGGGCCCACACAGGGAAGTGCTGCCGTGCAGACCGGTCCCATATCGGAGGCCGGAGAGCAGATATCGCCGCCGCAGCTACTGCTGGTGGAGGACAACCTGATCAACCAGAAGGTTGCCGTTGGTCTGCTGAAAAAGCTGGGCTGCCAGGTGGATGTGGCGAACAACGGCCAGGAAGGCGTCGATGCCCTGGAGCAGAAGCGCTACGACCTGGTGTTTATGGATATGCAGATGCCGGTGATGAGCGGCGTCGAGGCGACTCGCGCGATCCGGGCGGCGCGGGACAAGGCCTATCGCCAGATCCCGATTGTCGCCATGACCGCCAACGCCATGGAGGAGGACCGCCAGGCCTGCATGGACGCAGGAATGAACGACTTCCTGACCAAACCATTGTCAGTACAACGTATCAGCGAAGCCCTGAATCTATGGCTCGAGCTACCGCCAACACCCTGAGGCCGCGGGCCAGAACCCGCGGGCTTATGCTCAGGCCGGCTTAAGCCGGGATACCAGCAGAGCGACGACGGCACTCGCGAGAGCAAGCGCTGCAGACAGGTAGCCAATATTGGCCACACCCCAGACAGAGATGGCCACGCCACCGATTATCGCGCCCAGCGCTATCCCGGCATTCGCCGCGGAAACATTGATAGTACCCGCCAGCGCCTGAGCCCCCGAGGCCGCTTTCATTACCCGTACCTGACAGAGCGGATAGAGCGCCGTGTTGGCGATACCCCAGACACCCAGCGCCAGCGCGAACCACAAGGGAGCTTCCACCAGCGCCATGCTCCCGGCCATACCCAGCGCCAGCAGCAGGCAGAATAGCGCGGTGCTCAGCAGCGGCTTCTGGTCTACCCAGAGACCGCCCAGCCAGTTACCGATCAGGCCCACAGCACCAAACCCCATCAGCCACCAGCCGACCTGGCCGGAAGCGATGCCGGCGGAGGACTCGAGCACCTCGGCCAGGTAGGTATAGCCGGCAAACATCGCGGTAAATACCAGCACCGACAGCGCCACATTACCGAGGAAATAGGGATCTTTGAGAATACGCGCCTGGTGCGAGGCAGCCACGCGCTCGTTGGTCTTCACCGTCGGCATGCTCAGGTAGATCAGCAGCGCAATCAGCAGCGACAGCGCCGCAAGCAGCGCAAAGGCACCACGCCAGCCGATGGCATCGGCGGCCAGGGTGCCCAGAGGAATACCGAGCAGCATGGCCGCGGAGATACCCAGATATACCTGGGACACCGCCCTGCCCGCCCGCTCGGGGCCGGCGATCTGCGCCGCAGTCTCACTGGCCGTCCCCCAGAACAGCGGCAGTGCCATCGCCGGGATCAGACGCGCCAGAGAGAGCACCCAGATATTGGGCGCGACTGCCGCCAGCGCATTGGCGCCGGTAAACAGCAACAGGATGGAGATAAACAGCTTCTTGCGGTTCAGGTGCGCCAGCGTGGCGGTCAAAAAGGGGCCGCAGAGCATTACCACGACGGCAAACAGGGTAACCAGCTGCCCGGCGGTGGCCACGGAGATACCCAGATCCCGGGACAACGCCGGCAGGAGACCGACAATCAAAAACTCCGTGGTGACAATAACGAACGCCGCCACCGCAAGAATAACGATGGATAACGCGTTGCCGTGGGAGGCATCCCCCTGCGCCGGGACTTCTCCCTCCAGCGCACGACTTGTAGACATGGTACGAAACTCCTTAATTGAAAGGCCTTACACGAGACGCTTAATGCGTAGCGTCTGAAACGATATGGCTCGCTGATTTGATGACTTAGTGGTTTGAAGGCTTAGCGTTTTGAAAACTGAGGGGTTTGAAGGCCCAGGCGTTTAAAGGCTTAGCAGTTTAATGACTTAAAAATTTGCGCCCATTCTATATTGGATCTAACGTCTACTCTTCGATATTATTTCCTGACTATTCTGGAATTTAATTCCACCTACTATCGACCATGAGATCTTCTGAACGCCTGAAAGGCCTGGATACCTTTGTCACCGTGGCGGATGCCGGCAGCTTTACCGCTGCCGCCGAACGGCTGAGCCTGACCAACTCTGCGGTGGGCAAAGCGGTGGCAAGGCTCGAGGAGCGGCTGCAAAAGCAGCTGTTCGACAGAACCACACGTCGCCTGGAGCTGACCGATGCCGGCCATGCCTTTTACCAGGTCTGCCGGCGAGTGCTGGATGAGGTCGAAGAGATAGAACACCGCCTGGCAGCCGCAGAGCCGATCCCCTCGGGACGCCTCAGCATCGGCCTCCCCTCCACCTTCGGCCGGCTGCAGGCACTGCCGGCACTGCTGGAGTTCGCCAAACAGCTCCCCCAGGTCAGGCCGCAGATCTCCTTTACCGATCGTTTTGTCGACTTGGCCGAGGATGGCCTGGACCTGGCGGTAAGAATAGGCGGCAGCGACTCCTGGCCCAGCTCCGTCGGACACAGCTATCTCGGCCATGAGGAGCTGATCTTCTGCGCATCGCCCGGCTTTCTTGCGCGCAATGGCACGCCCGAGACTCTCGAGCAGCTGCTTGAGCTCGACGCCGTGCTTTACGCCAGGGGCGATGGCAGCGTCGGTCCCTGGCGGATCAGGGGTGAGCATTCGCGGGTATCGCGGCAACAGGTGGAAGGGCGTTTAATCGTCGGCGAGGCCGAGGCGCAGGTGGCGGCCGTCGAGGCGGGTATGGGAGTTGCGCAACTGGCCACCTGGCTGGTGGAGCCGCAGATCAGCAGCGGCAGCCTGGTACCGATAATGCCGCAGCTGGCCATTGAGGGATTGCCGCTGCATATCGTCTGGCAGAAAAACCGGGAACATTCGGTGAAAGTGCAGGCGCTGATCACTCACCTGGAGGCCAGCCTGAGAATCCGGCCAGAAACTACACAAGAAACTACACAGGAAGCTACACAGCCCTCCTGAACAACCTGCCTTTCAAGGCAGTGTTCAGAAGAGCTGCGCGCTGGATCACTCCACGGTAACGGACTTGGCCAGGTTACGCGGCTGATCCACATCGGTGCCCTTGAGCACCGCTACGTGGTAGGAGAGCAACTGCAGCGGCAGCGTATAGGCGATCGGTTCCAGCAGCGTCGGGATCGCCGGCAGGCGAATTACCGAGATGCCATCCTGCTGCTTGATACTCTGATCCTGTCCGGCAAAGACGAATAGCTCGCCGCCGCGGGCGCGCACCTCCTGCAGGTTCGCCTTGAGCTTGTCCAGCATGGCGTTGTTCGGCGCCACGGTAACCACCGGCATATCCTTGTCCACCAGCGCCAGCGGCCCGTGCTTGAGCTCGCCGGCCGGGTAGGCCTCGGCGTGGATGTAGGAGATCTCCTTGAGCTTCAACGCGCCCTCCATCGCTACCGGATAAAGAGTGCCACGGCCCAGGAACAGGGCGTTGTGTTTCTCGGCAAACGCCGCGGACATCGCCTCGATCTCAGGGTCCAGCGCCAGCAGCTTTTCAAGCAGCTCGGGCAGCTGCTGCAGCTCGGCCAGGATCTCCTGCTCGCGCTTGGCGCTGAGGCCGGTACGACGTCCCAGTGCCAGGGTGGTCAGCATCAGCGCCACCAGCTGGGAGGTAAACGCCTTGGTGGACGCCACGCCGATCTCGGGGCCTGCATTGGTCATCAGCGACAGGTCGGATTCGCGCACCAGGGAGCTGCCCGGCACGTTGCAGATCGCCAGGGTGCCGATCACCCGGTCCTTCACTTCACGCAGGGCCGCCAGGGTATCGGCGGTTTCGCCGGACTGAGACAGGGTCAGCAGCAGCGTGCCCTGGGGCATCACCACCGGGCGGTAGCGAAATTCGCTGGCCACCTCCACGCGGCAGGGAATTCCCACCAGCTGCTCGATCCAGTAGCTGGCGATCATGCCGGCGTGGTAACTGGTGCCGCAGGCGATGATCTGCACCTGTTTCACCTGATCAAACAGCGCGCCCGCCTCGCTGCCGAACGCCTGCTCCAGCAGGTGTCCCTTGTTGATACGGCCTTCGAGCACCGCCTTCATCACCGCAGGCTGCTCGTAGATCTCCTTGAGCATGAAGTGCTTGAACTCGCCCTTCTCGGCGCTGCCGGCACCATGCTCGAAACGGCTGACGGGGCGTTCAACCGGATGGTTGGCGCTATCCCAGACGCTGATCTTTTCCGGTGTCAGGCAGGCGATATCGCCATCTTCCAGGAACATGAAACGGTCGGTCACCGGCAGCAGCGCCAGCTGATCCGAGGCGATAAAGTTCTCGCCGATACCCACGCCGATCACCAGCGGGCTGCCCTTGCGGGCGGTGAGCAGCTGATCCGGATAATCCATATGGATAACGCCCAGGGCGAAGGCTCCCTCAAGCCGTGCCATGGCGTTGCGCATGGCATCGAGCAGCGTCTCGCCGGAGCGCACCTCGCGGTCGATCAGGTGCGCAACGACTTCGGTATCGGTTTCGGAGCTGAACTGGTAACCCGAGTCGATCAGCTCCTCCTTGAGGAGCTCGAAGTTCTCAATAATGCCGTTATGCACCACCGCCAGACGCTCGCCGGACATGTGCGGATGGGCGTTACGCTCAGCGGGGGCACCGTGGGTGGCCCAGCGGGTGTGGGCGATGCCCAGGGTGCCTTTGAGCGGATGCTGTTGCAGCCCCTCGGCCAGCGCCTGTACCTTGCCGATACGGCGTACCCGCTCGATATGGCCCTGATCCCAGAGCGCCATACCGGCGGAGTCATAACCGCGATACTCAAGGCGACGTAGTCCTTCCAGCAGGATTCCCGATACCTGGCGCGCAGCAACGGCGCCTACGATTCCACACATCTGATCTGCTCCTTAGCTGCGCTTCTGCGGCCGTTTCCAGCCCTGAATGTTCTTCTGTTTGCCACGGGCCACGGCCAGCTCCTCATCATCCACCGGCCTGGTGACCGTTGAACCAGCGCCCACGGTGGCACCTTTGCCGACGCTGACCGGCGCCACCAACGCGGTGTTGGAGCCTATAAAGGCACCATCGCCGATCTCTGTCAGGGATTTATTGACGCCATCGTAGTTGCAGGTAATGGTGCCCGCACCCACGTTAACGTCCCTGCCGACCCTGGCATCGCCGACATAGCTGAGGTGGTTGATCTTGCTGCCCTCGCCGATCACCGCCTTCTTGGTTTCGACGAAGTTGCCGACCTTGGTACGCTCGGCCAGCTCTGTGCCTGGACGCAGGCGGGCAAAGGGCCCTACGCTCGCCTCGGCACTGACAACGGTGCCCTCAACAATGGAGTTCGCCTCGATCCGGGTGCCCGGGCCGATGCGGCTGTCGATGATCACGCAGTTGGGGCCGATATGAACGTTCTCGGCCAGCTCGACCTTGCCCTGGAACAGGGTATTGATATCGATAAAACAGTCCGGCCCCACTGTCACTGAGCCACGGATATCGACACGGGCGGGATCGGCCAGGGTCGCGCCATCGGCCATCAGCTGTTCCGCCAGGTTACGCTGATACCAGCGCTCCAGAGCCGCCAGCTGTGAACGGTTGTTGACGCCCTGCACCTCCTGCTCATGCTGCGGCTGGATCGCCTCGATGCGCACGCCGCTTTCCGCCGCCATGGCAATCACGTCGGTGAGGTAATACTCGCCCTGGGCGTTATCGGAGGAGAGCAGCGGCAGCCATTCATGCAGGTAGCGCGCCGGCAGCGACAGGATACCGGTATTCACCTCGCGCACCGCGCGCTGCGCTTCGCTGGCATCCTTATGCTCGACAATGGCGGTGACCTCGCCCACATCGTTGCGCAGGATGCGGCCATAGCCGGTGGGGTCGTCCAGGGTGACGGTGAGCAGCCCCAGGTGTCCGCGGGCGGAGATATGCGCCAGCGCATCCAGGGTTTCAGCGGCGATCAGCGGCACATCGCCGTACAGCACCAGTACCTGGCTCTCTTCATCGATCTCAGGCATCGCCTGGGCCACCGCATGGCCGGTACCGAGCTGTTCCGCCTGCAGAGCAAAGTGAAGCGGCTGACTCGCCAGGGCTTCGCGCACCCGGTCAGCGCCATGACCGACGACCACATGATGGTGTACATCGCCTTCCAGTGCGCGGGCGGCATCGATCACGTGCTGCACCATCGGCTTGCCGCCGACCGGGTGCATCACCTTCGGCAGGGAGGATTTCATTCGACTGCCCTGGCCCGCCGCCAGAATCACAACATCAATCTTCATCGGTTTTCCCGTGTGGTGGATCGATATACAGATTCGCTCCTGAATCTGGACATCGATCCGGTATTCTCAATTTGACCGCAATTTACAGAATGCGCAGAATCGTTCCAATAGCTTTTGTCATAGGAAAATTGACAAAATGGATCAGGAGATATTCTCCCAGCTTGGCCTCGACGCGCGCTCCGTCGCCATCTACCGTGCTCTGCTGGCCCTCGGGCCAAGCGCCATACGTACTATAGCCGAACGCGCCGGCGTCAATCGCGGCACCACTTACGAGTGCCTGAAAGCGATGCAGCAACAGGGCGTTGTCACTTATCTGCCGAAAGGACGACGACGTTACTTCAGCGCCCGCGAACCGGAGGTGCTGCTGCAGCTGGCCGAAGAGAAGCAGAAGCGGCTCGAGCTGGCGATGGGACAGCTGAAAAACCGGATCATTCCCGATCTGCATCACCTCAAACCCGA
The DNA here is from genome assembly GCF_900108065.1 of Marinobacterium lutimaris. Classification (GTDB taxonomy): domain Bacteria; phylum Pseudomonadota; class Gammaproteobacteria; order Pseudomonadales; family Balneatricaceae; genus Marinobacterium_D; species Marinobacterium_D lutimaris. The sequence continues at coordinate 183,641 of NZ_FNVQ01000006.1, read as the reverse complement.
CTTCAGCGCCGCCAACGTACAGTTTTTCGAGGGCGACGCCGGTATCGAGCAGGTACTGCGCGATATCCTCAATCGTGTCAGCGCAGAAGAGAATCCGGTCTACTCGGTATTCTCGTCAAAGCCGATCCGGCCGCACCTCTACCGCCCCTTTCCCACCTTTACCGCCCAGCGGATCGCCCGCAATATCCGGGTTCGCGTTATCGCCATCGGCGATGGCGGTGAAAGTGCCGAACTGTCGGAGCGTAAATGGATCCGCACCGAGGGGCCGGTGGATGCCGCCTATATCGCAATCTACCCGCCCCGCTGCGCGATCATCTCGCTGGCCTCGGACAACTACCCCACCGCCGTGGTGATCGACTCCCGGGAGGTGGCCGCCGCGCAGCAGATCGTCTTCGATACTCTCTGGCGCCTGCTCTAGCACTTCGCAGCGACTGTCTCAGCGCGGCTGCTGCCAGCTGTTGTCGGCGGGCGTGTAGGTCTGGCGCGCCTCAACGATGCCGCCATGGTTCGCTTTCGCCCAGTCCACCAACTGCTGCATAGGCACCAGAAAAGAACTGCCCAGCTCGGTCAGCGCGTATTCCACCCTGGGCGGCACCTCGGCATAGAGTGTGCGGGTGACAAAACCATCCTGCTCCAGACGTTTCAGTGTTTTCGACAGCATCTGCTTGGAGATATCACCGATCTCGCGCAGCAACTCGTTAAAGCGGCGCGGCTCCCCCTGCAGCGAGTGCAGCACCAGCAGGCTCCATTGATCGCCGATACGGTCGAGTACATCGCGTATCGGGCAGGGCTGCTCAAAGTTCAGGCTCTTGGAAAGGGGCATGCGTCTACCTCCTCAGAAAGATTTATTGACGGCTTACTCTGGCCTGCGCGCGATTGCGGTTTATCCCAGCAACACAGCAGGTCAGCGCGCAGTGACCTGGTCAGGCTCGGGTGACTTCTTGTTTGCTGATCTCTACAGGCCTAAGGTTAGCCATAGGTCTACAAAATAGACTACCAAAAAACCTAGCCCTTTGTGGAGAAATACCATGCCTAATGTTGCTCTTATCGGCGCCTCCGGCAATGTCGGCAGCCGCCTCCTGAAAGAACTCAGCGACCGTCACCATAAGGTCACTGCCATTGCCCGCCATATCGACAAAATCCCGGCGCTTGAGGGCGTCAGCAGCGTTGCCGCTGACCTCAATGACAGCGCCGCCCTGGCAGATATTCTGCGCGACCATGATGCGGTGATCAGCGCCGTACGTTTTCTCGATGCCGACTTTGACACCCTGGTCGCAGCGGTGCGCGGATCCGGCGTGAAGCGCTACCTGGTGGTCGGCGGTGCAGGTTCCCTGCTGGTGCCCAACGGCGAACGCGTTATCGATCAGCCGGACTTCCCGGAAGAATACAAACCCGAAGCCAGTGCCGGCGCGGTCTTCTTCGATCAGTTGAAGCAGGTGGACGATCTGGAGTGGACCTTCCTGTCGCCGTCAGCGATGTTCGTGCCCGGTGAGCGCACCGGCAGCTTCCGCCTCGGCAAAGACGAGCTGCTGGTCAACGAGAACGGCTCCAGCATCTCCTTCGAGGACTTCGCCATCGCCCTGGTCGATGAGCTGGAAAAACCGGCTAATCTGAAGTCTCGCTTTACCGTTGGCTACTGATAGCTGGTTTTACTAACCCGCCAGGCGACGGCGCAGCCACTGGCGCAGGTTGGACTCCAGCACCAGCATGCAGGGAGTCAGCAGCAGCGTCAGGAAGGTCGCAAAGGCGAGACCACCGGCGATAGCGCTGGAAAGCTGGGTCCACCACTGCGTCGACGGAGCGCCCAGCCCCAGGCTGGGCTCCAGCAGGTTCACGTTGATGCCCAGTACCATCGGCATCAAACCGAGCACCGTGGTCAGTGCGGTCAGCAGCACTGGCCTCAGGCGCAGGCAGCCGGTCTCCAGCGCCGCATCAAAGGGTGAATAACCGTCGTTGATATGCTGGTTGTAGGTATCGATCAGGACGATGTTGTTGTTCACCACGATCCCCGCCAGGGCGATGACGCCCATACCCACCATGACGATGCCGAACGACTGCTGGTTCACCAGCAGCCCGATCAGCACGCCGGCGGTGGAGAACACGATCGCCGACAGCACCAGCAGCGTCTGGTAAAAGCTGTTGAACTGCACCACCAGGATCAGCGTCATCAGAAGCAGCGCCACCAGGAAAGCGCCAACAAGGAAAGTGGCCGCCTCCTGCTGATCCTCCTGCTCACCGGCTACCTCCAGCTCAACACCTTCCGGCAGATCATCTACCGCCGCTGACAGCGCCGCCAGGCGCTCATCCAGGCGGTAGCCTTCGGCCAGATCGGCTTCCAGGGTCAGCGTACGGGAGCCATCGCGATGATTGATGACGCCGGTTTTCTGCGCCGTTTCCAGGGTGACAAACAGCGACAGGGGCACCTGGCCTCGGCTGGTGTTCAGCGTCAGCTGCCGCAGTTGATCCAGGGTGCGCTTGTCCCGCGGCAGGCGCACGCGGATATCCACCTCGTCATCGGCATCCGCCGGCCGGTAGGTGGTCAGCAGCAGTCCCTGGGTCACCAGCTGGATGGCGTTGCCGATACTGGCCACGTCGGCACCGAAACGCGCCGCCGCCTCGCGGTCCACGTTCAGGCGCCATTCGATGCCCGGCAGGGTGCGGTCATCCTCGATATCGATAAAGCCGCCCAGCTGCTGCATCTGCAAGCGCACCTGGTCCACGGCGCGGGAGCTGGCTTCGCTGTCGTTGGATACAAAATGCAGCTGCACCGGCTTGCCCTCGGTGGGGCCATCCTCCTGTTTGCGAAACTCCAGACTGAGACCGGCCATATCCGCGGTTCTCTGCTGCATATCCTGCAGAATCAGGGTGGCCGGGCGGCGCTGCTCCCAGTCGATAAACTGGAACTGCAACACTCCGATCACATCCTCCTGCTGCTGGCTGTCGGCGCTGACCTGGGAGCGAGCGTAAAGCGCCTCGATCTCCGGCATCCCCATCAGACGCTGCTCCACGCGCTGCACCAGTTCATCGCGCTCATAAACCGACAGATCCCCACGGGCATGCACCAGCACCTGGGCGGATTCCGGCTCGGTTTCCGGGAAGAACTCCACGCCGTGATTGAAACGGACATAGGTGAGGTACACCAGCAGCATCACAACCAGGCTGGCCGCCAGTGCCAGCGCAGGACGCTTTAGCAGAGCGGCGAGAAAGGCGCGGTAGCGACGCGACAGACTGTTCTGCTGCGGTGGCTTCGCCGCGCCCTTGCCGCCGGCGAGACTCCCCAGCACCGGCAGAAACACCAGCGCCATCGCCAGCGAAGCCAGCAGGCAGACGATCACCGTGGCCGGCAGGTATTTCATAAACTCACCGACGATACCCGGCCAGAACAGCAGCGGCAGGAACACCATCAGGGTGGTGGCCGTAGAGGCGATCACCGGCCAGGACATGCGGATAGCCGCCTGGCTCCAGGCAGCGCTGGGATTGAGCCCCTGCTCCCGATTACGATCCGCCAGTTCAGAGACGACGATAGCGCCATCCACCAGCATCCCCGCCACCAGGATCAACGAGAACAGCACGATAATGTTCAGCGTGAAACCGAGCAGCTGGATCATCAGCAGCCCGGCCAGGAAGGCTCCCGGGATCGTCAGCCCCACCAGCAGCGCAGGCCTTGGGCCCATCGCCACCAGCATCACCAGCAGCACCAGGATCACCGCCGTCAGCACGTTGTTAAGCAGGTCGGTGAGCAGATCCTGCACCTCGGTGGACTGATCGGTGATCGTGGTGATCTTCAGCGCCTGCGGCAGCGACGGCTCGGCCTCGGCCAGCAGGGCTTTTACCTGATCGATGGTCTCGACAATATTGGCGCCTGCCCGTTTTGATACCTCAAGCACCAGCGCCGGCTGGCCGTTAAGGCGGGCGAAACCGGTGGGATCCTTGAAGGTGCGGCGCACGCTGGCCACCTCGTTAAAGGTCACCACCGAATCGCCATCCACCTTCACCGGCATGCTCATCAGGTCTTCAAGATCACTGATCACGCCGGGGACCTTCAGCGTCAGTCGCCCGGAGCCGGTGTCGATGCTGCCAGCCGCCACCAGGCGGTTGTTATTGCTGACCAGCGAATAGAGGCTCGAGTAATCGACGCCGTAGCCGGCCAGCACCTGCGGATCCACGGTGATCTCCAGGAGATCCTCGCGATCACCGCCGATATCGACCTCGAGCACCTCAGGAATCGCCTCGATATGGTCGCGTAGCTGCCGGGCGATATAGACCATCTGCTCCGGCGCGATCGGTCCCGACAACCCCAGAGTCAGCACAGGAAATTCGGAAATGTTGATCTCATCGACACTGGGCTCGTCCGCTTCCGAGGGCAGATCGCTTTTCACCGTGTCCACCTTGTCGCGCACATCCTGCAGCGCCAGGTCCGGATCGAAGCCGGCATCGAACTCCAGCAGCACCGAGGCGTGGCCCTCGGCGGCGAAGGAGGTCATCTCCTTGATCCCCTCCAGCGAGCGCAGCTCCTGCTCCAGCGGCCGCACCAGCAGACGCTCGGCATCCTCGGGGCTGACGCCATCCAGGGTTACCGAGACATAGATATAGGGGATGGTGACATCGGGGTTGGCCTCACGCGGCAGGGTCTGAAAGGCAACCAGACCGCCAGCGATAATCAGCACCAGCAGCAGTACCGACGCCCGGGCCCGGGCGATTGCGGCTTCGATCAGGGCTTTCATCAGCGGCTTCCCTGCTCCACGCTCTCTTCAAGCGGGACCGGATTGACCTGCTGGCCCTCTTCGGCAAAACCGGCACCCAGGGTAATCAGGCGTTCCTCTTCCTCAAGCCCGGATACCCAGGCCTGAGTCATCTCGCCACTGAGCAGTTTCACCGGGCGGAAATGAACACGGTTGTCGGCGTCCAGTACTCTCACGCCAACCTGGTTATGGTCATCCAGCGTCAGCAGTGCCGCCGATAACCGGTGTGCCTGTACCTCACCGGTATCGATAGTCATCGACGCACTCGCACCGGCGATACGGCGGGCATCCGGGTTCTGTACGATCGCTTCGATCTGGTAGCTGCGAGTCTCTTCGTCGGCGCTGAAAGCGATAAAGTTCAGCTCGCCCTCAAGAAGGCTGCCATCGAGTAGACGCACCCTCACCTTCTGGCCCAGTGCCAGTTCGGCCACATCCTGCTGCGCCACCCAGGCGCGAACCTTCAGAGTACTGATGTCCACCAGGCGTCCCCAGCTGTCACCGATACTCAGGTAATCGCCGGGGTCCACATCGAGGCGGTCGACAACACCGCTGAACGGCGCAACGGGACGGGTACGGGAGAGCCCCAGACGAGCCTCCTCCAGCACCAGCTTTGCATCGGCTACTTCGCTGGCCAGGCGCAGCACATCACTGCGCGTACTGCCACCGGCATCCACCAGACGCTGATTGGCGCTCAGGTCCTGCTGTTTGTAGTGCAGGTCCGCTTCGGCCTGAGCCAACTGGGCCTTGCGTGCATCCTGATCCAGCTGCAACAGCAGGTCCCCCTCGGCAACCTGGTCACCCTTGCTTACCGGCAGCGACAGCACGCGCGCTGCCACTTCGGCACGCAGATCAACCGAGTAGTTAGGTTCAACCTGGCCCTGTATCTCCAGGGTTTTGGTGTAGGGTAGCGCGCGACTTTCGCTGAACTGCACGGAGATCAGACTGGCGGCTTCAGTCTCGGGCTGAGGCGGGGCATCGTCCCGCGCGGCTTTGATATCGAAGCGAAGCACCCACACCAGCGCAACGACGGCGATAACGGCATAGGTGAGTAATTTGAGCAGTTTCCCTTTTGCTGGCACGGCGACAATTCCCTGACCCGGTAACGAACGGAGGAGCCTCAGGTGCAGATTACCTCAACTGGGTAATCCCTTTCATGTGCTGGGGAAAGTTTAACGGAAGGGAAAAATAAAAAAGGCAGCCGAAGCTGCCTTTCCTGATCGCTGCAACGAGCTTATTTGCCCGATTTGCGACGAATCTGCTGCAGTGTGCGGAGCTGCGCGGCAGCTTCCGCCAGCTGAGCGGCGGCCCGGGAGTATTCAAACTCGCCAGACTTGTCAGCCATTGCATGCTCTGCGTGTTTCTTGGCCTCGATAGCAGCGGCCTCACTCAGATCAGCGGCGTGGGCAGCAGTATCTGCCAGTACCGTAATCTTGTGCGGCTGTACTTCAAGGAAACCACCGGACACGTAGAACACGTCTTCCTCACCGCCCTGCTTGCGCAGCTCGACAGGGCCTGGTTTCAGTTCCGTCAGAAGCGGAGCGTGACCCGGGAAAATACCCAGGTCACCCAGGCTACCTGTTGCGGAGACGAATTCGATCAGGCCTGAGAAGATCTCTTCTTCGGCACTCACGATATCGCAATGAACAGTCATAGCCATCTTGGTTACCTCTTAAAGGTTTCTACGGAACCGCTTACAGGCTCTTAGCTTTCTCTACAGCTTCGTCGATAGTACCGACCATGTAGAACGCCTGCTCCGGCAGCTCGTCGTACTGACCTTCGAGGATGCCTTTGAAGCCGCTAATGGTGTCTTTCAGCGATACGTACTTACCCGGAGAACCGGTGAAGACTTCCGCTACAAAGAACGGCTGAGACAGGAAGCGCTGGATCTTACGCGCACGGGATACGATCTGCTTGTCTTCTTCAGACAGCTCGTCCATACCCAGGATCGCGATGATGTCCTTCAGCTCCTTGTAACGCTGCAGGGTAGACTGCACGCCACGAGCGATCTCATAGTGTTCCTGACCGATAACCAGCGGATCCAGCTGACGAGAGGTGGAATCCAGCGGGTCGATCGCCGGGTAGATACCCAGCTCCGCGATCTGACGAGACAGTACGACGGTCGCGTCAAGGTGGGAGAAGGTGGTCGCCGGAGACGGGTCAGTCAAGTCATCCGCCGGTACGTATACCGCCTGGATAGAAGTGATAGAACCGGTCTTGGTGGAGGTGATACGTTCCTGCAGAACGCCCATCTCTTCCGCCAGTGTCGGCTGGTAACCTACCGCAGAAGGCATACGACCCAGCAGTGCAGATACCTCGGTACCCGCCAGGGTGTAACGGTAGATGTTGTCGACGAACAACAGTACGTCACGACCTTCGTCACGGAACTTCTCAGCCATGGTCAGGCCGGTCAGGGCTACACGCAGACGGTTGCCAGGCGGCTCGTTCATCTGACCGTAGACCATCGCTACCTTGGACTGATCGAACTGCTCGACGTTAACAACGCCAGCTTCCTGCATCTCGTGGTAGAAGTCGTTACCCTCACGAGTACGCTCACCTACACCTGCGAATACAGACAGACCGGAGTGCTGACGGGCGATGTTGTTGATCAGCTCCATCATGTTTACGGTCTTACCTACACCGGCACCACCGAACAGACCAACCTTACCACCCTTGGCGAACGGGCAAACCAGGTCGATAACCTTGATGCCGGTTTCCAGCAGTTCGTTGGAAGAAGCCTGATCAGCGTAAGACGGTGCTTTACGGTGAATAGGATAACGCTCCTGTTCACCGATCGGGCCACACTCGTCGATCGGGTTACCCAGTACGTCCATGATACGGCCCAGAGTTTCGATACCTACAGGTACGGAAACCGGTGCGCCAGTATTGGACACTTCCAGACCACGGGCTACGCCTTCGGTCTGACCCATTGCAATGCCTCGTACGACACCGTCGCCCAGCTGCTGCTGAACTTCCAGTGTCAGGCCGGTTTTATCGACGACCAGTGCGTCGTAAACCTTCGGTACGCTGTCACGCGGGAATTCCACGTCGACGACCGCACCGATAATCTGAACAATACGTCCGCTACTCATGTTCGGATCCTCTTAACATTTAAACCTGTTCACTGCATCAAACAGCAGCAGCACCACCGACGATCTCGGAGATTTCCTGAGTGATCGCCGCCTGACGGGCTTTGTTGTAAACCAATTGCAGCTCATCGATCAGGTTGCCGGCGTTGTCTGTTGCGTTCTTCATCGCCAGCATACGTGCTGCCTGTTCACAGGCGTTATTCTCAACCACTGCCTGGTAAACCAGAGACTCGATATAACGTTTGAGCAGGCCATTCAGCAGCTCTTTCGCGTCCGGTTCATACAGATAGTCCCAGTGGTGGCTGAGCTTCTCTTCGTCTTCACCTGCCTGAAGCGGCAACAGCTGTTGAACAGCGGGCTTCTGGGTCATCGTGTTCACAAAATCGTTGGACACGACGTACAACTTATCCAGTTTGCCTTCGTCAAAGCTGTCCAGCATCACCTTCACGGAGCCCAGCAGCTGGCCTAGCTCGGGTGCATCACCCAGGCCGCCTTTCGCTGCCACGACGTTGCCGCCGTAGTTCCGGAAGAAGCTGATCGCCTTGGAGCCCAGTGCACAGATGTCGATCTCGACGTTCTGCTCTTTGAACTCCTTCATCTTGGCAATGGCTGCCTTGAACATGTTGACGTTCAGGCCGCCACAGAGGCCGCGGTCAGAAGCGACGATAATGAAACCGACGCGCTTGACCTCACGCTCCTGCATGTAGAGGTGACGGTATTCAGGATTGGCTTTCGCCAGATGCTGAACCACACCACGGATGCTTTGGGCGTACGGACGTGAAGACTGCATGCGATCCTGGGCCTTGCGCATTTTCGACGCAGCAACCATTTCCATGGCGCTGGTGATCTTGCGCGTGCTGCCGATGCTCGCGATTTGCGTCTTAATCTCTTTTCCGACTGCCATAGTTCCGCCTATTAAACTTGTCTCAGTACAGGCCGGTCAGGGACCGGCCCCCGACTCTGACATAAGGTTCTGTCAGAGCACTTACCAAGTTTGGGTAGACTTGAACTTCTCGATGCCGGCTTTGAAGGACGCAGCGATTTCGTCGTTGTAATCGCCCTTCTCGTTGACCTTCGCCATCAGATCAGCGTGTTCGCTGTTGAAGTAGGAGATCAGAGCCGCTTCGAAAGCACCGATTTTGTCCAGTTCCACGCCTTTCAGGAAACCTTCGTTCGCCGCGTACAGGCTCAGGCCCATCTCAGCGACGGACATCGGCGAGTACTGCTTCTGCTTCATCAGCTCGGTAACAGCCTGACCATGCTCGAGCTGAGCACGGGTAGCTTCATCGAGGTCAGAAGCGAACTGAGCGAATGCCGCCAGCTCACGGTACTGTGCCAGTGCCAGACGTACACCACCACCAAGCTTCTTGATGATCTTGGTCTGGGCGGAACCACCAACTCGGGATACGGAAAGACCCGCGTTGATCGCCGGACGTACACCGGAGTTGAACAGGCTGGTTTCCAGGAAGATCTGACCGTCGGTAATGGAGATTACGTTGGTCGGAACGAACGCGGAAACGTCGCCACCCTGGGTTTCGATGATCGGCAGCGCGGTCAGAGAACCGGTTTTGCCTTTCACTTCGCCCTTGGTGAACTCTTCTACGTAGTCGGCGTTAACGCGCGCAGCACGCTCGAGCAGACGGGAGTGCAAGTAGAAGACGTCACCCGGGTAAGCTTCACGGCCCGGCGGACGACGCAGCAGCAGGGAGATCTGACGATACGCCCACGCCTGCTTGGTCAGGTCATCATAGATGATCAGAGCATCTTCACCGCGGTCACGGAAGTATTCACCCATGGTCGCGCCCGCGTACGGAGCCAGGTACTGCATTGCTGCAGGATCGGCCGCGCCAGCTGCGATCACGATGGTGTGGTCCATAGCGCCGTGTTCTTCGAGCTTACGCACGACGTTGGCGATAGTGGACTGCTTCTGACCGATGGCAACGTAGATACATTTGATGCCAGTGTCTTTCTGGTTGATGATCGCGTCGATCGCGATAGCGGTCTTACCGATCTGACGGTCACCGATGATCAGCTCACGCTGACCACGGCCAACCGGGACCATGGCGTCGATCGCTTTCAGACCGATCTGAACCGGCTGATCAACCGACTGACGGGCGATAACGCCCGGTGCTACTTTTTCTACGGCGTCGGTCAGTTTGGTTTCGACCGGACCTTTACCGTCGATCGGGTTACCCAGTGCGTCTACAACGCGACCGAGCAGTTCCGGACCAACCGGTACTTCAAGGATACGACCAGTACACTTGGCGGTCATACCTTCGACCAGAGTCTGGTAGTCGCCCAGTACTACGGCGCCGACAGAGTCACGCTCCAGGTTCAGTGCCATACCGTAGACACCGCCCGGGAATTCGATCATTTCGCCGTACATTACGTCGGCGAGACCGTGGATCAGGATGATACCGTCGGAAACGCTGACGATAGTGCCCTCGTTACGGGCTTCAGAAGTCACATCGAGCTTCTCGATGCGCTTCTTGAGAATCTCGCTGATCTCAGATGGATTCAGTTGCTGCATTGTTATTCCTCACACTCAGGAATTCATCGCTTCGGCCAGTTTCGCCAGTCGTGCACGAACAGAACCGTCGATCACAAGGTCATTGGAGCGAATGACGACACCGCCAAGGATGGACTTGTCCACCTGGGAGGAGATCTTCACATCGCGACCCAACTTGGTGCTGAGCGCCTGAGCCAGTTTCTGCTGCTGGGCATCGTCCAGTTCGAAGGCGGTGGTCAGGTCGATATCAACCGACTTTTCCTGTGCTGCCTTGAGCTGATCGAACTGCAGAGAAATCTCCGGAAGCAGCGCGAGACGCTGTTTTTCCGCCAGCAGGAACGCAAAGTTCTTGCCGGCATCATCCATCTGCTCTTCGCAGACAGAAATCAGCACCTCGGCTTTCTGACCGGATGTCAGGGCCGGGTTGTTCAGCACCTGGGCCATGGTGCTGTCCTTAACCACCAGAGCGGCGGTGGACAGCATCGTAGACCACTGATCGAGGCTACCCTTATCGCGCGCGTACTCGAACGCGGCTTTGGTGTAGGGCCGAGCGACTGTATTGAGTTCAGCCATCGTTAACCTCGCTTAAAGCTCCGCGGCCAGTTTCTCAACCAGCTGTGCGTGCGCTTTCTCGTCAACAGAGGCTTCCAGGATCTTTTCAGCACCGGCAATTGCCAGCGTAGCCACCTGAGCGCGGAGTGCTTCCTTCGCCCGGTTAACTTCCTGCTCGATTTCAGCCTGGGCAGAAGCTTTTACGCGATCAGCTTCTTCGCGCGCTTTGTCCTTGGCTTCATCGACGATCTGGTTAGCCCGCTTGTTGGCCTGTTCAATGATGGCGGCTGCCTCTTCCTTGCTTTTACGCATGTCTGCGGCGGCTTTTTCTTGAGCCAGTCGCAGGTCGCGCTCTGCACGGTCGGCCGCATCAAGACCTTCGGCAATCTTCTTCTTACGCTCAGCCAGCGCACCGGTGATCGGCGGCCAGACGTATTTCATGCAAAATACGACGAAGAGGAAGAATGCAATGGCCTGACCAATGATGGTGAGATTGATATTCACGCCATTACCTCTCGCGGTTGTTGATTAAGTAGTTGGTACCCGACATTGGGTAAAACGCCATTTCTACTTATTAAGCAACAGCGAACAGGACGTACAGACCCAGACCAACACCGATCATCGGGATCGCGTCGACCAGGCCCATTACGATGAAGAACTGGGTGCGCAGCAGCGGTACCAGTTCCGGCTGACGCGCAGCGCCTTCCAGGAACTTACCACCGAGGATACCGATACCAATAGCGGCACCGATTGCAGCCAGACCCATCATCAGAGCAGCAGCGATATACAGCAGTTCAGCCATTTTTTTTCTCCAGCAATTTCAAGGTTTAAGTTGAAGTTAAAGTTTTAAAACGAACTCGGTTTTTATCTATCCGTCACTACGCTTAGTGATGATCGTGAGCCATCGCCAGGTACACGATCGTCAACACCATGAAGATGAACGCCTGCAGCGTAATAACCAGGATGTGGAAGATCGCCCAGGGAACGGACAGGATCCACTGCGCCCAGAAAGGCAGCAGAGCGATCAGGATGAAAATCATCTCGCCAGCGTACATGTTACCGAACAGTCGCAGGGCCAGAGAGACCGGCTTGGCCAGCAGGCCAACCAGCTCGAGGAACAGGTTGAAAGGCGCGAAGATCTTCGGCAGCGGCTGGAACGCCAGCTCGCCGATGAAGCCGCCAATGCCCTTCATTTTGATGCTGTAGTAAACGATCAGGAACAGCACGCTGATAGCCATGCCGCCAGTAGCGTTTACGTCGGTGGTCGGAACCACTTTCATGAAGTGGATACCCATTTCACCGGCCACGAACGGAATCCAGTCAACCGGCACCAGGTCCATCAGGTTCATCAGGAAAACCCAGACGAAGATGGTCAGCGCCAGCGGAGCGATCACGGCATTTTTATGGGAGAAGATGCTCTTCACGTTGTCGTCGACGAATTCGATGATCGATTCGACGAAGTTCTGCGCGCCGCTCGGCACGTCAGAGGTCACTTTTTTGGCGACCTTGTTGAAGAACCATACGAAAAGTACACCCAGGGCCACGGACCAGAACATGGTGTCCACGTTGATCGCCCAGAAGCCCATTTGAGCAGCTTCAGCGGCACTGTGTGCGAATCCCCAGCCGTGCTCCGGGTGGTTACCGAAGGTCAGGTTGGTCAGGTGGTGCGATATATATTCTGAGGATGTAACTGTTCCACTCGCCATTCTCAGTCTCTCATTGTCAAAGTTTCAGGAAACGGTTATTCAGCCTCCACTGCAGCATCCACCCCGATAGTTGCAGCAGTATGAAGGTGAGAAATAGGGGAAATGGGCTCAGCGGCTTTACCAGCACAAAAGTTGCGCTGAACAGGCCTGCTGCCAAAACCATTTTCCCTATTTCACTGGAATAGAGACTGATCACGACCTGCTGAGCTGTCTCGGCCGGTCGTTTACTGAAGAGCACGCGCCAGGTGAAATAGAGGTTGGGCAGCAGATACAGCATACCGCCAAGCAATGCCGAATATGCCTCAACCGGGCCTTTGACAAGACAGGCTGCCGCCACAACGGCCAGTACACCAGTCTGGATCAGATAAACCTTGAGAAACGCCTGCCTGCTGCGTTTTTGCAGCCGCCCGCTACGTACTACGGGTTGAGTATTTGGCTGCTCGCTCGGCCCTGATCTTTGCAAAAGGCACCCTATTTCGGACGCAAAGTCCCCTTCAAATAGCGGCAAGATTATAGGGTCTAAGGGGGCTGCACTCAATAAAAGGTTGTAGTTTTTGCACTAAGGTCTTACCGGTGAGCACTAAAGCAGGGCGTCAATCAGGCCCCGGGGCCGCTGCGGCAGTGCTTAGGGTGGGGAGGGCTGCTGAAAAAAATTTACCTGCAATTCAACTTTTTGCCAGCAGGCGCTCACTGGATCTGTACCGATCAGCCACAAAAAAGGAGCCAGAACGGCTCCTCTCGCTGTTTTTCTACGCGAAAATTTAGCGCAGCAGGTCCAGAATTGCTTCCAGTTCCTCTTCTGACTTGAAGTTCAGGCTGATGCTGCCCTTGCCCTTGTCGTTGGCTTTCACCTGAACCGGCACCGAGAAACGGCGGCTCAGCTCGCTCGACAGTGATTTACAGCGCTCACTGGGCTCGGGTTTCGGCTTGGGCTGGTTCCGGCCTTCTGAGATCTTGCGCACCAGTGCCTCGGTCTGGCGTACAGACAGACCTTTGCCAACCACCTCTCTACCCGCTTCGATCTGCAGCTCCGGATTCAGCGGCAGCAATGCACGGGCGTGGCCCATCTCCAGATCGCCATGTTCGAGCAGGGTTTTGACCTCATCGGTGAGGTTCATCAGGCGCAGCAAGTTGGTGATGGTGGAGCGGGATTTACCCACCGCATCGGCGACCTGCTGCTGGGTCAGTTCAAACTCGGTCTGCAGACGATGCAGAGCGATCGCCTCTTCCATCGGGTTGAGGTTCTCGCGCTGGATATTTTCGATCAGCGCCATCGCTATGGCAGCTTCATCGGGGACATCGCGAATAATCACCGGCAGCGCATCGAGCCCCGCCATCTGGGCGGCGCGCCAGCGGCGCTCACCGGCGATAATCTCGTACATCTCGTCATCCACGGGACGGATAACGATCGGCTGCATCACGCCCTGCAGCTTGATCGAAGCGGCCAGGTCCTCAAGCGCCTGGGGTTCCAGATCGCGACGCGGCTGGTAGCGACCACGCTGAATGCGGCCCACCGCCATCATCATCAGGTCGCCATCGACCGGCTTGCGCTCTTCAGTCCCGGCCGCGGCTTCAACCGCAGGCTCGATGGAAACCTCTTCCGCTTCCGGGCTCACGCTCGATAGCAAGGCATCCAGACCACGCCCCAGTCCACGCTTTTTGACAGCCATGTTCAGTCTTCCTGTTCAGTGGCCAGGTCTTCGCTGGCCAGCTCCTGCTCGGTACGGCGGATCAGCTCACCGGCCAGTGCCAGGTAAGCCAGGGCTCCGCGTGAATTCTTGTCGTACTGCAACGCCGGCATACCGTGGCTGGGCGCTTCTGCCAGGCGCACGTTACGAGGAATCACGGTACGGTAGACCTTGTCGCCAAAGTACTCGACCAGGTGATCGGAAACATCCTTGGTCAGGCTCATGCGCGGGTCGAACATGGTGCGCAGTATGCCCTCGATCTTCAGCTTGGGATTGAGACGCTGGTTGATCTTGTCGATGGTGCCGACCAGGGCGCTGATCCCCTCCAGCGCGTAATACTCGCACTGCATCGGAATGATCACGCCATGGGAGGCCGACAGGGCGTTCACCGTCAGCAGGTTCAGCGACGGCGGGTTATCGATAAGAATAAAATCGTAACGATCCATCACTGGCAGCAGCGCCATTTTCAGGCGAAATTCGCGGCGCGGCAGCTGCAGCAGCTCCACCTCGGCCGCGGTCAGATCCCCATTGGCGCCGATCAGGTCGTATTTCACCGACAGATCACTGAGGATCGCCTCTTCGGCGCTGGCCTGATCGGTCAGCAACTCGTAAACCGAGGTTTCCAGCTGATGCTTGTCGGCTCCGCTGCCCATGGTCGCATTGCCCTGGGGATCGAGATCGATCATCAGCACGCGTTTGCGGGTGGCCGCCAGTGACGCGGCCAGGTTTACCGCAGTCGTCGTCTTGCCGACACCGCCTTTCTGGTTGGTGATCGTGAGGATTTTCGCCACGCTCAGGCTCTCCCTAATTCATCAGGGGCAGTGGCGTTGGCCGAGGATTCGGGAATGCCCCCAAGGATCAGCAGGTGCCGCTCACCGTCCGTAGCCGGCAGGTTGAGCCTGTGGCTGGCCCGCAACTGGAAACCCGGCGGCAGCTGCTCTACTTCCGCTTCAGGATACAGTCCTTTCATGGCAAGAAAAACACCCTGCTCGGAACAGAGATGCGCCGTCCATTTCAGCATATCGTTGAGTGATGCGAACGCCCTTGAGACGATCTGATCGTAGGGGCCCCCCTCGCACTGTTCGACACGACCGTGGATCACCTTGAGGTTTTTCAGCCCCAGCTCCATCTTTACCTGGTTCTGGAAGCGCGTTTTCTTGCCGTTGCTGTCGAGCGTGGTGACATCGAGCTCGGGGAGCATGATCGCCAGCGGGATACCGGGCAGACCCGGACCGCTGCCTACATCGATCAGGCGTCCTTTACCGATCCAGGGCAGGATGCTGAGGCTGTCGACCAGGTGACGGGTAATCATCTCCTGCGGATCACGCACCGCGGTGAGGTTGTATGCCTTGTTCCACTTCACCAGCAGGGCCAGGTATTGCAGCAGGCGATCAAGCTGGGTCTCAGATACCTCAACATCGATCGCTGCCAATTGGGATTGCAGAGTTGCTTTGTACTCCTGCATTAACCGGCCACCTTCTGCTGCAGCTGACGTTTTTTCAGATAGACCAGCAGTAGAGAGATCGCCGCCGGAGTCATGCCCTGGATGCGTGATGCCTGTGCCAGGGTTTCCGGCTGATGTTCCTTCAGCTTGGACTTGAGCTCGTTGGACAGACCGCCCACCGAGTCATAGTCGAAATCCGCCGGCAGCGCGGTGTTTTCCTGGCGCTGCATCTGCGCAATTTCATCCTTCTGGCGATCAATATAACCGGAATACTTCAGCTGAATCTCGACCTGCTCAGCAGCCTGCTCGTGATCGACCGGCTCACCTTTCAGATTCGCCACGTCGGTGTACCCCAGCTCCGGGCGCTTGATCAGATCCGCAAGGCTGTACTCGCGGGTCATCGGCGAAGTCAGCTTGGCGGCGATTTTGGCCTCTTCTTCACTGCCCGGCTGGATCCAGGTCTCTTTCAGACGCTGGGCTTCGAGTTCAATCGCTTCACGCTTGGCGCAGAATGCGGCCCAGCGCTCGTCACCCACGATGCCTAATTTACGCCCCTGCTCGGTAAGACGCAGATCGGCGTTGTCTTCCCGCAGCAGCAGGCGGTATTCGGCGCGGCTGGTAAACATGCGGTATGGCTCAGAGGTACCCAGGGTGATCAGGTCATCGATCATTACCCCGATGTACGCCTCATCACGACGCGGATACCAGCTATCACGACCCAGTGCCTGAGCAGCCGCATTGATACCGGCCAGCAATCCCTGGGCGCCGGCTTCTTCGTAACCGGTGGTGCCGTTGATCTGACCGGCAAAGAAGAGACCACTGATCGATTTCGTTTCCAGCGTGTGCTTCAGATCCTGAGGATTGAAGTAATCGTACTCGATGGCGTAGCCCGGACGAGTGATATGGGCGTTTTCAAAACCACGCATCGAGCGTACCAGCGCCAGCTGAATATCGAACGGCAGACTGGTTGAGATGCCGTTGGGGTAGAGCTCATGAGTGGTCAGGCCTTCAGGCTCAACAAATATCTGATGCTGATCCTTATCGGCAAAGCGATGGATCTTGTCCTCGATTGACGGGCAGTAGCGTGGACCGACACCGCCGATCACTCCGGTAAACATCGGTGAGCGATCCAGGCCGCTGCGGATGATGTCGTGGGTCTGAGCATTGGTGTGCGTGATGTAGCAGTTGATCTGCTGCGGGTGTTCATCACGGCTGCCCATGAAAGACATCACCGGCGTAGGCGTATCACCAGGCTGAACCTGCATGACCGAGAAATCGACACTGCGTGCATCGATACGCGGAGGGGTTCCGGTTTTCAGGCGTTCAACGCGTAAGGGTAACTCCCGTAATCGCTGTGCCAAACGCAGTGCAGGAGGATCACCAGCGCGACCGCCCGAGTGTTGCTCCAGGCCGATGTGGATCACTCCACCGAGGAAGGTACCTGCGGTGAGAATCACTTTCTGAGCACGGAAACGGATACCGCTCTGGGTTACCACGCCAACGACCCGTTCACCCTCGATCATCAGATCGTCAGCAGCCTGCTGGAAAATCTGCAGATTGGGCTGGTTCTCCAGAATATCGCGGATAGCCGCTTTGTAGAGGATACGGTCTGCCTGAGCACGTGTGGCTCTGACGGCAGGTCCTTTACGGGCATTAAGCACACGGAACTGGATACCACCACGGTCGGTAGCTCTGGCCATGGCGCCATCGAGGGCATCGATCTCTTTGACCAGATGACTTTTCCCGATACCACCGATCGCCGGATTACAGGACATCTGCCCCAGCGTTTCGATGTTATGAGTCAGCAGCAGGGTTTTTGCACCCATGCGAGCAGAGGCCAATGCGGCTTCTGTACCGGCATGTCCGCCGCCAATAACGATCACGTCAAAGTGGTCGGGATAGTCCACTTCAGCACCTCATAGGATTTGGAGTTACACGGCTCGAGAAGTGAGCCGCTGAAAAAGGGGAACAGATTATAGCTTCTTAGCCCTACGGAAGGAATGATCAAAGTTTGTACAGCTCTGTTTTTCCGCTTTTCTGTATAGAGATAAAGAAGAATATATCTTTTTAAATAAAGAAAGATTGTTGTGGTTGTATCTATTAAGCAGCCAATTTTCCCTGAATAAGCGTCTAAAAATCCTTTATATCAATAGCTTAACCCTGTGCGCCGTACTGTAAAACACCTGCAGTCATGCTGGATACAGTCTCTGGACTCTTTGTTGATAAAAAGGGGAGTTTTACACAGGTGTTTTCTGTCAACACACCGTCCACCTGTTAGTCCGCTATTCTTATACACATTACACACAGATATTTGTGAATAACACAGGCGTAATTGGGCTTGTTGACGAGATGTAGCACAAATTTTGGGGATCCTGTGTGTATCCCTGTGTCAGCTTCGTGAGCTTCTATGCTAGCCTGTGGATTAGCAGTGGGTATTGAAATTACTCACAACGTTTTACCATCCTATTCTGGTTGTGAATAAAAATAGAGTGGAAAACCTGGTTTTATAATTTAATTCTTATAAGTCAAATGCCTACGAGAGTATTTATCCATTGTTTTTTGTGGATAAACTGTAAGTAACTGATTTCAAGTGACCGGTTTCCTCCTCTGAAAGTTATCAACATGGGCTTCCGCCAAAGAGAAGTGGATAAACATTTGGTCAGAAAGCAGACAATGTGTGAGTAAGTTTTTCAATTTTTTTATCCACAGGTGACGATTTTTCCCCCATATGATCAATAATGATCTCTTCAGCACCCCTGATAGGCTGTTTATTGAACAGGGCAGCTGGTTATTCAAGGGTTATGTGGCTCAATCCACTACCTGGATACTGCCCGCTTTGCGTGAAGTTCTACGTTATTCACCGCTACGGCAGATGCAGGTTCCCGGTGGGCA
This sequence comes from Marinobacterium lutimaris, assembly GCF_900108065.1. Classification (GTDB taxonomy): domain Bacteria; phylum Pseudomonadota; class Gammaproteobacteria; order Pseudomonadales; family Balneatricaceae; genus Marinobacterium_D; species Marinobacterium_D lutimaris. Next base: position 165,022 of record NZ_FNVQ01000006.1, on the reverse strand, counting down.
TCGCATGTCGGTGAGAACCAGTAGCTGTGGATCCCTGGGCTGGATCAGTGATCTTTCCGGCTATAGATACAGCGATATCGATCCGATGACCGGAAGACCCTGGCCTGAGATACCGGCTGCGTTGCTGGATCTGGTGTCTACCGGAGCCGCCGCCGCCGACTACCCTGGGTTTATCCCGGACAGCTGCTTGATCAACTGCTATCGACCGGGGGCTAAAATGGGGCTGCACCAGGATAAAGATGAACAGGACAGGAGTGCTCCGATCGTCTCGCTCTCGTTCGGCTTGCCTGTGACCTTTATGTTCGGTGGTTTAAACCGCAAGGATCCGGTGAAGCGTTTCCCGCTGGAACACGGCGATATGCTGGTTTGGGGAGGTGCGTCGAGAATGGTCTACCACGGTGTAGCGCCGCTGGCACAGGGAGAGCATCCAGAGCTGGGAGCGTTGCGGCTGAACCTGACATTCCGTCGGGCGGGCGGTGATGCACACCAGTAAGATGGATGGGGTAAGGTTAAAGTCGGCAGGTATCAATTCAGACTGACTTTAACCTGCAGACCTCTGTGCCCGAATAGGCGTTCTATCGCTTGGGGATGGCCAGTTCAGTGCGTTTGGTGTTGATGCTCTTGCATGACGGCGGCTCCAGCTAGAGCTGGCAGGCATAGAGCAGGTGCCGAACTTGGTCGGGGGGCAGTCTGAGATGCTTCAGCGAAAACGCGACGCAATGCCCAAGCTGGGGCGCTGCTCGCTGAAAAGCCCAGGACACTGTAGGCGTACTTCCAGTGTATCTGCACAGTGTCCTGGTTTGTTTCTGGGCGGTTTTTCGCCCCTGTTACTTGCCCCTTTTACTTGCCGATACAGAACGAGCTGAAAATTCGTCCCAGCAGGTCATCGGGGGTAAATTCACCGGTAATTTCCCCCAGCGTTTGTTGTGCCAGGCGCAGATCTTCGGCGAGTAGCTCGCCGGCGCTATCGGTCTGGAGTTGCACCAGGCCGGTATGCAGCAGTTCATCCGCCCTTTCCAGCGCATCGATATGACGGCGGCGTGCCATAAATCCGCCTTCGGTGGTGGCGCTGAACCCCATTACGGATTTCAGATGCTCACGCAGCAGTTCCACGCCGCCACCTTCCTTCGCGGAGAGTGCGATCAGGGTGTGTTCACCCGCCTGTTCGATACGGGTGGGTTCTCCGCTCAGATCCGCCTTGTTACGTATCAGAGTGACATGGTTGAGGTTATCCAGGTGATCGCCGAGCTCTGGCCAGAGATTAAGCGGGTCGGTGGTGGCAGAACGGGTACTGTCGACCATCATCAGGATGCGGTCCGCCTTGCGAATCTCCGCCCAGGCGCGCTCTATGCCGATCTGTTCCACCGCATCGGGTGCATCGCGAAGGCCTGCGGTATCGATGATATGCAGTGGCATGCCGTCGAGATGGATATGCTCGCGCAGCACGTCGCGGGTGGTGCCCTCGATATCGGTGACGATAGCGGTCTCGCGTCCGGCCAGGGCGTTGAGCAAGCTGGATTTGCCGGCATTGGGGCGGCCGGCGATGACCACGGTCATCCCTTCGCGCAGCAGGCTTCCCTGGCGGGCTTCCTGACGTACCTCGGCCAGTTGGGCGATGATCTCTTTGAGATCGTTAAGCACCTTGCCGTCGGCGAGGAAGTCGATCTCCTCTTCAGGGAAGTCGATGGCCGCTTCCACATAGATGCGCAGCTGAATCAGTGCTTCCACCAGAGCATGCACCCGTTTCGAGAACACCCCTTGGAGTGAACGCAGTGCGCTGCGGGCGGCTTGTTCCGAGGAGCTGTCGATCAGGTCCGCGATCGCTTCCGCCTGGGCCAGATCGAGCTTGTCGTTGAGGAAGGCGCGCTCGGAGAATTCACCGGGACGTGCAGGCCTAGCGCCCAGAGCGATCAGCTCCTGCAGCAGCAGATCGAGGATCACGGGCCCGCCGTGGCCCTGAAGTTCAAGCACATCCTCGCCGGTAAAGGAGTTCGGGCCGGGAAAATAGATCGCGATGCCCTGATCGATCTCGTCGCCCTGCTGGGCGTAAAAGCCGCAGTAATGCGCGTGTCGGGGCAGGGGTTCGAAGCGCAGTATACGCTTGCCCAGTTCCAGCGCCTGGGGGCCGGAGAGACGAATAATGCCGACGCCGCCACGTCCGGGAGCCGTGGCCTGGGCGACGATGGTGTCCTGTGCGATCTGCATAGCGTTCTGTTCTCGTTGCTTGATGGAGCGCGTTGATTGTTTGGCTACAGCGTACCGGAGAGCTTTTCCCGGATACAAAAAAGGCTCCCGAGGGAGCCTTTTAAGCTTAGGCGATCACGCCTTCTTGTCGTCTCCCGCCTCGATCTGGCGGTTGATGAGCCACTGCTGGGCGATCGACAGTACGTTGTTGCACAGCCAGTACAGTACCAGACCAGCCGGGAACCAGAGGAAAAAGAAGGTGAAGATGATCGGTAGCAGCTTCATGATCTTCGCCTGCATCGGGTCTGGCGGTGTCGGGTTCAGCATCTGCTGAATGAACATGGTACCGCCCATCAGGATCGGCAGGATGAAGTACGGGTCCATCTGCGACAGATCCTGGATGTAACCGAAGAACGGCGCGTGACGCAGCTCGATCGATTCCATCAGTACCCAGTACAGTGCGATGAATACCGGCATCTGTACCAGGATCGGCAGACAGCCACCCAGAGGATTGATCTTCTCCTTCTGGTAGAGCTTCATCATCTCCTGGGACATCTTCTGACGGTCGTCGCCATACTGCTCTTTCAGGCGAGTCATCTCAGGGCCGAACTTGCGCATCTTGGCCATGGATTTGAACGCTTTGGCGTTCAGCTGGAACAGGGCGATCTTGACCAGCAGGGTGATGCCGATGATCGACAGACCCCAGTTACCCACGACGGAGTGGATCCAGGTCAGGATGGTGTGCAGCGGTGATGCGATCCACCAGAGGATGCCGTAGTCCACGGTCAGCTTCAGATTCGGCGCAGTAGCTTCCATCTGCTCCTGGTCTTTCGGACCGGCGTAGAGGGTAGCGCTGACGCTCTGGCTTTCACCCGGCGCTACATCAAATGATGGCGACAGGAAGCCAACGATATAGTTGCCGTTCAGCTTGCGCGACTGGTAGGTGTACTCGGCGCCAGGCGCAGGAATCCATGCGCTGACGAAGTAGTGCTGCACCATAGCTACCCAGCCGTCCGGGCTGTTCTGCTTGAAGCGCTCTTCATCCATATCGCCGAAGTTGACCTTCTGGTAGTTGTTCTCTTCGGTAGAGAACACCGCACCGAGGTAGGACTTCATGCCCATGGAGGTCTGCTGAGACGGGTCGGCGCTGCCATCGCGTTTGATCTGACCGAACAGCACGCCGTTCCAGGATTCCTGGCTCTGGTTGTCGACGATGTAGTCGAGACCGACACGGTATTCACCCTTGTTGAAGGTGAAGCGCTTGGTCACGGCAACGCCGTTTTCCTGGGTCAGGGTCAGGTCTACATTAAGGCTGTCGTTGTCATCCAGGCTGTATTCGGTGCTGGCTGCACTGTACAGCGGGCGACCGCCTTTCTGCGCATCAGGACCATCACGACCGACCAGGCCGCTCTGAGCGACGTAGGTGCGGTTGCTGTTCTGTTCCAGCAGCACGAACGGGTTGCCGGAGTTCAGCACATCTTCGTGTTTAGGCAGGGCTACTTTGATGATGTCGCCGCCGCGGGGGTCGATAACGACCTGCAGGACGTCGGTGGAGACATTGATCAGCTCTTCGCTGACCTGAGTCTCTGCAACAGCGGTCTGTGCGTCAGCATTGGCGGCCTCGGGCACATCCGCGCCGGCATCGGAAGCTGCGCCAACGACGGGCAGTTCGGCTTCGCCACTGTTGGCATAGGCCGATACGGTTTCAGCCGGCTGCGCGCTGGCAGTCTGTTGCTGAGCGGGACCGTAATCGTCGTTCCACTGCAAAACCAGCATGTAGGAAATTAATGCCAGGGCGGCAATCAGTATGACTCGCTGTACATCCATGGCGAAGAAACCATCAACCTTTTTTGTGAGCTTTTTGGGCTTTCTTGATCAATCTGGACCAGCAGCGTTCAATCATCCGGTGTAACTCGGGGTTATCGAGCGTATCCAGGCCACGACGGGCGAGAATGACGATATCCACGGCAGGGAGTTCGTGCTGATGCAGGCGAAAAGACTCGCGAATGATACGCCGAACGCGGTTGCGTTTGACAGCCCGACGGATGTTTTTTTTGGAAATGACGAACCCGATTCTCGGGTGTCCAAGGTCATTGGGCGAGGAAAGTATGAGCAGCGGCTGCTCGGAGACCTTGAAGGCTGCATTGTCGAATACACGCTTGAAATCCCTGCCAGTCAACAAGCGTAACTGGCGGGGATAATCGAAATCGGCCATGCAGTCGTTTAACCCTGCTGGCTGAATCAAGCAGAAAGGCGTTTACGGCCTTTAGCACGGCGACGGTTCAGAACCTGACGGCCGTTCTTGGTTGCCATGCGGGCACGGAAACCGTGGTTGCGTTTGCGCTTAAGTACGCTCGGTTGGAATGTTCTTTTCATTGCCTCAGTCCTACTTACGTTCTGTACGTGAGGTGCTGATCCACGTATAGGTCAAAAAAATTAAGACGCGAGATTCTAGTGAATCCCCAGGGGGGATGCAAACCTTTTGTATGCTTTTTGAACGTTTTTCGCCAGGTCTGACATTATCTATCGATTCCCTATCCAGCTCACCAGCCAGGATGGTCTCCTGTTTCTTCTTTATATAGGTGGGCAGCGTTATCGTATCAGCGATGGCACAAAGTTCTTCACAAGTATTATGTGAATTTCTGTTCGTAACTTAAAAGACCTTTTAAAAAATAAACAGATAAGGTGTTTGTAAGTCTTTTGAAAGGCTGTTTTCAAACTGTGGCTGATCGTCAAAAGGTGGATAAGCAGGGTTTGTGAAGCCGTTTATCCCGCTGCAGAAAGCGATTACAGCTAATCTAAAAAAGTTTGCTCACAGCTGTGTATAAGTTTGGTTCGAGTGGTTAGAATAGCGGACCATCGATAACAAGACCGGGCGGGTCACCCTTCTGAGCGGTAACCTCCTGGCGTTCGTTTTAGTGCATTTTCAGGGGTCAAGGAATGTCGGTCGAACTTTGGGAGCAGTGCCTGAAGAGCCTGCAGCAGGAATTTCCTGCCCAGCAGTTCAATACCTGGATTCGTCCGTTGCGGGCCGATGACGCCGATACTGCACTGGTATTGCTGGCGCCGAACCGCTTTGTCCGCGACTGGGTTGCCGACAAGTTTCTGTCCCGTATTCGCCAGGTGGTGGCCGATGTCACCGGTGATATCAGCACTGAGGTGCGCCTGGATATTGCCGGTAAGGCTGGCCAAAGCAGTGGCGCGGCCAGCTCTATGGCCGCGCGCCGTCGTACAGCTCCGATCCGCAAGCGTCCCCAGACCAGCGCCATGAACGAGATGGCACCCTCGGCGGATCTGGCTCCCGAGCCTGCGCCCGCTGCTCCCAGCATGACAGCGTCAGCGCCCGCTGCGCCGACTCAGACGATGCCTGCGTCTACTCAGCCGGTGGATGAGGGCTACAGCATAGAGCCTCAGCTTGAGCTTGATATGCTGCCCAGCGATGATCGCATGCCGATGCGCAGCGAGCGTCGTGTCGAAGTCGAAGGCAGCGTGCGCCATCAGTCGAACCTGAACCCGTCGTTTACCTTCCAGTCGTTCGTACAGGGTAAATCCAACCAGCTTGCGCTGGCGGCGGCACAGCAGGTGGCGGATAACCCGGGTGGCGCCTACAACCCGCTGTTTATATATGGCGGCGTTGGTCTCGGTAAAACCCACTTGATGCATGCCGTAGGTACCGAGATGCTTAAGCGCAACCCAAATGCGCGCATCGTCTACCTGCACTCCGAGCGCTTCGTGGCCGATATGGTCAAGGCGCTGCAGCTGAATGCCATCAACGACTTCAAGCGCTACTACCGCTCCGTTGATGCGCTGCTGATCGATGATATCCAGTTCTTTGCCGGCAAGGAGCGCTCCCAGGAGGAGTTTTTCCACACCTTCAACGCGTTGCTTGAAGGCGGCCAGCAGATGATTCTGACCTCCGACCGCTATCCGAAAGAGATCAGCGGCGTTGAGGAGCGACTCAAATCCCGCTTTGGCTGGGGCCTGACGGTGGCGATCGAGCCGCCAGAGCTGGAAACCCGCGTAGCGATCCTGATGAAGAAAGCGCAGGAAGCGAAGGTCGATCTGCCGGACGATTCCGCTTTCTTCCTGGCGCAGAAAATCCGCTCCAATGTCCGTGAGCTGGAAGGTGCGCTGAAGCGGGTTATCGCCAACGCCCATTTCACCGGCAATGCCATCAATACTCCCTTTATAAAAGAATCACTTAAGGACCTGCTGGCATTGCAGGACAAACAGGTTAGTATTGACAACATTCAGCGTGTTGTTGCGGATTACTACAAGATTAAAGTGTCCGACCTGCTATCCAAGCGGCGTAGCCGGTCGGTGGCACGTCCGCGTCAGGTGGCGATGAGCCTGGCGAAAGAACTGACCAACCACAGCCTGCCGGAGATCGGCAACGCTTTTGGTGGTCGCGATCACACCACGGTGCTCCATGCCTGTCGCAAGATCAAAGAATTGCGCGAGAGTGATACGGACATCGCCGAAGATTACAAAAACCTGCTGCGTCATCTGACGGCGTAGTACTCGGATCCTGACAAGGTAGACAGCCATGAGATTCGTAATTTCCCGTGAAGCACTTATCAAGCCGCTGCAGCTGGTAGCCGGCGTAGTGGAGCGTCGTCAGACGTTGCCGGTGCTTTCCAATATCCTGCTTGTCGCTGAGGGCAACCAGCTCTCCCTGACCGGTACGGATCTGGAGGTCGAGTTGATCGGTCGTGTCGAACTGGATGAGCCCGCCGACGCTGGCTCCGTGACGGTTCCGGCGCGTAAGCTGATGGACATCTGTAAATCCCTGTCGGACGATGCCCGCATCGAGCTTGAGCTGTCCGGTCAGAAGATGATCATCAAGGCCGGCCGTAGCCGCTTCTCGCTCTCCACGCTGCCTGCCAGCGAGTTCCCGAACGTGGAAGACAGCCCGCAGGCGATGCAGCTGACGCTGCCACAGTCTGCACTGCGTCACCTGATCGACCAGACCGGCTTCTCCATGGCGCAGCAGGATGTGCGTTATTACCTTAACGGTATGCTGCTCGAGGTGAAGGATGGCACTCTGCGCGCCGTGTCCACCGATGGCCACCGTCTTGCCACCGCTATCAGCGATGTGGAGATGGACAAGGAGCTGCAGCACCAGATCATCGTGCCGCGCAAGGGTATCCTGGAACTGGCCCGTTTGCTGCAGGGTGGGGACAACCCGGTAAGCCTCGTGATCGGCGCCAACCACATCCGCGCCAACGTGGGCGACTTTACCTTCACCTCCAAGCTGGTGGATGGCAAGTTCCCGGATTACCAGCGCGTTATCCCGCGTAACGGCGACAAGGTGATGCTGGGTGATCGCCTGGAACTGCGCCAGGTATTCAGCCGTATCGCCATCCTCTCCAATGAGAAATACCGTGGCGTGCGTCTGTCGCTGTCTGACGGCATGCTGCAGGTGATGGCGAACAACCCGGAGCAGGAAGAAGCGGAAGAGACCGTAGCGGTTGACTACGAGGGCAGCACCCTTGAGATCGGCTTCAACGTGAACTACCTGCTGGATGTGCTTTCCATCCTGAATTCCGACGTGGTGCGCTTTACGCTGTTTGATTCGAACAGCAGCGCGTTGATCGAAGGCTTTGAAGAGCCGGATGCCACTTACGTCGTCATGCCGATGCGCATGTGATCTTGAAGTAAGCGCTCACTTACATAAATGTGAGCGCTTACTTCTCCTTTGATCCTCTTTTATGCTGATCTCTCAACTGCAGGTCCGTAATCTGCGAAATCTCGCAGACGTTAATCTGACACCCTCCCGACGGATCAATCTGCTGCACGGCGAGAACGGCAGCGGTAAAACCAGCCTTCTTGAAGCGATCCATCTACTTGGACTTGGTCGCTCTTTCCGCACCCAGCAATACCGCCAGGTGATCCAGGCCGGCACCGAAGAGCTGCTGGTGTTCGCGCAGATCGATCCGCAGGGCAGCGGCGAGCAGCGTGCGCTCGGTATCAGTCGCGCCCGGGAGGGTGAACTGAAGGTGCGTTACGCCGGCGAAAGCCTCGGTTCTGCTGAGCTCGCCAGCCTGATGCCGTTGCTGGTGATCAACTCGGATACCTTTGCGCTGCTGGAAGGCTCGCCGTCGATCCGGCGGCAGTTTGTCGACTGGGGTGGATTCCACTCGGATCCGGGCTTTATCCGCCTCTGGCGCGGCTTCCATCGTGTACTTAAACAGCGAAATTCATTACTGAAATGTGGTAAAATCGACGCCCGCGTCAGGGCGCTCTGGGATGCGGAGCTGGTGGCTTTTGCCGAACCGCTCAGCGAGCTCAGAGCCGCCTATGTCGAAGCGCTGAAACCGGTGTTCGATGAGATACTCGGAGAGCTTCTCAAGGGCGTCAGCGTGGAGCTGCGTTTCTCGCGTGGATGGGACGCCAAGCGATCACTGGCAGAGGTGCTGGAAGAGAGTTTCGAGCGCGATCTGCGTCAGGGTTTCAGCAGTAGCGGCCCCCAGCGTGCGGATCTTCGTTTTCGCGCCGATGGGCAGGACGCCGCAGAGCGACTGTCACGGGGGCAGAAAAAACTGGTCGTCAGCGCACTTAAGCTGGCTCAGGGGGCGTTGTTTTATCGTCAGAGCCAGAGAGCCTGCGTTTACCTGATTGACGACCTGCCGTCGGAACTGGACGAGAGGCACTGCCGCCAGTTCTGCCGTTTTTTGGAAAACAGTGCCAACCAGTGCTTCATCACCTGCGTTGATCCCGGCCTGCTGAGCCAGGTTTGGGAGCCCGACACGCCGTTGGCGCTGTTCAGGGTCGACCAGGGAACAATATCGCAGTCTGCTGCACCAGGAGAACAAGATGAGCGGTGAAAACCAGAGCTATGATTCGTCCAGTATCAAGGTACTGAAGGGGCTTGATGCCGTCCGCAAGCGGCCCGGGATGTACATCGGGGACACGGACGACGGCAGCGGTTTGCACCATATGGTGTTCGAGCTGGTCGATAACGGTATCGACGAGGCGCTGGCCGGCTACTGTTCCGAGATCGGAGTCATCATTCATACGGACGAAAGCGTCACCGTATCCGATAACGGCCGTGGTATCCCGACTGATATCCACAAGGAAGAAGGCGTATCCGCTGCCGAAGTTATCATGACCGTGCTGCACGCCGGCGGTAAATTCGACGACAACACCTACAAAGTCTCCGGTGGTCTGCACGGTGTAGGTGTCTCCGTGGTTAACGCCCTGTCCAGCGAGCTGCGCCTGACCATCCGTCGCGCCGGCAAGGTGCATGAGCAGGTGTATCGCCACGGTGTGCCGGAGAAGCCCCTGGATGTGATCGGTGAAACCGAGTCCAGCGGTACCATCGTTCGCTTCAAGCCTTCCGAAGAGACCTTCAGCAACATCCACTTCCAGTATGACATCCTGGCCAAGCGCCTGCGTGAGCTGTCATTCCTGAACTCCGGCGTGCGTATCCGTCTGAAGGATGAGCGCAGCGGTCGTGAAGAAGTGTTCGAATACGAAGGTGGTCTGGCAGCGTTTGTTGAATTCCTGAACCAGAACAAATCACCGGTTAACAAGATCTTCCACTTCAACGCCATGCATGAAAACGGTGTTGGCGTAGAGGTATCTATGCAGTGGAACGACAGCTTCCAGGAAAGCCTGCACTGCTTCGCCAACAACATTCCGCAGCGTGACGGTGGTACCCACCTGTCCGGTTTCCGCGCTGCGTTGACACGTTCGTTGAACAACTACATCGAATCCGAGCAGCTCAACAAGGGCGGCAAGGTCGCCACCAGCGGCGATGACAGCCGTGAAGGCCTGACCGCGATCATTTCGGTGAAGGTGCCGGATCCGAAATTCTCCTCCCAGACCAAGGACAAACTGGTCTCCTCTGAGGTGAAAACTGCCGTTGAGCAGCTGATGTCCCAGCAGCTTGGCGAGTACCTGCTGGAGAACCCGCAGGACGCCAAGGCCGTGGTGCAGAAGATGATCGATGCGGCCCGTGCCCGTGAAGCGGCACGTAAGGCCCGCGAGATGACCCGTCGTAAGGGGGCGCTGGATATCGCAGGTCTGCCCGGCAAACTGGCTGACTGCCAGGAGAAGGATCCCGCACTGTCTGAACTCTACCTGGTGGAGGGTGACTCCGCAGGTGGTTCCGCCAAGCAGGGACGTGACCGCCGTACCCAGGCTATTCTGCCGCTCAAGGGTAAGATCCTTAACGTGGAGAAGGCACGTTTCGACAAGATGCTGACCTCTGCCGAGGTGGGCACGCTGATCACCGCGCTGGGCTGTGGTATCGGGCGTGACGAGTACAACATCGACAAGCTGCGTTACCACCGCATCATCATCATGACCGATGCGGACGTGGATGGCTCGCACATCCGTACGCTGCTGCTGACGTTCTTCTTCCGTCAGATGCCGGAGCTGATCGAGCGCGGCTATATCTACATCGCTCAGCCGCCGCTGTACAAGGTCAAGAAGGGTAAGCAGGAGCAGTACCTCAAGGATGACGAGGCGATGGAAAACTACCTGCTGCAGGGCGCCCTGGACGGTGCTGAGCTGTATATCAATGAAGACGCGCCGCCGGTATCCGGTGCGGCACTGGAAGATCTGGTCAGCCGCTACCGCAAGGTGGAAAAAACCATCTCTCGCCTGAGCCGTATTTATCCACAGGCGGTATTGAACCAGCTGCTGTACCTGCCGACGCTGAAAGCCGAGGATATGGCCTCACAGGAAGCTGTGGAAAACTGGGTCAAGGCACTGGATGAAGCGCTGATCGCCTATGCCACCAACAGCGCCGAAAGCTACACCTGCAGGGTTGAGCTGGACAAGGAAAAGAGCATCTACATCCCGCATGTGCGCCATATCCATCACAGCGTAGCGAACGATTATGTGCTGGACTCTGATCTGTTCCGTTCCAGGGATGTGACCAGCATTGTTCAGCTGGGTGAAGAGCTGCAGTCACTGCTGGAAGATGGTGCCTTCCTGAAGCGCGGAGAGCGTCGTTTTGACTTGAACGATCTGGGTACAGGTATTCGCTGGCTGATGGACCTTTCGCGTCGTGGTAACGCTATACAGCGCTACAAGGGTCTGGGTGAGATGAACCCGGATCAGCTGTGGGAAACCACCATGGATCCGGATGCCCGCCGTATGCTGCAGGTGACGATTGAAGATGCGATCGCTGCTGACCAGCTGTTCACCACGCTGATGGGTGATGAGGTCGAGCCGCGCCGTAACTTTATCGAGGCCAACGCGCTAAACGTATCCAACCTGGACGTCTGATCGGTTTCGGGTAATAAAAAAGCAGCTTCGGCTGCTTTTTTTGTGTCTGGCGTTTGGGTTCAAACATCGCTTAGGGCTGGATTTACAGCCAGTAGCGAGGATAGGTTCCAGGCCGTTGCAGATGGTTGATCGCCCAGGCGAATGCCACGATAACCAGGGATCCGGCCAGGACAGGTGACACCAGATAGCTGAATGGCGCATGCGCCATGATCACTACGATGGGGTCGGCGCCGGCAGGCGCATGCACGGTACGGGTAATTTGCATCGCTGCCAGCGCCAGGGCTACGGCCAGTGCCATGCCGATCCACGAATCACCAAGCAGTTGTGCGGTAATAATCCCGATCAGTGTTGCGATCAGATGGCCACCGATAATGGCGCGCGGCTGGGCCAGCGGTGAGTCCGGTACGCCAAAGGCCAGTACGCAGCTGGCACCAAAGGGCGCCATCAGCCAGGGGGTTCCCGATACGACACTGAGCCAGCCGGTCATTGCGATCGCCAGGCCAGCGCCCAGGGACGATAGGAAGATAAACCTGAGAGAGGGAGCGGCCGGCGCGCCGGACTTTAACACTGAGGGGAAACGCATACTGAGGCTCCTGCCTTCTAATTGCTGCTGATTTGTTGCGTAAGTATACCGATCGGTGTACAAAGGTAAACAGAACGGTATATTCCAGAGAGAGCAACAATGCCGACCGCAAACAGAATAGTTACAGCTGCGCTTGCGCTGTTTTATCGAAACGGCTTTCACGCCTCAGGGGTTGATCTGTTGAGCGCGGAAGCGGGCGTAACCAAGCGCACTCTTTACAAATATTTTCCCAGTAAAGACGACCTGATTGAGTCGGCACTTCTACTGCGGCATGAGCAGTTTATCGGCAGGGTTAAACAGCATGTGCTGGCTGTAGAGGCTGAGGCAAGGCCGCTGGCCTACCTCGATTTTATCGGGGACTGGGTGGCTGAGACTGAGTTCTGCGGTTGCGCGTTTATCAACGCCGCAGCGGAATTTGCCGCCAGGGAGCAGGTTCCGCACCGGCTGGCGGATCAGCACAAGGAGGAGATCAAGGCGCTGCTGCTGGGTTTATGTAGTGCTGCAGGCGCCAGAGAGCCCGCTCCTGTGGCTGACGCGCTTTTCCTGCTGGGGGAAGGTCTTATCGTTACGAGTCAGGTTCAGGGCTGCAGCGAGGCTCTTGTGAGTAACGCTAAACAGGCGGGACGCCTGTTGTGGGATGCAGCTCTTTAGGTCGAAAGAGGCAGGATGGCGTTTAAGTCTCCTGCCTGCATCGGTCAGCAGCATTCCTGCTCCAGGTACCAAAGTAACTCGAGCCCCTCTTCATCTTCGATCTGCTCCAGGTATTCGTTCAGCGTGTTCATCTGCGCACCGATAAAGAACAGATCATCCACGCCCATCTTGGCTTTCTCGTTCAGCTTGTGGGTGAAGTAATCGATCCAGGGTGTTGCGCCATTTTTAGTCTCCAGGTGCTGATTTATACGCAGCATAAAATCGGTGGCACGCTGGTCACAGTCCAGTCCGCAGAAGCTCACATACCTGTCTTTTTTGACCGAAAGATCATTCATATTCTTGCCCTCCTTTCCTGATGATTGGTCAGGAGGTCAGCTTATGTCGCCATCATCCGGCTGTCTGTCAGCCAGCTGACAGGTCGTCTGTGGTCAGTGTCAGCGTCTCGCTATCGAGAACCTGGTAACTGCGTCGGCCGGTTCGTTGAATCAGGTTCTCCCGCTCCATACGGTTGATGATGGTGGAAAGGGTTTGACGTGAGGTACCCAGCAACGTTGCCAGGCGTTCGGTGCTGTCGCACAGGGTAAAAGGTACAGCGCCGGACTCTCGATGCTTGGTGAGTAGATAGCGAGCTAGCCGACTCTCCACGGACCGAAACGCCAGGTCTTCGATCACCTCGAGGCAGGTGCTGACGATGCCGCCGATCTCGCGTAGGGCGACAATGGCCATATCAGGCTGGCGGATAATCAGGTCACGCAGCTCACTCATGGGCCAGCTCAGGATCGTTGATGGCTCGACCGCTTCAATCCAGGTCGGCGTGTGAGTGACAAACAGACTGCCAACCTTAAGGTAACGCAGGGTCTGCTCCTTTGCTCCGCCAACAAGGCAGACTCGGGCACGCCCCTGTTCGATGACAAATACACGATTGTTCGTGTTGTGCGGTGCGCTGATGAGAGCGCCTGTATCGAAGCGATCCCGCCTTCCCTGCTGCAGATTTCCGGTCCAGGTATTCATCAAGCATCCGCCTTCAGATCGGACGCAAGCGCACTGTCCATCGTTTTGGCATGGATGTCGAACCAGGCCAGGAGGCTGTCAGTCAGCCAGGCCTTGGCCATCATTCCGCGCCCTGCTTGCACTCGTTCGTTGAAACGCGTCATATCTCCGAGGATGCGTTGATGGTCTGCACGGTGCTCCTTGTACGAACCGTGTCGCGTCGCCAGCATTCTCTGCTCCTCCTCATCAAAGTGCGCTTGCGTGTGATCCAACAGTCTTTGAAATGCGATAGCAAATTGAGGGCCGCTGGAGGCTGCTGTCTCGTGGCAGTGGCGCAGGGATTCCTGGTGTGTTTTGTCCATGCTGGCGTCACCCAGTTGGTAGCAGTTTTCAAACTGGGAAAGCATTTCGGCGGCTGACAACATTGCCCTGTCCTCTTCCGTTGGTGGTCAACTTCAAGGTTTTGCAAAACGGGTACCAGCTTAAGGATATTCTTCGGAATATGCGGGGACACGCGGCCGGTGCTCGTTCTGGATTCCAGCCAGGAGAGTTTCGTTAGAATTGGCTGAGGAGTTTCGTCGCAAAGCCGACGAAAGGATGTTTCACGTGGAACAAGAATAGTCGCTGACGATTGTGTTCAGTCTCAGAGCGGCTGCTTAGTTACTTGTTTAATAAAGTCGGTTTCGAATCTACGGTCAGACATAGCTTACTGAGAAAGTGGTTAGGCTTAGCGGTCAATTTATCTCGGTGAACAGTGATAAGTTCATCGTGAGCGCTCGGGACTATCCGTGTCAGGTAGTGATCTTGGTCAGGTGAGACCAAGCTCTCTGCGAGAACGCCGCAAGGTTTCACGTGGAACATGTCCGGGTTCAAAATGCGTGGTTGATTGATCTGTTAAACCAAAGGTGATTGCGGGAGATAAATTCATATTTGACCGACCCTGGACTACTATCCTGAGCTGCGCTGAAACTCAGAGGGTGATGATCAACGCATTAAATTGGATATCTGCTGAGGCATTCGCGTCATCGATCGAAGCCATTGAGTGAGCATCAAGCGGATGCCTTCGCATAGATCTTCTTAACATCCATAGACCGATAATCATCTCTACCGATCTGCTCGTAGATGCGACCCTCAGAATGACCGTGTAGGAGTCAGTCGGCCACCTTAAAACCTGCTATGGAACAGTGTTTGGGCTCTTCTCTTATCAGCATATATTTCATGTCAGGCTCCCATGGGCGCTGACGCCTCCAGACTCAGCCGGTAACGAGTCACCGAAATAAAAGCCGGCCCGTAACGTAACCGACTACCACTTACCCGCGTCTGCTGCCCGACGCTCTGATTGTATTCGAAGGAAGAAGGCCGAAGGCCAGTGGAGCGGTTCGATGGGATCAGGGTTGTAGTTAACGCCGAATGAAATTCAGTTGATGTGGTCGAGTGGCTGTCCGATCTTACGTTTAATCCATTCGAATCGGGCTTTGCTTAAGGGTGGAAAGCGATATGCGCTCCGCCGTAAAGACGTTCTACTACGGCTCTTTTGCCTGTACGGATGCACGAGTAATAACGATGGCCGGCAGCGCTAAGAATGCCCAAAGGTAACTTATACCGATATAGGAGCTTTAGGGGCGACTGAAGATCAGCGCAGCTGTGCTTTGTCTTGCATGTTTAGTTTAGACGGGTGCCGGATCAGTTTTCTTCCCGCACGGGTAGTTGCGGCGGTCTACCAGCGTTGCTGCGCTGAGATCGTCTTAACGTTGGTGTCACCCAGGTATCTGACAAACAACCTTGCGGTGGGTGTTTCAGGTGCACTGCGCGCGGGCGCTCTTCTAGCCTTAGTGGCAATGCGCCATGAACCTGCACATCGCTAATTGGCGTGTGTACGTCCTCTGATTATTGTTGTGTGAGGTTTATTAACGTGGAGGTTAACTGACGGCGCTTCGCGTTGGTAGACCGCTTGCGGTCAGGCTGCTCATCTCACGCTGGCGCGAAATTTATTAGTTTTGCTTTTGAGTCTGACGCGTTGTTAATGCGGTATGCCGTCTCAATACCGGAGTGGAATGTGACGGGTTGAGAAAGGAGAATCGATAGCCTATCTCTGCAAGCGCGAGATAACTGAAGTAAGGAGGTTGTCTCTAATCTACGTTTGGCGTTTTTACGTGGGACGCAATTAGGGTTTCAGCAAAGGTCGAGTCCCCTGTTAGGGAGGCACAGTTGACTGCTCTAAAGATGCTGAGACGTCCTTGCCGCAGTGGTAATGATCCGTCCAGGTTCAACGCTGTGCTGGTCTATTAGCCGGCTAGCGTGGCCGTCTAAGTCGGGATATGCCCTGTCTGCCCCGCTCTTAGTTCAGTATCAGGTGTCAATTCAGGGGTCTTCAGTTCTGCCTTAAAACGCCTGCTAAGTGCAGCTGTTACTTGCATATATAGAAGCGTCTCGCATATAGCATCGGCCCAATAGTTTAGGCGTGGTTATCCGGGGCCGTCTCGATCGGCCATATCCTTTCGAAGATTCGATCGTTTTCTTAACTTGATTGTGAGCTCAGTCTGCGAGCTTGAAACCGTTCTCATCCTTGCAGTGAGCGTATAGATCGGGTTCGGAAAGCGGCGGGTCCAGCTCGGCTTGCAACCTGAATCTTCTGGTAATTTCACGAGCGTTTATTGATGGGACGAAATGGAGCACATACGAATCAACGTTTGTTGGTTAGGGTGTTTCACGTGAAACGCTCCCTGAAAAGGCGACAGGTAACTGCATCGGATGTCAGATTGGAATCGGTACCAAATTGCTGTTCCACGTGGAACAAAAAAAAGGCCCCTTTCGGGGCCTTTGATGATCGATGCGTGACTTTGTCAGCCAGCGATCAGAGAGATATCAGCAACGCCAAGGAACAGGTTGCGGAGCTTGGTGAGCAGCGCGAGACGGTTGCCGCGAACCTTCTCGTCGTCCGCCATGACCATGACCTCTTCAAAGAAACGGTCCACCGGTGCCTGGAGTTTAGCCAGGGCTTCAAGCGCGTTCTGGTAGTCGCCCTTCTCGAAGAATGGAGCAAGCTCCGCTTCCAGTGCAGTGACCTGCTTGGCCAGCTCTACTTCCGCTGCATCGGTCAGCAATGAGCTATCGACGTTGTCTGCGACTTCGCCTTCCTGCTTGCTGAGGATGTTGCTGACGCGCTTGTTAGCGGCCGCCAGGGATGCTGATTCCGGCAGTGTACGGAAGTGAGATACTGCACGTACGCGGCGGTCGAAATCCAGCGGCTTGGTCGGGCGCAGGGTGTGAACGGCGATGTAGTTATCGACGCTGATACCACGCTCTTCGTACCAGGCGCGGAAGCGCTCGAGCATGAACTCGAGTACCTGCTCAACTACAGTGTTTTGTGCCGGCAGCTGACCGTACTGGTCTGCCGCAGCCTGAAGCAGTGTGCGCAGGTCCAGAGCCAGATCGTTCTCAACGATAATGCGCAGTGTGCCCAGGGTGGCACGACGCAGCGCAAACGGATCCTTGGAACCGGTAGGAGGCTGGTTGATACCGAACAGGCCAACAAGTGTGTCGAGGCGGTCAGCGATGGCTACAGCGATACCGGTCTTGGTCTGCGGCAGTTCGTCGCCGTGGAAGCGCGGCATGTAGTGCTCGTTCTGAGCTAGTGCCACTTCTTCCGGCTCGCCGTCGTTCAGTGCGTAGTGGTAACCCATCAGGCCCTGAAGCTCGGGGAACTCCAATACCATCTCAGACACCAGGTCCGCCTTGCACAGCAGGCCGGCGCGGGATGCATGGACGCCGTCGCCACCGATCTGGTCGGCGATCAGGCCAGCCAGCCCGCTGATACGGGTGCTCTTTTCGTAGACAGTGCCCAGCTCGTTCTGGAACACGATCTTCTTCAGCGCTTCGGTGCGTGATTCCAGAGTCTGCTTCTTGTCGGTCTCGAAGAAGAATGCCGCATCAGACAGACGCGGACGGATCACCTTCTCGTTACCTTCGATCACCAGCTGGGGATCACGGGATTCGATGTTGGCCACGGTAATGAAGTACGGCATCAGCTTGCCGTTGTTATCCAGCAGGTGGAAATACTTCTGGTGGTCCGCCATGGAGGAGATCAGCGCCTGAGACGGCACTTCCAGGAAGCGTGCCTCGAAGCGTCCGGTCAGTGCCACCGGCCATTCGTTAAGGGCGCAAACCTCTTCGAGCAGGCCTTCGTCGATAACCACGTTACCGCCAACCTTTTCGGCCTCGGCCAGCAGCTGACCGCGGATCAGTTCCTGGCGCTCTTCGAAGTCAGCCAGTACCTTGCCCTTCTGCTTCAGGGTTTCGGCGTACTGACGGCCGTCGAACAGTTCGATCGGCTCGTTGTAATGGAAGCGGTGACCACGGGTATGGCGGCCGGCGGTGTGGCTCATGATCTCGCAGGGAACGACTTCATCGCCGAACAGCAGAACAACCCACTTCACTGGACGCACGAATTCCGCCCGGGATGAACCCCAGCGCATGCGTTTCGGAATCGGCAGGTTATCCAGTGCCTGGGTGATTACTTCGCTCAGCAGCGGTGCTACCGGCTGTGCGGGTGTGACTTTCTCGAAGCTGTACTTGCCGCCGATAACGCTGAGCTGGTCCACTTCGGTACCGCATTTACGTGCGAAGCCCTGCAGCGCCTTGGAAGGATTGCCATCGGCGTCGAAGGCGATCTTTTCCGGCGGGCCCTGAACAGTGATGCGGCTTTCAGGAACTTCGGTGGGCAGATCAGTAGCCAGAACGGCCAGGCGACGCGGAGCGCCGTACGCCTTGAATGTGGTGCCGGACAGCTGCTCTTTGCCGAGCAGGTTTTCCAGGCCGCTGCGGATACCGCTTTCCAGCGCGCTGGAAAGGGACTTCAACGCTTTCGGCGGGAGCTCTTCGGTGCCAAGTTCAAACAGAAAATCTTTTGCCGACATCAGTGGTTCTCCTCTTGGCTAGCGGCCATGACTTCGTCTCGAATCTCCGGATCAGCGAGCGGGAAACCGAGTGCCTTGCGGGAGTTGAAGTAAGCGTGAGCAACCTCGCGGGCCAGCGTACGAACGCGGAGGATATAACGCTGACGTTCAGTAACGGAGATCGCGTGGCGAGCGTCGAGCAGGTTGAAGGTATGAGAGGCCTTCAGGACGTGCTCATAAGCCGGCAGCGGCAGCGGGGTTTCCAGTGCCAGCAGCTTGTTGCACTCGCGCTCGTGGTAGTCAAAGCTGTTGAACAGGGTGTCTACGTCGGCGTGTTCGAAGTTGTAGGTGGACTGCTCTACTTCGTTCTGGTGGTAGACGTCGCCATAGGTGATAACACTGCCATCAGGAGCGCGGGACCAGATCAGGTCGTAAACGCTGTCCACTTTCTGCAGGTACATGGCGATACGCTCAAGACCGTAAGTCAGCTCGCCGGTGACCGGGTAGCATTCCAGACCGCCAGCCTGCTGGAAGTAGGTGAACTGAGTGACTTCCATACCGTTGAGCCAGATCTCCCAGCCAAGGCCCCAGGCGCCCAGCGTGGGCGATTCCCAGTTGTCTTCGACGAAGCGAACGTCGTGAACCAGCGGGTCTACGCCGATATGCTCAAGAGACTGCAGAAAGAGTTCCTGGATATTGTCGGGGTTCGGCTTGAGAACCACCTGGAACTGGTAGTAATGCTGCAGACGGTTCGGGTTTTCGCCATAGCGACCGTCGGTGGGGCGGCGGCTCGGTTGGACATAGGCTGAACGCCAGCGTTCGGGACCTATGGAGCGCAAAAAGGTCGCGGGATGAAAGGTGCCGGCGCCAACCTCGAGATCCAGCGGCTGCATCACGACGCAGCCCTGCTCGGCCCAAAACTGCTGCAGGGCCAGGATCAGTCCCTGGAAAGTGCTAACGTCTGGTTTAACCTTGTCAGTCACGGAAATCACCATTGAATTCGAAGTGGACAAAATAAGACGCGAATTATACATGATTGGACCGCTTATTGCGGAGCCGGTATGGCAAGAGAAGGCGCTAAATTGCTGGCCTGGGGGCGAGATGGCCACAACGGCGCCGGCTTTATCATTGGATCATAAACGCGGGCCGCTATAATGCGGCTAAGGATCAACAACGGGAAGGCCTGATTTGAAAGAGTTTAAAGCAGTTCTGGGGATCTTCTGCATGCGCCTGATAGCGTTGCTGCCGCTGGGTGTGGCGCAGTGGCTAGGCCGGTTTATGGGGCGCTGGATCTACCGTCAGGGTGACAGCCAGCGGCTGTACGCCAACACGCGGATCAACCTGGAACTTTGTTTCCCCGAAATGCCGGAGGCCGAGCGCGACAAACTGGCGAAGAAGAGCCTGGAAAATACCGGCTGTTCGCTGGCCGAGATGGGGGTGTCCTGGATCTGGTCACCGGAACGGGTGCTGAAAAAGGTGAAGTCTGTCGTGGGCGAAGAGTTGATCGCCGATGAGCTCAACAACGGCCGCGGCATCCTGCTGATAGCCCCGCACCTGGGTAACTGGGAGGTGATGAACCTCTACCTCTCCCGCCGCTACCCGGTCACCGCCATGTACAAGCCGCCACGGCAGAAAAAGTTCGACGAGCTGATTCTGAAACGCCGCGCCCGCCTGGGTTCAAAGATGGCGCCGGCGGATACCCGTGGCGTGCGGATGCTGATCAAGGCGCTACGCGGCGGCGAGATTGTCGGTGTGCTGCCGGACCAAGAGCCGGATCGCGATGCGGGAGTCTTTGTACCCTTCTTTGGCCAGCCGGCGCTGACCATGAAGCTGTTCCCCCAACTGGCTGCACAGACCGGCGTTGCCGTGATCTGTGGCTATGCGCAGCGATTGGATAACGGCGAAGGCTTTGAGCTGCGCTTTTCCCGGGCTGAGGCGGGGGTTAACAGCAAGGATGTGAACGAGGCGGCAGCGGCGATGAACCGCAGTATCGAGCGCTGTGTCCATGAGTGCCCGGCACAGTACCAGTGGGAGTACAAACGCTTCCACAGTCGTGAAGATGGTTCGGATAACCCCTACCGTCTGCCCCGCCGCTAAAGCCCTGTTAGCGGCGCCAGAAGGCCGGTGACAGCAGTACCAGGAAGGTAAATACTTCGAGGCGGCCCAGCAGCATCGCCAGGCAGAGAATCCACTTGGCGGTGTCGTTCAGATCACCATAGTGCAGCGACACTCCGCCAAGACCTGGCCCCAGGTTGTTCAGCGTTGCTCCTACCGCGGACCAGGCCGTCACCTGGTCCAGTCCGGTTGCCAGCAGACCGATCAGCATGATCACGAACACCAGCAGGTAAACCGAGAAAAATCCCCATACCGCTTCCAGCACATTGTCACTGATCGGGCGACGCCCCAGCTTGACCGGAATCACCGCACTGGGGTGGATCAGGCGCAGCAGCTCGCGATGCCCCTGCTTGATGATCAGCAGTATACGGATCACCTTCATGCCGCCGCCGGTCGAGCCAGCACAGCCGCCGGCGAACGCGGCCACAAACAGCATGAACGGCAGCATTGCCGGCCAGTGGGCGAAATCAGCGGTGCTGAAGCCGGTGGTGGTGGCGATCGATACCACCATGAAAACGGCCCTGCGGACCCCTTCCAGCGGCTCGTAGACCGCATTGAGGATCAAGGCGACAAAGGTGATCAGCGTAATCACACCGAGCAGCGTCAGGTAGAACTTGAACTCGGGATCCTTGAAGTAATGCAGCAGGCTTTTCTGGCGCCAGGCGAAGAAATGCAGACCGAAGTTGACCCCGGAGACGATCATGAACACCACGCAGATCGCCTCGATCACCGGGCTGTTGAAGTAGGCGATACTGGCGTCATGGGTGGAGAAACCGCCGATGGCCACGGTAGAGAAGCTGTGGCCGATGGCGTCGAACAGCGACATGCCGGCAGCCCAGTAGCCCAGCGCGCAGGCGATGGTCAGTGACAGGTAGATATACCAGAGCGCCTTGGCGGTCTCGGTGATACGCGGTGTCAGCTTGGAGTCCTTAACCGGGCCCGGCGTCTCGGCGCGGTAAAGCTGCATACCCCCGATGCCGAGCATCGGCAGTATCGCTACCGCCAGCACGATAATCCCCATACCGCCAAGCCACTGCAGCTGCTGGCGGTAATAGAGCAGCGATTCCGGCAGCATATCCAGGCCGGTCATCACCGTGGCACCGGTGGTGGTGAGCCCCGAAAGCGACTCGAATATCGCATCGGTAAAGCTCAGGTGCGGTGATTCGGAGAGCTGCAGCGGCAGGCTACCAGCGGCGGCCAGCACGCTCCAGAACAGCACCGTGATCAGGAAGCCGTCGCGGGTGCGCAGGTCCTGACGCACCTGGTGCACCGGAATCCAGATCAAAAAGCCGGTCAGCAGCGTGATGAAGAACGCGATGGCAAAGGCATGGACCGCGCCATCATTGAAGTACAGCGAGACCGCCATGGGCGGAAGCTGGGTAATGCTGAAGATCATCAGCAGGATACCCAGGATGCGCAGTATCACTTTGAAATGCATGTACCAGGCTCGCTGTGGTTGATCCGTGTGAGTAAGCTTTTGCTTAGAAGAAAGTCAGTCCGACCTGGAACAGCCGCTCCACATCATTGATGCGGCGGTTATCGACCAGGAACAGGATGACGTGATCACCGTTTTCCACCACTACATCGTCGTGAGCGATCAGCACCTTGTCCTTGCGGATAATGGCGCCGATGGTGGTGCCCGGCGGCAGCGCGATCTCTTCGATGGTGCGGCCAACCACCTTGGATGACCGGGGATCTCCGTGTGCGACCGCTTCCAGCGCTTCGGCAGCACCACGACGTAGAGAGTGCACCGCTGCCACGTCACCGCGGCGAACGTGGGTCAGCAGGGCGCCGATGGTGGTCTGCTGCGGTGAGATCGCGATATCGATCGCCCCACCCTGAACCAGGTCCACGTAGGCCGGGTTGTTGATCAGTGTCATTACGGTGCGCACACCAAGACGCTTGGCCAGCATGGAAGCCATGATGTTGGCTTCGTCATCATTGGTCAGGGCGCAGAACACATCGGTGTCTTCAATGTTCTCCTCCAGCAGCAGGTCACGGTCGGAGGCGCTGCCATGCAGCACGATGGTCTTGTCGAGCTGTCGTGCCAGCAGGTTGCAGCGGCCGATATCGCGCTCGATGATCTTCACCTGCATCTGGTTTTCGATGGTGCTGGCCAGGCGTGCACCGATGTTACCGCCACCGGCGATAATCACTCGCTTATACGGATTATCCAGGCGGCGCAGCTCGCTCATGACGGCGCGAATGTCGTTGCGCGCGGCGATAAAGAACACCTCGTCATCGGCCTCGATCACCGTATCCCCGGTGGGGATGATCGGCCGGTCCTGACGGAAGATGGCAGCAACGCGGGTATCGATATTGGGCATGTGCGCGCGCAGGTAGGCGATCTCGCGACCCACCAGCGGACCGCCGTAATACGCCTTGACCGCCACCAGCTGGGCCTGGCCCTCGGCAAAGTCGAGCACCTGCAGAGCACCGGGGTGCTGAATCATGCGCTTGATATGCATGGTGACCAGCTCTTCCGGGCTGATCAAAACGTCGATGGGGATCGCCTTGGCGTCAAAGATCGCCTTGTTGCGCTGCAGGTAGTCATGCTCGCGGACACGGGCGATCTTGGTCGGTACGTTGAACAGCGTCTGCGCGACCTGGCAGGCGATCATGTTGACCTCATCGCTGTTGGTCACCGCGATCAGCATATCGGCGTCCTGGGCGCCGGCCTGATCAAGTACGCTGGGATAGGAGGCCTTGCCCTCGATGGTACGTATGTCCAGGCGGTCCTGGAGTTCGCGCAGACGACCGGTGTCCGTATCCACTACGGTGATGTCGTTGGCTTCGTTGGCAAGGTGATCGGCGAGCGAGCCGCCGACCTGTCCGGCACCCAGAATAATGATCTTCACTCAGAGCCTCGGTTACTTGTCTGTGCCCGCGTCGGGCTGTTTTGTCAGAATCGCGTAGAAGAAACCGTCATGCCCGCCATCGACCGGAAACAGCTGACGACCGAAGGGGCGTTCGATACCGCATGCGAGCGGTACGGGCTCGGCCTGGGCATCGGCGTGGAGTTTAACAAAGCGTTGCATAATCCGCTCATTTTCCTGTGGGAATACCGAGCAGGTCGCGTAGACCAGCCTGCCACCGGGCTTGAGCATGCGCCAGAGGTTGCTGAGGATGCTCAACTGCAGGTTGGCCAGCGCAAGAATCTCTTCGTTACGACGCAGCAGCTTGATATCGGGATTGCGACGAATAACTCCCGTACCGCTGCAGGGCGCGTCGACCAGGATGCGGTCGAACGGCTTGCCGTCCCACCAGTCACCGGCGCTGGCATCGCCCAGGTGCAATACGCACTCGTGTGACAGCTTCAGGCGCTCCAGGTTATCGCGGGTGCGCTCTACCCTGACGGGCTCCATCTCCACGGCGACCACTTCGCCCAGGCTTGGGTTTGCCTCAAGCAGGTGGCAGAGCTTGCCCCCTGGCGCGGCACAGGCGTCGAGCACCCGATCGCCTTTCTCGGCGTTGAGCAGCAGGTTGGCAAGCTGGGCGGCTTCATCCTGAACACTGAACCGGCCTTCGGCAAATCCGGGTATCTCGCTGGTATCCCGGGCTTCGGCCAGCGTGATCGCCTCGGCTGAAAACTCACCGGGCGTGGCCGCAATGCCGGCATCGCTAAGCTGTTGCAGCGCTTCTTCTCGGGTTAGTAAGCGTTTATTAACTCTGAGAGTCAGCGGAGCCTGGTTATCGTTGGCAGCGAGGATCGCTTGCCAATGATCTGGCCAGTTGTGCTTGAGCTTTTCGATCAGCCAGTCCGGATGGTTCCAGCGAAAGGCTTCGTCATTAGCGAGACCGGACTCGATCTTATCCTGCTCGCGCTGGTAGCGGCGCAGCACGGCGTTGATCAGCTTACCGGCCCACTCCTTGCTCAGCAGCTCGGCGCCATCGACTGTTTCGCTGACGGCGGCGTGGGCGGGAATGCGCAGGGAGCGTAACTGGTACAGGCCTATCAGCAGCAGAGCGCGCAGATCCTGGTCCTGTTCGCGAAATGGTCGCTTGAGCAGTTTGCCGGCGATGCTGTCGAGCCGGTAAAGGTCGCGCAGGGTGCCATAGCAGAGCTGGCGCAGCAGCGGACGGTCGCGGGGTTCGCAACCGTCCAGTGCTTCCGGCAGAAGGGATTTCAGTGAGCCACGTTGTTGCAGCAGTGAGGCGATCAGTGTCGCCGCCCTAACCCGTATATTCATTCTGTCTTAACCCAGGCGCTTGCCGACGGCAAAGCGCTCCCTGTGCGCATTCAGCAGAGCAGATACCGGCTGCGGCTTTCCGCCCGGCAACTGCAGTTCCTCCAGAGCCAGGCAGCCCTGCCCCGTCGCCACCAGCAGAGCGTTGCGGCGCTGCTCGAGGATAGTGCCGGGCTCTGCATCTGCAGCCTGGTCTTCAGCGCTGGCCTTCCAGACCTTGAGCTTCTGCTCTTCAGATTCAGTGTAGGCCACCAGCCGCGGGTTGAGTCCGCGAACCTGCAGGGCGAGCTCGGCGGCGCTTTTGCTCCACTCCAGCTCAGCCTCGGTTTTGTCCAGCTTGCTGGCGTAGCAGGCGCCGGCGTCGTCCTGGGGCTCAGGGGTAAGCTCACCAGCGGCCAACGGATCGAGAGCATTCACCAGCGTTTCGGCGCCAAGCAGGGCCAGTCGGTCATGCAGGACGCCACCGGTATCCTCGGGGTTGATCGGGCAGCGTGAGATGCTGAGCATATCGCCGGTATCCAGGCCCGCATCCATCTGCATGATGGTAATACCGGTTTCCGTATCGCCGGCCAGCAGGGCGCGCTCGATGGGCGCGGCGCCACGCCAGCGCGGCAGCAGCGAGGCGTGCACATTGATACAGCCAAGACGCGGGGTATCCAGCACCGCCTGGGGCAGGATCAGGCCGTAGGCCACCACGATCATCAGGTCTGCGTTCAGGGCCGCCAGCTCGGCCTGAGCTTCCTCGTCACGCAGACTCAGGGGCTGATAGACCGGCAGACCGTTCTCCAGCGCCAGGGCCTTGACCGGGCTGGGAGTGAGCTTTTTACCGCGACCGGCGCGACGGTCCGGCTGGGTGTAGACGGCGATCACCTCGTGCCCGGTTTTCAGCACGGCGTCCAGGCTGGAGGCGGCGAAGTCGGGTGTACCGGCAAAGATGATTCGAAGTGGCGTGCGGGTCATGGTCGGTTTCGTCTCGGGCATAGAAAAACAGGCTTGCCGAAGCAAACCTGTCTGAAAGTGGTGCTTGCCAGGCCGGAATCAGCCGGCTGCTTCGGCGCGGTGTTTCTTTTCCAGCTTGGAGCGGATGCGGTTACGCTTCAGCCCCGACAGGTAATCTACAAACAGCTTACCGTTGAGGTGGTCGAGCTCATGCTGGATACATACCGCCAGCAGACCGTCGGCGACAAAGTTCTGCTCTTCGCCATCGCGGTTCAGCGAGGTGACCTGTATTTTGTGTGGGCGCACCACGTTGTCGAAAAAGCCGGGCACCGACAGGCAACCTTCCTGCATCTCTTCAAGAGTTTGATCCAGTACCGTATATTCGGGATTGATCAAGGTCAGAGGTTCAGACTGGTCTTCCGACAGGTCGATGACGACAATACGCTTATGCACGTTGATCTGGGTGGCCGCGAGGCCGATGCCCGGTGCGTCGTACATGGTTTCGAACATATCGTCGACCAGCAGCTTGATGCTGTCATCGACAACGTCGACGGGTTCGGCGATAGTGCGTAGTCGAGGATCAGGAAATTCAAGAATCTTGAGTTTGGACATAGTATCTGCTTAAACGCTGTTCGACGGGCATGTCGGATGGAGAATTGTAAGATGCAGCCTATTATACTGATAATGTTGTCTAATGCATGCTCAGACGCCTCGGGTATCCGCCATTCCGGCGCAACCGGAAGGACGTTGGCATTACAAGGGAACTGAAGAATGAACCGAATGCTTTGCGCGTCGCTGACAGCGGCATTTCTGCTGCTTGGCAGCCCGGCACAGGCAGAGGTCCGCGAAGACCGGATCCAGCTCGCTGAAGGTCACCCGACAGAGTATGTCGTCGTCAAAGGCGATACGCTCTGGGATATTTCGGGACACTTCCTGAAATCCCCCTGGAAATGGCCAGACGTCTGGTATGTAAATCCCCAGATCGACAACCCTCACCTTATCTACCCTGGCGATATTATTTATCTGACCTGGGTCGATGGTCAGCCGCGACTCGGCCTGCAGCGTGGCGTCAAAAAGCTCAGCCCGACAGCGCGCGTCTCCCCGCTGGATCGTGCTATCCCGGCGATTCCGCTGAAGGATATCTCTGCTTTCCTCAACCAGAACCTGGTGGTTGATGAGGATATTCTGGAACGTGCTCCTTACGTCATCGGCGGCAAGAACGAGCGTATCGTTGCCGGCGCAGGCGACCGCGTATACGCCCGCGGTGTGCCGGTTGAGGATGTTTCCCAGCAGGGTGTTTACCGTCCGGCCCGCGCTTACCATGATCCGATGACCAACGAGCTGCTCGGTTACGAGCTCGACAAGGTGGCTGACGGTCGTATCACTGCCCGCGATGACGATACCCAGGTGCTGACCATGGACCTCTATGACTCCTTCGAGAAAGAGGTTCGCGTCCGTGACCGGGTTATTCCGAATGACGAGCAGCGTGTCGACTCTGTGTTCTACCCCTCTGCTGGCCCGGATCTCGATAACGCGGTGATCATGGAAGTGCTCAGCGGCATCGAACAGATCGGCCAGTTCGATGTGGTTGCACTCAACGTGGGCGAACGCGAAGGGGTTGAAACCGGCAACGTGTTTGCGGTCTTCAACAAAGGCGAAGTGGTCAAGGATCCGGTCACCAACGACACGGTGATGCTGCCCTCCGAGCGTGCCGGCGAGCTGATGGTATTCCGCGCCTTCGACAAGGTCAGCTATGGCTTGGTGATGCGCGCCACCAACGTGATCAAGGTCGGTGACGAATTGAGAACCCCCTGATCAGGGGCTTCTCGAAACTTAGGAATCTTCCCGATGAGCGATCCAAGGGAATGGATCGCTGCAAGTCTTCTACCCGGTATAGGTCCCGCCAGGCTGGCACGACTCAGGGTGGAAGGAGTAGCGCCTCCCGACCTTTTCTCCAATCAATCTCTGGCTGCTGCCCTGGGGCTCAAACCCCAGGTGCGGGATGCCATTGCCAGCTACCGTACTGGTGGCGATCTTTACCAGCGCGCGAGCGAGCTGGCAGAGCTTGCCAAAGCGCGTGGCTGGACTCTCCTGAACCTTGATTCTCCCGCTTACCCTGACCTGCTGAAACAGATCCATGACCCGCCTATCCTGCTCTGGGTTGATGGTGATCCGGATCTCCTGTGCCTGCCGCAGCTGGCGGTAGTGGGCAGTCGTCATGCCAGTGCTGACGGCATCAACCAGGCTTCGCGTTTCGCCACCGATCTGGCTGCGGGTGGTTTGGTGATAAACAGCGGTCTGGCGCGGGGCATAGACACTGCAGCGCACCGTGGAGCACTGGATGCGGGCGGTAAAACCCTGGCAATTATCGGTACCGGTCTGGACCGTTGTTATCCGGCGGTCAATTTGAAGCTGGCGCAACAGATCCGTGATGGCGGCGGTGCGCTGGTTTCGGAATACCCACCGGGAACGAGGCCGCTGGCGCAGAACTTTCCGCGCCGTAACCGTATTATCAGCGGACTCAGTGTAGGCACTCTGGTCGTGGAGGCGGCGCCGCGCAGTGGGTCGCTGATTACGGCGCGGCAGGCCCTGGAACAGGGACGTGAGGTGTTTGCCCTGCCCGGCTCAATTCACAACCCGCTCAGCAGAGGCTGTCACGCGCTGATCCGTGAGGGAGCCACGCTGGTGGAGACCAGCGCGCATATCATTGAGGAGCTGGCGCCTCTGCTGGGCAGTCTGCTGCCGCAGGCGGTGGCTGAGGAAGCGACCGGCGAACCCTCCACGGATGACCCGGTACTGAGCGCAGTGCCCTTCGCCCCGATCAGCTTCGATGACCTTGCGCAGCGGCTGTCGCTGCAGCCCTCGCAACTTCAGCAGCAACTGATGCGGCTGGAGCTGGAGGGTTACATTGAACTACGTGGAAGCCTGATTACCCGTATCGGTTAGCCGGTTCTGGCCTCAAGCTGCGTCCGTGGGTTCTGTGCCAGCGAGACCATCATCCGGTACAGATAGGGGGTCAGCAGTACCTTATCCAGCTCCTTCTGGCTCAGCCATTCCAGCGCCTGGCGATGATTCGACGCATCCATGATCTTCACCCGCGCCAGGGCCTCTTCGGCGCTAAACGGGGTTCCTTCATAGGTGGGTGTCAGCGCCTCGTGACGACGCACCAGGGCGGGATCACTGAAATGTGTGGCCAGGGGGGCGATGCAGGCAAGCTTGGCTTCGATTGTCGGTTCCAGGCTGCGGTAGGTACGCAGTATCGATGGCTCGTTGAGCTCTTCCGTGGTGGCGAGTATCTGTCGGCCCTTAAACCAGCGACCAATCGACAGAGATGAGGTCAGCGCCGACAGAGGCGCAGCCAGCAGCAGCCCGAAGATCGCCGGCGAAAGCCAGGCCAGCAGCGCCGGTGAGTTGTTCCAGGCGATCAGCGTCAACAGTATGCCGATGACGGTATGCCAGCGGTGGCGGTAGAACAGTTGCTTCCACGGCAGGCTGCCATCGTCGCGGCGTTGCGGGTTCCAGCCGCTGTCTCCGCCCATCAGGGTTGAAAACACCGCGCCACAGTGCACACACATCATGATCGGCGCTATGGCTGCCGACAGCAGGATCTCCGCCAACATGCTGGTCAGGGTGCGGGCGCTGCCGCCCAGGCTACGACGTTGCGCAGGGTCCATCAGTACCCTGGCGATACCGAGAATTTTCGGC
Organism: Marinobacterium lutimaris; assembly: GCF_900108065.1. Lineage (GTDB taxonomy): Bacteria > Pseudomonadota > Gammaproteobacteria > Pseudomonadales > Balneatricaceae > Marinobacterium_D > Marinobacterium_D lutimaris. Next base: position 135,533 of record NZ_FNVQ01000006.1, on the reverse strand, counting down.
ACCAGTAGCACCAGCATGGTCAGCAGGAATAGCCTGACCGCCCGGGGCGCGTCCTGGCGCGGCCAGGAGGGAAACAGGGACAGGGTGCTGTCGAAATATTCGGGGCGAATGTACTGCGCCTGTAATGCCAGCATGACGCCGACCACTATCAGCGCGAACCAGAGCGGACTGCAGAGATAAGAGAAGATGCCTGTCAGCAAGTGGAAGCGGTTAACCCAGTGAAAGCCGCGGCTGCCGATCACCTTGGAGTGCTGAAGATTGCCTTGACACCAGCGCCGGTCACGCACGGCCAGGTCGACGATGGAGGGTGGGCTTTCCTCGTAGGAACCCTCCAGATCATCGGCGATGATCACCTTCCAGCCGCAGCGCCTCAGCAGCGCGGCCTCGACAAAGTCATGGCTGAGAATTGTGCCGCCAAAGGGGGCCCGTCCCTTCAAGTGCGGCAAGCCGCAGCATTCCATAAACGCCTGGCGGCGGATGATTGCGTTGTGGCCCCAGAAATTACCTTCCGACCCGGCCCAGCGTGCCAGGCCCGTGGCGATAATCGGTCCGTAGACCGCGTTGGCAAACTGCTGCAGGCGGGCGATCAGGCTGGTGCCACCGACAAGACGCGGTACCGTCTGGATCAGGCCCGCGTTGGGATCCCGGTCGATTCTGTTGGCCAGCTCGATGATCACCTCGGCGCTGAGCAGGCTGTCCGCATCGAGCACCAGCAGGTAGTCGTAGTGACTGCCCCAGTTGCGGCAGAACTCCGCCACATTGCCGGATTTACGGTCGGTATTGACCAGTCGTCTGCGGTAATAGATCCGGCTGCTGTTCCCCAGACGCTGGCGCAGCAGGCTGACCGCCTCCTCTTCCTGTAGTGCGGTTTGCGGGTCCCGGGTGTCGCTCAGCAGGCACCAGTCGAAGCCTGAGTTGGCGCCATGCTGCTCCAGCTCACGCACCATCGCTTCGATGGCGGTGGCCACCGACGCGGGGTTTTCGTTGTAACAGGGCACCAGAACAGCGGTGCGGCCCTTGGCTTCGAGCCTAAGCGGGCCCTTACTGCTGTTAGCGCGATCCCGTTTGCGCAGGATGATAAATCCGGCGACGGAGCTGACGGCGGCGAGGGCTATCCAGGCAAAGGTGATCAGGAACAGGCCGAGCATCGCCCATTCCAGCGGTGTGGTGCCCCCCAGCGAAAGCACGCCATACATCTCGTAGCCGCCGAAGCCCAGCAGCAGGGCACTGGCGCCGAACACCGCATAGCGTGCGCCGGGGGCGCGGTCAGGAGTGGCTTTTGGGCCCAGCGGGCGACGCAGATCCTGAGTCTGCATCTCGGCCGCTCTTATCGGCGGCATGCCCGGTTTGTTGGCCTGCTCAGGGCTCATTCTGCGGTCCAGCGATAAACCCAGGCTTCCGCCTGGCGTTGGTCAGGCAGCTTCAGACTCAGGCTCAGCTCGGATAGATCCGCGTCCTGAGGGTCGAGCTGGAAAGAGACGCGGTAGCCGTTGGTCTTCGGGTTCTTGCGCACCACCAGGTTACTGGTGCGGCCCGCAGAGGCATTCAGGGTGGCTTCAGGCAGCGCCTCAGGCAGGGCTGCCGATTCATTCACCGGTGCATAATCGATCACGAAGAGCCGCTCTGGGCCAGGTTCGGCGATGTTGGCCCGGCCCTGACGGGTAGATAACACCTTGAGGGTGTCCGGTGAGGCCTGAGGCCCGTTGCCCCAGCTGAGGCGGTAGGCGAAGCTGAACGGCTGTTGCGGCTCCAGCGGTGTCGCAGGCTTCCAGAAGGCGACGATGTTGTCGTGTATCTCCGCGTTGGTGGGGATTTCGGTGAGCACCACCTCGCCTTCGCCCCAGTCGCCGACCGGCTCAACCCACAGGCTTGGGCGTGTTTCGTACTGGGCTTCCAGATCCTGGTAATGGGCAAAGTCGCGATCGCGCTGCATCAGGCCAAAGCCGATGGGCGAGGTATCCATAAAAGCGCTGATCTGCAGCTCGCTGGGGTTGGCCAGCGGGCGCCAGATGCGTTCACCACGTCCGTTGACCATCAGCAGGCCATCGGAGTCATGCACCTGGGGACGGAAATCATCGATGCCCTGGCGGTTGGACTGGGAGAAGTAATACATGCTGGTGCCCGGTGCGAGGCCGATATTGTCGAGCTCTACGCGGGGGAACAGAGTGGCTTCTACGTCCATCATCGTCTGGTCGCCGGGGCGGATGGTAAAGCGGTAGGCGCCGGTCAGGCTCTCACTGTCGAGCAGGGCGTGGACGACTACCGAGTTGGCCTTGTCGCTGGGCTTTTCAACCCAGAATGCGCGGAACACGGGAAACTCTTCACCCTCGGGGGCGCCGGTTTTTACGGCGAGGCCCCGTGCCGACAGGCCGTAGTTCTGGTGGCGGCCGATGGAGCGGAAGTAGCTGGCGCCCTGGAATACCACCAGCTCGTCCCAGATATCGGGCTTGTTGAGTGGTGTATGCAGGCGCAGGCCGGCAAAACCTATATCTTCCTGGGGCAGCTGGATGGTGGCGGGAGGCTCGACGGTAAACAGGTCTGGCGAGTAGCTCAGATGCGTGGCCTTGTTGCCTTCGACCACGGCAATCTCCACCGGGTTATTGAAATAGACTCCCGGATGGAACAGCTGCATGCGGTAGGGGCGATTACTGTCGGCCCAGAGTGCCTTGTCGGGGCGAAAGCGGATCGCCCGGTATTCGTCGTAATCCAGCTCTCGCAGATATTCGGGGGCTTCCGGCAAAGGCTCAAACGAAGACTCCGCCAGCTCTCGCGCCATCTTTGTCACCTGGTCACGGGTGAAGTCGCCGGTTTTTGCAAACCGGGCGTCGGCCAGGGCTGTCATCGGTAGCAGACAGAGAAGCAGCGCAATTATGCGTTGACGATTTGGTGATAGAGAAGCGTTGCCAGAGGATCCATTCATCATACATTTCCCTTTAAGATATACGTACCGAGACTTGCTGACGCGGTGATAAGTTCCAAAGAGCATCGGTGTGGCGGTTGCAAAGCCCCCGGCAAGTCGCTAATTTCACGCCTTTTAAACGGAAACACGCTGTGAACGACTGGCATATAGATCAAGCCGTCAGGGTTCTGCGCCAGGGGGGTATCATCGCCTACCCGACAGAAGCTGTCTGGGGGCTGGGGTGCGATCCTTTTAATCCAGACGCTGTGGCGCGTCTTCTCGAAATAAAGCGCAGGCCCGAGCATAAAGGTTTGATTCTGGCTGCGGCCAGCGAGTTCCAGGTCAGTGGCCTGCTGGCGCCGTTGAATGACGAGCAGCGGGAGTTGCTGAGCAGCACCTGGCCAGGTCCGAATACCTGGTTGCTTCCCGATCCTACGCAACTGATCCCTCGCTGGATCAAGGGCAACCATTCCGGTGTTGCCGTTCGGGTCAGCGCACACCCGGTAGTACAGGCACTTTGCCGTGCCTACGGTGGCCCCATCGTTTCCACGTCGGCCAATGTTAGTGCGGCGCCTCCAGCGAAATCAAAACTGAAAGTAAGGACTTACTTCGGTTCTGATGTTGATTACATAGTTGATGGCGCGCTGGGATCACAAACCAAGCCCACAACAATCAGAGATATATCTGATAATAAAGTGGTTAGATCGTAAGTTAGTATTCACTTCGGAGGTATTATGTCGGCACCTGACGCTGCGGCGGTAAAAGAGTATCTGCTGGCCCTGCAGGATCGAATCAGCGATACGCTGGGCCAGGTTGATGGTGGTGCCGGCTTTGAAGAGGACAGCTGGGAGCGTGAACAGGGCGGCGGCGGTCGCAGTCGCGTTATCAAGGATGGCGCGCTGATCGAGAAAGGCGGCGTCAACTTTTCTCATGTTTACGGTGCCGGTCTTCCCGCCTCTGCCTCGGCGCATCGCCCGGAGCTGGCAGGCCGCAGTTTTGAAGCGATGGGCGTGTCGCTGGTGATCCATCCGCGTAACCCCTATGTGCCGACCTCTCACGCCAACGTGCGCTTTTTCATTGCGGAAAAAGAGGGAGAGCCTCCGGTCTGGTGGTTTGGCGGCGGCTTCGATCTGACCCCTTACTACGGCTTCGATGAAGACTGCGTTCACTGGCATAAGACCGCCGAGCAGGCTTGCGCCCCCTTTGGTGAAGATATCTATCCGCGCTTCAAGCAGTGGTGCGACGATTACTTCTATCTCAAGCATCGTGATGAGCCGCGCGGGGTCGGTGGCCTCTTCTTCGATGACCTGAACGATAAGGGCTTTGATGACAGCTTCGCGCTGATGCGCTCCATCGGCGATGCCTACCTGCCCGCCTACGTACCGATTATCGAGAAGCGTCGTGATATTCCTTACGGCGAACGTCAGCGTGACTTCCAGCTGCATCGCCGTGGCCGTTATGTGGAGTTCAACCTGGTGTATGACCGGGGCACCCTGTTCGGGCTGCAGTCCGGAGGCCGTACCGAATCTATTCTGATGTCGCTGCCGCCGGAAGTGCGCTGGGATTACAATTGGGCGCCCGAGCCGGGCAGCGAAGAGGCGGTACTCTACGAGCGCTACCTGAAACCGCGTAATTGGTTGGAGGAATGAGTATGAGCGATCGCTACGCGGTATTCGGTAATCCGATCAACCACAGCAAGTCACCGCAGATTCACGCCGCTTTTGCCGTGCAGACCGGCGAAGCGGTGGAATACAGCGCTCAATGCATCGATGAAGATCAGTTCGAGGCCAGCGTCGAAGCGTTTTTTCGCGAAGGCGGCAAGGGGCTGAATATCACCGTGCCGTTTAAACAGCGCGCCTGGACTATGGCGCAGTGGCGCTCACCGGCCGCGGAACGCGCAGGAGCCGTGAACACGCTTTACATGAACGAGCAGGGGCAGCTCTGCGGCGACAACACCGACGGCATCGGCCTGGTCTGTGACCTGGAAAATCACCGCACACGGTTGCAGGGTGCCCGCGTCCTGATTCTCGGTGCTGGCGGTGCGGTGCGCGGTGTGCTTGAGCCGTTCCTCTCGGCGGGCGCCGCGCAGATCGTCATCGCTAACCGCACTGCATCCAAGGCCCATGAGCTGGCGCAGGCGTTCGGTGATCTGGGCGTGGTTTCCGGCTGCGGTTTCAAAGAGATCGACCCGGCGCCCTTTGACCTGGTGCTTAACGGCACCTCCGCCAGCCTGCAGGGCGATCTGCCGCCGATCCCTGTGGATGTGGTGGCGCGACGCACCACCTGCTACGACATGATGTACGGCGCCAAACAGACGCCGTTCTGCGCCTGGTCAGCGGCCGCGGGCTCCGGCAAAGTGATGGATGGTCTGGGTATGCTGGTGGAGCAGGCGGCGGAATCCTTCCGTATCTGGCGCGGCGTGAAGCCGCAGACCGCAGAGGTGATCGAGGTCATTCGGCGACAATTGAGTGCTAATTGACCAGCTAAGACCCTTGCATAATCAAAGTCTTGGGCGGTATAACGGGGTGAAACTCTCTGCTCAGGGGTCGCCCTATGGACAAGCACTCTCCGCTTTCGCCCGAGGCTCTTTACCGTACCTGCGACACCGATCTTCTGCCGTTCAAGACCACTGAAACGCTGGAGCCTTTCAGCGGTTTCTTCGGTCAGGAGCGCGCCATTGAGGCGATGGAGTTCGGTGTGGGTATGCAGCGCCCAGGCTATAACCTCTTCGTGATGGGCAACCCGCACACCGGTCGTTTCTCCTTTGCCACCGTCAGCCTTCGCAATGTGGCGAAGAAGCAGCGCAAGCCACAGGACTGGTGCTATCTCAATAATCTCAGCGACAACCGCTACCCGACGATTCTGAAACTGCCCGCTGGTAAGGCGGCTCGTTTTCGTCGTGATATGGACCGGCTGTTCGACAATATTCTCAGTGAACTGCCCGCCGCTTTCGAAAGCCCGGCCTACCAGCGTCTGAAAAGCCGCATCGAGCGCGATTTTAACCGCCGCTATGACACCGCCGTGGAACAGGTGGAGCGCCAGGGCCGGGAATACAGCATCGCCGTCTACCGTGAGGCGGGCCAGGTCGGTTTCACGCCGGTGGCCAACGGCCAGGCGATGGATGAGGCGCAGTTCTCCGCCCTGCCGGAGGAGGAGCGCGAAGCGTTTCAGCGCAACATCTCCGAGCTGGAAGATCTGCTGAATGACAACCTGACGGAGCTGCCGAAATGGCGCCGTGAGGTGGCGGAACAGATTCGTGAGCTTGAGCACGATACCTCACGCCAGGCCGTTTCCGGCCCGATCCAGGCGCTTAAGGAGCATTACACCAACCTTTCCGGTGTGCCCGAGTACCTGGTGCATGTGGAGAAGGATCTGATCAAGAACGGCGCCGAGCTGGTGGCGGAAAGCCCGGTGGAACTGCGCACCGATGCCACGCGCCGTGCCTGGCTGGAAGAGAACTACGGCGTCAACCTGCTGGTCGACAACGAGAAGACCAAGGGCGCGCCGGTGGTGTTCGAAGCACACCCGAGCTACGACAACCTGTTTGGCCGTATCGAATACACCAGTGAAATGGGTGCCATGGTGACCAACTACCAGTTGATCCGCCCCGGTGCCCTGCACCGCGCCAACGGTGGTTACCTGGTGATTGAGGCGGAGAAGCTGCTGGAGCAGCCGTTCGTTTATGGCGCACTGAAGCGGGCGCTCAAGTCCCACGAGATCCGTATCGAAAACCCGGTCAGCGAATACACCGGCGTGAACACCATCACACTGAACCCTGAGCCGGTGCCGCTGGGTGTTAAGATCGTGCTGATCGGCGGTCGCGATACCTACTACCTGCTGCAGGAGCTGGATCACGACTTTGAGAAGATGTTCCGTGTCGTCGTGGACTTCGACGAGGACGTGGCTCGTAATCCAAAATCAATTCGTCAATATGCCCGTTTGATGAAAACCCTGGCCAGCGAGGAGCGCCTGGCGCACCTGACCCGGGAGGGCGTGGCGCGGCTGGTGGAGCACAGCTCAAGGTTGGCGGAAGATCAGGAACTGCTGTCGGCGCATATCGGTGAACTGGTGGACCTGCTCTGCGAGGCAGATTACCGCCGCAAGGAGAAAGGCGACGATCTGATAGGATCGCTCCACGTGGAACATGCCCTTGCCTCCAAGGAACGACGCACCGGACGCCTGGCGCAGAAGATCCTCGACGGCATCATGAATGAAACCGTGCTGATCGATACCGATGGCGAGGCGGTGGGTAAATCCAACGGCCTGACCGTGTTGCAGGTGGGCGATGTCTCCTTCGGTACGCCGGCGCGTATCACCGCCACCGTTAACCCGGGCAACCGCGGTATTGTCGATATCGAGCGCGAAGTGACTCTCGGGCAGCCGATCCACTCCAAGGGGGTGCTGATTCTGCAGGGTTACCTGGGCCATAAATACGCACGGGACTTCCCGCTCACCCTGTCCGCCAGCATCGCGATGGAACAGTCCTACGGCTATATCGATGGTGACAGCGCCTCACTGGCGGAGATCTGCACGCTGATCTCGGCGTTGACCCATATCCCGATTCGTCAGCAGTACGCCCTTACCGGTTCTATCAACCAGTATGGCGAGGTGCAGGCGATCGGCGGCGTAAACGAGAAGATCGAGGGTTACTTCCGACTCTGCAAAACCCGTGGCCTGACCGGAAAACAGGGAGTGATCATTCCCAAAGCCAACGTGCGCAACCTGATGCTGAAAAGCGAGGTGGTGCAGGCGGTGAAGGATGGCGAGTTCCACGTCTATTCGGTAGCGACCGTGGATGAGTGCCTGGAGATCCTCACCGGCAGACCGGCGGGACGGGTGAAAGCGGATGGTCAGTTTACCCAGCGCAGTATGGGGGCGGAGATCGTCAAACGTTTGAGAGAGATCGCCAAGGCGAAGGCCTGACCTTCGCCCTGGCTGTTTTGAACCAGGCTTAAACCCGGGCTGACCGGTTAGCAGCTCAGTTAAGAGTTGAGTTAACTGGTCAGCGCCTTGATCGCCATATGGTTGTCCCAGGCGAGGCTGCTCAGTCCAGGTGGCAGCATCATCGCCTCGCGATAATCCTCCAGCGGGTAGAGCGCGTAGCAGTTGCCACGTCCGGTGCTGGCGATAAAGCTGGCGTCTTCCGAAGTGGCCGCTAACCCGCAGCCATCGGTAGCACGCATACTGGTCAGAAAACTGTCCGTTTCCATATCCCAGAAGGTGATCAGATTGCCACGTGGAGCACTGACGGCGGCGATGCGGCCGCTATTGTCGAAGCGGGCGCTGCCGCAGTACTGGGTCATCTCCCGGTTGACCGCATCGGGCGCACGCAGCAGTTTGATCTGCTGTCCGCGACGGTGCAGCGCAACCAGCGCCTTGTCATCGTCCAGGTCGCCCTGGTACTGCAACGCGATAATCACCTCGCCCAGGGCGTTTACGTCCATATGCCGGATGCTGAGCTGATGGTCCTGCTCCGCCAGGAAACGCTGTTCCGTGATCTCCCCCGACTCCAGATCGATATAGGCCAGCGACGGCTGCATGGTCTCAATATTCAGCTTGTCGCGGCCGTCGGTAAGAATGCCGCCGTTGGCGACGATGAGAGTACGCTGATCCGGCGCCAGCAGCAGCTCATGGGGGCCGATACCGCCACTACTCATATCCTTTGACGGGGCGCCGGCCTGGTCGAGTGACCTGAGGGTTACCCGGCCCTGGCCGCTGGCCACGTCCATTTCGGTAGCGAGAAGGCCCTGACCATCCGGGGTGAAGATCGCGTGACCGTAAAAGTGACGCCCCTCTTGTGGCTCGATCCGGCGAACCAGTTCACCGGTGTCGGAAGCGACCAGGTCGATATAGTAGCCGGGGCGGCGCGCCACCACGGCCAACAGTGGGCGGTTTGGGTGTGCCGCTACGTGGTGGGCGCGATCCGGCAGCGGATGACGCAGCCTCTCTTCACCCATCTCATTCATGGCGATCAGCCAGTGGTTGCCCTGGGCATCATCGGCAGCGCTGGCGATCAGCAGTTGATCACCGGTGCTGCTGGTGGCAAAGGCAGGGGTCGGCAGGGCAGCCAGCAGCGGCGCGCCGGCTAACAGCTGCAGCAGTTTGCGGCGATTAGTCTCCATCACGGCTATTGAACCCCAGCTGTACACCCAGCACCTGCATGGCGCTATTGAGAGACTCGTCCAGTTTGCGCAGCGATGCGGTGAGCGTCTTGAGCTCGTCGTAGTGGGTCTCCAGCGCAGCGACGAGGGAGTCACCCAAAGGCTCGAGCTCTTTGTTCAGCTGGGCAAAATCGGCTTCGATCTGGTCAGCAATCTCGCCATGCCCCTGAGCGCGCAGCATCTGGTCGAGGCCAGCGGATTCACCCGTGTACAGCGCATGGGCGGCATCCAGGTTGGTGCGGATGTTGGCCAGTGACTGCTCGCTCAGCCAGCTCTCGGCGCGATGCGGGTAGGTGGCTTCGGCGCCGCGGCCAAGCACCGCCAGTAGTTTGGTGTCGCGGATCAGCTCGATCGGCTCCACCAGCGACTTCATCAGGTTGACGCTGAGTTCGGGCACATCGCTGCTGCTCTCCTCGTCGTCATCGCTGCTGCTTTCCTGGCTGAGCATCTCTTCACTGGAACTCTGCCAGTCGCTGTAGATCCCCTGCGCCATCTCGTTGACGTTAGTCGCGATAGCGGCGGTCAGGCGGCAATCGACGCCCTCGCGGTTGAGCTTATCCAGTGCATCTTCACTAAACAGCAACTGCTCCAGTGCCGGAAAACCCTTGATCGATACGCTGGCCTGGTGGAAAAACTCCTGGTCGAACTGGGTATCGGCGGGCATCTGCAGGGTGCTCTGCAACTGGCGACGGCCGATGCTCTTGCGATCTGGCCAGTACTGAATGCTGTAGTTGCGCATCAGGAACTGCACCGGCCCGAACTGGACGGCGGAGATCCCCTGCCAGGCGTTCTGGGCGGCGATAAAGGCGTCCTGCGCCTGCTGCAGGTGTTCGGCGTCGGCGGCACTGCATAACGCGGCTGTGGTGCTTTGCAGAGCTTCTGTCTGCTCTGCAAAACGAGCGTAGGCCGGCAGGATATCCTGTTCGATGGTTTCGCGGTTGTAGGAGGACCAGTCCACATCATTGGCGGTGGCGATCTGGCTGTGCAGCACGCCGGAGAGAAGGAACATGGCGCCCGCGCCGGTAATCACAGGTATCAGGCCTGTCTGTTTTGATCGGTTCATAGTGACTCCAGGAACCGGATCAAAGCGCTCCGGTCGACTTTATCAAGTTGGCTGAATTGTTGTTTTGTACGCTCGGCTTCGCCGCCATGCCAGAGAATCGCTTCAGGCAGGGAGCGTGCACGTCCATCATGCAGATAAAAGCTGGCGCCACCCACGGCTTGGGTGAGGCCAAGACCCCAGAGTGGCGGAGTGCGCCACTCTGGGCCAGAGGCACTGAACTCACTGTGCTCGTCGGCAAGTCCAGGCCCCATATCGTGCAGCAGAAGATCGGTGTAGGGAAAGATCGTCTGCCCCGCAAGCTCAGGGAACTCAGTGTTGCGATCAGCAGTGTCGGCGGTGCGGTGCGAGGGTGTATGGCAGCTGGCGCAGCCGATCTGCTTGAACAGCTCACGCCCCTTTTGTACCTCCGGATGCGACTGCTCCCGCGCTGCCGGTACCGCCAGCATGGCGGTATAAAACTCCAGTACTCGCACCATCTCCGGAGAGGCTTCAAAGCCGCCCTGCTGTTCGGTATTGCCGTGCAGCTGGTTCAGGCACTCCGGCTGGCGCTCGGTACAGCCTCCGCTCGCGGCGGGATAGATCGGGTTGCCGATGCCGATATCGTTGTTCAGTGCGCTGGCGTTCTGCTGTGCCAGTGTCGGTTGCCCCGCCTTCCAGCCAAAGCGGCCGATCTCTATCGAATCGCTGCTGCGGTCATAAACCCGGTTGATACGGCCGGAAATACCATCGCCATCCTGGTCATCGGGGTCGGCCAGCGACTCCAGCCGCTCGGCGGGAATCTGCTCCAGCAGCCCGAGGCCGATCATCGGTGGGGCGATGCGAAACGAACTGCGCAGCGCCGGATCGAACTCGCCGTAACCGGGCTGGATAACCCTTACCACGGGCTTTCGGAGTTCAAACTCGGTGCCGTCGGCAAGCTCGACACTATGGGTTTCGTAGCTCAGATCGACGCGGCCCTCGGGAGGAATACTTGCCACGGCGAAGGGCTGAAGTTGGCCGCCATAGACCGGGTCACCGGCAAGGCCGTTTATTTCGGCTTCGCGCATACGCTCCGGCGTATTGGCCGGCACGCTGAGCCGCAGCAGAGAGGCCAGGCGATCGTTCTCGCCATTCAGTGGGTGGCCGCGGCCATCGTTGATATGGCACTGGCTGCAGGAGCGGGCGTTATGCAGAGGCCCTAGGCCGTCACTGGCGGTGGTGGATGAGGGAGAGGGTACCCAGATCTTTTCAAAGATCGCCTCGCCCAGAACAAAGTCCATGCGCCGTTCCAGGCTCAGGTTGGCAGCGGGCTGGGAAAAGGGTGAGTGGTGATTGGCACCGGTAAAGGTGGTGTCGCCGCCGCTCAGCGTTGGATTTTCATCGGCGGCATAAACAGAGAAACCTGCCGCCGGCAGTAACGCCAGCAGGCAGGTTCTCAGGGCGCGGCGTTTGAATACTGCAAACGCCATAGATTTACTCGCTCAGTACGGCGTCCGGGTTATCCAGACTGTCGGAGCCTTCAACCTGAACATCGCCCAGTTCCAGTTTGGCGATGATCTGTTCGGTTACGCCGGTCTGTGCAACGAGGGCATCGACGAAGTTCTGTACCAGCTGACCGCCTTCGGTGTTACCCGGAGCGATCATGACGTCGAACGGTGCGCCGGCTGCGGCGGAGTCCACCATCGCCTGGCCCTGCGCCATGGTGCTGTCCAGGTGCTCGCGCATCGACTTGTCCAGGTCGCCGTCGGCTCCCGCTACCAGGTCAGACAGGGAGGGTCCGGTCACTTCGGTGCCATCGACACGGGTGTAGCTACCCAGGTAGACGTTCTGAATGCCCTTGGCATCGTAGTAGTGCGACCAGTGAGTGTTGTCGGAGAAGCAGTCATGCTCTTCTTCCGGGTCATGCAGCATCAGGCCGAGCTTGGTGCGCTCACCGCCGAGCTCGCCGTAAGCCAGGCTGCCCATGCCGGTGGTGATGACCGCCAGGCCTTCAACCGCTGACTTGGATTCGAGATCGGCGCGGGCGGCGCCGCCCTCTTTCCAGTTGCCGACCATCTCTTCCAGGTCGGAGATCAGCAGATCGGTAGCGGCCTTGAGGTAATCGCCACGACGCTCGCAGTTGCCGCCGGTGCAGTTGGCGCTGTCGTAGTCGGTGTAGGGACGTTCGCCCGCGCCGGGATTAGTGCCGTGCAGATCCTGGCCCCAGAGCAGGAATTCGATAGCGTGGTAACCGCTGGCCACGTTGGCGGCGACATCATCGATTTCGTGCAGCTGCTCCAGCAGTGCCGGCGTGATTTCGCTGGCGTCGATGGTCTGGCCGCTGATCTCCAGGGAAGGGTTGGCGATCACGTTGGCGGTGTAGAAGGGGTTTTCATAAGACTCGGTGCCGTAGCTGTCGGTGCTGACGTAGTCGATCAGACCTTCATCCAGCGGCCAGGCGTTGACCTTGCCTTCCCAGTCATCAACAACCGCGTTACCGAAACGGTAAGCCTCGGACTGCTGGTAAGGCACACGGGCTGCGACCCAGGCTTCGCGTGCAGCCTGAAGCGTCTCTTCAGAGGGATTCGCAATCAGCGCATCGACGGCGCTCTGCAGCGTCTTGGCGGTGGTCAGGGAATCTTCGAAAATCGCCTGTGCGATATCTGCATAGTGGTCAACCACGGCTTCCTGGGAAGGCGTAGCCGCCTGTACGGCAGTGGTCAGTGGCAGCGGGGCGAACAGAGCGGCACCGATCAGGCCTGCTCCCAGAGCGCGTCGAAAGTTCATCCTGGCAAAACTCCTTTGAAACTGTCTGTTGCTATTGTTAGTGCAGTATTGATGCAATCTAAATGAAAACTGTTATCAATAGCAATACGCCTAATGAAATTTACCCTGAAAACAGGGGGGTTTTAGGCTTAGGAGTGGTTTCGTAGGAGGCACGAAGCCGTGCCGATCGGCGCTGGCGCGGAGGTCGTTCAAACCGGGTGGTTAGTTGCGGCGGGGTCGCCGTTCCACAATCGACGCACCGAGAATAAGCAGCTGTAGGAGGCGCGCCTCGCGCCGATTGAATCCGGCACGGAGTTGGATCAACCCAAGGCGGTTTATCGCGACGGGGGCGTCGCTCCTACAATCGCTGTATCGAGAGGATAGCCCCGCGCCGATCTAGGTTAGCGCAGGGCCAGCGGACAGGCTCAGTCGGCGTTAGCCCACTCTTCCTGCAGGTGCTTGTCTTTCAGTTTCACGTAGTTGTTGGCGGTGTAGGTGAAGAACTCGCGCTCTTTCTGGGTCAGCTCGCGCTGCGCCTTGGCCGGTCGGCCCACGTAGAGATAGCCGCTTTCGAGACGTTTGCCCGGCGGTACCAGGGAACCTGCGCCGATGATCACCTCATCTTCAACAACCACGCCATCCATGACGGTGGCGCCCATGCCCACCAGCACGCGGCTGCCGATGGTGCAGCCGTGCAGCATCGCCTGGTGACCCACGGTGACATGATCGCCGATGATCAGCGGGAAACCGTCCGGGTTATAGGGCCCGGCGTGGGTGATATGCAGCACGGAGCCATCCTGGATGCTGGTGGACTTGCCGATGCGGATACGGTGCATATCGCCGCGGATCACCACCAGGGGCCAGATCGAACAGTCATCGCCGATCTCCACATCACCCAGCACCACGGCGCTTGGGTCGACCAGAACACGCTCACCCAGCTTGGGGGTCATTCCCTGATAACTGCGAATCTTCATGGGGTACTCCTGTTGAAATGGCTCAGAATGCCCTCCATTGTATCTTAACGACTGGTATAGCAACGATATCGATTCCGGAGACTTACACGTATGTCCAATCCCCTGCTTGAACAGCACCTGTTGCCCCCTTTTAGCCGGATTCTTCCTGAGCATGTGGAGCCGGCCATCGATGAGCTGCTGGCGCGCAACCGCAGCCGCATAGCCCAGCTGACGCAGGATACAGAGGCGCGGGACTGGGATTCCCTGATCGGCGTGCTGGATCAGCTGAACGATGAGCTGAGCCAGGCCTGGTCTCCGGTATCGCACCTGAACTCGGTGATGAACTCCGACGAGCTGCGCGAAGCCTACAACGCCTGCCTGCCCAAGCTGTCCCAGTACTACACCGAGATGGGCCAGAACCAGGCGCTGTATGAAGCCTACAAGGCGCTGGCCGAAAGTGACGCCTATGCCGGTCTGAGTCAGGCGCAGAAAACCGTGATCGATCACGCCCTGCGCGATTTCCGTCTCTCCGGTATCGCCCTGCCGGAAGCCGAACAGAAGCGCTATGCCGAGTTGCAGCAGCGCCTGTCCGAGCTGACCACCAAGTTCTCCGAGAACGTGCTCGATGCCACCCAGGGCTGGTACAAGCAGGTCACCGATGAGGCGCAGCTGAAAGGGCTGCCGGATCATGCCGTCAGCGCGGCGAAAGAAGCCGCCGAAGAGCGCGAACTGGAAGGTTGGGTCTTCACCCTGGATTTCCCGCCCTACTACGCCATCATGACCCACGCCGAAGACCGCGGTCTGCGCGAAGAGATGTACCGCGCTTACAGCACCCGCGCCTCTGACCAGGGGCCGACCGCCGGCCAGTGGGACAACTCTGCAGTGATGAGCGAAATCATGGATCTGCGTGTGGAGCTGGCGAAGCTGCTCGGCTTTGATTCCTACGCGGATTACTCCCTGGCCACCAAAATGGCGCAGTCGCCCGAGCAGGTGGTCGGCTTTATCGAAGATCTGGCCGCAAAAAGCCGCGGCATGGCCGAGCGCGAGCTGGGCGAGCTGAAAGCCTTCGCGCTGGAAACGGATGGTCTGGATGAGCTCTGTGCCTGGGATATGACCTACTACGGCGAGAAGCTGAAGCTGGCGCGTTTCGATATTTCCCAGCAGGCGCTACGGCCCTACTTCCCGTTGCCGAAGGTGCTCGATGGCCTGTTCGCCGTGGCTGGTCGTCTGTTCGACGTCGAGTTTGAACAGATCGAAGCGTTCGACAGCTGGCACCCGGACGCCCGTCTGTACCGCCTGAGCCGCGATGGTGAAGAGATCGCCTACTGCTACCTGGATCCTTTCGCCCGCGCCAAGAAGCGCGGTGGCGCCTGGATGGCCGATGCCCAGATCCGTCGCCGCCTGCCGGATGGCTCCCTGCAGCTGCCGGTGGCTTACCTGGTGTGTAACTTCACCCCAGCTTCCAAGGGCCAGCCGGCGCTGCTGACCCACGATGAGGTGACCACCCTGTTCCACGAGTTCGGTCACGGCCTGCACCACATGCTGACCCGCATGGAGTGCCCCGATGTCAGTGGCATCAACGGTGTCGCCTGGGATGCGGTGGAGCTGCCGAGCCAGTTCCTGGAAAACTGGTGCTGGGAGCCCCAGGCGCTGGCGCTGATCTCCGGCCATTTCGAAACCGGCGAGCCGCTACCGCAGGAGATGCTCGACAAGATGCTGGCGGCGAAACATTTCCAGTCCGGCATGATGATGCTGCGTCAGCTGGAGTTCTCGCTGTTCGATTTCCGCCTGCATCACCAGTACGAGCCGGGCAAGACCGATATCCAGGCGGTGCTCGATGGCGTGCGTCAGGAGGTGTCCGTGTTCCAGCCGCCGCGTGAGAACCGCTTCCAGCACGGCTTCAGCCACATCTTTGCCGGTGGCTATGCCGCAGGCTACTACAGCTACAAATGGGCCGAGGTGCTTTCCGCAGACGCCTTCTCGCGGTTTGAGGAGGAAGGGATCTTCAATCCGGAAACCGGTCAGTCATTCCGCGAAAGTATTCTTGAGCAGGGCGGCTCCCGCGAGCCGATGGAGCTGTTTATCGCCTTCCGCGGTCGTGAGCCCAGCGTGGATGCTCTGTTGCGCCATTCCGGCATCGAATGACGGTACAATAGTCTCAATAGCCCAGGCCCCAGGAGCCTGGGCTCAATAGATCAAGGTTCGGTTCGTCCGGCTCAGTTAGCCGGACGGAAGGGACGAGAGAGGCTAGAAATGAGTGCAGTAAAACGTTTTATTGCCGGTGCGGTCTGCCCGCGCTGTGCGCAGATGGATTCGGTACGGATGTACCGCGACGAAGAGCGTGAATACCGCGAGTGCGTGAAATGCGGCTTTGAGGATTCGCTACGTCTGGATGGACGCCCAGATCCTGAAGAGCTGGAAACCCGCGTCAGCGCCGAGCGCAGCGACAAAGCGCCGGGCAGCAGCGACAGTGAGCGCGACCAGGTGCAGGTGATCAACTTCGATACCGGCCTGAACCGCCGGGATCACTAAGCGCTTTTGATACCAGGCGTGAGTTCAAACAGGGGCGGAACAATCAGCCCCTCTCTCCCCAGGCATCACGCCGACTGATACGCCAGAAAACCCAGGCACCGCTGGCGCCGCGGGCAGCAAACAGACTCAGCAGCGCCATCCACAGGCCGTGATTTCCCAGCGGCTGGCTCAGCCACCAGACCGGTGCAAAAACGCAGAAGACCGAGAACAGCATGGTGTTCTGCATCGCCTTCACCTGAGTCGTGCCGATAAACACCCCGTCCAGCAGAAAGCTCCAGACTCCGATCAACGGCAGCACGATCAGCCAGGGCAGGTAGATGGCCGCCTCGTTGCGCACCGCTTCGATGCCGGTGAGCATGGAGATGATCAGGTTACCGCCGAGAGCGAAGACCCCTACCAGCAGCAGTGCGCTGACCAGCGACCAGATAGCGGCGCTGACAACGGTGCGATAGAACTCCTCTCGTCTCCCTTTGCCCAGTACCTTGCCGCTTAGCGCCTCGGTGGCGTGGGCAAAGCCGTCCAGCGCATTGGAGATCAGCATGACAAAGTTGAGCAGCACGGCGTTGGCGGAGAGGATATCGGTGCCCTGCTTGGCGCCCTGGGAGGTAAAAAACGCCAGGGTCAGCAGCAGAATCACCGTACGCACGAACAGGTAGCGGTTGACCCGGAACATCTCTGAGTAGTCGCGCAGGCGCTTCAGCGGCCCGGTCAGCCATTGCCCCGGAATATCCTTCAGCATGCGGCGCACAAACCAGAGACCCAGCGCCAGGCTGGACCACTCGGCGATCACGCTACCCAGCGCCACGCCGTCGGCGTGCATGCCCAGACCGTAGACGAAAAACACGTTCAGCAGCATGTTGATCAGGTTGCTGACGGTGAGCAGGACTAGCGGAATTCGGGTGTTCTGATTTCCCACAAACCAGCCCAGCAGCGCGTAGTTGCACAGCATGGCAGGCGCCCCGAAAGCCCGTATGGCGGCGTATGCATGGGCTTCGCCCAGTACATCCACCTCCGGGTCCATCAGTCGCAGCGCCAGGTCGGTGACCGGCGTGCGCAGCAGGATAATCAGGCTGCCGATCACCGTGGCGAGTATCAGCGACTGGGCCAGCAGCGTGCGCACCGCGGTGCCATCCTCGCGCCCAGAAGCCTGGGCTACCATGCCGGTGGTGCCCATTCGCAGAAAACCGAAGGTCCAGTAGATGACCGTAAAGATCATGCTGCCCACGGCCACCGCGCCGAGGTAATGCGGCGACGGCAGATGGCCGATTACGGCGGTATCCACCAGGCCCAGCAGCGGCACGGTGATGTTGGAGAGCATCATCGGCCAGGCCAGTGCCCAGATCCGCGAGTGCAGCTTTTTCTCTGGCCAGTACTGCCAGGTGGTAATCGACCTCATGACCCGGGTTTAGGCTCTGGATAAGCCGCGTGGCGCGGCATAGAGCAGCAGGAACTCGACCAGCGCGGCGACCACAACCGAGGGGCCTGCCGGTGTATCCCAGAACCAGGAAGCACACAGACCTCCAACCACCGCGATCACGCCCAGCAGGGACGCGAAGAGCGCCATCTGCTCCGGCGTGGAGGAGATTCGTCGTGCCGCGGCTGCCGGGATAATCAGCAGTGAGGTGATCAGCAGGATGCCCACCAGTTTCATTGCCACGGCGATGACGGTGGCGATCAGCAGCATCAGCGCCAGTTTGACCCCCAGGGTATTCACGCCCTCGACCTGGGCCAGCTCCTCGTTGATGGTAATCGCCAGCAGCTGGTTCCACAGCCGCCAGGTCACCAGCAGCACCAGGGCGCCGCCGCCGTAAATCCAGATCAGATCGCCGGGGGCGATAGCCAGCAGGTCACCAAACAGGTACTGCATCAGGTCGATACGCACATCATCCAGCAGCGCGATCGCCACCAGGCCGAGCGATAAAGAGCTGTGCGCCATGATTCCCAGCAGAGTGTCGGTGGCGACCAGGTGCTGGCGCTGCAGCGCTACCAGGATCAGCGACAGCAGAACACAGCAGGCCACCACGGCCAGGTTTAGGTTGATCTGGAACAGAAAACCCAGAGCGATGCCGAGCAGCGCCGAATGCGCCAGGGTATCGCCGAAATAGGCCATCCGCCGCCAGACCACAAAAGAGCCCAGAGGCCCCGCCACAGCGGCTATGCCGATACCTCCGGCAAGGGCCAGTAGAAGAAAATCCGCCATGGTTCAGTGTCCGTTACAGCAGGGAGAGGGTTGATCATCGACCACATCGCCATGGATATCGTGGTGATGGTCGTGGTGATGGTTGTACAGGGCCAGGGCACTGGCCTGTGCAGGTCCGAACAGCTCGCGGAACGAGGGGTCGGCGCTGACCGCCTCGGGGTGGCCGGAGCAGCAGACATGGTGATTCAGGCAGACCACGTGGTCGGTGGAGGCCATCACCAGGTGCAGATCGTGGGAGATCATCAATACGCCAAGCTTGCGCTCGCGGCGGATCCTCGCGATCAGGTTGTAGAGCTCGATCTGGCCGTTCAGATCCACGCCCTGTACCGGCTCGTCCAGCACCAGCAGCGTAGGGTTACGCAGCAGCGCCCGGGCCAGCAGTACGCGCTGGGTTTCGCCGCCGGAGAGGTCGTGGATCGATTTGTTCAGCAGATGATCCGCTGCGACCGCCTTCAGCGCTTCCAGTACGGCGGCTTTTTCGCTGCGCTGCGGTGTCTGCATAAAGCGGGCTACGGTCAGCGGCAGGGTGCGGTCGATATGCAGTTTCTGCGGCATGTAACCGATGCGCAGATCGGGGCGGCGCCAGATGTTGCCGTCGGTGGGCTTGATCAGGCCGAGCACGATTCTGACCAGCGTGGTTTTCCCGGCGCCATTGGGGCCGATCAGCGTCGTAATGCAGTCATCGTGCAGGTTCAGGCTGATGTTCTGCAGTACGTTATCGTCACCAAAGCGCACGTTGATCTGGCTGAGGCGGACGAGATCGCGATTAGGCATCGACTGCCTCCTGGTTCTGGCAATCGGCGCAGAGACCAACCACCTCGACCGTTTCGTGCGCAATCTGGAAGCCCAGCTCCGAAGCGGACTCGCTCAGCGCTTTGTGCACCGGTGCGGTATCCAGCTCTACCGCGCGCTGACAGCCGCTGCAGATCAGAAAGCCACTGCGGTGCGGGTTTTCCGGATGGGGGCAGCCGATAAAGGCGTTTAGCGATGCGATGCGATGCACTAGCCCCTGCTCTTGCAGAAACTCCAGCGCACGGTAGATCGTCGGCGGCGCGGAGTTAAAGCCGGCAGCGGCCAGTGCGGGCAGGAGTTCGTAAGCGCCCATCGGCTGGTGGTTTTCCCAGATCAGTTTGAGCACCAGCTCACGCACCGGCGTCAGGCGCTGCTTGCGCTCACGGCAGAGTTCCTTGGCAGTGGATAACGCCGACTCCATGCAGTGGTCGTGGTCGTGATTGGCTTCAAAGCCCGGGTCTTCGCAGTTCATATCGTCTCGTATTGACAACGTCAGAAATTAGGTTTGTTATAGTATAACATGGCAATTTCTGTACGTTAGAGGTGTGTGTGATTTCGATCCAAAATTTATTGTTGTCCAATGCGCGACGCAGCCTGGCCCTGGCCGTTTCGGCAGCAGCGCTGATGTCTACAGCCCCGGCCATGGCCGATGACGGCGGGGTGGTCGCCAGTATAAAGCCTTTGGGCATGATTGCGGCGGCGCTGACCGAAGGGGTCACCGAAACCCGTGTGCTGCTGCCGGATGGCGCATCACCGCACCACTATGCCATGAAGCCCTCGGACATGCGCTCTCTGGATGACGCTCGCCTGGTGGTTTGGGTCGGGCCGGAGCTGGAGCGCTTTCTCGAAAAGCCCCTGAATCAGGCCGGTGTGGCACAGGTGGCTCTGATCTCGGGCGAGGCTGAGGGACAGGCTGGCCATGAGCATCATGCCGAAGATGAGGATCATGATGAACAGGGCCAGGATCATGAAGCGGATGAACATGCCGATCATCACGACGAGCATGCCTCACATGCCGATGAGCATGAAGAGAGTCATCATGACGAGCACGAACATGACGGGCACGAAGAGGCTGCTCATGACCACGGCCATGAACATGATCATGGCGGTCTGGACGTACACCCCTGGCTGGATCCGATGACCGGCCTTGAAGCCGCGCGCAATATTCTCGCCCGTCTGATCGAGGTCTATCCGGAGCAGGAAGCGCAGCTGGTCAGCAACTTTGAACGCTTCGAAGCCTCGGTTAATGCTGTAGACCGCCAGATCTGGGATAAGCTGGAGCCGCTGCATGAGCGTGGCTTCTTTGTGTTCCACGATGCCTATACCGGCTTTGTAAAACACTACAACCTGAACCAGCTGGGCTACTTCACCGTGGACCCGGGCCGTAGCCCTGGTGCTCGCCATCTGGCGGAGATCCGCGAGACACTTGAGCAGAAGCAGGCGGCCTGTGTACTGACCGAGCCCCAGTTCAGCAGCGCCCTGGTGGAGCGGATTACCGATGGTCTGGAGCTGAAAACCGCCGAGATCGACCCCCTGGCCGTGGACTCCAAATTGAGCGCGACCGCCTACGCGGACTATCTGCTTGATTTGGCTGGTCGTTTTGAAAAATGCCTGGAGCCTTGAGGCGTTTTTGAAAAGAGTTTAAAAAAGATCTCTAAAGGGGGTTCACAACCCCCGGGGCGCTCTATATAATGCGCCCCACTTTCGAAGCAGATGTGGTGGAATTGGTAGACACGCTAGCTTCAGGTGCTAGTGCCTTCACGGGCGTGGGAGTTCGAGTCTCCCCATCTGCACCACTTCCCTGAAGTGGTGTTGAACAGCAAAGTTCGAAAGTGCAGATTCGCAAGAATCAGTAAGAAGCAAAAGTTAAATCGGTCCGGCGCCGCATGTTGCGAAGAGAGACTTCTCTCGGAACATAAAGCCATAACCGACGCAGATGTGGTGGAATTGGTAGACACGCTAGCTTCAGGTGCTAGTGCCTTCACGGGCGTGGGAGTTCGAGTCTCCCCATCTGCACCATCGGTACTCACCGATGGTGATCTCCCCTCCAAAAGTTTTCCCGTGTAGTTTTTAAGTACAGCTTCTCAGTACAGTCTCTCAACACAGTTTTTCACGTACTTTTTCCGTGCTTCATTTCCAGGCTTAGTCTGTCTGCATATCCCATGAGCCGGGTCATCCAGCCATATCTCCGTGTTTTTTGCATAAAAAACCCCGGACAGAGCCGGGGCTAAAACAGTTGCTTGGGAGTCTTTCAGGTTAGCCAGCCGCCAGTATCCCGATCTGGACAAGGGCTGGAATGATAGCGATAACCAGACCGACGACGACCATCAGGATTGAGGGTACCAGGCCGAGTTCTTCGTACTTCTCGTCATTGTGAGTAGCAACCATCGTCTTTCTCCTTGCTGCTCGGGTTGAGGCTGACTGCCTGCATCTTCTATCGCAACATGGGTGCCAGTTTTGGTTATGCGGGTTATTAATGCTAACTGTCTGTTTTTAATATGTTTTAATTCCTTGCGCCGAGCTTTTTTCAAAAAGACTGTCAATATCGTCGTACCTTATTTGGCATGGCTGACATAAGCGGCGCTGAGCACTGATCTTTTCCAGCCCCGCCGTTGCGCGTATAACAGGCAGGCACCGCCGTAGAACCGGCTTTACTCCTGGCTCCTGTTAAGGACATAGCATTGAAAAAGTTCACCCTTCATCTGGATGCGGCGATCGTGATCGCCCTGGTCGTTGCCCTTTCGCTGGGTCTGAATGCTTTTCAGTACTTCCAGGTAAAGAGCCTGACGGAGGAAAACGCCCAACTGAAGATTCAGGGGGTGTTGGACAAGCTGAATCTGGATTCGCAGAAAGGCTTTATTGAGCGCCAGAACGCCAAGATTGAAGAGCTGGAAGCTGCCGAGAGCGCTCAGGCAGCGGACTGATGCCTGCTGACGCTTTTCATAGGGAATCACCACAGGGAATCACCTCAGGGAAAAGAGTATGAAGTCGATCCTCGTCACCGGCTGCTCCAGCGGTATCGGTAGGCACTGCGTACTGCGTCTTAAAGAGCTCGGCTACCGCGTGTTTGCCACCGCGCGGAAGGAAAGCGACTTACAGGTGCTCAGCGATGCAGGCCTTGAGAGCCTGCAGCTGGACCTGGACAGCAGCGACTCGATCAACCGTGCCGTGGATCAGGTACTGGAGCGCACCGGAGGCACCCTGGATGCCCTGTTCAACAACGCTGCTTACGGTCAGCCCGGTGCGGTGGAAGATCTGAGCCGTGATGTGATGCGCGCCCAGCTGGAAACCAACCTGTTGGGTACGTTGGAGCTGACCAACCGGGTACTGCCGGTGATGCGGCGCCAAGGGCATGGCCGTATCGTGATGAACTCATCGGTGCTGGGTATGGTGGCGTTGAAGTATCGTGGCGCCTATAACTGCTCCAAGTTTGCCCTGGAGGGGCTGACGGACACCCTGAGGCTGGAGCTTGAAGGCAGCGGCATCGCTGTCAGCCTGATCGAGCCGGGCCCGATCGAGAGCGCTTTCCGCAAAAACGCCTTTGCCAAGTTCAACGAAAATATCGATGTTGAGGCCAGCGCCCACCGCCAAACCTATGAAGCGGTCGTCGCTCGGCTGGCTAACCAGGAGCCTGGCAAAGAACCAGCCTTCACCCTGACGGCAGAGGCGGTGCTCAAGCCCCTTCTGCACGCCATTGAAAGCCGTCGTCCCAAGCCGCGTTATTACGTCACCTTCCCCACCCATTTTATGGGACTGATGCGCAGGATACTGCCGTACGGGCTGTTGGACCGGCTGCTGATCCGCTCATCTGACTGATGCGTCCTGTTACGGGCGATGATTGTGTGTGACTGGATAGAGAGGTCAGACCTGAGTAACGCTGAAGCCTGAACGGGCTTCAGCGTTTGGGGTGCTGGTATCAGGTGACCCGGACCAGATAGGGCGGTAATTGCGGTTCCGGGAACACCGAAAGCACCTTCAGGCGTTTGCGGGTGCGCTCTGCGGCATGTTTCAGGTGGGCCTTGAGGCTCGCGGCGGCGGCCTCGTAAGCGCCCTGGGCGATGTGATCGACCACCAGTTTGTTTTCCATGAACACCGGGTCCCCGGGCGGAATGCCCAGGGTGCTGAAAAAGATGCGGTTTACCATCAGTGGCAGCTGGCTCTGCGCGATCATCTTCAGCGCTTTCTTGTTATGAGCGAAGCTCAGCCATTCCGAGTGCAGCTCCGATTCTATTTTGGCGACCGCGGATGCGGTCTGCTCTTCCGGGTGCAGAATCAGGTGCGCCAGGCGGCGTTGCATGGCGGACACCTTGTCCGGATCCAGCTGCGGGGCTGAATCGATCAGCAACGCAGGCTCCAGTAACGCTCTAATCTCGAAGTCATCGGCCACGGCCCTTGCGGTCAGAGGCCCGGCCAGCCAGGGCGACTGCTTGGTTTTCTCCACCAGTTGCCGGCTTTTCAGACGTCCCAGCACCTCGCGCGCGACGGTGCGGCTGACGCCGTAGTACTCACTCAGGGCGATCTCGTTGATTTTGAAGTGGCCGAAGGCGATGGACATGGCCACGGCTTCCTCCACATCATCAAAAATGCGATCGGCGGCGGGCCTGCTTTCCACCGGCTGCGCAGCGACCTGGGTGATACCCAGATTTTCAAACGTCAGCTTGGCTCTGACCGGCTCAACATCGCTGGCAAAGGTTTTCGGTATAAACCCGCGGCCGTCAAAGCGCTGAATCAGCCCCTCTTCAAACAGTTTTTCCAGGGCGGTATGAACAGGGCCACGGCTGGTGTCGAACAGCTTCGCGATAGGTCCTTCGAGCAATACCAGGCCGGGTTGAATACGGCGGTCCAGAATCGCTTCTCTGAGGGCCTTGCGGATGACCTCGTACATCGGTTCGCGCGTCTGTTGATCATCTGGTTTTAGTTGTAGAGCAGACAGAACGGGTTCTCTCTTCTAGTCCATTAAATAGGCAATCTAGGATGCCGGCTTGGAGGGGGTGCCGAACTATTATGTGCGCTGCTGATATTAGGTGTACAGCGTCTTTGGAAGGATACCGGGCCTTCGACCCGGTATCGGAGGGGCGGCTTTACATGAAGAGTCAGACGAAGAGTTACATGACGTCGCCGCTGTTGGGACCGAGCGCCTGCCCGAGGTAAAGATCGCCGTCCGGGGATGCGGCGAGCAGCAGGGCTGAAGGCGCCACCTCTTCGGGTTTTCCGAAGCGACCCAGCGGCAGTTCTGCCTCTTTTTCACCGATCCACTCACTGCTGACATCACCCAGCAGCGGGGTGCTGATCGGGCCGGGAGCGATGGCGTTGGTCAGCACGTTGTAGGGTGCCAGTTCCCGTGCCATGGACTTGGTCATCCCCAGGATGCCGGCCTTGGCCGCGCTGTAGTGGGACATGCCGATGGCGCCCTTGTGGGCCAGCTGGGAAGCGATATTGATGATGCGGCCCGAGCGCTGCTCAACCATCAGCGGCGCCACGTAGTGACACGCCAGGAAGACGCCACGCAGGTTAACGGCGATCATCTGATCGAAGATATCCGGAGACATCTCGGTGATCGGGCATTCGTTCAGGATGCCGGCGCTGTTGACCAGAATATCGATCCGCCCATGACGCTCGACCACTGCGTTTACCAGCGCCTGCACCGACTCGGCGGAGCTGACGTCGACGCGATAAGCCGAATCCTCAGCTGTGCAAAGGCTGGCGCAGGCATTCTGGTTAAGATCGGCCAGCGCCAGAGTCGCGCCTTCAGCCTGGTACAGTTTCGCGATCGCCTGGCCGATGCCGCTGGCGGCGCCGATGATCAGCGCAACTTTGTTGTCTAGTTTGTTCATTCAAGTCTCCAAAAGCAGGGAGCC
This sequence comes from Marinobacterium lutimaris, assembly GCF_900108065.1. Classification (GTDB taxonomy): domain Bacteria; phylum Pseudomonadota; class Gammaproteobacteria; order Pseudomonadales; family Balneatricaceae; genus Marinobacterium_D; species Marinobacterium_D lutimaris. The sequence goes on along the minus strand of NZ_FNVQ01000006.1, from coordinate 110,351 downwards.
GAAGCTCCCTCTTTATCTACCTCTGTATCAACCCGGCCAGCGTACGGTCAGGCCGCCGTCGACAATCAGTTCCTGCCCGGTGATATAGCTGGAATCATCGCCGCTGAGGAAGCGCACAACCTTGGCCACCTCTTCGGCGCGTCCAACGCGGCCCAGCGGGATGTAGGCGCCAGCGGCTTTGAGGCCGTCGCTACCCAGAGAGTTGACCGGATCCAGCGACTGGGGAGTCTCGATCAGCCCTGGAATGATGGTGTTGACGCGAACCTTGCGCTCCGCCAGTTCAACGGCCAGCGAGCGTACCAGGCCAAGCACACCGCTCTTTGACGCGGCGTAGTGAGCGTGGTGGTCCCAACCGTAAACGCCGCCGGCAATTGAAGAGATGGCGATCATGGAGCCGCCCTCTTCGATCTGCCTGGAGCCTGAGCGGAACAGGCGCATGACGCCGGAGAGGTCCACCGACAGCATGTCGTCCCACTCGTTATCGCTCATCTCGCCAATCGATGCCTGGCGCAGGATGCCGGCCGCGGCAACAACGATATCCAGTCTGCCGAACTCCTGTACCGCGGTGCTGGCCAGGTCGTCGCACTGTTGCTGGCTGCGCACATCCAGAGAGACCGGGATGCACTGGCCGCCGGCAGCAATAACTTTATCCACAGTCTGCTGGATGTCGTGCGGGTCGCCGGGAAAATAACCGGCTACGACCTTTACGCCAGCCTGTGCATAACTTACTGCCAGGGCCTGGCCGATGCCGCTGGCGGCACCGGAAATAATGGCGACCTTGCCGGCAAGGCCATCGTCTCGTTTTAAACTATCCACAATCTGATTCCTTAAGCTCATTAGGTGGCGGTGTGGTCAACCCGGCGGGTACCGAACATCAGCAGGCCGCTGATCACGAGCGGCACTGAGCCGGCGATGATGGCGGTTGTGCCCATGGGCAGGCCCAGGGTCAGCAGCACGGAAACCAGGGCTGAACCGATGATCGCGCCGATCGGTGCCATAACGTGGGCTACGTTGGCGCCCATGCCGCGTACCTGCGGTGGGAAGGATTCGCCCATGTAGAACAGCATCGCGGCAAAGGGGCCGAGCAGGAAGAACAGAGTCAGCGCGTACATGGCGTAGACGAAACTGTCTGAGCTTGGGCCAACCAGCATAGCCAGGCTGGCGATACCGCCGAGTACGAAGCCGATCAGTACGGTGGCGCGACGGCCGATACGGTCACCCAGCCAGCCGTGGAACAGGTAGCCGACAAAGCCGACCGCGTTGGCCAGGATCAGTACCTGCAGGGAGTTTTCGAAGCTCACCGACTTGGCTTCCACCAGTACGGTGGTGCCGAGTACCGCAAATACCTGGATCGCCATCCAGCTCAGCAGCCATACCAGTGACAGTGAGATGGTGTGCTTGCGCAGTTCCGGGGTGAAGACGCCCTTAAGGCCCAGGTCGTGGCCGTGGTCGACTTCAATGTCGTGCTTAGCGGCCAGTTGCTGCGCGCCCTGCATATCGCCGGCCTTGCGGCGGCGCTCCACCTCTTTCATGGCGGCGAACACCGGTGATTCCGGCAGTTTCAGCGCCATGACGATAACGATGATCGATGCGGCAGCAGCGATGAAGAAGCTGCCACGCCAGCCCACGGTCGGCAGCAGCCAGGAGACCATGAACGCCGCCAGCAGTGCGCCCACCGGCCAGCCGCTCTGTACCAGGCTGAACATCAGGCCGCGGTTTTTGGCCTTTTTGTAGATTTCGTTCAGGTAAACGGAGTTCACCACCTCTTCGGAGACGGCGAAGCCGGAGAAGGAGCGGATGATCACCATGGAGGCAACACCGGCAGCCAGGCCAGACAGACCGGAGCTGATCGCGCCGCCGATCACCAAAAGGATCAGCGCTTTTTTACGTCCCAGTCGATCCAGAATGGTACCGACGATGAGCGAGATGGCGAACACACCGATGGTGGCCCAGGTGTTGACCGCCGTGGCCTGGGCTGTGGTCCAGCCGAAGTCTTCAGCGATAACCGGCAGCAGGGTGCCAAACAGGGTGTAGTCGTAAACCGAGGCTACCCAGGCGATAAAACAGGTCAAGGAAGCGTAGAGGATCTGCCCCTGGGTGATTTCCACATCCCAGGGAGCGACCCCGTCGGCCGGGACGCGGGTGCCCGCGTCCACAGCCGGAGAAGTCTTGCTGTTCATGAGTTGAATCTCACTTTTTGAGTTATTTGAATTGGAGCCTCGGCGCCGGCTTACTTGCTGCGCGGGTTGCGCTTGGCGAAGTCGTCAGCGATCTCATCAAAGGTGCAGAAACGCACGCCTTCATGGCTCTGGATGTGCTTGATCAAACGTTCCAGCATCATCAGGTTCTGCGGGCGGCCGCAGACATCCGGGTGAATGGTCATGGTGAATACGGCATAGTCATTTTCGCGGTAGACCCAGTCGAACTGGTCCTGCCACATTTCACCCAGGTGGCGCGGGCTGACGAAGCCGTGGCTGTTGGGGGACTTCTTGATGAACATCATCGGCGGCAGGTCATCGAGGTACCAGTTGGCCGGGATCTCGATCAGGTCGGTCTCTTCGCCACGCTGCAGCGGCTTCATCCACTCCTTGGCAGACTTGGAGTAGTCGATCTTGGTCCAGGAGTCGCCGACACGAACGTAGTACGGGTGGAAATCGTTGTGCATCAGGCTGTGGTCATACTTGATGCCACGCTCCAGCAGCAGCTCGTTGGTGATCGTGCTGAACTCCCACCAGGGTGCTACATAACCGGTGGGACGCTTGCCCGCCAGCTTGGTGACCAGCTCGATGCTGTGATCGAGCACATCGCGTTCCTGCTCGCGGGTCATGGCGATCGGGTTTTCATGGCTGTAGCCGTGAACGCCGATCTCGTGGCCTGCGTCTGCGACAGCCTGCATCTGCTCGGGGAAGGTCTCGATGCTGTGCCCCGGAATAAACCAGGTGGTTTTCAGGTTGTGCTCTTTGAACAGTTTGAGCAGTCGTGGGGCACCCACTTCGCCGGCGAACAGGCCGCGGGAGATATCGTCAGGTGAGTCTTCACCACCGTAAGAACCCAGCCAGCCGGCTACGGCGTCCACATCAATCCCGAAGGCGCAAAGTATTTCTTTCTTGGCCATTGCAAACATCTCCTAGACCGCCCGGTCGCGGCATTTCTCTGAAATTTGGGGTAGAGAGACAGTGACTAACCCTTGCCTCAAATGATCGGTCTCGCATGATCGAAAATGAACTCTGGATACAAAATTCATTTAAGTCAATGTGGGATTGGAAGGGTATCGGTGTTTCCCTTCTTTATATGGCAAGATTTCCAGGCGTTGATAAATCGACTGCCTGATTCTGGATTATTGATTTTTCATGGTGTGATTGCGGTTTTTGTTAGTTTTTTAGACCAGTTATTCTGTTTTTATTAGTGAAAAATGACTTTATTTGATGTGGGTTGGATATTTTTTGGTGAAAAGTTGATCAGTGCGACAGAAACATGTCTATGAACGGTTTTTTTCAACTCTTGGTTGATCTGGCTACTTTTTGTGTTCTATAAATGAATTCTGTATTCAAAATTCATCTATAGCGGAGGCCAGGGTTTGAACGGTCATCAAAGTCATCAAGAGGCAGATGGAACAAGCCCACAGACAGACAGCCATTTGCTGGAGGAGTCGATTCTCCCGGTATGGCGTTCTCAAAGAACAATTGGATTCTGGGGTTTTATCTGGCTTTGGATCGGTATGGCCGTCATCATCGCCACCTTCCAGCTGGGCGCCGGCGGCGTTGCGGGGCTGTCACTGGCCGAAGTGGTGGTGGTGATCTTCCTGGCCAACCTGGTGTTGGGCGTGGTGATGACGCTGACCGCCGATATCGGCACCGAGCACGGGCTCTCGTTCTCGGTCTATCTGCGGGCGCCCTTCGGTATCAAGGGCACGCATCTGCCGGCGGTATCGCGCGGCGTGGTTGCCGCCATCTGGTTCGGTATCCAGACCTACCTGGGGGCGCTGGCGCTCAACGGTATCGTCGAGTACCTCACCGGCTTTGACAGCTGGGTGACCTGGTACCTGATCTTTGCGGTGGTGCAGATCGTCAATACGGCGCTGGGTATCCGCGCGGTTGAGATGCTCGCCTCTATTGCAGCGCCATGCATTCTGGCGATCTCGATCTGGATGTATTACACCCTCGATGTGCTGGCGAAGACCCAGGGCATCAATATCTGGACCTTCGCCGGTGGCGAAGATGTGTCCGTGATCGGCCTGTTTTTCGCCAACATGGCCTTCTGGTCTGCGCTGGCTGTGGATATCCCCAACCTGACCCGCTTCCTGAAAGTGCCCGCAAACCCGAAAGGCTTCCGTCAGCGTAACCGCAATGTGTTCGTGGCTCAGTTCATCGCGCTGCCTGCGACCCAGGCGTGGATCGCGCTGATCGGCGGCGTCTCCTTTATCGCCGCGGGCGACTGGAACCCGGTCAGTGTGATCCAGGCCCAGGGCGCAGGCTTTACCCTGGTGGTTCTACTGCTGATGGTGATCCTGGCGCAGTGGTCCACCAACAATGCCGCTAACCTGATTCCCGCCGCGCTGACCTTTGTGAATGCCGGCGCGCCGCGCGTCTCCTATGCCGTTGCACTGGTGCTGGCCGGTATTATCGGCACCCTGGCGATGCCCTGGCTGATCCTGAATAACCTGTTTACCTTCCTCAGCTACTACGGTGCGCTGCTGTCCGCCGTGGGCGGCATCATGGTGGCGGATTACTACCTGCTGCGCCGTCGCCGACTCAACGTGCCTGACCTGTTCAACCCCAATGGTCAGTTCCGCTTCGCATCGGGCTTTAACCCGGCAGGCCTGATCGCCTGGGTTATCGGCGGTGGTCTGGCGATCCTGTTCCTTGAATACGCATACGCGGTGGGCTTCCTGTCGGCGCTGCTGATCTACTGGCTGCTGATGAAAACCTGGATCATGCCGCGCTATCCGCAGCAGGAGGTCAACTCGGGCTTTGATGACCAGTATCTTGCGACCAGCGTTGGCCGTAACTGGGTATTCGATAAGGAACGGGGTTTCAGCAGGCTCAGCGATGCCGATACCGCTGCATTGAAACAGAAACGCGAAGATCTCTGAGGCGGATAGCATGAGTAACCCTACCTTGACCGCCCTGGAGATGGGTGAGCAGATAGCGGCCGGTCGGTTGGACCCTATTGCCCTGACCCGCGAAGCCCTGGCCAAGGCCCTGGAGGCTGAGGGCGTATTTATCTCGCTCTGCCCCGAGCGAGCCCTGGCGGAAGCTCAGGCGGCGGCCGATCGCGCGCGGCTGAAGCTGCGCAGGGGGCCGCTGGATGGCGTCCCCCTGGCCTGGAAGGATCTGTTTGATCTTGCCGGCACGGTGACCACGGCGGGCAGCCGGGTATTGTCGAACCAGCCGGCGGAAACCGATGCCCGTGCGGCGTATAACGCCGCAGCTGCCGGTCTGGTCAGTGTCGGCAAGACCAACCTTACGGAACTGGCCTACTCCGGCCTTGGCCTCAATCCTCACTACGGCACGCCGGTGTCGATTGCCAGTGGAGATACGCCGCGTGTACCGGGTGGTTCCAGTTCCGGCTCGGCGCTGGCCGTGGCCCAGGGTGTGGTGCCGGCGGCGATCGGGACAGACACCGCAGGCTCTCTGCGCGTACCGGCGGCGTTTAATGGCCTGGTTTCCTACCGCCCCTCCCAGAACCGCCATACCCGGGAGGGCGTCACGCCGTTGGCGGATACCCTGGATACTATCGGCGTGATGGCGCATACGCTGGCGGACTGTGTGGCGGTGGATGATGCCATGCGTGGCGAGACTTACCGGCCGAGAAAGCCGCTGGCACAAAACGCGGTGCGGTTTGTGGTGGATATGGCGCTGCCGGAGCGGATCGATATAGAACCGGCGGTCTGGCGTAATCTGATGCAGACCGTCGATAAGCTGCGCGCCGCGGGCTATAGCGTTGAGGAGCGCGCCGTCGCTCCGGTGCATGAGGCGCTGGATTGTATTGAAGCACTGGGTTGGCTGGGCGCCGTGGAGGCCTATGCAGAATATGGCCACCTGGTGAACAGCGATCTCGGCGAGCAGATGGACCCGCGTGTAAGACAGCGCCTGGGCGGAGCGGCCAGTGTCAGCGGTGAACGCCTGCTGGTGCTCTATCGTGAACGCAACCGCATGATTCACTCCCTTAAAGAGGATCTCGATGGTGCCGTGCTGCTGACACCGACGGTGGCCCATGTGGCACCGGAGCTTGAGCCGCTGGCAAAAGACCCGGAGCTCTTTGCCGCAACCAACCTGAAAACACTCAAGCTGTCGATGGTGGCCAGTCTGCTGGACTGCCCAGCTGTAGCGCTACCCAGCGGGATTGATGCGGATAATCAGTTCACCGGTCTGCAGCTCAGCGCTCCTTGCGGAGAGGATGAGTGGCTGCTGCGTAGCGCCACCGCAGTCGAGGCGCTGATCGTTGATGCTCGCTAGAGGAGATTGCTGATGTGCGGACTGTGCGGAGCCCTAGGTGGCGAAAGCCACTGGAGCGCGACCCATACGCTTGACCCCGAACAAGCCGCCGATGAGCGTCGGCGCGAGCGGGCTTACCGGATCGCGCTGATCAACAGTGTGCTGGAATCGGCCCGGGTGACGGTGAAGGACTTTCAGAACACCAGTTACCTGATATCTACGGCTACAGGTAAACAGGCGCTGGCCACCGACCTGGGTGAGATCTGGCGCGCGGTCGCAGATCTGACTGGGCGCGCGGTCGATCCGCTGTCGGCGGTCTTTATCGGCGAGGAGCAGGCTAATGGCTGATCTGGATAACAGGATTCCGGTCCATGTGATTACCGGCTTTCTCGGCGCCGGCAAAACGACTTTGCTGAAGCGGGTGCTGCGTGACGAGGCCTTCGGCGATACCGCGGTGCTGATCAACGAATTTGGCGAGGTGGGGCTGGATAACCTGCTGTTGGGCGATCTTGAGCAGGAAGCGGTGCTGCTGAAAAGCGGCTGCGTCTGCTGCACCATCCGTGGAGAGCTGTCCGAGGCTTTGAAAAAGCTGTTGTCGCAGCGTGAATCCGGGGAGATTCCTCCTTTCCGCCGCATTATCCTTGAGACCACAGGGCTAGCTGATCCCGGCCCGATCAATTCGACCCTGGCCGCCGATACTGTGCTGCGCAATCAGTTGAAGCCGGCGGCGGGTATCTGTCTGGTCGATGCGCAGAACGGGTTGGCCAGCTACGAGTCTTATCCGGTCTGGACCGACCAGGTGGCGGCTGCAGACAGAGTCGTGCTTTCGAAAGTTGCCCAGGCGGAGTCTGCACAGCTGGATAAGGTTCGGGAGATTGTTCAGCGTATCAACCCTGCGGCTGAACTGATCAGTGGCGAGGTCGAGCCTGCTCAGCTGGAGAACCTGTTTGTCGGCGTCTCGGGCGGCAAGCAGTGGCGACCGGTGCAGATTCAGAGCTGGCTGGGATCCCCCGCCTTTTCCGCGTTTTCTAATAAGCAACAGCCTGCAGGCCAGCACCTGGATGGTATTGCGTCTTTCCGCCTGCAGCTGGATGGTGAGCTGGACTGGACCTGCCTGGGTATCTGGCTGTCGCTGCTGCTTGACTGCCACGGCGCCAATCTTCTGCGCGTCAAAGGGGTGTTGCACCCCAAGGACAGTGAAGTCCCGCTGGTGCTGCACGGCGTACAGCACACGGTGTATCCGCCGGAGCTGCTGACCCAGTGGCCCAAGGAAGAGCGTGACTCATACCTTATATTTATCACTCGCAATCTTTCAGAGGTTACAATAAGGCGTTCGCTGCAAACATTTATGGAAAGCATCAGCCGTTTCCCCGCGCCAAGGATCCTCAATGGCTAAATCTGCGACAACCTCTTCATCGCAATCGCCGGAAGCACCGAAAACATCTAAAGCACCGGCGATTCTTAAAGGAGCCCCGGTGCTGCGTGTGCTGGGTACCTCTGTGACCCTGCTCGACTGCATTCGCGATCAGGCACGCAAGGATCTGGGGATCGATATTCGCTTTGAGGTGCTAGACGGTGTGGAAGCGCAGACCCGGGGCGTGCTGTCGCCGGAGTCGTTCGATATCTACGACCAGTGGTTCCACAACGTGGACTTTATCTGGCCCGCCTCGGCGGTGCAGCCGATCGATATCAAGCGGATCACCCACTGGGAAGAGATCAACTCGCTGCCGAAAACCGGCCGGATCACCCTGCATGCGCCGCTGGGCGATGGCTGCAAGCCGGTGGACAGGCTCTACGTGCAGCCGGATGGCAACTTTGGCCCGCGCCCTACCGGCAAAATCACCATGCTGCCTGTCAGTCACAACGCCGACAGCTTCGGCTACCGCCGGGATCTGTTGCCCGCGGACCTGATTGCCGAAGAGGAAAGCTGGGGCTGGCTGGTGGATGAGCGCTGCTGTGGCCTGGTCGGTCTGCAGAGCGACTGCGCGATCGGTGCGCTGGATGCCGCGCTGGCCGTGGAAGCGAAGGGTCTGGCGAAGTTCAAGGATATCGGCAACCTGTCGATCGAAGAGATCGATCAGCTGATCGAATGCCTTATAAAGCTGAAACGTAAAAATCATTTCCGCTCCTTCTGGAGCGACCATTCTGCCGCGGTCGAACAGATGAAGCAGGGCGCCGTCGGCATCGAAAGCCTCTGGTCCCCGGCCCTGATCGAGCTCAAGGCGCAGCAGCTCGACCTGCGCATGGCGGCGCCCCGCGAAGGCTACCGCGCCTGGTATGGCGGCATGTCGATCTCCCGCTGTGCGACCGGCAGGGTGCTGGATGCGGCTTACGACTACATGAATTGGTGGCTGTCCGGCTGGCCGGGGTCGATGATCGCCCGCCAGGGTTACTATATCTCCAACCCCCAGCGTTCCCGGCCGCTGATGTCCAAGGCGGAATGGGATTACTGGTACGACGGTAAGGCGGCCAGCGAGGACCTGCCCGGCGTGGCGGGAGGCAAACCGGTTATCCGCCAGGGTGAAGTGCGCGAAGGCGGCAGCTACATCCAGCGCATGAGCCAGGTGGCGGTGTGGAACTCGGTAATGGACGAGCACAACTACCTGGTACGCCGCTGGCACGACTTCATGTCTGCCTGATCGAACCCCTGACCACCGCTCCTTCCCTATACATATCAGGCCGAGAATGCCGCTTATCAAGCCGGCGTATTCCATTGGCTGAAGTGAACCGCACAGACCTTTGACGGATAAACCGGATCGGCTGGATAACCCGCACCCTGGGTTATTCAGCTGTTTTACGGGATGGCTGGGTTTGTGATTGGCGGGCAAAAAAACGGGGTCTGACTGGTGCAAGCCGACCCCGAAAAAAGCCTGCACCTCACCAGAGAGGGATAGAAGTACAGGTTTGGCGTACTGCCCGTGAAACGGGCAGTACAACCGGCAACGAGTGCTATTTAGTCAGGCTTAGCCGATCGATGTCTCTGTCTGAGTTTCGATCAGAGCTTCGATACGGCGTGCCAGGGCCAGCAGCGCCAGATCCTGGCCCTGGGGGCGGGCCAGCATCAGGCCGATTGGCAGTTTTGCCTGTTGCGGCTGCCAGGGCAGAGAGATCGCGCTGGCATCCAGGTAGTTGAAGACATTGGTGTTGTGAAGCGCCATGCGGTTGGCCGCATGGAAGGCGGCGGCATCCTTTTCCAGCGTGGCGATGGCCGGCGGCAGAATCGGCACCGTCGGCAGAATCACTGCATCAAAGCCGCTGCTCTCGGCGGCGAACTGCTGCTGCAGCTTGCCCCTGGGCAACAGGCGCTGGGCGTAAACCCAGGCAGGCAGTTCCAGACCACCCTGCAGACGATCGCGTACGAACGGATCGTAATCCTCGCCCTGGGCTTCCAGGCGCTCCTTGTGGATCGCAATCGCCTCCGGCACCACCAGACCGCCGGCCTGGTTGATGGCATAGACCTGATCCACCGAATCGAACGCCAGCGTCTCGATCTGGTGCCCCTGCTGGCGCAGCAGCTCCACAGCCTGCTCGAAAGCGGCCGCCACCGGCGCTTCCAGATTGTCGATCAGCGCACCGGCCGGGATCGCCAGACGCAGCTTGCGATCACCGATGTCGGCGTCGCTGACTTCGGTTTGTGACAGTACCGACCAGAGCCTTGCGCAGCAGTCTACGCTGGCGCCCATGGGGCCGACGCAGTCCAGACTCGGCGACAGCGGGAAAGCCGCATCACCGGGCACGCTGGCCTGGCTCGGTTTGAAACCGACGATGCCGCAGAATGCCGCCGGAATGCGCAGAGAACCGCCGGTATCGCTGCCCAGAGTCCCCAGCGCCAGACCATCGGCAATGGAGGCCGCGCCGCCGGAGGTGGAACCACCGGTGATCAGACTGGCATCGAAGGGGTTTTCCGGCGAACCGTAATGCGGGTTCAGGCCAAGCCCTGAGAAGGCGAACTCGGTCATGTTGGTACGACCGGTAAACCAGGTGCCCGCCTCGCGCAGACGCGCCACGGAGGGCGCGTCCTCGGAGGCTGCAGGTGCTGAACTCAGCACCTTGGAACCGGCGCGAGTCTGCTCGCCCTTGACGTCAAACAGATCCTTGATGCTGATCGGAATGCCGCCCAGGGCGCCCTGGGCGGCGTGCTCCGGTGCAGTGCTCTGGCTGATATAGATCTTTGCCAGACGCTCGCTGTTCATCCCCTGCTTGCGCTGTTCCAGCGCTGTGGCCAGCTCCGCCGGAGAAAAATCCCCGGCCTTGAAGGCGTTCAGCGCATCGGCGATGCGACGCTGTTTCAGCGCACCGCTTAAGAACGCTGAGGCTTTTTCCACGCTCATATCGACTCCTTGGCTGATCCTGGATTACACGGCAACCGGCAGTGTTTCCAGGCTGTAGTCCAGACGGATGCTGCGGTTCAGTACCGGGTCGGTCAGGCTGCCGGAGAACGACGGGCTCATGCGGATACCGCCGATGGCCGGTACCGTACCGCACAGCATGGCGGTGTTCGGCAGGATGCCCTGGTTGTCGCGCAGCTCTTTCGGCAGGCGCTCCAGCAGCGTCGGGATATCCAGCAGTTCGGCCAGGGTGCCGTTCTGGTATTCAACCCGGGCGCCCTGCTCTTCGATCTCGCTGCCAAGGCGCAGCTGATCCCAGTGCGGTGCTACCTCTTCCAGCGGCCAGGCTTCCTTGGCCAGCGGCTTGACGCAGATCTGCTTGGAGAACGCCACGCTGTAGCTTTCCAGCTCACGGTCGGTGTGGTCGGATGCAAGGGATACGAACAGACGACGGTTGGCGTCAGCGATCAGCAGCACTTCGGCTTCACCGGAGCTGCCCTCGCCCAGCACCTGGACCTTGTCGGCCTGGGTCAGCTGCTGCGGATCAACACGGTAGAACAGCGGCGTGGTGGACGGCGGCTGTACGCCGAGTTCGGCAAGCTCGTCGATATGGTGCTGCACGCCTTCCTGGTCGCGGCCGGCCCAGCCGGCGATCGCCAGGTTGTCGATGCTGAATTCGGTCGCCTGACCGTTGACTGACAGATTGAGAATCATGGTGTTAGAACTCCAAAATCAAAGCGTTTCAGGTAACCAGAGAGCGATAGCCGGGAAGGCGATCAGCAGCAGGGCAAGGATCAGCATGGCGACGATATAGGGCAGCGTGCCCAGCACCACATCGCTGAATGGCTCGCCCCGTCGCGCCGATTGCACGATATAGAGGTTGAGGCCCACAGGCGGTGTGATCAGCGCCATTTCGACGAAGATGATCATGATGACGCCGAACCAGACGGCATCGAAGCCGGCGCCAAAGATGATCGGCGCCACGATCGGGATGGTGATCACCATCAGTGACAGCGTCTCGATGAAGAAACCGAGCACGATGTACATCAGGATCACCGCGAACAGCAGCTCGTAGTTGGAGAACTCATGGGCGTTGAGGAACGCGGTGAGTACCCGCGGCAGGCCGGCGGCGCTGATGACGAAGTTCAGGAAGGAGGCCGCCATGATGATGAAGATGATCATCGAGGTGGTCTTGATGGTGCCATCCAGCGCTTCGAGCAGGGTTTTCCAGTTCAGCTTGCGGTTGATCGCGGCCAGGATCATCGAGGCGACCACGCCGATGGCGGCAGATTCGGTCGGCGTCGCCCAGCCCATATAGATCGAGCCGACGATGGCCGCGAACAGGGCCAGCAGCGGTACCAGATGGATCAGGTCGCCGAAACGCTCACCCCAGCTGGAGCTGCGGCGCGGACCGCCCAGTTTCGGGAACGCCAGGCACAGGGCCATAGAGATCAGCATGAAGATCATGGCCAGCAGCAGACCGGGGATCAGGCCCGCCATGAACAGTGACGGGATAGAGGTTTCGGTCAGGAAGCCGTAGATGATCAGGTTGATCGACGGTGGAATCAGAATACCCAGGGTGCCGCCGGCAGCGATGGTGCCGAGGAACAGCTTGGGGTCATAGCCCAGCGCACGCTGCTGCGGCAGCGCCACGGTGGAGATGGTGGCCGCCGTAGCGACGGAGGAGCCTGAAGTGGCGGAGAACAGCGTCGAGGTGACCACGTTGGCATGCAGCAGGCCGCCCGGCAGCCAGGATAGCCAGTGATCCATGGCGCGGTAGGCGCGCCCGGCGATGCCGCTGCGGACGATAATCTCGCCCATCAGCACGAACAGCGGAATCGCGATCAGCAGGAAGGAGTCCGCCGCCGACCAGAGGTTCTGTCCCAGTGCCTTGAGCAGCGGGAAGGGTGAAAAGAAGGTGCCGACGCCAAACGCGAGCAACAACAGGGTTACGGCAACCGGGATGCTGAGCAGCAGCAGCCCGAGGACGCCTACAGAAAGGAATCCAAGCATGGAGGTGCTCCAGTAATTAGCTTCGGGACTGACCGCTTGCGGCCGGATCCCGGGTGGTTTCGTCGTCGTCGGCAGGCAGGTCCGGTTCGATACCGGCCAGGGCATCGATGCGGCCCGCGTCTTTTTGCAGCACGGCGAGAATCACCCGCAGCGACAGCACAACGCTGACGAACGAGAACCAGACATAACCGGCAAACCAGACCAGCTGCGGAATCCACAGCGGTGTTGCCAGGGATGTATTGGCCAGCGAGTTGTTGCTCAGCGATTTATCCAGCACCGGCCAGGCGTACCAGCTGATTACCAGGCTGACAAACGTCAGCGAGAACAGCGCGATAACATCCAGCGTGGCGCGCCCGGCGGCGGGCAGCCGGTTGTGGGCGATATCGATACGGATATTCGCCTTCTCATACAGGGTGTAGGCGAGGCCCCAGGAAGAGAGAATCGCCAGCATGTAGCCGGAATACTCCTCAACCCCGTGCAGGGCCAGGCCTGCGAACTTACGCATCAGGATCGCCGCAACGATAAAGGCGATGGTCGCCAGCAATAGCATGCCGAGCGACCAAGCCACGTAGCGGGATGCGCGTCGAGTGAGAGCGATCAGTTGATCGTTCAGGGCAACAAGAGCGTGCATCACGAACTCCGGTTATTTAGCGGTCAGGCCGACCAGGCTGCCGACCTGCTCGTTCCACGCCTGCTCGGTGGCGTCATCGACACGGGCAACCCAGGCCGGGATAACCGTTTCCTCAAGCAGCTTGCGGGTCAGCTCGAAGTCTGCGTCGGTGGCTTCCACCAGCGTCATGTTGGCGGCTTCACCCTTGGTGCACTCGGCAGTACCGGTCAGGCAGGCGATACCCTGCTGGGTGTCGACTTCGGCGTTGGCCCAGACCTTGTCGGCGAACTCGGTATCGATAGCGCTCTGCAGGCTCTGCTGCTCGGCTTCGCTGAGGCCGTTCCACTTGTCGTTGTTGATCGCGGTGATAACGTAATCCCAGCCACCGACCGGAACCGGCAGCAGGTGGGTGGCCATTTCATACCAGCCTGCGCTGTAACCGGACAGGGAGCCGGTAACGGCGCAGTCGATGACGCCACGCTCAAGGCCTGCAGGCACTTCGTTGAAGGCGATGCCGACGCTCTCGCCACCCAGGGCGTTGATGAACTCGGAGGTGGTGCGGCCGCTGGCGCGTACTTTCTTGCCGGCCAGGTCAGCCAGGTTCTCGATAGGTTTGTTACAGAAAACCACCTGGGATGGGTAAGGCACGATGGCCAGCACATGGCTGTTGAAGCGCTTGTTCATGGCGCTTTCCGCAATCGGAGTGAATGCCTCGGCAACCTTGCGTGCAGTCTCAACATCCGGCGCGATCAGTGGGAAATCCAGTGCTTCCAGCTCCGGCGCATCCTGTACGGTGTAGTCCGCGACCGTCATACCGACGTCGAACATGCCGTCTGACAGGTAGCGGTAAACGTCACCGCCAGGGATACCCATCTGGTCAAAGGTGGTCATCTGGACATTGAAGCTGGCATCTGCGGCGGGCAGAGCCTCGTTCCAGAACGGCTGCTCAAATTTCTTGTACAGCTCCAGGCTGCTCCAGCTACCGACGACACTCAGATCTGCAGCCTGCGCCTGTGCACCCAGCACCAGGCCAGATGAAATCGCGGAGACGGCAGCAATCGTTTTTACGCTCTTGATCATGCGACGTACCTCATTTTTGGACTTTATAAATATATGCGAGCAATGGTTTTTTGCTCGAGGGGCACTTCGCTGGCTCAGACATGCAGCACTGACCAGCTGGATATGCAGTAGACCTGCACTTATATGTTGGTTAGTGACATTTATTTAAGAAGGAGAGAGAGTATAAGTCCAATCGATCTTTTTGATTTTTGACGATAGGTAAAACCTTTCATCAGCGGTAGAAATCCACCGCCTTTTCCTTATCGAAGGAGACCGCGTGGGCTGAGATTGCCTCTGCAATGTAAGAGTCGTGGCCGGGGGACCAGAGGGAATAGAAGTTCAGGTTGGGCGGGGAGATCGGCATATCCACCAGGCTGAGCTCGCCTCGGGCCAGCTCCGGCGCACAGATGACCGGCGGAATAACGCCGATACCGAAACCCGCCATGGCAAGGCGTACGATGGTCCACAGGGAGCCGGAGTTGTGCACTTTGATATGGCTGAGGCCGGCGCCGTAGAGCAGCCCCTGGAGTTCGAGAAACGGCCGCGAATCGCGCGGATAGGTGAGCAGCGGGTAGCGCTCCAGAAGTTCCTTGCTGGAGCCGACGCTCTCCAGCAGTGACGGACGTGTGATAAAGCTGACCGGGTAGCTACAGAGCCGCTGGTGCAGGCTGTCTTCGAGCTCCACGGGGCCGGTGACAAAGGCCAGGTCCAGCTCATGGCTCTGCAGTCGCTGCAGCAGGCGGGTGGTGGTATCCACCTCCAGCTCCAGCGTCATCGCCGGGTAGCGCCCCGACAGATCGGTGAGAAAGGCCGGCAGCCAGCTGTGCACGATGGTTTCAACCACGCCCAGGTGAAAGGTGCCGCTGAAGCTCGACTCTGGCTGGAACGGCAACAGCGCCTTCTGCCGCGCCTGCAGCATCTTTTCGGCATGGCGGAAAAACTCACGGCCGCGCAGGGTGGGTTTGATCGGGCGTTGGTTACGCTCAAGGATCTGCTCCCCCAGCGTGTCTTCAAGCCGGGCGATCCGGTCCGAGATTGAGGGTTGGGTCAGGTGCAGGTGGCGCGCAGCCTGGCGGAACGAACCCAGGCGCACGATCCAGACGAAAGCCTCCAGCTCTTTGAAATCAAACACCCTTGGCTCTCCTGCTGCACTCGATGCGGTAATTGTGAAGCCAATTACCGCTGACGGAAAGAGCTAAGCCACCTCAGGTCAGCTGTCGCACTCGCTGCTCCAGCTCAGCAAAACGCTCAGTTTTCAGGCCAATACAGACCAGCTGCCCGCCTTTGCCCTTGCGCAGGCTGGGCGTACAGCGCAGCTGACTGCCGGAAAACTGCAGCACCTGCGCCCTGTCGCTCTCCTCGATGGCGAGGATCCCCTTGGCGCGCAGTAAAACGTCCGAGTAGTCGCTGAACAGGCTTTGCAGCTTCTGCTGGCTGAGCGGTGCTGTGCAGTTGAGGGTAAAACTGTGCATTGGCCCTCCGCTGATGGCGCGCTTGCTTACCGGTGTAGGCTCAGAGGTGGTTTCCACCTGTTGCGAAGCCTCAGGGTTAAGCTCGCTTAGCTGGGCCAGTAGCGGTGCCGCCAGGTTTTCGTCGGCGGGCAGGCGGTTGATCAGCAGGCGATGAGCGCTGCGGATCTGGGCGTGCCAGATCTCGCCGGTGTAGCGGTCATCGCGGTGGCGCTCAATCTGCCCTGCATCCACCAGACAGTCGATATGGGCGTCGGCCAGACGTGGCGACACCCGGGCGATATCGGCGATACGGGCGGGCTCGGCCACGCCGCTGGCTTCGATATAGATCGCGCTGGGTGGTTTCTCCCAGCTCAGTACCTCCGCCAGCTGGTCCGCCAGGGTTCCCCCCAGAGAACAGCAGGCGCAGCCGTTGGCAAGAGTAAGTACTTGCTCCTCCTCGGCTTCAATCAGGTCGGCATCGATATTGATGCGGCCGAAATCGTTCACCAGGATGATGCTGTTGGCCGGTAGACCCTGACGGATCAGCCGGTTGAGCCAGGTGGTCTTGCCGGCGCCGAGAAAACCGCTGATCAGCGTCAGCGGTATCGCCTCAGCGAGCATCGTAGACCACGCCTCCGAGCACGGTGCCGAGCACCTGGATATCCCGCAGTGCGTGGGGATCCACCTCCAATGGGTTTTCCGCCAGCGCGACCATGTCCGCCTGCTTGCCGATCTCCAGGCTGCCGATCATATGATCAAGCTTCAGCGTGTAGGCCGCATCCAGGGTGATCATGCGCAGCGCTTCCTCGACGCTGACCTTCTCCCGGTCGCCGAGCTGTGCGCCCGAGGAGGTTTCACGGTTGACCGCACACCAGGCGGCGAACAGCGGCCCCAGCGGTGTCACCGGCGCATCGCAGTGCACGGTGGTGGTGATGTTCAGTGCCCGTGCCGAGGCCAGGGGCTCCAGGCGCAGGGCGCGTTCCGGGCCGATGGTGCGGTCGCGGTGGATATCGCCCCAGTAGTAGAGATGGTTGGCGAACATGTTCAGGCAGACACCGAGCTTGGCGGCGCGCTTGAGCTGGGCATGATCGATGATCTGGCAGTGCTGCAGGGTATGACGGTGATCGGCACGGGGCCAGAGCGACAGCGCCTCTTCCAGTGCATCCAGCGCCAGTTCCACCGCTTCATCGCCGTTGGTATGGATATGCAGCTGCATGCCGGCCTGATGGTAGCTGTGGATCATCTCCACCATCGCTTCCGGCGGTGCGTTCCACATGCCGTTGGGATGACCGTCATGGTAATAGGGCCACTTCAGGCGCGCGGTGTAGCCCTGGATGGAACCATCGGTGACCATCTTCACCGGGCCAAACGCCAGCTTGTTATGGCCCTTGTCCTGCACCGAGTGCATCCGCTCGATACCCGCTTCCGGGGTGTACGCCATGGAAGCCAGCGCCGGTACCAGGCGCACCGGGAACTCATCGCTGCCGGTGGCGGCCTGGAGATGATCCATGGAGGCTTCATTGAGCGGGTTGATCAGGTCGGTGGTGGTGGTGATGCCCACATTGGCAGCGGCATTGGCAAAACGGCGCAGCGCCCTGGCATCGTTACCCTTGAGCAGATCGAAACTCAGCTCAAGAGCCGAGATCACCGCGTGCATGGCGGCCAGCTCCTGCAGCTCCCCGGTGGGCTTGCCGCTCTCATCGAGGACGATCCCCTCGACACCGGCATGACGATCCAGGTCCGCTGCTTCCACGGTGGCGCTGTTGACGCTGATCACGTGGAGGTTGGAGTGAATTACTACCACCGGGCGGTCACTGACGGCGGCATCGATCACTTCACGGGTCAGGCGGGCGCCATCGAAGTAGATCGGGTCGAGGCCCCAGGCGATCAGCGGCTGATCTGCCGGCAGCTGGGCGGCCTGCTCGCGCAGGCGCTCCTGCATGGCGGCAAAGGAGGTCACGCCGCTCCAGATCTGTCCTTCCGGGTCCTTGCGCTCGAAGTAGCCGAGGTAGACATACTCCCACATGGCGCCTTCCAGCGCGTGAGCGTGGCCCTCGACAAAGCCGGGCAGCAACGTGGCATCGGCGTAGCGCTCATCCAGGGTGTAGGGCGCGAAGGAAGCCAGGCTTTCCAGTGAGCCCACACCGAGGATGCGGCCGTCGCGGACGGCGACATGGGTCGCCTCCGGCTGTGACGGATTCATGGTGATGACGTTGCGTGCGGAGAAAATCCTGGTGTTACTCATGCCTGTTTGGTTTCCATGCCCTGGGTTGAAGTGGAACGGGAGCGTCCGCGCAGCAGTAGCGGTACACAGCAGAGTGCTACCAGCGCGGTGCCGCCATAGACAGCGATGTAGCCGCCCATGCCCATGGAGGGAACGATCGGGGCGAAAACAAACAGGATATGCAGGTTCACCAGGATGATCGCCAGGTTGAAGAACGCCAGTTCCTTGGGTACCGAGGTGCTGAAATTGGCATCCATCATGCGCAGAAGCAGCAGGCCGGTGCCGGTGGAACCGCAGCAGCAGCCGAAGGCGGTGATGCCGCGTTCATAGCCCAGCGGTCCGCTCATCTTGCCGAGCAGCAGGCAGAAGAACGCGGTGACCAGGGTGACCACCAGGGAGATCAGCAGGATCGGCACCAGCAGAGCCGACAGCACCGCAAACTTGATGCACATAACGGTACCGACCACCATAAGGTCCACGGAGGAGCCGGTGATTCGCTTCAGGGTTTCGTCATCGACGTAGTGGTCCAGGCCCAGACGGTCGATCACCATGCGCATGACCACCGCGACGAACAGACCATGGATAAAGAACAGGTTGAAGCTGAACAGTACCGATACGTTGATACCCAGCGGCTGCCAGCCTTCTACCACCGGCTGCATGGCGCTGAGCCAGATATAGGTGATCAGGTAAGCCACGCCCAGCAGCGCCAGGTGATAGGCCAGGTTATCCACGTTCGCCGGATGGGAGACCAGGCGACCGGACGAGGGCGCTTCTTCACGGGTGTAGAAGCCGGAGATAAAGTGGGAGTCGATCTTGGAGGCCTGGTTGGCGTTGAGCCCCTTCTTGATGACGTAACGGGCAAAGGGAATACCGACGCAGAAGGCGACGATAAAGCCGAGCGATGCGTAGATCAGGCCGACCTGTGCCGCGTTGGCGATCGCGTATTTGTCTTCCCAGATACCGCCGTAGGTCAGTGCCTGACCTGGACCCTGGGTGAAACCGTGGGTGATGATCGCACCCAGCCACTCGCTGAGCGACTGGCCGGATACCGCCGCGTAGCCCTTGGCTACCAGCAGGCCGATAACGCCCTGCAGGCCCAGGCTCAGCGTCCACATCAGCGTCAGCCAGAGGCCGCCGCGCACGATGCTGCCACCGCTAAGGCTCTTGTCCTTGCTGGAGCCGGTCAGGCACAGGGACATGAAGCTCAGGGTAAACAGGTGGAAGGTCAGGGCGGTGAAATCCTGGGGCGAGAAGCCCGGAATCAGGTCCAGCGACAGCAGGACAAAGCCGATCACGCCGCCGATGATGCTCGACGGGATCAGCGAGCGTCGCAGCAGCGAAATGCGAGTGCGAAGGACGCTGCCTATAAGCAGCATGGTGGCGAGCAGCGCAAATGCGATCACGCCGTGAAAGGTATCACCCATAATGACCTCTACGTCGAAATTGGAGCCTTGCCGGTCGTCTGTACTGACCGAAAGAAGTTGTGCTCGGGGAGGCTGAAACAGCCTTTCAGCCTGGCTATATCCACCTTAGAAGGGGCATGCTACTCTGCTATAGATCCAGATTTGACACCTTATGGGGCCAGTTGCCCGGTTTGGCGTAGAAGTTGCTCCAACTTAATGCAGTAGCCCTCCTCAGTGATTTTTAGTGCCCCATGATCGAACATTTCCTCGCTTTCGACTTTGATCCGAACCGTACGCTGCAGGAGCAGATTCGTGAGCGACTGGTGGATGCGATCCTGGCGGGGCATATCCCGGTCAGTGAGCCGATGCCCTCCTCCCGTGGCCTGGCCAAGCAGCTGGGGGTATCGCGCAATACCATCGTGCTGATCTACGAAAGCCTGGTTGAGGCGGGTTATCTGGTCTCATCCAGCCGCCGCGGTTATTTCATCGCCCCCGCCTTTCATGAACCGGATCTGCTCAAGGGGCAGCGTGGCCGTAACCAGAAAGGGCCGGACTGGAACCGCCGCTTTGTCTGTAAACCCAGCAGCGAGCGCAATATCGTCAAGCCCAATGACTGGCGCAGCTTCGAATTTCCGTTTATCTACGGCCAGATTCAGCACGACTTCTTCCCTATCGAGCAGTGGCGCGACTGTGCCCGCCGAGCGCTGACCGGCGCCGGTGCCCGCGACTGGATCCATGATCGGGTCGATGCTGACCACCCGGCGCTGATCGAGCAGCTGCGCACCCGCCTGCTGCCCAAGCGTGGCATCTACGCCGAGCATGGCGAGATACTGATCACCATCGGCACCCAGAACTCGCTCTACCTGCTCGCCAACCTGCTGCTCGACAGCAGCAAGGTGGTGGGGATCGAAAATCCTGGCTTTCGTGATGCCCACAATATCTTCCGTAATTTTGGCGCCCGGCTGCAGCTGCAGCAGGTGGATGACGAGGGGATTGTGATCGATGACCGGCTTAAGGGCTGTGACTATATCTGCCTGACCCCCAGCCACCAGGTGCCCACCGGGGTGGAGATGTCACGGGCGCGTCGGCAGCAGTTGATGAGCCTGGCCAGTGAGCACGACTGCATCCTGATCGAGGATGACTACGACGCCGAGATCAATATGAAGGAAAACCCGGTGCCGGCGCTCAAGGCGAACGACCCGGACAACCGGGTGATCTACGTGGGCAGCCTCTCCAAGTCGATTTCGCCAGGCCTGCGTATCGGCTTTATGGTGGCGGATGAGTCGCTGATCTCGGAAGCGCGTGCCCTGCGTCGCCTGATGTATCGCCACCCGGCGACGAACAATCAATACTTGACCGCGCTGTTTCTCTCCCAGGGTTATTACGATACTTATCTGCGTAAGATCCGCGAGCTCTACTTCAGCAAGCGCGACCGCATGTCCTCTGCCATCGCCCGTCACCTGCCGCATCTCTATTCGCCGGCGGGGCGCGGCGGTTCCTCCTCGTTCTGGCTGAAAACCCCTGAGGGCGTGGATACCGAAAAGCTCTCCTGGCAGGCGGCCCGGAACGGGGTGTTGATCGAGGAGGGCAGCATCCATTTCTTTGAGCCCAACCCGCCGAAAAACTACATGCGGCTTGGCTTCTCGGCCATCGCCACGCACAAAATTGAGCCAGGGATCGAGCTGTTGCGCCACACCTTGGATCACTACCAGTCCTGAATCTCAGACTGGACCCATATTCTCTTCTATCTGGATCTATCAGCTCTCCCCTCCTACCCCCTAACGTTGGCTGGAGCGCGGCAGCCGCTGCGCACTCTCTTTTTTGACTGGCGTGTGATGTCCTCATTTCTAGCGATCGATAACCTGGCCTGGGCGATTTTGCCTGTTTTCGTGGCGGCGCTGGTGCGCGGTTATACCGGCTTTGGCTATGCCGCCATCGCCATCACCGGGCTCAACCTGATCTGGCCACCGCAGCAGAGCGTGCCGGTGATCCTGATCCTGGATGTGATCGGCACCCTGGGGCTGCTGCGTGGCGCCTGGCCCGATGCGGATCGCGGCGTCATGCTGCGTATGGGCAGCGGCGCCCTGGTGGGGATTCCCTTAGGTCTCACGCTGCTGATCCAGCTGCCTGAGCTGGCGTTGAAGATCGGTATCAGCGTGGCGGTGCTGGTGATGACGCTGATGCTGCTGCGCAAGACCGAGAAAACCGCAGTGGAGCGCACCCTGGTCACCCGGTTTATGGGTGTGCTTTCCGGCGGCTTTACCGCCGCCGCCTCGGTGGGCGGTCTGCCGATCGTCAGCTACCTGCTGAGCATGCCGCTGACGCCGAAGGTGCAGCGCGCCACCATGGTGATCTTTCTCGCCTGTATCGATCTGCTGGCGCTGCTGTTGCTGTGGATAAGTGGCGTGATCGACGCCGGTATCTGGGTACCGCTGCTGGCGCTGCTGCTGCCCACCTGGATAGGTGTGCAGCTGGGACAGATGGCGTTCCACCGCCGCCAGCCGAGTTCGTTTCATCCCGTGGCCGTGCCCGTTCTGGTGATGCTGTCACTGAGCGGTCTGGGCACCGGCCTGTATCAACTGGTTTAAGCTTTTTTAGAAAGTTTTTGGATTTACGTTTTTAGGAGTTTTTATGACAGATACCGTACTGATTACAGGCGCAACCTCGGGCTTTGGTCTGGCCTGCGCACGCCGTTTCGCCAGCGCTGGAGGTTACCGCCTGGTGCTGACCGGACGTCGTTCCGAGCGTCTGGCCGATATCGCCAAAGAGCTGGGCGAACAGTGCGAAGTACACACGCTGACCCTGGATGTCACCGACCGTGAAGCGGTTGTGGCCGCGCTGACCTCCCTGCCGGAGGCCTTTGCGCAGGTGAAGATTCTGGTCAACAACGCGGGTCTTGCGCTGGGCACAGGCCCTGCCCAGGAGTCCAGCCTGGAAGACTGGCAGCGCATGATTAACACCAATATTGCCGGCCTGACCACCGTGACTCATACCCTGCTGCCGACCCTGATCGAACAGGGCAAGGGCGCCAGTATCATCAATATCGGTTCCATCGCCGGTAACTGGCCCTACCCGGGCGGTAACGTCTACTGCGGCACCAAGGCGTTTGTGGAGCAGTTCTCCCATGCGCTGCGCTGCGATCTGGCAGGCACCGGTGTGCGCGTAAGCAACCTGGCGCCGGGCCTGGCGGAAAGCGAATTCACCCTGGTACGCACCGGTGGCGATCAGGCGGCTTCCGACAAGCTGTATGCCGGCACCAATCCGATCAAACCGGAAGATATCGCTGACTCTGTGTTCTGGATCGCGTCTCTGCCGGCCCATCTGAACGTCAACCAGCTGGAGATCATGCCGGTCTCCCAGGCCTGGTCACCTTTTTCTATACATCGTGAATCATAAGCCTCAGGGCTCAGGAGAGATTTATGAACATAAAAGCTGATGAAGTGGCGAGCCTGAAAGCGCTCGACAAGGAACACGTTTGGCACCACATCACCCCGACCGCGGCCGCCAAAGCCGGTGTGCCGCTGTTTGTCCGCGGTGAAGGCCTGCAGCTCTGGGATAGCGAAGGCAAGGAATACCTGGATGCTTCCTCCGGTGGCGTCTGGGTTACCAACGTCGGCTATGGCCGTCGTGAGATCGCCGATGCGGTGCACGAGCAGCTGTGCGCGCTGAACTACTTCTCTGGCGCCGCTGCCACCAAGCCGGGCGCCCTGTTTGCTGATGCGCTGATCGACAAGATGCCGGGCATGAGCCGCGTTTACTACTCCAGCTCAGGTTCCGAGGCCAACGAGAAAGCGTTCAAGATGGTGCGCCAGATCGCTGCCAAGCATTACGGCGGCAAGAAGCACAAGATCCTGTTCCGTGAGCGCGATTACCACGGCACCACCATCACCGCACTGAGCGCTTCCGGCCAGAACGAGCGTCGCGAACAGTTTGGCCCGTTCACTCCGGGCTTTGTTGAGTTCCCGCACTGCCTGGAATACCGCAACCAGTATGGCAACGACGTGGACTACGGCGTGCGTGCTGCCGAAGCGATGGAAGAGGTGATTCTGCGTGAAGGCGCGGATACCGTTGGCGCAGTGATTCTGGAGCCGATCACCGCCGGTGGCGGTATCATCCTGCCGCCGCAAGGCTACTGGGAAAAGATCCGCGAGATCTGCGACAAGTACAACGTCCTGCTGATCATCGATGAGGTGGTCTGTGGTCTGGGTCGTACCGGCGCCTGGTTCGGTTACCAGCATTACGGCATCAAGCCGGATATGGTCACCATGGCCAAGGGTGTGGCTTCCGGCTATGCACCGATCTCCTGCACCGTGACCACCGAGAAGGTCTACGAGCTGCTGAGCGAGGCCGAAGGCGATCACCTGGGCTTCTTCCGCGATATCTCCACCTTCGGTGGCTGCACCTCAGCACCGGCTGCGGCGCTTAAGAACATGGAGATCCTTGAGAACGAAAACCTGATCGAAAACAGCGCCCGCATGGGTGAGCGTCTGTTGGCCGGTTTCGAAACCCTGAAAGCCAAGCACCCGGTTATTGGTGACGTGCGCGGCAAGGGCCTGTTCTGCGGTATCGAGATGGTGGCGGATCGTGAAACCCGCGAACCTGTTCACGAGTCGGTATCTGCCGCTGTGGCTGGACGCTGCAAGGAGCTGGGACTGCTGATCGGCCGTACCAACCGCAGCATCGCCGGCTACAACAACGTGCTGAACTTCGCGCCGGCGCTGGTGATCACTGAAGCCCAGGTCGATCGCATTATCGAAGTGCTGGATCAGGCGTTCAGCGAAGTCTGCGCCTAAGCCCTGCTGTTGAAGTAGTGGTTTTCCGCTGACTGAGAGCCCCGGTTTTCCGGGGCTTTTTTTGTCCACAACCCTCCTTCCACGCGCAAAAACTGTTTTATCCACAGCCCTTGCGGAGACGCTCGCGTTCGCCCGCTTCCCAATGCCAACCTAACTTATACACAGCCCAAGCGCGTCGTTAGCGCAGGCAAACAGCTCTATCAGAGCGTCCACGCCAGCGAAGCGGTGTATTTGAAGTCGTTGTTTTCTTCCTCATCGGTAACGGAGTTGTATTCGTTACTCAGCCCCACCTTCAGCGCCACACCCATATAAGTGTTCAGGTCGAGAATCCAGTCCAGCGAGCTCAGGTTACGCACCTCCGAAGGGGCGTTCAGGTTGGGGTAAAGGGTATTGGCAAACTCCACCCGCTGGAAATCGTTCATCTTCCAGCGCGTCTCCAGGCCGAACATCGCTTCCGGGATCGGCTCATCGTCCTCACCGCCAAAAGCGCGCTGGAAACCGAGACCGGTTCGGCCCAGCACCCGCCAGGTCGGTGTATTTGAGAACTCATAACCCACACCGCCGTTGGCGTTGATGCGGTATTCCCACTCATTGAACTGATCCACATCGACACGTCCCTCGGCAAAGCGGAACCAGGGAGAGTTGGGTAGCAGCCAGTCGCGGTTGACCGAGGCGTAGAAGGAGTGGTCCGACAGCTCATGATCGGACTGGGCGCGGAAGTAGTTGATGCGGTGATTGATACGGGTATCGCTGCTCTCGTATTCGGCGGTGAACGACAGGTTGCCCTGCATGCTGTCGGAGTTGCCGCTGCTGCCGGCAAGGCCCAGGTCCAGCCGCCTTTCCCAATAGGAGAGCCAGCCGGTGCCGAAAAGTCCGAAATCCTCCTCAAGCGCCTGCTGGGTATCGATAGCCAGGCGGATCTCGGCGCTGTCTATATCGTCGATATCCACAATAGGCGTTTCGATGGCCGGGCTTTCGGCTGAGGCTTCCGTTTCTGTTTGAGCTTCCATTTGGACTGCGACGGCGGCGTCGGAATCCAGCGCGACAATATTGGAGCGGGGCACGTTGATCTCCCCCAATACCGGGCTATTCAGCACGACGCTCTGCTCGTTTTGCTCAATCAACTCGCCGCTAAGATGGTCGCCGTTATCCAGCTCGATGCTGACATTGCTGGCCTGGGCCGCCGTCGCTAGGAAAGAGGTCAATAACGCGAACACTCGGTAAAACAACACATAAACTCCCTGGAAGAGGTACAGGTTTGGGTAGACAAGTGCCAGGGGGAAGTGTTCCGGAGAGTTCTTGATCCGCTAAGCAGGCTGTCGCTGGTTCCGGCCATTTTACCGCTTTTGTCCGCTGAAAAGGGCCTTCGGTCACCAGACAGTCATCTATCGCGCGTTTACTAGCGGGTTGTGTTAACGCCGGAACGCCCGCAGATGCCAGATACCCGCCGATCGTCAGTCACTAACTTGCCCCCGAACCCAGGCCTGCCAGGGTCTCTAGCCGGTTCACGCAAAGTCCGGCCATTGCCGCCTCAGCGTGGCGTTGCCCTGTTGATGGTGCTGTTTGCGCT
Source organism: Marinobacterium lutimaris (assembly GCF_900108065.1). GTDB lineage: Bacteria > Pseudomonadota > Gammaproteobacteria > Pseudomonadales > Balneatricaceae > Marinobacterium_D > Marinobacterium_D lutimaris. The sequence continues at coordinate 84,463 of NZ_FNVQ01000006.1, read as the reverse complement.
GGCGCTGATTGCGCTGGGGCTGCCGGTGGTACTGGAGCAAAGCCGCACAGAGGTTAAGCAGATGCAGGGCCTGCATGATGGCCGTCAGGCGCTGGCGCTGCATCGGGCTGCACAGTTGCTGGTAGAAGAGGGGCTGACCGAGCGGCGCTGGCGTGAAAGCGCCCTGTTCAGCAAGGCATTGCAGGGGCAATGGCTGGATATGTCGCTGGCGGGGATCGATACCGAACTGGTGCCCGATGCCTCGGTGCGCATTCGTCTGCAGGACCGGCGCGCCTGTTTTAACGTCAATGCGCTGGCGGGCCCCGAGGCGGCCGAGGCCCGTGAACAGCTGCTCTTCCTGCTGAGATCCCGCGGCGCGGGCGATGCTGAACAGTTGGCAGACCGGCTGGCGGACTGGGTCGATGCCGATAATCAGCGCATGCCGCGCGGTGCCGAGTCGCAGGAGTATCTGCAGTCTGAGCCGGCGAGGCTGCCCGCACAGACGGCTTTGGTGGATATCAGTGAACTGAACCTGCTGCTTCCCGCGGACAGCAGCAGGAGCTGGCGCTACCCGGAGCTTTGCGCCCTGGCCGACACCGGTGCCTGGAAGCTGAACCTGAACGCGCTGACGCCTGATCAATTGCCACTGCTGGAGGCGCTCTACCAAGGTGAGGTATCCACCTCGGTGCTGAGTCGTCTGCTGCTGAGACGCCCCGAGAAGGGATATGCCGATGCCGAAGAGGTACGTGCCGTACTGGCAGGCGCAGGTGCGGAGCAGATAAGTACAGTGCTGGGTGGACTGTTGCTGAATTCGGAGTTTTTCCGCTTGCAAACCGAGGTTGAGTTAAACGGAGAGCGCTATACCTATCAGCAGGATCTACAGGCGCGTGGGGTCTCCAAGTGGGCCGCCCTGGTGCCGGCGCAGCGGATCAGTTGGCAGCTGCGGCAGCGCTTATTCTGAGAATTGGTCAGCCAGTCGAGGAGTATGACTCAGGCCAGAATCAGTTCACTCATCGGTTTAAGCCTTGATAAGAAACAGATCGGCTAGCCGTATTTCAGCCACAAAAAAGGGGATGCCTAAGCATCCCCTTTTGCGTTTTCTTTAAGGCTTAGACGCCGATCGGGCCTCCGTCTGCTTTCTGGATAACCACGGTGGAAGCACGCGGACGCACGGTGGTGCCGTCCGGAGTGACTTCGGTGGCATCGTCAGAGTACGGCCAGTTACCCGGGTGCTGGATGTTGACGAACATTGCAGTGTTGTCTGCGTTGAACGCCAGGCCAGTTACCTCGCAGCCGTTCGGGCCGACGAAGAAGCGCTTCAGCATCTCCTGGTTTTCGGCAGTGATCACGGTCTGGTTGCCGTCAGCGTCGACAACGTTGGACGGTACCACGGCGAGAACCTGGTCGTTGGTGTCGTCAGCAACGTCGGAACCGTTGTCGGTCTCGATCCACAGGATACCGCGGCTGTCGAAGCCGAGGCCGTCAGGGCTGGCGAACTCGTTCAGGTCGGTCAGGCCGGACAGGTTGGTGTCGGCATCGGCAGAATCGTTGGAACCGAATACGAAGATATCCCACTCGAAGCCGGACATGTCGTCAGCTTCGGTCCAGCGAATGATGTGGCCGTATTCGTTGTCGATACGCGGGTTGGCAGCGTTAGCTTCGGTACGACGGGTGTTGTTGGTCAGGGTGAAGTAAACGTCGCCGTTCAGCGGGCTTACGGCACACCATTCCGGACGGTCCATCGGAGTAGCGCCCAGCGCATCCGCAGCACCACGGGTGTTGAGGATGATGCTCGGCAGGTCGCCGAAGATAGAACCCAGAGTGCGGCCATCCTGGGCAACGCTGTTGGTGGTCAGCGGCATCCATACGCCGGTGCCATCTTCATCGAAGCGAGCAACGTAGAGGGTACCTTCGTCCATGTACTTGGCGCCGGTTGCCAGACGGTCGCTCGGGTTGGCATCAGCCGGATCCCACAGCGCGTTGGAGACAAACTTGTAGATGTACTCGAAGCGGGAGTCATCACCGGAGTAGAACACGACCGGCTTGCCCTCTTCCAGTTTGCCCGGCCAGCAGCCTTCGTGACGGAAGCGGCCCAGCGCGGTGCGCTTAACGGCGCGGGTGCTGGCGTCGAACGGGTCGATCTCAACGATGTAGCCGAAGGTGCTGGCTTCGTTGCGGTAATCCTGGGTGGCATCGGCGCCAGTCGGGGTGACGTCCCAGCGGGTGAACTCACCGTCAACCTCGGTAGCATCGCCAGCCGCGGTATCCCAGCCGTAGCGGGTGCCGGAAGTGCTCAGACCGATACGTGACTGTTCTTCGGTTAGCGCTGCAGTGCTGACGAAGTAGCCCGGCCAGTTCTCTTCACAGGTCAGGTAAGTGCCCCAGGGAGTGTAACCGTTACCGCAGTTGTTGTTGGTGCCGCGGGTCTGGGTGCCGTTCAGGGAGAACGGAGTCACCAGGTGGTCGGTACCGGCCATCGGACCTGCGATATCCATAACAGAGTCGGAAGTGAAGCGACGGTTCAGCGGATCGCTGTCCACGACAGACCAGTTGCCGTTAGTGCGCTGGATGCGAACGACAGCGACACCGTGGGCGTAGATCTCTTTACGTACTTCGTCGACCGGGCGGTTGCCGCTGCCATCGGTGGTAGCGCCGGCCGGGTGCAGAGCGTCCTGATCGATATATTCGTGGTTAACCACCAGCAGGCCGTCGTCAGCGCTGCCGTTGATCGGGAAGAAGTGCATGCCGTCGTGGTGCATGCCCATGCTGTTCAGCTGGTCGGTGAAGGTGTTGGTACCGTCATTTTTCCAGGCCGCGGCTGAGCTGTTCAGCGGAGTACCCCAGGGAGCCAGTACAGAGGCGGTGTAGCCAGCAGCTACCGCGCAGCCATCGGTTTTGGAGCCGGCGATGGATTCAAACGCCAGCTTGATGCTTTCCAGAGTTTCTTCACTGACGGCGTTGTTATCGTCGTCGTCATCATCGCTGTTACAACCGCTCAGGGTCAGGCCGGACAGAAGTGCGATAGCGGTACCCAGACCACCGCGCATTACGGTGCGACGAGACAGGTTTTTCTCCAGTACTGAGCTGAAGGGCTGGTTGTCGCTGTGGTTGTGAACAGTGTCGGTGGTAGTGAATTTACTCATGAAATTCAGGCTCTCTTTGACAGGATTGAAATTACCCCGGGGGGTTCGAAAGGCCGCAATCTTAAGGACGAAACATGATGGAAATTTGACTGTTATGTCTCTGTTTTATTTCGTTTCTATTGCTTGTCTGTGATTTGAGCCGTTGTAATCTCCCCGCCATCTTTCGCTCTTAGAATCCTTTGCCTTCGTGATTTTGAGTTGTGGAAAGACCTTTGATTTACGACCGTACACGACGCCGATTACTGCACTGGCTGGGTGCCGGCATGGCCGTTCCCGCCCTGGCAGGCTGCGCGGCGCGGCAGGAAATATCCCCGCAGGCCTCAACCGCTTCAGGCTCCGTCAACGCGGGTGCCGAGCTGGAACTGCTTTATTACGCCGACACCCTGGATACGCGCGCTGAAAGGCTACCGGCCCTGCCGGCTCTGCGGCTGGGTCCGCCGTCGCGTCAGGGCCAGGCGCCCTGGCTTACCGGCAACGCGGCTCGCTCACAGTTAGCGGGTGCAGATACGCATGTAGTCGACTGGTTCGACGCAGGTGCTCAGGCGAAGTCTCAGATTCAGGTTGGCGGCTATGCCTGCCTGGGCGCACTGCTGGATCAGCTGCGCCGTGAGGCCGACAGCCGTGGCGTACAAACCCTGACCCTGGAAAACGGCCAGTGCTGGAACGGCAGCGGACTGGCTTACCTGACCCAGGGTGAAAGCGGCGTTCAGGGCAGCAGCCTGTTGGGCAGTGAGATCCGTGTCAGCAGCGAAGAGCGCAGCCTCTGGCCAGACCGCGCCGCGCAACTTTATGCCCAGGCGCAGCGCGCCGGTACTCAGACACTGGCCGGGGCGCTGGATGACAGCGCCCGCTCGGCCCTCGGTATCAAACCCTACCAACTGCTGCAGCGTGGTGGCATCGATATCGCCGTGGTGGCCGCCACCGACCCCTATGCATTGGATGAGCAACGTTCCCTGAAAGAGTGGTTCGAAAGCCTCAGTCAGCAGGTGCAGCTGGCGCGTCGCGAGGCGGGTCTGGTGATTCTGCTGGCTGATACCGGCACTGGCCCGGCGCTCTGGCTGTCGCAGCGCCTGGAGGGGGTGGATCTGATCCTGGCTGCCCGCGGACAGACGCTCTGGCCGCAGTTGGTTGGCGAACCCGGCCGTGCGCCGGTGTGCCTGCCCGGCTCAGGTGGCACCGGGCTGTTTCGCATCCGTATCGTCGGTGCTGCAGAAGGCTGGCAGTTCCAGGCTGATTATCTGCCGGCGCTGGTGGAAAAGCTGGACTCCGTCGGGCGCGAACAGCAGTTATTGTTGCAGCAGCGCCTGGATCAACAGCGTGCGCTGCATGCAGCCTGGCTCGATCAGCCCGTCGCCAGGGCTCCGGCGGAACTGCGTCGTAGCGATCTTTTCGGCGGCAGCTGGGATCAGCTGATCCATGAGGCTCTGAGCCATGAAGAACAGGGTCAGGATTATGCCGGCACGACCGTGCTGCCGGGCTGGCGTTATGAGGTGCCGCTGGCGGCGGGAGAGTGGATCCGTCGGGAACATCTGCTGATGCTCAGCGCCAGTGCCGAGGCGCGGCTGGTGGAGTTTGAGGCTGATATGGATGGTCTTGAACAACTGCTGGAACAGAGTGCCGGTCAGCTGTTCACCGAGCCGCTGCTGCTGGATACCTCCGAAGACCTGCCACGTATTCTGGATTTCGATTACCGCTTCGACTATGGCCGTGGCCGCCGTATTCATCAGCTGCACTGGCGCGATAAGGCGCCGGCGCTGGGGCTGGATGGCCGCATGAACTGCAGAACCCTCGCCCGGGGCAATGGCGGCGATGGAGAACCGCTGTGGCAGAGGTTGGAGCAGTATCTGCGCGGCCGCCCCGAGAACTGGACGCTGCAGACGTTGGCTCGTCCCCAGGTGCAGTTTGTTGAGGGGCATCCGGGCTGGCCGACGGCAGCCGGAGGCCCGGCGTGAAACTGGCGATCGGGCTGCTGCAGCTGCTGCTCTGCCTGCTAAGCGGTTGGCTGCTGGCGCAGACGGTGCTGGCATTTTGGCACTCGCCGAATGCCGAGCTGCAAGGGCCTCAGGCCTCTGTTGAACCGACATCGCCTCTGCTTACCCAGTCTCTGCTTGTTGAGTACTGGCAACCCCGCGACATCAGTCGCAAACCCCCATCGGATAGTTTGCCCACAACCCAGTTGCCGTTGCGCTGGCTGGGACAGCTGCGCGAGCAGCAGCTGGCGCAGAGCATCGTTGTGCTGGGTTATGGCAACGAGCGACTGGTGCTGGGGCAGGGAGACCGGCTGGCGCCAGGTATCCGCCTGGAGCGGATCGACAGCCAGGGGCTGATTATCGATAACAACGGACGACTCGAACGTTTCGCCTGGCCGCAGCTGCAGCCCCTGGCAGGCGTACGCAGGCTGGATGGATAGAGAATGAATACGCGAAACGACCACTGCAAACTGGCATCTGGCTGGCAGGGAATGCTGCTGGCGGCATTGTTGGCGCTGCCGCTGGGCGCCTCTGCCCAGACACGCTACGAGATCAACTTCGACAATACCGAACTGACCGAGGTGATCAGCAGCGTGGGCCGTATCACCGGCCGCACCTTCATCATCGATCCGCGGGTGCAGGGCAAGGTCAACCTGAGCAGTACCGAGGCGCTCAGTGCCGACGAGGTTTACGCCGTCTTCCTGTCGCAGTTGCGTACCCAGGGCATCGCCGCCGTGGATCTGGGCAGCGGCAAGACCAAACTGCTGCCGGATCAGGCCGCGCGTCTGGAGCCGCTGCCGGTGGAGTCTCAGGGCATGTCGGCCACAGCCGCCGGCGAACAGATGCTGACCCGGGTCTATGAGCTGCGCGGCGCCGACAGTGCCGAACTGATGGCGACGCTGAAGCCGTTGATCGATCCGCAGGTCGGGGTCATTACGCCTGTGCCCTCCAGTAACCGTCTGGTGGTGACCGACTGGCGCAGCAACCTGAACCGTATCGACGCCCTGCTGGCGCAGCTGGATCGGCCGGGGAACCCGGATGTCACCAGCGAGGTGATCTACCTGCAGCACGCCAACGCCTCCGAGGTGGTCGAGGTTTTGAACAAGCTCGATATGGGCGCTGCCGAGCGTGACGCGGCGGCAACGGTCTCCTCTGTATCGGTCAGACAGAGCGTGCGGTTGGAGGCGGATGAGGGCACCAACGCGATCGTGCTGGTGGGCGCCGAGGAGGATCTGCTCGCCTACAAACGGATTATCGACCGCCTCGATATCCGCCGCGCCCAGGTGGTGGTGGAAACCATCATCGCCGAGATCTCCGATTCCCGCGCCAGTCAGCTCGGCGTGCAGTGGTTGTTCTGGGATGGCTCCGGCGGCAACGTGCCGCTGGCCGGTACCAACTTCAGTAACACCACCAGCCTTAACGCGATCGGCGCCGCGGCGGCCAGTGGTGACGATGCCAGCCTTGGTGAGCTGCTCGGCGGCCTGGAAGGACTTACCGCCGGTGTTGGTCGCATCGGCAGCGGTTTCAGCTTTGCCGCGCTGCTCAACGCGTTGCAGACCGAGAGTGGCTTTAACCTGCTCTCCACCCCGACTCTGCTGACCCTGGATAACGCCGAGGCGTCGATCCTGGTGGGTCAGGAGGTGCCGTTTGTGACCGGCTCGGTGACGCAGAACAACGCCAACCCTTACCAGACCATCGAGCGTAAGGATGTGGGTATCAAGCTGACGCTGAAGCCGCAGATCAGCGCCGGTAATTCGGTGCGCCTGGATATCGTCCAGGAGGTGTCGTCCATCTCCGATGATGCCAGTGCCAGTGATGTGGTGACCAACAAGCGCGAGATCCGCACCAGCGCCATGGTGGATGACCAGGGCATGGTGGTGCTCGGCGGCCTGATCAGCGACGAGCGCCAGAACAGCCAGCAGAAGGTGCCGTTGTTGGGCGACCTGCCCGGCGTCGGCCCACTGTTCCGTTCCGACGGCGAAAGCCACGCCAAGCAGCATCTGCTGGTGTTTATCCGGCCGAAAATCGTCCGCGATCCGGCGCAGCTGGAGCAGCTCAGCCAGCAGAAATACCGTGATATCCATAAGGAGCTGAAGCAGCAGCGCGAGCGCCGCGGCGAGGCTGAAGAGGAATCCCAGGATCTGGCCTGGCGTCAGCTGTTCCCCTCCTCGCGGGCGCGGCTGGAGGGCTGGATGTGATCGAGGCGCTGCTGAATTACCGCGTCGCGCGCCGTTCGGGCCTTTGCCTGATCCGCGAAAACGGTGAAGAGCAGCTGTTCTGCAGCCCGGAGTTTGACCCGGTCACACTGCAGGAGCTGCAGCGTACCAAGGGTTTGCCGGCCAAGCTGGAGTGGCTAGATCGCGAGACCTTCGATGCGCGCCTGACCGCAGTCTATGAAAGCCGCCACGGCGATGCCGCCGCCCTGCTCGATGGCCTCGCCGATCAGGTGGATCTGAACAGCCTGATGCAGGATCTGCCCAGCAGTGGCGACCTGCTCGACAGCGAGAACGAAGCGCCGGTGATCCGCCTGATTAACGGCCTGTTTGCCGAAGCGATCCGCCTCGGCGCCTCGGATCTGCATGTGGAGACCTTCGAGGATGCGATCCGGGTACGTTTTCGTATCGATGGCCGCCTGCGCGAGGTGCTGCAGCCGCCGCGTGCGCTGGCGTCGATGCTGGTCTCCTGTATCAAGGTGATGGCGCAGCTCGATATCGCCGAGAAGCGTACTCCTCAGGATGGCCGTATCCGCCTGCGTGCCGGTGGCCGTGAGATCGATATCCGCGTATCGACCCTGCCCGGTATCCACGGTGAACGGGTGGTGATGCGAGTACTCGACAAGCAGGCGGCGCGGCTGTCGCTGGATCACCTGGGTATGCCGGAGCAGGTGCTGCAGTCGCTGCAGCGAACCCTGGCGCAGCCGAACGGCATCTTGCTAAGCACCGGGCCCACCGGCTCGGGTAAAACCACCACGCTGTACAGCTGCCTGAATGAGCTCAATGACGGTCAGCGCAACATCCTCACCGTCGAAGACCCGGTGGAATACGCCATCCCCGGTATCGGCCAGACCCCGCTCAACCCCCGTGCCGGTATGACCTTCGCCAGCGGCCTGCGCGCCATTCTGCGCCAGGACCCGGACGTGATCATGATCGGTGAGGTCCGTGACCAGGAGACCGCCAGTATCGCGGTGCAGGCGAGCCTTACCGGCCACCTGGTGCTGTCGACCCTGCATACCAACAGCGCCGTGGGCGCGATCACCCGCCTGCTGGATATGGGACTGGAGCCGTTTCTGCTGGCTTCGACCCTGAAGGGTGTGATGGCCCAGCGGCTGGTGCGCAGGCTCTGCCCCGAGTGCCACGACTGGCGCGTACCCAGCGCCGCCGAAACCGAGCTGCTGCCGGGCCTCGACAGGCTGGAACAGCTGCCGGTGGCCGTGGGCTGCGATGCCTGCCAGGGCAGCGGCTACAAGGGCCGTATCGGCCTGTATGAATTTATCCGCGTGGATTCAGAGCTGGCCGATCTTATCCACAGCGGCGCCAGTGAAACCGCGTTGGAGAAGTTTCTCCAGGGCCGTCGCCAAAGCCTGGTGGAAACCGCACTGGCGCGGCTGGCCGCCGGCGAGAGCAGCCTCGAAGAGGTGCTCGGCGCTGTGCAGGCTTGATACAGAGCGCTGAGATTAACAGCTGAGGTAAGAGGCCGATGCAGACGTTCAAATACCAGGCTCTGGATGCCAGCGGTAAGACGGTTCGCGACCTGATTCAGGCTGACAGCGAGCGCCAGGCGCGTCAGCTGTTAAGGGATCGCGGACTGTTTCCGCGTCAGCTTGCCTCCACGACCTCTAGTGCTTCGGGTGAGGTGGGAGAGAAAAAAAGTACGCGAGGCTCACGCCGGCGATTGAATCATGCCGAGCGGGTCGAATTGACGCGACAGCTGGCAACGCTGGTGGGGGCGGCGCTGCCGCTGGCCGAGTCGCTGCAGTTGCTGGCGGAACAAAGCACCCAGCCGCGACTACGCGCCGTGCTGCTGCAGCTGCTGGCCAGCGTGCAGGAGGGGCACAGCCTGGCCGATAGCCTGAGGCAGAGCGGCGGCCAGTTTAACGCCATGTACTGCGCCCTGGTGGCCGCCGGCGAGCGCAGCGGACGGCTTGGCCTGGTGCTGGAGCGCCTGGCCGATTACCAGGAGCAGGTGCAGAAGCAGCGTCACAAGGCGATGACCGCGCTGATCTATCCCGCCGCCCTGCTGTTTGTCTCTCTGGCGGTGGTTGTCGGCCTGATGAGTTTCGTGGTGCCCAAGCTGACCGAACAGTTTATCGACAGTGGCCAGGCGCTGCCGCTGCTGACCCGCATTCTGATTGTGCTCAGTGACGCGGTGCTGACCTTCGGGCCGCTGGCGCTGGTGCTGCTGGCGTTGGGTGTAGTTGTCGCGGTGATCCTGCTGCGCAAGCCTGCCTGGGCGCTGCGGCGAGACCGGGCACTGCTGCGGCTACCGCGCCTGGGGGGACTGCTGGTGCTGCTCGACAGCGCACGCCTGTCGCGCTCCCTGGCGATTCTGGTGAGCAGTGGCGTGCCGCTGCTGGACGCGTTGCGGGTCAGTGTCGATACCCTCGGCAATCGAGTATTGCAGGCGGCGCTGCGTGACAGCTGCCAGGATCTGCGCGGTGGTACTTCTCTGTACCGTGCGCTGGGCCAGAGCGGTCATTTTCCCCCGCTGCTGGTGAACATGGTGGCCAGTGGTGAAGCCAGCGGCCGTCTCGATGAGATGCTCGATCGCGTCGCCTCGCATCAGGAGCGCAGCTTTGGCCAGCGCGTGGATACCACGCTGGCGCTGTTCGAGCCGGTGATGATCCTCTGCATGGGCTCCCTGGTGCTGTTCATCGTGCTGGCGATCCTGCTGCCGATCATGCAGCTCAACCAGGCACTGAATTTCTGATTTCTGATTTAACTGTTCATGGAGGTGATCATGTCGCCCAGCATTAAACGCAAACATCATTCCTCGGCCGGTTTCACGCTGATGGAGATCATGGTGGTGATCTTCATCATCGGTCTCCTTGTGGCGATCGTGGCGCCCAACGTGCTCAGCAACCAGGACAAGGCGGTGGAGCAGAAAGTCCGCGCCGACCTGGCGACGCTGGAGCAGGCGCTGGATATGTACCGCCTCGATAACCTGCGCTACCCCAGCACCGAACAGGGGCTCTCGGCGCTGGTAACCCGTCCGGCGCAGCCGCCGGAACCGCGCAGCTACCGTGAAGATGGCTATATTCGCCGTCTGCCGGAAGATCCCTGGGGCATGCCCTACCAGTACCGTATACCGGGCGAGCATGGCCGTATCGATGTGTTCTCCCTGGGTGCCGACGGCCTGCCTGGCGGTGAAGGCAGCGATGCCGATATCGGTAACTGGTCGCTCTGACGGCGGGTTCGGTCGATGCGTGGAGGTACCTCAGCAGGACAGGGCCAGTCCGGCTTCACCCTGCTGGAGCTGATGCTGGTGCTGGCGTTGATCGGGATGATCAGCGCCCTGGGCCTGGCCTGGCTGGGCGGTGATCCCGGACGCCTCTACGAGTCGCGGCTGCAGCAGCTAGAGGTGCGCTTCGCCCAGGCCGATACCCTGGCACGCCAGCGCGGTTGGGTGGTCGGCTGGTATTTCAGCGCCGGTGCTTACCGCTTTATGCGGCTCTCACCGGAGAGCGGTCAGCTCGGCTGGACCGATCTGGGCCGTGATGGCCCCGGCAACAGCAAGGACTGGCCCCAGGATCTCCTGCTGGCTCAAAACACCGGGCGATCCATCAACCCATTTCGTGGCGAGGATCTGCCTGAGCCTCAGCGTATCTGGATGCCCGGCGGCGAACGCCTGGGGGAGGCGCTGAGCTGGTCCTGGCCCAATGGCCAGGCACGGCTGGATGAGCGCGGCCAGCTGCATCTGGGGAGCCGGTGATGCGGTTGCAACAGGGTTTCACGCTGATCGAGGTCATGGTGGCACTGTTTATTGCCGCCACCATGGCAGTCGCGGTGAGCCAGGTGATCGGCCAGCGGGTAGAGCTGCAGCTGGCCAGCTTCGACCGTACCTTCACCGCGCTCTGTGCCCGCGAATTGATGGCGCGCTTTGAAGTGGAATCCTACTGGCCATCTCCCGGGCGACAGCAGGGTGAGATGGTGCAGGGTGAGCGTGTCTGTCACTGGCAGATGGATGTGAACTCCACCGGGCTGCGCGGTGTTAGACGCGGCGAACTGGTGCTGTTTGACGAGACCGACAAGCAGCGCCCGCTGGATCGCTACAGCCTGTTTCTGGCGGCGCCATGAAGTCGACTGCCGATAAAAAAAGCCAGCAGGGTCTGACGCTGATCGAGCTGATGCTGGCATTGGCGATGACCGCTCTGCTGGGAGTGATGCTGGCCACGCTGATCGATGGTTGGGTCGGGCTGCGCACCCACAAAACGGAAGCTTCTACACGGGATACCGAGGTGCTGGAGCTATGCCAGCAGCTGGACAACCGCTTCGCAGCACTGGTGCTGCGTCCGTTGCAGGCGCACAACCTGGCGCTCTACAACGACCGCCTCGACTGGCAGCCGGATCGACAACGGCTGGAGTGGGTGGCCCTGAGCGGCCCGGGGCTTGCCGGCGTGATCGCCTCGACTGATGACAGCGCCGGGCCTGTATCGGAGCGCTTTGGTGTAACCGAGGGTTGGCAGGTGGCGGCGCATCAGCACAGCGCGGTGCAGCGCCAGGCGCTGCACTGGCAGGAGGGACAGCTCTGGTTGGGTGTCAGTGCCGATCTCGATACACCGGCAGCTCCACGCTGGCAAACCCTGGCGTTGCTGGACCGGGTCAGCGATGTGCGGCTTGCTTTCCGGGTGGGTGAGCGCTGGCAGGAATACCCCGGGCAACCGGGCAGCCACACCGAAGCGGTACAACTGAATTTCCGGATGGCACTGAAGCCGGGCACTGCGCCCGCGCCTTATGTCTGCACCTTCGTGCTGCCGGGTGAGAATTGATAACGATGAACAGAATAATGGACGTGGAAAAAGAGGTCGCTCTGGCCACAGCAGCAGCTACCGCTCAGACGGCATCTGGCAGGAAGCGCTGGTTCGGTGCTTCCTCCCGGGAAGAACTGCTACTGCGCCCTGCCAGTCCCGGACTCCCGGATGAAGGCGCAGGACTCTGCTGGCTGCAGCGACGTCATGGCGAAACCCAGGCGTCGGGGCGGGGTCTTCCGCCGTCGCAGTGTCGGCGTCTGCCGGTCACCCTGGTGCTGCAGGGGGCTGACGCCAGCCTGTTTGATGTGGTCGCCCCGCCGGGCCTCAAGGCTCAGGAATACGCGCTTCTGCTGGAAGAGCAGCTGCTGTCTGACCCGGAGACTCAGCAGATTGTGAAACTCAGCCAGGCCGAGGGGCGTTTGCAGCTGCTGGCCTGCGACAAGTCGCTGTTGCACTCCTGGCAAGCCTGGCTGGCTGAGCAGGGTTTCAGGCTGACGCGAGTCCTGTTCGATCTACAGTTGATGCCGCCCGTACCGGGTGGTGTTCTGGGCTGGCAGGGGCCTGCCAACCTCCTGCTGTTGAAAGCGGCGGACAAAGAAAGTGCCGGGGGCTTCCTCAGCTGGCCGGGTAATCAGGTGCCCGCGCTGCCGGAAAAATGGGCGGTGCAGAGCTGGCGCGAATACAGCAATGAAGTCGATGAACTCGAGGCGCTGGCGGCAGCAGGTAGCTCAGCAGCAACCTCGCTGCTGAAACCCACACGGCAGGCTAAGGTGTCGGGGATCAAGCTCCCGGCAGGGCTGCGCCGTCCGCTGCAGCTGACCGCTGTGGCCGCCTTTGCTTATCTCCTCGCCACCGGCGTCTTTCAATGGCGTGAGCAGCAGGCTGCGAATCAACTGCTGCCGCAGCGTCTGGGGCTTGGATCCAGCGCGGATCTGGAGCAGGTGCAGCGGCAACTGACGCGTCAGCTGCGCATGCAACAACTGCCGTTACAGCAGCTGAGCGAGACGGAAGTGCTCACCACTGCACTGTCTGACTGGCTTGCTCAGCATCCCCAGTGGCGGCTGCAGCGGCTTGGAAACAGTATCGAGACCGGTTTTCACGCCAGCCTGATCTGGCAGGGCGAAGGTGAGACACCCGCGCTGGAACAGATCAGGGAGAGTTGGTCGGCTCAGCTTCCGGAGCACCTGAGTGTGAATATGGCGTTGGAAATTCTGGATGGAAAAGCGCGGTTGCAGCTGTCACAGCTAATGGATGCGGAGGTGCAATCATGAACCTGAAGCAAAAATACTGGCACAGCCGCTCGCCGGATGAGCGTCGTCGTCTGGCACTGGCCGGAGCGATCATACTGGCGTTAATCGCCTGGCTGCTGGGGCAGCAGCTGCTCAACTGGAAGCAGAACGGCGAGCGCTGGCAGCAGCTGTCGCAACAGAGCGGGCAGCTGTTGCTGAGTGTACCTATGCAGGAAGCGGACTGGCGGCAGCTGTTGCAGCAACACGATCTGCTGGCGCAGGAGCTCAGCCCCGTCGGCGATGGCTGGCAGCTGCGAGGCCAGGGGATGGAACTTGAGGCGGTACAGCGGCTGGTCAGGGATGCCAGCGCCCGTGGCTGGTATAGCCGCGACTGGCAGCTGGATAACCGTGGCGATGAGGTGCAGTTCGCGTTTCTGTTCCAGGCGATCAATCTGCGGGAAGGATCAATATGAAGATTAAATCCCTGCTCTGGCGATCAGCCTGCGGGCTGGCGGCCCTGAGCCTGTTCCTGGTCACTCTGCTGCTGGGAGCGCCGCTGTCATTCTGGCTGGATCGGGTGACGCTGCCCAAGGATCTTCAGCTTGGCGAGGCGCATGGCAGCCTGCTTAACGGTGGCCTGGCGTCCCTGTCCGGGCCCGGCTGGCAGCTCGGAGCACTGAACTGGCAGCTGAAGCCCGGCTGGCCGCTGCAGGCTGAAGTTGATCTTCAGGTATCCCAGCAACGCTGGGCAGCGATCTGGCAGGGCTGGCCCTGGCAGTGGCAGAGCAGGATTCAGCCTCAGCCCAGTGAGTTCGGCTTTGTCAGGGTGGCAGCGCAGCAGGGCTCCGGCTTTGTCTGGCAGGGCGAATGGCAGGGCGAGATCACGCTGGCAGGTAGCGGGATCGACTGTCAGCGAGCCTCGGGGCAGGTCTCCAGTGATTCGCTGCAGCTGCGGCAGCCGGTTAAAACCGATTTCGGCCAGGTACGCCTGACGTTGAACTGTGGAGAGGCAACCCGGTTGCAGCTCAACACCCTGGGAGCGGGACAGACGCTGCAGTTTTACGCAGATATGGAGAGCCGCCGCAGCCGCTTGCGGGGCAACATTGAGCCCGGCAGCAGCCTGGACGAGCCGGCCAGACTGCTGGGGCTGGTGTCAGATGGAACTGGCGTGGTTAAACGCGGCTGGCGCTGGTGAAGCGCCGCTAAAACACAGATAAACAGATAAAAGAGCAGCGGTTCAGTTTTCCTCTACCGCTGCACTCGCCTGGGATGAACCCAGTGTCATTGCTCTGCCCAGCAGCAGACCCAACTCAAATAGCAGCCACATCGGCAATGCCAGCAGGCTCTGGGAGATCAGGTCCGGCGGTGTCAGCAGCATGCCGATGACGAAGCAGCCGACGATCACATAGGGGCGCTTGGACTGCAGCTCTTGCACGCTGGTCATGCCGGAGCTGATCACCAGTAACGTGGCGATCGGTATCTCAAACACCACGCCAAAGGCGAAAAACAGCTTCAGCACGAAATTCAGATAGCTGCTGATATCGGTCATCACCGCGATGCTTTCCGGCCCCACGCTGGTGAAAAAGCCGAAGATGATCGGAAACACCACGCCATAGGCAAAAGCGATGCCGAGGTAAAACAGCACCACGCTGGAAGCCAGGATCGGTGCCGCCAGCTTCTTCTCATGACCGTACAGGCCCGGGGCGATATAACTCCATGCCTGATGCAGCAGCAGCGGCATGGCGATCAATATCGATACCATCAGGGTCAGCTTGAACGGTGCAAAGAACGGCGAGGTGACATCCGTCGCGATCATGCTGGTACCTGCCGGCATCAGTGCCGTCAGCGGTGCGGAAACCCAGGTGTAGAGATCGTTGGCAAAGGAGAACAGGGCGAGAAAGATAACCAGAATAACCAGCACGCAACGCAGCAGGCGCTGGCGCAGTTCAATCAGGTGCGAGCGCAAAGGCAGCGCCTGATCGGCAGTTTGAGTGCTCATAGAGTGCCTGTGTTGGGCGAAGTCTGTGTTGAAGTGCTGGCTGTCGCGAGATCGTCGGCACTGCGTGCGGTTGCGGTGTTCGTGGCAGCATCATCTGCTGCATCCGCAGCGAAGGGACGACGTGCCTTGTCGAACTCCTGCTTGAACTGTGCCTTCCTGGCGGCAGTGGCCTGCTTCAGTTCATCCACCTTGAGCTCTTCGTTGATCTCCTGCTGGATCGAACCGACCATGCGGCGGATGCGTCCCAGCCAGAGGCCACAGGTGCGGGCCGCGACCGGAAGCCGCTCAGGACCCAGCACCAGCAGTGCGACGACAGCGACTAACAGCATTTCTGTGAAGCCGATATCAACCATGAAGCTGCGCTTTACTTATTGGGCAGAGGGTTGCTGCGGCTCTCCGGCTGGGCGGATTCCGCAAAGGAAGCGTCCTGATCGGCAGGTACGCTGCGCTGGGCGCTGTCAGCATTCAACTTGGCGTCTTCATCGCTGATCGCTTTCTTAAAGCTCTTCAGGGAGCTGCCCAGGTCGCCACCGATGTTGCGCAGTTTTTTGGTGCCAAAAAGCAGAATGATGATCGCCAGCACGATAACCAACTGCCAGATACTGATATTGCCGAGCATAGAGCCCCCAAAATTGAACAAGGAGTTGAACGAATAGAGCCGGGGATTAGACACGACAAATGTTATCGGGCGGTTACAAAGCTCGCTTCTGGCTACTGATATGAGAAATATCTAGGAAAAAACAAAGCGATAGCTGCTCTGCCCACCGCTACATCCTCTTGGAAGCCGGTGTTCATGACGGGCGGGATATCTGTGGTGAATTCTTATTTTTAAATATTAGGCATGGTCAATGTTGTGTGTTTTGTAAGTATTATTATGGATTAAATATTTTTAAAATTTCGTGCTTTTTGTAATTTTATTACCACTATGGTAAGTATTTTTGTGTTCTTATGTGGTTTTTAGTATAAGTTTCACTGCATCGGTATATAAAGATATGAGAACGTAGGTGTTTTTATGACAGATAGTTAAAAATATTTACTATCATTAAAAACCACAATAAATATAAACGGCATTCAGGAAATAATAAAAGTGCAGGAACCCCACTTTGACCTCAACTGGGACGACCTAAAATTCTTACTCGTTCTTTCACGTGAAGGCACGCTCTCTGCAGCCGCTAAAACTCTGGATACCTCACGAGTCACCGTTAAAAGCCGAATTACCAACCTAGAAAGTACAACCGGTGTTCGTTTGTTCTCTCAAGACAAGACAGGTTATGTGTTGACGCAGGAGGGAAGGCAGTTTGCCGAGCATGCTCTTGAGTGTGAACGCCATCTGAGGCTTGCGCTGCTGGATAACAAGAAGGGTGCTGCTCAGCGCATGAAAATGAGGATTGGCGTTGTTGAGGGAATCGGCAACGGCTACCTTGCCGAAAAACTGTCCCATTGGCTTAAAGGTCAGAATATCGATTTCGAACTGGTTTCTTTACCCAAGCAAACCCGGATAACTAACAGGGAAGCGGATATATGTGTCACCTTGGAAGAGCCCGAAGGTGAGAATATTATCAAAAGAATCCTGACTCCCTATACGCTGGGTATCTATGCCAGTGAATCTTATATCGAGGAGTTTGGCCCGCTAAAAGGTTCCCAGGACGTGCTTGACCACATGTGGGTTGGTTATGTTAGGGATCATATTTTTTCGCAACGGCTTAATTATCATCAAGAGTTATCTGCGAATCTTAATTATTCTTTTCGTGGAACAAGTATGGTTTCACAGCTGTTTGCAACATCTGAAGGTCTTGGCCTGGGAATATTTCCAATTTACCTGGCTGGTTCCTTTAATCTCGTCCGGGTTTGTCCTGAAATTTCCTTCGACAGGCAATATTGGATTTCGTCTTCCAGCGATTTACACCGTTTCCCTGGACTTATGCAGGTCTGGAAATATTTGGTGGAGATCTGCGAAAGAGATCGTGACCTTTTCTACGAAGGTAATGAGGGCCTGAGAGTTCAGGCCCGAGCGTGAGTGATCAGGAGTAGATCAAATCAGGCAGCCAGGTGCTGATCCACGGCATATAGGTAATCATGATCAGCGCAATGATCATGATGCCTATGAATGGCATACAGCCTTTCAGTACATCTCGAAGTGACATTTTGGCCACGCCCATGGCGACAAACAGGTTCAGGCCCACGGGCGGTGTAAGCATACCAACTGAAAAGTTTACGATCATAATCAGACCGAAGTGAACGGGGTCGATGCCAACCTGTTCCGCGATGGGCTGAAGCAGCGGTGCAAGAACGATGATGGCTGATGCGCTATCGAGAAAGAAACCGGTTACCAGCATCACCAGGTTAAAAAGTGCAGCGACAGCGAACGGATCTTGAGTGCTTTCGAGTACCTGTGAGGACAGGTTCCCTGGCGCACCAGTGATTGTAAGCAACCAGGAGAATGCGGAAGCCCCGGCGGTAATCAATAACAGAGTAGCTGCAATGGCACCTGAGGATTTCAAGATGCTTTTAAGCTCACCAAGCCCGATCTGTCGGTAGATCACCGCACCCACAAACCATCCGTACATACATGCGATCGCAGCCGACTCCGTGGGTGTGAATACGCCGCTGTAAATTCCGCCGAGCAATAAGACCGGCAGGCCCAGCCCCCAGGCTGAACGCTTGATAGCCCGCAGAATCTCCTTGCCAGTTGGGAAGGGATTGCGCGGATATTTGCGACGTATGGCGAACACTACGCAAGCGGCTATGAGTAAACCGCCGATTAACAGTGCGGGTCCGACCCCTGCTGCGAAAAGCTTGCCGACAGATGCGCCGGTTACAGAACCGTAGATGATAAGCCCGATGCTTGGAGGGACGATTGGTCCGAGTGTACCCGCGACTGTTATCAGGCCGATTGCGAATAGGCGGTCATAACCTGCCGCTACCAGTGCCGGAAACATGATACTGCCGATCGCGATCACTGTAGCGGGGCTGGAGCCGGATATGGCGCCGAAGAACAGGCACGAAAGTACGGCGGCTGCCGCGAGCCCCCCAGGGATCCATCCAACCAAAACGGTCGCAAGATCAACCAGGCGTTGTGATAGGCCCCCCAACCGCATCAGCTCCGATGCAAGGATGAAAAATGGGATCGCCATCAGCGAGAAGTTGTTCATCCCCGCGAACATTCGCATCGGGACAATCACGGGGTCGAAAGGGCCCATAACGCCAACCGCGATGACAACGGCGAACGCCAGGGCTGCAAAGATCGGTAGGCCGAACAGAAGCAGGCCACCGAACGAGACCAATAAACTGGGTAGCATGGTTTTAGTTATCCTTTTTTCAGCCAGGACGGCATAGATATCGGGCCTGCTTACATAGCGCGCAGGTTTTCCTCGGGCGCTTCCTGCTGTTCCTCATGCTGTATTAGCTGCACAAGAGCGTGGATATAGCGGAACAGTGAAAGTAAGCCGGCTAGTGGAATAATCCCGTAAATGGCTGCAACAGGGATCCGCAATGCTGGAGAGAGCTGGCCGCGGTTCAGGGTATTGAGGAATAGCTGGCCCCCGAAATAGATCAGTGCGAGTGCGAAAGCTATACCCAGTATCATCACGCCTCCCCGCAAGATACGGATGTGTCTCTCGGGAACAACGGCGTCGAGCAGATTCACAGAGATATGGCTGCCCATTCGGATACCGATACTGATGCCGATGAAGCTCATTATGATAATAGAATAAAGAACCACCTCTTCGGCCCAATATAACGGCGCATCAAAGACGTACCGCATAACGACCTGAGTGAAGGTGAGTGTAATGGCAAGCCCCATGAAGAAGATCATTGATCCATCTTCGAACCGTGCCAGTACCTTATCAACTTTTGCCAACATACTGCTTACCATCGTCAAAAGTCGGCTCACAGAAGCTTTCCCTGCAAGCCGACTTGGAAGTTAGGTCTGGTCGTTTACTGAGGACCAGCCCCAGTCACTTCATAGATAGAGCTGATCAGTTCAGGGGTAACAACATCAGCAAATGCCTCATGCACCTTGTAGCTCGCCTGGATGAAGGCTTCTTTCTCAGTGTCGGTGAGGCGATGAATGGCGATATCTGACTCGATTTCGGATAGTTTTTCCTGCTCGTATTGGGTTGTCAGATCACGAGCCAGGTCGCGAGCATTATCGAAAGCTTGTGTCATGACCTGCTGAAGGTCTTCTGGCAGAGAGTCCCAGGCATCTTTACTCATGACTGCGGCGTAGCCGTGGTAGGCGTGAGAGGTCAGGGTCATGTGTTTCTGCACTTCGTAGAACTTCATTGCCATGATGTTAGCAATGGGGTTTTCCTGGCCATCAACGACACCAGCCTGTAATCCGCTGTAGACCTCGGCGAACGCCATGGCTGTTGGGTTAGCGCCCCACTCGTTGTACTGGGTTAGGATGACGGGAGCCTGCATGGTGCGCATCTTGATGCCGTTCAGGTCTTCCACGGAGGTAATTGGCTTAACGTTGTTGGTGATCTGGCGGAAACCGGCACCCCAGAAGTTCACGCCGTACATACCATGCTGATCCAGGGTGTCAAGGATTGAGCGACCGACTTCGCCATCGAGCACTTTGGTCATCATCTCGTCACTGGGCAGGATATAGGGCAGGTCGAGCACCTGCATCTTGGGCTCAAAGTTGCCGAGAGTAGCGGTTGGTGGGATAGCGATCTGTACCAGGTTCGCCTGCAGCTGTTCGATGATATCGACATCCCCGCCCAGGCCGCCTGCCGGAATCACGTTGATGTCGATACGTCCGCCGGACTTCTCTTCAACTTCCTTCTCGAAAGCGCGTGCGGCTTTTCCGTTGGGAGTGTCCTCCATCAGGACATGAGCAAAGTTAAACTTAAAATCTGCTGCCGATGCGGTTCCAGCAAAACCTGCGAGTGCAGCGACAGCCGCACATTTAAACATTGCCTTCATATTATTATCTCCGTTGGTGAAAATTGAGAGTGGTAACTTGCGGTAGTTAAGCGAGCTCTCTTCCGCGCACTCGGTCTAACATCAAGGGGTAGTTGGATCTTGAATCGGACAGGTCATCGAGGTTCAGTTCGGCACGGATTGTCTCTGCCGCGAACTGGCCTGCCTGAGCAAGAACACCTTGCGTAGGGGAGACGATCTGGCTCAAGCCCAGGCGTTCCCAAGTCCCTACTTTTTTGCCCAGATCAAGGAAACCGCAGGCGTTGCAAGACACCACAAACGCTTGGTTTTGAATCGCTGTGATTGTGGAAACGTTTTCCCAGAATCTCTTCTTGGTGACGGGATCCCCGGCACCGCCCTTGGCACCGCCAGACCAGAACGAAGATGTGACGACAAGGATGTCTGCGCCCTGCATGAAGTGCTCAAGGGCAACCTCGGGGAAAAGCGCTTCGTAGCAGATGATGATGCCGATGCGGCCTAGAGAGCATTCGAAGGTGACACGCTCTGTACCTGGCGTGTAGTAAAGCTTCTCGATGCCTGGAAGGTAGCGTTTACGTTGCACGCCCACTATACCTTCGGGCCCGATCAGTGCCGCGCTGTTGTAGATGGTACCGATTGTTTTCGAGCGTTCGTTAAAACCGACAACGGTGTGAACACCAAGCTCTTTCGCCGCTTCAACGATTGCGGTTAGCTCAGGTCCGTCCAGGTCGATGGAACCCTCTTCCCAAAGTCGCTTGAGCCCGCCCTCTTCATGTTTGAAAAAGCTGGTCAATCCGGCTTCGGGGAAAACGATGAGCTCACTGCCATGGGAAGCCTCGACCTTCAATCGATCAAGAATGAAAGCAAGATTATCGTCCATGGAGCCCAGCTCTACTGGCTGGTGCTGGACTGCGCTCGCTACGACCTTGTTCTGCATTGAGTGTTAAACCTTTTGATCAAAGTTTTTCGGGTGGGGACTCAGGCCCCTCGTTTGAAAAACCATATCGAGGCTCGTGCAGAACGCCTAGGTAAGGTAAACGTACGCCTTGTGTAAGAAATCTTTCATCGGTCGCTTATAGGCATTTAATATCAATGTGTTACCGATATGCGGCAGATGGGTTTTCGATAGGAACTTTGTTAAATGAAGACCTATAACTGGGATGGGTGGTCCAGCGGGCAACTAGAAATATGCCTGAGGAAAGAGGAGCTAGTTGTTGCAAGAGGTATAGAGGGCTTGTGAGGAAGGGAGACCACAAGTTTTGAGGAGGTCGAGATGGTAGCGTCTGCCCCGATAGCGTGGAGCCGTTTGAGCCTTTTTCACGGGCGAGAGAGGCGGCCAGCCTGGCGAAAAATCGCGCACAAGCCAAGCAGTACACATGGATTGTTCGGAATTTTTACCGCGCACCAGATACAAAAAAGGCCTGCATCTAGTGCAAGCCTTCTAAGTAGTGGTGCCCGGAGGCGGAATCGAACCACCGACACGGGGATTTTCAATCCCCTGCTCTACCGACTGAGCTATCCGGGCAACGAGGCGCGTATTAAACCCGACTTGATGGAGGGTGTCAACGCCTTGTTTTCACTTTTCTTTATTTAGTTCTTTAGTCAGTTACTCTCGGATGGCGGCACGTAACCTTCGGCCTTGTCGTACTCTTCGCCGGAGAGGAATTTCTTCATCTCTTCCTGCAGATATTTGCGGCTGTTCGGGTCCATCAGGCTCAGGTGCTTCTCGTTGATCAGCATGGTCTGGTGGTCGGTCCACTCCTGCCAGGCCTGCTTGGAGACGTTGTCGAAGATATCCTGACCAACCGGGCCGGGATACGGCGGACGCTCCAGACCTTCCATCTCTTTTTTGTATTTGCGGCAGATCACTGTGCGGCTCATGGTTTGTCTCCCGTTTTGCTGGCTCCGGTGATGGTGTGCAGCAGTTTTTTCACCGGTGCGGCCAGGCCAATATTTTGTGGTTGGCGGGTGTTATACCAGAGTGTCGGCGGGCCTTCCATGACGCAGTTTATGGGGTCTTTCAGGCTGACCAGCACCGGGGTGATGTCCAGGTGGTAATGGCTGAAAGTGTGACGCAGCGGCTCCAGAGGCTCTGCTGTGGCGATTTCCAGCCCCAGCTCGGCGGGTGCGTCGCGCAGGTCCTGCACCTCCGGCAGGCTCCACAGACCGCCCCAGATACCGCTCGGTGGGCGTTGTGCGAGGAGCACGTGACCCTCGTCGTTGCGGATGATCAGCATCTGGGTCTGCTTCACCGGCTGCACTTTCTTTGGCTTCGGCGACGGCAGTTTGTCGGTCACGCCCAGGGCAAAGGCCTTGCACGAGGGCTGCAGCGGGCAGAGCAGACAGCTGGGCTTGCTACGGGTGCAGAGTGTGGCGCCCAGGTCCATCATCGCCTGGGTGTAGTCTCCCACACGATGGTGGGGGGTATTTTGCTCCGCCAGGCTCCAGAGCTTTTTTTGCACCGCGGTCTGGCCGGACCAACCCTCCACCGCGTAGCAGCGTGCCAGCACCCGCTTGACGTTGCCATCGAGTATGGCGGCGCGACGGCCGCTGGAGATCGACAGGATAGCGCCCGCGGTGGAACGGCCTATGCCGGGCAGCTTTTCCAGCTCGTCGACACTGAGAGGAAACTCGCCGCCAAAATCGTTGCTGACTATATTCGCCGCTTTGTGCAGGTTACGGGCGCGGGCGTAGTAACCCAGCCCGGTCCAGAGATGCAGCACTTCGTCGATATGGGCCTCGGCGAGGCAGTGTACATCCGGGAAACGCTGCATAAAGCGCTGGTAGTAAGGGATCACCGTGGCAACCTGGGTTTGCTGCAGCATGATCTCAGAGATCCAGGTGTTGTAGGCGAGCTTTTCCTGTTGCCAGGGAAGGTCCTTGCGGCCGTGCTGGTCGAACCATTCCAGCACGGCCGAATGGAACTCATCCGGCGTCATTTCGATATGAGTCAAACTGGTCATCAGTTACCAAACAGCCCTTTCAGCAGGGATTTTGCGCCCTCATCGCCGAGCTTCTCGCCCAGTTTTTCCTCGATTTTGCTCTTCTGTTCTTCGAGCTTGCCGCCCACTTTCTCTTCAACCCGTTTCTGCGCTTCCGCCTTGATCAGGTTGGTGAAGGCGCTGGCATCCGGACGGCACATCTGCGCCGGATCTGTATCGAAGGAGCCCTTGCAGTTCACCGGGAACTCGACACCTTCCAGACGGTTGTTGATCGAGCAGGTTTCGTTGAACAGGTTGGACTTGATGGTCAGGCCCAGGCGGTAGTCGATCAGCGCCTGAGGCAGATCCACGTTGCCGCTGCCGCCCAGGGTCAGCGCATCCAGGTTGGCGGTAAGGTCCTTGTTGCTGACCACGCCGTTGGTGATATTGAACGAGCCACCCATATCGGCGAACGGTGTGGACTGGTCCACCTGCTGGGTATTCACGCCCAGGCTCGCCACGTTATTGATTCCCTGACACAGGGTCTGCGCCATGCTGATCCCCTCGATGACACCATCGGAGGCCTTGATGTTCAGCATGCCGCTGAGGGAGTTGATGATCGAATGCATCGACTGTCCCTGGGCGCTGAGCAGAGCGTCAGAGCTGAAGGTACCGGTGAGTGGCGCGCTGTCGCTGAGGTCGGTGAGCAGTTCGCCGATCTGGATGCCGCTGATCTTTTCGCTGATATTGATCTTCAACGGCTTTTTGCTGGCATCGAGCTTCGCTGAGCTGCGAATGGCGCCCGAGTACATATCGGCGTTGATGCGGCTCAGTTCAACCACGCTGTTGTGAGCGCTCAGGGTCAGGCCAACATTGTTGGCGACGATGCCGGAGATGGTCAGTTTACCCAGGTCAAAACTGGCATTGAGATTCAGGGCCTGCAGCGGCTCGATCGGGATGATCTCCTCTTTCGACCAGCGCTCGCTGTTTGCAGGGCTGCTGCCCTCGCCCGCTGCGCTGGCGGAGCCTTCGCTGGCTGGCGGCAGGTAGCGGTCGGCGTTAAAGCTCTCGCCTTTCAGGGTGACCGCCTGGCCCAGGGTGTTGAGATCAACGGCTGCGTTACCGTTGAAACTGCTGTCGTCGACGTTGATCGTCAGTGGGTTCAGTGCCAGGGTATCGCGGGTACCGGCCAGGGTGGCGCTAAGGCCGATCCGGGTCAGTGCATCCGCATCGGCGGTTTCCGGTGCGCTCTGGCCCAGGGTTTCGAGCAGCTGCTTCAGGTTGAACTCATCGACCTTCAGGGCGCCCTTGATCACAGGTGATTCGAACTGCTCCACGCTGACCTGTGCGCTGGCGTTAAGATTGGCCAGGGCCAGCTTCTGAAGATCCAGTTTGGCCAGCTGTTCAGCCAGGTTGGCATCGACATCGGCTTCGATGTTCAGCTCAAGCGGTTCTCCCGGGGTCAGGCCCGCGATACCGGTAGTCGCGACGATGTCGCTGAGCTGATAGCGCTGGCTGGCCAGGTCCAGCAGTGCATTCGCGGTCAGTGAAGTACTCAGTGACAGGGTTTCTGCATTGTTCTGGAACTGCTTGATCTCGGCACTCAGCTCCAGCGGGATCGGCTGGTTGGGCATCAGCTGGCCGGTGGTCAGGTTCAGCCCGGAGACCTCTACCCGGGTGCCAGCGGTTTCATCGCTGTAGATTACCTGGGCATCGCTGAGCACTATCTCTTCGATACTGAGGCTTTTCAGGAAGGATGCGTTGCTTTCGCCGCTACTGCTTTCCTGCTGGGCGGGTTCCTCTGTACCGGCGGCTGTCTCCGGTCCGGTCCAGTTATTACCCTGCTCGCTGGCGATGAGATTCAGTTTCAGGCCATTCACCTGAACACTGCTCATCTCAACATTGCCGCTCAGCAGTGGCATCAGTTTTACCGACACCTGCGCCTGCTGCAGCTGGGCCAGCTCCGGCTTGTCGGTGTAGCGCAGATCGATTTCATTGACCGCCAGTCCCAGCCAGGGGAATACCGACCAGTCGATGTCGCCGTTGATCTTCAGATCGAGGCCGGCCTGGTCACGGGCTGCCTGCTCTATTTCGCCGCGGTAGTCGTTCGGGTCGAAGACGAGGCCCAGCAGAATGCCGCCTGCGCCAATCGCGAGAACAACCAGTACTACCAAGCCTATTAACAGCCGTGTAAGCAATTTCATGGGTTTAATCCTTAAAGCCTCTGTCTGTGCTGAGTCTGCCGCAGTCATTGTAGCTAATTGCCTGTTATACGTGTCTTTATTATGAACTGGCCGGCAAACGTGCGTTTTATGCTGCTATGTGACAAAGCGGAGGTCAAACCGTTCGAAACACTGGGAAATTAACAAGTGGCTGGCTTTCCCAGGCTATGAACTCCATAGCTTACCCGGCGCTGCCGTTGGCGACGGCTTGCTGTATAATGTGGGCCTTAAATGCTTTCAATCACTTTCAATTGATAGCCCACGCACGCGCAACGGCGGAGACAGAGATGGCCGATCGTACTGCCAGAGTGACCCGTAATACTCTGGAAACCCAGATCACCGTATCGATCAACCTCGATGGCACAGGCCAGTTCGAGTCCGATACCGGCGTTCCTTTCCTTGACCACATGATGGATCAGATTGCCCGTCATGGCCTGATCGATATGGAGATCAATGCCATTGGTGATCTGCACATAGACGATCATCACACCGTCGAGGATATTGGCATCACCCTGGGCCAGGCGTTCAAGCAGGCCGTGGGCGACAAGAAAGGGATCCGTCGTTACGGCCACGCCTATGTACCGCTGGACGAAGCGCTGTCCCGCGTGGTTATCGATTTCTCCGGCCGTCCGGGCCTGGCGATGGATGTGGACTTCACCCGTGGCCGCGTCGGTAGCTTCGACGTGGATCTGTTCAGTGAATTTTTCCATGGCTTCGTTAACCACGCTCAGGTGACGCTGCACATCGATAACCTCAAGGGCAAGAACACCCACCATCAGGCCGAGACGATCTTCAAGGCGTTCGGCCGTGCCATCCGCATGGCGCTGGAGGAAGACCCGCGTGCCGCCGGAATCATGCCGTCGACCAAGGGATGCCTCTGAGATGAGCAGTATCGCAGTTATCGATTACGGCATGGGCAACCTGCACTCGGTCGCGAAGGCGCTCGAGCATGTCCAGCCTGGTGTTGAAGTACGCGTAACCGCTGATCCGGAACAGGTGCGCAGCGCCGACCGTGTGCTGCTGCCCGGTGTTGGCGCGATCCGCGATTGTATGGCCGAGATCCGCCGTCTGGGTGTGGATAAAGAGGTGCGCGAGGCGATCGCCTCCGGTAAGCCGTTCCTCGGTATCTGTGTCGGTTACCAGGCGCTGATGGAGTTCTCTGAAGAGAACGGCGGCGTCGACTGCCTCGGCGAGTTTGAAGGCCGGGTTAACTTCTTCGGCGAAGAGCTTCGCGAAGCCGGCTGCAGTGACCGTCTCAAGGTGCCGCACATGGGCTGGAACGAAGTGCAGCAGAGCATCGACCACCCGCTGTGGAAAGATATCGACAACGGTAGCCGTTTCTATTTTGTCCACAGCTACTACGTCAAGCTGGCCCAGCGTGGCCAGGTCGCGGCAACCTGCCATTACGGTGTGGATTTCGATGTGGCGCTGGCGCACAAGAACGTGTTCGCCACCCAGTTCCACCCGGAAAAGAGCCATACTGCAGGCCTGCAGCTGCTGAAGAACTTCCTTAACTGGGACGGTCAGGTCTAAGGCCTGCGTCCCCGAGACAGACTTTCAAGGTTTTATCCACAATGCTGATTATCCCCGCGATCGATCTCAAGGATGGCAAATGCGTACGCCTGCGTCAGGGCCGCATGGACGACTCCACCGTATTCTCCGACAACCCGGTCGATATGGCCGCCAAGTGGGTTGAAGCCGGCTGCCGTCGTCTGCACCTGGTGGACCTGAACGGCGCTTTCGCCGGTAACCCGGTGAACGGCGAAATCGTCAACGCCATTGCCAAGGCTTATCCGGACCTGCCGATCCAGATCGGCGGTGGTATCCGCTCTGCCGAGACCATCCAGGCGTACCTGGATGCGGGCGTTGAGTACGTCATTATCGGTACCAAAGCGGCGAAAGAGCCTGAATTCGTCACCGAGATGTGTAAGCAGTTCCCGGGTCACATTATCGTCGGCCTGGACGCCCAGGACGGCTACGTGGCGATCGACGGCTGGGCCGAGATCACCGACGTGAAAGCGGTGGATCTGGCGAAGCGTTTCCGTAACGACGGCGTCAGCGCCATCGTTTACACCGATATCAGCCGTGACGGCATGATGCAGGGCGTAAACGTGGAAGCCACAGTCGAGCTGGCTCGCGAAGCCGGTATCCCGGTGATCGCCTCCGGCGGTGTCACCGATATCGAAGATATCCGCAAACTGGCGGCTGTGGCTGATCAGGGCATCCTCGGTGCTATCACTGGTCGTGCTATCTATGAAGGCACGCTGGATGTGGCCGAAGCTCAGCAACTGAGCGACGAGCTGAGCAAGTAAGAAGAGCGGAGACGATCATGGCACTGGCAAAACGCATTATTCCCTGTCTCGATGTTGAGAACGGCCGCGTGGTTAAAGGCGTGAAGTTCCTCGATATCCGCGATGCCGGCGATCCGGTCGAGGTCGCCAAGCGCTACAACGAGCAGGGCGCGGACGAGATCACCTTCCTGGATATCACTGCCAGCCATGAAGAGCGCGACACCATGGTGCATACCGTGGAGCGCATGGCAGCAGAGGTGTTTATCCCGCTGACCGTCGGAGGCGGTATCCGCACCTGCGAAGATATCCGCAAGATGCTCAACGCCGGTGCCGACAAGGTCTCGATCAACACAGCGGCCGTGTTCAACCCGGAGTTTGTGCGTGAAGCCGCCGAGCGCTTCGGCAGCCAGTGCATCGTGGTCGCCATCGACGCCAAGAAAGTTTCCAAGGAAGGCGAGCCGGACAAGTGGGAGATCTTCACCCACGGTGGTCGCAAGCCCACCGGTCTGGATGCCGTGGAATGGGCGAAAAAGATGGTTGAACTGGGTGCCGGCGAGATCCTGCTGACCTCCATGGACCAGGATGGCGTCAAGAACGGTTACGACATCGGTGTTACCCGCGCCATCTCCGAAGCGGTGCAGGTACCGGTGATCGCCTCTGGCGGTGTCGGCAACCTGGATCACCTGGTGGAAGGCTGTATTGAAGGCAAGGCGGATGCGGTGCTGGCGGCATCTATCTTCCACTTCAACGAGTACACCATTCCGCAGGCGAAAGAATATATGCGCGAGAAGGGCGTCGAAGTCCGACTTTGATCCTTTCCTGAATATCGCATCAGAAAGGCCCCGAAAGGGGCCTTTTTTGTGCATCTTCCTAGGAGCGACGACCCCGTCGTGATCGCCCGGCCGCGGTTTTGCATCACCGCCAAGCCAGCCCGATCGGCGCGAGGCGCGCCTCGTACATTGCAAGGCAAACGTTTAGATCTCCGAGTTGTAGATCCTCACAAACCGGGCGAAGCGCGGCAATCCCTGGCTGGTCAGGCCGTTAAACCTGTATGTCACCAGGCTGCCGATCTCCGGCGGTGTGGCGCGCTGGGCATCACTTAACCCAGATCCTATGCGGAAACGCAGCCCCTCGGTTGTTTCGACGATAAGCGCGCCGGTCATTCCCTCGTATTTGCCTTCGCCACGGGTGTAGCCGACCACTTCTGCTTCGGCGTCATCATAGCCGCGGTATTTGAGCAGCAGGTTGGTGCGGGCGTTCACGTAGTGGGCGGCGAAGTGGTGCAGCATCAGCCCTTCTCCACCGCTGCGGCGGGTCTGCTCCAGCAACTGGTCGATCTGTTCACGGGAAAGGCCGCGCGTCTGTTCCAGCAGGCGGATCTGCGGGTTATCCACAGCGCCGATAAGCTGGCCCAGGGCGTCTAGCCGCTCGCTGAAGTTACCCGGGTGCGCAGGCAGGTCAAAGATCTGCAGCTGTACCTGTTGCCAGAGCGGGTCCTGGGGGTCGGCTCGCTGAATCAGCCCGCTCATTTCGCTAAAGCGGGCCCTGCCCAGCCAGAGTTCTCCGTCCATGGGGACCGGCGGCAGCCCTGCCTTGAGAGATTCCGGCGCCTGGATCGTGAAGCCACTGCGGGTGCGCAGCTCCGTGCCGGTCCAGCGGGTGCGCACACCATCAAGTTTCTCACTGACAAAATAGGCGGGGCTGTCGATGGTCTGGCTGCTTTGCAGCCGCTCGGCGCTCATGATGGCGGGAGCCTGGGTCGCAGCTATAACGCTGGGGGTGGTCAGGCAAAACAACGCTGCGCCCGACCAGAAAAGTGGGGTGTTCATTCTGTTCCTCCTTTTCCCTGGAGTTATCCAGCCAAGCTTCCTTGCTCAGCTATCCAACATCTTTCTAAAACTCGTAGCTCAGTTCAAGTTTGTAACGTGTATCGTCTTTGTCGGCGCCGTTGAGCCAGTGCTCGGCGGCCAGCTCCATTTCAAAACCGGGCATGGGGGATTCGTACTCCAGCTTCAGTGTGCCGATCCACTGCTCCTCGTTGTCCCATTCCCAGGCTTTGCCTGGTTTGCGTTCGGCTTTGTCCTCCAGCTGCCAGGTGGGGCCGAACATCAGCTCCCAGCCATCGACGGGCATGATCCAGTCTAGCCAGAGCCTCGCTTCATACTGCAGCTCCTGTTCCGCCTTTTCCCGCTCATCCTGGGCGCTGTTGGTCCAGGCGCTGTACTGTTCATGCTTGATACTGAGTTTAGGCAGCAGATATAGACTGTACCAGGGCGAAGGATATTCGGCCTGGAGCGTCAGCTTGGTTTCCCAGCCGTTGCCACGGCCTGCCACCGGTTTTGCATCCTCCGCCAGGCCGGTGGCGCGGTACTCAACATCGAAAAAGCGGTCGTGGTATGCCCGGAACGACCAGGCATCTCCGCCGATCATGGAGCCAAAATCCCACCGCAGACCCAGTCCGGCGTATGGACTCTGACGCCATTCGGTGCGGGTTTTATCCTTCTTCAGAGAGCCATCTTCACGGTACTCGCGCTTGAAATCTACGCTGCGCCGGGCGTTGTATCCCAGGCGGGCGCTCCAGACCCAGTCGGAATCCGGGTTAAGTTCGGCGTTGAACAGAGTGTCGCTTTCCCAGCGAGTTTTGCGTTTCACGCTGCGCTCGTCGAAGCTGCCATCATCCTCATAACTGGTTTCGCTGTGCCGCTGGCCGTCGCTGTACTCAAGCTGGGTTTTCAGCTCGACGCCAGCCCATACCGGTGAGCTTAGCGTCAGTGCAAGCGCCAGGGGATAAGCAGATCTCATGGCTCGGCCAGCGCCTCCGCATTCCGATGTTCGTCATCCAGCAGCTCGATCAGGCTGTCGATGCGCATTGGCCGCGCCAGTCCAAAGCCCTGAGCGTACTCTACCCCCATTGCCTTCAGTTCTGCATGCTGTCGGTCAGTTTCTATGCCTTCCGCCACGGTACTGATGGACAGCGAGTCAGCCAGGGCGATCATGGCGTCGATCAGCGGTCGTGAGTGGCCGTCTATCAGGTTGTGCACAAAGGACTGGTCGATCTTGAGGCCGTCGATCGACAGGCTGTTGAGGTAGGCCAGGGAGGAGTAACCGGTGCCGAAGTCATCGATCCAGATCTCGATACCCGCCTGTTTCCAGCGTCGCAGCACCGCCTCACAGCTATCCAGGTGGCTGATCATGCTGGTTTCGGTGATCTCTATGCACAGGCTGTTGTCCGGCAGAGCCAGTTTCTGTTTCAGGTGACAGATGTAGTCGCACATCTCCATCTGGTGCAGGGCCGCGCCGGAGATATTGATCGACATGGAAAATTGCTCACGCAGACCGAGGATCTTCTGCAGGTCTCGGCCGGCACGGTTGGCCACCCAGCGGGTTACCTCCTCGATCAGGTCAGATTCCTCGATGATCGGGATAAAACGTGCCGGCGACAGCAGGCCGTTAATCGGGTGCTGCCAGCGCAACAGTGCTTCGGCGCCGATGATCTCGCCGCTTTCCATGGAATAGAGCGGCTGGTAATCGAGGTAGAGATAATCCTTGTCGATCGCCTCCTTGATACCCTGCTGGATCTCCAGGTGCTCGCGAATCTCTTCGGTCATCTGTGGCTGGAAGAAAGCAAATTGATTACGGCCGTGCTGTTTCGCGGAATACATTGCCACGTCCGCATGTTTGAGAATCTCGCTGGCGCTGACGCCGTCATCCGGATAGAGGGTGATGCCGATGCTGCAGGAGATGGAGAAATACTGGCCGTGCAGCAGGAACGGCGGGGCCAGCGATGCCAGCAGGGCACGGGCGGTTTCGGCGGCATCTTCGGCACCCTGTACCGCCGGCAGCAGCACGACGAACTCATCGCCGCCCAGGCGCGCCAGCTCAGCGGCGGGGCCGCGGCGCGAGCGGTTCTCCGTTACACAGGCCTGCAGGCGCCGGGATACTTCCCGCAGCAGCTGATCGCCGCGCTCATGGCCGGCGGTGTCGTTAACCTGCTTGAAGTGATCCAGATCGATAAACAGTACTGCAAAGGCGCCCTCCAGGCTGGCGCTGCGATGCATGATTTCACTGAGACGGTTTTGAAACCAGCGGCGGTTCGGCAGGTGGGTGACGGTATCCTCATAGGCCATCTGTTCAACCTGGTCGTGGCTCTCTTCCAGGGCTCTGCGCATCCGCTCCAGGGCTGTACCCAGGCGGCCGAACTCGTCGGGACGGTTAAGCTCGAAGGATAGGTCGCGCTCCCCTTCGGCGAAACGGCTGCTGCGGTTTGTCAGCACCTGCAGTGGTTTGAGCATGCCACGGGTGATCCAGGCGGCGCTGAGCATGCACACCGGCAGCAGGATCAGGAAGGTGATCAGGATCGCCTTGCGGACATTTTGAAACAGGCCATATTCGGCGCTGATCAGATCCTCGTTATGGGCCTCGAGTTCAGCGAAGGCCTGGCTGAAGTCAAAACCGGCGCTGATTGCTGCAAACGTCTCGTTGCCGATCTGAACGCGGCTGTTCAGATAGAGGTGCGTGTCACTCCATACCAACGCATCCTGCAGGCCGGTCAGCAGTTGGGGCGGCGTGTGAGAGGTGATCGGCTCCCCATAGAGCGGGATATCGGCGCTGCCATCGTGGAGGATGGAGCCGTTGTGATCGTAAACGTAGATGTAGTCGAGCGTGTGAAACCTGCCCAGCCGCTGCAGCGCATCACCGATGGCGCTCAGGTCCTGGTTATAGATATCCACACCCAGGCTGTCGCTCAAGGACTGGAGCAGCAGCTGTGCATCATGGCGCAGCTGGTTGCGCGCCACTTCGGTCAGTTTTGCCTGATCGGCGCGGTTGGATTCTTTAAAGTAGGTTTTCAGCGAGTCATCCACGGCCATCATCAATGCCAGCATGATTAGCGCAGATAGCAGCGTGAGTAGCAGAGATAGCCGGACGATAACCGAAAAACGGCGTTTCATTGTGCCTGGGTTCCCCTTTCGATCAATGCCTTAAGGAAGCTGAGGTCCTGCTCATCCACGGGACTGAATCCTTTGCTATTTTCGTAGCGCGCCAAGAGCCCGGCATACTTGTCCTGGTCCAGTGCCAGCAGCTCCTGTTGCAGAGCCTCGGCGGCGTCAGCGGCAAGCGCTGGTGTTGCCAGCTCGAAAGCACGGGGATAGAAGTCTGACCTGTGTATAACTCTGAAGTGCTCTTGCATACCAGGCGTTACCCGGCTCGGGTCCTGCCAGTCACCGTTGTTCAGTGCTCCCGCGGCAACGATCTGCTTGTCGACCCAGAGAGCGTTGTTTTTCTCGTTGCGGCTGAACAGGTAGCCGACCTTGCCCTCGGGCACAGGGTCTTCCGGACGCTCCAGCTCGACCAGCGAGAGTCCGTTGTTTTCCAGTATGCGGCGGGGCAGCAGATAGCTACTGAACGAGTCGGGGTGTTCAAACGCGATACGCTGGCCCACCAGCTCCTGCAGTGAGCGGATATCGCGCTGTTTGAGGGTGAATATAAGCGTTTGATACTGGCGCTGACCGTTTTTCCACTTCTTTACCAGTGGCCGGCTGCCGGTTTCCTGTAGCAGCCGCGCCGAGGTGTAGGGCGTTTCGCTGATCCAGTGTACCTCGCCTTGTTTGACCGCCTTGATCAGTGCATCCGCGCTGTCGTAAAGCTGTACCCGGGCATTATCAAAACCATATTGCTGCAGGCGGTCCGCCATAAAGCG
Organism: Marinobacterium lutimaris; assembly: GCF_900108065.1. Classification (GTDB taxonomy): domain Bacteria; phylum Pseudomonadota; class Gammaproteobacteria; order Pseudomonadales; family Balneatricaceae; genus Marinobacterium_D; species Marinobacterium_D lutimaris. The sequence goes on along the minus strand of NZ_FNVQ01000006.1, from coordinate 51,139 downwards.
CGCCATGGGAAGCAGTTGTTTGAAATCTTTCTTCGGACGGTCGCTGACCTGGCCCAGGATCAGCGTTTCTGCAGTCGCGGCGCCGGGCAGGATGGTGAGAGTCAGCAGGGCGCCCATAAGCCAGCCAGCAAACAGGCGGTATCGGCCAAAGCTCTGCTTTATCCGGTTGGTAGAAAGCAATGGGCGGGTCCGACCCATACTGGGAGTTAGATCTTTTCCGGTGACCACTGACTGCCGGAGCGGTCGATGGCCTGGTTCATCTGCTCCAGCAGTGCCGGGATCTCCGCTTCCACTCCCAGCAGCGCGCGGCACGGGTCCTGAATAAAGCCCTGCCGGCGGGTGTAGTCGAGGAATTCGAGCAGCGGATCGTAAAAGTTATCCACATTGAGCAGCGCCACCGGCTTGTCGTGATAACCCAGCTGCGCCCAGGTCCAGACCTCGAACAGCTCCTCGAAGGTGCCGATGCCGCCGGGCAACGCGATAAAACCATCGGCGAGGCTCGCCATACGCGCCTTGCGGGCGTGCATGTCGGGAACCACCTCAAGTGAAGTCAGGCCCTGGTGGGCGACCTCGGCGTTGAACAGGCTTTCCGGAATCACCCCGGTTACCTTGCCGCCCGCACTCATCACGCCGTCTGCCACTGCGCCCATCAAGCCGACGGAACCGCCACCATAGACCAGCGATGAACCCTGGGCAGCGATCGCCGTGCCAAGTTCGAACGCAACCTTTTCGAAACGCGGGTTCGCGCCCTTACGGGAACCACAGAAAACGCAGAGCGTTGTAGCCATCCTTCAGTCCTTTTACTGTTCAGCGCTGAGCCGGCTGTCAACGGGGATACGCAGGATAAAGCAGCTGCCCCGGCCGGGTTCGGATTGGACCTCGATGCTACCATGGAGCAGTCGGTGAACCCACTGGTGAACCAGATGAAGTCCTAATCCTGTGTGGCCCCGACCCCGGCCAGAGGTGACGAAAGGATCGAAGATCGTGTCTCTGATGCCGGGGGCGATACCAGCACCGTCATCTGCAACGCTCAGCTCAAGCACCGAGCCACTGGCGTCTATCGGACGGGCGCTCAGGGTTATCTGCCCTGACTGCTGTTGGGTGTAAGCGTGGGTGAGCGCGTTGTCGATCAGGTTCTGCAGTATCTGCGAGATTATCCCGGGATGGCTGTAAAGACGGATATTATCGGGGATATCGATCTCGAGAGTGACCGGGCTTTTCTTCAACAGCGGAGAGAGCGCCAGCTTCAAATCGCTCACCAGGTCGTTGAGGTCGACGTCGCGGATCTCCTCGACCGCGCGATCCAGCGCAAGGCGCTTGAAGCTGGTAATCAGGCGGCTGACCTGGTTCAGGTTTCGCGTGGCCAGCTCCATGCCCTGACGGGCCCGTGCAAGCGCCGCCTGCTGTTGCGACGAGCCCTGAGATTTTTCCAGTTCTGACAGTTGGCCTTCAACGCTGCTGAGCACCATAAGCGCGCCTCCGGTGGGCGTGTTTAGCTCGTGGGCGACGCCCGCGACCATCATGCCCAGTGAGGAGAGCTTGCGGGTTTCGACCAGCTCTTCCTGCAGCACGGATTGACGCCGGTGGGCAGTGACCAGCGAGTGGTGTGCCTGCTGCAGTTTCTGGTGCTCCTGGTTGATACGCTGGTAGAGCTGCCTCTGGCGCGCCTCCGAGCGCATAAACAGCAAGATGAGCCAGCTTCCAAGCGCCAGTACCGCCAGCGCGCAAAGGCTTACCAGCAGCTTGAGCTGACCTGTGATACCGGCAAAAAGGTCTTCAGATGAGGAGGTCAGCAGGATCAGTACTTCCGGTCCCTGGCCTGGGCGCTCGATCAGCGCCAGCCGTTCCCAGCTCCAGATCCGCCCCGCCAGGTACACATTGTTGGCGGATGAGCGTGCATTCACCTGCTGCCAGAGCTTGGGAAGCTGGCGGTTCAGTCGCGCCTCGGGCTTGCCGAGGATCTGCCCCCACTCCTGTTCAGGTGCACGGCTCAGTAACCAGAATCCGGTGGTGTTGATGATTTCGGTGGCCGACTTGTCGGAGTAGGTTGTTCGGATCGAGTTCAGCAGGGCGCGTAGATCGTAGTTGATCACGAAGACACCCTCTCTCATCGTTTCCGCTTCAGTGGTGCGGATCGCAGCGCGGATGGTGGGTTTGAGGGGGCGTTCGATCTGGCCACGCTCGATATTCAGGTCCAGCGGGCTGATATACACCTGACCCGGTGCGTAGGCCATCGCCTGTTGAAAATAGTAGCGATTGGCTTTGTTTTGCAGTTCTTCAGGGGGAACGATCTCAGACTCGCCCGAGGCAAAGTTGATCCGCACTCGCTCCTCCCCTGAGGCGTCTATCCAGCGCACCTGCGAGATCAGCGCATGATCGCGGCTGAAACGGATAAGCTCCCGCTGCAGTAGGTTTCGATCCAGCGAGCGGTAAGGGTTAAGCGCGATTCTGACCGGCGGGCTGCGTTTTATCATCAGCGTCAGGTCACGCAGGTGGCCGAGCTCCCGCGAGAGGGTTGCGGCGCTGAAGTTGAGGTCTGAACTCTGCTGCTGGCTGATCGGTTGGGTGTAGAGCTTGAGCAGCTGCTGGTAGGCGAAGTAGCTGCCGCTTGAGACCAACAGAATCAGCAGGGTGATCAGCCCGGTTGCCAGGCGACGCGGTGACTGCAGCCCGGACGCGGCGCTGTTATCCCTGCTCATCGGGTGTCGGTAGCGTAAAGACTGTATTCGAGGCGAGTTTATCGATCAGAACCTCGAGCCTCTGTGGACGTGAATAGAGATACCCCTGGCCCGCCCGGCAGCCTTTCGCCAGCAGCAGATCGCGCTGTTCAAGCGTTTCCACACCCTCGGCCACGGCGTTCAGGCCGAAGCGTTCGCTGATACGCAGAATCATCTCGACCACTTGGGCCGCTTGCGGCGATTCGCCGATCTGGCGCACAAACACCTGGTCTATTTTTAGTGTGGTCGCGGCCAGATGGGTAATATGGGAGAGGGATGAATAACCAGTGCCGAAGTCGTCGATACTGACGGCCATGCCCATTTCGATCAGCCGCTTGAGCTGCGGTGCGATCTTCTCGTAGCTTTCCATCGCCCGGGACTCGGTGATCTCCAGGTTCATCTGTTCCGGCCTGACGCCATACTTTTTCAGTGTGCCGATCAGGGTGTCGAAGTAGTCCGGGTCGAACAGCTCGTCACTGGAGGCGTTAAAGGCCACCGGTACGTCGATTCCCGCCGCGTTGAGCTGTTTGATCGCTTCACAGGTCAGCTCTACAACCAGCTGGTCCAGTTCGCTGATGAGGCCGGCGGTTTCTGCCAATGGAATAAACTGATCCGGCCGCACCCGGCTGCCATCCTCGCGTTCCCAGCGGGCCAGGGCTTCAAAGCCAATCAGCCGGTTATCACTCAGGCTGACCTTGGGCTGCAGCTCGATATGCAGTGCACGCTGTGCCAGGGCCAGGCGCAGATCGTTCATCAGGGCGTAGCGCTGGCGTATCTCTTCATCGAAACCGGCGCTGTACTCCAGGAATGTGAGGTGTTTTTGCCGAGCGGTATCGATACAGCACTCTGCGATGCGCAGTATCTCTCGCGGCTGCAGATGGTCCAGTTCGGAAAGCGGCAGCGATGAGGCGGTAATCGACAGAGAGTGTTCGGCGCCATCGATAGTCAGAGGCTGGCCAATCAGCGACCTGATGGTGGCGTCCGTGGGGGCGGTATCGCGGTGGCCGAGAATAGCGAAGGAGTCGAGGCCGGTGCGGGCGATGCTGATGTAATCTTCCAGCTTCTCTGTTAACTGGCTGTACATCTGCTCGATCAGTTTGTCGCTGAAGGCTGTTCCCAGGGTTACGGTGACATCGGAGAAACGGTCCAGGTCGATCAGTGTCAGTTGCAGCCTGGCGCGTTCCTGTCGGCTCAGGCGTTTCATCTCCCAGACCAGCCAGTTGCGGTTGGGGATGTTGAGCAGGTCGTCGTAGTACGCCAGCTCGCTGAGACGGTTGTTGAGGGCAATATTGGCGAAGCCGCCGCTGACCTGTTCGGCAAACACCTGCAGCAGGCTGATATGGTAGCGGGAAGGCCGGGTATCCGACTTCACCACGGTGACATATTCACGCGGGTCGATCTCTGCGTTGCCAAAGTAGAGCACGCTGTAACTGTCACGGAAAATATGGCGTTTCTCGGCGCGGGCGTTGCCGATATCGGTGTGTATGGCGCTGTCGTCGATAAGCCCGGGCACCTTGGATGCCTGGCCTGAATAGCAGCCGCTGCTGGCCATCACCTCGGCCTCTGCAAGGGATTCGCTCTCGTTGGAGACGGCGCTGACAATACCGCCTTCATCGGCGCCGATGATGTTGCCGATCTGCTCCAGCAGGGTGTGGCTGAAACTCTTCAGGTCACGTTTGCTGGTTAGCGCCCGGCTTGCTTCCACCAGCAGCTGCAGACCCTGCCGTGCCCGTTCCAGCTCGGTGATATAGATCCAGGTACGCAGGTTGCCGGTGATCAGGGTGATCAGCTGGTCGGCCTTGAGGTCGGCTTTCTGCCAGTAATCGTCGATATCGTACTGACGCATTACATCATTACGCGGTGCCATGCCTGGCTGGCCGGTTAACAGGATGATACGAATTCGATGGTTGCCGAGACGCTCGCGGATGGTATTGACCAGGCGCAGGCCGCTGTCATCCTCATCCATCACCACATCGAGCAGCACGACGGCGATATCGGGATGGGCGCTGAGCTGCGAAGCGGCTTCGGCAGCAGAGCCCGCGGTGAGAATTTCGACCGGAATACCGTCGTATTCGAGGTTTCCCAGGCTATAAAGCAGTGACGCCTGGTAGGTTGGGTCGTCCTCGACGCTGAGAAGTTTCCAGCATGCGGGACGTTGGGCTATATCGGCAGCCGTGGGCGCACGTTCCGGGATGGCCAGCCGTTCGAAAGCGGTACTCATAGGCGAGTCCTTCCACATTTCAGTGCGGTGCTTATCCCTGAGCTAACGCTGGGCGGCTCGCGTTAACACCTTAAGGCACCGGGTCCATAAGGTTCGCGCAGTTGACCGGTGACTGTGCGACCGAGTTTGTTCTTTAAATTAGACAGTATAATTAGAGTACGCAAATATCGGTTAAAGCCTTATTAAAACAGGGTCTTTTCTATTCTGGCACCGATTAACCGAGTATCAGCCTGTTGGTATCCTCGTTCAAGCCGTACAATATGGGACCAAGCCCGATCGATCTGATTAGACCGGAGATAAGATGAGTGAGCCGCTGAAACTCGACAAACAACTCAATGGACTGGAAAGCTGGCAGCTCGTCGCTTTCTCAGCGGCATTGAGCGAACGTATGTTCCCCAACTTCCTGCTGTTTTCGCGACTGATGGAGTTTGGCGATCACAAGCAGCTGCGCAGCATTCTCGACGGAGTCTGGAATCAGCTCGCCGGCACCGGCTCGCGTATCAATGCCGAGGTTCAGCTCGACAATGTCGAGGCTAACATCCCGGACCTGGAAGAGTTCGATATGTACGGCGCCATGCCGGCACATGCGGCGGTGGTTGCACTTTACTCCACCCTCACCTGCGTCATCGAAGGCGATGCGGCCGAGGCGCTGGAAGTGGCCAGCCTTTCCCATGAGTGTGTCGCCGGGTTTATCGAAATCAGCGAAGGCGATGACCAGATGTCCGATGAGGAGCTGGTACGCTTTATCAACACCCATGAGCTGATGCTGGATGAAGAGTCCTTCCGCGAAGAGGTGCTGGAGCGCCTGCGTGGTCAGCGCCAGCCCAATGCGGCCTTTATCCGTGACCTTCGTACACTTGCTGAAAACGAAGGCGTCAGCAATATCGGTATCAGTGACGAAGACGCATAAGGAAGCTATGACCAATTCTATAGCGTCTCAGCGTGGCATGAAGTGCCCAGATGCAAGGCGAGCTTTGCCGCCAATGGCAGTAGCCCTTGGCAAAAAGCTCAACGCCGTAGATGGGTGCTTCATGCCGCGCCCTCCGGGGCTTGCAGGCTGGCCCACTCGCTGCGTTGGACTTTTTTGCCGTAGCGCCACTACGCCTGCAAAAGTCCGCCTTGATAGTGAGCCAGCCTGTAAGCCTGAGATGCCATGAACTTGTCCATAGCTTCCTTCATGCTGCGACTGGGTCTTTTGCTGCTGATTGTTCCGCCGCTGGCGCTGATGGCCGGGTACATGATTGAACAGGCTCAGGTGGATGCCTGTCTCGATGGCGGCGGCGCCTGGCACTACGCCGAAGCCCAGTGCGTCTCCTCTGGCGAGTATCCCTTTGTTCCTTTCATGATGCGTCATCCGCTCTTGGTCAACGGCGGCATGTTGCTGTCTGTGGTGGGCCTTTTCTTCAGTCTTATCGGTCTTTACAAGGGCCGTTCCTGAGTTTTCCGGAGTCTCTGCAATGATGAAAAAGATCCTGCTGACGCTGTTGGCGATCGCGGTGTTGGGCGTGGGTTATCTCTGGCTCAAGAAAGATTCTATTGTCGAGGAGTTCAACCGGGAACGCGCCGAAGACGCGTTGGTTTACCGCGAGGCGGGGCTTGAGTATGGCCGCACCCACGATCAGCAGGAGTGTCTGGATGAGGCGCTGCAGGAGTTCGATACCCAGTGTACCGGCTTCAGCTGCACCGTTCGCTACGGCAAGTTTCTGAATGCCTGCCTGGAGACCGCTTCAGACTCAGCGACCTTCTGTGACAACGTGCCTGCCTACCAGGAAGAGAAAACCGAAGAGGAGAAAGTCTGGGCGCGGGAAACCTGCTGGGATCAGGATATCCGTGGTGAGGGTTGCCGTGTGCTGCTGCGCCAGCAGCAGTATTTCTGCAGTAATAACCCAGCGCAGGCTGGGCTACTGACCGAGAACGCAGAGGCCGCCGGCCAGTAACCTGTCGCTGGATCTAATTGATGCTCAGTACCAGCTTGCCGCGCTGATGGCCGCTGGCGCTGAGCTGATGGGCGCGGGCTACCTCTGCCAGGGGAATAGAGCCGCCCAGTGACAGGCTCAGTTTGCCGTCTCCTGCGAGTGCCGCCAGTTCCGCCAGCTGGCTGCCGTTAGGTTCGACGCGGATACCGAGCACGCGATAACCCCCCTTCTCTGCCGCTGCCATCACCTCTGCAGCAGTCACCGATGGCAGGGTCACCAGAATGCCGTCTGATTTCAGACAGTGCAGCGCCTCAATAGCGGTGTCGCCACCGACGCCGTCGATAACGATATCCACATCGTTGACGCTGACCGCCAGGTTGGCGCTGGAGTAATCGATACACTCATCGCAGCCCAGGCTGTGGATAAAATCCTGGTTGGCAGCGGAGGCGGTGCCGATCACATAGGCGCCGGCCGCCTTGGCCAGCTGCACGGCGATATGGCCGACGCCACCGGCGGCAGCCAATACCAGTACTCTCTGCCCCTCTTTGACCTGTGCCTTGTCGTGCAACGCCTGCCAGGCGGTCAGGCCGGCAAGACCGAGACCGGCTGCCGCTTCAGCGCTCAGGGACTCGGGACGCAGTGCGATCTGGTTCGCCGGTGCGCAGGTGTATTCGGCGTAGCAGCCAGCGGCTTCCGGGAAGCGGATAAAGGCGAATACCTCGTCGCCCTCCTTGAAGTCGCTGACACCCTCACCGACCTTGTCCACCGTACCGGCGCATTCCCAGCCCGGGATAAACGGCAGCTCACCGATAGCAGCACTGGCGCCGCCACCGGCGCAGGTTTTCCAGTCGATTGGGTTGATGCCCGCGGCGCGGTTGCGGATCCGTACTTCACCGCGGCCCGGTTGCGGCGTCTCCACCTCGTCCAGGGTCAGGTTTTCCGCTGTGCCGAAGGCGTGGAGTCGTATCGCTTTCATGTTAATCTCCGTTCACTGAAAAAGGCGGGGCCTGTGCGTCAGTTCAGCAGTCCCCGGTCCAACCCAAGTGCTTGAGAAGGATTGCGATGATCTATCTGGCCATGATCGAGCCGTTTCTGTTCTGGGGCGGCCTGCTGGTATTTCTGACCTCGCTGGGTCTTTACGTCAAACGGACCCAGGACTGGCACGCCGTGCTGCGTTTCTGGCAGCCGCTGATCAGCTTCACACCGCTGGAGTTCAGAATCAACCGTGTCGGCCTGACCCTGATGCTGGTCGCCGTTGCTTTACGTTTTACCGTTTATTTTATGGCCTGAGGAGGGTCTATGAGTGCCAATCCCGTCAGGGGCGCCAGCTATTTTATGCGCGGACTGGCGATGCTGCCCGAACCCGGTATCCGCAGTTTCGTACTTATCCCACTGGTTATCAACGTGCTGCTTTTTGGCGGCGCCATCTGGCTGTTGATCAACCAGTTCGGCAACTGGATCGACTACATGATGAATGCCTGGCTGCCCGCCTGGGAGTGGCTGGACTTTCTGCGTTACCTGCTTTGGCCGCTGCTGGCGCTGGTGATACTGGTGGTGGTCTATTACAGCTTCTCCATCGTGGCGAACTTTATCGCCGCGCCGTTCAACGGTTTTCTGTCGGAGATGGTGGAGCGTAAGCTGCGCGGTACGGTGAGTACCGATGAAGGCTGGGCGGAGCTGGTGAAAATGATACCCCGGTCGTTGCAGCGCGAGGTGCAGAAACTACTCTATTACCTGCCGCGGCTGCTGGTTCTGCTGGTATTGAGTTTTATCCCGGTGATCAACCTGGTGATGCCTTTTGTCTGGTTCCTGTTCGGTGCCTGGATGATGTCGATTCAGTATTGCGACTATCCGATGGATAACAACAAGGTTAGCTTCCCCGAGATGAAGCGGCTGCTGAAATCGCATCGCTTCACCGCGGTAGGCTTTGGTTCGGTAGTGCAGGTGGGCATGTTGATTCCGCTTGTGAACCTGCTGATCATGCCGGCAGCGGTCGTAGGCGCCACTATCTACTGGGTGGAAGAACACAGCCACATCAAAACTGCCGGCGCCACAGGTAGCGCGGTAGTCAGAGGCTGATCAGTGCTGGCCGTTGGCGACCTGCTTGATGCTGCGAATCATATCCGACGGGAAGTGGCAGCTGAACGTGCTGCCCATCCCGCTGCGACTCTCGATACTCAACTGGGCGCCGTGGCGCATCAGTACATGCTTGACGATCGCAAGGCCCAGGCCTGTGCCGCCACTGGCCGATGAGCGGCTCTCATCGACGCGGTAAAAGCGCTCGGTGAGACGCGGGATATGGATCGGATCGATGCCGATACCATTGTCTTTGACGCTGAAGTGTCCGCCTTTGGCATCCACGCGCCAGCTGATTTCGATATTGCCGGCTTCCGGCGTGTAGCGCACGGCGTTGAACACCAAGTTGGAGAAGGCGCTCTGTAGCTCCAGCTCCTGGCCGATCAGGTCGTAATCCGGGTCTATATCCAGGTTGAAACTGTGTTCGCGGTCGGCTGACAGGTCGGCCGCGTCGCGATGGATCTGGGCGATCAGCGAGTGGATATGGATCGGCTGCTCGTCGCTGGTGTGCTGGGTCGCTTCCAGGCGGGATAGCAGCAACAGGTCTGCCACCAGGCTTTCCATCCGCTTCGCCTGTTGCTGCATCTGGCTCATACCGCGCTGCAGCGGTCGGGGCAGTTCCTGATCGAGGAAGGTTTCCAGGTACCCGCTGATCACCGTCAGCGGCGTGCGCAGCTCGTGGGAGGCATTGGCGACGAAGTCCTGACGGGTCTGTTCCAGTTTGAACAGTCGGGTAACGTCACGGGCCACCAGGACGCGGTCGTCGTCGCCGAAACGGTGTACCTGGTACTGCAGGTACATGTCGTGATTATTGGGTGATATCAGCTGCAGAGGTTCCTGGTACACCCCCTTGCGGTAATAACGGATAAAGCGAGGGTCGCGGACGATATTGAAGATCGATTTGCCGCGGTCGCGATCGTCTATACCGAGCAGTTTGCCCGCGGCGCGGTTCCACCATTCCAGGTGGTTGTCGCGGTCGATGATGACGATGGCTGAAGAGAGAGCTGCGGTGCACTGTTGAAAGCGGCTGATTGCAGATTGCAGCCGTTGTTCGCGGATTACCCCGCGTTTATGGCGTCGTGCCAGCTGGTCGAGGAGATCGCCCCAGGGGCCGGTATCCTCGGGAGGCAGCTCATCCAGCTCCCTCGACAGCCATTTCATCAGTCGGTTGTAATGGCGTGCCTGCAGCAGGCTCCATGCCAGCAGGCTGATACCCAGGCCCCAGCCCGGGTAGGAAACCAGGCCGCCGATTACCACTCCCACAAGAGCCGTACCCGCAAGGGGTAAAATCATCGGATTACTGGAGTGACGCATAAGACCTCATGTCCCTAAGATGTCCCTAAGGTCGCTGATAAGGTTCAGGCGACCTGTGAAGAAAAGCGATATCCGGTACCGCGGACGGTTTGTACCAGATAATCATGCCGCTCGCCAAGCGCCTTGCGCAGGCGACGGATATGCACGTCGACCGTCCGTTCTTCGACGTAAACGTTGCCGCCCCAGACCATGTCGAGCAGCTGGCTGCGCGAGTATGCACGATCCTGATGGGTCATGAAAAACTGCAGCAGTCGGAATTCGGTTGGGCCCAGCTCGATCGGTGCAGCATCGGCGGTGACGCGGTGGGAGACAGGGTCCAGTCTCAGGCCGTCAACGGTGACCGGCTCTTCGACGCCCTTGGGGGTAGCGCGGCGCAGCACGGCCTTCAGGCGAGCGACCAGCTCACGCGGGGAGAACGGCTTGATAATGTAGTCGTCGACGCCGGCTTCAAGCCCTTTGACCTTGTTATCTTCGTCTGTTTTGGCAGTCAGCATGATCACCGGCACATCGGCGGTGACCTCATCCTTGCGCAGGCGGCGGGCGAACTCGACACCGCTGGTTCCCGGCATCATCCAGTCCAGCAGCACCATATCCGGTTTCTTATCCAGGATAAGGGCGTGGGCCTGCTGCGCGTTTTCCGCTTCCAGACACTCATAACCGGCCATTTCAAGGGCCACGGCAATCATTTCCCTGATCGGAGCTTCGTCGTCAACGATCAACACACGTTTTGATGCAGACATCAGTCTCTGCCTCTAAAAATTCTGCTGTTATTAATCGCGACTATTACAAGACGTTTAGGTTACACAAATATGACAATAGCAGAATCAGGCGACGAAAGTGCGTTATCAGTTCACTGCGTAATCAGCGATGATGCCCAGCAATACCAGAAGTTCAGCCCAGTGGTTGTTCAGGAAGGCTTTCAGGCAGGGCATGCGCTCGCGATGGCGGATCAACCACTGCTGATAAACAAACAGCACGGCGGCGCCGGCCAGGCCCAGGTGGAACCAGAGTCCAAGGCCCGCCAGGTGACCGACAACGATCAACAGCCCCAGTGCGACCAGATGCAGCAGGCCCACCATCAGGCGGTCCTGACGGCCAAACAGCACGGCGGTGGATTTGATACCGATCTTCAGGTCATCGTCCCTGTCCACCATGGCGTACATGGTGTCGTAGGCCACGGTCCAGGCGAGCTTGGCCAGGAATATTAGCCAGGCAATCAGCGGTAGCTGCTCCTGAGTAGCAGTGAACGCCATGGGGATCGCCCAGCCGAAGGCGGCGCCCAGTACCACCTGCGGCAGGTGGGTGTGGCGTTTCATAAACGGATAGACGAACGCCAGAGCCAGGCCGGCGAAAGACATCAGGATGGTCATGCCGTTGGTGAACAGTACCAGCACGAAAGCGGCCAGCATCAGGCCGGCGAACAGGCTCAGAGCTTCGCGCTCGCTGACGCGGCCCGTGGTTAGGGGCCTGTCCTTGGTGCGTTTTACGTGGCGGTCAAAATGTCTGTCGGCGTAATCATTGATAACGCAACCTGCGGAGCGGGTCAGCCAGACGCCCAGCGAGAAGATCACCAGCAGCTTCAGCGGCGGCACGCCTTCGGCGGCGATCCACAGCGCCCAGAGCGTGGGCCAGAGCAGCAGGTAGGTGCCGATAGGGCGGTCGGCGCGCATCAGCTGAATGTACAGGGCGAGTTTGCCGGGTTGTTGGCTGTTAGTGTTCGACATCGCCTTAAAGCCTCTTGTAGAAAGCGCGCCTGACGGAGTTACGCCTGACTTATATTAACAGTGCGTCCGGTCAGCCGGTGTTAGCAGGCCGGATATTGTATGTGTTCCAGCGACGGCAGAAAAACCTCGCACACCAGCAGCGGCTTACGTTCCAGGTGGAACACCGAACGCCGCGCCCAGAGCCCTTCGTTCAGACGGGCGATCTGCAATGGCTGGCGCTGCATGCTCGGGTCGCGGAACAGCAGTGAGCCCAGGGAGCGGCTGCCTATCAGTTTCAGGGTGCGGTGGCTTCCACTCAGCGTGGTGACCGGGATTACCGTTCGGGCATAGACCCAGGGCTCGCCAGCGCCACAGAGATAGACCTCACGAATCAACGCCTGCTGACGTGACCTCAGACGCAGCGCAGCAGCCTCGGCGGGCCCCGGACGGTGATAGCCCTGGCGCACCACGCGCACGGAGAAACGGCCTTTGCTGGCACGTTTGAGCAGCCGAGTCAGCGAGCCGTGGTCGGTGAGCCAGCGGCGCAGATGACGCGGCGCCCAGATTGGCTGTTTCAGCTGGCGCCAATGACGCGCTGTTTCGGGCTGGGGGCGGTTCGCTTTCACATTGGCCTCTGCAGTTGCTGGATTGGCAGCGGGTGAATCCGGCGCGCAAGAGTGTATCATCAGCATCCCTGAGTTAGGACTGTCCTATGAGCACTGCAAGCGATGAGCGTCTGGTCGAACAGGCGCGCACACTGACCCAAGCCTGGGTCGAAGCCATGGTGGTGGGGTTGAATCTCTGCCCGTTCGCCGCGCCGGTGGTGCGCAACGAGACCATTCGTTATCACGTATCCGAAGCGGGCAACGAAGATGACCTGCTGCGAGACTTTCTGCAGCAGTTGTCGGACCTGGTGGAGACACCGCAGGCGGAGTTATCCACAACGCTGGTGATCACTCCCTGGCTGTTGCAGGATTTCGAGGAGTTTCTGGATCTGGTGGCGGATGCCGAAGCCCTGCTGGAGCAGGCGGGTGTGGAGGATCTGTTTCAGATCGCCAGTTTCCATCCGGGCTATCTGTTTGAGGGCGTGGATGCGGACGATCTAAGCCACTGGACCAATCGCGCGCCTTTCCCGACGCTGCACTTGATCCGTCAGGATGAGATGAGCCGCGCGCTGGCAAGCTATGCCGATCCGGAGCAGATACCTGAGCGCAATATCGCGCGCCTGCGCGAGATGGGGCGGGAGGGGTTGATCGCCCGTTTCCCGCCGCTGGCCGACTATTGGCCCCGAGCTGATGCACAAGAGCCTGGAGCCGATGACAACACAGAGTAAGGCCAGGCCTTACTCTACTTAGTTATCGTCGTCGTCGTCGCTGTCGTCGTCCTGCGCTTGAGTTCCCTCACGCACGGTTTTCTTCATCACTTTCAGGCTCTGGTGACGCACGTCGGTGCCGCTGACCTGGTAGATCAGGTGCTCGGCCAGGTTGCGGGCGTGGTCGCCAATACGCTCAAGGCTACGCAGCACCCAGATCACGTTCATGATGCTGGAGATTGAACGCACATCTTCCATCATGAAGGTCACCAGAGTACGCATGGCGGTGCGATATTCCTGGTCGACGGTACGATCCTGTTTGGCCACGCGGTAAGCCAGCTCAAGATCGTTACGGGCAAAGGCGGTGAGTACGTCCTGTACCATGTCACGCACCACGTTGCCGATATGACGAACTTCCTGGAAACCATGCTTGGAAGAGCTGCTATCCCCGGCCATCTCGATCGCCTGCTGGGCGATGCGGGTCGCTTCATCACCGATACGCTCAAGGTCGGCTACCGCACGGCTGATCGAGATGATCAGACGCAGGTCGGAGGCCGCTGGCTGGCGCAGAGCGATGGTTTTGGTGCACTGCTCATCGATCAGAAGTTCCATTTCGTTGGTCTGGCGGTCGATCAAACGAGCCTGCTCAGCCATCTCCTCATCGCTGGTCAGCAACGCCTCAATAGAGTCGTAGACCTGGCGCTCCACGATACCACCCATGGTCAGCATCTGCGTGCGGATCGTTTCCAGTTCTTCGTTGAACTGGTGGGAAATATGATTGGAGTAACTATCCTCTTCGTGTTGCACGGTTACGCTCTCCGTCGGGGTCTGTGGCAGCCTGGAAACTGGGGAATTGGGTAAACTTCGGATTCAACTTTTGCTTTAACATCAGTCGAAATTATAGAGGCTGCCAACGTACATTGCATTTGTGACAGTTTCGTGAAAAACCATAAAAAATCAGTGCTTTTCACGAGGTTTTGAAGCGTGCGATCAGTGTTTGCATGGAGCCCGACTCCTGCCGCAGGGCATCGCTAACCGAGCGCGTATTCTCTACGCACAGACCCAGCGAATCGGCGCTCTCGCGTAGCGCCTGAGCACGCCGGCCGATGCGGCCACTTTCGTCGCGCTGAGTAGCGATGGCGCTACTGACGCCCTCGCTGTGGCGCTCCATTTCGATGAAACGTCCCTGCAGTTGCTCGAGGAAACTGTGCAGTGTGGTGATATGGGCGCGGTTTTCGTTGCCCGCTGCACGCATGGAATCGAGCTGTCGGCCCACGCCCTCGACACCCTCGGAAAGGTCTCCTACCCATTGGCGGATATCACGGGTGGAATCTGCGGTGCGCTGGGAAAGCACGCGGACCTCATCGGCTACCACCGCAAAGCCTCGGCCGTGCTCGCCGGCGCGGGCCGCTTCGATCGCTGCGTTAAGTGCCAGCAGATTGGTCTGTTCGGCGATCTCGGCGATGATATCGATCACCTGGCTGATCTTGCCGCTGGATTCGGTCAGGGAGGTGATCGAGTCGCCCACCTGAGCGATGATCTCCACGGTATTTTCGGCGGCCCGGGCGCTGCTGGCCATCCCTTTCTGGGCTTCGGTGTTGGCGGCGATCGCTTCATTGACCGTAGCCAGTGAGTGACCCATCGCCGTCTCGATCGACTCGGTCTGATCGATGATGCTCTCCATCGAGGTGTTCACGTCATTGATCAGCTGCAGGGTCTTGCCGGAGGTGCTCTGCAGTGATTCCGCCTCGGCGTCCAACTGAGAGGAGCGCTCGGTCAGGGCGGTCGCTGCCTGCTGAATATCAGCGATAAAGTGGCGGAAACGCTCTACCAGGCGACGGATAGCCTGACTGACATTGGCCACCTCATCCTTGCCCTTGAGTTCCGGTGTGGTGCGCAGGTCCGCATCGCGCTCCATGGTAATCAGACCCCGCTCCATGGTCAGCAGATGGATAATCACAGTCCGGTTAAGCCAGAGTGTCATGCCGATCACGATGATCAGAAATACACCGGAGCCGATGAACAGAAAGTTCTGCTGGTCAGCGAGGAAGCTGATCAGGCCCTGTGCGGCGCCGGACAAATCTTCGCGGTTGGTACGCTGACGTTCGCTGATGGCGCTTAGCATCGGCTCCATGGCCGGTACCAGGTCAAAATCGACCACCTTGCCGATCTGGTAATAGCTTTTGGCCTCGATCCCCTCGACCATCCGTTCCATCAGCGCGATCACGCGCTCAAAGTCAGCCTGGTGTGCGTTGGTCCATTCGCTGAGACCAGGGTTGTCGGAGGCTGCCTGCCAGTGTTGGGGCAGGGACTCTCTAAGTTCGGTAAAGCTGGGGGTGATCTCGTCCCAGAGCAGCAGTTGGCCCTTGGTCTTGTAGGCAAGATCCTGCAGCCGATGGTGATCCTGGCCCAGGTCGCTCAATAACCAGCTTTCCTTGAGCTGCTGCTCAATCAGGTTATTGGACGCCGTTTCGGCCTTAACGATGATGCTCCAGGAGAGAGCGGCAAGGCCCGCCAGTGCCAGCAGGCAGAGAGCTGCAAAAAATAGTATCCGAAAGCGGACAGTGCCAAACATAACAACTCCTGCGGGACTATGAATCCGGCAGGGTAATGAGAATTTGTTACTTTTAAGTTACAAAAAAGGCGCTCAAATGAGCGCCCCTGGATCGAAAACCTGAACCGGCTCAGCCGAAGCGGCCGGTGATGTAGGATTCGGTCATCTGGTGTTCGGGAGCGGTGAACACGGTGCTGGTGTCGTTTACCTCGACCAGGTGGCCCAGGTGGAAGTAGGCGGTACGGTGAGAAACACGCGCCGCCTGCTGCATGGAGTGGGTCACGATCACGATGGTGTAGCTCTGTGACAGTTCTGCGATCAGCTCTTCCACCTTGGCGGTAGCGATCGGGTCCAGTGCTGAGCAGGGCTCATCCATCAGTACAACTTCAGGGCTCACGGCGATGGTACGGGCGATACACAGACGCTGCTGCTGACCGCCGGACATGCCGGTTGCGGTCGCATCCAGACGATCCTTCACCTCATCCCAGAGACCGGCCTTACGCAGGCTGCTCTCGACGATGTCATCGAGATCTGACTTGCGGTTGGCCAGGCCATGGATGCGCGGGCCGTAGGCGACGTTATCGTAGATCGACTTCGGGAAGGGGTTCGGCTTCTGGAACACCATGCCCACGCGGGCGCGCAGTTCAACCACATCCTGGCGCGGGTCATACAGATCCTGGCCATCCAGCTCGAGGGTACCTTTGACGCGGCAGCTCTCGACGCTGTCGTTCATGCGGTTCAGGCTGCGCAGGAAGGTGGACTTACCGCAACCTGAAGGGCCGATGAAGGCGATTACTTCATTGGTGGCGATATCCAGACTTACGCTCTTGATGGCGCGGTTTTCGCCGTAGAACACTTCTACGTCGCGCAGCTTGAATTTGGCGTCGTCTGCGTACGGAGTGCCGACGGTTTTTCCTTCGACGATCGATTCGCCGGTATGACTTGCTTCTTCGGCCAAGGTCGGCAGCTCCTGATTCTCATCGTGGAGGGTTTTTTCGGACATATTTGCATTTGCAGGAATACTTGTCATCTCAGATCTCCTTACCACCGGCGCTCAAGGCGTTTACGCAGCCAGATGGCTAATGCATTCATACTGATCAGGAAGCTCAGCAGCACCATGATGGCGGCCGAAGCTCGTTCTATAAAGGCCAGCTCCGGGCTGCCTGCCCACAGGAAAACCTGGACCGGCAGGACGGTAGCCGAGTCGAGGAAGCCTCCCGGGACATCCACGATAAAGGCGACCATGCCGATCAGCAGCAGCGGTGCGGTTTCACCCAGTGCCTGCGCCATACCGATGATGGAGCCGGTCAGCATACCCGGCAGGGCCAGCGGCAGGACGTGATGCAGTACAACCTGCATTTTTGATGCGCCAATACCGGCAGCCGCTTCACGGATCGAAGGCGGAACACTCTTGATCGCTGCGCGGCTCGAGATAATGATCGTCGGCAGCGTCATCAGGGTCAGTACCAGACCGCCCACTACCGGCACCGAGCGCGGCATACCGAACAGGCCGATAAACACCGCAAGACCCAGCAGACCGAAAATAATCGACGGTACCGCTGCCAGGTTGTTGATGTTGACCTCGATAAAGTCGGTCAGCTTGTTCTGCGGTGCGAACTCTTCCAGGTAGATCGCTGCAGCCACCCCGATCGGGAAGGACAGAATCAGCGTGATAAACATGGTCAGCAGTGAACCAACAACGGCGCCGAGGATACCGGCACGTGACGGATCACGGGAGTCACCACCCTCAAAGAAGGTATCGTTGAAACCGACTTCAACCACGCCTTTCTCCACCAGCTGATCGACCCACTCGCGCTGCTGTTCAGACAGCTTGATGGAGTAGGCGCTGTCACCGGCGTGTTTGACGTAAACGTCCACGTCGGTGTGAGCCAGCAGGTTCATCTCACGGGTGGTACCCAGCCATTCCGGGTTGTTGACCAGGGCTTCTCGCAGGTCTGCGGATGCGTACGGGTTGATCAGCGTACGTACTTCATCCCGGTCAGCCTCGGTGGCGCCCGGAATCTCTTTCATCAGCGCCTGTACCAGCGGCTCGACGAAGTCGGCCATGCGGATCTGCTTCGGATCGGTGGCATCATCCAGGAACATCATCTCCTGGTTGAGCTCGACCTCCAGATTCAGGCTGGTTTTCATAAAACCGGTGTAGCCCTTGCCGATGATATCGGTAAAGAGCACCACCAGTGCCGACAGGGCAATGGCGATAGCCAGGATGCCGTAGGCGCGGAACCGCTTTTCCTTGCGATAGCGCTTTTTCAGTGACTTGCGGACGATCTCCGCCTGAGTGTGATTAGTCATATTGTTCCCGATACTTGCGCACGATATGCAGGGCGAGAATGTTCAGCACCAGCGTGGACAGGAACAGCATTGCACCCAGCGCGAATGCAGCCAGCGTCTTGGCGCTGTCGAATTCCTGGTCCCCGGTCAGCAGGGTCACGATCTGAACGGTTACGGTGGTCACTGTTTCCAGCGGGTTACCGGTCAGGTTTGCCGCCAGACCAGCCGCCATCACCACGATCATGGTTTCACCGATGGCGCGGGATACCGCCAGCAGAATACCGCCCATGATGCCGGGCAGTGCCGCCGGGAAGATCACCTTTTTCATGGTTTCCGACTGGGTCGCACCCAGTGCCAGGGATCCGTCACGCAGGGACTGGGGCACGGCGTTGATCACGTCGTCCGACAGTGAAGAAACGAACGGGATGATCATGATGCCCATGACCGCACCGGCTGCCAGCGCACTCTGCGATGAGGCTTCGATACCCAGGCTGGCGGCCAGATCGCTGATAAACGGCGCCACTGTGAGTGCGGCGAAGAAGCCATAAACCACCGTCGGTACACCGGCGAGCATCTCGAGCAGCGGCTTAACGATGCCACGCACGCGTGGGTTGGCGTACTCGGACAGGTAGATCGCGGACATCAGGCCCACAGGTACCGCCACCAGCATAGCGATAGAGGAGATCAGCAGGGTCCCGGTGAACAGCGGGATCATGCCGAAGGCACCTTCGGCAGCAACCTGGTCGGCGCGCAGAGCGGTCTGCGGGCTCCAGTGGCTACCGAAAATAAAGTCGATAAACGAGATCTTCTGGAAGAAGCTGAATGTTTCCAGCGCCACAGAGAAGATGATGCCGACAGTGGTCAGAATCGCCAGAGCTGCGCAGGAGAAGAATATCCATTTCAGCGTGGCTTCAACTTGAACCCTGGCATTCAGAGTCGGATGGATTCGAACCCAGGCAATAAAACCGGCAAGTACAGCTACCGCGACTACCAGTGCGGTCATGTACATCAGGCTCTGTTCACGCAGGTGGACCAGCAGATCTGCAGCCGCGACGATGGCCGGATCCGCAAAATCCTTCGGCAGAGCGCCGGAGGCTATGTTGCTGATCTTGCTGAGCAGCAGGCTGGCCTCGCCCTCATTACCCGGCAGCAGATTTTCCGGCAGCGTTCCAATGACGAGCGTCTGGATAACGTGCCCCTGAAAGGCCGCCCATAGTCCAAGAACGATCAGAGCCGGAATACCGCACCAGAGTGCGGCGCGTGCGCCATAGTAAAAAGGAAGCGACTTGAGATGTCGGATCCCACCCAGAGGCATTGCCAGTGCGCGGGAGCGGAAGTAGCCGAGCCCGTAAGCGATGGCGGCGAATGCCAGCGTGATAAGAAGCAGGTTTGCCGGTTGCATGTATCTACCTGTCTGCGATGTTTCTGTGGGGCGCTCTAATCAGTGGATTTGAGGCGCCTGCACGGCTTGAAAAGGAGAGTTTATTTTTCTCGCTCCAGACGTGCAAAAGGGTGTGGGCCTTTTATAAGGACCACACCCTGTAGGACCAGGTTGATCCTGACGTTTTACTGAAGCTCTTCGATCGTCAGGTTGGTCAGGTTTTCAGCCTTGTCCATCAGGTTAGCCAGCTGCTCGCGCGGCGGGATGATCAGACCTACATCCTTGAGGTAACCGTTGGCACCCAGGGCACCGTTGCTGGTGAACTCGTTGATGTATTCCTGGATACCCGGAACAACACCGATGTGTGCTTTCTTCACGTAGAAGAACAGTGAACGGGCAACCGGGTACTTGTCGGCAGCGATATCTTCAGCGGTCGGAACCATGCCGTTCAGCTTGGCAGCCTGCAGACGGTCAGCGTTCTCTTCCAGGAAGCTGAAGCCGAATACGCCGTACATTCCGTGATCGCTGATCAGTTTCTGAACGATCAGGTTGTCGTTCTCGCCAGCTTCGATGAAGGCGCCGTCTTCACGGATGCTTTCACAGTTCGCTTTGTGATCGTCCTTGCTCAGGTCTGCAGTTTCCGGCAGTTCGTCACAACCAGCCGCCAGGGCCAGTTCGTTGAAGGAGTCACGGGTACCGGAAGTCGGCGGCGGGCCCATTACACGGATCGGTTTGTTCGGCAGGCTGGAGTCAACGTCGCTCCAGTTTTTGTTCGGGTTAGCAACCCACTTGCCGTCAACCGGGATCTTGGCGCCCAGAGCCAGGAACAGCTGCTTCAGGGAGATGTCCAGGTTTTCTGCTTCGTTAGAGCTGGCGATAACGATACCGTCAGAACCGATGCGGAATTCAGTGATCTCTTCAACACCGTTGCTCTGGCACAGTTCGAACTCGGACGGCTTCATGCGACGGGAAGCGTTGGTGATGTCCGGGTGCTGAGTACCGATGCCTGCGCAGAACAGCTTCATGCCACCGCCTGAACCGGTAGATTCCAGCTTAGGAGTGTTGAACTCAGTGTTGGTACCAAAGCGCTCTGCTACAACAGTCGCGAACGGGTATACAGTGGATGAGCCAACGATGCTGATGGTGTCACGAGCAACGGCGGCGTTTGCCATACCGAGACCGGATGCAGCGGTCAGTGCGATAGCAAGTGCCTTGTTACGCATAGTCATTCTGATTCCCTCTTAAAACTCTAGTGTTTGAATCGAAGCTTGATAGGGCGGCACTATAGATCTGAAAGATGACTGATTTGTTACAGTCGCCAATTGGGTATAGAGATTTTTTTAATGTCCTCTTTGGTTAATCTGCGAATCGATTATCATAGGTGCAGTTGGTTGCATGGAGGCCCTGGTGGCCGGAGCGAGAGCCAGCTTTATATTAATTGGAGGTGATATGGGAACTGACGAGAACGATCATCTGCTGCGACCGGAAGGCGAACTCAGCCTTCAGCTGCCTGCCGGACATGACGCCGTGAACATGTTTGGCGATGTCTATGGTGGCTGGGTCAGCTCTCAGGCGGTCCTCGCCAGTGAGATTCGTGCAGGGCAGGAAGCCCAGGGCCGTATCGCCACTGTATCGGTGGGCCGCATGACGTTTATGTCTCCGGTGCTGCAGGGGACAATTCTTTCCTTCTACACCCGGGTGCTGGAACGTGGCCACAGCTCGCTGCGCATTGAGGTTGAATGCTGGGGGCTCTGTCCCGATGGCAAGGTGCCGCGCAAGGTCACTGCCTGTGAGTGTGTGCAGGTGGCTATCGATGCAGATGGGCACATCCGGCGTCTGCCGCCGGCAGAAGGGTGAGTGCTCTTCAGGGAAGATACTTCAGGAAAGGCTTTTAAGCGCTCTTTGAGGAAACACCGCGCCGCTCTTTGAGTAATGAGTCGTGAGCAGCGCGGTTGATAGGGGCGCTCAGGTCGAGCCCCCCCTTAATCAAGATCCAACTCTTACAGCATCATCATCGCAGCAGCGGTGATTACGGCTGTCATCGCAGCGTTCAGCACCACACCCGCCCGCATCATCTGCGACTGGGGCACAGCACCCGAGCCATAGACGATGGCGTTGGGCGGTGTCGCCACCGGCAGCATGAAGGCGCAGGACGCCGCTACCGCGATAACCATCGCCATCACCACCTCCGGCATACCCATGGCGCCGGCGATACCGACAAAAATCGGCACCAGCAGTGCGCTACTGGCGGTGTTGCTGGCGATCTCGGTCAGCATCACCACGAAGGCCGCAACCACCAGGATAAACAGCACCATCGGCGCGCCGTGAAGCATGTCGCTGATGCCGTTTGCCAGGAACAGGCTGGTACCGGTCTCTTTCAGCATGGCTGACAGGGTCAGGCCGCCGCCAAACAGCAGCAGTACGCCCCAGTCGGCAGACTTCTCAACCGCTTTCCAGGTCACCAGCTTGAGCATGCAGAGCATCAGGATGGCAAATACGGCGACCAGAGCGTCAAAGCCCTTGGTAACGCCCACCAGCTTGGAGATCGGGCTGCTGAACAGCCAGAGGCAGACGGTAAGACCGAATACACCCAGGGTTGCCCACTGCGCGCCGTTCAGTTTTTCGTGGTCTTCCGCCTGCTCGAAGTGATGGTTCAGGTCAGGGCGCATCACCAGCCAGAGGATCAGGATCATCAGCGGGAAGGAGACAATCACAATCGGCAGGCCGATCTTCAGCCAGTCAAGGAAGGTCAGTCCCACGGCCGCAGCGGCGATGGCGTTGGGCGGGCTGCCCACCATGGTGCCGATACCGCCGATGCTGGCGGAGTAGGCCAGGCCCAGCAGGACAAACCAGTAGGTGCGCTTGTTGTCTTCATAGGGCAGCTGCTTCAGCAGGCCCAGTACCAGCGGCAGCATCATCGCCGTGGTCGCGGTGTTGGAGATCCACATCGACAGACCGGCTGCGGTGACGAACAGCAGCATCGCTGCAGCGCCCAGACGGCCGCGCGCGATCCTCAGCACATGAGTAGAGATGTAGCGGTCCAGCCCCTGTTCATTCAGCGCCGCTGCCAGGGCGAAACCGCCGAGGAACAGGAAAATGATCGGGTTGGCGAAGTTCTTCAGCGCATCGGCCGTCGAAAATATTCCGGTCAATACTGCCAGTACCGGGATCAGGAGCGCGGTGACCGTGATGTGGAAGGTTTCGGTCATCCACAGGATTGCGACCAGCGCCAGAACGGCCAGGCCGGTACGCAGGGCCGGGTCATAGGGCGTCAGGAAATAGATCGCTGCAGCGACCGCCACAGCGATCAGAAAGGTTATTTTGCTACCGGGCACGGTAAAACTCCTTGAGAAACGAATTTGGGCTTGCCGGTCAGGTGGAGGGGGGATTCTACAGCGCTCTCTGGAGTTCAACCAGTATTGCCGCACTTACAGCCCGGGTATATCGTTTTTAGTAGATGCTTATATATAGATGAAGAAAGCACCTGCCGCCGGAGCGGGCTTCCTTTATGATGTAAGATCGTCTTTTTACCCGGTGGGCACTATTTCGATGCCTGGCGGCGAATCGGGGAAGTTTGCACCGGCATGAGCGCGACGCAACGCATATACAAGGTCAGGCGCCGCTATAACAAATGGGTAGCGGACCAGACGCTGGAGGATTTCGCCCTCAGGTTTACCGCCCGCCAGGGGCGCAAGATGAGTATCGAGCGCGTGGCGATGACCGCGCTCGGCGCCACTGCGTTTCTCGCGCTTGAAGGGATCGCCGCCGCGGTGACCCTGGCCTACGGTTTTACCAATACGCTGGTCGCCATTCTGGTGGTCTGCTCGCTCTTCTTTGTGACCGGCGTACCGATCGTCTATCACGCCGCCAAAAATGGCCTGGATATCGATCTGCTTACCCGCGGGGCCGGCTTTGGTTACCTGGGCTCCACCATCACCTCGCTGATCTACGCCAGTTTCACCTTTATCTTCTTTGCCATTGAGGCGGCTATTCTGGCCGCCGCGCTGAAGGCGCTGTTCGGTATTCCGATGGCGCTGGGGTATCTGCTCAGTGCCATCGCGGTAATACCAGTGGTGACCCACGGTATCACCGCCATCAGTCGTTTCCAGGTGGGAACCCAACCGATCTGGCTACTGTTGCAGGTCAGCGCCCTGGGGCTGGTGATCGCCCATGAATCGGAGCGTTACGAGGGTTGGACCAACTTCGTACCCCGGGGGCTGGAGCACGGCGCCGGTTTCGATTTGATGCTGTTCGGCGCTGCGGCCTCGGTGTTTTTCGCCATGGTGGCGCAGATCGGTGAGCAGGTGGACTACCTGCGCTTTATGCCGGAGAAAACCCGGGAAAACCGCAAACGCTGGTGGTTCTGGTTGCTGCTGTCGGGGCCGGGCTGGGTATTTATCGGGGCGATCAAGATGCTGCTGGGCTCTTTCCTGGCCTACCTGATCTTCTCCGAGACCGCTTCGGTGGTTGCGGCCACCGATCCGACACTGATGTACCAGCGGGTGTTTAACTACCTGACCCACTCGGAAGGTGCCGCGTTGCTGATTGCCGGGGTGATGGTGATTATCTCGCAGATGAAGATTAACCTGACCAACGCCTATGCTGGTTCCATCGCCTGGTCCAACTTCTTTTCCCGGCTGACCCATAACCACCCGGGTCGCGTGGTCTGGCTGGTGTTCAACGTGACCATCGCGCTGATCCTGATGGAGCTGGGCATCTACCAGGCGCTGGAAGCGATCCTCGGCGTATTTGCCATCGTCGCGGTGAGCTGGCTGGGTTCGCTGTCGGCGGATCTGATGATCAACAAGCCGCTCGGTCTGAGCCCGAAAAAGGTGGAGTTCAAACGCTCCCATCTTTATGACGTAAACCCGGTGGGTGTAGGCTCCATGGCCACGGCCGTATTGATCGGATTGTTGGCTTATCTCGGTCTTTTTGGCGACGTAGCCCGCACGTTAAGTCATTTTATCAGTCTTGGTGTCTGCTTTGTCATGGTGCCGCTGATCGGCTGGGCCACTGGCGGGCGTTACTATCTGGCCAGGGACTCTCTCACTCTTGAACTGCTGCCTGAGGGCAAGGCGAACCGCCACACCTGCGGTGTCTGCGAGAACCGCTTCGAGCATGAGGATATGAGCTACTGCCCGGCCTATGAGCTGCCGATCTGCTCGCTCTGTTGCTCGCTGGACTCGCGCTGTCTCGACAGCTGCAAACCCGAGGCCCGTTTTGGTCACCAGGTGGTGGGTTTTCTGCGGCTGTTTTTCTCGCCGAAATGGATTCGTCGGATCGATTCCCGCCTGGGGCGCTTTGTCAGCCTGTTGTTGACCGTCACGCTGCTGCTGGCGGGGTTGATGGCGATCGTTTACCGACAGATGGACCCGGCTACACCGCAGATGGCGCAGCTGCTGGCGCAGGCGCTGATAACTCTATTCTTTGTATTGCTGATCGTCGCCGGTGTGGTGACCTGGCTGTTCCTGCTGGCCCACGAGAGCCGGGTGGTGGCGCAGCAGGAGTCCAACCGGCAGACGCTGAAGCTGCTGCAGGAGATCGAGGCCCACGAAGAGACCGACCGTGAGCTGCAGGCGGCGAAAGAGGTGGCCGAGCGCGCCAGCGAAGCCAAGAGCCGGTATATGAGCGGTATAAGCCACGAGTTGCGCACACCACTGCAGTCGATCATCGGTTATGCACAGCTGATCCAGGGGCGTGATTCACTGGAGAAGGCCGATAGCGAAGGGCTTAAAATTATCCACAGGAGCGGGCAGTACCTGGCGGACCTGATCGAGGGATTGCTGGATATCTCCCGCATCGAAGCGGGCAGGCTGGAGCTCTGCCGCGGCCCGGTGCTGCTGCCGGAATTGATTGTGCAGCTGGAGCAGATGTTTGCCTTCCAGGCGGCGCAGAAAGGGGTGAACTTTATCTCCGAGGTGCCAGAACGTCTGCCCCAGGTGGTGATGACCGATGAAAAACGGTTGCGCCAGATCCTGATCAACCTGCTTTCCAACGCCGTGAAGTACACCCCACAGGGCGAAGTACGCTTCCGGCTGAGATATCGTAACCAGGTGGCGGAATTCGTGATCGAGGATACCGGGGTTGGTATCGACAAGGCCGATCTGGAGCGGGTGTTCGATCCGTTCGAGCGGGTGCGCACCGCCTCCACCGCGGATCTGCCGGGCAGCGGCCTGGGCCTGACCATCGTGAAGTTGCTCACCGAGATCATGGGTGGCGACCTCCAGGCTACCAGTACGCCCGGTGAGGGAAGCCGTTTCAAGGTTTCGTTGATGCTGCCCTGGGTGGATACACCGGCAGCCGTGGCGGTGCAGGAGCCGGTTATCGGCTATGCGGGTGAGCGCAAGACGGTCTGTGTGGTGGATGATGATCCGGTGCTGCGTGGGTTGCTCTCCGATATGCTGCAGCCCCTGGGTTTCCGGGTTTTCGAGGCGCGTGATGCCGCCGCCTGCCTTACGTTGATGGCAGAGGTGAAGCCGGACCTGTTCCTGCTCGATATCTCCATGCCGGGAATGAACGGGCTGGATCTGGCGGCGGAACTGCGCCGCCAGGGGCATTCAGAACCGATCCTGATGCTCTCCGCCGATGTACAGGAACAGCGTCGTCAGCCAGCGGGCAGCGCCGTGTATGACGATTACCTGGTGAAGCCGGTCAGCAGCCAACTGCTGTTGGACCGGATTGGCCATTTTTTAAAGCTGGATTGGGCCCGCAAACAGGCGAAAGCGCCTGAGCCGGTGAAGGCTGAGACCTTGGTGCCGCTGACCTCCGCTGCTGGCGAAGAGGTGCCGGATCATCCGCTGGTCCGTGAGCTGCGCGGCTATGCGGAGATCGGCTATCGCCGCGGTGTGCGGCAGGTGTTGGAGCAGATTCAGGAGGCTGAGCTGCTCAGCAGCGCGCAGCTGGCGCACCTGACACAGTTATCTGATGGAATGCAGTTCGGCCGGCTGGCCGAATATCTGGGGCAGGCCAAATGAGTGAATGGAGTGAACGACAGGATCTGGTGCTGGTGGTCGATGATGCGCCGGACGCCCTGAGTCTGATCAACGATACGCTGGAAGTCGCGGGGCTCGACGTGCTGGTGGCGCTGGAGGGGCGGCAGGCACTGAGCATCGCCCGGCGAATGCGGCCCGATATCATCCTGTTGGACGCGATGATGCCGCATATGAACGGCTTCGAAACCTGCGAGGCGCTGAAGGCGGACCCTGATCTCTGCGCGATACCGGTGATTTTCATGACCGGCCTGACCGATACCCAGGATGTGGTGCGCGGCCTGGATGTGGGTGGCGTTGACTACCTCACCAAGCCGATCAACCCGGATGAACTGCTGGCGCGGATGCGCGTGCACCTGAGCAACGCGCGAATGACGCAAAACGCCTACTCTGCGCTGGATACCACCGGCCAGCATCTGATCACCGTTACGGCGGAAGGGCGTTTCGGCTGGGCTACACCCCAGGCTCATGCGCTGCTGGCCAGAGCCGATGTGGATGAAAACCGGGTGCGTGACAAACTGGAGCCGCAGCTGGCGCAGTGGTTACAAAGCACACCTGGGCTGAATGAACGGCTGTCGCTGAAAGGATTGCCCCAGCCACTGGCGGTGCGCCTGGTGAGCCGCCAGGAGAACGGCGATTACCTGCTCAAGCTGGTGGATGAGTCAGACGGCACGGGCCCGACCCTGCTGCAGGCTCGCCTGGATCTGACACCCAGGGCCGCCGAAGTGCTCTACTGGGTGGCCAACGGCAAGACCAACAAGGAGATCGGTGAGATCCTCGGCATGAGCCCGCGTACGGTGAACAAGCACCTGGAACTGGTCTATCCGGAACTGGGAGTGGAAAACCGCACCGCTGCAGCGGGAGTGGCGCTGCGGATACTCGTCAGCGATTAAGCCTCTGTTGCAGCGAGCTTACTGGCTGACCGAACCGAGACACTTCCTGCCGTATTGCCCCCAGTTCGCGACGCCGTAATCGTTTTCACACTTGGCGATGCACTGGCCCATGCTGGCGAAAGTGCCCAGGCCCGATGCCCACCACTGCAGCGGAGTGCCGGTTCTGGCGCCGACCTGGCGACAGAGTTCTGCCAGGCTGTCGGCACAGTTTGGGCCGGAACAGGCGCTGCTGCCGTTATTTTCCTCCCTGAACCCTATGCAGCCAGCCGTAACTGCGGTACCCGAGCGTTCGGTGGTACAAACCGCGTAGCGGCTGCTGGCGAGTGATTGAGCCTGGGCGACCGCTTGGGGCCGAGCCGCTTGAGCCTGAGTGCCGGACGCCGCCGGCATACCGGAGCCGATGTTGCTGTCTATCTGAGGTGAGGAGTATTGCGGTATCGATGAGGTCAGAGCGTTGTCCATGCTGGAGGCCCAGTCTTCACCGTTTTCGATACTCTGGGTGACGTTGAAGGCGTTTTGCGCAGCCTGCTCTGCGGAGAGGCTGCCGTTGGCGACCGCCCCTGTCTGCAGCAGCACTGTTGCAACGCCGGCGAAAAACGCCGAGTTGGAACGATCTTCCGCTTCCTGCTGTTGTTGCGCGATCATCTGGCGGCGCTCTTCCTGCCAGGCCGCGATCCTTTTTTCCATGTCCTCGTCCAGATCGTCGACCCTTTCGTTCAGATGTACGACCCGGGTCAGCAGGTTGTTGAGAAGGTCGGAGTTGGCCGGCTGCTCCTGGCGCGCCTGCTGCCATTCGGTACAGGCGGCATAGCGCTGCTGTTCGGTTTCGTTGGCCTTGGCAAGCAGGGACTCGGCCGGTAGCTGGTAACAGCCGCTGTTGCCCAGGGAGCACTGGCAGGCCTGCTCCATTTGCTCGTTGAAGTAGTTCAGGTCGACGTTTAGCTCCTCCATCGCCATCTGTTCCCGCCCTTCGAAGACGCTGTCCAGGCTTACAGAGCCGCCGCTGGCATCTTGTGCACGGTTGGAAGGTTGTTCCAGCGCCAGGCTGGCATCGAGGGAGCCCGCGCCAGGCTGTGCCGCTGGTTGGGCAGAGGTCACAGGAGTACCCAGCATCGAATCAAGGCTGAGACCGCCCGTTGCCGGTCGGCTGTTGTTTGCGGTGCCGGACGTGCCGCCGCCAGCCATCAGCTGGTCCAGCGACATGCCGTTGTTCTGTGGCTTGGCTTGAGGCAGGGCGCGAGGCCAGCTCTTGAACCAGCTTTCGATGCAGCCGTAGCGCCCGCCGCAATACTGTTCCACCTGCTTGTAGTCACTGAGGCTGATCGGGTGGCCGGCGGAATAGGCGCGGTTACGCACCTGCTCACACATCCAGTCGTTACAGTCGCTGTGACGATACAGGTCGGCGTTATAACCGCTCAGGTATTTGACGCGGTACTCGGGGTCCTGACGGTAATCGAGACTGCTGTTCTGGCGTTTGAGTTCGGCATAGGCGGAGCGGTTCTGCGGCAGTGTGCGTACCGTCTGACAGAAGGGCGAGTTTTCATTGAGCCAGTCTCTGGCGCCGGCGAGAAAATCGGGCAGGGCGTCGACCATGTAGCCGTGGCAGGCGCTGCGGATGCTGAGATCCAACTGTTTCTCGAACGCCTCGGTGCTTAGTTCTGCCCGGGCGGGGAAGCTGAACAGGGCTGCCAGCAGCAGAAGCAGTGCTGGCAGGGTTTTATTGAACATCTGGCCTCCTTGCCGTTAAAGCCTGGATTCAGCCTGGTTGATCAGCTGCAGCGCGGGGGTGTAGTGAGTGGCGCCCGATCCCTGCTGGTTAACGTAGCGATAGAGTTTTTCCAGCGCTCGCTGCGGCTGGTTGGTTCTCAGCAGTGCTTCGCCGTAGAAGTAGTTGAACGATGGATCGATCGCCGTAGGCAGTGCCTCAAGCTTAGGGAAGATCTCCAGTGCTTTTTGATAATCCTGCTGTTTCAGGTAGTTGGAGAGCTGCAGCATATATTTGTCGCGACGAACACTAACAGGCAGCTGCGCCTCCATGGCATCCAGAGCAGCCTGCTTCTGCGCTTCCATCTGCAGGGTTTGTAGCTGCGCCTGTGCCTGGTCCGCATACATCGAACCAGGATGATCGCGCAAAAATTGCTGGTAAGCCGTAACGCTGTTGCTGTTTTTCGTTGCTTCCCAGGCGGTGAACGCGGATTCGTACTGCGCTAGCAGTTCAACCATTTCGGGATGACCCTCCGCTCTGGCCAGTTCCAGCGGGGTCAGGTTTTCCCGGTTACGACTGCTAAGGTCCGCCCCGTTTGCGAGTAGCAGCTCGGCAATTCCCACCGCTCCGACGCCAGCCGCCGCGTGCAGGGGGGATTTGGACAGGTAGCCTTCAGCATTGCCGTAATTCACCTGGGCGCCCTTATCGAGAAGGTAACGCACCATCTCCATATTATTCGTCATGGCGGCGGCACATAGCGGTGTGCCGTTAACCGTTAGCTCGTTGAGATTTCCGCTCTGCTCCAGCTGCTGCTTTGCCAGGTCATTACGCTTCAGCGCGATGTTGTGGTGGGCGGTCATGCCGCAGGCGCTTAGAAGCAGGGTCAGGCAGATGATGGAAAGCGGTTTCAACATGGGTCGGTTCCATGACGTAGGTTGGAGGTACGAGACTAGTTTTTTTAACAGATAGCTGCAAGTTGTCTGCATCTTCCGCATGTTCGAATAAATTGGGCGCAGAGATTTTCCTGACTTTCCCTTCCGTCTCTTGCCGTGAAAGGCTGACTTAAAAGGCGAACCTGAACACCCACTACGTCAAATGACGTAGTCCACTGCGTCATTGTGCGCATACCGCGCAATAAGAGTGGGAAGAATAATCGGCTCTGTGCTGAGAACTTTTCATCTAAACCCAAGGGGGTTCATGCAATGAAGATCAAATCACTGGCCGCAAGTGTCGCTCTGACCGTTGGTGCAGCTGGCTTTTCCGTAGCGGCCTGGGCCGCGGATCCGATCAAGGTAGGTATCCTGCACTCTCTGTCTGGCACCATGGCTATCAGTGAATCCACACTGAAAGACACCATGCTGATGCTGATTGAAGAGCAGAACGAGAAAGGCGGTCTGCTGGGTCGCGAACTGGAGCCGGTGGTTGTGGACCCCGCTTCAAACTGGCCGCTGTTCGCCGAGAAAGCGCGTGAGCTGCTGGCCAAGGAAGAGGTTGACGTGATCTTCGGTAACTGGACCTCGGTTTCCCGTAAGTCCGTGCTGCCGGTGGTTGAAGAGCTGAACGGTCTGCTGTTCTACCCGGTTCAGTACGAAGGCGAAGAATCCTCTGAAAACGTGTTCTACACCGGTGCTGCGCCTAACCAGCAGGCGATCCCGGCGGTGGATTACCTGATGAACGATATCGGCGTTGAGCGCTGGGTGCTGGCCGGTACCGACTACGTCTACCCGCGTACCACCAACAAAATCCTGGAAACCTACCTCAAGGATCACGGTGTTGCCGAAGAAGACATCATGATCAACTACACGCCGTTCGGTCACTCCAACTGGCAGTCCATCGTCGCTGACATCAAGGAATTCGGTAGCCAGGGCAAGAAAACCGCGGTGGTTTCCACCATCAACGGTGACGCCAACGTACCGTTCTACCGCGAACTGGGTAACCAGGGCATCTCCGCTTCCGATATCCCGGTTGTCGCCTTCTCCGTGGGTGAACAGGAACTCTCCGGTATCGATACCGCGCCGCTGGTCGGTCACCTGGCCGCCTGGAACTACTTCATGAGCGTGGATGCCGACGCCAACTACGACTTCATCGACAAGTGGACCGCCTACAAAGAAGACGAGAACGCTGTCACCAACGACCCGATGGAAGCGCACTACATAGGCTTCAACATGTGGCTGGAAGCGGTGAAGAAAGCCGGTACCACCGATGTTGACGCAGTCAAAGACGCTATCATCGGTGTATCCGTACCGAACCTGACCGGCGGTTACGCCACCATGATGCCGAACCACCACATCACCAAGCCGGTGCTGATCGGTGAGATCCAGGACAACGGTCAGTTCTCCGTCGTCTGGGAAACCCCGTCCACCGTGGCTGGCGATGCCTGGTCTGACTTCCTGCCGGGCTCCAAGGACCTGATCAGCGATTGGCGCAAGCCGCTGTTCTGCGGTAACTACAACGTGGTTGAAAAGACCTGCGGTGGTGCCGAGAAAGTCGCTTCCAACTGAGGTGCAGCTGAGTAACTGTCTGCTGTAGCGATACTCGCAGGCGCCGGTCGATAACGGCCCGGTGCCTGCGCCCTCCGTCCCGCCTGGGACAGATCCATTTCGAATTAACTCAAAGATAGGATGCAACCATGAGGATCACCCGGTCGCTCAGACTGCTTCTGACTGCCTGTCTGCTCTCCCTGTTTGCGTTTTCCGCCCAGGCGGACGATGCACAGGCGCAATCCCTGTTACAGCAGTTGGCCGATGCGCCCAACGCTAAAAAGGGTGACATCATCAGTGAAATCGCGGCCAGCGGCGACGAACGTGCGCGGCAATGGCTGGAAGCCTTCTCTGATGGCAAGCTGGCACGCAACGAAGAGACCGGTGCGTTCGTCATCGTGCTGACCAACCGCGGCCGCAACTGGACCGTGGCCGATGCACTGAGCGGCGAAGAGCTCGGCGAAGTCTCCCGGCGTGACCTGGACAGCATCCGTATCAACAACGCTCTGCGCAGTCAGCTCGATGGCATTCTGTCTGTCATCGACCTGACCGTGGAGGATCCGGCGAAGCGACTGGCCGCCGCCCGCGACCTGCGTGGCAGCGTTGGCGAAAGCCAGGTTGAGCGCCTCAGCGAAATCATGAGCGCGGAAGAGAACACCGAGGTAAAGGCCGCACTGCAGGAGGCCGTGGCGATCTACCGTGTTGTCGAGCAGGGTGACCTGGCGTCGGTAGAAGTCCTCTCCGGCAGTCTGAACTCCAATGCCCGCGCGGCATTGAACAGCGCCGCCAACAGCGATAACGCCGAACTGGCCGCTGCGGCCAAGAAGGCGCTGGAGAGCATCGAGCAGAAGCTGAAGATCAACGATGCGGCGAAGACGCTCTACTTCGGTATCTCGCTGGGCTCGGTACTGGTGCTGGCGGCGATTGGCCTTGCCATCACCTTCGGTGTCATGGGTGTTATCAACATGGCCCATGGTGAGCTGATCATGCTCGGCGCCTACACCACCTGGGGCATGCAGCAGCTGTTGCCGGGCCAGCCGGGTCTGGCGCTGATTCTGTCGATTCCCGCCGGCTTCCTGGTGGCGGCGCTGGCTGGCGTGGCGATCGAACGTACTGTAATCCAGCACCTCAAGGGACGTCCGCTGGAAACCCTGCTGGCGACCTTCGGTATCAGCCTGATTCTGCAGCAGTTGGTTCGTACCGTTATCTCTCCGCTGAACCGCACCGTGATTACGCCGGAGTGGATGAGCGGCTCCATTATGATCAACGAAGGCCTGAGCCTGACGCTGAACCGTCTCTACATCATCGGTTTCGCGCTGGTGGTGTTCTTCGGCCTGATGCTGATCATGCGCAAGACCCGCCTCGGCCTGGAGGTGCGCGCTGTAACCCAGAACCGCGCCATGGCGCGCTCCATGGGGATCAAGGCGACCCGCGTCGACATCCTGACCTTTGCCCTGGGCTCCGGTGTGGCCGGTCTTGCCGGCGTGGCGCTGTCACAGATCACCAACGTGGGTCCGAACCTGGGCCAGAACTACATCATCGACTCTTTCATGGTCGTCGTCTTCGGCGGTGTGGGTAACCTCTGGGGCACCCTGGTGGCTGGCCTGACCCTCGGCACCATCAACCAGCTGCTGGAACCCTGGGCGGGAGCCGTTCTCGCCAAGATCCTGGTACTGGTGTTCATCATCCTGTTCATTCAGAAACGCCCGCGCGGACTCTTCCCGCAGAAGGGCCGTGCGGCGGAGGGTTGATCCATGGCGCATGCAGTTAATTACAGCCAGTCCTGGTTGACCCGACCGTTCACCGAACGCTCCACCCTGACCTTCCTCGGCGTGCTGCTGGGTGCGGTGGCGCTGGTAACCTTCCTTAACCTGGCGATGCCGCAGGACAGCGCTCTGCACGTGAGCACCTACACCGTCACGTTGATGGGTAAGTACCTCTGCTACGCGCTGCTGGCGGTGGCGGTGGATCTGGTCTGGGGATATCTCGGTATCCTCAGCCTGGGTCACGGCGCCTTCTTTGCCCTCGGCGGTTATGCCATGGGGATGTACCTGATGCGCCAGATCGGTGATCGCGGCGTATACGGTAACCCGGATCTGCCCGACTTCATGGTGTTCCTGAACTGGCAGGAGCTGCCCTGGTACTGGTCCGGCTTCGATATGGCCTGGTTCGCCTTCATCATGGTGCTGCTGGCGCCGGGCATCCTCGCCTTCGTCTTCGGTTACCTGGCGTTCCGCTCCCGCGTGACCGGCGTTTACCTGTCGATCATCACCCAGGCGCTGACCTTCGCGCTGATGCTGGCCTTCTTCCGTAACGAAATGGGCTTCGGCGGCAACAATGGTCTGACCGACTTCATGGATATCCTCGGTTTCGATCTGCGTACCGACGGTGCTCGACTCGGCCTGTTTATCGCCTCTGGCATTGCGCTGGCGCTGGGTTACATCATCTGCCGTGCCATCGTGGGCTCCAAGCTGGGTCGTGTCAGCGTGGCCTGCCGTGATGCCGAAGCGCGGACACGCTTTATCGGTTACCGCGTAGAGCGGGTACAGCTGTTCGTATTCGTGGTATCTGCAATGTTAGCGGGCGTGGCTGGTGCACTTTATGTGCCCCAGGTCGGCATCATCAACCCCAGCGAATTCTCGCCGCTGTTCTCCATCGAAGTGGTGGTCTGGGTGGCCCTGGGTGGTCGTGCAACGCTGTATGGCGCGGTGATCGGTGCGCTGATCGTCAACTACGCCAAGACCGTGTTTACCGGTGTGATGCCAGACGCCTGGCTGTTCGCCCTCGGCGCACTGTTTGTGCTGGTGACCGTGTTCCTGCCGAAAGGGATCGCCGGTCTGTTCGCCAACCTGGGTAAAAAGAAAAAGGCGGATAGCCCCGCCAACAGCGGTACTGAACAGGAGGCTGCGGCATGAATCTGATGACGGAGCTGACCCGTCGTGACCGGGTCTTCGATTTCCTCGCGCCGACGCAATCCCCGGTGGATGTGCGCCACGGCCCGATTCTCTACCTGGAAGGCGTGAGCGTAAGCTTCGACGGCTTCAAGGCGATCAACAACCTGAACCTGACCATTGATGATGGCGAGCTGCGTTGCATCATCGGCCCCAACGGCGCCGGTAAAACCACGATGATGGATATCATCACCGGTAAAACCACGCCGGATGAGGGCTCGGTCTGGTTCGGCAGCCGCCACAATCTGCTGACCATGAACGAGCCGGAGATTGCCACCCTCGGTATCGGCCGCAAGTTCCAGAAGCCAACGGTGTTCGAGGCACTGACGGTGTTCGAAAACCTGGAGCTTTCAATGGCCGCGGACAAGCGGGTGCTGCCATCGCTGCGCTCGCGCCTCGCCGGCGAGCACTACGACCGCATCGATGAAGTACTCGCGATCATCGGCCTCAAGGCGCTGGAAACTCGCCAGGCAGGTATTCTCTCCCACGGCCAGAAACAGTGGCTCGAGATCGGCATGCTGCTGATGCAGAAGCCGCGTCTGCTGCTGGTGGATGAGCCGGTGGCCGGCATGACCGAACAGGAGATGGAACGCACCGCCGAGCTGCTTACGGGCCTGGCCGGCAAGCAGTCGGTGGTGGTAGTTGAGCATGATATGGGTTTTGTCCGCTCTATCGCCCGCAACGTGACCGTGCTGCACCAGGGCAGTGTACTGGCCGAGGGCAGCATGGATCAGGTCTCCGCAGACCCGGAGGTAATCAAGGTGTATCTGGGAGAGGATGACTGATGCTGAACATTGAACAACTCAATCAGTTTTACGGCGAAAGCCACACGCTCTGGGATCTGAACCTGGAGATCCCCAAGGGGCAGTGTCTCTGTGTCATGGGCCGTAACGGTGTAGGTAAAACCACGCTGATGAAGTGCATCATGGGCGAAGAGTCGGTGAAAAGCGGCTCGATCAAGCTGGAAGACGGCGCCGAGCTTACCAAACTCAGCATCGAACAGCGCTCCCGCCACGGCATCGGCTACGTGCCCCAGGGACGGCAGATCTTCCCGATGCTGACGGTGGAGGAGAACCTTCGCACCGGCCTGGCCGTACGCAAGGATGGCCTGAAAACCATCCCCGAACGTATTTACGAACTTTTCCCGGTACTCAAGGAGATGAAAAACCGCCGTGGCGGTGACCTCTCCGGCGGTCAGCAGCAGCAGCTGGCGATCGGCCGCGCCCTGGTGATCGAACCCAGGCTGTTGATTCTGGATGAACCGGGCGAGGGAATTCAGCCCAACATCGTCGCCCAGATCGGCGAGGTTATCCGCCGCCTGATGGAGGAGGATGGCCTCACCGTTATCCTCGTAGAGCAAAAATTGCCCTTCGCACGTAAATACGCCGACAGCTTCGCCATCCTAGACCGCGGCCGCATCATGGCGGCGGACAGCATGGATAAGTTGAGTGATGAACTGATCAGGCAGTATCTGGCGGTTTGATGGTCCTAACGGACCTGAATATTGAACCTCAGCACTCATTCTCTAGCGCAGGTTTCGCCTGCTGGCGAGTTAAGGGCCTTGTGACGGACAAGGCCCTTAACAATCCCAAACCGCCCCTGCTGTTTGGTCGGCTGCGCCGACTCCCCTGTGCTTCTAGCCTGAAAAAGCGGGTCGACACCTCACCTTAAAGTAAGTCGCCGCTTCGCGGCTCAGACAGCCCTTCCCTTATTTCTCTTTCAGTCTGCGATGCTCGGCTGCACAGAAGGGGAAATGGGTGCGCTAGGCTGTTTTGGTGGGCGTCAGATAAAGAGATAAAAAGCATAAAGGTCCGCAATTGCGGACCTTTATTGTTTCTAGACTTAGCCGGTTGCTCAGGCTTAGAGCGCCTCCAGCCTTGCAAACCCCACCACCAGCCACTTGCTGCCTTCGTAATCGAAGTTGATCTGCACCCGTGCTTTTGGGCCGCTGCCCTCGAAGTTGGTAACAAAGCCTTCGCCGAACTTCGGGTGACGCACACGCTGACCGAGGCTCAGGCTGGTTTCCGGGATCTCGCTGCTGCTCAGGCTTGATGAGCTGCCGAACAGTGAACCGCCGTCATCCTGGTAACCACTGCTGCCGTAAGGTCGGCGCACGCTGGCGTTGAGTCTGACCTCTTCAACGTACTCGGCTGGGATCTCCTGGATAAACCGGGAGGGGCGGTTGTAGTTTTCCTGGCCATGCAGACGACGGGACTCGGCATAGGTCAGATAGAGCTTCTGCATGGCGCGGGTGATGCCCACGTAACAGAGACGGCGCTCCTCTTCGAGGCGGTTCGGGTCCTCGGCGGACATGCTGTGTGGGAACAGACCCTCTTCCATGCCGGCCAGGAACACCAGCGGGAACTCCAGGCCCTTGGCGGAGTGCAGGGTCATCAGCTGGACGCTGTCGGTATTTACATCGGCCTGGGCTTCACCGGCATCCAGTGCTGCCTGGTCGAGGAAGGCCGCGAGCACTGAGTTGAAGCCTTCCGGTGTCTCGTCTTCCTGCCACTGACCGGCAAACTGACGTGCGGCGGTGACCAGTTCCTCAAGGTTCTCGATGCGGGACTGGGCTTTCTCGCCCTTTTCCTTCTCGTGATGCTCGATCAGGCCGGAGTGTTTCACCACATGTTCGGTCTGCTCGTGCAGTTCGGTTTCCGTGGTGTCGGAGTCGAGGCTGTTGATCAGGTCGATAAACGTCTGCAGCGCGTTGCCGGCGCGGGCGGCGAGTTTGCCGTACTCGATGATCTCGTTGGCGGCGCGCCACATGGAGACACCTTCGGCGCGGGCGTGCTCGCGGATCTGCTCGATGGTGCGGGTGCCGATGCCACGGGTAGGCACGTTGATCACCCGCTCCATGGCGGTATCGTCATCGCGGTTGGCCAGCAGGCGCATGTAGGCCAGGGCGTTCTTGATCTCCAGGCGATCGTAGAAGCGCTGACCACCGTAGATGCGGTAGGGCATCCCGGCGCGGATCAGCATCTCCTCGAGCACGCGCGACTGTGCGTTGGAGCGGTAGAGAATCGCGCTTTCGTCGCGGCGGTTGCCATCCTCGACCCATTTGCTGATCTGGTCGACGATAAAGCGCGCTTCGTCCTGCTCGTTGAACGCGGCGTAGAGGCTCAGTGCCTCACCATCACCGAGGCTGGTCCATAGTTGCTTACCGAGGCGACCGAAGTTGTTGCTGATCACGGCGTTGGCCGCGTTCAGGATGGTACCGGTGGAGCGGTAGTTCTGCTCCAGGCGGATCGTTTCGGTACCGGGGAAGTGCTCCGGCAGGTTCTGGATGTTCTCGATACGGGCGCCACGCCAGCCGTAGATCGACTGGTCGTCATCGCCCACCGCCATCAGCTTGTCTTCACCCTGGCAGAGCAGGCGCAACCAGGCGTACTGGATGGCGTTGGTGTCCTGAAACTCGTCCACCAGTACGTAGCGGAAGCGCTCGCGGTAGTGCTTGAGCAGCGCAGGAGCCCGGTCGCGCAGCAGTTCCAGTGCACGCAGCAGCAGCTCGCCGAAGTCGATCATGCCGCCGCGATCGCAGGCCTGCTCGTAGGCTTCGTACACGCGCACCATGGTGTCCTGGAACATATCGCCGGAGCGCTCGATATGGTGGCTGCGCAGGCCTTCATCCTTCTGGGCGTTGATGTACCACTGCAGCTGCTTCGGCGGCCAGCGAGTTTCGTCCAGGTTCATCTCTTTGCACAGACGCTTGATCAGGCGCAGCTGGTCATCGCTGTCCATGATCTGGAAGTTGTCCCTAAGGCCCGCATCCTGCCAGTGTGCCCGCAGCAGACGGTGCGCCAGACCGTGGAAGGTGCCGACCCACATGCCCTGAGTGTTCAGGCCCAGCAGATGTTCGATACGTCCACGCATCTCGCGGGCGGCCTTGTTGGTAAAGGTCACGGACATGATGGAGTAGGGCGAGATGCCTTCGGCTTCGATCAGCCAGGCGATGCGGTGCACCAGAACGCGGGTCTTGCCGGAACCGGCACCGGCCAGCACCAGCAGGTTTTTGACGTCGGCGGTGACCGCCTGGCGCTGGGCATCGTTGAGCGAGTCGATGATGTGGGTAACGTCCATTGGGTCTGTGCAGCTTTGTAAGAGAGTAGAAAAGGAAAAGGCGCAGTATAGCGAAGTCGCGAAATACTGGAAAAGTATACAGGAAAAGGGCCCCGAAGGGCCCGTTTCAGAGGCTGGAAGGCTGCTTGATGCGGCTCAGCAGAATCCGTTTCAGTTCATCCGGATCCTTCAGCTTCATCTCGCCGCCCTGGCGCGATGCTTGGCTGATACCGAGCCAGGGGATCAGGCGGGAAAGCCAGAAACGCATGGCGGCGGTGCGGCACAGCTGCGGCCAGACCTGTTTTTCGATCGCTTCGAACGGTCGAACCGCGGCGTAAGCATCGAGCAGAGCCCGCTCGCGGGCGGTATCGATGCTGCCATCCGGGTTGACGCACCAGTCGTTGGCGACGATGGCCAGGTCGAACAACAGGTAGGCGGTGGCGGCGTTGTAGATATCCAGAATGGCATCCACATTTTCGCCGACAAACAGCGCGTTATCATGGAACAGATCGCCGTGGATGATGCCCATGGGCATCTCGTCGGCGTGCTGTTCACGCAGTTCGTCGAACAGGCGTACCTCTTCGCTCAGCAGCGCAGCATCCTCTTGGCTCAGGCGCGGCAGGATGCTGGCGCTTTCACGGCGCCACCAGAACACGCCACGGTGGGCCTGGCGGGTGAGGAAAAAGTCCTTGCCGGCCAGGTGCAGCTTGGCCAGGGCGGTGCCGATGCTGGCGCAGTGGGCCGGCGTCAGATCCTGCTGGTCTACGTGGCCGCCATGGAAACGCGGCTGCAGAAACGCCGGGCGACCGTTGAGCTGCTTCAGGCCGATACCGTTGCGGTCTTCGATGGCGTAGGGCACGGGCACGCCGCGTTCCGCCAGCCATTTGCCCAGCTCGACGAAGAACGGCATCTCGTCGTAGCTGAACTCTTCGAACAGCGTCAGTACGTACTGGGTCTGCTCTCCGTCTGCCTCCAGCGTGACAAAGTAGTTGGTGTTTTCGATACCGCCATCGATCCCTTTCAGGTCGATGCAGCGGCCCAGATCATAGTCGGCCAGCAGCTTATCAAGCTGGGCCTCGGTTACGGGGGTATAGACTGCCACGGTGGATAATTACCAGCGAAAAATAACCCATTTAGGGATCAGGAGCTGCGACTTGTCAGCACGGATAAATTCATCGGACCCGTCAGCGGGTACCAGGTAGTACGGCTTGCCCACCTTGGGGACAACCTTGATTTCACGAAC
Source organism: Marinobacterium lutimaris (assembly GCF_900108065.1). Lineage (GTDB taxonomy): Bacteria > Pseudomonadota > Gammaproteobacteria > Pseudomonadales > Balneatricaceae > Marinobacterium_D > Marinobacterium_D lutimaris. The sequence goes on along the minus strand of NZ_FNVQ01000006.1, from coordinate 11,333 downwards.
CTGCCCATTGATGGTGTATTCGTAATAGGTGGCTTCTCCATCATGGGAGATGCTGATCTCAGGCTCGCTGGTTTCCGTATCGGTGACGACCTCCGCATGGGCCACAGGCGCCAATGCCAGCAGACCTGCCAGTAGAATCGCTTTTTTCATCGCTATCTTCCTGTTTAGCTGTGGCCGTTTCGCATTGGTCGAAGCGGCCTGATTTGTCTATGATTGTGGGCCTTTGCGACGGGCCGAACAAGTCCCGATATACACCCACCTGGCGATGGATACACCGATGAGCGCACAGAAACCACCCGTTATTCTAGTTGACGGCTCCTCCTATTTATACCGGGCGTTTTTTGCTTCCCAGCAGGCGGACCTGAGAACGGCGGAGGGCTTTCCGACCGGCGCTGTGCGTGTTGTGACCTCTATGCTGCGCAGTTTGCTCAAGCAGTATCCAGACAGCCCGGTGGCGGTGGTGTTCGACGCCAAGGGCAAAACCTTCCGCGACGAAGTGTACCCCGAGTATAAAGCGCAACGCCCCCCGATGCCGGATGACCTGCGCGACCAGATCGAGCCGATTCACGACATTATCCGCGCCATGGGTATCCCTATGTTCGTTGAAGAGGGGGTCGAGGCCGACGATGTGATCGGCACGCTGGCGCGCCAGGCGGAAGCCTCCTGCTGCGACGTGGTGATCTCCACCGGCGATAAGGATATGGCGCAACTGGTTGATGCCAAGGTCACGCTGATCAACACCATGACCGACACCCTGATGGATGTGGATGGGGTGAAGGAGAAGTTTGGCATTCCGCCGGAGCTGATTATCGACTATCTCGCCCTGATGGGTGACAAGGTGGATAACATCCCGGGCGTACCGGGCGTGGGTGAAAAAACCGCGCTGGCGCTGCTGCAGGGGATCGGCAGTATCAAGGATCTGTATGAGAATCTGGATAAGATTCCGGATCTCGGCTTCCGTGGTGCCAAGTCGATGCCGAAAAAGCTGGAAGAGAACCGCGAGATGGCGGAGCTCTCCTACATGCTGGCCACCATCAAGACCGATGTGGAGCTGCATGTGGGCCTGGGCGATATCACTCTGCCGGCGCCGGACAGTGGCAAGTTGATTGATCTGTTCCAGCGTTTCGAGTTCAAGAGCTGGGTGCGTGAGCTGGAAGAGGCCGGAGATGAAGGGCTGACCGCAGCCGAGGAACCGGTCGCTGCTATCGAGACAGAGTATGAAACGGTGCTGGAGCAGGCGGAGCTGGATCGCTGGCTCGACAAACTGCGTGCAGCGGGCAGCTTCGCTTTCGACACCGAAACCACCAGCCTCAACTATATGGAAGCGGAGCTGGTCGGCGTCTCCTTCGCCGTGGAAGCGGGCAAGGCCGCCTATGTGCCGCTGGCCCATGATTATGTCGGCGCGCCGGATCAGCTGGATCGCAACGCCGTGCTGGCGCAGCTGAAACCGTTACTGGAAAGCGAAGAGCTGAAAAAGATCGGCCAGCACATCAAGTACGATATGAATGTACTGGCCAAGTACGGCATCGAGATCCGTGGGCTTGGCTCCGATACCATGCTGGAGTCCTACGTGCTGAACTCCACCGCCAGCCGTCACGATATGGATTCCCTGGCGCAGCGTTACCTTAATCATGAGACGGTTAGCTTCGAAACCATCGCCGGCAAGGGCAAGAAGCAGCTCACCTTCAACCAGATCGAACTGGAACAGGCCTCACCCTACGCGGCGGAAGATGCCGATATCACCCTGCGCCTGCATGAAACCCTGACGCCGAAACTGGAGGCCGAAGGTGACCTGATCAAGGTGCTGCACGATATCGAGCTGCCGTTGGTGCCGGTGCTGTCGCGTATCGAGCGCAACGGCGCCCTGGTGGATGCGACGCTGCTGGCGAAACAGAGTAAGGAGATCGAAAAGCGTCTGGCCGAACTGGAGCTGGAAGCCCATGAGCTGGCGGGCGGCCCGTTTAATCTCAGCTCCACCAAGCAGCTGCAGGAGATCCTGTTCGAGAAGCAGGGCCTGCCGGTGAAGAAGAAAACCCCCAAAGGTGCTCCCTCCACTGCGGAAGAGGTGCTGCAGGAGCTGGCGCTGGACTATCCGCTGCCCAAGGTGATTATCGAGCACCGTGGCCTTAGCAAGCTCAAGTCGACCTACACCGACAAGCTGCCGCTGATGATCAACAAGGCCAGCGGCCGTATTCACACCTCCTATCATCAGGCCAACACGGCGACCGGACGACTCTCGTCCTCCGACCCGAACCTGCAGAACATCCCGGTGCGTACCACCGAAGGGCGTCGCATTCGTCAGGCGTTTATCGCCCCTGAAGGCTACAAGATTGTCGCCGCGGACTACTCACAGATCGAGCTGCGTATCATGGCTCACCTGTCCGGCGACAAGGGGCTGCTGGATGCCTTTGCCCAGGGCGAAGATATCCACAGGGCCACGGCGGCCGAGGTATTCAAGGTGAAGGTCGATGAAGTAACCACCGATCAGCGTCGCAGCGCCAAGGCGATCAACTTCGGCTTGATCTACGGCATGTCCGCCTTTGGTCTGGCGAAGCAGATCGGTGTCGGTCGTAAAGACGCCCAGACCTATATCGATCACTACTTCGAAACCTACCCGGGCGTGCAGCGCTACATGGATGATACTCGCGAGCGCGCCCGTGAGCAGGGCTATGTCGAAACGATCTTTGGTCGTCGCCTCTACCTGCCGGAGATCAACGCCCGTAACCCGATGCGCCGTCAGGCGGCGGAGCGCACCGCGATCAACGCCCCCATGCAGGGAACCGCAGCGGATATCATCAAGAAGGCGATGGTCAAAGTGGATGACTGGCTCACCGACAGCGGCTTCGATGCCCGCATGATCATGCAGGTACACGATGAACTGGTGTTCGAGGTGCGAGAGTCAGAGGTCGAGGCGTTTATGGCCAAGGTTCACCCGCTGATGGAGCAGGCGGCGAGCCTGGATGTGCCGCTGCTGGTGGAGGCTGAAGCGGGCGATAACTGGGAACAGGCACACTGATGCCTGTTTTTTGAACAGGGTTGCGAATTTTTTGATCAGTTACGGAACTTTAGTGTCGCAGCACGCTCTCAGTAACTGGAAGCCGCGAGAGTTCAGGACGTAGCGAGTTAGAAAAGTGGCTTCCCTGTCATGACAAATCGACTGACCCCGGCACCGTTCCTCCCCTTCACGGTTCCGGGGTTTTCTTTTATCTGCGCTTTGCTTCTTGAGCTAAAGCGGCTGTTTCAGCGGTTTGCTGATTGATCTGAATCAGCCGAAATGCTGTTTTTACTCGTCCTCAGCAGGCAGAAACCAGCTGTCGAGACGCTCTCTCAACTGGTCTACACCACTCTTTTTCAGCGATGAAAATGTCTGTACAGAGACCTTGTCGCCCAGCGCTTCCTTGAGTGATTTGCGCAGTGACAGCAGGGTGCTCTGAGCGGGTCCCTTTTTCAGTTTGTCTGACTTGGTCAGCAGCACATGCAGGGGGACGCCGGTGACTTCGCACCAGTTCACCATCATCTCATCGAACTCTTTCATTGGATGGCGGATATCCATCACCAGCACCACGCCACGCAGGCATTGGCGATGTTGCAGATAAGCGTCGAGATGCTTCTGCCAGTGCTGTTTCAGGGCGATCGGCACTTTCGCGTAGCCGTAGCCGGGAAGGTCGACCAGGCGCATCCCTTCGATATTCAGATCGAAGAAATTGATCAGCTGGGTGCGGCCCGGTGTCTTCGAAACACGGGCTAACTGGCCCTGCTGAGTCAGCGCGTTGATGGCGCTGGATTTGCCGGCGTTGGAGCGGCCGGCAAAGGCGACTTCGGCACCCTCATCTTCAGGGCACTGATTGAGTTTGGATGCGCTGGTGAGGTAGCGTGCGGAGTTGTAACGGATGACCGGTTCGGTGGAGGACATGTGGATTCGCTGTCTGGCCCCCTACGAACATATACGTTCCAGTTTGTAGGGTTATTGGTTTATAATGCCGCCAATTTTACCCGCGATCTGGGTTGTGCTCCAGTCAGGGATAACACGATTATGGATGTTTCGCCGAAATTCACGGCGTGAACGAACACAATTTGTCTTACAGGGGTCTGGGTTAATCCATGAACAAAATTCTGATCAGTTTACTGGTAAGCCTCGGTATCACCGGTGTTGCTCATGCGGCAGGCGATGCGGCGGCGGGCCAGCAGAAAGTTGCAGTCTGTGCTGCATGTCACGGCGCAGACGGTAACAGTCCTGCTCCCAACTTCCCGAAACTGGCGGGGCAGAACGAAAATTATCTGCTCAAACAGCTGAAGGATATTCAGGGCGGTGCGCGTACCGTGGTCGAAATGACTGGCATGCTTAACGGCATGAGCGAGCAGGATCTGGCGGATATCGCTGCCTACTTCTCCAGCCAGAATGTTCAGATTGGCCAGGCAGCGGCTGATCAGGTAGCGGCCGGTCAGGAAATCTACCGTGCTGGTATCGCCGATAAGGGCGTAGCGGCGTGCACCGCGTGCCACTCCCCGAACGGCAAGGGCAACAACGCGGCTGGCTTCCCGTCTCTGAGCGGTCAGCATGCCACTTACGTGGAAAGCACGCTGAACAAGTTCGCCGCTGGCGAACGTGCTAACGATCCGGCCGGCATGATGCAGGATATCGCGGTCAAGCTGAACGAAGCAGAAATGAAAGCCGTTTCCCAGTACGTTCAGGGCTTGCACTGATTAGCATTAGCCAGCGATAGGCATTTACACTAGGGCAGCTTCGGCTGCCTTAGTTCTTTCTATGGAATCTTTCTGTGGGAAGGTGGGGCTGGGGAACTAATGTCGTCGATGCCAGTCTTTGCTTTCAAGCTTTTTAAACCGGAGATCATGACTTATGAAGAAATGGGTGCTTGCTATCGTGGCGGCTTGTTTCTCGATTACCGCCTGGGCTGCTGACCCGGCATACCAGGAAGGTGTTCAGTACAAACGGCTGGCGCAGCCTGTTCCAACCAGCACGGATGATGGCGTGGTAGAAGTGGTCGAGATGTTCGGTTACCTCTGCCCGCACTGTAACAACTTCGAGCCGCTGCTGGAGCACTGGACGGCGGAACAGCCTGATGATGTAAAACTGGTCACCATCCCGGTGGTGTTTGGTCGCAGCTGGGAGCCGCTGGCACGTGCTTACTACGCTGCCGAGCTGCTCGGTAAAGTAGACGAAACCCACAAAGCGATGTTTGATGCGATCCATCTGCAGCGCAAGCGTATGCGTTCCGTAGATGATCTGGCCGACTTCTACGCCGATTACGGTGTCGAACCGGACGAGTTCCGCAAACAGTACGACTCTTTTGCCGTTAACATGAAGCTGAAACAGGGCGACTCCAAGGCCCGCGGCTATCAGATCGAGGGTGTTCCTTCGATGATCGTTGACGGTAAGTATCTGGTCACAGCCGGCAGCGCCGGTGGTCACGAACAGATGCTTAAAGTAGTGGATTACCTGGTCAACAAGGAACGCGCTAACTAAGCGTTTTCCAGCCGCTGACCTGAAGCAGAAAACCGCTCCATAGTGAGCGGTTTTTTATTTTCTGCCGTATGGCCGTGGTATATTGCTTGCACAGTAAGAGGCTGGCGGCAGAGTTCGTCTTTAGATGGAGCAGCTCGGTGACATCAGAGCAGGTCGATTGGCAGGAAAAATATCAGGCGCTGGCCCGGGACTACGAACAGCTGGTCCGGGCAAAGGAGGCGTCTGACCTTCGTGGCAAAGGGTTGGCCGGGCAGCTGATGTTCGGGCTCAAAGGTCAGTCCCCAGCACTGGATCTTGAGTTGCAGCAGCTTTCCGAGCAACTGAGCGATGCCGATCCCGGCAGCGGCTTCAACAGGGTTTTTCGCAATATCGAGAAACAGGTCAAACTGCTTGAAAGCCAGCGCCTATCTGTTTCCCAGCAACTGCGTGTGGGGCTGGAGGGCTGGCTCGGGCAGCTGCGCGAGCTCAGTGACAGCGAACCCTTCTCCAATGTGCTCAAATGTACCGAACGCCGTATTCCTGAGGCCACAGCACACCTCCACAAGCTTTCCGCCCTGTTGCTCGAAATAGTCGATCTGCAGAGAGGTTTGCTGCCAGAGACTAATGAAGCGGCCTATGCCCTGAACGGGCGACAGGATGCCGCGGATCTTGACCTTGAGCTGCTGGAGAGCCGTGTCGCGGCAGAGATGCTGCTGCTGATAGAGGCGCTAAATGTGGAATCCGCAGGGCTGTCGCTGGCGCGCAAGCTGATCCAGCGGGTGGAGTCTGGCCTCAAGGCTGTGGATATACCGGAAGTGCTGGCGCAGCTGGTTCAGCTGGCCCGGCTTTCCAGTGGTATTGAGCATCGCGAGTTTGAACACTACCTGCTGAACCTCAACGAGCAGCTGGCCTATGTGCAGGAGTTTCTGACCCAGAGCCGCGCCGAGGAGGGCACCGCCTTTGCTGCCCAGCAGCAGATGGACGTCAGAATGCGTGAGGATGTCAGCAGGCTGCAGCAGAGCGTGCACACCTCCACGGAATTGGCCGAACTCAAGCGTGAAGTAGCGCTTCAGCTCAGTTCCATTGTGAAAACCATGGATGAGTTCCGTGAGCAGGAGAAAGCGCGAGAGCAGCGCATGGAACTGCGTTATCAGTCATTGCTGGATAAGGTCGACCAGATGGAGATCGAGACCGGCCGGGTGAAGTCCCGTATGGAAGAGGAGCAGCTGCGTGCGCGCACAGATCCGCTTACCGGGATGCCCAATCGCGCCGCCTATGACGACCGCATTGCGGCCGAGCTGCAGCGCTGGGATCGTTATAGCACCGCGTTTTCGGTAGCGGTTATCGACCTCGACCGCTTCAAGACGATCAATGACCAGTTTGGCCATCTCGCTGGCGATAAGGTGCTGCGCCTGGTAGCCAGAGTGCTGCAGAAAAATATCCGCAGCAGCGATTTTATCGCCCGCTACGGTGGTGAAGAGTTTGTCGTGCTGTTTCCCTCCACCGGCCTCGAGGATGCGCGGGCGGCGTCGGAGAAACTCTGTGAAGCAGTCGCGGCAAGTCCGTTTAACTTCCGTGGCGAACCTGTTCGGGTGACAATCTCTTTGGGCGTGGCGGAGGTTCACGTCGGGGATCTGTCCGAGTCGCTGTTTTCCCGGGCCGATGCCGCCCTCTATCAAGCCAAGGAAAGGGGCCGTAACCAGGTCGTGGAATCGACCGCATAGCCTGGTACAACCGGTTATTGGATAATCCCCTTCGTTTTTCGCTTTTACCGGAGTTATCTTCGTGCGAACCGTTTTTCGCCTGATCAGGATCGCGCGCGTTATCGCGCTTTACCGCCTAGATACGTTTATTCAGGAAGCGCCGATTCCGCGCTACCTGCGCTTCTTCCTGCTATTCCTGCCTTCGCGCTGGTTTATCCGCGCACGGGCGCCGCGCGGTGAGCGTCTGCGTCTGGCGCTGGAAGCCCTGGGGCCTGTGTTTATCAAGTTTGGACAGATGCTGTCGACGCGGCGAGATCTGCTGCCGGATGATCTGGCCGTAGAGCTGGCCCGTCTGCAAGACCGGGTGCCGCCCTTTGCCAGCGACCAGGCGCGCGACATTATCGAGCGCTCGCTGGGTAAGCCGGTTAGTGAACTGTTCGCCGAGTTCCGCGTTGATCCCATCGCTTCCGCTTCGGTGGCCCAGGTGCATGGCGCGCGTCTGCATAATGGCCAGGAAGTGGTGGTCAAGGTGATTCGCCCGGGTATCTCTTCGGTGATCCGCCAGGACGTGGGTCTGCTCTATATGCTGGCGCATCTGGTACAGAAGCTCTGGGCAGAAGGGCGCCGGCTGCGCCCGGTCGAGGTGGTAAACGAGTATGAGCAGACCATCTTCGATGAGCTGGATCTGCGCAAGGAAGCCGCCAACGGCTCCCAGCTGCGGCGTAACTTTGAAGGCTCCGAGATGCTCTACGTACCGGAGATATTCTGGGATCTGACCCGTCAGCAGGTGCTGGTAATGGAGCGGATCTACGGTACGCCGGTAGCCGATGTGGAGCAGCTGAAACAACGTGACGTAGATATGAAGCTGCTCGCGGAGCGTGGAGTGGAGATCTTCTTCACCCAGGTTTTTCGCGACAGTTTTTTCCATGCCGATATGCATCCGGGCAATATTTTCGTCGCTTGTGAAGATCCCGATAACCCCCGTTACATCGCCGTCGACTTCGGCATTATCGGTGCGCTTTCACCAGAGGATCAGAGCTATCTGGCACGCAATATCCTGGCCTTCTTCAAGCGCGACTATCGCCAGGTGGCGCAGCTGCATATCGATTCCGGCTGGGTGCCGGCGAACACCAATGTGAATGCCTTCGAAACCGCGATCCGAAGTGTCTGCGAGCCGATCTTCGAGAAGCCGCTGAAGGATATATCTTTCGGCATGGTGCTGCTGGGTCTGTTCCAGACCGCTCGACGTTTCAATATGGAGGTGCAGCCGCAACTGGTGCTGTTGCAGAAAACTCTGCTCAATATCGAGGGTCTGGGGCGTCAGCTCTATCCAGACCTGGATCTTTGGAAAACCGCTAAGCCGTTCCTGGAAAAGTGGATGCGCGAGCGCATGGGCGTGAAGGCGGTATATCGAAAAATGAAGCAGCAGGCGCCGGACTGGCTCGACAAACTGCCCCATATGCCGCAGCTGGTGTATGACGGTCTGCAGCAGATGCGCCGGCTGGATGAGAATCAGCAGTTGATGCTACAAAAGCAGAGCGAACGGGATTCCAGCCGTCGCAGAGGCGCACGTCGAGGTCTGCTGGCAGGTGCGGTGCTGCTGGCGTTTGGGGTGATCAGCGCGCTGCCGGAAGGGCGTATTCTGATTGAAGAAATGCCCTGGTACGGCTGGCTTAGTGGTGTGCTGGGCTTGGTGCTGCTCTGGCGCGCGTGACCGCGCCGCTGATTTACCAACAGTGGTCGGGGCCAGAATCATCGGTTATTCTTCGTCGCTTAGACTGAATACAGATACACGGAAAAGCAGATGAATAATGACTGGCTGGAAGAGATCAAGTGGGACGATAAAGGTCTGGTGCCAGCGATCGCTCAGGATGTGAATACCGGGCGTATACTGATGGTAGCCTGGATGAATCGTGAAGCCTTGTCGCTGACCTATCAGGAGCAGCGCGCCATCTACTGGTCACGTTCCCGCGCTAAACTCTGGCGCAAGGGGGAAGAGTCGGGGCATGTGCAGAAGCTTCATGAGCTGCGCCTGGACTGTGACGGCGATGTGATTCTGCTCAAGGTCGAACAGCTTGGTGGTATCGCCTGTCATACAGGCCGCGAAAGCTGCTTTTTCCGCAAGCTTGATGAGCAGGGGCAGTGGCAGGTAACCGATGAGGTCCGCAAAGATCCCCGCGCCATCTACGACAAGCAGGGTAGTAATCATGAGTGATGTTTTGAAGCAGCTTGGCGAAGTGCTTGAACAGCGTAAATCGGCCGCACCGGATTCCTCCTACGTGGCCAGTCTGCATGCCAAGGGTCTGAACAAGATTCTTGAGAAGGTCGGCGAAGAGGCGACTGAAACGATCCTGGCCGCTAAAGATGCAAAACTGTCCGGTGATAACAGCGAACTGGTTTATGAAACGGCTGACCTGTGGTTTCATTCATTGGTTGCTCTCTCTCACCTCGGTGAAAAACCCGAAGCGGTTTTAAACGAGCTGGCGCGCCGGTTCGACCTCTCCGGACTGGAAGAGAAAGCCTCCAGGGCAGACAAGTAACGGTTTAATTATCAAGGTCCGAGTAGCTCTCGGTAGTGGAGAAGTAGTTATGGGTTTTGGTGGAATCAGTATCTGGCAGCTGGTAATCGTACTGGGAATTATCATTCTCCTGTTCGGCACCAAGAAACTGCGTAACCTCGGCGGTGACGTTGGCAGCGCGGTGAAAGGCTTCAAGAAAGCGATGAATGACGATGAGTCCGCCAAAGAGGACGAAGCTAAAAAATCGCTGAACAAGGACGACGCAAACTTCACCGACAACAATCAGACCGCAGCTAAAACTGAGCAGAAGTCTGAGGACAAATAAGGCCGACGCATGTTTGATATCGGCTTTGCTGAGCTGCTCGTAATCGGCGTAGTGGCTCTGCTGGTGCTTGGTCCAGAAAAACTGCCGCTGGCTGCCAAAACCTGTGGCCTGTGGCTGGGGCGCATCCGTCGCTCGGTCAACAATATCCAGCGTGAAATCAACGAAGAGTTGAGGGTTGAGGAGCTGCGACGCACCACAGCCATGGAAAAAGAGAAGCTCGATGAGGAGCTGGCGGAGATGCGCAAGCCGTTCGCCTATAACGAATCGGATACCACTACATCATCGAACGCGACTCAGCAGGCAGCTCCGCAAGCAGACAAAACCGGCGATGAAGCCGGGCAAGCGAATAGCGTGAAGAAGTCCGCCACCGATGACTGATACCCACCACGATCCCGAACAACCGCTGATCTCGCACCTGGTTGAGCTCCGTCAGCGGCTGCTGCACAGTGTTTTTCTTGTCCTCGTGATTTTTCTGGCGCTGTTTTACTTTGCCAACGATCTTTACGAGTACCTGTCCGCGCCGTTGACCGCCCTGTTGCCTGAAGGCACCAGCATGATCGCAACGGATGTGACCTCACCGTTCTTCGCGCCGTTCAAGTTGACGCTGGTTGCGGCGATCTTTATCGCGATACCTTTTCTGCTGCATCAGGCCTGGGCATTTATCTCCCCTGGGTTGTACCAGCACGAAAAGCGTTTGGCGGTACCGCTGCTGCTTTCCAGTATTCTGCTGTTTTACTCCGGGATAGCCTTTGCCTACTTTGTGGTCTTCCCGCTGATCTTTGGTTTCTTTACCAGCACCGGTCCGGAAAACGTGGCGATGATGACCGATATCAGCAGCTATCTGAACTTTGTGCTTAAGTTGTTTTTTGCCTTCGGTATCGTTTTTGAGATCCCCGTGGCCACGCTGTTGATGGTCTGGTCCGGTATTACCGACGTGAAAACCCTGGCGTCAAAGCGCGCCTACGTCATTGTTGGCTGCTTTGTTGTAGGCATGCTGCTGACTCCTCCAGATGTGATTTCCCAGAGTCTTCTGGCAGGTCCCATGTGGTTGCTGTTCGAACTTGGTCTGTTAATGGCCCGTTTTACCGGTCGCCGCCCCCAGGCTGAGACGGAACCCGAAGCTGATAGTTGATAGCTACTAAGGCTGCTTACTAAAACGGTCGGACTCCTCTTAGGATCCGGCCGTTTTTTGTTGTTTTAACCTTTTTGAAAACTTTTTCAAAAAGCCTGTTGACTCCCTCCGGCAGGTCTGTAGAATGCGCCTCCTCGCTTGAGACGACACGCCCTTCGGGGTTGCAGACGACCAGCGAGGCGGTTTTCCA
>NZ_FNVQ01000005.1 GCF_900108065.1 Marinobacterium lutimaris | reverse complement strand
CCGCCCCTCCTACGCAAAGCTATCGTGCCACCGCACCGAAGTTGGAGGCACGCCCCCGTGCCGATAGAAGCCAGCATGGTGGATAATTCAAAGCCCGGCGGCCAAGCGCGACGACCTAATCGCCTACAAACTGCAAGCTCCTCATTCTGGAATACTCTGAAATGGATTAAGAAAGCGCTATCCCTATAGAGCCTCAGAGCTCCTTGCAGGTTCATAAGAACGCCAGCTCGCACTAAGTTAGACAACCAGGAAAAACTCCACAGATCGCTCGATATAAGCCGCTGCTGCGCATAACCGCACCAGCCAATACCCAGAGCCCAGCTATCAAACACCAGTTCCAAAATAGGAAAAACTCCTATACCAATCCGGCTGGTGATGAACGAATATAATCACATGAGGAGCGCAAGGATGCGTGTTTAATCAGCGGGAAGCTGGACCTCGACCCTCGCACGGATCGTGAAGGGTGCGGCAAGGAGGCTGCAAAGAAGGGCTCGTAACATGGATGTGTGCGGGCCCTTTGTCGTTTCTGGTGGTAATGACGGGCGACGGGCATAAAAAAAGCCCGCATTTGTTAATGCGAGCTTCTTAAATAGTGGTGCCCGGAGGCGGAATCGAACCACCGACACGGGGATTTTCAATCCCCTGCTCTACCGACTGAGCTATCCGGGCAATCGTTTGCTATTCAACCACTTAGCGGCTTGTCGGTCAAGTGCGAATCAGCTTTTAATACCAAACTCTTCGCGGTATTGGCGGATAGAGTTCAGCTCTTCGGCCATATCGCCTTTTTCTTCCAGAAACTCGATCAGGTCTTCCAGGGATACGATGCTGACAACTGGCATGTTGTAGTCACGTTCCACTTCCTGGATGGCGGAGAGTTCGCCCTGGCCCTTTTCCATGCGATTGAGTGCGATAGCCACGCCAGCAGGTTTGGCTTGCGCCTGCTCGATAATGCTCATCACCTCACGGATTGCTGTGCCGGCAGTGATGACGTCATCGATGATCATCACACGACCTTCAAGCGGTGCACCTACCAGAGTTCCACCTTCGCCGTGATCCTTGGCTTCCTTGCGGTTGAATACGTAAGGAACGTCGCGCTGGAAGCCTGTGGCCATGGCGACGGTGGTCGCAGCAGCCAGCGGGATACCCTTGTAGGCCGGACCCAGCATGACATCAAATTCGATACCTGAGTCGACGATCGCAGCGGCGTAGAACTGTCCCAGCTTGGCGAGGGCGCCGCCGGTATTGAACAGCCCTGCATTGAAGAAGTACGGGCTTTTACGGCCTGACTTCAGCGTAAATTCACCAAATTTAAGCACGCCCTGTTTAATGGCAAATTCGATAAAGTCGCGCTGGTAGTCCTGCATAGTTCTCTCCACTGGATCGTCTGACGGGTTAGGGGGCTAATCATACCGCGAATCCCGGCATAGGGCCTTAACGGTGCTAACTGATACTCTATTTTCACGCCCTTGAGCCGGTAAATATTTTAAATTTCCGCGCCTTACCGATACAATTGTTGTTTCGATTTTTCGAATTCCCGCTGGGGTGAGGCACAACTGACTATGCGCGTGATCACTTTCAATACTCAGGGTATTGAACAGGCTGCCGACAAAGGCTTTTTCGACTGGATGGTAGAGCAGGATGCCGATGTTATCTGTCTGCAAAACCTGAAGGCGCGCGAATATCAGCTCGATGGAGATCGCTATCACCCGGAGGGATACCATTCCTACTTCTTCGAAGCCTTTGAAGACGGCTTCAGCGGAGTCGCGATCTATACCCGTCACCTGCCCAAGGCGATCATGACCGGTCTTGGTTTCGAGCAGTGCGATACCCAGGGACGCTTCATCCAGGCAGACTTCGATAAGGTCAGCGTATCTTCTCTGACGATCCCGTCCGGCTTGAAAAGTGAAGAAGCTCAGGCGAGCAAGATGGAGTACCTTGAGCACTTCAAGAACCACCTGAAGAAGACCCTGCGCAAGCGTCGCGACTTTATCTTTACCGGCACCTTCAACATCGCGCACAAACCGATGGATCTGAGCAACTGGTACGTTAACCAGAAAGTTTCCGGCTTCCTTGAGGAAGAGCGTGCCTGGATGGACGAAGTCTATGGCGAGATGGGCTTTGTGGACGCTTTCCGTGAGGTTAACAAGGCTGAGCGTCAATACACCTGGTGGCCGGACTACAACCGCGCCTGGACGCTGAATGAGGGCGCGCGCTCTGACTACCAGGTGACTACCGCCAATCTGCGTAAGAGCATCAAGGCGGCCCGCATCGACCGGGATCACAGATTCTCTGAGCATTGCCCGCTGATTATCGATTACGCCATCGATATCTGAACCCAAGCAGCATGAAAAAAAGGAGCCGATGGCTCCTTTTTTACTATCTGATGCAGCGCCGCTTATTCCTGCAGCGCAGCACTTTGGATCTTGACCAGTTCACCGATGCCTTTGGCGGCGAGTGCGAGCATGGCGTTGAGTTCGTCCTGGGTGTACGGTTCACCCTCGGCGGTACCCTGAACTTCAACGAAACCACCGCTGGCGGTCATGATCACGTTCATGTCGGTGTGTGCTTTTGAGTCTTCCGCGTAATCCAGGTCGAGCACCGGGTGGCCTTCATAGATGCCCACAGAAACAGCGGCAAGCTGATGCTTGATCGGGTCACCCTTCATGGCACCGTTCTTGTCTTTCTTCAGTACATTGACCGCGTCCTGCAGGGCGACGAAGGCACCGGTGATGGAGGCCGTGCGGGTGCCACCGTCGGCCTGAAGTACATCACAGTCGATGGTGATGGTGTTCTCGCCCAGCTTTTTCAGGTCCATAGCGGCGCGCAGTGAACGGCCGATCAGGCGCTGGATCTCAACGGTGCGGCCGCCCTGTTTCCCGCGCGCTGCTTCACGGTCTGAGCGGGTATTGGTGGAGCGGGGTAGCATGCCGTACTCGGCTGTGACCCAGCCCGAGCCCGAGCCGCGCAGGAAGCGGGGTACGCCACGGTCCACGCTGGCGGTACAGAGCACCTTGGTATCGCCGAACTCCACCAGCACCGAGCCTTCCGCGTGTTTGGTGAAGTTGCGGGTGATGCGGACTTCGCGCATCTGGTCCAGTTCACGACCACTGGGGCGTACTTTTTTCAGGCCCAGGTTCTGCAGCTGTTCGGAAAGCGTGGAAGACATGTATATACCCTGTTTGGTGTGTTCCCCGGTCGATAGAGGCTTGATGCCGGGGCTGTTAATATGGCTCAAAAGCGAATCCCTAATTTTAATAGAGATCGACCGAATATGACACGTAGCATGACCGCCTTCGCCCGTCAGGAAGCGCATCGCGCTTGGGGCACGCTCACCTGGGAGATCCGTTCAGTTAATCACCGTTATCTGGAGCCGCATCTGAGGCTGCCGGAAACGTTGCGAGATCTGGAGGGCAAGGTGCGCGAAAAACTGCGCAACGGCCTCAGTCGCGGCAAGGTGGAGTGCACCCTGCGCTTTATTCCCGAGGCGGCGGCCCAGACCTGCAGCGTCGACGAAGAGCGTGCTCGCGACCTGATCGCTGCAGCGGCCCAGGTGCGCAGTCTTATGCCAGACTCCGCCCCTCTGGACACCTTCCAGGTGCTGGGCTGGCCCGGCGTTCTTCGCGAAACCGAAGTGGATATGGCAGAGGTGAAGACGGAGGCGTTGACGCTTTTTGATGCGGCGTTGCAGGATCTGGCGTCTGGACGTGAAAGAGAAGGGCAGGAGCTCACTCAGCTGGTCAACCAGCGCCTGGACAGCATCTCCGATATCGTCGCCGAAGTGCGCTCGCTGATGCCGAAGATCCTTGAGGCTCAGCGGGAGTCGATCCGCGCCAAAATTGCCGATGTCAGTGTTGAAATCGATCCTTCCCGCCTGGAGCAGGAGATCGTGATGATCGCTCAGCGCGCCGATGTGGATGAAGAGATGGATCGTCTCGACACCCATGTGCAGGAGGTACGGCGCGTACTTGGTCAGAAAGGCCCGATCGGCCGACGCCTGGACTTCCTGATGCAGGAGCTGAACCGCGAAGCCAACACCCTGTCATCGAAGTCTATCGTTGCAGCGACCACGCAGAGGGCAGTGGAGCTCAAAGTGCTGATCGAACAGATGCGTGAGCAGATCCAGAATATCGAATAAAGACCCGCAACCCTATGCATTTACTCCTGATAGAAGATGACGCGCTGCTGGCCGAGAGCATCGGTTCATCGCTGCGTCAGCAGGGACATGTGGTGGATCACTTTTCCCGCTGCAGTGATGCTGCCCACTCCCTGTCGTTGGTGAATTACGACCTGGTCCTGCTGGACCTGGGCTTACCTGACGGTGACGGCAGCCAGATCGTAAAACTGATGCGGCAGCGGCAGGATGCCACTCCGGTGCTGATGCTGACGGCAAGAGACAGCCTGGACGATCGCGTCCGCGGGCTGGACTTGGGCGCCGACGACTATCTTACCAAGCCTTTTTCACTGATCGAGCTGGAAGCGCGTGTGCGTGCCTTGCTCAGGCGCAGCCAGCAGCGCCTGCAGAATGTGCTTAGTCTCGGGCGTTTACGGGTGGATGTGGATTCAGCGATGGCATTCGTGGGCGAGGAGTACATCGAGCTTCCACGCAGAGAGCTGAATCTGCTCGAAGGGCTGTTGCTCAATGCCGGCAAGATCGTGCAGCGAGAGACGCTGGAACAGCGCCTGTTTGGCTTTGAAGCGGTGGGCGCCAATGCGCTCGATGTTTATATCAGCCGGCTGCGTAAGCGTTTGCAGGGTAGTGGCACCGAGATCCGCACCGTACGCGGGTTGGGCTACCGGCTTGAAGAGGCCGACGGCTAGGTGGCGCAGTCTCTCAAGCGCAGTCTCGCACTCTGGTGGTGTGTCATCATGTTTTGCCTGGGCGGTTTGCTGCTCATTGAAGCCTGGGCCAGCGCCAAGCGCTCGGCGGATCAGGCACTGGATGGCCAGTTGGAAGCCGCTAGCCTGGCCATTGCCGAAGCGATCCAGTGGCCGGATGGCAAGCCGATGCTGGAGATGCCGGCGTCGGCACTACAGATTCTTGCCACTCGCTGGCAGGAGCGCGTTTTCTATCAACTGATCGGGGCCCAGGGGGAGTCGATCACCTCCAACGTTCAACTGCCCATCACATCACGTATGCGTACCCAGATCAAAAAGGCTCCTGTGTTTGCCAATATAAAGCTTCAGGGTAGTTCGCTGAGGTTGCACGGTAGGGAAGTCAGCTCTGCTGGCTGGGAAACTCAGGAGCCCGTCGAGGTTTGGGTTGCACACACCACCGAAGGACGTGAAGCCCTGGCGCAAACGCTGGTCGGAGGCACGCTGACCCGGATTGCGATGACGATGCTGATCACCGGTCTGATACTGGTCTTTGTCATGCGGGCCTGGTTGATGCCGATCAGAAGGCTGCGGCAGGTGCTAAGAGGTCGCAAGCTGGATGACTACTCCGCACTGCATGTGGATGTACCCTCTGAGCTGCGTGAACTGACCGATACCCTGGATCATCTGCTGGAACGTCAGGATCAACACCGGGAGGCGTTGCTGCGTTTTATCGCCGATGCCTCGCATCAGCTTCGCACGCCGCTGGCGGGGCTGCAGAATACCAGCGAACTGGCACTTGGCAGCGCCGATCCAGAGCGCTGGCGGCAGGCCCTCGAGACGATTTGCCAGGCCTCCGGGCGTACCAGCCGTCTGGCCGCGCAGTTGCTGAATCTCGCCCGGCTCCGGCATCAGGTATCCCAGGCCGACCTGGAGAGTATCAACCTTTCCGCCCTGGTGAGAGAAAGTCTGATGGAGTGGGCGGACCGACAGCAGGCGAGGGGGCATGATCTTGGTGCCGAGCTTCCCGAAACCGATATCTGGCTCAAGGGGGAAGCCTGGTCGCTGCATGAGCTGATCGGCAACCTGATCGACAATGCGCTGCGCTACACCCCGGAGGGGACTTTTATTACTGCGGGAATAAGCCGTACAGCGGATGGAATCACGTTGTGGGTGGAAGACAACGGACCCTGTACAGAGACTGATCCGCAACGCTGGATAGCGCCGTTCGAGCGGGCTGGCCTTCAGGGGACCGAGGGCTCCGGGCTGGGGCTGGCGATCGTCGCATCCATCGCCGAGCGCCACGGCGCAGAATTGAGGCTGAGCACCTGCGAACCTCAGGGGCTCAGGGTGTGTGTGCAATTTCCGCAGGGAGGCGCTGATGATCAGGCGTGAACCTCTGGCAGGGCAACACAGTCATTGTCGCTCAGCCCTGGCTCGTTGTGTCCGGCGTGCTCTGCTTCCTCTGCTGCTGGCTGTGTTTGGGGGTGCTGCTCACTCCGAAACCCTCATTATTGAGGGCGCGTTGGATCGTGATGTATTTGAACCGGTACTGGCGCTTTTTCAGCGAAATAATCCAGATATAACGCTCGACTATCGGGATCGTTCAACGCTGATGGCCGATACCTTCGCCAGAACGGCCAAGTCTGCGCCCGACGTGGTGATCAGCTCTGCCATGCCCTGGCAGATGGCTTTGAGCAACGAGGGTTTCGCCCAGCGGGTCGACACCGAAGAAACCCGGCAGTGGCCTGCCTGGGCCAAGTGGCGGGAGGAGCTGTTCGGATTCACCTTTGAACCCATTGTCATGGCTTATCGCCTGGATCTTGCCGCGGCCATGAAGCCGCCCTCCACCCATCAGGATCTGCTGGACCTGTTGCTGAATCACCGGGAAGAGCTGCAGGGCAAGGTCGTCACTTACTCACCGCTTAACAGTGGTATCGGCGATATGCTGTCTCAGCAGGATGCCCGCTATACACCGAAGATGTGGGACCTGGTGGCGGCGATGGGGCAGGTTGGCGTGCACGAGTCCGCGCGCTCCAAGGAGATGCTGGAAGGGTTGAGTTCGGGTAAATACTGGCTTGCCTACAACATCCTTGGATCCTACGCGATGGTTTGGGCGCAGAACCATCCGGAAGTGGTGGTCCAGGTGCCAAATGACTATTCGCTTGTGATGATGCGTACCGCGTTTGTGCATCGCGAAGCCGAGCATCCGCAGGCGGCCTACCGGTTTGTGGGTTTTCTGCTGAGCCAGGAGGGGCAGAGCGTGATGGCGGGAGAGACGCCGCTGTTCAGTGTCCGGCCCGATGTGGTCGGGCCTTACACCGCTCAGCGCCTGCGTGACGAGGTGGGGGATCACCTCTATCCAATTCCCCTTAACGCCAGCCTGCTGGCGTTTGTCGATCCGCTACGGCGAGCCGCCTTCCTCAAACGCTGGCAGGAGACGATCACGCCAGAGCCCTGAGCGTTCAGCCGGATGTTTAGTGGGCAACCCACAAATAAAAACGGCCGGGAAGAGTCCCGACCGTTTGGGGTGCCTGGAGGCGGCTGCCGGCTTATTTAGCCGCGACAGCCTTGGACTTGAAGCGGCCCAGCAGCCAGGGGGCAACCATCACGATGATGGCGGCAATCCACAGGCCGATAGAGAGTGCGGATTCCCACAGGATGCCGCTTTCGCCACCGCTGATCGCCAGCGCACGGCGCAGGTTCTGTTCCATCAGTCCGCCAAGGACGAAGCCAAGAACGATCGGGGCCAGAGAGAAGCCAAACTTACGCAGCAGGTAACCGAAGACGCCGATGATCAGCATCAGATAGATGGCATGCAGGTCCGAGTGCAACTGGAACACACCGACAAACGCGAGTACGGCGATGCAGGGTACCAGTATCCACTTGGGTACGGTCAGCACGCGGGCAAAGACGCCAGCCAGCGGCAGGTTCAGAGCCAGCAGTACCAGGTTACCAAGGTACAGAGATGCGATCAGGCCGCCGACAATCACCGGCTGCTCGCTGAACATCATAGGTCCAGGCTGGATGTTATAGAGCATCAGCGCGCCAAGCAGGATCGCTGTGGTACCGGAACCTGGAATACCCAGGGTCAACATCGGTACGAAGGAGCCGGCAGCAGCAGCGTTGTTAGCTGCTTCAGGGGCTGCGAGACCGCGCATATCACCGGTACCGAAGGTGTCTTCTTTATCGACGATCCGCTTCTCGGTGGTATAGGCGACGGCACTGGCCACGGAAGCACCGGTACCCGGCAACACGCCAATAACGAAGCCGATCACGCCGGAGCGCAGCATGCTCCATTTGCAGCTCATCACCTCTTTCATGCTCACCATGACGCGGCCGATCGGCGCCATGCCTTTGTCTGAAGACTTATCGAAGCTGTGCTCCAGCATCAGCAGAATCTCGCTGATGGCGAACATACCGATAATCAGTACGACAAAGTCGATGCCGTCATAGAGTTCTGGCATATCGAAGGTAAAGCGCAGTACGCCGGTACCTGAGTCCACGCCCACGGTTGCGATAATAATACCGAGTATAGCGCCGATCAGTGTCTTCAGCGGGTCTTTGCCCATCATGGCGGACATGGAGGCAAAGGCGAAAATCATCAGTGCGAAGAATTCGGCGGGGCCGAATTTCACGGCGACCATGGCCAGCAGCGGGGCAAACAGGGTCAGGCCGATAATGGCCAGGGTTGAGCCCACGAAGGACGCAATCGCAGACATCCCCAACGCGGGTCCCGCCAGGCCTTTCTGTGCCAGCGGATAGCCGTCTAGGGTGGTCATAACCGCACCGGCGTCGCCGGGTACGTTCAATAGAATACTGGACATGCGGCCGCCGTATTCGGAGCCACAGTAGATGCCCGCCAGCAGAATCAGTGCGGATTCAGGGGGCAAACCCAGGGTGTAAGCCAGCGGCATCAGAATGGCGATGCCGTTGATGGGGCCGATGCCGGGAAGTGCGCCAAACAGGGTACCCAGCAGCGCACCGCCCATGACCAGGGCGATGTTGAGCGGGGAGACGGCGACGGCAAAGCCTTGGAAGAGAAAATCCCACATAGAGTGTTACTCCGAAATCAGGCCAGAGAGGTCAGCCAGGCACCCCAGGGCAGCGTAATGCCCAGAGCGAAGGTGAACAGCAGGTAAGAGCCGATCGACAGCAAAACGCCGGAGATCACCGCTTTAGCCGGACCCGAATTGAACAACCAGGCAAGTACAGCGACAGTAATCGCCGTGGTGATAAGGTAACCCGCCAGAGTAAAGAACCAGGCGTACAGGCCCAGCAATACCAGCACGCCGAGCAGGCGCAGCAGCAGCGCTCCACGGGGCCATTTACCGCCCTGACCGGGACGGAAAAACAGAATCACGGAAAGAAGCGCGAGTATGCCGGACAACAGCATCGGGAAGGCCTTGGGGCCCACCGGATCATAGCTGAAGGGCACATCGAGCTGGCTGGCCTGGACAGCGATAAACGCTGCCAGACCGAGCAGCAGAATACTCAGCACTCGGTCGGCAGCACCACTCATTTAACCAGTCCCACTTCCTTGGCCAGACCGCGGAATTCCTCGACCTGGTCTTTCACATAAGTATCAAAGTCGCTACCGAACTTGCTCATCGGGAACAGTCCGCGCGCTTCACGCATTTCGGCAAATTCAGGTTTGCCATCCAGTTCCTGCAGACGCTCAACCCAGGCCTGGTAATCAGCATCGCTGACTTCCGGTCCCATGTAGTAACCGCGCCAGATCGGCCACTGAACGTCATAGCCCTGTTCTTTGGCGGTCGGGATCTCGGCATAGGCGCCATCCATACGCTCGTCGGAAAGTGCCGCAAGAACGCGGATGGTGCCGCTGTCGAGCTGAGGCTTGAGTTCGGCCAGGTCGCCGGTGAAGACCTGAATGTGGCCGCCCAGCAGTGCTGCCAGAGACTCACCACCGCCTTCGAAAGAAACGTAGCGCAGGGAGCGCGGATCAACGCCGCCAGATTTAGCCATCAGTGCGGCTTTCATCCAGTCCTGGCTGCCAACAGTACCGCCGGCACCGATAACGACGCTGGTCGGGTTGCTCTGCAGCTCTTTCATCAGCTCATCCAGGTTCTGCCAGGGAGCGTCGGCGGCAACAACCACGGCACCGTAGTCAACGCCCAGGGCGCCAACCCAGCGAACGTTGCTGGCGTCGTACTGGCGACCGAACTTGCCAAGAGCCAGGTTCAGGGCTGCACCGGTGCTGGCTGCAACGATCAGATCGGGGTCGCCTTTGCGCACGCCGTTCACATGGTTGAAGGCTACTGCACCGATACCGCCGGGCATGTAGTTAACCAGCATCGGGGTTTCCAGCAGGCTGGCTTGTTCCAGGCCGTTGGAAGCGAGACGACAGGTCAGGTCATAGCCGCCGCCGGGTTTGGCCGGGGCCAGACACTCGGGCTTGCCGCCCTGGGCGTAGCTGACAGAAGCGGCACCGGCCAGGGCAACAGCCAGCAGCGGGCGACGCAGGGATGCGAAAGAGAAAGTGGACATGCGCATTTCCTTATTTTTGATTCTTCTGATCTTTAGAAAAGCATTGGGGTCGGATTAACCGATTCTGCGAGTCTAGGGAGACAACCTTTCATCAACCTGTCATCTGGTTCATCTATGTGATGAATTTATCTCACCTAATGTGCAGCACGGTGCTGCAGCGGTGATATTACGAGCGATCGGAGGGAGGCAGGCTGGGAGTCTGCGAGGCTAAAACAGGGTGGGGATAGAGCGGAGATGGGAGGGGAGGAAGCCGCTCCCAGCCTGAAGCTGAGGGCGGCCATGCTCGGTTGAGCGTTATTGCGCAGCTTCGGCTTCAGCCGGAGCCTCAGCCGTCTCGGTGTGTTCCTTCCAGCCGCCGCCCAGGGCGCGGTAAAGGTCGACACGGGACTGCAGCAGTGACAGACGGGCGGTGATGCTGGCCTGCTGGCTGGAGACCAGGTTCCGCTGGGCATCCAGGCGGGTCAGCATGCTGTCGACGCCGTTGCGATAACGCTGTTCGGCGATTTCGAAGTAGCGCTGGTAGGCTTCTTCGGCACGCTGCTGGCTTTCCAGTTGCTGGGCATAACCGTCACGCTCGGCGATGGCATCGGACACCTCGGTGAAGGCGGTCTGGATGCTCTGCTGGTACTGGGCCAGGGCGATATCGCGATCGATCTCGGAGGTATCCAGCTGGGCGCTCAGGCGTCCGGCATTGAAGATCGGCAGGCTGATGCTCGGGGCGAACAGCCAAGTGTCGCTGCCGTGATCGAACAGGTTATCCAGGTCGCTGCTCATGGTGCCCGCATTGGCCGTCAGGCTAATGCTGGGGAAGAACGCGGCCTTGGCGGCACCTATATTGGCGTTGGCGCCACGCAGCTGATATTCCGCTGCGAGGATATCCGGGCGGCGGTTGATCAGGTCAGAGGTCAGGCCCGCCTGGACTTCACCGATGGCCACAGCCTGCAGAGACTCGGTAGGAGTCCAGCCCTGCGGCAGCGGTGCGCCGACCAGCAGGGTCAGTGCATTGCGGTCCAGCTTGGTTAGGCGCTGGTACTGGGCCAGGCGGACTTCCGCATCCTCGTAGGAGGCGCGCGCCTGGGAAAGCTCCAGCTCGGAAGCGACGCCCAGGTTGTAGCGTTTCTCGACCAGATCCAGGTTATCGGCCTCGATATCGCGGGTCTCCATGGCCAGCTTCAGCTGGTCGTTATCCGCCACCAGGTTCAGGTAGGCGTTGGCGACGTTGGCGACCAGGGTCAGCTGAGTGCTGAGCTGGGTCTGCTGCTGGGCGAGGAACTCTTCCAGCGCCTGCTGCTTGAGGCTGCGCACGCGGCCAAACAGGTCCAGCTCGTAAGAGGTCAGCCCCACGGTGGCGCTGTACTGGCTGGAGATGCTTGATTCTCCGGCACCGGAGTAGGTGGTCGGAATACGCTGTCGCGTACCGCCGCCATCTGCCGAGATCGACGGGAACAGATCAGAGCGCTGAATACGGTACTGAGCCTGGTAACGCTCCACGTTCAGCAGCGCGATCTGCAGGTCCTGGTTGCTTTCCAGTGCCAGTGTCACCACCTGCTGCATGGCAGGGTCGGCAAACAGGTCACGCCAGCCGGTCTCGGCGGATGAGATCTGGTCCGACTGATCGGCGTTCTGCCACTCGTTAACGCTCTGCGCTTCGGGGCGCAGGTAATCCGGGGCCAGGGAGCAGCCGCCCAGCAGGGCGGCGGCCAGTATCAAAGGTAAGGGTTTCATCGTCATCATTCTGCGGTTTGCTCCTCGGCATGGTTTGCCCGCTTGGCACCCGTCAGCTTCATTACAAGAATGTAGAACAGCGGTACGAAGAATATGGCCAGGAAGGTGGCTGCGAGCATACCACCGATAACCCCGGTACCGATGGCGTGACGGCTCTGGGCACCAGCACCGGAGCTGATCGCCAGCGGTGTCACACCGAGGATAAACGCCAGTGAGGTCATCAGGATCGGGCGCAGACGCATGCGGGCGGCTTCCAGGGTTGCCTTGGTAAGGTCCATGCCCTGATCGTACATCGACTTGGCGAACTCGACGATCAATATCGCGTTCTTAGCCGACAGACCGATGGTCGTCAGCAGACCAACCTGGAAGTACACGTCGTTGTCCAGTCCGCGCAGCGTGGCTGCAACCAGCGCGCCGAGTACACCCAGGGGCACTACCAGCATGACCGCGAAGGGTACGGACCAGCTTTCATACAGCGCCGCCAGGCAGAGGAACACGATCAGGATCGACAGAGCGTAGAGCGCTGGCGCCTGGTTGCCGGCCTGACGTTCCTGGTAGGACATGCCGGTCCATTCGATACCGAGGCCCGCAGGCAGATTCGGCAGCATCTCTTCCATCGCCAGCATCGCATCACCGGTACTGTAACCCGGTGCAGCCTGGCCCTGGATATTCATGGACGGCACACCGTTATAACGCTCCAGGCGAGACGGTGCGTAATCCCAGGACGAGGAGGCGAACGCCGAGAACGGCACCATCTCACCCTGATCGTTGCGCACGTACCAGTCGTTCAGATCGTCCGGCAGCATGCGGTAAGGCGCATCAGCCTGTACGTAGACCTTCTTGATACGACCGCGGTCGACGAAGTCGTTGACGTAGTTGGAGGCCCAGGCGGTGCTCAGCGTGCTGTTTACATCAGCGATGCTCAGACCCAGTGCTTCCACCTTCTGGTAGTCGATATCGATATGGAAGGTTGGTACATCTTCCATGCCGTTCGGGCGTACCGCGGTCAGGCGCGGATCCTCGGCAGCCATACCCAGCATCTGGTTACGTGCCTGCAGCAGTGCGTCATGGCCCAGGTTGTTTCGGTCTACCAGCATCATGTCGAAACCGGATGCAGTACCCAGCTCAGGAATTGGCGGCAGGTTGATCGGGAAGATCTGCGCATCCTTGATCTGGCTGAAGGCACCGAAGGCGCGGCCAATGATCGCCTGAGCGGACTGGCTTGGGTCGGTACGCTCATCCCAGGGCTTCAGGTTGATGAAGGCAAGGCCCATGTTCTGACCCTGACCGGCGAAGCTGAAGCCGGATACGGTGAAATACTCCTGCGCATTTTCTTCCGTTTCCAGGTACGCCTCGATCTGCTTCATTACCTCGATGGTACGCTCCTGGGTGGCGCCTGAAGGCAGCTGCACCAGCGTCAGGAACAGACCCTGGTCCTCTTCCGGCAGGAAGGAACTGGGCAGCTTGGTGTACAGGTAACCCAGGCCCACCAGCATGGCGACGAACACCATCATTACGCGCTTCGGCGCATTGATCGTTTTACGTACACCCTGGCCGTATTTATCGTTGGAGCGGTTGAATAAACGGTTGAACGCGCCGAAGAATCCCTTCTGGCCATGGCCCTCTTTGGGTGGCTTGAGAATGGTGGCGCAGAGCGCTGGCGTCAGGATCAACGCGGTCAGTACAGACAGCGCCATGGCGGATACGATGGTCAGTGAGAACTGACGATAGATCGCGCCGGTGGAGCCGCTGAAGAAGGCCATCGGAATAAATACCGCCGACAGTACCAGGGCGATACCGATCAGTGCGCTGGTGATCTGATCCATCGATCGGCGAGTCGCTTCTTTCGGCGGAAGCCCTTCCTCCTCCATGACACGCTCGACGTTTTCCACCACAACGATGGCGTCATCCACCAGTAGACCGATCGCCAGTACCAGGCCGAACATGGTCAGGGTGTTGATGCTGTAACCGAAGGCAGCCATAACACCGAAGGTCCCGAGCAGTACCACCGGTACGGCGATGGTCGGGATCAATGTTGCCCGGAAGTTACCCAGGAACAGGTACATGACCAGGAAGACCAGCAGAATCGCTTCGAACAGGGTGTGAACCACCTCTTCGATGGAGATCTCTACGAATGGTGTGGTGTCGTACGGGTAGATAACCTCAATGCCCTCGGGCACGAAGGCTTTCAGCTCATCAACGGTGGCGCGTACCGCTTCTGCGGTATCCAGCGCGTTGGCGCCGGTGGCCAGCTGAATCGCGATACCGGTGGCCGGAAGCCCCTTGTAACGGCTGTCGACCGCGTAGCTTTCAGCGCCCAGTTCCACGCGGGCTACGTCGCCCAGCTTAACCTGGGAGCCATCCTGTTCCACCTTGAGCAGGATGTCCTTGAACTGGTTTACGTCTTCCAGACGGGTTTGGGCGATGATCGGTGCGTTGAGCTGCTGGTCGGAAACGGCAGGCAAGCCACCGAGCTGGCCGGCAGTGATCTGTGCGTTCTGCGCACTGATGGCTGCGGTTACATCCGGCGGGGTCAGGCCGAAAGAGGTCAGCTTGTCCGGGTTCAGCCATATACGCATTGCGTACTGGGCACCGAAGACTCGAATCTCACCGACGCCGGAAGTACGGGATAGCGGATCTTTCAGGGTGCTTTCGGCAAAGTCAGACAGGTCAGCCTTGCTGTAGGAACCATCGGGCGAGTAGAGCCCCACCACCATCAGGAAGGAAGTGCTGGATTTGGTGACAGAGACACCCTGTGCCTGCACTGCTTCCGGCAGCAGAGTTTCTGCCAGCGCCAGTTTGTTCTGCGTCTGTACCTGGGCAATATCCGGGTCGGTACCCGGTGCAAAGGTCAGTGAGATGGTGGCGCTGCCGGAGTTGCTGCTGTTGGAGGACATGTACAGCAGGTTATCCAGCCCGGTCATGTTCTGCTCAATGACCTGGGTAACGCTCTCTTCAAGGGTTTCGGCCGAGGCACCCGGGTAGCTCGCAGAGATACGAACTTCCGGCGGTGCTATCGTCGGGTATTGCTGAACCGGCAGCTCGATGATCGACAGGGCGCCCGCCAGCATAACGACGATGGCGATGACCCAGGCGAAGATCGGTCTGTTAATGAAAAATCTGGCCATGAATCAAAAGCTCCTTACTGACCTTCGCCATTCTGAGCTGCGGGTTTACCACGCTCCTGGGGAACCACGGATGCACCCGGCTGAATTTTCTGCAGCCCGGCGACAATGATGCTTTCACCCGCCTCAAGTCCGGATTTGACCAGCCAGTTGGAGCCGATGGCGGCTTCAACTTCGATTGGGCGAGACTCCACGACGTTGTCGGAGTTGACGACCATGGCGATTACAGAGCCGTTCGGCTGGCGAATCACGCCTTCCTGAGGTGCCAGCAGTGCGCTGTCGCGGTGGCTCAGCACAACGGTAGCGCGCACGAACATGCCCGGCAGCAGCAGGCCGTCGCTGTTTTCGAAGACCGCACGTACGTTGACCGTGCCGGTGCCTTCATCGACGCTGCGCTCGGAGAACTTCAGCGTGCCGACCTCTTCCAGAGTGGTACCGTCTTCCAGTGTCAGGTGTACGCTTCGGTCGTTACTGTCACGTTTCATTTTCAGCGCGGTGGTCGCTGGCTGGCGGATATCTACGTAGGCCGGCGAGTACTGGCGTATGGTGGCCAGCGCCTGGCTCTGGCCCACGGATACCAGCGCACCTTCGGTGATGTTGGAGCGGCTGATGATGCCGGAGATCGGCGCGGTGATCTCGGTGTAATCCAGGTTGATCTGAGCGCTTTTTACAGCAGCCTGGGCTGACTGGATCTGTGCCTGTGCCTGTTTCCAGGCTGCGGCGGCGTCATCGGCTTCCTGACGGCTGACGGCAGAGCTCTGTACCAGCTGACCATAACGCTCTGCCAGCAGTTTGCTGCTCTGGGCGTTGGCCTGAGCCACTGCCAGCTGTGCCTTGGCGCTGGCCAGTTCCGCTTCATAGACGGCTGGGTCGATCTGGTACAGCAGGTCGCCGGCTTGAACTTCACTACCTTCTTCAAAGGTGCGCTTGAGGATAATACCTTCTACCTGAGGACGGATCTCGGCGGTGCGGAAGGCGGAAACCCTGGCCGCATAGGTGTCTTTAATATCTACCGGCTGTTCGTTCAGGGTGACCACGTCAACCTGAGCGGGAGGCTGCTCGGCGCCTGCCTGTTGTTCGCTGGAATCCTGGCAGCCGGCGAGGGCGATCAGCAGGCTGCTGACGACAACCAGAGGCCAGCGACGAGATGAATTGAAAGTTCTTTCCATGATGTCCTCGTTAGAAAAAGCCGGTAGTTCGCGATCTGAGAAAAGGGGGGATCAGCAACATATACTGACATGGATCACTTAAGATTAGGATTTTACATACATCCACGTTTGTATGTAAACTGTTGGCACAGTAAAAAAACGTTAAGTGATCAAAAAGTGCGAAGAACAAAAGAAGAGGCGGAAGCCACGCGCCTTCACATAATGCTCAAGGCCCTAGAGCTTTTCTCCGATCAGGGGATTTCAAACACCAGTCTCACCGAAGTAGCGAAAGCCGCGGGCGTGACACGGGGTGCCATCTATTGGCATTTCAAGAACAAGTGGGATCTGTTTAATGCGATCTGGGAGCGCTATTCCGCGCCGGTCAATGTGCTGGGGATGGCGACCGAATCGGAAGATGAAAGCGACCCCCTGGGTAAACTGGTCGACCTGCTGAAGCTGGTACTTGTCAGTGTGGAGCGTGATGAAGAGTTCCGCCGCATGATCATCATCTGCATCCAGGAAACCACCATGAAGACCCCGCGGGAGATCCCCGAGCCGATGGAGGCGTTCCAGGAAACCCTGCATCAACGTCGAGTGCGCTCCCTGGAAAACGCCAAGGCGAAGGGGCAGTTGCCCGCCGAACTGGACACCGATGCCGGCTCCATGATGATGAAAGTGATGCTCGAAGGAATGATCATGAGCTGGTTGCAGCGCCCGGACTGTTTTTCCCTGAGCGAACGGGCTGATCAGCTGGTTTACTCGGTGATTGTCGTGCTCAAGCATGGACTGCGTGCTCAGCCCTGATTTTGCGGGCTGAACTATGAAGATCATGCTATTAGCTGTTCACATAGATTCGTATTCGGCATGGAAGACAAGCCCGTAAGCTTGGGTATACTAGGGGTCTTCCTCAAATCCTATTGCCAGTGATACTAAGGGGTGAATCAGTGGGCACGAGCAAGGAGATCGAGGGTGCGGAAAAACTGTCCGTGCTGATGGCGCGACAGCCGATCTACACCAAAAGCCAGGATGTTGCCGCCTTCGAGCTGCTTTTCCGCGATCCGGATGGCAATTTCATCGAAGGTCTGAAAGACAAGGACGCGACCCTGGGGGTTTTGCTGGGTACCTACTCGAGTATCAGCCAGGGGGGCCAGGTACAGAATCTGCCCTGTTTTCTGAAGGTGACCGACAGTTTCCTGCTCGACAATGATATGCCCGAGCTGCCCCGCCACGCTTTCGTGATCGAGATCCTGGGCCACTCCAAGTTCACGCCGGCCTTTATTGAACGCATCAAAAGCCTCGCCAACGATGGCTATCGCCTGGCGCTGGCCGACTATGATCCCCGCGATCCCCGCTTTGGCGCCGTGCTCAATATCGTCCATGTGCTGAAACTGGATATCCAGAAGCTGGGGCTGAAGAATGTTCAGACCCTGGCGCAGAAACTGAAGCCCTTCCAGCTCGAACTGCTGGCCGACAAGGTGGAAACCCAGGAAGAGTTCCGTATCTGCCTGGAGATGGGCTTCGAGAAATACATGGGTTACTTCCTCAGCAAGCCTGAGCCGGTGCGCGGCAAGAAACTGTCCGGCAACAAGGTGCTGCTGATTCAGCTGCTGACCGAGCTTCAGCGCCCCAGCGCCACGGCGGAGTCGGTGGAAGAGATCGCTCTGAACGATCCGGCGCTGACCTATCGTATCCTGCGCGTTGTGAACTCGGCTGCGTTCAACCTGCGCAAAGAAATTACCTCACTCTCTCACGCCATCGCGCTGCTGGGCATGGAGCAGATCCGCCGCTGGGTGATGCTGTTTCTCGCTAATAACGATGAAGACAAGCCGGATGATCTGACCCGCAACATGCTGCAGCGTGGCCGTATGTGCGAGCTGCTGGCCGAGATGGCCGGGCGCGAAGAGCCGATCAACCACTTTATCGTAGGCCTGCTGTCCCAGCTTGATGTGATGCTCGATATCGACATGAAGGAGCTGATGGACCAGGTGCCGTTGCGCCAGGATATCAAGGATGCGCTGATCAGCCGTGAGGGCAGCTACGGCGAGATCCTGCAGGAAGTTGAGCACTACGAGCGTGGCGAGTTCGAGCATCTGCGCAAGCTGTTGGACCGCCAGTTCTATGAGGTCGCTTACCGTCACAGCATGAGCTGGGCGACCCAGGTGATGCAGGCGATGCAGGAGTCCGCGTGAGCGGATTGTTACCACCGGATCTTGCCCTTGCCGAAGCGCTGCTGCTGATCGTTACCGCTGGTTTCACCTCAATGTTGACCGCCGCCATGGGTATTGGCGGCGGCCTGCTTCTACTCGCAGTGATGGGGCAGATGGTACCCCTTACCGCGCTGATCCCCGTGCATGGGCTGGTGCAGTTAGGCTCCAACGCCAACCGCGCGCTGATGATGCGCAAACATATCGACTGGCGTATGGCTGGGCTGTTTACAGCGGGCGCGATTCCGGGCGCCATTCTGGCGTCGATGGTGGTGGTTCAACTGCCGCTGGTGACGATCCAGCTCTGTATCGGTCTGTTTATCCTCTGGCTGGTCTGGGGCCCCAAGCTCAGCAAACATGAGCTTTCCAAAGCCAGTTTTATGCTGATGGGTGCCCTGACCACGGTGCTCACCGTCTTCGTCGGCGCTACCGGTCCGATGGTGGGGGCTTTTATCCACCGCAACAGTTTTGACCGTTTCCGCACCGTGGGCACCTTTGCCACCTGTCTCTCGGTGCAGCATATGCTCAAGGCCGCGGTATTCAGCTTTATCGGCTTCAGCTTTATCGATTGGCTGGGGCTGTCACTGCTGATGATCGCCAGTGGCGCACTGGGCACCTGGATCGGTTTGAACCTGCTGAAGAAAATCCCGCCCGAGCGCTTCAGTCTTATCTTCAAGACGCTGGTGACGCTGCTGGCGCTGCGCCTGATCTGGCTGGCGGTAACGGAGCTGATGTAGGTCTCACCTTGCGGTCGATGCGGATCTTTTATGCGGAGGTTTTATGGATGAGTCCTTGCGCAAAAAACTGCAAAACCGGCTGCACGTCCGTGATGCCGGAGAATTTCATTTCCCCGAAATTTATGGTCCCGGCTGGGAGCAGCTGTGGATCGGTGACCGGGTAAAACTGGGTCACGCCTTTCTCAACGCGGTACGCAAGGGCGAGTTTCCCGGCGTTACCGATACCGGCGTTAAACGCGGCGGTGGTCGCTGTTACCGTTGGTCAGGTCTGAATGATGAGCGGAATGCAAGGCAGGACGAAGGATGATTCAAGCGAATTGAAGAAACAAAAAAGAGCGGCCGAAGCCGCTCTTTTTTTGTGCCTGATATTCAGCTGGCTGATCAGTCGAGCTGTTCCAGGTCGCGCACCGCGCCGGTATCGGCGGAGGTGACCAGCTTGGCGTAGGCCTTGAGTGCTGCGGAAACCTTACGCGGACGCTCTGCAGCCGGTTTCCAGCCCTTGGCATCCTGCTCGGCACGGCGCTTGGCCAGCTCCTCATCGGACACCAGCACGTCGATGGTGCGGTTCGGGATGTCGATGCGGATACGGTCGCCATTCTGTACCAGGCCGATAGCGCCGCCGGCAGCCGCTTCCGGAGAGGCGTGGCCGATGGACAGGCCGGAGGTACCGCCGGAGAAGCGGCCATCGGTCAGCAGCGCACAGGCTTTGCCCAGGCCCTTGGACTTGATGTAGGAGGTCGGGTACAGCATCTCCTGCATACCCGGGCCGCCTTTCGGGCCTTCGTAGCGGACGATGACCACATCACCAGCCTTGACCTTGTCGCCAAGGATGTTGGCAACGGCTTCGTCCTGGGACTCGGTCACGTGAGCCGGGCCTTCGAACACCAGGATCGACTCGTCGACACCGGCGGACTTAACCACGCAGCCATTCAGCGCGATGTTGCCGTACAGCACGGCTAGACCACCTTCCAGGGAGAAGGCATTTTCCAGGGAGCGGATGCAGCCGTTCTCGCGGTCGCCATCCAGGGTCGGCCAGCGGGTCGCCTGGCTGAACGCCTGCTGGGTCGGGATGCCGGCAGGACCTGCCTTGTAGAACTCGACCACTTCCGGCGTCGGGTTGCGCATGATATCCCACTCGTTCAGTGCATCGCCGAGGGTGGCGGAGTGAACGGTCGGAACATCGGTGTGCAGCTTGCCGGCACGGTCCAGCTCACCGAGGATCGCCATGATGCCACCGGCGCGGTGTACATCTTCGATATGGTATTTCTGGGTGTTTGGCGCGACCTTGCACAGCTGCGGAACCACGCGGGAGAGGCGATCGATATCCTTCATGGTGAAGTCGATCTCCGCTTCCTGGGCGATCGCCAGCAGGTGCAGGATGGTGTTGGTGGAACCGCCCATGGCGATATCCAGCGTCATCGCGTTTTCAAACGCCTCGATACCGACGGCACGCGGCAGAATGCGCTCGTCGCCACCTTCGTAGTATTTCTTCGCCAGCTCGACGATGGTTCTACCGGCACGCTGGAACAGCTGTTCGCGGTCAGCGTGGGTGGCCAGCATGGTGCCGTTACCCGGCAGGGACAGGCCCAGGGCTTCGGTCAGGCAGTTCATGGAGTTGGCGGTGAACATGCCGGAGCAGGAACCGCAGGTCGGACAGGCGGAGCGCTCAACCGCTTCGACTTCTTCGTCGGAAGCGTTCGGGTCGGCCGCCAGCACCATGGCGTCTACCAGGTCCAGCTTGTGATCGGCCAGCTTGGTCTTGCCGGCTTCCATCGGACCGCCGGAGACAAAGATAACCGGGATGTTCAGGCGCATGGCGGCCATCAGCATCCCCGGGGTGATCTTGTCGCAGTTGGAGATGCAGACCAGGGCATCGGCGCAGTGCGCGTTAACCATGTACTCGACAGAGTCGGCGATGATGTCGCGGCTCGGCAGCGAGTAGAGCATGCCGTCGTGACCCATGGCGATACCGTCATCCACCGCGATGGTGTTGAACTCCTTGGCAACACCGCCGGCAGCTTCGATCTGGCGAGCGACCAACTGGCCCATGTCCTTGAGGTGGACGTGGCCCGGTACAAACTGGGTGAAGGAGTTGGCAACGGCGATGATCGGCTTGTGGAAGTCTTCATCTTTCATGCCGGTTGCGCGCCACAGGGCACGGGCGCCTGCCATGTTGCGACCCGCTGTGGACGTCTTGGAACGGTACTCTGGCATCTGCGGAACCCTCGATAACTGGGTAGAGTTTTTTGAGGCGCAAATTATAGCAGAAACTGACTTTCTTCTCATCAGGTAGGAGGGAAGGGAATCGGCAAAGGTGAAAATCGAAAATGACCGTCTACACTGCCGTTGTCGAGAGAATTTACCCAGTAAGCCTGAAAAAGGCGGGAGGTCTATATGCGTATTGGCGTTCCCAAAGAGATAAAGGTTCATGAATATCGGGTGGGCCTGACGCCGATGGGGGTACGTGAACTGGTCGCACAGGGGCATGAAGTGCGGGTCGAGAGGGACGCGGGCAGCGCCATCGGCTACAGCGATCAGCACTATATCGATGCCGGGGCGGCCATTGTTGAGGACGCGGAAGCCGTTTTCCGTGAAGCGCAGATGGTGGTCAAGGTTAAGGAACCGCAGCTGCATGAGTGTGCCTGGCTCAGTGAAGGTCAGGTTCTGTTTACCTACCTGCATCTGGCGGCAGACAGGCCGCAGACCGATGCATTGTTGGCCAGTGGCTGCACCGCCATCGCTTACGAGACCGTAGAAGACCTGCATGGAGGCCTGCCTCTGCTGGCGCCAATGAGCGAGGTGGCCGGGCGCATGTCGGTACAGGCCGGTGCCCACTGCCTGGAGCGTGAGCAGGGCGGACGCGGCGTGCTCCTGTCGGGCGTACCCGGTGTGTCGCCCGGCAAGGTACTGGTGATCGGTGGTGGCGTCGTTGGTGGCCAGGCGGCGCGCATTGCGCACGGCATGGGCGCGGAGGTCTGGGTTGTGGATAAGTCTCTGCCACGGCTGCGTGAGCTCGATGAGCAGTTTAACGGACAGGTAAAAACGCTCTATTCCAGTGGCGAGAATATCCGCCAGAAGCTGGCGGAGTCCGATCTGGTGATCGGTGCCGTGCTGGTGCCCGGCGCCAAGGCGCCGAAGCTGGTTACCCGTGAGATGCTGGCGCTGATGCCGCCGGGTGCGGTGCTGGTGGATGTGGCGATAGATCAGGGCGGTTGCTTTGAGACCAGTCATCCGACGACCCATGCGGAGCCGACTTTTATGGTCGACGGGATTGTCCACTATTGCGTGGCCAATATGCCGGGTGCGGTTGCTCGTACCGCCACCCAGTCACTGACCAATGCCACGTTACCTTACGTGGAAGCGCTGGCGAATAAAGGCTGGCAGGCGGCACTGGCATCGGTGCCGGGCTTCGCGCCGGGGCTAAATGTTCATGCCGGCCGGCTCTATTGCGAGGGGGTTGCCGCCGCCTTTGACCTGCCGCTCGAGGAGATTGAGGAGTTACTGCAAAAAAACTGAAACCCCGTTGCGGGTTCATGCGCGATTCATCTGCCCGGCGTGAAAATGGCTGCTATGAAGAGGGCGTTCACCTGGGCAGGGAACCCCTCCCGTGGGGAAGGTCCCATTAGACTGGCAAAGCCCTGTTGATCGGGATATCCCACCATTACTGACCAGAGGGGAGATCCCCGGGAGGTAAGCATGAACCTGAAGAGTTTTTCATTATCGCTGGGGTTGGCGCTGTCAGTCGCGCTGACCGGGCAGGCCCTGGCCGGTCCCTATGATCCCTACCAGGGATTTAACGGCCGGCCCCACTACGACAAACACGGGCGTTTTAATTCGCACGATGAATACCCGCGACTGTATGAGCGCTACGACCGCAAGGACCGCAAGCGCCATCGTGGCCAGGTACTTGATGTCAAACCGATCTGGGGGCATGGCCGCCACTCTGATCGTTACTATGAGGACTGCCGCGATCACCGGGTTGATACCGGTGATAGGGACCGGGCGCGTATCGCGGGAGCCCTGGCGGGTGCCGCTGTGGGTGGTTTGATCGGTCGCGAGCATGACAACAGCGCGCTGGGCGCGGTTGCGGGAGCTCTGGCCGGCGTTGCCGGTGGCGATATCCTGGTTCGTCAGGGCTCCAGTCACAGGGGGCGGGAGTGTATCGAACCCCGTAAACTGAAGTATCATCAGAAACCGGTTGCCTACCTTGTGCGCTATCGTTATCGCGACCGGATCTATACCACAAGAACCCGAGAACATCCGGGACGTTATATAAGGATCAATTAAGGTTATGCGAAGGGAAGTTGAACCTGGTTCGCGACTGAGGCGGTCGGCAAAAGCAGCAGGAAAGGTGCTGATGCTGGCTTTCTCCCTGATGTTAGTCGTGCCCTTGCAAGCCGGAGCAGCCCAGGCTGCTTCGGTGCTGGCGCAGAACAGCGTTGATCTGAAACGTGCCGTAGAGATCGCCCGTCAAGCATTCGGCGGCGAGGTGGTCAAGGCTGAAGAGGTAACACGGTCGGGGCAGCGCCTGTTTCAGATCCGCCTGGTGAATAACGGCCGGGTGCGCGATGTGCTGGTGGATGCGACCTCCGGCGAGATCCTTAACCCCTGAAGGAGGCTGTCGTCATGAAGCTGCTGATCGTTGAAGATGATCCGGATCTGCGTCGGCAACTGAAAACCGGGCTTACCGAGCGTGGCTTTACCATCGAGGAAGCGGAAGATGGTGAGGAAGCGCTCTATCTCGGGCGCGAATACCCCTATGACCTGGCCGTGGTCGATATTGGGCTGCCCAAGCTCTCCGGTATTGAGGTGGTGCGCCGCTGGCGCAGCGAGGAGCGTAACTTCCCGGTACTGATTCTGACCGCCCGCGGTGGCTGGCAGGACAAGGTGGAGGGGCTCGAAGCCGGCGCCGACGATTACCTGGTCAAGCCGTTTCATGTTGAAGAGCTGGTAGCGCGCCTGAATGCGCTGCTGCGCCGCGCCGCCGGTCACGCGAGCCCGAAAATGGTGTTCGGGCCGCTGACGCTGGATACCACAGCGCGCACCGTGACGCTCAACGGCGAGGCGGTCAAGCTGACCAGCTACGAATACCGTACCCTGGAATATCTGGTGGTTAATGCCGGCAAGACCATCTCCAAGGCGGAGCTGACCGAGCACCTTTACCATCAGGACTTTGACCGCGATTCCAACGTGCTTGAGGTGTTTATCCGCCGCCTGCGCCAGAAGCTGGACCCGGACCAGACCCTGCAACCGATCGAGACCGTTCGCGGCCTCGGTTATCGCTTCGTTCTGCAGGCTTCCGATAACGCTGGATGACGCTCTCCTCATTACTGCCCCGCTCGCTCAAGGCGCGCCTGTTCTGGGCTTCGGTCGTGCTGCTGCCGATCGTCACGGTATTTGCCGGGGCGGCGCTGCAGCGGGCCTTTCATAACAGCCTGAAAGCCTCAGAAGCCAGCCAGGCGCGTCTGCATGTCTATCTGCTGCTTGGCGAAGCGCAGCTTCGCGATGGCAGGCTCTGGCTGCCCAACAGTGTGCAGGAACCGCGTTTCAGCCAGGTTCAGTCTGGCCTCTATGCCACCGTGCACTCCCGTGGAGGAGAGCTGCTCTGGCGCTCTCCCTCGGCGGAGCTGTTGCCGGAGGATCTGATGAATCGGCTGCCCAGGCCTAACCTGGAGCCGGGCCAGACCCTGTTCCAGCATCTGCCTGAGGATGGCTTGTTCCTGTTCCAGTATCCGGTGGTCTGGGAAGGCGAGGGTGGTGAACGTCACTTCCTGATGTCGATCCTGCATACCGATGACAGCGTGGATCGGGAGATTCAGGCCTTTGCCACCCAGCTCTGGGGCTGGCTCGGCGGTGTTTATATCCTGGCGCTGCTGATGCAGTACATGATTATGCGCTGGGGCCTGAAACCGCTGGACAGCCTGGCGGAGGACCTCAGCTCCATTGAACAGGGGCAGGCGGATAAGCTGAAGGGTAAATACCCGCTGGAGGTACAGGCGGTGACCGATAACCTGAACCGGCTGATCGAGAGTGAGCGCCGTCAGCGCGAGCGTTATCGCAATACCCTGGGTGATCTGGCGCACAGTCTGAAAACGCCGTTGGCGGTGATGAGTGGCGCCGCCGATGAGCAGATGGATAGCGAGCGTTACCGCCAGCTGGTCAGTGAGCAGACCGCCCGCATGAACCAGATCGTGCAGTACCAGCTCTCCCGCGCGGTTAAATCCCCCGGTGCGCCTCTGGCTGCGCCGGTGGCGGTGGAGCCGGTGGTGCGGCGTATTCTGTCTGCACTGGGCAAGGTCTACGTGGACAAGGCGATCGAGGTCAGCATTGAACTGGCGCCGGGGCTCAGCTTCGCGGGCGATGAGCATGATCTGATGGAGTTGCTCGGCAATGTGCTGGAGAACGCCTTCAAATACGGACGGCGGCAGGTGCGGGTGCGTGGCGGAGCCGGTCAGGGGCTGGTGTGGATAGAGGTCGCCGACGATGGTCCGGGTGTCAGCAAGGATATGCGCCAGGTGATTCTTGAGCGCGGCGCCCGCCTCGATTCTTCCGCGCCTGGGCAGGGGATAGGTCTTTCCGTGGCGGTGGATATTCTCAGCAGCTACGGTGGCGCGCTGGAGATACGTGACAGCGTCGAGCCCCCGGGGGCGGCCTTCCTGATTCAACTGCCGACGCTGGATTGAGCTCGTAATCCAGGCCTGAGCGCCGGCAGTTTAAACCGCGGATCAGTCCTTCAGTGGCTTGATGAAGACCTTGGAGTTGCGCTGGAAGTTGTACAGCTCCTTGCGCTGGCCCGGCAATTCATCCAGCGGTGCGGCGCGGAAACCGCGCTCCAGGAACCAGTGCGCTGTGCGCGTGGTCAGCACGAACAGCTTCTTCAGGCCGATGCGCTTGGCCTCTTCCTCGATATGCTCCAGCAGCAGATCACCACGATTGCCGCCGCGATATTCGTTGTTGATCGCCACACAGGCGAGTTCGCCCATGCTGTCTTCCGCGAACGGATAAAGCGCCGCACAGCCGATAATGGCGCCATCGCGGACTACCAGGTGGAAGCGCTCGATCTCAGCCTCAAGCAACTCGCGGGAGCGTCGCACCAGAATGCCTTTCTCTTCCAGTGGCTTGATCAGTTCGATCAGGCCGCCCACATCCTCGATATTGGCCGGGCGCACCTGCTCGTAGGATTCCTTGCTGATCATGGTGCCGGTACCGTCGCGGGTGAACAGCTCCAGCAGCAGGGCGCCATCCTGGGAGTGGCTGACCAGGTGACAGCGCGGCACGCCTTTGTCGCAGGCATCCACGGCGGCCTGCAGCAGGCAGGCGGTCTCGCTCCAGCTATCTTCGGCGGAAATGGTGGCGGAGTATTTGTGTACCAGTCGGCGTGCGGTTTCGGCCAGCAGCTCGCTGCGCAGTTCATCGTTGGAGTCGCGGATCCCCTCCTGCTCACCGAACAGAATCAGCTTGTCGGCTTTCAGTGCGGTGGCGACTCCGGTGGCAACCTCTTCCACCGACAGGTTGAACACCTCGCCGGTGGGAGAGTAGCCCAGGTTAGAGATCAGCACGATGTTATCCATATCCAGCTGCTGGTTGATCCCTTTGACGTCGACGCGGCGCAGCTCCCCGGTGTGACCCATGTCGACACCGTCCACCACGCCGAGAGGACGCGCTGTAATAAAATTACCGCCACAGACGCGGATACGGGC
Source organism: Marinobacterium lutimaris (assembly GCF_900108065.1). Classification (GTDB taxonomy): domain Bacteria; phylum Pseudomonadota; class Gammaproteobacteria; order Pseudomonadales; family Balneatricaceae; genus Marinobacterium_D; species Marinobacterium_D lutimaris. The sequence continues at coordinate 439,363 of NZ_FNVQ01000005.1, read as the reverse complement.
GCCGTGCATGGGTGTGTTGGCCAGCCCCATCGACAATTGCGCTTCGATCTCCATGCGCACGCGGCCCACGGCCTCTATAACACAGCGCAGGGTGTCGCTGTCGGTGACGCGCTGATCATGATGCAGGCGGGTTTCGATACCGGCTTCCTGCATGCGCGTGTTGATCTGCGGGCGGGCGCCGTGAACCAGCACCAGGCGCACATCCAGACTGTTAAGCAGCGCGATGTCCTGGACGATGCTGGCCAGGCGGGTATCGATAATCGCCTCGCCCCCGAGCATCACAACGAAGGTTTTGCCGCGGTGTGCGTGGATATAGGGCGATGAGTGGCGAAACCAGTTTACAAAATCTTGGGTTGTGTCGTTCACGCGGTCAACCTGTTCAGAAGCCTTTAGAAGCAATAACTTAGAGGCAATCACTTAGAGATCGTCAGTTAAAGATCACCAGTTAAAGACAGTAACGAGTTATCAGCTGTTGCAGAATATCGATGGTGGGCCGCAGCTGGTCCAGGGCCAGGTATTCATCCGGTTGGTGAGCCTGGTCGATGGAGCCGGGGCCCATGACGATGGTATCCATCCCCAGCTGCTGCAGAAACGGCGCTTCGGTGCCGAAAGCTACGGCCTGGGCCCGGTGTCCGGTCAGTTTTTCCGCCAGCGCCACCAATCCCTCGTTATCAGGGTTCTGGAATGGCGGAATACCGGGGAACAGGGGGCGGGTCGTCAGCTCTACACCAAACTGCGCACCCAGGGGCGTCAGGCGTTCGCCGATGGCGTTGCGCAGCCCGTCCAGTGACATGCCGGGCAGCGGGCGCAGGTCGAACTCCATCTCGCATTGGCCGCAGATACGGTTGGGGTTATCGCCGCCATGGATGCAGCCAAAGTTCAGGGTCGGAAAATCGACGCGGAAATCGCTGTTGCGATGCTTGGCCTTGAGCTCATTACGGAAGGCGGAAAGCTCGTTGAGCACCTGATGCATTGCATCCAGCGCGTTGGCACCCAGGGACGGATCGGAGGAATGACCGGAACGGCCTTCGATCCGCACCGCTTCCATCATGATTCCCTTGTGCATGTTGATCGGCTTCAGGCTGGTCGGCTCGCCGATCACCGCGGCCCGGGCCTTGGGGCGTCCCGCATCGACCAGGGCGCGAGCACCGGACATGGCGCTCTCTTCGTCGGCAGTGGCGAGAATAATCAGCGGTTGCTTAAGCGGCTGATCAACAAAGCTTTTTGCGGCCTCGATTGCCAGGGCCAGAAACCCTTTCATATCGCAGGTGCCCAGGCCATAAAGGCGCTGATCGCGCTCGGCGACGCGAAACGGATCGCTTTTCCAGAGCTCGGGATCGCAGGGCACGGTATCGGTATGGCCGGACAGAACCAGCCCCCCGGGCCCGGTGCCGAGCGTGGCGATCAGGTTGGCCTTGGTGGGCTGATGCGGGATCGGCATCACCTCGCAGCTGAAGCCCAGCTCCTCGAGCCAGGTGTGCAGCAGCTCAATCACCTTGAGATTGCTTTGGTCCCACTCCGCTGTAGTGGAACTGATCGAGGGGGCGGCGATCAGCTCACGCAGCATCGCCAGAGCGTCAGGAGGGGTGCGAGACATGTCGGACTCCGCATTGGGGTATGGGGTAAAGCCTTATTGTGCAGGCTTTAACTTACAGGGTCCATTATAGAAAAAGCAGCAAAAAGGGGCGCATCTGCGCCCCTTTTTTGATCTCTCCGCTGATGCAGTTTTGATCAGGAGAACATGCCTTTGAGCATGAAGAAGAACATGATCGCTAGCAGTGCGCCGGCCGGCAGAGTAACGATCCAGGATACGAAAATCGTACCGACGACACGCAGGTTCAACGCCGCCATACCGCGGGCGATACCCACGCCAAGCACGGCGCCTACCAGGGTGTGCGTGGTGGAGATCGGCAGGCCGGTACCGGAAGCAAACACCACGGTGGAGGCCGCCGCCAGCGTCGCTGCAAAGCCACGGCTCGGTGTCAGTTCGGTGATGTTGGTACCGACGGTGGCGATCACCTTGTGGCCGTACATTACCAGGCCGACCACGATACCCGCGCCGCCCAGCAGCAGAATCCAGGTAGGCATTGCCGACTGCTGTGCCACGCTACCACCCGCCGATACGACGCCGACGATGGCCGCCAGCGGACCTACGGCGTTGGCCACATCGTTGGAGCCGTGAGCAAAGGCCATGGCGCAGGCGGTAAACAGCATCAGGATGCCGAACACTTTCTCAACGCTGCTGAAGTGATACTCTTCATCAGCCTTGGGATCCGGCTTAATCTTACGCAGCATGAGGATGCCAGCGCCCATGACCAGCAGTGCAACAACCACGGAGATTGCCGCGCTTTCGCCGAAGCTCAGGTGCAGACCTATATGTTTCAGGCCCTTGGTGAAGGTCACCATGGCGACCATGAAGCCCACCAGGAAGATGTAGAAGGGCACGTAGCGTTTGGCGTTTTTGAACGGATCGGTGGTATCCAGAATCAGGTGCTGCACGGTTCGGAACAGGAAGAAGCCTATTATCCCTGCCGTCACAGGCGAGACCACCCAGCTCGCAACGATGGTGCCTACCTTGCCCCAGTGCACCGCGTCGACGGAAACACCCACGGCGGCAAAGCCTACGATGGCGCCGACAATGGAGTGGGTCGTTGATACGGGCCAGCCGAAGTGGGTGGCGATCAACAGCCAGACACCGGCCGCCAGCAGCGAGGCCAGCATGCCGTAAACGAGAAGTTCCGGGCTACCAGACAAGATGCCCGGTTCGATGATGCCCTTGCGTATAGTCGCGGTGACAGCCCCGCCCGCCAGGTAGGCGCCGGCAAATTCAAACAGGATAGCGATGATGATCGCCTGCTTGAGTGTGATCGACTTTGAGCCCACAGAGGTGCCCATTGCGTTGGCCACGTCATTGGCGCCCACGCCCCAGGCCATGAAAAAGCCGAAGACACAGGCCAGAATGACCAGTATGTCGCCGTACTGAGAGATGATTTCCATTGGATCCTCGTTTTACCGATTTAGCGTGCCAGTAGCAGTTGCAGGCGGCTGCCTACCTGTTGAGCGCGGTTGGCGAGATCGCCAATCCAGGTGATGATCTGATACAGGAACATCACATCAACCGGGTACAGATCGCGCTCTACAGCGAACAGGGCGCTACGCAGTTTGCGTTCGTGCGTATCGGTTTCGTGCTCGAGGCGGTCAAGCTCCACCAGCAGGCGTTCCACCAGATCAATTTCGTGGCCGCGAAAACCTGAGGTGACCAGTTCGTCGAGCTCGTTCAGCGCGGTTTTCGCCTGGTCCGTTGTCTGCAGAGCCGTATCCAGGAAACTGAGCAGGTCCTGCTGAAGGTTTTTCGGAATGGTCATCTGCCGTCCAAGAATCAGCCCGGCAATATCTTTTGCCTTGTTGGCGATCTTGTCCTGCATACGCACCAGATCCAGCAGGTCGGTACGTGCGACCGGCAGGAACAGGTTGCCGGGCAGGTTCTGGCGGATCTTGCGTTTGATATCGTCGGCATCATGTTCAAGCGAGGTGATACGCTGCTGACACTCGGCGACTTCAGCCCAGTCCTCCTTGATCACCGCCTGAAAAAACGGGACCAGCTCAGCGGCGCAATCCTGTGCCTTAGCGATATGTTCCTGAATCGGCAGAAAGGGGGAACGGGCGAACATCTGAAATAGGGGGCTGTTAACCATCGATGTATACCTGTTGGCCGGTTGTAATTTGGCGCAAGTATACGTATCGATTTGTCGTTTTTGTAATAAAACAACAATGAATTTGTCACACCGCACAGATCGATTTTAAAAAATAGCGTGAAAACCGGAAGTTAAGGTTCGCACGCGAATCGCTTTGAATCTGGTGCGGGCAGGGGACAAATTGCCCGATTCCCTAGAGTGTTTCGGCCCTGCCCCATAAAATGGAAGGATTGAATCAGTGGAGTTGGATGATGGGAGCGGAAACAGAACTCAAGCTTGGGCTGCTGCCCGAGTATGGTCCAGAAGTGGCGGGGTTGCCGATACTGGAGCAGTACGCCAAGGCCGAGCCCGAATGCAGACAGCTGGATAACACCTATTTCGATACCCCGGACCATGCGCTGACCGCCGCCCGGGTCGCGCTGCGCATCCGCCGCGACGGTGAGCGCTATATCCAGACCCTGAAAACCGCTGGCGACGGCCGTGGCGGCTTGAGCGTGCGTGGCGAGTGGGAGTGGGAACTGGCTGAGCCGGTGCTGGAGCTGGACAAGGTTCGTGCTCATCTGCCGCCGCAGTTAAACGATGACGCGCTGCTGACGACGCTGGAGCCTGTGTTCGATACCAATTTCGAACGTCATATCTGGCTGCTTGGCGGTGGCGAAGGAGCTGAAGCCTGGCAGGTGGAAATGGCGCTGGACCGCGGCGAGATCCGCGCCGGTCTGCAGAGTACGGAACTGTCGGAGCTTGAGCTTGAGCTGAAATCCGGTCCTACCGAGGCGCTGTTCCAGCTGGCGCTGGAGATAGCGCGTCAGATTCCGGTGCAGGTGCGTGATGACAGCAAGGCTCAGCGAGGCTACGCCCTGGCTGGACTGCAGCGGTCGCCGTTCCGGGTTGAGCTGGCGTTCAAGGGCGGGGAAGATCAAACCCTGGTTGAGCTGATTTCTGACTGCCTCAAAGCCTGGCCAGCACAGCTGGCGAAAGCGATTGCCGGCGATGATTCGGCGCTGCAGGAGCTGAACCGGACCCTGGACCTGATGCTGGTCGCGCTGGAATCCCAGCCCGATATTGCTGCGCATTGCCAGGTACTGATCTCGCAATATCAGCGGCTGCGGGCCGATACCGGTCGCGCCTGGGACTGGCGCCTGCTGGAGATGATGCCGACACAGTGGCGGCAGAAACAGCATGATCAGGCCGCCGGGCTGCTGCAGGGACTGAGTCGGAAAACCCTGCCGGGACAGCTGGCGCTGGCCACCGGGGAGCTGCTCTGGCAGATCGATGATGACGAGGACTAAGCAGTCCAATTGAACGCAGAGCAATGACGCTGAAGGATGAGGAGTGGCCGCGTGCAAGCTGACAAGGTGTTGATTATCCATACCGGTGGCACTATCGGTATGTTGCCCACGGAACAGGGGCTTGCGCCCGCAGCGGGCTTTGAGCAGCTGCTCAGGCAGAGGCTTGCCGAAAGGCTGGACACACTGCCGGCGTTCGATCTGATTGAACTTGATCCGCTGATCGACAGCGCGGAGCTCTCGCCCCTGCAGTGGCCTGGCATCGCCGCACCGATTATCGAACGGTACGAGGACTACGCCGGTTTTATCCTGCTCCACGGTACCGATACTCTGGCGTATACCGCGTCGGCACTCTCCTTCATGCTGCAGGGACTGACCAAGCCGGTGATTCTCACCGGCTCGCAGATCCCGTTGGCGGAGCGCAGAAGCGACGCCGACAGCAACCTGCTGGGTGCCCTGGAATTGGCGGTGCGGCCCGAGATCAACGAGGTCTGTATCTACTTCAATGGTCGATTGCTGCGCGGTAACCGCAGCGTCAAGGTTGATGCCAGCGCCTTGGCGGCTTTTGATTCACCGAATCTGGCGCGTCTGGGAGAAGTGGGCATCGAGGTTTCGCTACGCACTGATCTGATGCTGGAGTCCGCAAGTCCGGCGTTCAGCTCTCTCGAGTTTGATCCCGCCGCTGTGGCGGTGATTCGCGTCTTCCCCGGTATCAGCGCAACGCTGATCCAGGCGGTGCTGAGCCAGCCGGGTTTACGCGGTGTGATTTTGCAGAGCTACGGAGTAGGGAATGCGCCGACCTCGGACGCAGCTCTGATGGAAACGCTGGAATCCGCCATCGCCCGGGGTGTGACCATTCTGAACCTGACCCAGTGCAGCCGCGGCGCGGTGGCCAGCGATACCTACGCCACCGGCGCGGCTCTGTCGCGTATCGGCGTGATATCCGGTGCTGACCTGACGCTGGAAGCGGCCTTTGCCAAGCTGCACTGGCTTCTGGCGCAGAACTTATCTTCAGAAGATGTGGCGGCGAAGCTGCGCCAGTCGCTCTGCGGCGAGCAACTGGCGAACTGAGGCTTCTTAAAAGCTGGATCAGCTGGGCGAAAGCACAAAGGAGCGCATCGATATGGCGCCGCGGGTCAGCGATTCGTTATAGAAGCTGAGCTCGTCGCTGCTGCGCTGCAGGCCGATGCTGTAAAGCATCGGAATATAATGATCCGGCGTCGGTACCGACAGCTCCGCCGCTTTGCCGTACCACTGGTAGTTAAGAATACTCTGGTGATCACCGTCGATAAGCTTCCGTTTGATCTGCTCATCAAAGGCCACCGCCCAGTCGTAGCCGCCGTTGACGGCCTGCACCGCGCGCAGATTATGGACGATATTACCGCTGCCGATGATCAGCACACCGCGTTCGCGCAGCGCCGCCAGCTGCTGCGCCAGTGCATAGTGGTAGGCCATGGGCCGGTGGTAATCGATACTGAGTTGAAACACCGGGATATCGGCGTCCGGGTACATCTGTCTGAGCACCGACCAGGTGCCGTGATCCAGCCCCCGCTCGTGATCCAGCCTGACCACATCTTTTCCCGATTTCTGCCGGGTCAGTGTCTGCAACAGCTCGGCGCCTTCCGGTGAGCCCGGCGCCGGGTACTGCACGTCGAACAGTTCCTGCGGGAAGCCACCAAAGTCATGAATGGTTTCAGGCGCTTGCACGGCACCGACAAAACTGCCCCGGCTCAGCCAGTGCGCGGAAATACAGAGAATCGCTGCGGGCCTCGGCAGATCGCCGGCCATCGACTTCCAGGCCTGGCTGTAGAGGTTGTCCTCGATGGCGTTCATCGGCGAGCCGTGGCCGATAAAGGCGACGGGCTGAGTATCCGTCTTTGGCAGTGCTTCGGTGAGCTGCGCAAACAGGGAGCCTGAGAGTGGTGCACAGCACAGGCCCAGTGCGCCCTGAATCAATTGACGTCGTTTCATCGGATTTCCATAGTCCGGAAAGCTGGCGGGGAGGAGGATACTAACCCAGCCAGATGACTTTCTGTATTTAGCTTAATGACTCACTAGCTTAATGGCTCACGGTGACAAAAAAGGGTGACGCTCAACAGAGAGTCACCCTTTCGTATTCCTGTTCGCTGCAGTCGGCAGGATCAGTGATCGATGATCTGACTCAGGAACAGCTTGGTCCGTTCATGCTGCGGGTTGTTGAAGAACTCGTGTGGCTCGTTCTCCTCAACGATCTGGCCATCCGCCATAAAGATGACTCGGTCGGCCACGGTCTTGGCGAAGCCCATTTCATGGGTTACGCAGAGCATGGTCATCCCTTCCTGGGCCAGCTCGATCATGACATCGAGTACTTCCTTGATCATCTCCGGGTCCAGCGCCGAGGTAGGCTCATCGAACAGCATCACGTCCGGGTTCATGCAGAGCGAGCGGGCAATCGCCACACGCTGCTGCTGACCGCCGGAGAGCTGGCCGGGATACTTCTTCGCCTGCTCCGGAATCTTCACGCGCTCCAGGTACTTCATCGCCGTGGCTTCGGCTTCCTTACGCGGAATCTTCTTTACCCAGATCGGGGCCAGCACGCAGTTTTCCAGCACGGTCAGGTGCGGGAAGAGGTTGAAGTGCTGGAACACCATGCCCACGTCCTTGCGGATCGTCTCGATGTTCTTGATGTCATGAGTCAGTGGTACACCGTTAACGATGATATCGCCGCGCTGGTGCTCCTCCAGCCGGTTGATGCAACGGATCATGGTTGACTTGCCCGAGCCCGAAGGTCCGCAGATAACGATGCGCTCGCCCTTTTTGACCTTCAGGTTGATGTTCTTGAGCACATGGAACTCGCCGTACCACTTGTTCATGTCGCGCAGCTCGATCATCAGCTGCTCACCGGTATTGCTTGCCGCGTCTGTCATTGTCTCTTTCTCCGTGTTCAGGCTCGGTTGCCATGGCCGGTTTGTAGCCGTTTCTCAAGGTACTGGCTGTAGCGGGACATGCTGAAGCAGAAGATCCAGAACACCAGTGCCACGAAGACATAGCCTTCGGTGGCGTACCCGATCCACTTGGGATCGTTGGTGGCCGCCTGGACAATCGCCAGCAGGTCGAACAGACCGATGATCAGCACCAGGCTGGTGTCCTTGAACAGCGCGATAAAGGTGTTCACCACGCCGGGAATCATCATTTTCAGCGCCTGAGGCAAAATGATCAGAATCATCTTCTGCCAGTAGCCCAGGCCCAGTGAGTCGGCCGCCTCGTACTGCCCCTTGGGGATCGCCTGCAGACCGCCGCGCACCACTTCCGCCATGTAGGCGGTCTGGAACAGGGTGATACCGATCAGGGCGCGCAGCAGCTTGTCGAAGCTCATCCCTTCCGGGAAGAACAGCGGCAGCATCACCGATGCCATGAACAGCACGGTGATCAGCGGCACGCCGCGCCACACCTCGATGTAAACCACCGACAGGGACTTGACGATCGGCATCTCCGAGCGCCGGCCCAGCGCCAGCAGGATGCCCAGCGGCAGTGACGCCACCATGCCGACCACGGCCAGCACCAGGGTCAGGCTCAAGCCGCCCCACTGATGAGTATCTACCGCTTCCAGGCCGAATGCGCCGCCGGTCAGCAGGAAGAACGCCACCACCGGGAATACCACCAGCGTCAGCACGGCGGCGATACCCTTGGCGGGGATCTTCGGTATCGCCAGCCAGAGAATCAGCGCCAGCATCAGGAAGAACGACAGGTCCAGCCGCCAGGTTTCCTCACGGGGATAGAAACCGTACAGGAACTGCTCGATACGCTGACCGACGAACACCCAGCAGGCGCCGCCGCTGGTGCAGTCTTCACGGGTGGTGCCAGCCCAGTCGGCGCTGAAAAACGCCCAGTCGAACAGCGGCGTCAGCAGGGTAAAGGCGAGCCAGGCCAGAAACAGTGTGGCGATGGAGTTCAACGGTCCGTTGAACAGGTGCTTGCGCGCCCAGCCGATCACACCAATGGTGTTGGCGGGAGGCGGTAGCGTGGGTTGAAGTTCGTATTTCATACCTTGCCTCCTAGCGCTCGATCAGCGATTTGCGCTTGTTGTACCAGTTCATGAATATCGATGTGAGCACGCTCAACGACAGGTAGACCGCCATGGTCATCGATATCACCTCGATCGCCTGACCGGTCTGGTTCAGCGTGGTACCGGCGAACACGGACACCAGGTCCGGGTAGCCGATGGCGGTGGCCAGCGATGAGTTCTTGGTCAGGTTCAGGTACTGGTTAGTCAGCGGTGGGATGATCACGCGCATCGCCTGGGGGATAACGATCAGACGCAGGGTGCGGGTTTTCGGCAGACCCAGGGCCGAGGCCGCTTCCAGCTGACCGTGAGGTACAGAAAGGATACCACCGCGCACCGTCTCGGCGATGAACGCCGCGGTGTAGATGGTCAGTGCCAGCCAGAGAGCCACGAACTCGGGGATGATCGTCATGCCGCCGCGGAAGTTGAAACCGCGCAGCTCGGGATAATCCAGTGTCATCGGTGCGCCGCTGAGCAGGAACACCAGCAGGGGCAGACCGATAATCAGGCCCAGCGAGGTCCAGCCCACCGGGAATATTTTGCCGGTGGCATCCTGACGTTTGTGAGCCCACTTGGTCATCACGAAGGTGCCGACAATACCCACTGCCAGTGCAATCCAGACCAGGTTAAAGCCGGGTTCTGTCACCGGGGCCGGCATCGACAGGCCGCGGATGTTCAGGAAACTGCCAAGAAACTCGATACTGTCGCGGGGCGAAGGCAGTGCCCGCAGTACCGCGAAGTACCAGAAGAAGATCTGCAGCAGCAGAGGAATGTTACGGAAAATTTCGATATAGAGTGCGGACAGGCGTGAAATCAGCCAGTTGTCCGAGAGTCGCGCCACACCGAGGATGAAGCCAAGAATAGTGGCCGCGATGATGCCCAGGACCGATACCAGCACGGTATTGAGCAGGCCGACAATGAAGGTGCGGCCGTAGCTGGATGCTTCGGTATATTCCACCAGTGAGAGAGGAATACCAAAGCCCGCTTCCTGCGACAGGAAGTCGAAGCCGGTGGTGATACCGCGCTGTTCCAGGTTATTCAGGGTGTTGGATACGATAAACCAGACGAAGCCGCCCAGCACCAGCACCAGCAGTACCTGAAATATCAGGGCGCGCTTGCCGGGGTCGTTCCAGAATTTGATCTTGTGCTCCGGCTCGGAAGGGGGGGAGCTGCTGTTTTGGTTGGTGTCCGATGCCATCTCTTGCTTCTCCATACCCTAGACGGGATCGTCCGTCTCAGGGGCTTTCCCGGTTAAGGGATCTATGTCGGATGCAGGAGGCCGCCCGGAGGCGGCCTCTATGACTAACGGATGATCAGCGGATCGGCGCGGCGTACATGATGCCGCCGTTGTTCCACAGGTTGTTGATACCGCGGTCGATGTTCTGCGGAGAGTCCTTACCGACGTTACGGTCGAAGGATTCACCGTAGTTACCGACCTGTTTGACGATCTGGTAAGCCCAGTCATCGCTGATGCCCATGCCTTCGGCCAGGCCAGCTTCACCACCGAGCAGACGCTTGACGCTCGGGTTCTCGCTGGAAGCTTTCATCTCGTCCACGTTGGCGGAGGTAACACCCAGTTCCTCGGCGTTAAGCATGGCGTTCAGGGACCACTTAACGATGTTGAACCACTGGTCATCACCCTGGCGCACGGACGGGCCGAGCGGTTCCTTGGAGATAACTTCCGGCAGCGCTACCACGGATGACGGATCGGTCATGCGGGTACGCAGGCCGTAAGCCTGGGACAGGTCAGTGGTGAAGGCGTCGCAACGGCCGGTATCGAAGGCGGTAGCCGCCTGTTCGTTGGTGTCGAACACCACCGGAGTATGCTCCAGACCGTGGGTACGGAAGTAGTCAGCCATGTTCAGCTCGGTAGTAGTGCCGGACTGTACGCAGATGGTGGCGCCGTCCAGCTCCTTGACGCTGGTGAGGCCGAGATCTTTCTTAACCATGAAGCCCTGGCCGTCGTAGTAGTTCACGCCGGCGAAGTTGATACCCAGCTGGGTGTCGCGGGTCAGGGTCCAGGTGGTTACACGGGAGAGTACATCGATCTCACCGGAAGCCAGCGCAGTGAAGCGCTCCTTGGCGTTCAGCGGAGTGTATTTGACCTTGCTGGCATCGCCCAGTGCCGCTGCGGCGACAGCGCGGCATACGTCGACATCAAGACCTACCCAGTTGCCCTGCTCGTCCGGAACAGAGAAGCCGGGGACGCCTGAGGTCACACCGCACTGCACATAACCTTGTTCTTTAACCGCATCGAGCGTACCGGCGGCCTGGGCGCCAGTGGCAGCAGCTGCCAGTGAAAGCGTCGCGGTTGCGATAAAGGCTTTTCTCAACATTTTGTCGTCCTCTCTGGTGAGTTCTTTTTTGCAGCGTGTTGGAAATAAGGTTTTTTTCTGTTTCTAAAAGCTTGACCACTTAGTTAGCAAATCTTGTTCCAGTTACCCGGTGACAGTGTAGGTGCACTACGGGGGAGCGTTTTGCTCTGGCTCAGGCTTTTGCATCATCCTTGGGTGGACCCTTATATGTGTAGTAGGTAATCGACAGTTATTCCAGAAAAAGCAGGAGGTTAGATAGCATCTATAGAGTGAGGGCAGTCCGGCTTGCCAGCTGGCTTGTGGGTAGAGTCTTGTCTCCCGTGAATTTGAACCTGCCCTGTTGGAGAGCTGTCTGGGCACTTTTATGGTGCGTCTATTCCTGCTGCGTTCTTCTGGTTTACAGTAGAGGCCGCGTTGAGTGAGGAGAACGTCAGGATGTTGGAAGAACTCAAAAGCGGAACCCCCGCTGAGCTGCATACCGTATTGGAGGCAAATCTGCGGCGGGTAACGCCCGCACTGGAGCAGCTCGGGGCGGAGCTACCCGAACAGATCAGGCACGGACTGCCCCGAATTCTGATCGGCAGCGACTACGTTTGCGAACAGCTGGAACGGCAGCCGCAGCTGCTGGCTGAGCTGCACCAGAGCGGCGATCTATGGCGTAGCTACGAGCCTGGTGAGGTTCGCCAGCTGGCGCAGGCTACTCTGCAGGAGTGTGACAGCGAAGCGGAGCTACAGCGGCGCCTGCGCCTGATCCGCCGTCGGGAGATGGTGCGCATTATCTGGCGTGACCTGAATCGTCTGGCCGACCTGGCGGAGACCACCGGCACCCTGACACATATGGCCGACGCCCTGATCGATTTGAGCCTTGAATGGCTGCACGAAGCCACCGCTGCCCGCTGGGGCAGGCCAATGGCACGCGATGCCTCCGGTGAGCTGGTCGAGCAGCGCATGGTGGTGATCGGCATGGGCAAGCTCGGCGCCTACGAGCTGAACCTCTCCTCCGATATCGATCTGATCTTTGCCTTCCCGCAGAACGGCGAGACCGACCGCCAGGACAAGAACCTCAGCAACCAGGAGTTCTTCACCCGCCTGGGCAAGAAGCTGATCCAGTCTCTGGATAACACCACGGCGGATGGCTTCGTGTTCCGCGTTGATATGCGCCTGCGTCCCTTCGGCAGCGTCGGTCCGCTGGCGTGCAGCTTCGATGCCCTGGAAACCTATTACCAGGACCAGGGGCGTGAGTGGGAACGTTACGCCATGGTCAAAGCCCGTGTCGTGGCCGGGGACAAGGAGCAGGGCGATGAGCTCTTCACCCTGCTGCGGCCCTTTGTTTACCGCAAATATATCGATTTCAGTGCGTTCGAGTCCCTGCGCGATATGAAGGCGCTGATCAATCGTGAAGTGAAGCTCAAAAACCGTGATCAGAACGTCAAACTCGGTGCCGGCGGCATCCGCGAGGTGGAATTCATCGCCCAGGCGTTCCAGTTGATCCGTGGCGGTCGGGACCAGCGCCTGCAGCAGCGTGAGCTCAACCGCATACTGCCATTGCTACCGGAATGTGTCGGCATGCCGCAGCAGGTGGTCGATGAACTGCTGGAGGCGTACGGCTTCCTGCGTGATACCGAGCATGCGCTGCAGGCGCTGGCCGACCGCCAGACCCAGGAGCTGCCCCGTGATGAGCTGGGGCAGGCGCGGCTGGCCTTTGTCATGGGGGCCAAGGACTGGCAGTCGTTCAGCGAACGCCTTGATGGTTATCGTCGTACCGTATCCGCCCACTTTGCCGAGGTGATTGCACCGGCGGAGGAGGCGGCAGAGCAAACGGAACATGCCGATAAGTGTGCCGATCAGTGGCACTCGCTCTGGGATGCTGAGCTCGAAAGCGAGCCGGTGGAGCGTTACCTCCGTGAGCTGGGCTTTGCCGAGCCGCAACAGGCGCTGCAGCAGCTGCGTAGCCTGCAACAACAGCGTACCGTGCAGATGCTGCAGCAGGTCGGACATGATCGCCTGCAGGCGGTACTTCCCAAGCTGCTGAAGGCGGTGGGCGGGACCGAAAACCCGGAAGTGACCCTGGAGCGGGTGCTGCTGCTGATCCAGGCGGTGCTGCGTCGTTCCGCCTACCTGGTGCTGCTGAACGAAAATCCCGGTGCATTGCAGCAGCTGGTGCGACTCTGCTCCGCCAGCCACTGGTTTGCCGAGCAGTTGTCACGTCAGCCCGGTCTGCTCGATGAGCTGATCGATCCGCGTACGCTGTTCACACCGCCGGACAAGGCAAAACTGAACGACGAGCTGCGCCAGGTGCTGGTGCGTATCCCGGAAGACGACACCGAGCAGTTGATGGAGGCGCTGCGCTACTTCAAGCACTCCCATGTGCTGCGGGTGGCCGCCTCCGATATTACCGGTGCACTGCCGCTGATGAAGGTCAGCGATTATCTGACCTGGCTGGCCGAGGTGATCCTGGATGCGGTGCTGGAGATCGCCTGGCGCGATATGACCGCCAAGTACGGCATACCGCAGAAGTCGCCGGGCGAGCCCTGTGACCCGGATTTCATCATCGTCGGTTACGGCAAGCTCGGCGGTATCGAGCTCTCCTATGGCTCAGACCTGGACCTGGTGTTTATCCACGATGCCGATTCCAACCTGATGACCCAGGGCGGCAAGCGGGAGTTGGCCAACGCGGTATTCTTTACACGGCTTGGCCAGCGGATTATCCATATCCTCGGTACGATAACGCCCTCAGGACAGCTCTACGAGGTGGATATGCGGCTGCGGCCCTCGGGCAACTCTGGCCTGCTGGTGAGCTCGTTGAATGCTTTCGAGCAGTACCAGCGTAATGACGCCTGGACCTGGGAACATCAGGCCCTGGTGCGCGCCCGGGTGGTCAGCGGCAGTGAGCGCGTTGCCAGGAGCTTCGAAGCCGTGCGTGCCGATGTGCTGGGGCAGGCGCGTGAGCGCAGTGCACTGCAGCAGGAGGTGCGCGAAATGCGCGAGAGGATGCGCCAGCAGCTTGGCACTGCTCCGAGCCGTGAAAGCGAAGCGTTCGACCTGAAGCAGGATCGGGGTGGTCTGGTTGATATCGAGTTTATGGTGCAGTACCTGGTGCTGGCGAATGCACACGACGATGCGCGTCTGCTGACCTATACGGACAACATCCGCATTCTTGAATCGCTGGAGGAATCCGGCCTTATGCCCGCCGAGCAGGCGGAGGAGCTGCGTGAAGCCTACAAAGCCTATCGTGCCTTTGGCCATCGCCAGACCATGCAGAACCAGCCGCGGGTGATCAGCGGTGATCAGTTGGTTGAGTATCGTGAGCGGATCAGTGGGTATTGGGGTGATTTGATGGAGTGAATTGAATACCCGCATAAACGAAAAGACCGGGCATCAGCCCGGTCTTTTCATATCTGACGGATTCTTTTGACTTAAACGTCGATCAGCCAGCCGAATTTGTCTTCGCTGCGGCCCCACTGGATATCGTTCAGGGCGCGACGCAGTTTGACAGTGGTTTCGCCGATGGCGCCGTTGCCGACGGTGAACTCCTGACCGTTGTGGATCAGGGTGCCGACGGAGGTCAGTACAGCGGCTGTGCCGGACAGGGCGGCTTCGCAGCCCGGCTTGGCGGAGCGCTCCAGCAGCTCTTCAATGCTGAGCTGGCGCTCGGAGACTTTCATGCCCATATCGCGAGCGATGGTGAGGATCGAGTCGCGGGTCACGCCGTGCAGGAAGGTGCTGTCCAGCGCCTTGGTGATGATCTCGTCGCCATCGATCAGCAGGAAGTTGGCAGCGCCGGTTTCCTGAACATCGCCGTTGGGGCAGAACAGAACCTGGTCGGCCTGGAATTCGGCGCGTGCTTTCATGGTCGGCTGCAGGGCGCCGGCGTAGTTACCACCGCTCTTTACCATGCCCATATGCGGCGGGCAGCGCATGTTCTTGTCATCGATCAGCAGACGCAGGGCGCGGTCGCCGCCGGAGAAGTAATCGCCTACCGGCGACAGCAGCACGTAGAAGCAGGATGACAGCGTCGGCGCAGCGGCCTTGCCGATGGCGGGCTCGGTGCCGATATGGGTCGGGCGGATATACATGGAGCCCGGCGCTTCCGGAACCTCCGCTGCAAACTTCGCGACCACCGATTTGATCATCTCGGCGACCTGGTCCTTGTTGATCTCCGGCAGTGCCAGTAGCTGGGAGCTCTGCGCGATACGGTCGATGTTACGATCCATACGGAAGATCTTGATCGAGCCGTCTGCATGGCGGAACGCCTTCAGGCCTTCGAAGCAGGTGCTGGAGTAGTGCAGTACGTGGGCACCGGCGTGCAGATGCAGGCTTTCGCTCGGCACGACCTGGCTTTCGCTCCAGCTCGAACCATCAAACCAGGAGATTGCCATTTCAGGCATGAAAACAGAGCCGAACGCCGACATATCAGACCATCCTAAAGACCGGGTAAACAGGAAAGTGCCCCAGAAATGCTGATAAAGCACCGGGACTTTTACGCAAGATTGTAGATTGTATGCTTTCACGCGAAAAATGGAATTGCCTCAACAGTGAAATCCTGCTTTTAGCCGGATTATCCTGCTCAGGTTGATTTGTTTATCATGATCGCGTCCTCTTCGGGACGGAATAACACCCAAGCCATCAACGCGAGAGCGACCGTGAAGCGAATTGTTATTGTCAGTGACGGCAAGCCGGGCCATCTCAACCAATCGCAGGGTCTGGCCGAGGCGTTGCAGCGCCTGCTACCTGAGGTCGAAATTGAGACTCTGCCGCCGTTTACTCGGGGTGTCGCCCTTAAAGAGCTGCTGCTGGGTCGGTCGTCCGCACAGATAGCCAAGCCGGATCTGCTGATTGGTGCAGGCCACGCAACGCACCTGACGCTGTTGGCGCTGAAACGTGGCTGGCGTGTGCCGGCGGTGGTGCTGATGAAGCCCAGCCTGCCGCTGTCGCTGTTTGATCTTTGCCTGATTCCAGAGCACGACAGCCCGCCGTCGCAGGGCAATGTGGTTGCCACCCGCGGTGCATTGAACCGGATGCGACCGGGTGAGAAAACGCCGGACAGCGGCATGATCCTGGTGGGCGGTCCCTCCAAACACAGCGGCTGGGATGAGACGGGTCTGATCCGGGCGATCGAACGGATAGTGTCTGAGGATGGTCGCAGCTGGCGCGCCACCAGCTCGCGCCGCACCCCCGCCGAAACCGAGGTGAAACTTGCGCACCTTAGCGGGCTGGAATTTGTTCCGGCGGCACAAACCCCTTCCGGCTGGCTGCCGCAACAACTGGCGGTAACGGAGTGCTGCTGGGTCAGCGCCGACAGCGTATCGATGGTCTATGAAGCGCTGAGCGCAGGGTGCGCGGTCGGTGTTCTGCCGGTGCCGCAACTGAAGCAGAACCGGCTGCAGGCCGGGCTGCAGCAGTTGGTTGATGCTAAGCGTGTGGTGCCGCTGGAGCAATGGCGCGGTGAAGCGCTGCAGCCGGATGCAGAGCCTCTGGATGAGGCGGGCCGCTGCGCCCGTGAGTTAATGGCGCGCGGCCTGTTTGGAGCCCAGGCTTAGCCGCGTTTGTGGCGTATCTCCTCGTAGAACTCTGCATAGCGTTGGACGATGTACGCTTTGCTGTGGCCTTCGGCGTACACCCGGCTGGCGTCTTCGATCAGTTGCTGGCGCAGATCATCGCTTTTCAGCACCCGGTCGATCGCCTTGGCCAGCGCCGGGGCTTCATCAATTGGCGTGATCAGGCCGCTCAGCCCGTCGGTGATCAACTCGCCCGGTCCTTGCGAGTCTGTGGCGACGATGGGGCAGCGGTGCGCCCAGGATTCCAGCACGATTGAACCCAGTCCCTCGTGACGTGACGGGCAGACGAACAGATCGACGCTGGCCATCAGGGTGGTGACATCGGTACGCCAGCCGAGAAAACGCACCCGCGACTCCAGCCCCAGCTGTTTGCACAGCGCCTTGAGATTCGCTTCTTCCGGACCCGCACCGGCCAGCCAGAGCGTCACATCCGGCAGTTCGGTAAGGCTGTGCAGCAGCACATCGAACGCCTTGTTAACGTGCAACCGGCCGGCGCTGAGGATGATCGGTTTGTCGGCAGGGGTATCGAAGCTGTCGCGTGGAATCGGCGTGACGGGGGTTTCGTCGGCAAAGTTGGAGATATGCACCACGCGCTCGGCCGGGAAGCCGCCATCGATCATGTGCTGGCAGATCCCTTTACTGTTACCGACCCAGTAATCGCAGTGCTGGTAGTACTTGAGCTTGTAGTAGTGGCCCAGGCGGCTGACCAGGGTGTAACGCTTGGAGTTTGGTGTGTACGCGGTGGCGCGGCCCATCCAGGACATAACCACGTCGGGCTCGAAGGCGTTCAGCGCTTTGCGAAAACGATGGCGGTCGATCAGGTCTACGGGGGAGCCGAACCTGAACCCCTCGGTCTCGACGCCGCCCTGGCGCAGGGCGTTGACCCTATGCTCATGGTCACGGATAAAGGCTTTGACCTGCATATCCGGGTGTTCGTGCATGCCGGTCACCAGGCGCACGAAAAAGTTCTCAGCGCCGCCATTTTCGGCGCCGGCGAGAACCTGAGCGGTGCGGATCGTAGAATTGGTCATAGTGTTAAGCCTTTAAAACTCAGTTGTTCGCGGAATGATGAGCAGTGGCCATGCCATGGTTGCCGGGCGAAGCGCCGCGTTCCTTTTTAGCCAGCAGGTCGTTTATACGCTGATACAGGTTGGCCACCTTGCGTTCTACCTTGGCATGTTTCAGGGTGCCGGGCAGCCAGTTGAACGGAATGATATTCGGGCTGCCGAGGCCATCGATCACTACCAGTCGCTCTATTTTTCCGTTGCTGTCTTTCTGCACCAGGATGTTGTGTAGCAGCAGGTCGCGGGACGGAATTTTTAGTTTCAGCCAGCGCTGGCAAAAGGCCTCAACGGCGGCGCGGCATTCGTCGCTGTAGCCCTCAAACCAGATCTGCGCTTTCAATGACTGGGAGATGCGGCCATCTCCGTCGCGCACCAGTTCCAGCACCAGCCCCGGTCCAAGATCGCTCTCTTCAAAGCCATAACAGCGGCTGATCACGTCAAATACCGCTTCGCCCTGGCGTTTGGCGAGGCCGGAGATAACATCGAACTCTTCCTGGTTATCGTCAAACGCACTCAGTGGCAGCAGGGTTTTCGGGAAGCCTTTTTTGCGCCGCAGATCCGCCAGCGTAAAGTCAGGCCGGCGTACCTTGATGCAACGCGATGGATCCCCCGGGTACTCGAAACAGAGCCGGTTGCCACCCTGGGCAAAGGCCTGCTCTGTTTGTAGCTTGAGCGTCATTTCAGGCTGCCATCCAGATTGATGTCCCGTGCCCAGACGTAGTCGTGGCTGAACGGGGTCTGGGTGGTGGCTTCGACGATGTACTGGGCGTAAAGGGTTGAGTTGATCTCCTGGTGGAAAAACTCACGTGCTTTCGAGGCCCAGGCCTGACGCTTGGCGTCATCGCCCTGGAACTCACGGATCCGCTCCATCAACGAGGCTTCGTCGTCGAAATAGACAATCGATTCGGCCGGGAACAGTTCATCGAATTTATTCGCCGAGTGGGTGAACTGGAGGATTCCGTTACCGCCCAGCTGAGCCATGCGGGCCGAGGCGTACCAGTAATCGCCTTCCTGACGGTTGAAGTTCAGGCCCATCTTGCTCTTCTCCAGCGCGCGGTCATAGTCGCGTCCCCAGACCGGCGCTTCGCCGAAGCTGCCGAAGGTCTTGAACGTCATGATCGGGTCCAGCTGCTCCTTCATGCGCCCGATCATCTCCAGGCGCTTGGTGAAGTTCTGGCTGTTACTGCAGAAAATCAGGTCGATCGGCAGTTCCGAGTCGGCTTTGACCGAGTTGTCGAAGCTCTCCACTGAGGGCTCAACCGGGTTGGGCATATGGTAAACCCGGGCCCGGGAGCCCTCGAACTGGGTCAGTTCGCGACGACCGGTGGATACGAAAATGGCGTCAGCGACTTCGGCCCGGTACTTGAGGCGGTCCACGTTAGAGGGCACGAATAGCGGGTCGTTGTTGCAGTGTGCGATGACGCAGTTAGGCGCGATTTTGCGGATCTCGGCCAGGGTTTCGTTGCTGATCATGTCGCAGTGGCCGGCGATCACCAGATCCGGCTCGAAGGACTCAACGGTTTCCAGCAGGCGCTTGTTGGCCTTCTTTGTGCCCAGGTCGCGGATCCCCAGCGGGGCCTCAAAAGCCGCTACGTCACGATCGCTGAATCCATGCACCAGGTGATCGTTCTTGATCAGGCCGAAGGTCAGCTTCTGTGCCCAGCTGACGCGGGTGTGGCCGTAACGACGCAGTTGTTGGTAGGCAATATGAAGTACTCGCATGGCGAATCCGTCCAGTCGGGGGTAAAAATGCAGTAGCGCGAAGTGTAGCCGATCCGGGTATTGAGGGGCAGCCTCAGCCGGGCGGCGAGGCCAGCAGCCGGCGATAGACTTCCAGTGTGGCGTCGGCCTGGTGCTGCAGGTAGAACTCTTCGGGCAGGTGGATATCGATCGCCTCACGCTCCAGAAGTTCATGGGCGCGCTGGGCAAAGGCTTTGGGGTTGTCCGCCTCTACCAGACCCTCGGGGAATGCCTGGTGCAGAGATTCGGCGGCGCCTCCACGGTCATAGGCGATGACCGGGCAGCCACAGGCCAGTGCCTCAGGCACGGTGCGGCCAAAGGGTTCCGCCTTGTTGGACAGGTGGCAGGTGATATCCGCCAGTGAATAGAACGCCTGGATATCGGAACGGTGGCCGACGAAGGTGACTTTGTCGTCCAGCCCCAGTTCTTTGCGCTTATCGAGCAGCTCCTGCAGATAGTGCTGCTTGTTATCCTCAGCGCCACCGACCACTACACCGTGGCAATCATCGCGCAGAGCGCAGAGATCCCGCATGACATCGAGAAAGGCTTCCTGCCCCTTCCAGCGTGACAGGCGTCCGGGCATCAACAGCAGGCGTTTACCCTGGAATTGAGGGTATTCCCGAAACAGGTTTTCCCGCCACTGGCTGAGATCGACAGCATCGTTAAACACTGAAGGGTCCAGACCGCGATAGATTCGGGTGATATGGCGGGGGTCTATGCCGTAATTCTGCGTAATGTAATCGTGCACACAATCGGAAATAGCGATTATGTGTTCCGCTTTTGTCATAATGGCGCTGTAAGCATTCACCGAGTACATTCCATGCACGGTACTTACCAGGCGCGGGCGATCAGCCTTAGGCAATTTGCGCCAGGCAAGCCAGGCGATCCAGGCGGGAGCGCGGGAACGGACATGAATAATATCGGGTTTGAGTTCGGCCAGCAGGCGGCGCATGGGACGAACCAGTGCCAGCGAGCGCAGCGACTTGCGATGCACCGGCATGCTGATATGCCGGGAGCCCTCCGCTTCCAGGTTGGCCACCTGGCGACCGCCATTGGAGATAACGATAGATTCGTGCCCCTGTTTGACCAGCTCGCGGGCGAACTCGACTGTTCCGCGTTCGACACCGCCTGAATCCAAGGCGGGAAGTAGTTGCAGGATCTTTAAGGGGCGATGTGTTTGGCTCATGATCATCCTACGAAAGCCTGATGTTTCGTATGGTACATCAATACAGTTTTCTTGTAATTGAATTGTGAAATGATAACTCCTAAAGCTTACTATTTGTGCTCTCAATATCATGGAAGTAATAAGCAGCTCGGTAGCGTTGCTGAGCATATCTTTCCTGAGCATGAAACTTCAGCTCTTAAGGTTGATCTAAGAACTCGAGCGAAGTTGTTTTTTCCTTTTTATGAGCTTTTTATTTTTCTTATTGGCCTATTCGGAGCAGATAGTCATATCGCAAAATTTCTAAAAAGGATAGCGATGCGCGGTCATATTCCTGTAGTGAATGACTCGGATGTGATCGTTCTTAAAACACCTCCTTTTGAATATGTTGCGTTATTGCTTGCTGCAGGAAGTAAAGCAAAATTATTTTATATTGGATCGCCAAAAAGAGTTAAATCTGAAAGATTTGGTGAACTAATATCGACTCCATCGACCCCTTGTGCTTCAGCAACCGTCATGCTCGATATGTTGCCAACGGAGAAGTCTTATGCTGAGTACAGAGAAAGATCGGAGGTTTTTCAGGGTTCCAGGTATGCGCTATTGCTTCTCGGAGGAGATGCTAAAGGTTACCACTATCAAAGTGATGACTGGGTAAAAATATCTAACTTTGTGAATAATTATAGCGATATTACTGGCATTAAATGGGTTGTTTCGACATCACCCAGAACGGGGATTGATGCCGAAAAAATATTGAAGAGCCAGATTGATAAAAATGCCTGTGAATGCTTTGTTTGTTGGGGTGATGGTGATCGAAAAACTGTCTTCGATTGTTTGACTGGCGCCTGTGAGGTTTTCGTAACCCATGACAGTGCGTCAATGATCTCCGAAGCGATTAATGTGCGTCTTCCAACTATAGTGATTCGACCCGACAAAACTGAATACAATAGCCTTACGGTACCATTGGTAGATCACATGGTATCGAAAAGAGCTGCCATGGATATTAAATGTAGTGACTTATCTTTAGAGAGCGTCGGTGAATGGAAAAATAAAGAATTTAAACCTATCAACAAGTGCTGGGTCGAAGCCTGGGAACGCGGCGATTGATTGTTAGTATTTGAAGATCCAAATAAAATTTCTTTGAAGTATTAAGTGACTTTATTAATGATGTATCCTGAGAAAAAATTGGGAAAGAATAATCTTGAAACAGGATTTTTCTTGTCCATCGCGCTGTCTATGTCAGTTTTTGTTATTCTTGGCCTTCAACAAAATATAGTTTACGTATTTACTCTTTTACCTGCGCTAGTTGCCATTTTTTTCTATAAGCCAAAGTTTTCAATAAACCTTGGTTGGCTTTTTGCGTACTTTGCATACGTTCTTTTAAGTATATATTGGTCGGGCAATGACTTTTTGTTTTTCTTGAAGCAGGTTAAGTACGTCGCATTTATTTATTTGTTCGTATTTGCGATGCATCTGTATCAGGAACGTGAATTCCCTTTCAATTTTCTGCTGATTCCTTTATTGATATCGTCAGTTTCACTAGCAGGGTTGTCAGTACTATTCTTCGTGCAAAACTATGGTTTCTTGGCATGGGTAAATGATTTTCCCCGTATAGCCTTGGATGACGTTGTGGGTCTGCATGAGCAAATTTATCTTTCGTGTATATTGGTATTTACAGCGCTTTCCCTTATGTCTGTGAATAACCTTAAACCAATTTCTTGCGTTCTGGTTTTTCTATTGGCTTGCTTGATTATAGCGCCATTCCAGACTCGAGCTGCTTATCTAGGCTTGGGAGCTGGATTGCTTGTTCTTTTCTTTCAGAAAAAACAATATAAAACAGTTATTATGGCTTCAGCATTCTTGGTAATTTTGGGCGGATTTATCTATTTCAATGTCGATAGATTCGAACACAATAATTACCCGAGGCTTATTATCTGGGAAAATGCGTACAATAAAGTATTATCAGAATGTAATGTATGGGCTGGCTGTGGTTACAGTTATGACTTCAATCTTTACGTCGGGGAAGTGAAAATAGCGCAGCTACACAATTTAATATTCTCCCAATTTTTCTACGGTGGTATTATTGGGGCCGTTCTATTTCTTCTTCTCATGCTAAGGCTGACTTGGGTCCTTTATAAATCTGAATCCGTATGGCTGAGCCCATTTTTATGTTCGATGGTGATGTTTCTGACGATGAGACATCATATTATCAGTGGGCCAAACATCTCTTGGCTTTTGATATGGATGCCGCTTGCGCTTTCAGGGATATTCTTTAAGCCTCTGTTCGCCAAAAGCTCACAGTCAGCAAAAGAGAAACTTGCTTAAAGTTTGGCAGGCTTGGACTTTGTGTGTCTCTCGAAGAGCTTTTATCTTAAAAGCTCTTCGATTTTAGCCTCTTCGTTGCCGTAAAGGTGCTGCTTGGCTTTTTTGAAGGTGCCGGGCATCTGACCAAAATCGATCGCCTGATATCCTGCTTTGGCCAGGTCATAGGCCAGGATGGTAGCGGTAGGGCCTAGTACTGGGAGTATCAGGTAGTTCTCTTTGGGGTACTTCTTCTGGATGTCGCTCAGTATCTCTTCATAGCGGTCGAATGCGTTTTTTGACGGGGCGTAAAAGAACTCGACAGAGGCCGCGTTATTAAAGAGCTCTTCTTCGAATGTGAAACGACTGTTTTTTCCCGTTACCAGCACCACATTCCGGCCTTCCCAGATCTCTTTAATCAGCCGCACACGCTTTATGAGGGATTCTTTGCTATCCCTGGGCAATACGCGGAAGGCTCCCATCGAGGGATACTCGCGTTGCAAATCCAAAAGGCCAAGTACTTCATCGCCTATACGGATGATGAATTTTTGCCAGATTCTACCCAGAGCGTGAAAATTCCTTACCGGGTGAACTCCGATCAGTATGTTGGGGTCATCGCTGTGCAATACTTCAAGCAGCCGATTATTCAGCGCAGGATTCACATCCTGAAATGACTTGTGACGCTCACCTACAATCAGTTTAAGTTCACCATCCCCATACCTGCATATACTTGCTTTGTGGTCGATGATGTACTGAATTGTTTCCTCTTCGCTCCAGACTTTCGGGTAGCGGCGAATAAACGACTCTATATCGTCCCGGTAGAGGCTGATGATCCGGTCGTCGAAGAATTCCCGGACGCGTGCTCTTCCGTTACGGGTTATGCCGAAAGGCGCCAGAATAAGGGCTGATTTGCGCAGCACGCCTCTCAGAAACGGCTTTAAAGGTCCGGGCGTGGCGTGGTTGTTAGCTGATTCAGTCATGGCTTCTGGCTGTAGAGACGGTTTTTACCATCAGGCTGGGTTTTGAAGCGTCGATGTACCCACATGTACTGTGTCGGGTCTTTGCGGATGGCGCGCTCAATCTCCGCGTTGACCAGTGATGCGTCGGTTTCTTCGTTGCCGGTCGGGAAGCCCGTGATGGGCGGAAAGAGCTCCAGCTCATAACGACCATCTGGCAGACGATGCTGGGCCAGCATCATCACCGGTGAGCCGTTGAGCTTGGCCAGACGGGCCGTCGCCGTAATTGTGGCGGCATTAACACCGAAGAAAGGCACGAACACCGATTGCTTGGAGCCAAAGTCCTGATCGGGTGCATACCAGATGATGTGATTTTTACGCAGTGCGCGAATCACCGAACGGATGTCAGCTCGCTCGATGGATTGACCGAAGTAGCGGCTACGGCCTTTTTTGATAATCTCTTCCATCAGCGGGTTGTTGTGCCTGCGATACATGGCATCAACGGGATAGAACTCAGAGAACAGCAGTCCTCCGAGGTCCAGCGTCGAAAAATGCGCACCCAGCAGGAGTATACCCTTGCCCTGCTCCAGTGCCTGGTCCAGGTATTCGCGCCCTTTGAGCTCGACCCTGTTCTCAAAATGCCTGCGAGGCGTCCACCAGGCCATGGATGTTTCGAAAACACCGATACCGTTATTGATAAAAACGTCACGTACAAAACGCTTCCGTTCCTGCTCTGTCAGTTCCGGGAAGCACAATCTTGCGTTAACCTCGACAACCTGGCGTCGCGCAGGAACCAGTCGGAAAAGGGCGAGACCAAGCAACTTACCAAGGCCCAGCTGGGCTCGATAGGGAAGTCGGTTAAGTACCCACAGTGCTCCGGTGCTGAGCCAGTTGGGCCAGAAGATTGGGTGCCAGAACGGCCTGTTCTGGAATCTCTGTCGTTTTTCGCGTGCCATGAAATCTGTCCCCAGGGTTCGCGGCTATTCTAAGTCGCGCTCCTGTAGGCGGCAAATGATTCGGGATTTGGGGCCGGTCGGGCGTGGCGGATCTCCTCACAGCGCCGCCAGTGCCAGCTGTGTATAATGTTGCCCGCTTGCCGAGAGTATCGATTGAGAGGCTTATGAGTAGTAAAACGAGCAGTCAGAATCAGGAGGGCGCCGTTCATAGCACCTGGCAGTTGTATAAGCGCCTGCTCGGCTATGCCCGGCCATACTGGGTAGCATTTGTTGCCAGTTTTATCGGTTTCGCGATCTATGGTGCGACTCAGGCCTGGTCCGCGCGCTGGCTGGAACAGGTGGTCAATGCGGTGCAGGCGGGGGAACTCGATCAGCGCGGTATGCTGGCTCTGACCGTGCTGGTGATCTTCGCGCTGCGCGGTATAGGCACTTTCATCGGAACCTATACGATCAGTCATGTGGCGCGTCAGGTGGTTCATGCCCTGCGCACCGACCTGTTCGACCGGATGCTGACGCTGCCAAGCAGTTACTATCAGCGCACCGCCAGCGGCGAGCTGCTGGCCAAGCTGACCTATAACGTGGAGCAGGTGACAGGGGCGGTCACCAATGCCATCAAAACCGGTCTGCGTGAGGGCCTGACCGTGGTCGGCCTGATGGGATACCTGCTCTATCTCAACTGGAAACTGACCCTGGTGTTCGTGCTGGCGGCGCCGTTTATCGGCATTGTCGTCACCATTGCTTCAAAGCGGATGCGGATGCTCAGCCGTCGTCTGCAGAAATCGGTGGGAGATATCACCAGCTCGGCTTCCGAGTCGATCAAGGGTTACCAGGTGGTACGAATCTTTGGTGGAACGCAGCAGGAGCGGCAGCGATTCCACAAGGCCAGCGACAATAATCGACGTCAGATGATGAAGATGGTGGTCACCCAGTCGCTGAACACGCCAATAGTACAGTTCATTATCGCCATGGCTCTGGCGGGGCTGCTGTTTATCGCCATGCATCCGTCGGTGATGGGCACCATGACCACGGGCGGTTTTGTGGCCTTTTTGACCGCGGCCGGGCTTATCACCAAGCCGCTGCGCCAGTTAACCGAGATCAGCTCGATCATCCAGAAGGGTGTGGCTGCGGCAGAATCGATCTTTGACGTGATGGATCAGCCCGCCGAGCGTGACTCCGGTGAGCGCAACGCCAAGGGTGTTAGCGGTGATCTTCGCTTTGAACAGGTGCGTTTTACTTACCCAGGGCAGGACACACCTGCGTTGAAGGGTATCTCCCTGGATATTCCCTCCGGCTCAACGGTGGCGCTGGTGGGGCGTTCCGGCAGTGGCAAGTCGACCCTGGCGGCGATGCTGCCGCGTTTCAATGATGGCTGGGAAGGCAATATTTTGCTCGATGGGGTCTCCCTGAACGACTATTCGTTGCTCTCCCTGCGTGAACAGATCGCCCTGGTCAACCAGCATGTGGTGCTGTTCAACGGTACTCTGGCCGATAACATCGCCTACGGGGCAATGGCCGGGGCCAGTCGTGAGGCGATCATGGCGGCAGCAGAAGCTGCTCATGTCACCGAGTTTCTGGACCGGCTGGAAAATGGACTGGATACGATGATCGGCGAAGATGGCGTGATGCTCTCAGGTGGTCAGCGTCAGCGTATCGCGATTGCCCGTGCCATTCTCAAGGATGCACCGCTGCTGATACTCGATGAGGCCACATCGGCGCTCGATACCGAGTCTGAACGGCATATCCAGGCGGCACTGGAGTCTGTTGTCAAAGGTCGTACAACGTTAGTGATCGCTCACCGACTTTCTACAATTGAGAAAGCGGACATGATTGTTGTCATGGACGATGGCGAGATCATTGAAAAAGGCTCCCACCAGGAGTTGCTGGCAAAAGAGGGCGCCTATGCCAGCTTCCGCGTTCAGCAGGAGGCCGGAGGGGCCTGAGCCGTGCCGCAGAATGCCGCGTTTAAGGGGGTGGTGTATCTGCTCCTCGCGCAGCTGCTGATCTGGGGGCTACTGCCTGGCCTATTGGTCGAAAGCCTGCCTCTCGACGTTGTTGAGGGGGCCTACTGGGGAAGGGAATGGCAGTGGGGCTATTACAAGCACCCGCCGTTTCCGGCCTGGGTACTTCATCTCTTCTATTCCACCTTAGGGGACATGGGCCCCTTCATTCTCAGCCAGCTCTGTATCGCTCTGACATTGTACTGTGTCTGGCGGATTGGCTGCCGGCTATTGAGCTGCGAGCAGTCAGCCTTTGGGGTATTGGCGCTGATGGGCGTTTACTACTTCACCTGGCCCAGCATGGAGTTCAATCACAACATCGCGCAGATGCCGCTCTGGGCAGCGGCAGTGCTGCTGTTCCACCGTGCTATTACCGACTGGCGCTATGGCGACTGGCTGCTGCTGGGCCTGGTGGCGGGACTTGGCCTGTTAACCAAGTACTCGACGCTGGTGCTGCTGGCGGCGATGTTCCTGTGGCTGCTCTGGCGGCCGGAACTGCGCAAGGAGCTGCTGCGTCCCCAGCCGTGGGTTGGGGTTCTGGCCATGGTATTGTTGTTTCTGCCGCATCTGTTCTGGTTGATGCAGCATGAGTTTCTGCCGTTCTCCTATTTTGAGGGCCGCTCTGCCAGGGCTGTTGAACAGGGCTGGTCCGCTTGGGGGGCGTTACGCTTCCTGCTGGTACAACTGATCGACCATTTACCGCTGTTTATTCTACTGCTGGTTGCCGGCTTCTGGCGGCGCAGCTATTGGCAAAAGCCCGATTCGAACGCCGGGTTTATCCTGTTTATGGGGCTGGCTCCCGCACTGCTTACCGTGATTGGCGCCATGATTACCGGAGCGGGTACCCGGGATATGTGGGGCACGCCGATGTGGAATCTGTCCGGGCTGATGCTGGCGTCGATGATCCCGGCCGAGGTTCTAAGGCAGCGCCAGCGACCGCTGCTATGGGCCTTTGGTGGTTTCCTGCTGCTGCTGACTGTGCTGATGCTGCTGTTCGTCGGTTTTAAGGATCAGATCCGCGATAAGCCTTCCCGCACCGGTTGGCCCGATGAGGCCCTGGCGCAGACTCTGTCGCAAGTCTGGGGAGAGCATACGGAGTGCCCGCTTCAGCTTGTGGCCGGACAGTACTGGCCGGCGGAGCTGCTAGCGCTGGAGTTGCCTGGCGTATCGGCGGTGCCCGAGTCCGATCTCAGGCTGGCGCCCTGGGCTGATGTCCGGTGGGTCGCAGAGCAGGGGATGATCGAGATTGCGGAGGGCGACCGCCCCCGCTGGGATAAAACGCTGGCAGAACTAGGCGACTGGGATGCCGAGGGACAGTTCAGCGTGCCTTGGCCGCGTCTGCCCGACCATGAGCCGCTGACGCTATCCTGGCGTCTCTGGTTGCCGCACACAGAGTGTGTGGACTAATCGCTTCAGGAAAAGGTAGGTTCTGTATGAAGTGAGCGATCACTATTGCGCAGAGCCTCTATAAAAAGATCACTCGAAAGCCATTCATATTCCCTGCGCCGGGCACGGGCTAGGGAGGATTCGTCCCCAGTTTTGCCCGGGTGACACATTATCAGCACCCCGTCCGGCTCAGTGTTTAGCCAGAGCTGCATCATGCCGGCAAAATCCGCCTCTGGGCTCAGTGAATAGAGGCCTGCAAAGGCTGCGCTTCCCTTGGTGTGGAAGCGGCGGCGGGCTGACTCGAAACCCAGCCCGATTAGCCGCAGCACCATCGCCTTGAAGCCTGAATCGTGGCCGGAAAGCCGGGGGGTGGATGCGCGAACCCAGGGTGCCTGCTTGCCGTAGCGCTGCTGCAAGCGATCTAGCAGCAGCTCGCGGATAACCGGAAACATCTGGATATGTTGATGGCCATCGACAAAATCCGGCGCCGAGCCGATCAGCTCCTCGAAACTATCCAGCTGCTCATCGAATTGTTTGAGCAGCGCCTGTCGGTCTAACTGCCGGACCAGGCTTTTCAGCATCAATTTTCCCAGCGGAACGGCGTGCACGCCTTCGGTCAGGTTAAAGTGCAGCCCCAGCGCGGCCTTATGCCGTCGCGCCTGCAACTGCTCAGCTGCCTCCCGTGTCCAGCAGAGCATATTGGTCATACAGCTGGTAGCGGACAGGCGGCCGAGATCGATCAGCTCCAGTATCGCTTGGTTAATCCCTTCCGACATGCCGAAGTCATCGGCGCAGATAACTACAGTACGGCTCATGCGAACGCCCAGAATTTGCCCAGCAGGTAGGTCAGTACGGCAACGCTGCCCAGCACGATGAACAGGGCCACGTCGTAGCGCAGCGGTGTCAGGCTCAGCAGGGCCCAGTACATCGCTTCATTGAGCAAGAAACTTGTGGCGGCAACGGTGGCGAAGCGTGGCAAGGTCTGGCGGTGAGAGAGTTCCTGGGCACGAAAGGTTAGGTGGCGATGACCGAAGTAACTGACGTTGAAGGCCAGCAGAAACGCGATCACATTGGCGATCAGCGGATGCAGGTGCGCCAGGGGCACCAGCAGGAACACCACCAGCCAATGCATCAGCAGTGCGGAAACGCCGACGGCTATAAAGCTCAGTGCTTCACGCGTCATTCGCTTCCTCCCCTGCAGGTTGCTGCTCTGGCCGCCTCTGTTTGCGGAAGGATATTTCGTTGCTAACCAGGTAGAGCGGGCGGGCTTTCACCTCGGAGAATATACGCGCGATATATTCGCCGAGAATGCCGACCGAAAACAGCTGCATACCGCCGAGGAAGGCGATGCCGGCTGCGATGGATGGCCAGCCGGGAATGTCCGAGCCGAAAATCAGTGTGCGGATGACGATGATCAGGGCGTAAAGCACCGAGAGTACCGAGGTGGCAGCACCAATCAGCATCCACATTCGCAGCGGCGCGTTACTGAAACTGGTAAAACCGGTCAGCGCCAGAGCCGAGAGTTTACTCAGACCAAAATGCGAACTGCCGGTGATCCGTCCGATTGGCTGAAACGGCACCGCCTTGCTGGAAAAGCCCACCCAGGAGTAGAGCCCTTTCATCATTCGTGAGCGTTCCGGCAAACGGCGCAGAGCAAGCACCACCCGTCGGTCCAGCAGCCGGAAGTCGCCGGCATCCGGCTGCATTTCGATCTCGGCGCTGCGGCTGAGCAGGCTGTAGAACAGTTTGGTCAGGTAGCGTTTGGCGCGGGACTCGTCCGAGCGATTCTCGTGCACGCCAAAAACCATGTCCCAGCCTTCATGCCAGTGGTGGAAAAACTGGTCCACTACTTCGAAAGGGTGCTGGCCATCAGAATCCATCAGCAGGACAACATCGCCGTCTGCATGGTCGAGACCCGCACTCAGTGCGGCCTCTTTGCCAAAATTGCGCGACAGCTGGAGCAGCGTGACAGGGTAGTGATCCAGCATGGCGGACACGACCGCCAGGGTGTCATCCCGACTGCCATCATCGACGACGAGCAGCTCTATCTGGTCGGAGAACTTTTTCAGGTATTCGGTTAATTCGGGGATGAGATGGCGCAGGCTGCCGGCCTCGTTGTAGGCTGGCAGAACGCAGGTGACGCTGGGTCGCTCACTCCTCGGGAGCTGTGCGGAAAAGTCGATGTGATGCATAGACTGTCCGTATAACGCACGCTTTTGTTCCCATTGTGGCTGATCCGGCACGTTGATTCCAGCGCCTGTGCCCTGAGCGACCATGTTACACTTCAGCCTCAAATTTTGGTGGTGTGCCAGCCGATGCGTTTACTCTATACCCTTCTTTTCTACCTGCTGATACCGCTGCTACTGGCGCGTCTTTGGTGGCGTGGGCGCAAAGCTCCAGGGTATCGAAAAAACTGGACGCAAAGGCTGGGATTAGGAGACCGTCTTAGCGGGCCGGTGATCTGGATTCATGCGGTCTCCGTGGGTGAGACCCTTGCGGTGGTGCCTATGGTGGAAAGGCTGCTCAAGCGCTATCCCAGTCACCGCATCCTGATGACCAATATGACGCCCACCGGAGCAGCCCAGGTGGAGAAAGCCTTTGGCGATCGGGTCGAACAGCGCTTCTGCCCCTGGGACCTGCCGCTGGCCTGGAGTGCCTTTCTGCGCCGCGTGAAGCCGGCAATCTGCATCGTGGTGGAAACCGAACTCTGGCCCAACCTGGTATCCGGCTGCGCCCGCAAAGGTGTACCGGTGATGCTGGTGAATGCCCGTCTGTCAGAGCGCTCGGCAAGAGGCTATCGTCGCTTTTCGGCGCTGACCCGGCCCATGTTGCAGCGGCTGAACCTGATCGCCGCCCAGCATGAGGCGGACGCTGGCCGCTTCCGCGAACTTGGAGCGCCGCCGGAGCGAGTCAGCGTCACCGGCAGCATCAAGTTTGATATTTCGCCGGATCTCTCGTTGCGTGACTCAGGCAGGGCGTTGCGAACACTCTGGGGAGCAGAACGGCCCGTTGTGATCGCCGCCAGTACTCATGAGGGAGAGGATGAACTGCTGTTACGCTGCTGGCGTAGTCTCAAGGAGCGTCAGCCAGATCTGCTGCTGGCGCTGGTGCCGCGGCATCCGGAGCGCTTTGCCGGTGTGACCGAGCTTGCAAGTCAGTTCAGTCACAATGTCTGTGCCCGCTCCAGCGGTGAGACGCCCGATAGCCAGACCGATATTTATATTGGCGATACCATGGGCGAGCTGATGATGCTCTACGCAGCGGCGGATATCGCCTTTGTCGGCGGCAGTTTCAGCGGCACCGGCGGACACAACCCGCTTGAACCCGCGGCGCTTGGCCTGCCAGTTATCATGGGGCCGGATACCTTCAACTTCGCGGCGATCTGTGAGGCGTTAAAGGACGCTGGTGGTATGAGTCAGGTGGTCGATGAGAAGGGGCTGACCGCTCAGCTTGGCACCTGGCTGGATCAGCCGGATCAGGCGAGGGCCGCGGGCCGTGCCGGTGAGGCGTTCCTGAAACAGAACCAGGGCGCGCTGGACCGGCTCGAGGCGCTGATAGCCGAGCGCCTCGATACACGGCACTGAGGAAAGGGCGGGCCGCTCAGATATCGCTGAAGTCGAACTGCTCGCCGGCCTGCTCGGCGAAGGCTTTGGTGAGCATGGAATTCAGGCTGGTGCCGTCGCTGTCGAGCTTCCACTGACCCGCGTCCTGGTCGTAATCGAAATGGTAACCGCCGCCCGGCAGAGCCAGCCAGAGCTGCTTCAGCGGTGGCTGACGGGTAAAGATAATCTGGCTGCCGTTCTCGCATTTGACGGTCATCATGCCGCCGTTGCTCTCGTAATCCAGATCGGATTCCGCTTCGTCGAGGATCTCCTCAATCTGCTGCAGCGTTTCATCGACCTGCACCATAAATTCCGATTCAGTCATCGGTTTCTCCAGCCTGGTAAGTTTTCTGCGCAGTATATGCCTTCGGCTGCCATGAAACACCCCGAAAATCCCGCGTATTTTCCTGCTTCCGGACTGGTCGCGAGGTACTCAATGGCCCCTGTATCGGGGTATACTCCGGGGTTTGAATTTTACCGGCTGTGCCGGTTCTGCGTGAGGATAGGTCGTCATGAAACGCTGCTGGCCAATATTGTTGCTGGGAACGCTGCTGCTGGTCGGCTGCGGTCAAAAAGGGCCGCTGACCCTGCCACCGCCGAGCGATGAAGCCGAGACTGCGCAACAGTAAACGAGAGAGATGATGGACAACTTTGAATACCTGAACGGCAGCCTGAACTGTGAAGAGGTGCCGTTAAGCCGCATCGCCAATGAAGTGGGTACGCCGACCTACGTTTACTCCCGTGATGCGATCGAGCGCGCTTACCTGGCCTATGCCGAAGCGCTGAAAGGTCGTGATGCGCTGGTCTGCTATGCGGTGAAAGCCAACTCCAATATCGGCGTGCTGAATATCCTGGCGCGCCTAGGTGCCGGCTTCGATATCGTTTCCCTCGGTGAGCTCGAGCGTGTGCTGCGCGCCGGCGGTGATCCCGCCAAGGTGGTTTTCTCCGGCGTTGCTAAAAAAGCCGATGAGATCAAACGTGCACTGGAAGTGGGTATTCACTGCTTCAACCTGGAGTCCGATGCCGAGCTGGATCGCGTCAACGCCGTGGCCGGCGAAATGGGCCAGACAGCGCGCATCTCCTTCCGCGTCAATCCGGATGTGGATGCCAAGACGCACCCGTACATCTCCACCGGCCTGAAAGAGAACAAGTTCGGTATCGATATCGACTCCGCGCTGGATGTTTATCGTCGCGCCGCCGCGCTGGAAAACGTCGAAGTGGTGGGTATCGACTGCCATATCGGCAGCCAGCTTACCGAGCTGAGCCCGTTCCTGGATGCGCTGGATCGCCTGCTGGTGCTGATCGATCAGCTCGCCGACGAGGGCATCAAGCTGAAGCACCTCGATCTCGGCGGTGGCCTGGGGGTCTGCTACACCGACGAAGTACCGCCGACTCCGGCCGAATATATCGCAGCGATCAGCGAGCGCCTTGGCGATCGCGAGCTGGGTCTGGTGTTTGAGCCGGGCCGCTCCATCGCCGCCAACGCTGGCGTCATGCTGACCCGCGTTGAGTTTCTCAAGCAGACCGGTGAGAAGAACTTCGCCATTATCGATGGCGCCATGAACGATCTGATACGCCCGTCCCTGTACGGCGCCTACCAGGAGATCGTACCGGTGGAGCTGCGTGAAGAGGGCGAGACCAAGATCTGGGATCTCGTTGGCCCTGTTTGCGAAACCGGCGATTTCCTTGGCAAAGACCGCGACCTGAACCTGGCTGCGGGCGACCTGCTGGCGGTCTGCTCGGCTGGTGCCTACGGCTTTGTTATGGCCTCCAACTACAACACCCGTGGCCGCCCGGCCGAGGTGATTGTCGATGACAACAAGTTTGTTGTGGTGCGCGAGCGTGAGCGCGTCAGTGATCTGATGCGGGGCGAGCACCTGCTGCCGAAGGATGCCTGATCATGCTGGTGCGATTCACCAAAATGCACGGGCTCGGCAATGACTTCATGGTCATCGATGCGATCTCCCAGCGTATCCGCCTGAGCAGTGATCAGGTGCGTAGCCTGGCCGACCGTAATTTCGGCATCGGCTTCGACCAGCTGTTGCTGGTGGAGCCGCCGACGCGGCCAGAGATGGACTTCCGCTACCGTATCTACAATGCGGATGGGTCCGAGGTTGAGCACTGCGGCAATGGTGCGCGCTGCTTCGCCCGCTTTGTTCGCGACAAGCGTCTGATCATGCGTGATCGCATCGCCGTGCAGACCGCGCGTGGTGAGGCGATTCTGCAGATCCATGAAGACAAGCAGGTCGAAGTCGATATGGGTGCGCCGGAGCTGATACCGGCGGAAATCCCGTTCGAGGCGGCGGAAAAAAGCGCCATTTACAGCGTTGACGTGAACGGTGACAGCGTTGAGCTGAGCGCCATTTCCATGGGTAACCCCCACGGTGTTCTGGTGGTCGATTCGGTCGACAGCGCGCCGGTGGAAACGCTGGGGCCTGCGCTGGAGGCGCATCCGCGTTTTCCACGGAAAGCCAATATCGGCTTTATGGAAGTGGTGTCACGCAACGAGATCCGTCTGCGCGTGTTCGAACGTGGCGCCGGCGAAACCCAGGCCTGCGGCACCGGCGCCTGTGCGGCGGTGGTAGCCGGGCGTTTGCGTGGTCTGCTGGATGAGCAGGTGCTGGTGCATCTGCCCGGCGGCGATCTGAAAATCAGCTGGGCGGGCGAGGGCCAGCCGGTGATGATGACCGGGCCTGCGACCACAGTTTTTGAAGGGCAGATCTACCTATGAGCGAAACGGAACAGCCGGTCAGCAATGAAGTCGAGGCCGTCAGTGCGGAGCAGGTGGCCGAGTACCTGAAGCAGCACCCGGACTTTTTCACCGAGCACACCCATCTGCTGGAGAAGCTCTATGTGCCGCATCAGCGCGGCACGGCGGTGTCCCTGGTGGAGCGCCAGACTTCGCTGCTGCGCTCGCGCAACGAGCAGCTGCACGGGCGTCTGTCCGAGCTGATCGATGCGGCGCGTTTCAACGACGGCCAGTTCGAGAAAACCAAGCGCATGGTGCTCGGCCTGCTGGAAGCGGAAACGCTCGACGAGGTCGCCGTGGCTGTGGAAGAGAGCCTCTGCCGTGATTTCTACGGTGATGAAACCGTCCTGCTGCTGTTCAGCGAAAGCCCGCTGGATACCAACGACCTGCGCGTGCTCTCCCGCGGTGAGTGCAGCATCGTGCAACCGCTGATCGACACCAACCTGCCCAGCTGTGGCCAGCTGTCCGAGGCGATGAACCGCTTCCTGTTCCAGGATGCATCGGTTCGCGTGCAGTCCTCCGCCGTGGTGCCGCTGGTCAAAGGTGAGACCCTGGGCCTGCTTGCCATCGGCAGCCATGACGCCAACTACTTCCAGAGCAGCCAGGGCACCCTGTTCCTGAGCTATGTGGGTGAGGTGCTGAGCCGCGTCGTGGCCCGCATCCTGCGTCAGCAAGGCCAGCTCTGAGATGCAAGCCGGGGATGAGCGCCTGCTGGCGGCATTCCTGCGCTACCTCGAAGGGGAGCGACAGCTCTCCGCGCATACCCTGAAAAACTACCAGCGCGATCTCGAACGCCTCGACGAGCAGCTTCAGGAGCTGGGTCAGGCCGGCTGGCGCGCACTCGATGAGCGCCGCCTGCGTCGTGCCGTGGCACAACTCCACGGCAACGGCCTCTCCGGCCGTTCGCTGGCGCGGCTGCTCTCCGCCGTGCGCAGTTTCTACCGTTATCTCAGCCGTGAGGGTGAGGTGACCCAGAACCCGGCGCTGGCGGTGCAGGCGCCCAAGGCGTCGCGTCGCTTGCCGCAGACGCTGGATGTGGACCAGCTGGGTACACTGCTGGATCAGCGCACTGATGATCCCCTGGAGATCCGCGACCTGGCGATGATGGAGCTGCTTTACTCCTCGGGCCTGCGTGTTTCGGAACTGGCATCGCTGGACCTGATCGATCCGGATCTTCGCGATGGCAGCCTGAGGGTGACCGGCAAGGGCAACAAAACCCGTGAAGTGCCGATCGGCCGCAAGGCGGTCGAGGCGCTTGAGCGCTGGATACGTGAGCGTAACGCCATCGCGCTGCTGGATGAGAGCGCCCTGTTTGTCGGCAAGCAGGGGCGCCGCCTGGGCGTGCGTGCCATCGAACAGCGGCTGAAACGCCAGGGCGAACACGTCGGCGTCAGTGGACGGGTCTATCCGCATCGGTTGAGACACAGCTTCGCCAGCCATATGCTGGAATCCAGCGCCGATCTGCGCGCGGTGCAGGAGCTGCTTGGACACGCTGATATCGCCACCACCCAGATCTATACTCATCTGGACTTCCAGCATCTGATGGAGGTCTATGAACATTCCCACCCCCGGGCCAAACGCAAGAAAGAGCAGTAAACCGCTGTAATCAATGAACAGGAGCCGGACATGCTGAAGTGCGCCACTTTCGATCTCGACGATACCCTCTGGGAGGTTGACCCGGTCATCCGTCTGGCCAACCAAACGCTCTGGCAGTGGCTCGAAGATAACGCCGGCAGCTTTACCCGGTTACATCAGCCCGCGGACCTGGTCGAAGGCTCCAAACTGCGCGACGAACTGCTGGCGGAGCAGCCGGAGATCGCCCACAGCATGTCACTGGTGCGCCTGCGTCTGCTGGAGAAAGGGCTGGAGCGCAGCGGTTATAGCGCGCAGGACGCCGAGGTATTGGCTGTTAAAGCATTTGAGACATTCATGCGTGCCCGCCACGAAGTGGAGTTTTTCGAACACGCGTTGGAGATGCTTAAAATCCTGCGCAGCGAGGGGCTGGTGATCGGCGCGCTCAGCAACGGCAACGCCGACGTGAGCCTGACAGGTGCCAGCGAGCTGTTCGATTTCCAGTACAACGCCGACAAGGTTGGGACTGCAAAGCCGCACCCGCTGATGTTCGAGCGCGCGCTGGAACATACCAAGCTACGGCCGGAACAGGTGGTGCATATCGGCGATCACCCGATCAACGATGTAAAGGCCGCCCGCGACGTGGGCTGCTGGACCATCTGGGTAAACCTGCCGGGCCAGGAGTGGCCGGAAGAGGCGCAAGCGGACGAGAAAGTGACCTCACTGGATCAGATCCCCGCTGCCGTAAAACGGATCGCAGAGAAGGCGACGCATCGCGCTACGCTTTGATTTTCTCAAACAAACAGGACTAAAACGGAGTTCGATTGCCACTAATCCGTCTTAGTGCAGCAATTCCCCTTCGGCGCAGCCGAGCATCGCAGGCTGAAAGAGAAACAAGGGAAAGGCTGTTTGAGCGAAGCGAGTTTCCTTTCCCGCTCTTTCAGGCGAGAAGCGGAGGGTAATCGGCGTAGCCGATCAAGCCGTAGGGGCGGTTTCGGGTCATTAGGGGCCTTGGCCGTCCAAGGCCCCTAATTCGCCAGCAGGCGAAACCGGCGTAGAAAGGAAGGAAGATGCAAATGACGCCTACCTTCGCGCCTGAATTGCTCCTGCTTTACGACCTCAGTGCTTAAACCTCGACATCAGATCCTCAAGCCCATGCGCCTGCTGAGACACCGAGTGGCTTGCCTCGGCATTCTGCTCGGTTTGATGCACCGCCTGCTCAATGATCGAGCTGATCACCTCCACATTACGGGTCACTTCCGCCGCCACTGAGGCCTGCTCTTCGGTGGCCGAGGCGACCTGGGTGGTCATATCGACGATGCTGCGTGCGCCCTCGGTGATGGTGTTCAGTGCTTCGATGGTTTCGTTGGCGCTGGCGGCACCCTGTTCGCTCTCTTCGACGCTTTCCTGCATCAGCACTTCCACATCACGGGTACGGGTCTGCAGCTGAATCACCAGCTTGGCGATCTGTTCGGCGGACTGCTGCGAGCGTGATGCCAGGTTACGTACCTCGTCGGCTACCACTGAGAAACCGCGACCCTGCTCGCCGGCACGGGCTGCCTCGATGGAGGCGTTCAGTGCCAGCAGGTTGGTCTGCTCGGCGATATCTTTGATCACATCGAGCATGGTGCCGATCTCGTCGCTGTCGGAGCGCAGCTGGGACACGACATCAGCGGTGTCCCGCGCCTTCTGCGCCATCTTGTGCAGGCCTTCCATATTCAGGCTGACACGGTGGCTGCTGTCTACCGCACCGTCCAGTGAGTCCTGTGCCGTGGCGGCGGTACGCTCGGTGTTGCCGGCGATCTCCTGCATGGCGCTCTCCATCTCCTGGATCGCAGCGGCCACCTGCATCACTTCAGCCTGCTGGGTGTTTAGGCCCCTAGTGGTGTCCTTGGTGGTGGCTGAGAGCTCTTCAGCTGCGGCCGCCAGTTGGGTGGAGGTGCCGGCGACACGGTCGATAACGCTCTGGAAGGCGTCCATCATCTGGTTGAAGTCGGTGGCCATCTGGCCAACCTCATCCTTGCGTTCGTGGCTGTAGCGCAGGGTCAGGTCGCGATTCTCCTGCGCCTGCTGCATGGTTTTCGCCAGCGCCTTGATCGGCACCACGATGCTGCGTCCGATCAGGAAGGTGGGCACCAGTGCCACCAGGATGAACAGGATCGCGGCGATCACCATGATTGTATTGAGTGTAGCGGTGCGCTGCTGCAGCGCCTGTTTGATCAGGCGGTCCATCTCGGCAAAGTTGCTGTCGGTGGCCAGCACCGATGCGATGATCTCCTTGGTGATCCCCTGATCAGGCGCCAGGCCCAGCTGCTCGTAAGCTTCGGTTACCGCCAGGAAGTCCTTGCGGTAGGCTTCGAGTTTGGCCTCCAGATTGCTGCGCTGCTGGGGTGTCAGCGTCATGGAGGCACCCAGGTTGGTCAGCGTTTCATCGTATTGTGCAAGCCATTTGTCCCGGTAGCTCAGGTCCATGCGCAGGAAGAAGTCTTTCTCGGCGCGGCGCAGCTGCAGCATATCGATCAGTTGCTGGGAGCTATAACGGTCGATCGCTTCTTCAAAAGCGTGGATCGAGGCACGCAGGGAACCACGCAGACCGTCGGTGGGTGTCAGGCCGATCTGGGTGCGCAGCCCTACCGACTCGATGAACAGCTCTCTGTATCTCTCCATGTGAGAGACCAGCGTCGTCAATGAGGTGGCATCAATATCCAGGCTTTCCAGCTGGCCCAAAAGCGTTTTTGCCGACTCACCGCCTTCGGCAAAGGCTTTGTTGAACTGTTCGACCGATTCCGGCTTGCCGTATAGAACGAAGTCCTTGGCGTAGCCGCGGATCTGCTGCTTTTTGCCATCGAGGCGGGTGAGGGAGTTCTCCGTTTGCCGTAACTGGTCCAGTTGGCCTATCGAATAATATTGAAAACCGACAAAGCCGAGGATGCCGGCCAGGATGATCGCTCCCAGCATGGCTAGCTTGGATTTGATGGTTAGCATGTTGCGGACACTCCTTCACGGATGGATATAGTTATTGGTATGCAGTTCTATCCATGAACTAAAAGAGCTGATTGCTCTGATCGCTGTTTGCCTCTTTCAATGTAGTGAAGGCTGGGGATCCTTGCGGGGTGTTTTTGTCGTATTTATTGCTATCGGCCGAACTGGAGAAAACTTCAGCCTGAGGGTAGTGCGTGCGAAGAGGTTTAAAAAGGAGTGGCAGGGGATTGGCAGCCTTGGCTGCCCTGCGTTGGTGACCGCTACGGCGAGTAAACCGGCCTGGGGTTAAAGCTCGGCAGCGGGAGCTGATCTCCCGCTGCATCAGACCGGTTTCAGAGTCAGGCTGCCTTGAACTGGGAAACCGCCATCTGCAGGGCCTGTGCCTGCTCCGAGACCATCAGGCTGGCCTCGGCGTTCTGGTCTACCTGAGAGCTGGCCTGTTCGATGATCATGCTGATCGATTCCACGTTCCGCGTAATTTCAGCGGCCACCGAAGCCTGCTCCTCGGTGGCGGATGCGACCTGGGATGTCATATCGACGATGCTTTGGGCGCTGCTGGTGACGCTTTCCAGCGCGGCGACAGTTTCACCGGCGCGGCTGGCGCCGGCTTCGCTCTCGGTCATGGTTTCATCCATCAGAGCGCCGACATTGCGGGTGCGCGAATGCAGCTTGGTGACCAGCTCTTCGATTCTGGCCGCAGACTGGCGTGAACGGGACGCCAGAGCGCGCACCTCATCGGCAACAACGGAAAAACCGCGGCCGTGCTCGCCCGCTCTTGCTGCTTCGATCGAGGCGTTGAGTGCGAGCAGATTGGTCTGTTCGGAGATATCCTTGATCACATCGAGCATGGTGCCGATCTCGTCGCTATCGGCACGCAGGTGAGCCACCGAGTCCGCTGTTTCCCGGGCTTTGCTGGCCATCTGGTTCAACGATTGAATGCTGGCGCCCACGCGGGTGCGGCTGTCCCGGGCGCCATCTTCCGCAACGATGGCTGCGCCGGCGGTCTGTTCGGTGTTGCTGGCGATCTCCTGCATCGCCGCTTCCATCTGCTGGATGGCGGCGGATACCTGGATCACTTCCGAGCGTTGATGCGCCAGGCCTGTGGCGGTCTCCTCGGTGTTGGCGGAGAGCTCCTCAGCGGCGCTGGCCAGCTGGCCGGAGGTCGCGATGACATGATTGATCAGGCTCTGGAAGGCGCTCATCATCTCGTTGTAGTCACGTGCCATCTCACCGATCTCATCCTTTGATTGCGCCTCATAGCGCAGCGTCAGGTCTTTCTCATCCCGTGAGCGACGCATCAGTGCACCCAGGGCCGAGATCGGTTTGATAATGCTGCGCCCGATCAGCACCGTGGGGCTGGTAATCAGCACCAGGATGATCAGAATGCAGATGGCGGTGACTGTCTTGATCTGTTTTTCGGTAGCAGCGAATTCGGTATCGAGCTGGACGAGCATCTCATGGAGGACCGCGCTGGTGGCGTTCAGCTCGGTTTCCATCGCGCCCAGAATTCCCTGGGAATAATCCAACCCCAGTTTCTGCTGTGCCTCTGTCAGTGCGATGAAGGCGCTCTGATACTGCTCCAGATCTTTGCGCAGCGCCGCTTTCGCGCTGACCGGCAGCGTAGCGGCAGCCAGTTCGTTGAGCAGCTGAGACTGTTGTTCCTGCCACTGCTGCAGGTACTGGGTGTCGCGCCGTATCAGAAAGTCCTTCTCAGTGCGGCGAAGTTCCAGCATTTCGATACGCAGCGCTTGTTCGCCCAGGCTGGCAAGACGGGTTTCAACGTCGTGTATGGCGGAGCGCAGCTCGCCCTGCAGTCCCTCTGCTTCACCAAGACCGATCTGTTTTTTAAGGGTAACGACCTCAGCAAAATGGGCGCTGTAGCTTTCAAGGCCAGACACCAGTGCTGCTAGATGCCGGGTATCTATATCGACATGCTCCATATGCTGGCGCAGGGCGGCGAGGTCCTCGAACAGGCTTGTCTGCAGATTGCCGAAGGTCTCGATAAGCTCCAGCTTGCCGCGGCTGACAAAGTCCTTTTCAGTGTTGAGCAGCTTCAGCTTGTCGATGGTGATGTGATCGACATCTTCGCGCACCTCGGTGAGCTCATCGTGAAGCTGAGTCGAGATGTACTGGATCGCCGTCATCACGGCCAGGGAGGTCACGAGCAATCCCACTAGAAGGATCAGTTTGGATTTGATGGTCATGTAAGAGCACTCAGACAAACTAGTTTTATTAATATTAGTTGTGCAGCGCTAAGTGCGGGTGAACCTTACCCTGGCAGGAAGAGTGTGAGCAGGTCGTTAAGGAAAAGACGTCCCTGGGGTGTAGGAACAATCTTAGTGTCGCAATCTTCCAACAATCCCTTGTGTTTAGCTTCGCGTATTATTGGCGAAAAATTAACCAAGTCAATACCCGTACGTTCGATAAGCAGATTCGCATCGACGCCGTCGGTGAGGCGCATGGCGTTGAGCATAAACTCGAAGCCGAGATCCTCATCTTCCACCCGGTTTTCTCCACCCAGACGACGATCAGGATCCATGTAAGCGGCGGGCTGGCGGATCTTGTGGTGGCGCAGGATCTGGATTTCGCCATCTTCCATGCGAGTCAGCTTGCCGTGTGCACCGGCGCCGATCCCGATGTAGTCCCCAAACTGCCAGTAGTTGATGTTATGACGGGCCTGGCAGCCCTGCTGAGCGTAGGCCGAGATCTCATACTGGTGATAGCCGGACCGTTCCAGAAGCTGCTGGCCGCGCTCCTGGATCTCCCACAGCGCTTCGTCCACAGGCAGTTGCGGCGGGCGGGCGTGAAATTCGGTGTTGGGCTCGATGGTGAGCTGGTACCAGGAGAGGTGATCCGGCTTCAGGTCGATCGCCTGCTGCAGATCGGCCAGCGCCTGCTCCGGGCTCTGGCCCGGCAGGCCGTGCATCAGGTCCAGGTTCAGACGCGGGAAAAGATCACGCGCGTAGCGGGCGGCGGTGATCGCTTCATCGCCATTGTGGATGCGGCCCAGGGCCTTGAGTGAATCGGTATTAAAGCTCTGTACCCCGATCGACAGGCGGTTGACGCCGGCATCCCGGTAACCGCGAAAACGCGCCTGCTCGAAGGTGCCGGGGTTGGCCTCCATGGTGATCTCGATAGCGTCCACGAATGGGATGCGCTGCTCTACCTCATGCAGCAGGCGGGCGATCGCCTCCGGGCTGAACAGGCTGGGCGTGCCGCCGCCGATAAAGATCGACTGCAGCGGACGTCCCTGAACTTCGTCCAGCTCGGCATCGAGATCTGCCAGCAGCGCATCGACATACTCCGTTTCCGGCAGTTCGTCGCGCTGGGCGTGGGAATTAAAATCGCAGTAGGGACATTTACGTACACACCAGGGGATGTGTACGTAGAGGCTCAGAGGCGGCAGTGACATAGATCGCTTTACACTTGCGCCAGGTAGGGGGCGATGGAAGCGATCAGCTGGCGCACCGCTTTACCACGGTGGCTGCGTTCATGTTTCTGCTCCGGTGTCAGCTCAGCGCTGGCGCAGCCGAGTTCCGGTACCAGAAACAGGGGATCGTAACCGAAGCCATTCTGCCCCTGGGGTTCACGCAGAATGGAGCCTTCCCAGGTGCCCTGGCAGATCAGCGGTGTCGGATCTTCGGCGTGACGCATGAACACCAGCACGCACTGGAAACGGGCGGTACGCTCACCATCCGGCACGTCGGCCAGCGCGGCGAGCAGTTTGCGGTTGTTTTCCTCGTCGCTGGCGCCTTCGCCGGCGTAGCGGGCCGAGTAGATGCCCGGCGCGCCACGCAGGGCGTCCACTTCCAGGCCGGAATCATCGGCCAGTGATGGCAGCCCGGTGGCGCGGCAGGCGTTGCGCGCCTTCAGAATCGCGTTCTCGACGAAGCTGAGGCCGGTTTCCTCCACATCCCGCACCGAGAAGTCGTGCTGGGGCACAGCACTGAAATTCAGCGGCGCGAGAATCTGGTTAAACTCTTCCAGTTTGCCGCGGTTGCCGCTGGCGAGGACGATGCGGTTGCTCATGGGGCCTCAGTCTACGTAGAAAGTCTGTTCGAA
This sequence comes from Marinobacterium lutimaris, assembly GCF_900108065.1. Taxonomy (GTDB): domain Bacteria; phylum Pseudomonadota; class Gammaproteobacteria; order Pseudomonadales; family Balneatricaceae; genus Marinobacterium_D; species Marinobacterium_D lutimaris. The sequence continues at coordinate 395,941 of NZ_FNVQ01000005.1, read as the reverse complement.
TTGGATGTCGTACGGATCGGCGTTGGCGTCCGGCTGAACCTGGAGGTTGATGGTCAGCTTTTCATCCTCGGTAAAGCGAAAACTGCCGATGTAGTACAGCGCCGTGCCTTCGTCGATCTGCTTGAACTCCAGCTGTTGCGCCTGCTGCAGCAGGTTGGCGGCTTCACCGCTGACTTGCGCGCGAACCGGTGTTTTGCTGCCATCCTCTTCCAGTCGCAGCACCGCCACATTGACCAGCGCGCGGTATTGGCTGCGGGTGATGTTGTACTGCTGGGCCACTTCTGGGGTGATGAAGCTGGAGTTGAAGGCGTTGTAATGGATCTCGTACTTGCCGTCGGAGATCTTCTGTTCGGCCTGGGCGATACCAGCGGTCAACACCAGTGTCAGCACGCCGAGCAGGCGGTAAAGATTACGAAACGGGGCCATGGCTATGCTCCTTGTTAGCTTGAATGGTGCCCAGGTTAGCGTGTGATGCGATAGATGGCGATTTCACCAAGCATGTTCGGCCAGAGCCTGATCCACCAGCGGTCGCGCAGCTTGTGGTCGACCACGGTACGGTCGAGGATCCGGATGTTGTGCTCCACGCACAGACGCTCGAAATCGTCGAACGTACAAAAGTGAATATTGGGTGTGTTGTACCAAGTATAGGGCAGGAACTTGGAGACCGGCATTCTGCCTCTGAACGCCAGGTAGAAGCGGGCGCGCCAGTGGGCGAAGTTCGGGAAGGTGACGATGCACTCCTTGCCGATCCTCAGCATCTCTTCCACGGTCTGGTCGGGGCGATGCATGGTCTGCAGCGCCTGGGTCATCACCACGGTGTCAAAGCTGCTGTCACGGATCGAGGCCAGGCCACGGTCGATATCCTGCTCGACCACGCTGACACCCTTTTCGATACAGGTGGTGATGTTGTCCTGGTCGATCTCCAGGCCGTAGCCGCCGACGTTTTTCTGGCTCTTGAGGTTGGCCAGCAGTTCGCCATCGCCGCAGCCAAGGTCAAGCACCTGGGAGCCGGGGCGAATCCACTCCTGAATAATTTCCAGATCAGCTCGCATGATTGCTCTCCTTGTTCGCTAGCGCTTTGCTCTCGGCATCAACCCGGTTCATGTAGGCGGCGAAAATCGCCATGTAGCGCGGGTTGGGGATCAGGAAAGCATCATGGCCGTGGGCCGATTCGATCTCCGCATAGCTGACCTCTTTCTGTGCCGCCACCAGGGCATCTACGGTTTCCCGGGAGCGCTCCGGTGAGAAGCGCCAGTCGGTGGTAAACGAGACCACCAGGAAGCGACAGGTGGCGTGACTCAGCGCTGCCACCAGATCGTGGCCGTACTCCGCCGCCGGATCGAAATAGTCTAGCGCCTTGGTCATCAGCAGATAGGTGTTGGCGTCGAAGCTGGTGGAGAAGCGCTCGCCCTGGTACTGCAGGTAAGACTCCACCTCGAACTGAGGGTTGTTGAAGTCGAAACTGAGCTTGCCGGCGCGCAGCTCGCGGCCAAATTTCTCACGCATGCCGTCGTCGGACAGGTAGGTGATGTGACCGACCATCCGCGCCAGTGCCAGGCCGGTTTTGGGTACCACGCCGTGTTCGTAGTAGTGGCCGCTGTGGAACATCGGATCCTTGCTGATTGCCTGGCGGGCGACCTCGTTGAAGGCGATGTTCTGCGCCGACAGCTTGGGCGCCGCAGCGATCATCAGGCAGTTACGCAGACGGTCCGGGTAGTCGATCGCCCACTGCATCGCCTGCATGCCACCGAGGCTGCCGCCGATGACCGCGGCCCACTGGGAAACGCCGAGACGATCCGCCAGGCGCACCTGGGAGTTAACCCAGTCCTTGACGGTGAAGATCGGGAAATCGGGGCCATAGGGCTTGCCGGTTTCCGGGTTGATGCTTTTCGGGCCGGTGGAGCCATGACAGCCGCCCAGGTTGTTGAGGGCGACGACAAAGAAACGGTTGGTGTCGATCGGCTTGCCGGGGCCGATGGCGGAATCCCACCAGCCGGGTTTGCGGTCTTCCATGCTGTGGTAGCCGGCGGCATGGTGGTGGCCGGACAGCGCATGGCAGATCAGCACGGCGTTGGAGGCATCGGCATTCAGCTTGCCGTAGGTTTCGATGACCAGGTCGTAGCTTTCCAGCACGCGGCCGCAGCTGAGTGCCAGCGGGGTGTCGAAATGCAGGGTCTCGGGGGTCACCAGGCCGATGGAATCGGCAGGAATATCACTGGGCATTGAACGGCTCTCGATCAGGTTGTCGGGCAAAAACAGTCAGGATGTGGATGAACGGGAGCATCACATCTCGTAATAAAGCCCGCGACAATGGATCAGGAACTTGCTCGTATACACCTTAGTCTCTCTCAATCGGAACGCTGTCCGGTAATCGGGTCGGCCGGTCGATGGCGACCCGCTTCTGGCGACCCAGTTCGCCGCTGATTATGGTTACCGCAGTTTTGGACACACCGAAGGTTTTTGCCAGGAACTTGACCAGCTGCGCATTGGCGCGGCCCTCGATGGGTGGTGCGGTGATGCGGATCTTAACACTCTCGCCGTGCAGACCCGAAATCTCATCTTTCGATGCCTTGGGCTGGAGGTGACAGCTGAGTATCAGCCGGTCACCGTCCCAGCGGTAAAACGTGTTTTCTGTCATCGCCTCAGAAGGTAAACGGAGCCAGCTGAGAGCGCACGATCTGAATGATCAAGAAGATCAGGATCGGGGACAGGTCCAGGCCACCCAGTGATGGAATCACCTTGCGGGCCAGTCCGAACAACGGCTCTGTGATCTGCAGAATCAGCTGCGGCGCCGGGTGGTAGCTGTCCGGTGCGATCCAGCTGATGATCACGGCGCCGATGGTGGCCCAGAAATAGATCAGCAGGATGCCATCGATCAGGGTGCCGGCAGCGAGCAGCAGCATCATCGGGATCGGGGCGCTGGCGCCCTGATAGGCGACGATCGCCAGCAGGGTCAGAAAGTTAACGATCAGCGCCAGAATCAGCGGCGATACGTCGAAGCGGCCTGCCCGTGGCAGCACTTTCTGGATCGGCGCCAGCGGTATGCGGGTCACGCGAACCACGGCCTGGGAGATCGGGTTGTAGTAATCGGCGCCGGCAACCTGCAACAGAAAGCGCAGCGTAAGGATGAAAGCGTAGATCTGGCCGATAGTGTGAATAATCAGAAGGATCGGGTCCTGTCCCATGTCGTATCCTGTTGCACTGGTTGTATTAAGCGAACGGCGGTCAGTATAGAGGTTTCAAAGAGGCGGTTGAACCGCGCCTTATTCCTTGTACGGGCGGTCCCTGTGGGGCCACCCTCTAAGGTCAGTCTTTGCAGAGCTCTTCGGTGAGCGCCTCGGCGCGATCGCGGCAAGCGGTCATCGCCTTCAGAACCATCTCGTCGATACCCTGCTGTTGGAAGCTCAGGATCGCCTGCTCGGTGGTACCCTTCGGCGAGGTCACGTTGCGGCGCAGATCGGCTGGCGCCAGATCGCTTTGGCTGGCCATGCGAGCGGCGCCCAGGGCGGTCTGCAGGGTCAGTTTCAGTGCGGTTTCCGCATCCAGACCCAGTTCCTCGCCGGCCTTGGTCATCGCTTCCATAAACAGGAAATAGTACGCAGGTCCTGAGCCCGATACCGCTGTAACCGCGTCAATCTGTGCTTCGTTATCGACCCAGAGGGTAAGACCTACGGCGGCAAGAATTGCTTCGGTCTGCTGGCGCTGCTGCTCGCTGACCAGGGCGTTGGCGTAAAGACCGCTGGCGCCGGTCTGCACCAGTGCCGGCGTATTGGGCATGCAGCGTACGATGGCGACATCACCGCCAAACCATTTGGACAGGGACTCGGCGTCGATACCGGCGGCCACGGATACCAGCAGAGGTTTATGCTGCTGAACCGTATCGCGATGTGCTTCGGCAACGCTTTTCATCACCTGGGGTTTTACCGCCAGCACAGCGATATCGCAGGCGGCCAGCGCCTCATCGTTATTGGTGGTGGCGTTGAGGCCGCGGGCGGCGTAGGGTGCCAGTTTCTCTTCGCTGCGATCGGTCACCCAGATCTGGTCGACCGGGTAGCCGTTGGCAATCAGGCCTTCGAAGATAGCGCTGGCCATGTTGCCGGCGCCGATAAATGCGATTTTTGCAGTCTGTGTCACAGTAAAATCCTGGTTGTCAGTCGATTGTGGTGGCCGGCTTTGGGGCTCTTGGGCCGAACAGTGCCGTGCCGATACGGACGATGGTGGCGCCCTCTTCGATAGCCGGAATCAGATCGCCGGACATGCCCATGGACAGGGTGTCCAGGTCTGGCAGCTCAGTGCGGATCTGCTCCAGCAGCTGGCGCAGATCGGCAAAGGCACGATGTTGTTCAGCCGGATCATCGGTGGCCGCCGGAATCGCCATCAGGCCACGCAGGCGCACGCCGGGCAGTTCGCTCAATGTTTTGGCCAGAGCCGGCGCCTCATCGGGATCGCAGCCGGATTTGCTCTCCTCGCGGGAGATGTTCACCTGCAGGCAGATATTAAGCGGCGCCATCCCGTCCGGGCGCTGCTCCGACAGGCGCTGGCCGATCTTCAGCCGGTCGACACTGTGCACCCAGTCAAAATGCTCGGCGATGGGGCGTGTCTTATTGGATTGGATGGGGCCGATGAAATGCCATTCAAGCTCCAGGTCAGACAGCGCCTCGATTTTATCCAGCGCTTCCTGCAGATAGTTTTCACCGAAATGGGTCAGACCCTGCTCCACCGCGCTGCGCACTTCGTCGGCGGAGCGGGTCTTGCTGACGGCCAGTAACTGTACGCTGTCGCGTGAGCGACCAGCCTGTTCGCAGGCGGCCTCTATCTGTTGATTGACGCTCTGGATACGATCGGAAATATGACTATTCATCTACCTTTGACCAATCTGATTGGCATGTGTGGGCTATTCTGCTAGAACAGGACTCTCAAGATACAAGCCCCGGGCCGCATTATGGATATTACCGAACTTCTCGCCTTTGCCGTACAGCAGGGCGCCTCCGACCTTCACCTGACCGCCGGCATGCCGCCGCTGATTCGTGTCGATGGTGACGTGCGCCGCATCAAATTGCCGGCTATGGACCACAAGCAGGTCCACACGCTTGTCTACGATATTATGAACGACAAGCAGCGCAAGGAATACGAGGAAAACTTCGAGACCGATTTCTCGTTTGAAGTACCCAAGCTGTCACGTTTCCGTGTCAACGCATTCAACCAGCACCGTGGTGCGGCGGCGGTATTTCGTACCGTTCCGAACAAGGTGCTGACGCTGGATGATCTCGGCATGGGTAAGGTGTTCCGCGACCTGTCGGATCAGCCCCGAGGCCTGGTGCTGGTGACCGGCCCGACCGGCTCCGGTAAGAGTACGACACTGGCAGCGATGATGGATTATGTCAACGACACCCGCACCGACCACATCCTGACCATCGAAGACCCGATCGAATTTGTTCACGAGAGCAAAAAGTGCCTGATCAACCAGCGTGAAGTGCACCGCGATACCCACAGTTTCTCCAACGCCCTGCGCTCGGCGCTGCGTGAAGACCCGGATGTCATCCTGGTGGGTGAGATGCGTGACCTGGAAACCATCCGTCTGGCACTGACCGCGGCGGAAACCGGTCACCTGGTGTTCGGTACCCTGCACACCACCTCGGCGGCGAAAACAATTGACCGTATAATTGACGTGTTCCCGGCGGAAGAGAAAGACATGGTTCGCTCCATGCTGTCGGAATCACTGCAGGGCGTTATCTCCCAGACGCTGCTGAAAAAGCCCAAGGGGGGGCGTGTGGCTGCCCATGAGATTATGATCGGTACCCCTGCGATCCGTAACCTGATCCGCGAGGACAAGGTTGCCCAGATGTACTCAGCAATACAGACCGGCGCCGCCTACGGCATGAAAACCCTGGATCAGTCGCTGCTCGAGCTGTGCCAGAAAGGCCTGATCTCGCGCGATACCGCGCGAGAGAAGGCGAAGAACCCCAGCTCGTTCTGATGCGCTGAAGGAGAATAAAGAGTGGATTTTACGCAACTGCTGAAAGTGATGTCGGAACGTGGGGCATCGGATCTGTTCGTCACCGCCGGCGCCGCTCCGTCGATCAAGGTTGATGGCACCATCAAGCCACTGACCCGCGAAACTCTGAAACCTGCGCAGGCCCGGGCGCTGGTTTACAGCACCATGAATGACAAGCAGCTGGCCGAATTCGAAGGCACCAGCGAGTGTAACTTTGCGATCAGCGCGCCGGGCATTGGCCGCTATCGTGTCAGCGCCTATATGCAGCGCAACTCGCCGGCGATGGTGCTGCGTGCGATCAACGACTACATCCCCTCACTGGAAGAGCTGAACCTGCCGCCGGTGTTGAAGGATCTGGCGATGACCAAACGTGGTCTGATCCTGTTTGTGGGTGGTACCTCCACCGGTAAGTCCACCTCTTTGGCGTCGATGATCGATTACCGCAACATGCATCACGCGGGTCACATCATCACCATCGAGGATCCGATCGAGTATATCCACAAGCACAAGAAGAGCATCATCACCCAGCGTGAAGTGGGGATCGATACCGAATCCTTCGAGATTGCGCTGAAAAACACCCTGCGCCAGGCGCCTGACGTCATCCTGATGGGTGAGATCCGTTCCGCGGATACCATGAAATATGCGCTGCAGTTCGCCGAGACCGGTCACCTCTGTCTGGCAACGCTGCACGCCAACAACGCCAACCAGGCGCTGGACCGCATCATCTCCTTCTTCGGACCTGAGCATCACGATCAGATCTGGATGGATCTGTCGTTGAACCTGAAGGCGATCATTGCCCAGCAGCTGCTGCCCACCGTGGACGGAAAGGGCCGCCGTGCGGCGATCGAAGTGCTGATCAACACCCCGCTGATCCAGGACCTGATCCGCAAGGCGGAGGTTCACGAGATCAAGGACGTGGTGAAAAAGTCCACCAACCTGGGGATGCAGACCTTCGACCAGGCGCTCTATATCCTCTACAAGGATGGCATCATCACCTATGAGACCGCCCTCAGCCACGCAGACTCCGCCAACGATCTGCGCCTGATGATCAAGCTGAACTCCGATACCAACCCGGACCTGGAAACCGACGATATGCCGTCGTTTACGCTCCAGGACGAGGACGACAGCATGAACTATCAGGGCGATGTGGATGTGAAAGGGATGTAAGCTCCCGAACTGCCGCTCAGAAAACGAAAAGGCCGCTGAAATTCAGCGGCCTTTTTCTTTGTTTCGCGGGTGATCCTGCGTTCAACGGCGGTAGATGATCTCGCCACCGAGCAGGGTGATCTGCACCCGTCCCTTCAGCATCTTGCCGGCGAAGGGGGTGTTTTTGCCGCCCGAACGCATCTCGTTGGGGTTCAGCACCCACTCTTCATTGGGATCGAAGATGCAGATATCTGCTTGGGTACCTACCTCCAGCGTACCGTCATCCAGACCGAGTATTCTGGCCGGCCCCAGGGTCAGCTTCTCCACCAGCTGGGACAGTTCCAGCAGTTGCTCCTCAACCAGCTGCAGCGACAGCGGCAGCAGGGTTTCCAGGTTGCTCATGCCCGGCTCGGTAGCGGCGAAGGGCGCCTGCTTGGCGATCGCTTCGTGGGGCTGATGGTCGGAGCAGATCGCCTGCAGCGTATCGGTGACCAGGCCCTGGCGCAGACCGGCGCGATCCAGCTGGCCGCGCAACGGCGGCATCAAGTGGTAGTCGGCATCAAAGCCGCTGACCGATTCGTCGATCAGCAGCAGGTTCTGGATCGAGACGTCGGCACTGACTTTCAGGCCACGTTCGCGGGCGGCTTCGATCAGTCGTACCGAGCGCTCGCAGGAGAGCTGGCCGAAGTGCGCGCGCACGCCGGTCTGCTCCACCAGCATCAGGCAACGGGAGACTTCGATGGTCTCTGCCGCTTCGGAGATGCCGTTCAGGCCCAGGCGAGTGCTGGTAGCGCCTTCATGCATACAGCCGCTGGCGCTCAGCGACGGGTCCTGAGCCTGGAAGATCACCAGCAGGTCGTGGGTCGCGGCGTATTCCAGCGCGCGCAGCAGCACCAGCGTGCTGGCCACCGGTTTGCGGGTGTTGGTAAAGGCGATACAGCCCGAGCTGGCCAGGGCGTGCATTGGTGCCAGCTGCTCACCGGACAGTCCCTGAGTCAGTGCGCCCATCGGCAGTACACGGGCAAGGCCCTGTTCGGCGGCGCGATCCTGAATCAACTCGGCCACGGCAGGGGTATCGACCACCGGTTTGGTGGTGGGCGGTGTTACCAGGGTGGTAATACCACCGGCCGCCGCCGCGGCTGTTTCACTGGCAATACTGCCCTTCTGGGTGTAACCGGGCTCGCGCACATGGGCGCAGAGGTCGATAAAGCCGGGGCAGACCACCAGGCCAGCCGCCTCGATCACTTCGTCGGCTTCAAAGCCTTCCGGCGCTTCTTCGATGGCAAGAATCTCTTCGCCGCGGATATAGAGGTCACCCACCTGATCCAGTTGCTGTGCCGGATCGATCAGCCGGCCACCCCGAATAAGAATGTTCATGCGCTGTTCGGTCCTTAAAGGTTGAGGTTGTCGATATCCGGCTGGGCACGGTTTTTCTCGGCGAGCTGGCCGCTCATGGCCATGGACATCACCGCCATACGCACGGCGATACCGTTGGTGACCTGGTCCAGAATCACCGAGCGCTCACCGTCCGCCACGGCGGATTCGATCTCTACACCACGGTTGATCGGGCCCGGGTGCATGACGATGGCATCCGGCTTGGCGAAGGCCAGCTTGTCGCGGGTAAGACCGTAGAGCTTGTAGAACTCGGACTCGCTCGGCAGCAGGGCGCTGTCCATACGCTCTTTCTGCAGGCGCAGCATCATCACCACATCCACGTCGCGAAGGCCCGAATTCATATCGGTGTAGACCTTGGCGCCAAGAGATTCGATATGGCGCGGCAGCAGTGTCTGCGGCGCGATCACGCGGATCTCTTCGGCGCCGAGGATGCGCAGCGCGTGGATCTGAGAGCGCGCCACGCGGGAGTGCAGAATATCACCGACGATAGCCACCTTGAGCCCTTCGAACTGGCCCTTATGGCGGCGGATGGTGAGCATGTCCAGCATCGCCTGGGTCGGATGCGCATGACGGCCGTCGCCGGCGTTGATCACCGCCACGTCCGGTGTGACCTGCTCAGCGATAAAGTGCGCAGCGCCAGAGTCGGAATGGCGCACCACGAACATGTCCGAGTGCATGGCGCGCATGGTCATCAGCGTATCCTTCAGGGTCTCGCCCTTCTTGGTGGAGGAGGTGCTGATGTTCAGGTTGAGCACGTCGGCAGAGAGACGCTTGGCGGCCAGCTCGAAGGTGGAAAGGGTACGGGTGCTGGCCTCGAAAAACAGGTTCACCACGGTTTTACCGCGCAATAGCGGTACCTTCTTGACCTGCTGGGCGCTCATGTCAACGAAGGAGTCGGCGGTGTCGAGAATCTCGGTCAGCAGCTCCCTGGGCAGCCCTTCGGTGGTCAGAAAGTGGCGCAGCTGGCCGTTTTCGGTCAACTGGATGGGGCATCGGTTTATCGGATCGGACATGGTCTGTTCCCGGCTTTAAGTCAGTCGCGCTGGCGAATGGTCAGGGTAAGAGGGTCGGGGCCGCTCAGCTTGATCGACTGATCCGGCCCCAGCGCCAGGGTGCCGCCGACCACATCGGCCTGGATCGGCAGTTCGCGGCGCTGCAGGTCCAGCAGCGTGATCAGCATCACCGATGCCGGGCGGCCGTAGTCGAACAGCTCGTTCAGGGCGGCGCGGATGGTGCGGCCGGTCATCACCACATCATCCACCAGCAGGATATGGCGGCCCTCAACCGGGCAGGGCAGCTGTGACGGCTGCACCTTGGGGTTCAGACCCACCTGGGTAAAGTCATCGCGGTAGAAGGAGATATCCAGCACGCCTAGGGGCGTTTCCAGATCGAGATCCTGGTGCAGCCGCTCGGCGATCCAGGCGCCGCCGGTGCGGATGCCGATCATCAGCGGGTTTTCGATATCGCGTTGAATAATCTGAGCACGCGTTTCGGCGCTGATCTTCTCCAGCAGCGCTTCGACGCTAAGGGTTCCCGATAGCATAGAGGTCCTCCAGTCGGGTATGACTCGGTATGCGGGTATCACTGGCGAACCAGTCTTCCAGCAGCAGGCGGGCGGCGATGCCGTCCACCGACTCCTGTTTGAAATTGGTGCCGCCGCCGGCGTCCAGATGAATACGCTTGGCTTCGGCAGTAGTGAGGCGTTCGTCGATCAGGAAACAGGGGAGCTGGTAGCGGTCCTGGATGCGGTTGGCAAACTTGCGCGCGCGGCGCGCCATATCGCTGATGCTGCCGTCCATATTCAGCGGCAGGCCGACCACCAGGGTGGCGGGTTGCCAGTCTGCGATCAGGTTATCCAGTGCCTGCCAGTCGGGTTTACCGTCGCGGGCGGCCAGGGGATCCAGTGGTGAGGCGGTCGCGGTGATCGACTGACCTATGGCCACGCCGATGCGGCCGGTGCCAAAGTCGAAGCCCATCACCTGCTGATTGTCTGTGCTCATGAATGCTTATATGTGTTCAGGCATGACCGGCGTGAGCCGTCAGTAGATTCAGATTGATTCCGAGCATGGATGCCGCAGCGTTCAGCCGCTCCTCGGCTGGCATCCGGAATATTATATCGAAATTGAAGGGGCAGCTTAACCAGAGGTTGTTGCTCAATTCCTCTTCCAGTTGACCTGGACCCCAGCCAGCGTAACCCAGAGTGACGATAAATTCGTCCGGGCCTTGGCCGGCGGCGATCGCCTCGAGGATATCGAGTGAGCTGGTGACGCCGATTTCGTCGGTGATCTCCTGGGTATTAAGCCAGGTACCTGCGTTTTGCGGATGGAGGACGAAGCCGCGATCCTGGTGCACCGGCCCGCCATCGTAAACCGGGTGCTGCGCCAGTGAGGCGGGGCCAGAGGGCAGATCCAGATGGTTGAGCAGGTCAGGCAACTGCAAGCCACTGCAGCGGTTGATCACCAGTCCCAGCGCGCCGTAGTCGCCATGTTCGCAGATGTAGGTCAGCGTCTGGGCGAAATTAGGGTCGTCCAGGTGTGGCATGGACAGTAGAAACTGGTTGCGCAGGCGGGTGGGAAGGGCCATAGACTGGGCTACCGGGTAGAGTGAGTGAATACCACGAACCTAACAAAAAATTAGTACACCCGGGCCTGTTTCTCAAATTTCCAGGTGCGGATCACCGCGAGCTTGTCGGCACGTTTGCGCATCTCCACCGGGAAGGGCTGGAAGGGGGCGGCGAGCTGCACGATGCGCACGGCGGCATCGTCGAGGATGGCGTGACCTGAGGATTCGAGGATCTGGATGCGGTCTACGCTGCCATCCGGCTGGATCTCCACCAGTACCCTGAGCACGCCGTAGATCTTGTCGCGACGGGCTTTTTCCGGGTAGTTCAGGTTGCCCACGCTCTCGATCTTGCGGCGCCAGTTATCCAGGTATTGGGCATCGTCGTGGGACAGGGTTGAAGCCGCAGTCAGCCGTAGTACCCGCGGTCGCTTGGCGTAGGCCTGGCGCTCGTTCTCGATCTGCGCCTGCAGGCTGGCAATCTCCAGGCTGCGTGCCAGCAGTGAGGTGGAGGTACCCCGAGTGGGTTGGGGCTTTGAAGCGGCCGTCTGCTCCTGGCTTTCTGCCGCCTTGGGCTGGGCCTTGGCCTCGGTGGTGACCACCTGGCGTTCGCCACTTTGCGCCTGTGGCTGCGGCTGTTGTGCCGGTGGCTCGGGCGTGGGTGGCGTCGGCTTTACCGGCTCGGGATCGGGCGAGGGCGGCGTGGGAGCGGCCTGGGCCGATTGTGGCCGGGGTGTTTCGCTGGTGAAGTTGGCCTCATCGGGCGATGAGGGTACCTCTTTCTCTTCGCTACTGCCGCTGCCCTGCTGGTTGGACTGGGCGATAAAGTCGGCGTCTTCCGGCGCCTCCGCCTGCTCGTACTGCGCCAGGGTGATATCCAGGGTCTGCGGTGGAGGCGGAGGGTCCGGGAAGTCGAAGCTGAGCATCAACAGCAGGACGCCATGAAACGCCGCCGCCAGAAACAGCAGGAGGCCGAAGCGCTCCTTGCTGAGATGGCGCCAGTCGTTGTCGTCGCGCAGTGCCCGCCGTCGTTGCATGCAGTTACTTCTGGGCCAGGGTCTGTTCGATGCAATCCATCAGCTGCATGCCGATATCCAGGCCGAACTGGTTATCCAGTTCACGCAGGCAGGTCGGGCTGGTGACATTGATCTCGGTGAGATAGTCACCGATGACGTCGAGACCGACGAAGTACAGCCCTTTCTCTTTCAGAGTGGGGCCGACCTGTGCGCAGATCCAGCGGTCACGGTCCGACAGCGGACGGCCTTCGCCGCGACCACCGGCGGCCAGGTTGCCACGGGTCTCGCCGGCAGACGGAATACGGGCCAGGGCGTAGGGTACGGGTTCACCGTTGATCATCAGGATGCGCTTGTCGCCATCCTTGATCTCCGGCAGGTATTTCTGCGCCATGATCGTCTGCTGGCCGTGTTCGGTCAGGGTCTCGATAATCACGCCCAGGTTTACGCCATCTTCTTTGATTCGGAAGATCGACGAGCCGCCCATGCCATCCAGCGGCTTGAAGATTACGTCCTGGTGCTCGGCGTGGAAATCGCGCAGCAGCTGGGCGTCGCGGGTGACCAGCACCGGCGGGCAGCACTGCGGGAACTGTGTGGCGAACAGCTTCTCGTTGCAGTCGCGTACCGACTGGGTGCGGTTGACCACCAGCACGCCATCGCGCTCGGCCATGGCGAGCAGATGGGTCGTGTAGAGAAATTCGTTGGTAAATGGCGGGTCCTGACGCATCAGGATCACGTCCATGTCAGCCAGAGGGCGCACGGCATACTCGCCACGCTCAAACCAGTTGTCGGGATCCATGGCGACCTTGAGCGGCGCCATCTTGGCCTGGGCTACGCCGTCACGGCTGAACAGGTGGCTCTGCTCCATGTAGTGCAGTTCCCAGCCCTTGCGCTGTGCGGCGTGCAGCAGGCCGAGGGAGGTGTCTTTCTTGAAGGTGATCGACTCGATGGGGTCCATCACGATGCCGACTTTTATGGTCATCTGAAATTCCTGTCTGTCCGAAACGGAGCGACCAGGCCGGTCAGCCGAGGTCGCCCCATAGATACTGCAATATGGCGGCGGCGGCAACGGGGGCGGTTTCCGTGCGCATCACCCTGGGGCCAAAGGCCACGGGTTGGAAACCGGCAGCGATCGCCTGCTCCACCTCTTCTTCAGTGAGGCCGCCCTCCGGTCCGATCAACAGGGCCACGGATTTTGGTGGCTCGATAGAGGCCAGGGGTTGAGCCGTATGATGGTGCATCACCAGTTTGAGTTCCGCGTCGACCCGGCCAATCCAATCGGTCAGGGCGCTGGGCTCTTCGATAGCGGGTACCCGGCAGCGCTGGCTCTGTTCACAGGCGCTGATCGCGACCTGCTGCCAGTGGCGCTGGCGCTTCTCCTGCCGTTCGTTGTTAAGGCGTACCTCGCAACGTTCGGTAAACAGCGGGTGGATGCGTGTAATACCGAGTTCGCTGCTCTTCTGGATGGCGTAATCCATGCGCTCGCCGCGGGAGATCGCCTGGCCCACCTCAATGGTCAACGGCGACTCGCGGCCCGGGTCCTGTGGCGTGCCGATCTGGGCTGCGGCTCGTTTCTTGGCGACATCGCACAGCTCTGCCGGATATTCGAGGCCGTCGCCGTTGAACAGCGTCAGCGGCGCTCCCTCGGCCAGACGCAGTACCTTGATGCAGTGGTTGAAGGCGTTGTCGTCCAGCTCGATGCGGGTACCTTCGCTCAGCGGCAGATCGAGATAGACGCGGGGGACTCGCATAGTCAGTTCGCTACCTGTAAATAGTTGGGATTATGCCATAGATGGCGCGGCTGCAGAGCCCCTGCTAGTCGATCTCCAGATCGATCTCCAGGTCCTGTTGCAGCATCGTCTCGAACTCCCTGCGCTCCAGCGGATGGCTGAGCAGGTAGCCCTGCACCAGATCGCAGCCCATCTGGCGCAGCAGGTGCAGCTGGTCCTCATGTTCCACGCCCTCGGCGATGACCTGCAGGCGCAGACCATGGGCCATCAGCATGATCGCCTCGACGATCTTGGTGCACTGCGGATTGGAGACGATATCTTCAATAAAGCTCTGGTCGATCTTGATGTGATCGATCGGCAGGTTGCGGATCCGGCTCAGCGACGAGTAACCGGTACCGAAGTCATCGATGGCTACCTTGACGCCCAGTTGACGCACCTGCTCAACCTGCAGCTGAATCCGGTCCATATCCTCGATCAGCACTCCCTCGGTCAGCTCCAGCACCAGGTGCGACAGCAGCCCCGTGTCGCCATGGAAGGTGGTTCTCAGATGTTGTTCCAGATCAGCGCGCAGGAAGCTGATACCGGACAGGTTGATCGCCAGCAGCGGCATGGAAAGCCCCTGTTCCTGCCAGCTGCGCAGCTGTCGCGCCACGGCCTCAAGCACCCACTGGTCGATCCGTTTGACGAGCCCGGTCTGCTCGGCAAAGGGGATAAACACGGCTGGCGATATCAGCCCCTTCTCGGGGTGTCGCCAGCGCAGCAGTACCTCGGCGGAGTTGGCCTGGTTGCTCTGCAGGTCGAAAACCGGCTGGAAAACCAGGTAGAACTGGTCCTCCTCCATCGCCACCTGGATTTCGCGCCAGAGTCCCAGACGCTGGTCCACCGGAGCGCTGGCCAGATTATTGAACCAGTACCAGTCGCGCTCAGCGCGGCGTGCCGCACGCAGGGCTTCTTCGGCACGGCCGACAAGCTGGAACTCCTGGTCGCCATCCTCAGGGTATAGGCTGACGCCGATGCGCCCCTGCAGATTGAAAGGCTGGTCGTCGATGGTGATCGGTGCGGAGATCTCTTCCAGCAGCTCGCGCATCAGCGTACGGATGGCATCGTTGTCGCCGGCCTCGGGGCGTACCAGGGTGAGAGTGTCGTCGCCGTGGCGGCCGAGAATATCATCGACGCGCAGATGGTTGCGCAGCCGGTCGACAATGGTGCGCAGCACCTGGTTGCCGCAATCCGGCCCCCAGCGGGTGGTGATATCCCGCAGCAATACCAGGCGGATCACCAGCACCGCAAGCCGGTTGTTCTGACGTTGCTGGCGGGTGATCTCCCGCTCCAGCGCATCGCCCAGCGACTGGCGGTTGTAGAGGCGGGTCACCGGGTCGAACTCTTCCAGGAAGCGCGCATGCTCGCTGAGGTTGCGCAGGCGCCGGTTCTCTTGGGCGTGGTCCCGCAACTGCTGAATCGCTCGGGCGAGGGCGCCGATCTCATCCTGGCGACGACTGTCCTCTACCTCAATTTCGAGGCGGGCGTTGCTGATCTCCTGGGTGGCCTGAGCCAGTCGGCGCAGTGGGTTGGCGATATTGCGGCTGATCGCCAGCGCCACCAGTAGCGTTGCCAGCAGCAACGCCAGCGTCAGGATGGCGAGACTGAGCAGACGCGAGAACAGCTGTGACTGGATATCGTCCAGGTGCACGCCGGAGCCAAGCAGCCAGTTGCTGTCACTGATGCGCATGAAATAGCTGAGTTTGTCGCTGGCGGGGGTGAGGTTGCCGGACTGGTCGAGCTGGGCCCAGCGGTAGCGCCAGAAGGTCTGATCGCGCTCGGAGATCGCCTGCAAGAGTTCGGGCAGCACCGGGTTGCCTTCGGAGTCACGCAGGTCGGAAAAGCTTTTCCCTTCCAGCGAGGGTCGGCCGACGTTGATCAGCATCTTGCCTTCGTCGGTGAGCAGAAACAGGTAGTTGTTATGGCGATAGCGCGCCGGATCGAGCAGTTCATGGGCGCGGACCAGCAGTTGGGCGTCGTCGATAGCGCCGTTCTGATGCTGGGCGTAGACCTCGTTGAGCTGGCCGCCGACTACTTCAACGATGCTGCGCACCTCGCGCTTGCGGGCGTCGATCAGATCGTTGTGGTGCAGAAATGCGGCAAGCAGGGCGGTGGCCAGGATGCAGAAAAGTGAGAGCGTCACCATCAGCAGCAGCTTGCGACGTATGCTGAGGTTACTCAGTGTTGAGATAGGCTCCTTGGGTTGCATCTCTGTTAGGTCCCGATTCCTGCTGGAGTGACTCTCCATTGCGCCTTGTTCAGGCAGCTATCTTGTTGTTCTCAGATGAAAAAGCCCGGCTTTTGGCCGGGCTTCAGTTTCGCAGTCTAGATCTAATTTAGATCAGAGACCAGCGGCTTCGCGCAATGCGTCGGCCTTGTCGGTTTTTTCCCAGGGAAATGCGGTGAAAGTGTCGTCTCCGACTGTCATTTCATAGGGTTGGCGACCGAAGTGACCGTAGGCTGCGGTCTGTTTGTACATCGGGTGCAGCAGGTCGAGCATACGGGTGATCGCGTAGGGGCGCAGATCGAAATTGTCGCGCACCAGCTCGATAATCTTGTGCTCGGCGATCTTGCCGGTACCGAAGGTGTTGATCGACACGGAGGTCGGTTCGGCTACACCGATGGCGTAGGAAACCTGGATCTCACAGCGATCGGCGAGGCCTGCGGCGACGATGTTCTTGGCCACGTAACGGCCAGCGTAGGCTGCGGAACGGTCCACCTTGGAGGGGTCTTTGCCGGAGAACGCGCCGCCACCGTGCCGGGCCATGCCGCCGTAGGTGTCGACGATGATCTTACGACCGGTCAGACCACAGTCGCCGACCGGGCCGCCGATAACGAAGGTGCCGGTGGGGTTGATGTGGTACTGGGTGTCCTTGTGCAGCAGTTCTGCCGGCAGCACGTGCTTGATGATCAGTTCCTGTACCGCTTCATGCAGATCGGCCTGGGAAACGTCGGGGTTGTGCTGGGTAGACAGCACCACGGCATCGATCGCCACCGGCTTGCCGTTTTCATAGCGGCAGGTCACCTGGGATTTGGCATCCGGGCGCAGCCAGGGCAGCAGGCCTGAGCGGCGCGCTTCAGCCTGACGCTCAACCAGGCGGTGAGAGAAGGTGATCGGTGCCGGCATCAGCACTTCGGTCTCGTTGGAGGCGTAGCCGAACATCAGGCCTTGGTCGCCGGCGCCCTGATCTTCAGGTCTGCTGCGGTCCACGCCCTGGGCGATATCCACCGACTGCTTGCCGATGATGTTGATCACGCCGCAGGTTTCGCCGTCGTAGCCGACGTTGGAAGAGGTGTAACCGATATCACAGATAACATCGCGCACCAGTTTTTCCAGGTCGATCCAGGCGCTGGTGCTGATCTCGCCGGAAACGATGGCGACGCCGGTTTTGACCATGGTCTCGCAGGCCACGCGGGCCAGCTTGTCCTCGGCGATGATCGCATCGAGAACAGCGTCGGAGATCTGGTCGGCGATTTTGTCCGGGTGGCCCTCGGAGACGGACTCGGAGGTAAACAGGCTGTATTCGCTCATCGGTACGCGCAATCCTTAAGGCAGTGAAACGGGATAAAACAGTTAGCTGGGGGCGGAACGGCCGGGTTATTGCTGGCCTGCCCGAAAACGACATTTTAGCGGTCTGCCCGTCCGATTGCATGGGCTCTCGGCTCGCCGGGCGTGAAAATTTTGCTGTATCGGCATGAATTTGGCTCAAATTGTGGCAATTGGATTTGAAGACCGGAGTTATCTGCGCGAAAATTGCGCTGCAAAAATTCGAGCTTCTTACCCGCTAATCCGCAAATTGGGCCAGGCCCAGGAGTAGAGTGAATGTCCTCTCGTCGAGAACTTGCCAACGCAATTCGCGCGTTGAGCATGGATGCCGTTCAGAAAGCCAAGTCCGGTCACCCCGGCGCCCCGATGGGCATGGCGGATATCGCCGAAGTGCTGTGGAACGACTTTCTCAAGCATAACCCGAGCAACCCGCACTGGTTCGACCGCGACCGCTTCGTGCTGTCCAACGGTCACGGTTCAATGCTGCTCTACTCCCTGCTGCACCTGAGCGGCTACGATGTCTCCATCGACGACATCAAAAACTTCCGTCAGCTCGACAGCAAAACCGCCGGCCACCCGGAACTGGGCTACTGCCCGGGCGTTGAAACCACTACTGGCCCGCTGGGGCAGGGCATCACCAATGCCGTGGGTATGGCTATCGCTGAGAAGGTTCTGGCAGGCCAGTTCAACCGCGAAGGTCACGAGATCATCAATCACCACACCTACGCCTTCATGGGCGATGGCTGCCTGATGGAAGGTATCTCCCACGAAGCCTGCTCCCTGGCCGGTACTCTGGGCCTGGGCAAGCTGGTCGCTTTCTGGGATGACAACGGCATCTCCATCGATGGCGAAGTGGAAGGCTGGTTCACCGACGACACCCCGGCCCGCTTCGAAGCCTACGGCTGGCAGGTGATCCGTGGCATCGACGGCCACAACCCGGATCAGATCCGCGATGCCATCGAGCAGGCGCGCGAAGAGAGCGACAAGCCGACCCTGATCTGCTGCAAGACCATCATCGGTTTTGGTTCTCCGAACAAGCAGGGTAAAGAAGACTGCCACGGTGCACCGCTGGGCGAAGACGAGATCGTCCTGGCGCGTAAGGAGCTGAACTGGGCTTACCCGGCGTTCGAAGTGCCGGAAGAGATCTACGCCGACTGGAACGCCCAGGAAGCCGGCTCCCACGCGGAAAACGAGTGGAACGAGCGTCTGGCGGCTTACCGTTCAGCTTTCCCTGAACTGGCCGACGAGCTGCTGCGTCGTCTGTCTGGCGATCTGCCGCACGACTTCGTGGCCAAGGCTGATGCCTGGATCAAGGAAGTGGCCGACAAGGGCGAGAACATCGCTTCCCGCAAGGCGTCCCAGAACTCCCTCAACGCATTTGGCCCGATGCTGCCGGAACTGCTTGGCGGCTCTGCTGACCTGGCCGGTTCCAACCTGACTCTCTGGTCCGGCGCCAAGGGCGTGACCCGTGAAGATGCCAGCGGCAACTACCTGTTCTACGGTGTGCGCGAGTTCGGTATGAGCGCCATCATGAACGGTATCGCTCTGCACGGCGGCTTTATCCCTTACGGCGCGACCTTCCTGGTATTCATGGAATACGCCCGTAACGCGGTGCGCATGGCGGCGCTGATGAAGCAGCGTTCTATCTTCGTTTACACCCACGACTCCATCGGTCTGGGCGAAGATGGTCCGACCCACCAGCCGATCGAACAGATTGCCAACCTGCGTTCTACGCCGAACATGAACACCTGGCGTCCCTGCGATGCGGTCGAATCCGCCATCGCCTGGAAGTCTGCCATTCTGCGTGAAGATGGCCCGAGCGCGCTGATCTTCTCCCGTCAGGGTCTGCCGGCCCAGCCGCGCACCGAAGAGCAGTTCGACGACGTTCTGCGTGGTGGCTATGTCCTCAGCGACTGCGACGGCGAGCCGGAAGTGATCCTGATCGCTACGGGTTCCGAAGTAGGCCTGGCGATGGACTCCGCTGAAGCGCTGCGTGCCGAAAAACGCCGCGTGCGCGTGGTTTCCATGCCCTGCACCGAGCGCTTTGACGCTCAGGACAAGAGCTACCGCGACAGCGTGCTGCCGCCGTCCGTCACCGCCCGTATCGCCATCGAAGCGGCTCACGCCGACTTCTGGTACAAGTACGTGGGCCTTGATGGCGCGATTATCGGTATGCGCAGCTTCGGTGAGTCGGCGCCCGCCGGCGAGCTGTTCAAGCACTTCGGCTTCACCGTCGAGAAAGTGATCGCCAAAGCCAAGGCTTTGATCTGATCAGTTAGCGGGGCGGCCCATACCTGGATGGATGGGCCGCCCCGTTTTGCGTTCTCTCTTTTAGCATTCGGTAAAGGTATCGATGGCGTATCGTGTAGCGATCAACGGCTATGGTCGAATCGGGCAGTGTGTACTGCGCGCACTCTATGAGCGTGGTATGACCGACCGGTTTGAGGTGGTTGCGCTTAATGAACTGTCCGATATCGAGACCCTGGCTTACCTGACGCGCTACGACACCACTCACGGGCGTTTTCCGCTGCCGGTGGACAGGGATGGCGAGTATCTGCTGATCGGTGAAGACCGTATCCGCGTGCTCAGCTACGAGGATCCCCGCGAGCTGCCCTGGGATGAACTCGGCATCGATCTGATCCTGGAATGCTCCGGTTCGTTCAAGAGCCGCGAGATCGCGGAGCAGCATCTGTCGGCCGGCGCCGGTCGACTGCTGTTCTCCCAGCCGGCGCTGCCGGAAGTGGATGCCACCGTGGTGTTCGGGGTAAATCAGGACTCGCTGAAAGCGGAACATCGCATCGTTTCTGCGGCGTCCTGCACCACCAACTGCGTGATTCCGGTGCTGGACCTGCTGGACCGTCACTTCGGTATCGAGTACGGACTGACCACCACCATCCACTCGGCGATGAACGACCAGCCGGTGATCGATGCTTATCATCGCACCGACCTGCGCCTGACGCGCAGTGCGCTGCAGTCGATCATCCCGGTCGATACCGGTTTGGACCGCGGCATAGACCGTCTGCTGCCGCACCTGGCGGGGCGTTTCAGTTGCCGTCATGTGCGGGTGCCGACGATCAATGTCTCGCTGATGGATATGTCGATCAACCTGAAGCGCGATACCAGCGTGGATGAGGTTAATGCCATGCTGCGCAGCGCCACCCGTGAAGGGCCGCTGGCGGGGATTCTGGGCTACACGGACGAGCCGCACGCCTCGGTGGATTTTAATCGTGATCCGCGCTCGGGTGTGGTCGACAGCACCCAGACCTGCCTCGCCGGAGGGCGGATGCTGAAGCTGCTATGCTGGTTCGACAACGAGTGGGCTTTTGCCAACCGCATGCTGGACGTGGCGCAACACTGGATGGATCTGCGCTGAGCTGGCGGTGCTGGCTCAGGGCAAAAATAGAACAACATCTATAAGACTTAATTGACTTAAATTACAGGAATCTGGAATGAGCGTACTGAAAATGGCGGATCTGGATCTGGCAGGCAAGCGCGTGCTGATCCGTGAAGATCTCAACGTACCGGTCAAGGATGGACAGGTAACCTCGGACGCGCGCATCCGCGCCTCGCTGCCAACCATCGAGATGGCACTGAAGGCGGGCGCCAAGGTCATGGTGATGTCTCACCTGGGTCGCCCCACCGAAGGTCAGTACGAAGAGCAGTACTCCCTGGCGCCGGTCGCCAGCCATATCGGCAAAATGCTGGGGCGCGAAGTGCCGCTGGTCAAAGATTGGCTGGATGGCGGTTTCGACCTGGAAGAGGGGGAACTGGTACTGCTGGAAAATGTCCGTTTTAACAACGGCGAAAAGAAAGATGACGAAGCTCTGAGCCAGAAGATGGCGGCGCTGTGCGACATCTACGTGATGGATGCCTTTGGTACCGCTCACCGCGCCCAGGCTTCCACCCACGGTGTCGGCAAGTTCGCACCCGTGGCCTGCGCAGGTCCGCTGCTGGCCAATGAGCTGGATGCCCTGGGCAAGGCGCTGGATAAGCCGGCACGCCCGATGGCCGCCATCGTCGGTGGTTCCAAGGTGTCCACCAAGCTGGAAGTGCTTAACGCTCTGTCCGAGAAGTGCGATCAGCTGATCGTCGGCGGTGGTATCGCCAACACCTTCCTCGCCGCTGCGGGTAAGCCGGTTGGCAAGTCCCTGTGCGAGCATGATCTGATCGATACCGCCAAGGCGCTGATGGAAAAGGTCAGCATCCCGCTGCCGGTGGATGTGGTCGTGGCAACCGAGTTTGCTGAAACCGCGGTCGCGACCATCAAGTCGGTTGATGACGTGGCCGAGGACGATATGATTCTCGATATCGGTCCCCAGTCTGCCGCTAACCTGGCAGAGCTGCTGAAGGAAGCGGGCACCATCATCTGGAACGGCCCGGTTGGCGTATTTGAGTTTGACCAGTTTGGCGAAGGCACCAAAACCCTGTCGCTGGCGATCGCCGGCAGCGCGGGTTTCTCCATCGCTGGCGGTGGCGATACACTGGCGGCCGTGGATAAATACGGCATCGCCGAGCAGGTTTCCTACATCTCCACCGGGGGCGGCGCGTTCCTCGAGTTTGTAGAGGGTAAGGTGCTGCCGGCAGTAGCCATGCTTGAGCAGCGTGCGGCGCAGTAAGGCTGCATTAAGGGCCAGGGCCGCGATAGCGGCCCACCAACGATTTACACGATTTCAAAAGATTAAGGGTGAAATAACATGGCACTGATCTCTATGCGTCAGCTGCTGGACCACGCCGCCGAGTACGGTTATGGCATTCCGGCATTTAACGTCAACAACCTGGAACAGATGCGCGCCATCATGGAAGCCGCATCCAAGACCAACTCTCCGGTGATCGTGCAGGCATCCGCAGGCGCACGTAAGTACGCGGGCTCCAACTTCCTCAAGCACATGATCCTGGCGGCTATCGAAGAGTTTCCTGATGTGCCTGTCTGCATGCACCAGGACCACGGCACCAGCCCGGCGGTCTGCCAGCGCTCCATCGCCCTGGGCTTCTCGTCCGTCATGATGGATGGTTCTCTGGGCACCGACGGTAAAACCCCGACCTCCTACGAGTACAACGTGGACGTGACCCGTCGTACCGTCGAAATGGCGCACGCCTGCGGTGTTTCCGTTGAAGGCGAACTGGGTTGCCTGGGTTCCCTGGAAACCGGTATGGCCGGTGAAGAAGACGGTATCGGCGCCGAGGGCGTACTGTCCCACGACCAGATGCTGACCGACCCGGACGAAGCCGCTGAGTTCGTTAAGGCCACCAACGTGGACGCCCTGGCGATCGCCTGCGGTACCTCCCACGGTGCCTACAAGTTCACCAAGCCGCCCACCGGCGATACCCTGTCCATCGGCCGTATCAAAGAGATCCACGCCCGTATCCCGAACACCCACCTGGTAATGCACGGTTCTTCCTCCGTTCCTCAGGAGTGGCTGGCGATCATCAACGAATACGGTGGTGAGATTCCGGAAACCTACGGTGTACCGGTCGAGCAGATCGTTGAAGGGATCAAGCACGGCGTGCGCAAGGTCAACATCGATACCGACCTGCGTCTGGCCTCTACCGGCGCGGTGCGTCGTTTCATGGCGCAGAACCCGTCCGAGTTCGACCCGCGTAAATTCCTCAAGGAAACCATCGGCGCCATGCGCGATATCTGTATCGACCGCTACGAAGCCTTTGGTACCGCAGGTCACGCCGACAAGATCAAGGCGATTCCGCTGGAAACCATGGCCGAGCATTATGATGCCGGCAAGCTGGACGCCAAGATCAACTGATCGTTGATCGACGCATGATCTCAAGGGCGGCCTCAGGCCGCCCTTTTTCGTCCCCTCATTTCGATTCGTAAAGGAAGCAGCCGTGCGTTACCTGGTGTTTGTGACCCTGCTCTGGGCGTTCTCATTCAGCCTGATTGGCGAATATCTCGCCGGGCGGGTGGACAGTTATTTTGCGGTGCTGACGCGCATACTGCTGGCGGGGGCGCTGTTTCTGCCGCTGCTGCGTCTCAAGGGACTCTCCAATGGATTGATCGCCGGTATCGCGGTCTGCGGCGCGCTGCAGTTTGGCGTCACTTACGTCTGCCTTTACCAGTCGTTCGAGTACCTGAGCGTACCTGAGGTGCTGCTGTTTACCATCACCACGCCGCTCTATGTGGCGTTGATCGACGAGGGGCTGAAAGGGCGGTTTACGGCAGGTCCTTTGATCTCCACAGCCATGGCGGTAGTGGGCGCGGCGATCATCCGTTACGACAATATCTCCAGTGAATTTCTCACCGGCTTCCTGATTCTGCAGCTAGCCAACCTGGCGTTTGCGGCGGGGCAGGTGGGCTATGCCCATCTGGTGAAGCGCTATGCCGTGGAGGGGCCGCTGTACCGCAGTTTTGGTCTGTTCTTTATCGGTGCGCTGATGGTGGTGCTGCCGGCGTTTCTGCTGCTGGGGAACCCGGAGAAACTGCCGCAGACCTCGCTGCAATGGGGAGTGCTGGCCTGGCTGGGGCTGCTGGCCTCGGGGCTGGGCTTCTATCTCTGGAACAAGGGCGCAACGCTGGTGGATGGTGGCACTCTGGGGATCATGAACAATGCGTTGATCCCGGCCGGTCTACTGGTGAATTTAATCATCTGGAACAGGGATGCCGACCTGTTCCGTCTGGCGTTGGGCGGTGCGGTGATTCTGCTGTCGCTCTGGGTCAACCGCTGGTGGAAGCGCCGGTTGCCGGCGCCCGGTATCGCCTGATCTGCTGAACCGCGCCCGCCTAACTCAGGGGCGCGGGTTTACCCAGTGCGAAGCCCTGCAGGTAATCCACGCCCAGCCAGCGCAGTGACTCGGCGAGTTCGTCACTGGAGACGAACTCCGCCACCACCTTGGCACCGGTTTTGTGAGCCAGATCGATGATGCTCTGGGTCACCACCATGCTTTTTTCATCCTCCAGAATGCCGGAGATGATCGAACCGTCGATCTTGATAAAGTCCGGTTGCAGCTCCACCAGGTAGGAAAAGTTGGAGTAGCCGCTGCCAAAGTCATCGATGGCGATGCGGGTATCATAGCGGCGTACCTGGCGGATGAAATCCCGGACTTCGGCGAAGTCCGACAGTGACTCACTTTCGGTGATCTCCAGAGCGATCGGCGGGCCTTCGTATTTGGCCAGGCGCTCCAGGATGTAGCTTCGGGTTGCCTGGTTTTCTATATCCTCGGCGGACAGGTTCACCGATATGCGAAGCTGATGACGACGCGCGGTGCTCAGCACTATATCCAGCATCCGCCGGGTGATAGCGGCGTAATGGCGGGTCTGCTTGATCGTATCGAGGAAGTGGAACGGAGACACAGGCGTGCCGTTGGTATCGATCATGCGAAGCAGCGCCTCGTAGCGGATATCGCTGGCGTCGACGCTGGAAACTATGGGTTGGAAATAGGCGGTGATGCGATCTTCCGCCAGTGCATCCTTGACCTCGTTGATCCAGAACAGGCGGTTCAGGTGCTCTTGCTCGTGATCACTGATGGTGATGATCTGCTCGCGCGCCTTTTCCTGTTTGGCTTTCTGGATTGCGGTTTCAGCCAGAGCCAGCAGGTGATTGTTTCCCCTCGCCATGCCAAAGGAGAGTTCGATATCGATCTCTTCGCCGTTGGCGTTGAATCGGTGTGACTGAATGTCCGTCCGTGCCGCCAGCAGCTGCGCCTCGAAGGCTTCCTGCCGCATTCCGGAGGGCGGTAGGAAGGCAAAGCTGGCGCCATAGAGCCGGTAGCAGCGGATCTCATTTCTGCCCAGAATCTGGGTGAACTGCTCAGCGATTTCGGCGATGAGCCGATCGCCGTGATCGATGCCGTAGTAATCGTTGATCGATTTAAAGTTGCGCAGGTCGGTCAGGGCCAGCAGCTCGGAGTGATCGTTTTCGATATCCTCCAGCAGCTTGGTACGACTCGGCAGGCCGGTCAGTTTGTCGGTACGTTGCTGGGCGACCAGCGCCTTGTTCTCCATCACCTGGGTGATGTCGTTACGGATGCTGATATATTCGTTGATCTCGCCGTGCTCATCCAGAATTGGCACGAGCGTGCTCTGCACGTAATAGCTGCCACCACATTTCTTGCGGTTCTTGATCACCCCGGTCCAAACCTGCTTGGCGCGGATGGTGCGCCAGAGATCTTCAAACAGCGAATCCGGCATATCCGGGTGGCGAAGCACCGCATGGGTTTTGCCAAGTACATCTTCACGCGAATAGCCGCTGATCTGCTCAAACAGATTATTGATATAGGTGATCTTGCCAGAGGAGTCCGTTTTCGAAACGATGGCGGTCTTATCCAGGGCGCTTTTGTACTGTTCGAGCTGTTTCATCGACTGGCGCAGTTCATCCGCCGTGGTGTTGGCCAGGTGGGTCAGCGAGCGTAGGGTGGAGATTTCTCGGGGCGGCGGTTCCCGCAGCGGTGAGCTAGGGAGGACTGTCTCGTCGCTCTCTGATATGGCTACCAGGGTTGTGGTGGAGTTCTGCAGTCGGTTCATGCCCGGCGCATGGAAATACTCACCCTGGGTGACAAATCCGATGGAGGGGGCGGCGTGAGACAGTATCTCCATTTCCGCTCGGCTGCTCTCTTCTGAGAGTTGGCGCCGGCTATGGCAGGTGTAGATATACAGCGCCTCCAGTGGTGCATCGCAGCTAAGCTCGCGGGCCGTGTTGTGTGCGCTGCGCAGTATCTGATCGGCTATCGCTACGGCAAAGCGAACCGTCTGCGAGAAGCGGAATTCACCAGCAAACACCAAGCCGCCGTCATCATCCAGACGTACCGGGGTGCGTGCGATATCGACACCGCTTTCCCGGCTGATCAGCGGGAATACCGTGACGCTGCCGGGCAGAGCTGCGGCTACCTCGTCACCGAGATAGTGGCGATAGGTTTCCAGCACAGGTCTGCCATCCAGTGCATAGATCTTGTTCCCGACGCTGTGGTTTACCTCCATCTCCATGCCGATCGGCGTCCAGTTCAGCAGTTGCCTGGGCGTTACCTGCAGGCTGTTGCCGCGCAACAGGG
The DNA here is from genome assembly GCF_900108065.1 of Marinobacterium lutimaris. GTDB lineage: Bacteria > Pseudomonadota > Gammaproteobacteria > Pseudomonadales > Balneatricaceae > Marinobacterium_D > Marinobacterium_D lutimaris. Next base: position 369,520 of record NZ_FNVQ01000005.1, on the reverse strand, counting down.
CGATCACCATGCCCCGGTCGTGGATGCGGTTATCGCAAACGACGAAGGTCTCCTGATAGCGCTGGTTGTCGGCGGCGTTGCCGCCGGTGATCAGCAGCTCGGGAGCAGCTTCCCCTATCCCTTCCAGGAAAGGCTCGGGGTTATCGTTGAGGGCGTTGCCATAAGCGATGAGCAGCTTGGCATCACTGCCATGGAGCTCTTCTCCGAGGAGTCGTCCCTGTTCCTGAGTGATATAGGGCAGATAACGCACATCGACACGCGTGCGTTCGAAACTGGAGAAGGATATCAGCAGTACATCGTCTTCAATGCTGCCGTTGCTGATGCCGCCAGCGGTGGAGGAGCCAATGACCTTGAAGCCGTCGAGCTTTGCCAGCAGGCTGAGCACCGGGGTAAGCCTTTCGCGGTTCAGGGTACCGCAGAACAGCTGGATCAGCCCGCCGGCTTCATAAAGCCTGTGTCGCTCTATAAAGAGTGTCAGCGAGCGGATATCCGAGTAGGTGTGATTCAGAAGAATCATTCAGTGCTTCCATGCAAACGGTAACTCTGCGGAAAGAGGGTGAAGAGTGTAATGAGATCAGGCATTTATAGAACGTTTTCCGCAGTAATTGATAGATCACTTATATGCGATAGAGCAGACTGGTGCAATCGAGACACCTGGAGGGTATCGGCACGAAGCGGGCGATCTGTATAAAAAACACAACGGAAAAGGGCTTTATTTTGCCGCTAGGAGCCGCAATAGCGAGATAACTGAGCGTAGAAAAGAAAAGTGTAGAAAAGAAAGGCGTCTGGGAGGATTCCCAGAATTATTATGGAATTTTCGCCGGTATTTCAGATTGGCAGAGGACCCGCCGGGAGATAGATCGCGAAAGAGCGCGAGACGCTGGTCAGTCGACCAGGCTCGCAATCACGGGCTTAGTGAGCCGGTGATTGCTGGAGCTTGTAAGAAACGCGAGCCTTGCCGCTTTTGTCAGAGGTTTTAAAGAAAGCTTTGCGGAACAGGTTGGCTACGTAAGTTGCACGTTCAGCGCGGGCGCGTTCGATGTAGTAGTCCACGTCGATCATGTCGAGTTCGTTGTATTTCAGTTCGAATTCAGGGTTTGAATTGCTCATTTAATGTCTCCGATTTTCGTCTTCGGGTTGATCAATTTTCAACCGCAATACTAAAGTCGAAGGTGGCTGTGGGCAAACGACCCTTTTTCAGTCTATAGTTGAGAAAATCTAATTTGTCGCAAGGAGCTGATCATCAGACGCCTGCCCCCACTCAATGCCCTGCGCGTTTTCGAAGCGGCCGCCAGACACGGCAGTTTTAACAAAGCGGCGGAGGAACTTTGCGTAACGCCCTCGGCGGTCAGCCATCAGCTCAAGTCGCTTGAGGAATTCTTGGGCCAGAAGCTGTTTCGTCGGGAAAAACGCCAGGTCTACCTGACCGGCGCCGGCGAGCGTTATCTCGGCTCGGTACAGCTGGCGCTGGACGAGGTGGAGAGCGCCACCCGGCGGCTCATGACCGCGACTAATACGTCTGCCGTCAATATCAGCGTGGCGCCTTTCTTCCTGACCCGCTGGCTGGTGCCGCGTATTACCCGTTTCCAGCAGCGCTTCCCCGATGTGGAGCTGCGCTTCAGCTCCACCATGGGCTATATCGACTTTGAGCACTCCGATACTGATATGGCGGTTTATTACGGCCGTGGTAACTGGGAAGGGGTCGAGTCGCACCTGCTGCGTAATATCGTGCAGACGCCGGTGTTTGCACCCTCGTTTCTGGAGGGAGATAAAGCGATCAACACGCCGGAGGATATGGTCAACCACACCTTGATCTATATTTCAGGTCGACGTCATGAGTGGAACCGGGCGCTGCGTGAGATTGGCGTCAGTCTGTCTGCCGCTACGCGCACCATGTCATTCTCCAGCACCTCGCTGGCGGTATCCGCGGCGATTGAAGGTATAGGCATCGCCCTGGCTGACCGGGTACTGGTAGAACGTGAGATCGAAACCGGTAAGCTGGCGGCGCCGTTTGAGCTGGCTTTCGATACCCAGAATGCCTTCTATCTTGTCTATAAAGAAAAACGGGCTCTCACTTACGGCATGCGCGCGTTTCGTGACTGGATCATGGAGGAGATGCAGAACGATATTGCGGACCGTAATATGGCTTCGGGCCAGGACGGGGAGGGCTGATCTCCGTCAGCATTGAATCGGGCTGACATCGTGCCAGGGAATCAAGGTTGATACTTTAGCAGGCGCATATGGGGCCGCGTGATTGAAGCGGCGAGCGCTTTATTCGGGGTGTTCAGGTATAACGCTTTCTAACAGTATCGGGTAAACAGCATGGATGGACGCCGGTTTCATTTTCCGCTTCAGGTGCTTGTCAGTGGCACCATCGTGGTCAGCATGTTCGTGCTGGCGCTGGTTCTGATAGGGGGCTCCTATTACGGTCAGCGCGAGACATTGCTCAACGAGTCGGGCACGCGCGCCGAGCAACTGGCGGAGAGTCTCGATACCCATATCGATGCCCTGCTCAGCCCGGTGAAGAGTACGGTGCAGATGCTCTCCCGGGATCCCATTGCCGAAGCGCCGAATCTGGCCGCGCGGCGTGCCCGTCTTCCGGTGCTGGTTACCGCGCTTGGCACCAGCTCGCTGCTAAGTTCCGTCTATGTAGGCTACAGTGACGGCAGTTTTGTGCTACTGAGGCGCCTGCGTTATACCCCGGTGAAAGAGTCGGTATCGGCGCCAAAAGACGCAGCCTACCTCCTGCAGAGCATCGAAAGGGGGGCGTTCAATCAGATCGATAACGCTCTCTGGGAATTTTACGACGCTGACCTGAAGCTGCTCGAAACCCGCGACAAACCCGACTACGACTACGATCCCCGCAGCCGCCCCTGGTACGCCAGTGCTGCTGTCACCACAGACACGGTTCTGACCAGCCCCTATATCTTTTATACCACCGCCGAGATCGGCGTGACGCTTGCCCAGCGCAGTGAGAGCGGTGCCGCGGTGATCGGTGTGGATGCCTCGGTGAATGATTTCTCCTCCGTTATTGGTCTGCTCAGGGGGCAGAGTCAGGCCGAGATCGCCATCGTGACGCCCAATGACCAGGTGGTGGCCTACTCGGATATTCTTCGCGTCGTGCGGGACGATCCGGATGATGGGCTGCGTCTTGCCTATATCGATGAGGTTGGCGTACCGATACTGACCCGCCTGTCCGACTACGGTATCGGCTCCGGCATGCAGCGGCTGGATATCGATGGTCGGCGCTGGTTGGGCTTCGTCGAGGAGATGCGCACCGGCGGGGAAGGCATCACCCGTCTGTTGTTTGCTATCCCCGCCGATGCGTTGCTGGCGGATGCGAAGAAGCAGAGTCTTCAGCTGATCCTGTGGTCGGTACTGGTGATGCTGGTGTTGCTGCTGCTCGGTTCCTGGGGTGGTCGCCTGGTCACCAAGCCGCTGAAACGCCTGTCGGAACAGGTCAGCGCGCTGGCGCAGTTCGATTTCAGCAAGGGCGTGCCGAAAAAGTCCCGTGTCGATGAAGTCAGGCGGCTTTCGGAGCTGATCGGACAGATGTCCGGTGCGATCAACGGCTTCCAGAAAATATCCCACCTGCTCGCTCATGAGCGCGATCTTGAGAAGATGCTGCATCGTGTAACCAGAGAACTGGTCACCATCACATCCGCCGCATCAGGTGCCGTCTACCTCTATGACGAGGATGAGAAGATACTGCAGCGTGCCACCAACAGTGGTTTGCGCAGTGCACCGGAACAGCTGTCGGCCGGCGATGCGGGGCCCGAGGAGCTGCGGGCCCGGTTGAGAGAGCAGCTGGCACGCCAGGGCGAGGCGGTGATGACAACCCTGCTGCGTGACCGTAATGGGGACCTGCTGGGTATTTTGGCGCTGGTACTGCTGCCGGAGCACGCGGAGTATGAAGACAGCTACCAGAAATTTGTCGATGAGGTATCGGGCTCTGCCGCCACGGCGATAGATACCCAGCGTCAGGTGGACGCACAGAACGAGCTGATCGAATCGATCATCCGCCTGCTCGCTGATGCGATCGATGCCAAGTCGGCTTATACCAGCGGCCACTGTGATCGGGTGCCGCAACTGGCGGAGATGCTGGTGGATGCAGCCGAAGCCTCGGACGACAAAGCCTTCGCAGCCTTTCGCATGAACGAACAGCAACGTCGCGAGTTTCGGATCGCCGCCTGGCTGCATGACTGCGGCAAGGTCACCAGTCCCGAATATGTGGTCGACAAGGCGACGAAACTGGAGACCCAGTACGATCGTATCCATGAGATCCGTACCCGCTTCGAAGTGCTTTGGCGCGATGCCGAAATCGCCTACCTGCGCGGTATTGTTAAAGGTGGCGTTGAGGCCGATCTGCGAGCCCAGCGTGACCAGCTGCGTAAAAAGCTCCGCCAGGAGTTCGCCCTGGTGGCCAAATCCAACGTCGGTGGCGAATTTATGCCGGATGAGGATATCGAAAAGCTGCAGCAGATCGGCAGGCGGCGCTGGAAGCGCTACTTTGACAAGCGCCTGGGTATCTCCCGCGATGAACTGGAGCGTCTGCCGGAGGAGCTTGAAGAGCTGCCGGTCATCGAATACCTGCTTGCCGACCGGCCGGAACACCTGATCCCTTGGGGAGATCGGCGACCGCCCGTGGAAAACGGGGATCCGAATAACACCTGGGGCTTCGATATGACCCTGCCGGATTACGCGGCCAATCACGGTGAGCTGTATAACCTGTCGATTCAAAAGGGCACGCTCACCGATGAGGAGCGTTTCGCCATCAATGACCACATAGTGCAGACTATCCGCATGCTGACCTCTCTGCCGCTGCCCAAAGAGCTCAGACGCATCCCGGATATCGCCGGTAACCACCATGAGAAGATCGACGGCACCGGTTATCCGCGTGGCCTGGCGGCCGGCAAACTCAGCGTAGAGGAGCGGATCATGGCGGTGGCGGATGTGTTCGAAGCGCTCACCGCGGCGGATCGGCCCTACAAGGATGCCAAGACGCTGTCCGAATCCCTGCGGATTCTCGCTTTCATGGTTAAGGACCGGCACCTGGATGCGGATCTGTTCCGGCTGTTTCTGGAGTCCGGCATCTATCTTCGCTACGCTGAAAGATTCCTGAAACCGGAACAGATCGACAAGGTGGATCGGCGTCAGCTGCTGACGCTGGCAGGACTGGGTTGATCTGCCTCTAGGAGAGCGAATGCAGAACAATCCGCTGCTGGCCCCTATCGCCCGGCTGCTGCATGAACATCCGCAGGGCCTGAGCGAATATGCCCTGATGAAGCAGCTGGAGTTCAACGGGCTGGCGCTGGATCAGGAGCTGGATGCGTCGCCGGAGCTGCTGCTGTTTCGCAAGCACTTTCTGATCATGAATGCTCTCTACCGCCTGCAGCCCGTGCTGGCGGGGGAGGGTTTTGATATCTCCATATCTGCACTGCATATCCAGCTGCACCCGCTGGATTCTTCACAAGCCTCGGCGGAAACCGCTATCATCGCCAACGATCAGCCGCTGCGGGACTATTATCTGGACTGGAGCGAGTTTGAAAAAAGCAGCAGCGATTACGTGCGTGCACTGCTGGACGGCTTCTGGCAGCGCTATATGAACAGCGACCGGCGCAGCGAAGCGGCCCAGGTGCTGGGGCTGGAAGAGGGGGCCAGCACGGAGCAGATTCGTATCGCCTACCGGCGCCTGGCGTCGCGGCATCATCCGGATCGAGGCGGTGACGCCGACCAGTTCCGGCGTGTGCGTGAGGCGTACGAGCTGCTGATGGTGTAGAGCGGCTGATATTTCTGTTTTAACGCCGGGGCAGCGCTTCCGGCATGGTTTAGCGACGCGGCCCTGATCCAGATATCGAGCCCGCGACCAGGGTGATAGGAACGCCGGCCCATGCTCAGGCTCTTTCGACCGATTTTCTTCGTTTGTGGCGTGCTTGCGCTGATCATGACCGGCCTGCTGCTGGCGCCGATGATCTACGGCTACCTGATCGGGGATCCCGAGTACCGTGCCTTTCTGGAATCGGCGATCATCTCGCTGCTGTTTGGCATCCTGCTGATCTTCTGGGGCCGGGAGCGGCGTTTCCGGCTTACCTCCCGCCAGCTTTACCTGCTGACCAGCATGAGCTGGCTGCAGCTCTCCTTTGTCGGTGCCCTGCCGCTGATGCTTACCGACCATCCGTTGACGCTGTCCGAGGCGGTGTTCGAAGCGGTCTCCGGCATTACCACCACCGGTTCCACGGTGATCTCCGGGATCAATACGCTGCCGCCGTCGATTCTGCTCTGGCGCTCGCTGCTGCAGTGGGTGGGTGGTCTCGGCGTGATCGGCATGGCGGTGACTATACTGCCGTTTCTGCGCGTCGGTGGTATGCGCCTGTTCCAGACCGAGTCATCGGATTGGTCGGAAAAATCCCTGCCGCGTTTCCACGAAATGGCGCATCGGCTGCTGTTTATCTATGTGATGATTACGCTGGCCTGCGGCCTCTGCTACTGGGTCGCCGGGATGAGCCCGTTCGATGCGGTGAATCACGCCATGACCACGGTTTCTACCGGCGGCTACGCCACGGATGACGCCTCCATGGGCCGCTTCAGTGATTCCATCCTCTGGATCGCCGTGGTGTTCATGATGATCGGCGGCATGCCGTTTATGCTCTATATTCGCTTTCTCTCCCAGCGGCGTCTGTCGGTGCTGGCGGATCAGCAGGCGAAAGGCTTTATCCTGATCGTGCTGTTCCTGGTCGCCATACTGACATTTGAACAGGTGGTGATGGATGGCGAGCCGTTTCTGCGCACGCTGACCCATGCCGCGTTCAATATCGTCTCGATCATTACCACCACCGGTTACGCCTCGGCGGACTATACCCTCTGGGGTGAATTCAGCATCGGCCTGTTCTTTATCGCCACCTTTATCGGTGGTTGCTCCGGCTCAACCAGTGGCGGCATGAAGGTGTTCCGCTTCCAGCTTTCCTACCAGTTCCTGTCGGACCAGATGCATAAGTTGGTACACCCGCGCAGCATCACCTCGATCCGCTATAACGGCAAGCCGATCCCCGACGATATCGTCGCTTCGGCGGTGGCCTTCTCCTTCCTGTTCTTTATCGTGCTGGCTGCCACCACCCTGATTCTTACCGCCCTTGGCGTGGACTTTATCACCGCGTTTACCGGCGCCATTACGGCGCTGACCAACGTGGGACCGGGCCTCGGCGATACCATTGGTCCGGCGGGTAACTTCCATACCTTACCCGACACGGCAAAATGGCTGCTCAGCCTGGCGATGATCCTCGGCCGGCTTGAACTGCTCACGGTGATGGTGCTGCTCTCCCCGGTCTTCTGGCGCGGCTGAGCCGACGCAGAAAGACCGCTTTCGCCCCGAACGGAATAGAAGTTGCTTCACTCCCTGGCAAGATCAGAAGCCAAGGGGGATGGGAATGGACAATCTCGACGAACTGAGCGGCCTGATGCTGCCAGACTGGGTGATCGCGACTGGGCTGCCGCTGCTGTCGATGTTGCTGATGTGGATGCTCGCCCAGCTGGTATTGGGGCATCTGGGCAGGCTCACCGGACGCACCTCCTTTTTCGTCGATGGCCTGATGGTCTCTGCCCTGCGGCTGCCTGTCGCGGTGCTGATTCTGGCGCTGAACCTGATCTTTCTCGAACGCCTGTTGTGCTACTACGATATTGCTCCGGATATGCTCGAATCGCTCACCGACAATGGTGCCCGTATTCTGCTGATACTGGCCCTGGTGATTCTATTCGACCGGATCGTCAAAGGGTGCATTGATCATTATTCGCGCACTCTGCCGGTGCTGCGCAACAGTCGCGGCATCGCCATGATCCTGACCCGCGCGCTGGTGCTTGGCGTCGGTGTGCTGATTCTGCTGGGTACCCTGGGGATCTCGATCACGCCGCTGATCGCTTCTCTCGGTATCACCTCTCTGGCGGTGGCGCTGGCGCTGCAGCCGACGCTGGAGAACTTCTTTTCCGGCGTACAGATTCTGATCGACAAGCCGATCCAGGTAGGGGACTACATTGAGCTGGAGTCCGGCGAGCAGGGCTTTGTGGAGAAGATCGGCTGGCGCTCCACCTGGATCAAGATGCTGCCCAACAACACCGTGATCATGCCCAACAGCCGTATCTCCGCCTCCAAGCTGATCAACTATGACTATCCGCAGAAAGAGCTGTCGGTGCTGGTCGAGGTGGGCGTGCACTACGACTCCGATCTGGAGCACGTGGAACAGGTAACCACCGAGGTGGCCAAGCAGGTGCTGCGCAACAGTGAGCAGGGGGTGTCGGATTTCGGCACCTTTATGGTCTATCACTCCTTCGACAGCTCTAGCATCAACTTTACGGTGATCCTGCGTGGCCACCAGTTCACCGACAGCTTTGTGCTCAAGCATCTCTTTATCAAGGCGCTGCACGCCCGCTACCGGGAAGAGGGGATCACCATTCCCTATCCGATCCGCGCACTTAACACTTCCCAGGAGGGCGCGGTGCTAGCCGCAGCCGCCATGGGCACAGCCGATAGCTGACCGGCCAATGGACGGTCGCCCTGCGCGGCTGTCCTACTCTCATACCGACGTACCCGGAAGACGGATTGCGACAACTTAATGTCGCGAGCAGTCGGTCATCAATTTTTGTCGCTTCCTATGATGGATCGACCGTCCGTACGGCCGCTGGTTGGGGTTCGGACTTCCTTGTTTGGCTAGGAGCGACAATATTATGAATTTTCGCAAGACAATGATTTCAAGCGCTGTCGTCATGGCAGGTGCATTCATGGCTGGCAGCGTCCTGGCTGACGATGTCCGCGTGCTCAAGTTTCACAGTGGCCTGGCACAGTCCCGCCCTGAAGCCGCACACATCGAAAAATTCGCCGAGCGCGTTAAAGAAAAGAGCGGCGGTTCCCTTCAGGTTGACGTCTATCACGCCGGTTCTCTGGGCCTGAAAGAGGCTGACATGCTGCGTATTCTCAAGGGCGGCATGGTGGATATGGCGCTGATGTACGGTGAGTACTACAAGCGCGACGCACCGGCACTGGCTTCCGTTTACGCCCAGGGCGCCATCACCGAGTCCTCCCAGCACCTGGAGCTGCTGCCGACCCTGCGCAGCATCTACAAGGACGCCTATGCCAACTGGGATATCCATACCATCGGCGGGGTCGTTGCCCCGGTATTCGATGTGGGCCTGCACTGCAAAGAGCCGGTCAACACCCTGGAAGACCTGAAGGACAAGAAGGTCCGCGTATGGTCCGGCCACCTGGTCGATACCTTCAAGAAGCTGGATATCTCCGCACAGGTGATTGGCCAGAACGATATGTACCTTGCACTGCAGACCGGCGTCGTGGATTGCGCTTACTACCTGTCCACCGTTGCCAAGACCGTGTCGCTGCAGGAAGTGACCAAGTATGAAGCCTATCTGCATCCCTGGGCGGCTTCTCCCTGGATGTTCGGCGTCAGCGACAAGACCTGGGATTCTCTGACCGAAGAGCAGCAGGCTGCGCTGGCTGAAGCCGGTGAAGAGACCTGGGCGGAAACCCGCGAACTGGCGGTGGACCCCGCCCGTGAAGAAGCTGCCCGTGAAGAGCGCAAGGAGCTGGGCATCACCGTGCTGGATCCGTTCAGCGAAGCCGACGTGAACACCTTCGTAGACGCCGCTATGGCAGCCTGGAAAGAGATGGCTGAAAGCGCCGGTGAAGAAGGCGTTGGCTACTACGAAACCGTTTCCGCGCTGGCTCGCGAGCAGCAGAAGTAATTCATCGACGGCGCTTGCGCCGTCGGCATTGTAAAGGAGGGGATGATGGCCTTGCTGCTGTCTAAAACCTTGGATCGGGTCACGCATGCACTGTTCTTCATTGGTGTCTGCGCCGGTATTCTTATGGCGTTGATGATTTTGAGCAGTGCGCTGCTGCGGTACCTGGCCGGGGCACCCCTCTCATTTTCGGATGAACTGGCAGGGTTGCTCTTTGTAACCCTGGCGTTCACCACGTTTCCTGAAGTCATGCTCAGATCCGAGCATATCAAGCTGTCGGTACTGACCGACCGCTTTGGCCCGGTTCTGCAGCGTGTCTGCCGCTTTGCGGCCGCTATTATCTTTATCACCTTCGCGGTGGTCTTTATCTACGAATCCTGGAATTTCACCGACTTTTCCCGGCAGATCAGTTCACGTACCGATGTCAGCGGATTGTTGCTCTGGCCCTGGATGGCGCTGATGCCGGCATCCCTGGGGCTGTGCCTGCTGATCGAGCTGCGTGTGTTGTTCCGTGGCCTGCGCGGAGACTGGGCCGGACTGATGGGAGGTGAGCAATGAGCTGGCTGATTCTGAGCGGTTCGCTCATCGTATTGCTGGGTACCGGAGCGTTGCTGGGCGCCGCCCTGGGCCTGACCGGATTTATCCTGCTGCACTTTCAGGCCAATGGCGCTACGGCGCTGGCGATCAACTCGGCCTGGAACCTGCTGACCGAGTTCACCCTGAGCGCGGTGCCGCTGTTCATCATGCTGGGTGATATCCTGCTGGCCAGCGGCGTCTCCACGCGTGTCTATAACGGCCTGACACCGCTGTTCCGCTGCATGCCGGGCCAGCTGCTACACACCAATATTGCGGTATGTACGCTGTTCGGCGCGGTTAGCGGATCAAGCACCTCCACCGCGGCTGCTATCGGTTCGGTCAGCTATCCAGAGCTGAAAAAGCGCGGTTATGACCCCGCTGCTGTGGTTGGGTCTCTGGCTGCCGGTGGCACGCTGGGGCTGCTGATTCCGCCGAGCCTGTCGCTGCTGATCTATGGCGCGACCCAGGATGTCTCCATCGGTCGTCTGTTCCTGGCGGGGCTGCTGCCCGGCCTGATGATCTCTTCCGGCTTCCTGCTCTGGATCTACCTGCGTTCTCGCTTTGGCTCGTCGCATATCGCGCCCGAGCATGGCGAAGGCTTCAGCTGGCGCGATACCGGTGCGGGGCTGCTGCAGATCTGGCCGCTGCCGATTCTGATCTTCTTCGTACTGGGCACCATCTACATGGGGATCGCCACGCCCACCGAAGCGGCGGCCATGGGTGTGGGCGTCTCGATCGTGATCGGTTTCCTCTGGGGCGATCTGACCTGGCGCGAGCTGTGGAATGCGTTCAAACGCTCCTCCATCATGTTCAGCTGTATCGCGATGATCCTGGTCGGCACGGTGATCCTGGCACAGGCGGTAAGCCTGCTGGGCCTGCCGCGCGGCGCGGTTGATATGATTGCTGAGCTGGGCCTCGGTCGCTACGGCGTGCTGCTGATGGTGGTGCTGGTGTACCTGGTGCTGGGCTGCTTCTTCGACGGCATCTCCCTGCTGTTGATGACCTTGCCGATCACCTTCCCGATGGTGGTGAGCCTCGGCTTCGACCCGGTCTGGTTCGGTATCATCGTGACGCTGCTGATGGAGGTTGGCATGATCACGCCGCCGGTGGGATTGAACCTCTTCGTACTCAGCTCAATTACCAAGGGCGAGGTGGGAGTACCCAGTGCAGCCTATGCCGCCATGCCTTATTGGGTGATCCTGCTGGTTGCGGTTGGATTGCTGACCCTGTTCCCGCAGATCGCGCTCTGGCTGCCTGAGGTTTTCTCCTAGGCGTTCAGGTGCTGCTTTTGAAACAGAAAAAGAAACACCCCGGTCGAGCGATCTTCCGGGGTGTTTCTTTTTGAGGCCTGGCTGGGGAGCTTGGGCTATGCAGGGGTTATTCGCGACCGCGACGCACATCCGTGGGCGGGTAGCCGAACAGGCGGCGGTAGCTGCGGCTGAAGTGGGTGGAGCTGACAAAGCCACAGGCCACTGATACGTCGGTGATGCTCAGGTTTGATTGCAGCAGCAGTTGACGGGCATGGGTCAGACGACACTCCAGGTAGTAGCGCGCCGGGGATGAACCCACATGGCGGTTGAACATGCGCTCGATCTGGCGCCTGGAGATGCCGACCAGGGCGGCGATCTCGTTCACCGGCAGCGGCTCATCGATATTCTTTTCCATCAGCATGATCGAGTCCTTCAACGCCTGGGGCGCCTGGGGATCTGACAACATCAGCGAGCTGGAACACTCGCCCTCGGTGCTATTCCTGTCACGGCCGATCACCTCCTCAATGGATTGCGCACAGGCGCCGCCCTGCTGGTCGCTGATCAGGTCCAGCATCATATCGAGGACGCTGTTGGGACCTGCGCAGGTGTAGCGTCCGGGGGCTGCGCTATAGGAGGCGTAGGAAAGCTCCTGACCGGGAAAACACTCCCGCATCAGTGCGCGGTTATCCTGGTGAATCGATATCGGCACCTCGTCCACGGTACCTGCAGCGGCCAGGTAGTAACTGCCGTTCCAGACGCCGCAGAGAGTAACGCCGCGTTGCGCTGCTTCGCACAGTCTGGCGGCCAGCTTGGGCAGGGGCCCCAGTTCGTTACGATAGCCGCCGCAGACCACAAGCACCGAGTTCGCATCCAGCTCAAGATCATCGAGGATGCCATCCGTAGGTATAGCGATACCGAGATCCGAGAGCGCTTTAGGTTGATCGATACCGCAGGTCTGCATCTGATACAGCTTGCGTGAGTAGATCAGGTTTGCCGTTACGCAGGCATCCAAAGCCACGGAAAATGTCGACATGGAAAAATGATCGAGCAGGAGAAACACCACCTTTCTGGGTGGCTGTTCAAGCCTGGGTGAGGGCTTCTGCTGCAAAAAAGCGCGGTTAACATTCTGAAAATGGGGCGAAAACGCGGAGGCTGGGCTGGTGGAGAGTATATTTTTCATAGACGGTACGCTGAACTCCGCGATCTGGGCATCGACTGATTGTTTGTGATCACAAAGCAGTATTCATGCCACGAAAATCGGCGAAATCCGGCCCTTTTTTGTTTTAGTTATATTTTTTATGCATCTTTTAGTGCCTGATTAATATGGGAGTTGAGGGCTGATGTCAAAATCTGAGCCCAGAATGATGCACCTAATCGGTGCGTGTGTTGCCCGGTTTTAGAGCTTTGGAAAGGCCGGGCGGCCGGAAATCAGCCGCCCAGGTTAGGTAGCACCAGCACGATCTGCGGGAAAATCGAGATCAGCAGTGCTGCGACACACATCAGGATAAAGAAGGGGAAAGCCGCCAGCGCGATGGCGCCGAGTTTTTCACCGGTCAGCCCCTGCAGGACAAACAGGTTAAAGCCGACCGGCGGGGTGATCTGTCCGAGTTCCACCATGATCACCAGGAAAACGCCGAACCAGAGCGGGTCGAAGCCAGCCTGAACCACCAGCGGCAGAGTGATCGGCAGGCTCATGACGGTGATGGAGATGCCGTCGAGGAAGAGACCGAGGATCACGTAGAAGAGCGCCAGGATCAGCAGCAGCGCGGGCGCCGAAAGCTCCAGGGAACCGATGAATCCGGCCAGGTCGCGCGGGATATGCAGATAGCCCACGGCGGTGGAAAGCAGTGCCGCACAGACCAGGATCGAGCACACCATGACGCTGCTGAGAATGGTTGCCTGCACCGCATCGGTAAACAGCTTCCAGCTCAGCTGGCGCTCAAACAGCAGCATCAGCACCACGGCGCCGACACCAACAGCAGCCGCCTCTGAGGGCGTGGCGATACCGCTGTAGATCGAGCCGATAACGATAAAGATCAGCGTCAGCACCGGTGCCAGCAGAGCGGCGCTCTCTCTCATGCTCACCTTGGAGTTGACCTCCCGCGGCGCTTTATGAGGAAAGCGAATCGCTTGGTAAAACAGGTAGCCGGAATAGAGGCAGGCGATCAACAGACCCGGCAGCACGCCGGCCATGAACAGCTTGCTGATCGATACCTCGGCCTGTACGCCATAGACGATCATGACGATCGAAGGCGGAATCAGCAGGCCCAGGCTGCCGGCACCGGCCAGGGAGCCGATCGACAGGCGACGGTCATAGCCACGGATCTCCAGCTCACGGGTGGTGATCTTACCTACGGTCGCCGTGGTGGCGGAGCTGGAGCCACTGACCGCTGCGAACAGCGTACAGCCGAAGATATTGGTGTGCAGGATGCCACCGGGAATACGCGCGGTGATCGGCTCCAGGCCACGGAACAGCCGTTCCGATATATCCGAACGGAAGATCATCTCCCCCATCAGGATGAACATCGGTATCGCCGAAAGCTCCCAGGAGCTTCCGGCGCGAAACAGGATGCGGCTCAGGGTCACGCCGACGCGGTGCAGGCTGAAATCCGCCATCAGCAGCAGCGACAGAACAGATACGGTCACCAGGCCGGCGAACACCCAGGTGCCAAGCCCCAGCACGATAAACACCATCGCGATGACGCCGAAGGTCGTTAACAGAATCTCCATCAGCGCGGCTCCAGATCGATCGGGGTTTTACGAAAAACGAGCAGACTCAACACCCGCGAGGAGAGCGTCAGGCAAAGCAGAACCAGGCCCAGCAGTACCGCGCCTTCAGGGATCCACAGCGGCGTATCGGCCAGGGATTCGCTGGTGATGCCGCGGGAGTAGCTGCGATTCACGTTGATGCCCCAGTACCAGCTGAGCCAGCCGAACAGGGCCAGCATGGCGCTCGATATGGCCAGATCCAGCCACATGGCTGCATTCGGGCTGAGCCGGTTAATCACCAGACCTACACGGATCAGGCCGCCTCGCTCCAGGGCAAAGCCCAGGCCCATGAAGGTCATGGTGGCGACGGCATAGCCGATGAACTCGTTGAGTACGTAGGTGGAGGTGTTGAACAGGCGCAGCACGATCTCGAGCAGAATATGGGCCGCCATATAGACGATCAGGGTGCCGCAGAGAATGCCGGCCCCCTGATTCAGTCGTTTCACTAACCCAATATAAAAACGGGCCAACATCATCGGCTTATTCCGCCTTCAGCGCGTCGAGAATCTCCTGGCCGGTGCTGCCGGTGTTTTCCAGCCATTCCTTCACCGCCGGTTCTGCTGCGGCTTTCAGTGTGGCGGCCATGCCCGGGTCTACATCGGTGTAGATGTTGACGTCGTGGCTTTTCAGCTCGGCATAGTTTTCTTCAAGGCGTGAGCGCACGGTTTCCCAGTTATGTTCATCGGTGCGTTTAGCCGCTTCCAGGATCGCTGCCTGTTCCTCGTCGGAGAGATCCTCAAAGGCGTTGCGGTTCATATGCACCATATTCAGCGGCACCGCGTAGCGGATTTCGGTGTAGTGGTTCAGGTGTTCCCAGAAGCTGCCGTTGGCGCCGGATTCGGCCGAGGTCAGTACCGCGGAGATACCGCCGGTGGAGAGCTGCGGGACCACATCAGCCCAGGAGAGCAGCACCGGTGCGGCGCCCGCTTCCTTGAATGCGATGGTGCCGTTCTTGTCGTAGGTACGGATCTTCAGGTTGGTCAGCGCATCGGTGGAGTTGACCATCTCTTCTGACCAGATACCGCTGGCCGGCCAGGGGGAGGCGTAGAGAAGAATCTGATCGTTATCTTCAAACACCTTCGCATACTGCGGGCGGGCGATCTCGTAAAGCTTCTGTGCTTCATCGACGCTGTCGGCGACAAAAGGCAGGGAGGAGAGCAGGAAAATCGGGTCGATACCGCCGATGGTGCCGGCCAGGGTATCGGCAATCTGTACCGCGTTGTCGGCCACCGCATAGAAGTGGTCGGCAGACTTGAAGCCCAGGGAGCCGCTGGTGTGGAGCGCGATATCGACGCTGCCGCCGGTCAGTTCTTTGACCTGCTCAATGAAGTAGGCATCGCCCTGTGCGTGGATCGATTTGTCATTGTACTCGTTGGAAAAGTCCAGAGTGGCGGCGTTACCCAGCATTGAAACGCCAAGTGATGCGGCAGCCAGAATCTTGTATGCGCTCGACATGTAGATCTCCTGAAAGGCTTATCGGAACTGGTAAGAGTCTAAGGAAATACGATTTACCGGGTCTGCATCTGTCTATCTCCGGTTATAACCTGCCTATTTGCGCCAAGTACAACCGTTTTGACCACTGTTTATAAAATATTCAGTTCCCAGTGTCAGAAAGCGTAGGCGATAAGCCGCGTATTGGCATCGGCAGGTGGCGTTTTCGGCGGTGGTGCTGGACGCGAAGATTTGAAGGTGTGGCGATGTCAGCGATCACTCGCCCAGTTATGGCACCAGGGGCTACAATGCCCGCTGAAACCTGATAGCGGTGCCCTATGACAGACAATCTCAGCCAGCCTTTTTACCAGCTAATGCCGGACACGGTGATCGATGCGGTGGAGTCGCGCGGTTATCTCAGCGATGGCCGTATCCTCGCGTTGAACAGCTATGAGAACCGGGTGTACCAGGTGGGTATCGATGAGGCGGAGCCGCTGATCGCCAAGTTCTATCGCCCGGCGCGCTGGAGCGATGAGCAGATCCGCGAGGAACATGAGTTCTGCTTCGAGATGGTGGAGCAGGAACTGCCGGTGGTGGCGCCGCTACGCGATGACAACGGTGAGAGCCTGTTTCGCTTCGGCGATTATCGGTTTTCGCTTTATCCCCGCCGCGGCGGGCGCGCGCCGGAACTGTCGGACCCTGATCATCTCTATCGCCTGGGACAGACGTTGGGCCGCATTCACCTGGTTGGCGCCGCGCGGGATTTTCAGCACCGACCGGCGCTGACGATTAAAAGCTACGGTTACGACAGCGTTGAGCTGATTGGGGAATCCTTCATCCCGGCAACGCTGAAGGAGGCCTACACCAGCTTGACGCGGGACCTGTTGAACGAGGTGGAGTCTGCCTTCCACCGGGCAGGGCAGGTAAAGCTGATCCGGGCCCATGGCGACTGCCACGGTGGCAATATCCTCTGGCGTGACGATACGCCGAACTTTGTCGATTTCGACGATGCCCGCATGGCGCCGGCGATCCAGGATCTGTGGATGCTGCTCACCGGGGATGACCGTAACGAGCTGCAGTTACAGCTAAACGAGGTGGTCGAGGGCTATAACGAATTCGCCGACTTTGATCCCCGTGAGCTGCACCTGGTGGAGGCGCTGAGGACGCTGCGGATGCTGCACTACAGCGCCTGGCTGGGCCGCCGCTGGGACGACCCGGCCTTTCCCCACAACTTCTCCTGGTTCAATACCGAGCGTTACTGGGGCGAGCACCTGCTGCAGCTGCGCGAGCAGTTTGCCAAGCTGCGCGAGGCGCCGCTGGAATTGCTGTAGCAGGAACTCTTGTAGGAGGTACGCCCTCGTGCCGATTGAAGCTGGCACAGCAGTGATTCAAAACCACGGTGGTTAATCGCGACGAGGGCGTCGCTCCTACGCGAAATAACCGCCAGGGTGCCATCTGGAGACACGCCCCCGTGCCGATTGAATCCGGCACGGGCTGTTTCTGATTGTGGAAGAAGCGTTCAGCGCACCAGTCCCGACACCGCCTCCAATACAGAGGTCTCACCATCGGTCAGTTCGATGATCTCGCGATTGATCGCCGGCGTTTCAATCAGCTCGGCCAGAAACGCCGCTACGTTGCCGCGTTTTACTGTGCCGTAGGGGATCGCCAGTCCCGCATTGACCTTGCCGTCGCTCTCTTCATGTAACAGGGTTCCAGGTCGCAGGATCACCCAGTCGAGGTCCGAGGCGACCACATCGGTGTCCGCCTGTTTTTTCATCTTCATATAGTGTTCAAAGCCCGGCTTGGGCTCCTTGCCGCGCCCGGCTTCGGGGAAGGCGCTGACCAGATAGAAGCGGCGGATATCCTGCTGCTTCATCGCCTGCATCACCTTGGCCGGTCCCTCGCCGTCGATGGCGGTGGCACGGTCCATGCCGCTGCCGGCGGCGCCTGCCGAAAACACGACGATATCGGCGCCGCTCATCGCATTGGCCAGATCGTCGGCGCTCATATCGATAAAGTCGCCCTGTACCGGTGTCACGCCGGATTCGCGCAGCACCTCGGCCTGCTCAGGCTTGCGATGCAGGCCGGTGACCTTGTAGCTCGCGTCAATCAGCTTGGGGGTGAGGCGATGACCGACACCGCCGGTGGCGCCAATGATAAAGATCGTAGACATGGATCCTCCTTGTTCACGTTTTCTGATAACCGAGGGGCACTAACGAAAAAGGCCTGATAAATCAGACCTTTTGGGTGTTTCTGCTATGTCAGACGCCGGTTCTCGGCGCGGGTTCAGCCGGAATTCGGATCTCAGAGTTTACGCACGCGGAACGACTTGCCCTTAATAGTGCGTGACTTGATCTTTTCCAGTGCGGTTTCGGCATGTTCCCGTTTCACTGCCACGTAGGTGACGAAGTCGTGCACCTCGATATTGCCGATATCATCCCCGCTAAGCTCGCCGCCGGCGGTCAGGGTGCCGACGATATCCCCCGGGCGCAGCTTGTGCTTGCGACCGCCGGCGATCGCCAGGGTGCGCATGGGCGCGCGCGGTGGCTTGGCGCCGAAGTCCGGTGTCGGCAGTTGCTCGATTACCTCGATGGGCTTGTGCTGCTCGCTGTTGATGCGTTCGAGCTTGAGTGTCTCTTTCGGGCCAACCAGGCTCAGCGCGGTGCCGCTGCGACCGGCGCGTCCGGTACGGCCGATACGGTGGGTGTAAACCGCGGCTTCGCGCGGCAGATCCACGTTGACCACCAGGTCCACCGCATCGATATCCAGACCGCGGGCGGCCACATCGGTGGCGACCAGCAGGGTCAGGCTGCGGTTGCTGAACAGGGTGATGCGCTGGTCGCGCTCGCGCTGTTCCATATCGCCATGCAGAACGCCGACGGAAAATCCGGCGCTCTTCACCGCCTGGGCGTACTCTTCGCAGCGGGCGCGGGTGTTACAGAAGATCACCGCCGCATCCGGCTGTTGCTGCTGCAGCAGTGCGATCAGCGTGTCGGCTTTCTGCGGCTCGTCGCAGAGGTAGGCGCGCTGGGCGATATCGGCCGGTGCTTCCTTGTCCGGCGCGGTCACGCGCTCAGGGTTACGCTGATAGCTGGCGGAAAGCTGCTCGATATCCTTCGGATAAGTGGCGGAAAACAGCAACGTCTGGCGGCTTGCCGGTGTGGTCTCGATGATGGCGCCGATATCCTCGGCAAAGCCCATGTCGAGCATCCGGTCCGCTTCATCCAGCACCAGGGTGTCTACCTTATCCAGGGTCAGCGTGCGCTTGCGCAGGTGATCCTTGATACGGCCCGGCGTACCTACAACGACGTGTGCACCGTGCTCCAGGGAGCCGATCTGCGGCCCGATCGGCGTACCGCCGCAGAGCGTGATGATCTTGATGTTTTCCTGGTAACGCGCCAGTCGACGCAGCTCCTTGGCTACCTGGGTCGCCAGCTCCCGGGTGGGGCAGAGCACCAGCCCCTGTACCGCGAACAGCCGGGGTTTGAGCTTGTTCAGCAGGCCGATGCCGAAGGCGGCGGTTTTGCCGCTGCCGGTTTTCGCCTGGGCGATCAGATCGTGGCCGCTGAGGGCGACGGGCAGGCTCAGGGCCTGGATCGGTGTCATCTCGGCGTAGCCGATGCTGGCAAGGTTGTTGAGCTGCGCCTGGGGCAGTTTGAGGCTGCTGAAACGGGTATCGGTCACGGGCGGGTCCGTAGGGGATGGAGTGGTCGGGATAGAAAGTCGCCAGTATAGCAGAGCGATGATCTGTTTTAGACAACTGTGCTGCCGCAGAAATGGAACCAGTTCGTCCCCAAGGGTTGTTCAGTTTATGTTAAGGTTTTCGGCATTTGTTCTGCTGGGAAACTTGTGATGAAAAAGTCGTTGATAAATAAGCCGATGTTGGCTGTTGCCCTGTTGCTGAGCTCTGCCTCACCGCTGTTGCACGCCGCTTCACCGGAGGATGCGGTGGAGTTTCGCCAGGGTGTGTTCCGGGCCATGGGCTGGAACTTCGGCCCCATGGGCGCGATGATCCAGGGCCGCAAGCCGTTTGATGCCGAGGCCTTTGCGCAGGGTGCGGAGCGCGTGGCGGTGCTGGCCAATATGGTGGCGGAAGGCTTTATCGAGGGTACCGGTCGAAGCGATGGCATGGATACGCGTCTCAAGGAGGAGTACTGGTATCAGCAGGCCAACTTCGACAAGCTGATGCAGCGTATGGTGGCCAACGCTGATACGTTGGCGCAGGCGGTGGCGTCGGGTAAGGATCGCGAGGAGCTGCGTCCAGTTTTGGCTCAGCTGGCGGGAAGCTGCAAGAACTGCCACGAAGAGTATCGGGGTAGAGATTAAACGCCGTGGCAGGGATTGATCAGCGTGGCGGATCGATCTGGTTGCCAAGGCTAGCGTTGACGCGGAACCAGCCGGCGATGCTGTAGCGATCAGCCTTGGCCGGCAGCACTTCATGGGGGAAGCGGTCGCTGAGGAAGATCACCAGCGTACCTGCCTGCGGTGCTACCCGCTCAATCGGCTCATCGCCGCTCTCGGCGTAGATCAGCAGCTCGCCACCATCCTCTTTTTTCCACTCTTCGTTTAGGTAATAGACCGTGGTCAGCACCCGGTTGGTCTGGCCACGAAACGCATCCAGGTGACGCTTGTAGAAAGCCCCCGGGGCGTAGTGAGCGAAGTGGCATTCATAGTCGAACAGCCCCATGAAGAGGCGGCGGTTGATCGCCTCGCGCAGTGTCTCCATCCATTCCAGGTAAGCGGCTTCGCTGGCATCGCCCTGGTTTAGCCAGTGAATCTCATCCTGGCGGATCTGGCTGTTGAGGTGCTGATCCTGTTCCCGGCCGACGCCGGCACGACGGAAAGCGTGGCTCAGCTCCTGGGTGCGCTCGAAGAGTGCCTGGGTAATGGCAGCGTCCGGGCCGTCATCCAGCAGAATATAGCCGTGATCGACCAGCGCATCGGCGATGCGGTCAAATACCGATTCGGTGGCGGCGGTGAGGATGCTGGTCATAGGGAGTCTCCGTCAGGGGCGCTCTGTATAAACCGATTTTCGCTATTAGTCACGGTAAATGTTGTTAATAGATACTAAAAAGAGCGAAATTCTGAGATTGATCAGGGCTATCACTATTGGGTATCATTTGACCAATCAATCGTTCGCCCTGGAGACAGGTTATCAAACATTCGGTTCTCATTAGGCTGGCTTGTGCAGTGTCACTGACGTGGCTGCTGACCCCATCGCTCGCCTACAGCTCAGAGAGCAGTCAGGTCCTGCAGGTTAAAGCCTCGGCCTACAACTCTGTTGCTGAACAGACGAATGAGCAACCGGCTATTGCCGCCTGGGGAGATGAACTTCGCCCGGGCATGAAGGTGGTGGCAGTCTCCCGTGACCTGCTGCGCGACGGTCTCACCTACGGTACCAAGGTGAGGATCGAGGGGCTCAAGGGCCTTTACGTGGTGATGGACAAGATGAACAAGCGCTGGTCGCGCAAGATCGATATCTACATGGGTGAAAACGTGGAGGCCGCACTGGAGTGGGGTGTTCGCGATGTCACCATCTCCTGGCAGGACCCTGCCTCCGAAAGCTGAGTTTCTGTTTTCCTCCGCTCTACTTCTTCCCCGATATACAGCATCGAGCCCTGAGTGCTAAGATCCCGAGTGAATTAGTCAACAATTTGCCGTACACAGGGAGAAAAAGCATGGCTATTCAGGTAGGTGACAAACTTCCATCCGTTGAATTCAAGGTGATGGGTGAAAAAGGCCCTGAGTCTTTCAGCACCGATGATCTGTTTGCAGGTAAAAAGGTTGTTCTGTTTGCGGTACCGGGCGCGTTCACGCCGGGCTGCTCCATGACACATCTGCCGGGCTTCGTGGTCAAGGCTGACGAGATCAAGGCCAAGGGCGTCGACAGCATCATCTGCACCGCGGTTAACGATGCTTTCGTTATGGATGCCTGGGGCAAGGCTCAGAATGCCGAAGAGATCATCATGGCCGGTGACGGTAACGGCGCATTCGCCAAGGCGGCCGGGCTGGAGCTGGATCTGACCGCTGGCGGCCTGGGTGTGCGCAGTAAGCGCTACGCGATGATCGTCAACGACGGTACCGTAGAACTGCTGAACATCGATGACAAGGGCATCGACAAGAGCAGCGCAGAGACTATCCTCGCCGCGCTTTAATCAGGCCAGCGAACAAGAAAAAGGGCGGGTATATCCCGCCCTTTTTGCGTTTACGCTTACTTGCTTACTTCAGGCCGAGAGCCTTGGCGTGGTGCTCAAGGTGATCGCCGATAAAGGTGGCGATAAAGAAGTAGCTGTGGTCGTAGCCAGGCTGCATGCGCAGCTCCAGCGGATGACCGGCCGCTTCACAGGCCTGCTTCAGTGCTTCAGGCTTTAGCTGTTCGGACAGGAAGTTGTCCGCTTCACCCTGATCCACCAGCAGTGGCAGACGCTCGCTGGCAGTGGCGATCAGTTCACAGCTGTCCCAGGCTTTCCAGCTTTCACGATCATCACCCAGGTAACCGCCCAGGGCTTTTTCACCCCAGGGGCAGTTGATCGGGTTGCTGATCGGAGCGAAGGCGGAAACGGACTGGTAACGACCCGGATTCTTCAGTGCGCAGATCAGCGCGCCGTGGCCGCCCATGGAGTGGCCGCTGATGGAGCGCTGATCGGTGACCGGGAAGTTCTCCTCGATCAGAGTCGGCAGCTCATCCACCACATAGTCGTACATGCGGTAGTTTTCGGCCCAGGGTGCCTGAGTGGCGTTGACGTAGAAACCGGCAGCGGAACCGAAGTCGTAGCTGTCGTGCTCGCCGGGATGATCCGTGCCACGCGGGCTGGTATCCGGGCAGACAATCGCCATACCCAGCTCGGCCGCGAGACGCTGGGCGCCGGCCTTCTGGGTGAAGTTTTCGTCGGTGCAGGTCAGGCCTGACAGCCAGTAGAGCACCGGTACGGGTTTGCTCTGCGCCTGTGGCGGCAGGTAGATCGCAAACACCATCTCGGTGCCAGTGCTGGCGGACTGATGCTTGTAACGCTTGAGCCAACCGCCGAAGCATTTGTTGCTGGCGATCAGTTCAGGTGCTGTGGATAACTCGGACATGGGAGTCTCCTCAAGGTCGCGGGAACAGATAGGACTATCGCGACGGGCATCGCTCCTACGCTACAGCTAGGAGCGGCGCCTCGCAGCGATGATGTTCCGGGTAACGATCAGAACAGGATGACGGAGCGGATGCTCTTGCCTTCGTGCATCAGATCGAACGCCTTGTTGATGTCTTCCAGACCCATGGTGTGGGTGATGAACGGATCGATCTCGATCTTGCCGTTCATGTAATCTTCAACGTAGCCCGGCAGCTGGCTGCGGCCCTTAACGCCACCGAAGGCGGAGCCTTTCCAGACGCGACCGGTAACCAGCTGGAACGGACGGGTAGAGATCTCCTGACCGGCACCGGCAACACCGATGATGACAGACTCACCCCAGCCCTTGTGGCAGCACTCCAGTGCGGAACGCATAACGTCTACGTTACCGATACACTCGAAGGAGTAATCAACACCGCCGTCGGTCATGTCGACGATGACCTGCTGGATCGGATCGGAGAAGTCTTTCGGGTTGATGCAGTCGGTCGCACCGAACTGGCGAGCCATCTCGAACTTATCTTCGTTGATGTCGATGGCTATGATGCGCTCGGCACCAGCCATGCGCGCACCCTGGATGCAGGACAGGCCGATGCCGCCCATGCCGAAGATCGCAACGGTGGAGCCCGGCTCAACCTTGGCGGTGTTCAGTACAGCACCGATACCGGTGGTGATGCCGCAACCCAGCAGGCAGACTTTTTCCAGCGGCGCATCGATCTGGATCTTGGCCAGGGAGATCTCCGGAACAACGGTGTACTCGGAGAAAGTGGAAGTACCCATGTAGTGGTAGATGGTTTCGCCGTTCAGGGAGAAGCGGCTGGTGCCATCCGGCATCAGGCCCTTGCCCTGAGTCGCGCGAACCGCCTGACACAGGTTGGTTTTGCCAGACAGGCAGAACTTACACTTGCCGCACTCGGCGGTGTACAGAGGAATAACGTGGTCGCCCGGCTTCAGGGTAGTAACGCCCGGGCCGACTTCTTCAACGACGCCCGCGCCTTCGTGGCCCAGGATCGACGGGAAAATACCTTCCGGGTCAGCGCCGGACAGTGTGAAAGCGTCAGTGTGGCAGACACCGGTCGCAACGATGCGCACCAGGACTTCACCGGCCTTCGGGCCCTGAACATCTACTTCTTCGATAGTAAGCGGGTCGCCAGCTTTCCAGGCAACGGCAGCGCGTGATTTCATGATTAACTCCTGTTCAGGATGGATTGATATCAGCGCGTAGTTTAGTCGAGCCTGTCGCTTTCATCTCTGCACAGATGGAAAATGATTTTTGCTGTGTAACAATAATGCTGGCATATAGATTTCCAGACAGCAGATTCAGGAGCAGGCAGTGCGGCGTTGGGATGCGATAGAAGCCTTTGTGGCGGTGGTGCGTGAAGGCAGTTTTTCCGCGGCGGCGGAGCGCCTTGGCGTGTCGGCCTCCCATATCAGCCGACGCGTGGCAGAGCTGGAAACCCATCTCGGCACCCCGCTGATCTACCGCACCACCCGTTCGATCCGCCTCAGTGAAGCCGGCGAACAGTATTTCGAGGAGTGCCACCGTCTGCTCGAGGGCTTTATCAGCGCTGAGGAGCAGATCAGCCGTCAGCAGGAGGAACCCAGCGGACGCCTTAAACTGACCTGTGCGGCTACCTTTGGCGAGCGTTTTATTGCGCCGCTGCTGCCGGCGTTTATGCGCCGCTACCCGCGCCTGGAGATCGATCTGCACCTGAGTAACCGACGCGTGGATCTGATTCGGGAGGGCTTCGATCTGGCGATTCGCCTGGGCACGCTTGAGGATTCCAGCCTGCTGGCGCGGCGCCTCTGCGATCGTCGAGAGTATCTGGTGGCTTCACCCGATTATCTCGAGCGCCATGGTGCGCCGCATACCCTCAGTGAGCTGGCGCACCACAACTGCCTGCTGGGCACCAGCTCCACCTGGCTGTTCCAGGACAGAGGCCAGCGCCGCGAGCTGCGGGTCAGCGGTAACTGGCACAGCAACTCGGGGCCTGCGGTACTGGCGGCGGCACGGGCCGGGCTCGGTATTGCCCAGCTGCCTGACTATTACGTCACGCCGCTGATGGAGAGTGGCGAGCTGCTGCCGCTGCTGGAGAACAACCGCTACCGTCACTCCGGCGTCTGGCTGGTCTATCCCAAGGTGCGGCAACAGCTGCCGCGCCTGAAACTGCTGTGCGATTACCTGATCGACCGCTTCGAAGATGGTATCCCCTGGCACTCGGGTGCCTGAGGCGGTCGGCTAGAGCCTTTAGCTGGGAGAGCCCTCAGCCGAAAGAGGGCTCTCAGCTGAATGGGGAGCCTTCAGCTAAATAATAAAGAGCCTCTAGCTGAAATCGGGTTGTTTCACGTAGATCAGCTCATCCACAGGAAAGCCCTCTTCCCTGGCTTTATCGAGCAGCTTGCTCAGCACCTCATCCGGCAGCGTCGGCGTGCGTGAAAGTATCCACAGGTAGTCGCGGTCAGGCCCGCTGACCAGCGAATACTGGTAGTTATCCTTGTCCAGCGACATGATCACGTAGGCGCCGTAAAACGGCCCGAAGAATGAGACCTTCAGGTGGCCGGTATCGGGAGCGTCGACAAAGTAAGCCTTGCCCTCTGCTTCCTCCCAGCGCTCTTCGCTGGCGGAATAACCGCGATTGATCACTTTAACGCCACCATCATCGCGCAGGCTGTATTCCGCCGTTACATTGTCCAAACCACGTTCAAACGAGTGGTCCAGCCGGGCGATCTCGTACCAGGTGCCGAGATAACGTTGCAGCTCAAATCCACTGACGGGCTCGACCCCCTTGGGTGTGCCGGCGCATCCGGCGATTGTCAGCATCATAAGACCCAGTAATAGCGTGCGCATCATCCTGTCTCCGCATTGAGTGGTATCTGTCATACGTAAGCTGTAGCGATTGGATTGTCTCCGATCATCTACTAAGAGATTCATGTTGACCTGAGTCAACTGAGTTTGACCGCGTATCAACCCCTCCCTAAAATTAGCGTTCTGCTTACGGTGTGCCAGGCTTTTGCTGCAAATAAGGTCTGGAACTTAATCGGGAAGCTGGTGCGTACCGCGGATCATCCCGCATGCAATGCCAGCGCTGCCCCCGCAACGGTAGAGGAGCAAGAAGCGGCGAGCGCCACTGTATCCACGGATATGGGAAGGTGTCGCTTCAGATAGCCGTCAGGCTGTCGACTCCTGAGCCCGGAGACCGGCCGCAAGCGATTTTATGGGCATTGCGGTGGGCGATTGCACAGAGACGGTCCGGTTCCGGAGCGCTTCTAGTCTATTCCCTGCAGGCCCCCTATCTTATTAATTGCGCGCGGGCGGCTCGCAAAGGGAAACCGATTTAATGAACAAGTTTTTTGTGCCAGCGGCACTGCTGCTGGGCAGCACCTCTATTTCTGCTGTTCAGGCAGACACCAACCCCGACACCATCGTTGTAACGGCCAGCCGCACGGCGCAGACCGTGGATGAGGCCCTGGCCTCTGTGACCGTGATCGATCGTGAAGAGATCGAACGCAAGCAGGTGCAAACCGTTAATGAGCTGCTGAGTACGACTCCGGGCGTCATGACTGTGGATAACGGTGGTCGTGGTAAAACATCTTCCCTCTACCTGCGCGGTACCAATTCCGATCAAGTATTGGTGATGATCGATGGTATCAAGGTGGGCTCGACTACGTCCGGTTCCATGGCGTTTGAGCACTTGGCTATCGACCAAATCGAGCGTGTTGAGATTGTGCGCGGCCCGCGTTCTTCACTCTATGGTTCCGAGGCGATCGGCGGTGTTATCCAGATCTTCACCCGTCGCGGAACCCAGGGGCTGACACCGCGTTTTAGCGCGGGCTTGGGCAGTAACGACAGTCATGAGGTTACCTTTGGGGCCTCCGGTGGCAACGATAACGGCTGGTTTAGCGCCGATATCAGTGATTACTCGACTGATGGCATAGACGTTAGAGAGGGCGTTGCTAACCACGACCCGGATGATGATGGTTACGATAACCGCTCCTGGTCACTTAATGGTGGTTACCGTTTTACCGACTGGGCCAGCGCGCAGCTGCACTGGACCCGTAATGAAGGTGATAGCGACTATGATAACTACGCCTCATCAGAGTCTGACCTGGAAACCCTGGGCGGTACGCTAAGTCTGACACCAACGGACAACTGGGCGCTCGACCTCTCCCTTGGTCGCAGCAAGGATGAAGCAGCCCAGTATAGCCGGGGCGAATATCAGAGCCATATTGATACAGAGCGCGATACAGCGTCCATCGTCAGTCATCACATTCTGAACGAGAATAACGAGCTTTCCTGGGGTGTGGATTACCAGGAAGACAAGGTCAGCAGCAGTAACGAATATACCGGTACCTCCAGGGATAATACCGGTGTCTTCGGTCTTTACCAGGTCTACCTGGGTGCCCACGATCTGGCCTTCAGTCTGCGTACCGATGACGATGAACAATTCGGTCGTCACAACACAGGCTCCATCGCCTGGGGGGTGCAGCTCGATCCGGATCTGCGACTGTTCGCCAGCTACGGCACCGCGTTCCGTGCGCCGGACCTGAATGATCTGTACTGGCCGTATGAGGATTACGGCGACTGGGGCACCTATGAGGGTAACCCTGATATCAAGCCTGAGGAGTCCAAATCTCTGGAGTTTGGCCTTTCCGGCACCCATGCGGGTGTGCAGTGGAGCGCCAACGTTTATCAGACAGAAATTGATAACCTGATTGATTGGGCGGATATCAGCGAAACGAGCACGCCGCGTAATGTTCCGCAGAACGTGGATGAGGCCCGTATCCGCGGTATCGAACTGACAGCGGCAACGCAGCTGGCTGGCTGGAACCTGGTGTCTAATCTGGACCTGATGGACCCGGAAAACCGCGAAGATGGCAGCATGCTGGATCGTCGTCCACGTCGCATGCTGAATCTGTCTGCCGATCGTGACTTTGGGGTTTGGTCAGCGGGTGTATCTACGCAGTCTGTAAGCGAACGTAATGACGGCAGCGACCAGTTGGGTGGTTACACGCTGGTGAATCTGCGCGGTGCCTACAAGCTGACACAGGACTGGAGCCTCAGAGCTCGAGTCGCCAACCTGTTCGACAAAGAATACGAAACTGCCCGAAACTACAACCAGCCCGACCGTGAGTTCTGGCTGTCAATTCACTACACCCCGGGCAGCTAAGCGGCCCGGTTTCTAATGAAAGGAGTCTTCCATGACTGAGCTAAACCGGTCACAGCAGGTCGTTATCGGCCTGGGTCTGATCCTGCTGATGGCGCTGACGCGCGGTACCCACTTTGCCAGTATCGATGCATTGCCCAGCGCCTCCTGGGCGGTCTTTCTGCTGGCCGGCTTCTTCCTGAAACAGGTCTGGTTCTTTGGCCTGCTGTTTCTGGAAGCGGTGCTGCTGGATCTGGCGGCGCTCGGTCTGGATGCGGGCATCGCCCACTGCATCACCCCGGCCTACGGCATGCTGGTGCCGGCATACCTGACACTCTGGTTCGGTGGCCGCTTTTACAGCCGTATCCACCGTGACAGCTGGAGCACTCTGGCGCCGCTGGTGGCGACCCTTCTGGTCAGCGCCTTCGTCTCCAACCTGTTCTCCAGCGGTGGCTACTACTTCCTCTCCGGCATGTTTGAGGAAACCAGCCTGGCGGGCCTGTGGACGCGTATCGAGATGTATCTGCCGGCGAAGCTGGCCAGCCTTGCCGGTTACACGGCCGTTGTCGGTGGCGCTGCCTGGCTTGCGACCCGTGGTTCTGCTGTCTCTGAGGCACGTCAGGCATGAGTGCAGACTCTAACCCTAAGAACGCCGATCAGCGTTACAAGGACCGGATGGTTCGCAAAAAGGCGGTGGTCGATCAGTCCATCGCCAGGGCGGATCAGGACCGCGGTGTGCTGCTGGTGCTGACCGGCAACGGCAAGGGCAAAAGCAGCTCCGCTTTCGGCATGCTGGCCCGGGCTCTCGGGCACGGTATGCAGGTCGGCGTGGTGCAGTTTATCAAGGGCAGCTACAGCACCGGGGAGGAGGCGTTCTTCCGTCGTTTCCCCGAGGTGCGCTACCACGTTATGGGCGAGGGCTTTACCTGGGAAACCCAGGACAAGGAGCGCGATCGCGCTGCGGCCCAGGCGGCCTGGGATGTGGCCAGCGAGCTGCTCAGCGATGAGTCGGTCTCTCTGGTGGTGCTCGATGAACTCAACATCGCCCTGAAGTACAACTATGTGGAACTCGAACAGGTGCTTGAGGCCGTGGCGAAACGGCCGGCGATGCAGCATGTGGTGATCACCGGTCGCGGCGCCCCCCAGGCGCTGATCGATGTGGCCGATACCGTTACCGAGATGCAGGTCGTCAAGCATGCGTTCAAGGCGGGAGTCAGGGCACAAAAGGGAGTTGAACTTTGACTTCAGCTTTATCCACAGCAGAGCCAAGGCGCTGTCCGGCTCTGCTGGTGTCGGCTCCGGCATCGGGGCAGGGCAAGACCACCGTCACTGCTGCACTGGCGCGGATGCACCGCAACGCCGGGCGTCGGGTGCGTGTGTTCAAGACCGGCCCCGACTTTCTCGACCCGATGATCCTGGCCCGGGCCAGCGGCCATGAAGTGCTGCAGCTCGACCTGTTCATGGGTGGGGCCGATCACTGCAAACAGCTGCTCTGGGAAGCCGCCGGCGAGGCGGACCTGATCCTGATCGAAGGGGTGATGGGCCTTTACGACGGTAACCCCAGCAGCGCTGATCTGGCTGTGCTCTTTGGCATCCCGGTGCTAGGCGTGATCGACGCGGGTGGTATGGCGCAGACCTTCGCCGCGCTGGCGCACGGTCTGGCCAGCTATCGCCCGGAGCTTAGTTTCAGTGGTGTGCTTGGCAACCGTATCGGCAGTGAAGGCCATGGGCGGATGCTGGCCGAATCCCTGCCTGCCGGAATGCACTGGTACGGCGCTCTGAGTCGCGATGAAGCCTTTACCCTGCCGAGCCGCCATCTGGGCCTGGTGCAGGGGGATGAGATCGCTGACCTGGATGCCCGTCTCGATGCGGCGGCCGAGGCGATCGCCAGCAGCGCTGGCACCGATCTGCCCGCTCCGGTGACCTTCCAGCCGCAGCGCTGCGAAGCGGTGCCGCGCCTGTTGGAGGGCGTCCGTATCGGTGTGGCCCGGGACGGCGCATTCTCGTTTATTTATCCGGCGAACCTGGCTCTTTTAGAGCAGATGGGCGCCAAGCTCAGCTTTTTCTCGCCGCTGGCTGACCAGGCGCTACCTGAGGTAGACAGCCTCTACCTGCCCGGCGGTTACCCCGAGCTGTACCTGTCGCAGCTGTCCGCAAACAGGGAGCTGACTGCGCAGGTCCGCGCCCATATGGCGGCCGACAAGCCTCTGCTGGCGGAGTGCGGCGGTATGCTTTGGCTGACCGAGTCCCTGGCACCGCTGGATGGCGAACCGGTAAGTCTCTGTGGTCTGCTGCCGGCCAGGGCGCAGATGCAGAAGCGATTTGCTGCATTGGGGCTGCAACGTTTCAGCCTGCCGGAGGGTGAGCTGCGTGGCCACACCTTCCATCATTCCAGCCTGGAGACGTCGCTGGAACCGATTGCCCGGGGCGAATGCCCCAACGGTCGTCGCGCCGCCGAGCCGGTTTATCGTATCGGCCGGATGACAGCCAGTTACATCCACAGCTATTTTCCATCCAACCCCCCTGCCATAGCGGCGCTATTTCGACCATGAGTCAATCATTCAGTGAACAGGAGCGGGCGGCGGTTTATCGCGCCATTCGTGAACGACGTGATATGCGCCACTTTGCCGATGAACCGCTGGCGCCCGAGGTGCTGGAGCGCCTCCTGCAGGCCGCCCATCAGGCGCCCAGCGTAGGCTTGATGCAGCCCTGGCGCTTTATCCGTATCACCCGCCCCGCGCTGCGCCGCAAGATCCGGGGGCTGATCGAGCAGGAGCGCCAGGCCACGGCCAAGGCGCTGGATGAGCGTGAGTCTGAGTTTCTGCGCCTCAAAGTGGAAGGAGTCGACCGTTGCGCCGAGCTGCTGGTGGTGGCGCTGATGGATCAGCGTGAACAGCATATTTTTGGCCGTCGTACCCTGCCGGAGATGGATCTGGCGTCGGTGGCCTGCGCGATCCAGAACCTGTCGTTGGCCGCCCGTGCCGAAGGCATAGGCGTTGGCTGGGTTTCCCTGTTCGACCCGGATGCGATGGGCGCATTGCTGAAGATGCCTGAGGGCAGCAAAGCGGTGGCAGTTCTCTGCATCGGTCCGGTGGATAAGTTCTATGAGATCCCGATGCTGGAGCAGGAGGGCTGGGCCAGCGCCGTGCCGCTGACCGAGCTGCTGGCAGAGAACGTCTGGCCCGGGGCAGGTCATCGCGAGTGACGGCGCTGCTGCTGTGGGTGGGGGTGCTGATCGATCTTTGGCTGGGGGAGCCGCGCCGCTGGCACCCGCTGGTCGGTTTTGGTCGCTGTGCCGACTGGCTTGAGCAGCGTCTGAACAAGGGCAGCGATTTTCGCCGGCGGATCTCCGGGTTACTGGCGCTGCTTCTGCTGGTCGCCCCACCTGTCCTTATCTGTGCCTGGCTGATGCAGTGGCCACTGCTGCAATGGCTGCTATCCCCGCTGGTGCTCTGGTTTACCCTGGGCTTTAAAAGCCTGGGCGACCATATAGAACCGATTCGTCGCGCCCTGGAGCAGGGGGATGAACCCGAGGCCCGCCGCCGTACCGCCATGATCTGCAGCCGTGACGAAGCCACGCTGGAGATCGAGCGCACCGCCGTGGAGTCGGTGCTGGAAAACGGCAATGATGCGGTGTTCGGCGCGCTGTTCTGGTTCTGTATTTTCGGTGCCCCCGGCGCGCTGGCGTTCCGGCTGATTAACACCCTGGATGCCAGCTGGGGTTACCGCAGCGAACGTTTCCTCTATTTCGGCTGGGCCGCTGCCCGGCTTGATGATCTGGCCGGCTTCCTGCCCGCCAGACTCACCGCCCTGAGTTACGCACTGTGTGGACAGACCCGTCGCGCCCTGCGCTGCTGGCGGCTGCAGGCACCACAGCATGACAGCCCCAACGGCGGACCGGTGATGGCCGCCGGTGCTGGAGCCCTCGGCCTGAAACTCGGCGGGCCGACCCGTTATCGCGGCACCCTGGTGAAAAAACCGATCCTGGGAGAGGGGCGGGCAGCGGCCTGTGAGGACCTGGACCGATCCCTTAAACTACTCCGATACAGCGTTCTGCTCTGGCTCGTGGTGATAAGCCTGATACAGTTTGTCTGGATTCTCGCTGCTGGAGTTTTTTAATGGATAACCCGGATTTTTCGGCACAGGCGCTGCGACAGGCCCAAGTCCAAATGCCGGAGCATGGTGGCCGGCTGAGACGAGCCGTGGCGGAGTATGGGATACCGCTGGAGCGCTGGGTCGACCTTTCTACCGGCATCAACCCCTGCGGCTGGACCATACCGTTGATCGATAACCAGACCTTTATGCGTCTGCCGGAAAATGACGACGAGCTGGAAGCTGCCGCTGCCGAGTATTACGGCTCCTCTGACCTGGTGCCGGTGGCAGGTTCGCAGGAAGCGATTCGCGAGCTGCCCCGCATCCGCCAACAGCTGTTTGGCGAGTCCCGGGTCGGCGTGATCGCGCCGGGTTATGAAGAACACCGTTATCACTGGCAGCTGAACGGCCACCAGGTTGAGCGGCTGGCAGCAGAGCAGATAGAGACCGAGCTGCACCGCTTCGACTGCCTGGTGCTGATTAACCCCTGCAATCCCAGCGCGGTGCGGTTTGACCAGGCTACTCTGGCTCGATGGCATCAACAGCTGGCGGCCCGGGGCGGCTGGCTGGTGATCGATGAAGCCTTTCTCGATACCGAACCTCAGCAGAGCATGATCCAGCCGCAGATGCCTTCGGGGCTGATCGTACTGCGTTCCCTGGGTAAATTTTTCGGTCTGGCCGGTCTGCGTGTCGGCTTTCTGTTTGCCGATGCAGAGATACGCCAGATGCTGAGTCGTGCCATCGGCCACTGGTCTATAGCCACGCCGTCACGCTGGCTGGCAACCCGAGCGCTCTGGGATACGAGCTGGCAGCAGGAAGCACGCACCTGGCTGGAGAGCAGTCGTCAGCGCCTGGTGAGGCTGCTTGAGGAGGCTTTGGAGGATCTTCCGGGGAGTCTTCAGGGTAGAGGGTTAGCCAGCACCGGTCTGTTCGTGACGGTACAGATCGACGATGCCGCCGAGCTGGCGCACCGTCTGGCGCAGCAGGGAATACTGGTGCGTTACTTCGAGCCATATTCAAGCCTGAGATTCGGTCTGCCGGGCAATGAACATGAATGGCGTCATCTGGCCCGGTCGTTGACCGAGGCCACCGCCGCAGAGAGTCAGATACAGGTATGAGAACAGACACCTTGATGGTGCAGGGTACCACCTCCGATGCGGGCAAAAGCACGCTGGTGGCGGGGCTCTGCCGGGTACTCAAACGTCGTGGCATCAGCGTGGTGCCGTTCAAGCCGCAGAATATGGCGCTGAACAGCGCCGTGACCGCGGAAGGCGGCGAGATCGGCCGAGCGCAGGCCGTGCAGGCCCAAGCCTGCGGACTGGCGCCCCATATTGATATGAACCCGGTGCTGCTCAAGCCCTGCTCCGACACCGGCGCCCAGGTGATCATCCACGGCAAGGCGGTGGATAACATGGAAGCGGGCCGATACCACGATTACAAGGCGGTGGCCTGGCAGGCTGTGGCGGAATCCCACGGGCGGCTGACACAGCAATACCGCTCGGTACTGGTCGAGGGCGCAGGCTCTCCCGCCGAGATCAACCTGCGCGATCGCGATATCGCCAATATGGGCTTCGCCGAGAGGGTGGACTGCCCGGTGGTCCTGATTGCCGATATCGACAAGGGCGGGGTTTTCGCCCACCTGGTCGGCACCCTGGAGCTGTTGAGCCCAACCGAACAGGCGCGGATAAAAGGTTTTGTGATCAATCGCTTCCGTGGTGATATCGCGCTGCTGCAACCGGGTCTGGACTGGCTGGAACAGCGCACCGGCAAGCCTGTCCTCGGGGTTCTTCCCTATCTGCACGGCCTGCATATCGAGGCGGAAGACGCGATCAGCCGCGAGCCGGATGCAGATAAGGCCGGCGATGCATTGAACGTGGTGGTGCCGGTGCTGCCGCATATCAGCAACCACACCGATTTTGACCCTCTGCGTCAGCATCCCCAGGTGCGCCTGACGTTCGTTGGCACCGATGATGAAAAGCCTGCTGCTGACCTGCTGATTCTGCCCGGCTCCAAAGCGGTACGCACCGATCTAGAGTGGCTGCGCGCCCAGGGCTGGGACCGCTATATCCAGCGCCACCTGCGCTACGGCGGCAAGGCGCTGGGAATCTGCGGCGGTTACCAGATGCTGGGTCGCGAGGTGGCCGATCCTCTGGGGATGGAGAGCGATCCCGGCTCGAGTGCGGGGCTTAATCTGCTGCCGTTGACCACAGAACTGGCGCAGCAGAAGGCACTGCGTAACTGCAGCGGCCA
Source organism: Marinobacterium lutimaris (assembly GCF_900108065.1). GTDB lineage: Bacteria > Pseudomonadota > Gammaproteobacteria > Pseudomonadales > Balneatricaceae > Marinobacterium_D > Marinobacterium_D lutimaris. Next base: position 335,158 of record NZ_FNVQ01000005.1, on the reverse strand, counting down.
GCTGAATATCAATGGCCAGGCGGTGCCGGTGCATGGCTATGAAATCCATTGTGGGGTGTCCCGGGTCGATGCCGGTTTTGAGTCCCTGGTTACCCTGGACTACGGCGTTGATGGTGCTGTGTCAGAAGATCACCAGGTGGCCGGCTGCTATCTGCACGGCCTGTTCGAGTCTGCCGAGGCGACCCGCGAACTGCTGAGCTGGGCCGGATTGGAGCGGGCAGAAAGTATCGATTATTACGCGCTGCATGAGGCCGCCATCGACCGGCTGGCCGATAGCGTGGAGGAGAATCTGGATCTGGAGCGGTTGTTTGCCCTGCTCGATCTGGAAGGCGCAGCGGAGGAGGCTTCATGATCCGACTGATAACTGGCGGCGCCCGCAGCGGCAAAAGCACCCTGGCGGAGCGCCTCGCCGAAGAATCTGGGCTGGAGGTGATCTATATCGCCACCGCGCAAACCGGCGATGGCGAGATGAGTGAGCGTGTCGCGCTGCACCGTGAACGCCGCCCGGATCATTGGCAGACCGTTGAGGAACCGCTGCAACTGGTGGAAACGATCAGCCGCCTGCAGCAACCAGGACACTGCCTGCTGGTGGATTGCCTGACGCTCTGGGTGACCAACCTGCTGTTGTCCGAGACCGATATCCAGGCGCAGCGCGAGCTGCTCTACACGACGCTGGCTAACGCAAAGGGTGAAGTGATTCTGGTGACCAATGAAACCGGTATGGGCGTGGTGCCTATGGGTGAGCTGAGCCGGCGCTTTGTCGATGAGGCGGGCTGGCTCAACCAGGCGGTGGCGGCGGTGGCCGACCAGGTGGTTTTGACGGTGGCGGGGCTACCGTTGACGGTAAAAGGAGAGAAACTGTGATCGATCAGGCTCTCTACGGTGATGACTTTATCGGCTGGCTTGAACAGCCGCTGGCGACTCTGGATCAGGCGTCCCGCGAACAGGCGCAGGAGCGGCAGCAGCAACTGACCAAACCGCCCGGCTCTCTGGGCGAACTGGAAAATATCGCCGTGCGCTTGGCCGCCATGCAGGGGCGGGATCAACCCGCGTTGGATCGTTTGGCCATTGCGGTGTTTGCCGCCGACCATGGCGTAGCCGCCGAGGGGGTTTCCGCTTTTCCACAGGCGGTTACGGCGCAGATGATCGCGAACTTTTCCACAGGTGGAGCGGCGATCAGCGTATCGGCAAAAGCACTGGGTGCGGAGCTGCGGGTCTATAACCTGGGCACGGTCGAGCCGCTGCCGGAACTGACCGGTGTTGAGCCACGCATTATCGCGCCGCAAAGCGGAAATCTGGCCCGGGAAGCGGCCATGACCGCCGAACAGCTGGAAGCTGCTTTGCTGGTCGGACGTGAGGCGGTGGATACCCTTGCCGGTGAAGGCCGGGCGGACCTCTTTATCGGCGGCGAAATGGGTATCGGCAATACCACACCGGCAGCGGCGCTATCGGCCGTTTTGCTCGGCTGTTCTGCGGCCGAAACGGTGGGGCCCGGCACCGGCCTGAATAACGCTGGAGTACTGCATAAGGTTAAGGTAGTGGAGCAGGCGCTGGCGCTGCATCAGCCCCACAGCGATGAACCGTTGGAACTGCTGCGCCGTCTTGGCGGCTTTGAGCTGGCAGCGCTCACCGGAGCCTACCTGCACTGCGCCAAGCTCGGTGTGCCAGCGCTGGTCGACGGTTATATCTGCAGCGTCGCTGCGCTGCTGGCCTGCCGTATTCAGCCGGGTTGTGAAGACTGGCTGTTCTTCGCGCATAGCTCCGCCGAGCCGGGTTATCGCCTGCTGGCGGAGGCGCTGCCCTCGAAGCCGTTGCTGGACCTGGGGTTCAGACTCGGCGAGGGCAGTGGTGCCGCCGTGGCGGTGCCGCTGCTGCGCATGGCCTGTACGCTGCACAACGGCATGGCGACCTTCGCTGAGGCGGCAGTTTCCGGGAGTGATCGATGAGCCAGCGTATCTATCTGCTGCGCCATGGCCTTACCGAGGCGGGGCAGTGTTATCTGGGCCGCACCGATGCGACGCTGACCGAGCTTGGCTGGCAGCAGATGCAGCAGGGGCTGAGCGATTACCAGCCTGAGCAGTTTGAGGCGGTGATCAGCTCGCCGCTGCGCCGCTGCGCTGAGTTTGCGACCCACTGGGCTGCTGAAGACCAGCTAAAAATAGAACCGCGCCTGGCCGAGTACGATTTTGGCGACTGGGACGGCCTGACCGGCCAACAGGTATACGATGCGGCACCGCGAGCGCTGGAGAATTTCTGGAAAGACCCCTGGTGTTATCCACCGCCGCAGGGCGAATCGCTGGCGCTGTTTTTCCAGCGACTCAGCAGCGCGCTGGAGGATATAGAGGCGGCCTATGACGGCCCAGTATTACTGGTCTGCCATGGCGGAGTGATCCGCGCGATCCGCTGCATCATGCAGCGTCAGCCGGTTGCCCGCATGTTTAACTACGATGTCTCCCACGGCTCCCTGCATCTGTTCAGGCGATGAGTATATGAATGGCTTAAAGCGGCATCAGCAGGCGTTTCTCTGTGCGCTGCAGTTTCTGACCCAGGTGCCGGTGCGCCTGGACGGCGTGCCGGATCAGCGCACCCAGGGGCTGGCGATGCTCTACTACCCGCTGATCGGCCTGCTGATCGGGGGACTGCTCTGGCTTTGCGCTGCATTGACCATGACGCTGCCGGGGCAGGTTCAGGCGGCACTGGTATTGCTGGTCTGGTGTGTGATCACCGGCGGGCTGCATCTGGACGGCCTGGCCGACAGCGCCGATGGCTGGATGGGTGGCCTGAGCGATCGTGAGCGCACGCTAAAGATCATGAAAGACCCCCATATCGGCGCGACCGGCGTTATCGCACTGCTGCTGCAGCTGCTGTTGAAATGGAGCCTGTTGATGGCGCTGCTGCCGGTGGGGCAGGGCTTTGCGCTGCTGCTGGCGCCACTGGCAGGCCGTGCCGCGGCCCTGCTGTTGCTGGGCACCACGCCCTATGCCTCCCGTGGAGGAATCGCCAGCGCTATGCTCGCCGGACTAGAGCGCAAGCCGGTCTATCTGATCAGTGTCGGCGTTGGTTTGGTTGCGCTGATGGCGGGCTGGCTCTGGCTGGCGCTGCCGGCGTTGCTGTTCTGGCTTGCCCGGCGGGCGATGCTGGCACGGCTTGGCGGCGCTACCGGTGACACCGCCGGTGCGTTGATCGAGCTGACGGAAACAGCGGTGCTGTTCGCCGCTCTGATATCCGGGGCTTACTTTGCCAGTATCACCTCGCTGGGCGCTTCTTTCTGAGGCGGTGGCCTGTTCAGTGATGCCAGCAGCTGCTCCAGTGTCGGCGCTATGGGCTCATCCAGCTTAAGGTCGAGCAGTTCGTCGGCCCGGGTTTTCCCCAGTGTAAGAGCCGCCATCGGTTTGGCTTGCTCCTTGGCGCGGCGGCAGAAACGAAAGCCGGAATAGACCATCAGCGAAGAACCTATAACCAGAAGGGCATCGGCGCGGGTGAGGGCGTCCAAGGATTCATGGACCCGGGCTTTGGGTACGTTATCGCCAAAAAACACCACATCGGGTTTCAGAATACCGCCGCATTCGGGGCAGTGCGGCACCTCGAAACCACTGAAATCCACTTCAAGATCCGCATCGCCGTCCGGCGCGCTGGTGGCGGTGTACTGCATAAACTCCGGGTTCATCAGTGCCGAGCGCTGGTGCACAGCATCGCGACTGCAGTGGAAGTCGCAACTCATGCAGATCACATCGCCGGCACGGCCGTGCAGGTCGATGACGGCGCTGGAACCGGCGCGTTGGTGCAGGCCATCCACGTTCTGGGTGACCAGCAGCTCCACGTGGCCACGCTTCTCGAGTTCTGCCAGCGCGCGGTGGGCGTTGTTGGGCTGTGCCAACTGGATCACCGGCCAGCCGATCAGGCTGCGTCCCCAGTAGCGCTGACGCGTACTGTGGCTGTTCATGAAGTCGCCGTGCTGAACCGGCTGCTTGCGCTTCCACTCGCCGTTGCGATCCCGGTAATCGGGAATGCCCGAGTCGGTGCTGATGCCGGCGCCGGTCAGCACCAGAAGCCGCGGGTAGCGTTGCACAAACTCAAGCAGGGCGTTAACGGACTGACTCAATGGGGTTCCTCCAGCAGAGCGTCTTCAGGCGCGCACTCTCAATTACAGGTTTACTCTAAGCACTCTTTTACTCTAACGATTCTTTTACTCTAACAAAGCTGTTTTGGATTATTTCTTACGCCGGTAGCTCGCTGGAAAAACGGGGGGCAAACATGTTCTGATATGTATATCGGTTTTGAACGAAATATACACAGGGATAGACGATATGACGCGCATCTACATCTACGATCACTGCCCATTCTGCGTGCGAGCGACTATGGTGGCAGGCTACAAAAAGGTGCCTTTTCAGCGTGAAGTCTTGCTGAATGATGATGAGCAGACCTGTTTTGATCTGATAGGCAAGAAAATGCTGCCGGTGCTGCAGCACGGTGAGCAGGTGATCGGTGAAAGCCTGGATATCTGCCAGAAACTGGATGAGATCGGTGATGCCGAGCGGGTCATTCTGCCTCAAACGGCCTTGGCTGAGCAGTTCTCCGAAGCGTTTTCCGCCGCGCAGCCAGCGAACTGGAAGCTGAATTTCGCCCGTGTCACCCGTATTGGCCTGCCGGAGTTCGCCACCGACAGCGCCCGCGATTATTTCCGCGGCAAGAAAGAAGAGATGATTGGCGAAACGTTTGAAGAGGCTTTTGCCAAGACCGATGAATATCTGCCGCCGGTTAACCAGGCGCTGGCCAATCTGCCGACACTGACGCTGCCCTCCGAGAGGGAAGGCCGGTTGAGCTGGGATGACGTGATGATCTTCCCGATGCTGCGCAGCCTGACCCTGGTGAATGGACTCGAGTGGCCTGAGCCAGTACGCAATTACCTGAATGAGGTCGCGGACCTGACACGTTTGGACCTCTATTTCGATCGCGCTATCTGATCCTTATCTGTTCTTGCTGCTGTCGACCGCTCAGAGCGGCAACAGCATCCCCTGGCGGCTGAGCAGCCAGCGGTCCAGGTCTTCGGCGAGTTCCAGGTGACCGGAGTAGTGTTGCCTGGCTTCATCGCGGATTTCGCTGATGCGATGGCCGCCGGAGCGTTTCGCCGGCGGGCGCTTGGAGGCGAAGGCGTACCTGGGGCTGAAATGGGTCAGCAGCAGGTTGGGGATGCCGGCCTGCTCAGCAAAGCTGGCGACTCGTTGTGCGCTGGAATGCTGGGGTTCCGGACCCACCTGTTGCAGCACCTCTTCGGTGTAGGTGGCCTCATGGATCAGCAGATCCGCCTGATCACAGGCGGCGCTAAGACATTCCGGCGTATCGTTATCGCCGGCGATAACCACTACCCGGGGTTTACGCGACAGCTGGGTATAGTCGGCACTTAGCAGCGTTCTGCCATCATCCAGCTGCACATCCTCACCGCGCTGCAAGCTGGCGTAGGCTGGCCCCGCAGCCACGCCTTCTGCATGCAGCCGTTCCACATCCAATTGCAGCGGCACATCGAGCTCCTCGACGCGATAACCCCAGCACTGGGTACGGTGGCTCAGCGGTGAGGCAGTAACGCGAAAGCCTGCGGCTTCGTGGCACAGCGCCTCCGAGACCTCAATAAACTCGAGCGGGTACTCCAGGTAAAGCTCGGTGGTGCGGATCACCGCATCGATAAACTCCCAGGCCTGACGCGGACCGATCAGCGTCAGTGGCGCCGTACGCCCGGTGAGCTGGCAGGAGGCCAGCAGTCCCGGCAGGCCATAGCAGTGGTCGCCGTGAATATGGGTGATCAGGATTGTTTCGAGCCGGTGCGGTGACAGCGGGGTGTGCAGCAGTCGGTGCTGGGTCGCTTCGCCGCAGTCTACCAGTATCCAGGGTTTGCCGGTTTCTGGCTGTACCGCGGTGGCGCTGAGGTTACGTTGCTTGGTCGGTGAGCCGGAAGAGGTGCCGAGGAAGGTGATTTTCAACGCCAGAGATTCCAAATAACTGCCATGGTCACCCGAGTGTAAAACAGACCGGCGCGACTTGGCCACGCCGGTTATGACATTACTGCATCAGGCGATATCCCTGTCGGAGGGCGCTCGCTTGCGGCCGGTGAGCATCGCTTTGACCAGGCTTTCCCTGTGTCGCACGCTGGCCAGGATCACGCCGGCCAGATGCAGCCCTGCGAACATCAGCAGCAGGTTGGCGAGAAATTCATGGGTTTCCTCAACCCAGTCTTCACCCCAGAACTGGTCGGTGGTGTAGAGCCAGCCGGTGAAGGTGAGCAGCGACAGCCCCAGCAGCAGCGCCAGCACCATCATGCCTCCTGCCGGGTTATGGCCGATATGGCGGGCTTCGCGTCCCTTGCAGATATCCTTCAGATAGGCGACCACCCGTGACGGGGTGTGGATAAAGTGGCGGAAGCGGGCGTAGCGCGGGCCCGCAAGACCCCAGAGGATGCGAAAGGCGATCAGGCCCATCACGGTATAACCCGCGACCTCATGCAGGTCCTGCCATTCATCTGCACTGAGCCAGGCCACCGCAAAGCAGGTCACCAGCGACCAGTGAAAGATGCGAACCATCGGATCCCAGACTTTGACGGTGGTTTTCATTTGAGCGTCCCCTGCTTAGTCGTCCATTTTGACCAGTTCAAAGGTCTTCGGGTTGAAATAGGCTTCTACCTTTTCGCCGTTTTCATCCCAGCCGTAGACCTCGTAGCAGCCGTCATCGACCTTGGTTTTTTTGATCTTCCAGCCTTTGTCGGTGATCGCCTGTTCGAAGGCTTCCATGCTCTGCCACTGATCTTCAGGAACATCGCAAAGATCCTTGGCAAAAGCGCTGCTGGAGATGGCACCAAAAGCGATAGCGGCGAGAGCGAGAAATTTTTTCATTGTTGGTTCCTCGTTGAGTAAGTTGACGGGAACCAGATTAGGCAGGGTGTCTTAAACGAACCTTAAGCCTCACAGGGAATGAGGTTAAGTTTTGCAAAGCTGTGCGTCGAAATGGAGGCTTTTTGCTGCTATCTACAAACAAAAAGCCCCTCCGGCGAGGGAGGGGCTTTCATCAGCTTAAGCTCAGGCGTTCAACTTAGCCGCTGAACTTAGCCGCCGAACTTGGCCTTGGCTTCCTGGCGGCGACGGTGCAGAACCGGCTCGGTGTAGCCGTTCGGCTGTTCGCGGCCCTTGAGTACCAGGTCGCAGGCGGCCTGGAAGGCTACGGAGCCGTCGAAATCGGCAGCCATCGGACGGTAAGCGGCGTCGCCTTCGTTCTGGCGGTCCACAACCGCGGCCATACGCTGCATGGTTTCCATCACCTGTGCTTCCGAGCAGACGCCGTGGTGGAGCCAGTTGGCGATATGCTGGCTGGAGATACGCAGGGTGGCGCGGTCTTCCATCAGGCCGATATCGTTGATATCCGGCACCTTGGAGCAGCCGACACCCTGGTCAACCCAGCGCACTACATAGCCGAGAATACCCTGGGCGTTGTTGTCGAGCTCTTCCTGGATCTGCTCGGCGCTCCAGTCCGGGTTCTGTGCCACCGGAATGGTGAGGATATCTTCCAGTGCCGCACGCGGGCGGGACTTGAGCTCCTCCTGACGGGCGAATACATCCACCTTGTGGTAGTGCAGCGCGTGCAGGGTCGCGGCGGTCGGTGACGGAACCCAGGCGGTATTGGCGCCGGCCAGCGGGTGGCCGATCTTGGCTTCCAGCATGCCGGCCATCAGATCCGGCATCGCCCACATACCCTTACCGATCTGGGCACGACCGCTGAGGCCGCAGGCCAGGCCGGTGTCCACGTTCCAGTCTTCGTAGGCCTTGATCCAGGCGGCGCCTTTCATGTCGCCCTTGCGGATCATCGGGCCCGCTTCCATGGAGGTGTGAATCTCGTCACCGGTACGGTCGAGGAAGCCGGTGTTGATAAACACCACGCGCTCCTTGGCGGCACGGATACACTCTTTCAGGTTCACCGTGGTACGGCGCTCCTCGTCCATGATCCCCACCTTCATGGTGTAACGATCAAGGTTGAGCGCGTCTTCGATACGGGCGAAAAGTTCGTTGGTGAAGGCAACCTCTTCCGGACCGTGCATTTTCGGCTTAACGATGTAGATAGAGCCGGTAACGGTGTTGCGGAACTGGCCGTTGCCCTTCACGTCGTGAACGGAGATCAGCGTGGTGACCAGGCCGTCCAGGATCCCTTCCGGAATCTCGTTGCCGTCCTTGTCGATGATCGCCGGGTTGGTCATCAGGTGACCCACGTTACGCACGAACATCAGGCTGCGGCCCTTCAGCGCTACTTCGCCACCGTTCGGGCTGGTGTAGACGCGGTCCGGGTTCATGCGACGGGTGAAAGTCTTGCCGCCCTTGCTGACCTCTTCGGTCAGATCGCCTTTCATCAGGCCTAGCCAGTTGCGGTAAACCAGTACTTTGTCTTCGGCATCGACGGCGGCGATGGAGTCTTCACAGTCCATGATGGTGCTGAGTGCCGATTCCATCAGGATATCTTTGACGTTGGCGGCATCGGTCTTGCCGATCATATCTTCGGCGTCGACCTGGATCTCGAAGTGCAGACCGTTATGCTCCAGCGCGATAGCGTCGGGACGAGCGGCATCGCCGTTGAAACCGATCAGCTGTGACGGGTCTTTCAGGCCGGATTCGCTGCCATCGGCCAGGGTCACAGCCAGCTTGCCGTTGTTGATGCTGTAAGCGGTGGAGTCCTTGTGGGAGCCCTGTTCCAGCGGCGCGTAGTCGTCGAGGAACTTGCGCGCAAAGGCGATAACCTTGGCGCCGCGCACCGGGTTGTAGGCGCTGCCAGCTTCGGCGCCGCCCTCGTTGGAGATGGCGTCGGTGCCGTACAGGGCGTTGTAGAGGCTACCCCAGCGGGCGTTGGCCGCGTTCAGGGCGTAGCGGGCGTTCATCACCGGCACGACCAGCTGCGGGCCGGCCATGGTGGCCATCTCGGGGTCCACGTTGCTGGTGGTGGCCTTGAAGTCTTCGCCTTCCGGCAGCAGGTAGCCGATCTCGGTCAGGAAGCGGGTGTAGGCGGTGAAGTCGAACTCGCCGCGGTTCTGGCGGTGCCATTCGTCGATCTGCGCCTGGAGGTCGTCACGTTTGGCCAGTAGCTCACGGTTACGCGGTGCCATGTCGTGCACGATGGCATCAAATGCCGCCCAGTAGGCGTCCGCATCCACGCCTGTGCCCGGCAGGGCTTCATTGTTGATGAAGTTATAGAGATCTTCAGCGACCTGAAGGCCGCCAACCTGTACGCGTTGACTCATGAGGACTGCCTCTTTTTCGTGTTTATAGTCTCCCGGCTCCTGCGAGGCTGCGTGGCCAGAAATTGGGTTACGAATGCAGGGTTGCATTGTGCAATGCGAAAATAGCGCAATTCAGCGCAGATGTAACCCCTCTTGGCCTAAAGTATGAAAAAGGAGAGTTTTCGTGTTATTTGGCAACACGATTACTGGATTTTTTCAGATTTTAGCGCGTGTTTTTGTTGTTTTTTTACTAGGGAAAAGCCGCTGATCAGCCTCAATAGCGGGCGGGGTTGTTTCTTATGATCCTATAAATAACATTATGAAACAAATGATTCATAAGCGTTTTCAACGCTGTGCCGGTGCCATAAATGGCGCCCTTCAAGGGATGAGCAGGGCGTTTCAGGGATGTTGCCGAGCCTATCCAGTATCACGCGTTTATTAATCAGCGCTCTTATTTCGCACTTTTATATACCCAAACTCTCATCTCACAACACACATGGGTGTGCCGGCCAGAGGGTCGGTATGGATCTCCGCATCCACGGAGAACACCTGGCGCAGCAGTTCAGGGGTCAGGATTGCATCCGGCGTGCCCTCGGCAACGATCTGCCCCTGGTGCATCACCACCAGGTGATCGCAGTAGCGGCTGGCCTGGTTGATATCGTGCAGAACACTGATGACGGTTTTGCCGCGCTGATTTAGCTGTCGCAACAGATGCATCAGCTCGACCTGATGGTTCAGGTCCATGTAGGTGGTGGGCTCATCCAGCAGCAGGTAGTCGGTGTCCTGTGCCAGGGTGGTGGCGAGCCAGGCGCGCTGGCGCTGCCCGCCGGAAAGTTCCGAAACGAGCCGGTCCGCCAGCGGCTCTATGCCGGTGGCGCTCATGGCGCTGGCAACCGCATCCCTGTCTTCAGCGCTCAGCTTGCCCCAGAAACCGGTGTAGGGACTGCGTCCATAGGCGACCAGCTCTTTCACCCGAATTCCTTCCGGAATTGGCTGGGTCTGCGGCAGCAGCGCCAGTTGCCGCGCTACCTGGCGCGATGGCAGGCTATGCAGCGCTTCACCTTTCCAGCTGACCTGGCCGCTTTGCGGTGTCAGCAGACGTACCAGGGTTTTCAACAGGGTCGATTTGCCGCAACCGTTGGGGCCGAGCAGTGCGGTGATTTTGCCGTGGGGGATGCGCAGGGATACGTCCTGCAGAATCGGCCGCTCGCCATAACCGACGCAGAGGTTTTCGGTGCACAGCAGTGCGTTTGCGGTATCCGGCATAGTCAGCGCACCTTCTTGAGCAGGTAGATAAAGTAAGGCCCGCCAAGAATAGCGGTCATGATGCCGGCGGGCAGTTCGATGGGCGGTTTGATGATACGGGTGGCCAGGTCTGCCAGTAGAAGCAGCAGCGCCCCGGTGAGCATGGCCACGGGAATCAACCGCTGGTGTCGACCGCCAACGAGCCGGCGCGCCAGATGAGGCGCCATCAGGCCAATAAAGCCGATCGGTCCGCAAACGGCCACCGAAGCGGCAGTGAGGCCAACGGCCAGGGCCAGCGCCATAAACCGGGTCTGCGGCACAGCCGAGCCCAGAGTAGTGGCGTAGTCATCGCCGAGATTGTTCAGGTTAAGCCGCTGACAGAGTCCCACCGCCAGCGGCATCAGCGCCACCGCCGGCAGAACCAGCCAGAGCTGCTCCCAGCTGCGGCCCCAGAGGCTGCCGGTCAGCCAGAGCAGGGCGTCGTTGAGGTTTTGCGGCCGGGTCAGCATGACAAAGTCGATGGCGCTGGCATAAAACGCCGCCAGGGCGACGCCGGTAATGGCGATCTTTATGGGTGAGGCGTGCCTGCCGCAGAGCAGCCAGAGAATCAGCGCAGCGCCCAGGGCTCCCAGCAGTGATACCACCGGCAGCCAGAGGCTGGAAACCTCGGGGTAGAGTGCGATCAGGATCACCGCCGCCAGGCTCGCGCCCTGGGAAACGCCGAGCAGGTCCGGCGACGCCAGCGGATTGCGGATCACGCCCTGCACCAGCACACCGGCCAGGGCCAGGCTGGCGCCGACGATCAGGGCCAGCAGCAGTCGCGGCAGACGCAGTTCATGAACAATGAAGTAGTTCTCATGGCCGCTCTGCAAACCCTGGAGTACTGCGGTGAAGGGCAGATTAACCGCGCCCAGCTGCAGGTTCATAGCCGCAGCGGCGGCAACGGCAAAGCAGAGTATCAGGCCGGTGCGAAGCGCTGGATTCATGAGCGCGCCCTGATCATATAGAGGAAAAAGGGTGCACCGATCAGCGCCAGAATAGCGCCGGCCGGGGTCTCGGTGGGATAGACGACGCCGCGGCTCAATGTATCGGCGGCCACCACCAGCAGCGCGCCCAGCAGCATCGACAGAGGTATCACCTTGCGCTGGTCGGGGCCGACCCAGGCGCGGGCCATATGAGGCACCAGCAGGCCGACGAAAGCGATGGCTCCGGCGGTGGCGATGGCGGCCGCCACCAGCACCAGTGCGGTCAGGCTCGCCAGCAGGCGGATGCGGCCCAGGCGCAGGCCCAGGTTGCGTGCCTGGTCTTCGCCCATACTCAGCAGGTTTAGTGCGGGCGTCAGCAACGTCGCCGCCAGCAGGCCGATCAGCGCCAGGGGCCAGAGTCGTGAATAGTCGTCCCAGCCGACGTTGGCCAGACTGCCGGTTAGCCAGGTGATCACGCTGCGGGCCTGCTCTTCCGCCAGAATCATGCTGGCGCGGGTGATCGCAGCGCAAAGTGCCGAGATCGCAAGCCCGGCCAGAATCAGCCGGCCACGCTCGGCCCCGGGCTGCCAGGCGGCGCCGAGCAGCATCACCAGCATCCAGGCGCAGCCACCGCCGATAACCGCTGCGCCAGGCAGCAGCAGATCGGTTTGCCAGCTGATGAAGATCGATGCCAGGGCTACGCCCAGGGCGGCGCCGGCGTTAACGCCAAACAGCCCCGGTGATGCCAGCGAATTCTGCGTCAGCCCCTGCATCACGGCGCCGGCCACGGCAAAACAGGCGCCGACGATGGCAGCGATCAGCACCCGCGGCAGACGCAGGTCCAGCACCACGGTCTGCACCACCGAGGTGGGTTGTGGCGCGATCAGCGCGTTCAAGGCTTCATGCGCGGTGATCGGCAGCGCCGACCAGGTAAACAGCGATACCCAGCCGCAGACCAGAAGCAACAGTGCAGCGACCAGGTATTTGGCCGGCCAGGGCAGCGACATCTCTAGCCCTGTCCCAGCAGGCTGACCAGATCGGCCGCCATCTGCTCGGCAGCGAGTATACCGGGGCCGCGCACCCAGATATTGGCATCCACCGGATAGACGTGATTGTTCTGTACCGCACTCAGCAACTGCCAGAGGGGTTGCTTCTGCCATTGCTGGAGCAGATTGGCATCGTTGTAGCGGCCCACAACCAGGTGCGGGGGATTAAACGCGAGCAGCTGTTCCAGGCCGATCTGGCGCACTTCGTCGCTGTCACTGCGGTTAATGCTGGGCACGCTGAGGCCCAGGGTGCGGATCAGGCCGCCAATGAAGGAGTCGGGGGCATGGGCGTACAGATTTTTGGGCGTGGCGACGGCGAACTGAATCTCTGTCTGCTGCGGCAGCTGTGTCGCGAACTTCTCCATCGTTTGTTGATGTGCTTCCAGGCGGGTCTGCATCTGCTGCTCTTTGCCCAGCGCCCTGGAGATTACCAGCTCCGAGTTCAGGGTTTCGGCGTAGCTGGCGCGGCGTGAGGGCAGGATCAGCGTCGGTGCGATTTTCTGCAGCTGTGCGTAGACAGCACCATGACGATCGATATCGGCGATGATCAGGTCTGGTTTCAGCGCGGCGATGGTTTCCAGGCTGGGCTGGGCGCGGGTGCCCACCGACTGCCAGCCGCCGATCGATGCACGAATTTCCGGCAGCAGCCGCTCCGGCGCATTGTCATCGGCTACCCCCACCGGTTTGACGCCAAGCGTAGCCAGGGCGTCGACAAAGGGGTACTCCAGCGCCACGATCCGTTGGGGCACTCCTTCCAGCTGTAACTCTCCGAAACCGGGCATCTCTATGGTTGCGCCCGCCTGCGCCTGCACCGCGCAAAAGGGCAGCGCGAAAATCAGCCAGAATCTGATAATCCAGTGTTTGAAAACTGCTTTCATTGAGTAGCTCCGAGAGACTGATTTGGTCAGCGCGGCGGGATTGGACGAAAAAGACCTTACAGAAAATGCTTGATAATCATGAGGTTTGACTTATTTCGATAATGCAAATGATAATACTTCTACTTTAGTCGATCAATAAAAGCTGGATCGCTTGAATTGCCGTGTTTGTGTACGTGTTTGAATTGGAGATTTGGTGCGATGCAGTATGCCGCCCGTGTAAAAAGCGCTCGTGGAAAAACCGCGCGTCTAAAAAACCTGGCTTTGGTGATCGGGGCTATCAGCTTGCCCGCACAGGCGGAGACAGTGACAAATCTGGACACCCTGGTGATCGAGGCGGATGCGCTGAAGGCAGAGCCGGGCGGCACGATGAAGAGCGCTGCGCCGGCAGACAGCCAGTCGCTGACCCTGGGTAACGTGGGTAAAGAAAAGATCGAATCCCTGCAGGTTAACGATATTTCGGAGGCGATCGACACCATCTCGGGTATCCATCGTATCGGTGGTGGCACCAACTACGACTATGTCTCACGCGGATTCAGCCTGACCCGTGATAACGTCAAGATGGATGGCATGAACGCCTGGGCGCTGAAAGATCAGAGCATGCCGGCTATTCTGCTGGACGACGTGGAGGTGCTGAAGGGCGTGGGCTCCATGTTCTACGGCAGCCAGGAGCCGGGCGGCACCATCAACCTGGTGACCAAGAAGCCGCAGGCTGAACGCTATAACGAGATCGACCTGCAGGGCGGTGCCTGGCTCAGCGATGATACGGATGCCGGATGGGGCAAGAGTGCGCTCTCCTTCGACTCCACCGGAGAGCTGGGCGAGCGCAGCGACGTACTTTACCGGGTGATCGGCGAATACCGTGACGATAAGGGATTTCGTGATTACGAGGACAAGGACGGTTACTTCCTGGCGCCGATGCTGACCTGGCTGATCGATGATAGACAGTCACTGACGGCGCAGTTCGAAGTCACCCGCTACGACTATAATTATCCGTCCGGTCTGGTGGCGGCTGAGTCCGATATCAAGCAGGTGGCCGATATCACCACCAACTATCTAGGTCCGCAGAACGATGCCACCGATGAAGGTGTTGCGGCATCGCTGACTTACAACCGTGATCTGGGTAACGGCTGGAGCAGCGTCACCAAGTGGCGCAGCGTCTGGCACGAAGATGAGCGCGCCACCTTCTGGGTCCGCTCGGTGAGAGATGGCACCGTTAAGCGTTCCTACCGTCATCTGCTGAACAAGCAGGAGAACCACTCGCTGGACTCCTACTTCACCGGTGAGGTGACGACCGGCTCTATTGCGCACCGCCTGACGCTGGGTGGCAGCTACGCGTACACCCGCAACGATTTCAATCGCCTTAACTGGGGCAACATCGACAGCGCCCTGGATCTGGATCTGTATAACCCGGTTCATGACTACATCGACCTCGACAGCATCAGTAACGGCGATGGCCTGCACCGGGTATTTACCTACGACACCTACAGTCTCTACGGCCAGGATGTGATCGCCCTGACCGATAAGCTGGATCTGCAGGCGGGGCTGCGCTACGACTGGCAGCATCGTGAGATGGAAGCCAAGGCGTACACCAATGTCAGCGGCCGGTCTTACGAAGCGGAGCTCTATGAAACGAATGAGGACTTTCTGACCCCGACCCTGGGGCTGAGCTACCGCCTCAACAATGACTGGCGTCTGCACGGCTCTTATTCGGAGTCCTACGAAACCAGTGCCGTCAGCAATACCGACGCCGATGGCAACACCTTCGATCCGGAGACCGGCAAGCAGTACGAAGTCGGAATTCACTACACCCCGGCGGCCGACTGGAACGCGGAGCTGGTGCTGTTCCAGATCAACAAGGAAAACGTGATCGTCAGCGGTGATGATGGTTACAGTGCGGCCCTGGGCGAAGTACGCAGCCGCGGTGCGGAGCTGGGGCTGGGCTGGAATCCCACATCACGTCTGGCGCTGCAGGCGAGCTATACGCTGCTGGATACGGTTATTCTCACGGGCGACCAGGACAGTACGGATAACGAAGAGGGTAATGAATTCCTCAACTCGCCGCGCAACCAGATCAGTCTGCAGGCGCAGTACAAGGCCAGTGAGGCGCTGGATCTTGGCGCTGTGTTCTTCGCTCAGAGTCGCCGCTACGGCAGCAGCGACAATGAACTGGAACTGCCGGGCTTTGGCCGCCTGGACCTGACCGCCAGCTTCCAGCTGAGCCCGGATCTGGATATGGGTCTGGCGCTGAAGAACGTGTTCGACAAGCAGTATTACCTGGCGGCAGACAGGGATACAGCGATCTACCCGGGCGCACCGCGCTTCCTGCAGGCAAGCCTCAAGTACAGGTTCTAAGGTCGGTTGCTACCCTGAAAAACCGCCGCACACTGCGGCGGTTTTTTGTTCACTCCGGTATCAGGACTTGGGCACATTGGGTGGCGTTCGGAACAGATGCACATCCAGCTGCGGGAAGGCGATCTCTATTCCCGCGTCCTTGAACAGGCGGTCGATGCGGTGATTCAGCCCGTCTGTAACCGGGATACGGTCCTCCATGCGGCTCACATATACACGCAGGTCGAAGTCCAGTGAGCTCTCGCCGAAGGCGCGGAAGTAGGCGCTGGGCGCCGGGTCTTCCAGCACTTCGGAGTGTTCCTCGGCGGCCTGGACCAGCAGCTCCTTAACCTTCTGGGTATCGCTGCCATAGGCGGCGCCCACGGTCAGCACGATACGGGTAGTGGCGTCGGTCAGTGACCAGTTGATCAGTCGCTCGGTTATAAACGTCTTGTTGGGGATGATCACTTCCTTGTTATCCCAGTCCACCAGCGTGGTGGCGCGGATCTGGATCCGGGAGACATTGCCGGTGACATCGCCGATGGTGACCGTATCGCCGATACGGATCGGTTTTTCGAACAGCAAAATGATGCCGGAGACGAAGTTCGCTACGATCTCCTGCAAACCGAAACCGAGACCTACACCCAGGGCGGCCACCAGCCACTGCAGTTTGCTCCACTCCAGGCCGAACTGACTCACACCGGACATGGTGCCGACCAGAATCAGGGAGTATTTCAGCAGCGTGGTGATGGCAAAGTTGCTGCCCGGCGTCAGGTGGATATGGCGCAGTATGAGCAGTTCCACGAGCCCCGGCAGGTTGTAGGCGGCGAGCAGGCTCAGGCCGAGTATCAGTACGCCACCGGCGATATCGGCCAGGGTGATCTGCTCCAGTACCTGGCCATCCGCGGTGCTCTGGTAGGTGCTCCACAGCGGCACCCGGTCGAGAATATGCAGCGTCGGCAGGAAGTCGCCCATGGTCAGCCAGAGGCCGAGGAACAGCAGCGCCAGGCTACTGATCTTAAGCAGTGTCCGGGTTTGCAGGGAAATGGTCTTGAGGTCGTAGTAGTTCTCCTCGACCGGGGCTTCCTCCTCCGGGTTTTCCCGCGCAGCTATCTGCTCGGCGCGTTTCTCCAGCGCCTGCTTGAACGCCAGACGGCGCTCTTCGATCTGCAGCCAGCGTACGCCGAGACGGTAAACCATGAATACCAGGGCGATCTGCAAAATAACGACCGCGAAGATCAGCATCAGGAACAGGGCGCCGAACAGGAAGCCGGCCAGGCCAAGCCCGAACATCAGCAGGTTGAAGCCGATCATGCTGCCGATCCAGAGGCGCGAGTCCTGCCACCAGCTGGGTTCGGAGGTGAGCTGGTTGAAGGCGCTGCTGGTTTTCCACATTACCCACCAGAAGCGGGTCAGCGCCAGGGTCAGCAGCAGGAACAGCAGCCGGCCGCCGGAGGCGAGCAGAGCCTGTTCCTCGATACCGTCGGCAATGATCAGCCCGGCCAGCAGTGGCAGGCTGACGATGCAGAGAATCTGCAGTTCCCGATTCAGAATGCGGCAGAGCTTGGCGGGCAGCTCCAGGTGGCCGTTGAGCAGGCCGTACGGCGTGGTCAGCCAGCCGCGGATGCACTGCGCAATAAACACGAAGGATGCGACCAGGTAGAGCAGTGGGCTCAGTGGGTCGTGCAGCGGATGTGCCGGGTTAAGGTCCTGCTGCAGCAGCAGCGCCAGTACAGGAATTGGCGCGGCAATGATCGGCGCGCCCACCAGCAGCTTCAGGGTGCGGCTGAAACGGTCCTGGGTGACGCGGCCAATGCTGTCGTGCCAGCGTTCGCGGTGTTGCTTGAAATAGCGTCGCAGCGCCACTGAGAGGGCGGCGAGCAGCAGTGGCAGGGCAATAATGGCCCAGAGCGGAATCTGGCCACGCAGCAGAGAGGTTTCGGAGTTGAAGTCGGTCAGCCGGTCTTTAAGGTGGCTGAGGCCTTCGATCAGGTCGCTGCCCCATTGGCTGTTGATCGGCGCAATGGTGGGTTGCCAGAGCAGGTGCTGGTCGACCAGTGCGCGGGCCTGTTGCAGCTGTTCGTTGATCTGCTGCTGCGTACTGAGCATCTGCGAACGGGCATTGATCAGCTGCTGACGTGATTGCTGAATCTGTTCCAGCAGACGTATGCGGTTTTCCAGGATGCGGTCGTATTGGGCCTGAGCGTCCTCGCCCAGTGAAATCACCTCCTGGGGAGGGTCAGCCCTGAGCTGTTTGGCGTTGAGCAGGTCGCGATCGGTATTCAGCTTGGCCAGGCGCAGGCGGCTGATATTGGCGCGGGTCGATTCCAGGTCGATAGGGCGAATCAGCTGGCGGGCGAAACGGTGCAGGTCGGCGTTGAGCTGCGGGATATCCAGTTCCAGCTGTTGCTGTACCAGGCGGTAACGCTCGCCGATCTGGGAGAGTCGGGTTTCCAGCTCTCGCTGACGGTTGTTGCTGACCTCGATATCGCGGACCAGCTGACGCAGGCTGTCGCTGTCACTGCGGTTCTGTCGGCTCACCTCGGCCAGGGGCTCCGGCAGGTTATCCGGCGCGGGCTCGACGCTGGCGAGGGTGCTTTCCAGTTCGCTGCGTCTCTGCTGGCCCAGCACGCTCTGCATCTGGTCGAGGGCGTTTGAGAGCTGGCTGACCTTGCGACGCGCCAGTGCCAGCTTGAGCTGGCTCAGTTCGTTCTCGCCGGGCAGTACCAGCAGCTCCAGCTCCAGCGTTTGAGCACGTTTGGCTTGCTCCTGGGTGAGTACCTCCTCCAGTGTGCGACGGGCCTGGCGTAGCTCGTCCGGCATATCGGAGCTCAGATTTTCCGAAGGCGCAGGGCTCTGCTTCAGGTGCGCCAGCTCGGCACGCAGGTTGATCAGCTGCTCGTCATTCTTCTGTACCGACTTGTCGAGCTCATCGCGCAGCTGCTCCTGCTGCACCAGTTCTGCCTTGGTCTGGATAACTTGCTGTTCAAGATGGTCTACATCATTGATGGCGGCGCTGATATCCAGCTCTTGCGGTGGCTCGGCCAGTTGATCGCGCAGCTTTTGCAGCTCTTCAGGCTGGCGCGCGATCTGCTCATTCAGGGTCTGAGTGCGCTGCTCCAGGTTGCCCAGTGACTCCAGAGTGCTCTGGGTTTTTTCATAGGCTTCGCGCAGGGCCTGGGTGGCGGGACTGGTATCGTCCGGTTTCAGCTTTTCCAGCTGGGACGCGATCGCGCTGCTGGCGGGCAGTTCGGCCAGCGCGGTATTAACGCCGGCGAAGATGAACAGCAGCAGCCCGAGCAGCAGTGAAAGCCCCCGGTTGGGGCGTAAGGTGTTAACCATATGAGTGAACAGCTCCCTTGATACAGCGTAGCGGAAGAGTACAGTCGTATATTGTGGTCAAGCTTAGAGGGATAGGGAAGTAGCCATGACCGACTCTAGCCGGAATATTCCTTTGCCAGGGTTCGATGCCGAAGGGGTCCGGGCCTGTCTGCCCGATCGACTGGCGCCGCCGGCAGCGCAGCCGCAGCTGTCGGCCTATCTGGCCTGCTACGGGCTGTCCGGGCTTGCAGCGCGCGCCGATTATGCCATTGGCCGCCTGGAGCTGGCCGGCACCGAACTGGTGGTGCAGCGCTTTTTTCAGCCTGCTGGCGCCAAAGGCACGGTGTTGCTGGTGCACGGTTATACCGACCACGCAGGTCTGTCCCGGCCGCTGCTGGAGCGGCTGTTTCAACAGGGCTGGAATCTGGTGATCTATGATCTGCCTGGCCATGGACTCTCTGCCGGTGAACCCCATGATGTGGATGATTTCTTTCGCTATACCGATCAACTGGCCGCACTGGTGCGGCAACTTCACGCTGGCTTATGCCATCCGCTGACGCTGATAGGGCACAGCACCGGTGGTGCGATTATCCTGACTATGCTGCTGCGCGAGACCGGCCTCAGCGCCCGGGAGTTGAATCCACCGGTTCTGCTGGCGCCGTTGGTCAGGCCGACGCGCTGGCGCAGTATCCGCTTCAAATACCGCTGGCTGAGCCCCTGGCTCAAGCGTGTGAAACGGTTTTATCTGACCAACAGCCACGACCCCGAGTTCCTGCGTTTTGTCCAGCAAGAGGATCCGCTGCAGCATCCC
This sequence comes from Marinobacterium lutimaris, assembly GCF_900108065.1. Lineage (GTDB taxonomy): Bacteria > Pseudomonadota > Gammaproteobacteria > Pseudomonadales > Balneatricaceae > Marinobacterium_D > Marinobacterium_D lutimaris. Next base: position 315,320 of record NZ_FNVQ01000005.1, on the reverse strand, counting down.
TGGATCGCGGTGGGCTGGGTCGGTGCCATGCTGACCTGGATAAACTGGGTGGAGGTGCATGGTCCCAGCCATTGGCGCCCATTGCTGATCCAGGGCAGTGAAGATACGACGGTGGAGTGGCGGCATAACCTCGACGTGTTGCGGCGGCTGTTTCCCGGTGCAGAACAGAGCCTGGTGGAGGGTGCCCGCCATCACCTGATCAATGAGACAGATCCCTGGCAGAGCGAAGTGTTCGAGCAGCTCCTGGCGTTTATTGAGCCGGAAACAAAAACGCCCGGCACTTGAGTCAAGGCCGGGCGTTCGGGGTAGCGCGTAGACTGATCAGAACAGGCGGCGGCAGCGGATGGTGCCGTCGATTTCGCTCAGTTTTTCCAGCGCCATGTGCGAGTAGTCTGCATCCACATCGATAACGACGTAACCGACGCTTTCGTTGGTCTGCAGGTACTGACCGGAGATGTTGATGTTGTTGTCGGAGAAGACGTTGTTGATCTTCGACAGCACGCCCGGGATGTTCTTGTGAACGTGCAGGATACGGTGCGCCTGCGGGTGTTCCGGCAGCGCCACTTCCGGGAAGTTGACGGAAGTGATGGACGAACCGTTGTCGCTGTACTTGGCCAGCTTCTCGGCAACTTCGTAACCGATGTTTTCCTGGGCTTCCATGGTGGATCCGCCCACGTGCGGGGTCAGGATCACATTGTCGAATTCACGCAGCGGGCTGATGAACTCGTCATCGTTGCTGCGCGGTTCAACCGGGAACACGTCCACGGCGGCGCCCAGCAGTTTGCCGCTATCCAGCGCAGCGCACAGGGCTTCGATATCCACCACGGTGCCGCGGGCAGCGTTGAGGAAGATCGCGCCATCCTTCATCTGGTCGAACTGCACCTGGCCCATCATGTTCTGGGTGGAGGCGGTTTCCGGAACGTGCAGGGTGATGATGTCGCACATGCCGAGCAGTTCAGCCATGGAGCTGACCTGGGTAGCGTTACCCAGCGGCAGCTTGGTGATGACGTCGTAGAAGTAGACATGCATACCCAGGCCTTCGGCCAGTACGCTCAGCTGGGAGCCGATGCTGCCGTAGCCAACGATACCCAGCTTCTTGCCGCGGATCTCATAGGAGTTCTTCGCGCTTTTCTGCCAGATGCCGCGATGGGCTTTGGCGCTCTTCTCGGCGACGCCGCGCAGCAGGATAATCGACTCGGCAAGCACCAGTTCCGCAACGGAGCGGGTGTTGGAGTAAGGCGCGTTGAATACGGCGATACCGGCCTGGGTGGCTGCCTTCAGGTCAACCTGGTTGGTACCGATGCAGAAACAGCCAACAGCAACCAGCTTCTCGGCTGCTGCAAACACCTTCTCGGTCAGCTGGGTACGCGAGCGAATACCGATGAAGTGCACATCTTTGATGCGCTCGATCAGTTCCTCTTCGGGCAGCGAGCCGGTGTGGAATTCGATGTTGGTGTAGCCCTGGGCATTCAGCGTATCAACCGCTGACTGGTGCACGCCCTCCAGCAGCAGGATCTTGATCTTGCTCTTATCGAGGGAGGTGGATTTGCTCTTCATCTGCAACGGGTTCCTAACTTTCGCCAAACATGTCGGCCGGTGGTAAGAAAGCGCCGCATTGTAGCACAAGCCCTTGTATATAGGTGTGCTAGGCAAGCCAGTGTTGCGGAAAATTTCTCAGCTGATCTTGAAAGGATTTGGAGAGCGGCCGGCGTCGAGAGCACCGGCCGCTGCTCGCAGTCAGCCGTATCAGCTGTAGAAGCAGAGGTAAGCGGTGGGCTTGCTTACCTTGAGGTCGAAGGACAGTCCGGCAGCGATGCTGAACTCGGTCCCGGCGGGGAACGGCTGCCAGTCGCTGCTACCCGGCAGGCGTACAACCAGTTCGCCGCAGGTGACTTTCATCAGTTCGTTCTGGCTGGTGCTGAAGGTGTATTCGCCCGGCGCCATCACACCGGAGGTGACCGGGCCGTCCGGGCCTTCAAATGCGATCGACATTACCTTGCCGTCGAAATACTCGTTTGTACTCAGCATCAACGCTATCTCCGTAAAAAAAGAGGCATCATAGTGTCATATTGTCGATCTGTCATGTGCGCGCCTGATCCAGCAGAAAGTCGACAAAGGCACGGTTGGCTCGGGAAAGGTAGCCCTCCTTGCGCCAGGCGATGGACAGGTCCAGCCATACCTGCTGCTCGAAGGGGCGGGCGACCAGGTCGGCGGCATCGGAGATCGCCATCTCCAGCAGCGTAGATATGGAAAATCCCTGGCGCACGATCTGCTTGATTAAGGGTAGCAGGTTCGTCTCGAAGCCGATCTTCGGATCGTAGCTGTATTCCTTCGCCAGACGATCGAGCACCTCGCGGTGAAAATACCCCTCCTTGAATACCACCAGGTCCTCATGGAAAAACTGCTCGTAGGTCACATGTTCCTGCTGAGCCAGGGGATGCTCCACGGGCAGGATCGCCATCATCTGCTCGCGCAGAAAAACATGGCTTTCCAGCTCTTCCGGCGGGCGGTCGCTGACGATAACGCCCATATCGATCTCGCCTTCCGACAGCATCTGCTGAATCTTGCGGGTGCCCGATTCGATGACGGTCAGCTGCAGGTTGGGATAGCGGTGGCGAAAGGCCATCAATATCGGCGGAAAATAGTAGGAGCCGAGCATGCTCGGTACGCCGATACGCACTTCGCCGCGGCGCAGGCCGTGGATCTCGCGCATCTCCAGCTCGGCATCGGCGGTGGCCTGGACGATGCGGCGGGCATGTTGCAGCAGAACCCGGCCCTCATCGGTCAGCTCTATGCTGCGTTCACGACGGTGGAACAGGTTCAGCTCCAGGCTCTGCTCCAGCTTGCGTATCGCCATGCTGACGGCGGGCTGGGCCACATGTAGCTTGCGGGCGGCGGCGGTGAAGCCGTTGGCATCGACCACGGCGAGGAAGTAGCGTAGCGCTTTGATATCGAGCATAAGGGCTCCTTATGGTATCGATAATAATTATATATTTTTATTATGAGTTGGCGATCCTTATCCTGTCTGCAGTTATCCGAACCTGTGGAGAAAAAGCATGATCGAACTGGGACATCCGACATTCTGGCGCGCGACTCTGGCCCTTTGTCTCGGCTCGTTCATGATTTTTGCCAATGTCTATGTGACCCAGCCGCTGCTGCCGATGCTGGCGCAGGATTTCAACGTGTCGCCGCTGCTGGCGGGCTGGACCTTCACCGTCACCACGCTGATGCTGGGGCTGTCACTGCTGCTGTACGGGCCGCTCTCCGATGCGCTGGGTCGCCGCGGCATCATGCTGCTGACCATGGTCGGCGCGACCCTGACCACCTGTGCGCTCTCCTTTGTGGATGATTACACCTCGCTGGTGGTGCTGCGTGCATTGCAGGGCTTTTTCCTCGGCGGTCTGCCTGCGATTGCCATCGCCTATATGGGCGACGAGTTCACCAAACCCGCGGTGGCCGTGGCGGTGGGGCTTTATATCTCCGGCAACAGCCTGGGTGGAATTGGAGGTCGTTTGATCGGTGGCTTTGTCGGCGAGTGGCTGGGCTGGAACAGCGCCTTCATGGTGATGAGTGTCGTCAGCCTGGTCTGTCTGGCCGTGTTCGCCATCGCGCTGCCCAAGTCCGAGCATTTCAAACCACAGCGGCTGCATCCCGGGCGGATGCTGAAAGACCTGGGCAGTCATCTGCGCAACCCGATGCTGGTGCTGGCGTATATCATCGGCGGGCTCAATTTCTTTATCTTCGTGAACCAGTACAGCTACATCACCTTTGTGCTCTCCGATGAGCCCTACAATCTGTCATCGGCTTTCCTTGGCATGCTGTTTCTGACCTACCTGACCGGCACCTTTGGTTCGGCAATTTCCGGCAAAGTGGCGGTGAGGGTGGCGCAGCCCTGGTGTATGGCGCTGGGTATCCTGATTCTGATTTGTGGCTCGCTACTGACCCTGTCGCACAGCCTGGTGCTGATTATTGCCGGCTTTTTTGCCAACAGTTTCGGTTTCTTTTTCGCCCATTCCAGTGCCAGCAGCTGGGTCAGCCATAATGCGACTCACGCCAAGGCCAGTGCCTCATCGCTTTACCTAGTGTTCTATTATCTGGGTGCCAGCTGCGGCGGCTTCTATCTGCATCCGTTCTGGGAACACTCCGGCTGGCCCGGTGTTATTTTTGGCTCACTGCTGGTGCTGGCGGTGACTCTGGCCTGTTCATGCTGGCTGGGTTTGCGGCATAGGGCGGTGCTGGCTGCAGCGTAAAACTGGCGTATGATGCCGGAATACATCGTATCCAAAGGGAGAAGCTCATGAGTTATCAACACAGCCTGGCGGACGGATCCGCGCTGAGTTTGCCGGTAGGAAAAGTGGTCTGTATCGGCCGCAACTACGCTGAGCATGCAAAGGAACTGAACAACGAAATTCCCGCCGAGCCGCTGCTTTTCCTGAAGCCGGCCAGCGCAATCGTGCCGATGGACGCGCCGATTACGGTGCCTCGCGAGCGCGGTGAAGTGCATTTTGAAACCGAACTGGCGATCCTGATCGGTGAGCGTATGACCGATGTGGATGAGCAGGCGGCGCAGCATGGTATTGCCGGTATCGGCCTGGCGCTGGACCTGACCCTGCGGGAGCTGCAGAGCGAACTCAAGAGTAAGGGCCATCCCTGGGAGCGGGCCAAGGCATTTGACGGCTCCTGCCCGGTCTCTCCCTTCCTGACGCCGGCCAGCGTCGGCGATCTGAACGATGTGCAGATTCGCCTGACGGTGGATGGCGAGGTGCGCCAGGACGGCAACTCTTCCCAGATGATCACACCGATCCTCAAGCTGATCAGCCACGCCAGCAAGTGGTTTACCCTGGAGCCGGGCGACCTGATTCTGACCGGCACCCCCGCCGGTGTCGGCGAACTTAAGGTCGGCGACAAACTCTGCGTTGAGATCGTTGACCTGCTGCGGATCGAAACCGAAGCGAAATGACCCGAGGCAGCGGCTGGCTGCTTCTCCTGCTGTTCTGCCCGCTATTGGCGGACGCTCAGCAGGCATGGCAGCGGCCGGGCTACATCGTCGATAGCCTGATCGAAGTGGCGTTGCGCTCGGAGTATGGGCGTGACCCCATGCGACTGCGTAAATGGGCCGAACCGGTCAGGGTACAGGTAGAGCATCGGGTCGGCGATCCGGCGCTGCATAACGAACTGGTGGACGCCCAGCTGTCGCAGCTGGCGGATATCACCGGGCATTCGATCCGCCGGGTTAACGGCGGAGGCAATGTGGAGCTCGTGCTGTTGCGGCAGACCGAACTGGCCGCTTTCTGGCGCCAGAAGACTGGTGAGCCGGTGCCCCGTGGCGCTCTCTGTCTCGCCAGGATCTGGACCGATGGCCAGAGTCGCATCCAGCGGGCGCTGATCGCCATTCCCGTGGATCGTGCCCGGGAGCGGGGGCGGCTGGTCAGTTGCATTGTCGAGGAGCTGACCCAGATCCTTGGCCTGCCCAACGACTCTGAAAAAGTCTTTCCCTCCATCTTCAATGACAAGTCTACCGATCAGCTGCTTACCGGCCTGGATCTGGTGCTGCTGCGCCTGCTTTATGACCCAAGGCTTGAGCCGGGAATGGGCCCGGATGAGCTGCGCAGCAGGGCAAAAACGGTTCTGACAGAACTGACTGCCAGCGGTGTGGTCGATAATGCGGATGCAGCAGTGCGCAAGGGCGCCATGTATCGACTGATGGGCTACTGAGCCGGACACTCCGGCGCGATGCTGGCATACTGCCGCCATCTTACTGATTCAGCCGAAAGGAGAGACGATGCTCTGGGTTAAGGTGTTTCATATTCTGGCGATGACCAGCTGGATGGCGGGAATTTTCTACCTGCCACGTATCTATGTGCATTACGTGGAAGGGCGCGCCGCAGGTCAGGATGTGACCCGCTTGCAGATCATGGCACGTAAGCTGTTTGGTTTTATGACCCTGATGGCGCTGTTTACCCTGGGGTTTGGGCTTTGGCTCTGGTTTGGTTGGGGAATCAGCGGGGGATGGCTGCACGCCAAGCTGCTGTTTGTGGTTCTGCTGATGGGCTATCATCACGCCTGCTGGATCTACCTGAAAAAGATGCAGCGCGGTGAGCTGAACAAAAGCGGGCGCTATTTCCGTCTGTTTAACGAAGTGCCGCTGTTGATATTCATCCCGATATTGATCTTTGTGGTCGTTAAACCTTTCTAAAAGACTGTCGAGAAGCTATCTGCGTTACCGGAGCGAACAGGCTTTCTGCTCCGGCGACCTTTTCAAGCGTTAACCGAGCTGCCGAATGCGCGCTTCCAGCCGTTCGGCACGTTCGCGCAGTACATCCACCTCATCCATAAAGATCTCGATCTCCACCCGCGTCGGCAGCAGCTGAGCCTCTTCCTGAATATATTCGCGTGTGCTCAGCAGCAGTGAGCTGGCGCTGTCACGGCTGTAACCGATGAGTGAGCGCAGCGCTTTGGCCGCTTCGTGACCGGCGGCGTCGCCCATCAGGTTGCCGAGCCAGGCTTCCCAGTCGATCCGGGTGTCCGCCAGGGTGGATTGCAGCTTGTGGGCGAGAGTGGAGTCGCCCCTGAGGCTTACGCCCTTGCCGAACAGCACCTCATTACCGGCGATCGGCAGACGTGCCAGCAGCAGTGCGCTGCCGCAGATCGTCACATCCGCGTTGCCTTCATAGTGGTGCAGCAGGTCGAGACCCGCGCCATGGGGCAGAACGTAGAGATGAAACACCGGCGAGGTGGATTCGATGGCGATCACCTTGCCGGTGAGCGCGCCGAGCCGGTCCAGAGTGGCCGGATCGTTGGCCAGCAGACGGTTCAGGCTGGATTCTGCCAGAGACAGCACACTGGCGTTCAACAACTGGAACGGCATGGTCACCTCCGTTGTGCGCGGCGCTTAGGGTTTGATACCGGTATGCAGGGCAACGACACCGCCGGTCATGTTCTGGTAGCGGCAGTTGACGAAGCCGGCGTTGGCCATCATCTGCTTCAGCGTTTCCTGGTCCGGGTGCATACGGATCGATTCGGCCAGGTAGCGGTAGCTTTCAGAGTCGTTGGCGATAACACGGCCCATCTGCGGCAGTACGTTGAAGGAGTAGAAGTCGTACGCCTTGGTCAGCAGCGGGTTGTTGGTCTTGGAGAACTCCAGCACCATCAGTTTACCGCCCGGCTTGAGAACGCGGTTCATGGAGGCCAGCGCTGCGTCCTTGTCGGTGACGTTACGCAGACCGAAGGCGATGGTGATGATATCGAATGTGTTGTCTTCGAACGGCAGGCATTCGGCGTTGGCCTGAACGTACTCGATGTTGCCGGCCGCACCGGCATTGATCAGCTTGTCGCGGCCTACCTTGAGCATGGAGTCGTTGATATCGGCCAGGACCACGCCGCCGGTCGGGCCGACAATGCGGGAGAACTTCAGCGTCAGATCACCGGTACCGCCTGCGATATCAAGAATCTTCATGCCGGCGCGGGCGCCGCTCTGCTCAATGGTCAGACGTTTCCAGAGGCGATGGATACCACCGGACATCAGGTCGTTCATCAGGTCGTACTTACCCGCTACCGAGTGAAATACACCGGCAACCCGTTTTACCTTCTCTTCGACCGGTACTTCCTGATAACCGAAATCAATGGTGTCCTTCTTTTTCTCGCTCATCGTCCGCTCAATAGCCTGGTGAAAGATGGCTGCATTGTAGCGCCCGCCGGGGGCATTTGTCCTGTTCCAGTGCCGCTTAGCTGCGTTGCATCAGCCGCGCGCGATCAGGCCACCGTCGCGGCTGGCGCCGGCGGCTGCCAGATCGGCCAGGTACTTGTCCCAGTAAGTCTTCTGGTCGTGGGCCAGATCGTGCAGGTATTCCCAGGTGTAGAGCCCGGAATCGTGGCCGTCATCGAAGATGATTTTCAGTGCGTAGTTGCCTGAAGGCTCCACGCCCCTGAAGCCGACATGCTTCTTACCAACCTGCAGCACGCCCTGGCCTATGCCGTGGCCGCGTACTTCGGCGGACGGGGAATGGACACGCAGGAACTCGGCGGTGAGCTCGAAGCTGCCATCGGCATACACCAGCTCCAGGGTGCGCGATTTCATATGCAGACGGATATCCGTCGGCAGAGGTACTTCGTCGGCCATGGTGGCCCCTCCCAGTCTTAGTCTAGCCGCGTCGCGGGTGGCTTTATGTAAGCTCATAGCCTTAACGACAGGACAAAGTCAAAAAGTCTTAGCGCGCAAGGCGGTTGTTTGAACGCTTTCTTTGCGCGTTGTTTTCAAGGCCGGTTTCGCCTGCTGGCGAATCAAGGGTCTTGGGCGGCCAAGACCCTTGATAATCCCAAGCCGCCCCGACAGTTTGGTCGGCTACGCCGACTGCCCTGCGCTTCTCGTCTGAAAGAGCGGGAAGGGCCTACTTTCTAAAAATAAGGCGGCTGCGCCTCAAACAGCCCTTCCCTTGTTTCTCTTTCAGCCTGTGATGCTCGGCTGCACTGAAGGGGGATTTTGCTGCACTCAGCAAGTGTATTCCAAGACCTCCCTGTCAGCATTTTTGACAGGTTTGGGTAGTTATTTACAAAAGCGCCGGCACTTAGGTTTTAAGCCTTAGGCCGGCGCGGATTCGATCAGAGGATGTAGTGACTCAGATCCTCGTCGCGGCTGACTTCGCCGAGCTGCTCATCGACAAAGGCGCGGTCGATGTTGATGGTATCGCCGCTGCGATCTGCAGCAGAGAAGGAGAGCTCCTCCAGCAGGCGTTCCATCATGGTGTGCAGGCGGCGGGCACCGATGTTTTCGGTGGTCTCGTTGACCTGGTAGGCCAGTTCGGCGATACGGCTGATGCCGTCCTCGGTGAACGTGACATCGACACCTTCGGTGGCCAGCAGAGCACGGTACTGCTCGGTCAGTGACGCCTTGGGTTCTGTCAGAATACGACGGAAATCTTCCGGCGTCAGGGCCTGGAGTTCGACGCGGATCGGAAGACGCCCCTGAAGTTCGGGGATCAGGTCTGACGGACGCGCCAGGTGGAAGGCGCCGGACGCGATAAACAGGATGTGGTCGGTGCGGATCACGCCGTACTTGGTGCTGACGCTGCAACCTTCGATCAGCGGCAGCAGGTCGCGCTGTACGCCTTCGCGGGAGACGTCGCCGCCTGTGTTGTCGGCGCGTTTGCACACCTTGTCGATCTCGTCGAGGAAGACGATACCGTTCTGCTCGACGCGCTCAACCGCCTGCTGCTTGATCTCGTCCTCTTTGACGAGGCCAGCGGCTTCTTCATCGGTCAGCAGCTTGAACGCTTCCTTGACCTTGATGCGGCGTGACTTCTTCTTGTTCTGACCCATGTTGGAGAACAGGTTCTGCAACTGGCTGGTCATCTCCTCCATGCCCGGCGGTGACATGATCTCGACGCCCATCGGCTGCTCGGCAACCTCGATGTCGATCTCCTTGTCATCCAGCTGACCTTCACGCAGTTTCTTGCGGAAGATCTGGCGGGTGGCAGAGTCGGTCTTGCTGGCATTTTCCTGCTCGAAACCGCTGCTGCGCGCCTGCGGCAGCAGGGCATCCAGGATGCGCTCTTCGGCCAGCTCTTCGGCGCGGAAGCGGTGCTGCTCCATCGCCTGCTCGCGCACCATTTTCAGCGACATTTCGATCAGGTCGCGGATGATAGTCTCCACATCGCGGCCGACGTAGCCGACTTCGGTGAACTTGGTGGCTTCCACCTTGATGAACGGGGCGTTGGCCAGCTTGGCCAGACGGCGGGCGATCTCGGTTTTACCGACACCGGTGGGGCCGATCATCAGAATGTTTTTCGGGGTGACTTCGGCGCGCAGCTCTTCATCGATCTGCATGCGACGCCAGCGGTTACGCAGGGCGTTGGCGACGGATTTCTTCGCTTCTTCCTGACCAACGATATGGCGGTTCAGCTCATGAACGATTTCACGGGGGGTCATGTTGGACATGGAGCGCTCCTCAGCCTACGGATTCGAGCTGTTCGATGGTCAGGTTGTCATTGGTGAATACGCAGATACCGGCTGCAATATTCAGGCTTTTCTCGACGATGTCGCGGGCGCTGAGGTCGGTGTTGTCGACCAGTGCGCGGGCGGCGGAAAGCGCGTAGTTGCCGCCGGAGCCGATTGCGATCACGCCGTCTTCCGGCTCAATGATGTCGCCGCTGCCGGAGATCAGAAAGGTCTTTTCACGGTTGGCCACCAGCATCAGTGCTTCGAGGCGGCGCAGCACGCGGTCGGAACGCCATTCGCGGGCGAGCTGAATCACGGAAGTAACGATGTTGCCCTGGTGCTTGTCCAGCTGCTGTTCGAACAGGTCGCGCAGGGTGATGGCGTCGGCAGTGCTGCCGGCGAAGCCAGTAATTACCTTGTGCTTGGGCAGGACATTGACCTTGCGGGCGCTGCCCTTCATTACCGTGTTGCCCAAAGACACCTGGCCGTCGCCGCCGACGACGACTTGATCGCCGCGGCGAACAGAAACGATTGTTGTCATGACAGAGGATACCCTGTTTGCCAGTTTGTATTGCCTACAGATATGGTTCTGGCGACTGGGATTTCAAGGGTAGCGGGGGCGATTGGGGCGGGAAAAACGCCCGCTGGGCGGTCCGGCTTTATTGCGCACGGATCTCCAGCGGGTTGATGTTCAGCTTGTAGAGCTTGTTAGCCGCCGCGTTAACCTCGGCACGGGTGTCGAACGGACCGGTGCGGACCCGGTACCAGATGCCGTTGCTGCCTTCGGTGCGACTGGTCTTCACATCCGGCAGTCCGGCCAGGATCATCCTGGCGCGCATCTGCTCTGCGTCATCGGCACTGCGGAAAGACCCGGCTTGAAGCAGGATCTTGGTTTCCAGCTTGGCGGTCTTCGGCGTTGAGTGGTAGGCCGACTCCTCCGGCGGTTCCACCTTGCTCTTGGGCAGCATCTCGTAAAAGTCGAACCTGTCCTTCTGCGGCTCCGCCGGTGCCGGTGCTGCTGGCGCCGGTTTCGGTTTGGCCGGAGCTGGCTGCTCCACCTTGGGAGCAGGCGCGGGCGCTGGCTTGCTGACCTGAGGCGCGCCGGAAGGGTTCTGCACCAGCAGGTAGATCAGCACGCCAAGCCCGCCGATACCGATCAGCGACAGCAGCGCCAGCCCCCAGGGGCGACGCGGAGGAGGCGGCGGAGCCGCCCTCTTGCGTGGAGCCGGTTTGCGACTGGCCGAGTTGTTACCGCGGCGTTTTTGCGCGTAGTCCTGTCGTGCCATAAAGCCTTACATCTGCTCCGGTGCGCTGACGCCGAGTAGCTTGAGGCCGTTGGCCAGCACCTGACGCACAGCGGCGCTCAGGGTCAGGCGCGCATTGCGCAGCTCTGCATCGTCAATCAGCATCTTGTGGGCGTTGTAGTAGGTGTGGAAATCACCGGCCAGATCACGCAGGTAGTTGGCTAGCAGGTGCGGCTCGTAGTTAAGCGCAGCGCTCTGCAGCAGCTCAGGGTACTTGCTCAGCGTGGTGACCAGATCCTTCTCTGCCTCGGTATCCAGGCGGGTCAGGTTCTGCAGACCTTCGTCCTGGGCCCAGGCGTTGCCCTGTTCTTCCAGCTTGCGCAGCACCGAGCAGACACGGGCGTGGGCGTACTGGATGTAGAACACCGGGTTGTCCTTGGTTTCTGACTTGGCCAGATCCAGGTCGAAATCCATGTGCTGGTCAGCCTTGCGGGTCACATAGAAGAAACGGCAGGCGTCGGCGCCTACTTCTTCACGCAGTTCGCGCAGGGTGACGAAGGAGCCGGAGCGGGTGGACATCTGCACGCGCTCGCCGCCGCGATACAGGATCGCGAACTGCACCAGCTTGACGATCAGGCGCTCAGGATCGTAACCCAGTGCCTGGATAGCCGCTTTTACGCGGGTGATGTAGCCGTGGTGGTCTGCGCCCCAGATGTTGATCACCTGGTCGAAGCCACGCTCGAACTTGTTCATGTGGTAGGCGATATCGGAGGCAAAGTAGGTGGTCTGGCCGTTGGCGCGCTTGACCACGCGGTCCTTGTCATCACCGAACTCGGTGGAGCGGAACCAGATGTTGCCCTCTTCCTCGTACAGGAAGCCTTTCTCTTCCAGCATTTGCAGCGCTTTTTCCACGTCGCCGTTGCTGGTCAGGGAGCGCTCGGAGAACCACTCCTGGTAGTCGGCGCCGAACTCGCCCAGATCTTCACGGATATCGCTGAGGATGGCGTTGAGGCCGGCATCGAATACCAGATCGTAATCCTCGCCCAGCAGTTCGCGGGCGCGATCGATCAGGCCGTCGATATGCTTTTCCTTGTCGCCGCCGGCGGGCTCGTCCGCCGGGATGTCAGCGAAGACATCAGCCACCGGGCGCTGCAGGCGGTCGCCATGGCTCTTTTCCAGGTCATGGGCGATATCGCGGATGTAGTGACCCTGGTAGCCGTTGGCCGGGAAGGTCAGTTCGCCATTGAGCAGTTCCAGGTAACGCAGCCAGACGCTGACCGCGAGGATGTTCATCTGACGGCCGGCGTCGTTGACGTAGTATTCGCGCTCGACGTTAATGCCGGCCGCTTCAAGCAGGTCAGATACGGTAGCGCCGTAGGCAGCGCCACGACCGTGGCCCACGTGCAGCGGGCCGGTCGGGTTGGCGGAGACAAACTCCACCTGAACACGCGGTCCCTTGCCGGCTTCGGCGCGGCCGAACTGATCACCCTGGGCCAGGATGTCGCCGATGACGGCGTAGGCGGAGGCCTGGGTGATAAAGAAGTTGATGAAGCCGGGGCCGGCGATTTCGGTTTTCGCCAGGCTGTTGGAAGCGGGCAGAGCGTCGCACAGCTTTTGCGCCAGTTCACGCGGGTTGCATCGGGCCGGCTTCGCCAGTGTCAGGGCGATGTTGGAGGCGAAGTCGCCGTGCGCTTTGTCGCGGGTGTTTTCAACCATGATTTTCGGTTGAATGTCCGCCGGCAGCGTACCGTCGGCGACCAGTGTCTGCAGCGCAGAGTCGATCAGCTGTGCGATGAGTTCTTTCATTAACCTACCCTGAGGGTGAATGTGCGTATTGCCCGGCGGGGAGTCTACCTCGATTGAAGTGCTCATGGCGGGCGATGATTCTGAGAAACCGGGCATTATATCGCCCGATATGGGTTGATTGCCAATCGATCAGGTGCTGCTTTGATCAGAAGAGCCGAACAGATGCTGAGATCGGGTGTTGGCGCCGGTTTTCAGACTGTAGAAATCAATAGTTGTCTATCGGGTCCACATCCAGGGTCCAGCGGACTCGGCGTCCCTGAGGGTCGGCTTCGGCCTGGCGTATCAGTGCCCCCAACCAGGCATGCAGCGCGGGGCGTGTTTTGGCTGAAATAAGCAGTTGCGCGCGGAACAGGCCACCGCGTTTTTCCATCGGTGAGGGGAAGGGGCCGATCACCTGGACGCCCTCGGGCATCTGTACCTGGGTGCGGGCGCTCTGGTCGAGCTCCTGCAGGAACTGTTCGGCCCAGCCCTGGCGCGATGCCTCGCCGCGCACGATGGCGTGATGGGCAAAGGGCGGCAGCGCGGCGGCGTAACGCAGCTTCATCTCCTGCTGGGCAAAGTGCAGATAATCGCTGCCGATCAGCGTCTGCAGCATCGGGTGTTCGGCATGCAGCGTCTGCAACACCACTTCGCCCGGATGATCGGCGCGGCCGGCGCGACCGGCCACCTGCAGAATCAGCTGGGCGGTTTTCTCCATGCCGCGGAAATCGGCGCTGAACAGGCCCGCATCGGCGTCGAGAATCGCCACCAGTGTCACCTTGGGGAAGTGATGGCCCTTGGCCAGCATCTGGGTGCCCACCAGGATGCAGGGCTCGCCGCTGTGCACCACCGCCATCATCTTTTCCAGCGCGCTTTTGCGCGAGGTGCTGTCGCGGTCAACGCGCAGGATCGGCACATCCGGGAAGTGTTTCTGCAGGGCATCTTCGGCGCGCTCGGTACCTATGCCCAGAGGTTTGAGCTCGGTACTGCCGCAGTGGCTGCAGGCGCGGGGGATCGGTGTCTGCCGATCGCAATGGTGGCAGTGCAGATGGGGCGGATTACGGTGCAGGGTCATATGTGCATCGCAGCGGGTGCAGTCCACCACCGTGCCGCAGTTGTTGCAGATCAGCGAGGGCGAAAAGCCGCGCCGGTTCAGGAACAGCATCACCTGGGTGCCGCTACCGAGGTGCTGATGGATACGGCGGATCAGCTCGTCGGAGAGGCCCGCCTCCAGCGGCTGCTGGCGGATATCGAGCAGCTCAAAGCGGGGTGCCCTGGCGTTGCCAGCGCGCTGGGTCAGCTTTAATAACTGGTAACGTCCGCTGCTGGCGTTGTGGAGTGTCTCCAGTGCGGGTGTGGCGCTGCCGAGAATCACCGGGACGTTTTCTCGGCTGGCGCGGACCAGGGCCAGGTCACGTGCATGGTAGCGGAAACCATCCTGCTGCTTGAACGAGCCGTCATGTTCCTCATCGACAATAATCAAGCCCGGGTTTTTCATCGGTGTGAAGATCGCCGAGCGGGTGCCGATAATGATGCGGGCACTGCCGGCGCGGGCATGCAGCCAAGTGTCCAGGCGTTCGCGATCGCTGAGGTTGGAGTGCAGCGCATGCACCGGCACCCGGAAGCGGGCGCGGAAACGTCCCAGCGTCTGTGGTGTAAGGCCGATCTCCGGAACCAGAACCAATGCCTGCTTGCCGGCGGCCAGGGTCTTCTCGATCGCCTGAAGATAAATCTCGGTTTTACCCGATCCAGTAACGCCATATAAAAGGAAGGGCGTAAAACCGCTGGCGGCGTAGATCGCTTCCAGTGCGTCGGCCTGCTCGCCATGCACCGGCAGCGCAGGTTCGTTAAGCAGATCCTCGGTGAGGTCGGCATGCAGAGGCGTTGGCCTGTGTTCGAAGGCTTCGGCCAGGCCCTTCTCGGCCAGCGTTTTCAGCAGCGGGGTCTGTCCGCCCTCGGCTCTGAGGGCGTCTGCGCTGATACCGGCGGGGTGCTCCAGCAACAGCTCGAGTAGCTCGCGCTGGCGATGGGCGCTGCTGCTGAGTTTATCCACAGCCGCGCCATCCACCGCACGCCAGAGCTCGGCGTGGGCGAACTCCGCGGGTTTGCCCTGGCGCAGCAGTACCGGCAGTAGATGACTGAGCGCATCGCCCATCGGGTGTTGATAGTAACGTGCGGCCCACTGCCCAAGCTTGAACAGGGTGGGGTCTACCACCGGTTCGCTATCCAAAATCTCATGCACCGGCTTGAGCTTGTTACGCGGCACATCGCTGTTCTCGCTGACCTCCATGATCAGTCCAACCAGCTCCCGGTTGCCGAACGGGACGCGCACGCGACAGCCTGGCTGCGGCTCCTGTTCTACCGGTGTCAGCGGCAGCAGGTAGTCGAACAGGCGATGCAGGGGGGTAGGCAGGGCAATACGGACTATCACGAATCTGAACCGGCGGGTCGGGCTGAATGAGAGGGTTAGTCTAGGGAACCTGAGATCAAGTCACAATGTGGCAGGCTGTTAGATTCGGGTCTCATTCAAAGTGCGATTTTGTTCCCTTCTGCTGATTTGATGACTGCGATGCAGCGCGGTGGAAAGGTGGCCGTTTTCTGATGACTCTTGCTGTATAAAGATTAAACTATTTTCTGGTCTCAGGGCGAAAGTTGCTTGCCGTGATTTGGGGCGGTGCGTATAATTCGCCGCCTTAACTTATCTGCTTTGCAGATCGGCTAGATTTTACTACTTGAGCAGCACGTCATTCTGACAGTCGCTACGACGCTGCTTTTGTCGAACGTGCGGTGCCCGGCGCTATCAGTTTTTAAGAATCGGTTTTCATGAATCGGTTTTCAATATAGACGTGACGGGTGGCGGCACATTAAACAACGATTCGAGGTTTGACATGAAAGCTGGTATCCATCCGGAATACAAAGAGATCAAAGTTACCTGTTCTTGCGGTAACGTCATGAACACCCGCTCTACCCTGGGTGATGCAGAAATGCTGGTCGACGTTTGCAGCCAGTGCCACCCGTTCTACACCGGTAAGCAGAAAGAAGCTCAGTCTGGTGGCCGCGTAGACCGCTTCAACAAGCGTTTCGGTGCGCGTTCTCTGAAGAAGTAATTCTGCAGAGTACTATGCGTCCGACGCAGAGAAAGGCATCCCATTGGGGTGCCTTTTTTATTGCCTGTTCGCTGGGGTTTGGGGCAAGCGCGCAGGCGCGTTGCTCGCTGCCTGAGCCGGGTGCGCCCGTGCAGGTGGCGTATGTGATTGATGGCGATACGCTGAAGCTGGCCAGTGGTGAATCGGTACGGCTGATCGGCATCAATACGCCGGAGATGGGACGTGATGGTCGGGCGGATGAGCCCGGAGCGCCTGCCGCCAGGGAATTTCTGCAGAACTGGCTGCAGGGGCAAAGTGTTGAGCTGGTAGCGGGGCTTGAGTCCAGAGATCACTATGGCCGCCGGTTGGCGCATCTTTCAGTGAGCGGTTTGGCGCTCAGCGAGCGATTGATTGCAGAAGGGCTGGGAGTGGCCATTGCGCTGCCTCCTAATACGCGCCTGGCGGAATGTCTGTTTGCGGCTGAGCAGATAGCACGCAGATCGCGCGTTGGGCTCTGGCGGGATGGGCCGCTGAAGGAGGCCGGAACTGTCGCTCAAAGTGGCTTTGCGCTTCTTCAAGGCGAGGTCACGAAAATCGATAACGGGCGGCGTACAGTCTGGCTCGAAGTCGACGATCGCCTGGTGCTGAGGGTGGATAAGGAGTTACCGGGCTTGGCGGCTGAGCTGGATCAGCTATTGGGTAAAAGGGTGGAAATTCGCGGTTGGGTTGTGGATCGTGGAAATATTTCCCAATCAGGGCGAAAGCGTTGGTTTATTAGCCTTTCGGACCGGCGGCACCTTCGTATCCTGAAAATTTGACGGTCTCGGGTGCAGTTGTGACGCATCTGAGCATTCTATATGATGCTTAGCTCTCCATATGCAACCTTAGTCGGATAAAGCAATAATGTCTCAAGATTTCAAACAAGCAGCACTGGATTACCACGAGTTTCCTCGTCCGGGTAAAATCAGTGTTGAACTGACGACTCCTGCTGAGACCTCAAAAGACCTCTCACTGGCTTACTCTCCTGGTGTCGCAGAGCCCGTTCGTGCAATCGCAAAAGATCCGGATGCCGCGTACCGTTACACAGCCAAGGGCAACCTGGTTGCGGTCATTTCCAACGGT
Organism: Marinobacterium lutimaris; assembly: GCF_900108065.1. GTDB lineage: Bacteria > Pseudomonadota > Gammaproteobacteria > Pseudomonadales > Balneatricaceae > Marinobacterium_D > Marinobacterium_D lutimaris. The sequence continues at coordinate 298,150 of NZ_FNVQ01000005.1, read as the reverse complement.
AGCGCGATCCTCGGTCTGGGTGACCTGGGTCCGCTGGCTTCCAAGCCGGTAATGGAAGGTAAGGCGCTGCTGTTCAAGCGTTTTGCCGGTATCGACTCCATCGATATCGAAGTTGATGCAGAAAGCCCGCAGGCGTTTATCGATACGGTCGCCCGTATCGCTGACACCTTCGGCGGTATCAACCTGGAAGATATCAAGGCACCCGAGTGCTTCGAGATCGAGCGCGCTCTGATCGAGCGTTGCGAAATCCCGGTATTCCACGATGACCAGCACGGTACTGCGATCGTTACCGCCGCAGGCATGATCAACGCTCTTGAACTGGCCGGTAAGAAGCTGGAAGAAGCGCAGATCGTATGTCTGGGTGCCGGTGCTGCTGCCAGCGCCTGCATGAAGCTGCTGATCAACATGGGTGCGAAGGTGGAAAACATCTTCATGCTCGACCGTAAGGGTGTGATCCACTCCGGTCGCGATGATCTGACCCCGGAAAAGGCGGCTTTCGCCACCGAAACCGAGAAGCGTACCCTGGAAGACGCGATCGACGGCGCCGACGTATTTGTCGGTCTGTCTGGTCCGAACCTGCTGTCTCCGGAAAATCTGCTGAAAATGGCCGAGAGCCCGGTTGTCTTTGCCTGCGCTAACCCGGATCCGGAAATCCTGCCGGACCTGGCCCGTGAAACACGCTCCGACGTGATCATGGCGACTGGCCGTTCTGACTTCCCGAACCAGGTTAACAACGTGCTGGGCTTCCCGTTCATCTTCCGTGGCGCGCTGGACGTACGTGCAACCGCGATCAACGAAGAGATGAAGGCTGCAGCGGTTATCGCTCTGGCTGAACTGGCCAAGCAGCCGGTGACCCAGGAAGTTCTGGATGCCTACGGTCTGGATTCCCTGGAGTTCGGTCGTGAATACATCCTGCCGAAAGCTACCGATTCCCGTCTGCTGAACGCCATCGCCAGCGCGGTTGCCAATGCTGCGGTGGATACCGGTGTGGCACGTCTGCCGCTGCCGGAAAAATACAAAGGCTGATCATACGGCTGATATGAAAAGCGGGCTTTTTAGCCCGCTTTTTTTGTGCATTTTTGTTTGGGGCGAGGCCAGAGGACTAGCCGTTCCTCTCCCGGTCGACGCAGCTCGAGGTGATGCATAGCTTGGTCAGTGCGGCATAGGCGGCGCGCATCCGCTGCAGGTAGGCTTCAGGGTCTTCAAAGCCGGAAAGGCCTTCTCCAATAACCACGTCTACGTTGAACGGTACCAGTCTGGCCGTGCCGCGTGGCAGGGCGCGGCCAAGTCCGCGCATGACCACCGGGTAGACCGGGCAGTTACTGCGCTCCTGTACCAGGCGATAGACGCCTTTCTTGATTCGCCCCATGACTTCCGGCCTGCCTCTGCTGCCTTCCGGGAAAATAATCAGAATCTCGTCTTCATCCAACGCCTTGTGGCACTGCGTCAGGAGCTCTGCGCTATTGTGCCGGTCGACGTTGCGATCCAGGGGGATAATGTTCAGTACATGGGTAGAGAACCAGGCGATATAGCGGTTGCTGAGAAAATAGTCGGCCGCCGCCACGGGTCTTCCGCGGTGCAGATCTCTCAGTGGAAACAGCGCTAGCAGTACCATCACATCGAGATGACTGTTGTGATTGGCGGCAATAATCGCAGGCCCCCTGGTGGGCAGTGACTGGCGGTTAACGGTATTCAGTCCCAGCCAGATGAAGACCAGTGGACGCAGGATTAGCAGTACAAAGCCGACTTTCAAGAGGCGATCAAGCATTGCCTGCCCAGCCGTAAAGGTAATGCAGGTAGTGGAAAAACAGGGGCGCCGTGAATATCAGGCTGTCCATGCGATCTAGGATGCCGCCGTGCCCAGGGATCAAGCGCCCGGTGTCTTTGATCTGCAGGTCGCGTTTGATCGCGGAGATTACCAGGTCGCCGGTGAAGCCGGCGATGGAAATGATCAGCCCGGCCACAGCGCTTTCCCAGAGGCTCAAAACTGTTAGATAGGGGCCTGCTGCCGCTGCCAGCAGAGTGATGATGCTGACGCCGCCTAAAAAACCGGCCCAGGTTTTGTTGGGGCTTACTTTGGGAACAATTTTACGGCTACCCAGGGTTTTGCCAACGACATACTGACAGACATCGTTGAACTGGGTCATCACCAGTAAAAATAGCAGGGCTCCGACACCGCCCGCTTGTGTATTGGTGGTTGGCATCAGGTAGAGCGCCGCCAGGTGGCTGACGCAGAATACGGTCAGCATGACGCCCCAGTGGATAATACCAGCGGAATAGATGAAGCCTCGGGTATCGCCGATGATGATCATCACCATCGGAATGAACAAAAAGACATAGACAGGTATGAAGATGATGAACATGCCGTACCAGTCCATTCCGAGCCAGAAATACTGCACGGGGATAGCCAGGTAAGCCCAGAATATGGCGCGTCGGTCCACCAGCCGCATCGGCACGATGGAGAAAAATTCTTTCAGCGCCATAAAGCTCAGAAAGGCGATAAAAACGAGTGTGAAGGGCTCTGGTAGCAGTAAAACCAGGAAAAACAGCCCGATCATCCACCACCAGGAGAGGGTCCGTAGTTTGAGCTCGGTGTAATCGCGGTCAGGACGTTTAAGAGCCAGCGCCCTGCAGCTGATCGATGCAACGATCAGTGTGCTGATTACCGTGCCCATCAATGCGGCGGCGTGAGGGGGGAGTCCCAGAATCATAATGCTGCCCCACTGTTCGGGGACAGAAGCTGCTGAGTGTGCGGGGTTATGCGGGCTTTTTGGTCCTGTTGCATTCTATCTCCCTATATTCTGCGTCTGCCTGATTCCTTGGCGGTTGGGCGCTTTGCGGCGCGTTGCTGTTGCAATCTATAACAGCCCGGGCGTGCAGACAATTGATCGTCCGGCGTGTTTCGCCCTGAATGCCGGTGCAGGCTGATCTGTCGCAAAAAGGTCAGGCAAATATTGGTATGTCCGCCAAGGGGAGGGATGAAAAGAGGGGCGTTAAAAGACTGGGTCAGCAGTGGGTGAGGGAAGCGGCCAGAGTGGGCTGGAGCTGTTAAAAGAGATTGCTGGCGCGCCACCCTGACTGGTGCGTCAGGGTGGCGGTGCCGTTTTAGCCACCAAATCCGAATATCTGCTCGGTGGTGGGAGGCGCCATCTGCTCCTCCGGACTGCGCGCCCGCTCCTGCGGGAGCTGGTCTCTGCGGAAGTATTCACGAATGGCGTCTGACTGGTTGGGGTAGGCCAGCTTTCCCGTTGATGGGTCGATCAGCGCGCTGATGATCCCTTCTGGCGCATCGGGCGCGCTTTCCGGCGTGCCTTCAAGGGCGTCACGCATGAAGTCGATCCAGATTGGCAGGGCAGCGGTGCTGCCGTATTCGCGGCGCCCCAGTGTTGTCGGCTGGTCATAGCCGACCCAGGCAGTGGTCACTACCTCCTGGTTGAAACCACTGAACCAGGAGTCTTTCTGGTCATTGGTGGTGCCGGTCTTGCCGGCGATATCGCCACGATTCAGTTCCAGGGCTCGTCGGCCTGTACCACGCTTGATAACATCCTGCATGACGTTATAGATCAGGAAGGCGCCATCCTTGGAGATGATGCGCGGTGCGGCGTGTGAGGTTTCAGGGTCTGCATCGGTCATCTCGCAGACCGGGCAGGCCAGGCTAGGCTCGGCTTCGAACACCGGCTCACCGGTGGCGGTTTCGATCCTGGCGATCAGGTAGGGAGCAACCTTGTATCCACCGTTGGCAAAGGAGGCGTAGCCGGTGACGATTTGCAGCGGCGTGACATCGGCACTGCCCAGTGCCAGTGAAAGGTTGGCCGGGAAGCGATCAGGCTCAAAACCAAACTGGAGCATGAAGTCGCGGGCCTTTTCGATGCCCAGTGCGCGCATCAGGCGGATCGATACCAGGTTGCGGGAACGATAAAGCGCCTCGCGCAGCCGTGTGGGGCCGCCGAATTTACCGTTATCGTTTTCCGGGCGCCAGTTGCCTTCCAGGCTGACATCATGGAACACCACCGGCGCATCATTGATGATCGATGCCGGAGTAAAGCCACTCTCAAGCGCGGCGGTGTAGAGGAAGGGCTTGATGTTGGATCCCGGCTGGCGATAAGCCTGGGTAACGCGGTTGAACTTGTTCAGTGTAAAACTGAAGCCGCCGCTCAGGGCGCGGATGGCGCCATCTTTGGGGTTCAGAGAGACAAGCGCGCCCTGAACCTTGGGAACCTGTCGCAGCATCCAATTGCCTTCCTCATCCTGAATGACGCGGACAAGGTCGCCACGACTGAGTACGTCGGCGGCTTTGTTGGGTGCTGCACCGGTGTAGTTGACGGTTTTGAACGGTCTGGCCCAACTGATGCCATCCCAGGTCAGTTCAACCTCACCCTCTTCGGCTGTGATCACTTTAGCGCTTTTGTCACCTACCTCAGTCACTATAGCCGGGATCAGGCCACCGAAAGCGGGCATCTCTTCAAGCTGGTCGAGCAGCTCTTCGCTGCTCAGTGTGTCGAGATCCAGCTGTTGTTCCGGTCCGCGATAACCGTGGCGCTCAGTGTAGGCGAGAAGCCCGGTTCGCAGCGCGCGGTCGGCACTTTCCTGCAGGCGGCTGTCGAGAGTGGTGTAAACCTTGAGCCCATCGGTATAGAGGTCATCGCCATACTGCTCATAGAGTTCGGCGCGGACCATCTCGGCAATGTAGGGGGCGGAAAGTTCGATGTCGCTGCCGTGGTAGCGTGCGGTGACCGGCTGCGCCGTGGCATCGTCGTAGCGGGCCTGATCGATATAGCCCAACTCCAGCATGCGGCCGAGAATCCAGTTGCGGCGCTGAATAGCGTTTTCCGGATTGGAGATCGGGTTGTTGGCCGAGGGGGCTTTAGGCAGGCCGGCGATCATTGCCAGCTGTGCCAGGCTCAAGTCCTCGATTGACTGGCCGTAATATACGGTAGAGGCAGCCTGGATGCCGTAAGCGCGCTGGCCGAGGTAGATCTTGTTGACGTAGAGCTCAAGAATCTCTTCCTTGCTTAGCGCCTGCTCGATGCGCAGGGCCAGAAAGATCTCCATGAACTTACGGCTAAAGGTTCGCTCGCGGGTCAGGAAGAAGTTTTTCGCCACCTGCATGGTGATGGTGGAGCCGCCACTCTGGATATGTCCACTGCTGGCGAGCTGGTAGGCGGCGCGTGTCAGACCCTTGATGTCGATGCCGAAATGGTCGAAGAAACGGGAGTCCTCTGCGGCCTGGAGCGCATGTACGAAGTCCTCGGGTATTTGCTCGTAAGTTATTGGTGTGCGGCGCTTTTCACCAAACTCTGCGATCAGCTTGCTGTCTGCGGAATAAACTCTCAGAGGGGTCTGGAATTTGACCTCCCGAAGGGTTTCTACATCAGGTAGCTGCGGGGAAAAGTAGTAATAGATGCTTGCCGCGGCGATGAGACCGGCTACTATGCCAGTAACAGCAAGGATGCTCAGCCATTTGAACACTTTGTAAAAAATTCGCATGCTACCCCTGATGCGTTAAGGAAAATTTGAGCCTGAGCATTATATCGACACCTAAAGCTTGGCCTCTAGTGAACAACAGTTTAAATTCTTCATTATTGAGACTAAAGTGACACTCATAGTGACACTTGGACTGTTACTCAGAGATATAAGGAAAATGTCGTGGTCAGCTTGTTCGGTAATAAAAATGCTGGCTGGGTGGGCGTAGACATAGGTTCTTCATCCGTCAAGCTGGTGTCGCTCTCGCAGCAGGGCCGTGACTACCAGGTCGACTCCTATGCGATAGTCTCCCTGCCTCCCACCGCCGTCGTTGATGGCAGTGTGGAAAACCAAGCCGATGTCTCAGAGGCGATTGAGCGTGGCATCAAGATCTGTGGTTCCAAACTCAAACACGCCGTTGTCGCCGTTCCCTCCTCCGCTGTTATCACCAAGCGTCTTGAAATCAGCAATGTCTTTGCCGAAATGGAGCTTGAAGAGCAGGTGAAGATCGAGGCGGACCAGTTTATCCCTTACGCGCTCGATGAGGTCGCTCTGGACTTTGAGGTGATCGGTCCTGTTGCGAATCATGCATCACTTAACGAAGTGTTGCTGGTAGCCTGCCGCCGCGAAGACGTTTCGAACCGCGAAGATGCCGTCAACGCCGCTCAGCTTCAGTGCGAAGTGGTCGACGTAGATACCTTCGCTGTTGAGCGTCTGCTGCCATTTCTCAGCGCCGCTGAGCCCGGTGATCTGGTCGGGCTTGTCGATATCGGCGCTGCCACACTGACGCTTAACGTCTTTCGCGATGGCAAAATCGTCTACAACCGCGAACAGGCGTTCGGCGGCAACGAGCTTAGCAATGCTATTCACCAACAGTACGGCCTCGAAGTTTCAGATGTTGAGCAGAAACTGCGAACCGGTGGACTTGATGAAGAGATTGTCGAAATGCTGGTCATGCCTTTCAGACAGTCAGTGGTTCAGCAAGTTTCTCGCGCTCTGCAGTTTTTTTATTCGTCAGGCGCCCAGAGTCAACTGTCGGAACTCTATGTGGCTGGCGGAACCGCTGGCATAGATGGTCTGGCTGAGCTGATGGAAGAGGAGATCGGCGTGCCATCCAAGTTGTTGAATCCCTTCGTGAACATTCGAGTAGGCCCGCGCCTGAATCAGGACCGTCTGGTCAAGGATGCGCCCATGCTGGCCAAGGCCTGTGGTCTGGCCCTGAGAAGTTTTGACAGGTAGGGAAATAAACTATGGCGCGTATTAACCTCAGACCCTGGCGAGAGGAACGCAACGCCCTGCTGCAGAAGCGGTTTTTGGGCAATCTTGTGGCGGCGGCCGTGCTGGGAGCGCTGGCCGTGTTCGCTGTCAGCTATTACTACGACATGCAGATGGATCGTCAGCAGGCCCGGAACAATTACCTGCGCGGCGAAATATCCAAGCTGGACAAGAAAATCGAGGAGATCAGTGAGCTGCGTCGCAAGCGTGAGCGTCTGCTGGAGCGTCTTAACGCCATCCAGGAGCTCCAGGGGAACCGTCCCGTTATTGTGCGTAACTTCGATGAGCTGGTCCGTGTATTACCCGATGATCTCTATTACAGCTCACTGACCCGAACCGGGGATCGAATCAATATCAACGGTCTGGCGAACGACAATGACGATGTCTCCAGCCTGATGCGCAGTCTGGAAGGCTCTATCTGGTTTGGTGAACCCAGCCTGTCTAGAGTCCAGGCGTCCAACCAGATGCGTGAATTCAACCTGTCGGTGCCACTGGCTAAACCCAAGGCAGAGGAGGCTGGCAAGTGAGTATGAATCTTGATGGGCTGAAGAATGCCTTCCGTGGGTTCGACCCCAACGATATGGATATCAACTCCGCCGGCACCTGGCCGGTGGGGGTTAAGGCGGTGGTTTATCTGCTGCTTTTCTCGGCGATTGTTGGTGCCGGTATCTATTTTATTGTGGTAGATAAGCACAAAGCCGTCGAGCTCGAGGTCCGTAACGAAATCGACCTCAAACAGGAGTTTGAGTCCAAGGCGTTTCAGGTGGCTAATCTCCCGGCGCTGCGCAAGCAGATGGCTGATGTGGAAGGACGCTTCGCTGAACTGCTACGCCAGCTTCCGACCGACAAGGAGGTACCTGGCCTTCTTGAGGATATTACCGCCATCGGCCGTAATGCAGGGCTCAGTATCGACAGTATTGCGCTGCAGGCAGAGCGGAAATCCCAGTTCTATGTCGAATTGCCGATCAGTATTCAGGTGCGGGGCACCTATCACCAGATGGGCGAGTTCGTCAGTGGCGTTGCCGCGATCAAGCGTATCGTAACGCTGCATGATTATTCGATTCGACCGAGCGGCGGCAATGAGCTGTCAATGTCTATCAGTGCCAAGACCTATCGCTATGATGATACGAACTGAAGCAGCAAGCGCACCTGGAGTGCGGCGCCGGACATGGGCGGCTCTTGCCCTGGCGACAGTAGTGACCTCGGGCTGTTTGTGGGTTGAGGATACAACGGACCTTCGACAGTTCGTTACCACCACGATGGCCAAACCGGGCGGGAAAATAGAGCCGCTGCCCGAGTTTAAGCCTTACGAGAGTTTCGTCTATGAAGGCTCCAGCCTTCGTGACCCTTTCCAGGCATTGATACCTGCGTCTGAGGCGGATGAGATTGCCGCACCGGATTCGGGGATCAAGCCGGATCAGGATCGTCCCAAGGATTACCTCGAGAACTTCGCGATCGACCAGCTGGATATGGTCGGTACGATTACTCCGCTCGATAAATCTGGACTCTACGCCTTGGTCAAGGATAGAGAAGGCGAGATTCATCGTGTCACGCTGGGAGATCACATGGGGCTGGACTACGGCGAAGTCGTCGAAATCAACGATGAAAGTGTGAAGCTGATCGAGATCGTATCGAACGGGCGGGGTGGCTGGATGAACCGGCCGAGAAACCTGGCGATGCCTGAGCAGGAATAACGAAGGATGCTGACTGTGAAAAGAATTAACGCTATCTATAAAAGTCGGTTGCTTTCTGGAGCTGGCACTTGGCTCAAGGCGGTTGTCTTCGGGGCGCTCGCACTGTCATTTTCCATTCAGGCTTCCGCGCAAGATGCTCAGTTGACCGATTCATCATTTGTAGCCCTGCCCGGCGGCAAGCTTGAGGTACGTCTGGATTTCGATATGCCGCCGCCGGCTCCCAAGGCTTATCTGATCGATAGCCCGCCCCGTCTGGTGCTGGACCTTTGGGGAGTGAGTAATGAGCTGGGCTCGCGTCAGCTTGATATCGAAACCGGGCAGGTAGATAGCCTGAACTTCGCCCAGGCCGAGGGGCGGCTGCGAATCGTCGCTAACCTGAATGAGCCGGTGGACTATCGTACCTACAGCGAAAATAACAGCCTCTTTGTACAGTTCTCCGGATCATCCGGTGCTGATGTGGTTGCTGCCAAGCAGCCGATCAAAAGCAGCACTCAATCCGTATCCAGAGCGACTGTTCAGGATGGTCGCACCCGCGTTGAGGGGATCGACTTCGAGCGGATCGAAGCTGGCGGTGGTCGTGTTGTCGTTACCATGAGTGATGACGAAGCGGGCCTCGATATTATCGAAGAGGGTAATAACGTAGTCGTTAATCTGGTTGGTGCAGGCCTTTCTCCGAACCTGGAGCAGCGCGTTGATGTGCAGGATTTTGCAACGCCGGTCATGTTTATCGATTCCATGGTGAATGGTGAAAATACTTCACTGTTGATCAAGCCGTCCGCTGAGCCCTATGACTACATGGCTTACCAGACCGGTAACCAGTTATATGTGGATTTTAAGCCCATCACTGCAGCTGAAAAGGAAAATGCGCGTGATGCTTTCCCGTACGATGGCGAAAAAATCGATCTGAACTTCCAGGATGTATCTGTCCGTTCCATTCTGCAGATTATTGCTGAAGTGGCGGAGATGAACCTGGTAATCAGCGATCAGGTGGATAGCAGTGCCGGCAACATTACGCTGCGCTTGAAAAATGTCCCTTGGGATCAGGCGCTGGATATCATCCTGAAAACCAAAGGCTTGGATAAGCGTGAAGTGGGTAATGTGCTGATGATCGGTACAGCCCAAGAGATCTCACAGCGTGAGCAGCAGGAGCTTGAAAGTCAGAAGCAAGTCGAAGAGCTGGCGCCGCTGGTCACCGAGTTTATCCAGATCGACTTCCGTCGCGCATCGGACCTGAAGGGTCATATCGAAGCAGCGAAGCTTATCTCCGAGCGAGGCTTTATCCTCGCGGATGATCAGACCAACGTTCTGATGATTCGTGAGACAGCAGCTCAGATCGAGGATATTCGTCGCACTCTGGGTCGATTCGATGTTGAAGTGGCTCAAATTCTGATCGAAGCGCGTATCGTTGAAGCGTCCGAGTCGGACTCGCGTGAACTTGGTATCCGCTGGGGCTTTGGGTCCGCAGGCAGTATCAATGGTAACAACTTCAACGTAGGTGGCGTTCAGGACGACCTGCTGGGCTTGGGAACAGCTACTGACGTTGGTGATATCGCTGGGCTGGCGGTGGATTACGGCGCGAGTACTACAAGTGCGCTCTCAATCGGTTTTGCCAGCAGCAGCGTGCTCCTCGCCGCTGAGCTTTCTGCCATGGAGAGCGATGGCCGAGTAAACATTGTGTCCCAGCCTAAGGTTATTACGACTAACGGCAACCCTGCGCGTATCTCATCCGGTCAGAAAGTGCCTTACCAGACCAATGATGATGGTACCGTTGATACCGAGTTCGAAGAGGTTGAGCTGAGTCTGGATGTAACGCCGCAGATTAATCCGGGTGACCGCATCAGTCTCGACATCGATATCAACAAGGACTCCGTCGCAGGGGCTGCACCAAACGGTGAGTTGATCATCGATACCAACTCTCTGCAGACCTCAATCAGTGTGCCCGATGGCGATACGGTGGTACTCGGTGGTATCTTTATCACCTCAGATACTAATGACGAGTATAAAACACCTGTGCTGGGCGATATCCCCGTGTTGGGTAATCTGTTCAAGCAGCGTGTCACGTCAAGTGATAAACAAGAACTGCTGATATTCATCACACCCAAGCTGGTACGTGAGTCTCTGACAGTCAGGTAGTACTAAGGTAACACTGTCGTTGAACGTTTTTCTTATTGGCCCTATGGGCTCTGGAAAGAGCACCATAGGGCGTTTGCTTTCTGGTGAGTTGAACCAGGAGTATGTTGACTCCGACCGGGAGATCGAAGCGCGGGCCGGTGCCGATATCCCCTGGATTTTCGATGTTGAGGGTGAGCCAGGTTTCCGTAACCGGGAGCAGGCAGTGATCGAGCTGCTGACTCAGCGCGAGAATATCATCCTCGCTACCGGTGGCGGGGCCGTGCTGAGGCCTGAAAATAGAGCCAACCTTCAGGCGAACGGCTTCGTTGTGTATTTGAAAACCTCGGTGGACCAGCAACTGGAGCGTACTGCGCGCGATAAAAATCGTCCTCTGCTGCAGGATGATGATCCCCGTGGTGTGCTGACAAAACTGATGGCAGAACGCGATCCGCTCTACAGTGCCTGCTGTGATCTGGTGGTGAAAACGGACAAGCGCCATCCGCGCAGTGTCGTTGCTGAAATTGTCAGGCAGTTAAATAAGCAGCGCGCCCTCTCCAACCCAGTCTGAATGCAAATCTCAAGAGTGCTTTTCCATGCAAATGTTGACCGTCGATCTCGGTGATCGCAGTTATCCGATCTACATCGGTGCAAACCTTATTGAGCAGCCCCTGCTGGAAAAGCACCTCAAGGGGCGTCAGGTGATGATCGTCAGTAATGAGACGGTTGCGCCTCTGTATCTGGAAAAGCTCAAGTCACAATTCGAGGTGGCTAGTGTTGATACTGTGATCCTGCCTGACGGCGAAAGCTTCAAGGATCTTGATCATCTCAACCTGATTTTTGATGCCCTGCTGGAAAAACGCCATAACCGCACCACAACACTGGTGGCCTTGGGCGGAGGGGTTGTCGGTGATATGACCGGGTTCGCAGCAGCCTGCTACCAACGTGGTGTTACCTTTATTCAGGTACCGACGACACTGTTGTCCCAGGTTGATTCCTCGGTCGGTGGTAAGACCGGCGTAAATCACCCGCTGGGCAAGAATATGATTGGCGCCTTTCATCAGCCGGCGGCAGTTATTGCCGATACTGCTGCGTTGTCGACGCTGCCTGAACGTGAGCTTTCGGCGGGCCTCGCCGAAGTGATCAAATATGGACTTATCTATGACGCCGCGTTTTTCGACTGGCTTGAGGAGAATATGGCGTTGCTGATGCAGCGTGATCCCGCTGCATTGACCGAGGCAATCCGCCGTTCCTGCGAGATCAAGGCTGAAGTCGTGGCACAGGATGAGCGAGAGTCTGGCATCAGGGCTCTACTGAACCTGGGGCATACCTTCGGCCACGCCATCGAAACCTCCCAGGGTTACGGTGTTTGGCTGCATGGTGAAGCGGTGGGCACGGGTATGCTGATGGCGGCAGATCTCTCTACTCGCATGGGTTGGTTGAGCAACGCTGATCTGGCACGTATCCGTAATCTGTTGCTCGCAGCCCGCCTGCCGGTGGAGGCGCCTGCTTCGATGACCCCGTCAGAGTTCATCGAACTGATGTCGGTGGACAAAAAAGTGCTGGATGGCCGTCTGCGGCTGGTGTTGATACCTTCAATCGGGGATGCGGTTGTCACCGATGAGATCGATCCTGCGCTGTTGAACCAAACACTGACCGCGGAATCCAACCTCGGATTGATCTAGAGCAGAAGGAGTCGCTCTCCTCCATGGACACCGATATGCGTTACTTCGAGCCGGCCTCCCGAGTACAACTGGCGTCCAAACTGCGCCATCTGTTGCGTTTCTCTGACCTGATGATGTTGATCATTGGGGAAGATGGCAGTGGCCGCAGCACTGTACTGAAGCAACTCGAGACGCAGGGTGGCGACACTCCGGTGCGTGAGGGCGTTATCCAATGCGACTCCGCTGTGGATGTAACGCGTCTGCTTAAACTCCTGACCGACGCATATGGCATAGATTGTCCTGAGGATGTGGATAACCGTCAGCGCCTGAAACAGCTGCATCTGCTGGGACGCAGCTTGCACGAAGCGGGTGTGCCGCTGGTGCTGTTGATCGACGATGCCGATTACCTGACCAACAATGCCCTGGAACTACTGACTAATTTCGCCCTGCTCGAAGATGCGGCTCCCAGAGTCGTACTCACAGGCTCTCCAGAGTTTGAACAGCGTTTTCTCGCCAACGAACTGGATCAACTGCTTGATGGCCGTCTGCATGTGCAGTTGCTCGGTGCTTTTGACGACGAGGAAGCTCAGGAGTTTGTCGAATCCCTGCTCCCCTCTGGCGGAAGTCTGCCGAAGCGGCGTTTGCAGGCATTGATCGAGCAGAGCGAGGCTTATCCCGGTCGCTTATACCGACTGGTTCAGAACGACATGCATGACGGAAAGGTGCAGCGTCCGGTCAAGCGCGCTTTTCCGCTCCCTCCCGTGCATATGGCCGCTATCGCTGCGGTGCTGGTGGTTATTTTTGCCGGAGCACTCTGGCTGTTTATACCCTCGGGTTCTGACGATGAAGCAGAGCAGCAGGAAGTCGCGCGTGTTGAGTTACCGCTGGATATTCCCGTCGCCAGTCCCGATGAAGAACCCGAAGTTATCGAGGTTCGCTCCGAGCTGAGCGATCGTCTCGCCGAGCAGGAGGCGCGTCTCGAAGAGCCGGCCACGAGCGAGCAGGAAACCGCGGCAACTGATGATGAGGTAGCCGCTACAGAGCCGGTGGAGCAGGAAAATAACTCTGCAGACGAAGCCGGATCCAGTGAAATCGACAGGTCCCAGTCCTCGGCTCCGGTGGTGACAGAAGCTCCAGCCCCTCCTGAGCCGAAGCAAACCGAGTCTACAAAAGCTGAGGCTAAAGAGACTCAGCCCCAGCAACAGCAAGCAGCGCAGCCTAAGGCTGAGACAGCATCGCCCAGGCCGAAAGAGTCTGCGCCATCGGCTGCTGCGGAGGAGGTCAGTGGCAGCGACGATCTGTTGCGTACCGATGAGCTTCTGCGTTGGCCGGATGATGGCTATACTCTGCAATTACTGGGTGCGCGTTCTGTGGATAGCATCGAACGTTTTATCGGTGCGCAGGGTCAGCCAGAAAGATTCTATTATTTCAGGACAATGTATAAAGGTGCGCCCTGGCACGTCGTGGTTTACGGCCAGTTTGCCACCCGTGAGTCCGCCATGGCGGCAGTACAGACATTACCTGAGGATTTGCGCAAACTGAGGCCCTGGGCGCGTTCGATCGCCGGGGTTAAATCAGATATACGCAAATAACATTTCTGGAAGAGTAAAGGACGGCGGAATTTCGCTAACGTATAGAAATATCCCGTAGACGCGCTCCTCATCAATAAAAAATCTCTTGTAAGCCCCTGTCCCTGGTGGCTTATGCTTTCGTGCGGTTTGTTCATAATTTGTCCCGACGGGGGGCGAAGTGTAATATTGCTGTCCCTTTTCGTCCGCAAACGCTGAAGTCGGGAAAAGAGATATAGTTTAAATAATTGATTTAATTGGTTTTTAGTGGGATTGGCTTATGAGCAAAGGTCTTTATCAGCCTGGTGAATTCAAGGATAACTGTGGCTTCGGCCTGATGGCCCATATGCAGGGCCAGGCAAGTCACAGTGTGCTTGAAAAAGCGATCGAGGCACTCGCCTGCATGACTCACCGAGGCGGTATTGCCGCCGACGGTAAAACAGGTGATGGCTGCGGTCTGCTGATGCAGATGCCGAAAGGCTTTATGCGCGAAGTAGTTCGCGAGGACCTGGGCGCTGACTTGGCGGACAACTTTGCCGTTGGCATGGTCTTTCTGTCTCGCGAAGCGGCTGCAGCTCAGGCGGCGCGCGATACTCTCGACGCGGAACTGAAAGCGCAGGGACTGGACGTGGTTGGCTGGCGCGTGGTGCCTACCGATCAGTCCTGCCTGGGGCCGATTGCGCGCGATACCCTGCCGCAGATCGAGCAGGTGTTCATTAACGCGCCGACCCAGAGTGAGCGTGAGCTGACCGTGGCGCTGTTCTCTGCCCGTCGCAAGGCTGAGATTGCGCTGCAGGCCGATCCCGACTTCTATATCTGTACTCTGTCTCACCGCGTTCTCAGCTATAAAGGCCTGACTATGCCGGTGGACCTGCCGGTCTTCTTCAAGGACCTGGCTGATCCGCGCCTGGAAACTGCGGTGTGTACCTATCACCAGCGTTTCTCCACCAACACGGCGCCGCGCTGGCCGCTGGCACAGCCGTTCCGTTTTCTGGCACACAATGGTGAGATCAACACCATTGAGGGTAACCGCAACTGGGCCCGCGCCCGTGCACCTAAGTTTGTGACCCCGGAACTGCCGAATCTGAATGAGCTGCAACCGATCGTAAACACCACCGGCTCAGACTCTTCGAGTATGGATAACATGCTGGAGTTCCTTCTGGTGGGTGGTATGGACCTGTATCGTGCGGTTCGCATGATCGTTCCGCCGGCCTGGCAGAACGTGGACACCATGGACTCCGAGCTGCGTGCGTTCTACGAGTACAACTCCATGCACATGGAGCCCTGGGACGGTCCCGCCGGTATGGTCATGACCGACGGTCGCTACGCGGTCTGTATGCTCGACCGTAACGGCCTGCGCCCGTCTCGCTGGGTAATGACCCGCGACAACATGATCTGCACTGCATCCGAGATCGGTGTATTTGCTTACCAGCCGTCCGATATCGTGGCTCAGGGCCGCGTTGGACCGGGTCAGATCCTGGCGATCGACACCGAAACCGGCGAAGTGATGCACACCGCCGATGTGGACAATCGTCTGAAAAAGGCCAAGCCATACAAGCAGTGGCTCAAGGACAACGCACTACGCCTTGAGAACACCATGAACCTGACCGAGGAGTCCCGCTCCTTCCCAGAGATGAGCGCCGACGAAGTCCGCGCTCACATGAAGATGTTCAACCTCACCTACGAAGAGCGCGATCAGATCATCCGTCCTCTGGGTGAGGCGGGTATGGAAGCGGTTGGTTCCATGGGTGATGACAAGCCGATGGCGGTTCTGTCGAAGCAGATTCGCTCTCCTTATGACTACTTCCGTCAGCAGTTTGCCCAGGTAACCAACCCGCCGATCGATCCGCTGCGCGAATCTATCGTCATGTCGCTGGAAACCTGCATCGGCCGTGAGCGTAACGTATTCGAAGAGACACCGGAGCACGCCCGTCGTGTGATCCTGACCATGCCGGTGCTCTCCGCCAGCAAGTTCAACCGTCTGCGTGACAACAACGTGGAAGGTTTTGAGCCGATCCAGCTGGATTTGAACTACGATCCGAGCCAGATGAGCCTGCGCGAAGCGATCGAGAACCTGTGCAACTCAGTCGAAGCGGCCGTACGCAACGGCAAGGTACTGATCATCCTGTCCGACGCCAAGATCCGTCAGGGCTTTGTACCTATCCATGCGGCGATGGCCACCGGTGCGGTGCATCACTTCCTGATCGATAAGGGCCTGCGTACCGACGCCAACATCATCGTTGAAACCGGTACCGCCCGTGATCCGCACCACTTCGCGGTACTGTTCGGTTTTGGCGCCACCGCGGTTTACCCGTACCTGGCGTACCGTGTGCTGAACGATCTGTGCAGCACCGGCGAAATTCAGATGGCGCCGCTGGACAGCCACGAGAAGTACCGTAAGGGTATCGACAAGGGCCTGTTCAAGATCCTGTCGAAGATGGGTATCTCTGCGATCACCTCTTACCGCGGTGCACAGCTGTTCGAGGCGGTGGGTCTGAGCTCCGAGATCGTTGATCTCTGCTTTAAGGGCGTCACCAGCCGTATTCAGGGTGCCCGGTTTGAGCACTTCCAGGCCGAGCAGGAAGTGCTCGCCAAGGAAGCCTGGAGCGCGCGTAAGCCGATCCGTCCGGGTGGTCTGCTGAAGTACAAGTTTGAAGGTGAATACCACGCCTACAACCCTGACGTGGTTAAAACCATCCACGAAGCGGTTACCAGCGGTGATAAGCGTGCCTACAACCGCTACGCCGACCTGGTAAACAACCGTGGTATCGCTACGCTGCGCGATATGCTGGCGCTGCGTAAAGACACCAAACCGGTCTCCATCGATGAAGTCGAGCCGGTTGAAGCGCTGTTCCCGCGTTTCGACTCCGCCGCCATGTCCCTCGGTGCCCTGTCACCGGAAGCGCATGAAGCGCTGGCGATGGCGATGAACGAACTGGGCGGCCGCTCCAACTCCGGTGAGGGTGGTGAAGATCCGGCGCGTCACGGCACCATGAAACGCTCCAAGATCAAGCAGGTCGCCTCCGGCCGTTTCGGTGTAACACCGGAATACCTGGTTAACGCCGATGTTATGCAGATCAAGGTGGCTCAGGGCGCCAAGCCGGGTGAAGGCGGTCAGCTGCCGGGCGGCAAGGTCAACGACCTGATCGCGCGCCTGCGTTACTCCGTACCGGGCGTGACCCTGATCTCTCCGCCGCCGCACCACGATATCTACTCTATCGAGGACCTGGCGCAGCTGATTTTCGACCTCAAGCAGGTTAACCCTGAAGGTCAGGTATCGGTGAAACTGGTATCCCGTCCAGGTGTCGGCACCATCGCCTGCGGTGTGGCCAAGGCCTATGCGGACCTGATCACCATCTCTGGCTACGACGGCGGTACCGCGGCATCTCCGCTGACCTCCATCCACTACGCCGGTTCCCCCTGGGAGTTGGGCCTGGTAGACGCGCACCAGTCGCTACGCGCCAACCACCTGCGTGGCAAGATCCGCCTGCAGACAGATGGTGGTCTGAAGACCGGTCTGGACGTGGTCAAGGCCGCGATTCTGGGCGCCGAGAGCTTCGGCTTCGGCACCATGCCGATGGTGGCGCTGGGCTGTAAGTATCTGCGTATCTGCCACCTGAATAACTGTGCCACCGGTGTTGCTACCCAGAACGACGAACTGCGTCGCGATCACTTCCGCGGTACCGTGGAAATGGTCAAGAACTACTTCCGTTTTGTGGCTGAAGAAACCCGCGAGTGGATGGCCAAGCTGGGCGTTCGCACGCTGGAAGAGCTGGTGGGCCGCGTCGATCTGCTCGAAGCGATCGAAGGTCAGACTGAGCGTCAGAAGGGTCTGGATCTGTCCGGCCTGATCAGCGACGCCGATATTCCGGCTGAATACCCGCAGACCGTACAGCAGCACCGCAACGAGCCGTACGATCCGGGCGAGCTGAACAACCGCATGCAGGAACTGACTGCAGAGGCGATTCTGCACAAGTCCGGCGGCAAGTGGGAACTGGATATCTGCAACTGCGACCGCTCAGTGGGTGCGCGTACTTCCGGCGCTATCGCCAAGGTACACGGCAACCTGGGCATGGTTGATACGCCGATCGAGTTCCACTTCAAGGGTCACGCGGGTCAGTCCTTCGGCGTCTGGAACGCCGGCGGTCAGAATCTCTACCTCGAAGGCGATGCCAACGACTACGTTGGTAAAGGTATGGCCGGTGGCAAACTGGTGATCCGTCCGTTCGAAGAGGTGACTTTCGCGTCCAACGAGACTGCGATCATCGGTAACACCTGCCTGTACGGCGCCACTGGCGGCAAGCTGTTCGCAGCGGGTCGTGCCGGCGAGCGTTTCGGTGTGCGTAACTCCGGTGTGCATGCCGTAATCGAAGGTGCTGGCGATCACTGCTGTGAATATATGACCGGCGGTATGGTCACCGTGCTGGGCGAGACCGGCTACAACTTCGGTGCTGGTATGACCGGTGGTTTTGCTTACGTGTTCGATAAGGATCGTACCTTCGTCGACAAGTACAACCACGAACTGGTCGAGATCCACCGTATCCATACCGAGCAGATGGAGCAGTACAAGAACCACCTGCGTTCCGTGATCATTGAATATACCCGGGAAACCGGCAGCGCCTGGGGTCAGGAACTGCTTGAGAACTTCATCGATTACATCGGTCTGTTCTGGCTGGTTAAACCCAAGGCCGCAAGCCTGAATCAGCTGCTCGACAGCATGCGCAAGCGCCCGGAATAAACTCCGGCGCTTAAACGATCTGGTTTTCCGTAATATTGATCGCCCGGGCTGAGGCCCGGGTGACCTGAAAGAGGTGGGACTATGCCTAACCGTCTGAGTAACGATTTTCAGTTCCTCGATGTGTCCCGTGAAGGGCCGAGCAAAATTCAGGCTGAGGTTCGCAAGCGCGAATTCGCCGAAATCTACGAACCGTTCCGTACCGACGATGCGTCCGAGCAGGCGCACCGTTGTCTGGACTGCGGTAACCCGTACTGTTCATGGAAGTGCCCGGTGCACAACCATATTCCGAACTGGCTGAAGCTGGTTTCTGAAGGCAATTTGCTGGAAGCGGCAGAGCTGAGCCATCAGACCAACTCCCTGCCGGAAGTATGCGGCCGTGTCTGCCCGCAGGATCGTCTCTGCGAAGGCGCCTGCACCCTGAATGATGGCTTTGGCGCTGTGACCATCGGTCCGGTCGAGAAGTACATCAGCGACACTGCGTTCGCCATGGGCTGGAAGCCGGACATGTCCAAGGTGGTCTGGACCGACAAGAAAGTCGCTGTGATTGGCGCAGGTCCTGCGGGCCTCGGTTGCGCTGACATCCTGGTGCGTAACGGCGTTAAGCCGGTTGTCTTCGACCGTAACCCGGAGATCGGTGGTCTGCTGACCTTCGGTATCCCCGAGTTCAAGCTCGAAAAAGACGTGATGGTTAAACGTCGCGAGATCTTCGAAGAGATGGGTATCGAGTTCCGCCTCAACACGGAGGTGGGCAAGGACGTCACCATCGAAGATCTGGAGAAGGAATACGACGCGATCTTCCTCGGCATGGGCACCTACACCTACATGAAGGGCGGTTTCCCGGGCGAAGACCTGGATGGCGTCTACGATGCGCTGCCGTTCCTGATCTCCAACGTGAACCACTGCCGTGGCTATGAGCAGGCGGAAGAGTTCATCAGCGTTGCCGGTAAGAAGGTTGTGGTGCTTGGTGGTGGTGATACCGCCATGGACTGTAACCGTACCTCTATCCGTCAGAACGCTGAGAGCGTCACCTGTGCCTACCGTCGTGACGAAGAGAACATGCCGGGCTCCAAGCGCGAAGTGGAAAACGCGCGCGAAGAAGGTGTGCAGTTCCTGTTCAACCGTCAGCCGGTGGAAGTGGTTGGCGAAGACGGCAAGGTAAAAGGCCTCAAGCTGGTGACTACCCGTATGGGTGAGCCGGATGAGAACGGCCGTCGTCGCGCTGAAGTGGTCGAAGGTTCCGAGGAAGTGATCGACGCCGACGTGGTTCTGGTAGCTTTCGGTTTCCGTCCGAGCCCGGCTCCCTGGTTCGAATCGCTGAAGATCGATCTGCATCAGGATGGTCGTGTAATCGCTTCCAAGGAAGTTGCAGCTGGTCGTTTCCCGTTCCAGACCAGCAACGATAAGGTCTTTGCCGGTGGCGACATGGTGCGCGGATCTGACCTGGTGGTGACCGCTATCTATGAAGGTCGCGAAGCCGCTGAAGGTATTCTGGATTTCCTCGAGGTGTAACCTCGAAGCGCTAGATTAGAAAAGGCCACCTCTCGGGGTGGCCTTTTTGTTGTGCGTATTACAGGAGGCAAACCGTGCTTAGACTTTCAATAGCAGTCGCCGCTGCCCTCATGCTGGCCGGCTGTATTCCGTTCGTGCCGTTTATATAAGCGGCTTTTTCGCTAACAAGCTTTTTTCCTAAAAGTCCTTTTAGCTAAGAAGCTTTCAGCGTTTCATCTCGGTTTCGACAAAGATCATCGGCGTTTTGCTGGCGTTGGTTACATTGTGCTCGACACCGGCCAGGCGGTAGTAGCTGACGCCTGCCTTGATCTCAACGTGCCTTGTGCCGTCGGCATCTTCAATCTGCATGGTGCTGTTGGTGATCGGTGTGATCACGTAATCGTATTCATGGCGGTGGTGACCGGTTTCGGCACCGGGTTCGAAACTCCAGCGGGTGACGCGGACATCGTCGTTATCCACATCGACGTTTGCTACAGCGGTGGAGTTTGCGCTTGCTTCACACATTTCTAAGATTTCCTTCAGGCGTTTGCAGCCATCCTAAGATGAAAAGGGTGGCGGATAGTTTGCCGGTTTTAAACCGTCACATTGATCCACCGTTTTGTAAGCGTTGTCACGGATCAAGCGTCCTAGATAAAGTTCTTCAGCACCGCCGCCAGGTTATCCCCCAGAATCGGGGAGATGTAGCCGCCTTCCTGAACAATCACCGTGGGTTTATCCAGCTGCCGCAGACGTGCGCCAATCCGCGCATATCCCTCGGTGGTGATGCCCAGCACCCCGAACGGATCCTGTTCCGAGGCATCCAGCCCCTGGGCGATCACAATCGCGTCGGGGGCAAAAGCGGCAACCTGTTCCAGCGCGCTCTCCAGTGCATCAAGGTAGACGTCGTCGCTGGTTCCGTGTGGCAGGGGCAAATTCAGGTTATAGCCGTAGCCATCGCCTTCACCGCGTTCGTGACCATAGCCCCAGTAGTGGGGGTAGCAGCCGGCGGGGTCGGCGTGGAGAGAGACTGTCATCACATCGCGGCGGCGCCAGAAGATCGCCTGGGTGCCGTTACCGTGGTGCAGGTCGATATCGATGATGGCGACGCGCTCGTAGGTCTCGCGCAGACGCTCTGCCGCTACGGCGGAGTTGTTGATAAAACAGAAACCGGCGGCGCCGTCCGGATAGGCGTGGTGGCCGGGCGGGCGGCAGAGCGCGTAGGCGTGGCGTGCCTCGCCCCGGGCGACGTGATCCGCGGCGCTCTGGGCTGTCTGAGCTGAGGCGTAGGTGCCACGCCAGGTGCCGGGGCCCACCGGGCAGGAGGTGTCCATCAGGTGCCAGCCGACGCGGCCGACGATATCTTCCGGATAGGTCGCCGCGTAGCGCGAGGGGTTGCTCTTGGGGATGATCTCTTCGCTGGCGTCCGGCAGCTGCTGCCACTGCTCATAGGCGGTTTCGAGAAAATTAAGGTAATCCGGAGAGTGCACGCGGGAGAGCACGCCCGGGCCGAAATCCTTTGCCTTTTCGACCGGAATCTCCAGGCCTGAGAGGGAGGAGAGGAAAATCTCGCCCCGCTCTGGCAGTTCTCGTGCCGCGATCGCCTTGCCGTTCTTCATATAAAATTTGGGATGGTGCTGACTCTGGTCGGCACTGTAGAAAGCTTTCATCTCAGTCTCCGGTTTAGAAAAGTACGGCTCAGCTGTTGGCTGCCTGCAGCAGGGTGTGCAGCAGCAGGTTGGCGCCCTTGGCCAGCTGTTCGGGCGGGGTGTATTCCTTCTCGTTGTGGCTCAGACCGTTCTCCGAGGGCACGAAGATCATCGCCGTGGGCGCGACGCGGCTGATGTAGACGGCGTCATGACCGGCGCCGCTGACCAGGGTCATCGACTGCTCGGTGGGCATGGACTCGGAAGCGGCCGTGCGGATCTGTTCGATCGCTCCGCTATCGAAGGGGGAGGCTGGCAGTTCCCAGAACTGTTCGATACTGACGCTGAGGTTGCGTGCTGCCGCCAGCGCCTCGATCAGCGCCCTGGCTTTATCTTCCAGGGCTTGCAGCGCCTCCTGGCTCGCTTCGCGCAGGTCCAGAGAGAAGATCACCTCGCCCGGCGATACGTTGCAGGATGCGGAGGGGATCTCCAGTTCACCGATGGTGCAGCGGGTGGACGGGCCGCCGGCCGCGGCCATCTCGGTCAGCTCGGAGATCATTTTTGCGCTGCCGACCAGGGCATCGTTGCGCATTTCCATGGGGCTGGGGCCCGCATGGCAGGACTGGCCGCTGACATTCACCCGGTACCAGCGCATACCGAGCACTCCGGAGACGATGCCCAGATCGATATTGTTCGCCTCCAGCACCGGGCCCTGTTCGATATGCAGCTCGAAGTAGCGGTGTATCGCAGTCTGCGTGCGGCTGTCGGTGTCGTAGCCGGCCTGCTGTAGAGCTTGAGCAACGCTCACGCCGTCCGCGTCTTCCTTGGCCAGGGCTTCCTCTAGTGTAAACACACCGGCGAATACTCCGGAGCCGAGCATCGCCGGCTTGAAGCGGGCACCCTCTTCGTTGGTCCAGACCACTACTTCGATGGGACGTTCGGTCTCTATACCCCGTTCATTAAGAGCGCGTATCGCTTCCAGCCCGGCCAGACAGCCGTAGATGCCGTCGAATTTACCGCCGGTGGGTTGGGTATCCAGGTGACTGCCGGTGACGATCGGCGCCAGGTCGTTATTGCGCCCCGGACGGCGCAGGAACAGATTGCCGATCGCATCGATGCGCAGGCTGCAGCCTTCGGCCTGGCACCAGTCGATAAACAGCTGGCGTCCACGCAGGTCCTTTTCCGACAGCGCCAGACGGTGGCAGCCGCCCACCTTGCTTCCAGGCACATCGACATGGCCAATATCGCCGATCGCCATCAGTGACTGCCAGAGGCGGTCAGCATTGATATTCAGACCTTGCATGGGAAACTCCTTCAGTAGCCGATCTCTTTCAGTACCTGGTTGGCAGGCGCCTCGCCGCGGACGAACCTTTCCACTTCCTCTGCCAGGTTGGCCGCCGCCGCAGAGGGGCGTACGTCGCTGGCATCGTGGGGGGTGACGAAAATCTTCGGGTGATCCCAGATCGGGCTGTCGGCTGGTAGCGGCTCGGGGGTGAACACATCCAGCGCCGCACCTGCCAGTTGGCCATCTTCCAGCGCCGCGAACAGGTCTTCGGGTACCAGGTGGTCGCCGCGACCGATATGCACCAGGTAACCGCCTCGCTGGAGTTTGCTGAAGGTATCGCGATTGAGAATGCCGCGGGTTTCATCGGTCAGCGGCAGCACACAGATCAGCACCTCGGTGCGTTGCAGAAAGCTGTCCAGCTGTTCCGTACCGGCGAAGACCGGAATCTCTTCGTTGGTCAGGGTTTTGAAGCTTTTGCGCCATCCGGCCACGTTGAAGCCAAGGGCATGACAGTCATCGGCGATTTTCTCGCCCATAAAACCCAGGCCAAGGATGCCGACATTGATATCAGCGGGTGCCCGCATCGGGTGACGTTTCCAGATGTGCAGCGTCTGCTGTTCACGGTAGCGCTCGAAATTGCGCTGGTGGCCGATGATGTGCCAGAGCGCGAAGGTGCTCATGATCGAGGCCTGCTCTGGATCGCGATTCCGGCAGACGATCACATCGTCCCTGAGGCTCGGGCAGGCGAGGATGTTATCCACACCGGCCGCGATGGAGGCGACGAGTTTTACGTTGGGATAACGGTCGAAAAAATCGTCATCCGGGTACCAGAGCAGGGCGAAGGTGATCTGCTCCGGGTCATGCGGCATATCCGCGGTCAGGAGGGATAGCTCGTCTGAATAACGGTTGAAGCTTTCCAGGTAGGGCGTTGGATCTACGCCTTTTACTTGTACGATACCCTGTTGCATTACGCCGGTTGTCCTACTGCTGTGGGTTGATGTTCGCTGCGCCAGTCTGCACCGGGAATCGAAGCGATCAGGTTCTGGGTATAGGTGTGTTGCGGATCTTCGAAGACCGCCTTGGTGTCGCCGGCCTCGACGATCTTGCCGTGCTGCATCACGATCACCCGATCACACACCTGGGCTGCGACGCGCAGGTCGTGGACCACGAACAGCACCGCCAGGTTGAGTTTCTTTTTCAGCGTGTCGATCAGCTCCAGGATCTGCGCCTGCACCGAAACGTCCAGCGCCGAGATCGCCTCATCCGCCACCAGTACCTGGGGATTATGCGCCAGTGCCCGGGCGATGCCGACACGCTGGCGCTGGCCGCCAGAGAACTCATGCGGGTAACGCTCCAGCGCCGTTTCCGGCAGTTCCACCAGCTTTAGCAGCTCCCGTGCTCTGTCCATCGCTTCCGCCACGGGTACGCCCTGGGCGATGGGGCCATCGGCGATAATACGGCCGACGGTCTTGCGCGGGTTTAACGAGGCGTAGGGATCCTGGAACACCATCTGGATCTGCTTGCGGAATGGAACCAGCGCCTTGTGATCCAGGTCCTGGATGGCGCTGCCGCCGAGCAGGATCTCGCCGCTGTCAGCGTCGAGCAGGCGCACAATACAGCGGCTGACGGTGGACTTGCCGGAGCCGGACTCGCCCACCAGGCCCAGGGTTTCACCGCGGTAAAGATCGAAGCTCACATCCTGGGCGGCGTGCACGGTGCGCGCTGGCTTGAACCAGCCGCCGGGAGAGACATAGGTTTTACACAGGGATTTCACCGACAGGGCCGGTTTCTGGCCTGCTCTATCCTCAATTTCGCGATCCGGTGCACTCAGCGGCGGCACCGCGGCGATCAGCTTTTTCGTGTAGGGGTGCTGGGGTTGGTTGAGCACCTGCTCGCGGCTGCCGATCTCGACCATATCGCCGTACTGCATCACCACCACACGATCGGCGATCTCGGCGACCACGCCGAAGTCATGGGTGATAAACATCACCGCGGTGCCGTGCTTGCGCTGCAGCTCTTTGATCAGGTGCAGAATCTGCGCCTGGGTAGTCACATCCAGTGCGGTGGTGGGTTCGTCGGCGATCAGGATCGATGGCTCCAGTGCCAGTGCCATGGCGATCATGACGCGCTGGCGCTGGCCGCCGGAGAGCTGGTGCGGATAGACCCGCATCGCTTTTTCCGGGTCGGGCAGGCCCACATCCTTGAGCAGCTCCAGCGTGCGTGCCTTGCGCTGCTGCTTGCTCAGGTTGCTGTGGATAAGAAACACCTCGCCGATCTGATCCTCAACCCGCATCAGAGGATTCAGGGCGGTCATCGGCTCCTGGAAGATCATGCTGATGCGGTTACCGCGCAGATCCCTGGCGCGCTTCTCCTCCAGCGAAATAAGGTCCTTGCCGTCAAAGATGATGGCGCCCTTATCCACCTGGATCGCCTTGGGCAGCAGGCCCATCACGGCGTTGGCGGTCATCGATTTACCGGAACCGGACTCACCGACGACACAGAGTATCTCGCCGGGATAGAGCGAATAGCTCAGCTTGTTGACCGCGTAAGGGCGGTCGGCGCCTACCGGCAGGCGGATCGACAGATCCTCGACTTTCAACACAGGATTCATATCAGCTCTCCCGCTTGCCAGAGAGTTTCGGGTTCAGTGCCTCGTTCAGCCCTTCGCCCACCAGGTTCAGTGCCAGCACGGTGATGGCGATGGCGACACCGGGGAAGAAGCTCAGCCACCAGGCCTGGCGAATCACGGTGCGTGCGGCGCCGATCATATAGCCCCAGGACATGATCTCCGGGTCACCCAGGCCGAGGAACGACAGCGCCGATTCCAGCAGAATCGCCGTGGCCACCATCAGCGAGGCCATGACGATGATCGGTGACAGGGTGTTGGGCAGAATTTCGCGCAGGATAATGTTGCGGTTGGTCTGGCCGTTCAGCCGTGCCGCCAGCACATACTCCTGATTACGCAGGGCGAGGAATTCGCCACGCACCAGGCGCGCCACCGGTGGCCAGCTCACCAGGGCGATGGCGATGGTGATGGAATAGACCGAGGGCTCGAAGATCGCCACGATCACGATCGCCAGGGCGAAACTCGGCACGGTCTGGAAGATTTCGGTAAAGCGCATCAGTGCTTCGTCGATCCAGCCGCCAAAGTAACCGGCGGTGGCGCCCAGCGGTACGCCGATCAGCAGGGCAATCATCGTGGAGATCAAACCTACCAGCAGGGAGATCCGTGCGCCGTACACCAGGCCTGCCAGCACATCACGCCCCATGGTGTCGGTGCCCAGCATCAGATCAGTGTTCTCCATGGGCGGCAGGAACGGGCGGTTCACCATTTTCCAGGGAGAGGTTTCGTAGAGGTAGGGCCCGAAGATGGCGACCAGCACGAGGAAAACGAGCACGATCAGTCCGAACAGGGCTACCTTGTTGGTCGACAGTTTTCTCAGAATACTCATTTGGTTAACTCAATCCGTGGGTCCACGAGGCAGTAGATGATGTCGGTGACCAGGTTGAACAGCACCACCATCGCCGAGGAGATGAAGAACACGCCCAGCAGCAGGTTGTAGTCGCGCTGGAACAGTGCCTCGAACATCAGGCGGCCGATGCCGGGCCAGGCGAACACGGTCTCGGTGAGGACGGCGCCGCCGATCATCTGTCCCGCCTGTAGACCGGCCAGGGTCACCACCGGCAGCAGCGCGTTGCGCAGGGTGTGACGGAAGGTGACGCGTGCCGGGGACATCCCCTTGGCCTTGGCGGTTTTGACAAAATCGGCACGGCCGGTCTCGATCATCGAGGTGCGCGTCATGCGGGCATAGACTGCGGTAAAGAACAGCCCCAGCGTCATCGCGGGCAGCACCAGGTGCTCGGCGATATCCACCACCCGGTCCCAGCCGGTGTAGTTGGCGCCCACGGTTTCCATGCCGAAGGCGGGCAGCCAGCCGAGGAACACCGAGAACAGCAGTACCGCCATCAGTGCCAGCCAGAACAGCGGCGTGGCGTAGAACACCAGTGCAGCGACGGAGATGGCGGAGTCGATCCATTTGCGGTGGTTGGAGGCGGCGATCACCCCCACCAGTACACCGAGACCCAACGACAGCACGAAGGCGGTGCCGGTCAGCAGCAGCGTGGCGGGCAGGCGATCCATGATCAGGTCAAACACCGGCATCTGCTGGCGATAGGTCTGGCCCATGTCGAACTGCACCAGGTTGCTGATATAAACCCAGAGCTGGTAGTAAAGCGGTTGATCCAGACCGAACTGTTCGCGCAGCTGTTGCAGGAACACTTCGTCTGCAGCGCCGGCTTCGCCGGCCATCACCTTGGCGGGGTCGCCCGGTGCGGCCCGGATCAGGAAGAAGTTGAAGATCGCGATGACGAACAATACCAGCAGGCCCTTGATCAGGCGCCCAGCGATATAGAACAGTGTCTGGATGCTCATAGATAGTTCCGTAGATCGGGGGCGGGGCCGTCAGTGACGGCCCCGCCCGTTTAGCGCGGAAGATCGATTACTGCTCGATCCAGGCGGTGCCGAAGGCATCGTTGACGCCGATGGCGGAGTCGATCAGGTTGTGAACCTTGCAGTTGTAGATGGTCGGGAACTCAAGCTCGAGCAACCAGCCCACCGGTACATCTTCAACCAGCTGCTGCTGCACCTGCTTGTAGAGCTCCGCGCGTTTGCTGTCCGGGAAGGCGGTGGCGGCTTCATCGAACAACTGGTCCACCTTCTCGTTGGCGTAGCCTTCAACGTTGTTCCAGGGCGAGCCCTTGGCGATGTTGTCGGAGATGTAGGAGCGGGAAACGCCCAGCGCCGGATCGCCGTACTGGTAGAGGTAGCTGAACGACAGGTCGTAGTCCCAGTCGGAGAGTTTCTGGTTCCAGCCCGCTACATCGGTGGCGACCATATCGGTCTCGATACCCACTTCGCTCAGGTTTTGACGGATCGCTTCGGCCCAGCGTTGCCAGGTCTCGCCGTAAGGCATCGGCATCAGGCGCACCGGGGTGCCGTCGTAGCCCATCTCTTTCAACAGTTCCTTGGCTTTTTCCGGGTTGTATTCGTAGTCCGGCAGATCCTCGTCGAAGAACTTGGTCTTGGAACTGATTGGGCCCTTGGCGATCTTGCCGTAGCCGTTCCACAGGGCGTTCTTGGCGAACTCACGGTCCATGGCGTACATGATCGCCTGGCGGAAGCGCTTGTCCGACATCGGGTAGTTGCGGTTGTTTATCCACAGCCAGGCGTGGGGTGAGAAGTACTCCCAGCCTTCCGAGGTGACGCAGGAGTTTTCCAGGCCAGTGAGGCGCGGAATATCGAAGTTTTCCACCGAGCCGCCGGGCAGGACGTCGATCTTGCCGGTTTCGTAAGCCACGGAGCGGGAGGCCGCATCCGGAATCACGTGCCAGTAGATCTCGTCCAGGTGTGGCAGGCCTTCCTGGTGGTAGTTGTCGTTACGTACCGCGTGGATGTAAGAACCTTTCTGCCACTCGTCGAACTTGAACGGGCCGGTGCCGATCGGGTGATGGTTGGCCGGGTTGGTCTTGTAATCGGTACCTTCATAGATGTGCTTGGGCACCATCGGCATCGTGCCGGTCTCAAACAGCCCTATGAAGGGGCCGAACGGCTCTTTCAGCTGGAACACGACGGTGTAGTCATCCGGCGCGGTGATCGAGTCCACGTACTCCAGCGATTGACGCAGGCGGGAGTTGGTTTCGCGCAGGAACTTGTCCACCGAGAACACCACGTCGGCCGAAGTGAACGGCTTGCCGTCGTGCCAGGTTACGTTCTCTTTCAGGTGGAAGGTCCAGGTGGTGCCGTCTTCGCTGCTCTCCCAGGATTTGGCCAGCAGCGGCTGCGGCTCGAGGTTCTTGTCGTAGCGCAGCAGGCCTTCATAGATGTTGCCGGCCACCTGCTGGGTGGGCGCATTGGAGTAGATGCCGATCATCAGGCTGGGCGGCTCGGGCTGAACCACCACGTTCAGCGTACCGCCGTCGGTGGGTTCGGCGGCCTGCACGTTGATGCAGCTCAGCGGGAGGGCAGCGGCCAGTGCCGCCTGCAATAGCAGTTTTTTCATGAATCAGATCCTCGATTGCTCTTGATGGCAGGGGCTCAGGCCCGGTAATGGGGGGCAACTGTTTCAAGAAGGCGCAGATAGGCAAGCCACTCGGCATGGAAGCCGTTGCGCTGGCTCAGTTCGGCAAACTCTTTGTATTGGTCGGAGGTGCGTTTGCAGATTTCCGGCTCGACGTTCTGGATCGTCAGGCCACTGGAGAGAATCGCCAGTTGTGTCTGGCAGGTGCGCTCCAGGTTGAACATCAGGGTGAAGGCTTCACCGACGTTATCGCCCAGGGTCATCATGCCGTGGTTATCCAGGATCAGGACCTTGTTGTCCGGACCCAGATCTTTCACCAGGCGCTCCCGTTCGGCCAGGTTCAGCGCGATACCCTCGTAGGGGTGGCGGGATACGGCCTGGTAGAACTGCATCGACCACTGATTGATCGGCAGAATGCCTTCCTTGGTTGAAGAGACCGCTACGCCGGCCACGGTATGGGTATGCAGGGCGCATTGAGCGTCCGGACGGGCGGCGTGAACGGCGGAATGGATGGTGAAGCCGGCCGGGTTGGCGCCCATGCCGAACGGGTCGTCGAGGATGTTGCCATCCAGGTCGATGGCCACCAGATTACTGGCAGTCACTTCACTGAAGCGGGTGCCGTAAGGGTTGATCAGGAAGCGGTCATGCACACCGGGCAGGCGCGCCGAGATATGGGTGTAGATGCTGTCGCTCATACCGAAGTGTTCGATCAGGTTGTAAGCGGCAGCGAGGTCTACGCGAATCCGTTCCTCGTCGCTCAGTTGCGGATACACATCGTTAATAAAATCCGTACTGGCTGCGCTGTGCATGGATACTCCTTTATCGGGTAGAAAATTGATGTTGGATGCTGCTCTCGCCCCTGTCGCTGTAGAAGCGGCAATAACCCATTCTTTGTTAAGTTAATCGACACTACAATCGATATATTTCGCCGTTATTGTTGAGTTTTTGGAAACATTTTGGCCAGGGAGAAGTGTAGCTCCGGTTGAGGAATCAACAACTTGGGAAGGGGGAGATTGAATCGATTTTTATCGTTCGGCTGTCTTTCCAATGGTTATGCAAGTTGGAGGCCACTGGTTGCTGTGAGAGGCTGGGGCTTTTGCCCGTACGGCGGAACAGTTGGGCGGTGGCCGATTTATGAAGGTTAGAGACAGGCTGGCTGGAGGCTTAAGCGCAGGGAGGCTATGCAACTATGCTCATTTTTGGTGCGCTGGGAAAAGATAGTGCATCTTTCGGTATCTTGGCTAAATAGCCAGTTTAGACCACCGCGTAAGCATCAACTAATGGTTGTATCCGCTGCAATACTCAGCCGATGATTCCCGCGCCCTTGCGTCGCCAGTTACGTTTTTCGGCAGCGAACTTATCTTCCAGCCAGCGCACGAACGCCTGTACATCGGGGCGGTCGGTTTTCTCCGGCGATGTGACGAAGTAGTAGGCCTTGGGTGCGTCGATGCTGATATCGAACGGCATCACCACCAGGCCTCGGGCCAGGGCATCGCCGCTAAGCATATTGTCGCCCAGTGCTATTCCCTGGCCGGCGATGGCAGCGGATTGGACGAAGTGGGCATCGGAAAAGGTGATGCCGCCCTGGAGCTGTGCATTCTGGGCGCCAACCGCGGCGAGCCAGACACGCCAGTTGGTTTGATTGGCCAGGTGAAGCAGGGTGAAGTTGGGCAGGTCCGTCGGGCTTTTCAGGCCTTCGGTGCGGTTTAGAAACTGCGGGCTGCAGATCGGAAACAGCTGCAGGCTCATAAAGCGGCGCACGTTCATATTGGGCCAGTGGCCATCGCCGTAGGAGATGAACAGGTCCACATCCTCGTTGCTGGTGTCATCCGGAGTACGCGGCGAGCGCAGGTCTAGCTCCAGCTTAGGAAAGAGACGCTGGAACTCGCCAATGTGGTGGCAGAGCCAGTAGGTGGCAAGGCCAGGAATACAGCTGATGATCAGGCGGCCGGTAATATCGGGGCCGGTTTCCCAGCGCGCCGCGGCCAGCAGGATCTGCAGTGAGCGTCTTACCTCGCCGGCATAGCGCTGGCCCTGGATCGTCAGGCCGATATTGCGGCCGCTGCGGTAGGTCAGTGGAAAGCCCAGGCTCTCCTCAAGCCCGGCGATCTGACGGCTGATGGCACTGCGGGTCAGATTCATCTCCCGTGCCGCACTGGTGACGCTACCGAGCCGGGCGACCGCCTCAAAGGCGCGCAGAGCGGTGATGGAGGGGTAGTGGTGCATCGGCCAGTGTCCTCGGGTCGCGGGAGTATCGGCATTCCATCTTGTCGCAAGGCCGGGGAAAATTAAAGCGGCGACACAGGTCCCGGAGCCAAACCATCGCAGAGGGTGGGCCGCTTGCCGGCGCGTCGCTGTACTGGCATTTTAAAAATAACAGGACGAACAGATACGGACTTGGCGACATCCGCACCGGGCATTTAATAGGGGTGCCGTTGCGTTGCGAGTATCTGTCGACCGCCCAAGCCTTGCCACAATGCACTGTCATTCAAGTCTCGCGTGGCTACTAAAAAAATCCTCCTGGCGCTTTCCACTACCTGTGCGCACCCATTCACCCGCTATAGGCAAGATGTCGATGAAAGATAAGGATATCCGCTACCACAGCAGCCACTGGGGTACTTTTTCCGCCCGCAACGACAACGGCAGACTCGAGATCACGCCGTTCGAAAAAGATCCTGACCCCTCAGAGATTCTTGCCAACATCCCCGCAGCTCTGGACCATCCGGCCCGGCTTAGCAAGCCGCTGATTCGACGCGGCTGGCTGGAGGATGGACCGGGGCCGGATACACGGCGGGGCGAGGATGACTACATCGAGATGGAGTGGGATCAGGCGCTTGATCTGGCGGCCAGTGAACTCAGGCGTCTGGGGGCAGGGCCCGAACAGCCCGCGGAGAGGCCGGTTGCCGGGAGTCGTGTGTTTGGCGGCTCCTACGGCTGGTCGTCCGCCGGTCGTTTTCATCATGCCCAGAGTCAGGTGCATCGCTTTCTGAACTCCACCTTTGGCGGTTATGTCCGCTCCGTGGATACCTATTCATCGGCGGCGGGTGAGACCCTGTTGAGTCTGGTTTGGGGGCCGGCGATGAAGCTGGCGCGGGATCATCCAACCTGGCAGGAGATCGCGGAGGAGACCGAACTGCTGATCGCCTTTGGTGGTCTGCCCCTGCGCAATCTGCAGACCAGTCCCGGCGGTATCTCCTGTCATACGGCTCGCTCATCGCTGCAAGCCGCGGCAGAAAGGGGTTGTGAGTTCGTCTCGATCAGCCCGCTCGGTGATGACTTTACCGACCTGCCCAACGTAACGCGCATTGCACCGCGACCGGCCACCGATGTGGCGCTGATGCTGGGGATGGCCTCGCAGCTTCACGCCAGTGGTCAGGTCGACCATGCCTACCTGGAGCGGTTCACCACCGGGTATGACCGGTTTGAAGCCTATCTGCTGGGAAACACGGATGGGGTGGAGAAAACACCGGAATGGGCAGCGGCGATCTGCGGCGTGCCTGCTGAACGGATCGTCGAGCTGGCCGAGCAGGTCGCCAGTAAACGCACCCATATCGCAGTGGCCTATTCGCTGCAGCGCTCGCAATATGGCGAAGAACCGGTATGGATGGCGCTGACGCTAACCGCCATGCTGGGCCAGTATCCGCTGCCTGGCGCTGGCTTTTCCTATGCGCTGGGGTCGATCAGCAGTGTCGGTAAGCCGCCGTTGGCTGTGCCTCTGCCAACCCTGCCCCAGGGCACTAACCGGGTGGATGATTTCATCCCCGTGGCGCGCATCGCCGAGCTGCTGTTGCACCCGGGCAAGCGCTATACCTACAAGGGTGAAACCCGCAGTTACGCCGATATCCGTCTGGTTTACTGGGCCGGCGGTAACCCCTTTCACCACCATCAGGATCTGGAAAAGCTGCGTCGCGCCTTCAGCCGTCCAGATACGATTATCATCAATGAAAGTGTCTCCACCGCATCGACCCGCTACGCCGATATTATCTTTCCGGCGACGATCACCGCAGAGCGGGAGGATATAGGGGCGGGGAGCAATGATCCGTTTCTGGTCCCGATGCAGCGCTTAACCGAGGTGCGCAATGGCGCCCGGGATGACTACGATATCTTCGCGGCGCTTGCCGCACGCCTTGGGTGTAAGGAGTTGTTCACCGAGGGACGCAGCAGTCGCCAGTGGCTGCATCATATGTACACGCGTACCCAGCAGGCGCTGAGCGAACGCAATATGCCTGCGCCGGACTTCGATGACTTCATGCAGGGTGGCATCCTCGAACTGCCGACCTCATCTACCCCTGGTGGCATCGCGCGTTTTCACCAGGACCCTGATTCCAACCCGTTGGACACGCCCAGCGGCAGGATCGAGATATGGTCTGATAGGGTTGCCGGTACCGAACTGCCGGGCCATCCGGCCTGGGTGGAACCGGACGAGTGGCTGGGAGGTGAGCAAGCCAAATTGCACCGCTTTCAGCTGGTGGCGAACCAGCCCAAAGGTAAATTGCACAGCCAGCTGGATTTTGGCGCTACCAGCATGGCGCTGAAAAAGGATGGTCGTGAGATAGCCCGGCTGCATCCTGACGATGCCAGAGAACTTGGTGTTAAAGAGGGCGATGTGATCCGCTTATGGAACGGGCGCGGGGCAGCGCTGGCGGCTGTGGGGATCAGTGATCAGCTGTTGCCGTCGGTGGTGCAGTTATCCACCGGCGCCTGGTATGCGCCAAAAGAGCTGGAAGGTTCGGGGATCACCTGCGTCAACGGGAATCCTAACATCCTGACGTCGGATGCAGGGGCTTCGGACCTCAGCCAGGGCTGCGCCGGGCAGCTGTCGCTGGTCTCAGTCGAGAAATGGGAGGGGCCGGTACCTGAAGTGGTGCCTCATGCAGAGATGATCCGTATCCGCAGAGCCTGATGGCAGCAGGAATGCAAGGCCGGCGCCCGATGGCGGCGCCAGCCTTGTTCTAAGCCTTATTAACCGCTGTATTTGCAGCGCAAGTGCTTAGAGTTTGTTCAGCATCTCCTGATGCTGAGCTTTCAGCTCTTCGTCCGGCTCACTGCCGAGCAGTGTTACCACAACGATAGCGATGGTGGCGAAGACGATACCCGGTACGATCTCGTACAGATCGAAAATCCCGCCGCTGAGCTGTTTCCAGACCACCACGGTCACCGCACCTACGATGATACCTGCCAGGGCACCGTTACGGTTCATACGTGACCAGTAGAGGCTGAACAGCAGCGCCGGACCGAAGGCAGCGCCGAAGCCCGCCCAGGCGTAGGAGACCAGGCCCAGCACGGTGGAATCCGGGTTGAACGCCAGCACCAGCGCAACAAAGGAGAGGGCCAGAACCGCGATGCGGCCAACCATAACAATCTCTTTGGCGCTGGCATCCGGACGGAACAGCTTTTTGTAGAAGTCCTCTGCCAGGGCGGAGGAGGAGACAAGCAGCTGGGAATCCGCGGTACTCATGATCGCCGCCAGGATCGCCGCCAACAGAATACCGGCGACCACCGGATGGAACACGGCATTGACCAACACCATGAAGATCTTCTCGCCATCGGCCACGTCGCCCGGCATATGACCGCTCACGTAGATTAAACCGGCGAGACCGACAAAGATCGCACCGGCCATGGACAGGCCGCTCCAGATCACCGCAATGCGGCGTGCGGTGGGGATATCCGCGTTGCTTCGTGTGGCCTTGAAACGGGCCAGGATATGCGGCTGACCAAAGTAGCCCAGGCCCCAGGCGACCAGGGAAACGATGGAGATCAGGCTCAGCGCTTCGCCATCGGTACCCTTAAAGATGGTCAGCAGTTCCGGGTTAACCTCACGCAGAGAACCGAACATCGCATTCAGACCGCCATCCGCCTGTATCACCATGATCGGCACGATCATCAGCGCAGCAGCCATCAGCAGACCCTGTACCAGGTCGGTCCAGGACACCGCCAGGAAACCACCAAACAGGGTGTACGAGACCACGCAGACGGTGCCGATAACCACCGCATACTGGTAGTTCAGGCCGAACACCTCCTCAAACAGCTTGCCGCCGGCCACCAGGCCAGAGCTGGTGTAGAACAGGAAGAACAGCAGGATGAAAAATGCCGAGATCACCTGCAGCAGGCGGGAGTTGTCCTTGAACCGGTTGGCAAAGAACTCCGGCAGCGTCAGCGAGTCGTTGGCGACGATACTGTAAGTGCGCAGGCGCTTGGCGGTAATCAGCCAGTTGGCCCAGGTACCGACCAGCAGGCCACCGCCGAGCCAGACCGCTTCAAGGCCCGCGGCATAGGCATAGCCGGGCAGCCCGAGTAGCAGCCAGCCGCTCATATCGGAGGCGCCGGCAGACAGGGCAGCGGGCCAGGGGCCGAGGGAACGGCCGCCAAGGAAATAGTCGGATGAATTAACGGTACGAATATAGGCGTAGTAACCGATTGCCAGCATCAGTACCAGGTAGACGACGAAAGTGCCGTAGATTGCCAGATTATTATCATTCATAAGCTCATGTCTCTGTTGTTGGAGTTGCAGAGTGGCGGCGTCACCTCTTCGGGTGGCCGATGGCATCAGATGGAGGAGGAGCCTCTCCTCTTACGCGGCATAAAACGGGTATTCCATTACCGGGTATATACACAGCCTAGCTCAATCCTGATCACTGCCCGGTGAAGCCAGGGCAGATCGATCGGCGGGATTGGTGTTATGTAGACCCTGCCCAGCTGGAAGAAGAGTAAGGACAGGCGGTGTATCGGGTCTTGTCCCAGGCTCTGGAATGTTTGCCGCTTTCTACGATAGGGCTGAACCCGGGGCTGAAAAATCGGTCAGCGCGACCGATTCACAGAGGTATGGAAAGAGTCAGAAATCGAAGTAACAGATCAGTGACGATAGGTAGCGCGGTAACGTGCCGGTGG
This sequence comes from Marinobacterium lutimaris, assembly GCF_900108065.1. Classification (GTDB taxonomy): domain Bacteria; phylum Pseudomonadota; class Gammaproteobacteria; order Pseudomonadales; family Balneatricaceae; genus Marinobacterium_D; species Marinobacterium_D lutimaris. Next base: position 262,258 of record NZ_FNVQ01000005.1, on the reverse strand, counting down.
CAGCTCGAAGCGGCGTGTAAAGGCGCGGGTCAGGGCGCTCTGGTTGGCGAAACCGAAGGTGGACGCCAGCTCGGAAATGGGGCGGTCACTGCTGATCAGCGCGGTGGAGAGCGCCAACAGGCGTCTTTCCATCACATAGTGTTGAGGCGTCTGTCCGGTCTGTTCACGGAAGAGGTGGTAGAACTGACTGTCACTGAGACAGGCGTGCCCGGCCAGCTCGGTGACGCTGATGCGGCGGTCGATATGGGTATCGATATAGGCATCGAGCAGATCCAGATTGAGTTGCCCGAAACGGCGCGGGCTCTGGCGCTGCTGCTGTTGCTGGCGTTGCAGGGCGCAGATCAGCGTGCTGGCGCAGGCTTCCTGCAGCAGGGCGTCGCCCGGGTTCTGTTCCATTTCACGGCTTAACGCCTGCACCAGCATCTGCATCTGTGGCTCGCAGCTGAAGTAATCTGCCCGCGAAAACAGCGACTCGATGCGCTCCTGCAAGGGCTTGTCATCGCTGGCCGTGGGCAGGTTGACGACAACGATACGGTTGTCGCCCAGGCCATGAAAGGCATGTCCCGTAGCTGAGGGCATCAGGCAGCCCCAGCCGAAGTTCACCGGCCGGCAGTGACCGGCAAGGTCGAACTCCGTGTCGCCTTCAAGGCCGAATACCAGCTGGTGGTAGCCGTGCTCATGTTGGTCGGCGCGGGAGGGCAGGGTGATGACAGAGGTTTGTTTGCGCATGCTGCAGAGGTGGTCAAAAAGTAAACAGGGCACAGTATGGCATCAGGGGCGGGGGTAGATCCAGCCTGGATCGCTTATCGATCAGCCGGGGAGGCCGGTGATTTTATCCACAGGGGCGGGTGTGCCTGTCGAGGACTCTGGGGATGGACTGTCCCTGGAAGGATTGACCGCCAAGGTTTTGCAGAGCGGCAGAGGGCACCGCTCTGTTATCGGTTTTGAGCCTGTAAAGGCGCTCGTTCAGGCGGACTGGGTCGCCAAAAACTGTTTCAGTTTAACCAGTTGCAGCAGTGTCTGATTAACCGGGGCTTCGATTCCAGCACGCTGCGCGGCATCGACAATCGCGCCGTTGATGGCATCGATCTCGGTGGTGCGGCCATGCTCGATATCCTGCAGCATCGAAGGTTTGTGGTTCGGCTGTTCGCGCAGCGCCATCTCCACGTTATGCCAGATATGTTCTTCATCGAGCGTTACGCCCTGGGCGCTGCCGGCGAGCACGGTTTCATGGACCATGTTACGTACCAGGGCCAGTGCCTCCTCAACCTGGCCGATGGGGCCCGGTGTTGCGCCGGTGACGGCACAGACCGCGTTGAGGGCGGCATTAAACGCAACCTTGGACCAGATGACGCTGTGAATATCCCGGTCCAGTTCGGTGTGCAGGCCAGCCGCATTGAACACCGTGGCCAGGTTTTCCATCCAGGTGGGACACTGGGTGTTCACATCCATCATGCGTGAGCTGGAAGGCCCGTGGGAGACGACATGCCCCGCTGCCTGCAGGTCGGCGGGCACCAGCGTCGTGCCGACCGCAATGCGGCTGGCGTCGTGAAATTTTTGAATCCGCTCGGCGTTACCCAGACCGTTCTGCAGTGAAAGGATAACGCTGGAGGGCGTCAGCAGATGGCTGATCGAGGCCATGGCGGCTTCGGTGTGCAGGGTTTTGGTGAACAGGATAACCAGGTCAGCAGACTCGGTAACATCCTGCGCCAGTGCTGCGGTGGCCGCGAGCTCGCGTCGCCCGGCGTCGGTCTCCAGAATCAGGCCGCGTTGATTGATGGTATCGATCTGCGCCGGGTTCACGTCGATCAGAGAGACCCGCTGGCCAGCGTCGATCAACATGCCACCGAAGTAACAGCCCATGGCGCCGGCCCCAACGACAACAATGTGGGGAAAAACTTCGGATGCGACTGCGGCTGCGGCGTTGGAGGACTGCGGTGGGTTGTGATCTGACATGGGGGTCTCCGAAGTGAGTGGTGGAAGAGGGTGAAAGGGAGCCTGTCCTGTGGGTTTTGCGGATCCTGTGAGGGGCGCCTCAGGGCTCGATTACCCGATTATATACAGATATAGAGCAAAAAATGTCGTTAAAAACCCTCAGCATCAGCGGCAGTGGAGACTGCCCATCGTTGCTGGTTTGCCGGTACAATATGGCCCACTGATTTTACGGCTACTACTATTCATGGCCACTACATTCACCGCGATTACAGGATTTGAACATGGCTGAGCTGAAGAACGACCGCTTTCTGCGCGCGCTGCTGCGCGAGCCGGTGGACTGTACACCGGTATGGATGATGCGCCAGGCGGGCCGCTATCTGCCGGAGTACCGCGAAACTCGCTCCCAGGCGGGCGATTTCATGAGCCTGTGCAAGAACCCGAGGCTGGCGTGTGAAGTGACGCTGCAGCCGCTGGAGCGTTACGATCTGGACGCCGCGATCCTGTTCTCCGATATTCTCACCATCCCCGATGCGATGGGTCTGGGGCTTTACTTTGAAGCCGGCGAAGGCCCGCGCTTCAAGAAGGTCGTGCGTACCGCGGATGACGTGGCGGCCCTGCCTGTGCCAGATGCGGCGGTAGATCTGGATTACGTCATGGCGGCGGTGCGTGAGATCCGCTCGGCGCTGATGGGCCGTGTGCCGCTGATCGGTTTCTCGGGCAGCCCCTGGACCCTGGCGACCTACATGGTTGAAGGTGGTTCCAGCAAGGATTTCCGCCACATTAAGGAGATGATGTACGCGCGTCCGGAGGTGATGCACGCGCTGCTCGGTAAGCTGGCCGATGCGGTCACCGTTTACCTGAACGAGCAGATCCGTTCCGGCGCCCAGGCGGTGCAGATCTTTGATACCTGGGGCGGCGCCCTCAGCGGCCGGATGTATGCCGAGTTCTCACTGGCGTACATGAAGCGCATCGTTTCCGGCCTGATCCGTGAAAACGACGGTCGCCGTGTGCCGGTGATCCTGTTCACAAAGAACGGCGGCCAGTGGCTCGAAACCATGGTGGAAGCTGGCGCTGACGCCCTGGGCCTGGACTGGACCACCGAGATCGGCGACGCCCGCCGTCGTGTCGGTGACCGTGTGGCGCTGCAGGGCAATATGGACCCGAGCGTACTCTATGCGCCGGCGGACCGTATTCGTGCCGAGGTTTCCCGCATCCTGGAAAGCTTTGGTCCGGGTAACGGCCACGTCTTCAACCTGGGTCACGGCATTCACCAGTTTGTCGATCCTGACCATGCCGGTGTCTTTGTGGAAGCGGTTCACGAACTGAGTGTTCCCTACCATAAGTAACATCTTGTTATATGCTTCCAGTATGACACCCGACCCCGACGACCCAGGTTGTCGGGGTTTTTACTCTTTATCTATCGCTACAGGGACAGTCCCAGACTTATGAACAGACTCAACGAGCTGTTTGAAAAAAACCGCAGCTGGTCGGAACGGATCAGCGAACAGGATCCGGATTTTTTCCCGACCCTGGCTGGCCAGCAGGCGCCGGAGTACCTGTGGATCGGTTGTTCCGACAGCCGTGTGCCGGCCAACGAGATCGTTGATCTGTTACCCGGTGAGCTGTTCGTACATCGCAACGTCTCCAACCTGGTGGTGCACTCCGATATGAACTGCCTGTCGGTGCTGCAGTTCGCGGTGGAGGTGCTTAAGGTGAAGCACATCATGGTGGTGGGTCATTACGGTTGCGGTGGTGTGCGCGCGGCGATGGATAGCAAGCGTCACGGTCTGATCGACAACTGGCTTAGCCATATCCGTGATGTCTACTACACCCATCGCGAGCTGGTCGGCCCCTGGGAAGACACGATTGAGCAGAATGACCGGCTTTGTGAGCTGAATGTGGTTGAGCAGGCGAACAACGTCTGTAACACCACCATCGTTCAGGATGCCTGGGATCGTGGCCAGGAGCTCACCGTGCATGGCTGGGTTTACAGCCTGACCAACGGCCAGCTCACCGATCTGGATTTCTGCGTCAGCGGTCGCGAAGGCGATCATGGCATTCCTGTGCAGATGGAAGCCGCCGTTTCCCGTGTTCGCGGCCTGTCTCAGAAGTAGTAGCCGCTGGCTACGCTGATCGCAGCCCCGGCGCAGATCAGCACGATAAAGAGTATCCCCCCGAGAAGCAGTGGCCGCGCGCCGCTGCTTTTTAATGCCGCAAACCGGGTTTCCACACCCAGCGCCGCCATCGCCATGGCCAGCATAAAGGTATCGATCTGCTCTATCTGCGCCAGGGCATCAGCGCTCAGCAGGCCACTGGCGTTGACCAGCGGCATCAGCAGAAAGATCAGCGCAAACCAGGGCAGACTTACCTTTGCTTTGCCGCCCTCGGCATCACTCTCCTTGCGCCCGAAATAGCTGGAAACCACCAGAATCAGCGGCACCAGCAGCATTACGCGGATCAGCTTGGTGATCACCGCCGCCTGACCGGCTTCATCGTTCAGCGCTCCTGCCGCGGCGGCAACCTGGGCCACCTCGTGGACGGTGGCGCCGAGGTAACGGCCGAAATCCAGCTCCGAGCCACCAAACAGCTGCTGCACCGCCGGCAGTGTCCAGAACCAGGGATAGAGCAGCATGGAGGCGGTGCCGAAGAGCACCACGGTGGCGATCGCTACCGGGATATCCTGGGCACGGGCGCGCAGGGCCGGGGCTATCGCCAGTATCGCCGCAGCACCGCAAACGGCACTGCCGGCGCCGACCAGTAGTGCGGTTTTGGCTTCCAGCTTGAGAAAACGGGTACCGACCCAGCCGGCCAGCAGAAAGATACCGACCACCACGCAGAGATCGATCACCAGTGCTGCCGCACCCACGTTGAGCAGGTCGGCAAAGCTGATGCGCAGACCGTACAGAATGATCCCCAGACGCAGCAGACGGGTGCGAGCCAGTGCGGTACCGGCGGCGCTGTGATTACTGACCGAAACAGGCAGGCGCTGGCCCAGCAGCAGACCCAGCAGCATCGCCAGGGTCAGCGGCCCGAGGGTGGCGACCAGCGGGATGGGCAGACGGGAGATCAGCATCGCCAGTGCCGCAATGCCTGCGCTGAGCAGCAGGCCGGGCAGAAGGCCGCCAGTGCCGCTAAGGCTGCGGCGGATCCGGTAGGGCTGCGTCAGCTGAAGGTTCATGGGGCTCTCCCGTTGGTTCATAACGTGAGAGGGAGTCTAGGGAATGGCTTATAAGTGGTAAAACGGTTTAAATATGTACAAATAACCTAAAAAATAGGTAAGACTTTAGCAGTCAGAGGATGAAAAGTTGATTTCACTGCGTCAGGTTCAGGTGTTTCTTGCCGTGGCGAGCCAGGGCTCCACTTCGGCGGCGGGGGAGGCGATCGCGCTATCCCAGTCGGCCACCAGCGCAGCGCTGCAGGAGCTGGAGCAGCGCCTGGGCGCTGAACTGTTCGACCGCGTTGGCCGCCGCCTCGTGCTCAACGGCAATGGTCGTCGCTTTTATCCGGAGGCGCGGCAGCTGCTGACCCAGGCGGAACAGATGGAAAAGCTGTTCGATGTCGGTGGCAGTCGGCTGCAAATCGGCGCCAGTACCACCATCGGCAACTACCTGCTGCCGCGGCTGCTGGCGCAGCTGCCTGGGGCGCGGGTGAAGGCCCATGTGGGCATCGCCAATACCCATGAGATCGCCGAACAGGTGGCCCGTTGCGAGCTGGAGCTGGGGCTGGTGGAGGGCGGCGTGCAGCACACCGAGCTGAGCGTCTCGCCCTGGTGTCGCGACGAGATGTTGATCGTCACCGCCAGCGATTCGCCCTGGGCGCGGCTGGTGATGGACGATGACCTGCTGGCGACCCTGCCCTGGATCATGCGTGAGTCCGGCTCGGGTACCCGCAGCGTGGTGGAGCAGCAGCTGTTATCTGGCCTGGATCGGGTCAATATCGCGCTGGAGCTGGGCAGTTCGGAAGCGATCCGCAGCGCGCTGCTGGCGGGGCTGGGGGTGAGCTGTCTGTCGCGGCAGGTGGTGGCCCGGGCGCTGGCTAGCGGTGAGCTGGTGGAGCTGGCGCCCGATTATCGCATCGAGCGCTGGTTCTATATCGTCGAACACCGGCAGCGACGTTTGACGGCGCCACTGCGTCAGTTCGTGGAGCGCTGCCGGCTGTTCGCGGAACAGGAAGCCGCCGGCAGCGCCTGAGCATGGGCCTGAGTAGGGTCCTGAGTAGAGTCAGGCCTTGGCCAGCGCCTGGTCCAGATCGGCGATAAGGTCGTCGATGTGCTCGATACCGATCGACAGACGCACCATCTCCGGTGAGACGCCGGCGGAGGCCAGTTCCTCATCGTTGAGCTGGCGGTGGGTGGTTTCCGCCGGAATCGCCGCCAGAGATTTGCAGTCGCCGATATTCACCAGGCGGGTGAACACCTCCAGCGCATCGTAGAAGCGGCGGGTGCCTTCGCGGCCGCTCTTCAGACCGAAGCTGAGAATGCCGGAGGCCTTGCCGTTCATGTATTTCTGCGCCAGGTGATAATCCGGGTGGCTCTCCAGGCCCGCGTATTTTACCCAAGTGACGGCGGGATGGTTTTCCAGGTACTCGGCGATCGCCTGGGTGCTGTCGCAGATTCTCTCCATCCGCAGTGGCAGGGTTTCGATCCCTTGCAGAATCAGGAACACGTTCATCGGTGAGATCGCCGCGCCCATGTTGCGTAGCGGCACCACGCGGGCACGGCCGATGAATGCCGCAGGCCCGAACGCCTCGGTATACACCACGCCGTGGTAGGACGCGTCCGGCTGGTTCAGCAGGGCAAAGCGCTGCTTGTGCTGGTCCCAGGGGAATTTTCCGGAATCGACAATCACGCCACCCACCGAGTTACCGTGGCCGCCGGCGTACTTGGTGGCCGAGATGACGACGATATCGGCGCCATGCTCGATGGGGCGCCAGAGCACCGGGCTGGGTACGGTGTTATCGGCGATTACCGGCACGCCGTGGCGGTGAGCCAGCTCGGCCACCTTTTCCATGTCTATTATGCCGCCGGAGGGGTTACCTACAGTTTCGCAGAACACCGCCTTGGTGCGATCATCGATCAGCGATTCGATCTGGGTCAGGTCGTGCTTGTTCACAAAACGCACTTCGATCCCCTGGCGCGGCAGGGTATGGGCAAACAGGTTGTAGGTGCCTCCATACAGCTCGCTGGTGGAGATGATGTTGTCACCGGTCTCACACAGCGTCTGGATCGCGTAGGTGATCGCCGCCATGCCTGAAGCCACCGCGAGCCCCGCAATACCGCCCTCCAGCGCCGCCATGCGCTGTTCCAGCACATCGTTGGTGGGGTTCATGATGCGGGTGTAGATGTTGCCAGCCACTTTCAGGTCGAACAGGTCTGCACCGTGCTGGGCATCATCAAAGGCGTAGGAGGTGGTCTGGTAGATAGGTACAGCCACTGCCTTGGTGGTGGGGTCTGGGCTGTATCCGGCGTGCACGGCAAGGGTTTCGAGCTTCATGAGAACGTCCTGTCTGCTGTTTTTATTCGGGTTTTAGAGCGCTATTGGAACGCTAGTTGAGAGTTATAGGAGCAGTGAGTCTAGCACTGGGTGCCCAAAGCGGTAGCAGACGAAGGTCAGTGGATGTTCGGGTTGAAGCTCTGGTTGAAGCTTCGTTTGAAGATAGGTTCAACACTGAGGCAAGCGCCTCAGTGTTCGGGCAGGTTGTTGAAGATTGTCTCGAGCATCCGGTTAAGGCGCTTGAGCTGGGCTTCGGTCATGCCCTTGAAACTCTGGTTGAAGAGTTTGGTGGTGGCCTCTTCGATACTGATGATCGCTTCCTGACCCTTGGCGGTCAGGGTGACCTGGGTGACGCGACCGTCGTCGGGGCTTGGCGCCGTATCCACCAGGCCATCATCCTTCATTCGGTAGATGGTCTTGGTGATGGTGGGCAGCTTGGCCACGGCGTGCTCCGCGATCTCGGAGATGCTCGAGATTCCCTGTTCTTTCAGAATGAACAGGATGCGGTAGCGGGGGATATCCATGCCGATCTTTTTCAGCGTTTTTTCCATGGCCAGGGTGTAACGGCCATGCACGCGGGCGAGCCAATAAAGAGGAAATTCCTCTTTTTTGAAATCGTCACTGGTGGGGTTATAGCGACGCAAGCGGGAACCTGTAGATCTCATATGGACAGGATAACTCTCTCTGAGCCGTAAACTATAGGGAAACCCACTGATGTGGGCAAATAAAGCGGAAGCCTGCGCGGATAGAAAGGGCGCAGCGAGGGTAGTGCAGACCCCCGTCGCACCCAGAACCGGTGACTTACCAGCAGGCGCCGCGTTCCGCTTCCATCTTGCGAACCATCGCATTAAAGAACTTGTCGGCGAAGCCGCTTTCCTTGATCAGCATTTGTGTCAGGTCAGCACATTTCTGGCCGATAGCATCCTCTATAATCACATCTTCGCCGCCAGCGGCACCGGCAGCGACCTGGATTTCAGCGGCGCGTTGTGCGCTCCATAGCAGGAAGAAGGTACGCTCGATATCCATCTCGCCCACAGCGATACCGTGGTTGCGCAGAATGAGCACGTGCTTGTCACCCAGGCTTTCCAGCATGCGGCTCTTTTCGTCCTGGAACAGGGTGATGCCTTCGAAGGCGTGGAAACCTACCCGGCCATACATCTGCGCACCGTAGAAGTTGTTCATGCTAAAGCCGTCTTTCTTGGCGGCTACGGCAGACACTGCATTGGTGTGGGTGTGAATCACACAATGGATGTCGTCACGCGCCTCATGGATCGCTCCGTGCAGGGCAAATCCCGCCGGGTTACCGTCGTACGGAGAGTCGTCCAGCTTGTTGCCGTCCACATCCACCTTGATCAGGTTGGCGGGGGTGATTTCGGTGTAGTTCAGACCGAAGGGGTTAACCAGGTAACAGCCTTCCTGATCCATCAGGCGAGCGGAAATATGGTTGAAGATGGTCTCGGTCCAGCCGAAGTAGTCCACCAGGTGGTAGCAGTGGGCCAGCTTGATGCGCAGTTCCCACTCGGCTTCGCTGATATGCTCTGGACGGGTAATTGACTCGCTCACGGTTATCTCCTTGTAAAGGCTATATCACTTATTGGCTTGTGATTGATCAGGCGGCCTTTTCCGACCGGCGTTTATTCGCCATGAAGTCGGTCAGTGCCAGTACATGGCGGGTGGTCGGCATCTGCAGCCCCACCAGCTCGGCCAGCTCAAGAACGGCATGGCCTATAGCCGCGAGTTCCAGCGGGCTGCCCTGCTCGTGGTCCTGCAGCATGGAGGTTTTCACGGCGCCCATACCGGCGCCGAGCTCCATAAAGGTTTGTGGATCGAAACGGATACGCGCGCCATGGGCGGCAGCCACCTGGATCACCTCATCGAAGATCTGCCTCACCAGCGGGCTCAGGTGGTCATCGCTGTAGATCTGCTCCAGCGTTGCCTCGGTGACCACGGACAGCGGATTGGAGGTCAGGTTGGCGGTGATCTTGGTCCAGATCTGATCGCGGATATTATCGCTGGCGCGGGCTTCGATACCGGCGTTCTCGACCAGACTGCGAATCCGTTCCAGCCGCTCGCTGAGCTGGTGATCGATCTCACCGAGGATCATCAGATGCGGGTTAGTGGATTCCACCACGCCGGGCGCCTTGCGGACCGCGGTGATAAACACCACCGCGCCGATCAGGTGTCGGGCCGGAATCAGCCGCGACAGCTCGCCGTCCGGGTCGACGGCCTGGATACGGTGATCGGCAAAGCGGCCATCGACTCCCTGGAAATACCACCAGGGCACACCGTTCACCACCGGTATCACCACCGTATCCTCATGCAGCATCGGCTGGATCTGGCGCATGATTGCGGCCAGTGCCGGCTCCTTGGTGCAGACAAAAATCAGATCCTGGGGACCGAGCGCCTCTGCTGAATCGCTGGCGTTTACGGCGGCCCGGTGTTCGCCCTCCAAATCGTTCAGATAGACGCCATCGCGCTGCAGGCTGTTAAGGGTTTCGCCCCTTGCCAGCACATTGACGCTTTGTCCCGAAGCGGCGAGGCGTGCGGCCAGGGTGCAGCCTATGGCGCCGGCACCGGCGATACAGATGCGCATTCCAATCTCTTTCATCGGGTCGTTCCAATAAAGGCCCCTCCAGAAAAAGAGAGGGGCCAGTCGTTGAGCAGGTTGGTTCAGCTGGAGAGCAGTTCCTGGTGTTTGCTGGCCAGGCCCAGGTACGCCTCGATCACCCGCGGGTCGTTGGCCAGATCGGCGGCCTCGCCCTGCATGGCGACCTGGCCGCCTTCGAGTACGTAGGCGTAGTCGGCCACTTTCAGTGCGGCGCGGGCGTTCTGCTCTACCAGCAGGATCGATACGCCCTGGCGACGCAGATCGGCAAAGATGCGGAAGATCTCGCGGGTGATCAGCGGCGCCAGGCCCAGGCTCGGTTCATCCAGCATCAGCAGGCGCGGCTTGCCCATCAGGGCGCGGCCGATGGCCAGCATCTGGCGCTCGCCCCCGGATAGGGTGCCGGCCAGCTGTTTGCGGCGCTCCCACAGGCGCGGGAACAGGCTGTACACCTCGGACAGGGTGGTTTCGTAACCACGGTCGCCGCGGCGGTAGCGCTGAAAAGCGCCCAACTGCAGGTTGTCGGCCACGCTCATACTGGTGAACAGCTCGCGCTTCTCCGGCACCAGCCCCAGGCCCTTGCCGACCATCTGCTCCACATCCGGCACCTTGTAGAAGTTACCGTCGAAGTGGACGTCGCCCTTGGACTTCAGCATGCCGATGATGGCCGACAGCAGGGTGGTTTTGCCGGCCCCGTTGGGGCCGATAACGGTGACGATCTGGCCTTCGCGGACCTGCAGGTCGATACCGGTGACGGCCTCGACCATGCCGTAGGAAACATGCAGCTGTTTGACATCCAGCAGCAGCTCGCCAGAGCTGTTCCTGGCATTGCTGTTGGCAGTATTGGTTGTTGTGGCATTCATCAGTCGGCGCCTCCCAGGTAGGCTTCAAGTACGGCCGGGTTGGTCTGGATCTCTTCCGGCAGGCCCTCGGCGATCTTCTCGCCAAACTCCATCACCACGATGCGATCCACCAGCCCCATAACGAAGTCCATGTCGTGCTCGACCAGCAGGATCGCCATGCCTTCGCCACGCAGCTTGCTGAGCAGCTCCGCCAGCGCCTGTTTCTCCTTGTGACGCAGACCGGCGGCCGGTTCATCCAGCAGCAGCAGGCAGGGATCGGCGCAGAGTGCGCGGGCGATCTCCAGGATACGCTGCTGGCCCAGGGCCAGGCTGCCGGCTTCCTCGTAGAGATAGTCGCCTAGGCCCACGCGCTTGAGCTGGCGCTCCGCTTCCTGCAGCAGGCTGGTTTCCTCCAGGCGCTCCAGGTGCAGTGCCGAGCTGATCACGCCCTTGCTGCCGCGCAGGTGGGCGCCGATCGCCACGTTCTCCAGTACCGTCATGGTCGGCAGCAGTTTCACATGCTGGAAGGTGCGGCTCATGCCCATCTTGGCCACTTCCCGCGAGCTTTTGCCTTTCAGGCTTTCGCCACGGAACAGCACTTCGCCGGAGGTGGGTGTATCGACGGCGGAGAGCTGGTTGAACATGGTGCTCTTGCCGGCGCCGTTGGGTCCGATCAGGGCGAGAATCTCACCGGCGTGGATCTTCAGGCTCATGTTGTTGTTGGCAACCAGGCCGCCAAAGCGACGGGTCACATCGCGCGCTTCCAGGATCACCTGGCCGTGTTCCGGCAGGGTGCGATGCGGCAGTTCGGTGCTGGTTGCCGGTTTTTCCGGCAGCAGGCGACGACGCTTCAGCTGAGCCGGTACAAAGCGCATCAGGATCGGCCAGATACCGCCCGGCGATTTCTGCATCAGCACCACGATCAGCAGACCGAAGACGATGGTTTCATACTGGCCGTTACTGCCCAGCAGGTGCGGTAGAACATCCTGCAGCGCCTGCTTCAGCATGGTGAACACGCCGGCGCCGATCAGCGCGCCCCAGACGCTGCCGACACCGCCGATCAGCGCCATGAACAGGTAATCGATCGCCATGCTCAGGCCGAAGGGGGTCGGGTTGACGAAGCGCTGGGTGTGGGCGTACAGCCAGCCCGAGAGGGCGGCGAACAGCGCCGAAATCAGGAATACGACCAGCTTGGAGCGGAAGGTGTTGACGCCCATGGACTCGGCCATCAACTGGCCGCCTTTCAGGGCGCGGATCGCCCGGCCTTCACGGGAGTTGAGCAGGTTCTGGGTGATAAAGATGGCACAGAGCAGCACCAGCCAGATCAGGTAGTAGATCTCCTCGCCCTTATCCAGCACCAGGCCGAACAGGGAGATCGGCGGCAGGTCACTGACCCCGGTATGGCCCCCGAGCCCTTCCAGGGTACCGAACAGGTAGTACAGCGAAATGCCCCAGGCGATGGTGCCCAGCGGCAGGTAGTGGCCGGACAGACGCAGCGTCAGTGCGCCGAGGATCAGCGCCACCAGGGTTGTCAGCAGGATGCCGATCAGCAGTGACAGCCAGGGAGAGCCGCTGGCCCAGGCGAGCCAGGTGGGCAGTTGCTCGGTGGTGGTCAGGTAAGCGCTGGTATAGGAACCGAGACCGACGAACGCGGCCTGGCCGAAACTGGTCATGCCGCCGACGCCGGTCAGCAGTACCAGGCCCAGTACCACCAGCGCATAGAGGCCGATGTAGTTGAGCAGTGTGATCTGGAAGGTGGGTAACACCAGCGGCGCGAACGCCAGCAGTACGATAAAGCCGATTAACAGGTGACGGGGTTTCATTCTTCCTCATCCTCCTCGACATGGTGACTGGTCAGAGAGCGCCAGAGCAGGAACGGAATAATCAGGGTGAACACGATGATCTCTTTGTAGGAGCTGGCCCAGAACATGGAGAAGGCTTCGATCAGTCCCACAACCACAGCTCCGGCCGCCGCCAGCGGATAGCTCACCAGGCCGCCGATGATAGCGCCGACAAAGCCTTTCAGGCTGATGATGAAGCCGGAGTCAAAGTAGAGCGTGGTGATCGGTGCGATCAGGATGCCGGACATGGCGCCGATAAAGGTGGCCATGGCGAAGGTCGCCTTGCCGGCAAACACCGGGGAGATTCCCATCAGGCGTGCGCCCATGCGGTTAACCGCGGTCGCGCGCAGCGCTTTGCCATAAAGGGTGCGTTCAAAGGCGATAAACAGCATGACGATCAGCGCCACGGAAACCAGGATGACCCACAAGGTCTGGCTTTTCAGCATCACCGGCCCGAGGCTGAAACCGGTATCCGAAAACGGCTGGGTACGCGCGCCCTCGGGTCCGAACAGCAGCAGGCCGATACCGACCATGGCTACGTGCACCGCGATAGACACGATCATCAGTACCAGCGACGACGCGGAAGCGATGGGCTGGAAGAACAGACGGTAGATGATCGGACCCAGCGGCACCAGCAGGCCCAGCGTCAGCAGCACCTGCGCAAACATCGGGATATCTGCCAGCGGCAGGGTCTGGATCAGCACGCACATCAGCACGGCATAGCCCAGTTTGAGTCCTATCCAGCGTGCCCTGTGCGCACTGAAGCCGTTTTGCACCAGCAGGCGCAGATCCAGCGCGCAGTCGATCAGCATCAATGCCAACAGTAACCATACCAGCGCGGTCGGCTCCCCGGACTGGATCGCCGCCATGGTCAGGGCGCCGTAGGTGACGAACTCACCCAGGGGGATCAGCAGGATGCGGGTGACGGTAAACACCAGCAGTATCGATAGGGCTAGCAGAGCGTAGATCGCGCCGTTGGTCACGCCGTCCTGACCAAGCAGCACGGCTATCTGGAAGTTCATCGTGTTTCTGTCCTTCAGTACCGGCAGGGCAGCGAGCTCGGAGCAGGCTGAGCCGCTTTCCTGTGTTCGGCAAGTGTTGGGCTAAGAGATGGATCTAATGAATAAATCGGTAACGCTGCAGCCAGGAAGCAGCGTTACCTGCTCCCGGCTGCCGGGTCTCACTTCAGCAGTTTCCAGCTGCCATCCTGCACGGTGATCATTTCGCGGCCACGCTCATCGAAGCCGCTGTGGTCTTCCGGTGTCATGCTGTAAACACCCTGAGTGGCAGCCAGCTCATTGGTCTGCTCCAGAGCGTCGCGCAGGGCATTACGGAACTCGGCGCTGCCGGGCGTGCCTTTTTCCAGGGCGGCGGGGATAGCGTTTTCCAGCAGCAGGCCAGCGTCATAAACATTGGCGCCGAAGGTGGCCGGGTTTTCGCCGTACTTATCGTTGTAGCGCTGCATGTAGTCGGCCGCGATGGTCTTGGACGGGCTGTCGGCTACCTCGTCGATTACCAGCATCAGACTGGCCGCGAGAATGGTGCCTTCAACCGCCTTGCCACCGAGCTTCAGGAAGGGATCCAGTGCGGCGCCATGGGTCTGGTAGATCTGGCCCTGGTAACCCTGGTCCTTCAGCGTGGTCTGCGGCAGGACGGAAGAGCTGCCCGGCGCTGCAATCAGCACGGCATCGGGGTTGGCCATCAGTACTTTCAGGCTCTGTCCGGTAATTGAGGTGTCCTGACGCTGAAAGCGTTCCACGGCGGTCAGTTTGATGCCAGCAGCTGCGCAGAGCTTGGCGACAACCAGTGACCAGTTCTCGCCGTAAGGATCCGCAGTGCCGATCAGGCCCAGGGTTTTAATCCCTTTTGCGGCCATGTCGTCAACCAGCGCCTTGGCGATCAGGTCATCGTTCTGTGTTGTTTTGAAAACCCATTTTTTCTGTTCGGTCATCGGCAGTACCACGGCGGCGCTGCCTACCGGCGCCAGCATCGGGGTGCCGGATTCAGCGGCGAACTGGATAACCCCCATGGCGTTGGCGGAACCGCTGGGGCCGATGATCGCATCCACATGCTCTTCGTCGATCAGCTTTTTGAACGCCTTGACCGATTCGGTCGGGTCGCTGCTGTCGTCCAGTGAGATGTAGCGGATGGTTTCACCGCCGGCGCTGGCAGGCAGCAACGGGATGGAGTTCTTCTGTGACGTGCCAACCATGGCGATCGGGCCGGTGGAAGAGGTGACAACGCCGATTTTGACCTCGGCCTGGGCGGCTGTAGCAGTCAATGCAGAGCCTAGCAGTAGAGCAGAAAGGGATTTCTTCAACAGCATGACGGTCTCCAGGGGGTAAAACATAGGTGTTTTGGTCTGGGGTGTTTTGGTCCGGCCTGTTTTCGTGCCTGACG
Source organism: Marinobacterium lutimaris (assembly GCF_900108065.1). Classification (GTDB taxonomy): domain Bacteria; phylum Pseudomonadota; class Gammaproteobacteria; order Pseudomonadales; family Balneatricaceae; genus Marinobacterium_D; species Marinobacterium_D lutimaris. The sequence goes on along the minus strand of NZ_FNVQ01000005.1, from coordinate 247,143 downwards.
TCAATGACTTAGCAGGGGGCGTGCCAGAAATGCCGTCTGCACCAGATCTGGATCATCGTTTCCGGCCCTGAAATGTGCTTGTAAAGGTTTCCTGGAGGGGGCCGGATTTTGCGATTTTGTCACACCGAAAACTTCCCTTTTTCATTGAAAAATCAACCTACTTGCGCTCGGGTTTTTTGTTGGGTTTTTGTTTCCTGGTGAAGTTTTTTAAACGTCAAAAAAGTTCTTTTTATCGGTCTAAAAAAACGGTCTTTTCTTAGGTTTTATCTACGGTGATCTTTGCCTTTCTATCTCTTTTGAATTTCGAGTGGCTATTCTGGTAATGAAAATTAAAACCATATAAAACAATAAGTTATATTTTTTTGTATGAGTTTTTAAGGTGTATGGCGTGCGCACCAATAGCGAGCGTATTGCGTTTTTTTGCACTGAAAAGAGGCTTTTATTTTTTTGAATTAATCAATTGACAATTCAATTAATAATTAGGATTTTAGAAAAAAGAGCGCAGCATCTTGCGTCACCGAAAAAGCCTCTTATACAGAGACTTTTAAATCGAGATTCTAGTTATGGGTAAGTCGATGACTATCGTGATTCAGCCCCTGGCATTGGGTAGTGAAGGTCCAGACATCATGGTGAAAGACACCATTGATGTGGCTGGCTATCAGACCCGTGCTGGAAGCCGGGCGCTGGAGCAGGTAGAGCCGGCTCAGTCCCATGCTGAGGTTGTTCATCGCCTGCTGGATGCCGGTTGGCATATCAACGGCAAGACCAATCTGCACGAGCTCGCCTTCGGTACCACCGGAATCAATCACTGGACCGGAACGCCCGAGAATCCCTGCTTTCCCGATCGTGTACCGGGTGGTTCATCCAGTGGCTCCGCCGCTGCCGTTGCAGCAGGGCTTTGTCAGGCGGCGCTCGGTACCGATACCGGTGGCTCCATCCGTACACCGGCAGCCTGCTGTGGTGTCTTCGGACTCAAGCCCAGCTTTGGTCGCGTCAGCCGCGAAGGCGTGATGCCGGCGCAGACCAGCCTGGATTGCGTAGGCCCGTTTGCCCGCGATATGGCCACGCTTATCAGCGTGATGCAGGTGCTGTGCGGCGACTTTGCCGAGCTGCCGGATGTGAGTGATGCCCGCATAGGAGTCGTCAATATCGCCGCCGAAGAGATCAACCCGGAGGTGAAAGCGGTTGTTGAAAATGCACTTTCAGGTAGCGAAATGCGCGCTAAAAGCGTTGATCTTCCGAATATGGTCGCGGCTTACGATGCGGGTATGACGGTGATCAATCGCGAGTCCTGGGTCGCCAGTGGCGACTGGGTCGGCACGGGTCTTGTCGGTGAGGATGTGGCTCAGCGTCTGTTGGCGGCCAGCCAGACAACCGACGCCGAACTGGAGCAGGCCGAAGCGTTACGCCAAGTGTTTACCGCCGAGGTGGATGCCGCACTGGAGTGCTGTGAAGTGCTGGCGCTACCGACCATGCCGGATTATCCGGCACCTCTTTCTGAAGCGGGTGATACCCGCGCACTGCTGGGTATGACCCGGTTTGTTCGACCTTTCAACCTTAGCGGCCATCCGGCCATCACCATTCCTCTGGTCAGCGCTGCGGGTTTGCCCGTGGGTCTTCAGCTGGTAGCGGCACGCGGCGCCGATGAACTGCTGTGTGCAGTGGCGTCTGCAATTGCCAGCCGGATCAGCACCAGAGCAGAAGTTGAGTAACAGGAGACCAGAGACCATGTCTGGATATCAGATCGATAAATCGCTCTGGGGTGGATCAGAGTTCGATGACCTGCTTGCAGAGGTGCGTAAGCGCCGTCAGGAGTTTGAGGATCAGCAGCACATTTCCCAGGATATCATCGAACGTTTCCGGAAGATCGGTGTATATCGCGCCATGGTTCCGAAAGCGTTGGGCGGTGATGAGCGTAGCCCGATGGAGTTTCTGCAGATGGTCGAAGCGATTGCTGCAGCGGACGGCTCCGCCGGCTGGGTGGCCAGCTTTGGTATGAACCCGGCCTACCTGGCGGCTCTGCCGGTAGAAACCATCGACAAGGTTTGGGCCAACGGTCCGGACGTGGTCTTTGCCGGCGGGATCTTCCCGCCGCAGAGGGCGGAGCGCGTTGAAGGCGGCTTCATGGTCAGCGGTACCTGGAAGTTTGGCAGCGGCAGCATGGGCGCATCGCTGATCGGCGTCGGCATTAAAGACGACAATGAGAAGCTGCCGCGCATGGCGGTGCTGCCGGCCGAAAAGGTCAGCATCAAACCCAACTGGGACGTGATCGGCATGGTCGGTACCGGCTCCCACGATCTGGTTGTGGATAACCAGTTCGTGCCGGAAGAGTGGACCTTTATCCGCGGCGGCGAGCCCAACCTGGATTCCGATTTCTTCCGTTACCCGAGCCTCTCCTTCGCGGCTCAGGTACTGGCGATTACCGCGGCGGGCCTGGCTCGTGAAGCGCTGGATGTGGTCCAGGGCGAAGCGGCTGGCCGCAAATCGGTAACCGGTGCGCCCAACCTGGGTGAGCGAGAGTACGCGCAGATCGAGATCGCCCAGGCGGAAGCCAAGCTGCGCTCCTCCCGCGCCTTCTTCTATCAGGCCACCGAAGAAGCCTGGGAAGCGGTGCTGGCCGGCGGCAAACCGACCCCCGAACAGACCAACCTGGTGCGTCTGGCGACCACCAACCTGGCGCACGAGTGTGCCGAGGCGATTCGACTCACCTACGAGGTCACCGGCATGACCGGCGCCTTCAGCAGCCATCCGCTGTCCCGCATTCTGCGCGACTCAAGCATGGTGACCCAGCACGCCTTTATGGGCCGCATCACGCTGAAAAATGCCGGTGCCATGTTCTTTGGCCACGATCCGCTGCCCGGTTACCTCTAAGGGCTGCTTTCCAATCAATTCAAAGGAGATAGACACATGAGCGAGAAGAAACCCCTGCGAGTCCTGTTCTGCATGGGCATCAACCAGAACTTCATGGACGCTCCCCGCGAAGAGCAGCTCGATGTCTGGGCCGCCTTTGGCGAAATGTGGAACGGCATTCACGACATGGAAGGTGTCAGCGTGATCGGCAACATGGATGACGACCAGAGCATGGTCGGTCCGTCCCCCGGCTATCCCTGGACCACCTACCTGCTGGCCGATGTGGCCGACTATGACACCGTCTGTGCCTGCTGCAACCTTTTCCGCAGCACCGCCGTGGGTGAAACCCCTTACAAACTGTGGCGCTACGCCAAGGTGGAAGCCCGCATCGGCCGTGAACTGATCGTGCAGCGCGCCTGAGGTCAGCCGGAATGAGTGAAGTCGATACCGCCAGCCTGAGTGCCGTGCTTGAGCGAGTGGATGCACTGGAAAGCGAAAACGCGATCCGCCGCTGCATCAATCGCTACATGGATCTGTGCGATCACCTGGACGCCAGCACACCGATGGATGAGCTAGGTGACCTGTTCACCGAAGACGCGGTGTGGGAAGGCAAGGGCGCCCGTTACGCCAACAGCTTTGGTGGGCATAAGGGACGTGACGCGATCGTGGCGATGCTGGGCAAGTACTGCGTTGAGCCCGCCCACTTCGCGGTGAACGTCCACTACCTGAGCTCCGAAGTGATCCGGGTAGAGGGCGATTCGGCCCACGGCAGCTGGAACATGCTGCAGGTGTCCACCTTCAGTGCCGGTGGTTCGCACCTGAACAGCGCGCGGCTGGAGATCGATTTCCGCAGAGAGCAGGGGCCGCAAGGGCTGCGCTGGCGCATGGCGCACTTTCAGACCGAAAACCTGTTCAGTCGCCCGGTGGATCACTGGAACAGTGAAGCGCACCTGCCGGTGCCGGAAAAGTAGCCAGCCGCCAGTCCCGGACAGACAACCCGAATTTAACGTGAGATAGATCGATGAGTGACCTGATTGATATGAAAGATGTCGATGCCGTATGCATCGGCCAGCGCGCAGCCGACATGGTTGATGACGAGAACGGCCGCGTTAAAAAAGCTCTCTATTCCGATACCGAGATCTTCGAGGAAGAGCAGGACCTGGTGTTCAACAAGAACTGGATTTTTGTTGGCCACGAAAGCGAAGTGCCGGAGAAGGGCAGCTTCAAGACCGCCTGGATCGGCCGTCATCCGGTGATCATGAGCCGTGACCGCAAGATGAACATCCACGTGCTGCAGAACCGCTGCCGTCACCGTGGCGCCACCGTCTGCGAAGGCCGCAAGGGCAAAACCAACGCCTTCACCTGCCCTTACCACGGCTGGGGTTACGGCCTGGACGGTTCGCTGCGTGCGCTGCCGAAGCCGGAAGAGTACGACAACGTCTTCAACAAGGAAGAGATGCCGCTGGAGAGCCTGCGCTGGGAATCCTACCAGGGCATGGTGTTCGCCACCTTCAACAACGATATCGAGCCGCTGGAAGAGTTCCTCGGCGGCGCCAAGAAGTGGATCGACCTGTTTATGAAACAGGGCGGCGGCTACCCGGTGAAAGTGCTCGGCGAGCACCGTTTCAACTTCCCGGGCAACTGGAAGATCCAGCTCGAGAACACCACCGACGCCTACCACTTCCCGATCGTGCACAAGTCCTTCGTGACCTCCCTGGACGATGCCACCGCTGACATCTTCGACTTCCTCGATGGCGAAGGCTTCGTCGAAGATCTGGGCAATGGCCACAGCGTCATGGTGATGATTCCGCAGCTGGTGGACCTGGAAGCGGACCTGGAGCAGCCGATCCCGGAGCGTTTCAGCGAGCTGGCCCAGGCGCTGCGCGACGAAGGCAAAAACGAAGACGAAGTGAAGAAGCTGGTGCGTGCGGCTCACGGTACCGGTTTCAACCTCAACCTGTTCCCTAACGTCTCCTGCTCCATGGCGTTCTTCCGTGTCCTGCGTCCGGTCTCCGTGAATGAAACCGAGATCCAGCACGTGGCGCTGGGTGGCGAAGGTGCGCCGTCCGCGTTCAACCAGAAACGCATGCGTCTGCATGAGCACTTCCAGGGCCCCATGGGCTTCGGTACGCCGGATGACGGTGAGGCCTGGGAACGTGTGCAGAAAGGCTCCATGGCTGGCGAAGACGGCTGGATCCTGGTGAACCGCGGTATGACCAAACTGCGCACCTCGGAAGACGGCAACCCCCAGGGTGCGGTCTGTTCCGAAACCGGTATGCGCGGCGCCTACCGCAAATACAAGCAGGTGATGTCCGCCGCAGCCAACGCCGAGGAGAAGTAAGCATGAAATCCAATACCCAACTGCTCGCCCAGGTCACCGAATTTATCGGTTACGAAGCGGACCTGCTGGATCACAAGGGCTACCAGGACTGGCTGTCTCTGTGGACCGAGAAGGGGCTGTACATCGTGCCCACAGACCTGGATGAAACCGATTACCTGAACACCGTGAATCTGGCGCTGGATGACGCCGACATGCGCCGCATGCGCGTAGCACGTCTGGAAAACGGCGAGTCCGTTTCCGCCAACTCCGTGGGTTACACCGTGCGCATGATGTCCCGTATCCGCGTGCTGGAAGCCGGCGATGATGTCGTGATCGCCCGCTGCGCCATGACGCTGAACGAGCTGCGCCACGGCAAGCTGGTGACCTACCCGGCCAACGTGGAGTACACCCTGAAGCCGGTCGATGGCGGCTTCAAGCTGGACCGCAAGGTGGTGAAGCTGCTTCACGCCGATGGCTTCCTGCGTACCGTCAGCTTCATTTTCTAAGAGGTCGCCCATGTCTACAGCACAAGCACAGGTGGCGCTGGTTACCGGCGCCGCCCAGGGGGTGGGTTTTCATATTGCCCAGCGCCTGCATCAGGCGGGCTACAAGATAGTGGTCAGCGATATCAACCTGGATGCGGCACAGAAGGCGGTGGAGCAGCTGGATGCAAGCGGCGACAGCGCCATGGCGGTGGCACTCAACGTGGCCAGTAAAACCGACTACGAAACAGCGCTGGCTGCCGTGCTGGAACGCTGGGGCGAGCTGCATGTGCTGGTGAATAACGCCGCCGTGACCCGCGCCACGCCGGTGATGGAAATCTCCCTGGAGGAGTTCAACGAGGTGGTGAGCATCAACCTGGGCGGCATCTTTGCCGGCTGCCAGGTGATCGGTGGCTACCTGGCCTCCAAGGGCTACGGTCGCATTATCAACATGGCCTCCCTGGCCGGTCAGAACGGCGGTACCTCTACCGGTGCGCATTACGCGGCCTCCAAGGGCGGCATCCTGACGCTGACCAAGGTGTTCGCGAAAGAGCTGGCCAGCGGCGGTGTCACCGTCAACGCCATAGCGCCGGGTCCTATCGATTCACCGATGGTGAAGGCACTGGTACCGGAAGAGCGCCTGCCGACGCTGCTCGCGGCGATTCCCGCCGGGCGTCTCGGCGATGCCGACTTTATCGGCGACATGGTGGTGCAGCTGGCGCGACCTGAAGCCTATTTCACCACCGGGACCACCTGGGATGTGAACGGCGGCCTGTTCATGCGCTAAGGCGCAGAACGCCCGTCTGGAAACCATTGAAAACTGTATCGCGACGCGGCTGAGCCGCGCGCTGGATGTGCCGACCAAGGGTGTCGGGTGGAGAGATACGATGACTGACGAACTGCTGAGTGTAGTAGTGCGCAAACGTGAACTGCAGGCCGAAGGGATAGTGGCTCTTGAGCTGGTGGACCCGAGCGGTAAAGCGCTGCCTGCCTTCGAGGCGGGGGCGCATATCGATCTGCATCTGGGCGACGACCTGATCCGTCAGTACTCCCTGTGCAACGATCCGGCTGACACCAGCGCCTATCGTGTCGGTATTCTGCGCGACCCTAACTCCCGCGGTGGTTCGGTGGCGGTACACGACAGACTGCATGAAGGTACCGAGCTGCAGATCAGCGCGCCGCGCAACCTGTTCCCGCTATCCGAGGCTGCGCAGCGCTCCATCCTGATCGGCGGCGGTATCGGTATCACGCCGATGATCGCTATGGCCTATGCGCTGCACACAGCGGGCAAAGCGTTTGAGCTGCACTACTGCGGCCGTTCCCGCACCACCTGCGCTTTCGTTGATGACCTGGCCGCCAGCGCCTTTGCCAGCCAGGTGCATTTCCACTTTGACGATGAGCAGGATGGCGGAAGCATCGATCTGGATAGCGCCTTCGAGGGTGCCGATGACAGCACCCATATGTACACCTGCGGCCCCAACGGCTTCATGGAATGGGTGATGCAGAGCGCCCGCGACAAGGGCTTTGTCGAAGACCATATCCACAAGGAGTTCTTCCAGGTGGAGGTGGAAACCGGCGGCGAGGCGTTCGAGGTTTACGCCGAGCTCAGCGACGTCACCGTCACCGTGCAGCCGGACGAGAGTATCGCCCAGGCGCTGAACCGGGCCGGCATGAAGATCAAGGTGTCCTGCGAGCAGGGGACCTGCGGCACCTGCCTGTGCGATGTGAACGAAGGTATTCCCGACCACCGCGACGTCTTCCTCACCGATGAGGAGAAAGAGGACAACGACCAGATGCTGATTTGCTGTTCACGGGCGAAAACGCCGCGTCTGGTACTCGATCTCTAAGCCAGCGGCCATCGAATTTAGGAGAGAACAATGATCGATCTCGAAGCATTCCGTAACGGTATGGCGCTGCTCGGTGGCGCCGTATCGGTGATATCCACCGACGGCGAAGCCGGCAAGTTCGGCTTTACCGCCACCGCAGTGACCAGCGTCACGGCGGAGCCGCCGACCCTGCTGGTCTGCATGAACCGTAACTCCTTTGCCAACGAGCACTTCAAGAAAAACGGCGTGCTCTGCGTCAACGTGCTCTCCGGCAGCCACCAGAAGCTGTCCGGCGATTTCGCCAACCCGAAACTGACCAGCGAAGAGCGCTTTGCCAGCCACGGCTGGACCAATCTCACCACCGGTGCGCCGGCACTGGATGAGGCGCTGGTGAACTTCGACTGCCGCATCGCGGATATGCACGAGGTGGGCTCGCACACGGTGTTTTACTGCCAGATCGTCGATGCCCGCCAGAGCGGCAGCGATGAGGCACTGGTCTATTTCAACCGAGCCTATCACTGTCTGGGCGAGCGTTCCGTCGCCGCCAGCTGAGCAGATTACAGATTCAACATACCTATAAAAACGCTGCTCGCGTTTTCGTGAGCGAAGCGCCCCAACGTGTCGAGAAATGCCGATGTCGGCTTTTTAAATCCATCTGATCGGTGGGTAAAAGTTGTAACCCAACGCATGCGCCAAGCGCATCGACATATATCGAAGGATTAGAACATGTTGAAGCATCACTCGCGAAAGACCGGGATCTCCCTGGCGGTAGCGGCAGCGCTCCTGTCTCCTCTGGCCGCTCAGGCGGGCTTTGTGGAAGACAGCAAGATCAAGCTGGATCTGCGTAACTTCTACCTGGACCGCAACTACGACGGGGATACTCCGGATGTGGGTAGCTGGTCCCAGGCAGCGGATCTACAGTTTTTCTCCGGCTATACGGATACGACGATCCAGTTCGGGCTCGACATGTCTGCAACCGGTGCATACATCTTTGATTCCGAGGGTAACGATGGCTCTCTGCCGTACGATGCCGAGAAGGATGACACCCCTAACAGTTACGGCCGTGCCGGTGCGACGCTGAAGGCCAAGTATGGCGAAACCGAGCTGACCATCGGTGATCACCGTCCGCATCTGCCGGTGGCCTGGGATGATGACAGCCGCGTGCTCGACACCATCTACGAGGGTGCGATGCTGCACTCCACGGCGATCGAGAACCTGGAGCTCACCGCCGGTCGTTTCTGGGAAGCGGTCACCCGTGATTCCTCAGATAAAGAGGAGTTCTACGTCTTCCGTGGTCAGGATGAGAACCGCTCCGACGGTCTGGATTTCTTCGGTGCGACCTACTCCTTCCCGATGAACATCAAGGGTACTTACTTCTTCGGCCGACTGAACGACTTCTACGATCAGCACTACTACGGACTTGAGCACCTGGCCGGTTTCGAGAACGGCATGAAGCTGAAGACCGACCTGCGCTACTTCGATTACGAAAGCGAAGGCAAGGAGTATGAGGGTGACATGGATGTGGATGTGGTCAGCACCATGGCCACCCTGTTGGCCGGTAACCACATGTTCGCGCTCAGCTATCAGAACGTGAAGGGCGACCGCCCGGTGCCGACGCTGAACGGCTACGTGCCCCAGCCTTACACCGTGCACTGGTCATCCGCCGCCTTCATCATGCCGGACGAGCGCTCCTGGGGTGTGCGTTACGGGTACAACTTCAAGGACCTCGGTTTGCCGGGCATGAAGCTGTTCACCCGTTACATCAAGGGTACCGATATCGATATCGCCGGTGGCACCGATGAGTCCCAGTCCGAACGCGATATCTATGTGAGCTACGAGATGCAGAACGCAGCGCTGAAAGGCCTGAAATTCGACCTGCGTAGCATCGCCCATAAACGTAGCTGGGCCGATGATTACGATGAATATCGTTTCATCACCACCTACACGTTCAACTTCTAAAAGCGGTAAAGCGTTTAACCGTTAAACCTTGGGCCGGTCGATCTCTGGCCGGCCCTGCGCTTTGATGCCGCCGTTGCTTGTCGCCCGGAGCGGAACCAACGGCGCATTGAAGCGCATGAAACTGCCGTGGAAGAATATCCCCCCTTCTATTTGAGCGTCGGCAGTTTCCTTGGGAGAGCCCGGCTCTCCCTTTTTGCGTTTCAGTCACAGGAGTAAGGCATGCGTCGATTCTATCGCGGCAGCAACATGGAGCGGATTCAGAGCGTGGCGGAGATGGCTGCACTGGCCAGGCATAAGCTGCCGCATTTCGCCTGGGAGTACCTGGCGGGAGGCGCCGACAACGAGGTCACGCTGGCCGCTAACCGCAGCGTCTTTGATCGCTACGGACTTGAGGCCAAGACCCTGCAGCCCTGCCATCCGCCGGCGGTTTCCCGGCAGCTGCTGGGTTGCTCATCGTCGCTGCCCCTGGCGATCGCGCCCACCGGCTTTAACGGCATGCTTTATCCACAGGCGGATATCGAGCTGGCCAAAGCGGCTGCCCGCAAGGGGATTCCTCTGGCTCTTAGTACTGTATCCAACGCCACCATGGAGCAGGTGCGTGCCGCAGCGCCGGATCTGGCGTTCTGGTTTCAGCTTTATCCCATGCGCGACAGCCGCGTGCAGGTGGATATGATCAAACGCGCCCAGGCGGTTGATGCCGCGGCGCTGCTGGTGACCAGCGATGCCACGGTGCTGGGTAACCGTGAATGGGACCGGCGCAACTTTGCCCGGCCCCGTCAGCTCAGTTTTCGCAACAAGCTCGACGTGCTGCGCCATCCCGGCTGGCTGCGTCGGGTGATGATCCCCTCCGGTGTGCCGATGATGGGCAACCTGGAACCCTATCTCCCCGAGTCGGAACGCAGCGCGCTCGGCGCGATGAAGTTTATCGGTGACCAGATGGACCCGCTGCTCGACTGGGACAAGCTGGCGCGGATCCGCGATCAATGGTCCGGCAGGCTGGTGCTCAAGGGCGTATTGCATCCCGACGATGCCGAGCGGGCCATCAGCCTTGGCGTTGATGCGCTGGTGGTGACCAACCATGGTGGGCGTCAGCTGGATGGCGCCATGTCCGGCCTGCAGGCGTTGGCGCGGATCGCCGAACAGGTGAGCGGGCGTATAGAGCTGTTGATGGATAGCGGTATCCGCCGCGGCTCCGATGTGGTCAAGGCGCTGGCGCTGGGCGCCAACGGCGTGCTGCTGGGTCGCTCCACGCTCTATGGCGTCGCTGCCGGCGGCACTCAGGGGGCGGGCCGTGTGCTGGATATCCTCGATGAGGAACTCAAGCGCTGCCTCAATCTGATGGGCTGTCCGGGTATCGATGAGCTGGGGCCCGAGTGGCTGCTGGACGAGCAATATACCCCGTGCCCCTGAGGTGTTTCCCGGCAACGAATTGAACAGGCTCCGCACGGACTGATAGCGCCGGGGCCGCCGAGCTTTAATGAGAAGGTGATTATGACTACTCCTAAACCCAACCCTGACGCAAAAGCGTTGAACGAACTTGGCCTGCGTCAGGCGTTGCTGGCGATCGATAACGGCGAGTGCACGGCCGTTGATGTGATTAATGCCTGCTTTGACCGTATCGAGGCGCGCGAGCCGCAAGTCGGTGCCTGGCAATACAGCCTGAGCCGCGAGGCGTTTCTCGATCAGTATCTGAGTAACGAGGCGTTTTATCGGCAGAGCCCGCTGAAAGGTCTGCCGGTGGGGATCAAGGACATCATCGATACGGCGGATATGCCCACCGAGATGGGCTCGCCTATCCACAAGGGCCGCATGCCTGTGGATGACGCCAGCTGCGTCGCTCTGATCCGTGCGGCCGGCGGCATAGTGCTCGGAAAAACCGTCACCACCGAGTTTGCCTACTTCAAGCCCGGTAAAACCAGGAACCCTGCGGATCTAGAGCGCACGCCCGGTGGTTCTTCCAGCGGCTCCGCCGCCGCGGTGGCCGATGCCATGGTGCCGCTGGCGCTGGGTTCCCAGACGGCGGCGTCGGTGATTCGTCCGGCGGCTTACTGCGGCAGCGTCGGTTATGTGGGTAGCCGAGGCGAGTTCTCCCTGCGCGGCGGCCAGCCGCTGGCGCAATCGCTGGACTCCCTCGGACTGCTGTCGCGTTCGGTTGAGGATATCGAGCTGATGCGCGCCATTCTGCTGCGCCAGAACGACCCGCTGGCGCAGGCCGATGCGGTGAAGCCCCGCAAGGTGCTGATCTGTCAGGGCGATAAAGTCGGTGAAACCGATCCTGCCATGGTTGAAGCGATCAATCAGGCCGCGGCACTGCTGGAAGGGCAGGGCGTCGAGCTGGTGCAGTTCGAGGATGAGGAGTTTCTGCCCCAGATGGTGCAGCACCACATTCAGATCATGGGTTACGAAGTCGCCCGCAACCTGGCGGTGGAATCCCGCCAGCCAGAACTGCTCAGCGAGCCGCTGCAGGATCTGATCAGCTCAGGCCTGGTGATGGAGCGTGCTGCTTATCTGGAATCCCTGAACGCGGCGGCCGTCGGTGGCGAAGCGCTCTGGCAGCGCTATGCGGATGTGGATGCGATCCTGGCGCCGGCCGCGCCCGGTGTGGCGCCCCTGGGGCATGAAAAGACCGGTGCGCCGCATATGAGTCGCCCCTGGCAGGCGATGGGGCTACCGGTGATTTCATTGCCGGGTCTGGTCGATGAAGCAGGGCTGCCACTGGGTGTGCAGCTGGTTGGTCGCGCCCATGATGATGATAGTCTGCTGGCGCTGGCGCGCTGGTTCGAGGGGGCTTTGGCCTCAGCCTGATAGCCAAGGTTTACAGCGATCAGAAGTGCCGGCCATCAGAGCCGGCACTCGTGTGATTGGCGGTACTCGCTGGGTGAAAGCCCTGTCTGGCGTTTGAACGCCCGGGAGTACTGGGACACATCCGAAAACCCCCACTTAAACGCAATATCCGTAATGGTCTGCTGCTCCTGGTCGGCCCTGACCAGGTCCATTCTGCTCTGCTCCAGTCTCAGGTTGAGAATGTAGCGCGCCACACTTTCCCCGTTATGTTCAAATGCCCGGTAAAGCTTGCGCTTGGAGATGTTCAGCTCCCTGGCGAGAAACTCCGGTGACAGGCGATAGTCATTGAGATAGCGACGGATAAAGCGCTCCGCCAGCAGTCTCAGCGGCAGATCCGCTGCTTCTACATCCTGGTTTTCCAGCGCCGGTTTCAGTAGCGCAGTAATCGCTTCCTGAAGTGCACAGCCATCAGGCGTGCTCGCACTAAATGGTGCATTTTCGAAGCTTAATTGCAGCAGCATAGTGTGCAGTAACTGACCGCTGAGACTGTTCTGGGAGATCTTGCCGAAGTGGGGAATCTTGCCGAGGCTTTGCTGCAGTCGGTCGCGGGAAAGGTGAACCGATATCTGGCGTACCAGGCCGCGGGGGATCATGTCGAAGGCCAGACGTGAGTCGGTGAGCGCCATCTCGCCGGGGTGCAGATCGAACTCCGTATTCTGCTTGTTATCGAACCCCATAACCCCTTGAGTTTGAAGGATTAAGAAGCAGTGTTCGTCGTTCTGGGTGTCGCTGATGCGGCGTTCTACGCGCTGGGCGTTGGTTTGTATGTGGGCAACGCCGAGGCCGCCGAGGTTTTTCAGCTTGATCTGGCCGATAAACGGCGCGCAAGGATTGGGAGTGGTGGTGAACTCACCGCAGATCTCGCGTACAGCGTGGTCCCACTGATGGAGATCAGTATTGATCGACATCGGGTAAATCTCCCTGCTTGGCCGGCGATAACGCCGGAAACTGGTCGAAATATTAGGAAAATATTCACTTGAATAAGCAATTATTATTCCAGCTTTGACCCGTCTCCGGCGCAGCCCTGCCGGCAGGGAGGATAACGCCCTGGCAGGCGCTATCTGGCCGATATCAGTAGCAGAGCATCACCGATTTCAGCTCGGTGTAGTCCTCGATAAAGGCGCTGCCGAACTCACGGCCGAGGCCGGAGCTTTTCAGGCCGCCGAACGGCACGGAGGGATCGACGAAGGTGTGCATGTTGACCCAGACGGTGCCGGCTTCGATCTCCGGAATCATCCGCATCGCCTTGCTCAGGTCGTTGGTCCAGACGCTGGCGCTGAGGCCAAACGGGGAGTCGTTGATCAGGCCCAAAAGCTCGCTCTCATCATCGTAGGGCATGAACGAGATTACCGGGCCAAAGGTCTCTTCCCGCATCAGCGTTTCGCTGGCGGAGCTGGCCTGCACGATGGTGGGTTCGACGAAGTAGCCGGCACGATCCAGGGCGTTACCGCCACAGACGATGCGGCTTTCACGCTTCGCCTGTTCCAGGTAATGGCAGACCTTGTCGAACTGCGGCTTGTTGGAGATCGGGCCGAACATCACCGACTCGTCCAGCGGTGAGCCGATCTTCGCCTGGCTGAGGCCCGCGGCCAGCTTGCTGGTCAGTTCATCGATGCGGGAGCGATGCACAAAGACACGTTCTGGAGCGGCACAGACCTGGCCCTGGTGCACATAGCCGGTCTGCAGCAGACCGCCGACGGCGCGGTCGATATCCGCATCGGCGAGCAGTGCCGCGGCGTTCTTGCCGCCCAGCTCCAGGGTGCAGCGGGTCAGGTTGGCCGCCATGGCGGTCTGACCCACTTTCATGCCGGTGGGCACGGAGCCGGTGAAGGAGACCTTGGCGACATCCGGGTGTTCGATCAGCTGCTGGCCGATAGCGCCTTCGCCGTTGAGCACGTTGATCACCCCGGCGGGGATGCCTGCCTCAATCGCGAGCTCGGCCAGGCGCAGCAGCGTCAGCGGGGTGAACTCGCTGGGTTTGAGGACGATGGTGCAGCCGGTGGCCAGCGCTGCGCCGATTTTCCAGTTGGCGATCATCACCGAGAAGTTCCAGGGGATGATGCCGGCGACCACGCCCACCGGTTCGCGACGGGTCATGGCGCTGTAGCGCTCGCCCTGCATCGACGGGAAGGAGGGAGTCAGGGTTTCACCGGAGATCTTGGTGGCCCAGCCAGCGTAGTAGCGCAGCGACTGAGCACTCTGTTGCACTTCCAGCATGCGCGACAGGTGGATCGATTTGCCGCTGCAGAGGGTTTCGAGCTGGGCCAGCTCTTCGCCGTTGGCTTCGATCAGATCGGCAAAGCGGTTGATCAGCTGGCCGCGCTCGTACGGAGTTTTCTGCGCCCATTCGCCCTTGAAGGCGCGTTTGGCGCTGGCCACGGCGGCATCCAGTTCCGCTGTACTGGCGCTGGCCACCTGGGCCAGAGGCTGTTCGGTAGCGGGGTCGATCAGGTCGATTTTAGCGGTGTCGCTGGCGCGGCTGGCTTCCCCGGCGATGAACTGTCCGTGCTCACGCTGCAGGTAGGCTTTGACGCTGTCGAGAATCTCTATCTGTGACATATGGGTTTTCTCTCTCGAAATCGTTGCTTATTAGTTTGAACCGGAGCGATTACTGGGCCTGCAGAATCAGGTCGGCGCCGCGCTCGCCGATCATCATCGCCACGGCGTTGGTGTTGCCGCTGGGGACCTGCGGGCAGATCGACATATCCACCACGCGCAGGTTATCCACACCGTGAACGCGCAGCTGTAGGTCCACCACGGAATCCTCGGTGGAGGTGCCCAGCTTGCAGGTGCCGCCCGGGTGGTAGACGGTCTTGATGTTCTCGCGTACGAACGCCTCGAGGCCCTGTTTGTCATCGATGGCGATGTTGTCGGGCTCGATGACGCGTTTGACGATCCGTTTCAGGGATGGCATCTCCAGCACCTTGAGTCCGGTCTGGACGGCGCGGATCTGGTTTTCCAGGTCTTCCGGTTTGGAGAGGAAGTTGGCGTCGATCTCGACCAGTTCGTTAGGATCGCTGCTTTTCAGGCGCACTTCGCCGCGGGATTTGGAGCGCAGATGGCCCACCTTGATCGAGACACCGTGGGCTTCCGCTTCCGGTTTTTCACCCGGGGTGTTGTCGAAGTTATCCAGCAGCGGCAGGAAGTGCAGCTGGATATCGGGACGTCCCACGCCCTCGCTGTCGACAAAGGCGCCGCCCTCGAGGATGTTGCTGGTCATCAGACCGGAGCGGAACATCTGCCACTGCAGCATATGCTTGACGGCGCTGATGCCCTTATCTTCCTGAAACAGGCTGATATCTTCATTGATAGTGGCGTTCAGTGACATGTGCAGGTGGTCGTGGAAATTCTTGCCCACCGGCAGGTCCAGCTTGGTTTTGACGCCCACCGACTCCAGGTGCTCCTTGGGGCCGATACCGGAGAGCATCAGGATCTTGGCGGAGCCGAAGGTGCCGGAGCTGACGATCACTTCCTTGCGCGCCTTTGCAGTGATCGGAGCGCCGCCCTTGATGGAGTAGGTGACGCCGCTGGCGCGTTTGCCGTCGATATCCACCCGGTGCACCAGGGCGTGGGTCAGCACGGTGAGTTTAGGGTTGCCGGCCACGCGTTTCAGGTAGGTCTGCGAGGTGCTGGCGCGCTCACCCTTGTGGATGGTGGTCTGGTAGAAGCCCGCGCCCTCCTGGGTCGCACCATTAAAGTCGTTGGTATAAGGCAGACCCATCTGTGCACAGGCACGGATACAGGCCTGGGTCAGCGGATGACGGAAGCGGTTTTCGCCCACCGGCACAGGGCCCTCTTCACCGTGGTAGCGGTCGCCGAGGCTTTCGTTGGCTTCCGCCTTGCGGAAGAAGGGCAGTACGTCTTCGTAGCCCCAGCCTTCGCAGCCCCATTTCTCTTTCCAGTCGTCATAGTCCTGGTGCTGGCCGCGGATGTAGATCATGCCGTTTACCGAGCTGCCGCCGCCGAGCACCTTGCCCTGGGCGATCAGCATGGAGCGGTTGTTGGCATGCTTCTGCGGCAGGGTCATATAGGGCCAGGACTTCTGCTGGAACACCTTGACCACCGTGGCCGGGATCTTGTGAAACATGCTGGAGTCCTTTTCACCGGCCTCTAGCAACAGCACGCTTCCTGCTCCGTTTTCAATCAGGCGGTAGGCGACGGCACAGCCTGCAGAGCCCGCACCCGCGATAATGTAGTCGTATTCCTGAGTGGACATCTTATCCCTCGATCGAATGTCTAAATGTTGGGTTCGTAATTGAATGACCACTTCATTTAACTACTCCGTTTTCGCGCCAGGCTTGGCACTGGGTGACAGGGCTTCGGCAATATGTGTCATCAGGATGTAGCAATTAAGCCCGGTTCGGTGTGCCGCTGGTTTCCGTTACAATCGCCTCAGCGAATTCAGGAGAGTTTATGGCCAAGGCAAAAACCGCCTATGTCTGCAATGACTGCGGCGCGGACTACAGCAAGTGGCAGGGGCAGTGCACCGCGTGCAAGGCCTGGAACACCATTACCGAGGTGCGCATCTCTCAGGCGCCGGCCGGTGGCGCCCAGGCGGGTGTGCGCAATGCCCGCTTTGAAGGTTATGCCGGCGGGGCTGGCAAGGATCGGGTGGTCAGCCTTGCCGACGTAAACCTGGAGGAGATGCCGCGCATCCCCACCAGCGTCGGTGAGCTGGATCGTGTGCTTGGCGGTGGCCTGGTGCCGGGTTCGGCGGTGCTGATCGGCGGCCATCCCGGTGCCGGTAAAAGTACCCTGCTGCTGCAGACCACCTGCTACCTGGCGGCGCAGATGCCAGCGCTCTATGTCACCGGTGAGGAATCCTTGCAGCAGGTGGCGATGCGCGCGTCCCGTCTGGGGCTGAAGGCGGACCAGCTGAAGATGCTGTCGGAGACTTCGGTGGAGACGATCTGCGATGTGGCGGATCAGCTCAAACCGAAGATCCTGGTGATCGACTCCATCCAGGTGATGCATGTCTCCGATGTGCAGTCGGCGCCGGGGTCGGTGTCCCAGGTACGCGAAAGCGCGGCGTTTCTGACCCGCTACGCCAAGCAGACCGGCACGGTGCTGTTCCTGGTGGGCCATGTCACCAAGGATGGTTCCCTGGCCGGCCCCAAGGTGCTGGAGCATATGATCGACTGCTCGTTGCAGCTTGAGGGCTCCTCTGACAGCCGTTTCCGCACCCTGCGCAGCCATAAGAACCGCTTTGGCGCGGTCAATGAGTTGGGCGTGTTCGCGATGATGGAGACTGGCCTGAAAGAGGTGAAAAACCCCAGCTCGATCTTCTTAAGCCGCGGCGCCGAGCCCAGTGCCGGCAGCGTGGTGATGGTGGTCTGGGAAGGCACCCGCCCGCTGCTGGTGGAGCTGCAGGCGCTGGTGGATACCTCGCACCTGTCCAACCCTCGCCGTGTGGCGGTGGGTCTTGAGGCCAACCGTCTGGCGATGCTGCTGGCGGTGTTGAATCGTCATGGCGGCCTGATGACCGGCGATCAGGATGTGTTCGTCAACGTGGTGGGTGGCGTCAAGGTACTGGAGACCAGTGCGGATCTGGCGCTGCTGCTGGCCGTGGTATCCAGCTTCAGGGATCGTCCTTTGGGGCAGGATCTGATGGTGTTCGGCGAGGTGGGTCTGTCCGGCGAGATCCGCCCGGTGCCCAATGGCCAGGAGCGTATCCGCGAGGCCGCCAAACACGGTTTCAAGCGGGCGATCGTACCGCGTGCCAATGCGCCCAAAGAGGGTGTGCCCGGCATCAAGATCGTCGGTGTGGATACCCTGTCTCAGGCGCTGGACGCGATCTGAGTTAGCACAGGTGTCTAAGTAAAGACCGCTGACTTGCCATCAGCGGTCTTCTGTATTTCAGGCACCGGTGCAGAGATAGCCTCCATCCACCGGCAGAGTCACTCCGGTGACAAAGCTGGCGGCCGGGCTGCTCAGGAACAGAGCGGTGCTGGCTACCTCTTCCGGCAGACCCCAGCGCGCCATCGGCGTGCGACCCAGGATACGGCCGGAGGCGACCTTGTCGGCCTTCAGCCCCTCACCCAGCGGGGTATCGATCCAACCCGGTGCGATGGCATTCACGCGCACCCCTTCGGCGGCATATTCCTCGGCCAGTGACAGCGTCAACTGAACGATGGCGCCCTTGCTGGCGGAGTAGGCAGGACGATCCTTGGAGCCAAAGGTGCTGAACATGGAGGCCAGGTTGATGATTGAGCCGCCGGTCTTGGCCAGCATCGGGCGGGCGGTCTCGCTGGCGACCATGGCGGCACGCAGGTTCACCGACAGCACCTTGTCGAACTGACTGAGCTGATACTCATCGCGGTTGCGACTGATACCGGCGCAGTTGATCAATACCGCCAGTCCCTCGGCCGCACGGATACTGCTCTGTAGCGCATCGGTATCGGTGACATCCAGATCCAGCAGCTCGATATTCGGGTGCGAAGGCGCATGTTCACCGGCGGGGTTAAGGCCGGCGGCAATCACTCTGGCACCGGCGTCGGCGTAGGCTACGGCCATGGCCGCACCGATACCGGAGGTGGCGCCGGTGATGAACACCGTCTTGCCGGACATGAATCCGGGGGCAAAAACCGCCTTCTCAGAAATGGGGTCAGACATGTAGTCAGACATGCAGTGGATACTCCTGTTCAGTAAGCGAAGGGTTCGGGTTGATGAGCACCTTGATCTGATCCTTGCTGGCAAGCAGGGCGTCAAAGCCACCGCTCAGCGCGTTATCCAGATCGACGGTCTTTGTCACGATCTGCGCAGGATCAAAGCGGCCCTCGGCGATGTGGTTGATCAGCGCAGGATAGACGTCGCGGTAGCCCACCGAGGTTTGCAGCCGTATCTCCCTGTTCACCAGGTCGAAGGCATCCAGGCTTATCTCTCCCATCAGCCCGACCAGCACCACTTCGCCGCCTTTCTTGGCTGCCTGCAGTGCGGTGGTGAAGGTGGCCTGGCTGCCAGCCGCCTCAAACACCGTGTCAAAGCCGCCGGCGGAGAGCTGCTGCAGCAGTGCGTGCAGATCATCCTGGCGGCCGTCCAAAACGCTCGTGGCGCCAAGCTGACGGGCCTTTTCCAGGCGCTCCGGGCTGACGTCGACCGCACAGATCTCTTGGATGCCTCTCAGCCGTGCCAGCATGATCAGCAGCAGCCCGATAGGACCAAGCCCGATCACCAGGCAGCGGCCGCCGGGCTGGAGCGAGCTCTGGTTCAGCGCATGCTCGGCCACGGCCGCAGGTTCCAGTACCGCCGCCTGGCGGTAACTGACACTGTCTGGCAGCGGGTTCAGCATATAGTCGGGAACGGCTACCTGTTCGGCCATGCCGCCGTTACCCATCAGGCCGATAAAACCCATGGATTCGCACAGGTTGTAATCGCCGGCCAGGCAGTAGCGACACTCCTGGCAACGGTATTCCGGCTCGATGGCGACCCGGTCGCCCACCTGGACGCCGCGGACATGATCACCCACGGCCACCACCTGGCCACAGAATTCATGCCCCAGGGTCAGCGGCGCCTGTTCTCCGGATACCGGATGCACCGAGCCGCAGGGTATCGCGTGTGGGCCATCCTGGTACTCGTGAAGATCGCTGCCGCAGATTCCGCAGTAAGCCACCTGCACCAGTACTTCGTTATCCCGGTTCACGGCGGCGGGAACTTCGCTTACGCGCAGATCTCTGGCGCCGTGCCAGCGTAATACCTTCATCCGTTATTCCTCAGGTAGGCGGGGCTGTTGGTTTCAGTGTCGTCAGCGACTGGCTGAGCCTGGTTGCGGCGCGCCAGGACGGCGGGAGCCGTTTCCTTCAGCAGCAGCGAGAGGGCAGCAGCGACAATAGCGGCGCCACTGCTGACAAACATGACGATCTGCAGGCCGTACTGGTCGGCGGCGAAGCCGGCCAGGGTGGGGGAGACAAACCCGCCGATCAGCTCGCCTATGCCCATGATCAGGCCCAGCGCGGTGGCGATCTGGCCGCGGGAGACGGTCTCCGCGGGGATGGTCGCCATAAACAGGGTGAAGCAGCCAAGGCCGGTATAGGTCAGGATCACCAGCGCACCCATCACCATGGGCGTTTCGCTGTAGAGCAGCACCATGGGGCAGCAGGCCGCCAGCAGCGTGAAAATGACCAGTGTGGGTTTGCGACCGATCCGGTCCGATACGCCGGCGACGACAAAGCCCCAGATCACCCAGGCCACGCCCAGACAGCTCATGATGCTGCCCATGGTGGCGGGCTCAAAACCACGCACCTTGACCAGGAAGGTCGGCGTGAAGGAGATCAGTACCACGAACCAGGTCAGGTAGAAGCAGCTGATCAGGGTGCAGAGCAGAATATTGCGGTTGGACAGCAGCGTTGTATAAGCCTTGAGGCCGCGCGGTTTAGGCTCTTCCTGATCCGCGCTTCCATCCAACGACTGATCCACGGGCTGAGCCGCAGTTTGGCTGGCGCTCTGGCTGGCAGTATCCGGTTTAACGTATTTCCACACCAGAAAGGCGATGATCAGGCCGGGAATCAGCGACAGGATAAATGCCTGACGCCAGCCCCAGGCTTCCGCCATGGCGATGATCACTGGCGGCCCGATAACCGCTCCAAGCAGACCCGCGGCCGACCCCTGCAGCAGGCCCATGTTCAGACCGCGACGATGCGGTGACGAGGCTTCCACCATCATCGATTGCGACAGCGGCAGTATCGGTCCCTCGGCCAGGCCCATCACGGCGCGGAATATCAGCAGGCTGATAAAGCCTGTGACCATGCCGGACAGAGCCGAACAGAGCGAGAACAGGATGATGGCGACAATCAGGATCGGCTTGCGTTTGCCGATGCGATCGGACCAGGCGCCGACCAGCGCACCGGAGACGGCCCAGGCCAGCGCCAGGACCGAAGACAGCAGCCCCAGATGGCTGTTGCTGAGTTGCAGTTCCTCCTCCATGAAGGGGAACAGGAAAGACAGCGCCAGCCGGTCGAAAAACACAAAGCCGAAGGTCAGGAACAGGACGCTGAGCAGGACATTTTCGTAAGTGGCGTATTTATTGTTGTTCACCGGGGTGTTCTCCTGACCGCACGCAGCGCGATACCGCGTGCGGTACAACGTTGGGATTGAGACGGACGGAGATCAGCGGAACAGGGTGTCGACGTAGGCGGCGCCGATGCCGACTTTTTCGTAGTGCTCACGGCACATGGCGATGTAGTCATGCACATCGAAAATGCCCTCGGTCTCGCCTTTTTCGTCGAGCCAGATCAGCGGGCCCTTGACGATAAAGAAGGCGCGCATCGGCTCTTCGTGCTCGTAGGCGACCAGGGTGTGGCCCTCGCCCGGAGTCTCGTAAACAAAGTCACCGGCGGTGGCGGTCCAGTCGTGCTCTAGGTAACCCCATTTGCCCGAAATGGTGTAGGCAAATACCTCATGCGGGTGGTAATGACGATTGACCAGCCCGGCACTCTTGGCCATCAGAATATCGCACCAGCGGTTCTCGGTTGGCGAGATCCACAACGGGCGTGAGGAGACGGTTTCGGTAAACGGGACGTAGAGTTTTTCGTCTTCGGTGGGCGCATTGGAGATATACACCTCCGGCTTGGCGTCCGGCTTGAAGCAGTTGGGGATGGCGGGGATATCTTTCCAGAATTCTGATTTGGCAAGCTCCGGCATTTGGGGACCTTCAGCATTGTTGTTATAGGAAGCGACAGTCTAGGCTGGAGGCAAACCCTGGTTTTGTGAAAACCGGACCGGATGTTTGTATTTTTCGGACATAAAAGAGCGCTGAAAACGCAGTTTCTGCCGTCAATTATTGACCTGGATCAGGCTTTTTCGGTTAATTAGCACCAGACGTTCAGTGAGTTGAGACGTAGCGATAGCCGGCGGAGACTGGCTTCGGAGAATAACTATTATGCAGCATCCAGCGACTCTCACCGTCCAGACAGCCTCTACCCGGAATGTAGCGCCGGAGCAGCGGTTTCAGTACTGGGACCAGTTTAACGCCAGCCATTTTGTCGGTATCCGCTGCTCCTCCTACGTGCCGGAGGGGCTGGCCGCCACCCAGCACAGCCTGCACCTGGACGGCATGAAGCTGAACTGGATCGAGGGCAATGGTCATGTGGTTGAACGTGATCTGACCCTGGTCCAGGCCGAGCCGAAAGAGTCGGTGCTGGTCTCTATTGGCATGGGCAAGAACGCCTTTTTCCATCAGGGCAAAAGCTGTGAAATGCTCGAAGGTCAGTATGCGCTGCTGTATCGCACCGACCGGCCCTATCTCGTTGGCTTCACCGACCAGATGCACCAGCTCACCATCGATATCCCGCTGGAAAAATTCCATCAGCACTCACAGTACAGCTTCGACAGTCCGCTGCGCATCGACACCCATGATCGCCTGGTCAACCTGCTGATCCGCAGCCTCTACCGTCAGGTAAACCGTTTTATGCAGACGCCTGATGCTGGTGAGGCCGAAGCTTTTCAGCGTCAGGCCTGGCGCCTGATCGACGCCATGCTGGTGCGACAGAATTCGGCGGGCGATGCATCGTCCGTCGCCATGCATCACCGCCTGATGGCCAAACAGTATATGGATGAGAACCTCGGTAGAGCCGATCTCGGCGTTGAAGAGGTGGCCGCTGCGTTAGGAATCACCAGCCGTCATCTTAACCGGCTGTTCTCGGAAGAGGCGCTGACCCCGCGCCAGTATCTGCTGGATCAGCGTCTACAGCAGGCCTGGGCCCTGCTGACCGATCCCCGCCGCAATGGCTACGGTATCGCCGATGTGGCCTATCAGTGCGGCTTTTCCAGCCAGGCCTATTTTGCGCGGGTGTTCCGTCGCCAGTTTGGACTGACGCCAACCGATGCGCGACAGAAACATATCTCTGCACCTCTCGGCTGAAGGGCGCAGTTGATCAGTTCTGACAGGTCTTCAATACGCAGAATAAGCGCAAGGAAAGCGCAATAGAGGCGGCAAGAGAGAGGAAAGCGGTGCGCAAACCGCTGGAGCTGATCCAGGCGGATCAGTTATCCAGCATCGCTTCCAGTTCGCGCTCCAGCAGGGCTTCGTCGCCCAGGTTCAGCTCCACCAGACGGCGCAGGTGGCTGACACTCTCGATCTCCATATCGCCGGCCACGAAACCGTATTGCTCGCCTTCGATATGTTTCACCGTGCCGGGCATGCGGATCAGAATGTCGTTGGCCAGGTAGATATGCAGCTCGGCGGTCTCGCCGGGTTCCAGCTGCAGCGGCCGGGCTGACTCGATCAGGGCACCTCGCAGCGAGATATCCACCAGCTGTACCTCCGCAGGTCCCTTGGGAGTATGGAGTTCACAGCCCGCATCAAACCGGATTCGGCTGAAACGGCGGCGTTCGTTTTGGTTCTCGGTCACGCTAATCACCCTGGAATGCATTTATGTTGAGCGCGGGGCTCTGAAACAGGGCCTGACTGGCCAGGTTGGGTCTATGCATGTTATTACACAGCGCCTAGTTTGTGAAAGTGATGACGCCACGCAAGGATGGCTGATTTAAAACAGAGTAGGGTTAAAAACAGGGTTGTTTTCGCTGGTTACATGGAAGGTTTGAGGGCGGGTTTGGTCAAAATGTTGCTTGATATATTGGATGTGTTTTCGGTATCGCGGCATTCGCGATATTTCAATCAGACTCGTGCGCATCATCTGTACAGACGCGTACGCCTGATAGCGCTGCTGCTGGCCGTATTGCAGACAGCCTGGGTGTTTGTCGATCAACTGCTGTTGCCGGCGGAGGTACAGAACAGCATAGCGATCGGGCGAGTGATCAGTAGCGGTGCGTTGCTGCTTCTGCTGGTCTGGTACAAGCATCCCTATAACCTGGGGTGCGCGCTGCTGCGCCTGGCACTGCTGATAATGATTCTTTCCGGTTTTCAGACCTATTCAAACACCGTGCTCTTTACGGCCGGCTACGAACACTCGGTGGCGGGCTACCAGTTTTTCCCCTTTATGATCGTTGCCATGCAGGCGATCTTTCCGCTGACCGTGGTTGAGGTGGTGGCGGTGACCGCTGCCGTGATGTTGATTGAGGTGCTGACACAGACTCTGTCGGGCCAGTTTGGCGGTGTCGCGGAGCTCAACGCGCTCTGGCTGCTGGGTGTGCTGGCGGTGATTGCGGGCTGGGCCTCGATCAACCAGCTGGGCATGTTGCTGGGGCTGTATCGTCAGGCAACGCGTGATGCGCTGACTGGCCTCGCGAACCGCCGTCAGGTGATGGAGCACCTGGAGGGCGACGTGCTGCTGTGCCAGGAAGAGGGACGACCGATCTCGATCCTGATGATGGATCTGGACAAGTTCAAGGGCTTCAATGACAACTACGGTCACGCGGCCGGCGATATTGTCCTCAAACAGTTTGCCAAGATTCTGCGCAAGCAGGTGCAGCCCAAGGCGCGTGATCGCAAGGGTAACCTGGCCGGGCGTTTCGGCGGTGAGGAGTTTCTGATCATCCTGCCGGGGCAGGCTGCGGAGCAGGCGGTAGAGATGGCCGAGCAGATCTGTGCGGCCTGCCGACTGTCGCCGGTGCGGATTCCCAGCGGTGAACAGGTGGGCTTCACCACCAGTATCGGCGTGGCCGCCTTGCTGCCGGACGAAACGCCATCCGATCTGCTGCGCCGGGCCGATGAAGCTCTGTATGCTGCCAAGTCTTCAGGCCGTGATCGCTACGTTGTCGCCAACAGGGAAGATGAACAGTCAAATAATGAATATCGCTATGAGCCGGCTTGATTAACCGGCTAGAAAAAACCATTTGTTTAATAGTGGTATTCGATTGATTTGGGCGATTGCCGGAAAATATTTTAGTCAATGTAGAGTTATCAGTTATAAATAAATGCCTGGCGGGATAGTTCCAGTAATAAGTCATCCCGCCAAGCAGGGGAAAAAAGCGCTTTGTGTAAATTAATTGTTACACTTTGAGAATGCTGCAATGATAGGGTGCTTCAGGATTGCGCCCGCCGATGCGCCGCATGGGCGATGATTGAACAGTTTTTCTTGATTGATAACCCTTATTGTTGTGCGTGTTATGTCAGGCTTTATATGCCCGGTACATCTCGATTGATCTGATTATCTCCTTTCTCCAGGATAACGTCGTTTTATAAAACTCTGTTTTTCATTTAACTTTGTTAATACCTCCCACCATAGATAAAAAACGCTGCTAGAATCCCGCGCTTGCTTTCCGGTTGGGCATATTTTCTTAATCGGGACTATCCTCTCAGTTATTCCTCACTCCGTTTAAAGAATCAAATGAATAGCAATCACTCCAAAACCGGTGTGACGCGCAGGGGTTTTCTGGCTGCCAGCCTGGCGGCCGGCAGTCTGACCCTGATTCCCCATGCGTTAGCCAGCACCACCCCAGCAAGCGTGGCGGACAGCGATGCCTACCGGGCGTTTATCGCAGTGTCCCAGCAGATCACCGCCAATACGGCCCTCAAGCCCGCCATGGCCGAACGTCTTTACCTGGCCCTGGTGCGGCACGACGACTCCTTTGCCGGGCGTATCAAGCAGCTTGATCGTTTTATCACCGATCAGGCGGTTGCAGTCTCTGAACTTCAGGCGCGGGTTGAAGCTGAAGCGCCCGAGCTGAAAGATCTGCCGCCGGCTATCGCCACCGGCTGGTTCGAAGGCCTGGTCGGCAGTGGCAAGGACCTTGAGCTGATCGCTTTCAGTGAAGCACTGATGTATGTCGCCGTTGCCGATGTGCTCAAGCCGCCCAGCTATTCCCTGGGTGAGTACGGTATCTGGCAGAGCAAGCCGGCCAAGGCGTAGGAGTTTTTATGGCACAGCAAACTACATCAGCCGACGTTGTTATCGTCGGTTCAGGCATTGTCGGCTCGCTGATGGCGGAAAAGCTGGCACTGAGCGGTCTCTCCGTGATGATTCTGGAGGGCGGTCCGCGTATCGACCGCAACCAGGTGGTGGCGCGTTTCCGTCACGAGACCAACAAAAGCGATTTCATGGCGCCTTACCCCTATAACGACTGGGCACCGGAACCGCGCAAGGACAACGGCTACTTCCAGCAGGAGGGGCCGGTTCCTTACTCCGCGTCCTATATCCGTGGTGTGGGCGGCACCTCCTGGCACTGGGCCGGCATGGCCTGGCGCTACCTGCCCAACGACTTCCAGCTGCAGAGCAAATACGGCGTGGGTCGTGACTGGCCGTTCAGCTACGACGACCTGGAGCCGTTCTACTACGAAGCCGAAGTGAAGATGGGCGTTTCCGGGCCGCTGAATAACGGCTCGCCCCGTACCAAGCCGTTTCCGATGGAGCCGGTGACGCCATCCTGGGCACACCAGCGTGTGCGTGATCGCCTTGCTCCTCTGGGCTTTGAGGTCACCACCAACACCTCGGCACGTAACAGCCGTAACTACGACGGTCGCCCGGCCTGCTGCGGCAACAACAACTGCATGCCGGTCTGCCCGATCGATGCCCAGTATCACGGCGGTATCTCAGCCCAGGCGGCAGAGCGCGCCGGCGCAAAGATCATCACCGAGGCGGTGGTCTACAAGATCGAGCACGGCGCCGACGACAAGATACAGGCGGTGCATTACTACACGCCGAACAAAGAAAGCCATCGCGTCACCGGCAAGATCTTCGTGCTGGCAGCCAACGCCATCGAAACACCGAAACTGATGCTGATGTCCACCAGCGACAAGTTCGCCAACGGTATCGGCAACAGCAACGATATGGTCGGTCGTAACCTCTGTGACCATCCGCGTACCAAGGTCAGCTTCGATGTGGATGAGGAGATCTGGCCGGGTCGCGGCCCTGTCAGCGAATACTCCATCCAGAGTGAGCGCGACGGCGACTGGCGTGGCGAAGAGGCTGCGTTCCGTATCGACTTCTCCAACTCCAACCCGGTGGCGGGAGTGACCTCCAAACTGATCAGCCAGGGGGTTTACGGCAAGGATCTGATTGCTGGTATCCGCCAGCAGTCCTCAGTGACTCTGGGGCTTAAGAATATCGTTGAGCAGCTTTCGGACCCGAATAACCGGGTGATGCTCGGTGATCGTCGCGACTCCCTCGGTATCCCCAATCCCAAGTTCTACTTCTCGGTGGATGATTACACCCGCCGCGGTAATGCCCGCGCCCGTCGAGTGTTCCAGGAGATCGCCGAAGGTCTGGGTGGCACCAATATCAAGTTTATGGACGAGAACAAGTTCAGCCTGGCCAACCACATCACCGGTACCCTGGGGATGGGCAACAACCGGGCGACCACGGTCTGTAACGGTGAAGGCCGTTCCCACGACCATGAGAACCTGTTCCTGGCCGGCACCGGCGTGCTGCCCACAGTAGCGACCGTCAACTCCACGCTGACCGCCGTGGCCGTGGGCCTGCGTACCGCGGAGTTCATCATGGAGGACCTGGCATGAAGCAGACGCTGATGCTGAGCGCCGCGTTGGCGCTGGGTTCGCTGAGTAGCGCGGCGATTGCCGCCGAAAGCGATTACGCCCTGATCGAACGCGGCCACTACATCTCCACCGCCAGCGACTGTGTCGCCTGTCACACCACCGAGGGCGGTGCCGAGTTTGCCGGCGGTAAGGCGATCGAAACGCCCCTGGGTGAGATCTTCGCGCCGAACATTACGCCGTCCAAAACCGGTATCGGTTCGTACACCTACGAGCAATTCGATGCTGCCGTACGCGAGGGGATCCGTGCCGATGGTGCGCATCTCTATCCGGCGATGCCCTATACCGCTTACGCCAAGATCACCGATGAGGATATGAAGGCGCTCTACGCCTACTTCATGCAGGGTGTTGAGCCGGTGGAGCAGGCGTCGCCCGAGAGCGAGCTGCCGTTTCCGTTCAACATCCGCCTGTCGATGCTGGGCTGGAACCTGCTGTTTCTCGACGGCAAGCCCTACCAGGCTGACAGCAGCAAGAGCGATCAGTGGAACCGCGGCGCCTACCTCGGTGAAGCGCTGGCGCACTGCTCAACCTGTCATACGCCGCGTAACCTGATGATGGCGGAAGATCGTGGCCAGCTGCTCGGTGGCGCAAGCCTGGGTACCTGGTACGCGCCCAATATCAGTTCGGATGTGAACAGCGGCATCGGCAACTGGTCTGAGGCGGAGATCGTCAGCTACCTGAAAAGCGGCCATGCTGATGGTAAATCCCAGGCAGCAGGTCCCATGGCCGAAGCGATCGCTCACTCGCTGCAGCATCTGAACGATGAGGATCTGCAGGCACTGGCGGTGTGGCTGAAGTCGGTTCCGGCGGTCAGCGATGCGGGCGATACCCAGCCGGCGGACAGCCATGGTCAGGCGCTGGCCGATCCCGATGCGGTGCTGATGGAGCCCCTGCCGGAGGATATGGCGGATATGAGCGGCGCCCAGCTGTATGAAGCGGCCTGCTCCTCCTGTCACCAGGCGGATGGCACCGGGGCCGGCGGCCTGCCGTCACTGGTGAACAACACCGTGCTCGGGCGCAGTAACACCGATAACCTGGTGATGGCGATTCTCGATGGCGTGAAATATCGCAACGAGATCAAGACCAGTTACGGCGTCGATATGCTGGCGTTTCGCAACGAGCTGAGCGATGCGCAGATCGCCCGGGTGGCCAACTACACGCTGGAAAACTTTGGCCGTGCCGAAGTGGCTGATATCAGTGCCGATGAAGTGGCGGTGTTGCGCAACGGTGGTCCTGCCTCCAACTTGCTGCCGATGGCTCGTTGGGGTATGGGGCTGGGCGCTGCTGTAGTTGTGCTGTTGCTGCTGGTATGGGTTGTTCGCCGCCGGGCGAAGTAGAAACGATCCAGCCCTGACGGGCGGCCAGTAAAAAAGCCACCGGGTTTCCCTCGGTGGCTTTTTTGTGTGCGTCAGATGATCAGCTCATGCGGCGGTATTTGATCCGCTCCGGCTGATGATCCTTGCCGTAACGACGTTTGTAGTCTTCGGCGTACTCGGTGTAGTTACCCTCGAAGAACTCCACGTTGGACTCGCCTTCGTACGCGATGATGTGCGTACAGATACGGTCGAGGAACCAGCGGTCGTGCGAGATCACCACGGCGCAGCCCGGGAAGGCCAGCAGCGCTTCTTCAAGCGCACGCAGGGTTTCGATATCCAGGTCGTTGGTCGGCTCGTCAAGCAGCAGCACGTTGCCGCCTTCTTTCAGCAGCTTGGCCATGTGCAGACGGTTACGCTCACCGCCGGACAGATCCTTGACGAACTTCTGCTGGTCGGAACCCTTGAAGTTGAAACGACCGCAGTAGGCGCGCGCCGGCGTCTGGTAGTTGCCAACGGTGATGATGTCCTGACCGTCGGAGATCTCCTGGAATACGGTGTTGTTGCCTTCCAGCTCACGGGACTGGTTGACGTAGGAGAGCTGCACGGTGGAGCCGATCTCGATCTCACCGGAATCCGGCTGTTCTTCGCCGCTGAGCATGCGGAACAGGGTGGACTTACCGGCGCCGTTGGGGCCGATGATGCCGACGATGGCACCCGGCGGGATGGAGAGGTTAAGGTTTTCAAACAGCAGCTTGTCGCCGTAAGACTTGGTGACGTTGTGCAGCTCGATCACCTTGTCACCCAGGCGTGGGCCAGGCGGAATGTAGATCTCCTGGGTTTCGTTGCGCTGCTGGAACTCGCGGGAGTTCATCTCTTCGAACGCTTTCAGACGCGCCTTGGACTTGGTCTGGCGACCTTTGGCCCCCTGGCGCACCCACTCCAGCTCGGATTTCATCGCCTTGCGGTGAGCCGCTTCAGACTTGGCTTCCTGCTCCAGGCGGGCTTCCTTCTGCTCCAGCCAGCTGGAGTAGTTGCCTTCCCAGGGGATGCCGTGGCCGCGGTCCAGTTCCAGGATCCAGCCGGCAGCGTTGTCGAGGAAGTAACGGTCGTGGGTGATCGCTACCACGGTGCCCGGGTATTCCTGCAGGAAGCGTTCGATCCAGGCGATCGACTCGGCATCCAGGTGGTTGGTGGGCTCGTCCAGCAGCAGCATGTCCGGGTGGTCCAGCAGCAGGCGGCACAGCGCCACACGGCGGCGTTCACCACCGGAGAGGTTCTTCACCTCGGCGTCCCAGGGCGGCAGACGCATGGCGTCGGCGGCACGCTCCAGCGCCTGGTCCAGGTTGTGACCATCTTTGGCGGTGATCAGGTTTTCCAGCTCGGCCTGTTTCTTGGCCAGCTCGTCGAAGTCGGCATCCGGATCGGCATAGGCCGCGTAAACCTGGTCCAGCTCGGCCAGGGCGCCCTTGACGTCGGAAACCGCTTCCTCGACCACTTCGCGCACGGTCTTGGTGTCGTCCAGTTCGGGCTCCTGCGGCAGGTAACCGACCTTCATGTTCGGCATCGGGCGCGCTTCACCGACATAGTCTTTATCGACACCGGCCATGATGCGCAGCAGGGTGGATTTACCGGCGCCGTTCAGACCCAGTACACCGATCTTGGCGCCCGGGAAGAAGGAGAGGGAGATATCTTTGAGAATCTCGCGTTTCGGCGGAACAACCTTGCCGACGCGGTTCATCGTGTAAACGTACTGAGCCATCCAGAAGGACCTCTGGTTTGTAAACGGTTAAAAGGAGAATGGCGCCGATTTTACCTCTGGGCAGGGGTTAATACCAATCTGCTGCCAAGCGTCTACTCTTTACGACATGACCGGGGACAATAGCGCTCCCTTGGCATCGCCAGGCGACTGAGATAGCATGCACACCCGCTTGGAAGCTGGCCAGTGATGCCGGAAAAAACGTAGGGCTAAAAACGCGTTTTTTCTTAATCGTTGGAAATACATATTTAAGGAAGAAAAATGACTCAGGTTGCAGAAAACCCTTACGCCGCCCCTGAAGCCGATCTCGAAGTCCAGCAGAACGCTGGCGATCTCTCCGTATTCAGCCGATTCAGCACCTGGTGGGTGTTCCTGCTGTCGATTGTGACTATCGGTATCTATCCGCTGTTCTGGATTCACGGCCGTACCCGCAAGCTCAACTCTATCAGCGAGCATGAAAAGGTCCCCACCGGTCTGGTCACCACCTATATCGTGGTGAGCCTGGCCGCACTGATCCTGCCGACACTGTTTGGATTTGTTCTGGCAAGCGGCGCTGGCAGCATGGGCGCCCTGACTGCGATCAACATCTTCGGCAACCTGCTGAGCCTGACCGGCTTTATACTGCTTGAAGTTTGGGCGTTTAAATTCCGCGGTGTTCTCAACCGCGTGACGCAGAGCGAAGGCAAACGCACCTGGGCTGGTGGCGTGATGACCTTCTTCTTCACCATGCTCTACATGAACTACAAGATCAATCAGCATATCGACTCACGCCGCTAAGCGGTTGTTTGTAGTGCCAGCTTCCAAGCTTATTGATAACCAGGTCCGTGTCGAAACGCCGGAGGGCATAGATTTTGTCCAGGCGGCGGCGGGGCCTGTACCGCGTATCCTTGCCTACATGGTCGATCTCGGCTGGCGCTGCCTGGTGTATATGGTCATCGGCATTCTCAGCGCTTTTGTGGGTGGTCTGGGTAGCGGTGCCTTTCTGATTCTGACCTTCCTGCTGGAATGGTTCTATCCGGTCTTTTTCGAGGTGCTGCGCAAGGGGCAGACACCGGGTAAAAAGGCGCTGGGCCTCAGGGTCGTCAACGCGGACTTTACGCCCATCGGTTGGGGCGCTTCTATCGTCCGCAACCTGCTCCGGGCAGCAGATTTTTTCCCCGCCTTTTATGCCACAGGCCTGATCTCCATGATGCTGACCGGACGTTTTCAACGCCTCGGTGATCTGGCGGCGGGCAGCCTGGTGATCTACCAGGAAGCCGAACGGCCGCTGACGGTAGATCCGCAGATCAAGCCGTTGATGCCGTCCGTGCCACTGACACGGGAGGAGCGCCAGGGCATAGTCGATCTTACGCTCAGAAGCGGTTCCATCAGCGAGTCTCGCCAGGAGGAACTGGCCAATCTGCTGACACCGGTAACCGGCGAGTCGGGCACTGCCGGGCTTAACCGGCTCAAGGGGATAGGTGTCTGGTTGCTGGGCGGCAAGCGATGATGGCGAAGGAAGGTTAACGCGCATGAGAGAGAGGGATTTCGAACAGCGCTACGCCGAGTTCTGGAAGGCGTTTGAATCCGGCCTGGAAGCGGCCGGCAAGTCTGGCCAGACTCCGGATAAAGGCTTCCCGGAAGCCTATCGCCAGCTGTGTAACCACCTGGCGATGGCCCGTCAGCGGGATTATTCCGAGGCGCTGGTGGCTTACCTCAACCGTCTTGTCATGGCGGGTCATCATCTGCTCTACCAGCCGGAATCCCGTGTCGGCATCGGTCGCCTGGCTGGTGCGCTGGCGCTGTTTCTCACCACCTTGAGGCGCAATCGCCGATTTGTCATCTGCTCAGCGCTGCTGTTCCTGCTGCCGGCGCTGGTCATGGGGGTTGGCACCTATCACGATGAGTCGATCACCTACAGCCTGATATCGCCGCCCCAGGCTGCGGAGATGGAGTCGATGTATGACCCCGCCAACGCCCGCATCGGGCCTGAGCGGGATGCCGAGACCGATCTGGAAATGTTTGGCTACTACATTCAGCACAACATCAGTATCGCCTTTCAGTCCTTTGCCGGCGGTATCTTTTTCGGTGTCGGCTCGGTGGTTGTGGTGCTCTATAACGGCCTTTTCCTCGGTGCGGTCAGTGGTCATCTGACCCAGGCTGGCTTCAGCGAGACCTTCTATCCCTTCGTGATTGGCCACGGCGCTTTTGAACTGACGGCGATCGTTATCAGTGGCGCTGCCGGGATGATGCTCGGCTATGCGCTGATCAGCCCCGGCCGGCTGCGGCGCCTGGAGGCGCTGCGCAGGGCGGCAGCCGAGGCGGTCAAGCTGATGTACGGCGCCACCTTCATGCTGTTTATCGCCGCCTTTCTTGAGGCGTTCTGGTCCTCCAGCACCTCGTTGCCGGTGGCACTGAAGCTCTCCGTCGGTGCGCTGCTGTGGATTTTTGTGCTCTGGTTCTGTTTCTTCTCATCCCTGGGAGAACGCCGTGAACCTGAATGAGCTGCAGCTGAAAACCCGGGTCAGAAGCTCCTGGCAGGCGCTGGATATCGGTGTGCTGATGGCGCGGCGCTGGTACCGGCCGTTGCTGCTTGCCTGGATGCTGCCGGCGCTGCTGCTTTACGGGCTATTGAATCTCGTGCTGTATGACAGCCCCGCCTGGGCGATGCTGGGTCTCTGGTGGTGCAAGCCGCTGCTGGACCGGCTGCCGTTGCTGATGCTCAGCCGTTATATCTTCAACGAACGGCCAACCGGACTGTTTAACTGGCGCAGTCTGCTGCGACTCTATCGCTTCGATATGCTTGCGGCGCTGCTCTGGCGCCGCGCCGATATGCGGCGTTCGTTCAACCTGGCCGTCACCGTGCTGGAGCAGCAGAAGGGCGCTGCCCGAGCCAAGCGCTGCGCTGCGCTGAACCCGGGATGCGGCAGAGCCGCTTCCTGGCTGACTCTGGTGATGGTGCATCTCGAGTTGCTGGTGCCAATTAGTATCGTGCTGGCGCTGGTCGCTTTCGCCGGCAGTTACATCGACATCGATCCCGATCTTTTCCTCAGTGTCGATGCCGGGGTTTACGCTCATCTTTCTAACCTGGGCATGCTGCTGGGTATGAGCCTGGTCGCCCCGTTTTATCTCGGCTGTGGTTTTTCGCTGTATCTGAACCGCCGCATCGAACTGGAGGCCTGGGACCTGGAGCTGCTGTTCCGTGAAAGCCATCGCCGCCGCAGCGACGTTGATACAGGTATTGAGGCCGGTGTTGAGGCCGGTGTTGAGGCAAAGTCTGCCGAACAGGCTGAAGCCAAAAATAGCGCCAAGCCGGCGGCCTCAGACTCTGCGAATGTTCTCGGCCTGGCTCTGGCTGCATGGGTCGGACTTGGGTTGCTGTCGCCGCTTGCGGCCACGCCGGCAGAGGCCAGCGTCTACAGCACTGAGGCGGCAGGTGCAGAGCAGGCCAGGGAAGAGATTCGCCAGATTCTGGAAACGCCACCCTTCGTGATCGAGAAACAGGTGGAAGAGTGGGAGTGGAAGGATAAACCCACCGAGGTGCCAGAACCTGAGTCGCTGGAGGGCTGGGAGTGGCTCGCCGATCTCGCCCGCTGGATGGATCAGATGAACCTGGGGTGGCTGTTTCAGCTGGTCGAGGTGCTCCTTTGGGCAGCGCTGGGCCTGCTGCTGTTCCTGTTGACCAGGGCGCTGGTCAAGCATCTGAAAGCCTATAACGGGCCCGAGTATAAGCCGCCGCAGCCGGTGGCCGGGCCGAGGGTCATCATGGGGATGGAGATCTCGGCAGACAGCCTGCCCGAGGATATGGATGCAGCCATTACCCGCGCTTTTGAACAGGGCGATATGCGTTTGGCCGTATCGCTGATCTATCGCCACATCCTGCATCTGCTGGTGGATGCGCGACGGGTGCCGCTGGAATCCTGGTATACCGAGCTGGAGTGTGCGGCGGCCGTCCGTTCCCGCGCGGAACTCAATGTGGATAGCCGCTTTGACGAACTGACCCGGCTTTGGCTGCGCCTGGCCTACGCCCATCAGGCGCCAGACCGGCAGCAGGCCGAGCGCCTGTACCGCGAGCTCAGGGAGGTACTGGCCGTATGAACCGAATGGTCGTGCGGATTCTGGTGATCCTGCTGCTGGCGCTGCTCGTCCTGCTGCTGTTCAGCAAACTGCATAGGGTTGAGCGGCTGGTCAATCAGGGCCCCACTGCGGAGGTGCTTCGCAACGCTTATTTTGCCGCTGGGCGCTTTATCGAAGAGCAGGGCATCAGTGTCGAGCACAAGGTCTATCCGGTGGAAGTGGACGAGCTTGATGCTACAGATGCACTGCTGCTGACCGATGTCTCCTATCTGGAAACGCGTCCGGACAAGGCGCACCGATTGCTTGACTGGGTCAGCGGTGGCGGGCATCTGATCTGGCAGTACACGCCTGCATTGAGCGATGGGCCGCTGGAAGAGTTGCTGGGCATAGGCAGTGCAACCTACGACAGCCGGTACGATGATGATGCTTCGGACTACTCCGAGGACGACTCCGAAGAGTCGGTCGAGGATAGCGACGCAGCCGAACAGCCGCCAGAAACAGCGCTTGAGCAACTGAATGCCGCCCTGGAGCAGGCAGCACAGGATCCGAGCCTGCTGGACAATGCCGCCGATGAACACCAGCGCACTCCCACCGAAGAGGTGCGCTACCTTCTCGATCAGCGGGAAGAGCAGGCCGATGAACCTAATATCAGCCGTCTTCAGATGCCCGGCAACGAGTCGCTTCAAAGTCTGATCTACTCACACTATTCGTTGCTGCAGGATCCTGATTGGGCTACCGCCAACTACCGGCTGGACCTGAGGGCCGAGTCCCTGGCCGGTGAGCGGGTGGATCTGATGAACTTCCACCTTGGCCTTGGCCAGGTCAGCGTCGTCAGCGATGCCAGCATCTGGTCCAACGATGATATTGGCCTGTTTGACCATGCAGCGCTGCTGCGCTGGCTGGTGGCCGATGCCGATCGTCTTTATATCCAGCGCTATACCCAATGGCCGACATTGAATCAGCTGATCTGGCAGCAGGCGCGTGAACCAGCACTGATTATCTTGCTGATGCTGCTGCTCTGGGCGTTGGCCAGGGCCAGGCGCTTTGGTCCTCTGCAGGTGACACATGGCGGCGAGCGGCGTGCACTGGGAGAGCATGTGGAGGCGGTGGCCCGCTTCCATCAGCAGCATCGTCAGTTCGATCATCTGCTGGGGCCGTTGCGTCGGCAGGTACTGAAGCGCGCCAGCCGCTATCACGCTGGCTTTGACCAGCTGAACGACTCTGCCCAGTACGGGCTGATTGCCGATCGCGCGGAGGTGACCAGTGACGAGGTGTCCCGCGTCATGACCGAAGCGGGGCAGTACACCCAGCAGGAGCTGGTCGAAACGGTGAAATTACTTATCAAAATCAGGAATCAGTTATGACTCAGGAGAGCGGAGCCGGCGAAGGCCTGGACAGGGACGCGGTGCAAGAGACAGCTGCCGTTGAAGCCGGGGGCACAGCGAAGCAGATCGAGTTCCTGCGCAGCAATATCAAGGCGCTGCTGATCGGCCAGGATGATGTGATTGATCAGGTGCTGATCGCGCTGCTGTGTCGCGGTCATGTCCTGCTAGAGGGCGTGCCGGGCCTGGGTAAAACGCTGCTGGTGCGTGCCATGGCGCGCTGTTTTGATGGCGATTTCCACCGTATCCAGTTCACCCCGGACCTGATGCCCGCCGATATGACCGGCCACGCTATCTACAACATGCAGGAGGGGCGCTTCCATATCCGCAAGGGGCCGATTTTCACCAACCTGCTGCTGGCCGATGAGATCAACCGTTCACCGGCGAAAACCCAGGCGGCACTGCTGGAAGTGATGCAGGAGCGCCAGGTGACCATCGAGGGCAAGGCCTACACGCTGAACCCGCCGTTCATGGTGCTGGCGACCCAGAACCCGATCGAGCAGGAGGGCACCTACCCGCTGCCGGAAGCGCAGCTGGACCGTTTTCTGCTCAAGGTGTTTATCGACTATCCGAGCCTGGAAGATGAAACCCGCCTGGTCAGCCGTGTTACCAGTGGTCAGCTGAACATGGAAGAGATCGGTGGCAACAGCGAAGGTGCGCTGGTGGCAGCCGATATCCTGGCGTTGCAGGATGCCACCGAAGCGGTGTCTGTGGATCAACAGGTGCTCAATTATGCGGTGCGCCTGGTGCAGGCGACCCGCAGCACCAGCAGCATCCTCAAGGGAGCGGGCCCCCGGGCCAGCATCGGTCTGGTCAGCGCGGCCAAGGCCTGGGCGCTGATCAACGGTCGTGACTTTGTGCTGCCGGACGATATCAAGCAGGTTGCGTTGCCGGTGATGCGTCACCGTATCCTGCTGTCGCCGGAGAGCGAGATCGAAGGCTTCACGCCGGATCAGGTGTTGCAGCAACTGATGCAGACGGTCGACGCGCCACGCCAATGAGATTCCCGGTTCTGAATCTGCTCCCCGACCGTGGGCTTTTCAAATACCTGCTGATTTTCCTCGGGCTGGGCCTGGGGTTGGCGCTGCT
This sequence comes from Marinobacterium lutimaris, assembly GCF_900108065.1. Classification (GTDB taxonomy): domain Bacteria; phylum Pseudomonadota; class Gammaproteobacteria; order Pseudomonadales; family Balneatricaceae; genus Marinobacterium_D; species Marinobacterium_D lutimaris. The sequence goes on along the minus strand of NZ_FNVQ01000005.1, from coordinate 209,878 downwards.
GCGGGTTTTATCCACAGTGGCGCCGTCCTGGCTCGCCTACCTCTGGTGGGGCCTGTTTGTGCTGGCAGCGGTTGCGGCGGCACTGGATGCGCTGGCGCTCTACACCGGCAGGATGCCCGACGCCGGGCGTCAGTTGCCGGGTAATCTTGCGCTGGGCAGCCCGGCAACGATTCGCCTGCGTTTTGAAAACCCGGGGCGACGCGATCTGCGCCTGGAATATACCGACCGCTATCCCGATGCACTGAGCTGCGAGCAGCTGCCGGCGCAGCTGGATCTGCCCGCCGATACCAGCCTGATTGTTGAATACCAGGTGCGGCCGGTGCAGCGCGGCGATGCGCATTTCGGTGCCATCGAACTCAGGGTGCAATCGCCGCTGGGGCTCTGGCGCCGGCAGCTGCATATCGAGGCGGAGCAGTCGGTAAAGGTCTATCCCAACTTCATGGCGCTCAGCGGCATGGACTTTCTTGATGATGAACAGCGCGTTGCGCACCTGGGCGCACATCTTACCCAGAGGCGCGGTTCCGGCCTGGAGTTTCGCCAGCTACGCGAGTACCAGCGCGGCGATGAGATCCGTCAGATCGACTGGAAAGCCACGGCGCGGCAGCAGAAACTGATCTCCCGCGAGTATCAGGATGAGCGTGACCAGGAGGTGCTGTTCATGCTCGATACCGGGCGTCGCATGCGTGCGCTCGATGGCGAGCTGAGCCATTTCGATCACTCCCTCAATGCGCTGCTGCTGACCGCTTACATGGCGCTGGGGATGGGCGATTCGGTGGGTGTGCTCGGCTTTGCCGGCAGCAATCGCTGGGTCAGCCCGGTGAAAGGGCGCCAGGGGATCAACCGGCTGCTGAACCAGCTTTACGATATCCAGAGCAGCACCGAGGCCAGCGATCTGAGCCAGGCCGCCGAGGCGTTGATGCTGAAACAGCAGAAGCGCGCACTGGTGGTGATCGTCTCCAACATGCGTGATGACGACAGCGAAGAGCTGCAGCTGGCGGCGCGGATACTTGGCCGCAAGCACCTGGTGATGGTGGCCTGCCTGCGTGAGAGTTTTCTCGATCGCGAGCTGGAAGAGGAGCCGGGCTATCAGGCTGCGCTCGACCACTGTGCCCGCGAGCTCTACCGCGAACAGCGTGCAGATCTGATCGCCCAGCTTAAGGCGCGGGGCGTGATGGTAGTCGACTCGCCGCCCCAGCAGATGCATGTCGCGCTGATCCAGGAATACCTCGCGCTGAAGCGTGCAGGAAGAATCTGAGCCAGTGTTGTCCCCGGTCAATACCGGTATTTGAAGCAGCTCATTCCGCTTTCTATATTCAGATTGGAGATCGGGTGGTTGTGATTCTGCAACCGAATCCGCCGCCCCTAACCTGAAAATAAAATGAAAAAGGGGGTGATCTTATGAGCCGCAATCTAACCCGCTTTAACAGCCTGTTTGACGATACCTTCCTCAACGATTTCTTCCGGCCGCTTAGCGTTCGGGAGAATGGCGAAAAGGTGCCGGCGATCGATGTACATGAAAGTGATGGTGCCTATACCGTCAATGTGGATCTGCCCGGCGTCAAGAAAGAGGATATCAGTGTCAGCCTGGAAAACGGTGTGCTCAGCGTACGCGGGGAAACCCGTAAAGAGGACAAGGAAGAGAAAGACGGCAAGCTGATCCGCCAGGAACGTCATGTCGGCCAGTTTATCCGCCAGCTCAGTATCGGTTCGGATGTGGACCCGGCGGCGGTGAAAGCCAGCTTCAACGACGGCGTGCTGTCACTGACGCTGCCTAAGCGAGCGCCACAGGAAAAAGAGGGCGTGAATATCGCGGTTGAGTGAATCCCGTTTAAGACGGTGAATCGCTGCGAATAACAGGCGTTCAGCATGTCCGGCGGCCCGCTTCCCGTTCGTTGGGGGCGGGCCGTTTTAGCTTGTGGGTTGGCTGCACCGAATATGAAACCTGTTCCAGCCCGCCTGACGCTATTTCATGTGCCCAGCGAGTGCTTTTTCGACTATAATGCTGGCCTTTTCACGGCAGTTGGCCCCATCGGTTTCGCTTTTCGCCAATGACCGGTCGCTGCCGACGACGTTGCTCAATCAGGGGACAGTAATGTTTAGCAAAGATATGTCTATCGCCAGCTTCGACAAGGATCTCTGGGACGCGATGCAGTCCGAGGTGACCCGCCAGGAGGAGCACATCGAGCTGATCGCTTCCGAAAACTACACCAGCCCGCGTGTAATGGAAGCTCAGGGTTCCGCGCTGACCAACAAATACGCGGAAGGCTATCCGGCCAAACGTTACTACGGTGGCTGCGAATACGTCGACATCGTTGAGAACCTGGCTATCGACCGTGCCAAAGAGCTGTTTGGCGCAACTTTCGCCAACGTTCAGCCGCACTCCGGTTCCCAGGCTAACGCCGCTGTCTACATGGCGCTGTGCAAGCCGGGCGATACCGTTCTGGGTATGAGCCTGGCCCACGGTGGTCACCTGACCCACGGCGCGTCTGTTTCCTTCTCTGGTCGTATCTACAACGCTGTACAGTACGGTCTGAACCCGGAAACCGGCGAAATCGATTACGCCGAAGTTGAGCGTCTGGCGCTGGAGCACAAGCCGAAGATGATCGTTGCGGGCTTCTCTGCCTACTCCATGATCATCGACTGGGCCAAGTTCCGCGAGATCGCTGACAAGGTCGGTGCTTACCTGTTTGTCGATATGGCGCACGTTGCCGGTCTGGTTGCTGCCGGTCAGTACCCGTCTCCGATGCAGTACGCTGACGTCGTTACTACCACTACCCACAAAACCCTGGGTGGCCCGCGTGGTGGTCTGATCCTGTCTGCCCGTGCCGATGAAGAGCTGCAGAAGAAGCTGAACTTCGCTGTATTCCCTGAATCTCAGGGCGGCCCGCTGATGCACATCGTTGCGGCCAAGGCGGTTTGTTTCAAAGAAGCGATGGAGCCGGAGTGGAAAGAGTACCAGGCTCAGGTCGTTAAAAACGCCAAGGCGATGGTCAAGGTGTTCCTGGAGCGCGGTATCGATATCGTTTCCGGCGGTACCGAAGATCACCTGTTCCTGGTTGACCTGGTCAGCAAGGACATCACCGGTAAGGATGCGGACGCTGCCCTGGGTCGCGCCAACATCACCGTGAACAAGAACGCTGTCCCGAACGATCCGCGTTCACCATTCGTTACCTCCGGTCTGCGTATCGGTACTCCGGCGGTTACCCGTCGCGGCTTCAAGGAAGCTGAAGTGACCGAACTGACCGGCTGGATCTGCGACGTTCTGGAAGATATCAACAACGAGGAAGTGATCGAAGCGGTCAAGGCCAAGGTTGTCGATATCTGCGCACGTTTCCCGGTTTACAAGTAAAACCGGATATAAACGACGCCCAGGGGTAAAACCCTGGCTGCGGAGGCTGGAAAGTTGGTTCCTGCCTCCCTAGAATAGCGGGGCGGTTTTAAACCGCCCCGTTTGCTTTATCTGGCGCTTGGCAAAAAGCGCTGTGAAAAATTTAAAACGCTCTTTTCTTTCCGGTCTTCTGGACCGACGCTCTTTATTCGAGGCTGAGGATGCATTGTCCCTTCTGTGGCGCAAGTGATACCAAGGTTGTCGACTCGCGACTGGTGTCCGAGGGACAGCAGGTGCGCAGACGGCGTGAATGCGTTAAGTGCCACGAGCGCTTTACCACCTTCGAAGAAGCAGAACTCGTCATGCCCCGCGTCATTAAAGGTGACGGCACCCGGCAACCCTTCGACGAGGCCAAACTGCGTGGCGGCATTCAGCGTGCGCTGGAGAAACGCCCGGTTGGCATCGAGGCTGTAGAAGCCTGCATTACCCGAATCAAACTGAAACTGCGCGCCACCGGCGAGCGTGAACTTCCCTCCCGTGAAGTGGGCGAGATCGTTATGGAAGAGCTGCGCAAGCTCGACCAGGTCGCCTATGTGCGCTTTGCGTCCGTTTACCGCAGTTTCCAGGATATTAACGAGTTCAAGGAAGAGATCGAACGTCTCTCCGCCAACGCGGAAGCGAATGGCAACGGGCAGGCGGAGTCTTAAAGCCTATGTCCGGTTTCTCCTCACTCGATCATCAATTTATGGGCCGCGCCATCGCGCTGGCACGCCGGGGTCTGTTTACCACCGACCCGAATCCCCGCGTGGGCTGCGTGCTGGTGAAAGAGGGCGAGATTATCGGCGAGGGCTACCATGTCCGTGCCGGTGAGGGCCACGCCGAGGTCAACGCGCTGAAACAGGCCGGCGACCAGGTCCGTGGCGCTACCGCTTATGTCACGCTGGAACCCTGCAGCCATTACGGCCGTACCCCTCCCTGCGCCGAGGCGCTGGTTGAGGCGGGCATCTCCCGTATGGTCTGCGCCATGGTCGATCCAAACCCCGCCGTTGCCGGCCGGGGGCTGGAGCGTCTGCGCCAGGCGGGTATCGAGGTTGCCAGCGGGCTGATGGAGACCGAAGCCCAACAGCTGAACCCCGGTTTTATCCGGCGTATGGAAAAGGGCCTGCCCTATGTCCGCGCCAAGCTGGCGATGAGTGCCGATGGCCGTACCGCCATGGCCAGTGGCGAGTCTCAGTGGATCACCGGCAGCGCCGCCCGTGCCGATGTGCAGCGCCTGCGCGCGCGCAGCTCGGCGATCCTGACCGGTATCGATTCCGTGCTGCTGGACGATTCCTCGCTGACGCTGAGGGAAAACGAGCTCGGTGTGGAGAACGCCGCCGAGATCGTGAAACGCCAGCCGCTGCGCGTGGTGCTGGATACACACCTGCGTCTGCCGCTGACAGCTAAGATTCTGCGTCAGCCCGGGCGTACGCTGGTGATGACCCTGAGTTCCGATGAGGCGAGAATCAACGCACTCAAGGAAGCCGGGGCGGAAGTTCAGGTGCGTGAAGACGGTGAGCGCCTGGATCTGGGCGCTATCCTTGAGTGGCTGGCGCAACATGAACAGTGTAACGAACTGCTGGTTGAGTGCGGCGCGACACTGGCTGGCGCTTTTGTCGGCGCAGGTCTGGTGAACGAACTGGTGGTGTACATGGCGCCCAAGCTGCTCGGCAGCAGCGCCAGGCCTTTGCTGCAGCTACCGCTGGAACGTATGGACCAGCAGATCCCGCTGGTACTGGACGAGGTACGCCACCTGGGCCAGGATCTGCGACTGAACTGGAAACTGGCCGGCGTCGAGGAGTCTGATAACTGATGTTTACCGGCATTATTGAAGCGATTGGTGAAATTGCCGATATCCGCATGATTGATGGCGATATGCGCGTGCGTGTGCGCACCGGCGAGCTGGACCTCGGTGATGTAAAACTGGGTGACAGTATCGCCACCAACGGCATCTGCCTGACCGCCGTGGAACTGCCCGGTGATGGCTTTGTGGCCGATGTGTCCAAGGAAACCCTGGCGCACAGCCGCTTTCCGGATATGAGCGTGGGTGAGAAGGTCAACCTGGAAAAGGCGATGATGCCGGTGAGCCGTTTTGGCGGGCATATCGTCAGCGGTCACGTGGATGGCCTGGGCCAGATCGTGGATCGTCACGACGATGCCCGCTCCGTGCGGCTGACGATCCAGGCGCCGAAGTCGCTGCAGCGCTACATCGCAGCCAAGGGCTCGATCACCATTGATGGCGTGAGTCTTACCGTCAACAGTGTGAACGGCGCGGATTTCGGCCTCAATATCGTGCCACATACGGCGCAGGAAACCATTATCGATAGCTATCGCCAGGGCCGCTGGGTCCACCTGGAAGTGGATCTCATTGCACGCTACCTGGAACGCCTGATGGGCGCCTCCGACAGCGATGCTGAGCCGGGCGAAGGGCTGACAATGAACAAGCTGGCTGCGGCCGGATTCATGCGTCGCTAGGGCGCTGGAGATAAGTATGCAACTGAACACCACTGAAGAGATTATCGAGGATATCCGTCAGGGCAAGATGGTTATCCTGATGGACGACGAAGACCGCGAGAACGAAGGCGACCTGATCATCGCCGCCGAGATGGTGCGTGCCGAAGATATCAACTTCTTCGCTACCCACGCCCGCGGCCTGATCTGCCTGACGCTGACCCGCGAGCGCTGCGAACAGCTCAAGCTGCCGCTGATGGTGCAGAGCAACGGTGCGGCTTTCTCCACCAACTTTACGCTGTCGATCGAAGCGGCCAACGGCGTGACCACCGGTATATCTGCGGCGGACCGTGCGCACACCGTGCGTGTTGCCGTGCGTCATGATGCCAAGCCGGAAGATATCGTTCAGCCGGGTCACATCTTCCCGCTGATGGCGCAGCCCGGCGGCGTGCTGAGCCGTGCCGGCCACACCGAAGCCGGTTGCGACCTGGCGCGCCTGGCAGGCCTGACGCCGGCGGCAGCCATCGTTGAGGTGATGAACGAAGACGGCAGCATGGCGCGTCGTCCGGACCTGGAAAAATTCGCTGCCAAGCACGGCCTGAAGATCGGCACCATCGCCGATCTGATCCACTACCGTGCCATGAACGAGCATACCGTTGAACGTGCCGACGAAGGCGTGCTGGAAACCGAGTACGGCGAGTTCAAATACGCGGTTTACCGTGACGAGATCCAGAACTGCAGCCACCTGGCGCTGTACCAGGGCGAGATCACCCCGGAAGAGCCGACGCTGGTGCGTGTGCATATCCGTGGCGAAGTGCTGCGTGATGTGGTCGGTGGCATGGTGCCCGGCGAAGAGAAAAAATGGACCATGCGCCGTGCCCTTGAGCGTGTAGCTCAGGAAGGCAAGGGTGTTGTGATCCTGATCGATTCCGGTCAGCGGGTCGATCTCGGTGATGCCCTTCAGGGTCTCACCACCAGCCCGAGAAAACACTCCAAGGTAACCGTCAGTGCATCTGGGGCTTATCTGCAGGTGGGTACGGGCTCACAGATTCTGCGTGAACTGGGCGTGGGCAAGATGCGCCTGCTCAGCTCGCCGATGAAGTTCAATGCAATTTCGGGCTTCGATCTCGAAGTCGAAGAATATATCTCTTGCGAAGAGTAACCGAGCAGTCACTCTTCTTTGTAATCACAGGACAGATCCGATGTCAGTAAAAGTTTATGAAGGCGACTTCGTCAGCGCCGACGGCAAATACGCGATCCTGGTTGGTCGCTTCAACTCCTTCGTTGTAGAAAGCCTGCTTGAAGGCGCGCTGGACGCGCTCAAGCGTCACGGCGTCAGCGAAGACAACATCCGTATCATCCGCGTACCGGGTGCTTTCGAGATCCCGCTGGCGGCACAGAAAGTCGCTGCTCAGAAAAAAGATGATGCCATCATCGCCCTGGGTGCGGTGATTCGTGGTGGTACTCCGCACTTTGAATACGTTTCTGCCGAGAGCTCCAAGGGCTGTGCACAGGTTTCCCTGGAGTACGGCGTGCCTGTTGCCAACGGTATCCTGACCGTCAACAGCATCGAACAGGCGATCGAACGTTCCGGCACCAAGGCCGGTAACAAAGGCGCTGAAGCTGCTCTCTCCGCTCTGGAGATGGTCAGCCTGCTGCGTCAGCTTGAGGCCTAAGAAAATGAGCGACACCTCCAGCTCCAAAGACAGTTCCAACGGAAGCTCTAACGACAGCGCGCCGAAGAAAAATCGCAAGCCGTCTCTGACCGAGCAGCGCCGTAACGCGCGTAAGCTCACCCTGCAGGCCCTGTACCAGTGGCAGGTGGGCGGTCAGCCGGCCAACGAGATCGAAGCTCAGTTCCGCATCAACCCGGACATGAAAGAAGCCGATGTGCAGCTGTTCAGCCAGCTGCTGCGCGGAGTGATCAACGAAAAGGCCGAGCTGGACGTAACCTTCTCGCCGTTCCTTGATCGCAACATCGATGAGCTGGATCCGGTTGAGGTCAACGTGCTGCGTATTGGCAGTTTCGAACTGCTGCGCCGTATGGAAGTGCCTTACCGCGTGGCGATCAACGAGAGCGTTGAGCTGGCCAAGGTCTTCGGTGCCACCGACAGCCACCGTTACGTTAACGGTGTGCTCGACAAGGTTGCGCAGAAGTCCCGCAGGGCGGAGATCGCCGCACGGCGTTAAGGTCTGGCACGACAGTGGGCGAGTTTGAACTGATCAATACCTATTTTGCCCGGTCCGCCGCGCGGCGTGACGATGTGGCTCTGGGGATCGGTGACGACTGTGCTCTGCTGGTGCCGCCGACCGGCGCGCAGCTGGCGGTGTCCATCGATACCCTGGTGGAAGGTGTCCACTTTCTGCCAGGGAGCGATCCTGCGTTGATCGCCGAGCGTCTTTTGGGTGCGGCGGTCAGCGATCTGGCTGCCATGGCGGCCGAGCCCGCATGGTTTACCCTGGCACTGACTCTTCCCACCGCTGATATCAACTGGCTGGAGCCTTTTGCGGCTGCCTTGGCCCGGCGCGCGGCCGAGCTGAATATCGCCCTGGTGGGCGGTGATACCACCCGTGGTCCGCTGGCACTCAGTGTTCAGGTCCATGGCTGGGTGAAAGCCAATGAAGCCTTGACCCGATCCGGTGCCCGCGAGGGTGATCTGGTGCTGGTCAGTGGCACCCTGGGTGATAGCCGCGGTGGTCTGCAGGTTCAGCTGGATAGCGACCTGTCCGCACCGAGCGCTTATCTGCGACAGCGGTTTTTCCGCCCGGAGCCGCGTATCGCGCTGGCCCGAGGGCTGTGCCGCTATGCATCGGCTGCGATCGATCTGTCGGACGGCCTGGTCTCCGATCTTGGTCATATCGCCCGGCAGAGTGGCCTTGCCGCCCGTATCAATCTCGAGCAGCTGCCGCTATCAGCAGAGCTAGAAGCCTATGCCGGGGCTGACAAGGCGCGGCAGTGGGCGCTTAGCGGTGGTGAAGACTTCGAGCTTTGCCTGACTATCGCACCGGAGCGCCTGGACGAGTGCCAGGCCGTCGCCGCAGAGCTGCAACTGCCGCTGACCTGTGTCGGTCAGATGCAGGCCGGCAGCGGCGTCAGTGTTTTCAGCGATGGCCAGCCGTGGAACAGCAGCGCGCAAGGCTACGATCATTTTGGCGAGCATTTTGGCGATCATATTGGAGAGCGACGATGAACCGGGCTCCGGCGTCCGTCTGGCGTAACCCGATCCACTTTCTGGCCTTTGGTCTGGGCAGCGGCGCATCGCCCTGGGCTCCAGGTACCGTGGGCACCCTGGCCGCTGTACCGCTCTGGTACCTGCTGGCGCAGCTGCCGTTGGTCACCTATCTACTGGTCGTTCTGGCCGCCTTTGCGGTGGGCTGCTGGCTCTGCCAGCGTACCTCCGAGGATCTGGGTGTACACGATCACGGCGGTATCGTCTGGGACGAATTTGTCGGTTACTGGGTCACCATGATCGCTGTACCGGTGGCGCCGCTTTGGGCGCTGCTGGGGTTCGTGCTGTTCCGGGTGTTCGATATTCTCAAGCCCTGGCCAATCCGTTGGGCCGACCAGCGCGTACACGGGGGATTCGGCATTATGCTGGATGACCTGATCGCGGGTGTTTTTGCCGCGCTGGTTCTGCAAATCATAATGCACGTTATCGCATGAACCGGCTGGTCGAGCTGTCAGCCGCTATGCTTTATAATATTGGCCCCGCCAAGGGCGAGGCGGTCACCAAAGGTGCTGTCGCCAACGGTATTGGCGTCAAAGATCCCCGGGCCGCCCATATAGAGGTGTAATTTCGTGACTGTTCAGTATGTAGCCGACTCCAAACTGCCAACCCCCTGGGGTGTCTTCACCATGGTCGGTTTTGAGGATAAGACCAGTGGTAAAGAGCACGTGGCGCTGGTATTCGGCGATGTGGATACCGACGAGCCGGTGCTCGGTCGTATCCATTCCGAGTGCCTGACCGGCGATGCCCTGTTCAGCCTGCGCTGCGACTGCGGTTTCCAGCTGCAGGAAGCGCTCAAGCGTATCGCCGAAGAGGGGCGGGGCGTGCTGCTGTACCTGCGCCAGGAAGGTCGTGGTATTGGCCTGCTGAACAAGATCCGCGCCTACCATCTGCAGGATCAGGGCGCGGACACGGTGGAAGCCAACGAGAAGCTGGGTTTTGCTGCCGATATGCGTGATTACAGCATGTGCCTGCCGATGCTCAAGCACCTGGGCGTGCGCTCGCTGCGTCTGATGACCAACAACCCGCGCAAGGTTTCTGCGCTGGAGCAGTACGGTCTGACCGTGGCGAATCGCGAACCGCTGCAGGTGGGCAAAAACAGCCACAATGAACATTATCTGGAAACGAAAATGGGCAAACTCGGCCATATGATGACCGAAGTTCATTTTCAGAACGCAGAAGAAAGCAGCTCCTGAAATTTCTTTAAGTCGCTTTCTGCTCCCGCCGCCTGGGCTGATCAGCTCAGGCGCTGCTCCACCGCCGCTTTAATCCCTTCTGCATCCAGTCCACATTCCGCCAGTTGCGCGCCGCGCGAAGCGTGCTCAATCCAGTGATCGGGAATTCCCAACTGGAGGAGCTGCGTTTGTGTGCCACGGGACTGAAGATACTCACCGACCGCCGAACCTGCACCACCTGCGATGGCGTGATCTTCCAGCGTTACCAGCAGTTCATGGCTCTGCGCCAGTTGGTCAATTAGCGCGGTATCCAGAGGTTTTACGAAGCGCATATCCACAAGCGTCAGGTTCTGCTGATCAGCCGCCTGTTGTGCTGCGGGCAGCAGCGGGCCGAAGTTAAGAATCGCCGCTTTTTGGCCGCTACGAATCAGCTTGGCCCTGCCGGGCTCAAGTGCAGGCAGTGTCGGATCGACCTCGATTTCGCAGCCAGACCCACGCGGATAGCGCACCGCGGCGGGGCCCTGGAAGTCGTAGCCGGTTTTCAGCAGTTGATAGAGTTCCTGCTCGTCAGAGGGCGTCATCAACATCACGCCGGGTAGACAGCGCAGGTAAGCGAGATCGAACAGCCCCGCATGGGTGGCGCCATCTTCGCCAACCAGACCTGCCCGGTCCACGGCCAGCAGTACATCCAGATCCTGAATAGCAATATCGTGGACGAACTGATCGTAGGCGCGCTGCAGGAAGGTGGAGTAGATCGCCAGCACCGGTTTCATCCCCTCGCAGGCGAAGCCCGCGGCCAGCGTGGCGGCATGCTGCTCGGCGATGGCAACGTCAAAATAGCGTGCGGGGAACTGCTCGGAGAAGGCGATCAGGTCCGAGCCTTCACGCATGGCCGGGGTGATCCCTACCAGGCGGTCATCATTCCTGGCGGTGTCGCAGAGCCAGCGACCGAAGATGTTGCAGAACTTCGGCTTCTTCGGCTTAACGGGAGCGTCCAGCGGCTCGATCTTGGTGATGGAGTGATAACCCACCGGATCGGATTCGGCCGGTTCAAAACCCTTGCCCTTGCGTGTCACCAGGTGCAGAAACTGCGGGCCTTCGCTGTTAAGCGCCTGCTGCAGAGCGGGCAGCAGCTTGTCGAAGTCGTTGCCGTCCACCGGGCCCTGGTAGTCAAAGGTGAGCGCGCCAAACAGTGCGCCGGTGGCGTTGCCGTCCAGTTCCGGACCCTTATGGTGTCCCGACAGGTGGCCGGCACGCAGATGCTCTTCCAGGTAGGTGGCCAGGCCGCCTTCGTTGGGTGAGATCGACATTTCGTTATCGTTCAGGATCACCAGCATGTCCGCCTGGGTATGGGCGGCGTGGCTCAGCGCTTCGAACGCCATACCGGCGGTCATGGCGCCATCGCCGATCACGGCTACTGTCTTGCGCTGTTCGCCCTTAAGGCGGCTGGCCAGCGCCATGCCTAGCGCTGCGCTGATCGAGGTGCTGGAGTGACCGGTACCAAAGCTGTCATAGGGGCTTTCGGCGCGCTTGGGGAAGGGTGCGAGGCCATTGGGCTGTCGCATGCTGAGCATCTGCTCGCGCCGGCCGGTAAGAATCTTGTGTGGATAGGTTTGATGACCCACATCCCAGACCAGGTGATCCGCAGGGGTGTCCAGCAGATAGTGCAGCGCGATGGTCAGCTCAACGACACCGAGGCCTGCGCCAAAGTGGCCGCCGGTAACTCCGACGCTGTAGAGCAGCCAGTCACGCAGCTCCTGCGCCAGTTGTGGCAACTGGGAAGGATCCAGCTGCGACAGCTCGGCGGGGGAGTTGATCTGGTCCAGCAGCGGTGTGACCGAACGTTGGGTGGGTATCTGTGTGCGCATCAGTGGTCGCGGGTGACAATAAAATTGGCCAGTTCAAGCAGCGGGGTGGCGCTGGGGCCAAAGGGTTCCAGGCTCTCCAGTGCTTCACGGTGCAACTGTTCCAATTTAGCACGGGCGCCGGCAATACCCAGCAGTGCCGGGTAGGTCGGTTTGTTTTGTGCCTGGTCCGAGCCCTGGGGTTTGCCCAGGGTTTCTGTGTCGCCCTCGATATCGAGCAGGTCATCCTGCACCTGAAATGCCAGGCCGATCAGATCGCCGTAACGCTGCAGCCGTTCCAGGGTTTCCGGATCTTCACAGCCGGCTGCGGCTGCGCCCAGCTGCAGAGCGGCGGTGATCAGGCGCCCGGTCTTGAAGGCGTGCATCGCCTGCAGCTGCTCCAGGGTCAGGCTGTCGCCCACATGGGCCAGGTCATAGGCCTGACCGGCCACCATGCCGCTGGCGCCGCTGGCGCCTGACAGGATATTCAGCATGCGCAGCTGTCGATCCGGGAGCAGTTCGCTGTTGCGCGCGCTGAGCAGCTCGAACGCAAAGCACTGCAGCGCATCACCGGCGAGAATAGCGGTGGCTTCATCAAAGGCGATATGACAGGTGGGCTGGCCTCGGCGCAGGTCGTCGTCGTCCATGGCAGGCAGGTCATCGTGCACCAGCGAGTAGCTGTGCACCGCCTCGATCGCCGCCGCTGCGCGGTCCGCCAGTTCCGGCGATCCGCCGCAGAAGTTGCAGCTCATGTAAACCAGTGCGGGGCGAATGCGTTTGCCGCCGTTCAGCAGCGCATAGTGCATCGCCTCGATCAGGCGTGGTTCCAGTGCGGAACAGTCCTGCAGGTACAGGGGCAGGTTGGTCTCGACCCGTTCGGCCCAGACGGTTAGCTGATCGCTAAGCTCCACGGTCAGTCGTCCTGCTCTTCCTGGAAGGGGCGGGTTTTCATCTCGCCCTGCTGTTCCACCAGCACCTGAACCTTTTGTTCGGTCTGCTGCAGGATATCCTGGCACTCGCGGGTCAGTTTGACGCCTTCTTCAAACGCTTTCAGCGCCTCTTCGATAGGCAGGTCGCCCTGTTCCATGCGTTCAACGACAGCTTCGAGCTGGCTCAGGGACTGTTCAAAATCGGGTGCTTTGCGGGTGCGGGCCATAATCTGATCGAGGTCGGATAAAGAGTGGGGTGAAAGAGGCAGTCAACTTAACTAACTGCCCGCGCGGGGTCAATCGGTTCGCGCCGCAGGTAGGCCAGCCGCGGCGCTATTCGACGTGGAATAACCTAGTTGTTCAGTACGTGAACGCTTGTATAAATCTGGTATTATCACAGCATCATCTCAAAAACCTGTGCCATCAGTCAGGCTATAGGACGGCTATAGGAGCTTCAATCAGTGGATCTGGCAACGATAGTAGGATTGATTGGTGCGCTGGGTATCATCATTGCCGCCATGGTGCTCGGCGGTGATGTCGGCATTTTCGTCAATGTTCCTTCCATTTTGATCGTTATCGGCGGCAGCCTGCTGGTGGTACTCATGAAGTTCACCCTCGGGCAGTTTCTCGGCGCCGGTAAAATTGCCGCCAAGGCGTTTATGTTCAAGTCGGTGATGCCGGAAGAGATTATCGCCGAGACCGTTGATCTGGCAGACGCTGCGCGCAAGGGCGGTCTGCTGTCGCTGGAGGAGAAAGAGGTCTCCAGCCCGTTTATGCAGCGTGGCATCCAGTTGCTGGTGGATGGCCACGATCCCGAGGTGGTTAAAAACCTCCTGCATAAAGAGGCCAGCCTGACCGACGAGCGCCACGATTTTGGCGCCAAGATTTTCCGCGCGATAGGCGATGTGGGCCCGGCGATGGGGATGATCGGTACGTTGGTCGGCCTGGTGCAGATGCTCTCCAACATGTCCGATCCCAAGTCGATCGGCCCGGCCATGGCGGTGGCGCTGCTGACCACCCTTTATGGCGCGATGCTGGCGACCATGATCTGCCTGCCGATCGCCGACAAACTGGAAAACCGCAAGGATGAGGAGGCGCTGAACCAGGCGCTGATCATCGATGGTCTGCTGGCTATCCAGGCGGGTCAGAACCCGCGTGTGATCGAGCAGATGCTGCGCAACTATCTGCCCGAGAAAAAACGCCAGCAGGCTGAGGCCTGAGCCACTCAAGCTAGCTAAGCCAGTCAAGCAAGAGAAGTAGATGAGCGACGAGCAGAAAAAATGTAAATGTCCGCCGCCGGGAGCGCCGGCATGGATGGCGACATTCTCTGATCTGATGTCGCTGCTCATGTGCTTTTTCGTGCTGCTGCTCTCCTTTTCCGAGATGGACGTGCTCAAGTTCAAGCAGCTGGCCGGCTCCATGCGCGAGGCCTTTGGCGTGCAGGCGCAGATCAAGGTTGAGGATATCCCCAAGGGCACCTCGATCATCGCCCAGGAGTTCAGCCCGGGCCGGCCGGAGCCGACGCCACTGAACGAAGTACGGCAGATGACGATCAACAACGATATGAACACCCTCGATGTGCGCCCGGAAGTGGGTGAATCCGAGGTGCTTGACCAGCTGAAAGGTCTGGAGCAGCTGATCGAACAGCAGAAACAGGAAGCGCAGCAGGATGCCATCGAGTTTGCCCAGGTGCTGTCGGAGGAGATCGGCGATGGCGCCGTCGAGGTGGAAACCGATGGCTCTAAACTGATTATCCGCGTGAAGGAGCAGGGCTCCTTCGATTCCGGCTCGGCGGAGCTTAAATTTGATTACATCCCCGTTATCGCCAAGATCCGTGACGTGCTGCTCGATGTCAGCGGCCGTATATCGGTAGAAGGGCATACCGATAACATTCCCTATTCCGGCTCCCGTTTTACTTCCAACTGGGATCTTTCCGCGGCGCGAGCTCTGGCGGTGGCGGAGGAGCTGTTTTCCGACCCACGCATCGACCAGACTCGTTTTCAGGTTTCCGGCTTCGCCGACAGCAAGCCGCTGGTGCCGAACAATTCGCCGGAGAACCGTTCGCGTAACCGGCGCGTGGAGATCGTGATCCAGAAGGGAAATGATCAGGAGATGCTGGAACGGCTGCAGTCGCGGCCGGATGGCGATACCGAAGGGCAGCTGCTCGATCCGGGCGAGATTTTCTGACCTGAATACTTCGTTCCGATAACTAGCGACGTAAAAAAACCGCCTAGGCATGCCAGGCGGTTTTTTTGTAAACGGAGCAGACCTTGCTCGAGCCTTACTTGGCAGCGTCCAGCATGTACTGGATAGCAGCGGTCATTTCAGAGTCAGAGCAGTCAACGCAGGTGCCCATCGGCGGCATGGCGTTCAGACCGGACTTGGCGGTTGCCAGCAGTGCATCCATACCTTTCTCTGCACGCGGAGCCCAGGCAGCGGCATCACCGAACTTCGGCGCGCCAGCGACGCCAGCGGCGTGGCAAACGGAACATTTGGTGTTGTAAAGCTCTTCGCCGGAACGTTCTGCCATTGCAGCGGCCGGGGACAGCAGGGCAGCAACGGCTGCCAGTACAAGCGCTTTTTTCATGGTTGTTTCCTTTGACAGTGCTATCAATCGGACCTGCTGACTCAGACATCAGGGGCTCAGGCATAGGGTCCGGTTAAAAATAGATCAGGGCAAGTGTAGGAGCGACCCTACAAGTAGTAAATAGCGCTTAGGTGGTGAATATTGCCTGAATGGCCAAAGATTGATCTGTCTTGGATAGGAAACAGCGGACAGCGCCGACTAGCGACGCTGGAGACGCATGGCGTAGGTTGCCTGGCTGTGAAGGGCGCGGTCATGCTGACGCTGGCGGATTTCAGCCTGATACTGGGACAGTGCTTTTTCCACCAGTTCGCGCGGGAAACTAAGGTTGGTGGTGAGATCGTCAGCGGAGTAGCCACGACGCAGCAGCTGTTGTAGATCGTTGGTGATGTGATGATCGCTATGCATATTTATTTTCCTCTTTATATTCAGCGACGATTTAATCCTCAAGTTGTGACACTTAGGTTTCAGAAACTTTGGGGTCCTGTGAAACCTTTCTTCAATCCCCGGCGAATCTTCAGCTTGTGGGCTGGGGGCTCGTCAGGAGATTGCTCAGGCAGGAGTTGACCAAAGAGTCCAATTTATCTTTGATCAACAAGAAAAAGCTTTAGTTCCCTTCGGCTTTTGTTCATATTCGGGTTACGCGACGGCCGTGCAGATATGCGTCTGTCGAATAAAGCCGGGCCATCGATAGGAGCCCGGTTCTTCAGAGATCACTGCGGGAGATTGGATGCGATGAAACCTGCTTTTTTACCGATTGCCTCTCTGTCACTGTCCGTATCGTTGGCGCTGGCCACTACGGCTCAGGCTGAAGAGCTGCATATCTACAACTGGTCCGACTACATTGCCGAGGACACGGTCACCAATTTCGAGAAAGCGACCGGCATCGATGTGGTGTATGACGTCTACGATTCCAACGAGGTAGCGGAAGCCAAGCTGCTGGTTGGCAAAAGTGGTTACGACCTGCTGTTCCCCACCGCGCGCCCCTTTGCGGACCGCCACCTGAAGGCGGGTCTTTACCAGAAGCTGGATAAGTCCAAGCTGAGCAACTGGGATAACCTGGACCCGGTCATCCTGGATTCTCTGTCCGATATCGATCCGGGCAATGAATACCTGACCCCTTACATGTGGGGCACCACCGGCATCGGCTACAACGTCGACAAGGTGAAAGCGATTCTTGGCGATGATATGCCGCTGGATACCTGGCGCCTGGTGTTCGATCCGGAGATCGTCTCCAAGCTGGCCTCCTGTGGCGTGACGCTGATGGACGATGCCACGGAAGTGCTGACTGCAGCACGGGTCTACCTGGGTGAGCCTGTGGATGACTTCAGCCGTGAGGCGATCGACAAGGCGGCAGACGTGGTCGCAGCGGTGCGTCCGAATATTCGCTACTTCCACAGCTCCCAGTACATCAATGACCTGGCCAACGGCGATATCTGCGTAGCTCATGGCTACTCCGGCGACGTACTGCAGGCGCGCGACCGTGCCGCCGAAGCCGAGAACGGCGTCAACGTGGCCTACGCCGTGCCTTCAGAGGGTGCCGTGGTGTGGACCGACGTGATGGTGATCCCCACCGATGCGCCGAACCCGGATGCAGCCCACAAGTTCATCAACTACCTGCTTGAGCCGGAAGTGATTGCGCCGATCACCGACTACGTGGCCTATGCCAACGCCAACAAGGCTTCCGAAGAGCTGATCGATCCCGAGATCCGTAACGATCCGGGTATCTATCCGCCGCAGGAAACCCGCGAAAGCCTGGTGGTGCTGAAGACCCCGGCCGAGCGTGAAATCCGCACCATGAACCGAGCTTGGACCCGTGTGAAAACCGGTCACTAAGACGGCGCCACCATAAAAACGCCCTTACCTTCCGAGCCCGGAGAGTAAGGGCGTTTTTGTATCTGGCAGACCGGTTTAGGCGGTCAGATAATTATCCGTGATATGAAACAGGTCGGTGACCTCGATGGCAGAGATACGCGGATGCGGACACTCGCTGTCCGAGGCTTTGATATTCTGCCCAAACAGCGCCGCGCCGGTATCGATATAGATGCCGTTACCGCGTTTCTGTACCTGGGGCAGGATTACGTGGCCGTGCACCGTCAGGTCGATACCACTGACCTGGTGCTTAAAGTGCGGATCCTTCGCGGGACGATCCCAGATCAGCGCACTGCGCAGCGCCGGTTCGTTGGGCAGGCGCAGCTTCAGGTCGAGCCAGTCATCCACAGGGACTGAGCTGTGGCTGATACCGATCTTGCGGCCATCGGCCAGTGCCAGCTCTATCGCCCAGGGCATCTGTTCGGCCTGTTGCTCGGCGAAACGGCGAAACTCCGTATTCCGCATGAAAAAGTGATCGGGCCCTGGCCCGAGCCAGCTTTTGCCGCCAAAGCGCATCCAGTCCGCGGTATTGATGCTCGAATCCCCCCGCAGCCAGTCGAACAGGATCTGTTCATGGTTGCCACGCACGGCAAAGAACCAGGGTTCTTTCAGCAGCTCCAGACACTGCTGCGAATGAGGGCCGCGGTTGATCAGGTCGCCCACCGAAAACAGCCGATCCACCTCCTTGTTAAAGCAGACCGCATCCAGCTCCGCACGCAGCGGATCCAGCCAGCCGTGAATATCGCCAACCACGAAATCCCGTCCCCGGGTGTTCGCTTCAATGCATAAAACAGTGTTCATTTCCTGCGACTGTCTCCCTGCGTCAGGCTATCTCCCAAAGCTTAGGCTAACATCATTACAGAAGCAGTGGGCTTTGCGGTTAACAGAGTTGTCCGCTTGGCCGATCTACGAACAGCCGCCGGCATGTCCCGAAAACAGGAGAGAGAATGGCCAAGGATAGATCCAGCCTCAGGTTGCTGCTGATGCAGATTCGGGACGGAGCTCAGGTGCGGCGGGAGGAGCTGGAGAGCTTCACCCGCTATTGCCGCCTGGAGCCACAGCAGATCGACGTGCTTAACCTGTTCGATACGCCGGAGTTCAGCATCGATGCGGCCGACGGTTACGATGCCCTGCTGGTGGGCGGCGCCAGCGAAGCCAATGTGCTTGAGCCCGAGAAGTATCCCTTTGTGGAGCGTGCCCAGCAGCTGTTACTGAACTGCCTGGAGCGGGATCAACCGGTGTTCGCCTCCTGCTTCGGATTTCAACTTGCGGTGCTGGCCCTCGGTGGGCGGATACGTCACAAGGACCAGGGCTTTGAAATGGGCAGCCTGCCGATCTCACTGACTCTTGCTGCGGGCAAAGATCCACTGTTCTGGGATATGCCGGATCCGTTCATGGCGGTCTCCGTGCACCGCCAATACGCCACCGAGCTGCCAAGACGCTGCCAGGTGCTGGCGCTGACCGATGCCTGTATCCATGCCTTCAAGGTGAAAGACCATCGTTTCTGGGCGTTCCAGTTTCATCCTGAGGTAGACAAGCGGATCCTGGTGGAGCGCCTGACCTACTACAAGGCGCACTACACCGACGGCGACGATCACCTCGACGAGGTGCTGGCCAATGCGGTGGAAACCCCCGAGTCCAACGCCCTGATGGGTGCTTTTGTGGACAGGGTGCTATTGGGGTAACGACGGCTGGGAAAAAGCTCCGGCCGGTAAAGGCCGGAGTTGGGAAGAGAGTTGGGAAGAGGGCAGCAGCCAGTCGGCAGCCGCTGCCACGACACTCAAGCGCCCTTCAGTGACTGATCATCCAGGGACGCATGGACGGAAACATCTTGTTGCCATCAGCGGTGTAGAACAGTTTGCTCTTGCGCTCGCTGCTTAAGCCGCTATTACAGCCACAGCTGGAGCTGTGGCGATGTTTGTGAGCGGCGCGGGCTTTTTTCTCCGCTTCCTGTTCACGGTACTGGGCCGGGGTCAGGAATTGGGGTTCGTGCTGCGCCTTTTCGTTGCGCTCCATCGCCTCCTTTTTCTCTTTCAGCATCTCCAGCAACTGCGGTGGCAGGGTGATGACGCGCGCCGAGACCGCCCCGCACTGGGGGCAGTCGCAGGGCTTGTCATGGTCCGCCATCATCGCCAGCTCCTGAAATACACCGTGCTCGGGGCACTTGTAGTCATACAGTGGCATGGGGAGAACCTCCGTTAATCCAGATCAGGGGCCAGCGGGATATCGATGCTGCCATCGAGCTCCTTGGTGGGGCCGTCGCTGCCGGGTTTGACGTTGAAGTCGAAGATGTCGGTGGGCAGCCACAGGGTTGCGCAGGAGTTGGGGATATCCACCACGCCACTGATATGGCCCTGCACCGGTGCGCAACCAAGGATGGCGTAGCCCTGTGCCGGGGTGTAACCGAATTTGGTCAGGTAGTTGATGGCGTTGAGGCAGGCCTGACGGTAGGCCACGCTGGTATCCAGGTAGTGCTGCTTGCCATCTTCATCCACGGAGATACCTTCGAAGATCAGGTAGTCGTCGTACTTCGGTACCATCGGGCTTGGTTTGAAGATCGGGTTTTTGATGGCGTACTTGGACATACCGTCCTTGATCAGGTTGACGCGCATATGGATCCAGCCGGCCATTTCGATGGCGCCGCAGAAGGTGATTTCACCATCACCCTGACTGAAGTGCAGGTCACCTACGGAGAGGCCGGCACCATCCACATAGACCGGGAAGTAGATCTTGGCGCCACGGGTCAGGTCCTTGATATCGCAGTTACCGCCATGTTCGCGCGGCGGTACGGTGCGCGCACCCTCGGCAGCGGCCTTGTCGCGATCATCGCCCTTGAGGCGACCCATGTGTGCGGTGTCTCCGTACGGCAGACATGCCAGCGCCGGTTCACGCTCGGGGTCAGTGTCGAACAGCTCTTTCTCGCGGCTGTTCCACATATCCAGCATATCCTTGGAGGGCAGGCAGCCGATCAGGCCCGGATGCAGGATACCGGCGAACTCCACGCCCGGTACGTGACGGGACTTGGTGAACATACCGTTGAAGTCCCAGATCGACTTCTGTGCCGCAGGGAACTGATCGGTGAGAAAGCCACCGCCGTTTTTCTTCGAGAAGAAGCCGTTGAAGCCCCACTGCATTTCGTCGAAGGCGCCGATATCGAGGATATCCACCTCCAGCAGGTCGCCGGGTTCTGCGCCTTCCACGGCGATAGGTCCGGAAAGGAAGTGGACCTGGGTTAGGTCCACGTCACGGACGTCGGAAGCATCGTCGTCATTCTTGATCTGGCCGCCGGTCCAGTCGAAGCACTCCACAATGAAGTCGTCACCGGGCTTAACCGTTGCCACCATCGGAATGTCCGGGTGCCAGCGGTTGTGCACGTTGTCGTGCTCGTAGGCGGATTTGCTCAGATCGATCTTGATGATGGTATCGGTCATGGTTTCATCTCCTGTCCTGCCCTCTCCGGGCTTGGCTGGGTTTGTGAACTGATATTTTGTGAATTGATGCTTTGTGAATTGATGTTTTGTGGACTGATGCTTTGTGAATCGGTGTGTGAGCTGTTTGGTGAAGAGTGATTCTCTGAAGCGCTATTCGCCGAGGCCTGGCTGGCTGCAACCGGATTGAACTGAATCGCTTCCCCGCGCACCTGGCCGCGGAACAGGCTCACTCTGTTGCTGGCGCCGCCAGCACTGGCGGGAGGGTTGGCAAGCAGAGCGCTGGCCAGCGGCAGTACCACCATTTCCCTGAAGCTGCGGCGGATGGAACGGGCGCCGAACTCGGGGTCGAACCCCCTGGCGCGCAGCAAAGCCACTGCAGCGGGATCAAGCTGGGCTTCAACGCCCTTGCGTTTCAGCGTGCGGTTGGTGCGCTCCAGCTCCAGCGTGATGATGGTTTCGAGGTGTTCGTTGGTGAGCGGCTCAAACAGCTCGATGCGGTCGATACGATTGAGAAACTCGGGATCGAAGCGTTCATGCAGCGCATCTTCGATCAGTGCTGCGCGTGAGTGATGCACCGGTTTCAGGTGGTTCTTCAGCCGTTTGATCCAGGGACCGCGGGCTTCCCGCTGCAGGTCGACCCAGGCACGGGAACCTACGTTGCTGGTCATAAAGATCAGGCTGTTGCTGAAATCCAGTTCGCGGTTGCCGGAGGCCAGTTTCAGCTTGCCGGCATCGAGAATGTTCATCAGCGCCCGCGCCACATCGTTGCTGGCTTTCTCGATCTCATCGAACAGAACTATCCCCGGGCGGCCATAACTGCCGGCGATCAGATCTTCGTTGAACAGGGTGACGCCCTCCTTGCTGCCCACGTATCCCGGCGGTGCCCCGGTAATGGCCGCGCTGTAGTGGCTTTGCGAGAGGGTGTTCATGTCGATGCGGCAGAAGCTGTCTGGCGAGCCGTGAATGGCGTTGGCCAGCAGGCGCACGATCTCGGTTTTACCGACGCCGGTATCGCCGATAAACAGCGTGACGTAGAGCGGCCTGCCCGGTTCGCAGATATCCGCCTTGACCACCCGTAGCTGGGCGCCAAGCGCCTCGATCACCGGCCGCTGACCGGCGATCTTGCGCTTGAGCAGATCGACCACCGCGTCAGGGTCGAAGGTGAAGCGCGACTTGTAACCGCTGGCTGCAGCCGGCAGGGGCGAGCCCTGCTCCAATCCACGCTGGTTCTGGTCGAGCCTGTCGTTGATAAACGGCATAGGACGCTCCGTCTCCGGGAAACGGGCTCAGCCCGCTTCCTTCTCCTGCTCGGCCATCGGCAGACCGCCGACCGGACACTCCGCCACGCCGATGGTGTCGCGGGTCATCGCCTCGACATCGGCCTGGGTTTTCTCTGCATCCATGACCCAGGAGCGGTAGAACTCGAACGGGCAGTCCGCCACGCCCTTGTCGCCGTCGCCGGAGTTATAGACGCCGGTGTAGCCGCGATGCAGCAGCTTGAAGAGGTGGTTCTGGGACTGGTCGTTCTTGCGCGCATCGCGGATCTCGGTGAGCGAGAGCTGGGCGTACTGGATTCCCATCTCCTCCTCGCCACACTCGCCGAGGGTGCGGCCGTCAAAGCCGACGATGGCGGAGTGGCCGAAGTAGGAATACACGCCATCGAAGCCGGCGGCGTTGGCTACCGCCACGTAGGTGTTGTTGGCCCAGGCCATGGTCTTGGCCATCATCACCTGCTGCTCCTTGGCCGGGTACATGTAACCCTGGCAGCGTACGATCAGCTCGGCACCGCGCATGGCGCAGTCTCGCCAGATCTCGGGATAGTTACCGTCGTCGCAGATGATCAGGCTCAGCTTGAGCCCCTTGGGGCCTTCGGAGACATAAGTGCGATCGCCGGGATACCAGCCCTCGATCGGGCACCAGGGCAGGCATTTGCGGTACTTCTGCACGATCTCACCCTGGTCATTGATCAGTATCAGTGTGTTATAGGGCGCCTTGTTGGGGTGTTCCTCATGCTGTTCGCCGGTGAGCGAGAATACGCCCCAGGTTTTTGCCTGGCGGCAGGCCTCGGAGAAGATTGCCGTTTCTTCGCCCGGAATCGTCGTGGCGGTGGCCATCATCTCGCCCTTGTCGTACATGATCCCCATGGTGCTGTACTCGGGGAACACGATCAGGTCCATGCCGGGCAGGCCCTGCTTGATGCCGGTGATCATCTCGGCAATCTGGCGGGCATTGGCCAGCACATCGTCCTTGGTGTGCAGGCGCGGCATCTTGTAGTTGACCACCGCGACGCCGACGGTATCGGCACTGCTGGAAATATCACCGTGTCTCATGGCGCGGACTCCTCGTTAAAGCGGGTTAAACGGACAGATAGCGGGTGATGCTGGCCTGGTCAGCCTCGGCCACCGGCACGTCGTGAACGATGTTTCCCTTCTCGATCACCAGAATGCGGTCGGCCACATCGAGGGCGAAGCTGAGCACCTGCTCGGAGACCAGAATCGCCAGGCCGTGCTCGTCGCGGATCTTGCGCAGGGTGCGCGCCATCTCGCGGATGATGGAGGGCTGAATCCCCTCGGTGGGCTCATCGAGCAGCAAGAGCTTGGGGTTGCTGGCCAGGGCGCGGGCGATGGCCAGCTGTTGCTGCTGACCGCCTGAGAGGTTGCCGCCGCGGCGGTGCTTCATCTCCTTGAGCACCGGGAACAGGGTGTAGAGATGCTCAGGGATGGTGCTGCTGCCGGTGGTGGTGAGGCCGGTGCGGATATTTTCCTCCACGGTCATGGTGGAGAAGATCATCCGCCCCTGGGGCACAAAACCGACCCCTGCGGAGACGCGCTGGTAGCTTTTCAGGCCAGCTAGCTCGGTATCGTCGAGCTTGGCCGAGCCGCCGCTGGAGGGGATCATGCCGATCAGCGATTTCATCAGCGTGGTCTTGCCCATGCCGTTGCGGCCGAGGATGGCGATGATCTCGTTCTTGCCCAGCTCCAGGTTCATGCCGTTGATAACGCGGCTTTGACCGTAGGCGACGTCGTAATTGGATACATTGAGCATGTTGAGCTCCTGCCCTGTGGGCTGATTAGTGACCGAGGTAGACTTCGACGACCTTCGGGTCGCTCTTCACGCGCTCCAGCGAGCCTTCGGACAGCAGCTGTCCCTGGTGCAGAACGGTGACGCGGTGGGCGATATCCTCGACAAACTGCATGTCGTGCTCGATCACCAGCACCGAGCGGTCCTGGGTGATGCGGTTTAGCAGCTCCGCGGTTTTCTTGCGCTCCGCCACCGACATCCCCGCCACCGGCTCATCCAGCATCAGCAGGGCCGGGTCCTGGATCAGCAGCATGCCGATCTCCAGCCACTGCTTCTGGCCATGGCTGAGCAGGTCGGCGCGTTGGTGTAGCAGGTCCGAGAGGAAGATCATCTCGGCGATCTCGGTGACCTTGTTGATCACCTCCGCATTGCGGCGGAAGGTGAGGGCGCCGAACACGCTGTGGCCGCGGGGAAAGGAGAGCTCCAGGTTCTCGAATACCGTCAGATCCTCGTAGATCGACGGGTTCTGAAACTTGCGGCCGACGCCGGCGTGGACGATCTGGTGCTCCTTCATCTTGGTCAGCTCCTGGTTACGGAACTTGATGGAACCCTCGGTGGCCTTGGTGCGGCCGCAGATCAGGTCGAGCACCGTGGTCTTGCCGGCCCCGTTGGGGCCGATGATGACGCGGATCTCACCTTCATCGACGTAGAACGACAGGTCGTTCACCGCCTTGAAACCATCGAAAGAGACCGTCAGTCCTTCGACGGCGAGAACAAAATCCTGCGGGTTGTTGTGGGACAGGCTCATGATCGTCTCCTTAAGACTGGCTCGGTGCGGTGACGCCGCTGCTGGAATCGACCTGCTCTTTTTCTGCAGCCGGTGCAGACGTGCGATTGGCAGGAGCAGAAGAGTGCGCGCGTCGCTGTTTGAACTTATCCACAAGCAGGGTGTAGAGACCGGCCAGGCCGTTCGGGAAGGCCAGCACCACGCCGATGAACAGGGCGCCCATGGCGAACAGCCAGAGTTCCGGGAAGGCTTCGGACATGGTGGTCTTGGCGGCGTTGACCAGCAGCGCGCCATACACCGCGCCGATGATCGACAGGCGACCGCCGAGGGCGCAGAAGATCACCATCTCGATGGAGGGCACGATGCCGACCAGGGTGGGCGACATGAAGCCCACCTGCAGCGTGAACATGGCGCCGCCGATGGCGGACAGCATGGCTGCGAAGCAGAACACGAAGATCTTGAAGTTGGAGACGTCGTAGCCGGAGAAGCGGACGCGGTCTTCACGGTCGCGGATTGCGACCAGCAGGCGGCCCAGCTTGCTCTTCAGCACCAGGTGAGCCATCAGCAGGCAGAGGAACAGCATCGCTACGCCGAAGAAGTAGAGCACGTACTTGGCGGAGTCGCTGCGGATATCCCAGCCCATTAGCGTGCGCAGGTCGGTGATGCCGTTAACGCCACCGGTGTAGCCCTGCTGACCGATGATCAGGATGGTCAGGATCGCGGCGATCGCCTGGGTGATGATGGCGAAGTAGACCCCGCCCACCCGGCGCTTGAACATCGCCGTGGCGACCACGAAGGCGAACAGCGGCGCCACAAAAAGTATCGCCAGCACGGTAAAGCCAAGGGAGTTGAACGGCTCCCAGAACCAGGGTAGGGCGGTGAGCTGGTTCCAGTCCATAAAGTCGGGAATACCCGGAGTGGACTGGATCGCGGTCGCCTCGGGCGAGGAGGCCTCCAGCTTGAGGAACATCGCCATGGCGTAGCCGCCGATACCGAAGAATATACCCTGGCCAAGGCTCAGGATGCCGCCGTAACCCCAGCAGAGCACCAGGCCGATGGCGGCGAAGGCGTAAGAGAGATACTTACCTACCAGGTTGAGGCGGAAAATATCCAGCGTCAGTGGCAGGACCACCAGCAACAGCAGTGCCAGCAGCCCGTAATTGATCAGATCCTGACGTTTGAACAGATTACTTTTCATAACATTCATCGTGATTTCCTCCGTTCAGATCATCAGCGTCGAATCTTCAGTGAGAACAGACCCTGGGGGCGCAGCATCAGGATGCCGACCACTACCAGCAGCGTGAGCACCTTGGCCATGGAGCCGCTGAGGAAGAACTCCATCGTTGACTGGGCCTGGGAGATGGTGAACGCGGAGGCAATGGTGCCGAGCAGGCTGGAAGCGCCGCCGAAGACCACCACCAGAAAGGTATCGACGATATAGAGCTGGCCGGAGGTAGGGCCGGTGGAACCGATCATGGTGAACGCGCTACCGGCGACGCCGGCGATACCGCAGCCCAGGGCGAAGGTGGCACGGTCCACTTTCTCGGTGTTGATGCCGACGGCGCCGGCCATGGGACGGTTCTGCACCACGGCGCGTACCTGGCCACCCCAGTTGGAGCGGTACATCAGGTAGTAAACACCGGCGGCGATCAGCAGGGTCAGCACCATCACGAACAGGCCGTTGATCGGGATCTCGATCATGTCGGTCAGCGCGACCGAACCCATCAGCCAGTCCGGCAGGGTGACGCCCACTTCACGGGCACCGAAGATGGAGCGGTAGCATTGCTGCAGAATCAGGCTCAAGCCCCAAGTTGCCAGCAGCGTATCCAGAGGGCGGTGGTAGAGCCGCTTTATCAATGCCCACTCCACCAGGGCCCCAAGAGCCCCGGCGGCGACAAAGGCGACCACCATCGCGACGATAAAGTAGGCGCCGTAGAGGCCAGGCATCAGGCTTTCGAAAACGTGGGACGTGAGATAGGTCATGTAGGCGCCGAGGATCATGAACTCCCCGTGCGCCATGTTGATAACGCCCATCTGGCCGAAAATGATCGCCAGACCCAGCGCCATCAATACGAATATGGAGAACAGACTCAGGCCTGCGAAGCCTTGCATGGCAAAGATCGCCATGAGTTCAGAAGAGGAGTAATCAGCAAACATGATGAAAGGCTCCGTAGCTCGTGCTTGTCAGAAACAGGGAAGCTGAATGGGAGCCCGCCAATGGCAGGCTCCCGATAGAGCGATTGCTTACTGATAACCTTCCGGGAAGGGGTTCGGCTCGATCAGGTCGGCGCTTTCGTATACCACTTCGTACTGGCCGTCGGTATGGGCCTTGCCGATACGGGTCTTGGACCAGAGGTGATGGTTCTCGTGGATGCGGACATAGCCTTCAGGCGCGGTGGTCAGCTCGATCTCCGGTGAGGCTGCGCGCACCTTGTCGATATCGAAGGAGCCGGCTTTCTCGACAGCGGCTTTCCACAGCCAGGGACCGAGGTAGGCGGCCTGGGTTACGTCACCGATAACGATGTCGTCGCCATATTTCTCTTTGAATGCCTTCACGAACGCCTGGTTGTTATCGTTCGGCAGGCTCTGGAAGTACTTCATGGAGGCGTAGATACCGTCGATGTTTTCACCGCCGATACCCAGGATTTCATCCTCGGTCACGGAGATGGTCACGAACAGCGGCTTCTCCTGGGTCATGTCGATACCGGCAGCCTTGAGCTGCTTGTAGAAGGCCACGTTGGAGCCGCCCACCACGGAGATGAACACGACATCAGGCTTGCGCAGCTTGATCTTGTTGATAACGGAGTTGAACTGGGTGTGGCCCAGCGGGTAGTACTCTTCGCCCAGTACTTTCGCGCCCAGTTTGTTTTCGATGTGCTTGCGCGCAATCTTGTTGGAGGTACGTGGCCAGATGTAGTCGGATCCGAGCAGGTAGAAGGTTTTCGCGCCCTTCTCGCGGGATGCCCAGTCCAGACCTTCAAGGATCTGCTGAGTGGCTTCCTGGCCGGTGTATATCACGTTGGGAGACTCTTCCAGGCCCTCGTAGAAGGTAGGGTAGTAGAGCATGCCGTTGTACTGCTCAAACACCGGCAGTACCGCTTTGCGTGATGCGGAGGTCCAGCAACCAAATACGGCAGCCACCTTGTCGTTCACCAGTAGCTTGCGGGATTTCTCGGCGAAGGTCGGCCAGTCGCTGGCGCCGTCTTCCTGGATGTATTCGATCTGGCGACCGAGTACACCGCCCATGGCGTTGATCTGGTCGATGGCCAGTTTTTCCGCCTGAACGGAACCGGTTTCACTGATCGCCATGGTGCCGGTGATCGAGTGCAGGATACCGACCTTTACCGTGTCTTCGGTGACCGCAAGGCCTGTGGTATTCACCTCTTCAGCGCTGGCGATACTGGCATTGCCGAGTACAACAGCGGCCTGGAGCGCGATGAATCCTTTCAACAGCCGCCGGCGCAGCGGCGAGTGGGTAGTCGCTTTCTTGTCACGCATTCGCATGGTGTTTCTCCTGAGTTGTGGACCGGGTATTTCGCTACTTCGAATTGAAAGCCAGTATCGGGAACGACTCGGGAGAGGAACATTCGGCAAATGCTCCAAGCGGTATACGTCATTTACCCCATGGTTAAAAAACGCCGGGGAGGGGACACTCGCGGGTACGTTAGTTGCACACGTTCCTGATCCCCGGAAACGGGGCCGTACGTCCACAGCACAGAGAGTGCACAGAGAGTGAATGTTCACTGGCGGGGCAGTCGTTGGACGGAAGGTGTGCCTTGTCGGTGCGAAAAGTGAGCGTACATTGAGATGACGACACCGCAGCAACAGGTTTTCAGGGTCAGGCGCAAATATAACCAGTGGGTGGCCAACCAGACGCTGGAGGATTACTCCCTGCGCTTTACCGCCAAGGCGGCGCGCCGCTGGTCCCTCGGCAGGGTCGCTAATACCGCCTTGGGCGGCATTTCGTTCCTGGCGCTTGAGGCGATCGGCGGCGCCATTACGCTGAGTTACGGCTTTGACCATACGCTGGCGGCAACCCTGCTGGTGACACTGGTGATTCTGTTGACCGCGATCCCGATCACCTACTACGCGGCCCGCTACGGGGTGGATATCGATCTGCTGACCCGGGGTGCGGGTTTCGGCTATATCGGCTCTACCGTTACCTCGCTGATCTACGCCTCGTTCACCTTTATTTTTCTGGCGCTGGAAGCGGCGATCATGGCCAAGGCGCTGGAGCTGATGTTCTCAGTGCCGCTCTCCATCGGCTATTTCTTCAGCGCTTTCATGGTGATCCCGGTGGTGATCTACGGGTTTACCTTTATCAGCCGTTTCCAGATGCTGAGCCAGCCGCTCTGGGTGGCTCTGCAAATCCTGCCGCTGGCCTGTGTGTTGATCTACAGCGAGGATTCCATCAGTGGCTGGCTCGGTTATCAGGGCGCCAAGGAGCACAGCGAGGCGTTTGATTTCCTGCTGATGGGGGCTGCCTCTACTGTGGTGATGTCGCTGCTGGCGCAGATCGGGGAGCAGGTGGATTACCTGCGCTTTCTGCCGGAAAAAGGTTCTCATAACCGGCTTCGCTGGTGGAGCGCTCTACTGCTGGCGGGGCCGGGCTGGATTATCATGGGCGCGATCAAGATCCTGATCGGCTCCTTTCTTGCGGTGCTGGTGCTGCAGAGCGGCGGGCTGCTGGGCGATGCCGCGGAACCGACGCAGATGTATATGACCGCCTTTGAACACGTGACGGCTTCGCCGGAGCTGGCGCTGGCGCTGACCGGTCTATTCGTGATTCTGTCCCAGGTGAAGATCAATGTAACCAATGCCTATGCCGGTTCCCTGGCCTGGTCCAACTTCTTCTCCCGGCTGACCCATATTCACCCCGGCCGCGTGGTCTGGTTGGTATTCAACGTGGTTATCGCCTGGCTGCTGATGGAGCTGGGGATCTACGAAGCGTTCGAATCCATCCTGGGGATCTTCTCCATTCTTGTGGTGGCCTGGGTCGGTTCTCTGGTGGCCGATCTGGTGATCAACAAGCCGCTGGGTATAAGTCCGAGGGGGATAGAATTCAAACGCGCCCACCTCTATGACATCAACCCGGTGGGTGTTGGCTCCATGGCGATCTCGTCACTGATAGGGGTTGTCTGCATGCTCGGTATCTGCGGCCCCGAGTTGAAGGCGTTCGCACCGTTCGTGGCCCTGGCCGCGACCTTTGTGCTGGTGCCGCTGATCGCCCTGGCCACCAGAAGCCGTTACTACATCGCCCGCGAGCCGCTACCCGCCTGCGGCACCCAGTGTTCGATCTGCGAGCATCATTTCGAGCCCGAGGATATGACCGTATGCCCCCTCTACGGCGGTAATATCTGCTCACTCTGTTGCTCTCTCGATGCGCGCTGTAACGATGCCTGCAAGCAGGACAGTACCTTTTCTCACCAGATCTCCTCGGTACTCAGGGCGATACTGCCGGCGGCGCTGATGGGCAAGGTCAACTCACGCTTGGGTCACTTCATTGGTCTGATGCTGGTGTTCGATACCATCGTCGGCGCCTTCCTGTCGCTGATCTACTTCCAGATGCAGGGGCCGGAGCCGGACAGTGTGGGGTTGGTGGGCGCGGTGTTGTGGAAGGTGTTCTTCCTGCTGCAGATCATCATCGGTGTGGCGGCCTGGCTGTTCCTGCTGGCCCACGAAAGCCGGGTGCTGGCACAGGATGAAAGCGCCCAGCAGACCGAGCGGCTGATGGCGGAGATCCGCGCCCATGAGTTGACCGACCAGGAGCTGCAGGACGCCAAGGAGATGGCGGAGGCCGCCAGCCTCGCCAAGAGCCGTTACCTCACTGGTATCAGCCATGAACTGCGTACGCCGCTGAATGCGGTACTCGGTTATGCCCAGTTGCTGGATGTGGCCGCGGATATTCCGGGCCATCGCCGACCCGCGATCAACGTGATCAAGCGCAGCAGCGAGCACCTTGCCAACCTGATCGAAGAGCTGCTGGATATCTCGCGCATAGAGGCCGGTCGCCTGGAGCTGTATCGCAACGAGGTGGCGCTGATCAGTTTCATGGAGCAGATCGTTTATATGTTCCGGCTTCAGGCCGAGGCCAAGGGGATCAACTTCAGCTACACCCGACAGCAGCGGGTGCCGGAGTTTGTAGCCACCGATGAAAAGCGGTTGCGGCAGATACTGATCAACCTGCTCTCCAACGCGATCAAGTTCACAGACAAGGGCAGCGTATCGCTGACCCTGACCTACCGCAGCGAGGTGGCGGAGTTTGTCATCAGCGATACCGGCGTCGGGATCGCCGAAGAGGATCTGGAACGCATCTACAAACCGTTCGAACGGCTGGAGTCGGCGGCCAGCCACCAGCCGGGAACCGGACTTGGACTCACTATTACCAAGCTGCTCACCGATATCATGGGTGGCGATCTGCAGGTCGAAAGCGTACCCGGGCGCGGCACTACCTTCCGTCTGACGCTGATGATGACGAGCCTGACCAAACCGGTACAGATACCGGTCAGTCAGATCTGGCTCGGCGGATACCTGGGCGAGCGTAAAAGCGTGATGATCGTTGATGACGACCCGACCCACAGGGACCTGATCCGCGACATCCTCCAGCCCGTGGGTTTCAACGTGATAACCGCCCAGGATGGGGATAACTGCATTGAACTCTGCAGCCAGGATCTGCCGGACCTGTTTATCCTCGATGTCTCCATGCCCGGCATGACCGGCTGGGAGTTGCTGCACACCTTGCGTGAGCGGGGCGCGGCCGTACCGGTGATCATGCTTTCTGCGGATGCCCGGGAGTGGGCGCAGTTATCCGATGTACATCCGTTCGATGCCTACCTGGTCAAGCCGGTAAGGGTGGCGGAGCTGCTTGAGCAGATCGGCAAGCTGTTGCACCTGGAATGGGACAAGCAGGTGGAATGTCAGGGACGCGATGACGAGCCCGAAAATCCGAGTCTGCCGCTGGTCAATATCGGTCAGCTCAAGCGTTACGTGGAAATTGGATATCTCGAGGGTATTAAAAGCGAGGTGGAGCGAATCGCTCAGGAGGCCTCACTCTCAAATCAGGAAACAGAGGCGCTAAGGGCGATGGTGAACTCCTTCAATTTTACAGGAGTGATCGATCGGTTGATGACGCTCACCAGTCTTTATGGACAGTGTAATGAATGCCAAAGCGAAAGTACTTGTAGTTGATGACTCGCCAGAGGCGATCAGCATGCTCAATGAGTTGCTGTGCCAGCAGAATTTTCACGTCTTCGTGGCGCTGAACGGTGAGCAGGCGATCGGTATTGCCGAGCAGATCCAACCGGATGTGATCCTGCTCGATGCGATGATGCCGGGCATGTCCGGGTTCGACGTGTGCAAGCGGTTGAAATCTATGCCTGCCTTGATGCAGGTGCCGGTGATATTCATGACCGGGCTGAGCGAGACCGAGGATATCGTCAAGGCGTTCGAAGTAGGCGGCATCGATTACATCACCAAGCCGATTCGGCATGAGGAGCTGCTGGTACGGATGAAGGCGCACCTGGATAACGCCAAGCGTGCGGCCAGCGCCCATGAGGTGATGGATGGCCACGGCCTGATGACGCTATGCCTGCGCAGCGATGGTCAGATTGAATGGGCCACGCCCCAGGTGTACAAGCTGTTTCCCGAGACGGCGGCAGCGGCTATCGCAGAAGGGCTGCTGGAGTCTGTGGCGGATGCCCGTGTCGGTGGGCCGGCTTCGGTCGTTAGCTTGGGTGATGACAGCGTCACCTGCCACCTGATCGATGATGACGGGCTGGGGCGTTACCTTTACAAGATCGATGATCCGCGCCAGCCCAACGACGAGGAGAAGCTGGTGGACAGGTTCCAGCTGACCGAGCGCGAGGCTGAGGTGCTGATGTGGATAGTGCACGGCAAGACCAACAAGGAGATCGCGCTGATTCTGGATCTGAGCCCGCGCACCATCAACAAGCACCTGGAGCAGATCTTCCGCAAGCTGGGGGTGGAAAACCGAACCTCGGCGGCCTTCACTGCACTGGAGTGCATACGTCAGCGCTGGGAGCTGTGTTGAGCGGCTGCTCCAGCGCCTGACGGATCAGGTGCTGTTCCTTCTCTTCAATCTGCCGCAGTGAATCGCTGACGTGACGTACATGGGCCATGGCGGCCTTGCGCGCCCAGTGGGCCTGGCGGCTGATCACGGCGTGGTAGATCTGGCGGTGGTGTTTGTCGATCTGCTGCTTGAAGGCGCGACGGTGGTTCAGGTTAGCCACCGAGGCCTGCACCGAATTCAGCATCAGCCCCTTCAGGCTGCTCAGCACATGCACCAACACAGGATTATGCGAGGCTTCGACGATGGCGCGGTGAAAAGCGTGATCGAGTTCTGCGTTGGTCAGCGGGTCGGCCGCTTCCATCGCCTCGAACGCTTTGCGGATCTTGTACTGATCCTGCTCGGTGGCGCGCTCCGCGGCCAGCTCCGCTGCCTGTCCCTCTAGCTGTTCACGCACCTCAAACAGGTCGTAAAGCGTGCGGGCGTTGCCGGAGAAGGCCAGCATCAGCGCGCTATCCTCATCCACCGACGGCACGGCACAGGAGACAAACGAGCCCTTGCCGTGGCGGGTCTCGATCATGCCGCGCCCGTGCAGCTCATGCAGGGCTTCACGCACAATTGTGCGCGATACGCCGAGGCGGGCGGAAAGCTGGCGCTCGGAGGGGATCTTCTTTTCCGGGGTGAGGGTGCCGTCGAGAATCATCTGCTCAAGATGCGTGGCGATCGATTGAGCAGTGGATAAGTGCTGTTGTCTGTTCATTATCTCTGCTGGTTGGACCAGTTGTTTTTATTGTTGGTCTGCGAGCGTCGCACATTAGCGGCGCCTGAATAAATATCGGCTATTCCACCCTGTGCGTCCACCGACTGGATCCAAAAAACTGGTCCAACCAGTTGGCCTTGTGCTGGACGAAACCGTCTGTGTGGATAAATCTTCCTGCGCAAGTCGCCCCGAGCCCCCTATTTGCTGTGGTTTGGGGCCGATTCAGCCTTACTCAGCGTTGCAGATCCGTTCTAACAATAAAAAATCTTGGAGAGCGAACCGATGAGCAAAGATGATCTTCGCACTGATGTGCGGGAAGAGTCGCCACGGCGCCAGTTTCTGAAGACCTCTGTCGCGGCCGCCGGTGCTGCTGTTGCCGGCAGTTCCCTGATGATCACCACCAACGCCAGTGCGGCGACCACCTGGAAACTCCAGTCGGTGTGGGATGCCGGTACCGTGGGTTACACCCTGTTTGAGGAGTGGTGTAACGATATGGCGGAAAAATCCGGTGGTGAACTGGTGTTCAAGCCTTTCCCGGCCAAGTCGGTGGCGGCCGACAATAACGCGCTGTTCGATGCGGTGCGTAACGGCGTGCTGCAGGGGATGAACCCGTTCACCCTGTACTGGTCCGGCAAGATTCCGGCTTCCGTATTCCTTTCATCCTACCCGGCAGGTCCAGACCAGCCACACCAGTGGGACACCATGTTCTACGCCCTGGGAATGCTGGAAAAAACCCGTGAGATCTACAAGAAGTTCGGCCTGTTCTATGTGGGCCCGATCCAGCACGACGCCAACATTATTCACTCGAAGAAACCGGTGAATAGCCTCGATGACCTCAAGGGGATGAAGATCCGTCTGCCTGGCGGCATGGTCGCCGAGGTGTTCCAGCAGTTTGGTGTTTCCACCGTCAGCCTGCCCGGTTCCGATATCTTCCCGGCGCTGGAGAAGGGCACCATCGACGCGGCCGACTACGTGGGTCCGGCTGTGAACTACGAGCTGGGCTTCTCCCAGGTCACCGATTACATCCTGTTCGGACCGCCAGGGGTGATGTCGATCTACCAGCCGGTGGACCTGATGGACCTCACCGTGAACATGCGCGCCTGGAACAACCTCGATCCGAAACTGCAGCAACTAGTGGAAGAGCAGCTGGCCAACTACTCGCAGAAGCACTACCTGACGATTCAGAAGCGAAATATCGAGGCGATGGAGAAGTTCAGGGCCGATGGCGACACCGTTTCCCGCCTCAGCCAGGAAGATCTGATGCGCTTCCGTAAGGCGGCGATTCCGGTCTGGTATCGCTGGGCCAATAAGGATGCGGATGCCCGTGCCATCTTCGACATGCAGCTCAAGTACATGATGAACGACACCGTCGGCTATATCACCGAGGAGGATATCAAGGGGATGGAGTAAGACTCCGTACCAGTGTCGATCTTTCACAGGGGGGAGCCATCCCCCCTCAGTTATAAGCAGCTGTAAGACGAAGTTGTAAGAGGTAGCCGATAATGTCCGAACTCGAAGGCTTTGGCTTTGTTCTGCCGCACTGGCTCTATTGGGGCTGGCTGGCGGTAATGCCCCTGATCCTGATGGCGCTGTGCAAACGCGCTGAGAAAAAAAAGGGAGCGCTGGGCCAGGGACACCCCGTTATGGGCGAGGTCCAGGCCGATGAGGATCCGATCATTCACCAGCATTTTGAGGGTAATGCGTTTACCCGGGTGATCGACTGGATCAGTGAAAAGTCCGGTGTGTTCGTGGCCTTCTGGACTGTGAACGCCGTCTGTTTCTATTTCTACGAAGTGGTGATGCGCTACTTCTTCAACATGCCGACCATCTGGGTGCATGAAGCCAGCTATCTGCTGCTGGGGATGCAGTACCTGCTGGCAGGCTCCTACGCCATGCTGCATGGCGCTCATGTGCGGGTGGATGTGATGTACAACCTGCTGCCGGAGCGCGGCCGGGTGGGTATGGATATCTTCACCTCCATGTTCTTCTTTATTTTCACGCTGGCGCTGGCCGGCACCTCCTGGACCTTCTTCTTCGACGCCTACTCCATGCATGAAACAACGGTGGAAACCTGGGGCATTCAGTACTGGCCGGTTAAGGGCATGATGCTGCTCGGATCTGTGCTGATCCTGCTCGCGGGCCTGTCGAAATTGATCAAGGATATCGCGCTGTTCGTGCGCATGGGACGGGAGGGTGCGCAATGAGTACTAAAGTATCTGAAGCACCGATGGTGCATAACAACGGCTCGCTGGTGGGCAAGCTGGGCACCTGGCTGATGATTGTCGCCACGGTGGTGCTGGGCTTTGTCATCCTGGTGGAAACGATCAACACGGTTTTCTACGACCCCTACGGTGATGATTACTTCCTGTTCCGCCTGGCCGGTTCATTGTCCAGCGTGGCGATAGGTCCGCTGACCTACCTGATGTTCGGCTCGCTGCTGGTGGCGTTGATGATGGGTCTGCCGCTGGCGTTTGTGACCGGCGGTCTGGGGGTCATGTTCATCTACCTGGTGGGTGATGGGATGATGCTTAACATCATTCCGGGCCGCATCTTCCCGATGATGACCAACTCCGACCTGGCGGCGATCCCGCTGTTCATCTTCATGGCGTCGATGCTGGAAAGAGCGGGCCTGATCGAAGAGATGTTCAACGTGGTCTACAAGTGGATGGGCGGCCTCAGTGGTGGCCTGGCTACGGCAACGATTATCGCTTCGACCATCCTGGCGGCGATGGTCGGTGTCATCGGCGCTGCGGTTGTGACCATGGGTATTATCGCGCTGCCGGCGATGCTGAAGCGTAACTATGACCACCAGATCGCGCTCGGCTCGATCATGGCGGGCGGTACACTGGGTATCCTGATCCCGCCGTCGATTCTCGCCATTCTTTACGCGGTGGTGGCGCAGCAGTCGGTGGGTGAGCTCTATCTGGGTGCGGTTATTCCGGGTCTGCTGCTCTCCGGTATGTATATCGCTTATGTGCTGATCCGCACCATGCTGAACCCGAAGCTGGGTCCGCCGGTGCCGGTAGAAGAACGTATCTCCTTCGGTCAAAAGCTGATGTTGCTGAAGGACCTGATCGCTCCGATCATTCTGGTGATGCTGGTGCTCGGGCTGCTGTTCGGTGGCGTGGCGACGCCGGTTGAAGCGGCGGGTATAGGCTCCTTCGGCGCCATCCTGGTGGCCTGGAAGCACGGTTCCTTCTCGGTTCAGTCGCTGCGCGATGCCTCGATCACCACCGCCAAGGCTTCTGCCATGGTGCTGTGGATCATGTTCGGCGCTTCGGTGTTCGTGGGCTTCTACATCCTCCAGGGTGGCCAGAGCTTTATCACCGAAACCATCCTCGGCACCGGTCTGTCCGCTTACGGCATCCTGTTCCTGCTGATGGTGCTGCTGGTGATTCTGGGTATGTTCCTGGACTGGGTCGGCATCCTGCTGCTGGCGGTACCGATCTTTATCCCCATCGTGCAGGCGCTGGAGTTCGACGGACTCTTCGGTCTGCCGCCAGTACCGGGCGATGATGTGGTGCTCTGGTTCGGGGTGCTCTATCTGGTGAACATGCAGATGTCCTTCCTCAGCCCACCCTTTGGCTATGCCCTGTTCTACATCCGCGGTGTCTGCCCGCCGGAGATCTCCATGGCCACGATCTTCCGCTCTTCCCTGGTATTCCTGGCCCTGCAGGCAACGGGGCTGATCCTCTGCATCCTGTTCCCGGCACTGATCACCTGGCTGCCAAACCTGGTGTACGGCTGAGGTTGAGTCAAAGAACGGCGGGGTCGTTTGAAGGCCCCGCCAGATCCACATCCAGTTAAGTTAAAGCGAGATCCGGTTATGAGTAATCGAATTCAGGTAGGTAGCCTGGGGGTTGATGTCGCCCTCTATAAGCTGATTGAAGATGAAATCGCGCCCGGTACCGGCGTGGACCCGATAGCGTTCTGGCAGGCGTTTGAGGGGATAGTGAAGGATCTTGGGCCGGTAAATCGCGCCTTGCTGAAAAAACGCGATGATCTGCAGGCGCAGATCGACCAGTGGCACCGCGCCCACAAGCATAAGCCGTTCGATGTTAAGAGCTACATGGGCTTCCTGAGTGAAATTGGCTACCTGGTCCCCGAGGGAGAGCCGTTCAACGTGACTACGGCCCATGTGGATGTGGAGATCGCCCAGGTGGCCGGTCCACAGCTGGTGGTGCCCTGCAGTAACGCCCGTTTCGCGCTCAATGCCGCCAATGCGCGCTGGGGCAGCCTTTACGATGCGCTCTATGGCACCGATGTAATTGCCGAGAGCGATGGCTGCGAGAAGGGCTCTGGCTTCAATCCCGCGCGTGGCAAAAAGGTGATCGAATGGGCGGCGCGTTTCCTCGATAGCGTGGCGCCGCTGAACGAGGGCTCCCATACCCGCGTGGTCGAATACCGCCTGCACACCGAGAAGGGCCGCATGGTGCTGTCGATGGTGCTGGATAATGGCGAGGTCACAGGCCTTTCCGACCCCACCCGCTTTGCCGGTTACCACGAGGAGGGTGCCTCCTTCGGCGTGCTGCTGCGCCATAACGGCCTGCACGTTGAGCTGCAGATCGACCCCAGCCATCCCATCGGTCAGCTCTCGCCCGCGTCGGTGAAGGATATCCTGATGGAGTCCGCCATGAGCACCATCATCGACTGCGAGGACTCGGTGGCCGCCGTGGATGCCGAGGACAAGGTGGCGGTGTACCGCAACTGGCTCGGTCTGATGATGGGCACGCTGGAGGATACCTTTGAGAAGGGCGGCAAGCAGATGACACGCCGCCTGCACGCGGACCGCACCTATTCGGCCCCCGATGGCGGAGCGCTGACGCTGCACGGGCGTAGCCTGCTGCTGGTGCGTAACGTGGGCCATCTGATGACCAACGACGCGGTGCTCGATGGTGACGGCAATGAGGTGCCCGAGGGCTTCCTCGATGCCATGGTCACCAGCCTCTGCGCCATCCACGACCTGAAAGGGCAGGGGCGTTACCGCAACAGCCGTCGCGGCAGCATCTATATCGTTAAACCGAAGATGCATGGTCCGGAAGAGGCGGCGCTGACCAATGAGCTGTTCGGCCGCGTCGAGCAGGCGCTGTCGCTGCCCGCCAATACGCTGAAGGTGGGCGTCATGGACGAGGAACGCCGCACCTCCGCCAACCTGAAAGAGACCATGCGCGCCGTCAGCGAGCGGCTCTTCTTTATCAACACCGGCTTCCTCGATCGCACCGGCGATGAGATCCACACCTGCATGGAGGGCGGCCCGGTGCTGCCCAAGGATGCGATCAAGGCCGAGCCCTGGATTCTCGCCTATGAGGACCGCAACGTGGACGCGGGCCTGGCCTGTGGCCTCGAGGGCGTGGCCCAGATCGGCAAGGGGATGTGGGCGATGCCGGACGAGATGGCGCGCATGATGGGCGCCAAGCTGGCGCATCCCCAGGCGGGCGCCAACTGTGCCTGGGTGCCGTCACCCACGGCCGCTACGCTGCACGCCACTCACTATCACCAGATCGATGTGCATCAGCGTCAGCATGAGCTGAGCGGCCGCGAGGAAGCCCCCATCGAACAGCTGCTGACACCACCGTTGCTGGGCGATACACAACTGACACCAGATCATATCCAGAGCGAGCTGGATAACAACGTACAAGGGATTCTCGGCTACGTGGTGCGCTGGGTCGGCCAGGGGATCGGCTGCTCCAAGGTGCCGGATATCCACAACGTGGGGCTGATGGAGGACCGGGCGACCCTGAGGATCTCCAGCCAGCATCTGGCCAACTGGCTGCTGCATGGCATCTGCACCGACGACCAGGTCAGCGACACCCTGAAGCGTATGGCCAGGGTTGTGGATAAACAGAACGCCGGCGATCCGGCCTACCAGCCGATGGCGTCGGATCTGGAGAACAGCATTCCGTTCCAGGCCGCCTGCGATCTGATCTTCAAGGGCTGCGACCAGCCCAACGGCTATACCGAACCGCTGCTGCACGCCCATCGTCGGGCGCAGAAAGCCAAACACTAATCGGGAAACAGGTATCAACATGCTGACAATAAAAAGACTGGACCTGCAGGATGCGCGGCTGCTTATGGAGGGCGCCTGCGCCAAGGCGCGGGAGATCGGCGTGCCCATGTGCATCGCCGTGGTCGATGAATCCGGCAACCTGGTGGCGTTTGAGCGCATGAACGGCGGCAAGATCACCAGCGTCACCATCGCCCAGGACAAGGCCTATACGGCGGCAGCCGCGAAAAAAGCGACCCACGAATATAACGAGAAGTGCGTGCCGGGCAGCCTGGTATTCGGTATCCACACTTCCATGGGCGGGCGCCTGTGCGTGGTTGGCGGCGGTCTGCCGGTCACCGTGGATGATCAGGTGGTGGGTGGGATCGGCCTGAGCTCCGGCACACCGCAGCAGGATATGGAGTGCGCCCAGGCCGGTATCGATCACTTTCTTAGAACCCGAGCCGGGGTCTGAGCAGAGAGTTGGCAGAAAGCCTGAGGTAAGTGAGGTGAAAGCCGATGAGTAACGCGGGAAAACGGGTCGATCGCGAGGCGCTGGCGCAGCGGTTTCGCCAGTTTATCGACCCGGAATATGTGATCAGCGATGACGAGACGCTCAAGCCCTATGAGTGCGACGGTCTCTCGGTCTACTGCGAGCAGCCGATGCTGGTGGTGCTGCCGGAAACCGTAGAACAGGCGCAGCAGGTGCTGCGCATCTGCCACCAGGAGGGCGTTCCGGTGGTGGCTCGTGGTGCCGGCACCGGGCTCTGCGCTGGCGCCATGCCGCACCCCGAGGGAGTGGTGCTATCGATGGCCAAGTTCGACCGGATTCTGGAGATCGATACCCTGGCCCGGGCGGCGCGGGTGCAGCCCGGCGTACGCAACCTGGCGATCAGCGAAGCGGCCGGTAAGAACGGCCTTTACTACGGCCCCGATCCCTCGTCGCAGATCGCCTGCACCATTGGCGGCAATGTGGCGGAAAACTCCGGCGGCGTGCACTGTCTGAAATATGGCCTAACCGTGCATAACCTGCTCAGCGTCGACCTGCTCACCGTGGAGGGCGAACGCCTGACCCTGGGTAGCGAGGGGCTGGACTGTTACGGCATGGACCTGATGGCGCTGATGACCGGCTCCGAAGGGCTGCTTGGCATCGTCACAGAGGTACGCGTGAAATTGCTGCCCAAGCCCGAAGTCGCCCAGGTGGTCATGGCCGGGTTTGATTCGGTACAGACCGCCGGTGATGCGGTGGGAGCGATCATCGCCGAGGGGATAATTCCCGGCGGACTGGAGATGATGGATGGTCACGCCATCGTTGCGGCCGAGGCCTTTGCCAAGGCAGGTTATCCCACCGAAGCCCAGGCGCTGCTTCTTTGCGAAGTGGATGGCACTTCAGAAGAGGTTCACGAGCATATCGATGCGGTGGAGAGCCTGTTCAAACGTCTTGGTGCCACCTCGGTACGCACCTCCCACAACGAGGAGGAGCGTGCGCGGCTCTGGCAGGGGCGCAAGTCGGCGTTCCCGGCGGTGGGGCGTATCTCGCCGGATTACTACTGCATGGATGGCACTATTCCCCGCGGGCAGCTGGCGCATGTACTCACCGAGATGGACCGCAAATCCCAGGAGTGCGGCCTGCGTGTGGCCAACGTATTCCACGCCGGTGATGGCAACCTGCATCCGCTGATCCTGTTCGATGCCAACGTACCCGGTGAGCTGGAAAAGACCGAGGCCTTCGGCGCCTGGATTCTCGAACTCTGCGTCGAAGTGGGCGGCTGTATTACCGGCGAACACGGCGTCGGTGTGGAGAAAATCCGCCAGATGCCGGCCCAGTTTAATGACTCTGAGATCGAGCAGTTCCACCGTATCAAGGCCGCCTTCGATCCGGCCGGCACGCTGAATCCGGGCAAGGGAATACCCACCCTGAGGCAGTGCCAGGAGTACCGGTCGCTGGATAAGGATATAGAGCCCAACGCGGGTGCAGCTGCTCAGCTTCATGCTCACGACCATGATCACGGACAGGGAGGGCATCACCATGGCTGATATCACCAATCTATTGGTTGAGCAGGTGCTCGCCGCCCGCGAACAGAAGCAGCCGCTGCGCATTGTCGGCGGTGGCAGCAAGGACTTTATGGGGCGGGCTGTGGATATGTCTCTGTCCGAGCTGAACCTGGCAGAGCACAGCGGCATCGTCAGTTACCACCCCGTGGAGCTGGTGCTCACCGCCCGCGCCGGCACGCCGTTGACCGAGCTGGAAACCGCGCTGGCCGAGAATAACCAGATGCTGTCGTTTGAACCTCCAAGGTTTGGCGAAGGCTCCACGCTGGGCGGCACCCTGGCCACGAACCTCTCCGGCCCGGGACGTCCCTGGTGGAGCTCGGTGCGTGATCAGGTGCTTGGTATCCGCCTGATCAATGGCTATGGCGAGCATCTGCGCTTCGGCGGCCAGGTGATGAAAAACGTGGCCGGATACGATGTGTCGCGACTCCAGGCGGGTGCCCTGGGTACCCTGGGCGCGATGACTGAAGTGAGCCTTAAGGTACTGCCCAAACCTGCCTCCACCCGCACCCTGGTCAGCGATTGCGAGCTGGGTGAGGCGGTCTCGATCATGAACCAGAGAGCGGCACAGCCCAAGCCGATTACCGCAGCCTGCTGGCTCGACAACAGGCTCTACATACGTTTATCCGGAGCTCACTCAGCGGTGGATGCTACCGCCGCTCAGTGGGGCGGTGAGGAGCTCGAAGATGCCGATGTTTTCTGGCAGCAGCTGCGCGATCAGCAGCTGGAGTTCTTCAGCACCGATCAGCCGCTCTGGCGTTTCTCCGTCAATCCCACCGCAAGGATGCCACAGCTCTCTGGCGGATGGCTGGTGGATTGGGGCGGCGCCCAGCGCTGGTATAGCGGCGCAGCCGACTTTGCCGAGATGGAGCAGATCGCAAAAGCGGCGGGCGGGCAGGTGAGCCTGTTCCGTGGGGGCGATCGCAGCGGCGAGGTTATGCACAGCCCCTCACCTGCGGCGCAGGTGCTGCAACAGCGGTTGAAACAGGCATTCGATCCGGACGGGCTGTTCAACCCCGGTCGGCTCTATAGCTGGATGTAGATCGATATGAAAACAGAGATTTTGCAAATCTATCAGGCCAGCCCCGAAGGTCAGGAGGCGGAAGAGATTTTGCGCAGTTGCGTGCACTGCGGCTTCTGCACAGCCACCTGTCCCACATATCAGGAGCTGAATGACGAACGTGACGGCCCGCGCGGCCGTATCTATCTGATCAAACAGTTACTCGAGACCGGCCAGGTGACGGAAAAGACCCGCACTCACCTGGATCGTTGCCTCACCTGTCGCAGCTGTGAAACCACCTGCCCCTCCGGCGTGAAGTATGGTCGCCTGGTGGATATCGGCCGTGGCCTGGTGGAGGAGAAGCTGGAGCGGCCCACCAAAGAGAAACTTATGCGCTGGGGGCTGCGCAAGGTGCTGCCCTATCCGGGACGCTTTGGCCCCTTGATGAAAATGGGCCAGCTGGCGCGTCCGCTGTTGCCGGCGCAGCTGAAAACCAAGGTGCCGCCGAAACGCAGTGCCTCGCCCTGGCCGGCGGAACGTCATGAGCGGGTGATGCTGGCGCTGGCGGGCTGTGCCCAGTCTTCGGCGGCGCCCAACACCAACGCTGCTGCGGCGCGGGTGCTAAACCGATTGGGGATTACCTTGGTGGAAGCGCCGAAGGCGGGTTGCTGTGGCGCCGTCAGCTACCATCTGTCTGCCCATGATGAGGGGCTGGATTTTATGCGCCGTAATATCGATGCCTGGTGGCCGGCGATTGAAGCCGGCTGCGAGGCGATCGTGATGACTGCGTCGGGCTGCGGCGCCATGGTGCAGGAGTATGGCCACCTGTTACGTCATGACCGCAAATATGCGGAGAAAGCGAAGCGGGTTAGCGAGATGACCAAAGACCTGTCGGAAGTGCTGCTTGGCGAGGATCTTAGCGTGCTGAAGATGCAGCGGGGCGACGGCAAGGTGGCCGTGCACTGCCCCTGCACCCTGCAACATGCGATGAAGCAGGGCGGCAGTGTGGATAAGGTGCTGCAGGCGGTGGGCTTTACGCTGGCGCAAACGGAGGAGAAACACCTCTGTTGCGGCTCTGCAGGCACCTATTCGGTGTTACAGCCGAAGATGAGCAAGCGACTGTTGGACAACAAGATCCGCGCCCTCACCGGCGATGGGCCAGAGAAGATCGTCACCGCCAATATCGGCTGTCAGCTGCATATCGAGACCCAATCCCCGGTGCCGGTACAGCACTGGATCGAGCTGCTCGACACCTGATCCAGGCCGTTAGGCTTTAGGACTGACTCATCAAGCGTGCGTGGACTCGAATATCTTATCCGCGTTGCCCTCGATAAAGCCCTGGAAGAGCTTGCCCGGTGACTCCTCGTAGCGCCGGGCGAACTCATAAAAACAGCTCGGCACCCGGTGGGTATCGCCGCCGGGGAAAGTCACGGCGATCCTGTCGGCCAGGGTCGATGACTGTTCGAGCAGCACCGCGGCTGAGCCTTTGACCTCCCCGCCCACATCGTTCAGCCCATAGCCCTTGGCTTTTAGCAGGTGGTTGAC
This sequence comes from Marinobacterium lutimaris, assembly GCF_900108065.1. Taxonomy (GTDB): domain Bacteria; phylum Pseudomonadota; class Gammaproteobacteria; order Pseudomonadales; family Balneatricaceae; genus Marinobacterium_D; species Marinobacterium_D lutimaris. The sequence goes on along the minus strand of NZ_FNVQ01000005.1, from coordinate 165,824 downwards.
CGCTTCCAGCGTCTGCATCGTCTCCAGGTGATTGATGCTGACGGTGAAGTGGTTTGCCCTCAGGCCCAGCACCGATAGCCAGGCGGCATATTCGCTTTCATCCCTGAGCGCGCAGTAGGCATCGTAGCTTGGCATCGCCCAGAGCGGGCCATGCCAGAACAGGTTCGGATCCTCCACGGCGTTTTTGGGAATCTGCGCGATCAGGGTGTGGATAATCGCCTGGGTGCGCTCGGACAGGCGTTCAAACTCCAGCTCACTGAGGAATATCTTCGGTGCCAGCTCGTCCACCTCATGGCAATAGGCGCGGGCGCGTAGTTTCTTGGTATCGAACGTGTACTGGCCGAAGGCGTGGTAACCGAGCTGCTCGAGCAGCGGCTCCAGCCGCTCCAGCTCAATCGGGCTCTGGGCAAAGGTGCGAAACGCCACGTGGTCGTTGACGATGGTTTCGCCACGCTCGATAAACAGCTGCTGAATCGCTTCAGCCTGGGGTGCGATATCGACGTAATCGCGCCATAAATGCTGGAAGAACTGATGATGGTTCACAGCTCACCTCCCTCCGGTCTGACCGGCTTTGAGGTTCTCCCGTACCCTGAAAGGTAGTGGGTCGCTGTCTATCTGTCGAAAACCGAAGCTGCATCAGCGGATGCCAAGTACCTCGAAGCGCCCCTGTACCTGGAGGTTGATGGTGATGGCGCGATCGCTGTCATTACGCCAGTACCAGCCGTGAGACCCATCGAAGGGTGCGGTCAGGGTACCTTCAAGCCCGGTAACCTCGCCCAGGGAGTAACTCTCAAAGTAACCCGTGGTGTCGCCCGCCGGCTCACCGTGAAAGTCCACATGTACGACATGTTCGCCGCTGCTCCACTGGTAGGCGAACTTGTCGCCCTGGCCAAGCTGAAATTTGTACTCAATATCCTTGCCCGCGGGCAGAGAGAGCTGAATCTCGTGACGGGAATAGCTGCCCGTATTCGCTCGGCTACCTGGGTCTTCCGGCGCTGTTTCTGCGTCAGCTGTCCCGGGCTGAGACAACGCGATAAGACCGCTGAACTGGCCAAAACCGGTTGGGTCGATACCGAACTCCGCCGGCAGAATGACACAGGTATAGACCAGCGCGGCCACGCCGCTGGCGAGGCCACAAAGCTTGGTCAGCGATGTGGCTGAGCGGGTGTGTGGCGTTGAGGAAGAGAGATCAGACATAGATACCTCAGGAAAGGTAGTAACCGGTGAGCTGGTAGCCGGTGAGCATCAGCCCCAGGCTGATCAGAGCGGTATTGGCGGTCAGGGCAAAGCGGGGGAAACCGGGCAGTCGCCGCCATTGCGTCACCAGCGTCAGGATCAGGAAAAGCGCAGCCAGCTGGCCCAGTTCGACGCCCAGGTTAAACGCCATCAGGTTAGCCAGCATACCTTCGTCGCGGTTGATCAGTTGCTGCAGTTTGGTGGCCAGGCCGAAACCGTGGAACAGGCCAAAGATCAGCACGGCGATACGGGTATCCGGCTGATAGCCGAGCAGGCGTTTGAAACCGCCGAGGTTATCAAAGCCCTTATAGACCACTGAAAGGCCGATGATGGCATCGATCAGCCAGGGATTCAGGTTGATCTCATACAGGGTCCCATAGATCAGCGTGAGGCTGTGGCCAAGGGTAAACAGACTGACGTAAAGCAGAATCTCGCGGGGGCGGAACAGAAAGAAGATCACGCCGGTCAGGAACAGCAGGTGATCGTAACCGGTGATCATATGTTTGGCGCCGATATAGATAAACGGCAGGATCGCTTGGCCTGTCTGACCGCTGAGAAAGGCTTTGGAGCTCTCATCCACGCCGTGGGCGTAAATGCCTGTGCTTACCGCTGTCAAAACCAGCAATGTCGCCCACGCAAATACTCGGCTTGATATCAGCCTTGGCCTGACACTGGATGCGAACCCCGGTACAGGTTTTTGAGTGAGGAGAGGTTCTGACATGTGATAACCAGACTTTGCACAGTTTGGCTTCAGCCTAGTGGGGTCATGCCCGGCCTTGAATAGGACTCTGGCGCTGGATGGCAGGTACTTTGGTATCAAACAGCTGTTGGAAGCCCGTCTGAGCCCGGCTAAAGCCGGCGAAGGGCTCACTCGGAGGATAGAACGCTGTCGATTAAAAAACAGTCAATCTGTAACTTTCTGTCGTCAAAATATCGGCCTCGTTCCCGAACCTCTCATATTAAGAACTCAAAACGGACGGTCCGATATGAAGCCTTCTCTGCTCGCATCCGCGCTCTCCATGGCGCTTGTCTTACCCCTTGCCGGAACTGCACAGGCCGCTGTCTCGCTGACACAGGTGGGTCACTTTGCAGAAACCTGTAGCGATACTGAAGATGGCGGATGCACGGAGATTGCGGCTTACAGCAAGACCGCTCAGCGTCTGTACGTGACTAACGGCACCGATAACAAGCTGCGTATCCTCAACGTATCGGAGAGCGGCGCGCTGGCGCCCATGGCCGAGAACAGCGGCGTGGTGAGCGAGATCGACCTTTCGGTCTATGGTGGCGGGCCGAACAGCGTGGCGGTCTATGGCGAGTGGGTCGCCGTTGCGGTGCAGGCCGACAATAAACAGTCCAACGGCTTGGTGCTGGTGTTCGATCTGGACGGCAACCTGGAACGCAAAATCAAGGTCGGTGCGCTGCCGGATATGCTCACCTTCAGCCCTGACGGCCGCTACCTGCTTGTGGCTAACGAAGGCGAGCCGAGCGATGCCTACAGCCGCGATCCCAAGGGGTCGATCAGCATCATAAACACCCAGCGCAACTGGCTGGTGAAAACTGCCGGTTTCGCTCATTTCAACAATCAGGGGCAGGGCAAGGGTTCCGCCGAGCTGACCGGCGATGTGCGTATCTTTGGCCCGAACGCCACAGTGGCTCAGGATCTGGAGCCGGAATATATCGCCGTATCGCCGGACTCCTCCACCGCCTGGGTCTCCCTGCAGGAAAACAACGCGCTGGCGATTGTGGATATCGCCAAGGCAGAGGTGACCGACGTGGTCAGCCTGGGTTTCAAGGATCATCTGCTGCTCGCCAACTCGCTGGATGTGAGCGATAAAGACGATGACGAGAACGGTGGCATCAATCTGAAAAACTGGCCGGTGCTGGGCATGTACCAGCCTGACGCCATCGCGCCGCTGGTGATCGATGATCAGGTTTATATCCTCTCCGCCAACGAGGGTGATGCCCGCGATTACGACGGTTACTCGGAAGAGGAGCGGGTTAAGGATCTGGAGCTGGATGAGGCCGCCTTTGCCGATTTCCTGGCTGAAAAGGGAATGACCCTGGATGAGCTTCAGGCTAACGAAAACCTGGGGCGTCTGAATGTCACCACCTCACACGGTGATGACAACGGCGACGGCAAGTTTGAAAAACTTTACGCCTACGGAGCGCGCTCGTTCTCGGTCTGGAACAGCGACGCCGAGCTGGTCTGGGATTCCGCCAACCAGTTTGAAACCCTGCTGAAGCAGTTCGCCGAAGACGATGACATGGATGTCTGGGAAGATAGCCGCAGCGACAACAAGGGGCCTGAGCCGGAGTCGATCACCGTTGGCGAAATCGATGATGTGCCCTATGCCTTTATCGGCCTGGAGCGCACCAGCGGCGTCTTCGTTTACGATATGACTAACCCGGCCATGCCGCAGCCGGTCAGTTTCTTTGATCTGGAGCCGGCGGGCGATATCAGCCCGGAAGGTTTGATGTTCGTTAAAGAGGGCGCTCACAACTGGCTGGTCGTCACCAGCGAGGTGAGCAGCACCGTTTCCATCTATGAGGTCAGTGTGAGCGACTGAGTTGAGCGCGGGTCATGACTGGCGTTAAACAAGGCCCCCAGAGTAAATCTTTGGGGGCCTTGTTTTCTTTGGACGCTTTTTCACGACTTTTACTCAAAAACTCGAAATTCCCACCATATTGTTAGATACCCCTTGGCTTAGAACGGATTAACCAGCACTCTTTGGCTTAGGGTGCATCAACAGTATTCGGTCACTGCCGCCTGCGGCTGAATCAGCGGGACTGAATCACCAGATCAAACCACTAGACCCTATAAGCAAGCTGCCTGAATGGATGAGGCGTAAATGGATATTTTTGCCATGTTTTTCGCGGGACTCGGTCTGTTTTTCATCGGGTTGCGCGGCTTTGCCAACAGTTTCAAAAGCAGTAACGGTCGCCTGTTTCATAGTTTGGTCAAGCTGGCCGGTAAGCGGCGAGAACTCACCGTACTGATCGGCACCTTCGCCGGAGCGATCACTCAGAGCGGGGTTGCCGTTGCCTACATGATTATTTCGCTGGGCGCCGCCGGCGCGATCAACGTGCGTCGCGCGGTGCCGCTGATCGGCTGGGCCAACGTGGGCACCACGGGGCTGGTGCTGCTGGCGGCCTTCGATATCTACCTGATGATCTACCTGATGCTGGGCGTCGTCGGCGTCGGTTACTACCTCAGGCTCTATGATAGCGAGCGCTTTCGCTTTCCTCTGGCGGCCCTGCTAGGCCTGGGGCTGCTGTTATTGGGTCTCGCGACGCTGAAGAGCGGTGCTTCCCATCTCAACGAGGTGGTTTGGGTCAATGAGATCCTCTCCACCTCACCGCCTTCGCTGGTGTTGCTGTTTTTGGCGGCGGTGCTTTTCGGCACGATTGCCCAGTCATCGGCCACGGCCGCGGCTATATCCGTGACGCTGATCGTTGCCGGTCTGTTCAACATGGATCAGGCGCTGGTGGTGCTGTTCGGCGCCAATCTGGGTTCGGCGATCTGTGTCTATATACTGGGTCGCGGCATGACCGGTGTCGGCATGCAACTGGTGCTGATGCAGGTCTGGTCCAAGGCGCTTTCCGTGCTGGTTTTGCTGCCTGTGCTGATCTTCGAGCTCAACAGCGACTACCCCGGGCTGGAAACACTAGCCGCGATGCTCACCGAGGATGCGGGGCTGCAGTTGACGCTGGTCTCCCTGATCATTCAGCTGGTCGGTGCGCTGATGCTGAGTTACCTCGGTGACACCTTGATGGATATCGCAGAGAAGGTGGCGCCGGAGGGCAGGGCGGAAACCATGGGGCGGCCCAAGTATCTGTTCGATCAGGCGCTGAATGACCCGGAATCTGCCATGGATCTGGTTGGCAAGGAGCAGGCGCGGCTGGTGGCGCGTCTGCCGCATTACCTCGATTCGCTGCGCAGCGAGGCACAGCCCGGTGCTCTGCCGGTCATACAGCTGCACACCGCCAGTCTGAGTCTGGCCGCGCATTGCCGGCGGTTTATCTCAGAACTGACCGTGCGCACCCGCTCGGCGCCTTCGCTGGAGCGCATTGCCGGCATGCAGTCCCGCAACGAGACGCTGGTGCATATGTTGGAGGGCTGCCAGGAGCTCAGCGCCAGCCTCGCCCACCCCTTCGGAGAACCTATGGCGCAGCGGATGCGGAACAGCATTATCGAGGGGCTGCATGCGCTGCTGCTGACGTTGGAGGACAGCCTGAACGATCCCGAAGATGACTGTGAAATTCTGCTGCTGATGAGCAGCGACCGCTCCGGCCTGATGGAGCAGTTTCGCAGCGACCTGCTGGATAGCGAGGCGTCACTGAGCATGGAAAGCCGACGCGCCCTGTTTACTACGACCACACTGTTTGAACGCCTGGTGTGGCAGATCCACAATTTTGCCCGGGTGCTGGCCCGTTCCGATCGTCAGCGCGAGAACGGTGTGGAAAGCGATCTGGCTTCGCTGGAGTCAGCGCTCTGACTTTTTTCGAGGGTGAACTCAAGTGTGAGCTTGGTTGCGCAGTCAGTTGAGCCGCATCACCAGGTAGACGATCACGGCCGCCAGCAGTGCGCTGACGCCCTGCCAGAACTGCACCGGGTTGCGCTCGATCAGCGGCGGCCGGTTGCGGCTCAGGAACGCCTGGCCGGGCTTGCGCAGATCGTGGATAAACTCGGACAGTTCGTCGTAGCGCTTGAGCGGATCGGGGTTTAACGCCTTTTTCAGCGTGGCGTCGATCCAGGCCGGAATCTCCCGCTCGTCATCAAGCACCGGGTCGTACTGCAGACGCCGTTGCGCTGCCCGGGTGCGCGCGCGAGCCACCTGCGGGCCGTAGGGAAAGCGCCCCGACAGCATCTGGTAGGTGATCACCGCCAGGGAGTATAGATCGGAACGGGGCGAGGCCGGCTCACCCAGAAAATACTCCGGTGCGGTGTAGAGTGCGGTGCCTAGGATGGCTGGCTGATCCTGCCCAAGCAGGGTTTCATCGATACCGGCCACGCGGGTGGAGCCGAAGTCGATAATCTTCACCGTGCCGCTGTTGTCGATCATCAGGTTATCGGGCTTGAGGTCCTGGTGAAGCATCTCCAGACGATGGAAGGCGCGCAGGCCTCGGGCGATCTGTTCAATGATATCGCGCACCTTCTCCAGATCCGGCGCCGGGTTATCGATCAGCCACTGCGCCAGAGTCTGGCCCTCAATGTATTCGCTCAGGGTGTAGAGACAGCTTTTCGGGCGTGCACTCTGTACCGCCTGCAGCACATGGGGACTGTTCAGGCGCCTGGCGATCCACTCCTCCATCATGAAGCGTTCGAGATAGGCCGGATCCTCCCCCAGGTCGATGGAGGGCGTTTTCAGAATCACCCGCTCGCCGCTATCGTTATCCACAGCCAGGTAGACATGGCTGCGGCTGGTGGCGTGAATCTCGCGGACGATCCTGTAGCCATCCAGCTCGGCACCAGCTTCCAGCGGTGGTGGCAGCGGCAGGTTATCGACCTGCAGCGACAGCGCAGACTCCTCCGGCCGGGGCAGGGCGTCGACACGGACGATCTGCAGGCTCAGGTTGTCGGGGCTGCCCTGCTCAAACGCCTGGTGCACTATCGCCTCTGCGGCCCGGTCCAGATCGTCGCGGTGCTCCTGGATAGCGTAGAGGATGAAGGTGGCGTCCACATGTTCGTAGACACCGTCGGTGGCGAGCAGGAAGGTATCGCCCACCGCTAGCGGCAGCGCTTCATAATCCAGCTCCAGATGATCCTCGATACCGAGCGCGCGGCTTAAGTAGCTCTCCTCCTGGGATACCCAGAGGCGGTGGTCCTTGGTCAGCTGCTCAAGGCCGTTTCCCCGGGCGCGGTAGATACGGCTGTCGCCGGCGTGAAACAGGTGCGCGGTGGTGCTTTTCAGCACCAGGGCGCTGAAGGTGCAGACATAGCCTCGATCCCTCTCATAGCGGTACTCGCTGCGCCGGGTCTGGGAGCAGAGCCAGGAGTTACTGGCCTGAATCACCCTTGCGGCGGCGGTTTTTACTGTCCAGGCGTCGGAGGTGCAGAAGTAGTCATCAAGAAAGGTTTTGACGGCGGCGGCGCTGGCGATCTGGCTCACCGGGCTGGAACTGATGCCATCGGCGATGGCCAGGGCTGCGCCCTTGAGGGTCAACTGGGGCTCTTCCGGCACCAGCACGCCGTGGAAATCCTGGTTCTGTTGCTTTCTGCCCTTGTCCGAAAACTGGCCGATGCTGAGTCGCAGTGAGTTGCTCATGCGTCCATACCGCTGGAAACAGAGGAAAGCCCGGCCAGAGGGCCGGGCTTGGTGAGTTGCTTTAGCCGTTTCAGACGGAGGCTGAACCCGGCTTGCCGGCTGTTGCGGAAGTCTGTGCAGCCACCTTGCGCTTGGCGCCGGTGCGGACGTGAGTGGTGTACAGGGTCAGGCCGGTGAAGGCGAGACCGCCGACCAGGTTACCCAGAGCAGTGGGGATCTCGTTCCAGATCAGGTAGTCGGCCACGGAGAAGTCACCGCCCATGATCATGGCGAACGGGAACAGAAACATGTTGACCACGGAGTGCTCGAAACCCATGAAGAAGAACAGCATGATCGGCATCCACATCGCCAGCACCTTGCCGCTGACATGGGTAGAGATCATCGCGCCGACAACACCCATGGAAACCATCCAGTTACACAGCATGCCGCGGATAAAAATGGTGATCCAGCCATCAACGCCGTAGGCGGCGTAGCCAACGGTACGGGCTTCGCCGATACCGGATACTTTCTCGGCGATGGCACCGCCATCGGTGTTGTAACCCATGGTGAAGATGTAGGACATCATCACTGCCACGGTGAAGGCGCCGGCAAAGTTACCCACAAATACCAGGCCCCAGTTGCGCAGGATCTGTGACGGGGTGACGCCGGGACGTTTGTCGAGCCAAGCCAGCGGGGTGAGCATGAATACGCCGGTGAGCAGGTCGAAGCCCATCAGGTAGAGCATGCAGAAACCGACAGGGAACAGAATCGCGCCGATCAGGAAAACACCGGTCTGCACCGCCACGGTGACGGCGAAAACGGCGGCCAGTGCCAGAATCGCACCGGCCATGTAGGCGCGGATCAGGGTGTCACGGGTGGACATGTGGATCTTGGATTCGCCTGCATCGACCATCTTGGTCACAAACTCGGAAGGGATCAGGTAAGCCATGGTTAATTGCCTCTGTTTAAGCAGTTAAGTCATCACACACGGAATCGGTTGTGCTGGAGCTTGCAAAAAAAAACGCCCACTTCCCGCCTTCTGTAAAAGAGGAGGGAGGTGGACGCCGTTGTCCGGAAACTCTCAGCTTGTTAGTCGGAGCCATTACTGACTCAGATACAGGGACTAAAGCAACCGGTGTGCCAAGTTTTTAAAACGCGCGGAGCCGCAGAATATCAACAGAAATAGCTGTATTAGAGATCTGTTTAGCGATCGAGAATGTTTGTCATTGGTGCGGCCGGGCCGTTTTTTGCGCTAGTTTGGAGCCCTGCGTGCCGTTTTGTGTCCGCCTTTTATCCGCTCAACATCGGCAATCACCTTTTCGGCTACCTCGATCAGGCGCTTTTTCTGTGACATGGCGCTCTGCTGGAGGGTCCGAAACGCCTGCTCCTCATCCAGCCCATGGTACTGCATCAAAAGACCCTTGGCGCGCTCCAGCAGCTTGCGTTCAGACAGCGCCTGACGCGCGGCGCCCAGTTCGCTGCTCATCTGCTTCAGGCTTTCTGCCTGCTGCTGCACCAGGCCGTAGAGCGAGCGCACCCAGTCGGCGCCACCGGCAGCGCCGGCGGGCGGCAAGGCGGAGGTGTAGCCCAGCAGCAGGGTCAGCGGTGAGGGAGCCTGGCTGTCGGCAGAGCTTTCCAGTGAGGACTGCAGCGATGCCAGGCTGGCGCGCTGGTTTTTTAGGTCGCTGTTGGCCTGCTGGACGCGTTCGTCGCTCAGGGTCAGCAGCAGGTCGGCCAGTTCCCGCTCCAACACCTGCATCGCATCGATACGCCGGGTGGCCAGGTCGTACCAGACCTCGCTGATATCGGGCGGTACCCCGGCGCCAGGCGTCAGCCTTGCGATCACCTGCCGTAGCCGCATGAACTCATCGGTTTCGGGTTGCTCCAGCAGCATCTGCCAGGCATCCAGTTGCGGTTGCAGGGCAAACTCTTTGAACGTGGAAAAACAGTGCTCCTGGGCTTCGATCAGGTTGCCTATGCGTTCGAGAAGCTCGGCACTGAACTCCCCTGCGGCGATGCCGCTGACCGCCCAGGCGCGCTCCTGGCCGGCGTACTCCTTGCCCTGCATCAGGTTGAACATCGCCACCAGTTGACGGGTGATCTCCGGGTCATCGGAGATATCCGCCGCCTCGAAGATAACACCCAGTAGTGACTCCATCAGCCGGCTGTAGGCCTGGGTGCTCTGCTCGGGCTTAAGCTCAAGCTGATCTACCGCCTGACGCAGGCCGGGCAGGGCATCCAGGCCATGAAGAACGTGAGCAAGATTGTTGAACAGGCGTGCGCGACCGGCCAGGGGGCCGGTTTCCAGATCTAGCTGTTCGAGGCCGATACGGAAGTCGGCTTCCGCCCGGCGGGCGCTGTCGATCTGGGCCAGCCGCTGATCACAGAGGCGGGTGCCGCCGGATGCCAGGTAGACATTGGACAGCCCGCGTTCCCGCTGCAGTTCGTGGATCAGGTTGCTGACCTGGGTGACTTGGGTACAGCTGGCCATCAACTGCTTCAACGATGCGATTTCGGACTGTTTGGATGCGAGGAAAAACGCCTCGATTCTCTGCTGACTCTGCGGCATGCTCGGCTCCATTTACGGAATAGGCTCCGGGAAATGTGGACAGGGGCACCTGCCGAAGCTCGTACTACAGGTTTGATGAACAGGGGGCTTGCTTAACCCCTAAGCTATTGCAAAAGCGGGGCCTGGGCAAAGGTCGTCTGCAAAAGCCTTCTTTGCATAAGTGAGTTGTCAGGGCTCGCTCTTGGCTAGCTTTGGGCCTTGGGGGGTTGTCAGATGCTCAAGCGCAGCAGATGCGGGCCGATAACCTTATTAGGAGTCTGCTTCACAAAATGAAGGATGGTTGATTTTTAAGTGTATGTTATTAAATGACTTAATGGTCGGTGGTGATGCGGCTAAAGTATTGTTTATCAATAAAATGTTGAAGCTTTAAACTTTGTCGCTTGCAGGTTTTGTGGTACGAGTATTGCTTTATTTCCCGAATCTGTAATAAAGATGTTTGTAACAATATGCCGGTATCGTTTCTTTGCTCGCAAAGTCGTTGCCCATCCGCCGCTCGCATCAAGTGCTTGCAACATCAGCTCACTTGACCAGCTACGGTTCCAGTGCATATCTTGAAGACTTGTCCGATTTTATTTTGACGCTAGGTGTTACCTTGGATATCAATCAGGAAGTTGAACGACTTCGTCAGATTCCGATGTTCGCGAAAGTGGATATTTCGAAGCTGAAGCTGCTGGCGTTTACGAGTCAATTGCTGACCTGCAAGCCCGGTGAAGTCCTGATCAAGGTAAACGATCCTTCGGACTGTGTTTATCTGGTGATGGATGGTGAACTGGAAATCGTTTCCCTGACCACTTGTGGGCGGGAACAGTCCATTGTCCGCCAGCGTGGCGACGTGATTGGTGAAATCGCGGTTATTGCCAAAAGCCGCCGTACAGCGACCGTCAGGGCGCTGACCGAGGCCCGAGTACTGCGCATAGAGGCTGATGCCTTTATCGATATGATGACCAGAAACTCCGACGTGGCGCTCGACGTGATGCGTCAGCTCTGCGATAAGCTGGCTCAGGCGATGCAGATCAACGAGAGCCTGCAGGCGCGCCTGTCGGAACTAAAGCAAGAGAAGTGCAGCGAGTGAATGCCGATCGTTTCAAGCAGCTGTGGACACGCAACGTCACTGCTTCCAGCAGTAGCGGCGATGCCGAGTGGGTCTGCGCCTACCTGGAAAAACAGTATCGGCATGCCGAGCGCTACTACCACGATTTCAGCCATATCGATGAATGCCTGAAGTGGCTGGATCTTTATGCTGATACCGTTGAGGATGCCGATGCGGTAGAGCTGTCGATCTGGTTCCACGATGCTTGTTATCTCCCCACGCCTATCGGCCATGAAGAGCGCAGCGCACAGCTGTTTGCACGGATGGTCGGAGAGGGCATGGCCGCCGAGCGGCGCGAGAAGATCGTCCGCATGATTGGCTACACCACCCATACAACGCCGCCGCAAAGTGCGGAAGAAGCGCTGATGGTCGATATCGACATGGCGAGCTTTGCCCGTCCCTGGCATCAGTACCTGGTCGATACCGTGCATTGCCGCCTTGAGCGTCACTGGCTCACTGATCTGGAGTTCTGCGAAAGCCAGATCGGCTTCCTGCAGCGGATGCTTGAACGCCCCAGTTTCTATTACAGCGAAGCGTTTCAGCAGCATCACGAACAGGACGCCCGCAACAACATGCTGCGCATGATCGACCTGCTGCAGAAGCGCCGCGTAAGACTCGGTCACCGCATCGCGGTGGGTCAGCGCTAGGTCCGTAGATACCGGGAAAGCTGACCGCTTTCACCGCATTTCTGTTATCCATCACTTTTTATCTTCATGCCTGAACGCTAGCCTCCCGCACAGCTTTTTATGGCTTGAGCACGGCTGCTTACTGGGCGTCGTTATGACGCTATAAGTAAACAATCTTCGCTGTGAAGGAATCGGCGGAGCGACTTCAGATTCATCGGAACGAAACACTTGAGCCTGATCATCACGCTGCTACCTGAGGCTTGTTAAATCTACGCGCAGCAGCGATTTCGGGGCTTTCAGTGACGCCGATTCAGGCGGTTGCCTGGTTTCTTTGTAAGAATATGCAAAAAAAGGCTTCATTAGAGGAATCGCGAACGGGGTTATAGCCTTTATACTGAGGCCCTATAGCGCCGTTCGTTGCCGGGTCGCCATCGGCGTTATATCGAAGTGTTGTTTTGGATCCGCTATGTGGATCTGAATTTCTGATCTGATTGGTTTATCTGTGTGCCTGGCGTAGTCACCATGCCGGCAAAGAGGGAAAGAGCCCATGGTGTTTGTATGGGTGAGTTGATACAGGGTTTTAGTATGTCACAGCCGGAATCTCGCACCCCCCGCCGCATTCTCATGTACAGCCACGACACCTTCGGTCTGGGCCATCTGCGTCGTTGCCGGGCCATCGCCCATGCCATCGTTGACCGCTACAAATCCGCCACCGTGCTGATTTTGACCGGCTCGCCGATTATCGGCAGTTTCAGTTTCAAGGCCCGCGTCGATTTTGTGCGTATCCCCGGCGTGATCAAGCTGCATAACGGCGACTACACCTCGCTGAGCCTGCTGCAGGACCTGAGCAATACCCTGGCGCTGCGGGAGTCGATCATCCGTCATACCGCTGAGGTGTTCGATCCGGAGCTGTTTATCGTCGACAAGGAGCCGCTGGGGCTTAAGGGCGAGATCGAGCCGACGCTCGAGATGCTCAAGGAAAAGGGCGTGCCCGCGGTGCTTGGTCTGCGTGATGTGCTCGACACACCGGAGCTTCTGGCCCCGGAGTGGGAGCAGAAAAAAGCGATCGAGGCGATCGAGCGTTACTACAGCCGTATCTGGGTCTATGGTGACCGATCCATGGGTAATCCGTTGGAGACTATCCCGGGGCAGGCGCGTATCGAGTCGAAGATGCTCTACACCGGTTATCTGCGCCGTTCGCTGCCGAGCACCTATACCTCGCTCAATCTGGAGCAGGTGCAGCGTCCCTATATCCTGGTGACGCCGGGCGGTGGCGGAGATGGCATCGAAATGGTTGATCAGGTTCTGCGAGTTTATGAATCCGACCGGAAAATGCCGCTTAACCTGCTGATCGTGATGGGGCCCTTTATGCCCAGCGAGACCCAGGAAGCGTTTCAGCACCGTGCTGCGCAGCTCGAACAGGTGGGCATTATCACCTTCGATAACTGCATGGAGGCGCTGTTGCAGGACGCCAGCGGCGTGGTCGCCATGGGCGGCTACAACACATTCTGTGAGATTCTCTCGTTCGACAAACAGTCGGTGCTGCTGCCACGCAAGGTACCGCGACAGGAGCAGTGGCTGAGGGCGAAAAAGGCCGAGGCGCTGGGACTCACCTCCTGCCTCGACCCGGACAGCCCCGATCTGGAGCAGGAGCTCCAGAGCGCACTGAGCCAGCTGCATCTGAAGCAGCCGCCTTCGGGGCAGATGCCGCCCAATTTCATGAGCGGGCTGGAGACCATCTGCCTCGATCTGCAGGAACTGATGGATGTAGAGGATGAAGTGGCCTGTGGATAAGCCTGCTCCGACACTGATGTTTTATGTCCAGCACCTGCTGGGCGTGGGTCATATCAAACGTGCCTCACTACTGGTCAAAGGCTGGCTCGAGGCCGGCTTTGACGTCTGTGTGGTGAGTGGTGGCGAGCCTGTGCCGCTATTCAACTTCGATGGCGCGCAGCTGGTGCAGTTGCCGCCGGTGAAAACGGCGGATGCGGCGTTCAGTGCGCTGGTGACTGCCGAGGGAGAACCCCTGGACGATGGGTTCCGTGAGCATCGTAAGGGAATACTGCTGGATACCTTTGCAGCGGTTCAGCCCGATATCCTCGTGATCGAAAATTACCCCTTTGGCCGCCGCCAGTTACGCTGGGAGCTGAAGCCTCTGCTGGAGCTGGCTTCGAATGCAGAGAAGCGGCCGCTGATAGCCTGCTCGGTGCGCGATATTGTGCAGGCACGCAAGGCGGAGCGCGTGGCCGAAACAGTCTCGCTGATCGAGCGCTATTTCGATCTGGTGCTGGTGCACGGCGATGGTCGTTTCGTGCCGTTCGAAAGCAGTTTTCCCGCCGCTGCCGAGATTGCTGAAAAAATCCGTTATACCGGTTACGTCACCGATTCTATCGCCGCATCCGATGCCGAGGACGGTGAAGCGGAAGGCGAAGGCGAGGTGCTGGTTTCCAGCGGAGGCGGCGCCGTTGGCTTTGGCCTGATGCGTGCGGCAATGGATGGACGCAGCCAGACACTGCTGGCTGAACACACATGGCGCTTTCTGATGGGGCCGAATGTTCCCACACATGAACGTGCGGAGCTGGAGCTGGGAGTTAAACCCGGTGTTATTGTCGAGCCGTCGCGCCCGGATTTCCCCGCGTTATTAACCCGTTGCGGTCTGTCGATCTCCCAGGGTGGCTACAACACGGTGATGGATCTGTTGGTTGCAAGGGCCCCGGCGGTGATCGTCCCCTTTGAGGGCGAAGGCGAGACAGAACAGCTTGAACGCACTTCGAAACTGGCGCAGTTCGGGCTGTGCGCCCTGGTCCGGGAGCGAGATCTGACGCCAGAAGCCATGGCGCAGGCGGTGGACCGGGCTGTCGCCCTGCACCCGGAACAGGTGGATATCGATCTGCAGGGCGCTGCGCACTGTGCCCGGCTGCTCGGTGAAGCGCTTGAAAGCCGAAAAACAGTGAAACCGGAGAACAAGTTGGAGACCCTGGGTGGCTGATTGGAAAGCGCTGGAAACGGAGCTGGCGTTATGGCGTGAGTCGGGCCAGCAAGCGACGCTCTGGTGGCGCGACGATGATGCAGAAAGGCCCAGCGATGCGCTGGAGCAGTTGATCGAAATCAGCGACCGCTTTCATGTTCCGCTGGCGCTGGCGACTATTCCCGCCGGGGCTGAAGCCTCCCTGGCAGAGAGAGTTAAGCAGGCGAGCGCGGTCAGCGTGCTGCAGCACGGTTTTTCCCATCTCAGCCATGTGCCACCCAGCGAGCGAAAGTGCGAACTGGGCAATCATCGACCGCTGGCCGAGATCACCGACGAACTGGGTAAGGGACAGGCAAAGCTCGCTGAGCTGTTCGGCGATGCGTTCCTGCCGGTTCTGGTCCCGCCCTGGAACCGACTGGGTGAGCAGGTGATCGATGCGCTGCCAGGCCTAGGTTTCACTGGGCTTTCCACGCTTGGGCCTCGTAGTTGTAAGCAGAAAAGGCTCATCGAGGTTAATGTGCACGCCGATCTGATCAACTGGAAAGCAGGGCGCTGCTTCGCCGGTGAAGAGCGGTCGCTGGCGCAGATCATTACTCATCTACAGCAGCGCCGCCTGGGTGAGGTGGACAGCAGTGAGCCTACCGGAGTGATGACCCACCATCTGGTGCATGATGAGGGTGTCTGGGCATTCCTGCCGCAGCTCTTCGATCTGACGCTAAAAGCCGGCGCCCACTGGTGTACGGCGAAGGAGATTTTCAGCTAAAAGCCTGTACCCTCAGCCGCTGGAGTCCAGGGGAATATTGTAGTCCAGTAGCTCGATCCCTTCGGCTGAACAGCGAAACAGCAGTGCCTGGTCCCAACGGATTTTGACCGGGCACGCCTCCAGCATTTGCCAGTCCAGCGCCTCGCTGAGCAGGGCGCGGATCACGCCCTTATGGGTGACCAGCCCGATTTTTTCCGTAGCGAACCCTGCGGTCTGCAGCCAGGTCAGGATGCGCGTACGCACCTGCCGTGGTGATTCGCCGTTAGGTGGCGAAAGATCCAGTCCCTTATCTTCCTCCTGCTGCATGGCTGGGCCAAGACGGCGGCGCAGCTCAGGCAGGCGTTCACCTTCCCAATCGCCCCAGTTCATCTCGATCAGCGCTTCAGTGGTGATAAAGTCATTGATGCCAAGTGCCTTGGCGGTCTGCTGGGCGCGCAGCAGGGGGCTCACATACCAGGGGATGCTGGCGAAGGCTTGGGGCGGGCGTTTGCCGGCCAGCTGTGCAAACCCTTCGTCACTGAGCGGAATATCACGTCGTCCCTGCAGTCGCTTTTCCAGGTTCCACGTGGTTTTGCCGTGACGGACCACTAATATTTCAAATGCTTGGACTGTCATTGCCGGATCCTGAACGCTTCAGTTTTTAGATTAAGGGTTACTGGATTAAGTGTTACTGGATTAAAGGGATCAGCAGTTCCCTGAGCCGTGCTTCGGCCTGGCTCTCACTGTGATGCGCCAGGCACCAGCTTTTCGCTTTTTCACCCAGGCAGGCCAGTTGCTCAGGCTGTTGCAGCAGACGATCGACGGCGCTCGCCAGGGCAGCGGGATCTCTGGGAGTCACCAGATTGCCGCTATCTCCTTCGGAGACGATGCTACTGACGCCGCCCTCGTTACCGGCGATCACCCAGGTACCTGCAGCCTGGGCTTCCAGCAGCGCCATACCGAAAGCTTCATTGACCGCTGGCCAGACCATCAGGTCCGACGCCTGTAGCAGAGGTATTAGCGTATCGGATGTCAGGCGACCGGTCATGCAGACCGCGGGTACCTCAGCAAAGGCCTGTTTTATCGCCGCTTCGGCGCGGCCGTCGCCAACCAGAATCACCTGCCGGTTTTGTTGCGTGCAGAGCTTCAGACTCTCGGCCAGCAGCTTGTAGGAGGTCTCCTTGTCGCCGGGGCGCATCATACCTACGGCGATCAGCCAGGGGAGGTCAGGGTCCAGATTAAACCGCTGGGCCAGCGGCAGGCGGGAGTGTTCCGCCAGCGTATAGCTCGCGTTTTCCAGACCAGGTGGCAGATAGGGGGCCAGGTAAGCGAGCGGCGCATCGGCGCGCGCATCGAGAACACCACCCTCGTCGCAGGGATTCAGGCTCAGAATCAGATCGGCCTGCTGAATCGCCTCTCGCGAAGCGTTAAAACCGAGATCCCAGCGGCCGCCCGCCTGTTTACCGGCGTAGGAGGCCTCGGCGATCACGTAGGGAATTGCCAGAGCCTTGGCTACTCGTGGACCTATCCAGTCCGGCGCCTTGTGATAGAGATGATAAGTGAACCAGATCTGCGGACGCTGGCTGGCCGGTAGCTTGAGATAGCGGCGTATCAGCCGCTCGGCGAGGCGTTCACCTGTATGGCGGATCCTTGCCTGACGCTGGGCGTCGCCGGCGCGATCATAGCTGCGGAAGTGACTGGCCAGAGTCACCTCAAACCCTGCCAGGCCCAGCGTATGCATCAACCGCTGGGCAATCAGGCGGTCGCCGGAAGGGTTACCGTGACTAGGCGGTTTCAGCGGCGCGTAAAACGCCAGGCGCGGCGCCGGATTCATGACGACTCACAGGCTTTTGCGCTGATCGACTGCTGGTGTGCATCGAACTTGGCCATCAGATGGTCGATGCCGCGCTCAAACGAGAACAGTCGGTGTACGCGGTGCAGGCCGGCTTCCGCCAGAGCGTTGCGCTCATCCGGGTGAGTGATCAGATGCTCAAGCGCCGCGGTCAGCGCGGGCAGGTCGTTCTGCTCCACCAGCGTGCCGGTCTCGCCGTTGATGATCAGCTCCGGGATGCCGGAGATATTGGTGGCCAGGCAGCTAAGTCCCTGGCTCTGCGCTTCCATCAGTACGTTGGGCAGGCCGTCGCGGTCGCCATCGGCGGTGATGCGACTCGGCAGCACGAACAGGTCCGCCTCGCGGTAGCGTGCCAGTACCTCGGTCTGCGGCTGGGCGCCGAGCCAGGTGATGCGCTCGGAAAGACCCAGTTCCTCGGCCTGTGCGCGTAGCTTCTCAGCCAGGGTGCCGCCGCCGATATGGGTAAAGCGCCAGTTCAACTCCGGCGGCAGGGCCGCCAGTGCTGAGAGCAGCAGGTCGTAGCCTTTTTTCTCTACGGCGCGGCCGACGGAGATCAATTCCACCGGGCCGTTACGGCCGTCGTGGGTTTTCGGGGTGCGGTCCGCAAGCTCTGGGAAACGGGAGAAATCGATACCGTGGTAGACCAGCTCCACCTTGGCGGGGTCCGGTGACAGAGCCGCCAGATAGTCCTTGTTAGCCTCGGTGCAGGTTACCAGCCATTCAAGGTCAACCAGTTTCTCCTGGATCTCCCACTGGGACTGAGTCCAGATATCCTTGGCGTGGGCTGAGGCGAACCAGGAGCGCTGGGTCAGCAGGCTGGTGTAGCGGCCAACCGAGCCGGGCGTATGGATAAAATGGGTGTAGATGCCGCTGGTGCTGGCGGGCATTTCACGCGCAAGCACCAGCGCCTGGCCGAAGCGGCGCACGCGATTGCGGGTGAAGTCACGACGCAGGTCCTTGAGCCAGGCGCCGAAGGTTCTGCCAAAGCCGGGACGCAGCAGTGCCGAGAAGCAACCCTTGAGCACACGCCAAGGTTCCTGGTGCAGATATTCCGGCAGGTAGAGCACCGGTGACTGGATCTCTTTATGGATCGGGTGCACGGCCTTGTCGGTGGGGTGGCGAAGAGAGACGATGGTCATCTGCAGGCCACGCCGTTCCAGTGCGAGTATCTCCTGCGCGATAAAGGTTTCTGACAGTCTTGGATATCCTTTCAGGACTAGCGCGATCAACGTAACTTTCTCCGCGTGGGCTCCATTTGAGCCCTGCTTTTAAACGATCGCCTGGTGTAACCGCTGCTCGTACGGAGACACCGGGCGTTAGATAAGAAAAGTTGTATATCTTATCAGTTAACTCGCTATGCTGATGGTATAGTTGACCGAGATCTGATGCTGTCTGATGCCCCGGGATAGACCCGGTGTGTCGCCTACCGAGATGGAGCGGAATGGATTCATCCATATTCAAGTTTATCCGTCGACATACGATGAGGGATCAGATCCTGATCCTGCTGTTGACGTTGATCTCCTTCCCGTTTGTCTATGCAACGCTTGAGGTGCCCAAACGCATCGTCAACGATGCCATCGGTGGCGCAAATCCACCCCGGGAGCTGTTCGGCTATCAGATCGACCAGCTCGACTACCTGATTGTTCTCTGTTTCGTTTTTCTTGGCCTGGTGCTGCTCAACGGCGCGATCAAATACGTGCTGAACGTCTATCGCGGTGTGGTGGGCGAGCGCACACTGAGGCGTCTGCGCTATGAGCTGTTCGAGCGCCTGCTGCGCTTCCCCTCCAGCCGTTTTGACAAGGTTTCCCAGGGCGAGATTATTCCCATTGTGGTTGCCGAAACCGAGCCGCTGGGCGGCTTCGTCGGTGAAGCTTATGCGCTGCCCGCGTTTCAGGGCGGCCTGTTAATCACCTACCTGTTCTTTATCTTCAACCAGGACCTGATGCTCGGCACCGCAGCGATAGCGCTCTATCCGCTACAGATGTACGTGATCCCGAAACTGCAACGCAAGGTCAACCTGCTCGGCAAAGCGCGGGTTTTGGCCGCACGTAAGCTGGGCGAACGGATCAGCGACACCATCTCCGGGGTCAACGAGGTCCATGTCAGCGACACCTCGCAGTACGAAAAAGCGGTGATCAGCAAGCGTTTGGGTGCGATCTTCGATATCCGTTTCGAGCTGTACAAAAAGAAGTTCTTCATCAAGTTTTTGAATAACTTCCTGTCCCAGGTGACGCCGTTTTTCTTCTACCTGATCGGCGGTTACTTTGTGCTCCAGGGCGAGCTGTCACTGGGCGCCTTGGTCGCTGTCCTGGCGGCTTATAAAGACCTGGATGCGCCCTGGAAAGAGCTGCTGCGCTACTACCAGACCAAGGAAGATGCGCGCATCAAGTATGAGCAGATCGTCGAGCAGTTCGATCTGCCCGACATGCTCGATCCTGCGCTGCAGTCGGGCCCGGTGCTTGAGCTTGAGCTGGAAAAGGGCGCCTGGGATGGTCGCTGGGTTGGCTATGACCGGGGCATCGGCCGCAGCAAGCTTGAGCAGCTTAACTTTACCCTGCCGGTGCATGGCCACACCGCCATCGTCGGTTCCGGTGGCAGCGGTATCCACGAGATCGGCCTGCTCCTGGCGCGCCTGGATTTGCCCACATCGGGCACGCTGCACTTTGCCGGCGCGGATATGCAGACCCTGCCGGAGTCCGCCATCGGCCAGCATCTCGGCTATGTCAGTAGCGATGTGCACCTGTTCAGCGGCACCATCCTGAATAACCTGATCTATCCGCTGCGGCGGCGCTACCTGCCGCCGGAGGATGAATCCGAGCGTGAGCGCGAGATCCACCTGGCGATCAGTGCCGGCAACAGCAGCGACGATCCCGATGGTCAGTGGATCGATATGCAGCGGCTTGGCTTATCCGACAGGGCCGGGTTGGAGCACCATGTACATCAGGTGATCGAGGCGATGGAACTCTCGGAAGAGCTGTTCCAGTTTGGCCTCAATACCATCGTTGAGCAGCCCGGCGATGTGCTGAAAGAGGGAGTGCTGGCCGCCCGCGCCTCGATACACAATCGTTTGCAGGAGGACGAATACTCCGGACTGGTAGAGCCGTTTGACTGGGATCGTTACAACGAGAACCTCACCGTTCACGAGAACATGCTGTTTGGCTCCAAGTCGTCCAGTCTCAATAGCGACGAGGCGTCGCGAAACCCGGTAGCGATAAGGTTC
Source organism: Marinobacterium lutimaris (assembly GCF_900108065.1). Taxonomy (GTDB): domain Bacteria; phylum Pseudomonadota; class Gammaproteobacteria; order Pseudomonadales; family Balneatricaceae; genus Marinobacterium_D; species Marinobacterium_D lutimaris. The sequence goes on along the minus strand of NZ_FNVQ01000005.1, from coordinate 145,276 downwards.
CTGCGTGATCAGGGGCTGTTGCATGACTTTTTGATCATCGGCCGGCGTCTGGCTGAGACCATGGTCGAGCTGTTCTCCGATGTGGAGGAGGGCAGCGATCTGTTCGAGCGTTTCAGTTTTATTCGCGCCGAGGATCTGCCCGAATACCGCGAGCTGCTGAAAAATACCGATCCCAAGCAGATCGATACGGAAGATATGGCGACGGTGCAGAAGCTGCTTTACCTGACCAACCAGCTGTGCCCGGCACGGCACCGTTTGGGCCTCATCGATGCCGGCATGAAGCAGCGCATCCTCAACGCCCGTAAGGCGTTCGCCGAGATCTGGGGCAAGGGCGAGGGGCAGCGTTCACTGGATATCGAGTATTTCGACAGCGAGTCCTATAACTCTGGCCTGACGCTGCAGGAAAACATCCTCTTCGGCCGCACCGGTTACGGCGTGGTCCGCGGTCAGGAGAAGATCTCCGAACTGATCCAGGAAGAGGTGGGCCGGCTTGGCCTGGTGCGGGCGATCCGCAATACCGGGCTGGACTTCGATGTGGGCACCGGTGGACGCCGCCTGTCGGTGGCTCAGCGCCAGAAGCTGGCGTTCGCCAGGACCCTCGTGTGCAAGCCGGATGTGGTGGTGGTCAACGATGCTACCGCCAACCTGGATAGCTCCACCGAGATCAATATTCTCTCCAACCTGCGGCAGATGCTTACCGGCCGCGGTCTGGTGCTGATCACCAGCCGACCCAAGCTGGCGCAGTACTGTGATGATGTGCTGGTGGTCGAGCAGGGTCGTCTGGTGGATCAGGGTAGCTACAGCGAGCTGGAACAACGTAGCGATACGTTCCAGCAGCTGCTTAGCGAATAAGGCCAGCCGTCCCGTCAGTGTTTGTACGGGTCGGCTGCATCCCTTAAACCGTCACCGAAGAAGTTGAACGCCAGAATCACGATGATGACCGGCACCACCGGCAGAATCAGCCAGGGGTAGATCGCCACCACGTTGATATTCTGCGCCTCGTTCAGCAGCACACCCCAACTGGTGATCGGTGGCCGCAAGCCCAGTCCAAGGAAACTGAGCGCGGTTTCACCCAGGATCATCGCCGGTATTGACAGGGTCGCCGAGGCGATCAGGTGACTGAGAATCCCCGGCAACAGGTGCCTGCGGATCACCCGTGAGGGTCTTGCGCCCATCAGCTCTGCCGCCATGCAGTAGTCCTCTTCGCGCAGTGCCATCAACTTCGAACGGACAGCCCGGGCGAGGCCGGTCCAGTCCAGCAGCGCAAGAATCAGCGTGATACCGAAGAACACCCAGAGCGGACTCCAGGTCACCGGCAAGATCGCCGACAGCGCCATCCACAACGGCAGCTCAGGGAAGGAGCGGATTACCTCGGTGACGCGCTGTACCGATGAGTCCACCCAGCCGCCGTAGTAGCCGGCGAGGCCCCCCAAAGTTATCCCCAGCACGAAGCTGATAAAGATGCCGATCAGGCCGATGGTCAGAGAGATCCTTGCGCCGTAGATGGTGCGCGAGAGCATATCCCGGCCAAGCCGGTCGGTGCCCAGCAGGAAGATCGTCGCGCCCTCAGGGGCGCAGAACAGGTGGATATCTCTCTCCCAGATGCCCCAGAACTCGTAAGTGTCGCTGCGGCAGAAAAAGCTCAGCGGATAGACCTTGCTGGTGTTCTCCGAGTACTCCCGTATCAGCTTGTCCATGTTCAGGGTCTGCTGCCAGCCATAGACGAAGGGGCCGACAAACTCGCCCTCATGGAACAGATGCACCGGCTGGGGCGGCGAGTAGATGTAGTCGGTGTGGCGGGTTTTCAGCGCGTAGGGGGCGAGAACCTCGGCGATCAGAATCGACAGATACATCGCCACCAGCAGCACACCGCAGAACAGCGCCAGCTTATGCCGCTTGAACCCCCACCACATCAATTGCCACTGAGAGGCGTAGTAGAGTTTCTCCTGCGCCGGTGTCAGCTGTTCGATGCTCTGCGGATCGAACGGTTTGTCGGAAACATAATGCTCCATCACTTGATCGTTTCTCATGCCGCACGCCCTCCTTCCAGTCGGATACGTGGATCAAGCAGGGCCAGGGCAATATCGGAGATCAGCACGCCGATCACGGTCAGCAGGGCCAGGAACATCAGGAAGGAACCCGCCAGATACATATCCTGACTCTGCAGCGCGGCGATCAGGATCGGGCCCGTGGTCGGCAGTGACAGCACCACGGCGACGATTTCGGCGCCGGAGATGATGCTGGGCAGCATGCTGCCGATATCGGCGACAAAGAAGTTCAGTGACACGCGCAGCGGGTATTTCACCAACAGTTTGAACGGCGGTACGCCCTTGGCGCGGCCGGTGACCACATAGGGTTTATGCAGCTCATCGAGCAGGTTTGCGCGCAGGCGGCGGATCATCGCCGCGGTGCCGGAGGTGCCGATCACGATGACCGGTATCCACAGGTGCTGCAGGATCGAGACGAACTTGTCCCAGCTCCAGTCGGCATCCAGGTATTCCGGGTCCATCAAGCCGCCGATGGAGATGCCGAAAGTGACGTTGGCGAAGTAGAGCATCACCAGCGCCAGCAGAAAGTTGGGTGTCGCCAGGCCGAGAAAGCCCACCAGCGTCAGGCCGTAATCGCCCCAGCTGTACTGGTGGGTGGCGGTGTACATGCCGATCGGGAAGGCGATCATCCAGGTAAAGACGATGGTAAAAATCGAGATCACAACGGTCAGGAACAGGCGGTCGCCGACCACCTCGCTGACCGGCAGCCCGTACTCGAAGGAGTAGCCGAAATCGCCGTGCAGCATCCCCGTGGCCCAGGTGAAATACTGCACCAGGAACGGCTCATCGAGCCCGTACTGGGCGCGCAGGGCGGCGATCTGAGCGGGGTCTATGGATTCGCCCTGGCTCTCCAGCTCCGAGATATAGCTTTCCAGGTAATCCCCTGGCGGCAGCTGGATAATCACGAAGATGATGAAGCTGATGACGATCAGGGTCGGGATCATCATCAGGATGCGGCGGCCAATGTAGGGCAGCATTACTGAACCTCCGCCGAAGTGATGGAGTTATCCACATCCAGCCAGAAGCGCTCCGGCCGGAAGCGGCCGAAGAAGGCGTTAGGCTCCCAGTTCCACAGCGCCGTATCGGGCACGTTGCGCAGCGCCTTATTCACCACAATCGGCTGCTTCACCTGGGTGACCGTGCCGATGGAGTAGACCTGATCGGCGCGTATGCTGAGGATTTCGTCCCAGGCCGCTCGTTTCTGTTCGATGCTGTCGGCGTGGCGCCACTCCTTGTACAGCGCCAGCAGACGCTGGGGTTCTTCCATATCCGGTGGGCTTTCCTGATCGGTTTCATAATGTTTGCCCCACTTGGGCCAGCACAGCTGTTGCTGCGAGGTGGGGGCAAATTCCGCCGGGCTCATATCGGCGGTGGCCAGGCCATTTTCGATCCCCGGCCAGACCGACATCAGGGCGTCGCCGGCAAACACCCGGTTGCGGAAGATCTCACGCTCGGTGGGCTTTACGTGCAGCTTCACGCCGATATCCATCCAGCTGTCGTGAATCAGTTCGAGGATATCGGTCTCTTCGGTGCTCTCGCCGGCGCTCTGGATAATGATCTCCATGGGGCGACCGTCGGGCAGGATGCGGATGCCGCGATCGTCGCGCTCGGTAAGGCCGAGTTCGTCGAGCAGTGCATTGGCCTGCTTCAGGTCGAAGCCGGCCCAGGCTTTACGGTACTCCTCGCGGTACAGCGGGGATTCCGGGATCAGCGTATCGGCGCCTTCCAGCGCCAGCCCGAAATAGATCACCTGGTTGATTTCGTGGCGGTTGATCGCCAGCGACAGAGCGCGGCGGAAGCGGACATCGCGGATCAGCGGGCGCCAGGTATCGTCGTTGGTGTTCAGGTTGGGATAAAGCGCGACGCGTGAGCCGCGTGAGGTGCTCCACAGCCGCACATCGTATGGATTGCGGGCGGTGCCTTCGCGCAGGAAGGTGTAGTTGCTCATCTCCAGGTAGCGCCCCTGCAGGTCAGCCTCACCGGCACCGGTCTTCGCCGGAATCAGCTTGCTGCTGGCGATATCGATGACGATCTCATCCAGGTAGGGCAGCTGGTGTCCCTTGGCATCAACGCGATGGTAGTAGGGGTTACGCTTGAAAATGAAGTGCTCCGACGGCATCTCGGTGGTCGGTATCCAGGGCTGTAGCGTCGGCAGTTCAGGGTTATCGAAGGGGTACTGGTGGTCCATGCGCTGATGCAGGCCGGTCCAGTTTTTCTTCTTGATGTTGGCGTTGGCGACAAGCTCAGCCAGCTTGTAGGGCTCGGCGTAGTTGACGTGAAACTGCTTCAGATAATGTGATGGCCGGTAGATAAACAGCGGGCTGGCGCCTGCCAGCGCCAGCAGGAATTCCGGGTTTGGATTGCTCCAGGTGTAGCGCACGGTGAGTGGGTCGAGCACCTCGAATTTGGGCACCTCGCCATCCACCAGCATCGAGGCGGGCGGCCCGAAGGGGGAGAGCTCTTCATTCATCGCCATCTCTTCCCAGAAGTAGCGGAAGTCCTCGGCGGTAAACGGCGCGCCATCAGACCAGCGGTGGCCGGGACGCAGGTGGAAGGTGAATTCGCGCTGCTGTTTTACTTCGAACGACTCCAGCAGGTCCGCCTGCAGTTCGACATTTTCGTTGAAAGCGACCAGGCGCGCATAGCCGTATACCACCAACTGGCGGATATCCTTAGCCTTGCCCATCAACAGGCGGATCGAGCCGCCATAGCGGCCGGGCTCCAGCGTATCGGAGCTGCTTAACAGCTGATCGACAAAGGGCGCAGAGGGCACCCGTTCAGCAATCGGCGGCAGCTCGCCTGACTGCACCTGTTCAAGCAGAGCCGGCGGCTCCTGCAGGTTCAGCCCTTCGGCTGTCGCGGCGAAAGCGGGCAGGCTGCTGAACAGGCTCAGAATTAACAGGCCAGCAAAAGCGAATATCGGTTTCATAGGCTGACCTCCGCGCCTGCGGTGCCCGCTGTTGTGCTTTCTGTGGCCGTCACAGCGACCCGGACCAGGTGATTTTCACTCACTTCCTGCCACTCGGTATGCTGCTCGGGGCCATGGGCGTATGGGCTGTCCCAGGACTGTGGATCGCTGTAGTTGCTGCCGATAATGCGCTGGAAATCCAGCGGGCGATCCAGATCCGGGTAGGGAATCGCGGCCATCAGCGCGCGGGTATAGGGGTGGATGGGGTTGCGCAGAATCTGCTCGCGTCGACCCACCTCGACCAGCCGGCCGCGGCACATCACGCCGATACGGTCGGCGATATAATCGACCACGGCGATGTTGTGGGAGACAAACAGATAGGTCATGCCGAGCTCCTGCTGCAGGTCTTTCAGCAGGTTCAGTACCTGCGCCTGCACCGAGACATCCAGCGCGGAAACCGGCTCATCCAGGATCAGCAGTTCCGGCTCCAGCGCCAGGGCGCGGGCGATGCTGACACGCTGTCGCTGTCCGCCGGACAGGCTGTGCGGATAACGGTTAAGAAAACGCGGGCTCAGGCCGACCAGTGCGAGCAGGTCCTTGGCGCGTTGGCGCTGGCTCTGCTCGTTACCGAATTTGTGGATAACCAACGGCTCGCGCAGGATGTTCATGATCGTCATGCGCGGGTTCAGTGCTCCGTGCGGATCCTGGAACACCAGACCGATACGGCGGCGGAACTGACGCAGCTCTTCGCCCTGCAGACTGCCCAGGTCAATCGGTGTGTTCCGGGAGCTATAGATGATTGAGCCGGAGTCCGGTTTCAGCGCACCCATCAGCATCTTGCTCAGCGTGGTCTTGCCGCAGCCGCTCTCACCGACCAGGCCAAAAGATTCGCCCACACCGATATCCAGGCTCAGGTCGCAGACGGCGCGGGTGGTTGTCTGCTCGCTGCCAAGCAGGCTGCCCTTACGCGAACCGAAGCTTTTGCTCAGGTTGGTAATGCTCAGATGCGGCGCCGACTGCGGCTGAATCTGCTCTTTTTTGGCGGCGCTCTGCCTGAACGGACTGGTTTCGTGATCGATTTCACGAATCGGGCGCAGTCGTTCTCCCGGCTTCATATCGAAGTGCGGCACCGCAGCAAACAGTGCCTGCAGGTAAGGGTGGCGCGGGGCACGGAACAGCGTCTCGGAGGGGCCGCTCTCCATGATCTCGCCGTGGTACATCACCACCAGATCGTCGGCCATATTGGCAACCACACCCAGGTCATGTGTGATCAGCAGCACCGCCATGCCGAGCTTCTGCTGCAGCGATTTGATCAGGTGCAGGATCTGCGCCTGTACGGTCACATCCAGCGCTGTGGTGGGCTCGTCCGCGATCAGCAGGGCCGGGTGACAGATCAACGCCATGGCGATCATGGCGCGTTGTCGCAGCCCGCCGGAGAGTTCAAACGGGTAGGCGTTGAACGCCTGCTCCGGTTTGGGGAAACCGGCCAGCGTCAGCATCTCGATGCAGAGCTGTTTCTCTTCTGCCTTGGGAATATCGCGGTGCAGGCGGATCGCTTCGGTGATCTGGTTACCGATGGTGTGCATCGGTGAGAGCGACACCATCGGCTCCTGAAAGATGATGGAAATCTTGTCGCCACGGATCTCGCGCATCGCCTGGCTGTTAGGGTTGAGCGCGGCGATATCCACCGTTTCGCTGTTCGGCGGGGTGAACAGGATCTCGCCCTGCGAGATGCGGGCGTTGGCCGGCAAAATACCGAGTATCGCCTGGGACGTAACGGTTTTGCCCGAGCCGGATTCGCCCACCAGCGCGAGCGTACGCCCCGGCCAGAGTGTCAGCGAGATGCCTTTCACTGCGGGTACGGGGGTGCCGTGCAGGTTGAATTCTACGGCTAGGTCCCTGATGGCAAGCAAGGGTTTGATAACTTGCACTCCTCAATGTGGTAACAGAGGTGTTCCTGAAAAAGCGGTTCCTGAAAAAAACAGGGTCCTGCAAAGAGTTTATGCAGTAAACGGATTACTTTGTAAGCACAAAATAACAATTATTACTGATAGATATAGTTGTATTTATGGCTTTTATGCGGGTGCGGGCATAATCTTCTTGGCAATACAGATGCAGCTCAGTACCGGCCCGGCGAGAATTCACGTCATACCGGCCGGCATCAGGGATTTAGAGTTCCAAGGCCTGGAAGGGGCAAGGCGATGCCAGTGTTCAAATATCTCAGTTTTTGTTTTCTCCTTTTACTGGCGGTTTCCCGCGTCCAGGCAGCCGAGGTTGATCGGCCGATAGAAGATTTTATGGGCCACTACATCGGCCATGCCGACAGCGAAGATGGCATCGGCCGCGATATGAGCGTCACCATCGGGGATATCCCCGGCAGCGATGACTATTTCGTCGAGTGGTCCACCGTTATCCACAAATCCAAGACCCGCACCAAGCGCGTCACCTACAACATCCGCTTTCAACAGTCTGGCCGCGAAGGTATCGATGCATCGGCCATGGCGAAGGATGTGTTTGGCAAATCCCGGCCGTTGGATCCGCTCAATGGTGATCCGCTGGTCTGGGCCAGGGTGAAGGGCAACACTCACGTGGTCTATGCGCTGATCATCACCGAAGATGGGGGGTATGACCTGCAGGTCTACAGCCGTACCCTGAATGCCGAGGGGCTCTGGCTGGAGTTCACGCGCCAGAAGGATGATCTGCCCAAGCTGGAGATCTCTGCGCAGCTGGTCCGCGTGTCGAAGTAACGCTAAGGCCCACTGAATGAAGAAATTTCGTGTTTCCGTGGTGCACCTGCTGGTCAGTGTGTTCGGCCTGCTGATCACGCTGGGATTCTGTGCGCTCGCCTATATCGCCATCGAAGAGTCGCGCAATACGCTGATGGAGCAGCTGACCAACTTCGCTGAAAGCACCATGGCGTCGATCTCTGAGCGGCTGGTTGAGCGTCTGACCCCGGTGCAGGAGCAGCTGCGCTACCTGTCATCCGGTGGCACCGTCGATGTGATTGCGGAAGGGGATTACAAACGTCTCGGACAGACCCTGGACGGTGCCCTGGCCGCCACGCCCCAGGTGCTCGGGCTTGGCTTTATCGGCATCAAGGGCGATATGACCTATGTGAACCGTGACAGCCGCTCGGTGATGATCGGCGACTGGCGCCAGCGCTCCATGCCGCAGATCAAGCGCTTTCTCTCCCACGAGCCGGGCCAGCTGGTCTGGCTGGATCCGCAGTGGAGCGAAACCCTGGGGCGCAGCATCATGCCTGCGTTGATGCCGGTGAAAAAAGGCGATCGCTTTCTCGGGCTGATCATCGCGGTGATCGCGATCGAGGACCTGTCGGCGTTTCTGGTCGAGCTGCAGTCGGAGTTCGATGGCTTGCCGTTCGTACTCTACAACTCCAAAACGGCGCTGGCTTATCCGAGGCTTGAGCAGCACTTCACGCTGCCCTCCGGCCCCGAGCGGCCGCTGCCGCTGCTGGCAGAGCTGGATGATCCGGTGCTGGCGGCCTACGGTGCCGGCGAGCAGGAGGCGTTCGACCTGATCGACTCTCCCAAGATGAACAGCGAACGCGTCACCGTCGATGGTATTCGTTATGTTCTCCTGACCAAGACCCTGAGCGAAGGCGCGCTGCCGAGCTGGACCATCGGCACCTACTACAGTTGGGATATCGTATCGGAGCGTTCCTCAAGGTTTTACATCCTGCTGGGCGCCAGCACGGTGCTGTTGCTGTTGATGCTGCTGGGTGCTATCTGGCTGAGCAAGCGCATCAGTAATGCCGTTAACCGTATAGTCCACGCCTTCGATACCTTTTCCCGGTCTGATCTCTCCGAAGTGCCGACGCTGGAGGGCAGCTCCATTGTTGAGCTGGACCGGGTCGCATCGGCGTTCAACCTGATGGTCAGCTCGTTGAAAGACTTCCAGTTCGTGAAGAGCATGTTTGTGCGCTACGTGCCGGATACCGTGGCAAAACGCCTGCTGAAAGGACGCGGCGTGCTGGAACCCCAGGAGGTGGAAGCCACAGTGCTGTTCTGTGATCTGCAGGGCTTTACCCAGCTGGCGCAGCAGGTGCGACCTGCGGAAATCGTGGAGATACTGAACAGCTATTTCAATATGGTTGCCGAGTGCCTTGAAGAGGAAGGCGGCGTGATCACCCAGTTCCAGGGCGATGCGGTGCTGGCGATCTTCAACGTACCGCTGCCGCTGGAACAGCACGAGCGACGGGCGATCAGAGCTTCACGCCAGATTATCCGCCGGATCGAACGCGATACTTTTGCCGGTCGTAAGTTGCAGTGCCGTATCGGCATCTGTACCGGGCCGATGGTTGCTGGTGTGGTCGGTGCCAGTGATCGTGCCAACTACACCGTGCACGGCGATACGGTGAATCTGGCGGCGCGTCTTGAGCAGGTCAACAAGGTCTACGGCACGCGCATACTGATCGATGAGTCTACTGCCAAGGGGGCAGAACCGGGAACGGTTCGGCTAGTGGCAGAAACCCTGATCCGCGGTCGTGAAGGCCGCATCAAGGTGTTCACGCCCGGAGTGCCGTCTGTCGAAGCGGTGGGCGGCTTTCTGCGCGAAAACTGCTAGCGCTGCCAACTTGGCAAAGCCTTGCGCCAGATTATGGGCGCTTGCCGCCGGTGAGTGTTATCTTGGGCGCCTAACTGCAACCTCGGCGAGATTGAGATGAAAGAGTTCATGTACGCGATGGGCCTGTGCCTGCTGATGATGTCGATCTGGAGCTTTTCCAAGATCCCCAGCGATGCGGATATCAGCCAGGCTGAGCCGGCACTGGTACAGGCGCTGGAACAGGACCGGAATACCCTTAAATTCGTCTCCGGAAGCGCGCTGGTGCTGAGTGTGGTCTGCGGGCTGGTTGGCTGGCGCTCCCGCTCACGGGAAGATACCGATAAAAAATCGGTGGGTTAGATCCGCGCTGCGGCACGCTGAGCGTTGCTCTTGTCAGCGCTTGCGTGCCACCAGCACGCTGTTCAATGCGGACTCCACGGTATCCCAACTTGGCAGTGTCTGTGCCTGGCTATCGACAATCAGCGTATCGATCTCTACTGCCGGGCAGTAGCCGATTTTGCCTTTAACGCCGATCTTGGCGTGGTCCGCCAGAATCACCGTGCGTTCCGCGTGACGTGACATGGCGCGGGCGATCTCTGCCTCTCTCGGTTCATAGCTGGCGGCACCCTGCTCCAGGTTGAAGCTGTAGGGGGAGAGCATGGCGAAGTCGAGCTGGTAGCGGCTGATTTCGTTGATCGCCAGCTCGCCGCAGGTCGAGGCGGGATTGGTCGCCATATCGCCGCCGATCAGCACCACGCGATTAGTGCGTTGCTCACCGGCGGAATCCTGCAGTTTCTGCGCCGCTTCCAGCGAGTTGGTGATAATCGTCAGCCCGTTCAGGGCGGAGAGCTCTTCGGCCAGAATCGTCGTGGTGCTGCCGGCATCGAGAAACAGTGACTGACCGCTGTGCACCAGTGTGGTGGCCAGTTTGGCGATCATCCGTTTCTCTTTCACCCGGATCTGTGAGCGTTCGGCAAAGGGCGCCTCGCTTGCATCATCCAGGGCAATGGCGCCACCACGCACCCGGCGCAGCTCGCCGTTGGCTTCCATATCCAGCAGGTCCCGGCGCACGGTTTCGCGGGATACATCCATCTCTGCCGTGATTCTATCGACGCTGATCCTGCCAAACGTGGCCAGCAGGTTTCGTATGCGTTGATGTCTCTCTTCCTGCCACATTGGCCTTTGCCTTTTCGGATTTTGGAACGGTTAAACGTTGAGCGCGTGCAAGACTTCGCGGTGCAGTGACGCTGTTGCTGCCGCTACCACGCGACCATCGGAGGCGGTGGTCAGCGGCTGGCCCTGCCAGTCGGTGATAATGCCGCCCGCTTCCTCGACGATGGTGACCAGTGGCAGGTAGTCGAACGGCTGGAGCTGGGATTCTACCACCAGATCGATATGCCCCGAGGCCAACAGGCCGTAGTTGTAACAGTCGCCGCCGAAACGCGCCACCGCGCAGCTATCAAGCAAGGATTCAATGGCCGGGCTGTCCGGTGCATCGAAGTAATAGGGCGAGGTGGTGTAGAGCTTGGCTGCGGCCAGGGATTCACACCGGCTGACTTCGCAGCGTTGCTCTTCGCCACGGATGGAGCGGAAATGAGCGCCATCACCGCGCCGGGCGTACCAGCGCTCGCCGGTGGCCGGAACTTCCACCAAGCCCAGTACCGGTCTGTTGTGCTGCATCAGGCCGATCAGGCAGCCCCAGAGTGGCGAGCCGGTGATAAAGCTGCGGGTACCGTCGATAGGATCGACCACCCAGACATGCTCTGCGTCCAGCCGCTCACGACCGAACTCTTCGCCCAGCAGCCCGTGCCCCGGGTACTGCGCCTCAATCGTGCTGCGCAGCATCTTTTCCACGTTACGGTCAGCGATGGTGACGGGGCTGTCATCGGATTTCAGATCGATATCCAGCGTCTTGCGAAACCACTGCAGCGAAAGTTCGTTGGCCTTGTCTGCCAGGGCCAGGGAAAAAGGCAGTGCCTCTTTGAGCAGCTCCACTGTCTCTGTGGATAGATTCTCCATCGGGCAACTCCGTGTCGTTGAGCGTGTAATAAATATGTCATTTGTGTGGACAGTAAACCAAATATTTGCATAAATGCACATATTGCCACATACAAAATTATAACTTCCCGTGTCAGGCCCCTCGACAAATCCAAATATCCACAGAGCTTGGAGACGTCACCATGAACTGGCCAGTACTCAAAAAAAGCACCGCAATTCTTGGACTCTCGGCATTGAGTGTCGTGATCAGCAGTCAGGTAAATGCCGGTGAGATTACCGTGTATTCTGCGTTGGAAGAGGATGAGATCGCCTCTTACCTGGAGGTAGCTAAGCAGGAGCTGCCGGACGTAAAAATCAACGTGCTGCGCCTTTCCACCGGCGATCTCGGTGCGCGTTTGATCGCCGAGGCGGACAACCCTCAGGCGGATGTGGTTTGGGGCTTTGCGGTAACCAACATCCTCAATCCACAGATCAGCGACCTGCTGGAGCCCTACGCCGTTGCCGGAGGTGCCGAACTCCCGGAGAGCTACCGTGCGCCGGATGACCGCTGGTTTGCGGCCACCGGTTACATGGGTGCGCTCTGCGTTAACACTGAACGCCTGGCCGAGAAGGGCCTGCCGATGCCGACCTCCTGGGAGGATCTGCTGAACCCGGCGTTCAAGGGCGAGATCGTTATGCCTGATCCTTCCTCTTCCGGCACCGGTTATCTACAGGTGGCTGCGATCCTTCAAGGCTTGGGGGAAGAGAAAGGCTGGCAGCTGATCGAGGATCTGGACAAAAACATGGCGCAGTACACCTCCTCCGGTTCACGCCCCTGCCGCATGGCGCAGGTGGGTGAGTACACCGTGGGCGCCTCGCTGTCGTTTGTGGCGATGAAGTCCATCGAGCAGGGTTATCCGCTGAAAATGGTGTTGCCGTCTGACTGGGCCGGTTTTGAACTTGAGGCTTCGGGCCTGATGGCAGGTTCTGACAACAAGGAAGATGCCAAGAAATTCCTCGACTGGACGCTTTCCAGCTCCGCCACCGACCTTTACTCCCAGTACAAATCGATCATCACCGTGCCTGGTGTTCCCGCATCACCCCTGGCTGAACAGGCGGGCCTGCCTTCCGACCTGAGCCAGGTGCTTTTCCCGATGGATTTTGCCAAGTCCGGTAATGAGCGCAACGCCATTCTGGATAAGTGGAAAAGCACAGTAGGCCGCTGATAACGGCGCGGATCGTCGGCCCTCTTTTCGCGGGGGCCGCGACTCCTCCTTTCTGCTTCGGCATTCCCTGATACGGAAGTTCAAGATGTACCTGCAGATCAAGCAACTGACCAAGACCTTTGGCGACTACAAGGCGCTGAACGAGATCTCGCTGTCGATCGCCAACGATGAATTCGTCTGCCTGCTGGGGCCCAGCGGCTGCGGCAAAACCACGCTGCTGCGGATTATCGCCGGGCTGATGCCGTTCGATAGCGGCGAACTGCGATTGGGTGACAGGGACCTGACCCGCATCCGGGCCAGCGAACGGGGTTTCGGCATCGTGTTTCAGTCCTACTCCCTGTTTCCCAATATGACGGTGGCGGAAAACATCGGTTACGGCCTGCGTATCCGCAAGGTCGATCAGACGACGATCACTGCGAAGGTTAATGAACTGATGGATTTGATCCGCCTGCCGGATCTGAGAGATAGATATCCACATCAGCTGTCGGGTGGCCAACAGCAGCGCGTGGCGATCGCCCGGGCACTGGCGGTAGATCCTTCACTGCTGTTGCTGGATGAACCCCTGTCGGCACTGGATGCCAGCGTGCGCATGGAGATGCGCAGTGAGATCCGCGAAGTTCAGAAGCGCCTGGGCATACCAACGATCATGGTGACCCACGATCAGGAAGAGGCGCTGAGCATGGCAGACAAGATCGTCTGCATGAATCATGGCGTGATTGAGCAGGTAGGCTCGCCGGAGGAGCTTTATGCCCGGCCGGGCACCCGCTTTGTGGCCAGTTTTATCGGCCAGACCAATCTGCTGGACCGGCACTGGATTCGCGAGCATCTGCCTGCGCTGATCAAGGGGCTGCCGGATACGCCTCAGCTATACGAGCTTTCCCTGCGTCCCGAGGATCTGCTGCTGCAGAGAGATACTCAGGGAGAAGCCCAGGTGGAATCGATTACTTACCTGGGCAACATCTGCCGCCTGGCTTTGGAGTGGGGCGGTAAAAAACTGATCGCGGAAGAACATGGCTTCCGTGGACGCTGGCAGCAGGGTGACCGGGCATCGGTCAGCGTTAAAGGGGAGGCGGGCGCATGGGTTCGCGTGTGATTGCCAGGAAACCCCACAATCCGGGGCGCCCGATCGCCTGGGATCAGCGCCTGCTGTTGAGCGTTTCGCTGATTGTGCCGTTGGCGGGGCTGCTGCTGTTTTTTGTCTATCCACTGTTTCTTGTGGCCCGGCGCAGTTTTGAAACCGCCGATGGCAGTTACGGCTTGGGCAACTATATCCAGGTGCTGTCCCAGTCGGACATGCTGAGCGTGGTTTCCAACAGCGTACTGATGAGCGGCGCTACTACTCTGCTTTGCCTGGTACTTGGCTTTGCCATCGCTTACGCGCTGCAGCGCACCACCATCCGTGGCCGCTGGTTGATCAAGGGCGCCCTGATACTGCCGCTGCTGGCGCCGTCGCTGGTGCAGGCGCTGGGGCTGATCTTTCTGCTGGGTCGCAACGGCGTGGCCAACAAGTTTCTTGGCCTCGACATACAGATCTACGGTTTCTGGGGCCTGCTGCTCTCCAACAGTCTTTATGCCCTGCCGCAGGCGGTGATGATCATCGAGGCGTCGCTGCGCAACTCGGATGCCCGTTACTACGATGCCGCCGAAATCATGGGTGCGTCCGGCTGGCGGCGGTTTCTCGATATCACTCTGCCCAACGCCAAGTTTGGCCTGATCAGTGCGGCCTTCGTGGTGTTTACCGTCACTATTACCGACTTTGGCAACGCTGCCGTGATCGGTGGGGACTTCCGTGTACTGGCCACCGAGATCTACGCCCAGGTGGTGGGGCAGATGAACTTCAACGTGGGCGCCGTGGTGGGGATGATCCTGCTGCTGCCCACGCTGGTGTCGGTGTATATTGAGCGGGTCTCGTCGCAGAAGCAGTTCGGTGGCGGGTCCGAAAGCTCGATTCCGGTAACGCCTGGTTTTGTGCCGTCGCGGGATTATCCGCTGGGCGCTCTGGTGTATCTGGCCAGTGCGGTGTCGATCTCTATTGTCGCCATCGTGGTGTATGTCAGCTTCGTGAAGCTCTGGCCCTACCGCCTGGACTTCACCCTGGCCAACTACAACATCACCATGGCCGGCGGATATGCGCCGCTGCAGACCACGCTCTGGGTCTCGCTGACGGCTGCGGTGGTGGGCGTGGTGTTGCTGTTCGGGCTGGCGCTGGCGCAACGCAGCCTGCCGAGAAACCTGGCCAAGTTGATTTACCTGCTGGCGGTATTGCCGGTGGGTGTACCCGGGCTGGTGTTGGGACTTTCCTACGTGTTCTCGTTCAACGTGGCGGACTCTGTGATCGGATTGCTCTACGGCTCAGCGCTGCTGATCGCCTTCTGTAACTTCTATCACTATCACTCCCAGGGTTTCCTCACCATGGTGACCGGTTTGCGTGCGGTGCCGGCGGCGCTGGAGGAGACGATCACCAGCATGGGCGGCAGTGCGTTCCGCGGTATCCGCGATGCGGTGGTGCCCTACATGCTGCCGACGCTGGTGGCGGTGTTCTTCTTCCTATTCATGCGCTCGATGGTGACTCTGTCGGCGGTAATCTTCCTGATTTCGCCGGAGCTCAGCGTGGCCGCTGTATCGGTGATGCGGCTGGAGCAGGCCGGGTTTATCACCCAGGCGGCTGCCTTTTCCACCTGCATCATATTGACGGTGCTGGTCTCCATGGGGGCGATGAAACTGGTGATGGGGCTGCTGGCCAGGCGCACGCCAAAAGCAGCCTGAGAGGATAAAAAAGAGGCCAGGTTGGGCCTCTTTTTTTGGGCGTCAGATTCGATCAACGGGTATCGATACCGTCATGAAATTATCGAGTCAGGCGGACGGCATAAAATAAAGGGGGGGGGAACCTGATATCCTGGATTTTTATATTTTTCTAACAAGGTATCAGGTTTATATGATTTGTAAGCTTTGTGCTTACATTACTTTTTTAAGAATAGCACTGTCGGTATGAGGGAAGTCCTTACCATAGATACTCAACTTGGTATTCTGTGAATAGGTTAACGTATCCGCTCCGATATTCATCGTCATGGAGAACGCCTGAGTCGTGGCGTTATCGTTCATGTAGGATGACTCTGCAATACCGCTCTGTGGCGCGGTAAGTGTCATTTTATCGCCCGCTTGACCCTCGGCGACAACACAGGTGGCCCTCGGAATACAGAAAGAGTTATAAACCATCTGTTTGTCTTTATCGTAAATCAGGTAGCCGCGCTGGTCGTGAAACTTGACGTCGTCTTTTTTACGAAAAACTTCCTGTTTGTAATAAACCGCAATCAGATTCTGATCGCTGGCGTTGGTCGCGTCGGCGGCTACTTCAAAAGTTCGCACCTCGTAGAAGGGCTCTACCGCCGGTGCACCTTTCCCCACCGTCGAGTCCGCCTTGCCGGGCGCTACATCAACGCCGGTATCCTGAGTTTTCCAAGTGCCGATCAGCGGCGCGAGGGGGCCAAGATCGACCTCTGCGGCCGAGGCGCTCTGAACCATCGGCAGTGCCAGCGAAAGGGAAGTCGCGATCAATGTGAGTACGCGGGTAGTTTTTTTCATCGGTCATCCAACTTGATTTGATAAAGAAACTATTTGTACGAGATTGCACGAAAAATGAGCTACGAACAGTCTCCTGGCGAGACGCGAAGGCGATGGTAGAAGTGGGAGATCTGACTGGAAATAGGCGCTCTGTCCTAATTCCTTTAAAACAGGAACTTATTGGCGGTTTATGGGACATATAACCCAGCCTTTTATTCGTGCATAACGCTGAATCTGACCTTAGGGATAAGGTGTCAAAAATGTTGAATGAGAATAAGTTTATTTTCTGTGTTAGAATTTTCTTTGTTGTAATTATCGTAGCCAGTGTTTCCGATATCGTCTTCGATATCCGCCAGGGAGCGCATCCACTGCATGTGTTCCAGGAACTGTTAATGGGAATATTCGCACTTTTATTCCTGTTAACGCTTTTTATGAATACGCGATTACAGACCAAGTGTAATGCCGAGCTAAAAAAGGAATTGGTAAAGGTGAAGGCCGAATCTGCCAAGGCCTCACAGCAACTGGTCGCCGCCAGGCGCACCTTTGGTGAAGCAGTCGTTAAGCAGTTCTCCGATTGGTCGTTCACCGACAGCGAAACCGAAGTCGCCCTCTTTACGTTGAAAGGCCTGACCGCAAAAGAGATCGCCAACCTGAGAAACGCATCGGAAAAAACCGTGCGTAACCAGCTGACCAGTATCTATAAGAAGTCAGGGACTGCAGGGAAACTCGGATTTATTGCGTGGTTTATGGAAGGGTTGATGTAGCTGGATGTGGTAGGAACGGTGAATCTGTTTGGATAGGAAGTTGGTTGCCAGAAACGAAAAAAGCCTGTCAAAGACAGGCTTTTAACTTTAGCAATTTGGTGGAGGTGGCGGGTTTCGAACCCGCGTCCGCCAATCCTCTGCCTCGAGATCTACATGCTTAGGCTGCTCTATTGAGTTAACCCGTCACGACCCGAGAGCCAGGGTGTTGTGGGCGAGCCCTTTTAGTTTTAACCGTTCAGCTTAGGGCGAAGCATCCAGGCGATTCTGTCTCGAATGACACCGCGAACCTCTGAGTTACAGACACCTTAGAGTGCGGCGCTAGCAGACTTAAGCTGCTAGAGCGTAGTTATCGTCGTTTGCAACTATAACTAGTGTGATGAGGGATTTACGAGAATCATCACGTTCTCGGCATGCACCCAAGGGTTCGTAATCGGCGTCGAAGCCAAGTCACCCCCGGATAAGAGCGCGAAGTTTACGCGATCAGTAGACAACATGAAAGGGCAATAAGTTCTTACGCCTTATGCACTGCCATGGCACGTTGCTTTTCGCGGTTCGCATCTTTCTCTTTTTCTGACGCGCGCTTGTCGTGAAGTTTCTTACCTTTCACGAGAGCGATTTCGCATTTCACGCGGCCGTTCTTCCAGTATAGCGCCAGTGCCACGCAGGTGTGACCCTTGGCCTCTACGGCAACCACGAGACGGTCGATCTCTTTGGCGTGCAGCAGCAGCTTGCGGTCACGGCGTGGGTCGGCCACGACGTGAGTCGATGCGGTGATAAGCGGTGTGAAGTGCGCGCCGACGAGCCAGGCTTCGTTATCCTTGAAGATAACGTAGGAGTCGACCAGCTGTGCACGACCCTCGCGCAGGCTCTTGACCTCCCATCCCGTCAGGGACACGCCGGCCTCGAACTTCTGCTCGATGATGTATTCGTGCTTCGCACGTTTGTTGAGGCAGATGGTGTTTCCGCCTGGAGCCTTTTTCTTTTTCGCCATGGGGCGCGATTATACGGGCGGGCCCGGTACAAGGAAAGCGGGAAGAAATTTGCCCGCTTGGTCAGGAAATGTGGCGCATTTTGATCTCTGAGGTTGCTACCGCTGACTGAAACATGAACAATTGCGCGCCTGAAGTAAAACCAGAGTGAGAGTAATGCAAAACAAGCAGTCTATTCACGGGGCCTGGGCTAACCGCTGGATCTTTATCCTGGCGGCTACAGGGTCCGCTGTCGGTCTGGGGAATATCTGGAAGTTCCCTTATATCGCCGGTGAGAACGGAGGCGGAGCCTTCGTACTGGTTTACCTGGTCTGCATCTTATTGGTCGGTGTGCCGATCATGATGGCAGAGGTGTTGGTGGGGCGTCGCGGTCGGCAAAGTCCGATCAACTCCATGCGTGAGACCGCCTATGAGGCTGGGCACCACGGTCGTTGGGCCGGTGTGGGTTGGCTCGGTGCATTGGCCGGCTTTTTGATCTTTTCCTTCTATTCTGTGGTTGCGGGCTGGGTGCTGTATTACATCGCAGGCATGGGCAGCGGCAAGTTTATAGGCCTCGGCAGTGAACAGGCGGGGCAGGTGTTCGGCGCCCTGCTGGAGGACCCGAAAACCCTGCTGATCTGGCACACGGTGTTCGTGGGGCTGGTGATGATCGTTATCGCCGGGGGCGTGAATAAGGGCCTGGAACGGGCCACCCGCGTGCTGATGCCGCTGCTTTTCGTGCTGCTTTTCGTGCTGCTGGGATATTCCATTAATAGTGGCTACTTCTCCCAGGGCTGGGATTTCCTGTTCCACTTCAAGCCGGAAGCGCTGACCTGGGAGGCGGTGCTGGTGGCGATGGGTCATGCTTTCTTTACCCTGTCGCTGGGTATGGGCTCGATCATGGCCTACGGTTCCTACATGGGTAAGAAGGATTCCATCGGCGGCACGGTGCTGATGATCGCGGGTCTCGATACGCTTGTAGCCTTGGTGGCGGGCCTTGCGATCTTCCCGATCGTGTTTGGTAACCAGCTGGATCCGGGCGCAGGCCCTGGCCTGATGTTTATCACGCTGCCGGTGGCGTTCAGCCAGATGGCGGGCGGTCAGGTGTTTGGCTTCCTGTTCTTCCTGATGGTCGGCTTTGCCGCCTGGACCTCGGCGATCTCTCTGATGGAGCCGGGTGCCGCCTGGTTGGTGGAGAGCTTGGGTGTCAGCCGTCCTGTTGCCGCCGTTATTCTTGGCGCGCTCGTCTGGTTGCTGGGTCTGTTGGCGCTGGGGTCGTTTAACGTCACCTCCGATCTGTTAGTGTTTGGAATGACGGCCTTCGACTTCCTTGATTTCATCACCGCCAATATCATGTTGCCTCTGGGCGGAATGCTGGTGGCACTGTTTGTGGGCTGGTATCTGACCCGTGAGATGACCGAGGATGAGCTGGCATTGCGTTCTTCTGGCGTTTATATGCTCTGGCGCTTCGTACTGCGCTACATATCGCCGGTGGCGGTTGCGGTAGTATTTGCGCTGAACCTCTATCAGAAGTTCGCTGGCTAAGCAGGTAATAGGAGCAGCTATGGCTCAGGTAAACCGCAGTGCACTGGTGTTGCACACTGCGGACGAGATGTTTGAACTGGTCAACGATGTGCGTCGTTATCCGGAGTTTCTGCCCTGGTGTTCATCCACCGAGGTGGTGCATGAATCCGAGGATACGCTGGAGGCGACGCTTTACCTGGCCAAGGGCGGCTTGAAATACAGCTTTACCACCCGCAACTCTCTGCAGCGCCCTGAGCGCATGGAGATCAAGCTGGTTGAGGGGCCGTTCAAGTCCCTCACCGGCATCTGGACCTTCACGCCGCTCAGCGATGAGGCCAGCAAGGTGGAGCTGAATATGCACTTCGAGTTTTCCGGCAAGCTGACCGGGATCGCGATGGGCAAGGTGTTCAATTCGGTCGCAACGACGTTGGTGGATGCCTTCGTTACGCGTGCCGATCAGGTTTACGGTTGAGGGAAGCGGGATGATTACGGTTGAAGTGGCTTATGCGTTGCCGCATGAGCAGAAGATCGTGGCGGTGCAGGTGGAAGAGGGCGCGACAGCTTATGATGCGGTGATCAAGTCACGCATCGCCGAGCAGTTTACACAGATCGATCCGGAAAATGATCCAATGGGAGTGTTTGGTAAGGCAATTCGTGATCCGCGCTCGCAGGTACTGAACGCAGGTGATCGCATTGAGATCTATCGCCCGCTGATCGCCGATCCTAAAGAAGCCCGGGCCAAGCGTGCTGCGAAGCTGAAAGCGCAGAAAGATAAGGAAGATTGAATCCCAGGCCGGTGGCGAATTACCGGCCTGGATTAACGACTTACTGGTCGCCAGCGCCGGGGCGGAAGTCGCCGGCAAGGCCGCTCAGTTTGCCATCGGTGAAGGTCAGCGATACGCGTTCCTGAACGCGGTCACCACCACCGGGCTTGAAGCTGTAAAGGTAGTCCCAACGGTCTGGGCTGAAAGTGTCGGTGACCAGCGGCGTACCCATGACGTAGCGTACCTGGCTCTGGGTCATACCGGGGCGAAGCTGATCGATCATTTCCTGAGTAACCACGTTACCCTGAGGGATATCGATCTTGTAAACGCCGGGGAATTCAGAACAGGCGCTGACCAGGGTGGCCAGTGCTACACTCATCAAAACCTTTCGCATCTGTAAATGACTTCCGTTTTCGCCCATAAAAAAAGATAATGAAGTCTAACATTGCATTTTGTGAACCGCATAGCGATTAGAGATAAGAATATGGCCCTCGAAAATCAGGAGCTGCGTAAAGCTGGACTTAAAGTCACACTGCCGCGGGTGAAGATCTACCAGATCCTGGAACGTGCAGGCGAAGGACAGCATTTCTCAGCTGAAGACATCTACAAGATGTTGATGGAAACCGGTGAAGACGTTGGCCTGGCCACTGTCTACCGCGTGTTGACTCAGTTTGAAGCGGCCGGCCTGGTATCGCGTCACCACTTTGAGGGTGGTCACTCGGTATTCGAACTTGCACGGGATGAGCATCACGACCATGTGGTTTGCGTAAAATGCGGCCGCGTCCGCGAGTTCGTCGATCCCGAATTGACCGAGCGCTTCAATACCATCGCTGATGACCTCGGCTTCTCAGTGACCGATCGTACGCTTTACCTGTACGGCGTCTGCAAGGATGGTTGCGAAGAGGGTTGATTGCTTCGCATAGCGATAAAAAAACCGATCCGTCGCGATCGGTTTTTTATTGCCTGTGGTTTGCTGTCGCGACCTGTTCTAGGCGGACTTCAGCATCTCTTTGGCGTGCTTGCGCGAGGTGTTGGTGATATCGATACCGCCCAGCATGCGTGCCACCTCCTCCACCCGACGATCCCGTGACAGCATATCGATGCGGGTGCGAGTCAGGTCGCCTTGTGAATCCTTACTGACAAACAGGTGCTGATGCCCTTGGGAAGCTACCTGGGGTTGGTGGGTGACGCAGAGGATCTGCGCACGTGCGCCCAGCTCCCGAAGCATACGGCCCACTACTTCGGCGATGGCGCCGCCAATACCCACGTCCACCTCATCGAAGATCAGTGTCGGTGTGCTGGAGGTCTGGGCGGTCACGACCTGAATCGCCAGGCTGATACGGGACAGCTCGCCACCGGAGGCGACCTTGGCCAGTGAGCGTGCCGGCTGCCCCTTGTTGGCGCTGATCAGAAACTCCACCTCTTCCAGGCCGCTGGCGTTGTAACGACCTGGGTCCAGCGGTGTCAGGCAGGCGACGAAGCTGGCCATCGCCATGCCGAGGCCGTGCAGCTGCTTATCCACTGCATGACTGAGCTCTTCGGCGGCTTTCTGGCGCGCCAGGCTGAGCTGCCCTGCAGCCGAAAGATATTCCTGCTGTGCTTCTTTTACCGCCTGCTCCAGCGCTTCCAGTTCGTCGTCGCTGCGATGCAGGCTGCCCAGCTCTTCGCGCTGTTTTTCGTGGAATTCTGGAATATCTTCCGGGTTGATGCGGTGTTTGCGGGCGATGTCGTAGATGCTGCTGAGGCGGTCTTCGACCTCCTGCTGGCGCTCCGGGTTGATCTCGACCGCATCCATATAGCCGCGGATCTCGCGGCTCGCTTCATCGACCTGGATCTGGGCGCTGGCGAGCATCTCGGCCGCCTGCTGCAGTGCCGGCGCCTGTGAGCCTAGGCTGTCCAGAAGGTGCTGGCAGTGGTTCAGCAGGCTCAGGCAGTTTTCGCTGTCGCCATCGCTGTCTGAGGTCAGGTTGATCAGCTGCTGGCCGGTGGTGAGAATCTCACCGGCGTTGGCGAGAACGCGCTGCTCCTCTTCGAGCTCGCTCAGTTCGCCGATCTCCAGGCCCAGCTGGTCCAGCTCTTCGACCTGATAGGAGAGCAGCTGTACGCGGGCAGTCTGCTCTTCGCTTTGTTCGGTAAGCTGGGTCAGCTCGGTATCAAGGCGACGCCAGCGGTGGAAGGTGCGGCGCACCTGTTCGGCGAGGTCCGTCTGTGCGGCAAACTCATCCAGCAGGGTACGATGATGTTCTTTCTTCAGCAGACGCTGGTGTTCGTGCTGGCCGTGGATGTCTACCAGCAGTTCGCCCAGCTCGCGCACCTGGGTCAGCGGCGTGGGGCGGCCATTGATAAAGCTGCGTGAGCGCCCTTCAGTAGTCACTACCCGGCGCAGCTGGCATTCGCCATCCGCTTCCAGGTCATGTTCGCTTAGCCAGGCGCGCGCTTCGGCCAGGCCGCTGACATCGAAGCAGGCGCTGATCTCGGCGCGTTCGCTCCCCTCGCGGACACAGTCGCTTTGCGCGCGGTCACCCAGGGCCAGGCCCAGGGCATCCAGCATGATGGATTTACCGGCCCCGGTTTCACCGCTGACGACGGTCATGCCGTGCTTAAGTTCAAGGTCCAGTTGGTCGACGATGGCGTAATTGCGAATGCTCAGTAGGGTAAGCATGACGGCCTGCTCATGAGTAAAAAGTCATGGTTATTTATACAGTGTTTTATGTATAAGCCATTTGTTCCCGGCCTGCAATCCTGCTGTACAAAATTCCCTCAAAAAATACCCTTGAATCATTTGCGGATAGCCCCATATAGGAGGCCAGTACCCGTTACAACACATCTGTGGAGAGACAACGCGATGTCAGACGAACAGCAGAAGCAGACTGAAACCCCCGAACAGGTTCAGCCGGAACAGATTCTGGAGCCGGCGGCGGACGACGTCGAAATCCAGGGCGATGAGGCTGTAGACGCTGAAACACTGAAACAGCAGCTGGCCCAGGCCGAAGCCGAAATCGCCGACCTGCAGAAACAGCTTGCCGAACTTCAGCCGCGTGCTCAGGCCGAGATTCAGAACATGCGTCGTCGTGCCGAGCAGGATGTGGAAAAAGCCCGCAAGTTCGCACTGGAGAAGTTTGCCGGTGAACTGCTGCCGGTGATGGATTCTCTGGAGCGCGCCATCGAAGCCTGCCAGGCCGAGGATGAAGCGACCAAGAGCCTGAAGGAAGGCGTCGAGATGACTCACAAGCTGTTCCTCGACGGCATGGGCAAATTCAACGTGGAAACCGTTGATCCGACCGGTGAAGCATTCAATCCGGAGCACCACCAGGCGATGTCCCTGGTCGATGCGCCTGACGCCGAGCCGAACACGGTGGTTGCGGTTATGCAGAAAGGCTACCTGCTGAACGGCCGTTTGATCCGTCCGGCCATGGTCATGGTAGCTAAAGGCTGAAACTGGCGAAAAAGCCATACAGTCTGGCTTGAAATAGAAAATGCCAGACCCATATAGAGTTTCATCGAATCACGACAAGTTATCCCCGCCGCGGCGGGTGAAGCAAAGAATATAGTGGAGTCAAACATGGGCAAGATCATCGGTATCGACCTCGGAACCACCAACTCCTGTGTGGCTATCCTTGAAGGTGAAAAGACCAAAGTCATCGAAAACGCTGAAGGCGATCGCACTACGCCGTCCATCATCGCTTACACCGGTGATGGCGAAACTCTGGTCGGTCAGCCGGCCAAGCGTCAGGCGGTTACCAACCCGGACAACACCCTGTTCGCCATCAAGCGTCTGATCGGCCGTCGTTTCAAAGACGACGTGGTCCAGAAAGATATCAAGATGGTGCCTTACAAGATCGTCGAAGCCGACAACGGCGACGCTTGGGTCCAGGTTAAAGATCAGAAAATGGCGCCGCCGCAGATCTCTGCTGAAGTGCTGAAAAAGATGAAGAAAACCGCTGAAGACTACCTCGGTGAAGCGGTTACCGAAGCGGTTATCACCGTTCCGGCTTACTTCAACGACTCTCAGCGTCAGGCGACCAAAGACGCCGGTAAGATCGCGGGTCTGGAAGTAAAACGTATCATCAACGAGCCGACCGCAGCTGCGCTGGCTTACGGCATGGACAAGTCCAAGGGTGACAAGACCATCGCCGTATACGACCTGGGTGGTGGTACCTTCGATATCTCCATCATCGAAATCGCTGACGTCGACGGTGAGCACCAGTTCGAAGTACTGGCCACCAACGGTGACACCTTCCTCGGTGGTGAAGACTTCGACCTCAAGCTGATCAACTATCTGGCTGATGAGTTCAAGAAAGAGAGCGGCATCGACCTGCACAACGATCCGCTGGCGCTGCAGCGTCTGAAAGAAGCGGCTGAGAAAGCCAAGGTTGAACTGTCTTCTGCACAGTCTACCGACGTGAACCTGCCGTACATCACCGCTGACGCTACCGGTCCTAAGCACCTGAACGTCAAGGTCAGCCGTGCCAAGCTGGAATCCCTGGTGGAAGAGCTGGTTCAGCGCTCCCTGGAGCCTTGCCGCACTGCACTGAAAGACGCTGGTCTGTCCGGTTCTGAGATCGACGAAGTGATCCTGGTCGGTGGTCAGACCCGTATGCCGATGGTTCAGAAGGCGGTTTCCGACTTCTTCGGCAAAGAGCCGCGTAAAGATGTTAACCCGGATGAAGCCGTTGCGATTGGTGCTTCCATCCAGGGTGCGGTACTGTCTGGTGATGTAAAAGACGTACTGCTGCTGGACGTAACCCCGCTGACCCTGGGTATCGAAACCATGGGTGGCGTGGCGACTCCGCTGATCGAGAAGAACACCACCATCCCGACCAAGAAGTCGCAGGTGTTCTCTACTGCTGAAGACAACCAGACCGCGGTCACCATCCACGTGGTTCAGGGTGAGCGTAAGCAGGCGGCACAGAACAAGTCCCTGGGTCGTTTCGACCTGGCCGACATCCCGCCGGCGCAGCGCGGTATTCCGCAGATCGAAGTTACCTTCGACATCGATGCCAACGGTATCCTCAACGTGTCTGCTAAAGACAAGGCGACCGGCAAGCATCAGTCCATCGTGATCAAGGCCTCTTCCGGTCTGTCTGATGACGAAATCGATCAGATGGTCAACGATGCCGAAGCGCACGCTGAAGAAGACAAGAAGTTCGAAGAGCTGACCGCAGCACGTAACCAGGGCGACGCCATGGTTCACACTGCCAACAAGACTCTGAAGGACGCTGGCGACAAAGCGACCGCTGAAGAGAAAGAAGCGATCGAAGGTGCGGTTTCCGCACTGGAAGAAGTGCTGAAAGGCT
Organism: Marinobacterium lutimaris; assembly: GCF_900108065.1. Classification (GTDB taxonomy): domain Bacteria; phylum Pseudomonadota; class Gammaproteobacteria; order Pseudomonadales; family Balneatricaceae; genus Marinobacterium_D; species Marinobacterium_D lutimaris. Next base: position 119,676 of record NZ_FNVQ01000005.1, on the reverse strand, counting down.
CTGACAAAGAAGCGATCGAAAGCAAGACAGAAGCGCTGACCGAAGCGCTGTCCTCCCTGGCGCAGAAAATGTACGCCGAAGCTGAGCAGCAGGGTGCTGGTGCAGAAGCGGGCGAACAGGCTGCGAAGGACTCTGCCGACGACGTGGTCGACGCTGAGTTCGAAGAGGTTAAGGACGACAAGAAGTAAGCGTTCGCTACCTCTTATGACCGGTTCGTGCTCTGACGCCCTGCGGGGTTGATGGGGCGCGATCGGGTCCGAGAACAGCAAAGAGTGGCAGCGCGGGTCCTGGTGACCCGCGCTGTCGTGTCCGGCTCCCGCGGAGTCATCTGACCAGACCAGATTCGGATCATGTCGAAACAGGACTATTACGAGCTACTGGACGTTCCACGCGATGCGTCCGACCGGGATATCAAGAAGGCCTACCGCCGTTTGGCGATGAAGTATCATCCGGACCGCAATCCGGACGATAAAGCGGCCGAGGACAAATTCAAAGAGATCAGCGAAGCCTACGAGGTTCTCTCTGACGCCCAGAAACGTGCAGCCTACGACCAGTTCGGACACGCAGGTGTCGACGGTCAGGGCGGCGGCTTCGGCGGCGGTGGCTTTGGTGGTGGCGGTGACTTCTCCGACATCTTCGGAGATGTGTTCGGCGACATCTTTGGTGGCGGAGGCGGCGGTGGCCGTCGTCGTTCCAGCGTACAGCGTGGCGCCGACCTGCGTTACAACCTGGACCTTAACCTCGAAGAGGCGGTCCGTGGTTGTGAGAAAACCCTGAAAGTACCGACCCTGGTGGGTTGTGAAGTCTGCGACGGCACCGGCGCCAAGCCCGGTACCAGCGCCAAAACCTGCGGTACCTGTGGCGGTATCGGTCAGGTGCGCATGCAGCAGGGCTTCTTCTCCGTACAGCAGACCTGCCCGACCTGTCGTGGCGAAGGCAAGGTGATTTCCGATCCCTGCAACAGCTGCCATGGCCAGGGTCGTGTCGAAGAAACCAAAACCCTGCAGGTCAAGATTCCGGCCGGCGTCGATACCGGCGACCGCATCCGTCTGACCGGCGAGGGCGAAGCGGGTACCCATGGCGGTCCTGCGGGCGACCTGTATGTGCAGGTCAATGTGTTGCAGCATCCGATCTTTGAGCGTGATGGCAAACATCTATACTGCGAAGTGCCGATCAGCTTTGTTGATGCGGCGCTTGGGGGCGAACTTGATGTGCCGACACTGGATGGCCGCGTTAAACTGAAGATTCCGGCCGAAACCCAGACCGGCAAGCTGTTCCGCCTGCGTGGCAAGGGGATCGCCCCGGTACGCGGTGGCAGCACCGGTGACCTGATGGTCAAGGTAACGGTGGAAACGCCGGTGAGCCTGAGCAGCCGTCAGAAGGAGCTTCTCAAGGAGTTCCAGGACGAGATGGACGAAGGCAAGAGCAAGCACAGCCCGAAAAAACACGGTTTCTTCGATTCAGTGAAGAAGTTCTTTGAGGATATGACCTGACACGATGGCCAGTTTACGTCGTGAGGGGGTAAGCATGTACGAAATGCCGCTCTCCGTTGATGAGTTATGGGGCAAGATACGCGAAGAAGCGCGTGGCCTCGTGGAATATGAACCGCTGCTGGCGAGCTTTTACCACGCCACTATTATCGGCCATTCGGACCTGCGGGGGGCGTTGTCCTTCCTGCTGTCCAGTAAGCTGGCGGATGAGGTGGTGTCGGCCATGGCGCTGCGTGAGATCATCGAGCAGGCCTACGAGGCTGACGAGGGTCTGATCGAAGCGGCCTGTGCCGACATCCAGGCGGTGTGTACCCGTGACCCGGCGGTGGAAGCCTATTCCACCGTACTGCTCTACCTCAAAGGGTTTCAGGCGATTCAGGCCCATCGTGTGGCGCACTGGATGTGGCAGCAGGACCGGCGTTCGCTGGCCCTGTACATCCAGAGCCGCGTCAGCACCATCTTCCAGGTGGATATCCACCCGGCGGCCACCATCGGTTTTGGTGTGATGTTCGACCACGCCACCGGCATCGTGGTGGGCGAAACCTGCGTGATCGAGAACGACGTCTCTATCCTGCAGTCGGTGACCCTTGGCGGTACCGGCAAGGAGAGCGGCGATCGTCATCCGAAGATCCGCAAGGGTGTGATGATTGGCGCCGGATCGAAGATCCTCGGCAATATCGAAGTGGGTGAGTGCGCCCGTGTCGGTGCCGGCAGTGTGGTGCTCAATGCAGTGCCTGCGCACACCACCGTGGTCGGTGTACCGGCTACCGTGGTGGGTTGTGCCGGTTGCGATACGCCGTCACTCTCCATGGACCAGACGATTAAAAATTCGGAGCCGGATTGCGATGGCGATACCAGCTCCGATAAAGCCCCCTGTAACAGGAAACAGGCATGACAAGAATTGCAGTGATCGGCGCCGCCGGTCGTATGGGCAAGACCCTGATCGAGGCGATCACCCTGACCGAGGGTGCCGAGCTGACCGCCGCTATCGTCGAGCCGGGCAGCAGCCTGAACGGCGCTGACGCGGGTGAGCTGGCCGGTGTTGGCAGGCTGAACGTACAGATCGCCGCTGACCTGGATGTGGTGAAACAGGATTTCGATCTGCTAATCGATTTCACCATGCCCAGCGTAACTATGGAAAACCTGGCGTTCTGCCGCGCTAACGGCAAGAAGATGGTGATCGGTACCACCGGTCTGGACGATGAGCAGAAAGCTCTGCTCCAGGAAGCGGCGAAAGAGATCCCCATCGTGTTCGCACCGAACATGAGCGTCGGCGTGAACCTCTGCTTCAAGCTGCTGGAAGTGGCCGCCAAGGCCCTGGGTGAAGACAGTGGTTACGATATCGAAGTGATCGAAGCGCACCATCGTCACAAGATCGATTCCCCGTCCGGCACCGCGCTGCGCATGGGTGAAGTGGTCGCCGATGCACTGGGCCGTGATCTGAAAGAGTGTGCCGTTTACGGCCGCGAAGGTCAGGTCGGTCCGCGTAGCGCCCGTGAAATCGGTTTCGAGACTATTCGTGCCGGTGACGTGGTGGGCGATCACACCGTGCTGTTCGCCACAGAAGGCGAGCGCATCGAAATTACCCACAAGGCATCCAGCCGGATGACCTTTGCCAAGGGTGCCGTACGTGCGGCCCGTTGGCTCGATTCGCGTCCTGAGGGTCTTTACGACATGCAGGATGTGCTTGGCCTGCGCTGATGCACGGCTTTTACCGTTGTATGTTGTTCCCTATTTGAGCCCGCATTTGCGGGCTTTTTATTGCGTGCGTCGGCAGATGTTTTTCCCCTCTGATATTTCTGAGGCCTGTCTTTTCTAACCTGAACATGCATATCGACTGGATGTTTATGGTGCAGGGCTGTTTCAGCCTGGTGCAGGACAAGTTGGGTCGTCAGCTGTTCTTGCTACTCTTCTTACTATCTTTAGTCGGTGTACCACCGATTTTATTTTCATTTAAAACAACATCTTAAGTATTTTTATTTGATCTGTGTTAATAAGTGGTATACCACTTGCTTTGCCGTGTTGACAGTTTGAGAGACGGTAAAGTTATGAAGAATGTACTTCTGAAAGGGGGCCGCATTGTCGACCCAGCTAATGGTCTGGACAGGGGTGGCGATCTGCTGGTCGTCGATGGACGCATCAACCAGGTAGGGGACGTTGATACCTCTGTTCTGTCGGACGGTTTCGATGTGATTGATTGTACCGGTCGCTTGGTGCTGCCTGGCCTGATCGATACACATGGGCATGTATATGAGCATGTGTCAGGACGTTTCGGACTCAATCCTGACCTGTGCGGGGTTCGTTCCGGAGTGACCACGCTGGTGGATCAGGGTGGCCCGAGCTGTATGACCCTGCCGGGGTTTATCAAGTACATCATAGAGCCTTCGAAAACCCGGGTGATCCCGTTTATTTCCGCCTATCTGGTCGGCGGTCTTGAAGGACATTTCTATCCCGAACTTTACCGCCCCGAATGTGCGGATGTGGACGCTACCCTGACCGCGATCGAAGGCAACCGTGATCTGATCAAAGGGATCAAGGCGCACGCGGAGCTTGGCGGCTTTACTCGTTGGGGCGTCAGCGTGATGGAAAAAGCCGCCGAGATTGGCCGGCGCTCAAATCTGCCGGTCTATATCCACTTCGGTCAGCTCTGGCCTTTGCCCGAAGAGGGCGGCTGCGATGTGGACCCGGACACGATCCTCAGTGAAGTGGTCAAGCTGCTCAAGCCTGGCGATATTCTCGCGCATCCCTTCAGCCGTCATCCGGGCGGTTTCGTGACCACCGACGGCAAGTTGCACCCGCTGGTCAAAGAAGCGATTGCCAAGGGGCTCAAGATCGATGTGGGCCACGGTTCTCACTTCAGTTTTGCTACCGCACGTATAGTGCTGGATGAGGGCGTCCTTCCCGAGACTCTGGGTTCGGATATGCATGGCTATAACACGGCCGTTCCCGTGGCGCCGGGAATGCCCAGCGAGCATCCGGACGAGGGGCATATCTTCAAGGGCGCGGTGAAATTCAGCCTGACATCCGCCATGACCAGCATGCTGGCTCTAGGCGTGCCTTTCGATCATGTCGTGCGCATGGTTACTACCAATGCCGCGGAGATGCTGGGCATGGCCGGAGAGTTGGGCACGCTGACGCCGGGCGCAGAGGCGGATGTGTCGGTACTGGCCGATGAGCGCGGTCACTGGGAACTGAGGGACAACGAAGGTACCCGCGTACCGGCTGAGCGACTGCTGTCGCCCCTGTTCTGTCTGCGCGGCGGCGTGCTGTTCGAGGCGGATGCCGAAATTCTCCCCGAAATAGCGGTTGCCTGAGCCGATGAACACTCCAGCCAGGCTCGTGCAGCTGACCCATATCACTGAACCATCCCTGCTTTGGGACAGCGTGTTGCCGGCAAGCCAGGCGGTGGGCTTGCCTACGAGGGTATTGCTCCATGCCGGGCCCCCGTTTATCGATGCCCGCCGGCCGAGCCTGCCGGTGCTCTCCTCTGCGCTTGCTTGTGCGCTTTATGAAGGCTGGGCCGAGAGCGAAGCGCAAGCGCTGCAGATGATCCGTTCCGGCGAGATACGCCTGGAGCCTTCTCTGGACTGGGGGGTTGCGATTCCACTGGCCGGGGTGGTCTCTCCGCGCACGGCTCTGGTGGGTGTTCTGGATCCTGAGCAGGGCAGGCGCTACTGGTCGCTGCTGCACAGTGGCCCCGGTGCCGAGATTCGCTTTGGCTCGAATAACCCTGAGCTGCAGGCGCGCATGGCATTTCGGGATACCGATATGGCGCCGCTGTTCCATGCCCAGGTGTCGGCGCAGCCAATCTCGCTGCTGCCTGTGGCAGCAGAGGCCATCAGCGAAGGCGACGATCTGCATTGCGAAACCAGCGCCGCAACACAGCGGTTGAGCCTGCTCTTTGCCAATGCCGAGGCCCCTGGTCGTGCCGAGGGATTTCTCGCCCAGACTCCGCTGTTTTTCCTGACCCTGTGGATGGCCTGTTCGCTGCACCTCAGTGCGAGGATCGCAGCCGAGGCTGATATACCCGATCTGATTCTGGCCGTGGCCGGTAATGGTGAATCGCTTGGCGTGCGGTGCGCTGGAGCCCCGCATCAGTGGATCAGCTGCGAGGGCAGGCCGCCGGCGGGAGAGCCGGGTGCAGTGGCGGATGAAACCGCGAATGCCCTGGGGGACAGCGGTGTGATCGACGCGCTCGGGCTGGGGGCGCAACTCTGGCCACAGAGCCGTGTTGCTCGGAATCTGGCAGCGGAGCTGCTTGGGCAGGTAACAGACATTGAACAGTTCGCCAGCGCCGTATTTGTGCTGGGAAAAAGCATTAAGAGTGGATTTCGCCTGCAGGCGATGATCGCTGCCAAGGCGAGCATGAGTGTGTCGCTGGCGCGTGTGGATGCCGCGGGCGAGCACGGCCTGCTGGGTAAGGGTTTATTGAATCTGCCGATGGAGCGGTTTGCGAAAGGGTGAATACCGGCGCCGCTTCTTAAGCCTGTCAACGCAGAGAGGGATAGATGAATACATCGATTGATAACGAAAACACCATTGAACCAGTACTGTTGAACGACTGGCATGTTGTGGCCACCAGCGAAGAGGTGGTCGAAGGTGAACTGATCCCAAGCACGCTGATGGAGCGTGATTTGGTGATCTGGCGTGATAGTTCCGGTCAGGTACATGTCTGGGAGGATCTCTGTATCCACCGTGGTGCGCGTCTCTCCAAAGGGTTTATCGCCAGCGATAAGGTGGTCTGCCCTTACCATGGCTGGAACTACGACGGCCGTGGCCAATGCACACTGATTCCGGCATCACCGAACGAAACACCGATGAAGAAAGCCAAAACCGTGGTGCATTATGCGCAGGAGAAGTATGGCTTTGTCTGGGCCTGTATCGGCACGCCGGAACAGGATATTCCCCACTTCCCGGAATGGGATGACGCGGAATATAAAACCGTGGTCTGTGGACCGTACACGTTTAAATCTGCTTATCGTGCACTAGAAAACTTTGTCGACCCCAGCCACTTCCCGTTTGTACATGCCGGTGTCAACGGGCTGATGGATAACCCGGATCCGATTCCGCCTTTCAAGGTGTGGGAAGAGGATGGCGTTCTTCACTCCTCAGAAGTGCAGGTTACTCAGCCTTATGGCGATCCGCGCGAAGTACCAGTAATTGCTTATTACGCTTATAAGATCATGCGCCCGAACGTGGCGTACTTCAAAAAACGCCTGGTGATATCTGATCCTGAGCGTGCCCATGAAGGCCGTGAGGCGGATCGCTTCTGCACCTATTTTACCGCCCAGCAGGTTAGCCCTGAGCAGAGCATCATCCGTATCTGCTGCGCCATGAATTTTGATCCTCAACCCAGCGATGCGGATGTCCGCCGCCGTCAGGACCTGGTCTACAAGCAGGATGCAGAGATTGTTGATACTCAGCGCCCCGAGCGAATCCCCGTGGATCTGAGGGCTGAACTGCATCACAGCACCGACCTCCTGGGTATGAAGTACCGCGCCTGGATGCGTGAGATGGGGATCAAGTATGGCACCGTCTGAGTCCGTCGGAACCGCTTTCCAGGTGCGATCCATGCGTCTGGGAGCCCGGGGTATTCATCTCTACGAACTCTGGCCCGAGGACGGATCTTCGCTGCCGCTCCCGGCGCCTGGCTCGCATATCGATCTGATACTGCCCAACGGTCTGATCCGTCAGTACTCGCTGGTTACGCCCAAGTGCACCGAGCACTGCTATGTCATCGGCGTAAAACATGAACCCGCCGGCAGAGGCGGGTCGCGCTGGCTACATCAGGAGCTGCGCCTTGGACAGAGTCTGTTGGTTGGAGCCTGTCGCAATGCCTTTGAACTTGCCGAAAGCGACTCTCCCTACGTTCTTTTTGCCGGCGGTATCGGCATTACGCCGATCTACTCCATGTACTGCTACCTCAAGGCGCAGGGGCGACAGGTGCACCTTCACTACTGGGGTGAGAGTGCACAAACCATGCTGTTTCACGATGAGCTTGCTGTTGATGCCGACGTGACTCTTTACCCCAAAACCGGCTATCCAAAAACCGGCCAGAGCGCACGACCCAGGCTAAAAGCGCTGGCGCAGTCACTAAGTAAAGATGCCCAAATTTACTGCTGTGGGCCGGGTGCGATGATCGAAGACCTGGTGGAGGTGGCGCGAGAGTGTGGCCTTTCGGATGTGCACTACGAGTACTTCGGCAAGATCGAGAGTGCGGCGCCGGAAGGCGCTCAGCAGGTGACACTGGCTAAAAGCGGCCGGGTTATCGATGTGGCGGAAGACGAATCGATTCTCGAGGCGCTGGTCCGCAACGACGTCGACGTCATGTACTCCTGCGAGCAGGGCATCTGCGGTGCCTGTGAAGTCCGTTTTCTCGAAGGAGACCCGGTCCACATGGATCGGGTGAAAGAGGCATCAGAACACACTAAGGACCGGACGATGATGATCTGCTGTTCAAGAGCAGGTGCGCAAAAGCTGGTCCTGGATATTTGAGGGGAAGCAAACAAAAAGACAACCGTTTTCGTTGTGTCACGGGTTCAAGAACTTTCAATTTAAAGGGTGAAAAAATGACTTCTATGCTGAGTGTTCTAAAGAAAACCACACCGATTGTTATGCTGGCTGGCGCCATCAGTTGCAGTACTCTTACGGCGGCCTCTACGGTCGATGAGATCAAGGCGAAAGGGACGATCACTGTTGCCACCGAGGATAACTACCGACCGTTCGAGTTTGTACAGGATGGTGTCTCTACCGGTTATGACAATGAACTGAAAGCGCTTGTCGAGAAAGAGTCCGGTATCAAACTGGAGCAGGAGATTATGCCCTGGGCCGGTATCCTGCCAGGCGTTCAGAGCGGCAAGTTCGACATGGCGCTGTCTGCCGTGATGGTGACAGACCAGCGCCGCAAGGTGTTCGATTTCACGACACCGACCGCTGCATCCCAGACCTACTTTGCGACCAAGGCCGACAGCGACATTAAATCCGGAAAAGACCTGATCGGTAAAACCGTGGGTGCGGAAACCGGCAGTGCTTTTCTGCTGGAGCTGAAAGCCTACGATAAGAAACTCAAGGATGAGCATGGCGAAGGTGTAGGCAAGATCGTTGAATATCATGGTTACCCGGAAGCGTACCAGGATCTGGCACTGGGCCGCCTGGATGCCGTCGTCAATACCGACATTACCCTGCGCAGCCTGATGGAAGAAAGGCCGGGAGTCTTCTCGCTGGGTGAGCCGGTGGGTGAGCCGGGTTACAAGGCCTGGGCGGTCAAGAAGGGTAACGAAGCGGTGTTGAAAGTGGTCAATGACGCGATGCTGAAAGTACGTGAGTCAGGGGAGATGTACCGTCTTCAGGAGAAGTGGCTCGGCGCTAAAAACGAAGATATGCCGCTAGATGTGAACTGAGATTAGAGAATGAATTTCTACGATTACCTCAGCTTTGTCTATGGTGCAGTCTCGACGATAGGTGTCTCATTTATCGCCATCATCGTAGGAATTCCTCTCGGTCTTGGCCTGGCGCTTCTGCGCTGGGCCAAGGTGCCGCTGCTGGGAAAATGTGCCTACGTCTATGTCAGCCTGGTGCGTTCCTGCCCTGCAGTGACGCTGATTATGCTGATCTATTTCGGACTGCCGCAGTTCGAGATCTCTCTAAGCCCGCTGGTAGCGGCGATGATTTCCTTCTCGATCACTGCGACTGCCTTCAACTGTGAAATCTGGCGCTCGGCGCTGCTCTCTTTTGACCGCTCCCAGTATGAAGCGGCGCAGGCGTTTGGCATGAACCGGTGGATTCGTTTCCGTTATGTTCTGCTGCCTCAGGTATGGCGCTCCAGTATTCCTGGTTTGATTAACGAAATGACATTGCTGGTGAAAAACAGCCCGGCGATTTCGGTGATCGGTCTGCTGGACATTACCCGTGCGGCGCAGCGTATCGGAGCGCGAACCTACGAGCCTATTCCACCTTTGCTGGTTGGGTTTGCCATCTACATCGTCATCGTGATGTTGCTGATCAAACTGCAAAAGCACCTTGAAGTGCGCATTCGATCTGCGCAGGAGCCGTTATGAACCTGAGTGATTTTCAGATCATCTACGATGAGCGTGATTCGGTGATCACCGGCATACAGACCACGCTCTCGCTAGTGCTGGTTTCGGGTCTTGCATCGGTGTTGTTCGGCCTGATACTGACGCCGCTCTTCTTCAGCAAGGTCGGCTGGGTGCGAGGTTCTATCGAGTGGCTCTGCAGTGCCATGCGCTGCTCGCCGTTTCTGCTCTTTGTCTACGTGATCTACTTCGGCCTGCCGAGTTATGGCATTAACTTCGATAAATATACTTCCGGCCTGGTGGCGATGATTGTCTATCACTCGGCCTACATGGCGATTATTTTTCGCAGTGCATGGGTCGATATTCCGGCGGAGATTCTAGAAGCAGGGACTGCCTACGGATTTCGCGGCGCCACGCTGATCCGGCGCATCATCGGACCCCTGTTGCTAATGCGTGCCATACCGATGGTGGGTAATCAGTGGATACAGATCGTTAAGGACAGCGCCTATCTGGGGATCATCTCTGTGTTCGATATCACTGCTGCCTTCAACTCGATCCAGTCGATCTACTTCAATCCCTTTGTCTGCTTTATCGTGGCGGGGCTGCTCTATTGGGTGTTCTGCCTGTTGATTGAATTAATTGTGAACCTTGTCGCGCGTTACGCCCGGGAGAGAATTGCATGAACGCATCAGTCCAGCATGAGAGTAAAACCCACCAGGCGGTGCTTCGGGTGCAGGGTATCAGCAAGAGCTTTGGTGATAACCATGTGCTCAAAGATATCTCCTTTGATATGCAAAAAGGGGAGGTTGTGTCGCTGCTGGGACCATCGGGTTGTGGCAAATCAACGCTGCTGCGTTGCATCAACTGGCTGGAGATTCCGGATGCCGGCCATATCCGGCTTAATTCGGAGCGGATGGGATATGCCGTCAATGGCACCAAAGTCGGCGACGCGCAGCTATCTAAAATGCGTTCCAAAATCGGCATGGTGTTTCAGCACTTTGCACTCTGGCCGCACATGACGGTGCTCGAGAATGTGATGGCGAGTCCGCTGCATGTGCAAAAGCGCAATCGCAAAGAGGTGGAGCAGGAGGCACGTGCTGTACTTAAACGGGTCGGTCTGGAGGATAAGATCAATATGCTGCCTTCGCGCCTATCCGGCGGTCAGAAGCAACGTGTCGGTATTGCCCGTGCATTGGCGATGAAGCCGGATATCCTACTGTTTGATGAACCTACCAGTGCGTTGGATCCGATGCTGGTCGGCGAGGTGCTGGAAGTCATGCGAGACCTCGCCGCTGAAGGCTCGACTATGGTGATCGTCACCCATGAGATGAAGTTTGCCCGTCAGGTCTCCAGTCGTATCATCTTTATGGACAGCGGACACATCATCGAAAACCGATCTCCAGAGGAGTTTTTCGACAACCCGCAAACGGACAAGGCGAAGACCTTCCTGCACAGTGTGCAGTATAAGTAGAGTTAACCGGTTGTTGCTCCCCTTAGCCGAGTGGGTAAGGGGAGCTAACAGCTCGCACTAGTGCGTTATGCGTCACCGGAGTCGGGTAGCTTGAAAGGGGCATTGCCAAGGTGATTGTTGGCTTCCACAAGTCTGATCATCTGCAGCAGAAACAGGTTTCGTTCCTCTTCAGGCAGGGCCTCCACCGTGCGGTCATGAGCTTGCTGAACCCTTTCGGACATCTTTTTGAGAAGAGCCTGTCCCTTACGGCTTAGTTTTACCAGCTTTACCCTGCGGTCCTTAGTGCTGCGCCGCCTTTCCAGTAGCTCCCTCGACTCGAGTCTGGGGATGACCTCGGCCACGCTGGTTCTCTCCAGTCCAATTTCTTGAGCAACGCTGTTCTGATCCATTTCGCCATTGGCCCTGAGTGCACTCATCAGACTGAACTGGACCGGGGTGATGTTGAACTCGTTGGTTTCACTCAGAAAAAGGCTGGTATGGATCTGGTGCAAACGCCGAATTAGAAAGCCGGGGCGAGCAAAAAGCGGTGACCGGGCAAAGGCCTTTTCGAGTTCGGCGTTAATTTCATCGTGACTGGGAATAGGCATAAGGGGGCTGTGTTTAGTGCTTGGAGTAAGAGAATAGAATAATATTAGTGGTATACCTCATAATTTGCGCGGGAGTCAAAAGTATCTGTTTGGAAACAAGCACTGAGTTACGGTTTGGGCTATCAGCTTCGATCGCTGAATAGCTTCACCAGCGTAGCCGGATCCTGCTCCAGATAGCCTTTGCTGCCATGCAGTCGCATCAGCTCCGCGCCGAGACCGGCCATCGGAATTGCGCTGCCATTTGCCTTGGCCAGGGCGTTGGCCATATCCAGGTCCTTGAGTAGGGTTTTGACATGCCATTTGATCTCGTCGAAATCGCGCGCGGCCATTTTCGGTCCGGTCAGCTGCAGTGGAATTGAGTCGGCAAAGCCACCTTTAAGAGCTTCAGGGATGCGGCTGGCATCGACACCAGACTGCTCGGCGAGGGCCATCACCTCGGCCATCACCAGCACATTGCAGGAGACCAGCATCTGGTTGCAGATCTTGGTGGCTTGGCCGGAACCGACAGGGCCCATATGAGTGACTCGCTGGGATAGCGGCTCCAGTAATGGCCGTACCCGCTCAACCAGTTCAGTATCGCCACCGGCCATGATCGCCAGGGTGCCCTGCTCAGCGCCGGCGACACCGCCGGAAACCGGAGCGTCGATCCAGTCGAGGCCGTGTTCCTCTTTGCAGCGGCTTGCCATCTCGCGGGTGGCGTCCGGGGCAATACTGGAAAAATCGATCAAGACCTGTCCTTCCCGCGCTGAATCGGCGATACCCTGTTCGCCGAACAGGATCTCGCTGACAGCTTCGGTGTTGGAGACGCAGGTCATGATCACATCCACGTTGGCGCAGAGCTCGGCGATGCTGCCGGCAACCCGGGCGCCACGTTCGGCCAGCGGTTGGCACTTGTCGGCGTTGCGGTTCCAGACGGTGACGGCGAATCCTGCTTCCAGCAGTCGTGTGCTCATCGGTACGCCCATCAGGCCCATGCCGATAAAACCGATTCGGGTGCTGCTCATGCTGATCTCCTGTGTCTTCTTAATATTGTGGGTAACGCCCGGCCTTCCTGAGCCGGGCGATCCAGTCTATCAAAAAGCGTTTTAAAACAGCGAAAGCAGCAAGGAGTTAGCAAAGGGTGGCTATTTGCGTGGATGCAGCCAGGCAGGCAGCAGGCTGTAGGGATCTACCGAAACGTCGTGATCGAAACTGACGCTCGAGTCTTCCAGCCGTTGCTGGAAACGACCGCTCTTGAACTCGTCGAACACCTCGGTGCAGCCGCCGACAAACTCTCCGCCGATAAATATCTGTGGGATGGTGACGCAACCGGTATGTGCGTTAAGCGCAGCGCGGATGCTGCCGCCCAGATTGTCCTGTTGATACTGGGCGCTATCCAGGTCCAACGAGCGGTAGGGGATATTGCACTGTTTGAACAGCTTGCGCAGGGACCAGCAGAACTCACACCACTCCAACGCGAACATCACCACCGGGTTGTTCTTGTCGTGCAGGGCATCGGCCAGAAACTGTTCGGCTTGAGGTGTGGCCTTGATCGTTGCAGGAGTCGGCGCGGCCGCCGGTGCAGGCGCGGGTGCAGAGGGTTTATCAAAGCGGTAGCCGGGGGTTGAGCGGGAGATCTCGATCTCCTCGTTGGTCATCTCCGTCTCTATCTCGGCAAACAGCGGTGTGCTCAGGTAGCGCTCGCCGGTATCGGGCAGCATGCAGAGAATGGTGGTTCCGGGTGGCGCTGAGCGGGCGATCTGAAGGCCACCGGCCATAGTGGCTCCGGCGGTGATGCCGCAGAAGATTCCCTCCCTGCGTGCCAGGTCCAGTGAGGTTTGCAGGGCGTCGCTGCCGGCGATGGGGCGTAGTTCGTCGATCAGCTGCGCGTTGGCTGCGTCCTCCGTCAGCTTGGAGATAAAGTCCGGCGTCCAGCCCTGCATCAGGTGGGGGCGGAAACTTGGGTGGCTGGCACTGGGCATGCCGTTGGCAGCTCTGGGTTGCGGCTGGTGGCTGCCGAGCAGCGGTGAATTATCCGGCTCGCAGACGATAATGCGAGTCTCGGGGCTCTTCTCTTTCAATACCCGGGCGACCCCTTTGAGCGTACCGCCGGTGCCGAAACCGGTGACCCAGTAATCCAGCCGGGTGTCGCTGAAGTCATCGAGAATCTCGACGGCGGTGGTGCGGGAGTGGAAATCCGCATTGGCCTCATTCTCGAACTGACGACAGAGAAACCAGCCGTGGCTTTCAGCCAGTTCCACTGCCTTGGCCAGCATGCCGCTGCCCTTGTCGGAGGCCGGTGTCAGAATCACTTTGGCGCCGAGAAAGCGCATCATCCGACGGCGCTCGACGCTGAAATTCTCCGCCATGGTTACTACCAGGGGATAGCCCTTCTGGGCGCAGACCATTGCCAGGCCTATGCCGGTGTTGCCACTGGTGGCTTCGATCACCGTCTGGCCTGGTTTCAGTGCGCCGCTGCGCTCGGCATCTTCGATAACGCCCAGGGCGAGTCGGTCCTTGATCGACCCCATAGGGTTGAAGGCTTCCAGCTTGGCGTAGAGGTTAACTGCGGGAGGGGCCAGGTGATTGATGCGCACAACGGGCGTACGGCCCACTGTTTCGAGAATGTTGTTATACCGAGTGCCCATGGCTGTTCTCCCGGTTTTATTATTCTTTCAAGCATAGTTCAGAGCCGGCGTTAAGGCCCGGTATGAGCAGCGCTGGCTCGTTGTGGTGTTGGTTCTGTCGATGGGGGTGTTGAGAGAGCGGGTGGCTGGCGCGGATTGTGGAAAACGTTAAAGAGAATCCAGCCCCCGTTCATCGGTCAGGGGGCTGGATCTCAGTGCTTACAGAGCGGCGACGCAGCCGTCACTGCGCGGATCGGCAGCGCCTTCCAGCACGCCATCCGGGCGTTTCACCAGTGCCCCGGCATGGCCCATGGTGTCGCTGAACGCTTCGTCCAGCATCTCCACCTCATGGCCTGCATCGCGCAGCTGCTTGACCAGTGCCGGATCGAAACGGCTCTCCAGCTTCAGCGTGGTGCTGGTATCACCCCAGGTGCGTCCCAGCAGCCAGCGCGGCGCGGTGACCGCCTGCTGCAGCGGCAGACCGAGCATGGCGTAGCGGCTGAATACCGCAGCCTGGGTTTGTGGCTGACCTTCGCCACCCATGGTGCCGTAGCTCATCACGCGGCCATCGTCGAAACGGGCCAGGGCAGGGTTGAGGGTGTGGAACGGCTTGCGGCCAGGTTCCAGCGCCTGCAGCGCCTTGGGATCGAGCGAGAAGCTGATACCGCGGTTCTGCCAGTTGACGCCGGTGCTGTCGAGCACGACGCCGGAGCCGAACTCCCAGTAGATGCTCTGAATAAAGCTCACCGCACGACCTTCGCTGTCGATGCAGCCCATCCAGATGGTATCGCCCGGGCTGGCAGGATCGGGCCAGGGCAGGGCTTTCTCCGGGTCGATCTCGTCGGCCAGTTTCTGCAGAACCGCAGGATCGAGGAACGACTGGGGATCCGCCGGCAGACGGTCCGGGTCGGTGACGTGGGTGTCACGCACGCGGAAGGCGCGTTTGGTGGATTCGATCAGGCCGTGCAGATGGGCGAAACCTTCCGCTTCGGTGATGCCGAGCTTGTCGAAAATCCCCAGAATCATCAGCGACGCCAGGCCCTGGGTAGGCGGCGGGAGGTTATAGATCTTGGCGCCGTTGACGGCGACCTCCAGTGGTTTTACCTGGCTGGCGCTGTAGCCGGCCAGATCGTCTGCGGTTAGCGGGCTGCCCAGGCGTTCCAGTTCTTCACCCATGGCACGGCCCAGCTCGCCGCGATAGAAATCATCGAGACCGGCACGGGCTAGCTGCTCCAGCGTATTGGCCAGCTTGCCCTGAGTCATCAGGGCGCCCACATCGGGCACCTGGCCATTCAGCATAAAGGTATCGGTGAAACCGGGCACATCGTGCAGCTGATCCAGCTTGGAAGCGGTCAGCGCTGACTGGCTTTCGGTAACGACGATGCCGTTGCGGGCGTGATTGATCGCGCTTTCCAGAAGGCGGCTCAGCGGCAGCGATTTGCCCCAGCCGTCAGCGACCTTGAGTGCTTCGGCCCAGCCGCCGATGGTGCCGGCGCTGGTGAGGGCTGCGGTGGCGCCGCGGCTGGGGATTGCATCCAGGCCTGCGTAGAAGCTGCGGTCGGCTTTTTTTGCCGCGCGGCCGCAGGCGTCGATCGCCACCGGCGCCTTGCCCGGCTCATGGATCAGCCAGAAGCCGTCGCCGCCGATGGAGTTCATGTGCGGATAAACCACGGCGATGGTGGATGCCGCAGCGACCATCGCTTCGACGGCGTTACCGCCTTCGGCCAGCACGTCGCGACCCGCCTGGGCGGCCAGGTGATGGGGGGCAACCATCATTCCGCGGGTGGAATAAACCGTTTTCAGCATTGTTGTTCTCCGTTATTGGAAAGTTATGCACAGCTCCGTTTCAGAATCGGGAGCTGTGCATAGCGCTTTCTTAGCTGAACTCTTTTAGTGAGCTGTTTTAGCTGAAGAGACCGTAAAACATGCGCAGCGAGGTGATCCCCAGGAACAGGGCGAACAGCTGGCGCAGCAGTTTGGCGTTGATTGCGTGGGCGATCTTCGCGCCGACCGGAGCCATCTTCATGGTAGCCGGGATGATCAGGAACAGGCCTATCAGGTTAACGTAGCCGATCGACAGCGGCGGGCGCGCTTCGACACCGATACCATTGATCAAAAAACCGATGGCGCCGGGCAGGCTTATCACCAGGCCCAGGGCCGCACCTGTACCGACGGCAGTGTGCATCGGGGTTTTGAACGCGCTCAGGATCGGCACGCTGAGGGTGCCGCCGCCAATACCCATCAGGGTGGAGATGCCGCCAATGAAGGTACCGATCACGCCGGTGCCCAGGGCGCCGGGCAGTTTGTCGGCCACATTGAAGCCATCTTTCTTGAACGCCATGTTCAGCGCGACCAGTAGGGCGATGGTGGCAAAGATAGCGGTCAGTACCTTGCCGCTGAAGTAGCCGCTGGCCACGGCGCCGATGATGACGCCGATGATCACGCCCGGTACCAGCTGCTTCAGCAGATCCGGATTCAGGCTGCCCTTCTTGAAGTGCGCCCGCGACGACATGATCGAGGTAGGGATGATGGTCGCCAGCGAGGTGCCCACCGCCACATGCATACGAACCGCTTCGTCGATGCCGAGCAGGGTAAACAGGTGGTAGAGCACCGGCACGATAACGATGCCGCCGCCCACGCCGAGCAGGCCCGCCATCAGGCCTGCGATCACACCGGTTACGACCAGAGCGACAGCCAGGCCGATCAGCCAGGTTGTCGAATAATCCGAGAGTATATCCATAAACGTGTCCTTAGCTTGTTATAAGGTTTTTACCAACCGATCGCTTCAGGCAGCCAGGTGACCAGAGAGGGGAACTGGAACAGCACCACCACGGCAGCGAATTGAAGCAATACAAACGGTAACGCGCCTACGTAAATATCCCGCGTTGTCACCCCCGGTGGCGCCACGCCTTTCAGGAAGAAAAGCGCCCAGCCAAAGGGCGGTGTCAGGAAGGACATCTGCAGGTTCATCGCTACCAGAATCGACAGCCACACCATGTCGGTGCCGTAGTTCATAAACACCGGCAGGAACATGGGCAGTGCGATATAGGAGATCTCGATCCATTCGAGGAAGAAACCGAGAACAAACAGCAGCGCCATCAGGAACAGCAGTGCACCCAGTTCGCCGCCCGGAAGCATCTCGAACATATGGTGAACCATCTGGTCGCCACCCAGCCCACGGAACGCCAGCGAGAACGGCTGAGCGCAGAGCAGGATAAAAAACACCATGGCGGAGATGGTCAGGGTACCGTGCAGCGCTTCCTTGACCAGTTTCCAGTTCAGGCGCTTGAACGCCAGGGCAATCGCCAGCGCACCCAGTGCGCCCATGGAGGCGGCTTCCGTCGGAGCAGCGATGCCACCGACAATGGAACCGAGTACAGCAACCACCAGGAACAGCGGCGGGCAGACATCGCGCAACAGGTCTTTGGTCAGCTGCTTGCCGGTAATTCCAGCGCGCTCTTCCGCCGGGATAGCGGGCATCCATTCCGGCTTGATTTTGCCGAGAATAAGCAGGTAAAGCACATAGATCAGCGCCAGTACCAGGCCGGGAATAAACGCTGCCGCAAACAGGGTACCCACCGACTCACCGACGATATCAGAGAGCAGGATCAGCACCAGGCTCGGCGGAATGATCTGTCCGAGCGTACCCGAGGCGCAGATAGTGCCACAGGCAACGCTGGGTGCGTAGCCGCGACGCAGCAGCGATGGCAGGGTCAGCAGGCCTACGGTGACTACGGTGGCGCCGACGATACCGGTGGAGGCGCCCATCAGTACGCCAACCAGGATGATCGCCAGGCCCATGCCGCCGTTCACGCCGCCCATCGCCTTGCCGATGGTTTCCAGCATGTTCTCGGCGACCCTGGATTTTTCCAGCATCACGCCCATAAACACGAACAGCGGCACCGCCATCAGGGTGTAGTTGGTGACAACGCCATACAGGCGCGCAGGCATCAGGTTAAACAGCATTGGCCCGAAGCCGAGGTAGCCGGCGACAAAGCCGGACACAGCCAGGGAGATCGCTACCGGAATACCGATCATCATCAGGCCGAGGAAACCGCCGATCATGCCGATGATCAGCCACTCGTTACCGCTCATGCGACCTCCTCGGCAGTACTTGTTTGATCAGTAGTTTCGTTAGATGTTTCAGACGGCAGTTTGCCGCACAGCACCAGCAGTGAACGCAGGCTTTCAGCCAGTCCCTGCAGCGCAAGCAGGCCGAAGCCCAGCGGAATAAAGGCTTTGAGCAGATAACGCATCGGCAGGCCACCCGGATCCGGAGAGCCTTCATTCAGCATGAAAGACTGCTGCACATAGCTGATCGACAGGTAGGTGATAATCACCGCCACTGCCAGCGTCAGCAGCGCGCCAACCAGGTCGACAAAGGCACGCAGTCGCCAGTTGAAGCGCTCGTAAAGAAAATCCACGCGCACATCGGCGCGGTGTTTCATGGTGTAAGAGAGACCGATCAGGGCGATCGGCGAGATCAGGTGCCACTCCAGCTCCTGCATCGCCACCGGGCCGATGGAGAACAGGTAGCGCAGAATGACATCGGTGGCGACGAGCAGGACCAGGGCCAGCACGACTAATCGTGCCAGCCCGCCCATTGTTTCGACCAACCACTCTATGGCGTTAATCGCGGTCTTCATGCATTACCATCAAAACAGGTTCAGGAAAGGTTTTTCGCTGAGCGCTGCCCAGGACGCATGTTTCTTGCGGAAGTCCATGAACGACTTGTGCACCTTGCCGGTCAGCGGATCGGCAGCGGCCATGGTTTCCAGGGTGTCGGCGGTCACTTCCTGCAGACGGCTGACGATAGAGCCCGGCAGCGGCTGGGCGATAACGCCTTCGTTCTCGACCAGGTCGGTCATGGCATCGGCGTTGACCGCTTCACACCAGGAGAGGCTCTCGGTGACGCAGGCCGCAGCGGCCGCCTTGATGATCGCCTGCTGATCCGCCGGCAGAGAATCCCAGACCTTCTTGTTGATCAGCAGTTCGGTAACGTTGGTGGGCTCGCCCCAGCCGGTGGTGTAGTAGTACTTGGCGGCTTTGTGCAGGCCCAGACGACGGTCCTGGTAGGGGCCGACAAACTCGGCGGCATCGATAACGCCACGCTCCAGCGCCGGGAAGATCTCGCCGCCCGGCAGCAGCACCGGGTTAACGCCCAGCTCTGAGTAAACCTTGCCGGCCAGGCCCGGGATACGCATCTTCAGACCTTTTAGGTCATCTACGCTTTCCAGCGGTTCGCGGAACCAGCCGGTCATCTGCACGCCGGTGTTGCCCATCGGGAAGGCGATCAGACCATATTCAGCGTAGATCTCGTGCCACAGATCCAGACCGCCGCCGTGGTACAGCCAGGCGTTCATGCCCTGGGTGCTCATGCCGAAGGGGACGGTGGTGAAGTACTGGGCGGCGGGGATCTTGCCTGCCCAGAAGTAAGCGTTAGCGGCGTTCATCTCAACGGTGCCGGCGGCAACGGCGTTGAAACCTTCCATCGCCGGGATCAGCTCGCCCGCGGCGAAGTGCTGAATGTTCATCCGGCCGCCAGACATGGTTTTGACCTTCTCGCAGAAATCCGTTGGGCTGCCCGGGCCCTGGACATAGAACGGAGAGCCCGGCGGGTAGGCGTTGGTCATTTTGAGGTTGAACGTTTCTTCGGACGCAGCGGCACGCGCGATGGCCGGAGCGCCAAGGGTGGCGCCGACGGCGGTTGAAGCCAGAGCTGCACCGATGAATTTACGTCGTTTCATAGTCATGTCTGTTGCTCCTGTTCTAACAAAGGGATGGGCCGATGCCCGAAACGGAAGAATCCTTGTGTTTCTGGTTTTGCTAGAGCAGGGGGCGTGCCAGTTATGCAAATAATTCGTAACTTTATGAAATTAAAAGATTTATTGTTAGGTTTTTGTGTCTGAGTTGAGAAAGTTTCGGGATCAAAAAGAGGCGGGTGCAAAACGGGGCAGGGATACAAAAGCTAGCGCCTGGAGCATAGATCTAGCAGTTGTAAACCGAAAAAATGGAACTGAGGGTTTCCAGGAACACAAATGGCATCGCTGTACCGGGTTTGGCGACAGATGTACTCACTGCACCAGAAACGGATGTGCGCACCAAATATGTGCGAAATTCATCTAATTTGAGGTCCGTGTATACAAGGAGCGTCTAGAAGCGGTGCTCTTGTATACACGATTGGCCTTGGAGGGCTGGCTTGTTGTTAGAGCCTTGCGCCGCCGCGGCGATGCTTGACTCGCTTCAGCAGGCTGTTGCACTCCACGGAGATAATCTCCGGCCGGCCAAAGATATGATCCTTGGCAAAACGGTCGAAGCCTTCGTGGCTGTCGGTGAGTGTGTGGATATGCAGGCTGCGCAGATCGGACATGATATAGAGACTGACCACTTCAGGCAGCGCCGCCAGTTCTTCGGCCACCTTTTCGATCTCCTGGGGGCTGACCTTGAGGTCAACGAACATGGAGATGGTTTTGCCCAGCTTCTCTGGATTGACCACCGCAGTGAACTTCTCGATCACCCCTTCTTCCACCAGTGCCTGCACGCGGGCGCGGGCATAGGCGCGGGACACGTTCAACTGACGGGCGATATCGGCAAAGGAGATGCGTGCATCCTTGATCAGGATTTTGAGCAGTGCGCTGTCGAGTTCGTTCATGGGTCGGCGGATCCATTTGGAAAAACTGGTTTCAGTATACTGACTTACATCGATCTCTGGCTATCTGGCTGGCTGCTCTTGGGCTATCTGACTGGTTAGTCTACAGAGCTTTAACGGGCGTCAACAAACTGCAGTGCAGGCCACGCATAATTGTCATTGTGCTGTTGCAACATAAGTAGCACCAGCGTTATATGTATGGGTATTAAAAGCGCGTGTACGCCCATCTTCAGACAGAAGGTTTTGCTGAATGTACAAGCTCTGCTTCTTTGTACCGGATTCCCACCTTGAGCCGGTCAAGGCCGCCCTGTTTGCAGCAGGTGCCGGTCGCATCGGCGATTACGACAGCTGCTGCTGGCAGACCTTGGGTACGGGGCAGTTTCGGCCACTGGCCGGCGCCAATCCGCATCTGGGTCAGGTCGGGCAGGTGGAGCGCGTCGAGGAGTGGAAGGTGGAAATGGTGCTGGATGATGATCTGGTGCAGTCCACGCTGATGGCGCTTCGAACCGCACACCCCTATGAAGAGGTCGCCTACGACCTCTGGCGTCTCGTCGATCCCGACAAGCTCTGATACAGCCCAAAGGACAGGGAGTCTGCTGTGACCCAACTGTTGGTACGTTACTCACGAATCCTCGAAATCATCGGCGATATCGTCAAGGTTCATGTGCCTGAGCCGGAAGCCGGGGAGGTCTCCGAGATCGGTTACGGCGATCTGGCGCTGATCGAAAACACCCAGGACCCTTCGCAACTGCCGTTCATGGCGCAGGTGATCCGCATCGATGGCGATGAGGTGTCGCTGCAGCTGTTCTCCGGCACCAAGGGGTTATCCACCCAGGCGGGTATCCGTTTTCTCGGTCACCCGATGCAGGTGACTTTCTCGCCCAATATCCTCGGTCGCAGTTTTTCCGGTTCCGGTCGGCCCATCGATGGCGGCCCGGAGCTCTCTCAGGAAGCGCGCATCGAGATCGACGGCCCCACGGTGAACCCGGCGCGGCGTATCCTTGCCTCGCGGATGATCCGCACCAACGTGCCGATGATCGACGTATTCAACTGCCTCGTTGAGAGTCAGAAGATCCCGATCTTCTCCGTGGCGGGCGAACCTTACAACCGATTGCTGGCGCAGATAGGCGCCAACGCTGACGCCGATATCGTGGTATTTGGCGGTATGGGGCTGATCTTCGATGACTACCACTTTTTCCGCCAGGCGTTCGAGGAAGCCGGTGTGCTGGCGCGCACGGTGATGTTCGTGCACCAGGGCTCGGATCCCGTCGTTGAAGGCCTGCTGGTGCCGGATATGGCGCTGGCGGTGGCGGAGCGCTTTGCCGTCGAAGAGGGCAAGAAGGTGCTGGTGCTGCTCACCGATATGACCGCCTATGCCGATGCGCTGAAAGAGGTGGGTATCTCCATGGAGCACGTGCCCTCCAACCGCGGTTATATCGGCGATCTCTATTCTCAGCTGGCGCGGCGCTACGAGAAAGCCTGCGACTACAAGGGCGCGGGCTCGGTCACCATCCTTTCCGTGACTACCATGCCGGGCGACGATGTCACCCACCCGGTGCCGGATAACACCGGTTATATCACCGAGGGGCAGTTCTACCTGCACGATGGCGTCATCGATCCCTTCGGTTCCCTTTCGCGCTTGAAGCAGCATGTGATCGGCAAGGTGACCCGCGAGGATCACAGCCAGATCATGAACACCATGGTGCGCTTCTATGCCGCCGCCCAGGATGCCGAGCAGAAGCAGGCGATGTCGTTTGAGCTGACTGAATACGATGAGCGCCTGCTCAAGTTCGGCGGCCTGTTCCGTGACCGCTTCATGGATATCCGCGTTACCCTGCCGTTGGAAGAGGCGCTGGATCTCTGCTGGCAGACGCTGGCGGAGTGTTTCGAGCCGAAAGAGCTGCTGATGAAGGATGCACTGGTCAGCAAATATTTCCCCCAATCCGGACAGCCCAAGGCTGCACGGACGGCCCAGGAGTGAGCCGTGGCAAAGCTGGCGCTGAACAAGAGTTCACTGCATAAGGAAACCAGCCGGCTAAAGGCGTTTCGTCAGTTTGTGCCGGCGCTGGACCTGAAGCGCAAGCAGATACTGGCGGCGCGGCAGGCCAGCCGTCGCGCGCTGAATGAAACCCGCGGCAAGCTGGACGATATTCTGCGTCAGGTGCGTGAACAGCTGCCGATGCTGGCGCAGAGCAAGCTCGACCTGCGTGCGCTGGTACGCCTCGAAAAGGTTCAGATCGGCCAGGTAAACCTGGTCGGTATCGAGCTGCCGCAGATCGAGCAGGTTCAGATTCAGCGACAGCAGCATTCCCGTCTTGCCATGCCCGCCTGGGTCGACAGCGCCTGCGATCTGATCGAGCAGCGCCTGCGCTTAGAAGTCGAGTGCCGGGTGGAGCAGCAAAGGCTGGATTGTCTGGAAGCAGCGCTACGCAAAACCACCCAGCGGCTTAACCTGTTCGACAAGGTGCTGATCCCCCGCACCGAAACCCATATCCGCAAAATCCGTATCGCCCTCTCTGATGCCGAGCGTGCTGGTGTGGTGCGCGCGAAACTGGCCAAGAACAAAAGGGTGAGGGCTGCTTCATGAGTATCCGTCCACTGTTCAAGGTCACCCTGATCGGCATGCTTGAAGAGAAGGCCCGGGCGCTGGATGCGCTGCAGAGCCTGGGGCTGGTGCATATCGTCCCGCTGGCGTCGCGACCGCCGGAGAAACCGCCGGAAGATCTCGGGGTTACTCCGGAGCAGCTGCGTCTGGCGCTGCAGTACCTGGGCAGTTGCCCGAGCAAGCGGCGCCAGGTGGTCACCGAGCGCCATTTTGATCTGGTCGATGTGGTCCACAAGGTGCTGCAAAAGCGGCGTCGACGCCTGAAGCTTGAAGAGCAGCGTGATGCGCTGGTGAAGCGTATCCGTGATCTTACGCCCTGGGGGAGCTTTGAGCTGCCGGGTGAGCAGGGGCTTTACGGCCAGCGGCTCTGGTTTTACCTGGTGCCCAACTACCGCATGAAAGAGGTGGAGAAGGCCGACCTGGTCTGGAGCGTGGTGCACCGGGATAACCGTCTTACCTATGTGGCCGTGATCGCCGAGGATGAACCCCGTACCAACCAGATGCCGGTGCCGCGTACCCATACCGGATCCATCCCGCTGGAGCAGCTCGAGCACCAGTTGCAGGACATAGAGATCGAGCTGGAACTGCTCGATGGCGAGCGCGAGGCGGACACCCGCTGGCTCTACCTGCTGCAGCGTTCCCTGGCAGGTAACGCCGATGCTGCAGAACGCGCCGAAGTGGCGGAGCAGACGCTGGATCGTGATGGCGTGTTTGCGATCCAGGGCTGGGTCGATACCGGCAAAGAGAGCGAGCTGAACGCCTTTGCCGAGCGCAACGGCCTGGCGCTGTTGCTGCATAGGCCTGCCGATGATGAGCTGCCGCCCACGCTGCTGGATAACCCCCAGGCCCTGTCGGGCGGCGAAGATGTGGTGCGTTTCTACCAGATGCCGGGCTATCGCGCCTGGGATCCTTCCCGGGTGGTGTTTTTCTCCTTTGCTACCTTCTTTGCGCTGATTCTGTCCGATGCCGGTTACGCGCTGATGCTGGCGCTGGTACTCGGCTTTTACTGGAAGCGGATGGGGGCCAGCGATACCGGCCAGCGGCTGCGTATTCTTGGCGCCACACTGTCCGTGTTCTCGCTGGTCTATGGCGTGCTGGTCGGCAGTTACTTCGGCGCCGGGCCGCCCTGGGGTTGGCTGGAGAGCCTCAAGGTGCTGGATGTGAACGACTTCGACAGCATGATGAACCTGTCGATCTTTGTCGGCGCGGCACACCTGATCATCGCCAACGGTATCAACGCCTGGCGCCTGCGCGGGCGACTGCCGGCCATCGCCAGCGGCGGCTGGATACTGGTGATCATCGCAGGTCTTTTGCTCTGGCAGCTTGGAGGCTCGGCGATCATCTACGCACTCGGTGCGCTGGGTCTGCTGCTGGTGTTTGGCTGCTCCAGTGAGCGGCGTGGCCGGGATGCGAAAACGCTGTTATTGCGAGTGTTCGATGGGCTGTTGGCGCTGACCGGGCTCTCATCGATGTTCGGTGATGTGCTCAGCTACCTGCGCCTGTTCGCGCTGGGGCTGGCCAGTGCCTCGCTGGCGCTGACCTTCAATCAGCTGGCCGGTGAGGTCGCTACTGCACTGCCCGGAATGGGGGTGCTGCTGGAGGTGCTGATCCTGATTGTCGGTCATCTGCTGAATTTTGTTCTGGCGGTGGTCAGTGGCGTTATCCACGGCCTGCGTCTGAACCTTATCGAGTTCTACAACTGGAGCCTTTCCGATGAAGGCTATCTGTTCCAACCCTTTGCCAAGCGGGAGGTTAACCCTTGGATAACCTGATTATTGCCCTGGGATGGGCGGGGCTTTACGGGCCGATGGCCCTGGGTGCTATCGGCAGTATTATCGGCTGCGCGTTGGCGGGGCAGGCGGCCTGTGGGGCGCTGCTGGAAACGGAGACCGGACACGGGCGTTATGTCGGCATCGCCGCCATGCCCTCGTCGCAGACGATCTATGGCATCGTGGTGATGTTCTCGCTGAACCGCGAGGTCAATATCGACAATGCCCCGGGTCTGTTCGCTGTCGGTATTCTGGCCGGTATGGCGCTGCTGTTCAGTGCCGTGCGTCAGGGCCAGTGCTGCGCCTCGGCGATCAACGTTTCCAAGATCAAGCCGGAGATCTTCGGTATGTCGGTGGCGCCGGCCGCTATTGTTGAAGGTTTCGCGGTATTTGCCTTTATCTTTGCCCTGGTGATCAGCGCCGGCATCCCGGCCTGACGGAGGCATTATGAGCGAGATCGAAAAATCCCATGCCGCCTCCGGTGTAGAGGCGCTGATCGACCGGCTGCGACAGCAGGGGGTCGATAAGGGGCAGGAGGAAGCGGCGCAACTGATCGCCGAGGCTCAGCACCGCGCCGACTGGCTGATCGAGCAGGCGGAGCAGGAGGCGAAGCAGATTCGCGATAACGCCCGCGCCGATGCCGAGCGGCTGCGCAAGGGCGGCGAGGATGCTTTGAAGATCGCGGCCCGCGATGTACAGCTGCTGCTGCGTGAAGCGCTGGGCCGGGTATTCGCCGACCGGGTGCGGATCCTGGTCAGTGAGCAACTGGACGATGCCGAGTTCATGCAATCGCTGCTGCGCGAGGTGGTCTGCGCCGTGCGTGAGAACGCGGAGCTCGATAGCAAGTCGGTTGAGGTGCTTCTGCCGGCCCAGTTTGTCGGTATCGACGAACTGCGACGCAACCCCAACGCCTATCGCGAAGGCAAACTGAGTAACTTTGTACAGCAGTTGCTGGCGGAGCAGCTGCGCGAGGGCGTCAGCTTCGATATCGGCGACCAGCGCGGTCTGGTGCTGAGGTTCGAAGGTGAAGACGCCGAGATGGACTTGAGTGACCGGGCTCTGTCTGAGCTGCTGCTGCGCCATCTGCAGCCGCGCTTCAGGGCGCTGCTGGAGGGAGTGATTCGCTAGATGACCTCTTTGTCCTCGGCTTCCGGTTCTTCCAACTCAAGAGCCTCTTACTACACGCTGATCCCGTCACTGCCGGCGCTGGCGCCGCTGCACAAGCTGCAGGAACTGCCCTGTTCCACGCTGAAGCTGGAGCAGCGCCTGACCATGCTCAACGACCGGGACAGGGAACAGCTGGACCGGGCGTTGCGCCTGTGCCAGCGGGAGAGGATTGGGGATGAAGAGTACTCAGATACCGATGAGGTGAGTCACTGGCAGGAAGAGCTGGCCGCCATCGATGACCCGCTGGTCACCGAGCTGATCGCCGATTATCTCGAGTCACGCACGCTGGTGGCGGCGCTGCGCTACCGTCTGGCGGGGCAGAGCAGCGGCGCCGACTTCAAGGGGTTTGGCCCGCGGGTCTGGCTGATTCAGCGTAACTGGCAGCAGCCGCTGTTCGGGTTGGAACATCAGTTCCCCTGGCTGGTCCGCGCCCGTGAGGCGTTGGAGGCCAACGAGGGGCGAGTGCTGGAGAATCTGCTGCTGGAGCGCTTCTGGACCCGGCTCTGGCGTACCGAGCAGACCCAGCATTTCAGCTTTGCCGCCATCGTCGCCTACCGGTTGCGCTGGGCGCTGTCGGAGTACCGGCTGCGCTGGGACCAGACGGCGGCCGTAGATTATTTCGATCGCTGGGCGGAGGCTGCACTGGATCAGTTCAGCTTCGAACCCGATCCGATTTCCACAGGGAGTGAAGCATGAGCGATGCCGTGCAGGTAAGTGCCCGCGTCAGTGCAGTGCACGACGACATAGTGACCATCCGGCTGCTGAAGGATGAGGACGGCAACTTCTACCCGATCATCAAGAACGAGGTGGTGCTGGTCTGCCCGCAACGCACCAATAGCGAGTTTCAGGAGAAACTTCAGGCCGAGGTGCTGCGTGTGCGCTACGGCGAGGCAGACGTGCAGGTGTTCGAGAACACCCGCGGCGTGGCGGTGGGCGATGCGGTGGAGCAGACCGGCGAGATGCTCTCTGTGGCGCTGGGACCGGGTCTGCTGGGCCAGGTTTACGATGGCCTGCAGAACCCGCTGGAGCTGATCGCCGGCCAGCAGGGCTTCTTCCTGCCGCGCGGTTACGCCGTGGATGGTATCGATGCCCAGCAGCACTGGTCGTTCCAGCCCAAGGTGAAAATCGGCTCCACCGTGCGTGCCGGTGACCTGCTCGGCACCGTGCAGGAGGGACGCTTTGAGCACCGCATTCTGGCGCCGTTCAACCTGCGTGGGCAGGCGGAAGTCAGCTGGGTGCAGGAGGGTAGTTTTACCGTCACCACGCCGGTGGTGCGCCTCAGTGATGAGGCGGGCCGCGAGCGCGAGGTGACCATGCAGCAGAGCTGGCCGGTGCGGATTCCGGTCAACCGCGACCTGCTGCGCGAAGGTTACAGCGAGCGGCTGTTCCCGGATAAGCCGCTGCAGACCAGCATCCGTCTGATCGACACCTTCTTCCCGGTGGCGCGTGGCGGTACCGCCTGTATTCCGGGACCTTTCGGCGCGGGCAAAACGGTGCTGCAAAGCCTGATCTCGCGCTACTCCGATGTGGATATCGTGGTTATCGTCGCCTGTGGTGAGCGTGCCGGTGAGGTGGTTGAGACGATTACCGAATTCCCCAATACGCCGGATCCCCGTGGCGGCACGCTGATGGACCGCACGGTGATCATCTGTAACACCTCGTCGATGCCGGTGGCGGCCCGTGAGGCGTCGATCTACACCGGGATTACCATCAGCGAGTACTACCGCCAGATGGGCTACAACGTGCTGCTGATCGCCGATTCCACCTCGCGCTGGGCGCAGGCGATGCGTGAAACCTCCGGGCGGCTGGAAGAGATTCCGGGTGAGGAGGCGTTCCCCGCCTACCTGGAGTCCTCAATTCGAGCGCTTTATGAACGTGCCGGTGTGGTGAAAACCAATGATGGCCGCGAAGGCAGCCTGACGCTGATCGGCACCGTATCGCCGGCGGGCGGTAACTTCGAGGAGCCGGTGACCCAGGCGACGCTGCGTACCGTGAAAACCTTCCTCGGTCTCAGCGCCGATCGTGCCTACAAACGTGCCTATCCGGCGGTGGATCCGTTGATATCCTGGTCGCGCTACCTGGATCAGCTCAGCCCCTGGTTTGAAAAGGAGCTGGAGCCGGGCTGGACCGAGCGAGTGCATGGCTTGCTGAAACTGCTCAAGCAGGGCGAGTCGGTACAGCAGATGATGGAAGTGACCGGCGAGGAGGGGGTAACCCTGGATGATTACCTGACCTGGCAGAAAGCGAACTGCCTGGACCAGGTCTATCTGCAACAGGACGCCTTCGATCCGGTGGATGTATCGACGCCGCTGGCGCGGCAGCAGGTATTGCTGACGCTGTTGCTGAAATGCCTGCACGAACTGCCACCGCTGGCGGACAAGGCAGCAGCGCGTGAGTATTTCGTCACCCTGACCGGGCTGATGAAAAACCTCAACTACAGCCGCATGGACAGCCCGGACTACCGCCACTACCTGCAGGAGATTGAAGCCCTGCGCGGCGGTAAGCGGTCCGCGGCT
Organism: Marinobacterium lutimaris; assembly: GCF_900108065.1. Taxonomy (GTDB): domain Bacteria; phylum Pseudomonadota; class Gammaproteobacteria; order Pseudomonadales; family Balneatricaceae; genus Marinobacterium_D; species Marinobacterium_D lutimaris. The sequence continues at coordinate 90,783 of NZ_FNVQ01000005.1, read as the reverse complement.
TAGTTGTTGTCGTTCTTCAGGCTTCTGCTGTAACGATCCCCAGCGCGTCGGCGATTTCGTCGGCGCGCTCTGTTATCCACTCGGGCCGGATCGGACCCCAGTCTGTCACGCGATAGTGGCCCTGGTTATTGCGGGCGCCATCCTGCTGTTCGAAATCGCACTGAATACCTAAATCATCCACCGACTTCAGCGTGTCCTGCAGGGTGCGCCGTGGCATGCCTGTGGCTTTCTGCAGGCTGGTCAGGTTGTGCTCTTCGCGGCTGATCAGCCAGCACAGGTAGAGCTTGCGCTGGAAGGCTAATGCGGCCTTGCTGTCGCTGAGAATGTAGTCGCTCGGTAGTGCGCTCAATGGAATCTCCGCTAAAGGCAGGTCTTTCTGTTGAGGCCTGCCACAAGTTAGAACGATAGGGCTGTGATCGCAGCCTGGACTGCAACTTCAGCTACAACCAGAACAACCACGAAGATGGTACGCGGAACTCTGGCTGAATTCAGCAATGCGGCGGTTAACTGTTATATCCGTGCTTCTCGATCAGTTGCGAACAAACCGTGCACCTTGCCAGTCTTTTGGGCAATTTCGGTGCGGATAGCGTTGCTGACTACAAATGACTCCTGCTGGAGAGGTAAAACTGGGCCTTCAATCAGACATTTTTTCTTTCTCGATCGCGACTGAAAAGAGACTGTAAAGAAGGAGGCGGAAAATGCGCGGCTTTGGATGGATTTAAAGCCCGCCGGCTAAGCCTCTTGGTGAATCGACTCAATTCAGGCTCAGTGGCGCTCCTTATCACGGTTTTCTTTCAGCCCGGGTTAATGGGGAAGTGACTTAACACCGTTTAAAGCTTTTGGTCTGTCTTTTGCATTTTTACTTAAGGTTTTGGATTACGTATTTCACTGTGGCTTATTCGGTCTGGAGATAATGGCCGGATAAGTATCACTTGAGTCCAGGCTATAGCTCCAGGGTTGCTGAAAAGGGTTGGCTAAGGCCATGTTAAAGCGAAGGTTTTTCGCTGGTTGAGGGCCATTTCGGTGATTGAGCAGTGGCTGGTCTGGATAGTGGAACATGTAACGAAACGGTTGTTTTTGCGCAGTTTATAGACTAAAACGATCGTTCGTCCGACGGGCATCGGACCAAAACAATAAAAAAATTCGCTGGAGTCAGCTGTGTTTTTAGCTGGCGATAGAACAGTTCACACAGGGATGCAGTATGCATATAGGGACCTTGGGATTCCCCGACGACCAGTTTAAAAAACTGGAGAAAATTCTCACCCTATCCAAACAGAAATCCTTCACGCTTTGTCCGTTTGAACCGGCGTCAACGCCAGATCTTATGCTGGTCTTTGGCGAAGAAAACCTCGCCACCGACGGGCTTGCCGAGTTGCCGGATGATTTCGGTGACCGGATGGTTGTTGTCAGCCGCACAGCGCCGGCACGTGAAGACCTTCATCATATCAAGCTGCCGTTTATCTCCTCCCGTGTTATCCGCACGCTGGAGCGGTTTGATCCCTACCTGCCAACGCTGAACGAAGCTGTCGAATCCGAACAGGAATCCAGCCTGGAGCCTGGTCAGGAATCTGAGCCAGAGTTCGTCGCGGATGAGCCGCCGGAAGCTCTGGTCGAACCGGATCAGGACGAGGTTCTGGCGGAGGCGCCGCCCGCCGCCGAGGTTGAGCCGGAAAACCGTTTCAGCAAGTACGATGCCCAGATTCAGGCGCTGCGCGAGCAGGGGCGGGATCAGGCGGTGGCTGATCGCCCCTACCGGGTGCTGGTGGTGGATGACAGCGTGCCGATGCAGCAGGCGCTGGCGAAGGCGCTGCATGCGCTGGAGTACCCGGTGGAGATCAGCTTTGCCGACGATGGCGAAGCCGCGCTGGCCGAAGTTGGCAGGCAGCCTTTCGACTTTATCTTTCTCGATATCATGATGCCCGGCATCGACGGCTTCGAAACCTGCACCCGGATGCGGGCGATCCCGGAGCTGAAGAAAACGCCGATCATTATGCTCTCCTCGAAAAGCTCTCCGCTGGATGAGGTCAAGGGGATCATGGCGGGTTCCTCCACCTACCTGACCAAGCCGATCCAGACCGAGGAGTTCAGCAAGGTGATCAAGCGTGTCACCCGCTGGGTTAGCGAGTTCAAGAAAGCCTAACTCTGAAACAGTTGAGCTCTAAAAAATTTGTATTTCAGGCAAATACAGTTCTACCGACACTTTGGAAACCATCATGGCCGTAAACAAGATTCTCGTGGTTGAAGACGATCCTGCGCAGCAGCAGCACCTGCGCGACATTCTCAAAAGCACCGGCGCCCAGATACTGGCGGGCTCCAACGGCGAAGAGGGTATCGCCCTGGCCGAGAAGGAATCTCCGGACCTTATTTTCATGGATATCGTAATGCCGGGTGTGGATGGATTTTCCGCTTGCCGGCAGATCACCAACAGCGCCAAGACCAAGGGTATCCCGGTGGTGATCGTCTCCAGCAAAAACCAGGAGGCGGACAAGGTATGGGCCCAGTTGCAGGGCGCCAGCGCAGTGGTGGCCAAGCCCTATACCGAGCAGGATATCCTCGATCAGGTTGCGCAATACAGTTAACAGCACCGTTAATGAGGCGCTTGAGCGCGCAGCAAAACACACAAGGTTAAGCGGAGCAGGCAGCTAATGGATGAATTGTCCCAGGCGCTATCCAGTGCACAGGACCGGCCAGAAGTGGGCAAGGAGGCAGGAGAGGTGCGTCACGGCTTTATGCTGGGCGAGCACCGTCTGCTGCTGGCGGCCGGTACTCTGGCGGAGCTGGCGGGCAAGACGGCGATCTGCGCTTTGCCGGATACGCCGGCCTGGTTCGCCGGTTTTATCAATCACCGCGGCCATACGGTACCGGTCTATGACCTGAGCCTGCTTATCGGCGCCGGCGCTACGGACCTGGGCCGTCAGTACTGGATACTGCTGCTGGATCGCCAGCCTGCCACTTTCGGGGTGATCCTGCGCCAGTTGCCGGCGGCGATCAACGATCCCCAGCCTGCGGCGTCGGCGATAGCCGCTGTGCTGCCTGAACCACTGGAACGCTGTGTCAGTGGTCGCTACCAGCTGGGCCAGCAGAGCTGGGCGGAGCTGGATCACCGTGGCCTTGTCCAGCAGCTTAAATCACTTTTCCACGCCCGGGACGGGGTCTCCACCGCGCCGGAAAACCAGAATAACGAACAGTCGTGAGGTAGAGCACAATGCCATTGTTTGGTGGAATCCAGCATATCCGGGTGGGCGTCAAGTTCGCCATCGCGGGGCTGCTCATGGTGATCGGCGTAGCGGCCATTTCGGCGGCCTATTACCAGACGATCCGTATCGTCGAGCAATCCCAGCAGGACAGGGAACAGACCCGCGCGCTGGCCGAGGATGTGGGCCGTCTGGATGCGCTGCTTCAAGGCATGGCGTCGTCGATCACTGAAACCGAGATGCGCTTCACCAGCGCGGCGGTGGAGAACTTTTCCACAGCCGCCCAGGCATACGGCAACGCCCTGCGCACCTCGCTGAGTCAGCTGCGCAACGAGGAGGACCGACAGAGTTTTACCGCTGCGCTGCAGACGCTTGGGTTCTGGGACACCATGGATCAGCTGGCGCAGCTGAACCTGGATGGCTCGAGCCTACCTGTCGTGGAGATTCGCGAGGCGCGTCAGGGGCTGGCCGCACTACTGACCGACCTGGAGCTGCGTAACTACCGTCTGCGCGGGCTGGTGCGTGACTACGAGCGTCAGGATCTGATCACCGAAAACGCGGCCCTGGCAGAGCTTATCCAGCTCAGCTTCCTGTCGCTGATCATTCTGGGTTTTGCCCTGGCGGTGGCGCTGGCGATCGCCAAGTACGGTGTACTTGATCCGGTGCGGCGCATACAGGCCACGGTGGATGCCGTGCGTGGCGGCGATACCGAGGCGCGTACCCGTCTGGAGAGCCGCGATGAGCTGGGCCAGATGGCCACGGTACTCGATAGCCTGCTGGATGAAAAAGAAACCGCGCTGGCGCGCCAGGCGGCGGAAAACAAGAAGCTTAACGACTCTATCATCACGCTGATCCAGAGCGTTTTCCGCATCAGTCAGCGCGACCTGACGATCCGGGTACCGGTGGCGGAGGATATTACCGGTGCGGTGGCCGACTCCATCAACCAGCTGACCGATTCCATCGAGGGAGTACTGCGTGAGGTTAGCGCGGTCTCCAGCGAAGTTAACGAAACCTCCGTTGAGGTGCGTGCACAGTCGGGTCGAGTGATCCAGCACGCCGACAAGGAGCAGGAGGAGATCGTTGAAACTCTGCAGGGGCTCGATTCCGCTATCCAGGCGATGCAGCTGATCGCCAAGCTGGCGGCAGTCTCCAACAGCGCTTCCAAGCGCGCGATCAATACCGCCGATAACGCCAGGGGCTCGGTATCGGCCACCATCGACAGCATCAACAAAATCCGCCAAACGATTCATGAGGCGGAGAAACGTATCAAGCGTCTGGGCGAACGTTCCCAGGAGATCGGCGGTATTATCGGCCTGATCAACAACATCTCTGAGCGTACCCATATCCTGTCATTGAACGCGAGCATGCACGCGGCCTCCGCCGGTGAAGCCGGTCGTGGCCTGATGGTGGTGGTAGACGAAGTGCAGCGCCTGGCGGAGAACTCCCGTGAGGCCACCGCCGAAATCGAAAGTCTGATCGGCAACATCCAGATGGAAACCGCCGATACCATCCACGTTATCAACACCGTAATCGAAGACGTTGTCGCCGGTACGCGCCAGGCGGAAGAGGCCGGTGAACGTATGGAAGAGACCCGTAACACGACTCAATCGCTGGTGGAGTCGGTGGTGCGCATCGCCCGCAGCGCCACCAGCCAGGCGAAGCTGGCGCAGGGCCTGCGCGAGCGCGCCGGCAGCATCAACGACTTCAGCCGCGCCACCAACACCGAGATGCAGGCGCAGCTGCAGCTGTCCGAACGTCTGGTAAGGGCAGCCGATGAGCTGCAGGGCTCGATCAGTGTGTTCAAGCTCCAGGCGCTTGAAGTGCAGCCTGAACCAGCATTGATCGAAGAAGCTGAGACGGTCTGAAGGGCGGATGACAGTGGTTGATCAAACCGAGGTGCAGGGACTGGCGGCGCTGGGGGAGGTTATTGATGGACTGCGTCTGTCTCTGGCCGATGGCAGTGTCGAAATTGCTGAACTGGGCGCAGAGCTGGAAGCAGCGGCGGAGCTGGCGCTGGATAGCGAGCTACAGGGGCTGGGTGAAACTCTCAGCCTGATCGCAGAGCTGGTTGCGGCGGAAGAGTCGGAGCAGCTAAGTGCCGGGCTGGTACCGGTGTTGGGGAGCATGCTTGAAGTGCTGCTCAGCGCCCGGGCGCCAACGACGCGGGTCGAAGCTCTGCTGACGGGAATGCAGCACAAGCTCTGGCAGGCACCCTTGGCCGCGGAAGACCTGGAGCTGTTGCCGGAACTGCTGCTTGAGGACTGGGCCCGCATCGATAGCGATATGGGCTTGCCTCAGGTTGAGGCTGAACCGGACACTGTTGAAGCCGAAGCCGAAGCCGAAGCCGAAGCCGAAGCCGAAGCCGAAGCCGAAGCCGAAGCCGAAGCCGAAGCCGAAGCCGAAGCCGAAGCCGAAGCCGTGGCTGAAATGCTGCTTGCCCGCAGCGATGCGCTATCCGAAGCGGAGCAGCAGCCGTTGGCGGATCTGCTGGCGCTCAGTGCAGAGCTGCTGGAAAGCGGTTCAGGACTGCAGGATGAGGTCGCGCAGGAGCTATTGGCCGCGCTGGACTCCCTGGATTTGTCCCCCTCACTGGGAAGCGCTCTGCGAGTGCTCGACCTACTGGCAGATTCGCGCTGGCCCGAGCCCTCCGATGTCGAGGATCTAAACGATCTGCGCGCGATGCTGGAGGAGTTCTTTGCAACCGGCGAAGAGAGCGCAGCAATACCGGTTTCTCAAGCCGATCCTGCCGGCAGCGATAGTGCAGAAGCGTTGGCGGCGGCTCTTTTCGAGCGCAGCGAGCTGTTCGCCGAGAGCGATCAGCAGCCGCTGGCCGATCTGCTGGCGCTGAGTGCGGAGCTGCTGGAATCGGCCGGATCTCTGGATGATGCGCCCGCGGCGCAGCTTTTGGCAGCGCTGGATAATTTGGAAACGCCCAGTCTTGAGGCGGCGCTGGCGGTGCTGCAGCTGCTTGGCGACCCCCGTTGGGATCAACCCTCTGACGACGAGGATCTAAATGATCTGAGTGTGATGCTCAGGGAGTTTTTCGACGTTGTTGATGCGGAAACCGCTCCTGCTCCTGCTCCTGCAATCGCCGAACCGGTTGAAATTGCTAGCGTCGCAGAACCAGAACCAGAACCAGAACCAGAACCAGAACCAGAACCAGAACCAGAACCAGAACCAGAACCAGAATTTGATATAGCTCCGGCGATAGAAGAGATTCTCGCGGCCGCCAGCTTTTGCCCTGTGGATCTCTCGCTGCTAGAGCAGTCCGGCCCCAGCGTGGACGAGGGCATACTGGCGATGCTGGCCAACTCCCTGCAAACGCTGGAGTCACAATGGCATTCCGAACTGTCCGCCGAGGATGCCAGGGAGCTGCTGGAAGATAGCGTCGATGCATTGGCACCGTTAACCCGCGCCTGTCAGACCGTGCGGCTCAGCGGTGTCGAGTTGCTTCTTGAAGGGCTGTTGGTGAACCTGGGTGTCCTGGTGCGTGAACCTGAGCGGCTGCACGGCTATCGTCGCCAGCATATCGCTCGTACGCTCAGCGCGCTGCATGCCCATCTGGATAATCTGGCAGATCGCAGTGCCCGCGAGGCGCTGGTGGACTGCCTCAGCGATGAAGCCCTGCCGGTGCCGGCGGATATTCAGCAGGCAGGATTCATCTCCGGCCTGCTGGCGCTGGCAAGCATTCAATCAGCGGATGCGATTGAGCTGCAGACCGCTCAGGCCGGGGATACCGATCTGACCATCGGCGAGGGCGTCGATGAGCAGTTGCTGGAGATGCTCTACGCTGAGCTGCCGCTGCTGGTGGATGAGTTCCAGCAGCAGCTGCAGGCGGTTACCCAGCAGGGCGAGTCGGAAGCCCTGCTGTCGGCGCAGCGCGCCGCGCATACGATTAAGGGGCTGGCCAACATGGCGGGGATCCGCGGTGTCGCCAACCTGACTCATCACCTGGAAGATATTCTGGAGCTGCTGACCGACGCGCAGATGCTGCCGGGAGAGCAGCTGTCCCAGGATCTGGCCGCCGCCGCCGACTGCCTGGCGCAGATGAGCGAAGTGGTCACCGAAGGCGGTATGGCGCCGGAACATGCCCTGGCGCAGCTGCAGCAACTATTGAACTGGTATTACCGTTTGCGCACCGAGGGGATGGAGTGCGCGGCCCAGGTACTCAGTGGTGAGGAGCGCGAGCGCCGTCGGGAGCAGGCCGAAGCCCAGGCCGCCGAGGTGGAAGACGCTGCGGCCACGGAGGTCCAGATTGAAGCGCCGGCCAACCCGGCAGCGTCGGAAAGCCGTGAGGCGGGCCAGATTCGGGTGCCGGTTTCTATTCTCGATAACCTGTTTCGTATCGCCGGTGAGTCCAGCACCCTGGGCACCCAGCTTGATGCCACGCTCACCGAGCTGCGCGCGCTGTCGCGCACCAATCGTGACCGTCAGCGCGTGCTGCAAAGGGTTATCTTCGAGCTGGAGCAGCAACTGCAGGACCACTTCACGCTCTCGCCTGCGTTGCAGGAGGGCGAAGATGATTTCGACCCGCTTGAGATGGACCGTTACCACGCCATGCATACGACCCTGTCGCAGCTGCAGGAAGCGGCGGCGGACGTCCGCGAGGTGGACCAGTCTTCCGAGCGTCAGCTGCGTCAACTGTCTGAGCTGCAGGTGGCGCAGAGTCATCTGCAGAAAGAGTCGCTGGATAACGTGCTTGGCACCCGTCTGGTGGCGGCAAAAACGCTTTCTTCACGGATGCAGCGCATCATGCGCCAGGCCTGCCGTGCGGCGGACAAGCAGGGACAGTTGCTGATCGAGGGTGAGGAGGTGATGGTGGACAGCCAGATCCTCAACCAGTTGGCAGATCCACTGATGCACCTGATCCGTAACGCTGTGGATCATGGTCTTGAAACCCCGCATCTGCGCTTCGAGGCGGGCAAGCCGGAAACCGGCGTGCTGAAGATCCGCTTTGCCAAGACAGAGGGGCAGGTTTACGTCAGTTGCGAGGATGATGGCCGCGGTATCGATCTGGATCGCGTGCGCCAGATCGCCGAGCAGCGTGGGCTGATCGGTAGCGAAACTGAGCTTAGTGAAGCGGAAACCCAGCGCCTGATTCTGGTGCCTGGTTTTTCAACCCGCGAGGAGATCAGCCAGCTGTCCGGCCGTGGTATCGGTATGGATGTGGTGTATCAGCAGGTTACCCGGATGCAGGGTACGCTGAACATCAACTCCCGGCCGGGGCGGGGCACCCGCTTTGAACTGGCGATGCCGTCATCTTCGCTGCTGGTGCACACCCTGCTGGTGAAAAGTGCGGCGCAGCGCATCTATGCACTGTCCGGCCATACCATCGACCAGAGTCTGCTGTCGCTGGACGGCCAGCTGCAGGAAACCGCAGATGGCTTGAGCTTTACGCTGAATGATCAAACTTATCCGGCCTATACGCTCGAAGAGCTGGCCGGTGAGCGGGTGCCGGATTATAGCGATATGTCGGCGCACCCGGTGCTGCTGGTGAACCTGGACCAGGGTGAGAAGGCGGTGGTGCTGGTACGCGAGGTTCTGGCGCACCGCGAACTGGTGTTCAAACGCCTTGGTGAACATCTGCCGGATATTCCCGGTATCCCCGGGGTGACTATCCTGGCTAACGGTGAAGTGGCGCCGATCATCGACCTGCAGGCGCGCGTGCGCCATTGTCACTCGCTGGTCGATCGCGTGGCGGAGCGGCTTGATGCCAGCCAGGCGTCCGGTCTGCCGAAGCTGCTGGTGGTGGATGATTCGCTCAGTGCCCGCCGTACCCTGGCGACACTGCTCAGTGACAGCGGTTACGAGGTGAATACGGCGATCGATGGTTTCGATGCGCTCGACAGTATCCGTCGTGATCCGCCTGACCTGGTGCTGACCGACCTTGAGATGCCACGCATGAGCGGTATGGAGCTGGCGGCGATGCTGACCAGCAGCCGTGATTTCGGTGAGATACCGGTGATCATGATCACCTCGCGCTCTACCCGCAAACACAGGGACGAGGCGGAATCTTCAGGCGTATCGGCCTATCTGAACAAGCCGTGGAGTGAAGCGGTGGTGCTTGATGAGGTGGAGCGTCTGCTGACGGTCGCCAGGTCAGGAGTCCGGGTTCAGTCGTGAACCCGGGCGGTATTGAAGCCGTTGCTGTCGATCTCCACATGGCGCAGCGGAAAGTGTTGCTTCTTGCGGTCTTCAAAGTAAAGGCTGAGCACCTTGCGGATCGTTTCGAAGGCTAGCTGGTCCCAGGGTATATCCTCTTCGCGGAACAGCTCCACCTCCAGTGATTCTTCCGAGGGCGCGAAGCTTGGCTCCGGCATCTCTGCCAGGTAGATCATCTGTACCTGGTTGACGTGGAGAATCGAGGTCAGCGTGTACAGGGACTGGATCTCGACCTCGGTGCAGGCTTCTTCCAGGGTTTCGCGTCGGGCCGCATCCTCGGTGGATTCGCCGTTCTCCATGAAGCCGGCTGGCAGGGTCCAGTAGCCCAGACGTGGCTCTATCGCCCTTTTGCACAGCAGTACCCGGTCGCCGTAGACCGGCAGGCAGCCGGCGATGATGCGCGGGTTGTGGTAGTGAATTGTGCCGCAGGCTGGGCAGATGTGCCGCTCGCGGTTGTCTCCCGGTGGAATGCCGATTTCGACACTTTCACCGCACTGGCTGCAGTATTTCATGGGGCTCCCTTGGTTTGCTGGCTCAATTCTAGGCGTGCCGGCGATGGCGCTCAACCGTTACGAGTCGCGGTGTTTTATTTGAAAGGTTAGTATTGCTGTAAATGGAGGCGAGTATGCTGGAGCAGTTAACAAGGCGGCTTGCCCTGCACCGACCCTGGCGTATCCGTGCGCCCGGGGCAGAAGCGGGCGTACTGGTGGCATTGACGGATAGTAATGATCCCGAAGTGGTGCTTACGTTGCGCGCGAAGAACCTGTCGACCCATCGTGGTGAAGTGGCCTTTCCCGGCGGCAAGCGTGATCCTGAGGATCTGGATGTGCTGGCGACCGCCCTGCGTGAAGCGGAGGAGGAGGTGGGGCTGCACTCCGGCCAGGTCCGCATTATCGGCTCTCTGGGGCAGCTGATCTCCAAGCACAGGCTTGCCGTTACGCCCTGGGTGGGTATTATCCGACCCGACGTGCATCTGGTGGCCAACCCGGGTGAAATCGAACGAATTTTCCGGGTGCCGCTGCGTTTCTTCCTGGAGCAGCCAGCGCTGCGTACCGATGAAATCCCGTTTCGCGGCAAAACCCATTATGTCCCGGCCTGGGAGTATGAGGGCGCCGTTATCTGGGGGCTGACCGCCTATGTGCTGGTGGAACTGCTGAATACTGGCTTCGATGCCGGGCTGCCGATGCGGCCGCGTCCCGAACATCTCGAAATTGAACATGAGTGAAACACAAAAATGAGTGAAACGAGCCGCCCTGCCGGTGTGCGCAGCCCCTGTATCGGTGTCTGCATGCTGGACGATGATGATCTATGTACCGCCTGCCGTCGCAGCGGTCTGGAAATTGCCGACTGGGGTGCCATGAGCGATGAGGAAAAACGCAGGGTCTGGGCCCTGATTCGGCGTCGTGAAGCGGGTGAGCGGGGGATCTGAGATCCCCGCGCTACGCAGTAGCTCGATCGATCAGCTTGAGCTTTCTGTCTTGTGAATCCGAACCGTTTTGACCCGGTTATCGCTGATCTGCAGGGTTTCGAACTGATACTTGCCCAGGCGCAGGCAGACATTGGCGTCCGGCAGTGACTCCAGGGTTTCCGTAATCAGGCCGTTAAGCGTTTTCGGCCCGTCGGTGGGTAGTTCCCACTGCAGCGATTTATTGATCTCGCGGATGTAGGCGGAGCCGTCGATAAAGTAGCTGCCATCCTCCTGCGGATGGATCTCCTGATTCATCTCGGCGTTATCGGCGGACAGTTCGCCGACGATCTCCTCCAGAATATCCTCCAGCGTCACTATCCCTTCGATATCGCCATACTCGTCGACCACTATGCCGATACGACGGCTGTGCTTCTGGAAGTTCAGCAGCTGCGTCTGCAGCGGCGTGCTTTCCGGCACGAAGTAGGGCTCGTGCACCACCTGCATGATGGCGGCTTTATTGAGTCGGCCCTGCTGGATCAGCTGTGCCAGGTTGCGCATATGCAGCACCCCGATCACATGGTTGATATCACCCTGGTAGACCGGCAGGCGCGTGTGCTTGGTGGTGGAGAGCTGTTCAAGGATCTGATCCATATCCTGGTCCAGGTCGATCCCTTCAACCTCGCTGCGCGGAATCATGATGTCGTTGACGGTGACATCGCCCAGTTCCAGCACGCCCAGCAGCATCGACTGGTTACGCTGCGGGATCAGTGCGCCCGCCTCGTTGACCAGGGTGCGCAGCTCCTCGGTGCTCAGGTGTTCGTTGTTTCCGCCGGAGACCTTGATGCCGAAGATGCGCAGAAAACCGTTGGTGATGCTGTTGATGATCCATACCAGCGGGTAGAACAGTTTCAGCATGGGGCGCAGGACATAGGCCGCCGGGAAGGCGATTTTTTCCGGATGCAGCGCTGCCACGGTTTTCGGCGAAACCTCGGCAAAAATAAGGATGATCAGTGTGAGGCCGGCGGTGGCTATGGCGATACCGGCGTCACCCCAGATGCGCACGCCGATGATGGTGGCGATGGCGGAGGCGAGAATGTTAACGAAGTTGTTGCCGATCAGGATCAGGCCGATCAATCGGTCGGGGCGTTCAAGCAGGCTGCTGGCCTGGCGTGCTCCCCGGTGGTGATTCTTGACCAGGTGTCGCAGCCGGTAGCGGTTTAGCGACATCATGCCGGTTTCGGAGCTGGAGAAGAACGCAGAACAGATAATAAGTAGGGCAAGCAGGATCAATAATGAGCTTATCGACGCGTCTTCCAAAGTAAAGCAACCTCAGCCTGAAAAAAGAACAGCCATTGTCTGGTCAGGTGGGTACCCTGTCAAGGCGTGAGGTCTTAACCTTTGAGCAGTATTTCGACGACAATTTTAGAGCCGAAAAACGCCAGCATCAGCAGAATGAAGCCGCCCAGAGTCCAGCGCACCGCGGTCTGGCTGCGCCAGCCAAGAATGAGGCGTCCCGCCAGCAGCACGGCATACACGAGCCAGGCGACGATCGACAGTACCGTTTTATGAACAATATGCTGGGCGAACAGATCTTCTACGAAGAAAAAGCCAGTGATCAGCGCCACGCTGAGCAGGATGAAACCGCACCAGAGCATCTCGAACAGCAGTCGTTCCATGATCTGCAGCGGCGGCAGTGAATTAAGCAGACCGCGAGTGTGATGCTGCTTGAGCATCTTTTCCTGGCGCGACAGCACCAGCGCGTGGAGCGCGGCGAGGGTGAAAATGCTGTAGGCGAGCAGTGATAGCAGGATGTGAATAACCAGCCCGCCGGAGTAAATGCGGTGATCGCCGGTATCCGGCGCAAACGCTGCAAGCCCCGCGGTGACGGCGGCCATGCTAAAGGCGCCTATGAAGAGGTTATCAAGCTTCTGACGCAGGCTGCTGGCCAGCAGGATACCGACCACCACCCAGGCGATCAGCGAACCCACCCTGAAGGTACCCAGGTCTATGCCGTCGGGAACGTGCAGTACCGAGTAAACGGTGTAGCCGTGAACGACAAACGCCAGGGAGCCCAGAGTACGAATGAGGCGGCCGCGGTTATCGGTCGGCGTAGACAGTCGCTGCCACTGTAACCAGGCGGCACCCATGTAGACCGTCATGGCGATCACTGTGGTGGCGGACAGCATTCAACTCCTCCCTAAGGAACCGGTGCCGGGGCGGTTTTATTTAAATAGAATAAGAAGCTCAATTTGGGCGAATAGTTTGTCATAAACACCTGTTCAGGGAAACATCGCCCGGTGTGCATATAAATGATGTGACGCAAGCGGCGGGTGCGTAGCGGGGGGCTGCTCCTGTATAATGCGCCGTCATTAGTAACTTGCATTAGGTACTCGCGCCGGCCCAGCGGGCTTTCAGCGACTTTATATATCCAGAATATCCAGGCTGTCGGGGTGTTCCCGGCCGTCCAAGGCAGAGGTTTTTCATGTTCGATAATCTGACAGAACGGCTAACGCAAACGCTGCGCAGCGTTACCGGTCAGGCCAAGCTGACTGAGGATAATATCAAGGGCACGCTGCGCGAAGTGCGCATGGCGCTGCTTGAGGCCGACGTGTCGCTGCCGGTGGTTAAAGAGTTTATCAACAGCGTCAAAGAGCGCGCTGTTGGCCAGGAGGTCAGCAAGAGCCTGAGCCCGGGCCAGGTATTCGTCAAGATCGTCAACGAAGAGCTGGTCAAGGTGATGGGCGAGGCGAACGAGGAGCTGAACCTCGCCGCAACGCCGCCAGCCGTGGTGATGATGGCCGGTCTTCAGGGTGCGGGTAAGACCACCTCTGTGGGCAAGCTGGCTCGCTTCCTGAAAGAGCGGAAAAAGAAAAAGGTGCTGGTGGTTTCTGCCGACATCTACCGTCCGGCGGCGATCCGTCAGCTGGAAACCCTGGCAGGTGAAGTGGGTGTGGATTTCTTCCCCTCGACCGCTGAGCAGGATCCGGTGGATATCGCCAATGGCGCCATCGCCCATGCCCGTATTCAGCATCACGATGTGGTGATCCTCGATACCGCCGGCCGTCTGCATGTCGATACCGACATGATGGACGAGATCAAACGTCTGAACGCGGCCGTAAAACCGGTTGAAACCCTGTTCGTGGTCGACTCCATGACCGGTCAGGACGCGGCCAACACCGCCAAGGCGTTCAACGAAGTTCTGCCGCTGACCGGCGTGATCCTGACCAAGACCGATGGTGACGCCCGTGGCGGTGCCGCCCTGTCGGTGCGTCATATCACCGGTAAACCGATCAAGTTCCTCGGTATCGGTGAGAAGAGCGACGCGCTGGAGCCGTTCCACCCGGATCGTGTGGCCTCCCGCATCCTCGGTATGGGCGACGTGCTCTCCCTGATCGAGGAAGCCGAGCGCAAGATCGACAAGACCAAGGCGGAGAAATTCGCCAAGAAGGTTTCCAAGGGCAAAGGCTTTGACCTGGAAGACTTCCGCGAGCAGCTGCAGCAGATGAACAACATGGGCGGCATGATGTCGATGCTGGAAAAACTGCCGGGTATGGGCCAGATGGCTCAGGCCGCGCAGAGCGCCCAAGCCGAGCAGGGGATGAAGCAGTTCGAGGTGATCATCAACTCGATGACGCCGAAAGAGCGCCGCAACCCGGATATTATCAGCGGTTCCCGCAAGCGTCGTATCGCGATGGGTTCCGGCACCCAGATCCAGGACGTAAACCGCCTGCTTAAGCAGCACAAGCAGATGGCCAAAATGATGAAGAAATTTGGCTCCAAGGGTGGCATGGCCAAGATGGCGCGCGGCATGAAAGGCATGCTGCCGCCGGGCATGGGTGGCGGCGGCGGTTTCCCCCGCTTCTGACCCTGGTGCCGGCGCCTGGGGGTGCTGGCTAAAAACTGCACGAAACAGCTTTTATCGGGCGGTGTATTCACGTAGAATCACCGCCCTGATTTTTGTCAGCCTGTCAGGGTGCGCTAAGCGCGTTTGTGACAGGTTGCAAGGCAAGGCCCTTTCTCCGGCGTTTGGCGCTGGTCGAAAGGAAACAATCACGATGGGCGATCTTAAAACCCATCCCGCGAAATAAAGGGGTCCGCATGGTCACTATTCGTTTGTCTCGTGGTGGCGCTAAAAAGCGTCCGTTCTATCACATTACTGTTGCCGATTCGCGTTTTGCGCGTGACAGCCGCTTTATTGAGCGGGTCGGTTTCTTCAACCCGATCGCTCGCGGTCAGGAAGAAAAACTGCGCGTTAACCTGGAACGTGTCGAATACTGGCTCGGCAAAGGCGCTCAGCCGTCTGAGCGTGTTGCTGCGCTGCTGAAAGACGCACGTAAAGCAGCAGAGTAAGGTTGACGGGCAGGCTTGGTTAGAATGAGTGAATACAGCGAAGAGGATGTAGTTACCCTCGGACGCTTTACCTCCACTTATGGTGTGCAGGGCTGGATCAAGGTCTTCTCCTACACCGATAAGATGGACGATATTCTGACCTACTCGCCGTGGCTGATTCGCAAGAACGGTGTTTGGACCGAGCTGAAGCGGGTTGGCGGTAAAAAGCACGGCAAGGGCCTGATTGCCAAGCTGGACGGTATCGAGACCCCTGAGCAGGCGAGGCTCTTTGCGAACCTCGACATTGCAGTGCCCAAATCGGCGCTGCCAGACCTGAAGCAGGGCGAGTATTACTGGAGCCAGCTGGAAAACCTGTTGGTATATACCGAATCCGGCGAGTTGCTGGGTCGGGTTGATCATCTGATGGAAACCGGCGCGAATGATGTGCTGGTGGTTAAAGGCACCGAAGACAGCATCGATCGCGAAGAGCGTCTGCTGCCCTGGCTGCCGGATCAGGTGATAAAAGAGATTGATCTGGATTCAGGCACTATGCGGGTCGATTGGGACCCGGAGTTCTGAATCATGTGGTTCGGGATCGTATCCCTGTTCCCGGAGATGTTCGAAGCGGTCACCCGCTACGGCGTTACCGGACGAGCAGTACGTAATGAGCTGATCAGCGTTGAGTGCTGGAACCCGCGTGATTTCACGCATGACCGGCACCGTACCGTGGATGACCGCCCCTACGGCGGAGGGCCCGGCATGCTGATGAAGGTTCAACCGCTGCGTGATGCGATCCAGGCGGCGAAAGCTGCGGCGGGCGACGATGCCCGGGTGATCTATCTTTCCCCCCAGGGGCGAAAGCTGGATCAGTCCGGAGTTGCTGAGCTGGCACAGGCGCAGAAGCTGATTCTGGTAGCGGGTCGCTACGAGGGAATCGATGAGCGTCTGATCCAGTCTGAAGTCGATGAAGAGTGGTCTCTCGGCGACTTTGTTCTCAGCGGCGGCGAGTTGCCGGCGATGGTGATGGTGGATGCGGTAGCGCGTCTGGTGCCGGGGGTTCTCGGTCACAGCGACTCTGCCGTGGAGGATTCCTTCTACGAAGGCTTGCTCGACTGTCCCCATTACACGCGGCCTGAAACGCTCGATGGTATGCAGGTGCCTGATGTACTGCTCAGCGGCAATCACGAGCAGATAAGGCGCTGGCGGCTCAAGCAGCAGCTTGGACGTACCTCGGAGCGACGCCCGGACTTACTGGAACAGATCGAGCTGAACCCGGAACAGCAGGCGCTGTTAAGCGAATATATCCGCGAGGCCAAAGGGCCAGCGGGTGAAAATTAGGAGCGAGCGATGAGCAGCAAAAACACAATTATTCAGCAGATCGAAGCTGAACAGACTGGTAAAGAAGTACCGGCATTTGCACCGGGTGACACCGTTGTTATCCAGGTACGCGTAGTAGAAGGCACTCGTAGCCGTCTGCAGGCGTTTGAAGGCGTTGTAATCGGCAAGCGTAACCGCGGCCTGAACTCTGCTTTCACCGTACGTAAAATCTCCCACGGTGTTGGCGTTGAGCGTACCTTCCAGACCTACAGCCCGACTGTAGAAGGTATCGAGGTTAAGCGTCGTGGTGACGTACGTCAGGCTAAACTGTACTACCTGCGTGAGCGTAGCGGTAAGTCTGCACGTATCAAGGAAAAGCTGGGTTAAGCGATTTAATCGCATCAGCTTCCGAGAAGGGCGGCCCTAGGGTCGCCCTTTTTGTTGATATATACCTACATTGAGCGATACTTCTTTCCGTTATGATGGCGGTAGTCTATGTCTGGGGCTGTTCGGCATTTCGCCGCGATAGCATCTCGCCTTTTAGGCTCGGCGGACATAGAATCCGAACCAAACAGGGATAAAAACGAAAGGAGTGGCCGATGCGCAAACTCGCCACCTGGTTGTTCTTACTGGTCCTGCTGCTGGCGTTGGCGCTCGGTGGTATGTATGGCTTTTACTGGTATCAGGTAAAGACCTTCGTGGACGATCTGGCCGTGCAGGTCAGTGGTCAGGCGCAGATCGAATATGACGCTATCTACGCGGATCCCCGCGGTGAGGTGGGCGTCGACGGTATCAATATCACACTGACTCAGGACGGCATCCGCATTCCGGTGCAATCGATCCGTGTTCGCTCCGATGATCCCTTCTTCTTTTTCAATCCACAGGGCCGTATCGAGTCCGGTGACTGGCCAGGGCGTCTGAGTCTGGTGGTTAAACAGGCCGAGGTAGGCCTGGATAGCGGCCTGGTTAAAAGTATCGAACAGCAGGCGGCGCTGGCCATGGAAGCGAATCCGCTGGCGGTGAGTCCCGAGGCGCTGGCCTGTGGTGATCTGCAGCAGTTGGGCGTAGCCGAGATGCGTCAGATGGGCTATTCACGCTTTGTCTCCGATATGGTGGTCGGGCTCGATGTGGATCGCTACAACCGCCGGGTGACGCTGAATACCGATTTTTCCGCCAATCAGTTCGGTAGTTCCACTGTTGAGCTTGAGTTCTCCGTCGCCAGTGATGACCTGGTGCCGGCCCAGCTTCTTGCCGCGAATCCACGCCTGCGCAAGCTGGAGGTAAGCTATCAGGATGGTGGCTACAACCAGCGCCGTAACAGCTTCTGTGCCGAACAGGCCGGCGTCGAGGTGGATGCCTATCTGGCCGATCATCGTCAGTTGATGGAGCGTACTCTGCTGGCTTCCGGCGTCGATCTGCCGGAGCTCCTCTGGGATATCTACAGCGGTGTGAATCAGCCTGGCGGCAGTCTGATGCTGACCATGCGTCCGCCGGGAGGGCTGGGACCGGAGGTCATGGCGGCGCTTGGGTCGCCCGGCGATATGATTGAGCGTCTCAACCTTGCGGTGCGTCTGAACGGTGAGCCGGTGGCGGTTAACAGCATCGACTGGAGTCGTATTCAGGTTGAACCTGTGCCTATGCCTGCGCAGGGTGATGAGTCGCTGGCTGGCGAGGAGGCGATCTCCATGGATGAAGCGGTTGAGGCTGTTCTGGCTGAGGGTGCGGAAGCTGAGGTTGCTGAGGCAGAAATTTCTGATGCGGTTGAGGCAGAGACTGCAGCTGCTCCAGAGGCTGAACAGGTCGTCATGGTGCCAGACATCTTTGCCGGCATGCCGAAACGAGCGCTCAAGCCTGAGCCTAAGCGCTATCGTCCTACCGAGTTGTCTCAGCTGGCTGCGATGCAGGGGCACCCGGTGCGGGTGAAAACCGACCTGGGTAACCGCTTCGAAGGGCGTATTGTCGAAGTCGAGAATGGCAATACTCTGCTGATCGAGCAGCGCCTGGATCGAGGCATCATCACCTATCCGCTGGAGTTTCAGCAGATCCGCTCCGCCGAGGTTTATCGTTGAAACCAGATCGACGTCGGCGGGCGAAACAGCCCGCCGAACCTGATCAAGCTCTTATCGCTCAATATCTCGATCACCTCTGGCTTGAGCGTGGTTTGAGCGATAACACCCGCTCCTCCTATCAGCGTGACCTGAGTCATTTTGCCTGCTGGCTCAATGAGCGGGGGCTGGCGCTGCTCGAGGTGGTGCGTGCCGATCTGCAGCGCCATCTGCACTGGCGTATTGAGCAGCAACTGCGTCCCACCTCTACCTCTCGTTTGCTCTCAACGTTACGGGGTTTCTACCGTTATCTGCTGCGTGAACAGATGATTGCTGCCGACCCGACGCTCAATATCGATAGCCCAAAACGAGGCCGTCCGCTGCCGAAAACGCTGACCGAAGCCGATGTGGAGGCTCTGCTTGCGGCGCCGGATACCGGCACCGCGCTGGGTTTGCGTGACCGCACCATGCTGGAACTGCTATATGCCTGTGGTCTGCGCGTATCCGAGCTGGTGGGGCTTAGGCTCGAGGAGCTGAATCGGCGCATGGGTGTGCTGCGGGTGATCGGCAAGGGTGACAAGGAGCGCATGGTGCCGGTGGGGGATGAGGCCCTGAGCTGGCTGACCCGCTACCTGCGTGAGGGTCGTCCGGAACTTGGCGACGATCCGCGTATCGAAGAGTTGTTCCTGAGCAGGCTTGGGCAGGCGATGACGCGCCAGACCTTCTGGCATCGGATCAAGCGCTATGCGGTGGAAGCGGGGATCGATAAGCCGTTATCACCCCACGTATTGCGCCACGCATTTGCCACTCATCTGCTCAATCACGGCGCGGACTTGCGTGTGGTGCAGATGCTGTTAGGACATTCGAGCCTGTCGACCACACAGATCTATACCCATATCGCTACCGCGCGGTTGCAGGCGCTGCACAGGGAGCATCATCCGCGGGGCTGATTGCGGGCTTCCGGGTGAGGTCGGTGGTAGACTGACAAATAACGGATTTTTCAATCTTTCAGGCTTTTTCAGGCTTTTACTTTCGGGAGAGTGGCATGCGGGCGTTAGTGGCTGCGATGTTGATGTTGGTAGTAGCGCAGGGCGCTCAGGCTGCAGAGGATGCAAACAACAAGATCGCTGAGCGTATCAAGAGTGTTGATAGCCGGCTGGATGTTGAGTCGGTAACGGCTACGCCTATGGATGGCCTCTTTGAGGTGGTCTTGAGCAGCGGTGAGGTGCTCTACACCGATAGCGAAGGAGAGTACGTACTTTCCGGCGAGCTGTTTCACCTGGAGCAGGGGCGTGGCCTGGTCAACCTGACCGAGCAGCGGATGCAGAAGGTGCGCGTTGATGCCCTGGCGAAGATCCCTGCCGAGCAGCGCGTGGTGTTCCCGGCCAAAGGGGAGCGCAAGGCGCGGATCCAGGTGTTTACCGATGTGGACTGCGTTTACTGCCGCCGCCTGCACTCCGAGGTTGAAACGCTGAACGAGATGGGTATAGAGGTCGACTATCTCGCCTTTCCGCGTGGTGGTGAGCGCTCCGCTGCTGCGGGCAAAATGTCAGCAATCTGGTGTGCTGAACCCGGCGAAGAGCGACGCGAGCTGATGAACCGTGCCAAGGCGGGTGAAGCGCTGGAACCGGTGAATTGCGAGAATCCGGTGCTGGATCAGTTCCACCTCGGGCAGCAGCTGGGTGTAAACGGTACACCGGCGCTGATTCTCGACAATGGTCAGATGCTGCCGGGCTACGTGCCGGCGGAGCGTCTGAAGCAGATCCTGGAGATCTGATTCAGCAGTTGATACTGCAGGAAGGTTATCCGGGCGGGTGCGTGAGACGCACCCGCCTTTTTTGTGGCCAACTATGAGCAGTTATCCCGCCGAGTAAATGGATGCAGGCGAGCGGGGTTTGCTATACTAGGGCCCATTTTTCGCCCGCGAGAAGTCACGAACCGTCACCACAGCGAAACCGCAGCAGCGGATTTTATCGGGTGGCGGGGCTAACGGGTTGTTTTGACAAGCAAAGCGAGGTGTTGTTTGAAACCGGTAAAAGTTGGAATCTGTGGTCTTGGCACCGTCGGTGGCGGTACTTTCAATGTGCTCATGCGTAACGCTGAAGAGATTGCGCGTCGTGCTGGACGTAAAATTATTGTCGAGCAGATTGGCACGCGGCATGAAAACCCCGCCTGTGATACCACCGGTATTCAGATTACCAACGACATTTTCGCTGTCGCTACCAATCCTGAGATCGACATCGTTGTCGAGCTGATCGGTGGTTACGAGACCGCTCGTGACCTGGTGCTGACCGCTATCGCCAATGGCAAGCACGTGGTCACCGCCAACAAGGCGCTGATCGCGGTGCACGGTAATGAAATCTTCGCTGCGGCGCAGGAAAAGAACGTCATGGTCGCGTTCGAGGCCTCGGTTGCTGGCGGTATCCCGATTATCAAGGCGATCCGTGAAGGTCTGGCGGCCAACAAGATCAACTGGCTCGCCGGCATCATCAACGGCACCGGCAACTACATCATGTCCGAGATGCGCGAGAAGGGTCGCGCTTTCGATGACGTGCTGGCCGAAGCCCAGGAGCTGGGCTATGCCGAAGCCGATCCGACCTTCGACGTCGAGGGTATCGATGCCGCGCACAAGCTGACCATCCTGGCTTCCATCGCCTACGGCGTGCCGCTGCAGTTTGAAAAGGCGTACACCGAGGGGATCAGCAAGATCACCACCGAAGATGTGCAGTACGCCGAGGAACTGGGCTTCCGTATCAAGCATCTGGGCCTGAGCCGCCGTACTCCGCAGGGCATCGAGCTGCGCGTGCACCCGACCCTGATCCCGCAGTCCACGCTGCTGGCCAGCGTTAACGGTGTGATGAACGCGATCCTGGTGGATGGCGATGCCGTTGGCCAGACCCTGTACTACGGCAGCGGCGCCGGTGCTGAACCGACCGCTTCTGCCGTGGTGGCCGATATTGTCGATGTGGTCCGCACCCTGACCGCCGACCGTGATAACCGCGTACCGCACCTGGCGTTCCAGCCGGGTCAGCTGTCCGAGCTGCCGATGCTGCCGGTGGACGATGTAGTGACCGGTTACTACCTGCGTCTGCAGGCGGTGGAGCGTCCGGGGGTTCTGGCGCACGTCACCCGTATCCTGGGTGAAAAGGGCATCAATATCGAAGCGATCATTCAGAAACAGACCCGCGAAGCGCAGGTGCCGGTGATCATGATGACCCAGCGTGTGGCTGAAAGCACCATGAACGAAGCGATCCGCGAGATCGAAGCGCTGCCGGATATCCTCGGCGAAGTGGTACGTATCCGCGTCGAACATCTGGCAGATTGAGGTTAATAGAACCATGAAATATATCTCTACCCGCGGCAAGGCTGAGAAGCTTGAGTTTGCCGATGTACTGCTTGCAGGGCTTGCCAGCGATGGCGGCCTTTACGTGCCGGAACAGCTGCCGACCTTCTCTCAGGAAGAGATCGCTTCCTGGTCAGGTCTCTCTTACGCGGATCTCGCGTTCAAGGTGATCAAGCCGTTCGTCGATACCTGCATCAAGGATGAAGACCTCAAGCGCATGGTCGATGAGACCTATGCCGGTTTTAACCACTCCGCCGTTGCGCCGCTGAAAGAGCTGGGCACCAACGAGTGGGTGCTGGAGCTGTTCCACGGCCCGACCCTGGCGTTCAAGGATTTCGCCCTGCAGCTGCTGGGCCGCCTGATGGATCACGTGTTGGCCGAGCGCGGCGAGCGTCTGGTGATCATGGGCGCTACGTCCGGCGATACCGGCTCCGCCGCTATCGAGGGCTGCCGCCACTCCGAGCACCTGGATATCTTCATCCTGCATCCGCACAACCGCGTATCCGAAGTGCAGCGTCGTCAGATGACCACCATTCTGGCCGACAACGTCTACAACATCGCGCTGGAAGGCAACTTCGATGACTGCCAGCAGATGGTCAAGGACAGCTTCGCCGATCAGGCCTTCCTGAAAGGGCTGAAGCTGGGTGCGGTCAACTCGATCAACTGGGCGCGCATCATGGCCCAGATCGTGTACTACTTCTCCGCGTCTCTGGCAGTGGGCGGTCCCCATCGTCCGGTGGCCTTCTCTGTTCCGACCGGTAACTTCGGCGATATTTTCGCCGGTTACCTGGCCAAGCAGATGGGTCTGCCGATCCAGCAGCTGGTAGTCGCCACCAACCGCAACGACATCCTGCACCGCGTGATCAGCGGCAACGATATGTCCAAGGGCGATCTGGTGCATACGCTGTCACCGTCTATGGATATCATGGTCAGCTCCAACTTCGAGCGTCTGCTGTTCGATGTTTACGACCGTGACGGCGCCGCCATCAGCGAGCTGATGGACCGCTTCAAGAAAGAGCCGGTCAAGCTGGATGCGGCGCGTTGGGAAAAAGTGCGCGAACTGTTCGACAGCGCCTGTGCCGACGACGAAACCACCTGCCAGACCATCGCCGACGTGCATGCCGAAACCGGTTACCTGCTCGATCCGCACACCGCCATCGGCGTCAAGGCCGCGCGCGAGTGCTGGCGTGACAAGTCGGTGCCGATGATCACTCTGGCTACCGCTCACCCGGTTAAATTCCCTGAGCCGGTGATCAAGGCGGGTCTGGAAGGTCCGGCACTGCCGGAGCACCTTGCCGATCTGTTTGAGCGTGAAGAGCGCCTCGATGTAATCGATAACGATATCGCCGCCGTGCAGTCGTTTATCGCGTCGCGGGTACATCGCGACTGATCTGCTGAAGGCCCGGAGATCTCCGGGCCTTTTTCTCCTTCTCCCGTTCCGGACTCCTTAGCAGGGAGGGCGCCATGGATAGTTTTTTCACTGTTTCCAAGCTGTTCTGGTTTTTTGCCCGCCCCGATCATCTGCTGGTGTGGATGCTGCTACTTGGATTGTTCAGCCTCTGGGTCGGCTGGAAGCGCTTCGGCGGCGTGCTGCTCGGCTGCAATCTGATCCTGTTCCTGCTGTTTATGCTGATGCCTCTGGGCGATGCGCTGCTGATGCCGCTGGAAAAACGTTTTCCACAGCCGCAGCAACTGACTAATGTGCAGGGAATTGTGGTGCTGGGTGGCGGTGAGCTGGCGGAGGAGAGTGAGTTTTGGGGACAGCCCCAGGTCAATCAGGCCGGTGAGCGGCTGATGATGATCCCGATGCTGGCGCGCCAGTTCCCCAACGCGAAGATCGTCTTCACCGGCGGTAGCGGTTCGGCGCTGCGGCCGGAGTTTCGTGGTGGTGATGTGGCGGCCGGTTATCTGCAGAGTCTGGGTTTGTCGGACCGGGTGATGATCGAGCGTAACTCCCGCAACACCTATGAAAACGCCGTTTATACCCTGGATGAGCTGGGCGGTGTGCCTGAGGGCAACTGGCTGCTGGTGACCTCGGCGTTTCATATGCCGCGCTCGATCGGCGTGTTTCGCCGCCAGGGCTGGGGTATTACCGCGTACCCTGTGGATTATCGTGCGCTGAGCGCCAATGGCGCCCGGCTTGACCCAAGCCTGTGGGAGAATCTGCGCGATACCGAGACCGCTCTGCGTGAGTGGGTAGGGCTCGTCGCCTATTACCTGAGCGGTAAAACCAGTCAACTATTTCCGGCTCCCTTGCCATCAGAGAGCGCTGCAACCGTAACACCATGACCTCATCTTTTATTGAACGACGTCCCGCGCCCGAGCACCTGCCGAGCGCGCTTTCAGGTTTGCATCCGGTACTGGCGCGCATTTATGCCAGCCGCGGTATCAACACACCGGATGAGCTGGGTCGCCAGTTGAAGGAGTTGCTGCCCGATTCCGCCATGCATGGCATGGAGGCGGCGGTGACGCGGCTGGTGCAGGCGCTGCAGCGGCGTGAGGCGATCCTGATAGTTGGTGACTTCGACTGTGACGGTGCGACCAGTACCTCTTTGGCCGTGCTGGCTTTACGCCAGTTCGGTGCCGCCAGTGTCGAGTACCTGGTACCTAACCGCTTTGAGTTCGGTTACGGCCTGAGCCCGGAAATTGTCGAGGTGGCGGCCACCCAGGAGCCGGGGCTGATCATCACCGTGGATAACGGTATCTCCAGTATCGAGGGTGTCGAACGCGCCCGGCAGCTGGGGATCGATGTGCTGGTGACCGATCACCACCTGCCTGGCGAAGAGCTGCCAGCGGCCTGCGCCATCGTTAACCCGAACCAGCCGGACTGTGACTTTATGGCCAAGTCCACCTGCGGTGTCGGTGTGATCTTCTATGTCATGATCGCGCTGCGCCGCGCGTTGACAGAAGCGAACTGGTTTGCCGAGCAGGGGATCCAGCCGCCCAACCTGGCCAGCTTTCTCGATCTGGTGGCGCTGGGCACGGTGGCGGATGTGGTGGCGCTGGAGCGCAACAACCGCACCCTGGTGTATCAGGGGCTGCAGCGGATCCGCGCCGGTCAGGCGCGGCCCGGTATTCTGGCGCTGATCGAGGTCGCTGGGCGGCGTCGCGATATCCTCTGCGCCACCGATCTCGGCTTTGCCCTGGCGCCGCGGCTGAATGCCGCTGGCCGCCTGGAAGATATGTCGATCGGCATCGAGTGTCTGCTCAGTGATGACCAGGACTACGCCCTGGATCTGGCGCGCACCCTGGATGACCTTAACAAGGAGCGTCGTGGCATCGAGCAGGAGATGCAGCAGCAGGCGCTGGTGCTGCTGGAGCAGCTGCAGCTCGATGACGATGCCTTGCCCTATGGTCTGTCTCTGTTCGATCCGGGCTGGCACCAGGGCGTGATTGGTATCCTGGCGTCGCGGATCAAGGAGCGGGTGCATCGGCCGGTGATCGCCTTTGCGCCGGGGGATAACGGTGAGATCAAGGGGTCGGCGCGCTCCATCAACGGTTTCCATGTCCGCGATGGCCTGGCGGCGATCGATGCCCGTCATCCCGGGCTGATCAAAAAATTTGGTGGTCACGCCATGGCGGCGGGGCTGACCCTGTCGGAAGAGTCAATGACGACTTTTCGCGAGGCCTTCGATCAGGAGGTGCGGCGGCAGCTGGATGAAGCGGCGCTGACCCGCAGGGTCGTGACCGATGGCGCGCTGCGTGCGGAGCAGTTCACTATCGAGCTGGCGGAGCTGATCCGTGAGGCGGGCCCCTGGGGGCACCAATTCCCGGAGCCACGTTTCGATGGCCGTTTTCGCCTGCTGCAGCAACGTATCGTTGGTCAGCGTCATCTCAAGCTGGTGCTGATGGAACCGCAATCGGGCATGGCGCTGGACGCCATCGCCTTTAATATAGATACCCGGCAGTGGCCGGATCAGTCGGTGACCGAGGTTGAAGTGGTCTACCGGCTGGATGTGAATGAGTTCCGCGGTCAGCGGAATCTGCAGCTGATGGTAGAGCAGCTGCAACCTGTTTAAACCTGCCTAAACCCAAGTGGGAGCAAATCATGCACGAACTGAACCTGGAAGAACTGAGCGCACTGCTGGCCGTTTTCGAGCGCGCCGGAGTTGAAGCCAACGACAGCACCGAAGGCCAGCTGCTGGGCCGTATCCGCACCCTGCATGCGGAAAAGGAAGAGCTGGAATCGATGGATTTTGACGACTGCCTGGGTGGTGCCTGCAAACTGTAATAAATCTACTGCGCGACCCGTGCGCCTTGCCCACGAGCCGCTCGCTACGATTTAGTTTGGGAGAGTTATGTACTACGTAGGAGCTCACGTCAGCGCTTCCGGCGGTGTGGAAAACGCGCCGCTGAATGCTGCCGAAATCGGCGCCAACGCCTTTGCGCTGTTCACCAAGAACCAGCGTCGCTGGGACGCCAAGCCGTTGACCAGCAAGAGTATCGATGCCTTTAAGCGAAACTGTGAGAAGCACGGTTTTCGCGCCGATCAGATCCTGCCTCACGACAGTTACCTGATCAATCTGGGACATCCGGAAGCGGATGCGCTGGAGAAGTCGCGCAACGCTTTTATCGATGAGATGCAGCGCTGCGAGCAGCTGGGTTTGACCCTGTTGAACTTCCATCCAGGCAGCCATCTGCGCAAGATCAGCGAGACTGAATGCCTGGCGCGGATTGCCGAGTCGATCAACCTGGCGCTGGACAAAACATCGGATGTCACGGCGGTGATCGAGAATACCGCAGGTCAGGGCTCCAACCTGGGCTGCCGCTTCGAACAACTGGCCGAGATCATCGATCAGGTGGAAGACAAGTCCCGCGTTGGCGTCTGTCTGGATACCTGTCACACCTTCGCATCGGGCTATGATCTGCGCAGCACCGAAGCCTGTGAAGCGACCTTTGCGGACTTCGCCCGCACGGTGGGCTTTGAATACCTGCGTGGTATGCATATCAACGATTCCAAGGCCGTGCTCGACAGTCGTGTCGATCGCCACCACAGCCTTGGGCAGGGTGAGATCGGCTGGGCGGTGTTCCGCTACATCATGCAGGACTCCCGCTTCGAGGAGATTCCGCTGGTGCTGGAGACGATCGATCCCGATATCTGGGCCGAGGAGATACAGCAGCTGCGCCGCTTCTCCATTGGCGAGATGGAGGTCGCCTGAACCCCCTGTCATCTGTCACCGCGCTGTCATGGCACTGCCATAAACTGAACCATTGAGCAGTTGTTTTTCAGGTGGTTGCAGATGGATCAGCGCGGTTTTAAGGATGAAGAAGTTGATACTGGACAGGCGGAAGCGGAGCTGCTGGCGGATATTATTCGCGAGCAGCGGCTCTACCCGGTTTTTCAGCCCATAGTCGATCTCTCGACGGGAGAGTGTCTCGGTCACGAGGCGCTGATTCGCGGCCCCAGGGGCACTTCTCTGCACTCTCCCTATCATCTGTTCAACGCGGCGATTCGTAATCATCTGCTGCATCGTCTTGAGCTTTTGTGCCGGCGCTGCTCCATCGAGAGTTTTTCCGCGCTCGGGATGCAGGGCAAGCTGTTTCTCAATGTCTCCGCCTCGCTGTTGAGCACTCCAGAACATCAGCACGGCTTTACCGCTGAACTGCTTGAAGAACTGGGTATTCCCCGCGAAAACATCGTCATCGAGCTTTCCGAGCAGCACCCCTTCGATCATCACGGCCTGACCCGTTCCGCCGTGGAGCACTACCGTGAAATGGGTTTTCATATCGCCATTGATGACCTGGGTAGCGGCTACTCCGGGCTCAAGCTCTGGTCGGAGCTGCATCCCGATTACGTCAAGATCGATATGCACTTTGTCCGGGGCATCGACAAGGATTCGGTTAAGCGCGAGTTCGTGCGCTCTATCTGTAATATTGGCCATACCCTGGACTGCAAGATCATCGCCGAGGGGATAGAAACCCTTGAAGAGCTGCATACCCTGCAGGAGATGGGGGTGCGCTATGGTCAGGGGTTTCTGCTGGGTCGACCGGCACCGGAGCCGGGCCTGTTGATGGAGCCCCTGGTGGTGCGTCACGGCTACCTGCAGAACCGGGGCGATATGCGGATGCTCGCTCAGGCGGATACCGCCCGGGTGTTGGTGCGCAGTATTCCGGCAGTATCCTCCGAAGATCTGCTGAAGGATGTGAACGAGATCTTCCGCAACGACTCACAGATTATCGCTGTCCCGGTGCTGGTGGATGGTGAGCCGGTTGGGGTGGTGCGCAGAGCCGATCTGCTCGAGCTGTTCTCGGCGCAGTATGGTCGTGCGCTCTACGAGCAGAAGCCGGTCACACGTCTGATGCGTAAGGATGCGCTGATTGTGCCCAGTGATATGCCGTTGGAGCGGGTGTCGCTGATGGTTACCGAGCAGGAGGACTCGGTGCTGATCCAGCAGGATCTGGTGGTTATTGAAGATGGCTGTTACGTCGGTATGGCGAACGTGCGCGATCTGCTGAAGCGTATGACGGAGCTGAAAATCCGCAACGCCCGCTACGCCAATCCGTTGACCATGTTACCCGGCAATGTGCCGATCAACTCTGAGGTGGACCGGCTGCTGCAGCAGGCGTGTGACTTTCATGTGGCCTATTTCGACCTCAATCACTTCAAACCCTTCAATGACTGTTACGGCTACACCCGCGGTGATGAGGTGATCCGCGAGCTCGGCGAGCTGCTGGTGCGTTTTGTTTCCGCCGACGATAACTACCTGGGACACGTGGGCGGCGATGATTTTGTCGTGCTGTTCCGTCACCACGACTGGCGAAAAACCTGTGAGTCGATTCTCTCTGCCTTTGAAGAGCGGGTGCAGGCGCTCTGCCGTGCCGACGACCTCGAGGCGGGGGGGATCTGGGCGCAGGACCGTAACGGACAGAAAGCGTTTTTCCCGCTGCTGAGTCTGGCGATCGGTGTGGTGCACCCGGATCCTTACAAATGCTCCAGCTGCCATGACGTCGCGGAGCTTGCCGCCGAGGCGAAGAAAGAAGCCAAGGCGATAGGCGGTAACGCGCTTTATATCTCATCGAGGCGCATACCACGCCCATCTCCGATTGGTCGTCGCAGCGCCTGAGTTGACCTTTCCCTCCCGGTGAAGCCATGGATTTTTCTCTGGCTTCGCCAGCCCCCCGCTAAACGCGTTATAGTAAGTCGATCTCAAACAGGGGAGCGACAATGCAGAAAACGTGG
Source organism: Marinobacterium lutimaris (assembly GCF_900108065.1). Lineage (GTDB taxonomy): Bacteria > Pseudomonadota > Gammaproteobacteria > Pseudomonadales > Balneatricaceae > Marinobacterium_D > Marinobacterium_D lutimaris. Next base: position 61,805 of record NZ_FNVQ01000005.1, on the reverse strand, counting down.
CAGGCCGAATTTGGCAGGGACGACTACCGCATCGAAGAAGACCAGCGTGTATTCGATGGTTACTTCAAGATGCACCGCCTGACACTCAGTCATCAGCGTTATCATGGCGGCGAGGTCCGTATCACTCGTGAGATTTTCCGTCGCGGCAGTGCGGTCTGCGTGCTGCTCTATGATCCACGCCAGGATGCCGTGGTGCTGGTCGAGCAGTTCCGGATCGGTGCTCTGGATGCGCCCGAAGGCCCCTGGTTGCTTGAACTGGTCGCCGGTATTGTTGAAGAGGGGGAAAGCGTCGAGGATGTGGCGATCCGTGAAAGTGAAGAAGAAGCGGGTATCAAGCTCAGCGGCGTGAAGAAAATCACCCGTTTTCTGCCCAGCCCCGGCGCCTGCGATGAGTGGATCGACCTGGCGTTTGCCTGTATCGATGCCCGGGATGTGGGTGGTGTCCATGGCCTGGCGGAAGAGGGGGAGGATATTCGCGTGCGTGTCCTGGCTGCGGATGAGGCCCTTGAACTTGTGCGTAACGGGCGCATCAATAGTGGACCGGCGATAATTGGTCTACAGTGGCTTGAATTGAATCGCCAAACTATTCGAAATAGCGAGTCGTAACGAGGAACTGGCAGAGTAACGATGAAACGCAAGTATGTACCCGACCTGTCGCGACAGGGTTCTGTCTGCGAAGCTAACTATGCACGGCTGCTGAAGCTGCTGCCGGATCTGGATACTCAGGATCAGCGTGAGTACCAGATCAGCTGGCAGGGGCGCAGTGCGGTCGTGCGGCTGCAGGTCGAGGAGCGTTTCCGCTACACCACCACGGTGATGGTGAGTCAGCAGCTGGAGAGCGACTCCCGCTGGCTGGATGCGCCACAGCTGCTGGTGCGACTCTATCATGACGCCGGTATGGCAGAGGTGATCTGTATCCGTCAGCGCCGTCAGCTCTCCGGGCGTTACCCCTATCCAAACCCACAGATGCATCAGCCGGATGAGAAAGCCCAGTTAAACGACTTTCTCGGCGAGTGTCTGAGCCAGTGCCTCAGTCATGGCCACCTGATGGAGCCTGTGTTCGTTGGCTGAAGCTCACTCCGATTCGATCTACCTGCTGCAGCTCACCGATTGTCACCTGATGCCGCAACCGGGGCAGCTGTTTCGCGATATCGATGCGGACCGGCAACTGGCCCGGGTCGTAGAGCATCTCATGGGTATCGACCAGCCCATCGACCATCTACTGCTGACCGGTGATCTTGTTCACCACGGCGAGGCCCAGGCATACCGGCGTCTGCTCGACATACTGGCGCCGCTTCCTGGAGAGAGACACTGGATTCCCGGTAACCACGATGAAATCGACGCCATGCGCGCCGCAACCTCCATGCCCTGTGGGCAGGAAGAGGTCGATCTGGGCTACTGGCGCCTGCTGTTGCTGGATTCGAGCAGCTATCCCGATGGCCGCGGCAGCGGTTCACTCAATGAGGAAGAGCTGCACTGGCTGCAGCAGCGTTTGGCTCAATCCCCTGAGCGGCCGGTGCTGATCGCTTTGCATCACAACCCGCTATCCACCGGCAGTGACTGGCAGGATGAGATCATGCTGGGTAACGCTGCAGCCTTCACCGAACTGGTGGCGGCTGCTCCTCAGGTGAAGGCGGTGATCTGTGGTCATCTGCATCAGTCCCAGGTGCGAACTATCGCCGGCGCGCAGTTCTGGTGTTCCCCATCCACCAGCGTGCAGTTCCGACCGGCACAGAGCGATTTCCTGCTGGAAAGTGAGGGGCCGGACTCTCAGCCCGGCTACCGCTGGTACCGGCTGGATCCCGATGGCTCTGTAGAGTCGGGGCTTGTGCGAGTGGACGCGGTTGCGCCGGAACCGGAGCTTGGGTAACGTTCCCGCCATTCAACTGATTCTGAACAGGTGTTGCTGATGGCCGATCCGGTATATATCTATGTGCACGGCTTCAACAGCTCGCCGGCCTCCTGGAAGGCTCAGCTCTTTGAGCAGGCGCTGCAGCAACAGGGCAAGGCGGAGCGTTTTCGTTGCCCGGCGCTGTCGCACTGGCCTGAGAAAGCCATGGAACAACTGAATACCGAGCTTGAGCAGTGTGCCGGTGAGCAGGTTGTGCTGGTGGGCAGCTCCCTGGGCGGCTATTACAGCAGTTTCCTGGTAGAAGCCGCCGCTGCGAGGGGCGAGGCGTTGAGCGCGGTGCTGGTGAATCCCGCGGTACGTCCCTACGATCTGCTGCGTGACTGGCTCGGCGACACCAGTAATATCTACACCAACGAGCAGTATGAGCTGACCGACGAGCATCTACACCAGTTGCTGGCGCTGGATTCGTCGGCACCGGTTGATCCGTCGCGCTACCTGCTGCTGGTGCAGACCGCGGATGAAACCCTGGATTATCGCCAGGCTGTGGATAAATACCGGGGCTCGACTCAGTTCGTGCAGCCCGGCGGCAGCCACGGTTTTGACCGGTTTGAGCAATTGATTCCCGCTATTTTCGCCTTTGCCGAAGGGCGCATCGAGCTTCCTGAGCCGACGCCGCTGCCGGCAAGCGCAGATTGATTACAGGACAAAAACGGATGTCGAAGCAATATAACGCTGAAGCGATTGAAGTACTGAGCGGGCTGGACCCGGTAAAACGGCGTCCGGGTATGTATACCGAAACCGATCGCCCCAACCACCTGGCGCAGGAGGTGATCGACAACTCCGTGGATGAGGCGCTGGCCGGCCATGCCCGTCGCATCGATGTCACCCTGCATGATGACGGCTCTCTGTCGGTCAGTGATGATGGCCGCGGTATGCCGGTGGATATCCACCCGGAAGAGGGTGTCAGCGGCGTTGAGCTGATCCTGACCCGCCTGCACGCCGGCGGTAAGTTCAACAACGACAACTACACCTACTCCGGCGGTTTGCACGGTGTGGGGGTGTCCGTGGTTAACGCGCTGTCCAAGCTGCTCAACTTGGAGATCAAACGCGATGGCCAGGTCTACAAGATCGGCTTCGCCGATGGTGAAAAGGTCTCCGAATTGGAGGTCGTGGATACCTGCGGCAAGCGCAACACCGGCACAACGCTGCGTTTCCTGCCCGATCCTAAGTATTTTGACAGCCCCAAGTTCAGTGTTTCCCGGCTGAAGCACAACCTGCGTGCCAAGGCGGTTCTCTGCCCGGGACTGCGTGTGGTGTTTACTGACGCTAGCGGCGCCAAGAAGGAAAAAGAGGAGTGGTATTACGAGGATGGCCTGGTGGCCTACCTCAAGGGCAATACCCAGGTTTATGAAACCTTGCCGGCCGAGCCGTTTACCGGTCACCTGCAGGGCACCGAAGATGCCGTGGAGTGGGCGGTGCAGTGGCTCTCCGAGGGTGGTGAAGTGACCGCCGAAAGCTATGTGAACCTGATCCCCACCGCCCAGGGCGGTACCCACGTCAACGGTCTGCGTTCCGGCCTGCTTGATGCGATGCGTGAGTTCTGTGAGATCCGCAACCTGCTGCCGCGTGGCGTCAAGCTGAGCCCCGAGGATGTCTGGGAGCGCTGCTGCTATATCCTCTCTGCGAAGATGCGTGATCCACAGTTTGCTGGGCAAACCAAGGAGCGCCTCTCCTCGCGCCAGATCGCTGCGTTTATCTCCGGCACTGTGAAGGATGCCTTCTCCCTCTGGCTGAACCGCCATGTGGAGGAGGGCGAGAAGATCGCAGAGCTGGTGATCGCCAACGCCCAGCGTCGCATGCGCTCCAACAAGAAGGTGGTGCGCAAGAAGGTAACCCAGGGGCCAGCGCTGCCCGGTAAGTTGGCGGACTGCTCTGGTGGCGATATGACCCAGTCCGAGCTGTTCCTGGTGGAGGGTGACTCCGCCGGTGGTTCGGCCAAGCAGGCACGTTCCCGTGAATTCCAGGCGATCATGCCGTTGCGCGGTAAGATTCTTAACACCTGGGAAGTGGAGTCCGGCGAGATTCTCGCCTCTCAGGAGATTCACGATATCTCCGTGGCGATCGGTGTCGATCCGGGCTCCGACAAGCTCGACGGCTTGCGCTACAACCGTGTCTGTATCCTCGCCGATGCGGACTCCGATGGTCTGCATATCGCCACGCTGCTCTGCGCACTGTTCGTGCAGCATTTCCGCCCGCTGGTGGCGGCGGGTCATGTCTATGTGGCGATGCCTCCGCTCTATCGTATCGATGCCGGCAAGGAGGTTTACTACGCGCTGGATGAAGAGGAGAAGCAGGGCATCGTTGAGCGAATCAAGGCTGAACGTCGTAATGCCAAGATCAATGTACAGCGCTTCAAGGGTCTCGGTGAAATGAACCCGATGCAGCTGCGTGAAACCACCATGGCGCCGGATACTCGCCGTTTGGTTCAACTAACGTTGACCGATGGCGACGATACTTTTGAAGTCATGGATATGCTGCTGGCCAAGAAGCGTTCCTCTGACCGCAAGCAATGGTTGGAGAGCAAAGGTAACCTCGCAGAGGTGATCTGAGCGCCCGCGGGGTCTATAGTTAAGGCATGGAGCCGGCGAAGGATGCCGGCTCATCACCGCTTGTCGGGGGTGTGCCCATGCCTGTTGATCGATCTCCCTTGCGCTGTTTATTGCTGACGACGCTGTTGAGCGTACTGACCGCACTAAGCGCGCTGAATGCCGTTGCCGCCCCTGTGCCGGCGGCGCAGGGACAGGTTATCCAGACTGTCGGTGAAATCGCGCCGGACTGGTCACGTCTGTACGCCCTCTATGCACGCTCTCAGTCACCCTATCTCTGGCATGATGCCGAACAACACCCCGATATCGAGCTGATCGACTCGCTGCTGAATGCGGTGGATATCGCCTACGCCCAGGGACTGCCCGCCTCCCGTTATCATGATGTGCGCCTCAGTCGTGAACCTGATCCTGGGGTAAGAGATCTGCTGCTGTCGGATGCCTTGATACGCCTGATGAACGACCTAGGTCGGGGGCGGGATGAGGCTGCCATTGATCGGCTCTGGTATCTTCCGCGCCCCGATATCGACCCGGTGGAACAGGCCTGGCTGGCGCTCCAGCAGCGCGCTCCCAGCGAAAGGGCGGAAGTGCTGGCGCCCAGGTCGCCCCAGTATCTCGCACTGGTAGATCTGTACGGACGCTATCGCGCTTTGTTGAAAAAGGGTTCAGTACAGCCGCTGCAACTGGATGATCTGCTGGAGCCCGGTGACCAGTCTGTGCTGGTGCCTGCGTTGCGAGAGCGGCTCGTTCAACTGGGTGATGCCCAGCCGGATCCGCTGGCTATGGAAACCGCCCCCGATCTTTACGACCAGCCTCTGGCAGAGTCTCTGAAACGTTTTCAGGCGCGTCATGGGCTGGCTGAAGATAGCGTGGTTGGGCCGAAAACCCTGGCAGAGCTGAATCGCAGCCTGGATCAGCGCTTGGCGCAGATCGAGGTTAACCTGGAGCGCTGGCGCTGGATGCCAAGAGAGCTGGGTCAGCGTTATATCCTGGTCAGCCCCGCGGGTTACTTCCTCGAACTGGTGGAGAATGACCAGGTCAGTCTCTATGCCAAAACCATCACCGGACGCCCAAGAAGGCCGACACCCTCTTTTCAGTCTGATCTTAGCTATCTCACCGTGAATCCCGACTGGACCGTGCCGCGACGGATTATGCGTGAGGATCTGTTGCCGAAGGTCCGTGCCGATATCAACTGGCTGGCGGAAAACCAGGTTCGGGTACAGCAATACCGGGATGGCAGCTGGAGCTATGTCGCCGCCGAGGAGATCGACTGGCAGGCGCCTGGCAATATCCGCATGATTCAGGCACCGGGTGCAGGCAATGCCCTGGGGCAACTGAAACTTGGTATGGAGAACCCTTACTCGATCTATCTCCACGATACACCGTCAAAATACCTGTTCGACAAACCCCTGCGTCCGTTCAGTTCAGGCTGCGTGCGAGTGGAGGGTATAGAACAGCTTGCGCAGCGACTGATCGCCGACTCGCCGTCGATGCAGAGCTGGTTTGATGCAGCGCAGGCGGGAGGGGAGAAACGGATCCGGAAACTACCTCAGTCGGTCCCTGTTTACCTTGTTTATCTATCAGCCTGGGTCGATCCCGAGGGTGGGGCGCAGTTCCGTCCGGATATCTACGGTCTTGATGCTCAGCTTCAGGCTAGGCTGGATGCTGCCGCGCCGATTTCGGATACCCAGGTGGCTGTGCACAAGTGATTAAAATATATACATTTGTTTCTTTATTGGTTAGCATTTGAACTATTGAAGGAATTTATAGCCAAAGGATTAAATCAAGAATCGACACCCTGAGGTAATACACGAGTGCCGTTCAAACGTAGTTCGAGGTTGACCGCACCTCTCTCCCGCCGCGGTTTTATGAAGGGCTTCGCAGCGACCGCTGCAGGGCTTTATATCCCCAAAACCTTTGCCAATATCCCCAATGAAAAAGAGCGTCAGGTCGCCCTGCATAACCTGCATACCGGCGAGAAGGTGAAACTGACCTACTGGGAAAAAGGGAATTACCTCAGCGAAAGCCTGGCCGAAATCGACCATGTGTTACGCGATTTCCGCACCGGCGATGTGCACCCCATGGATCCGGCGCTGATCGATCTGCTCAATGCGCTCAGGCTGCGGGCTGGTCGTAAGGGGCCGTTTGAAATCATCTCCGGCTACCGCTCTCCCAAGACCAACAACATGCTGCGTGCCAACAGTAATGGTGTGGCGAAGAAGAGTCTGCATATGCAGGGTAAGGCGATGGATATCCGTCTCCCCGGCATGGAGCTGCATCAGTTGCACAAGATGGCGGTGGATCTGAAGGTAGGTGGCGTCGGCCTCTACACCGAGTCCAACTTCATCCATGTGGATACAGGTAAGGTGCGCTACTGGGGCAGCTGATTGGCCCCTCCAGGTCGCCAGAAAGGTTATGCACAGGCCGATGGTCTCTGATGGAGCAGACCTGTCCATAACCTCTCTTTATCTCTTTATCTCTTTATCTCTTTATCTGGCCTGGCGAAAGCGGGCGACCAATCCAGGCTCTGCCTTTTTCCTATTACTGCAGGTTGCTCAGGTGCCTCCCAGTTCGCACAGCAGAGTAGTATTCGTCGCTATCCGGTTAACCCTCCGCACCTTCTGCTGAGTCTCGGTTCAGTAATCACGGTCGTGAAGGGGTTGCGTAAGCCCGGCGTTAAGCTCGCTCTGCGCGCGAGGCTGGAAATTTCATCGCCTGGGGCTCCTGGTCGAGAGTGTGACATCTGCCTGGTCGGCCACTCTATGACGGAAGTGTCATAAAAGTGTGATTGAGTCCAAATCAAGACACTTGGTGATGTCGGGTTTGAGCAGATTCGTGCCAGGTTTCGTGGACAGGAATAGCGACATACACTAAAATATTGCCGGTTTTAGCCACAGGTCTGTGGCGAATCAGCAGAATTTTTGTAGAAGCGAGGTGAGCCGAAGGCTCGACCTCGCTTTTTTGCACGTATTAGGCGGTGTTTAGAGGCTTTTGGGCTTCGAGCCTGAGGCGGCACTCTCTTTCAGATCATAAAATTTTTAGCGCACGCGCGGGGAGGTTCAATTGACGCGACCAGCCATTCTGGCCCTTGAAGATGGCAGCGTATTCCGGGGGGTAGCGATTGGCGCCGATGGAGAGTCCAGTGGTGAGGTGGTATTCAATACCTCGATGACCGGCTACCAGGAGATCCTGACAGATCCTTCCTACTGCCGCCAGATCGTCACGCTCACCTATCCGCATATCGGTAACGTCGGCGTCAATGCCGAGGACGAAGAATCCCGTGACCTCTGGGTTGCCGGACTCGTCATTCGTGACCTGCCGCTGCTGGCAAGCAACTTCCGTAGCGAAAAAGCGCTGGATGAATACCTGCGCGACAACAACATTCTCGGCATCGCCGATATTGATACCCGTCGCCTGACCCGTATTCTGCGTGAAAAAGGTGCGCAGAACGGCTGCATCATGGCAGGCGATGCCATCGATGAAGAGAAAGCGCTCGCGTCTGCCCGCGCCTTCCCGGGTCTGCAGGGTATGGATCTGGCTCGCGAAGTCAGCGCCAAAGAATCCTTTGAGTGGAACTCCAGCACCTGGAAACTGGGCGAAGGTCACGCAGAGATCGCTGCCGCTGATCAGGATTTCCACGTGGTCGCTTACGACTTCGGTGTGAAGAGCAATATCCTGCGCATGCTGGTTGAGCGCGGTTGCCGCCTCACCGTGGTACCGGCACAGACTCCCGCCGCTGACGTGCTGGCGCTGAATCCGGATGGTGTGTTCCTGTCCAACGGTCCTGGCGATCCAGAACCCTGTGACTACGCTATCCAGGCTATCCAGGAGATCCTGGCGACCAAGCTGCCAGTATTCGGTATCTGCCTGGGTCACCAGCTGCTGGCGCTGGCATCCGGTGCCAAGACCGTGAAGATGAAGTTCGGTCATCACGGTGCGAACCACCCGGTGCAGGATCTGGATAGCACTCATGTGATGATCACCAGCCAGAACCACGGCTTTGCTGTCGATGAGGCAACACTGCCGGATACGCTGCGTGCGACCCACAAATCCCTGTTCGATGGTTCCCTGCAGGGGATCGAGCGTACCGATTGCCCGGCTTTCAGCTTCCAGGGTCACCCTGAAGCCAGCCCGGGTCCTCACGATGTGGCGCCGCTGTTCGATCGCTTTATCGAACTGATGCGTGCTCGCGCCTGAGGCAAGACGCTCTACAAGCCCTGAACTGAAAACAGCGACGACCGGTTACTACAGATGCCAAAACGTACGGACATTAAAAGTATTCTCATCCTCGGCGCAGGCCCCATTGTCATCGGCCAGGCGTGCGAGTTCGACTATTCCGGAGCGCAGGCGTGTAAAGCGCTGCGTGAAGAGGGTTACCGGGTCATCCTGGTAAACTCCAACCCGGCTACCATCATGACCGACCCGGTGATGGCTGATGCTACTTACATCGAGCCGATCAACTGGAAGACCGTAGCCAAGATCATTGAAAAAGAGCGCCCGGACGCGCTGCTGCCGACCATGGGTGGCCAGACTGCACTGAACTGTGCGCTGGACCTGGACCGCGAAGGCGTGCTGGCCGAGTTCGGTGTCGAGATGATCGGCGCGACTCAGGATGCCATCGACAAGGCGGAAGACCGTGAGCGTTTCGATAAGGCGATGAAAAACATCGGCCTGGAATGCCCGCGTGCATCCATCGCTCACAGCATGGAAGAAGCACTGCAGGTGCTCGATTCTATCGGCTTCCCGGCGATCATCCGTCCCTCCTTCACCATGGGTGGTTCCGGTGGCGGTATCGCCTACAACCGTGAAGAGTTCATCGAGATCTGTGAACGTGGTCTGGACCTGTCCCCGACCAGCGAGCTGCTGATCGATGAATCCCTGATCGGCTGGAAAGAGTACGAGATGGAAGTTGTTCGCGACAAGAACGACAACTGCATCATCGTCTGTGCTATCGAAAACTTTGACGCCATGGGTGTGCACACCGGTGACTCCATCACCGTGGCGCCGGCCCAGACTCTGACCGATAAGGAGTACCAGATCATGCGTAATGCATCGATCGCGGTGCTGCGTGAGATCGGTGTAGAGACCGGCGGCTCCAACGTACAGTTTGGTGTCGATCCGAAGACCGGCCGTGTCGTGGTTATCGAGATGAACCCGCGTGTATCTCGCTCCTCCGCGCTGGCTTCCAAGGCTACCGGCTTCCCGATCGCCAAGATCGCGGCCAAGCTGGCGGTGGGTTACACCCTGGATGAACTGCAGAACGACATTACTGGCGGTCGCACTCCGGCATCATTCGAGCCGGCTATCGACTACGTAGTTACCAAGATTCCGCGTTTCACCTTCGAGAAATTTCCTCAGGCCAATGATCGTCTGACGACTCAGATGAAGTCTGTTGGTGAGGTGATGGCGATCGGTCGTACCCAGCAGGAATCCCTGCAGAAAGCGCTGCGGGGCCTGGAAGTGGGTTCAGATGGCTTTGATCCGATTGTTGATCTGAGCCACGAAGATGAAGCTCGCGACGAAGTGATCGCCGAGCTGTCTCAGCCTGGCGCCCAGCGTATCTGGTATATCGGTGATGCTTTCCGTCTGGGAATGAGTGTTGATGAGATCTATCAGTACAGCGGTGTGGATCCCTGGTTCCTGGTGCAGATCGAAGATCTGATCAAGGACGAACAGCGCGTTTCCGAAATGGCGCTGAGCGAGTTGGATAAAGACCAGGTTTACCGCCTCAAGCGCAAGGGCTTCTCCGATGCACGTCTGGCGAAGCTGCTGGGCGTGTCTGAGAAACAGTTCCGCAAGCAGCGTCAGAAGCTGGCCGTACGTCCGGTGTTCAAACGTGTTGATACCTGCTCTGCCGAGTTCGCTACCGATACCGCTTACATGTACTCGAGCTATGAAGAGGAGTGCGAAGCGGCGCCGAGCGATCGTGAAAAGATCATGGTCATCGGCGGTGGCCCGAACCGTATCGGTCAGGGTATCGAATTTGACTACTGCTGCGTACACGCAGCGCTGGCAGCCCGTGAAGACGGTTACGAGACCATCATGGTCAACTGTAACCCGGAAACGGTTTCCACCGATTACGACACCTCCGATCGCCTCTACTTCGAGCCGATCACCCTGGAAGATGTGCTCGAGATCGTTAACGTCGAGAAGCCCAAGGGCGTTATCGTGCAGTACGGCGGTCAGACTCCGCTGAAACTGGCGGTCGCACTGGAAGAGGCTGGCGTGCCGATCATCGGTACCAGCCCGGAAGCGATCGACCGTGCGGAAGACCGTGAACAGTTCCTGCAGATGCTCAAGCGTCTGGGGCTGAAACAGCCGGAAAACGCCACCGTGCGTTCCCTGGAAGAAGCGATCATTCAGGCCAAGAACATCGGTTACCCGCTGGTTGTGCGTCCGTCCTACGTTCTTGGTGGCCGTGCCATGGAGATCGTCTACAAGGAAGACGAGCTGCGTCGCTACATGAACAACGCGGTTCAGGTTTCCAACGACGCACCGGTGCTGCTTGATCACTTCCTGAATGCAGCGATCGAAGTCGATATCGACGCAGTCAGCGACGGCAAGACCGTGGTGATCGGCGCGATCATGCAGCACATCGAACAGGCCGGTGTACACTCCGGTGACTCTGCCTGCTCACTGCCGCCGTACAACCTGGCGGCGGACGTTCAGGACGATATGCGCGAGATGGTGCGCAAGATGGCGCTGGAACTGGGTGTTGTCGGTCTGATGAACGTGCAGCTGGCCTACCAGGACGGCGAAATCTATGTGATCGAGGTGAACCCGCGTGCATCCCGTACGGTGCCGTTTGTTTCCAAGTGTATCGGTGTTTCCCTGGCAGCTGTGGCTGCGCGGGTGATGACCGGCAAGACACTGGAAGAGCTCGGCTTTACCGAAGAGATCGTACCGAAGTTCTTCAACGTCAAGGAAGCGGTATTCCCGTTCAACAAGTTCCAGGGTGTTGACCCGATTCTCGGCCCTGAGATGAAGTCCACCGGCGAAGTCATGGGTACAGGTGATACCTTCGGCGAAGCGTTCATGAAGGCTCAGCTTGGAGCTGGTGAGCGTCTGCCGCGCAAGGGTACTGCCTTTATCTCCGTGCGTGATGTGGATAAGGCGGGCGTTGTCGCCGTAGCTCAGGATCTGGTAGAACTGGGATACAAACTTGTTGCAACTGCTGGCACTGCCTCTCTGCTGAGCGACAACGGTATTGCCGTAGAGCGGATCAACAAGGTGGCTGAAGGTCGACCGAATATCGTCGACATGCTGAAAAATGGAGAGATCGCCTACGTCATCAACACGACGGAAGGGCGCAAGGCAATTGCAGATTCTGCTGAGATCCGTCGTTCTGCGCTGCAGCACAAGGTGCCTTACACCACCACGCTGGCGGGCGCTGCGGCCACTGCGGAAGCACTGAAGTACGGTGAAGAGAAAACCGTGCGTCGTCTGCAGGATCTGCATTCAGGAGTTGCAGGATGAAACGAGTACCCATGACGGTCGAAGGCGAAAAGCGCCTTCGTGAAGAGTTGTCACATCTCAAGTCAGTGGAGCGTCCCAAGGTGATCGGTGCGATCGCTGAGGCGCGCGAACACGGTGATCTCAAGGAGAACGCCGAATACCATGCTGCGCGTGAGCAGCAGGGTTTTATCGAAGGCCGTATTGCCGATCTGGAGCACAAGCTGTCCCAGGCTCTCGTGATCGATGTGACGAGCATCGATCACACCGGCAAGGTGATTTTTGGTACCACCGTTGAGCTGATCAACCTGGATACTGAAGCGACTGTGCGCTACCAGATCGTCGGTGACGATGAGGCGGATATCAAGGCGGGCAAAATCTCGGTGAACTCACCGATCGCCCGCGCGATGATCGGCAAGGAAGAGGGTGATATCGCCTGCGTGGAAACGCCGGCGGGTGCCACCGAGTACGAAATTGCTGAAGTGCTGCATCTCTGATTCAGTTAGCGAACGAAAAAAAAAGCCGCTCCGGGTAACCGAGAGCGGCTTTTTTATGCTGAAGCCAGATTTTGCGGCAGCTAATAAAGTCAGGCTGCGATTAGGGCGCGCGAATTAGAGTACGCGATGCAGATTTGAGAGCTTCGGGTTGGGCTTGTCGGCAGCGCGATAGATCAGAGCGATATTGCCGATCTCCTGTACCAGGTCGCATTCGACAATGGCGCAGAGCTCGCGAATCATCTCTTTTTTGACGTCGCGGTCGCCGACGACGAGCTTCACCTTGATCAGCTCATGATCCTCAAGCGCACGATCGACTTCCAGCTGGATGTTTTCTGTCAGGCCGTTGCCGGCAACGGTGACGATCGGATTCAGTTTGTGTCCCAGGGTACGGAACTGCTTCTTTTGCTCGGGGGTCAAGCTCATACTAGAATATGGTGCCTCGTTGAAAAGGGGTTTCCCAGGCGGGTTGAAGTACAATTTTAACCGAGTTGTTCAGAATAGAGTAGCAACGCGGTGCCGGAGATGAGTTTCACGTGGCAAAATCTAAAAGTAGCGGGCGCTGGCTCAAGGAACATTTTGATGACCAGTACGTCAAACGCTCGAAGGAAGCGGGCCTGCGCTCCCGTGCCAGTTATAAGCTGCAGGAGATAGACGCCAAGGATAAGCTGTTGAAGCCGGGTTCTACCGTGGTGGATCTGGGCGCAGCGCCGGGCGGCTGGTCTCAGGTGGCGGCGGAGCTGGTGGGTGAGCGCGGTCGTGTGGTCGCCTCGGACATCCTGTCGATGGATCCGCTGGCCGGTGTCGAGTTCATACAGGGCGACTTTACCGAAGAGGCTGTGCTGGAAAAAATCCTCCAGGCGCTCGGTGGTGAGCTGGCCGACCTTGTAATCTCTGATATGGCCCCCAATATGAGTGGTAATGCGTCTATCGATCAGCCGGCAGCCATGTATCTGGTTGAGCTGGCGCTGGATCTGGCACGTCAGGTGTTGAAGCCCGGTGGTAATTTCCTGGTGAAAGTGTTCCAGGGTGAGGGTTTCGACACGTACCTGCAGGATATGCGGTCCAGCTTCGGATCGGTGGTAACACGCAAGCCAGACGCCTCCAGGGCGAGATCCAGAGAGGTCTACCTGCTCGGAAAAGGTTTCTTGCGCGTAGATTAGAATATTGACCGACCGGGGGCTGGCATGGTCAGCTGGACCCGGGCCGAAAAATGGCTGTCCGGATACCCCTGAGGCAGCCACAGCGAGTTTAGAGAGAACCGAGGGTAGCTCATTGAACGATATGGCAAAAAATCTGGTGCTCTGGCTGGTAATCGCCGCAGTGCTGTTGACGGTGTTCAACAACTTTAGCACCGAGACCGATTCACGCCGCGTGAATTACTCCGATTTCGTGAAGGAGGTTCAGGCGGATCGCGTCACCAAGGTGACCATCGATGGCTACACCATTGTCGGTCAGCGCAGTAATGGTGAGCGCTTTGAAACCGTGCGTCCCTCTGTGCAGGACCCCAAGCTGATCGATGACCTGCTCGAGCACAATGTGGTGATCGAGGGTAAACAGCCGGAGCGTCAGAGTATCTGGACCCAGCTGCTGGTAGCTTCCTTCCCGATCCTGATCATTATTGCGATCTTCATGTTCTTCATGCGCCAGATGCAGGGCGGCGGTGGCGGCAAAGGCGGCCCCATGTCGTTCGGCAAGTCCAAGGCGCGAATGATGGGCGAAGACCAGGTCAAAACCACCTTTGACGATGTCGCCGGTGTTGAAGAAGCCAAAGAGGAAGTGGCTGAGCTGGTTGATTACCTGCGTGATCCCGGTAAATTCCAGCGTCTCGGCGGTCACATTCCTCGCGGTGTGTTGATGGCCGGCTCTCCGGGTACCGGTAAAACGCTGCTGGCGAAAGCGATCGCCGGTGAAGCCAAGGTGCCTTTCTTCAGTATTTCCGGTTCTGACTTCGTTGAGATGTTTGTCGGTGTGGGTGCGTCCCGTGTCCGTGACATGTTCGATCAGGCCAAGAAGCATGCGCCCTGCATCATCTTTATCGATGAGATCGATGCGGTTGGTCGTCATCGTGGCGCCGGTATGGGCGGCGGTAATGACGAGCGCGAACAGACCCTCAACCAGCTGCTGGTAGAGATGGACGGCTTTGAAGGTACCGAAGGTATCATCGTTATCGCCGCCACCAACCGTCCTGATGTGCTTGACCAGGCGCTGCTGCGCCCGGGTCGTTTTGACCGTCAGGTCCATGTAGGTCTGCCGGATATTCGTGGTCGCGAACAGATCCTGAAAGTGCATATGCGTCGAGTGCCTCTGGGCGACGACGTCAAGCCGGAGCTGATTGCGCGTGGTACGCCGGGCTTCTCCGGTGCGGACCTGTCCAACCTGGTGAACGAGGCGGCGCTGTTTGCTGCGCGTGAAAACCGTCGCACCGTAAGCATGGATCAGTTCGAGAAAGCCAAGGACAAGATCATGATGGGCGCCGAGCGCAAATCGATGGTCATGTCCTACAAGGAGCGTCTGAATACCGCCTACCATGAGGCCGGTCACGCCATTATCGGTCGTGTCATGCCGGAGCATGATCCGGTGTACAAGGTGTCTATTATTCCTCGCGGCCGTGCTCTCGGTGTGACCATGTTCCTGCCGGCGGAAGACCGCTACAGCCACAGCCTGAGATCGATCACCTCGCAGATCTGCTCGCTTTACGGCGGCCGCTTGGCTGAAGAGATGACGCTGGGTAAGGAAGGTGTCACCACCGGCGCCTCCAACGATATTCAGAAAGCGACTATGCTTGCGCGCAATATGGTTACGAAGTGGGGTCTGACCGATGAGTTGGGTCCGCTGCTGTACGGCGACGAAGATGACGATCCGTTTGGTCGTGGCATGGGCCAGGCAGCCAAGGCGATGTCGGAAGAGACCCAGAAGGCGATCGATGCCAAGGTCCGCGATATCATCGACAGCTGCTACAAGAAGGCTCAGCAGATTCTTGAAGAGAACCGAGATATCCTCGACGCTATGGCCGCAGCGCTGATGAAGTACGAAACCATCGGTTCCGAACAGCTGGATGAGCTGATGGCTCGCAAGCCGGTATCTCCGCCGGAAGGTTGGGTTGAAGCGCAGGAACGTGCCGATCGTGCAGAGCGTGATATCGAAGAAGCCAAGGCTGCTCAGCGTGATGTGAAGCCCGAGCAGGACGAGCGCGATCAGGATGTGCCGGATGTCGATGAGGAAGGCAGTGAGCGTTCCGAGCGTCGTGGAGATGATTCTGACTCCAGCGGCGATGAGCCCAAGGCCAATTGATCGGTCATTACGCCGGTTAACCCGCACATTTTGGTAAACTGTCGAAGCCAGCTAACGCTGGCTTCTTTTTTTGTAAAAGATCGATTTTTGGGAGCTGCAAGTGATAACTGAGCTGCAATGCGCCGACCGTGTCCTGGATCTGAAGCGGGTGCAGGTGATGGGGATATTGAATGTGACCCCGGACTCCTTTTCAGATGGTGGTAATCTCTATCAGGCCTCGCGCCTGTCGGTGGATAAGGCGCTGGTGCATGCAGCGAACATGGTGGCGGATGGCGCTTCGATGATCGATGTGGGTGGTGAGTCCACCCGTCCGGGTGCATCCCCGGTCAGTGTTCAGGAGGAGCTGGATCGCGTGATCCCGGTGGTGGAGCGGATCAAGGCCGAACTCGATACGGTGATCTCAGTGGATACCAGTGCTCCGGAAGTGATGATCGAGTCCGCCAGGGCCGGAGCCGGGCTTATAAATGATGTGCGTTCCCTGGCGCGAGAGGGCGCGATGGAGGCGGCGGCCTCAACCGGGCTTCCTGTCTGCATTATGCATATGCAGGGCGCAACGCCCGCGACCATGCAGCTTGCGCCGCATTATGACGATGTCCTGGCTGAGGTTTATGACTTCCTGTCGCAGCGGGCGGAGCAGTGTGTGGCGGCGGGCATTGGCCGAGAGCGTATCGTGCTGGATCCCGGTTTTGGCTTCGGTAAAACCCTGGAACACAACCTGACGCTCCTGCGTCGGATGGGTGAGCTTGAAAGCCTGGGAATGCCGATTCTGGTGGGAACCTCGCGCAAGACTATGGTGGGGCAGGCGCTGGGTCGCGAAGTGGGCGACCGTCTGGCGGGTAGCCTGGCAACCGTGGCCTTGGCGATAGAACGGGGTGGTCGTATTATTCGCGTCCATGATGTGGCCGCTACGGCGGACGTGGTACGTATGACTGAAGCCGTGCTCTATGGGCCGGAACAGGAGAGGGTATGAGCAGACGTTATTTTGGTACCGACGGAATCCGTGGCACCGTAGGTCAGTTTCCGATTACGCCGGATTTCATGATCAAGCTGGGGTGGGCTGCCGGTTGTGTCTTCGCCCGCAGCGGGCGCAGCAGTATCGTGATCGGTAAGGATACCCGCATCTCTGGCTACATGTTTGAGTCCGCGCTTGAGGCAGGATTGTCAGCGGCGGGTGTGGATGTGCTGCTCACCGGCCCTATGCCGACCCCTGCGGTCGCTTATCTGACGCGGGCGTTTCAGGCCAGCGCCGGCATAGTGATCAGTGCCTCGCATAACCCGTTCGATGATAACGGCATCAAGTTCTTCTCCGCCCAGGGCACCAAGTTGCCGGATGAGGTGGAGCAGGCGATCGAGGCGCAGATGGATCTGCAGATGTCCACGGCGACCTCCGACAAACTAGGTAAGGCGCGTCGTATCAATGACGCCGCCGGCCGCTACATCGAATTCTGTAAATCCACCGGCGGTGGCAATCTGACCTTGCGTGGCATGAAAATCGTGCTGGATTGCGCCAATGGCGCAACCTATCACGTGGCGCCGAATGTATTCTCGGAACTGGGTGCGGAGGTCGTAAAAATAGCGTCCTCGCCTAATGGCCTGAATATCAATGAGGGTTGTGGAGCAACTGCGCCCGAAGGCCTGCGCAAGATAGTGCTGGAAGAGAAGGCCGACCTGGGGATCGCGCTGGATGGCGACGGTGATCGGGTTATTCTGGTGGATCATAAGGGTGAGATCGTCGATGGCGACGAGGTGCTGTTCATTATCGCCAAGGCGATGCTTGATCAGGAACAGTTGGAAGGCGGTGTGGTGGGCACACTGATGTCCAACTTCGGTCTTGAGCAGGCCTTTAAACGACTCGATGTGCCCTTCGTGCGTGCTGCAGTCGGAGACCGTTATGTCATGGAAGAGCTGGCTCGTAACGGCTGGCTGTTGGGTGGCGAAAGCTCCGGTCACGTCGTCTGCCGTCATCTGACCTCAACTGGCGATGGTATCGTTTCTGCAGTGCAGGTCCTCAAGGCGATGTCGGACAGCGGCTGCTCTCTGCATGAGCTCAAGCAGGGCATGATTAAGATGCCTCAGGTGATGATCAATGTACGTCTGGCTGGTCGGGTTTCGCTCGCCAATAACGGCAGCCTGGAACAGGCAGTCGCAGCGGCCGAGGAACGTCTTGGTGACCGCGGTCGAGTGTTGTTACGTCCCTCGGGTACTGAGCCTGTGGTGAGGGTCATGGTTGAGGGTGAAGATGAGGCCCTCGTAAATCAAATATGTCGCGAACTTGCTGAAAAGGTAGAAAATATTCTGTCGGCGCTTGTAAGTTGATAGAGCCTCAGTTAAGATTTGCGCCTCTTTCGTAAGGGGGTCCCGATGCGCAAAGCGCTGGTAGCTGGAAACTGGAAGATGAACGGGCGCGCCAAAGTAAATGGCGAGCTGGTTGCCCAAGTTCTGGCAGGGCTAGATGCTCAGGTTGATTCCGATTCTGTCGATGTGATGGTTTTTCCTCCATCGCTCTATATCTCACAGGTGAAAGGCTTGGCGGGTAAAGAGATCGGAGTCGGTGCTCAGAACCTTTGCGAATTTGCTGATGGTGCCTTTACGGGTGAACTATCGGCAGGGATGCTCAGTGACGCTGGCTGTAATGCCGTGTTGGTTGGTCATTCCGAGCGTCGCTCAATGTTCGGTGATTCCGATGCGCGAGTGGCGGCAAAAGTGAAGGCTGCGTTGGCGGCTGATCTGACCCCGGTGCTTTGCCTTGGCGAATCCCTGGAACAGCGTGACAGTGGCGAGGCCCTGAACGTTGTGGCAGAACAGCTTCGCTTGGCGACAGAAGATCTTACCGTGGAACAGATCGCTCGGCTGGTTTTTGCATACGAGCCGGTCTGGGCAATCGGTACCGGTCGAACCGCAACCCCGGAGCAAGCGCAGGAAGTTCATGCGTACCTCAGAGGGCAGTTGCAGCAGGTCGATGCAGAAGTCGCAGCAAAAGCTCGAATTTTGTACGGCGGAAGCTGCAATCCGGCGAATGCGGCTGAGCTTTTTGCTCAGGCGGATATCGATGGCGGTCTGATCGGTGGTGCTTCGCTTAAAGCTAACGATTTCGTAGCGATCTGCCAGGCGGCAGGCGCTCGCTAAGACGGTTGAGACGATGGAATCACTGGTTCTGATAGTGCATGTGTTGCTGGCGGCCGCGATTATTGCGCTGGTTCTGCTGCAGCAGGGTAAAGGCGCTGAAGCAGGTGCATCCTTTGGTGGTGGTGCCTCGCAGACCGTCTTTGGTAGTCAAGGTACAAGCAGTTTCCTCGGTCGTGTGACCGCGGTCCTCGCTGCTGCTCTGTTTGTTACCAGCTTTGCTCTGGCGGTATTCGCCAAAGATAAAGCAAATAGTGTAAATGATGCTGGCATTCCTTCTGCAGAAGTGATTGAATCTGCAGCCGAAACGCCGAGCGAGCCAGAGCTTCCGGCTCTGGGAGAAAGCTCTGCACCGGCTGAGTCCGACGTCCCGACGGCGGGTCAGCAGTAAGAGGTTTCAAAGTTTAGCCCAAGTGGTGGAATTGGTAGACACGCTATCTTGAGGGGGTAGTGTCCTACGGACGTGCCGGTTCGAGTCCGGCCTTGGGCACCAAGTTGTAAAAAAGTCAGGTTGTCTGTATAATGTGCAACCTGTTTCTGATGCGGGGTGGAGCAGTCTGGTAGCTCGTCGGGCTCATAACCCGAAGGTCGTTGGTTCAAATCCAGCCCCCGCTACCACGTTTAAGAGTGATCTGACCTTTGGTCGCACTCTTGATTTCATGGTGTAAAGGTTCCTTATTTACAGGCCTTTGCCACCAGCGGAAGTCTCGATGGGCCCCTTTTAAGGGGCTTTTTCGTAGCTAATTCAAGGCGTTGGTGCCTCGTCAGAAATGGGTCCTTTTGTGACCCATTTTTTGTTTTGGGCGTACGTCAAGGTGGGGTTATCAGTGTCAGCGAAGCTGAAGCATCTGCAAGAGTTGATTGAGCCGGCGGTTGCCGCGCTGGATCTTGAACTGTGGGGCGTAGAGTTCCACTCAGCGGGCCAGAACAGCCTGCTACGTATCTATATTGATGGCCCTGAAGGGGTCAGCGTCGATGACTGCGCCCGCGTTAGTCATCAGGTCAGCGGTATTCTTGATGTGGAGGATCCCATCACCGAGCACTATACGCTCGAGGTCTCCTCTCCAGGGATGGACCGCCCTCTATACACTTTGAAACACTTTGAGGCCTATCGCGGCCATAAAGTGCAGATCAAACTGCGAGTCCCCTTCGAAGGGCGCCGCAAGTTCAGTGGATTACTTAACGGGGTTGAAGGCGACGAGGTGCTGTTGATCGTCGATAACGAAGAGTACCTGTTGCCTATCGATTACATCGACCGGGCCAACGTGGTGCCCCAGGTCTAACAGCGGATTGAGGTATTTGGGCGAGGCAGTGGTATGAATAAAGAGATTCTACTGGTTGCAGAAGCTGTTTCTAATGAGAAAGACGTTTCCAAGGCAGTCATTTTCGAGGCTATCGAAGTGGCGCTGGCGACGGCTACCAAGAAACGCTATGACGAAGAGGCTGATATCCGTGTCGTGATCGACCGCACAAGTGGCGATTACGAAACCTTCCGTCGCTGGCTGGTTGTCAGTAACGAAGAGGTTCCAGCACTGGGTACCGAGCTGACTCTGGAAGAAGCACTGGAGATCGATCCCAACCTCAAGCCGGGTGATACCTGGGAAGAGGAAGTGGAATCGGTCAAGTTCGGCCGCATCGCTGCGCAGACCGCCAAACAGGTGATCGTGCAGAAGGTTCGCGAAGCTGAACGCGCAAAGGTTGTCGAGCTGTATCGTGACCGCCAGGGCGAGCTGATCGCGGGTACTGTCAAGAAGGTGACACGCGACAACATTATCGTCGATCTGGGTAACAACGCTGAAGCGCTGCTGCCGCGTGAACACCTGATCCCGCGTGAAAGCTTCCGCATGGGTGACCGCGTGCGCGCCGTGCTGCAGGAAGTTCGCGCCGAAGGTCGTGGCCCGCAGCTGATTCTGAGCCGCACCTCAGCGGAAATGCTGATCGAACTGTTCCGCATTGAAGTGCCTGAGATCTCCGAAGAGGTGATCGAGATCCGCGCTGCTGCACGTGATCCGGGTGCTCGTGCCAAGATCGCTGTAAAAACCAACGACGGCCGTATCGATCCGATCGGTGCCTGTGTTGGTATGCGTGGTTCACGTGTCCAGGCAGTATCCAACGAGCTCGGTGGCGAGCGCGTTGATATCGTGCTTTGGGACGACAACCCCGCTCAGCTCGTGATCAACGCTATGGCGCCGGCTGAAGTGGCGTCGATCGTGATCGACGAAGATTCCCACGCTATGGACGTGGCGGTGGCTGAGGAAGCTCTGGCCATGGCTATCGGGCGCAGCGGACAGAACGTTCGTCTGGCTTCCGAGCTGACCGGCTGGGAGCTGAACGTGATGAGCGAAGAGGACGCTGCCGAGAAACAGCAGTCCGAAATCGGCTCCATCATCGACCTGTTTATCAAACATCTGGATGCCGACGAAGAGCTGGCCCAGGTGCTGGTAGAAGAAGGCTTCACCTCACTGGAAGAGGTGGCCTACGTGCCTGTGGACGAAATGCTCGAGATCGAGGGTTTCGACGAGGACATCGTAGAGGCTCTGCGGACCCGCGCCAAAGATGCGCTGCTGAACCTGGCGATTGCCAGCGAAGAGCAGCTTGGCGATGCGGAGCCCGCCGAGGACCTGCTGAACATGGATGGTATGGAAAAACATCTGGCGTACCTGCTTGCGGCCAAGGGCATCATTACGATGGAAGACCTGGCGGAACAGGGCGTTGAAGATCTGCTCGATATCGAGGGGCTGGATGAAGCCAAAGCGGCAGAATTGATTATGACTGCGCGCGCCCCCTGGTTCGCAGAGCAACAGTAACCCAACGGGGAGGAGAGACCATTTATGGCAGAAGTAACAGTTAAGCAGCTTGCCGATGTGGTTGGTGTACCCGTTGAGCGTTTGCTGAAGCAGATGCAGGAAGCGGGCATTGATAAAAAGAACGACGGATCGGTTGTATCAGAAAACGAACGTCAGACTTTGCTGACCTATCTCAAGCGCAGCCACGGCGATGACGCCGAGTCTGGCGAGCCGAAGAAGATCACGCTCAAGCGTAAGACCACTTCTCAGCTGAAAGTGGCCGGTGCATCGGGCAAGCGTAAGACGGTCAACATCGAGGTTCGTAAGAAGCGTACCTACGTCAAGCGTACTGATCTCGAAGAGAGCAAACCGGAAGAAGTAGCCGATGAAGCTGCGGTTGTTGAGGCCGTTGCAGAAACAGCAGCAGTTGCTGAAGCGCCGGTACAGCCTGAAGTTACAACTGAAGTCGCAGCTGAAGCCGCACCAATCGCGGCGGAAGAGAAGCCCGCAGCTGCCGAAACTGCCTCAGCGGAAGCTCCGCAGGCACGTGAAGAAGTTAAGCCGGAGCCTCAGGCTGCAGCGCCCAAAGCGGCAGAACCTGCTGCACAGGAAGCACCGGCGGCGCCGAAGCGCGAAGACGCTCATCGTCGTAAAGACAAAGAGAAGTCCAAGGGCAAAAGTGCGCGCGGTGGCGGTGATGACCAGGCACGTCGCGGCAAGGGCCGTTTCGACGATGAAGGTCGCGGCGCTCGTCGTCCTGCCAAGGGTGGCAAGCGTGGCTCCCGTGGTCGTGCTCAGCCGAACCAGCATGGTTTCGAGAAGCCGACCGCACCTGTAGTGCATGAAGTAAGCATCCCGGAAAGCATCACCGTTGCCGAACTGGCGAAGAAAATGTCCGTGAAAGCGGCCGAGGTGATCAAGGTGATGTTCAAGATGGGCGCCATGGCGACCATCAACCAGGTGATCGACCAGGATACGGCAATTCTTGTCGTTGAAGAGATGGGTCACGTGGCTAAGCCGATGCAGGAAAACGCTATCGAGGACGCGCTGATTGAGAGCCTCGAGGCGGTGCAGGGTGAGCAGACTCATCGTGCTCCTGTCGTCACCGTTATGGGTCACGTTGACCACGGTAAAACCTCTCTGCTCGACTACATCCGCCGCACCCGTGTTGCTGCTGGTGAGTCTGGTGGTATTACCCAGCATATCGGTGCCTACCACGTTGAAACCGACAACGGCATGGTCACCTTCCTGGATACCCCGGGACACGCGGCGTTTACCGCCATGCGTGCACGCGGTGCCCAGCTGACCGATATCGTTATCCTGGTAGTTGCCGCCGATGATGGCGTGATGCCGCAGACCGAAGAAGCGATCCAGCACGCCAAGGCTGCCGGTGTACCTCTGGTGGTTGCGGTCAACAAGATCGATAAGCCGGAAGCGGATCCTGATCGTGTACGCGGTGAGCTGGCTCAGCGTGACGTTATCTCCGAGGACTGGGGTGGCGACGTACAGTTCGCTCACGTATCAGCCAAGAGCGGTGAAGGCATCGACGACCTGCTGGACAAGGTCCTGCTGCAGGCAGAGCTGCTTGAACTGAAAGCGGTTTCCGATGCACCGGGTCAGGGTGTTGTGGTCGAATCCCGTCTCGATAAGGGACGCGGTCCGGTCTCCACCGTGCTGGTACAGAACGGTACCCTGAAGAAGGGCGATATCGTCCTGGCTGGTCTGCATTACGGTCGTGTTCGTGCGATGCTGGATGAAGCCGGCAAGCAGACTGAAGATGCTGGCCCGTCTATCCCGGTTGAGATTCTGGGTCTGGATGGCACGCCGGATGCCGGTGACGAGTTCACCGTCGTTTCCAGCGAGAAGAAAGCCCGTGAAGTCGCACTGTTCCGTCAGGGCAAGTTCCGCGAAGTGAAGCTGGCACGCCAGCAGAAAGCGAAGCTGGAAAACCTGTTCGACAACATGCAGGCCGGCGAAGTGAAGAGCCTGAACATCGTCCTCAAGGCCGACGTTCGTGGTTCACTGGAAGCACTCAACCAGTCACTGCAGGAGCTGTCCACCGACGAAGTGAAGGTGACTATCGTCTCCAGCGGTGTGGGTGGTATCGGTGAAACCGACGCCAACCTGGCGCTGGCATCGTCTGCAATCCTGATCGGCTTTAACGTCCGTGCGGATGCCCAGGCTCGTGCTATCGTTGAGCGTGAAGAGCTGGAACTGCGTTACTACAGTGTTATCTACGACATCATCGATGACGTGAAACAGGCGATGACAGGTCTGCTGTCGCCGGAGTATCGCGAAGAGATCGTGGGTATCGCCGAGGTACGCGACGTGTTCCGTTCACCGAAGCTGGGCGCTATCGCTGGCTGTATGGTGACCGAAGGCACGGTATTCCGTAACAAGCGCATCCGCGTACTGCGTGAAAACGTGGTGATCTACGAGGGTGAGCTGGAGTCTCTGCGCCGCTTCAAGGACGCTGTCCAGGAAGTGCGTCAGGGTATGGAGTGCGGTATCGGCGTCAAGAACTACAATGACGTCAAGGTCGGCGACCAGATCGAAGTCTACGACACCGTTGAAGTACAGCGTACCCTCTAAGACTCTATTACCTGAGGTAGAACAAAAAGCCCTATGGCAAGAGAGTTTAAACGTACCGACCGTGTAGGCGACCAGATCCAGCGTGATCTGGCCGTCCTGATCCAGCGCGAGATCAAGGATCCGCGCCTGGGCATGGTCACCATCAGCCATGCGAAGGTCAGCAAGGACCTGAGCTACGCCGATATTTACATCACCGTTCTGGCGCTGGGCGATCAGGATGAGGTGGAAGCGATTGCAGCCTCTTTGAAGGTGCTGCGCAACGCCGCCGGATTCCTGCGCGCTCAACTGGCACGTGGTATCAAGCTGCGCGTGATGCCCGAGCTCCGCTTTCATTTCGATGAAAGCATCGAGCGCGGTCGTCGTCTGCACAGCCTGATCGAAGATGCCTATCGCAAGGAGAACGAGCGCAAGCCTGAATCGGATAACGAGGAGTAAGGCATGGCGCGCAAACCAAAAGGACGCCGCATCGACGGCGTTTTTTTGCTTGATAAGCCCGGTGGTCTCTCATCCAACGCCGTATTGCAGCGGGTGAAACGGATCTATGGCGCCGCCAAGGCGGGGCATACCGGCGCGCTGGACCCTCTGGCGACCGGCATGCTGCCGATCTGCCTGGGCGAGGCGACCAAGTTCTCCCAGTACCTGCTGGAATCGGACAAGCGATACCGCACGACTGCCAAGCTCGGTGTGCGTACCGACAGCAGTGATGCTGATGGTGCTGTGATCGAAACCAAGCCGGTTCCCGCTGATCTTTCGCGGGAGCAGGTCGAAGCGCTACTGGTGGAACACTTCAGCGGCGAGATCGAGCAGGTGCCGTCGATGTTCTCGGCGCTCAAGCACAACGGTCAGCCGCTCTACAAGCTGGCACGTCAGGGCATCGAGGTTGAGGTCAAGCCGCGCAGGGTGACAATCCACGAGATCAAACTGCTTGATCTGCGTGAGGATGAGCTGGATCTGGAGGTTTATTGCTCCAAGGGAACCTACATCCGCAGCATTGTCGAAGACCTGGGGCATATGCTCGGTTGTGGCGCCCATGTGAGTGTGTTGCGCCGCCTGGATACCGGTCCCTACCAGGAGCCGATGATGATGCCGCTGGAGCAGCTTCAGGCACTGGCAGAAATGCGCGAAGGTGATGATGCTGAGTGCATACAAGGGCGTCTGGATCAGTTATTATTGCCGCCCTGGACAGCCATCGCATCTTTGCCGGCTCTTGAGCTGAGCGAAACCCAGGCGAAGCGGCTGCAATGCGGACAGGGTTGCGCGGATTATTTCGAGCAGCGCGGCGAAGTCCGACTGTTTATAGCCGGCACCGAGACCTTTATCGGTGTAGGCGAGGTAGCGGATACCGGTATTCTCAAGCCCAAGCGGCTGATGAGTACCGCACCGGATACCGAATAAGTATTTCTCCGGGTACCGGAGTTATCGACGCTGTACTGAAAATATGCTCGGTGCAGCGCGTCTTTGAACCAGCGGCGGACTATTCGCCGTGTGCATATTTATAAGGAGCTGAACATGTCTCTGAGCGTTGAACAGAAAGCACAGATCGTTGCTGATTACGGCCGTGGCGAAGGCGATACCGGTTCTCCGGAAGTGCAGGTTGCACTGCTGACCGCCAACATCACTGGTCTGCAGGATCACTTCAAATCTCACAAGCAGGACCACCACTCCCGTCGTGGTCTGATTCGGATGGTTAACCAGCGTCGTAAGCTGCTGGACTACCTGAAGAAGAAAGATGCTGACCGTTACCTCGAGCTGATCGGGCGTCTGGGTCTGCGTCGCTAAGAGTAAACTCGAAGGCCATACAACTGTATGGCCTTCGTTTTATCTGCTGTTCGGTCATTTGGCCGGCAGTGCTGTAAAAGGGCAGGCCGAGCGGTGAGCTCAATCATCAAGCCCGTACTCAATTGTTCATCCCAAGGCGTTAAAACCGGGGTGTACAACTGAGTACAGGCTTCAAAGATGGCATGATTGATCACCCTGCGGTTGCCCTCCCCTCAAATAAGTTAGGAGTAAACCGTGCAAGCGATTACCAAGACATTCCAGTATGGCAAGCACAGCGTAACCCTCGAAACCGGCAAGGTTGCCCGTCAGGCGACCGGTGCTGTGATGGTTACCATGGGTGGTGTTCAGGTTCTCTGTACCGTTGTCGGTGCGAAAGAGATGAAAGAGGGCCAGGACTTCTTCCCGCTGTCCGTGCACTACCAGGAAAAATACTACTCCGTCGGTCGTATCCCCGGTGGTTTCTTCAAGCGTGAAGCGCGTCCTTCCGAAAAGGAAACTCTGACTTCACGTCTGATCGACCGTCCGATCCGTCCGCTGTTCCCGAAAGGCTTCATGAACGAAGTCCAGGTCGTTTGTACCGTTATGTCTGCGGACAAGGTTAACGATCCGGATATCGCTGCGATGATTGGTACCTCTGCCGCTCTGGCTATCTCCGGTCTGCCGTTCCTGGGCCCCATCGGTGGCGCCCGCGTTGGCTTCACCGAAGACGCTGGTTACATCCTGAACCCGACTTACGAAGAACTCGCTACCTCCGAGCTGGACATGGTGGTTGCCGGTACTTCCGAAGCGGTGCTGATGGTTGAATCCGAAGCCAAAGAACTGACCGAAGACGAAATGCTGGGCGCTGTTCTGTTCGCGCACCAGGAGATGCAGGTTGTCGTTTGTGCGATCAACGAACTGGTTGCTGAAGCTGGCAAGCCGAAGTGGGAATGGGCTCCGGCTGCCAAGAACGAAGCGCTGATCGCACAGGTTCGCGAGCAGGCTGCTGCAGGCATCGAAGCTGCTTACCAGGTGGCTGACAAGATGCAGCGTCAGAACGCGCTGAGCGATCTGCGTGGTCAGGTCGTTGAAGCCCTGTCTGGTGAAGAAGGTCCGAGCGGCAAAGAAGTTGCCGGCATCTTCAGCTCACTGGAAAAAGAGATCGTACGTAACCGTATCATCGATGGTCAGCCGCGTATCGACGGTCGTGACACCAAGACTGTACGTCCGATCAGCGTTGAGATCGACCTGCTCAAAGGCGTTCACGGTTCTGCCCTGTTCACCCGTGGTGAAACTCAGGCGATCGCTACTTGTACCCTGGGTACCAGCCGTGATCAGCAGATCATTGACGCCCTGGAAGGCGAGCGCAAAGACCCGTTCATGCTGCACTACAACTTCCCTCCGTACTCCGTTGGTGAAGCTGGCCGTATGGGTGGCGCAGGCCGTCGTGAGATCGGTCACGGTCGTCTGGCCCGTCGCGGTGTTGCTGCTGTACTGCCGACCCAGGAAGAGTTCCCGTACACCATCCGTATCGTCTCCGAGATCACTGAATCCAACGGTTCCAGCTCCATGGCTTCTGTCTGTGGTGCTTCCCTGTCCATGATGGACGCGGGTGTTCCGCTGAAGGCGCCGGTTGCCGGTATCGCCATGGGTCTGGTGAAAGAGAATGATCGTTTTGCCGTACTGACCGACATCCTCGGTGATGAAGATCACCTCGGCGACATGGACTTCAAGGTAGCCGGTACCGAAGCGGGCGTTACCGCCCTGCAGATGGATATCAAGATCACCGGTATCACCGAAGAGATCATGGAAATCGCCCTGGAGCAGGCGCACGAAGCGCGTAAGCACATCCTCAAAGAGATGGCTCTGGTTATCGGTTACGCGCGTCCGGAACTGCCGGATAACGCTCCTGCAATGCAGCTGGTTAAGATCAACCCGGAGAAGATCCGTGACCTGATCGGCAAGGGCGGCGCCACCATCCGTGCGCTGACCGAAGAAACCGGCGCCATGATCGACATCGAAGATGACGGCACCGTTCGCATCTACGCTGATGACAAGGCCAAGGGCAAGGCTGCCTACGACCGCGTTATGGCGATCACCGCTGAAGCGGAAGTTGGCAAGATCTACGAAGGTAAGGTTGTCCGTATCGAAGACTTCGGTGCGTTCGTTAACATCCTGCCGGGCAAAGACGGTCTGGTTCACATCTCCCAGATCGCCAAAGAGCGCGTCAACAAGGTTACCGACTTTGTGAACATGGACGACGTGGTTAAAGTGAAGGTACTGGACGTGGATGTTCGCGGCCGTATCAAGCTTTCCATGAAGGACATGGAAGAGGACGAATCAGTTTCCAACTGAGTTCTCTAGCCTGGTCATGAAAAAGCCCTCTTCGTGAGGGCTTTTTTACGTCTGTGATTTGGTGCTGTGGCAGCAGTGCCTCGCCGCGATCGACCGCGACGTGTGGGATAACCCTCGTGCGGGTTTCGATCGGCGCGAGGTTTTATGCCCTTTGGGTACGCGCCTCCTAGAGGGCCCCGTCGCGCTTTTCTTCCCGGATTACGCAGTAGATACGGAAACCGTAGATGGTCACCAACACGCCGAGAAAATCGATGATGGCGCCGGCCAGGGTGCTGAGTATCAGCTGATCGAACAGCGCCTGGGTGATCAATACGTTGGCCAGGAACAGCAGGCCCATCAGCAGGGCCAGACCCTGCAATAGCAGCCAGAAATAGTCTGAGGTGCTGTCCCAGCTGCTGCGCATCGCCGCTACCGGAGATTTACGTTCAAGCACGCAGGCGTAGTCGGCCACAGCGAAACGCACCCCGAAGTAGACCCCTGGCACCACCAGCAGCATAAGCCCCAGGGAGATCGCCAGCAGGTTCAGCACGTAGGTCAGCAGCAGTCGGCCCCAACTGCTCAGGGCGCTGAGGATGGCGGTCAGCGGGTGTACCGGGGCGTCGTCGATAACTGACTGAAGATAGATGATCGTGCCGCCCAGGTAGAGCGGCAGCAGCAGGATGCGCGTCAGCGATGCCAGCGCAGCATTCATCTGTACTTCCGGGTCAGCGGCGTCGCTGAGGTCACCCAGCAGGGCGTAGTTCGCCAGGGCGATAATCAGCAGGAAGGGCAGCTGGATTGCTGCCAGCGACAGAAGGTGCTGACGAAAAAAGAACAGCGTCTGACGCAAGTAATCGAAAGCCATAACTCTCCAGGTCTAGAGGTGCTAGTCATGAGAAACCCTGGTTTTAGCCTTTAGGTTTACTCAGTTGTATCAGTTTGAAGTGACCATTATCTGCATGGCAGTGAATCTGCGCAAACAAACCCTGCGCCTTGCGCTCCAGCGGGATATGCAGGTTGACCACGAAGCAGGCGGTGCCATTCGGAGTCAGCAGTCGTTGGGTCTGCTGCAGAAAACGGTCGGTCAGATCGCCCTCGACACCGAAGCCGGCATGGAAGGGCGGGTTGCATAGAATCGTATCGAAGCGCTGCTGCAGCGTATCTCCAGCATCGCTGGCCACGACCTGCGCATGGGTGTAACCCCTCGCCTCCAGGTTGGCCCGGCAGGCAATCAGCGCCGCAGCGTTGTTATCGGTGCAGGTCAGTTCGGCTGAGATTGCACAGGCGTTCAGCGCTAGATAACCGAAGCCGCAGCCCAGGTCGAGAATCGAGCCTTCCACCGGCAGCGGACGGTCCAGCATTTCGGCCAGGTTTTCGACCAGGAAGGCGCTGCCTCTGTCGATCTTGTTCCAGCCAAAAAGGCCGGGCTTGCTGAGGTACTGACCGGCGTCTTTCAGATCAAGTTCCCGCATTTGGGCGTAGTTCTGGTCATCCAGAGGTGCGTCGGCGGGTTGGGCAACGCTCAGTTCGCAGCGCCAGACGCTGCCCTGCTTCTGCTCGGCCTTGGCGCCGCCGAGGCGTTGCTGCGCCTTGCGGGCGTAAGTTTTTATCCCTTCGCCCTTATCGCCGATCAGGATCAGTTTGCCGTTGGGGCCAAGCAGCCGTGCCGCTTCATTGATCAGGTGGTGGACGACCGCCTTCTCCTTGGAGACGCGGTAGATGATCTGTTCAATGCTGGCATCGGGTAATTTGCCGAGATCGAAATCTGAAAGCTCTGCGTTCCAGCCCTGTTCGCGCATGGCGCGGATCAGGTCGAAGCGGTTACCGACCACCTGAGTCCCCGTCTGAGGCGCAAGCAGCTGAGGTGGAATATTCTCATCCACTATCCACAGGCGCCGTTCAGCTGGCTGGCGTAGCTCGTTAACGAGCAGGTTAAGCGCGGTATCTGTCATGCTTAGAGGCTGTTGATCTCGTCTTCGGTAAGGTGACGGTATTCCCCCGGGAACAGGTCGTCATCCAGCACAATCTCGCCAACGCTTTCGCGGTGCAGCTCTACCACTCTGTTCCCCAGGGCTGCGAACATCCGCTTCACCTGGTGATAGCGGCCTTCGTGAATGACCACCCGCGCCTCGTTGTCACTGAGAAGGGTCAGTTCCGCGGGTTTAGTGGGGAAGCGTTCGCTGTCGAGCTTGATCCCCTTAGCGAACTTATCCACAGCATCGGCAGGGATAGGATCGGCGGTGGTGACCAGGTAAACCTTGTGTGTCTTGTGCCGGGGCGAGGTGGCGCGATGCGCCCACTTGCCGTCGTCGGTGATCAGCACCAGGCCCGTGGCATCGATATCCAGACGCCCGGCGATGGTCATCTCTTCGGCGCGGGGCAGTTCGATCAGTGCCAGCACCGTGGGGTGGGTTGGATCATCGTTGGCACAGACCACGCCATCAGGCTTGTTCATCATCAGGTAGCGTGGCTCGGGGCGCTCCATGGGCCGGTCGTTGAGACTCACCTCGTCACCCTCTTTGATATGGCGTGCAGGGTTACGTTCTGGCTCGCCATTGACGCTGACTTCGTCGGCGTGGAGCAGGCGTTTCACCTCTTTACGGGAGAGCCCGGAGGATTTGGCCAAGTATTTATCGAGTCGCATAGGAATCCGGCAGTTTGAAAAGCGCCTAGTATAACAAGAGAGTGCAGGATTCCTTATCCTGACCGCTTCGATAGGTTAAAATATGCGCCCCCTGAATCCTGCGAGGCCTATTGTGAAGCTGTTTGTTGAAAACCTGACCCATGTTGATTTTTCCTACCTGGATGCGCAGCGCGGTCTGCTGGGCGAGTCCTGGAAGGTCAACCTGATCCTTGACGGTTCGCTGGATGATCAGGGGATGATCTGCGACTTCGGTGTGGTCAAAAAACGGGTCAAGCAGTGGCTGGATGACTTTGTCGATCACTGCCTCGTAGTTGCCGAAGAGATGCCTGGGCTTGAGGTTTGCCGCCAGCAAGAGCGCACCGAGCTGAGCTGGACCTATCCAGATGGTGGCGAGCTGCGTTGCAGCGCCCCCAAGCAGGCGATTGCGGTGGTCCCCGGCGCGGCGGTAACGCCAACAGAGCTGGCCGACTGGTGCCGCCAGCAGCTGCTGGCACTGTTCCCCGAGCAGGTTCAGGGCGTTGAGCTTGAATTTATCGCCGAGCAGATCGACGGCGCTTACTACCATTACAGCCACGGCCTGCAGAAGCACGCGGGTAACTGCCAGCGTATCGCCCACGGGCATCGCTCACGTATCCAACTGCTGCGTAATGGTCAGCGTGACGCGGCGCTGGAAGCGGTCTGGGCGGAGAAATTTCGCGATATCTATATCGGAACCCGGGAGCATCTGCAGGCTGAAGGTGCTATCCATCACTACGTCTATGATGCGCCCCAGGGCCATTTCGAACTCAGCCTGCCATCGCGCTGCTGCTACGATATCGATACCGAGTCGACGGTTGAGCTGATAGCCGATCATCTCGCCAAGCAGATCAAGGCGGCCTGTCCGCAAGATCGGATCGAAGTGCGGGCGTTTGAGGGGATCGGCAAGGGTGCTGTAGCCACCGCCTGATAGGGGTAGGAAAGAATAAAAAACGGGCAGCTTGAGGGCTGCCCGTTTTTTATTGCCTGGACGCGAGGGTTCAGTCGCGCTCGATCGCCAGCGCGGTGCCCATGCCGCCGCCGATACAGAGAGTAGCAAGGCCTTTTTTGGCGTCGCGCTTGATCATCTCGTGTACCAGGGAAACCAGGATACGGCAGCCGGAGGCGCCGATCGGGTGGCCCAGTGCAATGGCGCCGCCATTAACGTTGACCATATCGGTGTTCCAGCCCAGGTCCTTGTTAACCGACATCGCCTGAGCCGCGAAGGCTTCGTTGGCTTCTACCAGCTCCAGCTCATCGATGCCCCAGCCGGCTTTTTCCAG
This sequence comes from Marinobacterium lutimaris, assembly GCF_900108065.1. Taxonomy (GTDB): domain Bacteria; phylum Pseudomonadota; class Gammaproteobacteria; order Pseudomonadales; family Balneatricaceae; genus Marinobacterium_D; species Marinobacterium_D lutimaris. Next base: position 29,575 of record NZ_FNVQ01000005.1, on the reverse strand, counting down.
GGCCTTGGTGGTAGCGCAGATCGGGCCTGTACCCATGATCGCAGGATCCACACCAGCAGAGGCGTACGCCTTGATACGCGCTAGAACGGGCAGACCCAGCTCGGCAGCCTTTTCGGCGGAGCAGAGGATAACCGCAGCGGCGCCGTCGTTGATGGTGGAGCTGTTACCGGCGGTGACGCTGCCGTCTTTCTTGAATGCCGGACGCAGTTTGGCAAGTGCTTCTACGGTGCAGCCGAAACGCGGCTGTTCGTCGGTGTCGAAAACGACCGGATCGCCCTTACGCTGCGGGATGCTCACCGGGATGATCTCGTCCTTAAAACGACCTGAGCTGACAGCGGCTTCTGCCTTGTTCTGGGAGGCGGTGGCAAAGGCGTCCTGCTCTTCACGAGTAAAGCCGTATTTCTCGACGATGTTCTCGGTAGTGATACCCATGTGGTAGTCGTTGAACGCGTCCCAGAGGCCGTCCGTGATCATCGAGTCGATCATCTTCCAGTCACCCATGCGGGCGCCGTTACGGGAGTTGGGAAGCAGATGCGGAGACTGGGACATGTTTTCCTGGCCGCCAGCGATGATCACATCGGCGTCGCCGCAGCGGATCGCCTGGGTGGCCAGCTGCAGTGCTTTGAGGCCAGAGCCGCAGACCTTGTTGATGGTCATGGCGGGAGTTTCCTGATCCAGGCCGCCGTTGAGGCTGGCCTGGCGCGCCGGGTTCTGGCCGCAGCCAGCGGTGAGTACCTGGCCGAGAATAACTTCATCTACAGCGGCCGGTGAAAGGCCGGTTTTTTCCAGCAGTCCTTTGATAACGGTAGCACCGAGATCGGATGCCTTAACTGAAGCGAGTGAACCATTGAATGTACCAACAGCCGTACGACCGGCCGCCACGATAACAACGTCGCGCATAGGTATGTGCCTCTCTAACTCGTTCTAGTTGTGGTGTTTCTTCTGCGATCCATGCTAGCGCGGTCAGATGACCGGTTAATGGCATGAGTGGCGGAATTGAGCTATGGGCGGCCTGTGTAAACAAGCGTTCGTTTCACAGGCCTTGCTGTTCGAGTCTGCGTTAAGGCTTTACAGGGTGTCAAGCGGGCGGTGGCACAGAGGGGAATGATGCAGAGACAACACGGGGCTTTCCTGATAAAGGTCAGCCCCGTGCGGTTTGATCAGAGGCTGACTTCGATATTGTCGATCAGGCGTGCGGCGCCGAGGTATGCAGCGGCGATAATCACCAGCTCACGATCATCGGCGTTGGCTGCCAGCATATCGCTGCGGCGCAGGATATGGATGTAGTCACGCATGAAGCCGGCTTTTTCCAGGTCGTTCTGTGCCTGCTCGATCAGGGCAGGGTAGTCAGAGGCGCCTTCCTCCAGCGCCCTGGCAAGCGTCTTCAGGGTGGCGTAAAGCGCGGGGGCGATCGCCAGCTCTTCGGCGGTCAGGTAGCCGTTGCGTGAACTCAGGGCCAGGCCGCTGTCGGCACGTTCGGTACCCACGCCGATCAGGCTTACCGGCATCGACAGGTCCTCAACCATGCGGTTGATAACGTGCAGCTGCTGGTAATCCTTGCGACCGAAAACGGCCACATCGGGCTGGATCAGATTGAACAGTTTGTTCACGATGGTGGTGACACCGCGGAAGTGACCCGGCCGGGTAGAGCCGCAGTACAGGTCGGAGATGCCTGGTACTTCCACGAAGCTCTGACCATCGCGACCCTGGGGGTAGATCTCCTGTTCTTGCGGGGCGAACAGCAGGTCGCAGCCGAAGGCCTGCAGTTGTTCCTGATCCTGTTCCAGGGTGCGCGGGTAACGCTCCAGATCTTCCGTAGGGCCAAACTGCAGTGGATTGACGAAGATCGATGCGACGACGAAATCCGCATTCTTTACCGCGGACTCGACCAGGCGCAGGTGCCCCTGGTGCAGGTTGCCCATGGTGGGCACCAGGCCGATACGTTTGCCGGCGCGGCGTTCCGCCTGAAGGCGTTCACGCAGCTCCTTGATGGAGGTAACTGTCTGCATCTGTTATTCGAATCCGTGTTCGCTGGCAGGGAAGCTGCCGTTTTTGACCTGTTCGGCATACAGCGCGAAAGCGCCCTGAATACTGCCGCCTTCCGCTAAAAAGTTTTTTACGAAGCGGGGTGTGCGCCCCGGTGTGATGCCAAGAATATCGTGCATCACCAGCACCTGCGCATCGGTATGCGGGCCAGCGCCGATACCGATCACAGGGATGCCTGCGTTGGCGGTGATCTCCTGCGCCAGTACCGTGGGTACACACTCCAGCAGCAGCATGCTGGCGCCGGCTTCTTCCAGCCTGCGGGCATCTTCGATCATCTCCAGTGCCGACTCGCGGGTGCGGCCCTGAACGCGGTAGCCGCCCAGCTTGTTGATTGTCTGCGGGGTCAGGCCCATGTGCGCGCAGACAGGAACGCCGCGCTCAGCCAGCATGCTGGTGGCTTCGCACAGCCAGCGACCGCCCTCAAGCTTGAGGATATGGGCTCCGGCGCGCATCAGCTCGGCACCGCTTTGCATCGCCTGTTCAGGAGTTGCGTAACTCATGAACGGCAGGTCGGCCATAATCATGGCGCCCTGGTTGCCACGGGCTACCGCCTCGGTGTGATAGACCATCTCTTCGAGGGATACCGGCAAGGTGCTGTCCCGCCCCTGAAGCACCATGCCCAGGGAGTCGCCGACCAGAATCATCTCTATTCCGGCGGAGCTCACCTGGTGGGCGAACGTCGCATCATAGGCAGTCAGCACAGCGAATTTTTCGCCTGCTGCTTTACGTGCGGCGAGGGTATGCAGGGTGATGTTACTCATAGCGCTCTCGACCTTATATGTTGTCTTTTAGTGTCTGTCGCGTCGTGAAAAGGGCGGATTATAGCCCTATCTTTTCGAGTGTGCCCATCGGGCAAAGGGATAATAGCTTAGACAGGGGCGTTCCATCCGGCAGGATCAGCGAGGGGGCGATCTCTGCCAGCGGCCAGAGGACGAAGCCTCTTTCCCGCATGAATCTGTGCGGCACGACCAGGCGCTCGCTTTCGATCTGCTGCTCTGCGTAGAGCAGGATATCCAGGTCCAGTGTACGCGGGCCCCAATGGCGCTCGCGTACGCGCCGATGTGCCTGTTCAATCGCCTGTAACTCGTCAAGCAGCGCCTCTGGGGCAAGCCGGGTGTTCAGTTCGGCCACCGCATTGACGAAGTCGGGCTGGTCCTGTGGGCCGACCGGGTCGGAGCGGTACAGCGAGGAGGCGGCAAACAGCTCGGTATCCGGCAGGCTGGTCAGCTGCTCCAGCGCGGTACGAACCTGTGCCTGTGGGTCCTCGAGGTTGCTGCCCAGGCCGATGTAACAGCGGATCGAATCAGTCATCGCTTTGCGGCTTGCGAGGTTTACAGCGACGACGGCGTTTGCGCGGTGCGCGTTCGCTGTCATCGGCAGGCTTCTGCTGCAGTTCTGAACGCTGGTTCTCGTCGGCGTTCTGGTAGTCGGTCCACCACTGGCTCAGGCCGCCCAGATCTTCGCCACTGGTTTCGCGCAGCAGCAGCAGGTCGTAGGCCGCGCGGAAGCGCGGATGGGTAACCAGCTGATCGGCACGACGCTTGCGCGGCAGACGCTGCTGGAGTTCCCAGATTTCACGTACCGGTGCGGAGAAGCGGCGTGGAATAGCGGTTGAGCGAACCTGTTCGGAGAGTACTTCGTTGGCGGCCTGGTGCAGGCACTGCAGGGCGGGCTGGTCGCGCTCGTCCATCAGCTCCTGGAAGCGGCGCTGCATCGGGTACCAGAGCAGGGCGGCAAACAGGAAGGCCGGGGTAACACTCTTGCCCTGGGCAAGACGGCGGTCGGTATTGCTCAGTGCGTTCTCGACCAGGGTTTCCACCGGATACTCTTCGGAGTCGAGCATCGCATCGGTCTGCGGGAACAGGGTGCGGAACAGGTCAAAGCGTTTCAGCTGACGCAGGGATGCTTCGCCGTGGCCGCTCTGCAGCAGTTTCAGGGCTTCGTCGAACAGGCGCGCCGGAGCAATGCGGGTCAGCATCGGGCCCAGTTTGTGAATCGGCTCGGCGGTGCCGGGCTCAATCTCGAAGCCCAGTTTGGCGGCAAAGCGGGCGGCGCGAAGCATGCGCACCGGGTCTTCGCGGTAACGGGTTTCCGGGTCGCCGATCATGCGGATCTGGCGTTTTTTGATATCGCGGTAGCCGTTGGCGAAGTCGAGAATGCTGTGGTCGGCGACGCTGTAATACAGGGCGTTGATGGTGAAGTCGCGGCGCAGGGCGTCCTCTTCTATCGTGCCGTAGACGTTGTCGCGCAGAATCATGCCGGATTCGGCCTGCTTGCCGTGTTCGCCGTTGTTATCTTCGCTGTCATGACCGGCGCGGAAGGTGGCGACCTCGATCAATTCGCGGCCAAAACGCACATGCAGCAGCTTGAAGCGGCGGCCGATCAGGCGTGAACGTCTGAACAGCTCCTCGCCCTGCTCCGGGTGGGCGGAGGTGGCGACGTCGAAGTCCTTGGGACTCTTGTTGAGCAGCAGGTCGCGAATGCAGCCGCCAACCAGGTAGGCTTCATAGCCCTCGTCCAGCAGACGGTAGACAACCTTCATCGCGTTGTCGTCGAGCTTCTGCCGCGCTATGCGGTGCTCATCTTCCGGGATGCTGAGACGCTGGCCCAGAGGCTGTTCTACGTCGGTCTGCCGGCCGCGCTCTTCAGTGGCGGAGCCGGAAGCGGGAACAGGTGTGCGCGCGATAGTGTAGCGCACGTAAATGAAGCCCAGCAGCGGGATAGCCACTACCAGCAACAGGATCAATAACGAAGTGAGCATCAGTGCAGGATCGCTGTGTGAATAAGGATCAATAATTCAAAAGGTGCCGCATCATAGCATTTCGGGGGACCAGGCTGTAGTCCACCATGCAGGGCGTTATACGAGAGGATAAGAGCTATCTAACCCAGTTCGGGTACAGAAAGGATAGAGTATGAAAATTCAATCGGAGGAAACAGAGTAGGTGGGGGGTGCTGACCACAAACTTGCCACCTCAGGCGTGCATCTTCGGTTTATTATTTTTATTACCGTCAATGACCGGGTAGTCAACTCTGTGATCAGCCAAGCCTCATTTTTATTTTTATTCGAGGCGGGACACCTTTCCGGAACGACTATTTTTATTTTTATTGATGTCGAACCTTCGCAGGTCGTCGTTGTTGTTGTTCTGATATGTATAGAGCAGAACTTGTGCCAGTTTTTTTAAGTTGTTGATTTATATTGATAAAAAATTTTTTCGCGGTGGCCTGTTACTAAGTGTTACCTTGGAAGTGTTACCGGCCGTCACGTTTTTTGCAGTGCGTCATGGGTAGATAGGTAACACTTTCTGAGGTGTTACCTTCATCCCTAAGTGTTACTTCTTCTGTTTACGTGGGATGCCCAGTTTCTGGCGTCTTTCCCACAGGCATTTACGGCTGACGCCGAGGGTGCGGGCCAGCTCTGTCTCGCTCATCTGTTCCTGGTTTTCCAGCACGAAGCGTTGGAAGTAGTCATCCAGCGACAGATCGGTGCGAGCGCGGCGGTTGCTGCCGCCGCCAGCGGAGGCAGAGGCTGCCAGTTCCACATTGCTCTGTTCGTAGTTGTTTTCCAGCGCGCTCAGCGACAGGTGATCGGTATCCAGACCCAGCAGCTCCGGTGTGATTTGTGCGCCGTCGGCCAGGATCACCGCGCGTTCAATGGCGTTTTCCAGTTCACGCACGTTACCGGGCCAGTGGTAACCGAGCATCACCTCGCGGGTAGCGGGGCTCAGTGACAGGGAGCCTGCATCGAGCTTGCGCGCCTGACTCTGCAGGAAGCGCTCCGCCAGCTCGATAATATCTTCGCCGCGCTCGCGCAGTGGCGGCATACGCAGTTCCATGACATAGAGACGGTAGTAAAGGTCTTCGCGGAAGTCGCCCACCTTGGCCAGGTTTTTCAGATCACGGTGGGTGGCGGCGATCAGACGGACATTGACTTTGCGCGGCTGAACGGCGCCGACGCGGCGGATCTCTCCCTCCTGCAGGAAGCGCAGCAGACGCGCCTGGGCTTCCAGCGGCAGCTCGCCGATTTCGTCGAGGAACAGGGTGCCGCCATCGGCGGATTCGATCAGGCCGCTGCGGGTCGCGTTGGCGCCGGTGAAAGCGCCCTTTTCATGACCGAAGAGTTCGGATTCGATCAGTGTATCGGGGATAGCGGCGCAGTTTACGCAGATCATCGCCTTGCCGGCGCGGTCGCTCTGCTCATGGATGGCGCGGGCAGCCAGTTCCTTGCCGGTACCGGATTCGCCGAGGATCAGTACCGTGGCATCGGTGCGCGCGACCTTGCTGATGCGCTTGAACAGCTCCTGCATCGGCTGGCAACGACCGATAATTTCGGTCTGGTTACTGGCCGCAGCGGTATCCTCAGGACGGCTTGGCTCGGGCGAGGCGCCGGTACGTTCCAGCACGCTGCGCACGGTTGCGAGCATCTCGTCATGGTCGAACGGCTTGGCGATATAGTCTACGGCGCCGAGCTTCATCGCATCGACAGCGGAACGCAGGCTGGCGTAGCTGGTCATTATCAGTACTGGCACCGGTCGTGCCAGCTCGATAAGATCGGTTCCGCTGGCGCCAGGCAGGCGCAGATCACTGATGATCAGATCAAAATCGGCCAGTTGAAACTGCTCTGTAGCCTCGGCGACCGAGGCGGCGTCGCTTACGTTATAGTCGTTTTTTTCGAGTAAGCGTTTGAGTGCTGAGCGGATGATTGATTCATCCTCAACAATCAGAATTCGGCTCATATGGCTGGGACCCTTGGTTCTCTCTTGCGGTACGGGTCAGGAAAGATTTCCGCTGTACCGGGGTAAGGTTATAACCACCTGAGTGCCATTATTCTGGTTCTTATTGGCGGGGCTGAAGAGTTCGATACTACCATAGTGTTCAGTAATAATATTGTAGACCAAAGATAGTCCCAGCCCCGTGCCTTTCCCTGGCTCCTTGGTGGTGAAGAAAGGCTCAAACAGGCGGTTCATATCCTGAGCTGAAATACCGCTGCCGTTGTCGGTAATCGTCAGCTTTATCCTGCTCTGCTCCTCTTTTGCATCGATCACAATCCGCCCGTCATCGGGAGATGCATCGCTGGCGTTGTTGAGCAGGTTGATAAACACCTGCAGCATCTGCTGCGGGTCTGCGGCGATCTGAAGCTCCGCGGGAACCCGGTTTTCAAACTGTTGCTGGCGCGTACGGCTGTCCAGTTGTACCAGACGTATGGAATCTGCCGCCAGATCGTGCAGAGAGGTGGGCAGGTGTTCGCCGCTGTTCTGCTGTCGCCCGGTGTGGGCAAAGCGCACCAGTGAACGCACGATGCGGCTGATACGGTCGGTCTGTTCGACGATCTGATCGCCGGTGGTGAGGATCTCCTGGTTATCCGTTTCCAGCTTCAGGTTCTGCGCCAGGCAGGCGATGCCGGTGACCGGGTTACCGATCTCGTGGGCGACGCCGGCGGCGAACTGGCCGATCGATGCAAGTCGCTCCTGGTGGGCCAGGTTTTTCGCGATCAGCTGGTATTCGGTTTCATCCTCGATCAACAGCACCATGCCGCCGCGGGCGGCGCTGTCCAGTGATGCCTTGTGCAGTGTGAACCAGCGTGGTCTGCCGTCGAGTTCCAGCTGCACTGCCGTCTTGTGGTAGCTGTCGCCGCTGGCAAAGTCGTTGAGTAGGTCACTCCAGGGTGCTGGCAGGGTCCAGAGTGGCGCACCGATGCAGCTCTCGTCGTCGACGCCGGTGTAGTGGGTCAGTTCGCTGTTCCAGAACTGGATACGCTGTTCGCTATCCAGGGTGCAGGCGCCGATCGGCAGGCGCTGCAGCGTCAGGCGGTGATAGCGGCGCAGTTGATCGAGTTCAGCGGCGAGGCCCGAAAGCTCGGCGTCATAGCGCTCAAGCTGATTTTCCAGCAAATGGATCTCGCGGGCGCGGAAGCCGCTGCTGGCCTGCAGCGACTGCGGATTCAGAATCGCCGTGGCTTCAACGGGGCCGAGCAGACCGGAGAGGTTGTATTCCAGCTGGCTGCGCAGGCGCAGCATGTCCAGCGGTCGCAGTTCACCGGCGGGAAGATTCAGCTCGGCGCGGGCGCGGTTGATCTCGCGGCGTGCGCTTTCCGTACCGACCCGGGGCTCAAGCTGCGCCTGAAGATCTTCCGCCTGGCCGGCGGCGGCGCTGGCACCCAGCGGCCGCTTCAGGCCGTTAAGTACGCAGGCGTTGGCGCTCTGGCGCTCGGCGTCGCTACCGGGGAATAGGATCGAACCGAGAATCATCAACCCCATGTTGAGCAGCAGTGAGAACAGTGTCACCAGGTGCCAGTTTTCGTCGTTGCCGCTGGGGATATCCAGCAGGAACATGTCGCGGTGTAGTGGCAGCGTCAGCGCGAACAGCCAGACACCAAGGCCGCCCGCGAGACCCAGCAGAAAACCGTTGCGGCTGGCGCCTGGCCAGTAAAGCGTTGCCAGCAGCCCGGGCAGGAACTGGACGAAGGCGATCAGGCCCAGGGAGCCGAGCTGGCGCAGGGAGAAACGCTCGCCGAAGAACACATAGAACAGGTAGCAGCTGAAGATCAGCAGCACGATCAGGAAACGGCGCAGCCACAAAAGCCAGGTGTAGAAACGGGTGTGCTCCGGCCGTTTCAGCAGCGGCAGCACCAGGTGGTTCTGCATCATCGAAGCTAGTGCCACGGCGGCCACGATCATCAGGCCGCTGGCGGCGGAGAGGCCACCGAGCAGGGCAACCAGTGTCAGCGCCGGATGATTCAGGGCGTTGCCGAGCATCAGCACCGAGAACTTGGCCTCGCCCGCCAGCCCGCCGCTGGCAAGGTTGGCCCAGTAGATCGGGGGGACGCAGATGGCGAGCAGCAGCAGTAGCAGCGGCACCACCCAGGTTGCTTTGTAGAGGCTCTCCGAAGAGACGTTTTCGGTGAACGCCAGATGGAACATATGCGGCATCACGACGACGGAGCCAGCAAAGGCCAGCACCATCACCTGCCAGTTATCCCGGCTCTCGGGATGCTGCATCTCCTCCAGCACCGAAGGCACCGCCTGCAACCAAGCAGCCAGCCCCCAGGGACCGTCGAAAACGCCGAAGAAGGCGAAGGCCGCCACTGTCAGCATGGCCGCGACCTTGATCAGCGACTGAATGGCGATCGCTGCAACCAGACCCGAATGACTGTTACGCAGCGAGGCATGACGGGCGCCGAACAGAATCGCGAACAGGGCGATCAGGGCACAGAAAACGGCGGCGATTTCGTGGCGGCCGATCCTGTCGTTGAGATAGTAGAGCGAGTCGGAGACCGCCTGAATCTGAATCGATATCAGCGGCAGGCTGGCGCAGAGCAGGGCCAGCGTCGTGAGGATACCGACCCGCCCGCTGCGAAACCTGAACGCAAACAGATCCGCCAAAGACGACAGCTGGTAGGTGCGGGTGATCCTCAGGATCGGCATCAGCAGTACTGGCGTCAGCATGAAGGTGGCGGCTGCACCGAGATACGGCGCCAGGTAGATATAACCGGATTCCGCCGCCATGCTGAAGTTGCCGTAGAAGGTCCAGGCGCTGGCATAGACGCCAAACGACAGCGCATGCACCATCGGGTGATGGATCAGTTTGCGCGGCAGACGGCCCTTCTCCGCCAGGTAAGCGGCGGTGAAAAGGCAGAGCAGGTAGCCAAAGCAGATCAGCAGCAGTTGGGGCAGTTCAAAGTTCATGGCGGTGCCACTGTTCGATCAGAAGAATCAAAATACACAGCCCGGCCCAGATCAGAAAGGGCTGGTACCAGGGGCCTTCGCTAAACAGCCAGAGGTCCAGTAGGCCTGGAGCCAGCAGAGCGACTATGAGCGACAGCAACAACAGCAGCCGGTGGGTATACATTCAGCCAGCCTCCGGTGCCAGGGTCAGGCCGCGCGGGACCTGGGCCATAGACCAGTGCTGTACCGCCCAGGCGAGTATCTCTGCGTGACTGCCGGTCTGGAGCTCGTCAGGTACTGGATGGCCGAGCAGGTTTAGAGCCCGCAGCAGTTGCCGGCGGATTTCGTCGCTGTCCAGCGAAAGGGGCTTGGCAAAGGTCTGTTTGCTGAGTTTCTGCCCCTCGGCGTTGGTCAGTACCGGGATATGTGCATAGCTTGGCTGGCGATAACCCAGGTGTTGCTGCAGTACCATCTGCCGTGGTGTTTCATCGATCAGATCGGCGCCTCGTACCACCTGGTCGATTCCCTGCTCCTGATCATCGATGATTACGGCGAGCTGGTAGGCGAAAAAACCGTCGCGACGGAAAATAACGAAATCGCCACGGCCGGGATCCGCTGGATAGACTCTTTCACCCTGAATACGGTCGTCGAAGCTGAGGGCTGTATCGGGATAGATCGCTCTTACCGACGTGGTCGCATCGCTGCTCGGGGGATGGCTACGGCAGTAACCATCGTAAGATTGCTGAGCGTGGCGCTGGGTCAACTGTTTGCGGCTGCACTGACAGTGGTAGGCGAGGCCGTCCCTGAGCAGTTGCTCCAGGGCTGAGTGATAGAGTGCGTGTCGCTGGCTCTGGTAGACGACTTCAGCGTCCCAGTGCAGGCCAAAGCGGTCGAGAGTTTTCAGGATAAGATCGCTGGCGCCGGGGACTTCACGGGGTGGGTCAAGGTCCTCGATACGGACCAGCCAGGTTCCGCCCTGTGCGCGAATATCCAGATAGCTGGCAAGGGCTGCCAGCAGGGAGCCAAAATGAAGAGGGCCGGTGGGCGAGGGAGCGAAACGTCCTGTGCAGCTCAAGGTTGCCGGTTCCTCCTGTAGCCTCTCCTGTAGACATCAGGACCGGAGCGTACTCCGGCCCTGAAATGTCTGGTCAGCCGCCGAGCTGTTTCTCTTTGATCTCGGCCAGCGTCTTGCAGTCGATGCAGAGGGTGGCGGTCGGGCGGGCTTCCAGACGGCGGATGCCGATCTCAACGCCGCAGGCATCGCAGTAGCCGTAGTCGTCTTCGTCGATCCGTTCCATCGCTTCGTCGATCTTGCGGATCAGTTTGCGCTCACGGTCACGCGTTCTCAACTCGAGGCTGAATTCCTCTTCCTGGCTGGCCCGGTCGCTCGGGTCGGCGAAGTTGGATGCTTCTTCCTTGAGATGCGTAATGGTGCTGTCCACTTCTTCCATCAACTGGTGTTTCCAGTTCAACAGGATGGCGCGGAAGTGATCTTTCTGCGCATCGTTCATGTACTCCTCACCCGTATCAAGCGGATAAGGTTCGAAGTGTGTGAACTGAGATTCGGTTGTATTTGGCATTGGCGCAGCCTCACATCTAGGGCCGTTTTGACGAGGTTTTCCCGGTGCCGGGCCCTGATCCTGATTAGGGAAACCGCAGTGCGCGGTATCTCAAAAGCCGGTGAAATTACCAGAAGCCTTCCATTTAGGCTAGACCTGTTCGGTGGATTTGCGCACTTTACGTGACCGCTTTGATCCAGCTCCAGAGCGCCAGATTACGACCTTGGTCGCTCTGCTTCAACGGGTGGGGCGGGTATACTCTGGCTCAGTTCAACGGAGGGTATAAGGTGAGTGCAAAAAACTGGAGTTCAAGAGCCAGGGCGATCGATTCATTCAAGGTGATGGATCTGCTCAAGCGTGCGCGAGAGCTGGATGATCAGGGCTTTGATGTGGTCCATATGGAGGCGGGCGAGCCAGACTTCAGCGCCGCGCCGCTGGTCAAGGCGGCCGCCAGCAAGCTGATCGACGCTGGCAGCATCCAGTACACCCCGGCCGGGGGCATTGCCCCGCTGCGCCAGCGCATCGCGCAGTTTTACGCCGAGCGCTACGGTGTGCATATCGGCCCCGAGCGGGTACTGGTGACGCCGGGTGCCTCCGGCGGTTTGCTGCTGGCCTTTGCCCTGCTGGCCGAAAAAGACAGCAGTTTTATGATGGCGGATCCCGGTTATCCCTGTAATCCGCAGTTCTTGCGACTGGTCGAGGCGCGGGCGCAGCGGGTGAGGGTGGATGCATCGACCAATTTTCAGCTCACCGCCGAACTGGTGCGGGAACACTGGCAGCCCGATACCGCCGGCGTTCTGCTGGCCTCGCCGGCAAACCCTACAGGCTCAGTCGTACCGCCGGATGAGATGGCCAAGATCGCCGCGGTGGTACGTGAGCTGGGTGGCGAGCTGATCGTCGACGAGCTCTATCACGGCCTCACCTATGGCTTCGATGCCGAGACCGCGCTGGCGCTGGACTCCGACGTGATCGTCATGAACAGCTTCTCGAAGTATTTCGGCATGACTGGCTGGCGGTTGGGTTGGCTGGTTGGGCCTGCGGATGCGGTGGCCGAGATGGAAAAGGTGGCGCAGAACCTGTTTATCTCACCGCCCACCATCTCCCAGCATGCGGCCCTGGCCTGTTTCGAGCCGGAGTCGATCGAGCTTTTCGAACAGCGTCGGGTCGAGTTTGGCAAGCGGCGGGATCTGCTTGTTTCCGGTCTGCGTGAGCTGGGCTTTGGTATCGCCCGGCCGCCGGAAGGGGCGTTTTATGTCTACGCCGATGCCAGCCACCTCACCGATAACAGCTTTGACTGGTGCTGGTCGCTGCTGGAAGAGGATAAGGTGGCGGCAACGCCCGGTGCGGATTTTTCTCGCTTCGATGCCGAGCGTTACGTGCGCTTCTCCTACACCACCGGGCTTGATCGTATCGAGCTGGCGCTGGAGAGGCTGGCGAAGCGCGGCGCCCGTTAAATGTCGACGAGGACCTTGCCCCCTTCAACCCGACAGCGCAGCTGGTCCAGCTTCTCGCCGGGGCAGGGGCCGGCGATGCACTCGCCCTCATCGATGGTGAACAGGGCACCGTGGGTGGCGCACTGGATGTACTGTTTCTCGTAGTCGAGAAACTGGTCCGGCTGCCACTCCAGGCGGATGCCGCGATGGGGGCAGTTGTTGCGATAGGCGAACACCTGCTCGCCGCGGCGGATCAATAGCAGCGCGTCGAGTTCGATATCGAAGCCTCGGCCCTCTCCATCCGGCAGTTCGTCCAGTTTGCAGATCTCCTGCATCGGCTTTCCCATTTGTTTAGACTGATTTTTATGACTGAATTTGATGATCAGTTTTCATTAAACTAAGGCGCTGATTTTACGGTGGGAGAGATTCATTTGCCCAGTATTAGCCGGTCTCCGGTGTTATTTCGGCTGGTATTACTGCTGGCGCTGTTGCTGTTGAGCTTTGTCAGCCTGAACTTTGGTGCGCTACAGCTGGAACCTGGCGCCTGGCTGGCGCCAGACAGCGACCAGGGGCGGGTGCTCTACCAGTTGCGCTTACCAAGACTGCTGCTGGCGCTGTTCGCCGGTGCGCTGTTGGCCTGCACCGGTGCCGCGGCCCAGTCACTGTTTCGTAATCCGTTGGCGGATCCTTCGCTGATCGGTGTCTCCGCCGGTGCAGCTCTGGCCGTAGTCACGCTGATGGTGTTCGCCGGTGGTTGGCTGGTACAGCATCGCTTTGCCGAGTTTGCCATGCCGCTGACCGCATTTATGGGTGGCCTGGCCTCCACCTGGCTGGTGATGAGGCTGTCGCGCTCCCTCGCGGGTGTATCGGTGACTACGCTGCTGCTCACCGGGATGGCGATCAATGCTATCGCCCTGGCCGGTATCGGCGCTCTCAAGTATCTCTCCGATGAGCTGACACTGCGCCAGGCGAGCTTCTGGCTGATGGGCAACTTCAGCGTGCAGGGCTGGCTGCCGGTCATTGTGCTTAGCTGTGTTGCCTTCCCCGTGCTGATGTTGTTGGCGCGGGAGGGGCGCGAACTCAACCTGCTGCTGCTGGGTGTTTCTCAGGCCCAACTGCTGGGTGTGGATGTGATCAAGCTGCAGCGCCGCCTGGTGGTGCTCTGTGCGCTGGGCGTGGGCTCTGTGGTGGCTTTTGGTGGCCTGATCAGCTTTGTGGGCCTGATTGTGCCGCACCTGGTGCGTTTGCTCAGCGGGCCTGATAACCGCCATCTGCTGCCGCACTCGGCGCTGTTGGGGGCGTTTTTCCTCGGTCTCGCGGATCTGCTGTCGCGCATGCTGGCCAGTCCTGCTGAGCTGCCGATCGGTATTTTGACCGCTTTGGTGGGCGGACCTTTCTTCCTGTTTGTACTGCTCTACCGGATGCGACGTGGAGGCGGCTATGCTTGAAGCGCGCACACTGGCGTTTGAGGGCGGCGGCTCACGACGTATCAGGCCCCTTGATCTGCAGCTGCAGGGTGGCGCTATCCACGTAGCATTGGGTCCAAACGGGTCCGGCAAATCGACGCTGCTGGCGCTGCTTAGTGGCCTGCTCGAACCCGGTTCCGGTGAGGTGTTACTGCGTGGGCGTAACCTGCATCGATACCCGCTTGCCGAGCGTGCCCGCCATCTGGCGGTGATGCTGCAGAGCCAGCCGCTGGACTTCGCCTTCCCGGTACGGGAGGTCATCGCCATGGGCGGTTATCCACTGGATCTCAGCCTGCCGGAGCTGGACCAGCGTATCGAACAGCTGGCGGCGGGGCTGGATATCGCACATCTGCTGGATCGCAGTTATCTAAGCCTGTCCGGGGGCGAGGCGCAGCGTGTTCAGCTGGCGCGGGTGCTGGCGCAGCGCGGGCGAGAGCCTTCGCTGATTCTGCTGGATGAGCCGCTGACGGCGCTGGATCTCAAACATCAGCATCAGGCGCTGACGCTGCTGCGGCAATTGGCTGCGGAGGGATACTCGATCTTTATCGTGCTGCACGACCTGAATCTGGCGGCCTGCTATGCCGACAGGGTCTTGCTGATGCGCGAGGGTGAACTGGTCGCGCAGGGGCTATGCGCCGAGGTGATGACCGCCGAGACCCTGTCCGCGCTGTATGACGTGCGTATCGAACGCTACGAATCATCCGGCGGACAGGCGCTGTTCAGCAGTTCGGGCGGGGGTTAGTCTTCGATCAGCTTCTGGCCGCGCAGCTGGGCCAGCAGTTGTTCGATTGCCTCGTCGTCGCGGGTATCCACATCCAGAGTGACCAGGCTCTCTTCAGCGGTGATCGGGTGCAGAAGCTCCTGCTGGCGCAGCATCACCTCCACATCGGCATCGGAGGGATCCGTACCCTCTTCAGCACGCCGCTTCAGCCTTGCCTCGATCAGATTCTGGTCGCAGTGGCAGCTGATGATCCTGACATCAACCTGCTCTTTTGCCGCCATCTGGCGGAACAGATTGCGACCGCGCAGGCGGATAAAGGTGGCATCCACCACCACACTGATCCCCGCACGCAGCATGGCACGGGTGCTGTCCAGCAAGTGATTGAAGGTGCGCAGGTTCATGTCAGAGCCGTATAGCTCAAGCTGCTGGCTGCGCGATGCCTCGCGATAGATCCGCTTGCGCTCCACATCGGAACGGATGCGGATGGCGCCCATCGCCTCGAACAGACGCTTGCTCAGGTAGCTTTTGCCGCTGCCGCTGACGCCGTGCATCAACAGCAGGAATGGCGGCTTGGGTGTGCAGTAGCGCTCTGTCAGTTTGAGGTAATGACGGAAAGCGTCGATATCCGGGTGATCGCCGAGCATGGCGACCTTGGCGCGCACCATGGAGCGATACGCCTTGTAAAAATCGAGTAGCACCAGGCCGTCATAATCCCCAGTCAATTCCAGGTAGCGGTTCAGACAACGGTTAGCCCAGCGGAACTGTCCGTTCGCTTCCAGGTCCATCAGCAGGAACGCCAGATCGCAGATGGTGTCTATCCAGCGGAACTGCAGGTTGAACTCGATGCAGTCGAACAGGCGCAGATGGCCCTGGTACAGGGTAACGTTGCCCAGATGCAGGTCACCATGGCACTCGCGAATATGCCCCTGGCGCTTGCGCGCGGCCAGAGTGTCCTTGAGGGCTTCGAAACGCTGCTTGGTATAGCTTTCGAGCCTTTCAAGGAGTGCGATGTCATCGCTGGAAAGGCGGGATTTGTCCAGGTGCGCATAGTTGTCGAAGACCACGCCGGAGATAGTTTCCGGTCCACCCCAGGGACTGTCCTGGGCCACGATCGGAATACGTTTGTGGAAATCGGCGATTTGTGCGGCCAGGACATCGATCCACTTGGCCTGAAACTGGTGGCGCTGCAGCAGTTGATCCAGGCGCTGGCCCGATTCGAACTGGCGCATGCGTACGGCGTACTCGATCGGCGCGGAAGCGTCGCCCAGCAATGGCGCTGATTCAGTGCCGCTGATCGGTACGACCGCCTCGTAGATATCGGGCGCCAGGCGCTGGTTCAGGCGCAGCTCCTCCTCGCAGCAGTAACGTCGCTGCTCGAGGGTAGTGAAATCGAGAAAACCGAAATTGACCGGTTTCTTGATCTTGTACGCGTAGTCGCCGGTGAGCAGCAGCCAGGAGATGTGAGTCTCTATCACCTCGATCTCAGTGACCGGGTGGGGGTAGTGCTCGGGCAGGCGCAAGCGTTGGATCAGTTCTGGTACCATGACGCGCATTCAGTTGATAAAGCTCCGGATTATACTGACACGATGAGTAAAAAGAGAAATAGCCGCAAGCCCGCACGGGGTCGCAAGACCTCCCGTTCCTGGTTCAGAAAGCTGCTTGGGCCCCTGCTCAAGCTGGCGCTGGTGCTCTCGGTGGTCGCTGCAGCGGGGCTTGTTTATCTCGATGCCCAGGTGCGGGAAAAATTTGAAGGCAAGCGTTGGGCGCTGCCCGCCAAGGTCTATGCCCGGCCGCTGGAACTCTATCCGGGGCAGGCGTTGACGGCCGATGATTTCAAAATCGAGCTGCAGGCGCTGGGCTATCGCTCCGTCTCCTCTGCGAGTCGTCCCGGCAGCGTGCACTGGTCTGGCAACAGCGCCCGTATCGTAACCCGCAGCTTCCCTTTCCCCGATGGTGAGGAAGCCTCCCGTACGCTGCAACTGGACTTTGGCTCCGGTAGTTTGCAGCGCCTGCGGGACGGCGGTGGCCGTTCGCTGTCGCTGGTGCGGATGGAGCCGATGCTGATCGGTGGTATCTATCCTAAGGATAACGAAGATCGGGACCTGATTCGCCTGGAAGATGCGCCGCCCGCGTTGCCTGCGGCGCTGATCGCCGTGGAAGACAGGGATTATTACGACCATTACGGTGTTTCCCTGCGCGGTATCGCCCGTGCCATGTGGGTCAATATCCAGGCCGGTCGCTTTGTGCAGGGTGGCAGTACTCTGACTCAGCAGCTGATCAAGAACTTCTACCTGACCTCGGATCGTACTCTGGTGCGCAAGCTGCTTGAGATGCCGATGGCGGTGCTGCTCGATCTGCACTACGACAAAAACGATATCCTCGAAGCTTACCTGAACGAGGTTTACCTGGGGCAGTCTGGCGCCCGCGCCATCCATGGCTTCGGTATGGGAAGTCGTTATTACTTCGGCCGTCCCGTGGGAGAGCTGTCACTGGCGCAGTCGGCGCTGCTGGCGGGTCTGGTGAAAGGGCCCTCTTACTTCGATCCCCGGCGTCATCCGGAGCGCGCGCTGGAGCGGCGTAACCTGGTGCTGCGCCTGATGAAAGATCAGGAGAAGATCGATGAAGAGCAGTATCAGGCCGCCATCGAAGAGCCCCTGGGTGTGGTAGAGCAGGGCGGTCTGCGCAAGGGCGCTTACCCCGCTTACCTGGATCTGGTGAAGCGTCAGTTGCAGGAGGAGTACCGCGATGAGGATCTCAGCTCCGAAGGTCTGCGTGTCTTCACTGCCCTGGATCCGCTGGTGCAGGCCCGCGCCGAGGGGGCTCAGCAGGACTGGCTGAAAAAACTGGAAAGTGGTTACAAGCTCCCCGCCAATGAGCTGGAAAGCAGCATGGTAGTGGCGGATCCGCAGACCGGTGAGATTCTCTCGGTAATCGGTGGTCGTAACAGCAGCTATGAAGGTTTCAACCGGGCGTTGGATGCACTGCGTCCGGTGGGGTCGCTGGTCAAGCCGGCGGTTTACCTGACGGCGCTGGAGCAGGGGTATACCCTGGCTTCACGGGTTGAGGATGAAGCCTTCGATCTGGAACTGCCCAACGGTGATATCTGGTCGCCGGACAATTTTGATCACAAGAGCCACGGCGAGGTGCCGCTGCATTACGCACTGTCGCGCTCCTATAACCAGGCCACGGCTAAGCTCGGTCTGGATATCGGTGTCGACAAGGTGGTCGATATGCTGGAGCGGCTTGGTGTGGATCGGGAGCTGAAACCCTACCCGTCGCTGCTGCTCGGTGCCCAGGCGCTGTCGCCACTGGAGGTAGCCGGTGTCTACCAGAC
This sequence comes from Marinobacterium lutimaris, assembly GCF_900108065.1. Classification (GTDB taxonomy): domain Bacteria; phylum Pseudomonadota; class Gammaproteobacteria; order Pseudomonadales; family Balneatricaceae; genus Marinobacterium_D; species Marinobacterium_D lutimaris. The sequence goes on along the minus strand of NZ_FNVQ01000005.1, from coordinate 11,355 downwards.
CATCGCGGCCAACGGTTTCCGTGTGCCGTTGCGGGCGATCCGCTCGGTTACCGATGCCGAGGGTGAAGAGCTGTCACGTTATCCGTTCAAACTGCGTCAGCAGGTCGATCCCCGGTTGGTGCACCTGATTCAGTACGCCATGCAGGAGGTCGCTCGCGAGGGCACCGGCCGTTACGCCTACTCGGTGCTGCCCAATAACCTGAATATCGCCGGCAAAACCGGCACCTCCAACGGTCAGCGAGACAGCTGGTTTGCCGGATTTACCGGGAATCGACTTGCGGTTGTCTGGGTGGGACGCGATGATAATGCCAGTCTGCCGTTTACCGGTTCCAGCGGCGCCCTGCGTGTCTGGACCGATTTTATGCGGCGTGAGCACCCTGAACCGTTCTATGCTTCGCGCCCTGAGGGGGTGGAGTACACCTGGATTGATGAGGCGACGGGTCTACTGTCGGACAAACGCTGCGAAGGCTCGCAGCAGCTGCCTTTCCTGGCGGGTACCGAGCCGAAGGGTAGTGTCGACTGTGGGCAGCGACGGTCGCAGTCGAATAATCCGTTGGACTGGTTCCGTGGCTGGTTCCAATGATACCGAGATCAACGAAAGGCTAGATTATGAAGAAGATCGTTCCGGCGCTGGGATTGGCGCTTTTGCTGGCGGGCTGTGCAGGTCCGAACCCTTACCGGGCGCCGGTGGAGGATCGTAGCGAAAGTCGGTCCAGCACTTTGCCACCGCCGCCAGGCAGTGTGCAGGAGGTGGATCCCAGCCCTGGTGTGAAGGTTCAGCCTATCGATGAAATGCCGGTGTTCCGCCAGCAGCGCATCGAGGTGCCTGAAGAGAGCAATGCAGGCAGCGGTACATCGGGTCAGGATGCGAGTCAGCAGACCCGTAATGCTGCAGTCGTGGCGCTGCTCGATACCGCCCAGCAGGAAACCCAGAACGGTGATCTGCGGGCCGCCCAGAATCGCCTGGAACGCGCCCTGCGTATTGCACCGCGTGATCCGCAGATCTATTACCAGCTGGCCGACGTGCAGCGCCGTCTTGGCCAGTTCCTGCAGGCGGAACAGGTGGCGTTGAAAGGTGTGAATGTGGCTTCAGGGCAGGCGCAGCAGCAGCGCCGCCTGTGGAGCCTGATCGCGCTGATCAGAAGTGACGCCGGCGACAGCGCCGGCGCCCGTGAGGCTCAGCAGAAAGCCAGCCGTTACTGAGACGGCTGGTTCAGCTGAGAAATTTCGAGGCGCACTGCTGAGGTCAGCAGTGCGATGCCGATGGCGGCCAGCAAGGTGGCGGCCATCGGATAGGCCATGACGGGCAGGGCAGAACTGCCGCTGAACGCCAGAGCTGCAGCGACACAGACTGCAGCAGCAGCGCTGAGAATGCGCGCCTGGGTAAGGCCCAGGAACAGCGCACCACTCAACACGCCAATCACCGAGGCGGCGCCAAGCACATTGGTGTACTCCTCGCCGTAACCCAGCTGCCGGTTCAGCTCAAACAGGGCGAAAAAGCCCAGCAGCAGTCTTCCCCACCCGGCAGCACTCCAGAACAGCCGCTTGCCCAGCGCATAGACCGCTGTTGCCAGCATCGGCATGCCTGCGTAGATCCCCAGATTGATGCCCAGACGCTTCAGCGTCTCCAGGTCGGCGCTGCCTTGCGGCAGCCAGGCGGCAATAACCGCCAGTGCCAGAAACAGCGCGCTTAATGACCAGGCTCCGAGCAGCACCGAGTGTGGTTTCTCGGTCTGTTTGGATCGATAGGCCCAGATGGCACTGCCGCTGGCGACCAGCAGCAGTATCAGGTCGGCGAGGGTGGTGAGTGCGCTCACAGGGCGGCGAACGCCTTGTCGGCTGCCGCCAGGGTCGCATCCAGATCCGCTTCGGTATGAGCATCGGAGATGAAGCCCGCTTCGAAGGCGGATGGTGCCAAGTAGATTCCCTCATCCAGCATGGCGTGGAAGAAGCGACCGAAGGCTTCGGTATCGCAGGCGGTGGCGCCCTTGAAGTCGGTTACTTCGGACTTGTCGGTGAAGAACAGGCCAAACATGCCGCCAACACAGTTGGTGGTGAACGGCACGTTGTGGCGTGCTGCGATCACTTCCAGACCCTGGGTGAGGTACTCGGCCTTGGCGCTCAGCGACTCATGAACATCGCCTTCGCACAGAGCGTTCAACATCGCGAGGCCCGCAGACATGGCCAGCGGGTTACCGGACAGGGTGCCCGCCTGGTACACAGGGCCCAGCGGTGCGATATGAGACATGATCTCTTTCTTGCCGCCGAATGCGCCGACCGGCAGGCCGCCGCCAATCACCTTGCCGAGGGTGGTCAGGTCAGGCTTGACGTTGTAGTAAGCCTGGGCGCCGCCGAGCGCGACGCGGAAACCGGTCATTACCTCGTCAAAGATCAGCACGGTGCCGTACTGGTCGCAGATTTCACGCAGGCCTTCCAGGAAGCCCGGCTGCGGCGGGATGCAGTTCATGTTGCCGGCCACCGGCTCGACGATGATGCAGGCGACCTGCTCGCCGACCTGGGCAAAGGCTTCGCGCACGTTATCCAGGTTGTTGTATTCCAGGGTCAGGGTGTGCTCGGCCAGGGAAGCGGGAACTCCCGGGGAGTTCGGTTCACCCAGGGTCAGCGCGCCGGAGCCTGCCTTGACCAGCAGGGAATCGGAGTGACCGTGGTAGCAGCCTTCGAATTTGACGATCTTGTCACGGCCGGTGTAACCACGGGCCAGGCGGATAGCGCTCATGGTGGCTTCGGTGCCTGAGCTCACCATGCGTACCATTTCGATGGACGGCATGATCTCGCAGACCTTGTCAGCCATCTCGGTTTCGATAGCGGTAGGGGCGCCGAAGCCGAGGCCGTTATCCAGCGCGGAACGCACCGCGTCCATCACCGGCGGGAAGTTGTGGCCGAGAATCATAGGGCCCCAGGAACCGACGTAGTCGATGTACTGCTTGTCGTCTTCGTCGATCAGGTAGGCGCCTTCGCCCTTTTTAAAGAAAACCGGAGTGCCGCCAACACCCTTGAATGCGCGGACCGGGGAGTTAACACCACCGGGAATATGGGCCTGGGCGGCCTTGAACAGAGCTTCGGAACCTGACATGGGTGCCTTCCTTAAATCTTTAATGGATGAAACTGGAATTCAACGGGCAAACAGGCGGCTGAATGCCTGGGCGCGGGTCTCGATGTCGTCGGCTGCAAAGAGAGCATGAACCACGGCGACCAGGTCCGCGCCGGCGGAAATAACCTGGCTGGCATTATCCACACTGAGACCGCCAATCGCCACTATCGGGCAGTCCAGCTGCTGCCGCGCCTGCTGCAGCAGAGTCAGCGGCGCCGGCTGGGCGTTGGGCTTGGTTTTGGAGGCGAAGAAAGCGCCGAAGGCGACGTAATCTGCGCCACCTTCCCTGGCCTGCAGGGCAAGGTCGAGCTGGTCGTGGCAGGTGATGCCGATAATGGCGTCGGGCCCCAACAGGTCGCGGGCCTGCTGCAGCGAACCATCGGTCTGGCCCAAATGAACACCGCTGGCGCCGGAGTCAAAAGCCAGCTGGGCGTCGTCATTGATCAGCAGCGGTACCTGGTATTGCTGGCAAAGCTGGTTCAGGGCGCGGGCCTGGCGCAGGCGTTTGTCGCTGTCATCGGATTTGTCCCGATACTGGATCAGGCTGGCGCCGCCACGCAGGGATTTTTCAACCGCATCGAGCAGCGTGCGGTCATCGGGCATAAGAGTGGAATCGGTGATGCCGTATAGGCCGGGTTTAACTGCGTTCATAGTGCCTGTCTGTGGTGGTAGAACTCTTCGATCTGGCGGTGGCTGATCACGCCGAGAGGTTTGTCCTGGTTACTGACAACCAGCAGTGCGCTGACGCCCTTGGCGCTCATCAGCTCCCAGGCCTCGTGTAGGGTGGAGCGGGAGTAGATGTTGATCGCATCCTGGCGTGTAGCCGGGATCTGCATCAGGTCGATGGTGGCGGGTTTATCCTTCTCGCCACTGCCCTTCTCGCCAATGTTGTTCTCTAGCCAGCTTCTGATATCGCCCGGCGGCATCAGTGCCCGTTCATCCTGGCGCTCGACCAGAATCCAGCGCGGCGAACTTTGCAGCAGTCGCTTCAGCAGTTCCGGCGTGCTTTGGCCCGGGGTTGAGATAAAGTCCCGGTCCATCAGGCTGCCGACAGCAGCGCGCGAGAGCGCCTGGGCCACCGGCGCCTGGTTAATATCCAGCCCCTGGGCCTGGAGCATCGCCTGGAATGCGGAGGGGCGCTTGAACAGGGAACGCAGCGTCAGGTTGCTGATGACGATGGCGATCATGCCGGGCAGGATAATCGCCGAGTTGTCGGTGAGTTCCAGCAGGGCGATCAACGCGGCCAACGGGGCATTCAGCACCGCTCCCATCATCGAGCCCATGCCGATAATAGCGAACAGGTCGGTGGAGATATCCAGACCCAGGTGGCGGGCGGTGCCGGCCAGCAGGGCGCCACCGACGGCGCCGATCACCAGTGAAGGGCCGATCAGACCGCCGGGAATGCCCATGGCGATCACGAAGGGGGTCAGTAGCGTCTTGCAGATCAGTAGCAGGAGCAGAAATTCCAGATGGTCCGGGTTTTGAAATACGCCTTCGATACTGTCGTAACCTGTGCCCATCACCTCGGGTAGAGCCATGGAAATGGTGCCGGCAATAAAGCCTGCAAACAGCAATCGGATCGCCAGCGGTACCCGCCTCAGTCGCAGCGTTTGCTGCAGGGTGCCGATAAAAGCGGCGGCGAGAAGGCCAATGCCGAGCCCCAGAATGAGCAGCAGCGGCAGGTCATGCAGCATATCCAGCGGCAGCGTCGGCAGGCTCAGGCCTTCGGCGCGCCCCAGCGTTACCTGCATAAATACATCGGCGACCACCGCCGCGACAATGATCGGGATAAAACCGAGGATGCTGTACTCCAGCAGCACCACCTCCATGGCGAAGATGACGCCCGCCAGCGGGGTGTTAAAGACCGCTGAAATAGCCGCGGCCGTACCGCAGCCGATCAGTATGCGCAGGGTGTTGTTAGGCAGTTTCATCCACTGCCCGATCAAGCTGCTGCAGCTGCCCCCAAGATAGACGGCCGGGCCCTCGCGACCCACGCTATGGCCACTGCCCAGAGCAATGGCGCCGCCAATAAACTGGGTAATCAGGTTAGTGAGCGATAACTTGCCTTGGTGGTAATTAAGCCTGGCCATCAGGTGCGGAATACCCACCGAGCGAGAAGCTACGGGAAGGGCATAAAGCAGGCCGATCAGCAGCAGGCTACCGACGACGGGAAAGGCGAAACGCTGCCACAGCGGCAGGGATTCAAAGTGCTCGCTGATACCGGCGGGGAGTAGCCAAAGTTGAGGCAGCTCTATCGCCAGACGGAAGAGCAGGATGACCAGTCCGGTGGATAAACCGGACAGCACACCCAGTACCACCAGCTGGGGCAGGGCGTCGAAATGGGTCAGTCGTTGCCTGAAGCGTTCAAGCCAGGGCATGCGGCGGATCTCTATACGCATTCGATAGTCAATGAACTAGTGTGTCGTTATGATACTTGTTATACGCCGCCGATTCCTTCGGCTTTTGGCGTGCTTAACAAGATTAACAGTTCTGAAAAGTGGATGAGAGGTTGCCGTGGTCAGGGTAGGTATTGTTGGTGGTACGGGCTATACAGGCGTCGAACTGCTGCGTCTTCTGGCGAATCACCCGGAAGTCAGTGTTGAAGTCATTACGTCGCGCTCTGAAGAGGGTGTACGTGTTGCTGACATGTTCCCCAACCTGCGCGGTCATTATGACCTGGCGTTCACTGTTCCGGATATCGAGCGCCTGGCCGCCTGTGATGTCGTGTTCTTCGCTACACCGCACGGCGTCGCCATGTCCATGGCGCCGGAGCTTGTTGCGCGCGGCGTAAGAATTATCGACCTGGGCGCGGACTTCCGTATCAAGGACGTGCCGCTCTGGGAAAAATGGTACAAGCTGGAGCATACCTGCCCGGACCTGGTTGAAAAGGCGGTTTATGGTCTGCCTGAGGTCAATCGCGAAGCGATCGCGGGCGCACAGCTGGTGGCCTGCGCCGGTTGCTACCCGACCGCGACCCAGCTCGGTTACCTGCCGCTGCTGGAACAGGGGTTGGTGGATCATCGCCGCCTGATCGCTGACTGCAAATCCGGTGTCAGTGGCGCTGGCCGTGGCGCCAGTGTCGGTACTCTGCTGTGTGAAACCAGCGAAAGCATGAAAGCCTACGGTGCGTCAGGCCATCGTCATCTTCCGGAAATTCGCCAGGGTCTTGGCAATGCAGCCGGTCGTCCGGTTGGCCTGACCTTCGTGCCGCACCTGACGCCGATGATTCGTGGTATCCACGCAACGCTCTATTCCGTACTCAAGGATCCGGTCGATCCGGGCCTGCAGCAGCTGTTTGAAGAACGCTTCGCCAACGAGCCGTTTGTGGATGTGATGCCGGCCGGCAGTCATCCGGAAACCCGCAGCGTGAAGGGCTCCAACTACTGCCGTATCAGCGTTCATCGCCCGCAGGATGATGACACCGTGGTGGTACTGTCGGTGATCGATAACCTGGTGAAAGGTGCTTCCGGTCAGGCAGTGCAGGTGATGAATATCATGTTCGGGCTGAAGGAAACTGCCGGCCTGAATGTGGTGGGGTTGATGCCTTAATACTTGACTAAAACGGTTGGTATAAGGGAGAATTCAGCCTCAAGTGGAGGATTTCTAGTCATATGAGCGAAAACGTACAGGATACGTCGCTGGAGTTTACCGAAGCGGCGGCGGCTAAAGTCCGGGGGCTGATTGAAGAGGAACAGAACGACAACCTTAAACTGCGTGTTTATATCACCGGCGGCGGTTGCGCGGGGTTCTCTTACGGCTTCACGTTCGACGAAGACAAGGCCGATGACGATACAGAGATCGTGAGAAGCGGCGTGACGTTGCTGGTTGATCCGATGAGCTTCCAGTACCTGGCCGGCTCTGTGGTCGATTACAGGGAAGGTCTGCAGGGCTCTCAGTTTATCGTCAACAACCCCAACGCGACCACGACCTGCGGTTGCGGATCATCCTTCTCTATCTGATTCTTCCCTGACTCAGACTATCAAAATGCCGGGCTTGCCCCGGCATTTCTGTTTTCAAAGCCCAGGTTTCAGAGTCCAGTTTTCTGTGTCAGCTATCTTGTATCAAGCAGGGTAGATAGCGCCCAGAATCCGTTCGCCCGCTGCGCCTGTAACGGCAGGTAGATTGCCGCTCAGCGCGCTATCGGTGCGCCAGGCAAGCCAGGCAAAGGCAGCGGCCTCGACCCAGTCGGGATCGAGGCCCAGGGTGGCCGTGGATTGCACGTTTGAGCCCGGTGCATGCCGCGCGATGCGCTGCATAAGATGCAGGTTTCGAGCGCCGCCGCCGCAGATATAAAGCTCGGGCGAGCTCATCCCCAGTGATGCCACCGCGTGGCAGATCGAGATGGCGGTGAATTCTGCCAGTGTTGCCTGCACGTCCTCGGCTCCGATGGGGCTGATGTTGTTCAGGTGGATGCTCAGCCAATCCATGCTGAACAGTTCGCGACCGGTGCTTTTGGGCGGCGGTAGCTGGAAGAAGGGTTCGTCGAGTAGACGCTCGAGTAACTCGGAATTAACCATGCCGCTGGCGCCCCAGGCTCCATCCTGATCGTAAGCCTTACTCTGTTGCAGGCTAATCCACTCGTCCAGCAATACATTGCCGGGGCCGGTATCGAAACCGATCACCATTTGCTCGGTATCGCCCGGAAGACTGGTCAGGTTCGCCATGCCGCCAATATTGATGATGACACGATCCGTACCGCTCTTCTGGAACAGCGCCCGATGGAAAGCGGGGACCAGTGGTGCTCCCTGACCGCCGGCGGCCAGGTCCCGTCGGCGAAAGTCGGCGATGGTCTTGATGCTGGTCTGCTCAGCGATCCGGCTGGGGTCGCCGGACTGGAGCGTAAAGCCGAGGGAAGGACGGTGACGAAGGGTCTGGCCGTGGCTGCCAATTGCCGCGATCTCTGAGCGAGGGATAGGGTTGGCCTCGATCAGATTATTGGCAGCTTCGGCGAACAGGTCAGCCAGGTCTTTGTCCAGCACACCCAGTTTATCGATCGACTCTCCCTTGCCGGTAGCCATGTCGAGGATGCGCTGCTTGAGTTCAGCGCTGATTGGGGTGCTATGGGTGGCGATAATCTCGAAGCCGGGCTCGAAGCGAGCCAGGACCGCGTCAACGCCGTCGACGCTGGTACCTGACATCAGTCCCAGGTAAAGGGGCATGACTTAGTTGCTCAGTTCGTTGGTTTGCGTGTTGTCAGCCATGGCCAGCGCCGGTTGGCCAGCATCCAGCATCGCCATCAGCTGTGCTGATTGCTTGTTGAACGCGGCAAGTTCAGCTTTAGGAACCGGGCTGGCGTGGGGCAGATCCACGGTAACCGGGTTTTTATGCACGCCATTGACGCGGAATTCGTAATGCAGATGCGGGCCGGTGGCGGTGCCGGACATGCCGACGTAGCCGATGATATCGCCCTGTTTGACGCGTGAGCCGTTGGATAGGCCGGATTTGTAACCGTTCATATGCGCGTACAGGGTAGTGATGTTGCCGCCGTGCTGAACAATGATGGTGCGTCCATAACCGCCTTTGGTGCCGCGCCAGATGATCTTACCGTCGCCGGCTGCCTTGATCGCCGTGCCTGTCGAGGCGGCATAGTCGGTGCCGCGATGGGGGCGTTTCTTGCCCAGCACCGGGTGAAAGCGTTCGGGATTGAAGTTGGAGCTGATGCGGCGGAAGTCTACGGGAGAGCGCAGGAACGCCTTGCGCATGCTCATCCCTTGCGGAGTGTAATAGTTACTGTCGCCATGGCTGTCGGTAAAGCGCACCGCCTGGACGAGGCGACCGTCGTTGACGAACTCCACGGCCAGGATGTCGCCTTCGCCGATTTTTTCGTCATCCAGGTACTTCTCTTCGTAAAGTACGCGGAAGTGGTCGCCCTTGCGGATATCCAGCGCGAAGTCCACGTCCCAGCCCAGTACCTGGGCCATCTGCATGATCATGCGGCTGGATAGGCCAGCGCGCTCTGCATCGACAAACAGCGAGTTGCTGATCACGCCGCTGGCGGTTTGCTGCTCGATACGTGGTTCCAGGGTCGTCCGGTCGATAGAGTAACCGCTGTCATTACGCACCAGTTCAACAGTGTTCAGGCGATCCTCGGCAAAGCGCATTTTCTCCAGCTTGCCGCCTTCGATCAGGAAGGAGATCGTTTGTCCCGGGTAGAGGCGGGATAGCTCTCCCGACTCCTTGGTGGCCTGGCTGACCTGGTACACATCCCGTGCGGAAAGGCCGGCTCTCTGGAACAGGGTGCTGAGGCTGTCGCCACTACGCACCTCAAAATCTATCCAGTTTTCGATAATCGGTGCCGGTGCTTCGGCGAGCGCCTGTGGAGTTTCTGCGACTTCGTCACTCAATGGATTGACGGTTTCGCTCTCAGGATCGAGGGATAAGGTATCCGAAGATGCGGTATCGGTGCTGCTCAAAGGCAGAGTTGCCAGTGGCTGGTCGCCGGGCTGAATGATTTTCAGAGTGCTGCGGGTGGCCTCAACCTCTTCAGAGGGAAGCAGTAACAGCGTAGTGCCAATAATGGCGGTACAGATAGAAGCAGCAGCGAGGTGGACTCTAGGAAGGCTGATAACAAAACTGGAGGCTTTTCGGATCACGGTGTCACCTGAGCGTACTGAAATTAGAAACGATGGCAATATGACTGCCGAGTATATAGAAGTTCCCTATTGTTGTGTCTGCCAGGTTGGTGATTTCTTGAGCATTTTTCGAGGGGTTTCATTTGTCTGGGTCAAGGGGCGGCGCTAAAATGCGCCCCTTGTTTTTCGAAACTGAATTTATATAGAAGGCAGCTATGAGTAAGCGGAATCTGATTGACGACCTCAAGGCGCGTGGTTTGATCGCGCAGACGACCAGCGAAGAGGAGCTGGTAGAGCATCTCGAATCAGGGCCGGTTACTCTTTATTGTGGCTTCGACCCTACCGCCGACAGTCTGCACCTGGGACACCTGGTACCCCTGTTGATGCTCAAGCGCTTCCAGGATTATGGTCATCGTCCCATCGCACTCGTCGGTGGTGCTACCGGTCTGATCGGCGATCCGAGCTTCAAGGCGCAGGAGCGTCAGCTGAACTCTGCCGAAGTGGTACAGCAGTGGAGTGACTGTCTGAAAGGGCAGATCAGCCAGTTCATCGATTTCGGTGGTGAGGATGGTGCGATCCTCGCTAACAACTATGACTGGACCTCCAATGTGGATGTGCTCAGTTTTCTGCGTGACATCGGTAAACACTTCAGTGTTAACAAGATGATCTCCAAGGAGTCTGTGAAACAGCGTATCGACCGTGATGGCGAGGGTATCTCTTTTACCGAGTTCACTTACCAGATCCTGCAGTCATACGACTACCAGAAGCTGAATGAGCTGTACGGCTGCTCCCTGCAGATCGGCGGTTCCGATCAGTGGGGCAACATCACCGGTGGTATCGAGCTGGTACGTCGGATGAACAGCAAGTCTGTTCACGCACTGACCCTGCCGCTGATTACCAAGTCGGATGGCACCAAGTTTGGTAAGACTGAAGGTGGTGCGGTATGGCTGGATCCGAAGAAAACCTCTCCTTATGCCTTCTACCAGTTCTGGCTGCAGACGCCGGATGCGGACGTTTACCGCTTCCTCAAGTTCTTCACCTTCCTTGATGTTGAGCGCATCGATGAGATCGAAGCTGAAGATAAAGCGCGTGAAGGGCGTCCTGAAGCTCAGCGTATCCTGGCGGAAGAGGCTACTCGCCTGGTGCATGGAGAGCAGGCGCTGGAAGCGGCGCGTCGTATTACCGAAGCGCTGTTCTCCGGCGATCACTCCGCGCTGGACGAGAACGACTACTCTCAGCTTCAGCTGGATGGTCTGCCGTCCTCCCAGTTGCCGGAGTCTCTGTCCGAGTTGCCGTTGACCTCGCTGTTGGTGGAAGCGGGTGTGGCCACTAACGGCAAGCAGGTTAAAGATGCACTGCAGAGAAGCGCGGTGATGATCAACGATCAGAGCTGCTCCATGGATCAGAACATGGAAACCGAAGCGCTGTTCGGTAAAGAGAATGCACGCTTCGGTCGTTTCTTCCTGGTTAAGCTGGGCAAGAAGAAGCATCACCTCTTCTTCGTCTGATCAACGGTTGGAGAGGCGATTCAGCCTTTTTGAAACTTTTTTCAAAAAGGCTGTTGACTCCCTCCGGCAGGTCTGTAGAATGCGCCTCCTCGCTTGAGACGACACGCCCTTCGGGGTTGCAGACGACCAGCGAGGCGGTTTTCCAACCACTTGAATTTCTAAG
>NZ_FNVQ01000008.1 GCF_900108065.1 Marinobacterium lutimaris | reverse complement strand
CGCCGATGGTAGTGTGGGGCTTCCCCATGTGAGAGTAGGTCATCGCCAGGCACCTAATACGAAGAACCCCAGTACCGTTGGTACTGGGGTTTTTTGTATTTGGGTGGTGTGATCTGCTGTGCACTACCAGGCCCATGTGAGAGCCTCTGTGCCAGAGGCACGAGGATCAGGCGCCGCAGGCGTCCCGAAGGGATGACGAGCAGAGCTCGGCACCTAAAGTAGGTCGTCGCTGTTTGCCCCTTCAGCCTGCTCAGCTCCTCACCATCGACCTATGGCAGCGAACGCTCCGAGCCTTAAAACCATCGCTCCCGATCACTGCAGTTCATCCACACAGCCTCCCCAAGCACCGAGCTCCCTAAGCATAATCCTCAGAGCAATCGGGGCGAGGGCGCCCCTTACGAAAATTGATCGTGCCACCGCTCCGAAGTTGGAGGCACGCCCGAAGCTAGCACTGTGGACAATTCAAAGCCCAGCGGCCAAGCGCGACGATCTCATCGCCTACAAACTGCAAGCTCCTCATTCTGGAATACTCTGAAACGGATTAAGAAAGCGCTATCCCTATAGAGCCTCAGAGCTCCTTGCAGGCTCAGAAGAACGCCAGCCCGCTCCAAGATAGACAACCAGGAAAAATTCCACAGATTGCTCGATATAAGCCGCTGCTGCGCATAACCGTGTCATTCAATACCCAGAGCTCAGCCAATCAAACACCAGTTCCAAAATAGGAAAAACTCCTATACCAATCCGGCCGGTGATGAACGAATATAATCACATGAGGAACGCAAGGATGCGTGTTTAATCAGCGGGAAGCTGGACCTCGACCCTCGCACGGATCGCGAAGGGTGCGGCAAGGAGGCTGCAATGGAAGGGCTCGTACACTTGTGTGCGGGCCCTTACTTTTTTCAGGGTATCTACGCTTAATAGCGTTGCAGTCGATTAATGATAGCCGCCCGAGCCTGGCTGTCCCGGCTACGGATAGCGCAGATTAAGGCGGACACAAAAAAGGCAGCTCGTAAGCTGCCTTGTCAGGGTCTAGTCGTATTACTGCTTATTCGAATACGCCGAACGTGACCTTATCAAACCAGGAGCGTTCTTCTTTAGCGTCTTCCTTCTCGCGCTCTTCTGCACGGGTTTCACCCAGGCTCTGAGTCGGACGTGCAGGTACGGCTACTTCTTCCGCATCACCCAGCAACCCGAAGGTGGCGATATTCAGCAGGCTGGAGCTGCCTTCGCGGAACGAACGCACTTCGTAGTCCGGGAAGTTCAGGGTCAGTACTTCCATGGCGTCATCCGCCAGATCAGTCAGCCCAACCTGGGTATAGGCTTCATGCATGATCGCAAGGCCGTCAGCAACAGCCGGGGTTTCCTGGTAGTTTTCCACCACATAACGGCCACGGTTGGCGGCGGCTAACCAGGCCTGGCGTTTCATGTAGTAGGTGGCGACATGAATCTCATGGGTAGCCAGGCGGTTTTTCAGGTACTGCATGCGCTTTTGCGCGTCGGGTGCGTATTCGCTTTCCGGGTAACGATTGACCAGGGTTGCGAAGCTGTCGAAGGAATCACGGGCCGCACCGGGATCACGCTGAGTTTCGTCCAGGGGCAGGTAGCGGGTAAGGAAGGAGCGGTCCTTCTCGAACGCTGTGAGACCTTTCATGTAGTAGGCGTAGTCGATGTTATCGTGATTCGGGTGCAGTCGGATAAAGCGGTCTGCCGCAGCGGAAGCTGAATCAGGCTCGAAGGTTCGGAAGTAGGCGTAGATCAGCTCCAATTGAGCCTGCTCGGAATAGCGTCCGAAAGGGTAGCGAGCTTCAAGCAGTTGCAGGCGCTCGACACCAAGAGAATAGTTGCCGTCGTCCATGGCACTGAGTGCTTCTTCGTACAGCTGCTGTTCCGGGATGTCTGGTTCGACGTCCGCGTTCTCACTCCACCAGGTACAGGCGGAGAGTAGGCTGACGAGGACCAGCGCGGCGCAGGTTTTCACGAGTCGCATGTTTATCAATCCTGACACAGGGGGCGCGCTCGGCGGAGCGGGCCAGATTCGGGTATAATCGGTAAAAATAGAGTCGTATTTAAACACAACGCGAACCCAACCAAAACATCCGTCCGGATGAGTAGCGAGTCGATGTCAGAACAGTTGCAACTGCAGGCCGAAGTGCCAGATGAAATGTATGGATTACGGCTGGATCAAGCGGTGGCCCAGCTCTTCCCCGAATATTCCCGTTCCCGGCTGCAAGGCTGGATCAAGGATGGGGCGCTGACCGTCGATGGTGAGGTGCGCCGGCCGCGTGACAAGCTGGCTGGAGGCGAAACGATCAAGGTCGACGCCCAGCTTGAGATGATTGATGAGCACGCGGCTCAAGACATCCCTCTGGATATTATCTACGAGGATGATCAGATTCTTGTGCTCAACAAGCCGGCAGGCCTGGTGGTTCACCCGGCTGCAGGTCATGCCGAGGGCACGCTTCTCAACGCTCTGTTGCATCATTGCCCGGAGATCGCCCAGGTACCCCGGGCCGGTATCGTCCATCGACTGGATAAAGAGACCACGGGGCTGATGGTGGTAGCGAAGACCATACCAGCACAGACCGATCTGGTCGCCCAGCTGCAGGAGCGCAGCATGGGGCGTGAATATGAAGCGGTGGTCAACGGTGTCATGACCGGCGGCGGCTGTGTCGATGAGCCGATGGGACGTCATCCGCGTCATCGCCAGAAGATGGCCGTGGTGGGTGTGGGTAAAGAGGCTGTTACGCACTACCGTTTGCTGGAAAAATTCCGTGTCCACACGCATATCCGCCTTAAGCTCGAAACGGGCCGTACTCACCAGATCCGCGTTCATATGGCGCATATCAATTACCCGCTGGTAGGTGATCCGCAGTACGGCGGTCGCTTCCAGCTGCCGAAAGGCTGCAGTGGCGCCATGCGCGAGGTACTGAAAAACTTCAAGCGCCAGGCGCTGCACGCCAAGCGTCTGGAACTCTTCCATCCTGAAACCGGTGAAGCGATGTCCTGGGAGATCGATCTTCCAGAAGATATGCAGCGTTTGCTGGCCGTGTTAAAACGGGATGCAGAAACCTACGATTACGAGCTATGAAACTGATTCGCGCAGACTGGCAGGCACCTGCTCATATCCATGCGTTAACGACTACCCGGCTTGATGGCGTAAGCCAGGCTCCCTTTGATGGCCTTAACCTGGGTGATCATGTTGGCGACGCGGCAACTGCAGTCAGTGAGAACCGCAGGGTGTTGCTGAGCGCGCTTGGGCTGAACACCTCTCCGCAATGGTTAAGCCAGGTTCACGGTGTGCGCGTGGTCGAATCCAAAGCCGACGGCCAGGTACGGGAAGCGGATGGCTGCTGGACAGCTACGCCCGGTCTGGCCTGCATCGTAATGACGGCGGATTGTCTGCCGGTATTGATCACCGACCGCCAGGGCAAGCGGGTGGCTGCGGCCCATGCCGGCTGGCGGGGGCTGGCGTCCGGGGTATTGGAAGCGACGTTGGCCCATTTTCCTGATCCCGAGGATCTGCTGGTGTGGCTTGGGCCTGCCATCGGACCGCTGGCGTTTGAGGTTGGAAACGAGGTGCGAGAGCAGTTTGTCAGAGCCTTGCCTGATTCTGAGGCTGCCTTCAAAACCAGCCCTACCGACACCAGTAAATGGCTGGCGGATATTTACCTGCTAGCGGGCTTGCGGCTTAAAGCCGCTGGAGTACGTGAGGTTTCAGGTGGAGATTACTGCACCTTTACCGAAAGCGATTATTTCTACTCTTATCGCAGAGACGGTCAGACTGGCCGCATGGCCAGCCTGATCTGGATCGATGCTAATTCTTGATGACCAGCACAGGGATAGCTGAGCGGCTGACAACCTTGGTGGCTACAGACCCGAGCATGGTGCGCTCAATGGCGGAATGTTTGTGGCCCGCCATGACGATCAGCTCAACTCCCTGTTGCTTGGCGACCGAAAGAATCGTGTCTGCCGGCTTTCCTTCTTCAACCAGAATCTCGCAGTCCTTGCGCTCAAACGGCAGCTTATCGTCAACAAACTCCTCCAGTTGATGACGTATCGACTTGATCGCCTTGTCGAAGGTGCCGGGTGGGAAGTAAGACCCCACCAGTGGCATCTGATAGCCGGCGACAACGGTTAACAGTACTAGTTTGCCGCCGGGAGCCAGCACCTCAAGCGCATGCATCACCGCTTTGTCGGAGTAGCCCTCTTCCGAGAGATCCACAGGGACAAGAATTGTGTTGTACATTCCTCTATCTCCTTCAAGCGGTGGCGAGCTCTTCGCGTTCTCTGTGTTTCTGTAACCAACCGATAAAGATCAGTAGCAGCAGTGCTGGGATGAACACCAGCTCTTTGGGCGGGCGATCTGCCTGCATCTGAATCCCGGTAATCTCCCAGCCGAAATCCACGCCAGAACGTTCAGCCTGGCTGCCGAAGATCACCAGATCCACCAGCCAGCGGTCGCCATCCTGAGTCATCATCAAACCCATGGACTCCAGCCGTTGTGTAGCATCGCCACTGGCATCATCAAGCTGGAGGGAAACGGTTTTGCTGACCTCGTCGCCTTTGATCGTCATTCCCTGAAAATTCAGCTGAATAAACTCTCCTGCATTTAGCTGGGATATCTGTGTTTCCAGCTGCGCCGGCGGCAGGTGGGTGGAGGGCGGATAGACCATGTCCCACCAGTAGCCGGGTCGGAACAGGCTGAACGCGATCAGCAGCAGGGCAGCGGTTTCCCAAAGCCGGGTCTTCACGAACCAGTAACCCTGAGTCGCTGCCGAGAATACCAAAATCGCAATGATGGCACTGACCACCGTGACGATCAGGTCAAACACCGAAGTCAGCCCGATCAGCAGCAACTGGGTGTTGAAGATAAACATGAACGGCAGGATCGCGGTGCGGATATCGTAGGTGAAACCCTGGATACCGGTCTTGATCGGATCTGCCCGCCCAATGGCCGCCGCCGCGAAGGCGGCCAGCCCCACGGGCGGCGTATCATCCGCCAGGATGCCAAAATAGAACACGAACAGATGCACTGCGATCAGCGGCACGATCAGTCCGTTTTCAGCGCCAAGGGAGACAATTACCGGCGCCATCAGCGTGGATACCACGATATAGTTCGCGGTGGTGGGCAGGCCCATACCGAGCACGATACAGATCACTGCCGTGAAGATCAGAATCAGAATCAGATTGCCGCCTGAGATAAACTCGACGAACTCCGTCATCATCTGGCCAAGGCCGGTCAGTGTCACGGTACCGACGATGATACCGGCGGCAGCGGTGGCGATACCTATGCCCACCATGTTGCGGGCACCTGTGATCAGACCTTCGATAAAGTCATGCCAGCACACCTTGAATTGGCTGGACCAGTCGCTTTCACCGCGGAACCAGGCCTTGATCGGGCGATGGGTCAGTACCACTGCGATCAGGAAGACCACCGCGTAGAAGGCTGACTGCTGCGGTGAGTACTGTTTTACCGCCAGAGCCCAGAGCAGGACAACGATCGGCAGCCCGAAGTAGAGCCCCGAGAAAACGGTTGGCCGGGGTTCTGGCAGATGGTCCAGCTCGATACTGGAGTCATCCTCTTTCGGATCCGGGTAGCTGGCGGATAGCTTCAACAGCAGGAAGTAACTCACCACAATAGCCGCCAGCATTACCAGGTAGCCAGCGCCACCCAGTGTCGACTCCAGGAAGGTGGAGCCGTAATACACCACCGCACCGAGCACCAGCATGATGAGCGTCGTGGTCATCCAGGAGAGCATGCGCTGGGCGACAGTAGGTTTGTGCAGCCGTTCTATGCCTTTCATGTTCAGCTTGAGGGCTTCAAGGTGAACGATGTAGATCAGCGCGATATAGGAGATCAGCGACGGCAGGATAGCGTGCTTGATTACCTCGATATAAGGAATCCCCACATATTCTACCATCAGGAACGCCGCCGCACCCATGATAGGCGGGGTCAGCTGGCCGTTGGTGGAGGCCGCCACCTCTACCGCGCCGGCCTTGGTGGCGGGGAAGCCCACCCGCTTCATTAGCGGAATGGTGAAGGTACCGGTGGTCACCACGTTGGCGATGGATGACCCGGAGATAATGCCGCTCAGACCCGAGGCCACGACCGCCGCCTTGGCGGGGCCACCTCGCATATGCCCGAGCAGTGAGAAGGAAACCTTGATCAGGTAGTTACCGGCGCCGGCCTTGTCGAGCAGTGCGCCGAGTAGCACGAACAGGAACACGAATGCGGTGGATACGCCCAGGGCAACACCGAAAACGCCTTCGGTGGTGAGCCACTGGTGGGAAGCCACCTTGTTAAGGCTGGCACCCTTATGGGCGATAACATCCGGCATATACTGGCCGCCGAATGTGAAGGCAAGAAACACCACGGCAACGACCAGTAGCGGCGGACCCAGGGCCCGGCGGGTAGCCTCCAGCAGGGTCAGCATGCCGATCACGGCCATCACCACATCAGTGGTGGTGGGCGCGCCGATGCGCTGAGCCAGGGAATCACGAAAGATAAGCAGGTAAAGGCAGGATGCCGCAGCGCCTATACCGAAAAGGAAATCGAAGGGCGTTATCGACGTATGACTTGAACGTCGGGTGGCCGGGAACAGTGAGAAGGCCAGAAAGGTGGCAAACGCCAGATGGATAAACTTGGCCTGGTCCTCGTTAAGCGTGCCAAAGTTGAAAATAAACGGCAGTGGCGAGGCATACCAGAGCTGAAATAGCGACCAGGCGATCAACAGCCCGATGACCAGCTTGTTCATGAAACCAGACAGGACGCGACTGCCGGTCTCCGAGTTAAGGAGCTCCTCGATCGCCTTATTATCTGGATTTGAGCTATCTGGCGTTTCGGTATCCGACGTACTTTCCTTGGCCATGCGCAGCTCCTTTTAAAAACAGAAGTGAAACGGGAGCGGGATAAGCCCGCTCCCTTTTTCCGTAGCGAAGGATTCGCGTTGGCTTACATCAGCCCCGCTTCTTTGTAGTACTTGATAGCACCCTCATGCAGCGGAGCGGAGAGGCCGTCGGTGATCATCTCTTCCTTCTTCAGATTGGCGAAGGCCGGATGCAGTTTCTTGAAGGTATCGAAGTTGTCGAACACCGCCTTGACCACGTGGTAGACCAGGTTGGAATCCACGTTGGAGGAGGTGACAAAAGTCGCACCGACACCGAAGGTTTTCACATCCTCATCGGAACCGTTGTACATGCCACCCGGGATGGTAGCGACGCGGTAGAACGGGTTTTCATCGACCAGCATATCCACGGTCGGACCGGCCACTTCTACGATGATGGCATCGCAGGAGGTGGTGGCTTCCTTGATGGAGCCGCTCGGGTGGCCCACGGTGTAGACCATGGCGTCGATCTTGTTGTCACACAGTGCCTTGGACTGTTCGGCAGCTTTCAGTTCAGATGCGAGGGCGAAATCATCCATGGTCCAGCCCTTGGCATCCATCAGCACTTCCATGGTGCCGCGCTGGCCGGAACCCGGGTTACCTACGTTGACGCGCTTACCCTTGAGGTCATCAAAGCTCTTGATGCCGGAATCGGCACGGGCGACTACGGTGAACGGCTCTGGATGAATAGAGAACACGGAACGAAGTTCCTTGAACGGACCGGCTTCTTCAAACTGGCTGGTGCCGTTGTAGGCGTGATACTGCCAGTCGGACTGGGCCACACCCATGTCCAGCTCGCCGGAGCGAATGGTGTTGATGTTGTAAACTGAACCACCGGTGCTCTCTACGGAGCAGCGGATGCCATGTTCAGCACGATCCTTGTTAACGAGTCGACAGATGGCGCCACCGGTCGGATAGTAAACGCCGGTCACGCCGCCGGTACCGATGGTGATGAAGTCCTGCGCCTGCACTGCTGTGGCGCTCATCATGGCCGCGAGGCCTGCGCCAATCAGGGCTGATTTAATCTTCTTCATGCGTCTCTCCTTAGTTTGCTCCACTGAATATGAATTTCAGTCTAGTTCAGGTTTGAGTTTTTTTGCTATCGGATATCCGGCTCGCTGCGCAGATCGTCCACGCTGACCGGAGTCAGGGCCTGTTGTTTCAGCTGTGCCACCAGCCGGAGTACCTGATCGGCATTATCGGCGGCGGGTTTGCCGTCGGGGGTGAGCAGGTTGTTTTCGAAGCCGACCCGCAGATCACCGCCCATTTGTGCCGCGGCCAGCAGGCACTCCTGTTCTCTGACACCAAAGGCGCAAACGGCCCAGCGGCGGCCATTCAAACGCGGCAGCAGAGCTGTGAAAGGAAGCAGGTCGTCTGGCGTGGATTGCTGGTCGGCAGCGTAGCGGCCAAGCACAAATAACAGGTGATGACGCTGTTTGGGCAGCAGCTCCCGTTCGATCAGGCTCAGGTAGTAAAGCAGGTCCTGCTCGGAATAGATGATGTACTGGGCGAGGATGTTGCGCTCGGCGCACCAGTGGAAAAACTCGGCGGAACCGGTTTCATACTCCGGTGACGGGATCAGCTCGCGCAGCGCAAAGGAGGCGGCTTCAGGTACCAGGGCGCGGATCAGTGCCATCTGCTGGGCCGGTTGATAGCGGCCCACCGCCTCGGTGGTGACCTGAATAATGACCCGGTCGCCGACCCGGCGGCGCACCTCTTCAAGCACGGCAATATTGTCGCTGATCTCCAGGGAGTGCTCGCCCTTGGAGGTACGCGCATGCAGATGCACCATCGCCGCACCGGCCTCGACACAGGCGCTCACGGCATCGGCGATCTCTTCCGGGCTGACGGGAAGTGCCGGGTGATCCTGGTGAGTCCGGCGAGCGCCGTTGGGCGCCACGATGATCAGGCGCTCATCATCCCGCATCTGGATACTCCTTAAGCGCCTCGTGGGTGATCTTATCCACCGCTCGGTAGAGCTTGTCGCAGAGTTCGTCGAGCTGCTCATCGGTGATGATAAACGGCGGCGCCAAAAGAATATGGTGGCCGCGCTGACCATCGATGGTACCGGCCATGGGATAACACATCAGGCCAAGCTGCATCGCTTGGGCCTTGATCCGCTTGTCCAGTTTGGAGCGCGAGTCGAACGGCTTTTTACTGTCGCGGTTATGCACAAGCTCCAGCGCCTGGAACAGGCCGCGACCGCGGATATCGCCCACATGGGGGTGGTCGCCAAAACGGTTGCGTAAACGCTGATCCAGTGCCTCCCCCATGGGAGTCACCCGGGCGAGAACGCCGTCGTTCTCGAACGCATCCATCACCGCCAGAGAACCCGCCATGGCGGTGGCGTGGGCCATATAGGTGTGGCCGTGCTGGAAAAATCCCGAGCCGCCGGAGATCGCATCGTAGATACGGTCCGAGGCCAGCATCGCGCCGATCGGCTGGTAGCCGGCGCCGAGGCCCTTGGCGATGGTGACAATATCCGCCTCGATTCCGTCCTGCTCATGGGCAAACAGGGTGCCGGTGCGCCCCATGCCACACATCACCTCATCGAGGATCAGCAGGATGCCGTAGCGGTCGCAGATCTCGCGGATCCGCTTGTAATAGCCTTCTACCGGAGCCAGTGCACCGGCTGTGGCCCCAACCACCGGTTCGGCAATAAAGGCGATCACGGTTTCCGGGCCGACGGTGAGCAGGCGCTGCTCCAGCTCGTTGGCAACGCGCTGGCCGTAGTCGTGCAGCGATTCGCCCGGCTGCTGGTCGCGATAGGAATAGCAGGGTGCGATATGTTCGGCGTGCATCAGCAGCGGCGAAAAGGGCGCGCGACGCCAGGCGTTACCGCCCACGGCCAGGGCGCCGAGCGTATTGCCGTGGTAACTCTGCCGACGGGCGATAAAGCGGGTGCGCTGCGGTTCGCCGGTTTCAACAAAGTACTGCCGTGCCAGTTTCAGGGCAGACTCCACCGCTTCGGAACCGCCGCTGACAAAATAGACGTGGTTCAGTGAGCCCGGCGCCTTGTCGGTCAGGCGGCTGGCCAGGTTCTCTGCCACCTCGGTGGTAAAGAATGAGCTGTGGGCATAGGCGAGCTGGTCGATCTGCGCATGCAGTGCGGCCCGGACACCGGCGTGGTTATGGCCGAGGCAGGAGACGGCGGCGCCACCGCTGGCGTCGAGATACGCTTTGCCTGACTGGTCGTAGATGTAAGCTCCCTCGCCACGGGTGGCGAAAGGAAGATCGGAGTGACAATGGCGGTGGAATACCTGGGTCACGATGCACCTGATGAATGTTGTTGCGTCTCCTGCATTAAAGGTTGCTTATGCAGCGGCAACAAACGATATATTCTCAGGGGGTATGACAAAAACTCATGGGGTGTAGCGGTTCGTCGTGCCGCAAGATACTCGCTTTGCCGTTGGAGGTTTGATGCCGGGATCCTTACCACCACTCAATGCACTGCGCACCTTCGAGGTGGCGGCGCGTCGTCTGAGCTTTTCGCGCGCGGCGCGGGAGCTGTGTGTGACCCAGGGAGCGGTCAGCAAGCAGATCCAGCTGCTGGAGCAGTACCTGGAACAGCCGCTGTTCGATCGCTCGCCATCCGGCCTGGTGCTGACCGAGGCGGGGCGCCAGTATCTGCCGGCCATCTCCCAGGCGATCGAGAAGATCCAGTCGGCCACCGCGCAGCTGCAGCAGCGGGCCCATGAATCCAGTTCACTGACGCTGAACCTGACGCCTTCATTCAGTAATCTCTGGCTGATTCCCCGGCTGGATGCCCTGCGTAAAGCGATCCCTGAACTGAAGCTGGCGATGCTCAGTGGCGATGGTGAGTTCAACTTTCGTGACTCGGAGGCGGATATGGCGATCCGCTGTCTGCCGCTGTCGCTGAGCCACGAATACTCGGTACTGCTGCGCGAGGAGGAGCTGGTGGCGGTGATTCATCCCGATCTGTTACGGGAGACGCCGATCGAAAAACCGATCGATCTGCTGCAGCATCCGCTGCTGCAGCACACCACCCGTCCCCAGCTCTGGCGCCATTTTCTGCATGAAGTGACGGGGCTGGAGTCACGCGAGCTGCAGCCGCGTTACAACCACGGTTTCGAACATTTCTACATGTCGCTGGAAGCGGCGCGGCAGCGTCAGGGTATTGCTCTGGTGCCTGACTTTATGGCGGCGGACGCGCTGGCGGCCGGCGAGGTGGTCAATCCATTGGGGATCAGCTACCACAGCGGTTACGGGTTCTATTTCCTGGTACCGCCATACCGTAGCCGGACGCCCGGTGTGCAGCAGTTTCATGGCTGGTTGAGCCAGCAACTCAATGGCGAATAAAAGCAGGTTGATTCTGCCCGCTTGAGAAGCCTGCGTTTTTGTCTCAAAATACTGGTTAAATATACAGTATTTTGAGGTTGTGATTATGGCTCTGGTTCAATTAATGGAGCAGGGGCAGCTATGGCGGGGTACCCAGGATGCTGGGATCCAGGCGGAGGCGCTGGAATCCAGCGGCTACCCTGAACTGGATGCCCGCCTGGGTGGTGGTTGGCTGAAAGGACAGCTGATCGAGCTGCTACAGAGTGGGGAGGGGCGTGGTGAGTTGCGCCTGCTCTGGCCGCTACTGCGGCGTGCGGAACCGGAGCGCCCGGTGTTCTGGATCGATCCGCCGCATCAGCCCTGTGCTCTGTCATTTCTACAGGCCGATATCCGGCCGGAAAGCCAGCAACTGGTCCGAACTCATTCGATGAAGGAGCGACTCTGGGCGATTGAGCAGGCGCTGAAAAGCGGTTGCGCACCGCTGGTCTTGAGTTGGCTGGGCGAACAGGTAACCACCCCGGCACTGCGGCGGCTGCAGCTGGCGGCCCAGACCGGTGGCGGCCTGGGATTGATCATGCGGCCAGACTCCGTTCGCTCACAATCCTCCCCCGCAGCTTATCGCCTGCATCTGGATTCCAGCGATAAGGGCGCTGAAGTCGCCCTGCTGAAGCGTCGTGGCGGCTGGCCGCTGCCTGCCGCGGCCGTGGATCTGCCCGCGGTGATTTGAGATGCGCTGGCTCTCTATTCACTTTCCCTGGCTGGCGCTGGAGCTGCATGGCTTGCCGCGGGAGACACCCCAGGCACTGCTGGATAGCCGGCAGAGGATCTTGCTGGGTAATCCGGTGGCAGAGGCTGAGGGCGTCAAAGCCGGTCAGGCTCTCGC
The DNA here is from genome assembly GCF_900108065.1 of Marinobacterium lutimaris. Taxonomy (GTDB): domain Bacteria; phylum Pseudomonadota; class Gammaproteobacteria; order Pseudomonadales; family Balneatricaceae; genus Marinobacterium_D; species Marinobacterium_D lutimaris. The sequence continues at coordinate 113,660 of NZ_FNVQ01000008.1, read as the reverse complement.
CACCGCTCTGGCGCTGAGTCCGGAACTTACCTTGCTGGAAACCGATGAGGCGCGTCTGCGCCAGAGTCTTGAGCAGTTGGCGCTCTGGGCCGGGGGCTTCAGTGCCCGCATCAGTGTTTGTCCGCCGCGTTCCCTGCTGCTGGAGATTGCCAGCATGCTGCACTATTTCGGCGGCCTGGAAACACTGCTCGATCAATTATCCGCCAGCCTGGAGCGTAACGGCTACAGCGCCCGCATGGCGGTGGGCGAAACTGCTCGAGGCGCCGAACTGCTGGCCCGGGTGCAAAGTTGTACCGAAGCTGATCCTCAGCGCTGGTGGGCGCGTTTACATAGTCTGGAGATTGGCCAGCTGGCGCTGCCGGTCAAACAGAGCGAACAGCTCAGAGGCGTGGGTTTGCGCACCCTGGGCGATCTGCTGAAACTGCCGCGTATCGAGCTGGCGCAGCGCTTTGGTCAGTCACTGCTGCGGGAGCTGGAAAAGATAGTCGAACCGGGCGCAGCACTGCCGGAACCCTTTATTCCGCCGGAGCGTTTCCGTCAGAAGGTGGAGCTGGCTGCCGAAATTATCCACAGCCAGGGACTGCTGTTTCCGTTGCGGCGTCTGCTGGAAGCGCTGGAAGGGTTTCTGCATATCCGTCAGCAGAAGGTCAGCCTGCTGCATATCGCGCTTTACCAGCGCGAGGGTGTTGAACAGCAACTGACAATCGGCCATGCCGCGGGCACCGCGTCGGCGGCGCACTGGCTGGAGCTCTGCCGTTTGCAGCTGGAGCGTGAAAAGCTCAAAGCCCCGGTACTGGCGCTGCAGCTTGAGGCGGAAGAGGGGCAGGGCCAAAAGGCGCACAATGCCGATCTGTTTGCACCGGCCCAGGCGCAGACCACACCGGCGGAACTGATCAGCCGTCTGCGCAGCCGCCTGGGAGCGGAGTCGGTGCAGCCGCTGGGCTGGTGCGCGGATCATCGGCCGGAACGGGCCAATACCCTGCTCGGAGTTACAGCAGAAAAAACGGCCGGAAAAACAGCAGCAGGCGGTGGAAGTCTACTGCCTGTGGGGCTGGTCCGACCGGGCTGGCTGCTCTCCAGGCCGCAGCGCCTGGCTCCCAGCGACCAGCGCACACTGCATTGGCTGCGTGGCCCTGAGCGGATCAGCAGCGGCTGGTGGGATGGGCCGGTCACACGTGACTATTATGTCGCACGCTGGCCCGATGGCCGCTGTGGCTGGGTGTTCCGCGACAGCAGCGGTGGCTGGTTTATCCACGGCTGGTTCGGCTGAGCAGGGCTCGGCTAGTCCGGCTCATCCATGCTGCGGTTCAGGGCATCGGTGAGGCGGGCGGTCAGCTTCGAACAGGTTTCTATATCTTCCTGGGTCCAGTTTTCCAGCATCCGCTCGATCCGCTGGGTGCGCTGGTCATGCATCGCTTCCGCCAGTTGGCACCCCTCTTTCGTGCGCTCTATCAGCGCGCTGCGGCCGTCGGCGGGGTTGGGACGTTTGATAATCAGGCCCCGTTTTTCCATGGCATTAAGCTGGCGCGTGACCGTGGAGTTATCCAGTGCCAGTTTGGCGGCCAGTTCACCGACGCTGAGTGCGCCCTTGCGCAGATGCAGCAGCAACAGGTAGTGCGCCCGCTCCAGTGGGTATTTGCGGCGGCGATTAATAGCTTCTAGCGTGCGGGCCAGGTTGGCCAGCTGGTATTCCAGACGTGATATGGAGTCGGTTTCTCTCATTGTTATTCCGCTGATATCGATATCTGTCTGCATAATACAGGTTGTTGCCCGCGTTGCTAGTTGCTATTGTCTGTATATTACAGATAAATGCCGTTCGATAACTGATGCAATGACAGGAGTCAGATCGGAATGAGTGAACAGAAGGCAAATTTCTTCGATCAACCTAAAGCGGTCTGGGCCACGGCCTTTGCCTGCGTGGTCGGTTTTATGTCGATCGGCCTGGTCGACCCGATCCTGGTCTCCATCGCGGAAGGGCTCAATGCCTCACCGAGCCAGGTTTCGCTGCTGTTCACCAGTTACTTCTTTGTCACCTCGATCATGATGCTGATCACCGGCTTTGTTTCCAGCCGCCTGGGCGGCCGCAAGACGGTGCTGCTGGGTGCGGTGCTTATCGTTATCTTTTCGGCCCTGGCCGGCACCTCGGATTCGGTGGCGGAGCTGGTGAGCTTCCGCGCCGGCTGGGGGCTGGGTAACGCCTTTTTCGTGGTGACTGCGCTCTCAGTGATCGTGGCGGCTTCCCGCGGCGGCACCATGACCGCAATCCTGATCTATGAAGCGGCTCTGGGGTTGGGCATCTCTGTTGGTCCGCTGCTGGGCGCGGCCCTGGGGGCTCACTCCTGGCGCTATCCCTTCTTTGGTACCGCTACCCTGATGGCGATCGCGTTCGTGGCGATAGCACTTTGGCTGCCGGAGCAGCCGAAGCCTGCGCAGAAAACCTCGCTGACCGCTCCGATCCGTGCCCTGGGTCATAGTGGTTTGCTGACCGCATCCTGCAGCGCGTTTTTCTACTACTTCGCGTTCTTCACCATTCTGGCTTTTGTGCCGTTCGTGCTGCAGATGTCGGCCCATGCGGTGGGGCTGATTTTCTTCGGCTGGGGTCTGATGCTGGCGCTGTTCTCCGTATTTGTGGCGCCGCGCCTGCAATCCCGTTTCAGCGCTCTGCAGATTGTCTCGGTCTGTCTGACTATTCAGGCGCTGCTGCTGGTCGCCATGACCCAGTTGTCGGTGGAAGGGATCGCCGTCTGCGTGGTGCTTTCCGGTTCTGTGAACGGTATCTGCAATACGGTGTACACCGAGATCGCGCTGGAGGTGTCCGATTCGCCGCGCCCGGTGGCTTCCGCCGGCTACAACTTCGTACGTTGGTTCGCCGGTGTGGTCGCGCCTTTTGTGGTGCCGCTGCTGGCGGAACACTTCGGTACTGCGCTGGCGTTCTATGTGGCTGCGGCCGCGGCCCTGGTCGCACCGTTGGTGCTCTTTGTACGCCGCTCTTCACTGGGCCATTACGGCGGTGAGCAGCAGACCGCTGGTGATGTCCATAAAGATGAGCTGATCGTCGCCCTGGCCGGCGATAGCACCGATAACGCGGTGCTGGAGCGGGCGATACAGGTGGCCACTCAATCGCGTCAGCCGGTGCGGGTGCTGCATGTGCGCACCTTTGAGGCTCTGGCCGAAGGGGCGCTGGATACAGAGAGCCTGGCTCGCTCTGAGCAGTTGGTCAGTACTGCCCGCGCGCGTCTTGAACAGGCGGGCCTGAGCGTCAGTGTCGAGGTGCTGGAAGCGGCGGCCGTACACCTGACCACCCGTATTCTCGAGCAGATCGAGCGGCTGAAACCCGCCGGTGTAATTTTGGGACGCGGTCCAGAGCGCACCCTTGCCCATATTCTGCACGGCAGCCTGGTGGATGGCCTGAACCGCAGAGCCGGCGAGGATATCGAACTGATGGTTGTGCCGGCTGCCGGACAGTAGCGTCGCTTAACGAATTTCCCCTTACGTTCTCCAGCGTAATGTTTCGCCTTCCCAGGCTCTGTGTCGTTGATCGCACAGACGCTTGAGGAAGGCATTTTTTTGCGCCAATATACTGTATATATAAACAGTATATTGGTGTGCATAGGTGGTTATTTCAGCCTTGGAGAGCGGCTATGCAGAGCTGCATGCGATCTCCAATTTCAGTTTTCTGCGCGGCGCTTCCCATCCGGAGGAGCTGGTCGCCCAGGCCGCGGCGCTGGGTTACCGGGCGCTGGCGCTGACCGATGAGTGCTCGGTGGCCGGCGTCGTGCGTGCCCACCAGGAGGCGAAGGAGCTGGGGATCAAGCTGCTGATCGGCAGCGAATTCCGCCTCGATGGCCGGGTGCTGGTATTGCTGGCGCGGGATCGCAGCGGCTATGCCCAACTCTGTTCGCTGATCACCACCGGTCGCAGACGGGCGAAAAAAGGTGAGTACTCGCTGACGCTGGAGGATTTTGAAACCGGGTTGGACCGCTGTCTGCTGCTGTTCCAGCCGGGGCCGGATAGGGCGCTGCTGGAGAGCGATCTGCAGTGGCTGACGCGGCACCACCCTGAACACAGCTGGCTGCTGCTGGAGCGTTTGCTCGACAGTGACGACAGCTGGCGTTACCAGCGCTTGCTGGAAGTGGCGGCGCAGCACCAACTGCCGCTGGTCTGTGCCGGTGATGTGCGTATGCATGAGCCGGGGCGTCAGCCGCTGCAGGATCTGCTGACGGCGATTCGCCTGAGAACCACGGTGATGAAAGCGGGCTGGCTGCTGGGCGCCAACGCCGAACGGCATTTGCGCGCTCTCGATGCGCTGGCGCAGCTTTATCCACAGACATTGAGAGATCAGACGCTGAAGATCGCTTCGCTGTGCGAATTCTCACTGGATGAGCTGCGTTACGAATATCCCGCCGAGCTGGTACCGCCGGGGCTTACACCCCAGATCCACCTGCGCAATCTCACCGAGGCAGGCGTCAAACGCCGTTTCCCGCAGGGCGAGCCGGAGAAGGTCCGCCAGCTGATCGAGCATGAGCTGAGAGTGATCGCGGAGCTGCGCTACGAACCCTATTTCCTGACCATCGAGGATATCGTCCGCTTCGCCCGGGATAACGACATTCTCTGCCAGGGGCGCGGTTCGGCGGCCAACTCCGTGGTCTGCTACTGCCTGGGGATCACCGAGGTGGATCCGCGCCAGGTGAACCTGCTGTTCGAGCGTTTTCTGTCGAAGGAGCGCAACGAGCCGCCCGATATCGATGTGGACTTTGAACACCAGCGCCGCGAAGAGGTGATCCAGTATATCTACAGCCGTTACGGCCGCGAACGCGCAGGGCTCGCCGCCGCCGTGATCAGCTACCGCAGCCGCAGCGCCATCCGCGATGTGGGGCGGGCGCTGGGCTTTGATGAGGCATACCTGGGCTGGCTGATCAGCCAGCTGGATCGGCGTGATACCGAGCAGCCCTGGCTGGAGCAGCTGCGTACCCTGGGCGGTAAAAAACCAGCGCTGGCGTTTCGTCAGTTGCTGGCGCTGGTACCGCAGATTCTGCATTTTCCCCGCCATCTCTCTCAGCATGTGGGCGGCTTTGTGATCTCATCTGGCCCGCTGCATCAACTGGTGCCGGTGGAAAACGCCGCCATGCAGGATCGTACCCTGATCCAGTGGAATAAGGATGATCTGGAAGCCCTGGGGCTGTTGAAAATCGATATCCTGGCGCTGGGTATGCTCAGCGCCCTGCGTCGGACCCTGCACCTGTTGGGCGAGCGCGATCAGCACCCCTGGCAGATGCAGGATATCCCCCGCGAGGATAAACAGGTGTACGCCATGCTCAGCGAGGCGGATTCCGTGGGCGTGTTCCAGGTGGAATCCCGGGCGCAGATGAACATGCTGCCAAGGCTGAAGCCTGAAAAGTACTACGATCTGGTGGTACAGGTGGCGATCGTGCGGCCGGGCCCGATTCAGGGCGATATGGTGCACCCCTATCTGCTGCGCCGGCAGGGCAAGGAGAGCGTGGACTACCCCAGCGACGAGGTGCGCGAGGTGCTGGCGCCGACCTTGGGGGTACCGATCTTTCAGGAGCAGGTGATCCGTCTGGCGATGGTGGCCGCCGGGTTCAGCGCCGGCGAGGCGGACCAGCTGCGCAGGGCCATGGCCGCCTGGCGTCGTAGCGGCACCATCGCGGTGTACCAGCAGAAGCTGCGCGAGGGGATGACGGCGCGGGGCTACACCGCCGAGTTCGCCGAGCGGATCTGCCGTCAGATAGAGGGCTTTGGCGAGTACGGTTTCCCTGAATCCCACGCCGCCAGCTTTGCGCTGCTGGCTTATCTCTCTGCCTGGCTCAAGTATCACGAGCCGGCGGCGTTCTGCTGTGCGCTGCTCAACAGCCAGCCGATGGGGTTCTACTCGCCATCGCAGCTGGTACAGGACGCGATCGCTCATGGCGTTAAAGTTCGGCCGGTCTGTATCAATGCCAGCGCTTATGACTGCTCGCTGGAGTATGACGGGGACGTTTCCCGTAAGGGAGTTCAGGGCGTGCTGAGGCTGGGACTGCGACTGGTCAAAGGCCTGTCACGGGAGGGCGCCGAACGTTTGGTAGCGGCGCGACCGGCAGCAGGCTTCACATCGGTATCGGATCTGCGCAGCCGGGCAAGGCTCGGTCGTGGTGATCAGGATGCACTGGCGGCAGCCAATGCGTTGGCGGCCGTGGCGGGGCATAGGCACCAGGCGCGCTGGGAGCTGCTGCGTGAAGAGATCGAGCTGGCGCTGGATGACCAGCCAGCCGAGACCGATCACAGCCGTGTCTATGAGCCGGTGGTGCAGATGCCGGCACCGGATGAATGCGCCGAGATGGAGGCGGATTACCGGCACCTGGGTTTAACGCTGGGGCGCCACCCCATGGCGCTGCTGCGTGAACAGTCGCGGTTGCTACGGGTCGTGCCGTCCAACCGGCTAGATAGCGTTGAACCGGGGCGGCCGGTGCGGGTGGCGGGCCTGGTCACTAACCGGCAGCGCCCGGGCACGGCCACCGGAATCACCTTTGTTACCCTTGAGGATGAGTATGGTCAGATCAATCTGGTGGTCTGGCAGGCCACCGCCCGGGCCCAGCGCAAGGCGCTGCTTGGCAGTCGTATCCTGCAGGTTGATGGCATTCTGGAGCGCGAGGGCAGCCTGATCCATGTGATTGCCGGACGACTGACTGATCTCAGTGCCGAGTGGGAGGGGCTGCAGACCCGCTCAAGATACTTTCATTGATGCGGTTTAGCCTGGCAGGGGAGTGTGGGGCTGTATCGGATTAGCGTTTCAAGGAAGGTTAGAGGCGGTTGCTGCTGTTTCCCCTCAGTATTGGCTGGGGACCCCGAAGCCGGGTGAGCTTTGCAACCGCCGCCTAACCCAAGTATAGCCTTTCCCCGGTTTAGCGCATCATTCCCCGGTGGTATTCCATACGATCGAACTCCTCCTGGTGCAGTCGCATCTGGTCGCGCAGCTGCTCCATGGTTCGATCACGATCACGCAAGCGATCACGGGGAAGATCCATGGAGGGCTCACGGCCGAGTTGTTCCATGGAGCGCTCCATTTCACGCCAGTGCTGGCGCATCAGTTCATAATGGCTTTGTGGATCATTGGTGCGGTGCATCTGCTCCATCAGCCGGTTCATCCGGTCAAAGTCGCCGTAACGCCCACCCTGTTGCTGTCCTTGTTGTCCCTGTTGCATCTGGCCTTGCTGGCCGGAGCCCATTCCCTGGCCGCCCTGCATATTGCCGCCCTGGCCTGCGGCCATGGCTCCCACGCTGAGGGCGCAACACAGCAGTGTTGCCAAACGAATGCCATGTTGTTTGTTCATGATCAGCTCCTTCGAGATAGTATGCTCGTTATCGAAAGACGCACTGATTATAGGTGTTAATCACGAAGGTGACGGGCGAAGGGAGAAAGTTTGTCCGGTGGTGCTGCCTCCGGACAAACTTGTGGTGAATATGCTGTTCTCTGTTACTGCAATTATTCAGATATCGTGTAGCCGATTCGCCGCCTGGGAGAGCCGCATTGCCTCATGTTTTTCAAGGTTTGCCAGCTCTTCCAGCAGGTCTGCGGCGGGTGTGGTATTCACCCGGCTGACGAGAAAACGGTACAGCTCGACGATTTGGTTATGTTCATCCTCGACCTTAGCGATGATCTCGTCGGCGTTCATATCCGCAAAAGGCGCGCCCAGACTCGCTGAGGGTAGCAGGGGCTTCTTGTCGAGAAACTCCATCACCCAGGTATCCAGGGCGTTAAGGTTGTCTGTCGCCTCGAAAGCGGTGATCGCCCGGGAGAGTTTCGCCTCATGGTCGGCCAGGTAATCGAGCAGCATCTGCGCTCTTTCATCCTGCTGGGCGCTGCTGCTGTTGCGCAGCCATTCGGATAACTGCTGATGGTAGGCGCGCGTCCAATGGATGATGTCGCGAAACGTATCGATCTGCATGCTTGCCTCCTTTACGCCATCCCCTTTGTGTAGGTGAAAAGTGGGCGATGAGCAGGCGGTGTCTCCAGAGAAGAGAACCGCCCCATGGCGTATTCATCTAAAGAATATGTCAGCCGGACGGGAATGCCAGCCGACCGCTTTCTGTCTCTTCGTCCTATCTTTAACTCTCTTGAGGCAGCGCAAGGGAAATCAAGGTGGTGAGCAGTAGCAGTGCAGCGGAGACCCAGAGGCAGGCGGCCAGTCCGCTGGCGCCAAGCCCCGCGGCCTGGAACAGCCAGCCCGAAAGCAGCGTGCCCAGCAGCCGGCCCATGGCGTTGGCCATGTAGTAAAACCCCACATCGAGGGAGACGCCATCGGCCCTGGCCAGGCTGACGATCAGGTAGCTGTGCAGCGAGGAGTTGATCGCAAACAGCACCCCGAACAGCAGCAGTCCGCCGATCAAGAGAGTGGCGGTATCGATAGGGCTGCCGAGCCCCAGGGCTATCAGCACCGGTACAGCGGTGAGCACCGCTGCCCAGATCAGTGCCGCCCGGCCACCGGGTACCCGGCCGCGGGCCTTGCCGGTGATACGCGGCGCAAACGCCTGCACCATGCCGTAACCGATCACCCAAAGGGCGAGAAAACCACCGGTCTGCCAGTGATCCCAGCCCAGTGTCTGTGACAGAAACACCGGCAGAGCGACCACGAACCAGACATCACGGGCCGCGAAAAGGCAGAGGCGGGCGCCGGACAGAATATTGATCGCCCGGCTTTTGGAGAAGATATCGCGGAATTTCGGCTTGGATTTCGCCTTGCCCAGATCCTTGCGCAGGGTGATCAGGCTGGCGATCCAGATCAGCAGCAGTGCAGCCGCCATGGACGCCACGGCCCCGGCGAAGCCGAGCCACATCAGCAGGGCGCCACCGAGGAAGAAACCGATCCCCTTGAGCGCGTTTTTCGACCCGGTCAGCAGCGCTACCCATTTGTAGAGCATACCCTGGGCATCGGCGGGGACCAGCAGCTTGATCGAGCTTTTCGCGCTCATCTTGTTCAGGTCCTTGGCAATACCGGACAGCGCCTGTGCCGCCATCACCCAGGGAACAGTCAGCATCGCCGCCGGTACCAGTAGCATCCCCAGGGCAAGGATCTGCAGCCCAAGACCGATATTCATGGTGCGGTTGAGGCCAAGGTGCGCGCCGAGCCAGCCGCCCACCAGGTTGGTGATCACGCCGAAGATCTCGTAGAACAGAAACAGCAGCGCAATATCCAGCGGCGAATAGCCGAGGCTGTGAAAGTGCAGCACCACCAGCATCCGCAGGGCGCCATCGGTGAGGGTAAACGCCCAGTAGTTGCCGGTGACGATCAGGTACTGGCGGATCGCCGGGGAAAGCTGGCTCAGCATCTATCCAGACGTCCCACCTTCAGTGCCAGCTCCGCGGTGCGGTTGGCGTAGCCCCACTCGTTGTCGTACCAGGCGTAGATCTTCACCTGGGTGCCGTTGACCACCATTGTGGACAACGCATCGATGATGCTGGAGCGCGGATCGGTCTTGTAATCGATGGAGACCAGCGGGCGCTCCTCGTAACCGAGGATGCCATTCAGCTCGTTTTCCGACGCCGCCTTGAGCAGTGCGTTGACCTCTTCGGCGCTGGTTTCGCGGGCGACTTCAAACACGCAGTCGGTGATCGAGGCGTTGGCCAGGGGCACACGGATAGCGTGACCGTTCAGCTTGCCCTTGAGCTCCGGGAAAATATGGGTGATCGCCGTGGCCGATCCCGTGGTGGTGGGGATCAGGCTCTGGCCGCAGGCGCGGGCGCGGCGCAGGTCCTTGTGTGGCGCGTCGAGGATCGTCTGGGTGTTGGTGATATCGTGGATGGTGGTCATGGAGCCGTGCTTGATGCCCAGGGCTTCATGGATCACTTTCACCACCGGCGCCAGACAGTTGGTAGTGCAGGACGCCGCCGTGACGATAGGGTACTGCGCCGGATCGTACAGGTCGTCATTCACGCCTATTACCAGGTTCAGTACACCTTCCTCTTTCACTGGCGCGGTGACCACCACGCGCTTTACGCCCTGATCCAGATAGGCCTGCAGCAGCGCTTTTTTGTTCATCTTGCCGGAGGCTTCGATCACTAGGTCACAGCCGGACCAGTCGGTTTCGCCGATGGTTTTGTTACGGCTGGTGGTTATGGCCTGGCCATCGATCAGAATCCTGTCGCCGTCGGCGCTGGCCTCATGGTTCCAGCGACCGTGCACCGAATCGAAATTAAGCAGGTGCGCCAGGGTGGCGGCATCGCCGGCGGGGTCGTTGATATGCACGAACTCGATATCGCCCTGTTCCCAGGCGGCGCGGAAGGTCAGGCGACCCATGCGCCCGAAACCGTTGATGCCGATCTTGATCTTGGCCATGAAAATACTCGTGTTTACTCTTGTTAAAATTCGGCAAGCCGGGCGCTGAGCGCACCCTGGCCTTTTAGTTACTCAGCCAGCCGCGGATCGCGTCTTGGCTGGGTATACTGCCGCTGTGGACAACCTCGTCATCGATCACCACCGCGGGTGTACTCATCACGCCGTAGTTCATGATCGCTTCCGGATCGGTCTCTTTAATGACATCCACCTCGGCGCCCAGCTCGGCAGCTACTTTGCCGATGATCTCTGCAGTCTTGATGCACTTGCTGCAGCCGCTACCCAGTACTTTTATGGTTTTCATGGCCTTAGCCCTCTGATTTGCCGGCGCTCAGATAAACGGCGTCAGCAGATTGAAAATCCAGCCTACCAGCGTGAATGCCGCCAGCAGTACCGCGAACAGAATCGCCAGCAGGCGCCACTGCATCACCTGCTTGAGCAGGATAAATTCCGGGAAGCTGGCCGCAACGGTGCTCATGCAGAACGCCAGCGTGGTGCCGATCGGCAGGCCGTTAACGATCAGGCTTTCCATTACCGGAATCACGCCGGTGGCGTTGGAGTAGAGCGGAATACCCAATATCACTGCAGCCGGTACGGACCACCACTGGCCATCGCCGAGGTGAGACTCGATCCAGCCATCCGGCACAAAGCCGTGCAGGGCAGCGCCGAGACCCACACCGATGATCACCCATTTCCAGACACGCCCGAAGATCTCCGCGGTTTCGCCCTTGGCGAACTGGTGGCGCTCCGCGAAGCTGAGTTTTTCAGCCGGGCCGCTCTGAACCCTTTGCTGCGTTTGTGAGGGTTGTTGCTGCCCTCGTTCAAGCGCCTTCCGGGCGAAGGACTGCAGCCAGCGTTCGGCGCGGATCTGATCCAGGAAAACACCGCCGAGAATGCCCACGCCCATGCCGACGATCACGTAGAGCAGGGTGAACTTCCAGCCCAGCAGGCTCATCAACAGCAGTACCGCCACCTCGTTGATCAGCGGCGAGGTGAGCAGAAACGCCATGGTGATCCCCACCGGAATCCCGGCGGAGGTAAAGCCGAGAAACACGGGGATGCTGGAGCAGGAGCAGAACGGCGTAATGGCGCCAAAACCTGAGCCGAGCAGATAGCCAAAGCCGCGGTTACGTCCGGCGAGAAAATCCCGCACCCGCTCCACATTCAGCGATGCACGGGCCAGGGCGATCACATAGATCATCACCACCAGCAGGACGTAGATCTTGCTGACATCCTCGACGAAGAAATGCAGTGCGTCACCGAGCTTGGTATCCGCTGAAAGCCCCATCAGCTGGTAAACCAGCCAGTCGGCCAAGCGGGTAAAGATCTCGAACATGGTTTAGCTCTCCTTGAGCCTTGAACCCTCGCCCTTAAAAATTAGCCCTTAAAATCTAACCCTTAAACCAATGCCGGGTGCGGTTGGCGAAGGCTACCAGCGACAGCATCACCGGTACTTCAACCAGCACACCCACCACGGTAGCCAGCGCCGCGCCCGAGTGCAGGCCAAACAGCGAGATCGCCACGGCCACCGCCAGTTCGAAAAAGTTGGAGGTGCCGATCATGCACGCCGGTGCCGCCACGTTGTGCGGCAGTTTCAGCCAGCGGGCGGTGCCGTAGGCCAGGGCGAAAATACCGTAGGTCTGGATCAGCAGCGGGATGGCGATCAGGGCGATGGTCTGTGGCTGGGAAATGATGGTGTTGGCCTGAAAGCCGAACAGCAGTACCACGGTGGCCAGCAGGCCCAGAATCGACCAGGGCTTGAGCTGGTGGGTGAACTGCTCGAGGCGTTGCCCATCGCCGCCATTTTCCAGCCGGTGACGGGTCCAGATACCGGCCACCAGTGGTAGCACTACATAGAGTATTACCGACAGCAGCAGCGTTTCCCAGGGCACCTGAATATCGCTGACGCCGAGCAGAAAGGCCGCGATCGGCGCGAAGGCGAACACCATGATGATGTCGTTGATCGAGACCTGCACCAGGGTGTAGTTCGGGTCGCCCTTGGTCAGCTGGCTCCAGACAAACACCATGGCGGTGCAGGGCGCCACGCCCAGCAGTATCATGCCGGCGATATATTCGCTGGCGCTTTCCGGGTCTACCCAGTCGGCAAACAGCACGCGGAAGAACAGCCAGCCGAGAAAGGCCATGGTGAACGGCTTGATCAGCCAGTTGATCGCCAGGGTCAGCACCAACCCCTTGGGGCGTTTGCCCACATCCTTCACGGCGCTGAAGTCGATCTGCACCATCATCGGGTAGATCATCACCCAGATAAACAGTGCAACCACCAGGTTGACGTGGGCGAACTCCAGCCCGGCCACGGCGGCGAACAGGCCCGGCGCCAGGTTACCGAGTAGCACGCCGGCGAGAATCGATAGGCCGACCCAGAGAGTCATGTAACGTTCAAAAATGCCCATGGTTTAATCCTTCATATCCTGCTTCGTCCGGTCCTTATATGGAGCGCTGGTTAACCCGTTTGGAAAGCTCGTCCGCGGTTTCGACCCGCTCGGAGTAGCGGTCGGTGAGGTAATCCTTCTGGTCGCGGGTCAGCAGGGTGAATTTGACCAGCTCCTCCATCACATCGACGATGCGGTTGTAGTAGGGCGAGGGCTTCATCCGGTCGTTATCGTCGAACTCCATAAACGCCTTGGGCACGGACGATTGATTCGGGATGGTGAGCAGTCGCATCCAGCGGCCGAGGATGCGCAGCTGGTTAACGGCGTTGAAGCTCTGCGAGCCGCCGCTGACCTGCATCACCGCCAGGGTCTTGCCCTGGGTTGGGCGCACCGCTCCGATGCTCAGTGGAATCCAGTCGATCTGCGCCTTCATGATCGATGTCATCGAGCCGTGACGTTCCGGCGAGCACCAGACCATGCCGTCGCACCACTGCACCAGCTCGCGCAGCTCCTGCACTTTCGGATGGCTGGCGTCGGCGTCATCCGGCAGCGGCAGACCGCTGGGGTTGAAGGTCTTGGTTTCTGCGCCCATTGCCTGCAGCAGGCGGGCGGCCTCTTCGCTGACCAGGCGGCTGAACGAGCGATCACGCAGGGATCCGTAAAGCAGCAGAATACGTGGTGGCGCTGCGCCCTCTGCCTGTGCCGGTATCTGGAAGCAGGTCTGCTCCAGGTTGGGAAGTCCGTTATCGCTCATATCAATTTGCCTTGTTTGTATCAGGGGATCTATTAGCTGGCGTACAGGCGGTTGGCCGGTCTGCCATCTGCTCCAGACGCGCGGTCGCATTGGTAAGAAGCTCGGGGCTGTGTTCGGCGGTTTCCTGCAGTACCCGCAGCATCCAGTCGTTAAGCAGCGGATGCAGGCGGTAATAGACCCACTGCCCCTGGCGGCGGTCCAGCAACAGACCGCTTTTACGCAGCTGCGCAAGGTGGCGGGAGATCTTCGGCTGGGACTGCTCCAACGCACAGGTCAGTTCACAGACACAGAGCTCGCCCTGCTGCAGAATCAGCAGCAGGCTGGTGAGACGGATCTCGTCCGCCAGCGCCTTGTAAAACTCCACAGCGCCGAGCGAGCCGGTAAGGTTGCTACCCGCTTTGCTGTTGAGCTCGATAAAGAGTTTGATCCGCTCATTAATGGCGTGAAGCGTCTTGATATACGCCTTGGGGTCTGAACTTTCACGGGGATCGTCGTAATCCCAGTTCATCACCACGCCGTGGCCGGGCCAGTTCTGGCACTCCTGCTGCGCCCTGCTGCACAGGGTAATGATGTAATCAAAGCGCTGGTCCCTGAAGGTCTCGATCGCCTTGGATTCCAGCCCTTCGGGCTCTACGCCGTAGGTACGCAGCGCTTCCAGCGCACCGGGGGCGATACTCTGTGGCGAGGAGCCAGCACTGAAAACCTCGAAGCGGTCACCGGCCTGATCGCGCAGCAGCACTTCGGCGATCTGCGATCGTGCGGAGTTGGCGGTGCAGAGAAAAAGGACACGTGGTTTCATTGCATTGGTCTATCAAAGCTGTCTGTGAGCGCCGTATATAGAAACGACCTTATATGCCTATTTTGATATGCATATGGAAAAATGTATATATGGTTTTCCGTATATTTATGGTTCTGCGTCAGTATTTCGATAAAAACGGTCGAAGCTCATTGGGCGGCAAAACGATAGGCAGATTAATGGCGGGCGTTGATTTTATGCACAGCAGTGTCGCGCTGTTTCGGCTGCAGTTTAGCGGCAAAAAAGAGTATTTTAGGGGCCGTTCTAAGCTGGCCATCCTCAGGTCGCCGGCTGTTATCTGAAAGGAGAGGTTTGATGCTCAAGCGTTTTCGTCGTCTGCGCCGCAACGAAGTGATGCGTGATCTGGTTCGCGAAACTCAGGTGTCCCTTAACGACCTGATCTGCCCTCTGTTTATCGAGGAGGGAATTTCCGCTCCGCATCCGATCAGCAGCCTGCCGGGGATCGAGCGTCTGCCCGAGTCAGCCCTGGCCGCCGAGGTGGAAGCACTCTGGAATCTGGGCGTTCGCTATGTGATGCCGTTCGGTATTTCGCACCATAAGGATGAGACCGGCAGTGACACCTGGAACGACGAGGGGTTGCTGGCACGGATGGTGCGCACCATCAAGCAGGCCTGCCCGCAGATGATGGTGATTCCCGATATCTGTTTCTGTGAGTACACCTCCCACGGTCACTGCGGTGTGCTCGAAGAGAACCACGTCTGTAACGATGCAACAGTGGAAAACCTGGTCAAGCAGAGCGTGACCGCCGCCCGTGCCGGTGCCGATATGCTGGCGCCCTCGGCGATGATGGATGGCCAGATCCGCGCCATGCGTGAAGGGCTGGACGCCGCTGGTTTCGAGAACGTGGCGATTCTGGCCCACTCCGCCAAGTTTGCCTCCTCTTTCTACGGTCCGTTCCGTGTCGCTGTAGATAGCGAGCTGGATGGCGACCGCAAGGGCTATCAGCTCGATTACGCCAACGGCCGTCAGGCTCTGGCCGATGCCATGCTCGATGAGGAGGAGGGCGCCGATATCCTGATGGTGAAGCCGGCGCTGGCTTACCTGGATGTGCTGGCGCGACTGCGCGAACGCACCCTGCTGCCATTGGCCTGCTATCAGGTGGGCGGAGAATACGCGTCGATCAAGTTCGCCGCCCAGGCTGGAGCCCTGGATGAGCGCGCAGTGGTGTTCGAAACCCTGACCGCGTGCAAGCGTGCCGGTGCCGATATGATCGTCAGCTACTACACCAAGCAGGTGGCGGAGTGGCTGGCTGAATAAGCCGGCTGGTTTGATCATCGTGGTTACGCCTCGACTGCAGGCATACGCCGGGCCGGTCGAAGTTGGCCGTGCCCGGTAAAACGAGAGATCACTTTCGCTCGCGGAATCGCTGAACGGTCAACGTTACAGCGTATCGACCACCGAAGGCGCCAGGCGCATATAGCCTTCGGCGTATTCGATATCGCGCTTACTGGCGATACCGATATTGCGCTTGGCCTGCACGCCGCGCTGCTGGGCGACACGGGTGTAGTAGTGCCAGAGGTGTTCCTGACCGGCCATGCACTCGATCGCCCTGCGTTTTGTCTCCCAGACATCGGTGATATCCAGGAAGGTGTTGGGAATCCACTCGCACTGCTCTGTCTGATGCGGCTCGAAGGCGTAGACCGGCGGAGCGCCGATAATTTTCTGACCCGGGTTGTGACCCATGGCCTGGGCCGTGACCAGCGCTTCCTGTGCCAGGTGCATCGCCAGCGGGTGATCGAAATTGTATGGGTCCTTCACCGAGTGGCTGAGCACGAAAGAGGGCTGGAGCTCGCGGTAGATATCCACCATGCGGAACAGAATCTCGTCGTTCACGCGCATCGGGTAATCGCCGATATCCCAGAACTCCACCTCACCGCCGAGAATATCGGCGGCCTGTTGCGCCTCCTCCTGGCGGGCAGCCTTGACCCGTCCCAGTGTCATCCCTTGCTGTTTCCAGAGCTTGGCGGACTCGCCGCGCTCGCCGAACGATAAGCAAACGATCTTGACCCGCCAACCCTGTTTAACGTGTTTGGCGATGGCGCCGCCGGCACGCCAGACAAAGTCGGCGGAGTGGGCGCTTACCACCAGCGCGGTCTGCTGAATATCGCTCATAAACGTTCCTTATTTAGGTTTCGAAAAGCGGCAAAGGGAAACTCAAACCTGTTTAAGCGAAGCCGCGACGCGTGCTTAAAGGGCCTGTGGATCAGGCGGAGGCTTGCAGAGACTTCCCTCCAAAGAGGTGCTATTTCCGCATCCCGGGCGTTGAATATCCAATTGAATTTTATTGTTATAACATAACAAAATTAGAATGATGGGCTCTATTGCTTTGCGGCGGTAGAACCGAAGCCGCTAGCAAGGGCGCGCGTAAATAAAGAAGGGGCATGAAAAAAGCCCGCACTCCATAAGAGGCGGGCTTTCAAATGGGGACATCCCTGTAG
This sequence comes from Marinobacterium lutimaris, assembly GCF_900108065.1. Classification (GTDB taxonomy): domain Bacteria; phylum Pseudomonadota; class Gammaproteobacteria; order Pseudomonadales; family Balneatricaceae; genus Marinobacterium_D; species Marinobacterium_D lutimaris. The sequence goes on along the minus strand of NZ_FNVQ01000008.1, from coordinate 96,933 downwards.
GGTGCACATCCTGTGCGGCGTGTAAGTGTCCGTCTTACACGCCTTTAACTCTTAGCCTTCGGGGCTTAAGCCCCGATCACGCCGTTATCCTGGCGACGCACTACCATGATGGTAGAGCGCGGCTTGCTGTCGCCGCCTGCCGGGAAGTGGGAGGGAGCCAGTTCTTCGCCCGGGTGCTGAACGCCGATGAAGACCGAGCGCTGATCCGGTGAGAAGGCAAGGCCGGTGATCTCGCAGGCGATCGGGCCGGTGGCGAAGCGGCGGATCTCACCGCTCTGTGGGTCAGCGCAAAGCATCTGGTTGTTGCCCATGCCGGCAAACTCGCCCTCGTTGGAATACTTACCGTCGGTCTGAATCCAGAGTCGTCCAGAGTCATCAAAGCCAACACCGTCCGGGCTGTTGAACATGTTGTCTGCGTTGATGTTGTCGCTGCCTGCGTAGAGGCCTTCCTGTACCGTCGGGTTGCCGGCGATAGCGAACAGATCCCAGTCAAAGCGGGTGCCGGTGTGGTCACCACCGCGCGGCCACCAGCGAACGATCTGGCCGTAGTTGTTCTTGGCGCGAGGGTTCGGGCCGCCGACCGGCTGATTCATACCCTCGCCTCCGCGGTTTTTGTTGTTGGTCAGGGTGCAGAACACGGTAGTGCGGTTCGGGTGCACGGCGACCCATTCCGGACGGTCCATGGTGGTAGCGCCCACCTGAGTGGCTGCTTCGCGGGCGTAGATCACCACTTCCGCCTGGCTGTTGAAGCCGTTCTTGGCGGTCAGGCCGTTCTTGCCGTAAGTCAGCTCCAGCCACTCGCCATGGCCCTTGATTTCACCATCGGCAGCGCTGAATTTCGCCACGTACAGGGTGCCATCTTCGAGCAGGTCGCGGTTGGCCGCCATATTGTCCGGGTTGTAGGTGTTGCGGGAGACGAACTTGTAAAGATGCTCGCCACGCTCGTCATCACCGAGGTAAACCACAACGTGGCCGCTGTCATCGACAGTCACTGCGGCGTTTTCATGCTTGAAGCGACCCAGAGCGGTGCGCTTCTTCGGTGTGGAGGTCGGATCCATCGGGTCGATCTCTACCACCCAGCCATGACGGTTCGGCTCATTCGGGTTCTGCGACATATCGAAGCGCGAGTCGTGGGTAAACCACTGGTAGCTGCTCTTGTCCTTCAGGCCATAACGTTTCTGCTGTGCGTTGGGGGTGAAGCCTTCAGCAGACGCACCGAAGAAGCCGTTGAAGTTCTCCTCGCAGGTCAGGTAAGTGCCCCAGGGAGTCTGACCGTTAGCGCAGTTGTTGAAGGTACCCAGTACCTGGGTGCCGCTGCTGTCGGCAGCTGTTTTCACCAGGTCATGGCCGGCGGCCGGACCGGTCAGCTGCATCTCGGTGGTAGCGGTGATACGGCGGTTCAGCTTGGCGCCTTTCTCGACCTTCCACTGACCCTGATCGTTACGCTTGATTTCAAAGATGGAAATACCGACGGCGGCCTGGGCGTTCTTTACATCTTCGGCACTCAGCGCTTCCTTGCCCTGGTGAGAGAACAGATATTCGTAGTTGGTGTATTCGTTGTTCACCGCCAGCACGGCGTGATTGGCGCTCAGCGGGAAGAAGCTCATGCCATCGGTGTTATCACCGAACTGGCCGGCCTGGGCCGCGGCACTCTGTGAGCCCGATGCATCGAATTCAGGTGCGTCGGCCAGGATCGGATCGCCCCAGGATATCAGCGGTTCGGCAATGTACCCCTCAGGCACCACAAAGGTATCGGCCGTGCTGGCTGGTACCTGGGTAAAGCCCATCAGTTTGCTTTCGGTAACAGAGGCAACCGCTTGCGCCAGCGGCGATGCGGCCAGGAACAGGCCCATGGCGGTGGCGCTGCCCTTGAGAAAGCCACGACGGCTCAGTCCCTTCTGCACCATGCGGTCAAAGTCGCTGTGTTCCAGCTCGACGCGATCTTCGTCCTCAAGCATCTCATGGTGGCTCATGTTTAGTTCCTTCTGGTGTTACCTGAAAATTGGATCCGCAATAGATACCAGCCTTATGTGACATCAATAAGACATTGCCAGGGTAACGTCCGCCAGCTGACGAGCTGATCCTCTCTTATTCTGGGTCGGATAATTTATTCTTGGTTAAATTACTTTCCCTGCAGGGTTTCTATTATTTGGCCTTATACGTACATTGAGGTGACAGCAAACAGACAGTCCAGGAGGCTTGAATGACAGCTCGGCTCTTTATCGATGGTCAGTGGGTAGCGCCCGTCAGCGGCGAGACGTTTGATGTGATCGACCCCGGTAAAGGTAAACCCTTTGCCGAGGTGGCCCGGGCCGGTGCGGCGGATGTGGATCTGGCGGTCAAGGCAGCTCGCAGGGCCTTTGATGAAGGACCCTGGCCAAAGCTGAGCTTTGCCGAGCGTGGCGCCGTGCTGCGTAAAATGGCGGCGCTGATCAGTGATCGCATCGATGAACTGGCCGAGCTGGAGGTGCGCGATAACGGCAAGCCGCTACCGGAAGCGCGCTGGGATATCGAGGATGTGGTGGGCTGTTTTGAGTATTACGCCGACATGGCGGAGGGCTTTGCCTCTGAGCAAAGTCAGCCTGTGTCAGTCGGCGCCGATGACTTTACCTCCCGTGTACGCAAGGAACCCCTGGGTGTTGTGGGGGCTATCGTGCCCTGGAATTTCCCGATGCTGATGGCTGCCTGGAAAGTAGCGCCGGCACTGGCGGCCGGTTGCACGGTGGTGCTCAAGCCTTCGGAAGTGACGCCGATGACCGCGCTGGTCTATGGCGAAATAGCCGAAGCGGCAGGCCTGCCCGCCGGAGCACTGAATATCCTCACCGGTTTCGGCCCGGAAGTGGGCGCGCCGCTGAGCGAGCACCCGCTTGTGGATAAAGTGGCCTTTACCGGCTCGGTGCCCACCGGCAGCAAGATCATGCAGGCCGCGGCCCAGGATGTGAAAACCATCTCCCTCGAGCTCGGCGGCAAGTCGCCGTTTATCGTTTTTGCCGACAGTGACCTGGAAGCGGCGGTGGAGTGGATCATGTTCGGCATCTTCTGGAACCAGGGCGAAGTCTGCTCGGCGACCTCGCGGGTGCTGGTTGAGCGCGAGATGTATGAACCCCTGCTGGAACGGTTATCCGCAGAGTGCGCCAAGCTGAAGATCGGTTACGGCATGGATGAGGATGTGCTGTTAGGTGCCATCGTCAACGAGGCGCAGCATCGCAAGATTCTGGCGGCTATCGAATCGGGTAAGGAGAGCGGCGCGCGGCTGGTCTGCGGCGGTAAGGCTCCGGCGCACCTGTCCGAGGGCTATTACCTGGAAGCGACCATCTTTGCCGATGTACCCACGGATGCGTCGATTTGGAAGGAGGAGATCTTTGGGCCTGTGGTCTGTATCAACCCCTTTGATAGCGAAGCGGAAGCGCTGCGCGAAGCCAACGACAGTGAGTTCGGTCTGGGCGCAGCGGTGATGTCGAAAGATCTGGAACGCTGCGACCGGGTGGCCGAAGGGCTGCGCGCTGGTATCGTTTGGATCAACTGCTCACAGCCTACATTTATTGAGGTGCCCTGGGGCGGTTACAAGCGCTCAGGCATCGGCCGCGAGCTGGGTCGCTGGGGCTTCGAGGCGTACCTCGAAACCAAGCAGATCACCAGCTATCACGGCGGCCCCTGGGGCTGGTATATCAAGGGCTGATTTCAGATAACTTATTGGTGATCTGGAAATTGTTTAACCGGGTCTAGGTTTTCTAATTTCTAGCTGAGCGCACCCATCGTTCCCCTTTGGCGCAGCCGAGCATCGCAGGCTGAAAGAGAAATGAGGGGCCGGCTGTCTGAGGCGCAGCCGAGTTTCCGGCCCCGCTCTTTCAGACGAGAAGCACAGGGGAGTCGGCGCAGCCGACCAAGGCTTAGGGGCGGCTTGGGATTGTAAAGGTACTTGTCCGCACAAGTACCTTTACTCGCCTGCAGGCGAAACTGGCGCTAAAGAAGAGCACTAAACTGGATCGTGCCTCATTTGCTTAATGGTTACGCAGATGGCCTTTATTTGGCGAACAGCGATTCCATGTTCTTGAACGCCTTGATCTCGATGGCGTTGTCGGAGGGATCGAGGAAGAACATGGTGGCCTGTTCGCCCACTTCACCCTTGAAGCGGATATAGGGTTCGATCACGAATTTGGTGCCCACGGCCACCAAGCGGTCGGCCAGCGCCTGCCATTCATCCATCGGCAACACGATGCCGAAGTGCTTGGCGGGCACCTTATGATTATCCACATTGCTCAGCGCTTCGCAGCCGCACTCTTCAGGCGCCACATGGGCCACGATCTGGTGGCCGTAAAAGTTAAAGTCGCACCATTTACCCGGTGCGCTGCGGCCCTCGCTGCAGCCCAGCACCTCGCCATAAAATTGCCGCGCTTCCTCCAGATCCCGCACCGGAAATGCCAGATGAAAAGGGTGAATGGCCTGGCTCATCGCTGACTCCTTGTCGATATGAAATGTGCTCTCAGTGTAGCCCTCTCGGAGGATGGTTTCTCCGGTATTTATATCAGCGTTGTCTAATTTTTAATCACCAGACACTTGAACCCGGAAAAAACACCCTTATTTATTGTGGTAACAGAAACACCGGAGTCCTCCGGCGCAGATGGTTTCAGAAGGAGATTCTATGCGTCCCGATAAATTCACTTCCAAACTCCAGGAAGCCCTGGCCGATGCCCAGTCGCTGGCGATCGGCAAAGACCACAACATGATCGAACCCATCCACCTGTTGGCTGCCTTTCTTGAGCAGCGCGGTGGTTCCGTACGTCCGCTGCTGAAGCAGGCCGGTGCAGAAACCGGCGCGCTGGCGCGTAAGGTCGGTGAAGCGATCGATCGCCTGCCGGTGGTTTCCAGCCCCGATGGCGAGATCCGCCTGTCCCAGAACATGGCGCGCCTGTTTAACCTCACCGACAAGATGGCGCAGAAGCGCGGCGACCAGTTTGTCGCCAGCGAACTGGTGCTGCTGGCGATGCTGGAAGACAAGGGCGACGCCAGCAAGGTACTGAAAGAGGCAGGGGTGACCCGCGAGTCGCTGCAGGCCGCCATCGAGAATGTGCGCGGCGGTGAAGCGGTGATGGATGCTAACGCCGAGGAGACCCGTCAGGCGCTGGATAAGTACTGCATCGATATGACCGAGCGTGCTGAGTCCGGCAAGCTCGACCCGGTGATCGGCCGTGACGAAGAGATCCGCCGCACCATCCAGGTACTGCAGCGCCGTACCAAGAACAACCCGGTGTTAATTGGTGAACCCGGTGTGGGTAAAACCGCCATCGTCGAAGGGCTGGCGCAGCGTATCGTCAACGGTGAGGTGCCGGAAGGCCTGAAACACAAACGCGTGCTGGCGCTGGATATGGGCTCGCTGATCGCGGGCGCCAAGTTCCGTGGTGAGTTCGAAGAGCGCCTCAAAGGCGTGCTGAACGAACTGTCGAAGCAGGAAGGCCAGATCATCCTGTTTATCGACGAGCTGCACACCATGGTTGGCGCCGGTAAAGGCGAGGGCGCCATGGATGCGGGCAACATGCTCAAGCCTGCGCTGGCGCGTGGCGAGCTGCACTGCGTCGGCGCCACTACCCTGGATGAGTACCGCCAGTACGTGGAAAAAGACGCGGCTCTTGAGCGCCGTTTCCAGAAGGTGATTGTCGATGAGCCGTCCGAGGAGGACACCATCGCTATCCTGCGTGGCCTGAAAGAGCGCTACGAAGTGCACCACGCGGTGACCATTACCGACCCGGCGATCATCGCGGCGGCCAAACTGAGCCAGCGCTATATCACTGACCGTCAGTTGCCGGACAAGGCGATCGACCTGATTGACGAAGCCGCTTCCCGCATCCGTATGGAGATGGACTCCAAGCCGGAAGAGATGGACCGTCTCGACCGTCGCCTGATCCAGCTGAAGATGGAGCGCGAAGCGCTGAAGAAAGAGAAGGATGAGGCTTCGCGCAAACGTCTTGGTGAGCTGGAAACGAATATCGGCGAGCTGGAAAAAGAGTACTCCGACTTCGAAGAGATCTGGAAAGCCGAGAAGGCTACCCTGCAGGGCGCAGCCCAGGTAAAAGAGCAGCTCGACCAGGCCCGTGTCGAGATGGAGCAGGCGCGTCGTGCCGGTGACCTCGGCAAGATGTCTGAGCTGCAGTACGGCAAGATCCCTGAGCTGGAAAAGCAGCTCGAGGCCGCCGACAGTGCAGAGCATGAACAGGCCGAAACCACGCTGCTGCGTAACAAGGTGACCGAAGAGGAGGTGGCCGAGGTCGTCTCCCGCTGGACCGGTATTCCTGTGGCGAAGATGCTCGAAGGCGAGCGCGAAAAGCTGCTGCGTATGGAAGATGCGCTGCACCAGCGCGTGGTCGGTCAGGAGGAAGCGATCACCGCGGTTTCCAACGCGGTACGCCGCTCCCGCGCAGGTCTTGCCGACCCGAACCGTCCGAACGGCTCCTTCCTGTTCCTCGGCCCCACCGGTGTGGGTAAAACCGAGCTATGCAAGGCGTTGGCGAGCTTCCTGTTCGATACGGAAGAGGCGATGGTGCGTATCGATATGTCCGAGTTCATGGAGAAACACTCCGTGGCTCGACTGATCGGTGCACCTCCGGGCTATGTCGGTTACGAAGAGGGCGGTTACCTGACCGAAGCGGTGCGTCGCAAGCCGTACTCTGTGCTGCTGCTCGATGAGGTGGAAAAGGCGCATCCGGATGTGTTCAACATCCTGCTGCAGGTGCTTGAAGATGGCCGCCTGACCGATGGCCAGGGCCGTACCGTGGACTTCCGCAACACTATCGTCGTCATGACCTCCAACCTGGGTTCGGATCTGATCCAGAACTTCACCGAGGATGATGATTACAGCCTGATGAAGAGCGCTGTGATGGAAGCGGTGGGTACTCACTTCCGTCCGGAAGTGATCAACCGTATCGACGAGGTGGTGGTTTTCCACAGCCTGCGCAAGAGCCAGGTGGCCGGTATCGCCAACATCCAGCTGGAGCGCCTGCGCAAACGTCTGGCCGAACGCGATCTGACCCTGAGCCTGACCAGCACCGCGCTGGACAAGCTGGTCGAGGTCGGGTTCGAGCCGATCTACGGTGCGCGTCCGCTCAAGCGTGCGATCCAGCAGTGGATCGAAAACCCGCTGGCGCAGAAGATCCTCTCCGGCGATTACGCGCCGGGCGACGAGGTGGGTGTGGATGTGGAAGCCGGAGAGTTCGTGTTCCGCTAGTAGGAGCGACGCCCCCGTCGCGATCACCCGCCGGGGTTTTAAATCACCCTCGTGCCGGGTTCAATCGGTGCGGGGGCGCACCTCCTACCGGGTGCCGTTCCAAGCGTAGGAGCGGCGCCCTCGCCGCGATTGCCCACCCAATCTAGAACAACTTACCCAGCATCCCTTTCGCCATATCGCCCATGGCCAGAGCGCCATCTTCGCTATTGCTGTCGATCAGTTCTGGAATTGTCTCAGCCAGGCCTTCGGCGGCGGTTTCCTGCCCCAGGCCCAGTTTGCTGGCAAAGGCGGCTACCTGATCGCTGCCCAGCAGTTCCAGAATGGTGGCGGGGGAGATAGCGGCGTTATCGCCACTGCCGAGCCAGGTGCTGGCCAGGCTGGCCAGTCCCGCGCCGTTTTCGGTGAACAGGGAGATCAGTGCGCCCAGATCGAGTTCGCCGCCCTGGGTTGGGAGCAGGTTTTGCAGTGCGGAGGCGACGCTGCTCTGGTCAAGGTCGTTACCGTTGCCGCCGAGCTTGTTGATAAACAGCTGGGCCGCCATATTAAGCAGGCTCATGACAGATCCTCGGATTTAAACGAATTTACGAGCCGGACTGGCTCGAAAAGAAAAGGCCCGGGGTGCGAACACTGCGGGCCTGTTTTCGGACGCTTGCTCAGAGCTTTGCCAGCTCGCCATCAAAGTAGCTGGCCGCTGCATCGGTAAAGTCGAAGGCGCCACGGATATATTTCAGCGTGGCCATCTCTGTTTCGGTTACCCCCTGGCCATCACTGGCCGACTTCAGCAGGTCTGCCGCTTCGTCCTTGGAAATCTTGCCTTCACCGCGACCGGTGGTGTGGGCTGTGGCCAGATCAAGCAGCTCTTTTTCGTATTTGTTACCGTCAATGGTTACGTAAGCCATCGTTTAGTCCCTTTATGAGTAGGTCAAAGATGTCATGCAAAAAAGGTGTGAGATCCGGTGCGCTCTCTGCGGCACCTCTTTGACTTTAGACCAGCCTGATCAAAGCGGCGTTACGCAGCTGCAAAAAAGTTGAAATCTGCGTACCGGGCGGCAGTTGCCGGGCGCTTGCGGCGTGACAAGCGCCCACAACTCGGACAGTATTGGCTTGCCACTCTCTGGGTGGGTTCCTCAGTCACAGACTCTGTCGGGGAACACAGACATGGGCGCTCAAGGAGATAAAAATGAGTGAGCTTTACTCCGCAAATCCGGTGATGTTCAAGAACAATCCGCTCGGGTTTATCCTTTCTATCCTGTTAATTCCGGCGTTCGGTATCGGCATTATCATTCTGTTGTATTGGTATCTGCAGACCAAGGCATCCAAACTCTCCGTCACCGAGCACGATATCCTCTATGAGAAAGGCCTGCTGAGTAAGGAGAGGTCTGAGGTCGGCATCACCGGTGTACGCACGGTTACCGTGAGACAGTCATTCTTCAACCGAATTTTCGGTGTCGGTGCCATCGATATTTATACTGCCGGCGATGATCCGGAGATCTCCGTGAAAGGCCTGCCCGACCCGAACCGGGTGCGCGAGCTGATCAAGACGCGTCAGAACGGCGGGTAAGCGGCATGGTTGGTGAAAGCGACAACAAGGACAAGAACGAGTCCCGCAAGATCGCGATTATTCTGATCTCGCTGGTGCTGCTGGTGGGCGTGGCGATAGCGCTGATGTTGCCGGCGTTGGGTGAGATTATCGCGGTGCATTTTGAACCTGGCCTCGGGCTGAAAAGCGCCGCAGTGATCGCCTTCTTTGTTACCGTGGCGACGCTGCTGGTGTTTGCTATCGCCTCCGGCGACGGTCTGCTGGGCGAGCTTCAGTTTATGCTGGCCGGATTCTTTGTGTTCTTCCTGATCTTCTGGCTGATGATCGCCTGGATCTTTTAAGCTACACCGCGCAAGTATCTGAAAAAGCGACCCCGGTAACGGCGGTCGCTTTTTTATCGTCTGACTTCACTGTTGGCGTTGAGCAACTGTTTAACCCGGCAACTGGCGCAATCCTGGGTTAGGAACCATGCTTGAGCAGGCCTGCCGGCGGGTTGTCTGCACCGGTATAGAAGAAAAATAAGAGGGTTCTCCAATGATACGTTCTGGTTTACCCGCTCCCGGCCTGGTGCCGGTGGCTATCGCGCTTACGGCTATTCTCGCCGGCTGTTCCACCTCGCCTAAAGATGCACAGATGAGCGGTACCTTTGAAGGGCCGCCGGTGGCGATTGGGCAAGGCCAAGCCTGGACCTTCGTCACCCTGGATGAGCAGGGTGCGGCCCGTACTTTGGGTATACGCTTCAGCGAAGAAACCCTTACAGGATTACCCACCGAATTATCGGAACACGGTGCCTGGGAGTATGACCTGGAGCTGCCGGCCGAGGCCGCGGCGCTTGGCTACGATCATGTGATGCTGGACTGGAATCCGCACGGGCACATCCCTCCGGGGGTATACGACACTCCACACTTTGATTTCCATTTCTACGCCATCGATCACGCGGCGCGTAAAGAGATTACACTGGACGCCGCCAGCCTGGAGATGGCCCGCAAGGCCCCGGAAGAAGGCTACATGCCCGCAGGATACGCGCTGCCGCCAGGCACCGAAGTACCGAACATGGGGGCTCACGCCATCGATCCGGCCAGCGGCGAGTTTAACGGAGAACCCTTTACCACCACCTTTATCTACGGCTTCTACGACGGCAAGGTGATTTTCATGGAGCCGATGATGACGCTGGATTACCTGAAATCCCGGCCAGACATGTCAATGCCGGTGAAGCAGCCGCAGGCCTATCATAAGGATTTTGCCTATCCCACCAGCTACGGTGTGCACTTCGATGCGATGGCGAAGCGCTATGAAGTGACGCTGGATGGGTTGGCCCGCTATTAGGTGTTAACGGGCCGAAACGAAAAAACCGCTGCCCAGGCAGCGGTTTTTTTGTGGTCGGTCAGCGGGCTCAGGCCGCGGCGACCTTTTTACCCAGCAGGTTGCCGATAACGCCGCCGCTGACCATGAAGATCAGGAAGATCCAGCCGGACAGCGAGAAGTTGGCGATCGGGGTGTACAGCGCACCCACGTTGCAACCGTTGGCGAAACGGGTGCCCAGGCCCATGCACAGGCCGGCGATGATCAGCATCGCGCCCTCTTTCCAGCCAAGCCCCAGGCGGGAGATACCCTTGCCGAAACGGCCCGCCAGCAGCAGCGCGATAATGGCGCCGGCCATGATGCCCAGGTTCTGCACATTCACCGGATGGCTGAAGAAGGGCATGGTGAACACCTGCTCCGGGCGGTGGGTGAAGGCGGCGATGCTGGCCGGCTCCATACCGAAGGCGATCAGCATACGGCCGAACCAGAAGCCGAACGGCGAGGACGCACCCCAACCGGAGCCGGTAACACCCATCAACAGGCTGAACAGCACCACGATGATGGCGATGCCGGTGGTCATCGACCAGCGGCGGATAAACAGCGCCTCGTAGGTTTCGCGGCTGAAAAAGCGGTGTTCAGCCAGGTTGATCGGTTTGCTTTCAAGCTGCTCATGCTCGGAGGAGACGCCGATATAGGTGTCGTTGTTCCGGCGTTTGTGCTCATAGCGGTGTGCCAGCCAGGCGACAATACCGGCAAAGGCGGCGGTCAGCAGGATCGCGCCGAAGTAGCCGTTAAGCGGGTCGTTGGCGAACAGGTCCGGCAGAAATACGCCGCGGCCTTCGTAGGTAGCGCTGGAGATCCAGGTCTCACGAATCCAGGGTGCCTGCGCCTGCAGCGGGAAGCCGAGAAAGACACCACCGCCAAAGCTGAGCAGCACCAGCGCCGGGCGGATCAGGTTGCTGGAGAAGTAGGTCAGCACACCGGTAGCGCAGCAACCGGCGAACGACATGCCAAAGCCGAACAGCAGACCGCCGAGAATCAGGCCTGCGTTGATCGGGTTGACCCAGAGGTTCAGCTGCGTCGGGTCCTGATTGTAGAGAAAGGCGGTGGTGGCGATGGCTGAAGCGGTGAACAGCAGCATCAGGCCACGCATCAGACGGGTGGAGCCGGCGCGGTAGGCGCGGTTCACACTGCCGGCAAAGCCCAGTGATGCGCGGCTGAGCGCATAGCCAAGACCCATGCCGACGAGCAGGCGGAAAAAGATAGCTGAGTCGAGCAGAGTGCCGCCCAGCGTTACAACGACGAGAAGCAGCACGAAGCCGCTCAAATGTTCCTTGGGTTTGATCATGGGACTCTTCTTACAACGTTGAAAGTCCTGCAGCGTCCAACGCGGACATGCACAGAACAAGCGGGATGTTTACGGCGAATATTTATCAGAAGTCGGATGCGGGGTTTTTATTTCCGACTATTTTATTTGGGTATTATTTTAATGGCCTGAGATTTTAAAACAATAGCTCTGAAATAACGATTGATTATATGTAAATTCGATGCTTATCAGAGACGTTATATCCGTGGGCAAGTCGAAGGGTTGGCCTGGGGCTGGGTTGGCTGTAGCTGTAGAGGACAAAGCCGCATCGAAGCTCATCAACGCTGAGATGGCTTCGATGCCCTTCAATGCTCACCCGCGATGTGCCAGCATCCATCGCGTTGCGAAGGTACCCACCACAAACGCTGCAAACACCGTCAGAATATCGCTGTTGGCGAAGCTCAGTGAGGTGATCATCGGGCCCGGACAGTAACCAGCGATGCCCCAGCCGACACCGAAGATGATGCCGCCAAAGACGATGCGTTTATCGATCTGAACCTTCTTCGGCAGCTGGAAATATTCCGCCAGCAGCGGCTTGCTGCGTTTCAGTATCAGCGGTGTCAGCAGCGCATTGACCGCCAATCCTCCGCCCATCACGAAAGCCAGAGACGGATCCCAGGTGCCGAACAGGTCAAGGAAGTTCAGCACCTTGGCCGGGTCGATCATCTGTGCCACGGAGAGGCCGAAACCAAACAGGGTGCCGGCGGCCAGTGCCGCCAGCAGGCGAAGTGTGCTGTTCATGCGCTGATTCCCAGCAGGTGACGAACGATAAATACAGTAACCAGCGCGCTGCCCATAAAGCAGAGAGTGGCCACCAGGGAGCGGGGGCTGCGTCTTGCCAGGCCACAGATGCCGTGGCCGCTGGTACAGCCGGTACCGATCTGGGTGCCGATACCCACCAGCAGGCCCGCCAGCACCAGCATCGGCTTACTTACCATCGCCTGAATCTGCTCGACGCCAGCGCCTATGCCGAGCCACTGATAGATAAAACCGCCGAGAACCAGGCCGATAACGAACAAAACGCGCCAGTTGATATCGCTGCTCTGCTCCGGATAGATGATGCCGCCGGCAATCCCCGATATACCGGCGATATTTCCCCTGGCAAGCAGCAGAAAGGCGGCCGAAAGCCCAATCAGTGCACCACCGATCAGCGCGGGCACTGGCGTGAAATTGACGATTTCCATGAGTCTGGTAGACCTTTTATGAGGGATGGAACGCTTGGGACGATTATCGTTATCTGGCGCCTTAAACGCAAAGGTCTTAATTAGTTATATCTTAATTAATATATGTTATTTAATTTTTATATCTAGTTGATCTAATATGCGCAGCCCTTAACCAATTTTTGATTAAAAAGAGCCATCATGACTGCTACAACCCGTACCGCCCTTACTCTCGCACTGGCCGCTTTCCCGCTGGCAGCCCAGGCTACCAACGGCTATTTCATGCATGGCAGCAGCGTAAAGGCTCAGGGTATGGCAGGCGTCAGCTTTGCGCTGGCACACGACAGCATCAAGGCAGCCAGCAACCCGGCGTCGCTGATTGCTCTGGGCAGTCAGTATGATCTGGGTGTGACCTACTTCAAGCCGAAGCGCAGCGCCGATATCAGCGGCAATGATATGGGCGGCGGTTACAGCCTGGATGGCCATTACGATGGCAACGGCGAGCGTGACTTCTGGATGCCGGAAGGCGGTTTCGCCCGCATGCATTCCGACCGGCTGGCCTACGGCCTGGCGGTATACGCCAACGGCGGCATGAATACCTCCTATGAGGTTGCACCGATGGTGTTTGGCTCTGGCGAAGCGGGTGTGGATCTGTCTCAGGCATTTCTGACCGGCTCGCTGGCTTACAAAGTGAGCGAACGACATAGCCTCGGCGTTGGCGTTACCTACGTCTACCAGCGCTTTGAAGCGAAAGGTATTCAGAACTTTGCCGCCATGAGCAGCGATGGCGATGCGGTCAGCAACAAGGGTGAAGACAGCAGCAACGGCTGGGGTCTGAAGCTCGGCTGGCAGGGGCAGGTCACCGATACGCTGACCCTGGGCGCAAGCTGGTCATCGCGCATCAATACCGATTCCTTCAACAAGTATCGTGGCCTGTTCGCTGAGCAGGGCGGTTTCGACGTGCCGGAAAATTACGGTGTTGGCTTTGCCTGGCAGATCAATCCGCAGTGGACCCTGGCCGGTGACTGGGAGCGGATCGAATACAGCGATGTGCACTCTGTGGGTAACTCTTTCTCGATGCTTGCCCCGCTGGGTGCAGATAATGCTGCTGGCTTCGGCTGGGACGATATCGATGTCTACAAACTGGGCGTGATCTATGCCGCCAGCGACCGCCTGACCCTGCGTGCCGGCGTCAGCCATGCGGATCAGCCGGTCCCGTCGAGCCAGACCTTTATGAACATTCTGGCGCCGGGCGTGATCCAGGATCACGTCAGTCTGGGCGCAACCTGGGAGCTTAGCCCGGAACAGAGCATTTCTGTTTCTTACACCCGTGCGCTGGAAGAGAAGGTGAAGGGTAACAACTCTATCCCTGCCAGCTTTGGGGGTGGTGAAGCCGACCTGGAGATGAGCCAGGATATCGTTGGCGTCGCTTGGCAGTACCGGTACTAAGTCCTGATCAGCTAGAGCCGTTCCGACAAAGGCCCCGCCGGATAATCCTGCGGGGCCTTTTTGATACGGGGTTTTGAATGACTGTGGTGCAGACCTCCTACGCGGACACCAGTCTCAGCAGCGTAATCTCCGACGGCGCCCCAAAGCGCTTCGGCGGGCCCCAGTAACCGGTGCCGCGGCTGGTATAGATAAGCAGGTCGTTGAGGCGGTCCAGCCCCGCAATAAACGGCTGCTGCATAGGTACGAACAGGTTCCAGGGCCAGAACTGGCCGCCGTGAGTGTGTCCCGATATCTGCAGGTGGAAACCTGCCTTTTCCGCCTCATGCGCCGAGCGCGGCTGGTGGGCCAGCAGGATTCTGTGGCTGGCATGTTCCGGCGCGCCGGCCAGCGCCGCGTGCGGATCGCTGCGATGAGTGGGATCGAAACGCGCGGCACTGAAGTCAGTGACGCCAGCCACCAGCAGCGTGGCGCCCTGATGCTCCAGGGTTACATGTTCGTTAAGCAGTACGCTAAGGCCGAGGCGGCGGAACTCTTCGGTCCACTGATGCACGCCTGAATAGTATTCATGGTTGCCGGTGACCAGGTAGCTGCCGTAGCGCGCTTTCAGGCCCGCCAGCGGCTGGGTATGGGCGCCAAGACGCTCCACATCGCCATCCACCACATCGCCGGTAACGGCGATCAGGTCCGGGTTCAGGCCGTTGACCCGGTTAACCACCGCTTCCAGAAAGCCCCGCTTGAGGGTGTGTCCGATATGGATATCGCTGATCTGCGCGATGGTGAAGCCCTGCAGCGCAGTCGGCAGGTTCTTCAGCGGCACATCCACATGAACCACCCTGGCCAGGCGGCGGGCGTTAACCAAACCGATCAGGCTGGTCAGTGACCCGAGCGTAACCACGGCAAGAGCGGAGTAGAACGATATCTCAGGCGTCAGCAGAGAGAATATCCACAGCCCACCCAGCACCAAGTCACGCAGCAGCGTCAGCACCAGCAGGGAGGAGAACAGTCCCATCATCAGGTAGCCGGCCCAGGCGATCCGGTCGTGAATGCGGTCCACAAACACCGCCAGCGGCATCAGTGTGCAGGAGAGGACAAGGCCCAAGGCGACCAGTATTGAGCTGGCGATACCCAACTCCAGGCCAGTGCAGAGCCGCCAGCCGATATAGGCGTGCAGCAGGGCAAGAATGGAAAGAACACGGAAACGGGATCTCAAGGATTATCCTCTGTGCGGTGATTTCAGCCTGAAATTATAAAGAGCTGTTGGCCGGATGGAGCTTCTATCTGCGGGAAATATGTATTCCTGATCTACTTTTCTTGTTTTTAACGTCCGTGACTTAACCGTGTATTAAACAGTATCGACCGGTTTTCCTTTAGCGGGGCCAAGACGGCGGTGGTCAAAATCTGGATAATACCGCCTTTCAACGCCAGCCCCGCTGCTATCCACCCAATCACCACCCAATCCGGTACATCACCCATGGAAATCAAGGTCAACTTTCTCGACAACCTCCGGCTTGAAGCCAAGTTTGATGACTTCACCGTGATCGCCGACCAGCCGATTCGCTACAAGGGCGATGGTTCGGCACCGGGTCCGTTCGACTACTTCCTGGCGTCATCGGCGCTGTGCGCGGCGTACTTCGTTAAGCTGTACTGCAACGCGCGGGATATCCCGACGGAGAATATCCGCCTGTCGCAGAACAACATCGTCGATCCGAACGACCGCTATAACCAGATCTTCAAGATCCAGGTGGAGCTGCCGGAAGATATCTCCGACAAGGATCGCCAGGGGATTCTGCGCTCCATCGAGCGGTGTACGGTGAAAAAGGTGGTGCAGACCGGTCCTGAGTTCCAGATCGAGGTGGTGGAAAACCTGGATGAAGACGCCCAGGCGCTGCTGATGGGCGAGAGCGACGGCGATTCCGCCACCTGGATTGAGGGCAAGGACCTGCCGCTGGAGCAGACCATCGCCAATATGACCGGCATCCTGGCGGACCTGGGGATGAAGATCGAGATCGCTTCCTGGCGCAATATTGTGCCCCATGTCTGGTCGCTGCATATTCGCGATGCCGCGTCGCCCATGTGCTTTACCAACGGCAAGGGTGCCACCAAGGAGAGTGCGCTCTGCTCGGCGCTGGGTGAATTTATCGAGCGCCTGAGCTGCAACTTCTTCTATAACGACCAGTTCTTCGGGGAAGAGATCGCCAACGCCGAGTTTGTGCACTACCCGAACGAGAAGTGGTTCCAGCCAGGCCCTGAAGACGAACTGCCGGCAGAGATCCTCGACGAGCACTGCCTGGAGATCTACAACCCGGAAGGCGAGCTGTTCGGCTCTAACCTGATCGATACCAACTCCGGCCGTATCGATCGTGGTATCTGCTCGCTGCCGTTCGTGCGTCACTCCGATGGTGAAACGGTGTACTTCCCGTCAAACCTGATCGAGAACCTGTTTCTCAGTAACGGTATGAGCGCCGGTAACACCCTGTATGAAGCCGAGGTGCAGTGCCTGTCGGAGATCTTCGAGCGGGCAGTGAAGCGCGAAATCCTGGAGCAGGAACTGGCGTTGCCGGACGTACCTGCCGAGGTGCTCGCCAAGTACCCGGGTATCGTCGAAGGGATCGAAGCGCTGGAGGCCCAGGGCTTCCCGGTGCTCGTGAAGGACGCCTCCCTGGGCGGCCAGTTCCCGGTGGCCTGTGTCACCCTGATGAACCCGCGTACCGGCGGTGTGTTTGCCTCCTTTGGCGCGCATCCGAGCTTCCATGTGGCGCTGGAGCGCAGCCTCACCGAGCTGCTGCAGGGTCGCAGTTTTGAAGGCCTAAACGATGTGCCGCCGCCCACATTCAACTCCATGGCGGTGACCGAGCCGAACAACTTCGTCGAGCATTTTATCGATTCCACCGGTGTGGTCTCCTGGCGCTTCTTCAGCGCCAAGTCCGATTTCGAGTTCTGTGAGTGGGACTTCAGCGGTGATAACGAACATGAAACCGCCACACTCTACGGCATTCTCGAGTCCCTCGGTAAGGAGGCCTATGTGGCTCATTTTGAAGAGCTGGGCGCGCCGGCCTGCCGTATCCTGGTGCCTGGTTTCTCCGAGGTGTACCCGGTGGAAGACCTGGTCTGGGATAACACCAACAAGGCGCTGGATTACCGTGAGGATATCCTCAATCTGCACCGCCTCGACGACGATGCCCTGGCCGACCTGGTAGAGCGTCTCGAAGAGAGCCAGCAGGATAACTACACCGATATCAAAACCCTGATCGGTATCGAGTTCGACGAGAATACGAACTGGGGACAGCTTACTATTCTCGAGTTGAAGCTGCTGATCAGCCTGGCGCTGCAGCGCCATGACGAAGCGCTGGAGCTGGTCGAAGCCTTCCTGCAGTACAACGACAACACCGTGGATCGCGGCCTGTTCTACCAGGCGGTCAACGCGGTGCTGGAGATCGTGCTGGATGACGAGCTGGAGCTGGACGACTTCCTGCCCAACCTCAGCCGTATGTTCGGTGAAGAGCGCATGGCCGCGGTGGTTGGCTCCGTCTCCGGTGAAGTCCGTTTCCACGGTCTCGAGCCCACCAGCATGAAGCTGGAAGGACTGGACCGACACCTGCGCCTGATCGAAAGCTACAAGAAGCTGCACGCGGCGCGTGCGGCCCGGGCGGCGGCTAACGGGTAACATTTACAGGAGACGCACTTCCCGCCGATTGAACCGGGCATAGCGGTTAATTCAGCCCGCAGTGGTTGATCGCGACGGGGGCGTCGCTCCTACTTGAAATGAGCTTGGTAGGTGGCGCGTCTCGTCGATTGAACCTGGCACAGCGTCATTCAAATCGCTCCGCTCAAAGAAAAAGGCCCACCTCCTGAGGAGATGGGCCTTCTTTATATCTGCCGCTGGCGGGAGCTCAGCAGCCGTTTTTTCGCATAGCCGTATCAGCCGGTAATTTTGCGCTCTGCACGCCACTGGGCCAGGGCTTTGCTGGCGTTCTGAGTCAGCGGCAAGTCCAGGGCGGCGATCAGTTCGCCACGGTTGGTACCCATGTCTTCGAGGATAGCGTTGTCCAGGTCGAGCAGCTTCACCAGGGAACGGCGATACTTCCACTCTTCAAAGCGCTGGATCAGCGACTGCTGCCACTGAGGGCGCTGTTTTTCGGCTTTGCTTTCCTGGTTGAATGGGTGCTGCAAACTACGTGCATTGACGTTCAGGTCATATACGGACATTAGAGGGGCCTCTGATCTATTTTGTGGCGATATTTTATGTTTATCGCTCGTTATGCAGCTTAAATGACTGCTTAGTAAATCTATATGCGGTGGATGATCCTGGTTTTGCTCGTCAATATCAAAGTATAAAAAATATACGTTTGATGAAGTTTTATTCACCTATCCTGACCATTTGGTTAACAGGACTTGATCCGGCACGAGAATAAGCGGTTTATGTTGCAGTGAGAGTGATTCGTGAGTCTCGATTGAAGTCAGTGAAGTTCACTGCATGGAGGTTGAAATGAAGAAAGTTGTTCTGATAACTGGCGGCGGAAGAGGGATCGGTGCGGCGACGGCGAGGCTACTGGCCAGCCGGGGCTACGCGGTCTGCATCAATTACCGCCAGCGTGCGGACTCTGCGGCTGAAGTGGTGGCTGCTATCGAGGCGGCCGGCGGTGAGGCTCTAGCACTGCAGGCGGATGTGTCTGATGAGACGCAGGTTATCTCTCTCTTCGATGAGACCGAACGCAGGCTGGGGCCGGTTACGCACCTGGTGAATAACGCCGGTGCGCTGTCCACCCAGTCTCGCCTGGCTGATATCGATCTTGAGCGCTTTAACCGTGTGATGGCGGCCAACGCGACCAGCTGTTTTCTCTGCTGTCGCGAGGCGGCGCGGCGGATGTCGGCGGGCGGCGCCATCGTTAACCTGTCATCCGTGGCTGCCCAGCTGGGTGCGCCGTTTGAATACGTGGATTATGCCGCGGCCAAGGGCGCGGTGAACTCACTGACCAAGGGGTTGGCGAAGGAGTTGGCTGCTGAGGGAATCCGCGTCAATGCGGTCAGCCCGGGGCTGATCTATACCGATATCCACGCCGATGGTGGCGAACCGGGCAGGGTCGACCGACTCGGACCGACCCTGCCGATGCAGCGCGGCGGTACGGCAGAAGAGGTGGCCAACGCCATTGCCTGGTTGCTATCGGATGAGGCCTCCTATGTGACAGGAACGATCCTCGATGTAGCCGGCGGGCGCTGAGGCCTTATCAGCCCAGTTCCAGTCGGTTTCTGCCGTTTGTTTTTGCCTGGTAAAGCGCATCGTCGGCGCGTTTGATCAGGTTCTCCTGGGAATCGCCGCTCTCGTATTGGGTGATACCGAAGCTGGCGGTGAATGGCGGCAGGTTTTTCTCCTCAAGCTGTTCGAAGATCTGGCGCAGCTCTTCCGCGACCACAGCGGCCTGCTGCTTGCTATGGTTGCGGAACAGTAGCGCGAACTCCTCGCCGCCAAGCCGAAAGATCAGGTCACTGCTTCTGACGTTTTCACGAATCAGTTCCACGGTGCGAACCAGTACCCGGTCACCGACATCATGGCCCCAGCGGTCGTTGATGCCTTTGAAGTTGTCCAGGTCGAGTATCAAGAGACTCAGCGGCATTCCGCGATTGGCCAGCCGGATCTCCTGGGCCAGGGTTTCATCCCACTTGTGACGGTTTAAGGCGCCGGTGAGTTTGTCGGTGGTGGCCAGTTGCAGCAGCTGCTTTTCCACCTCGCTGCGGTTTTTCATTTCACTGGTGAAGCTGTCCAGCACACCATCGATATTGGCCGCCAGGCGAGCAAGCTCATCATCTCCAGCGGCAGGCTCCAGGGATATTTCCGTGGCGGAGCTTCCCTGCAGAGAATGATTGAGGCGGTCCACCTTACGCTGTATTTCACCCATATGGCGGCGAAAACTGACGATCAGATAGAGGGTAATGTAGATACCGATCACAAAGGCTGAAGTACCCAGCGCGGTATCGACCAGTAAAAAACGCTGTTCATGCCCCTCGGTGATATCGGCGACCTCTTCGGTTAACTGCTCGATCTGGTTAAGCAGGGTTTCTGTCGCCAGGTCCATCTGTTCGGCCGCTGTCTCGAACTCTTCGCCGTTCTGTTCATCCAGCGGCAGCGCCAGGGTCTGGGCGATGCGGGCATGCAGAATCTCGTGGCTGCGTGCGTAGGCCTCCAGGTGATTCAGCAGTTCTTTATGCGCCTGTATACCATCCAGAATCTCGTGGGTTTTAAGTGCGTTGCTGGCCACCGTTACCGCCTGTTCCAGCAGTGTTTGCACCAGTTGTGAGTGCTCGTTCAACTGCAGGCTCAGGTTTTTCTGACCTGAAGAGTCGGACGCTGTGGTGCTGCTAGCCAGGCGGATGCGCTCAAGCAGAATATGCTGCTCCAGCTGTTTGAGTTCGAATTCGGAAGCGAGCTGGGTCAGAGGGATATCGATTTCTGCCAGTTCGCGCATCTCACGGCTGATGGTGTTCAGCTGCACAACCGAATAGAGGATTACGATCAGTATAAAGCTGAGCAATATGGTCGACAGGCCGCCGATTTTTCGGGTAAACGAGGCGCTGAGCCAGGAAAGAAGCGAGTTGGACATTAGAGTTCCTTGGGTGAGGCCTGGGCAATATAGCAGAGTCGTTTATCAAAAACGGTCCCAGTAGGGCTGATCGCCGAAGTAGCCATCCATATAGTCGATGAAGCTGCGCACCTTGCTGGCCATCAACTGACGATGTGCATACACCGCGTACAGTCCCATCGGCTCGGGTTCATGCTCCGGCAGTACCAGCTTGAGTTTGCCCTCTGCGATGGCGGGACCGGTGATAAAGGTGGGCTGAATGGCGATGCCGCCGCCCTGGAGTGCGGCCTGGACCAGCACATCGCCGTTGTTGCAGACGATCTCATTGGCCGGGTTGATCCCCGTTTCCTTAAGCCAGCGGTGCATCGGCAGGGTCGCGTCGTTTTCAACGTAGCTGTAGCGGAGGTAGTGGTGTTCCTGCAGATCTTCCAGCCGGGTGGGAGTGCCGAAACGATCCAGGTAATCGGGGGAGGCGACGGCGACAATCCGCACCGGGGCGATGCGTTTGGCGATCAGCGATGAGCTGCGTAGATGACCGATACGCAGGGCGATATCAAAGCCCTCTTCGACAATGTCGACCTTGCGGTCATTCAGCTGCAGGTCGATGCTCACTGCGGGATGCTGGCGCTGGAACTCACATAGCATTGGCGCCAGGTGGTGGGCCGCAAAGGAGACCGGTGCGCTGATCCGGAGCCGCCCCTGGGCGCTCTCCTGCATATCTCCTAACTGGCTTTCCACCGCTTCTATCTCATCGAGTATCTGCTGGGCTCCCTGCCAGTAGCGCGAGCCCGCCTCGGTGAGATGGACCCTGCGTGTCGTGCGGTTCAGCAGGCGGGTGCCCAGGTGCTGCTCCAGCTGGGACACATATTTGCTGACCAGCTGTGGCGACATCTCCAGCCGCTCGGCGGCCCGGGTGAAGCTACCCTCGGTGGCGACAGTGGTGAACGCACGCATCGCATCGATACGGTCCATACAGCTCTCCTGTTACAGGCGAATCAGTTTATTAACAATGCTGCGTTTATAATATACCAATAACTACTGTCTTATTAGGCGAACATGACGATAGTAGACTAGCCTCATAACTTGAAGCACAGGGCTTCAGGCATCCTGTTAAAACGATGTGAGGTACGACCCATGAACGCAACTCTTTCCAAGCTCCTGTTCAGCTCTAACGGCGGTTTCGGCTCCCTCGTGCTGCGAGTGCCTGTTGGTATCATCCTGGCTGCACACGGTTCGCAGAAACTGTTTGGCTGGTTCGGCGGCTACGGTCTGGAAGGCACCGGTCAGTGGATGGCCAGCATTGGCCTGCAGCCTGGTTTCCTGATGGCCCTGCTGGCCGGTAGTGCAGAATTCTTCGGCGGCATCGCGCTGCTGCTGGGCCTGCTGACCCGCCCGGCGGGCCTGGTGACCGCGTTTGCGATGCTGGTCGCGATCTTCAGCGTCCATATCGGCAACGGCCTGTTCATGTCCAACAACGGTTACGAATTTGCCCTGGCACTGTTTGCGATGACTGCCGCACTGGCTGTGCAGGGTGGTGGACGCTTCTCCGTGGACAGCCTGCTGGCCAAGCGCTCCTGATGCAATTGAACTGATTCCAACAGGGCGGCTGAGGCCGCCCTGTTTATTTACAACACTGCGAGAGGAGGCGCGAAGCCGATGTTGGTCAAGGGTATCTGGAAAGAGAACTGGCAGCCGGTACAGGCCAAGGATGAGGAAGGGCGCTTTATCCGTCAGACCTCCTCCTTCCGTCACTGGGTGACCCCGGATGGTTCTGCCGGTCCCACGGGCGATGCCGGGTTCAAGGCTGAGGCAGGGCGTTACCAGCTGTATGTCGCCTATATCTGCCCCTGGGCGTCCCGGGCGCTGATGGTGCGTAAGCTGAAAGGTCTGGATGAGCTGATCGATGTCTGCGTGGTAAATCCGGTATTGACCGATCAAGGCTGGCAGTTTGGCGACTATCCCGGCGCCGATGAAGACACGCTCAACGGCGCCCGCTACATGCACGAGCTCTACACCCGTGCCGATCCGCAGATATCCGGTCGCGCCACGGTTCCGGTGCTCTGGGACAAGCAGACCGGCACCATCGTCAATAACGAGTCCGCGGACATAGTGCGCATGCTGAATACCGCCTTCAGCGGCCTGGTCGATCAGGGGCCGGATCTTTACCCGACGGATCTGGCTGGCGAGATCGATGCACTCAACGGCTATATCTACGCCAACCTCAACAATGGTGTGTACCAGGCGGGGTTTGCATCCAGCCAGCAGGCCTATGAAGAAGCCTACGCAAAGGTGTTCGCTACGCTGGATGAGCTGGAATCCCGCTTGTCTGATGGCCGCAGCTATCTGTTTGGCGAGCGCCTGACCGAAACTGATCTGCGCCTTTTCGTCACCCTGGTGCGTTTTGATGCTGCTTACCACGGTATCTTCAAGTGCAACCGTAATACGCTGAAAGCGATGCCCAATCTGCATGCCTATATGCACCGGGTGCTGGCGCTGGACGGAATTGCTGAAACCGTGCGCATCGACCATATCAAGGCGGGGTATTATTCGGTCAAGGCGTTAAACCCGGGCGGCATCGTGCCGGTCGGACCCTACGAAATTTAACAGGATAGGGTGTGCCCGATTGGGGTGCGCCGGTCCAGGAGGAACTCCTATGAGCACAGCAACCGATATTCTCTACATTTCCCACGGTGGCGGTCCGATGCCGCTGCTGGGTGACCCGGATCACCAGGAGATGGTCGACCGCCTGGTTGAGATCTCCGGCAAGCTGAAGAAGCCCTCAGCGATACTGGTGATCAGTGCTCACTGGGAGGAGTCCGTGGCGACGATTACCGCAGGTGCCAACCCTGAGCTGATCTACGATTACTACGGTTTTCCGCCGGAATCCTACGAGATCAAGTACCCGGCACCTGGCGAACCCGCCCTGGCGCAGCAGATTCACGGCGCGCTGGAGCAGGCTGGCTTGGCGGTGAAGCTGGATCAACAGCGCGGTTTCGACCACGGCTTGTTCGTACCGCTGAAACTGATGTATCCACAGGCGGATATTCCCTGCGTGCAGCTTTCGCTGGTGAAAAATCTGGACCCGGACACACATCTAAAGATCGGTCAGGCTCTGCAGGCTCTGGACTATGACAACCTGCTGGTGATCGGCTCCGGCTTCTCGTTCCACAATATGCGTGCTTTCTTTGCGCCGGAAACGCCGGCTATCAGAGCGGGCAACCAGGAGTTCGAAGACTGGCTGGAAGAGACCTGTGGCAGCGCAGAACTCAGCGAAGAGCAGCGCTACGAGCGCCTGCTGCACTGGGAGAACGCGCCCCATGCACGCTTCTGTCATCCGCGCGAAGAGCATCTGCTGCCGATTCATGTCTGTTACGGCATGGCTGGCCGCGCCTGCGATGAGCATATAGCCGCTCGCATACTGCGCAAGCAGTCCGGTATCTTTCATTGGACGTTGCCGGCTCGCTAAGAGCCAGCTCTGGGGCCGGTTATCGGTAAATAATTTTTGCCTATGGTGCTCTGAGCTAAAAGCAATTTCTCTAAATAGTGACTGTTTATTAATCTCTGGATATTGATAAATAGCACGTTGGGAGATTAGCCATGGGTCACATCGTTCGTTACGTATTAGATAGTCGTCCAGCCGCTGTACGCAGGGCCGATACCAAACCCGCCGTTGAGGTTACTCAATGCAGTCAGTGTAACTACGGCGACAACTACTACGGTGATCAGATCTGTCTCTCCCGTCCGGCTCGTTGATCCGGATGACCCCGAAATAACGGGAGTGACAGCAATGCAAAAAGCCCATCAGCAGGAACTGACGGGCTTTTTATTTGTGGTGTGGAAATCACGCGCAAAGCGTTAATAGCGGTGCTCCCAACAGGCGTGTTTTGCCAGACGTATTTTTCCTGGCAGGACTGCAGCATACTGCAGAGGTGCCCCGCGTTATGGTCCTTGCCTCCGGTAATAAACCATTTTGACAATCGGATATTTGCCGGCTAACGCCTGAGTTTGTTCTGTCGCTTGTCTAATAAAAAGAATCGCTGAGTAATTCAGTCCAGAGGCCGAAAAGTATCGATGGCTGCGGATTTGATGGAAACAAAATCCTGTCATAGCGTTGAGGCGCCAAGCGCTCCGCAGTGGCCTGGAAACATTTCGCTAGTTGCAACAGATTCGAGTAGACGGTGGAGAAGCAGTTTCATGCAGCCGGAAAAGGTTGAACGGATTCACAAACTTTGGGACGAGTTGGCTGCAGTGCCCGCGGTGGATACTGCAAAGGCGTTAACATACTTTCAGGAGACGGTCTGTTCACTGATCAATTCAACCGACTCCTATTGGCTCGGCGGCCTGCGCTTATCCGACCGAGGACAGAATGATCTAGCCCAGGGGTGGCGACCACGTCAGATCATCCGACTGGTCGATACCGAAGGGCGAAAGCTCGCCCGGGTCGAGCGCTTCAGGCGACTCGAACAGGGGAATCCCGATATTTCGGTGTACGCTAATCTTTGCGGCCCCGAGCAGTTCAAGATCACATCCCTGCACGAAGTAATCGAGCCCGAGTGGTTTGACAGCGACTATTACAAGCTGCTGTTCGAGCCGTTTGGGGTTCTTGATGTGTTGTACGTCACCGTGCGTCTTGGGCCGTTTGCCGAGTCCTGGTTCGCGTTTGAGCGCAGCGACAAGGCCGCGCCGCGTTTCAGTGAGGAAGACCGGGCGTTGCTTGAGTACTGTGCCAGGCCGATGAACTGGTTCCACCGGCGGATCGCTTTGCATCAGGGCATGATGATGATCAGTGAGCCGCTGACCGCGGCAGAAAAACGTGTAATGGCGCAGCTACTGACAGGGAAGACAGAGGTTCAGATCGGTGAAGAGCTGCATCTCACCCGCAGCACCGTGCATACCTACAGCGTGAGAATCTGCAAAAAACTGGGTGTTCGCGGTCGTACCGGGCTCACCGCACTTTGGCTGGGGAGTGCCGAAGCGACGATCTGGTGATGAGGGTCGATGCCGGCGCAGATTGTCTTTAGCGGCCAATATAGAAACCAAAGTAACATAGAAACCAAAGTAACATAGAAGCCGAAGTAGCAATTAAAAAGCCACCCGACCAGGGTGGCTTTTTTGCGTCTAGTAGACTGAGCGCTTCAATAGCTCGCGTCTCAGGCTGACTGAGCCTGCGCAGCGTTAGTTTCCTGCTCTACCGGTTTGCGTGACCAGTAACCGGCCAGAATTGAGCCGGAAATATTGTGCCAGACAGAGAACAGAGTGCCCGGCATGGCGGCAACCGGGGAGAAGAACTTCATCGCCAGGGTGGTGGCGAGTCCCGAGTTCTGCAGGCCCACTTCAAAGGCGATGGTGCGGCTGATCGCGGCATCGAAACCAAACAGGCGGCAGAGACCATAGCCAAGCGCCAGGCCAAAGCCGTTGTGCAGCACAACCGCCAACGCCACGGCCAGCCCCTGAGAGGCCAGGTTATCGCGGGTCAGGGCAACTACCGCGGCGATAATCAGTACGATGCTGATCATGGAAACCAGAGGCAGCAGCGGTTCAAGCGGCTTGATGACGCCCCGTGCCAGCTTGTTGAGCGCGACTCCGATGGCGACCGGCACCAGTACGATCTTCACCAGGCTCAGCAGCATGCCGGCGACCGGCACGTTAACGCTCTGGCCGGCCAGTAGCTCGGTCAGCAGAGGGGTCGCCAGAACACCGATCAGGGTGGAGATCGCGGTCATGGAGATCGACAGCGCCACGTTGCCGCCGGCCAGGTAAGTCATCACGTTGGAGGAGGTGCCGCCGGCTACGCAGCCCACGAGAATCATCCCCACCGTCAGTTCAGGGCTGAAGCCCATGGCCAGGCTGATGCCCAGGGCGAGCAGCGGCATGACGGAAAACTGCAGGATAATGCCCAGCAGGATTGCGGAGCGGTAGCGCAGCACGTTGACGAAGTCCTTCGGGGTCAGAGTCAGACCCATCGCCAGCATGATGATGGTCAGCAGCGGCACGATGGCGCTTTTCAGATCCACAAACAGGTTAGGCTGGAAGAAGGCCGTGACCGAAAACAGCAGGGCCCAGAGTGGGAACAGTTGTGTAATTCTGGCAATCATTTGAACTCCCGGGTTCGAGCTAGTTGGGTTAAACAGGCAGGCAGCTCTTCTGAGGGGCGGTCCCGTCGTCTGGTTTTTGTGATGCTGAATCTGAGCGGGTCCGGATCACGGGATTGGCTCGGCGGGCACTTCGGGGAACAGGTGCGGGAGCACGAGATGCAGCGCGGGCGGAACTGGCTTTTGGCTATTTTCAGCACAAGGGCGCGCAGGATATACGCCGCTGCTGGCTTTGCCAAGTCAGAGAAGCGACTTGTAAGGAGGTTAGAAAGTTTAAGCAGGTTGAGCCGAAGCGAAGCCCCGCTGGCGGGGGCTTGGGATAAAAGCCGAGGTGACTATTCCACCGTGATGGTGATCTTTTCCGAAACCACGGGCGGCTCGTGGGGCTGATGCGCCATATCGCCGAGAATCAGCTGTAGGGTGTGGGTCCCCGGTTCCAGCGTCAGTTCGGTTTGTGTCTGGCCACCACCAAAATGCTTTACCTGGTCGCCCATGGGGGCATCCATCGGTGGCAGTTCGCCATCGACGAGCAGATGGTGATGCCCGGTGTTTTCCTTGTCTGTACCGGCAGGGGCCACGCCCATCCCCTTTAGGCCAAAGGTGACCGTGAAGGTGGCCGGCACGGTGGCGCCGTCAGCCGGTAAAATGATGTAGGCCTCGGCGCCTTCCGGTGCTGATGCGGCGAAAGCGCCGCTGCTCAGAAATGCCGCGAGCCCTGCTGTGACGAGAAGTTTTTTCATAGTCAAACATCCGTACCTTTGCATATGGTTGGGTTACATGCTGATTGAGTGAGAGTCGCAACTGCACCGACCCGACACTTGCAAGGTAGTCTGCTGCGGATGCCTCCGCCAGCTTCAGCAGTGGGGCGCCCGCTGCAGCAGTTTTCCGATCCCGCGTTGGACCGAGGCGCGCAGCACCTGCTCATCGACGCCGAGAACCTGGTTATCACTCACCACCATCCGGCCGTTGACGAAACTGTATTTCAGATCTACCGGCTCGCCGCACATCAGCGGTGTTTCCAGCGCCGAGTGCATACCGCTGAAACGCAGAGAATCCAGGCTGTAGATGGCCAGATCGGCGGCATAGCCAACCTCGATGCGCCCGGTGTGCAACTCCAGCAGGTCGGCCCCGTTGCGGCTGCTCCAGTCGATTACTTCCTCTACACGGGTGGCGCTGGCGCCGCCCTGGCTGCGGTGAATCAGCCAGGCCAGGTTCATCTCCTGAATCATCGAGGCAGACTCGCTCGAGGCTGAACCGTCTACCCCCAGGGTGATCCGCATTCCGGCATCGCGCATCGCCAGTACCGGTGCGATGCCGCTGCCCAGGCGGCAGTTGGAGGTGGGGCAGTGAGCGATTGAGGTGCCGCTGCGGGCCAGCTTCGCAATGGCGTCGGTGTCGGCCTTGACCAGGTGCGCGAACCAGACATCCTCACCGAGCAGTTCGCAGCTTTCGGCATTCTACGGCGCTCATAGCCTAATAAGCCCGACAGAGAGCGAGATAAGCAGAGTGAGAAACGACTACATAACAACGACTACAAATGGCACCGCCTATGTGGGAGAGTGAATTTAACGTAGCAAGGGTTTACCTCCTGGTCAGTACCGAAGGCAAGGATCTCAAAAGACAAGAAACTATTATCGATGATGCCCTCAATACCGGGTACTACATCGCGGGGATTTACCGAGAAACAGCATCAGGTGCTAGATCAGGCCGCCCTGAACTGCTCCGGATGATTGAAGACCTTCAATCGGGGAATGTAGTGATCGCCGAAAAAAATGAACAGAATATCAAGGCTTCCCCTGGATGACGCTGAACAGCTTATTGCAGTGATTAGAGGGATAGGTGCGAGGACTGGCAGTCCCGGGGTGATGGATCTTTTGGCGCTGTCGGCTGAAACCGAAGGGTTTCAAGGGTGGTCTTGGAAGGAATGCAAAAGATGCTCCTGAAAGTCACGTTACAGATCGCTAGGGATGATTATGAAGATCGCCGCAAGCGTCAGGGGATTGAAATAGCAAGGAGTGAGGGGAGGTACAAAGGCAGGAGGCCGGATACTGAGAAAAATCAGAAGATTATCGAGCTTCGTTTAAGGGGCGTTTCTATCTCTCAGACTGCTCGATTTCTTGGCTGCAGCGCAGCCCAGGTTAAGCGTGTCTGGGCTGGGTATAAGAAACCCAATAAGCCAGGTGTGGGCTCTTAAAGTAGCCCTGGCGGGCTTCGGCTCCGTTTTTTTGTGGAGGTTTGAAGCATGGAATCACACGGAATCCGCCCTGAATGCTGATGCCCTGCCGTTGATGGTTGGGTGCGACCAACCGCGGATGAGGTCCACAAAGCCTTAGAACTTGCGGGGTTCT
This sequence comes from Marinobacterium lutimaris, assembly GCF_900108065.1. GTDB lineage: Bacteria > Pseudomonadota > Gammaproteobacteria > Pseudomonadales > Balneatricaceae > Marinobacterium_D > Marinobacterium_D lutimaris. Next base: position 67,882 of record NZ_FNVQ01000008.1, on the reverse strand, counting down.
CTGGCAGCAAAGCGCCGGAATATCTGGCTTTAGGGCAGGGCGGTGGCCGCACCGTACGCCGCTGAACGGGGCTGACAACCGAAGTGGGGGGGGCCGGTGAAAGTGACCGGCGAGGCGCTTTATACTGTGCTCGGCTATATCTCCAAGGCTACTTTTAGCCAGTCTCTGGGTCGCAAAACGACCCCAATGCCTGTTTTCGAGCTAGAACACCGCTGAGGGAAATTTGCCCAGGTGAGGGATATTGCCCATTACCTGGCGGAGCAGCGTTTCAAGGATATAGTCGGTGATCAACCGGGGAACGTTTAAAGAGTTTCATGCTGCTTGTATATCGTATCGCTACGCGATACATTTATCTCATGATTACCGGATTTCGACACAAGGGGCTTGAAGCCTTCTACCGAACAGGGACGACTCGAGGCATCCAGTCAGCACATGCTGCGAAGCTGCGTCGAATTCTGGCTTTACTGGACGTTGCTGCAGGCGCGGATGACCTCAATATCCCCTCGTTCAAGCTGCACCCGCTGAAGGGCGAGTTGAACGGTTACTGGTCGATCTGGGTGAACGGCAACTGGCGAGTGACCTTTCGGTTTGTAGGCGTCGATGTCGAATTGGTCAATTATGTTGATTACCACTAGAGGAGACCACGCCATGATGAACCCTCCGCACCCCGGCGAGATGCTACGCGAAGATGTGATCGCCGAGCTTGGCTTGTCTGTGACAGAGGCGGCTGACCGGCTAGCCATGTCCCGTGTGGCCTTGTCCCGTGTGTTGAATGGTCGAGCAGCCATCAGCCCCGATTTGGCGCTACGCTTGGAAATGGCCGGTGTCAGTACCGCCCGCGCTTGGCTTGCCATGCAGGTGAATTATGATTTAGCACAGGCCAAGCTACACGCTCAGCCGCCGATCCGCGCACTACAGACTCCCGTCTCTGACGGGAGGTAATGGAACAAGGCCGCGTTGACTCTCGACTGGTGCCAGCGCGAAGCCTTGCCACCGCTCCCCCTGACGTTATCCCGTCAAGATAGCTTAGCCCCGCACTAAAACGGGGTTTTTCGCGCATTCTGCTCAATCGGCAAAGATACAATAGATGCGGACAGGTTTCCCCAGGCGGCGGAAGAAAAACTTAAAACGGTGTCCGGGATTAGTTGACCACTACAATTATCGATGAATTAAATCTAAGCGCTCCCATCCTTTACGGGATGATCAGATTAATGAATCAATCAGTCTAGGTTTTTGGCCTGTTTCCTGTCCGCCCCGGCCCGTAAAGTGACGACATTGAAATGTCTTCCGATTCGAGGTGAATTTAATGTCCAACGCTCTTGGCCAGCAGGCGCTTGACCAGCTCTTCTTCCAGGCTCACAGCTATAACAGTTTTGCCGACAAGGCGGTCAGTGAAGAGATCATCGCCGAGCTTTACGAGCTGCTGAAATGGGGGCCCACCTCCATGAATACCCAGCCGGCCCGCTACCTGTTTATCCAGAGTGACGAAGCCAGGGATCGCCTGCTGCCGGCGATGATCGCCAGTAACGCGGAAAAGACCCGCAACGCACCGCTGACGGTGATTATCGCCAGCGACAGCGAGTTCTACGAGCACCTGCCGACCCAGTTTACCGCCTATGACGCAGCCCCCCTGTTTCGTGAAAACAGCGTTTTGGCCGAGGAAACTGCTTTCCGTAACGGTTCCATGCAGGGCGCTTACCTGATTACCGCAGCCCGGGCGCTGGGGCTGGCCTGCGGTCCGATGAGCGGTTTTGACAAAGAGAAGGTGAATGCCGAATTTTTCCCGGAAGGTCGCTGGAAGGTGAACTTCATCGTCAATCTGGGTTACGCCACCGAGGGTGGCCATCATCCCCGCGGTCAGCGCCTCGCGTTTGATCAGGTGGCTGCGATTCTTTGAGGAATCCTGTGACGAGGGCCTAGCGGGGCTTTGAAGTCTGCGCGCTGATTCTGCCGGTGTATCTCCGGCTTAGCCCGAATCTGCCAACGTCTTAGCTGACGTAAAAGGCCGGTGGACCTGAACAACAGGTGCATCGGCCTTTTCTATTTCCGGCGGTCGGTGCTTTCCTCGGTGGCGCTGGTACAATGGCGCCATTTCAGGCTTTGTCGAGAGGACGATCAATGTTGGGAACAGCCCTTACCCCGGACGCAACCCGTGTACTGCTTTGTGGATGTGGAGAGCTCGGCAAAGAGGTGGTTATCGAGTTGCAGCGGTTCGGCATCGAGGTGATCGCTGTTGACCGCTACGACAATGCGCCTGCGATGCAGGTGGCCCATCGTAGCCATACCATCAACATGCTCGACGGCGCTGCGCTGCGTGCTGTGGTCGAGGCTGAAAAGCCGGATCTGATCGTGCCAGAGATTGAAGCGCTGGCCACGGAAACCCTGCTGGCGCTGGAAAGCGAAGGCTACAAGGTAGTACCGACCGCCCGTGCCGCTCGTTTGACCATGGATCGCGAAGGGATCCGCCGCCTTGCCGCCGAAGAGCTGGGGCTGCCTACCTCTGCCTATCGCTTTGCCGATACGGAAGCAGAGTACAACGAGGCGATCAAGGCCGTTGGTCTGCCCTGCGTGGTGAAGCCGGTAATGAGCTCATCTGGCAAGGGGCAGTCACTGGTGCGTGCCGATGCCGATATCGCTCCGGCCTGGGAATATGCTCAGGCGGGTGGCCGTGCTGGCCGTGGACGCGTCATCGTCGAAGGCTTCGTGGACTTCGATTACGAGATCACCCTGCTGACCGTGAACGCCGTAGACGGGATTCAGTTCTGCGCGCCGATCGGGCACCGTCAGGAAGGTGGCGACTACCGCGAATCCTGGCAGCCGCAGGCGATGACCGAACAGGCGCTGCAAAACGCCCAGCAGGTGGCCAAAGCGGTGGTGGAAAACCTGGCCGGTTACGGAATCTATGGCGTAGAACTGTTCGTTAAAGGCGATCAGGTCTGGTTCAGCGAAGTCTCGCCGCGTCCGCATGATACCGGGCTGGTGACGCTGATCTCCCAGGACCTGTCGGAGTTCGCGCTGCATGTGCGCGCTATTCTTGGCTTTCCTATCGGCCCGATCCGTCAGCGGGGCCCGAGTGCTTCAGCGGTTATCCTCGGTGACGGAGAGTCGACTAACCTTAGGTTTGAGGGCATGGCCGAGGCGCTGGCTGACGTCGATACCCAGCTGCGTCTTTTCGGCAAGCCTGAGATCGCCGGCAGCCGCCGTCTGGGTGTTGCCCTGGCGCGGGCTGAGTCGGTGGAAGAGGCGGTGGAGCGAGCCAAGCGGTCGGCAGCTAAAATCGTCATAAAATACTGATCTGTTTCAGTTTGACGACAGTCAACTCTTCAGTCCAGGGCTGGATTATGGGAGAGTGTAAAACAGTCATGACGCAGCGGATGTAAACCTGACAGATGAGCAAACTCAAAGTACTGGTGATCGACGACGCGAAGTTTATTCGTGAGCGGGTCACCGCCATGATTCGCGAAGCTTTTCCCGATTCGTCCGTCGACGCCTGCGAGAACGGCAAGGATGCGACGCGGGCGATGCAGCAGACTCACTATGATGTTCTGCTGTGCGACTGGGAAATGCCGGAGATGAGCGGCCTTGAAGTGCTGCAGTGGACCCGGGCCCAGGAGAGCTATAAATCCACCCCCTTCCTGATGGTCACCAGCCGTGGCGAGCGCGAGTATGTGCTCAAGGCAATCCAGGCCGGGGTGAATGACTACCTCGGCAAGCCGTTTACCAGCGAACAGCTGGTACAGAAGGTGGTCAAGGCGCTGTCGAAAGGCGGAGCGCTAAGCGCGGAACAGCAGGCCCGTGCGTCGAAAATGCTGCAGGAGGACAAGGTCCGTAAGGAGATGGGCGCGCCGTCCGGCAAGTCGATGCCCAAACCCAAGGGGCTGGCCCAGCTGCGCTGCTCCGATTACACCTTCAAGTGCGCGATTCGGGACCTGAACCTGCGCGAAGTGCGCGTGGTGATCAAGAACGAAGGGCGCTTCCCTGTGTTGCTTGATCAGGTAGTGGTCGATATTGAACAACTCTCCGGCGATTCGGTCGCACGTATCAACGGTTTTGTACTGTCGATGCAGGCAGTGGAACCGCGCCAGAATACACCCTATGTTGATGTCAGGGTGCAGTTCGTGGATGACGATACGGACAAGATGGCACATCTGTCGAAATATATCGCCAGCGTGCGTTGATAGGAGAATATTGATGACCGGCCGCCGCCTGTTGAGAACCCTTGTTTCCACCGCTGTCATCGGTGCCCTGCTTGCCGGCTGTGCCGGCAAAACGCCGGAAGCCCCGGTTAAGCCCAAGCTTGAAAATTCTGTTACCCCTAAACCGCTCCAGGTCGGCCAGTTGCAGGGCTATGGCCAGGAGCAGCAGCTGGCGCTGGCGCTGGTGTCTCATTATCTGGGGGCGCCACTCTACCGCGTGAGCAACCCGATGCAGATCAGCCGCGATTACCGTATCGGTGGCGCCATGAAGTCTCCCAATGGCAACCAGGCGGTGATTCTGTTCCGTGCTCTTGATGATACCCAGCGCTGGGCAATGGTGACTCTGTCGGTACAGCCCGGTGCGGTGATGAACGCCTTTGACGTGGTCAGAAACGGCCAGCCCGGTTATGCCCTGGTATTGAAAAACGCCCGTATATGCACCGTCGAAGGGGCGGATAATCCACCTGTCTGGGGTGGCAGCGGCTGGGCGTTCTCACAAACCGGTCCTGGGCGCTTTGAATGTAGCGGCCAGACCAAGGGCTCGCTCTACCAGTCTTACAGTGGCATGCCCGGTATGATGGGTGCCTACGCTGAGTCCGGCGATACCGTGCTGTACGATGAGCGCTGGCCGCTGCTGCAGGCCGTGGCTAACGGTATGGCCGCACTTTTCCCCAATCTGCAGGTGCCGAAGATTCGTTAATCCTGCGCCGCAGTAAAACCGGAACTCCTTAACATGCTCAGCTACCAGCACGGCTTTCACGCCGGAAACTTTGCCGACCTGCACAAGCATCTGCTGCAGGTCGGCCTGCTTTCATCCCTGAACAAAAAGGCCAAGCCCTGGAGTTACCTGGAAACTCACAGCGGCCGGGCCATCTATGATCTGGCGGATGATCAGGCGCAGAAGACCGGTGAATACCGCGAGGGTATCGCCAGGCTCTGGCAGGCCGGCAGCAACGATCCGCTGATCCAGGCCTATCTTGACCTGGTGCGCAGTGTAAACAGCGGTGATGAGCTGGCCCGCTATCCCGGCTCGCCCAGTATCGCTGCCGCCATGGCGCGGGATAACGACCGTATCTCCCTGATGGAGCTACACCCGGCCGAGGTGGAAGCACTGCGTAGCGTATTTAAACGTGATGACCGGGTTGCCGTGCATCACCGCGATGGTTACGAGGGCGTATCAGCACTGCTTCCGCCGGATCCCCGCCGCGGACTGGTGTTGATCGATCCAGCCTACGAGGTGAAGGATGAGTATGAGCAGGTTGGGCGTTTTCTGCGTAAGGCACAGCGTCTCTGGCCTGTGGGCATGTTTGCCATCTGGTACCCGCTGCTGGCGGCCAACCGCTGGCAGGGCCTGATCAAAAGCGTGGTCGATGCGGTGGATGGCGCGGTGCTGCGCAGCGAGCTGCGAGTGGCCCATGAAGACTGCGGTCGGATGTACGGCTCAGGTATGCTGATCGTTAATCCACCTTGGCAGCTGGATAAAACGCTGGAAACGGCGATGCCAGAGCTGGCGAAGGCGCTGGGGCTGACGGCAGATGCGGTGTTGCTGGAGTGGCTGCGGGAGCCGGTCTAGATCTGACTGGCTCCAATGTTTTCTAAAAAAGCGCTCAGTAGAGCGCTTTTTCGTCTTTGACCAGTTCCTGCAGCACTTCGAGGAAGAGGCGATCAGCGTCGCTGTGCTCGATAGGGATGTTGACGTTGGTGGTGGCCGAAAGCTCTTCGGCGATCAGCTGGGCCGCGTTGGCTTTACCGCTGTGTCGACGGGCGATCTCCTTGGCCTTCTCGCAGATCTCCGGCTCATTCATCACCTTGCGGATAAACCGCAGAAGCTCATCGATTACGCGCTGTGGGTGTTTGATTTCAACCGGTTTCATGGCAAACCTCTCAAGCAGTGTTTCCCGAACTATACCCCCGTGGCGGCAATTTTCGCCAGCGGGCCAGGTGAATTATTGCCTGACCGGCTAGCGAATTGGCTGGGGCAGGGCGCTCGTGCCGCAGAGGCTCAGACCTTGAAGCGTTCGATCAGCTGTCTCAGTCGTTGTCCCATCTGCGCCAGGCTTTCGGTGGCGCTGACGGTTTCGCTGGTCGCCTCGGCGGTCTGCTCGGTGACATCGCGCACCCTGACGATACTTTGGTTGATCTCCTCGGCGACCGCTCCCTGCTCCTCGGAGGCGGTGGCGATCTGCTGGTTCATCTGCTGGATCAGGCTGACGGCGCGGCCGATCTCGTTCAGATTCGCGCCCGCGCCCTTGGCGTTTTCTACATTGCGAGCGTTCAGCTCCTGACTGCTGGCCATGCGTTGCTGGGCTGTCCTGACGTTGCGCTGCAGTTCAATGACGAGAGACTCTATCTCCTGGGTGGATTCCTGGGTGCGCTGCGACAGTTTGCGCACCTCTTCCGCCACCACGGCAAAGCCGCGGCCGGAGTCGCCGGCGCGGGCTGCTTCGATCGCCGCATTCAACGCCAGCAGGTTGGTCTGTTCTGCAACGCCACTGATCACCTCGACGAACTGGCTGATGTTGTTGCTCTGGTCACTGAGATCATCCATCGCATTGGCGGTCTGGGTGATGGAACTGGAAAGCTCGGTAATCAGTGTCAATGCCTCGCCAATGCCGGCAACACCCTGTCGGGTGATCTCATCTGCCTGATCGGCAGAGCCGGATGCGTCTTCAGCGTTACGTGCAACCTCCTGCACAGCGGCCGTCATCTCGTTGATTGCGGTAGCCACCTGGTCTGTTTCCCGGCGCTGATGCTCCATACCCCTGCTGTTCTGTTCCGCGGTGGCCGATAACTGAGTGGAGGCGGAGGAAACCTGGTCGATATTCTCCCGCAGGTTGATGATCATCTCGCGTAGCGTGACGCGCATCTGAGCCATGGCATGCATTAGTCGACCGACTTCATCCTTGCGCTCGGTGTCGATCTCCTGGGTCAGGTCACCGTCTGCGATTGCTTCGGCGAGATTGACGCTGGCGAGCAGCGGTTTGTTGATCGCGCGAATCATGATAGTGCCGAACAACAGAGCGACGCCCAGACCGACCAAGCAGGCAGCGATCGACATGAAGAGGGCGTTTTCGATGGTTTCCTGCTGATGCAGGGTTTCGAACTCATAGATCCTGGCAAGATCGTCGGCCAGTTCACGTCCCTTGACGCCCAGTTCGTCAGAGAGCGTCTTGATCTGGCCGTCGAGCCGATAGACGGCGGTGAAGCCGCTGATATAGGTATCGATCGCTGCGGACGCTGCGCTGACCTTCGCGGTGTTAAGGCGCAGGGCTGGGTCGTTGATGATCGTTTTTATCTGGCGCAGTGATTCGAGTGAGTCACTGTACAGCTTGTCAGCCGAGGCGCTGGCGGTGGACTGGGACTCAAACAGGCTCGACGCCATGTAGGATTTGATGCTGTAGCGCACGTCGGCCATCGTCTTTATCGCCACCCGGAACTGGGCCAGTCGCTGCCAGTCGCCGCTGTCGTTGGTTTCAGACGCAAGAGTGCTGTGAATCTCCTCCAGAGTTTCGCGCAGTTTTATGCTGGGAGCGATAACCTGGCCGGCGCGGATCGACTGCTTCTGCTCACGAATAGAGAACAGCTCGTGCAAGGTCTCTGCGAAGCTCAGCTGTTGCTTCGACATGGCGTTGAACATCTGCTTCAAATCAGCCTGGTCTGCGCTGCCTGCCTCCGCCTGCAGTAGAGAGAGGATCTGGTTACCGCTGCTTTGCAGCGCCGAAAAATCCTCACTGTTTCCGGACTGCACGTACTGGATGCGCAGGAACCGGGCATCGGACATAAGCTTGGAAATCTGGCTGGTTGTTCCCAGGTCTGCTCCGCCTTGTTTTATTTCGCGGATATTGGCGCCGTTGAACAGGCTGGTGATGATAATGATCAACACCATGAGGGAGAGTATGGCGCCCAGCTTTTTGGCTATCTTCAGGTTTGCGAATGCACGGGTGATAGAGTCCATTGCCCGGGATGATCCTTGGTTGGTATGTGGGTTGCGAGGATTGTGAAGCGTGGAGCGGAACTGTTGTTATTGGTAGGAGTGCAAAATTATAGGTATAGATGATTAATATGTATACGTTTGGATACATGTTTACTCTTTGCAGCCCGTCAGTTCCCTGAGCTGCTCCTGTACTCGATAGGGCTCGCCTGCTGCTGGCATTTTTAAGCGCTACTTTCGTCTGAACCGCTAATACAGCGGCAGAAAATAGAGTTGTTCGGTTGATCAAAAAACGACAGGGTGACAGAATAGCCGGCTCTTTTCTGTCGCTGGGGCCAGGAAATCCCGATCCCAACGACTCTTTGTGGCTAATTAAGCAGTACCCGGCTTAGGGCTCAGAACAGAAACAGGTCCGTGTGGGCGATCCCCGTACCGACCGGCTCCGAATTCACCGTCCATTCCGATGGGCATCCGAGGCTGATTTTGCGCGGTTTGCGTTCGCAGGCGTCACTATCGCTGCGCTCGCGGGTGTTTTCAGACGCAACTTAATCGAACTGTTTGCCACCGGCACACTGGGTTGTCGGTGCTGAGTAGAGGGTAATACAAGTGGAACAACTTTCAGGCGCAGAAATGGTGGTTCGCGCACTCCGTGATGAGGGCGTGAAACATATCTATGGCTATCCCGGCGGCGCGCTGCTGCATGTGTACGACGCGCTGTTTCAGCAGGACGATGTAAAGCACGTCCTGGTGCGCCATGAGCAGGCCGCCACTCACATGGCTGATGCCTATGCCCGTGCGACCGGCAAGGCCGGCGTCGCGCTGGTTACTTCCGGTCCTGGTGCCACCAACGCGGTTACCGGTATCGCGACCGCGTTCACCGACTCGATCCCGATGGTCGTTATCACCGGACAGGTGATGAGCCACCTGATCGGCGAAGACGCCTTCCAGGAGACCGACATGCTCGGTATCTCCCGTCCGGTGGTTAAGCACAACTTCAGCGTTCAGCGCGCCGAAGATATCCCGACGATCATCAAAAAAGCGTTCTATATCGCCGAGTCCGGCCGTCCGGGCCCCGTCGTTGTGGATATCCCCAAGGATATGACCTCGCCGACCGATCGCTACCCGTACGAGTATCCGAAGTCGGTCAAACTGCGCTCCTACAACCCGATCAGCCGCGGTCACAGCGGCCAGATCCGCAAGGCTGTGGATATGATGCTGCAGGCGCGCCGTCCGGTGATCTACTCCGGTGGCGGCGTCATTCTTGGCGGTGCCAGCGACGAGCTGACCGCACTGGCGAAGATGCTGAACTTCCCGGTTACCAACACTCTGATGGGTCTGGGTGGTTATCCCGGTACCGACCGTCAGTTCGTCGGTATGCTGGGGATGCACGGTAGCTACGAAGCCAACATGGCGATGCACCATGCGGATCTGATCCTCGCCATTGGCGCCCGCTTCGATGACCGTGTGACCAACGCCGTCGACAAGTTCTGTCCGACCGCGCGTATCGTTCACATCGATATCGATCCGGCTTCCATCTCCAAGACCGTCCGTGCTGACGTGCCTATCGTTGGTCCGTCCAAGGTCGTACTGGAAGAGATGATCGAGCAGATCAAGGACAGCAAGAAGCAGCCGGATGCGGCTGCACTGGAAACCTGGTGGAAGCAGATCGAAGAGTGGCGCAGCCGTCACGGCGGCCGCTATGAAACCGCTGACTCAGAGCTGATGAAGCCGCAGCAGGTTATCGAGATGCTGAGCAAGGTCACCGGCGGCGACGCTTATGTCTGCTCCGACGTTGGCCAGCACCAGATGTTCGCGGCCCAGTACTACAAGTTCAACAAGCCCAACCGCTGGATCAACTCCGGTGGCCTCGGCACCATGGGCTTCGGTCTGCCGGCGGCCATGGGCGTGAAGATGAACTTCCCCGATGCCGACGTAGCCTGCGTGACCGGTGAAGGCAGTATCCAGATGAACATCCAGGAGCTGTCCACCTGCAAGCAGTACGATCTGCCGGTGAAGATTCTCTGCCTCAACAACCAGTCCCTCGGGATGGTGCGTCAGTGGCAGGATATGAACTATGAATCGCGTCACTCTCAGTCCTATATGAAGTCTCTGCCGGACTTCATCAAGCTGGCTGAAGCCTACGGTCACGTCGGCATGAAAGTCGACAAGTACGCTGACCTCGAAGGTGCGATGCGCGAAGCGTTCTCCCTGAAAGACAGGCTGGTGTTTATGGATATCGCGGTCGATCCGTTCGAACACGTTTATCCGATGCAGGTGCCGCGCGGCGCCATGCGTGACATGTGGCTGAGCAAGACGGAGAGGACCTGATCATGCGTCATATCATTTCAGTTCTGTTGGAAAACGAACCGGGTGCGCTGTCGCGTGTAGTTGGCCTGTTCTCTCAGCGCAACTACAACATCGAGTCTCTGACCGTGGCGCCCACCGAAGACTCCACCCTGTCTCGCCTGACCGTGACCACTACCGGTGACGATCGCGTGGTTGAGCAGATCACCAAGCAGCTGAACAAGCTGATCGACGTGGTCAAGGTGGTGGATCTGTCCGAAGGTGAGCACATCGAGCGAGAGCTGATGATGATCAAGCTGAAGGCCAACGGCCAGATGCGTGCGGAGATCAAGCGTACCTGCGATATCTTCCGTGGTCAGATCATCGACGTCACGCCGAACACCTACACCGTGCAGCTGGTTGGCGCTTCCGACAAGCTGGACGCGTTTATCGCCTCGCTGGGCAATATGGCCAGCATCATGGAGGTGGTGCGCTCGGGTGTTTCCGGTATCGCCCGTGGCGAGAAAGTGCTGAGCCTCTAAACCTGCTCTTTTAGAGACGGGCTTACACAAAACCGCCCGTCGCTGAGTTCTCGAGAGAGAACAAGGCGGCGGGCGGTTTTTGTTTTAGGGCGCAGTCCGGCGAGCGTCCGGCGGGGCGAACCGCCGGACCGGGATTATCGGCTTAGGCCGGTACCGGCTGGCTACGGGTTGAAACCTTCGCCGCAGCCAAACGTTTGCGAATTCTTTCCGGCGTAAACGGAGCCTCGTAAAAGCGGACGCCGGTGGCGTCGAACAGGGCGTTGGCGATGGCTGGTGCGCAGGGCAGGGCGGCAGATTCGCCGACACCCAGCGGTGCTTCGTCGGGCTTGTTCAGCAGCAGAATGTCGATCTGCGGCAGCTCATTAAACTTAAGGATCGGGTAGCTGCCCCATTCCAGCGTGGTGGGCTGGTCGCTGTTGAATACCACCTCTTCCTTGATGCAGCGGCTGAGGGTCTGAATGATATTGCCGTGAACCTGGTGCTGGACCCCGGCGGGGTTTACGATCAGCCCCGCGTCCTGGGCCGCAACGACTCTGTCGATTTTGATTTCGCCGGTTTCCGGGTATACGGTGAGCTCCAGTATCCAGGCGGCCATGGCCGCACCAAAACCGGGGAATTTACTGTGCACATAGTGGGCGTAGGCAAAACCCCGTCCCTTAAGGCCACCATCGGCGGTTTGGGTACCCTTGCCGGCGACGCGGCTCTGCCAGCCATAGTTTTCTTTCAGCTCGTTGATCAGACTGATCACGCGCTCGTCGTTCAGGTGGCTGATGCGGAATTCTATGGGATCGGCTCCGGCCCGGCTGGCCAGTTCGTCGATCATGCACTCGTGGGCAAAGGTGTTCGGCAGGGCGGAAACGCCGCGCAGCCAGGCTGAGCGCACCACCGGTGGGGCATCGTCGCAGGAGATATCCAAGTTGGCGTAAGCGTAGGGCGGCACCGCCGTGCGGTCACCCATCTCGAAAATGCGGTTGCTGGCGTCCTCCTTGCCGGTGAGCACCAGCGCCAGTAACGGCGCGTCGTTGGACGGATAGCGGGTGCTGAATTTGTAGGCGGAGATCCGGTCCTTATCCAGTACTGCCTCGGCGTCCATCAGCTGGGCGGTACCCTTGGGCTCCCAGCCGTGTTCCTGCTCCCGTGACAGTTGCACCCGGACCGGCTTCTTGACCGCACGGGAGAGCAGCGCGGCATCGCCGCAGACATCATCGGCACAGTTCCGGCCATAGCAGCCTGAGGCCTCCATCCGCACCACTTCGATGGCGCCTTCATCAAGGTCCATCAGTGAGGAGAGGTGGTTTCTGAGGCTGTGCGGATTCTGCGTGCCGGACCAGACCTTAAGGCTGGATTCGGTGCAGTCGGCCAGGGCGCAGGAGGGGCCGATGGAGCCGTGCAGGTTGTAGGGCCAGATATAGGTGTGAGCGATACTCTCGGTGCCTGATTGACTGGCCCGCTCGAAATCGCCCTGCTGGCGCAGGGGGCGGTATTTGGCCGGAATCTCGCGCAGCACTTTTTCCAGATTGTTGAGATCCGGCAGCTTTGGTGGTGTTTTCCATTCCACGTGAAGTTCGTTGGCAGCTTTGATCGCCTGCTCTTCGCGCTCGGCGACAACGCCAACGAAATCACCCTGGACAACGATATCGACGATGCCGTGGATATGGTCGATGGAGTGACGATCAATCCGGATCAGGCTGGTGCCGACAAATTCACCGCTGTCGCGGCCCACATAGGGAGGCCTGATCACGCGGCCGTGCAGCATACCGGGAACGCGCATATCGTGCACAAAGGTCAGTTGGCCGGTGGCTTTCTTCGGAATATCGACGCGGCCAAAGGAGGTGCCCACCGTTTTATATTCGGCGGGGGACTTAACCTGCACGCTGTCATCGTGCTGCAGCTCGTGACGGGCGCCTTTTAGCAGCGCTTCATAGCTGATGTTGAGTTCCGGGTTGACGTTGGACTCGACGACGCCACGGTTAACATTTAGCTTATCCACGTCGGTTGCGAGTTTGTCGGCGGCCAGTTTGAGCAGGTACTGCTTCGCCTGAGCGGCTGCTTTTCGTAGCGGTTGTGCCGTGATCTGGATGGTGGCGCTGGCGATGGTTGGCCCCTGGTTTGGTACATCTTTGGGGTCGCCGAGAATCATGCACACCTTTTCCGGCGCGATATCGAGCTCTTCGGCGACGATCTGCGCCAGTGATGTACGTATGCCTGTGCCCAGATCGACGTGGCCGTTGAAGGCGAGGGTTCTGCCATCGTCAAGCATGGCGAGAAACAGCTCGGGCTCGGTCGGCACATAATTGGAGTAGGTGCCGGGCTGGCCGGGCGCTGGCCTGGGGGAAGGCTTGGGGTCGCGGTAAACGACGAGCGTACCATCGGCAGTAAGGATGTGCTCCCGGGAAGGAACTGAGGCTGAATTATTACTCATGGGTCACTCCTGATGGATCTCATCAATACAACAGATGGTAGATTTAGTCGTTAGCAGTATATAATAGTGTACGCGCTATAAAGCTAGCATAGCAGCTAAGCAGGGCTGAAGCCTGAGGTCGCTTTTTAATAACCCAGATAAAGACAAATAAAACTATGGCAAAACAAACGTCTAGCGTTATGCAGGCTCCAGTACCGGCGGCAAATAGTGATCTATCATCCGCTGCCAGTGATTATGTAGTGACGGAGCAGATCGGTCATTTGATCCGCAAGGCTCATCAACGTCACACTGCAATATTTCAACAGCTTAGCTGCGACAAGCAGCTGACGCCCATGCAGTTCGCTATTCTCTGCACGGTGGTTGATAACGGCCCCTCTTCGCAAACCGAGCTTGTCAGGCTGACTGCGATCGACCAGGCCACGATCCGCGGTGTCATCTCGCGCCTGAATAAGCGTGGCCTGATCGAGTTTAAATCGGACCCGCGGGATCAGCGCAAAGTTATTGTGCATATTACGGATGAGGGCAAGGCCCTGGTTAACAACATGATTCCCCGCGCTTTCGAAATTACCGAGAAAACCCTGGAAAATCTCACCGGGACCGAAAGGGTGGCCCTGGCGCTTCTGCTTAATAAAATGAACTCCTGAGAGTATTTTTTTCCGCATTCGTTTAATTAGCCCGCGCGGAAAAAACCTGTATTCAAAGGCAAAAGAGCACCATCATCGATGGTGCTCTTTTTTGTTCCGCGTGTATCAGCTGAGATGCTGCAGGCACTCCTCCAAACTGATCACGTCGCCATACTTGCTGTCGATGTCGAACAGGTTGGCCTCGTGTGGCGCCGAATGACGGTCACCCACGCACTCCCGCGCGACGATCACGCGGAAACCGTGTGATACGCCATCCACTGCGGTGGCGCGAACGCAGCCGCTGGTTGAGCAGCCCGCCAGCAGTACAGTATCCACACCCTGGGCCACCAGAGTCGCCGCCAGGCTGGTACCGAAGAAGGAGCTCGGATACTGCTTGGTGATCACCAGTTCGCCTTCAACGGGTTTTACCTCGTCGCAGAACTCGGCCAGAGGGTTGCCCTCAACCATGTCTTTCATCACCGGCGCCTTTTTCACCCAGATACCGCCATCCTGGAAGGAGCCAGGCTGGTAACGGATATTGGTGTGGATCACGAGCTGGCCGTTCTTACGGGCGGCCTCGAGCAGCTTGGGTGCGTGCTTGATCGCTTCGACAACGCCGGGGGCGTAAAGAGGAGCGCCTTCGGTGGTGTAACCCTTCATGAAGTCGATAACGATGATGGCGGTTTTCCGGCCAAAACCGATACGGCTGTCCCACACTCCCTTGTAGTTGTCGTTTGCTTCTGAAGTCGGCTGGTCACTCATTTTTTTGCCCCCTGTTTAATTAGTATGTGCCTGACAGCAGTGCGCCTGCGCCCGGTACCACCGGCTCGAGATCCAGCGCTTTCAGCATCTGGTAAGTGGTTGCGACCGCTGCGGTAACAACCGGCTTGCCGGTCATCGCCTCAACCTTGGAGATCGCCGGCAGAGACGGCATCTGTACGCAAGCGGACAGCACGATGGCGTCCACATCGGTCAGGTCCATGGAGGCGACGATATCGGGCAGGTTCATCGGATCGTGGCGGGCCACATCCAGGTTGTCGGGGATCTCGAGAGCGCGGTAATCCAGCACTTCGTAACCCTCATTGCGGATGTAGTTAACCACTAGTTCGGTCAGCGGCTTCATGTACGGAGCGACCAGGGCGATCTTCTTCACACCCATCGCTTCCAGGCCCTGCACCAGGGCGCCGGCGCTGGTGACGATCGGAGTATCTGAGCCGTTCTCGCGGGTGCGAAGTGCCAGGCGGGATTCAGATTCGCGGTGGTAACCCAGGCCCATGGACATGATGGCCACCAGGCAGGCGTAACCCATCACATCGACCTGGGCGTCGCTCAGTTCCAGTGCGCAGCGATCGGAGTCGGCATCCATCGCTTCGAGCTCTTCTTTGCTGACCTTCTTCATGCGCATGCGGCTGGAGTGGAAGGTGAAACGCTCGTCCGGGCGGATCAGCTGACGGGCGTTAAGCATTGCCGGAATTTCGGTTTCCATGGTCAGGTTGGAGCTCGGCACGATCTGCCCGATTCTAAAAGTCTTGCTCATTTTTATGCCTTTGGAAGAGTGTGTTTTCCGCCGCGGGATAGGTCCCACAGCGGATTCGGTTCATGACTTAAACGTCGAGGAACGCGTACAGACTGTTTAGAAAGCCTTCGAGGTCATCCCAGGGGATCATGTGTCCTGCGTTGGGCACATGACTGACGGTGAGGTTGGCCACCGCGTCCTGGAACTCCTCGATATCTTCTTCCTGGATAACGCCGCCCTTGCCAGCGACCATCAGCTGGGTCGGTACCTTAACGGCCGGCAGATCCGGGAAGATGTCATCTTCATGGAAGTCGTTAAACGCCTTGACGATGGCCGGGGAGTAGCAGGTATGCAGCCATTCGGCGCGCAGGTGCAGCTGCTCGTCGGTCCAGGTCGGGCAGTACTGGCGCATGGTCTCAAGGTCGCAGCCACGGGTGGCGTCACGGATGGAGTCCACGTACCAGGGTAGTTTGCTCGGGTACTCGCGGCGGCCCGGGCCGGATACGGGCGGATCCGCCAGTACCAGTCTGCTCAGGCCTGCGAGCCCTTTACGTGCCGCGCGAATACCGAAGCGGGCGCCCATGGAGTGGCCCAGCAGGATAAAATCCTTCAGGCCCAGCTCTTTGGCGAACTCGATAATGTCATCGACGCAGCTGTCGATGTCATAGGAGAGGTCCGGTCCGGTGGAGGACAGCCCGCGTCCGCGTACGTCGAGAACGTAAGTGTCGAAATGCTCGCCGAGACGCTCAGCCACGAAGCCCCAGGTGATAGCGGGACTGGTGATACCCGGAACCAGCAGCAGGGGAGTGCCCTTGCCGCCGTAACGCAGGTAGTGCTGACGGATGTTGTTGGCGCAAACGTTCGCGCCGTAAAGGAAAGTGCTGCTCATGATTAGCCCTCCGTTTTCAGGTCCTGTGCGTAGAGGTCGTAACCGTAAACCCATGCCGGGTCTTCCTGGTCGCGCAGGAACGTGTTGGCGTTGGAAACGCTCTGTACGCGGGTGGCGCGCTCTTTACGGTTGTTCTCGTACAGTTTGAACGCGGTGGCGTAATCGTCGATTCCGGTTTCCTGCAGGCAGCGGGTCAGCATGGCGGCGTCTTCGATCGCCATGCAGGCGCCCTGAGCCATGTGCGGCTTCATCGGGTGGCAGGCATCGCCGAGCAGTACCAGGCGGCCTTCGCTCCATACCGGCAGCGGGTTACGGTTTTTCAGCGGCCACTTGGTGACGCTTTCGGTGGATTCGATCAGTGCCTGGACAACCGGGTGGTAGCCCTTGAACGCTTCGAACATCTCTTCGCGGCTGCTGTCGATAAAGGAGCCTTCGAATTCCAGTTTTTCCTGCGGAACACCGGTAACGTAGTAGTACTCGTCTTTCTTGCCGGTGGTGTAGTAGACCATCATGTGGCGATCTTCAGACCACCATTTAACGCAGTCTTCGAAGCTCAGGTTGTGCTTGGCCAGCGCTTCGCCGGTGATCAGTGCGCGGTGAGCAACCCAGCCGCTGTAGGTCGGGTCTTCTGGGCCGAGCAGGACTTCACGGATTTTGGAGTTGATGCCGTCGGCACCGACGACTATGTCGGCACGGGCAGTCGTGCCGTCTTCGAAGGAAAGCAGTACGTCATCGCCGGAATCTTCAACACCAGACAGCTTTTTACCGAACTGAACGGTACCCGGTTTCAGATGGTCGATCTGGGTAGCGTGCATATCACCGCGGTGGATGGTGATGTAGGGAGCGCCGTACTCTTTCAGTGCGTAATCGCCCAGCGGGATACGCGACATGTAGTCGCCGGTTTCGCCGTCACGGCTGAACCAGAAATCCGGGTGGGAGGCCATGTCGCTGAGTTTCTGTTCCAGTCCGATCTTGCGGAAGATCTTCATGACGTTGGGACCCACATGGATACCGGCACCCAGACGGGAGAACTCTTCGGACTGTTCATAAACAGTAACGTTAAATCCGGCCTCCTGAAGCAGGGCCGCTGCAGCAGCACCACCAAGACCCGCGCCAACAATGGCGATCTTCTTCTGTTTGTCAGTACTCATTCTTAACCTCGTAATGCATTTGGTTAGTGCGGTTGCAAGGCAGCGACAGCTGCGCAGCAAATAGCGTATACACTATAATTAATCCAACGAGGGGGCTAAGTAAAGTGTACAGACCAAAAAAATATGAAAAAGGCTGTGCCTTAGATCAGGCTTTTCAAAAAATGTGACATTAGATTGCTGATGTGTATCAATAAAAACAGCCTGTTATAGCTGTTTGATAGCTTTGCTAGCCACGCGGAGGGCTTTTACATGAGATATTAATAGTGTATACACTATGTGGTATAGCGGGCTTCGGTAGGTCGTGACGCGATGGCCGCAGTCTAAAGTCATTAGGATCCTGAGGAGAGAGACGATGCCGGTAAGTAATTCCGAATTGGCGCAGATGTTCGAAGAGGTACTGCGTCTGTCGAAAGTGGACGAGACCCAGAGCGTTGCGATTCTGAAAAGCCATTACTCTAATGAGCGTATCGTCAGCGCCGCGATGGATGCCGCGCAGCGACTGAAAGCCCAGGTCTATATAGTGGAGCTGCCAGCCTTCAATCACCCCAAGGCGATGGGCGCCGACTTGACCGCCTATTGTGGCGATACGCCTCTGACCGGAAATCTGGCCGCGCAGCGCGCGCTGGAAGCCGCCGATATGGTAGTGGATACCATGATGCTGCTGCACTCGCCGGAGCAGGAGCAGATCCTGAAGTCGGGTACCCGTATCCTGCTGGCGGTAGAGCCGCCGGAAGTGCTGGCCCGAATGCTGCCGACAGAAGCCGATAAATTGCGCGTAGAGGCCTCTAAAGAGTTGCTGCAGTCGGCTAGGTCGATGCATGTAACCTCCAAGGCGGGTTCCGATTTCCGTGCCAGCCTCGGTCAGTATCCGGCCGTCACCGAGTACGGTTATGCGGACGAGCCGGGACGTTGGGACCACTGGCCCAGCGGCTTCCTGTTCTCCTGGCCGAACGAAGGTACCGCCGAAGGCAAGCTGGTGATCGATGTGGGTGATATCCTGCTGCCGTTTAAGACCTACGCGCGGGAAAAAACCGTGCTGGAGATTGAAAAAGGCTTTATTACCAGTATCCATGGTGGCTTCGAAGCGGAATACCTGCGTGATTACATGGCCTACTTCAAAGATGAAGAGGTTTACGGCATCTCGCACATCGGTTGGGGGCTGCAGCCGCGGGCGCAGTGGACCGCCATGGGGCTGTACGATAAGAACGATGGCATGTGTATGGATGCGCGTGCGTTCTACGGTAACTTCCTGTTCTCAACAGGTCCGAACACCGAGGTTGGCGGCAGTCGCAAGACGCCTTGCCACATGGATATCCCGCTCAGAAAATGCAGCGTTTACCTGGATGATAAGCCTGTAGTCGTGGAAGGCGATGTAGTCGCGCCGGACATGTCGATCGTCAAGTAAGGATCGTGAGGTAACGGGCTGCAATCATTTCGTAAGTGGTGACAATTATGAGCGCTAAGGTCTCATTAGTAATTAATGGCGAACAGTACAGGCTGGATCTGCCGCCGGAAACGCCCCTGTTGTATGTGCTGCGCAATGACCTGTGCCTGAACGGGGCCAAGTTCGGTTGTGGCCTGGGGCAGTGCGGTGCCTGTTCCGTCATTGTTGATGGCCTTTGCGCTCGTTCCTGTGTGCTTCCCATCGGCCGATTGGAAGGCCGTTCCATTACCACCCTGGAGGGGCTGGGAACGGCTGAGCAGCCCGACGTGGTGCAGGAAGCCTTTATCCACGAGCAGGCGGCCCAATGCGGTTACTGTCTGAACGGAATGATTATGGCCACCAAGGCTCTGCTGGCCGCCAATCCCGCACCGACAGATGACGAGATTCGCGAAGCGTTGAAGTTCAACCTTTGCCGCTGCGGTACCCATGTAGAAATTTTAAGAGCGGTAAAACGGGCAGCGGAGCAGCAGGCGGTAAAGGCATGAGTGAAGACACCAGCAAAGCGGTTCAGCGGGAGTCGCACGTGCCCTGTAAGCCGGGCCCGGAAGATATGTTATACGGGGTGGCTTTGCGTCCACCTCAGTTCCAATTAATTAATGGGCGTTTTGTCAGCAGCCGTCTGGTAAAGGCGGAGCTCGTGCTGAGTGGCGCGCAGTTGATCGTCGCCGATAACTTCGTTGCCGTGGTGGCACAAACTCCGGAGCAGGCGAGGTTGGGTGCCCGACAGGCAAAACTGGTCTGGAATAAACCCGAGGCCAGTCTAGTGGCTGTGGATAACAGCACGAGTCAGGATCTGGCGACCCACAAAGAGAGCTACGGCTCCCGTTTTGCCTGGCCCAACCGGATCCGCTGGGGCGAAAGTCCGGAGTGGGTGGCGGCTGCTGAAACCCAGGGGCGCTGGACCATCTGGGCTCCATCCAACAGTCACACTCGGCTCAGGGCAGACCTGTCATCGATGCTGGGGTGCAGTGTCGATGACATTGAGGTGGTCGGCGGTCATAAAACCGGCATCAGCCGTACCTGTGCTGATGACGCCGCCGCTGATGCGGCGCTGCTGGCAAAACTGACCAAGCGATCGGTGTCGGTGCTGCTGGATGAGGCCTATCAGGATGTGGTTGATGGTTTGGGGGTCGCTCAGGCAAATCGTCTCAACTATGCGTCGTCAGATCGTAGCATCGACCAGAAAGTCGAGCAGTTCTGGAACAGCGCTCCCGCCGTCGCCCTGTTACTGGCTAATATCGCGCCGGCGCTGAACCGGCGTGAAGTGAGTGAGCGTCACTGGCCTTACGATTTCGACCGGGTGTCGATAGAGGACGGGCCGTCGGAGCAGGAGGCATACTGGGACCTGGAGCAGGATCGACTGCAGGATGTTTTTGCCCGGGAAACCTTTGTTGATGAACTGGCCGATAAGGATGGTTGCGATCCCATCGCCTACCGCCTGCGCCATCTTAACGATGAACGCAGTCGGGAGCTGCTCGCCTCGGTAGCCGCCAAAGCGGGCTGGCAACCTGGGGACGCTAATAGGCCGGTTTCCGACAAGGTTGATATATCCACAGGGCGCGGCGTCGCCTGCTCTCAGCAGGGGGGCGAACAGGGTGACCAGAGCGAGGGTGTACGCTCGGCCTGGATCGTCGATCTTGAGGTGAACAAGATCACCGGGGATATCACGCTGAAGCGCCTGGTGGTTGGCCAGGATTCTGGCCCTGCGCCGGAGCAGGAGTTCCTCAAGGATCTGCTGCAGCGAGAGCTGCTGTCTGTGAGCCGGCCGTTGCTGCTGGGGCAGACCGCCTACGATCAATGGGGCAGTGACGACTCTGCTCAGATTTCAGCCAGTGGCGAACTGCCGGTGGAGATCAGTCGCCTGCCCTCGGTCGAGGATAGTGAGAGTGGATCCGAAGTCAGTGCGCAGAAAGCTAGTATGGAGCAAGTCAGCCCCGAAGTTTTCTATCCCGCTATCTCTGCCATAGGCAACGCCATACATAACGCCACCGGCGTACGTTTCAGAAGCCTGCCGTTTTCGGCAGAGCGGATTCGTGGTGCAGCCCTGCAGGGCGCGTCGAGCGTACCAGCGGCGGAAAAGTCCCGCAGAATTAAACGTAATGGCTTCAGGGCAGCGGCCGCGGTCGGTCTTGGAGTGGCGGCCATGGCCTGGCCCTGGCCGAAGGCGATGGTGCCGGTTTCGCGACCGGCGCCTGACCTTTATTCACAGGCGACTATCGAGCGCGGTCGGCTGGTGGCGGAAGCCGGGGACTGTGCGGTCTGTCATACCGAAATCGGCGGTATCGAAAATGCCGGCGGCCGGCCGTTTGAAACCCCATTCGGCACCGTTTACAGCAGCAATATCACACCGGATGAGAAGCAGGGGATCGGCAGCTGGAGCTTTGAGGCGTTCAATCGCGCCATGCGTCACGGCATAAGCCGTGATGGCAAACATCTCTATCCGGTCTTTCCCTATACCGCTTTCGCCAAGATCAGCGACGGTGATATGCAGGCGCTTTACGCTTACCTGATGGCGCAGAAGCCGGAGACGCAGGTCAATAAAGCGGCAGAGATGAGCTTCCCCATGAGCTATCGGCCGATACTGGCGGGTTGGAACACGCTGAATCACGATCCCAAACCCTTTGAACCCGATGCATCCAAGTCGGATCTCTGGAATCGGGGCGCCTATCTGGCCGAGGGTCTGGGTCACTGTAGCGCCTGTCACTCCCCCAGGGACCTGCTGGGCGCGGAAAAGAAAGGCAGTAACTATCTGGCCGGCGCCCTGGTCGATGGCTGGGAAGCGCCGGCGCTAAGTTCGTTGTCCAATGCGCCCAAACCCTGGACGGAAGAGGATCTTTTCCAGTACCTGCGTGAAGGGCGCTCCGTCAATCACGGTGTAGCGGGTGGTCCCATGGCGCCGGTGGTGGCAGGCCTTGCCAATCTGCCAGAGACCGATGTGCGTGCAATCGCTCATTATGTCGCTTCCTTCTCCGATCAATCCGCTGTGGCTGAAGCGGTGCTGACCACGCCGGCGCCTTTGCCCGCGGGGCTGGATGAGGCATCGCTGGCGGCCCTGGGCGAGGGGCAGCGAATCTTTGATTCAGGCTGTGCCGTTTGTCATGACGAGGGCGGCCTGCCATCGCTCACCCGTGCGGATGTCCCCTTGGGCGTGAATACCAACCTTCACAGCAACACCCCGGACAATGTCATCCAGACCATTCTCTATGGTGTACAGGCGAAGACCCTGGAGCTGCCCAAGGTCGGCATGATGCCTGGCTTCAAGCAGGACTATGATGATGGCCAAGTGGTCGCACTGGTTAAATATCTGCGCTCTGCTTTTGCACCGGGTAAAAAGCCGTGGAGTGATGCGGATATCCGAAGCAAGGTCGCCGACTACAGGGCGTACCCTGGTACGCACTGAGCTGGTTGAGGCTATGGGGAGGGGCAGCAGGGACTGAAAATAGTACTGCTATCGGGCTGTCGTCCCGTGACCACACGGAAAATTATTACAGTTTGATCCTTAACCGGATTGTGCTCATTAAAACTACACTATCCGGTTTCTCCGGCTTGTCGGTTATTGGTCAGTGCCAGCAGCAGGGGGGCAATATCCTCGAACTCATCGGCCCAAAGCACATTGAGCCCCAGGTCGTTCGCATCCTGCTCTTCGAGGAGCAGAGCAAGTGCGTCCATGGGGTCCTGGCCGGATGAGGTGCCTGGCGTCTTCTTGATGATGTAGTGGTTCAGCACCTTTTCGGGATTCTTTCGATTTGCCACATCCAGCAGTCTTCGCAGGTTCGGGTCTGACAGACTGAGGCCGATAAAGAGGCAGGTATTCTGGCTGATCTTGTTAAGCTGAATCAGGTTAGACCAGCTGAATGGCTCGATAAACTGATTGTGGTAAGCATCCTCACTGAATACCAGCTCCATCTGACTGGGTATTTCACCTTTTCTCGGCAAGAACCCGTTGACGTGATAAATGGGAATCTCTTTGGGAGAGTTTCGGGCTCCTTCTTTATAAATGGAATGAAAATTAATGTTCTGTTTTTTTAGATTTTCTTCCAGCAGGGAATCAAAGTTAGTGGTGATAATAGAGTCCAGCGGCTTTCCATCTCTCTGTGGGCGAGACAGCTCGACGATGGCATCAATAATGTCGCAGCTATGAGGGTTGCTGCTATAAAGCGATGAACGTATTTCCTTGAGGAAGTCTTTTCCAAGGTTGTTCTTCAGGTATTTGCCCATCAACAGCGAGGAGGGCTTATACCTTCTTTGAAATATCCCCGCGTCGCTTCCCTCCAGTGATATGGAGTGGTCATTGGATACCCGGCGCATCATCGACTCAAGCAAGGTGAGCAGCAGCTTGTTCCAGGAGGGCACGCCTGCGCCGATGGTGACTCCGGCGCCGCAGAAAAGGGTCAGCTGGCCAGCATGCAGGGATTCGGCAATGGATTGGATCTGGTTGGCGTATTTCTCTGTGATGCTCGGTTTAGCGCTTACCCTGTCATCTTTGAACCGCTCTTCATCCTGCAGTATTTCAAGCAGTTTGCTGATACCAAGGTCTAGGTTGTCGCTCATATCGATTATAAAGTCTTGTATCAGATAACTCGGGGCCTGGGACTTGTCGATTAACAGGGGAATAACTCTCAGGGTGCTTTTTGACAGCTCGTTCAGGGCCAGTGCCGAGAGTTCGTGCTTAAGGGCATCTGAAGCCAGCGAGTGTGTGCTGAGTATCACAACATAGGCGTCAGATGAGCTGCTGCTCTCTTCCAGTTTTTTAAATACGTTCTCACCCGGCGTGGTGGAAAGGGGGTCTTCGATAACCTTATGCCTGGCCTTTTTCAGGGCAGAGGATATTACCGAGGCTGTATCATTGTCCTTGTCGCTATAGGTCAAATAAATTTTCATTGTGCCCGCCAGGAAAATTAGCGCGAAGACTCGTTTTGTCTCAACTTTTTATCATAAAAAGTTAACTGGCTAATTATAGACCAACCAGGATGGTTGATCAGTTTCAGTTTTTCCGGAGATATCAGGCGCGACAGCCCTGTTTCGTCGCGCCGGAAAAGGAATAAACCAGAGTGGGGAGATGATAAGGGGGGATTTTTAATTTTGTATTAAACAAAGGGCGGGATCATCGTCTCATTTTGGGATGCCAGCTTCTCGCCCTGCTTATCCGAGTCGTCGGCCACCAGGCTCTCTGAAGCGAGCAGTTCCCAGGAGTCGATAAGGTCGATGATGAATGCTTTAAATCTCATGGCCATGGTCGGTGCCTCCAGTCAGTTTAGCGTCCGCAGGACCAAGCATAAATCGTACCTTTTTTGCATAAGCGTTAAGCGGCAGGCCCAACTCGGCGTATACACAGTATTTGCGTGTATAGGTAAGCAGCCCTGAAGTCCGCTATCTCGACCGATTAGAAACGGTACAGCAGCTATCAATAGGTGGCGAAAGGGCTTGCCCAAGGGCCTGACCGTCGTACTGGGTTGACTCGCATTCCCAAGGTGTTGAGTCGCCATAGCATTGATTAAACGACAAGGTGGACGGTATCCAGAGGCTCGGTGCATTAGTCACTTTTTCAGGCAGAGGGAAACGCTGAACAACGGTTGCTGGTGCAGTCTTTTTGCCCTGTTTTGGGGCGATAAGATGTATGCGTGTTACAAGTCTGTGCACTAATAGTGTATACGCTTTAAAAAAATATCAAATAATTGTCCTGGAGCAATGAATATTGCATGTTTTTTAGGTCTTGGAACGGTCCTTGCTAAGTATTAAATAGCGTGTACGCCATAAAAGGTGTCGTGCCATAAATTATTTTAGCTGTTCTTCAAACTGCGGCTGTGCTGAAAGCAACTGCAAGCAGTAAGAAGAGAAGAGGGAATTGAGATGACTCCAACAAGCATCGGTACCTGGTTTATCTGGGCCCTGGTTTTGCTGTGCTACCTGGTGCCCTATACGGTCCTGACCAGCGTGCAAGCCTGGTATGGCAGCTTTCTATTCTGGTGTCTGATTGGTGCTCTTGTGATCGTCACTAATCTGATTATTACCAAAGATTTTGAGGAGCACTGAGCATGAGTGAATCATTAATCTGGTGGTCCGTCGCCATCTATCTGGTAATAGCGATAGGCATCGCAGTACTCTCCCGTCAGGGCAAGGCCGCCGATATGTCGAGTTACTTCCTCGGTGGGCGACAGATGAACGGTTTTGTCTCCGCGCTGAGCTACAGCGCTACCACCTACAGCGCGTTCATGATGGTAGGCCTGGCGGGCCTGACCTATAAGGGGGGCGTCGGCGCCCTGGGCTTTGAGATCGTTTATTTTGCCGGTGTTTCGCTGGTCGCGATTTTTGGGCCTAAATTCTGGTCCGTCGGCAAGAAGTTCGGCTATGTCACTCCCAGTGAAATGCTGGGCCATCGCTACCAGAGCAAGGCGGTAGCCACCTCTACTGCGCTGGCCAGCTGCCTGTTCCTTATCCCCTACGCAGCGGTACAGCTGACCGGTGTCGGCTACCTGTTGGCGGGGATGACCGATGGCGCTATCTCGTTCACTACCGGGGTGCTTTTCGCCACAGTGCTGGCGCTGTTCTTCTCCTATATCGCCGGTATCCGCTCGGTGATGTGGACCGATTCGCTGCAGGCGATCATGATGGTCGTGGTCTCTACCATCGTTGCACTGATCGTAATCGACAAGCTTGGCGGGTTTGACGCCATGTTCGCTACCCTGGAGAAGGATCACCCAGAGTCTCTGACCGTGCCCGGCAGTGGCCTGTTCAGCTTTGTTACCTTCCTGGGGCTGACCATTCCCTGGTTCTTCTTCAGCCTGTCTAACCCCCAGGTGAGTCAGCGTCTGTTTATGCCCTCATCGCTGAAGTCGCTGCGCCAGATGCTGATCGGCTTCCTGATTTTCGGCTTCATCTATACGCTGGTGTCTGTGCTCTGGGGCTTTTCCGCTCTGGTGGCTTTCCCCTCGCTGGAAAAGGCAGATATGGCGACTCCGGCACTGCTTTCCTCCGGCATGGTGCCGCCGGTGCTGGGCGTTATCGTTATGATCGGCATCATGGCTGCGGCGGTATCGACCATCGACTCGATCATGCTGACGCTATCTTCCATGCTGGCGCGTGATGTCTATGCGAACGTGAAGCAGGATGTGCCTGAATCGCGTCAGCTGCTGGTGGGCAAGCTGGTTATCCCCGTTATCGCTATCCTGGCCTACGTCTTTGCCCAGCTGGAGCTGGATCTGATCGCCGTACTGTCGGTGGCCGCGTCCTCGGGCCTTGCGGTGCTGGTGCCAGCAACCATTGGTGCCTTCTTCTGGCGTCGCGCAACGGCGGCAGGCGTGCTGGCCAGCACCCTGGGTGCCGGCGCATTGGTGCTCTACATCTATGCCACTGGCGGAAAGCTGTTCGGCTTGCCTGCGGGGATCTGGGGCGTTCCGGTTGCGACTCTGCTGTATGTGGTCGTCAGCCTCTGCACCCAGCGCCCGGGCGCCATTGCGGATGAGTTTATCGATGAGTCGAAGAGTGTGCTTAAAAAGAAAGCTCCTCGTTCATCTGCACCGGCTATGGCTGCCCAGAAGGCGTAATGAGTCCATTAGGGCCGAAGGAGACCGCGATATAAATTTATCGCGTCTCCCTGTGGTATAAGGCGTCCATATACTGGCTGAGATTTGCGGCCAATACCGGGGTCTGTCTAAAGAAGGCTTTGGTAGTAACTTCTTAAAAATCAAAGCTATATAACGCGATAGCTATATGAGATATCGGCGTTTCATGCCCGCTCCTTGGGGCTGTCTTTTGCAGAAGTGGCAGCCCAAAGGAGATCAATCTTCAAGTCGGCTACGCCAAGAATCTGTTCCTGGCTTCCTAAACAATCCGCCTAGAGATTCAGGGGCTCTCAATATGGGCGCCACTCCTAATCTTTGACATAAACACTGGTTAAACCGGATGGTTTCAATGCTTAAACCCCCAGTAGTTTCTTTATGTTTTAAAAATCGCTCAATCAATTATCAGGCAGGAAAGATGCGAGAGGCTGCTTCGCCTGAGGCCCGTTTCCCTTTGCGTGCGTCGCTTTTGCTGCTCGCGCTGGCGGCTGGCGTAAGCGGCTGTACCAGTCTGGATTCCACTGCCGTGGATGTTGCTTATGCAGAGCCCAGTCTGGGTGGCGACACCCTGACCCTCGACGGCTTTACCTTTCGTGATTTGAATCATGATGGCCGACTTCAACCTTACGAGGATTGGCGACTTCCCGCGGCGCGACGTGCACAGGACCTGGTCGCCCGGATGCGCCTGAGTGAAAAAAGTGCCGCCATGATGCACCCCTACGCCAGCGATGACTCGGGTCACTATGACGCGGCAAAGGTCGAGCAGCAGATCGCCGCAGGCTACAACACTTTCATCACCGGGTTGACGTTAGCGCCAGGTGAACTTGCTAGAGCGAACAACGCCGTACAGAAAATGGCCGAGCGGAGCCGTCTGGGTATTCCGGTCACCTTCAGCTCTGATCCGCGCAATATCTATAGCAAGGTGCGCGGCGCCAGTGTGGATGCTGAAGGCTTTTCGCAGTGGCCCAACCCGCTGGGGCTCGCTGCACTGGGAGATACTGATCTCGCTCGCCGCTACGGCGATATCACCCGCCAGGAGCTGAAGGCGGTGGGCATTCGGGTGTCGCTCTCGCCGCAGATCGACCTGGCCAGCGAGCCACGCTGGGGGCGCCTGTTCGGCACGTTCGGCGACGATCCGGAACTCTCTGCGCTGTTGGCACGAGCGGAGATCGAGGGCATCCAGTCGGGCGACAACGGGCTCGGCGCGGATAGTGTCGTGGCTGTTGCCAAGCATTTTGCCGGTTACGGAGCAGCCCGGGAGGGTTACGATGCGATCATGCCTTACGCCTCAACGCTCGACTTCGATGCTGGCGATGACAGCTTCGATACTCACCTTATTCCCTTTGAGGGCGCATTCTCGGCCGATGTGGGCTCGGTAATGGTGACCTATGGCGCTTTGCCTGCCGGCATCACGGCTAAAGGGATTACGCTTGGTACCGAAGGTGGTGCTTTCAATGCGCCGCTGGTTAAGGAGCTCCTACGGGGTCATTACGATTTCAATGGGGTGGTGATGACGGACTGGGGTGTCACACGGGACTGTAATCAGATCTGTCGGGAAGGCTTGCCGGCGGATATGACGCGGGAAGAGGCGAATAGTCTCGGAAGTCGTCTCGGGGTGCCCTGGGGCGTTGAGTCGCTCTCCCCGGAGGAACGATACGCCCGCGCTGTGTCGATTGGCGTCGATCAGTTCGGCGGCTCGCAGGATGCCGATCTGCTGGCTCAGGCGGTCACCGACGGTCTGTTGTCTGAGTCCGCCATAGACGCGGCGGTGACCCGTATCATGCGCCAGAAGTTTGAGCTGGGACTTTTTGATAACCCCTATGTCTCTCCACAGGCAGCCGAAGCACTGTTTGCCAGTCCGGCGTTTCTGCAGCAGGGACTGGAAACCCAGGCTCGTTCTCAGGTGCTGCTGAAAAACGCCGCGGTAGATGGCGGTCCGCTGCTGCCGCTGCAGGCCGGACGGCGTGTTTACCTGGTGGGTCTGTCGGCAGAGGCTGCCCGCGCTGTGGGTCTGGTTCCGGTCGATCGCCCGGAGATGGCCGAGCTGGCGATCGTGAACCTGCCGATGCCGGCGGGGGACGACCATCCGGGGTTTGACCCCTATTTCGTCGAAGGGAGTCTCGGCTATGCCGATGACGAACCTGCATACAGCATGCTAAAGAGCCTTGCTGGAAAGCTGCCTGTGATCGCGCTCGCAGATCTCAGCCGTCCGGCGATTCTCACGCCAGTGGCTGCGCAAAGCCAGGCCGTGCTGGGCAACTTCGGCGCCAGTGATAATGCGATTCTGAGCGTCATTACTGGTGTAATACCGCCACAGGGTAGGTTGCCCATGGCGTTGCCGGCTGATAACAACGCGGTGACAGAGCAGCGCTCGGAAATTCCTAACGATCTCGATGATCCGGAGTTTCCCCGAGGCTTTGGCTTGGGCTATTAATAACCGGGCTATTCAGCTATCGCACTACTGAGCTATCGCGGCCATCATGAGTGGTTGCCCCAGAGCCCGGCTTCGCGCCGGGCTTTGCATCGGTGTTGCCAGTCCCAGGGTGGAGCTTCAGCCTGGCATCGGGTGGACTTTTAGAGTCCCAGATCGCTGAGCCCAGGATGATCATCCGGACGGATTTCCTGCTGCCAGAGGAACTTACGTTCAGACTCATCGATGGGCAGATCATTGATGCTAGCGTGGCGGGTCTGCATCAATCCGTTAGCGTCGAACTCCCAGTTTTCGTTGCCATAGGAGCGGAACCACTGGCCGCTGTCATCATGCCACTCGTAGGCAAAGCGCACGGCGATGCGGTGGCTGTCGAACGCCCATAGCTCCTTGATCAGGCGGTACTCGTGTTCCTTCTGCCACTTTCGTGTCAGGAACTGGATGATTTCGTCCCGGCCGTGGATAAATTCACTGCGGTTACGCCAGAGTGAATCCTGTGTATAAGCTAGCGCCACCTGTTCAGGTTTACGCCCGTTCCAGCCGTTTTCTGCCGCGCGGACCTTCTGGATGGCGGTTTCGCGCGTAAACGGCGGTAAGGGCGGGCGCGGTTCTGTGGACATCTCGGTCTCTCCACTAAAGGGGCGGCACTATGCGCCGCCCATGTATTGGATCCTGCATTTACCAGTTGAGAGCTTACCAGGCAGAGTATTTGAGGAACTTGCCGCTCATGGTCACGACCACGCGGTCGCCCTTCGGGTTTTCCTCTTTATCCACTTCCATGTTGAAGTCGATGGCGCTCATGATGCCGTCGCCGAATTTTTCCTGGATCACCTCTTTCAGGGTGTCGCCGTAGACGCCCATGATCTCGTAAAAGCGATAGACCAGCGGGTCAGTGGGTACGGTCTGTTCCCAGATTTTGGTGGGGAATTTCTGCAGTGCTGTGGATACCTCGCTGCCGAGCCCCAGGCAGTCGCAGATCGCAGCGGCCTGTTCCGGTGATGCGCTGTTCATGCCGAGGCAAGCGGAAGTCAGCCAGACCGGTGAGGCGCCGACCTTTTCGGCGATCGCTTCCCAGGTCAGGCCCTTCTCCAGTTTGCTGGCGATAATGGTTTCGGTCATTGTCACTTTGTCCATCAGAAGCTCCTTGGCTTTTGTCTGTGCTTATTGCGTACTTTTGGCGGTTGTGTAAGCGATTAATAGTTATTCACAGCCCTGGGCCGGGGCGGGGCCGGCTCCTTGCTGGTTGTGGTGTCGGCTTCGCTGCTGAGCAGTGTCGGATCCACTTCGCGGGTTTCGCTGGCGGCGCTGCCGCTTGAGCCAGAGAGGTTGCCGGAGCGAGCCACCAGGAAATTCACCAGGTAGTTGCGGATCTTGTAATAAGCCGGGGTTTCGATAATCTCCGCCCGACTGCGCGGCCTTGGGATGGAGATCTTCACCGACTCCGCCACCCGCGCCTGCGGGCCATTGGTCATCAGCAGGATGCGGTCGGCGAGCAGGATCGCTTCATCCACATCGTGGGTGATCATAAATACCGTCTGGTGGGTTTCAGCCCAGATCTTGATCAGCTCCTCCTGGATAATGCCGCGGGTCAGTGCGTCCAGGGCGCCGAACGGCTCATCGAGCAGCAGCAGTTTTGGGCTGGTGGCGAAGGCGCGGGCGATACTGACGCGCTGGCGCATGCCGCCGGAAAGCTCCGAGGGCTTCTTCTGCAGCGAATGACCCAGGCCCACCATCTCGAGAAATCGGCGGCTGTGCTCGTTGACCTTATCCTTGCTCCACTTGGGCCAGCGCGCTTTCACGCCAAAGGCAACATTTTGCAGGGTGGTCAGCCAGGGCAGCAGACTGTAGTTCTGGAACACCACGCCGCGATCCAGGCTGGGGCCGGAAACCTCCTTGCCGTCCATGATCACGTTGCCGCTGCTCGGCGTATCAAGACCCGCCAGCACGTTGAGGATGGTGGACTTGCCGCAACCGGAGTGGCCGATGATGCAGACGAACTCGCCCTTGTCGATGCCGATATTGACGTCCTCGAACACCACCAGCTCGCCGGATTTCGATGGGTAGCTCTTGCTCAGTCCTTCGATGCTTAAAAAGCGGTTGGACATGTGTTACTCCTCGTATTTCACCAGTTTCGCCAGTGACCCGAGCACCAGGTCCAGCAGCATGCCTATCAGCCCGATCATCAGGATCGAGAAGATCACGCTGTTCAAATCCAGGTTGTTCCACTCGTTCCAGACGTAGTAGCCGATACCGGTACCACCGACGAGCATCTCGGCGGCGACGATGACCAGCCAGGCGATGCCGATGGAGATGCGCATGCCTGTGAGGATGGTCGGTGCCGCCGCCGGCAGAATCACCAGGAAGGCGGTCTTCAGGGCGCCCAGTTCATGGGTCTGGGCCACGCGAATCCAGTCCTTGCGCACATTGGCGACGCCAAAGGCGGTGTTGATCAGCATCGGCCAGATGGAGCAGATGAAGATGACGAAGATCGCCGACTGCTCCGAGTCCTTGATCACGAACAGCGCCAGTGGCATCCACGCCAGCGGCGAGATCGGCCGCAGCACCTGGATAAACGGGTTTAGCGCCTTGTACATCAGCGGTGACATACCGATCAGAAAGCCCAGCGGGATCGCCACCAGGGCGGCGGCGATAAAGCCGGTCAGCACCCGGTACAGGGAGTAGGCGAGCTGGATACCGATCCCCTTGTCGTTGGGGCCTGCGTCGTAGAACGGATCGCTGAGTTCATCGAAGGCGTGGCTCAACACCTGGGAGGGCGGGGGAACCCGCGCCTCCTGGTCGGCGCCGCCCATCAGCCGCTCGTACTCGGTCATTTCGGCGCTGGCGGCGGGAGGCTGGTTCAGCGCCTCCCAGACACCGAGCCCGACCAGCAGAATCAGCAGCGAGACGATAACGGCTTTCACATTAAGTGAGGCCATGGCTTAACTCCGCTTGATGGCGAAACTGTTGATGTACGCCTCGGGCTGGGTGTAATCGAACTCCTTGCCCATGATCATGTAGTTCTCATAGGTCTTGGATGGCGGCTCGTAACCCAGATCACGCATCACCTGGCTGGTATCGGATGCCAGGTAGACCTGCTCGGCGATGCCGCGGTAATCCACCTCGCCGTTGATATAGCCCCAGCGCTTCATCTGGGTGAGGATCCATACCGCCATGGAGTGCCAGGGGAAGGGATCGAAGTCGATGCGGCCGGGCACGTCCTGCACCTTGGCTTCCAGGCCATCCACATAGCGCCCGGTGAGTACCTGCTGCACTACCACCTCCGGCTGGTTCAGGTAGTTGGTAGGCGAGATCGCCTTGGCGATTTCGGCACGGTTTTCCGGCTTGGATGAGTAGTGAGTCGCATCGACGATCGACTTGAACAGTGCTGCGTAGGTGTTGGGCATCTCGGTGGCGAACTTCTGGCTGCAGGCGAATGCGCAGCAGGGGTGACCCTCCCAGATATCCTTGGTCAGCATGTGAATAAAACCGACTTTCTCGTAGACGGCGCGCTGGTTGAACGGGTCGGGGGAGAGGTAGCCATCCAGGTTGCCGGCGCGCAGGTTGGCCACCATCTCGGGCGGCGGCACTACACGGATCTGGATATCCTGGTCCGGGTCGATGCCGTGTTCCGCCACGTAGTAGCGCAGCAGGAAGTTGTGCATGGAGTATTCGAACGGGACGCCGAACTTGAATCCCTTCCACTGCTTGGGATCGCGTTTGTCCTTGTGCTTGTTGTGCAGCACGATCGCCTGGCCGTTGATGTTCTCCACCGCCGGCATGATGTACGGCGTGGCGCTGGAGCCCGCACCCAGGGTCATCGCCAGTGGCATCGGAGTCAGCATGTGCGAGGCGTCATACTCGCCGTTCAGTGACTTGTCGCGCGCTACCGCCCAGCCGGCGGTCTTGATCACCTCCACATCCAGGCCGTACTTGGCGTAGAAGCCCATGGGCTCGGCCATGATGATCGGGGTGGCGCAGGTGATCGGCACAAATCCCACCTTGAGCTTGGTTTTCTCCAGCGGCCCCATCGATTCCTTCACCGCCGCCTTGACCTTGTCCAGCGGCAGAACGCTGCCCAGCGCTGCGGCCAGGGTGCCGCCACCTATCATGCGGATGAAGTTACGCCGGCTCGGGTCATGGTGGCCAAATACGCCGCGGACGATGGCGCTCTCCACTACCCGATCCATCATGTCGTCGCTTGAGTCGAACCGGGTGTCGGCGGTCGGCGCGTCAGCCCGATGGATATGGTCTTTTTCGGCCTGTTTCTCCATCAGGATCTGTCGGTCCCGGTCGGAAAGGCCCTGAGCGGAACGAGCTTCTGCGCTGCAGAGCTCGCAGGTGCAACTATTGGAGTGGGTAAGGCTGTTGGACGCGTCAAACGGATTCGCCAGGCTCTTGGTCGTCATGAACGTGCTTCCTCTCGTTGTGAAGTTAGGCTCTGGTTCTAAATGGTGCGTTTGCCACCAGGCAGTGCGGGATCCTTGAGCTGCCTGAGGCCGCGTTGTCCTTGCTGAGTAGCTCTAAGGCAAGTCCGGTGCCAAACCCGGATCTTCAATTTAACCTGTTGAAATTGATTGGTTTTCGCTTCGTTGTTTGAGCCGGAGAGAATGACGAGATTTCGTTAAATACGAAATGTCGCCAGTGGTTTTTACGAAATCTCGTAACCTGGCGCGAAACTTGTTTCCCCTGACAGAACTGTTTTCTGCAAGGCTTCAGGGAGGGAAGAATGTTTGATCGTCACTTCGATGCCTCGGCCACGGCGCAACTGGTCGTTGATGCGGTCGGTGATAGCGTCGTCTGCGCTAATCAGGAAGCCAGCCGGTTGTTGGCCATCGGCCGGGAGGAACTAACATCCCGGCCGGTCAGCTCGCTCTTTGGTGACTGCTTCCCCGAGTTGATTACGTTCACCCAGGAGCTGCTCGATAAGGGGCAGAGCTGGACCGACAGGTTGAGTGTCGACATCGGTTCGCAGCCGGAGCGTATGGAGATCTCCGGCCGCTGCGTGCAGGTTGGGGAACGGCAGTATCTGTACCTCAGCCTGCAACCCGCGCAAGCGTTGAAGATACTGCGCGACCGCTCCGATGCGAGCCGCCATCACAGCCATGGGCTGGGTCACTGGAACCGGGTGGCGCGGGTGTTTCAGGAGTTCGAGCGTGAGAACCAGCTGCTGCTCGATGCGGCCGGCGAGGGCATTTACGGCGTCGATACCGAAGGCCTCACTACCTTTGTGAACCCGGCGGCCCAAGAGATCCTCGGTTATACGGCGGCGGAGCTGGCGGGAAAAAATATGCACTCCACCGTGCATCACTCCCACGCCGACGGCTCCAATTTCAATGCCAGGCGCTGCCCCATCTTTGCTGCGTTCAGGGATGGCGAAGTACATAGCGTTGAGGATGATGTGTTCTGGAGCAAGGATGGCCGGCCGATCGATGTGGAGTACACCAGTACACCGATCAAGGAGAACGGCCAGATTGTCGGCGCGGTGGTGGTGTTTCGCGATGTCTCGCAGAAAAAGGCGGACCGACGTCGGCTGCTGGAGGTGCTGGAAGAGGTGCAGGCTTTGAAACACCGGCTGGAGCTGGAAAACGCCTACCTGCAGGAGGAGCTCAATTCCGAGTTTAACCACCATCAGCTGATCGGAAACAGTCACGCCATCCAGAACACCTTCCATCAGATACAGATGGTGGCGCCGACGGACTCGACGGTGTTGATCCACGGCGAGTCCGGCACCGGCAAGGAGCTGATCGCCCGGGCTATTCATGAGATGAGTGATCGCGCCGGCCGCTCGCTGATCAGGGTGAACTGCGCTGCGGTCCCCGAGGATCTGTTCGAAAGCGAGTTCTTCGGTCATGCCAAGGGTGCGTTTACCGGCGCTATTCAGGATCGCATAGGCCGATTCGAACTGGCCGATGGCGGCACATTGTTTCTCGATGAAGTCGGGGAGATTCCGCTGCATCAGCAGGGTAAGCTGCTGCGGGTGTTGCAGGAGCAGCAGTTTGAGCGTGTCGGCGAGGCAAAAACACGCCAGGTGGATGTGCGCATTATCAGCGCCACCAACCGCAATCTTCGCCAATTGGTGAGCGATGGCCTGTTTCGTGAAGATCTATATTTCCGTTTGAACGTATTTCCCATTGAGTCTGAGCCACTGCGGCGGCGAAAGCAGGATATTCCCCAGCTGGCGCTGCATTTTCTGCGGCGCACCGAGCAGCGGGCGAACAAGTTCGGGTTACAGATCTCGAATGCGGGGATGGAAGCGCTGCAGCGCTATGACTGGCCGGGCAATATCCGCGAGCTCGAAAACGTCATCGAGCGCCAGGTGATCCTGGCTAAAGGCGAGCTGCTGCACTTCAGGGAGCTGCTGGAAGTATTGCCAGAGGTGGGCGGTAGCGGAGCTGCCGGCCAGGAAGTGCTGCCGGCGTGTTTGATGGCGCAGCAGGAGAAAGAGAACATGATCAAGGCGCTGACATGTTGCGGCGGTAAGGTGTCTGGACTGGATGGCGCCGCGGTATTGCTGGGGCTCAAGCCCACGACGCTGGCGTCTCGTTTGAAGAAGCATGGTATAGACCCAAGGCGGTTCAAGGGCGGAAATCTGAGCGTACCTGCCTGACGCCAAGGTCTATGCCGAGGGAACTCAGTACAGGGTTAGGGTCTATCCTGATCTAAGTTTTGAAAATTTAAGCACCGTCTTGGCTAAAGGAGAGAGAAGATGTGCGATATCACCGGTTGTGGACAAAAATATTCAGACAAGCCTCTACCGACGGCGCCGCTTGAGCAGCGTCGCGCCTTTCTGAAAGGGATGGCGGCGCTGCCTTTGGCGGTGGTGCTGGCCGATAGCCAGCTGGCGCAGGCCGCAGGTGAGCGCATGGAAAAGGTATCGCTGGCGCTGCCGGGCGGGCAGACCGCGAACGCTTATCTGGCACTGCCTGAAGGTGTCGACAAGGCACCCACTGTGCTGCTGATCCATGAATGGTGGGGGCTTAACGACCAGATCAAGGCGGTGGCGGCGGAGCTGGCCGAGCAGGGTTTTATTGCACTGGCGGTGGATCTATACAACGGCGAGTACGGCAGCACTCCGGAGGAGGCGAATGCGCTGCGCATGGCGCTGGATTCCGAGCTTGCCACGCAGACCCTGGTGGGCTGGATCGACTGGCTCAAGCAACACCCTAACAGCACCGGCAAGGTGGCAACCCTGGGCTGGTGCTTTGGCGGCGGCTGGTCGTTGAATGCCTCCCTGGCCACGCCGGTTGATGCCACGGTGATCTATTACGGCAGTGTCGCTAAAACCGCCGCGGAGCTGGCGCCCTTGCAGAGTCCGGTGCTGGGCCATTTCGGCACCCTGGACAACAACATCAATGAAGAGATGGTGGGCGGCTTCGAGAAAGCGATGGCCGAAGCCGGTAAAACCGATCTTGAGGTGCACTGGTATGTGGCGGATCATGCCTTTGCCAACCCCACCGGCTCCCGCTATGACGAAGAGGATGCCGCCCTGGCCTGGAGCCGGACGGTGAGCTTCCTCTACAAAACGCTGGGATAAAGGCGCGAGGGTTCTGGACGGAACCGGAACCCTGCTTTAGCTGTCAGTAAAATACCCTTTACCTTATACGCGGAGTCCGACGGTGTTTATTCGGGTGGCCGTAGCCATTCTTGCTTGTCTGTTAACTATCTGGGCGATTCAGGCCTTTGCCAAACCCGCTCCCTGGTATCTCTGGGAGAGTAAGGTTGATGGTCACAGGCTTTGTCGTCAATTCGATCCCGGTGAGGGCTGGACCCGGGTGAATGGGCCTTACAAAGATGCGCAGTGTCGTATCGCCACGCTTCCGCCCAAGCCTCGTTAATCTAAAGTGTCTTTACTGCGGCGTTGCTGTCCCGTCATAGACGTCGGGACACTGCGCCTTTTCAGTGCAAATATGCGGGCTGGATGTATTAATTAGCCGATCCTTGAGCCCGGTCAATAGATCCCAGCCATAAACCCCCGCTCCTGCCTTTGGCGGCCCCGAGGTGCGTGCGAAAATATCGCTTTTGCACCGGTATGGCCTCCGCGATATCGGTTTGGACAAGGGTGTTTCAATGAGTCAGATGGATTTTGCCAAGTTATGCCTGCACGGAAAGCAGTATTCGGGGTTCGACAGCGAGGATGAAGCGCTGCTACTGGCTGAGGGAGCGAAACTGTTGCCCTACCTGCCCGACGTCACCGATAAGTTTTACGCTGAGTTGCAGCTGATTCCCGCCGCCCGGCCGTTTCTGGAAGGGCGCCTTAGCGCACTGAAAGCGACGCACAACGCCTGGCTGGATAGCGTGTTTACCGGTCCTTATGATGACGATTTCGCCTCATACATGCACCATGTGGGCGCCGTGCACGTGAAGGTGAGCCTGCCGGTGGAGTTTATGGCCAGTGGCACCTTGCTGATTCAGAAGCACCTGATCCCTGTTATCGCCAATCTTTACGCCGATGACCCGGCGCTGATGGGACGAATGGTGAAGGCGGTCAGCGCCGTGACTGGCTTCTGCCTGATTATCATGCAGGAGTCCTACCAGACCTCGCTGCTGGCCAAGGAGCTGGAAAAATTCATGGCAATTACCGGTATCAGCAGGGCATTGTTCAACAACCTGGCGTCAGCCTACAGGGATACCGGCCCCAGCCTTTGAGGCGTGGTTTAAGGGGCGTGGTTTAAGGAGGATAGTGCCTCCTGTCCAATTTCTTTCATTTGACTCCCATCTTTTTATAGCGCAATTTTTGTGCAGTGCACAAAAGGAAGGGGGCAGGATGAAGGATCGGATACGACTTAATCTGGCGCTCCAGGGAGGCGGTGCTCACGGCGCGTTTACCTGGGGTGTGCTCGACCGCCTGCTGGAAGAGCCCTGGTTCGAAATCGAGGGTATCAGCGGCACCAGTGCTGGCGCCATGAACGCCCTGATGCTGGCCGAGGGCTGGCGTAAAAACCGGGTGGAGGGTGCCCGTGAACAGCTCGCTCTGTTCTGGGAAGAGCTGATGCAGCCGGTGAACCTGTCCGGCAATGCGCTCGGCGATGCGGTGGGCTGGCTCTGGCAGAGTATCAGTTCACATCTTTCTCCCTATGATCTGAATCCTTTCGATATCAATCCTCTGCGTGGTCTGCTGGAAAAAAGTGTCGACTTCGAGGCGCTCCGGCGAGCCTCGCCGTTCAAGCTTTACATCGCTGCCACCGCGATCGATAACGGCAAGCTGAAACTGTTTCGCGAGAACGAGCTGCGGGTGGAGCACCTGCTTGCATCCGCCTGTCTCCCCAAGCTCCATCAAGCCGTGGAGATCGAGGGCAAGTATTACTGGGATGGCGGTTTTGCCGGTAACCCTGTGCTCTACCCCCTGTTGATGGAGGGCAAGAGCCTTGATTTGCTGATGGTGCTGCTGCAGCCGATGGAACGAGCGGGCCTGCCGACCTCTTCTCAGGCGATCGCCGACCGGGTGGCGGAGCTCGGTTTTCAGACCGCGTTTATGCGTGAAATGCGCGCCGTCATTTTGATGCAGCAGCGGCTCAAGCGCCGGCCCTGGCTATTGGGGAATCTCGAACGGCGTTTTCGTCATCTCAGGTTTCATCTGGTGGGGCCGGACGAAACCCTGGCTTCGTTGCACCGATCCACCAAGTACGATACCAGCCGCAGCTTTCTTTATGAGCTGCGCGATCGGGGCCGGGATCAGGCCAGCCGGTTTATCTCTCTGCACGGTAATAAACTGGGTAAGCGAACAAGCTGTGTTCTGCAACGCAATTTTCTCTGATATCAACC
Source organism: Marinobacterium lutimaris (assembly GCF_900108065.1). Taxonomy (GTDB): domain Bacteria; phylum Pseudomonadota; class Gammaproteobacteria; order Pseudomonadales; family Balneatricaceae; genus Marinobacterium_D; species Marinobacterium_D lutimaris. The sequence goes on along the minus strand of NZ_FNVQ01000008.1, from coordinate 29,136 downwards.
ACCCCTGCCGGCTGGGCGAGGCGCTGGGTGTCGAGTAGAATGTGGCCACCGAGTGCCTTTAAGAGACGGAGACCTATGACTGACTCGAGTGATCCGCAGCCGCAGAACGAATCGGCTGAGAACGGACAGGAGGGGCGCAAACCCCGCGGCATCTACCTGCTGCCCAATCTGTTTACCACCGGTGCGTTGTTTGCCGGTTTTTATGCCGTAATTGCGGGGATGAGCGGGCGTTTCGAGGCCGCTGCCGTGGCCATATTCCTGGCGATGGTGTTCGATGGGCTGGATGGTCGTGTGGCCAGGATGACGGGAACGCAGAGCAAGTTTGGCGCTGAATACGACTCCCTGTCCGACATGGTGTCTTTCGGTATTGCGCCGGCTCTGGTGTCTTTCACCTGGGTGTTGAGTGACCTGGGCAAGGTTGGCTGGGTGGCTGCCTTTGTATACTGTGCCGGCGGCGCCTTGCGTCTGGCGCGGTTTAACACGCAGATCGGCTCCATCGACAAGCGTTACTTTATGGGCCTGCCGAGCCCGGCGGCTGCCGCGGCGATTGCCGGTCTGATCTGGTTCTGCACCGTCAATGAAATCGATCCCAGCGGTTTCGCCTACGGTATGGCGGTGTACGTCGCTTTGGCCGGTGTGCTGATGGTCAGTAACATTCTGTACTACAGCTTCAAGGATGTGGATTTCAAAGGCCGGATCCATTTCCTCAAGCTGGCCGCCATCGTTCTGGTGGTAGCGGTGATCGCCACCAATCCGGCGCTGTTCCTCTGGGTGCTGTTCCTGCTGTACGCGATCTCTGGCCCGCTGCTCTGGCTCTGGCGCCGCCGCCCCCGCAGCGCCAAGTAAACGCAAGCGTAATTCAAAACGCCCCGACCTGTTCGGGGCGTTTTTGTTTGTGGGCAGGAGAGGGGGGCTCAGTTTTCCAGCTGATCGCGCAGGCGGTAGTACCAGATCGCCAGCGTTGCATAGAAGGGGTGCCAGGCGTGCAGAGGCAGTGGCTTCATCTCACTGAACGGCAACGGCAGCCTGACACGGGAGTCGAGCAGGTGCTCACCAATGGCGCCGCCGATGGAGCAGCCCATGGCCACGCCGCGACCGTTAAAACCGAGCGCCATGGTCAGGCCGGGCATCGGCTGGTGGATATGCGGCAGATGCTCGCGGTTCATCGCGATGCGGCCAGACCAGGCATAGTCCACCTTCAGGTCTGGGAATTGCGGGAACAGCATACGGCGATCGGCCATCATCTTGCCGTAGTCCTTCAGGCTGGCGGGCTCGCTGAACGTACCGCGACCCCCAAGCATCAGCCGGTTGTCGGGGCTGATACGGAAATAGTTGGCCAGGCGGCGGGTATCGGAAACCACCGCCCGGGTGGGGAGAATCTCGTTCAGCTGCGACTCACTCAGCGGTTCGCTGGCGATCTGGAAGCTGTTGGCCGGTACGATGGTGGCGCGCAGTTTGGGCAGCAGGCTGCCCGAATAACCGTTGGTGGCGATCACTGCCTGGCTGGCGATAATCTCGGCCCCGGCAGCGGTTTTAACTATCCAGTTATCACCATTGCGCTGCAGGCTGGTGGCTTCGCTCTGGCTGCTGATGGTGACGCCTGCGTCAGTGGCGGCACGCGCAAGACCTTGCACGAAGTTAAGTGGATGCAGGCTGCCGGCGCGATAATCGATCCAGCCGCCGACAAAACAGGGGCTGCCGGTGAGTTTCTGCATGCGGTCAGCATCCAGCCACTCTGCGTTGCAGCCCCGGTTCTGCCACTGCAGCAGCCGCCGTTTCAGGGTCGGCAGGTGAGCCTGTTTGATCGTGGGCTGAATCCAGCCCTGTCGCACCGGACTGCAATCGATGCGGTATTTGTCGATCAGCTCGAAGACGGTATCCGCGGCACGACCGATAAAGTCGGTGCTGGCTTCACCGAACATCTGGTCTACCTGGTCCGGATCGTATTTAAGCCCGGGGATAACCTGGCCGCCATTGCGCCCACTGGCGCCAAAGCCAGGTTCGACACTGTCCAGCACAATCGCCTTGGCGCCGCCCTCGGCTAGCTTGAGGGCGGCAGTCAGGCCGGTAAAGCCGGCGCCGATGATAACGACATCGGTGCGATGAGTGCCGTGCAGGGTTTCATGGCTAGTTTCATCGCTTTCGGCCGGGCGGGCAGTCGCCGTCCATAGCGACTTGTTCGGGTCAGTCATATTTTCTTAGACCGGGTGTGTGACGCGGCGCAGGAAGTCCTGGGTGCGTTCATGTTGTGGGTTGGTCAATACCTCGCGGGCCTGTCCCTGCTCGACGATCTTGCCGCCATCAAGGAACAGTACGCTGTCGGCAACTTCACGGGCGAACTGGATCTCGTGGGTCACCACGATCATGGTCATGTGCTCTTCCGCCAGTGAACGCATCACTTGCAGCACCTCGCCGACCATCTCCGGATCCAGTGCCGAGGTGGGTTCGTCAAACAGAATCGCCTCCGGCTTCATGGCAAGAGCACGGGCGATGGCGACTCGCTGCTGCTGGCCGCCGGAAAGAGCAGAGGGATAGAAATCCATTTTTTCGCTGAGCCCAACACGGGTCAGCAGTTCCTCGGCGTGTTTGCGGGCGTCGGCCTTGCTCTCTTTGAGGACATGAACCGGGCCTTCCATCACGTTTTCCAGTGCCGTCATATGGGGGAACAGGTTGAAACGCTGAAACACCATGGAAACACGGGTGCGCAGGGCATGGATCGACTTGGCTTCGGCGTTGACGCGGTCGTTATCGATCAGGATATCGCCCTTCTGATACTCCTCCAGGCCGTTGACGCAGCGTAGCAGCGTGGATTTCCCAGAACCCGAGGGGCCGATCAGGCAGACCACCTGCCCTTTGCCGACCTCGGCATTGATACCCTTGAGCACTTCGTGATCGCCGTAGGCTTTGTGGACATTGTTAAAACTGATCATCGTGAGCGCCTCAACATTTTTTCGATACGGCCCATGCCCAGGTTCAGCGGGATGGTCAGGCAGAGGTAGAGCAGGGCGACCAGGGTGAATACAGTCATGTTGTCGAAGGTAGAGGATGCGAGCATCTTGCCCTGCATGGTCAGCTCCGCCACGGAGATCACCGATACCTGGGAGGAGTCTTTCAGCAGCATTACCGAGTTGTTGGCGTAGGGCGGCATCACGATTTTGAACGCCTGCGGCAGCACGATGCGGCGCATCATCATCGGACGCTTCATGCCGATCGATTTGGCCGCCTCAATCTGGCCCTTGTCCACCGCTTCGATACCGGCACGGAAGGTCTCGCCGATATAGCAGGAGTAGGTCAGCGCCAGGCCGATAACACCCGCCTGAAAGGCGGTCAGGTCGACGCCTAGCTCGGGCATCACAAAGTAGATGTAGAAGAGTACAACCAGGATCGGTATCCCGCGTACCAGCTCCACGAAAACACGGGTTGGGCCCGACAGCCAGGGCACGCCGGAAGTACGCAGCAGTGCCCAGAGCAGGCCCAGGGCGGTGGCGAGCACCAGCGATAGTACGGTCACGGCCACGGTCAGCCACAGACCGTTCAGCAGCAGAGGCAGATACTCCGCTGACCGGGTAAGAAAGTCGTTCATAGCATTCACATATTCGGTGTTGGGCTGAGCATCGGGCCGGAGAGGTCCGGCCCGGGGAGATGGCGGGCTCGATCAGAGACCGTATTTAGCAAAGATATCGAACAGTTCGCCGCTGCTTTTCATTTCGGCGATCGCCTTGTTCACCCGCGCCAGCAGTTCGGGGTTGTCCTTGGAGACCGCCAGGGCCAGGGGGCTTTGTTTGGCCGCTTCGTAGGTGCCGACCATGCGTACACCCAGACCCGGATTCTGGCCAATCTGGTAGGCGATGATCGGCTTATCGCCAAAGCCTGCCTTGAGGCGGCCCAGTTTCACATCGCGCATGATGTCCGGCAGGGCGTCATAGAGTTTGACCTCCTTGAAGGTGCCGCGCGCCTGCAGCGCATCAGCAAAGGTGGTGCCGACCTGGGCGCCGACCACTTCGCCGTCCAGATCATCGATGGTGTAAGGGGTGTCATCGTCGGAGGCTACGAACATGGCGTCGCCATAGCTGTAGACCACGTCGGAGAAGTCGACGATTTCAGCGCGCTTCTCGGTGGCGAACATGCCGGCGGAGATCATATCTATCTTGCCGGTTTTCAGTGCAGGGATCAGCGCGGAGAAGGCGGTAATCTCGAAGCTGACCGTGTCGCCGGTTTTCGCGGCAATCGCCTTGGCCAGGTCAACCATGGCGCCGGTGGGCTCCTGTGTCTGAGTGTCGACAAAGGTGAACGGGATGCCGGTGGTGGTTACGCCCACGTCCAGCTCGTCAGCGGAAGTGGTGGTGCTCGCCAGACCGATGGCAAGAGAGAGTGCGCAGATACTTAAGCGGTTTTTCAATGACATGAAATAACTCCTTTTGGTAAGTCTGATAACCCACTTCACAGGCTGATGTCGGCCCGTTCTGATGCGAGCATGTATTTTCAATATAATGAAAATTACATCCGCGGCAAGGTGGTTTTTTCACTTTATTTGTTGGTTTGTTGTCGATTTTTCGCTGTTTGGTTTCATGATTTTGAAACTAAACGGCTATTTTTAGCTATAAGCAGCGGCTGATATTCGGTAACCTATGGGCAATAACAGCTGAAAGTTTTCACCAAGATGAAAAATGATAACTACCACGCCCCCTCCGCAGAGCCCTCCAATGCAGCGTCGAATACAGACGCGGATGTAGCGCTGGGCGGTGCCATTCGCAGCGCCCGCATTGAGCGGGGGCTTTCATTAAGTGCCGTCGCCAGCAATACGGGGATATCCGTTGGTCTGCTCAGCCAGATCGAACGGGGGATCTCCTCGCCCTCGGTGCGCGTGCTGCGCGGCATCTGCAAAGAACTTAATGTCCCCCTGGACTACCTGATTGAAGCCAGCGACAGCAGCCGGGACGAGACCGGGCGGATCATCCGAAAGGTGGATCGGCGGGTGGTTAACTTCGGCAGTAAGAAGATGGTGAAGGAGTTTCTGACCACCTCCGACACCTCCGAGCTGCAGCTGATGGAGATCTCGCTGGAGCCGGGCGGTGGTTCCGGCGAGCAGCCCTATACCCACGAAGGGGAGGAGTGTGGCGTCGTCCTTGAGGGGCGCCTGGAGCTCTATGTCGATGGCGATCGTTACCTGCTCAGTGAAGGCGACTCGTTTCAGTTCCAAAGTACGCTGCCGCACAAATTCCAGAACCTGGCCGATACGCCAACGCGGATTCTCTGGGTAACGACGCCGGCAGTCTGGTAACCACCGGCGACTCTTGCTGACACAACAAAACGAGCGGCCCCAGGGCCGCTCGTTTTGCTTCCGCTTATGTGATTCAGGCGCGTTTCCGACTCATGGTGATCAGCAGCACCAGGGCGAATGAAGCTGCCGTGAGCAGCGTGCTGATCGATGCGATAGTGGGGTCGATCTCATCGCGCAGCGCGGTGAACATCCGCTTGGTGATGGTCTGGTTCTCACCGCCGGAGATAAACAGCGCCACCATGGTTTCATCCAGCGCCTGGATAAAGGCGAACACAGCGCCGGTGACCACACTGGGTTTTATCTGCGGCAGGGTCACGGTCATGAAGGCGCGAAAGCGGTTCATGCCGAGGCTGCGGGCCACCATCTCCTGAGTCTTGTCAAAGCCGTACAGCCCGGCAATAACCGAGGTGATCACGTAGGGCATGGCCAGCATGACGTTCGCCAGAATCAGGCCAGGCATGGTCGCCAGCAGCCCGGTCAGTGCGTAGATGAAGAACACACCCGCCGCGACGATGATGATCGGCACGATCAGCGGCAGCAGCAGGATCAGCTTCACATAACGTACGGTCCAGTGATCGCAGTTATGGATGGCATAGGCCGCCGCCACACCCAGCGGGGTGGCGATGATGGCGGTGGAAAAGGCCAGCGTAATACTGGTGCCCGCGGCCGACATCCAGGCCAGGCTGTCGAAGAAGCTTTCGTACCAGCGCAGCGAGTATCCCGGCGGCGGGAAGCTCATGAAGCGGCTGTCCGAGAAGGACATGGGTACCACGATCAGAATCGGCAGGATGAGGTAGACCAGTACTGCCAGGACGACCGCCACAAAGACGATTTTTGTCAGATTGATGCTCTTCATTTGCTACCCAGTATCTTCTCAAGTGGTACAAAGCGGCTGACGATGTTGAAGATCAGAACAACACAGACCAGCAGCACGACACTGACGGCACTGGCGGCGCCCCAGTCGCTGTAAAGCTGAATGTTTCGGCTCACCAGCATGGAGGCCATCACGGTGCGACCGCCACCCATCAGCTCAGGAGTGATGTAGAAGCCGAGGCAAAGCACGAACACCAGGGTTGAGCCGGCAATCACGCCGCTCATCGACATGGGGAAAAACACGCGCCAGAACACCATGAATGGGGAGGCGCCGAGGCTTGAACCGGCCATCAGCAGGTCCTTGGGGATCTTCTGCATGGTGGAGTAGAGCGGCAGCACCATGAACGGCAGCAGGATATGCACGGTGGCGATAATGGTGCCCAGCTCGTTATGGACCAGTGACAGGGGTTTATCGGTCAGGCCGATCGCCATCAGTGAGTCGTTGACCACGCCGGAGCGCTGCAACAGCACCAGCCAGGCGTAGGCGCGCACCAGAATACTGGTCCAGAAAGGGACAATGACCACCGCCAGCACGATCATCGACCAGCGTCTTGGCAGGCGGGTGATGGCGTAGGCCACCGGGTAACCCAGCAGCAGGGCTGCGATGGTCACGATAATGCTGATCTTGAAAGTCAGCGCAAAGGTTTTCCAGTAGATGCCCTCGGTGAATATCCGCGCGTAATGTTCAAGCGTGAACCCGTCGGAATAGAACGATTGTATAAACAACCATCCCAGTGGCACCACCAGTAGCAGTGTTACTACGGCCAGTGCCGGCGAGAGCAGCATCAGCATGGTCCGCTGCTCGCGCTTGAGCAGTTTGACCGATGGGTCGACCGCTGCGGTCGTTGACTCCGTCGAAGGTATGGTTAGCGTAGACACGGAAATCTCCTGTACATCTGTGACGGAAAGGGGCCGGCACCGGGCCGGCCCTGCACACAGGTGGTTTTACTGCTGCATGAACTCCAGCCAGCGGCGCTCGGCGGCCTCACCCTTCTCGGATGCCCACCACTCGTAGGACATCATCGCCTGCTTGGCGGCGTTTTCCGGGTAGCTAGGCAGGGTCTTGGCGATCTCTTCAGAGATCTTGCCGGTATCGAAAGCAGCCGGGTTACCCGGGCCGTAATCGATATGCAGCGGCAGGTTGGCCTGCAGGTCCGGGGAGATCGCAGCGTTGAGGAATTTCACCGCCGCTTCCGGGTTTGGGGAGTCCTTGATCATGCACAGGTGGGTGCTCTGCAGGATGCCCTGGTCGTAGCTCATGCCCGCATTGGCGCCGGCTTCAACCGCGGCGCTGACACGGCCGTTCCACATCATCAGCATGTCCACTTCACCGTCGAACAGCAGCTGCGCCGACTGGCCGCCGGAGGTCCACCAGGTGGTGATGTAGGGTTTGATCTCTTCGAGTTTGGCGAAGGCGCGATCCACATCCAGCGGATAGAGTGCGTCCGGCGCTACGCCGTCTGCCAGCAGTGCGGCTTCCAGGGTGGCCAGCGGGTGGTTACGCAGGGCGCGCTTGCCGGGGAAGTTTTCCACATCCCAGAAGTCGACCCAGTTGGTCGGTACCTTTTCCAGACTGTCCTTGTTGTAGGCCAGTACGCTGGAGTAGAACTCGTAAGCCACGGAGTAAGGCGTCTTGTAGGCGTCCGGCATGCTCGACGCGTTAGGCACCTTGGCGTAATCGATCTCTTCGATCAGGCCCTGCTGGCCGCCACGTACGCAGTTCAGTGGCGGAGTATCAACCACATCCCATACCGCCTGACCGGTAGTGCCCTGGGTTTTGATCATCGGCCAGGCATCCGGTGCGCTGTCCTGCATGATTTCGATACCGTACTGCTCGGTGATCGGGTCCAGAATGGCCACAGTCTGGGCATCCTGCCAGGCGCCGCCCTGAGAGACGAAGGTGACTTTGTCTGCGGCGTTGGCGTTGGCGCCAAGCAGTGCAGCGGAGAGAAAGGTGCACCCCATCAGTTGGTATAAGCGATTTCTGTACTTCATCGTGTGGTTCTCCAAAAATTCAGGTGAAAGACAGCGTCTTCAGCGCCCGATGGCGTCCAGGAACTGGTACCAACCAGCAACCGTACGGATGCCGATTTCACGGAACGCGTAGAAAGGTACAGCTTTGAATCGTTGAGCATCGAGCAGGGCGACGTTGGGTGTTTCGCCCAGGGCGAACTGGCCGGCAAGACTGCCGAGCAGCGTGGACTGGGCGACACCGGCGCCATTAAAGCCGGCGGCCACACAGGTGCGCTCATCAAGACGGCCCACATGGGGCAGGGCGTCGAGCGTCATCGCGACGTGCCCGGACCACTGGTAGTCCACCTTGATGCCCTCTAGCGCAGGGAAAATTTCGGTCATTGCCTTGTAGAGACCGTCGAACGCAGCCTGGGAATCCTCCTTGCCGAAGGCGCCACGACCACCAAACATGAAGCGGCCCTCGGCCTTGCGGAACCAGCGCATCATGCGGCGGGTTTCCACGTAGCTGCGCTCGTTCGAAAGCAGCCTGGCCTGTAACTCGTCGTTGAGCACCTCGGTGGCAATCATCGAGCTGCGGAACGGGATGGTGCGTTTGCGGATATATTCGGTGCTGGGAAACAGGTCGGAGTAGGCGTTGGTGGCGAGGATGATCTGCTTGGCCAGCACGCTGGCGCCGGATGCGGTAGTGACCCGGACACCCTCGTTTTCATACTGGATCGATGCGACCGGGCTGCACTGATGAACCACCTGGCCGAAGCGATCATTGATCCCCTGGGCCAGGCCGCGCACATAGTTCAGCGGATGTACCGTGCCCACATTCAGACCGAGGATACCGCCAACGAAACTTTCGGTGCCGGTCTCCTCGGCCACCTGCTCGCGACTGAGGATGTTCAGCGTGTCATCCTTCAGTTCGCGCTTGATCCACTCGGCTTCCTCTATGGCGTGCTGCAGCGAATGTGCGTTGTGCGCGCATTTGAGGTTGCCGCTGCGCTGGAACTTGGCGTCGCTGATCTGATAGGCGTTGACCATCTCTTCGACCTTGTCCACCGCCGCATGCGCCAACTGGTGCATACGCTTGGCTGTGTCCAGGTCGAACGCCTTCGTCATCTCCGGAAAACTCATGCGGTATTTGGCGGTGACGACGCCGCCGTTCCTTCCGCTTCCGCCCCATCCAATGGGATTTGCTTCCAGCAGGATCGGCTGCATGCCCGCCGAGGCGAGATGATGCGCCGCCGACAGACCGGTGAAGCCGCCGCCGATGATGACCACATCAGCGGTAGCCTTCCCTTCGCTGTCCCCTTCAAAAACTGGAAAGCCGTCTGGAAAGGCCGTGGTGGCCTGCCAGAGTGAGTTAACAGGAGCTGAGGTCAACGCGTTCATCTCAGAGTCCTTCTACCGCGTCGGCAAGTGCTTTCATGGAGGTGAAGTGGAAGTCGGGCTTGGTGACTTCTTTCGGATCCGGAGTGCCGCCGAAGCCGGCCTGGTCGTGACGACGCTCGATCCAGCAGGTGGTGTAACCCTCGGCCTTGGCGACGCCGATGTCGTGGTACTGGCTCTGTGCTACATGCAGGATCTCGTTCTGCTGGTAGCCAAAGGCGAACTGGCGGCCTTTGTTGTAGGCGAAGTACTTGGGATCGGGTTTCGGACAGCCGGTCTCATCGCAGGTGACGCTGTCATGGAACGGGTAGCCCAGGGTGTGGTTATAGGCGGTGAAAGCGGTGCGGTCGGCGTTGGTCATCGCCACCAGGCGGAAGTGCTTGCGCAGGCGCTGCATCGCTTCGATGGAGTCTTCAAATGCCGGCCAGCGCAGCACGGCCAGCTGGAAGGCGTCGGCGGATTCCTGATCGGCCGGCAGGTCCAGTTTCATCGCCAGGTGCTTGTAAACATCGGCCATGGCACTACTGGAACGACCCGGGAACAGATCTCGGCCTTCCTTGTAGGGCGCAAAGATCTCGTCGTCGGTGTAACGCTGGGCAACTTCGCCACCGATACGACGCACCGCGTTGAGAACGCCGGATTCGAAGTCGATCAGAGTGCCGACTACGTCGAATGTCAGTACTTTAAAATCGGTAAGCTCCATGAGTGGAAAGCTCCTATCAATGATTGCAGGTTGTGGAGTGTGTTTGTGGTCGTCGGCTCAGGCACATTGCGGCACGACGATGGTGTCTTCCGGATGCAGTGCGACCCTGAGGGTCTCCCCGATGGCGGGAATCTGTTTGCTGGCGGTGTAGTGGCTGGGCTGGCGCAGCGTGATCGCCTTGCCGTTATCCAGTTCCAGGTAAACGCGCAGGCTGTCGCCCTGGTACACCACGTCGGTGACTTTGCCGCTGAGGCGGTTGACGCAGTCCGGGTGGCTACCGTCGTCGATCAGCAGTTTCTCTGTCTGGATCGACAGGAACAGGTCGTTGGAATCGGGCAGAGCCCGCGCCGTGGTCAGTTCTGCTGAGCCCACCTTGACTCGATTGCCATCGAGGCGGGTGGCCGATACCAGGGTAGAGTCACCGATAAAGTCGGCAACGAAGGAATCTCTGGGGTTGTTGTGAAGCTCTTCCGGCGCGCCGATCTGAACCAGCTCGCCGTTACGCAGAATCGCGACCCTGTCGCTCATCGTCAGTGCTTCGCCCTGGTCGTGGGTCACATAGACGATGGTGGCGCCCAGGCGCTTGTGCAGGTTGCGCAGTTCTATCTGCATGTTTTCGCGCAGCTGTTTATCCAGCGCGGAGAGCGGCTCATCCATCAGGATCAGGCTGGGCTCGAAAACCATGGCGCGTGCCAGGGCTACACGCTGGCGCTGACCGCCGGAAAGTGCAGCGATATTACGATCCTGGTAACCATCCAGCTCCACCATCGCCAGAGCCTTCTTGACCTTTTCCGGCCAGGTGGACTTGGGCAGGCGTCTTGCGCGCAGCGGAAAGGCCACGTTCTCACCCACGGTCATGTGTGGGAACAGCGCGTAGCTCTGGAATACGATGCCGATCTCACGCTTGTGCGGCGGAGTGAAGGTCATATCTTTTCCATCTACCCAGATAGAACCGGAAGATGGCATTACAAAACCGCCTAATAAACCAAGTAATGTTGTTTTACCTGAGCCCGAAGGACCTAATAGCGAAACGAATTCGCCTTTTTTAATTTCGAGATTTACCGGTTTTAAAGCTTGAGTTTCGCCGTAGCTTTTACTTGCGCCTCGTATAGAAACTCCGCTGCTGTGACTGGTATTCATAGCTTATCTCGTTCCGGTTTTCGTTTTGTCTGATTCAATAAATAACAGCAGAAGTTCGTAAGAATCAATTGAAAAAAAATTTTGGATACCATAACGTGAGGTTATGCCATCGTTAAGACGACAAATTCCAAGCGCCAACGCTCTGTTTGTTTTTGAGTCCGCCGCGCGTTGTGGAAACTTCACCAAAGCAGCTGCCGAAATGGGGGTAACCCAGCCGGCCGTCAGTCGTATGCTGTCGCTGCTTGAAGAGCATCTGCAGGTAAAGCTTTTCGAGCGCAGTGCCGGTCGGACCCTGCTCACCGAGGAGGGGGAAATTCTTTATCGCGGGGTGAAGGATGGTTTCCAGCGTATCGAATCATCTCTGCAGGAGATCGCGGCACGCAGATCAGGCATGGAGACCGTCACTCTGTCTGTATCCACAGCGTTCACCACGCACTGGCTGATGCCAAGGATGCACAGGCTGCAGACGCAGCTGCCCAACGTGGATATACGCTTTCAGCTGATGTCCGGGGCCATCTCCGGATCGGTGGAAGATGTGGACTTCGGCATGCGCTTCATGTCCGGGGAAGATCTCTCGCAGGGCGCGGAATTACTGATACCTGAGCTGTTGGTGCTGGTCTGCAGCCCGGAGTACAAGGACACTCATTTCACCGCTCAGGGAGAGCCTCCTACCTACATCGGCCTCACTGATAACCGCACCAACTGGCTGGACTACTTCAGCAGCGTGGACTGCCCCACATCGGCGCTCCACTCCCTGGAGTTCACCGATTACGCGGTGGTGTTGCAGGCGGCGCTGCTGGGGCAGGGTTTTGCGGTGGGCTGGATGAACATTGTCTCGAACTGGCTTTGTAATGGTGCGCTGGTGCCGGTCAACTCCGAGTTGGTGGCCACCGGGCGTCTCTGTCATATCACCTTCCCCCGAACCAAGCCTCTGTCGCCAGCAGCGCGCAGGGTCAAGGACTGGATCATCGCCGAAACCCACGCCGATATTGCTCTGCTGAATGAGCGCTTTCCTGAACTGAATATTACAGAAACCTGTCGCAGGCATAACCTGGATTTAAGTTGATAGGTCCGTAAATCCCTCTCTTCCTGTAGTGCACCATTAGTTTTCATGGTTGGTTTTTAATGTCTTCTATTGGTGCATAAAATCTCCTTTATTTTTATGTTATCCATATCGGAAAATCATGGTTAACGATAAGGAATATCTTGTTTTATGTTTTTATAAATATGTTTTTATAAATTTGGCTTTTATTTAAATTGCGACTCATATTATTCTGAATGTAATTAAACGCCCGAAGGCATATTTCATTGGTTTTGAAAATCGTCCTCTTTTTTTTTTGAGGCTTGGCTTTTTGCGGCCGGAATTTGGCGCAGGACGTGACGGCTAACTCCCTTCCCGGGAGTGCTGTTTTCATCTGCGTATGAGGATGTAAGGGGGATCCTATGCAGGGACAGGGTGGTTTGGATCTGGTTGGCTATCGTCATCTGATTCTTGATCTGCCGGCAGGGCTGGTGGACTTCGACAGTTCGTTGATGAGCTCACTGCGGGCGTTGTCGCAAGCGGCGGGCAGTGTGCATGACGATGCGTATCTGCTGCGCCGCTTCGACTCGCTGTTTGCTTATCGATGCAATATCCAGCCGGAGTCGAGCCTCGAAGCCTGTCTCGGGCAGGTCTACACGGAGCTTCGTCATGAACTGGACCTGCCCCGGGATCTGGCTGCTACCGAGGCTTTTATACGCCGTGCGGTGCAGTGGGTGGCCCATGAGGATGTGCCCGGTGCGCTGCTTTATCTGCGTAAGTTTTTCACCCTTTCAGTGCTTTGCCCCCAGCCATACCAGGCGCAGGCCAGCGCGATACCCGGTGTTCGTTTTCTTGAAGGGGAGCTCTGTGACGAGGTGCGTGTCGATCAGCGCGTGCCGGCGCTGTTTATCGGCGGACGCAAATCTCAGCTGCCTGAGGGAGCTGACTGGTGTTGGTTGCAACGCGAGGCACAGAAGTCAGAGATAGTGGGCGAAGCCGCGTTGGTAGTGAGCAGCCTGCTGGAGCTCGTTGTGATGCACCAGACGCAGCTGCGCGGAGCGAGCACCAGGACCGAGGGTTGTATGCCGTGATGCCGGGACGCTGGTTGAAAAACGTGACGTCGATGCGGGGAGAGGTCTGAGGCGATGAAGCTGGACCGCATCGATATCAATATCCTGGTGGCGTTGCAGGAGAATGGCCGGGTCTCCAACGTCAACCTGGCCGAGGCGGTGGGTCTTTCGCCAAGCCCCTGCTTGCAGCGGGTGAAGCGGCTTGAGCAGGCCGGCTATATAAGCAGCTACAACGCCAGTCTGGATCTGGGCCGTCTGGCGGAAACGGTGACGGTGTTCACCGAAATCTTTCTTCACGATCACCGGCTGTCGGACTTTACCCGCTTCGAAAGGGCGGTAGGCCGGGTGGACGAGGTGATGGAGTGTCACCTTATCAGTGGCGGGTACGATTACCTGCTGCGTTTTCTCTGTCGCAGTATCCGGCACTACCAGGAAGTGATCGAGTCGCTTATCAGTCAGGATCTGGGCATCGAGAAATACTTCAGTTACATCGTCATCAAATCGCCGCTGCAGCGCGGAGCTGTGCCGCTGCGCAATCTGTTACAGGAGTGAGAGTCCTGACTATGTCGAACAGTTTTTCCAGCGCGCCCGGCCGGGATGCCGGTGTTGATGAAGAGGTCTCCGGGGTCAGCGTTAGGGTTGCTGGCGTTGCGGATCTTCCCGCCATGTGTCAATTGTCGTTTGAGCAGGGTTGGCCGCACCGCGTCGGTGACTGGCTGTTGATGCTGGAGATCGGTGAGGCGGTGGTGCTAGAGGAGGATGCCGAGGTGATCGGCTGTGGGCTGCGTATCGCTCAGGGCGATAGTGCCTCGCTGGCGCTGATCCTGGTCAGGCGCGCCTGTCGCGGCCGTGGCCTGGGCAGGCTGTTGATGCAAACGCTGATTGAACGATCGCCCACGGCTTCGCTGTTCCTGAACGCCACTGCAGAGGGGGCTCCCCTGTATCGAAAATATGGCTTCAACGATGCCGGAACGGTGATTCAGTGGCAGGGGATCTGCCGGGCGTCGGCTCTTGGGGAGGCGTTTGGTCAGCTGGAGGCACTCGAGAGTGCCGATGAAATCGTGCAACTGCTGAAGCGTGCCAGGGGCGTGGATCCCGATGCTCTGATCGGGGCGTTACGACGTTCGCAGCAGCGTTTGGTCGGTGTTCGAGAAAAAGATGCGCTGACAGGCTTTGCCTGCCTGCGCCGCTTTGGCAGGGGATGGGTGATCGGCCCTGTAGTTGCCGCTACCCGGGCGAATGCGGCGCGGATGATCGAAGCGCTGGCGGCAGATCTCGACGGCGAGTTTCTGCGTATCGATCTGCCGGAGCAGACGGGGCTAGAGCCGTTGATGTCATCGCTGGGGCTGAGCGAGGTAGACCGGGTGAGTTTGATGTGGCGCGGCGAAGCGCCGGCTCCGTTGGGTGCGGAGCGGCTGTACGCGCTGTTCAGCCAGGCAACGGGCTAACGGGAAATTGCCAGTGACTCCGCGGTGGCAGAGCGCTGAAACCAACAGATATAGAGGGTGTGTGATGTTAAAAGATCTGCTCAAGGATCCGTCGCTGCTGGCGGAGAAAGCTTATGTGAATGGCGCATGGATCGATGCCGACTGCGGTGAAACACTGGCGGTGACCGATCCGGCTACCGGCGCGACTATCGCCAGGGTTCCGGCCATGGGCGCAGCCGAAACCCGCCGTGCGATTGAGCTGGCCGAAAAGGCTTGGCCGGCCTGGCGTGCCCGCCCTGCGGCGGAGCGCGCTGCGCTGCTGGAAGCCTGGAACGATCTGATGCTGGAAAACCTGGAAGACCTGGCGATCATCATGACGATGGAGCAGGGCAAGCCCCTGGCCGAATCTCAGGGTGAGGTGCGTTACGGCGCAAGTTTCGCCAAGTGGTTTTCGGAAGAGGCGCGCCGCAGCTATGGTGAGACGATCCCGGCGCCCAGCGGTGATCGCCGCCTGATGACGATCAAGCAGCCGGTGGGTGTCTGTGCTGCGATCACGCCCTGGAACTTCCCCAACGCCATGATTACCCGCAAGGTAGCGCCGGCGCTGGCGGCAGGCTGTCCGATCATTGTGAAGCCAGCGGACCTGACGCCTCTGTCGGCGCTGGCGCTGGCGGTAATGGCCGAGCGTGTGGGTATTCCGGCCGGTGTGTTTAACGTGATCACCGGTCTGCCGGCGGGTATTGGTGGCGAACTGACCGCTAACCCCTCGGTACGCAAAATCTCCTTCACCGGCTCCACCGGAGTTGGCAGCCTGCTGATGCGCCAGAGCGCCGATACCATCAAGCGGTTGAGCCTGGAGCTGGGCGGCAACGCGCCGTTTATTGTCTTCGACGATGCCGATATCGAGCTTGCCGTGGCCGGCGCCATGGCCAGCAAGTTCCGTAACGCGGGGCAGACCTGTGTCTGCGCCAACCGTCTGCTGATACAGAGCGGTATCTATGACCGTTTTGCCGCGCGTCTGGTCGAAGAGGTGGAAAAGCTCAAGGTCGGTTACGGCATGGAGCCGGGCACGACCATCGGCCCCATGATCAACGCCCAGGCTGTGGATAAAGTGACCGCCCATATTCAGGACGCCATCGATAAGGGGGCCAGGGTGCTGACCGGCGGTCTGCCGGAAGCTGGGTCGCCATACGTGAAGCCGACCGTTCTCTCGGAAGCAAACACCGATATGCTGCTTGCCCATGAGGAAACCTTTGGTCCTGTGGCTCCGTTGATCCGATTCGAAACCGAAGAGGAGGCGATCGCCATCGCCAACGGTACACCCTTTGGCCTGGGTTCTTACTACTTTACCCAGGATATGCAGCGCTCCTGGCGTGTGATGGATGCACTGGAGTTCGGCATGGTGGGCCTGAATACCGGCGCTATCTCCATGGAAGTAGCGCCGTTTGGTGGAATCAAGCAGTCCGGGATCGGTCGTGAAGGCTCAAGCCTGGGGATGGATGAATATCTCGAGGTGAAGGCCTTCCATATCGGCGGCCTCTGAGTTTCGGCTGAAGCGCCAGAAACAAGCCGCCTGAAAAGGGCGGCTTTTTTACGTCTGATATCTGGCTGGTTCAGTAGCCCCTGGAGCGGTCTACCAGTCCGGTGACCGGCTTGCCCTGGGTCAGGTTGTCGATATTTTCCAGCAGTACCGCCGCTGCGGACTCCGGCTGGGTCTGGCTGGCGATGTGGGGCGTCATCAAAATTTGCGGGTGTTGCCAGAAAGGGTGGCCTTTAGGTAGCGGTTCCGGGCTCTGCACATCAAGCACGGCTGATGACAGTTGGCCGCTTTCCAGCGCGTTGAGCAGATCGGCCTCGACCAGATGATCGCCGCGACCTACATTTATCAGGCCTGCGCCCTTGGGTAGTTTGCTGAATAGCTGGCTGTTGAGTATGCCGCGGGTTTCGGCGGTCAGCGGTAACAGGCAGACGAGGATATCGCAGCCGGCGAGAAAAACGCTCAGCTCCTGCTCTCCTTTGAACACCTGCACGCCTTGCTGCGGTTTGCCCGAGCGGCTCCAGCCGCGGCAGTCGAAACCTATACTGGAAAGTGTTGAGGCAACCGCCGTTCCCAGCTGACCCATGCCAAGAACACCGATAGTCGTTTCGGCAACCGGTTTCACGTCGAAGATTTCGTACACTTCGCGGCGCTGCTGATCGATATAGTCGACCAGGTTGCGATGGATGCCGAGCGCCGCCATCAGTACGTATTCACGCATGGTGTAGACGATACCCGGTTCCTGCATCCGTATCAGCGGGATCTGCGGAGGGATGCGCGTCAGATCGAACTGGTCGATACCGGCGCCGATGGAGAAGATCGCCTCGAGGTTGGGAAAGCGGCTCAGATCCTCGATCGCTTCCGGTGACCAGGTACCGATAAAACGTACCGCTTCGGGGTCGCCGGTTTCCGGCCAGATATGAAAGGGGATATGCGGTGCGTGATCGGCAAAGTACTGCTTCCAGCGAAGACCGCGCTGCCGGTCAGCGTGGTAGATAAAACTCATGGGGATTCCTTTTGGCGGCTGCCGACGTTGGGCCGTTTGTCTGCATAATCCCTTAGCCTACTGAAAGTTGGCAGCATTGACTGCTTAAATCGACACTCGTTAAAGCAGGTTCTGCGAGTTCTGCGCCCGCAGGGCGCAGATGATCGGTAATGAGCCCCGTTTCGTAATGGAGATAGTCCTGAGGAAATCAAAGAAATGGGGTGCTCCAGTGTAAGGTTTAACGCCTTCGCGCGACTACACAGCAGAAGACGCAGGGAGCTTTACGTAAAGCCTGGCGTCTAACCCGTTACGAAATAAGGAGACGTCGGATGTTGATTAAGAAACCATCGGATATCCGGTCCAGCGAAATAACACCGGAATCGGTCTACCGCCGCCGTCGCGAGCTGCTCAAGGCGATGCTGGCCGGTGGCGCGCTGATGGCTGCGGGACCCGCTCGGGCGCTGGAACGTTACGAGTTACCGGATGAGGCGAAACGCTATCCGGGCCCGGAATGGCTGCAGGAAAAACTGCGTGCTGCCAGCAAGGGCGAGGTGATCGAGGGTGAAGATCTGACGCCTTATCGCCACGTCACTGGTCATAACAATTTTTACGAATTCGGTCTGGCAAAAGAGGACCCCAAGGCCAAGGCGCAGGGGTTGAAAACCGACCCCTGGAAGGTTGAGGTCAGTGGCGAGTGCAGCAAGCCAGGTTCCTATAACCTGGAGGATCTGCTCAAGCCTCACGAGCTGGAGGAGCGGATCTATCGCCTGCGCTGTGTCGAAGCCTGGTCCATGGTGATTCCCTGGGTCGGCGTGCCGCTCAACAAGTTGATCTCTCGTCTGGAGCCCACCGGTAACGCCAAGTTCGTAGAGTTCACCACTCTGCATGACCCTTCGCAGATGCCGGGGCAGAAGAGCTTTTTCAGTACGCTGAACTGGCCCTATTCAGAAGGCCTGCGGATGGATGAGGCGATGCATCCGTTGACGCTGATGGCGGTCGGTGTCTATGGCGATGCGCTGCCGCCGCAGAACGGCGCGCCGTTCCGGCTGGTTGTGCCCTGGAAATATGGCTTCAAGAGTATCAAGTCGATCGTCAGCATCCGCTTTACCGAACAGATGCCGCGCGCGACCTGGAATGAGACGGCGCCGAGCGAATACGGCTTTTACGCCAATGTGAACCCGCAAGTGGACCACCCGCGCTGGAGCCAGGCCACCGAACGGCGTCTGCCGTCGTCGCTGTTCAACCCCAACCAGATCGATACACGGATGTTCAATGGTTACGCTGATCAGGTGGCGCATCTCTATCAGGGTATGGATCTGCGCAAATGGTATTAAGTATCGCTGAGCTGCATCGCTCCAAGGTCGGGCGCAGGAGCTTCTGGTGGTTGCTGTTTCTACTGCCGTTGCTGCCGCTGGCGTATATTGCTGAGGCCGCTTATAGCCTTGATCTGGGCGCGGACCCTGCGCAGACCATTGTCACCTTTTTCGGTATCTGGACGCTCAGATTTCTGTTTCTGACCCTGGCGGTGACACCCTGTCGCCGCCTGTTTGGATGGGGCTGGCTGCAGCGCTACCGGCGTATGTTCGGGCTCTACACGCTGTTTTACGCCTGTCTTCATCTGCTCTCCTTCGCCACTTTTATTCTCGGCTGGCGCGCAGACCTCATCGCGCGGGAGCTGTCGGAGCGGCCCTACATCATTGTCGGCTTTATTGCCTGGCTGGGGCTGGTGGCGCTCGGTATCACCTCGACCAGAGGCTGGGTTCGCAGGCTGGGCAGGCACTGGCAGCAGCTGCACTACCTGGTTTACCCCATAGCGCTGCTGGCGATGCTGCATTTTGCCTGGCTGATTCGCGCAGGCTTCGGGGAGGTGCTTGGCTACGCGCTGGTGCTGCTGGTTCTGCTGGGCCACCGGGTTGTTTATTGGTTGAAACGACGTAGTCGGGTTCAGCACGCCTGAGCCTGTTTTTGGCGTAAACCCGACACTTTGCGCTAGCGGGCGTGTTGTCGGGTTTGGGTCACTCCTTCCATATCAGTAGCTTAGCTGTACTTCGCGTAGTTGCTGTTCTGGCATTCGATATGCAATTTCTCTCGACGGGTTGAAAAACACGACAGGGAGAAAAGGGGATGTCGAACACCGCAGAACGAATCGATACGGCGGGGCTTACCGGCGATGGCGCGCTGAATTTTATCAATGTGGTGGACATGCATCTGCGCGTGGTATCCCGCTTGCAGCTTGCCACCGAAGCTCATCATACGATTCGGCTGCATCTCAGTCTGTTCTATGACAACCAGCAGGCGGGTTCCCTTTCCTTCGATCTGAACGGTTTCAGCCCCGCTGAAAGCGTGGCTCTGGCCCGCGATATCAAGTCGAACCCGTACATTTTGCGTGAGATAGATGAATATCTCTGCGGCGATATGGTTGAGTAACCGAGGAGTGCGAGATGCTTGAAGCTGATTTTTTTGAAGTATCGGATGAGTTCGTCAATCTCGCCAACGAGATGCTGGAGGAGTGGGCTCAGCCTATGTTGAGCGCCGCGATCATGCATGCCGCCGCGCGGTTTAATGCATTTAATTACATCAGCCAGGGCGAGGATGAGGATGCCGCCAAGGCGGTGGGATTTCTGACCGACCAGTATCGTCAGATGCTGGAAGAGGCGATTCGAGAGATGCAGCGCGGCGGCTGATCGTCTCGGTATAGCCATTTCGCAAAAGAGGCTTGCCTGACCTATATCTTAAGAGACCTGCTCACAGGTTTCTTAAGGAAGGTGAGTCTTATGAGTCATATTCTGCAGCGCTGGTGGCGAACCCTGATTGGTGTTCTTTCCGGTTTTTTCGGCGTTCAATCCGAGCGTCGCCGGGAGGAGGATTTCAAAGAGGGGCGCGCCATCCACTTCGTGGTCGTAGGCCTGTTGATGGCCGCACTTTTCGTGATTTTCGTGATTTTTCTCGTTCGTTGGGCTTTGAGTCTAAGTGGCGCTTAATACCTTTTTGGCGACAAAGCCCGACGTTCGCATCTTCAACCTGTCACTTCCTTGCATTTTTCTGACGGCTGCTATACTCGGCAGTGAGGGCCAACGCAAAGCCAGTCGCCAGCAGTCAAAAGGTGTTTGCTTAGCTCTCTGATTCCAAAGGGAAAGGGACCCGCTCCCCGGCGGGCCGGAATGGAACCTGGGCATATCCTTATGGAGGCCAGGCATGGGAATGATAAGAATAATATCCCGGAGCTTCCCGCTGACCCTGTTGCCGCTGACGGCGAGGGCCGAGTGGACGGTGAATCTCAGTCCCGGTGTGACCGAGATCAGTCGCTCCATCTACGATCTGCACATGACGATCTTCTGGATCTGTGTGGCCATCGGCTGCGTGGTATTCGGCATCATGTTCTGGTCGATCTTTCATCACCGCAAGTCACGCGGTGCTAAAGCCCATCATTTTCACGAGCACACGCTGGTGGAGGTGATCTGGACGCTGATTCCTCTGGGTATTCTGGTCGCCATGGCGGTGCCGGCAACGGCGACGTTGGTCAAGATGTACGACCCCAAAGATGCCGGCCTCGATGTGCAGGTCACCGGTTACCAGTGGAAATGGCGCTACCAGTACCTGGATCAGGATCTGGATTTCTTCAGTAACCTGGCAACTCCTCAAGAGCAGGTCACTAACGACCAGGCCAAGAGCGAAAACTACCTTCTGGAAGTGGATCGCCATCTGGTACTACCTACCGATACCAAAATTCGCTTTCTACTTACGGCCAATGACGTTATCCACAGCTGGTGGGTGCCGGCACTGGCGGTGAAGAAGGATGCGATTCCGGGCTTTATCAATGAAGCCTGGGCCCAGATCGATGAGCCCGGCATCTACCGCGGTCAGTG
Organism: Marinobacterium lutimaris; assembly: GCF_900108065.1. Taxonomy (GTDB): domain Bacteria; phylum Pseudomonadota; class Gammaproteobacteria; order Pseudomonadales; family Balneatricaceae; genus Marinobacterium_D; species Marinobacterium_D lutimaris. The sequence continues at coordinate 7,882 of NZ_FNVQ01000008.1, read as the reverse complement.
TGCCGAGCTTTGCGGCAAGGATCACGGCTTTATGCCGATCGTGGTTGAGGCGGTTTCGCCAGAGGAGTTCCAGCAGTGGCTGGTGGCTGCCAAGGCCGAAAAGGCCGCAGCAGCGGAGGCGGCCAATCGCAGCTGGACGCTGGACGAGCTGATGCAGCGGGGTGAGCAGGTTTACCTGGGCACCTGTGCCGCCTGTCACCAGGCCAATGGCGAAGGGTTGCCACCTGCCTTCCCGGCGCTGAAAAACAGCCCGATCGCCGTGGGTGATGTGGGTGCGCATATCGATATCGTGCTTAACGGCAAAACCGGCACAGCGATGCAGGCGTTCCGCGATCAGCTGGATCCGGTCGAGCTGGCTGCAGTGATCACCTATGAGCGCAACGCCTGGGGTAATAGTACCGGCGAGGCGGTTTCGCCCACGCAGATTGCGGACCGGATCGGCGCTGCACAAGGGGAGGGCAACTGATGGCTATCTTGGATACGACCGGGGGCTTGGATACTACCGCTGGCGAACTGCACGAGGAGCATCATCACGGCCCGGCGAAAGGTATAGGCCGCTGGCTCTTCACCACCAACCACAAGGATATCGGCTCGCTCTACCTCTGGTTCAGCCTGCTGATGTTCCTGACCGGCGGCGTGATGGCGCTGCTGATCCGCGCCGAGCTGTTTCAGCCGGGGCTGCAGCTGGTGGAGCCGGGCTTCTTTAACCAGATGACCACCATGCACGGCCTGATCATGGTATTCGGCGCGGTGATGCCTGCTTTCGTTGGGCTGGCCAACTGGATGATTCCGATGATGATCGGAGCGCCGGACATGGCGCTGCCGCGGATGAATAACTGGAGTTTCTGGATTCTGCCGTTCGCCTTCGCGATGCTGGTTTCCACCCTGTTTATGGATGGCGGTGCGCCCAACTTTGGTTGGACCTTCTATGCGCCTCTGTCCACGACTTATGCGCCACCCAGCGTGACCTACTTTATCTTCGCCATCCATATCATGGGGGCGAGCTCCATCATGGGCGCGATCAACATCATCGCCACCATTCTGAACATGCGTGCTCCCGGCATGACCATGATGAAGCTGCCGCTGTTTGTCTGGTCCTGGCTGATTACCGCGTTTCTGCTGATTGCGGTGATGCCGGTGCTGGCCGGTGTGGTCACCATGATGCTGATGGATATCCATTTCGGTACCAGCTTCTTTAATGCCGCCGGCGGCGGTGATCCGGTGCTGTTCCAGCATGTGTTCTGGTTCTTCGGTCACCCCGAGGTGTACATCATGATCCTGCCGGCGTTCGGCATTATCAGCCAGATCATTCCGACCTTTTCGCGCAAGAAATTGTTCGGTTATGCCTCGATGGTGTACGCAACGGCGTCTATCGCGATTCTTTCCTTCCTGGTCTGGGCACACCACATGTTCACCGTGGGGCTGCCGCTGGTGGGCGAACTGTTCTTTATGTTCGCCACCATGCTGATCGCGGTGCCCACCGGGGTGAAGGTGTTTAACTGGGTGGCGACCATGTTCCGCGGCTCGCTCACCTTTGAAACACCGATGCTCTTTGCTATCGCTTTTGTGGTGCTGTTCACCATTGGTGGTTTCTCCGGTCTGATGCTGGCGATCGCGCCGGTGGATTTTCAGTATCACGATACCTACTTCGTCGTGGCGCACTTCCACTACGTGCTGGTGCCGGGTGCGATCTTCTCGATCATGGCAGCGGTCTACTTCTGGCTGCCGAAGTGGACTGGGCATCAGCTCAACGAAACCCTGGGCAAGCTGCATTTCTGGCTTAGCTTTATCGGCGTCAACATCACCTTCTTCCCGATGCACTTTATTGGCCTAGCCGGTATGCCAAGGCGTATCCCTGATTACGCGCTGCAGTTTGCCGACTTCAATATGGTGGCCTCCATCGGTGCCTTTATCTTTGGCTTTTCGCAGCTGCTGTTTGTCTGGAACGTGATCCAGAACGTGCGCAGTGGTGAAAAAGCCAGCGCCCAGGTCTGGGAAGGTGCCGAGGGGTTGGAGTGGACCGTGGATTCACCGGCGCCTTATCACACCTTCAGCACACCGCCGAAAGTGGATTAAGACGATGAGCCTTCAACGTGCCAACCGTCGCTTGATCACGCGCCTGCTGCTGGCGGCGGTGCTGATGTTCGGTTTTGGCTTCGCGCTGGTGCCTCTTTATGACGTGTTCTGTCGGGTAACCGGCCTGAACGGCAAGATTACCAATACAGGGCCGGTGGAACAGACCGCCATTGATGAGCAGCGCCAAATCAAGGTGCGTTTGATCGGGGTGAATAATGAGGGAATGCCCTGGCGATTTGGACCCATAGATTCCCTGGTTAGCGTGAACCCGGGGGAGATGCGGCAGACGGCGTTTCAGGCGACCAATCCCACCGGGCGTTCTATGGTGGCCCAGGCGATCCCTTCGGTGGCGCCGGGAGAGGCCGCACAGTATCTGCACAAGGTGAACTGTTTCTGCTTTAACTCTCAGACGCTGGCAGCGGGCGAATCGGTGGATATGCCGCTGCTGTTTGTGATCGATGCGGAGCTGCCTGAGCATATTCATTCGATCACGCTTTCCTACACGCTCTTCGATATCTCGCCGGATAAAACCGCGAGCCGCTCTGAAGAGACCCAGATGGGAGGTTCCAGGATATGAGTGCTTCAAACATGAATACTCAGGAGTCCTACTACGTTCCGGCGCAAAGCAGCTGGCCAATCCTGGCATCGTTCGCCATGTTCCTGCTGGCGTTCGGGGCGGGTACGACGATCAACGGCCTTAGCGGTAAGGCGGATGGGACCTTCGGCGTGGTATTGCTGCTGCTGGGTGTGCTGTTGATGGCGGGTATCCTGGTGGGCTGGTTCAGCCATGTCATCCATGAAAGTCGTGCCGGTCTTTACAGTCCACAGATGGATCGCTCTTTTCGCTGGGGTATGAGCTGGTTCATCTTCTCTGAGGTGATGTTCTTCGCGGCGTTCTTTGGGGCGCTCTTCTATGTGCGCAACCTGGCGGTGCCCTGGCTCGGCGGCGAGGGCGATAAGGGCGTGTCGCAGATGCTCTGGCCGGGGTTCACCGCGGAATGGCCGCTGATGAATCCACCGGATGCGGAACAGTTCGCCGGCCCCAGAGCGATCGTCGACCCCTGGCATATTCCGCTGCTCAACACAGTGTTACTGGTGAGCTCCAGCTTCACGGTGACGCTGGCGCATCATGCTCTGCTCAAGGATAAGCGGCCGCAGGTTGCGCTATGGCTTGCTGCGACTATCTCGCTGGGGGCGGTCTTTATCGGCTTTCAGGCCTATGAATATGTGCACGCCTATAACGACCTGGGTCTGACCCTGCATGCCGGTGTCTATGGCGCAACCTTCTTTATCTTGACCGGCTTCCACGGCCTGCATGTCACCCTCGGTACGCTGATGCTGATCATCATTCTGCTGCGGATTCTCAAGGGGCACTTCGACTCAAAGCATCATTTTGGCTTCGAGGCAGTGGCCTGGTATTGGCACTTTGTAGATGTGGTGTGGATCGGGCTGTTCCTGTTTGTTTACGTGTTCTAGGAACGGCGCAGTGACGCTGCGCGACTACCAGGGTACGTGGGAGTGGAGATGGCCGGTGAGAAAACCGAACAGCACCAAAGCAAGTAGTGCGGCACTCAGGATCACCCGGATCATCAGCGTGTTAGCCATGCGTTTTTCGCCATCCTTGTCTTTCATCATGAACCAGAGGCTGGTGAACAGGGCGGTGACGATGGCGGCGAAGATCAGCAGCGCGGCGACACGAAACATAGGGCTGTCCTGTGGTGGTTCGTTTGTTGTTTTCACTCAGTAAAGAAGAGGGGCGTGTATCCGGCAAGCTGAATGCCCGGTTATGGATCTACCCGCTCTGGCTGCTTGTCGTTGCAGGTCTTTCATCTCTGGGGTTTTGGCAGCTGGATCGGGCCGAACAGAAAAAAGATTGGCAGTTGCAGCAACAAGCGACGCCGCTGATATCGCCAACGGCGAGTGAGATAAACCGGGCGTTGGCGGAGCATAGATGGATAAAAGCGCAGCTGTCGGTGCGCTGGCCCAAGGCCCGTCCGCTGTTTCTGGATAACCGTACCGATCAGGGGCGTGCCGGTTATGAGCTTTTTCTGCCTGTGCAGCTAGAAGATGGTTCCTATATGGCAGTGAATCTGGGCTGGTTGCCTTCGCCGGTCAGTCGCAACCAGGAGCCGACAGTGGCGATAGAAGGTAGATCGGATGTGACCAGTCTGTCCGGTGTGATCGGTGCACCGGTGGATACTTTTACCCTGAGTGCTGAAGGTTCCGGTTCCGATGCCGCGTGGCGAGTACAGCGGCAAAGCGTGGCGCAGCTGGCGGAGCGATGGCAGCTGCCGCTGCAGCCCTGGATGTTCTGGCTGGATCAGCCGGCGATCGAGGGAGTTAAGGCGAGGGTCCCCGGTGCGGGGCAGATGCCGCCGGAAAGGCACCTAGGCTACGCGGTGCAGTGGTTTGCGTTAGCGCTGACCCTGCTGATTCTGGGAGGAGTGCTGGAATGGAAAATAACAAGAAAACAGCATCACGACTGACTCTCTGGGCGATCTGGGCGACAGCGCTGATACCCATGGGGACAGCGTTTTTGGCCTATACCCAGGAGTTTTCTCTGACAGGCGGGGGTACCAATCAAGGTGAATTGCAGAACCCGGTACTCACGCTGAACCAATGGGGCGGCAGCAGCGAGTTATACACAGGGCACTGGACCCTGCTGGTCAAGCCTGAAAGCGAGTGTCGGCAAAACTGTCAGAGCCAGGTGGCGCAGCTTAAGGCCATTCATGATGCGCTCGGACGGGATTCGACCCGGTTGCGTGTGCATGTGGCCGAGGCGGAAACGCTCGACATGGAGCAGGGCGTCTGGTTGATTGATCCCAACGGCAATCTGGTGCTGAAGTACGGGCCTGAGCTGATCGGCAAGCCGCTGCTTAAGGATCTCAAGCGTCTGCTTAAGGCATCTCAGCTAGGCTGAGTCGGAGGTGGGCATGAATCTGAACGTCAGCCTGCGCCTGGTCAATCTGTCCATAGGGCTTGCTCTTGTGGTGGTTCTGCTCGGCGGCTGGACCCGTCTTAATGATGCGGGTCTGGGTTGCCCTGACTGGCCGGCCTGTTATGGGCATTTCGTGTTGCCGTCAGCGCATCAGGTTGAAGAGCGGATCCTGATCGATTTCCCTGGCCATGTGGTGGATCTGAAAAAAGGCTGGCTGGAGATGGTGCATCGTTATGCCGCTTCACTGTTGGGTTTACTGATTCTTTTGCAGGCGCTGCTTGCAATGCGTAAGCGCAAGCTTGAAGGCTATCCCGTTGTGCTCTCCTGCGGTCTGCTCGTGCTGGTGATCGTTCAAGGGCTGTTCGGCATGTGGACGGTGACTCTCAAGCTGGTTCCCTGGGTGGTCACTCTGCATCTGCTGGGTGGAATGACCACTCTTGCCCTGTTGGTGAGGCTGCGCCAAAGGCTGAGTGTATTGAAAGATCATGGCCTGCAAACCGATCGTCACCCAGATGTTGGGGCGGTGATGCTCGTCGCGGCGCTGTTTATTCAGATTTCACTGGGGGGCTGGACCAGCACAAACTACGCAGGCTGGGCGTGCGATCACTGGCTGGTCTGTCATCAGGAGAGCTCGGTCGAATATGATTTTGCTACCGGGATGAATCCGGTGGTTCCTCTTGGTCCCAACTATGAGGGCGGCCTGCTTCCGGCTGAGGCGCGGGCTGCTATCCAGATCAGCCACCGGCTCGGCGCGCTGATGTTTGTTATTTCCCTGCTGATGGCAACCTGGCGCCTGCGCGAGAACCACTCCCTGATGCCTTGGCTTGGGCTGGTTTGGGTGGTGACCTGTGGCCAGATTGCATTGGGAGTGCTCAACGTGATTTTCCAGTTACCCCTGGCTTTAGCGACGGCTCATCACGCCGCAGCGGTTATGCTGCTGCTAGCGGTGATGGCCGTTTACGGCAGGGCTTTTGTAAAGCGGACGCGAACGGAGGTCATTCATGGCTACCTATCCCCTGGCTAGACCAGAGATAGTCGGTAAGGCGGGCTGGCGCGATTACCTGGCGCTCTGCAAGCTAAAAGTCATTGCAGTGATGTTGCTAACCCTGGTGGTGGGAATGTGTCTGGCAACCTCTGGATTGCCGTCATTGCCCCTGCTGCTATTGACCAATCTCGGGGTTGGGCTGGCCGCGGCCTCGGCAGCAGCGGTGAATCATGTGCTGGATCAGGGGATAGACGCTCGTATGGCGCGCACCGCTCGCCGTCCCCTGCCACAGGGGAGGGTGACGCCTTTACAGGCGGTGGTGTTTGCCGCGTTGCTGGGTATCGCGGGTATCGCCTTGCTGGCGCTAACGGTCAATCCGCTCACAGCCTGGCTGACGCTCGGTTCGCTGATCGGTTATGCCTTCGTTTACACCGCGTTTCTGAAACGGGCTACGCCGCAGAACATCGTGATAGGTGGCGTAGCGGGTGCGGCGCCGCCGTTGATAGGCTGGGTTGCCGTCACCGGCCAGATCACTGCAGACGGTCTGTTGCTGATGCTGATTATCTTCGCCTGGACGCCACCTCATTTCTGGGCGCTGTGTATCGCTCGCAAGGATGATTATGCCCGTGCGGGGATTCCGATGCTGCCGATCACCCATGGAGAGAACTTCACCCGGTTACAGATTCTTTTATACACGCTGATAACCGTGCTGCTGACCTTCTTGCCATATTTTATTGGTCTCAGTGGTCTGATCTATCTGGCCTGCGTACTGGTAATAGATGCTCGCCTGCTTTACTGGGCCTGGCGTCTGTACAGTACGCGTGAGGCTGCGGATCCGATGAAAATGTTCCGCTTCTCGATCCTGTACATCATGGCGTTGTTTGCCATACTTCTTGTTGATCACTACTTGAAACTGCAGCTGTAAAAAGTCCGCTGGAAAGCGGGTGATGGAAAGGCGGAATCGTGAATCCTCACGCCATGCCTGAAGACCAATCTGCAAAGCAACACGGACGGGAAAATAACAATAGCCGTTCGTTAGGAGGGTAGACGTATGTTCCTGCAGCACATGATGGGGGTGTTCTATCACCCGAAGCGGGAGTGGCGCTCAATCAAGAGTGAGCATTACTCCACAACACATGTGTTCCTCGCCCAGATCAGCGTACTGGCCGCAATCCCGGCTATAGCGCTGTTTATAGGTACTACTCAGGTAGGCTGGAGTATTACCGGTTCCGATTACGTAAAACTTTCAGTGTCCAGTGCGTTACCCGCAGCGATCGCGCTCTATATCGCGATGTGGGTCGCCGTTGGCTTCATCGCCTATACGATCCGCTGGATGGAGAAAACCTATGGCGGCAGCGTGAGCTTTGACGAGTGCATGGTGCTGACAACCTTTACCGCGACACCTTTGTTCCTGTCTGGGCTTGCAGGTCTATACCCCATGCTGTGGTTCAACGTCATCGTGGGATTGATAGCGCTGAGCTACTCGGTCTACCTGCTCTACAGTGGTGTACCGGAGATCATGCAGATTCCGGAAGACCGCGCATTCTTCTTTTCAACCTCTATCCTCACCGTGGGTCTGGTAGTGCTGGTAGGTCTGCTGGCCGCTACGGTGATTCTCTGGAGTACGGTGGTACCGTTAAGCTATGTCTCTGGATGATTTTCCTGCATCGAAGGGAGTGTGAAGAAAGGGAGCCTTAGCTCCCTTTCTTATGGCCTGTTTACAGCCCCAAAAGGGCGCTTTGAAGTTTTTGTAAATTATTTCCAAAAAGGCTGTTGACTCCCTCCGGTAGGTCTGTAGAATGCGCCTCCTCGCTTGAGACGACACGCCCTTCGGGGTTGCAGACGACCAGCGAGGCGGTTTTCCAACCACTTGAATTTCTAAG
>NZ_FNVQ01000020.1 GCF_900108065.1 Marinobacterium lutimaris | reverse complement strand
TGTAGTGGTTCAATGATTCCGGACACCGATTTAGGTGGTACAGTCGCCACCGAAGGAGAGGTGTTCAATGGCAAAACAGCGTCGTTCGTTTTCAACTGAGTTTAAGCGCGAAGCAGCCAGTCTGGTGGTCGATCAAGGGTATTCCGTTGCCGAAGCGGCCAGAGCCGTCGATGTTGGAGTTAGTCCATTGCGGCGCTGGGTCGAGCAGCTTCGAGAGGAACGGGATGGTGTGACTCCGAAAGCCAAGGCACTCACGCCAGAGCAGCAGAAGATTCAAGAGCTAGAGGCCCGCATCAACCGCTTGGAGCGGGAGAAAGCGATACTAAAAAAGGCTACCGCTCTCTTGATGTCGGACGAACTCGATCGTACGCGCTGATAGACCAATTAAGTGAGCATGAGCCTGTCGAGATGGTCTGTGGCGCCTTTGATATTGCCCGCTCCAGTTATTACGAGCACCGCATGACGAGATCGTGTGTCGATGTTGAACGCCTGGAACAGCGTGCCAAGGTCAACGAGCTGTTTACACAAAGCCGTAGCTCCGCTGGCAGTCGCACGATCACAGTCCTGATGCAGGAGAATGGTTTTGACGTGGGTCGGTTCAAAGTCCGGCGCTTGATGCGGGAAATGAACCTGATCTGCAAACAGCCAGGGCCACACGCCTATAAACAGGCGACGATCGAGCGCCCCGATATCCCCAACCGCCTCAATCGGGAGTTTGATGCTACCGCGCCGAATCAGGCGTGGTGTGGCGACATCACATATGTCTGGGTGCAGAACCGGTGGTGTTATCTGGCTGTTGTGCTCGACCTGTTTTCTCGCCGTATTGTCGGATGGGCCTTCTCTGAACGTCCAGATGGTGCCTTGGTGGTGAAGGCGCTCGATATGGCTTTTGAGCAGCGAGGAAGGCCGGCTGGGCTTCTGTTCCACTCTGATCAGGGAAGTCAGTATGCAAGCCGTGTATTCCGTCAGCGGCTGTGGCGTTACCGCATTCAACAAAGTATGAGCCGTCGTGGCAACTGCTGGGACAACGCACCGATGGAAAGGCTATTCCGGAGTTACAAAAGTGAGTGGATGCCTGACGCTGGTTACTCGTCAGTTCAGGAAGCCCAACGCGATATCAGTTTTTACTTGATGGAGCGTTACAACTGGCAGCGCCCCCATCAGTACAACGATGGAGTGCCGCCCGGGAAGGTAGAAGAAAAGCTTAACTTACTGTCCGGTATTCGTTGACCACTACA
>NZ_FNVQ01000004.1 GCF_900108065.1 Marinobacterium lutimaris | reverse complement strand
CGCCGATGGTAGTGTGGGGCTTCCCCATGTGAGAGTAGGTCATCGCCAGGCACCTAATACGAAGAACCCCAGTACCGTTGGTACTGGGGTTTTTTGTATTTGGGTGGTGTGATCTGCTGTGTACTACACAGGCCCATGTGACAAAGCCCTGTTCCGCAGGAACGGCTTTGGACGTCGGCTCAGCCGACGCCCGTAGGGTCAGAAGCAGCGCTTCTGATCACTGTAGGTCATCCTCCGAGATCCTTCCGAACGCTGGCATAATAAGCCCCGGAAAGCAGGCAGGCACCTAAAGCAGGTCATCGCTGTTCACCCTTACAGCCAGCTCAGCCCTTCACCATCGACCTATAGCAGCCAATGCTCCACCGCTCCCGATCACTACAGTTCATCCACCCAAGCCTCCTCACGCACTGAACGACCCAAGCATAATCCCCTGGTAATCGGGGCGATGGCGCCCCTCCTACGCAAAGCGATCCTGCCACCGCACCGAAGCACGGGAGGTACGCCCGTGCCGATCGAAGCCAGCACGGTGGATAATCCAAAGCTCGATGGCTGATCGCGACGAGGTCGTCGCGCCGGTAGCTGATTCCAGTTCAGACCGCAGTAAATATCTGGCCAGTTCCCTTCCCCTTCAGCTACCAACACCCTAGCATCAAACAAAAAACCACAAAGAGGGATCGCGCCGTGCCCAGATTTGCCGCCAACCTGTCGATGCTATTTACTGAGTTACCCTTTCTGGAGCGCTTTGAAGCGGCTTCTGGGGCTGGATTTGATGCCGTCGAATATCTATTCCCTTACGACTACCCCGCGGATGAGATTAAGCAGAGGCTGGATGCGCATAATCTGGAACAGGTGCTGTTCAACGCTCCTCCCGGCGACTGGTCAACGGGGGAAAGGGGACTGGCCTGTCTGCCCGGCCGAGAGGACGAGTTTGCCGAAGGTATAGAGCAGGCGATCGCGTATGCCGGCGTTCTTGGTAATCTGCTTATTCATGTGATGGCCGGGATCGTGGGGGAAGGTGTATCCCTGGAGCAAGCCCAGGCCCGCTATATCGCTAATATGCGCTACGCCGCCCAACAGGCGGGCAAGCAAGGTTTAAGACTGATGATCGAGCCTATCAACAACCGCGATATGCCGGGTTACCTGGTGAACTATCCCAATCAGGCGAAGATGCTGATCGAAGAGATAGGAGAAGGAAATGTTGGCCTGCAGCTGGATCTGTATCACTGCCAGATGATGCAGGGCCGGGTCACTCAGACGATGCAGGAGCTTTTCATGCTCACCGAGCATGTGCAGATAGCAGGAGTACCCGGCCGGCACGAGCCGGATGTTGGCGAACTGAATTACCCCTATATCCTGAAACAGCTGGATGAGCTGGGTTACCGTGGCTCTGTGGGGTGTGAGTATATCCCTCAGGGTTTAACTCAGAGCGGGTTGAGCTGGATGGATGCTTATCGTTAAAACGCTGTGGCGCTGCTCTCAGGCGCCCATGCCTTCGAGAATCTCATCTTTCAGGTTCAGATAGTCCAGATCGACAATGCCGAGATGGGCAAGTGCCGGTTGGAGTCGCGACAGTTCCTGCTTGGGAGAGATACGCCAGTAGTAGCGGTATGCCTCGCTGATATCCTGGGCCAGGGTCAGTACGCAGAGCAGCTCACGGGTATGGTCAGCTACCTCGATCCGGTCTTCGAGCACGGCGTCGATCTGAGGCTGGAGGCGTATGGTGTCGGCGATATACTGTGGCAGCAGCCATCGCTCGGCCATCCGAGCGCCAACCCGGTAATGGCTGAAACCGAACTGCTGGGTCTCGGCCTGTTCCAGCTCTGCGGCGCTGAGGTTGCCATTTTTCAGCAGGAAGTCGCGATAGTTATCGAATCCCTGCACCATCAAGGGCAGCCCGCAGTCATGCAGCATGCCGCAGGTGTAAACATCATCCTTGTTTAATCGTGTCAGGCGTTGGGCGATCACTGTGGATAACTCGCTGACATCCTGAGCTGTATCCCAGAAGCGTTCCATACGGCCGGTTTTCTGCAGAGAGTTTTTCATCAATGTCAGCCTGACCAGGCTGAATATCCGCTGGAACCCGAGCAGGCTCAGGGCCCGTTCAACCGAGGTGATCTCCACGGCGAGGCCATAGTAGGGGCTGTTGGCCGCTTTCAGTATCATAGAGTAAAGCGCCACATCCTTACGCAGCAGATCTGCGATCTGACGCTGGTCAGGATCTTCGGCCTGAAAGGCTCGGGCAAGGGAGATCAGGATTTCGGGCTGTGGCGGTATCAGCGTATTGAAATGCTTTTGCATTCAGGGCGACCTCCCGCCACAGTTGCCGTTACAGGGAAAGCCAGTATAGTGCGCACCAGATGCATTTTCAGCTTGAACCCATATAACTTATGTCCAATATCAAAGATCCCGCGCGCAGGCCGTATCTGGCCCGTGGCGCCGGCGTAAAGCGTTGCGAGACCTGCCGTCTGGCTATCGAGTCCTGTATCTGTGAGCATCAGTCCAGTGTCGCTGCGAACTGCGAATTCTGGTTGCTGATGCATCATAACGAATTCTATAAACCGACCAATACCGGCAAGCTGATCGCCGATAGCATTCACGGCACGCGGGTTTTTGAATGGTCGCGGACCGAGCCGCCCCAGGCGTTGCTTGACGCGCTGAATGATCCGGCCTATTTCCCCTGCCTGGTCTTTCCTGAAGGGGAGGACTACCAGCAGCGCATGGTTGCAAAACCACCGGCAGACGGAAGGATTCCCGCCTTCATTATTCTTGATGGAACCTGGCGCCAGGCGCGGCGTATGTTCAGGCACAGCCGTTATCTGCAGCACCTGCCGGTGATCGAACCGAAATCGGACCGGGTATCCAGCTATACACTCAGGCGTTCAACGGTGGCGCATCATCTGTGCACGGCTGAGGTGGCTATAGCTTTGTTGGAGTTGCAGGAGGATAGGGCGGCTGCAAGCCATCTGGAGGGATATTTCGAGCGTTTCAACCGTGAGTATTTCGCTACACGGCGGAAATGGGACAGGGAAGAGGGTGAGGAGTAGGAACTGACCGCGGAAACAGCATGAATCCGCGGTCCGTAAGCTGCTTGCCGATCAGTGCTTTTCGGCTTCTGCGGCTTTTTGCTGCTGCTGAGCGTACAGCGCGTCGAAGTTGACCGGTGCCAGCATCAGAGCCGGGAAGCTAGCCTTGGAGGCCAGGTTGTCGATCGCTTCGCGAGCGTAAGGGAACAGCAGGTTCGGGCAGAAAGCGCCCAGGGTGTGCTTGGTTTCCGCTTCGCCGAGGCCGGCCAGCAGGAAGATGCCTGCCTGCTGAACTTCGATCAGGAATGCAGCTTCGCCTTCGTTTTTGACGGTCACGGTCAGGGACAGAACAACTTCGTAGTGTTCCGGATCCAGAGAGGAGCTGCGGGTGTTGATATCAAGGTTTACTTCCGGCTGCCACTGCTTGGTGAATACACCGGGAGCAGCAGGAGTTTCCAGAGAAGCGTCTTTCAGGTAAACGCGCTTCAGCGCGAACTGGGGCTGTTTCTGTTGGTTCTCGGACATCGGATTTTCCTTTGATGGGTAACAGGTCGGTGCTCAGTCTGCCAGCAGTGGATCCAGCTCGCCGCGCCGCTCCAGCGCGAAGAGTTCGTCGCATCCGCCGACGTGGGTTTCACCGATGAATATCTGCGGTACGGTATGACGGCCATTGGCACGCTGCATCATGGTCTGGCGCAGCGTTGGATCGGTATCCACATCGATGGCGTTGTAGCTCACACCCTTATGCTCGAGCAGCATGATCGCCCGCGAGCAAAAGGGGCACCAGCGCGTCAGATAGATTTCGACGGGCTGCATTATTTCACCACGGGCATGTTCTGGCCGCGCCACTCGGTCATGCCACCGGAGAGACGGATAGCCTGGGTAAAGCCTTCAGCCTTGAGCTTCTTGGTCGCAGAAGCTGCAGCCTGACCGACATTGCAGACTACGATAACAGGCTTGGATTTATCTGCCTTGATCTCACCCATGCGTTTGTCCAGATCGGCCAGCGGCAGGTGCAGTGCGCCGGTAATATGACCGGTATCCCACTCTTTCTTCGGGCGGATATCGATAACGGTGGCGCCATCTTTGTTGATCAGGCGGGTGGCTTCGGCGGGAGACACCGATTTGCCGGACTTGCGGCTCTCGGTCCAGAGCAGCATCGCCAGGGTCAGAACCCAGGCTGCAATCAGGTAATAATGTTGAGAGACAAATTCAATCACGCGATCCATAAGGCTTCCCTAATTGGGGGCTAGTCAACAGGCCGCACAGTATACATGGGCGTGGCGCGCTGGATAAGGTTTGCACCAGGAATTTGGCCGTCGGGGGGCAAGGTAGGGTAAACTGATCCGACCAGATCTATGCAGCCCAACGGAACTATTGGCGCTAGCCGGAATCCAGATCAATCTCGTTGAAAGCGGTGCATTAACGCGACAGTACGCCGAGAACGAGCGGTCAGTTCCGAAATATAAATCAGATTGAATAGATATTTGTGATGACTCAAGCACGTTCAACCAAAGCACTGATTATTCTCGATGGCTTCGGTATCGAAGCGACCCCGTCCTCGGCCATTCAGGCGGCGCAGACGCCGACCTGGGACAAGCTGCTCGCGTCCAAGCCCAACAGCCGGATCAAGACCTCCGGCATGGCGGTGGGGCTGCCGGAAGGGCAGATGGGCAACTCCGAGGTTGGCCATATGAATATCGGTGCCGGTCGGATCGTGTACCAGAACCTGACCCGCATCACCAAGGCGATCGAGGACGGCAGCTTTGCCGAGAATCCGGTGCTGACCGCTGCGATGGACAAGGCGATTTCCGCGGGTCGTGCGGTGCACCTGCTGGGTCTGCTGTCGCCGGGTGGCGTACACAGCCATGAAGACCACATGCTTGCGCTGGCCGAAGTCGCAGTGAAGCGCGGCGCCAAAGAAGTGTATCTGCATGCGATTCTCGATGGCCGCGATATGCCGCCGCGCTCCGCTGAGCCCTCTATTGCTAAAACCGAAGCGAAATTCCGTGAGCTGGGTGTAGGTGCCATCGCCACCGTGGTGGGGCGCTACTTCGCCATGGACCGCGATAACCGCTGGGATCGTGTGCAGCAGGCCTATGATGCGATGACCGCTGGTGAGTCGACCCAGCGGGCCCAGTCAGCCCAGCAGGCGCTGGCCGAGGCTTATGCCCGTGACGAAAACGATGAGTTCGTCACCGCCACCGTGATCACCGATATGGCCGGTCACCCGAAAGGCCTGATCAAGGATGGCGATGCGCTGATCTGCGCTAACTTCCGTCCGGACCGCGCCCGTGAAATTACCCGCTGCTTCGTCGAAGACGACTTCGATGGCTTCGAGCGCAAGGTGAGACCGGCCCTGGCCGACTACGTGATGCTGACCCAGTATGCGGCGAGTATCCCCGCCAGCTGTGCCTATCCGCCGGAAAAACTCTACAACGGTCTCGGCGAGTATCTCTCCAGCCTGGGCAAGACCCAGCTGCGCATCGCTGAAACCGAAAAATATGCCCACGTCACCTTCTTCTTCAACGGTGGTGAAGAGGCGGTTTATCCGGGCGAAGAACGTATCCTGGTGCCCTCGCCGCAGGTTGCCACCTACGATCTCAAGCCGGAGATGAGTGCGCCGGAGGTTACCGACAAACTGGTCGAGGCGATCCTCAGCCGCAAGTTTGACCTGATCGTCTGCAACTTCGCCAATGGCGACATGGTTGGCCACACTGGCAAGTTTGATGCCGCGGTCAAGGCGGTGGAAGTGCTCGACGACTGCCTGGCCCGTGTTCTGGCGGCGATGGCGGAAGTGGAGGGTGAAACGCTGATCACCGCTGACCACGGTAACGTCGAACTGATGGTTAACCCGGAAACCGGACAACCGCACACCTCTCACACCAACTGGCCTGTGGCGCTGATCTACGATGGCCCGCGTGCCGCCGAGCTGAGGCTCGACGAAGGTGCTCTCTGTGACCTGGCTCCCACCCTGCTGGCTTTGATGGAGCTGGATGCGCCGGCAGAGATGGGTGGCAAAAACCTGGCACACTTCAACTGATACGGGGCCTCTGGACCTGATTCATGCGCCTTTTACTACTGATGCTCGTGCTGCTTGTTTCGCTGCCATCAATGGCGGCGAGCGAGCAGGAGGCGCGTGAAACCGAGAAGCGGATTGCAGCGCTCAAGGATGAGATCGCCTCGGTGCAGCGAGGTATCGAACGTCAGCGTTCGGAACAGAAGGAGCAGCAGCAGGCTCTGCGCGACAGCGAGAAGCAGATCAGCGAGGTTTCTGCACAGCTGCGTCAGCTCAACGGCGAGATCGACGGTCTGGGTACCGACCTGGATGGACTGGAAGAGCGTGAGGCTGAGCTCGAACGCCAGGTCGAGGCCAGCGCGGGGCGCGTGCAGGAACAGTTACGCGCCCAGTATCGCGAAGGCCGCCAGCCGCAACTGCAACTGATGCTCACCGATCGGGACCCGGCGCGGGTCGAGCGCCTGATCTATTATTACGATCAGCTCAACGCGCAACTGATCGAACAGATGCAAACCTACCGTACCCAGCTTGAGGCGCTCAACGCGACCCGCTCTCAGGCTGCCGATACCAGCGCCGCGCTGTTTGCCAAGCGTGAAGAGCTGGAAGCACAGCAGCGCAAACTTGAGTCTGCCCGCCAGCAGAGGGAAACCAGCCTGGCCAAACTGAAGTCGGCGATGGCGCAGGATCAGCAGCGTCTGTCCGGGCTGCAGAAGAACCAGACCCAGCTACAGAGTCTGCTGGAGCAGCTTCGGGAATCGATCCGGCGCTCCCAGCTGGAAACCGCCAATCAGGACTTCGACAAGCTCAAGGGCAAACTACCCTGGCCAGTGGATGGCAGTATCAAACGCGGCTTTGGCCAGAAAGTGAATGACCTGGCCTACGAAGGCGTGTTGATCGGTGCCCGCACCGGGCGTGAAGTGCATGCCGTGCATTCAGGCCGTGTGGTGTTTGCCGATTGGCTGCGTGGATACGGTTTACTCTTGATCATTGACCATGGCGGCGGTTATATGAGTTTGTATGGACACAATGAGAGCCTGTTGCGCGAGACCGGCACCTGGGTCAGACCGGGTGATGTGGTTGCGACCACCGGCGACAGTGGCGGTTATGATGAAACCGGCCTCTATTTCGCGATCCGCAAAGGCGGGCGCTCTATCGATCCGGCCCCTTGGCTGGCGGACCGCTGAAAATCACTTCAAGGATAAGCTATGAATCTTCTTGCCAGTGTAAAACGAACCTCTCTGCTGCTCGGGCTTTCGGCGACCCTGGCTTTGCCGGTGACCGCCTGGTCCCAGGAGCCTGAGGGCTCAGAACCGCAGGCGACGCTGCCACTGGAAGAGTTACGCATGTTTGCCGAAGTTTACGGCCGCATCAAGGATGCCTATGTGGAGCCGGTGGATGACAAAACACTGCTGGAAGACGCCATCCGCGGCATGCTGTCGGGGCTGGACCCGCACTCTTCCTACCTGGAACCGGAAGCGTTCGAAAACCTGCAGGTGCACACCAGCGGAGAGTTCGGCGGTCTGGGCATCGAGGTAGGCCAGGAAGATGGCTTTGTGCGTGTGATCGCCCCGATCGATGATACCCCGGCTCAGCGTGCCGGCATCAAGGCGGGCGACCTGATCATCAAGCTTGACGATACGCCGGTGCAGGGAATGCCGCTGAACGAAGCGGTGGAACTGATGCGAGGTGAGATCGGCAGCGAAATTGTGCTGACCATCGTCCGTGACGGGATCGAGAAGCCGTTTGAGGTCACCCTGGTACGTGATGCCATCAAGGTTGCCAGCGTCAAGAACCGTCTGCTCGAGCCTGGATACGGCTATCTGCGCCTGACCCAGTTCCAGCTCAACACCGCCGAGGATATGCGTAAGGCGATCAACGAGATGCAGCAGGAGCAGCCGCTCGAAGGGCTGGTGCTGGATCTGCGTAATAACCCCGGTGGCGTGCTTCAGGCCGCCGTCGATGTGGCCGATACCTTCCTTGATGATGGCCTGATCGTATATACCGAGGGCCGCCTGCCCAGCTCCCAGCTGGAGTTCAGCGCCCAGGCAGAGACCCAGGCTCCAGATCTGCCGCTGGTGGTGCTGATCAATGGTGGCTCCGCCTCGGCTTCCGAGATCGTTGCCGGTGCGCTGCAGGACCATCACCGTGCCGTACTGATGGGTACCGACAGCTTCGGTAAGGGCTCGGTGCAGACCGTACTGCCGCTGGGCAGTGACCGTGCCGTCAAGCTGACCACGGCGCGTTATTACACGCCGAGCGGCCGTTCTATCCAGGCTCAGGGCATACACCCGGATGTGATGATTGAAGAGGGGCGCCTGACCCAGGTTGAACATGAAAACCTGGTGAAAGAGCGTGATCTGGTAGGCCATCTGGAGAACGGTGAGGAAGACAGTCTGGCCGGCAATGGCGATGCCCACCTGGCCGAACGTGACATCCAGCTTTACCAGGCGCTTAACCTGCTTAAGGCGCTGAACATCGTTTCAGCGAACCAGCTGAATCAGGGCTGATTCGATGGCGATGGCCGTCAGGCTTTGGCTGGTAGCGCTTTGTCTGCTGGCCCTTCCGGCTTGGGCTGCGCCACTGGCGGAGCGGCCCAAGCTGGTGCTGATCATCGATGATATGGGCCTCAGTCTGGAACGGGGCCGGGCGGCTCTGGCACTGCCAGGGCCCATCACCTACGCCGTTTTGCCGTTTCGACCTCACTCCCGCGAACTCAGCCTCGAAGCTACAAGCGAAGGGAAAGAGGTGATTCTGCATGCGCCGATGGAGAATATGCGCCACCTCAAGCTGGGGCCGGGGGCACTGACGCCACAGCAGTCCCGGGAGCAGATGCAGCAGCAGCTCAACGCTGCGCTGGATTCTATCCCCGAGGCGATCGGTGTGAACAATCATATGGGCAGCCTGCTCACTCAGCTTGATGAACCCATGAGCTGGGTGATGGAGGTTATCCACAACCGCGGCTTATTCTTCATCGACTCGCGCACCACAGCGGATACCCGGGCGATGGCCGTGGCGCACTCTGCCGGTGTTCCCTCGGTGGAGCGCAATGTGTTTCTCGACAATGATCTCTCGGTCGAAGCGATCACTCACGAATTCCAGCGCGCGGTGGATCTGGCTTTGACCGAAGGGCGCGCGGTGGTGATCGGTCATCCCCATCCGCAAACGATTTCAGTACTGCAAACCATGCTGCCGACGCTGGGTGAACTGGGCATAGTGCAGATGTCGGCAGCGGCCTACCTGAACGAGATCGAAGACGCGCAGAGGCGTCTTCTGGCGCGGCAGACCGCGCACTGATCCTCGGCGGAATCAGTCGCTGAGCGTTCCTGGCCTGGCGGCTACCACTCCCGACAGCATCTGTCCCACTTGCAGCGCCAATAGCAGCGCCAATGCAATCCCCCATCCACTGGTCAGGTCATGCAGCGCGCCGATCACCAGCGGGCCCATGGCGGCGATCAGGTAACCCACGGACTGTGCCATGGCGGACAGCGCCAGCGCCTGTGTCGTGTTCTCGCTGCGCAGCGCAAACAGAGTCAGCGCAAGGCTCAATGCGCCTCCGATGCCGAGACCGATCAGTGAGGCCCAGAGCCAGGCCAGAGGCGGCATCAGCAGCAGGCCGGCCAGTCCGGTGAAGGTCAGGGTAAACAGCCCGATCACCAGCGGTCGCTGATCCTGCATCCGGGTGGCGATCATCGGTGTCAGCAGGTTGGCCGGCACGCCGGCCAGGTTGACCAGCGAGGCTGCCTGTCCGGCGGCCAGGTCGGACAGACCGTTATCGATCAGCATGTTGGGCAGCCAGGTGGCGATGCTGTAGAAGCAGGTGGACTGCAGGCCCATGTAGCCGGTTATGGCCCAGGCGCGGCGGTTGCGCCATAGCGGTGGCCTTTTCGCCTTGGGCGGCTGATAGCTTTGCGTATGCACCCGCAGCAGAAACAGCCAGGGCGGCAGGCATAGCAGCGGCAGCAGCGCCCAGAGCAGCATCGGCGCACGCCAGTCCATAAATGCATCACGCAGCGGCACCGCCAGGTAAACGCCGAGCCCGGCGCCGGCGGACAGTGTCACCGAGTAAATACCGGTCATCACGCCGGTGTGATTGGGGAAATAAGCCTTCACCAGGCCGGGAATCAGCACATTGAGCAGGGCGATGGCGGAGCCGATCAGCAGTGTGCCGAGCAGGATAATCTGGAACGGCGGCATCACCCTCAGGACGGCGCCGGTGCTGATCAGCAGCAGCGCCCCCAGCACCAGTAGTGGAGGGGTGATCTTGCGTGTCAGCAAAGGCACCAGTGCAGAGACAAAGGCGAAACAGAGCAGCGGCAGGGTGGTCAGGGTACTGAACTGACTGGCGCTGAAATTGAGGTTGTGGCGGATATCTTCCACCAGCGGCCCGACGACGACGAGGCCTCCACGCAGGTTGATGGCGGCCAGCATCAGGCCGAGTACGGCGAGACCTATGGCCCAGGGGCGACCCGAGAGCGGGCCTTTGAGGGGAGTGGACATGAACTTTCCTGTTCTTGTTGTTCGTTATTTTCTGCTTGTTATGGGTGGTGCGTTTTTTGTGGTGCGGTGTTGATAAAAAGCACTACCCCGGCACCTTTACGGCGGCCGGGGTAGTGGGAGGCGCTGTGACGCTTGTCAGCTTCAGGCGGCGCGGAACAGACCCTGGGCAAGGCGTGCCCACTGTTCTGGCCAGAACTCCGTCGGTCTGCGCTTGAACTCGCTGCGCACAAACTGGCGGATGCGTCCTTCAGCGGTGGCGAGAATCAGGTTGGC
The DNA here is from genome assembly GCF_900108065.1 of Marinobacterium lutimaris. Lineage (GTDB taxonomy): Bacteria > Pseudomonadota > Gammaproteobacteria > Pseudomonadales > Balneatricaceae > Marinobacterium_D > Marinobacterium_D lutimaris. The sequence goes on along the minus strand of NZ_FNVQ01000004.1, from coordinate 478,393 downwards.
TGTGGAACCGGCAGGAATCTCCGTTCGCAGCCCCTCTCTGACTTCCGCTTCGCGCATGATCTGCTTGAGCTGGGTTTCCAGCCGTTCAAACAGCTGATTCACCCGGTTGCGCAGGCGTTCGGTTTCACCGGAGAGGGCATCGCCGGTCAGGATACGGGCCATGCCCGGGTTCTTTTCCACAAATGCCAGCAGCAGTGTCAGGATCTGTTCGCACTTGCGTTTACCGCTGACCTCGGAGCCGACGATCAGGTTAACACGGGAAAACAGGGTATCCTCGATAAAGCCGATCAGGCCCTCGAACATCCGTGCCTTGCTCGGGAAGTGGCGATAGAGCGCCGCTTCCGACACCCCCACTTCGCGGGCCAGGGCGGCGGTGGTGATGCGGGCGCCCGGGTTGCCCTCCAGCATCTGCGCGAGCGACTGCAAGATCTGCTCGCGACGGGAAATTTTACGTTCCTGCTGTACTTCGCTCATCCAGGGTCCTTAGCCTAGGTTTCGGTTGGTAATCAGGGTGCCGACACCCTCATCGGTAAAGATCTCCAGCATGCAGGAGTGCTCGACCCGGCCGTCGATGATATGGGCGCTGTTCACACCGCTTTTCACGGCGCTGAGGGCGCAGCCGATCTTCGGCAGCATGCCGCCGTAGATGGTGCCATCTTCGATCAGCTCATCGACCTGGCGGGTAGACAGACCGGTCAGTACCTTGCCGTCCTTGTCCATCAGACCTGCGATATTGGTCAGCAGAATCAGTTTTTCCGCCTGCAGCACCTCGGCCACCTTGCCGGCGACCAGGTCGGCGTTGATGTTGTAGGAGTGGCCCTCGGCATCAACGCCGATCGGCGCGATCACCGGGATAAAGTCGGAGTTGACCAGCATCTCCAGTACCCGCACGTTAACGCGATCAACCTCGCCCACATGGCCGATATCGATGATCTCCGGCGCTTCCATCTCCGGTGTCTTGTGTTTCACCTTGAGCTTGCGCGCGCGCAGCAGTTCGCCATCCTTACCGGTCAGGCCGATCGCCTTGCCGCCGGCCGCGTTGATCAGGCCGACAATCTCCTTGTTCACCATGCCGCCGAGTACCATCTCGACCACATCCATGGTCTTCTCGTCGGTGACCCGCATGCCGTTGATGAACTTGGATTCGATGTTGAGCTTTTCCAGCAGCTCACCGATCTGCGGACCACCGCCATGAACCACGATCGGGTTGATGCCGATCAGCTTCATCATGACGATATCGCGGGCGAAGCTCTCTTTGAGCTTCTCGTCGATCATGGCGTTGCCGCCATATTTGATCACCAGTGTCTGGCCAACAAAGCGCTGGATGTACGGCATTGCCTCTGACAATACCTGGGCGGTGGAGATCGCCTGACTACGGTTAAGGGGCATTTAACTCATCCTCTGAATATGGGTGTTACTGATGGCGCTCATTCCTCGGGCTGGCTCCGACTTATTCGTCGGGGATGTCGAGGCTGGCGTCGACAGCGTGCAACCGGGTCTGGAATTCATGGCGGATACGCGCAAGCGCCGCCTCATTCTCAGCCTCGAAACGCAGTACCAGCATGGGGGTGGTGTTGGAGGCCCGTACCAGTCCCCAGCCATCCGGATAATCGATACGCACGCCGTCGATGCGGCTGGCTTCACCACCCGGAAACTCCAGTTGCTGAAGCGCGTCGACTATCTGGAACTTGTTCTCTTCGGTCACCTGAATATTGATCTCAGGCGTACTTATATCTTCAGGATAGGCGCTGAATATCTCGTCGGCAGTTTCGTGGCGCTTAGCGAGAATCTCCAGCAGGCGCACGGCGCTGTAGAGACCATCATCGAAACCAAACCAGCGCTCCTTGAAGAAGATGTGGCCACTCATCTCGCCGGCCAGCAGAGCTCCGCACTCTTTCATCTTGCGTTTGATCAGCGAGTGGCCGGTCTTCCACATGGTAGCCTTGCCGCCGGCATTTTCGATCACTTTTGGCAGCAAACGCGAACATTTTACGTCGAACAGGATCTCCGCGCCCGGGTTACGTGATACCACGTCCTCAGCGAACAGCATCATCACGCGATCGGGATAGATCACCTTGCCCTTCTCGGTGACTACGCCGACGCGGTCGCCGTCACCATCAAAGGCCAGGCCCAGGTCAGCGCCGGTTTCGGCCACCTTGGCGATCACATCCTGCAGGTTCTTCAGCTTGCCCGGATCCGGATGGTGGTTGGGGAAGGTACCATCCACCTCGCAGAACAGCGGGATAATCTCCACGCCCATGCGCTGGATCAGTTCTGGCGCCAATATGCCCGGAATACCGTTGCCGCAATCCACCACAACCTTCAGTGGGCGGTTGACGTGCACATCACCGGCAATGCGCTGCAGGTAGGCTTCGGCCACATCCTCTTCGCTGCGCTGTCCCTTGCCTTCGGTGTAGTCGCGCTGGTCGATACGTGTGCGCAGCTCCTGAATCTCTTCACCGGACAGGGTGTGTCCGGCCAGCATCATCTTGAAGCCGTTGTAATCGGACGGGTTGTGGCTGCCGGTGATCATGATGCCGGTCTGGTGCGCGCGTTGATGCGCGGCAAAGTAGAGTACCGGCGTTGGCACATAGCCGATATCGATCACGTCAGCACCGCCCTCAAGCAGGCCCTCGATGAGGACCTCTTTCAGGCGTGGCCCTGAGAGTCGGCCGTCGGCGCCAACGATCACTTCGCCAATTCCCTGGCTGTGAGCGCTGGCGGCAAAGGCACGACCGAGATGGTAGACCAGCGGCTCAGTCAGCGACTCGCCAACAATACCGCGGATGTCGTAGGCGCGAAAAACGCCGGCATCAAATGTTTCCAAATCAAAACTCATTCCGTGCTCCTTGCTGAGTAGTTGGTTGAAACATTGTAGATAGAGCTGGGCTCAATGGCGGCCGGAAGATCCAAATCCGCCGTCACCACGGTCAGTGTCGGTAAACTCTTCGACCACTTCGAAGTCGGCTTGGACCACGGGAACCAGCACCATCTGCGCGATACGCTCGCCCGGCTCCACGGAGAAGGTGGTATCGCCACGGTTCCAGCAGGAGACAAACAGCTGGCCCTGGTAGTCGGAATCGATCAGGCCGACCAGGTTGCCGAGCACGATACCGTGCTTATGGCCCAGGCCCGAGCGCGGCAGGATCATTGCGCACAGGTTCGGATCCTCGATGTGGATCGCAAGGCCGGTGGGGATCAGTTCGGTCTGACCGGGCTCCAGGGTGATCGCGTCATCGAGGCAGGCGCGCAGGTCCAGGCCCGCGGAGCCATCGGTGGCGTAAGCCGGCAGCGGGAACTGGCCGCCGATGCGGTCATCAAGAATCTTTACCTGTAGCTTTCGTTTGTTCATTGAAGTGCTCTGCTATGCGGTTGATCAGTTGGCGAGCCAACTGCTGTTTCGAAGATTGCGGCAGCGTTTCTTCGCTGTTCGGGCCGATCAGTGTGACGGCGTTTTCGTCGCTGTTAAAGCCGATGCCCTCAGCGGACACGTCGTTGGCGATGATCAGATCCAGGCGTTTACGGGTCAGTTTATCGCGGGCGTATTGCAGTACATCGCGGGTCTCTGCGGCGAAGCCCACGGTGAACGGACGTGAATCTGCGGCTGCGACGCTGGCGACGATATCCGGGTTTTTGGTCAGACGCAGTTCCATGATCTCGTCCGAGCCCTTTTTCATCTTATGCTCGGCCACGGCGACCGGACGGTAATCTGCCACTGCTGCGGCGGCGATAAACAGGTCGCAGTCGTGCAACGTAGCCATGGCTGCGTCCAGCATCTGCAGGGCGCTTTCAACCTGCACCCGCTCGACGCGATCAGGAGCGGCCAGGTTGACCGGGCCTGAGATCAGCGTGACGCGGGCGCCGGCATCGCGCGCCGCTTCAGCCAGGGCGTAGCCCATCTTGCCGGAGCTGTGATTGGAGATATACCGCACCGGGTCCAGCGCCTCACGGGTAGGGCCGGCGGTGATGCAGACATGACGGCCGCTCAGCGCCTGGAAGTCGAACTGTTCGGCGCACAGCTGGGCCAGTTCGACCGGCTCCAGCATGCGGCCGGGGCCGGTGTCGCCGCAGGCCTGGGAGCCGCTGCCGGGACCAAACACCTGCACATCTATGCTGTCCTTCAGGCTCTGCATATTCTGCTGGGTACGCGGATCACGCCACATCGCCTGGTTCATGGCCGGCGCCAGGGCGATGGGCGCATCGCTGGCCAGGCAGAGGGTGGTCAGCAGATCGTCGCCCATGCCGGCGGCGAGACGAGCGATAAAGTCGGCGCTGGCAGGCGCTACCAGAATCAGGTCAGCCCATTTCGCCAGTTCGATATGACCCATGCCGGCTTCGGCTTCGGGATTGAGCAGTTGCAGATGTACCGGGTTGCCGGACAGCGCCTGCAGTGTCAGCGGGGTGATAAATTCGGTGGCGGCCGCGGTCATCACCACGCGGACATCCGCCCCGGCACCCTTCAGAACGCGCGTCAGTTCAGCGCTTTTATAGGCAGCTATACCGCCACTGATACCGAGAAGAATCCGGCGGTTAGTAAGTCTGTGCATACCCTGTGTGTCCGATGAATTCAGGATGGAGGCTTGGGAGAGTCCAGCCCTTTAAGATACCATTCTGATGCTGTGTTGCGTAGTGCAGACGGCATGATCGGGACCACAGGGAGGTGGCAAATGGCGATCACGGACTGGCCTGCCGAGGAGCGGCCGCGAGAAAAACTGCTGGCCCGCGGCGCTGAGGCGCTCTCCGATGCGGAGCTGCTGGCGATCTTTCTGCGCACCGGGGTAAAGGGGAAAAGTGCTGTGGATCTGGCACGGGAGCTGTTAACCACTTTTGGTGGTCTGCGGCCGCTGATCGAGTCCTCCAGGGAGCAGTTCTGCGCAGCCCTGGGACTTGGCGATGCAAAGTATGTGCAGTTACAGGCGGTGATGGAGATGTCGCGGCGTCATCTTGAGGCGCAGCTGCAACGTGGTTCTGCACTGGAAAGCCCCCAGGCGGTGCGGCGCTATCTGTCGGCGCAGCTACGGCATGAAAACCGCGAGGTGTTTGCCTGCCTGCTGCTGGATAACCGTCATCGCGTGATCCGCTTCGAGCCGCTGTTCTTTGGCACCATCAACGCCGCCAGTGTTTATCCCCGCGAGGTGGTGTCGCTGGCGCTGCGCCATCAGGCGGCGGCGCTGATTCTGGCGCACAATCACCCATCGGGTGTTGCCGAGCCCTCCCAGGCGGACCGTCAGATCACCGACCGTTTGATCGATGCCCTGGCGCTGGTCGATGTGCGGGTGCTGGATCACCTTGTGATCGGCGACGGGGAGAGCGTGTCCTTCGCCGAGCGAGGTTGGCTGTAACTGCCGGTTAGACGGGACCCTTCTCTGTTGGAAACTGGTGATTAATTAGCCAAAAAAGCTGGCGCTTCGATTGCTATCTCTGTATAGTACGCGGCCTTCTGTCCCTAATGGTACGGGATTTTGTCCGGGTTATTGGACGCTCCGCCTGAGAGAGCGGCGTAACATCGCTCTCGATAAGTATCTGACAGAAGTTAATTAACCCTTTTAGATTAAGGTTTATTACAATGTCTCGAGTTTGCATGGTAACGGGCAAGCGCCCGGTAACCGGAAACAACGTTTCCCACTCTCAGCGCAAGACGCGTCGTCGCTTCCTGCCGAACCTGCACTGGCACCGTTTCTGGGTTGAGAGCGAAAACCGTTTCGTTCGTCTGCGTGTTTCCTCCAAGGGCATGCGCATCATCGATAAAAAGGGCATCGACACAGTTCTGACCGAACTGCGTGCCCGTGGCGAGAAAGTTTGAGGAGCTAGGTCATGGCTAAAGGCGCACGCGAAAAGATCCGACTGGTTTCCTCTGCTGGCACTGGTCACTTCTACACTACTGACAAGAACAAGCGTAACACTCCGGACAAGTTCGAATTCAAGAAATACGATCCGGTTGTTCGCAAGCACGTCATCTACAAAGAAGCCAAAATCAAGTAATTGGTTTTAGCTTTCGAAAAACCCCGGCCCCGGCCGGGGTTTTTTTATGCCTGTAATGTCGCAATCAGAATTGAGGTTGTTCCGATCCGGCCGATATCCTAGTTTTACAATCGGGTATTGGATCTGATCGATTGTGTGGAGCCTTCCGGTCGGGATATCGTGCTGTTACAAGATGGATATGTCGCCAAAGACTAACAGGGTTTGTTTTGGCAGGGTGCCGATCAACAAATCCAACGACAGTTCGAGAGTGCGCAGAGATGAAAATCAAACAGAAGCTGATGCTGGCGTTCGTGTTTACCGTGTTGGTGCCCAGCGTTTTGCTGTCCGCCTACAGCATTACCCATTCGCGCAATGCCGCAGAAGAGCGTTTCGCCGAAATAAGTGAGCTGAAGGTCAGAGCTGTTGATGATTCATTCAGCGCCTTCTTCCAGGATATCAGCAAAGATATAACCAACCTGGCCAAGATGCCCGCCATTCGCAGCGCCGACAGTACCATCCCCACCTACTACGGCGGCCCGGATGTCGATATGAAGCCCTCCCGGGCGGGCGGTCTGGAAGGTGAGATCTACGCCAATCTGGCGCTCTTTGCCGATACCCATCCCGGTTTCGCCTATGTCTACATGGGCACCGAGCAGGGGGGGTATGTGCAGTGGCCGGAAGGCAAGGTCTCTGCCGGCTACGATCCGCGCAAGCGCCCCTGGTATGAAGAGACAATGCGTAACCCGGGCGAAGTGGCGATCCGCAGTGCTTACTACTGGGCGGTGGATGACGTCACCCTGGTGGCGGTGGCGCGCAGCATTGAAAACGCCCGTGGCCAGGTGGTTGGCGTGATGTCCGCGGATGTATCCCTGGCGTCGCTCACCGAGATGGCTCGGGAGGAGAAACTCGGCGACAACGGTTACCTGATGCTGGTGGAAGATACCGGTACCGTATTGGTGGACGCAACCCGCCCGGAAAACAACTTCAAGAACATCAATGAGCTCGAAGGCGATGCGTACCGGCAACTGGCGGGTACCCAGAACGGGCTGCTGCGCGTCAATATCGCGGGTGAGGAATACAGCGCCCGGGTGCACAGCTCAGAGGCTCTGGGCTGGAAAATCATCGCCTTGATGCCGCGCAGTGAAATCCTGGCACCGGCCCAGGCGATGATGTGGACCCAGGTAGGCATCACCGCATTGGTGGTGGTGCTGGTCTGCGTGTTTGCCTTCTGGCTGTCCGGCATGCTGGTCAAGCCGGTGCGCCTGGTGAGCGATGGCCTGCGCGAGATCGCTCAGGGCGAGGGGGATCTGACCCAGCGCCTCAGCGTGGTGAGCAGGGATGAGGCCGGCGAGCTCGCGGTCTGGTTCAACCAGTTCCTGGATTCGTTGCAGGGGCTGGTGCGCCAGGTCAGCCGCAGCGCGGAAGAGATCGAACAGGTGTCCGGCGAAACCAAGAGCAGCGTGGCGGCGGTGGACCGGGCCAGTGAATACCAGGTGCAGGAGGTCGAGGCGATGGTGGCCTCGGTCAACGAGATGTCGGCCACCGCGAATGAAGTGGCCAGCAGTTGCTCCCGCACCGCGGATGCGGCCATGGCCAGCCAGGAAGCCAGTGAGCAGGGTCGCCAGATCATGGGCCAGACCGAGCAGAGTGTGCGTCATCTCGGTGACCAGGTAGCCCAGTCCATGGAGCATATCCGTGAGCTGGAGCTGGAAACCAATCAGATCAACAAGATCCTCGAGGTGATTCGCGATATCGCCGAGCAGACCAACCTGCTGGCGCTAAACGCCGCGATAGAGGCGGCCCGTGCCGGTGATTCGGGACGTGGCTTTGCCGTGGTAGCCGATGAGGTACGTACCCTGGCGCAGCGTACCCAGGTTTCCACCGAGGAGATCAGCTCGCTGGTTGATCGTTTGAAGAACCAGACGGCCCAGGTGGTGGGCACCATGGAAACCAGCCATGCACAGTCGAAACAGACCGTTGAACTCTCCGGGCAGGCCCATGAGGCGTTCGAGCGGATCAAACGTTCGGTGGACGAGATTACCGATATGGCGACCCAGATCGCCAGCGCCGCCGAGCAGCAGCACCAGGTATCTGAGGGTATCAACGCCAATATCGAGGCGATTCACGGTGCCGCCAGTGAAGTGAACCAGGTCTCTTCCGACGTGGCGGACAAAGCATCGCGTCAGACCGACCTGGCGGCACAGCTGACCAGCCTGGTGCACCGCTTCAAGGTCTGATTTTAGCTCCATCTCCATCGGAGACTGCCTGTACCCGGGGTGGCAGTCTCCGGTATCGTTTGCCTTCCCATAAATCGAAGGAAGGCTCGATGTCCATTGCCGCGCTGAAACCTTATGTGCCGCTGCTGTTTGTGCTGCTCTGGAGCACCGGCTTTATCGGTGCGCGCTTCGGCTTGCCCTACATTGAGCCGTTCAATTTCCTGTTTATCCGCATGCTGCTCACGCTGGTGGTGTTTTTCGCGCTGGTGCTGGCGTTCCGTGCCGCCTGGCCGGGGCCGCGTCAGGCGCTGCATCAGATGGTGGTGGGATCACTGGTGCATGCGGCATACCTGGGCGGTGTGTTTGCGGCGATCGGCTGGCAGATGCCGGCGGGTGTGGCCTCATTAATTGTCGGTCTGCAGCCTCTGCTCACCGCGGTGTTGGCCTGGGTAGTCTGGCGCCAGAGGCTGCTGCCGTTACAGTGGCTGGGCCTGGTGTTGGGCCTGATAGGGGTGGCGCTGGTGCTTGCGGGTGGCAACCGGCTGGGGCAGTTTGAGCTTACAGCCCCCGCGCTGGCGGGCGTGGCGATTGCGCTGGTGGCGATCTCGGTGGGTACGCTCTATCAGAAGCACTTTGGTCAGGGGGTGAATCTGCTGACCGGCTCCTTTTACCAGTATCTGGCCACGGCGCTGTGGATGGGGTTGCTCACCTATACCTTTGAAACCGGCGAGGTAGACTGGCAGCCGGAGCTGATTGGGGCGCTGGCCTGGCTGGTACTGGGGCTTTCAGTGTCGGCGATCCTGCTGTTGCTGCTGATGATCCGTGAGGGCGAAGCCTCCAAGGTGGCCAGTTATTTTTATCTGGTACCGCCGGTTACCGCGATCGAAGCCTGGCTTCTGTTTGACGAGCAACTGGGCGCGCTGGCGCTGTTCGGTGTGGCGGTCACGGTCAGTGGTGTTTATCTGGTCTTGCGGCGTCAGGCCGCAGCTTAGCGTTGAAGTATATCCATGCCTGAATTACCTGAAGTAGAAACCAGCCGGGCGGGCATCGCTCCGCATCTTGAAGGACGCACTGTTTCTCGCCTGGTGGTGCGTCAGCCGCAGTTGCGCTGGCCGATTCCCGCCGAGCTGGCGCAGTGTCTGGAGGGGCGGGTCATCCGCTCTGTGGCGCGTCGTGGCAAATATATTCTGATTGCCGTGGATGGCGGTGCCGCGCTGCTGCATCTGGGGATGTCGGGTAGCGTACGTGTGTTGCCGGTTGGTGCGCCGGTGGGCAAGCACGACCATGTGGATCTGGAGCTCGATAGTGGCGTCATGCTGAGGCTCACCGATCCGCGCCGTTTCGGCGCACTGCTCTGGCAGCCAGAGCATGAACTGCACAGTCTGCTGGCGTCGCTGGGCCCTGAGCCTCTCTCGGATGAATTTAATGCCGAGTATCTGCAGACCTGCTGCAAGGGACGCAAGACCGCGATCAAGACGCTGATCATGAACAGCCAGGTGGTGGTCGGGGTGGGAAATATCTACGCCAACGAGGCGTTGTTCCAGGCGGGTATCGATCCGCGTCGGGCTGCGGGCCGTGTCTCCGCGCAACGTCTGGAGCAACTGGTGGTCTGTATCAAGCAGGTGCTGGCCTGGGCGATCAAGCAGGGCGGCACAACGCTGAGGGACTTTGTCGGCGGTGACGGCAAGCCCGGCTACTTCAAGCAGGAGCTGCATGTTTATGGCCGCGCTGGTGAGCCTTGTCACAGCTGTGGCAGTATATTGAAAGAGGTGCGTCTGGGGCAGCGAAGTACCGTTTTCTGTCCCTCCTGCCAGCGTTAGGGGATATCGGCATTGCGCCGGCTCCCTCATTCCTGACCGCATAGGTCGCTGCTGCCAGAAAGAGAGCAGAGGAGAAAGCATGAACCGTCCAGTAGAGTTGGCTCCACCGCGTTTTGAAACCGGCGACGATCCGATCCGGGAGGTACTCAGGCACAAGCTTGCTATCGGTCCTCATCTGGCGCGGCGGGAGGCTTTTCGCGTGGGCTCGGATGGTCTCCACTGTGAGTATTATCACTGCTCCGATCAGGCGCCCCTGCTGGTATTCCTGCCGGGTATCGGTACCTACTGTGAACTCTACGCCGAGCTGCTGGCTCGGCTCTGCGATCACGGCTTCAACGTGGTCGGGGTCGACCCGCGTGGCCACGGTTATTCGGATGGTCCCCGCGGCGTTTATACCGTCGAAGAAACGGTCTGTGATCTGGAACGGGTGGTAACGGCTCTGCGAGAGCGGGGCAACGGCCAGGTGGCAGTCTATGGCTACTCCATCGGTGCGGTGATCGCACTGGCGCTGGCTGAGTCCGATGAGCGGGTGGATGCCACGCTCTGTGGAACGCTGCTGCTCACCGAACAGCCGCCGGACCTGATGCATCAGATGGGCTGGTTCTGGACCTGGGGTACGGCGCAGATGTTTCCGACCCTGAAGGTGCCGCTGGGGAACTTCATGGACTTCGACACCCTGCTGGCCGGTAACCCGGCAGGCGAGGTGATCAATGAAGATCCGCTGGTGGTGTTCGATTACCCGTTGAGCACCCTGTCGAGCCTGTTTACCCACCGCGCCGCCAGTTATTCGAACTGCTTCGATTTCGATCTGGCGATTATCCAGGGGGATAGGGATGAGGTGCTGCCGCTCTCCTATGCCGAGCGGGTGATCGGGCAGATGGCTCAGCCCTCGGAGCTGCTGGTTCTGGCCGGTGAGGGGCATATGATCCCCTGGGATAACCCGACACTGCTGGCGCAGAGTGCAGCAGACTGGTTGCAGGCTAGCCTCAAGTAAGATGGTTGTTTAACTCGCCGCCGTATTAACCAAAGCGTCAAGGCGCGGTCATCTGTCTGTCATTCCTGACTGTGGATAATGCCTCCAGGCTGCACAGAAGCGGATGACTGCGATGAACAGACTTCAGAAACTGACCGCCCTGGATACGCGTTTTTTCTACTGGTGTAATGATTTGCACCGGGATCTCGGGTTGGCGCCGGTTAGTCGATTTGTCTCCCGGCTGGGCGACGGTGTGTTGTATCTGCTGGTGGGGTTGGGGTTCGCCCTCTGGGAGCGCGAGCAGGGAGTTATCTTCCTGCAGGTTGGCCTGATGGCCTTCGCGCTGGAACTGCCGCTCTATCTGATACTGAAAAACACCATTCGCCGCGACCGCCCCTGTGACCGCTTAAGCGGATTCAGGGCCGTGATCAAGCCGTCCGACAAGTTCAGTTTTCCATCTGGCCACGCTGCTGCGGCCTTCCTCTTTGCCACCATCATGTCGGCGTTCTACCCGCCGCTGGCACCCTTCGTGTTTATCCTGGCCGGCCTGATCGGCCTGTCCCGGGTGTTACTGGGTGTGCACTATCCCAGCGATATCGCCGCCGGCGCTTTGCTGGGCGTTTGCTCCGCCGTGGTTGCGCTGCACCTCTGGGAGCTGATCTGAATGCGGATTCTGTACGGAGTTCAGGGGACGGGTAACGGCCATATTACGCGGGCGAGGGTGATGGCGCCTACGCTGGCTAATGCCGGGATCGAGGTCGACTATCTGTTCAGCGGTCGTCCGGCGGATGCCTACTTCAATATGGAGCCCTTCGGTGACTACCGCACCCGGCGTGGCATGACCTTTGTCACCGAGGCGGGAAAGGTGCAGCGCTACCGCACCCTGAGGGACAACAGCCTGCCGGAGCTGATCCGCGATGTGCGTGCCCTGGATCTGACGGGGTATGACCTGGTGCTGACCGACTTTGAACCGGTTACCGCCTGGGCTGCCAGGAGACAGAAGGTGCGCAGTATCGGTGTGGCTCACCAGTATGCATTCTGTTACCGCGTTCCAGGTGTCGAGCGCGCGCCTCTTTTGAAACCCTGTCTTAACCTGTTTGCGCCGGCTGACGTGAAAGTGGGTGTTCACTGGCATGCATTCAACGCGCCGATCCTGCCTCCGTTGATTGAGCCACAGCGCCTGCCGCTGAGTTGCGATGCCGGCAAGATCCTGGTCTACCTGCCGTTCGAGGCGATGGACGATATCAAGGCGGTGCTGACTCCTTTCAGCGATTACCGCTTTGTGATCTATGCCCGGGTTGATGCGCCGTCCGAAGAGACTAACCTGTCGATCCGTCCTCTTTCGCGCGATGGCTTCCAGGCGGATCTGGCCAGCTGTGATGGTGTGATCTGCAATGCTGGCTTCGGCTTGTGCAGCGAAACGCTGCAGGCGGGTAAAAAACTGCTGGTGAAGCCGCTGAAAGGGCAGGTTGAGCAGCTGGCCAACGGACGCGCTCTGCAGCGTCTGGAACGGGGGCAGGTGATGAATCAGCTCTCTACGGAGGTGGTGGCAGGCTGGTTGCCGGGTGATAACCCTGAACCCCTGCCCTGGCCAGATACTGCGGGCGCGCTGGTGGAGTGGCTCGCCGAGGGCGCAGAGGCACCGGTAGCCGATCTCTCGAAGCGTCTGTGGCGTGATTTTCAGGCTGACGGCTTTGCCGAGCAGTTCTCCTGAGCATTTTCCCTTTCTAGCTGAAACGGTTGTCCGCCTGCCAGAGGTTCGCTCGGGGCGGCTTAATGCTGTTCGCGTATAGAGAAGAATCTGGCTTTAGCTGTGAGGAGAAGCGTTGTTAACAAAGAGGCTGCCAGGGAGATGGCTGGGAGAGCGTGCTTTTTAAGCGGGGCAGAAAAGATAAAGGGACGTATGTTCCGTCATACGCCCCTTTAACATGGCTTCCATTGATCCTTGCATCTGTTCGCGTCCTGCATGCGTCCTGCTGTCCGTTGATGCGGGCTGGGCCATCCAAGTGTTCGGTCCGTGAACAGGAGATCCGTTAAAAGAATTATCGCAGTGCGGAAAAAAATGGATATAGGAATTTTTCCTAGTTTTTCGGCTTTTCGATGTGGTGGGGTTTTGAATTGATCGAGGTCAAAATTCATACAGCGGCTTCACAGGGAGAAGCATGCATCCCCTGATCAAGCTTTGCGTTAACATGGTGTTTAATAACAGATAAGTTGGCGCTGTCATCTTGCTGTCATCATTTTGTCGTCAAATGCGAAGCTGAAACAAGGATATCCACCGTGACTTTCAACAATAGCCAGCGTTTCTACCCCGATACCCGTATGCGCCGTATGCGTGCCGACGACTTTTCCCGTCGCATGATGCGCGAAAACACCCTGACCCCCGATGATCTGATCTACCCGATGTTTGTTATCGAGGGTAGTAACGAGCGTGAAGCCGTAGCCTCCATGCCCGGTATCGAGCGTCTGAGTATCGACCTGCTGGTGAAAGAGGTGAAAGAGGCGGCAGCGCTGGGTATTCCGGCTGTGGCCCTGTTCCCGGTAACGCCACTGAGCGCCAAGTCAGAAATGGCTGAAGAAGCGTTCAACAGCGATGGTCTGGCGCAGCGTGCTGTGCGTGCCATCAAGGAAGCGGTGCCCGAGATGGGCGTGATTACCGATGTGGCACTGGACCCGTTCACCACTCATGGCCAGGACGGCATCATCGATGATCGCGGCTATGTGCTTAACGATATCACCGTTGAAACGCTGGTGCGTCAGGCGCTCTCCCACGCGGAAGCGGGCGCGGATATTGTTGCGCCCAGCGACATGATGGATGGCCGCATCGGCCAGATCCGCGACGAGCTTGAAGACAACAGTTTTGTTAACACCCGCATCATGGCTTATTCCGCCAAGTATGCGAGTGCTTACTACGGACCTTTTCGCGATGCGGTAGGGTCTGCAGGTAACCTGGGTAAGGGTAATAAGTTCACCTATCAGATGGATCCCGCCAACAGCGACGAAGCTCTGCATGAGGTCGCGCTGGACCTGGCCGAGGGTGCCGACATGGTGATGGTTAAGCCGGGCATGCCATATCTGGATATTGTGCGCCGCGTGAAGCAGGAGCTTCGGGTGCCAACCTTTGCTTACCAGGTGAGTGGCGAGTACGCCATGCACATGGCGGCGTTCCAGAACGGCTGGCTGGATGAAGAAAGTGTCATGCTGGAATCGCTGATGGCGTTCAAGCGTGCGGGCGCGGATGGCATTCTGACCTACTTTGCGATGAGGGCCGCCCGCCTGCTCAATAGATAAACTATATTTGGCGGATGGGAAGATGGAGCTACAGACGGGAGTTACTGACATGGCGGACAACACGGAACTGGATACCAGCGAAGCGACGCTGGCCTTGCGTGAGAGTCGTGAGATTCTGCCCACTATCGAGCCGATAGAAGCGCCGCCAGTCGATCTGAAAGCGCCTGAGCTTTATATCAACCGCGAGTTGAGCCATCTTCAGTTTAACGTCCGCGTGCTGGAACAGGCGCTGGATGAAACTCAGCCGCTGCTCGAGCGGCTGATGTTCCTGCTGATCTTCTCCAGCAACCTGGATGAGTTTTTCGAGATCCGCGTTGCCGAGCAGATGCGCCAGTTGAAGTATGGTCGCGAAGCGGTCGGCCCTGATGCCATGCACCCGCAGAAGGTACTGGAGAAGATCCGCGAGATCTGCGAGGTCAACGTTGCCCGCCAGTACCGCATCCTCAATGACATCATGCTGCCGGCGCTGGAAAAGGAAGGGATTCACTTCCATCGCCGTGGTGCCTGGACGCCGGAACAGCGCGCCTGGGTTGAGGATTACTTCAACGAAAAACTGGTGCCGGTGATCAGCCCCATCGGCCTGGACCCTTCGCATCCGTTCCCGCGCCTGGTCAACAAGAGCCTTAACTTTATCGTCGAGCTCGACGGCAAGGATGCGTTTGGCCGTGAAACCGGCATGGCGATCATTCCGGCGCCGCGTTCACTGCCGCGTCTGATCCGTCTGCCGGACGAGCTCTGCGACGGTGGCGACAACCTGATCTTCCTGTCATCGGTAATCC
Organism: Marinobacterium lutimaris; assembly: GCF_900108065.1. GTDB lineage: Bacteria > Pseudomonadota > Gammaproteobacteria > Pseudomonadales > Balneatricaceae > Marinobacterium_D > Marinobacterium_D lutimaris. The sequence goes on along the minus strand of NZ_FNVQ01000004.1, from coordinate 463,353 downwards.
ACGAGTTTGCCGACAACCTATTCCCGGGGATGCAGGTCGAGGGTTGCTATCAGTTCCGTATCACCCGTAACGCCGACCTGACCTTCGACTTCGAGGAGATTGAGGATCTGGCGCGTACCCTGCGCGGTGAGCTGCATTCACGCAAGTTCGGTGATGCGGTGCGTCTGGAGGTGGACAGCCGTACGCCAGAGCACCTGCTCAGTTTCCTGCAGGCGGAGTTCAGCCTGCCGGACTCTCACGTGTACCGGGTGACTGGACCGGTGAACCTGACCCGCCTGATGGCGGTGCGGGATCTGGTGGAGCGCAAGGATCTGCGCTGGCCGCCGTTTACTCCCGGGCTGCCGAACAAACTGAAAAACAGCGAAGATATCTTCACGACGATCCGCCGCAACGATCAGCTGCTGCTGCACCCGTTCCAGTCGTTCTCGCCGGTGGTGGATCTGCTGCGCCAGGCAGCCAAGGACCCGGAAGTCGTCGCGATCAAGCAGACGCTTTACCGCACCGGTGTGAAGTCGGATATCGTCAACGCGTTGGTGGAAGCGGCCCGCTCCGGCAAGGAGGTCACCGTGGTGATCGAGCTGCGCGCCCGTTTCGATGAGGAGAGCAACCTGCAGCTGGCCAGCCGTCTGCAGGAGGCCGGTTGCCTGGTGGTTTATGGCGTGGTTGGTTACAAGACCCACGCCAAGATGATGCTGGTGGTGCGCCGTGAAGGTAACAGCCTGGCGCGTTATTGCCACCTGGGCACCGGTAACTACCATTCAGGCACCGCGCGTCTCTATACCGACTACAGCTACATGACCGCCGACGATCAGGTCGGTGAGGATGTGCACAAGATCTTCCAGCAGCTTACCGGTATGGGCAAGATCCAGAAGCTGCAGAAGCTCTACAACGCGCCGTTTACCCTGCATGCCAAGATGCTGGAACTTATCCACAACGAGATTCGCAACGTCAAGGCGGGCAAGAAGGGGCATATCATCATCAAGGTGAATGGCCTGACCGAACCGAAGCTGATCCGAGGGCTCTACGAAGCGTCCCAGGCCGGGGTTGAGGTCGATCTGATCATCCGTGGTATGTGCCGTCTGCGTCCGGGGCTGGAGGGGATCTCCGACAATATCCGCGTGCGCTCGATCATCGGTCGTTTCCTGGAGCACACCCGTGTCTACTGGTTCGCCAATGCCGGTAAACCCACGGTGATCTGCTCCAGCGCGGACTGGATGGAACGCAACATGCTCAACCGTGTTGAAACCGGCTTTGAGCTGTACGGCAAGCATGCCGACCGGATTCGCACCGAGCTCGGCTACTGTCTGCAGGATAACTGCCAGAGCTGGGAGCTGCACTCCGACGGCAGTTACACCCAGAACCGTCCCGCCGAAGGTGAGGAGTTGTTCAGCGCACAGCAGACGCTGTTGAACGAGCTGGCCAACGCCTGATCCAGGCTCCTGAAGTCTGAATGAAGCTGGCCCCGATCGTTCGGGGTCAGCTTTTTTCTGCCTGTTATTTTCTTCCTGTTACTTCCTGCCTGCTACTTCGGCTCTTTAAGTAGTTCGCTGAAACCAGTCTTGAAATCTGGATACTTCAATTTGTAGCCTGTTGCCTGCAGACGCAGGTTACGACAGCGTTTGCTGCCGCCACGCCGCACCGGCTTGCGCTCGGTAATCTCAACGTCCAGCTGCTGTGCCAGCCAGCCCATCACCTCGCTGATCGGAGTTGGAGCGTTGTCACTGGTGAGATAAATCGGTGCCAGCGTCTCACCCCGGATCGCCATGCCGACCAGGTGCGCCAGAAAGCCTGCGCAGTCGTCGCGGTGAATCCGGTTGCTGAAGTGAACCGGAGACTCCGGCGCCTGAATGCCGGCACGTACCTGATTCAGCAGATGGGTGCGGCCAGGGCCGTAGATACCTGAAAAACGCACCACCGTGGCGGGAACCGACGCGCTCAGTGCTATCTGTTCGCTCTCCAGCAGTATCTGTCCCGAGGGGCTGTCCGGCTCGGTGGCGCTGAACTCATCCACCCACTCGTGCTCATGTTGCCCATAGACGCCGGTTGAGCTGGTCAGGAACAGCCGCTTGGGAGGCTGTGGCAGGGCGGCGAGTACTCGCTTGAGGCCATCGACATATACTGATCGATAGACTTCCAGATCTCGGCTTTTAGCGGCCGCAGCGTAGACCAGGTAGTCGCAGGCGGGCAGAGCGGGAAGGCCATCGGCAGATGACAGATCGCCGGCCAGTGGCTGGATGGCCTCTGGGAGCTGGTTTATAGTACGCCGCAAACCATAGACCTCGACGCCTTCAGCGGCGAGACTAACCCCTAAGGCTGATCCGACATCACCACAGCCGGCAATGAGTACCCGGATTTTTTGCATTTTAACCTCCACGCAAACGCTCGGGTTCACATCTTAACAGAGGAATATGCATGACGCTGACGGAGCTTCGTTACATTGTCACTCTGGCGCAGGAACAGCATTTTGGTCATGCCGCCGAGCGCTGTTATGTGAGTCAGCCCACGCTCTCCATTGCGGTGAAAAAGCTGGAGGAGGAGCTCGGGGTCGCGCTGTTCGAGCGCAGTAAAAATGCGGTGCGGGTGACGCCGGTGGGCGAAAAGGTGGTGCGTCAGGCACAGATGGTGCTGGAGCAGTCCGAAGCGATCCGTGAACTGGCGAAAGAGGGCAAGGATCAGCTGGCATCGCCGCTGCGGGTTGGTGCGATCTACACCATCGGGCCCTACCTGTTTCCGAAACTGGTGCCCAAGGTGCAGCAGATGGCGCCGCAGATGCCGCTCTATATCGAGGAAAATTTCACCGAGGTGCTGCGTGGCAAGATCCGCACCGGTGAGCTTGATGCGATCATCCTGGCGCTGCCGTTTCATGAGCCCGATGTACTGACCCGCTCGATGTATGATGAGCCGTTCATGATGGTGCTGCCGAAAGAACACCCGCTGGCGAAAGAGAAAGAGATCGACAGCTCCAAGATCAGCGACGAGCGCATGCTGCTGCTGGGCGAGGGACACTGTTTCCGCGATCAGGTGCTGGAAGCCTGCCCGGTGCTGGGCCAGTCATTCCACGACAAGCACACCATTACCGAAGGCAGTTCGCTGGAAACCATCCGCATGATGGTGGCTTCGGGCCTTGGTACCAGTGTGCTGCCGATCTCTGCGATCGAAGGCCATCCGTCACGCAATCTGGTGGCCACGGTGCCGTTCAAGAAGCCGCAACCGATGCGCACCGTCGCGGTTGCCTGGCGCGCCAGCTTCCCGCGTCCGCAGGCGATCGAGGTGCTGATGCGCGCCATCATGGAGTGTCACGAATCCGGGCCGATGGCGGATATCGCCTGATGCTCTCCGTGTCAGCCAAACCGGTACCGATCACCGAACTCAAGGGGGTAGGGACGGCGCTGGCACTGAAGCTTGAGCGGCTGGGTCTCGAGACCATTCAGGACCTGCTGCTGCATCTGCCGCTGCGTTACCAGGACCGTACCCGGGTGTTGCCTATCGGCAGCCTGAGGCCTGGCGACGAGGGCGTTATCGTCGGCCATATCGCCGCCAGCGATATCACTTATGGCCGCCGCAAGGCGCTGATGTGCCGGGTGCAGGATGGCACAGGCTCGATCACGCTGCGCTTTTTTCATTTCTCGGCGGCACAGAAAAACAGCCTGGCTCAGGGAAAGCGGATTCGGTGTTTTGGCGAGGCGCGTCCGGGGCCTGCATCGCTTGAGATGGTGCACCCCGAATACAAGGTGATCGCCGATGAGGGCAGCGTTCGCGTCGATGATGCGCTAACACCGGTCTACCCCCTGACTGAAGGACTCACCCAGGGGCGCATCCGTGGCCTGGTCGAACAGGCGCTGGGGTGGCTCGATAAGGGCATCGTCGAAGACCTGTTGCCGGACAACCTGCGTCAGCAATGGCAACTGCCAGAACTGACCGAGTCGATCCGCTATCTGCACCAGCCGCCGGTAGCGGCGGACCAGGAGCAGATGCTGGAGGGCAAGCATCCGGCGCAGCAGCGCCTTGCCTTCGAGGAACTGCTGGCGCATCACCTGTCGCTGCTGAAAATTCGGCAGAAGGTGCAGGAACAGGGCGCGCCGCTGCTCAAGGCCACGGGCAAACTGAGCCTGCCGTTTATCGCCAGCCTGCCGTTTGAACTGACCCAGGCGCAGCGCCGCGTCGCCCGGGAAGTGGCTCGTGATATGACCCTGCCGGTGCCCATGCTGCGGCTGGTGCAGGGCGATGTGGGCTCGGGCAAGACCGTGGTCGCCGCGCTGGCGGCGATCCAGGCACTGGAAAACGGCGCCCAGGCGGCGGTGATGGCGCCTACGGAGATTCTTGCCGAACAGCATTACAACAATTTCTCCGCCTGGCTCGAGCCCCTGGGCGTCAGCGTGGCCTGGCTTGCCGGCAAGGTGAAAGGCAAGCAGCGAGCAAGAGAGCTTGAGCGGATCGCCAACGGCGAGGCGCAGCTGGCGGTGGGTACCCATGCGCTGTTCCAGGAGGAGGTGCGCTTCCATAATCTGGCGGTGGTGGTGGTCGATGAGCAGCATCGCTTCGGTGTTCACCAGCGCCTCAGTCTCAGGGAGAAGGGGTGCAACGGTGAACAGACGCCACACCAGCTGATCATGACCGCCACGCCGATCCCGCGAACCCTGACCATGAGCGCCTACGCCGACCTGGATTGCTCGATCATCGATGAGCTGCCGCCGGGACGAACGCCGGTAAATACCGTGGTGATCGCCGATGGGCGTCGTGACGAGGTGATCGCGCGGGTGCGCAGCGCCTGCAGTGAAGGGCGCCAGGCTTACTGGGTCTGCACCCTTATTGAAGAGTCCGAGGCGCTGCAGTGTCAGGCCGCCGAAGTCACCGCCGAATCCTTGCGGGAAACCCTGCCGGAGCTGCGCATCGGCCTGGTGCACGGGCGCCTGAAAGCGGCGGAAAAAGCGCAGATCATGGCAAGCTTCAAGGCTGCGGAACTCGATCTGCTGGTGGCGACCACGGTGATCGAGGTCGGCGTTGATGTGCCCAACGCCAGCCTGATGATTATCGAGAACCCGGAGCGCCTCGGCCTTGCCCAGCTGCACCAGCTGCGTGGCCGTGTCGGGCGCGGTTCGGTCGAGAGCTTCTGCGTGTTGATGTATCATGCGCCGCTTTCACAGCAGGGGCGAGAGCGTCTGGCGGTGATGCGTGAGAGCACCGATGGTTTCAGGATCGCCGAGAAGGATCTGGAGCTGCGTGGCCCCGGTGAAGTGCTGGGGACCCGCCAGACCGGCATGATGCAGTTCCGCATCGCCGACCTGCAGCGTGACGCGCACCTGCTGCCGCGGGTTAAGCGGGCTGCGGCCGATATCGAACAGGCGCCAGCATTGATGGATGCGCTGATTCGCCGCTGGCTGGGTCAGGGCGAGGCCTACGCCCGCGTCTGACCGCTATAGTTTCAATACAGTCTTTGTATTCAGAGTTTTATTTAGAGAAGAGCCATGCAGCCCGACAGCTCACAATTAGAAATAATCCAGCGTCAGCTCGGGCGTGAGCCCCGCGGTATCGTCGCCATCGCCCATGCCACGGAGCAGGGGGTGCCGGTGGTACTGCAGATACGCTCGCTGGTGGATGACAAACCCTTCCCGACGCTTTACTGGCTTAGTTCTCGCGACCTTTACCAGATGATCGCCGAGATCGAGACCGCCGGCGGTGTGAAACGCATTGAGCAGATGCTGGCTGAAGATGGGGCGCTGCGCGAGGCCTATCACGCCCAGCAGCAGGCCTATGTGGATCTGCGCTGGCAGCTGATGGATGCAGGGGATAAGGCCCGCATCGAGGAACTTGGATTTACCGACCTGTATAACCGCTACGGTATCGGCGGCATCGCCCAGTGGGACAAGGTGCGCTGCCTGCATATGCAGTACGCCCATCATCTGGTGGCGGAGAATCTGGTGGGGGAGTGGATGGACAGAGAGTTCGGCCTGAAAGAGCGACTTGCCGCGATCCGCATTTAAGCCTTGCGAGTGCAGAACGAAAAACGGCAGCCATCTGGCTGCCGTTTTTCTTCCACCGTCTACCGGTGGCGGGCCTTAACCCATCAGCTTGTGGTACTTGTTCATCAGCTGATCTTCGGTTTCGGCGTGATCCGGGTCTTTCGGGATGCAGTCGACCGGGCACACTTCAACACACTGCGGCGTATCGTAGTGGCCTACGCACTCGGTGCACTTGCCCGGGTCGATTTCGTAAATTTCCTCGCCCGGAGAGATTGCCTCGTTAGGGCATTCCGGCTCGCATACATCACAGTTGATGCATTCATCGGTGATCATCAATGCCATGGTGGCTACCTCAATGACTGACAGGTTTTAGGTAAAGCAAACTTCGACGGGTCGATAGTCTGCTTAGGACGAGTAATGCTGCTTCAGGGCATCCGCTACGGCCGGATGTACAAATTTTTCCACATCCCCTCCCAGTGATGCGATCTCGCGGATCAGGGTAGAGGATATGAATGACAGGCTTTCCGCCGGCGTCAGAAACAGACTTTCGACATCCGGTGCCAGCTTGCGATTCATATTCGCCAGCTGAAACTCGTATTCAAAGTCTGATACGGCGCGGAGCCCACGCAGGATTACATTGGCGTCCTGTTCACGGACAAAGTCAGCAAGCAAGCAGTCAAAACCGACCACTTCCACACCATCGAGGTGGGCAAGTGCCTGCCGGGCCAGATCGACACGTAGATCCAGCGACAGGGACGGGCCTTTCTTGGGACTGTCGGCAACCGCTACGACTATGCGGTCGAACAGCCGTGAGGCGCGTTCTACCAGGTCAGTATGACCATTGGTGATAGGGTCGAAGGTGCCGGGATAGACTACCGTATTCATCACAGGCGCTGACCTATATATCTTTTATTTAAGCGACACTGTTTGAAGCCGGATCTCCGCCTTCTGTACAGCAGATCACCATCTAAGCTTCCTTAAGGCGCGGATGTTAGCCCAATTAACAGAGGCGTACAAATAGAATAATGGAATCGTAATTATAAAAATGGTTATATTAAATCAAAGTTAATATTCCTATAAAGAATAAGGTTATCCGGACGGTAGGGATGATTGTTCGGTAAATGTGACGTTTTTGTTACCCGTAGTGGGTCCATATTGATTCCGTTGTAAGGCCCACGTAATTTACGAAGCTTAATTTAGGCGCGGCGAATGTTATCGCGATCAGGGAGAGGACGTGTGGTCAGGCGTAGTAAGGAAGAGGCGGAAGCCACTCGTAAGGGATTGTTGGACAAGGCGTTAGAGTTGTTTGCGGCAGAGGGAACCGAAGCGGTCACCATGAAGCGCATCGCCGCGGAGGCGGGCGTCACCCATGGTGCGATGTACTGGCATTTCCGTAACAAGAAGGATCTGCTGGAGCAGCTGCATCTGCGGGCGCACTGGCCGTTCGAGGCCCATTACCTGGATCAGCGCCAGGCGGTGCAACAGGACGCGCTGGAGGCTCTGGAAAATTTCCTTCGCGCCGCCCTCGCTGAATTTTCCAGAAACACAGAGTTGCAGCGTCTCTATCGTCTGTTCCACTACGGTCGCGGATGTTCGCCGGAGTTAACCGATATGGCGCCCAGGCTGGACCAGGAACTGGAAAGCTGGCGCGACTTTATTCACTACTTTCTGAAACAGGCCCGCAAGCAGAAACAGCTGCGTAAAAAGCTCGACCTGGAACTGCTCAGTGACAGTCTGTTGATCGCCATTGTCGGTGCCATTGATCTCTGGCTGACGGCTCCCAAACGTTTTGACCTGCGAGAGCAGACCGATTATCTGCTGGCGATGCAGATTCAGGGCCTCAGGGTGCTGAAATCATCCATGGTCTGAGCTGCATTCATAAAGTCGGTAGCTGACCTGTCCGGCGTGCTTTTCCCGGTAAAGCGACCAGCTTTCCGGCACATCCGGCGCGCCGATCTCCTTCTCGCTTTCCACATAGACCATGGCACGCTCCGACAGCAGGTTGTGGCTCTCCAGCAGCGCGCAGAGTGGAGCCACCAGCCCCTTGCGGAATGGCGGGTCCATAAATACCAGGTCAAAGCGTTCCGATTCGTCAGCCGGCAGTGCCGACAGCCAGTCCAGCGCGCTGGCGTTGACTACCTCGGCGTTCTGCACCTTCAGCTTCTGCAGGTTTTCCCTTAGCGTACGCGCCACCAGCGATGACTGGTCCACAAAAGTGAGCGAGCCGGCGCCGCGAGACAGCGCTTCAAGGCCCAGGGCGCCGCTGCCGGCACAGAGGTCGACGCAGCGAGCGCCTTCGGTCACGCCCTGCAGCCAGTTGAACAGGGTTTCCCGCACCCGGTCAGGGGTGGGCCTCAGGCCCTCGATGGCGGCGAAAGGAATGCGGCGGCTACGCCAGTCTCCACCGATAATGCGAACGAACGCCTGCTCGGCAGCCTCAGGACGTTTGCGGGTGGTGTTACGGCGACTCATGACGGATTTCCAGTGCTGGCAAAACGGATCTGCAGGCTATGCCCGGGATCGAAAAGGTTAGTGATCAGGGCGCGGGCTGCGTCCAGATCGATAGTGTTCAGTGTATCGCGAAACGCCCGATGGCTGTCCAGCGGCAGTCGGTACAGTGCAACCAGCTCCAGCCAGTCTTGCGGCGCTTCATCAATGATCCGGTCATACCGTTCCAGCAGGGCTGCGCGGGTCTGCTCCAGCAGTTCCTCGTTGATCGCCTGGCCCAGCTGTTCAGGAGTCTGCAGGGATGCGGCGGCGTCCGCCGGCAGAATCAGGGCGCGATAGCCGTTCTGTGCCAGCGGCTTCCAGATCCAGCGGTAATCGCTGTTGCCGCCAAGCCGCGGCAGAAGTTGCGCGACCAGCTCTGCTGCCAGGCGTTGCTGTGCCAGCTCGGCGCCATCGCGCGGTGCGCCCTGCAGCTGGCCGGTCAGTACCAGGTTTCGCTCTGGCTGGCGGGGGCTGGCGTTCAGGACGAGCTGCATCGGCGAGATATCGGATCGCCGGTTTCGGGCATCCGGCGCCGGTGCGTCCTCTTCGCTGGGTTCGATATTTCCGCTCAGGATCCAGGTGGGCAGCGCCGCAGTTGGTGTATCGGCGGTGTCTGCCAGTTGTTCGCCCAGCGCGACAAGCAGTCGACTCTCATCCTGCTGCGACTGCAGGTAACGCTCGGCCTGGGCACGCTGGTGCAGGGGGGCGTTATTCAGCCGTTCCTGTCGCCGGAGCAGGCTATAAAACTGCTTCATCTGCTGCGCAGTGGGCACCTTGTTCATATGCAGGCGCACCAGCAGATGCGTGGAGCTTTCCTTCAGCTGCGCCTGCCAGCCACGTTCGGAGAGCCAGTCGTGCATATCGGTCATGCTCAGCCGCTGCTGCAGCGCCTGGGCGCTCACCCGGTTATCGATCCAGGCTTGGTCGGTCAGTGTCTGTGGCAGCGGCAGCAGCAGGCCAAGGTCGATGCCCTCCTGTTGCAGCGGCAGTTCATAGGCATGCAGCGTGCTGTTCCAGCGCAAAGGGTCGAGCGGAGTCTCGCCGGCGCCCCGCTGCAGCAACAGAATAACGATCGGAAGAACCCAGACCAGTATCAGCAGGTAACGGCGGTTGAAGAGTGGTTTGCTTTTGCTTTCGGCCACAGCCTTTCGCTGTCCTTCGGTTGGATGGTAACGCTATGTTAAGATAGCGCGCTTTAGACTCTCATTGAACGGGGGCGTCTCCCGCTTACCCTTCAGTCACCCGGATACTACAGAATTTATGGAAGCACTCTACACCTGGATGCTCGATAACGGGCTGGATCCCAGTATTGTTCCCTACGCCTTTGGCGCCATCGCGTTTGTCATTCTTCTGGCTATCTTTTTCTACCTGCTTGGTGGCAAGGATAGCGCTGCCGAGCAGCCGCTCGAAAAGCCTGCTGAAGCCAAGCCGGTAGAAAAGCCGGCGGCACAGCCGGCAGCAGAAGCGCAGCCGGAAGTCGTTGAAGAACAGCCTGAAGCCGCCGAAGAAAAGCCGGAAGAAGCTAAACCGGAAGAAGCCCGTCGGGAAACCGCTCAGGTTGAAACCAGCGAAGCAGCGTCCGATGTGGTGAGCCAGGCGCGCACCGAAGCGGAAACGGCTGAAGCGGCCCGTGCCGACCTGGAAAAGCAGCAGGAAGAGCTGGAAGCCCAGGCCCTTGAAGCCCGTGAACAGGCTCAAGCTGAGCAGCAAGCGGAAAGCGCGCCGCAAACGCCTGAGCCCGCGGTAGAAGAAAAAGCCGTCGAGCCTCCTGTTCAGCCAGAAGTGGTCGAGCAGCCGCCGGTAGAGGAAGAGGCTCCTGCCAAGGCTGAAGCGCCGAAAGAAGAGCCGAAGCCAGAGGAGCCGGTTGCAGAGCCGGAACCCGCGGCCAAGGCTGTTGAGCCTGAGCCTGAGCCTGAGCCTGAGCCTGAGCCTGAGCTTGAGCCTGAAGCTGCGCCTGCGCCCCAGGAACAGCCGGAGGTTCGCAAGAAGCGCCTGTTCGACCGCATCAAGAGCGGCCTGAGCCGCACCAAGGCGGGTCTGACCGAGCAGCTTGGCAGCCTCTTTATGGGCGCCAAGGAGATCGATGACGATCTGCTCGAAGAGATCGAAACCCTGCTGCTGATGGCTGATGTGGGCGTTGAGGCAACCACCGAGATCGTCACTCGCCTGACCGACCGCGTTGAGCGTAAACAGCTGAAGAACCCTGAAGCGCTGCGTGATGCGCTGAAAGAGGAACTGGGTGACCTGCTCGGCGGCGTTGAGCATCCGCTGGTGCTGCCGCAAGACAAGTCTCCGGCGGTGATCCTGATGGTCGGCGTCAACGGTGTGGGTAAAACCACCACCATCGGCAAGCTGGCCAAGCGTTACCAGAGCGAAGGCAAATCGGTGATGCTGGCGGCGGGCGATACCTTCCGCGCCGCGGCTGTCGAGCAGCTGCAGGTCTGGGGTGAACGCAACAACGTACCGGTGGTGGCTCAGCATACCGGCGCCGATTCCGCCTCTGTGCTGTTCGACGCGCTACAGGCCGCCAAGTCTCGCGGTGTTGATGTGCTGATCGCCGATACGGCGGGCCGTCTGCAGAACAAGGACAACCTGATGCAGGAGCTGCAGAAGGTGGTGCGCGTGATGCAGAAGATCGATCCGAGTGCGCCGCACGAAGTCATGCTGGTGCTGGACGCAGGTACCGGTCAGAACGCCATCAGCCAGGCTAAGCAGTTCAAGGAAGCGGTGGGCGTCAGCGGTATCACCCTGACCAAGCTGGATGGTACCGCCAAGGGCGGCATCATCTTCGCCATTGCCAAGCAGTTTGGCCTGCCGATCCGCTTTATCGGTGTCGGTGAGCAGGTGGATGACCTGCGCCCGTTCGAGGCGGAAGAGTTCGTTCAGGCGCTGTTCGACTAAACCGGGCTGGAGCACCCATGACCGCGATCCGTTTCAGTAACGTCGGTAAACGCTACCCCAATGGGCATGATGCCCTGAAGGGGGTGAATTTTGACCTGCACTCGGGGGAGCTGGCGTTTCTGACCGGTCACTCCGGCGCCGGTAAAAGTACGCTGCTGAAGCTGATCATGCTGATGGAGCGGCCCAGCCGGGGCGAGGTCTGGGTCGGCGATCAGGATCTGGCGCGGCTGCCGCGCAAGCAGATACCGTTTCACCGTCGCCGCATTGGTGTGGTGTTCCAGAATCACCAGTTGCTGTTCGATCGCAGTATCTTCGACAACGTGGCGCTGCCGCTGCAGCTGTCCGGTTACGACCCGGTGGATGCGGCGCGGCGTGTGCGTGCGGCGCTGGACAAGGTGGGCCTGCTGTCGCGGGAGAAACTCAATCCGCTGACGCTGTCGAGCGGTGAGCAGCAGCGGGTCGGCATCGCCCGTGCCATCGTGCATAAGCCGAAACTGCTGCTGGCGGATGAGCCCACCGGTAACCTGGATCCGGCTCTGTCCGAGGACATCATGCACCTGTTCGAGCAGTTCAACAGCATCGGCACCACGGTGCTGATTGCGAGCCATGATCTTTCGCTGATTAATCGTATGCGTCACCGCGTATTGACGCTGAAGGACGGCAGGATGGTGGCTGATGTCGACTGAGAACCCCTCACAGAAAACGCAGAAACAGCCCCGTAACGCCGCTCAGGCGCCAAGGCGAGGTGCGGTTCAGCACCGCATCGGTCTGGCTGACCGCAGCCGCAGCTGGAGGCGTCACCATCGCGAGGTGGCGCGGCAGTCGTTTTTCCGGCTCTGGGTCACGCCACTGGCGTCGCTGATGACCATGGCGGTACTGGCGATTGCGCTGGCGCTGCCCGGTTTTCTGTTCACGGCGTTGAAAAACCTGGATCAGCTCACCTCTGGCCTGGATACCGATCCGCATATCTCGCTCTACCTGAAGGTGGATTTGAGTGATGCACGGATCGACAGCTTCAGTCGTGAACTGCTGCTGCGCCAGGATCTTGCCTCGGTGGAGCTGATCAGTCCCGACAAGGGGCTGGAAGACTTCAAGCAGTACACCCGCTTTGACGATCTGCTCGACTTCTTTGACACCAACCCGCTGCCGGCGGTGATCACTCTGATCCCCATGGCGCGGGATGCCGACGCTCTGGCACAGCTTCGCAACGAACTGGCGCAGCTGCCGGAGGTGGAAGAAGCACGGCTGGATCTGGAGTGGGTGCGCAGGCTGGGCGCCTTTATGGCGTTGGCCGAGCGTAGCGCCTGGGTACTGGGTGGTCTGCTGGCGCTGACCGTGCTGCTGGTGGTGGGTAACACCGTACGCATGACCATTGAGTCGCGCCGGGACGAGATCCAGGTCAGCAAGCTGGTGGGCGCCACCGACGCCTGGGTGCGCCGGCCTTTCCTGTATAGCGGCCTCTGGTTTGGCCTGTTCGGCGCGGTTCTGGCCTGGCTGCTGGCGCAACTGGCGCTGGCGCTGGTGGCAGAACCCGTGCAGGCGCTGGCAGCGCTCTATCTGAACGACTATGTTGTGCATGGGCTTGGCGTCAGAGAATCGCTGACACTGCTGCTGACCGGCATGATTCTCGGGCTTGGCGGCGCCTGGCTGGCGGTGGGGCGTCATCTGAAGGACATCGAGCCAGGCTAGTCTATAACTGAGTCAGTCGCCAGGTTATTGCGTTTTTATCCACAGCGCGTTATTTTTTCTGGTCCGCGAAAAAGGCGGGAGTCGACAGACCGGGAACTTTTCCACATTGGGTACGGTCCTAAACTCGGTTTTTAAATGTTGGATCCAAACGAGGTGAATCCTTAAATGGGCACGAGCTTACAGGTTGTTGAACAACTCTCACCGGGGCGCAATGTAGACGCTTACGTGCAGAGTGTGAGCACGATTCCAATCCTCACCGCTGAAGAGGAGCGTGAACTGGCCGAGCGTCTGCACTACCAGAGCGATCTGGAAGCGGCACGTCAGCTGGTTATGTCTCATCTGCGTTTCGTTGTACACATTGCACGTAGTTACTCCGGTTATGGTCTGCCGCTGGGCGATCTGATCCAGGAAGGTAACGTGGGCCTGATGAAGGCCGTCAAACGCTTTGACCCCACCATGGGTGTTCGCCTGGTTTCCTTTGCGGTGCACTGGATCAAGGCGGAGATGCACGAATTTATTCTGCGCAACTGGCGTATCGTTAAAATCGCGACCACCAAGGCGCAGCGCAAGCTGTTCTTCAACCTGCGTTCGCAGAAGAAGGGCCTGGGTTGGATGAACAACGACGAGGTCAAGGCGATTGCCGATGATCTGGGCGTTGATGCGAAAACCGTACGTCAGATGGAAGGTCGCCTGGCCTCCAGCGATACTGCCTTCGATGCGCCGGTCGATACCGACGAAGACAGCGCCTGGCAGGCGCCGGCTGCCTATCTTGAAGATATGAGCGCTGACCCGGCTGCGCAGCTGGAAGCTTCCGACTGGGAGGAGAGCTCCCAGAAAGCACTGATGGACGCGATCTCCGTACTGGATGAGCGTAGCCGCGATATCCTGATGCAGCGCTGGCTCAGCGAAGAGAAGGCCACCCTGCATGATCTGGCGGCCAAGTACGGCGTATCCGCCGAGCGTATCCGCCAGCTGGAAAAGAACGCCATGAACAAGATCAAGGTGGCGATGAGCGCCTGATCCTGGATTTTATGACTGGCTAAAGAGGCCGCCGCACTCCCTGTGAGTCCGGCGGCCTTTGTTTTTACGCCTGCCGGTGCGCGGCGTATACTATGGCCCCCAAACCGAATACCCGGAGAGAAGATGTCGGCCCGCCTGACCTTTCTGAGTGCTGCCTTGCTGGGTGCCCTGGCGGTTTGCCTGGGTGCATTTGCCGCACACGGCCTGCGTGATCAACTGACCCCGCGCATGCTGGAGGTCTTCCAGACCGGGGTAACCTACCAGTTCTACCATGTGTTCGCGCTGTTTGGCGTTGGCCTGCTGCTGCAGCGCCAGGACCGCCGTTTGCTGCGTGTCAGTGCGGTACTGTTCCTGGTCGGTATGCTGTTGTTCTGCGGCAGTCTCTACCTGCTGGTCGCCACGGGCGTTCACTATCTGGGAATGGTTACGCCGGTGGGCGGAGTACTGATGATTGCGGGCTGGCTGACGCTGGCCGGCGGCGTTTTCAAGGCTCTCCCGGGTAAATAGTTAATCAAGGTAAATCAGGATGCAGATACAGTTAAACGGTGAATCTTTCGATACCGCGGAAGGCGCCACCTTGGAGCATCTGGTTGAACAGCTGGGCCTTGTCGGCAAGCGGATCGCCATCGAGCTGAACATGGAGATTGTGCCGCGGGGCGAGCACGCCGAAACCGCGCTGAAAGAGGGCGATCAGGTTGAGGTGGTTCACGCCATCGGTGGCGGTTGAGCCGCGCCTGTCCAAGCCGTTCTCCAATCGAATTTATGCAGGGTAATAGACTATGTCAGAGCAACAGCTGAACGATAAACTGGTTATCGCCGGTAAAACCTACAACTCACGTCTGCTGGTGGGCACCGGAAAATACAAGGATCTGCAGGAAACCGGCGCAGCGATCGCTGCCAGCGGCGCGGAGATCGTTACCGTGGCGGTGCGCCGCACCAACATCGGCCAGAACCCCGATGAACCGAACCTGCTGGACGTCGTCAGCCCGGACAAGTACACCATCCTGCCGAACACCGCCGGCTGCTACACCGCTGCCGATGCGGTACGTACCTGCCGCCTGGCCCGTGAACTGCTGGACGGCCACGACCTGGTGAAGCTGGAGGTACTGGGCGACCAGAAAACCCTCTATCCCAATATCATCGAGACCGTGCAGGCCGCCGAGACCCTGGTTAAGGATGGCTTCAAGGTGATGGTTTACACCAACGACGATCCCATCGTTGCCAAACGTCTGGAAGAGATCGGCTGTGTCGCGGTGATGCCGCTGGGCTCCCTGATCGGTTCGGGCCTGGGTATCCAGAACCCGCACAACATCCGTCTGATCATGGAAGAGGCGCAGGTGCCGATCCTGGTGGATGCCGGTATCGGTACCCCTTCGGAAGCGACCATGGCGATGGAAATGGGTTGTGCCGGCGTATTGGTCAACTCCGCCATTGCTGGCGCGCAGAACCCGGTGCTGATGGCGCAGGCGATGCAGAAAGCGGTGCAGGCAGGCCGTGAAGCCTTCCTGGCGGTGCGTATGCCGCGTAAGGCTTATGCCAGTGCTTCCTCTCCGCTAGTTGGCACTATTAGTTAACTTTCCGTGAGTTAAACAAGTCTCAGCTAAGATTACCCAGACGCGGGTGCCGATGCGGCGCCCGCGCCCATACAAAGACAAGAGTTACCCATGAGCGAAACAGAACAGCAGCCGCGGCCGATGCGGCAGGTGCGCAGCTTTGTGGTGCGTGCAGGACGGATGACCGAAGGCCAGGAGCGGGCCCTGAAAGAGAACTGGCCCCTGTACGGGCTGGAACTGAGTGGTGGGATGCTCGATTTCCGCGAGCTGTTTGGCGATGACCGTCCGGTAATACTGGAGATCGGCTTCGGCATGGGCGATTCGCTGATTGAAATGGCGCGTCAGGCACCGGAGAAAGGCTTTATCGGCATCGAGGTTCACCCGCCGGGCGTCGGTCGTTTGCTCTCCCGCGTGCGTGAAGAGGGGCTGGAGAACATCCGTGTCTTCGGTGAGGATGCCATCGAGGTGCTGGCCCAGTGTATCCCGGATAACAGCCTCGCCGGTTTGCAGCTGTTTTTCCCCGATCCCTGGCCGAAAAAGCGCCATCACAAGCGCCGCATCGTGCAGCCGGAGTTTGCCCAGACCATCCGCAAGAAGCTGGCGATAGGTGGAGTTTTCCACATGGCCACGGACTGGGAAAACTACGCTGAGCACATGATGGAAGTGATGAGTGCCGCCGAAGGCTACCGCAATGCGGCGGGTGCCGGTGAGTTTTCACCCCAGCCGGATTGGCGCCCCGTCACCAAGTTTCAGAAGCGTGGCGAGAATCTCGGCCACGGTGTCTGGGACCTGATGTTCGAACGTACCGAATAAAGCTTCCGGCGCATCTCCTGCCTGGGAGGTGCGCCTGTGCTTTTCTATTCTTTTTAGCTTTTTTCCTTTCTTACTGCAGCTATCCCTGCTGCTATTCCTTCTGTTTCAGTCGCGGTTGATCGCCGGCTCCAGAATCCACTCCGCGCTGTCGTTCCAGACATCCATGCGCGTAATTTTCCCATCACGTACTTCGAAGCGATCCAGGTAGCGGTTGCCGGAGAAGCTGCGTCCATCCAGCCACTCGCCGTACAGCGTGCCATTGGAGTAAACCACCACATGGTCGCTCTTGTCGCAGGCATCAAACTGACCCAGCTGCTTTTTGACCCAGCTGTAGCGAGATTTGTTGAACGCCGTGATCTCGTGGGCGCTGGGCATGGCGCGGCCACCGGTAAAGGTGATCTTCACGTCCTCGGCCATATAAGTGGCGGCGAGGACCGGATCGGGCTTCATGGAAGCATCGAGAAACTCACGAACTATTTCTACGGCAATCTCTACGGCGTCTTGCATCTTATCTCTCCCGGTTAAGGCGTTTTGTGCACGGTTTTAACTGGTTGTGCACTCTGTTGGTGCCAAATTCTGTAGATTACTAGCCAGATCGCTAGCATTTCCTACGTTATTTTAATGGCATCTATATTGCTAGCAATAAATTAGCAATCAAACAGCGAGGAGATGTTCATGTCTAGCAAGCGAAGCATTCTGGGTAAGGGGCTCAAGGCGGCAGCCCTGGCAACAGCAGTCACTGCAGTCAGCGTATCCGCGCAGGCGGCTGAAACGATCAAGGTCGGTCTGGTGGCGGCACTGTCCGGTCAGTCGGCTAAATCCGGTGAAGCGATCACGCGAGGCCTGTCGGTGGCGATCGATGAGATCAACGCCAACGGCGGTGTGCTTGGCAAGCAGATCGAGCTGGTCCGCCGTGATGATGAGAGTAACCCCTCCCGCGGTCTGCTCGCAGCCCGTGAACTGATCCAGAAAGAGGAGGTGGCGGTGATCTTCGGTGGTCTGGATACGCCGGTGTCCATGGCGCTGGTGCCGGTGATGAACCAGCTGAAGGTGCCGTACATGGGTACCTGGGCGGCGGGTACCGCGATTACCCACAACGGTGCCGAAGAGAACTACGCCTTCCGCGTCTCTGCTGTGGATGAAATTGTCGATGAAGCGTTGCTGCGTTACTCCATTCAGCACTACAACACCCAGAAGCCGGGCATGATTCTTATCAACAACCCCTGGGGTGAATCCAACGAGAGAGGCCTGATGAAGGCGATCGAGTCTCGCGAGATGCCGATTGCGGGGCTGGAAAAGTTTGAATCCGGTGATGTGGACGTGGTGCCGCAGCTGACCCGTCTGAAAGAGGCCGGTGCCGATACTCTCTATATGGTGGGTAACGTGTCACCTTCGGCGCAGGTGGTGAAGTCCCTCGATCGTATGGGCTGGGACGTGCCGATCGTTTCCCACTGGGGCCCGGCCGGTGGCCGTTTCAGTGAGCTGGCAGGTCCGAACGCCGATCGCGTCGAGTTCATCCAGACCTTCCTGTTCGCTCCCGAAGGTGAAGATCCCAAGGGCGATGCCGTCTTTGCCGCTCTGCAGGCCAAGTACCCGGAGATCAAGACCCACGCGGACGTGACGCCGGCGGTGGGTATCGCCAACGCCTATGACGCCATGCACCTGGTGGCGCTGGCGATGGAAAAGGCTGGCACTGTTGAAGGACCTGCGCTACGTGAAGGTTTCTACGCCATCGATGAATATGAAGGCCTGATCAAGACCTACAACAAGCCGTTCTCTCCGGATAACCAGGACGCGCTGGGCCCTGACGACTATGTGTTCGCACACTTCGTCGACGGCGCCATCGTGCCGGTTTCTAAATAATAAAAAAGTTTACATAGAAAAAAGCCCGCCCCGAATCGGGGGCGTGGCGGGAGTCTGCAATGATAAGTGCCTCGATCATATCGGGCCTGGGGCTTGGCAGCATGTACGCGCTGCTGGCGCTGGGCTTCCACGTCACCTTTATCGTGTCCCGCACGGTCAACTTCGCCCAGGGCAGTGCCATGATGCTGGGGGCCGTGTTCGGCTTCACCCTGTATCAGACCTGGGGACTGCCGCTCTGGCTGGCGGTGCCCATCGCGCTGGTGCTGGCGGCGATCTATGGCCTGGCGATCGAGCGCTTTCTGGTGCGGCCCTTTGCCTCCCGCGGTTCCGACGGCTGGCTGATGGCGACGGTAGCCGGCGGTATCCTTGTGGATAACCTGGTGCTGTTCACCTTCGGCAAGGAGCCGCGCCAGTTTCCCTCCGACTGGGCATCCAGCACCGTCGAGCTGTTCGGCTCGGGTGTGTATATCCAGCAGTTGCTGATTCCCGCCATGGGGCTGCTGCTGGCGGCGGCCCTGATGCTGGTGAACCGTTACACCCGCCTCGGCAAAGTGCTGCAGGCCACGGTACAGAACCCGGATGCTGCATCGCTGATGGGGATTCGGGTGCCGCGGGTGATCTCCATCGCCTTTGCCGTATCCACGGTGCTGGCGGCCATCGCCGGCCTGCTGATCGCACCGCTGTTCAGCGTATCCTCCGACATGGGCACGCTGTTCGGTCTGAAGGCGTTCGCCGTGGCCATTCTGGGCGGTATCGCCAGTGCGCCCGGTGTGCTGGTGGCCGGTCTGCTGTTTGGCGTGATCGAAGCGCTGGTGACGGCGCAGCTCGGCTCCGCCTTTACCCAGATTATTACCTTCTCTCTGGTTATTGTCGCGCTCGCGCTGCGGCCCGACGGTCTGTTCGGTAAACGTCGACTGCTTAAGGTGTAACGCGTTATGACCCTGAATACTTCAATAGGACTGGCGATCGTGGCACTGCTTGGCGCCAGTCTGAGTTTTATCGTCGACAGCTACAGCCTGCTGGTGCTGACGCTGTTCTGCCTCAGTGCCCTGGTGGCCACGGGGCTGAATATCCTGATCGGCCTCAGTGGCCAGATCTCCTTTGGTCATGTGGCCTTCTACGCCATCGGTGCCTACTGCGCCTCTCTGATGACGATGGCCGGTGTTCCCTTTGGACTGGCGCTGCTCAGTGCCGCGGTGCTGACCGGTGTTTGCGGCGGTCTGCTGGCGATCCCTGCGTTGCGCGTGCAGGGCCCCTATCTTGCGATGGTGACCATCGCTTTCGCTTTCGTGATTCATCACGGGCTGATGGAGTGGAAGGATGTCACCGGTGGCTCCAACGGCCTGATCGGTGTGCCGATGCCCAATTTTGGCGTCGTCTCCTCGGAAACCGGGCTGGCATTGACCTCGGTGCTGCTGATGGTAGCCGGGCTCTGGTTTTACCAGCGACTCGCACTGGGTCCCTGGGGCAAGGCGATGCGGGCGGCCAAGGGGTCGGATACCGCGGCACGCTCTATCGGCATCAACCCGATGGTACCCAAGGCCTGGGCCTTTGCTCTGTCGGCGGCGATGGCGGGCAGTGCAGGGGCGCTGATCGGGCCGCTGATGATGTTTATCAGCCCGAGTACCTTCCCGTTCTCCCAGTCGATCCTGTTTGTGCTGGCGGTGATCGTTGGCGGCAGCGGCTTTCTGTTCGGGCCGTTGATCGGTGCGGCGGTGATCGTGCTGCTGCCGGAGCTGCTCTCTGGTGTGGCGGAATATCGCCTGCTGGTCTTTGCCGGCTTCCTGCTGGCGGTGCTTTGGGCAGCGCCGCGCGGCTGTATCGGTCTGATCCTGTCGCGGCTGCGCCGCAACGAGGGCGAACGGGTACCGGCGCGGGCGGATGCCGGCGTGCTGGAGTCGTTCCTGAACCCGTCCCGCGGTTACGCCGGTGGCCTCTCTGTGGATAACATCGGCATCAGTTTCGGTGGCGTCAAGGCAGTCCAGGGTGTCAGCTTCAAGGCGCCGGAAGGGGAGGTGACCAGTATTATCGGCCCCAATGGTGCGGGTAAAACCACGGCGCTGAACCTGATCAGCGGCTTCTATACGCCAGACAGCGGCTCGGTGAAGCTGGAGTCGGAGCTGGCCGGGCGTAACGCCTGGGATATCGCCCGCGCCGGGATAGCGCGAACCTACCAGACCACTCAGCTGTTTGAGGAACTGAGTGTGATGGACAACCTGCTGATCGCCATGCGCAAGGGGCAGCTGAGCCATCCGTTGGCCCAAGAGAGCGAGCGTGCGCGGGAAATCGTGCGTAACCTGCTGGCGTTCACCGGCTATCGCGGTGAGCTGGATATCGCCGCCGGCAATCTGCCCCACGTGGATCGCCGCCTGGTGGAGATCGCCCGGGCACTGGCGATGGCGCCGCGGGTACTGTTGCTGGATGAACCGGCCGCGGGGCTGAGCCGTTCGGAAACGGACCAGCTGGGCGAGCTGCTCAAGGCGATCGCCGGTTTTGGTATCGCGGTGATCATCGTCGAGCACGATATGCCGCTGGTGATGTCGGTATCGGATTCGATCCTGGTGCTCGATTCCGGCAAGCCGATCGCGCTGGGTACACCGGCCGAGATTCGCGACAACCCCCAGGTTATTGCGGCCTATCTCGGTGGCACCGACTACGAGGGCCGCCCAAGGCAGCAGGCCTGGGCAGGACCTGCCGACCACACCCTGTTTGTGAAGGATCTGCAGCTCGACTACGGCGCAGCGCCGGTGGTTGCTGATGTGAACCTGGTGGTTAAGCCCGGTGAATGCGTGGCGATCCTTGGTGCCAACGGTGCCGGCAAGTCCAGCATCATGCGTGCGCTGGCGGGACTGCACCGGCCGGTGCAGGGAACCATCCTGCTCAATAACGAGAGTATCGATAAGCTCGATGCCAGTGGTATCAGCAGCCAGGGGCTGGCGCTGGTACCGGAAGGGCGGCAGGTGTTCCCGGAGCTGAGCGTGCGCGACAACCTGCTGATGGGCGCTTTCCAGCGTGATTTCCGCAAGGAGGAAGAAAGTCAGGAAGAGGCAGTGGAGGCAGTGCTTGAGCGCTTCCCGCGGCTGCGTGATCGTATCGATCAGCCGGCGGGACTGCTCTCCGGCGGTGAGCAGCAGATGGTGGCGATCGGCCGTGCACTAATGGCCAAACCCACGCTGCTGCTGCTCGATGAGCCTTCGCTGGGGCTGGCACCGGCGATGATCCGGGAACTGTTCGAGGTGCTGGCCAGCCTGCGTGACGAAGGCATCACCATCCTGCTGGTGGATCAGATGGCTAACCTGGCGCTGACCCTGGCGGACCGCGCGTACCTGCTGGAGACCGGACGTATCGTTAAGGCCGGAAGCGCTGAAGAGCTCAGCAAGGATAAGGCGCTCGAAGCGGCTTACCTCGGCTCCGAGGATAAAAAGAGGGGTAAAGAAGGGGAGGATGCCGCATGAGCCTGACCCGTTTTATCAATCTGCGCCTGCCGGAAAAACCTGATCAGCTCAGTGAGCTCTGGGTCGATGCCAGCGGAGAATTTATCGCTCCGCCGGAAGACGCCGCGGCCGATGCCGATATCGATCTTCAGGGGCAGCTTGTGCTGCCGGGCTTGATCGAGACCCACGTACATCTGGATAAGGCGTGCATCATGGATCGCTGTCGCCTGGTGGAGGGCTCACTGCAGGAGGCGATCAGCGAAACCGCCAGGGCCAAGCAGGCGTTCGATCCCGAGGATATCTATCAGCGCGGTCGCCAGACCCTGGAGAAGGCGATTCTGCAGGGTACTACCTGGATGCGCACTCATGTGGAGATCGACCCGGTGATCGGTTTGCAGGGGCTGGAGGCGGTCCTGCGGCTGAAGCAGGAGTACAGCTGGGCGATCACCCTGCAGGTCTGCGTTTTTCCACAGGAGGGGATGTTTAATAACCCGGGCACCGAGGCGCTGCTGCTTGAAGCGCTGGATCGTGGCGCCGATCTGCTCGGTGGCTGTCCCTATACTGACAGCGAGCCGGTGGCGCAGATCGAGCGCCTGTTCGATATCGCGGTAGAGCGTGATCTGGATCTGGATTTCCACCTGGACTTCGATCTGGATCCTGCCAACAGCCTGATTCCGGCGGTGGTGGATGCCTGTCTGCAACGCAACTGGCAGGGGCGGGTCACCATCGGTCATGCCACCAAACTGTCGGCCCTGCCGCCGGCACGGCTGGCCGAGGTCGCCACCAGCCTGGTGACAGCGGGTATCGCGGTGACGGCGCTGCCGGCCACCGATCTTTACCTGAACGGGCGCGGGCATGATCACCTGGTGCCGCGGGGTGTGAGTCCGCTGCACCGGCTCAGCGATGCCGGGGTCTGCTGCTCGATCTCCACCAACAATATCGGCAATCCGTTCACGCCGTTCGGCGATATGTCGCTGGTGCGCCAGGCGAATCTCTTTGCCAACGTGGCCCAGCTGGGAACACCGGCGGACTTCGAGCGCTGCCTGGATTGGGTATCGGTGGAGTCGGCGCGACTGCTGGGGCTGGACCGCTACGGCCTCAAACCGGGCTGCCGTGCCGACTTTATTACCCTGGCTGTGGATAACCGGGCGGGGGTGGTGCGTGACCTGAGTCAGCCGACACAGGGCTTCAAGGGCGGGCGACAGACCTTCTCGCGGCCACAGCCGCAGCTGCTTGGGCCGGAGAAGTTCGGTTAAGCGGTGTTATTCCGCCGTTGTGAGCAGGGTCTGGAGGCTGTCAGGTGAAGCCTGATAGCTGGACAGGTCCAGCTCGCTCTCAAGGTGGTTGAGGTGCTCGATCATGAGTTCATGGGCTCTTGAGCGGTCACCCTTCGCCAGGGCGGCGATGATCTGGCCATGTTCATCATGCTGGCAGGGCGGCTGGTCGTTACGCTGATACAGGCTGACGATCAGCGAGCTGCGCGTCATCAGGTTCTGCAGGATCTCGCGCAGCACCGTATTCTCGGAAATCTCCGCCAACAGCAGGTGAAAGTCGCTCAGTGAGCGCACGATATCGCGACGGTCTTCGCCGTCGGTGGCCTGCTTCTCCCGCGCCATATGAGCCTCGATACGGTCGCGATTGCGCTCCAGCTTATCCTGGGTGATCGCTTCCACGATGCCGCGCTCCACGGCCCTGCGGGCGGCGAACACGTCGCGCGCTTCCTGGGCGGTGGGCTTGGCCACACTGGCGCCTCGGTTCGCTTCGATGGTGACGATATGCAGCATCGACAGTCGCTGCAGTGCCGCCTGCACATGGTTGCGGTTGGCATCCAGAGCCTCGACAAGCTGAGCTTCGACCAGGCGCATACCGGGCGGGAGTTTATGCTGGGCGATCGCCTGGGAAAGGCGTTCGATAATACGGTTTATTTCACGTTGCTTGGGTGTCACGGGCCGACTCACGAATCGATAAAGCCAATATAAAACAATGACAGGAACGGGGTTCCGGATACTGCGCAGCAAATGATAGCAGAAAGTGCTAGCACAGTAGTTGATTCCGGTGGGACTCTTTCGACCAGGCAACGTAAAACGGCCGGAATAAGACCGGCCGTTTTGGCTTTAGCTACAGATCTGGCTACTTAGCGATCGCAGTCACGCTCGCCGCGTTCGCCATGATGGCCCTTGAAGTCACCTTTGCGGTGTTCGCCGCCATGTTTACCACCGCGCTCTGCGCGCATCTCCTGGAACTGCTGCATCTGTTCCGGCGTCAGGATCTCTGCCATCTTGGCGTGCATGTCGGCGCGCTGCTGGATACGCTCTGCCACCTGAGCCTGGGTCTGTTCGATCAGCTTCTGCACGTCGGCCTGGTAAGTGTCTGAGCTCGGGTCCAGGTCTTTCAGGCCACCCTTGTGGTCGCGCATTTCGTCACGCATCTCCTGGCGGGCTTCGCGCTGCTGATCCCAAAGTGCTTTCATCTGGGTCTGCTGTTCTTCACTCAGGCCCAGCTTGCTGGCCATACGGTCGCGGTACTCGCCTTTTTCCTGGGCGATCGCTACGCCGGTCAGGGAGCTGGCCAGCAGGGCTGCGGTGATACCGCCGATAATCAGTTTACGCATGGTGTCTCTCCTCGCTCTCTCTTGTTGATGGACTCAGTATGCGAGGAGTCACTGCTAAGTTGGGTTAGCAGGGAGTAAAGTTTGGTAAAGGCCGCCACAGCGGCAAAGGGACGGCTTAATATGCACTCATGAGATGTTTTAAGGAGCGAGTGTGAGTACAGAGCGACTGCTGATTATCGATGATGACAGGGATCTCTGCGATCTGCTGAAAGCCTATCTCAGCCATGAGGGTTACCGGGTGGATGCCTGCCATTCCGCCGAGCAGGCGCTGGAGCTGGTTGGTGATGGCAGCGGCTGGGATCTGCTGGTGCTGGATATCCAGATGCCCGGTGCCAGCGGATTGGAATTGCTGCAGCAGCTACGCCCGCGGGTGCAGACACCGGTGATCATGCTCACCGGCCGCGGCGATGAGATCGACCGTATTCTCGGCCTTGAGATGGGCGCCGACGATTACCTCGGCAAACCCTGTAATCCTCGCGAACTGCTGGCGCGGGTGCGCGCCGTGCTGCGTCGCTCTGCGCTTAAGGAGCAGCCGGCAGAGAAGAGCCTGTTCCCGGAGCAGCCGGTGGAGGCGTTCGGTATCCGTCTCGACCCCGGTTCTCGCGAGGTGCTGGTGGGCAGCGAAGCGGTTGAGTTGACCAGCGCCGAGTTCAACGTGCTGGCGTATCTGATGAACAGCGCCGGCACGGTGATGAGCAAGGAGCAGCTCACCGAGCTGGTGCTGCACCGCAAGCTCACCGCCTATGACCGGGCGCTGGATGTGCATGTCAGCCGGGTGCGGCAGAAACTGGCGGCGCTGCTGGAGCAGGAGTTGATCAAGACGGTACGTGGCCAGGGCTACCAGTTTCTCAAGGGCAAGGCATGAACTGGCATCGTAAACTTTTCTGGAAAATCTTCCTGGTCATCTGGCTGATCAGTGCGGCCGGCACGGGCCTGGCCGTGATCGGTATCCTGAACATGGCCGAGGAGCGCCAGAGCAAGGAGCTGCTGGAAACCCGGGCGCTGGGCCAGGCGCGATTGATGCTGGAATGGGAAGATCGGGGCGATCATCGTCACCACGATGACGACGATGATCATGATGCCCGCCGCCGTATGATTCCGCTGTGGATCTTCGATGCAGAGACTGGTGTGCAGCTGCAGGGGCCGGACCGCAGACCACCCCGTGAGTCGAGTGCGCTCAGCTTCGCCATGGAAGGGCTGCAGGGCGAGCCCCTGAAAGTGGTCGTACATGCGCCCCGTGGCGGTCTCTACTTGAAAAAGATACTGGGCTTTCTGGTGTCGGTGCAGGCAGTGATTGTGTTGCTGGTATCGGCGTTGGCGGCGCTGTTTCTCTCCTGGCTGATTATCAGGCCGATCAACCAGCTGCGTGCCCACGCCAAGGATCTCTATCACAACCAGAACCTGAGCACCCGGGCCAGCAGCCGGCTGAGCCAGCGCCGTGATGAGATCGGCGAGCTGTCGCGGGAATTCAACGCCATGGCGGGATATGTCGAGGATACGCTGACCGCCCAGCAGCGCCTGCTGCAGGATGTTTCCCATGAACTGCGTGCGCCGCTGGCGCGACTGCAGGTGGCGGCAGGCCTGGCCGAACAGCGGCTCGGTGAAGATGACCCCACGGCTGGCCGGATCAACCGGGAGTGCGAAAAGCTGGACGGCCTGATCGACAAGATTCTGTCCCTGTCGCGGCTGGACCAGGTCGATCCCAGCGGCGAGCCGTTCGAGCTGCTTGAACTGCTGGAAGAGCTGCGCGCCGATGTGGATTTCACCCAGCCGGAGCGCCCGGTCCTGGTCAGTGTTGAGCCCGCCGGGTTGCGCCTGGCTTTGAATGACGAGCTACTCAGGGGGGCGGTATCCAACCTGATCAGCAACGCACTCAAATATACGCCTGCTGACAGCCCGCTGGCGCTCAGGGCTGTGCGTTCATCCACAGGACTCAAACTGAGCCTGAGGGATAGAGGGCCGGGCGTCAGCGAGGATCTGCTGGCGCGTATCACCGATCCTTTCGTACGTGGCGGCGACAGCTGCGATGGCTATGGTCTTGGGTTAAGTATTACCCGGCGTGCGGTGGAGCGTCTGGGTGGCAGTCTGGTGCTGGCCAACCATCCAGACGGTGGCCTGGAGTGCGTAATCAGCCTGCCGCGGTCTGTGATTGCGGCCTAAAGCCTGAGCAGGCGCGCCTCGTCTCCCTCTTGTAGTGACAGGGCGGCGGCCTGTTCGGCGCTTAGCCGCAGCGTCTTTCTCTCTGGGCTCAGCGGGGTCATCAGGCAGCGAAAGCCGGTGGTCAGGGTATTGGCCACTAGGTGCCGCCTGGCGCCGTCCGGCGGTGGAGAATCATCGACAATCACTCGAGCGCGCCGGCTTTTATTAATGGCGCGGATATCGCCCTGGCGGGCCGCCAGGGTGGGGCCGGCATCGAAAATATCGATGTAGTTTTCGAATCTGAACCCCTCCCGCCTGAGCATCTTGCAGGCGGGCTCGGTGTTCGGGTGCACCTTGCCGATGACTTCCTGGGCATCCTCCGGCAACAGGTGGATATAGATCGAGTGTTTCGGCATCAGCTCGGCGATGAACACCTTGTTACCGGCGCCGGTCAGGTGATCGGCCTGGTCGTAATCCATGGAGAAAAAGCGCCGGCCGAGCCCTTCCCAGAAGGGGTTGGTGTGCTGCTCATCGGTAAACCCCCTCATCTCGGCGATCACACGGTCATCAAAGCGACCGCTGTGCTCTGCCATAAACAGGAAACGCGATTTCGACAACAGGGTGCCCTGTCCGCTGTGGCGGTATTTCGGTCGCATATACAAGGTGCAAAGCTCGGAGCTGCCGGTGTAGTCGTTGCACAGGTTCAGTGTCTTGAACTCGTTATAGACGCCGAGTTCCCGCGACGAGTGCACAACGGTGCCGAGATGGTAGTGGTAGAACGGCATATCCAGCCCCACGGCGGCGGTGATGCCGCAGGTGCCGGCGATCTCGCCGCTGTCGCTGTCCTCCAGTACAAACAGGTAAGTCTCCGGGCCCGGGGCGGCGTCACTGCGGCTCAGGGTCTCAACCGATTGACGGATTTTATTGGCCAGGAACTCCGCATCGGCTGGCAGGGAAGTAAAGCCAGGGCCTGATTCCCGGGCAATCTCTAACAGCACCTCAAGATCCGTATGTCGGATTGGACGGATGATAAACATGGGCCGCCTCCATAAATCCCTGTTGTTGCTAGTGATATAACAGAGAGTTTAGTCCGCTTGCCGGCAGATAGGCGTGGAATATGTGGTATTAGTCACTGGATAAGTCTGTGGCTTTGTTATGCAAACTGCATGAATCTTTTGCAAAAGATGTTTAGTAACAGTGGCTTATGTATGTTTTGCAGAATGCGACAAATGTGGATAACTTTTTCGGAATGGCTCAGAGCTGGGGCGCGGTCAGGGTTTCCTGACTGTAACGCTGGATGATCTCCTCCAGTGGCAGAGGCCTGTCGAACAGGAAACCCTGACCCACCGGGCAGCCGGAGTTGAGCAGGAACTGGTGCTGTTCGCTGGTCTCTATTCCCTCGGCCAGCACCTGCAGTCCTAACTGGCGCGCCATCAGGATAATGGTTGAGGTGATCGCCAGGTCGTCGCGATCATCCGGCAGATCCTGCACGAAGGAGCGATCAATCTTGAGCACCTGTACCGGCATCTTTTTCAGGTAGCTCAACGAGGAGTAGCCGGTGCCAAAATCATCGATCGCCAGCGTGATGCCCAGGTCACGTAACTTGTGCAGCAACATCAGGGAGTTGCTGTAGTTATCGATCATCAGCCCCTCGGTGATCTCCAGTTCCAGGAAGCTGGCCGGCAGTTCGGTTTCCTCCAGCACTGATTTAACCGTAGCAGCCAGGCCCAGGTCATCGAACTGGCGTGCGGAGAGGTTCACCGCCACCCGGAAGGGAGCGTCCAGATGCTGGCGCAGCTTTGCGGCGTGGCGACAGGCCTGTAGCAGCACCCAGCGGCCGATGGAGACGATCAGGCCGGTTTCCTCGGCCATGGGGATAAATTCTGCCGGTGAGATAGGCCCTTCCTGGGGGTGGTTCCAGCGCAGCAGCGCTTCAATACCCACCAGGGCGCCGCTTTTCAGGTCAATCTGCGGCTGGTAAACCAGCTTCAGCTCGCCCCGGTCCAGTGCCTGGCGCAGGTCGTGCTCAAGTGTCAGCGCCCGGTGTGCTTCAGCGTTCATCTCGGCACTGTAGAACTGGTAAGTGTTACGACCCACGTGCTTGGCGCGATACATCGCCAGGTCTGCATTGCGCAGCAGGCCGCTTACGTCCACGGCGTCGACGCCCAGCAGCGTAATGCCGACACTGACGGTGACTTGTATCTGGTGCGTGCCTATGTCCAGTGGCTGTGCCAGCAGCTCGATAATATCGTCACAGTAGTTGCGCACCGCGTCGATGGAGCTCAGGTTACGCAGCAGAACGGTGAATTCGTCGCCGCCGAGGCGGTGCACCGTATGCGGCGGATTGATACAGAAACGCAGCCGGCTGGCGACGCTGCGCAGCAGCGTATCCCCGGCTTCATGACCCATGGTGTCGTTGATCTTCTTGAAATGATCCAGATCGAGCAGCAGCAGGGCACTGATCCCTTCTCCGCGCGAGTGCAGCAGCTCTTCGAGGTGGTCGCGGAAATTACGCCGGTTGCCCAGGTCTGTCAGCGGATCGAAGAAGGCCAGCCGTTCCATCTGTTGCTGGTGCTCTTTTAACTGGGTGATATCGTCGCTGACCGAGACAATATTGGTCAGCTTGCCATCCTCATTCAGAATCGGCGAGATCGACTGCAGGCTCCAGTAAAGCTCACCGTCCTTGCGCCGGTTATGCAGAGTGCCGCGCCATTTGCGGTGGCTCAGGACAGTGGCCCAGAGATTGGCGTAGACCTCACCGGGCGTATTGCCGGATTTGAGAAACGAGGGCTGATGCCCGATCACCTCTGAAAGGGTGTAGCCGCTGATATCGGTAAAACGGGAGTTGATATATTCGATGCGCCCCTGAGAGTCGGTGATGACCACGGCGCTGCCGCTGTTTTCCACGGCATTGGAGAACTGCTTCAGTTCCAGCTCCCGGAGGTGGTGAATCCGTTCATCGGTGACCAGCACCAGGGCTGCGCTGACATTGCCATTGGTATCGTGTACTGCCGATACGTGCAGCTCCAGATCCAGAGGTGCATCGTTGTGAATACGGTAGTACGGCAGGGAAAATGCGGCATGGTCGCCACGAAACAGGGCGCCAAGGCGGCTGACGAGATCCGGGCTGGAAGCGCTGTCGAGAAAAAAACGGCTGAGCTGATGAAGCGGGGAGGGCAGGGAAATCAGTGCAGACAGTGCCCTGTTGGCTGCCAGGCAACGCCCCTGGCTGTCAAACAGGCAGGCACCCAAAGGAGAGGACTCCAGAGCATCCAGAGTACTCCTGGCTACAGCGCTTATCTCACCTTGCTCGGGCACCCTCACCACCGGACTTCTACCCCAACTTCATGACAAAAAAGCTAAAGGGTGATCCTAGCAAACAGAGGGCTTAGTGCAATAGATTTGCGACACAAACTCGATTGTCGATGGTGTGGAGCAAGGGTTGGAGCGGGTGGGTCGAGACGCTCAGAGAGCGTCTGAACCGCTTTCGCCGGTACGGATACGGATAACCTGTTCCAGCGGAGAAACGAAAATCTTGCCGTCGCCGATCTTGCCGGTGTTAGCGGTTTTGCTGATCGCTTCGATCACCTGGTCGACCATGGCGTCATCGACAGCGATTTCGATTTTGACCTTGGGAAGGAAGTCCACCACATACTCGGCACCACGATAAAGCTCTGTATGGCCTTTCTGACGACCGAAACCTTTCACCTCGGTGACGGTGACACCCTGAATGCCGATATCCGACAAGGCTTCGCGAACATCATCAAGTTTAAACGGCTTGATTACCGCTGATACCAGTTTCATCGTTTGGCTCCTTATTAATCGTTGGGCGCACTGCTTCACAGCAAAATGCCCTGACTTCATCCGGTTAGCTACCGGAATTCCTGAGTATACCTACAATAGCCGGCTTTCGCATACGCGTCATTCGCCGCGAAGTGCAAAAATAGATACGTAAAAAAGGGAGCCACGAAGGGCTCCCTTTTAGGCTCAGTTACAGAGCATTAGTTCTTGCTGGAAGCGAACTCAGGATAAGCTTCCATGCCGCACTCGGCGAGGTCGACACCTTCGTACTCTTCCTCTTCGCTGACACGGATACCCATGACGGCTTTGATGATCAGCCATACGATCAGGCTGACAACGAAGACCCACAGGAAGATGGTCAGGGCGCCGATGATCTGGCCGGAGAAGGTAGAACCGTCGTTGGTAACCGGTACCAGCAGCAGACCCAGCAGACCGACAACACCGTGCACGGAGATCGCACCGACAGGATCGTCGATCTTCAGCTTGTCGAGGGTGATGATGGAGAAGACAACCAGCACGCCGCCGAGGGCACCGAAGATGGTGGCCTGCAGGGCAGACGGGGTGGAAGGCTCAGCAGTGATCGCTACCAGGCCAGCCAGGGCGCCGTTCAGGGCCATGGTCAGGTCGGCTTTGCCGAACAGGATGCGGGCAACGATCATCGCAGCAACCACACCACCGGCAGCGGCAGCATTGGTGTTCATGAATACAACGGCGACAGCGTTGGAGTTCTCAACATCGGAGGTCGCCAGAACGGAACCACCGTTGAAGCCGAACCAGCCCAGCCACAGGATGAATGTACCCAGAGTGGCCATCGGCAGGTTCGCACCCGGAATAGCGTTGATTTCGCCATTCTTGCCGTATTTGCCCTTACGAGCGCCCAGTACCAGAACACCGGCCAGAGCAGCAGAAGCGCCCGCCATGTGTACGATGCCGGAACCGGCGAAGTCAGAGAAGCCCAGGTCGCCCAGAGTGTACATGCCGAAGACAGCGTTGCCGCCCCAGGTCCAGGAACCTTCCATCGGGTAGATGAAACCGGTCATGACGACAGCGAACAGCAGGAATGCCCACAGCTTCATGCGCTCAGCAACGGCGCCAGAAACGATAGACATGGCGGTTGCAACGAACACAACCTGGAAGAAGAAGTCAGCAGACGGAGCGTAGGTAGCCGGCTCTTCTGCGCCGGTGAAACCGTCACCGGTGATGCCGGAAAGGAAGTACTCGCCGCCGTACATGATGGCGTAGCCAGATACGAAATACATGATGCAGGCGATCGCAAACAGCGCGACGTTCTTGGTCAGGATCTCGGTGGTGTTCTTGGCGCGAACCAGGCCTGCTTCAAGCATGGCAAAGCCGGCGGCCATCCACATCACCAGAGCACCACATACCAGGAAGTAGAAGGTATCCAGTGCATATTTAAGCTGGGTAACGTCCCCGGCTGTTGTATTCAGAAGTTCTTCCATCTGCTTAGCCCTCCATCAGGCCTTACAACGTCTTAAACAGTTTATGGATTGATCAGAGCGCGTCGTGACCGGTTTCGCCGGTACGGATACGTACGACTTCTTCCAGCGGCATGACGAAAACCTTGCCGTCGCCGATTTTGCCGGTCTGAGCGGCTTTGCTGATCGCTTCGAGGACCTGGTCGACGATATCGTCAGCCACGGCCGCATCGATGCGTACTTTCGGCAGGAAATCGACCACGTATTCTGCGCCCCTGTAGAGTTCGGTATGACCTTTCTGACGGCCGAAACCCTTGACCTCAGTCACAGTGATACCCTGAACGCCGATGTCGGACAGCGCTTCGCGTACATCATCCAGCTTGAACGGTTTGATGATTGCTGAAATCAGCTTCATTTCTGAATCCCCCTTGGAATAGATATAACGAAGTGTGCGCTGCTTAGGGGCGTTGCACGCCTCGGTTGTGGTTCCCTCAAGCCAGAACTGTGCCACTAGTAAAAAGTTCTTAATAAACAATTAGATATTTGTATAGAGTGAAAATTGATCAGGTAACTGGCGGTGCACGATAAAAAAAGCTGAGCAATTTTTGTGCACCGATAAAGTGCGCGCATTTTTTTGGTGCACTGTATTTTCAGACTTGCACCAAGCCTGACAGTACGGGGTCTGGCGCGGTATAGTGGTGTTCAGTCATCAACCAATTCAAGCTGGGGTTTATTCCCGATGCATCAAAAACTGATCGATAGCCTCAATGCTCAACTGGGCCAGATTTTCGAAGGCGCCCGTGAGCTGCCGGGGCAGAAAGAGTTGCAGCAGCAGGTGCGTACCGTGGTACAGAGCACCTTTTCCCGACTCGACCTGGTGACCCGGGATGAGTTCGACGCCCAGAGCGCCGTTCTGGCACGAACCCGCGAGCTGGTAGAACAGCTGGAGAAGCGACTCGCCGAACTTGAGCAGGCAGCCCCTGCCGCAAAGGAAGGCAACGACAAACCGGCGGAGTAATACGGCTTCGCCTCATGACCCAGGGACGGTGTCATGTCTTTAGCCATAATTCATACCCGGGCCCAGCTTGGCGTCGAAGCGCCGGCGGTGTCCGTTGAAGTACATCTCTCCGGCGGTCTGCCGTCACTTTCTATCGTTGGTCTGCCGGAAACGGCGGTCAAGGAATCCCGTGAGCGGGTGCGCAGCGCCCTGATCACAGCGGGTTTCGACTTTCCTCAGCGACGCATCACCATCAATCTGGCGCCGGCGGATCTGCCGAAAGAGGGCGGTCGCTACGACCTGGCCATCGCTCTTGGCATCCTGCTGGCGTCGGGACAGTTGAAAAGCGACTGGCTGGATCAGTTCGAGGTGATCGGTGAGCTGGCGCTTTCCGGCACGGTAAGGCCGGTGACCGGTGTTTTGCCGGCAGCGGTAGCCTGCGCCTCGGCCGGGCGCAAGCTGATCGTACCCGCCCGTAATGCGGAAGAAGCACTGATGACGGGCGAGGTTCAGGTGCTTGCCACCGAGCATCTGCTGGCGCTGACGCAGCTGCTTGGCAGTAAAGAGCTGCCGGAGATGCCGACGCAGGCACAGCTACCACCGCTCTCTGCCGATGTGCCGGACCTGTGTGATGTTCGCGGCCAGCTACAGGCACGGCGCGCTTTGGAAGTGGCCGCCGCCGGTGCCCATAATCTTCTATTCAGTGGCCCGCCCGGCAGCGGCAAAAGCATGCTGGCATCGCGACTGCCCGGTCTGTTACCGCCGATGGCACGTAATGAGGCGCTCGGCGTGGCGGCTATTCACTCGGTGGCGGGGTTGCCGGTGGAGTTGGCCTGCGCCGGCGTGCGCCCTTTCCGGGCGCCGCACCACACCGCCTCGGCGGTGGCGCTGGTGGGTGGCGGTGGGCGACCGAGGCCGGGGGAGATCTCTCTGGCCCACCAGGGCGTTTTGTTTCTTGATGAGCTGCCGGAGTTTCCGCGCCGGGTGCTGGAGGTGATGCGCGAGCCGATGGAGAGCGGCGAGATACTGATCTCCCGCGCGGCTCGCTCGACCCATTACCCCGCTCGGTTTCAGCTCGTTGCCGCCATGAATCCCTGCCCCTGTGGATACTTTGGCGATGGCACTGAGCGCTGTCACTGCAGCCCGGACCAGATCAAACGTTATCAACAGCGTATCTCCGGGCCGCTGCTGGATCGTATCGACCTGCATCTGCATGTGCCAGCACTGAGTCCTGCAGAGCTGCTGCATCCGGCGGAGCCTGGCGAGGGCAGTGCCAGGGTGAGAGAGCGGGTGCTGGCGGCACGGGAGCGTCAACTGACGCGGCAGGGCAAGGTGAATCGCGATCTGTCGGCGCAGGAGCTGGATCAGTTCTGCGCGCTGCCGGATGATGCGCTGCGGCTGCTGGAGCAGGTGATGGTGCGCCATCATGTCTCGGCGCGTGCCTGTCACCGTCTGCTGCGGGTGGCGCGGACGCTGGCAGACCTGGCGGGGGATGCGGATATCGGCAGTGCCCATCTGCTGGAGGCGCTGGCGTACAGGGGCAAGCTGGCGGAAACTTAAGCGGTTGATTCAGTAGGTGGTTAATTAAGTGGGCGGTTGATTCAGTAGGCAGTTGATTCAGCCGCTTTGCAGCTGGTTGGTTCCGAGCATCTTCAGGAACACGTCGAGGCTCACCGGCGGGCTGAAGAAGTAGCCCTGGACCTGGTCGCAGTCCTGTTTGATCAGGAACTCCAGCTGGTTCTTGGTTTCCACCCCTTCCGCGATCACGCTCTTCTGCAGGTTATGCGCAAGGGTGACGATGGCGCGGACAATCTCTTCATCATCGGGGTTGCCGGGTACACCGGCGATAAAGCTCTTGTCGATCTTAAGCGTGGTGATCGGCAGTTTCTGCAGCAGCGAGAACGAGGAGTAGCCGGTACCGAAATCATCCAGCGAGAAGGCGATGCCGTGGGCGCTCAGGGTCTTGATGCATTCCTTGACGTGCATCTCGTCGCTGAACAGCGCGGTTTCGGTAAGTTCGAACTCCAGCATCGAGGTGTCGATATCGAACTGCTCTATAAGACGCTCGATGGTGCGCGCCAGATAGGTGTCCTGGAACTGGCGGAACGACAGGTTCACGCCGATATGACCGTGCAGCCCAGCCTCGCGGATCAGCTTCATATCGCGGCCGGCGCGCTGGATGACCCAGTAGCCGATCGGCACGATCAGGCCTGACTTTTCGCAGGCAGGGATAAATGAGTCCGGTGGGATCAGTCCGTGGACCGGATGCTCCCACCGGATCAGCGCTTCAGCGCCGGTGATGCAGCCGGTGCGCAGATCGATGCGGGGCTGATAATAAAGCACGAACTCTTCGTTCTGCAGGGCGCGCCAGAGCTCGGGCTCCAGCGTGATATCCTCGTTTTCGCTGCGATCCAGACGGGTATCGTAGATAGCGTAGCTGAGTCCGCCCTTCTGTTTGGCGCGGGTTCGCGCCAGGCCGGACTGCTTGATCAGGGTGTCAAATTCGCTGCTGTGCTGGGGCGAGTAGGCAACGCCGATACTGCAGCTCAGCGTCTTTTCACCATCACCGATGTTGTATGCCGGCATAAGCGCGGCGATCAGTTCACCGAGGAGCCCCTTGGTGCGGTGCTCAATTACATCGGCTTCTTCCACCGGCAGAATAAAGGCGAATTCGTCGCTGCCGATGCGGGAAATATGCCGGGTTTCGCCGAAACTGCGCAGGCGACGGCTCAGCTCCAACACGACTTCATCACCGGCGTCGTGGCCGAATTCATTGTTGAAGCGGCTGAAACTGTCGAAGTCGACGGTGATCAGAGCCAGCTGCTGCTTTTCATGCAGCTCATTAACGAGTGCCTGGTAAAAGTACTGACGGTTACCCACACCGGTAAGCGGGTCGGTAATTTTTAACTGGGCGAGGGCGTCCTGGCTGCGGCGGGTGCACTGGGCGTAGCGCAGTGAACGCAGCAGCAGGTCACGGTCGAGCTTTTTCAGGCTGAGTTGGTCGATAAGCGGCTGGCGGATCAGCAGCGATGGATCGGCTTCGGCCAGATGATCGTTGAAGACGATGATCGGCATGCCGGGATGAGCCAGCTGTACCCGCTTGATCAGGTTCTGAAGTGCGGGTTTATCGTTGGTGTAGCAGAGCAGCAATGCTCCGCTCGACAGCTTCTTTTCGATATCCTCCGTGCTGGCGCACGCCTGCAGACGGAAGCCGTCCGTCGGTATCAATACCGATTGCAGCAGCGGCTCAAGCCGGGCTGTGGGATCTAGCAGCAACAGCTGTTGCTGATCGTTGTCACTGTCGTGTGTTGCCTGGTCAAATGCCAGCATCTGCCGGTCCTTCTGAAACTGCGATAGGTACGGCGCCGGAGTGCTCTGAGATTCGCCACTCTCGTGCGATAATGGCTGCCCCGGAAGGCCAGCCAGATTAACACGTACAAATCAGGCTTGAAACAACTGTTTAAATCGTTTTCTTTCAGTCTCTTAGGATTATCCGTCCCGGGTAATGCGTGGAGGCGGTTCCTGAGAACTCTGCGACTGAGCTGTGGCGGATTGTCTTAAAATACCACCGCTTTTGAACAGAATCTCTTAATAGATCGGCCGTATCGTTACAACATTTAGCTTTTATTGAGGTGTCATGAGCAAACTGAACCCCCGCCAGCAGGAGGCCGTCCACTATATCGGTGGCCCGTTACTCGTGCTCGCTGGTGCCGGATCGGGCAAAACCAGCGTAATTACGCGCAAGATTGCCTACCTGGTTCAAAGCTGTGGCATCGAGGCGCGGCATATCGCAGCGGTTACCTTTACCAACAAGGCAGCGCGCGAGATGAAAGAGCGCGTCAGCAGCCTGATTCAGGGCAAGGCCAGCCGCGGTCTGACCGTCTCTACCTTCCATAACCTGGGGCTGAATATTATCCGCCGTGAGCACAAGGTGCTCGGCTTCAAACCCGGCTTCTCCATTTTCGATGACCAGGACAGCAAGGCGCTGCTGCGCGACCTGATGATCGATCACAATGAAGATACCGACCATGTGCAGATGGTGCAGGGCCAGATCTCCAGCTGGAAGAACGACATGGTCGAGCCGCAGCAGGCGCTGGAAATCGCCCAGGGGCCGCAGGAGATTCTCGCCGCCCGCGCCTATGAAGCTTACAACCGTCACCTGCGCGCCTATAACGCGGTGGACTTCGACGACCTGATCCTGGTGCCGGTAAGACTGTTTGCAGAGCATCCGGATGTGCTCGAGCGCTGGCAACACCGCATCCGTTACCTGCTGGTGGATGAGTACCAGGATACCAACCTGTCCCAGTATCGGCTGGTTCGGCAACTGGTTGGCCACCGTGCCGCACTCACCGTGGTGGGCGATGACGACCAGTCGATCTACGCCTGGCGCGGCGCCCGACCCGAGAACCTGAATCAGCTGCAGGAAGACTTTCCCAGCCTCAAGGTGGTGAAGCTGGAGCAGAACTACCGCTCGACCAGCCGTATCCTGAAGGCGGCCAACACCCTGATCGCCAACAACCCACACGTGTTCGAGAAGACGCTGTGGAGCGAGATGGGCTATGGCGATCCATTGCGGCTTATCCATACCCGTAACGAAGATGCCGAATGCGACCGCATCGCTACCGAGATTCTCGACCGCCACCTGCGTGACCGCATCCCGTTCAAGGAGTTTGCCGTGCTCTACCGTGGCAACTTCCAGTCGCGACTACTGGAGGTGAAGCTGCAGAGCTACCAGGTACCCTACAAGATCAACGGTGGCACCTCCTTCTTTGCCCGCGCAGAGATCAAGGATCTGATGTGCTACCTCAAGGTGCTGGTCAACCGGGATGATGACAACGCCTTCCTGAGGGTGGTGAACCTGCCGCGCCGTGAGATCGGCCCCTCCACGCTGGAGAAACTGGGGCAGTACGCGTCCGAGCGCCAGATCAGCCTGTTCGCCGCCTGCGATGAAATCGGTATAGAACAGGTACTCTCCGCCAAGGCGGTGGACCGGTTACGCCGTTTCTGCGACATGCTGCAGCGGATGTATGAGAACTGCGGCAAAGGTGACCCGATCGCGGCGATTCGTGATCTGATCTACGAGATCGAATATGAAGACTGGATCCGCCAGAACAGCACCAGCGAAGGGGTTGCCGAGAAGCGGGTGCAGAACGTCTGGTTCCTGGTCGACTCTTTGCGCTCAACGCTGGAGCGTCTGCAGGAGGAGGATCCGGACGCCGGCATTGAAGAGGCGATTGCGCGCCTGATCCTGCTGGATCTGATGGATCGCCAGGAAGAGGAAGACGACTCCGACAAGGTGCAGCTGCTGACGCTTCACGCCAGCAAGGGACTGGAGTTTCCCCACGTTTTCCTGATGGGGATGGAGGAGGAGCTGCTGCCGCACCGCAACAGCATCGAGATGGATACCATTGAGGAGGAGCGGCGTCTGGCCTATGTGGGGATCACCCGCGCCCAGCGTACGCTGACCATGACGCTGGCAAAAAAACGACGTCAGTTCGGCGAGGAGGTGGAGTGCGCGCCGAGTCGCTTCCTGGAAGAGTTGCCGGCGGATGACCTGGAGATCGAAGGCGCAGGTCAGGCCAGCCCGGAGCAGAACCGTAAACGCGGCAACGCCACGCTGAACAGCCTCAAGGGGATGTTCGACGACCTCTGATCGCCTGAGGCTTCTCTCAACAACGAACAAGGCCACCCGAGGGTGGCCTTGTTGCTATCTGCTGTAGAAATCAGATTGGGTCTGAAATCAGGAACCGGACAGCATGTACTCGATGGCAGTCTTG
The DNA here is from genome assembly GCF_900108065.1 of Marinobacterium lutimaris. GTDB lineage: Bacteria > Pseudomonadota > Gammaproteobacteria > Pseudomonadales > Balneatricaceae > Marinobacterium_D > Marinobacterium_D lutimaris. Next base: position 424,869 of record NZ_FNVQ01000004.1, on the reverse strand, counting down.
ATCTCGTCGTCGGAGCAGTCTGCACAGGTGCCTTTCGGCGGCATGGCGTTGAAGCCGTTGAGCGCATGGTTCATCAGAGTTTCCATGCCTTTCTCGTCCAGGCGGGCCTGCATTTCGTTAGTGCCGAATTTCGGAGCGCCCAGCACGCCGGTGCCGTGACATGCAGCGCACTTACCGGTGTAGATGCTTTCGCCAGAGCGGGCACCACCAGCAGCGACCGGTGCAGCAGCGGCGCCACCACAGCTGTCATCACCTTCGATACATACGCTACCGATCGGCTTGATGCGCTCAGCGATAGCATCATCGGTAGCCGCCTGAACAGAGCTGGCCAGGGCAAAGCCCAGACCCAGCGCGCAGAGTGCTTTAACAGCTTTTGCAGCGAATTTGTTCACAGTCACAACCTCATTATCAGGAAATGGTTTTGGCAGGCTTGTCAAAATGCGCTTCCAGGCGAGGCAAACAAGGCTGCACCAAAAATCTGGTCAGGGATTATACCGACAAAAAAGTCCCTACGAAAAGGCGGACCTTAGTACCCCTGACCCAGGACAGCTAATAAAAGGTCGCTGGTGCATCAACCGGTGAGAACGCAGCGACCGGCTCGATTACAGGGTTGTACGCGGCAACTGGTTAAACAGTTCCTTGATCCCTTCACCCCAGGCTTTGCGCAGCGCCAGGAACTCGGCATCTTCGCTGCCCAGCTGGCGGGTGCGCTCAAGGCTGAAGCTGTTCTTTTCATAAGTAAGCACGTCGATTGGCAGATCCACCGTTAGGTTACTCTTGATGGTGGAGTCCATCGAAATCAGGCCGCAGGTCATCGCGGTTTCCAGCGGCGTGTTGAAATCGATGATACGGTCGAGAATCGGCTTGCCGTATTTGAACTCGCCAATCTGCAGGAACGGCGTTTCGATGCTGGCCTCAATAAAGTTGCCCTGTGGATAGATCAGGAACAGGCGCGGCTCCTCGCCGCGGATCTGGCCGCCGAGCAGCAGTGAACAGCCCAGGTCCACGCCCTGGCCCTGCTGATTGTGGGTGTCGCGCTCGATAATCTCGCGCATCAGCTTGCCGATATACGCCGCTTCGTCATACATGGACGGCAGCGTCATCAGGTTCTCTTCAGCCTCGTTGATACGCCGTTTCAGCAACTCGACGATACTCTGGGTGGTGGCCAGATTACCGGCGCTGAGCAGCACCAGTGCATGATCCTTGCCGTTGCCAAAAGAGAACAGCTTGCGGAAAGTTGAAATGTTATCCACACCCGCATTAGTGCGGGAATCGGCCACAAAAACCAGCCCTTCAGCCAGTCGCATCGCCACGCAGTAGGTCATCGCTCTCAGGTACCGTTATTGAGTTGCGGTTAGTTCAATCGGGCCTATAGTAGGGCCGCCAGATGCTGGTCGTCTACACTTCTTAGGGAGTAAATCTAGCTTGCAAAGCGCTGTCGAATCGGTAACATTGCGACCCGCAAACACTTCCTATGCGCGCCTGTAGCTCAGCTGGATAGAGTAGCAGGTTCCGATCCTGTTGGTCGGGGGTTCGAATCCCTCCAGGCGCGCCATTTTTCCTAGCTCCACCTTATCTTCCAGTCCGCACTAAAGCTCACAAAGCATTCCTACGCCTGGAGGGTGAGAACCCCCGATGGGGTTCGAGCCGAGCGCAGCGAGACAGCGTTGCCGCAGGCAACGACCCGAAGGGCGAGGCGAAGCCGAGTAATCCCTCCAGCTCCATCTGCACCATTTTCTCGACCGACCTTATTTTCCAGTCCGCACTAAAGCTCACAAAGCATTCCTACGCCTGGCGGGTGAGAACCCCCGATAGGGATTCGAGCCGAGCGAAGCGAGACAGCGTTGCCGCAGGCAACGACCCGCAGGGCGAGGCGTAGCCGAGTAATCCCTCCAGCTCCATTTGCACCATTTTCTCGACCGACCTTATCTTCCGGTCCGCACTAAAGCTCACAAAGCATTCCTACGCCTGGAGGGTGAGAACCCCCGATGGGGGTTAATCCATCGCCTTCTTAACCGCCTTTTTCACCGATGGCTCTTTCTTCTCTTCGATCTTGTCCATCACCTTGCCATCCGGAAGCTTGTCCTCGACCTTGTCTGCAGCCATATCCTTGGCGGCCTCGGCCGGTGTGCAACGGCCGCCGATGCCGATGGTGGATTTAGCGACCGCACCCTTGGCGACCTTTTCGGCGTTGCAGTCGGGATCCAGCAGGTCCGCCGACGCTGATGAAGCGGCCAGGGTCAGCGCGAAAGCCAGTGCAATCTTTCTCATTTCGTTCTCCTTAACAGCCATATCTGAACCGCTGATCATGCTTCTGCGTTGCTATCAGCCGGTTAATATTCCGCAGGTTGATATCCCTGAGAGAGCAGAGTCTCTCCTTGGTACTGCCTCCAGGCAGCCCAAATGAAGAATAGTCGATCAGCATTTCCTGGCCATGACGCGCCGATATCTTTTCGCACAGTGCGAATCATTTTCGCCCTGAGGTGCGCCCCCGGCCGGATTCATCAGGGCTTTCGGTGGCAGAGGCCTGTCTATCGGTTAGTTCAGCATCGTCTAAACTAAAAACCTGCCGACTGACTCGGATATATCCAGTGTCGGCAGCAGGCATTCCTATCAATAAGAAAGGCGACGCAGATGAACAGGTTAACTGGCAAGTTACTGATGGTAACCGGCCTGATCCTGTCTCCGGTGTTGGCACAAGCTGAAGATAATCAGGCTTTAATCGAACGGGCGCTTTCCGCGGCGCCATCCATGGTCATCGACGGTGCGACGGTGATGTACCGTGGCGAGGTGCTGCAAGAGGGCAGTAATGGCTGGGTCTGTATGCCGGAAACCTTTCCGGACGACGGTTCTCCTCTGTGCAATGACGCGGTCTGGATGGAGATGATGCAGGCGATGGGCGCCCAGGCACCCTATGAGGCGACACAGGTTGGCTTCTCTTACATGCTGGCAGGCGACGGCCCAGATGGCGGGGTGAGTAATTCGAACCCTTTCCATGCGGACCGCTTCCATGCGGATGACTTTATCCGTGAAGGGCCGCACCTGATGGTGATACTGCCGGCTGAGCTGCTGGAAGGTATTCCGAGCGACCCGAACGCCGGTGGTCCCTATGTGATGTGGAAAGACAGCCCCTACGCTCATGTGATGATTCCGGTCGGCGAACGTAAATAGATCGACCGGGTGAGTTCTGTTTAAGCCACCTTGATAAGAGGGGCGAGGTTTGCCCCTCTGCATCGTTTTATCCCCGCTTTTTACCGCCAAACGTGGGCGAAGTGTGCAATATCTGCGCTGTACTCTTCAGAACTTTGCGCACAGAAGGTACTATCCTCCGGCTCCTCTCGACATAAAAATGACACATACGGACACGGACTGACGACAATGAGAATTCGCTTTGCCTCGTTCAAGCTGGCGGCGGCGCTTGCCGCGCTGCTGTCGCTGGCCAGTACCTCTGTGCTGGCAGATAAGACCTACCGACTGAATCTGGCCGAAACCTGGGGGCCGAACACACCGATTCTGGGCGAGACCACGCGCCACATGGCTGCCATGGCCGAGAAGATGTCCGGCGGGCGCCTGCAGATCCGTATCGATTCGTCCAACAAGCACAAGGCGCCGTTCGGCATCTTCGACATGGTCAAGGCCGGTCAGTACGACATGGGCCACACCGCGTCCTACTACTATAAGGGCAAGGTGCCCAACACCATGTACTTCACCACCGTTCCTTTCGGAATGACCGCGCCGGAACAGTACGCCTGGTTCTACTATGGCGGCGGTATGGAACTGATGGAAAAGGTGTATGCGCCGCATAACCTGCTCTCTTTCCCGGGCGGTAACACCGGCAACCAGATGGGCGGCTGGTTCCGCAAGGAGATCAACTCCATCGAAGATCTTCAGGGTCTGAAAATGCGTACCCCAGGCTTTGCCGGTGAGGTAATGGCCGAAGTCGGCGTTGCCGTAACCAACATCCCGCCGGGCGAGCTGTACACCTCACTGGAGCGCGGCACCATCGACGCACTGGAGTGGGTTGGCCCCGCGCTGGACCTGCCGATGGGTTTCCACCGCATCGCAAACTACTACTACTCCGGTTGGCAGGAACCGGGTGCCGAGGTGCAGTTTCTGATCAACAAGCGTACCTGGGAGAGCCTGCCGGAAGATCTGCAGGAGATCCTGCGTGTGGCGATGCGCACCGCAGCCTACGACATGTACAGCGAGAGTACCCACCTGAACTCCCTCGCCTGGCAGCAGATGAAGGAAGAGTATCCGGATGTGACCCACAAGGTGTTCCCGCCGGAGGTGATGGATGCGCTGCGTGCGGCTACGGAGAAACTGCTTAAGCAGGAAGCCGCCAAGGATCCGCTCACCGCGGAAATCGTGGAAAGCCAGGAAACCTACCTGAAGCAGGTTCGCAAGTGGACCAACATCTCCGACAAGGCTTACCTGGATAGCCAGCCGGCCTTGGATTAAGCGCCTCGGAATAAAAAAACCGCCTGTTGGCGGTTTTTTTGTGTCTGCGGCTTGGGCTTTGGGCGCTATTGGCTCAGTCCAGCCAGCGCTTGATCCTGTCCAGCAGATGACTGTCTTCGGCAAAGGCTTCGGTGGCGCTGGTGCGGAAATGGCGCTCGTAGGGGATCAACGACTTGCCGTCGTAGACGCTTTTCTCGCAGGGATCGACATAGACGATACGCGCCGCGCCCTGGCTGCCCATGTAGGCTTCGGCGCAGAAGGCGATGACGCTTTCGCTGCTGCCCACCACCACAACCAGATCCTCTTCGGTGAGGCTGTCCATCAGGGCGAACAGCTCCTGGTACACCGGCGCCATCTCGCCGAAAAACACCACGTTGGGTTTGAACTGTTTCGGTCGGCTGGCGTAGTCGAAAGCCTCGTAACCCAGGTGGAAGATCTCGCGGCTTTCCAGGTCCACCATCTCCAGCAGGTTGCCGTGGATATGACGCACAGCTGTGCTGCCGGCGCGTTCATGCAGATCATCCACGTTGGAGGTCATCAGAATCACGCGCCCGGGATGTGCCTGCTGTACGGCGGCTATGGCTTTATGGGCCGGGTTGGGCTCAACACCAGCCAGCGAGGTGCGGCGCTGGTTGTAGAACTGATGCACCAGCTCGTAGTTACGCTCGAAGGTGTCGATATTGCAGACATCCTCGATGGAATGGTTTTCCCACACCGCATCTGAACCGGTGCGGAACGTAGGTACGCCGGACTCGGCGGAGATGCCGGCGCCGGTGAAAAAGATAACTCGTCTCATCCCGATCCTCCTTTCAGGCCTTACAGACTATGCGCAGGAGTGATGGCGTCAAGCGGTGAAAGCGGCGGGTGTTTGGCCAGAAGCAGGGCGGGGCTTATAGTCGCAACTATTGAACGGAAGAGCGGCGCCCGTGGGGCACCATCGTTGAGCCTTAGCGGCCGTCGAGCATACGGCCCAAGCCGCCAAGGACAGAACCCTCACCCTTGTCACTGCCGCCGGAGCTTGGCGCGCTGGCGATGATGCGGTCCGCCATGCGTGAGAACGGCAGGCTTTGTAGCCAGACGGTGCCGTGCCCCTGCAGCGTGGCCAGGAACAGACCTTCACCGCCAAACACCATGGACTTCAGGTTGCCGGCGCGTTGAATGTCGTAGTTGATACCCTCGGTGAAGCCCACCAGGCAGCCGGTATCGACCCTCAGCGTTTCGCCGTTCAGTTCCTTTTTCACCACTGTACCGCCGGCCTGGATAAATGCCATACCGTCACCTTCGAGGGTCTGCAGGATAAAACCCTCACCACCGAACAGGCCGGAACCGATGCGGCGGTTGAAGGCGATGCTGACCCGGGTGCCAAGTGCGGCGCAGAGAAAGGCGTCTTTCTGGCAGGTGATCTTCTCGCCGTAATCGGCCATGTTGAGTGGGACGATATTGCCCGGGTAGGGGGCGGAGAACGCAACGCGGCGTTTGCCGCTGCCGCGGTTGCTGAAATGGGTGGTAAAGATCGATTCACCGGTGAACACCCGCTTGCCGGCGGAGAAGAGCTTGCCCATAAACCCTTCATCCGGGTTGGAGCCATCGCCCATCTTGGTTTCGAAGTCGATCTCCTGCTCCATGTAGGTCATGGCGCCGGCTTCGGCGATAACCGTCTCGCCTGGATCCAGCTCCACCTCAACCAGCTGCATTTCGGAGCCGATCAGCTCGTAATCTACTTCATGACAACGCATAGCGATTTTTTTCTCCTTGTTCGGTCAGCCGGTGATCGATGGCGCCGGCACCTGTTATCGCGATTTTTCGAGTGCCGGTTGGTACCAGAGTTCACTGGGAACCTTTTGGATCGACGGAAGCGTAAACGGGGAGGTCAGGTCGATAATCTGGTAGTCGCTGTGTTCGAGAAAACTCAGTGCCCTGCTCATCTCCGGACGCTGGCGCAGAAAACGTTCGAACTCGCCGCTTTCGTGCAGTTGCATCAGCCCGTAGAGGATGCGCTCCTGGAGCAGAGGTCTGCGTTTTGATACCGCTATGTAATAGGGGCCTGTGTAGCGCAGGACCACTTTTTTATTTGCGACCAGACCTTCGGCGAGTGGCAGTTTCAGCTCTTCCCAGATCTCGGCCACACCGCGGGGGAAGTAGTCGACACGACCCGCTTTTAGCATTCGCATCATGCTTACCATGTCCGATGTGGTAATAACGGACAGCTGGTTGGCTCGCAGTATATCGGTGTCCGCCCAGTCGCCGCCCTGGATGGCAACGTACGGCTGTAAATCTTCCAGTGACTTGACCGCTTCCAGGGCGGCCAGATTCTCCGGGGTGGTCATCATCACCCGGTAACCGAGCAGGCCGCGCATCAGCGGAAAGGGGACCACGAGCATTTCCGACTCGACCTCCTCGCTGGACATGACAAACATGACGTCCAGCAGTGCCCCATCCGTGACCAGTTGACGCACACGCCCCTGGGAAGGGGACATATCGGACCTTTGCAGCCTGTAAGGGCCGTACTTCTCCTCTGAGGCCTGCAGGCTTTTCTCTAGCAGGGCGAGCGGGTAATCAATCAACCCGTCAGTGGCATAGCGCACCAGGGTCGTCTGATCTGCACTCCAGGCCGGGCGTGGCAGAAGCAGTGCAAGGCTGATCAGGAGCGCTGAGAGTATTCGCATATGAGTGACTCCCGGGTATCCAGCATTCGGCTGAACTGTTCTGCTGGCATGGGGCGAGCGAAATGGTAGCCCTGCAGCAGCTCGCACTGCATCTCGCGCAGTGATTCGGCATGGCGGGCTGTTTCGACACCCTCGGCGACCACCGCCAGGCCCAGAGTGTGGGCCAGGTTGATGGTGGCCTCTACCAGCCTGAGAGTGCGATCGTCGTCATGCATATTGAGGATAAAGCTCTTATCGATCTTCAACGCCTGGAACGGGAAGCGGCACAGATAGTTCATCGAGGCGTAGCCGCTGCCGAAGTCGTCGATCACCAGTGAGATCCCTTTGTCGGTCAGCTGCTGCAGCTTGTTCTGGATCAGGTCGTTACCACTCAGCAACAGCTGTTCGGTGACTTCAAGTTTCAGGGCTTTACTGGGCAGCCCCGAGAGCTGCAGCGCGTTGTTGACCACCCGGAGAAAGCCGCTGTCAGCCATCTGCAGCGGTGATACATTGACGTTGATGACGAAGTCCGGCTTTCGGTAGAGCCATTCGCTGGCCTGGATGCAGGCGCGTTGCAGAATCAGTTCACCGATCTCTCCGATCAGGTTCAGGCGTTCCGCCTCGCCGATAAACTCCTCCGGTGAGATCCAGCCGAGCTCCTCGTTATGCCAGCGGGCCAGGGCTTCGCAGCCGCTGATCTCACCGCTATCAGACTGGACCACCGGCTGGTAATAGACATCCAGCTCTTCCAGTATCTGTCCGCTTTTGAGCAGGGTAGAGATGCGCAGGCGTCGCGCCAGTGCTTCACTCATCTCCGGCTTGAAGAAGCGGAAGCTGCGGTCGCCACCGCGTTTTGACTGGTAGAGCGCAGCCAGGGCGTGTCGCATCAACTGGTTACCGTTGTCGCCATCATCCGGTGCCAGGGCGATGCCGATGTTCAGGTTGGCGTTGATCTGCTCTTTTCGCAGCCAGAGTGGAGTGTTGAATGTTTTCAGCAGGTTGCTCGCCAGGCGTTCGATACCGCCGCGCTGGTCGTCTTCCTCAAGCGGCAGGGCGCAGAGCAGTTCATTACCGGTGGTGCGGGCGAGCAGGGCGCCGCTGGGCAGGTTCTCCTCGATGATACTGCACACCTCCAGTAACAGCTGATCGGCATACTGCAGCCCCAGGGACTCCAGGACCTCGGCGTAGGACTGGATGGAGATCGCCAATACCGCCAGGTTGTTATCCTCGATCAGTTGTTCATCGATACTCGCCAGGGCCAGCTCGCGATTGGGCAGACCGGTGAGTAGATCATGTTCAAGCAGGTGGCGTTCCCGGGCTCGGGCCTCGCGCTGTTCGGTGATATCGATGGCGAAGAAAATGAAGAGCTCCTCTCCCTGATCCCTGAAGCGCCGGCAGCGGATATTGATCCAGGCGGGGCGTGCTTCATCGTAGGGCCAGAACAGTTCCTTTTCCCACTCTTCGGTGCTGCGAGTGTTTTTGATAACGCCGCGCAATCCTCCCTGCTCGGGAGCGATACGCTCGCCAAGCTGTTTCAGGGTCTGGCTGTCCACCTCTTCCCAGGGCTCTACACCGAGCAGCTGCTTAAAGGGGTTGTTGGCATACTGGGGCTGCTGGTCGGCATTGAAGATCAGCAGTGCAGCGCTGCCGGTATTGGCTGCCAGGGCCAGGCGCCGGTGCTCGGTGCTAATGGTCTTGAGCCGTTCGGCGTCTTCGATAAAGCGCTGGCGCATGGCGTTAAGGGCGTTACGGATCTGGTCCAGCTCATCGTCTCTCTGCGCCTGGGAGCGATCATAGACGAACGCCTGCGCCGGAGTGCTGAGGGTGATCTGGCTGGCGCTGTGGCGCAGTTTGAGCAGGTGGCGGAACAGCAGGCGATGCAGAATCAGTAGAATCAGCGCCGAGACGATCAGCGTTTTCAGCGCCTGTAAAGCCACGATCAGCAGGGCCTCTCGCTGCAGGTTGTCATAGGCGGCTGAGCGATCGATCTGCAGTGTCAGTTGTCCCAGCGGGATAGCGCCGTCCGGAGTGTTTTGCTGCAGTGGATAAGTTTTTCTTGTGATGTGCTGAGAGCCCTGCGCCTCGCCGGCGCTGTAGCTGCTGCCTTCTGGCGTTTTCAGTGAAGCCTGGGCGATGTAGGGAAGGCGCTGGATAGACGTCAGATTGTAGGTAATAAGCTCTTCGTCCAGGCGCCAGACGGCATCCTGAAGGGACAGAATAAAGGTCGGTTCGGCATCTGCCAGTCGTGCATCCAGCTGATTCAGCTCGTCCTTGAAGCCGACGTAGAGCTGGGCGACAGCGACCAGCGCGGCAAACAGGCTGCTGGCCAGCAGAATGCTGGCGAGAATCTTCAGGGATAGAGGATGGCTTTGCCTGAGCTCCTGTAAGCGTCTCAGCATTCGTTATTATTTCCTCAGGGGGGCTCCGCTTCGGATTACCAGGCCGCTATCGGTGGTTTCAGTGTAGACGAACCGAGACAGCCTTACCGGAAAAGTAACATTTTTGTCGTCAGTTTTAGCGTTGATTTAAGGGTATCGGTTGAGGATAGGTGGAGCGCGGGTAAAAGGGTTAGATATTCTGCTGAAGAGTGCTCAGGAAGCGGGTAGAAAAGGGGAGCGTCGCCCATGCTGGGATGGGCGACTGGGTGCGGATCAGGCGCGGGAGCTGAACTTACCGGTTTCGGTGTTGATCTTCACCTTTTCGCCGGCTTCCAGGTATTCAGGTACCTGAATCTCCAGGCCGTTGGCGAATTTCGCCGCCTTGGTGCGACCGGTAGCGCTGGCCGCTTTCATACCCGGTACGGTTTCAACGATTTCCATCACCACAATCGCCGGCAGCTGGATAGAGATCGCCTGACCGTCCACCAGGGAAACCATGATCCCTTCCATGTTTTCGATCAGGAAAGGCACCTGGCCTTCGATAGCGCTGGCGTCGATGCCGTACTGGCTGTAATCCTCGGCATCCATGAAGTAGTAGAGGTTGTCTTCACGGTAGAGGTAAGACGCGGTGCGGCGTTCCAGGGCAACATCCTTGAGGATATCGTCGCCGGTGTAGGTAGCTTCATGTTTGCCGCCACCGGGCAGCAGGCTGAAACGTACGCGGTACAGCGTGGATGCGCCACGGGCAGTGGGGCTACGGACGTCGATCTGCTGGACGACCATCAGTTTGCCGTCGATATCGACGACCTGGTTACGCTTGAGTTCGGATGCCTTGGGCATACACACCTCGAAAAACGTGTGGGTTAAAAGTTGGCGCCTATTCTAGCGCTGTTCCCGGCTGGCCAGGGAGTCAAATTTTACCTCTGAGCAGTCATGCCAGCGGTGTTTCAGCCTAATAGCCTCGCTGGTAATCCACCGTCTCGGGAATGCTGCCATGCATCAGGTAGGCACTGACGTTCTGGCGCACGATTTCGCTGGCGCTGGTGATATCGGTGGGGCCGGAAATATGCGGCAGAACGCTGACCGCCGGATGCTCCCAGAGCGGATTATCCTGCGGCAGCGGCTCCTGGTTGAATACATCGAGCACGGCGTGTTCCAGATGTCCCGCATCGAGGTGGCGTAACAGGGCGTCGTAATCGAAGATCGGTGCGCGGGCAAAGTTGATGATGCTGGCGCCGGGCTTGAGCTGTGACAGGCGCTGGTCGTTCATCAGCAAGCGGGTGGCGTCAGTCAGTGGCAGCAGGGCGATGACAATATCGCACTGAGGCAGCATCGCATCCAGGCCTTCACTGCCGGCGAAATGCTCCACGTTGTCGATCTGCTTCGGGCTGCGGCTCCAGGCGCAAACCTTAAATCCGTTGGCGAGCAGCGTCTCGATGGCGGCCAGGCCCAGGTTGCCGGTGCCGAGCACGCCCACGCGCGTCTGTGACGGCGGCTGGTAGATATGCTGTTTCCAGTGGTGCTGTTGCTGCTGACGCAGGTAAGTGGGGATCTGCCGGTGCAGGTAGAGTGTCCAGGTCAGTACACCCTCGGCCATGATTCGCGCCAGTTCCGGGTCCTGCATGCGCACGATGGGGATCTCGGCCAGCTCCGGCATGGATACCATCTTTTCCACCCCCGCCCAGAGGCTCTGCACCCATTTCAGGTTCGGAAAACGGCGCAGCTCCGAAGGTGTCGGGTTGGCGACGATGGCGAACTCTATGCTCGCTGCCTGCTCATCGTCGATCGCTTCGGAAGTGATCACCTGCTGATCGGGCAGTACCCGGTTCAGGCTTTGCAGCCAGAGCTCAAGCTCCTCGGCATCGATATCGGCGATCAGCGGGATAAGCATGGTGTCTCCTGTTTAGCAGCCTGGGGATAGCAAACACTCGTGCTGTTGGCAGCATGAGAGGCACAAAAAAGGGGGCACAGTGTGCCCCCTTGGGTGTATTAGCAGTCAGCTTAACCGAGAACTTCCTCGATGGCACTGTGCAGGGCGGAGACCACCTTGTCGCACTCCTCCTTGCTGATGCAGAGCGGCGGCGCAAAGCCGAGGATATCGCCCTGTGGCATGGCGCGGGAGATCACGCCGCGGGCCAGCAGTGCAGCAGCCAGTTTGCCGCCGAGTGCGCCAACGTTGTCGAAGCGCTTGCGGCGGGCCTTGTCTTCGACAAATTCCACAGCCACCAGCAGGCCTTCGCCGCGTACCTGGCCCACGTTTTTGTGGCTGCCGACCGCTTCGATCAGCGCTTGCTTGAAGTAGGCGCCGGTTTCACCGGCGTTAGCCACCAGGTTCAGCTCGTCCACCAGCTCCAGGTTGGCGACACCGGCAGCGGCACCGATCGGATGCGCGGAGTAGGTCCAGCCGTGACCGAAGGCGCCGAACTCGTCGGTACCCTGTTCCAGTACTTTCCACACCTTGTCGGCGACGATGGAACCGGACAGCGGCGCGTAGGCAGAGGTCAGGCCCTTGGCGATGGTGATGATGTCCGGCTTCAGTCCGTAATGCTCGGAGCCGAACATGGTGCCCAGACGGCCGAAACCGGTGACCACTTCATCGGCGATCAGAAGGATGTCGTACTTGTTCAGCACCTTCTGGATCGCTTCCCAGTAGCCCTTCGGCGGCGGAATCAGGCCACCGGTACCGAGCGCCGGTTCGCCGATAAAGGCGGCGATGGTATCCGCGCCTTCCGCTTCAATCAGCTTTTCCAGTTCGTTGGCGCAGTGAGCGGAGAACTCCTCTTCGCTCATATTGTCGTCCTGGCGACCGTAGTAGTAGGGCGCCTCGGTGTGGACAACCTGGCTCAGCGGCAGGTCGAACTGTTTGTGGAAAAGATGCAGACCGGTCAGCGAACCGGTAACCAGGCCGGAGCCGTGGTAACCGCGCCAGCGGGAGATGATCTTTTTCTTCTGCGGGCGACCCAGCACGTTGTTGTAGTACCAGACCAGCTTGACGTTGGTCTCGTTGGCGTCTGAGCCGGACAGGCCGAAGTAGACCTTGGACATATGCGCCGGTGCGCGGTCGAGGATCATTTTCGACAGGGTGATCGACGCTTCGGTGCCGTGGCCCACGTAGGCGTGGTAGTAAGCCAGTTCGTTAGCCTGCTTGCTGATCGCATCGATCACCTTCTGCTGACCATAGCCGACGTTGACGCAGTAAAGGCCGGCAAAGGCGTCGAGCAGGGTGTTGCCGTTCATATCATCGATGTAGACACCCTTACCGCCGGTGACGACACGGTTGGGCAGATCACCGCGGGCAAAGCCGGCCAGATGTGTGGAGGGGTGGAAAAAGTTTTCGCGATCCCAGCTTTCCAGTGTGTTGATATCAGTCATAGCTACCTCCAGTAGTAATCCGGCCCTTAAAAGTCCCGGCAGACATATTTAATTTCAGTAAATGCTTCAATGCCCTGGCGCGCGCCTTCACGGCCGATACCGGACTGTTTCATCCCGCCGAAGGGGATGGGTGCACCGGTGACCTTGGTGCGGTTTACCGCGACCATGCCGTACTGCAACGCCTTGGTAAGACGGTAGATACGATGGGCGCTTTCGGTATGAACGTAACTGACCAGGCCGTATTCGGTGTCATTGGCGCGGCCGATCGCTTCCGCTTCGGTGTCGAACGGGGCGATGGCGGCCACCGGGCCGAAGGTCTCCTCATGGAAGATCTTCGCGCCGGTGGGCACATCCGCCAGTACGGTGGGTTCAAAGAACAGCGGACCGGCCTTATGCACCTTGCCGCCGGTGAGCAGGCGGGCGCCTTTTTCCAGCGCGTCGCTGACATGCTCCTGCTGCTTGGCCACCGCCTTGTCATTCATCAGCGGGCCGATCACCGGATCGTCGATGCCGGCGCCTACGGTGAGTGCGGCGGTTTTTTCGGCAAAGCGTTGGCAGAACTCTTCATAGATGGGGCGTTCCACCAGGATGCGGTTGGCGGCCAGGCAGTCCTGCCCCGAGGTGGCGAACTTGGCGTCGATGGCGCAGTCCACGGCGTGTTCCAGGTCCGCATCGGCGAACACCAGAAAAGGCGCATGGCCGCCCAGTTCCAGCACCAGGCGCTTCACTGTATCGGCGCTCTGGCGATAGAGCAGCTTGCCGATCTCGGTGGAACCGGTGAATGACAGGGCGCGCACTTCAGTCATCTCGGTCCAGGGTTTGACGACTGTGGGCGCTTCGCCGGTGACCACGTTAAACACACCGGCCGGTACGCCGGCACGCTCCGCCAGCTCTGCCAGGGCCAGCGCCGAGAAAGGCGTTTCCCAGGAGGGATGAGCCACCACGGTGCAACCGGCCGCCATCGCCGCGCCGGCCTTGCGGGTCAGCATGGCGGAGGGGAAGTTCCAGGGGGTGATCAGTGCCGCCACGCCCACTGGTTCGCGCCAGAGTTCTACCTCGGCATGAACCAGGTGGGACATGACGCTCTCGATATTGAGGCGCTTGCCCTCTTCGGCGTAGTACTCGAGAAAACCCGCGGCATATTCGATCTCGCCGCGGGATTCGGACAGGGGCTTGCCCTGTTCCACGGTCATCAGCAGCGCCAGATCCTCTTTGTTCTCCAGCAGCAGGTCGTACCAGCGGCGCAGGATGCGGCTGCGATCCTGGGGCAGCATCATCGACCAGTCGCCGAACGCCTTGTGCGCTACCTGCACGGCGGTGCGGCTCTGTTCGGCGCTGAGGCTGGCGACGGAGCCGATCCAGCTGCCATCGGCCGGGTTGGAGACATCGATCTTGGCGTCGCCGTCACCGGAGCGCCATTCGCCGTCCACGTAGGCAAACTCGCGGAACAGCGTCGGGTCGTTCAATCGATCGAGCAGGGCGTCGCGTTCGTGGCGTTTTTTGACTGACAGCATGATGAATGTCCTCCCAAGGGTGTTCGCCAGGTAGGTGTTCTCTGGCGGCGCTCTCCGTCCGGTGTTTTCGGTGGAGAAGACGATGGGTTCATTGTGGGTCAGAAACCGGCGAGGGGTTTTCTGAAATCGGGCTGTCTGGAGGAGAAACTCTCTTTTTTGCAGGGCGCCCGGGAGAGAGTTTCTCCCGGGCTGTTTAAGTGCTGATAACTGTTTGAATTAGAAAAGGATTAAACGACTTCTGCGATCACGTTAAGGCAGTCGCCGATCTTGATCAGCGACGGTACATGGCGACAGATCACCATGCCATCGCGGGGCGCGCGATATTCCGCCGGTAGTTCCGGCGAGGTGCGCTCCGTACTGTGGATACGCGCGACCAGGTCGCCCTCATGGACGATATCGCCCAACGCCACGCAGGGCTCTACGAGGCCCGCGTGCTCGCAGAAGATGAAGGAGCGGAAGTCCGGCATATCGAGGCTGACGCTATCGTGCTTGGGCATCTGCGGATCAGCGTTGAGTATCCCGGCATGGATCAGAAAGTTATCCACACCGCGGCGGGCGATCTCCACCGTATAGGGCGAGCTGGTGCCGCCGCCACCGAGCTCGGTGGTGACAAACACCTTGCCGGCTTCCTCCACCATGGTGTCATAGAGCCCGGCGGCATCGATCTCCAGCATCTGCAGATAGTGGGGTGCGCCGAATGCCCTCGCGGCTTCTTCACAGGCGGCCTGCTGCTGCTTGTCGTCGAGAATATGCGAGGCGGCAAAGGGCACGAAGTCCAGGGTTTTGCCGCCGGAGTGGATATCCAGCACGTAATCGGCCATCGGCACCAGGGTGCGCGAGAAGTAGTCCGCGATCACCTCTGACAGGCTGCCATCGGGGCGGCCGGGGAAGATGCGGTTCAGGTTCAGCTGATCCACCGGGGAGACCCGGGTGGCGGCCTGAAACGCGGGAAAGTTCATCGCCGGCACAACGATAACGCGGCCGTGAAAGCTTTCGATATCGGTGCGGTTGGCAAAGTTGTACAGGGCGATCGGCCCCTCGTATTCATCGCCGTGGTTGCCGCCGGTCATCAGCGCCGTGGGGCCATCACCGTTTTTGAACTGGGTGACCGGAATCATCACTGCGCCCCAGGCGGAATCGTTGCGGGAGTAGGGCAGGCGCAGAAAGCCGTGCTGAATCCCGTCCTTGTCGAAATCGATGGTTGGCGTGATCGGGTTGTTACGCATAAATCAGCTCCAGAAATCGGATGCGGTAAATCAGCTGCCGCGTCGCTATTTGACGAACAGCTTGCGTGGAACCTGGGAAAGCATCAGGCCGCCCTCAGGGGTGACTGTCATGCTCTCGGTGATCTCGAAGCCCCAGTCGTCAAACCACATGCCGGGCATGAAGTGGAAGCACATCCCTTCCTCCAGCACGGTGTCATCGATATCACGCAGGCTCATGGTGCGCTCGCCCCAGTCGGGCGGGTAGCTCAGGCCGATGGAGTAGCCGCAGCGGTTGTCCTTCTCATAGCCATGTTTGCGGATATGCTGGGTGAACGCTGTGGCAACCTCTCCGCAGGTGGTGCCGGGGCGGAACATCTCCTGAACCATGTCGATGGCATCGAGGATCACCGCCTCGATATCCAGGTATTTCTGTGATGGCTTGCCGAAGTGAAGGGTGCGGCTCACCGGGCAGTGGTAGCGGTTATGCACACCGGCCAGCTCCAGGCACATGCCGGTGTTGTTCTCGATGGGGGTGTCATCCCAGGTCAGGTGACAGGCGGCCGCTTCCGGTCCTGACGCCAGCAATGGCTGTATCGCCGCGTAGTCGCCGTAGATATCCGGTGTGCCACGGGTACTGGCGTGAAGAATCTCCGCCACCAGGTCATTCTTGCGCAGGCCGGGTTCGGCCACGTCGAGCACCCGCTTGTAAACCTCTTCGATCACCGAGCCGGCGCGACGCATGTACTCGATCTCTTGCGGTGACTTGATCGCCCGCTGCCAGTTAACCAGCGCCGTGGCATCGGTGAAGCTGGCGTCGGGCAGGCACTGGATCAGCAGATGCATACCGCGGTAGGTCTGATAGTAGTTGTCCATCTCGCCGCCGATGACGCCGGTATCCAGCTGGCGCTGCTTGAGAATCTGCGCCAGGTACTCGGTGGGGTGAACCTCCGCCGACTGAACGTAGTGGTCCGGGTAGGCGATGATGTCGTCGTCGGGCAGGTTGGTGGTGATCTGTGCGGAAGGTGCATCGATACCGCGGCCGAACCAGAACAGTTCACTGTCGGCACTGATCACCACACACTGATAAACATAGAAGGACCAGGCGTCATATCCGGTGAGCCAACAGATGTTGGATGGGTCGGCGATCACCAGCACGTCGATTCCCTGGTCTATCATTGATTTACGGGTTTTAGCCTGGCGGGCCAGGTATTCACCCGCTTCAAAACGACGACGACTTGGTTTCACTTGGCGTCTCCCTATCGCGTTGACGGTTTGAGATGTACACAAATAACATTTTCAGGTGCTAAGAAATGCTGCCTTTAAGGGGTATTTCTAGTACGAATTCGATTGAATGTATACATCTCGGTTGCAAATCTGTTTCTAGGTTGTATGTTGAATGTAACTGTGCGGATAAGGGGGTCGTGCTCTTGGCAGCCTGCAGACGCTGTTTTTCGCGCACTGCAATCCGAAAAATAACTTCCAGCAGAGGGATATCAGATGAAGAAAACACTCACTCCGAAAGTTCTGGCCGGCGTGATTGCGGGTATGGTGATGACCACCGGCGCCGCCCAGGCTGACACCTGGCGCTACGCCTTTGAGGAGGCGCTTACCGATGTACAGGGTATGTACGCGACCAAGTTCAAGGAGGAGATCGAGAAAAATTCCGACCATGAATTGGAACTCTTTCCCTACGGTACTCTGGGGGAATCGGCAGACATCATGGAGCAGGCCCAGGCCGGCATTCTGCAGTTTGTTGACCAGTCACCGGGTTTCACCGGCGCGCTGATTCCGGAAGCCCAGGTTTTCTTCGTACCCTACCTGCTGCCGAACGACCCGGAGCAGCTGAACGAGTTTTTCCGCACCAGCAAGGCGATCAACGAGGACTTCAAGGAGCTTTACGCCCAGCACGGTCTTGAGCTGCTGACCATGTTCCCTGAGGGGGCGGTGGCGATGACCACCCAGGAGCCGGTCACCAGCCCCGCAGACCTGGATGGCGTCAAGGTGCGTGTAATGACCAACCCGCTGCTGGTCGAAACCTACAAGGCGTTTGGCGCCACCCCGACTCCTCTGCCCTGGGGTGAGGTGTATGGCGGCCTGCAGACCAACATCATCCAGGGCCAGGAAAACCCGGCCTTCTTTATCGAATCCACCAAGATGTATGAGGTGACCGACTACATCACCTACGCGGGTCACAGCAACTTCACCACCGCGGTCATGGCCAACAAGGATTTCTATGACGGCCTCGGCGAAGCGGACCAGAAAGTGATTCAGGACGCCACCGATGTGGCGTTCGAATACATCCTCGATTACCAGCAGGGGCTGGATGAGGATTCCATCGCCAAGATCAAGGAAGCCAAGCCGGAAATGAACGTCAGCGTGCTGACCGAAGAGCAGCGGGCGCCGTTCAAGGCCGCGGCTACGCAGGTAGAGGCGAAGTTCATTGAAATGACCGGTGATAGCGGCAAGGCGATCCTCGATCAGCTGAAAGCCGATCTCGAAGCAGTTACCCAGTAACAGGGAGCTGCGTGTGACCAAAGGGCCGGCCGGGCGGTCGGCCCTTTTGGTTTCAAACCGGCAGTTTCAAACCAGCAGTTTGAAACTCTTTGTTCAGAACCCTTTGCAGAGCCCGAGACGGAGCTGCTGAGGAACTGTTTTGGAGAGCAAGGCAATGTCCAGGGTATTGATTACCAAGGAGGGCTGGTATGGCTGACAAACCAGCGGATAACGAACACTCGTCCGACCTGCCCGGTATTCTCGGCATCATCGATTCATGCATCAGCCGCCTGGAAGCCTGGGGGCTGGCGCTGAGTGTGATCCTGATGGCGGTGAATACCATCGCCAATGTGATCGGTCGTTTTGCCTTCGGCGAGAGCCTTTTCTTCAGCGAAGAGGTGAACCGAATCCTGATCATCCTGATCACCTTTGCCGGCATAGGTTATGCCGCCCGACATGGCCGCCATATCCGCATGTCGGCGATCTACGATGCGTTGCCGCCATCGGTGCGCAAGGTGTTCATGGTCGTGATCGCTATCATCTCCTCCCTGTGTCTGTTCGCACTCTGTTATTTCTCGGTTCTCTACATCGACAAGGTGGCCAGCTCCGGCCGGGTGCTGCCATCGCTGCAGATTCCGGTTTACTGGATCTACCTCTGGGTGCCGGTGGGTTTCTTCGTTACCGGGGTGCAATACGCGCTGACAGCGGTGAAAAACCTGATGCAGAAAGATATCTACCTCTCGACCAAGGTGCTTGAGGGATATGACGACACCGAAGTTGAGCTATAGGTAGGGAGACTCGATCATGGCAGCTACCATCTTTCTGGCAATGATCATCCTGTTGTTGCTGGGTTTCCCGATGATGATCCCGCTGATCATCGGCGCTTTCATCGGCTTTTACGACCTCTTTAACGGGGTCGGTAAAATGGACTTCATGGTGCAGCAGTTCATGGCCGGTATACGCCCGGCATCGCTGATCGCCGTGCCGATGTTTATCTTTGCCGCGGATATCATGACCCGCGGTCACTCCGCCAACCGGTTGATCGATATGGTGATGAGCTTTGTTGGCCATATCAAAGGCGGCCTGGCGGTCAGTACCGCGACGGCCTGTACCCTGTTCGGTGCGGTTTCCGGCTCGACCCAGGCCACGGTAGTGGCGGTGGGTTCGCCGCTGCGACCACGCATGCTCAAGGCGGGTTACAAGGACAACTTTGTGCTGGCGCTGATCGTCAACGCCAGTGATATCGCCTTCCTGATTCCGCCGAGTATCGGCATGATCATCTACGGCGTGGTATCCAACACCTCCATCTCCGAACTCTTCATCGCCGGTATCGGCCCGGGCCTGCTGATCCTGGTGCTGTTCTCCATCTACAGCATGATCTACGCCACCATTCACAATGTGCCCACCGAGCCAAAAGCCAGCTGGGGTGAGCGCCTGGGGGCGGTGAAACAGGCGGTCTGGCCGCTGGGTTTCCCGGTGATCATCGTTGGCGGTATCTACGGCGGTATCTTCAGCCCCACCGAAGCGGCGGCGGTCTGCGTGCTCTATGCACTGATTCTTGAGGTCGTCGTATTCCGCGCCATCAGCGTCAAGGATGTCTGGGATACCGCCAAGTCCACCGGTCTGATCACCGGTGTGGTGTTTATCCTGGTGGGTGCCGGCGCGGCGTTCTCCTGGGTGATCTCTTTCGCGCGGATTCCGCAGGAGATCCTGTCGGCGGTCGGCGTGGCCGATATGAGCGCCATCGGCGTGCTGTTTGTGATCTCCATCGCCTTCTTTGTCGGCTGCATGTTTGTTGACCCGATCGTGGTGATTCTGATCCTGGTGCCGATCTTTGCGCCGGTGGTGGAATCGGTGGGTCTGGACCCGGTGCTGGTGGGTACCATCATCACGCTGCAGGTGGCGATAGGCTCGGCAACGCCACCCTTTGGCTGTGACATATTTACCGCCATGGCGGTGTTTAAACGCCCTTATATCGAGGTAATCCGTGGCACACCGCCGTTCGTCATTATCCTGCTGGCGGTGGCTGTAGCGCTGATCTTCTTCCCTGATATTGCGCTTTTCCTGAGGGATCTTGCGTTCGAAAAATAGTAAGGAGGCGAAGTGTTTAAACGCATACTCCTGCCGGTCGATGGATCGGACGGTGCTTTCGAAGCGCTGAAGGTGGCGGTCGAAATGCAGAAGATCCACGACGCAGAGCTGATGATTCTGTCGGTCTATCGGCATCACAGTCTGCGCGAGGCTTCCATGTCGATGGTGCGTCCACGCGAGCCCGAACATATGGATGACCTGATGCAGAGTTACTCCCGGGAAGTGGCGGAAAGCTTTCGCAAGTACGCCATCGAACAGGGCTGCCCCGGGGTTAGGGCGTTCGTGAAAAGCGGCCATACCGCGAAAACCATCGTGGAATTTGCTGAGAAGAACAAGGTTGAGCTGATTATTATGGGCAGCCGGGGGCTTGGCGATGCCGAGACCTTCCTGGTGGGCAGTGTCTCGCAGAAAGTGGTGGGCATGTCAAAAATACCGGTATTGGTTGTCTGACCTCCGCCTGGGAGCCGAATCACCGGCCACCCCTCAAGGGCTGGTCGGCTCCCATAACAACAATGATTTTAAAAGAGCGGGTTGAAACACGATGAATGCTTTGCCGGACAGTTCCGGTACCGAGGTGGATGAATCCCTGAGCGGCGTCGAACAGCGTTTCGAACATATCTACTCCACGCTGCGCAGCCGCATCTGTCTGCTGGATTACAAGCCGGGCACGCGCCTTTCCGAAGTGGCGCTGGCGCGGGAGTTTGATGTCAGCCGCACGCCGGTTCGCAAGGTGCTTGGGCGGCTTGAACTCGAGGGTCTGCTGGAGATCCGTCACGGCGTGGGCACGCTGGTGACCGAAATCGATTTTGATTACCTGGCCGAGGTGTACCAGGTGCGTATGGAACTGGTCTGTCACCTGGGCATCATGGCGCCGATGCCGCCGTCGGAAGAGCTGCTGGCCTCGATCCATGAAACCCTTGAACGTACCCGCCAGGTCGGCAGTGACGAAAATCCCAAGCGTCTGTTTGCCCAGGTAAATATCGAATTTTTCGAACAGCTGATGCAGCTGGTGGGTAACCGCGCCCTGCGCGAAGTGGCGACGCTGCTGTTCTACCGCTCATCGCGGATGTGGCCCTACCTGATGCGCGACGAAACCGTGGCGATGGAGGCGGAGATGTTCGCCAACGAGATCCGCGAAACCCTGCAACTGCTGGAAAGCGGACAGATGGTCGCCGTTGGCAATCTGCGCCGCCGCCATATCGCCATGGCGTTGCAGCGGTTGAAACTGATGTCTACCGAGAATGGATTGGTTGCATGAGCCTGATCGATCTAGCCGCCGTGTATCGTGCCCGTCGGGCCATCGCCGGGCGTGTTACCCGTACGCCACTGATTCCGGCGTTCAGCCTCGGTGATGAACACACCGAGGTGCGTCTGAAGCTGGAAACCACCCAGCCCACCGGCGCCTTCAAACTGCGCGGTGCGGTCAATGCGCTGGCCAATCTGAGTGAGGAACAGCTGGCGCGTGGCGTGGTTTGCGCCTCCACCGGCAATCATGGCCGCGCCCTGGCCTGGGGGGCATCGCAGCTGGGTGCCCGGGCGACTATCTGCATGTCGTCGCTGGTGCCGCAGAACAAGGTCGAAGCGATCCGGGCGCTAGGTGCCGATGTGCGCATTCACGGGCGTAGCCAGGACGAGGCGCAGCAGCTTGTGGATAAGCTGGTCGCCGAACAGGGCATGAATGAAATCCCGCCTTTTGACCACGCCGATGTGATCGCAGGGCAGGGCACCATCGGGCTGGAGATTCTGGAGGACTGGCCGGAAGTCGACACCCTGATTATCGGGCTCTCCGGTGGCGGGCTGCTCAGCGGCATAGCGCTGGCCGCAAAGGCGATCAAACCGGATATCCGTATTATCGGCGTCAGCCCGCGCCGGGGCGCGGCCATGGCGGCCAGCCTGCAGGCTGGAAAGCCGGTTGAGGTTGAAGAGCTGGAAACCCTGGCCGATTCCCTCGGTGGCGGCATCGGTCTGGATAACCGTTACACCTACGAGCATGTGAGCTCCTTGATGGATGCCTATGTGCTGCTGGAGGAGCGGGAGATCGCCGCCAGCATGCGCCATCTCTATCGTCATGAACAGCTGGTGGCCGAGGGAGCCAGTACCCTGGGTGCGGCGCTGTTGCTGGAGCCTGAACGCCGGCGAGAGATGGGCGCCAAGCTGGGATCGAAAATCGCGATCATCGTTTCTGGCCGTAATGTGGATATGGACGCGTTTACGGCGGTGATTGATGGCAGTCACAGCGCTTGGAACAGCGAAGACAGCTAAGCAGGAGGTCATCATGGCCGAGATCAGCATACTGACCGAATCTGAACTCAGACAGTGCGTCAGGCTGACCAAAGAGGTCACCGACGTGATCGCCGCCGCCTTTGCTCGCCTGGCCCAGGGCGGCGTGGTGATGCCGCCTGTTTTGAGCATGGAATTGCCCCAGGTGAACGGCGAGGTGGATGTGAAGACCGCCTATGTGCCGGGCATGGATAACTTCGCCATCAAGGTCAGCCCCGGCTTCTTTAACAACCCACTCAAAGGGCTGCCAAGCCTGAACGGCCTGATGGTGGCGCTGTCCGCCGAAACCGGCATCGTCTCGGCGGTACTGCTGGATAACGGTTACCTGACCGATATCCGCACTGCGGCGGCCGGTGGCGTGGCCGCCCGCTTTATGGCGCCGCAGCGGGTCGAAACCGCCGGTATGATCGGTACCGGGCTGCAGGCTCGGCTGCAGGCGCAGGCACTGTTGCTGGAACGTAATGTGGAGCACCTACTGGTCTGGGGACGCGATGCCGCCAGGGCCAGGCAATACGCCGATGAGCAGACGCAGGTTCTGGGTATTCCCGTCAGCGTCGCGGATAGCGCCGAGGCGCTGGTGAAAGCCTCCCAGGTGGTGATCACCACCACGCCGGCGAAAGAGCCGGTGATCGATGCTGATTGGCTGCATCCGGGGCTGCATATCACTGCCATGGGTTGTGATTCGCCGGAGAAAAACGAGATCGACCCTCGCGTACTGGTGCAGGCGGACCTGGTGGCGGTAGATCGTGTCAGCCAGTCGCTGGAACGCGGTGAGATGCGCACGGCAGTCAAAGCGGGCCTCATCGACGCCGACAGCATATTGCCGGAGCTACCGGCGATCAGCGCAGGCCTGGTGCCGGGGCGGCACTCGGAGGAGCAGATCACCCTCTGTGACCTGACCGGTACCGGCGTTCAGGACACCGCCATCGCCGACCTGGCGCTGCGGATTGCACGGCAGAAAGGGTTGGGGACGTTGATTGAAAGCTGAGCCATGGTTTTTTAATAAGAGAGCTGAATAAGCGAGCCGAACACGAGAGCTGAATACGAGAGACGAAGCCTGAATGCGTATAAGACTGGATGATCGGGATATCCAGATGCTGTCGATCCTGCAACGGGAGGGGCGCATCACCAAGACGGAGCTGGCGCGGCGGGTCAATCTGTCGCCGACACCCTGCTGGGAGCGTCTGCAACATCTGGAAAAACTCGGCGTCATCGAAGGCTATGGCGCCCGCATCGCCTGGTCTGCGCTGAGTCGCCAGACCATTGTGTTTATGGAAGCGGAGCTGAACAGCCACCAGGCTGCCGATTTCGACCGCTTTGAGCGTGCCATGCAGGAGCAGCCCGAGGTGCTGGAGTGCTACGCCCTCGGCGGCGGCATCGACTATATGCTCAAGGTGATTGCGCCCTCTGTGGATGATTACCAGCGCTTTGTCGATCGTATGCTCAACGCTGATATCGGTCTGCGCCGCTACTACACCTATATCGTGACCAAGCGGGTCAAAGATACCGAGTTTGTGCCGGACAGCCTACTCGAAACGCTTAAAAGTTAGCCGCTCGGACGTCGGACTCGGCCTCGCTTTCTGCTAGAATTCCGCCTTTGCGATCAGAGGGTAGCTAGCGACATGAAACATCTGGGTCATCTTTACATCGTTTCGGCCCCATCCGGTGCCGGCAAGACCAGCCTGGTCAAGGCTCTGCTTGAACGTGATACCCAAGTAGTGGTGTCGGTTTCGCACACCACGCGTCCATGTCGTGAGGGCGAAATCGATGGCGTCGACTATAACTTCGTCACGCCCGAGCAGTTCGAGGCCAAAATCGAAAAAGGCCAGTTCCTGGAATACGCCGAGGTGTTCGATAACAAGTACGGCACCTCTCAGATCTGGGTTCAGGAACAGCTCGATAAAGGCCTGGACGTGATTCTCGAGATCGACTGGCAGGGAGCCGAGCAGGTGCGTCGCCTGATGCCGGATGCGCGCTCCGTGTTCATTCTGCCGCCGAGCCGCGAAGTACTGGAGCGCCGTCTGCGTGGCCGCGGTACCGATACCGAAGAGGTGATCCAGCGCCGCCTGTCGAAAACCGTTTCCGAGATCAGCCACTACAGCGAGTTCGACTACCTGATCATCAACGACGACTTCGAAACGGCCCTGGCTGATCTTGCCTCGGTGTTCCGCAGTGCGCGCCTGACGCAGGACCGACAGCAGCAGCGACACGAGGCTTTGCTCTCCGGCCTCTTGTCTAAGCTTTGATCGAATCGTAAACTAGCCGACTGGTTTTATTTTCATCACCCAATTTCCCGCCGAGGACTGCAATGGCACGAGTAACAGTTGAAGACTGCCTGGATAATCTTGATAACCGCTTCGAGCTGGTAATGGTCGCGTCCCGTCGTGCACGTCAGCTGGCGACTGGTGGCAAAGATGCCCAGGTTGAGTGGGAAAACGACAAGCCCACCGTTGTTGCCCTGCGCGAAATCGCTGAAGGTTTCGTCGACCGCACTATCCTCGACGAGCGCGACGAGGGCTGATCTTCCCCTCCGCTTTCGGATACGGCATCATCATCGGGTAGAGCTTTTCGCCGGCGACGCTGAGTTGATGCCGGCGCTACCGAGGTTCACGAGATATGATGCCGACCATCGATGCCCTTTCAGACAATCTGACCGAGTATCTGGATCTTGAACAGATCCGGCAGGTGCGTCGCGCCTATTTCTACGCCGAACAGGCCCATGACGGTCAGCGCCGCAAAAGCGGTGAACCCTACGTAACCCATCCGCTGGCGGTCGCCGGTGTTCTCTCCGAAATGCACATGGATCATCAAAGCCTGATGGCGGCGATGCTGCATGATGTGATCGAAGATACCGAGATCAGTTACGAGGGGATCGAAACCCAGTTCGGCAAGCCGGTGGCGGATATCGTCGACGGCGTATCCAAGCTGACCCATCTTGAGTTCGAAACCAAGGCTGAGGCCCAGGCGGAAAACTTCCAGAAGATGGTGCTGGCCATGGCGGAGGACATCCGCGTCATTCTGGTCAAGCTGGCCGACCGTCTGCATAACATGCGCACCCTGGGTGCCATGCCGCCGGTGAAACAGCGCCGTATCGCCCGTGAAACCCTGGATATCTATTCTCCCATCGCTGCGCGTCTTGGTATGCGCGATCTGCAGGTGGAGCTCGAGGACCTGGCGTTCCAGGCCTACTACCCGATGCGCGCGCGCTATATCCGCCGCGCCGTGGTCAAGGCGCGGGGCCAGCGTCGCGATATCATTACCCAGATCGAACAGGCGATTCAGGGACGGATCGACAAGGAACACCTGCCCGGCATAGTGACCGGTCGCGAGAAGCACCTGTACAGCATCTATCGCAAGATGAAAACGCAGAGTAAGGCGTTTTCAGAGATCATGGATGTGTTCGCGTTCCGCGTCGTCACCGACTCGGTGGACGATTGCTACCGCATCCTGGGCGCAGTGCATAACCTCTATAAACCGGTGCCGGGTCGCTTTAAGGATTACATCGCTATCCCCAAGGCGAACGGTTACCAGTCGCTGCACACCGCGCTGTTCGGCGCCCGCGGAATCACCATCGAGGTGCAGATCCGTACCCGCGAGATGGATGCCGTGGCCAGCCAGGGGATCGCCGAGCACTCCCACTACAAGGTTTACGGCGATTCAGACAGCGCTGTCGGATCCTACAACCGTGCCCGCAAATGGGTTCAGGGGCTGCTGGAGATGCAGCGTCGTGCCGGCGATTCCATGGAGTTTATCGAGCACGTCAAGAAAGACCTGTTCCCGGACGAGGTCTACGTGTTCACGCCCAAGGGGCGCATTCTCGAGCTGCCTCGCGGTGCGACTCCGGTGGACTTTGCCTACGCCGTGCATACCGATGTCGGCAACTCCTGCGTTTCCTGTCGCATCAACCGCCGCCTGGCACCGCTGTCTGAAGCGCTGGACTCCGGCCAGACCGTCGAGATCATCACCACGCCGCGGGCACAGCCCAACATGGCCTGGCTCAATTTCGTCGTCACCGGCAAGGCGCGTTCCAGCATTCGTCACTTCCTGAAGAACCAGCAGCGCCACGAATCCGTGGAGCTGGGCCGGCGTCTGCTGAACCAGTTCATGGCTAACTATGGCGCCGGTATCGACGATATCGATCCGGACAAGCTGCAGGCCCTGCTGGATGAGGCGGAGCTCAAGAATATCGATGCCCTGCTGGAAGATATCGGCATGGGTAACCGCATGGCCTACGTGGTGGCGCGTCGGCTGCGGCCCGAGGTTGCACCGGACAGCGAACAGACCCAGACGCTCTCACCCCAGGGTAAGCCGCTGGCGGTGCATGGCACCGAGGGCATGGTGATGCACTATGCACGCTGCTGTCATCCGATCCCGGGTGATGCCATCGTCGGTCATATCAGCACCGGCCGTGGCCTGGTGGTGCATCGGACCGACTGCCGCAATATCCGCTACATGCGTGAAGATCCGGAAAAATGCGTTTTCCTCGAATGGTCGAGCCTGGCCGAAGAGGAATATCCGGTGGCATTGATGCTGTCGGTGGAGTCTCAGCGCGGCATTATTGCCCACCTGGCCATGGCGGTAGCTTCCGCGGGAGCCAATCTGCTCAAGATCGATAGCGGTGAGCGGGAAGGGCAGCTATACAGTGTTCAGATGGAACTGACCGTATTCAACCGTATCCACCTGGCGAAGGTGATCAAGCAGCTGCGCCGGCAGTTGGGCGTAAACCATATCGCTCGTCTCTAAGATCTCTTCTGTCTCTGTGTTGTGTCAGTTCTTTATTGAAAGTTAAAGGTTTTTGCGGTTTTCAGCCGCTCGTTCATATAATCTGGTTCATTCGCTGGAACGTATTGAATGGGCCAGGGAAGCTGGTAAGGAATACTGGCTTCTCTTCGATATAAATTCCTGACATAGCTTTTTCCAATCCGGAGATTTTCAGTGACTTTAGGTGTGCAGATCCCCGCATATGACAACCCAGAAGGGGCCTGTGTCCGGCTCGTGCTGATGCATGATGCCGAAGGCAAGGTGCTGGTTCTGGTGCCCTCCGACAAACTGCTCAACATGGCTGCCGTCTGGTCGCTTTCAGGCCGCAAACTGCGCGCCGCTCGCGGCGAGGATACGCTGCGCTATTTCTCCCAGGCGGGTCTGCAGAACGAAGAGGGGCAGCAGCGGTTGATGCACTCCTTTACCCTGCTGGTGGATTCATCCCTGCAGGGGTGTAGCGGCGTAGAGCTCTGTGAGTTGCGCAGCGGACTGCACTTTCACTGGGGGCTGGATACGGCGCCGGAACAGGAGGTTCTCTACGGCGAGCTGGGTCTGGAGCCTGAGACCATCCAGGTGCAGAACGGCGGCGAGCGCGGCCGGGATGCCGTAGCAATCACTCGCGCGGTGGAGCGTTTTACCGCGCTGCGTATTCAGCAGCGCCTCGAAGACACCCTTGGGCTGCCGGCGCTGGCGCCGACCACCCAGAAGATCATCATGTTGCGCTCGGATCCGGATTCCGGTGTTGATGCTTTGGTCCCTGTCGTACGTCTGGACCCCAGCCTGTCGGCCCAGGTGATGAGCTGGGCGGCATCGCCCTATTACGCGGCGCCGGGCAAGGTAGAATCGATTGAGGATGCGGTGATCCGCGTGCTGGGCTTTGATCTGGTGGTAAACCTGGCGCTGGGAATCGCCATGGGCCAGGTGTTGAACCTGCCGGAAGATGTGCCCCGCGGCTCGACTCCGTACTGGAAGCAGTCGGTATATACGGCCACTCTGTGTGAGCTGTTGACCCGTCGCATGCCGATCGAAACCCGGCCCAAGGCAGGTCTTGCCTATCTTTCCGGGCTGCTGAATAACTTTGGCTACCTGGTGCTGGCCCACCTGTTCCAGCCGCAGTTCTCCGTGTTGTCACGTTACATCGAGGCCAACCCGCATCTGGAGCCCCAGCTGGTTGAACAGCATGTGCTCAAGGTAACCCGGGATCAGGTCGGTGGCTGGTTGCTGGAAAGCTGGAATCTGCCGTCGGAGGTGTGCTCGGGTATACGCCAGCAGCAGTTCGAACTGCCGGTCGGAGATGGCGAACCCTACGCCCGCTTACTGCGTCTGGCTCAGGCTCTGTTGCGTCAGGAGAAACTGGCCGATGGGCCGATCACGACCCTGGAGCCGGATATGTATGAGTCTCTGGGGCTCAGTGAAGATGATCTGGAAGCCGCCATGACAGCATTACTTGCCAACCGTGACGGCCTGGATCAACTGACCCACACCCTCAGCAAACACCGGACGGCGGTCTGAGCGACGCTCAGCTGTCCGCCTGATCCAGCTCTTCCTGGAGCAGTTCGAGTGCTTCGAGCTGCTCCATCCAGGCTTCTTCGATCTCCTGCTGTTCACGGGTCAGGCGAGCCTGATCCGCCAGCAGGGTCTTCAGCTGCTCCTTGGCGCTGTCATCATAGACTGCCGGATCACCCAGTGCTTCTTCCACCTTGCCCAGCGCATCGCTGGTTTTCTCCAGCGCCTTTTCCAGCTTTTCCACCTCTTTCTTCAGCGGTCTTAACTGAGCGCGTCGCTCCGCTTCAAGGCGTTTCTGTTCCTTGCGCTCGGCAGCGCTGAGCGAGCGGGTCTCTTTAGGTGCTTCGTCGCTGCTGGACTGGTCCCGGCGCTGCTGTGCCAGCCACTGGTGATAGTCGTCCAGGTCTCCGTTGAACTCCTCGACACCGCCGTTTGCGACCAGCAGGAAGCGGTCCACGCTGTTCCGGATCAGGTGGCGGTCGTGGGAGACCAGGATCAGCGCACCATCGAAAGATTGCAGGGCCAATGTCAGTGCATGACGCACTTCCAGGTCCAGGTGGTTGGTGGGCTCATCGAGCAGCAGCAGGTTGGGTTTGCGCCAGGCGATCAGGGCCAGCGCGACGCGGGCCTTTTCGCCGCCGGAGAACGAACCCACCGGGTCCAACGCCTGATCACCGATGAAGCCAAAGCTGCCTAAAAAGTTACGCAGCTCCTGGTCGGAGCTTTTGGGCGATATACGTTGCAGGTGCAATAGCGGTGATGCGGCCAGATCCAGGGCTTCCAGCTGGTGCTGGGCGAAGTAGCCTATCTCGAGATGCTCGCCCTCATGGCGCTCACCGTTCACCAGATCGATGGAGCCGACCAGGCTTTTGATCAGCGTCGATTTACCGGCGCCGTTATGACCCAGCAGGCCGATCCGTTCGCCCGGCGTCAGCGTCAGCGCGATATCCTTGAGTATGGTGCGGCCCGGGTAGCCGAGATCCGCATCGTAGAGCGTCAGCAGCGGCGAGGAGAGCTTGTCGGAGCAGTCGAAAGTAAAGGTGAACGGGCTGTCGATATGAGCCGGGGAGAGTTGCTCCATCCGCTCCAGCTCCTTGACCCGGCTCTGCGCCTGCTTGGCTTTCGAGGCCTTGGCCTTGAAGCGGCGCACAAAGCCCTCGATCTGCTCGATACGGGCCTGCTGTTTCTCGTAGGCGGCCTGCTGCTGGGAAAGCTTTTCTGCACGCAGGTGCTCGAACGCCGAGTAGCCACCCTTGTAGAGAGTGAGCTGACGGTTGTGCATATGCGCCACATGGCCGACTACGGCGTCGATAAAGTCGCGGTCGTGGGAGATCAGCAGCAGGGTGCCCGGGTAGAGCTTGAGCCACTGCTCCAGCCAGATGGTGGCGTCCAGATCCAAGTGGTTGGTGGGCTCGTCGAGCAGCAGCAGGTCGGAGCGGCACATCAGCGCCTGGGCCAGGTTAAGACGAATCCTCCAGCCGCCGGAAAAGCTGTTGACCGGACGTTCGGCGTCACCCGGCATAAAGCCAAGGCCGTCGAGCAGCTGGTGGGCGCGGGACTCGGCCCGGTAGCCGTCGATGGCATCGAGCTCGGCGTGCAGTTCACCGATACGGCCCGCCTGGTGCGCCGCTTCCGCCTCGGCGAGCTGTTGCTGAACCTGGCGCAGACGCGCGTCGCCGTCGAGCACATATTCCAGCGCCGTGCGGTCGGTGGCGGACACCTCCTGGGCCATATGGGCGATAGAAAGCCCTGCCGGCAGCTTGAGCTCGCCGGCATCCGGCTGAAGCTCGCCCAAAAGCAGTTTGAAGAGGCTCGATTTACCGACGCCGTTGTTACCGACAATGCCGACTTTCCAACCGGAATGCAGGGTCAGATTTGCCTGCTCCAGCAGGGCCAGGGCGCCGCGGTTTAAGCTGAGATTCTGGATCTGTATCATGGCGCTGAATCTTACAGCGCGCATGGCCTTCAGCGCCAGTTCTAAGGAGTGCAATCATGGCACTGGATAATCCACTTTGGCGCTTTGCTCTCGATCTCTATGCTCGACCGGGAGTGGAAGCCGCCGCCCTTGAGCTGCAGAGTCTTGGATGCAGTATCAACCGCCTGATACTGGCCTGTTTCCTGGCGCAGAAGGGGTGCCGGTTGATGCCGGAGCTGCTGCGCGGTGAAGCGCAGCAGTGGCAGAACGAACTGACCCATCCACTAAGGGCGCTACGCTACAAAGTGAGAGCGCGGAAAGCGGATAACCCGGAGCTTGATCCGTGCTATCGCAAGCTGCGTGAAGCCGAGCTCGCCTGTGAGCAGGTTGAGATCATGCTGCTGTGGCAGTGCGTTGAGGCTGTGCCTGAGGTGCAGTTGGCGCTTGGGGAGGATCTGCTGCGTGGCAACATTGAACAGATCGTTGCAGAAATGGGTGATCGGGCTGTATCTCAAGCGTCATCACAGATCGACGCTTTTATAACTGTCGTTGATCCAGGTCGGCTGGCCAGTGGCTGAACTTTCGCGTTTAATGGACGACTAACCCAGCACAACCCGCGTTAAACTGTTAAGGAATCGAGCATGAAGAAAACCTTAATCGCTGTGGCACTGACCGGTGCGCTTGTGTCTGCACCGGCTCTCCAGGCCGAGGAGCTTAGCACCGACCAGGAGAAACTCAGCTACAGCTTGGGTCTTATCCTCGGCCAGAAGCTGAAACTGGATATTGAAGACCTGGATATCGATGCCTTCCGTAGCGGCGTGGAGACTGTCTACTCCGAGGAAGAACCGCTGCTGACCCAGGAAGAGATGGGCGCGGTGATGCAGTCGTTCCAGCAGCAGAAAATGCAGGAACAGCAGGCTGCCATGGCCAAGCTGGCCGACGACAACAAGGCTGCCGGTGAAGCGTTCATGACTGAAAACGGCAAGAAGGATGGCGTGGTTACCACCGATTCCGGCCTGCAGTATGAAGAGCTGACCGAGGGTGAAGGCGCAAGCCCGAACGAAGAGGACACCGTCAAGGTTCACTACCGCGGTACTCTGATCGACGGCACCGAGTTTGATAGCTCTTACGCACGTGACAAGCCGGTATCTTTCCCGCTGAACGGGGTGATCCCGGGTTGGACCGAAGGTCTGCAGCTGATGAAAGAGGGCGGCAAGGCACGCCTGGTGATCCCGTCCGACCTGGCCTATGGTCCGGGTGGCATGGGTAACGCTATCGGCCCGAACGAAACCCTGGTATTTGAAGTCGAGCTGCTGGAGATCAATCCGGAATCCGACGCTCAGTAAGGCACTGCCTTGCACCGAAAAACGGCCGCTGATGCGGCCGTTTTCGTGTCTGGTAGGAGGCGCGCCTCGCGCCGATTGGGAGGGCAGAAGAATTTACCTCAGCACGTTAATCAGCCCGTTAGAGCCGATGGCGTAATAACGGCCATCGTTGCCGAAGCCTACCGCTTCGATGCTGGTGCTGGTGGGTCCGTAGGCTTCACGCTTTTTGGTCTGCCACTTGCGCAGCTGTTTGCCGGTGCTGACATCCCAGAGCTGCACACTGCCGGACGCGGAGCCGGTCAACAGCTGGCTGCCATCGTTGGAGAAGCGGGCGCTGATGTAACTGATCCGTTTTTGCCACAGCATCTCGTCCCCACTCAGCGTATGCAGAATCTGCCCGCTGCGGGTGTCCCAGATATAGGCCTTGTCCAGCGTGGCAGAACTGAAGGCGAAGCGTCCGTCTCCGGAGAGAGCCACGGTATCGACGGTATTATTGAAGCTGACGCTGTGCAGTTCTTTACCGCTGCTCATATCCCAAAGCCTTGCGGCGTAGGCGTCATCGCCGGTCAGCGCCAGGCTGGCGGTGTTGTCGAGCGCCACCGAACGCACCCGGGCAGGATGCAGCAGAGTGCGCAGGATGCCGCCATTCTTGATATCGAAATAGACCGCCTGATGGTTACCCAGGCCGAGCAGGGCGTAGTCGCCGTTGTTTGACAGTGCGATAGAGAGCACCTCGGCGGGAGCGATCCAGTACCAGATCGGGCTGCCGTCATCGGTGTTCCAGAGCACCAGGTCGATGCTGCTCGCAGTGGCGGCAAAGCGGCCATCCGGCGAAAAGCTGCTGTCGACGATGTTGGTGTATTCGCCCTGCTTGTGGTTCCAGTCGTAAAGACGTTCATGCCGGCGTGTGTCCCAGTAACTGCCGCCATGCTGGGTAGAGCCGACGATAGCATGGCTGCCATCGGGCGAGAGGGTGGCGCTGTAGATCCCCTGGGCGGTGTACTCCTGCCAGCTATCCGGGCTATCGCCGCTGCAGCCAGTCAGGAGCAATACACTGCAAAGGAGGGCTAGGCTGAACTTCACGCCTCGTCGGCCACCGCGGGTCGGTGGGCGTTGTGCAGAACCTCGATCAGCTGGTCTTCCAGCTCGAAGCGGTCTTCCAGCGTTTCACACATGTTGGAGAGTTCCTCGGCAAAGTCGCGAATCTCACGCAGTGTGGGGCTGTCGAACGATCCGTAGCGGTCGTTGAAGTCCAGTGCGGCGTTGGTGGTCGGCTGAATGCGCGGGAACAGGTCCTGCACCTTGTCGACGCTGCCATCGTCAAACTCGCTGCCCTCAAGCAGCAGCTGCTCGTAGACTTCGAAGTGGCCGGAGGAGAGGTAATCCATCAGCAGGTCGCAGAACAGTGTCAGCTGTTCATTGAGCGGTTTGCCGATCTCACAATCCGAAAGGGAGAAAAGGGTTCGGATCAGCTGCTGACGCTGTTCTAGCCACTGATCGATAATATCGCTGACACCGCCCCAACGTTCTTTGGCATTACGGCATTTTTCCAGCATTTTCGCCCCTCCGCATTTATTATTCCCCAATACTAATGCCAGCCCAACAGGGGTGCAACAGCGCACCGAATAGTGTCAGCCCAGCCTCGGCACCGGTATACTTTTGCGGCACAGGCCACAGGTTTTCACAGAGGGAAAGGGAATGTTCAGAACGCTCAAGTCGCTGCTACTAATGATGCTGTTTCTGGCGGCTCCTCAGCTGCATGCGGCGGAAGAGGGTGCGCCCTATATCAGCTATATCGAGCTCAAGCCGTTCGTGACCAACTTCGGCTCGGCGGATGATCTGCATTTTCTTAAGGCTGAGGTGACGCTGCAGGTGGAGTCTGAAGCCGCGCATCACGCGGTGAATGCGCACAAGGCCCAGATCCGTAACGATCTGGTGTTCCTGTTCAGCGCCCAGACCGAGGAGAGTGTAGACAGCATCGCCTCACAGCAGGTGCTGTCCGGCGAGGCGTTAAAGCTGGTGCAGGATATGCTGCGCGAAGAGGAGGGCGAACCCTTTGTCGCCGACCTCTTCTTTACCAGCTTTGTCGTTCAGTAAAACAGGCGGGAAACCCGGCCAGCCTTAGCTGGCCGTCATTTAACTTGCCATGTAGTGGGCGAGGAATTCGTCGAAGCTCTGGCTGTCGGCGGCCTCAATCGCCTGCTGCTCGGCCAGGGAATCCGCGGCCATCTTGTCGAACAGCCGCTCTTTTTCCGCTGACAACGGCGTAGCGCACAGGTTTTTCCGGTGTGTGCGGCTCTGTTGCAGCGCCCATTCGTTATAACCGGCACCGCTTTCGCGGATGGCGTTCAGCACCTGTGCCGACGGCGTCTGATCCGGATCTTCCAGCTTGGCGTACTGCGCATCCACCGCTTTGGTATAGCTGTCGCCGCCCTTGATGCTGTCCATTACCTGGGCGGTGAGTCGCACCTGGTCGAGCATATCGCTGCCGCGCTCGGCCACGCTCTGGCCACCGTTGTAGCAGGCCAGTTTCAGGCCAGGCTCACGGCCACGGGTAACGATCAGCTGGTGGTTGATGGCGATCTGTTCGCACTCGGCATCGGTGATCGGCTCGTTGGAGCAGATCAGGCAGGTGATCAGGAACGCATCCATAAACAGGGACTGCTCCAGATCGATCCCCAGCGGTTTCAGTGGGTCGATATCGGTGCTGCGCACCTCGATGTACTCCACACCGCGCTCACGCAGCGCCTGGATCGGCTTCTCGCCGGAACGGGTCACCCGTTTCGGACGCACGTCGCTGTAGTACTCGTTCTCGATCTGCAGCAGGTTGGTGTTGAGCTGGTTGTACTGGCCGTTCTGCTTCACACCCAGCTGTTCGTAAGCCGGGTGGGGCCTGCGGATCGCATCGCTCAGCGAGGCGGTGTAGCTGTCGAGATGGTTGTAGCAGATATTCAGTGCCGACTGCGCCTTGTTGGAGTAACCCAGGTCGCTCATTCGCAGCGAGGTGGCCCAGGGCATGAACAGCGTATGGTCGCCGATCTTTTCCAGTTGATTCGGGCGGCCTTGCATAAAGCTGGATGACAGCGCCGGTGAGGCACCGAACAGGTAAAGCAGCAGCCAGCTGTAGCGGCGGAAGTTGCGGATAAGGCCGAAGTAACCGGCGGAGCGGAACGCATCCATAGTGCCCGCGGTCTGCGTCAGCTGCTGATACACCGGCCAGAAGTTTTCCGGCAGTGAAAAGTTGTAATGAATACCGGCTATGGTCTGCATCATCTTGCCGTAGCGGTGCTGCAGACCAACGCGGTAGATGTGTTTCATCGTACCCACGTTGGAACGGCCATACTCGGCGATGCGGATCGCCGCCTCGGACGGGATATCGCAGGGCATGCTGGCGTTCCAGAGCTCTTCGTCGCCGAGGTGCTTGTAGGTGTAGCGGTGCAGGTCAGCGAGGTAGGCCAGCGTGTCCGCCGGCGTATCGCACACCGGAGTGATGAACTCCAGCAGCGCTTCGGAATAGTCGGTGGTGATCTGCGGATGCGTCAGCGTGGAGCCGAGCGCGCGCGGATGGTCGGTCTGTGCCAGACGCCCCTGAGAGTCGACTCGCAAGCCCTCTTTCTCGATGCCATGGCCCAGTTGGGTCAGCAGTTTGGCATCGCCGGTGGCGACCAGTAGATCCAGATGTTTTTCCAGAGTTGCCTGCACAGGTGAATTCCTGTTCAAAAGACTAAAACGCGGCATTATACGCCCGCCCAAGGGCGGGAGTCATGCACCCTATTTTTTCCCGCGACCCAGGCCCGCTGCGCGCAGTTTAGCGCCCAGGCTGCCTTCGTGAGCCGGCTTCTGCTCACGGCTTGGGGCGCTCTTGTTTGGCTTGCGCTCGGACGCGACCTGGGCCGGGCGTTCGCTCTTCATGCTCAGGCCGATCCGCTTGCGGCGCTCGTCCACCTCAAGCACGCGTACCTGCACGATCTGGCCGCTGGAGACCACGTCATGCGGGTCGCTGACAAAACGATCCGCCAGCTCTGAGACATGCACCAGGCCATCCTGATGTACGCCGATATCCACAAAGGCGCCGAAGTTGGTGACGTTGGTGACCACGCCTTCAAGCTTCATGCCCGGCGTCAGGTCGGCCAGGGTTTCCACCCCTTCCTGAAATTCGACCGAGCGGAACTCCGGTCGCGGGTCGCGCCCAGGCTTTTCCAGTTCGCGGAATACATCGTTTACGGTATAGCTGCCGAAGCCTTCGCTGACAAAGCTGGACGGGTCCAGTGATTTCAGCGCATCCGGTTTCGCCAGCAGTCCGCTCTGGCTCAGCCCCGCCGCCCTGGCGATGGCCGCAACCAGCGAGTAGGACTCAGGGTGTACGGCAGAGTTGTCCAGCGGCTCTTCGCCGTCGCGGATGCGCAGGAAGCCGGCGCACAGCTCGAACGCCTTGGGTCCGAGCCGCTTTACCTTGAGCAGCTGGCGGCGGTTGCTGAACACGCCCGTTTCATCGCGCCAGGCGACGATATTGTCGGCCAGGGCGCTGTTGAGGCCGGAGACATGGCGCAGCAGCGCACTCGAGGCGGTGTTCAGGTCGACACCTACGTGGTTGACGCAGGTTTCGACCACCGCATCCAGCGCTTCGGCCAGCTTCTGCTGGTTCACGTCGTGCTGGTACTGGCCCACGCCGATGGAGCGGGGATCGATCTTCACCAGCTCCGCCAGCGGATCCTGCAGCCGGCGGGCGATGGAAACCGAACCGCGGATGCTCACGTCCAGGTCGGGAAACTCTTTCGCTGCCAGTTCGGAGGCGGAGTAAACCGAGGCACCGGCTTCACTGACGACTACGGGTTGCAGGTTGAGGCTGGTCTCGCGCTTGGCCAGCTCACGGGCGAGCTGCTCGGTCTCCCGCGAAGCGGTGCCGTTGCCGATGGCGATCAGCTCGACGCTATGCTTTTTGCACAGCTTCGCCAGGGTCGCCAGGGATTGGTCCCACTGTTTTTTCGGCACGTGTGGATAGATCGTGGTGTGTTCGAGGAAGCGGCCGGTGGCGTCCACCACAGCGACCTTGACGCCGGTACGCAGGCCCGGGTCCAGCCCCAGGGTGACGCGGGAGCCGGCCGGCGGTGCCAGCAGCAGGTCATTCAGGTTGCGGGCGAACACCTCGATGGCGGCGTCCTCCGACTGCTCACGCAACCGCTTGACCAGCTCGGTCTCCAGCTGCGGCTGGAGTTTTTTACTCCAGCACTGTTCCAGGGTTCGCTGCATCCAGTCGGACAGGGAAGCGGCGCGCAGCTGCCAATGGCGCAGAATCTGCTCGATGCCCAGCTGCTCGCGGCCTTCCGGCAGCTCCAGCTTGTACTTCAGTACCCCTTCCTGCTCACCACGCAGCAGCGCCAGAGCACGGTGGGACGGAATCTTCGCGACCGGCTCCGAATATTCGAAGTAGTCGCGGAACTTGCTGTCAGGATCCGCTTTGCCGCGGGCGGCGCGGCTGACCAGCAGGCCGTACTGCCAGAGCATTTTGCGCAGCGATTCAACCAGATCGGCGGCTTCGGACAGCTGCTCGATCAGGATATGCCGTGCGCCTTCCAGCGCTGAATCGCTGTCGGCGATACCCTTGTCTGCGTCGATAAAAGCTGTCGCGGCTTGTTCTGCTTGCTGTGACGGGTTTTGCAGCAGACTCTCGGCCAGTGGGCCAAGACCTGCTTCGCGCGCCTCCTGTGCCTTGTTGCGGCGCTTGGGGCGGTAGGGAGCGTACAAGTCTTCAAGTCGGGCGCGGTTATCTGCCGCCAGCAGCTCCTTTTTCAGGCCGTCGCTGAGCTGACCGTTGTCCTCGAGTTGGCGCAGAATCGTCTCGCGGCGGCTCTCCAGGTCACGCAGTTGTCCCAGGCGCTGATGCAGGTTACGCAGCTGGGTATCGTCGAGAGCGCCGGTGGCTTCCTTACGGTAGCGGGCGATAAAGGGGACGCTGGCGCCTTCGTCCAGCAGTGCGATGGTGGCGCGCACCTGACCGGGGTTGATGCCAAGGTCACTGGCCAGTCTCTGTTCTATCTGCATGGGGTTTTCCGGGGTGAATGGAGAGCGAATCGAGGTGGAAAAAGCCCCCGCGTGGCGGGGGCTGGATGGCTGTCAGCAACGCGGTGCTCAGGGCACCTGGATGATCTGCATGGAGTTGGTGCCGCCATGCACGCCCAGCTTCTGGCCGCGGGTCAGCAGCACGGTGTCGCCGCTGTTGATCTTGCCGGCGGCAACCAGTCCCGCCAGCGCCTCTTCGTTGAGCTTCGCTTCGCTGGCCTGGGTGGCGTCGAAGAACATCGCTTCCACACCGCGGTAGAGGGCCACGCGACGCATGGTCTGCTCGTTACGGGTCAGCGCGTAGATCGGCAGACCGGAGCGGATACGCGACATCCACAGCGGGGTAGAGCCGGATTCGGTCAGGCAGATGATCGCCTTGATGGTCGGCAGACTGTTGGCGGTGAACATGGCGGAACGGGCGATCGCCTCGTCGCTGCTCTTACAGGCATGTTCCGGCTCGGTGGTGATCGGACGCGACAGCAGGTGCTTCTCGGCGCCCTGGCAGATGCGGGTCATCGCCTGCACTACCTCTACCGGGTATTGGCCGGCAGCGGTCTCTGCGGACAGCATCACCGCATCGGTGCCGTCGAGGATGGCGTTGGCCACGTCAAACACCTCGGCACGGGTCGGCATCGGTGCGGTGATCATGGTTTCCATCATCTGGGTGGCGGTGATGACAACGCGGTTCAGCTCGCGGCCGCGGCGGATGATGTGCTTCTGTACGCCGATCAGCTCGGCATCGCCGATCTCAACGCCCAGGTCGCCTCGGGCCACCATGACGCCGTCGCAGGCAAGGATGATCTCATCCAGCGCCGCTTCGGTAGCGACGGTTTCGGCGCGCTCCACCTTGGCGATGATCTCGGCGCGGCTGCCGGCTTCATCGAGCAGGGCGCGGGCTTCGCGCAGATCGTCGCCGGAGCGCGGGAAGGAGACCGCGACATAGTCCAGGTCCAGCTCGGCCACCACCTTGATGTCGGCCTTGTCTTTTTCGGTCAGCGCGGCAGCGGAAAGACCGCCGCCCTGGCGGTTGATGCCCTTGTTGTTGGAGAGCTTGCCGCCGATGGTCACTTCGGTGTTTATGCGGCTGCCTTCGATGCTGGTAACACGCAGCTGCACGCGGCCATCGTCGAGCAGCAGGATATCGCCTTCAACGCAGTCACCCGGCAGCGCCTTGTAGTCGATGCCAACTTCCTGCTGGTTGCCGGCGTTGGTGTCCAGCGCCGCGTCGAGGACAAAGTGATCGCCGATCTTCAGCGTGATCGGACCCTCGGCAAAGCGGGCGATACGGATCTTCGGTCCCTGGAGGTCGCCCAGGGCCGCGACTGAAATGCCCAGCTTGCGGCTGGCTTCGCGCACCGCCTGAACACGCTGGCGATGATCGTCGGCGCTACCGTGGGAGAAGTTAAGGCGGACAGTATTCACGCCGCTCTGAATCAGCTGTTCCAGAACGCCGGGTTGGTCGGTGGAGGGGCCCAGGGTGGCAACGATCTTGGTACGTTTCAGCATCGGAAGGTCTCTGCTTGCAGTGGAGGACGCCTGTTCGGCGGAGCGCGACTAAAGTAAGATTCAGACACTACAATTTCAAGTCATGCAGGATTTCAACATGGAGATAGGTCGATAAGATGGCGGAAAAAACCGACCCGTCCATCCATCCGCCCAAGGCCTTGCGGCCTGCCATCCTGTTCCTGCTGCTTGCGCTGTTCTCCCTGCTCCTGCTTGAAACCGGCGTGATCAGCCGACAGGAGGCGCTTGAAGATCTGCAGCAGAGTGCCGAGTCTCACCTCGATCGCTATATTATCAGTTTGCAACAGAAGCTGAGCCGCTACAAAGATTTGCCGCATCTGCTCTCGACTCATTCCGATCTACGCTCCGCCGTGGTAGCCGAAGCAGGCGTCCCTGCCATCGACAGCGCCAACCGTTATCTCGAGCAGGTTAACGAGATCATGGGCACCACCGATGCCTACCTGATGAACGCCGAGGGGTTGACCGTGGCGGCCAGCAACTGGCGCAAGGAAGACACCTTTATCGGTCGTAACTTCAGCTTCCGCCCCTATTTCCAGGACGCCATGGCTGGTAACGAAGGTCGTTACTTTGCACTGGGCACCACCTCCAACCGCCGCGGTTATTACTTCTCCAGTCCTCTGCGTCTTGATGGCAAGGTGGTTGGCGCGGTAGTGGTCAAGGTGGATCTGCACGATGTGGAGCGCCACTGGAGTAACCCGCTGATCGATATTCTGGTGACCGACTCCGATGGGATCATCTTTATTTCGACCCGGCCGGAATGGAAGTTTCGCTCGCTGCGGGCGCTCTCCCAGGCCGATCTTGGGCGCATTGTGGATAGCCAGCGCTACGGCGATTACGAGCTGTCGGCGCTGGAAGTGGTTAAACGAGAACCCCTGGCTGAGGGCGGTGAGCTGATTACGCTGCTCGATGGTAAGGAGATCCGCAACGAAGCCCTCGATGGGGTGGAACCGAAAAAGTATGTGCTGCGTCGCAAGCAGGTGCCGGGTACCGGCCTTCATGTCTCGGTACTGGCGAGCCTGGCGCCAGTAGGCGAGGCGATGTGGAGTGCGCTGCTGCTGGTGGGCTTCAGTACCGCCGCCATCACTCTGCTGATCCTGTTCCTGCTGGCGCGTCGTCGTATCGTGCGCGAGCGGGCCCTGTTCCAGCAACGCGAGATGCTGGCGCTGGAGGAGAACGAAGCGCGAGTACGGGCGATTATCGACAACACCCATGCGGGGCTGGTGGTGCTAGATTCCAGCGGTTGTATCGAGTCGATCAATCCCACCGCAGAAATCCTGTTCGGGCAGAGTCTGGAGCGGGTGCGTGGGCACTATTTCAGTCAGCTGCTGACACAACCGGACCGGGTCAAATGCTGGCGCCATATCCTGGCCGATACCGTCGAGCAGGCGGACCTGCTTAACGCGGAGGTCACCGGGCTGCGTGGCGATGGTGGCGAGATTCCGCTGGAGATCACCATCAACCGCATGGCGCTGACCGATGGCCGCCACTTTATCGTCACCCTGCACGACCTGACCGAGCGCAAGGAGCAGGAGGACCGGCTGCGGGCTGCCCAGGAAGCGCTGGAAAGCCGGGTGGAAGAGCGTACCGCCGACCTGAGCCGCGCCAACGACAAGCTGCGCGAAGAGATGGAACAGCACAGCCAGACCCAGAACGAACTGATCCAGACCGCGAAACTTGCGGTCATCGGGCAGATGTCCGCCGGGATCAACCACGAACTGAACCAGCCGCTGACGGCGATCCGCAACTACGCCGATAACGCCCGCGCCTTCCTGGCCCGGGACCGACTGGAAACCGTGGACAGCAATCTCACCGAGATCAGCGGCCTCACCGAGCGCATGAGCCGCATCATCCATCCGCTCAAGGAGTTTGCCCGCAAAAGCAGTAACAGCTCAGAGCTGGTATCGCTCCAGGCGGTGCGCGATGGCGCCATGTCGCTGATGTACGGCCGCTTCGAAAAGGCCGGTGTCGATGTGCACTGGCCGCAGCGGCTGGCTGAATTTTACGTGCTCGGCGACATTCTCAGGCTCGAGCAGGTGCTGGTGAACCTGCTGGCCAACGCGTTGCAGGCGATGGAGCAGAGCCCGGACAAGCGCATCGATGTCAGCATTGAGACCCATGACAAGCGCCTGCTGCTGGCGGTGCGCGACCATGGGCCGGGTATCCCCGAAAAGGATCTTGAACGAGTATTTGAACCCTTCTTCACCACCAAGAAGTCGGGCCAGGGGTTGGGGCTTGGGTTGTCGATCTCCTACAGGATCGTCGAAACCCTGGACGGAAAGCTCACGGCGGCGAATCATCCCGAGGGCGGTGCGGTATTTACCATCGATCTGCCCCGTGGCGTGCGCCCGGAACTGACAGTCCTGCCGGCGGAGGAATAGGATGACAAGCGTTGAAGCGACGATCGCACCGATACTGCTGATCGACGATGAGAAACATATACGACTGGCGGCGGGGCAGACGCTGGAGCTTGAGGGCTACACGGTGGAAGCCCTGCCTTCAGCAGACGGTGTGCTGGAGCGCCTGGATCCGGACTGGCCCGGTGTGATCGTTACCGATATCAACATGCCCGGCATCGATGGCCTGGAGCTGATGCGCCAGGTGCGGGCGGTAGACAGTGAGCTGCCGGTGATACTGATTACCGGACATGGCGATATCTCCATGGCGGTCAGCGCCATACGCGAAGGGGCCTACGACTTTATCGAAAAGCCGTTCGCTTCCGATTTTCTGCTCGATACCGTGCGTCGTGCCGTCGACAAGCGCCGGCTAACGCTGGAAAACCGGCGTCTGCGTCAGGAGCTGGAGATACAGAACACGGCGGGGCCGCGCCTGGTGGGTAAAGACCCGAAAATCGTCGCCCTGCGCAAACTGTGCAAAACAGTGGCGGAGACCCCGGCGGATATTCTGATCCTGGCCGAAACCGGCTCCGGCAAGGATCTGGTGGCGCGCTATATCCATGAGAGCAGTCCGCGGCGGTCGAAAAACTTCGTCGCCATCAACTGCGGCGCGGTGCCGGAAAACCTGATCGAGAGTGAGCTTTTCGGTCACGAGGCGGGTGCTTTTACCGGTGCCAAGGCGCGGCGTATAGGCAAGCTGGAACACGCCAACGGTGGCACACTGTTTCTCGATGAGATCGAGAGCATGCCGATGTCGCTGCAGATCAAACTGCTGCGGGTGCTCGAGGAGCGCGCCATAGAACGTCTGGGTTCCAACCAGCTGATCCCGCTGGATATCCGCGTGGTGGCCGCGGCCAAAATCGATCTGAAAAAACTGGCGGAAGAGGGTAAGTTCCGTGAAGACCTCTACTACCGTCTGAATGTGGTCAGGATCGATATCCCGCCGCTGCGCGAGCGCCGCGAAGATATTTCACTGCTGTTCCAGCATTTCGTACTGGTGGCCTCGGCGCTGTATGGACGCGAGGTGGTGGAGGTTTCCGCCGAGCGCATGCACAGCCTGTTGATGCATGACTGGCCCGGTAACGTGCGTGAGCTGCGTAACCTGGCGGAGCGTTATGTGCTGCTGGGTGAATCCTGCACCTTCGACTTCGACAACCGGCCGATCACCGACGAGGCCCAGGGCAACGGCCTGACCCTGCCGGAACAGGTGGAGCGGTTCGAGCGCATGCTGATCCACACCGAGCTCTCCAAGCATGGCGGTTCGATCAAGGACACCCTGCATGCGCTGGGCCTGCCGCGCAAAACCCTGTACGACAAGATGAAGAAGTACGGACTGGAAAAGGAAGACTACAAGGCGTAAGCGGCGTCGCGCCACGATCAACCGCCAGAGTTTGAAATAACCGCCGTGCCGGGTTCAATCGGCCCGGGGGCGGGCCTCCTACCGGGTGGAGTGGTTGCTT
Source organism: Marinobacterium lutimaris (assembly GCF_900108065.1). Taxonomy (GTDB): domain Bacteria; phylum Pseudomonadota; class Gammaproteobacteria; order Pseudomonadales; family Balneatricaceae; genus Marinobacterium_D; species Marinobacterium_D lutimaris. The sequence goes on along the minus strand of NZ_FNVQ01000004.1, from coordinate 381,486 downwards.
TTGCGTAGGAGCGACGCCCCCGTCGCGATAAACCGCCGTGGTTTGAAATCACTGCGGGGCCATGTCCAATCGGCATGGTGGCGTGCCTATTACCCGGATTTAAAAGAGTGGCGAAAATCCGCCACTCTTTTAAAACTCCTCTAAACTGTCCCCGCAATCAGAGTTTGAATCGGCTCACCATCTGTTCCAGCTGCTGCGACAGATCGCTGAGCTGGTCAGAAACGCTGGCCAGTTCCTGCGCCCGGCTGGCGGTGGTTTCGGCGCCGTCGTTGATCTCGGTGATGCTCTGCTCCACGCTGGTGGCCATCTGGGTCTGCTCGCGTACGGCGCTGGCTACCTGGTGGTTCATATCGTTGATGATACGGACCTCCTCGGCGATGTTGCTCAGGGCATTGGCGGTTTTACGCACATGCTCCACGCCATCGCCGGCACCATCGAGCGCAGTGCGCATTACGGAAACGGCGTCCTTGGCATCCACCTGCAGGTCGCTGATGATCTTGTTGATCTCTTCGGTGGAGGCGTGGGTGCGGCTCGCCAGGGTGCGTACCTCGTCGGCCACCACGGCAAAACCGCGGCCCTGTTCGCCGGCCCGGGCCGCTTCAATGGCGGCGTTCAACGCCAGCAGATTGGTCTGCTCGGCCACCTTCTGAATCACCTCCAGCACCGTGCCCACGTTCTCGCTCTGGGAGTCGAGCCGTTCAATGACGGCGGTCGCGCGCTCGATACTCTGCTTCAGCGACTCGATCGATTCGATGGCGGTCTGGGTCACGCGGGTGCCGTCGGAGCTCTCCTGCAGCGCCAGATCGGAGGCGGAGACGGTGTTTTCGGCACTGGCCTCCACGCTCTTGGTGGCGGCTTCCATCTGTTCCATGGCAGAGGCTACGGAACTGGTCTGCATCTGCTGGCCACGCGCGGCATCGATGGAATGAGTGGCGATGGTACTGATCTGGGAGCTGGAGCTGGCCAGTTTCTGCACCGTTTCATTCACATGCTGAATGCTGGACTGGAAGGTACCCAGCATGGAGTTGAAGGCGGTGGCCATCTGACCGACCTCGTCACCGGACTGGATATCGACACGCTGGCTCAGGTCGGCGTTTTTCTCGATATCGCTCATGGTGCTGGCGAAGGCGTTGATCGGGCGGATAACGATGCGACGGATGATAAAGCTGATCAGCAGTACGCCGGCAATAAACAGAGCCAGTTCCACCAGCGCCACGTTGCGCAGGTTCTTGAGAATCTCGCCGTCGACCCGGGCGAAGTCATAGGTGACACGGACGGCGCCCAGCACCGTGCCTTCTTCGACCTGGTGACAGAGCAGGCAGTTGGTGCCCTTGTATTCGCTCAGTGCCTTCATCGGCGTGACCACGGTCAGACGGTGGCCCTTGCTGTCGTTGAACTCTTCAACCACGTGCTCGCCGCTCATGGCGCGCTCATCCAGCTCGTCCATAACGACGGAGTCTTCGCTGCCGGGACCGTACATATCGGTGACGGGAGCGCCGCGGATGATACGGGCCTCGGTGACCGATTCGTTGCTGAGAATCTTCTGCTGCAGGGTGCCGCGGTTCTGCATGGCGCCGCTGAGCATCAGGATATTGATGCTGTCGAAGTAGGAATCAGCGGTAGCGAGCGTGGTGAATTCCGCCACGTCACGGCTGAGTGAGCCCTCGCTGCGGTATATGGCCGTCAGTGAGCTGGCAAATACGATCAGGAACACAATCGCCAGCGAGAGGTTCACTTTAGTCTGTATAGAGAGGGCCTTCTTCACTGCACCGTTCATCCTTTGATATGGGGTGGCTACTTAATAGGGCTTTCGGCATGTTGCGCAAATTCTATAGTCCGTTCAATACGAAAGGTCTTTATGGCGCAAAAAGAATACATCTTATTGACCTGGAGAGTGGTTTTCAGTTTGGGCGAACTACCGCCTGTTTTCATTTTTCGATGTGTGGAAATCCGCCGATTTCACGCTTCTTCCGCCAGACCCGTTTTCGCCTCTTGCTGGTTGCTGTTTCTTAAGTTTCTGAATTTTTTGAGTTTTTGGCGTTTGTTGAAATATTTTTCATATTTGGCATCGGTTTTGCTCATCTATGGTACTGCCGGGATTTCCCCAAGATGCCGGCGACAATAACGACGACTAACAACGATAAATGTTTCAGGAGAAGTAAAATGCGTCTACTGACTGCCGCAGTTACCACCGTTGCCCTCACCCTGGGTGCCCAGATCGCCAGCGCCGCTCCGATCGAGATCAAGTTTTCCCACGTGGTTGCCGAAAACACCCCTAAAGGCAAGATGGCGCTCAAGTTCAAGGAGCTGGTGGAAGAGCGTATGGGAGACGAAGTAAGCGTTTCCGTATTCCCTAACTCCCAGCTGTTCGGTGACGACAAGGTGCTGGAGGCGATGCTGCTGGGCGATGTCCAGATGGCGGCTCCGTCCCTCTCCAAATTCCAGAAGTACACCCCGAGCCTGCAGGTATTCGACCTGCCGTTCCTGTTCAACGACATGGCCGCGGTTGATCGCTTCCAGCAGGGTGAAACCGGCCAGGAACTGCTCAACTCTCTGAACAAGCGTGGCCTGGTTGGTCTGGGCTACCTGCACAACGGCATGAAGCAGATGTCTGCCAACCAGCCGCTGCGTGTACCGGCCGATGCTGATGGCAAGAAATTCCGCATCATGACCTCTGATGTGCTGCAGGCGCAGTTCGAAGCTGTCGGCGGTGTGCCGCTGAAAAAGCCGTTCTCTGAAGTGTTCACCCTGCTGCAGACCAAGGCGATCGACGGTGCCGAAAACCCCTGGTCCAACATCTACTCCAAGAAGTTCCACGAAGTTCAGCCTTACATCACTGAAACCAACCACGGTCTGCTCGACTACATGGTTGTGACCTCTGCCGAGTTCTGGAATGGCCTGGACGACGACCTGCGTGTTGAAGTCAAAAAGGCGCTGGACGAAGCCATTGCCTACGGCAACCAGATCTCCCAGGAACAGGATGCCGCCGACCGTCAGGCGATCATCGACTCCGGTCGTTCTGAAGTGATCGAGATCACTCCGGAAGAACGTCAGCAGTGGGTTGATGCCATGAAGCCGGTTTGGAAACAGTTCGAAGACGAGATCGGTTCTGACCTGATCGACGCTGCGCTGAAATCCAACGAAGGCTAATCTCCCCGCGCTACATACCGCCCGGATGGCTTCCATCCGGGCTCCTTCTACTGCCGTCAGGGATGTAGAGGAAAGGCCCGGGGTCTCCCCTGTGCGTCTGTCGCACCACGGCTGGATAGAGGTTTAAATCATGGCTGTACGTAATTTGGTCACCCAGATTGAGGAGGCGATCCTGTCTCTGCTGCTGGTGAGCGTGACCCTCCTGGTTTTCGCTGAAGTGGTTGCCCGCTTCGGTTTCAACGCAGGTATCCACTGGGCGCAGGAAGCAACACTGCTGCTGGCCGGCTGGTTTGTCCTTTTCGGCGCCTCCTATGGCGTGAAAGTGGGTGCTCACATCGGTGTCGATGTGTTTGTCCGCATGTTGCCGAACAAACTGCATCGTGCTGTGACCCTGCTTGCGATCGCACTGTGCGTTGTTTATTGCATTCTCTTCCTGATCGGCTCCTGGGAGTACGTGATGAAGATGAAGATGATCGGCATCGAACTGGAGGATATCCCGGTACCCAAATGGACGGCATCCACCATCCTGATTATCGGTTTTGTACTGTTGATCATCCGTTTCCTGCAACTGGGCTGGAAGGTGTTCCGCGGTGAGGCCGATGGCTTTGCCTTTGCTGACGAAGCGGAAGAAAGTATGCACCTGGCTAACGAACTGAAAGAAGCTGAGCAGAAGGAGAATCGCTCATGACCACTGCGATGCTCTTTATCATGCTGTTCGGCTGCATGCTGATGGGCATGCCGATCGCGATTGCACTGGGACTTTCCAGCGTGACCACGATTCTGCTGTTCTCCAACGACTCGCTGGCGTCGATCGCACTGAAGCTGTTTGAGGCGACCTCTTCGCACTACACGCTGCTGGCGATCCCGTTCTTTATTCTGTCGTCTGCGTTTCTGTCTACCGGCGGTGTGGCGAAGCGTCTGATCAACTTCGCCGTCGATGCGATCGGTCACGTTCGTGGCGGTCTGGCGATGGCGTCCGTTATGGCGTGCATGCTGTTCGCTGCAGTGTCCGGTTCTTCTCCGGCCACCGTGGCGGCGATCGGTTCTATCGTTATCGCCGGTATGGTGCGCTCAGGTTATCCGGAAGCGTTCGGCGCTGGTGTTATCGCCAACGCCGGTACCCTGGGTATCCTGATTCCGCCGTCTATCGTGATGCTGGTTTACTCCGCAGCGACTGAAGTTTCTGCATCGCGCATGTTCATGGCGGGTTTTATCCCCGGCATCATGATGGGCCTGATCCTGATGATCGCGATCTACATCGCGGCGCGGATCATGAAGCTGCCGGCGCAGCCGTTCCCGGGCTTTGGTGCGCTGGCGCGCTCCGGTCTGATCGCGTTGGGCGGCCTGATGCTGATCATCATCGTGCTGGGTTCCATCTACGGTGGTGTTGCGTCGCCCACCGAAGCGGCTTCAGTGGCGGCGATTTACGCCTACCTGATTGCCGTGATGGGCTATCGCGATATAGGGCCGCTCAAGGGTGTGGCCTGGCGTAAGGATGGCGAAGGCATGGCCGGCATGGTGCTGCGTAATACTGGCATGATGCTGCTGGCGTTCCCGAAATCGGTGACCCACCCGGAAGTGCGTAAGGTGTTTGTGGATGCGTCCAAGGTCTCCATGATGCTGCTGTTCATCATCGCCAACGCGATGCTGTTCGCCCACGTACTGACCACCGAGCGTATCCCGCATCAGATCGCCGAAGTGATAGTTGACTGGGGTCTGCCGGCCTGGGGCTTCCTGATCGTGGTGAACATCCTGCTGCTGATCGCCGGTAACTTCATGGAGCCGTCCGCGATCCTGCTGATCATGGCGCCGATCCTGTTCCCGATCGCCACTCAGCTGGGTATCGATCCGATCCACCTGGGTATCATCATGGTGGTGAACATGGAGATCGGCATGCTGACGCCGCCGGTGGGGCTTAACCTCTTTGTCACCGCCGGTATTACCGGTCGCGACATGATCTGGGTGATCAAGGCCTGCGCGCCCTGGCTCTGCCTGCTGCTGTTCTTCCTGATACTGATCACGTATATACCGCAGATATCACTGTTCCTGCCGGAGTATATCGACAAGCTGCACGGCTACTGATCTGCTGACCCATTCCTAGAACAGGAGATCCGGAAGCACCGGCAGGACGCCGGTTCTTCCGCCAACACTCTTCCTGAAACCGAGTGTTTTACGCCGCTGTGGCTTCTACTGCAGCGGCTTTTTTGTTTCTGCGGAACGGGCGGTCAGCGCGGAAAAGTCTGTTCGATAACATAGTGTGCGAGTCGGATATGAGGGGCGTAATTCTGGTTGTATAATGCGGGGTTAATTTTTGAGCAGTTGTGGGGATATGCATTAATGCTGGGTACGATTGCGGCGGTCTGGGGATTCTGCGGAATTCTGATGCTGTTCAGTAGCGCCATCTATCGACTGGGCGCGCTGGCTCTGGAGATGCCTGTGCACAGCTTCAGCTGGTATCACTGGGTGGCTTTGGTGGCCTGTGTGCTGTTCATGGGGTTTGCCGAGGGGTACCGCGGTTTCCAGCAGAACTTCTCACCGCGGGTGGCGGCGCGCCTGCTTTATCTGCAGCGTAACGTGACCCCTGCGCGTCTGATCTTTGCGCCGTTTTTCGGTATGGGCTACTTCCACGCGACTCGCAAGCGCCAGATCATCTCGATCTGCCTGACCGCGGGCATCGTGGTGCTGGTGATGATCGTGCGCCAGATGGAGCAACCCTGGCGCGGAATTATCGATAGCGGTGTGGTGCTGGGTCTGGCCTGGGGCATAGTGTCGCTGGCGGCGTTTACCTTCAGGGCGTTTTCGCGGCCGGGTTATTCGGTCTCGCCTGAGACGCCCTGAGCAGTGCACCGATATCTGCTGTTTTAAGCCCCCGCGAGGGGGCTTTTTCGTTGTGGCTGCTCGATGCTTAAGGCTGCTTCGTGGCGTAAGCGCGCAGAAATGTATCCACGGCCAGAGTCACCCAGCGATCGATCTGCGCTTCTGAAGGCAGGGCGTTGGGATGGGTCAGCGCCTCCAGGTTACTGATACCGCGCAGCATGCCGATAAAGATCCTTCCCGCATCGGCGGTACCCACGGCGTGCAGGTCCAGCTCGCCTTTCTCTGCAGCCAGCTCCAGGTGCCCGGAGACCATCGGGTCGATCACGTTGGGGCCCACCAGGAAGAAGCGCCGCGCAAGGTTGGGAAAGTGGGGCGCCTCGGAGATGATCACCCGCAGCAGAGCCATGGCGCTGGAGGAGAGTGCCAGGTCCATGTAGGCATGCGCGATGGTGTGAAGACGGGAGCGCAGGTCGCCTTCGTTGACCGCCATCGCGGCGAATTCCGTGTGCATCCTGGAGCAGAGATGCTCGATGGCGTCGCAGAACAGCTCTTCCTTGGTGGCATAGCGAGTGTAGATGGTGGCTTTGGATACACCCGCCGCCCGCTGGATCATGTCGGTAGTGGCGCCACTGAATCCGTGTTGCAGGAACACGTCGGCAGCGGCACTGAGGATCGCCTGGCGTTTGTGGTCGGGTTTTGCACTCTGCTCCATGTGGCACCTTGTTATTGTGTGTTGATCTGTATGGATCGGTATTAGGGCGGGGCAAACTATAACCAGCTGGCCTGGCCGTCTCAATAGCAACGGGTTTTGTGCAGGTATTCAATTGATTTAAGTTAAATCTGTACTACTCGGTTCACTAAATCAAACCCAATTTAATCTGTATTAAATCGCTATATAAAATTAAACTGTACTGTCTAGTTTAGTTTTACGAGTGATTTTGTTGCGTATGTTCCCGAGTAGTCGATCCCTTCCCCGACGTTATCCATCGGTTCTCCTGAGTATGATGGCGGCCTGTCTGGCCCTTGCAGGCTGTGCGCCGATGGTCGAGGTCGATAATCCCGCAGAATCCGGGGTGATGGATGTAGATCTGCCGCTGGCCCAGCAGAACTCGCTGCTCAGTGATGCGATGCTGCCTTCGCAATGGTGGCAGCTGTTCGGTGATGACACGCTGAACTGGCTTGAGCAGCAGGCGGTGTCGGCAAGCCCTGAGCGCCAACTGGCGGCATTGCAGGTTGAGGCGCAGGCCGCGCGGCTGGGACTGGTGCAGTCGCAGGGCAATCCGCAGCTCGGTCTGGGTGCGGCTTACAGCCGTTCCGGTATCAGCGAAAACTCGCCCTCGGCCCGTATTGGTGGCAGCCCCAAGGCGCATGACTATTGGGAGCTGGGGATACAGGCAAGCTGGGAGCTGGATCTGTTCGGCTACCTGGATCAGCTCGAGCAGGGCGCCCGTGAAAGGGCGATGGCGAGTCGCTTCAACCAGCAGGCGGTGGCTATCTCCAATGCGGCGACAATTGCCCGTCACTATATGCTGCTGCGGGTGAGCGAGCAGCAGCTGCAGTGGAGTCAGCAACGGGTAGAGCTTTACCAGACACTGGTGGAACTGACCCAAAGCCGCGTGCGCAACGGTGTTGCCACCGAGACCGATGTGGCCGAGGTTCAGGCGCAACTGGCATCGGCCCTGGCGGATCTGGCGCCGCTGCAGCAGCAGCGGGAGCAGCAGCAGAACCTGCTGGAGCAGATGCTGGGGCTCAAGCCTCATGCGCTGGATCAGCGTCTCGCAAGCGGCGTATCGCTGCCAGAGTTACCAGCGTCCGTGCCGGTTGGCGTTCCCAGCAGCGAGGTGCGCAAGCGTCCCGATATTCTGCGTGCCGAGGCTCAGCTGAAGGCGGCTCTGGCGGATCTGGGTGCGGCGCAGGCGGATTTCTACCCACGCCTGAGACTGACCGGCAGCTACGACCGGGAGGCGTTTGAGCTGGATAATCTGGGCAGCTGGGGCAGCCGTGCTTTCTCGGTGGGGCCGAGTCTCTATCTGCCGATTTTCCAGGGCGGGCGTCTGCGTCGCACGCTGGAGCTGGCCGATCTGCATCAGCAACAGGCAGGGATCCGTTATGTCACCACGGTGCTGGATGCCTGGCATGAGGTGGACGATGCCCTGAGCAGTCATCAACTGATGACGCAGCGCTATGCGCGTCTGAACGAAGCGATGGAGCGGCAGCAGGACGCCTTTAACCGTACCGAACACGCCGAGTCCGAAGGCTATGCCAGCCGTATGGATGTGTTGCAGGCGCGCCTCAACCTGATCGCCCGCTCCCAGCAACGGGCCGCGGGCCAGGCCGAGGCAGCACTGAGTATCGTCTCGCTATACCGGGCCTTGGGCGGTGGCTGGCAACAGCAGGCGGACAACGCCGGTGAAGCCGATCTGGCCTCGGCAGGTGATGCTTCATGAGTGCAGCTCAGGCCGCAGCGCCGAGTGCCACGCCCCAGGGCGGCCAGTCGATATATGACTGGCGCGTGCTTTCCGGACTGCTCGGTATTCTGCTGGCGGCGATGATGTCGGGCCTCAGCAACCGGGTGGTTGGCCTGGGCATGACCGATATCAGCGGTGCGCTGGGGATCGATCATGATATGGCAGGCTGGCTCGACTCCGCCTATGCCGCCGGTGAGCTGGCGGCGATGCCTTTTGCCACCTGGTTTGCGATCACCTTTTCCCTGCGCCGCTTTCACCTGGGCATGCAGGTGGTGGTTGTGCTGTTGGCGCTGATCATCCCAGAGGTGACCAACTATCAGGCTCTGCTGGTACTGCGTGGCCTGCAGGGGCTGTTTGCCGGCGCCATGATCCCGCTGCTGATGATGGCGGCGCTGCGCTTTCTGCCGGCGCCCATACGTCTGCACGGCCTGGCGCTCTATGCGATGACCGCTACGCTGGCGCCCAACGTGGCCGTGTGGATCGCTGCGTATTGTCTCGATACCTTGCATGACTGGCGCTGGCTCTACTGGCAGCTGGTGATTATCGGCGCGATCTCGATACCGCTGGTGGCCTGGGGCGTTCCGAAGATGCCGCCGGCGTACGAGCGCATCAAGCAGGGTAACTGGATCGGGATGCTGATCGGCTTTCCGGGGCTGGTGATCATTGCGTTGACCACCAGCCAGGCGGTGCGCCTCGACTGGCTGAATTCATCGCTGGTGCAGGCCGGATTCGTCACCGGCGGCGGCCTGTTTCTGCTGTTTTTGATCAGCGAGTGGTTCCATCCGGCCCCGTTTATCAAGCTGCAGTTGCTGGGGCGGCGCAACCTTGGGCTCGGTTTTACCGTCTTCTTCTGCCTGCTGTTGGGAATGGCCGCCGGTGTGGGCCTGCCGATGAATCTGTTGAGTGGGATGCAGGGTTTTCGTATCGAACAGATGACCGGGCTTGGCCTGATTGTCGGTCTGCCGCAGATCGTGCTGGGTTCGGTGATGGCTATTCTGCTGTATCAGCGCTGGGTCGATGCACGTTACCTGTTTGCCTGCGGCCTGTTCCTGATAGCGATGGGCTGTCTGACCAACTCGCACCTGACCAGCGAATGGATGGTGGATCAGTTCTTTATCGGCCAGGTGCTGCAGACGCTGGGGCAGCCGATGGCGGTGGTGCCGCTGCTGTTTCTCGGCACCAGCGTGGTACAGCCGTTCGAAGGTCCCTTTGTCTCCGGCATCATCAATACGATGCGCGCCTTTGGCACCCTGTTCAGCGGCGCCATGGTGGGTGAGCTGATGCACAGCCGGCAGACCTTTCACAGCGAGATATTGCGAGGCCAGACCAGCTACTGGCTTTCGCAACCGGATACCGGCGCCAGTGTCGGGGAGCTGGGGCGCATCGTTAACCAGCAGGCACTGGTGTTGGCTGGGGCGGATATCTACGAGATTTACGGCGTGCTGATGCTGCTGCTGATCCCGCTGGTGCTGTGCCTTAAATATATCCCCGCGCCCCAGGTGAAGCCTGAGTAATCCGCATCATTAATGAATGACTGAAACACGGAAATAGCATGTCCAAGAGTACGCGATCCATCATCCTTGCCACCGTCGCCCTGTTCCTGATCGGGGCGGGTATCTATCTGTTCAACGGCGATGAGGGTGCAAGCGCCACGCAGGTCACCGACGATGCCTATCTGCGCGCCGACTTTACCGTCGTGGCGCCACGCATTACCGGCGAGGTCGCCGCTCTGCACGTGGAGGATTACCAGCCCGTCAATGCCGGCGATCCGCTGGTCGATATCGATGATCGTGACCTGAAGCTGGCGCTGCAGCAGGCCGAGGCTGAACAGGCTCGGGCCGAGGCACAGGTCGATACGCTGGCGCAGCAGATCGAACGGCAGAAGAGCCAGGTGGCCAAGGCGCTGGCGGTGATTGAGGTCGACCGCTCAAAGCTGACCCTGGCGAAAGCGGATTTTCAGCGCTTCAGCAATCTGGCCAATGAGGGCTCGGGTACCCGTCAGGCCAAGGAGCGCGCCCGCGCCGAGCTGGATGGCCTTAAGGCGACCGCGGCCCGGGACGAGGCGGAGTTGAACGCCGCCCGTCAGCAGGTTGAGGTGCTCAAGGCGCAACTGAAGGCGGCCGAAGCCGGTCAGGCGGCCAGCGTTAGCGCTGTGGATAACGCCAAACTGCAGCTTTCCTACGCGCATATCGCTGCGCCGGTGAGTGGCGTGGTGGCGCAGCGTCGTGCCCGTGTCGGCGGCTATGTGCATCCGGGCGATGCGTTGCTGGCGCTGGTGCCCCTGGATCAGATCTATGTGCAGGCGAATTTTCGTGAAACCCAGCTGACCCATATGCAGCCGGGCCAGAAGGTCAGCATCAGTGTGGACAGCTTCCCGGATCTGGAGCTGGAGGGCGTGGTGGATAACATAGGCCCTGCCAGCAGCGTCTCCTTCTCACCGGTGGCGCCGCATAACGCTACCGGCAACTTCACCAAGATCGTTCAGCGTCTGCCGGTTAAGATCCGTCTGACCTCGGCGCCGGAAAAACTTGCGTCCTTGCGCGTGGGCATGTCGGTTATCACGCAGGTTCAAGTACGCTAACAGGATATTGAAACGCTATCTGCGTTGCCGAATGCGGCGTTAAACACCCTGTGTTACAGGATCAGTGCTGCGGCCCCAGTGCCGTATCGGAGGAAAAGATGGACGGTTATCAGCTCACTTTTTACACCCAGCAGGATCGCCAGCACGAAGGCCGGGGAGTGGCCCAGTGGGTGATGGATGAGGCGCTTAAGCTGGGTGTGCGCGGCGCCACCATGAACGCCTCGGTGGAGGGTATCGGCCACGACGGCAAGTCCCATATGGTCAACATGTTCGACCTGTCGGAGCAGCCTATACAGGTCACCATTGTGGCGGAGGCGCAAGCTTGCGACGCGCTGCTGGAGCACTTCAAGGACCGCGGCCTCAACCTGTTTTACACCCGAATGCCGGTCAGCTTCGGCTATCTATGACTGGCCCTATTCTCCACCCATAAAAAATCCCCAGCCTGCCGCAGCAGGGTGGGGAGTGGAGAAAGCAGGGTGGCAGAATCAGGCGAAGGCGTAGCCCAGGCCGATAAACAGCACAAAGGTGAACGCCGCGCCCAGCAGCGCATAGGGGATCTGGGTGAGCGCATGCTGCATCGATGTGCAGCCGGAGCCCTGGGCCGAGAGCACGGTGGAGTCACTGAAGAAGCAGGCGTGGCTGCCAAACGCTGAAGCGGAGAGCAGCGCGCCCACGGTCAGCGGCATCGACATATCCATCACCTGCGCCATCGGAATTACGATTGGCAGCGAGACCACAAACACCCCCCAGCTTGAGCCTGTGGCGAAGACCACCGCCGCCATTACCGCGAACACCAGTGCAGGAAGCAGCTCTTTCGACAGTAGAGGCGTCAGCGCATCGATGATGTAGGGCGTCATGCCGAGCTGGTCGTTCACATCCTTCAGCATAAAACCGGCGCAGACCACGGCGATTGGGTGCAGCATCACCTTGAAGCCATCGAGCATGGAATCCACCAGCTGGCCGAAGTTGAGCAGGTTCTGCCAGTAGTAAAGCACCATGGTGAACAGGGAGGCGGTCAGTGCACCCAGCAGCAGATCGATCTCGTAGTAGACGCTGGCGCCCACCAGCACCGCCATCGGCAGCAGAAAGTTGATCAGACCCACCGTTGGCGAGACCTTCTTGATGTTGGAGGTGTCGAAACCATCGAGGATCACGCCCGGCGGCACCGGCTCACCTTTCTGCGCCCGCGCTTCCGCCTGTTTCATCGCCCCCAGGTTGCCGAGGATGCCGCCGGCCACCAGGAATACCACCAGCAGTGCGATCCAGCCGTAGGCCATAAACGGAATCGAGTCGATATAGAGCGACATCCCCTTGCCGGCTTCGGTGGCGCCGTTCTCCTCCAGCAGCGCGGCAAAGTAGACGGCCCAGGTGGAGATCGGTACCAGGATGCAGACCGGGGCGGCGGTAGAATCCACCAGGTAAGCCAGTTTCTCGCGGGAGATGCGGTACTTGTCGGTGAGGGTTTTCATCGACGCCGACACCGCCAGCGAGTTCAGGTAGTCATCGATAAACACCAGCATGCCCAGCACGCAGGTGGTCAGCATGGTGCCGCGCTTGGTCTTGATCCGGCGCGCCAGGGTCTCGCCGAAGCAGACCACGCTGCCGCCGCGCTCAAGAATATTGATCAACCCGCCCATCATGCCGCAGACCAGTACGATCCAGGCGATGGTCTCGTTCATCACCACGTTGAGCGACAGGTCGCCAAGTCCGGCTACCACCTCGAAAGGGTTCAGCAGCACCAGCCCGGATATGATGCCGGCAAAAATTGCTTCCAGCGCGCGGCGGCTGTAGATGGCGACGCAGAGGGTCAGCAGGGCTGGCAAAAGGCTGACAAAACCGTAGCCTTCCTCGGCGGAATACTGAGTGGAAAGATAGGCGAAACCCACCATGATGACGCAGTAAAAGAGGATCGAACGGGATCTGTTGGACAGCGAATTCCGGCCGCCGGGCTCTATCACCTCGGCGTTAAGGCTAGGATTGGTATTCATTCAGAGGGCCTGTTTATTATTGTCGGGTTTTTAATGGGGCGCGATGCCACACCACCCCGACATTCCGGAGTAGCAGGGCATCAACAGCGTCAGATACCGAGTTTGTCCCGCAGGTTGTAATAAGCCGCACCGATGGCGGTGTAGGGCACGCGCATCATGCGCCCGCCGGGGAAGGGGTATTGCGGCAGGGAAGCGAAGATATCGAAGCGCTCCGCCTGGCCCTGGATTGCGTCCGCCAGTACCTTGCCGGCCAGGTGCGAACAGGTCAGACCGTGGCCGCTGTAGCCCTGCGCATAGTAGATATTGGCGTGGGAGCCGACCCGGCCCAGCTGCGGCAGGCGCATCAGGGTGAGCAGAAAGTTGCCAGTCCAGGCGTAGTCGATCTTCACGCCTTTCAGCTGCGGATAGGTTTTCAGCATCTTCGGCAGAATCAGCGATTCGATCTTGCTCGGCTCGCGGGCACCGTAGGTGACGCCACCACCATAGATCAGGCGGCCGTCGCCGGAAAGACGGAAGTAATCGAGCAGGTAGTTACAGTCTTCTACGCATTGATCCTTGGGTAGCAGTTCGCGCTGCTGCGTCTCACTCAGCGGGGCGGTAGCGATCACCTGAGTACCGCAGGGCATCGCCTTGGCCTGAAGTTTAGGGATCAGGTCACCGAGATAAGCGTTGCCGGCAACCACCAGGAAGTTGGCGGTGACGGCGCCTTTCGGCGTGTGCACTTTAACCTTGTCACCCTCTTCCATCTTCACCGCGGGCGAGCCTTCGTAGATTACGCCGCCCAGGCTTTCCAGCGCTGCGGCTTCGCCCAGCACCAGGTTGAGCGGATGGAAATGACCGCCGGACTTGTCCAGCAGCGCGCCCTTGTAGCGGCTGGAGCCGATATAGTTGCGGGTCTCGGCTTCGCTGAGGAGTTCAAGCTCCTGATGGCCGTGGCTTTCCCAGAGTGCCTTTTTGCCTTTCAGCTCCTCGAACTGCTTGTTGTTGCAGGCCGCAAAGATGCCGCCGTCCTTGAGATCACACTGAATGCTGTAGTCCTTGACCAGGCGGCGGATGATACGGCCGCCCTCGAACGCCATGGCACCCATCGCTTTACCGGTGGCCTGGCCATAGTTGCGCTCGATAAAGTCGATGTCGCGGCTGTAGCTGTGGACGATCTGGCCGCCATTGCGTCCGGAGGCGCCAAAGCCGATACGGGTCGCTTCAAGCACGATAACCTTGAATCCCTTCTCGGCCAGATGCACGGCGGTGGAAAGCCCGGAAAAACCGGCGCCGATGACGCAGACATCGGCCGTGACCTGGCTTTCCAGGGCCGGGCGGATGCTTTTATCGTTGGCAGATGCGGCGTAGTAAGAAGTGGTGTGTGAAAGCTCGGACATGATCTGTTTCGTAACCCTAAACTAAACCCCAGCGTCCGGTCATAAGTCCGGAGTGAGATGTTAACAATCGCCATAGGGGCGACTGGCCATGGTTAAACGATAGATTTTGCGCGGGTTAAAGGGATATACCCTTCAGGGGATATTTTTGCGTGCTTCAGAGGCAGAGCTGGGAGTATCTAGAGAGAATAGAGGGGCAGAGAGAATAAACGCGTAAGAGCCCCGAGACCCGGACGGGCCTCGGGAACAGCAGGCTGTTTAGCCGAGGAACAGTTTGTAAGCGGCGTTATCGGTTTCGTCGAAGTAGGTGTAACCGATCTCTTCGAGGAACTGACCCACCTGGGCATGCTCTGCGGCAGGCACCTGCATGCCGACCAGAACGCGGCCGTAGGCAGCGCCGTGGTTACGGTAGTGGAACATGGAGATGTTCCAGCGGCCGCCCAGCTTGTTAAGGAACTTCATCAGTGCACCCGGGCGCTCCGGGAATTCGAAGCGGTAAACCACCTCGTTATCCACGCTGGCTGGGGCGTGACCGCCCACCATGTAACGCACGTGCAGCTTGGCGGTTTCATCGTCGGTCAGGTCGACCACGTCTTCGATATGCTCGCGCAGCTCGGCCAGCAGCTCTTCACGACCGCCATTGTTGGGCAGAATCTGCACGCCGGCAAAGACGATGGCCTGGCTGTCATCGGAGTAACGGTAGTTAAACTCGGTGATGTTGCGTTTGCCCAGCGCGGCGCAGAACTTCTTGAAGCTGCCGGGCTTTTCCGGGATGCGCGCAGCGATGATCGCCTCACGCTGTTCACCCAGCTCAGAGCGTTCGGCGATATGACGCAGACGGTCGAAGTTGACGTTGGCGCCGGAGTCGATGGCGATCAGCGTGCCGCCTTCGATCCCCTCGCGGGCGACATACTTCTTCAGGCCAGCCACGCCCAGGGCGCCGGCCGGTTCGCAGACGGAGCGGGTGTCGTCGAAGATATCCTTGATGGCGGCGCAGATTTCGTCGGTGCTGACGGTGATCACCTCATCGACGTAATCCTTGGCGATCTCCCAGGTGTATTCACCGATCTGGGCTACGGCCACGCCATCGGCGAAGATGCCGACCTGGTCCAGGGTATCGCGGAAGCCTTTCTCCATCGCCAGCGCCAGGCTTGCCGATTCGTTGGATTCCACGCCGATCACCTTGGTTTCCGGGCGCAGGTATTTAACGTAGGAGGCAATGCCGGCGATCAGACCACCGCCACCGACGGGGACGAAGATCGCATCGATGTGGCCGCTCTCCTGGCGCAGGATCTCCATGCCGATGGTGCCCTGGCCTGCGATCACGTCTGGATCGTCGTACGGGTGCACAAACACCAGGCCTTTCTCTTCCATCAGCTTCTGAGCGTGGGTGCGGGCCTCGTCGAAGGTGTCACCATGCAGCACCGCGCGGCCTCCCAGACGCTTGACGTTGGCGACCTTCACATCAGGAGTGGTCTTCGGCATGACGATGGTCGCCTTGATGCCGAGCCTGCGTGCCGACGCCGCCACGCCCTGGGCGTGGTTGCCGGCCGAGGCGGTAATGACGCCGCGTGCTTTTTCCTCTTCATTCAACTGCGACATCTTGTTGTAGGCGCCGCGAATTTTGAATGAGAACACCGGCTGCTCATCCTCACGTTTGAGGAGAACACGGTTGCCAAGGCGTTCGGACAGACCACGGGCTTCGTCCATCGGCGTTTCACGCGCGATGTCGTAGACCCGGGCTTCGAGGATCTTCTTGATATAACGCTGCATAGGGCACTTCTGATTTGTAGTGGATGCGCATTGCACGCGGAGAATTAAGGTCGAAATGGTATCGGCTGAAACCCCCAGCGTCTATAAGGGGAGCTGAGTGTTGCGTATAATCACGCGTTCATGATCAACCGCGACAGGATCTGACAGGCGATGACCCAGGACGAAATGAAAAAAGCGGTGGCCGAGGCCGCTGTCGAACATATCAAGCCACTGCTGGAAAGCGACACCATTATCGGTGTGGGCACCGGCTCCACAGCCAATCTGTTCATCGATGCCCTGGCGGCGGTGAAAAACCAGTTTGCCGGCGCGGTGGCCAGCTCCGAGGCGACAGCCGAGCGTCTGCGCGGTCACGGTATCGAGGTGTTCGACCTGAACAGCGTCGACCAGCTGGCGGTCTATGTGGATGGCGCCGATGAGTTCGACCCGCATATGAACCTGATCAAGGGCGGCGGCGCTGCGCTGACCCGCGAAAAGATCGTTGCCGCGGTGGCAAAAGAGTTTGTCTGCATCGTCGACAGCAGCAAGAAGGTGGATCTGCTGGGTGAGTTTCCGCTGCCGGTGGAGGTTATCCCCATGGCACGCTCTTATGTAGCCCGTGAACTGGCCAAACTCGGCGGCCTGCCGGTGTATCGCGAAGGCGTTGTCACCGACAACGGTAACGTGATTATCGATGTGCAGGATATGGAGATTCTCGATCCCAAGGCGCTGGAGCAGCAGATCAACAATATCGTTGGTGTCGTCACCAACGGTTTGTTCGCCCGTCGCGGTGCCGACCTGGTGCTGATGGGAACCCCGAACGGGGTGGAAGAGCTGCGCGACTCTCATTGATTCGACAGCAAACAGCTGAAGCCTGTGCCGGGTCGTCATCGCTCCGGTGCAGGTTTTTCAATATCCGTGTAGACCGTCTTTTCCCTGCTTGCTACGCAACAGCGTTTTAAGCCATTCCTGCTGATTCCGCTATCCAGCGGCATCTTTTCGTCCATCCAAACTTAGCTTCTTCTGACCGCTATTCACTATTAGTTTCTGTTCACTTCGCTCGCACTGATCGCCTGATCTATTCCAGCCGTAACCGTGCTGAATCTTATCCACGGAAAAGTCCGGCGATTAACCGTGTTTGATATACCTCAGACCAGGTGGATGCTTTGTTTTTTCGGGAGCAGAGAGGCTATGTCAGGGGCGCAGTGTTAAACGGCGGAGGAAGAGCGGGAGGAGGGAAAGGCTGAGCGTTGCGCGAGTTCGCCGTCCGTCTGGCAAACCCGCAACGCTTCACCAGCTGAGCTGGTTACCACTGAGCTTCTTACCACTGAACCACTTTGGTCAGTACGATGCTCACCGGCATGGTAATCCACAGCATAGCGACCGCGTTGATCAGCAGCCAGCCCCAGCCGGAGGAGTCGCGGAAGTTTTCATCATGTGCCATGACGTTATTCACCCTTTTGAAAAGTATACAAAATATGGTTTCTTAGTATGTGGCCGCATGGAAGTGCAGCAGAAAAGCGGTCAAGATTTTACCAGAGCGCCACGGAGCTTAGTAGCCGACCTTTTGTCGTAGTACGGCAGTGACATAAGCAGTACCGTCAGTCGTATAGCTCTTTGCGCTTTCCGCTATGCTGTATATCGTCATCCTTGGATTGAAGGTTAGCAGGAGTAACGCCCCATGAAATGGATTGCCTGGTTGGTGGGAATTGTCCTGACGGTAACGCTGACATTTCATGCACTGCCCTATGTCGTGCGTGACCAGGTGGTCATCTGGCTTCGTGCCCAGGGGGTGGAGGATGCCCGCTTCAAGGCGCTGACGGTCAACTGGTTCAGCGGCGAGGTGATTATCGAGGGACTCAAGGCCCGGCGCGAAGGTCACTATCCGCTGGATATCGACCGCTTCCGTGCCGCCATCGATTATGGCGACCTGTTCGACAAAAAGATTCACCTGCTACCGCTGGAGGTGGAGGGAGTGCGTTCCGGCTTCGTCTACACCCTTGAAGAGCAGTGGTTGGGGCCCTTGAACCTGGCGGAGCTGATGCCGCCGGCGGATGAAACTCAAGAGCCCGAAACCGACGAGAATGACGCGCCGTCTGGCTGGAGCGTCGGCCTCGATGCGCTGTCGCTGGATAACATCGACTGGCGCCTGCAACTGTTCAAGCAGGAACATCATCTGGAGCTGGACCAGCTGCAGCTTGGCGGCCTGTTTTTCTGGCAGCCCCAGGAACCCACCGCACTGATTCTGCATGGCCGCATCAACGATGCCCCCTTCAATATCGATTCCAGCGCCCTGCCGCTGCCGGCAGACAAGCGCGCCGATCTGGCCCTGAAGCTGGAAAACCTGCCGGTGCACGCGCTGGTGGCGCAGTTTGTTCCCCAACTGGAGTCGGGCACCATCAGTGCCGATCTGAAGCTGGGCAGTGAGCTGGCTGGTGACAGCATTCATATCACGCCTAACGGCACTATCAGTATCAGTGACTTCAGCTGGCAGGACGAGAATCTGAGTTTTAAAACCCCGTCGCTGACCTTTGATGGCGGAGTGGAGTTGAGCCTGCAGGCGCTGAGTCCGGCCAATATCGCCGTCGGTGCGCGGGTGGCTCTTGCCGAGGGGGCATCGCTGACTCAGGGAACACAGCAGATCGATCTGGGTGGCCTGAAGTGGGATGGCAAGGTAGACCTGGATCTGACCCGCGAGGGGCCGCTGAATCTGGGCGTTGCCGGTTCTCTGGATGCGCAGCGGCTCGCCCTGGCGATGACCGGCGAGACGCCTCTATCACTGAATTTCGGCCAGCTCGGCTGGCAGGGTGACAGCGATATTCAGATTGGCAGGGATGAGACCCTGGCGGTGAATGTGCAGGGTGCAAACCGGCTGCAGTTGGCTGATCTGGCGCTGCAGCAGGGTGATGCACTGTCGCTGGGCCTGGCTTCTGCCGACTGGCAGGGCGATACCCAGGTGCAGGTCAGCGGCGGCGAAACCACGAAGGTAGATCTGCAGGGGCAGAACAAGCTGGCGCTCGCCTCTTTGAAACTGCAGCAGGACGATGCGCTGTCGCTGGGCCTGGCTTCTGCCGACTGGCAGGGCGATACCCAGGTGCAGGTCAGCAGTGGTGAAATCACGAAGGTAGATCTGCAGGGGCAGAACAAGCTGGCGCTCGCCTCTTTGAAACTGCAACAGGGCAGTGCGCTGTCGTTGGCCCTGAGCAAAGCGGATCTTTCCACGGCGCTGACCTCGGAGGCGCTGAACAGCTGGAACCTGTCTGGCACCCAGCTTAACCTCAGCGGCATCGAGCTGAACCAGGGCGGCGCCATGCAGGTCGCTCTGGATAACCTGACTACCAGCGCCGATGCAAGCTATGCCATCGATAGCGGCAAACTGGCGCTGACTGCGCCGCAACTGTCTTTGGGCGCCGCCAAGGTGCAGGCGGGCGGTAAACCGCTGGCCGCGCTGAATTCGATACAGCTGAACAGCCTGAATGTGGCGATGCCCCTGAAGGTGGGCCTGGGCTCGGCCCAGGTGTCTGGTCTTAGCCTGGCCAGTACCCAGGCCGGGGATCCGCTGCTCTCCATGGCGGGAATTAGCCTCAATAAACTGGCGTTGGATCAGGCCGGTGTGCAGATCGACGCCATCGAAGCGGATGGACTGAACGCTGCTCTCAATCTTGATGAGCAGATGCAGCCGGAGGATATCCAGGCGTTGCAGCTGCAGCTGGCGTCTCTTTCCGGCGCAGACACCCAGGGTGGTACCGATTCCGGCGCAGAAAAACAGTCTGCTGCTGATCCCTTCCATGTGCGTGTTGGCCGCATCGGTCTCGCGGGTGAGAGTCATTTCAAACTGTCGGATCGGTCGGTCAATCCTGCCTACAAAATGGATATGGCGATCAACCAACTATCGCTGACCAACCTGGATACTCAGAGCAGTGAACAGAGCGAATTCGGTCTCAGTGGCGTGATTAACCGTTTTGCAAAGCTTGAAGCCCAAGGGGCAGTGAACCTGCTGGCGTCTCCCCGCAGCGGCCACTGGACAGTAAACCTGGATGATGTGCAGCTTCCCGCTGTGAGCCCCTACAGCATCAAGTACACCGGCTATTACCTGCAGAGTGGCCAGCTCAACCTCGCCATGGAGGGAACCCTGGATGAGGATCAACTGGACGGTAAAAACCATATCCGCATCAACCGCCTGACCGTGGATCCGGTGGATCAGGAGCAGATCGGCGAGTTCCAGGAGACAATAAGTCTGCCGCTGGAAACGGCGATCTCGGTGCTGCAGGACGACGATGAAAACATCGACCTGGATGTGCCGATCAGCGGTTCGCTGAATGATCCCTCGTTCGATTACCAGAGCGTCATCAACCGGGTGCTGGGGAATAGCGTCAAGCAGGGGGTGATGACGTACCTGGTGCAGGCGCTGCAGCCCTACGGTGCGCTGATTACGTTGGCGGAAACCGCCATCGATGCCAGTAAGACGGGCTCGTTTATCAACCTGGAGCCGGTAGCGTTCGCCGCTGGTGAGGCGGAACTGAGTGGTGATGGCGGCGATTATCTGGATCAACTGGCCGGATTGATGGCCGAGCGAGGCGGGCTGCGACTGAACCTCTGTGGCGTCACTGTGGCGGCTGATCGCCAGGCAGTTGGCGAGGTGCAGAACGTGGAAAACGGCAAGCGCACCAAGCCGTTGGAGGGTGAGGAGCTGGCGGCGGAATTGAGTGATCTGCTGCGTCAGCTGGCGCAGGCTCGTTCAGAGGTACTCAAGGAGCGCCTGCAGCAGAAGGTCGAAGCAGACCGCCTGTTCCTCTGTTATCCACAGATCGACCAGGATGGCGAACCGCGTGTGGATTTGTCGCTCTAGTCCACGTCGCGCAGATCTGAATGCCCCGTGTGCCAGACTTCATCGGTGCGAGGCGCGCCTCCTACCCGGTAATTACCCAGAGTAGGAGCGACGCCCTCGTCGCGATCACCCGCGGTGGCTGTAAATACCCCCGTGCCGGATGCAATCGGCACGGGGGCATTCCTTTCTACATCAGCTCTGTGAGCGCAGCAGTCGGTAACACTGATCCAGTCGCAGCGGGCGACGGATCAGGAAGCCGGTAGCCACGAAAAACAGCGATGCCAGCGCCGGCAGGCTGATCCAGAGCCAGGGGTGCAGCTTGGGCTCTACATCCAGTAGCTGAACGTGCAGCCCGGCCAGGGTGATCTCCGAGGCGACTCCAGCCAGTACACCGCACACCAGCCCCAACAGCAGGAACTCCAGCAGATCCAGACGTCTCGTCTGTTCACCGCTGGCGCCCAGCGTCTGCATCAAGGCGGACTCAAAGCGGCGTTGTTCCAGCGCCTGCAGCAGGGTCACCGCCATCAGAATCAGCCCGCAGAGCAGCGTCAGCGCCAGGATCATCGCCGAGCTGTCACCCAGGCGTTTCAGCCAGGTGCCGAGCTGTGCCAGCAGCTGGTCGATATCGATCAGCGTCAGTGACGGGAAGTCGCGCAGCATCTCGGTGGCCAGCTGTTTGCGTTCGCCTTCAAGTCGGAAGCTGGTGATCCAGGTACCGGGGTAGTTTTCCAGCGCACCTGGGCTGAAGATCACGTAGAAGTTGGGTCGGAACGAGGTCCATTCCACACCGCGGATACTGGTGATCTCGGCTGAGACCTGCTGGCCACCGATATCGAAGCCAAGGCTGTCGCCTAGCTCCAGCCCCAGGTCTTCCATCATGTCCTGCTCGACGGAGATCTGCGGTCTGTCCGGTGTGGTTTCCCACCACTGGCCGGCCAGCAGCTCGTTATGCTCCGGCCTGTCGCGGGTCCAGCTCAGGTTCAGTTCACGCCTCAGGGTGTTGTTCTGCAGCTGCTCCTCGGTCAGCTGGGGCCGGATCGGTTCGCCGTTGAGCTCGTTCAGGCGACCGCGGATCATCGGATAGAGGGTGCTGTCGATACTGTTATCCTGCAGGAACCCATCCAGATCCGGCTTCTGCCAGGGCTGGATATTGATCACGAAGAAGTTTGGCGTGTCGGTGGGGAACTTAGCGCGCCACTCCGACAGCAGATCGGCGCGACTGACCCAGACCACTGCCAGCAGCGTGAGCAGCAGCACGATCACCGCCGACTGCAGTCGGTGCCATTTGCGCTGTTGGCGCAGACGCAGGCGCAGCAGGCGCCCGAGCAGCAGCTTGCCGGCCATGGGCTCGGCCAGTTTCTCCAGCAGGAACTGGGCGATATAGCCGAACACCAGTCCGCCGATCACCAGCAGGCCCAGCAGGATTAACGCCGCCGCCGGCGCCTGCAGGAACAGCAGCAGCGTCACCGCCAGAATCACCAGGCAGCTGGCCTGCAGCACGCGGGCGCGTCTGTCCTGGGGCGGCGTATCGCCGCGCAGCAGGTGGGCCACCGGAATGCGTGCCAGTGAAAGCACCGGTGGCAGTCCTAGCAGTATCAGCATCACCAGGCCCAGGGCAGCGCCGCTGAACCAGGTGTAAAACGCGGGATCCGGCAGGCGCTGCGGCAACAGGTTGATCAGCCAGGACTGCACCAGTCCATCCACCAGAGCCGCAATAGCAGTACCGATGAGTGCCAGTAAACCCCAGGCGAACAGCAACTGGTAGAGATAAACGCGCACCAGCTGCGCGGGATTAAGGCCCAGGTTCAGCAGCAGCGCACTGCGGGTGAACTGCTTCTGGCTGAAGCGTCGCAGGCTCAGCAGGATGGTCAGTGCTGACAGCAGCAGGGCGGTCAGTGCCGAGAGTTTCAGGTAGGCGAGGGCGTTGCCCAGCGCATTACCGGTGACCGGCTGGTCGGTTTGCAGGGCCAGCAGGCGTTCGTAGTCGGCCAGCGAAGGGCGCAGCTGTGCATCCAGTGCGGCGATCTGCTCCTTGTCGCCGGACATCAGCACGCGGAAGCTGGCACGGCTACCCGGTGCGAGGACGCCGGTGGCTTCCAGGTCGGCACGGTCGATGATGATATGTGGGCTGAAACTGCGAAAACCGGTGCCTCGATCCGGTGAGCTGATCAGCTCCGCACTGACGGTAAATTCGCTGTAGCCGAGCTGCAGCCGGTCGCCAATCTCCAGTCCCAACTGGCTCATCACCCGGGCTTCTATCCAGACATTGCCGGAAGCGGGAAGGTCGCTGGTGTGGGCGGGCTCGGTAATGATCTCGCCACGCAGGGGATAGGGCGGGTCGGCGGCCCGAACCGATACCAGCATCGGTGGTGTCTCTTCACCGGCGTCCGGGTTGGATACCATGCTCGGGAACTGCACCACCTGGGTGCTGGTGACATCGTTGGCTGCGATCTCCTGCAGACGTTCATCGCTGAGAGGGCGGCCGCTGCTCAGGACCAGGTCGGCGCCGAGCAGGTTGGCGCTCTCGCGCAGCAGACCGCGCTCCAGCCGGTCGCCCAGTAGAGTCAGCAGGGTGGTCAGGGTGATGGCGATCAGCGTAGCCAGCAGCAGCGCCCGCCACTCGGTGGTGCGCAGTTGGGTTTTAAGCTGGCGCAGGGCCAGCCGGGGGAGCAGGTTCATGATTACTCCTCCGTCAGCTGACCGTTATGCAACCTCACACGCCGCTGGCAGCGTGCGGCCAGCTCCGGGTCGTGGGTGATCAGAATCAGTGTCGTACCCTGCTGCTGGTTCAGGCTGAACAGCTGCTCGATGATACGGCCGCCGGTCTCTTCATCCAGGTTGCCGGTGGGTTCATCAGCAAACAGCAGGGCCGGCTGGGTGGCGAAGGCGCGGGCGATGGCCACGCGCTGCTGTTCGCCGCCGGAGAGCTGCGACGGATAGTGGTCGGTGCGCTCTCCCAGCCCTACCTGTTCAAGCCAGCGCTTTGCCTCTTTTTCCGGGTTGGTGCTGCCGCGGATCTCCAGCGGCAGGCGCACGTTATCCAGTGCGGTCAGCTCCGGCAGCAGATGGAATGACTGAAAAATAAAGCTGACCTTGCTGGCGCGCAGCTCCGCGCGCTGGCGGTCGTCCAGCTTTTCCATCGCTTGGCCGTCGATGCTGACACTGCCATGAGTCGGGGTGTCCAGCCCGGCCAGCAGGCTCAGCAGGGTGGATTTACCCGCGCCGGAGCGGCCGATCACCGCCAGACTTTCGCCGCGAGGTACGTTGAGGTTCAGTTCTTCGAACAGGGCAACGCGTCCCGCCTCGGTGTCGAAGTGCTTGCTGATTGCCCGCGCTTCGATCATCGACGGGCTCGGGTTAGACTGGTCCATATCTCTCCTTGGATGGCGTATCACTGCCAGTACGGCGAATTCGTCTGAATGGATTTGGAACACTGAACGATCAGAAGGTTCTAAACGTATCGATCCAGAGACTAATCGAAGGAAGTCATGCAATGCGTACACTGCTGTTTTTGTTGCTGATCTTAACAAGCCCGGTCAGCTTTGCCTCGATGCTGGTGCTGGGTGACAGCCTGGCCGCCGGCTACGGTATCGATGAGGAGAAGGGCTGGGTCAACCTGATGCGCGGCCGGCTGCAAAACAACGGCTATACGCTGGAGGTGGTGAACGCCAGCGTCAGCGGCGAAACCACCAGCGGTGGGTTGTCGCGCCTGCCGGCGTTGCTGGAGACCCATCAGCCGTCACTGGTGCTGATCGAACTGGGCGCCAACGACGGCCTGCGTGGCACGCCGCTCAACATTGTGCGTGGCAATTTGGAACAGCTGGTTGAGCTGTCCCGCGCCTCGGGCGCCGAGGTGCTGATGATCGGTAACCGCCTGCCGCCCAATTACGGCCCGCAATATACCCAGGCGTTTTTTAGTCTGTTTGCAGAAGTGGCCGGAGAAAAACAGACTGCCCTGGTACCCTTCCTGCTGGATGGCGTCGCCAGTGACTGGGATCTGATGCAGGACGATGGCTACCACCCGAAAGCCAACGCTCAGGCGAAAATACTCGATACGGTCTGGACCGGGTTGGAGCCGATTTTGGATGAGACAAGGTCGAAGTAATTTTATTCTGAGTGGGCGCAGGAATGACGGATCAGACGCTGAATGGGATTCAGGTAAACGGTGTCGGTTACTCGGTTGTCAGTGTTGAACCCGGGGTGTTTTCGCCCTGGGATTACGGCATTGAACCGGAGAGTGTCTGTTCATCCAACTGGTCGGGGTATGTGGCCGGCTATGAGGTCGTCGAGGATCTACTCAGACTATCCTCGTTAAGTGTTGGCTGGTCGCCACCGCGAAAAAGGCCCAAGAGCCAGCAGTTGGCGCCTGATGACCCGCTGTGGATACTGGACGATTGGGATCCAGTGCCCTTGCCCGCGCTGAACGGTGTAGAGCCGGAATCGATCGGCAGCGGCTATATGCATTATGCCGATCTGGCTATGCCGCTGGACTACAGTGGTCGCATTCTCGGTTGTAGCGGTGACCCAGACTCGCCTCTTCCGGGTGAGTGTCAGGTATTTACCTTTGAATCTGGCAGGTTGGTCGAGGTTGTTGAGTCCAGCTGGAGCGGTCCCTAGGAGCTGCTTTAAGCCGATGTCGGCGCATTGAGGTAGGTTTTGAGCACAAAAAAAGCGCCCGCAGGCGCTTTTTTTCGATGGGACGATAACGATTAAGCGAAGTTTTCGTTCGCGAAGTCCCAGTTTACCAGCGCCCAGAAACCTTTCAGGTAGTCCGGACGTACGTTGCGGTAGTCGATGTAGTAAGCGTGTTCCCACAGGTCAACGGTCAGCAGTGCTTTCTGGCCGTTGGTCATCGGAGTACCGGCGTTGCTGGTGTTAACGATTTCCAGGGAACCGTCGCTGTTCTTGACCAGCCAGGTCCAGCAGGAAGCGAAGTTGTTAACAGCCTTGTCGTTGAACTCTTCCTGGAACTTCTCGAAAGAACCCCACTTGGCGTTGATCGCGTCAGCGATGGCACCGGTCGGAGCGCCGCCGCCGTTCGGGGACAGGGAGTACCAGTAGAAGGTGTGGTTCCAGATCTGAGCGGCGTTGTTGAAAACAGGGCCGGCCGGAGCGCTGGTGATGATCTCTTCCAGAGTTTTGCCTTCGAACTCGGTGCCCGGAACCAGGCCGTTCAGCTTGGTCACGTAGGTGTTGTGGTGCTTGCCGTGGTGGAACTCCAGAGTCTCAGCTGAGATATGCGGTTCCAGAGCGTCCTTTGCGTATGGCAGTGCAGGCAGTTCAAAGCTCATATTGTTTCACCTTATTTGTTTGACAGGTTTTCGAAAGTCACTGTTCGATTCCGGAGGCTGGCATTCAGTTCCGGGATCCCAGGATCAACTTCCTAGCATAAAACTGGGTTTTCCCATCTGGGTATGCCCTTTGGGTCACCCCCGGCGGTTTTTCGATCATACCACCCTTGTGGGTCAGTATCATGGCACAGTCTGTGGTGCTATTCGGTACGTCTCTGCGACTAATAGATAGCTGGAACTGCGCCTTTCTCTCCCTAAAATGGGGGCTCTGATAATAATTACAAGGCGTATGGACTGATGGGCAAGGTGTTTTTATGGATGGGGGTGGTTCTGTTTGCGATCTACCTGGTGAAATCACAGTTTCTGAATTCGAAGACCTGGACGCCGTTCCGCGATGGCTGCCTCGTATCGGAAAACGCCACTGAAGCGCAGTGCAACTGTCTGGCCGACTATGTGCACGAACGCTTCAGCGACCAGGATGTGCAGCGCATGATGGATAACCAGATCACCGATCCGGTTTTCGCCCAGAAGGTCAACAGCACCGTGGTTGCCGGCACATTGGCGTGCCGTAACCCAGGCTAGGTTTCAGCTGATATCGGCTTGCTGCTGCAGATACAGGCGGGCCAGAAACAGGCCCGCTATGGCGCGACCTTCGGCGAAGTCATCCCGGGTCACCAGCCGCTCTATATCGTCGAATGGCCAGGTCACCCGCTCCAGCGGTTCCGGCTCGTCTCCGGGCAGAACGCTGGGGTAAAGATCGCGCGCCAGAATCACGTTGATACTGTGGCCCATGTAGTTGGGCGCAGCGCTGATATTTTTCAGTAGCACCAGGTTGCGCGCGCCGAATCCGACCTCTTCCTGCAGCTCCCGGTTGGCCGCTTCCAATGCGGTTTCACCCGGGTCGATCAGCCCCTTGGGCAGGGTCAGAATATAGTCATCCAGGCCCGCCGCGTATTCGCGGATCAGCTGGACGTTGTTGTCCTCATCCAGAGCCACCACCATAACGGCGCCATGCCCCCGCGTGGCGAGCCGTTCGAACTGTCGCTCTTCACCGTTACTGAATCTCAGGTCCACCGCTTCGACGTGGAACAGGCGGCTGTCGGCGACCGGCGTTACCTTCAAAATCTCGGGCTTTCGGGGCATACTCTTCAATCCGTTTTGGGGAAGCTGGATAGTGTAGTCATAGCTTCCTTAGTCTATCCCATCCATGCGAGTGTTCCCTGATTATGCTGGATTGGCAAGCCGTTGATACCGTAATGCTGGATATGGACGGTACCCTGTTGGATCTGCACTTTGACTCCCATTTCTGGCTTGAATTCCTGCCCCGGCGCTATGCCGAGATTCACGGCCTGGATCCGGAGGAAAGCCGCGCACCTTTGATCAAGAGGATCATGTCCGAGCGCGGCTCCCTGAACTGGTACTGTCTCGATTACTGGAGCGAGCAGCTCGAAGTGCCGATCGCCGAGCTGAAACGGGAGATCGCTGACCGTATCGGCTACCGTCCCGGGGTAGAGCTGTTTCTCGAGCGGCTGCGCGCCAGTGGCCGGCGTACGCTGATAGTGACCAACGCCCATCGCGACAGCCTCAACCTGAAGATCGAGAAGACCAGTATCGACCAGCAGGTGGATCGGGTGATCTGCTCCCATGACTTCGGTCTGCCCAAGGAAGATGTCCGCTTCTGGGCTAAGCTTCAGGAGGTGGAGCCGTTCAACCCGCAACGCACACTGTTTGTCGATGACAGTCTGCCGGTGCTGGAGTCTGCCCGCCGTTTCGGTATTAAACACCTGCTTTGCATCACCACGCCGGACAGCCAAATGCCGGGTCGGGTGATAGAAGGCTTTGACGCTACAGATGACTTTTCCGAGGTAATGCCACCCCTATGAGCAAGCAGTCTCATAACGACAGTTCACACCATGACAAGTCACACCAGGACCATTCACATCATGAGAAGGTCCGCCTGGATAAATGGCTCTGGGCCGCCCGTTTCTACAAAACCCGCGCCATCGCCAAGGCGATGATCGAGGGCGGCAAGGTCCATTACGACGGCCAGCGCGCCAAGTGCAGCAAGATGGTTGAGGTAGGCGCCCAGCTGCAGATCCGTCAGGGCAACGAAGAGAAAACCGTTGAGGTGATCGCTCTGTCGGACCAGCGTCGCGGCGCGCCCGAAGCACAGAAGCTGTACCGCGAAACCGAAGACAGCATCAAGGCACGTGAGGCGTTCGCCCAGGCGCGTAAAGAGACAGGCAGCGGCCCGGATCACCGGCCCAACAAAAAGAGCCGGCGCGAGCTGCTGCGTATAAAGGGGCACTTCTGATCAGCGCGTGGCGTTGAAAAACGCCAGCCGGCCCAGCAGCGGCAACTTGCCGCACAGCCGGAACAGGGGAGCAAACAGGCTGAGCACCAGCAGGTTTATCCTGTGTGCCAGCGGCGAGGCAAAGGCCCAGCTCAGGGTCGTCAGCGCCATGGCAAGGCCACCGACAGCCACGTCTGCCAGCCAGTGAGCGCCACCGATCAGGCGCGGCAGAATCAGCAGCAGGGTAAGCAGGCTGATCAGTAACGCGGTGACTTTACGTCGCGTGTGCCACAACAGGAAGCCAAACCAGATCAGCAGTACGCTGGCGTGGTCACCGGGAAAACTGCTCGATGCGTGATCCTTGGCGGGAATCGAGGGGCGCAGCTCGGAAAACAGGAATGACGGGCTCAGTGCCAGCGAGGGGCTGTCGCCGCTGAGGCCGTAATGCACGGTGACCTGGTTCAGCAGTGCCCTGGCGGGCAGCATGATGATCATCAGCGTCAAAAAGCCACAGAACGCCGGCTGCAGCTTTTCTTTTCTGATCGCCAGCGGAAATACCAGGAAGCAGATCATCAGCAGCCCGGTCAACAGATCAAGCTCACGGGTGTTCATCCAGGCCCAGAACCAGGTCCAGGCGCCGTTATCGGCCAGGGTGCTGTTCAGCAGGTAAAAGACCCGGGCACCGGCATCCTGCCAAAGGTTGTAGCCGCCGGGCAGCACGTAGCTGATCAGGGCGAGCGCAGAAATTAGGTGGCCTACAATCAGAGCGGGCCAGTTCCATCCAGTGGAAAAAACGGTTTTTGGGGTGATCATTGAATACTCAATCGGCTAGAATCAGCGCCCTATTTTAACACTCCCGTCATCTGGCTTCATTCTGGCGGGGTGGCGTTCTAATTGCTGCGGTGCGCAGGTGAGCAGGTGATAAGTGAGTAATAGCGACCAGATTCAACGTATCCTTTTTGATGACATCGATGTGCGTGGCGCCGTGTCCCGCGTCGAGGACTGCTATCAGGAAGTACTCTCCCGCGCCAACTATCCGGCCGTAATTGAGCGTGTGCTTGGAGAGATGCTGGCCGCGGTCAGCCTGCTCAGCACCAACCTAAAGTTCGAAGGCCGTCTGATGCTGCAGGCGGCGGGGGAGGGTTCCCTGCGTGTGCTGATGGCGGAGTGCAGCCATCACCAGAACCTGCGTGCGATCGCCCGTTACGACGGCGATATCGACAATGATGCCACGTTCAATGAATTGCTGGTGAACGGCCGTCTGGCGCTGACCATCGAGCCGGATAATGGCCGTCGTTACCAGGGCGTAATCCCGCTGGAAAAACCGACCCTGGCCGGTTGCCTGCAGGATTACTTCCGTCAGTCCGAGCAGCTCTCCACCAGCATCCAGCTGGTTGCCGATGGCAAACGCGCCGCTGGCCTGCTGCTGCAGGTGTTGCCGGCATCCG
Source organism: Marinobacterium lutimaris (assembly GCF_900108065.1). Classification (GTDB taxonomy): domain Bacteria; phylum Pseudomonadota; class Gammaproteobacteria; order Pseudomonadales; family Balneatricaceae; genus Marinobacterium_D; species Marinobacterium_D lutimaris. The sequence continues at coordinate 351,497 of NZ_FNVQ01000004.1, read as the reverse complement.
ATTCGGGCGATGCAGACTGGCAGCATATCAACACCCTGGCGCATACGCTGAAGGGCGAGGAACTGCTGGAGCTGGATAATGAAACCATGCTCTACCGGCTCTTCCACGAAGAAAACTGCCGTCTCTATGATCCCGATCCGCTCAAGTTCCACTGTGACTGCAGCCGCAGCCGCAGCGCCGAGGCATTGAAGATGATGACCGAGGAGGAGTTGCTCGAGGTGGCCGAGGAGCACGGTGGCGTGATCGAAGTCAGTTGCCATTTCTGCAACGAACTTTATCGCTTTGACGAGGCAGACGTCCGTGCACTCTTCCACGACGCCGGCCAACTGGATGATACGGACAATCTGCACTGACCGTCATAGCGGCGGCTGCGGGGTTTTGGAGGGTAAGTTTTGCGGGTTATCCTCGGTTAGAACTTATGCGATAATTATGGGTTCTATACATAATTAAAGCGGGGCCTAACCCGCTAATAAAAACTACTAAGTCTTCTATTGCTTTCAGGTAAATTGGCGCGGAGCCAAGGGAATCAGGGTAATGACCAAAGAAACCGTCACTAATGTACACGTGAATCCCAGCCCGGCTGAGCTGGTCGAGCTGGCGATTGCACGCAACGAAGGTGTTCTGGCGGACACCGGCGCACTAGTCGTCAAAACCGGTAAACGTACTGGCCGTTCGCCGATGGATCGCTTCATCGTCGAAGAGCCCAGCACTGCTGACTCTATCGATTGGGGCAACATCAACCGCCCGTTCAACGCCGATAAGTTCGACGCCCTCTGGGATCGCGTTGAAGCCTATCTGGCTGATCAGGAACACGTTGTGTCTAACGTGCATGTTGGCGCCGATCCGAGCCACTACCTGCCGGTGAAGATGACTACCCAGACTGCCTGGCAGAACCTCTTTGGTCTGAACCTGTTTATCCGCCCCCACGAATTCAACCCGAAAGGCAAGGAAGAGTGGCAGATCCTCAACGCTGCAGGTTTCGAATGCGAACCCGAGCGTGACGGCACCAACTCCGATGGCTGCGTTATCCTGAACTTTGCCAAGCGCAAGGTCCTGATCGCCGGTATGCGTTACGCCGGTGAAATGAAGAAAGCGATGTTCTCCGTGCAGAACTTCCTGCTGCCGGAAAAAGACGTGCTGCCGATGCACTGCTCCGCCAACATCGGTGAAGACGGTTCCACCACCCTGTTCTTTGGCCTTTCCGGTACCGGCAAGACCACTCTGTCCGCAGATCCTGAGCGTTACCTGATCGGCGACGACGAGCACGGCTGGGGCAAGGGCGTGGTGTTCAACCTGGAAGGTGGTTGCTACGCCAAGACCATCAACCTGAGCAAGAAGAATGAGCCGATCATCTGGGACGCGATCCGCTTTGGTTCCATCGTTGAAAACGTACACCTGGATGAGAAGCGTCACGCGGATTACAACGATACGCACCTGACCGAAAACGGTCGTTGCGCTTACCCGCTGGACCACGTTGAGAAGCGTTCCGCTACCAACATGGGCGGCGAGCCTGATTCCATCGTATTCCTGACCTGCGACCTGACTGGCGTACTGCCGCCGGTATCCGTACTGACCAAGGAAGCGGCTGCGTACCACTTCCTGTCCGGTTACACCGCGCTGGTTGGCTCTACCGAAATGGGCTCTGGCGGTGGTATCAAGTCCACCTTCTCCACCTGCTTCGGCGCGCCGTTCTTCCCGCGTCCGGCTCACGTATACGCCGATCTGCTGATCAAGCGTATCGAAGAGTTTGGTTCCCGCGTATTCCTGGTCAACACCGGCTGGACCGGCGGCTCCTACGGTACCGGCGAGCGTTTCAGCATCCCGACCACTCGCGGCATCATCAGTGCTATCCAGAGCGGTGCGCTGAACAACTGCGAAACCCAGCACCTGCCGGGCATTAACCTGGCTGTACCGACCTCTGTACCGGGCGTTGACAGCAAACTGCTGAACCCGCGCGATACCTGGGCTGATCCGGCTGCCTACGATGCAGCTGCGGCTGAACTGATTGCCAAATTCACCGGTAACTTCGAGAAGTTCGACGGCGTATCTGAAGCGATCAAGAGCGCCGGTCCGCAGAACTGATTGCTGGCTCCCGGCTATAAAAAACGCCCCGTCTGAGACGGGGCGTTTTTGTTTCTGGCGTTTCTGTTCAGTACCGCTGCTGATCGCAGGAGCGGCGCCCTCGTCGCGATCAACCAGGGTGGTTTTGATTTACCGCCGTGCCGGGTTCAATCGGCGCGAGGGCGCATCTCCTACAGCAGGCGTAGCGTTCTCAGTCGATCTCCAGTTCGAAACCGATGGCGCGCAGGTATTCCGCTTCGCTGTCCAGGTCGGCGCGGGTCAGCGGATGATTTTCCAGCCAGCCAGCGGGGAAGCTCAGACGCAGCGACTTCTCCTTGACCCTGAATTTGAGCGCCGGCAGCTTCGCGGTGCTGCGGCTGCGATGCATCAGCACCGACAGGCGCAGGATCAGGCAGAGAAAGCGGTAGCTGTGGCGCTTGTCGTCCGTCAGTAGCTTGTATTCCTCCTTGGGGAATTTGCGGCGGTGGCCGCGGGCGAGGAACGCCAGCAGCTGCTGTTCGGTATTGGTAAAGCCCGGCAGGTCTGAGTGCTGCAGCAGGTAGGCGCTGTGCTTGTGAAACTGGGTGTGGGCGATGGTCAGGCCGATCTCGTGGGTGCGGGCCGCCCAGACCAGCATATTGCGATATTCCTCGCTGTTCAGTGACCAGGCATCCGCCGCCTGATCCAGCAGGAACCGCGCCGTCGTCTCGACACGCCGGCTCTGGCCTGCATCCACGTGATAGCGTTTCTTCAGAGCCTTGATGGTGCGTTCGCGTACATCCTCATGGCGCAGCCGGCCGGCCATGTCATAGAGCAACCCTTCACGTAGCGCACCATCTGAGTAATCCATGGCAGTAATACCGAGAATCTCGAACACAGCGATCAGAATAGCGGTTCCTGAGGGCAATACCGCACGGCGTGCCGGTTTGATGCCCTCGATCTCAATCTTGTCTGCCTGACCGAACTGAATCAGCTGGTCGCGGACAGCCTTAAGCCCCTCGAGGGTGATCTGCTCGCCGAAGCCGAGCGTCATACAGGCCTGGCGCAACGCCTTGGCGGTGCCGGAGGAGCCGATGGTGCTGCTCCAGCGTAAACGACGGTAATCGCGGCGGATGGCGACTAGCTCGCGCGCAGCGGCTGTGCGCGCCCTGTCCATCGCTTCGCGAGTGATGCTGCCATCACTGAAGAAACGCTTGGTGTAGCTGACGCAGCCCATATGCAGGCTTTCGAGGCGCAGCGGCTCAAAGCGTGAGCCGATAATGAATTCGGTACTGCCGCCACCGATATCCACCACCAGGCGGCGGTCGTTATCATCGGAGAGGGTATGGGCGACACCCAGGTAGATAAGTCGTGCTTCCTCGCGGCCGGCGATTACCTGAATGGGCACATCAAGGACCTCGGCGGCGCGGGCGATAAAGTGACTGCGGTTTTTCGCCTCGCGCAGGGCGTTGGTACCGACGATACGGATGCTGTCACGGGGCAGTTGGGAGACCCGCTGGGCAAAACGGCTGAGGCAGTCGAGGCCGCGCTGCTGCGCTTCCTCATCGAGCAGACCCTCGGCATCCAGTCCTGCGGCAAGCTGCACCTTCTCCGACATGATGTCGATCGGCTTGAGTTCTCCGTCGCTGACACGTGCGACCACCATATGAAAGCTGTTTGAGCCGAGGTCGATGGCGGCTAACAGATCACCCTGCTTGCCGTTGTGCGTGGAGAGGTCCTGTTCGGGCATCCTTGAATGGTCTCCGCATCGGATGAAAAGAGTCGTGCCCCGGGTTCACTTTATTGCCGGGGAATGGCGAAGATTAACAGATGTCTTCTGCGCCGTGCATGCCTAAAACCCCTGTGAAATGCGGGTTTAATACGCTGTTCACATTGGTTTCGTGCTGGTGGTATCATCACTTGTCAGTTTTTAACGCACTCGGGAAGTGCCGACATCAGTCACTTTGCCAAAGTACGGGCGAGAAAAGTACAGGCGAAATCTGCAATAAAGCTCACCATCTGATCAATACCGGCTTCAGATCTGTCTGAAGATAGGGCAGCATTGTCGCTGGTGGCTGCTAACCTTTCTGGTTTTCGCCTGGTTGCTATAGACTGATTTCATCTTCCCTGATGCACTGGAGAGCAGAGCTAATGAGTGAGAACATCGTAAGCGTTACCGATGCGACTTTCGAAGAGGAAGTCCTGAAAGCGGATGAGGCTGTCCTGGTCGATTACTGGGCTGAATGGTGCGGTCCCTGCAAAATGATTGCGCCGGTGCTGGAAGAGGTCGCCAAGGACTACGCAGGTCGCCTGAAGGTCTGCAAACTGAATATCGACGAGAACAACGAAACTCCGCCGAAATTCGGTATTCGCGGCATCCCCACGCTGATGCTGTTCAAAGGTGGCAATGTAGAAGCAACCAAGGTCGGCGCGCTGTCTAAGTCTCAGCTCGCGGCTTTTGTTGACGCCAACCTCTGATCGATGTGCGAAGACGCAATGTGCCGGTTTCCGGCCATTGCGTTTTCTTACCCCGTACGCTGGACAGCAGTTCCCTTAGGCTTTATATTGCTTTTCACTTATCTGTCCGGCTTCAGTGTCCGCTGCAGGCGTCGGCCTGAGCCACTTAACTTTTCTTCCGACTAATAACCACTCCGGTTTCCATCCTGGCCAGCCCATTGCGGCTGCGTTCAAATAAAACTATGAATCTTACCGAACTCAAAACTAAAAGCGTTCCGGAACTTCTGGATATTGCCACCCAAATGGGCCTCGAAAACATGGCCCGGTCCCGCAAACAGGACGTGATCTTCGCTATTCTGAAGAAGCACGCGAAAAGCGGGGAGGACATCTACGGTGATGGCGTTCTCGAAATTCTGCAGGATGGCTTCGGCTTCCTCCGCTCTGCAGACTCCTCCTACCTCGCCGGTCCCGACGATATCTACGTTTCCCCCAGTCAGATCAGACGCTTCAACCTCCGCACTGGTGACACCATTGCCGGTAAGATCCGTCCGCCGAAGGATGGGGAGCGCTACTTCGCGCTGCTGAAGGTCAACGAGATCAACTATGACCGTCCGGAAAACGCCAAGAACAAGATTCTGTTCGAAAACCTGACGCCGCTGTTTGCACAGAAGCGTCTGCGGATGGAGATAGGCAACGGCAGTACCGAAGATATCACCGCTCGTGTACTCGACCTGGTTACCCCGATGGGTAAAGGCCAGCGTGCGCTGATCGTGTCTCCGCCTAAGGCCGGTAAGACGCTGATGCTGCAGAACATCGCCAACAGCATTACCCGTAACAATCCCGAGTGCTACATGATCGTTCTGCTGATCGATGAGCGCCCGGAGGAAGTGACCGACATGCAGCGCACCGTGCGCGGTGAAGTGGTTGCCTCCACCTTCGATGAGCCGCCGTCACGCCACGTGCAGGTTGCCGAGATGGTGCTGGAAAAGGCCAAGCGCCTGACCGAGCACAAGAAGGACGTAGTCATTCTGCTCGACTCCATCACCCGTCTGGCCCGTGCCTACAACACCGTTATCCCGTCATCCGGCAAGGTACTGACCGGTGGTGTTGATGCTCACGCACTGGAGCGTCCGAAGCGTTTCTTCGGTGCTGCGCGTAACATCGAAGAGGGCGGCAGCCTGACCATCATCGCTACCGCGCTGGTCGATACCGGTTCCAAGATGGACGAGGTTATCTTCGAGGAGTTCAAGGGTACCGGTAACTCCGAGGTGCACCTGGACCGCAAGATCGCTGAGAAGCGTGTCTTCCCGTCGATCAATATCCGTCGCTCCAGCACCCGTCGAGAAGACCTGCTGACCTCTGAGGAAGAACTGCAGCGCATGTGGATCCTGCGCAAGCTGCTGGACTCCATGGAAGACACCGCAGCGACCGAGTTCGTCATCGACAAGCTGAAGGACTTCAAGACCAACGATGAGTTCTTCATGTCGATGAAGCGCAAGTAACAGCGACTGATCCATCGTTAGAAAGGGTGAGTAAGAGAAGCCTGAAGAGCGCTTCACTACTCGCCCTTTTTTATGCCCCTCGATCGGGCCTGTAACCGATAAACTGGAACTCAGCAGAAGGTATCCAAGCTGATGACTAGCCCCAAGTACAAGGATCTGCGCGACTTTATCAAGATGCTGGAGTCGCGCGGAGAGCTCAAACGTATCCGCACCGAGGTCGATCCCTACCTGGAGATGACCGAAATCAGCGATCGCACACTACGGGCCGGCGGCCCGGCGCTGCTGTTCGAAAACCCCAAGGGCTATGACTACCCGGTGCTGACAAACCTGTTCGGTACGCCGGAGCGGGTTGCCCTCGGCATGGGTGAAGAGTCCGTCGAGGCGCTGCGGCAGGTAGGTGAAACCCTGTCTCAGCTGAAAGAGCCGGAACCGCCCCGCGGTATGAAAGATGCCTGGGAAAAGCTGCCGCTGTACAAGCAGGTGCTGAATATGGGGCCGAAAGTGGTCAAGAATGCGCCCTGTCAGCACACGGTGATCGAAGGGGATGACGTTGATCTGAACCGTATCCCGATCCAGACCTGCTGGCCCGGCGATGCAGGTCCCCTGGTGACCTGGCCGCTGGTGGTAACCCGTGGCCCGGAAAAGCCACGCCAGAACCTGGGTATCTATCGTCAGCAGCTGATCGGTCGCAACAAGCTGATCATGCGCTGGCTATCCCATCGTGGCGGCGCGCTGGATTTTCGCGAGTGGCAGCAGCAGCATCCCGGTGAGCCTTTCCCTGTAGCCGTGGCACTGGGTGCTGATCCGGCGACTATTCTGGGTGCCGTGACTCCGGTTCCCGATACTCTGTCGGAATACGCCTTTGCCGGCCTGCTGCGCGGCGGCAAGACCGAGGTGGTGAAGTGCATCGGCAGCGATCTGCAGGTGCCGGCTAGCGCTGAGATCATTCTCGAAGGGTTTATCTATCCCGGCGAGATGGCCGATGAAGGTCCCTTTGGCGACCATACCGGCTATTACAACGAGGTGGACCAGTTCCCGGTGTTTACCGTGGAGCGGATCACCCAGCGTGAAGTGCCGATCTATCACAGTACCTACACGGGCCGTCCGCCCGATGAACCGGCGGTGCTGGGGCTGGCCCTGAACGAAGTGTTCGTGCCGATCCTGCGCAAGCAGTTCCCGGAGATCGTCGACTTCTACCTGCCGCCGGAGGGTTGCTCCTACCGCATGGCGGTGGTGACCATGAAGAAGCAGTACCCGGGCCACGCCAAGCGCGTGATGTTTGGTGTCTGGTCCTTCCTGCGCCAGTTCATGTACACCAAGTTCGTGATTGTCTGCGATGATGATGTGAATGCCCGCGACTGGAAAGACGTGATCTGGGCGATCACCACCCGCATGGATCCGGCCCGGGATACGCTGCTGGTAGAAAACACCCCGATCGACTACCTCGACTTTGCCTCGCCGGTATCGGGCCTAGGTTCGAAGATGGGAATGGACGCCACCAACAAATGGCCAGGCGAGACCGACCGTGAGTGGGGCGTTCCGATCGAGATGGACCAGGCGGTGAAGGATCGCGTCGACAGCCTCTGGGATGAGCTGGATATTCTCGGTAATGGCTGAACAGCCTGACGCCGTGCGCTGGCAGATCCGTGTGCAGGGCGTCGAGCAGGTGATTCAGGCTGGCAGTGGTGAAACACTGCTCTCAGCCCTCGAGCAGGCGGGTGTGCCGGTACGGCATGCCTGTCGCAACGGCGTCTGTGAGATCTGTGAGGCGCGTCTGATCGCCGGTGCGGTGACTCAGCGCTATCCGGCGCTGCAGATTCAGGCGGGCGGGGATGCACCCCTGCTGAGGCTCTGTGCGGCCTACGCCGCCAGCGATCTGGAGCTGGAACTGATGCCCTACGCCTGGAAACGCTGAAACCGCTCAGCCGGCGACGGCGGCCTTGGGCAGCAAAGGCTCGGCGAAGCCGCCGGTGGCAGCGCTGGCTTTGTTGTTCAGGTAGATCGCACAGGCGACGCGCAACAGCGAGGCCAGATTGCCAACCTCACCGCGTTCTTCGATCACTTCGGTATACAGCTGGCTGATGAACTGCCCGGCGGATAGATCCTGCTCGGCGGCCAGCTCTTCCAGAATATCCCAGAACTCGTTTTCCAGCCTGACGCTGGTGACACAGCCCTGCAGTCTTACGGAACGGGTGACACACTCGTAACGGTCCGGTGTGGTCGACGCATAAACTCTGCACATGGTTGTTCTCCCTCTTTGTTTTTGTTGGCCAAACCATGGCGCCCTGACGGGCTGAGTCAGGCTGGGCGGCTCAGGGTGGAATATTCAATGTAGTACTCCACTAATACCCGCGGCCCGTTAACTCCGCCTAGACTCGTCCCTGATGCTAACCGGCATAAAGTCCGACAACAACAATAAGATGATCGGGCAGCGGTGCTGTCCGTGTCAGGAGAAAGCCATGTCATCGAAGAATCTTTCCAGGCGCACCTTCCTGAAGGCGGGTGGTGGTGCGCTGGTCGGCACGCTGGCAATGTCCGGTGGAGCCATTGCGTTGCTTGCCCCAAGCCGCAGCTGGGCCGTGACCACGAACCATCTCAGCACCGCTGAGGGCGAGGTCCTGCTTGGTTTTACCCGTCAGCTGTTTCCGCATCGGGATCTTGAAGATGCCGTGTACGCCCTGGTGGTGAAGGCTCTGGACAAGCAGATCGATAGCGATCCCGGCGTCTATACCCTGCTGATCGAAGGTGTCTCGATGCTGAACCGAAGTGCCGGCGGTGACTGGCTGGCGCTGGATAAGACGGCGAGGGCCGCCAGTGCCAGAGCAGTACGCACCAGCCTCAATCCCTTCTTTGAAAAGATCCGCTCCACCGCGGTCGTGGCGCTGTATGACAACCCTCTGGCCTATGCCCATTTCGGTTATCAGGGCTCGGATGGGGATGGCGGCTACCTGTTGCGGGGGTTTAACGACCTGACCTGGTTACCGGATCCGGGGCAGCCGGACTCGGGCCCGCTACCGCCCGGGGTCGCTAATAAAAATAACAACGCCTGAGCCAGGATTGAGGAGTAAACCCTATGTCTGTATTCGAAAATTACGCAAGGTTTGACCAGGATGACGCCAGCGTTGTCGTCATCATCGGCTCCGGCGCCGGCGGCGGTACCCTGGCCAATGAGCTGGCCCAGAAGGGGATCGACGTGGTGGTTCTTGAGGCCGGCAGTTTTAACGACCGTCTCGATTTTCACGCCGATGAGTGGCCTGCTTTCAGCCAGCTTTCCTGGCTGGATAACCGCACCACCAGCGGTGACTGGCGTATCGCCAAGGATTTTCCCAACCTGCCCACCTGGATCTGCAAGACCGTGGGTGGCACCACGGTGCACTGGGCCGGCGCCAGTCTGCGCTTTCAGCCTCACGAGTTCAGCGCGAAAAGCCATTACGGCGAGGTGGCAGGCGCCAATCTGCTGGATTGGCCGATCGGTTACGAGGATCTCGAACCTTTTTACATTCAGGCCGAGAAAAAGATGGGCGTAACCCGGACCAACGGCAACAAGGGGTTACCCGGTAACAACAACTTCAAGGTGATGCATGCCGGCGCCGAGAAGATGGGTTATGCCTGCACCACGGGCCATATGGCGATTAACAGTGAAACCCGCGACGGCCGCCCCGGTTGCCAGCAGCGCGGATTCTGTTTCCAGGGCTGCCGCTTTGGCGCCAAGTGGTCGACGCTCTATACCGAGCTGCCCGCCGCGGCGAAGACAGGTCATATGGAACTGCGTACCGATTGCCACGTGGCGCAGATCGAACATGATGCCCAGGGCAAGGCCACCGGTGTCACCTACTTCGATGCCTCGGGTCAGTTGCAGCGACAGAAGGCGCGTCTTGTCGCCGTAGCGGGTAACTCCATCGAGACGCCGCGCCTGCTGTTGAACTCGGCCTCCAGCCTGTTCCCGCAGGGGATGGCCAACAGCTCGGGGCAGGTGGGTCGCAACTATATGCGCCATACCACAGGCTCGGTGTACGCCACCTTCGACAAGCCGGTGCATATGTATCGCGGCACCACCATGGCGGGGCTGATCTCAAACGAGGCTAAGCACGATCCGAGCCGCGGCTTTGTCGGTGGCTACGAGATGGAAACCCTGTCGCTGGGATTACCGTTCATGGCGGCGTTTCTTGATCCCGGTGCCTGGGGCGAGCAGTTCACCCACGCCATGGATCAGTACGAAAACATGGCCGGCATGTGGATCGTTGGTGAGGACATGCCGCAGGAGAGCAACCGCATCACGCTGCATGGCGAACTGAAAGACCAGCACGGTCTGCCGGTACCGAACGTGCATTATGACGATCACCCCAATGACCTGGCGATGCGTGATCATGGCTTCAAGCAGGGGGCTGCGCTCTATCGGTCGGTGGGTGCCCTTGAAACCTATGAGGTTCCGCCCTATCCGTCAACGCACAACCTGGGTACCTGCCGTATGAGCGAAAAAGCGGCCGATGGGGTTTGTAATGCCTTCGGTCGTACCCATGATGTACCCAACCTCTTTATTTCGGACGGCAGCCAGTTCACCAGCTCGGCGGCGGAAAATCCGACGTTGACCATCGTTACGCTGGCGATCCGCCAGGCCGGCCATATCGCCGAGCTGATGAGCCGGGGCGAGGTGTAACTGACGCACAGAGGCGTTCGATTTTCCAAGGCGTTCCTCCTGTAGCTGGGGGGACGCACAGATTCAAAGGCATCCACTAAAGGAGATATGTATGAGTTTTGCAGGTGAACAGGTACCCGGAGTGGAACAGCCCGCCCCAGAGGCGCAGGGCTTCCGCCTTAATCACAGCATGCTGAGGGTGAAGGATCCGGCGGTATCGCTGGCGTTTTATACCCGTGTTTTCGGCATGCGCCTGCTGCGCAAGCTGGACTTCGAGGAGATGAGTTTCTCGCTTTACTTCCTCGGTCGTCTGGATGATGACGAGGTGATCCCGGAGGAGATAGGTGAGCGCACCGCCTGGACCTTCAGCCAGCGTGGCCTGCTGGAGCTGACCCACAACTGGGGTACCGAAACCCAGGAGGGCTTCAGCTACCACAACGGAAATGCCGAGCCGCAGGGCTTTGGTCATATCTGCTTCACCGTGCCGGATCTGGATGCGGCGATCGCCTGGTTCGATGCCAACGAGGTGGAGTATGTGAAGCGCCCGGAGCAGGGCAAAATGAAGGATGTGGCCTTTATTAAGGATCCTGATGGTTACTGGATCGAGATCGTCGAACCCGCGCGAATGAAAAACGTAGGTCGCTGAAGGCGAAACCACGGCATCAAAAAAGGGCTCGTTTGAGCCCTTTTTTGTGGGTACTGATCAAGGTGATCAGTACGACTTCTTGGTCAGCTTGTCGAGCAGGCCCATGGCGAAGGCGGAAACCACAAACGTCAGGTGGATGAGCACGTACCAGAGCAGTTTGTCGTTTTCGATATTCTGCGCATTCATGAAAACCTTCAGCAGGTGGATCGACGAGATCGCCACGATGGAGGCGGCGACCTTGTTTTTCAGGCTGTTGGTATCCAGTGTGCCCAGCCAGCTCAGTTTCTCCGAGCCCTCGTCCAGGTCGATCCGGGAGACGAAGTTCTCGTAGCCGGAGAACATCACCATCACCAGCAGACCGCCCACCAGGGTCAGGTCGATCAGCGACAGGATCACCAGCACCAGCTCGGTTTCAGCGATCTCGCCGATATGCGGCAGCAGATGGGCCAGTTCCATGAAGAACTTGATGCCCAGGGCGATCAACGCCAGGCTCAGTCCCAGATAAATCGGCGCCAGGATCCAGCGCGACAGGTACATCAGACGTTCGAACTGACGTTCCAGCATCTCTTTTACGGTCCTCTAAAAAATTGAAGGCCCCAGTAATCTGGGGCCCGGTGTTCAGGTTTCAATACCCGCAGCGGATACCTGTAACTAATAATCTGCTTGAGTTACAGACATCAGAGCTTGGGCTTGGTTTCGTCCATATCCGGCCGGGCGGTTTCCGTCGGCAGCGGCAGAGCAGGTAGCTTGCCATTGACCAGGTCAAAGCCCAGGGCAGAGATCTCGCCGGCGCGCTCCTTCTCGCCCAGGTGGCTGAGTAGACGGCTGAGCTCGGCGTAGGCTTCGGCGCTGGGCTGCAGCTCGATGCTTTGCTCGAAATGCTTGATCGCTGCGCCCCAGTGCTCGTTCTGCATCGACAGACGGCCCAGGGTCAGCTCCAGCGCAGCGCTCGCGTCGTGCTTCTTAAGCCAGGCGCGGGCGGTATCCAGCTGCTTGTGCGGAGTGCTGCTGGTAATACGGCCGTACAGTGCCACCAGCTCCTCATCCCACTGTTTCTTCAGCTGCTCGCGCAGCATCTTCTCGGCTTCGTCGGCGCTGCCTGCTTCGACCATCAGGCCGATATACTGCTGGATCAGGGCCGGGTCATGGGTGCAGTTGGCCGGGAGTTCCTGCCAGGTGTGAGCCACGGCCTGGAGGCGGGTTTTGCTGTCCGCTTCGGCTGGCTGGCTGCTCAGGCTCTGCGTCAGCAGGTGGCGTGCGGCACGGGTTTCCAGGTCACGCAGTTGCTGCTCCGGCAGCACCTGGTGGCGGCGCAGGTCATGCATCAGATGGGTCAGACCGGACCAGTCATTGAGGCGCACATAGGCTTCTTTCAGCAGTTTGAGCACGTAACTGTGTTTCGGTGCCAGGCGCTTCAGGTGCAGCAGGGTCGCCAGTGCCGGCTCGTTCTGTCCGCGGGAAAGCTGGATCTGTGCCTGCACGATGCCCACCGCCACTTCCGCTTTCGGTGTGGCTTCACGGGCTTTCTGCAGCAGGTTGTCCGCGGCGTTGGTTTCGCCCTGTTCATGGGCGGCCTTGGCAGCGGCCAGGTAGTTGATCAGCGGCTGTTCGCTGCGCTCGGCGGCCTGGGTCAGGAAGCGCTGGGCCTTCCACCAGTTACCTTCGGACAGCGCCATCAGGCCTTTCAGTGTCTTGCTCTGTGCAATCTTCTGGTTACGGCGCCCGCGCCAGTTGCGTACCCGCTGCGCAGGCAGACGGGCGCGGCCGATCAGGTTGATCAGGGTGTGCAGCACCGCGAAGGCGATGATCGCCATCAGCAGCAGTACCCAGAGGCTGGTTTCGACCGTGGTTTCCTTGTAGGCGAGCAGCACGTAGCCCGGATCCTGCACCATCAGCTGACCGAGCCAGGCGCCGGCCAGCAGCAACAGCAGCAGGATGATGAAGAAGCGTTTCATCGGTTCGCCTCCTGTTTCAGACGTGCCATCTCACTCAGGTGCGCCTTGAGGGCCTTGAGCGAGCCTGAGATGTCCGGCAGTTCGGGGGCAACGTTGATCTCCTGCAGCTCGGCGAAAGCGCGCAGCAGTGACTGGGTAGTGGCGTCCTTGTCGTCGAAGTAGGTGCCTACCCAGTCGGCGGCCTTGACCAGGCTGGCGTCGAACGCCTCTTGCTTGCGCTGCAGCAGCGCCAGTTGCGCCTGCTCGAGCATCAGGTGCAGGTTCTGCTGCAGGTAGTAGGTCTGTTCCGGTGACATCAGCGGTTCTACCGGTTCATCCCGGTGCTGAATCACCACCAGCTTCTCAAACTTGTCCACCGCCTTGCCCCAGGCGGCGGCTGCGCCTTCGGTCCAACTCTTCTCCACCGATTCCGGTGTGATCTCTTCGAGCATGGCGGGCAGCTTGCGCTTATCGGTGATCGGTGTGACGCGCAGGTTATCCACCTGGCTGCTCAGGGCCGCCAGCTGCAGGTAGATGCCTTCCGTATCCAGGCTCGGCACCGCTTCCAGCGCGGCGATATCCTGGGCCAGGGCTTCACGCACCGGGTAGAGCGCCACATCGTCGCTTTCACGCAGGATTTGGTCTGTCGACTTCAGCAGCGTCAGCGCGCCGGTGGCGGTCTGCTCCATCAGTACGCGCTGGTTGGCCAGGCGCAGCAGGTATTCCGCTTCCGCCAGCAGGAAGTCCTCGCGGGAAGTTTCCCGGGTGGCGTTGACCTGTTTGATGGCATCGGTCAGGCGCTGCTGCAGTTGGGCGATATTCTGTTTGTCGGATTCGGCCTGGCTTTTCAGTGCGCCGAGGGTCTCGCTGACACCGCTGACGCGATCGGCGATCTGGGCGCGGGTATTGGCCAGTTCGGTTTCGACCTGCTGGGCGATGGCGCCCTGGGAGCTGGTGGTGCTCTGTTTGAGCTCCCAACCCTGCCAACACAGGTAACCGACGCCCCCAAGGGATATCACCGACAGCAGCAACGCCAGTTTGCCGGGCCAGGTGGCCGGCTTTTTCGGCTCACTGGCCGGTGGCTGGGTGCCTGAAGCTCCAGCATCGCCAGCAGACGCAGCGCTGCTGGCAGCGTGGTTATCCGCGGCCTTGCTGCTGTCTGTGGATGATGGAGGTGCTGAATTCGTGGTCTTTTCAGAGGAGGAGTCGCTGGCGCCGGTAGAGTCCACGGCGCTGATCTGTTCTTCGCTTTTTGACTCGGTTGCCGAGGTTTGCTCCTCGGGCTTGCGGGTATCGTTCATACCTTAGATTCCAGTCAGTCGGCAGGTCTTAATGCGCGGATCATGGACGAGTCATCCGGTCCGTCCGCTATCCTGATTCGTGTAAAGCCCCGGGCACTGGCGAGATCGGCAATCCGCCGGCTCGGAACGATCAATGCTGTTTCAAGTAGATCCGACTCTGCTCCTGCAAGTTCCAGCAGGTTATCCAGAGCCATGCCGCTGGTTATCAGAATAACGGATAAACGCTGTGCATAAATAGTACTTTTGATTTGCGCCTGGCTGTAGCTTGGACAGACACGCCTGTACAGGTCAGCGTAGTCTACTGTGGCGCCGCGTGACTTGAGTGTCTCGGCGAGCAGCTCACGACCGCCTTCTCCACGCAGGATCAGAAAGCGTTTTTCGCTCACATCAGCGAGCAGCGGGTCGGCCAGCAGGGCTTCTGAATCGAAGCCGTTGGCCACATGGTAAGCGGGGATACCGAGCTGCGACAGGGTCGCAGCGGTGCCGGCGCCGATCGCCAGCCAGTCTATCCCCAGCGGCAGCTGCGGCCAGTAGGCATCGATCCACTGCTCGCCGATACGGGCTGCGTTGGGGCTGACAAAGATAACCCCGGCGTAAAGATCGAGATCGAGAATGCGCGCCTTGATCAGGTTGAAGGCGCTCCGGTCGCTTTCATCGATCGGTGCGATCTCAAGCAGCGGGAAGGGGACAGGTTCAGCGCCCTGCTTTTGCAGCGTATCGATCAGCCCCTCAGCCTGATGAGCCGGGCGGGTGACCAGCACCCGCAGCCCCGCCAGCGTCTGTTCAGCCACGCTCGGCATACACCTCTTGCAGAATCTGAGCCGCACCGGCGTTGAGCAGTCGCTCCGCCAGGGTGATACCGAGCTGTTCCGCCTGATCCACCGGGCCGCGGATCTCGTCGCGCAGCACCAGGGTACCGTCGGGGCGTCCTACCAGGCCGCGCAGCCAAATTTCGCTGATATCGTCGTTGAGGGTGGCGTAGCAGCCGATCGGCACCTGGCAGCCGCCTTCAAGGCGACGGTTCATGGCGCGCTCAGCGAGCACACGGTAAGCGGTCTCGGTGTGGTGCAGCGGCATGATCAGGTCGATCAGTTCCTGATCGTCGCTGCGGCATTCGATACCGACCGCACCCTGGCCGCCGGCGGGCAGGCTCTCTTCGGCCGGCATTTCGTAGCGGATGCGCTCGTTCAGCTCCAGGCGCATCAGGCCTGCGGTGGCGAGGATGATGGCGTCGTAGTCGCCGTTATCCAGTTTGCCGAGGCGGGTCTGCACGTTGCCGCGCAGGAATTTGACCTGCAGATCCGGACGGCGCTCACGCAGCTGCACTTCACGGCGCAGTGAAGAGGTGCCGACAACGGCGCCTTCCGGCAGCTCGTCCAGGTGGTTGTAGCTGTTGCTGACGAAGGCGTCGGTGGGGTTTTCCCGCGGGCAGATGACCGCCAGGCCGAGTCCCGCCGGAAACTCCATCGGCACATCCTTCATGGAGTGCACGGCGATATCCGCTTCGCCATCGAGCATGGCGTTTTCCAGTTCCTTGACGAACAGCCCCTTGCCGCCGATCTTCGCCAGCGGCGTATCGAGAATCTTGTCACCTTTGGACTCGATCTTCAGCAGCTCCACCTGGATACCGGGGTGGATGCGCTCCAGTTCTGCCTTGACGTATTCGGCCTGCCAGAGGGCAAGCAGGCTGCGGCGGGTGGCGATGCGGATGGTTCTGCTCATGGGTGAATCCTTGTCAGGAGGCTTGGCCTCACCGGGTGGCAATTTAAATGCAATGGAATGGCGGGCAGTGTAACAGAAAGCGCACTGTGGATTGACTGATACGCCTCAGCTCTGCAGCGGCCCGCGGATCACCTGTTCCAGCTGCCGCGCTGCTTCGCGCAGCAGGGGCTCGAACTTCAGCAGGTCTTCCAGGGTACAGCGGATCACCGGAGCATGAGTGAACAGGCAGGCCAGCAGCCGCTCGTTTTCATCCTTGATCGGCACCGCGACCGCGACCATGCCGTCGATGAACTCTTCGTTATCCACAGCCAGTTGCTGTTCGTCGGTATGGGCAAGCTCATCCAGCAGTTCGCCCGGGTCGGTCAGGGTATTGCGCGAGTACTGCTGCACCGGCAGCTTTTCGATCATCAGCTGGCGCTGGCTTTGGGTCAGGCTGGAGAGGTAAAGCTTACCGCTGGCGGTGCACCAGGTTGGCGTATGGCTGCCGATCGGCAGGTTGATCTGCAGGGGCCAGTTGGTCTGGATGCGGTCGAAGTAGAGCATCTCGGTACCGTCGGGGATCGCCAGGCCGCAGGTTTCACCGATCTTACGGGACAGGTCTTCAAGAATGGCGCGGCGCTGCGCCTTGTAGCGGCCGGCATAGATGATCCCCAGGGCGGTCTGATGCAGGCGTGCGCCGGGGATGACAAAGCCGCGCATGTTGGTCTGCAGGAAGCCCTCGGCCTCCAGGGTCTGGATCAGCCGATGGCCGGTAGCCTTGGGGATATCGAGTTCCTTGGCGAGCTCCGTGGGGGTCATGGGTTTGCTGGCGCTGGCGACCGCTTCTACGATTTCGAGCACACGCAGAATCGAGGATCCCTTCTCGCGGCGAGTATTGGTCATGGGGTAGCTGTCTGTCCGTCGTTAGTTATTCGTTATTAGGGATTTGACGCAGAGTATACCTTTGGCGGCTGAGCAGGTCCTGGAACGTCAGTGGCGGATGAGCGGGCCGCCACTGATCGCAGTTAAGAGTGCCTGGTCTTATTGCTGGTTCCAGACAGCGGTGTAAAGCTCGACCAGCTCCGCAACGCTGGGGACGCGCGGATTGTTGCCGGGTGAACCTGAGGCAAGCGCCTGTTCCGCCATGGTTTCGCGCAGTTCGAAATAACGGCTTTCGTCGATACCGAAGTCGGCGGGGCTGGGTACCTGAAGCTCCGCATTCAAGGCGCGCAGTTCGGCGATCAGCTTGCGGTTGGCGGTGGCGGTATCGTCGCTATGCTCGGCGGCGCCGATGGCGCGGGCGCAGTCCGCATAACGCTCAGCGGCGCTATCCAGTGAGAAGGCGGTCACGGTGGGCAGCAGCATGGCGTTGGAGAGGCCGTGCGGGACATGGAAAAAGGCGCCTATCGGCCGGCTCATACCGTGTACCAGCGCGACCGATGCGGCGGAGAAAGCGACGCCGGCCAGGGTCGAGCCCAGCATCATCGCCTCGCGGGCTTCACGGTCATCCGGAGTGTGATAGGCGCGGCGCAGGTTGGGGCCGATCAGGCGCATGGCGGCCAGGGCCTGGCTGTCACTGTAGGGATTGGCCTTGGCGCTGACGTAGGCTTCCATGGCGTGGGTCAGGGCGTCGATACCGGTATCGGCGGTGACGCGCGGCGGTGCCGAAAGGGTCAGCTCAAAATCCACCAGCGCCGCGGCCGGCATAAAACCGAGGCCAACACAGAGCATCTTCTCGTCCTTGTCGCCGTCGGTGATGATGGTGAAACGGGTGACTTCGGAGCCGGTACCGGCGGTGGTGGGAATGGCAATAACCGGCAGCCCCTGTTCGCTGACATCGCGGGGGAATTTGTAATCGCGCATCTGGCCGCCGAACTTGCCGAGAATCGAGATCGCCTTGGCGGAATCGATGGGGCTGCCGCCGCCAAGGGCGATAATGGCGTCGTAGCTGCCCGCTTTGACCTTATCCACGCCGGCGATGATCGATGCCTCGGTGGGCTCCGGCAGGGTATCTGCGAACAGGTCGCTGTCGAGGCCAGCTGCGCTGAGCACCGCCTGGAGTTTATCCACATAGCCCAGCTTCACCATCATCTGATCGGTGACGATCAGCGGTTTGCTGCAGCCCAGCGCGGCGAGGATTTCGGGAGCCTTCTGGCTGGCGCCGGCGCCGACCTCAAGCAGGCGTGGCAGGATAATTCGGTTGCTCATGAGCGTTCTCCGGGAATTCAGTGAAAGCGGGCCGGGCGCAGCAGTCAACGTAGAGCCGCTGGCTCTTTACCCAAACGCTGCCTGTGAGCGGCATCCGCTAAAGGTTAGTCGCTTGACGCAGGCGCTGCCGGCTTTGGCCTCTTCTATCTTAGTGAGACTAAAAGTCTCGTTATCAAGATAGTCTATTCAATCATAATGAGACCAGTGGTTTCAAAATAAGAATAAAATGATGTTCTGGGGAGCGGGGCAGGCGAGAAAGAATCGCTTTCGTTGCTGAGTATCATCGGTCTGCCAAACAGGCGCCAAAGGCCTGTATAATGCCGCCATCGACATTCACAGGTCCGCAGCGCGGGCCGATTCAGCGTCAGTGAGGTAGAGGGGTATGAGCAAAGAGACCAATCAGCAATGGGGCGGTCGTTTCAGTGAGCCGACGGACGCGTTTGTGGCGCGTTTTACCGCTTCTGTGGACTTCGATCAGCGCCTCTACAAGCAGGATATCCAGGGCTCGATCGCACATGCTCGTATGCTGGAAAAGGTTGGCGTACTGACCGAAAAAGAGCGCGATGACATTATCCGCGGCCTCGGTGAGATCCGCATAGAGATCGAACGCGGCGATTTTGAATGGTCCGTAGCGCTGGAAGATGTTCACATGAACATCGAAGCGGCGCTGACCAAGAAGATCGGCATCACCGGCAAGAAGCTGCACACTGGCCGTTCCCGTAACGACCAGGTGGCCACCGATATCCGTCTCTACATGCGTGACGAGATCGACCTGGTACTGGCCGAGATCAGCCGTCTGCAGCAGGGCCTGCTGGAGCTGGCCGAGAAAGAAGCCGACACCATCATGCCGGGCTTCACGCACCTGCAGACCGCGCAGCCGGTCACCTTTGGTCACCACCTGCTGGCCTGGTTCGAGATGCTGAGCCGCGATTACGAGCGTTTCGCCGACTGCCGTAAGCGCGTCAACATCATGCCGCTGGGCGCCGCTGCGCTGGCCGGCACCACCTATCCGATCGACCGTGCCTACACGGCTGAACTGCTGCAGTTCGACGCACCGGCGGGTAACTCCCTGGATGCGGTCTCTGATCGTGACTTCGGGATCGAGTTCTGCGCCGCGTCCAGCCTGCTGCTGATGCACATGACGCGTATGTCCGAAGAACTGGTGCTCTGGACCTCGGCCCAGTTCAACTTCATCAACCTGCCGGACCGCTTCTGCACGGGCTCATCCATCATGCCGCAGAAGAAAAACCCGGACGTGCCGGAACTGGTGCGTGGCAAGAGCGGCCGTGTTTATGGTCATCTGATGGCGCTGCTGACGCTGATGAAGTCCCAGCCGCTGGCCTACAACAAGGACAACCAGGAAGACAAGGAACCGCTGTTCGACACCGTCGATACCGTAAAAGGCTGTCTGCGTGCGTTCGGCGATATGATCCCGGCCATCGAATCCCGTAAGGACGAGATGCGTGAAGCGGCCCGTCGCGGCTTCTCCACCGCTACCGACCTGGCCGATTACCTGGTGCGCAAGGGCGTGGCGTTCCGTGATGCCCACGAGATCGTCGGCCTTTCCGTGGCCTACGGTATCAAAACCAAGAAGGACCTGTCCGACATGAGCCTGGATGAACTCAAGCAGTTCTCCGACACCATCGAGCAGGATGTATTCGACGTTTTGACACTGGAAGGTTCGGTGGCGGCACGTAATCATATCGGCGGTACGGCTCCGGACCAGGTTCGCGCGGCCGTCGACCGGGGGCGTGACCTGATCGCAGCGCGGGGCGAATAAGGGCCAAATAAGGCTCCGCCGATCCCCCGATAACAAGAATAAAAACAGTTCGGGGGAATACAGGGATGGATCAGCGTCTCAAGGTACTGAGCGCAGGCATACTCAGCCTGATAGTGACGGTCGGCGTGGCGCGTTTTGCGTACACGCCGCTGCTGCCGGTGATGCTGCAGCAGACCTTTCTCGACACCTCTGGCGGCGGCTGGCTCGCCAGTTTCAACTATATCGGTTATCTCGCCGGTGCCCTGGCGGCCGCCGCCGTTCCCAATCTTCGCCTCAAGGATCAGCTTTACCGGCTCTGCCTGGTGCTGGCTGTGCTCACCACCCTGGTGATGCCATTGAGCGAAAACTATCTTGTCTGGTCAATTCTGCGCCTGATTGCAGGTTTCAGTGCCGCCGGTGGCCTGCTGCTGGCCAGTGCGCTGATTCTTAATTGGCTGATCCGCCACGGTTATCGCTCCGAACTGGGTGTGCACTTTATCGGCATGGGCGCCGGTATCGCCTTCTGCTCATTGGTGGTGGAGTTGTTCAGCGCCCTGAACCTGGATTGGCGCGGGCAGTGGATTGGCTTTGCGCTGTTAGCGCTGCTGCTGGCGATACCTGCGTGGCGCTGGATGCCAAGGCCCGACCTCAGTGGCAAGACCCGCGCGGGAGAGCAACTGGTGGATCAACCGCCGAGCCGTAGCTTCAACCGGCTGCTGCTGGCGGCCTATTTCTGTGCCGGCTGGGGATATGTGATCAGCGCCACTTTCATTGTGGATATTGTGCAGCGGCAACCGGGGCTGGAGAACAGCGGTAACTGGGTATTCCTGGCGCTGGGACTGGCGGCGGCGCCGGCGGTGATCGTCTGGGACAAGGTAGCGCGCCGGATCGCCTACGTGCCGGCGCTGTTGTTGGCCTACGTGGCGCAACTGCTGGGTATCCTGATGCCGGCGTTATCGCCGAGCCTGTTCGGGGCTCTGTTGGGCGCGGTGCTGTTCGGGGCCAGCTTTATCGGTGCGGTAGGGCTGGTACTGACCCTGGCCGGACGTTTCTATCCCACCAAGCCTGCCAAACTGATGGGGCGGATGACACTTGCCTACGGCCTGGCGCAGATACTGGCCCCGGCGATCACCGGTACGCTGGCAGAGCAGCTGGGCAACTATGACCTCGGGCTTTATATCGCGGCAGGTGTGGTGGCACTGGGGGCGGTGTTGATGGCGCTACTGTGGCGGTTGGAGCAGGAGGAGCCGGCGCTACAGCGACTCTGAGATAGTCTGTGGATAAGCCGCGCCGGCTGAGTCGATCAATCCAGGGTGATATCGACCATCAGATCGGAAGCGATCGCTTCCAGTTTGTCCTGCAGTTCATCCAGGTCCACCGGGCTAGGTACCAGCAGCTCGGCGCTGGCCTTGAATAGCTGCTCGCCGGACATGGAACCGGACACCAGTTCGGTCTGCATCTTGTGTACGTTGATCTGCATGCTCGCCAGCGCGCGGGAGATATCGCGGACGATGCCGGTCTTGTCATGGCCGACCAGATCCAGAGTGACGGCACGGGTCTCAGGCTCGGCGGTGGCGTCTTCGCTGCGTTCGACGCTGACCTTCAGGCCCTGGACTTCCAGGCCCTTCAGTGCCGCGCTCAGCGCTTCCTCCTGCTCAGCGGGTACCTGGATAATCAGTACCCCTGCAAACTGTCCTCCGAGACGGGACATGCCGGACTCCAGCCAGTTACCCTGGTGCTCGGCGATGGTGCTGGAAAGCAGACCGACCAGGCCGGGTTTATCGCGGCCAATAAAACTCATTACCAGAGATGTCATTAGAGGGGGCTCCGTGTAGGCTAGTTGGGCCGCGTGAGCGGCGTCTTCCTGTCGTTTTGTGTGTTTCTGTCGTTATGAATGTATTAAAACCTGTGCATCGGTTCTGCACCAGATTTTGCGTCGGCTTCTGCATCCGATCCTGACCAAGAGTATAAACAACAATGGACGGTATTCTCACGGCCCTCTGGCCGGTCTTTGCCCTGCTGGTGATCGGCTACTTGGCAAGACGGTATGATTTCCCCGGTGCAGCCTTCTGGCCGCCGGCGGAAAAGGCCACCTATTTCGTGCTTTTCCCCTCGCTGCTGGTGAGTCGCCTGAGTCAGGCCGATCTCGCCTCGGTGCAGTCATCGCTGCTGGTGACCGCCGTGCTCTCCATGCTGTTGATTCTGTCTCTGCTGGTGCTGTTGATCAGGCCATTACTGGGCGTGGGCAACGCCCAGTTCACTTCGGTGTACCAGGGCAGTCTTCGTTTTAACACCTATGTGGCGCTGGCGGTCAGCGCCGCGTTGATGCCGGAGCAGGGTGTGGTGCTGGCGGCTGTGATGACCGCGGTGATGATTCCGACGTTGAACCTGCTGTGTGTGCTGGTTTTTGCCTGGTATGGCGAAAGCCGGCCGACGTTCAAGGGGGTGCTGAAAACTCTGGCACGTAACCCGCTGATCCTCGCCTGTCTGCTGGGTATAGCGCTGAATATCTCCGGTATTGGATTGCCGGCGCCGGTTAAACCGGTACTTGGTCTGCTGGGGGGGATGGCGCTGCCGTTGGGCCTGCTGGCGGTGGGGGCAGCGTTGAATCTGCGGGTGCTAAAACACAGCGGACCTGCGGTGATCGCTTCGAGCCTGTTCAAACTGCTGATCTGTCCGCTGATCGCTTTTGCGCTGGCAAGGCTATTTGGTCTAACGGAGGCTGCGTCGCTGGTGATGCTGATTTTCGCATCGGTGCCCACGGCCACCGCGGCTTATATTCTGGCGCGTCAGCTCGGCGGCGATGCCGAGCTGATGGCCAACATCATCACTACTCAGACGCTTCTGTCACTGCTATCTATGCCGTTAGTTCTTATGTTGCTTGCCTGAAACAGGGTAAGCAGGCTGTCAGGCTGAAGTGTTATAGAAGTGATATTAAGTTTATTGAGTAAACGCATGTTTTTGGCAGGAAGCCAACATTTATCCACCGTTCTTTGTCGGATCTGTTGATTTTTTCCCCAGCTGTGGAACACTAGCGCTCGATCACTGTCACAAAGTTGTTAACATTCGTGGAAGGCCCGTCACACCTGAGCTGGCGCCTTTCGTTATATGGCAGCTCTAAATTTGGAACATTCCGTCAAATGAAGAAGAGTCCCGATCTGGTTCTTGTTCTGGTCCTGGTATTTGTTGTTGGCGCACTGATGACCGGCGTATCCCAGACCGACCTGCAGCTTACCGCTCTGGTACAGCAGGCGTTCAATAGCTAAACAGATCGATGGCGAAGATAATTCGCCCTGTTGGTCACTATTCCGAATAGCGGTACATCCCAGGGTTGTACCGGTAGTTCCCCGACTCTCTGAAATTCATGCGCGAGCCCGATCAACCGGGCGCCTTTCATACCCTTTACCTTGAGTTTGTAGCCGAAGGTGCGGTCGTAAAAACCGCCGCCCATGCCCATCCTGTTGCCGTCCGCATCGAATGCCACCAATGGCAGCATCACCAGATCCATCGCCCAGGCGGGGCGTCGCGGATGTTTCTGCAGTGACGGCTCGGGGATGCCGAAGCGGTTGGGGGTCATGCGGGTATCTGGGGTGTAGTGGATAAACCAGAGCCGGTTGTGACGGATCGGATGCAGTACCGGCAGATAAACCTTTTTACCCATTTTCCAGCAGAGCTTGATCAGCGGAGTCGGGTCGATCTCCCCATCGTTGGGCAGGTAGAGCGCAATATGCCGGGCGCGGAGAAACCAGAGCTGGTTGCGGATGCGGTTGCGTACACCGATAGCGGCTTCACGCTGCTGTGTCGGGCTCAGACTGCGACGCTGGTGGCGCATCTGCTGGCGCAGGGCGCGTTTTTCAGCTGGAGTGTTATTCAAGGTAGGGCCTCCCAGGATGCCGACATCGGTTGTGGCCCTGAACCCAAAGGTTCAGGTCGAGGACGTCAGCAGATATATCAGGCTTTCCGGTAACCGGACATGCACACAACACCTGCTTTCCACCCTCTGGGTAGTGCTTATCGGCTCGAGGGACTTAACCGACTAGCGAACACCCCAGGAAGTGGTTCTATTATACCGCGACAGGTATGAATGTCAGCTCTTGAAATTTTAAAAGCTTTTGCTACAAGAGCTCTATTCGGTTGAAATATAACGATAAAAAATGACTATGAGAGTTTTTCAGGCGTCATCTTTTGAAGTGTCACCGACATCCCGCGCTTCGCGCTCCAGAGAGCGGTCGATCTTGCTGCCGAGACGCTTCAACTGCATCTCCAGGCTGCGCTGGCTTTCGGCGCTGTTCTTGATCAATTCGTGGGAGACGTTCAGCGCGGCCATCACGGCGATACGCTCGAGGCCGACGATCTTGCCGCTGGATTTGATCGCCCGCATCTTGCTGTCGAGATAGTCGGCAGATGCCAGCAGTTCGGCTTCAGCGCCATCGGGGCAGCTGATCGTGTATTCCTTGTCGAGAAGCTTTACGGTAACGGTACGTGCGTCCTGACTCATGATTGCTGCTCCAGTGCTTTGAGACGCGAGATCATGCCTTCCACCTTGTTGCGGGTCTGGTCATGCAACTGCAGAAGCTGGGCGCGCTCTTCGCGTAGCTTGCCGGTCTGGTCACGTAGATAGCGGTTTTCCTGCTCCAACTGATCGAGCTTGGCCAGCAGCAGATCGATCTTCTGTTCCAGTGCGTTGAAGTAGTGTTCGGACATGACCCAGCCTTAGTGACATTAGCGGCGCTCTCCGGGGGGAGACTCCCGTCAGGGCGACTATAAACAGCGCTAACCGGGGGGTCAATCGGCGTCCGGCCCGATTGCCGCGCTGTTTAAGCTTGCTCTGATGGATAGGGGGTGGCATGTTTAATCAACGTTCTACTTGATCGTACAGGGAAAGTTTATTCAGTGTCGCGAATACACCTCATCCTTCTGCTGTTCTGGGCTCTGTTGGCGCGTTCGGTGCTGGCGGCTGATCCCCAGGTGGTACTGACCGATAGAGAAGCCGCTTATGTCGCCGCCGGCAAACCGGTCACTATGGCGGCCATGTACGATTTTGTACCCTTCTCCTTTATTGATAAGGGGGAGCTGCACGGCTTCGTACCGGAGCTGGTCGAGCTTATCGAGCAGAAAACCGGCCTGGATATAAAACTCGGCACCGGCGAATGGTCCAACAACCTGCGCATGCTGGAAGAGCGTCAGATCGACGCGATCTCCGATATCTCCTTCAAGCCGGAACGCACCCCGTTCACTCTTTACACGACTCCCTATTTCGAAATTCCCACCGTGGTGTTCACTCGCAAGGAATTTGGTGACTACAACGGTCTGTCCGACCTGTCCGGAAAACGGGTTGGTGTGCTGCGCAACATCTTTTACCTGCGTGAACTGCGCACCCAGGCGGATCTGGATATCCGCGAATATGAAGATTACGCCACGCTGATCAGCGCTCTGGCCTATGGCGAGATCGACGCCGCCATTCAGAACCTGACCTCCGGTTATCACTACGCGTCGACCAATGCCTATACGAACATCAAGGTGGCGGGTGAGTTCCAGCTACGAAACGTGGGACGCGAGGACCTGCGCTTTGGTGTACAGCCGGAACAGCCGCTGCTGCAATCCATTATCCAGAAGGGGATGGATGCGATCACGGCGGATGAGTGGGAGACGCTGATCGACCGCTGGATGGGGCGCGCATCGATGGGCTTTATCCGCAAGGCGCGCACCGTGGCGCTCACGCCAAGCGAGCGTGAGTTCGTCAAGCAGAACCCAGTGATCAGGGTGCACAACGAAAGCAACTTCGAGCCCTACAACTTTTTTGAGAACGGTCGCCCACGCGGTCACTCCGTTGACCTGATCCAGCTGCTGGCCGACAAGGTGGGGCTGGAGGTTAATATGGTGTCCGGCCTGAGCTGGGACGAATACCTGCAGATGATGCGCGATGGCCGCCTCGATGTGATGATGAATATCGTCTACAGCGAAGAGCGTGACACCTATCTCGACTTTACCCGTCCCTATGTGCGCCAGGTGCAGGCGTTGTACCGGCGCGATTCGACGCCTGCAATCGCCAGCTTCGATGAGCTGAAAAAGAAAACGCTGGTGCTGCCGGATGGCTTTTATATGTATGACCGGCTCAGCAGCCAGCCGGGTATGAAGGTCATTCCCTCCACCGACAGTCTCGACTCGCTGCTCAAGGTCAGCACGGGAACGGCGGATGCCACCATCGAATTGATGACGGTGGCGGACCACCTGAGCCAGAAATATGGTGTCCCCGGTCTGATCAGCCAGAGCACGCTCAATATCGATGGCGGCGATCCTTTATCGTTGCGTATCGCGGTGCGTGAGGATCAGCCGCAGCTGCGCGATATTCTGCAGCGGGCGATGGACAGTCTGACCGAAGAGGAGAAAAGGGGGCTGCAGCAGAAGTGGCTTTCCAGTGCCGCTTCCCCGGCCAGTTACGTGCACCTGCGCGGAGAAGAGCTGGAATGGCTGGAGTCTCGCACTGCCGTCAAGGTCTGCGTGCGGCGCGATAACCTGCCGCTGGAGCATATCGGTGAGGACGGCAAGAAGATCGGCGCATTCGCCGATCTGCTGGAGATTCTGCGGAATAACTCCGGTATCAGCTTCCGTATCGAAGCGGCGGACAGTTACAAGCAGGCGTTGGCCGCGCTGGAGAGCCGGCGCTGTGACCTGGTGGCTACCTCGCCCTTGCTGCAAGAGCGCGAGGACCTCTCTTTTACCCAGCCGCTGTTCACCAGTCCGCTGGTGGTCGCTACCGGGCCGGATGAGGTGTTTTTCAGCGATCTCGAGCAGCTCAAGGGCCGCACCCTGGGGTTGGTCGAGGGGGGCGAGGTTCAGCAGTTTTTGCATGACCTGGGATCGGGGGTGGGCCTGCGTGGCTATGAGAGCCTGGAGGCTGCACTGACCGCGCTGA
Organism: Marinobacterium lutimaris; assembly: GCF_900108065.1. Classification (GTDB taxonomy): domain Bacteria; phylum Pseudomonadota; class Gammaproteobacteria; order Pseudomonadales; family Balneatricaceae; genus Marinobacterium_D; species Marinobacterium_D lutimaris. The sequence goes on along the minus strand of NZ_FNVQ01000004.1, from coordinate 324,397 downwards.
ACAAGGGTGAAATTTATGGTGTGGTCGACAGCCTGCCGGTACTGGGGCGGGAGTTGAGCCGCCGTGTCTACGGCGAACTGAAAATCTCCGGTCAGCTGGATTCGCGTTACGCGCTGCGCATGGCGATGCGTGCCGATGACGTGATCCTCAACCGCATCATGAACAAGACACTGGCCTCGGTCAGTGACGAGCAGCGCGAAACCATCGCCACCCGCTGGCTGCAGATAGGATCGCTGAAAGAGAGCACCGATTACCGCCTGCTGGCGCAGACATCCTTCGGTGCGGCGCTGTTGCTGGGAGTGATCCTTGTCTGGAACCGTAAACTGGCGCGTCTGAACAACCGTATCCGCGAGAGCAATGACCAGCTGCAGCAGGCTCATGAAGAGCTCAAGGTGAAAAACCGCATGCTGGAGCAGCTTTCTGTCACCGATCGTCTGACGCGGCTGAAGAACCGGCTGTTTATCGAGCAGCTGTTCGAGCGGCAGGTGGAAGAGAGCAAAAAGGGCGGCCCGGGCTTTGCGGTGCTGCTGCTCGATATCGACCACTTCAAGGAGGTCAATGACCGCTTTGGTCATGACGTTGGCGATCAACTGCTGACCGATTTCGCGGCGGTGCTGACCGGGGGCTGCCGCCACCAGGATTCCATTGCCCGTTGGGGTGGTGAAGAGTTTATGGTTATCTGCCCCGGCACCAGTCTGAGTGATGCGGAGCAGCTGGCGCTGAGGCTGGCGGATGATGTGCGCGCCCATGCCTTCCCTGTAGCGGGCGTCTGCACTGTCAGTATCGGTGTGGCTGCCTGGCGCCCGGGCGATACTCAGAAAAGTATCAGCCTGCGTGCCGACCACGCGCTCTATCGCGCCAAGGACCTGGGTCGCGACCGTGTCTGTGTAGAACACTGATACGCCGTGCGTGGCCCTGTAACCACTGAGGTGCTAGCATTACCTATTACCCGCGGGCCGCGCTGTCGGTCCGCTATCCCTCTGACCGACAGAATGTACCCTTACCATGACCCGCGAAGATGCCGCAGTTGAACTGCCCGATTTCGATATTGTCGCCAACCTGTTGATCGAGGAAGGTGTCCTGGCCGTATCCCCGGCCGAACTGCATGGACTTTTGGCTGGCCAGCTGGCCGCCGGCGCCCGCTTTGATGCCGATACCCTGCTGCGGGTGTTCCTGGAACTGATGGACGTCAGTGCACTGAAACAGGAAACCACTAAGCTGGGCCTCATTGAACTCTACCAGCGCACCCTGGCTCAGTATGAGTCGGATGACTTTGATTTCGCTCTGCTGCTGCCGGACGACGAGCAGATGCTGGCGCAGCGGGCCGAAGCGCTGGGTAGCTGGTGCAGCGGTTTCCTCAGTGGTTTTGGTCTGCATACCCAGAAAGCCCAGAAACTCTCGGCGGAAGCGCAGGAAGGGCTGCAGGACCTGGCGCAGATTGCCCAGATCGCGGCCGATACCGATGTGGATTCCGATGAGGATGAGGCGGACCTGATGGAGGTCCAGGAGTATGTCCGTATGGCGGCGATGCTGATGTTCAACGAGTGCAATCGCGTGCCGGAATCGGAATCCAAGGCTGCGGAAAAGACCCCGCCGACGCTGCACTAAACCGTTTTAAGGATCGCGCTCTACCATGAAAATCAGTCAGCAATGCTTTGCCAACCGCCGTCGCCGCCTGCTGGATGCGCTGCCGAAAGACAGCGTCGCACTGGTGGCCGGTTCCAGCCTGGTCACTCGCAACCGTGACGCCGAGTTTCCGTTTCGCCAGAACAGTGATTTTTACTACCTGACCGGCTTTAACGAGCCTGACGCGCTGCTGTTGCTGCGCCCGGGCCGTGAAGCCGGAGAGGTGGTGCTGTTTTGTCCGCCCCGCGATCCCGCCATGGAGATCTGGACCGGTTATCGCGCTGGCCCCGAAGGCTGTGTTGAGCGCTTTGGCGCCGACGAGGCGTTTGATCACGATGAGCTGGATGAGCGTATCCCGGAGCTGCTCGATGGTGCTCGTCGCCTCTACTACGCCGTGGGTAGCGACGAGGTGCTGGACTCCCAGGTGATGGGCTGGCTCAACGCCGGTCGCGCCAAGTCCCGCCTCGGCGCAGAGCCGCCGGAAGAGCTGGTACTGCTGGATAACCTGATCCACGAGATGCGCCTGTTCAAGGATGAGGAAGAGCTGGCGGTGATGCGCCATGCCGCCGCCATCTCCGCCGAGGCGCATTGCGAGGCGATGCGCCTAGCCGCTCCCGGCCGTTACGAGTATGAGCTGGAAGGCAAAATCATCAGCCACTGCATGAGCGCCGGTGCGCGTTTCCAGGCCTACAGCCCCATCGTCGGCGCCGGCGCCAACGGCTGTATCCTGCACTACATCGAAAATGATGCGCAGATGCAGGATGGCGACCTGATCCTGATCGATGCCGGCTGCGAGGTGGACTGCTACGCCAGCGATATCACCCGCACCTTCCCGGCCAGTGGCCGTTTCAGCGAAGAGCAGCGTGCTCTGTACGACCTGACCCTGAGCATCAATGAAGCCTGTATCGAACTGGTCAAACCCGGCCTGCCCTGGAATGAGGTGCACGACCTGTCGGTGCGTATGCTGACCGAAGGTCTGGTCGAACTCGGCCTGCTGGAAGGCGAGGTGGACGCACTGATCGAAGCGGGTGCCTACCGCGAATTCTACATGCACCGCATCGGCCACTGGCTCGGTATGGATGTGCATGATGTGGGTAACTACAAGGTGGATGGCAAATGGCGCCCGCTCAAGCCGGGTATGGTGATGACCATTGAGCCAGGTATCTATGTCTCGCCGCAGAATGAAAATGTTGAGCCGCGCTGGCGCGGGATCGGCATCCGCATCGAGGATGATGTGGTGGTGACCGAGACCGGCTGTGAAGTGCTGACCGGCGGCGTGCCCAAACGCGCCGACGAGATCGAGGCGCTGATGGCGCAGGGGTAAGACTGACGATGCGTGACGACTCTGATCTGGCAGATCAATATGACCTGGTAATCGTCGGTGGTGGCATGGTGGGCGCGAGCCTGGCCTGCGCCCTGCTGCCGGTCGCCAGTGAGCTGAAGCTGCGCGTGGCCGTGGTTGAGGCCGAACAGATGCCGGCTCCCGGTGAGCCGGTGTTCCAGCCCAGTTACGATGCCCGCTCTACCGCGCTGGCCTATGGTGTGCGCGCGCCGTTCGAGCGCATGGGGATCTGGCAGCAACTGGCGCAGCACCTGACACCGATTGAGCATATTCACGTATCCGACCGCGGTCGCTTCGGCGTGACCCGCCTGGATGCCCAGCGCGAGAATGTCTCCGCGCTGGGCTATGTGGTGGAGAACCACTGGTTGGGCCAGGTGTTGTTGAGCCGTCTGGCACAGCAGGGTGCGCCCTGGATCGACTTTATCGCTCCGGCCCAGGTAGAAGATCTGGATAACCGCGCCGATGGCAGTCAGGTGCGGATCAGCACCGCCGAGGGCGAACGCACCCTGAATGCAGGTCTTGTGGTGATCGCCGATGGTGGTCGCTCATCGCTGCGGGAAAAACTCGGCATAGGTTACAGCCAGAGCAGCTATGAACAGCATGCGCTGGTGGCCAATGTCAGCCTGGATCGCAGTCATGCGGGTGTAGCTTACGAGCGCTTCACCGATAGCGGACCGATTGCGCTGCTGCCCGGTGAAGATCTGGATGGGCAGGCGCGTTGTGGCCTGGTCTGGACCCTGCCGGAAGACGATGTAGACGAAGTGCTGGCGCTGGACGATGCGGCGTTTCTGCGCAAGCTCCAGGAGCGCTTTGGCTACCGCGCCGGCCGTTTTGTGAGGGTCGGCGAGCGTTTTCACTACCCGCTTAAACTGGTGCTGGCGGAAGAGCAGGTCCGCGCAGGACTGGTGGTGCTGGGTAACGCGGCTCACGCGCTGCACCCGATTGCAGGGCAGGGCTTTAACCTGGCGTTCCGCGGTGTTGTCGCCCTGGCCGATATGATTATTGAACGTCGCCGTGAGGGATTGCCGTTGGGCGATCTGCATGCGCTGCAGGCGTTTGAAACTGCCCGCCACTCCGACCAGTTCCGCACTATCCAGTTCAGCGACCGCACCATGAAGCTGTTTACCAGCTCGCAGCCCGGTGTCGGTTTGTTAAGAGACGCGGGGCTGGTGGCGCTGGAGCTCTGTCCGCTGGGTAAAACCCTGCTGGCCCGGGCTGCCATGGGGCTGGATCAGCCGGCGCCCAAGCTTCATTGAGATAGCGTCATTGATATAACGCCAGGGTTGCGATGTAACGTTGGCAACAATATGAATTGAAAGTAGAGGTGCACGGTGTCGACAGCCGAAGCGGTAACCGAATCTGTGGATATCCTTATCGTCGGTGGCGGCATGGTCGGTGTGGCCCTGGCCTGCGCTATTGCGCCTACCGGGCTGAATATCCGCATCCTTGAGAGCCGCGAGGATCGCCCGGAACAGCTGATCGACGCGCTGCCGACGCTGACCGAGGCAGGTTTCGACCCACGTGTCAGTGCGCTTACCTGCGCTTCACAGCAGTTGCTGACTCATCTGGGCGCCTGGCCCCATATTCTCGATACCCGTGCCAGCGCCTATACCGATATGCGCGTCTGGGATGGTACCGGACGCGGTGAAATCCACTTTGGCGCCGATGAGCTGCACGAACCCTGCCTGGGGCATATCGTCGAAAATCGCGTCACCCTGGCGGCGCTGTACCGGGTGATGCAGCAGGCGGATAACGTTCAGTTCGACACCGGCGTGAAGATCGAATCCATATCCTCCCCGGATCCGCTGGGTGCGCGTAAGGTGCGTCTTGGTGATGGCCGCAGTATTGAAACCCGTTTGCTGGTCGCTGCCGATGGCGCCAACTCCCGTGTCAGAGCGTTGACCGGTATGGGCGCTACCGAGTGGGATTACGGTCACCATGCGATTGTGACCACCATCGAAACCGAAGATCCGCACCAGAGCACCTGCTGGCAGCGTTTCACTGAAGATGGGCCTTTGGCGCTGCTTCCGCTGGCCCACCCCAACGGCCGCACCCTGTCTATCGTATGGTCCACCTCGCCGGGCCACGCCCGTGAGCTGATGGCGCTGGATGACGAGTCGTTCTGCCAGGCCCTGGGCAAGGCGTTTGAACATCGCCTGGGTCATATCCTGAGCGTTGATAAACGCCATGTGCATCCGCTGCGTCAGCGTCATGCGCAGCGTTACGTGCAGGCGGGGCTGGCACTGGTGGGCGATGCGGCTCACACCATTCACCCGCTGGCGGGGCAGGGCGTGAACCTGGGCTTTCTCGATGCGGCGGCGCTGGCCGAGGTGATACTCGATGCCCATGAGCGCGGCGAGAACTGGGCCCAGGAAGCGGTACTGCGCCGTTTTCAGCGTATGCGTCGCGCCGACAATATCCAGACCGCGGCGGTGATGGAGGGCTTCAGGCGGCTGTTTGACGATCTGCCGGCGCCCCTGCGGCTGCTGCGTTCCAGCGGCATGAACCTGATGGACCGTATCTCTCCAGTCAAACAGCATCTGGTGCTTATGGCGATGGGGCTGCGTGGCGAGGTGCCCCGTCTGGCGCGGCGACCGCTGGCCTGAGAAGCTGATTCGCAGCGCCGGTTCAAACATTGAACTGGCGCTGAATTGCCGATACATTGTCATCCCTTTTTTTCATGCTGCCGGCCGTGTACTCCCTGCTAAGTATCCCTGTTGTGTACAGCGGCCCGGGGCCTCAACCCATGGGTTGAACGATGACAAAAACAACACCGCTCCATGCTCAGCATCTGGCGCTTGGCGCCAAAATGGTCGATTTCAGCGGCTGGGATATGCCGCTGCATTATGGCTCCCAGGTGGAAGAACACCACCAGGTTCGAGCCGATGTCGGCCTTTTCGATGTCTCTCACATGACTATCGTCGACGTCTCCGGCGGTCAGGCCGCGGCTTACCTGCGTTATCTGCTGGCCAACGATGTGGCTCGTCTCAAACATGCGGGGCAGGCGCTCTATACCACCATGCTCAACGAGCAGGGCGGTGTGATCGATGACCTGATCGTTTACCGCATGACCGAGCCGGGAACCAATGAATGGTTCCGCCTGGTGGTGAACTGCGGTACCCGCGATGTGGATCTGGCCTGGATGGTTGATTGTGCCGTACGCTTTGATGTCAGTCTGAATGAGCAGCCGGATCTGGCAATGGTCGCCGTGCAGGGGCCCAACGCGCTTAAACTGACCGCTTCTGTGCTTAGCGAAAGCCGCGCCCGTTTGATCGATGGTCTGAAACCGTTTCAGGGGCAGGAGTCCGAAGGCTGGTTTATCGCCCGCACCGGTTATACCGGCGAAGATGGACTCGAGCTGATGCTGCCTGATGAAGAGGTGGTTGCTTTCTGGCAGGCGCTGATCGACGCCGGAGCCAAGCCCTGTGGTCTTGGCGCACGTGATACCCTGCGTCTTGAGGCCGGTTTGAACCTCTACGGCGCGGATATGAACCAGCAGGTGACGCCGCTGGAAGCCAATCTGGCCTGGACCCTGGCCTGGGAACCTGAGGAGCGTCGATTTATCGGTCGCGATGCGCTGGAAAAGCAGCGTAACGAGGGTGTGCCGACTAAACTGGTTGGGCTGGTACTCGAGGGGCGCGGTGTGCTGCGCTCGCATCAGAAGGTACTGGTGGGCAAAGTGGGAGAGAGTGTCGGCGAGGGTGAAATCACCAGTGGCGGTTTCTCGCCAACCCTGGGTTGCTCCGTGGCACTGGCGCGTGTTCCTGCGGCTACCGGCGATACGGCCGAGGTTGAGGTGCGCGGCAAGAAGTTGGTGGTTAAAGTGATACAGCCGCCCTTCGTGCGCAGGGGCAAGAAGCAGTTTTCCTGAGATTCAAAGTTAAAGGATCGAACGATGAGCAATATCCCGAGTGAACTGAAATATGTGGCCAGCCACGAATGGATCCGCGAAGAGGGTGATGGCGTTGTCACCATCGGTGTGACCGATCACGCCCAGGAGCTGCTGGGTGACGTGGTATTCGTGGAACTGCCTGATCTGGATGCAGAGCTCGCCAGCGGCGACGAAACCGGCGTGGTTGAGTCGGTCAAGGCGGCATCCGATGTATACGCACCGCTCAGCGGTACGGTGATTGCCATCAACGAGGATCTGGAAGAGTCACCGGAACTGGTGAATTCCGATCCCTATGGTGACGGCTGGTTCTTCAAGATAAAGCTCAGCGATCCCGAAGAGCTGGACGAGCTGCTCGATGCAGACGCCTATGCTGAGCAGTGTGAATCAGAATAACGGCGCCCCATTGGCGGACGCTAGCCTCTCCCCCTGTCCCGGCCTCGTGCCGGGACACTCATTTCAAGCGATACGGCAGTTATGAAGATCAAACCCCTGGTGCTACAGGCCAATGCGGATCGCCGTCTGCGTGGTGGCCATCTCTGGATTTACAGCAACGAAGTCGATACCAAGCGCACGCCTCTGAAAGAGTTTGAGCCGGGCGAACAGGTACTGGTCGAAAACGCCCGCGGCAAGGTGATGGGGCTGGCCTACGTAAACCCGAATACGCTGATCTGCGGGCGTATTATCAGCCGCGGCAGCGACTATATGCTGGATCGTTCGCTGATTGCTCACCGTCTAAAAGTGGCTGCGTCGCTGCGTGACGCCCAGTTCGATCAGCCTTGCTACCGGCTGGTGTTCGGTGATTCTGATGCGCTGCCGGGACTGGTGATCGACCGTTTCTACGATATCTTCGTGGTGCAGATCGCAACGGCCGGTATGGAGCGGGTGCAGGGCGAGGTGATCGATGCCCTTAACCGTGTGTTCAAGCCCGCCGCCATCGTGCTGCGCAACGACAGCAAAATGCGCTCGGTGGAAGGCCTGGAAACCTATGTTGAGGTGGTCCAGGGGCTGGTGCCGGAGCTGGTGCCTTTGAGCGAGAACGGGGTCAGTCTGCTGGCGCCGGTGCTGACCGGGCAGAAGACCGGCTGGTTCTATGACCACCGTGAAAACCGCGCCCGCATGCAGTCCATGGTCAAGGGTAAGCGGGTCCTGGACCTGTTCAGCTACGTGGGTGGCTGGGGTGCCCAGGCGCTGGCGGCCGGTGCCGAGGAGGTGTCCTGCCTGGATGCATCCGCAGGCGCGCTGGAAGTGGCCGCGGAAAACGCCCGCATCAATGATGGCGAGCGACGCTTCCGTGCCCTGCAGGGCGATGCCTTCGACCTGTGCAAGGGAATGGTGGCAGAGAAGGAGCGTTTCGATGTGGTGATCGTCGATCCGCCGGCATTTATCCAGAAGCGCAAAGATATCAAGAATGGCGAGCGTGCCTACGCCCGTATCAACAACTACGCTATGCGCCTGCTGGCCAAGGACGGGATCCTGATCTCCGCTTCCTGCTCCATGCATCTGCAGCGAGAGCGTCTGGTCGATATGCTGCGTTCCAACAGCCGCGAGCTGGATCGTTACGCGCAGATCTTTGCCCAGGGTTACCAGGGGGCCGATCATCCGATCCACCCGGCGATTCCTGAAACCGAATACCTCAAGGCCTATTTCATGCGTGTGCTGCCGGCAAGCTGAGGCAGTTCGCGCCCGAGAGCTAATCAAGGAGAGCATTGATGGAGTACAAACAGCTGGGTCGGTCCGATCTCAGGGTCAGCCGAATTGCCCTGGGTACCATGACGTTCGGACGCACCAATACCGAAGCGGAAGCGTTTGAACAGATGGATTACGCCCTGGATGCGGGTGTGAACCTGATCGATGCTGCAGAGATGTATCCGGTGCCGACTGATCCGGCCTATCAGGGCAATACCGAGCGATACATCGGTAACTGGATGAAAGCCCGCGGCAGTCGTGACAAGGTGGTGCTGGCTACCAAGGTGGCAGGCCCTGGCGAACAGATCAGCTATCTGCGTCCGAATCTGCACCTTGATCGTGCCAACATCCGCAAGGCGCTGGAAGACTCGCTGAGCCGTCTGCAGACCGATTACGTCGATCTGTACCAGCTGCACTGGCCGGATCGGGTCGCTAACTATTTTGGCAAGCTGGCTTATGGTCACCGCCCGGAAAAGGACGGTACGCCGATTCTGGAAACCCTGCAGGTGCTGGGCGAACTGGTGGACGAGGGCAAGATCCGCTATATCGGCCTCTCCAACGAGACCGCCTGGGGCACGATGAAATACCTGCAGTTGGCGGAACTGCATAATCTGCCGCGTCCGATCTCGGTGCAGAACCCTTACAACCTGCTGAACCGCTCGCTGGAAGTGGGGCTCTCCGAGGTGATGCTGCGTGAAGAGGTGGATCTGCTGGCCTACTCGCCAATGGCGTTCGGTGTGCTCAGCGGCAAGTATCTTGGTGGCGCTCGCCCTGAAGGTTCCCGCCTGGTGGAGTTTCCGCAGTTTGCCCGTTATCTGTCTGAGCAGGGGCAGGCCGCGACTGAAGCCTATGTAAATCTGGCCAAAAATGCCGGTCTCGATCCCGCCATGATGGCGCTGGCCTATGTAAACAGCCGAGACTTCCTTGGCAGTAACATCATCGGCGCCACGAAGATGGAGCAGTTGCGCGCGAATATCGCCTCGGTGGATCTACAGCTTAGTGATGAGCTGGTTGAGCAGATCGAAGTGCTGCATAACCGTTACACCTATCCCTGCCCCTGATGAAATAATTGCCCGGCTGCGGGCAAAAGCGCCGATCCTTTGCCACACTTTAGTCGCAATGACTAACGTTTAAAGGAGGGTCGGTCATGCTTCATCAGAAACAGGTGCGTGACCTGATGTTCCCGGTGACGCACCCGCTGTCTGGCCAGATGGCACTATCGGAGGCGGTAGAGCTGATTCTGGTGTCCGGACAGCTGGGTCTGCCGGTGGTGGGCGATCGCAAAGAGGTGGTTGGCTTTCTGTCCGAGCATGATTGCTTGAGATATCTGGTCAGCAGCAGCTATTACTGTGATGCCCGCATTCAGGTGGCCGATATCATGCACCAGGAACCGCTTTGCGTGTCTCCGTCGGATAGCGTCATCGACCTGGCGCAGCAGATGAGCAAGGCCAGGCCAAAGAACTATCCGGTGGTCGAAAACGGCCGTCTGGTGGGCATGATTACCCGGCGTCAGGTGATGATGGAGCTGAATCGGACCCTGCGTGAGTGCAAGGTCGCGATTTGAGTGGCGCAGGTCCTGGCCTGAAAATCAGCTGCGCAGATCCATGATCGGCCAGCCGCGTTCCCGAGCGGTATTGGCGAGCGCGTCATCCGGATTTACGGCCACCGGGTTTTCCACTTTCTCCAGCAGGGGTAGATCGTTGCGGGAGTCGCTGTAGAAGCTGCTCCCCGCCAGTGTGTGTCCGGTTTCCTTCAGCCAGGCGTCTAGTCGTACTACTTTTCCATCCTGAAAGCAGGGCGTGCCCGCCACGCGGCCGGTAAAGCGATCGCCGATCCGCTCCGGTTCCGTAGCCAGCAAGGCGTCAACGCCGAGGCGTTTGGCAATGGGGCCGGTAACAAAGCTGTTGGTCGCGGTGATGATCAGCAGGAAGTCGCCCTGTTCCCTGTGCTTGTCGAGCAGCGCGTGCGCTGCCGGTAACATCATCGGCTCGATGCACTCGGCCATGAATTCGTCGTGCCAGGCATTGAGCTGCTCTTCGCTGTGATTCGCCAGCGGTCGCAGGGCGAAATTCAGGAACTCATGGATATCCATGGTGCCGCTTTGATACTGGTGGAAAAAGTGGTCGTTGGCCTCCCGGTAAGCTTTCTCGTCGACGATGCCGCGTTGGCAGAGGAATTCTCCCCAGGCATGGTCACTGTCACCGTTAAGTAAGGTATTGTCGAGATCGAATATAGCCAGGGGCACGTCTGAACACTCCGTTCCAGCCGCATCTGCGGCACATTTAAGGGTAAGGCGGATAGGATAAGCGCAGGTTATAGGCCATGCAACGAAGCCTGCCCAGGGAATGCAGGTTTGCGGGCCGTGAAGCGACAGGCAGGTAACGTAGAGGGCAGCTATCCCAAGTGAATCACTGCCGCAGCTTAAGCAGGCAAAGGTTACTGGTGCTTAAGTGGCAGGCTATTTGCCTGATTGTAGATCTATGGAACAATAGCTTCATATTAATAAGTTATTTCGGGATTAAACTGTGATCGATTCAGACGGGTTCAGACCGAATGTCGGCATCATTCTGGTCAACGCGCTGGGTCAGGTACTTTGGGCAAGGCGCATAGGGCAGGATGCCTGGCAGTTTCCGCAAGGCGGTATTCAGGGCCGCGAAACCCCGGAACAGGCGATGTTTCGTGAGCTGAAAGAGGAGATCGGGCTATCGCCAAGGGACGTTGAGATTCTTGCGGTCACCCGAGGCTGGTTGCGCTACCGGCTGCCCAAACGCATGATTCGGCGCCACTCACACCCTGTGTGTGTGGGCCAGAAACAGAAGTGGTTCCTGCTGCGCATGCTCAGTCATGACAATGCAGTGAGAATAGACGAGACTGATTCGCCGGAGTTTGATGGCTGGCGCTGGGTCAGTTACTGGTATCCTCTGGGGCAGGTAGTCTCTTTCAAACGAGAGGTTTACCGCAAAGCATTAAGAGAATTATCGCCGAAGCTGGCGCGTCTGCAGCCGGTTTCAGAGCGATAGAGGTTATAGAGCGTTAAGAGAGTAGGGGGCACTTCAAATGGCGATGCTGAGCGTACTGCGCAAAATAGTCCAGGAGGTCAGTGCCGCCCCTGATCTTGAGTCTGTTCTTGACCTTACGGTCAGGCGTATTCAGCGCGCCATGCATACCCAGGTCTGCTCCATCTATCTGCTTGATACCATCACTCAGCGCTATGTGCTCAAGGCCACCCAGGGACTCAACCGGGAAGCGGTGGGTGTGGTCAGCCTGTCGCCCACCGAGGGTGTGGTCGGCCTGGTAGGGCAGCGGGCGGAGCCGATCAACCTGGAGGATGCTTCCCTCCACCCTTCATTTATTTACGTGCAGTCCACCGGTGAAGAACGTTTTCACGCCTTTCTCGGTGTGCCGATCATTCACCAGGGCGAGGTTTTGGGCGTTCTGGTGGTGCAGCAGCATGACCGCCGTCGCTTCGATGAATCCGAAGAGGCGTTCCTGGTAACCGTATCGGCTCAGTTGGCCGGGGTGATCGCCCATGCCGAAGCCACGGGTTCTATTCAGCCAGTAGGCAATAATCTGGGTGGAACGGCCAAGATTGTTCAGGACCGTCGTTTCAGCGGTGTGGCAGGGGCGCCGGGCATCGCCATAGGTCAGGTATTCGTAGCGAGTCTGCCGGCCGATCTTGAAGGCGTGCCGGATAAGCGCGCCAAGGATATCGAGCGTGAGGTGGCGCAGTTTACCGAAGCGCTGGAACAAGTGCGTCATGATATCCGTGAAGTGAGCAAGTCTCTGTCACAGCGGCTGCGCAGTGATGAGCAGGCGCTGTTCGATGTTTATCTGCGTATGCTTGAGGATAACGCCCTGGCCGGCCAGGTGGTGGAGCGGATCCGTGCCGGCAACTGGGCTCAGGGTGCGTTGCGTGAAGTGGTGGCCGACCATGTGCGTCAGTTCTCCTCCATGGAGGATGCCTACCTGCGTGAGCGTGCCACCGATATCCGTGATCTGGGGCGGCGGATTCTCAGTCACCTGCAGGAGGGGGTCGGCAGCAGCGAGGTGGAGTATCCGGACCAGACCGTACTGGTGGCGGATGACCTGTCACCGGCGATGCTGGGGCTGGTGCCTGAAGATAAGCTGGTCGGGCTGGTTTCCGTCAGTGGATCGGGCAACTCCCATGCCGCAATTCTGGCGCGCTCCATGGGTATCCCTACGGCCATGGGGGTGGTGGATCTGCCGTTTACCCGCATGGATGGCCGCGACATCATCCTCGATGGCTATAGTGGCCGGGTCTATGTGAACCCGTCCGATGATCTGAAAAACGCTTTTGGCGAAATTCTGCGTGAAGAGCAGATGATCGCCGCTGGCCTGGAGACCCTGCACGATCTGCCGGCGCAGACCACCGACGGCTATCGCATGCCGCTCTGGGTGAATACCGGCCTGACCAGTGATGTGGAGCGTTCACTGGAGCGCGGTGCTGAGGGGATAGGCCTCTACCGCACCGAGATTCCGTTCATGACGCGGGACTTCTTCCCCAGCGAGCAGGAGCAGATGCATATCTACCGTCGCCAGCTGGAAGCCTTTGCGCCCAGGCCGGTGACCATGCGTACGCTGGATATCGGCGGCGACAAGGCGCTGCCCTATTTCCCGATCAGTGAAGAGAACCCCTTTCTCGGCTGGCGCGGTATTCGCGTGACGCTGGATCACCCCGAGATATTCCTGGTGCAGGTGCGCGCCATGCTGAGGGCGGCGCTGGGCTACGGCAACCTGCGTATCATGCTGCCGATGGTTACCTGCATGCATGAAATCGAGGAAGCGGTCGAGCAGATCGACCGCGCCGTGCGTGAACTGCAGGAAGAGGGGCTGGATGTGGAACGCCCGCCGATCGGCATCATGGTGGAGGTGCCAGCAGCGGTGTACCTGACCCGTCGTTTTGCCCGCAAGGTGGATTTCATCTCCGTGGGTTCCAACGACCTGACCCAGTACCTGCTGGCGGTGGACCGTAACAACCCCCGTGTGGCAGACCTTTACGCGCCCTATCATCCGGCAGTACTGAAAGTGCTGCAGTTTATCGCTCAGGAAGCGCGCAAGGAGCACAAGACCGTTTCGATCTGCGGCGAAATGGCAGCCGATCCGGGCGGTGCGCTGCTGCTGATGGCCATGGGGTACGATGTGCTGTCGATGAACTCCAATAACCTGCCAAAAGTGAAGTCTGCCATCCGCGGCTGCAGTCTCGCCAAGGCCAATTCATTACTGCAGCGGGTAATGCGTATGGATGACGCCGAGGCGATTCATCAATACCTGCGCACGTCGCTGAAAAAGATGGGTCTGGGCAGCCTGACCCGACCGAGCCTGCCTGGACGCGAAGACTAATCGTTCCTGCCGTTTATTGAGGGCTGATGCCAAGCGGTTTTAGCCTCAGGCTCAGATCGGTTTCTCCGCTCTGCTCTCCGTGTCTGTCGTAGCGACGTTCGATGATCCGCGTGTCGCCCGCGCTGTTCTGCATGATTAGCGTGCTGGCCCGGGTGCCGTAATCCTCGCTGTGGATAAAACAGCTCGACAGTAATTGTTCCTTGTCGAAAGGGATGCCGGTGTCGGGCAGTTGGTCGTCGGCAGCGCGGATATCATCGTGCAGCAGCTCAATCAGTTCTGAGGGGGCTGTCTTCCCAGTACCCAGAGCCTGTTCCAGTGCCTGTCTTGCGCGCCTGGTCTTGGGCCAGGGCGTATCCAGCAGGGCATTGCTCAACGAGTGGATGCCTGTGTCCAGCCTTTTCACATTCCCGCCACGGTTACTGCCGTAGAAAAAGCCCCCGTCGTCTGCCCAGAGCAGGTTGTAGCCGGACCTTACCTCTGTCGAGGGTAGGTAGTCGCTGGCGGGCCTGTCGCCGCAAAGAAAGTCTGTGACCAGCTGCCCCCGGGATGCGCCCTGCTGCAGGGGCTCGCGACCATCGCGGTAGTTGGTCAGGGCGGCGAAGCGTCCATCCCTGCTGAGACCCATCCAGCTGCCATTGGCGCGAAGATCGCGTCCGGCGATAACCGGTGCGTCGGGCCAGTAGTGCAGTGAACGTGTAGGCCTTGCGTGGAACTCATCCCGGTTGGCCAGCAGTAAGAATGGCCAGTCAGGGTCGGCATTGAGGGCGAAAACGATCAGGCACAAGGCGGGGGCTCCTGTACAGCGGGGATGTTCATAAACGGGTCTAGTCCCTAATATAGTGCCCTTTTCGTCAGGGTAAACAGAACGGATGTTGACGTAATGCTGGAGATAATCGGGTTATACCTGCTGCTGGGAGCCGGTGCCGGGTTTGTGGCCGGCCTGTTCGGTATAGGTGGCGGGCTGCTGATCGTGCCTGTGCTGATTTTTTCATTTGCCGCCCAGGGAATGGCGCCCGAGGTGCTGACTCATGCGGCGGTAGCCACATCGCTGGGGACGATCGTGTTTACCTCGATCGCTTCAATCCGGGCGCATCACGCCAAGGGTGCTGTGAGCTGGAACCTTTTTCCCTGGATCTCGGTCGGAATCCTCGCGGGTGCCCTGGGCGGCGTCTGGATAGCGGAGATGCTGACCGGGCGTGTGCTGCAGCTGGCATTTGGCTGTTTCACCCTGATCGTGGCGCTGCAGATGGCGTTGAATCTGCTGCCGGCCGCCGGCGATAAAGACCCGGGTAAACCGGAGCTGATCGTTGCCGGTAGTGGCGTAAGCTGCGCCTCTGCGGTGTTTGGTATCGGTGGTGGTACGTTGACCGTGCCCTATCTGCACTGGCGGCAGCTGACCATGCCGCAGGCTGTGGCAACGTCTTCCGCCTGTGGATTGCCTATCGCCCTGGTCGGTGCGATCGGCAACGTGGTGACCGGGTGGGGTGAGGCGCAGATGCCGGAATGGAGTCTGGGTTACATCTATCTGCCAGCTTTGGTGGGTATAGTGCTGACCAGCGCCCTGACCGCACGTTTCGGTGCGCGGCTGGCGCATCGTCTGCCACAACGGCGGCTGAAACTGATTTTTGCAGCGTTTCTCGCCTTTGTGGGCGTACGTTTTCTCGTCACTAATCTTCTCTAGGGGTAAGTTTGTGTGGGTTCATGATATAGATCCGCTGGCGCTGGAGCTGGGGCCGCTCAAGGTACACTGGTACGGACTGATGTATCTGATCGGCTTTGGCGCAGCCTGGGCATTGGGCAGCTGGCGTGCGCGTCAGCCCGGTTCGAGCTGGACTGAGCAGCAGGTCTCCGACCTGGTGTTCTGGGGCGCGCTGGGGGTCGTGCTGGGCGGTCGCTGCGGGTATGTACTGTTCTACCATTTTGATTATTTCCTCGATGACCCGCTCTGGCTGTTCGCTATCTGGGAGGGAGGGATGTCCTTCCATGGTGGTCTGCTGGGTGTGCTGGTCGCCATCGCCTGGTTCTCCCACCGCCACGGTAAACGCTTCTTCGAGCTGGCGGACTTTGTCGCGCCGTTGATTCCGATCGGTCTCGGCGCCGGGCGGGTCGGCAACTTTATCGGCGGCGAGCTCTGGGGGCGTCCCACCTATCAGACCTGGGGGGTTATCTTCCCGCGGGCGGCAGATGGTCTGGGGCGGCATCCCTCACAGCTTTATGAAGCGGTACTGGAAGGCGTAGTGATGTTCGCCATCCTCTGGTGGTATTCCGCAAAGCCGCGGCCTCGGATGGCGGTATCCGGCCTGTTTCTTCTGCTCTACGGCGTGTTCCGCTCCAGTGTGGAGTTCTTCCGTGAGCCCGATGAGCAGCTCGGCTTCCTGGCGTTTGACTGGCTCACCATGGGGCAGTTGCTGTCTGCGCCAATGATTGTCGGCGGTATTTTGCTGCTGGTGATGGCGTACGGCCGTCGTGCGCCCACTGCCGTTAAGCGGTAAAGTATCTAGCCAGTAGAACTACTCGGATTTAAAGAAAAGGCTGTATGCAACAATACCTCGATTTGATGCGCGAAATAGTGGAGCAGGGCGTCGACAAGGGCGACCGTACCGGTACAGGTACGCGTTCGTTGTTTGGGCGTCAGCTGCGTTTTGATCTCCAGCAGGGCTTTCCCCTGCTGACCACCAAGAAAGTGCATCTGCGGTCGATCATCTATGAGCTGCTCTGGTTCCTCGACGGCAACACCGATAACAACTGGCTCAACGAGCACGGCGTTACCATCTGGGATGAGTGGGCATTGGAGGATGGCGACCTGGGGCCTATCTACGGCAAACAGTGGCGCTCCTGGTCCTGCCCGGACGGTTCCACCATCGATCAGATCTCCAGCTTGATTGAACAGATCAGGCGCAACCCGAACTCCCGCCGTTTGATCGTCAGCGGCTGGAATCCGGCTGATCTGCCGGACGAGTCGGTCAGCCCGCAGGAAAACGTGCGTAACGGCAAGGCGGCATTACCTCCCTGTCATACCCTGTTCCAGTTCTATGTGGCCAACGGACGCCTCAGTTGCCAGCTGTATCAGCGCAGTGCGGATTACTTCCTTGGTGTGCCGTTCAATATCGCCAGCTATGCGTTGCTGACCCATATGGTGGCGCAGCAGTGTGATCTGGATGTGGGCGAGTTCGTGCTGACTTTTGGTGACCTGCATCTGTACGCCAATCACCTGAACGATGAGAGTATCGTGCAGGAGCAGCTCTCCCGTGAGCCTCGCCCGCTGCCGAAGCTGCGCATCAAGCGTCGTCCCGCGACGATTTTTGACTATGAATTCGATGATTTTGAGGTGCTGGATTACGATCCCGCTCCGGTCATCCGTGCCCCGATTTCGATCTGAGGCTTGTTCATGAAAGGCGTGTTCATCAAGGAGATCGCATGAAACTGGCTATGATCGTCGCCCAGGCCGAGAATCGCGTTATCGGCAATGACAACAAACTGCCCTGGTACCTGCCGGAAGACCTGAAATACTTCAAGCGCGTGACCCTGGGCAAGCCGATCATCATGGGGCGTAAGACCTATGAATCGATCGGCCGGCCGCTGCCGGGGCGCTGCAATATCGTCGTTACCCGGGATGCCGATTGGCAGGTGTCGGGCGTGGTAGTGACTGCCTCCCTGGATCAGGCGCTGGAACATGCTGCGGCCCAGGCAGAGATCGATGGTGTTGATGAGGCGGTGGTGATGGGCGGTGCCGAGATCTACCGGCAGATGCTGCCGCAGACTCAGCGCCTGTATCTGACCCAGGTGCACGCGTCGGTTGAGGGTGATGCCTACTTCCCGGAGCTCACAACTGATGAGTGGCGTGAAGTGGGGCGTGAAGACTTTTCCGCCAGTGACACTAACCCCTATGACTACAGCTTTATCGTGCTGGAGCGTAACAACTGATGTCGTTAACCAAACTGTTGAACCTGATGGCCGATGGCGCTTTTCACTCCGGGCGTGAACTGGGGGAGGCGCTGGGTGTAAGCCGCTCAGCGGTGTGGAAGCAGATTCAGCGTATTGAGATGCTCGGTATAGAGGTGTATAGCGTTAAGGGACGGGGTTACCGTATACCTGCAGGCCTTGATCTTCTCGATCTGGAACGTTTTAGCGATCAGCTCTCCTCGCCCGCCAGTGATCGACTCGAAGAGGTGGTGTTTGAGGGTGAAGTGGCCTCGACCAACGTGCTGGCGCTGCAGGCGCTGAACCGTGGTTGTCGCTCAGGCCTGTTTGCGGCGGAGTATCAGGCCAAGGGGCGTGGCCGGCGTGGACGTGACTGGGTCAGTCCCTATGCTGCCAATCTTTGTTTCTCCCTGGCCTGGCGCTTTTCCGCCGGTGTTGCGGCGCTGGAGGGATTGAGTCTCGCTGTAGGGGTGGCGCTGCGGCGCGGCCTTGCCAGGGTTGGCGTTAACGGCGTGCAGCTGAAGTGGCCCAATGATCTGCTCAGCGATGGACGCAAGCTCGCGGGCATTCTGATTGAGATCAGCGGCGAT
This sequence comes from Marinobacterium lutimaris, assembly GCF_900108065.1. Classification (GTDB taxonomy): domain Bacteria; phylum Pseudomonadota; class Gammaproteobacteria; order Pseudomonadales; family Balneatricaceae; genus Marinobacterium_D; species Marinobacterium_D lutimaris. Next base: position 305,979 of record NZ_FNVQ01000004.1, on the reverse strand, counting down.
GCGGCCGGCGAATGCCAGGTGGTGATCGGGGTCGGGGTGAATGTATCGATGCCGGCTGCGCAGGCAGACAAGGTCACTCAGCCGTTTGTTGATGTCGCTTCCCTGACCGATAACCATCCGGGGCGCAATGCGCTGCTGGCGGTGCTGGTCGAGGAATTGCTCGAAACCCTGGATAGCTTTGAGCGGGATGGCTTTGGCGCCCTGCGCGAGGAGTGGCAGGAGGCCAATGCGCACCGTGATAGTCGTATCCGTCTGATCAGCGGCCAGGATGAGGTCGATGGTATCTGCCGGGGAGTCGATGAAAGTGGCGCGCTGCTGCTTGAAAGTGGCGGGCAGATACGCAGTTATTACGGTGGCGAGGTCAGCCTCAGGGCAATGGAATGATTCTAGAGATCGACGTCGGCAACAGCTTTCTGAAGTGGCGCCTGCGAGAGCCGGGTCAGTTGCCGGATCAGTTGCCAAGTGCATCGGCCCGTATTGCGGTGGACACTCTTTCAGCACTCAGCTTTAAAGTTCTCGAATCGGTCGAATCCGTCCATGTCGCCTCGGTGGCCGATGAATCTTTTAATCTCGAACTTGCCGGTTATATCGTTGAGGCCGGCCTGCCATCGCCCCTGTTTGCACGTACCGTCGCTGCCTGTGCCGGGGTTAAGAACAGTTACGCCCAGCCCTCTCTGATGGGGGTGGATCGCTGGTTGGTGATGCTTGCGGCCTGGGATAAGGCGGGTAGTGCCTGCTGTATCGTGGACTGCGGCAGTGCGATCACCGTGGATTATCTTGATGACTCAGGTGAACATCGTGGCGGCTATATCCTGCCCGGAATGCGCCTGTTGAGTTCCGCTCTGCTGGAAAACACGGCCAGGGTGTTTGTGGATCGTCCTGCCGAGGGTTTTGACCCATCCCCCGGCAAGTGCACCAGCGATGCGGTAACAAGGGGTTCTGACTTTATGTTCGATGCGCTGGTGCAGCGGGTGCTTAAAAGCCTGGCGCCCGGGGAGAGGCTTTTTGTCACCGGTGGCGATGGTGCCCTGTTTCATCGTCTTGCCGATAGGGGGGAGTGGCATCCCGACCTGGTGCTGGATGGTTTGGCCCATTCGCTGGGGGGCTCGGTATGATCGTACGCTGGTTTTTTCTGCTGCTTTTGCTGGCCAATGCGCTGCTGTTTTTCTGGTATGCCCAGCGCCAGGCGGCGGCGCCGGTGGCCGCGGATAATGCCGATGTGGCGGTTGGGGATCTACGCTTGCTTAACGAGCTGGATGCCGGCGACAGGCTGCCGGCCCGTGAGCGCGTCTGTTTCGACTATACGTCGTTAAGCTCCGAGTCGGAGGCGCAACGTCTGCTGCGTATGCTGGAGCCCGAACCAGTGACGGCACAGGCGTCGCCTCTGCCAGCGGAAGTGGTTGGCTGGCGGCTGGTGCTACCCTTGCCGGCGGATTCGGCAAGACGCATCGCCTTGCTGGATGAGCTGGCCCAGCAGGGCTGGGTGCCGGAAAGTCGCGGAGCGAATCTGTCGTTCGGCAGTTTCGATAACCGGGCGGCGCTGGATGCTGTGCGTCAGCAGCTTCCGGCTGATATCGGCGCGCGTACCCGGGTGCTGGAACAGACCGCTGAGCGAGGTCGCTGGGAGGTTCGTGTGAGTCATTTGGCTGGTTACGAAATATCCAGTGAAATCAAACAACTTGTGCTTAGAACCTGGCCTGGAATAAAAGTTGAAAAAAATGGTTGCGAAGGGGTTGCATCACCCCGGAGCGATAAGTAAGATACGCCCCACTTCGCTGCCAAGGCCGGTATAGCTCAGTTGGTAGAGCAACTGACTTGTAATCAGTAGGTCCGGGGTTCGACTCCTCGTGCCGGCACCAGTTGAGACAGCGAAGTGGTAGTGGTGGGGTTCCCGAGTGGCCAAAGGGATCAGACTGTAAATCTGACGCGCGAGCTTCGGTGGTTCGAATCCACCCCTCACCACCATCTACTGCAACATGCGCATACCCCGTGCAAGTTGTGGTAAATCAGCTGGCTTCGGCGGGTATGGTATAGTGGCTATTACCTCAGCCTTCCAAGCTGAAGAGGCGGGTTCGATTCCCGCTACCCGCTCCACACGTTGTTGTGCTCATGTAGCTCAGGGGTAGAGCACACCCTTGGTAAGGGTGAGGTCGGCGGTTCAAATCCGCCCATGAGCTCCAGTTTTAAGAAGGGTAGATATAGTGATATGTCTACCCTTTTTCGTATTTGGCGACCCAGGTATTCATTCCGAACAGGTTGGGAACTTCAGATGGCTAAAGAAGCTTTTTCTCGTAGCAAGCCGCACGTAAACGTCGGCACCATCGGTCACGTTGACCATGGTAAAACCACTCTGACTGCTGCGCTGACTCGCGTATGTTCAGAAGTTTGGGGCGGCGCTGCCGTTGCGTTTGACGGTATCGATAAGGCACCGGAAGAGCGTGATCGTGGTATCACCATCAACACTTCTCACGTTGAGTACGAGTCCCCGACTCGCCACTACGCGCACGTTGACTGCCCGGGACACGCTGACTACGTCAAGAACATGATCACCGGTGCTGCTCAGATGGACGGCGCTATCCTGGTATGTTCCGCTGCTGACGGCCCCATGCCGCAGACTCGTGAGCACATCCTGTTGTCTCGTCAGGTTGGCGTGCCGTACATCGTAGTCTTCCTGAACAAAGCCGACATGGTCGACGACGAAGAGCTGCTCGAGCTGGTCGAAATGGAAGTCCGCGAACTGCTGGACAACTACGACTTCCCGGGTGACGACACTCCGATCATCGTTGGTTCTGCGCTGATGGCTCTGAACGGCGAAGACGACAACGAAATGGGTACTACCGCTGTTAAGAAGCTGGTTGAAACCCTGGACGAATACATCCCGGAACCGGAGCGTGCGATCGATCAGCCGTTCCTGATGCCGATCGAGGACGTATTCTCTATCTCTGGTCGTGGTACCGTTGTTACCGGTCGTATCGAGCGTGGCATCCTGAAAACTGGCGACACCATCGAGATCGTCGGTATTCGTGATACCCAGACTACTACCTGTACTGGTGTTGAAATGTTCCGCAAGCTGCTTGACGAAGGTCGTGCAGGCGAGAACGTTGGTGCGCTGCTGCGTGGTACCAAGCGTGACGAAGTTGAGCGTGGTCAGGTCCTGTCTAAGCCGGGCTCTATCACTCCGCACACTGGCTTCGAAGGCGAAGTATACGTACTGAGCAAAGAAGAAGGCGGTCGTCACACTCCGTTCTTCAAAGGCTACCGTCCGCAGTTCTACTTCCGTACTACCGATATCACCGGTGCGGTTGAGCTGCCGGAAGGCGTTGAGATGGTAATGCCGGGCGACAACGTCCAGATGAACGTTACCCTGATCAACCCGATCGCGATGGAAGAAGGTCTGCGCTTCGCTATCCGTGAAGGTGGTCGTACTGTTGGTGCCGGCGTAGTTTCAAAAATTACTGCTTAATCTGACATTTAGTGTTGCCAAGCACTAGGGAGGTGCCTATAATGTGCCTCCCTATTATGCAGTAGGCCAGTAGCTCAATTGGCAGAGCAGCGGTCTCCAAAACCGCAGGTTGGGGGTTCGATTCCCTCCTGGCCTGCCATTCCTTATCTGGGATGGCGTCACGTAAAGCGCAAGCTTTCACCTTTTTGAGGCTCCTAGCGTGAATTCCAAAGTGACTTCCGAAGGTTCAAAACTAGACGCCCTGAAGTGGCTTGTCGTCATTGCAATCGTGGCGGTAGGTGTAGTCGGTAATTCCGTATTTTCCGGCGAGTCGCTACTTTATCGCGTGCTTGCTCTGCTGGCTCTGGCGCTGGTGGCGGGTTTTGTTGCCTTTCAGACGGCCAAGGGTCGTGCGTTCTTTCAGCTTTTTAAAGAAGCCAAGAACGAAATTCGCAAAGTAGTCTGGCCGACACGCCAGGAAACTCTGCAGACCACAGCTATCGTTGTTGTGGCGGTGCTGATCGTAGGGCTTCTGCTCTGGGGTCTGGATTCGCTGCTGGGTTGGCTGGTGTCTGGCGTCATAGGCTAAGGAGATAGCATGGAGACCGAAAAGAAGCGCTGGTACGTTGTGCATGCCTACTCCAACTATGAGAAGAAGGTAAAAGAGGCGCTGATCGAAAGCGTTAATCGTCACGAAATGCAGGATCTCTTTGGGGATATCCTGGTGCCGACCGAAGAAGTGGTCGAGATTCGTGATGGTAAAAAACGTAAGTCCGAGCGGAAGTTTTACCCCGGCTACGTACTTGTGAACATGGTCATGAATGACCAAACCTGGCACCTGGTGAAAGATACGCCTCGCGTGCTGGGCTTTATCGGTGGTACTGCTGACAAGCCGGCCCCGATTACCGAAAAAGAGGCTAACGAAATTCTGCAGCGCGTAGAAAGCGGTGTGGATAAGCCGAGGCCAAAGACTGTCTTCGAACCTGGCGAAATGGTGCGCGTTATCGATGGCCCGTTCGCAGATTTCAACGGTGTGGTCGAAGAAGTCAATTACGAGAAAAACCGTCTTCAGGTGGCAGTGCTTATTTTCGGGCGCTCTACACCTGTCGAGTTGGAGTTTGGTCAGGTCGAGAAGGCTTGATCACTAGTTGATTTAATGGGGAGGGTGATCGCGTTTGCGCGGTCGCCCTCTTGTTGTGAGAGAAAGGGGAGCCGCAAGGCGTTTGCACCCTCAGGAGTAGCTTAAATGGCTAAGAAAATTAATGCTTACATCAAGCTGCAGGTAAAAGCTGGTCAGGCTAACCCGAGTCCTCCAGTAGGTCCGGCTCTGGGTCAGCACGGTGTTAACATCATGGAGTTCTGTAAAGCGTTCAACGCCCAGACTCAGAGCATGGAAGCGGGTCTGCCGATTCCTGTCGTTATCACTGTATACAGCGACCGCAGCTTTACATTTATCACCAAGACTCCGCCGGCGTCTATCCTGCTGAAAAAAGCAGTAGGCCTGAAAAGCGGTTCTGCACGTCCGAACACTGAGAAAGTGGGTCACGTTACCCGTGCTCAGCTGGAAGAAGTTGCGACCGTTAAAATGCCGGATCTGACCGCTGCTGACATGGATGCTGCTGTTCGCACCATCGCAGGTAGCGCGCGTGCTATGGGTCTGACTGTAGAAGGTGATGAGTAATGGCTAAGCTGACTAAGCGCCAGAAGGCGATCCGCGAAAAAGTTGAAGCGGGCAAGCTGTATTCAATCGACGAAGCCGTAGCAGTTCTGGCTGACGTCTCTGCAGTTAAGTTCACCGAATCCCTGGATGTTGCGGTTAACCTGGGTGTCGACCCGCGTAAATCCGACCAGGTCGTTCGTGGTTCTACCGTACTGCCGCACGGCACCGGTAAAGACGTTCGTGTTGCTGTATTTGCTCAGGGTGAAAACGCTGAGAAAGCCAAAGCTGCTGGTGCTGATATCGTCGGTTTCGACGACCTGGCTGAGCAGGTTAAGGCTGGCAACCTGGACTTCGACGTAGTTATCGCGACTCCGGACGCGATGCGCGTTGTCGGTCAGCTGGGCCAGATCCTGGGTCCCCGCGGCCTGATGCCGAACCCGAAAGTTGGTACCGTTACTCCTGACGTTGTTACTGCAGTTAACAACGCCAAGGCTGGTCAGGTACGTTTCCGTACTGACAAGAACGGTATCATCCACTGCTCCGTTGGTAAGCTTGGCTTCAGCGAAGTAGCAGTTAAAGAGAACATCGAAGCCCTGATCGCTGACCTGAAAAAGCTCAAGCCGTCCAGCGCTAAAGGTGTTTATCTGAAGAAGGTTACCCTGTCTACCACTATGGGACCGGGCCTTCTCGTCGATCAGGGCTCACTGTCCGTTTGATCGATGTTTGGGCCTGCCGCGCGGCGGGCTCTATAAAGGTTTTTTGAGGGTCTTCGTGACCTCTGTGACAGAGACGAAGGCCGTCAAAGACCGCAGGTGGCAGAGCTGCTTGCAGTATCTGCCTTAATGGGCCAACCAGCCTGCGCAGACGGTGTGATTCACGCGTGAATCGAGACCACCGTACTCAACCTCGCGTAAGCGGGGTGGTTGGTAATAAGTCGAAAGACTCAATCCAGGAGTAAATTGTGGCATTAGGACTCGAAGACAAAAAAGCGATCGTCGCTGAAGTCCAGGAAGCTGCCAAGAATGCGCTCTCTGCTGTCGTTGCGGATTCCCGTGGCGTTGAAGTGGGCGATATGACTGCTCTGCGTAAGCAGGCGCGTGACAACGGTGTATGGCTGAAAGTCGTTCGTAACACCCTGGCACGTCGTGCAGTTGAAGGCACCGATTACGAGTGTCTGTCTGGCACTTTCGTCGGTCCGACTATCATTGCTTTCTCTCAGGAGCACCCGGGCGCTGGCGCTCGCATCCTGAAAGACTTTGCTAAAGGCAATGAGAAGCTCGAGCTGAAAGCTGCTGCCTTCGAAGGCGCAGTTGTGGACATCAACGTACTGGCTAGCCTGCCGACTTACGACGAGGCACTGGCGAAGCTGATGAGCTGCATGAAAGAAGCAGCTGCCGGCAAGCTTGTACGTACTTTGGCTGCTGTTCGCGATCAAAAAGAAGGAGCGGCCGCGTAATCGGTACTTATATAAGTACGAGGCGCGTCCCTTCACGATTTAACGCACGTTTATAGGATTTAAGAAATGTCTCTGTCTAAAGAAGATATCATCAACGCTATCGCTGAAATGTCTGTCATGGACGTTGTAGAACTGGTTTCTGCAATGGAAGAAAAATTCGGTGTTTCTGCTGCAGCTGCAGTAGTTGCTGGCCCGGCTGAAGCTGGTGCGGCTGCTGAAGAGCAGACTGAATTCGACGTAATCCTGGCTGCTGCCGGCGACAAGAAAGTCAACGTCATCAAGGCTGTCCGTGGCGCTACCGGCCTGGGCCTGAAAGAAGCGAAAGAGATGGTTGACGGCGCTCCGGCCACCATCAAAGAAGGCGCTTCTAAAGAAGAAGCTGAAGAACTCAAGAAAGCACTGGAAGAAGCCGGCGCTACTGTTGAGCTCAAGTAATCGCTTTGATGCGTTGCAAGCAGCGTAATACTGCTTAACGACGTATGGCTGGTGGCGAAATGCCACCGGCCTTTTTCCGTTATTTGTAGACAACAAATTTAACGGTATAACAGCCCGCCATTCGGCGGCTGGCTTCTCAACCTAGGTGCACATGCTGGGGAACACTGATGGCTTATTCATACACTGAGAAGAAACGCATACGTAAGAATTTCGGTAAGCTGCCGCAGGTCATGGATGTGCCATATCTGCTTGCGATTCAGCTCGATTCTTACCGCAAGTTTCTGCAAGCGGGCTCCGACCAGGCGCAGGGGCGCAAGGACGAAGGGCTGCACGCTGCATTCAATTCTGTATTCCCGATCGTTTCCTATTCCGGAAACGCAGCGCTGGAATACGCCGGTTACCGCCTCGGTGAACCCGTTTTTGACGTCAATGAATGTCAACAGCGTGGTGTGACCTATGCTGCTCCGCTGCGCGTAAAAGTACGCCTGATTATCTACGATCGTGATTCCTCCACCAAGGCGATCAAAGATATCAAAGAGCAGGAAGTCTACATGGGCGAAATGCCCCTGATGACTGAAAACGGTACCTTCGTTGTAAACGGTACCGAGCGAGTTATCGTATCGCAGCTGCACCGTTCACCGGGTGTATTCTTTGACCATGACAAGGGTAAGACCCACTCGTCTGGCAAGCTGCTTTACTCCGCACGAATTATTCCGTATCGCGGTTCCTGGCTGGACTTCGAGTTCGATCCGAAGGACGCTCTGTTCGTTCGTATCGACCGTCGCCGTAAGCTGCCGGCAACTATCCTGCTGCGCGCACTCGGCTACCAGGCTGAAGAGATCCTCGAGACGTTCTTTGAGAACACCGGCTGGACCCTGGAAGGCGATCAGATCTGGATGGATCTGATCCCTGAGCGTCTGCGCGGTGAGACCATGACCTTCGAGATCAAGGATCCTGAAGGCAAGACCATTGTGGAAGCGGGTCGTCGTATCACTCCGCGCCACATCCGCCAGATGCAGCAGGCGGGTATGCAGCAGCTGAATACTCCGGCTGAATACCTGATCGGCAAAGCCCTGGCTAAAGATCTGATCGATCCGTCTACCGGTGAAGTGTTCGCTCCGTGCAACACCGAAGTGACCGAAGACCTGATCGCCAAGATCCAGGCCGCTGGCATCGATCGCCTCGAGACTCTGTACACCAACGATCTCGACTGTGGTCCATTTATCTCCGATACCCTGCGTATCGACCCGACCCGCAACCAGCTGGAAGCGTTGGTCGAAATCTATCGCATGATGCGTCCGGGCGAGCCGCCGACTAAAGAGTCCGCGGAAGGTCTGTTCGAGAACCTGTTCTTCTCTGAAGAGCGTTACGATCTGTCTGCGGTAGGTCGCATGAAGTTCAACCGCCGTCTGGGCCGTGCTGAAGAGACCGGTTCCGGCATCCTGGACAAGGATGACATCCTGGCGGTCATGAAGACGTTGATCGAGATCCGTAACGGTCAGGGCGTTGTCGATGATATCGACCACCTGGGTAACCGTCGTATCCGTTCCGTCGGTGAAATGGCTGAGAACCAGTTCCGTGTCGGTCTGGTCCGTGTTGAGCGTGCGGTTCGCGAGCGTCTGTCCATGGCAGAAGCCGACAACCTGATGCCCCAGGATCTGATCAACGCCAAGCCGGTCGCTGCGGCAATCAAAGAGTTCTTTGGTTCCTCCCAGCTGTCCCAGTTCATGGACCAGAACAACCCGCTGTCCGAGATCACGCACAAGCGTCGTGTCTCTGCACTGGGCCCGGGTGGTTTGACCCGTGAGCGTGCGGGCTTCGAGGTTCGAGACGTACACCCGACTCACTACGGTCGCGTATGTCCTATCGAGACGCCTGAAGGTCCGAACATCGGTCTGATCAACTCGCTGGCAGTGTTTGCGCGTACCAACGACTACGGCTTCCTTGAGACTCCGTACCGTCGCGTTATCGATGGCAAGGTTACCGACGAAATCGACTACCTGTCTGCGATCGAAGAGAGCAAGTACGTTATCGCTCAGGCTTCCGCTGCAATGAACGAGCAGATGGAACTGACCGACGAGCTGGTAGCGGTCCGTCACATGAACGAATTCACCGTGACGCCGAAAGAGAAGGTCCAGTACATGGACGTATCTCCGCGTCAGGTGGTATCTGTTGCGGCCTCTCTGATCCCGTTCCTGGAACACGATGACGCGAACCGTGCATTGATGGGTTCCAACATGCAGCGTCAGGCTGTACCGACACTGCGCGCCGAGAAGCCGCTGGTAGGTACTGGCCTTGAGCGTAACGTGGCTCAGGACTCCGGTGTCTGTGTCGTTGCCCGTCGTGGTGGTGTGATCGAGTCTGTCGACGCCAGCCGTGTGGTTGTGCGTGTGCACGATGAAGAAGTTGAAGCTGGCGACGCTGGTGTCGACATCTACAACCTGACCAAGTACACCCGCTCCAACCAGAACACCTGCATCAACCAGCGCGCCATCGTGCGTCCTGGTGAAACCGTGCAGCGTGGCGACGTGATGGCTGACGGCCCGTCCGTTGATATGGGTGAGCTGGCCCTGGGTCAGAACATGCGTATCGCGTTCATGCCGTGGAACGGTTACAACTTCGAGGACTCCATCCTCATCTCTGAGCGTGTGGTTCAGGAAGACCGTTTCACCACGATCCACATTCAGGAACTGACCTGTGTGGCGCGTGACACCAAGCTGGGGCCTGAGGAGATCACCTCCGATATCCCGAACGTCGGTGAAGCGGCGCTGGCTAAACTCGACGAGTCCGGCATTGTTCACATCGGTGCTGAAGTAGGCCCGGGCGACATCCTGGTTGGTAAGGTAACGCCGAAGGGTGAAACCCAGCTGACTCCGGAAGAGAAACTGCTGCGTGCGATCTTCGGTGAGAAGGCGTCCGACGTTAAGGACACCTCCCTGCGCGTCAAGACCGGTACCCTGGGTAAGGTTATCGACGTTCAGGTCTTCACCCGTGACGGTGTTGCCAAGGACGAGCGTGCGCTCTCCATCGAGAAGTCCGAGCTGGATGCTATCCGCAAGGACCTCAACGAAGAGCTGCGTATCGTTGAGCAGGCAGTATTCGAGCGTCTCGAACGCACCCTGGTTGGCCTGAAGGCTGACGGTGGCGCGGGTCTGAAGAAGGGTGACGAGATCACCTCCGAGTTCCTGCACACTCTGAAGAAGTCTGACTGGTTCAAGATCCGTGTAGCGGACGAGTCCGCTCAGGAGATGCTGGAACTGGCTCAGAAGCAGCTGGAAGAGCGTAGCGAGAACCTGGACAAGCGTTTCGAAGACAAGAAGCGCAAGCTGCAGACTGGCGACGACCTGGCGCCGGGCGTACTGAAAATCGTCAAGGTTTACGTGGCTACCAAGCGTCGCGTACAGCCGGGTGATAAGATGGCCGGTCGTCACGGTAACAAGGGTGTTATCTCCGTTATCATGCCGGTTGAAGACATGCCGTACGACGAGCATGGCGAGCCTGTGGATATCGTGCTGAACCCGCTGGGTGTACCGTCCCGTATGAACGTCGGTCAGATCCTGGAAACCCACCTGGGTATGGCTGCTACCGGTCTGGGTCGCAAGATCAACGTGATGCTGGACAAAGAGCGCGCCAAGGCTGAAACCGTGCAGGAAGTGCGTGGTTTCCTCGGCGAGATCTACAACGGCGTTCACGGTGAACTGGAGTGCTCCCGCAAGGAAGCGCTGGACAGCTTCTCCGATGAAGAGGTTCTGGATCTTGCGAAGAACCTCAAGCGTGGTGTACCGCTGGCAACTCCGGTATTTGACGGTGCCAAAGAGGCTGAAATCAAGGCGCTGCTGCGTCTGGCTGATCTGGATGATTCCGGTCAGTTCCAGCTTTACGACGGCCGCACGGGCGATCAGTTCGACCGTAAGACCACCGTTGGCTACATGTACATGCTGAAGCTGAACCACCTGGTCGACGACAAGATGCACGCGCGTTCTACCGGTTCCTACAGCCTGGTTACCCAGCAGCCGCTGGGTGGTAAGGCGCAGTTCGGTGGCCAGCGCTTCGGTGAGATGGAGGTCTGGGCGCTGGAAGCATACGGCGCGGCCTACACTCTGCAGGAGATGCTGACCGTGAAGTCGGACGATGTGAACGGCCGTACGAAGATGTACAAGAACATCGTCGATGGCGATCACAGAATGGAACCGGGTATGCCGGAATCGTTCAACGTGTTGATCAAGGAGATCCGCTCTCTCGGTATCGATATCGAGCTTGAGAGCGAGTAAGTCCCTAACGATCACCAGCCGGTGTTCCCCAGTCGCGGGGAATACCGGCGCTGAGAACTCCGCGTAGGAGCTATAGACAATGAAAGATCTGCTGAATCTGCTGAAGTCCCAGGGCCCGTCCGACGAGTTCGATTCCATTCGAATCTCGCTGGCCTCGCCGGAGATGATCCGTTCCTGGTCTTACGGTGAAGTTAAAAAGCCGGAGACCATCAACTACCGTACGTTCAAGCCTGAGCGCGATGGTCTGTTCTGTGCCAAGATCTTTGGCCCGATCAAGGACTACGAGTGCCTGTGCGGTAAGTACAAGCGCATGAAGCACCGCGGTGTTATCTGTGAGAAGTGTGGCGTCGAAGTGACCATGACCAAAGTGCGTCGTGAGCGCATGGGTCATATCGAGCTGGCTTCTCCTGTTGCGCACATCTGGTTCCTGAAGTCACTGCCGTCCCGTATCGGTCTGATGCTGGATATGACGCTGCGTGATATCGAGCGTGTGCTGTACTTCGAATCCTTCGTCGTAATTGACCCGGGCATGACTACGCTTGAGCGTGGCCAGATGCTCAACGACGAACAGTACTTTGAATCCCTGGAAGAGTTCGGTGACGAATTTGACGCCCGTATGGGTGCCGAGGCGATCAAGGAGCTGCTGGTTTCCATCGATCTGGAAGAAGAGATCCAGCGTATGCGGGAAGAGATTCCGCAGACCAACTCTGAAACCAAGATCAAGAAGCTGTCCAAGCGTCTGAAGCTGATCGAGGCTTTCCACAAGTCCGGCAACGATCCGCAGTGGATGATCATGGAAGTGCTGCCGGTACTGCCGCCTGATCTGCGTCCGCTGGTACCGCTGGATGGCGGTCGTTTTGCGACCTCTGACCTGAACGATCTGTATCGTCGCGTTATCAACCGTAACAACCGTCTGAAGCGTCTGCTCGACCTCAATGCGCCGGATATCATCGTGCGTAACGAGAAGCGTATGCTGCAGGAATCTGTTGATGCGCTGCTGGATAACGGCCGTCGCGGTCGTGCTATTACCGGTTCCAACAAGCGCCCGCTGAAATCCCTGGCTGACATGATCAAGGGTAAGCAGGGTCGTTTCCGTCAGAACCTGCTCGGTAAGCGTGTTGACTACTCCGGTCGTTCCGTCATCGTGGTCGGTCCGTACCTGCGTCTGCACCAGTGCGGTCTGCCGAAGAAAATGGCGCTCGAGCTGTTCAAGCCGTTCATCTTCTCCAAGCTTGAACTGCGTGGCTACGCCACCACCATCAAAGCTGCCAAGAAGATGGTTGAGCGCGAAGAACCGCTGGTATGGGATATCCTCGACGAAGTTATCCGCGAGCACCCGGTTCTGCTGAACCGTGCACCGACCCTGCACCGTCTCGGTATCCAGGCGTTTGAGCCGGTACTGATCGAAGGTAAGGCGATCCAGCTGCACCCGCTGGTGTGTGCTGCGTACAACGCCGACTTCGACGGTGACCAGATGGCCGTTCACGTGCCGCTGACCATCGAAGCTCAGCTTGAAGCGCGTGCACTGATGATGTCTACCAACAACATCCTGTCGCCTGCGAACGGTGAGCCGATCATCGTACCGTCCCAGGACGTGGTACTGGGTCTGTACTACATGACCCGTGAGCGCGTTGCTGCTCAGGGCGAAGGTATGGTGTTCTCCGACATCAAGGAAATTCAGCGTGCCTACGGCGCCGGCCAGGTTCACCTGCAGGCGCGTGTCAAAGTACGTATCCACGAAACCATTCGCGATATCGAAGGTAACGTCGAGAAGCGTTACGGCCTGCAGGAGACCACCGTTGGTCGTGCCATGCTGTTCGATATCGTTCCGGCTGGCCTGCCGTTCGAGCTGGTCAACCAGGCGATGAAGAAGAAGGCGATCTCCCGCCTGCTGAACGAGGCGTACCGTCGCTGCGGTCTGAAAGATACTGTTATCTTTGCTGACCAGCTGATGTACATGGGCTTCCGTCAGGCAACCGTGTCTGGTGCTTCCATCGGTGTTAACGACTTCGTTATCCCTGACGAGAAGGTTGGCATCATCGCTGAAGCCGATGCTGAAGTTAAAGAGATCGAGCGTCAGTTCGGTGACGGCCTGGTAACCCAGGGCGAGAAGTACAACAAGGTTGTGGATATCTGGTCCCGCGCGAACGAAGTGCTGGCCAAGAAGATGATGGACAACCTGAAGGTCGATCTGGTCACCAACTCTGAAGGCGTCGCCGTAGAGCAGGAGTCTTTCAACTCCGTCTACATGATGGCCGACTCCGGTGCCCGTGGTAGCGCCGCCCAGATCCGTCAGCTGGCGGGTATGCGTGGTCTGATGGCGAAGCCGGACGGCTCCATCATCGAAACGCCGATCGTGGCGAACTTCCGTGAAGGTCTGAACGTACTCCAGTACTTCATCTCGACCCACGGTGCTCGTAAGGGTCTGGCGGATACCGCACTGAAGACAGCGAACTCCGGTTACCTGACCCGTCGTCTCGTTGACGTGGCACAGGACGTAGTTATCACCGAAGTCGATTGCGGCACCGACGAAGGCATGGTCGTGCAGCCGATGATCGAGGGCGGCGATATCGTTATACCGCTGGGTGAGCGAGTGCTGGGTCGAGTCGTTGCTGACGATGTGCTGACACCTGCCGGTGACGACACGCTGATTCCGGCCGGAACACTGATCGACGAAGCCTGGGTTGCGCGTCTCGAAAACGAAGAAGCGTACAGCAGTATCGATGAGATCAAAGTACGTTCTCCGATTACCTGTCAGTCCCGTCACGGTATCTGTTCCGCCTGTTACGGTCGTGACCTCGGTCGCGGTCACCAGGTGAACATCGGTGAATCTGTCGGTGTTATCGCTGCACAGTCCATCGGTGAGCCGGGTACACAGCTGACCATGCGTACGTTCCACATCGGTGGTGCGGCGTCACGAGCTGCAGCCGTTGACAGCATCCAGGTCAAGAACGGCGGTACCGTACGTCTGCATAACCTGAAGTACGTAGAACGTACCGACAGCACCATCGTGGCGACTTCCCGCTCCGGTGAGCTGGGTGTGACCGACGAGCACGGCCGTGAGCGTGAGCGCTACAGGCTGCCGTACGGTGCGATCATCAAGGTGCGCGACGGTAACTTCGTTGAGCCTGGCGCCATCGTGGCGAACTGGGACCCGCACACCCACCCGATCATCACCGAGGTGGCTGGTCGCCTGCAGTTCGTGGGTATGGAAGACGGTATCACCATCAAGCGTCAGACAGATGAGCTGACCGGCCTGTCCACCATCGAGGTTCTCGATGCGAAGGATCGTCCGCAGGCGGGTAAAGATATCCGTCCGATGATCAAGCTGGTCGACGCGAACGGCAATGATGTGTTCCTGGCGGGTACCGAAATGCCTGCGCAGTATCTGCTGCCGGCCAAGTCCATCGTTACCCTGAACGACAACGCTGAAGTACAGATCGGTGACATCCTGGCGCGTCTGCCTCAGGAAGGCACGGTCAACAAGGACATCACCGGTGGTCTGCCGCGAGTTGCTGACCTGTTTGAAGCGCGTAAGCCGAAAGAGTCTGCCGTACTGGCGGAAGTCTCCGGTACCGTTACCTTCGGCAAGGAAACTAAAGGCAAGCGCCGCATCGTGATCACGCCGACTGACGGATCTGATCCGCATGAAACGATGATCCAGAAATGGCGTAACCTGAACGTATTCGAAGGTGAAACCGTTGAGAAGGGTGAGGTTATCTCTGATGGCCCGTCCAACGCTCACGATATCCTGCGTGTACTGGGTGTGCCGGCTCTGGCCAACTACATCGTCAGCGAGATCCAGGACGTTTACCGTCTGCAGGGCGTAGGCATCAACGACAAGCACATCGAAACGATCGTTCGTCAGATGCTGCGCAAGGTTGAGATCACCGAAACCGGCGATTCCAGCCTGATCCAGGGTGAGCAGGTTGAGTACGCAGCGGTACTGGAAGAGAACGAAAGGCTGGAAGCCGACGGCAAAATGCCGGCCAAGTTCGACCGTGTCCTGCTGGGTATCACCAAGGCATCTCTGGCGACCGAGTCCTTCATCTCCGCGGCCTCCTTCCAGGAGACAACCCGCGTACTGACCGAAGGTGCGGTAACCGGTAAGAAAGACTACCTGCGTGGTCTGAAAGAAAACGTGGTCGTGGGTCGTCTGATCCCGGCCGGTACTGGTCTGGCGTATCACAACGAGCGTAAGCGCAAGCGTGCTACCCAGAGCGGTGAAGGCGTTACTGTCAGCGCAGAAGAAGTTCAGCAGGCTCTGACCGAGGCTCTGAACGCTTCTATCAACGACACTGAGTAAAAACTGCTCAAAATTTGACGTCTTGGGTCGGAATTGATTAAAATTCCGGCCCTTTCGCGACTGGGCTCAGAAACGGGCCCGGTCTTTTTAGTATGGTGCTAATAAACCAAACGTGGAGTTTGCTTAATGGCAACAATTAACCAGCTGGTGCGCAAGCCGCGCAAGCGTGCTGTACAGAAGAGCGACGTTCCGGCGCTCCAGGCATGCCCCCAGCGTCGTGGCGTATGTACCCGTGTGTACACCACTACCCCGAAGAAACCGAACTCGGCACTGCGTAAAGTCTGCCGTGTGCGTCTGACTAACGGTTACGAAGTATCTTCCTACATCGGTGGTGAAGGTCATAACCTGCAGGAGCACTCTGTAGTTCTGATCCGCGGCGGTCGTGTAAAGGACCTCCCGGGTGTGCGTTACCACACTGTTCGCGGTTCTCTGGACTGCTCCGGTGTTAACGGCCGTAAACAGGGTCGTTCCAAGTACGGTGCTAAACGTCCGAAGTCTTAATCCCTCGTTAGACGGAGAGGCTTTGCCAGTCAGGTGTCCGAATAAACCGGCCCTAAGCTGTTTGGCTAACCCGAAAGACGATAAGAGTAAGGTCAGGTGTCATAAGACATCCTGATTAACCTGAAGACCTTTTACAATTTTAGAGGGCTTATCAATGCCTAGAAGACGCGTTGCTGCGAAGCGTGAAATCCTGCCGGATCCTAAATTCGGTAACATTACCCTGGCAAAATTTATCAACCATCTGATGGTCAGCGGCAAAAAGTCCGTCGCTGAACGCATCGTGTATGGCGCACTGAGCAAGGTCGAAGAGCGCACCAAAGGTGACGCACTCGAGCTGTTTGACAAGGCGCTCGAAACTGTCCAGCCGGCCGTGGAAGTTAAATCCCGCCGCGTTGGTGGTGCTACCTACCAGGTCCCCGTTGAAGTTCGCCCGTCCCGCCGCACAGCTCTGGCTATGCGCTGGCTGGTTGACGCTGCACGCAAGCGTGGTGAGAAATCCATGGCTCTGCGTCTGGCCGGTGAACTGATCGACGCGGCTGAAGGCCGTGGTGCTGCTGTCAAGAAACGCGAAGACGTGCATCGTATGGCTGAAGCCAACAAGGCTTTCGCCCACTATCGCTTCTAAACATCAGAGGAATCTGTCGTGGCTCGTAAAACTCCTATCGAGCGCTACCGTAATATCGGTATTTGCGCTCACGTAGACGCCGGCAAGACCACCACCACTGAGCGTGTCCTGTTCTACACAGGTCTGTCTCATAAGATCGGTGAAGTGCATGAAGGTGCGGCTACCATGGACTGGATGGAGCAGGAGCAGGAGCGTGGTATCACTATCACCTCCGCTGCTACTACCTGTTTCTGGCAGGGCATGAACCAGCAGTTCGACCAGCACCGCGTCAACATCATCGACACCCCGGGACACGTTGACTTCACTATCGAAGTAGAACGTTCCCTGCGTGTACTTGATGGCGCTGTTGTCGTTCTGTGTGCTTCCTCTGGTGTGCAGCCGCAGACCGAGACTGTTTGGCGTCAGGCTAACAAGTACGAAGTTCCCCGCATGGTATTCGTCAACAAGATGGACCGTGCCGGCGCTGACTTCTACATGGTTGAAAGCCAGCTGAAAGATCGTCTGGGTGCTGTTGCTGTGCCGATCAACCTGCCGATCGGTGCTGAAGACGAGTTCAAAGGCGTCGTCGACCTGGTTGTCATGAAGGCGATCTGGTGGAACGAAGACGATCAGGGTATGACCTACGAACTGGGTGATATCCCGGCTGATCTCCAGGCCAAGGCAGAAGAATACCGTGAGCACATGGTAGAAGCTGCTGCCGAAGCCAACGAAGAGCTGATGGAAAAATACCTCGAAGAGGGTGATCTCAGCGTCGAAGATATCAAGGCTGGCCTGCGTGCCCGTACCCTGGCGAACGAAGTTGTTCTGATGCTGGCAGGTTCTGCCTTCAAGAACAAAGGCGTTCAGGCGGTACTGGATGCGGTTGTTGAATACCTGCCTTCTCCGAAAGAAGTTAAGGCGATCGAAGGTACACTGGACGACGCGGCTGAAACCGTTGCGACTCGTGAAGCTGACGATAGCGCTCCGTTTGCTGCGCTGGCATTCAAGATCGCTACCGACCCGTTCGTTGGTACTTTGACCTTCATCCGCGTCTACTCAGGTATGCTGAACTCCGGCGACAGCGTCTACAATTCTGTGAAGCAGAAGAAAGAGCGCGTTGGTCGTATGGTGCAGATGCACGCCAACAGCCGTGAAGAGATCAAAGAAGTACTGGCAGGCGACATCGCTGCACTGATCGGTCTGAAAGATGTCACCACTGGTGACACCCTGTGCGACCTGGACAACAAGATTGTCCTCGAGCGCATGGAATTCCCGGATCCGGTTATCTCCGTAGCGGTAGAGCCGAAATCCAAAGCGGACCAGGAAAAAATGGGTATCGCTCTGGGTAAACTGGCTCAGGAAGACCCGTCTTTCCGCGTCGAAACCGACGAGGAAACCGGTCAGACCATCATCTCCGGTATGGGTGAGCTGCACCTGGACATCATCGTTGACCGTATGCGTCGCGAGTTCAAGGTGGAAGCAAACATCGGTAAGCCGCAGGTTGCATACCGTGAGAAGATCCGTAAGCCGGTTGTGGCTAACCACAAGTTCGCCCGTCAGTCCGGTGGTCGTGGTCAGTATGGTCACGTTATCGTTGAATTCAGCCCGAGCGATGAAGAAGGGCTGGAGTTTGTCAACGAAGTGGTAGGTGGTGCTATTCCTAAGGAATACATCCCGGCCGTACAGAAAGGTATCGAAGAGCAGATGCGTAACGGCGTCATCGCGGGCTACCCGCTGATCGGCCTGAAAGCACGTCTGTACGACGGTTCTTTCCATGAAGTTGACTCCAACGAGATGGCGTTTAAAATCGCGGCATCACAGGCGCTCAAAAAGTACGCAATGGATGCAAGTCCTTGCCTGCTTGAGCCGATGATGAAAGTGGAAGTCGTGACTCCTGAAGAGTACATGGGTGACGTGATGGGTGACCTGAACCGTCGTCGTGGTCTGGTTCAGGGCATGGAAGATAGCAGCTCTGGCAAGGTTATTCGTGCCCAGGTGCCGCTGGGCGAGATGTTCGGTTACGCGACTGACCTGCGCTCCGCGTCTCAGGGTCGTGCGACCTACTCAATGGAGTTCGAGTGCTATGCCGAAGCTCCGCAGAACATTGCCGAAGCTGTAACTAAGCTGAACTAATTTAAGCCTAATTGCTTGATTTAAGAGGATATACTCGTGGCTAAAGAAGCATTTTCCCGTAGCAAGCCGCACGTAAACGTCGGCACTATCGGTCACGTTGACCATGGTAAAACCACTCTGACTGCTGCGCTGACTCGCGTATGTTCAGAAGTTTGGGGCGGCGCTGCCGTTGCGTTTGACGGTATCGATAAGGCACCGGAAGAGCGTGATCGTGGTATCACCATCAACACTTCTCACGTTGAGTACGAGTCCCCGACTCGCCACTACGCGCACGTTGACTGCCCGGGGCACGCTGACTACGTCAAGAACATGATCACCGGTGCTGCTCAGATGGACGGCGCTATCCTGGTATGTTCCGCTGCTGACGGCCCCATGCCGCAGACTCGTGAGCACATCCTGCTGTCTCGTCAGGTTGGCGTACCGTACATCGTAGTCTTCCTGAACAAAGCCGACATGGTCGACGACGAAGAGCTGCTCGAGCTGGTCGAAATGGAAGTCCGCGAACTGCTGGACAACTACGACTTCCCGGGTGACGACACTCCGATCATCGTTGGTTCTGCGCTGATGGCTCTGAACGGCGAAGACGACAACGAAATGGGTACTACCGCTGTTAAGAAGCTGGTTGAAACCCTGGACGAATACATCCCGGAACCGGAGCGTGCGATCGATCAGCCGTTCCTGATGCCGATCGAGGACGTATTCTCTATCTCTGGTCGTGGTACCGTTGTTACCGGTCGTATCGAGCGTGGCATCCTGAAAACTGGCGACACCATCGAGATCTTCGGTATTCGTGATACCCAGACTACTACCTGTACTGGTGTTGAAATGTTCCGCAAACTGCTTGACGAAGGTCGTGCAGGCGAGAACGTTGGTGCGCTGCTGCGTGGTACCAAGCGTGACGAAGTTGAGCGTGGTCAGGTCCTGTCTAAGCCGGGCTCTATCACTCCGCACACTGGCTTCGAAGGCGAAGTATACGTACTGAGCAAAGAAGAAGGTGGTCGTCACACTCCGTTCTTCAAAGGCTACCGTCCGCAGTTCTACTTCCGTACTACCGATATCACTGGTGCGGTTGAGCTGCCGGAAGGCGTTGAGATGGTAATGCCGGGCGACAACGTCCAGATGAACGTTACCCTGATCAACCCGATCGCGATGGAAGAAGGTCTGCGCTTCGCTATCCGTGAAGGCGGCCGTACTGTTGGTGCTGGCGTGGTTTCTAAAATCACTGCTTAATCCAACAAGCTGAACGCTTAAAAAAGGCCCTCATTCGAGGGCCTTTTTTGTATACCTCTCCGAAAGCGCAGAGCCCCTTACTGCGTATTGGTTAAAATTTGTACCTTTTCTGTTGACGCTGGCTCGGCCCCTGAGTAAAATTTGCGTCCCCTTTAACCGAGGGGAGGTCGGCTATTGCCGTAATGAAACTTACAGGAAATGCGTGATCAGAATGCAGAACCAAAAAATCAGAATTCGTCTGAAGGCTTTTGATCATCGCCTGATCGACTCATCCGCTCTGGAGATCGTTGAGACTGCAAAGCGGACCGGTGCTCAGGTGTGTGGTCCGATCCCACTTCCTACCCGCAAAGAGCGTTACACCGTCCTGGTTTCTCCGCACGTCAACAAAGACGCGCGTGATCAGTACGAAATCCGTACGCACAAGCGAGTCCTCGACATCGTTGAGCCGACAGAAAAAACTGTCGACGCACTGATGAAGCTGGATCTGGCTGCGGGTGTCGAAGTGCAGATCAGCCTCGGCTAATCAGCACTGCGCAGAATTATTAACTTAATGAAGCGCTATTTGTGGAATGCTCCTGAAAAGGGCAGCCATAGCGGGTGACAGCCCCGTACACAACTGGCAAGAGGTAAAAAAATGTCTGTAGGACTTATCGGACGTAAAGCGGGTATGACTCGCATCTTCACAGATGAGGGCGTGTCCGTGCCAGTCACCGTCATCGAGGTGGAACCGAACCGTGTAACCAGCGTTAAGTCAGTTGAAGCTGACGGCTACGCTGCAGTGCAGGTGACTACCGGTGCTAAGAAGGCTAACCGCCTGTCTAAGCCGGAAGCTGGTCACTTTGCCAAGGCTGGCGTCGAAGCCGGTCGCGGTTTGTGGGAGTTCCGCGTGAATGGTGATGAGGGAATCAACGTCGGCGACGCGCTGACAGTTGAGCGCTTCGAAGCAGGTCAGAAAGTTGACGTAACAGGTCAGTCTAAAGGTAAAGGCTTCCAGGGCGGCGTTAAGCGCTGGAACTTCCGTACCCAGGATATGACTCACGGTAACTCTCTTTCTCACCGTGCTCCGGGTTCCATTGGTCAGTGCCAGACCCCGGGTCGTGTCTTCAAAGGTAAGAAGATGGCAGGTCACATGGGCGCCGAGCGCTGCACAGTCCAGACTCTGGAAATCGTGCGCGTTGACGCTGAGCGTAATCTGCTGATCGTCAAGGGTGCTGTTCCTGGCGCTCCGGGCGGTGACGTCATCGTTAAACCTGCTGTTAAAGCACGCGGCTGAGGGAGGTTTCCATGAATCTGAATCTGACTGGAGCCAACGGTTCGGTTGAAGTATCCGAACTGGCTTTTGGTAAAGAGTTCAATGAGGCACTGGTACACCAGGTCGTTACTGCTTACATGGCAGCTGGCCGTCAGGGTACCAAAGCCCAGAAAAACCGCGCTGCCGTTTCCGGCGGTGGTGCAAAGCCCTTCCGTCAGAAGGGTACCGGTCGTGCTCGTCAGGGTACTACCCGTTCGCCGATCTGGCGCACCGGTGGTGTCACTTTCGCTGCGCAGCCGCGTGACTTCGCTCAGAAGGTTAACAAGAAGATGTACCGCGCTGCGATGCGCTGCATCCTGTCTGAGCTGGTGCGTCAGGAGCGTCTCGTTGTTGTAGAAGAGTTCGCTGTCGAAGCACCGAAGACCAAGCCGTTTATCGCCAAGCTGAAAGAGCTTGAGCTGGACAACGCGCTGCTGATCACTGAAGACGTAGAACAGAACCTGTACCTGGCTGCACGTAACGTACCGCACGTTGACGTACGCGATGCTGCTGGTATCGACCCGGTTAGCCTGGTTGGTTTTGAAAAGGTTCTGATCACCGTGCCGGCACTCAAGAAGATCGAGGAGGTGTACGCATGAACCCGGAACGCATCTATAAAGTGCTGCTCGGTCCGCACATCTCTGAGAAGGCCACTATCGTCGCTGAGGGTACCCAGCAGGTAGTGTTCCGCGTTTCTTCAGACGCGACCAAGCCGGAAATCAAGAAAGCGGTTGAAGAACTGTTCAACGTAAAAGTTGAAGGCGTCAACGTACTGAACATCAAGGGCAAAACCAAGCGCACTCAGCGTGGCATGGGTAAGCGCTCTGATGTTCGTAAAGCGTACGTTCGACTGGCCGACGGTTCTGAGATCGATTTCCTGGCTGGCGAATAAGAGGGGTTTGAATAATGGCAATCGTTAAAGCAAAGCCGACCTCTGCCGGACGTCGTCACGTCGTTAAGGTAAGCGGTGCTGACCTGTACAAGGGTAAGCCGCACGCAGCTCTGGTCGAGAAAAACGCTAAGACTGGCGGTCGTAACAACAATGGACGGATCACTACCCGTCACATTGGCGGTGGTCACAAGCATCACTACCGCGTCATCGACTTCCGTCGCAACAAGGATGGTATCCCCGCTGTAATCGAGCGTGTTGAATACGATCCTAACCGTTCTGCGCACATCGCGCTGCTGAAATACGCCGATGGCGAGCGTCGCTACATTATCGCTCCTAAAGGTCTGACAGCTGGTGCTGCAGTGCAGTCTGGTGAAATCGCCGACATCAAGCCGGGTAACGCTATGCCGCTGCGCAACGTGCCGCTGGGTAGCACCGTGCATTGTGTCGAACTCAAGCCTGGTAAAGGTGCACAGCTGGCTCGCTCTGCGGGTGCTTCTGCTCAGCTGGTCGCTCGCGATGGTGCTTACGCTACTCTGCGTCTGCGCTCTGGCGAAATGCGCAAGGTTCTGGCCGAGTGCCGCGCGACCCTGGGTGAAGTGAGCAACTCTGAACACAGCCTGCGTCAGCTGGGTAAAGCCGGTGCTAAGCGCTGGCGTGGTGTTCGCCCGACCGTTCGCGGTGTGGCGATGAACCCGGTTGATCACCCGCACGGTGGTGGTGAGGGTCGTACCTCTGGTGGTCGTCACCCGGTTACTCCGTGGGGCGTTCCGACCAAGGGTCACAAAACCCGTAAGAACAAGCGTACCGATAAACTGATCGTACGCCGTCGTCAGGCTAAATAAGAGGAATCAGCTGTGCCACGTTCACTGAAGAAAGGTCCGTTTATCGACCTTCACCTGCTGAAAAAGGTAGAAGCTGCAATCGAAGCTAACGAGCGTCGTCCGATCAAGACCTGGTCACGTCGTTCTACTGTCTTCCCGAACTTTGTCGGGCTGACGATTGCAGTACATAACGGCCGTCAGCATGTCCCGGTGTTCATCACCGAAGACATGGTCGGTCATAAACTAGGTGAGTTCGCTGCTACTCGTACATACCGCGGTCATGCAGCCGACAAGAAGGCCAAGAAGAAGTAAGGGGTAGATGATGGAAGTTATCGCCAAGCATAAAGGCGCCCGCATCTCCGCCCAGAAGGCCCGTCTGGTCGCAGATCAGATCCGTGGTAAGTCTGTGGGCGAAGCTCTGAATATCCTGGCGTTCAGCAACAAGAAAGGTGCTGATCTCGTCAAGAAGGTGCTGGAGTCTGCAATTGCAAACGCAGAGCATAACGAAGGCGCTGATGTCGACGAACTGCGCGTGTCTGCAATCTTCGTTGATGAAGGTATGACTATGAAGCGCATCATGCCGCGTGCCAAAGGCCGCGCTGATCGCATTCTGAAGCGTACCTCACACATCACCGTCAAGGTCGCTGACTAAGCGCTGAAAGCCAGGAGAGTTTGATATGGGTCAGAAAGTAAACCCGACCGGTATTCGGCTTGGTGTCATTAAGGATCACACTTCTGTGTGGTACGCCGACAAAGCCGACTATGCCAACAAACTGCTGAACGATCTTCAGGTACGTAGCTACCTGGAAGGACAGCTGAAGAACGCGTCTGTAAGCCGTATCGAGATCGAGCGTCCGGCTCAGAACGCACGTATCACTATCCATACAGCCCGCCCGGGTATCGTTATCGGTAAGAAGGGTGAGGATGTCGAGAAGCTGCGTAACGCTGTTTCTGAGATGATGGGTGTGCCTGTTCACATCAACATCGAAGAAGTACGCAAGCCGGATCTGGATGCCAAGCTGGTCGCCCAGGGCGTAGCCAGCCAGCTCGAGCGCCGCGTAATGTTCCGTCGTGCCATGAAGCGCGCGGTTCAGAACGCTATGCGTATCGGCGCTAAAGGTATCAAGATTCAGCTGGGTGGCCGTCTCGGTGGCGCTGAAATCGCACGTACCGAATGGTACCGCGAAGGTCGTGTGCCCCTGCACACCCTGCGTGCTGATATCGACTACGCCACCTATGAAGCGCACACCACTTACGGTGTGATCGGCGTGAAAGTATGGATCTTCAAAGGCGAGATCCTCGGCGGCCTGGAACAGGTTCGTGCCGAGAAGAAAGCGCCTGCGAAGAAAGGTAAGTGAGGTAGACGTCAATGCTGCAACCGAAACGTCTCAAATTCCGCAAAATGCACAAAGGCCGCAACCGTGGTCTGGCGCAGCGCGGTAGCAAGGTCAGCTTTGGTGAATTCGCTCTGAAAGCGACTGATCGCGGTCGTATTACAGCGCGTCAGATCGAAGCTGCCCGTCGTACCATGACTCGTCACGTAAAGCGTGGTGGTAAGATCTGGATCCGTATTTTCCCGGACAAGCCGATCACTACCAAGCCGCTTGAAGTTCGTATGGGTAAAGGTAAGGGTAACGTGGAGTACTGGGTCGCTCAGATTCAGCCGGGTAAAGTACTGTTCGAAATGAGCGGTGTTCCGGAAGATCTGGCTCAGGAAGCCTTCGCCCTGGCGGCCGCCAAGCTGCCGGTTCAGACAACCTTTGTTAAGCGGACGGTGATGTGATGAAAGCACAAGAACTGCGTGACAAGTCCGTAGAAGAGCTGCAGCAGTCTCTGCTGGATCTTCTGAAGGACCAGTTCAACCTGCGTATGCAGAAGGCAACTGGCCAGCTGGCACAGACGCACCTGCTGGGTCAGGTTCGTCGCGACATCGCTCGCGTTAAGACAGTACTCACAGAAAAGCAGGTGGCTAAATGAGCGCTGAAAAACGTACTCGTACTGTGACCGGCAAGGTCGTAAGTGACAAGATGGATAAGACCATCACAGTTCTGGTCGAGCGTCGTGAGAAGCACCCGCTTTACGGCAAGTACATCAAACGCTCTACCAAACTGCACGCTCACGATGAGAAGAATGAGTGTCAGATGGGTGACCTGGTGACCATCGCCGAAACTCGCCCGCTGTCCAAGACCAAAACTTGGTCTCTGGTTCGCATTGAAGAGCGCGCAGCTAAGGTGTAATATATTGCGCCTTGCTGCTCCAAGTTGCCGGTTCGCCTGCTGTGAGGCAGGCGACTGGAAATAAGTTTGTGGAGTAGACCATGATTCAGACTGAAACGATGCTTGATGTGGCTGACAACAGCGGCGCCAAGCGTGTGCAGTGTATTAAGGTCCTGGGTGGTTCTCACCGTCGTTACGCTTCTGTTGGTGACATTATCAAAGTCACCGTTAAAGAAGCGATTCCGCGCGGTAAGGTCAAAAAAGGCCAGGTCCTTAAGGCTGTCGTAGTGCGTACCCGTAAAGGTGTTCGTCGTCCTGACGGTTCACTGATCCGCTTTGATACTAACTCTGCGGTTCTGTTGAACAACAACGATGCACCTATCGGTACTCGTATCTTCGGCCCAGTAACGCGTGAACTTCGCTCTGAGAAGTTCATGAAGATCATTTCCCTGGCGCCTGAAGTGCTCTAAGACCCTGATTTAATTCAGGGCTCTTGCG
This sequence comes from Marinobacterium lutimaris, assembly GCF_900108065.1. GTDB lineage: Bacteria > Pseudomonadota > Gammaproteobacteria > Pseudomonadales > Balneatricaceae > Marinobacterium_D > Marinobacterium_D lutimaris. The sequence goes on along the minus strand of NZ_FNVQ01000004.1, from coordinate 280,223 downwards.
AAAACGCCAATCCCGAGAGGGCTTGGCGTTTTTGAGCATGAGGAAGGTAGTAGGAAACGAAGGTAAATCTAAATGCGTAAGATTCGTCGCGACGATGAAGTCATCGTGATCGCAGGAAAAGACAAGGGCAAGCGTGGCAAAGTCATGCGCGTCCTGGAAAACGATCGTCTGATCGTGTCTGGCATCAACATGATTAAGAAACACCAGAAGCCGAACCCGATGCTGCAGCAGCAGGGTGGCATTGTTGAGAAGGAAGCGGCTATCGCTACCTCCAACGTTGCTATCTTCAACGCTCAGACCGGCAAGGGTGATCGTGTAGGCTTCAAGCTGCTTGAAGACGGCACCAAGGTACGTTTCTTCAAGTCCACCGGCGAGCTCGTCGCCGGAGATAAGTAAGAGAGGTTGGTGCAAATGTCCAGACTGAAAGCGCTTTACGAAAATGAAGTTAAGGGCCAGCTGAAAGAAGAGCTGAGCTCCCCGAACGTGATGGCAGTTCCCCGCATCACCAAAATCACCCTGAACATGGGTGTTGGTGAAGCTCTGGGTGACAAGAAGCAGCTTGAAAACGCTGTTGCTGATATGACCGCCATCGCTGGTCAGAAGCCGATCGTTACCAAAGCACGCAAATCTATCGCGGGCTTCAAGGTACGTGAAGGCTGGCCGATTGGCTGCAAGGTTACTCTGCGTGGCGAGCGCATGTGGGAATTCCTCGACCGTCTGGTCGATATCTCCATCCCGCGTATCCGCGACTTCCGTGGTCTCAGCTCCAAGTCATTCGACGGCCGCGGTAACTACAGCATGGGTGTGAAAGAGCAGATCATCTTCCCGGAAATCGACTACGACAAAGTCGATAAGCTGCGTGGTCTCGATATCACTATTACCACTACGGCGAAGAACAACGACGAAGGTCGTGCTCTTCTGGCTGCGCTGCAGTTCCCGTTCAAGAAATAAGACAGGGATTGAACCATGGCTAAAGTTTCTATGATCAATCGTGAGCTCAAGCGTGAAAAGCTGGTGAACAAATACGCCGCTAAACGCGCTCAGCTCAAAGCAATTGTTGCTAGCCCGAACAGCTCAGAAGATGAGGTTTGGGAAGCACAGATCGCGCTGCAGAAGCTGCCGCGTGATGCTAGCCCGGTACGCAAACAGCGTCGTTGCCAGGTGACCGGTCGTCCGCACGGTGTATACCGTAAGTTCGGACTGTGCCGTAACAAACTGCGCGAAGCTGCGATGCGTGGCGATGTCCCGGGCCTGAAGAAGGCGAGCTGGTAAGTCCACTCGCTTAACGGTAAGCACGGCGGTCTGGGCGAAACCCGTGAGGGCTTCGCTACCGCGCCGCGCTGCACTAAGAGGATGTTAAAAGCATGAGTATGCAAGACACACTCGCGGATATGTTCACCCGTATCCGTAACGGACACATGGCTGAGAAACAGGCTGTGTCCCTGCCGTCCTCCAAGCAGAAGCTGGCTGTTGCCCAGGTTCTGAAAGAGGAAGGTTACATTGCTGACTACGCAGTAGAAGGTGATGTTAAGCCGGTACTGACCATCGAACTGAAATACTTCGAAGGTAAGCCGGTTATCGAAAGCATTAAGCGTGTTAGCCGCCCCAGTCTGCGTGTGTACAAAAACGTAGGTGAGCTGCCGAAAGTCGCTGATGGTCTCGGTGTCGCAATTATCTCAACCAGCAAAGGCGTCATGACCGATCGCGCCGCTCGTGAAGCGGGAATCGGTGGTGAAGTTGTCTGCACGGTCTTCTAAGAGGTATTCCGATGTCACGAATTGCGAAGAAACCCGTAGCAGTACCGTCAGGCGTTGAAATCAAGATCGATGGCCAGGCTGTTACCGCCAAGGGTAAAAATGGCCAGCTCGTTCTGGACGTACATCCGGTTGTCTCCGTTGAGCAGGCTGAAGGCGAACTGACCTTCGCGCCGCGCGACGGCTCCAAGACCTCTATGGCTCTGACCGGCACCGTACGCTCACTGGTTAACAACATGGTGGTCGGCGTAAGCGAAGGCTTTACTAAAACCCTGACGCTGCAGGGCGTGGGTTACCGTGCTGCAGCCAAAGGCAAGGTTCTGAACCTGACCCTGGGCTTCTCTCACCCGATCGATTACGAACTGCCTGAAGGCGTTTCTGCGGAAACTCCTAATCCGACCACAGTGATTATCAGCGGCGCTGATAAGCAGTCTGTTGGTCAGGTGGCTGCAGAAGTTCGCGGTTTCCGTCCGCCTGAGCCTTACAAAGGCAAGGGTGTTCGTTATGCCGACGAATTTGTACGCCGCAAAGAGGCTAAGAAGAAGTAAGGCAGGGTCATGAACGTAAAGAAAGAAGCTCGTATCCGTCGTGCTCGCCGCGCTCGCGCTAACATGCGTGAACAGGGCGCCGTACGTCTGTGCGTCAACCGCACCCCGCGTCACATCTACGCTCAGGTCATCGCTGCCGACGGCAGCCAGGTGCTCGCTAGCGCCTCTACTGTTGAGAAAGATCTGCGCGAAGGTTTTACCGGTAACATCGAAGCGGCCAAGAAGGTCGGCGCTCTGATCGCATCCCGTGCGAAAGAAGCTGGTGTTACTCAGGTTGCGTTTGACCGCTCAGGTTTCAAATACCACGGTCGTGTAGCAGCGCTTGCTGATGCTGCTCGCGAAGGCGGCCTGGAATTCTAAAGGTTTCGAATATGGCAAATCACGAACAGAAAGACGGTGAACTGCAGGAGAAGCTTGTTCAGGTAAACCGTGTCGCCAAAGTGGTCAAAGGCGGTCGTATTTTCGGTTTTACCGCGCTGACTGTAGTTGGTGATGGCAATGGTCGTGTCGGTTTCGGACGTGGCAAGGCGCGTGAAGTGCCTGTCGCTATCCAGAAAGCGATGGAACAGGCTCGTCGCAACATGGTAAGCGTTAACCTGAACGGTCACACGCTGCAGTACCCGGTCAAAGCCAACCACGGCTCTGCCAAGGTTTACATGCAGCCGGCCTCTGAAGGTACCGGTATCATCGCTGGTGGCGCTATGCGTTCAGTTCTCGAACTGGCAGGCGTTCACAACGTACTGGCTAAGTGCTACGGCTCTACCAACCCGGTAAACGTTGTCCGTGCGACCGTTAAAGGCCTGGCTTCCATGAAGTCACCGGAAGATGTTGCTGCTAAGCGTGGCAAATCTGTCGACGAGATCCTGGGGAGCTAAAACATGGCTGACAAGATCAAGGTAACACTGGTACGCAGCCCGATCGGCACCCTGCCCAAGCATAAAGCTTGCGTGAAGGGCCTGGGCCTGCGCCGCATCGGTCACGTTGTGGAAGTGGAAGACACTCCGGCAGTACGTGGCATGATCAACAAAGTTAACTACATGGTTCAGGTAGTTAGCGAGTAAGAGGAGTGACCCAATGCGTTTGAACTCTCTGCGCCCGGGCGCCGGCTCCAAACACGCTCCCAAGCGTGTCGGTCGTGGTATCGGTTCCGGTCTGGGTAAGACTGGTGGCCGCGGCCACAAGGGTTTGAAATCCCGCTCTGGCGGTAGTGTAAACCCGGGTTTTGAAGGCGGTCAGATGCCGATCCAGCGTCGTCTGCCGAAATTTGGCTTCAACTCCCGTAAAGCGCGTTACGTCGCTGAGATCCGCCTCAACGAGCTGGTTGCAGCTGGCGTTGAAGTGGTTGATCTGGACGCGCTGAAACAGGCAGACATCATCAAGCAGGAAATCAAAACTGCGCGCGTGATCCTGTCTGGTGAGATCAATAAGGCAGTCACCGTTAAAGGTCTTAAAGTGACCAAAGGTGCTCAGGCTGCGATCGAAGCTGCTGGCGGTAAAGTCGAGGCGTAAATGGCTAAGAAAGGACAAATACCAGCGGGAAATCAGAGTGGGCTTGGCGAGCTTTGGGCACGCCTCCGCTTCGTTCTGATTGCGGTTATCGTTTACCGGATCGGGGCTCATATCCCGGTTCCCGGTATCAACCCGGACCGTCTCGCTGCGCTGTTTGATCAGAATCAGGGGACGATCCTGAGCCTGTTCAATATGTTCTCCGGTGGTGCGTTGGAGCGTATGTCGATCCTCGCACTGGGCATCATGCCGTACATCTCTGCATCTATTATCATGCAGTTGATGACGATTGTGAGTCCGACGCTGGAACAGTTGAAGAAAGAGGGCGAGGCGGGTCGTCGCAAGATCAACCAGTATACCCGTTATGCAACGGTGGTCTTGGCCACTGTGCAGTCGCTGGGTATGGCGGTCGGTCTGGCGAACCAGGGTGTGGCGTTTAGCGCCAGTATCAGCTTCTACTTCGTAGCGGTTGTGACTTTGGTAGCCGGTGCGGTCTTCCTGATGTGGCTTGGTGAACAGGTCACTGAGAAGGGGATCGGTAACGGTATCTCCATTTTGATCTTCGCAGGTATTGTGGCCGGCTTGCCCAGTGCAATCGGTCAGTCCTTTGAGGCGGCGCGTCAGGGTGATATGAACATCCTCGCGCTGCTGGCTATCGCTGTGATGGCGGTGGCGACTGTTGGGTTTGTCGTATTTATGGAACGCGGCCAGCGCCGTATCACCATTAACTACGCTAAACGTCAGCAGGGTCGCCGCGTATATGCCGCTCAGTCCAGCCACCTGCCGCTGAAAGTGAACATGGCCGGCGTTATCCCGCCGATCTTCGCTTCCAGTATTCTGCTGTTCCCGGCGTCAGTCGGTCAGTGGTTTGGTCAGGGTGAAGGCATGGGCTGGCTGCAGGATGTGGCTCTGGCTCTTGGGCCGGGACAGCCGTTGTACATTCTGCTGTTTGCAATTGCGATCGTGTTCTTCTGCTACTTCTACACTGCGATTGTTTTCAATCCGCGTGACGTGGCAGACAACCTGAAAAAATCAGGTGCCTTTATTCCTGGGATCCGTCCTGGTGAGCAGTCCGCACGCTATATCGACACGGTGTTGAGCCGCCTGACTCTGTTCGGCGCGCTGTATATCACCGCCGTGTCACTGATGCCGCAGTTCCTGGTCGTTGCATGGAACGTACCCTTCTACTTCGGTGGTACGTCTCTGCTGATCGTGGTTGTTGTGGTGATGGACTTTATGGCTCAGGTGCAATCACACCTGATGTCTCATCAGTACGAATCACTGATGAAAAAATCGAATCTTAAAGGCGGCGCAGGTCTCCTGCGCTAAGCCTAATGAGGTGGATCATGAAAGTACGCGCGTCTGTTAAAAAGATTTGCCGTAACTGCAAGATCGTACGTCGCAACGGTTCCGTGCGCGTGATCTGCAAAGTGGAACCCCGACACAAGCAGCGCCAGGGTTAATCCACGAATGGCTGGTTGTTGGGAGGCTGTGCTGCTCGACTTGATTTAAAAATGATCAAGGTGTAGTATTGCGCGCCTTCCACGAACTATTTGATTAAAACGGTTCCCGCAATTAGTCAGTCGGGGACAGAAATATGGAGTACATTGAATGGCCCGTATAGCTGGCGTCAATATTCCTGACAATAAGCATGCGGTAATTTCTCTGACTTACATTTACGGTATTGGCCGCACGACTGCTAAGCAGATCCTTGATGCTACCGGCATCGCCCCGACCACTAAGGTTGGTGATCTGTCTGAAGAGCAGCTCGATAATGTTCGTGGTGAAATTGCCAAGTTGACAGTTGAAGGCGACCTGCGTCGCGAAGTCAACATGAACATTAAGCGTCTTATGGACCTGGGTTGCTTCCGTGGCCTGCGTCACCGTCGCAACCTGCCGGTTCGCGGTCAGCGCAGCAAAACGAATGCTCGCACCCGTAAGGGACCGCGCAAGCCGATCCGTAAGTAAGCGATAGGAATTTCCGAATATGGCAAAGCCAGGTAATCGCACACGTAAAAAGGTTAAAAAGCAGGTAGCGGATGGCCTCGCGCACATCCACGCCTCTTTTAACAACACAATTATCACCATCACCGATCGCCAGGGTAACGCACTGTCTTGGGCGACCTCCGGTGGTTCAGGTTTCCGTGGTTCTCGTAAGAGCACTCCGTTCGCTGCGCAGGTTGCTGCTGAGCGTGCCGGTAATGCTGCACTGGAATACGGTCTGAAAAACCTGGACGTGTTTGTGAAAGGCCCGGGTCCGGGTCGTGAGTCTGCAGTTCGCGCTCTGAACGGCTGCGGCTACAAGATCACAAACATCACCGATGTGACCCCGATTCCGCACAACGGCTGTCGCCCGCCGAAGAAGCGTCGCGTTTAATCTGGAGACAGTAATATGGCTCGTTATCTTGGACCTAAGTGCAAGCTGTCCCGCCGCGAAGGCACCGATCTCTTCCTGAAGAGCGGTGTTCGCGCACTCGACAGCAAGTGCAAAGCAGAAACAGTACCGGGAATGCACGGCGCCCGTCGCGGCCGCCTGTCTGACTACGGTCTGCAGCTGCGTGAAAAACAGAAAGTACGTCGTACCTACGGTGTTCTGGAACGCCAGTTCCGTAGCTACTACAAAGAAGCGGCTCGTCAGAAAGGCTCAACAGGTGAAGTCCTGCTGCAGCTTCTGGAAAGCCGTCTGGACAACGTCGTCTACCGCATGGGTTACGGTTCAACTCGCGCGGAAGCTCGTCAGATCGTCTCTCACCGTCAGATCACCGTTAACGGTCAGTCTGTGAATGTACCCTCTTACCAGGTACAGGAAGGTGACGTGATCGCGGTACGTGAGAAGTCTAAAAACCAGCTGCGCATCAAAGCTGCACTGGAACTGGCTGCTCAGCGTGCACCGGTTGAGTGGGTTGAGGTAGATACTGCGAAAATGGAAGGTGTCTTCAAGGCACGTCCTGAACGTAGCGATCTGTCTGCCGATATCAACGAGCACCTGATCGTTGAGCTCTACTCGAAGTAATTCTTGAACTCTTGACTGGTGGAACTAATGCAGCGTTCAGTAAACGAGTTTCTTAGCCCACGTCACATCGACGTGCAGGAGATCAGTAAGACACGTGCCAAAGTGACTCTCGAGCCGCTTGAGCGTGGATTCGGTCATACTCTGGGCAATGCGCTGCGCCGTATTCTGCTCTCTTCCATGCCTGGCTGTGCCATCACGGAAGCAGAGATTGATGGTGTGCTGCACGAATACAGCAGCATCGAAGGGGTGCAGGAGGATGTCATTGAGATCCTTCTGAATCTCAAGGGTGTTGCCATTCTGCTGCACAATGCAGATGAAGCGGTGCTGACTCTTAGCAAGTCCGAGCCCGGTCCTGTGACAGCTGGTGATATCCAGCTGACTCAGGATGTTGAAGTTGCCAATCCGGATCACGTGATTGCTCATCTCAACAGTGGCGCAAACCTGAATATGCACCTGACGGTTAGTCGCGGTCGCGGCTACGTGCCAGCAGATGCCCGTATCAGCGAGGACGATGAAACTCGTGCTATTGGTCGTCTGCAGCTCGACGCGACGTACAGCCCGGTACTGCGTGTTTCTTACGCAGTAGAGAGCGCGCGTGTCGAGCAGCGTACCGACCTGGATAAACTCGTTATTGATATCGAGTCCAACGGTACTATCGACCCGGAAGAATGCATCCGTCGTGCGGCGACCATTCTGCAGCAGCAGCTCGCAGTGTTCGTTGACCTCGAAGATGCAAGCGAACAGACCAAGTCTGAGCCGGCTGAGCCGGAAATCGACCCGGTTCTGCTGCGCCCGGTTGATGACCTTGAGCTGACCGTTCGTTCCGCTAACTGTCTGAAAGCAGAGCAGATCTATTACATCGGTGATCTGATCCAGCGCACCGAAGTAGAGCTGCTGAAGACTCCTAACTTGGGCAAGAAGTCCCTGACCGAGATCAAGGACGTGCTGGCGTCCAAAGGTCTGTCTCTGGGAATGCGTCTTGAGAACTGGCCGCCAGCCAGCCTCAAGGGCGACGACAAGGCGGCCTCTTAAGGTCTGGCTTCTAACCCTAAGTTGCAAAGGATTTAGAAAATGCGTCATCGTAAATCTGGTCGACACTTTAATCGTACAAGTGCGCACCGCAAGGCGATGTTCAAAAACATGGCAGTGTCTCTGTTCGAACACGAACTGATCAAGACCACTCTGCCTAAAGCTAAAGAACTGCGCCGCTTTGCTGAGCCGCTGATCACTCTGTCAAAGACTGATTCCGTAGCGAATCGTCGTCTGGCATTCTCGCGCACTCGCAGCCCTGAGGCTGTGGGCAAGCTGTTCAACGAACTGGGCCCGCGTTACGCGAACCGCCCGGGTGGTTACATCCGCATTCTGAAATGCGGTTACCGCGCCGGCGACAACGCGCCGATGGCTTACGTTGAGCTGGTTGACCGCGCGGCTGGTGCAGCTGTTGTGGAAGAGTCTGAAGACTAATCCTCACGGCCTGGCCACCAATAAAAAACCCGATCCTTACGGATCGGGTTTTTTTGTGTCTCAAATTCAGCGGTGCCAGATTCTGGGTTTTCACATACAGCATTGCCACTGTCGCTGAAGCTGGCCAGAAAGGCAGGGGGTGCCTCTGGCCAGCGGTTCTTTACAGTGTCGGTTTAGAGCATTGGCTTGAGGAAGCGCCCGGTATGAGAAATAGGGTTCTGCGCTACCTCTTCGGGTGTGCCGGTGGCGATAATCTCGCCGCCGCCGCTGCCACCTTCCGGGCCGAGGTCGATCAACCAGTCGGCGGTTTTGATCACATCCAGGTTGTGTTCAATTACAACGATAGTGTTGCCGTGGTCGCGCAGGCGATCGAGAACGCTGAGCAGCTGGGCGATATCGTAGAAATGCAGACCGGTAGTGGGCTCGTCGAGGATATAAAGCGTCTTGCCGGTATCGCGCTTGGATAGCTCCCGCGCCAGTTTGACGCGCTGCGCCTCACCACCGGATAGGGTAGTGGCTGCCTGGCCCAGGCGGATGTAGCTCAGGCCCACATCGATCAGGGTCTGTAGTCTGCGAGCCAGCGCGGGTATTGCGTCGAAGAACTCGCGTGCGTCCTCCACGGTCAATTCAAGGACTTCATTGATGTTCTTGCCCTTGTATTTAACATCCAGGGTTTCACGGTTGTAGCGCTTGCCCTTACAGACGTCACAGGGAACGTAAATATCTGGCAGGAAGTGCATCTCCACCTTGATCACGCCATCGCCCTGACAGGCCTCACAGCGGCCGCCCTTGACGTTGAAGCTGAATCGTCCCGGTTTGTAGCCGCGGGAGCGTGCTTCCTGGGTGCCGGCAAAGAGCTCGCGCACCTGGGTGAAAATGCCAGTGTAGGTCGCCGGGTTAGAGCGCGGTGTACGACCGATCGGGCTTTGGTCGATATCGATCACCTTGTCGAAATGATCAAGTCCCTCAATCTTTTTGTACGGCGCATGCTCCAGGGTCGTGGCTTTGTTGAGTTCGGTGGCGGCGACCGGGAACAGCGTATTGTTGATCAGCGTGGACTTACCGGACCCGGAAACGCCGGTGATGCAGGTGAACAGTCCGACGGGAAGCTCCAGGGTCACATCCTTCAGGTTGTTGCCACTGGCACCTTCAAGACGCAGTACGCGCTTCGGATCGCGGGGGTTACGCTGCTTGGGTATCTCGATACGGCGTGTACCTGAAAGATACTGGCCAGTCATGGAATCTTCACAGGCCATCACCTCGGCGGGGATGCCATCGGCAATCACTTGGCCGCCATGCACGCCGGCGCCTGGGCCGATATCGATCACCCAGTCGGCCATACGGATCGCGTCCTCATCATGCTCGACAACGATAACGGTATTGCCCAGATCACGCAGGTGCTCAAGGGTCTTCAGTAGACGTTCGTTATCGCGCTGATGCAGACCGATGGAAGGCTCATCAAGAATGTACATGACGCCAACAAGGCCCGCGCCAATCTGGCTTGCTAGCCGGATACGCTGAGCCTCGCCGCCGGACAGGGTCTCTGCACTGCGCTCTAAGGATAGGTAGTCGAGACCTACATTGACGAGGAACGAGAGCCGTTCACGGATCTCTTTCAGAATCTTCTCGGCGATCTCGCCCTGTTTGCCGCTGAGTTTCAGACCTTCGAAATAGTCTGAGGCTGAGCCTATGGGCAGGTGCACCAGCTCGGGCAGGGTACGTTCGTCTATGTATACGTGGCGAGCATCACGGCGCAGACGGGTGCCGTGGCAGCTCGGGCAGGGCTGCATGTTAAGGAACTTGGCCAGATCCTCGCGCACCATTTCAGACTCGGTCTCGCGGTAGCGACGCTCCAAGTTGTTCAGCACGCCTTCGAACACATGAGACTTGGTGACGACCGTACCGCGATCGTTGACGTATTCGAAGGGAACCTCAACCTTGCCGCTGCCTTCGAGAATGATCTTGCGGTGTTTGCTGTCCAGTTCGGCGAAGGGAGTGTCCATATCGAAGCTGAAGTGCTTGGCCACGGCCTTCAACTGCTGATAGTAGTAAAGCGAACGGCGGTCCCAGCCGCGTATGGCCCCCTCGGAAAGAGTCAGGCTGGAGTCCTGCACGACTTTTGCGGGATCGAAGTACTGACGTACACCCAGGCCGTCACAGCTGGGACAGGCACCGTGCGGGTTGTTGAACGAGAACATCCTAGGTTCGAGTTCATGAATGGCGTGGCCGCACTTGGGGCAGGCGAAGCGGGACGAAAAGACCAGTTCCTCGTTATCGTCATCCATCCAGGCGACGGTTGCCATACCATCGGTTAGATTCAACGCGGTCTCGAAGGACTCCGCAAGGCGGGTCTGCAGGTCGTCTCGGACCTTGAAGCGGTCAACGACCACTTCGATGTTGTGCTTTTTGTTCTTATCCAGGCTAGGTGCTTCATCGAGATCAACGACGATGCCGTTAATGCGGGCGCGGACAAAGCCCTGGGCACGCAGGTCTGCCAGTGTATGCAGGTGTTCGCCCTTGCGGCCCTGGACCACCGGAGCCAGTAGCATCAGTTTGCTCCCTTCCGGCAGGCCCAGCACCTGGTCGACCATCTGGCTGATCGTCTGTGCCGACAGCGGCAGATCATGGTCTGGGCAGCGTGGTTCGCCGGCACGGGCGAACAGCAGGCGCAGGTAATCATAGATCTCGGTAATGGTGCCAACGGTGGAGCGCGGGTTGTGCGAGGTGGATTTCTGCTCAATGGAGATCGCGGGTGATAGCCCCTCAATGTGGTCCACATCAGGCTTTTCCATCATCGACAGGAACTGCCGCGCATAGGTGGAAAGTGATTCCACATAGCGTCGCTGGCCCTCGGCGTAAAGCGTGTCGAAGGCAAGCGATGATTTGCCTGATCCGGACAAACCGGTGATGACGATCAGTTTGTCTCGGGGGATATCCAGATCGATGTTCTTCAGGTTGTGGGTACGAGCCCCGCGTACCAGAATCTTGTCCATGAGCGCTCCGGCCAGATTGAGCAAAACCGCTAGTATAAGCGTTCAGAGAGGGCGGCTTAAACCGGCTGGCTGTGTTATTCTGCGCATAGCGCGTTCCGTTCGGGAAACGGAGTTTCCGGCGAACATGAGTTATGAACAAATACCGCAAAATTGGAGATAGAGATGGCGCGTGGCATCAACAAAGTAATTCTGGTCGGTAATCTGGGGGGCGACCCTGAAGTACGCTACATGCCCTCAGGTAACGCGGTGACTAACGTAACCCTGGCGACCAGCGAGTCCTGGAAGGACCGTCAGTCCGGTCAGCAGCAGGAGCGCACCGAGTGGCACCGGGTCGTATTCTTCAACCGCCTGGCCGAGATTGCCGGTGAGTACCTGCGCAAAGGTTCCAAGGTCTACGTGGAAGGTTCACTGCGTACCCGTAAGTGGCAGGGCCAGGACGGTCAGGATCGCTACACCACCGAGATTGTCGCTAGCGAAATGCAGATGCTAGACGGCCGCGGCGGTGACAGCGGTGGTTATTCGCAGCCGGATCCGATGGGTTACGGTCAGCCCCAGGGACAGCCGCAAGGTGGTCAGCCGCGTCAGCAGCAGCGCCCGGCGCCTGCGCCTCAGCAGCAGCCCCAGCAGCCGCCGGCACCGGATATGGACTCCTTCGACGACGATATCCCGTTCTAATCCTTCGGAATTGGCTGCAGGGCTCCGAACTCGGGGCAGCAGCAGTTCCTGTCGAGGAAGAAAGGATAGCGGTAAAAAGCCGGGCTCTGATGCCCGGTTTTTTGTGCCTGAATAACGTGTTGACCAGCTAACGCAGCCTGAATCCGACCCCCGGGTTATGAATCCCGCTAATAGGGGATATGTGTTACCGAGGGCTACAAGCAGAATGTAGTGGCTGTTACATTATTTGTTTAATTCAATATTGAGCAAGTGATGTCCAAGAACAATAGTGTCGAAGTCACGCCGGCAATGACCGGATCCCAGGCCCTGTTGTTTGCCGTGGCTTCAGGGGCGGCCGTTGGCAATCTGTACTGGGCGCAGCCGCTGCTTGATTACATCGCCGACGCTTTTGAGGTGTCGACGGGGTCTGCCGGTTTGCTGGTGACGGCGACCCAGATCGGCTACGCGCTTGGCATTTTTTTCCTCGTACCCCTGGGTGATGTGGTCGACAGGCGTCGGTTTATACCGGCTGTCATGCTTTGCTCCGCCGCTGCGCTTATCTTGAGTGCATTCGCTCCAAGTTTCCCTCTGCTGCTGGCAGCGTTAATGCTGGTGGGCTTCAGCACGGTTTCGGGTCAGCTGCTTATTCCTCTGGCCAGTGATCTGGCAGGCGATAGAGAACGCAGTCGACTTATCGGGATGATTGTTTCGGGCATTCTGATCGGAATCCTGGCGTCGCGAACCATCAGTGGACTGATGGCTGATCTGTTGGGATGGCGGGCTATCTATATTGCAGCGGCGGTGGTTACAGTGCTGTTGGCACTCGTTATGAGAAGAACACTGCCGCAGATAGAGCGCCGGCAAACGCTAGGGTATCTCGGCTTGTTGAAATCCGTGTTTACCATCGTGGCAAAGTATCCCAGTGTGCAGGTGACATTGTTGCTGGGCGCGATGATGTTCGCCGTATTTACGCTGTTCTGGACCGGGCTTACCTTTCTGCTCAGTAGCGCGCCATACGGCTACAGCGCAGGTCAGATAGGGCTGGTAGGCCTGGCCGGCCTTACTGGCGCGGTAGCCGCAAGACGCTGCGGCGGACTGCATGACCGGGGCCTTTCGGTGCCTGCCACCGGTATTTTTCTGCTGCTGTTGCTGGTGTCGCTAATACTGGCTGATTTAGGCGCAGAATCGATACTGCTGATTTTGATCGCGGTTATTCTGCTGGATGTGGCTATCCAGGGGATGAATGTGCTTAACCAGTCGCGTCTGATGACGGTGGACAGTGCTTCTCGAAGCCGGTTGAACACTGCGTTCATCGTCTGTAATTTCGCAGGTGGTGCGATAGGGTCTGCGTTGGCCGGATTGCTCTGGTCGGTGGGTGGCTGGCATGCGATCTCAATGGGTGAGATTCTGCTCACGCTTTGTGCCCTCGTGCTGTGGTTTTTCTGCCGTAATGGGGCGCTAAATCAGCAACAGCAGTAACTGCATAGTCTCTGCTATTGTTCAGTAGCAGAGCGCCGATAACTGCGTCTAATCCGGCGGTAAATTCAATGATCGCCCCAAGGCTTTCTAGTAGTATGAAAGCCGGTGCTGGCAGGTGTCGCTGATCCCGTACCGTCTTTCAGGTTGCAAGGTTTTCAGGAGAGAGCGAACGTTTTGCAGAGCGTGTCTCAATTTTATATGGAACCGACCCGGATCCTTATTACAGGAGCCGAGGGACAGATCGGCCAGGCGTTGGTGCGCCTGACCCGTAACGATGCCCATTTCAGTGTCACTGCGCTCTCCAGACGGCAGATGGATATTACCCGGCGAGAGAAAGTCAGCGAGGTGTTGGCCGCCGAACTGCCCGACTACGTGGTCAATTGCGCCGGATTTAACCGTGTCGATCCTGCGGAGCGTAACCCTCAATGGGCGTATGAAGCCAATCAGCATGGGCCTGCACTGCTGGCGGAGATCTGCGGTGATATGTCGATCCCCCTGTTGCACCTGTCCTCTGATTACGTGTTCGATGGTCACTACGCCAGCGGTTATACCGAAGCGGATGAAGCGGCGCCGTTGGGGATCTACGGTGACAGTAAATGGCAGGGCGAGGAACATATCAGGCAGCGATTGCCGCGCCATATCATTCTGCGGGTCAGCTGGCTGTTCAGCGAAAGCGGCAGTAATTTCCTGCTGAAAACACTGCAGCAGGCGCGCAGCGAAGTGCGGATGGTGGCGGCCGATGATCGTCGCGGCTGTCCCACCTCTGCGGATGATGTAGGGCGGGTGCTAATGGCCATATTGCAGCAGCTGGTGAATGGAGCCGAAGCCTGGGGTACTTACCACTACTGTGGCGCCGAGATAACAACGCGTTACGGTTTCAGCGAAGCGATCCTGGCGGCTGCCCGGCAGTATGAACAGCTGAAGGTCAGCGAGCTGGTGCCGGTCACATCGAAGGATCTGCCAGACGAGGCCGCGGAACGTCCCGCCTCGTCTGTACTCAAATGTTCTAAGCTTTTAAATACCTTCGGTATACGTCAGCGCCCCTGGCGCAGCGAATTGCAGCGCCTGGTGCGTGAACTCTACGAGTCAGGCCGGTTAGAACAGGCCCAGAGTCGCGGAGTGGGTGCGGGCGACGCTGACCAGGTAGCCGAGGCTTAACAGGGCGCCGAGCAGGGCGACATAGCGGATTTTACGCGTACGTCCACGCTTGAGCGCCACCGTACCAAACAGAATATAGAGCAGCAGGCCCACTACTTTTGCGGTCAGCCAGCCGTTGACCAACGGGTACTGCTGGATCAGGAACATCAGCCCGATGCCGCTTAACAGCAGCAGGGTATCGATGACATGAGGGACCACACGCACCCAGCGCCAGTTAAGGCCCTTGGAATACCAGAGCATCAGCGCCGAACGGAACAGGAACAGCAGGATGGTCAGGGCGACCGTCGTGAGATGGAAATGTTTCAGTGCGATGTAGAGAGTGGCCATTGCTGGGATATCTTGCGTAGTTAATTCGTCCAGAACCTTGCTTGAAAGGGTATGGCGAGTCAATTGGAAAACCGGAAGTAATAGGTGTTTCTATGAGTGTTAAAGGTCCTGCTCCGTTAATTGATCGTTTCGGGCGCCAGGTTACCTATCTGCGGATGTCGGTCACAGACCGCTGTGATTTCCGCTGTGTTTACTGCATGTCGGAAGACATGAAGTTTCTGCCCCGTTCGGAAGTGCTCTCCCTGGAGGAGCTTTACGATATCGGCGCGGCCTTCGTGCGTCTTGGCGTCAACAAGATCCGTCTTACCGGTGGCGAGCCGCTGGTGCGGCGTGATGTCCTGAGCCTGATTGAGCGCCTCGGACAGCTGCCGATCGAGCTGGTGATGACCACCAACGGCTCCCAGTTGCCGGGTATGGCCCAGGATCTGGTCAACGCGGGGATGCGGCGCATCAATATCAGCCTCGACTCGCTGCGTGCCGCCCGCTTCTCGGAGCTGACCCGCACCGGCAAGCTGGATAAGGTGCTGAGCGGCATCGAAGCCGCCAAAAGCGCAGGTTTCAAGCGTATCAAGCTCAACGCCGTGGTGCTCAAGGGGCGTAACGACGATGAGGTGCTCGACCTGGTCGATTTCGCCCGTCGTGGCGGCCTGGATATCACCTTTATCGAAGAGATGCCGCTGGGGCAGATCAGTGAGCATGGCCGTGCGGAGTCTTACTGCTCCAGCGATGAGCTGCGAGAACTGATCGGCAGCCGCTATTCGCTGCTCGATAGCACAGAGAATACCGGCGGTCCGTCACGTTACTTCCGCATGGCCGATTCCGCTTCCCGCATCGGCTTTATCTCGCCGCACAGCCATAACTTCTGTGGCGACTGTAACCGTGTCCGTCTCACTGTCGAGGGGATGCTGCTGCTGTGCCTCGGTAACGAGCACTCCCTGGATCTGCGCGAAATTGTTCGCAGCTATCCCGGCGATGCGGATCAGCTCGAAGCGGCTTTGCGTCGCGCGATGGATATCAAGCCGGAGAAGCACGAATTCAATCTTGATGAAGAGCCGCAGATACTGCGGTTCATGAATATGACCGGTGGCTGACAGCTGACTGATTCAGCCAAAAGCGACAAACAGGAGAGTCCATGTCACACGGCGCCGAAAAAGCGTTTATCCCCCTCGATATTGCGGTGCTTACCGTATCCGATACGCGCACAGCTGAAAACGATACCTCCGGCGATCTGCTGGCTGAACGGGTCACCGAGGCCGGGCATCGTCTGGCCGACCGCGCCCTGATTGCTGATGATGTCTATCGTCTGAGGGCGAAAGTCTCCCAGTGGATCGCAGACCCTGAGGTCCAGGTGGTGGTGTTGACCGGCGGTACCGGTTTTTCCCACCGCGACTCGACGCCGGAAGCGATCGCGCCGCTGCTGGATAAAGAGGTCGAAGGCTTTGGTGAGCTGTTCCGCCATATCTCCTGGGAAGAGATCGGCAGCTCCACTGTGCAGTCCCGTGCATTGGCGGGCCTGGCTAATGGCACATTGATCTTCTGTCTGCCGGGTTCCACCGGAGCCTGCCGCACCGGTTGGGACAAGGTGATCAGCGAGCAGCTCGACAGCCGTCATCGCCCCTGTAACTTTGTCGATACCCTGATCCGTGCCCGTGATCAGCGCAGGGCGCTTGCATGACGGATGCTATGAAGCCGGGGCTGATGCCGCTGGAGCAGGCGATCGAGGAGCTGTTGGAACGCACCCGCTGCATCGTCGATGTGGAAACCTGTGCACTGGCCGAGGCGGTAGGGCGAGTGTTGGCTGAGCCGGTAACGGCACAGGTGAATGTTCCGCCTGCGGATAACAGCGCCATGGACGGTTATGCCGTCCGTGCAGCGGACCTGGAACAGACCGATACGCTGAGGGTCAGTCAGCGTATCGCAGCAGGCAAGGCGCCGGATGCGCTGCAGCCGGGTACTGCTGCGCGGATTTTTACCGGCGCGGAGATTCCCGCCGGTGCCGATGCCGTGGTGATGCAGGAACAGATCGAGGCGGAAGGCGACCAGGTACGTTTCACGCGCGAGGTTCAGCCCGGCCAGAATATCCGCCTGGCGGGTCAGGATATCAAACGTGGCAGCGAAGTATTGCCGGCGGGAGCCGCGTTAAGCCCGGTGGCGCTGGGAGTGTTGGCATCGGTGGGATTGGCCGAGGTGTCTGTTTATCGCCGTCTGCGGGTGGCGATTTTATCCACAGGCAGCGAGCTGGTGCAGCCTGGGCAGCCGCTGGCGCCGGGGCAGATCTATAACTCCAACCTCTATCTGCTGAAAGGCCTGATCGCCGAACTGGGCATGGAGTGTGTGGATCTGGGTGCGGTAGCCGATACCCGTTCGGCCACCGAAGCGGCGTTGACCCGTGCGGCTGATGAAGCGGACTTTATCATCACCACCGGCGGTGTCTCGGTGGGTGAAGAGGATCACGTCAAGGCCGCGATAGAGAGCCTGGGGCAGCTGGAGCTGTGGAAGGTGAATATCAAGCCGGGTAAGCCCTTTGCCGCAGGTCGCATCGGCAATACGCCACTTTGCGCCCTGCCGGGAAACCCGGGCTCGGCACTGATCACCTTTGCGCTGCTGGCGCTGCCTTGTTTGCGCAAGTCGCGAGGTGAGCAGCCTCGAGTACCGCTGGCGCTGCCGGTGAAGGCCGGGTTCAGTCGCATCCGCACGCAGAGCCGTGATGAGTACCTGAGGGTAGAGTGTGATCCACAGGGAATTGTTACGCCTTACGCAAACCAGAGTTCCGGAATGCTGTCATCACTTCTCTATACCAACGGCCTGGCGCTGATACCCGCTGGGGAGACGGTGGAGCAGGGGCAGCCACTGAGCTACTACCCGTTTTCATCCTTATTGCGCTGAATTGTCGCCAGCACATGAAAACCGGGCAATTGTTGGCTAAAATGTGCGCCCTTTTGACGCGAAGTTCGAGGTTACCGCTGGCGCATGAGTGAAACAGATCTGGTGAACGATCCCTATCAGGAGATTCGTCCCTACCGTGACGATGAGGTCGGCGAGGTGCTGACCAGCCTGATTTATAACGATGAGTTCGTTCGCGCCATCACGCACTACCAATTTCCCCGCCTGTCCGAGTGGATGGGCTGGGTGTTGCGCCCTATTGTCCGCATAGCTCTGGCAGCACGTATCGGCGATGTGGCCGATGTACACGACTTCCAGAAGCTGGTGGCCGATTACATGGCCAAGATGATCTCGCGTACCACCACACGGATGACCTGTTCCGGTATCGAACAGTTTGATGAAGAGGAGGCTTATCTCTTCGTTTCCAACCATCGTGATATCGCTATGGACCCGGCTTTTGTGAACTGGGTGCGCTACCAGTACGGCATGAGCACGGTGAGGATCGCCATCGGCGACAACCTGCTGCGCAAGCCCTACATCTCCGACCTGATGCGCCTGAACAAGAGCTTTATCGTTAACCGTTCCGCCCGTGGGCGTGAAATGATGACGGCGCTGACCCAGCTCTCCAGCTATATCGACCACAGCATCCAGAACGGCCACTCGATCTGGATCGCCCAGCGCGAAGGGCGCGCCAAGGACGGTAACGACCGCACCGACCCAGCCCTGCTGAAGATGTTCTACATGTCCCAGCGCAAGCAGCGCAGTTTCTCCGAGGCGGTGGAGCGGCTCAATATCGTGCCGGTATCGATCTCCTATGAGTTCGACCCCTGCGATGCCAGCAAGGCCCGTGAGCTGGCCGCAAAGGCGACCTCCGGCGCGTATGAAAAGCAGGAGTTCGAGGATATCGACAGCATCGTCAAGGGGATTACCGGTAACAAGGGCCATGTGCATGTGGCCTTTGGTGAGCCGATCCGTGGTCAGTTCGACACCCCGGAAGCGCTGGCGCTGGAGATCGATCGCCAGATCTACACCAACTACCACTTGCATCCGTCCAACCTGGCGGCTGCCGGTGAAAAGGTCGAGCCGGCTGAGCAGGCCAAGTTCGATGCCCATCTGGCCCAGGTGGCTGATGGTCCGGAGCGGGAAATCATGAAGCAGATGTATGCCAATCCGGTGTTCAATCGTCGTCGTGCGGAGGGCAAGGTGTGAGCAAACTGACCCATCTCGATGCCGACGGCCGGGCCTCCATGGTCGATGTGACCGACAAGGATACGACCTTCCGTGAGGCAGTGGTTCGCGGCCGGGTTCGGATGCAGCCGGAAACCCTGAAGCTGATTATCGAAGGCGGCCATAAAAAGGGTGACGTGCTGACCGTGGCGCGTATCGCAGGGATTCAGGCCGCCAAGCGCACTCATGAGCTGATTCCGCTCTGTCACCCGCTGATGCTCACCGGCATCAAGGTTGAACTGACGCCTAACGAGGCGGACTCCTGTGTCGATATCGAGGCGCGCTGTAAGGTCAGCGGCCAGACCGGTGTAGAGATGGAAGCGCTGACCGCCGCATCGGTAGCGGGGCTGACCATCTATGACATGTGCAAGGCGGTTGATCGCGGCATGACAATCGATGCGATCCACCTGGTGGAAAAGAAAGGCGGTAAAAGCGGCCACTGGCAGTTGGGAGAGGATTGATGAAACTGGTCTATTTCGCCAGCGTACGTGAACAGCTCGGCACCGATGAGGAGCAGCTGGAGCTCCCCGCAGGAGTGGATACCCTGGCTGATCTGATCGCCTGGCTCAGAAGTGAGCGCGGTGAGCCCTGGGAAAGCGTACTGGGTAATCCCCGTCTGCTGTGTGCCGTGAACCAGGAGATGAGCACCCAGGATGCGGCGATTACTCAGAGCGACGAAGTCGCGTTCTTCCCACCGGTGACAGGGGGCTGATCCTGCATGGCTAACCGCTCCACGTTCGTACCTGCAATCCGCTCCGGGCTTTACTATCTGCTGATGTACCCGGTCACTATTCTCTACTCCATCTTCTGCCTGATCGTTGGCCCTCTGCTGCCGTTCCGGGCTCGTTTCTCGGTGCTGAGCAGCATCAACTATTTTTACATCGCCTGGCTGCGTATCAGCTGTGGTGTGAAGGTTGAGGTGCAGGGCCGCGAAAACCTGCCCAAGGGTCAGGCCTTTGTCGTCATTGCCAACCACCAGAGTGAGTGGGAAACCCTCTTTCTGCAGCTGCTGGTGCGGCCACAGGTGGTGGTGCTCAAACGTGAGCTGCTGAAAATCCCGTTTTTTGGCTGGGCGCTGGCGCTGCTGAAGCCGATCGCACTGGATCGTTCCCAGCGCCGCGGCGCGCTCAAGCAACTGTTGGAGCAGGGCGTGGAGCGCCTTAATGAAGGGATCCCGGTCCTTATCTTCCCCCAGGGCACACGTCTGCCTGTGGGTGAGCTTGGCCGCATGAACAAGGGTGGCTCCATGCTAGCCTGTAAGGCAGGCGTGCCGGTTGTTCCCCTGGTTCACAATGCCGGCATTTACTGGCCGGGTAAGTCGTTTATCAAATACCCGGGCACGGTGCAGGTGCGGGTTGGTAAGCCGGTCGATGTTGAAGGTCGCAGTGTCGATGAGGTGCAGAAGGATGCTACCGAATGGATGCATCAGCAGATGCATGAGATCGGCGCACTCTAAGCCGGGCACTCGATATTTGACCAGGCTGATGGAGCTTCGCTAGATCAATTTTAGCGTATATTAACAGTTGTTTATATCATAAAAATATATACGCAGTGCATTTTAAATAAAAGCCAAGTAATTCATCAGTTTGGTGGGCAACCGAGACTTTTTCTTAAACTATCTTTGCTCCACATCAATTTGTTGCGATGCAAAAAATAGCTGTGTAGTATCGCTACACAATGTCGGTGTTTGTTGTACAGGAAGTATACCGCCGACAGTCAGGACGCAAGGATTTTAGCGCCTGATTTCGCATCCCTTTTGCTTTGAATTCCAGCCTCGCTCGGGGCTCTGGTTATGGCTTTCTGGGGTGTATCAAAACTAGATACCAGGGAAGGTTTCTCGATGAAAATCAGTATATTCGGCTTGGGCTATGTCGGTGCCGTGTGCGCCGGTTGTATGTCTCATCGCGGTCATACCGTGATCGGCGTCGATCCATCTGCAGTCAAGATTGAGCTCATTAACAAGGGCAAGTCTCCTATCGTGGAGCCGGGTCTGGAAGAGCTGCTGGCAGCCGGTGTGAACTCGGGTCGCTTGATCGGCAGTGCCGATGTGGCGGAGGCTGTACGCAATACTGAGGTTTCTTTTGTCTGTGTAGGTACGCCGAGTAAGAGCAACGGTGGCCTGGACCTGTCCTATGTCGAACTGGTTTGCAAACAGATCGGTGAGGTAATCCGCGATAAGGCCGAGCGTCATACCGTGGTGATCCGCAGTACCGTACTTCCGGGAACGGTGCACGAGCTGGTCGTTCCGACGCTGGAAGCCGCCTCAGGTAAGCGTGCCGGCGAGGATTTCGGTGTCGCGGTCAATCCTGAGTTTCTGCGTGAAAGCACTGCGATCAAGGATTATGACTTCCCGGCGATGACCGTCATCGGTGAGTATGATAAAGCCTCGGGTGATCTGCTCGAATCACTTTATACAGACCTGGATGCGCCGATCTTCCGTAAAACTGTGGCCGTTGCGGAGATGATTAAATATACCTGCAACGTCTGGCATGCGGCGAAAATTACTTTTGCCAACGAAATCGGCAATATCGCTAAAGGCTGTGGTGTCGATGGTCGTGAGGTTATGGATATTGTCTGCCAGGATCACAAACTGAATATTTCCAGCTATTACATGCGCCCGGGATTTGCCTTCGGTGGCTCCTGCCTTCCCAAGGATGTGCGTGCGCTGACTTATAAAGCTGGTCAGCTCGATATACAGCACCCGATGCTGGCCAGCATCATGAACAGTAACCGTCTGCAGGTTAAGAGGGCGTTCGACATGATCGCCCAGAACAACAGTCGTAATGTTGGCTTGCTGGGGCTCAGCTTCAAGGCGGGTACCGACGATCTGCGTGAAAGTCCCCAGGTTGAACTGGCTGAAACCTTGATCGGCAAGGGCTTTAATCTGCGGATATATGACGAGAACGTGGAATATGCCCGCGTTTTCGGTAGCAACAAGGAATATATCGAAGCCAAGATACCGCATGTCTCCTCCCTGCTTCATTCCAATCTGGATGAGGTGATTGAAAGCTGCGATGTGCTGGTGATCGGTAATGGTGAGCCGAGGTTCGGGGAGCTGTTGGAGCAGCCGCCGGAAGGTAAAAAGATTATCGACCTGAACGGCTTCATGAAAGAAAAATCCCAGGGGATGCTGGAAGGTATCTGCTGGTAAAACGCAGTACCGCCGCCTCCAGGAAGGAAGCGGCTATTTGCGACAGAAGATATGCAGCTTGATGAGCCGCGGTTTTCTGACAATGGATCGAACATAGCTATGGAGAGCTGAGATGATCCCTCTAGTCCTTTCTGGTGGTAATGGTACCCGTCTATGGCCTATCTCGAGGGGCGGGTTTCCCAAGCAGTTTCACGCGCTCACTGGTGAACACACCCTGTTTCAGCAGACCGTGATGAGGCTTGATCTTCCGAACATCGAAGCGCCCATCGTCGTCTGTAACCAGTCCCACCGTTTTATCGTTACCGAGCAGCTCAAGCAGATCGGCCGCGATGCTCAGCAAGTGCTGCTGGAGCCGTTTGGCCGCAATACCGCGCCTGCCGTTGCACTGGCGGCCATGCGGTTGCTTAACGCGGGTCGTGACGAACTGCTGCTGGTGCTGCCAGCGGATCACGTCATCAAGAATCAGCAGGCCTTCGCCGCGGCGCTGGAGCAGGCACAGGCCGCCGCTGAGAAAGGAGATCTGGTGCTGTTCGGCGTGCCTGCGGTGAGCCCGGAAACCGGTTATGGCTATATCCGTACAAGCGTATCCGAGGTTGCCGCTGCAGGTCCGCGCCCCGTTGAGCAGTTTGTGGAAAAACCGGATCTCGACACCGCGCGCCAGTATGTCGAAGAGGGCTGTTACTACTGGAACAGCGGCATGTTCCTGCTTCGCTGCAGCCGCTATCTCGATGAACTCAAACAATACTCCCCGGATATCTACGATACCTGCGCGCTGGCGCTCTCCACGAGCCATGAGGATGGTGAGTTTCTGCGCATTGATGGTGAGGTGTTCGAATACTGCCCTGATGACTCCATCGACTACGCCGTGATGGAAAAAACCGCGACCGCTACCGTAGTGCCGCTGGATGCGGGCTGGAGTGACGTAGGTTCCTGGTCCTCTCTCTGGGAAGAACAGGACAAGGATGAGAGCGGCAACGTCCTGCGTGGTGATGTTCAGCAACTGGGTTGCCATGGCAGCTATGCGCACGCAACCGACAAGCTGCTGACGCTAATCGGACTGGATGATGTGGTTGCGGTTGAAACCAAGGATGCGGTGCTGATCGCGCACAAGGACCGGGTTCAGGATATCAAGGCGGTTGTAAACGGACTGGCGTCTGCAGGACGGGAAGAAGTTAATTCGCACCGCCAGGTTTTCCGGCCCTGGGGTAGCTATGACTCTGTGGATTCCGGCAGCCGTTTCCAGGTGAAGAGAATCACCGTGAAGCCGGGGGCCAGCCTGTCACTGCAGAAGCATCATCACCGCGCCGAACACTGGATCGTGGTCTCCGGCACCGCCCATGTGACCTGTGATGACCAGACCATGATTCTGACCGAAAACCAGTCAACCTATATCCCGGTGGCTGCGGTTCACCGTCTCGCCAATCCGGGCAAGATCATGCTCGAGATTATCGAAGTGCAGTCGGGTAGCTATCTGGGTGAGGACGATATCGAGCGGTACGACGATGTTTATGGCCGGGCAGCGGTGGTAGGAAGTTGATGACAACATCCAAGCAGTCCGAACCTTCTGTTCCGACCTTTGAACACAGTTCGTTCGAGGAGCCCGGCTTTCAGTGGCCGGGCCCAAAGGCAGTGGTCGGCTGGTTGTGTCTGTTTGCACTGATTGCACTGGCAGCGAACCTGATCGACCCCGCCTATCTTGATCCGGCCCACGGCAAGTTTATTTTTCTGATCGGCCTGCTCGGGCTCTGGCGTTACAGCAATGCAGCCACCCACTACCTGCGCGGGATGTATTTCCTGCACTGGCGTTTTCCACGCATACGCAAGCAGGTGGAGCGTATGGGCAAGGCGGCGCTGCCGTCTCATATGTACATGGTGGTAACCAGTTTCAGAATACCGGCGGAAACCACCTACAAGGTATACCGCTCCGTTTTTGAGGAGCTGCAGAAACTTCCTGTGGGCGCCACGGTAATCGCATCGATCGTCGAGAAGGCCGATGAGGAGTTTATCAAGCGCATCATGAAGGAAACCGTGGTTGCGCGTCGTGATATTCAGCTGGTGTTTGTACGTGCCCGTGGAACGGGCAAGCGCGACGGTCTGGCTCATGCGTTTCGCGCTCTGTCACGCCGTATGCCGATGGATGACGCCGTGGTCGGCGTGGTCGACGGTGACACCATAATGCTGCCCGGCTGTATCGAGCGCGCGGTCAAACTGTTTGCCTATCTGCCCAATGTCGGCGGTCTGACCACCAACGAGTACTGCGTGGTGGAAGGGGGCAAGCTGGTCAAACAGTGGCACACCATGCGCTTTGTACAGCGGCATATCAACATGTGCTCTATGGCGTTGTCCCACAGGGTGCTCACGCTGACCGGACGTCTTTCGTTCTTTCGCGCGGCGGTGATGGTTGATCCGCAATTTATCAAGGATGTGGAAGCGGACTTTCTCGATCACTGGCGCCTGGGCCGCTTCCAGTTTCTCACCGGAGATGACAAATCTTCCTGGTTCAGCTTGATGCGTGGCGGCTGGGATACCTTCTACGTGCCTGACAGCCACACGTTGACCGTAGAGCACCCGCCGGACAGCAACTTCTTCCGGGCGACACGGCAGTTGATGTATCGCTGGTACGGCAACTCGCTGCGGCAGAACTTTCGTGCCACGCGTGAGCTTGGGGTGAGACGTCTGGGCGCCTTTGCCAGCTACGTGTTGTATGACCAGAGGATCTCCATGTGGACCTGCCTCATGGGGCTCACCGGCTCAGTGGTGGCCGGGCTGGCGTTCGGCATCCAGTACCTGCTCGTCTACATATTCTGGATTCTGGTTTCCAGAACCATTGTAACCCTGCTGTTTTTCTTTACCCGGCACGCGGTGGATCCGAGTTATCCGTTCGTTCTGTATTACAACCAGATCGTCGGATCGGTGATGAAGGTCTACTCGATGTTCCATATGGACCGGCAGAGCTGGACCCGGCAAAAAACCAAGCTGGATAACAGCGGCAGAATGGATGCTTTGCTGAACCGCTGGAGCTCCAAAGCGGCATTGATGTCGTCGATCGCCATTTTCCTGGGTGTGATTTCCGCCCTGTTAGACATTTCACAACTTTAGAAAAGATAACGGACTATGAGTACTACAGTTCTGAACGATTCGGTCGTCCATGAAGCGATAGACGAGCGCCAACACATCCGTACCCGTATTCCTGCCAGGGCAGTGCTGACCAGCGGCTCATCGAAAGCGATCAGCTGCGATGTTCAGGATATTTCCATTGGCGGTCTGGGGCTGCACTGTGAGGAAACGCTGAAGATCGGTTCTCTCTATGATGCTTCGATAGAGCTGGATATGAAGCGGATTGATCTTAGCCTCAAAGCCAAGGTGAAGATCGTCAAGCAGCATGGCGCCAATGTAGGCGCGCAGTTCGTTGATCTGGAACCTTCCAAGGCGGACATTCTGCGTTACATCATCTCGTCCTACCTCTCTGGCGAGGTAGCCGATATCAACGGCCTGTTCAGCGTCATGCAGCGCGAGAACTACATCAAGGAGCGCAAGCAGAAAGCCAACCTGACACGGGGGGCCTGGCAGCGACTGAAAGCTGTACTGGGCACGCTGTTCATGATGGCGATTGGGGTGCTGGCGCTGACCTATGTTCTCTATCAGATCTATTCCCTGTTTTTCCGTATTCCCGCTGCCCAGGCGGCGGTGAGCGCCGATGCCTACGTGATCAGCATGCCCGAAAACGGCACCGTGACCTATCTGCTGCCGGAGGGGCAGCAGGAGGTATCCGTTGGCCAGCCGGTGGCCAGTATTTCGACGCAGTTGACCACCAGCCTGACCTCTCCCGCTGACCTGGAGATGGTCAGCAACCTTTCCGCGGAGGATACCCGAGCTCTGCTGGGGGGGATTAATGTGGATACCGTGATCTCCAGTCCCTGTGACTGCACCCCGTTTTATCCGGCGGGTCAGCTCGACAGTTATGGCTACAAGGGGGATGCGCTGGTGCACCTGCTGCCCAGGGAGAAACCGCTGTATGTGAACGCAAGCGTGGCGTTCGACAAGCTGGAGAAACTACAGCGTACCCGCGATGTGCAGCTTCAGGTTTATGGCGCAGATGAAAAGATCGCAGGGAAGATTGTGGGCGCGACCGTGAACCGGGAGCAGGATACGGTCGAGCTGAAAATTGAACCGGAGAGTGCTCTGTCTCTGGATGACTATCAGAAACCGGTCTGGGTGGCTTTTGAGCTTGGACTGCCGGGCATTGATCGCGTCGACGGGCTGAACCT
Source organism: Marinobacterium lutimaris (assembly GCF_900108065.1). Taxonomy (GTDB): domain Bacteria; phylum Pseudomonadota; class Gammaproteobacteria; order Pseudomonadales; family Balneatricaceae; genus Marinobacterium_D; species Marinobacterium_D lutimaris. The sequence goes on along the minus strand of NZ_FNVQ01000004.1, from coordinate 253,798 downwards.
TCTCGAAAGGCTACGCCAGTAGTATCAGTAGGGATAGCCGTCATGCGTTTGGCAAAAATCACGACAGTGCTGGCTGCGCTTGCCGCCTTCGGTCTGAGCAGTTCTGCTCAGGCTGCCCTGAGTCTTGAGCAGGTACGCTACGAGCTGTTCAAGAATCCACAGGCGGAGGTGGAAAAGGATCTGCGGCAACTTTCCGACCGGGGTAACCGGGAAGCGATGTATATGCTGGCAAACCTCTTGGCGGACAGGTCCGGCAATATCAGCCTTGATTCACTGCGCCTGTACGATGCTGCTTTCGCCAAAGGGACCGGTGAAGTGAGGGCTCTGGCTGGTGCGGCTGCACTGGTCGTTCGTCGTCCCTTCTATCTGCAGCATTACACCGACTACTTCGCGCAAGCATTACAACAGTATCCCCAGCAGCGGGACCTGGAGACGCTGAATACGACACTGGAGGTTTTCCTGGTCTATCCAGACCTGTTCCAGCCGGATGTCGTACAGCAGTTGCTGGATCTGCATCGCCGTTCCTGTATTGAGCTCTGCTCTTCCTCCCTTTACGCGGCGGTGCTTGCGGAGCGACGTGGTCAGCGCGAGTTGGCTGATCAGCATTATCGTGAGGCGATGCTCACCGACGAGCGTGCCGCTGAACGCTATTACGATTTTCTTGGTGACGAACAGGAAAGGGTTTTTGCCCAGGTCGCAGCGGAGATGGAGCCGCGCATGGAGGCCTTTACGCCGGCTGCGGCGGAACGCATAGGCACCCTGCTTGATCGAATTGGCGATCTGAGGAGTGCCAGCGAAAAACTGGCGCGGCGACAGCAGCTTCAGGAAGCAGAGCAGCAGGGGATTGAACCTCAGCCTGTAGCTGAGGAGGGAGAGTCCGAATCTCAGCAGCTGAGGGAGCAGGCCTTAAGGTGGGTCAACTACGCAGCATCCCGGGACTGGCTTCCCGGTATGACCTCTCTGTTCAACTTCATGACGTCAGACCCCACCAGTTATACCGGCGATGAGGCGATGGCGTTGATCGATCGTATCGGCACTTTCGACCCGGCCCGCGCAGAGCGGCTGCGCATTTTCGCTTATATGGTTTCAGACTGGGACACTTTGGCGCCGCGGAAAGCCTATGAATTGATACAGCGACGTATCGATGCGGGCCAGCCTGATGGCTCGATGCTCCTGGCGGGCTTGTATAGCGAGGGTGTGCTTGATGAGGCCGATCAACCCAGGGCGCTCAGTATGTATGAGGAGCTGGCATCCCAGGGATCGGGAGCTGCCTATTTTCGCCTGGCGTCCCTGCACAACTCCGGCCTTTCCATGTGTCATGACCGCCCACTGGCCTACGCCTACGCCCAGGTTGCTGCGAGCCTGGGGGTAGCGCGCGCGCAGAACCTGGAGCGTGAGCTCGCACCGATGCTGACAGAAGACGAAATGGATAGAGCCACAAGGATTCGTAACGAGGCTATGGAAAGGCTACCGCTATGAGAAAAACAAGATTGTGCGTTGTGGTGGCAGGGCTCATGGGGCTGAGTGCCCACCAGCTTTCCCTTGCGGAGGAAGGTGTGGAGAGTTCTGCAGGGCAATTTGCCGCGGAAGAGATCGAAACCTTCGAGGTGAATCACAAATTCACCATGGAAACGGCCTCAGGGCCGGAGGATGCGCGCCTTGGGGCCGATCGCGACCAGTCCTACAGCCTGCGCTATGAACCCACGCTCATCTGGTACTCGCCGGAAAAGCGATGGCCGAAATGGCGCACCCTGGTGCGCGGCTGGATCGCCTATGACTCTGGTTCTGCCGTCAGCTCCCTGCAGGATGAGCGGCGCGAGCAGGCGGAGGGCTGGAATGCTGAGCTCAGGGAGTTCTACGTTACCCGTAACCTTATCGGTGATGATCCCCGCTTCTCGCTGAGCTTCGGTCGTCAACGCTATTCCGACTATCTGGGGCTCTGGTGGGACGATACCTTCGAATCGGTACGCTTCAGTTATCAGGACGATACTGCCAGGGGGTTCGTGGCCGCCGGGCAGAAGTTCTACAACTACAACAGTGACGTTAACCGCCTGGATCCATCTGAGGAGGATATAGCGCTGTTAATGGGTGAGTACGGGCGCAGTTGGCGTATCGGTCACTGGGCGGGTATCCGGCTGATGTACGAGGATGATCACTCTGGAGCGGATCTGGATGATCCCGATGACTTTACCGGTTTTCGTTACGGTGTTTTTGCCCAGGGCGAATATGCCAGCGGCTCGCGACTGAATGACTACCATCTTGAGCTCGCTGCTGTGACCGGGGATCGTGACGAGGTGGCCCAGGCCGGCAGCCGTACAGTCGATATCAACGGCTGGGCGGCGATCGGTGAGGTTGGTACCCAGATGATCGACTGGCGCTGGTCGCCCCGGTTTTCGTTCCGTGCGGGTATCACCGACAAGCCCGATGAGGATCAGGATGGCTTCTACCTGAACAGCATTCAGTCTGACCGGCAGGTGACGGATGACAATTTCAGCACACGCCTGGTCAGCTCTTTCATGGGGCTGCAGGTCAGTAACCTGGCCTACTACGGAGTAGGGGTGGAGTTTTCTCCCACCGAGCGCTCCGGGGTCAACATGCGCCTCAGCGATCTATACCTGCGTAATCCGGATGCCGACATGCCGATCCGTAGCGTTGTGCCTCAGGATCCAGATAGCCGGTCGCTGGGGCAGGTTTTTGATGTCAGCTATTCCTGGCAGCGCTTTCCAGAGGCCTACAAGGGACGTCTACTCAGCGTCGATACTCTGCTCAGCGCAGGTTACTTTTTCGCAGGCCCGGCAACGGGCGACCTGGATGATGAATACCAGCTGACCCTGGGTGTCGTGGTGCGTTATCGATAAGGATATTGAAACGCTATGGTCTTTAGTTCGAATATCTTTCTATTCCTGTTTTTACCGCTTTTCCTGGCGCTCTACTACCTGGTGGGGGAGCGCTGGCGCTCGGCCGTGATCGTATTGGGCAGCTACCTGTTCTACGCTTGGTGGCGGCCTGACTTTCTGTTCCTGTTTGTGGCGGTCACTTACTGGAACTACTGGTTCGGGATGCGAATAAAGCATGAGCTGGACAGAAAACGGAAGAAAGTCGCCTTTCGATGGCTAACCCTGGGCGTTGTCGGCAATCTGTTGACCCTTGGTTATTTTAAATACGCTAATTTTGGCGCCGATGTTCTTGCGGATTTGCTGAATAGCGTCGGGGTCGATTCATTTACCCTGGAGACGATAATCCTTCCCCTGGGGATATCTTTCTATATATTCCAGGCGATTAGCTATATTGTCGATATTTATAGGAAGCAGGCTGAACCTACCAGAAACTTCATCGACTTCGCCGCCTATATAGCGCTATTTCCACAGCTTATTGCTGGGCCGATCGTACGTTACAAATTAATCGATCTTCAGTTAAAGAAACGTGAGCACTCCATGGAGCTTTTTTCCTTGGGTGCAAGTCGTTTTATGTTGGGCTTTATAAAGAAGGTACTGATCGCTGACTCGCTGGCGCCCATGAATATTCTTTTTGTTACTGAGTCTGATCCACAGATGGTTGACGCCTGGTTTGGACTGATTGCTTCGGTAATACAGCTTTATTTTGATTTCTCAGGATACAGCGACATGGCGATCGGCCTGGGTCTTATGATGGGGTTTCGTTTTCCGGAGAACTTCAATCAGCCTTATATATCCAAGAGTATTACTGAGTTCTGGCAACGCTGGCATATGACGCTGGCCGAGTTCCTGCGTGACTATGTGTACTTTCCCCTGGTGCGTCGACGCATCGCCGGGCCCATTGTGGCGCTGGGCGTCACCATGGTGCTATCAGGCTTCTGGCATGGCGCCAGTTCTGCCTACATATTGTGGGGGGCGTTCTTCGGCGTCGCAATAATGATAGAGCGTGCGCTCCGCATAGCGACGAAGGTGACGACACCTTTTAACCTGTGGAGAGTGATTATTACCTGCTTTCTTCTGACTCTGAATATGCCTCTTTTTCTTACCGGTGATCTTGATCAGAGTTTGAAAATATATGGCGGTCTGTTTGGTTTCAACGGGGTAGGTAACATGGATAGTTATATCTATGGTACCTCGATTATGACGATAAGCTTTGTTGGCGTTTCTCTCATATGGTTAGGTATAGCTGAGCGTATTAATGTGAAGTTTTACGCGAATGGACAGAACACCTACTTTATGCAGCATGTAGGTGGATTCAGCACCCTGCTGCTTTGGGTTGGATTCTCTTTGGCGCTAACCAGATTGGCCGCGAATTCGTTTTCGCCTTTTCTTTACTTCCAATTTTAGGTCGGTCTGATGAGCAATTTACCGGTAATGCGTTCGGCGAGTAAAGTAAATGGAATTCTCTTCATCCTGATGTTGGTGGGGATGGTGATTTATTCGCTGCCATCAATCTATAAATTTTCCAAAACCCAGACTCAGGCGCAGAGTTGGGAGCTGTTTACGGATGGGGAGCTATTGCGCCAGTTTGAAGTGTTTTACGACAAACGTCTGTTCCTGCGTGATTTCTCTGTGCGTCAGTGGGCTAACCTCAGTTTTCTGCTGTTTGGAGAGGGCACCAGTGGTGTGTTGCTGGGTAAAGAGGGATGGCTGTTCTCCAGTCAGGAAGCGATAGTGCCAAACAGCCTGGCGTCGAACATTGATCGGCAGATGGAGAAGATCGCGCAGGTGAAGGCGCAGCTGGAAGCCTCGGGCAAGCGGCTGATCATGCTACCGGTACCGATGAAAATGGATATCTACCGCGAGTATACGCAGACCGGCCTGCGCCCCCAGGTTGATGATCTTTATCAGGCGTTTGTGACGCGGTTAGAGCAGCAGCAGATCGCTGTCTGCAACCTCAGGGCGGCGTTTGTCGCTGCCCGGGATAATCAGAACCTCTACGTGCGTACAGATACCCACTGGAGCCCAGCAGGAGCGCGTCTTGCGGCGCAGACTCTGGCTGGCCAGTACCCCGAGCTGATGGGTGACAGTGCCTTTGAAAGCGATCTGGTTGAAGAAAAAGAGCTCAAGGGCGACCTGCTTAACTTTGTGAATTTCGCGCCAGAGTTGCAGCCGCAGTACTTCGCGTCGGTCACGATTCCTCTCTATGAAACTGTGGATAAGGGCCAGTCTGACGATGCGATGGGGTTGTTTGAGGAAACCTCGCAGTCGTTGATGTTGATCGGCACCAGTTACAGCCGTGTGGATGACTGGAACTTCCCCGGCTTTCTCAAGGAAGCGCTTCACAAAGATTTGATGATGATGGCACAGCAGGCCCAGGGGCCCTTTGCTCCTATGGAGGAGTTTATTGAGAGCAGCAGCTTCTCGAGTCCGGATGTTGAAACCGTGATCTGGGAATTCCCGGTCCGAACGCTGCTTGCCCTCGGCCCCAGTCTGGAAAGTGGCAACTGACGCCCAGGTAAAACGCAAAAGCAAACTGCCTAAGTAAAACTGCCCAAGTTAAACCAAGGAAAGGTAAAAAAGATGGTCCGTAAACTCGTCTCTATAAGCTGTATGGCGCTACTTTGGGTCGCGGCAAGCATGAATGCCGCCGTTGCTCAGGATGATCAGGCGCAGCTCTACGATGCGGTAGCCCCCGAAGGATCGGCATTTGTGCGTGTATTGAACGTTACCGGAAACAGCGTGGAGGTAACGCTCACCAGCAAAATCAATCCGCAGCGTGTACCCGCACATCAGTTTGGTGGCTACCGCTTCCTGCCCCCCGGGCCCAGCAACATCACTGTCGCAGGGATCTCTCTGGACATGGAGCTGGCGCCCGACAGCGCCACCACGGTTGTTTACGACGGTCAGCTGCTGCTGTTGAAAGACGATATTGTTGAGGAACCACAGAAAGCTCAGATCTCCTTCTACAACTTCACAGATACCGGAGTGGCCCTGAAAACCCTGGATGGAAAACACGCGGTAGTCGATACCCTTGACCCGAGTAACAACGGCACAAGGATGGTCAATGAGGTAAAAGTCGGTTTTTCCGCTTATACCGGTGAAAACTCGCTCGCCAGCTATGAAGCCCAGCTGCTGCGTAAAGGACGCTCGTACAGCTATGCGATCTTTGGCGAGGCTGGTGACTACAGATCGATTATGTGGGCGAACAGCATCGATGCGACCGAGTAGTTTTTTGGATAAGGGCATGGCTATGTTGGGCGTCCAATCCCTGGGGATAGTGGCGGTCGTTGCGAGCCTGTTGCTGCAGCCCCGTCTGGTTCTGGCCTGCGAGGATGGCAAAGACTGCATGTCCTGTCAGGCCATGGATGACCCCGCCAGTTACCTTGAAGGCAGCATGAAAATGGCCGCCAAACTCACCGCGGGCCGAGATCACTGGCTGTTTCGGTCCGAGGTGGATTTCAGTGACCAGTTCGGTATGGATAGCGCCATGGAGGGAGAGTTTGCCCGTCTGGTGGATGCATTCGCTGGCCAGGGAACCCAACTGGTCATGGTGCTCCAGCCTACCCGGGGACTGATGCATCACGACAAGGTGCGCGAGGATAAGACGCAGGGGTTCAATTACCCGCTGGCGCAGGCCAACCTGGAGCGGTTTCTGGCACAGTTGAGAGCTGCTGGCGCGATTGTGCCCGATGTGATGACACTGGTTGAAACTCCCCCGCAGGATGATTATTTCTTCCGCCGGGATCACCACTGGACTCCTGCCGGCGCTCGCGTGACAGCCCGTGTTGTTGCGGATGAGCTGCTGAAAAGCGGCGTGGTATCGCAGCTTGATAAGACGGAGTACCGGACGGAGGAGGGAAGAGTTATCCCCAAGGATGGGGTACTGAACCTGGCGCTGCAGAGTCTGTGTGGTAATCGCTACAGCATGCAGTATGTGCAGGGCTTTCGCACAGTGCCTGTGGCCACCGATGCCGATGCGCTGTTCGGGGAGTCAGCGACTCCTGATCTGGCGCTAGTGGGTACCAGTAACTCCGCCGTGCGTGATGATGAGGTTAAAGAGTACAACTTTGATGGCTTTCTCAAAGAGTACCTGAGCCTGGATATTTTGAACTTCGCGTTGCCCGGCAGTGGAGAATATGGATCTCTGCTGCAGTATCTCTACTCGGATAATTACTCTCCGGAGAGTGCGCCCAAGCTTTTACTCTGGGAGTTGCCGGCGAACTACACGCTAAGCGATGAGTTGATGTACCGGCAGTTGATTCCGGCAATTAAGTCCAAGGGGAGTGACAGGCCGCCGTTAATCGAGCGCAGGCTGGAAGGGCGGGCCGTAGAGGTTGGACAACGGATTGAACTGCTGAGTAACAGTGGCAACAGCCGTATCGGTTTGCCACCCAAAGGAAGCTATCTCGATATCCAGATAGCAGATCCAGCACTGAAGGAGTTTTACATCATCGTTTATTACGATGACGGTAGCCGGGACAAGGTATGGATACGCCGGGAAATGATCGTCAGTGGCGGGCAGTATTTCCTCGAATTGAGTCGTGCTCCCGAGTTTCGTAAAGCCAATCTCCTGTCGGTGTTTTTGGAACCCACGCAAGGGTTGGCGGAGCCAACCGACATTGAAGTGAGGTTATACCCATGAGCAAAAGGATTTGTGCAGTTGCCCTCCCCATGCTGGGTTGGCTGATCGCAGGCGTGCCGGTACAGGCCGCCGAAAGTATCTGGCCGGAGCGGGAAACTGCGCAGTCCGTATTGGTCGCGGAGTACCAGGATCTAAGTTGCCCCCGCTCGCCTCCCGAGCCCTACACCGGGCATCTGCAGCTTGATAGCAAGTACGACCAGAGTGATGCCAGTAAAAGTAAGGTCGTCGGCTTGCCTGAAGAGACCGCCGAGATCAAAGAGTGGATCACCGAATACTTCAAGGGCGTCGCCAAGATTGTCGGCTACTTTGAAAAAGCAGACTCCGCGCAGGAGGCTAATGTCAGTCTGGCCTGCCTGGACCTCTGGCTGGACAGCTGGGCCGAAGGCGGTGCGCTGCTTTCCAGGGATAGCAGCAGCAACGGCAAGGCCGCGAGAAAATGGGCGTTGGCTGCGATCAGCTCGACGCTGATGAAGGTCGATGCGATCAGCGATGGCAAGTATCGGCGCTCAGCGTCGCTGGACCGCTGGTTGCGGGATCTGGCTGAAGCGGTGATCGATGACTATACCCCCCGCCAGACGCTTGAATACCGGTGGTTTAACAACCACGACTACTGGGCCGCCTGGGCTGTCAGTAGTACCGGTCAGTTGCTCAACCGTGATGCCTATCTGGAGTGGGCCGATGTGACGCTTCATCTTGCCCTTGAGCAGATGGTGCCTACCAAAGACGGTAAATACAGGCATCTGCCGATGGAAACCGCCAGGGGCAACCGGGCGGTCGACTATACCCATTACGCGCTGGTTCCGCTTGTACTGCTGGTTGAGGCCGCCGAGGTGAACGACCTGGCGTTCAGCGCCGACGATCAGAACCGTATGGCCGGCTTGGCCGGTTTTGCGATTCAAGGGGTGCTTGACCCTTCCAGCCTGGATGAGTTGACGGTAAAGCAGAAGAAAGTGGGCAGCCATAAAATGGTCTGGTTACTGCCATTTCTCCAGCAGCAGCCGCGCCATGTGCTTGCGCGTGAGCTTTATCGCGAGCAAGGCGAAGAGGTGGGTTCATACAGCCAGATAGGCGGGAATATTCGGGTGTTCTACCCGGATCTATAAACATGAGGATCAAAGGAATGACTCTCTATCGTGCCAGGCTGTCGCTTGGGATGACATTTTTGATACTGTCGCTGGTCGGTGGATGGGGACACGCGGCGACAGCGGATGAACTCAGTCGACTTGATGCGGCAGAGCAGGCGCAGGGTCTGTCTGATCTGCGCGAAGAGATTGACCGTGCTACTGAGTTGCCGGAGCTGGCTGCAGCGCTTCCTGCGGGGCGTGCCAACGTAAGTATCCAGACGCTGTTTTCATCCCAACAGGGGAGCTGGCCGTTTGAGCCTTTTGTCCATAACGGGTTGTTCAGGGCGATAGCAGGCTATCAGAATCAACATCCCAAAACTGTTGTCGTCAGCGGCGGCAGTATCGATATTGAACAGCTTTATCGCCGCATCAACAATAAGCGTGTTCTGAGTCGGCGGGATGACGGATATCTGCTCAGCTATCCGCTGATTATCGCACCAGGTGCTGCGTTGAATATCGCAGATACATCGTTGTTTCTTTACGAGTTCTCCGGCACTGCGATCATTAACAGAGGGGCGTTGAATATTGAGCGTGCCCGGGTTGAAAGCTTCAATGATGATCGACCCCAGGTGACGGAACGACCCTTCAGGCCCTTCATCATGAGCTGGGCCGGCAGTCGGTTGAATATCGATTCGTCCACGCTGGTGCGTCTTGGCTACAACGAGAACCTTTCGCGCGGTATTACCACGGCGCGCAGCTCATCTCAGGGTAGAGATGTGGCGCCTGCACAGGTCCGTGTACGAAATAGCCAGCTTGAGAATTTATCCAGTGGCCTAGAGCTTGGTGACGCCCTGGCGGATATTTCCGGCAATCGTTTCAGTGCCATGCAGCAGTATGCGATCGATCTGTACGCTACCCGGGCCCAGGTTGTGGATAACGATATCAATGGGGTACGTAATGTCAGTGGTATCCGGCTGTCGGGCGCCGGTAGCGCGCTGGTCAGTGGTAACCGGGTGTTGAATGCGACCAAGAGCGCTCTAGAGGTGGAAGGCTATTCCGGTGTAATGAAAGTGAGCGCTAACACCCTGGGTGGATCTGAAGGCTACGGTATACTGCTGCGTAACAGTACACCCGATAGCCTGCAGCTGATCGAGGGGAACCTGATTGCGGGTACCCGCAGCACCGCGCTGGACGGCAGTGGTGTCGAGCGTCTGGTGATCCATGGCAACCGCTTTATCAACACCCCTGAGTATGCCATCAGTATACGCAACACCCGCGAGGCGGAAGGGCCGGTGAGTATTACCGATAACCTGATCGGTGGCGTCGGCAAGGCGCCGGTACGGATCCAGGGTGTGCATCGTATGGTGCTGGGTGGCAATGAGTTTCGGGCTAATCCGCTGCAACAGAATCTGCTGGTCGGTGATCTTGTACCTTACCAGTCGTCGCTGTTGCAGATGATGTTACGCAGTGATGAGGTGGCAGGCCTCGAACTGGATACGGTCAGTCTGCTGGCCGATACCGAAGGCTAGTGGCTGCCTGATGTAAAAACGAAAAACCCCGGCCAGGTGCCGGGGTTTTTGTATGTCAGCAACAGCAACCTGATATTGGTGTGTCGCTCAATTTCGTCTTAGCCGTGGTATTTCTGGAATACCAGGGTGGAGTTGGTGCCACCGAAGCCGAAGCTGTTGGACATGACACGCTCCAGGTTCACACCATCCTTGCGCTCGGTGACCACCGGCAGGCCTTCCGCTTCCGGATCGAGCTGCTCGATGTTGGCAGAGGCGCAGATAAAGTCATTCTGCTGCATCAGCAGGCAGTAAATCGCTTCCTGTACGCCGGTTGCACCCAGAGAGTGGCCGGTCAGAGACTTGGTGGAGCTTACCGCAGGCATATCGTCACCGAAGGTGGTTTTCATCGCCTTCAGCTCCTGGATGTCACCCGCCGGAGTGGAGGTGCCGTGGGAGTTGATGTAGTCGATGCTGCCCTCAACGGTGGACATCGCCTGCTGCATGCAGCGCACCGCGCCTTCGCCAGACGGAGCGACCATGTCGTAACCGTCGGAAGTAGCGCCGTAGCCGACCAGCTCGCCATAGATCTTGGCGCCGCGGGCCTTGGCGTGTTCGAGCTCTTCAAGTACCAGCATGCCGGCACCGCCAGCGATGACGAAACCGTCACGGTTGGCGTCGTACGCGCGGGAGGCTTTCTCCGGCGTATCGTTGTACTTGCTGGACAGGGCGCCCATGGCGTCGAACATGCAGGTCAGTGACCAGTGCAGCTCTTCACCGCCGCCGGCGAAGACCACGTCCTGTTTACCCAGCTGGATCTGTTCCATCGCGTTACCGATGCAGTGCGCGCTGGTGGCGCAGGCAGAGGTGATGGAGTAGTTCACGCCCTTGATCTTGAACGGCGTGGCCAGACAGGCTGAAACGGTGGAGCCCATGGTGCGGGTTACGCGGTAGGGACCAACACGGCGAACGCCTTTGTCGCGCAGGACATCGGCGGATTCAACGATATCCGCAGAAGATGCACCGCCGGAACCGGCAATCAGACCGGTACGGACGTTGGATACCTGATCTTCGCTCAGACCTGAGTCCTTGACCGCCTGATCCATCGCAATGTAAGCGTAGGCTGCAGCCTTACCCATGAAGCGGCGCAGTTTACGATCGATCATCTCGTCCAGATCGATGTCTACGCTGCCTGCTACATGGCTGCGGAAACCGAGCTCGGCATATTCCGGTTGGTAGCTGATGCCTGAACGACCCTGTTTCAGGGATTCAAGAACGCTTTCCTTGTCGTTACCAAGGCAGGATACGATCCCCATACCGGTCACTACGACACGTCGCATGTGTGGCCTCTCTAAGTTTGTCGAGTTCTGTTAGTTGGACCTGCAGCACGCTGACTGGTTGCATCAAAGCGATGCTCCCCGGGTCTGTGCGTGCGGTGCATAAGTGGCTTAGAAGCTGTCTGTGCTCTTGAACAGACCCACCCGCAGATCTTTTGCAGTGTAGATCTCTCTGCCGTCTACGGACAGTGAGCCGTCAGCGATACCCATCACCAGCTTGCGCTCGATAACACGCTTCAGGTTGATGTGGTAGGTCACTTTGCTGGCGCTGGGCAGTACCTGACCGGTAAATTTGACCTCGCCTGAGCCCAGAGCTCGGCCACGGCCTTCGTTACCACGCCAGCCGAGGAAAAAGCCCACCAGCTGCCACATGGCATCAAGACCGAGACAGCCCGGCATCACCGGATCACCCGGGAAATGGCAGTCAAAGAACCAGAGATCAGGACGGATATCCAGCTCGGCAATGATCTCACCCTTGCCGTATTCACCGCCCTCGGCACTAATCCGAGTGATGCGGTCCATCATCAGCATGTTGTCGACTGGCAGCTGGGCGTTGCCCGGGCCAAACATCTCGCCGTGACCGCACTTGAGCAGGTCTTCGCGTTCAAAGGAAGAAGGTTTTGTCATGAGAAAACTGTTTATCCACATACAAAATTGTTCAGAATAGCGGCACATTATACCGGTTAGCAGCTTGTGAGGCACGGGCTGTGTCAGCTAATTTCCAGAAGGTGCGCTTTGACATATGTGAATGGCGCTCTATTTAAAGTGTGGGTCCAGCTGGGATAAATAAAAAATGGAACATGATTTCTGGCATCAGCGCTGGCAGGAAAACCGCATCGGCTTCCATCAGGAAGCGATAAATCCCTGGCTGCAGCAGTACTGGTCTAAGCTGCGATTTGAAACTGGGGCACGTGTTCTGGTGCCGCTGTGCGGTAAATCCAAAGATATGCTCTGGCTGCGGGAGCAGGGGCATGAAGTGTTGGGCGTAGAGCTTAGCGATATTGCCTGCCGAGACTTTTTTCACGAGCAGGGTGTCGATGTCGCGGCGGTTACCGTGGATACCTATCACCGCCGTGAACGCGATGGCATCGTGCTGTTAACGGCGGACCTCTTTGAACTGCCCTGGGAGGCGTTTCGCGGTGTGGGGGCTGTCTATGACCGCGCCGCTCTGATCGCACTTCCTCCGGCTATGCGCAGGCGCTATGCCGAACGCATGGCGCAGCGGCTGGCGCCGGGCGTTGAGATGCTGTTGGTTTCACTGGAGTTCGGTGGCGACGCTGGACCACCTTTTTCCGTGCCTGAAAACGAGGTGCGTGAACTGTTTGAACCGGCATTCACCGTGATTCGCCTGGCGGATGCAGAAACGACAAAAAGCCAAAGTGATGTGGCGGTGCGTGAAGTGGTTTATCTGCTGCATCGGCAGTAGGCGGTCCGCCTCGGGCCGATTTAACCGCGCTCGGCGGTAATTTCAAACGGCAGAGGTTGATCGCGGCGAGGCGCCGCTCCTACGAGCGAATCTGTAAGGAGGAGCCCCGGGCCGGTAGAGAGACCCGAGAGGGTCTCAGCTGGTGCGCTGCACAGCCATGCCGGCGATCTGCGCCAGAGTGTCGCGGAAGCTGGTTTCCGGCAGGGTTTCGAGAGCCGCCAGAGCGAGATCGACCTGTTCCTTAGCTTTTTCGCGGGTGTATTCGATAGCACCAGTGTTGCGCACAATCTCCAGGATCGGCGTCAGGTCATCGAGGCCGCCCTTGCGGATCGCTTCGCGCACCTGTTTGCGCTCTTCTTCGTTACCGGTACGCATGGCGTGGATCAGCGGCAGAGTGGCTTTCCCCTCGGCCAGATCGTCGCCGACGTTCTTGCCCATCTCTTCGCTGCTGGAGAGGTAATCCATCACGTCATCGACCAACTGGAAGGCGATGCCGAGGTGGCGTCCGTAAAGACGCAGTGCCTCGCGTGATTCATCGTCGCTGCCTGCCAGAATAGCGCCGCACTCGGTGGCCGCTTCGAACAGCATGGCGGTCTTACCGAGAATCACATTCATGTAGGATTCTTCGGTGGTGTCCGGGTTGCGCTGGTTCAGCAGCTGCAGTACCTCGCCCTCGGCGATCACGGTGGTGGCGTTGGAGATCACCTTCATGATCGCCATTTCACCAATCTCCACCATCACCTGGAAGGAGCGGGAATAGAGGAAGTCGCCGACCAGAACGCTGGGAGCGTTGCCCCATTTTGCATTGGCGGTGGCGTTGCCGCGGCGCAGATCCGAATTGTCGACCACATCGTCATGCAGCAGCGTGGCGGTGTGGATAAACTCGATGACTGCGGCCAGCGGAATGTGCTGCTTGCCTTCGTAACCACAGGCGTTGGCGGCCAGCAGCACCAGCAGAGGGCGCAGGCGTTTACCGCCGCTCTCCACGATATAGTGGCCGATACTTTCAACCAGGGGGACGTTGGAGCCCAGATGGTTAAGAATGTACTCGGTGACCGCATCAAACTGCGGTTCTATCAACGGGTTAAGCTGGTGTGGCTGCATGGGCGAGAGAGGTAACTTGTCGACAGAATAGTTGGCCGAATGCTAGGGAGAAGCATTCGAGGTGTCAAGAAATGCACAGGCTGGTGGTTTTTTGTCCGGGTTATCTATTGAGCGACACCTAGGGTTTGTGTAAAATTGCGCGCCCTAAGCCTGTCCATCTTTGCTCCCTACCATAGGGTGTCGTGGTTCAGCGGATCAGTAATGATCCTGAGCTGCTCCCTTAGAAGTAGGTTTGTGTCCTAGTAGCCGGGCAGGCAAAACACTGGAGAAATACATGTTTGCAGTTATTGTTAGCGGTGGTAAGCAGTACCGCGTACAGGAAGGCCAGACGCTGAAGCTGGAAAAGCTGACCGCTGAAGCTGGTTCCAACGTTGAATTCGATCGTGTGCTGCTGGTCGGCAACGGCGACGACATCAAAGTCGGCGCGCCGGTTGTTGAAGGTGCCAAGGTTGCGGCTGAAGTCGTTTCCCACGGCCGCGGCGAGAAAGTGAACATCATCAAGTTCCGTCGTCGTAAGCACCACATGAAGCGTCAGGGCCACCGTCAGTGGTTCACTGAGGTTAAAATCACTGGTATCAGTGGCTAATCAGACAGGAGATTTATAATGGCTCATAAGAAGGCTGGTGGTTCTACGCGTAACGGACGCGACTCACAGTCCAAGCGCCTTGGTGTTAAGCGCTTCGGTGGTGAAAACGTTATCGCTGGAAACATCCTGATTCGTCAGCGCGGTACTAAGTTCCACGCTGGTACAAACGTTGGTGTTGGTAAAGACTTCACCCTGTTCGCCAAGGCGGACGGTGTTGTTAAGTTCGAGGTTAAAGGCCCGAACAGCCGTAAATACGTCAGCGTGGTTCCTGCCTAAGCGGCACGCTGAAGTTGAAAAAAGCTCCGCTAAGGCGGGGCTTTTTTTGTTTTTAAGCCGGTCGTCTGCCGGCGTCAGCTCTTTCGGGAGGTAACAGATGAAATTTGTCGATGAGGCGATCATCACGGTTGAGGCCGGTAAAGGCGGCAACGGTTGCATGAGCTTCCGGCGCGAAAAGTTTATCCCGAAAGGGGGGCCGGACGGTGGTGACGGTGGTGATGGAGGTTCGATCTACGTTGAGGCTGATGAAGGCCTGAACACGCTGATCGATTACCGCTACACCCGTCAGTACAAAGCGCAAAACGGTGAGCAGGGCAGCGGTCGTAACTGTACCGGCGCCAAGGGCGAGGACATGGTGCTGAAGCTGCCGGTGGGTACCACGGTGGTGGATGTGGACACCGATGAGGTGCTGGCCGATCTGACCCAGATCGGTCAGAGCGAAAAGATCTGTCAGGGTGGTTTTCATGGTCTCGGTAACACTCGCTACAAAAGCAGTGTGAACCGTGCGCCGCGCCAGACCACCAATGGCACGCCGGGTGAGCTGAGAAATGTGCGCCTTGAGCTCAAGGTGATCGCTGATGTGGGGCTGCTCGGTCTGCCGAATGCGGGTAAATCCACGTTGATCCGTTCTGTCTCAGCGGCCAAGCCCAAGGTGGCGGATTATCCGTTCACTACCCTGGTTCCGAACCTGGGTGTGGTGCGCACCGAGGCTCATCGCAGCTTCGTTGTGGCCGATATCCCAGGGATTATCGAAGGTGCGGCGGAAGGTGCCGGTCTTGGTATCCGCTTCCTCAAGCACCTGGCGCGTAACCGTGTGCTGCTGCACCTCGTGGATATGGCGCCCTGGGGTGAGACTACGCCTGCCGAAGCGGCGGTGACAGCCGTTGCTGAGCTGCAGAAATTCAGCCCGACTCTGGCCGAGCAGCCGCGCTGGCTGGTGCTGAACAAACTGGATCTGCTGCCGGAAGATGAGCGTGAGGCTGCCTGTCAGGCGGTGCTGGAAGCGCTGGAGTGGCAGGGGCCGGTTTACCGTATATCCGCGCTCAATAAGCAAGGTCTCAAGGAGCTTGTGCATAACTTGCAGGACTTCCTTGATCAGCGCGCGGCAGCAGTAGCTGAGAATCCGGAACTGCTGGATGAGGAGCGCGAAATTCGCGCCACCATCGATCAGGAAGCGCGTGAAAACCTTGAACGTCTCAAGGCCGAGGCGCGTGCACGTCGTCAGGCTGCAAAAGATGGTCTGGATGACGATGATGACTTCGACGAAGACGATTATGATGTCGATGTTGAGTGGGTGCGCTAGTTAGGTCGCGCCCGTTTTTGTAGGGAGAAGCAGGTGGTAACCGGTCGTAAGGGGTTGGCCCGCAAAGGTCGCTGGGTGGTAAAAATCGGCAGTGCGCTGCTGACCAATGACGGTCAGGGTCTGGATCTGGAGGCTATCGGCCGCTGGGTTGCCCAGGTCGCCGAATTGCGCGCGCGCGGTGTTGAGGTTGTGATGGTTTCCTCCGGCTCCATTGCTGAAGGGATGAAGCGTTTGGGCTGGACGTCGCGACCGCGTGAGATCTATCGCCAGCAGGCCGCCGCCGCGGTAGGTCAGATGGGACTGGTTCGGGCTTACGAGACCGCCTTCGAGCGTCATAGCCTGCGTACAGCTCAGGTACTGCTGACCCATGATGACCTGTCCAACCGCAAGCGTTACCTGAACGCCCGCTCCACTCTCTGCACGCTGATTGAGCTGGGTGTTATCGCCGTTGTAAACGAAAACGATACGGTGGTGACCAGCGAAATCCGTTTTGGTGATAACGATACCCTCGGCGCTTTGGTGGCTAATGCCATTGAGGCGGACGCGCTGATTCTGCTGACCGATCAGCAGGGGCTTTACGAGGCTGATCCGCGCTCCAACCCCGATGCGGCCTTCGTGCACGAGGCGCGGGCCGATGATAAGAGCCTGATCGCCATGGCGGGCGGTGGCGGCAAGCTGGGGCGTGGTGGTATGGCCACCAAGGTGCGTGCGGCACGTCTGGCGGCCCGTTCGGGAGCGCAGACGGTTATCGCCAGCGGTCGCGAGGATGATGTCCTGCTGCGCCTGTTTGCTGGCGAGGCTCTGGGTACCTTGCTGGTGCCGGAGAAAGAGCCGGTCGCAGCGCGCAAGCAGTGGATTGCCGGTCATCTGCAGGCACGCGGCACGCTTACCCTGGATGCTGGAGCGGTTAAGGCTCTGGTAACCGGTGGTAAGAGTTTGCTGCCTGCCGGTGTTAAAGCGGTGCACGGCGATTTTTCTCGTGGGGAGATGGTGCTGATGCAGGATGAGGCGGGAGCAATTATCGCTCGTGGCCTGGTCAATTACGGCACCGGCGCTGCGCGTCAGATTATCGGGCATCCGAGCAGTGATATTGTGGATATCCTGGGCTTCCTGGGTGAGCCGGAGCTTGTCCACAGGGATAACCTGGTTCTGGCCTGAGTGAGGAAGTTTCGCGCCGGCTCCGATCGGCGCGAGGCGCACCTCCTACCCTGGGTGTGGCACGGTTTTCGTAGGAGCGACGCCCCCGTCGCGATCACCCGCCAGAGGTTTTGAATCACCACCGTGTCGGGTTCAATCGGCGCGGGGCGCGCCTCCTACAATGGGTATTGCGGCGGTCGATTTGCGTAGGAACGATGCCCTCGCCGCGATAATCCACCAGAATCCTAACTTCCAGGCACAAAAAAACCGGCGATTGCCGGTTTTTTTGGAGCTTCGATCAGCAGCAGGCGTTACGCCATTGCTTTGATCTTTGCGTTCAGACGGCTCTTGGTGCGAGCGACTTTGTTCTTCGAGAAGATGCCCTTGTTAACAGCGCTGTCGAGCAGCGGCTGGGCAGTCTTGAAAGCTTCCTGTGCAGCAGCTTTGTCACCGCTGGAGATGGCTTTCAGAACTTTCTTGAAGTAAGTGCGCACCATGGAGCGCAGGCTAGCGTTGTGCTTACGACGCTTCTCCGCCTGGCGAGCACGTTTACGGGATCCTGCGGAATTCGCCACGATCTGGCTCCTTAAAATTTAAGTTAATCAGGATACGGCGGTACGTAATGCCGAAAAATTAGACGCGAGATTATTCATGTTTGACGATTGAGTGTCAAGTGACCGATCTGCTTTTTGCGCCGTTTCCCCTGTTGCTCTGTCGCTGTATGATCAGCCGACGAAAAACCGTACCTGACCCAGAATTTAGTTGAACGGAAGCCTTCCCTTGTCTAGTCCCCCAAGCCAGTCTGAAAAATCCTCACCGGGCCTGCTTAGATCCAGCGCCGTGGTTGGAGTGATGACCATGCTGTCGCGTGTGCTGGGACTGGTGCGCGACGTGGTGATCGCCGGCTATTTCGGGGCCAGCGGCAGCGCGGATGCCTTTTTTGTGGCGTTCAAGATTCCCAATTTCCTGCGTCGGCTGTTTGCCGAGGGCGCGTTTTCCCAGGCCTTTGTGCCTGTGCTGTCGGAATACCGTTCACAGCGGGATCTGCAGGCGGTTCAACAGCTGGTCTATCGCGTATCCGGAACGCTGGGCTCCATATTACTGGCAGTGACGCTCTTGGGTGTGTTGGGCGCGCCGCTGCTGGCGGCTCTGTTTGCGCCGGGCTTTTACATGGATGCCGGGGAAAAGTTTGATCTGGCAGCAGAGATGCTGAGGATCACCTTTCCCTATCTGGCATTGATATCGCTGACGGCGTTCTGCGGTGCGATTCTCAACGCCTATGGGCGCTTTGCGATTCCAGCGTTTACCCCGGTGCTGCTGAACCTGACGCTGATTTTTGCGGCGGTGGTGCTCAGTCCACAGTTTGAAACACCGATCATGGCGTTGGCCTGGGGCGTGTTTATGGCCGGTGCGTTGCAGTTGCTGTTTCAACTGCCGTTTCTGGCGCGTCTTCAGCTGGTACCTGTGCCGCAGCGCGGCTGGAAGGATGAGGGCGTGCAGCGGATTATGAAACTGATGCTGCCGGCGCTGTTTGGGGTGTCTGTGGCGCAGATCAATCTGTTGCTGGATACGGTATTGGCGTCCTTCCTGCAGACCGGTAGCGTGTCCTGGCTGTATTACTCTGACCGTCTCTCGGAGCTGCCGCTGGGTGTATTCGGTATCGCCATCGCCACCGTTATCCTGCCCAGTCTTTCGCGCAAGCATGCCGAGCAGTCACCGGAGCATTTCCGCAAAACCCTGGACTGGGCAGTGCGCATGGTGCTGCTGATCGGCGTGCCCGCCGCCGTCGCGCTGGTGGTGTTGGCTGAAGAGCTGCTGACCACGCTGTTCCACTACGGCTCCATGACCGACCTGGATATCGAGATGTCGGCCCGCAGTTTGCGTGCCTATGCTGTGGGTTTGGTGGCTTTCATGCTGATCAAGGTGCTCGCGACTGGCTTCTTTGCCCGTCAGAACACCAAAACGCCGGTCAAGGTCGCGGTGCAGGCGATGGCGACCAATATGCTGTTTAACCTGATTTTGATCTGGCCGTTGGCCCACGCGGGACTTGCGCTGGCTACAGCGCTGTCGGCCTTTATGAATGCTGGGCTGCTGTTGCGTGGCTTGATCAAGGAAGGCGTGTTTCACTGGCAGAAGGGCTGGGGCGTATTTGTGGTCAGGCTTCTGTTGGCCAATGGTGCCCTCGGCGCGCTGTTATTCTGGCTGTCTCGGCCATCAGCGGACTGGTTGCTGGCGGACGTCTGGCAGCGCGGAGTCTGGATGGCGACGCTGGTATTTGGCGGTCTCGCGGTCTACGTCAGCGTGCTGTTGGCAACCGGCTTGCGTATGCGTCACCTGAGAGGTTGATCAGGGCTTAATCAAACCCCGCTTTTCAGGCTATAATCCGGCGTTTTCTTAAGAACCGTCGCTGCGCCTTTGGCGCTGCTCATCTCGCTTTTATGGAGTCTCGTTTAGTCGCGTATGGAATTGATTCGCGGTTTACACAATCTGCGTGAGCGCCATCTCGGGTGTGTCGCGACCATTGGTAACTTCGATGGCGTACATCTGGGGCATCAAGCGGTATTGAATCAGTTGCATGCGAAGGCGGCGGAACTCGGCTTGCCCAGCGTGGTAATCATCTTTGAGCCCCAGCCACGAGAGTTCTTCTCTCCCGAGGGCGCGCCACCTCGGCTGACCCGGTTTGGCGAGAAGGTGCGGTTTCTGGAGTTTGCCGGGGTCGAGCGTGTGCTCTGCCTGATGTTCAATACCCGTCTGCGCAGCATGTCGGCGGATGAGTTTGTCACCCAACTGCTGATCGACCGGTTGAATATCCGTCACCTGGTGGTGGGGGATGACTTCCGTTTTGGCTGCGACCGGCGCGGTGATTTTGAACTGCTGAAGAACGCCGGCGACAAATACGGCTTCTCGGTTGAGGAAACCGCCACCTGTGAGGTGGATGGCGAGCGCATCAGCAGCTCCCGCATTCGCACCACGTTGCAGGCGCATGATTTTGAGTTGGCCGCCAGACTGTTGGGGCGTCCTTACCGCGTAGCCGGGCGTGTGATGCACGGGCAGAAGCTGGGCCGGCAGCTGGGCTCGCCCACCGCTAATGTGCGTATGCACCGCTTTGCCTGCCCTTTGCGTGGCGTTTATGTGGTGGACGCACTGGCCAACGGCAAGCGCTATTCCGGCGTCTGCAACGTGGGTATGCGGCCTACGGTAAGCGGCAGACAGCCGGTGCTGGAAGTTCACCTGCTGAACTTCAGCGGCAACCTGTATGGCGAGTTGATGCAGGTGGAATTCAGACATTTCCTGCGTGACGAGCGCCGCTTTGACGGCCTCGACGCGCTGAAGACACAGATTCAGGACGATATCGAGGCCGCACGTCGCTGGCTCGAATCGCAATGCTGAAAAAGATAATCCTGGGACGTAATTTGTTATGACCGACTACAAACCGACGCTGAACCTGCCGGAAACGGCCTTCCCAATGAGAGGCAATCTGCCCAACCGTGAGCCCCAGTGGCTTGAGCGCTGGGCGCAGATCGACCTCTACGCGAAACTGCGCGAAGAGGGTAAAGGACGTCCGCAGTTCATCCTGCACGATGGCCCTCCCTACGCCAACGGCAATATTCATATCGGTCATGCGGTTAACAAGGTGATCAAGGACATGATCATCAAGTCGAAAACCCTGAGCGGTTTCGACGCGCCTTACGTGCCGGGCTGGGACTGCCACGGTCTGCCGATCGAACACAAGGTCGAGACCATGATCGGCAAGGCCGGCGACAAGGTTCCGTACCGCGAGTTTCGTCAGAAGTGCCGCGAATACGCCGCCGAGCAGGTAGAAGGCCAGAAGGCCGACTTCATCCGTCTGGGCGTGCTCGGTGACTGGGACAACCCCTACCTGACCATGAACTTCGATACCGAAGCCAACATCGTCCGTGCCCTCGGCAAGATCATCGAGAACGGTCACCTGGTGAAGGGCTACAAGCCGGTTTACTGGAGCGTGGTCGGTCAGTCCGCCCTGGCGGAAGCCGAGGTGGAATATCAGGACAAGACCTCCACTTCTATCGACGTGCGCTTCACCTTCGCCGATCAGGCTAAGGTTCTGGCTCTGTTCGGCCAGGAAGCGACCGAGACACCAGTATCCCTGGTTATCTGGACCACCACTCCCTGGACCATTCCGGCCAACCAGGCGGTGTCGCTGAACGGCGAGCTGGACTACGCGCTGGTTGAAGCCCACACCGAGCAGGGGCTGGACCGCCAGGTGCTGGCCGCATCCATGGTTGACGATGTAATGGCGCGCTGGGGTGTGGATAAGTACGAAGTGCTGGCGACCGTAAACGGCGCCGCACTGGAGCTGCTGCAGCTGAAACATCCGATCTATGCCAAGCAGGTGCCGGTGATCCTCGGTGATCACGTGACTACCGATGCGGGTACCGGTGCGGTTCACACCGCGCCTGATCATGGTATGGAAGACTTTGTCGTCGGCCAGAAATACGGCCTGAGCACGCTGAACCTGGTACAGGCTAACGGCACTTACACCGACGAGGCGGGCGAGTTCGCCGGCGTACACGTCTACAAGGCCGACGAGCCGGTCTGTGAAGCGCTGGAGCGCGAAGGCAAGCTGGTACACAAGAAACGCTTCCAGCACAGCTACCCGCACTGCTGGCGTACCAAGACCCCGCTGATCTACCGTGCGACCCCGCAGTGGTTCGTGTCCATGGAAGAGAAGGGCCTGAAAAAACACGCGCTGGAAGCGATCAAGGGTGTGCAGTGGTTCCCGGACTGGGGCCAGAACCGCATCGAAGCGATGGTCGAGCAGAGCCCGGACTGGTGTGTCTCCCGTCAGCGTACCTGGGGCGTGCCGATCACCCTGTTTACCCACAAGCAGAACGGCGATCTGCATCCGCGCACCAAAGAGCTGATCGAGCAGGTGGCGCAGAAGATCGAAGTGGGCGGCATCGACGCCTGGTTCGAGCTGGATGCCAAAGAGCTGCTGGGTAACGAAGCCGACGACTACGACAAGGTCACCGATACCCTGGATGTCTGGTTCGACTCCGGCGTGACGCATTACTCGGTGCTTGAGCAACGCGACGGCCTGCGCTTCCCGGCGGATATGTACCTGGAAGGTTCCGACCAGCACCGTGGCTGGTTCCAGTCATCGCTGAAGACCTCTATCGCGATCAACGACTGTGCGCCTTACAAGCAGGTGCTGACTCACGGCTTCACCGTCGACGAGAAGGGCTACAAAATGTCCAAGTCGCTCGGTAACGTGATCGCACCGCAGGAAGTCACCGACTCTTTGGGCGCCGATATCCTGCGTCTGTGGGTGGCCTCCACCGATTACTCCGGTGAGATGGCTGTGTCCAAGCAGATCCTGCAGCGTACCGCCGACTCTTACCGCCGTATCCGTAACACCTCGCGCTTCCTGCTGGCTAACCTGAGCGGCTTCGATCCCGAGAAGGATATGGTTGAGCCGGAACAGATGCTGGCGTTGGATCGCTGGGCAGTCGATGCCGCAGCGAAACTGCAAAAGAAAGTGATCGACGCCTATGACGGTTACCGCTTCCTGGATGTGTACCAGCAGGTGCATAACTTCTGTGTGCGTGAGCTGGGTGGCTTCTACCTGGATATCATCAAGGATCGCCAGTACACCACCAAGCCGGACAGCCTGGCGCGTCGCTCCTGCCAGAGCGCGCTGTTCCATATCGCTGAAGCGCTGACCCGCTGGATCGCGCCGATCCTCAGCTTTACCGCTGAAGAGATCTACGAGGTGCTGCCGGGCGAGCGTCGCGAAAGTGTCCTGCTGACCACCTGGTATGAAGGTCTGACCACCGTCGCCTTCGACGACGAGTTCACACCGGAGTTCTGGCAGCGTGTCATGGCGGTTAAAGACGCCGTGAACAAGTGTCTGGAAGATGCCCGTGGCGAGAAGCTGGTCAAAGCCTCGCTGGCTGCCGAAGTGACTCTGTATGCCGATGAAGCGCTACAGCAGGATCTGGCGCGCCTCGGTGACGAGCTGCGCTTCGTACTGATCACCTCCGTGGCCCGTATTGCGCCGCTGGCGGAGGGCGAAGGCGCCCGTGATACAGACGTAGCAGGTCTCAAGGTGGCGGTTAAAGCCTCCGCACAGCCCAAGTGCGCCCGTTGCTGGCACCACCGTGAAGATGTGGGTCAGCACGCTGAGGATCCGGAACTTTGTGGTCGCTGTGTCGAAAACGTCAGTGGAGAAGGCGAACAGCGCCAGTACGCCTGATGGAGTCGCTCACAAGTAAGGCCAGCGCACTGCGCTGGCTCTGGCTCAGCGCGGTCGTCATCCTGTTGGACCTGGGTACCAAGTACCTGGCAGATACCCGGCTGACCTATGCCGATCCGGTGTCGATCCTGCCGGTGTTCGATCTGACGCTGCTCTACAACAAGGGGGCAGCGTTTAGCTTCCTGGCGGCAGAGGGCGGCTGGCAGCGCTGGCTGTTCATCCTGATCGCTCTGGGTGTGAGCCTGATGCTGTTGGTGTGGATGAAACGCACACCGGCCCGCGCCTGGTGGCTGGGTTCAGGTCTGTCGCTGCTGCTCGGTGGTGCTCTGGGTAACCTCTACGACCGTATAGTTCATGGTCATGTGGTCGATTTTATCTCCGTGCACTACGGCGGCTGGTACTTCCCGGCCTTCAACCTGGCGGACACTGCGATCACCTGTGGCGCGATTCTTCTGATTATCGATATGTTGTTTGCTGGCGATCAAAGCGCCAAAGAGAGTGGAAAATGAGTCAAGCGACCATCGGTCCCGACACGCAGGTCACCCTGCACTTTGCCATCAAACTCCAGGATGGCCAGATTATTGATTCAAACTTCGAAGCCGAGCCGGCCACCTTTACCTTCGGCGATGGCAACATCCCTGAAGGTTTCGAACAGGCACTGCTCGGCCTTAAAGAGGGTGATGAAGCCCAGCTGACCATTGCCCCAGAGCGCGGCTTTGGCCAGCACAACCCCAGCAATATCCAGGTGCTTTCCCGCAAGGATTTCAAAGACATGGATCTGGAACCTGGCCTGGTCGTTTCCTTCCAGGAACCGGGTGGTGAAATTCCCGGTGTGATCACGGAATTTAATGACGAACGTGTTTCAGTGGATTTCAATCACCCGCTGGCAGGAAAGACGTTACTGTTCGAGGTCAAAATTCTCTCAGTTAACTAACTTCTAATAGAAAGCCAGTCTGCTATAGTGCGGGAATGCAAACACTTGTATGGATCCCGCACGGATGAAGAGACAGACTGGCTTTACTCTCATCGAACTGATGATCGTCGTTGCCGTAGTGGGCATCCTGGCGGCGATCGCATACCCCTCCTATCAGGAATACGTCCGTAAGGCTCGTCGGGCTGATGCTATGAATGCGTTGGCTGAAATTCGCATTGAGCAGGAAAAGTGGCGGGCGAATAACACCTCTTTTACGACCAATCTTTCAGCGCCCCCGGCAGGGCTGGGAGTAGGGGCGTTGTCAGGTGGCAGCTATTACTCCGCCGATGAGCATTACATATTGGAAGTAACTTCAGCAGGCACATCAACATTCACAGCTACAGCGGCTCCGACAGGGGATCAGGCCGGAGATAGTTGTGGAACGTTTGCTGTGGATCGTGAAGGAATTGACGATTCCGGCTCATACGCTGACCGCGACTGCTGGTCGAGGTGATCAGCCATGTATCTTCAACGTTTCACTGCCAAAACTATCTCAACGCGCCAGCAAGGCGTGACATTTATTGAATTACTTATCTCCATTGCGGTTCTGGCAATTCTTGTAGCTTTAGCTGCTCCTTACTTCGGCAACTATATCGAACGACAACGCCTTGTTGGCGCTACCGAAGCTTTGCATGGTCAGATACAGCAGGCCAAGCGAGCGGCGATCTCCAATAATAAAACGATATTCTTTAATGTCACTACAGGGCAGGCATGGGTATCTGTTTATGGAGATCAAAATCCGCCTGCGAGTCAGGTCAATGGAGAACCTGTGTTAACGGTGAGTGCAGATGAGTATCCGACGATAGAAGTTTCCAATGCGGGTAGTAATGCTACCGTAAGTTTCGAGAAGCCTGGGCTCGGTACAGCGGGCACGATAGTTAGCGATGGTTTAAGAATAGAATCGCCTTCTGCTTGGCAAGTGGTTGTTTCCGTGAGTTCTGTTGGGCAGGTAGAGATATGTTCAGATGATGTTAGCCAATACCCCGCCTGCCCGTAAGGAGATGTAGATGGCATTCGTTAAACAGTGCCGGCAAAGCGGCTACACTTTGATAGAGCTAATGGTTGGCCTCTTAGTTGGGCTTATCGTGCTTTCTGGAGTTCTCTATGCCCTCCTAACATCGTTATCAAGTAGCCGGGATGTTTTGAACAGTACACGTCTTAATCAAGAGTTGTCTACGCTAAATGACTTGATCTCCGGTGAACTCCGGCGTGCCGGTCATTGGCCCGCATCAGCGGCATCCGCGGCTATACCTTCACCGTACTCGGATCCGAGTGGTGAGATTCCGCTCGCTATTATTGGAACCGATTGCGTTTTGTATAGCTATGATGTGAATGATGATGAATCCATAGACGATGATGAAAGGCTAGGGTTCAGGCTGGCAAGCAATGCAAACGCGGGCTGGATCGAAGCGAGGATTGTAGGTGTTACTGCGATGGACCAGTGTGGTTTGGGGTCCGGGACTTGGGAGCCGCTAACGGATGACAGTTTTATGGACGTTACTTCGTTTGGTTTGTCATCAATCGAATCATGTTTTTTGGTAGAGGACGCAAGTTCCGTCGCATGCGGAACAGTTTCTTCTGGCTATGTGTCGATAAGAGACATTTCTATATATGTTGAAGCCAGAGTTCTTCGGGATAGTGATTGGGCTGGCTCGGTGCGCGAAACAGTCAAAATTCGCAACAACGATGTGGTGGACTGAACATGAAGAGACGAGCAGTGACGGTTCGCTTTGCTTCAGTGGATAAGCAGCGTGGGATGGCAACCCTTCTCACAGCCATCGTTCTCATGCTCGCTGTCCTGGGTGTCGGTTTTTATATGTCAGATACCGTGGTGCGTGAAAAGCAACTAGGTGCTAGTGATTATCGTGGGAAAAAAGCATTTGCTGCAGCACAGGCAGGCTTGGACTCAGTAGCGGGCTACCTTTCAGCGGATATGTCTGTACCTGGAGTGAGTTTAGGGACGCAAAGTTTGGGAAACGAGCGTTTTTCTGTTTCTTTGGTAGATGGGTCTGCTTCAGGGAATGAGGCTCTTATAGTAGTAAAGGCAGAGGGATATAGCCTAGAAGATATGTCGATAGTTAGGCATCTTTCGCAGGGGTATGGTCGTCTCCCTTTGCTGCCAGGTTTGCCGAAAGTGCCGGTGGTATCAAAAGGGGTTTCTGATCTTACCGGTAGCATGCAGATATACAACAATGCTGAGAAGGTTACGGTTTGGGCCGGTGGTGATGTTGATGGAGGTGGTAACTCGAACACATATATTACTATCGATGGTGTGCCAAATCAGATGAGCACCACTAATAATACATTAGGGCCTGATGTGATCGCGAATGATCAAGAACTTAATTCGGCGACTGAAGAAGAGTTTTTGGGGAATTTTTTCGGGACAGACTGGGATGGTTTAAAAACTAAAGCTCTGGAAAAAGGAAAAGTAGTAACTTCTCAGGCTGAGTTCGATGCAGCTGCATATGATGCTGATAATATTGGAGGCGTTATATATGTTGAAGGTGTTTCCGATCTTAAAATTCAGGGGAATTATGGTGTACCTCCTTCAGATCCTAACGATGAAAGTACAGCTATTCCTATAGTAATCGCTGTGAAAGGCGATGTCCGAATCAATGCTAATGGGACTACTTGGGGAGTACTATTGGCTGAGAATATTACTGGTGGTAATGGTAAATATACAGTAAATGGTAGTGTTATTACAACCGGTGATATAGAGAAAATGAACGGTACGTTTACTGTTAAGCTCAGTGATTCTGTCCTCGATGCCTTTGATAATGTTTATACGGTCGGTTTAATTAACGGTAGCTGGAAAGATTGGAAGTGATTACCATGAAAACGAAAGGCATACAGCGCGGATTTACTTTAATAGAAGCTTTGATCGCTTTTGTCGTTCTTTGTGTGGGCTTGCTTGGTGCACTTATATTTAATTCATTGCTCGTAAGTGAGAGTGGACAGTCTAAAGCGAGAATGTATGCTGTTAAGTTAGCGGAACAGAGATTGGAGGATCTTCGAGCATATAAGGACAGGGATGAGTTTGATTCGACAATTATTGCAGCTGCTTCAGATGGATATCCAACGGTTGGCGTAGTATCTGGAGCGGGTATAAACAGCACGTTTACAATTAGTAACAGGATACAGCCCGCGGCTTCATTAGCTTCTTTGGCCACGCCCGATGTGTATTCAGTTGACGTAATGGTTTCTTGGCAGGATAGTGACGGTTCTTCCGATTCGGTATCTCTCATTTCAAACATCGCATGGGTTAACCCATTAAGTGGCCTTTCTCCGAGCGAAGCTGGTGTGGGCAAGGTTAGCGATCAGTTTGGCTCGATAGATTTACCCACAGGCAACGCAACAGTGTTGAATAGGTCGCTGATAGATGTTTCGTCGGCAGCCGCAGGGACAGTTCTTGATACAAACGGTGTAATTTCCGTAGTAATGGGGAATGATGAAACGAAGGCGGTTGAGTTAATAAGGCTCAATGATTCAACTGATAATTTAATGAAGATTTCTGGACGTGTTGCGAGATATAGTAATAGCGGTTCGGTCGGGGTTTTTGATTTAAGTGATGGTGGTTCTGTCATAGGAAAAAATACCGTTTTTGGCTATATACCATTTGCCTCGGCTGCCTCTCCTACCGAATTGTCTCACTATTATTTAGATTTACAGGCAACTGGGGGGGCAAACTGTGTCATTTATAAATATGGAACGATAAATAGTGTTACAGCTCCTTATGATTATGGGGACTATGTTTGTGTGATGGCGGAGGGATGGCGAGGGACTATCAACCTAGACATATATTCTAATGTTCAACAAGACGATGTGGACTTGGTTAGTGAACAGATACTTTCCTGTGAACCAGATAGCGGGTCGCGGCGCTATAAATATTTAATTAAGCAATTGCCAATTAATATCGCTAGCTCAGCACTAACTGACGAAATTACATTTCAGAATGCCTCTACTGCAGGGGAGTCTGGCCTAATTAGGTTTGGCGATTCAGTCCAGCTTAGTGAATATTATTTTCTCAATAAAAATGTTGTTTCAGTGGCTCACGTAATTGATGAGGTTCCATACTATGGTGGAGATGTCGAGCGTCAAGGTTATATTGTAACTGACGACTATAGTAAATGTACCGGGAATGGTCAGATATTAGCTAGTAAATATGTAAATTATAACTCTGATTCGAAAATAGATCAGAACCCATTTCCCGGAAGTCTTAATGATTTTTATAATTTGGCTCCTGATGCGTCTAACGAGGCTGGGCAAGTAATATTAGGGTATGTTCCTGCTAGGTGGTCAATATCCGGGTATATATCTGTGGATAGAGATACAGGGAAAAACGCCGGCGGCTTTAGTATTATTGGTAACCCTGAGCCGGAAATATCAATTTATTGCTCTATTGGAGCTTCGGTAGCGTCACCATCTATCAGTAATTACGATACTTGGGAGTATTCATGCAGGGTTCCAGTCGATTGGACAGGGGCTATCATAGCTCAGCCTACGCCTTCTAATGGAGAGGTAGGTTGTCCTGATGATGCAACAGCTGAAGAGCTGGTTGGAGTAGTTGATTTTTATGCGGCTTCAGTCGCATCTGATGCTTCTGATTCGGTTGCTCATTACTATTATAAAGATGTAAATGCTAATGTATCCGGTCAGAACTTTGCTTTCTCTGCGACGGCGGAGTGTACTGAGATACCGTAAATACATTTTCGGTTTAAAGGTGTAAATATGGCAGCAGAATCGTATTTGTAGATCGCGCTAAAAAATGGCCTCTCCTCCAGAGGCTATTCCAGTCTCAAATGCCAAAAGTTACTTTGGTAAAATTATTCAATTTCGCAGTTCTTGCTTTCCCTGTCGCAGAGTGGGATATTTCTGTCTCGATACACTTTCAGTGTCTCCTGAGAACCGCAAGGATTTGGTTCTGATCTATGCTTATGCTGTCTAGATTTTCAGGCTTTACCCTCCTCGAACTTATGGTCTCGATTGCCGTTCTGGCGATCCTGCTGAGCATAGGTATTCCCAGCTTCAGTAGCTTTATTGACAGCAGTCAGCGCCGCGCTATCAGTGAAGGTTTAGCATCTGCAGTCAAGGTGGCGCGTTCTGAGGCGGTTACCCGCGGTGTGGAAACTACCCTCTGTCGACGGAACAGTGCGGGTAACGCCTGTAGCAACGATGCCAACTGGAGCGTAGGATGGTTAGTCATCCCCAACGCCAGCGGCGCGGCGCCCGTCAGGGTCTGGGATGCATTGCCGGCGAGGTATACCCTATCCCAGAATGGCGGTGCGGGACCGATCACCTTCACTGCCATGGGGAGTGTGCAGAATGAAGGAGTTTTTAACTTTTCGTTAGCGGATGGAGACGCTAATATTGGTGGTTACAAAGTGACCGCCATTGGAGGCTTTGAAGAGGACTGAAGTCTATGCCCAGGGATGGGAAGTATCACCTTCCAAAAAATCGTCAGTCTGGCTCAACTCTTATTGAAGTGTTGATCGCCATGTTTGTGATCGCCGTGGGGTTGCTTGGGGTCGCCGGAATGATGACCTACACCACCAAAGGCAACCACAGTGCCTACCTGCGTTCGCAGGCTTCTTTTCTTGCCTATGATCTGGCCGATGCCATGCGCGCTTCTCCTGCTGATTTTCTGGACGGCGGATTTGATAACGACTGTACCTCCTGCGCATACCGACAAACCTGGAATGGTAGAGTTATTAGCGAGTTGGGTGATACAGCAAGAGGCTCCGTTATTCGAACAGGAAACGAAGTGACGATCAGTCTTACCTGGAACGATAGCAGGGGTGAACTGCTTGATGGCCAGGGTAATGAAGCTACAGGCATCGACGCTGCTAACAATGTCTTCGAATTTAAGACAGAGATCTAATGATGCACGGACGCAGTGTTGAAAAGGGTTTTACGCTTATCGAACTGATGGTCAGTCTGACCATCGGCCTCTTTATCATTCTGGGAGTGCTCGTTGTTTATGTCGGCGGCTTACGCTCCTACGCCGTAAACGACGCCTTATCGCGGGTGCAGGAGAACGGGCGATTCGCTTTAGAGTTTCTGTCTAGGGATGTGCGTCAAACGGCGTATCAGCCGATCTGTGAAATAAATAACCTTTTGGATGTAGAGGCTGGCACTGCCGCTGCAGACCTGTATCTGGTTGGAGCTGGCATCGAAGGCTGGGATGATGAAGCCGGCGACTATTCGGCTAATTTAAGCAACTACCAAGCGGAAACAGACGTGCTGATGCTAAAGAATATGGCGACCAGCACAAGACTTGAAGCTAGCGGTAACACCCCTGCAAACGCTAACAACATAGGGTTGACCTCGGCAAGCGGCATCACGGCGGGCTCGATTATTCTCGTTGTCGATGCTGATCCTGATGAGCAACGCTGTGACCTTTTTCAAAAGGTAAATAACGAAAATGGTTCGAACCTCGCGCTGGCAGGCAGTGGCGGTGGCAGTGGCAATTCGCCCTCACCTGGCAACATAAATCAGAATAACGATTTCAGTCATCAGTACGATGGTGAAATCGATGTCTATCAACTACAAACCCTGATCTATTACATCGGAGAGGGGAGCGACGGCAGAGTGGGTTTAAGGCGCCGTGCACTCTCCTCAGATGGCTCTCTGAGTAATGATGTACCGCTGGTTAGTGGCGTCGAGGATATGCAGATCGAGTATGGGCAGGACACCGATGGCGATCGGAACGTGGATATATATCGTGATGCCTCGCAGGTAACTGATTGGGATGAAGTTCTTTCAATCAGGGTTCACTTGCTGGTAGCCGGAGAGACAGACAACGTTCTTGAGACTAGGTCCGATACACTGCCCGCCCCTTTTGCGACGGTTGGTACCTCGGATCGCCGATTGCGCAAGGTGTTTACCTCAACCGTAGCCCTAAGGAATAAGCTGCCATGAATGCTCAGGGCTTTAGGAATGAGTCCGGTGCAGCGCTGATCGTAGCGTTGATCATGCTGCTGCTAATCACCATTGTTGGCGTCAGTGCCATGCAGACCACGACCATGGAAGAGAAAATGGCCGGTAACCTGCGGGATCGCCATGTTGCCTTCCAGGCCGCTGAAGCTGCATTACGTCAGGGAGAGTCAGATGCTGAAGACAGCTTCCCGAATGTAGATGGTGAGAGCGATACGATTACTGTGAATATTAACGGTAATGACGTAAATGCGAGCTACACGCTGACTGAACAGTCTGTTGAGTACCAGCCCTCCCTGGATGCGAACGAAAGCCCTGATTACACCGTCATGATTGTCAGGGTGGTCGCTCGATCCAGGGGCTTGTCCGGGAGTGCGGATGTTCAGCTGGAATCGACATACAGAATAGAACGATAGGCGATAGATGATGAAAGGACTTCGAATCAAAAGCTGGCTCTGTTCTGTCTCTTTGCTGGCGGCCTGCCAGGGCGTTAATGCGGATGTCGCGCAGGAGCCTCTGTTTCTGGGCAGTAGCGTACCCGGCAATATGGCTATAGTCCCTTCGGTTGAATACCCGACGGTAAACAGCTTAGCGAATATTGACCCTTATCGAGAGGCATCAACTTTTCTAGGTTATTTTGACCCCAACAAGTGTTACGACTATAGCGGTAGCGCTAATGAGTCCGAGAGACACTTCTATCCGGTATCGGGAAACGCTTCGAATCACCGCTGTGATGGCGCGTACTGGAGCGGAAACTTCCTAAACTGGGCTTCGATGCAAACCATAGACCCGTTCCGTTGGGCGCTAACAGGTGGCTATCGAGTTGTCGATGAGCCTGATGAAACCTGGATACAAAAAGCTAGAAACTCGGGGCAAAATAATAACCCCGATCGTACTATCTATAATGATAGCGATCACTCAATACGATATGCCACTCCCTTTAATGCCAGTCAGATAATCGTTTCTGCAAAGAATGGTCACGGTCTGGAATTCCAGGTCCCCGCTAATGCTGAATATCTGGGCGATTCTCTGAGTTCTGAACTGCTACACAGTGAGAACTTCAACGGAAGTATTTCTGCTGACTTGAATTATGGATTCCACACGAATGACTATTCATACGGCGGGTCATATGGGAATAGATATTTAAGGAAAAGCAATAATTCCGGTGGTCGAAACGCGAACGATTATATACATAATCGATTTGATATTGATGATGGTGTTATATTTTCTGGTGACTTTTATTTAAATAGTGGTTCGGGAAACAGGGATGCTGCATTTTTCATAGGCGATAACCAAGGTAATGGCTACGGTATTTATGTCTATAGCGGGGATACCAATGGTGGAAGTACCGTTTATATAGATATCTTAGATGGAGGCAACTTAGTAGGGCCATACGTTTCAAGCGGGTGGGCTAATGTGACCCGAGGAGAGTGGCATAGGTTCACGCTTTCGTTTGACGGGGCACGTGCTTTATCTTTGAGTATTGTTGATTCGGATAATAACGAGATTTTTTCTACCAGTGGGAATGGAGATCTAAATGTTGGAAATATCTCCCGGATATACTTCAAAGGGAATGCCGACTATGGGGTTGATAACTTTCGGATAGAACGTTTTGATCCGACAGAGGATAGTGTTTTCAAGTATGAGTCGCTCGGCAACAACAGATATAGAGCAGCTGTGAGGGTTAAAGTCTGTGATCCAGTAGCGGGTCTTGAAGCGAACTGTCAGCCCTATTCTCAAGGGTGGAAGCCTGAGGGATTGATGCAGCAATATGCTGAACAGATTCGTTATAGTGTATTCGGTTATCTGAATGATAATAATGTATTGCGAGACGGCGGGGTTCTGCGCGCTCAACAGAAATTTATTGGTGCGCGCGAGCGTCTCCCAGGATCTGGATGGCAGGACAATAATCAGGCCGAGTGGGATCTGGTAACTGGCGTGATGTATCCTAATCCAGATTCGTCAGACGCTCAGGATACCGAAAATTATTATGGCGTTAATAACGTAAACAGTGGCGCCATGAACTACATCAATAAATTTGGTGAACTAAATAACAATACCTATAAAACGAGTGACCCGGTTAGCGAGCTTTATTATACCGCGACACGTTATTTTCGGAATATAGGGCCTGTTCCTGAATATACAAACAGGGGTCAGAACTATGGAAACGATACGGCGAGGCGCTGGGTCGATAACTTTGCAGTTATTCGTGATGATTGGGAAGATCCAATTCAATACAGCTGTCAAAAGAATGTGATTTTAGGTATCGGGGATGTAAATACACATAGGGATCAAAACTTGCCTGGAAGTAGCTTTACTGGCCCAACACCTAACGTAGAGCCCAGCCTTCCGTCGGCAGTAAATGACGATACGGCCGTTAATGTACATGACCTGAACCAGAAAGTTGGTGAGTTAGAGTCCCTGACCTTAACTGACCAGGGCTTTGGCGCGACCCGTAACCCTGGTTACATGATAGGCCTGGCCTATGATGCGCATACTCGAGACCAGCGCGACGATATACCGGGTAGACAAACGATAGATACCTATTGGGTTGATGTGCTTGAGTATCAGGTACTGAATCGGAGGCAAGATAACCAATTCTGGCTGACCGCCAAGTATGGAGGCTTTACGCCGAAATGCCCTGATGATGAGCCTAACTGTTCACTCCCGGAAATTGAGGGACCTGATGATTTGTCCGAGGCGCTGCCTGAACACTGGTGGTTCACCAATGGAGAAACGCTGACGCAATCAAATGCGAACCTTAAGCGTGCGGATAATTACTTCCCAGCAGGGCAGGCCGATGCGATGGTTGAAGGTCTTGAAAGGGCATTTAGCGATATTGCTGAATCGTTGACGTCCACAGCCACCGCGGTTTCCTTCAACAGTGACCAACTGGTGGCGGGTTCTCTGATATTTCAGGCGATGTTTGATACCAACCGTTGGAGCGGAGATTTGGTTGCTTACTCAATCGACACGAACGGTGGTGTTGGATCTCGGGCATGGAGCGCAGCGGAAAAGTTGGACGCACGTAACATAGGTAGCCGGAAGGTATTCACAAGTGGCGATTTTAGTAATGTAACCAACGGTGCGGTGACCGGTGGACGGAGCTTCACATCAGGGATTGGCTTGGCACCGGATCTCGTTAATTACGTTCGTGGTGACCGGTCTAACGAAAGTGTTGAAGGTTTTCGGCCTCGATCCAGTCGCCTAGGGGATATCGTCAATTCCAGCCCACAATATATCGATAATGAGGAAAACTTTGGCTATTCGGCCCTAGCCGGAAACAGCGAGTTTGGCGATGCAGGTGCGGCATACGCTAGTTATCGCGAAGGTAATGAATATCAGAATAAGCCGCCGGTCGTTGTAGTTGGCGCCAACGACGGTATGCTGCATGTGTTTAATGGCAGTGATACCAGCAGCGGCGGGAACGAGCTTTTTGCTTATGTTCCTGGCTCGGTACTTGGTGGGCTGGACGAATTAGCAAACCCGGGTTATGTGCACCGTTACTACGTAGACGGCACACCGCGATTAGGTGATGCTTGGTTGGGTAGCCATTGGGCTACCCTCGCGGTAGCGACGACTGGCGCGGGTAGTAACAGTGTTTTTGCGCTGGATATTACAGACCCCAATACCATGTCTTCGAGTGATGTACTCTGGGAGTACACCAACGAAAAGATGGGATTTCTTGTGCAGCAACCCTCGCTGGTCGCCTTGGGTAATGGTGACTTCGGGGTCGTGGTCACTAGCGGCTACGAAACGGACCAGGACGAAGGCTATGTTTGGATACTGGATGCCAGTGATGGCCAGGTGATCAGGGAGTTTGAATTAGATACGCAAGGCGGTGAGCTTGGAGCCCCCCTGGTGATCGACCTGGAAAGAGATCGTATTGCTGATCGCATTTATGTCGGTGATACCCAGGGTAACCTGTGGAGAATCGATATCGATGATACGGAGGCTGCCGATTGGGAAGTTTTTGGAACTGGCCAGCAGGGAAGTCCGCTGTTTGTTGCGATGGATGCGGATAACACTCGCCAGCCTATAACAGCGCCTCTCAGTGCTGCTTTTAATGGCAACAACGACCCAATGATCCTGTTTGGAACCGGTAGTTTCCACGAGCAGGGAGATAATATCGTCAGTGACGATCCGCAGGTGCAAACGCTTTACGGTATTTTTGACGAAGGTTCTGCGGTCAGCGGCCGAGGAGCCTTGCAGCAGCAGACGATCACTGCTGAAGTCGATAGAGGGGAGGTGGCGCTGCGAACCACTTCAACTAACGTCCTGACGGCCTCCGATAAGGGGTGGTTTATGGACCTTTATGTCAGTGAAGCCAACGGCGGAACAGGTGCAGTTGGAGAGCGGGTCGTTGCTAGAGCAAGTCTCACTAATGATCTCGTTATATTCAGTACGCTTATTCCCTCCGCTGATCCTTGTGCGGGAGGCGGTAGCAGTTGGTTCCTATCGCTTGATTACAATTCCGGCAGTGCGCTGAATTATCAGGTGTTCGACGTCAATAACGATGGTGAATTTGACGCTGAAGATGGTATCGACGGGCAGGTTTCTTCAGGCTTTTCTGATACGGACGCAGGGGTAAGCAGCGGCAGTATTACTGACCAGGAAGATGGGCGCCAGGTGTTGGTTACCACTGGTTCAAGGAATGTTGATCCCGAAACGGTAAACATCAATGATGGCAATGAGAGTGGCCGTATCGCCTGGCGTGAGCTGACGCAGTAATGGGAGTTAACGTGAAGGGACGTACGCAGGGCTTCACCCTGATTGAGTTAATGATCACGGTCGCCGTGGTGGGCATATTGGCGGCGATTGCCTACCCCTCCTATCAGGAGTATGTGAAGGAATCACGTCGCTCCAATGCGAGAGTCGATCTGCTGCAGTTGGCGCAGTTTATGGAAAGGTATTACACCAGTAATGGCCGCTATACCGCCTCGGGTGGCGTTGCGCCGACCTTGCCTTACAGCCAGTCACCCAAGGATGGCTCGACAAAATATTACGATCTGAGCCTGCCCGCGGCAGCGCTTACAAACAGCACTTATACGCTGCAGGCGGTGCCGAAAGGCGCAATGAACGGAGATCGCTGCGGTACGCTGACTCTCACTCATACGGGAGTAAAGGGCGTTCAGGGCGGGAGTAGCGGTGCGGATGACTGCTGGGGGCTCTGATCTTGAAAAGGTCTGAAACGGCCTGAAACCCAAATCAATGAGGATGTCATGGATGACTCCGAGTTTTTCCCAAAGCCGGGCAAGCTTTGCCCAGGGGATAGCGGCTTTACGCTGATCGAACTGCTGGTCGCTATTACCATACTGGCGATTTTAGCGATGTTGGTCCCTTCTAT
The DNA here is from genome assembly GCF_900108065.1 of Marinobacterium lutimaris. Taxonomy (GTDB): domain Bacteria; phylum Pseudomonadota; class Gammaproteobacteria; order Pseudomonadales; family Balneatricaceae; genus Marinobacterium_D; species Marinobacterium_D lutimaris. Next base: position 217,033 of record NZ_FNVQ01000004.1, on the reverse strand, counting down.
GGCCGGTATGGTCGAACGGGCTTCCCGTGATTCAACCCAGAAAGACCTGATGTCATTGATGTCTGTAGCGCGATCAGAAGCGATACAGCGTCAGCAGCCTGTGACTTTTTGCCGAGGTGAATCCACTGCCTGCGCGGGCACTACGACGAATCAAGATACCCGCTGGGACGGTGGTTTAATGTTTGTCGATACGAAGCAGACTAGAACGTTCGACACTGCCGATGATGAGCTGCTCCGTTATGTCCCGTTTAATGAGGGTGTGCAGGTGACATGGAACGGCGGCGACGTGATCACGTTTGAGGCTGATGGTAGTGTGACGGGCTACTCGCTGGGTAGCTTCATGCTGACCCACAGTAGTGACTCCAGCACAGTCAGTTGTATAAGAATTTCCATGCAGGGACGCGTGAGGCAGGCGACTGGAGAAGACTGCGATTGACCGTTGTCGCCCTGTTTTTTCAGAAGCTGTTGTAACATCATGCCCTGATGATTTTGTTCGGGGAGCAGTATGAAACATATCCTTATCATCGGCGCCGGCGTAATCGGCCTGATGACAGCACGGGAGCTGGCCCGTGCCGGCGTTAAAGTCACCCTGGTAGAGCGCGGCGAAAGCGCCCATGAAGCCTCTTGGGCCGGTGGCGGTATCGTCTCTCCGTTGTATCCCTGGCGTCATGGCGAGGCGGTAACACGGTTGGCACTCTGGTCGCAGAGCAGCTACATCCTGCTGGCGCAGGAGCTTTTTGCCGAAACCGGGTGTGATCCTGAGCTGCGCCAGAAGGGAATCATCATGGTGGATGTGCATGATGAGGAGGAAGCACTGCAGTGGGGCCATGATCACTACCGTCCGCTGGTAAAAGTGGATAGCGAGTTTATCCATGAGAAAGAGCCTCGCATCAGCGGCGATTTCAGCTCCGGCATGTGGATGCCGGAAGTCGCCAGCATCCGTAATCCCCGCCTCGGTCGCGCCCTGCGCATCAGCGCCTCCCAGCACCCCAATATCGATTTGATCGAGCACTGTGAGGTAACCGGATTTATTCTGGTCGGTGAGCGTGTAGAGGGTGTACATACGTCGAAGGGCGATATTCGTGCGGATGATACGGTTATAGCTACTGGCGCCTGGAGCGGTGGTTTGCTTGAAAGCCTCGGGCTGCGCCTGCCGGTAGAGCCGGTGCGTGGTCAGATGATGGTGTTCAAGGCGCCGGTGGGGTTGATCGACCGTATCGTGATGCTGAACGGTCGCTACCTGATCCCCCGCAGTGATGGCCGTATTCTCGTGGGTAGCACTCTGGAGTATGTGGGTTTTGACAAGCAGACCACGGAAGAGGCGCGGGAGTCTCTGTACAAAACCGCTCTGACAATTCTGCCTGATCTGGCACAATATCCCGTCGAACATCACTGGGCAGGGCTGCGGCCCGGATCGCCGGAAGGAATCCCCTATATCGGCCAGGTCCCGGGTTGGTCCGGACTGCATCTTAATTGCGGGCATTTCCGCAATGGGCTGGTGCTGGCGCCGGCGTCCACGCGTCTTCTCAGTGATCTGTTATTGGATCGCGCGCCGATCATCGATCCGGCTCCCTATGCCGTCGATGGCCGCATTGAACACGACTGACAGGTATCCTTAGGTACAGATGAGTAAGCCGATTCGGGTCGCCATGGCCCAGCTGAATCTTTTGGTGGGTGATATTCCGGGCAACACCGCACGGATTATCGAGACTGCATGTAAAGCCAGGGATGAGCTAAATGCCGATCTGGTCATGTTCCCGGAACTTGCCCTGAGCGGTTATCCACCGGAGGATCTGCTGCTGCGCCCGAGCCTGGAGATCCGTATTGAGCAGGCGCTGGAGCAGGTGCTCAGTGAAGTGCAGGGTATTACCCTGCTGTTGGGTTATCCCCGTTACCGCAACGGCGCCCTTTACAACATGCTGGGTGTCATCCGTGACGGCGAAATTCTCACCGAGTACGCCAAGCAGTGTCTGCCGAACTACCAGGTGTTCGATGAGAAGCGCTATTTCGTCGCGGGCACTGAGCCGGGCGTATTCGATCTGGACGGTTACCCGGTAGGCCTGAGCGTTTGCGAGGATATCTGGCACACCGCTCCGGTTCAGCAGCTCAAGGCGGCTGGCGTACGCCTGATACTCAATATCAACGCCTCTCCCTTTGATTCCAAAAAAGCGGAACAGCGTGCCGATCTGCTGGCGCGCCAGGCACAGACTGCAGGCTGCCCGATTCTCTACGTCAACCAGGTCGGCGGCCAGGATGAGCTGATTTTCGATGGCGGTTCCCAGGCGGTGGATGCGGCCGGTCGGCAGGTCTTCGCAGGTGCATTTTTCGAAGAGGGGTTGTATGCCTTCAGTATCGATCCGGTACTGGGTCAGGTCACTCCTGAACAGCCGACGATCGAGGCGCCTTCCTTCGAGAAGTCTGTCTATGATGCCCTGGTGCTGGGCGTGCGGGATTACGTCAATAAAAACGGCTTCAAGGGAGTCGTGCTCGGTCTGTCTGGCGGTATCGACTCTGCGGTAACCGCCGCCGTTGCCGTGGATGCCCTGGGTGCTGACCGGGTGGAAGCAGTGATGATGCCGTTCCGTTATACCTCCAGCATGAGTGTGGAAGATGCCGCCGCAGAGGCAGATCTGCTTGGCATCCGCCACAGCGTGATCTCCATCGAGCCGATGTATGAAAGCTTTATGGCGGCGCTGGCGGATGAGTTTGCCGGTACCAAGCCCGATACCACGGAAGAGAACCTGCAGGCGCGCTGCCGCGGTGTGCTGTTGATGGCGATCTCCAATAAGAAGGGATACTTGGTACTGACCACCGGTAATAAGTCCGAAATGGCGGTGGGTTACTCCACGCTTTACGGTGATATGGCCGGTGGTTTCGATGTACTCAAGGATGTACCGAAAACCCTGGTTTATCGGCTGGCCAGCTACCGTAACAGCCTCTCGCCGGCGATTCCGCAGCGCGTTATCGATCGTCCGCCGTCTGCCGAGCTGGCGCCGGATCAGAAGGACCAGGACAGCCTGCCTGAGTACGATGTGCTGGATAAGATTCTGGAGCTTTACGTCGAGCGTGACTTCAGCGCCCGGGCGATCATCGATGAAGGTTTCGCCGAAGCCGATGTAAACCGGGTGGTGCGTCTTGTAGATATCAACGAATACAAGCGACGTCAGTCACCAGTGGGGCCGCGCCTGACCCAGAGAGGTTTTGGCAGGGACCGGCGTTATCCGATCACCTCTGGCTGGAAACCGGGCGAATAACCCGGTAGGAGGCGCGTCTCGCGCCGATTGAGCCTGGCACGGCGGCTAATTCGTATTAAGTCGGTTGATCGCGACGGGGCGTCGCTCCTACGGAGGGGCAGCCGGATCAGCTGGTGGGAGACGCACCTCGCGCCGGTTGAATGGGGCACAAATAAAAAAGGCTTGCACACGTTCCGTAGTGCAAGCCTCTTCGGCATCCTGCCAGCTTTCCTTTGCAATACCGGGTGCATCCTGCGCCCGCGAGTTTCCATACCCACATCCGAAATGGCATCCTGCCATTGCTGCGATCCTGTCAGCGGATGGCCTAATGATGCTATCTCGAAGCACGCTGGGCTATAGGATTTTTTCCTAAACTGCGGGGCGAAGAATTATTTAGATTTAGCCCGGTTCAGGTTCAGCATCAGGGATTCGGTCAGTTCTACGGCCACATGGGGCAGAGCATCAATGGCGCGCATCAGGCGCTGCTCACCGCTCTGGTGGATAAACTTAAGCAGCTCTGGCCTGACCGATTGAGGTAACAGGGCATGAAGTGGATGATCTCTGCCATCGGCACGCAGGTAGACCCAGTGTCCAGGGTAGTTAAGGCTGACATCAATGAGTGTCTGCATATGCTCAGGGCCGACGTCGGGCGTATCGCAGGGCAGAATCAGTAGATTGCTTTCGGGTAGATCGGGCAGGAGAGCAGCTAAGGCTCTGAGCGGGCCAGGGAAACTGTCGTCCGGATCCGAAATCAGTGGAAAGCCGAAAGCGGCGTAAGCCTCCTGGTTCCTGTTGCAGTTGATGTAGATCTGCTGGCAGTGAGGTTGCAACGCCTGCAGCGAGTAGCTGACCAGGGGCTGGCCATCATGATCGATCAGGCCTTTATCCTGGCCGCCCATACGGCGCCCACGGCCGCCCGCCAGCACCAATCCCGTATAGTTTTTTCTATCGTTTCTTATTCTGTTGTTTTCGCTCGACACGACCGCTGGTACTCCTCGCAAAGATCGCGCCCATTGTCAGGCGACCTCCTGCGCTCTGGCAAGGGCTATCGCCTGCTGCTTTGCAGAGCGCGTAACCTCACCTACGATAATCAGGCTTGGGGTCTTGAATCGAGCCTGTTGTGTCTTCTCAACCACGGTGTCGAGCGTAGCCAGCAGGTTGCGCTGGTCGTCGCGGGTACCGTTTTCGATCAGCAGAATCGGCCAGTCGGCCGGCAGACCGTGTTTCTGCAGCCGGGCGCTGATAAAGGGAAGTGCCTCGAGGCCCATATAGAACACCAGCGTCTGATCGCGGCGGGCCAGCGATGCCCAGTCGTGGCGCAGGTGATCGACATGATGGGTGGCGGTGATAAAGCGTACCTGATGCGCACTGGCGCGGTCTGTCAGCGGTATGCCCGCCGCGGCGGCACAGCCCGAGGCCGCGGTGATTCCGGGTACGATCTGCCAGTTGATGCCGGCGCTGTTCAATGCATCTATCTCTTCAGCCATGCGGGCAAAGATGGCTGGGTCACCGCCTTTTAAGCGCAGTACGTTTTTGCCTCGGTAAGCTTCGGCAACCATCAGCTCGCCGATTTTTGCCTGAAGTACGCTGTGATTGCCCGGTGACTTACCGACATAGTGCCGCTCGGCGTTGGCAGGTATCAGGTCGATAATCTCTTTGCTGACCAGTCGATCGTAGATCACGACCTGAGCATTGCGGATCAGTTGATCGGCGCGAACGGTGAGCAGGTCTGCGGCACCGGGGCCACAGCCGATCAGATGAACCCGGCCCTTCGTCGGGTAAATGGGCTTTTTATCGACGGTATCGGCAGGAGATGTTGTTTTATCGCTCCGTCCAAGCAGGACAACACGGCTCAGAATCTGCGCGAACGGTGAGAAAGGTTTACTCAGAAACATGGTCGGCTTCCTTGGCGCTCTCAGCAATCAGCGCCTTTAGTTCGGGGAGGCAGGAACCGCAGTTGGTTCCACATTTGAGTTGCTCACCCAGCTTCTCGGCTGAGTCTGTGCCGGCGTGGATTGCCGCCAGAATCTCTGTCTCGCGCACCTGAAAGCAGCTGCAGATCACGGCTCCGCAGTTTGAACTACCCGCTTCGCGCGCTGCCAGAAGCTGGCGGCGAGCATCCTGATCGATAGAATCCCTGGCGAACTGGGTATCCAGCCAATCCAGCTCCGGCAGATTCTGATCCGGCTCGATCAGCAGCACCCATTCGAGCCGGTCACCCTTAAAACTGCAGCCACGGAAACGTCCCTGGTTGCGGTCTTCCAGCATCAGGTCCGGTTTGCGGCCCAGATTTTCTGAGCACCAGGCTGACCAGTCATCCACGGCGTTGGTGGCGGCCAGGCGGAAGCTGGTGCAGTGCTGCAGTGGAACACGGCTCCAGTACTCACTCGGAGGAGTGGCGTTTGAAACTGTGATCAGGCGAGCCTGCCAGACTGTTTTCAGAGCCGAAATCGATGCTATGCCCTGTTTCGATTCCGGCTGGCCGGAGATCGGGTCGACCACAGCGTCGATCAGATCGCCGCTGATCGCGGCGGATGTAAACTGGGCGTTCCAGTGCATCGGGATAAACAGCTCGCCTGGACGCTGGGCTTCACTCAACTGTGCCCTGGCAACGTAGCGGCCAAGTGCGTTTTCAAGCACGGCGATATCGCCTTCGGCAATATCGAAACGCAGGGCATCCTTGGGGTGGAGTTCGATAAACGGCTCGGCTCTATGCTGTAGAAGTCGGGCGGCGCGTCCCGTGCGGGTCATGGTGTGCCACTGATCCCTGATCCGTCCGGTGTTGACCACCAGTGGATAGCTTTTGTCCGGCTGTTGCTGCGGCAGGCTGGGCTCTACCGGCAGCAGGCGAGCTTTGCCGGATGGCGTGAAAAACTGGCCGTCTGTGAACAGGCGAGCCGTTCCCAGCGGTGCTGTAGCGTTAACCGGCCACTGGATGGGCTTCAGCGCATCGTATTCGTGATCGCCAATCTCTGTGAGCCCACTGATATCGAAGCCCCTGCGGCCGTTGTTTTCAAACCCGGAAAGCGCAGCGTGCTCGCGAAAGATCGCTGCGGGGCCCGTATAAGAGAAGGACTCGGCAAAGCCCAGGCGTTTGGCCACCTCACAGATAATCCACCAGTCATTTTTTGCAGCGCCGGGCGCGGGAATCAGTCCGCGCTGGCGCGAAATTCTGCGATCAGAGTTGGTTACGGTGCCATCTTTCTCTGCCCAGGTGGTGGCGGGCAGGGCGATGTCGGCAAGTTCCAGCGTATCGGTCTGTGTCATGCATTCGGAGACGATCACCAGCTCGCATTTCTCCAGCGCGGCGCGAACCTGGCTGGCGCGGGGTAGGCTGACGACCGGGTTGGTGGCCATGATCCAGACCGCCTTGATCTCACCGCGCTCGATGGCCGAAAAGAGTTCGACCGCCTTCAGCCCTTCGGTTGTTGCCATGTTGGGAGCGGCCCAGAAACGCTGTACGCGATCGATGTTCTCGGCGCTGGAAAAATCCATATGCGCGGCCAGCTGGTTGGCAAGCCCGCCCACTTCGCGCCCGCCCATGGCGTTGGGTTGGCCGGTTAGTGAGAAGGGACCCATGCCGGGCTTGCCGATACGTGCCGTTGCTAGATGGCAGTTGATGATGCTATTGACCTTGTCGGTGCCGCTGCTGGACTGATTGATCCCCTGGGAGAAGAAGGTCAGCGTCTTTTCGGTGTTACAGAACCAGTCGACCAGGGTGTCCAGATCGGCCTGCGGAAGATCGGTCAGCCGGGCTGCTGTGGATAGATCCGGGACGCTGCGCTGGGCTGCCGCAAGCGCTGCATCCAAGCCCTCGGTATGCTGTTCGACGTAGTCTCGGTCAATCTGTCCGCGCCGCTCCAGCTCAACCAGGAGCGCATTGAAAATAACCGCATCGCTGCCGGGCTTCAGTGAAAGATGCAGGTCCGCCAGTTCTGAGGTCGCGGTGCGGCGGGGGTCGATCACAACAACGCGCAGCGAGGGATTGGCTGTCTTGGCGGCGGTCATGCGCTGAAACAGAATTGGATGGTTCCAGGCGGCGTTTGAACCCACCAGAACCATCAGTTCGGCGTGGTCTATATCCTCGTAGCTGCAGGGCATCAGGTCGCCGCCGAAGGCGCGTTTATAACCGGCAACGGTGGATGACATACACAGGCGGGAGTTGGTATCCACCTGGCTGGAGCCGATGAAGCCTTTCATCAGCTTGTTGGCGACGTAGTAGTCCTCGGTCAGTAGTTGGCCGGAGAGATACATGGCGACCGACCGCGGGCCGTGCCGTTCGATGATGTTGGCCAGCCGTTCGCTGACGCTGTCCAGGGCCTGCTCCCAACCGGTTTCAACACCATCCACCTGCGGCTGCAGCAGCCGGTCGTGCGTTCCTGTGGTTTCATGCAGCGCGCTGCCTTTGACGCAGAGCCGCCCGCGATTGGCGGGGTGATCGCTATCGCCGGAGACGGCAATGATCGCCTGATCCTGCACCTGGGCAGTAACGCCACAGCCGACACCGCAGTAAGGACAGGTGGTATTGTTCATGCTTCAGCCCTGCAAAAAAAAACGCCTGAACCTCAGTCCTGCAGAGCAGGGTGAGATTCAGGCGCCTTTGCCATCTATCGGAAACGTCGCTAAGACATTTCCGTGAAATTGTTGATTAACTGTCCATAAACCAAGCAATTCTGATGCCATTCGTAGGTGTGTATGAATTTCAAAGAGTTAGCTGAAAGGATGGTTTTGGGCTCTGCTTTTTATGCCTCCCTAACATGCATCGCGCACTCAGGTGGTGCGAAACCTGGCGTGTCATCAGGTGTAAGGAGCTCCCTCCGTCTGCTGGTTTATCAATGCCTCCAGTGAGATTCGATCAGGCTCGTTAGGCATATAAAGAATGACCTGTTTTTTGCGCGGCATCAGGGGACCGTCTAATGACCAGTTTCAGGAAAAGGCTGCTCTATTTTTGATCAAAAAACGGCCGATCCTGCCTGATCTCGGTGCGATTTTTCTGTGCAGAGCAGCTAAGGAAAAGAACAAATGTAGACTATGAGTTTGTTTTTTATGAATTAATAAAAAACTGGCACAGGCTTCGCTTATGTTTTGGCAGATCGGTGGCGTGCCGTCTTGCTCTCAAGAGCCAAGGTTGAAAGCAGATTACCCGCCCCGAATGCTCTTTTAGAGCCTGACAATTAGCGAATTCGGCAAAGGCGCCGTTCCAGTATCACAGACCGAGGTTTGTGGTGCAGGAACGGCGCCTTTTTTTGTTTCTGGAGGAATGGATATGAAAAAGTTTAATCGTCGTTCTCTGTGTAAACGCATGCTGCTGGCGGCATCCATCGGCCTGGCTTCTGGCACCCTGTCTCTGCCGGCAGTTGCGGAAGTAGGTTATGCCGAAAAAGAGGAACTGAAGTTTGGCTTCATCAAGCTGACCGATATGGCGCCGTTGGCGATCGCCTACGAGAAGCAGTACTTCGAGGACGAGGGTCTCTATGTAACTCTGGAAGCCCAGGCGAACTGGAAAGTGCTGCTGGATCGCGTGATCGATGGGCAGCTGGACGGCGCTCATATGCTCGCAGGTCAGCCGCTGGGTGCGACCATCGGCTTCGGCACCAAGGCGGATATCATCACCGCGTTCAGCATGGATCTGAACGGTAACGGTATCACCGTTTCCAACGATATCTGGGAACAGATGAAGCCCAATATCCCGGTGGGTGAAGATGGCAAGCCGGTACACCCAATCAAGGCCGATTACCTGAAGCCGGTTGTGGATAAGTACAAGTCCGAAGGCAAGCCGTTCAACATGGGCATGGTGTTCCCTGTATCTACCCACAACTATGAGCTGCGCTACTGGCTGGCTGCCGGTGGCATTCACCCGGGCTTCTACGCTCCGGAAAAGGGCGACACCAGCGGCCAGTTGCAGGCCGATGCGCTGCTCTCAGTGACTCCGCCGCCGCAGATGCCGGCGACCATGGAAGCGGGAACCATCTACGGCTACTGCGTTGGCGAACCCTGGAACCAGCAGGCGGTGTTCAAGGGTATCGGTGTGCCGGTGATTACCGACTACGAAATCTGGAAAGACAACCCGGAGAAAGTGTTCGGTGTCTCCAAGGAGTGGGCGGAGAAATACCCCAACACCCATATCCGTGTGGTCAAGGCGATGATTCGTGCCGCCAAGTGGCTCGATGACAACAACAACGCCAACCGTCCGGAAGCGGTGGAGATCCTGTCACGCCCAACCTATGTGGGTGCGGATGAAGAGGTAATCGCCAACTCCATGACCGGTACCTTCGAATATGAGAAGGGCGATGTGCGCGATGTACCTGACTTCAACGTCTTCTTCCGCCACAACGCGACCTACCCGTACTACTCCGATGCGATCTGGTACCTGACCCAGATGCGCCGCTGGGGCCAGATCTCCGAGTCCAAGCCGGACAGCTGGTACATGGATATCGCCAAACAGGTTTATCGCCCGGACATCTACGCCATCGCTGCCAAGGAGCTGATCGCCGAAGGCAAGATGGATGCATCTGAATTCCCGGATTTCGATAGCGAAGAGGGCTTCAAGGCGCCGCAGACCCAGTTCATTGATGGCGTGACCTACGACGGCCGCAAGCCTAACGAATACCTCGAGAAGTTCTCTATCGGCCTTAAGGGCGACCAGAAAATCTAATCCCCGCGCGCAGCCCGATCCGGGCTGCCTATCCGGGAAGGAGAGATGACCGATGACTAGCATCCGCATGACACTGGCCGGCGTTTCCAGTATCGCCGGGGTTAAATCCAATGACACCCTGGGCAGCTGGTTTAAGCGCATGCTTGGCACCCTGGGTCTGCCGCTGCTTGGCCTCGCTGTGTTCCTGTTTATCTGGCAGGCCGGCGCCAAGCAGATCGATACCTCGCTGGGCCAGTTCCCTGGGCCCACCCAGGTCTACGAGCAGATGAGTTCGCTCTACGCAGAACATATCAGCGAGCGTGAGCGCGAAGCAGACTTCTATCAGCGTCAGGAAGCCCGCAATGCCGAGCGTGTGGCCAAGGATCCCAGCTATGTGCCGAAGATCCGTGAATACACCGGCAAACCGACCTTCTTCGACCAGATCGGTACTAGCCTGGTGACGGTCCTGGCGGGCTTTGCCATCGCTGCGATCATCGCGATTCCTCTGGGTATCTGTATCGGTCTGAACGCTTCGCTGTACGCGGCGTTGAACCCGATTATCCAGCTGTTTAAGCCGGTCTCACCACTGGCCTGGCTACCGCTGGTGACCATGGTGGTCAGTGCGGCTTACGTGACCGACGATCCGATGTTTGCCAAGTCATTTCTGACCTCGCTGTTCACCGTGGCACTCTGCTGCCTCTGGCCGACGCTGATCAATACGGCAGTGGGTGTGTCTGCGGTCAGCCAGGATCTGCAGAACGTCAGCAAGGTGCTGCGCCTGAGCTGGATGACTCATGTAGTGAAGATCGTGCTGCCGTCATCGGTGCCGATGATCTTTACCGGTCTGCGTCTGTCGCTGGGTATCGCCTGGATGGTGCTGATCGCAGCGGAGATGCTGGCGCAGAACCCGGGGCTGGGCAAATTCGTCTGGGACGAGTTCCAGAACGGCAGCTCCGATTCCCTCGGTCGCATCATGGTCGCGGTCCTGGTGATCGGCCTGATCGGCTTCCTGCTCGACCGGATCATGTTGCTGCTGCAGCGCCGTGTGTCCTGGGACAAAAACGCAATTACCCGTTAAGGAGGGCTCATCATGACCAAGCATCTTGAACTGACCGGTGTATCCATCGAGTTCCCGACGCCGAAGGGCTCCTTCAAGGCGTTGGATAACGTAAACCTGAAAATCGCCCGCGGTGAGTTTGTCTCGCTGATCGGCCACTCCGGCTGCGGCAAATCCACCGTGCTCAATATTGTCGCCGGCCTTTATCAGTCCACCACCGGTGGTGTGGTGCTGGATGGCAAAGAGGTGAACGAGCCTGGCCCAGAGCGCGCGGTGGTGTTTCAGAATCATTCGCTGCTGCCCTGGCTCACCGCCTATGAAAACGTGGAGCTGGCGGTGAAGCAGGTGTTCAAGGGCAAGAAATCCAAGGCGGAGATGAAGGCCTGGATCGAACACAATCTGGAACTTGTCCACATGACCCACGCCATGCACAAGCGCCCGGATGAGATCTCCGGTGGTATGAAACAGCGTGTTGGTATCGCCCGTGCGTTGGCCATGGAGCCCAAGGTGCTGCTGATGGATGAGCCGTTTGGTGCCCTTGATGCGCTGACCCGTGCCCATCTGCAGGACTCTCTGATGGAGATCCAGAAGGACCTGAACAATACGGTGATCATGATCACCCACGATGTGGATGAAGCGGTACTGCTCTCCGACCGTATCGTCATGATGACCAACGGCCCGGCAGCGACTGTGGGCGAGATTCTGGATATCGAGCTGGAGCGGCCACGCAACCGTATTCAGCTGGCCGATGATGCCCAGTACAACCATTACCGTCATGAAGTGCTCAGCTTCCTCTACGAGAAGCAGCGCAAGGTTGAGGATATTGGCCAGCATCGCTCGCAGAAGGCTGCGGCGGATAAAGCTCAGGAGACCGCACCGGCAAAAAAGCAGGCCCAGGCCTAAGCGATGGATGAGGGATAAGGCCATGAGAAAACTGGTTGATCTGCTGATTATCGGTAACGGCATGGCCGCCAACCGGCTGCTGCAGGAGTTGAGCAAACAGCCCAGCCGGCCCGAGTCGATCCTGGTGATTGGTGAAGAGCCTCGGCCGGCCTATAACCGGGTGCTGCTGTCCCCGCTGCTGGCGGGTGAGCTGAATGAATCTGATCTTCAGCTTAACGGCGTGGAGTGGTACGCAGAGCAGGGCATAGAGCTGCTGTGTGGCGACCCCGTTCAGGATCTGGACCTGTCGATGCGCCTGGTCAGAACAGCTCAAGGCAAGGTGGTTCGGTATCGTCGGTTGGTGTTCGCCACAGGCTCACGCTCAGCGCTTCCGGCTATCCCGGGCGCAGGTCTCAGCGGAGTGATGGGTTTTCGTACCTGGGCCGATGTCGAGACGATGCAGGCGCAGGCGGCCAAGGGAGGTTGCGCGGTGGTTGTCGGTGGCGGCCTTCTCGGGCTCGAAGCGGCGGAAGGGCTGCGCAAACTGGGTATGCAGACCAGCGTGTTACAGCGAGGTGCCTGGCTGCTCAACCGACAGCTGGACCAAAGTGCTGCCAGCCTGCTGCAGCAGACGCTGGAGGAACGCGGACTCGAGATCCATACCGATGCCGGTATTGAGCTGATTGAAGGCGAGGCGGGAAGGGTGAGCGGCGTGATGCTCAAGGATGGGCGCACGTTGAAAGCCGATCTGGTGGTGCTGGCGGCGGGTATCGCCCCGGAAATCACGCTGGCGCAGGCGGCGGGGCTTATCTGCCATCGGGCGATAGCGGTGGATGCGAGACTGCAGACCAGTGATGAGCGGGTGTTTGCTCTGGGCGAGTGCTGTGAATTTGCGGGCCAGACCTACGGCCTGGTGGCGCCTATCTGGCGTCAGGCAGAGGTGTTGGCCCAGGTGCTCGCCGGCCAGGACCTGAGCGGGTATGTCGAGCAGCCCGTCGCGACCCAGTTAAAGGTGAGCGGTATCTCACTGTTCTCCTGTGGAGAGGTTGATGCGAAGGATGCTCAGGTGCTGGAATATCGTGATGTGGGGCAGCGTGAGTATCGCAGACTCTGGTTACGTGACGGGCGTCTCGTCGGCGCGGTGTTATATGGCGATACCCGTTTCGGCCCCGAGTACTTCAAGGCCTTGCTGGCGGAAGAGGATCTCTCCGCCCAGCGTGAGTCGCTGCTGTTTGGTATTGCGGATCAGCAAAAGGTTGCCTGAGCACCGGCGCCGGAGTGTTTGTTCAGACTTTAAAATAATAGTTGAGATAAACTCAACTAAGAATCAAAAAAGGATCGTTTTTACTCAGCCAGGTGGCTACGTATCATAGGCCTCAAGTTAGACATTCAACTAAAGTCGAATCCAAAGAGGTGCCACCATGGCTGAACAAAATCTTACTACTGCTGAAATCGCTCGTCGTAACGGTTGCGAAGATCCGATCGTCCTGGCTCAGATCGAGCGCGCTGAATACATCGCTGACCTGATCCACGGCCTGACCAGCTGGGTTTCTGCTAAAGCTTCCCAGGTTGCTCACGAAGTATCTGCGCTGTTCCACCGTCACGCTCACTGATCGGTAGAACAGCCCTCCCCAGGGCTGGGGATAGAATAAAAAAGCCCTTTCTCTTCTTTATGCGTTCCTTGTGACGTTGCTTGTAACGTTCCTTGTAAAAAGCACCGCGTTAAAACTGGTTACAGTATCCGCTTTATCTCTGTTTTATCTCGAAAAGCCGTTATCGCCCGATTGTCAGCACGTTAGCACGTTGAGTCCCCCGGGATCGCTGTATGGCGTAGCAAGGCTATTGCTTCTATATCCCGTTCTACTCCGTACCTGATTCAGCCGGCGTAAGTTCGCACTACCAGACGTGGTAGGAGGCGACACCCTCGTCGCGATCCCCGCCGAGGCTCGATATGCCCTTGGTGTTGCTGGCTTTAATCGGCGCGAGGCGCGCCTCCTACGATGGGTGTGGCATCGGTTTTTCGTAGGAGCGACGCCCTCGTCGCGATCACCCGCCAGGGTTTGAATTACCCGCCGTGCCAGCTTCAATCGGCACTGGGTTATTATGCCCCTTGGGTGCGGGCCTCCTACTGCGCTTCATAGCGCTGATCGGTCAGGGTCTTCATAAAGGCGACCAGGGCATCAACACGGCGATCATCCAGAGCCGGGGCATCCTTTAGGATCTCTTCGGACAGGTTGCGCTCCACCTCGGCTGTATTCCAGGGATTACCTGTTTCCGGGTTGATCGCCCGGGCCGGATTGCGGCTGTTGTAGTGGTCATAAAACAGCACCACTGTGCGCAGATCTTCGAAGACGCCGTTGTGCATGTAGGGGCCGGTAACCGCCACGTTGCGCAGTGTCGGCACCTTGAATTTGCCATCACGGGTCGGGTCGTCGATGCTGGCGTTGGCGGAGAGTCCCAGGTCGATATCGCGATCCAGCGCCGGATTCATCGGTACGCCGATATTGTGGTAGCTGTAATCGCTGAACGTTTCCTGTTTGTACATCGGCGTCTGACTCAGCTGATGACACTGGTTGCAGTTGGTGAACTGCTGAGAGAAGAACAGGGTGCGGCCCAGTTCCTCTTCGGCGGTCATCTTGTACTCGCCGCGCAGGTAGCGGTCGTATTTGGAGTCGAACGGCGAGAAAAACTCGGTTTTTTCAAATGCCTGGATACTGTCGCCCAGCGCCTGATAGGCCCGTTCAGGGTCTTTCAATATCGCATCATCAAACAGCTTCGCAAAGCTCTGCTGATAGTAGGCGTTTTCGCGCAGCCTCTCGATGATCGCTTCCTTGCTGGGCATCCCCATCTCCGCTGGGTTCAGCGGCGGCCCCATCGCCTGGTCGGCCAGTGTCGACGCACGACCGTCATGAAATTGCCCACCTTTATAGCTGCCATCCTCTGTTTGATGAAACGCCGGTGAAAACGCCGCATAGCTGGCGGTGGGCGCATTACGGCCGCCGTGGGAGCTACCATCGTCGCCGAGAGAGTCCGGTGTGCGTTTGGGATCGACAAAACCGCTGGATGGGTCGTGGCAGGTGGCGCAGGACTGGGTACGGTTTTTCGACAGGTTAACGTCGAAATAGAGCCGCTGGCCCAGATCGGCCAGGCTGGTTGCAGCCTGGATATCGTTACCCGCGGAGTTGGCGGTGTTGGCTGTTTTCTGGCAACCGGCCAGCAGTGAGCCCAGTAACACCGCTACGGCGGTGGGAAGCACAGCGTTGTAAAGCTTCATGAGAGACCCTCTTAACCGGCGCGGACAGCCTGACGTAACGAGAATAAATAGCAATAAATAGAATCAATAAATAACCGGACGAAATGTCACGTTAATTTTTGAATGATACATATTATCACTCGCATTACAAAGCGGGGAGAGATGCGCTTTGTCGAAGGTCAAAATCGGTGTGGATGATGCCAGGGAGTGGGTGGGCTGTGGATAATGAGGACAAAAAGAAGCCCCGGCTTAAAGCCGGGGCTGGTGTGGTTCCGAATCGTACGAGTTAGCCGGGCTCAGCTCAGGCGGCTGCTTCGTCCTTCTCCGGTACCGACTCGCGAATCAGGTAGTCGAAGGCACCCAGTGAGGCGGTGGCGCCTGCGCCCATTGCGATAATGATCTGCTTGAACGGCACGGTGGTCACATCACCGGCGGCGAAGACGCCCGGCATGGAGGTTTCACCCTTGGCGCCGATCTCGATCTCGCCAAACTTGGACAGATCCAGGTCGCCCTTGAGCCATTCGCTGTTTGGTACCAGTCCGATCTGGACGAAGATACCTGCCACATCCACATCATGGGACTCGCCGGTGGCACGGTCGGTATAGGTCAGACCGGTGACACGCTCGCCATCGCCATTCACCTGGGTGGTGGCTGCTTCCTTGATGATCCTGATATTTGGCATCGACTTGGCCTTGCGCACCAGCACATCGTCGGCACGCAGGGTGTCGCCGAACTCCAGCACGGTTACGTCCTTGACGATACCGGCCAGGTCGATCGCCGCTTCGATACCGGAGTTGCCGCCGCCGATCACCGCTACGCTCTTGCCCTTGAACAGCGGGCCGTCACAGTGCGGGCAGTAGGCCACGCCCTTGCCGCTGTACTCTTTCTCACCGGGGACGTTCATCTGTCTCCAGCGGGCGCCGGTGGCAAGAACGACCGCCCGGCTTTTCAGCGTTGCGCCGCTTTCCAGGTCTACTTCAACCTGACCTTCACGACGTAATTTGGACGCCTTCTGCTCAGTAATGATATCCACTTCATAATCGCGGACATGCTCTTCCAGGCTGGCGACCAGCTTGGGGCCTTCGGTGTACTTGGTGGAGATAAAGTTCTCGATCCCCACGGTGTCCATTACCTGGCCACCAAAACGCTCGGCGACGATACCGGTACGGATGCCCTTACGTGCGGCGTAGATTGCTGCCGCAGCACCGGCCGGGCCACCGCCTACAACCAGCAGGTCATAGGGCTCTTTCTCTGACAATTCGGCGGCCTTGCGCTCGGCGGCGCCGTCGTCGACCTTGTTCAGGATCTCGGCCAGGCTCATGCGGCCCTGGCCGAACGCTTCGCCGTTCAGGAATACGCTGGGAACGGCCATGATATTGCGCTCGCTGACCTCATCCGGGAATACGCCGCCGTCGATCATGGTGTGGGTGATCTTCGGGTTCAGCGTAGCCATCAGGTTCAGCGCCTGGACCACGTCCGGGCAGTTCTGGCAGGAGAGCGAGATGTAAGTCTCGAAGTGCAGCTCCTTATCCAGTGCCTTGATCTGTTCGATCTGCTCGTCGGCGACCTTCGGTGGGTAACCGCCGTTCTGCAGCAGTGCCAGCACCAGAGAGGTGAACTCGTGTCCCATCGGGATACCGGCAAAATGAACGCGAGGAGTCACACCTGCCGGTGATACCGCCATGCTCGGTTTACGAGCGGCGTTGCCCTCTTCGTTCAGGGAAATTTTGTCAGACAGCGGGGCGATCTCCTGCGCCAGTTCGCGCAGCTCTTTGCCCTTGGCTGAGTCGTCTGCAGACAGGGTTATCTCAATCGGAGTAACCAGCGCCTGCAGATAGGTGTTCAGTTGCTGTTTCAGGTTTGCATCCAACATGAGCCTGTCCTGCATTAGTGTTCAAAGAAAATCGCTGTTCAAGGAAAATCGAAGGGTGGGGCTGCGCCCCGGTGCTTTTAAACACCCCGGCACAGCCCTCGGTGGAACCGGTCTTAGATCTTGCCGACCAGGTCCAGAGACGGTGCCAGAGTCGCTTCGCCTTCTTTCCACTTAGCCGGGCAAACTTCACCCGGGTGGCTAGCAACGTACTGAGCTGCTTTGATCTTACGCAGCAGGCTTTCAGCTTCACGGCCGATGCCCTCAGCAGTTACTTCAGCGGCCTGGATGATGCCTTCCGGGTCGACGATGAAAGTAGCGCGGTCTGCCAGGCCCTGGCCTTCACGCAGTACGTCGAAGTTGGTGGTCACGGTCCAGTTCGGATCGCCGATCATGGTGTACTTGATCTTGCCGATGGTTTCAGAAGCATCGTGCCAAGCTTTGTGTACGAAGTGGGTGTCGGTAGATACAGAGTAAACTTCCACGCCCAGCTTCTGCAGCTCTTCGTAGTGATCAGCCACGTCGCCCAGTTCGGTCGGGCAAACGAAGGTGAAGTCGGCCGGGTAGAAGAAGAATACGGACCACTTACCTTTCAGGTCAGCGTCAGAAACTTCGATGAATTCGCCGTTTTTGAATGCGTTCGCGGTGAACGGCTTGATCGGGGTGTTGATTGCCTGAGCCATGTCTAATCTCCTTTAGGTTTGTCAGTAGCGTTTCGACAGAACCCAGAATAGTTTTCTCCGTTAGATATGAGAAATTGATTATTCCAAGGTTACTGATAGCTATCCTTAATCGACGGCCAGTAGCCGACGCCTATTATTCATTGGGCCCCGAGGTTGGCAGTTTCAACCCCCCGGTTTCCAATAAGGTCTGTTGCAGGATCTATCAGGGAGCGGTGGCAGCGGCCTGAATGGCGGTGAGGGCGATGGTGAAGACGATATCTTCGACCAGCGCGCCGCGGGACAGATCGTTTACCGGCTTGCGCATCCCCTGCAGCATAGGTCCGATGCTGATGACGTCGGCGCTGCGCTGCACCGCCTTGTAGGTGGTGTTGCCCGTGTTCAGGTCGGGGAAGATAAAGACGGTGGCGCGACCGGCCACGGGGCTGTCCGGGGCTTTGCTGCGGGCCACGCTCTCCATGATGGCGGCGTCATATTGCAGAGGTCCGTCAATTAACAGGTCGGGGCGTTTGGCCTGGGCCAGAGTGGTCGCCTTACGCACCTTATCCACATCGGCGCCCTGGCCTGACTGGCCGGTGCTGTAGCTGATCATCGCCACCCGCGGCGGGATACCGAATGCGGCGGCGGAGTCGGCGCTCTGGATGGCGATATCGGCCAGCTCTTCCGCATTGGGATCGGGATTGATGGCGCAGTCACCGTAAACCAGCACCTGGTCCGGCAGCAGCATAAAGAAGACGGAAGAAACCAGGCTGGTGTTAGCCGCAGTGCGGATCAGCTGCAGCGGCGGGCGGATGGTGTTCGCCGTGGTATGCACCGCGCCGCTGACCAGGCCGTCCACCTCGCCGGCTTCCAGCATCAGCGTACCGAGCATGACGTTATCCTGCAGCTCATCCCGGGCCTGCAGCTCGGTCATTCCCTTATGTGCCCTCAGCTGCATCAGCCGCTGCACATAGTGCTCGCGCTTGACCTCTGGATCGACTACCTGCACACCCTCGGGTAGATGGATGCCCTGGTTCTGGGCCAGCTCCTCTATCTCCTCTGGGTCTCCCAGCAGAATTGAACGAGCGATACCGCGCTGGGCGCAGATGGCGGCGGCGCGCAGGGTGCGCGGCTCGTTACCCTCTGGCAGAACGATGCAGCGGTTGGCCTCACGGGCTCTGAGCGTCAATTGATAGCGGAACGCGGCGGGGGAGAGGTGTACCTCGCTGCTGCAGGTACGCAGGGATGCCAACCAGTCGGCATCCAGATGGGCGGCGGTAAACTCCTTGACCCGCTTGATCCGCTCACTGTCCTCTACCGGAATTTCCAGCGAATAGCGGGGGATATTCAGCACCGTCTGCCAGCTGTCTGTATCGACACAGACCAGCGGCAGGCCCGATTCCAGCCCCTTGCTGCAGAGTTTCATCACCTGCTCTGAGGGGCGAAAACCACCGGTCAGAACCAGCCCGGCCAACTCCACGCCGTTGGCGGCGGCCAGGCAGGCGGCGAGGATAATATCCTCGCGATCCCCCGGCGTCAGAATCAGCGTGCCCGGGCGCAGGCGGCTGGCGGCGTTGCTGAGCGTCTGCGCGCATAGAGTGATATTGCTGACCCTGCGGGTGGCGATCTCACCGGCGTTAAGGATGCTGGCGCCCAGGTAATCGGTGATATCACAGAGGCGAGGCGCCACCATGGCGGCATCCCAGGGAATCCCCCCGAGGAGTCGGAAGCCGGGGTTGAACAGGGTGCTACCGGTTTTTAACTCGGTCAGGGTGAAACTGCGGGTCTGGGTTTCATCCATCGCCAGATCGGGCCGCGGATTACCCTCCCGGTCCAGCGGTGCATCCAGCTTGTTGAGAATACAGCCGAGCACCTTGGGGTTGCCGATGCCTCCATAAAGCCGGGCGACGATATCGATATGGTCCTGGGTGGCTTCAACGGAATCCAGCCCCGGCGATGCCACCAGCACCACATCGGCATCCAGCGCCTTGGCGACTTCCCGGTTCAGGGTGTTGGCGTAGGGCTGGGTTGGGGTGGAGACCAGGCCTTCAATGACCACCACATCGGGTAACACCTGATCGGAGGCTTCGCCATAGTTGGTCTGGAAACGCTCTATGATCTGTTCCAGCAACTGATCCTGCTGACCGCTCCTGACCAGATGCTCGGCCTCACGCATCG
This sequence comes from Marinobacterium lutimaris, assembly GCF_900108065.1. Classification (GTDB taxonomy): domain Bacteria; phylum Pseudomonadota; class Gammaproteobacteria; order Pseudomonadales; family Balneatricaceae; genus Marinobacterium_D; species Marinobacterium_D lutimaris. Next base: position 197,267 of record NZ_FNVQ01000004.1, on the reverse strand, counting down.
GGATAGGGTCGGCGATGGCAAAAGCACTGCTGGAGCGCAGGATCGCCACACTTCGATCGGTACTGTCGCCGTTGCGTGTCTGTGCTATGGGCTTGAAAAAGCCGACGCGGATACCCTGTTGCTCAAGTGCGTGAACCAGCCCGAGTGCTGTGGTGGTCAGACCGCTGCCGAGCCCGGCGGGCGCGATCAGAATGCTGTGTGGCATAGCCTGGCTTCCCCTTTTGATTTCCCTGTCGAAACGGTGCGTATATTTTGTGCGATGCAAAAAATATACGCCTTGGCTTTGGGTCAGGGAAACCCCGGAATGGCCTGATAGTTGACCAGCCTCTGCTGCTCAACTCTTTTCGTTCATTTGCGCGCAGTAGTCTGGGTTTTCCCTGGCAGGGGTGAAGAGTATCAGGTCAACTGTTGCAAGATTGCCAAAGCTCTCGGGTTCGTAGCTTCCTGGGTCGTCGCCATGAGCCTGATCGTTCTCTTCAACGGCCTGCAATATCAGGGTGAGGGAGGGGGTAGCGTCCAGCCAGCGGGGTACGCCCAGGTCCTTGCGCGCATGGATGCTGCCGGTAAGCAGAATGCCGGTGCGATCGGTTGAAGTATGGTTTCTCAATACGCGGGCGATGCTTTGATCCCGGGCCAGTTGTACCTGGCGCATCGGATCCAGTTGGGAGCGCGGTAACTGACCGCAGTGACTTTCAAACAGCAGGTCGCGCATAAAATCTGCGTGGGCCGGCTCCAGTTCACCGTCGGGCGCTTTATCGCGGTAAACCTGGCTCATGGTCTCGCGGCTGATATCGGCCGCGAGCACGGATTGACTCCATTTGAACGCCGCTTCCACCGGCGCCTGGTACAAGGACCAGGGCCAGCCATCCTGCCAGTCCAGGGCTTGTGGCGTCGGTGGCTCATTTGCAGTGAAAAGCTGGTCGAACAGGGGTTGTTTATCGCGGGAAGCCATCTCCAGGGCCACGGCACCAAGGCGCTGCTGTTCGCCCAGGGCTGAAATCAGCTCCGCCTGGAAATGGTGATGGTCCGGGTTGTCGTGCTGTTCGCCGATCAGCAGCCAGCCGCCTTTCGGTAGCTCAGCGTAAAACTCCGGCCAGTCGATAAAGCGTTGTTGCTCCGGCGACCAGAGCTTGCCCACCAGCGGGTTATCCTCGGCACTGACCGGCAGCGCCAGTGCCATCAGGCAGAGCAGCAACAGAGGGCCGGACGTTCGCCGCTGGCGCTGCTTTCTCAACATCGGCAGCATCGGTCAGTCTCCGTGGGGTGAGCTGGATTTTACATCCAGGTAGTCACGCTGGATCACGGTTTCGAGCGCGTTGGTGGCGGTCACCAGTTCGTCGAAGGTTTCGCGGCAGGCTTTCAGCTGTTTTATCTGGTCCTGGCTGGGCACGCCGGTGCTGCTGACGTTGGCGATATCCAGCAGTTCGCGCACATAGGCGGCACGGGCGTGGGCTACCATGGTCAGCAGGGGTTTAAGGTCGTTTAGCGAAAGCTCGGGAAACTGTGGATTGATGATCTCCCGGTTGATTTCGCGGCGGTATTTCTCCAGTTCCAGCAGCAGGCGGTTATTGCTCACAGGCATGCTGTGTCTCCTCTTCATGTCGTCATGGGGTCCATGGAAACCTGAGCAGTTCCGTACTCTTCCTGAAGGTTAGCTCTAATCGTTGTAAAAGCGTTAATGAATCAGTGCCTTGTACTGACCAGGGTGGCGGTGGATAAGCGGTGTCCGGGATGACGCTGTGGCGGGTAGATGGCATACTCGCGACGTCCGCTATCTGCGGCGGTATTTCGTTTCGCGTGAACAGGAAGCCCGAATGAGTGTAGAGACCACTGTGGAAAATGGCACCGAGCAGCTCTCGCTGCGTGACTTTACCGAGAAGGCTTATCTCGACTATTCAATGTACGTCATTCTGGACCGTGCTCTGCCGCATATAGGCGATGGCATGAAGCCGGTGCAGCGACGTATCGTCTATGCCATGTCGGAACTGGGCCTGAAGGCCACGGCCAAGTACAAGAAGTCGGCGCGTACCGTCGGTGATGTACTGGGTAAGTTCCACCCCCACGGTGACTCCGCCTGTTACGAGGCGATGGTGCTGATGGCGCAGCCGTTCAGCTACCGTTATCCACTGGTCGACGGCCAGGGCAACTGGGGCTCCCAGGATGATCCCAAGTCGTTCGCGGCCATGCGTTACACCGAATCCAAACTGTCACGCTATTCCGAAGTACTGCTCAGCGAGCTGGGCCAGGGCACGGTTGAGTGGGTGCCCAACTTTGACGGCACCATGAATGAGCCGGAAGTATTGCCGGCGCGCCTGCCCAACGTATTGCTCAATGGTGGTACCGGTATCGCGGTGGGTATGGCCACCGATATTCCGCCGCACAACCTGCGTGAAGTGGCGAAGGCTTGTGTGCACCTGCTCAAACACCCGTCTGCGGATGTGGAGCAACTCAGTGAATTTGTGCCGGCGCCGGACTTCCCCACCGATGCCGAGATCATCACGCCGCGTGAAGAGCTGCTGAAGCTTTACCGCACCGGCCGTGGCTCGGTGAAGGCGAGGGCGGTTTACAGCAAGGAGGATGGCGATATTGTCATCACCGCGCTGCCGTACCAGGTGTCAGGCGCCCGCGTGCTGGAGCAGATCGCCCAGCAGATGCAGCAGAAAAAACTGCCGATGGTCTCCGACCTGCGTGACGAATCGGACCACGAAAACCCGACCCGTCTGGTGGTGGTGCCGCGCTCCAACCGCATCGATACCGAGCAACTGATGGCGCACCTGTTCGCCAGCACCGATCTCGAGCGCAGCTACCGCGTTAACCTGAACATGATCGGCATCGATGGCCGCCCCCAGGTGAAGGATCTGCGTCAGATCCTCACCGAGTGGCTGACCTGGCGAACCGATGTGGTGCGCCGCCGACTGCAGCACCGTCTGCAGAAGGTGATCGACCGCCTGCATATACTTGAAGGCTTGATGGTGGCCTACCTCAATATCGATGAGGTGATCGCCATTATCCGCCACGAGGAGGAGCCCAAGCAGGAGCTGATGCGCCGCTTCAACCTGACCGACATTCAGGCCGATGCGATTCTCGACCTGAAACTTCGTCATTTGGCACGTCTGGAAGAGTTCAAGATCCGCGGTGAGCAGGACGAGCTGAGCGAAGAGCGCAAGCAGCTCGAGGAAACCCTCGGCTCTGACAAACTGATGCGTAAGCTGATCAAGGAAGAGATCGAGGCGACCGCCAAGGAGTTTGGTGACGAGCGCCGCTCACCGCTGGTGGAGCGTGAAGAAGCCCAGGCGTTCAGCGAGAAGGATCTGCTTAGCGCCGATCCGGTGACCATCGTACTCTCCAAGCAGGGTTGGATCCGCGCCGCCAAGGGGCACGATATCGATGCGGAGGGGCTGAGCTACAAGTCCGGCGACGGCTTCAAGCTGGCGTGCCCGGGACGGATGAACCAGCCCACCATTCTGCTCGACTCCACCGGCCGCAGTTATACCCTGGATACTCACACCCTGCCGTCGGCAAGGGGGCAGGGCGAGCCGGTGACCGGCAAGCTGACGCTACCCAAGGGCGCGGTGATCGACGGGCTGACCTCCGGCCGCGATAGCGACCAGGTGCTGATGGCCTCCGATGCGGGTTACGGCTTTGTTACCCGGATCGAGGATCTGACCTCGAAAACCAAGAACGGTAAGGCGGTGCTGACGCTGCCGAAAGCTGCCAAGGTGCTGGCGCCGGTGAATGTGCAGGCCCCCGACACCGAGCTGCTGGCTGCGGTGAGCTCCACCGGTCGACTGCTGGTGTTCCCGGTCTCCGAGCTGCCTCAACTGGGACGCGGCAAGGGCAACAAAATTATCAACATCCCCTCCAGCGCAGCGGCCACCGGCGAAGAACTGATGGTAGCGATCCAGACCTTCCTGCCGGAGGACACCCTGGTGATTCACGCCGGTCGTCAGCATTTGAAGCTCAAGGGCTCAGATCTGGAACATTACCGCGGCGAGCGTGGCCGTCGGGGCAGCAAACTGCCGCGCGGATTCCAGCGCGTCGATGGTATGGATGTGATCTCGGCCGCCAAGGCTGAGGAGTAAGCCCTCGGCGCGGCGTGCCGCAGGAGGCGCGCCTCGCGCCGATTGGGCGGTGTTTCAGACTGCGGTGGTTGATCGCGAGGGGGGCGTCGCCCCTACTTGAAACGTTACCACTGTAGGAGCTGCTCCCTCGCGCCGATTGGGTCGTTTCAACCCACGGCGATTAATCCCGCGCCTGTTCCTGCTCGCGGCTCTGCAGCTTGGTGAGCAGATGGCGCGCCTGTTTCTCCAGCAGTTCCTGATAGGACTTGGCGATCTTCATGATCAGCACCTTGTCCTCATCCTCACGGCGGATATCCGCCCCCGCCAGCAGGGTGGCCTTGAGGTCAGCCGCCTCGGTCAGCGCGGTGTGGCTGATCAGTTCATTGCTCTCAGTGGTACGGGTCAGGAAGTGTGCTTCCTCCTGCATGCGATCGAGACGGTCATACTTGCCGCGCACCAGCGCGAGGTGCAGGTTGATCACCGGCTTGAACTGACGAATACGGTGCTGGTTGTAGTGGCGGTATAGATAGCTGAACAGCATGGCGCTGCAGAGCGCGTTGATACCGTGGCTGTCGTCCTCTTTCGGCTGGTCGAAGAACAGCTGCAGATCGCCGTCGCTGCCGGCTTCCACGCGGCCGCTGTAAATATGCGCTACCGAGTTTGCCAGGGTACGGTAGGGGCGCAGCAGATGCTGGCGCTCCTCCTCGGTAATGTTTTCCGAACGGGCGCTGGTGGCGTCGATCAGGAACAGGTAGCCGGCATCCTTGGCCTGGAGCATCAGTTCCAGTTCATGCTCAAGGGTATAAAGACCCAGTTGCTCCTCTTTCCGGCCCAGCGGCTGAACCACGGAGAAGCGCGACTTGGGCTGAGTTTCTTGCGCGGAGTCGTCGAACTCCACCTGATCGTCGTCGATATCCGGGGCGATCGCTTCGTCGCTCTCCTCATCACGGTGATCCTGGGGCGTAAACGGCGGCATCCCCTGGCGGTCGCGGGACGGGCGCAGCAGTTCGACCAGCTCACGATTATCGTCACGGCCAGTATCACCTTGGGAGTCCGTATTGGTTTCGGCTGCTGGTCTGGCTGGCGCGGCGCTGTACCCCGTTTCATCCGAGCTGTCCCTGGTGCCCGCATTGGGGCTGAGCCAGGAGGCAAGTTGCGGCTCAAAATCGGCGCTGGGCTGACGGGCCATCAGTGGAGTCTGCTGTTCCCGCTCGTGTTCGTCAGGATCGCTGTCAAAGCTCAAGGGCGCGTCATCAAGGTCTTCGGGCTCTTCGTCGAGAGCATCGCCGGGTATATCGTCGAACTCATACTCATCTTCTCGCACCTGAATCTGCTGCTCGCTGTCCAGGGTCGGCACTGGGGCTGGGTGCTCATCCTCAGTCTCCAGTTCGTCGTCGAATTGCGGCGCAATATCGCTGGCCAGGGTGCGAAAGTCGGAGGTTTCTGCCGCCGCAGGTGAGGTGCTGCGGCGGAGTACAAACCAGAGGGTCAGCAGGGTCAGCAGGATCGAGCCCAGAGCCAGGGCTCCAGCTTCAAACAGCAGGTTCTTCAGCAGCATCCAGCTGTACTGCGGGTTTATCCACAGCGTAAGTTCGCCCAGGCGTTCGCTGTCCCGGCTCAGCTCCAGCGTCTGGCGCAGGCCTGTCTGGCTACCGGCCACGGCAACCGGCAGTGCGGTACCGTCGACCAGGTGCAGACCGTTCAACTGCGGTTGCTTGTTAAGTTCGTTGAAAACGTAATTGAGGCTGATGCGATCATCGGCCAGCAGCAGTGGCTGGATCAGTATGGCGGTGGCGCGCCCCAGGCTTTCGCCGTAGTCACGGGCTTCCTCTTCGGCGCTGCTTTTGGCGCTGTAATAGAGCAGAGCGGTACTGGCCAGCAGGCACAACAGCAGTACGCCGGCCAGGGGCAGTAGCCTTTTATAGAGTCCGTGCTGGGTACTGGCTGTGGGGCGATCCATCTACACTCGGTCAGGTCGGCGGCCGGAAAGGAATGATTGGCCGGATAATAGCAGCTAGTGTTCGCCAGTCACAGCCCGGAAAGGGGCTGAGGAGTGTGTCAAGCGGCCCCTGAATCGCGGTATAATGTTTGATTCAATGCACCAACCCGGAACACTGTTGGATGAACGTAGCAGAATACATGTCCGAACTGGGACAAAAAGCACGTGCGGCCTCGCGTCTGATGGCCCGTGCCGACACCGGTTCGAAAAACGCAGCACTGGATGCGATGGCACGTGTGCTGGACGCCAGCCGCGAGCAGCTGGTGGCTGCCAACCAGAAAGATCTGGAAAACGGCCGCGCCAATGGCCTCGATGCGGCGATGCTGGATCGTCTCGAACTGACCCCGGCGCGCATCGATACCATGATCGAGGGCCTGCGCCAGGTAGCGGCTTTGCCAGATCCGATTGGCGGCATCACCGATATGAACTACCGCCCATCCGGTATTCAGATCGGTAAAATGCGCGTGCCGCTGGGTGTTATCGGCATCATTTACGAGTCCCGCCCGAACGTCACGGCGGAAGCGGCCAGCCTGTGTCTGAAGTCTGGCAACGCCACCATTCTGCGCGGCGGCTCAGAGGCGATCCATTCCAACCATGCGATTGCGGCCTGCGTCAGCCAGGGGCTGGTTGAAGCCGGCCTGCCGGCGGAAGCGGTGCAGGTGGTGGAAACTACCGATCGTGCCGCCGTGGGCGAGCTGATCACCATGCCGGAATACGTGGACGTCATCGTTCCGCGTGGCGGCAAGGGGTTGATCGAACGTATCTCCCGCGATGCCCGCGTTCCGGTGATCAAGCATCTGGATGGCATCTGCCACGTCTACATCGACGATCAGGCGGACAAGAGCAAGGCGATCAATATCGCGATCAACGCCAAGACTCACCGCTACGGTACCTGCAACACCATGGAAACCCTGCTGGTGAACCGCGCTGTCGCAGCCGAGATGCTGCCAGAACTGGCCGAGCACTATGCCGAACTGGGTGTTGAACTGCGTGGCTGCGCTGCGACCCGCGAGCTGCTGCCGCAGGTGAACGAAGCCACTGAAGAGGATTGGGCCACTGAATACCTGGCTCCGATTCTTGCCGTCAAAGTTGTCGAGGATATGGCCGAAGCGATCGAGCATATCAACCGCTGGGGCTCGCATCACACCGACGCCATCATTACCGAGAACTACACCAAGGCGCGGGCGTTCCTGCGTGAGGTGGATTCCAGCTCGGTGATGGTGAACGCTTCGACTCGCTTTGCCGATGGCTTCGAATATGGTCTGGGTGCAGAAATCGGTATCTCTACCGATAAAATACACGCCCGCGGACCGGTCGGCCTGGAAGGGCTGACATCGCAGAAGTACGTGGTGCTCGGCGACGGACAGATCCGGCAGTGATCGATGGCTGGCGCTGAAACTGGCGGCGTGCCCTTTGTATTTATGGGGGGCACCTTCGATCCCATCCATAACGGTCATCTGCGCACGGCGCTTGAGATCCAGCAGTGGTTGGAGATCCCTGAGGTCTGCCTGATTCCGTCGAAGGTGCCAGTGCACCGGGACGAGCCTGGCTGTACCTCGGAACAGCGTCTGGCGATGGTGGAGCTGGCGGTGGCCGACGAGCCCAGCCTGACGGCCGATGCCCGTGAAATACGCTCGGACAAACCGTCATACTCCCTGCTGACGCTGGAGTCGCTGCGCCAGGAACTTGGGCCGCAGCGGCCTCTCTGTATGGTCATGGGCGCGGACGCGTATATGACGCTTTCGCGCTGGTACCAATGGGAACGCTTTATCGATCTGTGCCATATCCTGGTGGTAACAAGGCCGGGTTACGAGCTGGATCTCGATCCGGAAATGAAGCGCTTTACCGATCGTCACGCGGCGGGCTCAAAACAGGAGCTGCTGAGCTTGCCGGCAGGAAAGGTGTTGATTCATGAGCTGACCCCGCTCGGCATCTCGGCGACCCAGGTCCGCCAGTTGGCCGCACAGGGGCAATCACCGCGTTATCTCATACCCGACAGCGTATGGGACTATATTCAAACTAACAGGCTTTACGGCTTTAACCGTCTCTAATGGACGCAAACAAAGGTACTGAAAACCCGATGCAGACCGATCAGTTGATCAACCTGGTGCACAGCGCGCTTGAGGATATGAAAGCCCGTGACGTTGCGACCCTGAATGTCACCGGTAAATCCAGCGTTACCGATTACATGGTGGTGGCCAGCGGTACTTCCAAACGTCACGTGATGTCCGTGGCCCAGGAAGTGATCGAAAAAGTGAAAGAGCAGGGCGTATTGCCCGTCGGTGTTGAAGGTCAGGGTGTCGGTGACTGGGTTCTGGTGGATCTCGGCGACGTGGTGGTCCACGTGATGATGCCGGATGCGCGCAGCTTCTATGATATCGAACGTCTCTGGTCGTTCGACGATGAAAGTGAAGACGCTGCAGCGGATAACGATTGATCCATGCGTATCAAACTGATCGCCGTTGGCGGCAAAATGCCCGGTTGGGTGAGCGAAGGCTACGATGAGTATGCCCGCCGCCTGCCGGGCGATTTTCGTCTGGAGCTGGTTGAGCTGCAGCTGGGTCATCGTGGCAAGGGCGCCGATATCGCGCGGGCAATCCGCAGCGAGGGCGATGCCATGCTGGCCGCTATCCCCAAGGGTGACCGGGTGATCGCGCTGACCGTGGACGGGCGCAGCTGGTCCACCGAGCAGCTGGCTGAGCAGGCCGAGGAGTGGCGCATGTCTGGCCAGAACCTCTGTTTGCTGGTGGGCGGCCCCGATGGACTCGACCCGCGTTGTGTCGCCGCAGCCGATCAAAAATGGTCTCTGTCGAAGCTGACTCTTCCTCATCCGCTCGTGCGTATCATGCTGGCGGAACAATTGTACCGCGCCTGGACTCTGTTACAGGGTCACCCCTACCATAAATAACGAATCCGATGGCTGCTGTGGAGCGACTTAAAGACTACTCTCAGGAGGGCAGAACCTTCGCCAATCGCGCCATTATCGCGATGGTGATCGTGATCCTGATGATGGGCGCGCTGGTGGCGCGTATCTATTTCCTCCAGGTCATAGAGCATGATCGCTATGCGGCGATCTCCGAGAAGAACCGTGTGCAGCTGCAGCCGGTGGCGCCCCGGCGTGGTCTGATCTACGACCGCAACGGTACCCTGCTGGCCGACAACCGCCCTGACTTCAGTTTGACACTGCTGAAAGAGGAGGTGGATGACCTGGATGCGACCATCGCCCGTATCGGTCAGATCATCGATCTCGAACCCAACGATATCGAACGCTTCAAAAAGCGCCTCAATCAGCGTCGGCGACCGTTTACCTCGGTGCCGCTGAAGTTCAGCCTCACCGAGAAAGAGATCGCTGAAATCTCTGTGAACTACCAGCGCCTGCCTGGCGTTCAGGTGGAAGCGGACCTGGTGCGTTATTACCCCTACGGCGATTCAATGGTGCATGCCCTGGGTTATGTGGGCCGCATCAATGAGCGTGAGTTGCAGCGGCTGGATCCGGAAAACTACGCGGCTACGCACTACATCGGCAAACTCGGTATCGAACGCTTCTACGAGTCGCTGCTGCACGGCCAGGTGGGATTCCAGAAGGTGGAAACCAATGCCCGTGGCCGCGTGCTTCGCGTATTGGAAAGCCAGGATCCGGTGCCGGGGCGGAATATTCAACTGAGCCTTGATCTCAAACTGCAGAAGTTCTCCGAGCAGCTGATCGAGGGGCGGCGCGCCTCCATCGTGGCGATCGATCCGCGTAACGGCGAGATCCTGGCGCTGGTGAGTGAGCCCGCCTACGACCCCAACCTCTTCGTTACCGGTATCTCCACCAAAGATTACGCGGAACTGCGCGACTCCAAGGATCTGCCGCTCTACAACCGGGCGATCCGCGGCCGCTATCCGCCGGGCTCAACGCTGAAACCCTTTACGGCACTTTCCGCCATCGACAGCGGTTCGGTGTCCATCGACCATACGGTCTGGGATCCGGGTTTTTATCAGCTCACCAAGGGCGGTCGAAAATACCGCGATTGGAAACGCTGGGGCCATGGCAAGGTCGATCTGAATCTGGCGCTGGCACAGTCCTGTGACGTCTGGTTTTACGATGCGGGCTACAAGACCGGCATCGATAACATGTCCGATTACCTGGGGCGTTTTGGCTTTGGCCAGGTGACCAGCCTGGATCTGCCGGAGGCGGACGATGCTCTGCTGCCGACCAAGGACTGGAAACAGGGACGCTACAAGCAGCCCTGGTATCCCGGTGACTCCCTCAACCTGAGTATCGGTCAGGGCTTCATGCTGGCCACGCCGCTGCAGCTGGCCACCGCCACGGCGGTGCTGGCGAACCGCGGCAAGTGGGTGCGACCACATACCATTCGTGGCGTTATCAACAGTGACGGCACCACCAGCATGCCGGAGATCGAGTCGGAAAACCCGCTGCCTGACGATGTAAAACTGAATCATCCCGAGTTCTGGAAACCGGTGATCCAGGGCATGGTCGATGTTATGCACAGCAGTTACGGTACGGCGCGCCGTGCGGCGGCCGGCGCCGAGTACACCATGGCGGGCAAGACAGGTACCGCCCAGGTGGTTGGTATCGCCCAGGACGCGAGATATAACCCTGAGGAGCTGGCGGAGCGTCATCTGGACCACGCTCTGTTTGTCGCCTTTGCACCGGTCGATGATCCGAAAATTGCCGTGGCGGTAGTGGTTGAGAACGGTGGTGGCGGTTCCAGTACCGCGGCCCCCATCGCCCGCGAGGTGATGGATGCCTGGCTGACCGACGACTACGTTAACGATCTGGAGGTGGATAAATGAGTCAGCGCGATTTTCAGCGCACCCTCTCAGACAGCTCGGCGCACCTGAGCCGGCCCACCGGTCTGTGGAGTTACACCCATCTGGATGCCTGGCTGCTGCTGATGCTTTTGTCGCTGTGCGGTTTTGGCCTGTTTGTACTTTACAGCGCATCCGAGCGTGACCTGGGATATGTGGAGCGTCAGGCGGTACGTATGGCCGCGGGCTTTTTTGTCATGTTTGTGCTGGCGCAGCTGAGGCCGCGCACCTTCGAAAGGTTGGGCTCCTGGGCCTATGTAGTAGGCGTGGGCCTGTTGGTGGGGGTGCTGCTCTTTGGTGTCGGCGCCAAGGGCGCACAGCGCTGGATCGAGGTGGCGGGATTCCGCTTTCAGCCCGCCGAGATCATGAAACTGGTGCTGCCGATCGTGGTGGCCGGCTTCCTGGCGCGGCAGAGCCTGCCGCCGACGATGCTGAGATTGTTTGGCGCCCTGGCGCTGATCGGCGTACCGACGGTGCTTATCATGAAGCAGCCTGACCTGGGTACTTCGCTGCTGATCGCCGCATCCGGTATCTTCGTCATCCTTTTTTCCGGCGTTTACTGGCGCTGGATCTTCCTGGCCCTGGGTCTGGCCGGTGCGGCTTTGCCCGGTCTGTGGATGGTCATGAAAGAGTATCAGCGTCAGCGAGTACTCACTTTCCTTGATCCCGAGAGCGATCCGCTGGGCGCCGGCTGGAATATCATCCAGTCCAAGACCGCCATCGGTTCCGGCGGTCTTTCCGGCAAGGGCTGGCTCCACGGCACCCAGTCCCAGCTCGATTTTCTGCCCGAATCCCATACCGATTTCATCATCGCGGTAATCGGTGAGGAACTGGGCATGACTGGCGTGATCGTACTCTTGTCGCTGTATCTGCTGATCATCGGTCGAGGGTTGGTAATTGCGGTGCAGGCCGGAGACAGTTTCTCCCGTCTGCTGGCTGGCAGTATCACGTTAACCTTCTTCGTCTACGTGTTCGTCAATATCGGTATGGTCAGCGGCATTCTGCCGGTTGTGGGGGTGCCGCTTCCGATGGTGAGCTACGGCGGCACATCGATCGTGACGCTGATGGCAGGATTTGGCATTCTGATGTCGATCCACACCCACAAGCAGATGCTGGTTCGCTAAATAAGGGTGTTGAAAATCGTTTTCGAGGCAGCCGAGGCAAGGCAAAAACAAGCGAAAAAGCGGAGTTTAGTGAACTAAATGAGCATTTTGAGCCTGTTTTTAACGCCGCATTCGGCAACGCAGATAGTTTTTCAACATCCTGCTAAGGAGATTAGGATGAAACAAGCACTACGTTCAGGAATAGCGCTCGGTGCCACCCTCCTCGGGCTGACATTGCCGCTGGCGGTCCAGGCTGCTTCGGAGGATTATGCCGACCGGCCGGAGGCCAAGGCACTGTATGAAACCCTGGAGGCGGAAGGGTTTGAACGCGATTACCTGCGTTCGGTGCTGGGTGATGCCAAGAAGCAGGAGTCGATCCTGGAGGCGATGTCGCGTCCGGCGGAAAAGCGCCTGACCTGGGGTGAATATCGCAACATATTCATTCAGCCCAAGCGGATCGAACGGGGCGTGAAATTCTGGCAGGAGCATGAGGAAACCCTGGCTCGTGCCGAGGCGGAATACGGTGTGCCGGCAGAAATTATCGTCGCTATCATCGGTGTAGAAACCCACTACGGCCGGATAATGGGCAACTACCGGGTACTCGATGCGCTCGCGACCCTGGGCTTTGATTATCCGCGTCGCGGCGAGTTTTTCCTCGGTCAGCTTGAAGACTACCTGCGCATGACCCGGGAAGAGTCTATCGAGCCGGGCACATTGAAAGGTTCCTACGCCGGCGCCATGGGCTATGGCCAGTTTATTCCGTCGAGCTTCCGCCACTACGCCATCGACTTCGATGGCGATGGCCATCGTAATATCTGGTCCAACCCGGTGGACGCCATCGGCAGTGTCGCCAACTATTTTGCCGAGCATGGCTGGAAAGCCGGTCAGCCGGTACGCGCCAATGTGGTGATGGGTTCGCCGGCCGATCCTGAGTGGATCAATGCCGATCTGAAGCCGGAGGTTTCTCTGGCGCAGTGGAGCGAACGTAATATCCGTACCCACAAAGGTCTGGATATGGCGCAGCCTGCGACGCTGATGCGCCTGGAAATGGAAGATGGTGATCACTACTGGTTTGGTCTACATAACTTTTACGTGATCACCCGCTATAACCACAGTCGCCTTTATGGCATGGCTGTCTATGAACTGAGCCAGGCGATCGCCGAGGCCAGGAAGAACGGTTAAACGAGGTAGGTTTGATGGCGCGACTGGGACTTCTGCTGTTGTTTGCCCTGGTGGGCTTGGCGGGCTGTTCATCGACGGGTGGTGGCGGTGGTAGTGATAACCCCAACGCCGGCCGTTACTCCATGACGCATGATCGTTACCCCGATGCGCCAGCGGATGTCTCAAACGTGCCGGACGCCGTTCCCCGGATCGAGCCGCAAAGTCGGGGCGGCAACAAGAGCCCCTACGAGGTGCTGGGCAAGAAGTATCACATCATGCCGTCTGCCGCGGGGTACAGCCGGCAGGGCACGGCTTCCTGGTATGGTGAAAAATTCCACGGCCACCTGACCTCCAACGGTGAGGTGTATGACATGTACAAAATGTCGGCCGCGCATAAATCCCTGCCGCTGCCCAGTTATGTGCGTGTAACCAACCTTTCCAACCGGCGCCAGGTGATTGTACGTGTCAACGACCGTGGGCCGTTCCACGATAACCGGCTGATCGACCTGTCCTATGCGGCGGCGGCCAAGCTGGGGATGCTCAACCACGGTACTGCACGTGTTGAGGTGGAAGCGATAGATCCCGTGGCCTGGAACAGTAAAAACATTCTGCCCGAGAGCGAGAATATGACCGCTAAGCCGGCAGGTGCGCAGCTGGCTGCGACAAAAGCTGCAACCGAAAAAGTCGCAACACAGAAAACCGCAGCGCTTCCCACGCCTGTCTCGGCGGAGGGGCGTTACCTGCAGGTGGGCGCGTTTTCCACCGATGCCGCAGCGCGCAAAGTGCAGGACAAACTGGTGGCTGCCGCCGCAGGCAGCCAGGTGCAGGTGCGCAGCGTCGAGCGTGACGGACGTTCGCTCTACAGGGTGTTGATTGGGCCGCTATCTTCGGATGTGATCCCCGGTGATTTAATATCCAGGGTACAGGCGGCAGGTCATTCGTCACCGATCTTGGTAGACTATCCCTGAGCACCATCCTTGATTCGCCGACCGGGGAACGAATCGTCGTTCCATCGGTCCATCTGTCGTTGATTTCAAACTACCCGATGAAGAAAACCATGTTGCAGAGACTCTTTCGATCCCCCCTTGCACTGTTATCGGCCTTCCTGTTCACCCTGGTTACGCTGAATGTGCAGGCGGCCAGCACCATGGTGCCGGCGCCGCCGCAGATTGCAGGTACCGCTTACCTGGTGATGGATGGCGACACCGGCGAAGTGCTGCTGTCTCAGAACGCCGACCAGCGTTTTGCACCGGCAAGCCTGACCAAGATGATGACCAGTTACATCGTCGAATACGAAATGTCGCAAGGGAATATCTCTGAAGATGACCTGGTGCCGATCAGTGAAAAAGCCTGGCGTACCGAAGGTTCGCGCATGTTTGTGCGTGAAGGAACCCAGGTGCGTCTCGGTGATCTGCTCAAGGGCGTGGTGATCCAGTCTGGTAACGATGCCTCCGTGGCGCTGGCCGAATATATCGCCGGCAGCGAGAGCGCTTTCGCCGATCTGATGAACCAGCACGCCGAAATGCTGGGCCTGAAAAACACCCATTTCATGAACGCCACCGGCCTGCCGCACGAGGATCACTACTCCTCTCCGCACGATTTGGCGCTGATCGGCCGGGCGCTGATCAACCGCTTCCCGGAGCATTACGAGATCTACTCCGAGAAGTACTTCACCTACAACAAGATCCGCCAGCCCAACCGCAACCGTCTGCTCTGGCGTGACGACAGCGTTGATGGCATCAAGACTGGCCACACCGACGAGGCGGGTTACTGCCTGGTGGCATCGGCCAAGCGCGATGGTATGCGTCTGATCACCGTGGTGCTGGGCACCAACAGCGATGAAGCGCGCGCCCAGGAATCGCAGAAACTGCTCTCCTATGCGTTCCGCTTCTACCGTACCCGTCAGCTGTATGAAGCCAACCAGGTACTGAATCAGGCGCGGGTCTGGGGCGGTGCGAGTGACCAGGTACGTCTGGGTCTGAGCGAAGATCTGGCGGTCACCATTCCGCGTGGCCAGGATGATCAGCTGGAAGCCAGCCTGGATATGAACAGCGTCATCAAGGCACCGATCGAAGCGGGCCAGACTCTGGGGCAGGTGGTTGTCACCCTGGGTGGCGAAACCGTGAAGTCGGTACCGCTGGTGGCGCTTGAAGCAGTACCCGAAGGTGGCTTCTTCAAGAAGATCTGGGACGAGATCGTGCTGTTCTTCACCAACCTGTTCAAGTAGGCAGCAGCGCGGCCAGGCTTTACAATATGGGCTGACGGTCGCAACGGAGACTCTCGATGAGTTCCGATATTGTCTATCTCGACGGCGCCTTCATAGCGGCGCAGGATGCGAAAGTCTCGGTCTTTGACCGGGGCTTTCTCTTTGGTGACAGTGTCTACGAGGTGATCCCCTTTTACCGGGGTGTCGCCTTCGGACTTGAGCCTCACCTGAAACGCCTGGAGCACAGCCTGGCGGCGTTACGAATTCCACTGTCGACCGATTTGCCGGTGGTGCTCAATGAGCTGGTGGCGCGTAATGGTGGAGGTAACCTGTCGGTCTATCTACAGGTGACTCGCGGCGACGCGGGCCGGCGTACACCGGTCTACGACGCCAGTATGCAGCCCACGGTGTTTGCCTGCTGTAACCCTATTCGCGATATCTACGCCGACGGACCCGATGGGGTGAGCGGCATCGCGGTGATAGTGACGGCGGATCTGCGCTGGCATCGTTGCGATATCAAGGCCAACGGCCTGCTGCCCAACATCCTGGTGCTGCAGCAGGCGCGGGAAGCAGGCGCTGCCGAAGCCCTGATGATCAGGGACGGCGTCATGACGGAGGGTGGCTCCTCCAACCTGTTTATTGTCAAAAGCGGGGTGCTTTATACCCCGAAACTCGGATCGGAAATCCTTGGCGGCACCACCCGTGGGCTGGTTCTTGAACTGGCGCGTGAAGCGGGTATTCCCTATCAGGAAACCGATCTGAGCTATGAAAATCTGCTCGAGGCGGACGAGGTGTGGATCTCCAGTTCGACCCGAGCCGTAGTCCCGGTGCTGAGTGTGGATGGAAAGACGGTCGGAGATGGCGAAAAAGGCCCGCTCTGGCGCAGGATGTTTGAGCTTTTCAGCCAGTTTCACCACCGGTTGATGACCGGAGAAGAGTAATGAGTGATACACCCGAAGCCCCCAAGATTGAGTTTCCCTGCGAGGATTACCCGATCAAGGTCGTGGGCCATAATGAAAACGACTTTCGCGGTTTCGTTATCGAGACTGTGCAGATTCACGCGCCCGACCTGGATATCAGCCAGGTGACCCTGGCGGAAAGCCGCACCGGTAAATACCTCTCCGTGCGCCTTAGCATCACCGCTACCGGCGAAGACCAGCTCAAACGTCTGCACGAGGATCTGATGGCATCCGGCCGTGTGCAGACCGTTCTCTGATGGCGGCTTCCGATAAGCTGATCGTCCGTGAGCTCGGGCTGCAGCCCTACGAGCCGACCTGGCACCGGATGCAGGCGTTCACCGACCAGCGCGATGCCGAGACCGTCGATGAGATCTGGCTGCTGGAACACGAGCCTGTATTTACCCAGGGGCAGGCCGGCAAGGCTGAGCACCTGCTCAACCCCGGTGATATCCCGGTGGTGCAGGTGGATCGCGGCGGCCAGGTAACCTACCACGGCCCCGGGCAGTTGATCGCCTACCTGATGATCGACCTTCGTCGGCGCAGCATCGGCGTGCGCGATACCGTCAGCCTGATGGAGAATGCGGTGGTCAGCGTGCTCGCCGACTTCGGTATCGATGCTTATCCCAAGCCCGATGCACCGGGCGTGTACGTCGACGGCGCCAAGATCAGCTCCCTCGGGCTGCGTGTGCGCCGTGGTGCTACCTTCCATGGCCTGGCGCTAAACCTGAACATGGAGCTAGAACCCTTCCTGCGTATCAACCCCTGCGGTTACGCCGGTCTGGCGATGACACAGCTGAGTCAGCTGGCGCCGGAAGCGGATCTTGCCTCGGTACCTGAGCGCCTGCTCAATTACTTGATAGAAAAGATCGGGTATACTTCTGTTACTCGAACAACCAGTTGGGACCAATAGTTTTATGTCAGACTCCCAGGAAAAAACCACCCACCGCGTAGAGCGCGGGGTGAAGCTGCGTGGCGCTGATAAGGTGTCACGTATCCCGGTCAAGGTGATCCCGACCGAAAAGGACGCTATGCCGCGTAAGCCCGAATGGCTGCGTGTGCGCATGGGCTCCAATACGGAAGTCAAACGCATCAAGGCGAAACTGCGCGAGCACAAGCTGGCTTCGGTCTGCGAAGAAGCAAGCTGCCCCAACCTGGGTGAGTGTTTCAGCCACGGTACCGCCACCTTCATGATCATGGGTGATATCTGCACCCGTCGCTGCCCGTTCTGCGACGTGGCCCACGGCCGTCCGAACGCGCTGGCCGAAGACGAGCCGCGCGAGCTGGCCGAAGCGATCACCGATATGGGGCTGAAGTACGTGGTTATCACCTCGGTAGACCGCGATGACCTGCGTGACGGTGGTGCCCAGCACTTTGCCAACTGTATCCGCGAAACCCGTGAGCGCAGTGCCTCGATCCAGATCGAAACCCTGGTGCCGGACTTCCGTGGCCGCATGGATATCGCGCTGGAGATCCTCAGCCAGACCCCGCCGGACGTGTTCAACCACAACCTGGAAACCGTGCCGCGCCTGTATCGCCAGGTTCGTCCGGGTGCCGATTACGCCTGGTCGCTGGAACTGCTCAAGGGCTTCAAGGCGCTGCGTCCCGAGATCCGCACCAAGTCCGGTCTGATGGTCGGCGTTGGCGAGACCAACGAAGAGATCGTTGAAGTGCTCAAGGATCTGCGTGCTCACAACGTGGATATGGTGACCATCGGCCAGTACCTGCAGCCGAGCCGCGATCACCTGCCGGTGGATCGTTTCGTCACTCCGGACGAGTTCGCAGAATTCGAACGTGTCGCGCGTGAGCTGGGCTTCTCCCACGTGGCCAGCGGCCCGCTGGTGCGCTCCTCATACCACGCCGATCTGCAGGCCAAGGGCGAGAAGGTAGGTTGATCCAGCCACCTCTTTAGCCAATCTGAAACGCGCCCAACGGCGCGTTTTTTATTGGTTTTGTGTAGAAGTGACGTGCCGTCGCGATCAACCGCCGATGTTTAAAATAGCCGCTGTGCAGGATTGAATCGGCACGAGGGCGTGCCTCCTACCTGGTAAAAATTGCAGCTACCCAGCCGATACCGCCCTGGATCAATATTCGGGTCTTTTGCCCGGTTATTGCCGTGAATCTTCCATGAACATCGTTGTGGATGCTGCGCTTGCACTATATATTAGTTACGCCTAATTAAAAGGAGTGCAGGTCATGGCCATCAAAAGGATCTCCATCAATGCCGAGATGGGCAGCGACTATGCTGTTCACGCCCAGATCCGCGGGCACAACCTAGTTATCGATCAACCCAAGCCCGGTGGTACTGATCTTGGACCGACTCCGCTGGAGCTGTTTCTGTTCTCCCTGGCGGGCTGCGTGGCTTCCATCGCGCGCATTGCCGCAGGCCAGCAGAAGATCGATCTGCGCGGCATGCAGGTGGTCGTAGAGGGTGATCTGAACTCCGCGGGGCTGCTGGGTAAGCCCACCGATGACCGCGTCGGCTTCCAGTCTATCCAGATCGCCGCCGAGATTGACGCCGACCTCAGTGACGAGGCCAAGCAGGCGTTTCTGGATGAGGTCTGTGCCCGCTGTCCGCTGCACGACAATATTCATTACACCACGGTGGTGGTGCATGAGCTGAGCGCCGCCGGCTGTATCGCCTGATCCGCCGAACTGTCATTTTTTCTCTTTAAACTGGCTGCACTGTGGTGCGGCCGGTTCGCCTGTGCGTAACTTTTTCTAGTCATTCAGATCAGTTTATGCTGCACTGCAATAAAATGTTGTAGCCATTTTGATCAACTCAACTGGATGCAGAGGAGACTGCGCATGAGCCTGAGTCTGGAAGGAAAACGTGGACTGATCCTGGGAATAGCCAACCGTCACAGTATCGCGTATGGATGTGCCAAGGTGCTCTCTGCCCTGGGGGCCGAGCTCTGTATTACCTATCTGAATGAAAAGGCCAGGCCCTACGTGCAGCCGCTGGCGGATGAGCTGGGCGCGAAGATGCTGCTGCCCTGTGATGTATCCGTAGAAGGGGAGCTTGAATCGGTATTCCACGAGATGGAAAAGCACTGGGGCAATATCGATTTTGCCGTGCACTCCATCGCCTGGTCGCCGCTGGATGAGCTGCATGGACGCCTGGTGGACAGCAGTGGCGACGGCTTCTGCAAGGCGATGGATATCTCCTGCCACTCCTTTGTACGCATGGCGAACCAGTCGCAGCGACTGATGCCGGAAGGCGGTACGTTGCTGACCATGAGCTACGAAGGTGCTGAAAAAGTGGTGGATCACTACAACCTGATGGGGCCGATCAAGGCGGCGCTGGACAGCTGCGCGCGCTATCTGGCGTCGGAGCTGGGAGAGCAGCAGATCCGCGTACACTCCATCTCGCCGGGTCCCATGCCGACCCGTGCGGCCAGCGGAATCGATCACTTCGATGAGCTGATGGATGACGCCACCAGCAAATCGCCGCTGAAACGCCTGGGTACCCCCGATGAGGTGGGCTCACTGGCGGCGTTTCTGATCAGCGATCTGGCGAAAACCCAGACCGGTAACCGGATCTTTGTCGATGCCGGCCGTCATCTGATCGGATAAACGGCTATCGCCGCAGGCGTGTGCTCCGGTATAAACCAAACAAACAGTATTTACACACTTAGCAAAAGAGAAGCTGACAGGATTTTTGTCGGCTTCTCTTTTGTCTCTCCCTTGCCCCGCTATCGACCCCTGTTGCAGACTTGATCCTTTCTGCCCCGCGACCCGAGATTAACTATGTCCGAGCTGTCTACCGGTCTGGCGATCATCCACGCTAACCGCCTCGAGACCCTGCGTGACCTGCTGGTGCGCTGGATGCGCGACAACCCCCTGCCACCCCTGGTGGACGAACAGATCCTGGTGCAGAGCAACGGTATCGCCCAGTGGCTGCGCCTGGCGCTGGCGGCGCCGGTCAGCGAGGGCGGTTGCGGCATCGCTGCCGGGCTTCAGGTGGAACTGCCCTCGGCTTTTCTCTGGCGCGCCTACCGTGCGGTGCTTGGCAAAGAGGCGGTGCCGCCCCAATCCCCTTATGACAAACCCCAGCTGCGCTGGCGCCTGCTGAGGCTGCTGCCCGATCTGCTGAAAACGCCCGAGTTTGCCTCGCTCGCGCAGTACCTGGAGTCGGACCCCGGCGAACGCAAGGCTTACCAGCTGGCGGAGCATCTGGCGGATCTGTTCGACCAGTACCAGGTTTACCGTGCCGACTGGCTGGCGGACTGGGCCGAAGGGCTGGACCAGCTGCGCATGCCGGATGGCGGCGAGCCTCGCCTGCTGGATGAGGATCAGCGCTGGCAGCCCAGGCTCTGGCGTGCGATCCGTGCCGACCTGCAGGCCGAAGTGGATAGCTCCCGCGCCGACCTGCATCAGCGCTTTCTTGAGGCTTGCAAGCAGTTGCAGTCTCGTCCCCGGTCGCTGCCGCCGCGGTTGATGGTGTTTGGTATCTCGGCGCTGCCGCAGCAGATGATCGAGGCGCTGGCCGCGCTATCGGGGCAGATCCAGGTGATGGTGGCGGTGCTTAACCCCTGCCGTTTCTACTGGGCCGATATCATCGAAGGCAAGGAGCTGCTACGTGCCGAACATAAACGTCAGCAGCGCCGTGAGGGGGTGCCTGCGGAGCTCTCCAGCGAGCAGATGCACCTGCATGCGCCGCCGCTGTTGGCGGCCTGGGGTAAACAGGGACGCGACTATATTCGCCTGCTGGATGAGTTCGATCAGAGCGAGCGTTACCGCCACTGGTTTAACGACAGCCGTATCGACCTGTTTGATGAACCGGACCCTGATATCGCCTCACTGCCGCTGTTGCAGCAGCTGCAGCAGGATATTCTCGAACTCAATCCGGTAGAAAAGGCGCCGCGCGAATGGTTCGCCGGTGACGATTCGCTGGTGTTTCATCTGGCGCACAGTGCTCAGCGTGAGGTGGAGGTACTGCAGGATCAGATCCTGAAACGCCTCGATGAAGATCCGACCCTGAAACCCCGGGATATGATCGTTATGGTGCCGGATATCGGTATCTATCAGCCCCATATCGAGGCGGTGTTTGGCCGCCTGCCCAAGGATGATCCTCGCTTTATTCCCTACAGCCTGGCGGACCAGTCCAGTCGTGGCCAGGTGCCGTTGCTGGTGGCGCTGGAGCAGCTGCTGCGCCTGCCGGAGCTGCGCCTTGGCGCCAGTGAACTGCTGGATCTGCTGGAGGTGCCGGCGCTGCAGCAGCGCTACGGCCTGACGCCGGCGGATATTCCCACGCTGCAGCGCTGGATCGACGGCGCCGGTATCCGCTGGGGGCTGGATGCGGATCACCGCGCCGGCCTGGAACTGCCCCAGGGGCTGGAGCAGAACGCCTGGCTGTTCGGCATGCGCCGCATGCTGCTTGGTTACGCCATCGGCGATGGCGAAGCCTTTGCCGATATCGAACCCTATGACGAGGTGGCGGGCCTGGAAGCGGCTCTGGCCGGATCGCTTGCGCTGCTGCTGGATGATCTGCGCGAGCTGCTGCATCGACTCACCGCGCCCCAGGATGCACTGGGCTGGCGAGAGCAGCTGAACTGGCTGCTGGATCGCTTCTTTGCACCGCAGGATGATGCTGATCTGCTGCTGAATGAGCGGCTGGTCAGCGAGCTGCAGAGCTGGACTCAGGGCTGTATCGATGCCGAGCTGACGGCGGCCCTGCCGCTGACGCTGGCGCGGGAGGCCTGGCTGGGCGGCATCGACCAGGGCAGCCTGTCGGCGCGCTTTATGGCCGGTCGACTGACCTTCTCCACGCTGATGCCGATGCGTGCCATTCCGTTCCGCCAGGTGTTTCTGCTCGGCATGAACGATGGCGATTACCCGCGTATCAAGCCGCCCCAGGATTTCGACCTGATGGCGGGCCAGTACCGCCCCGGCGACCGTTCCCGCCGCGAAGACGACCGCTACCTGTTCCTCGAGGCGATGCTCTCCGCCCGCGAGCAGCTCTATATCAGCTGGGTCGGTCGCAGTATCCGCGATAACCAGCCACAGCCGCCATCGGTGCTGGTGGCGCAGCTGCGCGACCATCTGAATCAGGGCTGGAAGGATATTGAAAGCGAAGAGGATGTGGCGCAGCAACTGACGCTGGAGCATCCGCTGCAGCCGTTCAGTACCCGCTATTTCGATGGCTCCGGCCAGGCCGAACCGCGCCTGTTTACCTATGCCCAGGAGTGGCGCGAGATCCACGACAGCGTCGGTGGTGATAGCGAGCAGGATCTGCCCGCCGGATTGCCGGAGGGCGCGCTGACCCTGCAGCGGCTGGGGCGTTTCCTGCGTTACCCGGTGCGGGCTTTCTTTAACGAGCGCCTGAACGTCTATTTCCAGCAGCCGGCGGTACAGCAGGCGGAGCATGAACCCTTTGCCTTTGACAACCTGGAGCAGTTCCAGCTGGGTCAGGAGCTGATCGATCTGGCCCATGGATCTGCTGAGCCCTCGCGGATAGTGGAAGAGGAGCTGGAGCGCTGGCGCCGCGCCGGGCGTCTGCCGTTGGGTGAATATGGCCCGCTGGCGCTGCAGCCGATCCTAAGCCCGGTGCGTTCAACCCTGCGCCACCTGGAGCCGCTAGCCGAATGGCAGCCGCTGGAGGGAGCGCTGGAGATCGATTTGAAAATGCAGCTCAACGGCAGTGAAATCCCTATAGAAGACTGGCTCAGTGGTGTCTCCGTGCGTGACGGCGCTTATGCGCTGATCCGTACCTCGCCCCAGGCGGTGGCTAGCAAAAACGGTCCGCGCTGGCACCGCCTGCTGCGGCTCTGGGTAGAGCATCTGTGCGGCTGTGCCCAGGGCTATGACCTGCGCAGCTGGCTGGTGGGCCCGGATACCAGTGTATTGATCGAGCCGCTGGCACCGAAAAGTGCACAAGAGATTCTGGAACAGATGGTGAGCTGCTGGGCCCAGGCGATGCAGGCGCCGCCGCCGCTGGCGTGTAAAACGGGGCTGGCGCTGCTCACCGAACCACCGGAGAAGGCTATTGGAGCGGCGGCTCGCGCCTATCTCGGCACAGGTCAGTTCGCCGGTGAGGTGCAGCAGGATCCGGCCCTGGCCCGCGCTTGGCCCGAGTTTGAACAGCTTGCTGACCCGGGGTTGGAAGAGGGACTGGAAGCCTGGGCCAAAGCGCTGTACGCGCCGCTGCTGCAGCATGCCCAGGCCCGAGGGACAGGAGAGAGTGAATGAGCGATATGATTCAACTGGATCCGCTGGCGTTTCCGCTGCATGGGCGTCGTCTGATCGAGGCCAGCGCCGGTACCGGCAAAACCTACACCATCGCCGCGCTTTACCTGCGTCTCGTTCTTGGGCACGGAAAGGATTCGGCTCACCCGCGAGCATTGCTGCCGCCGGAAATCCTGGTGGTGACCTTCACCAACGCTGCCACCCGTGAGCTGCGTGAGCGTATCCGTGATCGGCTTTCGGAGGGCGCACGGGTTTTCCGCGCACAACAGGAGCCGCGCGATCCCTTTCTGACCTCACTGCTAAACGATCCCGCTTATGCCGATGACGCGGCCAGAGCGGCCGCGGCACATCAGCTGGACCAGGCGGCGCAGTGGATGGATGAGGCGGCGATCTACACCATTCACGGCTGGAGCCAGCGCATGCTGACCCAGCACGCCTTCGATAGCGGCAGCCTGTTCGATCAGGAGCTGGAAGGGGATGACAGCGAGATCGTTGCCGAGGCGGTGCGCGACTACTGGCGAACCTATTTTTATCCACTGCCGGAGGCGGCAGCCCGGTCATTGAAGAGGTTGGCGGATCAGCCCGACAAATTGGCTGAGACGATCCGTCCGCTGCTAAAAAACAGCGACGCCACCCTCTACCAGGCGGGCGAACCGCTGCCGGCGCCGGTATCCCCCACGGATTTCGCCAGCGTGCTGGTGGGCTGGGAGGAGCGGCGCGAAAGCCTGCAGGCCTTTGCCCGTAACCTCTGGTGCCGTGATTGCGAAACGGTAGAAGGCCTGATATTCGCGGCTGTGGAAAAGGGCGCGCTGAGCAAACAGGTCTATAAGGCGGAGAAACTGCCGGAGCAGTTCCAGAGCATGCTGGAGTGGAGCCAGGGCGATGAGGGCGACGCCAAGCTGCTGGCGAACTTTGGCAGTGAAAAGCTGCGCAGCAAGACCAACAAGAAATTCCAGCCCGATGGCACGCCGCAGCATGAGGTGTTCGATGCGCTGCAGCAGCTGGCGGATCATCTGGAAACCAGCCCGGACCTCAACCCGGTACGTGTTCATGCGGCACGTTGGGTCGCTGCTCGGGTAGAGCAGAACAAGCGCCGCGTAGCGACCCTGGGCTTTGATGATCTGCTGACTCGCTTGGCTGGCGCCCTGGCGGACGAGGATGCAGGCCCGCGCCTCGCGCGGCAGATCGTACAGCAGTACCCGGTGGCGCTGATCGACGAGTTTCAGGATACGGACCCGACGCAGTACCAGAGCTTCCGCCGGATCTATGCTGACGCCGATCCCGAGCGCAGTGCGCTGCTGATGATCGGCGATCCCAAGCAGGCGATCTACGCCTTCCGCGGCGCCGATATCCACACCTATCTCAAGGCGCGCCGCGATTGTGCCGGCGCGCTCTATACGCTGGGCACCAACTTCCGCTCCTCCGAGTCGATGGTGGCGGCGGTGAATACCCTGTTTGAAGAAGCGGAAGACAGCCAGTCCGCCGGGGCCTTCCAGTTCGGCAGCGGCGAGGACAACCCGCTGCCGTTTATGCCGGTAGAGGCGAACGGCCGCAAGGAGCGATTGGAGCTGGAAGGTGAACCTGTATCGGCGTTAACCGCCTGGCACCTGGGGGCTGACGAGGCCGCTACTAAGCCGGAGTTTCGCGCGGCTATGGCCAATACCACCGCCAGCCAGATCTGCCGTTTGCTGAATCTGTCCCAGCAGGGGCAAGCCGGTTTCAGGCTGCCTGATGCAACGCTGAAGCCGCTGCGGCCCGGCGATATCGCGATCCTGGTGCGCACCGGCAGCGAGGCGCAGTTGATCCGCCAGGCGTTGGAAAAACGCGATGTGCGCAGCGTTTACCTGTCGGACCGGGAATCGGTGTTCGATAGCCAGGAATCCCAAGATCTCTGGCGCTGGCTCAAGGCCTGCGCGGAACCGGAACAGCCGGGGCTGATCCATGAGGCGCTGGCGAGTCAGACCCTGGGGCTGGCGCTGGTGGAACTGGAGCGACTCAACCGCGACGAGCTGCTTTGGGAGCAGCGGGTCGAGCTGTTCCGCAGCCTGCGCGATCACTGGCGCCGTCATGGCGTGCTGGCGCTGATCCGCCGCTGGCTGGATGCTTTCGAACTGCCGGCGCGGCTGCTGCAAAGCACCGAGGGTGAGCGGGTACTGACTAACCTGCTGCACCTGGGCGAGATTCTGCAGCAGGCTAGCCAGCAGCTTGATGGTGAGCTGGCGCTGGTGCGCTGGCTGGCGGAGCAGCTGGTAGAGCGTCAGGGCGATGCCGAAGAGCGGGTGCTGCGCCTGGAAAGCGATGCGGACCGGGTGCAGGTGATCACCATCCACAAATCCAAGGGGCTGGAGTATCCGCTGGTGTTCCTGCCCTTTATCAGCGATTGCCGTCCTGTCAGTGCGCGTAACGGCAGCTATCTCTACCACGATGAAGCCGGCGGTACCGCCATCGAACTGGATAAGGATGACAAGGACGCGCAGAAAAGGGCAGACCAGGAGCGTCTGCAGGAGGATCTGCGATTGCTCTACGTGGCGCTGACCCGTCCGGTACACGCCTGCTGGATCGGCCTGGCAGAGCTGAAGGATGTGGGCAAAAGCGCCCTGGGACAGCTGCTTTCAGGTAGTGAGGCAAGCATCGAAACCGCCTTTACCGCGCTTTGCACTGCAGAAGTACTGGCGCTGGAACCGCTGCCGGCCGCAGAGGATGCACGTCTGCCGGTGGCTGCCGAGCGCAATGAGCTCAGACCCGCCGAGCGGGTGAGTCGCGAACCGGACACCGAACGCTGGTGGATCGCCAGTTATTCCGCCATCGCCCGTCTCAAGGGGCAACTGGAGTCGGATCAGCCGGCTACCAATGAGGCCGCGGAGACGGCGGATGACGACAACGTGCTGGAAACCCGGGATGAAACGCCGGGCCTGCCGCTGATCGAGGGCAATCCCGATATCCACCGCTTCTGGAAAGGTCCGGCGGCGGGTACCTTTTTGCACGGCATGCTGGAGTGGGCCGCCGATGAGGGTTTTGACCGGGTGGTGGTGGACGAACCACTGCGGGCCGGCTTCCTGGAACCGCGCTGTCAGCGACGCGACTGGGAGGGCTGGCGCGAGCTGCTCGATGACTGGCTGGTGCGTCTGCTGGATACGCCGCTGCCACTGGGTGATGGCGAGAGCGTAAGACTGGCCGGGCTGGAAACCGCCAAGGCGGAGATGGAGTTCTGGTTCTCCAGCGCCGCGCTGGACGTGAGTGAGCTGGATCGGCGGGTGCGCAAATGGGTGCTGCCCGGCGAGCCGCGACCGGAACTGGAGTGGGGCCAGCTCAACGGCATGCTCAAGGGCTTTATCGACCTGCTGTTTGAGCACGAAGGACGTTATTGGGTGGCGGACTACAAATCCAACTGGCTCGGCACCGATAGCAGTGCCTACACCGAAAGCGCCATGCGCGAGGCGATACTGCACAAGCGTTACGATCTGCAGTACGTGCTCTATACCCTGGCGCTGCACCGGCTGTTGAAGTCCCGCCTGCCCGATTATGCGGCGGACCCGGCAGCGGGCTATCAGCAGTATGTGGGCGGCTCGCTCTACCTGTTCCTGCGTGGAATTGAGGAACCCACGCACCACGGTGCCTTTGTGGATCGCCCGCCGGTGGAGCTGATCCTGGAGCTGGATGATCTCTTTGCCGGAAAAACGCCCATTAACAGCGAATCTGAGGAGCAGGCCTGTGGATAAGATTGAAGGGCTGCAGGATGATCTGTTTACGGTAGAGGCGGATCTTAGCGGCGCACGCCTCTGGGAGGTGCTGGAGCGCTGGCACAGCCAGGGCTGGATTCGTGGCCTGGACCTGGCGCTGGCGCGGATGCTGGCTGAATTGGATAAAGCCGCTCCGGCGGAGCTGATTCTGGCGGCGGTGTTCTGTAGTCATCAGCTCGGTCGTGGCCATATCTGCCTGGATCTGGATGCCACGCTGAGCGACCCCGATGCGGCGCTGTCGCTGCCGCCGGAAGGTGCCTATGGCGAACAGTTGCCGGACCGGCCCAGTGAGTTGCTTGGCGGACTGACGTTAAACGCCTGGCTCGAGAGCTTGAGTGGTTCGGCGCTGGTGCAGCAGGGGGCCGGTAACTCACCCTTGGTGCTGCATCAGGGCAGGCCTTCAAGACTCTACCTGCGGCGGCAGTGGCACTACGAGATCGCCGTGGCTGAT
Organism: Marinobacterium lutimaris; assembly: GCF_900108065.1. Taxonomy (GTDB): domain Bacteria; phylum Pseudomonadota; class Gammaproteobacteria; order Pseudomonadales; family Balneatricaceae; genus Marinobacterium_D; species Marinobacterium_D lutimaris. The sequence continues at coordinate 169,587 of NZ_FNVQ01000004.1, read as the reverse complement.
TTTATCCGCCAGCGGCTGCTGCTCACAGGAGAGACTGCACCTTCCGGGCTGGCGGAAAAGCTCGATCTGCTGTTCCCGGGCAGCGATCCCGAAACGATGGACTGGCAGCGTCTGGCCTGCGCCCTCGGCGCCCGAGGCCGTTTCGGCATCATCACCGGCGGCCCCGGCACCGGTAAAACCACCACTGTCGTGCGATTGCTGGCGCTGCTGCAAACCCAGGCGCGTGATGAGGGGAGAACCCTGCGAATCCGCCTGGCGGCACCCACCGGCAAGGCTGCGGCGCGACTGACCGAGTCGATCAGCCGTGCGGTTAACTCCCTGACGGATGGCATGGGCGAGGACGTGCCCACCGAGGTGAGTACCCTGCATCGTCTGCTGGGCTCAAGGCCCGACAGCCGCCGGTTCCGTCACCATGCCGGTAATCCGCTGCACGCCGATCTTGTGGTCGTCGATGAAGCCTCGATGATCGACCTGGAAATGATGCACTCGCTGCTGCAGGCACTGCCAGCACAGGCGCGGCTGATATTGCTGGGTGACAAGGATCAGCTGGCGTCGGTGGAAGCCGGCGCCGTGCTGGGGGATCTCTGCCAGCAGGCGCAGCAGGGCGGTTACAGCAAAGGCACGCTGGAATGGGCGGTTGCCGCAGGATGCCCTGGCCTTGGCCAGTGGCAGCAAAGCGAAGGGGAAGCTGGAGAGCAGCCGCTGGCGCAGCAGATCGTGATGCTCAGGCACAGCCACCGGTTTGGCGCTGACAGCGGTATAGGACGGCTGGCGCGGGCGGTCAACGAGGGCGACTCGACAGCGGTGGAGTCAATTCTGCTGGGCGGCTCGGCAGAGCTTGCGCTGCTGGAGCCGGGCGGCGATCAGCAGCGCCTGCTTAAACCGCTGTTGCTGGATGGCGGCGTGCTGGGCCGCAGGCGCGGTGCGCCCGGGTATCGTGCTTATCTTGAGCAGCTGCACGCCAGCAAACCGAACGCCGGAGAACTGACCGATCCTGCCTGGGAGCGTTGGGGCAAAGAGGTGCTGGAGGCGTTCAGCCAGTTCCGCATCCTCTGCGCCCTGCGCAAGGGCCCCTGGGGTGTTGAAGGTCAGAACGAGTCCATCGAACAGGCCCTGGCTGGTGCCGGGCTGATTGTGCCTGATACCCTCTGGTATGAGGGACGACCGGTGATTCTGACCCGCAACGACTATTCGCTGGGGCTGATGAACGGTGATATCGGTATCTGTCTGGCGGTGCCCGATGGTGAGGGCGGGAAGGTGCTGAGAGTGGTATTCCCGCTGCCCGATGGCGGCCTTAAATGGGTGCTGCCGAGCCGGCTGCAGAATGTGGAAACGGTGTTCGCGATGACGGTGCATAAATCCCAGGGATCGGAGTTTGCCCACACCGCCATGGTGCTGCCGCCGGGACCGAACCCGGTGCTGACCCGGGAGCTGATCTACACAGGGATTACCCGCGCCAGTGACTGCTTTACGCTGGTACTGCCCTCGCGCGCGCGCCTCTACGAAGCGGTTGCTACGCGGGTGCATAGAGCCAGCGCGCTACGGGAGCGGATACTCGAGCATTGAGTCGGTTGAGAGAGTCGATTGAATAATCAGGATGAAAAGCAGCAGGGATCAGCGACCGATCTGTGCGGATAAGGGAGGATTAATGAGTAGCGGTTTTTACACCACCTATTACCTGGAAATGACGGCGCAGACTGAGCTGAACGCCAAGCCTTTGCCTGGCAGCCTGAATGTTGTCGAGAGCGAAGAGCCGCAGTACCAGTTCAACCGATTCTTATATTCGCTGGTTGGCAGTGAATGGGAGTGGGGCGACCTGGACAGCTGGAGTGACGCGCAGTGGAAAGCCCAGGTGGAACACGAGCAGCATCGCACCTGGGTGGCCTATTACCGCGGCAGTATTGCCGGCTATTACGAGCTGTTCCGGCCGGATGGGGTGAATGCGGAGATCCGCTATTTTGGCCTGGCGCCGGGATTTATTGCCAAAGGATTTGGTGGGCCGCTGCTCAGTCATGCCATTCAGTCCGCCTGGGACTGGGCGGGCACGGATCGGGTATGGGTGCACACCTGCACCTTTGATCATCCCAATGCATTGAGGAATTACCAGGCGCGGGGGCTCAGGGTTTACAAGGAGGAGCAGACTGCAATTGAGTGAGGCTGTTTGTTCTGCCTGATAGCTACCAAAGAAAAAGCAGCCGTTTGGCTGCTTTTCTGTTTGCGGCGCTGCTTAGCGTAGCAGAAGCAAAGGAACGCGGGTCTGGCGGATCAGGTTGCTGGTGGTGCTGCCCACCAGCATCTGGCGGATGCGGGAGTGGCCGTAAGCGCCCATCACCAGCATATCGGCGCGGCGCATCACTACCTCGTTAAGCAGGGTCTGCTCCACATCGCCGGCGAGGATTTCGGCAGTGACATCGAAGCCCGCCTGAGTCAGCTTCTCTTGCGCCTGCTTCAGTTCCAGCTTCACGTCGTTGGTGGAGGGGGCGATCATCAGCAGGTCACAGGGGATACCGGTGAACAGCGGACTCTGCGCCACCATATCCACCGCCTTGCGGGAGGTGGGGCTGCCGTCGTAGGCGATCAGGAAACGCTCCGGTGCCTTGAAGTCATCCGGCAGCAACAGCATCGGGCGGTGCAGGGCGCGGATTACCGCTTCCACGTTGCGGCCCAGGGTTTCACCGGCACTGCCGCCGCGACCGAACACCAGCAAGCGGGTGTCCGACTCCAGTTCCTGTAGGGTTTCCACCAGGTCACCGTGACGCTGCAGCACCTCGGGCTCGGCGATGCCATCGGCAACGGCGTGATCCCTGGCGGCGTCGAGCATCAGACGGCCCTGTTCACGGGCCAGTTTGCCGCGCTTTTCGTCCAGGTCTGCCAGCTCTTCCAGCAGCGCTTCGCGTGAACCCAGACCGATGGAGCCGGTCAGGTTGGTCTCCGTGGGGTACTGGCTGCGGTCCAGCACATGCAACAGTTTGAGCGGGGCGTCCAGTCTCAGGCTGGCCCAGCTCGCGGCGTCACAGATGCCGCTGGCGCGTTCGCCAACACCATCGATACAGGCGATCACTCGACTCATGGGCACTCCTCTTAGGTCCTTGTCAGGTCCTTTGGGTTTTTTCTTTCAGGAATATCAGTGGCCCATCAACTGGTCAACCGCTTCCGGCTTATCGTGTACGGCAAAACGGTCGACGATGGTTGCGCTGGCTTCGTTCAGACCGATCACCTCGACCTCTGCGCCTTCGCGGCGGAACTTGATGACCACCTTGTCGAGTGCGGATACTGCCGTGATATCCCAGAAATGCGCATGACTCAGATCAATCACGATCCGGTCGATATCTTCCTTGAAGTCGAACGCAGCGGTGAACTTCTCAGAGGAGCTGAAGAACACCTGGCCCACCACCTGGTAGCGGCGCTCCTGCTGGTTTTCGCTCAGTTCGCTGTCGATATAGAGGTACTGACCGATCTTGTTGGCGAAGAACAGCGCCGCCAGCAGCACACCGGCGAATACACCCAGGGCCAGGTTGTGGGTCGCTACAACGATCGCCACGGTGACCAGCATCACCAGGTTGGTAGAGAGCGGATGCTTCTTAAGATTGATGATCGATTCCCAGCTGAAGGTACCGATGGACACCATGATCATCACCGCCACCAGAGCGGCCATGGGGATCTGGGAAACCCATTTATCCAGGAACACCACCAGGATCAGCAGAACGACACCAGCGATCAGCGTGGAGATACGGGTGCGGCCGCCGGACTTCACGTTGATCACGGACTGGCCGATCATGGCGCAACCGGCCATACCGCCAAACAGGCCCGATACGATGTTGGCAGTACCCTGGCCTTTGCACTCGCGGTTTTTGTCGCTGGATGTGTCGGTCAGGTCATCGACGATGGTGGCGGTCATCAGGGACTCAAGCAGGCCCACCACTGCCAGCGGCAGGGAGTAGGGCAGGATGATCCACAGGGTTTCCAGGTTCAGCGGCACGTCGGGCCAGAGGAAGACCGGCAGCGCATCGGGCAGTTCACCCATATCGCCAACGGTGTTGATATTCAGCCCCAGCGCCATGGATACGGCGGTGAGCAGCAGAATGCACACCAGCGGCGAGGGGATCAGTTTCCCCAGCTTCGGCACGTAGGGGAAGAGGTAGATGATGCCGAGTCCCGCTGCAGTCATGGCGTAGACATGCCAGGTCACATCGGTCAGCTCCGGCAGCTGCGCCATAAAGATCAGGATCGCCAGGGCGTTAACGAAGCCGGTGACCACCGAGCGCGAGACGAAACGCATCAGCGATCCCAATTTCAGGAAGCCGGCGATAATCTGGAACACACCGGTCAGCAGAGTGGCTGCCATCAGGTATTCCAGCCCGTGCTCCTTCACCAGCGTCACCATCAACAGCGCCATGGCGCCGGTGGCGGCGGAGATCATCCCCGGACGACCGCCGAAGAACGCCGTGACCACGGCGATACAGAAGGAGGCGTACAGACCCACCTTGGGATCAACCCCGGCGATGATGGAGAAGGCGATCGCTTCCGGAATCAGGGCCAGTGCCACGACAAGCCCGGCGAGGACATCGCCGCGTAAATTCTGAAGAGACCAGCCCGACTTTAGCGTTGCAATCATGAGAGTCCCGATTCTTAGTTCAGACGGATGAATGAAATATTGGATAGTTACCGCAGGACAGCTGTCCTGCCGGCGGGCAGCAAAGCGTTTTATGCCAGCTGAAACAGACAGCAGGCAGCAACAATTGCGGCTCAGGGTAGGGTAAAAACAGCCGGCAATATTAGCACAGACAGGTAGAGGGATCACGGCGGGAGTCTGTGGCGTTCTAGAATTAGCAGTTAAATCAGAGTTTAAATTAGAAAGATCTATATTAGATATATTTAAATATGGGTCGAATAGGGTCTATGATCTATCGGGACGACAACACCTTCTTGCTGGTTTTCGCTGGATAGAGGTGAAACGGACGCTAATGGGAGCAAAACAATGAGAAGATTCCAGGCTGGGTTGGGCCTGGCTGCGATGATGCTGACGCTTGGGGTTGCCTGGGCCGAGGGCGATCCCGCAGCCGGTCAGCAATTGGTGATGCAGGGCGATGGCAAGGGCGGGGCACCCTGTCTGGCCTGTCACGGAGTGGATGGCGCCGGTAATGATGCGGCCGGCTTTCCGCGCTTGGCGGGGCTTGACGCCGGCTATCTGGCGCGTCAGTTGCGGGACTACCGTGATGGTCGCCGTACTGATCCGATTATGCTGCCAAACGCGGCCAATCTCAGCGATCAGCAGATCGATGATGTGGCGGCTTACTACCAGGGCCAGTCGGCACAGCCTACCCCGGCAGCCGCTGACGACAGCGTGCTGGCGCTGGGTGAAAAGCTGGTGAAACAGGGCGATTGGGATAATTACATTGCGCCCTGCGAAAGCTGCCACGGCCCCGACAGCCAGGGTGTGGGTTCGACCTTCCCGGCCCTGGCCGGACAGCATGCCGGTTACCTGCGCAAGCAACTGCAAGCCTGGCAGAGCGGCGCCCGCAGTAACGATGAGAACCAACTGATGCTGGCGATCGCCGGGCGTCTGAATCCACAGCAGATCGAGGCGGTGGCTGCCTATCTGTCTCACCAGTCAATCAAGGGGGCAGGCCAATGAACAAGCTGATCGCATTCGCGCTGCTGGGCGCCGTTTCTCTGCCGCTGATGGCGGAGAACTCCGTGCCGGTGCAACTGCCTGCGTTCAAGGAGGGGCAGTACGTGCACCAGGCCCCCACCGTTGATGATCTGATGAACGATGAGTCGATCAAGCCTCAGCTTAAAGAGGTGATCCTGAAGGGGCGTGATCTGTTCATGAATACCCAGCAGAAGCGCGGTGAATACGTTTTCAACGATATGAACTGCAAGAGCTGCCATATGGGCGAGGGCCGTATGAACTGGTCCGGGCCGGTGTGGCCGGCGGCGACCACGCTGCCGGACTTCCGTGGCAAAAACCAGCATGTGAACTCGCTGGAAGAGCGCATCGCCGGCTGTTTCTCCTTCTCCATGAACGGTAAGCCGCCGGAGTACGGCAGCGACGATATGCTGGCGCTGGTGGCTTATCATCAGTGGCTGGCCAAGGGCGCCCAGGTGTATGAAACCAATATCGGTGGCCGTGGTTTCAGCCATCTGGGGCGTGAGCCGGAGCAGCCCGCCGATTACGAGCGTGGTGCCCAGGTTTATGCGGATAACTGTGCGGTCTGTCACGGCGCTGACGGCCAGGGCCAGCATGTGGATGGCAAGGTGGTGTTCCCGCCGCTCTGGGGGGATAACTCCTATAACTGGGGCGCCGGTATGACCCGTGTTTTCACCGCGGCTTCGTTCATCAAGAACAATATGCCTCTGGGTAAACCGGGCTCACTGAGCGATCAGCAGGCCTGGGATGTGGCGATGTTCGTCAACAGCCACGAGCGCCCACAGGACCCGCGCTATACCGGAGATGCGAAAGAAACCCGTGAGAAGTACAACAACTTCCACAAGTGGACCCGCTACGGCACCGAGTTTAATGGCCAGATCTTGGGTCAGCATGACAACTCCGGCGACAAGCCGTTCCTGAAACCGGATGTGCTGCGTCCGCGCACTTTCGACTAAGCCCTTCAAGTAAGCCCTTCGAGTAAGCGCTCTAACCCAGCCGTCCCGACCGGGGCGGCTGGGTTATCCTCAGCACCCCCTGCCGCTATAATACGCTTAATAGTTGAACACTTAGCTCGGGCTTTTCGTATACGCCCGAAGCCGTTCATTACAAAGCTTTAAACTGAAGCCGAAAGCCATAACCACAAGCCACAACCACAAGCCACAACCTAAAGAGAGTTCTGATGAGTCCTAGTTTGACCTATACGCTGATCGCCATCGGCCTGGTCGCCATTGTGTTGCTGAGTAGCCTTATCTACCGCCAGCTCAAGTCGGCTCGCGAGCTGCGCGAACAGCAGGAGCGGCAGACCCGCGAATATGAACAGCAGGCCCAGGAGCAGCGCCGCTATCTGATCGACAGTATCCGTATCATCGCCTCTGCTGTGCTGAACGACGAGAAAATGACCATGACCGAGGGCTGTATCCGCGTCAAAGTGATGCTGGATAACCTGGCGCCGCATCTGCACCAGCACGAAAACTTCGCCGTGATTGAGCGGGTCTACCGGGCCACCGAGCACATTCCGTTCCTGGAGGACTGGAAAGCGCTGAGTCGCGCAGAAAAGCGGGAGTACCAGAAGCAGATGGCGCAGCTGGAGAAGGAGCATGGCGAGCAGGTACGCACGGCGATGACTGAGCTGCAGCGTTACCCGCTTGAGCAGATGCAGTAATGGGCGAATTCGTCCTGATTTTCGTACTGACGCTGGTTATCCTGCTGGTGCTGGTGTGCTTTCTCAGTTTTGGCCGCGCGCCAGCCTACAGACCCAGCCGCGAGGAGATCCGAGATATCCTCGCCGGCGTGATGAACCGCACCACCTCGGTGGAAGCCTGGGATATGTTCCTGGGGATGCCGATTATCCATGATGCTGAGCTCGAGCAGTTGCGCCGCCGCTGCATCAGTATTCACGAAGGGCTTGATGGCGAGCCTGCCGCCTCTGGGGGCATGGACGGTTATCTGTACGACCGGGCAGGGCGTGAGCGGATCAAGCGGGTGCTTGATGAGCTGGAGCGAATTATCCGAGAGTCCCCGTTTACGCGGGAGTTTTGATCTACTGCGTTGATCTTACCGGTTTTGAATCACCCTCGTGCAGGCATCAATCGGCGCGAGGCGCGCCTCCTACCGGGCAGATTTCCAGTAGGAGCGGCGCCCCGCCGCGATCATCCCCCGGAGTTTGAACTAACCGCGGCTCAGGGTTCAATCGACACGTAGCGTGTCTCCTACCTGTAATTATTCCAGCTGTTCCTGATCCGCTACGCGCTTCAGCCTTGAACTGGTTTCCCAGAGCGCTCGCATATCGCCTTCCTGCGCGGCCTGCTGAAGTTCGGAGGTGCAGCTCTCCAGTACCGGCATATCGTAAAGCCCGGCGACGCCGATCAACTGGTGGGCGTAGGCGCGAACCTGATTGCGGTCTTTCTCCCAGACCGAGCGCATGATCTCCTGGGCCAGGCGGCGTACCTCCTGCTGCAGGCTGTCCGGCGAGGTAAGGTTGGTCAGCGAATTGGTCAATTCCGGTGTTGCCGCAGGCGTATCGTGAGACAGGCCGGTCTTTTCTTCGCACAGCCCTATCAGCGCGCGCAGCAGCTCCGGTACGTTGATCGGCTTCAGCATAAGGCCATTGATGCCTGCCGCCTCCAGTGCCAGGTGCTCGTGGGGCACCACGTTGGCGGTCAGGGCGAAGATCGGCAGCGTTTTCGAGCGCAGACGCACCCGACGGGTCGCCTCGATACCGTCCATGCCCGGCATGTGTACATCCATCAGGATCAGATCCGGTTCGCCGGAACTGTCCAGGTAATCGAGCACCTCCTGGCCTGAGCCAACCTCGGTAACCCGCGCACCCAGGCCCTCCAGCAGGCGATGGATCAGCAGGCGGTTAAACTCATTGTCTTCGGCCACCAGGATCTCAAGCGGATAGGGCAGCTGTGTCTCCAGGGCAGGGTTGGAGCGGCTGTGGCTTTCGTCCACCGCCAGCCCCACGGCACCGAGCAGCTCCCGCCAGCGTGGGGGCTTCGACAGCACCTTGAGAGAGTCGGCATGCAGATGAATCGCGCCGCGCCCGGGAATCAGGAAGATCAGCGGTGCGCTGGTATGAGCACGAATCCTGTCGCACAGCTGCTGCACATGGCGCGTGCCCGCTTCCAGTGGGCTGACGCCGACCACCATCGTGCAACTGGCGTTATCCTGGCAGTAGTCACGCATCTCCTCCAGATGGCGGATAGGGATAACGGGAATCGGCAGAATCTGCAGTTGCTGTAACAGCATGGCGCGGCTGCCGGCGTGCGGCTCATACAGCAGCAGCGGCATCTCCGGCTGGTTCTCAAAGCAGTGAATGCCACCTTCAACCGATGCATAGCGCAGTGGCAGATCCAGATGCACGCGGGTGCCCTGGCCCTCGACGCTGTCGAGGTGGATTTTTCCGCCCATCAGTTCGGTAAGGCGCTGTGCAATCACAAGACCCAGGCCCGAGCCACCAAAGCGCCGGCTGATGGAGCTATCGCCCTGGGTGAAGGCGCTGAACAGGTGGCCGATGCGGGAGGCGGCGATGCCGATACCGGTATCGCGCACGCAGATCAGCAGGCGCGGATTGTCGCCGGGCAGCCGGCTGATCCTGACCTGAAGCTCCACCTCGCCACGCTCGGTGAACTTCACCGCATTGCCGAGCAGGTTGTTGAGTATCTGGCTGAGTCGGGTGGGATCGCCGATAACCCGGCGTGGCAGATCCGGCGGCAGGCTGGCGGTCAGTTCCAGCCCTTTGCGGGCCGCCACCGGTGACTGGGCCTCGAGCACGTCAAACAGGCGCTGTGTCAGGTCGAATTCCAGCGCTTCGATCTCGATGGCGTTGGATTCCAGGCGTGAGAAATCGAGGATGTCATCGATGATGGTCAGCAGCAGCTCGGAGGTGCGGCTGACAATCTGCAGGTACTGCTTCTGCTGGCGGTCCAGACGGGTGCTTTCCAGCAGTTCGGTGAAGCCGATAACCGAGGTCAGCGGAGTACGCAGCTCATGGCTCATGCGGGCCAGGAACTCATCCTTGGCGCGGTTGGCGTCGTCGGCGCGCTGGCGCTCCTGCTGCAGTTCCCGATTACGGCGTTCCAGGTGACGCAGGGTCTGGGTCAGACGCCGGGTGGCGCTGTCGACACGGAATTCGAACTGCAGGTTGGATTCCTGTACCCGCGTCGCCAGGCGGTTGATACCGGTGGCGAGGGTTTGCAGCTCGCCGGTGTAGCTGGTGTCGGCGCGGGCGTTAAGCTCACCGCGCTGCAGGCGTTCGATCAGCCGGGTCAGGCCCAGCACCGGGTAGGTGATGCGGCGGCCAAAGCGGTTGGCCAGCGCCAGGGCGATAACCAGGCAGATCAGCGTCAGCCCTGCGCCACGCATCAGTATCGCGCGCTCTTGGGCCAGCGTGGGCTGGGCGGAGATCAGTACCGCGACCCAGCCGAGTGTTTCACTGCCGTCATCGATGGAGAGCAGTTCAGGATTGTCCTGTAACGGCAGGGTGCGGGCGGTAATCGGCGCAACAAAGTGCCAGGTGCCCTGGTAGAGACGGGGTTCCTTTTGATCGCGGGCGACCTCGACATCGAACTCACCACTGCGGAACAGCAGGCGGAAGTCAGCGTCGTAGAACAGAATATCGGTCACTTCTTCGGCCCGGACTGGGCCGCTGCTGAGGCTGCGCAGCAGTTGGCGGTTGCCGCTGAGGACACCGAATTCGGAGGCGGAAGCGATCAATCGGGCCGTGGCCTGGCCCTGCTCAAGCAGGTTGGCGCGGGTTTCTGCCACGCGGGTCAGGGTGAAATAGCCGCCCAGTACCAGGGCCAGAAGTGTCATCGGAAGCAGGGTGAGTGCCATCACCCGGTAGCGGATGCTCAGTGAGCGGCGCCTCATCGCCTCCGCCTCACTGGCCGACCCGGTCGCGACGTTTCAGTTCGATCATCAGGGCATCACTGGGCGCCAGGGCCAGGCCAAGGTTCCGTGCTGCCGTTTCGTTGATGGTGATACTGAAGTCATCCGGGTAGGCCGGTGCGGGCAGCGGATCCTTGATGCCTCTGTGGTTGACGATCTCCATCGCCTGTTTTGCAATCTGTTCTACATTCGAATGAACCGAAACCACGGCGCCGGCGTAGGCGTAACTCGCGGAGAAACCGATCAGCGGGATACGGTTTCTCAGCGTCAGGTACAAAATCCACTTGGCGGAGGCACGGTTGAACACCGAGCTGTCGGGCAGCGGCAGAAAGACATCGCTCTGCTCGATGATCGGGGTCAGCTCGCGCACCGGGTTTTCGCTGTCCTGCAGGCGGCCGATCAGCGGCGTCAGCCCCAGGGAGCTGGCAGCAGCTGCAAAGTATGAGGCCTGCCGGTCACTGCCGGGGCCCAGTACCGTACCGATGGTTTGCATTCTCGGCTTGAGCATCTTGGCCAGTAGCATCTGTCGTGTCAGTGGCTGATCCAGATAAATCGCACTCAGGCGTTTATCTGCAAGCAGCCCTTGCCCCTTGGGGCCGGTGGTCAGATCGGCAAAGGTCTGCGAGGGCAGAAATACGCACAGGGCGTAGTCATCGGAATCGATACCGGCGATCGTAGCCTCGCAGGCCCGGGAGCCTACTGCCAAAGTAAAAGGGTGGCCTGAAGGCGCCTGTACTGACAGGACCTCAGACTCCAGTAGTCCGTTGTGGTGCTCCGTCAGCGCCTTGAGCATTTCGCTGTAGCTGCCATCGGAATCGCTTAATAAAACGAATGGGGATTCTGCCTTCGCCATCACTGGCATTAACAGAAGCAGCCACAACAATGTTGTTTGCAGCCAGGGTCTCACACGCGCCATCCTTGCCGGTGTACCGTTCATGGGTAAGTAAGATTCAACTGCAGGAAAACGCCACGATGGTAACTGTTATCCTGCGAAAACTCGTGCCACTGCGAATCGCCGAGGCCCTGTATCAGTAGAGCAGTTTCGAGCCCAGAGTCAACTTGCGGCCAGCGATAGGCTAATCTGAGGTTGGTCTGATGCTGACTAGCAGTGAACGTCCTGTCGTTCTGTAGCCATTCTACGCCACTAAGATACCTGTGATTAACGCTGGCTTCCATATTTTCACTCAGACTCCAGTTTAGCAACAGCGAAAGCGTATGTTCAGGTACTGGTGTGTCTATATAGGTCGGAAGACCGGTTTCCTCACTGCTCCTGGCGTAGCTGTAACTGGCCAGAGAGTAGATATCAGGTGTTAGTTGCAGTTTGACCTGCGTCTCGATGCCGCTGGTCACCCAGCCCGCTCCGTTGGCCCTGGCGGTTACCTTGTTGTTGATAACCGAGTCTCTCTCCCGCTCGGATTCGGACAGGGTATAGACAGTGCCGTATATGGCGTTGCTGACTTTTTCCCGGAACAGCCTCAGATCGATGAAGTCGCTGCTCCCCAGGCGGCGGTGGTAGCCCAGCTCCCAGGTCTGGTTCAGCTCGGGCTCCAGCGATTCGTACTGTTTATAGTCCACCAGATAAGCATCCCTGCCCGGCAGGTAGAAACTGGAGTTCTGGTTGGTTTCCAGAATAGAGGGCAGTCGCTCACTGCGGGACCAGCCGAGGCGGATCACCGACTGCTCGTCTGGCTTGAAGTTGACCGACTGACGCAGAGACAGGGCGTTGTTTTCGTCGGAGGCCTCGACCAGGGCGCCGCCGTTCAGCGTCCAGTGCGGCGACACCCGCCACTCCAGGGCTGACTGTGCCCGCCACTGGTCTTCGCTCACCTTGCCATCGTACAGCAGCAGATCACTTTTCTCGGACAGACCACGCCAGCCAAGGCTGGAGCTGACCGACACCGGACCGAACTTGTCGGATACCCGCAGTGACAGATCCCGGATCAGGCTATCGCCATGTTCGGCTACCGGCCGCAGGCCGCTGTTGGCACTGCGAAAAGCGTCCAGATCTACGCCGGAAAGCGCCGGCCCGAAAAAGCGCTCGAGTTGCTCATCGGTCGCGGTAGGTGTTTCCAGGTCCACCGACTGTTCCCAGGCGGAAAGGGTCAGCGTACCGGTGGCGGAGTAGATGTGTTCATAATCCAGCGCCAGGTGGTGGGATTTGTGCTCCCGCTTGTCACTGTAGCGTCCACGGGCGTGGGTGTAGTCGGTGCTGCTGATGATATATCCCTGGTCGACGCCGGCTCGGAAGGTGAGCGTGTCGCGCAGGTTGAGCGGCTGCACCAGCTGCAGGTTCAGGTAGCGGTCGCGAAAGCCGTCGTTCGAGTCCTGGCTGCCGTCATCCTCCTGATAGCCGGCAGACACACGGAAGTGGGTGGAGCCGAAGCGGTCGCTGGCGCTGAACGTCTGTTTCCGTGCGCCGCGGTTACCCAGTTCGGTGCTGGCGCGGAAGCCCTGCTCCTTCAGTGCAGAGCGGGTGATGATATTGACCGAGCCATTGAAGGCGTTGGAGCCCTGGGTCGCTGCGTTGGAGCCGCGCACCACCTCGATTCTGTCGATATCGTCCAGGCTCAGCCCCAGCGAAGACCAGTCTACGCTGGACAGCAGCGGCAGATATACCGAACGGCCATCCACCTGGAACAGCAGCCGGTTGGGCAGGTCGTCCGCCATGCCGTGGTAGGTCACGCCCCATTTATGCGAGTCCACACGGTAGCTCTGGAAACCGGGCACCAGCTGCAGCAGTTCAGGAATGGTGCGCGCACCCGAAGCATCGATGATTTCACGGGTCAGAATGGTGACCGATGCGGGGGCATCGTTGATACCCTGGCTGCTGCCGGAAACAGCCGTTACCTGCGGGATATCCACCAGATACCGGCACTCATCCGCATATAGCAGCGGAGAGAACAGTGCTAAAGCCAGGGCTAGAGGTAAAGGGTACTTCATCGATCGGGAATCATCCTTGACGCGGAAAACGGGTCAATCGTGCCTTATGCTGAATTGCAGGAAAGTGCGGCGATCAAACTCATTCAATTCATAAAAATCCTGGTAATCCGGCTCAAAGGCGTTCTGCATGATAACAGCGGCTTCCAGCTCGGTTTCCCGGCTGACCTGCCAGCGTTTTGCCACGCGCAGGTCGGTACGGTTGTATCCGGGCAGTTCGACGGAGTCGATCCAGCGCACGCCACTCATGTAATAGTGCGACAGGGTCAGATCCAGCGTTGGATCGGGTGACCAGTTCAGCATCAGTGAGGCGGTGTGCTCCGGAGAGATGTTGCTTGAAACGTTAAAGAAGCGCTTGCCCTCATAGACTTTATCTTCGCCGGTACGCCAGTTGCTGTGCTTGGTATTGATGTAGGCGTAGGAAAGTAATGTCCAGACCTGCGGAGTCAGCTCAAAACGCAGCTGTGCCTCGGCGCCTTCGTTGATCCAGCTGGCCGTATTGCGGGAGGTAAACACCCGACCGTCCTCTTCATCGGCATAGAGCAGGAAGCTGTCGACGACGTTGTTCAGCTCTTCGCGGAAAATGCGCAGATCCAGATAGCTGCGCTGCCCCGGCAGGGTCTGATAGTAGCCCAGCTCCCAACTGGATATCTCTTCAGGTTCCAGATCCGGAGTAGGGGTACGGATATGGTCGTACTCATCGCCACCCAGGTAAAGCGTGGCTTCGCCGTAGCGCTCCAGCAGCGAAGGCAGGCGCTCGCTGCTGGAATACCCCAGCCGCAGGCTGCTGCCCTGGCGTGGCGTAAAGATCAGCGCGTTACGATAGGAAAACGCTTCGCTGGCTTCGCTGCTGTATTCGTACATGACGCCGCTGCTGAGCTGCCAGCGCGGGGTGAAGTCCCAATCGGCGTTGGCAAACAGGCGCGAGCGGTCTTCGTGGACCTGGCCATTCTGCAGCAGTACAGCGCTCTTTGCGGCCATATGCCGGTAACCGATGCCGCCGGCAACGGCGAGATTTTCCCGCTTGTCACTGATCTGCAGCTCAATATCGCCGGTGTGGGTTTTGCCGTTCTCTTCCACCAGGTGGTAATCGTTAAGATCGATCAGAGACTGTGCGGCCTGGAGCCTTGCCGTACAGATTGAGCGCGCGGATGCGGATAGCCCTGATGCGGTGCAGTTGGCGGGCCCTGGCACGCCCAGCTCGGTCAAAACCTCGGCCGCGTTGGCCTTTGGGGTCTCAAGCGAAAGGCGGTTCAGCGATGCCTTCAGCTGCACCATACCGGTATCGGAATAAAGATGGTTGTAGCGGGCGCTGGCAAAGGCACTTTCGTGGTCCCTGTCGGCAAAGTGCGCATCTTCGGTGTCCAGTGCGCCCATGCGGCTGGTGCCACGGTCGATGCCGGCCTGAAACCAGAGACTGTTGACCAGGTCCGGGGTCCAGGTGGTACTCAGGTTCAGGTAGTTACGGCTTTGTTCATCCTGCCACTTGCCGTCGCTGCCGTCTTCGGCAAACCAGTCACCGGTATAAAAGTTACTGTAGTGATCGTTGCCGTCGCTCTGTTCATGATTGGCGCTGATGCGATAGCTGATCAGACCGTTACTGTCGGCAAAGCTGAGATGGCCGTTGCGGGTGTTATCGCTGCCGTACAGGGTGGTCAGGTCCAGGCCGCTGGTGGCGGTGGGCTCACGGGTGACGATATTGATCGAGCCCAGGAATGCGTTGGAGCCCTGGGTTGGGACGTTGGAGCCCCTGACCACTTCGATCCGTTCTACATCATGTATGGATATACCCAGCGTTTCCCAGCGTACGGTGGAGAGCAGCGGCAGATAGACGGACCGCCCGTCGATCATCACTTCGAGCTGGTTCGGGTATTCGCCGGCGGCACCGTGATAAGAGGTCGCAGGGGTGTCGCTGTTCAGCGTATAGGTCTGGAAGCCGGGCACCAGACGCATCAGGTCGGGAATCGTCTGAAAGCCGGATGCTTCGATAACCTCGCGGTCGATGACGGTCATCGATGCGGGGGCTTCCGACAGTTTCTGCGGCATCCGCGTGGCGGAGGTGACTTCCGGAATATCGACGAAGAAGTCCGCTTCGCTCAGCAGCCGATCATCAGAGGCCTCGGCGGCGCTGGCAAAGAGTGCGAGACTCATCAGCAGTGTTTGGGTGATACCTGGAGACTGCATGTTCATCGACCGGTTCAGGCGGCTGCGTGGTTATTTTATTTTGAGGCCGACATAGACAACGATGGCGCCCAAAATGATGGCTTCGATGATGAAACCATTGTTTTCAAGAATCCATCCAAGCATTGCAGTTTCCCTTAACTGCCAGCGACCAAGCCAGTAGATTGCACGCTTATTGATCAGCATGCACAAAGCGCGGCGATTATACCAGCGCAGATGGTCATCAACTAATCAGATTGAAATAAAGTCTCAAAAGGGTGACGTTGGGTCGAGCATCCAGACAGGAATAACGCTGCGCAGGACCGGTTTCGTGAGCGATTCCCGGCCCGGAAGGAGATCAATGTGTGTCAGTGGCTGCCTTCGGCCTCGCGATAAACGTAAAACAGCTCATCCGTGGCCTGTTCACGAAAAATAAGGCCACAGGTTTGGCCTCTCAGGTCGATATAGAGATAGGGCGCGGTGCTGAACACGCTTTCAGGGTGAGCGGCGCGCAGTGCTTCGTTAGCGTCGTAGAGCAGTGCCCAGTCCGGCAACGCTGCCTGGTTAAAGGGAGTTAGCTGCTCAAGCAGAAAAGCGGGCAGCGCTGGAAAACGGTCGATCTGCATTGCAGTGTCCTCAGGAAGGATAGATGTTGCGGATAGAGTTGTTGCAGGGTATCAGCTTCGCTAAAACGGCCCAAATCAGGTGTCGTACGCGGCGCTTCAGTGACTGATTTTGGGCTGAAACCCCAGTGTTCAGCACGCTAAGTGCCTAAATGCTGAAGAATAATGATTGTTTTGCGGAAATGGGTATAAAATCCGCGACACGTTAAAACTCATCAAAGGAAGGGTCTTTCTGTTGATGCAAATCGTCAGGGCGAAATGTTACAAATAGTCTGCATCGACGTCACGGGCATGGCGTTGAAGCAGGGTTCAACCTGGCTACATATATAAAGACGGCTTTTGTTGGCGCTTCGGGTGCCGGGCCGCTGCTGGAATTTAAACAAATAATGAAACTATCTGTGCGCTCGGCACTTAAGATCTCGTTGATCTATGTGCTGATAGGTGTGCTGTGGATTCTGTTCTCTGACCGCGGGCTGGCCATCTTGGTGCCGGATCCCGAGCGGCAGGCCACCTGGCAAATGCTGAAAGGATGGCTATATGTGGGCGCCACAGCTCTGTTCCTCTATCTGCTGGTGAAGAGGCAGGTCAATCATGTCTCTTCACTGTCACGTGTAAACCATCTTTCCCAACTGCCGATCCGTCAGGCATTTGACGAGGAAGCTTCCGAATATCTTGAGCAGGCAGCCAAGGATTCGCGTCTTGTCGGCCTTTTACTGATCGACCTGGACAACTTTCAGGCGGTTAACGACGTTTCAGGATACTGCGGGGGAGATCGGCTGATTGGCGAGGCCGCCCGGTTATTGAAAGCTAACCTTCCAGACGAATCCGGTCTGTACCACTTTGGTGGAGACAAGTTTGTGGTTTTGGCCAGCATGTCAGAGCCCGATCAGGGTGAGGTGCTGGCGCGGCGCCTCGGCGAGCTGGTGGCGGATGAGCTGGAGGCTCCCGGCAGTGAGCACCATCGCCTCTCCGCCAGTATCGGTGTTGCCGTCTCACCGGATGATTCCGATAACCTGGATGAGCTGCTGCGCTTTGCCGATGCAGCACTGCTGAGGGCGAAGCGGGAAAAGGGCGGAGTCTGCCGTTTTCATCATTCGCTCTATAAACGCCAGCTCTGGTTGCAGCAGCTGGCGCAGGAACTGGATGTGGCGGTCAGTTCAGACATCGACCAGTTCCACGTCATGTTCCAGCCGCAGTACGATCTGCGCAGCCATACACTGACCGGTGTCGAGGCGCTGGTACGCTGGCACCATCCGGAGCGCGGGCTGGTGTCGCCGGAGGACTTTATTCCGGTGTCGGAAAACAACGGCACCATTCTGCCGATCACCGAGCAGGTAATCAGCCGCTCCATTGCACTGCTGACTTCCCACGATTTGCTGGGTGAGCATGGCGTCGGCCGGCTATCGATCAATATCTCGGAAAAGCTGGTTGGCAGTGAGCTGAGCTGTGCCCGACTGGAGGAGATGCTTGAACCCTACGCCGAGTACATGCCCTGGCTGACCTTTGAGATCACCGAAACCGCCGCCATGGAAAATGTGGACGCCTGCCTGCAGATGATGCAGCGGCTCTGCGCCCAGGGCGCGCGTTTCTCCATCGATGATTTTGGCACCGGCTTTTCATCGCTGCTGAAATTGAAGCAGCTGCCTATCCATGAGCTGAAGATCGACCGCAGCTTTATCGATGAACTGCCGGGCAACAAGGATGATCTGGCGATCGTCCGCACCACCATTCTGATGGCGCGTGAGTTGGGCATACAGGTGGTGGCGGAAGGGATAGAAACCGCCGAGCAGGAGCAGGCGCTGCTGGCGCAAAGCTGCCCTCAGGGGCAGGGCTACTTTTTCGCCAGGCCGATGCAGATCGACGCACTCAAGCTGTTCTTCCATTCTCAGCGGAACTCCATCTGAGTTTTCGCTGATCCGGGCGTAACTGGTGTGGGGTCAGGCCAAGTCTGAGTCCCACGCCGGTTATGAGCCACCTGAATTCGCTGTTCTCTTTGGCACCGCCTTTTATGCAGGCTGTCGTAGGCAGCTGTCACGCAACTTTCTTTCTCAGCTATGCAATCGCGTTAGCAGGCAAACTGGCGTCTCGGCTGATGGCGGTATTTACGCGCGTTTCCAACGTATCGGTGGGATTCTGAACCGATGATCGGAGTGTAAAACCATCTTTGATATAGATGAATATTCGACTAAATATGTAAGTGTTGTGTAAAATTCATACTTAGTCCTGACCTGTATCAATGTGAATTGTCGCTGTTTATCTCAGGTCCGCTATCCAACAAGAACCGTGGATAAGTCTTCTATGAGCCGAAACAATAACGAGCGGGAGCTGCAAAGCCTGTCCCGACGTAAACTCCTGATGGCCGGAGCCGCCCTGGGCGCGGGCGGCCTGCTGGGTGTACAGCTGCCGGTCAGTGCAGCGCTGGCAGCCGAGCCGGGTGTCGCCCCCTTTATGGAACTCTCCCGCCTGCTGGTGAACCATCAGCTCGACGAAGGCGTCGGCCAGCGTATGTGGCAGTTGCTGCAGCAGGAAAACGCCCAGCTAGATAGCCAGGTTGCGGCGGTGCTGAAGATCGCACAGGCTGAAAACGCCAAGATCGTTGAAGACTTCTTCCCGGCGATTACCGAGGGCGAACTCCAGGATCTGGCCTACCAGATCATCTTCGGCTGGTATGCGGGCTGTCTGAACACCAGCAAAACCGCCGAATCCTTCGCCTTTGCGCAGGCTCTGACATTCCAGAACACCGCGGACGTCATCACCATTCCGTCCTACGGTCTGACCGGTCCTAACGAATGGGCCGACCGCCCGAACGTTCCCGTGCTGCCGCTGCGCGACTTCTAAGCCGTATCTGAGAGCAAATATGTCCCTACCTTCGAATTCCGATGTCGTCATCGTCGGTACTGGCGTTGTTGCCGCTGTTGTAGCCGAGCAGCTGCTGGATGCCGGTCTTTCCGTGGTCATGCTGGAAGCTGGCCCGCGCGTCAGCCGCGCTGAGATTGTTGAGAACTACCGTAACCTGCCGCTGGGTAACAAGGGCAACGCGATTGCCAGCTACCCCTCCAAGCCCTGGGCGCCGCACCCGGAACCCAACTCGGGCCGCCCGGGTGATGACTACCTGCAGGTGTCCGGCCCCAACGGCATCGGTTATCTGCAGAGCTACGTGCGTTACGCCGGTGGCTCCACCTGGCACTGGGCCGGCACCAGCTGGCGTCTGACGCCGGAAGATATGCGTCTGAACTCCAACTTCGGTGTCGGCCGCGACTGGCCCTTCCCGTACGAAGAGCTGGAACCCTACTACGTCAAAGCCGAGTACAAACTCGGTATCTGCGGCCCCAGCGATGAAGCCGAGCAGTGGCCCCAGGGTGTGGCCCGTTCAGCGCCATATCCGATGCCGGAACTGCCGTTCAGCCCAGGCGAGCGCAAGTTCACCGACGTGGTGCGCGACAAACTCGGTCTGCGTAACGTACATGTGGCCCAGGCCCGTAACAGCGGCACCTCCTACGACAACCGTCCGGCCTGCTGTGGCAGCAACAACTGCGTACCGGTCTGCCCGGTCGGCGCCAAGTACGACGCCGCCACCGCGCTGGGACGTCTCGAAGCCAAGGGCGCGAAGATCCTGCACAACGCCGTGGTCTACAAGGTAGAAACCAACGCCCAGAATCAGGTCGAAGCCGTTAACTACCTGGACCCGGACAAGCAGTCGCACCGTGTTACCGGCAAGACCTTCGTGCTCGCCTGCAACGGTATCGAAACACCGAAGCTGCTGCTGATGTCCGCCGACGATCGCAACCCGAACGGTCTGGCCAACAGCTCCGACCAGGTGGGTCGCAACATGATGGATCACCCCCAGCTGGCGTACAAAATCAAGCTCAAGGAGCCGTACTGGACCGGTGTCGGCCCCGTGGTCAACAGCGGCATCATGGAAACCTCCCAGGGTGACTATCGTGCCCGCCATGCGGCGGCGTACTTCCGTTTCAACAACTTTGCCCAGAACCGTTTCGTCACCTTCGATACCCTGCAGCAGGGCCTGGTGGGCAAGGCGCTAGACGAGCAGCTGCGTCACAACACCGGTACCTCCGGCATGATCGTGGCGGCGCATGAGATCCTGCCGGATCCGAACAACCGCCTGACCCTTTCTGACAAGAAAGACTGGTTGGGCCTGCCGAAACCGTCGGTGCATTACGATGTGGGCGACTACGTGCGCCGCAGTGCCGAGGAGTTCTCCGGCCCGATGATCCAGCGCATCGCCGAGGCGATGGGTGTACTCGAAGCGCCGACGACCGCCGGTTTCCGTCCCAGCAAGCACATCATGGGCGGCACCATCATGGGTACAGACAGCAGCAACTCCGTGGTTGATGATGTCTGCCGCTCCCACGATCACGCAAACCTTTACCTGCCGGGCGGTGGCGCCATGCCGAGTACCGCTACCGGTAACAGCACCATCACCATGGTGGCGCTGGCGTTCCGCGCGGCCGAAGCGATCGTGCAGCAGATGAAGGCGGGGGCGTAATGATGAAGAAACTCACAGCGTCTCTGATTTTTGGTGCCTCCGTACTGCTGTCGCCGCTGGCGATGGCGGCGGCATCCGATGATCCGGCAGTGATCGCCAAGGGTGAATACCTGGCGGAGGCCTCCGACTGTACCGCCTGCCACACCCAGGAACACGGCGGTAAGCCGTTTGCCGGCGGCAAGGCGATCCATTCGCCGGTGGGCGAGATCTTTGCCACCAACATCACGCCGTCGAAACAGTTCGGTATCGGTAACTACAGCGAAGAGCAGTTCGCCAACGCCCTGCGTAACGGCGTGGCTGCGGACGGTTCCCGCCTGTACCCGGCGATGCCTTACACCGCCTACGCCAAACTGACCGATGAAGATATCCACGCTCTCTACAGCTACTTTATGCACGGTGTAGAGCCGGTGGATAACCCGACCAGCGAGACGGTGCTGCCGTTCCCGATGAACCTGCGCTTCTCCATGGCGATCTGGAACACCCTGTTCCACGACAACAAGCCCCATGAAGATGACCCGAGTAAGTCTGCTGAATGGAATCGCGGTCGCTACCTGGCGGAAGGCCCGACCCACTGCAGCACCTGCCACACGCCGCGCGGCTTCATGATGCAGGAGCTGGGCGACCAGAACCTGGCCGGTGCCCAGGTAGGCCCCTGGTACGCGCCGAACATCACCCCGGACGACGTCAGCGGTATCGGCAGCTGGAGCAAGGCTGAGCTGGTCGAATACCTGAAAACCGGTCGTATCGAAGGCAAGGCTCAGGCAGCGGGCAGCATGGCGGAAGCGGTTACCAACAGCTTCCAGCATCTGACCGATGAAGACCTCAACGCCATTGCTGAATACGTGATGAGCGTTCCGGCGATCAACAATGCTTCCGAGAATCGTTTCAACCAGGGCGAAGCCGGCAACCAGCTGGCCCAGTTCCGCGGTAAGGCGTTCGATGCCGAGACCGAGGCGGAAGGTGCACGGATCTACTCCGGCAACTGCGCCGCTTGCCACGGCTACAACGGCCAGGGTACGGCAGACGGTTACTACCCGAGCATGTTCAACAACTCGGTGACCGGCGAGGAGAACACCTCCAACCTGATCGCGGCGATCATCTACGGTGTGCACCGCGAGACGGAAGCGGGCGGCAACGTCTTCATGCCGCCGTTCGGCGATCAGCCCAACGCGCTGAATTCGCTGAGCGATGAGCAGATCGCCACACTGTCCAACTACCTGATGGACAGCTATGGGCTTGCCTCTGCCGAGGTCACTCCGGAGCAGGTCGCCGTGATCCGCGCCGGTGGTGAGAAGTCACCGCTGGTACAGCAGGCTCGTATCGGCATGGCTGCCGGCGCGGTTATCGTTGTGCTGTTGCTGCTTGGGTTTGTGCTGCGTCGTAAGCGTCGCAGCTAACCGGCACGCCTAGGCTTCGGAACATGCCTTTGTAGTGTCTCTGTGGTTCAGTGGAACGATGCAGCTGGTGTCTCAAGCGGCTGCATTATTCTGGCGCAGTTTTCGCCTGCTGGCGAGTTAAGGGATTTTGCGGAAAATCCCTTAACAATCCCTAGCCGCCCCTACGGCTTGGTCGGCTGCGCCGACTTCCCTGTGCTTCTCGCCTGAAAGAGCGGGATCTCAAACTCGCCGCTTCGCGACTCAGACAGTCGATCCCTTATTTCTCTTTCAGTCTGCGATGCTCGGCTGCGCCAAAGGGGATCGAGTGCTGCGCTCAGATGCCTATGGAAAGCCTTCTAAGCAGTGGATGTTTGATAATAAAAAGCCAGCGCTCTTTCCGGAGCACGGGCTTTTTGTATGCCGAATTTAATTATCCACAGAGTGTCTGAGCTGTTGGGATGAATCAGCGACTTGCATCGGCAATCCGCCGCGCCCGCTCCTGTTCCCAGGCATCCACCGGGTCTTGTTTATCCCAGGCTTCAAACAGCTGGCGCTGCTTGCGGCTGATTTTCAGGCCGTAGGTCTTCTCCATATAGAAGTAGGTGCGTGCGATATCGCCGCGTACCTCTGGCCGTGGTTCCGCCACGCGCTGTTTGAAGTCCACCTTGAAGTCGCAGCGGCCGTAGGCGCCGGCTTCGCCGCCGATCATGCCGTAGCGGAAGTTGCTGCGATCGCCGTTCAGCTCGCCCACTGCGGGCACCAGGTTCATCATGTCCGATTCCATCGCCTTGAACTGCGGGTCTTTCTTGCACGCCTTGCGCCCGCCCTGCTGCCAGCATTGCAGTTGATGGCCAAACTCCCAGGCCGGCACCACGTGTTCCCACTCAATTCGGCCGGCACGGTTGGCGTTCTTACGCGGCTTCAGCCCGCAGCTGCTGGCATCGGGAGTCAGGCGGGTTCTATCCGGCTTGCCGGGAACAGGGGCTTCGCCATAGCTGCAGCCACAGTAAAAGCTGACCT
Organism: Marinobacterium lutimaris; assembly: GCF_900108065.1. Taxonomy (GTDB): domain Bacteria; phylum Pseudomonadota; class Gammaproteobacteria; order Pseudomonadales; family Balneatricaceae; genus Marinobacterium_D; species Marinobacterium_D lutimaris. The sequence continues at coordinate 146,421 of NZ_FNVQ01000004.1, read as the reverse complement.
GATTGCCTGTGTATATCTTTTCATTGAGTACTTTTTTCGCGGAATAAAACGAAGCGGGCCTGTCGGCCAGTGCGGTCAGCGGCAGGCTGACCAGCAGAGAAAGCAAAAGCGTACGGCGCACAGCCTGTCCTTACTGCCAAAAACGGATACATGGCGTCCTGCCTTAGTAAATTGTTGATCCATAACGGAAAGGGGGAGGATGGTACGTGATATTCCGCGAATACCCAATATCCGAAAATTGCGACAGGATTGGCGTGGTGAGCCGCGGGCGCAGAGCTTCAGCCCGCACTCGCGCACGGAGCGACCAGCAACCCGGCAGGGGCGTGCTGCTGGTCAGAAAGAGCCTTAGCGTGAATGGAAAATATGGCCGATAAACTCAACCATGGTGTGCGCAGCCAGGTATGAGGTAACGCCGGTGCCTACGTCCAGCGGCGGGCAGACCTCCACCAGATCGAAGCCGACGATCTCCATGCGCTCGGCCAGCGCAATCAGTGAGTCGCGCAGTTCGTCGTAGAGCAACCCGTTGGGCTCGGCGGAGACGCAGCCAGGGATCAGCGACAGGTCCAGGGCATCGATATCGATACTGACGTAGCACTTTTCACCGGCGGGCAGCAGCTCGGCCACGCCCTGGGGCGTCAGCTCGTGGAAGCGGCTCATGGTGACGATATTGCTGCCATCGCGGTTGGCGTCCGAAAATTCGATGGGCCGCACGCGCAGGCTGCGGATGCCGACCTGGGTGATGCTTTTTACGTTTTCAAGGCCAGAGATATGGCGGAAAGGCTGGCCGTTGGTGTACTTCAGGTGCGGCGACAGCGGCGTGTAATCCAGGTGTGCATCGAACTGGATCACATGGATCGGCTCGTCAAAGCCGCGCAAAATTGGGTAGCTGACTGAGTGGTCGCCGCCGATGCCCACCGGGATCACGCCCTTGTCGCGCAGGCTGCGTACCAGCTGGGTCACGTTCTCGCTGCTTTTTTCGACATTGGTCGGGGTGACGTCCACATCGCCCACATCGACGATCTTGCCGGACAGGATCTCGTCCTTCAGAAAGTGGATATCACGTTCGATATCGTAAAAGCCGGTGGGAGAAAAACGCATGGAGTGCTCGCGGATGCTGCGCGGCGCAAAACGCATCCCCGGCATGTAGGGGGAGCCTTCATCCATCGGCACGCCAAAGACCGCCATTTCGGCTTCGATGCTCTCCACGTTATTCACATAGTTGGAGCGCAAAAACGTGGGCACGCCCACAAACGCGCGATTGGTCCGCTCGTGACCGCGCATATCGTAACTCATGCTTTTCTCCAGGGGCCTGGCTTGATTGGTTTGAACAGGGGAGGCCGGTGAGCGGATGCCCAGCGACCGGGGTGCGCGTTAGGCAATCTGCTTCAGCAGTGCCTTGGTGCGGGCATGGTTCGGGTTGTTGAAGATAACGTCGGCGGGGCCGCTTTCAACGATCAGGCCGTCTTCCATCACCACAACGGTATCGGCAACCTCGCGGGCGAAGGACATCTCGTGGGTCACCACCATCATGGTCATACCGTCATTAGCCAGCTGCTTCATTACCTGCAGCACCTCGCCGACCAGCTCCGGGTCCAGCGCTGAGGTGGGCTCGTCAAACAGCATCACCTCCGGCTCCATCGCCAGCGCCCGGGCGATGGCCACGCGCTGTTTCTGGCCGCCGGACAGACTCGCCGGCATCGCCTCGGCACGATCACCAAGGCCGACCTTTTCCAGCAGCTGCTGTGCCGCTTTCTCCGCCTCTTTTAGTGGGCGGCGGCGGATCTTATGCGGCCCTATCGCCACGTTCCTGAGAACGGATAGATGGGGGAACAGGTTGAAGGACTGAAACACCATCCCGACCTGCATGCGCAGGCTGTTCAGGGCGCGGTCTTCCAGCAGCAGGCCATCGTTTACCAGGTGCTGACCACAGATCTGGATAGAGCCCTGCTGGGCGTTTTCCAGGCCGTTACAGCAGCGCAGGAAGGTACTTTTGCCGGAACCGCTGGGGCCGATTACCACGACCACCTCGCCACGCTGGATGTTCAGGTCCAGCCCTTTCAGGACGACATGGTCGCCGTAGCTCTTTTTCAGCTGGTTTATCGCTATCAACGGCGTTGTCATTGCACCATACCTCCGGAACGCAGTTTGTTTTCAAGGCGGTTCAGCAAGGTCATGGAGACGCTGGTCAGCACCAGGTAAATCGCCGCGATCGCGATATACACCTCCAGTGAGGCGTAGGAAACGCTGATGATTTTCTGCCCTTCATGCATGACGTCGTTGATGGTGACCAGGGATACCAGCGCCGAGTTTTTCGTCAGCGCGATAAATTCATTGCCCAAGGGCGGCACCATTCGAACCAGTGCCTGGGGGAGAATAATCATCCGCATCGCCTGCGCGGATGACATCCCCATTGAGCGTGCAGCTTCCATCTGACCCTTGTCCACAGAGCGGATAGAACCGCGGACAATTTCAGAGACGTAGGCTGCGGAGTAACACCCCATGCCGATCACGCCGCAGACAAAGGCCGGCAGCAGAATGTTGAAGTAGGGCAGGCCGAAGTACAGGATAAACAGCTGTACCAGCAGCGGCGTGCCCCGGATCAGAACAACATAGGTGTTACCGGCGAAGTAACGTACCGGCTTCTTTGAATCGAGCCGGGACAGCCCGATTAAGGTTCCCAGTACACAACTGACCAGCAGTGCACACAGGGTTACCTCAATGGTGACCAGTGCGCCGTGGAAAAGATCGGACCAGTTAGCGAATACTGGAGAAAAATCGAGCTGTACCATTAATTACTCCTGAGTACCGAACCACTTGTCGACAAGCTTGGTCATGGTGCCGTCAGCCTTCATATCGGCGATTGCGGTATTCAGTGCTTCGCGCAGTTCCGGTTTACGTTTACTCACGGCAATACCGTAGTTCTCGTCGGTCAGCGGCTCCGGCAGTACCTTGCCGATACCGGTGGTTTTGGCGAACAGCATCGCCGCCGGGCGACCGATCACAACCGCATCGGCACGACCGCTTTCCAGGGCGTCAAACAGCTGGTTGTTCTTTTCCATCTCCAGGCGGTTGACGGCCGGGTAGTCGGTCTTGAGCAGGTTGACCGCCTTGTTGCCTACCTGCACGGCGACACGCTTGCCATCCAGGTCGGCGGCGGACTTGATGCGCTCTTCATCGCTGCGGACCAGAATGACCAGGCCGGCGGCGAAGTAAGAGTTGGTAAAGTCCACCACCTTGGCGCGCTCGTCGGTGATGTAGATAGCAGAAAGAATCATGTCCTGGCGGCCGGAAACGACCGAGGGCACCATCGCCTTGAAGTCCATGTCGGTGTATGCGAACGACAGGTCAGCACGCTTCTGCAATTCTTCAGCGAAATCTATATCGAAGCCGGCACGCTCGCCGGCGACGAGAAACTCCATCGGCGGGAAAGTCGGATCAATCGCGACATTCACGGTTTCGCTTGCCATTACCGGCAGGCAGATCACCGTAAGAGACGCCAGTATGCTTCTAACTGCTTTCTTCATCGTTTAATCCTCAGCGGTTTTTATCGAAATAACCCGCGCGGATAGAAGCTCCGATCAGGTTAAGAATGAGTCGGCCGGCATTCATGCAGGAGTGTTTGTTGAAATCTTTTTCCGGCTGAATTTCGACGATATCCATGCCTACAACCTTGCCCTTGCCCACCAGGCCGTGGATCAGCTTGCGAGCCTGCAGGAAGGTCACGCCACCCGGTGCAGGGCCAGCAACAGCGGGCATGCAGGTGGGGTCGAGGCCGTCGGCATCAATGGTGATGTAGTAGTTACCGCCATCGGGGATCTCATCGAGGATCGCGTCCATGCCGCGGTCGTGCAGTTCGTAAGCGGTGTAGACCTTGGAACCCCAGGCCGCAGCGGCTTCAACATCTTCCGGACGGGCGCTGCCGGAGGCACGCATACCGATCTGGTACATGTCTTTCACGTAGGGCAGCTCAGAGGCGCGGCGCATCGGGCTGGAAAGACCGTCGGTAACGCCATTGACCTCGTCACGCCAGTCCAGGTGAGCATCGATATGGACGATGGTCAGCGGACCCTGGTCGTCATAAGCCTTGAGGATCGGGTTGGTGATACCGTGGTCGCCGCCGAGGATGATCGGCATGGCGCCGCCTTTCAGAATCTTGCGGGTCGCTTCTTCGGCACGGGCATAGTGCGCACGCGGGTCATTCAGATCAGCGGGCACATCGCCGCAGTCAACGAAGCGAATATCGGTGCGTCCCTGCAGCAGCGGGCCGCCAATATCGTAGTCGTAACGCTCGGGGCTACGGATTACACGGTCAGACGCCTGGCGAATAGCGGTGGGCGCATTGGTCTGATCGTTGTTGTAATCACCGGGTGTATAAGCGGCGCCATAAGGCATACCAAGAACGGCAATGTCTGCGCGAAAATTATCCAGGTCCAGATCGACCTCGGAGAATAAAAGTGACTTGTGAGAGGTCTTCGGTGCTTGAGTAAGCGGTTTAGACATAATCCAATTTCTCTATTTAAATAACGCATCAAAATTACTGAGTGATGGCAGTCTATTGACCTTTAGCTGGGCAAAAAATACTCTTTTTTCGAGACCAAGGTTACGAGAATTGAAACCAATGAATAAGCGCACCATCACAGAGCGAGACCTTAGGTTTTTGCACACTTTCTGTGCGGCTGCTGAGGCCGGAGGCTTCGCCGCAGCCGAGGGCCGTCTGCATATGACCAAGGCAACAATAAGCAGACAAATCAAAGAGGTAGAAGAAAATTTGGGGGTGACGCTCTGCTCCCGCGGGCCCCAGGGATTCGAGCTGACAGAGGCGGGGAAGACCGCGCTGAAATACGCAAAAGAAGCGCTGGATGCGCTGGACCGCATCGTGCCGCAGCTGGATGCGATGCGCGGGGTGATCTCCGGCAAGCTGCGTATCGGGATCACCGATAACCTGCTGGGAAACCCCTCAGCGAAAATATCCCAGGCGCTGACCCGGTTAAAAAAGGAGGCGCCAGAGGTAGAGTTCAGCCTTTATACGCTGACCACTCATGAGCTGGTGGAGTCATTAAGAACGCGACGGCTGGATATTATTATCAAGGGGATCCACCCGGGGCAGGAGATAAAATCGTTTAACTACACCAAGTTATTCGGTGAAAAACATTTTATCTGTTACAGCCCGCAGGATAACTGCGAGGTGTCGGAGATGTCCCTGGTCTTCAGGGAGAAACACCCCTTCGTCGAAGATGCCATCGCCAACTACGGTTTCAAGGTCGGCCCGGTCGTCAGCGGCATGGAGTCCGTCGCCACACTGATATCCACAGGGCTCTTTGCCGGCATCCTGCCGGAACAGTACTCCGCCATGCTCAGCTCGGTGTTCCCGCTTGAACAGATACCCGATACGCCGGAGTACAACGTCAACCACTTCGCTGTAACCAATGCGGACTACCCGCTGACACCGGCGTCAGAAGCCTTTGTGAAGCTGCTGATCGAGGAGCATCAAGGGGTGGAGTAGGTGGGGGCCATTGTTGCCAACTGTCGGAATCTTTACTAAAGATATAAGGAGGTTTTCGCATTTGATACGTCATACGGAATAGGGTTGGGCAGAAGCCCAGGGAGTAACCTTAGTTCGCACCAGACAAGACCCCGGGTGAGCTCTCTATGTATCTGGTCAAAGACCTCGTGGGCGGCCGCATTGTGTACTTTTGGCAGGATAAAAATGGCAGCCCGCGAAGTGACTTTTTCAGTACCTTCCTCAACGCCGAAGAGTGGTGGAAAACCCACGTGTTTGCTCTTTACGCAGGCGTAGAGCGCCGCACTTCGATCATCGATCGCCGCACCAATTACGATAAGCGTCGACGCCTCGACCACAGCCATCGTTTCGCATCCAGCAACCCAAACGGCCGCCGTATCACCGATCTGCCCGTCAAAGTCTCCAGGGATCTCGCTGCTGAGAAACTGCAGGGGCGTTAGGGGCAGGTAGTTTTGTTTCAGGCTAGAAAATCATTTCTGATCGGAAGACAGGGGGCGCTACCGGAAAAAACTGGCTTGCAGCGTCTAAGGCGCATTATCAGGCACTGTAAGTAATCTTAACTCCGACTCCGACACGAAGACGAAGAATGAGGATAGAGTGCACATAACGATTCTCCCCCGTTACCTGCTATGCCCCTATGTTATTTCCGCCGAAATTAAACCGCTGCTTAGAGAGGGGGAACGTACGTGCGCTAATCGCTAAAGACAATGGCAAGTAAACTAAGGGTAGCTGCCGCTGATTCATAACTCTGTTAGATCGCCAATTCATCTATGATTGAGGGAGGGTTTCCGCCCTCCCTCAATCGTTTTTAATCGTAGTAGCTGACAGTTTCTTTAAGCTTATCTGCAAAAGTAAAAATGTCCTCGACCCGCTCTATCGGTTCACGAGTTTCTTTTTTTGCATCGTCAAATAATCCTATGTATTTCTGAGTGCGGTTAAAGTGCAATCTGCAGATTGGCTTTCGGTTATTATCATCAAGCAGTACGCCAAAATAGCTTTTTGTGTCTCGCTGGCTAATACGATCTACCCCTACTGATTGACAAAGTATTGCACGAACGATGTTATATCCCTCCAACTCTTCCATCGTAGTGACAATATCGCTGTGTTCTTCCTCTACACGATCTTGTTCTTCCTCAATAGACTCGCGTTCACGCAAAACTTCGGGGGAGTTAGCTAGCGCAGACTTAAGGCGGTCATTAATACGATCATTCAAATATTGTTTGAACGCTTTCGTGGTGAGAGTAGCGAACTGATCCCTTACTTTCTGAGTGATTGCACCTTCGTAGACTTTTGATGCAAAAAAGCGAATAAATTCATCATCTGGAGATGTGAGTTGAGTAGCTATCACTTTTTTGATTTGGCTGACGTATTTGAGTTCGCCCGCAGCATTTATTACCGAAGCTACGTCGAAATCTTCTTTAGTAAGCTTTGCTACTTCGGGGACTACATGATCATCAATATCAGCAAGATTTAATTCAAGAAAAGGCTTTTCATCCATTTTGTTTGGGGCATCTAAATCGGTAAAAAACTGATAGATAACACCGTTGGTAAGGATTGCTATGCGGGCATTAGTTACTGAGAAATATCGATAGAGTTGCGATGCGTGCTTTATGGATAGCTGTTCTCCAAACTTCTTACATTCTATAAGAACTTGAACATCGCTATCTTTCAGAATGGCGTAGTCGACTTTTTCTCCCTTCTTGGTCCCCGTATCTGCTGTAAATTCTGGAATTACTTCCGATGGGTCGAAAACGTCGTAACCTAATACATTGTTTAGAAAAGGCATCACAAAAGCATTTTTCGTCGCCTCTTCGGTCTCGATGATGCTTCCACGCTCTTCTATCTTTCTTGCTAGGGACGCAAGGGCGCTACCAATCTCCATGTGATACTCCATGTGCTTCTTGATTCCTGACTCCTATAGCGCGTAACAGCGATACCTGAGGCACATGCGCGCACAGTATTAGAGATTGGTTTAGGAGTGGGTATTCTGCAAGTTATTAGAGTCAATATGGTCGAGGAGTAGGTTTTATCGCCATTACTGTCCGTATGATACGCATGTATTCTGAGAGTCAGCTGGGCTAAATTGTGACCAATCCACGAAGAATTGTCTTTGGCAGACGGAAGAAAGCGATTTGAGCGATTGTTTCTAAAGTGGTGCCGGTGGTCGGACTCGAACCGACACGCCCGTAAAGGCGGGGGATTTTGAATCCCCTGTGTATACCAATTTCACCACACCGGCACTGTTGCTGTTGCCGCAGGGTTGGGCGTCAGCGATGTGGAAGGCCGCCATTATATGCAGTTGGCGGGCCGGGTCAATCCACTCAGGTCAGGGAGTGCTAAAAAGCTGACTAATCTGGTAAAATTCGCGCCCCTTTGAATAGTGATTCCTTCTTCCTGATGCAGCTTAAAGACTTCTATTTCGATCTGCCTGAAGAGCTGATTGCGCGCTACCCGCTGGAGCAGCGCAGTGCCAGCCGCATGCTCTGTGTCGATGGCAACAGCGGTGAGCTTAACCACCGCGTGTTCAGCGATATTCTCGACCTGCTGGAACCCGGCGATCTGCTGGTGTTCAACGATACCCGCGTGATTCCGGCGCGGCTGTTCGGCCAGAAGGAGAGCGGAGGCAAGGTTGAGCTGCTGATCGAACGCGTCACCGGCGAGCATGAGGCGTTGGCCCATATCCGTTCCAGCCGTTCCCCCAAGCCCGGCGCCAGGCTGCTGCTGGAAGGTGGGCTCAAGGCTGAGGTGACCGGTCGCAGGGAAAATCTGTTTGAGCTGCGCTTCGATATCGAGGGCCACCTGGTGGCGGCGCTGGAGGAGTTCGGTCATATACCGCTGCCTCCTTATATGAAGCGTGACGATCAGCTCTCTGACCGTGAACGCTACCAGACGGTGTATAACCGCAAGCCCGGCGCCGTCGCCGCGCCTACGGCCGGTCTGCATTTCGACCAGCCGCTGCTCGACAAGCTGAAAGAGAAGGGGATCGAAACCGCGTTTGTCACTCTGCATGTGGGCGCCGGCACCTTCCAGCCGGTGAAGGTCGACAAGATCGAAGACCATCACATGCACGCGGAGTATATCGAGGTATCCGCCGAGGTCTGTGAGGCGGTGAAGGCCGCCCGCGCCCGTGGCAAGCGCGTGGTCGCGGTGGGCACTACCAGCGTGCGCAGCCTGGAAAGTGCCAGCCGTTCCGGCGAGATCGCACCTTTCTATGGCGATACCGAGATCTTTATCTACCCGGGCTACCAGTATGTCAGCGTGGATGCGCTGATCACCAACTTCCACCTGCCGGAGTCGACGCTGCTGATGTTGGTCAGTGCGTTCGCCGGCTATGAACATATGATGCATGCCTACGAGCAGGCGGTGGCCGAGCGTTACCGTTTCTTCAGTTATGGCGATGCCATGTTCCTGACCCGCCGCGATGCGCAGGAGAACCCATGAGCGACAACAGTACCCGTGAGTGTTTTATGAACTTTGAGCTGCTCGGCAGCGAAGGCAAGGCCCGTCGCGGTCGCCTGACCTTCCCGCGCGGCACGGTAGAAACACCGGCCTTCATGCCGGTGGGCACCTACGGCACCGTTAAGGGGATGCTGCCCCGTGACGTCGAAGAGATCGGCGCGCAGATTATCCTCGGTAACACCTTTCACCTGATGCTGCGTCCGGGTACCGAGATCATCAAACAGCATGGTGATCTGCACGATTTCATGAACTGGAAGGGGCCGATCCTTACCGATTCCGGCGGTTTCCAGGTGTTCAGCCTGGGCAATATGCGCAAGATCACCGAGGAGGGTGTCTCCTTCCAGTCGCCGGTGAACGGCAGCAAGGTTTTTATCAGCCCGGAAGTCTCCATGCAGGTTCAGCGTGATCTGGGCTCCGATATCGTCATGATCTTCGACGAGTGTACGCCGTACCCTGCTGATGAGATGGAAGCCGCCAAGTCGATGCGTATGTCGCTGCGCTGGGCCGAGCGTTCCAAGAAGGCTCACGGCGACAGCCCTTCGGCGCTGTTCGGTATTATCCAGGGCGGTATGTACGAGCATCTGCGTGATGAGTCGCTTGAAGGCCTCACCGGTATCGGTTTCGACGGTTACGCTATCGGTGGTCTGTCGGTGGGCGAGCCGAAAGAGGAGATGATCAAGATCCTCGATCACCTGGCCTATAAAATGCCGGAAGACAAACCGCGCTACCTGATGGGCGTGGGCAAGCCGGAAGACCTGGTGGAGGGCGTGCGCCGCGGTGTGGATATGTTCGACTGTGTGATGCCGACCCGTAACGCCCGCAACGGCTTCCTGTTTACTACCGATGGCATCGTCAAGATCCGTAATTCGGCTAATAAGACGAATACAGGCCCGGTGGATGAAACATGTGACTGTTATACCTGTCAGAACTTCAGTCGCGCCTATCTGCATCACCTGGATAAGTGCGGAGAAATTCTCGGTTCACAGCTCAATACCATCCACAATCTGCACTACTACCAGGTGCTGATGGCTGGTTTGCGCGGTGCACTTGAACAGGGTACATTGAGCGCCTTTGTAGCGGACTTCTATGCCAAAAGAGGCAAGGAAGTTCCTCCGCTGAAGGGTTGAAAAACGTACCCGTAACCCCACATAAAGATTTCTAATCAAGTCTCAGGAGAACGCTTTAATGAGCTTCCTTATCGCTACCGCCCAGGCCGCTGAAGGCGCACCCGCAGGTCAAATGGACTCGGGTCTGTTTAACATCATCTTCCTGGTTGGTTTCGGTCTGATTTTCTACTTCTTCATGTGGCGCCCCCAGGCCAAGCGCTCTAAAGAGCACAAAAACCTGATCGCGGGACTGTCCAAGGGTGATGAAGTGATCACCGCCGGCGGCATCATCGGCAAAGTAACCCGTCTGAACGACGACTACGTCGTGCTGGAAGTCGCTGAAGGCACCGAAATGAAGTTCCAGAAAGCCCACGTGGCTGCGGAACTGCCGAAAGGTACGATCAAGGGTATCTGATCGAACCGCGCCGATAGCGCCACTGCCTAGCCAGTGGCGCTTTTGTTTTTGCTGAGGACGGAGCACGATGCTCAACCGCTATCCACTCTGGAAAAATCTCCTGATACTGCTTGTACTGGTCATCGCCGGTATCTACGCTGCACCCAACCTTTACCCCGAAGATTACGCCGTCCAGGTATCGGGCACCCGTGAAGCTTACACGGTTGATTCGGCGCTGATGTCCCGACTCGAACAGGATCTGGAGAAGGCCGGGGTAGCCTACAAAGCGGCTGAACTTAACGATGGCACCGGCCTGATCCGCTTTGCCGATGGCGACGCCCAGCTGCGCGCCAAGGATATGATCGCCGATGAGTTGGGCGGCAACTATGTGGTTGCACTGAACCTGGCTCCGACCACCCCCGAGTGGCTCTCCGATATCGGTGCGGGCCCGATGAAACTCGGTCTCGACCTGCGCGGTGGTGTGCACTTCCTGCTTGAAGTAGACATGGCCCAGGCCGTTGGCCAGCGCCTTGATGTCTACGTTAGCGATATCAAAGGCCAGCTGCGCGACGAGCGCCTGCGCTACCGTCAGGTAGAGCACCTGGATGATGGTCGCCTGTCGGTTCGGTTTGCCGATGCGGAAACCCGCGATCAGGCCGAAGACCTGCTGCGTGGCAACTTCCCGGAATTCCTGACTGAAACGGACGATACCGAAGAGGGTAACTTCGTTTACATCAACCTGAGCGAGCAGACGATCCGCGAGATCGAAGACTACGCGGTGAAACAGAACCTCACCACGCTGCGTAACCGAGTCAACGAGCTGGGTGTCGCCGAGCCGCTGGTTCAGCGCCAGGGCCGTAACCGTATTGTGGTGCAGCTGCCGGGTATTCAGGACGCCGCTGCGGCCAAACGCATCATCGGTAAAACCGCGAACCTGGAGTTCCGTCTTGAAGCCAAGCCGGATGAAAGCCGCGCCAACACCGAGGTTTACCCGTTCCGCACCACGCCGGGCCGTACCGCCGAGCTGGAGCGTGACATCATTATCACCGGTTCTAACGTAGCCAACGCCCAGGCCTCTTTCGATGAGAACGGCCAGCCCCAGGTAAATATCACCCTGGACGGCAAGGGCGGTCAGATGATGAGCCGCGTGACCCGCAACGCGATCCAGCGCCGCATGGCGGTACTGTTCGTTGAGCACAAGTCGCGCATGGTGGAGCAGCGTGTCGATGGTGAAACCGTCGAGAAGCGCGTGCCGTACACCGAGAAGGGCATTATCTCGCTGGCAACCATCCAGAGCACCCTGGGTAACTCCTTCCGTATCACTGGCCTTGAAAGCTCCCAGGAATCTTCTGAACTGGCGCTGCTGCTGCGTGCCGGTGCCCTGGCGGCGCCGATCTACTTCGTGGAAGAGCGCACGGTGGGCCCGAGCATGGGTGCCGAGAACATCAAGATGGGTGTGACCTCGGTACAGATCGGCTTCGCGCTGGTACTGGCGTTCATGCTGCTCTATTACCGTGTCTTCGGTCTGCTGGCCAACGTGGCGCTGACGCTGAACCTGGTGCTGCTGGTGGCGGTGATGTCGATCCTGTCGGCCACGCTGACGCTGCCCGGTATCGCCGGTATCGTCCTTACGGTCGGTATGGCGGTGGATGCGAACGTGTTGATATTTGAGCGAATAAAAGAGGAGCTGAAAAACGGTATGCCGGTACAGTCGGCGATCAACGCAGGCTTCTCGCGGGCTCATACCACCATCCTCGATGCCAACATCACGACGCTGCTGGCGGCGGTGATCCTGTTCGCCATGGGTACAGGACCTGTGAAGGGCTTCGCCGTGACCCTGTCGGTCGGTATCCTCACGTCCATGTTTACTGCAATTCTCGTCACCCGTGCCCTGGTCAACCTGGCCTACGGCGGTCGGACGCTGAAGAAGCTGGGTCTTTGAGAGGAGCAGGATAATGTCCAAGACGAAGAAAATTTATAACTTCATGGGGCCGCGCAAGATCATGGCGGCCTTCTCGATCATCCTGCTGCTGGTCTCTATCGGATCACTGGCGGTGAATGGTCTTAAGTTCGGTCTCGACTTTACCGGCGGTAGCCTGGTCGAGATCGGCTACCAGCAGCCGGCGGACCTTGGCAAGATCCGTCAGTCGATGGAGAACGCGGGTTACCCCGATGTCACGGTACAGACCTTCGGTGCAGCCACCGATGTGCTGATCCGTCTCGGTGAAACCCACGATCCGAAGCTCGGCGACACTATTCTGGCCAGTCTGCAGGCGGATGAGCCCGATCAGACGCTGGAGCTGCGCCGCAACGAGTTTGTTGGCTCCCAGGTGGGTGAAGAGCTGCGTGAGCAGGGCGGCCTCGGCATGCTGCTGGCGCTGGCGATGATCATGCTGTACCTGGCGTTCCGCTTCCAGCTGAAGTTCTCTATCGGCGCGGTGCTGGCACTGGTGCATGACGTAATCATCGTGCTGGGCCTGTTCTCGATCCTGCAGCTGGAGTTCGACCTGACCGTACTGGCGGCGATTCTGGCGGTGATCGGTTACTCGCTTAACGATACGATCGTGGTCTACGACCGTATCCGTGAGAACTTCCGCATCATGCGCACCGAAACTCCGGTGGAGGTGATGAACAGCTCACTGAGCCAGACGCTGAGCCGTACATTGATGACCTCGTTCACCACCTTGCTGGTGTTGATGGCGCTGGCTATATTCGGTGGCACCACCATCTTCGGCTTTGCCGTGGCGCTGCTGGCCGGTATCGGTATCGGTACATACTCTTCTATTTATGTGGCGGCTAACCTGTTGCTGCTGCTCAAGGTGCAGCGCGAAGACCTGATTCCGCCACCGAAAGAAGAGACTGAAGTGGATGATATGCCCTGATCCACGGGAAAAAAGCCGGCTTGTGCCGGCTTTTTTGTTTTTCGCGTCGTCTATGTGTAGGCGATGGCTGTTTAACCGACTATCCTAGTATGAAATTTATACACCGCCCTGAAGTTGATTGCGCACGAAGCGCGAACGGGCGGCCCAAATGGAAAACGAATGAGTAACAACTGGAAAGATAAAGATCCCAACGCCCAGGAAGAGGCAAGCAAGTACGACAATCCCGTCCCGAGCCGCGAGTTCCTGCTGGAATTTCTGCGCAAGTGGGGCTCCCCCATCAAACATCCCCATCTATGCCGCGAACTTAGCCTTAGTGACGAGGACGATATCGAGGCGGTACGCCGTCGTCTGATCGCCATGTGTCGCGATGGTCAGCTGATCTCCAACCGCAAGGGCGAGTTCGGCCTGATCGAGAAGATGAACCTGATTCCGGGGCGTGTTATCGGCCACCGTGACGGCTTTGGCTTCCTTAAGCCCGATGCCGGTGGCGACGATCTGTTTTTGAGCCCGCGCAACATGCGCGAGCTGTTCGATGGCGACCGCGCCCTGGTGCAGGAGATCGGCGTCGACTTCAAAGGTCGCCGTGAAGGCAAGATCGTTGAGGTGCTCGAGCGCAACACCCGCAAGCTTGTGGGTAAGTTTGACGGCGAGAACGGCTTCGGCAGCATCGTGCCGGAAAACCAGCGCATCACCAACCAGGTGATGGTTATCCCTGATCCCTCCACAGGCTTGAGCTACGAAACCGGTCAGCTCGTCGTGGTGGAACTGATGCAGCAGCCGACCCGTCGCCAGCCGGCGCGTGGTCGTGTTATTGAAGTGCTCGGCGATCATCTGGCCGCGGGCATGGAGATTCAGGTGGCTATCCACAGCCACGATATCCCCAACGAATGGCCGGAGCAGGTTCACCAGGAGATTGGCGAGCTGACGCCGGAAGTGCGTGAGTCCGACAAGACCAACCGTGTCGATCTGCGTGATCTGCCGTTTGTCACCATCGATGGCGAAGACGCCCGCGACTTTGACGATGCAGTTTACTGCGAGAAGAAGCGCTTTGGTGGCTGGCGCCTGCGCGTCGCCATTGCAGATGTCTCCTATTACGTGCGCCCGGACTCTGCGCTGGACCAGGAAGCGATCAATCGCGGTAACTCGGTCTACTTCCCCGAGTACGTGGTGCCGATGCTGCCGGAGCTGCTCTCCAACGGCCTCTGCTCACTGAACCCGCAGGTGGACCGTCTGGCGATGGTCTGCGAGATGAACATCACTCGCGCCGGCAAGCTCTCGGACTTCACCTTCTACGAAGGCCTGATCAACTCCAAGGCACGCCTGACCTACACCAAGGTTGGCGCCATGCTGCAGGAGCCGGACAGCGACGAGGGCGCGCAGTGGCGTAAGGAATACGCTGCAGTAGTGCCGGATCTGGAAGTGCTGTACGGGCTCTACAAGAAACTGCGTCAGGCGCGTGAAGAGCGCGGTGCGATGGATTTCGAAACCACCGAAACCCGCATCGTTTTCAGCGAAGATCGCAAGATTGAAGAGCTGGTTCCGGTGCATCGTAACGATGCCCACAAGCTGATCGAAGAGTGCATGCTGATGGCCAACGTGGCTACCGCGCGCTTCCTCGACAAGCTGAAGAAGCCGGCGCTGTACCGTATCCATGAAGGTCCGAAAGAGCAGAAGCTGGAAAACCTGCGCGCCTACCTGAGCGAGCTGGGTCTTAACCTGCCGGGCGGTGAAAAGCCGGAGCCGAAGGATTATCTGCGTCTGTCCGAGACCATCGAAAGCCGTCCGGACCGCCACATCATCCAGACCATGATGCTGCGCTCCATGCAGCAGGCGGTCTACAGCCCGGATAACCACGGCCACTTCGGTCTGGCTTATGATGCCTACACCCACTTCACCTCCCCGATCCGCCGCTACCCGGACCTGGTAGTGCATCGCCTGATCCGCTCAGCTATCCATAGCGACAAGCGGCTCAAGCATGTGGAGCGGCCGAAGGGCTTCAAGGCCAACCCGGCGTTCCAGGTGGGCTACGGCATGGACAAGATGCTTGCCCTGGGTGAGCACTGCTCCATGACAGAGCGTCGTGCTGACGATGCCACCCGTGACGTGGTGGCCTGGCTGAAGTGCGAATACATGCAGAGCCAGATCGGCGAAGAGTTCGAGGGCGTTATCTCTGCCGTTACCGGCTTTGGTGCCTTTATCGAACTGACCGATCTCTATGTTGAAGGCCTGGTGCACATCACCGCACTGCCGAGCGACTACTACAACTTCGAGGCCGCCAAGCAGCGCCTGGTCGGCGAGCGCACCCGCAAGGTGTTCAAGCTGGGTGACGCGCTGAAGGTGAAGGTGGTGCGTGTCGACCTGGACGAGCGCAAGATCGACTTTGAACTTGCGGATCAGCCGGGTTCTGCACCGACAAAAAAACCGAGCAAGCGTGAGTTGCTGGCGTCCGGCAAGCTCGGACCCGATGGCCGTAGCGATGGTCGTAATGACGGTCGCGGTGATTCCCGCGGCCCAGGGGGCGGTAGCGGTAAGGCGCGTGCGCGGGTCTCTGACGATAAGGGACCGCGTAAGGCCAAACGCAAGGCTTCTACCAAGCCGAAGCTCCCGCCGCGGGCTCGACGCAGTAAATCTTGAGGCTCATTCCCTGAGTTCTAAGTTTTAAGTTCTAAGTCCTAAATCTTGAAGTGATAAAGCCGGGCGAAAGCCCGGCTTACTTTTGCGGATTCGATCTTGGGCATAGACCTGGGCTTAAACCCGGGTTTCTGAACAGAGATTTAGATCCGGGCTTTAGAAAAGAGTCATTACACTGGCGTAGACAAGGATCGGCAGCCCTAACAGCGGCAGGGTCCGGGTCAACGCCAGTGTCCGTTCCGGTGGATAGCGATGCAGCCATAGACGGAACAACGCGGCCAGCATCAACCCCTCAAGCCATCCCGCCATAATATCCAGTGGCCAGTGCACGCCCAGCAGGGCTCGTGACAGGCCGATCAGCAGTATCAGCCCAGCAGTGAGCATATAGCCGATATGGCGTGTGCGATGGCTTTGCCCGCTCAGCAGCCAGATCGCCAGTATGGCGTAGACAGCGCAGGCGCCGCTGCTATGTCCGCTGGGGAAGCTGTAGCTCTGCAGGATCGCCTGTCCCGCTTCGGGACGCGCCACCTGAAAACTCTCCTTCAGCAGATGGTTGCTCAGCGCAGCGGTGAGTCCGCCCAGCAGCAGTATCAGGCTGCCTCTGTCGCGATACACCAGTAAGCCGATCAGTGCCGCCAGCGCGGTAAGCCCTATCAGCAGGGGCGGATCGCCAAGGTGGGTGATGAACTGTGCAACAGGAGTGATCTTTTGACCGATACCGTAGAGCAGCGCGTACAGCCCCTCATTGATGGCGGCAAAACGTCCGGACAGCTGCGCCCAGATGCTAAAGCCGAACAGAGTACTGCTGATCAGCAGCAGGCTGAGGATCGAAGTCAGGCGGGGATTGAGGCGGCGGTTTGCCAGCCAGTGCCAGAGCCCGGCGTCGGGATGCAGGCGCACATGGATCTGCTGAAAGCCGATCACCAGGCTGATGATCGCTACCAGGATAAAGGTGCCCTGTTCCTCGATCAGCGGCAGGTGTTTGAAGCCCATGCCGGTGAGATATCCTGGCAGCAGGTAGGCCGGCGACCAGGCCAGGGCCGAGCAGCCGTTAATCAGGGTGAAGCGTGCGGGCGGCATCTTGCAGCTGCCGGCGATAAACGGGATCAGCGGCCGCACCGGGCCGATAAAGCGGCCGATAACGATGCTGGTGCCGCCACGGCGGCGGAAAAAGGTTTCTCCCCTCTGTCGCCATTCCGGATAGCGGCTTAGCGGCCAGCGCTCCTGCAGGGAAGGGCCAAAGTATCTGCCCAGCAGGAAACTGAGCTGATCACCGATGATCGCTCCGATCACGCCACCGGCGATCAGTGGTATCAAGGCGGCTTCCAGGCTGCCGGAGAGGGCGCTGAGGGCAAACAGGATTGCCACACCCGGCACCACCAGACCGATAAACGCCACGCTTTCGGCGAAGGAGATAAGGCCTACCAGCAATGGTAGGAGCAGCGGATTTTGGCGGGCCAGGTCGAGTAGTTGTTCGGTCACAGAATCTCGGCAAAGTGTCAGGGCATAGGGCGGTTCATTGGGAAACTATACTGGATTCCCGGCCCGACTCGGTAGAGGGCGGGAAAAACGGTATACTTACGCCCCTATCCGCACATTCACTTTCACGAGTTCGGCGACGGACGGATCTATACGCGATGCACGAAATTATTCTGCTCACCCTGTCGGGTGAGGATAAACCCGGTGTGACCTCTGAGATGACGGCTATTCTGGCCCGTTACGGAATCGGTATTCTTGATATCGGCCAGGCAGTTATCCACAACACCCTGTCGCTCGGCATGCTGATCCAGGTGCCGCAGGAGGCGGAATCTTCGCCGGTGCTGCGCGATATCCTGTTCAAGGCCCATGAGCTCAACCTGCAGGCACGTTTTGAGCCGGTCAGCGATGACGCCTACTCGGAGTGGGTTGAAGGCCAGGGCAAAACCCGTCATATCATCACGCTGCTGGCACGCCGCATCACCGCGACCCATATCGCCCGGGTCACCGATATCGCCGCCTGCCACGGCCTCAATATCGACAATATCAGCCGTTTGTCCGGCCGTGTTGGTCTGGATGATGATCAGGATTCGAAAACCAACGCCTGTGTCGAGTTCTCGGTACGTGGCATGCCGGCTGACGCGAGCGAGCTGCGTGAGGCGTTCCTGAAAGCCGCTTCCGAGCTGGATGTGGATATTGCCTTCCAGAAGGACGATATCTACCGTCGCAACCGCCGCCTGGTGGTGTTCGATATGGACTCTACGTTGATCGAGGCGGAAGTGATCGACGAGCTGGCGAAAGAGGCGGGTGTTGGCGACCAGGTGATCGAGATTACCGAAGCGGCCATGCGTGGCGAGATCGACTTCAACGAGAGCTTCCGCCGCCGCGTCGGCCTGTTGAAGGGACTGGATGCCAGCGTTCTGGAACAGATCGCACAGCGGCTGCCGATGACCGAGGGCGTTGAAGAGCTGGTCTCCAACCTGCGTGCGCTGGGCTTTAAAACCGCGATTCTCTCCGGTGGCTTCACCTACTTTGCCCGCCACCTGCAGCAGAAGCTGGGCTTCGATTATATCCACGCCAACGAGCTGGATATCCAGGATGGCAAGGTGACCGGTGAAGTGGTCGGTGAGATCGTCAACGGTGAGCGCAAGGCGCAACTGCTGCGTGAAATCGCCGAGAAGGAAGGTGTACGCCTGGAGCAGACCATTGCTGTCGGCGATGGCGCCAACGACCTGCCGATGCTCTCTATCGCTGGCCTGGGTATCGCGTTCCGAGCCAAGCCGCTGGTACGCCGCAGCGCCAAGAACGCCATCTCCACCCTGGGGCTGGACGGTATTCTTTACCTGATCGGCTTCCGCGATCGCGACCGCGCACTCTGATTCGGGTAGTGCTGAAAATAATAAAAGGCCGGCTATCCAAGCCGGCCTTTTAGTTTGAAGTCCTTACCTCTTATTTAGGTGTTATCGGTCGTGTCTGTCTTGCGCCTGATTGTTAACAGGGCTCGATGTCTCATTGCTGTCTGAGCGTATAATCGATCCCCTTTGGCGCAGCCGAGCATCGCAGGCTGAAAGAGAAACAAGGGACGGGTTGTTTGAGGCGAAGCCGACTGATTCTGAATAAGTAAGCCCGTCCCGCTCTTTCAGACGAGAAGCACAGGGTAGTCGGCGCAGCCGACCAAGACTTAGGGGCGGTTTGGGATTGCAAAGGGACTTACTTGGCAACGAAAGCCGTACAAGTCCCTTTGCTCGGCAGCAGACGAAACCGGCCTCGAAAAGGAAGCGGATATGGGTGATCCCGGCATTAGTCGGTAGGTCTATCCAGGCTTCCCTATAGCGAGCTTCATGCAAAGCCAGCTGCTATGCAGGTTGGTGTATGAGGCTTACTTAAAGCCTCATTACTCAAAGTAATCGTAATCCATCGCCTCTCGCGGTGGCTGCAGGTAGTAACCCTGGATCAGCTGGATACCGCAACGGAACAGCTTGCTGATGATCTTGTTGTTTTCGACCATCGGCGCGATCAGTATCCGGCCCTCGGCGGCCACTGGCTGTAACTGTTCCTGCATCTCCTTGATGGTCAGATCCCCGCTTTCCAGGTCCTGCACATAGGCGGCATCGAGCTTGATGTAGTCGGCATGAATGCTGGCGAACACCCGGTGGGAGTTGGGCGAGCTGCCAAAGTGTTTCAGGCAGAGCTGGCAGTTCAGGGCGTTGACCCTTTCGGCGAAGCGGCGGGCCTGATCAATATTACTGGCGGCATCGGTTTCGCTGATCTGGAATACCACCAGGTTAGGCGGTATCTGCAGTTCGCCGATCACATGTTCGACCCAGTCGAGCAGCGACTTGCTCTGCAGTGAACGACCGGCAATGTTGATAAACAGGCGGTTGCGGAAACCCTTGTCGAGTTCGGTCTTGAGCATCTGCAGCGAGCGTTCCACTACCCAGCGGTCCATCTTCACCATGACGTCGCTCTGTTCCACTGCGGTCATGAACAGGCTGGGTACCAGCGGGGCGTTGTTCTCATCCAGCATGCGGATAAGCACTTCGTAGTTGTGCTCTTCGCTCTCTTCGGTCAGGGAGACCACCGGCTGGAACAGCATCTTCAGGCGGCAATCGGTGATCGCGTCCAGAATCCGCTTGATGGCGTCATCGTCCTGATGCATATGCAGGCTGGACTGGCTGCGATATACCGAGCAGCCTTTGCCGTCATCTAGGGAATTAACCGCGATATGGGCGCGGTTCAGCAGTTCGCTGGCGGGCGGTGCATTATCGTTGATAGTGACTATACCTACCGCTGCGGAGCTGTTGAGCGCGGCCTGGCCGAAAGGCACCTGTAGATCGGAAACCTGGCGGAACAGCTTGCGGCCGATCTTCTGGGTCGCCTCGGTATCGGGATGGACGAACAGAATGGCAAAGCTGTCGTCTTCCAGGCGGCAGGGCAGGTGTGGTGCAGGAAACGCCTTGGCCAGCCGCTCTGCAATCGCGGTAAGCAGGGTTTCGCCCGCTTCCTGGCCCTGGGTATCGTTGATATCGCGAAACTGATTAAGGCGCAGATAGATCAGGTGGGCATCGTGGCCACCACTCAGAGCCTTCTGGGCGGTTTCATCCAGCTTCTGGGTCAGGAAAGTCCCGTTCTTGAGGCCGGTGAGAGGATCTTCGTCATGTCGGCCCAGCGCCAGTGCCAGATCATAATCCGATTTCGCCGTCAGGGTCAGGCAGAGCTGGCCCTCGTAGCGATTGGTCTGGAGTTCGGCATTGACGCTGATTGTGGTGTTATCGGCGCGCTGCAGCGACAGATCCAGGGTGGTGTCTACCGGCTCATGTTTCTCAAACAGGCGAGAGAGCGATTCGTTCAGCAGTTCCTGGTCCGCGGGTGGCAGCAGTTCCGACAGGGAGTGACCGACCAGCTGGCGCGCGTTGTCGAACCCAAGCAGGGTGACCAGGCTGTCGTTGGCGAAAACGAATCCGCCTTCGTTCAGGTAGCCGATGGCGTCGGCCGAGTTCAGTACTTGCTGGTGGTAATGACGCTCGGCTACTTCCAGCATCGCCTCGGTCTGGCGCAGGCGGCGGCGGATATCCAGCTCGCTGATCAGGTGGCGCATAACGTGCAGCAGCAGTTCGCCGGGGTTTTCGGGCAGCAGTGCCTGAATACCATCTTTCCAGGAGCGCAGCTGGGCCGCGGGGGAAGAATCCGCACTCAGCTCGATGACGGGGATATCTCGGTCATGCTGGGTAAGCTGGTGGACCACGTTGTAAGGCAGATGCGGATCATTGGCGTTGCCTGTACATAGCAGCAGGTCCCAGGAACGCTCGCTCAGAGCCTGTGAAAGCTCCTCGCGGGTATTTACGTGACGCCCTCGTGGCGCCATGCGGCCGGTGCGAACCAGGGATAGCAGAGGGTCTACTTGCTCGCTTGGAAAGCCAACAAAGAGCAGATTAACGGACCGGTGCTGTCTGGACCCGGAAGAAAGCTTGTCGAGAATGCTGTAACTGGATTCTGATAGGGCTGTCATAACCTGGCTGACTGTTAGGGTGGATGCGAATTACATACTAGCCTGAGTGAACTCGACTGTCAGCGCAGTAATACATATCCGGACAGAAGCTAAGGCTAAAGTTGAGCAGGATATTACAGCTAAGGTGTTTTAACGGAGACTAAAGCGGGAGGTTGTAACGGAATTGTGTCACGGGAGGTGGCAGGGGTAGCAGGATTCGAACCTGCGCATGCTGGAATCAGAATCCAGTGCCTTACCGCTTGGCGATACCCCTACAATGTGGTGTTTCAATGGTGGCAATAGCGGGACTCGAACCTGCGACCCACGCATTATGAATGCGTTGCTCTAACCAACTGAGCTATATTGCCACTATCAAAACGTGGCAGGGGTAGCAGGATTCGAACCTGCGCATGACGGGATCAAAACCCGTTGCCTTACCGCTTGGCGATACCCCTACACCTGTCAATTCTAAATGGTGGCAATAGCGGGACTCGAACCTGCGACCCACGCATTATGAA
Organism: Marinobacterium lutimaris; assembly: GCF_900108065.1. GTDB lineage: Bacteria > Pseudomonadota > Gammaproteobacteria > Pseudomonadales > Balneatricaceae > Marinobacterium_D > Marinobacterium_D lutimaris. The sequence goes on along the minus strand of NZ_FNVQ01000004.1, from coordinate 124,446 downwards.
TGCGTTGCTCTAACCAACTGAGCTATATTGCCACGCTTTAGAGGCGCGAATTATTCTCTTTTTCTGATTGCCTGTCAACACTCAATGCCGACAAAAAACTGGTTGTTTTTATAGACTTGAGTCATTCCTTTAAACCCTCGCCAGGGCAGGGGATACCAAGGTGGTATTGCCCGCTGCAAGCTTGCGGACTTCAATGCTCTGAGCAACCTGAAAATAAAAATAACAAGGAGTTTTGCCATGTTGCGGAGCTGGCCGTTGATGGCCATTTTTTGCATTCCCTTTGCGCAGGCGACAGATGTTAACGAGCTGCCGGACGATTTTTACTCTGCCCAGCCTTCGGTGCAGCTGTTCAAGGCGTACGCAGAGTTCAAGATGGCCAATTACGACACGGCGCAGCGGATGTGGATGAGCATCGATGGCAGCGCGCGGGCCGAGGCGCGATTCAATCTGGGAATCCTCTATGACGACGGTTTGGGCGTGGAGGCAGACCTGGAGCAGGCGCTGGCCTATTACCGTGAAGCCGCACTGGCGGGCAGCCGCTCGGCTTCCTATCGATTGGGACTTCTTTATCTGCGGGATCCGCGTATGGCGACTGACATCGATGAGGCCAGGTACTGGCTATACAGGGCTGCATTGGCGGGAGATACCGATGCGGCAGCGTTGCTCCAGGGAATGAATGAACACTCAACGCAGGATGATGGAATGCAAAAAGCCGAAGCGCTGTTGCTTGATGGCGAATCGGACCAGGCCGTGGCGGTATTGACGCAGCTTACGGAGCAGGGCGATGCGGCAGCGATGAATCGACTGGCCTGGATCTACGAATCGGGCGTGCATGTCGAAAAGGATCTTGGCCGCGCCGCCGAACTGTTTCTGCAGGCGGCGCAGCTGGGCGATGCCGGCTCGCAATACGCATTGGGCGTTATGCTGATGACTGGTGTCGGGCTGGACAAGGATAGCGATCAGGCCAAGCACTGGCTCAAGCAGGCCGCTGCCCAGGGGCATGTGTCCGCCAAGCGTGCCCTGCGGGAGATGCGGTAGGAGGTGCAGGTTTCGCCTGCTGGCGAATCAAGGGGGTTGGCGGCAACCCCCTTGATAATCCCAAGCCGCCCCTGTGGCTAGGTCGGCTATGCCGACTTCCCTGTGCTTCTCGTCTGAAAGAGCGGGAAGGGAAACTCGCAGCATAGCTGCTCAAACAGCCCTTCCCTTATTTCTCTTTCAGCCTGCGATGCTCGGCTACGCCAAAGGGGATGGATTGCTGCGCTCAGGCAGTCATGAGATATCGAGCCCCGTCTTCGCGAAAGCACGAGAAAGGCCTAGCCGCGATTCGACGATCACTACCTCCATAGGAGGTGGTTTAAGAGCAACAACAAAAAAGCCAGCACTCTGGCTGGCTTTTTTAATCAACGATATAGCGGATCAGACGTTAAAGCGGAAGTGGACCACGTCGCCGTCTTTGACGATGTATTCCTTGCCTTCCAGGCGCCATTTACCGGCGTCTTTCGCGCCCTGTTCACCCTTGTACTCGATAAAGTCGTCGTAGCCGACCACTTCAGCGCGGATGAAGCCTTTTTCGAAGTCGGTGTGGATAACTCCGGCCGCCTGCGGGGCGGTAGCGCCGACGCGTACGGTCCAGGCGCGTACTTCCTTAACGCCAGCGGTGAAGTAGGTCTGCAGGCCGAGCAGTGAGTAACCGGCGCGGATAACACGGTCCAGGCCTGGTTCTTCCATGCCCATCTCTTCCAGGAACATGCTCTTTTCGTCATCTTCCAGTTCGGCGATTTCCGCTTCCAGCTTGTTGCAGACCGGCACGACGCTGGCGTTTTCGGCGGCTGCGAGTTCACGTACCTGGTCCAGCCAGGGGTTGTTCTCGAAACCGTCTTCGGCCACGTTGGCGATGTACATTGTCGGCTTGGTGGTCAGCAGGTGGAAGCTCGGCAGCAGCTTCTGGTCCTCTTCGGAGAGTTCCAGCGAGCGGACCGGCTGGCCCTCTTCCAGGTGCGGGATCAGTTTTTCAAGCACGGCCTTGGCGGCAACCGATTCCTTGTCACCACCCTTGGCGCTGCGCTGAACGCGCTGCAGCTGCTTCTCGCAGGACTCCAGGTCCGCCAGTGCCAGCTCCAGGTTGATAGTCTCGATATCTTCCAGCGGGTGGATGCGGTTAGCCACGTGGATAACGTTGTCATCTTCGAAGCAGCGCACAACGTGAGCGATGGCGTCTGTCTCGCGGATGTTGGCCAGGAACTTGTTACCCAGGCCTTCACCCTTGGATGCGCCGGCCACGAGGCCCGCGATATCAACGAATTCCATGGTGGTCGGTACAACGCGCTCTGGCTTGACGATGGCAGACAGCGCATCGAGACGCGGATCGGGCATGGGAACGATGCCTGAGTTGGGCTCGATGGTGCAGAACGGGAAGTTTTCCGCCGCGATGCCAGACTTGGTCAGGGCGTTGAACAGTGTGGACTTACCGACGTTGGGCAGGCCTACGATGCCGCATTTGAATCCCATGATGAAAATCCTGTTTAGGGCCTGGGGTCAGGCGCTCGCGTTAAAACGTTTAGGCTTTTGCACTAAAGCTATGCAGATGGTTCATGGCGCGGGACCAATCGCCCTTGATAGCCAGCGGTAACTGGCGCAGCGCCTCGTCAATGGCCGCCTGGGTCAGTTCGCGCTCCTGCTGCGGTGCTTTGCTGAGTACGAAGTTGGAGACCTGGCTGGCATGTCCCGGGTGACCGATACCTAAACGCAAGCGGTAGAAGTCACGATTGTTGCCCATCTGGCTGATGATGCTGCGCAGGCCGTTATGGCCGCCATGACCACCACCTTTTTTCAGGCGTGCGGTGCCAGGGGCGATATCGAGTTCGTCGTGAGCTACCAGAATGGCGCTGACCGGGATCTTGAAAAAGTTGGCGAGGGCGGCGACGGATTGTCCGCTCAGGTTCATGAAGGTAGTGGGTATCAGTAGGTGTACCGGCTGACCTTCAATCAGAATCTTGCCGTACAGCCCCTTGTATTTGCTTTCGGGCTGCAGGGTAGTGTGCTGGTGGGCAGCAAGCTGCTCCACCAGCTCAGCACCGGCATTATGACGGGTCTGCTCATATTGGGGGCCAGGATTACCCAGCCCGACGATCAGAGAGATAGTGTCATTCATGCCGATACGATCAAGCTACAATTACTTCTTCGCGCCGCGCGGAGAGTAGCAGTAACCGATACCCTGGTCGTGGTCTTCGCCGCGACGCAGAGCAACGATCTCAACACCTTCCGGCAGAGTGATGTCGGAAAGGTGAGCGATCTGGCCCAGTTCGATGTTGGTCAGATCAACGTCCAGAGCTTCCGGCAGAGCAGTCGGCAGACACAGGATTTCAACAGTCTGAGCTTCAACGGCGAACTTGGCAGATGCTTTAGCAGCTGCAGAACGACCGAAGTTAACGAAGTTCAGCGGAACCTGGATCTTGATCTTCTTGCTGTCGTCAACGCGCTGGAAGTCAGCGTGCAGGATCAGCGGCTTGAACGGGTGACGCTGCAGGTCTTTGATGATGACGGTAGTTTCCTGGCCATCGACGTTCAGAGCCAGCTTGGAGGAGAAGAAGCCTTCTACCAGCTCAGCTTTGTACAGTTCGTTAGCGTTAACGGACAGGTTTACCGGCTCACCGCTTCCGTACAGGATGCCCGGGATCTGACCTTCGCGACGCAGGCGGCGGCTCGCACCTTTGCCCTGATCGTTACGGGTCTGAGAGTTCAGTACAATCGTAGACATTTTTATTTACCTTTAAATAGATAAAAACTGCAGGCTTCCGCGACCAGAAGCGTGCAGTATTTCTTAACCCTTGCGGGTGCGTATGTACCGGACGTAGCCGGTACGTTCAGGCCTGAATCGCTTAGCGAAACATGGCGCTGATAGACTCCTCGTTGCAGACGCGGCGTACCGCTTCGGCAAGCATGGGAGCCAGAGTCAGCTGGCGGATCTTGTCACATTTAACAGCTGCATCTGAAAGCGGGATGGTGTCGGTGACGACCAGTTCATCCAGCTCGGAATTGGTGATGTTGTTGATGGCCGGGCCAGACAGTACCGGGTGGGTCACGTAGGAAACCACGCGGGATGCGCCTTTGTCTTTCAGGGCTTTGGCCGCTTTGCACAGGGTGCCGGCGGTGTCGCACATGTCATCGACGAGGATGCAGGTACGGCCGGAGACATCACCAATGATGTTCATTACCTGGGCTTCGTTCGCTTTCTCACGACGCTTGTCGATGATCGCCAGGTCGCAGTCGAGCTGCTTGGCGACAGCGCGGGCACGGACTACACCGCCCACGTCCGGGGATACAACGATCGGGTAGTCGTAGGTCTGGTCGAGAATGTCATCGAGCAGTACCGGGGAGCCGTAAACGTTGTCCACAGGGATATCGAAGAAGCCCTGAATCTGGTCGGCGTGCAGATCGACAGTCATAACGCGGTCGATGCCGACGTTGGAGATCATGCTGGCAACGACCTTGGCGCTGATCGGTACACGGGCCGAACGCGGACGACGATCCTGACGGGCGTAACCGAAGTACGGGATGACCGCGGTGACACGGGTCGCCGATGCACGGCGGATGGCGTCAGCGAACACGATCAGTTCCATCAGGTTGTCGTTGGTCGGAGCACAGGTGGACTGGATGATGAAAACATCCTTACCACGCACGTTCTCCTGGATTTCGACGCTGACTTCGCCATCGCTGAAGCGGGTGACGTTAGCCTTGCCCAGCGGGATGTCCAGCCGCTCGACCACTTTCTGCGCCAGCGCAGGGTTAGCGTTGCCGGTGAAAACCATCATTTTAGACACGGCGCGTACCTTTTTGATTGAGTCTGGGTTGGCGGACGAAGTCGCTGAAAGGGAGTCAGTCATCGATAACTTAATTTGGCAGGGGTAGCAGGATTCGAACCTGCGCATGCTGGAATCAGAATCCAGTGCCTTACCGCTTGGCGATACCCCTGTATTCATGGCGGCTAACCGCCAATCCAAGAAGGCGCGTATTTTCGGTAAACAGGTCGGGAAAATCAACCCCTGATGGGGAAATTGGGATTAATTACGGCTGCCAGTCCCGAATCACCAGCCTCAGACGCAGATCCTGGTAGGTGAACTCCAGTCTGCCGGGCAGGATCAGGTCGGGATTTACCTCGGTTAGACGCTGGATTTCCACACGCCAACCGAGTTGTTCGAAGCCGCTGGCATCACTTAGCGGTGTGGATGGGTAGGCGGGGTCGGGCAGTCCCTGCACCCAGTAGCGTGCCTGGCTCACCGGCAGATACCAGCCCAGCGCCTGGTACATCACCTCTTCGGGGGTGCGACCGCGGTAAGTCTCGCTTTCACCGGAGACCTGCATCTCGACGCTGTTGCTGTCGCCGCTGATCACTGCACCGCCCTGGCCCAGGGGGCCGCTGAGGCGGACTTCGTAGGCTTGATCCTGCTGATGCCAGTCGATATTGGCGGAGTCGGCGCTGTTGCCCTGGCGAATGCCAGCCTTGCCGCTGAACTGCCAGTCGTTGTCCAGTTTGCCCTGGAGGTTGGCATCGGGAGCCGTGGGCGGAGACTGGATCGAGGAACAGGCGCTCAGCAGCAGGGCAATAGAAAGTAGCAGTATCCGTGTCACTGAGTGACTCCCAACTGCTGTTCGATCTCCAGTAGGTGTTTATCGTCCGGCGACTTCTCCAGGTTTTCCTGCAACAGGCGCTGAGCCTCTTCGGTACGGTCGAGTTGCCAGAGTACTTCGACCAGGTGGCTGGCCACTTCGGGATCTTCGGAGGCGTCATAGGCGCGCTGCAGGAAGTTGAGTGCCTCCTGAGCGCGGCCTAGTTTGAACAGCACCCAACCCATGGAGTCGAGCACGGCGGCATCGTCCGGGTGCTGCTCCAGAGCCTTGGAGATCAGGTCGTGGGCGCGTTCGTAGTCTTCGGTATAGAGTGTCAGCGAATAGCCGAGGGCGTTCTGCAGCATACCGTTCTGCGGGTCCAGTTCGATGGCGCGCTCCAGGTTGGAGAGCATCTTCTGTGGATCCTGGGGTTCAATCAGCAGTGCATAGGTATATAGCAGGCTCACATCGGCGGGGTCGCGCTTGAGAGCGCTTTCCAGCAGCGTCAGGGCTTCGGTTTCCAGGCCTCGGCTCTGCAGCCAGTTGGCTTCGGTCAGGCGCAGCCGGGTCGCAAGGCCGGGGTGGCGTTTGATGCCCTGGTCGATAATCTCCGCCACCTGGGCGCGGTCTTCCGCGCTGTCGAACAGTTCAACCGCATGGCTGTAAGCCTGGGGCAGGTTGGGACCGGAGCTCACCGAGAGGAAATGTTGCAGGGCGCTTTCGGTATCGCCCTCCGTTTCATCGATGATGCCGAGGTAAAAGTTCAGGTTGCTGTTGTGCGGATCCTGCAGCGCCATCTGCTCGAGGATGCGACGGCTGGCGGCGTACTGTTCATGCTCCAGGGTCAGCAGGGCGAAGTAATAATGCAGCTGGCGCTCATCCGGCTGCTCCGCAATGATGTCGTCGATCAGCGCTACCGCTGCTTCGGGATCGGTGGCGATCAGCAACTGCGCCTTCTGTACACGCAACTGACTCTGCTCCGGGCTGGCGTCGAGCCCCTGGTCGATCAGGGAAAGTGCCGCCTTCTGTTGGCCGCGGGTGCGCAGAATATCGACCTTCTGCAGCAGCAGATCGGTCTGGCCTGGTTCGATGGTCAGGCCCTGATCGAGCAGCGCCAGCGCGCCGTCATCGTCGCCGGCACGGCGCTTCAGCAGGGCGCGGGTCAGCAGCAGATCGAGGCGTTCAGGCTCGTCGGCGGAGTAGCGGGCCAGCAGTTCGTCATAGCGCTTGGCGGATTCTACCGACAGTTCCTGGCTTTTACTGCCAAGAATCAGTACTGCCTCGGAGCTGCCGTCGTCGAGTATGCGCTCCAGTACCGGCAGCGCCTCGTCGAAACGTTCTTCGCTGATCAGGATGGTAGCGCGGATATGATCCGGTTCAGGATTGTCCGGCGATGCTTCCGACCAGATCGTTGCCGCTTCGAGCACCGCATCGGGGTTACGCATGAACTGGGCTATGCGGGTGGCGCGCTCGGCCACGGCGGGATCACGGGATTTCTTCACCTGGCTCAGGTAGAAATCCAGCGCGGTGTCGAAGTCTCGCTGCTGGCCTGCGATCTCGGCAGCCATCAGCTCATAGAGGGACTCCCGGTTCAGCTCGCCTGGGGTGTAGACGGGCTGCCCCGGCTGATAGTCGGTATCGATGCCGCTCTGCTGGGGAGGCGTTACGCTGGCACAGCCGCCGAGTAGCAGAGTGCCGATCAGTAGTGTGATCCCGGTTGTTCTCATCGCTGCTCTGATCCTGAGTCTGATCTTGAGTCCAAAGGTGCACTATAGAGGACAGCAAAGGGCGAAGGGAAGTTGCGGGGGTGGAGAGAAAGAAAACCCTTTTTCTTGATATCGCCCCGGTTGACGTCTAACGACGATGGCTTAATCCGTGGCGTTGAAAGGTGTATGATGTCGCGCTTGTACAAGTAGGGTAGTGTGAACCTCAGTCTATGGCGTTGCTGGCATTCGGGATCAATCACAAGACGGCTCCGGTCGAGGTGCGGGAGCGCGTGTCTTTCGCTCCCGAGCAGCTCGGCGAGGCGATGAGTGCTGCCCGTGATCACGCCAGCCTGCAGGAAGTGGCGATTCTGTCCACCTGCAACCGCACCGAACTCTACTGCGCTACCGATCTCACCGATATCCGCCTGGTGCTGGAGTGGATCGGCCGTTACCACGGTCTTGATCCCGCCGAGCTGGAAAAGTGCAGCTATATCTATCGCGATGAGGAAGCCGTACGCCACATGATGCGCGTGGCCAGCGGGCTGGATTCGCTGGTGCTGGGCGAGCCGCAGATTCTTGGTCAGCTGAAAAGCGCCTTCAGCGTCTCCCAGCAGGCCGGCATGGTCGGCGCTGAGCTGGGACGTCTGTTCCAGCACACCTTCTCCATCGCCAAGCAGGTTCGTACCGAAACCGCCATCGGCCAGAACCCTGTGTCTGTGGCTTATGCGGCGGTGAGCCTGGCGGAACATATTTTTGCAGATCTGGGCGATAGCCATGCACTGCTGATTGGCGCGGGTGAAACCATCGAGCTGGTGGCTCGCCACCTGAAACAGGCGGGGGTGCGCTCGATTACCGTGGCCAACCGTACCCTGGCGCGCGCTCATGCCCTGGCCGACGAGGTAAATGGCGAGGCGATCGAGCTTTCGGCAATGCCGGAGGCGCTGCCCAAGGCCGATATTCTGATCTCCTCCACCGCCAGCCAGCTGCCGATTCTGGGCAAGGGCGCGGTGGAAACGGCGCTGAAGAAGCGCAAACACCGCCCCATGTTTATGGTCGATATTGCCGTCCCCCGCGATATCGAACCCCAGGTGGCGGACCTCGATGATGTCTACCTCTATACCGTCGATGACCTGACCGAGGTGATCGAGGAGAACCAGCGCAGCCGCGAGAGTGCCGCCGCTGATGCAGAAGCGATTATCGAAGCCGGCGCCCATGCGTTTCTCAGCCGCCTGCGCGAGCTGGAAGCGGTGGACACGCTTACGGCACTGCGTGAGCAGGGCCAGGCGATCTGTGATGGCGAGCTGGAAAAGGCGATGAAGCAGCTGGGACAGGGGCGCGACCCCGAACAGGTGCTGCAGCAGCTGGCCCGTGGAATTACCAACAAGATGCTGCACCAGCCCACGGTGCAGCTGCGCAAGGCCTCCGCTGAGGGGCGCACCGATCTGGCGGGGCTGGTTCAGGAACTGTACCAGCTCAGTCCGCCCGCCGAGCGCGATAACTGACAGGCTCCGTTAGATGAAAGACTCGATTCAGACCAAGCTCGAGAAGCTTAGCGATCGTTACGAGGAACTTGCTGCCCTGCTCAGCGAGCCCGAGGTAATTAACGATCAGAACCGCTTCCGTGATTACTCCCGCGAATATTCAGAGATTGAACCTGTCGTACAGGCGTTCGGCGACTGGAACCAGGCGCAGGAAAACCTCGCTGAAGCACAGCTGATGCTGGAGGATTCCGACCCCGATCTTCGTGAAATGGCGAAGGAGGAGATCGACGCGGCGAAGGAGCAGATCGAGGCACTGGAAGGTGAGCTTGAGATTCTGTTGCTGCCGAAAGATCCCAATGACGGTCGCAACGTCTTTCTGGAAGTTCGAGCCGGCACCGGCGGTGACGAGGCGGCGATCTTTGCCGGCGACCTGTTCCGTATGTATTCACGTTACGCCGAACAGCGTGGCTGGCGCGTTGAAGTGATCAGCGCCAGTGAAGGCGAACACGGCGGCTATAAAGAGATTATTACCCGTGTCGCTGGCGACGCGGTCTACTCGCGTCTCAAGTTTGAATCCGGTGCACACCGCGTACAACGCGTGCCGGAGACCGAATCCCAGGGACGTATCCACACCTCCGCCTGCACCGTCGCGGTGATGCCGGAAATGGATGAGGCGGCCGCCATCGAGATCAACAAAGCGGACCTGCGTGTGGATACCTTCCGCGCCTCCGGTGCCGGTGGTCAGCACGTCAACAAGACCGACTCCGCGATCCGTATTACGCACATCCCTACCGGCGTGGTGGTGGAGTGTCAGGAAGAGCGCTCCCAGCATAAGAACCGCGCCAAGGCGATGGGGCTGCTGGCGTCGCGCCTGCAACAGGCGGAAATGGACAGGCACAACGCCGCCCAGGCGAGCACCCGCAAGAGCCTGGTGGGCTCCGGCGACCGTTCCGAGCGCATCCGTACCTACAACTTCCCCCAGGGGCGAGTCACCGACCACCGCATCAACCTGACTATCTACAAGCTCAGTGAAGTGATGCAGGGCGATCTGGATTCAGTGATCGGACCGCTGCTGCAGGAGCATCAGGCGGAACAGCTGGGTGAACTCTCGGCCGAGGGCTGATCATGAGCGAACCGGCATTACCTCTTTCTATCGAAGCGGCGCTCGCGCTGGGCGCTGCAAGCATCCATTCCGATACCGCCCGGCTCGATACCGAGCTGCTGCTCTGTCATCTGCTCGATAAACCGCGCAGCTACCTCTTCACCTGGCCGGAAAAGGAACTGACCGCCGCGCAGCGCGACGAGTTTCTCGTGCTGCTGGAGCGTCGGGTGGCTGGCGAGCCGGTGGCGCACCTGACCGGCCTGCGCGATTTCTGGACCCTGACGCTGGAAGTTAGCGCCGATACGCTGATCCCCCGGGGGGATACCGAAACCCTGGTGGAGGCGGCGCTGGCGTTGCTGCCGGATGGCCCCTTCCGGGTGGCCGATCTGGGTACGGGCACCGGCGCTATCGCCCTGGCCCTGGCCAGCGAACGGCCGAACTGGCAGGTGCTGGCCTGTGATCGGGTGGAAGCCGCCGCCGAGCTGGCGCGGCGTAACCAGGCGCGGAATGCTATACCCAACGTGGAGATCCTTACCGGCAGCTGGTGCGAACCACTGCACGGCGAGTTCGAGATGATCGTCTCCAACCCTCCCTATATCGAGGCCGATGACCCTCATCTGAGCCAGGGCGATGTGCGCTATGAGCCGCTGTCCGCACTGGTGGCCGGGGAGTCTGGGCTTGCCGATATCCGCTTGATCGCCGAACAGTGCCGTTCGCGGCTGAAACCCGCTGGCTGGTTGTTGCTGGAACACGGCTACAATCAGGCAGAGGCGGTGGCGCAGTTGCTGGCCCAGAGCGGTTACATCGATATTGAGCTGATCCGGGACCTCGCCGGCCAGCCGCGGGTGACACAAGCCCGCTGGCCAGGCTGAACCGCGCCCCGCGGCCAACGCTTGAAGCAGGCTGAAACAGATTCGCTTGAAACAGGACAGGAGTGAACAGGTGTTATCCGATGAACAACTGCTGAGATACAGCCGCCAGATCATGCTGCCGGAAGTGGAGATCGACGGACAGGAAGCCTGGCTCAACAGTCGGGTGCTGATCGTCGGTCTCGGCGGACTGGGTAGCCCTGCGGCTATCTACCTGGCGTCAGCCGGCGTCGGCCACCTGGTGCTGGTGGATGACGATCAGGTGGACCTGACCAACCTGCAGCGCCAGATCGTACATACCAGTGACCGCGTCGGCGAGCCCAAGGTTGAGTCGGCAAAACAGACGCTGGCGGCGCTGAACCCGGACATTCGTATCGATACCCTGGCCTCCAGGCTGGAGGGCGAGGCGCTGATCGAGCAGGTTGAGGCGGCGGATCTGGTGCTCGACTGCTCCGATAACTTCACCACCCGCTTTGCCTTGAATCGCGCCTGCGTGGCTACCGGTACACCGCTGGTGTCCGGCGCGGCGATCCGTTTCGATGGCCAGATCAGCGTGTTCGATTCCCGCGTACCGGGAGCACCCTGCTATCAGTGTCTCTACGCCGAGGGTGAAGATGAGGCGTTAAGTTGTTCAGAATCAGGCGTTTTTGCTCCGCTGGTGGGTATAGTGGGAAGTACACAGGCTGCAGAAGCGCTGAAGGTGCTGGCTGGAATCGGTGAACCGCTGGTGGGTAAACTGCTGATGCTGGATGCCCGCCGCATGGAGTGGCGTAGCCTCAAGCTTCGGGCCGATCCGGCCTGTCCGGTCTGCAGTGCAAAATAGATGGGTTTATAACCGAGGTGGGAGCGCGATCATGAGTAATGACAAAGCACTGATCGATAGACTGCAACATGAAGTCCGTATGATCGCTCTGGTAGGCGCCAGCGAGAAACCACACCGGGCCAGCCATCGCGTCATGGAGTTTCTGCTGCGCCACGGCTACAGCGTGGTGCCGGTCAACCCGAAACTGGCTGGGCAGAACCTGCTCGGCTGTCCGGTGGTGGCGAGCCTTGCCGATATTGCCGGCACCATCGATATGGTCGATATCTTTCGTAACTCCGAGGATGCTGGCGCGGTGGTCGATGAAGCGATCGCCGTGGGCGCCAAGTCCGTCTGGTTACAGCTCGGTGTGATCAATGAAGCGGCCGCGGAGCGCGCGCGAACGGCAGGCCTGGATGTGGTGATGGATCGCTGCCCGGCGATCGAGTGGCACTGATTCACGCCGGTTTTAAGTGATTAGCAGTTCCGGCGATTGAGTGCCGGATAAATCCTGTTGTGGAAAAAGGATCTTTCATGCCTCCCTCCAATAAGAGTTCTTCCGACCTCCGGCTCGTTCCTGCGCTGGTAGCGGTGGGGCTGGGTACTCTCGTCTATTTTCTTCCTCAACCCGAGATGGTCAGCGATCAGGGCTGGCTGATGCTGGCGATCTTTATCGGCACCATCGCTGCCATTATCGGCAAGGCGATGTCGATTGGTGCGATCTCTATCCTGGCGATCGCCCTGGTGGCTGCCAGCGGTGTAACCAGCGATAACCCAGGCGCTGCCATCAAAGATGCGCTGAGCAGCTTCTCCAGCCCGTTGATCTGGTTGATCGCTATCGCGGTGATGATCTCCCGCGGCCTTATCAATAGCGGCCTCGGTGCGCGTATCGGCTATTACTTTATCGCCCTGACCGGGCGCAGCACGCTGGGCATAGGCTATGGCCTGGCGCTGTCGGAACTGACGCTGGCGCCGGTAACGCCGAGCAACACCGCCCGTGGCGGCGGTATCATGCACCCGATCATGCGCTCGATCTCGAAAGGTTTCGGCTCCTCTCCGGCAGAGGGAACCGAGGGCAAGATCGGCAAATACCTGGCGCTGGTGAACTACCACAGTAACCCGATCACCTCGGCGATGTTTGTTACTGCCACTGCGCCCAACCCGCTGACCGTGCAGCTGGTGGCCGATGCCACCGGCGCCAATATCAATCTGACCTGGACCACCTGGGCGCTGGCGATGCTGCTGCCGGGCCTGGCTGCGATCGCGCTGATGCCGCTGGTGCTTTACTGGCTGTACCCACCGGAGGTGCGCAAAACCCCGGATGCGAGACGCTTCGCCAGGGAAAAACTGGCCGAGCTGGGGCCGGTCAGCCGCGACGAAAAACTGATGCTGGCTGTGTTCCTGATGCTGCTGGTGTTCTGGGCCGATCTGCCCGCCTGGTTGCTGGGTGAGAGCTTCAAGCTCAACGCCACCACCACTGCATTCCTGGGGCTATCGATGCTGCTGGTGACCGGTGTGCTGCACTGGAAGGATATCCTCGAGGAAAAGAACGCCTGGGATACGCTGATCTGGTTTGGTGCACTGGTGATGATGGCGACCCAGTTGAACAAACTGGGCGTGATCGACTGGTTCTCTCACAGCGTACAGCAGTGGATCACCGATACCGGTATGGGCTGGCCCCTGGCCAGTGTGCTGATTGTGTCGATCTTCCTTTATTCCCACTACTTCTTTGCCAGCACCACGGCGCATATCACCGCGATGATGGGCGCCTTCCTTACCGTGGGGCTGAGCCTTGGAATACCAGCCATGCCGTTTGTGCTGATGATGGCGGCGGCCTCCTCAATCATGATGACCCTCACTCACTACGCCACCGGCACTTCGCCGGTGATTTTCGGCTCCGGCTACCTGACATTGGGCGAATGGTGGCGCGCAGGCTTCGTAATGAGCCTGGTTAACCTGTTGGTCTGGGCTGTGGTGGGGATTTTCTGGTGGAAGCTGCTGGGTTATTGGTAAAAGGGGAATGGTAAAAGGGGATTGGTAAAAGGGTATAGCTAAGCGGCCGCAGGCCGGGACGCGAAGCAGGGCAGTTCTGAACGCTGGGGCTTAACGCCCCAGCATCATTTCACGGATTTTCTTGTCATCGGCGCAGCGACGGGCGTAGCCGCGCAGTTCTTCGCTACACTCGATCTCTTCCAGCCGCTGCGGCAGCGGTGCACCGGAGCTGATCAGAAAGTTGAGGGTGGCCTGGTCTTCCCGCTCCATGGAACGGATCACCAGCACCTCGGCCTGCTCCAGTGTTGCGCCGTGCTGGGTCAGCCGGCTCAGGTGCAGCATCAGTGTCTGCTGCTCGCAGTGCTCGAAACACCACTCCAGCAGGCTGCGCTCTTCGTGGCTGATATTGGCATCAAACCCGGATTGCAGCAGTGCAGTGATCAGGGCCAGGCTCTCGTCCGGATGTTGCAGCGCGTGCAGCAGGTAGGGCGTGTCATCAGCGTCCCGCTGGGCATGCTGCGGCAGTTGCTCCATTACCCAGCGCAGCGATGCTGCCTGTCCCGCTTGTAACGCGAGCTCCAGTGCATTGAAGTTATCGGCCAGCGGCTCGGTCAGTTGTTCTGGCGTGAACTTGCCGGCCAGTTTGTTCAGCGCTTCCCTGTTGCCGCTGCGCAGCGCATTTACCAGTTTGGCAGTCCGTGCATCTTTAAAAATCTTCAGCATGTCTCAGCCCCTGTTTCTCGGCGATCAGATAATGCCGATAAAGCGCACGATGAAGATGCCGGTGCTCAGCGTCACCACCGAACCCAGCGTGGTGGTCAGGATGATATTGGCGGCGAGCTGGGCGTTGGCGCCCATCGCCTTGGCCATGACGAAGCCGGCGGCGGCGCTCGGGCATCCGAACAGCACCATCAGCATCACCATGTCCTGACCGGAGAAGCCGAACAGCCAGGCAAGGGGCACCAGCACCAGTGGCAGCAGCACCAGCTTGGTCAGGGTTGCCCAGAAGGCTGATCCCGAGGTGCTTTTCAGACTCTTCATATTGAGTGAGCCACCGATGGTCAGCAGCGCCAGCGGCAGGGTGATATCGGCAAAATAACGTGCAGTGCGTTCAGCGATGTGCGGCAGTTCCAGGCCGAAATAGGAGAAGGGCAGGGCGATGATTACCGCGATAATCAGCGGGTTGCGGATAATCTGGTAGGCGGTTTTCATCACATCCAGACCGCCGCTTTTCTGCAGCGGTACGGTCAGGCAGATGATCGCCAGCACGTTATACATAGGGATCACCAGCGCCAGGATCAGCGAACCCTCCGCAAGCCCCGCCTGGCCAAACAGGTTGAAGCTGATCGCCAGCCCGAGAATGCCGTAGTTACTGCGAAACGCGCCCTGAATGAACGAGGCAAGGTCCTCCGGCGAGTCGATCCAGCGTTTTCCCAGCCACCAGATCAGGCCGAAAGAGATCAGTGTGGTGATAAAGACAAACAGCAGCATCGCCGGGTTGAACGTGGCGTGGTAATCCATCCGTGCAATGGAGAGAAACACCAGCGTCGGCAGAGTGACGGTGAAAACGAAGCGGGAACCCACATTCACGAAGTTTTCGTTGAATACTCCTACCCTGACCAGTAAATAACCGATGAACATGATCAGGAAGATGGGCGCGACGATATTGCCGGTGAAGGCGAGAGTCTGGAGGTAGAGTTCCAACGCTAATCCCTTAGAAGCAGAGAGAGGGGTAATAAGTGTACCCGAATCGGCTCTCTCTTATCAGTCTGCACTTGGCAACAGCGCGATCAACCGACAGCGACTTGGCGCTGCATTGTTGCTTATCGGTTGGGTCTTCTGTCGATGCTACTTTTCATCGATGTGGCTGTTCATTTATGTAGCTGTTCATCTATGCAGCTGTTCATTTATGTAGCTTGGGATAGTCGAACCACTGGCTGGTACCGCAGCTCTCCGCCAGCTCACTCCAGCTCAGTACATTCAGGATCAGGTGCTGTACGCAGGAGGTGGGAAAGTGCTGCGGCGCGGTTCCGCACAGGCAGGCGGCTAATTCTGCGATACCCGGGTTATGTCCCACCAGCATCAGGTGGGTGCGGCTATCCGGCTGTCCCTGCAGCAGGTTGAGCAGCGTCTCCCAGCAGGCTTCATACATCTCCGGCACGGCCAGGCAGTGTGACTCGGGCAGATCGAGTGCAGCCGCCAGCTCCCGCGCAGTCAGCGAGGTCCTAAGGGCGCTGCTGTAGAGCAGGTGGTCTGGGATCAGCTCCTTCGCCCGCACCCGTTCCGCCATGGTGGGGAGGTCACGAAGACCGCGGGCATTCAGCGGTCGTTCGAAATCGGAAAGCTGCGGGTTGTCCCAGCTCGATTTGGCGTGGCGGATCAGGGTCAGCTGTTTCATGCGGGTGCTCCCGGAAGGAAACCTAATGCAGTATTGACCTCGATGCGCTGAAAGGCAATTCAGCGTGTCGAGCCCAGTCGGCGCAGAGAGGTCAGCGAGCCGCCGAAGAAAAACAGGCCAAGCCCCGCCAGAACCAGTGCCGAACCTAGATAGAGTTGTTCGCTCAGAGGCTCATCGTTAAACAGGTGGCCGAGCAGCAGTGCGAACACCGGCGTAATCAAGGTTACCAGCGCTACGGTGCTGGCGCTCAGGTGTTTCAGCACGAAGTAGTAGGAGACGAACCCCAGCAGCGAGCCGATCAGCGCCAGGTAGATGATCGACCAGAAGGAGCGCGAGGTGGGATCCAGTGGCTGCCAATCACCGCCGATCAGCAGCCAGGTGACCAGGTAGCAGGGGATTGAAAGTATAAGAGCGCCCACGGTCTGTGCCAGCGGGTCGAGCTGGGCGCGCTGCTGTTTGACCAGCACGCCGCTGAGGCTGAACAGGCTGACGCCAAGGCTGAGCAGCAGAACGCCGGGCAGACTGCCGGGGCCTAGCGCTACGTCGTCCATGAAGATTACGGCAAGGCCGGCCAGCGCCAGCGCACAGGCGAGCCAGCGATAGAAGGGAAAATGCTCACTGCGGAACAGCACCCGGGCAAACAGGGCCGAGAGGATCGGCGCCAGGCCAAACAGCACCGAGATCAGGCCTGAGGGCACGTAGCGCGCCGCCAGATAGACACTGCACATGGCGCCATACACGCCAAGTGTGGCGCAGAGATAGGAGCGCAGCGCCTTTCCGTTTAGTGGCAGAGGCTCTCGTCGCGCCGCCAGCAGGAGAAGACCGGCGGCGGCCGCCAGCGCCATTCTCAGTCCGGCCGCGATGATCGGGTCCACGGTTTCGCCGCTCCAGGCAATGGTGAGCGGGGAAGTCGACCAGATCACGACCACGGTGAGGTAAGCGGCGGGTATCAGCAACGGGGTATCCTTTCCGGTTAACGCAGACACAGAAAGACCGCATCCACAATGCGGCCCTTCGAGCGATCAGTGTAGTGGAGCTGGCGTGCTATCGCCTGAGGCTATCCACCGCAACGACGTTTTAGCCAGTAATCAACAGACAGGGTACCAGCACCACGCATCATCAGGAACAGCAGGCCGGTAGCCCAGATACCGTGGGTTGGATAGGCGCCGGGATAAACGAACAGTTGAATTGTCAGCGTCATGACCAGCAACGCCAGAGCAGAGAAGCGGGTCGCCAGCCCCAGCAGGAGCAGTACCGGGAACAGATGTTCTGCGGTGGTGGCCAGGGTTGCGGCGAGTTCCACGGGGATTAGCGGCAGGGCGTACTCCTCGCGAAACAGGTAGAGAGTTGAGCCGGCGAAGCGGGGCCAGCCGAATTCAAAGGTGCCATCGATAATATTCAGCGCGAAGCCCTCGATCTTGGTTTGCCCCGAAATCCAGAAGATCGCAGCCAGGGAGAAACGGGCCAGCAGTTGCACCAGGTTTTCCGGGATCCGCCCCAGCAGGGCGTTGGCCTTGCAGATCAGGCCGGTAAATGAGCTGGATGTTGAACCGTTCATCGTTTACTCCTCCTGCAGCTCGGTAAGACCGGTGATCGCTCCGTGGTAGATCAGCAGCTCAAGTGTCGGCTCTAACGGCGCGTCTCCATGCAGGGACTGCAGCGTTTCGCCGGCCATCAGCTGCGCGATCAGCCGGGCGTTTTCAGCTGTCAGCGGTATGAGCTCTACCTCCAGTGCCGGCCTGAGTATCAGGCTTTGTTCCGCCTGGTCTGGTTTCACGTCGGCCAGCTTCAACACTCCCTGGTGTGCCGCCCAGATAGATACCGCCGCGTAACGGCTGCGGAACAGGCTCGCCGAGGGGTGAAACAACACTATGTGTGCGGCAGGAGAGCGCGGGTTCTTAAGCATTGTGGATAAGTACTCACTCTCGCCGGGCGTGGCGTCAGCCGAGTGCAGTGCCTGGAGCCGCAACCATTCCAGCCGTGCGACTTCACCGAGAAAAGGCAGCGATGCGGCGGGCTCGAATGCTGCGATAAAGGCGGGAAACTTCTCGCCGTAATGGGCTAGCACCGGCGAAGTGGGCTGGTTGGCAGGATCGCGCAGAAACTCCCGCGCCATGGCGCGAAAAAAGGGCTCACCGACCAGCTGCTGGACCACGTCGAAACTGCTGGCCAGGGCGTCGATCAGCGACACGATCAGGTTGTTGCGATAGACATCGAAGCGGCCGGCATCGCCATTCCAGGCGGTGATACCCGCAGGTGGTGGCAGTTCCGGGTCGAGCAGTGCCTGCTGAAATTCCGCTTCACTGCTGAGGTAGGTATTCATCAGGCTACCTCCAGCGCCAGGCTTCGGAGTCGGGCAGCGGCCTGCTGAGCCTCGGCGACCAGGATCGGTAGCGGCGGCAGGTTCGCGTCGCGCTCGATCAGCGTAGCCACTGGGCCGGTCCGTTTCAGGGCGAAGTCATATAATGTCCATACCGCATCGGCCACCGGTGCATCATGGCTATCGATCAGCAGCGGAGCTCCCTGGGCATCGCTGTTACTGTTCCTGTCGAGCGCAAAACCCGCCAGATGGATTTCGCCAACCTGGTCGCAGGGCAGGGCGTCGATATAGTCATGGCTGCTGAAGCCGTGGTTGATGGCGCTGACATAGACGTTATTCACATCCAGCAACAGGCCGCAGCCGGTGCGACGAATGACTTCGCCAATAAATTCAGGCTCCGAGTAGCTGGATGCGCGGAACTGAACATAGGTTGCCGGGTTTTCCAGCAGCATCTGTATTCCCAGCCTCTCCTGAACTCTGTCCACATGATCGCAGACCTTTTGCAGGCGCTCGCCGGTGTAGGGTAGCGGCAGTAGATCATTCATGAAGTGGCCGTTATGGCTGGACCAGGCAAGATGCTCGGAAAAGCGTTCAGGCCGATGGCGCTCAATCAGTGTTTTAAGTCGCTCCAGATGGGTTTCATCAAGCGGCTCGCTGCCGCCGATGGAAAGTCCTACGCCATGAAGCGACAGCGCATACTGTTCGTGTACCCGGTGCAGGTAGTGATGCATGGGGCCGCCGGCCACCATGTAATTCTCGGCATGCACCTCGACAAATCCCAGCTTCGGTTGGCTCTCCAGCAGCGGCTGGAAATGTTCCGGTTTAAGCCCTATGCCGGCAGCTGCAGGCAAACCGGCGGGAGGCTGGAATGGGCTTGGTTGTCTGTTGCTCATGTTGAACACCTCCCGCTGGCGCTAAAGCCGGCTCCTTAGGACATCTTCTCTTCGAACGCTTCGAGCTGCCCCATACCTGTGGGTGAGGTAGTGGATTCCATCTCGGTGCAGGTGCCTGCCGGAACCATCTTGAAGGCGTTGCCCTGATGGTCCTTTTTCGCGGTGCCGGCGCAGGTCGTGCCGGGGCCTGCCTTGCAGTCGTTCTGACCTTTCAGAGAGACGCCAAAGCATTTCTCCATATCGGCCGCCGTTGCCGGCAGGGAGGTGAGGCTGACCGCGGTACCCAGGGCCAGTGCAAGCGTCGTAGCAGTGGTAGTCTTGATAGACATGATTGTTCTCCGGTTTTTTGGGGTGCGTTGGCTGAAGCAGCCGTTTCCATCGAGAAGAGAAACAGCTGCTTCCCTTCCTGTTGCGATAGTCGACGGCCAAACGCATTCCTTACACGGAAAACGCAAAAAACTTTCGAGGCTTGTTTCTGAGGAGGCCGGGCAGTATGCCAGCGCTCTGCCATCAGGGGCTTATGCCGGTGAGGCGCCCGGATCCGGCGGCAGGTTGAGCAGGTGCGCGAGGCTCGCGCTGACGCTTTCGCAAGGCTGTTCGAACAGCTGGCCGAAATGCTCGATCCTGCCGTTATAGCCAAGCAGGCGCAGACTGTGCCAGGCAATCGCCTGGTTGCTGCTGACCACCGGTTTGCCGAGCCGGGTCTCGATCGCTTCGATCGCCAGGGAGGCGCGCAGAGCGGTGCAGGAGATAAACAGCAGGTCCGCCAGCGGATCGCAGGCAGCGACGGCCGCATCGGCAATATCCAGAGGGGAGACGCCGGTGACCAGGCGGTCGTCGGTAAAGCCAAGACCGGCCACGCTGAGTACCTCGAAGCCGCGCGCCATGAACTGTTGTGCCAGTTCCAGGTTTACATCCTCGGTGTAGGGCGTCAGCAGGGAGATGCGGCTGGCGCCGAGTGCGCGGCAGCCCTTGATGCCTGCCAGCAGTGGGTTGGTGACCGGTACGCCCGGGCGCGCCAGCCTGATCAGGTCCGCTATTCTGTCCTCTCCAATGGCCAGGGTGCCGGCGGTACAGCCGTAGACCATCACGTCCAGTTTGATGCCGGGTAGAATCAGCTCCGCTGCACCGGTGATGCCTGGCGCCATGGCGCGCAGGTTGGCCAGTGTCATTGGATTGTGATTGGCCACACGGCTGGTAAACACCTCGACCCCTTCGGGGTAGAAGCGGCGCAGGTCCTGCTCGCTGTTGAAGTCGGTGGACAGCGCCACCAGACCGATGCGTCCCAGCGGGGCGATATCGTCCAGGGGACGTGAGGGCTCAAGCAGCTGGCTTATCATGGCGCGCTCCCGCTTGGTTAATTGGCTACAGCTGTTAACAGAGATTGAGCAATTGTTATGCCGCGACTGGCATTGGTGCCAGGAGTTGATGCGATTAAACGTACCGGATGTATAAAAAATAGACTAAGGGTTTGAATCCCGGTTGCTTTGATTGATGGCGGGAAGGAAGTGACAGCTAAGCGACGGACAATCGATAGCGGAGCACTGCCGATTGCGAGGGAGAATTCTGCTGCTCTCTGGTGAGAGCTGCCTGTTTGTGGTGCCCGCGCCGGGGTATAGCATCGGCTGATGCCTCATCGATCTCGAGAAGCGAGCAGATGAAAAAAGGCGCCCGCCGGCGCCTCATTTTAACCAGCCGGATTAGTCCGGCTTTCTGCCCTTGCTCTCTTCGGAGTCGTGTTTTTCGTCCGGAGCGGGCTCTGACTGCGCCGGGCTCGCCTCGGTTTTATCTGCTGCGGGGGCGGTTTCATCCTGGGCATCCGCGGCTTCGGTCACGCTTTCCCCGGCCTTGCGCTTCTCCTCCCAGTACTCGGCATCGTGCTCTTCCATGCCGATCATCTCGCCGCCCACTTCGATCTCTTCGCTGGTGGCGGAGGGTTCAGGCTCGGAGGCTTTCTCCTCACTGGCGTCATCGCCCCAGGCTTCGACCCACTCGTCCGGGAAAATGTCTTCCACGGAGGTTTCGTTCTCTTCCTCGGTCTCATAACGAGGGTCGAACTCGGTGGAAAGCTGGGTTTCCGGCATGGTCGCTACATAGTGCTCCTGGGCGGTAATCGGCAGTGGTGGCATCCGCTTCTGGCGGTAGCGTACATAGCTGGCGAGCAGCACGGCGAGGGAGGCGAAGCCGATAAACATCGCTTCTGGTGCGAACGCCTCCATGAGCATTGAGCCAGCGACCGGGCCGATGATGCTGCCGACGCCGTAGCAGAGCATCAGCGCGGAACTGGCCGCAACCCTGGCGCTGGCGTCGATGCGGTCGTGGGTGAGTGCCACCGCCACCGAGTTCACCAGTGTCAGCATGCCGAGTAGCACGGCGGCCGGAACGATACGGGCCAGGAACGGCAGGTCCACCGTGAGCGCCACGGCCAGGCTGAGGAAGGTGGCGGTCAGGGTGATCACCAGCATGACCTTGCTGCGCTGAACGCGGTCGCAGATCCAGCCCACCGGCCAGGCGAGCACCAAGGCCAGCAATACCGAAGCGGTCATCAGCTGTGACACTTCGCGGATACTCATGCCGGTCAGGCTGCCGAACAGCGGCACCAGCGAATAGTAGGCGCCCAGCAGAATACCGCCGGTGAAAGCACAGGTGAGCCCCAGCGGCGCCTCCCGATAGAGCTTGATGAGTGACATTTTCGGCCCTGGCTCTATACGCGGTGACTGCATGCGTGACAGAGAGAGGGGAATGATCGCCGCCAGCAACAGCAGCGCCGCGCCGGTGAAAGGCACGGGGCTGAGCGGTTCACTGTAGCCCACGGTCAACTGCGCCAGGGTGGAAGAACCGTAGGCCGCCACCTGATACAGGGCGAACAGGGTACCGCGGTTGTTATTGCTGGCCACGGCGCTGAACCAGCTTTCAATGATGACGTACAGGGCGGCCGCGGTAATACCGCCGACAAAGCGCAGCAGCGCCCAGAAATAGACGGAATCGAGCAGTGGATAACTGATCGAGGCCATGGCTGTGAGCGCAGCCATGGCGGCAAAGGTACGGATATGCCCCACCTTGGCGACCAGGTGGGTAGCGTAGTGGGAGCCGATGGCGAAACCGATTGAGTAGCACACCATGACGAAACCGACCTGGGTCGGGGGTATGCCCTCGGCGCCGAGACGGACACCCAGGTAGGTGAGCAGGTAGGCGTTGCCGCCAATCACCAGCGCCAGGCTGAGGAAAAGGGCCGACAGGGAGATAATGATCAGTCGCACGATTTGACTCCATCCATACAGCAAATCTCCGGCGCGCCGAATGCCAGGCCGGTGTCCAACAAAATCGAGAATAGGGACGCTATATCAGTAGATAGCTGAACCGATGCCTCTTGTATCGACGCCGGCTCTTCGTCTCCTAGTCTAGCAACTTGGTCTGTCGTTAAAAGTGCGAATACGCCCGATGGGGCAAAAGCCGGGCAACAGACCGGTGCTGGGAGCTGAGCTCTTGTATCTCAGCTCATGTATTTACACCCCGGCACCGGCCCTCAGAGATCAGCCGCCCAGATAAGCCTTGCTGACAGCATCATCCTGCAACAGCGCAGCCCCCGTATCGCTCATAACGACCCGGCCGTTCTCCAGAACGTAACCACGGTCGGCGATTTTCAGTGCCTGGTGGGCGTTCTGTTCCACCAGAAAGATGGTGACCCCTTCGTCGCGCAGACGTTCGATAATCTCGAATATCTGCTGGATGATGATCGGTGCCAGCCCCAGCGAGGGTTCGTCGAGCAGCAACAGACGCGGATGGCTCATCAGCGCACGGCCGATCGCCAGCATCTGCTGCTCGCCGCCGGACATGGTGCCGCCGCGCTGTTGGTAACGCTCCTTCAGGCGGGGAAAGAGTTCCAGTACATGGTCGCGCTGCGCTTCGTAGCTGGCCTTGTCGCTGAAGTAGGCGCCCATGTGCAGGTTTTCCGCCACGGTAAGACCAGGGAAAATGCGGCGTCCTTCCGGCACGACCGCCAGCCCCTTGCGCATGATCACCGAGGTGGGCAGTTTCTCGATCGCTTCGCCCTCGAAGTCGATGCTGCCGGAGGAGGCCTGGGGCGAGCCGCAGACGGTCATCATCAGCGTGGTTTTGCCGGCGCCGTTGGCGCCGATCAGGGTAACGATCTCACCCTGATTTACCTCGATGGATACATCGTGCAACGCCTGGATCTGGCCGTAGTGAGTGTTTACATTTCGCAGTGTCAGCATGCTCAGCTTTCCCCCAGGTAGGCTTTGATGACGTCGGGGTTGCTCTTGATCTCGGCGGCAGAACCATCGGCCAGCGGGGTGCCCTGGGCGATCACGTAGATATGGTCCGAGATCCCCATCACCAGACCCATATCGTGCTCGATCAGCAGCACCGAAATTTCGTGCTCGTCGCGCAGGCGGATGATCAGCTCATCCAGCTCCTTGGTCTCTTTCGGGTTTAGACCAGCCGCCGGTTCATCGAGCAGTAGCAGCTCCGGCTGGGTCGACATGCAGCGGGCGATCTCCAGCTTGCGCTGTTGACCGTAGGCCAGGTAACCCGCCTCGCGGTTGGCGTGCTCGAGCAGGTTGACCTCCTCCAGCCAGTAGATCGCCCGATCCATCGCTTCCTTTTCAAGGCGGCGGTAGGCCGGCGTCTTGAACATGCCTGAGAACAGGTTGGTGTTCAGATGACGATGCTGGGCCACCAGCATGTTCTCGATCACGGTCATCCGTTTGAACAGGCGGACATGCTGGAAAGTGCGCACCAGCCCCTTGCGGGAGATCTGGAAATCCTTCAGCCCGGCCAGCTGGTGGCCGTTGAACAGTACGCTGCCGTCGGTGGGGATATAAAACCCGGACAGACAGTTGAATACCGTGGTTTTACCGGCCCCGTTGGGGCCTATGATGGAGACAATCTGGCGGTTCTTCACCTTCAGATTGACGTTGTTGACCGCCAGCAGACCACCGAAGCGCATGGTCAGCTCGTTAACATCAAGCAGTAACTGACTCATCGTTATTTCAACTCCAGGTGGGGACGCTTCATCGGCACCAGACCCTGTGGGCGCCAGCGCATCATCAGCACCATCAGCAGGCCGAACATCAGCATGCGGTACTCGGAGAACTCACGGGCCAGTTCCGGCAGAATCGTCATCACGATGGCCGCACAGATCACGCCAACCTGGGAGCCCATACCACCCAACACCACGATCGCCAAGATGATCGCCGACTCGATGAATATGAACGACTCCGGGCTGATAAAGCCCTGGCGTGCGGCGAAGAAGCAGCCGGCAAAACCCGCAGTGGAGGCGCCGAGCGTAAACGCGGACAGCTTGATCACGGTGCGGTTAAGGCCAAGTGAACGGCAGGCGATCTCATCCTCACGCAGCGCTTCCCAGGCACGGCCTATCGGCATCCGCATCAGGCGGTTGATCAGGTAAAGCACGATGCAGACCAGCACCACGGCGATCAGGTAGAGGAAGATCACCCGGTGTGAGCTGTCGTAATCGATGCCGAAAAACTCGTGGAAGGTCTGGGTGCCTTCGCTGGCGCGACGGCTGAACTCCAGGCCGAATAGGGTCGGCTTTTCGATACCGGAGATACCGTTGGGGCCGCCGGTCAGATCGGTCCAGTTGTTCAACAGGATACGGATGATCTCACCGAAACCCAGGGTCACGATCGCCAGGTAGTCACCGCGCAGACGCAGCACCGGGAAGCCGAGCAGAAAGCCGAAAGTGGCCGCCAGCAGGGCTGCGATCGGCAGGCAGGCCCAGAAGGAGAAACCGAAATATTCCGACAGCAGGGCATAGGTGTAGGCACCCACGGCGTAAAACGCCACATAACCCAGGTCGAGCAGGCCGGCGAGACCGACGACGATGTTGAGGCCAAGCCCCAGCATGATGTAGATCAGCGTCAGCGTGGCCAGGTCCACGGCCCCGCGGGAGGCCATGAACGGCCAGACCAGCATCACCACAACCAGTGCCGCCAGCACCCAGGGCTTGATGCGGCGCCACTTGGTTTCTTCCGGTTTCAGCGCCGCCAGGTTCGGCTTGGGGATGCGGCCGAAAAAGGCGTCGACCTGTTCGGAGAACAGCTGTACGAAGAACACCGCCGCGATGCCTATACCTATCCAGGTCCAGCGGGTGGCGTCGGCGCCGGTGACGGTCAGCGTGGTGCCGTCGGCACCCAGCTGTACACCGAGCATCAGGCAGGTCAGCACGAAGGTGATGCCCGCCGCGAAAATAGCGTTATACAAAGATCCGCGCATCAGACTTTCTCCACCTCCGGTTTACCCAGGATGCCCGTGGGCCGGAACAGCAGGATCAGTACCAGCAGTCCAAACGACACCACATCCTTGTACTCGGAAGGGAAGTAAGCCGCGGTCAGCGCTTCGGTAACACCGAGAATCAGACCGCCCAGCATGGCGCCGGGGATAGAGCCGATACCGCCAAGTACCGCTGCCGTAAATGCCTTGAGGCCGGCGATAAAGCCAACGAACGGGTTAACCACGCCGTAATAGAGACCGAGCAGGAGACCCGCGATAGCGGCCAGCGCGGCGCCGATGACAAAGGTCATGGCGATGATGCGGTTGGTGTCGATACCGAGCAGGTTGGTCATGCCGATATCCTCGGCACAGGCGCGGCAGGCGCGACCCATGCGCGAGCGCGAGATAAACAGCGTCAGCAGGGTCATGGAGATCAGCGTAACCACCCAGATCAGCAGCTGCATCCAGGAGATGGTGACCTCAAAGGTATCCAGCGAACCGACCTCCACCAGGCTGCCGGAGATCAGTGGCGGCATGGCGATATCGCGGGAGCCCTGGGCCAGCACCACGTAGTTCTGCAGAAAGATCGACATGCCGATGGCGGAGATCAGCGCAATCAGGCGGTTGGAACCGCGCAGCGGCCGGTAGGCCACGCGCTCCACCGCCCAGCCATAGCTGCTGGCCACCAGCATCGCCACCACCAGGGCGACAAACAGCACCGCGGGCAGGGCGATATGGCCCATCGCCAAAAGGCCCGTGATCACGATAAAGGAGATATAGGAACCGATCATGTAGATTTCGCCGTGTGCGAAGTTGATCATTCCGATGATGCCGTAAACCATGGTGTAACCGATGGCGATCAAGGCATAGGTTGAGCCGATGGTCAGTCCGTTGATTATCTGCTGCAGAAGATAGAGGCTGGCTTCAGTCATCGAGGCTTACCAGTAAAACAGATACCCCTGGCCGAAGGGCACAGGGGTATTGGGTTCAGTGGAAGGCGGTTCGATTACTCGGCCGCGGTTTTGGATCCGTCGGCGTGCAGTTCGTACACCAGGAAGGTGGATTCGGTCAGGTCGCCCTTGTCGTCATACTTGACGTGACCGATAGCGGTATCGAACTCGTTGGCGCTGATGTACTCAGCCATGGCCATCGGGTCGGTGCTGTCGATCGCTTCGATGGTAGAGGCCATGATCTGTACCGCAGCGTAAGCCGGGAAGACGAACGGGCCGGTCGGGTCCAGGCCTTTCTCTTCGATGGCCGCTACGCGCAGGGCGTTTTCCGGGTTCTGGTCGAAGCTCTTCGGTGCAGTAGCGAGAACGCCTTCGGTGGCGTCGCCGGCGATCTTCGCAAGATCAGAGTTGACGATGCCTTCAGGGCCCATGAACTGGGCTTCAAAGCCTTTCTCTTTGCTTTGACGCAGGATCAGGCCCAGCTCAGGGTGGTAACCGCCGTAGTAAACGAAGTCCACATCGGCTTTCTGCAGTTTGGCGATCAGCGCGGAGAAGTCCTTGTCACCGGCGGTGACACCTTCAAACATCACCGGCTCGATACCGGCTCCTACCAGGGCGTCACGCACGGTGGTGGCCAGGCCTTCGCCGTACTGCTGCTTGTCGTGAATGACGGCAACGCGCTCAGGCTTGACGGTACCGGAGATATAGTCGGCCGCCAGGGTGCCCTGCAGGCTGTCCAGGCCGATGGTACGGAAGATGGAGTCGTAGCCCTTCTCGGTGATGCTCGGCGAAGTGGAGGCCGCCGTGATCATCAGGATGCCTTCTTCGTAGTAGATATCCGCTGCGGGCTCGGTAGAGCTGGAGCAGAGGTGGCCCACCACGTGGGTGATGCCATCGTTGACGATCTTGTTGGCCACGGCCACGGCCTGTTTCGGGTCGCAGGCGTCATCGTAGATCACGCCTTCCACTTCCATGCCGTTGATGCCGCCGTTAGCGTTGAAGTAGTCGATCGCCGCTTCCACGCCGATCTTCTGCATATCGCCATACTGGGCCACCGGACCGGTAGCAGGTCCTGCCAGCGCGATCTTCAGTGTTTCCGCCTGCGCGGTCCCTGCGATAGCCAGCGCCGCGGCGGTTGCCAGCAGCGTTTTGCTGAAGCCTTTCATCGTAATCGCCATGTTTCTCCCCTCTGTCCATTTTTCTTTGACCCGGTGACGGATCGTTCAATGGTTGACTGTTATGAAGTCGATATTACACAGAAGATTTTTGTCGGTACAGGCAGGTTTTCAGTAAAAATCGCGTTAAATCAGCGATTATTACCGCCCCCGTGCAGCCGCAGCATTTTCTCCTGCAGGAGTTGGATGAACAGGTCCCTGGCCTTGTTGGCGCGGGACGACTTACGCACGATGGCGCATAGATCCAGGTCGTAACGGCTGGTTGTGGGGTTCAGGGCCCGCAGTTCGCCGGGCCTGGTCTCGCTGGCCACGTAATATTCCGGCAGAAAGCCCAGGTAGCGTCCGGAGCGGATCAGGGCCAGCCGGGTTTCATAATAGTAGGCGGTGGCGCGCAGTTCCTTGTGTTCGATCAGGCTGGCGGCGCCCTCGTGGGGTTTAAGGCCAGCCTGGATGAACGGGTAGCTCTCGATCAACTCATCGGTGATCTGCTCATCCGGCAGCTCGTACAGCGGGTGGCTGCTGTGGCAATAGATGCGGCAGGTATCGGTGAACAGGTGCAGGTAGTCCAGGCCTTCGATGCTGCGGTGCCTGGGGATAAAGCCCACTTCGGCTTCCTCGTTGATCACCATCTGTTCGATCTCGGCCATGGAAGCGACATCTACCGTGATGTAAACGTCCGGCGCCCGCTCGTTAACCTGGCTGATCAGCTCCGACAGGCCCAGGCGTGAGTCGCCGCTGACCGTATCGGAAAAGATCAGTCGCAGATCCCCCGACAGGGTGGCGTTAAGGTTGTTTACCGTGGCGCGAAACTCTTCCAGGGTGCCAAACAGGTTCTGCGCCGACTCGTAGATGATCTTGCCCTCGTCGGTGAGCGAAAAACCGGAACGGCCGCGATGGCAGAGTTTCAGATTGAGTCGCGCTTCCAGGTTGGCGATATGGATGCTGATCGTCGAGCGGGTGATGTTGAGCTCCGCCTCAGCCGCGGAAAAACCGCCGCACTGCACCACCGTGGTGAAGACGCGAAGCTGTTTTATTTCGAAGTCGCCGACCTGGCCTAGCCAGTATTTGCGTGAACTCATGCCATCTGGATCCTGAAAAAGCGGAATAGCGCATCTTAGTCAAAGCCGGCCGACTACCCAATAGCCTGTTTTCTGGACTGAGGGTTTTGCTGTGGGCGGCGTAAAAGCTTGATGAGAAGTGTGGTGCAAAGTTTGATGCGGATAAAACTGGGCTTTTATCGGCCAACCTTTTTCCTGTCAGGCTGTCGGGCCTAAACTGCTGCTATGGTCATTTAACCGGCCCGGCAACGACCGGCCCCCAAGACGCCAAACAAGGTTAGCACGATGAAAAACTATCAGAGCATGGATCACTTCTGGATGCCGTTCACCGCGAACAGGGCTTTCAAGAACGCGCCAAGGATTATCGAACGGGCGGAAGGTGTTTGGCTGCATAACGATCGTGGCGACAAGATCCTGGATGCTACCGCCGGTCTCTGGTGTGTCAACGCCGGTCACGGCCGCCGCCAGATCGCTGAAGCGATGGGCCAGCAGGCGATGAAGCTGGATTACACCTCGCCGTTCAACCTGGGCCACGATATCGGTTTTGAGTTTGCCGAGCGCCTGGTGAAGTACACCCCGGAAAACCTGAACCGTGTCTTCTTTGCCAACTCCGGCTCCGAAGCGGTGGAAAGTGCCCTGAAGATCGCTCTGGCCTACCAGAACGCCCGCGGTAAAGGCGGCAAATACCGCTTTATCGGCCGCGAAAAGGCGTATCACGGCGTTAACTTCGGCGGTATCTCTGTGGGTGGTCTGACGCCTAACCGCAAGGGCTTTGGTCCGCTGCTGCCGGTGGATCATCTGCCGCACACCCTGGACCTGAGCCGCAATGCGTTTAGTAAAGGCCTGCCGGAACACGGCATTGAAAAAGCGCTGGAGCTGGAAAACCTGGTCCAGTTCCACGGTGCTGAAACTATCGCTGCCGTGATCGTCGAGCCGGTATCCGGTGCTGGTGGTGTGGTACTGCCGCCGATCGGTTACCTGAAGAAGCTGCGCGAGATCTGCACCCGTCACGACATCCTGCTGATCTTTGATGAAGTGATCACCGGCTGGGGACGCCTGGGCGCGCCGTTCGCCTCGCAGAAGTTTGATGTCGAGCCGGACATGATCACCTCAGCCAAGGGTATTACCAACGGTGTAGCGCCGATGGGTGCAGTCTTTGTCCGTGACGAGATCTACGACACCGTGGTTAACGCGGCGCCGGAAGGCACCATCGAGTTCTTCCACGGTTACACCTACTCCGCGCACCCGGTTTCCTGTGCTGCGGGTCTGGCTACCCTGGATATCTACGCAAGCGAAGGCCTGCTGGAGCGTGCCAGCGGTGAGATCGGCGAGTACTTCGAGGCGGCACTGCACAGCCTGAAGGGCGAGCCGGGCATCGTCGATGTGCGTAACTGCGGCCTGGTGGCGGCGGTTCAGTACGCGGCGCCGGATGGCTCACTGGTCGGGCCGAAGATCATGCAGCGCTGCTACGAGAAAGGTCTGTCGGTGCGCGCCGTGGGCGACATCATCGCCTTCTCTCCGCCGCTGATCATCGAGAAAGAGCATATCGACCAGATCGTCGATACCCTCGGCTCCATCGCGCGGGAAATGTTTGCCTGAACCTCAACAGCGGCGGGGTTCCCCGCCGCTCCTAAGCACACCCTGGTGTGGATTCCTTAACGGAAAGCCGCATGTTGCTATTGCCGGCCCTTCAATCTGAAGCGCCGGCTTTTTTGTTGCGGAGCACCGGCTAGGCCAGCCCGCGCGCCTCAAGAATCCGGGTGATGATCGGAATCGGGTTCATCATGTGCTCGAACATCAGCTGGCGGGCGGCCTGGGCGTCGCCGGACATCAATACGTCGATCAGCTCCCGATGCTCCTCCTGCTTGGACTTCAGCGCCTCGCCTGAAAATACCATCTCCCTGAGCCAGAACTGTCGATAACGCTCGGCCTGATCAAGCATGGTTTCACGCAGCTCCATCAGCTTCGCTGAGCCGCAGCCACTGGCGATCGCATAGTGGAACGCCTTGTGACGGTTGTCCCAGACTCCCAGCATCTCATCGGTGTTCTGCACCTCTTTGACTCGCGACAGGGTATGGGCGGTGGCGATGACACCCGCTTCCCACTCATCGCCACCGCGCTGGACCGCCAACACGGTGATCATCGCTTCCAGCTGAGCGCGGGCGAAGTAGATATCTTTGAGTTCTTCAATCGACATGGCGGCGACGCGAAAGCCGCGTTGGCTGATTGCGGTCACCAGCCGTTCGGCCATCAGCCGTGACAGCGCCTCACGCATCGGGCCTGCGCCAATTTCATAGCGCTCCTTGAGGCCACTCATCAACAGCTTGTCCCCGGGCTGGAACGCGCCTTCGGTGATATCCCGTTTCAGGGCGGCATAGGCGAGATTTGCCAGGTTGTTCTTCTCTTCGGGTACGGCCATGGGGTGTCCGGTATCAGCTCTGATGATGGGCGGATTATAGCGACAGGGATAAGAATGCAGCAAAAGGTGTGTTTTGTTGACGAAATTACAAAATGTAGATATTTTTACAAAACGTAAATATTGATTCTGTGTACCCCAGCACAGGCGCACCGCTAAACGATCCATCTCCATACCAATGCCAACATAAAAATTATCGAGGTAGCCCCATGTCCCTAGCCGCTACGGTCTCAACTGAAGCTGGAAGTGCAGCCGGTTTTACCCTGGAACCCTCCACCCACAGCCCGCGCCTGCTGGAGCTGCGTTTTGATGCGCGGCTGGTCGAAGCTTTTCTGCAGGCGGTGGCGCACTGGCCTGTTCAGGCGCTGGAATACAAGTCGATGCTGCGTTTTCGTGTCGCCCGGATTCTGGATGAGCTGTGTAATAACGAGCTGCAGCCGCTGCTGGTTGATACGCTGGTGGATCGCAATACCGGGGCACTGATCATCACGCCTGAAGGGCTGGACCAGGTGGAGCAGGCCGAGGAGATGGTCAAGTTCACCACCGCCGTGGCGCACCTGTTTGGTCGTTCCAACTTCGATGCGATGAGCGGTCAGTACTACGCCCGCTTCGTGGTGAAGAACGAGGATAACTCCGACAGTTACCTGCGCCAGGCGCACCGCGTTATGGAGCTGCATAACGATGGCACCTACGTTGAGCAGGACACCGACTATGTACTGATGCTGAAGATCGACGAGCAGAACATGGAGGGCGGCAACTCGCTGCTGCTGCACCTGGACGACTGGGAAGACCTGGACAGATTCAGCGGCGACGAGCTGGGCAGTCGCGAAATGCGCTGGGCCGCGCCGCCGAGCAAAAACACGGCGAAAGACGTCTTCCATCCGGTTTTCGATCTGGACCGCTCCGGGCGCCCGATCATGTCCTATATCGACCAGTTCGTGCAGCCCAAAGACGATATCGAAGGCAACTGGCTGACCGATCTGTCCGAGTCGCTGGAGGGCAGCCGGTCGATCCTGTCCGTGCCTGTACCTACCGGTAGCTTCCTCCTGATCAACAACCATTTCTGGCTGCATGGCCGCGACAAGTTCACCGCTAACCCGGGGCTGCGTCGTGAACTGATGCGGCAGCGCGGTTATTTCACTCGAGCCAAAACCTTACGCAATCCCAACCAGTAATCTGGTGACGGCCAAACCAAAAACGCTAAGATCAAAGGCCACCGGCAGTGCGACCGGTGGTTTTCAGTTCGGCGCTCTTCGTGAGAAACCTTTTTAAGAACTCTTGCTAAGAACCCCTTATATGAGGAAAGAGATGTACGATTTTCTGATTATCGGCGGTGGTATCGTCGGCATGTCCACGGCGATGCAGCTGCTGGGTCGTTACCCGGATAAAAAGGTACTGGTACTGGAGAAGGAGGGCGGCCCCGCGGAGCATCAGACCGGCCATAACTCCGGTGTTATCCATGCCGGCGTCTACTACACCCCGGGCAGCCTGAAGGCGAAGTTCTGCCTGGAGGGTAATCGCGATACCAAGGTGTTCTGCCAGGAAAACGGAATCAAATACGAAGAGTGCGGCAAGCTGCTGGTAGCCACCAACGAGCTGGAGATGGAGCGGATGAAGGCGCTCTGG
Source organism: Marinobacterium lutimaris (assembly GCF_900108065.1). GTDB lineage: Bacteria > Pseudomonadota > Gammaproteobacteria > Pseudomonadales > Balneatricaceae > Marinobacterium_D > Marinobacterium_D lutimaris. The sequence continues at coordinate 91,799 of NZ_FNVQ01000004.1, read as the reverse complement.
GAGCGAACCGAGGCCAACGGTCTGGAGCGCTACTGGCTCAATGCCGGCGAGCTGCGCGAGCGCGAGCCCAACATCACCGGTATCGGCGGTATCTTTGTACCCTCCAGCGGTATCGTCAATTACAAGCAGGTCACCGAAGCGATGGCGCGCCGGTTTGTCGAGAAAGGTGGCGAGATCCGCTACAGCGCCGAGGTGACCGGGCTCAGCGAGTCGGCCAGCGAGGTGCGTGCCAGTACCACCCAGGGCAGCTTCAGCGGCCGTTACCTGATCTCCTGCTCCGGCCTGATGGCCGACCGGGTCGTGCGGATGCTGGGTATGGAGCCTGAATTCCGTATCTGTCCCTTCCGTGGCGAATACTACCTGCTGCCGGAAAAACATAACCGGATCGTCAATCATCTGATCTACCCGATCCCCGACCCATCGATGCCGTTCCTGGGGGTGCATCTCACCCGCATGATCGATGGCACCGTCACCGTTGGCCCCAATGCGGTGCTGGCGTGGATGCGCGAAGGTTACCGCAAGACCGATATCTCGCTGGCCGACAGTTTTGAAACCCTAAGCTACCCGGGAATCCGCAAGGTGCTGCAGAAGAACTTCAAGCCTGGCCTGATCGAGATGAAAAACTCCCTGTTCAAGGGCGGTTACCTGAAAGAGGTGCAGAAATACTGCCCGATGGTGGAAAAGTCCGACCTCACTTTCTACCCTGCAGGCGTGCGGGCCCAAGCGGTTTCCCGCGATGGCAAGCTGGTGGATGACTTCCTGTTCGTGAAAACCCCACGCACCATCAACGTTTGCAACGCGCCTTCGCCGGCGGCGACCTCGGCGCTGCCGATCGGTCGTTACATCATCGCCGAGGCGAGCAGTCAATTTGATCTCTGAGGTCGCAGCGCCTGAATAGCGGGGGATGCGTCGGACAGGGCACACTGATATTGATTGTTTGAGAATGATTGTTTGAGAGTGATGAAACTGAACGTTTACAGGCAATCAACCGGCACTTAAATGCCGGTGTTAGTATCCCAGCATCACCCAACGAGTTCTGGAAACGACTATGACAAGCACACTGATTACCAAGACCCAGGCCTATGTCGATGGACAGTGGGTCTCGAGCGCCTCCGGTAAAACCCTGGCGGTCCTGAATCCTGCCAACGGTGAGCATCTGGCTGATGTGCCGGACATGAGCGCCGAGGAAGCCAGCGCTGCGGTAGAAGCGGCGCACAAGGCGTTCGCCAGCTGGAAAAAGACCACCGCAAAAGCGCGTGCCCAGATGCTGCGTCGTTGGTATGAGCTGATCATGGACAATCAGGAGCGCCTGGCGCGACTGATGACCGCAGAGCAGGGCAAGCCGCTGGCCGAAGCCCGCGGCGAAGTGGCCTACGGCGCCTCCTTTGCCGAGTGGTTCGCGGAAGAGGGCAAGCGCGCCTATGGCGAGCACATCCCGTCACCGTCGCCGACCTCGCGCATCGTCACCATCCGTCAGCCGATTGGCGTAGTAGCGGCGATTACGCCCTGGAACTTCCCGCTCGCGATGATTACCCGCAAGATCGCACCGGCCCTGGCCGCGGGTTGCACCGTGGTGCTCAAGCCCGCCGAAGATACGCCGTTGTCTGCACTGGAACTGGCGGCACTGGCGGAAGAGGCCGGCTTCCCGGCGGGCGTTATCAACATTGTCACTACGGCTGACCCGATTGCCGTGGGCGATACCCTGACCTCTCACCCGTTGGTGAGCAAGGTCTCCTTCACCGGTTCTACCCCGGTAGGCAAGCATATCCTGCATCAGGCGGCGGACACGGTGAAAAAGGTCTCTCTGGAGCTGGGCGGCAATGCGCCGTTTATCGTGTTTGAAGACGCGGACCTGGATGCGGCGGTCAAAGGTCTGCTGATCTCCAAGTACCGCAACGCCGGTCAGACCTGTGTCTGCACCAACCGTGTTTACGTGCAGCGCTCGGTGGTCGGCCCCTTCGTTGAGAAGTTCAAGGCGGCGGTCAGCGAACTGAAGGTGGGCGCTGGTGACCAGGATGGCGTTGAAATCGGCCCGCTGATCAACAAGAAAGCGATCGATCGCGTCGATCAGGTGGTCAAAGACGCGGTAGGTGAGGGCGCGGAGCTGGTGCTCGGCGGTAAGCGTTCCGCGGCTGGCGAGCTGTTCTATGAGCCGACGCTGCTCAGCGGCGTCACCGAGCAGATGGCGATTGCTAACCAGGAACTGTTTGGTCCGATCTCTACGCTGTTTGTCTTCGACGATGAAGAGGATGTGATCGAGCGCGCCAATGCCACTCCGTTCGGACTGGCGGCTTACTTCTATTCCCGTGATATCGGCCGCTGCTGGCGCGTCGGTGAGGGGCTGGAATACGGCATGGTCGGTATCAACGAAGGCATTATCTCCAACGAGGTGGCGCCTTTTGGCGGCGTCAAAGAGTCGGGTCTCGGCCGCGAAGGTTCCAAGCATGGACTCGACGATTATCTGGAGATCAAATACCTCTGCATGGGCGGTATCTGAACCCTCCAGGTGTTGATTAAATGATCGAAAACCCGGCCCAAACAGCCGGGTTTTTCTTTGTCTGGACCCTCTGAAAAGCAGCTCTAATGGAACAGTATGCTTGTGGTCTTTGTTCGCCGCTTATACAGCTGTAAAGCCAGATCTGTAATTGTTCCATTTTTGGGATTGTCTGTTAGTCATCTGTATGAATTTTGGTCGTACTGCTTTAAGTCATTGATTTGTAATAACGCAGTTCGACTAAGGTCTTATTAGGTTGTTTTTTGCAATGGTCCGTTCCTTTGAGGTCAAGAGGCCTTCGGCGTTAGATTGCACGCGCTGTTGATCTGAATCATTGTTCACAACTTCGGATTTCATCTTATCGCCAAGAGTGTCTCTGTGAGGCCGTTCCCGCGGGAAACTTCATCTCCCCGTTCCGCGTATCGGCTTCGATCAGGTGCTTAACCCAGGGACCGGGGAATCCGTTGGCAATGTTTCATTTCACAGCGCGGTCGTTCCATGACCCTTCGCGAGTCGTTCAACGTGTCTCCAGCAATGCCTTGGTTCCACTCGGTATCCCAGGGCCGCGTTGAACGTCCCGCGACCCACTTAGCCACTTTCATACCGAAGGTTGTAAGATGAAAGACAGAGCCTCCTCTCTTGTCCGGGGCGGGATATTGCTGTTGCTGACGGTCGTTATGGCCGGTTGCAAGGACGGTGTTCTTGATCCCAAGGGACAGGTCGCGGCGGATGTTAAATCGCTGATTATCACAGCTACCCTGCTGATGCTGATCGTCGTTATCCCCGTTATTGTCCTGACACTGGTGTTTGCCTGGAAATATCGTGCCAGCAACACCAAAGCTACATACACGCCTAAATGGGCGCATTCCACCAAGATCGAACTAGTGGTCTGGTTGGTTCCCTGCCTGATCATTATCGTGCTTGGCACCCTGACCTGGCGCAGTACCCACGAGCTTGATCCTTACCAGCCGCTGAAAGGCGTTGCCGGTGAAGAGGATCCGCTGACCGTGGAAGTGGTGTCACTGGACTGGAAATGGCTCTTCATCTACCCGGAACAGCATATCGCCACCGTCAACAAGCTGGTGATTCCTGCTCATCGTCAAGTGGCCTTCAAGATCACTTCCGACTCCGTGATGAACTCATTCTTCATCCCGCAGCTCGGTAGCCAGATCTACTCCATGGCCGGCATGGAAACCAAGCTTCACCTGATCGCCGATGAACCCGGTACCTATGACGGTTTCTCCGCCAACTACAGTGGCGGCGGCTTTACCGGCATGAACTTCAAGACCGATGCGCTGGCAAGCGAAGCGGACTTTGACGCCTGGGTTGAACAGGTACGTGCAGGTAGCGAGCCGCTGAACCAGGCGCGTTACGAGCAGCTGGCCGAGCGTTCTATCAACCACCCGGTAGAGACCTTCTCCGATGTGGAGCCGGGCCTCTTTACCACCATTCTGCAGCAGTACATGACGATGCCTTCCGAGGGAGAAGAGGGCATGCACGGCATGGAAATGCATGAAGAGGCCAGCATGCATGGCCAGGAAAGCGCGGACGCTGACAAACAGCATCTGGCGCAGGAGTAAGAAAATATGTTCGGAAAACTCACTCTGGACGCCATTCCCTACCATGAGCCGATTATCGTTATCACGCTCGCGGTAGTAGGCCTTGTTGGCCTGTTTGTGGCGGCGTCCGTTACCAAAATGGGTAAATGGGGTTACCTCTGGCGCGAATGGCTGACCTCTGTCGACCACAAACGTCTGGGTATCATGTACATCATCCTGGCGCTGGTGATGCTGATCCGTGGCTTCGCCGATGCGGTGATGATGCGTACGCAGCTGGCCGTCGCCACCGGTGGCTCCGAAGGCTATCTGCCGCCGGAACACTATGACCAGATCTTCACCGCTCACGGTGTGATCATGATCATCTTCATGGCGATGCCAATGATGATTGGTCTGATGAACATCGTTCTGCCGCTGCAGATCGGTGCTCGCGACGTGGCCTTCCCGTTCCTCAACAACCTGAGCTTCTGGCTCTCTGTTGGTGGTGCGGTGCTGATCAACCTGTCACTGGGTGTGGGCGAGTTCGCCAAGACCGGTTGGGTGGCTTACCCGCCGCTGTCCGGGCTCTCGTACAGTCCCGGCGTAGGTGTGGATTACTACATCTGGGCACTACAGATATCGGGGCTCGGGACGCTGCTGACCGGCGTCAACTTCCTGGTGACCGTGTTCAAGATGCGCGCACCGGGCATGAAACTGATGGATATGCCGATCTTCACCTGGACCTGCACCTGGGCCAACATCCTGATCGTTGCATCCTTCCCGATCCTGACTGCCGTACTCGGCATGCTGACTCTGGACCGTTACCTGGACTTCCACTTCTTCACTAACGAAGGTGGTGGTAACGCGATGATGTATATCAACCTGTTCTGGGCTTGGGGTCACCCCGAGGTATACATCCTGATTCTGCCGGCGTTCGGTATCTTCTCCGAGGTGATCTCCACCTTCACCGGCAAGCGTCTGTTCGGCTACAAGTCCATGGTATGGGCGAGCGGTGCGATCTCTATCCTGGGCTTCATTGTCTGGCTGCACCACTTCTTCACCATGGGTTCCAGCGCCAACGTCAACGCCTTCTTCGGTGTGGCGACCATGATCATCTCCATACCGACCGGTGTGAAGCTGTTCAACTGGCTGTTCACCATCTACCGCGGCCGTCTGCGTTTCGCCGTGCCGGTGCTCTGGACCCTGGGCTTCATGGTGACCTTCACCATTGGTGGTATGACCGGCGTTCTGCTGGCGGTACCGGGCGCGGACTTTGTGCTGCATAACAGCCTGTTCCTGATCGCGCACTTCCACAACACCATCATCGGTGGTGCGGTGTTCGGTTACCTGGCCGGTATTGCGTTCTGGTTCCCGAAAGCGACCGGTTTCCACATGAACGAGCGTCTGGGTAAAGCAGCGTTCTGGTTCTGGCAGATCGGTTTCTACGTGGCCTTCATGCCGCTGTACGTGCTCGGCTTCATGGGTATGACCCGTCGTCTGAACCACACCGACAACCCGCTGTGGGAGCCCTGGCTCTACCTGGCTGCCTTCGGTGCGGGCCTGATCCTGATCGGTGTTGTCTGCCAGCTGGTACAGCTGTTCGTCAGCATCCGTGATCGCGAGCAGAACAAGGCTGAAGGTGATCCCTGGAATGGCCACACTCTGGAGTGGTCCACCACTTCACCGCCGCCGTTCTACAACTTCGCTTCTACGCCGATCGTTGAAGGCATCGATGCCTACACCACGGCTAAAGAGAAGGGTTATGCCGGTTGGCGTCCCGAGAAGTTTGCGCCGATCCACATGCCGCGCAACACCTCTGCAGGCATCCTGATGGCGGGCTTCCTGACCGTGATGGGCTTTGCACTGATCTGGCATATCTGGTGGCTGGCTGGGGCGAGCTTCGTGGCAACCATCGTCACTCTGCTGGTACGCGCCTACGATAACGACGTCGATTACTACGTCCAGCCGGACGAGATCGAGCGGATCGAAGGCAGTGCAGCCGGCGCTAAAGTGGCGGAGCAGGTATAAATCATGACGACACAAGTAACTTATCCCGCAAACGCGTATCCGGTGCCCGAAGAGGAGCACCACGATCCGGGCGAGAATACTCTGTTCGGGTTCTGGCTCTACCTGATGACGGACTGCCTGCTGTTCGCGTCCGTCTTCGCTACCTGGGGCGTGCTCTACTTCGCCACCGACGGTGGTCCGGGGCCGAAGGATCTGTTTGAGCTTGACTACGTGGCGATCGAAACCGCCGCGCTGCTGGTTTCCAGTATCACCTACGGTTTCGCGATGATCTCGGCGCACGCCGGTCGTAAGGGCGGCGCGCTGTTCTGGCTGGCGGTGACCTTCGTCTGTGGTCTCGTGTTCATCGGTATGGAAGTCAACGAGTTCCATCACCTGATCGCTGAAGGCGCAGGCCCGCAGCGCAGCGCATTCCTGACTGCGTTCTTCTCGCTGGTCGGCATGCACGGTCTGCACGTCACTGCAGGTCTGCTGTGGATGATCGTGATGATGATCGAAGTCTCCAAGCGTGGTCTGGGTGGTAAAACCCTGACCCGCCTGGGCTGCCTGAGCATGTTCTGGCACTTCCTGGACGTAGTCTGGATCTGCGTATTCACCACCGTTTACCTGATGGGGGCTCTGTAATGGCACATTCACATGACTCTCACAGCTCTTACCACGGTACGGTGAAGGGCTACCTGACAGGCTTCGTACTGTCGATCATCCTGACGGTGATCCCGTTCTGGATGGTGATGGAAGGTGATTTTTCGACCAGCGTGAAATTCTGGACCATCAGCATCCTGGCTGTGGTTCAGATCATCGTCCACCTGAAGTACTTCCTGCATCTGGACTTCACGCACGAAGGCAAGCCGAACACCCTGGCTTTCCTGTTCAGTGCGCTGATTATCGTGCTGGTGGTTGGACTCTCGCTGTGGATCATCTACGAATCCAACGCGATGATGATGTGAGCATTTTATGCTGAAGCTTAAACGTTACCTACTCGTGGCCAAGCCGGGGATTATCTTCGGCAACCTGGTGGCGACCGGCGGGGGTTTCCTGCTGGCGTCCCAGGGCCAGGTCGACTGGCTGCTGCTGGCGATAACCGTACTCGGAATATCGCTGGTGGTTGCCTCCGGCTGTGCGGTGAATAACTGCATCGACAGGGATATCGATCGCCGCATGGAGCGCACCCGCAACCGCGTCACCGTCACCGGGGAGATCTCGGTGAAGGCGGCGCTGGCGCATGGTTTTGTGCTCGGTGTGGCGGGCTTCTCGCTGCTGGCCTGGCAGACCAATGCCATCACCGTGTTCTTTGCCGCCTTTGGCTATGTCATCTACGTCGGCGTTTACAGCCTGTGGATGAAGCGTAAGTCGGTCTACGGAACGCTGGTCGGTAGTCTGTCCGGTGCGGTACCGCCGGTGGTGGGTTACTGCGCCGTCAGCGGTCAGTTCGATGCCCAGGCAGGGATTCTGCTGCTGATGTTCTGCCTCTGGCAGATGCCGCACTCCTATGCGATCGCCATTTATCGCTACCGTGACTACGAAGCGGCCGGTATTCCGGTACTGCCGGTGGTTAGCGGTGTGATGAAGACCAAACGCCATATCGCGCTGTATATCCTGGCTTTCCTGCCGGCGGCGCTGGCGCTGGTTATCGGCGGTCATGTCGGCGTTGCCTACCTGGCGGTTGCAGCGGTCACCAGTATCTGGTGGCTGGTGCTGGCGCTGCGGGGCTATCGCGTCGGCATCGATGAGACACGCTGGGCGCGGCAGGTGTTTGCGTTTTCCATCGTGACCATCACCGCGTTAAGTATTGCCATGGCCGTGGACGTGCACCAGCCGGTTACGTCGCTCGCCATGCTGTGACGGGGATTCGGAAAAGCGTTGGCGGGCAAGTTCATGTCAGGCTCTTAGACCGGCTTTCAGCTTTTCCGAAACCCTTTTTTTCACCGGCCCTCGGGCCGGTTTTTTGCGTCTGGAGGAATGGAATTCAGATGCTGCTGTCTTATATAAGCTGTGAAAAAACTGTACCGCTCACTGCAGAGCGCAGCTCGTTCGCGGCTATATAGATGAGAGTGCTATTGCCAAGCCTTGCATTAAAATGGCCCGGCGCCCATCAGATTAGCTTTTCCATAACCGGTTTCGCCTCAAGGCAAAGGATTGAATTCATGCAGACGTTAAGCAAAACACTGAACCAGGCGCTGACCGCGCTGCTGCTGATGCTGGCATCGAGCCTGGCGATGGCGGAACTGGAACCTGTGCGTATCCAGGCTTATATCGCCAGCCTCGACGAGGTGCGAGTGCTGGGTAAAGAGTTGAAGGCCGAGGGTAAAGAGGCGTTTCTGGCCGGTCAGATCATGCCGCGGGAAGGCCAGAGTTTCGATCCGCATCAGCGCGCGGTGTCGGCACTGAAGCGCGATGAGCCCGCTTATTACAGCAAGCTTGAAAGCAGCGTTGTGAAGAATGGCTTTACCAGCCCCGAATCCTGGGCGCAGACCGGTGATCAGGTAGTGCTGGCCTATGGCGCGGTGAAGGTAGCGGCAGAAAGCCCGCAGATCCTCGCGATGGCAGCGCAGAGCGGTCCCGAGCAGGATATGCTGCTGATGGCACTGCCGGAAAAGCAGCGCGCCCAGCTGAAGCAGGCGCTGCTGATCGCCAAGGCGCTGGCAGCGGTGCCCGAGGCTGACCGAGCGGCGGTCAAACCCTATATCGGGACGCTGGATACGGTGTTTACCGAAGAGGGGCTGCAATAGTCGCAACTATTTACTTGGCTAAAAGCCAGAAGTTGGTGGCAGCGGCCAGAAATTAGTTATTTTTCGAGGCAGGTTTCGCCTGCTGGCGAATCAAGGATCTTGGACGGCCAAGATCCTTGATAATCCTAAGCCGCCCCGACAGCTTGATCGGCTGCGCCGATTACCCTGTGCTTCTCGCCTGAAAGAGCGGGAAGGGCTTACTTTTTCAGAATCAGTCGGCTTCGCCTCAAACAGCCCTTCCCTTGTTTCTCTTTCAGTCTGCGATGCTCGGCTGCGCTGAAGGGGATTCCTGCTGCGTTAAGACGGGTTGTACTGAACCTCGCTCTGTTTGAGGTTTGCGCCTGAAAGCCTGAAAGCCTGAAAGCCTGAAAGCCTGAAAGCCTGAAAGCCTGAAAGCCTGAAAGCGCGAGTTTTCACTAACGGCTCACGCCTCCAGAGTTTCCCCCAACCGCTGAACAGCGGTTTCCAGCAGTAGCTGACTGATCTCATGGCCAACGCCTCTCTGGGTATCCAGCGTCACGGTGGCGCCGAGGTTTTCCAGGGTTTCGCAGGCTTCGTGGGCGAAGTCTACGGAAATCACCTGGTCCGCTTCACCGTGTAGCAGGTGAATGACGGTTTTCTGCGGCGCATGGTCCGGCAGGCTGGCGTAGCGGCCGGAAAAGCCGAGTACCTGGCCGGCCAGGCCATCTTTTGCCTTGATCGCTTCCAGCGACATGATCGTGCCCTGGGAGAAGCCGACCAACACGGTGTGGGCGCTGTCGATGCCGTAGCGCTGCTGCAGGGTCTCCACCATCTCTATAAAAGCAGGCAGTACCTTGGCGACGCGAGCGGGGCGCTCGTCCGCGCTCATGTTGGCCAGGGAGAACCACTGGCGACCGCCAAAACCACCATCGAAGGGTTCAAAGCCGTCCATTACGGCACAGACAGCGCTGGGGAACGCGGCATTCAGTGCCTGCCCCAGTGGTTCCAGGTTCTCTTTGTTGGCGCCTACGCCGTGGGCGAGGATGAACAGGTACTCGGCGTTGCCCTGGGCGGGGATCTCAATCATAGCGGGTAAGGTCATGCGGCAAACTTCTCCATTGGCCGTGTCTTTGGAAGGCTGTGTTTGGAAAGCGGCAGGGCGGGGGAAGGCCGCCTTTTCCGGGGATAATCCTATGAATTTATACCTTAAAAAAACAATAAACAGGGCACTGGCCTGTTCAAATTCATCAACTTTCTAAATCTATTGGCTGCATAGCGAAACACTATTTGACTAAGATCAATATTTCTCTAAATTGAATAGTGTAGGACCAACCCGCAGTCTCACATACAGGTGCTTTTAATGACCCATCAGTCTCGCTTCATACCGATCCTCGCTCTGGCGCTTTGTGCGTTCGTGGCGATGTTCGCTTCGGTATCGGCCGAGGCCAGAGCCAAGGGTGACAGTGGACTGGTTCCTCCCGCAATTATTGTTGATAGCTGCACCACCGATCTCTCCCTGGGAGACTCAGGTGACGGCGATCACTCGGCGGTACTGCCATCCTCGTCCTTACCCACCCTTCCTGAAGGGTACAGGGTGGAGTCCCCGTCCGGGGAAAAGATTCCATACACGGAAATCCGTGCGCTCCCGCCTTCGCGGGCACCCCCTGTTGTTTTCTGATTTGAGCGTACTTTTCTCGTATTGAATCTGAAAACCACTGCGCCCTCTGGGGCGTGGGAGGAGTGTAAAAATGGAACGTTATTCCGAACTCAAAACCGTTAGCCTGAGCGATTACCAGTCTGTTGTTGAATCCGAAGATGTCGAACACTTCGATCTGGAGAGCCCGGCGCGTCTGGTTGTAACCGATTTTCTCTATCACAAACCGCTGAAGCTGAACCCCGACGTGGGTGTGGACGAGGCGATTGCTGCCATGCGTCGTGCCCATGTTCGCTCGGTGCTGGTAGCCAACGGTGAATTCCGCGGTATCGTCACCGTGGCCGATCTGGAAAGCCGCAAGGTGCTAAGCCTGGCGACCAGCTCCGGTCAGGCACGCAGCGACCTGGCGATCAGCGATCTGATGATCCCGAAGGCGAAGCTTAAGGGCGTGCCGATCAATGTGATTGAAACGGCGACTATCGGCTCCCTGCTGCAGACGCTGAAGAACGAAGGCCAGCAGCATATGCTGGTGGTGGATCCGGATAATCACCGTATCCGCGGTATCATCTCCGCCAGCGATATCGCCCGTCGTCTGCATGTGTCGGTGGAAATTAACCACCGCGCCACCAGCTTCCGTGAACTGGTCGAGGTGATCTCCTCCGGCCGCGACGTGGGCTAATACGCCGACGCTTGTCTATCCTGAATCTGACGCAGGCTGCCAACCCGAATCATTGATTCAATATTCGGGTTGCTCCATTTATAGCGGGCTCCTTTTATAAAGAGCTCCTTGGTCTGTGTCAGTACCTTGCCCGCGCTCAGCTGAGATACTCGGTCTGAGTCGCACGGCAAAGGTCGTCGCAGGATAGAAGGAGAAGTCGGCATGGCACCCGAATATCGGATGATGGACGGCAATGAAGCCGCCGCCACCATCGCCCACCAGCTCAATGATGTAATTGCGATCTACCCGATCACCCCCGCATCTCCCATGGGGGAACTCTGCGATGCCTGGAGCGCATCCGGAAAAACCAATCTATGGGGCGCGGTCCCCGATGTGATCGAACTGCAGAGCGAGGCAGGCGCCGCCGGCGCTGTTCACGGCTCGCTGCAGGCCGGCGCGAAAACCTGCACCTTTACGGCCTCCCAGGGGCTGCTGCTTAAAATCCCCAACATGTTCAAGATCGCCGGAGAGCTGACGCCCACGGTGTTTCATGTGGCGGCACGTTCGGTGGCGACCCATGCGCTGTCGATCTTTTGCGATCACTCCGATGTGATGGCGACCCGAAGCACAGGCTTCGCGATTCTCTCTTCAAATACCGCCCAGGAAGCGATGGACTTCGCCTGCATCGCCGAGATGGCCACGCTGGAAGGGCGGGTGCCGGTGCTGCATTTCTTCGATGGTTTCCGTACCAGCCACGAGGTCAGCAAGGTGGAGCTGATCAGCAGCGAACAGCTGCGTGAGCTGGTACCGCCGCATCTGGTGCAGGCCTGTCGCGACCGAGGTATGTCGCCCAACCGCCCCGGCGTGCGCGGTACCTCGCAGAACCCGGATGTGTTCTTCCAGTCCCGGGAAGCGACCAACCCTTTTTATGCGGCCTTTCCCGGTATCGTGCAGTCTGCCATGGATCGCTTTGCCGCCATGACCGGACGCCAATACCGCACCTTCGAGTATGAGGGCGACCCGGAAGCGGAGCGGGTGCTGGTGCTGATGGGCTCCGGCGCAGAAACCGCGGCGGAAACGGTGGCGGATCTGAACGGCAAGGGCGAAAAGGTGGGCGTATTGAAGGTCCGTCTGTTCCGCCCGTTCGATAGTCAGCGCCTGATGGCGGCGCTACCGAAATCTCTCAAGGCGCTGGCGGTTCTTGATCGTACCAAGGAGCCGGGAGCCGATGGCGAACCGCTCTACAAGGATGTGGCTACGGCGCTGTTCCAGGCGTTTAATGCCGGCCAGATGGAAAACGGCTTACCGCGTATCGCCGGCGGACGTTTTGGACTCGGCTCCAAGGAGTTCACTCCGGCTATGGTTAAGGCAGTGTTCGATGGCCTTAAAGCCGGGCAGCTTGGCCCACAGTTCAGCGTCGGTATCGAGGATGATGTCAGCCAGCTAAGCCTGGCCTGGGACCCGGATTATCGCACCAACGCGGCAGAACACTGGACCCAGGCGGTCTTCTACGGCCTAGGAGCTGATGGCACCGTCAGTGCCAACAAGAACAGCATCAAGATCATCGGTGCCGAAGCGGAACGTTATGCACAGGGGCACTTCGTTTATGACTCGAAAAAATCCGGCGCGGTCACGGTTTCGCACCTGCGCTTCGGCCCCAAACCTATTCGCGCCGCCTACGAGATTCAGCCGGGGCAGGCGGACTTTGTCGCCGGTCATCAGCCGCAGTTTCTCGATCGTTACCCGATGCTGGAGCTGGCCCGTGAGGGCGCCACTGTTTTGATCAACACGCCGCTGTCCGGTGATAGCTTCTGGCAATCGCTGCCGGGGCAGGTACAGCGCACGATGCAGAAAAAGCAGCTTAAGGTTTACCTGATCGATGCCTATGCGGTGGCGCAGGAGGCTGGTCTGGGTAAGCGCATCAACACCATTATGCAGACCTGTTTCTTTGCCCTGGCGCGGGTGATCCCGAAAGAGGAGGCGATACAGAGCATCAAGGCCGCGGTGGAAAAAAGCTACGGCCGCCGCAGCCGCAGCATCGCCGATATGAATATCAGTGCCATCGATAATGCGCTCTCTCACCTGGCAGAGTTCAGCGTACCGGCCAGCGATGCCGGGCAGATACCGATGCGGGCGCTGGAGATCCCCGGCGTTGATCCTTTCCTGCACCAGGTGACCGCGGAGCTGATCGCGGGGCGGGGTAACGCTTTGCCGGTATCGAAACTGCCGGTGGATGGCGCCTGGCCTTCGGGTACCGCCCAGTATGAAAAGCGCGATCTGGCGCTGAATATCCCCCACTGGGAGCCGGATCTGTGCACCCACTGCGGCAAGTGCGTGCTGGTCTGTCCGCACAGTGTGATTCGTTCCAAGGCGTTTGATGCCGGGTTGCTGGACGGTGCGCCTGACAGCTTCCAGGCGGTGCCGATCAAGGGCGCCAAGGATTTTCCGCCGGATACGATGATCAGCTACCAGCTCTCACCGGAGGACTGCACCGGTTGCACGCTGTGCGTGGAGATCTGCCCGATCAGTGACAAGTCCAACGCCAGCCGCAAGGCGATCAATATGGTGCCCAAGCAGCAGACGCTGGCCGAAGAGAGTGCCAACTGGGAGTTTTTCAAACAGCTGCCGGAGTTTGACCGTACCCAGGTGAAGGAAACCACGCTCAAGGGCGCCATGTTGTATCAGCCGCTGTTTGAGTTCAGTGGCGCCTGTTCCGGCTGTGGTGAGACTCCCTACGTGCGCCTGCTGAGTCAGTTATATGGCGATCATATGCTGGTAGCCAACGCCACTGGCTGTTCATCGATCTACGGCGGCAACCTGCCGACCACGCCCTGGAGCTATAACGCCGAGGGACGAGGCCCCGCCTGGAACAACTCCCTGTTTGAGGATAACGCCGAGTTTGGCCTGGGGATGCGCGCCGCGCTGGACGCCCAGCAGGCTTACGCCCGTGCGCTGCTGGAAAGTCTTGCAGGAAAACTCGATGGGGCTCTTCTTAATGAACTGATTAACGCTGATGAGTCCAGCGAATCAGGCCTGGCGGCTCAGCGTGAACGGATCGCAACCCTGAAAGAACAGCTGGTGCAGTTGGACGATCCGGTGGCGCGTTCGCTGGAAGCCGTGGCCGACAAGCTGGCGCGTCATTCGGTCTGGATCGTCGGTGGCGATGGCTGGGCCTACGATATCGGATACGGTGGTCTGGACCATGTGCTGGCCTCGGGTCGTAACGTAAATATCCTCGTGCTCGATACCGAGGTTTACTCCAACACCGGCGGCCAGACCTCCAAGGCGACACCACGGGCGGCGGTGGCCAAGTTCTCCGCCGGCGGCAAGCCGGGGCCGAAGAAGGATCTGGCGCGCATCGCCATGGATTACGAGCATGTCTACGTGGCTCATGTGGCCTACGCCGGCAAGGATGTGCAGACCCTGCGCACTTTTCTTGAGGCGGAGAGCTATGACGGCCCGTCGCTGATCATCGCTTATTCACCCTGTATCGCTCACGGCTATGACCTGGCCGATAACCACGAGCACCAGCGCCTGGCGGTGGAGTCTGGGCACTGGCCGCTGTTCCGTTACGACCCACGTCGTGCCGCGGAGGGACAGAACCCGCTGCGGATGGATTCCAAACCGCCCTCAATTCCTTACAGCCATTTTGCCCGCACCGAGGCCCGTTTCAGTATGTTGAGCCGCACCCATCCCGAGGCGGCGAAAGAATTTCTGGATGCGGCCCAGCATGAGGTGACCGAGCGTTATCACCGCTACGCACAGCTGGCTGAACTGAGCTGGGAAGAGGTGGAGTCCCCGCCCGAAGATGAATCCGAGAATCCGGCAGCTGAGGAGAAATAATAATGACTAATCAATCTGAAGCGCGTCGGCTTGAAGCGCGTTACCTGGGGTTGGCGCTGAAGAGTCCGCTGGCGCCTTCCGCCTCGCCGCTGACGGCAACCTTCAACGGCGCCCGCGAACTGGAGGATGCTGGCGCGGCGGCGATAGTTATGCACAGCCTGTTCGAGGAGGAGTGCCAGAAAGATCACGCCATGCTGCACCAGTTTCTTTATGAGCAGGAGCTGGGTCACTCCGAATCCGACGGCTATCTGCCGGTGCCGGACACTTTCCGCACCGCCGAGGAGCGCTATCTGGATAACCTGGAGCGGATGAAAGCCTCGCTGGAGATTCCGGTGATCGCCAGCCTTAACGGCGTGACCCGCAAAGGCTGGGCGGAGCATGCCCGCCAGCTGGCTGCTGCCGGTGCCGATGGCCTGGAGCTGAACGTCTATTACATCGCCGCCGATGCGGAGGAGTCCTCCATGGATGTGGAGCGGCGCTACCTGGATATCGTCCACTCGGTGCGGGCATCGGTGCCCGATCTGCCGTTGGCGGTGAAGATCTCTTCCCAGTTCACCAGCCCGGTGCATTTCATCTCCCAATTGAAGCAGATCGGCGTGAACGCGGTGGTGATGTTTAACCGCTTTTTACAGCCGGAGCTAACGCTGGAAACCCGCAAGCTGCACCCGATGCTGGAGCTCTCACATGCCGATGAGCTGCGTGAGCGGCTGCGCTGGATAGCCATCGTGCGGGCGCAGGTGGCAATCGATATCGCTGTGACCGGTGGTGTCCATAGCGCTTCCGATGTGATCAAGGCGCAGATGTGCGGCGCCGATATCACCCAGATGGCCAGCGTGCTGATGCAGCAGGGGCCGGGCGTCATCCGGCAGATGGAAACCGAGATACTGGAGTGGATGGATCTGAACGAGTACGACTCGCTGCTGCAGCTTAAGGGCAGTGTGTCTTACCGTAATGCCGCGGATCCTTCGGGGTTTGAGCGGGCCAACTATCTCGAAACGTTGGATAGCTGGAGACCTTAGCTGACCGCTGCTCAGGTTGAGACGGGGGATGTAGCTCCAGCTACATCTCCCACTCTTTCATGATGATATGGGTTTTTACCCGCACCATCTTCGGGAACTGCTCGATCGCCTTGCGCAGGTCGATCAGCCGTTCCATGTTTTCCGCTTCCACGTAGAGCAGGATATCGGTATCACCGCTGATGCCACTGCACTTTTTTACCTCGGGAAAGGCGCGCAGGCGGACGATGTACTCTTCGTAGTGGCTCTCTTTGAAAAACAGCTCCAGGTAGGCGCGCACCGCAGGGGTGCTCTCGATCGAGACGTCGGCATGGTAGCCACGGATGATGCCGCGCTGCTCAAGGTGGCGGATGCGGTCGCTGACCGCGGTGCGTGACAGGCTCACGGCCTTGGCGATGGCCGTAACCGCCATGCGAGCATCACTGCGCAATAGCGCCAGGATCTGTTGATCGAACTTGTCCAACTCCGTTTTCTTCCTTTTTCTGTCTGTCCCTGAACGTCTCTTTTGAGGCGATCTTTACACGCGCTTCGGGCGTTTTGCCGGCGGCTGCATTATGAAGGTGTTTTCCGCCGAAATGCAGCTCAATGCCTGCGTCCTGCCAGCTCCCTCCAGCGAGGGCGAAACGTACTATATCAGCAGCTCTTATATCGGCCACTCTGGCAAACACCCGTGAAAGGCCCGGAGCCCCACTTCTCTGTTAAGCATTCTGTCTGGATCACACGCATGAGTCGATTGAACAAAGAGCTGAGCCTGCTGCAGGGCGTTGGCCTGCTGGCGACTTCGCTGCTCGGCAGCGGTGTTTTTATCGTGCCGGCAGCGGCCGCTGCCATAGCAGGTGAAGCCTCGCTCTGGGCCTGGCCATTGCTGACGCTGCTGGTGTTGCCGGTGGCGCTGACCTTTGCCGGGCTCGGGCAGAAATTTCCCCATGCCGGTGGTGCGCCAGCGCTGATTGGCCGTGCTTTTGGGCTGTCGATGGAGCGTAGCGTGGCACTGCTATTCCTGGCGGTGATCCCGGTGGGATTGCCGGCGGCGCTGAAAATGACCAGCGGTTTCTGGCACGCGCTTTACGACCTCAGCCCCGGCGAGGATATGACGATCCAGCTGCTGACGCTGGGTCTGATGCTGATACTCGGTCAGCGTCCGGCGCGCGCCTCGGGCCAGATTCAAACCGCTATCGCTGTGGCGATTATCGCTACCGTGGCGTCGTTCTGGTGGTTTGGCGACCTGCCGGTTTCAGATCAGCCGGTACTGCCAACGACGGATCTGAACTGGCTGGCGGTGCCACCGGCGCTGGCGCTGATGTTCTGGTGCTTTGTCGGTCTGGAGGCGTTTACCCATCTGGGTGAGGAGTTCAAGAATGCGCGGCGTGACTTTCCGCTGGCGCTGATGCTGGGCGTGCTGCTGGCCGGTGGCGTCTATTGGGCCTGCTCGGTGGCGGTGGTCAGCTTCGGTACTTTCGGCGATCAGCAGGCCAATGGGGCATCGCTGCCTAACCTGGTGGGGCAGCTCTGGGGCGAGCAGTGGCTCTGGCTGGCGGCGCTGATCGGTTACCTGGCCTGTTTTGCCTCGATCAACATCTACCTGCAGGGCTTTGCGCGTCTGCTCTGGAGCCTGGCGGATGAGGGCAAGTTGCCCGCAGCGCTGGCGCAGCGCAATCGTCAGGGTGTGCCGGCGCGGGCGTTCAACCTGGTGGTGCTGGCCTGTGCGGTCTGTGCGCTGATCGGCTGGTGGTGGGGGCTGAGCATCGAAGAGCTGATGCGTTATGCCAACGGCAACTTCATCCTGGTTTATCTGCTCAGTATGGCGGCGGGTTGTGTGCTGCTGACGGGCGTGTTCCGAATAGTGGCGCTGGTTGCCACGCTGCTCTGTGGGTTGGTGCTGCTGATGCTGGGCGCTCAGATGCTCTATGCGCTGGGTATTCTGTTTGTCTTCCTGCTGATCGGGCGGTTCAGCGGCTTGCGGCAAACGAGCGCAGCCCGCTGAAGACAAAGCGTTTGATATGGTCTGCGATCTCTTCGGCCGGGCGGGAGTAGATCGGCTGGATCGGGGTCGGCAGTTCCGGATCGATAATCAGCAGCATCAGGCAGGGAGACATCAGCCCGAGCAGGCCGTAAAAGCGTTTAGGGTCATCGCCTGGGATGCCGGTGAGCTCAGACAGCAGCGGCAGGATGATCTCGACCCGTGGTGTCGATTCGGTGGCGGTGATAGCGGGTAAAACCGGTGAGGGGGTCAGTATCTCCCGCGCCCAGACCCGGGTGTGCCAGCTGCGCTCTTCGATCAGGCTGTGAACCAGACCGTCGATCAGCTGCGCAAGTTTCTCCTCTGCGCTGCCATCGCCCCCAGCCACCTGCTTTAGATATTCCAGCTCCAGCAGATGGCTCATCACCTCACTGATTACCGCCAGGTAGAGACCATCACGACTGCCGAAGTGATAGTTCACGGCGGCCAGGTTGGCGCCGGCGCGCTTGCAGATTTCTTTACTGGTGGTGTCGTGATAGCCGCGCTCGGCAAACACCTGTCCTGCGGCCTCAATGATGCGGCTGCGGGTGGCCTCGCCATCGGTGCGGCTGCGGCGGGTCTGGGATTCGGGCTTGCGGGTCGGTTTCAGCATAAGGGCGATGCTAGCGGATAGTTTTCGGTGCGGCAAATAGTTTAAATTCGAATTTGAATTATAGTTATGTCGCGTTATGCTGATGGCATTCATAGGTGGTAACACGGAGTTCCCCGATGCGAAAAATCCTGCTCCCGATCCTGATACTGCTGGCGGCCGCCGGCTATTTAGGCTGGCACTACAGCCAGGCTGAGCGCAATGTCGGTGAGCTGGAGCTCTATGGCAATGTGGATATCCGCCAGGTCTCCCTGGCCTTTACCCAGAGCGAGCGTATCGACGAGGTACTGGCCGAAGAGGGCGACCAGGTCAAAAAGGGCCAGCTGTTGGCCAGTCTGGATACCCGCACCCTGGCGCTACAGGTGAAACGCACCGAAGCCGCCATTGCGGCGCAATAGCAGCAGGTGGCAAAGCTGCATAACGGCAGTCGGCCCGAAGAGATCGCCCAGGCGGCGGCTCAGTTCAGCGCTGCCGAGGCGGAGCTGGAGCTGGCGCAGAGTCAGTTGAACCGGCTGGAAGATGTAAAACGGCGCACCGATGGCCGTGGCGTCAGTGCCCAGGATATCGACACTGCCGCCACCCGCGTTCGCGCCGCCAGGGCGCAACTGGCAGTCCAGGCGGAGGCGCTTAAACTGGCGCAGACCGGCCCGCGCGATGAGGATATCGCCGCCGCCGAAGCCCAGCTGGAAACCCTCAACGCGGATCTGGCGCTGCTCAATCACCAGCTTGATCAATCCCGCCTGATCGCCCCCACCGATGCCCGTGTCAGAGCCCGTCTGCTGGAACCCGGCGATATCGCATCGCCGCAGCGGCCGGTGTTCACGCTGGCGCTGAACGATCCCAAGTGGGTGCGGGTCTATGTCAGCGAGCCGGATATGGGCCACCTCAAGCCCGGCATGCAGGCCAATATCTACACCGATAGCTTCCCCGAGCAGCCGGTGGCAGGCACTGTAGGTTATATCTCTTCGGTGGCTGAGTTCACGCCGAAAAACGTTCAGACCGAATCCCTGCGCACCGCTCTGGTCTATGAGGTGCGAGTGTTGGTGGATGATCCGGATAACCGCCTGCGCATGGGAATGCCGGCTACTGTGCGCATCAATCTGAACGCCTCTGCTGATACACAGAACGGACAGGCGCAATGAACCAGGCGGCGGCCTGTGTCAGCGCCACCGCGCTGTGCAAAGCGTTTGCGGATAAAAACGCCCGCACCCAGGTCGATGCGCTGAAATCGATCGAGCTGAATATCCCCACCGGCTCGCTGACCGCGCTGGTCGGACCCGATGGCGCCGGCAAAACCACGCTGCTGCGCCTGATGGCTGGCCTGATGAAGGCTAGCAGCGGCTCTTTGCAGGTATTGGGTTTCGATGTCTCCGCTGATCCTCAGTCAGTGCAGGACCGGATCAGCTATATGCCGCAGCGCTTTGGCCTGTATGAGGACCTCAGCGTGCAGGAAAACCTGGATCTCTATGCCGACCTCCACGGCGTGCCCCAGGCGGAGCGGCAAGAACGCTACCAGCGTCTGCTGCACATGACCGATCTGGCCCGCTTCACCGACCGCCTTGCTGGCAAGCTCTCCGGCGGCATGAAACAGAAGCTGGGTCTGGCCTGCACCCTGGTGCGCTCGCCGGAACTGTTGTTGTTGGATGAACCCACGGTGGGTGTCGATCCGCTGTCGCGTCGCGAGCTCTGGGAGATCATCCAGCAGCTGATCGATGACGAGCAGCTCAGTGTGATCGTCAGTACGTCTTACCTGGATGAAGCCAGCCGCTGCGACCGGGTCTACGTGCTCCACGGCGGCGAGATGCTGGCTCAGGGCACGCCGGATCAGCTGCGCCGCGAGGCCGATGACTGCGCCTTTCTGGCCGTGCCGGCCGAGGGTAAACCGCCCCGTGAACTCCAGGCGCGCCTGCTCGATGCCCAGGAACAGATTGTCGATGCCGTGCCCCAGGGCGGCGGTGTGCGCTTTGTTACTCAGCGCGATGTGGATAACTCAGCGCTGCAGGCATTGCTGGGCGGTGCCCACTGTCAGCCGCTGGAGCCGGATCTGGAAGATGGTTTTATGGTGCTGCTGCGTCGCCGTCTCGGCCCGGTGGAGGCGAACCCGGAAGCGTTCGAAGGCGATGGCGATGGCAGAAACGATGAGGTAGTGATCGAAGTACGCGATCTTGTGCGCAAATTCGGCGATTTTACCGCCGTGGCCAGTACTAGCTTCGATGTCCGCCGAGGTGAAATCTTTGGCCTGCTTGGCCCCAACGGCGCCGGTAAAACCACCACTTTCAGGATGCTCTGCGGTCTGCTGCCATCCTCCAGCGGCTCTCTGCAGGTAGCTGGCGTTAACCTGCGTACCGCCAGCGCCTCGGCGCGCAAGCGGATCGGTTATGTGTCCCAGAAGTTTTCCCTCTACGCCAACCTCACGGTGCTGGAAAACCTGCGCTTTTTCGGTGGCGCCTACGGTCTGCGCGGGCGTGCGCTGAAGCAACGAATCGACGCGATGCTGGATCAGTTCGATCTGCGCGGCCAGGAGAAAACCCCCAGCGGTCAGCTGCCGGGCGGATTCAAGCAGCGCCTGGCCATGGCGGCGGGGCTGATTCATGAACCGGAGATCCTGTTTCTCGATGAGCCCACCAGCGGCGCCGATCCGCTGGCGCGGCGGGCGTTCTGGCGGCGCATCACCGCCCTGGCCGAGGGCGGCACCACCATCGTTATCACCACCCACTTTATGGAAGAGGCGGAATACTGCGACCGTATTCTGATTCAGGATGCCGGCAAGCGTTTGGCGATCGGCACGCCGCAGCAGGTGCGTGAGCTGGTGGATGAAGAGGGCGGCCAGATGAGCATGGAGGATACCTTTATCGGTATCGTCGAGCGTAACCGCCAGTCTGATAAGGGGGCGGCATGACTCAGATTCAGACCCAGACCCAAAGCCGTTTTCTCACCCGCCTGCTGTCGTTGATCCGCAAGGAAACGCGGCAGCTTTTGCGTGATCGCAGCAACCTGCTGATCGGTATCGGCCTGCCGATCATCCTGATCTTTATCTTCGGCTATGGCGTTTCGCTCGATGTGCGCAATATTCGTCTGGCGCTGGTGCTCGATGACCGCTCGCCGGCGGCCACCGACTTTGTCTCCGGGCTGACCCTGTCACGCTATTTCAATCCGGTGCATGCCGATTCGGTAACGGCTGCCGAACAGATGATGCAGGCCGGAACGGTGGAGGGTTTTGTTCACCTGAGCAGTGACTTTGCCCGCGAACTGAGCGCCGGTCAGGCCCAGGTACAGCTGGTTGTTTCCGGCTCCGATGCCACCCGGGCCGGTTCCATCGTCAACTACTTCAGCGAACAGGTGGGGCAGTGGTCCATCAAGGCGGCGGATCGCCAGGGAGTGTCCAGCCCGCCAGGCCCTCGGGTTGAGGTGGTGGACCGGCTCTGGTTCAACGTGGCCAACACCAGCAGCTGGTTCCTGGTGCCGGGGCTGATCGTGCTGATCATGACGCTGGTGGGGACATTCCTCACCGCCATGGTGATGGCGCGGGAGTGGGAGCGCGGCACGCTGGAGGCGCTGTTCGTGACTCCTGTGCGGCCTACTGAGGTGTTGCTGGCGAAGGTCACGCCTTACTTCTTCGTCGGTATGCTAGGCCTTGGCCTCTGCATCATCGCTGCACGGGTACTGTTTGATGTGCCGATCGTCGGTGCGCCGCTGATGGTGGTGATCGGCTCCACGCTGTATATGCTGGTAGCGCTGGGGATAGGGCTGCTGATCTCGGCGGTGACCCGCAACCAGTTTCTCGCCAGCCAGATCGCGCTGCTGGCCAGCTTTCTGCCTGCGCTGATGCTGTCGGGGTTTGTGTTCGATATCCGCAACCTGCCGCTGGCGGTGCAGGTGATCTGCTATGCCCTGCCGG
The DNA here is from genome assembly GCF_900108065.1 of Marinobacterium lutimaris. Classification (GTDB taxonomy): domain Bacteria; phylum Pseudomonadota; class Gammaproteobacteria; order Pseudomonadales; family Balneatricaceae; genus Marinobacterium_D; species Marinobacterium_D lutimaris. The sequence continues at coordinate 69,377 of NZ_FNVQ01000004.1, read as the reverse complement.
CCACCTATTTCATGGAGTTGATCCGCACCCTGTTCCTGGCCGGGGACTTCTGGCCGCTGATCATCAAGGACTGCCTGATCCTGGCCGCCTATGCGGCGGTGCTCCTGGGTCTGGCGCGTTTCGTTACCCGCAAGAGTCTGGATTAAGCCGATGACTGCCAGCCTGATCGCGTTTATCTACCGAGTCATCAACCTCTGCAACAAGGAGATGCTCGCGGTGCTCAAGGACCCGGCCAACCGGGTGATCCTGATTGTGCCGCCATTGCTGCAGAGCCTGCTGTTCGGCTACGCCGCCAACTTCGACCTTACCGATGTGCCCTACGTGGTGCTGGATCAGAGCAGTACGGAATCAAGCCGCACGCTGCTGGACAGGGTGGACGGTACCGGCGTGTTTCATCGCGTGGCGACGCTGCACAGCAGTGCCGAGATCGAGCGTTTTATCGGTAACGGTGAGGCGCTGATTGCGCTGCATTTTCCCAGCGATTTCGAGGAGCGGCTGAGCTCCGGTGATACTGCGCCGCTGCAGCTGATTGTGGATGGGCGTAATTCCGCCACCGGTAACTCGGCGGTGGGCTATGTACGATCCATCGTTGCCGGCTTTAATCAGCGCCTGAACCCGGAGACAGCGGTCTCTGTTGAGGTTGAAGCGCGCAGCTGGTTTAACCCCAATCTTGAGACCCGCTGGATCATCATGCCGGCGATGATCGCGGCGCTGAGCATGATCCAGACGATGATGCTGTCGGCGCTCTCGGTGGCGCGGGAGCGGGAGCAGGGCACCTTCGATCAGCTGCTGGTGACGCCGCACACGCCGTTCGAGATCCTGATCAGCAAGGCGATCCCGCCAATCATTATCGGCCTGGTGCAATCCACGCTGGTGTTGGTGGTGGCGCGCTACTGGTTTCATATCCCCATGGCCGGATCGGTGGGGACTCTCTACGCGGGTCTGCTGATGTTCACCATCGCCAGTGTGGGCGTGGGCCTGTCGATCTCGGCACTCTCCGCCAATATGCACCAGGCGATGCTCTATACCTTCGTGCTGATTATGCCGCTGATGCTGCTCTCTGGATTGGCGACGCCGGTGGCCAATATGCCGGACCTGCTGCAGACCCTCACTTACGCCAACCCGCTGCGCTTTGCGATCCATCTGGTGAGGGGAGTCTATCTGGAAGGGGCGCAACTGGGCGATGTCTGGCGGGATATGGTGCCGCTGATGCTGATCGCTGTTTTCACCTTACCGCTGGCGGCCTGGCTGTTCCGCCATCGCCTGATTTAACTGAAGCGCTCTAATTAGAGCGCTTTAACTGGAGTGCTGAATGTCTGATCCGTTGCTGTCAACAAGGCGTTTCCCTCAAAGCTTCCCGCAGAGCAGAGTCGTGCGGCTGGGATTGGCTGTGGCTCTGTTATCGCTCTTGGCTGGCTGCACCGCACTTGGTCTCGACTTTGAAAAGCCTCAGCCTGATGCGCCGGACTCCTGGAGCCAGTGGCACAGCGGCGATCAGGCGACTCATCAGCTCAATGTGGATAACGCCAGTACCAGTCTGCTCTGGTGGCGTGAGTTTAACGATCCGTTGCTCGAAGAGCTGCAGTCCCGCATGGCGGCGAATAACCCGGATCTGCAGACGGCGGCACTCAGCTTTATTCGTGCCCGGCTGCAGCAGCAGATCGCCGGTGCCCAGAGTGTGGACCTTAACGCCAGTGGTACCGCCGGTCGTCAGCGGATCAGTGAGAACAGCCCGTCCATGCGCATGGCCGAGATCTCCGCGCCGGGTAACGCCGATCAGCTGATCGAGCGTCTGGCCAAGCCCTACACCCTTTACCAGGCGGGCTTCGATGCCAGCTGGGAGCCGGACTTCTGGGGCCGGATCAGCCGCTCGGTAGAAGCGGCGGGGGCCGAGATGCGGGCAAGTGCAGCTGAGCTTGAGGAGATACGGCTGGCGCTGAGCGCAGAGCTGGCCCGCGCCTACTTCCAGTTTCTATCTGTCGATCAGCAGATCGCCTTACTTGAGGAGCAGATTGACCTGGGCGAGGAACAACTGGAACTGCTACAAGCGCAGCAGGCTGCCGGAATGATCACCGAACTGCCGCTGGAGCGCCAGCTGACTCAATTGCGAGAGCTGAATGCGGGTCTGCCACCACTCAAAAGCCAGGCTGCAGCGCTTGAAAATGCTATGGCCCAACTGCTGGGCGAGCGCCCCGGAGCTCTGGCAACACTGCTGGAAAAGGCGGGCGATCAACTGGCGGATAAGCCGCTGGATAACCCGTTCAAACTAGGTCTGTCCTCGGAACTGGCCCAGCGCCGCCCCGATATCCAGGCGGCGGAGGCGCGTCTGCATGCCGCCACGGCGCAGATCGGTGTGGCCCGTGCCGACCTTTATCCGCGGATCACCCTGAATGCCGGGTTCGGTTTCGAAACCTACAACGACAGCACTATCGGGGAATGGACCAGCCGCCAGTGGAATATAGGCCCTGGCTTCTACCTGCCATTGTTCAATCAGGGGCGTTTGCAGAAGCGGGTCGAACTGACCGAGGTCGCGCAGCAGCAGGCGGCGATCCAGTACCGCAAAACGGTGCTGACCGCCTGGCAGGAGATCGACGATGCCCTGACCGGCTACAGCGCCGAGCGTGAGCGTCATGACCGGCTGACTGAGCAGCAGCAGAGCCTGAGCCGGCAGCTGGAGCTGATCACCGCCAACCGGGCAGCGGGTCTTACCGATAGCAGCGCTGAACTTCAGGCCCGCTCGGCGCTGCACGGCATTGAGCGCCAGTTGGCTGACAGCCGGGCAAGGCTGAATATTCAGCGGGTGGCGGTGTATAAGGCGGTGGGTGGCGGCGTCTGACGGCAGAGGTATGGGATTCGCTTGCCGGTTGGTATCTGTTGATCGTGATCAACATTCACACAGTTGTCATTCAATGGTCATCCGTTCGACGCTTGGTTGTCATTGAGAACATAAATAATTCTCACAAACGTTTATGTTTAAAGACAACTTTGAATGGGTGATGTATGGAAACTCTACCTTTTTCCCGCAAGCTTCTCGGTACTGCACTTGCTGGCGCCATGATGCTGGCGGCAGGTAATGCCGCCGCTTCTGATCTCTCTTCCCGCTATACCGATGCAGATGGCGATCTGGTGGCAGATGTGCCGGCGGATGAATCCCAGTGGGTCGATCCGGATACCCTGGTGTTTGCCTATACACCGGTAGAGGATCCGGCGGTGTATGCCGATGTCTGGGCTGACTTCCTCGAACACCTGAGCAAGGCGACCGGTAAAAAGGTGCAGTTCTTCCCGGTTCAGTCCAATGCGGCGCAGCAGGAAGCGCTGCGTGCCGGCCGTCTGCATGTGGCTGGTTTCAACACCGGTGGCGTGCCGGTTGCCGTAAACTGTGGCGGTTTCCGCCCGTTTACCATGATGGCCGCCGAGGATGGCAGCTTCGGTTATGAAATGGAGATCGTCACCTACCCGGGCAGCGGTATCGCCAAGGTAGAGGATCTGAAAGGGCGTCAGCTCGCATTCACGTCAGAAACCTCCAACTCCGGTTTCCGTGCACCCTCCGCGCTGCTGCGTTCCGAGTACAAAATGGAAGCGGGGCAGGATTTCGAAACCGCTTTCTCCGGATCCCACGACAACTCCATCCTGGGTGTGATCAACAAGGATTACGACGCGGCGGCGATCGCCAACTCAGTGGCCAAGCGTATGCTGGCCCGTGATGTGATCAAGTCCAGCGATTACGAAATCATCTACACCTCCCAGACTTTCCCGACCACCGCTTACGGCCTGGCGCACAACCTGAAGCCTGAACTGGCGCAGAAGATTCAGGACGCCTTCTTCAGCTACGACTGGGCCGGTACTTCGCTGCAAGCCGAGTTCGCCAACTCCGGTGAAGCTCAGTTTATTCCGGTGACCTATAAGGAAAACTGGGCGGTCATCCGCACGATTGCCGATGCCAATGGTGTGACTTACGACTGCGACTGATCAATTCAGTCACTCAGTTTCACGCCATATCGGCCGGGAGTTTGCGCTCCCGGCCGTCATGCTATTTAAACGAGGCAAAAGTGTATGTTGACTCTCAGTGGTGTAGGCAAGCGCTACCCCACCGGTGACCAGGCGTTGGCAGATATTGAACTGTCACTACCCAAAGGTCAGGTTCTGGCGCTGATCGGCCCATCGGGCGCCGGTAAAAGTACGTTGATCCGTTGCGTTAACCGGCTGGTGGAGCCGACTCAGGGCAGTATCCGTCTGGACGATCAGGAGCTGACCCGGTTGTCGGGAGGGGCGCTGCGCCGCGCACGACGCAGTATGGGTATGATCTTCCAGGAGTATGCACTGGTGGATCGCCTGAGCGTGATGGAAAACGTGCTTTCCGGACGTTTGGGCTATGTGGGCTTCTGGCGCAGTTTCTGGCGCCGTTATCCACAGCGGGATGTGGCTGAAGCCTTTCGTCTGCTGGAGCGTGTGGGTCTGCCCCATGCCATCGACAAACGGGCGGATGCGCTTTCCGGTGGCCAGCGTCAGCGTGTTGGTATCGCCCGGGCGCTGTTGCAAAGCCCCAAGCTGCTGCTGGTGGATGAGCCGACCGCGAGCCTGGACCCTAAAACCTCACGCCAGATCATGCGTCTGATTCGCGAGCTTTGCGCCGAACGGGAGCTGGCGGCGATTATCAATATTCACGATGTGGCGCTGGCCAGGCAGTTTGCCGATCGTATCGTGGGCCTGCGGGCGGGCAGAATAGTATTCGATGGCATGCCTCAGGAGCTCGATAACGAGATCCTGACGAGGATCTACGGCGAAGAGGATTGGGACAGTGCCGCAGATCAGGCAGAACCGGAAGGCGGCGAAGTTGTGGCCGCAGAGAGCGTTAAGCATAAACGCGAAGAGAGTACCCGGCTCGCCGAGCTCAAGCCGGCCATCAGCGGTGGCGGCGTATGAGTGTGTCGGCAGAAGGGCTCAATAGCCGCCGCGAGGATGAGGCCAGACGCGGGGTCTGGCGGCGTCCACCTCTAATCGCAAATCCCCGGCTGCGCTGGGCGCTGGTTGCCGGCGTGCTGGTTTACCTGTTGCTGGCGCTGGCCTCCGTTGAGGTGAACTGGGAAAGGGTGGCTGAAGGGGCTGGGCGCGCGCTCAATTTTATTGCCGCGTTTATGCAGCCGGATTTTCTCAGCCGTAAGGGCGATATCCTCAATGGTCTGCTGGAAAGTCTGACCATGACGCTGACCTCAACGGTGATCGGCATCCTGCTGGCGATCCCTGTAGGCCTTGGCGCCGCGCGCAATGTGGCACCGCTGCCGGTGTATATCTTCTGTCGCGCGATCATCGCGATCTCGCGGACCTTTCAGGAGATTATCATCGCGATTCTGTTTGTGGTGATGTTCGGCTTTGGGCCGTTCGCCGGCATGATTACCCTGGCGTTCGCCACCATCGGCTTTATGGCGAAGCTGCTGGCAGAAGATATAGAGGATCTGGACTGGAAACAGGTCGAGGCGATCCGCGCCACCGGCGCCGGCTGGTGGCAGACCATGAACCAGGCCGTCCAACCTCAGGTGATGCCGCGTCTGATCGGACTGTCGATGTACCGTCTGGATATCAATTTCCGCGAGTCATCGGTGATCGGTATTGTCGGTGCCGGCGGCATCGGTGCGACCCTGAACACCTCTTTAAGCCGCTACGAGTACAGCACCTCTGCGGCGATCCTCCTGATCATCATTGCGATTGTCCTGCTGAGCGAATACGCCTCCAGCCATGTACGTCGCTGGACGCAGTAACAGACCGAAAGTCCTGGGTGCATCAGAGTAACGAAAGGAAGCATTATGCCGGTTTCAACAACAAGTGACGGAACACCGATCTGGCAGCGGCGCACCAGCCGCGTCCAGTGGCTGATCTTTCTGGCCTGGCTGGTCGGTATCAGCCTTCTGCTGCTGTGCTGGAAGGTGATCTCCGATAACACCATGTGGGTGTTTGTCGAGGATGCAGGGCGTCAGGGTAGTGACCTGATCAGCCGTATGACGCCTCCGCGCTGGGAATACGCCAGCCAGCTGTGGCAGCCGATGTGGGACACGATCAACATCGCCACCCTGGGGACTGCACTGGGTATCGCCCTGGCATTTCCGGTGGCGTTTCTGGCGGCCCGAAATACCACCCCTCATCCACTGGTACGCAGCCTGGCGCTGACGATTATTGTCTCCTCCCGGTCGATCAACTCTATTATCTGGGCGATGCTGCTGGTGACGATTCTCGGGCCCGGCGTGCTGGCGGGGATTATCGCCATCGGCCTGCGCTCAATCGGTTTTGTCGGCAAGCTGCTCTACGAGGCGATCGAGGAAATTCATCCGACCCCCGTTGAGGCTGTCAGCGCCACCGGCGCAAGCCGCCTGCAGGTGATGAACTACGGCGTGCTGCCCCAGGTAATGCCTGCCTTCGCCGGGATCAGCGTTTACCGCTGGGATATCAACATTCGTGAATCCACGGTGCTGGGTCTGGTGGGGGCCGGCGGCATCGGCTTACAGCTTAATGCCTCGATCAACCTGCTGGCCTGGAATCAGGTGAGTGTGATTTTCCTGATGATCTTCGCCACGGTGCTGGTTTCTGAATGGGTGTCTGCCCGGGTGCGCCAGGCGATTATCTAGCCTGGGCACCGGGTGAAGGGTGAAGCTTGTGAAGATCAAGGCTGTTAAAACGCCGGCTCGAACGGCGGTTTCGGCTGGCGCTCGGTGACGCAGATAAATCCTGCCACCAGCGTCAGCAGAATCGCCAGCCCGGTGATCAGGGCGTAAACCCCGCTCAGGCTGCCGCTGCTTTCGCGTACAAAGCCCGCCACCAGGTTGCCCAGCGCGCCGCCGAGGCCGAAGGTGACCATGCCGATACCGTTGATCTGCATGGTGGCCTTGGAGCCGTACTGACGGCTGACCCAGCCTGCGACTATGCCCCACATCGGGAAGTACATCAGCCCGTAGCAGAACCCGGCCACGGCAGCGAACCGTGCCGGTGAGTAGGCAAAGGCGAGCAGGCCCAGGGCAAATCCAGCAAAAATAATCAGCAGCGCCAGGCCGTGACCTCTACGGTCGGCCAGTTTGCCGATCAGGAAACCCGCCGCCATGCCGGTCAGGCCGGTGATGGTCCAGGTGTAGCCACCCAGCGCCGGCGGCAGCGAGAGCTCGGCCAGATAAGTGTTGAGCCAGTTTGAAAACGGCATGGTGGATGCCCCGACCAGGAAACAGATCAGGCAGGCGCAGAACGCGGTACGCTCACGCAGAATGGTGCGGAACAGCTGCAGCGGGCTCAGTGCGCCGGTGCTCTCTTCAACCAGATGGTTCTCATGGCGTTGCTTCAAGCTGCGCAGCAGCGACAGGGTGAGCAGCAGGGTGGCTGCACCCAGGGCGCCGGCCAGAATCCAGCCGCTACGCCATCCGAACAGCGGGATCACCAGCAGAATCAGCAGGCCGTTCAGACCATAGCCCCAGGCGGTGCCGCTGGAAGCGGTGGCCAGATTGGTGGCGCAGTTTTCCGGGCGTCCGTAGCGGGTGATCAGTTCCACGATACCGCCCCAGCTGATCGCGGCGCTGGCCGCCATGACGGTGAGCACCAGGGTGATAACCATCGGGTCGTTGAGCAGGGACATGCTGAACAGCAGCAGCGTGGTGATGGAGCCAGTGACCAGCAGCAGGCGGCCGGAATTGACATGGTGACCGATCAGACCGAGCAGCATGGCGCCGGCCAGGTAGGCCAGCTGTGTCAGCGCGCCGATGCTGGCCAGGTGCCAGTGAGTGATCTCAATGGAGGCCTGCATCAGGGGCACAAGTGCCGCAAACAGGAACAGGCCGAAGCCGTGGCTAATGATCTGGTTGATCCCGAGCGTGACGGTCATGCGCATTGGATTGGCTCCGCAGTTCAGGGCCCTTGTTGGAAGTCTTATCTGGGCCAGCGGGGCTATCCTAGGCGCTTGCGCTTGTTCGTAAAATCGATAAATATTCAATTCTACATTCGGTTTTGTTGAAAATAGATCTGATGCGAGATTTACCGATCAATCTGCTGCGTACCTTCATGGTGGTGGCGGACACCCTGAACCTCACCGAAGCCGCAAAACGCCTGCATAAAGCGCCTTCCACCATCAGCATGCAGTTGAACCGGCTGGAGGATCTGGTGGCCAACCCGCTGATGGAGCGGGGCCAGCACGGTGTTCGTCTGACCGCTGCCGGCACTCAGCTGAAGTCCCATGCCCAGCAGCTGCTGAATCTGCATGACCAGATTGTGGGCTCATTCCAGAACATCGATATCGGCGGCAAGGTGCGCCTGGGTACCCATGATCAGTACGCCAGCCGCACCCTGGCGCCGCTGCTGGAGGAGTTTATCCTCAGCTATCCGGAGGCGGACCTGGAGGTGTTCTGCGATCACCGCCCCGATCACCTGGTCGAAATGCTGGAGAAGGGCAAGCTGGATATCGCGCTGGTAGAGATGCTGGCGGATACGGAAGGGGGCACTCGCCTGCGACGCGATCAGCTGGTCTGGGTCAGCTCAAAGGGGCATAACGTGGAGCAGCAGCCGGTGCTGCCGCTGGCGGTGTTCGATGAGGGGTGTTACCACCGCATCTACGCCTGCAAGGCGCTGGACGAAGTGGGGGTGCCCTACCGTATCGCCTTTACCAGCCAGAGCAGGGCAGGGGTGCTGGCCGCGGTGCGCGCCGGTATCGGTGTCGCGATCATTCCGCACCATACGGTGGAGGATGATCTGAATGTGGTTGAGGATATGCCGGCGCTGCCGGATACCGAGGTGACCCTGTTCATGGCGCCGAAAGTGAACGAGGCGACCCAGAGGCTGGGGCGGATTATCGAGGAAAGCCCCCTGTTTTCCGGGGTGCAGGGGGCTTAACGGGATCAGGCGCCGACCGCGACAGGCTCGGAGGCTTCAATCTCAGTGGCGGGTTGGCTGAGCGGTTTAGACGCAGCTCCCAGGTGAGCCATGGACCAGGCCACACGCTCCTCCGCCGTGAAGTGCGGGCGTCGCAGGGCCTCCACCGCTCGTAGCCGCGGCAGCAGACCGGTGCCGTTGGCCATCTGGATGGCCAGACCCGGTCGGGCATTGAGCTCCAGCAGCAGCGGGCCGTGCTCCTCGTCGATCACGATATCCACACCCATGTAGCCCAGGTTGGTCGCTTCGAAGCAGCGGCTCGCCATCACCAGCAGTTTCTGCCAGTCATCGATCTTGATCGCATTGAGCGGCTGCCCGGTATCCGGGTGGTGCTCGATGGAGCGGTCGAATTGAACGGCATGCAGCGCTTCACCGGTACAGATATCCAGGCCCACGCCCACAGCCCCCTGGTGCAGGTTGGCCTTGCCGTCGGATGCCTGGGTGGAAAGCCGCAGCATCGCCATCACCGGGTAGCCCTTGAAGGCGACAATACGGATGTCCGGCACGCCCTGGTAGGAGTAGTTCGCCAGCATCGGTTCGCAGCGTACCAGGGATTCCACCACCGCCACATCGGGTGAGCCACCCAGGGAATAAAGCCCGGCGAGGATGTTGGAGAGGTGGCGCTGGATATCGGCCAGATCCACCTTGCTGCCGGAGGGTTTGACGAAGGCATCGCCGTCGCGACCGGTGATGACCAGTATGCCCTTGCCGCCAGAACCCTTGGCCGGTTTGATGGCAAAGCCGTCGAGCTTCTGCACCAGTTCGCGAAAGCCCTTGATCTCATGTTGCTCGGTGATCACCTCGAGCAGCTTGGGTGAGCTCACCTCGTACTCTTTCAGCACCAGCTTGGTCTTCAGCTTGTTATCCACCAGCGGATAGGCGCTGCGGTCGTTGTAGCGCGCGATGTAATCCACGTTGCGCTTGTTCATATTGAGGATGCCGGCCTGCTTCAGCTGTGACGGCTTGATCCAGTCGGTGAACAGGCGCTGTTTCAGCTTGTTGATCACAGGTACTTTCTCCAGGTGCTTGATCACAGGTACTTTCTCACCGGAGAAAACCGGCGCAGCTCGGTGAGCTTATAGCCGGTGTACTGTCCCAGCAGCAGGATGGCGCCCAGTACTACCAGGTGCAGCTCGGGGAAGTTGAAACTCAGGTGTTCCGCCAGCGGTGAGCTCATTACCAGGTAGGCGATGACCGCCACCAGCAGGCTGCCGCCGCCCTGTACCAGAACTTCGTGAGCGCCTTCCTCTTCCCAGAGGATCGACACACGTTCGATAGTCCAGGCCAGGATGATCATCGGGAAGAAGGTAACCGTCATACCGGTGGCAAAGCCCATCTGATAGCCGATTACGCTGATCCCCACGGTGATAAAGATCACCAGTACGATCAGCGTCGATATTCGCGATACCAGCAACAGGTTAAGACTCGACAGGTAGCCGCGCATCAACAGACCCAGGGTGACCACGCTGATAAAGGCGGCGATGCCCGGCAGCAGCGACGTCTGTACAAAGGCCACGGCGATCAGTACCGGCATGAAGGTACCGGAGGTCTTGATACCGACGATTATCCGCATCAGGCAGACCACCAGGGCGCCAAAAGGCAGCAACAGCAGCATGCGGAACATGCTCTGCTGTTCCACCGGCAGCTGATACAGGCTCAGTGCACCCAGGTTGTTTGAATCCGCCTCGGCCCGTACTACCTGCAGCGCCGGGATCGTCTGGCGCAGCATCGAGAAGTGAACCTGGGAATCGCTGCCGCCGGTAACATCGAGCAGAGAGCCGCTCTGCTGGCGCCACAGCAGGGTGTTGCTGGGGACGCCCTGTTCACCGGTACGCGGGTTGAAAGTGACCCAGGTGCCGCTGTCAAAAATCTGCAGATAGGGCTGCAGCGTCTGGGCGCGGCGCGCATCTTCCAGCACCAGTCCCTCGGCGATACGCGCCGGGGTGTTGGCGTAGTTGAGCAGCTGGTAGAGCGTATCGATCTTCGATGTATCGCTGAGCAGCAGCTGGGTGTTCTGATCCGGTTTCGGGCTGTTCAGTAGCGCGATCAGTTCACGGGCGAGGCTGGTCGGCGTGCTGGAACGGCTGCCGGCTTCATCGATCAGTGTCAGCGCTGCTGTGGCGCGCGGTTCCTCAAGAAAGATCTGCGTAGGAACCGGCGTCTTGGTGCTCGCTACAGGGCTCGGTGCGCTGTCGGCAGGGATCAGACGGGTCTTGAAGTAGAGTGTCTGAGGGCCGTCTGCTTCGCGGATGGTCCATTCTGCGCGACGATCGCCCTTGTGCTCGGTGATGGCAAAACCATATCCCGGAGAGGCGGCCTGTTCCGACAGTGTGGCGAAACCGGGGGCGTTATCCGGCACGTTGAGGCTCACGGTGACCGGCTCGCCCCAGGCCTGATAGTCGATACGTGCTTCAACCAGCCAGACCGGCTGCTGCACACCCGGCAGCCAGGGTACGCCCATGCTCTGATTGCGCAGCACGGCCAGTGCGATGCCGAGCAGGATCAGCATCAGCGTGGCGATATAGAACGGCGTCTTGGAATGGCGGCTCATTCGTCGTCTTCCCCAACAAGCTCGAGCCCTTCAGGCAGCTCTGTGGCGTGCTCACGACCCACATCCACCAGCATGACATCACGCAGGATGTTGCGTCCGATCAGCAGCGGATAGGTCAGCTGTTCACGGTCGTTGAGGGTGAATTCGGCGGTCTGGCGGTGGTCTCCGATCATAAAGGGCAGATCGACCACCGGACGGCGTTCCGCTTCGTCGGCAGAGGCCTGGATGATACGCACGTTGCGCGACAGTTTGCGCTCCAGCGTAATCTCCTGCTGGGTGGCCGGGTCGGCTATGTCGAAACGCACCCAGCGCTCACCATCACGCTCGAAGCGTTCGATATTGGTGGCATGCAGCGAAGAGGTCTGGGCGCCGCTGTCGATGCGTGCCTCGTAAACGATCCCTGGCACCGCCAGGTAGACGTTTTCCAGTTCGCCGACAACGAGCTTGCCCTGGTAACGGCCATGGCTGGGAGGCTGCTGTGGGTTGACCAGGTTGCGCGGCTCACGGGCAGCCTGCTGCTGTTTTTCTAGCAGAGTGCGTTGCGCCCTGAACTCAGCGGAGAGGTCGTTCTGGCGCAGCTGCTGACGGGTTTCCAGCAGATCGAACTGGGCCTGGTTCTGCTCTTTCAGAGCGCTGATCTCCACCTGTTGCTCGGCCAGTTGCTGCTGAATCGGCGCCAGATCGGCGCGCTCCAGGAAGAAATAGCGGTCCTGGGCGCAGGCGGAGAGCACCAGGGTTACAGGGATAAGAAGCAGAAAACGGAGGTAACGGGAAACGGCTGATGAACTAAACATGCGGTGAAACATGGGAGATTGTCTATTCCTGATAGTGGGTAGAGCTGACGGGAAAAAGAGACAGGGGGAAAAACGGAAAGTTTCACGCGGTGCTGATTTTGTGTAAAAAATAACCGGGTGATCCAGTAGCCTGATGGGCGGGATTTGAATTTCCGAACGGCAAGTTGATTATCAGGATGTTATATTTGCCGCCTGTCAGAAGGGGCGATTATAGCATGTTACCGATCAATGTATGGGGTCTTGCGCTGGGTCAGGCGCTGCTGGTGACCGGAAATATTCTGTTGGTGGCGGTAACAGCGTTGATCGGTCAGGCCATAGCACCCGATCTGGGTCTGGCGACTCTGCCCGCTGCTTTGCAGTTTCTTGGTTTGATGGCCGCGACTCTGCCTGCAGCCCAGTTGATGCGCCTGTTTGGCCGCAAAATCGGCTTCCTCTCGGGCAACCTGATCGGCATTGGCGGCGCCGTGCTCGCCGCATTTTCATTGGCCCACTCCGATTTCACCCTGTTCTGTATCAGTACCTTCCTGCTGGGGATGGCGATTGGCGTTGGCCAGCAATACCGTTTTGCCGCAATAGAGAGCTGCGCACCGGCGCAGCACCCCAAGGCGATAGGCCTGGTCATGGGCGGCGGTGTCCTGGCCGCGATACTGGGGCCAAACCTGGCTACCTGGGCGCAGGGGATAGTGCCCGAGAGCGCATACCTCGGCGCCTTTTATGTCCTGATCGTGCTTTATCTGCTCACCACTCTGTTGATCGCCAGCCTGCCGCTGCCGCCGGTCAATCAGGCGGAAAAACATGGTGAAACCCGCAGTTATGCACAGCTGATGCGTCAGCCCGCACTGATTGCAGCGGTTACCGCGGGTGCCATCGGCTACGGGGTAATGGTGCTGGTGATGACCGCGACACCGCTAGCCATGAGCGCCTGTGGTTTCGGCTTCAGCAGCTCCGCCAGCATTATCCAGTGGCATGTCCTGGGGATGTTTTTGCCCTCTTTCTTTACCGGCAAACTGATCGCCCGCTTTGGCGATACCCGCGTGATCCAGAGCGGCTGCCTGCTGCTGGTGGCTTGTGTGCTGCTGAACCAGCTGGGTGTCACCTACTGGCACTTCTGGCTCTCACTGGTCGCGCTGGGTATCGGCTGGAACTTCGCCTTTATCGGCGCCACCACGCTACTGACCCACACCTACTACCCGGCGGAAAAGGCCAAGGTTCAGGGGATGAACGACTTCCTCGTATTCGGCTTTTCGGCCCTCGGTGCCATGCTCTCCGGCAAGCTGCAGGCGCTGTTTGGCTGGGAGGTGCTCAACCTGCTGATGCTGCCGGCGATCGCCATCGCGATGCTGCTGGTATGGGAGAGCGGGCGCAGGCGTGCGCTGGAGTCCCGCGCGGATGCGGCGGTGCAGTGATGCTCCTGTCGACGGCTCGGACTTTCTTTAACGTCGTTTAGCATTCAGCGCTGGTGCATTGTTGGACGCAGGTTTCGCCTGCTGGCGAATCAAGGGTCTTGGGCGCCCAAGACCCTTGATAATCCCAAGCCGCCCCGACAGCTTGATCGGCTGCGCCGATTTCCCTGTGCTTCTCGCCTGAAAGAGCGGGAAGGGAAACTCGCTCCTTCGTCGCTCAAACAGCCCTTCCCTTATTTCTCTTTCAGTCTGCGATGCTCGGCTGCGCTGAAGGGGATATGCCTGCGCTTAGATGGTTGGGTTGAAAGCTGCGGTTTAGGAGTTGGCGAAGGAAAATTGGTGGGGCAGGGGACGTGATTCCCCTGCCGCGGATGCCTTATCGCATTATATGTAAAAGCGTTATCGAGGCCGCCGAGGCAAGGCAAAAACAGGCGAAAAAGCGGAGTTTAGTGAACTAAATGAGCATTTTGAGCCTGTTTTTAACGCAGCATTCGGCAACGCAGATAGCTTTTTAGATATCGAGCACCAGGCGCTTGCTCTTTGCACGCGAACAGCAAGGTGCGAACTCTTCGTTGGCGGCGTGCTCTGCGTCGGTCATGAACACGTCACGGTGATCCGGCTCGCCTTCCAGCAGACGCACGGCGCAGGTGCCGCAGACGCCCTCTTCGCAGGAGAAGGGCACATCCACGTCATGCTCCATCAGGACATCCAGCACGGTGCGGTCGGCGGGAATCTCGATGATATCGCCGCTGCTGGCCAGCTGAACTTCAAAGGCGGTGTCGCCTTCCTGACTTACCGCTTCGGCGGCAAAGTGCTCGCGGTGCAGGCGCTCTTCCGGCCAGCCGCATTCGCGGGCGGTATTGAGCACATGATCCATAAAGCCGTTCGGACCACAGACATACAGGTGAGTACCGGCCGTCTGGGCTTCCATCACCGCCTTGGTATCCATGGTGCTGGGGTTGTCGGTGTGGCTGTGGTGGAACTCCACGCGGTTGGCAAAATTAGCCTTGCCGATGCGCTCAACGAAGGCGGTGGTTTCCGGGGTGCGGGTGCAGTAATGCATCTCGAACTCGCCGCCCTGGTGGTCAAGGCGCTCCGCCATGCAGAGGATTGGGGTGATACCGATACCGCCGGCGATCAGCAGGTGACGCTCGGCCTTGGCTTCCAGCGGGAACAGGTTGCGCGGCTCGCTGATCTGCAGGCTGTCGCCTTCGTTCAGGCCTTCATGCACAAAGCGTGAGCCACCGCGGGATTCCGGATCGTTAAGGACCGCAATCTCGTAGCGATGATCTTCGTTGGGGTGGTTGCACAGGGAGTATTGACGGATCAGTCCATTGCCCAGGTGCAGGTCGATATGGGCACCGGCACTGAAGGCGGGGAGAGCAGAACCGTCGGGACGGGCCAGCTCGATAAGGCAGATATCCGCTGTTTCACAGCTTTTTTTCGTTACTTTCGCGTCGATCACAGCATTTCTCCTGGCCTCAGGTGCGGGCCGGAACTGTCAGGAGAGGCGATGCACCTGGCATCGCCTCCCCGGATTATTGTTATAAGTTGGCGCTTAATAGCTTGGAGCTGACTGCTTTGGAACTGCACAGACTGGCGCTGATCAGGCGGAAGCCGTCTTGATCAGGTTGCTGTCCTGTTCCGCCTGCTGCTCTTCCTCGATCATGCGATCGATGATGCGGCGGGCCTGAACGCCACCGGCGTCGATATCCAGCTTGAGCAGGGTGCGTTCCGGGAATTCGAGCAGGTTGCGCTGCTGGCGCTCCAGCATCTCCAGGTCTTCGGTAAAGATCTTGCCCTGGCCTTCGCGAATCTGGTCGGTCAGTGCCTGATCTTCCGGCTTGAAGTTGCGCGCCATACCCCAGAAGTACCAGTGGCTGGTTTCGGTTTCCGGCGTGATGAAGTCAACGACGATACTGTTGGCGCGTTTGTCGGCCGGTGCTTCCTGGCCGCCTTCACCTTTCAGTGCAACGCCTACGTCGATCAGAACGTGGCTCGGCGGAGTAAAACGGCAAACCTGCCAGCGGTCCACGTCGGCGTCGGCCGGCAGATCGTTGGCTACCAGAGCGGCCTGCCAGAACGGCGGCGCCTTGATATCTTCCATGTAACGGCTGGTGCGGACTTCGCCGTCGACAGTCTTGGTGCGCACCGGCGCTTCGTCGATCTCTTTCTGACCGATGCTGGTGGAGTGCACGTAGGTTTCGTGGGTCAGGTCCATCAGGTTGTCGATCATCAGGCGGTAATCGCACTGGATGTGGAACAGGCCGCCACCGTAGGCCCAGTCATCGCTGACCGCCCACTCCAGGTGATGGATTTCGCTCGGGTCCGCTTTTTCAGCATCGCCCGGCCATACCCAGATAAAGCCGTAGCGCTCTTCAACCGGGTAGCTTTTAACGCAGGGGAAACCGCCTACGCGCTGCTTCGGCATGGAGGTGGTCTTACCGTCGCGACCCATTTTCAGGCCGTGGTAACCACAGGTCAGTTGACCGTCTTCAACATAACCGAGGGAGAGCGGTGCGCCGCGGTGCGGGCAGAAGTCTTCGACAGCGGCAACCTTGCCTTCGCCGTCGCGGTAAAAAGCCATGCGTTCGCCGCAGATCTGACGGGCCAGCGGCTTATCTGCAAATTCGTCGGGGGTACAAGCGACATACCAGCAGTTTTTCGGGAACATGACAGGGCTCCTAATTTGGGTTTGTTCTACTTATGGATCCAATTTGAGCGAATAATGCACCAGATTGTGTGTGTTCTGCTAGTAATGGATCCAAAAAATAAGTTGTACTTTAGGTGTATTTACACACCACGATTCCTGCTTATGGTCCGTGATTTTTCCTTAATTCAATGTATTTAAAAGAGTTTTATGAAAATAATTCGCTATGCGGCGGCACTGCGCTGTTCTATAAATTGAATATTGCTGTGCATTTATTGGATCCACCCTGGTGCCATAATTGTTTTTTTGACGGCTTAGGTTCTAAGCTAGTGGGCTGATGTGTCGAGCGTCAGTTGAATGAGTGCGATAAGCAGATCTGAACAGAGACGAGGTAGCGACAAACCATGAGCAGAGCGGGTCAGCGGGTGCTGAGCACTTTGAGGCAGATGATCATTTCCGGCGAACTGGCGGCCGGTGAGCGGATCGCTGAGATCCCCACCGCCGAACGGCTGGGAGTTTCACGTACGCCGATCCGTATCGCCTTTCGTGCGCTGGAGCAGGAGGGGCTGCTGACCAAGCTGGAGCGGCGCGGTTATCGCGTGCGTGAGGTGACTCAGGAAGAGGTCAGCGGAGCTATCGAGGTGCGTGGCGTGCTCGAAGGTCTGGCGGCGCGTCAGGCTGCAGAGCTCGGGTTGTCAGAGGAGACCCGGCGCGAGCTGCTCGAGTGCATCGCCAAGGGTGATGAGCTGTTCGACAAGGGCTACGTCAGTGAAGAGGATATTGAGGTCTACCACGACATCAACCAGCGCTTTCATGCCCTGATCATCGAAGCCAGCTGTAACCCCGCCATCGGCTCCGCCATGTCGCGCAACGAGCATCTGCCCTTTGCTTCAGTCACCTCTATCGCCTTCGACCAGAACAATCTGAAGCAGGAGTATCGCCGCTTCAATTTCGCCAATATGCAGCACCATGCGGTGTTCGATGCGATCGACCGCGGTCAGGGCACTCGTGCCGAGGCGATCATGCGTGAACACGCCAACGCGACATTGAGGTACGCGGATATCTTTGCCGATAAGAACCCGCTGGATAGCGAGGTGAGAGTGATCGGCAAGGGCGCGCCGAGTGCCGATGAGCAGGAACCCGGCAACGCCTAGGCCGGTTTAGCTGTTTTCCAGCAACGCCTGGGCGAAGTATTCGCCGGGCTTGCTTACGCCGGGCAGGGCAAAGAAATAGCCGCCGCCGAGCGGCTTGATGTACTCCTCCAGCGGCTCGCCATTGAGTCGCTTCTGCACCGTTATAAAGCCCGCATCCAGATCCGCCTGATAGCAGATAAACAGCAGTCCCATATCCAGCTGCCCTGAGGCGCTGATCGCGTCGGAGTAGTTGTAGGCGCGGCGCAGTAGCTGGTGCTTCTCAAATCCTGGCGTGCGCGGGTTGGCCAGGCGCATATGGGAATCCAGCGGCACCTGCTTGCCTTCCGGGTCCTGGCTGTAGTCGGGAATATCGTGTTCGTGCTTCATCCCCAGCGGTGCGCCGCTCTCCCTGTCACGGCCGAAGACCGCCTCCTGCTCCTGCAGCGGGGTGCGGTCCCACTGTTCTACAAAAAAACGGATCAGGCGCACGGCCATGTAACTGCCGCCTTGTGCCCAGGCGGGCTCATCATGCTGATCAGACACCAGAATGATGCGGTTGGCTTCGGCTTTGTCGCGGGTGTTCGGGTTAACCGTACCGTCTTTGAACCCCAGCAGGTTGATCGGCGTTTCCTTGCCTGCGGTGGCGGCCACATGGTTGGAGATAAACCCGTCCCGACGCCAGCGCACGCTGAGCAGTGACGGTGTGTGTTTGATGATGTCGCGCATGGCGTGCAGCACCGTCTCCTGGGAGTTGGCGCAGATCTGCAGCAGCAGATCGCCGTGGCACCAGTCAGCGTCCAGAGCATCGTTGGGGAAGCGGTTCATCGGCTGCAGGTGCTTAGGTTTCACACTGCCAAGGCCAAAGCGTTCATCAAACAGGGAATCGCCCAGTGCCACCGTGATAGTCAGGTTGTCGGGATGCACATAGGTGCCGACGATGCCGGAATCCAGCGGCGGGAATTTCTCGCCCTTGGTCGGCGGCTCACCGCCCTGGGTCAGAAATGCACAGCGCTCGGTAAGGATCTTGAACAGCCGGGTCAGCTCATTCTTGTCCCAGGCCAGCACATCGAAGGCGATCAACGCGGCACTGGCCGGCGGCGGGTTGAGAATGCCGCTCTGATGCTCACCATAAAAGGGCTGCTTCATCTGGCGGCTGGTGTACTCAGCATCCTCCTTGCTTTGCGATACGGTACTGCCAGCGGCCATGGCCGGGTGGGAGCCACCCAGGGCGAAGGCTCCGCCAAGCGCGCCTATGCCCTTGAGCAGGGAGCGGCGCTCGTGTTGGGTTCTCTGTAGAGAACTATCAGCGTTGTTTTTACTGCGCTCGCGCCGAAACAGGCCGTGGAAAGGGCAACTCATCTCTGTGTCTCCTGATCGGGCGGCCGATTAGTTAAGGCCAAGGCTGCCACGCAGCTGGGAAAGATCTTCCGCCAGTGCGGTGATCGGCCCCTTCAGCGCGTTACGGTCGCTATCCGACAGGTCGCTGTAGGGGGCGAAACTGCCATCCTGTTTGCGGTAGGCCGAAAGTGTCGACTCGACGCGCTGCATATTGCTATCGACGCGCTTGGTGAGCGGGGCATCCACCTTGGTGAGCAGGGGGTGGAACAGGCTCAGAATCTTGTTGGCGCCATCGATATTGGCCTGAAAGTCCGCCAGATCGGTATGGGCGTAGCGATCCTCTTCACCACTGAGCTTGCTGGCGGCGATCTCTTCGACCAGCGCCGCGGCACCACCGACCACCTTTTCCGGTGGGAAGGGTAGGGCGCGAATACGTTCGGTCAGGTCCGCCACATCGGCATCCAGCTGGTCGGCGAAGGGGGCTGCCGCTGCAACGTCCTGCTGCTTCCAGAGCAGATACTCGATACGGTGGAAGCCGGTAAATGCAGGGTCTTCCGCACCTTTGGCGAAGTCGTCCTCGCGGGCATCAATGCTGGCATCCAGATCGGAAAACAGCTCGGCCACCGGCTCTATGCGCTCGTAAGGCTCGCGGGCCTGTTCGTACAATGTTTTGGCCTTTTCCAGGTCCTTGGCGCGAATCGCATCGGTGAATGCCTGGGTGTTTTCCAGTAGTGAGCGGGTCTGCTGGCTGACATAAAACTTGTATTCCGCCAGCGGGCCGACCAGGTCGGTGGCGCTGACTTCATAGGGCTCGGCATTTGCGTCGGCGTTGACCACCAGCTTGCCGCGTGGGTTGGTGAGCAGGCCGCAGGTGATGTCGTACTCGCCCGGCTCCAGGTTGGCAGTCATCTTCTGCATAAAGCCCGGTGCGATATTCTCACGCTCTTCCACCACCATGACGCCGTCGAGGATCTCGAACTCAAGCGCGCGCATGCTCTTGTTGCGGATGATGAACTGCACCTTGCCTGCCGGAACGCTGAGCTGCATCGGCTCGCACTGGCTGTCACTGACCGCCACTTCAACCTTCATCACCTCATCATCTGAAGCGGCCTGGGCGGAGGTAGTGATCAGCGCTGCGCTCAGCAGGCAGAGTGCGGGTGCGCTTGAGAATATTATTTTTCGCATGGGGCTCTCGTTGGGATGCAGAGGGAGAGGCCAGACCTCTCCGCACTTAGATGAAAAAGAAGTGTGGGCTTAGTCCAGGTCAAGCACGCCGCGCAGCATGGACAGGTCTTCCGCCAGCACCGTGATCGGACCTTTCAGCGCGAGGCGGTCGCGGTCGGTGAGCTTGTCATAGGATTTGAAACCATCGTTGGTGCGGTACTTGGCAAGCACGCTGTTGACCCGCGCCAGGTTGCTGTCGATCTTCTCTACCAGGGCTTCGTCCTCCTGCTTCAGCAGTGGGTGAAACAGGTCGACGATCTTCTCGGCGCCTTCAACGTTGGCCTTGAAGTCCGAAAGGTCGGTGCGGGCGTAGCGGTCTTCCTCGCCACTGATCTTGCTGGCGGCCACCTCTTCGATCAGGCCAGCGGCTCCGCCTACGACGGCGCTGGGCGGAAAGGTCAGAGCGGTGAGGCGTTTCTCCAGTTCCACCGCATCGCTGTAGAGCTGGTCGGCATACTTGCCCATACCATCGGTGGAGTTATCTGCCCAAAGTGCCTTCTCGATACGGTGGAAACCACTGAAGTCCGGGTCTTCGGCACCCTGGGCGTAGTCATCCTCGCGGGCGTCCATGCTGGCGTCCAGATCGGAGAACAGCTCGGCTACCGGTTCAATGCGTTCGTAATGGATGCGGGTCGGGGAATAGAGCGCCTTGGCGCGGTCGATATTGCCGGCCTTTACCGCATCGGTGAATTCCTTGGTATCGCGGACGTAGGCGGCCACTTCATCGATGACATAGATTTTGTAGTCGGTCATCGGTGCCACCAGATCGGCGGGCTTGGTTTTGGCCTGGGCCGTTACCGATGAGGTCAAAGCGGCGGCCAGGGAAAGGCTGATCAGTGTCTTGTTCATACGGAATCCTTATGGGACTGGAGCGGCTGCGCCGGCTCTCAACCCTTAACTAAGTGAACTCAAGAGGAGAGCGCCTTGGCTCCCCGTGGTTGGCTTTGACGGGGTTCACGGAAAAACAGCAGCAGGGCCGGAATCAGGTACAGCAGATAAATACCGACCTCGCTGACGCTGGGTGTCTCCTGGTAACCGAACAGACCTTCCAGCAGCGTGCCGGCCAGCGAGTGGGTCGAGAGCACCTGACTCAGGTTGACGGCGATACCCTGAAAGTGATTCCAGATCCCCGCTTCATGGAAAGCGCGGATCGCTCCGGCGGCGAGGCCCGCCGAGACGAAGATGATGAAAAGGCTGCTCCAGCGGAAAAACGCCCGCAGCGGCAGACGCGCACCGCCGAAATAGATGGCAAAACCGAGCACGATGGCGGTCACCAACCCGGTGATGGCACCGGCCGGCGCTGCCGCGCCCACGTCCTGCTGAAAGGCCGCGAGCAGGAAAAACACCGATTCCATCCCTTCGCGGGCCACCGCCAGAAACACCATCAGGATAAGTGCCAGTGCCTGACGCTGCTGGCTGGTGCCACTCAGGGCGCGATCTACCGCCTGCTGCATCTGCTCCTTGCTGTTACCGGCTACCCTGCGCATCCAGAACACCATGTAGCTGAGCATCACCACGGCAACGAGGGCGACGATCCCCTCGAACAGCTCCTGCTGCTTCTGCGGGAATTCACCGGTGGTTTCGTTGATGCCCCAGCCAATGGCAAAGCAGAGCAGGGCCGCCGCGATGGCGCCGCCCCAGATGGCGCCCATCCAGTGGCCACGCCCGGTGCGGGAAAGATAGCTGGCGATCAGGCTGACAATCAGAGCAGCTTCGAGCCCCTCGCGCAGCATGATCAGAAAAGGAACGAAAAACATCTAGATCTTCTAAACCTCGGCTGCCCGCCCGTCCTGCGATGCGGCGGGTCATTATTATGGTAATGAGAATTACTATCAGTTCGCTTATTCTGCCAACTAACAGCAGCTTAGAAAGCCGCCAAACATGCAACAGAGTTTTGGTTGTGCGGTTTGCGCAATGATGTGTTGATAAAGCGGTGCGGAAAACGGGAGAGGAGGCGACAAGGGTGCGCCACCGGCACGAGCCCTTTCGGGCTGGCCGGCGGGGGAGATCAGGTATGTGCCGGAACTGCGCTCAGTGCCGATCCTGGCGCACGTAAGGCTTGCCGAGAGCGGCCGGTTCCACGCCTTTCTTCGTGCCGGACCAGGCGGCGATCAGCAGTACCGCGATGGTGAACAGGTAGGGCAGCATGTTCATCAGGTAGATCGGCGCGGGCACGCCGATCGCCTGCAGACGCGGCAGCAGGGCCTCGATGGCGCCAAACAGGAATGCGCCGGCCAGCGCCTTGAGAGGATCCCAGCGGGCGAATACCACCAGTGCCAGGGCGATCCAGCCGCGTCCGGCCACCATGTTGTCTACCCATACGCTGCTGCTGGCTACCGACAGGTAAGCGCCCGCCAGACCACAGAGTGCGCCGCTGGCGGTGATCGCCATCAGCTGCTGCAGCTGCACCTGAACGCCGGCGACATCGGCACTGGCGGGATCTTCACCCACGGCGCGGATCTTCAGGCCTGCACGGGTGCGCTCCAGCAGAAACCAGAGGCCGACGCCGATTAGCACGGTCAGGTAAACCAGAATGTCCTGATTGAACAGCAGGCGGCCGAGCAGCGGTATCTGATCCAGCAGCGGAATATCCAGCGGCTGCAGCCCCTCGAAGCTTTTATGCACATAGGGGCGCCCGACCACGCCGGCGATGCCAAGGCCCACCGCCATGGTGGCAAGGCCCGCCAGTATCTGTTCGCAGCGCATGATCACCACGGCAAAACCGAAGATCAGCGCCAGGGCGGCGCCGGCCAGCACCGCAGCGGCAATGCCTATTGCCGGATTGCCGAGGGTGAGAGTCAGAACCGCGGCGGTCATGGCGCCCAGCGCCATATAGCCCTCGGCACCCATGTTGAGGACACCGGCGCGCTCGCAGAGCACGAGCCCCATGCTGGCCAGCGCCAGTGGGATGGCAAAGGCCGGAGTGCTGCCGAGCCAACTTGTGATGAACTGTTCCATAGACTTTCTATGCTCTTACGCTGAAGGCTCTCTATGCCCTTAAGTTGACGGCTGGCCAGGCTGCTGGGCGCTCTGGCGCAGCAGCGATACGCGATAGCTGCTAAAGAACTGCACCATCAGCAGGGTCAGCAGCACCATGCCCTGAATCAGCACGACGATCGCATCGGGGATGCCATAGAACACCTTCAGCGTGCCGCCGGCGTTGTAGATGCCCGCCAGCACGATGGCGGTCGGTAATACCGCCAGCGGATTGAAGCGAGCGATAAAGGCGATGACGATGCCGCTGAAGGTGGTGTTGATACCGATGGTCTGGGTCAGGCGATGCTCCACACCGATCACGATCAGGCCGCCCGCGAGTCCTGCCAGGGCGCCGGATAGCAGGATCATCAATGTGATCGTGGCGGTAACCGGAATACCGGTGGCCAGGGCGGTGGTGCGGTTGCGGCCGATCACATCCACATAGAAGCCGGTACGGCTTTTCTGTACCAGGATCGTCATCAACAGGGTGATGCCGAGCGCCACATAGATGCCGGAGTGCAGGTTGCCAAAGCCAAGGCTCGCCAGTTGCTCGTTCTCATCGAAACGCGGTGATACCGGGAAGCTGTTCACTGGATCTTTCCAGGCGCCAAACAGCAAATGCTGCAGCAGCAGGTAAGCCACATTGGAGAGCAGCAGGGTGACCACCAGCTCGTTCACACCGGCTCTGAGTTTCAGAATCAGCGGCACGGCGATCCAGGCAGCACCGGCAATGGCGGAGGCAAGCAGCATGGTGGGCAGACGCAGTGATTCGCTACCGAAGTCACTGAGTGCCACCAGCGTGGCGCCGATGGCGCCGAGCCAGAGCTGGCCCTCGATGCCCACGTTCCAGAATCTCAGCCGCATGGCGGAGGTGGCGGCCAGGCCCACCAGAATCAGCGGCACCGCCAGGGTCAGTGTCTGTGCCAGCCCCATGGCACTGAAAAACACCTGGATCACCAGGTCATCCAGCAGCGTGGCGGCGGGTGCGCCGGCGGACAGCAGCACCAGCAGGCCAAAGCCCAGGCCCAGCAGCAGGCCCAGAATGTAAGTGGTGGTTGAGCGCAGCGTGCTGACCTGCTGGCGGCGCTCAAGGGTCAATCTAAAACTACTCATGGCCCAGTATCAGCCTCCCGATATCGGCGGCGCTGGCGTCGCCGGGCAGCTCGCCCATGATTTTGCCGGCGCTGATGACGCAGATGCGGTCAGACAGCGCCATGATCTCTTCCACATCCTCGCTGACCAGCAGGCAGGCGGCGCCTTTGGCGGCGGCCTCGCGCAGGCGCTGATGCACCAGGGCGCTGGCGCGGATATCCAGGCCGCGGGTCGGCGAATGGGCCAGAAGCAGCTTCATGCCGCTGTCGATCTCCCGGGCCAGCAGTACCTTCTGGGCATTGCCGCCGGAGAGCAGCCCCATGCGGCCAGAGGGGCGGGCGCCGGCGATCTCGTGTTGCTCGATACTGGCCTGGGCTTCGCGCTGCATGCGGCGGCGGTTGAGCCAGAGGCGTCCGAAGCGGCCGCTGACCACCGAAGTTAGTGACAGGTTGGCGGCGATACTGAGATCGGACACCAGCGCGCTGGCCATGCGGTCGGCGGGGATCACGCGCAATCCCAGCTTGCGCCGCTGGCGTGGAGAGAGCCCCAGCGCATCGGCGCCATCGATCATCACGCTGCCGGAGCTGGCGGAACGGATACCGCTGAGCAGCTCCGTCAGCTCATGCTGGCCGTTGCCGCCAACACCGGCGAGGCCGAGAATCTCACCGGCCCTAACCCTGAGGCTGACATCGGTGAGCGCAGGTGCGCCGTCATCGCGCCGGGCATTCAGATGGCTGATCGCCAGCAGATCCGGGCCGTGCTCCTGTACGTTGCTAGGGGCTTTTTTAGAGTCGATACCGTCCGGGCTGAGGCTAGTCGATGAGGAACCCATCATCAGGCTGGAGATCTTCTCGATTGAGAGATCGCTGGTATCCAGACCTGCTGCCACGGTCTCGCCGCGGCGCATAATAGTCACGCGGTGGCTGAAACCGACCACTTCGCGCAGCTTGTGGGTAATCAGGATGATGCTGCGACCCGATTCCGCCATGCGGCGAATAGCGGCCAGCATGGAGCTGGCTTCGGAGTCGGTGAGTACGGCGGTGGGTTCGTCGAGAATCAGGATGCGGGCGCCCAGCGCCAGAACCTTGCAGATCTCGGCGCGCTGCTTTTCCGCCACTGAGAGCTCACCCACCTGGCAATCGGGGTTCAGCGTAAAGCCGATCTCTTTAGCGGTGTTGAGCAGTGCCTCGCGGGCGGCGGCGCGGCTTTTCAGCTGCGGATGGTCATCGGCGGCCAGCAGCAGGTTTTCCGTTAACGTCAGACGGTCCACCAGGCGAAAATGCTGATGGACCATGCCGATGCCCTGGCGCGCGCTGTCGGAGGGCTTGCCGATCTTCAACGGTTTGCCTTCCAGCTCCAGCTTGCCGGCATCGGCACTGTAGACGCCGATCAGGATATTCATCAGGGTGGATTTGCCCGCCCCGTTCTCGCCAAGGAGGGCATGCACCTCTCCCCTGGCAAGTTCGAAGGAGACCGAGTTCAGCACCCGGTGAATATCAAAGCTCTTATCGATGGCGCTCAGTGTCAGCAGGGGGGAGCCCTGACTCATTGACCGCCCCCGACCGTACCCTGGATCAGGTAATCCATGGCCCAGAGCTGCTCATCGTTGAGCGATGCGCCGGCCGGCAGTTTTTCGCTGCCATCCTGGGCGATGATCGGGCCATCAAAGGGTGTCAGCTCGCCGGCGATGATAGCGGCGCGTTTCTCGGCGACTGTCTTTTTGACCGCTTCAGGTACGCTGTCCGGCAGCGGGGTGATATCCACTACGCCTTCGGCCAGGCCCGGGAAGGCGCCATATTCAGACGGCTCCCAGGTACCTTCGGCGATCGCCTTGATGGTCGGTACCAGGTATTTGTCCCAGTGGAAGGTCACCGAAGTCAGGTGGCCCTTGGGCGCGTTGGCGCTCATATCGAGCTGGAAACCGACGCTGTATTTGTCAGCCTTTTCCGCTTCGGTAAACGGTGCAGCGGAGGAGAGGTTGTTAGCCACTACCGAGGCACCCTGCTCCAGCAGCGACTTGGCGGCCTGACCCTCTTTCACCGGATCCCACCAGGAGTTGGTGTAGAGCACGGATACGGAGGCGTCCGGCTTGCTCACCTGCACACCGCGGGTAAAGCCATTGATATCCCAGTTCACCACGCTGACCGGGAAGCCGGCCATCATGCCCAGCTTATCGCTGTCGGCGACTGCACCCGCGGCGATACCGGCCAGGTACCAGCCCTCGTAGGTGCGGGCGTAAAAGCTTTCCAGGTTATCGGAGTTGCGTGTGCCGGAGGCGTTTACAAAGGCCACGTTCGGGTATTTCTCGGCGGCTTCGGCGATGCCGTCGGAGTAGCCGTAGGTGGTGCCAACGATGATGTTGAAACCGCGCTGCACGTACAGGTCGATGGCGTTTTTCAGCGCGCTGGCATCTTCGGGAATACTCTCGGCCACGGCGATGGGGTAACCCAGTTCATCGGCGACAACCTGGCGGGCGTTATCGATCGCTTCGTTCCAGCCGCCATCGCGCGCTGTTGCGGCATAGATAAAGGCGATTTTCGGGTCGCCTTCAAGCTGGAAGGGTTCGGCCTGAGCCAGGCTGGGCAGCATCAGGCTGACGGCGCTCAGGGACATTGCCAAGGATAATGCTGATTTGCTGATCGGGTTACGCATCGGTTGAGTTCTCCGGGTCAAGGTGACGGTCTCGGCGGGAGGAAGTCCTTCAGGACTTCTCCTCCACGGCGCGATGGGCGTAGGTCTCGTTAAAGCGCGATTGAATGTAATCGCTGGCTTTGATCGGCTCGAACTGCGCCGGCCAGTCTTCGTTCTGGCAGGAGGGCAGAACCTCGATCAGGGCATCCGAGTTGGTGCCGTAGAAAAACGGGATAGAGAAGCGTTCCTTGCCGGATTTGTTGATGGCGCGGTGCAGGGTGGAGGCGAAGTAGCCGTTGGTCCAGCGGGCCATCAGATCCCCCACGTTGACGATAAACGCGCCGGGGATAGGCGGAGCCTGAATCCACTCGCCGGCGCAGTTCAGCACCTGCAGTGAAGGCGTTTCATCGGTGCAGAGCACGGTGAAGCATTCGTAGTCGGAGTGCGGGCCGATGCCGATCTGGCGCTCGTCGATGGGGCCATCCTGGCTCGGGTAGGAGAGCACCCGCATCTGCGCCATCGGCTTGGTGCTCAGCGGCACGAAGAAATCTTCATCGAGCTCCAGCGCCAGGGCAAAGGCAGCGAAAATCTTCTGGCCGAAATCCAGTACCTCGCTCTGGTAGGCGAGCAGAGCTTCCTTGAAGCCGGGCAGGTTTTCCGGCCACTGGTTCGGGCCGTAACCGAATTTGCCGGCGATCACATCAGGGTCATCTTCCGGCAGATCCAGGGCGATATCGAAGCCCTCGTGCACATCACCCAGGCCCTCAACGTTGGTGTTCTCCTCCAGCAGGCCGGTGTAGCCGCGCAGATTCGGTGACTTGGAGATATCGACCTTTACCTTTTCTTCCAGCGGCAGATCGAAAAACTGGTGTGCGGCCTTGAAGGTGTTATCGATCACCTGCTGCGGCACGCCATGGCCCTTGGCGTAGAAAAAACCTACCTCGGTGCACGCCTTGCGCACCGCTGCGCCCACGGCACGGCGGGCGTCGGCGTCATCAGAATACATGGCGGAAAAGTCGATAACCGGAATGGAGGAGAAGGGGACGGTAAGGCTGTCCAGGTCGTTGCTGTTGACGGCGCGAGGGCCGTTGCCGGTGATCACTGTGGCCATGGTTCTTTCCTGGGTTTAGTCCTGGGTTCGTGCTGTTCTGCTGGCTGACTGTGCACTTTGTTCGCTATATATGCGGTCAGCGGCGTTGCTGTTGAAGCTCTTAGAGCAAGGTGCATACCAACTGAATGGGGCGGTGGCGGGAAAACAGGGATGGTTTGGATTGAACAGTCTTTGTTATGGAATTCTGTGCAGGTTGCACAGTTTTTTTGTTTTTTCTCGGCAGAACGGGGAGCGGCTGATTAAGGATTATTCAGGGCTGAAAAGGGGACTGGTGTTGATAAATATGGGATTGCACTGAGATGGTGCATGGTAAGGTCGGGAGCAGGCCGGCGTTGTGCACTCCGGCCCGCTTATGTACTTGGGAATTAATCAGTCCTGAATATAGCGAGCGCTGGTCACCCGGGCAGGTTCGCGCTGCATGATGACTTCGCCCAGGCGCACCGACAGCAGCACGTCGCCCTGCTTACGCAGAACGCTGTAGTCGTCTTCACCGTCGAGCAGGATAAAGTTGCCCGGCTTGCCGGTTTCGATGCCGTAGCGATCCTGGATATTCAGGGTGCGGGCGCTGTTGTCGGTGATCAGGTCCAGCGCGCTCTCGAAGTCGCGATAACCCATCATCTGGCAGATGTGCAGGCCGAAATCCAGGCTTCGCAGCAGCTTGCCGTTGCCGAGGGAATACCAGGGATCGAAGATCGAATCCTCGGCGAAGCAGACGTTGATGCCGGCTTCGCGCAGCTCTCTCACCCGGGTCAGGCCGCGGCGTTTCGGGTAGGTGTCGAACCGGCCCTGCAGGTGGATGCTCTCGGTGGGGCAGGAGATAAAGTTGATGCCGGAGTTCTTCAACAGCCGGAACAGCTTGGAACAGTAAGCGTTATCGTAGGAGTGCATCGCCGTGGTGTGGCTGGCGGTAACGCGCGAACCTAGCTCGTTGAACAGCGCCTCGCAGGCCAGTACCTCAAGGAAACGGGAGTTGGGATCGTCGATCTCATCACAGTGCACATCGACCAGGCGATCGTACTTCTTCGCCAGCTCGATCACGGTTTTCATCGATTCCACGCCCAGATCGCGGGTGTATTCGAAGTGAGGAATGCCGCCGACCACATCGGCGCCGAACTCCAGCGCCTCTTCCATCAGCTGCAGGCCGTTGGGGAAGGAGAGCAAGCCATCCTGGGGGAAGGCCACTACTTGCAGGTCGATCTTGTCTTTCAGCTCGTCACGCAGGGTGCAGAGTGTTTTCAGACCGACGAGGCTCGGGTCGGAGATATCGGCGTGGGTGCGGATATGCTGCACGCCGTTCTGCACTAGCAGCTCGATGGTTTCCAGTACGCGGCGGCGGATATCGGCCTCGTTCAGCATCGGCTTGCGCTCGCTCCAGCGCTCGATCCCCTCGAACAGGGTGCCGCTCTGGTTCCAGTTTGGCTCGCCGGCGGTTAGCGCCGCATCCAGGTGGATATGCGGCTCGACAAACGGCGCGCAGAGCAGCTTGCCGGCGGCGTCGATGGCGCCTTCCGGGCATTCGATGCTGCTGCTCTGCTCGCTAATCTGGCTGAACAGCCCAGCGCTGATCTCCACTGTGTGGAGCTGGGGCTTCTGTCGCAGACGGGCGTTAACGATTTTCATGGGAACCTCTTCAGTGATCTCCCAGCGTGGGGAGCTGGCTGTCGATATTGTGGTGCTGAAACAGGATCTGCTCGATCAGCAGGGCGTTCTGCAGGTTAAGCCGTACAAAGGCGTCGCCCAGGCGATGGCCGATCAGCTGCTCTATCCGTTTCAGTCGGTGTCTCAGGGTATTGCGGTGAATCCCCAGGCTTTCGGCGGTCTGCTGCTGGTTGCCGAACAGATTCAGGTACTGGGTCAGGGTCTCTTTCAGCATCAGCGACTGGTCGTCGCGGGCGAAGCAGAGACTGCCGAGCTGCTGCTGGCAAAACTGGGCCAGCAGGTTGCGCTGGGGGATCGCTGCGAACAGCCGGGCGATGCCCAGCTGATCGTAGAAAAACAGCCTCTGGCCGCCGTGCTGCACGGCGAACTGCACCGCCTGGCGGGACTGCTCCACGGCGGATGAGAGCTGGCTCAGGCCCGGCTGCAGATCGCTGGCGCCGGCGTATAGATGCAGCTCAGGCATCCGGTTCTGCAGCTGATTCAGCGCGGAGTCGATCTCGTCGGCCAGGGCGCTGGCGTGGTCCTTCTCGGCGGGCCAGATGGCGATCAGGTCCTGCTCCAGAACGAGGATCGGCCAGTCGATACCGCGTCGTTTGAGCAGCTCGCCGAACTGCTGCTCCAGCTGGTTACGCTGATGGATCAACTGCCAGTGCTGATCCTTGTCTTCGCTTAGCAGACGCTGGTGAAAGCCGGAAATGCGCACGGAAACCACCGCGTAGGGGCGGTCATCGTTAAGGCCCAGCTCTGCGGCGCGCAGGTGGATAAGCTCCGGCGCATCGGCAAAGCCGTTGATCAGCCGGGTCAGGAACAGCTTGGTGGACTGGCCGATCAGGTTGTCCTGCACGATAGCGTTGGAGATCACCTCGGTGACCAGCACCATCTTCAGCGAGTAGGGCTGTTCCAGAATCGGGAAATTCAGTGAGTTCGCGAGCTCCAGCACACCAGCGGGAATCTCGCGGATAAATTCGGGGCCGGTGAGGATCACCAGTCCCGCGACCTGATGCTCCACCGCCTCATGCACCAACTGCTTCAGGTTGGCTTCCGAGCGCGGTAGGTTGATACCGGTGACGAACACCAGCTCGCCGCCCCGAACCCAGGGAGCGATGCAGTCGTTCTCGGCCACATAGGGCCAGCGGACAGGTCGGTTGCCGCCCTGCAGACCGGCCCGGAAGCGAATCTCTTCCAGGCCGGGCAGGCGCGGTATATCGGCGCAGCTTATTCCCATATCAATGCCATATCAGCGCCATATCAACCTTCAGCCGGGTCCAGCGCAGGGCTGGCGAATGGCATTTTGACCAGCACGCTGTAGCAGAGCGCGGCAATGACTACGCCCACCAGTGGCGGCAGCACCGGCGAGAAGTAAGCCGCGGCGGAACCCACTACGTAGCTACCCAGGCCAATCCAGTTAAACGCCGGCAGGCTCACATCGGCGAGTTTCGGATACTTGCCTTTATGGTTAACCCAGAAGTCCGCCATGATCACGCCGCCGATTGGCGGAATGAAGGTGCCCAGTAGGACCAGGAAGGGGATCAGCAGGTTGTACATCCCACCCACCGCCAGCACGGTGCCGATGGCGGCGCCCGCTACGGTAACTACCTTGCGTTTGTCGGTACGCAGTAGGTTGCAGCCAGCGACAGCGAAGTTGTAGATGGTGTTGTCCTGGGTGGTCCAGATGTTGAGGAACAGCATCAGCACAGCGAGAACCACAAAGCCCTGAGCCAGCATCACATCGACGATATCCGCCTGCTGGTAGATCATTGCGCCCAGTGCACCGGTCAGCACCATCAGGCCGTTGCCGACGAAGAATGCAGCCAGAGTAGCGATCACGGCGGTCTTGGGTGTTTTCGCAAAGCGGCTCCAGTTGGTGGCCTGGGTACCGCCGCTGATAAAGGTACCGATCACCACGGTGATGGCGGCGGCAAAACTCATGCTTTCAGCCGGGCTCTTGCCGAGCAGGCCGGAGACGCCGCCCACATCGACCATGCCGGTGTAGAGGCTGATCAGGATAAACAGCATCATCGCCGGCACGGCAAAGCGCGACAGCAGATCCAGACCTTTAAAGCCGATCATGGCGGTGATGCAGAACGCCATGCCGAACAGAATCATCAGCGGAATCTCCAGGGATTCCGGCATGCCGGTGGTTTTCACCAGTACCACGGCGATGGTCGCTGTACCCCAGGCGTACCAGCCGATCTGGGTGAAACCGAGAACAAAGTCGGACAGCTTGCTGCCGATCTCGCCGAAGCAGAAGCGGCCCATCAGCACCGAGTTAAGTCCGCTTTTGCAGGCGATATACGCAAGTGCTGCTGCGTAGGCGCCGAGGAGCAGGTTGCCGATCAGGATCACCAGCATCAGTTCGCCGAAGTCGAAGGCGTTGCCGAGTGATCCACCCGCCCACATGGTGGCGGTGAAAAAGGTAAAGCCGAGCAGTACAACAGAGGTGGAGAGAAGCCCTTTGCGTTCGCTGTTGGGCACTTCGCTCAATGGGTAATCTGAGTTTTCCATAGCGTGCTCCGCATGAATGATTAGAGTTGTCCTTTTCTACACCACGCACGAAGCAAGGCTCGTTCCATTTATTGGAGCGGTGGCAAAGGTTGCGCGCGATTGTCGATTTCGGCAAGGGTGACGTCAATAATATGTGCACTATGCACAATATCTTGAGGGGTGTGGAGAGACGTTCTGTTGTAACAAAGAGTTCTTGCCCCGCGCTGGTTCATGAAATGTATCATCAGGGAGCGTGTCTCCTGTTTTGACCGGACCTGTTGTGGTCGGACGGTTTTGGGAGGAACTTGGCGCAGCTTGCGGAGATCAGAGTGTCGCGAGTCTATGCTTAAGGCAGCAGCCGGTGGATGCATGTTGCTGTTGCGGTCCGGTGTTATTTCTCGCTGCTGTTCATTTATCAGGAAGTCATTCATCAGAAAGCCATTCATCGAGAAACAATTAATCAGGAAGAATAATGTTGCTGCGTGTTCTCTGTTTTTCACTGCTGTTTTTTAGCGCTGTCGCTCCGCTTAGAGCGGCGACCAACCCGGAACTGGATGCGGCCCTGGCGCAATCGCCCAAGGGAACTCAGGTCGCGTTACTGGTGCAGCCGCTTGATGGTGGCGTACTGCAGGCGGAATACAACACCAACCTGCTGTTACCGCCGGCGAGCACCCAGAAGCTGCTTACCGCCTTGGCTTCCGAACTACAGCTCGGTGCCGACTACCGCTTCAAGACGACGCTGCTGGGCCAAGGGCAGGCGCAGAACGGCAACTGGCGCGGCGATCTCAAGCTGCTGTTGAGCGGTGCGCCGGACCTGAGCCGGGCGCAGCTGGGTGAATTGCTGGATCAGTTGAAGGCCCGGGGGATTACTCGCATCGACGGCGATCTGCTGCTCGATGGCCGTGTATTCAGCGGCTACGAGCGGGCACGGGGCTGGCCCTGGGATAACCTGGGTGTTTGCTACAGCGCACCGGCTTCTGCCTTCACCATTGAACACAACTGTGTCGCGGCGAGCCTGGATACCAAGGTTAACGGCAACAAGGCACGGCTGTTTGTGCCGGAACACCAGCCGGTCGCCGCCGCTGCAGACGTGGAAATGGTCACGGCCAGCGAGAAGAGGGAAAGCCTCTGCGATCTGCGTATGGAACGCGGCCCCGGCAACCGCTATCAGCTCAGTGGCTGTATCACCAAAGAGCAGCGGCGCTGGCCGTTGAACTTGGCGGTCAATGATACGGCCGCTTACCTGGGGGATATCCTGCAGCAGGAGCTGCACCAGCGCGGTATTGTGCTGACCGGTAAAACCCGTCGTCTCGAGCAGTCCGCCAGCGGCGAGCATTGGCAGACGCTGGCGCAGGTCAGCTCCGCACCGTTGTCGAGCCTGCTTGAAGAGGTGCTGCAGCATTCCGATAACCTCTATGCCGACAACCTGCTGAAGACCCTTGGCGCGCAGCGCAGTGGTATCGGCTCATTCGAGGTGGGTGCCCGCGAGGTTATCCAGGTCCTGCGTGAGCAGGCGGGGCTGGATTTGGGGGTAACGACCCTGAAAGATGGTTCGGGTCTGTCGCGGGATAATCAGCTCAGTGCTCAACAGCTGGCCGCTGTGCTGAGCTTTCTGAACCGTAATCCGCAGATGGCGGCTTACCAGGCGCTGCCGGTAGCGGGGCAGAACGGTACTCTGAAATACCGCCGCAGCCTGCGCGAAGCGCCGCTAAGCGGCACCATCCGCGCCAAGAGCGGCACCGTGAACGGCTCCTCCAACCTGGCCGGCTTTCTCCAGGCAGCATCGGGAAAACGCTATCTGTTCGTGCTGATGGTATCGGGCATCGCCCGAGGCGATGATCCGGCAGAGATGCGCAGGGCCCGGGCTGAATTTGAGCGCAACCTTCTGCTCACTATCCATAATCGGGGTTGATCGGTCCCGGCTTTGTTGATGCTCCTAAACCTCCTGCGGTGGAGGTGGTGATCATCTAATTGGGGATAGGTGTTTCTTGCGCCTTGGTTAAGATAGAACTTCGATGTCTCATGGCTGCCTGATCTGGATGATCTCTGCATGCGGTGTCGTCAGGCTTTCCTGCAGGGAGTGGGATGTGATGCCACCTGCTCTGCAGATAGCCTTATCCGCGTTCTCAGCGATCGTAGGTGTCCAGGAATTCGCGAATAATCTGCTGATAGACGTCGCGGCCAAAACTGTCGAAATGACCGCCGTGTACCTGGTTCACCGGCAGTTCCTGCAGGCGGCGCATGCTATCGATATATTCACCGATGTCTGAGTGATGGTTATCCGCCAGCAGTTCGCCATCGTAAATGGCGTCGCCGCTGAAGAGCACGCCGTTGCGTTCATCCCAGAGAGCGATCGATCCTGGTGAGTGGCCCGGTAGATGAAGCACCTCAAAGCTGCGATTACCGGTATCGAGGCGGGCTCCGGCCTCCAGCGGTTTTACCCTGTCAGCCGCCGTGGGTTCTATATGGTATTGGCTGGCATCGAAGCCGCCCGGCGGCAGGCGATCAAACATCTCTGCGGTGGCGTAGCGGTCCGCCAGGGTTTCTCTGGCTGAGGGTTCAAGCAAAACTGGTAATTCCGCCGGGTGTGCCAGACAGTGATCGAACTCGTGATGGCAGCCGATATGATCGAAGTGGGCATGTGAAGCTACCGCCGTGACTGGCCGCTCGGACAGGCTGTCGACGCTGGCGCGCAGGCTGAATAGTCCGCTGCCGGAGTCGATCAACAGGTCCCGGTCACGCCCCTTGATATGCCAGATATTGCAGCGAAAAAACGGATTGATCGCCGGTTCATAGATCCAGGTAATATCGGTATCGACCTTTTTGGTCTCGTACCATCCGCTATCCGTAGGTAACTTCATTTACGCTAAATTCCTGTTAACAAAGCCGGTTTTTCGTGATAGCCGGGGCTCAGTGTGCGATCCTCGGTAATCCAGATCAACCTTGAATCCCGATTCTGAAGCCGTTTTTTGTGCGATGGGTACACGACGATAGACACAGGTATAGAGCGACCGCCATGCTGAACAACAACCTGCTGCGCAAACTCGATGTGCAGGATATCGCGATCTTTCTGTCGCTGTTCAAAACGCATAACGCCCGTAAAACCGCCGACGAACTCAGCGTCAGCCCGCCCACGGTGAGCTATTCGTTGAAGCGGCTGCGGGAAAGTCTTAGCGATGAGCTGTTCGTGCGCGAAAGCAGCGGCCTGCTGCCCACGGCGCGGTCGGTGTATATCGAACCCTATCTGCGCAACGCGCTGGAAGCGATCAATCGCTCGGCGGAGGGGCTGGGTGAGCAGGATGACCGGGAGCTGCCGCTGGAACTCTGCGTACCGGAGGCGTTCGAGCTGCTGTTACTGCCCAGGTTGATGAAGGCGGCGCTTGAGTGCACGCCGCGACGTATCCTGCATATGCAGAAAATCCGCGAGAAACTGCCCACCGAAGAGTTGCTGGCGGGCAAGGTAGACCTGCTTTGTGTACCTGGGCCTGGCGCCTATTTTCAGCTGCATCCCCAACTGCAGCGTCAGCCGCTGTTTGAGGATCGCTTTGTCTGCATGGCGCGGGGCAACCGGCCACGCCAGGTCAGTATCGATGAATACTGCGAGGCACTGCATGTTTATCCGTCACCTTGGCAGTCGCCGCGCAACATGGTGGATCTGTGGCTGGAGCAACTGGGCCGCAGCCGCACGGTTGTGGCCTGGGCCAGCAACTACCAGGCTTGTCTGAATATGCTGGAGCAACTGCCCTGCATGTTGATGTTGCCGGAAAGCCTGTTACCCACATTGCGGATTCCGCCCGGTGTGCAGATCAACCAGCCCCCCCTGGGCTGCCCCAATTTCACCTTCGATATGGTCTGGGCGCCCTCCAACGACAGCCCTCGCCGCCGCTGGTTAAGGCAGCAGCTGCTCAATATCTGCGAGTCGGGACTGCCGCCGACGGCGCAGCCCTGATCGGCTGTCTAATCGCTGCACTCATCACGCCAGTGCGGCCAGCTGTTGCCAGGCCGATGAGAGGCCTCTGTCTGCGCTTTCCGGCGACAGATCCAGCCCTTCCGCGATGATCTTGTGAATGCGTGTGATACCGACCAGATTCAATAACTGCTCTACCGCCGGGATCTGGTGATCATCCTCAGGCGCCAGGATGCCGCCACGGGTTGATACCAGGTACACATCCTTGTCGCGCAGCAATCCACGGGGGCCGTCTGCGGTGAATTCAAAACTGACCCCGGCCCGCGCCAGGAGATCGAAATAGGCCTTCAGCTGTGATGGAATGCCGGCGTTATAGAGCGGCAGGGCGATAACCAGGGCACTGGCCTGATCAAACTCGCGGATTAGCCGGTCGGAAAGGGCCCGGTATTCGCGCTGCTCGATATTCAGCTGCTCCGGATCGAGACGCAGTGCATCCCATTGCTGCGGACCCAGGTGCGGAAGAGGATGGCTGACCAGGTCGCGGGTCAAGCTGTTCCAGCCGGGGCGGTTGCCGATAAAACGCTCGATAAAGCGCTGGCACAACAGGGATGAACGGCTGCGTTCTGCATTGGCGCTGGTGGTGAGATAGAGAAGTTCTGGCATCAGGATTTCCTCGTTAGATGGTTAAAGAGCTTTCAGGCTAAGCAGCTATGCAACGAGTGGGATCGGAAAAGCCGAACGCCTCTTTTAATATTTAAACCTTGCCGGGAGCGGCGCAGCGCATCCTGTCCATGAGCAAGCCTCTGCTCTTCGCAGATAGTTTGAAAGCTAAGTAGAACAGGAAGTTAACGATGGACAGATTGATGAAAACCACCTTCGGCGCGCACCTGATGATGCTGCTTTGGGCGCTGCTGGTGGGTGGATCCTTCCCGCTCGCGGCGACCTTTGACCGGGATCTTTCACCCCTTTGGCTGACAGTGGTGCGCTTCTTTATCGCCGCGGCGCTGATGCTGCCCTGGGTGATCCGGCAACCGGGCTGGCTGCCTAATACCGCCAAAGCCTGGGGCGGGTACACACTGCTGGGCGTATTCCTGGCGGTGTTTTTCGGCACCCAGTTTGCGGCGCTTAACCTCACCTCGGCGCTATCGGTAGCGGCCCTGTTTGTGACCCTGCCCGCCATCGCCTGGC
The DNA here is from genome assembly GCF_900108065.1 of Marinobacterium lutimaris. GTDB lineage: Bacteria > Pseudomonadota > Gammaproteobacteria > Pseudomonadales > Balneatricaceae > Marinobacterium_D > Marinobacterium_D lutimaris. The sequence continues at coordinate 32,341 of NZ_FNVQ01000004.1, read as the reverse complement.
TGCTGGCGCGTCTGGCCGGTATCGAGCGCTCCGGTATAGGCCGGCTGCTGGTGCTGCTGGTGGGTGCCGCCGGTGCGCTGGGGTTGAACCTGCAGGGGCGCGCAGGATCCTTCAGTGGTTTCGGGCTGGGGGAGTGGCTGTTTCTGGCCGGCTGCGCCTGCTCTGCGGCGTATTCGGTTTCTTCCCGGGTACTGGTGCTGCGCGACTGGCTGCCGGCCAATCCGCTGCTGGCCACCTTCTGGAGCCTGTTGATCGGTGCGTTGCTGATGATGCTGCTGGCGCAGGTTGAAGGCGGCGACAGTGAACGTTTCTGGCAGCTGCTCGGCTTGCGCGACATCGCCGTGCTGGGGCTGCTTGCCCTGTTCGCCAGCTTTATGACTTTCTGGATACTGCAGAGCGCAATGCAGGTGCTGATGCCCAGCAGTGTTGCGGCCTACAGCTACCTGACGCCGCTGGTATCCCTGGCGCTGGCGCTCTATGCAGGGAGCGCAGATCTCAATCCCCTGACTTGGATAAGTCTGGGGTTGCTGCTGGTGACCGTGTTCTGGCTGATTGGATCGGAGCGGGGGAGTGTGAACCCTGCACTGGCAGGACGATAAAAACAGTGGTGCCTCCCGTGGGAGGTACCACTGTTTTATCAACGTGCTTGCAGCGGGTGCTTGGTCAGGTAACTGGCTCGCTGAGTGCTTGAGGATCTATTTATTCAGGATTTTCTCCAGGGCAACGAGCAGTGCAGTGACCTCTTCCAAACTGTTGTAATGTCCCAGCGAAACGCGCGCCACTGATGTTAGGCCGAGAGGGCGGAGGATATTCCCGGAATAGGCATCTGCCGAGCGGGCATGGATGCGAATATTGTGATGCGAAAGCATCGTCACAATATCCTTGGACTCTATATCGTCTACCGAGAAGGATACGACACTTTCGTGATGATCCTTCTCCAGGTCGCCAATCACCCGGATGTTGTCGTAGCTCTTAAGCCCCTTCAGTCCACTGGTGCCATTGAGAATCGCGTCGACCAGGTGGCGTTCGTGAGCAAACATAGCCTTGCCCGCGGCTTCCAGTGCAGGGACCGGCTGCTCATCAGTTATAAAGTTCAGCCCAAGCCACTCGAGATAGTTCACTACTTCGGAAACCGCCGCCAGTGCCGAAGGATCCCGGCTCCCGAGTTCCCACGCGTCTGCCGGCTTACCCAGCAGTTTGTCGTGGGGGAGCTGAGTGAAACGCTCGGAGACCCATGCGTAGCCGTTATTGAACTTGGAAAAAACCTTGTACAGCGAGAGGACGTAGGCGTCTATATCCAGATCATCTACGCCAATCACACCGTGAGGTGCGTGCTGAATGCCATCCACTATGATGTAGCAGTCAGGGGCGATGCTGCGGATGGCCTCGGCAATCGCTTTGACGTCCATAACCATACCGGTGACAGGGTTGGTATGAATTATCGTGGCAACCCGGGTGTCCGGCCGAACGCTCTGCGCATAGTGCTCTGCGGTAACCACTCCGGTACTGACATCGAAGGGGACCTCAATCCACTCGCGTCCGGTCTTTTTCGCCCAGATTTGAGTCGAATCGTAGGTGGCGGGATGTTCGAGTGAGCAGGACAGGACAGAGCCTCCCTCAGGAGTTTCCAGTGAGGCTGTTCTGATCAGGCGAAAAAGACACTCGGTACCGGTTTCGCCGCCAAACACCGTACCCTTGGTTGCACCGAACAGCTTCGCGAGGTCCCGTTTACCCTGTTCCACTACCTTGGATAACGCGGCGGAAGCTTTGTTGTCGCGGTGCTCGTTGTCGGGAATACAGCCGATATCGCTGGTCACCTGTATGACCGATTTTAACGTCAGGGAACCGCCAGCGTTTTCAAAATAGATTCTTGGCCCTTCAAACGGGCAGCTATCCGCGTAGTAAAAACGATCGCGAATGTTTTTTAACAGCGATTTCGAGATAGGTGATGAAGCCTTAGAGGTGAAGCTATCATCTGTGCAAGTTTCGATAGTCATTTATTCAGCCTTTAAATACCCGGTATGGAGTATTTTTAAATTAGGTGCTTAGCTCTGGAATTATTTCGATTACCGTTTTATCTTTTTTTCTGCCACGCTTTCCATAGAGGGTAAGCGACGGAGAGAACCACCAATGAAATGATGGCCAGGGATAAATAACTGTCGAAAAATGTTGAGTAGTCCCAGTTAGAAATCTGCATGGATCGTCTAAAGTTAACTTCCAGAATCGGCCCGAGAATCAGAGCAATAACCAACGGGGCCGTTGGATATTTCCAGCGTTCCATAAAGTAACCGATAAGACCAAAAGCTGCGGCCAGCCATACATCAAATAGCTCGTTTCTGAGCGCGTAGGTACCCACGATGCTGAAAATTAGAATAATGGGTCCAAGTATTGATCCGGGTATTTTTGTTACATTGACGAGATATTTACTTAACGCTATACCCATCACGGCAAACAAAACATTCGCAATCAGCAGTGAAATGAGCAGGGTATAGGTGATATCTGCAAAATTTGTAAATAGGTCCGGACCTGGGATCATTCCATGAATCGTCAGGCCACCGACAAAAACTGCAGTGACCGCATTGCCGGGGATTCCGAGGGTCAGCGTGGGGATCAGGGTTCCCCCGGTTACGGCATTGTTGGCCGATTCCGAGGCCGCGATACCCTCGAGTTCGCCTTTACCGAAGTTCTCCGGATTTTTGGATTTTCGACGTGCTTCATTGTATGAAATGAAAGCGGCGATACTTGTGCCTGCCCCCGGCAGGGCGCCGATGAATGTGCCTATCAGCGATGAGCGCGCCATGCTGCGAAAGCATCGTTTGATATCGCTGATCAATGGCAGGTGGCCATGGACGTTGACGATGCTGTCTTTTTTAAGCACACCGGCTTCTGCAGGAATGCACAGGTTGAACGCCTGAGACACGGAAAAAAGTCCAATCAGAACCGGTAGCAGCGGGACGCCGTCAAAGAGCTCACTGTGCCCGAAAGTGAAGCGTGGTACACCAGTGAATGAATCCAGACCCACGAGGCCCAGTGCAAGGCCGGCCAGAGCGGCTACTAGTCCCTTGGCAGGGTTGTCGGAGACCACCCCGATAATGGTTACCAGGCCAAAGATCGCCAGCAAGGCGTATTCCTGGGGGCCAAACGCAAGCGCAATCTTTGAAAGCAGCGGGGCGACAGCGATAAGAATGATGACGCTGACTGTTCCACCAAACAGAGAGCTCAGTGTCGCCATGCCTATTGCTTCGCTACCGCGTCCCTTGGATGCCAGGGGATAGCCGTCAAGGGCGGTTGCGATGGATGCGTCGGTACCTGGGGTTCGAAGCAGAATGGCCGTTATGGAACCGCCATACACTGAGCTTACATAGACGGCGCCGAGAAGGATCAATGCCAGTTCGGGCGGCATGTTGAATGTGATTGGAATGCAAAGCGCTACACCCATGGTCGAAGAAAGACCAGGTAGCATGCCGATCATCATTCCGGCCAGCGTGCCTATAAGAAGCGTGATAACCGCATCTATAGACGCCAAGTTTGAGAGTGCTATTAATACATTATCCATTTTAAACTCTACTTACCTAATTCTTATATGTCCAACCAGTCGGATAAGATTCCATTTGGTAAAGGAACTTCAAGAAGTTGAACGAATGTGAAGTAGATAAAAGCCGTAAATATTAAGGATATTAAAATCGATTTTTTGACTTCAATTTTTCCTAATAGATAGAAGCTAAAAAATAGAAAAGAGGGTATGGCTATAAAAGATCCTATATCCTGTATAGCAGCGATGGCGATCACTGAAAGTGCACACCAGAGCAGGAATCTTCTCCAGTTAATGGGATGAGGAATTTCCTCATCTGCTACAGAAGGCTTTTTCTGTACTATTAGTATTAAACTGGTTATCAGGCCCAATACCGCGATGGATACCGGCATTACGCCGGCTCCACCACGCATATCATGACCCGCAACAATTAAAAGAGCGCATAAAATAGAAAACGAAACTGCCAGTATGCGATCAACAATTAGCAAACTCATGATAAGAAAAATCCCTATCAGTCTTTAACCCACGGATTCACGTCCCAAATAGCTTTGAGTGAATCATGGCTGTCCTGTAGGAAATCTACATACTCAGAGCCGTAGATCGGATTCAGAGGCATGTTCAACTTAACCAGTTCTTGCTTGAACTCTTCATCGTTGATGACTGCTTCAGAGGCATCTACCAGCTTCTGATAGACGTCGTCGGGTACCCCAGCAGGTACGGCGAGCCCGCGGGAGGCTGCGGCGATCAGATCAACATTCTGCTCTGCTCCAGTCGGGACATCGGCGATGGCGTCCAGACGTTCCGGAGACCATACGGCCAGCGCCTTGATTGTGCCGGAATTGATCTGGGCGGAAACCTCCGACATGTTGCCTTCAAACGCATCGATATGTCCGCCGAGCAGGGCAGCGGTGGCCTCAGCATTGCTGCTGAAGGAAACCATGTTCATTTCGGTGTTTGTTTTGTTGGCAAAGGACATCATGGCTAGATGGTCGTCACCGCCGATACCCTCGTGTGACACGGTAACTTCGTTGGGGTGTGACTGAACAAACTCGATGAAGTCAGTAAGAGTCTGGAATGGGCCGTCAGCCTTTACCGCCAGTACGCCTGGGTCGGTAACGACGTTAACTAGAGGACGGATGTCGTCCATGCTGTAACCCACGGTTTCGGCGCGGGTAAAGGGGTAAACTTCAACGACAGGAGAGTTGATAAGGCCGATGGTGTAACCGTCCGCCTTGGAGTTGGCCAGGAAGGTCCAGCCCAGCTCGCCACCAGCTCCAGGCTTGTTCACCACGATAACCCGTTCGCCGAGATGTTTTTCAGCGTACTTGGCAAAAATTCGCGCCATAGTGTCCGTACTGCCGCCTGCACCGAAAGCGACGACCATCTTGATCGGTTTGCTGGGGAAGTCTGCTGCCATTGCGCTTCCAGCCGTCAGGGTACCAACCAGGATGGCTGCAGAAGCGCTAAGAAAAGCCTTTTTAAACATCGCGTTACCTTCTTAATGAGTCTAAGTGATTATTATATTCATCGATTTTTTTTGGGGGCATAGCGAACGTCGTAAATCATAGGGTGAGGATTAATGTTGAAAAAAGTGAATTGTTTCGATAGTTTTTCATCGAAATTTAGAATGTTTTACTGCCGATGCTGACACTTAAACAACTAGAGGCGTTCGTCCATATCGTGGAGCTCGGGACGTTTGAGCTTGCCGCCAAGCGACTGAATGCCACTCAATCGACCATATCTAAACGCATAACTGAGCTGGAGGAGGCTTCTGGGCTCAGACTTTTTGATCGATCAAAACGTACGGCCAGGCTGACCGCAGACGGTGAAAAATTGCTTCAGCTCGCCAGAGACACGCTGAACAGCGCCAATCGTATTCTGCAAATGAAAGATGATGCATCCGCAGGAAAGCAGCGAGTGCGTGTTGGGTTTACGGATCTTTGTGCTTTGACATGGCTACCGCAATTTTTCCGGGAGTGTTCGGAAACTTATCCGCTGATTAATCTCGAAATAACGATTGATATGAGTCGTAACCTATATCGTAAGTTTGAAGATGGGGATTTGGATATAGTGGTAGCACCGCTTGATAGTATTCTACTGAAGCAAAATAACCATAGATATCAGGTTTTACGAAACGTTGAAATCGCATTTATAGGTCGCTCAGAATTTGTTAGCAGCCCTAATAAAATACCAATTCATAACTTGGATAAGTACAACATTCTTGTGCAAGGTAAAGAATCATCTTATGCACAGGGTATAAACGAATGGTTGTCGGAGAGAGGCGCAACGCTTGTTCCTACGATGATTGCGAACAACCTTGTTGCCTTGGTAGGTCTGATTAGTGCGGGATATGGGATAGGCGTTTTGCCCAAGCGCTTTGTTATGAACTTATCGAAACCGACGGACCTGGTGGAAATAAAAACTCATCCCGAGTTGCCTGATATGACCTATTACTTGTTGACCCGAGACTATGCTGGTAACGAGGCTATAGAAAAAATATTGGAAGAAATATTGCGTTTCGCTGACTTTACAACACCATTTTTACACTGATTTAACATGGATTTTATTATATTTTTAGTTAGTGCTATTAATTATTTAAATTGGCTTTGAGGGTGTGGGTTTTATAATTAAAACCCAGCCATTAATTGAATTATATTCCGAAAATGTCGGGATTCAGGGTTTGTCGCGAGGCCTGTTTGGGCTCTGGCTTCGATACCTGTATGGTTTTGGCTGTAAATCATGGCCATGCTGGTCGGCTCAAAGCTAAACATGGGAAAGCCCGCTAGGGCGGGCTTATAGAAACAGCGGTACCTCTAGACGGAGGTACCGCTCGGTCGAGGCGCTAGCGCTCCTGCTTTTGCATCTCGAACTTGTCCGAGTCGTCCTGCTGCAGCCGCTCGTAGTGGATCTGCAGCAGCGAGAGTTTGCTGCCCGCCTCTTCGCCCTGGGCGACCAGTCCCGACAGCATCAGATGGGTCTTGCGGATACGCGGAGAGTAGTGGTCGAACTGGATATTGCGGGACAGCGTCAGGAACAGATGCTGGCTGGTAGAGTTCAGCCCCTCGCTGGCCGCCTTGGCGATGTCATAGCTGGAGGCGGTAGCGCTTGCGGCGAGCGGGGCAGAACCGTTGAACACCGCCTCGGTATCGGCGTAGCGGCGCGAGAACGCCAGGCGCACATGTTCGCTTCTGGGCAGGGTGTAGATCAGGTCCATCAGGAACAGGGCGCCGGTATTGAAGAAGCTGCGTCCATCCGTGGCCTGGGTGCTGGCGTGGGTCATCAGGAAGTAACCGGCCAGCAGCACCTCGATATACCAGTCGCCCTGACCGACCTGGCGCTTGTAGTCCTGGAGCTCAGAAACATACAGGCAGAACGGCAGCAGGGGGTGAACGCTGTCGTGCTCGCTGGTGATCGCATCCTGAACCTGGTGCAGGTCTAGGCGCTCCAGAATCTCGTTTTTCGCTTCCAGCAGCCAGTCGCGGCCATCCTCGGCCTGGTCAAAGTCGCCGTAGCAGAGTTTACGTCGGCAGGCTTCGGCCAGCAGGCTGTAATAGTAGGGATCGGACGAAGACAGCTCCCAGGTCTCATTCACCGAGGCATGTTTGAACGCCAGGTCGATCGCTTCGAGCAGCTGGTAGATCTGGTCACGGATCTCCTGGTGCAGCATGCCGAGCTTTTCGCTGATGCCGTCGCGGTTCTCTTCCAGCATCTCCTGGATATAGCGGCGGCGGTGATCCTCATCGATAAAGTTCATCAGGCGGAAACGCGAGGAGGTTTCATGGCGCAGGCGGCCGTGGAACGCTTCCTCAAAACGGTTGGCTGCGGAGACCAGGCGGTCGGCGGCGCGGCTGATCTCGAAGTAGTTGTCGATCAGCTGTTCATGCAGCTGTTCGTAATACTGGTGGTCCTGCTGCGACTGCTGTTTCTCGGACAGGTCCTGGGTGCGGCTGGCGATGGAGATCGCCACGTAGGCGCCGGCGAACGCCACCGGTAGACCGATTACCAGGTTGATCGCGTCGCTGATGCCGGACCAGCGACTATAAGGTAACCAGATCCGATATTTCAGGGCCAAGCTTGAGTACCAGCAGCGTCGCCAGGAACAGTACCAGGGCGATACAGAGCGAGTAAAAAATGCCCGAGGTAAAGTTGCGGAACTCCTGGTTCTTGCGTTTTTTCGTCGCCATCTGTTTTATCCGGCCCGGTTGCGTCGCTTGATCTCGACCAGCAGTTCAAGCTGCTGATCCGGCGAGAGCGAGGAGATCTCGTGGGTCAGGTCTGCCTTGTAGTCGATAAACGGCAGTTCGCCCTGTTCCACCGCCGCGCGCACCGCTTCGTCGTTGCCGTCGATATGCATCAGCATGGCGCGCAGGACACGTTTGACCTGGCGTTCGGTGATCTGGGTGTCTTCCAGCGGCAGGTCGACCAGCATGCGGATCTCGCCGTCGCGATGGTCATAGTCGTAGAAGCAGAGTTTCTTCTCGAAGGTTTTGCGGATCGCCACTTCAAAGAAGGCGCGGCGGAAGTGCGGATTGACGCAGCTGTAGAGCCTGGGCACCACGATTTTTATCAGTTCGCCTTTTTCCTGCACGTTGAACACGAAGGTCACCACCGAATCGCCATCGGCGTCGCGGTAGGTTTTGGTCGGAAAGGAGGAGAACAGATAGCCTTCGACACTGTCCGGGTTATCCTGGCGTGATTCATACTTCCAGCCGATCGACTGGAACAGCGCTTCCAGCTCCTTTAGCGTTGTAGCCAAAGCTTATTCCTCATTCTGCAAAAACCGGGGAGTCCAACCGACTCCCTTTGAATTCCAATCCCGTGGCTTAGATGCCGGTGCCGTCTTCCAGGGCGCGCAGCTGGGCCAGCAGCTCCTGGCGCTTCTGTTCCACTGGATCGACGCTCTCTTCACCGAAGCCGAGAATCTCTTTCATTTCGGGGATCAGTTTTGCGCTGTTGGTCAGGACCGACAACATGCGGACGAACTGTTTCTTGGTCAGGTCGCCATCTTCGATCACGTGGCCGATGGAGATATGGTGGTCGTGATCATCCGGGTCATATTCCCAGGCGCCTGTTTTGGTGCTGTAGTTCTGGTTCAGCATCCAGGTGAGCAGGTTTGCGCGCTTTTCCGGGTCTGCTGTTTCCACCAGGCCGTCGAGGTGCTTGATGGTACGCATCTGCAGGAACTCGCCCTCTTCCATCAGACGAATAACGATCACGATCTTGTTGCCCTCGCTGGAAAAGCCAACAGCAAGGGTGTTTTCATCACGCTCGTCGTAGTTGAGCTCAACTTCATCCAGGTACTGCTTGATCTTGGCAAGGCTGATGGCCATGTCCGGTTTACTCCATGAGTTGTTTGAGAGTCGCAGCGTCGATGACTTCATCGCGCAGCACCTGCTGGGCGACGCGCTCGATCTGCTGCCAGTGAGTTGCAACCAGTGAGGCGGTGGTGCGGGTGGCCTCATCCAGCCAGAGCTTGATCCGTTCTTCGACCTGGGCGGCGAAAGGCAGGCGTTGCAGGTGCTGTTTCAGTTCGGGAATAGCAAGGTTGTAGAGCGCCTCATCCATGCCCCATTCGGCGATGGCCAGCCAGGCATAATGGGCCGCCTGCTTGAGGTCGCCGGAGGCGCCACTATCGAGTCCCTGTTCACCAAAACGGCGGATCTGTGCTGCACGTCCGGCCAGGGCGACGCAGGTCAGGTTGAACATGAAGTTGCGCGTGTAATCGTGCTGCTGCTCGTTGTCGTAGGACACCATGCCGAGGAAGTTGGCGCGGGCGACAACGGTGACCTGTTCGATACGCCGTTCCGGCAACAACACCCGTGACATCACCGCGTGTGCCGCTTCGTGGTAAGCGGTTTCCTGCAAATGGTGATGACCATCCTCCAGGTTTAGTGGCGCGCCATATTTCTGGGTGTTGATCTGCTCGATGATCAGCTCGGCGTCGATCAACTCGATGCCATCACGCAGGGCTAGCAGCACCACCTCGCGATTGACCTTTTCCAGGTCTGCGCCGCTGAAACCGGCGGTCAGCATCACCAGCTGATCCAGGTCCTCCTGGTTGCTGAACAGCGGCCGGTCCAGCATGCGCTGAATAAACCAGCGGCGTGCCTCTTTATCCAGTTGGGGTACTTCAAAATGCAGGTCGATACGACCGGAGCGCAGCAGTGCCGGGTCGATCAGCTCCTTGCGGTTGGTTGCCGCGATAATGAAGATATCGTCGCCACCTGCAAAGCCATCGATCTCGATCAGCATCCGGTTGACCAGCGCATCGGCCTGGGCGCCGGCGGTGCCGCGGCGCGGCAGGGCGTCGATCTCGTCGATAAAGATGATCGCTGGCGCGTACTCCCGCGCCCGGGTGAACAGCTTACGGATAAACGCTTCATTCAGCAGGTCGTTACCGGCACAGGCGATAAATGGCAGTTCCGCCTCATGGGCAAATGCCTTGGCCAGCATCGTCTTGCCGGTGCCGGGAACGCCGTGCAGCAGCATGCCGCGCGGCACGCTGACGTTCTGCGCCTTGAGCTGTTCGCGCCGGGTGATCAGCTTGACCGTTTCACTCAGGCGCGCCTTGATCTGGGCGTGACCGGCAATCTGGGAGAAGGAAACTTCCGGCAGATCCACCTGGATACCCGAGGCATCAAGGAAATCCTCACCCCGTGCCAGCTTTTCGATCCGCACATCGGTGAGAGTGACATGCAACTGGGCGCCTTCAAGTGCCAGCTGATGACGGAAGTAAACACGCTGATGTTTGGTGGCCAACTGCTGGGGCAGGCGTTGCATATCCTGGGATTGCAAAAACTCCTGGGCGTCGCTGCCGATAGTCAGAACGACGCTGTCCACTGCAACATCCGCATGGGCCAGCAGGTAGTCGGTGATCGGATCGTACACCTGATCGCAAAGCCGTGATTTCACGGCGCGGGTATCAAACTCCGGGGCGAAGCCGAGCACCAGCAGTTTTGCCAGCAGGTCTAGCTGCTGGAACTCAACCATCAGTCCCAGCTTTTCCTGGAAGGATTTACGCTCCAGCTGGATCTGTTCCTGGGCTATCCGGGCGAGGGCGTCGATGCTTAGTCGGTTGAAGAGAATGATGCTGCCCTGGGCCAGGCGGGACAGCATCTCCGGCGGGATGGCCGCAACCTGGTGGCCATCCTCGATCTTGGTTTCCTGGCGGATCGCCTGCAGCAGATGTTCCCGTGCCTGGTGTGGCTGGCGGCGGGCCTGCTCGGCGAAGGCGCGGTTGGAGTAGATGCTACTGCCCAGGTTGGAGGTGAACACCACAATCGTCTGGCGGAAGTCGATCTCTTCGCCGGTGTACTCATCGCGCAGGCGACCTTCCGACAGCATCCGTAGCAGCGCCGTCTGTACTTTAGTGTGCGACTTTTCTATCTCATCAAACACCAGGATAGAGCGCGGGTTCTGTTTGACGAAATCAGTCAGTTGGCCGCTAGTGGCATCGGAGAAACCCTTGCGCAGGCCGACCAGGCCAAAGCTTTCCTTTTCGGAGGAGAACTGCGTCATATCGAAGGCTCGGAGTGCGTACCCCTGAAGTCCCTGGCCGATCAGTTGCGCCATGTAGGTCTTGCCGGTGGCGGCGGGTCCCAGAAACGAGAAGATCGCGTTAGGGCGCTCGCTGAGCTCGCTCCAGTTCATCCGCATCACCGCGTCACTGACCGCCTCTATGGCTGCATCCTGGTCGAAAATACGGCTGCTTAACAGGGCGCGCAGCTCCGCCACGCCGGCGACCACCTCATGGTAGCGGCCTTTGCGCTGGTTCAGGTCTACATAGGGTTCGGTGATCTGGCTGGAAAGATCCAGACCCTGCTGTTTGAAACGTTCCAGCAGAGCGATCACATCCGGCGAGTAAGGTAAGCGCGGCAGGGCAGCGGCTTTTTCAAGCTGTGCGGTGGTGAAATGCTCGCTGCGCTGAATATCGACAGACAGATTCAGTCCATCGCAGAGGCGGCTGAAATCGGTGTCGGAGACGGGTTGGAGGTACTGAAGTGCGGTGCGAAGATGATCAAGCCTGATCGAGTCGTCCTTCAACTCCACAGCGAGCAATTTGCCGCCCAGAAGCATGTTTCGCATTGGTGGATATCCCTACTGCTATCGGCTTAACCGAATAGCACCCGGCTGGTTTCGCGCGATGGAAAGCAACAGGTACTTCTTGTTTATGTTTCAAAAGGCGGACAATTGCTAGAAATATACTGAAATGTCAGTGACATGGGAACATGGAGGGGCGAGGACAAAAGGATTTGCATTAGAAAGGCCGAATTTTGATCGGCGGGGTAAGCAAAGGATCGCCTGAGGAACTCCCGACGGGCTGAGAAACTACTGAACTCACAGGGACGAGCCTTGGTGGAAGATCTTACCGTTGTCAGAGATTCATACTGTGGCGCTGAACCTGGCCGTGTTCGCGGACCAGCATTTCTGCACGAGACCCTTCGCCGCGACGCAGCGCTTCAACGATAAAGTGGTGTTGTCGGTGCGCGTATATCAGGTCGTCATGCACCAGCTTCAGGTCAGAAGAGCTGAACACCATCTGTAGCGGTGACGCGAAGGGGACCACATTGCAGCGGTTTACCAACTCTGCCAGCAGTGGTGTATCCGACCCCTCGATAATCAACTGATGGAAGCGGTCGTTCATTTCGCCATAGGCGTTTTCTTCCGCTTCATGGATCTCCTTACTGGCGACGATGGCGTCGCCACTGTCGAGACAATCCTGAAACGCACTGTCCAACTCCTGGGATAGCCCCTTATCGGCAATCATCCGTGCGGCCATCCCTTCAAGTAGCGTGCGTGTCTCTAATGCCGCGCGGCACTCCTCCTTGGTAAAGGTTCGCACCGCATAGCCGCGTTTGCCGGCGGCGATCAGCAGTCCGTCCTTGGCCAGTCTCGGCAGAGCCTGGCGGATCGGGGTCCGTGAGAGCCCTAGCCTCTCTGCCAATGCGGCCTCGGTTATACGTTCGCCCGGCGCCAGTTCGCCCCTGAGTATCAACTCACGAATCTTCGCGGCTGCGATGGAGTGCAGCTTCGCTGGGGTGGCTTGAGACATGAAACGTGGCTCCTGGGGTTGGTGCTCGGGCTGTTATCGGGGCGGTTGATTACCCCACAGTTGGGATCCCAAAGCAATATCTTACGGCGCATAAGTTGACAGTTCGGCGATGTGAAATCTAATATGGGATCCCAAATAAGCGGTAAAGCTTCCTGAAAAGGCTGTTTAAGCCAGCTTGGGATCCTAATTATAAGAACGTCAAAGTTGGAGCTGCACCTTATGAACACCCCGCTACTACAGGTCAAAGTGGTTGGGATACGCCATCTCACTCCCCGTATCAGCGAATACCTGCTCGAATCCATCGACGGCAATCCCCTGCCGAAATATGACGCTGGTGCCCACATTGAACTTCACCTGGAAGCGCCCGAACTGGGTCGCTTCGTGCGCCATTACTCGCTGATCGGCGGCGACCGGATGGTGAAGGATCCTGCCAACCGATATCGCATTGCCGTGCAGCGGGAGGATCGCGCCAGAGGGTCGGCCTTTATCCATGAGCATTTGGAGAAGGGGACAGAGTTGAGTATCTCCTGGCCGAAGAACCACTTTGTCCTTGGACACAACGATTCCCAGATACTGCTGATTGCCGGCGGTATAGGGATCACACCGATCTACTCCATGCTGCAGAGCCTGGCCCGTCGGGGGCGAGATTACGCCTTTGTCTACTCCGGGCGTACCGAAGAGAGCATGGCGTACCTTGAGGAAACCCTTGCTCTGGCTGGCGAACGTGGCGAGCTTCATCTCAGTGGGGAGCCGGCGATCAATCACCTGGACCTCAAGGCGCTGCTGGCTGTGCAGCCGGAGAACTGCATTGCCTATGTCTGTGGCCCTGAGCCGATGGTCAATGCGGCCTACGCCGCGGCTGCCGAGCTGGGCTGGCCGGAAGAGAGAATTCGCAGCGAGCGCTTTGGTGTGGCTGCAGCTGCTGAAGATCAGGCGTTCGAAGTTGTACTCGAGCACTCGGAGATACGTGTGGCCGTAGGTCGCAATACCTCGATTTTGGACGCCGCCGAGGCCGCAGGTTTGAACCTGCTGTCCGACTGTCGTCGCGGCGAGTGCGGGCTCTGCTCCTTGCCGGTTCTCAGCTCGTCCGCCCCCATCGATCACCGTGACCGATATCTCTCCGATGAAGAGAAAGCGAGCGGCGATGCCATCTGTTTATGCGTATCGCGACTTCAGGGTGGAACCCTGGTTATTGACGCCTGAATAAAGCAGGAGTGAAAGATGACTGTTTCAAATGCACAGAACACCCAGGCAGAGCGCCTGATCGCCAGCACTGGATTTGCCGACCCTGAAACCCCGCTGGTGCGTAACTGCTGGTACGTGGCTGCGCGCAGCAGTGAGGTCAGCCGTGAGGTGATCAGCCGTCGTTTGCTTGGCGTTGATGTCGCTATGTACCGCACCCTGGATGGACGCCCTGTGGCAGTGCGTAACCGCTGTCCGCACCGCTCTTTTCCGCTGGCCAAGGGAAAACTGGAAGGGGATATCCTGGTCTGCGGTTATCACGGTATGCAGTTCGATCCCTCCGGTCGTTGCGTCAATATGCCGTCAATGCCGCTAACCCCGTCCAATGCCAATGTGCGCGGTTATCCCATGGTCGAGAAGGGACCGCTGATCTGGATCTGGATGGGCGACAAGGATCTGGCCGACGAAAGCAAGGTACCCGATACGCACTGGCTTGAGGGGCGTGAGTTCAAGAGCGTGACCGGCTATTACCACATGAAGTCGGACTATGTGGCGATGCACGAGAATCTGCTGGACCAGACCCACTTTCCGTTTCTCCATCCGGGCACGGTGGGGACGCCGGAATATGCGCGCTCCAAACTAAAGGTGCGGGAGGAGGGCGATCAGGTTGTGATCGACCGTGAGCTGAAGAACTCTGCACCGCCAGGAATTTACGGTATTCCCGCAGGGATCATGGAAAAGAAAGTGGACCGTCTGTCCGAGGCGCGTTTCGTCTCACCGGCGATGCATGTGGCCTTTGCCCAGATTATCGATCATGACCCGGCAGAGGGAGCGCCAGGGAAATACCGCTTCAATATTACGCACCTGATCACTCCGGAAACCAATCACAGCATCCATTACTGGTGGTTTAACTCTCGCGACTTCAAGCATGAGGATGCACAGGCAGATGAGTTTCTGAAGTCCGCCTCCGAGCAGGCCTACCTGGAGGATGTAGAAGCGCTGGAGTGGATTCTGGAGGTCGTTACCAGTGATACCGAGGCGCAGAAAGACCTGAACTTTGCGCCGGATAAACCGGGGCTCTTCATGCGTCGCAACCTGCACAACCTGGCGGCGGAAGAGCAAAGCGCCTGCTACCACGAAGAAAGCCTCCACTGCGGTTAATCCCCTTGTTCCCCGAACCGGCGTCAGTTGTTCCCCAAAGCGTCGGTACGGAACAAAGGCAAAATAAGAGTAATAACAATGAGTACATCTAACCCAACTTTTCCGCTGAATGCCTGGTACGTGGCTGCCTGGGATGCTGAAGTCGGAAGAACGTTGCTGGCGAGAACCATCTGCAATAAGGAAATGGTGTTCTATCGGCGGCTGAATGGAACCCCCGTAGCACTGGCCGATGCCTGCTGGCACCGCTTGCTGCCTCTTTCCGTTGGCCGCCTGGAAGGTGATGAAGTTGTCTGTGGCTACCATGGTCTCAAGTTCAACGATGCCGGGCGCTGCACCCATATGCCCTCGCAGGAGACACTGAATCCTTCCGCCTGTGTGCACTCCTTCCCGGTGGTTGAACGTCACCGTTTTGTCTGGGTTTGGCCGGGCGATCCTTCCAAGGCAGATCCCGCGCTGATTCCTGATCTTGGCTGGTTCGATGATCCGGCCTGGGCGGGCGATGGCCGCATGACGGAGGTCGCTGCAGACTATCGACTGGTGATCGATAACCTGATGGATCTGACCCATGAAACCTATGTGCATGCCTCGAGTATCGGTAATGAGGCCCTGGCCGAGGCACCCTTCGAGCCCAGCCATGGTGAGCGCACCGCGACGATCACCCGCTGGGTACTGAACGAAGAGGCTCCTGCATTCTGGGCGGCCCAGTTGAACAAGCCGGGCCCCGTGGATCGCTGGCAGTACATTCACTTCCTGGCGCCTGCCACCATTGTGCTTGACGTGGGCGTCGCGCCGGCAGGAACAGGTGCGCCGGAGGGAGATCGGAGTGAGGGTGTGAGCATGTGGGTTGTGCATATACCCACGCCCTCCACCGAAAAGAGCTGTTACTACTTCTGGTGTCATCTGCGTAACTATCGGGTCGGCGAGCAGGGTTTGACACGTCGAATCATGGAAGCGGCGGTGGGTATCCTGCGTGAGGACGAGGATGTAATCGAGGCGCAGCAGCGGGCTATCGACAAGAATCCAGGACGTGATTTCAACAACCTGAATATCGATGCCGGCTCCCTCTGGGCCCGCCGCCGTATCAACGACATGATCGTCAAAGAAAATCCGCAGCAGATTCCCGCTGTGTCGGTGGAGTAAGGAGTGCGTTATGCGAAATCTCAGTGTCTGGCACGAAGCGCAGGTGATCGGCATACAGAACATCACTCCGACCGTGCGGGAGATCCATCTGCAGCCGGCAGCCATGGAGTCGGCACAGCCCGGCTCCCATATCAATGTAAAGGTGATGATCGATGACCGGCCGGACCACCGCTCCTATTCAGTGGTGCGGCAACTGGATAATGGTGGCCTGGTTATCGCGGTAAAGCAGCTGCCCGACAGCCGCGGCGGTTCCCGTTACATGTGGACGTTAGAGCCGGGTGCGCGGGTCAGCGTCACCCCTGCTGCCTGCGACTTTGAGCTCTCCTACGGTGCTCCTGAGTATCTGCTTATTGCTGGCGGGATCGGTATCACGCCTATCTTTGCCATGGCCCGTGCTCTGGCTTCTCGTGGCGAAAAGGTACGCATGCTCTACGCGGCTCGCAGCCGGGAAGAGTTAGCCTACGCCGAAGAGCTCAGAGCGCTTCTGGACGATAGCGTTCAGCTGTTTACCGATGCCGATGGCACCCATATGGATATCGCTGCCGAAATTGAAAACCTGCATCCGAAGGGCGAGCTCTACATCTGTGGACCCTTGGGGCTCATGGAAGCCGTGCGTGGACAATGGCGGGCTCAGGGGCGAGAGCCCGCAGGGCTTCACTATGAGACCTTCGGCTCCAGTGGTCGTCACCCGTCGGGGCCCTTTACGGTGAAGGTTCCTCGGC
Source organism: Marinobacterium lutimaris (assembly GCF_900108065.1). GTDB lineage: Bacteria > Pseudomonadota > Gammaproteobacteria > Pseudomonadales > Balneatricaceae > Marinobacterium_D > Marinobacterium_D lutimaris. Next base: position 15,552 of record NZ_FNVQ01000004.1, on the reverse strand, counting down.
TGGGATTGGAGGTCAACGTGCCTAAGGATCGCTCGATTCTGGATGTGCTGACCGAGGCGGGTGTTGAGGTGCTGTCTGACTGTCGCCGTGGCGAGTGTGGTCTGTGTGCTATGGATGTGACTTCTATAAACGGTGAGATTGATCACCGTGATGTGTTCTTTAGCGAAGAACAGCACAGCGAAAACAAACAGCTTTGTACCTGTGTCTCGCGTTTGGTCAGCGGATCGATAGCGGTAGACCCGGCCTGGAAAGGAGATCCGGAGCTGCGTAAGTAATCCGCCGGTCGGTCGTCGCAACGGAGGACGATGATGAGTTCATCGTCTTCCGTCCTTATTTGTTGATATCCACAATAATTTAATTTCCCTAAATTTTAGCGTTTAGACTTCTTTCAGTAGCGCAAATTTCCCTACGATATTTTTATCGCATTTTAGATGAACTTTTTCGCAATAGAGGTTGATGTGGGTAACGTCTCGTGACAGTATGTTACCCAGGTTAACAGTAATCATGGTTTACTTAAAAAACTGTGCTGGTTTTTATTGTTTGAATGGAGTTTTTATCCATTTGATAAAGTGATTTTTTATTTTTATTAAATAAAAAATATTCGATTTATAGCTTGGAGGTTAGGGCTAAATAATAACCGCAAAAAAACATCAAAATTGCAAGTAAAACCACGAATAAAAATAATGAGGTTAGAATGCATATCAAAAGCAAACTGGCTGCTGCTGTCATGGCGGCTTCTATGGCTGGCCAGGTTTCGGCAATGGAACTGGGCGAATTCAATGGCACCAGCCTTTCCATCGGTGGCTATGTCAAAGCCGAAGGGGTTTTCACCCAACCCGATGATGGCGATAACTCCTTCGATGGCAGCGTTCGGCAGACACGATTGAACTTTGCCATGAAGCGCGATATCGAGGGTCATAAGGTTATCGGCTTCATAGAAGGGGACTTCTGGGATAACAACACCGAAGAGGATAGCTCCTACGCTTTGCGTCTTCGGCATGCTTATATCAACGTGGATAACCTGACGATCGGTCAAACCTGGAACGGGCAGTTCTGGTCGGTGGTACCTGTCGATGTGGGGGCGATCAACTTTTTCGGCAGCGGTAACGGTACCTTCGTCGGCAGTGGCTCAGAGCTCAGGCCGGACCTGGTGATGCACTATTCCCTGGGTGGCGCCCGTTTCACTCTCCAACAACCCTACTATGACGACGCGGATGTTCCTGACCTGGTAGCGGCTTACACCTGGCGCACTGAAGGCGGGCACGTCTTCAACGTCGCTATGAGCGGACGTGAAGTCGAAACCGGAGTTGATGACTCCGATTACGGTGTGGCGCTGGCGGCAGGTGCCAAATTCAAGTTTGGTAATACCGACGTCTCGATTAACGGTTTCAGCGGTAAGGGGGCGGGTGCGTATTCCGGCTGGGGTTATAACGGTGCCAAGGGCTCCTTAACTTCAGATGTGAACGCAGACGGTGACATGATTACCGTTACCGGTTTCTCGGCGGGCGTGGCTCATCAGTTTACCGACAAGCTGAAGGGAATTGTGCGCTACGGCCAGGTCACCGCTGACGAGTTTGACAAGGCGGCTGCGTTTACCGATGACGACACGCTCAAGTCCACCAATGTGACGCTGATCTACAGCTATCTGCCGCAGTTGGACTTTGGTATCGAGTGGCGTGATCTGAATACGGCAACCCGTCCGCCCACTTCCGCGTCCTCCTCGTTGAGACCTGCAGGTACTCAGGTTGAACTGATGGCCATGTACAAATTCTGAGTAGAAATACCGAGTTGGTCCCACCGGTACTAGGCCGGTCCTCAAGGCGCTTTGCAGGTTTGTGAAGCGCTTTTTTTGTGCCTGTTATATAGCGAATGCTGTTGTGATACTCGGCTGAGGGCGGGGAGGTCTGTTAAAGGCGATGATGAAAAAAGAGAGGAGGTTATCCTCTCAAAGACCTCGCAGGCGAAGGGTGAAATGTTAATGCGGGGGTTGAGAAGAGGGGCGCCAGCCGGATGACTGGCGCTGGTGTTCAGGCGGCGACTGAACCGTGGGGATCGATAACAAACTTGGTGGCCGCACCACCATCGAAATCGGCATATCCCTGGGGGGCCTGGTCGAGCGTAATCATCTTCACGTTGACAGCGTCGGCGATATTGACCTTGCCAAACAGGATCGCCTGCATCAGCGGACGGTGGTACTTCATCACCGGGCACTGGCCTGTGTGGAAACTGTGGGATTTTGCCCAGCCGAGACCAAAGCGCATGCTCAGGGCGCCCTCTTTGGCAGCCTCATCAACGGCGCCTGGATCCTCGGTGACATAGAGGCCCGGGATACCTATCTCGCCACCGGCACGTGTTAACTGCATGGCAGAGTTAAGTACGGTGGCCGGTGCTTCTTTACCGTGGTTACAGCCGCAGGCGTGGGCTTCAAAGCCAACACAGTCTACAAACGCATCGACTTCGCGCTCGCCAAGGATCGCTTCTACCTTATCCGCCATATCGCCCTCTTCGGTGAGGTCGATGGTTTCACAGCCGAAGCTGCGTGCCTGGGCCAGGCGGGATTCATTCATATCACCGACGATGACGCAGGCTGCGCCAAGCAGCTGAGCGGAAACTGCCGCCGCCAGGCCCACGGGGCCGGCTCCTGCGATGTAAACAGTAGATCCCGGCCCAACGCCCGCGGTTACGCAGCCGTGAAAGCCAGTCGGGAAAATATCGGAGAGTAGCGTCAGGTCCTGGATCTTCTCCATCGCCTGGTCTGAATCCGGAAACTTCAGCAGGTTGAAATCGGCATAGGGCACCATGACGTATTCGGTTTGACCGCCGACCCAGCCACCCATGTCGACATAGCCGTAGGCTGCGCCAGGACGTGCCGGATTGACGTTTAGGCAGATCCCGGTTTTGCCCTCTTTACAGTTGCGGCAGCGGCCGCAGGCGATATTGAAGGGTACGGATACCAGGTCGCCGGGCTTGATGAACTCCACGTCGCGTCCACATTCCACCACCAGGCCGGTGATCTCATGACCCAGCACCAGGCCGGAGGGGGCGGTGGTACGACCGCGGACCATATGCTGGTCGCTACCGCAGATATTGGTGGTGACAACTTTGAGAATAACGCCGTGGTCGCATTTTCTGCCGCCAATCTCAAGTTTGGGATAAGGAATATTTTCGACAGCGACTTCGCCTGGGCCTTTGTAAACGACACCTCGATTCGAATGAGAGTGACTCATTGCTTTTCCTCTAATATTTATTGGTTTGATGCCTGAAGGTAAGGGGAAATATTGATTTCCATCTGAAAAAATACGCTTTGATTTTTCCAATGACCAATACGGAATGGTCAATAAGGTATACGTTTTTTTAATTGGTTTATTTAAGGTTTATTTTTTAGGTTAATTTGTCGATATGATCGAATTAATTAAGTTTTAACCAAAAATTAATTATTAATGATGGATTCTGAATTTGTATTCTTTTCAGGCAGCTGATTATCGGTTAGAGGGGGGCAGATTGAAACGAACGGGTAGGTGGATAAGGGGCTTGTCGTTTTAGTGGATTTCGAGCGACTGGAGTCTGGCAGCCAGACAGCTGACGGAGCAGGCACCGTCAGCTGAGTGTCATTCGTGGCTAGGTTTGTGGCTGGGTGTCGGGCGAAATCATCTTTTCCAGCAGGGTGATCAGTTGTTCCCGCTCGGTATCGTTGAGGTTCGAGGCCAGCAGCGTCTCGTACTTCTGGGTCTGCTTGGCCAGCCAGGAGAGTTCATCCTTGCCTGGCTCTGTGAGGTATAGCGAATAGCTGCGGCGGTCACCTTTCTTGGCTCTGCGCTCAATCAGATTCATCGCCTCCAGTCTGTCTACGACTTTGACGATGCCTGCCCGGCTGATATTGAGCTTTTGAGCGAGGGCTGATTGGGTAATGCCTGCATTATTGCTGATAAACGTCAGAGCGGTGAGTCGGGCCGGCGAGATCGTGTCCTGACCGAAGGATTTGTAAAACAGCTCGTAGGCGTGGACCTGGGCGCGTTTGATCGCGTAACCCAGGGCGCCATTCAGGATGTCGGGCAGATCTTGCGTTGCCTGGCCGCTGGAGGTGCCTTTCTCGTCAGGTTGGGGTTCTCGTGGTGCCACTGGGGCCTCCTTCGGATATTCGATTTATTGGGCGAAGGTATCGCTGCTTGGCTGGAGGGGCGCGGGTCTTTTGTCTCAGGTTACGTCCTGCTCAAGGGCGCGCTGCAACTTTTTCACTCCAGCCTGTTGATGTCCCCATCATACCATGACAATATGCTAACCAGGTTAACAAATAACACGGTTTACAAAAGCCTCCCAAAGTAGCTTTGGTGGGTCGGGTAAGCGGAGAGGTGGTCAGCCCTCTCGGTGACAAGAATAAGAAGCCAGTGTAAGGAGAATAATAATGACCGAACTAACAGTTGGCGCCGAGTCCATGGTGACCGTTGCCATCGATAATGCTATCGCCACTATCACATTGAACCGTCCCGAAAAGCGCAACGCTCTGAGTATGGCCATGGTCACAGAACTGCAGGCGGCGTTTTCAGAACTCCCGGCTACAGTAAAGGCCGTGATCCTGACCGGTGCCGGCAACCACTTTAGTGCCGGGCTGGATCTGTCCGAACTGAAAGAGTCCTCCTCAGGTGAAAACATTGAAGGCTCCATGCTCTGGTACGAGGCTTTCCGTCGAATTCAGTTTGGTCGTGCCCCGGTAATTGCCGTGCTGCATGGCGCCGTGGTGGGTGGTGGCCTGGAACTGGCCTCCGCTCTGCATGTGCGTATTGCCGAAGAGAGCGCATATTTCGGGCTGCCGGAAGGTCAGCGGGGTATTTTCCTTGGCGGCGGTGGCTCGGTCAGAATCACCAAACTTATCGGTTTCTCACGCGTGGCTGAAATGATGCTCACCGGCCATGTGGTGGATGCTAAAGAGGCCCATCAGATAGGCCTGGCCCACTATGTAGTGAAACCGGGCGAGGGTATGAAAAAAGCCCGCGAACTGGCGGAAAAAGTCGCTTCTAACCTGCCGCTTTCCAACTTTGCCATTCTCAATGCCCTGCCGCTGATCGCTGAGCAGCCGATGACCCACGGCCTGTTTACCGAGTCTCTGATGGCGGCGATCACCCAGGATGCTCCTGAGGCGAAAGAGCGGGTCAATGCCTTCCTGGAGAAGCGCGCGAACAAGGTGGTTCCTGACTAAATCCCGATAGATCGATCACAGTTCACTGTAGTTAAACGAACATCATAAAAATAATAGTTGAGGCTCGTTATGAATATGCAGAACAGTGCTGGCGTTGCTGGCCAGCCCTTCCTGGGTGATACTCGACGGGATATCCGTCCCATCTTTAATCCTGAATCCGTTGCCATTATCGGTATGTCCAGCAAGCCTGGTTCCGCTGGACAGGTGGTACTGAATAACCTGATCGACGGAGGCTTCAAGGGCGAGGTTCACCTTGTCGGGCGCAGCGGTGGCATGTTGGGAGATCGCCAGATCCTGACCGATATTGCTGAACTGCCGGAAGGTGTGGAGCTGGCGATTCTGATGCTTCCCTCGGCAGCTGTGCTGGATGCGGTCAAGGCCTGTGTGGCGCGTGGTGTGCGCGGCGCGGTCTGCTTCGCCTCCGGCTTTGCCGAGATGGGTGCCGAAGGTCGTGAACAACAGCGGATTATCGCCGAGACAGCAGCCGCTGGTGGTATGACCCTGCTAGGCCCTAATACGGTTGGTTACTTCAACTACGTTAACGCTTTCTACGTCATGATGGTGGAGCTGCAACTGCCGGCACCACTCGATCCTGAAGAGGGCCCTGCGGTGGCTGTCGTAGCGCAGAGCGGTGGTATCGGGGCGCATATCGCAGCTTCGCTGCGCGCACGTGGCGTGCCGCTCTCCTATATGATGACCACCGGCAACGAGGCCCAGACAGGACTTGCGGATATGGTCAGCTATTTCGCTGCTGACGAATATACCGGAGCCATCGTGGTATATGCCGAGCAGATCCGTTCAGCGCCGGATTTCGTCGCAGCCGTAAAAGAAGCCCGTAGCCGTGGTAAGGGCGTCGTGTTGCTACACCCCGGTCGCAGTGAACGCTCTCAGGAGGCGGCCAAGTCTCATACCGGTGCATTGGCGGGTAACCATGCCGCGATGCAGCTGATGGCGGAATATGCCGGTGTCGCCGTGGTGGATAGCCTGGAAGAGGCGATCGATGTCAGTCAGTTGCTATTGCGCTATCCCACTGCACCGGTCGGTGGAATGGGGCTCGCGACCGCCTCCGGCGCTATCTGCGGCCTGAGCCAGGATTATGTGGAACCTCTTGGCCTGGAGTTGCCGCCGCTGTCGCAAGAGCAGGTTGCAGCTCTCAAGGAGCACCTGCCGGATTTTCTGCCTCCGCGTAACCCGCTTGATCTGGGGACTCTGGTCAGCTTCCAGCCGGACCTGATCGAAACCGGGGTTAAGGCCCTGCTGGCAGACTCCTCGATCGGCAGTGCCATGATATCTATGGCCATGCCGGGGCCGGAGGCCTCGCTGGTCTGGCTGAAATACTACCTGGCGGCGACCGCTGGTAGCGAAAAGCCCGCCATCTTTGTCATGCAGAACGAAGATGTACCGCTTTCCCCTGAGTTTATTGCAGAAGCACGTCGCCATCGTGCCATCGTGATGCGCTCGCCTGAACGCGCTATCCGCGCACTTGCCCGTATTACCCGCTTTGGTCGTCGTCAGGCGATGCAGCAACAGCAGGCAGCTGCACTCAGCCATGAGGCACTGGCCCGGGTTGAGCTTGGTCAAGGTGTACTGCCCGAATGGTCCGGCAAACAGATCCTGCGTGAGCTTTCTATTCCGGTACCGGACGGTGCACTGGCCCGTTCCGCAGACGAAGCGGTGAGCATCGCCTCCGATATCGGCTATCCGGTGGTGATCAAGGCCCAGTCCGCCAAGCTGGCACACAAAAGCGAGGTCGGCGGAGTACTGCTCAATATCGCCGACGAAGCGCAGCTGCGTAACGCCTGGACACAGCTTTACGCCAATGTGCGCAAGGCTGAGCCGGAGCTGGAGCTGGACGGTGCGCTGGTAGAAAAAATGGGCGCGCGCGGACTGGAGCTAGTGGTCGGTGCCAGCCGGGATCCGCAGTGGGGCCCGATCCTGATGGTTGGCCTTGGCGGCGTCTGGGTCGAGGCCCTGGGCGATGTGCAGCTGCTTCCGCCGCAGCTTCCTCGCGAGGCGATTATCGAAAAACTGCACAGCCTGAAAGCTTCCAAACTGCTGAGCGGATTCCGTGGCGAGCCAGCCGTGGATGTGGAAGCGGTGGCCGATGTAGTTGCCAAAGTAGGGCAGTTGATGGTCGAGCGTCCTGAGATCCAGGAGATCGATATCAATCCGCTGGTGGTCTACGCGGACGGTAAAGGCGTCGCCGCGCAGGACGTACTTGTTGTTACTGAATAAGTCATTTTTCACGCAACTGAATTTCTGATTCGTATCAAGGAGTACGTTATGCAGCTTGAAGGAACAGCAGTATTGGTTACCGGTGGCGCATCGGGTCTGGGTGAAGCGACGGCGCGGCACCTGGCCTCCCTGGGGGCTCGTGTCGCCATTCTCGATATTCAGATGGAGCGGGCCGAAACGCTGGCCGCAGAAATCGGCGCCATCGCTATCCGTTGCGATGTTACCGATGCGGACAGTGCCAGCGCCGCGATTGCGCGGGCCAAAGAGGAGCACGGTGTTGCCCGCCTGCTGGTGAACTGTGCTGGTGGCGGAGCCGCGAAGCGGGTGGTGGGCCGTGATGGCCCCATGGCGCTCGAAGATTTTACCAAAGTGATCAACCTGAACCTGGTGGGTAGCTTCAATATGACGCGCCTTGCGGCGGCCGACATGATTGCTGCTGAACCGGACGCCAATGGGGAGCGCGGCCTGGTTCTGCTGACTACCTCTGTTGCGGCTTATGAGGGTCAGATCGGTCAGGCGGCCTATACCGCGGCTAAGGGTGGCTTGAGTGCTCTGCCGATTCAGCTGGCGCGGGAGTTTGCCCAGTTCGGCGTTCGCGCCATGGGCATCGCGCCGGGGATCTTCCATACGCCGTTGCTCGATACGGCCCCGCCTGAAGTGCAAAAGGCGTTGGGTGAATCTATTCCCTTCCCTCACCGGCTGGGGCAGCCGGCAGAGTTCGCTGATCTGGTCGCGCACATAGCGACCAACAGCTACCTGAACGGGGAGGTGATCCGAATTGATGGCGCCACGCGTCTGGCGCCACGCTAAGGAGGAGGTGATCTCATGTTGAAGTTCAATCCACCTTTGCGGGATCTCCAGTTCGTTATTCACGATGTTCTGGCTGGAGCTAACGGGCTAGCCGAGCTGCCCGATTATGAAGACTTTGATGCTGAGACCTTAAATGCGATTGCGGATGAGGCGGGACGTTTCGCTTCCGAGCAGTTGCTGTTGGTCAATGAGCAGGCAGACAGGGTCGGGTGCAGCTGGAGCGAGGGACAGGTAACCATGTCCCCCGGTTTCGCGGACGCATGGAATGCGTATCGTGAACTTGGCTGGCCATCGATGTGCGCTCAGCCATCCGAAGGCGGTCAGGGCTTGCCCAAGCTGGCATTCAGCGTAGTGAGCGAGTTTCTCTGCTCGGCCAGTCATGCGTTCGTGATGATCGCGACGATTAACCACTGTACATCTACCTGTTTGCGCAGCTCCGCCACGGCGGAGTTGCAGGAAAAATGGATTCCGGCGCTGACCAATGGCGAAGTGCTGTCTTCTATGTGCATCACCGAGCCTCAGGCCGGCTCTGATGTAGGCCTGCTCTCCACCAAGGCGGAGCCCGATGGTGAGGGTACCTATCGCTTGAGTGGATCAAAGATCTTCGCCAGCGGCGCAGAGCATGATCTGACGAAAAACATCGTTCACCTGGTACTGGCCCGGATTCCCGGGGCGCCGGCGGGCACTCGCGGGTTAAGCCTGTTCCTGGTGCCAAAGCTGACAGATGGTGGGCAGTCCAACGGCGTCTACTGTGATGGCATAGAGCACAAGATGGGTCTGCACGGCAGCCCAACCTGCTCGCTGCGCTTCGAGAATGCCCAGGGATGGCTGGTTGGCGAAGAAAATGCCGGCTTGAAGGCTATGTTCGCGGTGATGAACGAAGCACGGCTGCTGTCGGGATTACAGGCAGTGGGCATGAGCGAAACCGCCATGCAGAACGCCTGGGAGTACACCCTGGAGCGGCGTCAGGGACGTTCCCCGCAAGGGGAACAGCCCTGCCTGCTGATTGAACATGTTGATGTTCAGCGCATGCTGCTGACACAAAAAGCCTGGACCGAGGCCGGACGCTTCCTGCTGCACTGGACCGCGCTGTTGATGGACCAGGCCGAGTCGCATCCTCAGATTGCCAAGCGTGATGAAGCCGAGGATCTGCTGCCTCTGCTGACCCCCATCGTAAAAGGCTTCCTGTCCGAAAATGCACAGGAGTCGACTTCGCTGGCGCTGCAGCTGTTTGGCGGCCACGGCTATGTCACTGAAACCGGAATCGAACAGCTGGTGCGTGACGTCAGGATCACGACGGTCTATGAAGGCACGACCACGATTCAGGGACAGGATCTTCTGATTCGCAAGGTGCTTTCGGATGGCGGGCGTCGTCTCAATCGACTGCAGACCGCGATTCGACACTGGTTGGATAACCACAGTGGTCGGGCTGAGCTGCTGAACTTCTGCAAGCCCCTGGCGGAAGTCTCCGCCATGGTCGACCGAGTGACTCGTCAACTGATCGATCGATATGCAACCGATCCCACCTCGGTGTTGGGTGCATGTACCGCTTATCTGCGGCTTATGGGTCACCTGGTGTTTGCCTGGGCCTGGGCACGGATGGCAGCGGTTGCTCTGAGTCAGCAGGGTGACGCTGATGATGACTGGTATTCGCTCAAGGTCGAAACGGCACGTTTCTACTTCAATCAGTTATTACCGGAAATCAAAGCGTTAGAACTAGCGATTGCGCATAGCCCGAAAAGTCTTGGGCGTTTGATGGGCGCATCTAACTGCAGTGAGGAGAAACGCCATGAGTCTTAAGGGACAGGCCTATGTCGTCGGCGCGTTCGAACATCCGACAAGGCACGCCGTTGATAAATCGCTGGGACAGCTGCATGCGGAAGCGGCGCTTGGCGCCCTGGATGACGCCGGACTCAGCATTGAAGACGTGGACGGCTATTTCTGTGCCGGTGACGTACCGGGCTGGGAATCCCCGGGGATCGGCCCTCTGTCGGTAGTGGAATACCTGGGGCTGAAGCTGCGCCACCTGGATACGACCGAATCCTGGGGCTCTGCCTATATCAATCACGTTGAACACGCGGCCAGGGCAATCGCCGCCGGCAAGTGCCGGGTTGCACTGATCACCCAGGCGGGGCGGCCGCGGGCGGAAAAATTTTCCCCGGAAGCGAGTCACCTGTTGCAGGCGCAGACTACGGCGGAGTCTCAGTTCGAGCTGCCCTACGGCCCGGTGGTAACCAACGTTTATGGCATGTGCGCGGCAAGACACATGTATGAGCACGGAACCACCTCTGAGCAGCTGGCCTGGATCAAGGTCGCTGCGTCGCATCACGCCCAGCACAACCCCAATGCGGTGCTGCCGAATGTGGTGACCGTGGAGGACGTGATCGAGTCGCCCATTGTGGCGACGCCTCTGCATCGCCTGGATTGCTGTGTCATCAGCGATGGCGGCGGGGCCCTGGTGCTGGCGCATCCAGAGGTGGCCAAGGGGCTCAAGAGGCCGCTGATTACCCCCACGGGGGCGGGTTTTACCGTCAAACATCTAAACGGTGGTTACTTCGATATTCTCGCTTCCGGCGCGGTGCAGACCGGTAAAGAGGCGTTTCAGCAGGCGGGCGTAAGGCCCAGCGATATCCAGTACGCCTCGCTCTACGATAGCTTCACCATCACCGTGCTGGTGCAGCTGGAGAACCTGGGCTTTTGCGAGCCGGGGCAGGGCGGTCGCTTTGTCGCTGATGGTGGTCTGATCTCGGGCGTCGGCAAGCTGCCTTTCAATACCGATGGAGGCGGGCTCTGTAACAACCATCCGGGTAACCGTGGCGGTATGACCAAGCTGATCGAGGCCGTGCGCCAGTTGCGAGGCGAGGCGCACCCGGCCGTTCAGGTTCCCGATTGTCGTCTGGCACTTGCCCATGGCACCGGTGGACAGCTTGGGGCTCGTCACGGCAGCGCAACCCTGATTCTTGAGCGAGAGGACTGATCATGGAAAGTCGTATACCTGCTTCTCCGCAGCCCTGGCCGGAAACCGAGCGTTTTTGGGAGGCCGCCAACCAGGGCCGCTTCATGCTCCAGCGCTGCTGCGATACCGGCAAGGCGTTTTTTTATCCCCGTGCGCACAGCCCTTTCACCGGTCGTAACCACTGTGAGTGGTTCGAGGCCAGCGGCCGCGGGACGCTCTACTCCTTCAGTGTGCTGCCAAGGGCCAAGCCGCCCTACTGCATCGCCTATGTCGAGCTGGAAGAGGGGCCGATTATTCTGACCAATATCGTTGGCGCAGACTTTGATCGCCTGGAGATCGGTCAACCGGTAAAGGTGACCTTCGTCGACAGTGAGAACGGGCAGAAGGTGCCGATGTTTTCACCGGCGGGCTAAAACAGAAAAGAAACAGGAAACCCTCCTGAATGGGCACCCAGCGGGTGCTCTCAGGCTGACTGCGGCCGGAGGTTGGGTTTGCTATTAACTCAGAACACAGATTTCAAAGGTAAAAAGAAAAGAAAAGAGCTGCAAAGCAATCGGTTTCATTCCCCAAGCGTTGGTGTAGGGCGTTTATGCCCGGCGGAACAAATAGAAATATAAAAATAGAGAAGGACGTAACCATGCTGATCAAAAAAACGACTCAAGGTCTTATGCTGGCTTTGGCACTGACTACAGGATTCACTCAGGCAGCCCAGGCCCGGGACCTGCGGCTGGCACCGGGAGTAGTGCAATTTCACCCCGGCTATAACCCCCTCTATACCGAGTTTCAGGCTCAATTGCCGAAGCAGTCGGATGGCAAATTGAACAGCAGAATGCTGGGTGTTGAAGCTGTATCTATCAGCGAAATGCGCACTGGTCTTAGTAGCGGGCTGGTGGATGTGGGGCCGTTCCTGCCGGCTTACTTTCCGGCAGACCTCCCCGAGATGAATCTTGTCGGTGATCTGGCGTTTTTAGGGGATGACCCTCAGGCCATGGGTGCTGCAATGACTGAGTACATCGTTACCTGCGGTGACTGCCAGGCTGAATTGCGCAAACTCGGTATCAGCTATACCAGTTCCTACTCCTCCAATATCTACCATGTGCTCAGTACCAAGCCGATCAAGGATATGGCTGATATGAAAGGGATGCGTCTGCGTGTAGGTGGACCCCAGTTCTCACGTTGGGTTGAAGCCATGGGCGCTACGCCGGTCAGTACACCGGTTACGGAAACCTTCGAGGCGCTTTCTCAGGGCGTCATCGATGGAACGGTGACCTCATCTGCCGATATCGTCTCTTTCCGTCTGGACGATACGGTGGGCTATATCTCCGCCATCAACCTGGGCACTTACCACTCCGTTATTACCCATGCGGTCAACGCGAAAACCTGGAAGTCGCTCAGTGCTGAAGAGCGTAAGGCCATCGCTGTTTCCGCGACAATGAGTGGTGTGTTGGCGACCGATCGCTGGGCTGAAATCTCCGCTGAAGCCGAGCAAAAAGATGTAGAAATCATCGAGCCGAGCGAGGATCTCGTCGCAGCGACCAGTGCCTTTGTTGAGTCGGACCTCGGTGTGGCCGCTGCCCAGGCGGGAGAGCGCTACGGTATCGAAAAAGCCGCTGAAAAGATCGCGCGCTTCCGTCAGCTGGTCGATAAATGGCATGCGATCTCTGAGGAGGCAGCGGGTGATTCTTCCAAGATGGCTGAAGCGGTGAAAAGGGAAGTCTGGGACAAGGTCGATTTCTCTACTTACGGGGTTTGAGACTGAGATAAAAGACGGTGGGCCCTTTTCGAAGGACCGCCGTCTCCCGACACGGGCCAGACAGGAATCATACTATGAGCCTTTTAGTGAAACTGGCGGAGCGCTCTTCGGTCTGCCTCGCGTTGCTCGGCAGCCTGGGCATCCTGGCGATGATGCTGCACATCGTGCTAGATGTGGTGCTGCGAGCAACCCTCTCTGTATCCATACCTTCAACCCTTGAGATCGTTACGCGTTATTACATGGTTACACTGGCGCTGCTGCCCCTGGCGTGGGTGGAGTGGCGCAAGCAGATGATTTTTGTCGAGTCTCTCAGCGGGATGTTCGGCGCCTGTGTGACCAGGTGGCTCGATGCACTGGTGGCTTTGCTTTCGGCGGGGATCTACCTGGTGCTGGTGGTCGCCACCTGGAACAAGGCGGTGGAACAGTACGACATTGGTGCCTATGTGATGTCGCTGGACTTCCCGATGCCGGTCTGGCCCACCTACTTCATTCTTCCGCTGGCCTTTGCTTTAGCCGCGCTGGTGTCTCTGGTGAGGATCCCTTTGATCATCACAAATAACGAAAATTACGACCGGGTATGAGGCGTATGAGGCGGTATTATGGGTGTTGAAATTGGCTTGTATGGACTCCTTTTGCTGCTGGTGCTGTTGGCGCTGCGTGTACCCGTAGCCCTGTCGCTGATCCTGGTCTCCCTGGGTGGTGCCAGCCTGATGTTCGGCACGGATACGGCGATCAGCCTGCTGGCTGCCAAGCCTTATGACTTCGTCGCCAAGTGGACCCTCAGTGCGGTGCCGATGTTCCTGCTGATGGGGTTTGTCTGTTATCACTCCGGGCTTACATCCGGGCTGTTCAATGCCGCCAAGGTAGTATTTCGCTGGCTACCGGGCGGTCTTGCGATCTCCAGTATTTTCGCCAGTTCCGGTTTCGCTGCGGTCTGTGGCTCCAGCGTCGCCTGTGCGGCGGCGATGGGGCGGATCGCGATTCCTGAGATGGTTCGCAGCGGTTACAGACCCAGTTTTGCCTGCGGCACCATCGCGGCGGGCGGCACCATAGGTGCTTTGATCCCGCCGAGTATCCTGATGATCGTTTACGGGGTCTTTGCCCAGGTCTCTATCACCCAGGTTTTTCTTGGTGGTATCACCATCGGTCTGCTGACTGCGGTTAGCTACAGTCTGATCGTGCTGGCGGTCAGCTGGCTGCGACCCGATATTGCACCGCGTCGGGCAGAGGATGTATCCCACTACTCGGTGGCTCAGGCGTTGATCGAGATCTGGCCTGTTATCGTGCTGGGTGTGCTGGTGTTCGGCGGTCTGTTCAGCGGCTTATTTACAGCAACCGAGGCGGGGGCAGTGGGCGCGATGGGGTCTATCCTTATTGCACTGGCGCTGCGCCGGCTGAATATGGCACAGGCGAAAAAGGCGTTTCTCGAGACGCTTTCCACTACCGCATCGCTGATGATCATCGGTGTGGGCGCCAGTATGTTCACGGTATTTCTCAGCCTCAGCGGTGTGGCCGCATACATCTCCACAGCAGTCACGGGCTGGAGCCTCTCCTACCTGGAACTGATGCTGATCGTAGTGCTGATCTACCTGTTCCTGGGGCTTTTCATGGAGCCGTTCGGCGCCATGCTGGTGACGCTGCCGATATTCCTGCCGGTATTTGAGCTCTATGACCTGAGCCTGATCTGGTTTGGTGTGTTGCTGGTCAAGCTGCTGGAGATCGGCATGATCACGCCGCCGGTGGGGATGAATATCTTCGTTATCCGCAGTGTCGCCAGTGAGTACGCCTCGCTGATGGATATCTTCCGCGGTGTCGCGATCTTCCTGGTGGCGGACCTGGCCGTTGTTGCGCTGGTCATTTTTTTCCCCGGTCTCGTCATGTTCCTGGGTGGCAGCTAGCCGCTATTTTTCTCCTCTGCAATGACCCCTGTTGTCCCCTTTGAGACCCGGTGTGCAGCCTCAAAGGGGACATTTTTTCTTTAGGTATCGATCATATGAAAGTGCTTGTTTGTGTAAAACGCGTCATCGACTACAACGTCAAGGTACGTGTAAAGGCCGATAACTCCGACGTGGATCTGGCCAACGTCAAAATGGCACTCAACCCCTTCTGCGAGATCGCGGTTGAAGAAGCGATCCGCCTGAAAGAAGCCGGTATCGCTTCCGAAGTGGTGGTGGTTTCCATCGGCCCGAAAGCGGTGCAGGAACAGCTGCGTACCGCCATGGCACTGGGCGCCGACCGCGCTATCCAGGTTGAGACTGATGATATGCCCCAGCCTTTGAATATAGAGCCGCTGAATGTGGCCAAGCTGCTGGCCAAGGTGGTCGAAGCGGAACAGCCGGGCCTCGTTATCCTCGGCAAGCAGTCCATCGACTCCGACAACAACCAGGTCGGTCAGATGCTGGCGGCTCTGACCGGTCGTCCTCAGGGTACCTTCGCTTCCGCCGTCAAGGTTGAAGGCGAGAAGGCAATGGTGACCCGTGAAGTCGATGGCGGTCTGCGCACCCTGGCGCTGGATCTGCCGGCCATCGTCACCACCGACCTGCGTCTGAACGAGCCGCGCTACGCCAAGCTGCCGGACATCATGAAAGCCAAGCGCAAGCCGCT
>NZ_FNVQ01000002.1 GCF_900108065.1 Marinobacterium lutimaris | reverse complement strand
GCCCCTCCCCAGCACCGAACGCCCCAAGCATAACCCCAAGCAATCGCGACGAGGCCGCCCCTCCTACGCAAAGCTATCGTGCCACCGCACCGAAGCACGGGAGGTACGCCCGTGCCGATCGAAGCCAGCACGGTGGATAATTCAAAGCCAGTCGGCCAAGCGCGACGAGGACGTCGCTCCACCAATCAGGCGATACAGCGCCTAGGATGAATCATCCAGGCCGTGATAAAGATTGGAGAAGAGCGGAAGTGATGAAATTACGAGAGCGGCTTAAAAAGGAGAGGCCCGGTACACTTCCGTGTAGCTACGGGCCCCGTCAGGCTTCCTTTCCAGTCTTACGTCATCCGTGAAGTAAGAGAGGGCATGCATCCAGTCATCTCACACGCATCCTTGCGACCCTCGAATGGTATTTTCACTGAAAATGAAAATAGGTTGTATAGGAAAAAATCCTATTTTGTATCGGCTTCAAGGTGACGCTTGTTCCCGGTTTGCAGAAAAGGGATTTAGCTCTCCAGCATAAAAGTCACGGGGCCATCGTTTTCCAGAGTGATCTTCATATCTGCGCCGAACTCTCCGGTCTGGATACGGTTCCCGGGCTCTTTGGCTTTGGCGACGAAATAGTCGTAGAGCGCTTCGCCGAGTTCAGGAGTAGCTCCCCGTGAAAAGCCTGGGCGCATACCCTTGCGGGTATCGGCGACCAGGGTGAACTGGGACACCACCAGCAGTTCGTAGCCGGTGTCAGCCAGGCTCAGGTTCATGCGGCCGTCTGCATCGGGAAAGATGCGGTAGTTCATTACCTTATGGAGCAGTTTGTCTGCCTTCGCCTGGTCATCTTCCTTGTCTACACCCAGCAGTAAGAGAATGCCTTTCTGGATTGAGCCTATCTCTTCACCGTTTACGCGAACGGAGGCATGGTTAACGCGTTGAATCAGTCCTTTCATCTCTTCTCTCTGTCAGGCGAGGCTTTCGGCAAATCGGTCGGTGGCACGAACCAGGTTATCGCTTATGCCTGGTTCAAAGGCGGAGTGCCCTGCATCGCGAACGATGTGGAGTTCCGCATGCGGTACTGCCTGCTGCAGTGCGAAGGCCTGTTCCACCGGGCAGACCATATCGTAGCGGCCATGCACTATGGTGAGTGGTATCTCTTTCAACCTGTCGGCATCGTCCAGGATCTGGTTTGGTCTTATAAATGCGCCGTTGATAAAGTAGTGAGCCTCTATCCTGGCCATGGCCAGGGCGAAGTGAGGATCGGCAAAGTGGTCGACGATCTCAGGGTTAGGGTCTAGCGTAGAGCAGCGTCCCTCCCAGACAGACCAGGCTTTCGCAGCGGCCATGCGCACCAGCTCGTTATCCGAGGTGAGTCTTTCATAATAGGCAGTGAGCAGGTCGTTACGCTCTTCTTTCGGAATCGGCTCCAGATAGTCCTGCCAGAAATCGGGGAAGACGAAACTCGCGCCATCCTGGTAGAACCAGCCGATATCGCGCTCCCTGCAGAGAAAAATACCTCGAAGAATCAATCCGCAGACGCGCTCAGGGTGAGCCTGTGCATAGACCAGGCTCAGGGTTGAGCCCCAACTGCCGCCGAATAGCAGCCAGCGTTCGATGCCGAGGTGCACGCGGATCTGTTCCATGTCGCTGATCAGTGCGTCTGTCGTGTTTTGTTTAAGGCTGGCATGGGGCGTCGAGCGGCCACAGCCGCGCTGGTCGAATAGAATGATGCGGTACTTTTCGGGATTGAAGAAACGGCGGTGAGTGGGGGAGCAACCTCCACCAGGCCCACCATGAACGAACAGCACGGGTATGCCATTAGGATTGCCGCTTTCTTCGACATGGATGCGATGACCCTGTCCGACTTCTAGAAGGTATTCCTGATTAACCTGGATTTCGGGGTAGAGGGTGCGCATTGGGCTCTCCATGTCTGCTGGCTGGAGAACTCAGTATAAGACGGCTGAGGGTGGGTAAAACAGGGGCTGGAAAAAGAAGGGGCAGCGAATGCTGCCCCTTGGTATTACTGGAAGTAAGTTTTACTTCTTGCTGCTCGCACGCTTGCGCTCGTTTTCCTTGAGCAGCTTTTTGCGGATGCGGATTGCGGCCGGAGTAACTTCAACCAACTCGTCATCCTCGATAAAGTCCAGCGCCTGCTCCAGGGTGAACTTGATCGGCGGTGTCAGCACGATGTTCTCGTCGGTACCGGAGGCACGGACGTTGGTCAGCTGCTTGCCCTTGGTCGGGTTAACGACCAGGTCGTTGGAGCGGCTGTGGATACCGATAACCATGCCTTCGTAGACATCGATGTTCGGATCGATAAACAGACGGCCGCGCTCCTGCAGGCTGAACAGCGCATAGCCGAGCACTTTACCGTTGACCATGGAAACCAGTACGCCGTTGTTACGGCTAACCACTTCACCTTTGTTGACCGGACCATAGTGGTCGAAGATGGAGGTCATGATGCCGGTACCGGAGGTCATGGTCAGGAACATGCTGCGGAAGCCGATCAGGCCGCGGGACGGAATCATGAAGGTCAGGCGTACGCGGCCCTTACCATCCACTTCCATGTTGGTCATGTCGCCACGACGCTTGCCCAGCTCTTCGATGATGGAGCCCTGGTGCTGCTCTTCAACGTCCAGCATGACCAGCTCGTACGGTTCCTGAATCTCGCCGTCGATCTCTTTCTGGATAACTTCGGGACGGGAAACACCCAGCTCGAAGCCTTCGCGACGCATGCTTTCGATCAGTACCGACAGGTGCAGTTCGCCACGGCCGGATACCTTGAACTTCTCCGGGGAGTCGCCCTGCTCAACACGCAGCGCCACGTTGTGGATAAGTTCGCGATCCAGACGGTCCTTGATGTTGCGGCTGGTGATGAACTTGCCATCCTGGCCCGCGAACGGGGAGTCGTTGACCTGGAAGGTCATGGACACGGTCGGCTCATCTACAGACAGGGCCGGCAGTGCTTCGACCACGTCAGGGCTGCACAGCGTATCGGAGATGTTCAGCTCATCGAGACCGGTGATGCAGATAATGTCGCCAGCCTGGGCGCTGTCTACTTCAATACGCTCGAGACCGTGGTAGCCCATGATCTTCAGTACGCGGCCGTTACGCACGCCGGCGTGGCTGTCGATAACCTTGACCTGGGTATTGGTCTTGACCTTACCGCGGGATACTCGACCTACACCGATAACGCCAACGAAGCTGTTGTAGTCCAGTGCGGAGATCTGCATCTGGAACGGACCTTCGGTGTCGACGGTAGGCGGATCGACGTGTTCAACGATCGCTTCGAACAGCGGCTGCATATCTTCAGCCATCGCGTCGGGGTCGTTACCGGCAATACCGTTGATCGCGGACGCGTAAACAACCGGGAAGTCTAGCTGCTCATCGGTGGCGCCAAGGTTGTCGAACAGGTCGAACACCTGGTCCATGACCCAGTCAGGACGGGCACCCGGGCGGTCGATCTTGTTGATAACAACGATCGGGCGCAGGCCGCGAGCAAAGGCTTTCTGGGTTACGAAGCGGGTCTGCGGCATCGGGCCGTCAACAGCATCGACCAGCAGCAGAACGGAGTCGACCATGGAGAGTACACGTTCAACCTCACCACCGAAGTCGGCGTGTCCCGGAGTGTCGACGATATTGATGCGGTAGTCGTTCCAGCGGATAGCCGTGTTCTTCGCCAGAATAGTAATGCCGCGCTCGCGCTCCTGGTCATTGGAATCCATGATGCGCTCGGCACCTTCGTCACGGCGTGTGAGGGTTCCTGACTGCTGCAGCAGCTTGTCGACAAGCGTAGTTTTGCCATGGTCGACGTGAGCGATAATGGCGATATTTCTGAGTTTTTCGATCACACGGATATACCTGGTTTGATTCTAAAGGCGAGCATTATACGCAAGGGGTGGAGAACAATCGATTACTGTCTGAACATTAGGTGAAGCTGAGTGCTTTATATCCACTTTGAATCGATCAAGTCGAGACTGAAGCCCGAGCGTTGAGGTATGATCTTGGGGTCGCGGGACAGATCGCCGCACCATTGCTAGCTGTGCTCTATGTTGGTGCTATTGCGTTTAGTGTGCACTAATGTAGTGCCTATCGACTCTAAAGCTCGGGTTTTCGTGCCCGATTTTATGGGCCGAGAGCACAATTTAGGTGCTGGCATGTATGTTGCTTTAAAATGCGGCATGGTTAGCCCGTTAAAAAAGCGGGCGACTGAAGCAGAATTAAGCGTCTGGCAAATTCATCGAGTGGAGAGAGTAACATGTCAGAGAAAACTCTGAATCTCATTAAAGAAAGCGAAGCACGCTGGGTCGACCTGCGTTTTACCGATTCCAAAGGTAAGGAACAGCACCTGACCCTGCCGGTTACCGAAGTTGGCGAAGACTTCTTCGAAGAAGGCAAAATGTTCGATGGTTCTTCCATCGCTGGCTGGAAAGGTATCAACGACTCCGACATGATCCTGATGCCGGACGACAGCGCTTCTCTGCTGGATCCGTTCTCTGAAGATGCCACTGTTATCGTGCGTTGCGACATCGTTGAGCCGATGACTGGTCTGGGTTACGAGCGTGACCCGCGTTCTGTTGCCAAGCGCGCAGAAGAATACCTGAAGTCTACCGGTATCGCTGACAGCGCTATGTTCGGTCCTGAGCCGGAATTCTTCGTATTTGATTCCGTTGAGTGGCACACCAACATGAGCGGTTGCGGTTACACCGTAAACTCTGAAGAAGCTGCATGGTCTTCTTCCATGAAGCTCGAAGGTGGCAACACCGGTCACCGTCCGCGCGTTAAGGGCGGCTACTTCCCGGTTCCGCCGGTTGACTCCCTGCACGATCTGCGTGGTGCTATGTGCGACGCCATGACCGCTATGGGTCTGGAAGTTGAAGTACACCATCACGAAGTAGCAACTGCTGGTCAGTGTGAAATCGGCGTTGCCGGTAACACCCTGGTAGCCAAGGCTGACGAAGTACAGGTACTGAAGTACTGCGTACACAACGTCGCTCACTCTTACGGCAAAACTGCTACCTTCATGCCGAAGCCGATCGTTGGCGACAACGGTTCTGGTATGCACGTTCACCAGTCCCTGTCCAAAGATGGCGTTAACATCTTCGCAGGTGATGCTTACGCTGGCCTGAGCGAAACTGCCCTGTACTACATCGGCGGTATCATCAAGCACGCTAAAGCGCTGAACGCACTTTGCAACCCGGGCACCAACTCCTACAAGCGTCTGGTACCTGGCTTCGAAGCTCCGGTAATGCTGGCATACTCTGCCCGTAACCGTTCTGCTTCCATCCGTATTCCTTACGTGACCAGCCCGAAAGGTCGTCGTATCGAAACCCGCTTCCCGGATCCGATCGCTAACCCGTACCTGGCGTTCGCGGCTCTGATGATGGCTGGTCTTGACGGTATCCAGAACAAGATCCACCCGGGCGATGCTGCCGACAAGGATCTGTACGACCTGGAGCCGGAAGAAGCGGCTGAGATCCCGACTGTCTGCGAAACTCTGGCTGAAGCTCTGGATGCTCTGGAAGCTGACAGCGAGTTCCTGACCAAAGGTGGCGTATTCACTGACGACATGCTCGGTGCATACATCGCTCTGAAGCGTGAGGAAGTAGCTACTGTCAACATGACTACTCATCCGATCGAGTACGACCTGTACTACTCCGTATAAATAAGACTTTCCGTCTTTGAAAAAGGCCTCCTTCGGGAGGCCTTTTTTTATGCGCTCGTTAACTGGCCAGTGCCTGGCGATAACAGCTAATGCCAGTAAGAAGTGCGTGTTTATTTTGTATGTGCACATATTTGGTGCAATATGAGGGCGCGTATTTAGCGTCTCATCCCGTGGTGCTCCGAATATGCGCAGTTGTGGCGCTTTTGCGGGCACTCCTTAGTTGGCGCTTAACTTGCATAATTGATCGACATTGAACTAGATAGAGCGGGTAGATGTTTCGTCAACAATCGCATAAACAGATTCTGGATAACCTGACCTCGTCGGTGTTGCTGCTCGATGAGTCGCTGTGTATCCAGTACATGAATCCCGCCGCCGAAATGCTGCTTGAAGCGACGCTTCGGCGCCTGAAAAGCCGTCCCATCGAGGAGTGGCTGTCTCCCAGCGAAGAGGAACTGAAAGTTCTTCGCGAGTCTTTCGACAGCGGCCATCCTTACAGCAAGCGAGAAGCACGTCTGGTTACGCAGACGGGGCAGGAGTTGATCGTCGACTACAGCGTTAACCCTGTTCCCCAGTCGGGTCTGCTGCTCGAGATACAGGCCAGGGATCGTCTGATCCGGATTGAGCGGGAAGAGGAGATCCTCACCCGCCACGCCACCGCACGCACTCTGGTGCGCGGGTTAGCTCATGAGATCAAGAACCCCCTCGGCGGTATTCGCGGTGCGGCGCAGTTGCTGGAGCGCGAGCTGGACGATGAAAGCCTGCATGAATACACCCGGATTATTATCGAAGAGGCCGACCGCCTGCGTAACCTGGTGGACCGCCTGCTGGGGCCGCACAAGCTGCCGAATATCGAGCTGGTCAATATCCATGCGATTCTGGAACGGGTGTGCAGCCTGATTCAGGTGGAGTCGGGCGGCCAGATTCGCCTGGTACGGGATTACGACCCAAGCATTCCTGAGTTTGAAGGCGATAGTGAGCAGTTGATCCAGGCGACGCTGAATATAACGCGTAACGCCATGGAAGCGCTGCAGGAGTCGAAAACTCCGCACGCGCAGATTGTCCTGCGCACCAGGGCCCTGCGTCAGATCACGCTGGGCACCGAGCGCCATAGGCTGGTGTGTTCGGTGGAAATTATCGACAACGGGCCGGGTATTCCCGCCGATCTTCTCTCTTCCATTTTTTATCCCATGGTGACGGGGCGCGCCGACGGCTCAGGCTTGGGCCTGTCGATCGCCCAGTCCATCGTGAACCGCCACCATGGTTTGATCGAATGTAACACGGAGCCGGGCGAGACCCGCTTCCAACTGTTAATACCGCTGGAGCAGAATCATGAAAACCTCAGGTAACGTCTGGGTTGTCGATGACGACCGTTCAATTCGCTGGGTGCTGGAAAAGGCGCTGTCTTCGGCGGGTGTGGAAACCCAGGTTTTTGAAAGCGCGGATGACCTCATGCGCCGGCTGGAGCGCGAACAGCCGGATGCGGTGGTCAGCGATATCCGCATGCCCGGCACCGGCGGTCTCGAGCTTCTAGATCATCTGCAGCAGGTAAACCCGGATCTGCCGATCATTATTATGACGGCGCATTCCGACCTCGACAGTGCAGTCGCTTCCTACCAGGGTGGCGCCTTTGAATACCTGCCCAAGCCGTTTGATGTGGACGAAGCCGTCGCCCTGGTTAAGCGCGCCATTGAGCATGCTCACGAGCGCCGCGAGAAGGTCACCGAGCAGCAGGACGATCCCAGTGCCGAGATTATCGGTGAAGCACCGGCAATGCAGGAGGTGTTCCGTGCCATTGGGCGTCTGTCCCACTCCAACATTACTGTGCTGATCAACGGTGAGTCCGGTACCGGTAAGGAGCTGGTCGCTCATGCGCTGCATCGCCACAGCCCACGGGCGTCCGGTCAGTTTATCCCTTTGAACATGGCGGCGATCCCCAAGGACCTGATCGAGTCTGAGCTGTTCGGTCATGAAAAGGGGGCGTTTACCGGTGCCCAAGCTGCCCGTCGCGGTCGTTTTGAGCAGGCCGATGGCGGCACCCTGTTTCTGGATGAGATCGGTGATATGCCGGCCGATACCCAGACCCGACTGCTGCGTGTGCTGGCCGATGGCGAGTTTTATCGTGTTGGTGGTCATACCCCGGTTAAGGTGGACGTTCGCATCATCGCGGCGACTCACCAGAACCTGGAGCGACTGGTAAAAGAGGGTCGCTTCCGTGAAGACCTTTTCCATCGCCTCAACGTCATCCGTATCCATATTCCCAAGCTTGCTGAACGTCGCGAAGATATCCCGCGTCTGGCGCGCCACTTCCTGGCCCACTCTGCCGAAGAGCTGGCAGTGGAGCCGAAGATGCTCAGGACCGATACCGAGCAGTTCCTCTGCGATCTGCCCTGGCCGGGTAACGTGCGTCAGCTGGAAAACATCTGTCGCTGGTTGACCGTTATGGCATCAGGCCGTGAGGTTCTGATCTCTGATCTGCCTACCGAGCTGATCGAATCCCAGGAGGAGGGCGTACCGGTCAGCGGTAGCTGGGAGCAGGCATTGCGTCTCTGGGCCGATCAGCAGCTCACTCGTGGTCAGCAGGGTATCCTCAATGAAGCGGTGCCTCAGTTCGAAAAAGTGATGATTGAGGTGGCGCTGAAACATACCGCCGGCCGTCGTCGCGATGCCGCTCAGCTGCTGGGTTGGGGGCGTAATACCCTGACTCGCAAGATCAAGGAGCTGGGTATGGATAGCGAGGATATGGGCGACGAGGACAGTGACGACTGAGACCCTCGCGGGTTAAGATCCGGCTCCCAGAGCACGGGAGCCGGACAAAATGCTTAACGTCGTACTTTACCAACCAGAAATCCCCCCCAATACCGGTAACATCATCCGCCTCTGCGCGAACACCGGCTTCAACCTTCATCTGATTGAACCTCTTGGCTTCGAGCTCGATGACAAGCGCTTGCGTCGCGCCGGTTTGGATTATGGTGAGTATGCCGATGTGCGTACCTGGCCATCACTGGAAGCCTGTGTCGAAGCGGTACAGCCGTCCAGGGTCTGGGCGCTGACCACCAAAACCGAGCGCTGTTATACCGAGGCTCAGTTCAGCGCCGGCGATATTCTGCTGTTGGGTCCTGAAACGCGGGGTTTGCCTCAGAACGTGCGTGAGCGCTACGACAGCCTCAGGCTGCCTATGCTTGAGGGAAGTCGCAGTATGAACCTCTCCAACGCCTGTGCGGTCATTGTATTTGAGGCTTGGCGACAGTTGGGATTCGCGGGCAGTAGCGTAGGAAAATCCGGTTGATGTGGGAGAGTAAACTGATGCAACAGGTTCTGATAATCAATCGGCTTATACCGGAGAAAGACGCTGCTGGCGCTCTGGCGCGTCTTAGTGCTGTTACCCATGATGGTCAGGCGGTCAGCTTCGAGAGCTGTGCCGAGCAGCGTATCAACCTGTTGGCGCTGGAGTTTCAACAGACGCCGCTGGTGCTGCTGACCGATCGGCTGTTACAGCCGTTTGCCGGCATACAGCAGGTGCCGGCCGACGCGCTGGTGGCGGTGGTGCCGATTCCTGCGGATCAGGTCCGTGCGCTGCTTGAGCAGGGCGAGGGCGATCAGCTCAGGGATGCGGTGAAGGATCAGTTGTCGGCTGAAGCGGGCAGCGAATAAGCAAACCGGGCCACAGCATCGGCCTGCTCATCGCTCAGTTGCGGCAGGGAAAACTCCGGGTGTGCACCGCTGTAGCCCTGCTTCAGCATCAGTACGATCTCATACGCCTGCATCTGACGCTGGTGCAGCGGAACCTGCTCCAGGTAACGGCCCAGGTTGTTCTCTTCATGGCAGGCGGCGCAATAGTAATCGTAGAGATCGTCACCCTTGGATAGTCGGTCCGGATCCTTGCTGCTACAGCCGCTCATAAGTAGCAGGCTGGAGAGCAGTAACAGCGGTCTGGATGTGCGCACCGACCGGGTTAATCCAGGGCCTGGCGCCAGGGAAGCTGGCAGCCACCCAGTGCAAGGGTGATCTGGTTCAGCAGCAGCCAGGGGTCATCCGGCCGTTGTCCCTTGATCGCCATATCGACGTCGGAGGCCAGATCCAGCAGCTGTTCCAGCTGTTCCGGTCGTAGGCGCCGGGTGGCATTGCGTACCAGATTCTTGCGCTTGCCAAAGATACGCTCACGCTGGCACAGGGTATCCCAGGCCTGACCGTTGGCGACACCGCGAATCACCCGGTGCAGCATGCGGATGTCGCGTGTCAGCGCCCAGAGTACGACCGGAGCCTCGTTCCCCTCCTGCCGCAATACCTGAAGGATATGCTGGCAGCGACCGGCATCGGCCTGGAGTGCGGCGTCGGTGAGGGCGAAAATATCGAAACGGGAGCTGTCGCTGACCGCCTGTACCACCTGTTCGGCGTTGAGGCGCTGGCCCGGGTAAAGCAGGGCCAGCTTATCCAGCTCCTGGCGTGCGGCTAGCAGGTTGCCCTCGATGCGGTCAGCCATCAGTTGCAGAGCTTCGGGTTCCAACTGTACGCCCTGGCTGGCGGCGCGCTGTCCCAGCCACTGTACCAGCTGGTCCGCTTCGATGGGCCAGACTTCCACGACAGCGCCGCACTGCTCGACCTTTTTGAACCAGGCGCTCTGTTTGACGGAGCGGTCCATACGATCGCAGACGATCAGCAGGGCATTATCGGGTGCGGGGTTCGCCAGGTACTTCTGCAGCAGATCGCTGGCGGCCTTGTTGAGTTTCTGGCTGCCAAGGCGGATCTCGATGATCTTGCGTTCGGCAAACAGAGACAAGGCGTTGGCGCTTTCCAGCAGGCTGTCCCAGCTGAATCCTGCGTCCACATGCATCACTTCGCGCTCGGTAAAGCCTAGATGACGCAGATGGGCACGGATCGCATCGATACTCTCACCGCACAGCAGAGGTTCGTCGCCGGTGACCAGATAGACCGGCAACGCCTCCTGCTGGCGCTTGAGCTGGCTGCCAAGCTGCTCGGGTTTGAGCTTCATCGCAGAGTTATTTCAGGCTGAGATACTGACGCACGATCTGCTGCGCCAGCTGCTCTTCCAGAGCGCGTTCGATCTGGTCCTGCAGCGCATCCCGGGCGGTGGTGTTTTCGTTGTTGTTGAAAACACGCTCGGCACGTACCTCGCGGTTGTCGATCAGCAACTCGCCGGCGCGGTTGCTGACGCTGAAGTGGGCCCTGGCGATCAGCTCATACTCAACGGTGTCAGCCCGGATACTGGTTGAGAGACTGCGGCGGCGAATGCGTTCGTCATGAATCTCAAGGCGGTAGTCGGCCTTATTGGTAATCTCGATGCCGTTGATCTCCAGCAGGCTGGAGAGGTGGGTCCGCACGTTGCTGGGACGGTCGGACGGGATCACCAGATGCACCTGACGCAGTTCTGCCGGTACTTCATAGTAACCGGCGAGATGAAAACCGCAGGCGCTGACCAGCAGCGAGGCCAGCAGAGCAAAAAGCGGGGCGCGTAGTTTCAGCATTGGGCCTCCCAGCCTAGCCAACAACGATGTTTACCAGTTTACCCGGTACCACGATTTTCTTGCGCAGGGTTTTGCCTTCCATATGTTTCTGCACATTCTCTTCGGCCAGCGCCAGGTGCAGGATCACGTCTTCATCGGCATCCGCCGCCACGTTGATCTTAGCGCGCAGCTTGCCGTTGACCTGAACCACCATCTCCAGCGATGCGCGTACCAGGGCGCTCTGGTCCACACTCGGCCAGTCGGCGGCGATGATGGCGCCGTCGTGACCCAGCTGCTGCCAGAGTTCATGGCTGAAGTGCGGTACGATCGGTGACAGCAGCAGAACGGCGGTCTCCAGTGCTTCCTGCATCACGGCACGGCCGGAATCACTGACGTCGACGAAACGACCGATGCTGTTGGACAGCTCCATCACTGCAGCGATAGCGGTGTTGAAGGTCTGGCGGCGCTCGATATCGTCGCTGACTTTCTGAATGGTCTCGTGCACCTTCAGGCGCAGCTCACGCTGGGCGTCATTGAGGTCGGCCTGGTTCAATGCAGTGCTGACAGGAGAGCCGGCACTCAGATGATCGTGAACCTGTTTCCAGAGGCGGCGCAGGAAGCGGTTGGCGCCTTCAACACCTGAGTCAGACCACTCCAGAGACTGTTCTGGCGGTGCGGCGAACATCATGAACAGACGCACGGTATCGGCACCGTAACGGTTGATCATCACCTGCGGGTCGATGCCGTTGTTCTTTGACTTGGACATCTTGGACATGCCGTCATGGAACAGGGCAAGACCGTCTTCCTTGCGACGCGCTGCAGTGATGCGGCCCTTGTCGTCGGTATCGATTTCCACCTCGGTGGGGGAGACCCATACCTTGCCGCCGTTGTCGTCTTCGTAGTAGTAGCTGTCTGCCAGCACCATGCCCTGGCAGAGCAGGCGGGTGAACGGCTCATCGGAGTTCACCAGACCCTCGTCGCGCAACAGCTTGTGGTAGAAGCGCGAGTAGAGCAGGTGCAGGATGGCGTGTTCGATACCGCCGATATACTGATCCACCGGCAGCCAGTAATTGGCGGCGGTCGGATCGAGCATCTTGTCGGCGCTGAAACGGCTGGCATAACGGGCGAAGTACCAGCTCGATTCCATAAAGGTGTCGAAGGTGTCGGTTTCGCGCTCGGCAGCGCCGCCACACTTAGGACACTCGGTGTGGATAAAGCTGTCCATCTTCTTGATCGGTGAGCCGACACCGTCGAACTCCACCTCTTCCGGCAGCAGTACCGGCAGCTGATCGGCAGGTACCGGCACGGAACCACAGCTGGCGCAGTTGATCACGGGGATCGGTGCACCCCAGTAACGCTGACGGGAAACGCCCCAGTCGCGCAGGCGGAAGTGAATGGTCACTTCACCGCGGCCCTTGTTGGATAGCTCCTTGGCGATCGCCTTGAAGGCGACATCGAACTCGAGATCGTCGAAATCACCGGAGTTAACCAGCACGCCCTTCTCGGTGAACGCTTCCTTGTCCAGGTCTACTTCGACCTTGGCGGACAGAGGTGCGACGACCTGCTTGATCGGCAGACCGTACTTGCGTGCGAACTCCCAGTCACGCTGGTCGTGGCCAGGTACGGACATAACCGCGCCTGAGCCGTAATCCATCAATACAAAGTTGGCCGTCCATACCGGCACTTTCTGGCCGGTCAGCGGATGAGTCGCCTCGATGCCGAGTGCCATGCCTTTCTTTTCCATGGTGGCCATATCAGCTTCGGCAACCTTGGTGTGGCGGCACTCCTCGATGAACGCGGCGAGTTCCGGATTATCTGCGGCGGCCTTGATCGCCAGCGGGTGCTGGGCGGCAACGGCCACGTAGGTAACGCCCATTAGGGTATCCGGACGGGTGGTGAATACGTCCAGATCGCCCCAGCCATCGACATGAAAGTTCAGTTCGACACCTTCAGAGCGGCCGATCCAGTTGCGCTGCATGGTGCGCACCTGCTCGGGCCAGTGCTCCAGCTTCTCGATATCGTCGAGCAGCTGGTCGGCGTAGTCGGTGATCTTCAGGAACCACTGCGGGATCTTCTTGCGCTCGACAATGGCGCCGGAACGCCAGCCGCGACCGTCGATCACCTGCTCGTTGGCGAGTACGGTCTGATCGACCGGGTCCCAGTTAACCTCGGCTTCTTTCTTGTAGACCAGGCCTTTTTCCAGCAGGCGGGTGAAGAACCACTGCTCCCAGCGGTAGTACTCCGGGTGGCAGGTGGCCAGCTCGCGGTCCCAGTCGTAGCCGAAGCCCATCTGGCGCAGCTGATCGCGCATGTAATCGATGTTTTCGTAGGTCCACTTCGCCGGCGGTACGTTGTTCTTGATCGCGGCGTTTTCCGCCGGCAGACCGAAGGCGTCCCAGCCCATCGGTTGCAGCACATTCTTGCCCTGCATCCGCTGGTAGCGGGAGATGACATCGCCAATGGTGTAGTTACGCACGTGCCCCATGTGCAGGCGGCCGCTGGGGTAGGGGAACATGGATAGGCAGTAGAACTTCTCGCGGCTCGGGTCTTCCTTCGCCTTGAAGCTGTCGTTCTCCACCCAGTACTGCTGGGCGTTGGTCTCGATGTCCTTCGGGATATATTGTTCGTTCATTCTGGCCGCTAGTAACTCGTTTGAATAAGGCTAGGCCTGAACGCGACGGACTGGAATTTGGACAGCGTCGATCAGGGCCATAGAGAAAAGACGAAAGGCGCATAGCATACAATATTCGCTCAGCTGTCAACAGGGGCTCGAGGCTACTCAGAATAGGCCACATAGAATTGTAATCTGGCTGCAATCGGTATCAGTTAGTCTCGCCCGCCTGTTGAATGCGCGTTCAACGTAGAACGGCGCTGGTTATCAGGCATAAGTGATTAGGGATAGGCCAGGTGAGTACGACACTGTTTGATCTGTTATGGCGATTAAAGCGGGAGCTGGAAAAGGATGGTGGCGAACGCGTTGAACTGCCGCAGCTGATCGATGACCCGGCCTATCGCCAGCAGGTGGTCGCGCGATTGGCGTCCGCCGAGTTGCCGCTCGAGCTTAAGTCTCTTATTCCCTACCTGGATACTCCTGGAACCCTGGATATCAGTCAGTCGCTGGAGCTTTCTTCCGCTAGCGCCGCCGCGCGCCTGGATGAGGCTGGCAGAGAAAAAGCGAAGAGCCCGGCGAGCAAGCCGAAGAAACGTTCTTCCGGGTTGATGCTGGTTATGTTTGCACTGGTTGCGGTGCTGGCAGGTATCGGCCTGATGGGGCAGCAGTTGTTGTCCGGCTTCGGGGAGGTTCCTGAGCGGCTGGCTGCCAATGCGGTGCCCGCGCCCTTGCGCATGAGTTCGAGTCCGGTAGCGCCGGATGCTGCGGTGGTGGTCGGCGCTGACTCAGCGGTAGAAACGCTGCTGCGTCTGCATGGTTCAAACACCATCGGTGAATCACTGGCGCCGGCGCTGCTGAAGGCGTTCTGGCAGCGCGAGGGGGCCAGCGATATCGATCTCAAGCAACTCGATAACGATGTGGAGCGCGACCTGCTTGTGCGCAGGAGTGAAGATTCCGAGCCGCTGCGAATCGAGCTCAAGGCCCATGGCTCCAGCACCGGTTTTAAAGGGCTGGCCAAGCAGCAGGCGGATCTCGCCATGGCGTCCCGGCGCATCAAGGAGAAGGAGCGTCAGGCGCTGGAGCCTCTCTATGGCGATCTGGGCAGTGTCAACGCTGAGCATGTTATCGGTATGGATGGGCTGGCGATTATCGTGCATCCCGAAAACCCGTTGAGCAGCCTGGCAACTGAGCAGCTGGCGCAGTTGTTCTCGGGCCAGGTCCGTAACTGGAGTGAACTGGGCGGGCCGGATCTGCCGGTGCATGTTTATAGCCGCGACAGTAACTCCGGAACCTGGGACTCGTTCGATTCCATGGTGTTGAAAAAGTATGGTGCGACGCTGGACCCCGGTGCGTTGCGGCTGGAGTCGAGCAGTGAGCTGTCAGAGCGGGTCAGCCAGGAGCCGGGCGCGATAGGTTTTATCGGCCTGCCCTATGTGCAGCGGGCCAAGGCGCTGGCCATCGCTGACGAAACTGGGGCTTTGCCTGTTTTTCCCACCAGCTTTACCATTTCCACCGAGGATTACCCGCTGACCAGGCGGCTCTATATCTACGAGCCGACCAATCTGCCGCTCGACAGCCTGGCGCATCGCTTTGTCGAGTTTGTCGGTTCCGAGGCGGGGCAGGATGTGGTGCGCGAAACCGGTTTCGTCTCGCAGAATATTCGCCGCATCCAGCCGGCGCTTAACGAAGAGCTGCCGCTTGAGTATCTGGATATTGCCGGCGGTGGCAGTCGTCTGTCGCTGAACTTCCGCTTTAACAGCGGCACCTTTGTGCTCGACAGCAAGGCGCAGCGGGATATGTCGCGGGTTATCCGCTTTTTCGAGAACAACCCGGGTCAGAGTGTGGTGCTGATCGGTTTCTCCGACAATGTGGGCGAAAGTGACCGGAACCGTCAACTGTCCCTTCAGCGGGCGCAGATTGTGCGTGATGAGCTGCTGGCGCGTGGGATCAATGTGGTTGAGGTGCATGGCCTGGGTGATCAG
This sequence comes from Marinobacterium lutimaris, assembly GCF_900108065.1. Taxonomy (GTDB): domain Bacteria; phylum Pseudomonadota; class Gammaproteobacteria; order Pseudomonadales; family Balneatricaceae; genus Marinobacterium_D; species Marinobacterium_D lutimaris. The sequence continues at coordinate 854,174 of NZ_FNVQ01000002.1, read as the reverse complement.
GCACCGGTGGCCTCCAATGAAACGGCGGCGGGCCGTGAGCGCAACCGCAGGGTAGAGGTCTGGGTACGCGGCAGTAATACGGTGGCGCTGCGTTAGCCGCTCCGGTTACCGTAGCAGTTCATTGATCCGGGAAGGCTTCCTCTGCTTCAATCGGCGTATACTGAGAGTGTATCCGACAGCCAGGCCCTAGGCTGTCAATGACAGGAGTGCCCCGATGAGCAGTGATGATAAGAAATCCCCTAATCACTCACCCGATGCGCCCAGTGCCTATGATCGCATCCTGGACAGACTGCGTGAGCGGCTCGACAAGGCCGGTGAGAACTCCTGGGACTTTATTCAGGAGCAGATCGAGGAAGCGGCGGAGATAGAGCTGGCCGCCGAGGAGATGACCCGCGACGAGATGGACCTGCTCAAGGCCTATATCCGTCGTGACCTGGTGCAGCTTGGCTACTACATTCACGAGACCGGAGCGGGGGTGGCCTCCTGGCTGCATTTCGATCTGGATGTGCTGGAGCGTACCGCCATGGATCGACTGCTGGATCTGGCGGATCGCACCCGTGTCGGGCTGGAGCTGCTGCGCGAGCAGCTCGACCATGGTGAAAACGAATATATCGCCGGCGAGATTACCATTCCCGGTACGCTGGAATGCGCCGTCTGCGGCGAAACCCAGTGTCTGACAGCTACCGCGGCGATAGAGCCCTGCAGCTGCGGCTCAGTGGTTTTCCTGCGGCGTACGGATGTGACGGAACAGCAGGCCAGCCAGCAGCAGTAAGTTCAGCATCAGCAAGGGGTAGACGCCGGCAAGCTGATAAGGTGTCCGCCCCTGCATCGGTCTGACCTCCCCGGTCAGAACGTCGGCTTTATCCACAGGTAGCTCTGCGCTGATCTGTCCCTGGGGATCGATCAGCGCGGTGATGCCGTTATTGGTGCCGCGCATCACCCAGCGGCCATTTTCCAGCGCCCTCATCCTTGCCATCTGCAGATGCTGATCCGGCCCTATGGAGCGGCCAAACCAGGTGTCGTTGGATACCGTCAGCAGAATATCGCTCTGCAGCGCAGACTCGCGCACCAGTTCCGGGTAGGCGATCTCGTAGCAGACCGCCACGCCCAGTTCGTAGGGCCCCGCCTGCAGTGTTCCCTGTTGTTGGCGCGGCAGGCTGAAGCTGGACATTGGCAGGTTGAAAAACTCGATCAGTCCGCGCAGCAGGGATTCCATCGGTACGTATTCGCCAAAGGGCACCAGGCGCTGCTTGTGGTAGACGCCTGGAGTGTTGCCCAGGGCTGCGACGCTGTTGTGGTAGAGCCTGCGCTGACTGTCATTCGGGTCTGGTTCGCTGGTAGGTAATCCTGCCAGCAGGGTGCGGCTGCCGAGCTCGGTGAGCAGTGGCTGCAGCCGGTCAGCAACCTGGTAGTAGAAGGCGGGTATCGCATTTTCGGGCCAGACCACCAGTTCCGCCTCGGGATGGGCGCGGGTCATCTCGATCAGCTGATCCAGAATTTCATCGCGTCGCTGCGGATTCCATTTTTCCAGCTGGGGCACGTTGGGTTGCATCACTGCGGTCTTGATCGGCTCCCCGGATTCTATGGTCCACTGGGTGGGTAGCAGCAGGGTCAGGGCAACCAATAGAGTGGCGGGCAGGATCGGCCTGATTCGGCGCTGCAGGAAGCTTTCAACCGCGCCTGCACCCATCAGCAGTGTCAGGAATGTCAGGCCCCAGACTCCGGTCACCGGCGCCAGCGACTTGAGCGGCGAGTCGGTCCAGGCGTAGCCCAGATAAAGCCAGGGAAAACCGGTGAGAAACCAGCTGCGCAGCCACTCGAACAGCCACCAGAGCGCGATAAAACCGATCCAGGCGCCTTTGCCGCGGAACCAGCGGGCGCCCATCCAGGCCTGAATGGCGAACAGCAGTGCCAGGGCGGCACAGAAAAGAAATGTCAGCCCGCCTGCTAACAGCACCGAGGCGTTGCCGTAGGTGTGAATGCTGACGTAGATCCAGGAGGTGCCGGCGCCGAAAAAGCCCAGGCCGTAGAGCCAGCCGCGGCGTGCGGCCTGGCGCGGTGTATTTCCCCTCAGGGTTAACCAGAAACCGGCAACGGAAAGGATGGCGAACAGGGGCAGCGAGAAGGGCGCAAACGCCAGGCTGGCGCTGGCGCCCAAGAGCAGCGCCGCCAGCCCTGGCAGCAGCGAGGTGAGTTTGTGCATACTCAGTCTTTGTTGCGGTTGACCTGCAGCAGACGGATGCGGCGGTTGTCGGAACTCAGCACCTTGAAGCTGAAGCCGTCAAACTCAACACACTCATCCTTGTCCGGCAGGTGGCCGAAGTGCTGGGTCACGATACCGCCGATGGTATCGAACTCGTTATCGGGGAAGCCCACATCGAAGTATTCGTTAAAATCCTCGATCGGGGTCAGAGCCTTGACGATATAGCCGTCATCGTCAAACGCCTTGATGTTGCCCTCGTCATCATCGGCGTCGTGTTCATCCTCGATCTCGCCGACGATCTGCTCAAGCACATCTTCGATGGTGATCAGGCCGGCGATACCGCCGTACTCGTCGACCACGACCGCCATATGGTTACGGGTGCCGCGGAACTCCTTCAGCAGCACGTTAAGGCGCTTGCTCTCGGGGATCATGGTGGCTTTACGGATGCAGGTGCTCAGGTCGAACTCGTCGAGGCGTCCTTCGAGCAGGTAGGGCAGCAGGTCCTTGGCCAGCAGAACGCCAACAATCTCGTCAGGGTTCTCGCCGCAGACAGGGAAGCGGGAATGAGCGCTGGAGATGATCAGGGGCATGAAATCGCGGGGGGACTGGTCGATGTGCACCACCGACATCTGTGAGCGCGGGATCATCACATCGCGCACCTGCATGTCGGATACCTGCATGGCACCTTCAACGATGCTCACCGCATCTTGGTCGAGGATGCCCTCTTCGCCGGCTTCATAAAGCACTTCCAGGACATCAGCCCGGGTCCGGGGTTCGTCAGAAAAAGCGTTGGTCAGCTTTTCCAACCAGCTTTTTGACGAGCTTCCCGATCGATCTTCGCTCATTTTGTTCCTCTAGGGACGTTCAATTAGGTTCGGCATAAGGGTCGCTGATGCCAAGCCGGGCGAGCAGATCGCGTTCCAGCGCTTCCATCTCTTCGGCTTCGTCGTCATTTATATGATCGAAACCGAGCAGATGCAAGGTGCCGTGAATCACCATATGCGCCCAATGATCTTCGAGCGATTTTTCCTGCTCCACAGCTTCCTCTGCGACCACCTCGGCACAGATCGCCAGATCGCCCAGCAGATCCATGGGAATGCCGGGCGGAACCTCGAACGGGAAAGAGAGCACGTTGGTTGGCTTGTCCTTGCCGCGGTATTCGCGGTTCAGCGTCTGGCTCTCTTCAGGGGTGACGATACGGATGCAGATTTCGCCACGATCCCTGCGTCCTTCCAGCGCTGTAGTGACCCAGCGCTCGATGCTTTCTGCGGATGGCAGGTCGGCGTTATCCACATCGATCTGCAGGTCGACGCTGTAGTTCATCAGTGCTCGTCCTTACGGGCATTTTCCCGCTTCTCGAAGCTTTCATAGGCCTGCACGATATGCTGAACCAGCGGGTGGCGCACTACGTCGCGGGCGGTGAAGTGGGTAAAGCCGATCCCCTTGACGCCCTTGAGCACCTCCATGGCGTGCAGCAGACCGGACCGGGTGCCCTTGGGCAGGTCAACCTGGGTGACATCGCCGGTAATGACGGCAGTGGAGCCAAAACCGATACGGGTCAGGAACATCTTCATCTGCTCTCGGGTGGTGTTCTGGCTTTCATCCAGAATCACGAAGGAGCCGTTCAGGGTGCGCCCGCGCATGTAGGCCAGGGGAGCGACCTCAATCACGTTCTTCTCGATCAGCTTGGCGACCTTCTCAAAGCCGATCATCTCGTAGAGTGCGTCGTACAGCGGGCGCAGGTAAGGGTCTACCTTCTGTGCCAGGTCACCGGGCAGGAAGCCCAGTTTCTCGCCAGCTTCCACCGCCGGACGTACCAGCAGGATGCGGCTGACCTCTTCACGCTCCAGCGCTTCCACGGCGCAGGCTACGGCCAGGTAGGTCTTGCCGGTACCGGCGGGGCCGATACCGAAGTTCACATCGTGCTGATGGATGGAGCGCACGTATTTCTGCTGGTTTTCACCACGAGGGCGGATCAGCATCTTGCGGGTACGGATGCTGACCTCTTTGTCCTCTCTCAGCAGTTCGCTCTGCAGCTGCTCGATACCCGCTTGCTGCAGGTTCAGATGCACGCGCTCTGGCGTGATCGTCTCGCCTTTGACGGCGTCGGCGTAGAGCTGCTGCAGAATGTCGCTAACGGCGCGGATCAGTTCGAGATCGCCGAGCAGTTGGAAAGCACTGCCGCGGTTGCGGATCTCAACACCCAGGCGCTGTTCAATCAGTTTCAGGTGCTCGTCGAACTGGCCGCAGAGATTGGCCAGGGCTTCCGGGTTTTCCGGCTCCAGGTGTAGCTTCATGGAGGGAAGGGCCGGTGCGTCGTCGCTATCAGTCATAAGTCGCTATCAGTCGTAATCTGTTTGTGTGCTTGGTGTGCTTCTGGGCTCAATCGAGCTCTGAAGATACCAGTTCACCCAGCAGGGAATTGGCATAGGCCTGGACGATCTTCACGTCGGCAAAGTGGCCGATCAGGTCCGGGTTGTCGCAGCGGAAGTTGACCACGCGGTTGTTTTCGGTGCGTCCGGACAGCTGGCCCGGATCCTTCTTCGAGTAGCCGTTGACCAGGATGCGCTGGGTCGAATCGACCATGCGGCGGCTGATCTGCATCGCCTGGGCGGTGATGCGGTCCTGCAGAATCTTCAGGCGTGCCTTCTTGGTCTCTTCGGAGACATCATCCGGCAGATCCGCGGCCGGCGTGCCCGGACGGCGACTGTAGATAAAGCTGAACGAGGCGTCGAAGCCCACGTCGGCGATCAGGTTCATGGTCTGCTCGAAGTCACGGTCGGTCTCGCCGGGGAAGCCGATGATGAAGTCGGAGGAGAAGCTGATATCCGGGCGCAGTTTCTTGATACGACGCAGCTTCGATTTGTACTCCAGTGCGGTATGGCCACGCTTCATCGCCATCAGTACCTGGTCAGAACCGCTCTGTACCGGCAGGTGCAGGTGGCTGACCAGTTCGGGGACTTCGCCGTATACCTCGATCAGCGAGTCGCTGAACTCCACCGGGTGGCTGGTGGTGAAACGGATACGGTCGATGCCGTCGATGCTGGCGACGGTGCGGATCAGCTCCGCCAGGTCTGCCACATCGCCATCGGAGGTGGCGCCGCGGTAAGCGTTGACGTTCTGGCCCAGCAGGTTGACCTCACGGACACCCTGTTCGGCCAGTTCGACGCACTCGGCGATTACGTCATCCAGCGGGCGGCTCACCTCTTCACCACGTGTGTAAGGCACGACGCAGAATGTGCAGTACTTGCTGCAGCCTTCCATGACGGAGACGAACGCCTCGGCGCCTTCCACCTTCGGGGCGGGCAGGTGGTCGAATTTTTCGATCTCCGGGAAGCTGACATCGACGATGCCGACAGAACCGCCGTTCTGGCGTTCGTTGATCATATCCGGCAGGCGGTGCAGGGTCTGCGGGCCGAAAATCATATCCACGTAAGGCGCGCGGTCGAGGATGGCGGAGCCTTCCTGGGAAGCGACACAACCACCGACACCGATCACCAGGTCAGGGCGCTGCTCTTTCAGCTTGCGCCAGCGGCCCAGCTGATGGAACACCTTCTCCTGAGCCTTTTCCCGGATGGAACAGGTGTTCAGCAGCAGTACGTCGGCAGCGTCCTGATCATCGGTCAGTTCGAGCGCATGGCTCTCGCCGAGAAGATCCGCCATGCGGGCCGAGTCGTATTCGTTCATCTGACAGCCATGTGTCTTGATAAACAGCTTTTTCGCCATGAATCACCTGTTACTTCGGGAGGGTATAGAATTAAGGACCGCACATTATACGTGAGAGCATAGCCGCAGACCAGAAATTGAACAGTGGAAACGCCCCGGGTGAGCCTTGTTTTCGGTCGCTATGACCCTATATTCGAGGCAGGATTTTAATTACGCAGGAGACACTTCAGGCCATGGCCAGTGAAGACCCTATTTACCGTGTTGCCTTTCTGAACCAGGACAAGGTTTACGAGCTTTACGTACGGCATGTTTATCCGAGCGATATGTGGGGATTTGTCGAGCTGGAGGGATTTATCTTCGGTTCCCGTTCCGAACTGCTGGTCGACCCGGGTGAAGAGAAACTGAAGCAGCAGTTTGCCGATGTGAAGCGTTCACTGGTGCCGATGCAGGCGATCATTCGCATCGACGAGGTGCGTCAGGAAGGCACCGCCAAGATCAGCGATGCCAAGGGGACGGTGACGGCCTTTCCGACCATCCCGCCCAAGCGCCAATAAACGGTTTACTGCGCGGCCAGGTTATTCTGGCCGACGGCGCCGCCACATAGGCCCAGAGCCGCAACCGCCGGTGACAGCTGGATCTGGTCGGCCTTGTAATACTCTACAACACCCTGGATATCGATGACTTCGGCACCGTCGATGCGGAAGCAGGCGATTTTATCGTTCTGCCACACCTTGTCCCAGCGCTTGTCGCCGCTGCCTTCACCCGGAGAAAACGGCCCAGCGACACGCAGCCAGGCGTGATCGCGGCCGCTTTTCTTCGATTTCACCACTTCGCCACCGTGGGTATAAGCGGTGGTTTTAAACATCACATATTCAAGCGTGTTTTTTGTGCCGTTACTGAAGTCGATATGGGCGGCGACGATCTTGTTTTTTTCCGGTGTTCCCGGATGCATACCATTGATTACCAGAACGGGCAGCGGCTCTACGATTTTTGGCGGCGGCTGTTGCACGACCGGTTGAGGCTTTTCGGCACAGGCGGCCAGTAACATGGCGCCGACAACAGGAATGGCAAAGCGAACGGTGCTCCGGCGGGAGTTATTCTGAGGTTTCATTAACGGGCTCCGGGCCTTTTGGGTATTTAGTGTCGTGCCCAGAGGACAGCTTTTCTGGGCGGATGCATATCCATATGCGTGTTGTATAAAACTTCAGGGGCGGCTGCAAACATCCGTTTAATAATAAGTGCTCAACGGCCTGGCATTAATAATGTTTTTGACGGTTTTCCGGGAATCTCACGGGCTAATCGTGGCACCAGATAACCGGGCAGGCACGCCTGAAGTTCCGCCAGCAGTTGCTTCGCTTCAGCATCGCTTACATCGAAATGCGCAGCGCCTGCCACCGGGTCGAGTACAAACAGATAGTAGGGTAGCACTCCGCAGTCGAAAAGGGTTTCGCTCAGCGCTTTTTGCGTTTCGACAGTTTCGTTGATTCCTCGCAGTAGAACCGCCTGGTTCAGTACGGTGATGCCAGCCTGAATAAGTCGCGAAATCGCGTCGCGGACGCTGGCATCGACTTCCTGAGGGTGGTTGCAGTGCAGCACCAGTACCGGCTTCAAGCGGGTAGCGGTCATTGCCTTGACCAGCCCTTCGGTCACCCGGTCGGGAATCACGATCGGCAGGCGCGTATGCACCCGCAGTCGCTTCAGCTGTGGACGCTGGGCCAGATCCGCGATCATGCGCTGCAGGCGGCTGTCCGGTGTCACCAGCGGATCGCCGCCGGAGAGGATTGCTTCTTCCAGCTCAGGGTGAGTGTCAATGTAGTCAAGTGCTTGCTGCCACTGCTCGCCGCTGAGTTGGTTGTCCTGGTAGGGAAAGTGACGGCGGAAGCAGTAGCGGCAGTTGATGGCGCAGCCGCCGCTGCCGATCAGCAGCACCCGGTCGCGATACTTATGGACAACGCCAGGAACCGGGTTGGACCCCATCTCCGCCAGCGGGTCGGCGCTGAATCCTGTTACCGGTGTCATTTCACGCTGCTGTGGCAGCACCTGCAGCAGAATGGGGTCTTGGGCATCCCCGGGGTGGATGCGGGCCACCAATTCTCTGGGTACGCGCAGCGAAAATTGCGCCTGGGCTGAGGTGTCGCCGAGGTGCACGGGGAGCGCCAGTTTTGCCAGCAGTTCATTGGGGTCGGTAATGACGTTGCGCAACGACTGTTGCCAGGCATCGGCGGCGGGCCAGCATGAGGTCATGTATCGGTTCTTCAACGGGGATGGATGTCAGAGCGGCATTCTGCCCAAGTTGGCATCCCGGTATCAAGCAGTGCACAGGCTATCAAAGCTTGCCAGTGGACTTGCCGTGAGCCTCCCCTGTAAACTTTAGCGCACTTTTTATGCCGGCTTTTCCGGCGTGTTTGCAAGTTTTCAAGTCTGGGGCGTTTTGAGCGTTCGGGGCTTCCTTACATAAAGCGGACCCATCCAATGGCAACTTATTCCAGCAACCAGTTCAAAAACGGCCTCAAGGTGATGATCGAAGGCGATCCTTGCTCCATGGTCGATGTTGATTTCGTTAAACCGGGCAAGGGTCAGGCATTCACCCGTGTGCGCCTGCGTAACCTGCTGACCGGCCGTATCTGGGAACGTACCTTCAAGTCCAACGAATCTGTCGAAAGCGCCGATGTCATGGATCGTGACATGGAATACCTCTACAGCGACGGTGAAATGTGGCACTTCATGGAGCCGAGCAGCTTCGAACAGTTCGCTGCCGATGCCAACGCTGTTGGCGATGCCGGCAAGTGGCTGAAAGAGACTGACAAGTGCATGGTCACCCTGTGGAACGACAACCCTATCGCCGTGACTCCGCCGAACTTCGTTGAGCTGGAAGTGGTTGAAACCGATCCGGGTCTCAAGGGTGATACTGCTCAGGGCGGTTCCAAGCCTGCAACCCTGAGCACCGGCGCCATGGTGCGTGTACCGCTGTTCATCGAACGGGGTGAAACCCTCAAGATCGATACCCGTACCGGCGAATACGTCAGCCGCGCCTGATCGACCTCACCGGCCCCGTGTAGCGGGGCCGGCGTTAGATCCAGAAGCCTTGAGGCGCTGGATTCTGGCTGAATAGAGATTAATCGTTCCGCAGGGGATGGCATCGGCGATTTTTTGTTGCTAGCATGTCTTTACGGATATCGATAGACGGAACAGGTCGCCCAACCTGCCCGTCACCCAAATATCGTTTCCGCATTCCAGCGAACGAGTCTCTCTCGAAAAGGCAAACCCGGTTTACCGGGCGCGCAAAGCCACGGGTTTAATCGGATTAGACCGCCGGGCTACCGAAAGAGAGATTCACCCCATCGCACTCTGCTCTTCTTCTATGGGTTTCCAAATGTTAGTTCCTCAATGATTGCTATTGAAGACTGGCGCCCCGGTGCGTCAATCGAGCGTCTTCGGGCGCGTGCCCAACTGCTACGCCTTGTGCGTGAGTTTTTCTACCAGCGCGATGTCATGGAAGTAGATACCCAGTTGCTTTCACATTGCGCCGTCAGTGATCCCTTTATCGATTCCATCGAAGCCACCTACCGGCCCGCGCCGGGTCAGGAAGGTGTGTCTCTTTACCTGCAGACCTCTCCCGAATATGCCATGAAGCGTTTGCTGTCGGCAGGCGCTGGCGCAATCTATCAGCTTGGCAAGGTGTTCCGTAACGGTGAGAGCGGCAGCCGCCATAACCCGGAATTCACCATGCTGGAGTGGTACCGGCCGGGCTGGAATGCACAGGCGCTGATGGACGAGGTCGAAGCGTTGGTGACCGAGGCGATACCGGGTTTTGCGGCAGAGCGGATCGGTTATCGCGACCTGTTCCTGCGTGAGCTTGGCGTGGATACTCATGTAGCAACAGTGGACGAGCTGGCTGCGCTTTGCCGTCAGCATGTGGATGCGCCGTTTGAAGATGACGATCGGGATACCTGGCTTAACCTGCTGATGTCCGAAGTGATCGAGCCGCGTCTGCAGGCGCCGGTATTTGTGCACAGTTTCCCGGCGACCCAGGCGGCGCTGGCGCAGGTGGTCGAGGATGAAACCGGCACGCCGGTGGCGACCCGGTTTGAGCTTTTCGTCCGCGGAATCGAGCTGGCGAACGGCTACCAGGAACTGACCGATGCACCGGAACAGGCGCGTCGACTGGAACTGGATCAGCAGAAACGCAATGCGCTCGGGTTGCCGGAGCGTCCTCTGGAACATCGCCTGGTCAGCGCGCTGGAAGCGGGGATGCCGGACTGTGCCGGAGTGGCGCTGGGGTTTGATCGCCTGGCGATGCTGGCGCTGAATGCTGCGCGCATCGACGAGGTAATTCCGTTCAGCTTTGAGCGCGCCTGAAGGCTCAGGTCGCGCTCAAGGCTTTAACACTGAAAAGCCTTAACGCTTAAGCCGGCAAGGAATTCAGCAAGGCGCGGCGGATCCGCTCCACCGCTTCTTCGAGTCGAGCCCTTGGGCAGCCAAAGTTCAAGCGCATATAGCGGTCGTCACCAAAGTCCCGTCCTGGCGACATGCCGACGCCGGCCTGCTCAAAGAAGTAGGCCGGGTTTTCCAGTTTTGCACCGCTAACGTCGATCCAGGCCAGGTAGGTCGCCTCTATATTGTTCAGCTTCAGGCCGGGCAGGGCGTTGATCTGCTCAATCAGGTAATCGCGGTTCTCACGCAGGTAGTCCAGCTGGGCGCGGTTCCACTCATCGCCATCGGCGTAGGCCGCCTGGGCAGCGGTGTAACCCATCAGATTGACGTCGGGCACTATGCCCTTACGGGCGCGTTGGAAGCGGCGACGCAATTGTGGTTCCTGGATTACCGCAAAGGAGCAGCCAAGCCCCGCGATGTTGTAGGTTTTGCTGGGCGCCATCAGCGTGATGGTGCGCGCGGCGATCTCGTCATTCAGCGAAGCCAATGGGATATGAGTCAGGCCCGGCTCCAGGATCAGGTCGCAGTGGATCTCGTCGGAGCAGACCAGCAGATCATGGCGGATCAGAATCTCGGCCAGCTGCTCCAGCTCTTCGCGACGGTAAACGGTGCCGCCCGGATTATGTGGGTTGCAGAACAGCAATAGCCGGGTCTGCGCGGTGATCGCCTGCTCCAGGGCATCGAAGTCGATGCGCATGCGGCCCTCGACATGAGTCATCGGCAGGGTGATCAGCTCCCGCTCGGAAAGCCTTGGCGCCGACATGAACGGGGGGTAGATCGGCTGCGGCGACATGACCGCTTCGCCTGGCCCTGCGGCTGTGCGACAGGCCAGATGCAGACCGCACACCAGCCCCGGCAGCCAGACCAGTTCATCGGAACTGACCGACCAGTTGTAGAGCCTTTGCAGCCGCTCGCACACCTGCTCATTCAGTACAGCAGGCGTATTGGTGTAGCCGAATACGCCGTGGTCGACGCGCTCATGCAGAGCCTCAAGCACGGCCGCTGGCGCCATGAAATCCGTATCCGCGACCCACATCGGCAGAATCTCCTGATCACGGTATTTTTCCCACTTCTGGCTTGCCGTATCGCGGCGGTCGATCAGGCGGTCGAAATCGGTTGGAGCCATGTTTCCCCTTCACTTAGCTGGTGAGTGTTGGCCCAGGATGGTCCTGGAAAAATGGTTCGCAGCAGCGGGTGTTAAAGCGGTGATTCAGGCGCTATATTAGCGCCGCATCCCCCTGCCATGGGCTGTATACTATAGCCCTGATCGTTATCGGACGCCCACGTCCAGGAATTCGGAGAACAGCATGAGTAGCCAGGATCGAGTCATAGTTTTTGATACCACTCTGCGTGACGGCGAACAGAGCCCGGGCGCATCGATGACCCGTGATGAAAAGCTACGCATTGCCCGGCAGTTGGAGCGGATGCGTGTCGATGTAATCGAAGCGGGTTTTGCGATCGCCAGTGTTGGCGACTTCGAATCGGTACAGGCGATCGCCCGTACCATCAAGGACAGCACCGTCTGCTCCCTGTCCCGCGCGCTGGATGGTGATATCGATCGTGCCGGTGAAGCGTTGCGCGACGCTAACTCCGGTCGTATTCACACCTTTATCGCCACCTCGCCGATCCATATGAAGTACAAGCTGCAGATGGAGCCGGATCAGGTGGTTGAAAACGCCGTACGTGCGGTGAAGCGAGCCCGCGGCCTGATCGACGACGTTGAGTTCTCGCTCGAAGACGCCAGCCGCTCCGAGATGGATTTCATGTGTCGCATCATCGAACAGGTGATCGATGCTGGTGCGCGCACCATCAATATCCCGGATACCGTGGGTTATGCGGTGCCGGAAGAGTTCGGTCAGCGCATCGGCGAACTGATCCAGCGTATTCCCAACGCCGACAAGGCGATCTTCTCCGTTCATTGCCATAACGACCTGGGTCTGGCGGTGGCCAACTCCCTGGCGGCGGTAAGTGCCGGCGCGCGTCAGGTGGAGTGCACCATCAATGGTCTGGGCGAGCGTGCCGGTAACGCCGCGCTGGAAGAGATCGTCATGGCGCTGCGTACCCGTAAGGATATGCTTGGTCTGGAAACCGCTATCGACACCACCCAGATCGTTGCGGCATCGCGCCTGGTCTCCAGCGTCACCGGCTTCCCGGTGCAACCGAACAAGGCGATTGTGGGTGCCAACGCTTTTGCGCATGAGTCCGGTATTCACCAGGATGGCGTGCTAAAGCATCGTGAAACCTACGAGATCATGACCGCACAGGATGTAGGTTGGGGCACTAACCGCATGGTGCTGGGGAAGCACTCAGGCCGTGCTGCGTTCCGCGCCCGTCTGGAAGAGCTGGGTACCACCTTTGCTACCGATGCTGAGCTCAACACCGCCTTTACCCGCTTCAAGGAACTGGCGGACAAAAAGCATGAGATCTTCGATGAGGATCTGATGGCGCTGGTCAGCGACGCCCGCGCCGAGGCCGCCAGCGAGAAGTATCGTCTCACTAGCCTCAGCGTCACCTCCCAGACCGGCGAGACGCCGGTGGCGAGTATCAAGGTGATGATCGATGGCGAAGAGTACGCTGCAGAGTCCGAAGGCAGCGGCCCTGTGGATGCGACCTTCAAGGCGATTGAGCAGGTGGCCAAGTCTGGCGCCAGCCTGCTGATCTACTCGGTAAACGCGGTGACCGAAGGCACCGATTCCCAGGGCGAAGTGACCGTGCGTCTTGAAAAGGGCGGCCGTATCGTTAATGGCCTGGGCGCCGATACCGATATCATCATTGCCTCAGGTAAAGCCTACCTGCATGCTCTGAACATGCTTGATGCCAATATCCAGAAAGCACATCCGCAGGTGTGAAGGTTAGTTGTTTGTGAGTTCTACCCAGCAGCAGAGATTTCAGCAGGAACAGCAGCGCCACGATTATCTAAGCGCCATAGGCATCACCAGTTGGCTGCCGCGCACCGAACTACCGGGGGCGGCGGCGTCTGCTGACTGGGTGGCCGGGTTCGTCCATGGCCAGGATGATGCCTGGGGAGCGGATGATATCGATCTGGATCTGGATCAGCAGCCTGCTGCCCAGAGCGCCAGGGAAGCGATCGCCACACTGGATACGGCCAAGCCTGCGCCCGCATCCGTTTCCGCAACAGAGTCCGCGCCGGCGGCACCGGTGGCGCCCTCCGTCACGCCGGCTAACCAGGATGCGCGAGCTGCTGCCCGTGCGTCACTGGAGCTGGAGCTTCCCTCCGATCCCAAATCGGCCAGCAGGCCCAAGCCCAAAGCGGCTCAGCAGGGCGCGCAGTCCGATGAGGCGGATAAGGTTTCCGTGACACCGCGCTCCGGCCCGCGTGTGGAAGCGCCTCGGGTGAAGCTGGCGTTCATGCTGGCGGGTGATCTGTTGATTGTGGATAGCCTGCCGCCCGCCGGGCGTCAGGGCTTCGGTCGTCAGCATCAGCGCCTGCTGCAGGGTATTCTCGCCTCGCTGGGGCAGAACGAAGCGGCCAGTGACGCAGCTATTCTCTCCTGGCCTGTTCTGGCCGGTGCCTCCCTGAATCAAGGCCCGGACGAACTGGCCAAGGCGGTGGCGCGCAAGCTTGAGTACACCCTGTCAGTCAAACCGGTCACCCGGGCGCTGCTGTTTGGTGAAAGCGCAGCGCAGTGGCTGCTGGGGCGAGAAGAGGAGCTGGACGCACTGCGTGGCATCCGCTTTACGCTGCAGGCTGGTATTGCCTGTGTCGCCAGTCACAGCCTCAGTGAGGCGTTACAGGTACCCGAAATGAAGGCGGATATCTGGCGCGATCTCCAGCCGCTATTGAGCAAAGCGACTCATGGTTGAACTGCGCCGGGCCAGTCTGGCCGACCTTGAGGCTATCCATAAACTGGATGACCGCAGCTTTCATGAAGCCTGGTCTGAAAAACAGTGGCACGGCATGCTTTCAAACCCCAAACGTTTCCGTTGCTGGCTACAGGATCTGGATGGTCGGCCGCTGGGTTTCCTTCTCTTTGGCGTAGTGCTGGACGAGGCGGAGTTACTACGTATCGGTGTGGATCCGGCACACCAGGGCGAAGGACGGGCGACCGCCATGCTGGAAAAGGGGCAAGCCCTGCTGGAAGCGGAAGGGGTTGCTTCCTTTCACCTGGAGGTGCGCGAATCCAACCATGTGGCTCAGCATCTCTATCAGCGCTGCGGCTGGCAGCAGACGGGTCGCCGGCGCAACTATTACAACGATGAAGAGGGCAGCGAGGATGCGCTGCTCTTTAGCCGCTATCTGGATTGATCTGGATCAGTGGTATTGCCAGGCCACGCCAATCCAATGTCTTACACTAGACGTAACTTCCTTACTCGCGCACTGGAAATCGGCCAATGACCCCAAACGAAGGACTGGTGTCCGGAATCTGGCTGGGCATCTCCGCACTGATCTATACCGGCATTATGGCATTCGCGCTCTGGCGGCTGCCTTGGAGTGTGCTCAAGCGGGAGAGGGGGATCCAGCACCTGCTGTTCGGTGCGGCGGTGGTGCTGATGTTGATGTGGACGCTGCGTGCCGGGTTGTCGCCAGGGCTGTCGATCCATTTCGTCGGCATGACCACGCTGACACTGATGTTCGGTTGGGACCTGGCGATCTGCGCCGGCAGTGCGGCGCTGATCGGCCTGACCCTGATCGGTCGCGAAGCCGGGCAGGATCTACCGTTGAACGGGCTCTGCTGGGTCGTTATACCCTCGTTGGTCAGTCTGACGGTTTTGCGCGTCGTCGAAGCGAAGCTGCCGCGTAACTTTTTCGTTTACCTGTTTCTCTGCGCCTTTCTCGGTGGTGGGCTTTCCGCCGCCGCCGGAGGCCTGTCTATTGGCTCGCTGCTCTGGCTCGCGGATGTCTATCCCTGGAGCAAGATCTACCACGAATATGTGCGCTATCTGCCGTTGATCATGTTCCCGGAAGGTCTGCTTAACGGCATCATCATGACCGGTATGATGGTGTTTCACCCCGACTGGATCCGGACCTTCGATGCCCGTCGCTATATCGATGAACAGTGATTCTGTGTTCTTCTTCGGCTAAAAACCGTTAACGTGCCTCGTAAAGTCCAGTGCTCTTACTTACATCCAGACTGTAGTGAGTACGTTTTATTGTTGAGCAAATGCTGGAATAAAGTTTAGCTCTGCACTGTTTATTTCCCTGCCCCGGTTATGGATACTCGATCTGAACTTACAGAGACGGCAGCTTGACTGCCGTTTTTTCAGGCTCTAATAATTAATCATAATTATTTATATTAATTGCCTGAATTCAGGAGCGCAGATGGCCGGACCTATCAAAAGAAGACGCAAGCAGAAACTGTCCGACCTGATCGTTGATGAGGTGAAGGCGATGATTGTGGCGGAAAAACTGCTGCCGGGTGATCGCCTGCCGAGCGAGAAAGAGCTGATCGAAGAGTTCGGCTGTTCCAAGGGAACGGTGCGCGAGGCGCAGAAGGCGCTGGAGGTCGAGGGGCTGATCTGGACCCGCCCGGGTCCTGGCGGCGGTGCCTGGCTTTCGGAGGTGGGCACTGAGCCTGCCAGCAAGGCGCTGCGCAACTACCTCTACTTCAAGCACCTGTCGGCGGAACAGGTGTACCAGATGCGCAAGCTGATCGAGGTCGAGCTGGCCGTGTCGGTGGTGGGGCATCTCAAGGAGCGAGAGTTCGAACTGCTGGATGAATATATCCGCGCCTGCAGCGAACCGCCGGTTTCCGAAGAGGAGCAGCGCGAGCAGCGTATCGCCGAGCTGGAGTTTCACAACGTACTGGCGGATGCCTGCCCGAACCCGGTGCTCGGATTTATCGGTCGCTTTCTCAACGAAACCCTGCGCGATCTGGTGGTGCTGAAAAAGTCCTACCAGATCGATGCCTACGAATTCACCCGCTCAAACGTGGATTACCACGTGGAGCTGGTAACGGCCTACCGCAATGCGGATGAGGCTGCTGTGCGTCGCCTGATGGGCGAACACATGTGCGAAGCCGAAGAGCACTTTGTCGCGCTTGACGGCCAGATCTCCCGAAAAATGTAACACCGATAACAATCAGATCCTGCCCACAGGATCGCCAGTGCCCAACCTCAAAGCGAAAAATAACAACACATTAAAAGCCCGAAAAAGAGGTAAACAGAATGCAAGTGACAACATGGAAAAAGCTTCTATCGGTAGCCGTACTTTCAGCTACGACAGCGGTTTGCTCAGCTGAGGAAGTCACCATTTACGGCGTGAAATCCCTCTCGGGTTCCTTCGCCAGCTACGGCAAGTTCGCCGATATGGGATCTAAGCTGGCGGTCGAGGAATACGGCGACCTGCTGGGTAGCCCGGTTAAGTACGAAGCGATCGACACCGAAGGTAACGCCGGCAAGGCGGTGCGCAAGGTGCAGGAAGCGATCAGCCAGGACGGGGCTCTGTTCTTTAACGGCGCGACTCTCTCTTCTACCGCACTGGCGATCGGTAAAGAGGTTGATAAGGCGGGCGGTGTCTTCATGACCCCGGCCGGTGCCGATGAACTCACCGGTACCGACTGCAACATGGCGACCTTCCGTTGGTCAGTACCCACTTACGGTGCGATCCACGAAACTGTTGAGCCGCTGATCAAGGCGCATCCGGAGTGGAAGCGTTGGTACACCATCACGCCGCAATATGTATTCGGTGAAGCACTGCTGGAAAACGCCAAAGAGGTGTTTGCAGCGCAAGGTGTCGAGCACGTGGGTAATAGCTACCACTCGCTGCAGGAGCAGGAGTTCTCCGGCTACCTGACCAACGCCATGGCGGCCAAGCCCGATGTCCTGCTGCTGCTCAACTTCGGCGGTCAGTCCAGCAACGCGCTGCGCCAGGCGGTTAACTTCGGTCTGAAAAACGAGATGAAGATCCTGGTGGCCTGGTCTTCCGGTCTGGATCAGCTGCAGGAGCTCGGCCCGGATGTGGCAGAGGGTGTCTACTTCGGTGCTCAGTACTGGCACACCGTGGATACACCGATGAACAACGAACTGGTGAAACGCGTTCGTGAAGCCTACGACATGGCGCCAAACTACCCGATGGCCGCCGATTACATCGGTACCAAGGTAATTCTCGATGCGATCGCCAAAGCGGGCAGCACCGATGGTGCAGCCGTGGCCAAGGCGCTGGAAGGCAGCGTCTACCAGGGCCCGACCGGTGAAGAAACAGTACGTGCGG
Organism: Marinobacterium lutimaris; assembly: GCF_900108065.1. GTDB lineage: Bacteria > Pseudomonadota > Gammaproteobacteria > Pseudomonadales > Balneatricaceae > Marinobacterium_D > Marinobacterium_D lutimaris. The sequence continues at coordinate 836,700 of NZ_FNVQ01000002.1, read as the reverse complement.
CGGATCACCAGGTGCTGAAAGACTACTACCTGCTGGAAGGCAAAGCTGCATCCGAGATGCAGGACGAAGACGACTTTGCCGAGATCATCAGCTCCGGCGAGTCCTTCCCGGACGAATCCTCACTGGATTGCACGCGTAGCTAAGCCGCTTAACGCGCCCGGCCGCGGCCGGGCGCGACTACCTTCTCTGTTGCAGGAGCAAACCCGATGAGTCTGTATCTATTTCAGGCGCTGAACGGCATCGGGCTGGGGATGATCTACTTCCTGATTTCGGTCGGTCTGACGATTATCTTCGGCTTGTTGAACTTCGTGAACTTCGCCCACGGTGCCTATTACCTGCTGGGGTCCTACCTCTGTTTTACGCTGGTCTCGCTGACCGGCAATTTCTGGCTGGCGCTGGTGGTGGCGCCGGTGGCCGTGGCGATGCTGGCCTGGGTAACGGAAAAGACGCTGATCCGTCGTGCCTACCACCTGCCGCATACGTTCCACATCCTGATTACGCTGGGGATCGCACTGATCATCCAGGAGCTGAGCATCGCTGTCTGGGGGCCGATCGGTAAAACCGTGGCTGTGCCCGAAGCGCTGAGCGGCGTGTTCCGCATGGGCGACTTCTTCTATCCCAAGTACCGCCTGTTCGTGATTCTGTTCACCGCGGTGATCGCGGTGGGCCTGTGGCTGCTGCTTGAGCGCACCCGCTTCGGCGCTTTGGTACGTGCCGGTAGTGAAGACGCCGAAACCGTGTCGCTGCTGGGCACCCATATTCACAAGCTGTTCGCACTGACCTTCGCGCTGGGTGTCGGCCTTGCAGGTCTTGCCGGTGTGCTGGCGGCGCCGATCCGAGGCGTGCATCCGTTTATCGGACCTGAGGTGCTCGGTCTTGCCTTCGTGGTCGTGGTGATCGGCGGTATGGGCTCCTTCAGCGGTGCGCTGGTGGGCGGTCTGCTGGTTGGTCTGGTGCAGAGCATGATGACCACCATATGGCCCCAGGGTGCGAGCCTGATGATCTATGGCGCCATGGCGGTGGTGATTCTGCTGAGACCTTACGGTCTGTTCGGGAGGGCGTAATGAATAGATCCAAGAAACAAGCCTCCATCTTCAGTGGCGTTACCCTGGCGGCCCTCGCTGCGGTGGTGCTGATGCCGCTGCTGCTGCCGTCGGCGACGCTGGCGACCGAAATCCTGATCTTCGCCCTGGCGGCCCTGGGCTGTAACCTGCTGCTGGGTTACACCGGCCTGCTGTCATTCGGTCAGGCAATCTTCTTTGGCGGTGGCGCCTATGTGGCCTCGCTGACCATGATCCATCTCGGTTTTGGTCTGCTCGGTGCGCTGTTCGCAGCGATGATTGCCGGTGCTGCGCTGGCGGCGCTGGTGGGTCTGCTGGCGATCCGTCGTACCGGTATCTACTTTGTCATGCTGACGCTGGCGTTCACACAGATGGCCTACTTCCTGGCCTACACGCTGAGTGACTGGACCGGCGGTGATAACGGTCTGCTGGATGTACCGCGTCCGCCGCTGACGCTGTTCGGCTTTGAAATATCGGACCTGACCTCGAGCTACGCCTTCTACACCTTCGTGGCGGTGATGTTCATGCTGATCTTCGTGTTTGCCCGCCGGGTGATCCATTCACCCTTTGGCACCACGCTGGTGGCGATTCGCGAGAACGAAGGCCGCGCTTCTGCAGTGGGTTTCTCCACCAACCACTTCAAGCTGCTGGCGTTCGTTATTTCGGGCGGTATCACCGGTATCGCCGGTGCGCTCTACGCCATGCTGCTTAACTTCGCGCCGCTCTCCAACATTGAGCTGCTGATGTCCGAGAACATCCTGATCATGACGATCATCGGTGGCACCGGTTCGCTGCTGGGCTCGCTGCTGGGTGCAGGTTCCATCGTCATGCTCGGCGATCTGCTCTCTTCGGTCTGGCCGCGCTGGATGATCATCCTGGGTATCGCCCTGATCGCCGTGGTGCTGTTCATGCCGTCCGGTCTCTGGGGAGGCGTTGAGTCGCTGATCAAACGCTGGAAAGAGCGCCGTAGCGGCGGCTCTGAAAAAGCGGCTAAAGAAGCGGAGGCGAAGTGATGAGCGATTACATTCTCGAAACCGAACAGCTTGGCCTGCGTTACGGCGCCTTTGCCGCGCTGGGTAGCGTGGATCTGAAGATCCGTCGCGGCACCATCCATACCGTGATCGGCCCCAACGGTGCGGGCAAGACAACCCTGTTTCACTGCCTCACCGGTGAGCGTCGTCCCTCCAGCGGCAAGATCCGTTTTGATGGCAAGGACCTGACGCGCCAGCCGGCGCACAAGCGGGTTTCCTCCGGCATGTCGCGCTCGTTCCAGATCACCAGCCTGTTCCAGAACCTGAGCGTGCGCGAGAACCTGCGTCTTGCCGCCCAGGGCCGTGATGGGCTGGGAGCGCTGGCGTTCTGGTACTCAGATACGCACAGATCCAAGCACCTGGAGAAAGCCGATGAGGTACTGGAGCGGATCAAGCTAACGCACCTGGCGAATACCGATGCGGGGGATCTCTCTCACGGTCAGCAGCGGGTACTCGAAGTAGGCATGTCACTGTGCAGCGACCCCGAGCTGCTGCTGCTCGACGAGCCAACCTCCGGCATGGGGGTGGACGATATTCCGGTGATGACGAAGCTGATCTCCGAGCTCGGCAAGGACCACACCGTGATGCTGATCGAGCACAACATGAAGCTGGTGATGTCGATCTCGGACCGTATCACCGTCATGCACCAGGGCAACATCCTGATCGAGGGTGAGCCTGAAGAGGTGCGCGGCGATGAGCGGGTCAAGAAAGCCTATCTGGGGGAGAGCGGGTCATGAAGCTCGAAATCAACAGGATTCATTCCTACTACGGCAAAAGCCATGTGCTCGAAGGTGTCTCCCTCGAGGTTAACCCGGGGGAGCTGGTCACGCTGCTGGGGCGTAACGGCGCCGGCAAGACCACAACGCTGCGCAGTATCGCCGGCATCGTGCGCCCGGCTGAGGGCTCCATCGTTTTTGATGGCGAAGAGCTGATCGGCAAAGAGGTGTTCGAGATCGCTCGCCGCGGCGTGTCACTGGTGCCCGAGCATCGCGGCATCTTCGGTCTGCTCAGCGTCGAAGAGAACCTGGCTATCGCCGTGCGTGCCAGCAGCCGCTGGAGCCTCAGCGATGTGTACGAAATGTTCCCGCGCCTTTATGAGCGCCGCAAAAACGGCGGCAATGCGCTCTCCGGTGGTGAACAGCAGATGCTGGCCATCGCCCGGGCACTGGTGAACGACCCCAAACTGCTGCTGCTGGATGAGCCCACCGAGGGCCTGGCGCCGGTGATCGTCGACGAGATCGTGCGCATTCTCGGCAAAATCCGCGAGGCCGGCGTATCGGTACTGCTGGTGGAACAGAACCTGGCGGTGTGTGAAAAGCTGGCAGATCGACATTACGTCATCGAACAGGGCCAGGTGGTTTATAGCGGCACCGGCGAGCAGTTCCGGCAGGAGCAGGCGGTCAAGGATCGCTACCTGGCGGTTTAACGCGACAAACAGGACAAGATAATGGATATGAAAACTCAAGGGATGCCGCTGGATGGGCTCCTGACCGTAGACCGCGATCGTCTCTGGAACAGTCTGATGGAACAGGGAAAGATCGGCGAAACCGACAAAGGCGGGCTCAATCGCCAAGCGCTCACCGACCTGGACCGCCAGGTACGTGAACTCTTTATCAGCTGGGGCAAGGAGGCCGGTTGCGAGGTTTCCATCGACCAGATCGGCAACATCTTTGTACGCCGCCCGGGTGTGGATAACTCGCTGCCGCCGGTGATGACCGGTAGCCACATCGATACCCAGCCCACCGGCGGCAAGTTTGATGGTTGCTTTGGCGTCATGGCTGGCCTGGAATCGATCCGCCGCATGAACGATCTCGGCATCAAAACCCAGGCGCCGGTGGAAGTGGTCGCCTGGACCAACGAAGAGGGCTGCCGTTTTCCGCCCTGCATGATGGGTTCTGGCGTGTTCACCGGTGAGTTTGAGCTGGAGCCGACCCTGGCGATCCGCGATGCCGAGGGCATCTCTGTGGGTGAAGCGCTGACCAAGATCGGCTTCGCCGGCGAAAAGTCGGTACCCGGCCATCAGGTGGGTGCGTACTTTGAGGCTCATATCGAGCAGGGCCCGGTGCTGGAAGATGCCGAGAAAACCATCGGTGTGGTGATCGGCGCCCTCGGCCAGAAGTGGTTTGATCTCAGCATCCAGGGGGTTGAATCCCATGCTGGGCCCACGCCTATGTCACTGCGCCACGATGCGGGCCTGGTGGCGGCTGAGTTGATCACCTTCGTGAACCGCACTGCTTTGGAACACGCACCTCATGGACGCGGGACCGTAGGCTGCCTGGATCTGTTCCCCGGCTCACGTAACGTGATTCCCGGCCAGGTCAACATGACCGTCGACTTCCGCCACCTGGAAGCGGATGCGCTGGATGCCATGGTGAGCGGGCTGAAAGCGAAAATCGCCGAGCTCGAAGCGTTGCATGGCGTTCAGGTTAGCCTGACGCCCACGGCCGATTTTGCGCCGCTCTATTTTGCGGATAACTGCGTTTCCTACGTACGTGATGCGGCAGCAGCGCTGGGCTACGGGCATATGGATATCGTCAGTGGCGCAGGTCATGACGCCATCTTCCTGGCGGAGAAAGCACCCGCCGGGATGATCTTCGTACCCTGCGAGGGCGGTATCAGCCATAACGAGATGGAACGCGCGGACGCCGATGATCTGGCGGCCGGTGCATCGGTGCTGCTGACTGCGCTGGTGAATGCGGCAGGCATTGAGGAGGCCAAATGAGCAACAACGGATACGAAGAGATCGCCGACCTGACAGCTATGGAGCTGGGGCGTCTCTACCGTCTTGGCGAACTCTCTCCGCTGGACGCCACCCGTGCGGCGCTGGCGCGGATTGAAGCCTGCAACAGCGAAGTGAATGCCTATTGCCATGTGGCCGAGGAATCAGCCCTGGAAAGCGCCAAGGCCTCGGAGCAGCGCTGGCTCAAGGGTGAAGCGCTGGGGCCCATCGATGGTGTGCCCTCGTCGATCAAGGATCTGACCAAAGTGGCCGGCATGCCGATCCGCAGCGGCTCCCTGACCAGCACCGATGAGCTGGCCACCGAGGATGCGCCGTTCAGTGCCCGCATGCGCGAGGCCGGCGCCGTGATCCTGGGTAAAACCACTACACCGGAGTTTGGCTGGAAGGGCGTCACCGACAGCCGTGCCACCGGTGTGACCCGCAACCCCTGGGATACCGGAAAAACCGCGGGCGGCTCCTCCGGCGGTGCCGCGGCGGCAGCGGCGCTGAACATGGGGGTGCTACACCAGGGCAGCGATGCCGGCGGTTCTATCCGTATTCCCGGCGGCTTTTGTGGCGTATTCGGTATCAAGCCCACCTTCGGTTACATCCCGCAGTGGCCGGCCAGCGCCATGACGACGCTGTCTCACTTAGGTCCCATGACCCGCACCGTTGAAGACAGCCTGTTGATGATGGATGCGGTGGCGCAGCCGGATCACCGCGACTGGTACTCCGACCGCAAATTTGACGGTTACTGGATCGATATTCTCGACCGCCCGCTGGAAGGGCTGAAGGTCGCCTACAGCCCGACCCTGGGCTACGTGAATGTGGATCCGGGTGTGCGCGCCTGTGTCGACCGGGCGGTGGCCACGCTGATCGAACTGGGTGCCGAGGTGGAAGAGGTGGATCCCGGTTTCAGCGATCCGCTGGAGATGTTCTCCACACTCTGGTTTGCCGGTGCCGGTAAGGTGGTCAGCGGTATGAGCGAGGCGCAGCGGGATCTTCTCGACCCGGGCTTTCGCGCCATCGGAGAACAGGGCATGAAGATCGATATCGTCGATTATATGAAAGCGGTCGATGCGCGAGCTGCCCTGGGCATCAAGATGGGCGAGTTCCATCAGCAGTACGACCTGCTGGTGACGCCGACTCTGCCGATCACCGCCTTCGACGCGGGCCGGGATACCACCGACGACAGTCAGAAATACTGGATGGAGTGGACGCCGTTCTCCTACCCGTTCAACCTGACGCAGCAGCCTGCATCCACCTCACCCTGCGGCCTGGTGGATGGCTTGCCGGTCGGTCTGCAGATCGTTGGCGCCAAGGGCGCTGATGCGCTGGTGCTGAACGCCTGCCGTCGTCTCGAGCGAGCGCTGCCGATGCAGTGGCTGAGCCGCCCGAAAGCGGGATCCAGAGGCTGATACGATGAGTAAAAACCTGCTTGGGCAGATCAGTGATATCGATCTGCGTCTGCTGAAAGTGTTCCGCACCGTGGTGGAGGCGGGGGGATTTGCCCAGGCGGAGGTGGAGCTCAACGTCAGCAGTTCAGCGATCAGTGCCAGCATGGCGGACCTGGAAAAGCGGCTCGGGCTGAGACTCTGTCAGCGCGGCCGCGCCGGCTTTGCCCTCACCGATGAGGGCCGCCAGGCGTACCAGGCGCTGCTGCAGCTGCATACCGCACTGGATGGCTTCCGCACCGAGATCAACTCCATCCATCAGCAGCTCAAGGGGGAGCTGGTGATCGGTATTACCGATAACCTGGTCACCCTGCCGCATATGTCGGTGACACGGGCGCTGGCGGCGCTGAAGGCGCAGGGCCCGGCGGTCAGTATCGATATCCGTATGCTCTCGCCGGGCATCGTCGAACGCGGCGTGGTGGATGGGCAGTTGCATCTGGGGGTTGTGCCCCAGGTGCAAAAGGTTTCCGGGCTGGTGTTCCATCCGCTCTACAGCGAAACCTCGAGCCTGTACTGCAGTGCCGAGCACCCGCTGTTTGCCTGCGACGATGCGGATATCGACTTGGGTCTGTTGGCCCGGCAGGAAGCAGTGGGGCAGAGCTTTGCGCCCAGTCCCGAGATGAAGAAACTGCTGGAACAGCTCAATGTCACGGCCCGGGCATCGGATCGGGAGGGGATCGCCTTTATGATCCTGACCGGCCTCTATCTGGGCTTTCTGCCCGATCATTATGCCGAGCGCTGGGTGCAGTCTGGCCAGATGCGGGCGCTGTGTCCTCGGCAGATGAGCTATGAGATGGAGTACGCGGCGATCACCCGCAAGGGCGTGCGGCCTAATATGGTGCTGGACACCTTTCTGCAAGCGCTGGCGCTCGGCCAGGCTCAGGCATGAGCTTTCCGGTTTAGCGCCTTACCGGGCGCTTCTGCAGTTTGCGCTGCAGGGTGCGGCGGTGCATCCCCAGCGCCCGCGCGGTGGCGGAGATGTTGCCTTCGTGCTCGGTCAGCACCTTCTGGATATGCTCCCACTCCAGCCGGTTTACCGACATGGGATCGGAGCTGATCTGCTGGCCGGCGTCCGCTTCCTGCTGGTTCAGCGCCGCCAGAATCTGATCGGCATCGGCGGGCTTGGGCAGGTAGTTGGTGGCTCCCAGCTTGATCGCATCCACCGCGGTGGCGATGCTGGCGTAGCCGGTGAGGATCAGGATCTTCATCTCCGGGTTGAGCTCTCTCAGCCCGGCAATCAGCTCAAGCCCTGAAGGCCCCTCCATCTTCAGATCGACGCTGGCCAGTGCCGGAGTCTCTTCCCTGGCCTGGATCAGCGCCTCCTCCACATTGCGCGCCACGCTGACATTGAAGCCGCGGCGGGTCAGTGATCGCGCCAGTACCCGAGTGAAAGTGGGGTCGTCATCGACCACCAGGAACTGCTCGCTCACTCTGCCTCCTTGTTATCAGGTGTGACGATATCGGCTTTGGCGATATCGGGTGCCGCGATGGGAAGTCGCACCTCGGTCAGTGTACCGCCTTTGGGGTGGTCGTACAGTCTGACCTCGCCCTCATGCTGGGCCAGGGTGGTGGCAGTCAGGAACAGTCCTATACCCAGCCCCTTGCCCTTGGTGGTGACAAACGGACGCCCCAGGTTGGCGGAGCTGCTCAGCGGTAGTCCAGGCCCCTGGTCGTGAATGCGCAGCCAGATATTGCTCTTGTCCCAGTCCAGCTCGATCTCCAGCGGCTCGTCTGAGGCGTCGGCGGCATTGTTGAGCAGGTTGGTCAGCGCCTGTTTCAGCTGTGGGCTGGTGGCCAGCTGCGGTGCGTTACCTGGTTGCAGGTCGAGACGCTGATAGCGGGCCTGGGGGCGGATGATCTGCCACTCGTCGAGCAGCTCTTCGAGTAGCTGGCTTACGGACATTTTCTGCGTTACATCGGCATCGCGGGCGCTGCGTGCCATCGCCTGCAGCCGGTCAGAGCAGGCTCCCACCTGCTGCTGCAACAGGGCGATATCCTCGGCCGTTTCCGGGTCCTTATGGGTCAGCGCCATATCCTTGAGGATCACGCTCATGGTGGACAGCGGCGTGCCCAGCTCATGGGCGGTGCCGGCGGCAAAGGTGGCCAGAGACACCATCTGCTGGTCACGGATGCGGCGTTCACGCTCCCGGCTCAGGCGCCGTTCCTGCTGGCGCATGGAGTGCTGCATACGGACCAGGAACCAGGTGATCAGCAGGACTGTCAGCAGGAAGTTCATCCACATGCCGATGATATGCAGATCGAACAGGGCGCCAAGGCTGAAATGGTGCTCGGTCTGGGGTGGCAGTACCGGCAGGTAGTAGCGCAGCAGCGAGCTGTAGAACAGCACGACGATCACCGCCATCAGCCAGGTAAAGCGCCCGGAGAGCGTCGCCGCCGAAATCAGCAGCGGTATCAGCAGCAGAAAAATAAACGGGTTGGTCGCACCGCCGGTCTGGTAGATCAGCGCACCGTAAAGAATGGCGTCGGCGCAGAGCTGGGAAAACAGCTCACTTTCGGTGACCGGCCAGTGAGAGTGCAGGCGTGCGTAGGTAAACAGGTTGATCAGCGCCATCATGCCGAGGGTAGCGCAGATCAGCCAGACGTCGACGCCGGCGCCGACTACGTAGATGGCGGCAAGTACCAGGGTGCTGAGACCGAACAGGATCAGCACGCGGGTGTAGGTCAGCTGTAACAGGGTTTCGTGATAACCGGGCATGGTAGGCTTGCTTGATTAAGGATGGGCTATTGTAGCGCTTCGGTCAGCCTCTGCTGATAGGGCAGAATGTCGCATCTAATAATAAAAGTGGATCAAAAAAGAGACATTAAAATTTTTAAGTGATTTTTTTGCCGGTCGATATATTCCATAATAATTAACGGGTAATGTGAGTTCCCCAAAAAAACAGGGATGATCTGCATCCAGGCAGGATGCGTGGACACTATAAAAATACTCTCTGTCGAGGCTTTTTCCGCATGAACATCCGCAGTATCCGAGTAAAAAGCTCTATCCCCAGTGTGCTACTCACTGTAGCTATTCTGATCTCTCTGGTTCTCTCTTCACGCTTGCTTGATCTCCAGCAGCAGGGATATGAGCACCAGACCGGTACTTTTATGCCAGCAATCTCCACAGTATTGAATGCGGATCGTGACCTTTACCAGGCCCGCGAAGCCGAGCTTCAGCAGATCTACGGCCAGGGCGATATGGCGAAACTGGAGGCGGATCGTCAGGAGAATGCCAACCAGGTCAAGGATCGTTTCCAGATATACCGGGAAACCATGGCCGGATATCCGCAGCTGGTGAATAGCTTCAGTGATTTTGACCGTGCCTTCAGTGAGTGGCTGGCTGCTTCCAACCGCGTCGTAGCCAGTGCGGACGCTTCGGCTTCGGAGCTAGCCAGTGCTGAAAAGCAGGCCGGCGAAGCGTTCAGTCGCCTGCGCAGCATCCTCGACAAGGCGGGTGAAGCGGCGCAGGCAACAGCGGTTGAGGAACAAGCCGATATTCAGGAGAGGGTGGAATCAGCGCAGTTGCTGCGTGGAATTGTGATCGCCATTGCCGTGCTGATCGCACTGATCGTCAGCTACCTGGTGCCTAAACGGCTCGCGCGTCAGACTGCGGATCTCACCGCCAGCGTGCGTGATATTGCTGAGGGCGATGGTGACCTGACCGCTCGCGTTGATGCTCGCAGCCATGATGAGCTCGGTGACCTGGGCCGTGAGTTCAACCACTTCCTCGACAAACTGCAGGCGCTGGTGGGCTCTATCATGAGCCAGTCCAACGAATTCGGGCGCCTGATCGAGACACTGTCCGAGTCTTCGGACCGTACCCGTGAAATCACCGGCAGCCTTGGTAACGCCTCCAACTCCATTGTCAGCGCCGTGCATGAGATGAGCCTGGCCAACAAGGAGATGGCAACGGTGGCCAACGGCACCGCCCAGGAAGCCGAAACCTCCACCGAACTGGTGGAAAAAGGCGAAACGGTGCTGGAGCAGACCAACAACCAGATCGCCGAGCTGGCCTCGGAGATGGAGCAGGCACGTTCCCGTTCCGATGAGCTGGAGAAGGAGTCCAACGAGATCGCCTCCGTGGTCGACGTCATCGGCGATATTGCCGAGCAGACCAACCTGCTGGCGCTGAATGCGGCGATCGAAGCGGCCCGCGCCGGTGAACAGGGACGCGGCTTTGCGGTGGTGGCCGACGAGGTGAGGGTGCTGGCTACCCGTACCCAGGAGAGCACCGGCCGTATCCAGGGGATGATTGAGCGGCTGCAGAAAAGCGTCGCCGAATCGGTGAAGGTGATCGATGCAGGCAAGGCCTCTGCGGATGATTCCATGATCAGCCTGGGCGAGCTGAACCAGATGTTCGGTTCTCTGCGCGAGTCCTTTACCCGTGTCAGCGACCTGTCGGTACAGACCGCCCAGGCCACAGAGGAGCAGAGCGCCGTATCCGATGAGATCGGCCAGAATCTCTCCTCGCTTAATGACCAGACCGCCTCCGCTGCAGAGGTGGCCGAGGCAAACGAGGCGCTGGCGGCGGATATCAACCGCCTGTCGCAGCAGCTCTCCGAGCTCGTCGGGCGTTTCAAGGTCTGATCGATTGTCGTACGGCTTCTGATCGGCGAGAATAACGCCTTTTCGAATCCAGGCTGCCGGATTATCCGGCAGCCGCCCTGAAAGCTGGAAATTCCCTACCCATGTCTCAGAACGTTCAGCAGGAAGTGGCCAAGCGCCGCACCTTCGCGATCATCTCCCACCCCGACGCCGGTAAGACCACCATCACCGAGAAGCTGCTGTTGATCGGACAGCTGATTCAGGTGGCGGGCACCGTGAAAGGGCGGGGCAGTGACCGGCACGCCACCTCCGACTGGATGAGCATGGAGCAGGAGCGTGGTATCTCCATCACCTCCTCCGTGATGCAGTTCCCTTACAAAGACCGGACCGTTAACCTGCTCGATACCCCGGGGCACGAGGACTTCTCCGAGGATACCTACCGCACCCTGACCGCGGTGGACTCCGCGCTGATGGTGGTGGACGGCGCCAAGGGTGTCGAGGAACGGACCATCAAGCTGATGGAGGTCTGCCGTCTGCGCGACACGCCGATCTTCTCTTTCGTCAACAAGCTGGACCGCGATATCCGTGATCCCATCGAGCTGCTCGACGAGATCGAAGAGGTGTTGAAGATCGAGGCGGCGCCGATCAACTGGCCGATCGCTTCCGGCAAGCGCTTCAAGGGCGTGTACAACCTCTACACCGATACCCTGCATCTGTTCACCCCGGGCATGGGTCACACCCTGGCTGAAGAAAAACTGATCAAAGGGCTGGACTCCGACGAGGCTAAGGCTCTGCTGGACGATGAGTACGACGAGTTTGTCGATGAGATCGAGCTGGTGCGCGGCGCTACCCACGAGTGGGATCAGGATGCGTACATGGCGGGCAAGCAGACGCCGGTCTACTTCGGTACCGCACTGGGTAACTTCGGTGTGCGCGAAATGCTCGACGACTTCGTTGACTGGGCGCCAGCGCCTCCGGCTCGCAGCACCGAAACCCGAGATGTGGAAGCCACCGAAGAGAAGTTTTCCGGTTTCGTCTTCAAGATCCAGGCGAACATGGATCCCAAGCACCGCGACCGTATCGCCTTCATGCGTATCTGCTCCGGTGCATACAGCCGCGGCATGAAAATGAAGCACGTGCGTATCGGCAAGGATGTAAAGATCGCCGATGCGGTGACCTTCCTCGCTGGCGACCGTGAGAACGTGGATACCGCCTGGTCTGGCGATATTATCGGTCTGCACAACCACGGCACCATCCAGATCGGCGATACCTTCACCGAGGGCGAGCAGCTTAAGTTCACCGGTATTCCTCACTTTGCGCCGGAGATGTTCCGTCGTGTGCGTCCCACCGATCCGCTTAAGATGAAGCAGTTGCAGAAAGGTCTGCAGCAGCTGTCCGAAGAGGGCGCGGTGCAGCTGTTCCAGCCGATGAAGAACAACGACCTGATTCTCGGCGCCGTAGGTCAGCTGCAGTTTGAAGTGGTGGTGTTCCGCCTTAAGGACGAGTACAAGGTGGAGTGCGTCTACGAAGGGATCAGCGTGGCTACAGCGCGCTGGGTTGAGTGCAAAGATAACAAGATGCTCGATGAGTTTGAGCGCAAGGCCTACGACAACCTGGCGTATGACGGTTCAGGTCTGCTGACTTACCTGGCGCCGACCCGCGTTAACCTGTCGCTGACCGAAGAGCGCTGGCCGGATATCGCCTTCCGCGCCACCCGGGAGCACTGATCCCGCTCTTTGCCTTCACTCGGGCCGTCTTTTCTGGACGGCCCGCATCTCCATCTGTGCCATACTGCGGTCCATGCTGATCGATTCTCACTGCCACCTGGATTTTCCCGTTTTCGACGCCCGTCGCGAGCAGGTGGTCGAGTCTGCCCGGCAGGCAGGCATCGGTGCCATAGTCGTACCCGGCGTCACCGCTGAACATTGGCAGCGCTGCCTTGATCTCAGTACCAGGGGTGCTGAAGGCGTCTCGCTCTATCCCGCGCTGGGGCTGCATCCCTGCTTTATGGACCAGCATCGCCCGGTGGATATCGAGCGCCTGGCCAGCGAAGTTGAATCGCACCGTGAAGCGCTGGTGGCGATCGGTGAGATCGGCCTGGATTTCCAAATCGACGGTTTCGACCCCGAGGCGCAGACCGAACTGCTGGTAGCCCAGCTGAAGATCGCTAAAGCCGCCAACCTGCCGGTGCTGCTGCATGTGCGCAAGGCGCATGATCAGATGCTGAAACAGCTGCGCCGTTTCGCGTTACCGCGGGCGGGCATTGTTCATGCCTTCTCCGGTAGTGAACAGCAGGCGCAGGAGTACCTGAAACTGGGCTTCAAGCTCGGTTTCGGCGGTGCGATCAGCTACAGCCGGGCCACCAAACTGCGCCGTCTGGCCGCTGAATTGCCTTTGACCTCAATAGTGCTGGAAACCGATGCACCCGATATGGCGCTGAGTGACTGGCGCGATGCGCCCAATGAACCGATGCGGGTGGCGGATGTGGCAGGGATTATCGCTCAGCTGCGCGGGATCTCTGTGGAGGAGGTGGCTGAAACCACCTCCCGCACAGTGCTTGAGCTGCTTGAGCTGCTTGAGCCCAAGCGTTGAGCCCGTGTGACTTGGTCCTCAGTCTTCGTAGATCGAGTCGTGAGCTTCTTGCAGTACGTCCCAGACCAGGTCGGTCTGCTCGTTAATCGGCAGGCGAATATAACGGCCGTTTTCATCCACCGGTGAGGCCTTGTAGCTGCCATCCGGCGGATTGATCATCATCCGGGTCAGGTTGAGCGGATAGTTCGGGCCCTTGAGGTCAGTGCCGTAGGCGCGCTCGATTTTTGGGGCCAGATGCTGGGCCGAGGCGATCGGAATCAGGTCGCGGCATTCGCGTGTCAGGCCACGGCAGAGCATCAGCTTTTCGCTGTCCAGGGTGTAAAACTGATCCACGGTCGGGTCCTGCTTGAGGAAATCCCCACCGCAGCCGGCCAGTGAAAGAGTGATCAGGCCTGCCGTCAGTGCGGTTCTTGTCTTGCTTCCGATGCGCATCAGCTCAAGTCCTTGTAAGGGTTATCCATATCCAGGCTGATCGGGTTGCTGTAACCCGGCAGCTCGATTTGATGTTCACTGATCTTCAGGTCTTCGCCGGTGAGCACCTGGTGATCGTAAAGGTAGGTTGGGCGAACCAGGCCGCGTGTGGCGTTCAGATCGTACTCTGCCGCTTTTTCGCGGGTTTCCTCGCGGCGTTTGCGCCAGTCGGTCATGGCGCTTTCGCCGTGACGGCGGGTCAGCAGCTGCTCGGTGATCTGCGGCGAGAACAGGGTGGCCGTGGCGTTGTTGCCGCCAAACCCCTTGGCGTTGATCAGCACGGAATCCATGCTGTCGCTGCCGCTCTCCAGATGCTGCAGCGGAATGTGCAGGCGTGTCTGATGCACATCCTCGGCGATCGCCTTGGTGGTGGTCAGGCCCGGAATGATGCCATAGCGCCAGAGGCCCAGCGCCGTGGCGATCTGGTCGCCGCCGGCGGTGCCCTGGGAGTGACCGATAAACGCCTTGACCGCGGATACCGTCCAGTCGGAGATATCGAACGCCTGGGCGATTTCATTGATCACGTGGGATTCGGTGACCCGGTTCTGCGGCGTGCTGGTGCCGTGGGCCTGCACATAGCTGCGCTGGCGCAGGGAGTCTTCGCCGAGCATGCTGCGAATCAGCGATGCAGATTTGCCCAGCGTCATGTAGTTGCCGATGCCGGGTGCGGAGATCGACTTCTTGTGGCCGTCGGCATGGACGTAAACGTCCGGCACGCAGCCGTGGATATCGGCGCCGAGCTCCAGCGCCAGATCGTCGCTCATCAACACCAGAAACTGGCTGGATTCGCCGATGGTGAAACCGCAGTTCTCGCCGAACGGGCGGCAGGCCAGGCGGTAATGTTCTTCGCTGAGCTGGTCGAGACCATCAAGAGCCGCCAGCTGACGATCTTCCGCCAGTGCGCCCATGGCGCGGAAGCCTTCGATGATCTCCGGGGTTACCGGCGCATCGGATCCGCCGATCATCGCCAGCTTGCACTGGCCGCTGCGGATCGCCTCGACACCGTTCTTCAGGTTGTAGAGGAAGGTGGCGCAGGCGCCGAGCGCACCGCCGGTGGTGCCCACGTTGCCCAGCAGGTAAGCGTTGATAAAGTCGGCAGGCATCTGGGCATAGCCCAGCGGCATCTGCTTGGAGGTGGTGCGTTTGCCCAGGCCCGGGAATTTGGTCAGGCCGCCGAAGCCGAGGTCGTCCATCTGGCCGATGGAGTTGCTGGCGAACACTGCGACCTGATCCGGAGCCAGGTGGCTCATGATCTCTTCAAAGCCGATACCCACTGAACTCAGCGCATCGGATGCGGCGTAGACGGCCATCTGCAGTCCGCGCGGATGGTTGCGTGACTGGTACAGGGTGCCCGGATGAAAACCGGTCGGCAGCATGCCGGCGCTCTGTACCTGGGCCTCGCGGGTGTCGGGGAAGATCAGGCTGCACTGACCGCTGACACGGACCTGTGCCTGGCCGCCTTCAAGCTCGGTGACCTCCCAGTTATCTGGCAGGGTGGCGGGCAGGTGGCGGCGGCGCAGCTGGAACGTCAGGACATCGTCTTCGCCGCGGATATCGGCGGGGCGGTTGAAAGTGACCGCGTTGACGTCAAACCAGTCGGGGTGGATGCGACGGATCAGGGTGTTGTCCATCACGGCCGGTTCCACCGCTTTCGCCAGCTCAGCTTCGCTGACCCGCTGGCCGTCGGCGTTGAGGTAACTGCCGTCCTCGAAACTGGCCAGGCCCATCAGTGTGGCGAGGCCGATGACCGTTTCCTGTCGCGTCTCAGGGTCGAGCTTGTCCATGATCAGGCGGCGATAGCCATGATGGAAAGACGCTCTTCCGGCCGGGCTGATACCACCGAAGCCGACTATGACGGGAAGATGGGGCAAGGGGAACTCCTCGGGCTGTCACGCGATAGAATAATACTAATTAAGTCTGTGGATATTTTATCGGGACTCAAGGCTCTAGGCCAGTGCACACGGGTGCGCTTTGGGCCAGTCTGGGGCGAGAGAGCCTGCAACTTCGGTATAGCTTGTGTTTGTTTGTCGGGTTGTTCACTTTTTTCATGCGCCGTTAAGCTATGCTGGGCTAAATAGAATTGGAAGTTAAATTAGTGTTTGAATGTTAGGCAGCGGAAGGAACCGCACGGACGTTTACCGGTCTGCAACAGGATGTTTTCTGGAATGACTGTAGGAGCAATACAATGATTTATAAAGCAACTGCGGTATCGATCCTGTCTCTTGCCCTGCTGGGAGGGTGCACCACGCTGGACCCCTACACCCAGGAGAGCAAGACTTCTCAGGCCACCAAGGGAGCCGGTATTGGCGCCCTGGGTGGAGCGATACTGGGCGCGGTGATCGCTGATGACAGTGAAGGTGCGCTCGCGGGCGCAGCGCTTGGTACGGCCATTGGCGGCGGCATCGGTTATTACCAGGACCAGCAGGAGATGCGTCTGCGCCAGGAACTTGAAGGCACAGGCGTAAGGGTTGAGCGTATGGGCGACGATATCCGCCTGGTGATGCCTGGCAATATTACCTTTGCTACCGACAGCACGCGGATCGATTCCGGTTTCTACCCGGTGCTGGACTCCGTGGCCAAGGTGTTGATGAAGTTCAACAAGACCCAGGTGGATGTGGAAGGCTATACCGATTCCACCGGTAGTGCAGACTACAACCAGCAGCTGTCAGAGCGTCGTGCCGAATCTGTGGCGCAGTACCTGATGTCAGTGGGCGTGGATCGACTGCGTCTGAATGCGCGTGGTTACGGTGAGCGTAACCCGATCGCAGACAACGGCAGTGCATCCGGCCGTGCCATCAACCGTCGTGTTGAAGTGCGTATCCGCGGTACCCAGCGCTGATGCAGAGACAGCACTCATCGCCCGATGAGTGCTGAACGATCGCCCTTGGGTGTAAAAGTCAGCCGCTAAAGCTAGCTGCTGAAGCGAAGCACCTGGGGGCGGCGTGCGAAGGTTGCAATAAAGTTTTCCTCCAACGCGATCAATGCGCCGCAGTCCAGTGTTCCCTTGCCCGCAATCAGAATAGGGTAGGGCTTACCGCCGAACAGTCCCCTCAGGGGCTGGTTATCCACATGACCGATGCAGAGCTGCCCGAGGCAGCCGCCCGCCGCCAGTGCCGCCGCCAGTTTCAGTGACAGCACGATATGGCCGTTGGGGGCGTTTTTCAGCAGGCGAAAACCGCTGTCCACATCTGGACCCACATACTCCTTGTAGGCCTCGCCGGCTTCGGTAGCTGAGGGGATCTCAAGAATCTCTATCTCTATGTTCTGCGTGCCGATCGGTGCGGCCCAGGCGCCGCCGCGCAGGTAAAGTCCGTGTAGATCGGCAAGGCGCGCATTGTAGTCCGCCACCATGGCGGCAAAGGCCTCGACGATGCCGAGCGCTTCCGCGGCGTTGCGGGGTTCTGCCAGGAAAATGATCTCGTCGCCGGCGACGCGCCAGACGCGCAGTGCGGGTAGATCATCGTATTCGATAAAGGCCAGGGCAAGCTTGCCCATCAGTACGGCGGGGGCTTCGCGGAAAAAAGCGGTGAAAGGGAGTAGCCACTCCGGTGTGGTGTCGCCGGCGCTATGCGCCTCTTTGTAGGCGGTGGCGCCGGCAATGTCGGCCGACAACAGTAACAGCGTTCTTGCCTTCATGGTGAACTCCCACCTGGAACGCCGGGGTCGTCGGCGTCTCACGTTAAATGGCCGCGCTCTCCTCAAGCCGGTCAAACATGCCCAGCAGTTTCTTCAGGCGATCTTCAGCCTCGTTTTGCTCCGCTTTCAGGCCATCACGCACTTCGCGCAGTTCGCTGATCTCCAGGCGCAGGGTTTCCACTTCCTCGATCAGAGAATCCAGTTTGTTTTCCAGTTCGGAAAAGATCTCGTTTGACATCAAAAACACTCCCATCAGTAACACGCAGCAATAGTCCGGAGCGCAGACTAAGAGGGGGGAGGTCGGGTGTCAATCGGGTTCTAGTATGCTGTGAACAAGTATATAGCGTCTCTGCCTCGCCTGTTCATATCCTGACTATTGTTGAACTGTCTCTGCACTACCTCAGTACAGCAATATCGTCACTCTGGATGTTGTGGCTGAGGCTGTCGCCGACGATACGACCGCGAGCGAAACCGGGCTGCACCGACTCGATTTTCAGCGTGACCTGAGTGTCGTTTAGCTCCGAGTAGGTACGCATCTGATCGTCGTAGAAGGTCATCCGGCGCAGTATCGTGAAGTTATCGTCTTTTTCGACGCCCTGGGTGCTGCCGGCCTCGATCCAGATCTGGTCGCCACTGGTACGGCTGATGCGGGCTGCCAGCGGCTCGCAGCGCAGGCGTTCATCCAGCCAGTTGGAGGTGTCGGCTATCAGCGCCTGAACCTGCTGGCCGTAATCCTGCTGCCAGAACGCGGCGCTGGCAAAACCTGTGCGCTCTTCACGCGGGCGGGTCCAGCGGCCCTGAGTGGTGAACAGCCTGCGATCGAGCAGCTGGCCGCTGAGCCCGTCATAGATAAACAGCTCCAGTGCCAGGTTGCGCAGGTGGCGTTTGGCCTTGTAGTCGGCTTCGTTATACAGGTCGACGATAATATTGGGCTCGGACGGACCCACCGGCGTACGCATCGACATATCGCGGATTACGCCGGAGATAATGAACTGAGCCTTGAGTGGTTCGCCGCTGCTCTGCAGTGCATTGCTGAGGCCACCGTCGGGCAGCTGATTGGTCGGGGCGGTGGCTACGTCCCTGATCAGGTTGCTGCGGCTGAAGTCCAGCGGTTCGATGGCGCTGCTCTGCTGCAGTCCCTGGGCGAGCAGGCTTGGCAGGCGTGACTGGATCTCGCCAAGGGCTCCGGTACTGGCCTGGCGAGGCTCGCTGAGAGGGAACAGGGTCAGTGCCACGCGCTTGCGATGATCGAGGGCGCCGGGTGAAGGGCAGGAAGCGTTTTCCATCACATCGGCGCTGATTCGCACGATCAGCATCTTGTTCTCGATCCGCTCATCCAGCACCTCCACGTTGCTGACCGTGCCGAAGGTCTGGAGCTTCATGTCGTCAATTTCAAGCACGCCATCGCGGATCTCCTGGGTGGTGGAGATATAGGCTGCCGCCTGCAGAGACGCCGCCTGGCGGGCATCGGCGATCGCCTGTTTGCGGGCCGAAGTGATATCGCCGTTGACCACCAGGGCGCGCCCTTCGGCTTCGACCGGGATGGCCTGGGCAGGCAGGGCGATGGCCAGTGTCATAAGAACCAGCAGATGGCGAAGAATACTCAACATAGACCGAGGCTGACCGATACAAGTAGTGACAGGACTTGCGAGAATGTAGCATAGAGCTGTTTCGGATAGGAATGTCGCGCCCCCGGGCTGAGCGTGTTAAGAGCGCGGGCGCGAAGAGCAAGGGTTTAAACAGGAAAGGTAACTCGCCGATGATCTCGCCGATAAACAGGGTGACAGGTGCAACAGCAGCATTGATGCTGACTCTGCTTGCGGGCTGCGCATCGCAGGAAGGCGCGCTGGAGCCTGTGCAGGTGGAGCGCTTTGGTCCCGAGGCTTTGTCCCAGATTGAATCGGTGGTCAATCCCGGTGCCGAAAGTGGTCGTGTAGGACGTACGGCGGCGCTGGCCCAGGTCGGCGAGGCCGATGGCGCGATGGATCCGGTCAGTGAAGCAGTGCAGCAGATGGCGGGGCAACTGGTATCGGGGCTGGATGAAAACCGTATCCGGCGGCTGCCGATGGCGGTACTCAAATTTCATAACCTGATGCAGCGCGACCAGGTGGGGCCGATGGGGGAGCGTCTCAGCGACAGCTTCATCTTTCAGATGGAGCACCTGGGCTACAACCTGGTGGATTATCGCGCCGTCAGCCTGACCACCACCGCCAAGCCGGAGCTGGACCCGGCATCGCTGTCGCTGTTGCGGCACTCGCATCGGATCTACTTTGTACTCACAGGCACCTATGCGCGCCAGCCAAATGGTCTGGTCATCAACGCGAGGGTTCTGGATACCACGACGCGGCAGGTGCTCGCCTCGGGGCAGACCCATATCTCCAACGAACGGCTGGAAGGGCAGTGGCCCGGCTATGACCCGCTGCAGGCGTTGCAATCCGGTATGATTATCGAAAACAGACAGGGCCCGGTGGGCCTAGACCGCTGAGCCAGGCAGGAACCGAACCGTGAAGAGACTCAATATCCTATTCGCTCTGTGCACCGTGGTGCTGCTGAGTGGCTGCGAAACCATCGCCCAGGGCTTCTCCGATACGGTGGATGCGATGCCGGATGTGGATCATACGCCGCGGATCGAAAAGGCGGCCCAGCCACACTGGGTCAGTGCCACCGGCTACGCACCGATCAGCCTGCAGCCAGGGCAAACGCCACAGCAGAAAGTACTGATGGCGATGCGGGCATCAAAGCTGCGCGCTTATCAGGAGCTGGCTGGCGTGATTCATGGCCAGTACCTGTACGGCACTACCCAGGTGAACGACATGGTGGTGAGTAATGACCGCTTTAAAACCGCGGTGGCGGGCATCGTGCGTGGCGCCCGGGTGGTGAAATCCTACCCGGTACAGGATGATACCTACGCCACGGTGCTTGAGGTGGATATGAACCAGGTGCAGCGCGCCTGGGTACGCGCCGCCGAGTAAGGCTTACCTTTCCTGATTCATTTCTCCTGGCTTTTCTCGAAGGCAGCCAGCTGTTCTGCGGTTGCCTCCTGCTGATATTTCTTCTTCCAGTCGCTGTACGGCTCGCCATACACCAGTTCGCGGGCCTGCTCGTAGTCCACTGATTCACCGCGCTCCTCGGCAGCGGCGGAGTACCACTTGGACAGGCAGTTGCGGCAGAATCCGGCCAGGTTCATCAGGTCGATGTTCTGTACATCCTTGCGCTCATCCAGGTGCTGCAGCAGGCGGCGGAATACGGCGGCTTCGATTTCGGTACGTTTTGCTTCGTTCATTCTGTTATCCCGTTACTGGCTAGCTTGTTTCTTATAGTGGGTTACTGGCTGTGCTGGACGTGTTCGTCCAGCTGTTCGCAGATCGCCTTTTGCAGGCGTTCGCAAAGCACCGGATCGCTGATCGGCTGATCATTCATATCGGTGATGAAGAAGAAGTCCTCTACGCGCTCGCCCACATTGGCGATCTTCGCCTTGCGCAGGGTGATGCCGAACTCGACGAAGATATGGCCGATACGGGCCAGCAGCCCTGGACGGTCGGCGGTAATCACTTCAAGCACGGTCTGCTGCAGGTTGGGGTCGTTGCTGACCAGGACGCGGGTCTTGGTGGCAAACGCCTTGAGCTGGCGCGGTACCCGACGCTGCACGATATCCGGGTAGTCATCCGGATCGTCCAGTTCCTCGATCAGGCGCTGGCGGATCGCGTTGAGGTAATCAGGGTTGTCCGACAGCGGCTGGTCATCATCGGTCAGAACGGTGTAGTTGTTCAGCGCGTAGCCATTTTCACTGACGATGATGCGTGCGTCCTGAACGCTGAGCTGCAGCTGGTCCAGAGTGGATACCGTGGCCGCGAACAGGTTCGGCGCGTCCTGGGTGTAGATAAAGATCTCGGTGGCGCCCTCGTGGCTGCGGTAGGAGGTTTTCTCCAGCGTAACCAGCGGAATGTCGGTGTGGGGGTGCTCAAGGATCGCCTGGGTGTGATGGGCGATCGCTTTCGGCTCCTCACGCAGGAAGTAGTCGTCACCGAGGGTTTCCCACAGCTCGCGGGCGGCCTTGGAGGTGACCCCCATGCGTGACAGCGCCTGCAGCGCTTCGTGCTGCACCTGGGCGATACGCTCGGTCTTGTTGACCGGATTTTCCAGACCGCGACGCAGGGCACGCTTGGTTTCCATGTAGAGCTGGCGCAGCAGGCTGGCTCGCCAGCTGTTCCAGAGCGTGTGGTTGGTGGCGTTGATATCGGCCACGGTGAGCACGTAGAGATAGTCCAGATGGATGCTGTCGCAGACCTGCTCGGCGAAGGTATGGATCACCTGAGGGTCTGACAGATCGCGGCGCTGGGCGGTCATCGACATCTTCAGGTGGTTGCGCACCAGCCAGGCGATCAGCTGGGTGTCCCACTGGGCAATATGGTGACGACGGCAGAAGGCGATCACGTCATCGGCGCCCAGTTCCGAGTGGTCGCCGCCGCGCCCCTTGGCGATATCGTGGTAGAGGCCGGCGATGTAGAGCAGCTCGATCTTCGGCAGCTGGTTTACCACCCGGTGCGCTACCGGCAGGCTGTCGCGGTGATCGCGGTGGCGGAACTGGCGCATCATCTGAATCACTTTCAGTGTGTGCGCATCCACGGTGTAGATATGGAACAGGTCGTGCTGCATCTGGCCGACGATGCGGCCGAACTCGGGCAGGTAGCGACCCAGGATGCCGTAACGGTTCATCCGCTTGAGTTCGGTGGAAACGCCTTCGGGTGAGCGCAGCAGCTCCATGAACAGGGAGGTGTTGCGGATATCGTTGCGGAAGGTGTCGTCCACCAGGTGGCGATGGTTACGGATCAGGCGGATGGTGGAGGCGCGCACGCCCTTGATCTCTTCGTGCTGCGCCATCAGCACGAACAGCTCCATCAGCGCAAAGGGATGGTGCTCGAACACCTTGTCATAGGTGACTT
Organism: Marinobacterium lutimaris; assembly: GCF_900108065.1. Lineage (GTDB taxonomy): Bacteria > Pseudomonadota > Gammaproteobacteria > Pseudomonadales > Balneatricaceae > Marinobacterium_D > Marinobacterium_D lutimaris. The sequence goes on along the minus strand of NZ_FNVQ01000002.1, from coordinate 814,248 downwards.
CGAGGTAGTCGTTATGCACCTGGAAGCGGTTGTTGAGCGGACGGATATGCTGCTCTTCCTCGGCGCGCAGGATCACCTCGTCGAAGTACTGCAGCAGCATGTCATTAAACTCCGACATCGCCTTGGCGACACGGTAGTACTTGCTCATGAACTGTTCGACGGCGAGGGCGCTGTCGTCATCCTGGTATTTGAAAAAGTCCGCCAGGGAGCGCTGATGATCGAACAGCAGGCGGTCTTCACGACGGCCGCTGATCATGTGCAGGGCGTAACGCACAGTCCAGAGATAGAGTTCGCCGCTGTTCAGCGTATCCAGCTCCGACTCGGTCAGGAAACCGTGGGCTACCAGGTCACGGATATAAGTGGCACCGAAGTGGCGTTTTGCGACCCAGCCGATGGTCTGCAGATCGCGCAGGCCTCCCGGTGAGTTTTTCAGGTTTGGCTCAAGGTTGTACTCGGTGTTGTTGGTCTTCTCATGACGCTCTTTCTGCTCGGCATACTTGGCGCGGAAGAACTCCTTGTCGGTCCAGGCGCCTTCGGAGGTCACCCGTTCGTACATCTGCTGCTGCAGCTTTTCGCTACCGACGATGGTGCGTGATTCGATCAGGTTGGTGGCGATGGTGATATCGTTGCGCGACTCCTGGTAACAGTCGTCGATGGTGCGCACGCTGGAGCCGATCTCCAGGCCGATATCCCAGAGCAGTGTCAGGAAGCTGCTGATGCTCTCTTCGAAACTCTCCGCCTCGACACCGTCGACCAGAATCAGGATGTCCACATCCGAAAACGGGTGCAGCTCGCCCCGGCCGTATCCACCCACGGCGACCAGGGCGACGCTGTTGGCGTCGGGCCATTCGAAACGGTGCCAGGCCAGCGTCAGAATCTGATCCAGTACCCAGGCGCGGCCATACACCAGGTGGCGAATATCCTCGCCCTGGCGGAAGGCCTCGTTCATCGTCTCCTGGGAGTCGTGCAGTGCCTTTTTGAGAACCTTGAACGGTGGTTTCTGTTCAAGCTCCTGGGATAGCGAAGCGACGTCCAGATAGCGGGCGAACTGCTCGGTTGGCTGGGTACGGGTTGTCATAACGCGGTTTACTCCGTTACTGCGGACAGGGCGATCAGAGCTTCTCTTCGGTGCGCAGGGTCAGAATCTCGTGACCCTCTGGGGTGACCAGAATCGTGTGCTCGTACTGGGCGGTGAGGCGGCGATCCGCGGTTTCCACTGTCCAGCCATCGCGCTTATTCAGTTTTACGTGGCGCTTACCGGCGTTGATCATCGGCTCGATGGTCAGGCACATGCCTGCTTCGAGTACTTCACCGGTGCCGGCGCGGCCGTAGTGCAGCACCTGCGGATCTTCGTGGAAGCCGGCGCCGATGCCGTGGCCGCAGTACTCACGTACGACAGAGTAGTGGTGGCTTTCGGCGTGCTTCTGGATCACCGCGCCGATATCGCCCAGGTGTACGCCCGGTTTGACCAGTGCGATACCCAGGTTCATGCACTCCTGAGTTACCTGGCACAGGCGCTCGGCGTGCTGAGCGACTTCACCGACAAAAAACATCTTGCTGGTATCGCCGTGGTAGCCATCCTTGATGACGGTAATGTCTATATTAAGGATGTCGCCCTGCTTGAGTTTTTTCGGTCCGGGGATGCCGTGGCAAACCACCTGGTTGACCGAGGTGCAGATTGATTTGGGAAAACCGTGGTAGTTGAGCGGCGCCGGGATCGCCTTCTGCTCATTGACGATGTAGTCGTGGCAGATGCGGTCGAGTTCCTCGGTGGTGACGCCCGGCTGGATGTGCGGTTCGATCATCTCGAGAACTTCAGCGGCCAGACGGCCGGCGACGCGCATTTTTTCGATCTCTTCCGGGGTTTTAATGATGATGCTCATAGGGCTCCGGGTGTTGGGTGGAGTTGGGTGGCCTGATTATCAGGTAGGCGAGAAACCCAAATTGTAGCGAAAAACGCCGTCGCATAGAAAGGCGGCTTCAATCGGGCGGTGCTTTGTGGTATAAAAGCGCTCCCAAAATCCCGTGCCCCTGGCACATTACAAAACACACACATGTCGACACGCCGCTCCTGGGTGCCGCTGACGCGGTTGGACGGTGGGATATGTGGAGGTTTTAACCCGTTCAGAGGAAATATCAGAATGGCTAAAGTAAGCATGCGTGACCTGCTCAAGGCAGGCGTTCATTTCGGTCACCAGACCCGTTACTGGAACCCGAAGATGTCTCAGTTCATCTTTGGCGCACGCAACAAAATCCATATCATCAACCTTGAGCACACTCTGCCGGCGCTGAACTCTGCGCTGGACGTGGTCAAAGGTATGGCTGCCAACAAGAACAAGGTTCTTTTCGTCGGTACCAAGCGCGCTGCCGCTAAGGTCGTGAAAGAAGAAGCTACCCGCGCTGGCATGCCTTACGTCAACCACCGCTGGCTCGGCGGTATGCTGACCAACTACAAGACTATCCGTCAGTCTATCCGTCGTCTGCGCGAGCTCGAAGCTCAGTCTCAGGATGGTACTTTCGACAAGCTGACCAAGAAAGAGGCGCTGATGCGTACTCGCGAAATGGAAAAGCTGGAACTGTCTATCGGCGGTATCAAAGACATGGGCGGTCTGCCTGACGCGCTGTTCGTCATCGACGTTGATCACGAGCGTATCGCTATCAACGAAGCCAACAAACTGGGTATCCCGGTTATCGGTATCGTCGACACCAACAGCAACCCGGACGGCATCGATCACGTTATCCCGGGTAACGACGATGCGCTGCGTGCGATCCAGATCTACGCGCAGTCTGTTGCTGATGCCTGTGTCGAAGGCGCTGGCGAAAACGCTGGAGATAAAAGCGAATTCGTAGAAGTTGAAGAGCAGAACGCTGCCGAGTAATCGGGCTGTCAAAGGCGACTGCTAAGCTTGAGCGATTCGTAAAGGGGAGCCTGGCTCCCCTTTTTTGGATTCAGAATTAACGCGAAATATTTATAGGGGTAACCGACATGGCGAACATCTCCGCAGCGATGGTTAAAGAACTGCGCGAACGTACTGGTCTGGGCATGATGGAGTGCAAGAAAGCACTGGTCGAGGCTGAAGGCGATATCGATAAAGCGATCGACGATCTGCGTAAATCCTCCGGTATGAAGGCGGCTAAAAAAGCCAGCCGTGTTGCCGCTGATGGTGTGGTATCTGTCAAGGTTGCAGACGACAACAGCTACGCTGTTGTGGTTGAAGTTAACTCCGAAACCGACTTCGTTGCCCGCGACGACAACTTCCTGGGCTTCGTTGCCAAGGTTGTCGACAAGGCTTTCGCTGACAAGCAGGACGACGTTGCTGCCCTGATGGCTGGCGACCTGGAATCCGCTCGTGAAGCGCTGGTACAGAAGATCGGCGAAAACATCACCGTACGTCGCATCATGGTTGTTGAAGGCGCTGTTGTTGATGGCTACGTTCACAGCAACAACCGCATCGCTTCCCTGGTTGTTCTGACCGCTGGTGACGCTGAACTGGCTCGTGACGTTGCTATGCACGTTGCAGCGGTTAACCCGCGTGTAGCCAAGCCGGAAGATATGCCGCAGGAAGAGCTGGATCGCGAAAAAGAGATCATCAAGGCTCAGCCGGATATGGAAGGCAAGCCGGAAGAGATCAAGGAAAAGATGGCTGGTGGCCGTCTGAAGAAATTCCTGTCCGAAAACAGCCTGGTTGAGCAGCCGTTCGTTAAGAACCCGGACCAGACCGTTGGTCAGCTGGTTAAAGCAGCTGGTGCCGAGCTCGTGTCCTTCGTGCGCGTTGAAGTCGGTGAAGGTATCGAAGTTGAAGTTAAAGACTTCGCTGCAGAGGTTGCTGAACAGCTGAAAGGCTGATCGGTAACACCGCGGGCTGGGCTTCGCCTGGCCCGTGTTGATGCTTTACACTCTCTCTGTCCCCACCCTCTTTGGAGAATCCACTCATGCCTCCTACCGATAAACACGCAAAATATAAACGTATCCTGCTGAAGCTGAGCGGCGAAGCGCTGATGGGCGATGAGAATTTCGGTATCGATCCGAAGGTGCTCAATCGTGTCGCGCTGGAGATCGGGCAGTTGGTCGGGATTGGCGTGCAGATTGGTATGGTGATTGGTGGCGGTAACCTTTTCCGTGGCGCAGCGCTGAGCGCGGCCGGTCTGGATCGGGTCACAGGCGACCATATGGGGATGCTGGCGACAGTGATGAATGCCCTGGCGATGCGTGAAGCGCTGGAGCGCTGCAATATCGCTACCCGCGTCATGTCCGCGATTCCGATGAGCGGTGTGGTTGATCACTATGATCGCCGTAACGCCATGCGCTACCTGAATCAGGGAGATGTGGTAATCTTTGCCGCCGGAACCGGTAATCCGTTCTTTACCACCGACTCGGCAGCCTGTCTGCGCGGTATCGAGATCGAGGCCGACGTGGTGCTGAAGGCAACCAAAGTGGATGGTGTGTTCACCGCCGATCCGATGAAGGATCCCAAGGCTGAGCGTTACACCCGTCTGAGCTTTGATGAGGTTTTGGAAAAGCAGCTGGGCGTCATGGATATGACAGCCATCTGCCTGACGCGCGACCACAATATGCCGGTACGCGTGTTCAACATGAATAAGCACGGTGCGCTCGTCAACCTGGTTGTCGGCGGTGACGAAGGCACCCTGATAGACTGCGGCACAACCGCTGGAGAATAAGATGATCAGTGAGATAATGTCAGACGCCGAAGCGCGTATGAAGAAAAGTATCGAGTCTCTGACCGAGCATTTCAAAAAGATCCGCACGGGACGTGCTACTCCGGCGATTCTGGATTCAGTTCAGGTCTCTTACTACGGCTCCATGATGCCGATTCAGCAGGTGGCCAACGTTACCGTCGAAGATGCGCGTACGTTGATGATCAACCCCTGGGAAAAGAAAATGGTGCCGGAGATCGAAAAAGCGATCATGAAATCCGACCTGGGCCTCAACCCGGCCACCAGCGGTGACGTGATCCGCGTGCCGATGCCGGCGCTGACCGAAGAGACCCGTAAGGGCTACATCCGTCAGGCGCGTGTGGAAGCGGAAAACGCTCGCGTGGCGATCCGTAACATCCGTCGCGATGCCAACGGCGACTTCAAGGATCTGCTGAAAGAAAAAGAGATCACCGAAGACGAAAACCGTCGTGGTGAAGACCAGGTTCAGAAGATTACCGACAAATACGTCGGCGAAGTCGATGCGCTGCTGGCGCAGAAAGAAACTGACCTGATGGAAATCTGATGCAACAAATGGGGCGGCCTGGCCGCCCCATTTGTTTGTTGAGTGACCATGTCCGACGCAACGAATAAAAATCTCCCGCACGGGAAAGCGCCTCCGCGTCACATCGCAATCATCATGGATGGCAACAATCGCTGGGCCAAGCTGCATCGTAAGGGTGTGCTGGCGGGGCATCGTGCCGGCGTGAACAGCGTAAAACGCGTCATCGAGGGCTGTATCGAGAACGGTGTTGAAGCACTGACGCTGTTTGCTTTCAGCAGCGAGAACTGGCGGCGGCCAGCGCTGGAAGTGCGCGGGCTGATGGAGCTGTTCCGTATCGCCCTGATTCGCGAAGTACCGAAGCTGGTGAAGAATAATATTCGCCTGCGCATCATCGGTGATCGCAGCCGCTTCAGTAAGGATCTGCAAAAGCGGATCGCCCAGGCTGAAGAGGATACCGCCGGCTGTACGGGCTTTCAGCTGAATGTGGCGGCTAACTACGGCGGCCAGTGGGATATCTGTAACGCCGCGAAACAGCTGGCCGAAGCCTGTGTGCGTGGCGAGTTGAGTCCGGATCAGATTGATGCGGAGCTGCTTGATCGTCATACCTGCCTGGCGGATCTTCCCAAACCGGATCTTTGCATTCGCACCGGGGGAGAGCAGCGCGTCAGCAACTTCCTTATCTGGCAGTTTGCCTATACCGAGTTCTATTTCTCACCGCTTTACTGGCCCGACTTTGGTAAAGAGCAGATTCGCGAAGCGATCCTGGATTTTTGTACCAGAGAGCGTCGATTTGGCAAAACCAGCGAACAGCTAAAGGCCGAACAACATGATTAAACAGCGGTTGATCACCGGAGTCATTCTTGCCGCTCTGGTGCTGCTGGGTGTCTTCTATCTTTCTCCTCTTGCTTTTGCGCTCTGTGCCGCTGGGGTTGTGGCCTTGGCAGCCCATGAATGGGGTAACTTCGCTTCCCTGGGAGTTGCCGGTCGCTGGTTATACATGCTGGTATGTCTGGCCGCGGTGGCGTTGCTGCACTTCGCGGCGTCGGCCATCTATACCCCGGTGTTGGTGTTTGCGTTCCTTTTCTGGCTCTTTGCCTGCTACCTGGTGGTGAGTTATCCCGCCAAAAAGCTGAACTGTCAGAAGCTGAAGCTGCTGGTAGGGTTGGTGGTGATCGTGCCGGCTTGGCTGGCGCTGGTGCTGCTCAAATCGATGGATCAGGGCACGCTGGCCCTGGTGATGCTTATGCTGTTGGTCTGGGGTGCGGATACGGGGGCTTACTGTGCCGGTAAGCTATTGGGTAAGCGCAAGCTGATTCCGAGTGTAAGTCCTGGAAAAACGGTCGAAGGCTTGCTTGGTGGTTTGGCCACCAGTGTTGTTATCGGTCTGGTAATCGGGCTGTGGCGCGAACTTCCGGCGACGGCTCTGGTCTACCTCGTGGCGCTTTCAGTGGTGACCTGTCTGGCATCGGTGCTGGGTGATCTGTTTGAAAGTCTGTTCAAGCGAGAGCGGGGCATTAAGGATAGTGGTCGTATTCTGCCTGGGCATGGCGGCATACTGGACCGAATCGACAGTCTCACCGCGGCGGCGCCGATCTTTATGCTGGGGCTGCACTGGGCGCCGATGTTTTAACTCCCCGGAGATTTAAATGAGTATTGTGCAGACGCTGCTTGCCACGCTCGTCACCCTAGGAATATTGGTTACCATCCATGAGTGGGGGCACTTTTGGGTGGCGCGCCGCTGTGGCGTCAAGGTGCTGCGTTTCTCTGTGGGGTTTGGTAAACCGCTCTGGCTGCGCAAAGGTCGTGACGGCACCGAGTATTCGGTGGCGATGATACCCCTGGGTGGCTATGTACGTATGCTTGATGAGCGTGAGGGCGATGTCCCCGAGGCGCTTAGATCGCAGGCGTTCAACAACAAGCCCGTACTGCAGCGTATGGCGATTGTCGCCGCAGGGCCGATTGTTAACCTGGTTTTTGCGGTGCTGGCGTACTGGTTCCTGTTTCTCTGGGGCAGTACCGTTGTTATCCCGGTAGTAGGGGGTGTTCAGACCGACTCCCTGGCGGCGCGGGCGGGAATTACACCGGGCGTTGAGCTGATGGCCGTGGATGGTCACGAAGTCCAATCCTGGGACGAAGTTAACCTGCGGCTTGCGGCGCGAGTGGGTGAAACGGGCTCGATCCTGCTGCGCGCAGGTGAGCCGGATCGTGGCGTAGCCCGGGATTACAGCGTTCAGCTGTCTGACTGGCGTGTGGATCTCGAGAAAGAGTCGCCCATAGGTGCCTTGGGGCTGCGGCCATATCAGCCGGAAATTCCTGCAGTGATCGGTGCGCTGACCGACGGCGGTGCAGCACAGAGTGCGGGTTTGCAGGTCGGCGACAAAGTGCTCGCGGTGAACGGCGCAGCAGTAGAAGACTGGCGTGCACTGGTTGAGACAGTGCGCTCTTCTCCAGGTCAGTTGCTGCGGATGACCGTTCTGCGTTCCGGCACTGAGCAGCCTCTCGACGTGACGCCGGATACACGGGTTGATGACAATGGTCAGCAGTATGGCTTTATTGGTGCCGGTGTTCAGTCCGTGCAGTGGCCTGACTCCATGCTTCGTGAAGTCAGCCACGGACCTGTCGAGGCACTGTGGATCGGGGTGCAGAAAACCGGTCAGATGATCGGGCTGACGCTGGATGCTATCGGCAAAATGATCGCCGGCGCCATCTCGGTAAAAAACTTGAGTGGCCCGATCACCATTGCTAAAGTGGCGGGGGCTTCGGCGGCCTCGGGGCTGGAGTCTTTCGTCAGCTTCCTTGCTTACCTGAGTATCAGTCTCGGCGTTCTCAATCTGCTGCCGATCCCGATGCTTGATGGCGGGCACCTGCTTTATCAGTTTATCGAACTGGTCAGAGGGCGCCCGGTCAGCGAAAAAGTGCAGATGATGGGCCTGCGTATCGGTATGGCTTTGTTGTTCAGTTTGATGGCCCTGGCCATCCTCAACGACATCGCCAGACTCTGAGTACGCTTCGAAAAGAATTCACTATACGGAAATTAAGACCTGCAGCATGAAACGTAAGCTGGGATTGTTACTTATATCGTTCTTGTGGATTGTTCAAGCGAAAGCGGCTGAATTTCCATTTACTGTCAATGATATACGTCTCGAGGGGCTGCAGCGTGTCGAGCCGGGCGTGGTGTTTCGCTATTTCCCGGTGAACGTGGGTGATCAGCTCAGTCAGCGACAGCTGTCTGAAGCCACCCGAGAGCTGTTTGCATCAGGCTACTTCGACGATGTGGATATCCTGCGCGATGGCGATGATGTTGTGCTGCAATTGCATGAGCGGCCATCACTCGCGCTGATACGCATTGACGGCAACGACTTTATTTCCGAAGAAGATCTGCGTTCAGGGCTTAAGCAGTCCGGTGTGCAGGAGGGCGATGTGTTCCGTCGTTCTGCCGTGGACCAGATCCGTCTCGACCTGTTGCGCCTGTATGTCAGTCAGGGACGCTACGGTGCCGATATCCAGACCGAGGTTGAACCCCTGGCGGGCAACCGCGTTGCGCTGAACGTGAATATCACTGAAGGTCGTGAAGCGACCATTCAGCATATCAATATCGTCGGCAATACCGTCTTTGATGATGAAGAACTGAAAGAACTGTTCTCTCTCAAACTCCCCAATTTCTGGACCTTCTACACCAAGAGTGATCGCTACTCCCGCGAGAAAATGTCCGGTGACCTGGAACGTCTGCGCTCCTACTATATGGACCGCGGCTATATCAATTTCGATATCGAGTCCGCCCAGGTTTCAATCACACCTGACAAGCGTCACGTCTACATCACCGTCAATGTCACCGAAGGCCAGCAGTACTCTGTAAGCAGCGTTGACGTGGCCGGTGATCTGGTTGTGCCGCGTGAAGAGCTTGAATCCCTGTATCTGCTGCACCCGGGCGATACCTTCTCCCGCAAGGCGATGACCGATACCCAGGAAAAGCTGGTGCGTCGACTTGGTGATGAAGGCTTTATGTTTGCCAACGTAAGTCCCGTACCTGAGCTGGCCGAAGACGGCACGCTGTCGGTGCGTTATTTCGTCGAGCCGGGCAAGCGTACCTATGTGCGTCGCATCAATATCCGCGGCAATACACTGACTGCCGATGAGGTGCTGCGTCGTGAGATGGAGCAGATGGAGTCTGGCATCGCAACTACCGATGCGATCGAGCGTTCCAAGGAGCGCCTGGAGCGTACCGGTTACTTCAAATCGGTGAACGTGGAAACCGTGCCTGTGCCGGGTACCGACGATCAGGTCGATCTGGAGTACGCGGTAGAAGAGCAGCAGTCCGGTCAGTTCTCTGCGTCTGTCGGTTTCTCTGACAGCGATGGCATCATCTTCCAGCTGGGCGTACAGCAGGACAACTTCCTGGGTACTGGCCGCAAGTTTGGCGTGAACCTGTCCAACAGTGACACCCTGACCGAGTACAGCTTCAACTACACCAACCCGTATTACACCATGAACGGTGTCAGCCGCGGCTTTGAAGCTTACTACCGCGAGCGTGACTACGATGAGGATGATGTGAGCTCCTACACCACCAACGAATTTGGTGGTGGCATGAACTTCGGCTATCCGATCGATGATTACCAGCGTCTTTCCTTCGGTCTGGGGCTCGATGTTACCGAGATCAATACCTATGAAGATACCGCGGATATCATCAAGGATTTCATCGATGAAGAGGGTGAGGATTACTTCTCTTACCAGATGACCTTTGGCTGGAGCGATAACCGCCTCAACAAGGGTCTGTTCCCGACCGATGGCTATTCGCAGCGCGCAAACATCGAGATCGCTCTGCCGGGCAGTGATCTGACCTACTATCGCGCCAACTACAATGTCACCTGGTACAACCCGATCGACGATAACGAAATCTGGGTTTCCGGTCTGAAGGGGCGTATCGGCTACGGCGACAGCTGGGGCGATAACCGCTATCCGTTCTACCGTAACTTCTATGCTGGTGGTCTGCGCAGTGTGCGAGGCTACAAGAACAACTCTCTGGGGCCGCGAGAGGGCTGTACTACGATCAATGGTGTTACCGACTGTAGTGACCAGGATGCCTTCGGCGGTAACCTGATACTTACCGGTAGCGCGGAGCTGGTCTTCCCGATGCCGTTTGTCGGTGACAAGAGTGCCTGGCGTTCCCTGCTGTTCCTCGATGCGGGTAATGTCTACTCCACCGACTGCCAGCCGGGCCAGCAAAACTGTTCCAACGATCTGGATCTTGGTGACCTCCGTTACTCCGCAGGCTTTGGGCTTAGCTGGCTGACGCCGGTAGGTCCGCTATCGATTGCGATAGCGATGCCGCTGAATGAAGGCGAAGACGACGAAACCGAAAGCTTCCAGTTCGCACTGGGTCAAACGTTTTAAGGAGAAAGCATGAAATCTATGAAAACGCTGTGCGCGGCTCTATGTCTGACGCTGAGTGCACCGGTATTTGCCGGCAAACTGGCGGTACTGGACGTCCGCGAAGCGCTGCTGACCTCCAATGCGGCGGAGACATTTCGTAACCAGATGAAGCAGGATTTTGCATCCGATCAGCAGGCCCTGGTTGATCTTGAAAAGCAGGCTAAATCCCTGCAGCAGAAGATGCAGAAAAATGCGGGCCTCAGCTCCGAAGATGAGATGAAGCAGCAGCGCATGCAGTTTCAGAAGGTCTTCGGTGAATATCAGCGCCAGGGCCAGCAGTTGCAGCAGGAACAGTCCCAGCGTGAACAGAACTTCCTGGCTGAAATGAAGCCGAAGCTGGATGAAATCATCCGTAACATGATCAAGGAACAGGATATCGACCTGATCATCAGCAAAAACGCTTCGGTATATGCCAACCCGGACCTGGACATTACGAGCAAAGTGACTGAGCTCCTGAACAAGCAGTAATCGATGAACAGATCATCAGGTTATACGCTCGAGGAACTGGGCCTCCGCATAGAAGCCCGGGTGGTAGGCGATAGTGATCGCCTTATCCATTCTCTGGCAACATTACAGACAGCTGGCCCAGGCCAGCTGTCGTTCTTTGCGAACAGCCGTTATCTGAAACAGCTCAAGGCCAGCAAGGCTGAGGCAGTGCTGGTGACCGAGGCGCATCTGGATGATGTCCAGGGCAGTGCTTTGGTCGTGGCGGATCCCTATCTTGCCTTTGCCCGGTTGACCCATCTTTTCGATTGGCGCGATCCGTGTTCGCCCGGGATTCATCCCTCGGCGAGTATCGATCCTGCGGCGAGTGTCTCACCGGATGCAGAAGTGGGTGCTGGTGTTGTGATTGCTGCCGGCACCCAGGTCGAGGCCGGGGTTGTTATCGGTGCCAATACATCGATCGGTCGTGACTGTCGCCTCGGTAGCGGAACGCGTCTTGAGGCGGGAGTCACCCTCTATCCGAAAGTGCGTGTCGGCGAGCGTGTACTTATCCACAGTGGAGCGGTTATCGGCGCCGATGGGTTTGGCTTTGCGCCCGATCGTAAGGGTGGCTGGGTCAAGATCTGTCAGCTTGGCGGTGTTCTGATCGAGGATGATGTAGAGATCGGCGCTGGTACGACCATCGACCGCGGTGCTCTCGATGACACCCATATTGAGCGTGGCGTTAAACTGGATAATCAGGTTCAGGTGGCGCATAACGTCAGAATCGGTGAAGGTACCGCCATTGCGGGCTGTACCGCCATAGCCGGAAGCACTAAAATTGGCCGCCATTGCACCATCGCCGGCATGAGCGGTATCACAGGGCACCTGGAAATAGCCGATGGCACCCATGTGACCGCTATGACGCTGGTCAGCCGGTCTATTACCGAGCCGGGTGCCTACTCATCGGGGACAGGGATCGAACCCCATCAGCAATGGAAGCGCAATGTGGTTCGTTTCCGGCAGCTGGATGAGCTTGCCAGGCGTGTGCGCAAACTCGAAAACAGACTCGAGCATATTTCTACTGAAGGTCAAAAAGATGATGGATGTTAAGGAAATCCGGGAATACCTGCCCCACCGCTACCCCTTTCTGCTGGTAGACCGGGTGGTTGAGTTGGTCCCGGGAGAATCGATCGTGGCATACAAGAATGTCACGGTAAACGAGCCCTTTTTTAACGGGCATTTTCCGGATCATCCTGTGATGCCAGGCGTGCTGATCGTCGAGGCGATGGCTCAGGCTGCGGGCATTCTGGGCTTTAAAACCATGGATAAAACTCCACAAGATGGTTCTATCTACTATTTTGTAGGAGCGGACAATCTGAGATTCAAGCGTCCGGTGGTGCCGGGTGACCGTCTCCAGCTGGAGGCCAAGGTTCTTTCCGAGCGTCGTGGCATCTGGAAATTCGAAGTGCGCGCCAGTGTCGATGGCGATACCGTTAGTTCAGCTACTATTCTCTGTGCAGACAGGAAGGTGTAAGTGATACATCCACAGGCTATCGTTGAACCCGGAGCAAAGCTGGCCGACAACGTCGAAGTAGGCCCGTGGAGCTATATTGGCGCCGATGTCGAGATCGGCGCCGGCACGCGGATTGGTCCTCATGTAGTGATCAAGGGGCCCACCGTCATCGGTGAGGATAACCGGATCTTCCAGTTCGCCAGCGTTGGCGAAGAGTGCCAGGACAAAAAGTACAACGGTGAACCTACCCAACTGGTTATCGGCGACCGCAACGTGATTCGTGAAGGCTGTACCATCCATCGCGGAACCGTGCAGGACGAAGGGATCACCCGCATCGGTAGCGATAACCTGTTGATGGCTTACGTGCACGTGGCCCATGACTGCATCGTCGGCAGCCACTGTATTCTGGCCAACAGCACCGCGCTGGCGGGTCATGTAAAACTGGGCGACTACGCGATTCTGGGTGGCTTCACTGCAGTGCATCAGTTCTGCCAGATCGGTCCACATGTGATGTGTGGTGCCGGTACTGTGGTGCTGAAAGATATTCCCGCCTACGTCATGGCCACCGGTAACACCGCAGAGCCTCATGGTATCAACCTCGAAGGGCTGCGCCGTCGCGGTTTTACACCGGAAGCGCTGCGTACCCTGCGTCAGGCTTACAAAACCATCTACCGCAAAGGTCTCACTACGACCGAAGCTCTGGAGCAACTGCAGCTGCTTGCGAATGACGAGCCGGCGGTACAGCCGCTGATCGATTCGCTTAACAGCTCAGCCCGCGGCATCATCCGCTGAGCCGATGCGAACGCTCAGAGTAGGTATCGTCGCCGGCGAGGCGTCCGGCGATATTCTTGGCGCAGGACTTATACAGTCGTTGCAGCGCCGCTGTCCCGGAATCCAGTTTGAAGGCATCGGCGGTGAGCTGATGCTGGAGGCTGGATGCTGCTCGCTCTATCCGATGGAGCGCCTGTCGGTGATGGGCCTGGTCGAAGTGCTCGGCCGGGTACCGGAGCTGCTGCGCGAGCGCCGTCGTCTGGTGCGCCATTTTATAGCCAATCCGCCCGACCTTTTCATCGGTATAGACGCACCGGACTTCACCCTGGGTATGGAACGCCAGCTGAAAGAAGCGGGTATTCCGACGGTTCACTACGTCAGCCCGTCGGTCTGGGCCTGGAAGCGTAAGCGGATCTTTAAGATCAAGCGCTGTGTCGACCTGTTGCTGACGCTGTTCCCCTTTGAAGCAGAGGTGTACGAGCCTACTCAGCAAAATCTGCGTTTTGTGGGGCATCCACTGGCGGAGATGATTCCCGCCCAGATCGATATGGATCTGGCAGTGGAACACTACGGCGCAGGATCAGGGCAACAGATGTTGGCGATCCTTCCGGGGAGCCGCGGTAGCGAGCTTAAGTATCTGGCCAAGCCGTTTCTTGAAACGGCGCGCTGGCTGCAGGCGCGCCATCCCGATCTGATGTTCGTGATGCCGGCGGCCAATCAGAGTCGTTATGACCAGCTGGCCGAAATGGTGGCTGATGAATACTCCGACCTGAAGCTTAAGCTGGTGCGGGGTCACTCACGGGAAGTGATGGCCGCCTCCGATGCAATCCTGATCGCGTCGGGTACCGCCACGCTGGAAGCCTGCCTGCTGCGCAAGCCGATGGTGGTTGCTTATCGCATGGCGGGGCTGACCTACAAGATCTATTCGCGGATGATCCAGAGCCGCTGGATCTCTCTGCCCAACGTGCTGGCCGGTAAGGAGATGGTGCCGGAGATTCTTCAGGATGACGTACGCCCTGAGGTGCTTGGTCCGCTGCTGCAGAAAGCGCTGGATGATGCCGAGTATCGCCAGCGAATTGAGCAGGTGTTTGGCGAAATCGGCGATACGTTGCGCCAGAACGCCAGCGAGCGCGCCGCTGATGCGGTGATTGAGCTGCTAGAGCAACGTGGGCGGCCACTTGAAATTGGCACTGAGCCTAGGAGTCAGCGTGGATAATCCCGGCTTTGATTTTCGCCCCGCCGGTCTCGTTGCCGGTGTCGATGAGGTAGGGCGCGGTCCGCTGATCGGTGATGTGGTTGCCGCCGCTGTGATTCTCGATCCCGCCAGGCCGATTAAGGGACTGACCGACTCAAAAAAGCTCAGTGCCAAGAAGCGCGAGTTGCTGTTCGATGAGATCCAGGAGAAAGCCCTGGCCTGGTCGATTCAGAGCGCGTCGCCCGCTGAGATTGATGAGCTGAATATTCTCCATGCCAGCATGCTGGCGATGCGCCGTGCCGTGCTGGCGCTGGATCCGCAGCCGGAATACGCCATGATCGATGGCAACCGCTGCCCGGAGCTGCCCTGCCCATCGGAACCGGTGGTCAAGGGCGATCTGCTGATTGCAGAGATCAGTGCCGCCTCCATCCTGGCCAAGGTCTATCGCGACCGGCAGATGGAGGAGCTTCACCAACAATACCCGGAATATGGCTTTGCCAGCCATAAGGGGTACCCGACCAAGGCACATCTAGAGGCCTTGGGTCGGTTGGGCCTGCTGCCGGATTACCGCCGCAGCTTTGGTCCGGTAAAACGCTTACTGAACCAGGAGTAAAGATGTCTGCAGCCAACTTCATTCACCTGAGGGTGCATACCGAATATTCCCTGTTCGATGGTCTGGTCCGTATCAAGGAGCTGGTCAAGGCGGCGGCGGAAGGCGGTATGCCGGCGGTCGGCATGACCGATCAGACCAACCTCTTTGCCCTGGTCAAGTTTTACAAGGCGGCGGTAGGCGCCGGTATCAAGCCGATCTGTGGCGTCGATCTCTGGGTTGAAAATGAAGAGGATCCGGAGAACGATCCTTTCCGCCTTACCCTGCTGGTGCGTAACGGCAAAGGCTACCGCAACCTGATGGAACTGGTCTCTCTGGCCTACGAAAAGGGCCAGGGGATTATGCCGGACCGCGCCCTGGTGAAGCGTGAATGGGTGCGTGAAAAGGCCGAGGGTCTGATTGCCTTGTCGGGTAATCGCCTCGGTGAAGCGGGTCGCGCTATTCTGTCCGAAAGTGAAGATGCTGCGGCTATCGTGCGTGAATGGATGCAGGTGTTCCCGGACAGCTTCTATCTGGAGATCCAGCGCACCGGTCGTGCCGGTGACGAGGCGCTGGTGCACGGCAGTGTAGCGCTGGCCCGGGAAACCGGCTGTCCGTTGGTGGCCACCAACGAGGTCATGTTTATCAACGCGGCGGACTTCGAGGCCCATGAGGCGCGTGTCTGCATCAACATGAGCCGCACGCTGGAAGATCCGACCCGGCCGCGTAACTATTCTGATCAGCAGTACTTCCGTACCCCGCAAGAGATGGCTGAGCTGTTCTCCGATATCCCCAGCGCACTGGCTAACACCGTCGAAATCGCCCGTCGCTGCAATATCGAGATTGAACTCGGTACCTACTACCTGCCGCGTTATCCGATCCCGGAAGGGATCCTGATGGATGACTACTTCCGCTACCGCTCCCGTCAGGGCCTGGAAGAGCGCCTCGAATTTCTCTACGACACCAGCGCGCCGGAGTTTACCGAGATCCGTAAGCCCTATGATGACCGTCTCAAGTTTGAGCTCGATATCATCATCCAGATGGGTTTCCCCGGCTACTTCCTCATCGTGATGGACTTCATCAAGTGGGGTAAGGACAACGGTATTCCGGTAGGGCCGGGACGAGGCTCGGGTGCCGGTTCCCTGGTGGCTTACGCGCTGAAGATCACCGACCTGGATCCGCTGGAATACGACCTGCTGTTCGAACGTTTCCTTAACCCGGAACGTGTTTCCATGCCTGACTTCGATATCGACTTCTGCATGGATAACCGTGACCGGGTTATCGACTACGTAGCCGGTAAATACGGCCGTGATGCCGTGTCCCAGATCATCACCTACGGCACCATGGCCGCTAAGGCGGTGGTGCGCGACGTGGCCCGTGTTCAGGGTAAGGCGTTTGGTCTGGCCGACCGTCTCTCCAAGCTGATTCCGTTTGAAGTGGGCATGACCCTCTCCAAGGCCTGGGAGCAGGAGGAGGCGCTGCGCGAATTCGTTGAGTCCAGCGAAGAAGCGCAGGAGATCATGGAGATGGCGTACAAGCTTGAGGGCGTTACCCGTAACGTCGGCAAGCACGCCGGTGGTGTGGTTATCGCCCCCACCAAACTGACCGACTTCGCCGCCACATACTGCGACGAAGAGGGACACGGCCTGGTGACCCAGTTCGACAAGAACGATGTGGAGGAGGCGGGCCTTGTTAAGTTCGACTTCCTCGGTCTGCGTACGCTGACCATCATCGATTGGGCGCTGGAGATCATCAACGACAAGCGCAAGCGTCGTGGTGAAGACAACCTGGAGATCGAGGGAATTAACCTCGAGGATCCCGAAACCTTCAAACTGCTGCAGAGCGCCCAGACTACCGCGGTATTCCAGCTTGAATCCAGCGGTATGAAGGATCTGATCCGCCGCCTGCAGCCATCGCGCTTTGAGGATATCGTCGCACTGGTGGCCCTGTTCCGTCCGGGGCCGCTGCAGTCGGGCATGGTGGATGACTTCATCAACCGTAAGCACGGCCGGGCGGAGATGGCCTGGCCGCATCCCGATTACCAGCTCGACTCGCTGCAGCCGGTGCTGGAGCCCACCTACGGCATCATCCTGTACCAGGAACAGGTCATGCAGATCGCCCAGGTGATGGCGGGCTACACCCTCGGCGGTGCGGATATGCTGCGTCGAGCCATGGGTAAGAAAAAACCTGAGGAGATGGCTAAGCAGCGCACCTCTTTCCTTGATGGTAGCAAGAACAACGGGATCGATGCCGATCTGGCGGGCAATATCTTCGACCTGGTGGAGAAGTTCGCCGGTTACGGTTTCAACAAATCCCACTCTGCGGCTTATGCACTGGTTTCCTACCAGACCGCCTGGCTGAAGCAGCACTACCCTGCGCCGTTTATGGCGGCGGTTATGTCCTCGGATATGCAGACCACCGAGAAGGTGGTGATCTTCATTGAAGAGTGTCGCCAGATGGGCCTCACGGTGCGTCTGCCGGACGTGAATGACGGCGAATACAAGTTCGCCGTTAACGACCGCGAAGAGATTATTTACGGCCTCGGCGCGATCAAGGGCGTGGGTGAAGGCCCGGTAGACGCCATCGTCAAAGCCCGTGCCGAGGGCGGGGTGTTCACCGACCTGTTCGATTTCTGCAAGCGGGTCGGCAGCAAGCGTCTGAACAAGCGTGTGCTCGAAGCCCTGGTGCGCTGTGGCGCCCTGGATGGACTGGGAGCGCAGCGAGCGGTGCTCTGGCAGGCGATCCCGGCGGCGCTGAAATCCGCGGATCAGGAGGAGCAGAACCAGAATGCCGGTATGTTCGACCTGTTCGGCGAGATGGAAGCCCAGCAGGAGAGCGATCCTTACGAGAACTACCGCGACGCCCGCGAGTGGAGCGACAAGGAACGACTTACCGGCGAGAAGGATACTCTTGGGCTCTACGTCACCGGCCACCCGATCGACGAGTATGAAGCTGAGCTGCGCCATTTTGCCCGCAAGAAACTGGTGGATATGCAGCCGGCCCGCGGCCAGATGCAGAAGCTGGCCGGCCTGGTCGTAGATATGCGCCTTAAAAAGACCAAAAAGGGTGCCACGCTGTGCTTCGTGACCCTGGACGACCGCAGTGCGCGTATGGAGGTCACCCTCTTTGGTGAAGCCTATGAAGCCTCGCGTAACAGGATTGCCAAGGATGCGGTGCTGATCATCGAGGGCGAGGTCGCCAACGATGACTACAATGGTGGTCTGAAGGTGCGGGGCAACAAGGTCTACGGCATGGCGGACGCCCGTTCCATGTATGCCAGTCACGTGGAGGTTAGTTGCCGCCACGACCAGATCAAGCGTCAGACCCTGAAAACTCTCGCCGAAACCCTGGGGCGTGAGCGCACGCCCGAAGGTGGCTTGCCTGTGGTGCTGAAGTATCGCCGCGAGGATGCCGAGGGGCCGCTGCACTTTGGTGACAATTGGCGGGTACGGGTCAGTGATGAACTGATCCTCGCCCTGAAAGAGCAGTTCGGTAACGAACAGGTGGAACTTCGCTTTGATCGTTGAACTCTGAGGTTCATCCAGTCCGGGGTGGAGTCTATGACCCTCACCCGGTAGAATCCCACTATTTCGGCGGGCCGGAATGGGCGCCGTATAACACACTTAAAAGAGCAGAAGCAGACGCGCATGAATCCTAACTATCTGGATTTCGAACAGCCAATCGCTGAGCTGGAAGCAAAAATCAACGAGCTGCGCCTCGTCGGCGAAGACAATGTAGACCTTAACCTGGCCGATGAAATCGGACGTCTGCAGGACAAGAGCCGCAGCCTGACGCAGAGCATTTTCTCTGACCTGACGGCCTGGCAGATCTCCCAGCTGGCGCGTCACCCGAAGCGTCCCTACACCTTTGACTACGTCAAGCATGCCTTCGACGAGTTCGAAGAGATCCATGGCGATCGTCATTTCGCCGACGACCAGGCGCTGGTGGGTGGTATCGCCCGTCTCGACGACAAACCGGTCATGATTGTCGGTCACCAGAAGGGTCGCGAAGTCAAAGAGAAGGTGAAGCGCAACTTCGGTATGCCGCGTCCTGAAGGTTATCGCAAGGCGCTGCGTCTGATGGAGATGGCAGAGCGTTTCAACCTGCCGGTACTGACCTTTATCGATACGCCGGGGGCCTATCCGGGCATCGACGCCGAAGAGCGCGGTCAGTCTGAAGCGATCGCCTACAACCTGGCGAAGATGTCGCAGCTGCGTACGCCGATCATCTCCACCGTTATCGGTGAGGGCGGTTCTGGTGGTGCACTGGCGATCGGTGTTTGTGACGAGCTGCTGATGCTGCAGTACAGCACCTACTCCGTTATCTCTCCGGAAGGCTGCGCCTCTATCCTGTGGAAGAGCGCCGAGCGCGCCTCAGACGCCGCCAAGGCGATGGGTATCACCTCCGAGCGTCTGCATGAGTTGGGCCTCGTGGACCGCGTGATCGCAGAACCTCTGGGTGGCGCGCACCGCGATCCCGCATTGATGGCCGCCAGCCTGCAGCAGGTGCTGGTCGAAACGCTGGATCGCATGCAGAGCATGTCTATCGACGAGCTGCTTGAGCGTCGTTACGCGCGCCTCATGGACTATGGGCGCATTGCAGACTGATCTCGAAGCGCTTTTGCCTGGGCGTCTTGAGCGCCTGCCCGACAGCCGCCGCTGGGTGATCGCACTCAGCGGCGGTGTTGATTCCAGGGTACTGCTGGAGCTCTGCGCCAGAACCCTGCCGCGGGATAAACTGCTGGCACTGCACGTCAATCACCAGTTGCAGTCGGTCTCTACGGACTGGGAAAACTGGTGTGCTGGCGAGTGTCAGCGTCTGGGTGTCCCTTTTACCTCCCTTTCTGTCGATCCGGGTAGCGGTTCCGAAGCGGATCTGCGTGATGCCCGTTACCGGGCGTTTGAGCAGGTGCTTAGGCCAGGTGACTGGCTATTGCTGGCGCAGCACGCCGATGATCAGGCGGAAACTTTCCTGTTGCGGCTGCTGCGCGGCGCCGGAGTCCGTGGTTTGTCCGCTATGCCCTGGCAGCGTCCGGTGGGGCAGGGGATGCTCTATCGCCCACTGCTGGACCAGCCCCGCGCAGCGCTGGAAGCCTGGGCAAGGCTGCATGGGATCGACTGGGTGGAAGATCCCAGTAATGCCAGCGAACGTTATGACCGTAACTGGCTGCGTCATCGCATCCTGGCGCCTTTGAAGCAGCGCAAGCCTGCCGTACTGGAGCGGGTGCTGGCGACAACTGCCCGGCTGGCCGAAGCCAATCAGCTGCTGGATGAACTGGCGTCCGAGGATCTGGCCGCACTGCAGAGCGCTCCAGAATGTCTGCCGCTGACGCCTTTGGCTGATCTTTCATTGCCCAGGCAGCGCAATTTGATTCGTCATTGGGTATACCGTTGCAGCGGAGTTTATCCCTCCGAGGATGAACTGCATGAAATTGAACATTCGGTGATTGCGGCCGC
Source organism: Marinobacterium lutimaris (assembly GCF_900108065.1). Taxonomy (GTDB): domain Bacteria; phylum Pseudomonadota; class Gammaproteobacteria; order Pseudomonadales; family Balneatricaceae; genus Marinobacterium_D; species Marinobacterium_D lutimaris. The sequence continues at coordinate 793,650 of NZ_FNVQ01000002.1, read as the reverse complement.
TGAGGATCGTGTTCCTCTGCTTCAGTTGGGAGGATACGAACTGCGTCGTTATCGTGGCCGCTTGTTTTTAACGCCGCCGTTGCCACCGCGTTCCGCGCCCCTTGAGCTAGACTGCACTGCGGATAGTCGCAGGGAGCTGGCGCAGGGCGTTATCGCCTTTCAGTCCACCGATGGGGTTGGGCTGGTTGCAGGCGAAACGCTGAGGCTTGATTACAGGCAGGGTGGCGAACGCCTGAGGCCGCTCGGAAGAGGCGGCTCGGTGAGTCTGAAGCAACTTCTGCAGGAGGCGGGAGTGCCACCCTGGCTGCGGCCAGACTGGCCGATTCTCTACCGCGGTGACCGGTTGGTGGCCGTGCCCGGCATCTGTCTTTGTGAAGAGGCGGTGACAAAGGGCGGATTGATCCCTTCTTGGCGTCCATTAGGTTTGTCTGAAGGGGGCTGCTTTGGTAGACTGTAACCCCATCTTGAGTACGTTTTCCCTCCTAACTTTCGATCTGACAGGTTCCGCATGACGCGTTATATTTTCGTCACCGGCGGTGTTGTGTCCTCATTGGGCAAAGGCATCGCATCTGCTTCTCTGGCGGCTATTCTCGAGGCCCGTGGTCTCAAAGTCACAATGCTCAAGCTGGACCCGTATATCAACGTGGACCCGGGCACAATGAGCCCCTTCCAGCATGGTGAAGTGTTCGTTACCGAAGATGGCGCCGAGACTGACCTGGATCTGGGTCACTACGAGCGCTTCATCCGTACGACGATGACCAAGCGCAACAACTTCACTGCAGGCCGCGTTTACCAGCATGTGCTGCGCAAGGAGCGTCGTGGTGACTACCTGGGCGGAACCGTGCAGGTGATCCCTCATATCACCGACGAGATCAAGCGTCGCGTGATCGAAGGTGCAGGCGATGCTGACGTGGCGCTGGTTGAGATCGGCGGTACCGTAGGTGATATCGAGTCTCTACCTTTCATGGAAGCTGTGCGTCAGCTGAAAGTGGAACTGGGCTCCAACCGCGCCCTGTTCATGCATCTGACTCTGGTGCCATATATCGCTACTGCGGGCGAGACCAAGACCAAACCGTCACAGCACTCGGTCAAGGAACTGCGCTCCATCGGTATCCAGCCGGATATCCTGATCTGCCGTTCCGAACAGCCGATTCCGGAATCGTCCCGTCGCAAGCTGTCCATGTTTACCAACGTGGAAGAGCGCGCCGTGGTTTCTCTGCCGGACGCCGAGTCAATCTACAAAATTCCGCGCATGCTCAGTGAGCAGGGGCTGGACGATATTGTTATCGACCGCTTCCGCCTGGCCGGCTGCCCGGCGGCAGACCTGCGTGAGTGGGACCGTGTTGCCGATGCCTTCCTTAACCCGGAAGGTGAAGTACGTATCGCCATGGTCGGTAAGTACATGGAGCTGCTCGACGCCTACAAATCCCTGATCGAAGCGATCACCCACGCCGGTATCACCCTGCGTAAGAAGGTACGCATCGAGTACATCGACTCCGAGCGTGTCGAGCGCGAAGGCGCCGAGATCCTCAAGGATGTCAGTGCGATTCTGGTTCCGGGCGGCTTCGGTGAGCGCGGTGTCGAGGGCAAGATCAGCGCCGTGCGTTATGCCCGCGAAAACAAGATTCCGTACCTGGGCATCTGCTTAGGGATGCAGGTAGCGGTGATCGAGTTCGCGCGTCACGTGGCACAGCTGAACAACGCCAACTCCACCGAGTTCGATATCGAAAGCGAGCATCCGGTTATCGGTCTGATCACCGAGTGGACCGACGCCAGCGGTGAAGTAGAGCAGCGTAGCGAAGAGTCCGACCTGGGCGGCACCATGCGTCTTGGCGCACAGATCTGCCACCTCAAGCCGGGTTCCAAGGTTGCCGAAGCCTACGGTCGTATCGACATCAAGGAACGTCACCGTCACCGTTACGAATTCAACAACAATTACACTCAGCGTCTGGAAGAAGCAGGACTGCTTATCTCCGGTCGTTCTGAGGATGGAGAACTGGTGGAAGTGGTCGAAGTACCTGACCATCCCTGGTTCGTAGCCTGTCAGTTCCACCCGGAATTCACCTCCACGCCGCGCGACGGTCATGGGTTGTTTACCGGCTTCATTAAAGCCGCGCTGGAGCGTCAGGCTCAGCAGGCCGTAACTGAATAAGCTGAAAAACGGAGAAAAATAGAATGGCTCAGATCGCTGATATTAAAGCGCGCGAAGTACTCGATTCCCGCGGCAACCCCACCGTCGAAGCCGACGTTATCCTGGCTTCCGGTGTAGTCGGTAGTGCCTGCGCTCCCTCGGGTGCTTCCACCGGTTCCCGCGAGGCGCTGGAACTGCGCGACGGCGACAAGTCCCGTTACCTGGGCAAGGGCGTTCAGAAAGCTGTGGCTGCTGTAAACGGCTCCATCCGCGAAGCACTGGTTGGTATGGACGCCGCTGATCAGCGCGCCCTCGACAACAAAATGCTCGAGCTGGACGGCACCGACAACAAGGCTAACCTGGGTGCCAACGCTATTCTGGCGGTTTCCCTGGCCGCAGCCAAAGCAGCAGCTACCGAAAAAGGCATCCCGCTGTACGCGCACATCGCTGAGCTGAACGGCACCGCCGGCCAGTTCTCCATGCCGCTGCCGATGATGAACATCCTCAACGGTGGTGAGCACGCCGACAACAACGTCGACATCCAGGAGTTCATGGTGCAGCCGGTTGGCTTTACCAACTTCGCGGACGCTCTGCGTTGCGGCGCCGAGATATTCCACGCGCTGAAGAAGGTCCTGCAGGGCAAAGGCCTGAACACTGCTGTCGGTGACGAAGGTGGTTTCGCGCCTAACCTGGGTTCCAACGAAGAAGCGCTGGTTGTCATCAAGGAAGCGATCGCCGCAGCTGGTTACGAGCTGGGCAAAGATGTGACCCTGGCCCTGGACTGTGCCTCTTCCGAGTTCTACAAGGATGGCAAGTACGACCTGTCCGGTGAAGGTAAGGTATTTGATGCTGAAGGTTTCGCTGAGTACCTGGCCGAATTGACCCGCAACTACCCGATCGTCTCTATCGAAGACGGTATGGACGAGTCTGACTGGGATGGCTGGGCTGCGCTGACCCAGAAGATCGGTGACAAGGTACAGCTGGTTGGTGACGACCTGTTTGTAACCAACACCAAGATCCTGAAGGAAGGTATCGACAAGAGCATCGCCAACTCCATCCTGATCAAGTTTAACCAGATCGGCTCCCTGAGCGAGACTCTGGACGCGATCAAGATGGCCAAGGACGCCGGTTACACCGCGGTGATCTCTCACCGTTCCGGTGAAACCGAAGATACCACCATCGCTGACCTGGCGGTGGGTACCGCTGCAGGCCAGATCAAGACCGGCTCACTGTGCCGCTCTGATCGCGTTGCCAAGTACAACCGTCTGCTGCGCATCGCTGAAGAGCTGGGCGCCGGTGCGGTTTACAACGGTCTGAAAGAGATCAAAGGCCAGGGCTGATAGCCTGGTTTGAAAGAAAGGGGGCTGAAAAGGCCCCTTTTTTTTGCACACTGGTTAGGATAGAAACCATTAGAGTTTGATGACCGAACGCCTGAGTCTGATAGGCTGTTCCGTCTGCAAGGAATAAGGGTAGAGAGGCCTTAGTGTACCGCTGGCTTTTGTTAATTTTGCTGCTGATGTTCGCGGGCTTACAGTACCGGCTCTGGTTTGGTGAGGCCAACCTGCGCCAGGTTTGGCAGCTCGAGGATCAGATTGAGGAGCAGCGGGTAGAAAATGCGCGCCTGGTCGAGCGAAATACAAGGCTCGAAGCCGAGGTGCAGGATCTGAAAAAAGGGCTGGCTGCGCTTGAAGAACGAGCGCGCAGTGAGCTGGGCATGATCAAGGAAGGGGAAACCTTCTTCCAGCTGATCGAGCCCGAGCAGGAGAAGAGCAAGCGTTGAGCGACTACCAAGACCCGACCGAAGGTCAACATATCACTGATGCCCAGGAGCTACCTCGCTGGCGGGATACTCCCGTCTGGCTGCATGGCGAGCCGAGCGTCAGCGCTACCCTCAGGGCCGCGCCGGAGGATTTCCGCGTGGTTGAAAACCTGGGTTTCGAGCCGGATGGGGAAGGGGAACATCAGTTCCTTTATATCCGTAAAACTGGTGAAAACACCGACTGGGTGGCGCGGCAGCTGGCGAACTTTTGCCAGGTCAGTCCCCGTGATGTCAGTTACGCCGGTAAAAAAGACCGTCACGCGGTGACCGAGCAGTGGTTCTGTGTGCATATGCCTGGGCACAGGGCCAACCTGAACTGGAAGCTGTTCGGTGGCGATACCATCGAAGTACTGCGGGCGGAAAAGCATGGCCGCAAGCTGCGCCTCGGCGCGCTGCAGGGCAACCGTTTCGAGCTGCGTCTGCGTGACGTCTCCGACGGAGCTGAGCTGGAACGCCGCTTTGCCCTGCTGGCGCAGGGTGTGCCCAACTATTTCGGCGAGCAGCGCTTCGGCCACGATTTCGGTAATATCGAGAAGGGACTGGCCCTGATTGCCGGCCGCTTCAAGGAAAGGCAGCGGCACAAGAAGGGGCTTTATATCTCGGCGGTACGTTCCTGGTTATTTAACCGGTTGATATCCGAGCGTATTAAAAGAGGCCTCTGGGATACATTGCTGGAAGGCGATGTGCTGATGATCAATGGTTCGCAGAGTTGTTTCCGCTATGATAGCGCGGACCTGACGCTTCCTGAGCGCCTGGCAAAAGGCGAGCTCAACCTGACAGGGCCCATGTGGGGCCGGGGTGAGTTGATGACCGAAGCGGCCGCCCGTGAGTTCGAGCAGGAAGTTTATGGCACCGAATCTCTGGCTTGCGAACAGCTCGAACAGCTGGGTCTGAAGCAGGAACGGCGTTCGTTGCGACTGGTGCCGGAGTCGCTTGCGATTGAGCGTGAGAGTGACGGACAATGGCGACTGAGTTTTGATCTGCCCGCGGGCTCCTTCGCAACCAGCGTGTTGCGTGAACTGTGCAACTGGCAAACACCGCAGAGTGGCGCCGTTGAGTGAGTCTGAAACCTAATTTTTTAAAAGCTGTTTGATTGGATACAGGGCACAGAGAAGGCCCGCGGAGTATTCCCACCCGATGCATATTTTGATTTCTAACGATGATGGCGTTTACGCGCCGGGCCTGGCTGCTCTGGCTAAAGCTCTGCAGAAAGACGCCGAGTCGGTCTGCGTGGTCGCGCCGGACCGTAACCGTAGCGGTGCCAGCAACTCGCTGACGCTGGACCGGCCGCTGGAAGCGCACACGCACGATTCAGGATTTATCAGTATCAACGGCACGCCCACTGACTGCGTTCACCTGGGCGTCTCCGGTCTTTTCAGTGCAGAGCGCAGGCCTGATGTGGTCGTCTCCGGTATCAATGCCGGCGCCAATCTTGGCGATGACGTGATCTACTCAGGCACGGTGGCGGCGGCGATGGAGGGGCGTAACTGCTCTCTGCCTGCCATCGCGGTATCCTTGTGCAGCTTTCACCCCAAGCATTTCGAAACCGCGGCTGAAATTGTCCGCGAGCTGGTACAGCGGCTTGAATCCCTGGTACTGGCGCCGCGTACGGTGCTCAACGTCAATGTGCCTGATCTGCCGCTGGAGGAGATCAAGGGCATTCATGTCACCCGGCTTGGACATCGCTTCGCCGGCGAGGCACCGGTGCAGACGCAGGATCCCAGGGGCCGCACCCGTTACTGGATCGCCGGCACCGGTGAGCCGGCAGACAGTGGTCCGGGGACAGACTTCTACGCAGTGGCCGAGGGGTACGTATCGATCACGCCTCTGCAGATCGATATGACGCACTATTCGGGAATGGACAACCTGGCGCTCTGGCTGGAGGAGATGAATTGAACGACGTTCTTTTTCAGGGCATAGGGATGACCTCCCGGCGAACCCGGGACCGATTGATAGCGCGATTGCGAGAGCAGGGAATAGAAAACGACAAAGTCCTGACTGTGGTGCGTGATACACCCCGGCATATTTTTATCGACGAGGCACTTTCACATCGTGCCTACGAAGACAGCTCCCTCCCCATCGGTTTCAACCAGACCATCTCCCAGCCCTATATCGTCGCCCGTATGACCGAGCTCCTGCTCGAAGATGGCCCGCGGGAAAAGGTGCTGGAAGTGGGTACTGGGTCCGGATACCAGACCGTCATCCTGGCGCAGCTGGTGGACCAGGTATATAGCGTTGAACGAATCCGCCCGCTGCAGGAAAAAGCTCGCAAGCGTATTCAGCAACTGCGTCTTCATAACGTCATGCTGCGTCATACCGATGGCGGTATGGGGTGGCCGGACCGGGGGCCGTTTGACGGCATCCTGGTCACCGCGGCACCGGAAAAGGTGCCGGAAGAGCTGCTCGAGCAGCTGGCTATCGGCGGCATCATGGTATTGCCGGTCGGCGACGGTGAGGGGCAGGTACTGATGCGTATACGCCGTACCGCAGAGGATGAGTTCGAGCGGGAAGAGCTCGAGCCTGTTCGTTTTGTGCCCCTGCTGGCGGGGACTGTGCGTTGAATGACAAAGGCGGGCGCATGCGCAGCGTAACGGATTACCTGAAACTGGCCGGCAAGGGAATGATGATGGGAGCGGCGGATGCCGTGCCTGGCGTTTCTGGCGGCACTATCGCATTTATTACCGGAATCTACGAAGAGCTGATCGACAGTATTCGCCGTTGCGATCTGCAGGCGGTGCGGATTCTGTTCAGCCAGGGGATTGCTGCCTGTTGGCGCCATATCAACGGTACCTTTTTGGTCACTCTGCTCTCCGGCATCATCATCAGCCTGGTGAGCCTGGCGCGGGTAGTGCTGTATCTGCTGGATAGTCAGCCGGTGCTGCTCTGGGCATTTTTCTTCGGCTTGATTATGGCCTCGGTCTGGAGCCTGGTTCGCCATGTGAAGGGCTGGAACCTGAGCAGTAACCTGATCTTTCTGTTGGGCGCGTTGATCGCCTATGTGATTACTTCTATGGTGCCGGGTACGGTGAGCGTGACTCCCTGGACACTGTTCGGATCCGGCATGCTGGCGATCTGCGCCATGATCCTGCCGGGCATATCCGGTAGTTTCATCCTACTGCTGCTGGGGATGTACGCGCCGATATTGGCTGCGGTGAAAGGGTTCGAAGTTGTATCCCTGGCGCTTTTCGCCGGTGGCTGCGTTATCGGCTTGATTAGCTTTTCACGCCTGCTAAGCTGGGCTTTTCACCATCATCGCCGCATGATTCTGGCGTTGCTGGGTGGCTTTATGCTGGGCTCGCTGAACAAGGTATGGCCCTGGAAATATACCCTGTCCTACACCCTGGACCGCCATGGTGAGGCCGTTCCGCTGTTGCAGCGCAACGTTTTCCCGTCGGTTTTCAATGAGCTGACAGGCCTGCCGACCCAGCTTTGGCCCGCTTTGGCATTGATGCTGGTCGGTGTGGTACTGGTGCTGGCGCTGGATAGGCACTCTAGTTAAGAGCAGCAGATAAAAGTGCCGGATAGACGTTCCGGTTAGCCGCCTTGGTCGGCTGCCCGGGACACTCACTATGGACAGTAACGATGCAAAGCGGCAGCAGCTAGGAGGTTGGGTGCGGGGCTTGATGCGCAATCTGCAGAGATTGATAGTAGTAGCTGCTGCGTGCACCCTCGTCGCCTGCTCGGGCGGCTACGCCCCTGTTACCGACCAGTCCATGGGCAGTCGCTACAATGGGCCTGTGCCTTCCACCTATACCGTCAGTCGCGGCGATACCCTCTATTCGATCGCCTGGCGCTACGGCCTCGACTTCAAATCTGTCGCTCGTCTTAACGGTATCGACAACCGCTATATTATCTATCCCGGCCAGAAGCTGCGTCTGAAGGGGCAGGCAGTGGCATCGAGTTCGCGATCCAGCGGAACCAAAAAAACTACGCCGGCTCAAACTCCATCGACTGCCAGTACTCCCAAGAGCAGCGCCAAACCTATGCCGACACCCGCAGTTGCTTCCAGCGAGATCCAGTGGCGTTGGCCAACGCAGGGCCGGCTGATAGGCGGCTACTCTGCGGGTTCCAGCCCCAATAAGGGGATAGATTTGGCCGGCAATACCGGTGACCCGGTCTATGCTGCGGCTTCGGGAACGGTAGTTTATGCGGGCAGTGGTCTGCTTGGGTATGGCAACCTGGTTATCCTCAACCATAACCGCCAGTACTTAAGTGCTTATGCACATAACAGTCGCATCTTGGTCAAGGAAAGTGATAGTGTGAAGGTCGGCGATAAGATCGCTGAGCTTGGAAATACTGGTGCCAATCGTCCGATGCTCCATTTCGAGATCAGGCGGGACGGTAAGCCTGTAAATCCGCTGCAGTATCTGCCCAAAAAAGAATAATAAGTCAGATAGCGTCAATGCTAGATGCATGGGGGAAATCAGATGGTAACAGTCGGAACCAAGGACTACGACACCTTGAGCTCGAGTCGGGATCAGGAGATGGATACCGATGATGAGCTGGAGATGAGCCAGGACGACGAGGCCGATACCGACGATTCGGATGATTCGGACGATGTACCTGAGTTCATTAACAGTGGCCGTGGTCGTGGAAGCATGGCGCACAAGGATCTGGTCAACGCCAAGACCCTGGATGCGACTCAGCTATACCTGAACGAAATCGGCTTTTCGCCTCTGTTGACCGCGGAAGAGGAGGTTTACTTCTCACGTCGGGCACTGAAGGGTGATGAAGCCTCCCGCAAGCGAATGATCGAGAGCAATCTCCGACTGGTGGTGAAGATCGCCAGGCGTTATATCAATCGCGGCCTCTCGCTGCTGGACCTGATCGAAGAGGGTAACCTCGGCTTGATCAGGGCGGTGGAAAAATTCGATCCGGAACGCGGTTTCCGTTTCTCGACCTACGCTACCTGGTGGATTCGCCAGACCATCGAACGCGCGATCATGAACCAGACCCGCACGATTCGTCTGCCTATCCATGTGGTCAAAGAGCTCAATGTTTATCTGCGTGCCTCGCGTGAACTGGCCCAAAAGCTGGATCACGAACCCTCCGCCGAAGAGATCGCCCAACTGGTTGATAAGCCGGTTGAGGATGTGGAGCGTATGCTGGGCCTGAACGAGCGTATCGGCTCCGTCGACACACCTGTAGGTGGAAGCAGCGACAAGTCACTGCTCGACACCATCGCTGATCAGGGCACCGGAGATCCGGAAACCCTGCTGCAGAACACCAATATCAGCGGTAACCTCAACAAATGGCTGGATATGCTGCCGGAGAAACACGCCGACGTACTGTCACGCCGTTTTGGATTACGTGGACATGAGATGTCCACGCTCGAGCAGGTGGGACGCGAAATAGGCCTGACCCGCGAGCGGGTGCGCCAGATCCAGGTCGAGGCGCTGCGTAAACTGAGGGAGATCGTGGAGAAAAACGGTCTGTCAGGCGAAGATCTGTTGCAGTGATCATCGCATAGAGAAAAGGGGCCTTCAGGCCCCTTTTCTGTGTCTGTGATCTGCTAGCGCTCCAGGTATTTCAGTTTTCCCTCCACCCCGTTCCACTCTTCCGCATCGTCCAATGGCGCCTTGCGCTCATTAATATTGGGCCAGGCCTCGGCAAGTTCGGCGTTCAGCTCCACATAGGGTTGCTGGGCATCGCTCAGGTCATCTTCCGAGAGTATCGCCTCGGCCGGGCATTCCGGTTCGCAGAGGCCACAGTCGATACACTCATCCGGGTGGATGACCAGAAAATTGGCTCCTTCGTAGAAACAGTCTACCGGGCAGACATCGACACAATCGGTGTATTTGCAGCGAATGCAGTTCTCGGTTACGACGTACGTCATCGTAAAGACTCCCTGTAGCGGCGGTTTGAAGGCAGTATAGTCAGCCCTGCTTCCGCTGGGCGCTTATCGCGCCAGTTTTTTCAGCTCGTAGAGCAGGTCTAGCGCAGCCCGCGGCGTCAGCTCATCCGGGTCTATCGTTTCCAGCTTCTGCTCCACCTCCGAGGGTACCGGCGCGATAAACAGATCGTTCTGGATCGGGCTTTCTTTAGGTGAGTTTGTCGGCGCTGGACGCAGATCTGCTGCTCGGGAATCCTGCTCAAGCTGAACCAGCTTTTCCCTGGCCTGACGGATCACATGGGGCGGCACACCGGCCAGTTGCGCGACCTGCAGCCCGTAGCTCTGGCTGGCGGGGCCTGCCTGTACCTCATGCATGAACACGATATGGTCATTGTGTTCAACGGCGGTCAGATGCACGTTGCTGACCCCTTCGCACTGATCGGGCAATGCCGTCAGCTCGAAATAGTGGGTGGCAAACAGCGTAAAAGCGCGCACTTCTCGGGCGAGAAACTCGGCAGCGGACCAGGCCAGTGACAGACCATCAAAGGTACTGGTGCCACGGCCCACTTCATCCATCAGCACCAGGCTGCGATCGCTGGCGTTGTGGAGAATGTTGGCGGTCTCGGTCATTTCCACCATAAAGGTGGAGCGCCCGCCGGCCAGGTCATCGGATGAGCCCATGCGAGTAAAGATCCGATCAACGATACCGATGGTGGCTTGGCTGGCCGGTACATAACTGCCGATATGGGCCAGCAGCGTGATCAATGCCGCCTGGCGCATGTAGGTGGATTTACCGCCCATGTTCGGGCCGGTAATCACCAGCATGCGGCGTTCCGGATCCAGGTCCAGATCGTTGGCTACGAACGGTGTATCCAGCACCGCTTCGACCACCGGATGGCGGCCCTCTCGGATCTCGATGCAGGGATGCTCGACCAGCGTTGGCGCGTGATAGCCCAGGGTCTCGGCTCGCTCGGCCAGGTTCTGCAGTACATCCAGTTCGGACAGGGCCGAGGCGCAGTCCTGCAACGGCGCAAGCTCGGCGGCGAGGCTTTCCAGCAGTGCCTCGTAAAGCAGTTTCTCGCGGGCCAGGGCGCGGCCCTTGGCGCTAAGGGCCTTGTCCTCGAACTCCTTGAGCTCGGGGGTGATAAAACGCTCGGCATTTTTCAGCGTCTGGCGGCGCTGGTATTCCGCGGGCATATCCACAGCCTGGGCCTTGCTGACCTCGATGAAGTAGCCGTGCACACGGTTATAACCGACTTTAAGCGTGCTGATATCGGTGCGTTTGCGCTCGCGTGCTTCCAGCTCCAGCAGGTAAGCGCCGGCGTTTTCGCTGATGCCGCGCAGCTCGTCCAGCTCTTCGTCGTAACCCTCGGCGATCACGCCTCCGTCGCGGATCAGCATTGGCGGTGTTTCGATAATGGCTTTCTCCAGCAACTGAGCAAGCGCGGGGAAAGTGCCGATCTGCGCGGCCAACTCATGGATACGCGGCGCGTCTTCGGTGGCTAACTGCTGCTGCAACGTTGGCAGGCAGGCCAGGGCCATTTTCAGTCGCTCCAGGTCGCGGGGACGGGCAGAGCGCAGCGCCACGCGGGAGAGGATACGTTCCATATCGCCCACTGAGCGCAGGGTGTCGGAGATATCCTCAAACTGAAATCCCTGGCGCAGCCAGCCGATGGCGCTCTGACGCGCCAGCAGGGTGCTGCGATCGCGCAGCGGACGGTGCAGCCAGCGTCGCAGCAGGCGTCCGCCCATGGACGTGCGGGTCTTATCCAGCACTGAGGCCAGGGTGTTTTCCGTACCGCCGCCCAGGTTCTGATCCAGCTCCAGGTTACGGCGGGTCGAGGCGTCGAGCAGTACCGCCTCCGAACGCTGTTCCACCTGGATACGGCGGATATGGGGCAGGGCGCTGCGCTGGGTATCACGCGCATATTGCAGCAGACAGCCCGCGGCACCGATCGCAAGCTCCAGGTGATCGCAGCCGAACCCGCTCAGATCCTTGGTATTGAACTGCTGACACAGCAGGCGCTGTGACGTATCGAATTCGAAGTGCCAGGGCGCCTGGGGACGCAGACCGCGGCGGTTGGCCAGCACGCTGCTCAGGCCCGAGTGTTCCGGGTAAAGGATCTCCGCCGGGCGCAGACGCTCAAGTTCTGCCAGCAGGCCCTCTTCGGAGTCCACCTCCAGCAGGCTGAAACGGCCCGAACTGATATCCACCAGCGCCATGCCGAAACTGCCATTATTAGCATCGATCGCCGCCAGCAGATTGTTGCGGGTCTCATCCAGCAGGGCCTCATCGCTGAGCGTTCCCGGAGTAACGATGCGTGCCACCTGACGCTCAACCGGTCCCTTGCTGGTGGCCGGATCGCCCACCTGTTCACAGATCACTACCGACTCGCCGGCGCGCACGATCTTGGCGATATAGCCTTCGGCGGCGTGATAGGGGATGCCCGCCATGGGGATAGGCTCGCCGCCAGATTTACCCCGCGCTGTCAGCGAGATATCGAGGAGCTTCGCCGCCCGCTTGGCGTCGTCATAGAACAGCTCGTAGAAGTCACCCATACGATAGAAAAGCAGCTGATCAGGGTGCTCGGCCTTGATCTTGAAATACTGCTGCATCATCGGGGTGTGGTTGGTGTCGGCGGCTGTTTTGACTTTGCTTGTGTCCATGATTCTTCCGGGGAGCGGTTGGGAGTAATGCAGCGCGTCAGAGTACCAAACCAGCTGTGGCAAAGACAGGTACAGGTTATTTCGAGTGCGCAATAGTCGGCACTGCTGTCTTCGCAGTAGCCGAGGGCTGGGACGCTCTGCGGCGAGTAGAAAACTCGTTGTGAGTTATCTACAAAAGCTGTGGATAACACTGTTAAGGAACAGTGGCCCTTTGTCCCAGAGGTAGTATCGGTGGGAGCCCCGCGGGTCTGGTCGAAGATTAGGCGGGCTAAAGGAGGACTGCCTGTTTTTGGCCATTCTTTATGCACTGGAAATGAGAACTGTTTACTGTAGAGTCTTGTCCTGTCTAAGACGGTGGGCTGTAACCCCGACCGGCTTTTATCTTTCTGTTCACTGAAGCTGGTTTCCGGCGTGAGGCGTTTTATGCAACCTGGTGCGCTCGAAGCCGTACGCTCTTTCCGGGAGAGTGATTTTCTCGAGTTCGGGCGGGAGTACGGTATAGATTATCGCTTTCATGATCGGTGCCTCTCAAACGGCTCTATCGTTCAGGCTGAGCTGAACCCAGTGATTGCCCAGGGGCGAATTGACGAGGTTGTACTACCCTCCGGCTTTCGCTTTACCGAGTCCGAACTGGAACTGTTCCAGACCTACAGCTCCGCTTCACATGGTCATGCGCCGTTGCTGATGGTGATCGTGCTGACGGGAGAGGTTGAGCTTTCGGTGGGGGCTCTGAGTCACAAGCTGTCTGCGGGGCAGGCGTTGAGCCTGCAGCTCAGTCCTGAGTTTGCGCTTGAGGCAACGCAAACCGGGGGGCAGAAACTGCACAGCCTGACACTCGCTGTTGATCCCGGCAGTGCCGCGGTTGGCAGTGCCCTGACAACCTCCATGAACTCGATTCTTCAGGGAATCTATAACCGGGCACTGGCCTGGTCGGTGCCTGAGTCTCTGTTGGCGCAGTTGTACAACTGCTGTGAACTGAATCGACCGGATATTCAGCGGCAACTGCTGCTGGAGGGGCTGGCGTTGCAACTGATCGCTTATGGTCTGCCGGAAGCGGCATACCAACCGCCAAGTGTGGGGCCGGCCAGCCAGCGAGACTATCAGCGGCTGGAAGCGGTGCGGCAGCAACTGGAGTTTGAGCCCACGCGGGAGTACACCCTGGATGGTCTGGCTCAGCAGGCGGCGATGAGTGCCAGCAGCCTGCGCAGCAAGTTTCGTTCGGCCTATGGTATCTCTGTGTTCGATTACCTGCGGCGCTGTCGGCTGGAACTGGGACGCCGCTACCTGGAGCAGGGGTTTAGTGTGCAGCAGGCGGCGCACCGGGCGGGTTATCGACACGCCACCAACTTTTCTACCGCATTCCGCCGTGAATTTGGCGTTAGTCCCCGAGCCGTCATTTAGCGTCGGGACGCGCGTTTTGTCATTGCGCATACGAACCCTGGCACTGCCAATACCTCGAAGAAGATAAAAAAGAGAATAATTCGTATTACAGTTACGTTCTAAGCGAAGAGGTTTCTCTGATGTTCCGACCCTCCAAGATATCCCTCGCAGTCGCGCTTGCCCTGGGTGGTATCAGCTCGCCTGTCGTGTTTGCCGCAGAAACGCAGGATGCTTCCGTCAATCTGAATATGTTGGAGGTCACGACCACCCGCGGCGCTACCAAAACGGAAACCCCCTTTGTGGAGACTCCGCAGTCGATCTCCCTGGTATCCGAGGAGCAGATTGAAGAGCAGGGCGCCCGCAATGTGCAGGAAGCCACCCGCTATACCGCCGGGGTGTTCACCGGCCAGTACGGTTCCACCGCTGGGCGTTACGACGCCATCAAGCTGCGCGGCTTTGGCAGCGACAGTATCGACAACCAGTATCTGGATGGCCTGAAGCTGCTCAACGACAAGGGTACCTACAGCATCATGCAGATCGATCCCTATTTCCTGGAGGGGATCGAGGTGGTCAAGGGTCCGTCATCGGTACTTTATGGCCGGGCGGCGCCGGGCGGTATCGTGGCGCTGACCAGCAAGAAGCCGCTGTTCGAACAGCATCGCCAGATTCAGGCGGGTATAGGTAATGATGGCACCGCGAGCCTCGGCTTCGATATGGGCGATACGATCGGCGAGTCCGGCAGTGCTGCCTACCGTGTGGTCGGGCGGGTGTACCAGTCCGATACCCAGTGGGACAAGGTGGAAGAGGAGCACTACAGTCTGGCGCCCTCGTTGACGCTGGATCTGAGCGATGTCACCACGCTGACGCTGATGGCTTATCTGCAGAAAGATCCGGAAGGCGGATTCTACGGCGGCCTGCCGGCAGAGGGGACGCTGTTTGATCATAACGGTCGCCGCATCTCCAACGAGTTTTTCGACGGCGAAGAGAAGTTCGAAGAGTTCGACCGTGAGCAGACCATGATCGGCTACCAGTTGGAGCACCGCTTCAACGAGGTCTGGTCAGCACGTCAGAACGTTCGCTACGTGAATACTCAGGTGGATTATGGCCAGGTGTATAATCTTGGGTACTGGGTTGGCGATACACTGCCGCGTACCTTCTTTGGCGCCGATGAAGAGCTGGACGCCTTCGCCATCGATAACCAGCTGCTTGCAGAGTTTGAGGCCGGGTCCACCCGTCATACGCTGTTGACCGGCCTGGATTACCAGCATCGCACCACCGATGCCTACTGGACCTCCGATTACGATGCCGCCTACAACACCGACTTCGCGCCGATCGATGCTTTCGATCCGGTGTACGGCGCAACAGGCCGCATCAACCCCTACCAGGACAATGAGCGCAGGCTGGAGCAGACCGGTGTCTATCTGCAGGATCAGATTGCGCTGGATCGCTGGCGCCTGACTCTGGGCGGCCGCTATGACTGGGTCGAGGTGCGCAACGAGTACGACAACATGCTCACCGGTGTACAGGGTGATGAAGAGCTGGAAGATGAACACTTCAGCGGTCGTGCGGCGCTGATGTACCTGTTCGATAACGGCGTAGCGCCCTATATCAGTTACTCCGAGTCGTTCAGCCCCAGCGCCAATGTGGATGAAAACGGTGATCTGATTAAGGCCACCGAGGCGAGCCAGTACGAGTTCGGTCTTAAATATCAGCCCAACGGTTCAGGTGATCGCTACAGCGTTGCGCTGTTCCAGATCGATCAGGATAACGTCGCCAATATGAACCGCACCACCTATGCCTATGAGGCGGTGGGCTCGGTGCGTTCCCGCGGTGTTGAACTGGAAGCGCTCTCACGTCTGACCGATAACCTGACCCTGCAGGCCAGCTACACCTACACCGATGTGGAAGTGCAGAAATCCACCACCGGCACCGAGGGCAAAACGCCGGTGGCGACGCCGGAACATATGGCGTCTGCCTGGGGTGCCTATGAGTTTCATGACGGCTCGCTCAACAGCCTGAAACTGGGTCTTGGGGTGCGCTACATCGGCGAAAGCTGGGTCAATGAAAGCAATACGCTGGAAGCACCGAGCTACACTCTGACCGATGCCCTGGTGAAATATGATCTCAGCAATATGGGGCTGGATGGCGTCTCCGCTCAGCTGAACGTCAACAACCTGTTCGACAAGGAATATGTTGGTGCCTGCTACAGCGAATCGATCTGCTACTTCGGCGCAGGACGCAGCGTGATGGCGACACTTAGCTACGATTTCTAATCCCCTTCAGAACCGTACCTTTACAACATCGCCTTCGGGCCAGGGAATGCCCGGTTTTTCTTCAGCCGGCCTCGCTTTACAGCGATGGCCGGCTTTTTCGTTTCAGGCTTTGGCTTTCCTGTCCCTGGCTGGCGCTTCAGCTATCCCATTCAAAAACGTCTGCAATAAAAAACCAAAAGCCTGCTTGACCTAAAGTTTACTTGAGGCAGTAAAGTCAGCGAATCCCGGGTTAGCTGAGCAGAGATTGACCGCCGTTCGGCGTTATTCACCGCGACTAACCAGACATCTTATAACCCAACAGTGATTGACCCGAAACGGGCATGTCCAGAGTTGCCGGACCGCATAGGCCGCTGGGCAAAGTAACTGGGCAAATAAATATCAGGACGGATTGCCAATGACGCCACAGGTGCAGAATGAGTCATCTCCCGCCAGGGGAGCAGGGTGGAAGACACTGATCGTTGTTCTTCTTGTACTGGCCGCGATAATCAGCGGTCTCTGGTTCTGGAAAACCCAGAATTCGGCATCCGGTGGCTGGCATGGCGGCGCGCCGGTGGATGTGACGGCAATCAGGCTGGAAAGCCAGGATGTGCCCGATACGCTGGAGGTGCCCGGTGAGCTGGAAGCGGTACAGCAGGTGATGCTAACCGCCGAGGTCTCCGGCAAGGTGGCGGCTATCGATTTCAGTGCCGGCCAGCAGGTAGCCGCCGGAGACGTGCTGGTGACCCTGGATACCTCGGTGGAAGAGGCCGATCTTGCCGCCGCCAAGGCCCGTGAAACCTTCACCCGCAATCAGCTGGCCCGCGCCCGCCAGCTAGCGCCCTCCGGCGCCATGACCCAGGAAGAACTGCAGCAGCGCCAGGCCGAGTATGATCAGGCCCGCGCCCAGATCGCCCAGCTTGAAGCGCGTATCCAGCAGAAGCGCATTATCGCCCCCTTTGACGGCGAGGTGGGCCTGCGACACATCGATCTTGGCCAGTACCTGAACCCTGGCGATACGGCGGCCTCGCTGACCAACCTGTCTGAACTCTTTATCAACTTCGATCTGCCGCAGCGTCAGCGTAGCAATATCGCTGTGGGCCAGCCGATAGAGCTGATCACCGAGGGTGCAACGCTGACCGCTGAAGTTAGCGCCCTGGAGCCCCAAGTGAACCGCGATACCCGTAACCTGCGGGTGCAGGCGCTGATGGTTAATGAGGGCCAGCAACTGCGCCCCGGCATGTATGTCAGTGTGCGGCTGGATCTGCATACCGAGCCCGATGCACTGCTGCTGCCGGCCTCCGCGATCCTGACCTCCGCCTATGGCGATTCCGCGCTGGTGGTGCGTGAGCTCAACGCCGAGCAGATCGGCAAGCCGGAATTCGTACCGGTGACCGTCAGCCGCCGTATCGGTGACCAGGTGGTGATCGGCAGCGGCCTTAAGGCGGGCGATCTGGTGGTCACCGAGGGTCAGCTGCGGGTGCAGCCGAACAGCCAGCTCAAGGTGGTTGGTGCCGGCGCCGATAACAGCGGTGATGGCCAGAATGCGGAGGAGGCAGCGGCCGCCGAGGGCGGGCAGTCATGACCTTTACCGATCTCTTTATCCGACGACCTATCCTCTCCATCACCCTGAGTACGCTGATCCTGCTGGTGGGGCTCTCCTCGCTGTTCTCTCTGCCGGTGCGCCAGTATCCGAAGATGGAAAGCGCCACCATCGTGGTGACCACCCAGTATCCGGGTGCCTCCCAGGAGGTCATGCAGGGGTTTGTGACCACGCCGATCTCCCAGGCGATCGCCAGCGCCAACGGCATCGAATACCTGACATCGACCTCCACCATGGGGCGCAGCGAGATTCGCGCCAAGCTGGTGCTTAACGCCGATGCCGATCGCGCCATGACCGAGGTGCTGGCCAAGGTACAGCAGGTGAAATACCGCCTGCCGGAGGGTGCCTTCGACCCGCAGATCCAGAAGATCACCGACGGTGTCTCCGCGGTGCAGTACCTGACCTTTGAAAACGACAGCCAGACCATTCCGGAGATCACCGATTACATCTCCCGTGTGGTACAGCCGTTGATCACCTCGGTGCCCGGTGTGGCCGGTGCCGATGTGAACGGTGGGCAGACCTACGCCATGCGTCTCTGGGTCGACCCGGTGAAACTGGCGGCTTACCGTCTCACCGCCGGCGATCTCTCCAACGCGCTGCGCGCCAACAACGTGCAGGCGGCCCCCGGTGCCCTGCGCGGCAAGGACACGCTGATCCCGATCCAGGCATCCACCGAGGTGCGCAGCATCCAGGGGTTCCGCGATATGGTGGTGAAACGCGCCGATAACAGCGTGGTGCGCCTTGGCGATGTGGCCACCGTGGAGCTGGGTGGGCAGAACTATGACGCAAGCTTCCTCGGCGGCGGCAAGCGCGTGGTCTCCATCGCGATCACGCCGACACCGGACGGCAACCCGCTGGAGATCGTCGCCGGTGTCGAGGCACTGCTGCCGGAGCTGCGCAAGGCGGCGCCGCCGGGGATGGAGATCGTCAACGTCTTCGATATGGCGCGCTTCGTAAACGCCTCCATCGATGAGGTGATCAAGACGCTGCTCGAGGCGGTGGTGATCGTTATCGTCGTGATCTTCCTGTTCCTCGGCTCTTTCCGCTCGGTGATTATCCCCATCGTTACCATCCCGTTGTCGCTGGTGGGCACGGCGGCGCTGATGCTGATGTTCGGCTTCTCGCTGAACCTGCTGACGCTGCTGGCGATGGTGCTGGCCATCGGCCTCGTCGTGGATGATGCCATCGTCGTGGTGGAGAATATCCACAGGCATATCGAAGAGGGGCTGACGCCGGTTAAGGCGGCGATTCTCGGTGCCCGCGAGATCGTCTGGCCGGTGATCGGCATGACCATCACCCTGGCGGCGGTGTACGCGCCGATCGGTCTGATGGGCGGCCTCACCGGTGCGCTGTTCAAGGAGTTCGCCTTTACCCTGGCCTGCGCCGTGCTGGTCTCCGGTGTGGTAGCGCTGACGCTTTCACCGATGATGAGTAGCGCGCTGCTGAACAGCTCGGTCTCGGAAGGGCGCCTGGCGCAATCGATCGACCATGCTATGACCTCTCTGGCCAACGGCTATGGACGTCTTTTGGATCGAGTTCTCCATGCCCGTGCGGCGGTGCTGCTGGTCAGCGTTGTAGTGCTGGCCGGTATCGTCTTCCTCTTCCTTGGCGTCAAGCGTGAGCTGGCACCCGGTGAAGACCAGGGCTATGTGTTCACCGCGGTGAAGGCACCTCAGTACGCCAACGTGGATTACACCGAGCGCGCCTCCAAGGCTGTTGAAGGCCTGTTCCGTCAGCTGCCCGATTACCAGAACAGCTTCTTCCTCAACGGCACCGATGGCCAGAACAACGCCTTCGGCGGCGTGGTGCTGACCCCCTGGGAGGAACGCCAGATGAGCGCTTCCCAGGTTGAGGGCACACTAAATGGGCGCGGATCCTCGGTGACCGGGGCCTATGTCACCGCCTTCCAGCCGGCGCCTCTGCCGGCGGGCAGCGGCGGTCTGCCGGTGCAGATGGTGCTGCGAGCTCCGGCGGAGTTCACTGAGCTCTATGCCGCGCTGGAGAACATCAAGGGCGCTGCCTGGGGCAGTGGTCTGTTCGCCTACGTGGACAGCGACCTGGCCTTCGACAGCCCGCTGGCAAGGCTGACGGTGGATGCGGCCAAGGCCGGTGAGATGGGGGTTTCCATGTCGGAGATCGCCGATACCCTGGCGATGTTGGTGGGGGAGAACTACGTCAACCGCTTCAACTGGTTCGACCGTTCCTACGATGTCATCGCCCAGGTACCCCAGGACAAACGCCGTGGGCCCCAGGATCTGACCGGCTACTACGTGCGCTCCCAGTCCGGCGACCTGCTGCCGCTGGCGAACCTGGTGGAGGTCAATATCCAGGCGGCGCCCAACCGACTGCCGCAGTTCGACCAGATGAACGCGGTGACCCTGTCGGCGGTGCTGATGCCCGGTGTCACCATGGGCCAGGCGGTGGACTTCCTCAAAAGCCAGCCGCTGCCGGCCGGTGCCAGTATCGATTGGCTCTCCGACAGCCGTCAGTTCGTGCAGGAGGGCAATCAGCTGGTGATCTCCTTCGGCTTCGCGCTGATCGTGATCTTCCTGGTGCTGGCGGCTCAGTATGAGAGCTTCCGCGATCCGCTGGTCATCCTGGTGACCGTGCCGCTGGCGATCTGTGGTGCGCTACTGCCGATCTGGCTCGGTTACACCACCATGAACATCTACACCCAGATCGGGTTGGTGACGTTGATTGGCCTGATCTCCAAGCACGGCATACTGATGGTCTCCTTCGCCAACGATATCCAGCGCAACGAGAAGCTCGGGCCCATGGCGGCAATGCACAAGTCGGCAGTGATCCGTATGCGTCCGGTACTGATGACCACAGCGGCCATGGTCGCAGGCCTGGTGCCGCTGTTGTTCGCCGGTGGCGCCGGTTCCGCCAGCCGCTTTGCCATCGGCATCGTCGTGGTCACCGGTATGCTGATCGGCACCCTGTTTACGCTGTTCGTGCTGCCGACCATCTACAGCCTGATTGCGCGCAACCATGCACAGCCGTCCAAACGTGATCTCGAAGCGGGCCTTGCCGTAGAGGAGCAATCTCATGCCTAAGATTGTACAGATCAAGCGGCTTACTCTGCTGCTAAGCCTGACCTCCCTGACCGCCGCCTGTTCGCTGGCGCCGGAGTATAAGCGGCCGGAAGCGCCGGTGCCTGACAGCTGGCAGCAGCAGGAGGTTGCCGGTGCAGATACTACTGCTCAGGCAATTCAGCTTTTGGATTGGCAGAGCTTTGTTACCGATCCGTCGCTGGCCCGGGTGGTTCAGGTAGCGCTGGATAATAACCGCGACCTGAAGCAGGCACTGCTCAACGTGGAAGCAGCCCGCGCCACCTATGGCATCCAGCGCAGCGAACAGCTGCCGGGGCTCAACCTTAACTCCGAGGGTCAGGGGCAGCGGCTGCCGGATGATCTGCGTACCCCCGGCAGTAATAATGTGCAGCACCAGTACCAGACCAGCCTGGGGATGGCCGAGTTCGAGCTGGATCTGTTTGGCCGGGTGCGCAACCTCTCCGATGCTGCGCTGCAGGAGTACCTTGCCACCGAAGAGGCGGCCAACAGCGCCCGTATCAGCCTGGTGGCGGAGGTGATCCGTACCTTCCTCGCCCGTAACGGCGCGCAGCAGCGTTACGATCTGGCCAGCCGAACCCTGGAGGCACGGGAGGAATCGCTGAAGTTGATCGCCGCCCGGCGTGAGTTTGGCGCAGCCACCGATCTGGATTACCAGGAAGCGCTGGGGCTGGTGCAGCAGGTGAGGGTTGAGCTGGAACGGATCGACCGAGAGGTGCGCCAGTCCGGCAATGCGTTGATGCTGCTGACCGGCATCACCGAGGAGGATTCGCTGCTGCCGGCGGAGCCGGTTGCGGGCTACCTGATCCAGCAACAGCTGCAACCTGGTATGCCCTCGGAACTGCTGGAGCAGCGCCCCGATATTCGCGCTGCCGAGCGTCAGTTGATGGCGCGAAACGCCCGTATCGGTGCTGCGCGGGCGGCGTTCTTCCCGCGCATCTCGCTGACCGGGTCCTACGGTAGCGCCAGTGCCGAGTTGTCCGACCTGTTTTCCTCAGGGCAGCGCAGCTGGGCCTTTATGCCCCGGCTGACGCTGCCTATTTTTGATGGCGGCCGTAACCAGGCTAATCTCGACCTGGCCGAGGTACGCAAGTCGATGGCCATCCAGGACTATGAGCAGTCGATCCAGCAGGCGTTTACCGATGTGGCGGATGCGCTGGTCGCCAACGATACTTTGCAAAGAGAGGAAACCGCGCAACGTGCCCTGGTAGGCTCCAGTACCGAAGCGCTACGGTTGTCGCAGTCGCGCTATAACGCCGGCGTCGATGATCACCTGCGTTACCTAGAGGCGCAGCGTAATGACTTCAGTGCCAAGCGTGGCCTGGTAGATGTTCAGACTCAGCGTCAACTGGCGCTGGTCGGCTTGTTCCGCTCGCTGGGCGGCGGCTGGCAGGGCGGTGGCTCTCAGTCACTGAAGCCATCACTGCTTGCTACCACTGAAGGCCCTTAAATCCAGCGATTTTCCGGAGCGTTCCGGTTAATCGGGCGCTCCGGCTTTTTAGGGCTAAAACAGACCAACCGAACAACGATAAGAGAGGACAGGGCTTTGGATAAACCCGCAGGCCCCCCAAGAGAACTCAGCGTGGGCGAGGTATCCCAGCGCAGCGGTGTCGCCGTATCGGCGATCCACTTTTACGAATCCAAGGGGCTGATCATCAGCAAGCGTAACAACGGCAACCAGCGCCGTTATACGCCCAGCGTGCTGCGCTACCTGGCCATCGTCAAAGTGGCCCAGCGTGCCGGTATCCCCCTGGATGAGATCAAGGAAACCCTGGGCAGCTACGAATATGGCGTAAAGATCAGCCTGGAACACTGGAAACAGGCGTCATCGCGCTGGAGCGAGATCCTCAACAGCCGTATTGAAACCCTGCGCCGCCTGCGTGATGAGCTGGACGGCTGCATCGGTTGCGGTTGTCTTTCACTGGACGACTGCCCGCTGAAAAACCCGGACGATGTACTCGGCGACGACGCCAGCGGGCCGGTGCTGCTGGAGCGCCCTAGCGAGGATTAATCGGCAATTAATCGGCAATTAATCGTCCAGGGTTTTCGGAATCTCTTCCACCAGGTAATCAATCAGGCTGCGCACTGAGGGCAGCATGCCGCGGGGGCGCGGATAGACCAGGTAGATGGTGTGTCTCGAGCCGCTCCACTCGGGCAGCACGTGTATCAGTTCGCCAGTGCGCAGGGCGTCCGAGGCTATAGGCTCGGGGAGCAGGGCGATGCCGACTCCGTCAGCGGCCGCCTCGACCTGCACTCGCAGATCGTTGGTGACAAGCCTTGGGGTGAGATCAAGGGTATGGCTATGCCCGTCTGCGGTTGAGAGTGCCCACTGCACTTCGCCATCCTGAATATCCGAGATGATCGCCTGAGCGTTCAGGTCCTCTGGCTTTTCCGGGTGACCGTTACGTTCCAGGAAATCGGGGCTGGCTACCAGAATCCGGCTGGCGCCGCCCAGCTCGCGGGCGACCAGACTGGCGGAATCCTCGATGGCCGGGGTGACTCGCAGCGCCAGGTCGAAGCGTTCCTCTATAAAGTTGATCTGTCGATTGGTGGCCACGACCAGCAGGGAAACCTTGGGATAGGCTTCCATAAAACCGGATAAGATCGGCGCCAGATAACTCTGCGCCAGAATAACCGGGCAGCTCAGTTTTACCTTGCCGCTGGGCTCGTTCTTCAGCTCGGCGATGCTCTCATAAGCCTGCTCCGCATCGTCCACCACCTTCTGGCACTGCTGATAAAAGCGCTCGCCGGCTTCGGTCAGTGTCATGGAACGGGTCGAACGGCGCAGTAGACGTAGGCCAAGGCGCTTCTCCAGGTCCGCCACGCGGCGGCTCAGGCGGGTTTTTTCCACCCCAATCGCCCGCGCCGCAGCGGAAAAACCGTTGTGTTTGACCACGGCACAGAAGAAGAAAAGGTCGTTAAGATCGTCCATTTTATTGTTGCTCTCATGCACTAATCTTTGGTGTTTTTGCCATATTATCACGGCGGTAGTGCACTAGTAGAATAGCAATCACTAGAAAGAAACACCGTACATCCCATCGTAAATCAGCTTCTTTAGCCGGTGTCCCTCCTTAACGAAGAAGCTCGCAAAATAGAGGTATTTATCCATGAAAGGTATCGAAAAATTCGCACTTGCTGCAGCACTCGTTGGTTTCGCTGGCATCGCCCAGGCAACCCCTGCAAATGACACAGCTGAAAGCGCCAAGGCTCAGAACGAAATCCACCTGGCTCAGGCTTCTACCGCTCGCGACCAGGCTGTTAAAACAGCAGACAAAAGCGACAAAGAATCCAAGGAAATTCTGACCAGCGGCGAGCGTGACTATCTGTTCACCATTACTCACCCGAACCTGTAATCGGTTCAACGCTGTATCGTAACAGAGTTTCCCCGCGTAAAAATTGTATAGAAAAAGCTCAGGGATATTATTCGCTGTCTTTTAAGGTATAGAGTTTCAGGTATCGAGCCTCAGTTATCACGCGACAAGAGTAGTCAAGACAACCCTGGCTTTAACTATACAATGACTTGCTTTAGGGCTTCTCCAGCCCTGTCTATCCCTGGCGAACCGGGCCTTTAAGCCTGTTTTCTCTCCCTTCGCCAGGCGAGCTACGAACCGGGATGATGGATCATCTCGGTTGGGCTCAGACCTTCAATCTATTCCCCTGCGATATTCATCCTTCCTTTTGTCAATCCCGTCTAATGGGATTTTTCTGTTTTTATCCTTCAATCAATTATTCGATTATAAAGGCTATTCGTTTAGATCTGATTTTATATGGATGACAGTCGAAAACAGCTAAAAACGGATTGATGTGGGGAACGAACTGTTCTAATCCAGCGGTATGGTTTAAAGCCTGAGTTAGTGGCAAGGTTTCCATTAACTGGTGTCGTCCGTAGTGATTGTTGGAAATCCTTTAACCTGTCAGACAAGCACTGAATAAAACGGAATCGATACAAAAAACCAAAAGGATGTGCAAACAGACATTATGGAAAAAATAGATATCCTGGTCGTTGGGCCAAACCGTCCCGTGCAGATGAAAATGCTGGAGCAGACCTATCGTCTGCATCGTTACGATCTGGCTTCTGCGGTCGAGAAAGAGGCGATGCTCCGCGAGGTCGGTGCCGATATCCGCGCGGTGATCACTTCCCATGGCGCAGGTTTTGAGGAGTCACTGATGGCGCAACTGCCGAACCTGGAGATCGTCTGCTGCTCCAGCGTGGGCTTCGATACCCTGTGTGTGGAGGCCTGCCGCGAGCGTGGCATCCCCGTCACCAATACCCCGGATGTACTCACCGATGACGTAGCCGATATGGGCATGATGCTGCTGCTGGCTACTGTGCGTCGTCTATTGATGGGCGTCGAATGGATCAACAGCGGAGACTGGATCAACAAGGGGATGATGCCGCTGAACCGCTCGCTCAAGGGCAAGACGCTGGGTATCGTGGGCCTTGGACGCATAGGCAAGGCGCTGGCGCTGCGAGCCCAGGCATCCGGTATATGCATCAGCTACTATGGGCGCAGGCCCCAGCCTGATCAGCCCTACCGCTATTACGACGACCTGGTCGCGCTGGCCCGCGATGTGGATATTCTCGCCCCGGTTATTCCAGGTGGGCCTGAGACTGAGTGCCTTATAAGCCGCGAGGTGCTCGCAGCGTTGGGACCCGAGGGATACTTCATCAATATCTCCCGTGGCTCGGTGGTGGATGAAGCCGCACTGGTTGAGCTGCTTGAGCAGGGAAAACTGGCGGGCGCGGGACTTGATGTGTTCGTCGATGAACCCCACGTACCGCAGGCGCTGCTCGCCATGGATAACCTGGTCCTGCAACCGCACTGTGCCAGCGGTACCGAAGAAACACGCGGCGCTATGGCGCAGCTGGTTGTGGATAACCTGGCGGCGCACTTTGCTGGTCAGCTGCTGCTGACGGAGATCCGCTGAACAGGATTTCTGCAGTGACGGCGGCTTGAAAACATAAAATCCCGGTCTGAAAATCGGGATTTTATGTTTAAGGCTGAGGCGGGAGCTTTGCTCGCCGTATCAGCGGGCTGCTGGCGCGCTCAGAATATCTGCCACCATTTCCGGGTATCTACACCGGTCAGCACCACGGTGCAGCTGGTGCCGGCGGTGAGGGTTTCACCTTCGGGTATCTCATCGATGCTGATGCGCACCGGGATACGGCGGGCCAGGCGCACCCAGTCGAAGGTGGGGCTGACGTTGGCGGTGAGTTCATTGCTCTGCGGGTTGTCCGCATCGTAGATACCGCGGGCGATGCTCTCCACCTGACCTTTCATCTTCACACCGCTCATCATGGTGATATCCACAGCCGCGCCGGGTTTGACCAGCGGCAGCTTGGTCTCTTCGAAATAGCCGTAGACCCAGAAGGAGTGTTCATCGATCAGCGCCAGTGAAGCCTGGCCGGCGTGCACGTAATCACCGGTGTGAACGTTGAGGTTGGTGATATAGCCATCTTCTGGAGCGAAGACCGTTGTACGTTCAAGATCGAGCTGGGCGGCGTCGAGCTGGGCGCGGGCCTGGTCCAGTTCCGCCTTGGCGGTCTGCGCGGCGCGTTCTGCCTGGTCGCGGCTCTCGCGGGAGACGACCAGGGCATCGGCATCGGCGCGACGGCGGGCTTCATCGGTGCGCAGTGAAAGCATCGCTTCCTGGGCTTCCACCTGGGCCTGGGCGCGTTTTACCGCCAGCTCATAACGGGCCGGGTCGATCTGCAGCAACAGGTCGCCCTTCTTCACGCGCTGGTTATCCTGCACATTGAGGGCAACGACGGCGCCGGTTACGTCCGGGGCAATATTGATCACGTCGGCGCGGACACGGGCGTCGCGGGTCCAGGGATCGTTCATATAGTGCAGCCAGAGCAGGCGCACCATCAGCAGTGCTGCAAGCACGATCACCAGGGTAAAAACGATACTGTAGAGTTTTTTCAGAGTCATGGGTGGACCTCAGCGATAAACAGGCAGCGTCAGCGCGCAGCTGATGCCGACATAGATGGCAAGACGTAACAGGGTGGGATGCCAGGCCCAGCGGTAAAGGCCGGTGCCGGCAAGGATGCGATCCACACCCCAGGTAATCAGCAGTGCGGTGATAAACAGCACGGTGACGGTCGGAAAATAGAAGCCGTAAAAGGCGATCTCACGCGGCATGGGCGACTCCCTGTTCTAAAGTGGCGTTGTTCTGCTCGCGGTACATAGCGAGCGGGCCTTGCGGGTCGAGCAGCGAGACCTTGATAAAGTGCAGGTAGCTCAGCAGCTGGCGCCGCGGTGAATTGGAAAAGTGTTCCTGCTCTGGCTCCAGCGCGGGACGCAGTTGCTCGATAGCCAGTTCGACCTGCTCCATAGCGCGCTCGAAGCTGCGTGCGCCCGGCTTGATGTAGAGCCGGCTCAGCGCCCGTCCCATCTGGTCCAGGCTCTGGCGCCAGGGAGCATCGGGGTCTGTGTCATTGAGCGCTTCCGAGCGCAGCAGGGTACGCAGCTCGATCACCGCATGGCCCACTTCCTGGATATGGCAGCACCACTCCAGAGCGGTCTGCTGTTGCTGCGGTTGGCCACCAGACATGTTGTAGGTCTGGTTGAGCAGGTCACGGCTGCGGCTATCCAGTTGCGCGGCCAGCCCCGGCAGCGGAGCGGTAAGCGCTTTTACTGCCAGGTCTCGCATATCACGCAGCATCACCCGATGCAGCCAGCGTCCACTCGGCGGAAACAGTAGGGCGAGCAACACGCATGACATCAGGAACCCGGCAACACTGGCGATCGACTGGTTGGCAAACTGCTGTGGCAGGAAGCTGGCCGGGTTATCCGGCGAGGCCACAAAGCAGAAGTTCACCACCGAGCCAAAGCCAAGCCCTGCCCAGCGCGGCGACAGGCTCATCCAGGCACCCATGATGAATACCGGCGCAATGGCGGCCATCATCAGCGGGAAACCATCCACATAGGGCAGCACGAAAAAGCTGACGATAAAGCCTACGATACAACCGACTATGGCGCCCTGTGCCACGGACTGGGCCATCTTGTTCGGGTTGGGTACGGTCGATGTCAGCACCGCGGCGATAATCGCGTTCTGGATCGACATGGTGCCGCTCTCCCAGCCGCTGGTGATCCAGAACCAGGCCACAAACAGAATCACCAGTGCAGAACGGGCGCCGGTAGTGACGGCGTAAAGCGGGTTGGTGTGCGAGCGAAAGCCGGTGTACTGCGTGTCGAACTCCGGCACCTTTTCATCGTCCAGGCGGCTGTAGTCGCGCAGGTACTGGCCGAGCTGCTCGGCAAAGCGCACCATCAGTTCGACAAGGGTATCGAAACGCTCCATCGCTTCCTGGTCGGTAACTTGCTGGCGCAGATCGGCGCGGGTATCGCGGATATTCTGCTTAAGAGTGGCTTCGATCAGTTCGAACTCACGTAACAGCTGGCCGGCAACCTGTGGCTGGGGTGGTGCTTTCTCCAGCCGTTGCATCAGCTCCAGCAAAGGCGCAGCGACAGGTTCGACCCGGGCAAGAAGAGTGGCCTCGGCTTGTGACTCTTCGGCTCTGCTGCGTAGCTGCTCCAGCAGGCGGCCGATGGAGTGCAGACGTGTTCCCATCGCCATGTACTGGCGGTTCAGTGCCTTCAGCAGCGGGTTCTTCTGCTTCAACTGCAGGTTCTCTACCGTGGCGGCCTGGCGCAGCACCTCAATCGAGACACTCTCCGCCGCCAGGGCGCGGCCGCGGGCGTTGCGGCTGTCGCGATCCAGCGTACCGAGCAGCGATGCGCGAGCGAAACCGCAGAGGCGACCGACCCGGCTGACCAGCTGATTGCGCATGGAGCCAGCGGTTTCCCGTGGAAAGATCACCGCACTGACCACGCCACCGCAGATGATGCCGATCACCACCGCCAGCATCCGGCCCACCGCCAGGTTCACCGCCGCATCGGGGGTGATCGCCGCGGGCACGCCGATCATGCCGACGGTGTAACCGGCCAGCAGGAAAGAGTAGGAGCGCATATCGCGGTAGTGCACCGCGCCGGCAACACAGACACCGCACCAGAGCGCGGTGCCGAGGATGAACATCTGCGGCTGCTGGTGAAACAGCGCCACCAGCGTCAGCATGGCGATCAGACCGAACAGGGTGCCGATCAGACGGAAGATACTCTTGGTCAGTACCTGTCCCGCTTCCGGCTGCATCACGATCAACACGGTC
This sequence comes from Marinobacterium lutimaris, assembly GCF_900108065.1. Taxonomy (GTDB): domain Bacteria; phylum Pseudomonadota; class Gammaproteobacteria; order Pseudomonadales; family Balneatricaceae; genus Marinobacterium_D; species Marinobacterium_D lutimaris. The sequence continues at coordinate 764,724 of NZ_FNVQ01000002.1, read as the reverse complement.
AGCGCCGCCGAACGGGTGTGCGGCAGCTCCAGGATCATCGAGGCGTAGTAGGCCAGGCTCATCGCCAGCAGCACCTTGGCTACATAGAGCCAGCCGCTGCCGTTGCCCAGGCGCCAGTTTAGGAATGCGCTGCGGTGTGCCTCCCGGCTGAACAGTTCCTTGCTTAACGTACTCATGGTGCACTGATCTCTGCACTGACTTCTACGCGAGCTGGCGTCAGCTGTTCATCGTCTGGCTGCGCTATGAACTGCACGCCACCGCCCAGGGAGAGGGCCAGGTCTGCCTGCACACGGAGCAGCTGTGCGTGGATCTGTTCGCGGGCGATGCGCTGGTCGAGCAGTCGGGTCTGGGCGTCCAGCACATGCAGGTAGTCGGTCAGCCCGCGCTGAAACGCTTTTTCCGCCGTGTCGTACACCTGTTCCGCCTGCTGTACCGCGAGGTCCGCCAGCTCCGACTGATCCTTGGCCGAGCGCTGGCGGATCAGCTGGTCGCTGACCTCCTGCAGGGCGTGCCTCAGGGTGTCGTTATACTGCTGCACCGCCTCGTCATATTCGGCCGCGGCGATACCAAGGCGGGCACGACGGGCGCCGCCATCGAAGATCGGCAGTGACAGCGCAGGTCCTGCGGTAAAGGTGCGACGCTCGGCATCGGCCCAATCATTAAGAGCGCCGTTGGTCAGCACCTGGCCCAGGCTCGCCACCAGGTTGATGTTGGGATAGAAGTCGGTGCGCGCCATATCTACGGCGCTGGCCTGGGAGGCGATCTGCCAGCGGCTCAGCACCAGGTCCGGACGGCGGCCGATCAACTCCAGCGGCAGATCGCTGGGCAGGCTCAGCTGACGGTTCAGCAGCAGGCTGGGCCGGATCAGCTCGGGCGCTTCACTTAAGGGTCGTGCTGCAAGCGTGACCAGCGTATTGCGGTTGAGCTCGATCGCTTCTTCCAGGGCGCGGATACGGCGCTGGGTCACCGGAAGCTGGGCGCGGGCCTGTTGCAGATCGTAGCGAGTGCCGATGCCCGCCTGTAGCTGCTTTTGGGTCAGATCGACGATCTGGTGCTGCTGCGCCAGGCGTGACTTCTGCACGTCCAGCTGGGCGTAGTTCAGCGCGTAGGCGATATAGGTGCGGATCAGGTTGGCGGTCAGGTTCAGCTGTACCACGCGGGCGCTGGCTTCGCTGACGGCCACATCCCGCTGGGCGCGCTGCTTGCGGTCCTGCTGGCGGCCGAACAGATCCAGCTCGTAGCTGAAGCCGAGGATCGCCTGGTTATCCCAGGTTTCGGTATCGGCCATGGCGCCGGGACCGTAGTGATCATCGGTGGGCCAGCCGTGAATACCGGCGTTCACGTCGGCATTCAGCTGCGGGGCGGAGGGCGATAGTGTCAATCCAGCCTGGGCCTGAGCACGGCGAATGCGTGCGGCGGCGGCTTCCAGGGTTGGGTTATCCAGCATCGCCTGTTCAACCAGCTTGTCGAGCTGCGGATCGGCAAAGCTCTGCCACCAGCGGATGCTGGGCCAGTTATCGCTGTTTGCGGCCGGATGGCTGACACCCTCGACGGCCTCGGGCTGTGTCAGCGCCGCCTGGGGGTGAATCCCCTCCGGTGAAGCGCAGCCTGCCAGCACAAACGCCGCGGTCAGGCCCGCCAACCACAGGCGGCTTTTAGCCCCCAAAGTGGGTCTATTGATGGATGAGTTCATAATGTTTAAATCTTGTAAAAGTCGGGTGTAAAGCCCGCTACAGAGCCAGGGACCTGGCTACTTAAACCGGCGGGTTGCCGGATTCGGGCAGCAGAAAAATACTCAGTACTTCATCGACAATGCGCTGTTCCAGGTTGCTCGCGCTTCGGGTATGTGCAGGCAGCAGCGCCGGTGTCGTCATCGGTAACGCCAGTGCCGAGGTCAGCATACGCACAAACAGCTCGGGCTCCCGGGCTGCGACCACGCCAGCCGCCTGTGCTTTGCGTACGATGCCGTGAGCGGGTAGCAGCAGTGGACGGGTCAGCTTCTCGATAATGATTTCAAGACGCTGGGAGTGGGCGTTGGACTCCTGTAGCAGGAAGGCGGTAAACGCCGGTGTTGCCATGCAGATATCCGCATAGAGGCGGATAAAGCCCTCCAGTGCCTGTCGCGGCGATTGCTCACTGAGGCTCTCCAGTGCGGCAAGCCTGTGTGCATAATCCGATTCAAATTTCTCCGCAAGATGAGCGATAACCGCCTGCCAGAGCTGCTCCTTGTTACCGAACAGCCTGGCGCAGAGCGCCACATCAACCTGGGCCTCGCGGGCGATCATGCGCAGGCTTGCACCCTCATAACCCCGTTGGGCAAAGGCGCGGATCGCCGCGTGGATCAGCGCTTCGCGGCCGGAGATATCCTGGCTGCTGCGCCGACCCCGCCGACGCGGTGCGGCAGACTTCTGTTGCTCGGTCATAGGGTCTGGAGTATTGGGTTATCGGTGTCAGTGATGCAGGGGAATTAAATCAACAACTGTTGATATTTTTTCTGATCGGCAGAAAAGAATCAATTCGAAACTCTGCAACGCCACTGTTGCCGGGAGCGAACCAATAGAACGTGACGATCGATTTTTGGCGGTAAATATGCAACGGCTGTATGGCGTTAAGGGAGTTGCCGCCGAGCCGTAGACGCCTGGCTCAAAGGCCTGGCGCGTTATTGAACCAGCGCTGTTCACGCAGGAAGTCGATTAACGCATCCCGGAACACCCGGGCGCGAATCGACAGGGCGCGTTGATAGGGCCAGATCAGGTAGATCGGCCGGTCGGCACCGCTCCACTCGGGCATTACTCGCACCAGGCTGCCGTCAGCCAGGGCGTCATGCACCAGGCTCAACGGCAGCAGGGCAACGCCGGCACCCGCCTTGGCCAGGTTCAGGGTCACCGACATATCGTTGCTGAGATGCTGATGCTGTTTATTAATGGGAGAGGTCTGCCCAGCGTTGTGCAGCGTCCAGTCACTGAAAATATCGGCGGCGATGGTCGGTGCCTCGGCCAGGGTGTCGAGCGTTTCAGGCTGAGGTCCCTGAGGTGCCGCCACCAGCACCGGTGTTATCGAGCCGAGATGTTTCTGGATCAGACCCGAGCTCTTCTGCTCGCCGGAACAGATATTCAGATCGGCGCGGGCGTCGGTCATATCGGCGCTGGGGTCGACCAGGTTCAGGCTCAGCGAGATCTGGGGATAACGGGCTACGAACTGCTGCCAGAACAGATCCAGAGGGCCGCTGCCGATATTGCGCGGCGCGCAGATGCGAAGGCCCCCGGCCAGCTCATTCAGTGAGGCATCCAGATCGGCCAGGCGGGTTTCCACCTCGCGGATATAGGCGGCGCATTCATCGTAATAGCGCTGTCCCGCCGGAGTAAGGCTCAACCCCCGGTTGCTGCGGTGGAGCAGCTCCGAGCCCAGGCTCTTCTCCAGCTCGCTGACGCGCCGGGATACGGTGGCGATCGTCATTTCAAGTGCAGCAGCGGCGCCACTGAGGCTGCCCTTTTCCACGGCGGCGATAAAAATACGCAGGTTATCCAGCATGTGTTCGGGCTTCAGCTTCTCAAAAATGCAAACAGTGCTAACGATTATCGGTATGTTCGCTAAATATGCAATCGCATAGGCTGGGTGCATCGATTAACCGGATAGGAGACTTTCGATGAAGCTGTCTATGAATCTTGCTATGAAGCACCGGATTCTGTTTGCGATCCTGATGTCGCTGGTGCTGACCTTTTTTATGTCCGCCTGGGTCACGTTTCTTAACGTGGGGCTGATCGAGGGCTTTCTCGATTACTGGATGCACGCCTGGATACTGGCCTGGCCCGCGGCTGGGGTAATCTCGTTTATCAGCGGCCCGGGGATTCACCGCTTTGCTCATTACCTGGCCCGAACAGAAGCAGGCTGAGTGCAGCTTTAGACAAAAGAAAACCCGGCGCTGAGGCCGGGTTTTTTGTTTGGCGCTGTTTAGACGCCTTTTCGCAGGGATTGCTCTTTCTCTGCTAGGACTTTTTTCTGATGACTACTCGGTGCGTACCGCCAGCCGGCCCTTGGCCGAGCAGGAGAAACCGATCAGCAGGCCCAGGATCACCAGCCCCGCCAGGCGGGCGCCGATCAGCAGTTCGGTTTCTCCCGGTAGCGGCACCAGGAACAGGGCGCCGGCGATCATGAACGCCAGCCGTGCCGCCGGTTTACGCTTGTGGCCCAGGTAGCCCACAAAACCCACTGATACGGCCCAGACACCCACCAGTGCCGAGACCACCGATACCGCGATCGACATGGGATCACCGATCAGCAGCAGTGCCGGTGAGGTGACGAACAGGAAGGGGATGATGTACGCGGTCCAGCCCAGACGCATGGCGGTAAACGAGGTCTTTATCGGGTCCGCCTTGGCGATACTCGCGGCGAAGAACGCACCGATGGCGATCGGCGGCGTGATCATCGACATCATGCCCATGTAGAAGATGAACAGATGTGCGGCGATCGGTTCTACGCCCACCTGCACCAGCGAGGGTGCGACTAGTACCGCCAGCAGGAGATATACACCCACGGTGGGCATACCCATGCCGAGCACGATGCAGACCGCAGCGGCGATCACCAACAGCAGGAACAGGTTGCCCTGGCCGAGCTGTACCAGCGCGTAGGTCAGGCCGAAGCCGAGACCGGTGACGTTGAGGATGCCGATAATAAAGCCAGCCGCTGCGCCGATCATGATGATATCGACGATGGAGTGACCGGTTTCAGCCAGCGCATCGCGGATATCGGCCAGCCCCATGCGTTTGCCGTTATAGCCACGCACTAGACCTACGATCAGCGCACCGAGTGCCCCCCAGAGGGCGGCGGTTTCCGGCCTCAGGTTGAAGAAGAACAGGGCGCCGATTACGCCTGCGAAGGGGATGGCAAAGATCCAGCCCTGGCTGAATACCTGCTTTTTCGGCGGAATAAGTGCCGGATCGATCTTTTTGATCTCCTCCTTGGCCGCTTCCAGATCCACCTGGATATAGAGCGAGGCGTAGTAGAGGATCGCCGGCACCAGCGCCGCCAGTACCACTTCGGAGTAGCTGATCTGCAGGAACTCCGCCATCAGGAACGCCACGGCACCCATCACCGGCGGCATGATCTGCCCGCCCGTGGAGGCCACGGTTTCGATGGCAGCGGCGGTCTGCGGTTTGAAGCCGCCCTGTTTCATCATGCGGATGGTCACCACGCCGGTGGCGACGATATTGGAGACCACCACACCGGAGATGGAACCAAACAGCGCTGAGGCGATGGTGGCGATCTTGCCGGAGCCGCCCTTGGAGCGGCCCATCAGTGTCAACGCCATATCGTTGAAGAAGTCGGCGCCGCCTGAGCGCAGCAGCAACTGGCCGAACAGCACGAATCCGATAACGATGGTAGCGGCCACGCTGAGGGTGAGGCCCAGCATGCCGTTGGTATCGATACCCACGTAGACCATCAGCCGGTCCAGATCGATCTGCCGGGTCTGCAAGGGCCCTGAGAAGTTATGCCCCACCAGGGCGAAGGTGAGAAACGCCAGCACTACGATCACCAACGTGATGCCGATGACGCGGCGCAGCCCTTCCAGTACCAGCACGAAAAACAGGCCGGAAAGCGCCAGTGCCGCCGGAGGCATATCCAGCTGTCGCTCCACCAGCATCGGGTACTGTACCGCCAGATACAGGCCCGCGATAAAGGCGACAACGGCTACGCAGGCATCCATGCCACGCCGGGCTGGATTTGCCTGGGGTTTGAGGAACACCAGCGCCAGGCTGGTGCCAAGCACCACCGCCAGGTACTGCTCGGTATAGATCGCCAGACCGATACGGCTGAACAGATCGGATGCGTAAGCGATAGCGGCAATGGCGATAAGAGACCCGAGCAGGGTCCTTGTCGCTTTCAGTGCCTTGGGTTCATGAACGGATACATGATCACTCATGACAGACCTCCTGACGGCAACTGATTACTCTTGCCAGAGTCCCTTTTCCTTGAAGTAGCGCACGGCGCCCGGGTGATACTCAAGGGAGGGGTAACTTTTGTGCGGGGTATCCACGGTCAGGTTTCTGAAGCCGGGGAACAGTTCGATGAGCTTCTCCTTGTTCTCCAGCACCGCGGCAACCATCTGGTAAACCTGTTCATCGGAAACGTTAGCACCCACCACCAGCACGTTATCCCAGGTCACCATTTCGATCGGCTTTTCGACGCCGGCATAGTGCGGAGCGGGATTGACCACGGAGTAGTAGAACGCCGGACGGATCTTGGCCATCGCTGCGTTGGCGGTGTCGTCGGAGGCTACCGGCAGGAATTTCACCCCGCCGACTGAAGCATCAACCTCGGCCACTTTCGGGCCGCCTACGGCGAAGTAGGTGGCGTCGAGACGTCCGGAAGAGAGGGCGTCGGCGGCGCGGATCAGGTCAGGGACCGGCACCTGGTCCACATCGTCCCAACCGAGACCGCCGGTGGCGAGCATCGCCGCCATGTGTGGGCGACCCAGCGGGAAGGCATTCCAGCCGCCGGCGACCTTTTTACCCTTGAGATCAGCGATGCTGTCGATACCCGAGTCTTCGCGTACGAAAATGCCGATCGGCTGCGGGCTGATGCGCAGCGCCACGCGCAGATTCTTGCGCTGGCGGTCGTTGTAGTCCTCTTCGCCGCGCACGGCGACGATCACATCGTTAACGTCATTGATGGCGAACTCGGCCATGCCCTGGTCCACCGCATCCATCATGGCGCGGTTACCGCTGAACGGCTGCACCAGCGCGTTGATGTTCTGTTCGGAACGGGCCACGTTGGCCATGGCGGTACTCATGGTGTTCCACACCGAGCCCTGGGGTGGTGATGCGAATGAGAGCATCTGGGCGGAGGCCAGGTTGGCACCGAGGGTCAGAGACAGGCCGGCTAGGGCGGTAAGAACTGTGCGTTTCATTATTATTCTCCAGAGTCTTTCTTGTTATATCGCTGCGGTTCTCTATCAAAGGATCTCTTTTGAGCGTTCTCTCTTGGTTGTTCGCTATCAGAGGCCGCGATCAGCCGATCAGCAACAGGACCTCCTCGCCATCGACACGGGTGTCGTAAGTGCGCACGTCTTCGGTGAGCGGGTCGCACATCGCTTTGCCGCTCTTGATGCAGAAACGGCCCTGGTGCAGCGGACACTCGATCTCGCCATCCTCCAGGAAACCATCGCTGAGCAGCGCCTGGCCGTGGGTGCAGACGTTATCGGTGGCGAACACCTCGCCCTCGTATTTGTAGAGGGCGATCTGGCGGCCTTCGACGGAGACGCCGATCACATCGTCATCGGGGATCTCGTCCAGTGCGGTCACCTTGATCCAGTTGTCGCTCATAAATACCTCCGGCCGATGCTCAGATCGGGTAGATCAGTGAGTTGAGAATCATGTCGTTGTCGAACACGCAGATGCGTGACTCGATCTTCAGGCCATCCGGGGTATTGCGGATGCGGTCGATGTAACGACCCACATTGAACACCTGGGCGATGCCGTCGTTCTTGGTGCGGAACACGGCATAGTTGGCCTCGCAATCGATCAGCTCGGGCGTCAGTGACTTGATGCGCGGTGCCGATACCACATGGTTCTGCATGTACGGGTCATGGAAGATGGTTTCGGTGATGCCGTAAATACGGTCCTTCAGCATCCCTTTGCCTTCGAGCGACAGCGCCGCCATCGGCAGATTGCGCTCGTGGTTCTCACGCGCCTGGATGCGGTAGGTGCAATCTTCGGTGAACATCTCTATCCAGCTGTCCCACTCCGCGGCATCCACGTTGGCGGCGTATTCCTGGTAGAACTGTGTCAGTTGCAGGTAGATCTCCATATTCATCACTCAGTCCTCCATCTGCTTGCGCCAGTATTCATACATGCCCCGGATCAGTGTTTCCGACACCATGTGGTCGGTATCGCCGATCTCGCGGCCACCCAGTTCCGCAAGGGAGCGGTGGAACGGCTTCTGCTCAAAACCCTCCTGGGAGAACTCGATCACCTCGCCGTCATCGGCGGAGACAAAGCCGGCCGGGCCGAACAGGTTGGCCTGGCGCAGGCGGCGCTCGGTCATCTCCTCGGTATCGTCCTCGTAACCGAAATGGGTCCAGACGAAGTCGAAGGAGTCGTGGCCGTTGGGCTGGATATGACGGGTGCTGACGCTGTTGACCTGCTGCTGCAGGATGACGCTGGGGAACAGGGTCATCATCACGGCTGTGGGGCCGTTCCACCAGGGTTCCACTTCCACATCGAGGAAGCGCGGATCGTGCAGCTTCATCTCTTCCTTGAAGCTGCTGACGCCGGTGGTCTGGGCGTTCTTGCCGCCTTCGCCACGGGTGGAGATCATCGCTGCATGACGGTGATGTTTGTCCATCTTCAGCTCGGAGCGGTTATCGGCGCGCCAGAGACCGAAGGTGACAAACCAGGTGTGCAGCAGGCCCGGGTGGTAGGGATCCTTGATGTTTTCCATCATCAGTTTCCAGTTACCGGGAATACGCTGCTTGTTGTAACCGAGCAGCTTGAGCTTGCGGCCGTTAAACATGCGGTCGAAGTAGTGCAGCATCTCCGGACCGACGAAATCCTCAAAGGATTCCGCTTCCTGATCGAAGGTGGCGAACACCACACCGCCACGCTGGGCCACGCGCAGCTGGGTCAGGCCGTGATCGGCGGGTTTGAAGTCCTTCGGCATGCCGCCCTTGACCTGGCCGTCCTGCTTCACGCCGCGGCGGAAAGGTACGCCCTGCAGGTTGCCTTTCAGGTCGTAATTCCACTGGTGGTAGGGGCAGACGAACTCTTTGGCGTTGCCGTGCTTCTTGCGGCAGAAACGCATGCCGCGGTGTGCGCAGACGTTCTCGACCACGTTGATCTCGCCATCGGCGCCGCGCACCATGATGACGGAACGTTCGCCGATGACGGTGCGCTTGAAGTCACCATGTTCGGGGATTTCGGCTTCCAGACCCACGTAGCACCAGTGGTTCTGGTAGAACAGCTTCTCCAGCTCCTTCTGGTGGGTCTGTTCATCGGTGTAAACCTTGAAGGGAATGCGACTTGTATCCGGCTGATCCCAGACCGGACGCATCGGGATGTGAGTCTCGTTGCTCATCTTGTTTACCTTCTTATCGTTATTGTCTGTGTCTTTTTGCGGGGGCTGAACCGGGTGTTCAGACTCCGCTGGGATAAAACGCGTCTGCGTAGATGTGATCCATATCGGCGCCGCGCCTGGTGGCTGCCAGTGAAGCGGCTTCCACCATTGCCGGTGCGCCGGCGAGATAGATGCGCCAGTCGCTGAGGTCGGGGAAGTCTTCGGCCAGCACATCGGTGACCAGTCCCAGGCGGTACTGCTTGTGCTCACCGGTGTGGCTCAGGCAGATCTGGTAGTTGAAGTTGGGGAAGTCGGCGGCCAGGGTGTTCAGGTAGTTGAGACCGTAAAGATCTGCTTCGGTACGGGCGCCGAACAGCAGGTGGATATCGTTCTGCATGCCCGATTCCAGCGCCCCACGCAGGATCGAGAGGATCGGCGCAAGGCCGGTGCCGGTGGCGATGCAGAGCATCGGGCCTTCATGTTTTCGGCGCAGGTAAGAGGCGCCCAGAGGGCCATTCAGCTTCAGCTTGGCGCCCACCTTGATATTCTCATCCAGCTGGGAGGTCACGCGGCCACCGGGGACCAGGCGGATATGGAACTCCAGCTCGTTATCCTCTGCCAGCCCCGCCATGGAGTAAGCGCGGGTGCCCTCTTTCCAGAAGGTCAGGTTGGCGTACTGGCCCGGCGAGTACTCCAGCGGCTTGGCGGTTTTCAGGCGTAGCCGGCGAACATCGTCAGCCAGCACATCAAAGGCGGTGACTTCAGCCTTGAGTGTTTTAGTGGGGTGGATGATCACTTCATCCGGTTCTGGAATCTCGATCTCGCAATCGCTTTCCACAGAACTCTGACAGGCGAGAACATACTGGCCGTTGCTGGCCAGACGGCCCTCGGCAGCGATCGGACCTTTCACTTCGCCGCTAATTACTTTGCAGCGGCAGGTGCCGCAGCGGCCGGAGAGACAGCTGTACGACACGGGTACTTCATTATCGCGCAGCAGGTCCAGCAGGCTGGTGCCGGTGGCGGCGGTAAGCGTCTTGTTTATTGGTTTTATACGCACTTCCATCGTCCATCGCTCCGTAACTATGGCTCGTTGATGACGTGGAAATCACTATAGGCAGGGGAGTGTTATTCAGATATAAAAGATCCGGAATACACATTATTCACGAAACTAATAATAAAAATGGTGTGAGGTGAACGATGGTTCGGTTGCAGGATATCGATCTGAATCTGCTGATCGTGTTTCAGCTGATGTACCGGGAACGCAAGACAGGCGCGGTGGCCGAACAGCTGGGACTGTCCCAGCCCGCCGTTTCCAACGCTTTGGCGCGACTGCGCAAGGTGCTCAACGATGAACTCTTTGAGCGCACGGCCAGGGGGATGCGGCCCACACCCTATGCCGACAATATCGCCGAATCCGTCGGCTATGCCCTCAGTACCCTGCAGGACGGGCTCAATTTTGAAGAGCGTTTCGACCCTGCGAAAAGTGATCGTACCTTCTGTATTTCCATGACCGACCTGGGGGAGATGTACCTGCTGCCCCGGTTGATCTCCTACCTGGCGCAGCATGCGCCGCAGATCTCAATCAGCACCGTGCGCGATACCGGTCGTTCCCTGAACGAGGAGATGGGCGCGGGGGCTGTGGATCTGGCGGTGGGACTGCTGCCGCAGCTGGAGGCGGGTTTCTACCAGCGCCGACTGTTCGATCAGGACTATGTCTGCCTGATGCGCCGGGATCACCCGCTGGCGCAGGGGGAGCTGACGCTGGAGCGCTTTTCCGAAGCGCAGCATATCGTGATCGAGGCGCGTGGAACCGGCCACGGCCGGATCGAAGAACTGCTCAAGCGCAGTGGTGTTAATCGAATCGTGAGACTGAAACTGCCCAACTTTATGTCGGCCCCCTATATCGTCGCCGAGACCGACCTGGTCGCCACAGTCACAGAGAAGCTTGCGCTACAGACCGCCGACAAGCTGGGGCTGGTGGCCCATCCACATCCAGTCGAGTTGCCGTCGGCGCAGATCAACCTGTTCTGGCACCGGCGCTTCCACCAGGACACCGGCAATATCTGGCTGCGTAACCTGCTATTCCAGCTGTTCTCGGAGTGAGAGCTTCTGCAGATAACGCAGGAAAGTCCGCCCTCAGATAAAGCGGGTGGACTCCCTGAAGCTGTTCAGCAGATCCACCAGGGTGGGTTCATCCTGCACATCTTCACGCCAGCACATGCCCACCGAGCCTTCGTCGCTGTCGATATCGATATCCAGCGGCTCCATCAGACCACGGTCGTTGAAATGATTCGCTACGCGCTCCGAAGCGACAGAGATCATATCGGTGTATTGCAGCAGCCAGAGGTTACCCACCTGGGAGGTGGACTCTACCCGGTAGTTGGGCGGTTTTCGCCCGGCCCGGGTCAGCGCTGCATCCAGTTTGGTGCGGATCGGGGTGCCGTCCGGCCAGACGATCCAGTCGTACTCGTAAAGATCGTCCCAGCTGACCTTGCCGCGCTGGGCCAGCGGGTGACTCAGGCGCGACACCACCCTGATGCGCTCGTCGTAAAGCTGCTCGCTGCGAAACTCCAGCGAGGGGCGATAGTTGTCCAGCCGACCCACCACCACATCCAGTTCGCCCAGCTTCAGCTTGGCCAGCAGGGTGTTCATGGTGTTCTCCTGCACCTGCACCTTGGAGCGTGGGTGCAGCTCGAGAAAACGGGCGATGGCCGCCGGTACAAAACTCGGCGCAGAAGCGGGGGAGGTGCCGATCGCCACGCTTTCGGCGGCGCCCTCATGCACCGCCTCGATGTTCTGCTGCGCGCGCTCCACCTCGGTCTGAATCCTGCGTGCATGGGCGATCAGCATCTGCCCCAGTGCCGTTGGTCTGAGGCCCCGGGCGTGACGCTCGAACAGCTCGCCGCCCACGTCCTCTTCCAGCTCTTTCAGCCAGCGCGACAGCGAAGGCTGCGTCGTGTAGGTCAACCGTGCGGTTTCACTGAGGCTGCCGGTATCACCGAGGGTGATCAGCAGCGGCAGATGTTTAAGGCGTATATGTCGTGTCCAGTCCATGATGTTACCCATGTCAAAAATGGTATGGGAGCATGCTTATATATCATTAGTCGATATAGGTCGGCTCGACAATAATGGCTCCATCGCTATAAAGCAACGAACCACAGGAAAGCCAGATGCAGCTTTACAGTTTCTTTAACAGTTCCACCTCATACCGCGTGCGTATCGCGATGGCGCTCAAAGGGCTGAGCTACGACTACCAGGGTATCAACCTGCGTGCCGGCGATCAGCGCAGTGAGGATTACCAGCAGGTCAACCCGGCCAAGGGTGTACCGGTGCTGGTGGACGATAACGGCGTGTCCCTGAGCCAGTCCATGGCGATCATTCAGTATCTGGATGACACCCATGAAGGCTGCCGTCTGATTTCGCAGGGTGTCCTGGCCAAGGCGCGGGTACTGGAACTCTCCAACCTGATCGCCTGCGACATGCACCCGGTGAACAACCTGCGCATTCTCGGTTACCTGGTGAAGAACCAGGGTGCCGACGAGGCGCAGAAAAAAGAGTGGTACGCCCACTGGATCGCCGAAGGCTTTGCTGCTGCGGAAAAACTGCTGGAACGCCACGGCAGCGGCCCCTACTGCTTTGGTGACGAGCCGACCCTGGCGGACTGCTGCCTGGTACCCCAGGTGGCCAACGCTTCGCGCTTCGGCTGCGACCTGAGCCCCTACAAGCGGGTGATGGCGATTTACGGACACTGCCTGAAGCAGCCAGCGTTCAAAGAGGCTGCACCGGAAAATCAGCCCGACTATATCGTTTGACAGGAAAGTATCGGCTGATAACCCCGATTAGCAGAATTAGAAAGTACCTTAAAAGATAACGACCAACCCAAGACGAGGATAATAACGATGCAGTCTCTGGGCACACTGGAAGAGCTTCCACAGGAATACCGTGACGACCTTACCGACCTGAACCTCGTGCCGTTGTGGCCGAGCATGCGTGCGGTGCTGCCCTACGGTGTTCCGACCCGCAAAACGCAGACCCTCAACTGGCGCTACGAGCAGGTACGTCCGCTGCTGATCAAGGCCGGTGAACTGACGCCGATGGAGAAAGCGGAGCGCCGCGTGCTGGTGTTGGCCAATCCGGGTCACGGCCTTACCAACATGCAGGCAACGCCGAGTATCTACCTGGGCCTGCAGCTGATCCTGCCGGGCGAGACTGCGCCAAACCACCGCCATACCCCTAACGCGGTGCGCATCATCGTCGAAGGCGAGGGCGCCTACACCACCGTGGATGGTGAGCCCTGCCGCATGGATCGCGGTGATCTGATACTGACCCCGGCCGGTAAATGGCATGAACATCACCACGAGGGCGAAGGCCCCATCGTCTGGCTGGATGTGCTCGATCTGCCGCTGATCTACTCGCTGGAAGGTTCCTGGGCGATGGAAGGCCAGCCGCAGCAGGATGTTAAGGCGCGGGACAAATCCTTTGCCGATTACAGCGCCGCCGGCGTGGTACCGAACCTGAACTTCCAGCGTGAGAACACCGATGCGCCGATGCTGCGCTACCCCTGGAGTAAGACCCGCGCCTGTCTCACCGAAATGGCTGCGGATTACGCCGAAGGTCTGCTACGCATCAGCTACGTGAACCCTGAGACCGGCACCAGCCTGTTCCCGAGCATAGGCTTCGGCGCCATCATGCTGCGCCCGGGCGAGACCCTCACCCTGCCCAAGCGCACCACCGCCTGCATCTTCCACGCGGTGGAAGGCGCCGGTTCCTTCCAGGTGGATGGCGGAGAAGCACTCAGCTGGGTGGAGAAAGACACGCTCAGCGCGCCGGGTTACAGCGATATCACCCTGAGCAACGCCTCGGGCACTGAGCCTGCGTTCTTTATCACCGCCGATGAAGCGCCGCTGCACCAGTATCTCGGCATCTTCTGATAGCCGCCCCGGCCGAGGCCGGGGCCCGTTGCACGCTACTCAACGACCCAACTTATACAGCCCATACAACAGCAAGAATTAAGAGAGACAGATCATGGCTAACACAGTATTCCCCGTTCCCGCTCCGGTACTGGCCCCGATCCAGGGTTCCGATGAGACCTTCCCGGTTAACCGCATCTTCTGCGTCGGCCGTAACTACCTGGCCCACGCCGCTGAAATGGGCGTGGCTGTGGATAAGAGCAAGCAGGAGCCGTTCTACTTCAACAAGCATCCGGCCTACCTGGTTGAATCTGGTGCGGCTATCGATTACCCGCCTCAGACCGAGAACTACCACTATGAGATGGAGTTCGTGGTCGCCATCGGTAAAGCCGGTTTTGAAGTGTCCCAGGAAGATGCGGACGACCTGATCTGGGGTTACGCCTGTGGTCTGGATATGACCCGCCGTGACCTGCAGCTGAAAGCGCGCGAAACCGGTCGTCCCTGGGATCTGGGCAAGGACTTCGAAGAGTCTGCGATCCTGTCTCCGATCGTACCTGTAGCCCAGACCGGTATCGTCACCGAAGGCAAAATCGAGCTGGCCGTTAACGGTGAAACCAAGCAGTCATCCAATCTGAACCTGCTGATCTGGAACGTGCGCGAGATCATCGAGCACCTTTCCAAGTTCTACCACCTGCAGCCGGGCGACATCATCTACACCGGCACCCCTGAAGGTGTGGGCCCGGTTGTTGCCGGCGACAAGATCACCGGCAGCATCGAAGGTGTAGGCGAGATCGCGCTGACCATTAACAAGTAAGCGCTGCAGTTCCAAATCATTAGCAGTTCGCGCCGGTGCTGACCCCGCAACCGGCGCCCTTTCTATGCTCGCGCGAAGACTCGCAGACCATAAGAAACAGAACAACAACGAGGTTTTGTGATGCTGACTATCAAGAAACTGATCTCCTGTATGGCCCTCGGTGGAACCCTGCTGACCAGCGCCGCGACCCAGGCCGAAACCCTGCGTCTGGGCCATGTGACCCCGCCGAGCCATATCTGGCACAAGGTGGCAGAACGCTTTAATGACAACCTTAAAGCGGCCACCGACGGCGACGACAAAATGATGATCTTCCCGCTTGGCAAACTCGGCGGCCCGGATCAGATGATCGACCTGCTCCAGTCCGGTGGTCTGCAGCTGGCGATCCTCACGGCCAGCTCTGTCGCCAATCGCTATGAGCCGATGAACGCCTGGTTCCTGCCGTACACCTTCAACAACGTCAGCGAAGCCGCTGCCGCGACCCATTCGCCGGAAGCCCAGCAGATGCTGGAAGATCTGAAAGAATACAAAATGGTGGGCCTGGGCTACGCCATGGCCGGTATGCGTCATGTGCTCTCCGCCGAGCCGCTGACCAGCATCGAATCGTTCGAGAACAAAAAGGTCCGTGCCTTCCCGAACCCGGTCTTCAACGACTGGTGGTCTGAACTGGGCGCTGCGCCCACCGCACTGCCGCTGGCTGATGTCTCCTCCGCACTGACCACCAACCTGCTGGACGGTGTCGATGTGGACCTGGATATCGTGGTCGGTCTGAAGATGTACCAGCAGGCGCCTAACCTGACGCTGACCAACCATATGGCGTTTCCGGCGGTAGTGGTTGCGTCTGAAAAATGGTGGTCTGGCCTCTCTGCCGAGAAGCAGCAGACCGTGATGGACGCCTTCAAGGAAGCGGAAGCCTGGGGCTTCGAGCAGCAGGCCAAGGCGGAAGTCAGCAACCTGCAGCTGCTCAAGGATGCCGGTGTCAGCGTGAATGAGATTGACCAGAGCACCCTGCGTGAAGCGGCCGGCAAGATCGTTCAGAAGTACACCTCTTCCAACGAAGCTATCGCTGAGTTCTACAAGGCTCAGACCGAGTAAAGCGAGAGACCGGGCCCGCTGAGACGAAAACTCAGCCCGGGCCCGCAGGGATTGCCATGATCAAGTTAATTGAACGGCTCGACAGGGGAGTGGCGCGTGTCGAATTCACGTTGCTGATCGCCCTGATTGCGGCTCTTACGCTCATCCTTTCCGCTCAGGTTCTCCTGAGATATCTGTTTAGCAGTCCGCTGTTCTGGGCTGAGGAAGTCTCCGTTCAGATTCTTATCTCGGCCACGTTTATCGGTGTCAGCTATCTCACCTTTGCCGATTCGCTGGTGCGGGTCGACTTCCTGATCGATCAGTTGCCGCGGGGCATTCAGAATGCACTGATCTTCCTTCTGCGGCTGGTCGGCTTCGGGGTGCTGGTGATCTTCTGCTACTACGCCACCGACTGGATTCTGCGCCCGGAGATCAAGACCGATATCTCGCCGACCACCGGGCTGCCGCGCTGGTACAACTACTCCATTCTGGTAGGTGCTTTCTACTGCATGACCTGGCATATGCTGGCCAAGCTGATCCTGTTCCGCCCCTATCAGCATACAGACGCCACGGGCACAGACACCCAGGGCGCCGGAGGTGAGGCATGATTACCACGCTGACGTTTTTTGTGGCGTTGCTGGTCGGCCTGCCGATCTTTATCACCCTGCTGCTGGGCACGCTGGTGTTCCTCTGGCAGACGGATCTGACGATTCTGATGAGTTCGCTACCGATCCAGCTCTATGGTTCGCTGAACCAGAACGGCCTGCTGGCGATTCCGCTGTTTATGCTGGTGGGCGAGCTGATGAACAAGGGTGGGCTGACCAGCCGACTGATGAACGCCGCCGAGGTGTTCGTCGGCGGTTTTCGCGGTGGTCTGGCCTATGTGAACCTGCTCACCAACGCCATGGCTGCATCGATCCTTGGTTCCGCCACGGCGCAGATCTCGGTGATGAGCCGGCTGATGGTGCCGACCATGGTGGAGAAGGGCTATAACAAGGAGTTCTCCGCCGCGGTCACCATGGCGGGCGGCCTGCTGGGCCCGATTATTCCGCCGTCGATGCTGATGATCATCTATGGCGTAGTGGCCTATCAGCCGATCTCCGCGCTGTTTATCGCCGGTATCCTGCCAGGCCTGGTGATCATCGCCGGCTTTGCCATCGTGATCTTTATCACCGGCCTCACCAAGGGACTGCCCAAGGGGGAAATCCGCCATCGTGAGACACTGAAAAAAGATCTGATCGGCGGCCTGCTGCCGGGGGCTATCCCCGCCGTGGTGATCGTCTGCATCATCTCCGGTGTAATGACGCCCACCGAAGCGGGCGCCATCGCCTCGATTCTGTCGTTCCTGCTTGGCAAGTTCGTCTACAAGGCGATCGCCCTGCGTGACCTGCCGCAGATGTTCGGCTCGGTGGCGATCAATACCGCGACCATCACCGGCCTGATCGGTATCGCCTCGGTCTTTGGCTGGGCGCTGTCGTTCGAGGGCGTGCCGGACATGATGGTCGAGTACATCACGGGGCTCACCGATTCACCGGTGATGTTCCTGATGCTGGTTTACCTGCTGGTGATCCTGCTGGGCATGTTCCTGGAGAGCATCAGCGTGATGATCGTTATCGTGCCGATCATCCTGCCAGCTGCGGTCTCCTACGGGATCGATCCTATCCATTTCGGCGTAATCATCAGCCTGGCCACCCTGGTTGGACTGGTGACACCGCCGGTGGGCCCTGGCCTGTATATCGCCATGACCGCAGCGAACCTGCCCATGGGGCGTCTGTTCATAGCGATGCTGCCGTTCCTGGCAACCATGCTGATCAGCATGCTGATTATCGCGCTGATCCCGCAGATTTCACTCTGGCTGCCCAGCCTGATGTGACCCCTTGCTTTATCGCAGTGAAACCTTCCCGCCCCTGTTCAGGGGCGTTTTTTTGCCTGCTGCAAAGCCAATCACTGAAAATCGGCCTTTATGATCGATTCCAGATGCATAGTATTTGAACAGATCGCCAAGCCGACATAACCTGTTTAATAGTCTTGCTGCCCTGAGCAGCTAATCGGTAGCCACCGCCATTAAACAGGAGTGCCATGAAAACCCCTAAACGCCTTATCCCGCTGTTGGAGGATGGCCTGATCGACGAAGTGCTGCGGCCGTTGATGAGTGGCAAAGAGGCCTCGGTTTATGTGGTCCGCTGTGGTGACGAAGTGCGCTGCGCCAAGGTGTACAAGGATGCCGAGAAGCGCAGCTTCAAAAAGGCGGCGCTCTACCAGGAGGGACGCAAGGTGCGTAACTCCCGCCGCGCCCGCGCCATGGAGAAGGGCTCCCGCTTCGGCCGCAAGGAAACCGAAGAGACCTGGCAGAACGCCGAGGTCGATGCGCTTTACCGCCTGGCCGCCACCGGCGTGCGTGTGCCGGAACCCTACGGTTGCTTCGATGGTGTGCTGCTGATGGAGCTGGTCACCGACGATGAGGGCCGGGTGGCGCCGCGTCTCAATGACGTGGGCATGTCCGCCGAGCAGGCGCGCGAAGATCACCTGATGGTGATGGAGTACGTCAAACGGATGCTCTGCGCCGGGCTCGTGCACGGCGACCTGTCGGAATTCAACGTGCTGGTGGATGACTACGGCCCGGTGATCATCGACTTGCCCCAGGCGGTGGATGCCGCCGCCAACAAAAACGCCCGTGCCATGCTGGCCCGGGATGTGGATAACATGACCCGTTACTACGCCCAGTACGCACCGGAACTGATGGAAACCCGCTATGCCGCAGAGATGTGGCACCTATTTGAAGCGGGCGATCTGACGCTGGAAACCGAACTGACCGGCCTGGTGGAAGAGGACACCCACAGCGCCGATGTGGATTCGGTGATGGCCGAGATCCAGCAGATCCTGCGTGATGAAGAGAAGCGGCGGGAACGGTTGAAGGCGGGGATGGAGGATGAGTAGTCAGTCCAGTAAGGGCCTGGCTTCAATACTCAACTGAGACTAAAACGGGCTGCGGAACGATGAATGTTATTTCCTTCAGTGATGCGAGTTTCGATTTAGAGCAGGTAATGGATGAAGTCTGTGAGTCTCATGAGCCTGCTTTGCTAAAAAGGCGTCAAGGAGAGCCAGTAGTTATTCTGTCCAAGCGTGACTACGATGGCATGATAGAGACCCTTCACCTGCTCAATAGCCCGTCCAACGCAGCGCGCCTGCTGCAATCGGTGGCACATATCAAGGCCGCAACAATAGATGATCGACACGGGTCTGAACTGAAAGCGGCTGTGCTGGACGGGGAGCGAAGCGGAGAGAGCAATTTATCACTGCGTGATATTGCGGCTGAAATAAAGCGCACGAAGGTCTAAAGAGGGTAACCTCATAGTTTTTTCAATGGTGGCGTCCCGCTCTCTTTCCCAGTAGTTCCGAGCTTGCTGGTCGCCTTAGCATCCTGCGCATAAGCTGTCGTCTCGCGGCTCGCCTGTTTCTCACCTCGACGCATAGCTCCGGCTTCCCGGACGCTTTGGCAAAGCGCATCGAACAATGAGTCATCCATATTCAGCTCTCCTCGCTTACTTGCTGTTCAATAGCCTAAGCGTCTTGGCAAGGGAAGTCAGCGACGCCCGTTGATCAACCCCACAACTCCCCAAACCGATCCCGGTGACAGAGATACAGCCGCAGGTCGAACTCCAGCTGATGGTAATCCGGTTCCATATAGCTGCAGAGCTTGTAGAACGCCTTGTTGTGTTCCTTCTCGCGCAGATGCGCCAGTTCATGTACCAGGATCATCCGCAGCAGTGGCTCCGGCACCCGCCGGAACAGGGATGACACCCGGATCTCGTTTTTCGCCTTCAGCTTGTTGCCCTGCACCCGCGACACATAGGTGTGCAGCCCCAGCGCGTTGTTGATCACATGGATCTTGTCGTCGTAGATCACCTTGCTGATCGGCGACGAGCTGCGCATAAACTGGTTCTTGATCCCCTGGGCGTAGTCATACAGCGCCTTTTCCGAGCTAAGCTCATGGGGCTGGGGATATTTCTTTAGCAGCCAGGGGCCGGTCTTTTCGTTATCGAGCAGGGACTTGGCCTGCTGCTGGATATCGGGGCTGTAGCAGCTGAGGTAATTGGTGGTTTTGGGCTGATTCATGGCGATAGCGTAGCAGGGCTGAAATAGGGCGTGGCTAGTATTGTAGAGCGGTTGAGGGGCGCAGTGCTATGTACGCGCAGTTTGCCCCACACGCTGAGGACTACACTGGATTCAAACGACTTGGATCAGGCCGGATCAACGAGATGGATACGCTTACCCAACCGGACACACTGGATCGTGAACAGACACTCAGGCAGCAGTACTACCGTGACCGGTTGCCGGAGATGCGCCTGCTGGAAAAGCTTATCCACAAGGGAGGGGATGCGTTTCGGGTCGAGGTGCTGACAGAGGTACTCGACGGCAAGGCGCCGGAGGGTGGGCTGGTGTTGCCGGTCTACAGCCTGGAGCTGGGCAGCACCGCCAAAGATGCACCGGTGCTGCTTCTCAGCGGCGGTGTGCACGGCATCGAGCGGATTGGCACCCAGCTGCTGCTGGCCCAGCTGGGTACCCTGATCAGTCGCCTGAAGTGGGATGAAGGGCTAAACCATTCGCTGACCAAAATGCGCCTGGTGATGGTTCCGCTGGTGAACCCGGTGGGGATGGCCAGGGGGCTGCGCAGCAACGGCCAGGGTGTCGATCTGATGCGCAACGCGCCGGTGGATGCGCTGGCGCCCCGTCCCTGGCTGGTGTCCGGTCATCGCTATAGCCGCTGGCTGCCCTGGTATCGCGGCCGCAAGGGCGACCCGATGGAGGCCGAGGCCGAGGCGCTCTGCGAACTGGTCAGCCGGCAGATCGAGCACGCCCCGTTTACGCTGGCGCTGGACTGCCACTCCGGTTTTGGTATGCGTGACCGGGTCTGGTTTCCCTACGCCAATGACCTGAGGATGATGGAACACGCCGCCGAACTGCACGCCATGGTGCGTCTGTTTGAGAAGGCGCATCCGAACCATCCTTACCTGTTTGAGCCCCAGTTTCACCACTACCGTACCCATGGCGACCTTTGGGATTACCTCTACAGCGAACATCTGGAACGCGCCGGCCAGGTGTTTCTGCCGCTGACGCTGGAGATGGGGTCCTGGCTCTGGGTGAAGAAAAACCTTCGTCAGCTCACCAGCTACAAGGGGCTGTTTAACCCCCTGGTGCCGCACCGGCAGAAGCGCACCCTGCGCCGGCATCATCTGCTGCTGGAATTTATGATCAACGCCGTGCGCTCCTGGCAGAACTGGCTGCCGCTGGAGCAGGAGCGTCAGCGCCATCATCGCAACGCCGAACGCCGCTGGCTGGAAGAGGAAAAACAGGGATGACCGGGGAACGCCAGAGCATGCCAATCGAGAAAAACGAACAGAAAACCGAACTGAAAAATGATGCCCCCTGGATTCTGTTGCGCGGGCTGGCGCGGGAGAGCCGCCACTGGGGTGACTTCCCCGAGCAGTTAAGCACAGCACTGGGCGTAGAGGTGTTCTGCCCCGATACACCGGGCAACGGCAGGCTCAACGGCGAAGCCAGCCCGCTGAGCATCAGTGCAACGTTGGAAAGGGTAAGGCGGGAGATAGGCTACCGTGCCCCGGTTAATCTGCTGGGGCTCTCCATGGGGGGCATGATCGCCACCGAGTGGGCGCGGCTTTATCCACAGGAGGTCAGTGCCTTGGTACTGGCCAACTCCAGCTTCGGCAACTTCAGCCCGCCGTGGAAGCGGCTCTGGCCCAACGCTTTTCTGTCGCTGATGGGCTCCCTGCGGCTGACCACCGAACAGCGCGAAGTGCGGGTGTTTGATCTGATTTGCGAACGCTCGGAAGATCGGCAGGCGCGGGTGGATGAATGGGTAGGTTATTCCCTGGAGTGTCCGCTAAGCCCGTCCAACTTTGCCCGGCAACTGGCCGCGGCGGCCCGGTTTCGAGCGCCGGATCAGACGCCAGTGGCCAATACGCTGGTGATCAGCGGCTTGGGGGATCGCCTGGTGAATCCGGATTGCAGTGCGGCGATAGCGAGGCGCTGGGGTGTGGAGCTGAGGGCACATCCCGAGGCGGGGCATGATTTGACGCATGATGCGGGGGAGTGGGTTGTTGATACGCTTGTGGAGTGGGGCGGCAGGTAATTTGTGCATTGGAGCACTGGCTTAGCGCACCTTTCGCCTGCTGGCGAGTCAAGGATCTTGGACGGCCAAGATCCTTAACAATCCTAAGCCGCCCCGACAGCTTGATCGGCTGCGCCGATTACCCTGTGCTTCTCGTCTGAAAGAGCGGGACGGGAAACTCACCGCTTCGCGGCTCAAACAGCCCGTCCCTTATTCCTCTTTCAGCCTGCGATGCTCGGCTGCGCTGAAGGGGAATGGGGTGCGATCAGATGGTTTGGGGTCACTGGGAGATCTTGCTTGGGCTCCGATTTCCAAAAGCACTCACAGCGCTTGATCGCGGGATCAGTCGTGGATCTTTACGCCCAGGCAGCCACGTACAAACTCGGGCTCAAAGTGCTTAACCGCTTCGCCCACATAGCCCATATCGAGGCTGGCGATCTGCTCCATTTCGGCAGCGCTCAGCTCGAAATCCCATACCGCGAAGTTTTCTTCGATACGGTTCGGGTTGGTGGACTTGGGGATCACCGTTACGCCGCGCTGAATATTCCAGCGCAGTACCACCTGAGCGATGGAACGGTCATGTTCTGCAGCGATCTTCTGCAGTACTTCGCTGTCGAACGGGTTATACCGGCCGCCACCCAGCGGTGCCCACGCCTCCGGGTGCACGTTGTAGTGCTTCATGGTTTCCAGGGCAGCGGGCTGCGCAAAGAACGGGTGCAGTTCAACCTGGTTGACCATCGGCTTGATTTTTACCGTTTCGCAGAAGTTGGCCAGTACGTGCGCGTAGAAGTTGGAAACGCCGATCGCTTTCAGTTTGCCCTCTTCGTAGGCATCTTCCAGAGCACGCCAGGCGCTGAAGTAGTCGCGCATCGCCTGATGCAGCAGGTAGAGGTCGATATACTCAAGGCCGGTGCGCTCCAGGGAGGCATCGATCGCCGCTTTGGCCATATCGTAGTTGGCCATATCCTGCACCCAGAGCTTGGAGGTGATAAACAGCTCTTCGCGTGTGCACAGCCCTTCTGCGATCGCCTCGCGTACCGCCTCACCGACCGCATCTTCATTGCCGTATACCGCAGCCGTATCGATCAGACGATAGCCGGTACGAATGGCCGTCAGGATCGACTGTTTGCACTCTTCTTTGTCGGTGACTTTAAAGACGCCGAACCCTTCCATAGGCATCTTGAGATCGTTACTTAATGTTGCATATTCCATAGTCAAGGCTCCAGGGTGATGGGTTGATTCTAGCTCTTCAAAACGTCAGCGTTTCTTGAGGAAATCAGAGTAAAAAGAGTTCGTGTCTTGCGACTCTGACGCCCGCATAACACTGCATAACTGGCTGAGGAGGTTATCGCAAAGAGCAGTCAAAAATTAGCCGCTGTGTTTCGACAGCACTAATCGATAAGGGTCATAAGTAATAATTGGATTTCTGAATTCCATGATTACGCCTCATTAATAACGCGAGCATGTTTGGTGCGAAGCAGTGCATAGAGGGGACTTTGTGAGCAACCGGATACGGAAATGACGTGGGGGAAGGTTAGCCCAGATTGCTAACTTTGTGGGTGTTGAGTCTGGCTGATTTAGCTGTGCTGGCAGCACTGCTTGGATGAAGGTTTCGCCTGCTGGCGAAGCAAGGGTATTGGACGCCCAATACCCTTGCTAATCCCAAGCCGCCCCGACAGCTTGATCGGCTACGCCGATTGCCCTGTGCTTCTCGTCTGAAAGAGCGAGAAGGCTTTCCACCTTTAAGGAAGTCGCCGCTTCGCGGCTCAAACAGCCCATCCCTTTTCCTCTTTCAGTCTGCGATGCTCGGCTGCGCTGAAGGGGAATGGGGTGCAATTAGTTGGCTTTTTGGGAAGGCGGATGGTTAGCAGTTTATTTCGCACTATAACTGGTCGTTTTGTATACAAGGCGCTTGGATACGGGCGTGAAAACCAGATTATGCCCGGATGTAAGGGGCTTAAGTTTTCAAAAATCTTTAAGTGTTTGTTTTGTCGAGTGATTTATAGCCCGCCTGTGATACCTCTCCATGGCATGCATGCTGCTTACATCTATTCGCCAGTTAACTACGGAGGTACGAGGAATGATGAAGATTCAACCGGCTTCAACTCATCAGAAGGGAAAGGTGGTTAAAAACCTGACCCTGTCCGCTCTCGCGTTAAGTATCAGTGCACCTGCCCTTGCGATTGAATGTGAAACCCCGTCGGGCGTCCCGCAACATCACCTGCTTGCAGCCAACAGTGACACGGTGCACTGGGGCTATTTCAGTAAGGAAGTGGAGCCGCAGATTGCGGTGCAGTCCGGTGATTTCGTCACCATCGAAACCCTCACCCACCATGCCAACGACGATGCCTCGCGCATGATCGAAGGCGATGCCGGCGCGGAAAGCGTGTTCAAGTGGGAAAAGGGCGATAAGGGCGTCAACCGACGTGGTGCTGGCCCTGTGGATGCATCCATTCTCGGACGTGGCGCCGGTGAAGGCTTTGGTGTGCATGTGCTCACTGGGCCGATTTATGTCTGCGGGGCGGAGCCGGGCGATATTCTGGAGGTGAAGATTCTGGATATGACGCCTCGTCCTTCACAGAACCCGGAATACGCAGGCAAAACCTTCGGCAGTAATGCCGCGGCCTGGTGGGGTTTCCACTACAACGACCTGATCGAAGAGCCCAAGCCGCGGGAGGTGATCACCATTTATGAGATGGACGCCACTGGCGCCACCAACTGGGCCCAGGCTGTGTATAAGTACAACTGGGTGCCCCAGACCGACCCGGACGGCGTGCTGCATGAAACCATCGACTACCCCGGCGTACCGGTGGATCACAGCACTATCGAGAAGGATATGAACGTGCTGGAGGGCGTACGCATCCCGGTACGTCCGCACTTCGGCACCATGGGCGTGGCACCGGCCGAGGCTGACTTCGTCGATACCGTGCCGCCCGGTTACTTTGGCGGCAACATCGACAACTGGCGTATCGGCAAGGGCGGCACCATGTACTACCCGATCGCAGTGGAAGGCGCACTGCTCAGCGCAGGCGACCCGCACGCCGCCCAGGGCGATTCCGAGCTGGCCGGTACCGCCATCGAAACCTCCTACACCGGCGTTGTGCAGGTGATCCTGCATAAGAAGGATGAGCTGGCCGACACCGTGATGGAAGGCCTGGACTTCCCGCTGCTGGAAACCGATTCGGAATACGTGGTGCACGGCTTCAGCTACGCCAACTATCTGGAGGAACTGGGCGAGAGCGCGCAAAGCGATATCTATTCCCAGTCTTCCATCGACAAGGCGATGCGTGATGCCTTCCGCAAGATGCGCACCTTCCTGATGACTACCAAGGGCCTCAGCGAAGATGAAGCGATCTCCCTGATGTCGGTGGCCGCCGACTTCGGCGTGACCCAGGTTGTGGATGGCAACTGGGGGGTACATGGGGTTATTGAGAAGGGGATTTTTCCGGCTAAGTGATTAGCCTTCCTTGCCAGTGAAACGGGCCTTGCTTGGTTGTGAGGTCCGTTTTTTTGTCTGATGGTTGAGGGATTGGTGGTGGGTTTGTGCTTGGCAGCACCGGCTTAGCGCACCTTTCGCCTGCTGGCGAGTCAAGGATCTTGAACGGCCAAGATCCTTAACAATCCTAAGCCGCCCCGACAGCTTGATCGGCTACGCCGATTCCCCTGTGCTTCTCGTCTGAAAGAGCGGGACGGGAAACTCACCGCTTCGCGGCTCAAACAGCCCGTCCCTTATTCCTCTTTCAGCCTGCGATGCTCGGCTGCGCTGAAGGGGATTGGGCTGCGGTTAGTTGGTTCTGGTGTGATTGGAATATCGATATTTTACTCTGAGCCCGATTTCCCTTGCTTATGCTCGTTTTGCCACATATTCATGCTCATTTGCCACTGGCGATTGGTGGGAAATTGGTCCAATATCAAGACATTATGGAAAGGCCGCTGTGAGATACTGAGCACAGCAAAGCGTAAAAATGCGCATGCTCGTTTTCACCGGAAGAGAATGGCTGTGATATCTCGATTTATCTTTTCTCTTCAATCGAATAGATAATCTCTCCAAGCCTGTGGCTGGGAGCAAAAACACGCATGCGCAGTATTAAAATGTTAGCTTTCTCCGAGGTTACTTTGAAAAGAGCAACAAAAATTAATATTCAAGACGCAATTATCGAAGCAATTGTGTTTGCGTCAAAAGAATCATTTGAGAATACCGGGGTTCATATAAGAAAAATGCCTGAGTATTATTTGAATGTTCTTATTGCTCATAGGCTAACTAATATTTTCCCCAGTCTTGGTTATAGGCTCGAGATGCCAGTTAAGGAGGCTCTTCTTGGCTTGGGAGTAAATAGTGCAGAAAACGGTGATGATCTCAGAGATGGTGGGAGATTTGATATTGTTCTTACCAGTAAGAAAAGTAGGAAGCTAAGGCATGTAATTGAAGTAAAACGGTCGTTAAGTAATCGTCAGTTGCTTAAAGATGCAAAGAGGTTGAAAGCTCTAGCGACTGAACGACACCAGTCAAAGCGTCTGGAAACAGGGTTCATTGCAACAGTCAGTAGGCTTAAAATTAGCCCAAGAGCAAATAATATTGATGGACTGCTTGATACTCGAATGAGCAATATTCAAAGGTGTCTTGGAAGTAGCATGAATGTAAGTTGCCGCTTTCAAGTGCTTGATTCAGGGCTATTTGGTTTTCCTGTACATGAATCGCTTGTTGTGACAGTTTTTTGCTTACAAAAAAGCTAACAAAGCATTGCAGCGGACAAACCGCTGAATGCGGCGTTAGAAGCCCCAAGGAGTACGAAGTAGATGCTAGAGAAACTTAAAAATCCATATATTGCTTTCTTAGCATTTTGGCTGTTATGCATTGTTACTTTCATGGCTTCGCAATCAGGTCCTATAGCTGCTTTCACAATCTTCTACACAGGGTTACTCCCTTTTATCTATATTGTTTTATGGATTTCAAAATCTGAAACAGGAATAAAATTAAGGGAGAATGCGAAGAATTGGCATGTGGCTATTGGTATATCTTGGTTTGTTTTTGGCTATGCCATATATTCTCAAAAATGGGCCGCAGGTATTATAAATGATGTATTTCTCGTTGATGCGGGAAACCTTGGTATTACATATACACTTCTAGCATTTTTATTTACTCCGTTCGGCATGCTATACCAAGATTCCATCATATCTGGGCTATGGAACTCGCTTATTATTGTCGGAATGATTTGGGGGGGGATTTTTCCTATACTATTAATTCTTCCAATTCCTTTCAAGAAAGTCGCAAAAATAATAGGAGTCAGTTTTCTCATTATAGGCCTTTCTTCATTCTTTATAGGGGTAGTGTCAAACCTAGCTCTGAACAAAGAGACCCTGGTTCAACGATTTGCGCTGTGGGCTGATTTTAATAGTAATCACCTCTGTACAGATGACTGGTCTAAAACAACTGAAAGTGTTCTGTTTTTAGGTGGAAATCGTGTTTTAGCTTACCAACCACAAAATCCAGAAGGCTCTCAGTTCACCCCAGAAACATGCAACTATGCGAAAAGCTTCTAACAAATCAATAAACTACGCGCCTTCGGCGCCGGTTATTGAGGCGTTATCTCTTAAAAACGAACGGATCAAAAATGACTACACAATTTCCAATTTTAAAGCTGCCAAAACGGTTCGAAGCGCTGGAAAGAGAAGCGACAAGTACCGGTACAGACATATCTCAAATTGTGCAAAGGGTTGATAGTGCGGCTGCCCGTGTAGAAACACTTGTTCGACAAGTCAGGGACGGAGGGCTTGGAAGATTCGAGCTTTTCTTAGGGAAATCTGGTTCTGGAAAAACAACGTTTTTCCGTACCCTTCAGCAGTTCTTTGACGGAATCAGGATAGAGGCGGTTGGAAATACAGTTCCTTTGTCTGACCTGAGTCAGCATATAAGAGAACGAAGATACGGGGGCGACAAAGAGATTACCGTATACGTACTTTATGACCGTGACAACGAAAAGGTCACATACGATGAGGCTAAAGATTTTTTTGAAAGTCTACGCGTTCTGTTTCGCGAAGATTATGGGCAAGTGGTGATTGCTTGGCCAATTACTGATAAGAACGCAGTTGACACCTTATCGAAAGCCGCATGGGAAATTGGAAGAGACAGCATCGTTGATGTAATAAGCAAAGGTATTTACGCATTTGAGGGAGTGCCAAGAGACGCATACTACGAAATTGGAGACCTGACTACCAGAAACCTTGCGCCAGGACAAACCCTCGAAACATTTGGTCTCACCAAGGAAGTTACGCGTTCTCTAATATCAGAATCAGAAACTATCGCTGAGTTCTACTCGCGCCTTGAGGCGAAGTCCACAGAAATAAACGACACCTACAAAGATATCTTAAAGGAAAAGGTTATACCTCGAGTGTGGATACTTGTTGGCGGCGACGTAAGCCAGGATCTCAATCTGACAGTTTCCACCCTTACTCAAGGAACTGAGAAGCAGATCGATATAGATAGGGTTCTTAAGTTTCTCGACGATCCGTCCAATGGTTCTGCTTACTTAAAAGATTGGCAACAGAGAAGGCAACAAGTAGCCTTCATAATGCGACGATTAGATGTCCGTTTATTTGAGCTGCCTCCTAATGCTGGTCTCGCTGCGATTCGGCTATATGGCGATGACATTGCAAAGGCGCCGCTAAACCTAAAGAGTACAAATAAGACAACAGGCCTAGAAGCAATTTCTAATACAGCTTTTATGCGTATCATTCTTTCGTCTGGTCAGGCGCGAAACGCAACCCTAAGGCCAACAGACGATCAAACTGCAAATGAGTATAGACGAGTACAGGTAAACGCAGGTAAAGATGATAAACGTTTCAATAGGGCGTTAGCGGGTGCAATAGCGGAAATACTTCAGTCCAGCGAAATTTCCGGAACAGTCACTCCAGAAAAAAAGCTGAAAGATGGTAATCTCAAACCCGACATTTTCATTGAGCTTGAGGGTGGGGAGGTATTTTGTTTGGAGCCAACATGGCGAACTACTGGGACAGAAATTGCTGGTGAGATTGATAAAAAACAAAATACCCTTTCAGTTGGTCACATCCAAAAGTATGTATTGGAAAAAGTACTTGAGTACGCTAAAGAGCTTGGGATGTGAATCCAAGTGAGATAACAATCGGCTTCACAAGGACACCAAACTCTACGCTTCGCTCCAAGTTTGGCGCCTGTGATCCGCAACGTTAATGTACGCTCTGGGACAGAACCAGAAGTAAGGTCTGAAAACAGATTTAAATTTTATTTATCTTAAATCCAACTAACCGCAGCCTAATCCCCTTCAGCGCAGCCGAGCATCGCAGGCTGAAAGAGAAACAAGGGAAGGGCTGTTTGAGGCGAAGCCGAGTTTCCCTTCCCGCTCTTTCAGGCGAGAAGCACAGGGAAGCCCGCGGAGCGGGCCAAGCTGTCGGGGCGGCTTAGGATTGTTAAGGATCTTGGCCGTCCAAGATCCTTGACTCGCCAGCAGGCGAAAGGTGCGCTAACTACTGGCATAGTAGACAATTACCCACCCAAGCCCACCAACGAAAATCTGCTGATCAGCAGACTCCTGATCTTTCTAGCATCGCATGCAACAACACATTACACCCCACCGCCAGATCCTCCGGATCCGCATTCTCGATCTCGTTATGGCTGATGCCATCCTCACAGGGCACAAAGATCATCCCCGCCGGGCAGACTTCGGCCATAAAGATGGCGTCGTGGCCTGCGCCACTGACGATATCCATATGCGGGACGCCCAAGCGCTGGGCGCCGGTGCGCACGGCGTTGACGCAGTCGTCGTGGAAGTAGAGCGCCGGGAAGTTGGCGGTGGGTTTGAGTTCAAGCTCCAGGCCGTTTTCGGTTTTCAGTTTCTCCAGCACTTTTTCCAGTTCGCTGATCATATGCGCAAGCTGGTCTTCCTCCAGGTGGCGGAAGTCGATACTGACCAGCACTTCGCCCGGGATCACGTTGCGTGAGCCGGGGTAGGCTTCGATATGGCCGCAGGTGCCACAGGCGTAGGGTTGGTGTTCCAGGGCGATGCGGTTGACCGCCTGAATTACTTCGGCAGCGCCCAGCAGGGCATCCTTGCGTAGGCTCATGGGGGTGGGGCCGGCGTGGGATTCGACGCCCTTCAGGGTCAGGTCGAACCATTTCTGGCCCAGGCAGCCGATGACGACGCCGATGGTTTTTTCTTCGTTTTCCAGGATTGGGCCCTGTTCGATATGCGCTTCGAAGTAAGCGCCCACTTTGTGGCCGGGCACCTGCTGCTGGCCCAGGTAGCCGATGCGCTTGAGTTCGTCACCCACCTTGGCGCCCTCGTAGTCAGCGATGGCGTAGGTTTCTTCCAGGTCGAACTTACCGATAAATACGCCGGAGCCCATCATGCAGGGGGCGAAGCGGGAGCCCTCTTCATTGGTCCAGACGGCGACCTCGATGGGGGCTTCGGTGACGATGTTGTGATCATTCAGGGTGCGGATCACCTCGAGGCCGGACATGACGCCGAAGCAGCCGTCGAACTTGCCGCCGGTGGGCTGGGTGTCGATATGGCTGCCGGTCATGATCGGCGGCAGGCTGTTATCCTTGCCGGGGCGGCGGGCGAAGATGTTGCCGATCACGTCGATGGTGATGCTGCAGCCGGCTTCTTCACACCACTTCACGAACAGGTCGCGGCCTGCGCGGTCCAGATCGGTCAGCGCCAGACGGCAGACACCGCCCTTGGGTGTGGCGCCCAGCTGGGCCAGGTCCATCAGCGATTGCCAGAGGCGCTCGCCGTTGATGTTCAGGTTGGCGATATCGCTGCTGGTTCCTGCTTCGTTGACTAGCGTCTCAACAGACATGTTGTCCTCCTTGCAGTTATTCAAAAACGGGCTGCGTGGCGGGTACTGCGGTAAAACCGGCAAGGCGTTTTGATCTGTGGGCCGTGCCGGTTATCTCTCGTCGCTACAGTCTCGTTCAGGTTTACTCTTCGATGCTCAGGCTTCGCGGTACGGGTTGCGCGGGTCCTGGGTCCAGTTCATATAGGGCAGGCCGGTCTCCTGCGGCACCATGGTGATGCACTGATCCACCGGGCAGGTGATCTCGCAGAGGTTGCAGCCGACGCACTCGTCATCGTTAACGGTGTAGATGTTGCTGCCATCCGCCTGCAGCAGTTTGTTGATCGCCTGGTGCGAGGTGTCTTCGCAGGCGATATGGCAGCGGCCGCAGTTGATGCACTTGTCCTGGTCGATCTGCGCGATGGATTTGTAGTTGATATCCAGGTACTTCCAGTCGGTGGTGTTGGGTACCGCCAGGCCGCGGAAATCCTCGATGCGGGCGTAGCCCTTTTCATCCATCCAGCGGGAGAGGCCGTCCTTCATCCCTTCGACAATACGAAAACCATGCAACATCGCTGCCGTGCACACCTGTACCGAGCCGGCGCCCAGGGCGATGAACTCGGCGGCGTCGCGCCAGTTGCTGATGCCGCCAATACCGCAGAGGCGTTTGCCGGCGGTTTCCGGGTCACGGGCGATCTCCGCCAGCATGTTCAGCGCGATCGGTTTCACCGCCGGGCCGCACATGCCGCCGTGGGTGCTCTGGCTGCCAACGATGGGGCGCGCCACCATGCGGTCAAGATCGAGTCCGGTGATGGAGTTGACGGTGTTGATCAGTGATACCGCATCGGCACCGCCACGGAAGGCGGCACGGGCCGGGTGGCGTACGTCGGTAACGTTGGGGGTCATCTTCACCATCACCGGCAGGCTGGAGTACTGCTTGCACCAGCGGGTGACCATCTCGACATATTCCGGCACCTGGCCGACGGCGGCGCCCATGCCGCGTTCCGGCATGCCGTGGGGGCAGCCGAAGTTCAGTTCCAGGCCATCGGCGCCGGTCTGTTCCACCTGTTTGACGATCCGTTTCCAGGCGTCCTCTTCACAGGGCACCATCAGCGAGACGATCAGAGCACGGTCGGGCCAGTTGCGCTTGGTCTCTTCGATCTCGCGCAGGTTCACCTCCAGCGGACGGTCGGTGATCAGCTCGATGTTGTTAAAGCCGACCACATCGCCGTGGGCGTCGTAGCTGGCGGAGTAGCGGGAGGAGACGTTCACTGCGGCCGGGTCTTCACCCAGGGTTTTCCACACCACACCGCCCCAGCCGGCTTCAAAGGCGCGTTCCACGTTGTACTGCTTGTCGGTGGGCGGAGCGGATGCCAGCCAGAAGGGGTTGGGAGCCTTGATACCCGCGAATTCGATACTCAGGTCAGCCATGATTATTTATCTCCTGCTGCCATCAGGTCCTGATGGATAGATTCTGCTGCTTTCTTGCCCTGCTGCACCGCTTCCACGGTGAGGTTCTGCCCGATACCGGTGCAGTCGCCGCCGGCATAAACGCCGGTCAGGGTGGTGTGCAAACTCTCGTCGACCAGCAGCTTGCCGCCGCTGAGTTCGATGGCTGGGTCTAGCTCGTCGCTGACAAGCGTCTGGCCGATCGCCTTGAAGATCGCTTCCGCTTTTAGGCTGAAGCTGCGGTCGGTGTCGACCAGCTTGCCGCCATCCTCGGCGGTACGGACAAAACGCATACCGGCAACCTTGCCCTCGTTATCCAGCTCGATCTCCGCCGGGCGCGCCCAGGTGCGGATCTGTACGCCCTCATCGCGGGCCAGTGCCTGTTCGTGATCGGTGGCGGACATCGCCTCTTCGCCGCGGCGGTAAACCAGGTAAACCTGTTCGGCGCCCAGGCGTTTGATCTGCACCGCCATATCGATGGCGGTGTTACCGGCGCCGATGACGATGGCGTTTTCCGGTACCGGCAGGGCGGTGAGGTCATCGCTCTGGCGCAGTTCGCGGATGTAATCCACGGCGGTCATTACGCCCGGTGCCTCTTCATGGCCCAGCGCCAGGGTGCGGGTGGAGCCCAGGCCAATGGCCAGGAACACCGCATCGAACTCGGACTGCAGCGCCGACAGGGAGATCTCCCGGCCCAGGGCGCTGTTGTAGACGATCTCGATACCGCCAATGCCGAGCAGGAACTCCACCTCTTTCTGGGCGAAGTCATCGGTCATCTTGTAGCTGGCGATACCGTATTCGTTGAGGCCGCCACTTTTCGCCTGGGCTTCGTGGATCACCACATCGTGGCCGAGCATGGCGAGACGGTGGGCGCAGCTGAGGCCTGCAGGGCCGGCGCCGACGATGGTGATCCGCTTGCCGGTGGACTCGGCACGCGCAAACGGATGCGCGCTCTTGTCGGCGTTATCGGTGGCGTAGCGCTGCAGCTGGCCGATCAGGACCGGTGCACACTCATCGGTCTTGTTTCGCACGCAGGACTGCTCGCAGAGAATCTCGGTGGGGCAGACGCGGGCGCAGCTGCCGCCGAGGATGTTCTCGCTCCAGATGGTTTTCGCCGCACCGTTGACGTTGTCCTGGGCGATCTGGCGGATGAACTCCGGAATATCGATATCGCTCGGGCAGGCGTTAACGCAGGGTGCGTCGTAGCAATACAGGCAGCGTGCGCTTTCCAGCGCCGCCTGGCGTTCTGTCAGGGGTGGAGCTATGTCGGAGAACTTCAGCTCCAGCGTTTCCGGTTTAACCGGGGTGTTTGCCAGATGTTTGAGTGGCTCGATCATGCTGTGACAGCCTCTTTCTTCGTTGTAATTCGGTCATCCGGTAATGCAGAGGCTGTGCCATCTTTTGACCGCACGGTCAGAAGATGAGCTTTCCCGCTGGTGGTTTTTTGAGCTAAGTCTGTGAATGAAAAAGAATATTCACCGATAAAAAATAAGACTTTTTGTTTGCGACGGTGGATAAGCGCAAAACAAAAAAACTGTGGATAAAAGCTTGGATTGGTCCTCAATTGGCGCTTAACTCAGAGTCTGGGTACCATACTGGTGCAACCTTGGAGGTCCATGCGGGCATCGATTCCTGCGCATGCCTGTCGCTGTATTGGGTGGATAAAAGATGATCGAGAAGAAAAAAGCGGCCAAACGCACACGCCGGCCGTTGACCGAAATCCGGCAGGAAAACATTGACCAGATAGTCAAAGCGGCGGAGAAACAGTTCGCCGATAACGGCTTTTCCGGCACCACGGTCTCTTCTATTGCCGAGGCGGCGGGCCTGCCCAAGCCCAACGTGCTCTACTATTTCAAATCCAAGGAAGGCCTCTACCGCGCGGTATTGAAGCGGATCCTGGAATTATGGATGGAGGCGATGCATGACCTGCACGCCGAGGATCATCCCCGTGAGGCGTTGCGCGGCTATATAGTGCGTAAGCTGCGTCAGTCCCGCGATTTTCCCGATGCCTCCAAGATCTTCGCCGCCGAGATCCTGCATGGTGCACCCTATGTGCGCGAAGAGCTGGAAGGCCCGCTGAAGCGTCAGTTCGACGATACCGTGGCGGTGTTCCGCGCCTGGATCGCCAAGGGCTGGATGGACCCGGTGAATCCCGAACACCTGCTGTTCACGCTCTGGGCATCGACTCAGTCCTACGCCGATTTTGCCTTGCAGATGAAGGTGTTGCTGGGCCGCGAAGAGCTCACCGACGATGACTTCGATAACGCCATCGAGCTGCTCACCAGGCTGGTGCTGAAAGGCTGCGGCGTCAAAATGGTGTGAACGCTATCTGCCTTGCTTTTCCTTGCCTTGGCTGTCTCGATAACGCTTTCTAAACTCAGCTGAGCATTTCTGGCCTCTTCATCTTTTAACCAGCTGGTCAAAAGTGCACCAATACGGTTCCTCCCGCTCATTATCTGCTCATATAGCTCGCGCTTTTCTAACTGACCGGTCAGCTCTGTTGGCTGGTTGAACAGTTTTCTTTCATAAAAATACCCTTATCTTTTCAATGGGTTGATCGCTTTCTGTACTAACCTCTTGTCCAGTTGGTCAAGCTATTGCATAGCCTCTGCAGTTTCTACATTTAGCTGCGCAGAGGATTGTCATGGCTCTACTTATCAAGAACGGCACAGTCATCAATGCCGATCAGACACTGAAAGCGGACGTACTGTGTGACGAAGGTAAGATCCTGGCGGTAGGCCCGGATCTGGAGGCGCCGGCGGGCGCAGAAGTGATCGATGCCGCCGGTCAGTATGTAATGCCGGGCGGCGTTGATCCCCATACCCATATGCAGCTGCCGTTTATGGGCACCGTGGCCAGCGAAGACTTCTTTACCGGTACGCGTGCGGGTCTCGCCGGCGGTACCACCATGATCATCGACTTTGTTATCCCCAGCCCTCAGCAGAGCCTGCTCGAGGCCTACGGCACCTGGCGTGAATGGGCCAGCCGCTCCGTCTCCGATTACTCCTTCCATGTGGCGGTGACCTGGTGGGATGAATCGGTACGTGATGAGATGAAGATCCTGGTCGAACAGGAGGGGGTGAACAGCTTCAAGCACTTCATGGCGTACAAGAACGCCATCATGGCCGAAGACGAAACCCTGGTGAACTCCTTCACCCGCTGCATGGAGCTGGGCGCCATGCCTACCGTGCATGCCGAGAACGGTGAGCTGGTTTACCACCTGCAGAAGAAGCTGGCGGAGCAGGGGATCACCGGACCCGAAGGTCATCCGCTGTCGCGCCCAAGCGAGGTGGAAGGCGAAGCCGCCAACCGCGCCATCCGTTTTGCCCAGACCCTGGGTGTGCCGCTTTACCTGGTGCATGTCTCCTGCAAGGAAGCGCTGGGTGAGATCTCCCGCGCGCGTCAGGAAGGTCAGCGTGTTTATGGCGAGGTGCTGGCCGGTCACCTGGAGCTGGATGACGGCGTTTACCGCAGCGACGACTGGGACTTTGCTGCGGCCCATGTAATGAGCCCGCCGTTCCGTCCGAAGGAGCATCAGTCCGCACTCTGGAAGGGCTTGCAGGGCGGCACGCTGCAGACCACCGCCACCGATCACTGCTGCTTCTGCACCGATCAGAAGGCGATGGGCAAGGACGATTTCTCCATGATCCCCAACGGCACCGCCGGCGTTGAGGACCGCATGATGATCATGTGGGACTCCGGTGTGAATACCGGCCGTCTGACCATGAACGAGTTTGTCGCCGTCACCTCCGCCAATGCGGCGCAGATCTTCAATATCTACCCGCAGAAGGGGCGCGTGGCTGAGGGTTCCGATGCCGATATCGTGATCTGGGATCCGGCCCAGAGCAAAACCATCTCCGCCAAGACTCACCACCAGAATGTGGACTTCAACATCTTTGAGGGCCGCACCGTGACCGGCGTGCCGAGCCACACCATCAGCCAGGGCAAGGTGGTTTACGCCAACGGTGAACTGTTCGTGGAAGAGGGTGCGGGCCGCTATATCAAGCGTCCGGCCTTTGCCTCCCCCTTTGCCGCCCAGAAGCGCTTCAACGAAGCACACACGCCTACCGCCGTGGAACGTGACTGAGCAGTGCGCCCTGATCAGGAGGAAAGAGTTGGAGGAAACAATGGATATGATGGTAAACACGCAGCCCGCTTCAAGTCCCGAGAGGGCGAAGGAAGAGGCCCGCAAGATCATCGCCATCGATGACCTGTCGCTGGTGTTCGAGACCAACGACGGGCCGGTGAACGCGCTGTCGCACATCAACCTGGATATTCACGCCGGGGATTTCGTCTCCTTTATCGGCCCGTCGGGCTGCGGCAAGACCACGCTGCTGCGGGTTATCGCCGATCTGGAGCGGCAGACCGAAGGCTCGATCCAGGTGGACGGTACCTCGCCGGAGGATGCCCGCCTGAACCGTCTTTACGGTTACGTGTTCCAGGCGCCGGGGCTGTTTCCCTGGCGCACCATCGCCGGTAACTGCAAGGTGCCGCTGGAGATCTTCGGCATGAGCAAGGAGCAGCAACAGCGCCATGTGGATAAGTACCTGGAGCTGGTGGGCCTGGGCGATTTCCACAAGAAGTTTCCCTGGCAGCTATCCGGCGGTATGCAGCAGCGGGCCTCCATCGCCCGTGCGCTGAGTTTCGAGCCGGAACTTTTGCTGATGGATGAGCCCTTTGGCGCTCTCGATGAGATTACCCGCGATCACCTCAACCTGGAGCTGCTGAAGATCTGGCGCGAGACCCGCAAGACCGTGGTGTTCGTGACCCACTCGATCCCCGAAGCGGTGCTGCTCTCGACTCATATCGTGGTGATGTCGCCGCGACCGGGGCGGATCGCCAAGATCATCAAGAGCCCGCTGCCGCGGGTACGCACCCTTGAGGATCGGGAGAGCCCGGAATTTATCGCGCTGGCGCAGGAAGTGCGTGAAGCACTGGCCAACGATCATCGCATCAACTGACGGGGGCGGATCGATGTTCAAGTCGTTTCACAAAAGTCAGGCCGCCGCGCTGACATTAATGGTGTTGGCGCTGCTGCTGCTCTGGTATGCCGGGGCACTCTGGCTCAACAGCGATCAGCTGATCAACGGCTATGAGCGGCGCAATATCGATTGGAATTTCAGCCAGCTGGTGGCCGACGCCTATTCGATGAAAAGGCCGATGCTGCCGACGCCGGACCAGATCGGTGCTGAGCTGTATAAGTCGATCTTCGATACCGCCGTGGATTCCAAGCGCTCGCTGGTTTATCACTCGGCGATCACGCTCTCTTCAACGCTGCTCGGCTTCCTGATGGGCGGCCTGCTCGGCATCGTGCTGGCCATCGGCATAGTGCATAACCGTACCCTGGAGCGCAGCCTGATGCCCTGGGTGATTACCTCGCAGACGATTCCGATTCTCGCCATTGCGCCGATGATCATCGTGGTGCTGGGGGCGCTGAACTTCACTGGCCTGGTGCCCAAGGCGATCATCTCCATGTACCTCTCCTTCTTCCCGGTCACTATCGGCATGGTGAAAGGGCTGAGGGCGCCGGACAAACTGCATATGGAGCTGCTGGCCACCTACAGTGCCAAGCCCGGTGAGTTCTTTTGGAAGCTGCGCTGGCCCACGGCGCTGCCGTACCTCTTTGCCAGCCTGAAGATCGCCATCGCCGCCTCACTGGTGGGCGCCATCGTCGCTGAGTTGCCCACCGGTGCTCAGGGTGGTCTTGGGGCTCGACTGCTCAGCGGTTCCTACTATGGCCAGACGGTACAGATCTGGGCGGCTCTGGTGGTCGCCGCGGTGCTCGGTGCCGTGCTGGTAGCGCTGGTCGGCATGATGGAGCGCAAGATCAATCGACGTATGGGGATCGCCGCATGACCTCCGCTATGACTGTTAATACGCAGAGTGCGCCGGTGGGCCGGTTGGTGTTGATCGCAGCAGGTGCTGCGGCGCTGCTTCTCAGCCTCTGGATAACCGGCGGTGAGCCCGGTGCCTACAACCGTCAGCCGATCTGGCTGGTGCTGATTCCGCTGATGCTGCTGGGTGGCTGGTTTGCCATGGAGCAACTGACCGCCCTGGGCGACCGGCTGGAATCGAAAGCAGCGGTGCGGGCCGTGAACCTGGCGGTACCGACGCTGTTCGCCGTGCTGCTGCTGGTACTCTGGCAGCTGATCTGCACAGGTTTCGCGGTGCCTTCGGTACTCTTGCCGGCGCCGGGCACCATCGGCATCACCTTCTTTTCCGAGCTTGAAACCCTGGCCAAGGATTTTGCCCAGACCTGGCTCAAGGCTGTGCTGGCCGGCTGGCTGATCGGCTGCGGTAGCGGCTTTGTCGTCGCACTGCTGATCGATCGCAGCCCGTTTCTGCAGAAGGGGCTGATGCCGATCGGCAATATCATGTCGTCGATCCCTATCGTCGGTATCGCGCCGATCATGGTGATGTGGTTCGGCTTCGACTGGCAGTCCAAGGCGGCGGTGGTGGTGATCATGACCTTCTTCCCGATGTTGGTGAACACCCTGGCCGGGCTGCATGCCAGCGACAACCTGCACCTGAATCTGCTGCACACCTATGCCGGCAACCGTCGCCAGACGCTCTGGTATGTGCAGTTGCCGGCGGCGCTGCCGTTCATCTTCAACGCGCTAAAGATCAACTCCACGCTGGCGCTGATCGGCGCCATCGTCGCGGAGTTTTTCGGTACGCCGATTGTGGGCATGGGCTTTCGCATCTCCACCGAGGTGGGGCGCATGAACATGGATATGGTCTGGGCGACGATTCTGGTTGCTGCCCTGGCCGGCTCGATCAGTTACGGCCTGCTGGCGCTGCTGGAGCGCAAGCTGACATTCTGGCACCCCTCAACACGGGCTGCCGGTTAAACGTTCTTCGTAAAGCAGTGCTTAGTAAACAGGGTTAGAAAAACGGGTTTTAAATCAAACAGCCAAAACACGGTTTGTCAAAGCAGGAGCTACACAGGATGAAGAAAAACATCAGTTCTCTGATTGCAGGATGTACGCTGGCTTTTTCGGCGCTCTCCACTGTCTCTGCGCAGGCGGCGGACCCGCTGACGCTGCAGCTGAAGTGGGTGACCCAGGCGCAGTTCGGTGGTTACTACGTGGCGCTGGAAAAGGGCTTCTATGAAGAGGAAGGCCTGGATATGACCGTGAAACCGGGCGGCCCGGATATCGCGCCGCCGCAGGTTATCGCCGGTGGCGGTGCCGACGTGATCGTGGAGTGGATGCCGGCGGCGCTGGCATCCCGCGAAAAAGGGCTGCCGCTGGTAAACATCGGCCAGATCTTCAACAAGTCCGGTATGATGCTGACCTGCCTGAAAGACTCCGGTATCGAACAGCCGATGGACGTGGTGGATAAAACCCTGGGTGTCTGGTTCTTCGGTAACGAGTATCCGTTCCTGGCGTGGATGTCCAAGCTGGGCATCGCCACCGATGGC
Organism: Marinobacterium lutimaris; assembly: GCF_900108065.1. Classification (GTDB taxonomy): domain Bacteria; phylum Pseudomonadota; class Gammaproteobacteria; order Pseudomonadales; family Balneatricaceae; genus Marinobacterium_D; species Marinobacterium_D lutimaris. The sequence continues at coordinate 725,065 of NZ_FNVQ01000002.1, read as the reverse complement.
AGCGAAGGCGGAGTCACCGTGCTGAAGCAGGGCTTCAACGTGGACCCGATCTTCCAGGGCCAGGCGGACTGCGTCTCTACCATGAACTACAACGAGTATGGTCAGGTACTTGATGGCGGTCTGACGCCGGAAGAGCTGACCGTATTCAGCTATGAAGATCAGGGCGTGGCGATGCTGGAAGACGGCCTCTACACCACCGAAGAGAAGTTGGCTGACCCGGAAATGGTCGACAAGCTGGCGCGCTTCCTGAAAGCCTCGGTGAAAGGCTGGAAATACGCCGCCGAGCATCCGGAAGAAGCCGCCGAGATCGTACTGGAGTATGACGATACCGGCGCCCAGACCGAAGATCACCAGATCCGCATGGCGAAGGAAGTGGCCAAGCTGCTGGAAGGTAACCCGAAAGAGATCGGCTACCTGGATCCGGCTGCCTTCGACCGTACTGTGGATATCCTGCTGAGCGGCGACTCCGCCCCGGTTATCACCAAGAAACCGGAAGGTGCCTGGACTCATGAAGTGTATGAAAAATCGGGCCTTTAATTAACGCCTGAGCTAAACGGGAGCCTCCGTGCGGAGGCTTCTGTTTTTCGCGTCTGATCCTCTTCTTCTCGATCCACCTCTTTATTCTTAACTCCTTAACCCTTGTTATAGCGGCGTTCGATTAACATTACGGTCATGTAATCTTCATGTCAGCTTTGAGTAAGTGGCGCGGTCGTACCATGGCTCTCGAACAGTTACTCAAGGAGATTAAGACGATGATTAAACAGACATTGATTGCCGCTGGTTTTGCCCTGATGAGCTCTGCTGCGTTTGCCGGTCTTCAGCCGGTTGAACATTACGCCCTGCAGGATGGTGGAACCCTTTATGTATTCGACGACGGCAAAATGGGTGTGGAAAACGAATTTGGTCTGGTTAAATCAGTGGAAGAAGGTTCAACCCTGACCACTACCACCGGTAAAGAGATCACCATGGTGGGTAACGAGATCGCGCGCGTTCGTCATATCGAGCTGCTGCGCAACGTTGATTGAGCCATCCGGCTCTCAGCGACAGGCACCAAAGGCCTCTTTCCCTTATGGGGAAGAGGTCTTTTTTATGCGTGATGCCTTGGACGGTTTTGAACGACCAGCTCAGGGTTTGAGAGCCAGCCGCGAGGCGCTTATTGGATAGAGGGAAAGATCAGGATGAAGCAGGTGCCCTCATCGTCAGAGGTCACTTCGATACTGCCGTTATGCGCCTTGATGATCGCCTGGGTGATCGACAGACCAAGCCCGGTGCTCTCGTTGCCGCTGTGACTGCGGGAGCGATCACCGCGGTAGAAGCGATCAAACAGGTAGGGGATATCGGCTTGAGGAATCAGGTCGCCGTCGTTGCTGATACTGATCCTGACGTTGTCCTGGTGTGTGGAAATATCCACATCGATCCTGCCATCCTTGTAGGTGTGGCGCATGGCGTTTGAGAGCAGGTTACTGATCGCCCGGTCGACCATGATGCGGTCACCGCTGATCGTGCCGCTGCCGCTGGTTGCCAGGGTGATTTCCCGGTCTTCCGCCAGGGCCTCATAAAACTCAAACAGCTTTTCGACCTCCTGCTCCAGCCTGATCTCCTCGCTGGATGGCAGCTCCATGCCGTTTTCCGCTTTTGCCAGAAACAGCATGTCCGCGATCATGCGGGAGAGCTTGTCGAGCTCTTCCAGGTTGGATGCAAGCACATCCCGATACTCTTCGGCGCTGCGTTGCTGCGACAGGGATACCTGCATCTGGGTGGTCAGGTTGCTGATCGGGCTGCGCAGTTCATGGGCGAGATCGGAGGAGAAGTTGTTGAGCCGGTTAAAGGAGTCCTGCAGCCGATCGAACATGCGGTTGAGCTCCAGCGTCAGGTTATGCAGCTCAAACGGCATCCGCTCCAGCGGCACCCGAACATCCAGGTGTGAGGCGGTAATCTGCTTGGCGCTGCTGCCCATGCTGCGCAGTGGAGCCAATCCCTGGCGGGAGACCCACCAGGCGAGAAAGCCGCTGCACAGGGTTGCCCAGAGCATCACCTCGAGCAGGCGGGTGGAAAAGTGATCGAGGAAGGATGATTGACGGCTGGTGTCCATCGCCACCGAAATAATCACCGACTTAGGTTCATACATCGCCAGCGCGGCACCCCGGTACTCTTGATCGTCCGAGCGCCAGCTCAGGTGCTCGGTATGGCCGGGTTTATCGAGCAGACTGTTGTTATCGAACGGCGAGCTAAAGGGACGGTCACTGAAAATTGTGTCCCCGGCGGTGGTTTCGATGCGGATCATGATGTTGTCGTGGGCACCGAGTGCAGTGTCCATGATCTTGTCCACAAGAGTCCATTTACCGCTGGCCTGCAGGTTTGTCACCAGTCCGGCTGCGGTATGCAGTTTGTCATCCAGCTGCTTGAAGTCCTGTTTTTCGAACTCCTGCTCGACGTTGTGCTGAATGATCAGGCCCAGCACGGTGAACATAACGGTGAATACGAGGATAAAAAGCAGCGTCAGTCGGCCGGTGAGCGAGGTCATGGTGCGTCTGGTTCATCCATCACGTAACCCATACCGCGCTGGGTGTGGATCAGTTTGGTGGGAAAGGGGTCATCGATCTTGCTGCGCAGGCGGCGGATCGCTACCTCGATGATGTTGGTATCGCTGTCGAAGTTCATGTCCCAGACCTGGGAGGCGATCAGAGAGCGTGACAGCACCTTGCCGCGTCGGCGCAGCAGGAACTCCAGCAGGGTATATTCCTTGGCGGTCAGGTTGATGCGCTGCCCGGCGCGGGTGACCCGGCGTGCGATCATGTCCACCTCCAGGTCGGCGATGGTCAGCGTCGTGGGCTCGGCGTTTTGCTGGCTGCGGCGCAGTACGTTGCGGATACGGGCCAGCAGTTCGGAAAACGCGAAAGGTTTTACCAGGTAATCGTCGGCGCCTAGCTCCAGGCCTTTGACACGGTCCTCAACCTGGTCCCGGGCACTGAGAATAATCACGGCGGTTTCGTCACCCCGTTTACGCAGCGCTTCCAGAATGTGCCAGCCGTTTATCTCTGGCAGCATGATATCGAGCACGATCAGGTCGTACTCTTCGGTGGTCGCCAGGTGCAGCCCATCGAGGCCGCGGGTGGCGAGATCGATCACGTAGCCGGACTCGCTGAGCCCCTGCTTTAAATAGCTGCCGGTTTTTTCCTCATCTTCGACGATCAGTATCTTCATCTAAGCCAGTCCTCCGCTGGATATTATTTTGCCAGCAAATACTGTGGTCGTGGTCACAATGACAAAAATGTAATCTGGCGGCTGAGCCCAATCGGGGCTGGTCATACGATACACGGCTTATATACTGGTTCGACTAAAGTCTTATAAATACAGCCGCATAAATAACAACACAGAGAAGTGCGGCGGATAATCAGAACAAGATGGGGGACGTATGGAAGCACTGGCGCGCAGTGTTGGAGAAGCACTTTTGAAGGCCGGGGCGTCGGCGGTGACTGCCGAATCCTGCACTGGCGGTTGGGTGGCTGAAGCGCTGACAGCGATTCCGGGCAGCTCGGCCTGGTTTGAGGGAGGCTTTGTCAGCTATTCCTACGATGCCAAGCAGCGGATGCTGGGGGTGAAAGCGGAAACGCTGGAGCAGTATGGCGCGGTAAGCGAGCCCGTGGTCACGCAGATGGCCGAAGGCGCCCTGGCTAATTCCAGCGCCGATATCTCGGTGGCGATCAGCGGAATTGCCGGTCCCGATGGCGGCTCGAAAGAGAAGCCGGTAGGCACTGTCTGGCTGGCCTGGGCGGTACGGGGAAAACCCACGGTTACCTGCTTGAGTTTTTTTCATGGTGACCGCGAGACCGTGCGCCGACAGGCCGTAATACAGGCGCTTGAGGGGCTGTTGGCCTATCTCCCCGACTAAGGTTGCAAATTAACCTTTTTCTGGAATAATACTGGTCAGGTATACAGTATTTTGAACCGGCTTTTACGGCTCTCGATAAAAGCTCTGGCTTTGATAAAGGTTGAGTGATGGACGATAACAGAAAGAAGGCGCTTGATGCGGCGCTATCGCAAATAGAACGTCAGTTCGGCAAGGGCGCGGTCATGCGTATGGGTGACCAGCCCCGTGAGGCGATTCCGGCTGTTTCGACCGGCTCGCTCGGCCTGGATATCGCGCTGGGTATCGGCGGTCTGCCTTACGGTCGTATCGTAGAGATCTACGGCCCGGAATCCTCCGGTAAAACCACGCTGACTCTCCAGGTCATCGCCCAGGCGCAGAAACAGGGTAAGACCTGTGCATTCGTCGATGCCGAGCACGCGCTGGATCCGCAGTACGCCGAAAAGTTGGGTGTTAACGTGGACGAGCTGCTGGTCTCCCAGCCGGATACCGGTGAGCAGGCACTGGAAATCACCGACATGCTGACCCGCTCTGGCGCGGTCGATGTCATCATCGTCGACTCCGTGGCGGCACTGGTGCCGAAGGCGGAAATCGAAGGCGAGATGGGTGATTCCCACGTGGGTCTGCAGGCACGTCTGATGTCCCAGGCGCTGCGTAAGCTGACCGGTAACGTCAAGCAGGCCAACTGCATGCTGGTGTTCATCAACCAGATCCGTATGAAGATCGGCGTTATGTTCGGTTCTCCGGAAACCACTACCGGTGGTAACGCGCTCAAGTTCTACGCTTCTGTACGTCTGGATATCCGTCGTACCGGTGCTGTGAAACAGGGTGACGAAGTAATCGGTAACGAGACCCGCGTTAAGGTCGTGAAGAACAAGGTATCCCCGCCGTTCCGTCAGGCCGAGTTCCAGATCATGTACGGTGCCGGTATCTACCACATGGGCGAAGTGATCGACCTGGGCGTGCAGCAGAAGCTGATCGACAAGTCCGGCGCCTGGTACGCGTACCAGGGCAACAAGATCGGCCAGGGTAAGGCTAACGCCGCACGTTACCTTGAGGAGCATCCGGAAGTGGCGGATGAGATCGAAGCCGCTATCCGCGCTGAGCTGCTCAACGTTTCCAAGCCCAAGAGCAAGGAAGAGAGCACGGAAGACGCTGATAAAAACGCAGAGCTTGAATTCTAACTGTCACTGAATTCCAAGTGCTGCGCGTCGATATAAAATGAAAAGGCCCCTCGGGGCCTTTTCTGTTTTCTGGGGTTAGCGATGTTTGGACAGCGAAAAAACAGCAGCGACAAGCTGATCGAAACCGAATCGGCACTGGTCGAGGCGGTTATCCAGCTGCTGGCGCGGCGAGAATACAGCCGCCACGAACTGGAGCAACGCTTTCGTAGCCGGGTGGCTGATGAGGCGCTGCTGGATAAAGTGCTCGACCGGATGGTTGCGGACGGCTACCAGAGTGACCTGCGCTGTGCCGGTATGATTCTGCGCCAGCGTGTGGGGCAGGGGTACGGCGAGCGCCGGGTCCGCTTCGATCTGCAGAACAAAGGCATTGACTCGACACTGATTGAACAGGTGCTGGAGGAGGAGGCCGTGGACTGGTTTGACCAGGCCAGAGAGCTAGCCGGGCGCAAGTATGCAGGGCGGCCGATAACCGATATGAAAGAGAAGGCGAAACGGGTGCGTCATCTTCAGGGGCGGGGGTTCGGCTTCGACGAGATCCGATACGCGCTGGAAGTGGACGAAGACTGAGCGGGTTTGGCGCTGAATGCCTTGAATCTGCCGCGTTTGGGCCGCTAAAAGTATTCGAACAAAAAACAGACACGTTATATACTGTTCCGCCATTTTTTGCGGTGTTTGCACGCGCCAGGGCGCGAAAAAGCTAATCGAATGACCAGATTGTGCTCTGGTGTTTGAGTTCGGCGGCTGCGCCAGAGACATTCCCGCTGTTTTACGCAGCAATAGGAAACTAGGAAAACGGTTTATTCAGATGAAATACATGACGAGTGCCGAAATTCGCCAGGCGTTCCTGAACTACTTCAACGAACATGGCCATGAGATCGTTCCCTCCAGCCCGCTGGTGCCTGGCAACGACGCGACCCTGCTGTTTACCAACGCCGGGATGGTTCAGTTCAAGGACGTATTCCTGGGTACTGACAAGCGCTCCTATAGCCGCGCAACCACCTCTCAGCGTTGTGTCCGCGCCGGTGGCAAGCACAACGACCTGGAAAACGTCGGCTACACCGCCCGTCACCACACTTTCTTCGAAATGCTGGGCAACTTCAGCTTCGGCGACTATTTCAAGCGCGATGCGATCAAGTTTGCCTGGACCTTTCTGACCGAAGTACTGGGTCTGCCGAAAGAGAAACTTTGGGTCACCGTGCATTACACCGATGATGAAGCGGAAAAGATCTGGAAAGAGGAGATCGGCGCCGATCCCGAGCGTTTCTCCAAGCTGGATGAAGACAACTTCTGGTCCATGGGTGATACCGGTCCCTGCGGCCCGTGTTCAGAGATCTTCTTCGATCACGGCCCGGAAGTGGCGGGCGGCCCTCCAGGAAGCCCGGACGAAGACGGTGACCGTTACATCGAGATCTGGAACCTGGTCTTCATGCAGTTCAACCGCTCCGCCGATGGCGAGATGACGCCGCTGGCCGCGCCGTCCATCGATACCGGCATGGGGCTGGAGCGTATCGCTGCAGTCATGCAGAAGGTCCACAGCAACTACGAGATCGACCTGTTCCAGAACCTGCTCAAGGCTACCGCCGAAGTGCTGGGTCAGCAGGATATTACTGCCAAGTCACTGCGCGTGATTGCGGACCATATCCGTTCCTGCGCCTTCCTGATTGTCGATGGCGTGCTGCCGTCCAACGAAGGCCGCGGTTACGTGCTGCGCCGCATCCTGCGTCGCGCCGTGCGTCACGGCAACAAGCTCGGTGCCAAGGGTACGTTCTTCCATAAGCTGGTTGCTCCGCTGGTGGCCGAGATGGGTGAAGCCTATCCGGAACTGAAAGAGCTGCAGGCGCAGGTTGAGCGCGTCATCCTTAAAGAGGAAGAGCAGTTCGCTCGTACCCTGGATAACGGTCTGTCACTGCTGGAGCAGGCGATTGCCGATCTGGATGGCAAGGTACTGCCCGGTGAAACCGTATTCCGTCTGTATGACACCTACGGTTTCCCGGTCGATCTGACCGCCGATGTGGCCCGTGAGCACGAAGTCACCCTGGATATGGATGGCTTTGAGTCCGAGATGCAGAAACAGCGTGAAAGAGCGCGTGCTTCCGGTCAGTTCTCCGTGGATTACAACGCCCGTATCGAGGTGGACGGCGAAACCCGTTTCACCGGCTACGAAGCCTACGAAGACCAGACCAAGGTGGTCGGCCTGTTCCGCGATGGCGAACCGGTTAACCAGCTGAGCGCCGGCGAGCGCGGCACCGTGGTGCTGGAAAACACCTCTTTCTACGCCGAGTCTGGCGGCCAGGTAGGCGACAGCGGTGTGCTGCGCTGGGATCGCGGCCTGTTCAACGTCGGCGACTGCACCAAAGAGGGCAAGGTCCATCTGCACCATGGTGAAGTGGCCGAAGGCGTGCTGGAAGTCGGCAACAGCGTAGCCACCGAGATCGATGTGGAAAAACGTCGTGCGGCGGCTCTGAACCACTCTGCAACCCACCTGCTGCATGAAGCGCTGCGCATTGTGCTCGGCAGCCACGTACAGCAGAAAGGCTCTCTGGTTAACGAAGATCGTCTGCGTTTCGACTTCTCTCACTTTGAGGCCGTGACCGACGAAGAGCTGCAGCAGGTTGAAGATATCGTCAACGCTCAGATTCGCGCCAACACTGAGGTGACCACCGAGGTGATGCCGATCGACGAAGCCAAGGCCAAGGGCGCTGCGGCGCTGTTCGGCGAGAAGTACGACGAAGTGGTGCGTGTGCTGAGCATGGGCGAAGACGGCTTCTCCGTCGAGCTCTGCGGCGGTACCCACGCCAGCCGTACTGGCGATATCGCGATGATGAAGATCGTTTCCGAAAGCGGTATCGCCTCTGGCGTACGCCGTATCGAAGCGGTCACCGGTAAGGCGGCGCTGAACTGGTTCCGTACCACCGAAGCGGTGGTGGGCGATCTTTCCTCACTGGTTAAGGGTACTCGCGACTCGGTGGTGGAAAAGGTGCGTAACCTGAATGACCGCAACCGTCAGCTGGAAAAAGAGATTGAGCGCCTGACCGCCAAGCTGGCTTCTGCTGCCAGTGGTGATCTGCTCAACCAGGTGATCGAGGTCCAGGGCATCAAGGTGCTCGCGGCCAAGCTGGAAGGCGTTGAGGCCAAGTCTCTGCGTGACAGCATCGATCAGCTGAAGAACAAGCTGGGCAGCGGTGTGGTTGTGCTGATGACCGCCCAGGGCGAAAAGGTCAGTGTTGCCGCTGGCGTCACCAAGGATCTGACCGACCGCGTCAAGGCCGGTGATCTGGTACGTGACCTGGCAGCTAAACTGGGTGGTAAGGGCGGTGGCCGCCCGGATATGGCGCAGGGTGGCGGAACCGACGCATCGGCTATGCCGGCGGCGCTGGAGTCGGTGCCGGAGCTGGTATCCCAGGCACTCTAAGATAGGCGATAGGCGCCCTGGCAGGGGCGCCGTTTGGGAATAGATACAGAAAATGGCGTTATACGTTCAGAAATATGGCGGCACCTCGGTGGGCTCGGTAGAGCGTATCGAAGCTGTCGCGGAGAAGGTTCAAGGGTTCCGCGAGCGCGGTGATGATGTGGTCGTGGTTGTCTCTGCCATGAGCGGCGAAACCAACCGTCTGATCGGCCTGGCCAACCAGATTCAGGACACGCCCGACCGTCGCGAGATGGATGTGCTGGTTTCCACCGGTGAGCAGGTCACCATCGCACTGCTGGCGATGGCGCTGAAGAAGCGTGGCGTCGATGCCCGCTCCTATACCGGCGGCCAGGTCAGGATTCTGACCGACACCTCGCACGGCAAGGCGCGTATCCAGGATATCGAAACCCAGCGTATGCGTTCCGATCTGGAAGCGGGTCGCGTGGTAATCGTTGCTGGCTTCCAGGGCGTTGATGAGCAGGGCAATATCACTACCCTGGGTCGTGGTGGTTCAGATACTACCGGTGTAGCTCTGGCGGCGGCGCTGAAAGCCGACGAATGTCAGATCTATACTGATGTGGATGGCGTATATACCACCGATCCGCGTGTGGTGGCCGGCGCCCGTCGTCTCGACAAGATCACCTTCGAGGAGATGCTTGAGATGGCGAGCCTGGGCTCAAAAGTGTTGCAGATTCGCTCGGTGGAGTTCGCCGGCAAGTACAAGGTGCCGCTTCGCGTGCTGTCCAGCTTCCAGGACGGTCCGGGCACGTTGATCACAATAGAGGATGAAGAAACAGTGGAAAAACCCGTTATTTCCGGCATCGCGTTCAACCGTGACGAAGCCAAGCTGACGGTGGTGGGTGTGCCCGATATTCCGGGTGTGGCATCCCGCATTCTGGGGCCGATCAGTCGCGAGAACATCGAAGTCGACATGATCGTGCAGAACGTTGGGGCCGATCAGACCACCGACTTTACCTTTACCGTTCACCGTAACGACTTCGAGCGCGCGCAGGCGATTCTCGAGAAGATCGTGGTAGAGCTGGGTGCCCGCAGCCATGGCGGCAACAGCAAGATCGCCAAGGTCTCTATCGTTGGTGTAGGCATGCGCTCCCACGCGGGTGTCGCGAGCAAGATGTTCGACGCCCTGGCGCAGGAGAACATCAACATTCAGATGATCTCCACATCTGAGATCAAGGTCTCTGTGGTGATTGCTGAGAAATACATGGAGTTGGCGGTTCGAGCCCTCCATGCGGCGTTCAACCTGGATAGCGCAGACACTGTCTGCGAATAAATACGAGTTGCTGGCCTTTTGAGCTATATTGAATATCAGAACATCCTGAACTTAGTTAAGGTTGCAGACTCTGTTGTATATGCTTAATTGTAGAGTCAATGTAGCTAGGATGTATCAAAAGGTCAGCGCCCCACAGGACGTAATAAGGAGATCCGCCAATGCTGATTCTTACCCGCCGTGTAGGTGAAACCCTGATGGTCGGTGATGAAGTCACCGTCACTGTTCTGGGAGTAAAGGGCAACCAGGTCCGGATTGGTGTTAACGCACCTAAAGATGTATCCGTGCACCGTGAAGAGATTTACCAGCGCATTCAGCGCGAAAAAGGCGACAACGACGACTCTCAGGAGTGATCAGAAGGGGGGCGCGAAGCGTCTCCTTCTGCAGTTGTCTAGCGGTGATATTTTACCCACCAGATTTTTTTTCAAATTAGTGCTTTCCTTTTGAAAATCAGTCTTGTAGTATACGCGCCGTTGTCAAGGTGAGATGGCCGAGTGGCTGAAGGCGCACCCCTGCTAAGGGTGTATACCTCTTGGGTATCGAGGGTTCGAATCCCTCTCTCACCGCCATTTAGCGCCCGTAGCTCAGCTGGATAGAGTACCTGGCTACGAACCAGGCGGTCGCACGTTCGAATCGTGCCGGGCGCGCCATTAAATGGACAACATGCGGTAAAGCTTTCAAGTGTGCGCCCGTAGCTCAGCTGGATAGAGTACCTGGCTACGAACCAGGCGGTCAGAGGTTCGAATCCTCTCGGGCGCGCCATCCTTTGATCGTTAAATCCGTTTTCGGCATGCGCCCGTAGCTCAGCTGGATAGAGTACCTGGCTACGAACCAGGCGGTCAGAGGTTCGAATCCTCTCGGGCGCGCCACTTCTAACTCCCCCACGTATCGCCTCATGAAATTCATCATCAAGCTCTTCCCTGAGATCACTATCAAGAGCCGGCCTGTCCGCAAGCGCTTGGTCGCACGTCTCCAGAACAACATCCAGATCATTCTTGGTCGTATCCATCCTGAAGTGAAAGTCAGTGCCTTCTGGGACAAGATCGAGGTGGTTTACGAAGGCGGCCTGTCCAGCATGCCGGCAACCCTGCGCGATGACCTGGTCGATGCGCTGAAGCGTATCCCTGGCATTCAGACCTTCCTGGAAGTTGAACAGCATCCGCTGGAAGACTTTCATCAGGCCTACGAGCGTACCCGTGACGCCTATGCCGAGAGGCTCAAGGGAAAGACCTTCAAGGTGCGTGTACGCCGTTCCGGCAAGCATGAGTTCACCTCGGTGGAGATGGAACGTTACGTCGGTGGTGGCCTGCGTCAGCACACTGAAGCGGCTGGCGTTGATGTGCACAAGCCTGAGGTCTGGGTAGACCTTGAGGTGCGTGACGACCGCCTGTTTATCGTCACCGATATTCATCCTGGTCTGGGCGGTTATCCGCTGGGTACCCAGGAGCCGGTGCTGTCTTTGATCTCCGGTGGTTTCGACTCGATCGTTGCCTCCTGGATGACCATGCGTCGCGGCTGTAAAACCCACTTCCTGTTTTTTAACCTTGGTGGTCATGCCCACGAGATCGGTGTGAAACAGGTTTCTCTGTACCTGTGGAAGCGCTATGGCTCCTCTGCGCGCGTTAAGTTTATTACCGTGCCGTTTGAAGAGGTGGTCGGTGAAATCCTGCAGAGCGTTGATCGTTCGCACATGGGTGTCGTGCTCAAGCGGATGATGATGCGTGCCGCAGACAAGGTGGCTGATCGCATGAATCTGCCGGCTCTGGTGACCGGTGAGAGCATCGCCCAGGTTTCCAGCCAGACGCTGCCTAACCTGAATCTGATCGACAACGTCGCCGAGCATCTGGTGATCCGCCCGCTGGTGACCATGGATAAGCCGGATATCATCGAGTACAGCCGCCAGATCGGCTGCTTCGAGTTTGCCAGCGCCATGCCGGAGTTCTGCGGTGTCATCTCTGACAAGCCCACCACGGCCGCCCGTAAGGAGCGTGTCGAGCGTGAGGAGTCCGGGTTTGATTTCGAGGTGCTGGAGCGCGCCCTGGAGTCGGCTGAAGTGATCTCCATCGATGAGATTGTGGAAAACCAGAACATCAACTCCGAGATCCAGGCGCTGACCCGCGTTGACGCCAACCAGTCAATCATCGATATCCGTGCGCCGCACGAAGAGGAGCGCAAGCCGCTGAACCTTCCTGGCTGCACGATCCTGAAGATCCCGTTCTACGATCTGGAAACCAAGATCAAGACGCTGGATGGTGAGCGTGAATACCTGCTTTACTGCGAAAAGGGCGTGATGAGCCAGATGCACGCTCAGAGCCTGGTAGAGAAAGGGTTCGAGAATATCGGCGTTTACCGTCCGGCAAGCGCCAAGTAAGCTGTTTTGTGGCGCTGGCCGCCGCTTGCGTAACCATGCTACAAAGTGAAACCGGGCACCTATTGGTGTCCGGTCTGACCGGAGTCAATTCCGCGTCGCAAACCCGGTGGTCGGGTTCGTATCTCTATATTGACAGGGATAGCTCGGCTACCTAATTTGTTTTATCCCCGCTGATAGCCTTTCCTTGGCAAGGTGCAAAAACGACTTTTGCACTGAATGTCGCCGAATTTCTGTAAAAAAATTACATATCCTCTTGAATCTTGCTTTTACCCATAGAGTTCGGGATAGAATAGCCGCTCGGTTGCGTTGCTTTACTTGTGCACAAGTATCAGTAACTTGCCGGTTCATCCGTCCATGCAGGTCCTGGCACAAGCAAGTTGACCGGCGCGGCCACAAGCCGGAATGGACGAAAGGGTTATGTAACGAACAGGAGCACCCATAGATGGATAGTCTGTTAACGGAAGGCCTGGAACTGATGGTCTTTGGTATGGGATTCGTCTTTGTCTTCCTGACGCTGCTGGTTTTCAGCACAGGCGTCATGTCGAAGCTGGTGAACAAGTACGTACCGGCACCTGCGCCTAAAGCGGCACCGGCACGCAAGCCCGCCCCGGCGGCAGCCAGCGCTGGCGCAACTGCCAATAACGACGAACTGGTCGCCGTTATGACGGCCGCCATCAAGAAGTATCGCTCGTAAGTAGCGTACAAATAATCATAAACGAGATTGAGATAAGGCCAATCCCATGTCCGACGCAAAGAAAGCACTAGGCATTACCGACGTCGTACTGCGAGATGCGCATCAGTCCCTGTTTGCCACTCGCCTGCGACTGGACGACATGCTGCCGATCGCAGAAAAACTCGACAAAGTCGGTTACTGGTCACTTGAAAGCTGGGGCGGAGCGACCTTCGATTCCTGCATTCGCTACCTTGGCGAAGATCCCTGGACCCGTATCCGTGAACTCAAGGCTGTCATGCCCAACACCCGTCAGCAGATGCTGCTGCGCGGCCAGAACCTGCTGGGCTACCGCCATTACGCCGACGATGTGGTCGAAAAGTTCGTAGAGCGCGCCGCTGTCAGCGGTATCGATGTGTTCCGAATTTTCGATGCGATGAACGATCCGCGTAACCTGGAAACCGCCATCAAAGCGGTCAAGGCGACCGGCAAGCACGCCCAGGGTACTATCTCCTATACCACCAGCCCGGTGCACACCGTCGAGAACTGGGTCGAGTACGCCAAAACTCTGGAAGAGCTGGGCGCCGACTCCATCTGCATCAAGGATATGTCCGGTATCCTGACGCCTTACGGTGCTTTCGATCTCGTTTCCCGTCTGAAAGCCCAGACTGGTCTGGAAGTGCAACTGCACGCCCATGCTACCGCTGGCCTTTCCGATATGACCATCCTCAAGGCGGTGGAAGCCGGTATCGACCGTGTCGACACTGCGATCTCCTCCATGTCCATGACCTACGGCCACACCGCCACCGAGTCCGTTGTAGCTGCGCTACAGGGTACCGACCGCGATACCGGCCTGGATCTGGTTCAGCTGGAAGAGATTGCCGCTTACTTCCGTGAAGTGCGGAAGAAGTACGCCAAGTACGAAGGCTCTCTGCGCGGTACCGATTCCCGTATCCTGGTCGCTCAGGTGCCGGGTGGCATGCTGACCAACATGGAAAGCCAGCTGAGAGAGCAGGGCGCTGCCGACAAGTTTGACGAAGTGCTGGCGGAAATCCCGCGCGTGCGCGAAGACCTGGGCTTTATCCCGCTGGTGACGCCGACCTCTCAGATCGTCGGTACCCAGTCTGTGATCAACGTCCTGATGGGCGAGCGCTACAAGACCATCTCCAAAGAGGTGCAGGGCATCCTCAAGGGCGAGTACGGTGCAGCGCCTGCGCCTTACAACGCTGAACTGCAGGAACGTGTTCTGGCCGGTGCCGAGCCGATCACCTGCCGTCCGGCGGATCTGCTTGAAGCCGAAATGGACAAGCTCAGCGCTGAGCTGAAAGAGATTGCCGGCCAGAAAGGGATCAAGCTGGAGCAGGGCGAGCATCAGATCGATGACGTACTGACCTATGCACTGTTCCCGCAGATCGGCCTGAAATTCCTGGAAAACCGTGGTAACCCCGACGCCTTTGAACCAGCCCCGACGCTTGAGGACGCAAAAGCCATGACAGCACCGAAGAAATCCGGACCGGAAGTCTACACCATCACCGTAAATGGCCAGAACTACGTGGTTCAGGTAGCTGAAGGTGGCGATATCTCCAACGTTGCAGCTGCTCCGGCCGCCGCTCCCGCTCCGGCCGCTGCTCCGGCTGCAGGCCCGGGTGAAGAAGTGCCGGCGCCGCTGGCTGGCAACATCTGGAAAGTGATGGTCAACGCAGGTCAGGCGGTTCAGGAAGGCGACGTGCTGGTGATCCTGGAAGCGATGAAGATGGAAACCGAAGTGCGTGCAGCTCGCGCTGGCACCATCGTTAGCGTCGACGTCAAAGAGGGCGATGCCGTACAGGTAGGCGATTCTCTGGTCACTCTGGCCTGAAGCCACGTAAAGGTGTGAGTAATGGATAAACTACTCGATCTATGGGTGGCATCGGGGATCTACAACATCAGCCCCGGGCAGGCGCTGATGATGGCGATCGGCCTGCTGCTGCTCTTTCTTGCGATCCGCAAGAACTTTGAGCCGCTGCTGCTGGTGCCGATAGGCTTCGGTGGCATCCTCGCCAACATCCCGGAAGCGGGGCTGGCGTTCTCGGCGGTGGAAAACGCGATCCACTTCGCCAAGCCGGAAGTGCTGGCAAGTCTCGCTGGCGCACTGGGTGTCGATTCCGTCGATCCCCATGCGATTCTCGACGCCTACAAGGGCGCGACCCATTCGGCGCATACCGCGGCGACTGATGTGGCTCTGGACTCCGGTTATGCCAACGGCATGCTGTATAACTTCTACAGTGTGGCTATCGCCTCGGGTGCCGCGCCGCTGATCATCTTCATGGGTGTGGGCGCCATGACCGACTTCGGTCCGCTGCTGGCTAACCCGAAGACGCTGTTCCTCGGTGCTGCTGCCCAGTTCGGCATCTTCGCCACCGTACTGGGTGCGGTTGGCCTGAGCATGACCGGCGTGATGGACTTCACCATTCAGGATGCGGCTGCTATCGGCATCATCGGTGGTGCTGACGGCCCTACAGCGATCTACGTCGCCAGTATGCTGGCTCCGCAGTTGCTGGGTGCTATTGCTGTTGCTGCTTACTCCTACATGGCGCTGGTGCCGTTGATTCAGCCACCGATCATGCGCGCGCTGACCACCGAGTCCGAGCGTAAGATCAAGATGCATCAGCTGCGTCACGTCTCCAAAACCGAGAAGATCCTCTTCCCGATCCTGCTGTTGATCCTGGTGGCGCTGCTGCTGCCGGATGCGGCGCCGCTGTTGGGTATGTTCTGCTTCGGTAACCTGATGCGTGAGTGTGGTGTTGTAGATCGTCTGAGCGATACTGCCCAGAACGCGCTGATCAACATCGTAACCATCTTCCTGGGTCTGTCCGTGGGCTCCAAGCTGAGCGCCGACAAGTTCCTGGATCTGGAAACCCTCGGTATCCTGGTTCTGGGTGTTATCGCTTTCGGTATCGGTACCGCCTGTGGCGTACTGATGGCCAAGCTGATGAACAAGCTTCAGGGCGGCGATGCGATCAACCCGCTGATCGGTTCTGCGGGCGTGTCTGCTGTGCCTATGGCTGCGCGTGTATCCAACAAGCTTGGTCTCGAAGCGAACCCGCAGAACTTCCTGTTGATGCACGCCATGGGCCCCAACGTGGCCGGCGTTATCGGCTCTGCGGTTGCGGCCGGTGTGATGATCAAGTTCGTCGGCTGATTGTTCAGCGTCGTAGTAATAGAAAAGGGCTGCCATCCGGCAGCCCTTTTTCGTTCTCTCTAGTGCCCGATCAGCGTGAGCTAGCTGGCTTTTCGTAGGAGCGGCGCCTCCACCGCGATCACCTGCCGTGGTTTGAAATGGCTGTGGTGCCGTGTTCAATCGGCGCGAAGGCGCGCCTCCTACTTTGACTCGGTGGTTTTTCGTAGGAGCGACGACCCCGTCGCGATCACCCGCCAGAATTTAACGCCCGCCGCGACGCTTTTTGCTTAGTACCTCAGGCCGACAGCGCTTCCAGGTGCGCCAGTACGCTGAAGGCGAGGGCGATAGGGTTGTAACCCCCTTCCAGTACGGAAACGATACGATCCTTGCAGTGCTTGTGCGCTACCGCCATCAGTTGCTCGGTGACCCAGCGGTAGTCTTCCTCTTCCAGGTTCAGATCCGCCATGGGGTCTTCCTTGTGCGCATCAAAGCCGGCGGATATGAAAATCATATCGGGCTTGTGCTCCTCAAGGGCGGGAAGCCAGCGCTTTTCCACCGCTTCGCGCCATTCGCTGGCCGGGCTGAACGCGGCCAGCGGGCAGTTGATGATGTTCGGGCGGTCTATCTCGCAGTAGCGTTCCGGATAGAACGGGTGCTGAAAAGTGGAGCAGACCAGCACTTCCGGGCGGTCCTTGAAAATATCCACAGTGCCGTTGCCGTGGTGTACGTCGAAGTCGAGGATTGCGACCCGTTCAATACCTTCGTGCGCCAGTGCGTGCGCTGCTGCTATGGCAACATTGTTGTAGAAGCAGAAGCCCATGGCAGCTTTGAATTCGGCGTGGTGGCCGGGCGGACGGGTGGCGACAAAGGCGTTTTTTACCTGGCCGGACAGCACCTGGTCAGTGGCCAGTACGGCGCCACCGGCAGAAAGGCTGGCGGCATGAAGGGAGTCTGGGCAGAGGGCGGTGTCTTCATCGGTGTAGACCACGCCTTCGGTGGGAAGCTTCATCTCCAGGCGAGTCTGGTGCAGTTCGGCATGAACCCGCTTGATCTGCTCGGGCTCTACATGGGGTGCCTGGAGTGACAGTAGCTGCTCGATCAGGCCGGAGCGCTCCAGCACACGCTGAATAGCGTGCAGGCGTATGGGGCTCTCCGGATGTTCCGGGCCCATATTGTGAAGGCCGCAGTCCTGATGGCTGATGTATGCTGTTGTCATTATTAGTTCCTACTTCCCATCTGCTCACATCTTATTACAAATGCGCTTCGCTGCCTTTAGGGCGAAGGTATTAGGGAGCTTTCTGGGCCTCTGAGCCTTTCTTGACTCAGGTCATAACGCCTGGGGCGTTGCTGGCGTAATCTGCACTCACAGCATAGAACTGTCTTTGGCACCGAATGTTTTCACCCAACATCGGTGCCTTTTCTTTTTCTGCCGCCCGGCATTCTTCTTCGCTCTCCTAACTCTCTGTATACTGGGGTTTGAACTCCCGACTTCTATCTTCGGAACTGGCTTTGCCCGGTTCAACAGGGTGAGCGAATACGCTAGTGGCTCCGCCGAAAATCGATTACTCCGACAAAAATGTCCTGCTTGTTGATAGCAGCGGCAACATGCGCTCGACCATCTTTTATATGCTGCGTGAATTGGGTGTCCAGAATCTGAGGGCTACCACCGTCAGCGAGCGCGTGTTGGAAATGATTCGGGAGGAGGCGTTCGACATTATTCTGCTGGGCCACAACAGCAGTGATCTGGTCAGCGGTGCGCAGATCCTGGAAGAGGCGCGCTACCGCGGCTATATCCGCCCCACGGCAGGCTGGATCTTTATGACATCGGATGCGTCCCAGGAGTTGGTGCTTCATGCCATCGACAGTCGTCCCGATTTTCTGCTCACCAAGCCATTTTCCGTCGAAGAGCTGAAGCAGCGCCTGGATCAACTGGTGCTGCGCAAACGCACCCTTTTCCAGGTTGAGCAGGCCATTGAAATTGGTGATCTGGAAGCGGCGGTTGATGCGTGTCGAGAGATTCCCGCTTCTGATCCCTGCTATGAGCAGGCGATGCGTCTGCGTGGTCGTTGCCTTATCGATCTGGGGCGAACCCAGCAGGCTTGTGAGGAGCTG
The DNA here is from genome assembly GCF_900108065.1 of Marinobacterium lutimaris. Classification (GTDB taxonomy): domain Bacteria; phylum Pseudomonadota; class Gammaproteobacteria; order Pseudomonadales; family Balneatricaceae; genus Marinobacterium_D; species Marinobacterium_D lutimaris. The sequence goes on along the minus strand of NZ_FNVQ01000002.1, from coordinate 707,003 downwards.
GAGCGTCAGTACTGGAAAGACGACGATAAGGACACAGGCCTGTTGCTGGCGGAAGCTCTTTGCCGCCTTGAGCGCCTTAACGACGCCGAAGAGCTGCTGAATGGTTTGATTGAGTCGTATCCGCTGCTCATAGCTGCTTTCGATCTGCTGGCCAAGGTTCACGAGCGCAACGGTATGCTGCATGACGCGCGGGAAACGCTGAAGGAGGCGACTCAGAAGGCCCCGCTGGGTATTCCTCGGCAGATGGAGCTGGGACGAGTTGCCACTCAGTCCAAGGCGCTGGATACGGCGGAGGGTGCTTACAAGCGCTCCATCGTTTTGGGGCGGCGCAGTTGCTTCCGTTCACCCGAACCTTTTCTGCGACTGGCTAACGTGCGTCGCCTGGAGATGCAGGGCGCGGATGAGCGCCGTAGCGTCGAGTTGCGGAACGAGTTCGATACCCTGCTTAACAACGCCGAATACAACTTTCCTAAGGATCCTGCGCTGAAGGTTAAGTCAGCGCTATTGCGCGGCAAGATGGCGGGGGATCTCGGTGAGGAAGATGAGGTTAATCGCTTCCAGAAAGAGGCTCAGCGTTATAACCAGGCGCTGGATAATCCCATGGATCTGGCCCGCGAGGATCTTGTCCTTAGTGGCGACAAGGTGCCGCTGCTGGAGCCACAATCAGCGGCTGCCCATTCCCACGTGCGCAGAGACCAGGAGATGGCCGCCAAGGTCAATCGTCTCGGCATCAAGCATTACATGGCGGGCAAGCTTTCCCAGGCAACGCGTTACTTTGGTCTGGCGATCGAATACGACCCGGGTTACCCCGTTGCCTTGCTCAATCTCGCCCAGCTTTACCTGGAATCCGCCAGGGATAATGTGAACCGTCGCGATGAGCGTCTGAAAATGGTGGATCGCTATCTGCGTCTGACGCAGCAACTTCCGCTGGATGCGGCGATGCAGCAGCGTGTCGATGCGTTCAAGGAGTTGCGTCAGCATCCGGTGGAGGAATTGCCTGGCGGATCGCTCGCGGTGTTACTGCGCTGACAGATGACTGTTATCGGTATGGCATGGAGGTTCCGGCAGAGAGTAGCCGGAAAGAGGCAAAGAGTGGTCTCCCCACAGGGACTCGAACCCCGATCTAACCCTTAGGAGGGGTTTGTTCTATCCATTGAACTATGGGGAGACGGCGCGCATTGTAACGGCAAAGAGCTGCTGTCGCCAGTGGCAGGGTTCAGGCTTTGCCTATGCGGCTTTGGGTGCTGAAGTTGTTGCGTGCGCCAGAACGGCCGTAGAGTTCGCTTTTCTGGTTTTTCCCCTGCAGCAGATTGAGCAGGCGAGCGGTGTTTTCCTGGCCGCGATGCACCAGTTGCTGGTTGATCTGACTGGCCTTCTGAACCTGTTCAAGCAGTTGGTCCAGCTCTATCCAAGCATCTGCCAGAGGTTTGGCTTCTGTTACCGGCAGATCTGCCAGGAAACTGTCCCAGCCTTCGGCGGAGAGTTCTATGCCCTGGGCTTCCATGGCGCCGTGGCGCTCATTGAAGTTTGCGCCGACACGGTTCAGCAGATCGGCCTTGAGCTCAGTGGCTTTCTGGATGCCATCCAGGTCACGTTTCTCCAGAGCGACGCGCTCTTCAGAGAGTAGCTCGTTGAGCTCACGCAAAAGCTCCACGCCCTGAGTGATCAGAGGGTGGAGTTGCTCGGAAGTCTGCGGGTTGGACATCGGTCGGCCGCTTGCCTGGGCTTAGCTGAACAGGGAGTCGAATGCGAGCATGCGGTCTGCGACGCGCTCTGCATCTACTTTATATTCACCACTGTCGATCGCAGCCTTGAGCTCGGCCACGCGATCACTGTTTACATCCGGCTCAGATTCCAGCTTCTGTGCTGCGCCCTGAATAGCCTGGGCGGCATCGCTGATCTTCACCGTATCCGGTGATCCCTGGTGGACCGATGGCTGAGCGGGGACAGACCCACCGGCGTTGCCGGGAGTGTTCTGCTGCTCATTGTTAATCCGGGTACCCCGTCCGTTGCTCCCCTGAGCGTTGGAAAGGCCGGTTATATCCATTGCCATCTTTCATACCTCTTATCTGTTACAGCTAAGGGTATCGGTTAGCCGGTCGGAAACTTTAGGTGAATTTTTAAAAAAAACTGACAAAAATCATCGGAGACTCCAAATCAGCTCCGAAGCTTCTTGAAATCACAGTATAACCTCGGTGCGTATGTGGGCCAACTGCCGGCTTTGGCTGAGCTGAAATAGAGTCTTCAATCCATCCTGACGGTGCCGGGCCCGGTAACGGTACCGCGCAGTTCACGTCCCGAGCGCAGATTTTTGACATCGATCTGCTGATTCAGATGGCCATCTTCCTGAGCGATTCCCTTGGTTCTAATCACCAGACTGCCCTTGAGTGCTTCCAGAGTTACCTGATCGCCGCGGCGCACCGCCAGCGTTGCTTCAAGTGACCTTGGGGTGATCACCTCGCCGTTATCGATTGGTGTTCTTGCAGTTTGTCCTGCCACATCCTGCAGGCGGGTAAAGTAATCGCCGCGCAAGCGGGTGACGTTCTGCTCGGTCAGTGTCAGTGCTGCAGCCTGTATCTTGCTGTTTCTGGGGATTGGCCGCGCAGCGGTGACAACGTCGATAAACTGTTCGACGCGAGCCGTCACAAACAGGCTCCAGGGGCGGGGTGAAGAGCAGCTGACTTTGGCAGTTATGCGTTCGCCACTGGCAAAGGGCAGGTCTATAGCTAGGCTGTGATTGCAGGGTGTCAGAGAAAGAGTGCGGTTGGTGGGGTTTACTGTTACCTTTGTGCGACTATCTGGTACTCTTGAGCGGTAAGTCTCCTCGATGGTCGACTTGACCTGATTCTCTATGTCAGAGTTGATATCGCTGGCCGCGACAGAGGGTCGTGATGGAAAAGCCAGAAAGGTGGCGATGAGCACACCAAATAGTATTATATTGCGGAAGTTCACGCCTGAGTCCTGATTGTGCAGGGCGTTTCGATAGGGCATTACTACGCTGGCCTTGGGGTTTGGATCGATCATGTCAGGTATCTTGGATAGTGTAAACCTACGTACCCAGATGGTGGGGCAGAACCGGCTGGAGCTGCTTTTATTCGGTCTGGAAACCTCTCAGAAATACGGTATCAACGTCTTCAAGGTGCGTGAGGTGCTGCAGTGCCCCGAGCTCACAGAGGTGCCTCGCCAGACGACCGCGATCAAGGGTATGGCGCACATCCGCGGCGAAACTATCCCGGTGCTGGATCTTTCCGAGGCGATTGGTCGTCGTCCGATCCCGGAAGAGGATCAGCTCAAGTGTTTCCTTATTGTTGCTGAGTATAACCGTCGTACGCTGGCGTTTCTGGTGCGCAAGGTGGACCGGATATTCAATACCCAGTGGGATCAGATCATGCCGCCGCCGGCAGAGATCGGCTCCGAAAACTACCTGACCGCCGTATTCGAACATGAAGGCAAGCTGATCGAGATCCTCGATGTCGAGCAGATTCTTGCCGATCTTTATCCCATGCCCACAGATGTCAGCGACGAGGTGGCGACCGCTCAGGTGCGTCAGCGTGCACAGCAGTTCCATGTGCTGATCGTTGATGACTCTGCAGTGGCACGTAACCAGATGCAGCGCTCGCTGGAAAGTCTGGGGGTTAAGGTGACGTCTGCCAACAACGGCAAGCAGGCCTGGGATCTGCTACGCGGTATGGCTGACAAGGGCATCGACATCGAAGACGCCTTCCTGATGGTTATCTCTGATATCGAGATGCCGGAGATGGACGGCTACACCCTGACTGCGATGATCCGTGAAGATACCCGTATGCAGCGCATGCATGTGGTGCTGCACACTTCACTTAGTGGCGGCTTTAACGTCTCGATGGTGAAAAAAGTGGGGGCTGATGGCTTCCTGGCTAAATTTAACCCTAACGATCTGGCGTCGGTTGTGGTCAACCGTATCAACCAGGTTCGTGAGGTCTGAGGGCAGGTTCAACGGTGACTCACGCTTTCAGTATCACCACGGAAGATTTCCGTCAGTTCAGCAAGTTTCTTGAAGAGAGCTGCGGAATTCTGCTGGCGGAACACAAGCAGTACCTGGTGCAGAGTCGCCTCAGCAAAATCATGCGCGAACAGGCCTGTGGTTCGCTTAAGGATCTCGTCGATCGCCTTAAGCGGCCCGGCGGCAACGCCTTGAAAGAAAACGTCATCAACGCGATGACCACCAACGAAACCCTCTGGTTTCGTGATATCCATCCCTACGATATTCTCGCCAAGCGGCTGCTGCCGGAGATCGCTGCGGAGCGTAAGTTTCAGAAGCTGAGAATCTGGTCTGCGGCCTGTTCCACCGGCCAGGAGCCCTATTCGATCAGCATGGTGATCGATGAATTCAAACGCTCCAATCCGGGGTTGTTCAGCTCAGGCGAAGAGATACTTGCCACCGATATCTCCACGCAGGTTCTGGATCAGGCCAAACGCGGTGAATATGAGATGCTGGCGCTGAGCCGAGGGTTGTCTCAGGAGCGTCTGAAAAAGTATTTCAACTCCTCAGCTGATGGTTCCTGGCAGGTGCAGCAGGGTATCAAGTCTCGGGTCCGCTTCCAGAGTATTAACCTTCTGGGGCAGTACGGCGCCCTGGGGCAGTTCGATATCATCTTCTGCCGTAACGTGCTGATCTACTTCTCTTCCGACGTGAAACTGGAAATTCTGCGCAAGATGCGTCGCCAGCTTCGCCCGGGAGGTTATCTTCTGCTAGGGGCGTCTGAATCCCTGTCCGGCCTGTCCGATATCTACAAGATGATTCACTGCCGCCCCGGTATTATCTACCAGGCGATCTAAGCCTGTTCGGGAGCGGCAAGGCGGCAGCTATTGCCGCCGGCAGAGGCACCCCGTTGCCGCTTCGCTCAACCTGAAATATCCCTTTGCTCTTCCAACCCGCGTTATAGCGGTGCTTTTCTCACTCCGGCTCACTCTGGTATGCCATTTGCTTTACTCCTTGAGCAGCCAATTCCACGGGCAGCCAAGAGGAGAGCTCAATGGCCATCAGTTTCGATTCTGCACTGGGTATTCACGACGACGCACTGCTGCTGCGTGCACGCCGTGCCGAAGTGCTGGCCAATAACATCGCTAATGCCGACACACCGGGCTTTCAGGCTCGCGACATCGATTTTGCGGCGGTACTGCGCGGTGAGCAGAGCGCCATGAGTATGGAGCTTGAAACCACCTCTGTCGGGCACAGCAGTGACTTTATCGAGCCCGACTTTGCCGCCGAGCTGATGTTCCGCAATCCGCATCAGCCGTCGGTGGATGGCAATACCGTGGAAGTACAGGAAGAGATGGCGCGCTACACCGATAACGCCATCCGTTTTCAGAGCTCCTTTACCTTCCTGAACAGCAAGTTCACGGGCCTTGTCAGCGCGATTACAGGTGAATAACGATGTCATTGTCTAACGTATTTGGAATCGCCGGCTCTGCCATGAACGCGCAGAGTATCCGTCTGAACACCACCGCCAGTAACCTGGCCAATGCCGAAAGTGTCAGCTCCAGCGAGGGCGAAACCTATCGTGCCCGCAAACCGATTTTCTCAGTGCAGCAGCCGACCGCGGATGATTACACCGCCGTTGAGGCTGGCCTGGTGCCGGGGCAGGGCGTGCAGGTGGATGGCATAGTCGAAAGCGATGCACCGCTGCGCATGGCCTATGAGCCGAGTCATCCGATGGCGGACGAAAATGGTTACGTGTACTACCCGAACGTCAATGTCGTGGAAGAGATGGCAGATATGATCTCCGCCTCCCGCTCTTTCCAGATCAACACGGAGATCATGAACACCGCCAAGCAGATGCTGCAGCGCACGCTGACGCTTGGGCAGTGATTGGGTTAAGAGGATAACGCCATGAGTACAGTAAACGGCGTCGGTAACAATAACGTTTATGACCAGATAAACCAGGCCAATCAGTCAGGCGCGAACACTGAACAGAGCCAGTCGGCTCAGGATAGTCAGATGTTCATGGAGCTGATGATTGCCCAGCTGCAGAATCAGGACCCCACCAACCCGGCGGATACCACTGACTTTATGCAGCAGATAGCGACCATGAGCCAGGTGGAAAGTCTCAACACGCTGGTGAGCACGGTGGAAGATATGAGTAATTCCATGCTTAGCAGCCAGGCTGCCTTGCAGGCTTCCTCTATGGTTGGACAGACCGTGTTTACCGAGGGTGGCGATAAAACCCTGTATCAGGAAGGCTCATACGCTCGCGGCATGGTGTCTCTGGACGCCAGTGCACCTAACGTCAGTATTGAGATCTATGACGCTAACGGTCAGCTGGTCTCTACGGCTTCCATGGGGAACCTGGAAGCAGGTGATCATGATTTTGTCTGGGGTGGCGAAGGTTATCCGGCGGGTGAGTATTCGCTGGTGGCGAAGTCGACTTCCGGTGACGGCATTACAGAAGTACCCATATTCACTGGCCAGACTGTTAACAGTGTATCCCTTGGGCAGAACGGTATCGGTATGCGCGTTAATACCGATGCGGGCTCATTCAGCATGAACGATATTCGTCAGATCGGCTAAGCGAGGATTATTAAATGGCAGGTTTTAACACGGCCGTAACTGGCCTGAAGTCAGCATCGTCGCTGCTCGACGTGGCGGGTAACAACATTGCTAACTCCAGTACCGTGGGCTTTAAATCCTCACGTACCGAGTTTGGTGATATCTACGCGACTGCTGTAGTAGGTGCGGGTTCGAGTAACACTGCGGGTTCTGGTGTGACCGTAACTGATATTGCGCAGGACTTCTCTGGCGGTACCATCGAGTTCACCAACAGCAACCTGGATCTGGCAATCAACGGCTCCGGCTTTTTTCAGCTGGATGATGGGCAGGGCAATATCACTTACACCCGCGCTGGCGCCTTCGAGCTGGATAAAGACGGCAACATCGTCAGCAAGAACGGTAAGTTTTTGCAGGGCTATGGTCTGGATGCCCAGGGTAACCAGTTACCGATTCAGAATCTGTCAGTGACCGAAAAGGAAAGCCCGCCTAAGGGTACTGAGCAGATCGATCTGTCATTCAATATCAACTCGAACGCCAATGCAGAAGATCTGAGTCGGGTGTTCAACAGGACCGATCCTGGTTCCTACTCCTACTCAACCACTGTAGGTACCTTCGACAGCCTCGGTAACGAGCACAGTATCCGGTTTTATTTTGCCGAGCAGCGTCCGGTCCGTGAAGTTTATGAGTTCAATGGCATGGGTACCGTAGATAATGCGGCACCGTCCATCGACTTCGGTGGTCAGGCGATGCTGTCTGATTTTAACCTCGATGACATTGGAGCGTTAACTCCTGCACAGGATTCTGCAGACCCTGATACGCTCTACTTTACTCAGGCCACCGATGGCAGTGGTAACTGGGTGTTGACCGCTGCTTCAGTAGAGAAACTGCAGCAGGATGGTGGTGATCCGCGTATAGCTGCAGATACGGTTTATGTGGATGACGCCGGCTCACTGCATTTTGAGGCGAACGCCGAATATACCGGCTACGGCGATTATGCGGTGCTTGATTCCAGTGGGGATGAGGTGGTCAATGCGCTTACCGGTAATAACTCTGAGCGCGACTCCAATGAGGTTCAGTATCTGCGACTCGATAGCTCGCTGTTCACTGCAGGCCCTGATGCTAACCTTCTGAGCTCTCCGGTCACGATCTCTGTCGCTGGGATCAGCATCGAGGTGACGGATACTGGCGAGAAAACGATCGATGATGTCGGTGAAGAGATTGCCACCTATGAACAGGAGATTCTGGATAGTAATCCAGATATCGAATCTGTTGTTTATAACGCCAACAACAACCGTCTGGAAATTACCTGGAAGGCTGATGCTGGCGATGTTGATCTGGCTGACGTAAATCAGACAGCCCAGCTCTTTACCCCGGATGGCTCTGAGATCGCCGTTGAAGCGTACAAGGGTGATAACAGTTACGTAGGTGTTTATCGTGCTTATGCGTTCTTGAACGATACCGAGCAGCTGAACATCGGTAAAACGCCAGATCCGGGCGCGGGCGGTGCAGGTGGTGCTAATCCCAGTGAAGTAGGGCCTATTCTTATTAGCTTTAACTCCACAACGGGTGTGCTGGAAGAAGTTAACGGTGAGCGAGTGGCAGGAAATGGCCAGGCTCCGAATATCACCATTCTTGGCGCGGATCCCGCTAACCCGGAAGATCGTATTCTGGACTCGGATATCGATCAGCTTGCCGGTATCCAGCTGGATATTACCGACTCAAGCCAGTTCGCCTCAGAATCGATTGTTAAGAGTCAGCAGCAGGATGGTTACACCAAGGGTGACCTGATCGGCGTAAGCTTCGCCGAAACCGGTGAGATGGTGGCGAGTTACTCCAATGGCCAGCGCGCCAACCTGGGGTTGGTCGCCGTGGCTACCTTTGAAAACCAGGATGGCCTGCAGCCCAGCGGTAACACCGAGTGGATAGCGACTCTGGCCTCCGGCAACGCGATCGTAAACCCGCCGGGTACCGGTCTGAACGGTACTCTGCGTTCTGCCGCTCTGGAACAGTCCAACGTCGATCTGTCGGAAGAGTTGGTGAAGCTGATTGAAGGTCAGCGAAACTTCCAGGCCAACTCCAAAACCCTGGAAACGCTGAACACCGTGACCCAGGCAATTCTGCAGATCTAACCTGCTATAAGCGCCTGGCTCCAGGCGGCTACCGCGGCGAGCGCTTCGCACCCATCTTAGGAGCGAAGCTCTCGCCGCGAATCTCTCCCTCCTCAGTTGTCTCTCAAATTCTATTGGCACACGCCTTGCTTTATCAGGGTATAGGCCGCTTAAAGCGGCAACCTTTTTCCTGATGGAGCTGTTATGGACAAGTTGTTGTACGTATCGATGACTGGTGCCCGCGAGAATATGCTGGCTCAGCAGGTGCACGCCAATAACCTTGCCAATGCCACCACCACTGGTTTCAAGACCGACCTGGAACAGGCCCGCGCCATGCGAGTTCTGGGCGACGGTTATGAGTCCCGTGTCTATTCCATGAGCGAACGCCCCGCGACCGATACCACGTCCGGTACGCTGATCCAGACCGGCCGAGACCTGGATGTGGCGATTAATGGCGAAGGCTGGATCGCGGTTCTGGGCCCCAACGGCCAGGAGGCCTATACCCGTTCAGGGGAGCTGCAGATCAATGCCGCCAACCAGTTGGTGACTGGCAGTGGTTTGCCGGTGATGGGCAACGGTGGTCTGCCGGTGGTCATTCCCCCCGCGGAAAAAATCGATATTTCAGGCGATGGCACGGTGACCATACGGCCCTTGGGCGATAACGCCACGGACCTGGTGCAGATCGATCAGATCAAGCTGGTGCGGCCTGAGCCGGGGGCTTTTTATAAAGGGGAAGATGGCCTGATGCACGCCGACAACAACCAGGTGTTGCCGCCGGATCCAACCGTTAGCCTGAAATCGGGGTACCTCGAGTCAAGCAATGTGAATGCAGTTGCAGAGATGACCTCGATTATCAACCTGGCGCGCCAGTTCGAGGTGCAGGTGAAAATGATGCAAACAGCTGAAGAGAATTCCAGCGCGGCTGCCAATATTCTGCAGCTGAGCTAAACCGGAGGATAGCTATGAACGGGGCGCTTCACGTCGCTAAAACAGGTCTCAGCGCGCAGGATACTCAGCTGAAGGTCATCTCCAACAACCTGGCAAACGTTAGTACCGTTGGTTTCAAGAAAGACCGGGCCGTTTTCGAGGACCTGCTTTACCAGATTCGCCGTCAGCCGGGCGCTGAGAGCGCCGCTGACTCTCAGCTGCCCTCTGGTCTACAGCTCGGTAACGGCGTGCGTACCGTCGGTACGCAGAAGCTTTACCAGCAGGGTGACATGCAGGTCACTGGTGAGACCTTTGATGTTGCGATCAACGGTCAGGGCTTTCTTCAGGTTGAGATGCCGGACGGTGAGATAGCCTACACCCGCAATGGCCAGTTTCATCTGGATGGCGAAAACCGACTGGTAACGGCCGAAGGCTTTTTGATTGAGCCGGCGATCACCCTGCCGGATGAGGTCGAAAACTTCACCGTAGCGAATGACGGTATCGTCACGGTCACCGTTGCCGGCGACACTCAGCCCCAGGAAATTGGCCAGCTTGAGATAGCGAACTTCGTTAACCCACAGGGGTTGCAGGCGATCGGTCAGAACCTGCTGATGGAGACTGCCGCCAGTGGTGCTCCTCAGCTGTCTGTCCCGGGGGAAGATGGTACCGGCACATTGAGACAGGGGATGCTCGAGGGGTCAAACGTTAACGCGGTGGAAGAACTGGTCAACATGATCACCACCCAGCGTGCGTACGAGATCAACTCCAAGGTGATCTCTACCGCTGATCAGATGCTGTCGTTCGTGACGCAGCAGCTTTAAATCGAGGTTTCGTGGCATGAGCGCTAAGTTAAAGATCGCCGTTTTTATCGCAGGGCTGTTGGGGTTGGTGGGCTGCGTCAACACGCCGCCCAAGCCGGATAATCCTTACTACGCACCTGTAGAGGCGGCGCCGCAGCCGAATCTGCAGCCGGTGACCGGTTCGATCTATAACGCAGCTACTGCCATGAACATCTACGGTGACGGTCGCGCTCATCGTGTTGGCGACATCATCACCGTAGCGCTGCAGGAAAACACCCAGTCCTCGAAAAGCAGCTCTACCCAAGTCGATAAATCGAACAGCAATGAGGTGGGTGTGGGAAGCGTCTTTGGGCAGAACCTCTCCGCCTTTGGCAACCCGCTTTCAGCCTCTCTCGGCAGTGAAAACTCCTTTGATGGCCAGGGCGACTCGGATATGAGCAATAGCCTGAGCGGCAACATCACGGTGACAGTGCATAAGGTGCTGCCTAACGGCAACCTGCTGGTACGGGGCGAGAAGTGGCTGACCCTGAACCAGGGCGACGAATACATCCGTGTCAGTGGTCTTATCCGCCCTCAGGATATTGATGAAGCCAATACGGTAGCCTCCACCAAGATGGCTGATGCACGTATTGCCTACAGCGGCACGGGGTCTGTGCAGGATGCCAACGTTATGGGCTGGTTGTCCCGCTTCTTTATCGGCCCGCTTTGGCCGTTCTAACGAAGCTTTTTAAAAGGGCTTAGCGATGAAAATCTTTTCTGTTCTGATTCTGGCTTTCAGTCTGCTCGCACCCAGCGCTTACGCCGAGCGCTTGAAAGACATTACCTCTGTATCCGGCGTGCGCAGTAACCAGCTGGTGGGTTACGGCCTGGTGGTCGGTCTAGACGGTACTGGTGATGGCACCGATTTTACGTCGAAGACCTTCCGTAACATGCTGAACAACTTCGGTGTGGCGATTCCAGCGGATGTGGATCCTGAATCGGATAATATCGCGGCTGTGGCGATCTCCGCCAATCTGCCGCCCTTTGCCAAGCCCGGGCAGAACATCGATGTGACCGTATCCACCATCGGCGATGCCAAAAGCCTGCGCGGTGGCACTTTGCTGATGGCGCCTCTCAAGGGCGCGGACGGTAATGTCTACGCAGTGGCTCAGGGTAACCTGGTGGTTTCCGGTTTTGGCGCCCAGGGTGCCGATGGTTCACGCCTTTCGGTGAATGTGCCCAGTGTTGGACGTATTCCTAATGGTGCCTCGGTTGAGCGCGCCGTACCCAATGCTTTTTCGCAGGGCGACTCGCTGGTGCTGAACCTGAACCAGCCTGATTTCACCACCGCCCGCCGTGTGGCCGAGCAGATCAATGGCCTGTTGGGGCCTGAAGTAGCTCGTGCCATGGATGCGACCTCAATTCGCGTGCGTGCACCGCGTGACTCTTCGCAACGGGTTTCTTTCCTTTCCGTGCTGGAAAACCTCACCGTGCAGCCGGGGCAGGAGGTGGCCAAGGTTGTCATCAACTCACGTACCGGCACCATTGTGATTGGCCAGAACGTAACGATTTCGCCGGTGGCGATCACTCATGGCGGCTTGACCATTGCGATTAACGAAAACTTCGATGTAAACCAGCCCGACCCGCTGGCGGGCGGCCAGACCGTGATCACGCCGCGCACCGGCATCGAAGTGGATGAAGGCTCCGGCCATATGTTTGAATTTGCGCCGGGCCCGACCCTGAGCGATGTGGTAGAGGCGGTCAATCAGGTGGGCGCCGCACCGGGTGATCTGATGGCGATCCTGGAAGCCCTGCGTCAGGCTGGCGCCCTGAAAGCCGAGCTGGTGGTGATCTGATGGACAGTAAAATTCCCGGTCGCACAGATGCCGCGCTGTACAGTGACTTTACCGCTCTGAGTAAACTCAAGTCAGAGGCTGGTAAGGATAAAAACGCAGCTTTGCAGCAGGTGGCGGAGCAGTTTGAGCAGGTGTTTATGAACATGATGCTCAAAACCATGCGCGAGGCTAACCAGAGTTTTGCCGAAGATAACCCGTTCAACTCCAGTGAAGTGGAGATGTACCAGGGGATGCTCGATCAGCAGCTGACCATGGAGTTATCTCGCGGCAACGGATTTGGCCTGGCCGATATTATCGTACGCCAGCTCGGTGGCAGTGATCTGAACCCGGAAACGCTGCGGCAGGCGCTGCAGATGCCGGGCGATGATCAGCAGCTTGATGAGGCGGTACGCCAGGGCGATTCCATCAACGAGGCGCTGCTCAACCTGGCGGCACGACGGGTCGCTGGTAGCTCCCTGGATGCGGTTACCCAGATCAGCCAGAAACTGAGTGCAGCAGAAGCAACAGCGGTAGATGCCGAAACCGAAACGTCGACAACTGCAGCAGCGTCAACAGCCAAAGAATCGGTCACCTTCGACTCCCCCGAGCAGTTTGTGCAGCGTCTGTTGCCGCTGGCTGAGAACGCCGCCAAGGCGCTTGGTGTTGATCCCCGGGTGCTGGTGGCTCAGGCGGCCCTGGAAACCGGTTGGGGGCGCTCGGTGATTCGTGATGCTGCGGGGCAGAGCACTAATAACCTGTTCAATATCAAGGCCAACGGTGGTTGGAGTGGCGACCGAGTAGCGGTGCAGACCTTGGAGTATCGCAACGGTCTGCCGCAACCGGAGCGCGCTGAGTTTCGTGCTTACGATTCGCTCGAGCAGAGCCTGGACGACTATGTGCAGTTCATCCAGAACAACCCGCGTTATGAAAACGCCCTGAAGCAGTCCGGTAACCCGGTCGCTTATCTGCAGGAGCTGCAGCGTGCCGGCTATGCCACAGACCCGGAATACGCCGACAAAATCGAGCGTATTTTCAGCGGTAACACACTGGCGGCGATCACCGGTCAGCCTCAAGAAGGCTGATGCTCAGCCGATAACCAAAAGATAACCAGCCGATACGGAATGGCAAAGTTCAAGGCGCCAGTAACCAAGCGCCGCGGAGATTAAAATGAGTTCCAGCATACTCAACATCGGTGTTCAGGCGCTTAACGCTAACCAGAGTGCGTTGACAACCGTTGGTCAGAATATCGCCAACGTGAATACCGAGGGTTATAGCCGGCAGACGGTTATCTTTGGTACGCAGGATCCACCTATTCTTGGTGTCCAGGTCCAGGATATCAACCGGGTTACCGACCAGTTTCTCGTACGTCAGGTCTGGTCAGATACCTCTACATTCAACAGCAACGAGGCGTTCTCTCAAAAGATCGCTCTGCTGGACAGTATGCTGGTATCCGAGTCTACGAGCCTCTCTGCCTCCATGGACAGCTACTTCGCGTCTTTGCAGCAGGTCGTGGACGACCCGCTGTATATCGCCAACCGTGAGTTGTTCCTGGCGGAAGCTCAGTCATTGACCAACTCATTCAATGACTTTGACTCCCGGCTACGTAGCCAGACGGATTCCATTAATACCGAAATCCGCAGTATGGTTCAGACGGTTAACTCGATTACCCAGAATATCGCCGACTTGAACGTGCAGATTGGTACCCTGGAGACGGCGGGACAGAACTCTAACGAGCTGCAGGACCGGCGCGATCTGCTGGTAAAAGAGCTCTCCGGCTATGTTTCTACCAATGTTATCTCTCAGGATGGCATCACCTATAACGTGATGATGGGAGATGGTCAGCCGCTGGTGGTAGGTAGTAGCGCCGCGACGTTGCAGGTACGTACGGGGGACGCTGATCCGACCCAGCTTGATATCTACATGACCAATGGCAGTGGTGTGGAAGCCAGAGTCACGGATCAGCTTGGCGAAGGCTCTATCGGTGGTATGGTGCGTTATCGTGATGAGGTGCTTCAGCCCACGATCAATGAAGTTGGGCGTTTGGCGCTGGTTTTCTCAGAAACAATGAATGAGCAGCACCGTAAAGGGATGGACCTGAACGGTGATATGGGGCAGGACCTGTTCCGCGACATTAGAAGCGGAGAAGTCACGGCCAACGCCAACAACAAGAATCTGAATGTTTCCGCGTCGGTTGGTTTTTACGATGTAGGAGCGCTGACCGCCAGCGATTATCGTGTCGAGGCGACCGGTGTCGATACGTTTACAATCACTCGGTTAAGTGATGGTGAAAAAATCACCTCGGCCGAGCTGAGTGATCTGTCCTCTTTGCCTCAAGACGAGCAGGATCTGGACCAGTCCGGGGTGTTTGTCCGCGACGGCAACCAGTTGACCATCAGCCTCGACGGCATGACCATGAAGTTCAATGGTCAGATGTCGCGTGGAGACAGTTTTCTCGTTCAGCCTACTCGCTCAGCTGCCCAGCTGATGGATGTGGAAATTACCAACCCCCGTATGCTGGCTTTGGCTTCACCTTTGCGAGTTGAACCTGCCACCACCAATAGCGGCAATGCAGAAATCACTAATGTGGAGATTACCGCCACCCAGGATAGTTCGCCGTTACGTCAGGGTGTGCCGGTAAACCTGGAGGTCGTGTTCAACGCGGATGGTAGTTACAGCGTTTATGACGTGCGAGACGAAGATAACCCTCAGCAGATTGATCTGATCGACGCTGAAGGTAATACAGTAAGTGCCTTGTCTTACGTCGCGGGTGAACCGATCAGTTTCAGTCTTGCCAGCACGGCCGATGGTCAGCAGGCGGGCGACCTGGCGGACGGCTACGATTTCAGCATCACGCTGACAAACCAGCCCAATGCCGGCGATCGCTTCACCATCGAGCGCAACGTGGATGGTTATTCCGATAACAGTAACGCCCTGGCCATGTCCAATCTGCAGAACGCTGAAACTGTTGATGGTTTTAGCTATCAGGATACCTATGGTCAGATGCTGGCTTGGGTGGGTACTCAGGCAAGTACTGCTGAAATCGCTTACAACTCAAGCCGTTCAGTGCTCCAGTCCAGCGAGAATGCGCTGCAGAGCGTAGCGGGTGTAAACCTGGATGAAGAAGCCGCCAACCTGGTGCGTTTCCAGCAGGCTTACTCTGCGTCCGCCCAGCTTATAACGGCTTACCAGACCATATTCGACAGCCTGATTTCGGCTGTGCGGAGGTAATTATGCGTATATCCACAGGCCAGATTTACACTAATGCCAACCAGAACATGATGGAGAATCAGTCGTCCCTGGCTGATATCCAGAACAAGTTGGCCAGTGGCAAGGAATTTACTTCCCTGGCGGAAGATCCCGTGGGTGCGAGCCGGGTGGTTAGTTTGCAGCGTGAGTTGGCGCAGCTGGAAATGTATCAGGGTAACGTAGATGCTTCACGGCGCCGGCTACAACTGGAAGAAACCACCATTGGCGACCTGAACACCGCCACAGACCGCATGCGAGAGCTGGTGCTGCAGGCGGCTAACGGTACGATGTCCGATCCGGACCGTGTGGCTATCTCCTATGAGCTGGAAGACCTGGTGGAGTATGCCGCTGGTTTGATGAACACCCGTGATGCCAAGGGGGAGTACCTGTTCTCCGGCTCTCAGGGCAGCACCCAAACCTACGTAAAAGGGGTCGATGGCCGTTACGAATATATGGGTGACAGCAGCTCCCGCTCGATTCAGGTGTCCAGCGCGCTCTACGCTCAGTCAACGGACTCGGGGCAGTTTCTGTTTGAGTCGGTACTGAGTGAGGCCGGGATCAAGCAGGTCGGTGGTGATGACCCTGGATTAAAGGGCTCTCTGCTTGAGTTTGATGTAACCGACGCTGAGGCTTACGAGTCATTTATGCGCGAGCATGGAGATTTGAAGCTCAGTGTAACCAGTGGCCAGGATGATGGCAGCGGGACCTCAGTCTACCGCTATGCGCTGATCGATAGCGCGGGTCAGGTTTTGGCGGAGGGCGCGTACGACGAAACCGCCACTGCAGAAGATCGGGTTGAAACCTTTGAGCTGGAGGGTATCTCCTTTCAGGTTCAACTACCGGACAGTGTTGATAATCCAGACTACAGCATCAGCAATAGTGCGTTGATTGACTCGGTGACCATCTCTGACAACCAGGCTTATTCTGATTTAATGCGCCTTGCGGGTGGCGAGGTCAGTATCCAGACAGCAGGGGATGAAACCAGCGGTTTTACCTATTCGCTCGTCGATTCGGCTGGAGACCCGGTTTCGAGCCTGGCCGGTGTAACGGTATCAGGCACGCCGCCGCAGTTTACCGTGTCAGTGGATTCTGGAGCGGGTTCTGTGCCCGCCTTGGATATCACTCGCAATGTCGCGACCGATGATACAAACGGGCCGGTAACACTCTCTTTTATCCCTGCGGATGAAACGACGCTTCAGTTTGATCAGCCACCTACCAATATACTCAACGAAATGCTGGATACCGTTGAGCTGATGCGCGAACCGATTGCCGGTTACCCGGAAGGGCTGACCAAGCTACAGGAGCGTTTTGCCCTCACGCTGGATCAGTTGACGATGTCGCAGGAGCGTTTATCGGAGGCGAATGCGACAGTAGGGTCGCGCCTCAATAAGCTGGATAACGCAGAGTCCAGCAATATGGATTTTCAACTGATGGCTGAGTCCACCCTGTCATCGGTACAGGACCTGGACTACGCGGCCGCATCGACTGAACTGGCTAAACGCCAGTTGGCGTTGGAAGCAGCGTATGCCAGCTTTAACCGGATTCAGAGTCTGAGTCTGTTCGATTATATCCGGTAACCCGGTAGGGCATCATTGGAAGTAGGTTTTGAGGGACTGGCCGGTTGAACTTGAGTCTACCGGCCGCTAACTAACTGAAGCCTTATTTGAACTGACCATAGGCTTTGCTGGCCTTCTTACTGCGCATCAGCTGGTTATGTTCTTTACCCAGCTCATCGCGTTTTTGAGTCAATAGCTGCAAGACTTTCTTTTCCAGCTCCCGCGATTGCGCAATAAGCTTTCTGGCTTCCGCTACCTCTTCATCCGGCCACTGTTGCCTACTTGCTTTATCCAACTCGGCAACCAAAGTGGCCCGCTGTTGCTGAAGGCCGGTAATGGGCTCCAGCTCTCCAGCCTGGGTTTTGTCGTAGAGAGCCTGGGTTATCTGAAGCAGTTCCAAGGCTAGCTGATTTAAACTCTGCATCTCGGGGCACTCCGCTTAAGGGCGCGTAAGATTGGCGTAGGTCACTTGATTAAAGCTCGCAATCATCCAGGTCAGTTCTTCTGGAGGGAAATTGCCGGGTGTTAGTTCGAAATAGGCCATCCTGCCAACCATTTTGACCGGTTTTGCCAGCCGCTCTACCACGTGATAGTACGGACGGTCACCATAGTCATCGAACAGAACGATGGTTGGTTTTCTTATTTTCATGACGGCAGCCACGAAGCAAGCAACTCTGAAACGGCCGTCAATCAGAATGACGTCAGGTTCAGTAAAGTCGTCTCTATCCCAGACGCTTAAGGGATATTTGTGGAAGTCACGCCAGCTTGAATCGTTAACTGGATAAGCCCAGGGGCCTGTCTTTCCAACGTTTACGGTGTGAATGATAGCGGGAGAGGGAGGCGCTGCCTGCTCAAGATACTGAATGATGTTAGCTGCCCAGTTCAGGTCATTTTCGACTGTGAAAACCTGCTTGTTTTCCATCTCAGAGGCAAGGACAGTTGAGCCGCCACTGCCGTACTCCAAGATGCAGGTAGCATCTGAGTAAACTTTTTTAAGATATTTGGCGGCCTCTGTGGGTAGAGTCAAATCAGGTCGTTTTATCGACGTCGATGTTGTTTCTGCACCCGTGTCGGTTGGCTGTGGGCTTGGAGCCTGCGAAGGCATAAAGCGTGGTTTTTGGCGAACACCAGACGCAGGCACATGCGGCTGCTTACTAGCAACTTCTTGCCGGACTTTATACTGGATGTACTTTTCGGCCTCTTCGTCGGAGTTGCGGCCAAGCACTTCGTAGCCAAGCCCTTCCAGACTAAATACCGTATCCGCAATGAAGGCGAGCTTTCTGCGCTGGTTCGTCGAGAGTGACTCCATACGCTCATGGCTGGGGATGAAAAGTGCGGTCGCTGAAACCAGTTCGTCGGCGTAGTTGTTAGCGCCAATAATGTTCTGAGGCACAGGTGTGCGGCTCTCTTCCTGATTTAAGCAGTAGAACCGGAAACCGTGTCTTGCCGCCCAATGTGATACTTCAGCTAAATTTGGCTGGCGATCATGAGTTGCCTGAAACACGATGTCAGCCTGAATCAGCAGGGTGTCCTTCAATGCTTCAGAGCCATGCTCCAGTACCTCAACGCTATTGTTCAGGTTGTCGAGTATCAGCCAGTCGATTGCCGGTAGCTCACTGACTTTATCGAGCTCCAGGGTATTGATCGGTAACTCTGCCAAGGTTGTTAACGAGTTCTTTAGTTTCTCGGTAAAGTGAGCGTCACCTTTCGCTTTAAGCGTTCCGCTTAGTTTGGCATCCTGGCAGGCATAGAGTGTTGCTGGGCTGCCTGAGCCCAGCAAAATATTGGGGTAGTAATGTACTCCCTGCGCCTGCCTTAGAGGGTGCTTTAACTTGTTGCTTGCGGGATCAAACGCAATCAGCTCAAGTGTGCCTTGCTCCAGCATCTGTTTAATCACGGGTACATTCAGCAGCTGGGCACCATGATCAATGGCGATGACCTTGCCTTCGAATTCCCAACGATAGGTTCTTGCTTCATCTTCGGGAGGAGGCTCCGGGTGTTGGAGTATCACTGGCTCTGGCTCACCTTGAAAGAGCACTTCACCGTTCTCGTTAAAGTTAAGGGCGGCGGGTGTCTTGCTTTCGCAATGACGCTGCCAAATCGCCCGTAGGGCGTTGTTGAGGTGGCCTGCAAAGGTCGCTGCATCACAGACAGGCGATTTCTGCAGAACTTCCCGAAGATGAGTGCGAATCACGGCGAGACTGTCGACGTCAGAGGCAAGCTCAATGGCGCGATCGCGGTACTCTTTCCAGCTATGAGTTACAAGTTCTGGCATCCCTGCGTTAATGAGGTGTGTAGTCGAGTGGCGACCCGCGAACGTGGGGCCGGGCATAGTGACGACTGGAACACCCATGATAAACGCTTCACAGGTTGTTAAGCCTCCAGAGTACGGCCAGGTGTCCAGTGCGATATCGACGCGGTGGTAGCACTTGAGAAGTTCTTGGTGAGGTGAGGTCCCTTCCAGCATAATCCGCTCACGGGCGATGCCTCGGTCTTCGAGTTGCGCCAGAATATGCTCGCAGAACTCGGGAGCACCGTAACTTTTACTTTTCAGGAATAAGCGTGAGTTGGGCACCGCGCCTAGAATGCCCGCCCATTGCTCGATCAGTTCAGCGTTAACCTTCATACCGTTATTGAAAGAGCCGAACGTGATGTAACCGTTTTGCTTAGCTGGCAGACTGTTCTCTTCAGGGAGATAGGAGGGCGGCTCATAACAGATGTAGTCACCGGGCAGGCGTACCAGCTTTTCGGAGTACATTGAATCCGTGCCCTCGGGCGTTTCATAGCGGTCGCTCAACAGGTAATCCAGAATTTCTGAGCCGCTGGTATTGATCAGCCCGCCGACCCATTTGATCTGAATCGGTGCGGGCTTTTGTGTCAGGGTCAGCATGCGTGAACCGCTGTGATGTCCTGCCATATCAATCAGTATATCGATCTGATCCGCGCGAATTTGATCAGCCAAAGCATCGTCAGTTATATGATTGACCAAGCGATAATTGCATATCTTTTTAAAGCGCCGGGTAATCGCATCCTCGCCAGAGAACATGCTATATGCGTAAAACTCATAGGCATAAGTGGGCAACTGCTCCAGTGCGGCAATAATCATCTGGCCGACAGGATGAAACTGAAACCCCTCAGATATCATGCCGAGCCTTAATACTCGTGAGGGGACAGGGTCTGTCTGGGTGTTGCTCGGCGCTGGTGGGAAGCGCTTGTCCCACTCCAGGCATGCCTCGTAAATCGATGCTTGGGTCTCTTGGGGGTTGTAGTGGCGGTTAGTGATCAGATTGCTAAAAATATAAGCGTTTTGTGGGTCTAACTCGGCTGCTGTTTGCAAGCACTTCCGCGCTTTTTCTGGCTGGCCCAAGATGTTGTGCAGGTTGGAAGCATTGTTCCAGTAACGGGAATTTTGTGGGTATCGCTCAAGTAGGCCTTTGAGCACATCCAAGGCTTGGGCCTCTCTATTCAGCGCTTGTAAGACCACTGCCTTGTGTGCAAGGAATGTCTCGCTGTCGGGTACCTTTGTCAAAGCTTGTTCGATCGCCTCCAGTGCCTCGGGTAACCGGCGCAGGCGTTCCAGAGCGAATGAGCGGAGGTATTGATTCTGTGCATTGCCAGGGTCGACGGAAACAGCTTTGCTGAGTGTGCTGAGCCCCTCGATATAATCACCAGAGTTAATTTGGGCCTGTCCCATGAGCTGCAGTGCACGAGCGTGCTTCGGCGATATATCAAGGATCTTCTGCAGCAGATTTTGCGCTTGGTTCCAGTCGGCGCTATTCATCGCTTGCAGCGCCAGAGTCAACCAGGACTGGATAATTTTACTATCGGAATTTGTTCTGGCAGAGGTGGCGGGGTGCTTTCGCTTGTTTGACATGGGGGTGCGGGACCTTGTAGCCGGTTTGAAGCCATCCTAGACAATCTCAGTTCCAAGTACCAGATAAGGCGGCTGTTTCAGAGGCCGTTCAGTTGGTCTAAAAAAGCGACAAAAAAAATTTAAAGTCTGTGGTCTGGGCGCCGATAACAGAATTCACAGGCAGTAATTGCTTTGAACCTACAGAACGAGTGCTAACGCCGCTCAGACTAGCCGAACTTTTGAGGAGAAACTCTCATGGCTATGGTAATCAACTCCAATATCATGTCGCTCAACGCGCAAAACCAGCTGACCAAGAGTCAGAACGACCTCAATACTTCCATGGAACGTCTGACCAGCGGTAAGCGCATCAACTCTGCAGCGGATGATGCTGCTGGCTTGGCTATCGCAAACCGTATGACCTCTCAGATTCGTGGCCTCGACCAGGCTGTTCGAAATGCTAACGATGGTCAGGCGCTTATCCAGACCGCGGAAGGCGCGCTGGATGAGACTACCAATATCCTGCAGCGTATGCGTGAGCTCTCAATCCAGTCTGCGAACGGTACTTACGATTCCGGTAACCGTGCGACCCTGAACGCTGAGGTTGTTCAGCTTCAGGAAGAGCTGACCCGTATCGCTGAGACTACAAGCTTTAACGGCCAGAACCTGCTTGACGGTTCCATGGGCGACCTGATTTTGCAGGTTGGTTCGGAAGCGAACCAGACTATCTCCACCACGATCGGCAAACTTGATGCTGAGGGTCTCGGTGGCACTGCGGCCGGTGACGTGGTCGGAACTGAAGCTAGTGGCACTCTGCTTGCCGGGTTGACAGCACTTAACAGCACCGGAACTCTGACAATTAATAACCAGAGCGTCGGCGATCTGTCCGATTCCGCAAACCTGCAGGAAGCGCTGGATACGATCAACTCCAACATTTCCGGTGTCGAAGTTTCCGCGTTCACTGAGATGACCGCTGCTGATGAAGGTACCGGTGTAATCCGCGGCACCGCTGTGCTTGAAATTAACTTGATCGGCCCGGGAGCTGAGTCCAACCAGTTGCAGATTACCGACACCGGTAGCATGGAAGAGCTGGTCGCCAAGATCAATGAACAGGGTGAAGGCATGATCAGCGCCTCGCTGAACGAGGACGGCAAGCTGCAGCTGACTAGCGAAACCGGTGCTACGATTACTGTGACCGATGGCACTGGCGGGCAAGCCGCAGGGCTGACTGATGGTGCTGATGTTACACAGAATGCGCAGCTTTCCTTCACCATCACAGACAGCAACGTTGACAGTGTAGATATCGGTACCACTGGTACTGTGACCTCGACTATGTTGACAGCAGTGGGTGTTCAGACCCGAGATGGTGGTGAGATTACAGGTTTCACTATTGCGGATGCAGATGTCGCGGATATCGTTGAGGGTGACCTGGTTATCAATGGTGTTGAAATCGGTGCAGTAGACGCTGGTGCCGATGGTGCCGAGCAGGCTGATAACCTTGCAGATGCAATCAACGAAAAAAGCGCTGAAACCGGTGTCGTTGCCACTGCAGCTTCTGGTGTGCTGAGTCTGAAAACCGTTGATGGCAGCGAGATGTCTATCTCCTTCCGTGAAGATGGTACAGCATCCACTGCTACCACCGGTCTTCTGGAAACCAATGACGCAGACTCCGTCGGCAACTCCGTAGCAGATATCGATATCTCTACCGTCGCCGGTGCTCAGAAAGCGATCGACATTCTTGATGAAGCCCTGGAACAGGTCAGCTCCATCCGTGGTGATCTGGGTGCGGTGAGCAACCGTCTGGATTCCACCATGACTAACCTGTCCAACATCTCCGAGAACCAGGCAGCTGCACGTTCTCGAATCGAAGATGCAGACTTCGCGAAAGAGTCGGCTAACCTGTCCCGTGCGCAGGTGCTGCAGCAGGCTGGTACCGCAATGCTGGCCCAGGCTAACGCCCAGCCGCAGCAGGTACTGTCACTGCTCCAGTAAGCATCAGGGTAGTGTACTCTTGATGTAATAGAGGCTGCCCTCCAGTGGAGGGCGGCCTTTCTAACCTAAGAGGTAAGCGTTATGACCATCGATGCCTCCGGCCTAAACAGCAACAACACTCAGCTTTTACCGCAATCGAGTGTGTCTTCCCGTCAGTTGCCTGAAAGTGCGGATATAGCCAGCAATGCCAGTGTTCCCGTGCGTACCCTGAATGCGTCCACCGAGGCGGTTCAGCAAAGCGGAGCTGCTGAGCAGCCTGGTCCCACAGCAGAGGATCTGCAGGCTGCTGTCGAGAAGATGAATCAATTGATGGATAATACTAATCGATCGCTGCGTTTTGCTGTGGATGATTCCACGAGCGAAATGGTTGTCAAAGTGATCGATATGACCACGGATGAAGTAGTACGTCAGATTCCCACGGAAGAGCAGCTCAAGTTCTCTGAGTTTCTAGAGGGCATGGTTGGCTTGATATTTGATGAACGCGCCTGATTGAAAGGCGAAGCGTTGAAGGAGGTTCGTTATGGCGAATAACATTATTTCTTCCCTTGGGGGAGGGTCCGGTATCGATACCGTTAACCTCGTTACCTCATTGGTAGAAGCCGAACGAGCCCCGCAGGAACAAAGGATCGATAGAAAGTCGGAAGAACTCAGTGCCCAGATTTCCGCTTATGGAACGCTGAAAAGTGCACTGTCCGATTTTCAGAGCATGCTTTCACCGCTGGCCAACCCTAATACTTTTTCGGCCCGCTCGGTGGCGTTTCCAGAAACCGATCTGATTACTCCAGACTCGCTCGATCCCGGGGCTCAGACCGGCAGTTACCAGATCGAAGTCCTTGACGTTGCCAGTGCCCAGACTTTGGTCATGGGTAGCAATAGCGATGCAAATGCCGCGCTCGGTGGCAGCGGTACGCTGGATATTCAGTTTGGCACCTGGACATATGCGGGTACAGATCCTGATAGCTTCGCAGCCAATGCAGATAAGCCCGCGCTGAGTATCGAGATCCAGGAGTCCGATTCTCTTGAGGATATTGCAGATAAGATCAACGGCACGGATTCAGGTATTCAGGCCAGCGTTATGCGTGTGGGTGATCAGTATCAGCTGATGCTGAGTTCTCCTTCAGGAGAAGCCAACGCGCTGTCTGTCACCGGTAATGATGATGGAACGGGGTCTGCGCCGGCGCTGCTGCAGGGTTTCAATTTCAATCAGAGTGGCCAATCCGCCAGCGTCACCGAAACCCAGCAGGCCAGTGATGCAGTGCTGAAGGTGAACGGCCTTGAGATCCGTCGCGAAAGCAACAAGATGACTGATGTTATCGAGGGCTTCAATTTCACGGTGAACAAGGCATCTGTTGGCGAGAAGATTAATTTCTCGGTAGAGGCAGATTCTTCGGTGGCTGAACAGGCGATCCGGGATTTCGTCGATGCCTATAACGCATTTCAGGAAGTGGCCGAAAACCTGACCGGCTACAGTCGTGATGAAGAGAACGTGTTGGTGCGTGGCGATTTGGCTTCAGACAGCTCAGCCAAGTCGCTGGTGCGTCAGTTACGAAGCTCCCTTACGTCTGAAGTTGCGGGACTTGAGTCTGGTTTCACCGCCTTGACCAACCTGGGTATTCGTACTGAAAGAGATGGCACGCTTTCCATTGAAGAAAGTGAGTTCAGCTCTGCCATCAGCAATAATTTTGACGAGGTCGCCGATCTGTTTGCACGTAAAACGTCATCAGAAAACGGCTATGTTGAAGTGGGGATGGGAACGCGTATCGGTGCAACCCAGCCCGGCAAGTACGAAGTGGAAGTGACTCAGGACGCGGCCAAAGGTTATCTGACAGGCGAAGCGTTCGATGCAGCGACCTTGTTCGGCGGAGGCCCGATTGATGCCAGCGCCGGTGATTACAGCTTCCGCGTCAACGTTAACGGAACTATATCCAGTATCATCCAGCTCAGTGGCACTTATGCGAACGCTGAAGAGCTGCGTAGCGATCTGCAGTCGCAGATCAACGGTGACGACAATATCAAAGGCGTCAACGCAGCAGTGGATGTTCGATTTGATGAGGCTACCGGGCAGTTCTCTTTTGAATCCAGGGAATTTGGTCAGGACTCCAAGGTGACTCTGAGTCTTCAGGGGGCCGATATGGCCAGCATTGGCTTGGGTGCGACCTCTGCGATAACCGCTGAAAATGGGCAAGACGTAAAGGGCACGATAAATGGTGTGGCCGCGTTTGGATCCGGCAATGTTCTGCTACCTGAGCTATCTTCCGATGCATACGGTTTAAACCTGACGGTGTCCCCGGGCGCTGCGGGAACCGGGCCGTTCGATATCAGCTTCTCGAGGGGCGTGGCCGGTACCATGGACAGCCTGCTCAGTCGCTTCATGTCAAACGAGGGTGTTATCGCTCTGCGTGAAGAGAATATGAGTAACCAGCTGGATGGGCTGGAAGAGGACAGGGATGAACTCGATCGCCGAATGGAAAGGTATGAAGCCCGTTTGAGTGCGCAGTTTCTCGCGATGGAGCAGATTGTCAGCAGCCTGAATGATACCGGTGATTCGCTGGAAGGGCTTCTGGACCGACTGCCCTTTACCGCACAGAATTGATAATCCGGTGCGTAGGCACCGGTCAACAAGGTAGAGTGAAAATGAATACAAGCCCCCTGGCTCAATACAAGAGCATCGATCTGAATACTGCTGCTAACTCTGCCAGCCCTCATGAATTGATCAGTATGCTGTTCAAGGGCGCGCTGGAAGCACTTGCCAAGGCGAACGGTGCAATTGAGCGTAAGGATGTTGAGCTGCGAGTTAAGCAGATCAACAAGGCTTCCTCTATTATCGTAAACCTGAAAGGCTCGCTGGACTTTGAGAATGGCGGAGAAGTTGCCGCTAACCTGGATACACTTTACGACTACATGGTCACTACGTTGATGCAGGCAAATCGCGAAAACAGTGCGGAGAAAGTCACTGAAGTCGCAGGTCTCCTATCTGAGGTCTTTCAGGGCTGGGCTGCCATCCCGGCGGAAGAGCACAACAAGACCTCCGTAAAGTAAAACGTTCTGGCTGCTGCGATATCCCAAGCCGGCTCCTTGTGAGCCGGCTTTCGTTTATGGGTACGAGGCCGGGTGTGCGGCTCCTCAAACACCGGGTTAGGGTTTCACCGCAAATCCAGCTAAAATTGCCCACATCCTGATACCTCAACAAAGATGCGGCCACACCCTTGGCTGCCGGTGGACCCATGCTCAAGAAAAACCAGCTCGAACTCCTTAGCCCCGCCCGCGATGCCGGTATCGCGAGGGAAGCGATTCTTCACGGTGCTGACGCCGTTTATATCGGTGGTCCGGGTTTTGGTGCCCGCCATAACGCGGCTAACTCTGTTGAGGATATCGCCGGGCTGGTGGAGTTTGCCCATCAGTATCACGCGCGGGTGTTCGTGACCTTAAATACCATCCTGCATGAAGACGAGCTTGAGCCTGCACGGGCGCTGATTCATCAGCTGTATAACATCGGCGTCGATGCGTTGATCGTGCAGGATATGGGTATCATGGAGATGGATATCCCGCCGATTGAGATTCACGCCAGCACCCAGTGTGATATCCGCCGTCAGGAGAAGGCGGAGTTTCTGTCGCAGGCTGGCTTCTCGCAGATCGTCCTGGCCCGTGAGCTGAACCTGCAGCAGATTCGTGATATCAGCGACAGCGTTGATGCGGCCGTTGAGTTCTTTATCCACGGGGCTCTGTGCGTGGCCTTCTCGGGGCAGTGCAATATCTCCCACGCCCAGACCGGCCGCAGTGCCAACCGTGGGGACTGCTCCCAGGCCTGCCGCTTGCCCTATACGCTGAAAGACGACAAGGGGCAGGTGGTGGCCTATGACAAGCACCTGCTGTCGATGAAGGACAACAACCAGAGCGACAATCTGCGTGCCTTGGTTGATGCCGGTGTACGCTCCTTCAAGATCGAAGGCCGCTACAAGGATGTCAGCTACGTCAAAAACATCACCGCCCATTACCGCAAACTGCTGGATGAGATCCTGGCGGAGCGCCCTGATCTTGAACGGGCGTCGAGCGGTGTGACCGAGCACTTTTTCGAGCCGGATCCGGACCAGACCTTCCATCGCGGTAGCACCGATTATTTCGTCTCCGAGCGCAAGATCGATATCGGCGCCTTCGATTCACCCAAGTTTGTGGGGCTGCCGGTTGGTGAGCTGATCGGTGTTGGCAAAAAGGATCTGACCGTTCAGACCACGACGCAGCTTAACAACGGCGATGGCCTCAATGTGCTGGTGAAGCGCGAGGTGGTGGGTTTCCGGGTGAATAACGTCTACCCCTTGTGTGACTTCCCCTCCGGTGAGGATGACGGCGTCCATTTCTGGCAGTACCGGGTGGTGCCCAATGAAATGCCGCAGGAGCTGGCAAAGGTTCGCCCGCCGCTGAAACTGAACCGCAACCTGGACCATGACTGGCAGCAGGCGCTGACCAAGACCTCTGCCGAGCGCAAGGTGCTGGTGAACTGGCAGCTGGATTCCAGCGAAGAGAGGCTCAGCGCAAGGCTGGTCAGTGAAGAGGGCGTTGAGATTAGCGCAGAACTGGCCGGTCCGTTTGAAGCTGCCAAGAACGTCGAAAAGGCGCAGCAGCAACTGCACGATGCTTTCGCCAAGCTGGGCAATACCATCTACTACGCTCAAGAGATCAGTATCAGCGGGGACGCTCGCTTTATTCCAGGCTCACAGCTGAAAGCGCTGCGCCGGGATATGATCGAGCAGCTTTCAGAGGCGCGACTGAAAATTCACCCGCGCGGATTCCGCAAGGCGGTGAGCGAGCCGGCCCCGGTATACCCGGATACTCAGTTGTCGTTCCTCGATAACGTTTATAACGACAAGGCCCGCGCCTTTTATAAACGTTTTGGCGTACAGCTGATTGAAGCGGCGTTTGAAGCCCATCAGGAAACCGGCGATGTGCCGGTGATGATCACCAAGCACTGCCTGCGCTTTTCGTTCAACCTCTGCCCCAAGCAGGCCAAGGGCGTGACCGGCGTAAGAACCAAGGTCAGCGATATGCAGCTGGTTCATGGTGATGAGGTGCTGACCCTGAAGTTCGACTGCAAGCCCTGTGAAATGCATGTGGTCGGCAAGATCAAGCCACATATCTTTAACAGCGCTCTGCCGGGCAGCTATGCCAGTGGCTCTGCTCACAGCTTTGACCCTGCCAGCTTGATTGCTACCAGCAGTGATTGAGTCAGACAGCCTTTGACAGTGTTCGCGGCGGGGGCGCCGCTCCTACCGATAAGGTGCTCTGCCGAGGTTTCGGGGGCTGCTGTAGGAGGCGCGCTTCGCGCCGGTTGAAGCAGGCGGGGTGGTTGTTCAACCCGCAGAGGGTATCGCGGCGAGGGCGCTGCTTCTACACGGGCGTCCGCTTTAATCTGTCAATTCCTTGACAATCCCCTGAGGTCGAGTAACTTGTCAGAATACTGACGCAACCCGGATCGACCGATGCACCTCAGCGGATCTAATGTTCTGATCATCGATGATGCCCTGGAGCGGCGCGACCATCTGCAGGGGATCTGCGAGTTCCTCGAGCTCCAGTGTCATGTTTTTGACTTTGTGACCTGGCTGCAGCAGGGCAAGTCCTTTGATCTGTCGACCACTTCGGTGGTGTTTCTTGGCGAAAGTAGCCTGCCGATCTCTCTTAACAAGCTGATTGCCGATCTCAATGATCAGGAGCGGATTCTGCCCAAGGTGCTGGTGTGCGACTGGCCGGAGCTGTCCGAATCTGACTTTGAAAACGCCGGCGGGGTGGGGCATCTACAGGAGCCTTACAGCTACGCGGCTATGCTTGATCTGCTGCATCACTGCTATGTGTTTTCCACGCAGCAGCATTCCCCGTCCCACCCTGAACTCTCATCCCTGGTTGGTCAAAGCCCGTCGATCATTGAGGTAAAGCGGTTGATCGCACAGGTAGCGCCGCGCGATATCAGTGTGTTGATCACCGGCGAATCCGGTACCGGTAAAGAGGTGGTGGCGCGCTGTCTGCACGAGCAGTCGGCCCGGGCGGAAGGGCCTTTTGTGCCGGTTAACTGCGGCGCCATTCCTGCGGAACTGCTGGAGAGTGAGCTGTTCGGCCACGAGAAGGGTGCTTTTACCGGTGCGATCTCCAGCCGGGCAGGGCGTTTTGAGCTGGCCCAAGGCGGCACACTGTTTCTGGATGAGATCGGCGATATGCCGCTACCGATGCAGGTGAAGCTGCTGCGCGTGATTCAGGAGCGCCAGTTCGAGCGTGTTGGCGGCACTAAAACCCAGGAAGCCGACGTACGTATTATCGCGGCGACCCATAAGGATCTCGAAACGATGATCGAGGCGGGCGAGTTCCGCGAGGACCTCTACTACCGCCTGAATGTATTTCCCATCGAGATGCCTGCGTTGCGCGAGCGCCTTGATGATCTGCCGTTATTGGTCAATGGTTTGATCGAGCGTCTGAAGCTTGAAGGTATCGGCAGTTTTCGCTTTCACCCCTCGGCGCTTGAATCTCTGAAAAAGCACCCCTGGCAGGGTAATGTGCGAGAGCTGGCCAACCTGCTGGAGCGTCTGGCTATCATCTATCCGGATGGGATTGTCGGGGTTTCTGAACTGCCGCCAAAATTCCGCCATATTGAAGAACCTGATCCTGGTCGTTATGCACAGGATGCCAGGCAGTTGTCTCTGGTGGAGGAAACGCAGATTTATACCCAGGCTCTGCCGGCTTCCGGTGGGGTACAGCTGCCTCCTGAAGGGATAGAGCTGAAGCGTTTCCTGGAAAAACTGGAGCGCTCGCTGATCAATCAGGCGCTGGAGCGTTGTACCAATGTGGTGGCCCGGGCCGCTGATGAGCTTGGGATTCGCCGCACCACCCTGGTGGAGAAGATGCGCAAATACGGCATCTCCCGGCAATAAGTGCCAACTAATACGCCCCAGGTACTTAAGTTCCAGGTACTTTCGCCCAAGGTACTTTCGCTTAAATTATTCGCCTAAATTATTTGGCTAAATTAATAGGTATCCGGTGAGAATTCCCGAGCAGTGAGCGCCGCAGAATGAGTTCTATGCAATGAGTGACAAACAGCGGATCGCCGAGCTGGAAGCGGAGGTTGCCCGTCTCAAACAGGAGCGCCAGGCTTTAGCGCGGCTAAGACGCCTGATCGACCAGATGCCCAGTGGTGTGCTGGTAATCGATAATCGCGGTCTGGTGACCGAGAGCAATCCTGCCGCGCGGGAGCTGCTGGGTGTCGAGCTCAGCGGCCAGCGCTGGGTGGATGTGATCAACGCCTGTTTTGCGCCGCGGCCCGATGATGGCCACGAAGTTTCGCTGAAAAACGGCAAGAGGGTCAGCCTCGCCACCCGGGCGCTGGAGGGAGAGCCCGGCCAGCTCGTCTTTCTCTCGGATCAGACCGATACACGTCTTTTGCAGAATAAACTGCATCACTATCAGCGCCTCTCCGAAATGGGCCGGATGATGGCCTCGCTGGCGCATCAGGTGCGCACACCGCTCTCGGCTGCGTTGCTCTACGCCAGCCACCTTGGCGCGCCCCAGTTGGATGATGACAAGCGGATACGCTTTGCCGGCAAGGTGAAGTCACGCCTGACTCACCTGGAGCAGCAGGTACGCGATATGCTGATCTTTGCCCGCGGTGAAACCAAGCTTGAAAACCGGGTGACCGGGCGAGAACTGGAAATGCGTATCGATGATCTGCTGGATATGCCGTTGGCCAGCGCCGATGCGGACTGCCACCTGGTCAATCAGGCTCCTGATGCCGTGGTCCAGTGCAACCTGGAAGCGTTGCTGGGAGCGGTTATGAACCTGGTCAACAATGCGCTCCAGGCCGGTGGTGACGGGGCCGAACTGACCATTCGCCTGGCCGAAGAGAACAGCAGGCTGCGTCTGGATGTGGTCGATACCGGGCCGGGTATGAGCCCGGAACAGGTGCGCCAGGCGCTGGAGCCGTTTTACACCACAAAA
This sequence comes from Marinobacterium lutimaris, assembly GCF_900108065.1. Lineage (GTDB taxonomy): Bacteria > Pseudomonadota > Gammaproteobacteria > Pseudomonadales > Balneatricaceae > Marinobacterium_D > Marinobacterium_D lutimaris. Next base: position 676,213 of record NZ_FNVQ01000002.1, on the reverse strand, counting down.
TCCCATGGCACCGGGCTGGGCCTGGCCGTGGCCCAGGTGATCGCCCGTGCCCATCACGGTGAATTCCAGATTCTGTCCAAGCCCGGTACTGGCACCTGCGCTACCTTTTTACTACCCCTTATGGAAATGGCTGCCGACGGTTCGGCGGCTGAAGAGAGCGGAACGGATTTATGACACCTTGTGTACTCATCGTCGAAGATGATCTGGAACTGCGCGAAGCGCTGGCGGACACGCTGGAGCTGGCCGATATCGAGCATCTGACCGCCGGCAGTGGTGAGGAAGCGCTGGAGCTGCTGAAAAAGCAGCCCGTTGAGATGCTGGTTTCCGATGTGAACATGCCGGGTATCGACGGCCATCAGTTGCTGGCGCAGGTGCGTAAACATTATCCGGCGATCCCCGTGGCGCTGATCACTGCGTTCGGACAGGTGGAAAAAGCGGTGGATGCGATCCGCAACGGCGCCGTCGATTACCTGATGAAACCCTTCGAACCGGAACAGCTGATCGAGCTGATCCACAACCATGCCGGCATGGGCAGTGATAAACGTGGCGAACGAGAAGCACCGGTGGCGGAGTCGGCCGGTAGCCAGCAGCTTTTGCAACTGGCACAGCGCGTGGCGCAGACCGATTCCACCGTGCTGGTCACCGGTGAATCCGGTACCGGTAAAGAGGTGCTGGCGCGCTATATTCATGACCACTCTCCGCGCTGCAAAGCGCCTTTCGTGGCGATTAACTGTGCGGCTATCCCGGAAAATATGCTCGAAGCCACGCTGTTCGGTCACGAGAAGGGCGCTTTTACCGGCGCCTACACCAGCGCTCCCGGCAAGTTTGAGCAGGCTAACGGTGGCACGCTGCTGCTTGATGAGATCAGTGAGATGGATCTTGGCCTGCAGGCGAAACTGTTGCGCGTGCTGCAGGAGCAGGAGGTGGAGCGGATCGGTGGGCGCAAGACGATTCAGCTGGATGTGCGCGTGCTGGCCACCAGTAACCGCAAGCTCGAGGAGTACGTGGCCGAGGGCCGCTTCCGCGAGGATCTCTATTACCGTCTGAACGTGTTCCCGCTGCAGTGGCAGCCGCTGCGTGAGCGGCGCGAGGATATCGTTCCGCTGGCGCGCAGAATTCTTGCCCGTCATGGCGGCAAGATGAAACGTGGCCGGGTGCAGCTGACCCCCGCGGCTGAGGCGATCCTGCGTGAGCACGACTGGCCCGGCAACGTGAGGGAGCTGGATAACGCGATTCAGCGAGCGTTGATTCTGCAGCCGGCCAGCCTGATCGATGGCGCTGACCTGCATCTGTCCGGCGGAGCGATTCCGCTCGCCGGCGGTTCAGTGGCGGCCGTCTCAGCACCCGCTGTAGCGGCAGAAACCGAGGAGCAGGCCGGTGTACTCGGCCAGGATCTGCGTCAGCGTGAATATCAATTGATCATCGATGCGCTCAACGCTTGTGGTGGCAGTCGCAAGGATGCATCGGAGAAACTGGGGATCAGTCCACGCACCCTCAGGTACAAACTGGCAAGGATGCGGGAGGAAGGGATCGAGTTCTAACTCAGTTTGTCATTAATGTTGTTCATAGTCAGGCTTGAGCGCTATACCTCTGTTTGTAAGTGTTCACATACTTGCAATAACCAAGTTCTTTAGTCTAAGAATCGATAGACCAATGTCTAATTCAGGGGCTTAGCACCACTCAAGTATAACTCTATGCAGATTATGAACACTCAATCTCTGGTCACCTATAACAACATAAGACCAGAGCCAGATCTGTATAAAAACAAAATACCAAGGCTAGGGGCAAAACCATGAGTGAAGAGAAAATCTACGCGGTTGATCCGGCGTTCGCGGCCAACGCACATATCGACGCTGAGAAATACGCGGCCATGTATGAGCAGTCGGTGAATGAGCCGGAAGCCTTCTGGGGCGAGCAGGGCAAACGCCTGGACTGGTTCAAACCGTACACCAAGGTCAAGAACACCACCTTCGATCCGCACAACGTCTCGATCAAATGGTTTGAAGATGGCACGCTGAACGCCTCCTACAACTGTCTCGACCGTCACCTGGAAACCCGCGGCGATCAGGTCGCCATCATCTGGGAAGGCGACGACCCCAGCGAAGATCAGAAAATCACTTACCGAGACCTGCATGAGCGTGTCTGCCGCTTCGCCAATGTGCTGAAGGCGCAGGGCGTTGAAAAGGGCGACGTGGTTACGCTTTACCTGCCGATGATCCCTGAAGCAGCCGTAGCCATGCTGGCCTGCGCCCGTATCGGTGCGGTTCACTCCATCGTATTCGGTGGTTTCTCTCCGGAAGCACTGGCAGCGCGTATCGAAGGCGCGAACTCCAAGCTGGTGGTTACTTCCAACTACTCTCTGCGTGGCGGCAAGGCCGTTCCGCTGAAAGCCAACGTCGACAAGGCACTGACCCACGCTGGCGCCAAGAAGAGCTGCGAGAAGGTCATCGTCGTCAAGCGCGTCGATAAGGAAACCGAGTGGGATGACGCCCGCGATGTCTGGTACGACGAAGCCGTAGCGGCAGCATCCACCGATTGCCCGGTGGAAGAGATGGAAGCGGAAGCGCCGCTGTTCATTCTTTACACATCCGGCTCAACCGGCGCGCCGAAAGGCCTCAAGCACACCACCGGTGGCTACATGGTTTACGCTTCCATGAGCCATGAATATGTATTCGATTACCACGATGGCGATATCTACTGGTGTACTGCCGACGTGGGTTGGGTGACCGGTCACAGCTACATCGTTTACGGCCCGCTGGCCAACGGCGCGACCACGCTGATGTTCGAAGGTGTGCCGAGCTACCCAGACAACAGCCGTTTTGGCCGTGTTATCGAGAAGCACAAGGTTAACCAGTTCTACACCGCACCGACCGCTATCCGCGCGCTGATGCAGCAGGGTGAAGATGTACTGGGTGACTCCGACCTGTCCACCCTGAAACTGCTGGGCTCGGTCGGCGAGCCGATCAACCCGGAAGCCTGGGAGTGGTACAACCGCGTGATCGGTAAAGGTAAGTGCCCGATCGTCGATACCTGGTGGCAGACCGAAACCGGCGGCATCATGATCGTGCCGCTGCCGGGCGCTACCGCTGCCAAGCCGGGCTCTGCATCCATGCCGTTCTTCGGTGTGCAGCCGGCGCTGGTAGACAACGAAGGCAACGAGATTGAAGGTGCCGCAGAGGGTAACCTGGTGATCAAGGACTCCTGGCCCGGCCAGAGCCGCTCCATCTGGGGTGATCACGAGCGCTTCACCAACACCTACTTCTCCAGCTTCAAGGGCTACTACACCACAGGTGACGGTGCCCGTCGCGATGCTGACGGCTACTACTGGATCACTGGCCGCGTCGATGACGTCATCAACGTCTCCGGCCACCGTATGGGTACCGCCGAGGTTGAATCCGCGCTGGTAGCTCATGAAGCGGTCGCAGAAGCGGCAGTGGTTGGTTACCCGCATGACCTCAAAGGCCAGGGTATCTACGTTTATGTCACGCTGCAGGCAGGCTTCGAGCCCACCGACGAGCTGATGAAGGAGCTGCGCAACTGGGTACGTTCGGAGATCGGACCGATCGCCTCTCCTGACCTGATTCAGTTCGCGCCGGGTATGCCGAAAACCCGTTCCGGTAAGATCATGCGTCGTATCCTGCGTAAGATCGCTGAAGACGATTTTGGTGCTCTGGGTGATACCTCAACCCTGGCTGATCCGAGCGTGGTCGATGAACTGATCGAGCACCGTATGAACCGCAAAGGCTGACAGGCGTCTAGTCGCTCACAGTTTTGCAGATAAAAACGCCCTGTAGACACACTGTCTACAGGGCGTTTTTTTTTCAATCCTGATATGATCCTCAGCTTGGAAATTCCGGAATCAGGCAAGATCCCGAAGCAGGATCGCAGGCAAAGGGGAACGAGGTATGCAGCTGGCCCAGAAGATCATCATTGCTGACGACTACCCGCTGTTTCGTGCAGCACTGAAGCAGGCGGTGATGCAGGCAGTGCCGGGAGTCGCCATTCTGGAAGCGGATACACTGGCAGCCGTGCAAGAAACCGCTGAGGCGCATGGCGATGCCGACCTGGTTTTGCTCGATATCCACATGCCCGGCGCCCAGGGTTTTTCTGGCCTGGTCTTTATGCGAGGTCAGCATCCTGGAATTCCCGTCGTGGTTGTTTCCGGCAGCGAAGAGCCCAACGTGATGAAGCGGGCGATCGATTACGGCGCCTCCGGCTTTATTCCCAAATCAGCACCGCTGGAAGTGATCTCTGAAGCGATTACCGCTGTGCTCCAGGGGGATGAGTGGCTGCCGCAGGAGATCTCCGACACCCTGGATGACCTGGTCACCGAAGAAGATCAGAAGTTTGCTGCAGCGCTGGCATCCCTGACACCGCAGCAGTTCCGCGTACTGACCATGCTGACCGAAGGCCTGTTGAACAAGCAGATCGCCTACGAGCTCAGCGTATCCGAAGCCACGATCAAGGCACACGTTACCGCTATCCTGCGCAAACTGGGTGTCCATAGCCGCACCCAGGCCGTGATCGCGGCGCAGCGCCTTGGTGTCGAGCCGCCGAAGACCCAGGTTTAAGCCAAGTCTTAGCGGCGCGAGGGCACGCCTCCTGCGATGGTGTTATCACACTATTCGTAGGAGCGACGCCCCGTCGCGATTAGCCTGGGTGGTTCTGATTGGCCCGCGCCAACTCAATCGGCACGGGGCGTGCTGTCTACAAACCCTCGTTCTGAGCTAGCCTTTCCGAGCGATCGATACGGTAAACATGCCGGTGTTGTCGATCAGCATGCCTATCTTTTTAAACCCTTCCGCTTCAACCAGGGCATCCATTTCCGCCTGAGTACGGCAGCGCATGCTCCAGAGCTTGCCCTGGTGGTCGTTCAGCGTCTTGGCGATCAGCTTCTGCTGCGAGTGCCAGGGCTGATTGGTATAAACATAAAACCCGTTATCACCGAGCTGGCTGTGGATACCTTTGATGGCGGCGGTGATAAAGGCATTAGTGCTGAACAGCTCAAATACGCCGGAGGACACGGCGATCTGGTAGCGCTCTTCGCTGGAATAGGTTTGAGCGGCAAAGGCGTCGGCCTTTACCGCCTGGGCGCGTTCGTCGAGGTTTCGTTCGCTGATAACGCGCGACATGATATCGATGTTATTGCTCTTCAGGTCGCGGAGTTCCAGTTCCATATCGGCATGCTGAGCGGCGAGTTCGAACAGGTATTGGCCGTTACCGGCGGCGATATCAACGATGCGGATTAGTGCTGAGTCGTCGTTTTCCTGCCTTGCCTTGAGTGAGTCGATACACCGGTTGATCTGCTGTTTCAGCAGCACCTTGCGTTGGCGTATGCCCTGCCAGCCTGGTGAATCCAGATAGATCCGGTCGATCCAGCGGCCGATGGGGCTCTTGCCTGTGGCGGTATTGTTGTAGACGTACTCCAGCGAAGCGCCGGAATCGAACCCCAGATCGCGGCCGATTTTAATCCCCTGGCTAATGCCGCCGAACTGTTTGATCGTCCAGCGCATTAGCGGATAAGACGGGTTGTAGCAGGGTAGCGCCATGGCATCGTAGCGATCGCGGCTGTAACCGTGTTGATCGGCGTTGCACAGGTCGGGCACCCGGGGTTCGCGCTCAAATACCGATTCTATAAATGTCAGGCAGCGCTGGTAGGTGGCGTTGCGGTCATCTTCGATAAACAGGGCATGGTGGGCGTTCGGGTTGTAGTGCCACTCCTTGTGTTCTGAGCTCAGGCGCTCGTAGAACCTGCGCTGAGGTGAGCGGTGCACCACCCAGTCCTTGCCGGCAGAGAGCAGTAACAGCGGGGTGGTGATAGCGCCGGCGTCATCCACCAGCCGACGGCCGGTTTTCAGTGTATCCAGCAGCAGGGGCGTAGAGATCGACGTGGAGATCAGCGGGTCTTCGTTATAGATCTGCTGTTGCTGGCGATCGTGGGTCAGCATGCGCGATTTTACGTAGCTGCTGACCCGGGGCATGAGTTTGAATTTCTGCGCCACTGCCAGCAACGGTTCTGAAAACGGTATGTACAGGCGAATCTTGAAGGCTGGAGTGGCGAGGATTATGCCACGGATCTTCGGTGCGTAGTCGTGCAGCCAGGCTGTGGCTATTACCGCGCCCACACTGCTGGCGATCACTACGAATTGATCGCGGTTAATACCGCTCTCTTCCTCGATGCGCTGGATAAACAGATCCAGGTCGTGCGCCAGCTGGGCATAACTGTCGGCGTGATCCCGTTCACCCTCGGACAGGCCGTTACCGCGCGCATCCCAGGCGTAAACGCTGTAGCCCTGCTGGACGAAAAAATCGGCCATCTCCGCCATGCGGGCAGAGTGCTCATGGCCGCGATGCAGCAGCACCAGAATACGCTGGTTAAATGTTTCAGGATGCCAGTGGCGAAATACGATCTTGGTGCCGTCTGCCGCGTAAAACTGGTCGAGCCTGTCCTCAAGCGGGGTGGCAAGTTTGTCCTTATCCATGGAATTTAATCACCTTCTGGCTGCGGTTGATGAGGGTGAGAGCTGCGAGGATATTCAGAGCGATAAACAGGAAATTGACGATGCTGTTCAGCAGGTCTGGTGCAACGGCGAACAGCAGGGCAATTGCGGACATCACAAAGGCGCGGTCGCTTTTGCCCAGCGGACCCGAATTGATTCTTTGCTGGCACAGGCTGTAGCCGAGAATGGCCACCACCTCACCCAGCCAGGCGAATAGTACGAAAAGTACCACTGAAAAGTCGTTCAACGTGGCGATGCCGATAAAGGCGAGGTAGAGGGCGGCATCGGAGATCAGGTCGCCGGTTTCATTGAGGACGACGCCGGCGCGGCTGGTCATGTTGTGCTCTCGGGCCAGCATGCCGTCGATGGCGTTCAGCATCATCCGTAACAGCAGAAACACGGGCAGGCCGAGCCACAGGAGCGGTGTGTCGACAAAGAAGAGTGCCAGCCCATAAGCGATCGACGCTATGCAGGCCGCAGCCGTCACCTGGTTGGGAGTGATACCTGCAGCGGCTAGCCGACCGACCAAGGGGCGTAGCAGGTTCTGAAAAGCGGGTTTCAAGTCGTAGAGGGTCATCTAAGTCCATTTAGTCTTGTGCGTGCTTTCTGCTGCACTTATGTGAGCGCCATCCATTGGCGCTCACCTCTTACCGGCCCAACTATACGCAATTCAGCAGTGGCAGGTAATTGATATGCCTTAACTTTAAACACTGCGCCTGAGGGTGTGAAGCCTGCCTCAGGCGCGCGCTGTAGCGATCATCTTGTTGATCAACGCCCGCAGGGCGGCGGGTTTGACCGGCTTGGTTAGCAGCTGGGCGCCGCAGGCGAGGATCTCTTCGCGGACCTCATCGGTTCTGTCTGCGGTGATCACCACCGTGGGAATCGGCTGCTCCCAGCAGGGCGCCAGGTCGTTGAGCGCCATGATGCCGGTTTCCGTTTCCCCCAGGTGATAATCCACCAGCATGATGTCCGGTTCCCAGTTTTCCGCCTGCACCTTTTGCAAAGCTTCGGGGCCGGAGAGTGCGGTCATCACCTCGCAGGACCAGCCTTTCAGCAGGGCTGACATCCCCTCGATAATCTTCGGCTCGTTGTCGATCACCAGCACCTTGATGCCGTTGAGTCCCTTGCTGCGGATCCAGCCGCGCTGCTCCGGTTTCGGCTTCTGCGCCTTGCTGGGATCACCGAGAGGCACGCTGACGCTGAATACCGTGCCCTGGCCGGGCCAGGAGCGTACGTTAACGCTGTGGTCCAGCATCCGCGCGATACGTTCGGTGATGGCCAGACCCAGGCCCAGCCCTTTGACTTCGCTGTGTTTCGGGTTGTCGATGCGACGGAACTCCTCGAACACCTCGGAGAGCTTGCTTTCCGGGATACCCACACCGGTATCCCAGACCTCCAGCCGCAGGCTGTTTTCCTGGTGGCGCGCACCCAGCAGGACCTTGCCCTTGGCGGTGTAGCGGATGGCGTTGGAGAGGAAGTTCTGCAGAATGCGGCGCAGCAACGCCTGGTCGGAGTAGACCACCTGTTTGCAGTTGACGTGGTGGAAGTTCAGCCCCTTCTCTTTAGCCACTGCGTTGAACTCGGTGGACAGGTGCTGGAACATCGAATCCAGCGCAAAGTGACTGAAGTTTGGCTCCAGCGCACCGGCATCGAGCTTGGAGATATCCAGAATTGCGGTGATCAGCTCCTCGGCCGCGTGCAGGGCGTTGTCCAGGTTGCTGACCAGCTGGGTGGTTTCCGGTTCATGGGACTGCTGTGCCAGCGCTGAGGTAAACAGCCGAGCGGCGTTCAAAGGCTGCAGCAGGTCATGGCTGGCTGAGGCAAGGAAGCGGGTCTTGCCCAGGTTGGCGGCCTCTGCATCGGACTTGGCCTGGCGCAGCTCATCCTCCATCAGGGCACGTACGGTGTTCTCCTTGCGCAGTTCCTTATTGACCACCGACAGGGCGTGGGTACGTTCGCGCACGCGCTGCTCCAGGTTTTCGTTGGTTTCCTGCAGCGCGATCTCGGCCTTACGGCGTTCGGTGATGTCCTGGTAGAGCGTGAAGTAGCCGAGCAGGTCGCCGTATTCGCCGACATGGGGAATATAGGTCACCTCGGCATAGCGCTCAGAGCCATCTCTGGTGGGCATGCGGGTTTCAAAGCGCTGGCGCTCGCCGTTAAGCACCTTACGAATATAGTGGTGGCGATGTTCATGCTCGTCCGGCGGCAGAATCGCGCGTGAGGGGGTGCCGGCGATAGTGTGGCGGTCGATACCGAAGGTATCGGCATAGGCCTTGTTAACGAACAGAAAGTTGCGGTCCGGGTCCAGGTAGGCGATCAGTACCGGCACGTTATCGGTGTAGACACGGATGTTCTGCTCACTCTCACGCAGTGCCTCTTCGGTGCGCTTATGCTCGGTGATATCCATGTAGGTGTTGACGTAACCGCCGTTGGGCATGGGGTTGCCGCGCACCTCCAGCACCGTTCCATCGGGGCGGTAGCGTTCAAACGCGTGCGGCTCGCCGGAGCTGATCACCGCCAGGCGTTCGGCGACCTGGTCGTCGAGTGGGCCGTTGCTGAGGCCATATTCACCGCGCACGGCGTTATAGCGGAAGATCTCCTCGATAGGGCGCCCCACGCAGACCAGCCCTTCCGGGTAATTGAACATATCGATATAGCGCTGGTTCCAGGCCACCACGCGCAGGTTCTGATCGACCACGCTGATGCCCAGGCTAATGTTCTCGATGGTTGATTGCAGCAGAGAGCGGCTGAATCTCAGTGCCTGGGAGGCCTCATCGACAATTGCCACCACATCGCCGATCTCCATCTCCTTGCCGCGCAGGGTCGAGTCCATCACGATGCGGGCGGAGGAGGAGCCGATGGCGCCGGCCAACAGACGCTCGGTGTGCTGGATCAGCTCCGGTGTCGCCTTGGCGCCGGGCAGGGCCGGGTCTTCACCGCGGTGCAGGGCGTAAGTGGTAAAGGCGTGCTGGGTGCGGCTGATGCCGAGGAAACGCTCAGTCAGCATCTGCAGATCGCCCACGGAAACCTGGCGCGTCATACGCCCGGGTTCGGCAAAATGCTTGGTGTGCACATTGGTGAATGCGCTGGCCTGGATGCGATCCACCAGACGCTGGTTGGTGAGCATGGACACCGCGATGTAGAGCAGCAGGTTGATGCTCAGGCTCCAGATTACGCCATGGGTCAGAGGGTCAAAAAATTGCAGCCCAAACAGCGAAGTTGGTGTCGCCCAGAAGGGAGTGTCCCAGCCCGGCAGCAGCTGAGTGGGAATCAGATGTGCGGACTGCATGGCCGGCAGAACCAGGGTATAGACCCAGAGCAGAAACCCGGCGCTCAGTCCAGCCAGGGCGCCGCGTCGGTTACCACGTTTCCAGTAGATACCTCCGAGGATGGCGGGCAGGAACTGAATGGCGGCGACAAAGGCCAGCAGACCGAATGACGCCAGCGAACCCTGATCGCCGAGAATGCGGTAATAGAAGTAGCCGAGCAGCAGCAGTGTGACGATGGTGATGCGGCGTACCCGTAGCAGCAGTGCGCCCAGGTCTGCGGCTTCCGCCAGCCGCAGTCGCGGGATCCTCAGCAGCACCGGCATCACGATATCGTTACACACCATGGTGGCCAGGGTGATGCTGGCAACGATGACCATGCTGGTTGCGGCGGAGAGGCCACCGATAAAGGCGAAGGTGGCCAGATATTCATGACCGCCAACCAGCGGCAGGAGCAAGACAAAGATATCCGCATCGGCGCTATTCGGGCCGAAGAACATGATGCCGCCAGTGGCGATGGGCAGCACAAACAGCGACAGCAGTATCAGGTAGAGCGGGAACAGCCAGCGCGCCGTGCGCAGGTTACGGTTGCGGGTGTTCTCCACGATGGTGACGTGAAACTGACGTGGCAGGCAGATCGCCGCGCCACAGGCGAGAATTATCTCCGTCAAAAAACTGTCGCCCAGCGGTGCGGTGAAGTTAGGGTTGTTCACCAGCTGGCTCTGCAGGCTGTGCAGCATGGTATCGAGACTGCCGAACAGACCGAAGGTGACGAACAGGCCCACCGACAGAAACGCGGTAAGCTTGATGATCGACTCGAAGGCGACCGCCAGTACCAGGCCTTCATGATGTTCGGTGGCGTCGATATGGCGGGTGCCGAAAAGTATGCCGAATACCGCCATCGCCAGCGCCACGAACAGAGCGGTGTCGCTGCCCTTACTGAGCGCCTCGGTGGCCCCTGGCGCCAGGGCGTTGTAACTGATCGCCACCGCTTTCAGCTGTAGCGCGATATAGGGAATGGTGCCGAGTACGCCGATCAGCGTGACCAGCACCGCCAGGCTCTGGCTCTTGCCGTAGCGGGAGGAGATAAAGTCGGAGATCGAGGTGATGTTCTGTTGCTTGCTGATCAGGATGATCTTCTCGATCACTCTCCACGCCAGCAGAAACACCAGCACCGGGCCCAGGTAGGTGGCCATGAACTCCCAGCCGGTGGACGCAGCCCGGCCTACCGCGCCGTAAAAGGTCCATGAAGAGCAGTACACCGCCAGCGACAGGGAGTAGACCACCGGATTGCTCGCCCACTTTTTACCCGCATCGCTTTTATCGCCGTAGTAGGCCAGCCCGAACAGCAGGCACAGGTAGGCGAGGGAGATCAGTATGATGGTCCAGCCCGATAACATGTCGACAATTTCCAATCTGTTCAACGTGAATATGGCACACAGTGTAACTCGCCAAGGTCTGCCTGGGGACTGTCGCGAAACAAGCCTGAGTGCAAAGCCCTACATATCGTAAGACCTTGGTCTAGGTTGTTTTTTGACCAGATCGACATCTAATCTGTGATTGATGCTACTGGCGCGGTAGTTGCGGCGCTGGGGATTGGATTGTCGACACTATGAATCCGACTAAAGTCGGGGATTTTATCTTGCGACTCCTTTGTTAGATTCAGCCTGTCTGCTTCCACCAACTGAAATAAAAACAATAGATAGGATGGTGCCATGTCTAGCAACAACAGCAGTGCGCAGGCGTACTGGAAGGAAAACCTGCGAATCATCATGACCTACCTGGCGATCTGGTTCGTCGCGTCATACGGATGCGGCATCCTCTTCGTTGACGCTCTCGATCAGATTCAGTTCTTCGGCTTCCCGCTGGGGTTCTGGTTTGCTCAGCAGGGTGCAATCTTCGTCTTCCTCGGGCTGATCTGGGCATACGTGTTCAGCATGAACAAGCTCGACGAGAAGTATGACGTTCACGAATAACAATAAATAAATACGAAGGACGCTCACCATGAGTCTTGATCTGCTCACATACCTGTTTATCGGGGGGTCGTTCGCACTGTATATCGCTATCGCGATATGGGCGCGTGCGGGTTCCACCAAAGAGTTCTACGTGGCTGGTGGCGGTGTACCGCCGGTGGCTAACGGTATGGCGACTGCCGCTGACTGGATGTCCGCTGCATCGTTTATCTCCATGGCCGGTATCGTTTCGTTCATCGGACGCGACGGTGCGGTTTACCTGATGGGCTGGACCGGTGGTTACGTGCTGCTGGCGATGCTGCTTGCGCCTTACCTGCGTAAGTTTGGTAAGTTCACCGTGCCTGACTTCATCGGTGACCGTTACTACTCCAACACTGCGCGTACCATCGCGGTTATCTGTACCATCGTTATCTCCTTCACCTACGTGGCGGGCCAGATGCGTGGTGTCGGTATCGTGTTCTCCCGTTATCTGCACGTGGATATCAATACCGGCGTTATCATCGGTATGGCGATCGTGTTCTTCTACGCCGTACTCGGCGGTATGAAAGGTATTACCTACACCCAGGTGGCGCAGTACTGCGTACTGATCCTGGCGTTCATGGTGCCGGCGATCTTCCTGTCTATGCAGGTAACCGGACACTTCCTGCCGCAGACCGGTCTGGGTGCAACCCTGGATAACGGTAAGTCGGTACTGACCACGCTGAACGAGCTGTCTCAGGAACTGGGCTTTGCGCAGTACACCGCGGGCACCAAGTCCACGCTGGATATGTTCTTCTTCACCGCTGCTCTGATGTGCGGTACTGCGGGTCTGCCGCACGTAATCGTACGTTTCTTCACCGTGCCGCGAGTTAAGGATGCGCGTATCTCCGCTGGTTGGGCGCTGCTGTTCATTGCGATTCTGTACACCTCCGTACCGGGTGTTGCCGGCTTTGGTCGTGTAAACCTGATTCAGACCATTAACGGTCCGGATAACGCGGGTACTGAATATGCTGAAATGCCGAGCTGGTTCAAAAACTGGGAAGCTGCAGGCCTTATCGCCTGGGCTGACAAGAACGGCGATGGCAAGGTCAAGTACGAAGCGGGTAACGCGTTCAACGGCAAGCCAGCCTTCGGTGAAGGTAACGTCAACGGCGATCCGAACATGCAGCGTATCACTACCAATGCGTCCGACAGCGTGAACGAAGTCTACGTTGACCGCGACATCATGGTACTGGCTAACCCGGAAATCGCGCAGCTGCCTGACTGGGTCATCGCCCTGGTGGCCGCGGGTGCGGTAGCGGCGGCACTGTCCACCGCGGCGGGTCTGCTGCTGGTAATCTCGACCTCGATCTCGCATGACTTGATGAAGAAGACCATCAACCCGAATATCACCGACAAACAGGAGCTGATGTACGCACGTCTTGCGGCGGTCGTGGCAATCCTGGTGGCCGGTTACTTCGGTATCAACCCGCCGGGCTTCGTGGCTCAGGTGGTGGCATTGGCCTTCGGTCTGGCGGCATCTTCGGTGTTCCCGGCGATCATCATGGGTATCTTCAATACCCGTATGAATACCCAGGGCGCAGTGACCGGTATGCTGGTGGGTCTGGTCTCTACCATGGCTTACATCATCTACTTCAAGTTCATGGGCGGTTCTTCCGATCAGTGGTTCATGGGTATCTCTCCGGAAGGTTTCGGTACCGTTGGTATGATCCTGAACTTCGTCGTAGCCACTGTTATCTCCAAAGTGACTGCGCCGCCGCCGGCTGAAATCCAGCATATCGTTGAGGATATCCGTATCCCGCGTGGCGCTGGTGCAGCACACTCTCACTGATCGCTGATCAGTAGGTAAAAGCGGAAAGGGCGCGCCGGCGGAAGTTGGCGTGCCCTTTTTACTAACGAGCGCTTTTTATTAGCGAGAGTTTCCAACGCAAGGGTTTTCCAGCCTCTATATTTGATGGATTGCCGTTCGATGTGGCGGCTGGAAAAAACTGGCGTGATCCAGCTGAAAAGAACAAAACAACAAGAGCCGGGTTATACCGGACGGGTTTGATGCAGCGGTGCGAGGAGAGGTGCGAGGCCGATGTCCGATTCATTCAAGATGGATAACATCCCGTTCAGTCTGCTGACGCCCCAGGAGCAGGCGACGGTAGAAGCGAGTCTTGACCTGGGATACTACCAGCAGGGCGAGAAGATCATTACCGCCGGCGAGGCGCCGGAAGGTGTTTATATCATCCTCAAGGGGCGGGTTCGCGAGAGTGAGGGCGCCGATGAGGAACAGCACATCTATGTGCACTACCAGAACGAGGACTACTTCGGTGGCTGGTCATCCCTGAGAGGTCGGGCGATTCACGACTTTACCGCCGAAGAGGAGACGATCTGTCATATCCTGCCGACCCAGGTGTTGGTGGAGCTGATTCAGAGTAACGCCCTGTTCGCCGATTACTTCCAGCAGAATTTCAGCGCCAAAAGCGAGCTAGTCGAGCAGCACAGCCGTAACCAGGATATGGCTGAGTTCATGCTTTCCAAGATCAGCAGCGCCACCGTGCGTGAGCCGCTGGTGGTGGAAGAGGGTACCAGCATCCGCGATGCGACCCGCCTGATGCGGGAGCACAAGGCGGACTGTGTGCTGGCGCGTAAGGGCGGTCGCTATGGCATGGTCACCGGCACCGACCTGCTGGATGCGGTTGTACTGAAAGAGATGCCCCTGGATAGCGATGTCTCCCAGATCGCCTCGTATCGCCTGGTGACGGCCGACCCCGAGGATTACCTGTTCAACGCTCTGATTACCATGACGCAGCAGCAGATCGAGCGTGTGGTCGTCATGTCCGGCCAGCAGATGGTCGGTATCGTCGAGCTGACCGATGTGCTCAGCTACTTCTCCAGCCATTCCCATGTGATCGGCCTGCGTATCGAACGCGCCTCCTCCATCGGTGAGCTGAAAGAAGCGGCCCAGGGTCTGCACGATCTGATCAAGGCGCTGATCTCTACCGGTGTGAAGATCCGCTTCACCATGGATCTGCTGGCGGCGATGAATGGCCGCATCATCGCCAAGCTGTTTGATCTGACGATTCCCAGCGATATGCAGCCTCATGTCTGCCTGATCGTGATGGGCTCCGAGGGACGCGGTGAGCAGATTATGAAAACCGACCAGGACAACGCATTGATCTTTCGTGATGGTCTCTCCTGGAAGGATATGCAGGCCACAATGAATCGTTTCAGCGAAACCCTGATCTCCTTCGGTTTCCCGCCTTGCCCGGGCAATATCATGGTGTCCAACCCGCAGTGGGTGAACTCCGTGGGCGACTGGACCCAGAAGCTTAACGACTGGGCCGAAAGCTGCGAAGGCGAAGCGCAGATGAATCTGGCGATCGCCGTGGATGCGAAGCCAGTGGCCGGTAATCAGGCGCTGTACAAGGTGGCGAGAAACTGGTTTCTGCGCCACCTGCGCAATAACGATGTGTTCTTTTCTCACTTTGCCAAGGCCGCTATCGAGTTCGATACACCGCTGACCTTCTTCGGTAACCTGCGCGACAAGGGCGAGCTGGATATCAAGAAGGGCGGGATCTTTCCCATCGTGCATGGCATCCGCACCCTCGCGCTGGAGCAGCGTATTCTCGCCACCAACACGTATGAGCGCATTCAGGCGCTGGTGGATGCGGGGCAGCTCCAGGAGCAGAACGGCAAGGATATATCCGAGGCGTTATCTCTGTTCATCCAGCTGCGTCTGAGGCAGCAGATTCGCCGCGTCGAAGAGAGCGACGATGGCTTTGATCCGACCCCTAACCTGATCGAACTGCACAAGCTCAACAAGATGGAGCGCGACCTGCTGCGGGACGCTCTGCAGATCGTTAAGGGCTTTAAGAAACACCTGTCACTCCGCTACCACCTGGGAGGCTGATCTTTCATGATAATTCCAAGAACCATCCGGCGCTTGCAGGAGCGCCGAGTCCATAAAAATGGCCCATGGGCAGAACTTTTCGAGTCTTACAGCGGAGATGAGGTGGTTTCTCTGGACTGTGAAACGACCAGTCTGGATGTGTCCAAGGCCGAGATCCTCTCCATCGGCGCGGTGCGTATCAAGGGGCAAAAGGTAAAGACCAGCGACCGCTTGGATATCCGTCTTAAGCCGCCGGCAAGCCTGACCGGGGAATCGATCAAGGTACATAAGATCCGCGCCACCGATCTCAGTGATGGCATAGAACTCGACGAGGCGCTGGACAAGCTGCTGGCGTTTATCGGCAATCGGCCGATCCTCGGTTATTACGTGAATTACGATATCCGCATGATCGATAAATTCCTGCGGCCGAAATACGGCTTCGGTTTACCCAACAAGTCGATCGAGCTATCCCATGTCTATCACGACATCATCAAGTGGAAGCACGTAGGCGGCGACGTGGATCTGCGCTTCGATACCATCGCCAGCAAGCTGGATATACCGATCATTCAGCGCCATACCGCGCTGGGCGACGCCATCACCGTGGCGCTGATGTATGTCCGCCTCAAGCACGGTCAGGCGCCCACCAGCACGCATTAGGTCGTTATCTGGCGGAACTGCGCCCCGCCGCGATCACCCGCTGGTGCATTGCAAGACCGCCGTGCCAGCTTGAATCGGCACGCCGTCGTGCCTCCCATAAAAAAAACCGGGCATTTGGTCCGGTTTTTGCTTTAATCCAATCTGGGTCAGGCTTTTCGCGCTGAGGTGACGTTTATTTGTCGCTTTCGCGAGTCGATGAGCTTGATGTGCAAGGTGTTCAGCCTATAATGTCAAAATATTGCCGCTCGGGCAGGGGGAGTTATGGTCGATCGAGCCGACATCAACGGCGTTCTGGCGCAGATGCGTGAGCTCAGGGCTCAGGCACAGCAGGGCGTACGTCAGATCGATATGCCGAACCCGGTCCAGTCGCCAAATCAGGTCAACGCGACCGAGAAGAGCGAATTTGGCGACCTGCTGAAGATGGCGATCGATCAGGTCAACAATCACCAGGCGGAAGCCTCCCGGTTAAGAACAGCCTATGAGCTGGGTGACCCCAGCGTGGATCTGCCGCAGGTGATGATCCAGGCGCAAAAAGCTTCGGTTTCTTTTCAGGCGATGACTCAGGTGCGCAACCGGCTGGTTAGCGCGTACGAAGATATAATGAACATGGCGATCTGATCGCCGCACTCCGGTTTCTTGAGGCTGCATGGCAGATACGGCGGGACAGTTCGGGAAAAACAGCTGGGTCTCAGGTTTTAACGGCCTGAGCATGCTGCGTCAGCTCGGCTTGATGGTCGGGCTTGCGGCCAGTATCGCCATAGGTTTTGCCGTGGTGCTCTGGTCACAGGCGCCCGATTACCGTGTGCTGTTTTCCAACCTCACATTCGCTGACGCCAACGAAGTGATCGAGCAGCTCGATCAGCTGCAGATCCCCTATGAATTCGATACCGCCGGTCGCGCTATCCTGGTTCCCCAGGATCAGGTGCATCAGGCCCGGCTGCGTCTGGCTGCCCAGGGATTTACCAACGACAAAACGGTCGGTTTTGAGCTGCTGGAGCAGGACCAGGGTCTGGGCACCAGCCAGTTCATGGAAACCGCACGCTATCGCCGCGGGCTTGAGGGCGAGCTGGCAAGGACCATCGCCAGCATGGTCGCCGTGCGTAATGCCCGTGTGCACCTGGCGATCCCCAAGGAATCCGTATTTATCCGCGACTCGCGCAAGCCGCGTGCTTCGGTATTTGTAGAGATGTTCTCCGGGCGTCGCCTCGAGCGTGATCAGGTAGCCGCAATCGCCAACCTGGTGGCGTCCAGCATTCCTGAGCTCGATGTCAAAGATGTCACCGTGGTCGATCAGAAGGGGCGTCTGCTCAATACGCGTGATGCTGATACCGACGTGGTACTGGCGGCCAAGCAGCTGGAATACACCCGCAGTGTTGAAGATACGCTGCTGAACCGGGTCAACAGTATTCTTCAGCCTGTGGTCGGGCTGGGGAATTTCCGTGCCGAAGTTTCAGCCGATGTGGACTTTACCCAGATCGAGCAGGCCGACGAAATGTACAACCCGGACCTGCCAGCGCTGCGCAGCGAGAAAACGCTGGAGGAAAACCGCGCTTCCGGTGATGCGGTCGGCGGTGTGCCGGGCGCTCTGTCAAACCAGCCGCCGGGCCCGAGCAGTGTGCCGGAACAGGTTAACGGGCAGGGCGCCAATGGCGCCGGCGCAAGCCTCGCGGGAGTAGCGGGAAGCAGTCGCGAACAGTCGGTGAAAAATTACGAGCTGGATCGCTCCGTCAGTTATACGCGGCATCAGCAGGGTCGTATCCAGCGTATCAGCGTCGCTGTGGTGGTGGATGACCTGGTCAGCATCAATCCGGCCGATGGCTCCCAGTCTCGCGCCCAGTGGCAGCAGAATGAACTGGAGCGGCTGCGGGTTCTGGTGGAGAACGCCGTAGGTTATTCGGCGGCCCGCGGTGACAGTGTCACCGTGGTCAACTCGCCCTTCGTGCCGCCGGAGCAGGTGCAGGATATTGAGCTTTCCTTCTGGCAGCAGGACTGGTTCTGGGACCTTGGCAAACAGCTGATGGCCGCGCTGTTCGTGCTAATCCTGGTGCTTTTCGTTTTGCGTCCGATTCTGAAAAGCCTGGCCAGCTCTTCCAGTGGCGAGAAAAACGAACTCCATCTTGGCCCCGCTGGCGATGTATCCGCCGAACTTGAGGGTCTTGATGGTACCGATGTGTCCGATGACAAGGTGACCTTTGGCGGCATCGACAAGAGCATGATGGCGACGCCGAACGAGAGCTTTGAATACCAGCTCAATGCGATCCGCAGTCTGGTGGCGGAAGATCCGGAAAAAGTCGCGCAGGCGGTCCGGCAGTGGGTGATTGAGCGTGAGTGAGCTGACAGATATTGAAAAGGCGGCGATCCTTCTGATCAGCCTCGGTGAATCCGATGCGGCGGAGATCCTCAAGCATCTGGGGCCGAAAGAGGTACAGAAGATCGGCGAGGCGATGACCCAGCTTGATAACGTGCCTCAGTCCCGAGTGGAAACGGTGGTGTCCGATTTTCTTGGTGTGGTCAGTGATCAGACGGGTATAGGGATCAACAACGACCGCTATATCCGCGCTATGCTGAATCAGGCGTTGGGCGAGGAAAAGGCCAAGACGCTGATTGATCGCATCCTGATGACCACCAATACATCCGGCCTGGATACGCTGCGCTGGATGGATGCGCGCCAGGTGGCGGAGATCCTGCGTTATGAGCACCCGCAGATACAGGCGGTGATCGTTGCTTACTTGGATCCAGATCAGGCGGCGAGCGTGCTCAGCTTCTTCGATGACAAGGTGCGGATCGAACTGGTAATGCGCATTGCGGCGCTGGATCGGATTCAGCCCCAGGCGTTGCAGGAGCTTAATGATATGCTCGAAAGTCAGTTTACCGGCACTCGAACCAGTCAGACGACGACCCTGGGTGGCGTGCGCCAGACCGCGGATATCATGAACTACCTGGATTCCAGCATCGAAGCGGAACTGATGGAATCGATCCGCGAGACCGACGAGGGGCTGGCGCTGGAGATTCAGGACATGATGTTTGTGTTCGACAACCTGCTGGAGGTGGACGATCGCAGCATCCAGGTGATCCTGCGCGAAATCTCTACCGATGTGCTGGTGGTGGCGCTCAAGGGAGCGGATACCGGTTTGCAGGAAAAGATCTTCAAAAATATGTCCAAGCGAGCCGCCGAGCTGCTGCGTGATGACCTGGAGGCCAAGGGCCCGGTGCGCGTCAGCGAAGTGGAAGCAGCGCAGAAAGAGATTTTGGGCGTGGCGCGCCGTCTGGCCGACGAGGGTGAGATTGTACTCGGCGGCGGCGGTGAAGATATGATCTGATGCCATGAAGTCAGAAGCCTCAACTCCCGTTCTTATTCGCGCCCGTGACGCCGGTCGTGTCAGCGCCTGGAAGCTGCCAGACATGACCGATGCCGAGCGCGATCGTCTTATTGCGCTGGCGCAGAAGCCCGAACCTGAGCCGATCACCGAAGTGAAGGTGGTTGAGGAAGAGATCTACGCCGAAAAATTGACGCTCGCCCAGTGGGAGTCGATCGTCGAAGAGGCGCGTGCCGAAGGCCTGGAGCAGGGGCGGCAGGAAGGGGTTGAAGCGGGCCGCAAAGAGGGGCTGGAGCAGGGACTTCAGCAGGGGCTGGATGAGGGACGGGCCAGGATCGATGCGCAGCTGCAACAGCTGGAGTCATTGATAGGCCAGCTGCAGCGTCCGCTGGAGCAGCAGCATCAGGCGCTCGAGGCTACGATTCTTACGCTGGTTGAGCAGCTTGCAGCGGCGGTGGTGCAGGCGGAGCTGATCGCCCGGCCGGAACTGCTAAACGCCGCGATCAGCGACGCGCTGAACTGTCTGCCGCCGAACTCTGGACCGGTGCGCCTCAGGCTAAACCCCGATGATTGCGCCTTGCTGGCCAAGCAGGCCGAGCTGCAGGGTTGGGAGCTGATCGAAGATCCCGCCATGACTGCTGGCGGCTGTGAACTGCTGGCAGGAGCCTCCCGCGTCGATGCCTCCGTCGAGAACCGCTTTGCCCAGGTTGCGGATCAGCTTAAGCGCCGCCTGCTGCCGGCGACCAGTGATGAGTCGCCCGAGGAGGGCGGCGAATGACGCTCAACGAGCGGCTTTCCAAGTATCTCAACATTCCTTATCAGGCTCCGCGTCCCGGTACCGAGGGCCAGATTACCCGCATGATCGGCCTCACACTGGAGGCGATCGGGCTGCGTGTTGCGCTGGGCGATAACTGCGTGGTCGAGGTGGCGCCGGGCGTGTCGGCCGAAGCCGAGGTAGTTGGCTTCGCCGGTGATCGCATCTATCTTATGCCGCTTGAGAGTATCGACGGTCTGAGCCCTGGAGCCCGCGTGGTGCCACGTCTGGGGGCGAGTCTTGTACCGGTGGGACCCGGTTTGCTGGGGCGGGTAATCGATGGCATAGGGCGCCCTCTGGATGGCCTTGGACCGGTTCAGGCTGATGCCATGGTGTCGCTCAGTGGCGAAACCATCAACCCGCTGAATCGTCATCCCATCGAAACCACGCTGGATGTAGGTGTTCGCGCAATCAATGGCCTGCTATCAGTCGGTCGTGGGCAGCGATTGGGGCTGTTTGCCGGCAGTGGTGTGGGGAAATCGGTGCTGCTGGGGATGATGACCCGTTTCACCGAGGCGGATATTACGGTCGTCGGGTTGATTGGTGAACGTGGCCGAGAGGTGCGTGAATTTATCGATCAGAGCCTGGGTCAGGCTGGACGTCAGCGTTCGGTCGTGGTGGCGGCTCCCGCGGATGACTCGCCATTGATGCGGATGCGGGCAGCGCAGCTGTCGACGCGTATTGCTGAATACTTTCGTGCCCAGGGCAAGAATGTACTGCTGCTGATGGACTCGCTGACCCGATATGCTCAGGCGCAGCGTGAAATTGCGCTCGCCGTGGGTGAGCCCCCGGCGACCAAGGGATACCCTCCTTCAGTATTTGCCAAGTTGCCTAAATTGGTGGAGCGCGCCGGTAATGGAGAGACGGGCGGCGGCTCGGTAACCGCGTTCTACACGGTGCTAACCGAGGGTGACGATCAGCAAGATCCGGTGGCGGACTCTGCGCGGGCAATTCTGGACGGGCATATTGTGCTGTCCAGGGATCTGGCTGAGCAGGGGCATTATCCCGCGATCGATATTGAGGCGTCGATCAGCCGTGCCATGCCGCAGATCGTCGACCCAACCCACCAGCAGTTCGCGCTGCAGATGAAACGCACCTGGGCGCGCTATCATCAGAACGAGGACCTGATATCTGTCGGGGCCTATGCGCGCGGAACCGATGCGGAGATCGATCGCTCCATTGAACTGTTGCCGGCCATGCGTGCCTATCTACAGCAGGGGATGCAGGAGCCGATGCCGATGAAGCGGGCAATCCAGGAACTGGTGATGATTATGCAGGCCAAGCCTGAACAAGCGGCCCAGGCGCAGCCGCAGCAGGCCGTCGCTGCAGGCCTCAGGCGTAAACCTTGAGCCGCTGAGAGGGTTGGATGTCGAAAAAGATTGATCGCTTCAAACTGCTGCTGGACCTGGCCGAGCGCAAGCGTAAAGAGGCAGAAAGGCTGCTGGGCGAGTCGCAGCAGCGTGTGGCGCAGGCTGAGGCGGGTCTGAGGCAGCTCAGTCAGTATCAGTTGGAATACCAGCAGCAGTTTCAGGCGGCAGGGCGCAACGGCCTTTCCAGTGGTGGTATCCAGACCTACCAGGCGTTTATCAACAAGCTCAGTGCTACAAGTCTGCAGCAGGAACAGGCGCTGAAACAGAGCCGCGCTCAGCTGGAACAGGTCGAGATCTATTGGCGTCAGGCGATGGCGCATCACAAGGCGATGCAGAAACTGCTCGATAAGGCGCAGGAAGAGCAGCGCCGGCATGGCGACAAGCGTCTGCAGCAGGAGCTTGATGAACGCGCTCAGCATACGCGCCCGACCTACATCTAGCTGCACCTGGACGACATCAGCCCATTCTTCGCGGTTGAACTCTCCCATCTGGCCCTTTTATTGCTCTGTTCCGGTATTAGTCGTCAGTTTTCGTATTGAGGAACGACCATGCCGTCACCCAGTGTTTCCGTTTCGCCCGTCAGTGTTTCGGTTTCCGTATCTGCCCCGAGGCCCGCGGCGGCTGGCGTTGCCACGCCGGTTGATCCTGGTGCCGGTTTTCAGCAGTTGATGCGTCATGCCGAAGATAACCGGACTGCGCCGAAACCGGAGAGCGGCGACGCCTTGCCGTCTAACGGAAAGGATCTGCCTGCGCAGCGGCAACAGGGATCGAAGGATTCCGCGGGGGATGCACAGGTCGCAGTGTCTGAAGGAACTGCTGAGACAGGCTCCGAAGCACATGCCGATTCAGGGTCCGGGATCGAGGGGGCGGGAGAGGGCAAGGCGGAAGAGAGCAAGGCGGAAGAGAGCAAGGCAGAAGGCAGATCAGAAGGCTCAGTGGCAGAAGCGCCAGGTGAAACGGGCGAAGCAGAGCCAGAGCATGCAGCTGATATAGTAAACACGGACGATGAGCAGTCGAACGACTCGGCTCAGCTTGCCGACGATGACGCGGGGGAAGATCCCAAAGAGGCTGGCCAGAATGTGACTCCTGTGATTGATCTGCCATCGCAAGGGCTTGTTGCTGCCGAGGGTGCTGTTGACGGAGCTGTTGACGGAGCTGTTGAGGGCAAAGGTGAGGGCAAAAGCCATAGCGCGGCGGTGCCGGCTGCTGAGGTAGACGCAAAGGTCTCACTCTCTGTGGAAGGGGGCGGGTTGGCCGGCAGGGCTGGCCAGGGTCAGGAACTCCCTGGTCAGGCGGAGTCCGGCGTTAAGCCAGGTGTGGAGGCCGCAGTGCCAGCAGTGGCTGAGGGTGGTCATCCGGAGGGCGAGCGCCGTGTTTCAAGCGAGTCCTCGGTTAATGCTTCAGGCAATAATACTTCGGTAAAAGGGCGGGCGACTTCTGAAATTCCTCCTTTGCCTGGCCAGGCGGCACGTCCTGAGGTGCGTGAAGCGGCGCTGCAGAACGGTGGGCAGGCTCGGCAGGAAGCGGAGCCTGCCACTCCGAGAGCCGGCAGTCCTGTGGCGGAGGTAGCTCGCGCTGAAGCGTCGGCATTACCGGCTCAGGCAGAGCCTGGCTCAGCTGAATCTCAGCCGGTTGAATCTCAGCAAGCCGGAGCTCGGCCCGGGGTGATCGCTCCGGGGATCGAGTCTTCTGCAAACATCGAGGCGGTCGCAACTGTAGAGGCCCGCACGGAACAGCTTGTCTCTGGCCGTGATGCCGTTGCGAATGCGCAGCTTGCAGCTCAGTCCCAGCCGGCCGTTGCTGCAGCGGCTGTTGAGCAGATACGGACTCAGTCAAATGACGACGGGGCGCTGCTGGGCGCGCGAACCCCGGACGGCGGTCAGTCGGGCGCCAGGCCTGGCGCTGATCTGTTGATGCCGGCGGCTAACCAGAACCCGCAGGGCGGCCAGAACAATGCAGGTCTTGCCCAGGTTGATCAGCAGCTATCCCAGCAGGGGCCGGTTTCGGCACAATCCGGGGCGGCTGCTCAGGCTCAGTCGGCTGATACCGATCAGCCTGGAGCCTCTTCGAGAAATGCTGGCACGCTATTCTCTACCGAGGCCCGAGTTAATGGCGATGCCGCCACGCTTGGAACCCAGGCTCAGCAGCAGAGTGCCGGCGCTATGCAGCCGGGGGCGGCTACCCCGCGTGGTGAGGCGGCTGCGGCCGCTCTGGCGCAGCGGCTACAGGATCCTGCCTGGGGGTGGGCGATGGGGCAACGCGCGGTGATGATGGCCCAGTACGGGCCGCGCTCGGCGGAAATTCAGCTGGATCCACCGGAACTGGGTGCGATGCAGGTGAGGGTCCATCTGAACGGCAAGGATCAGGTCAGTGTCAGCTTTACTTCGCCGCATCCGCAGGTACGTGAGGCGATTGAACAGCAGTTGCCACGTCTTAAAGAGATGTTTGCCGAGCAGGGTATGGATCTGAACCAGTCGTCGGTGTCGGATCAATCCGCGCGTGAGCGCCAGGATGATTCCGGTGGCGACCGTAACCGTCAGTCCGGATCTCAGGCTTATGGCGATAGCGGCGGTACAAGTGAAAATCTGATCAATGTCAGCCAGGCTCCGGTAGGGCTCGTCGACTATTACGCCTGATGCTTTAGACCTGAAATCAGTGTGTTATATTAGCGGCAGGTTCGTGCGCCCAAAGGAACTCCGGGCGCGTGGGTAGTTTACGGGGAAGGTATGGCGGACGACGCACAGAGCGAAGGTCAGGGAGCGAAAGGCTCCAAGAAGAAGCTGTTTATCATTATCGCGCTGGTCGCGCTGTTGGTGATCGGCGGCGGTGGCGCAGCAGCATTTTTCCTGCTGGGCGGCGATAGTCAGGAAGCCGCAGCGCCGGTCGAGCCTGTGCGTAAAGAGGCTATTTACACCAAGATCCGTACGCTCGAAGGCAAGCCGATGTTTGTGGTTACGCTGCAGGCTGAAGACGGTAAACGCCATTACATGCAGGCCTACATCGAAGCGAAAAGCCGTGATCAGGAGGTTGCGGATGCACTGACTCTGCATATGCCACTGATTGTCGCGCGCTTGAATGGCCTGTTTTCGACGCAGACCTTCGAGCATCTGATGACCATTGAGGGCAAGCAGCAGTTGCGCACCGAGGCTACCGACCTGGTCAAGTCGATCCTGCGTGAAAAGATCGGTCGGCCGGGTATAGAGTCGATTCTGTTCACCAATCTGGTAATGCAGTAAGCGGAGACGCCATGTCGGTAAAAGATCTGCTTTCGCAGGATGAGATCGATGCCCTGCTGCATGGTGTCGACGACGGTGACGTAGACACCGCTGAAGACGAAGGCGGGGAAGAAGACGAAAGCGGCGTCCGCAGTTACGACCTGGCCAGCCATGAGCGGATCGTGCGCGGCCGCATGCCGACGCTCGAGATGATCAACGAGCGTTTCGCCCGCCACACCCGTATCAGCCTGTTCAACCTGCTGCGCCGTACCGCCGATGTGACGGTGGGCGGTGTGCAGGTGATGAAGTACGGCGACTATATCCATACCCTGTATGTTCCCACCAGTATGAACCTGGTCAAGGTCAGCCCGTTTCGCGGAACCGGCCTGTTTATCATGGACGCCAAGCTGGTGTTCAAGCTGGTGGATCAGTTTTTCGGCGGCGACGGACGTCACGCCAAGATCGAAGGCCGCGAATTCACGCCGACCGAAACCCGGCTGGTCAATAAAACCCTGCTGCAGCTGTTCAGGGATCTGGAAGAGGCCTGGAAGCCGGTCTACAAGGTTAAATTCGAGCATATCGGCTCGGAGGTAAACCCGGCGATGGCCAACGTCATCAATCCCAGTGATGTGGTGGTGGTTAGTACCTTTCAGGTCGATCTTGAGGGTGGTACCGGCGAACTGCATGTGACGCTGCCCTATGCCATGCTTGAACCTATCCGCGAGATTCTCGTTTCGGGTCACCAGAATACCCAGGAGCATCAGGACGAGCGTTGGCGCACGGCGCTGAATCGCGACGTGATGCTGGCGCCGCTGGATCTTAACCTGATTGTCGCTGAGCGGGAGATGACGCTGAGGGATGTAATCGAGTTCGAGGCGGGTGACATTATCCCTGTTGATCTGCCGGACAAGCTGGAGCTGTACGCCAACGGTGTACCGATCTACAACTGCCAGCTGGGGACCTCCCGTGGTAATCTGGCGATCAAGATTCTGGAACAAATCAAGCAGCCCGAGTAATTCGCGTCTGCGGAGAGATTGAACGTGAGTGACGAAAATAACGATCAGGACCAGCAGGCGCTTGCCGACGAATGGGCTGCCGCCCTTGAAGAGCAGGTAGGCGGCGCCGGTGGCACCGAAGCTATCAGCGACGACGGCGCCAGGTCGGTGGATCTGGACGAGCTCAAGGACGAATCCGTAGTCGTGGGTGATCCCAAGCTGGACGTTATTCTGGATGTGCCGGTGCGCATGACCATGGAAGTGGGCGGTACCGAAATTCCTATCCGTAACCTGCTGCAGCTTAATCAGGGATCGGTTATCGAGCTGGATCGTGTGGCTGGTGAGCCTTTGGACGTAAAGATCAACGGGACGCTGATCGCCCATGGCGAGGTTGTGGTGGTGAATGACCGCTACGGCATCCGCCTGACCGATGTGATCAGCCCGCAGGAACGCATCCGGCGGTTGAAGTAATGCGTTTTGCCTTTGCAATCACGCTTCTGTTAATCAGCCGCGCAGGCTATTCGGCCGCCACTGAAACCGCATCCTCCTCCATGCCCAATCCGCTTGGCTCCGGCGCCATTATCGAACTGGTACTGGGGCTTGTCGCCGTAATCGGTTTGATTCTCGCGCTGGCCTGGCTGGTCAGGCGTCTCAATGTCCTGCCGGGGCAGCGGGGGGATATGCAGGTAGTGGCCGTGCTGCCTTTGGGCCAGCGTGAAAAAGCGGTGCTGATTCAGGTGGGTGAGCAGCAGATGTTGCTGGGAGTCAGCAGCTCGCAGGTATCGCTGCTGGAGAAGTTCGACACTCCAGTGATAGAGCCGCGCCACGCGCCCCAAGGCGCGTTCGCCAACCGGCTTAAAGAGGTGATGCAGCAGAGCGGGAGAAAGCCCTGATGCGTTGGCTGTTACTGCCGTTGCTGCTGCTCTGTGTGCCTGCCTGGGGTGCTGATACCGCGTTTCCGGCGGTGACCGTTACCACCGGCGAAGATGGCACCACCAACTACAGCGTCACTATTCAGATCCTGGCGCTGATGACGATGCTCACCTTCCTGCCGGCGATCCTGATGATGATGACCTCCTTTACCCGGATCATCATCGTACTGTCGATCCTGCGGCAGGCGCTGGGCTTGCAGCAGACGCCGTCGAACCAGATATTGCTGGGGTTGGCGCTGTTTCTTACCCTGTTTATCATGACCCCGGTATTGGACCGGGTGAATGAACAGGCGGTGCAGCCCTATCTGAACGACGAATTGGCGCCTTTGGAGGCGCTGGAAGCAGCAAGCAGGCCGTTTCACCAGTTTATGGTGAGTAACACTCGCGAGAATGACCTGGACCTGTTTATGCGGATATCGGAGACGCCGGATGTGGCGTCGGTCGAAGAGATTCCGCTGCAGGTGTTGGTACCGGCGTTTGTGACCAGTGAGCTGAAGACCGCCTTCCAGATCGGCTTTATGCTGTTTATCCCCTTCCTGGTGATCGATCTGGTGGTGGCCAGTGTGTTGATGGCCATGGGTATGATGATGCTGTCACCGGTGATTATCTCGCTGCCGTTCAAGATCATGCTGTTCGTGCTGGTGGATGGCTGGGCGATGGTGATGGGGACTTTAGCCGCCAGCTTTGGCATTTAGGAGCTACCATGACAACCGGAGTGGTGCTGGATCTTTTCGGAAGCGCGATCTGGGTAGTGGTGTTGATCGTCTCCGCTATCGTGATTCCCGGCCTTATCGTTGGCTTGATCGTGTCGATCTTTCAGGCGGCGACCCAGATCAACGAGCAGACGCTTAGCTTCCTGCCCCGCCTGATCGTCACGCTGCTGGCGCTGATGGCGTTTGGTCCTTGGATCGTCACCGAGCTGATGGACCAGTTTAACTTCCTCTTCATGAATATTCCGCGGCTCATCGGTTAGGTCATGGAAGTCGACCTTACGCAGATCGAGCAGATGGTGGGGCAGATACTGCTGCCACTGTTTCGTGTCGCGTCCATGCTGATGACCATGCCGATTATCGGTACCCAGTTGGTGCCGGTCCGTGTGCGCCTGGGACTGGCGCTGGGTATCACGGCGGTGCTCGTGCCTGTTCTGCCTCCTGTTCCCGCCTATGAAGGCCTCTCCGGTGAAATGTGGCTGTTGATCCTCGAACAGGTGGTTATCGGCACGGTGATTGGTTTTACGCTCAATATCCTGATGGAAACCTTCGCTGTGGGTGGTCAGTTGATCGCGAACCAGATGGGTCTTGGCTTTGCATCCATGACCGATCCGGCCAACGGCACCAGTGTGGTGGTGCTGGGGCAGTTCTACCTGATGATGGTGATGCTGATGTTCCTGGCGATGAATGGGCATCTGGTGGTGATCGAAACCCTGGCGATGAGCTTTGAGGTATTGCCGATCGGTGAGGGCGGTCTGCCGCTGTCAAACCTCTGGCGTATCGTGCTGGCCGGCGGCTGGCTGTTTTCTGCCGGGGTGTTGATGGCTTTGCCGGCGGTTACCGCGTTGCTGGTGGTGAACTTCGCTTTTGGCATCATGACCAAGGCGGCGCCTCAGCTGAATATCTTCGCCATCGGTTTTCCTTTCACCATGGTGCTTGGCATCTTTATCGTCTGGGCGTCGCTGGGTGGCTTTCTCGGTCAGTATGAACGCTTTGCTCAAGCAGTGCTGGAGCTGATTACCAACGTGATCAGGGAGGCCGGCTAAGCATGGCGGAAGAAACGGGCCAGGAAAAAACTGAAGAACCCACGGCGAAACGGCTGCGTGACGCGCGTGAAAAAGGGGATGTGCCCCGTTCCAAGGAGTTAACCACCACCTTTTTGCTGTTTGCGGCGGTGGCGGCGGCCTTTATTTTTGGCAGCCAGGTAGTGAACGCCATGGTTGGTCTCATGCGCTTCAATCTCTCTCTCGACAAGGCGACCATCGCCGATCCTTCGCAGATGATTATCCACTTTGTCAGCTCGATGATTGATGGCTTTCTCAGTCTGTGGGGGTTGTTTGCATTGTTGGTTGCTGCCGCTGTGATCGGTCCTATCGCTTTGGGTGGTTGGAATTTCAGTGGTCAGGCGTTGCAACCCAAGGGAAGTCGTATCAACCCGTTGTCGGGTATCAAGCGCATGTTTTCTCTTAACGCGCTTACCGAGCTGCTTAAGGGCATGGCCAAGTTCCTGCTGGTGGGGGCCGTTGCGGTTGGCGTGCTGCTCTGGGATCGGCCCGAGATCGCCTCGCTGGCGAAGCAGTCCGTTAACCAGGCCATGGCGCATGCGGTCGATATCATTATCTGGTCGTTCCTGCTGATGAGCGCAGCGATGATTCTGATCGCGCTGGTGGATGTGCCCTTCCAGATCTATAGCTACACCAAAAAGCTGAAAATGACGCTGCAGGAAGTTAAGGATGAGATGAAAAACACCGAGGGTAAACCTGAGGTGAAAGGTCGAATCCGTCAGATGCAGCGTGAGATCTCCCGACGGCGCATGATGAAAGAGGTGCCCGAGGCGGATGTGGTGATCACCAACCCGACCCATTACTCGGTGGCGATCCGTTACGACCAGTCGCGTGGTAATGCGCCGATTGTTGTTTCCAAAGGGGCGGACTTCCTGGCGCTGAAGATTCGTGAGATCGCCGAAGAGCATGAGGTGCCGATATTGGCGTCACCAGCGCTTGCTCGCGCGCTCTATCACGCGACTGAAGAGGGGCAGGAGGTGCCTTTGGGGCTCTATAAGTCCGTGGCTCAGGTGCTGGCTTACGTTTATCAGTTGCGTCGTTATCGCCAGCGGCTTGATGAAAAGCCGGAGCCCCTTTCCGAGGAGGATATTGAAATCCCTGAAGCACTGAGGGTGGACCCGGACGAATAAACGGAATTATTCCCTAAGTATTGGCGGGGTTTTTGCTACATTTAGGCTTGATCGATCATTTTCCGTCAAAAAAATGGTGTTTTAGCCGCCGCATAGACCGAATTTTCCCAGGATAGGGGAGGGGTGGCTATGTTTTGACATTTTTTTGACGTTTTGGGGGCGTTTTGGACCGTACAGCCATACTCAACAATGCACGAAGCTTTTCGCAGGGGAATCTTGGTATCCCGCTGTTGCTGCTTGTTGTGCTGGCAATGGTCACCCTGCCGATGCCGCCCTTCCTGCTGGACGTCTTCTTTACGTTCAACATAGCGCTGTCGATAGTGGTTCTGCTGGTGGCGATCTACGCCATGCGGCCGCTCGACTTTGGTGTTTTCCCCACCGTTTTGCTGGCCGCCACGCTGATGCGGCTGGCGCTCAACGTGGCTTCAACCCGAGTCGTACTGCTATACGGGCATGAGGGCACGGGGGCGGCTGGTAAGGTGATCCAGGCGTTTGGCGATGTGGTGGTCGGCGGTAACTATATCGTCGGTGTCATCGTGTTCGCGATCCTCGTGATCATCAACTTCGTCGTGGTAACCAAGGGTGCCGGTCGTATCTCCGAAGTGAGCGCCCGCTTTACCCTGGATGCCATGCCCGGTAAGCAGATGGCGATCGACGCGGATCTTAATGCCGGCCTGATCAGCCAGGACGAAGCGCGCAGCCGCCGCGCCGAAGTCACCCAGGAGGCTGACTTCTATGGTGCCATGGATGGTGCGTCAAAGTTTGTTCGTGGTGACGCGGTA
Organism: Marinobacterium lutimaris; assembly: GCF_900108065.1. Lineage (GTDB taxonomy): Bacteria > Pseudomonadota > Gammaproteobacteria > Pseudomonadales > Balneatricaceae > Marinobacterium_D > Marinobacterium_D lutimaris. The sequence continues at coordinate 645,632 of NZ_FNVQ01000002.1, read as the reverse complement.
GCGGGCATCCTGATTCTGGTAATTAACCTGTTTGGCGGTTTTGGTATCGGTATGGTTCAGCATCAGCTGAGCTTCGATCAGGCGCTGCAATATTACGCCCTGCTCACCATCGGTGATGGCCTGGTGGCGCAGATTCCATCGCTGCTGCTCTCCACTGCCGCTGCCGTCATGGTGACCCGTGCCAACTCCGACGAGGGGATGGGGCAGCAGGTGTTCCGGCAGATGTTTGCCTCGCCCCGGGCGTTGTTTGTCTCCGCAATAATTCTGGCGATCATGGGCAGTGTCCCGGGTATGCCGCATTTTGCCTTCCTGTCGTTGGCCGCGGTCGCCGGTGGTATCGCCTGGTATATCGTCAAAGAACAGGAGAAGAAAAAGCAGGCGGAGGCCGAAACGGCAGCCGCCGTCCCGGCGGAGCGGAGCGAGGCCGAAGTGGCCGAAGAGAACCGCGAGCTCGGCTGGGATGATGTTATGCCGGTGGATATGGTCGGGCTTGAGGTGGGGTACCGCCTGATCCCTATGGTCGACAAGATGCAGGGCGGTCAGCTGCTCAACCGTATCAAGGGTGTACGCAAGAAGCTTTCCCAGGAGCTTGGTTTCCTTGTTCCCTCGGTACATATCCGCGATAACCTGGACCTGCTGCCCGGCGCCTATCGGATAACGCTGATGGGGGTTGTGGTCGGTGAGGCCGAGATCTATCCGGACCGTGAGCTTGCGATCAATCCCGGCCAGGTGTTCGGCGAGGTTGAAGGTATCAAGGTCAAGGACCCCGCCTTCGGTCTGGATGCAATCTGGGTCGAGAAAACCCAGAAAGAGCGAGCCCAGACCCTCGGCTACACTGTAGTGGACGCCAGCACCGTGGTGGCCACGCACATCAACAAGGTGCTTCAGGCACAGGCGCATGAGCTGCTCGGACACGAAGAGGTTCAGCACCTGCTGGATCTGCTCACCGAGAAGTCGCCGAAACTGGTGGAAGAGCTGGTGCCGAAAAAGCTCTCAATCAGTGTATTGTTGAAGGTATTGCAGAATCTGTTGATGGAACAGGTGCCGCTGAAGGATTTTCGCACCATCACCGAGTCTCTGGCGGAGGCGGTTAACCGCACTCAGGATCCGCTGGCGCTGACCGCGGCGGTGAGAATTTCCCTGTCGCGCCTGATTGTGCAGACGATCAATGGCTCGGCTGCCGAACTGCCGGTCATTACGCTGGATCCGCAGCTTGAGCAGATGCTGCTTAGCTCCATGCAGCAGCGTCAGCAGGGTGAAGACGGCCTGGTTCTTGAGCCGGGAATGGCTGAGCGGTTGCAGAGATCACTGGCGCAGGCGGCGCAGAATCAGGAGATGAAGGGGCTGCCCTCGGTGCTGCTGGTATCCGCGCCGATCCGTCCTTTGCTTGCCAAGTTCGTGCGTTATGGAGAGCAGCTGATCCATGTGCTTTCCTATCAGGAAGTCCCTGAGAACAAAAATGTCACCATTGTGGCGACAGTCGGGGGGCAAAATGGTTAACAGTTTTCCGCTTTGCGGCCGATAAGGGACGAATATGAAAGTAAAACGCATATTTGCACCGGACATGCGCCAGGCCATGCGTCGCGTTCGCGAGGAGATAGGGCCCGACGCCGTTATCGTATCCAACCACCGTGTTGCCGGTGGTGTGGAGATCGTTGTTGCGCGTGAAGAGGAGTACGAGGCCGCGCAGAGCGAACTGAAGCAGGAGCGCGCCCGACGCCGCGAAGAGCAGGTGCGGATTCTGACCGGTAGCGCAGCGGGCCAGGGCGGTGACAAACGCCGTGAGCTGGAACAGGCACTCGAGCGCACCCGCCTGGATATCGCCAAGGCTCAGGAGGGTCAGGGGCCGTCGGAGGTCTCGCGTACCGCAAATCGCCAGCTCGACGGCGACGACGAAGAGCTGCACTCGATACTGGAATCATTGCGTGAACGCCAGCGCAGCCGTGATGCGCATCAGGCGCAGGCGCACAAGGCCAGCCCCGGTGCGGCGCCGCTTCAGGCTTCCCGGCACGAGCCGGAGCTTGGATCGGTGGGTGTCTCTGCCGATGAGCGGGACAACGCCCAGATCCGCAATATGCAAAACGAAATTCAGCAGCTGCGTTCAATGCTCGAGCAGCAGCTGTCAGCCAAGCAAAGCGCGCCGCAGCCTTCACCTCGTTCACAGGCATTCGGCGATGCCGAAATGGCAAGGGCCGGAGAGCGCTCAAGTGGCGTGAAGGGCCAGCTGGAGCATCGCTTTGAGCGTCTGGGGCTGGGGGGGCGTCTTACCAGCTCGCTGTTGGCGTCGATTGAACCTGGCTTACCCATCGATAAGGCCTGGCGCAACTCCCTGGCGCGCCTGGCTGACTCTATTCCGGTGGTGGGCGAGGAGCTGATTGAGCGCGGTGGCATGCTGGCCTTTCTCGGTCCTACCGGGGTGGGTAAAACCACCACCATCGGTAAGCTCGCTGCACGCTATGTGCTTCAGCACGGCAGCTCCAGCCTGGCGCTGGTGACCACCGACTGTTTTCGTATCGCGGCACATGAACAGCTGAAAACCTTCGGACGGATTCTCGACGTGCCGGTTCGGGTCGTGGATGAGAATCACAGCCTGGATGAGGTGCTCCAGTCTCTCAAGGGCAAGCGCCTGGTACTGATCGATACCGCCGGTATGAATGCCCGGGATCCCTCGGGTCAGCTGCAGCTTGAGATGCTTGAGAGCGTGTCGGTCCGGGTTAAGAAACTACTGGTGCTTTCCTGCTCCAGCCAGCGGCAGCTGCTTGAGAGTGCCTGGCAGACTTACTCGGCATTGGGGCTGCACGGTTGTGTGCTGAGCAAGATGGATGAGTCCGGAAGCCTTGGCGAGGCGTTGACGCTGGCGGTGGAAAAGCAGCTGCCGGTCGCCTATGTCGCAGACGGGCAGAAAATCCCCGACGATATCGGGCTGGCGCGGCGGCATGATCTGGTCAGCCGTGCGGTGGTGACGGCTCAGCGCGACACCGAGCGGGCGCGGTCCGGCTCCGGTGATCTCTACAGGGCCGGCTGATACAGAGCATGAATATGAAACAGTCACATCCGGTCAAGGTAGTAGCGGTCACGGGCGGCAAGGGCGGTGTCGGCAAGACCAACGTGTCCGTCAATCTGGCTGCGGCGCTGGGTGAGATGGGGCGGCGTACGGTGTTGATGGATGCTGACCTGGGTCTCGCCAACGTGGATGTGATGCTCGGGCTGCGACCGAAACAGAATATTGTTGATGTGCTTGAAGGCCGCTGCGGTCTGCAGGATGTGATGGTCAGGGCCGGTGAAAACTTCCATATAGTTCCTGCATCCTCGGGAACCCAGGCGATGACCGCGTTGAGCGTGCATCAGCATGCCGAGTTGATTCACGCCTTCAATGATATCGCCGATCAGCTCGATGTATTGATCGTGGATACGGCAGCGGGCATTTCTGAATCGGTGGTGAGTTTTATACGTGCCGCGCAGGAAGTTCTTGTGGTAGTCTGCGATGAACCGACGTCGATCACAGACGCTTATGCATTGATCAAGCTACTAAACCGGGATTTCCGCATGACGCGTTTCCGGGTGCTGGCTAATATGGTACGTAGCGAAGCCGAGGGGCGGAACATGTTCAGCAAGCTGCTGACGGTGACGGATCGCTTCCTCGATGTCACGCTTCAATACCAGGGATCAATCCCTTATGATGAGGCGGTACGCAAGGCTGTACAGAAGCAAACGCCTGTTTTGAAAGCGTTTTCGACCAGTAAGGCAGCACTTGCATATCGGCAGCTCGCCAATAAAGTAGATGAGTGGCCCGTATCGGCAACATCACGCGGGCATCTCGAATTCTTTGTTGAGCGTCTGGTTCAAGGGGTCTAGGCAGTACTTAAGGTACTGAGCGCAGAGCTTGCATGTATAACCAGCTGGAATTCAGGTCAGGCCAGGAGCTCGTTGAGCAGTATGCTCCCTTGGTGAAACGGATAGCCCGCCATCTGATGGCGAGGTTGCCATCCAGTGTGGTGCTTGATGACCTGATTCAGGCGGGAATGATCGGGTTACTCGAAGCGCTTAACAAGTATGATCCCGGCAAGGGTGCGAGTTTTGAAACCTATGCTGGAATCAGGATCCGAGGCGCCATCATCGATGAGGTGCGTCGCGGTGACTGGACACCCCGGTCGGTGCATCGCAATGGCCGGCGGGTAAGTGAGGCGATCGCCCGGGTTGAAGCACGCACCGGACGTGATGCCTTGGATGCAGAAGTGGCGGCGGAATTGGGCGTTTCGCTGTCCGAGTACCACAACCTGTTGCAGGACTCATCGGATAGCCGGCTGTTCAGTTTTGAAGAGCTTAGCGAATCCGGCGAAGACACGGTTGGGGAACAGTTCGCTGGCGATGATCCGGGGCCGGAAAATTCCACCCAGGGTAGCGCCTTCAAGTCGGCTCTGGCACAGGCAATACAGAATCTACCCGAGAGGGAGAAACTGGTGCTGGCGTTGTACTACGATGAGGAGCTAAACCTCAAGGAAATAGGGCAGGTGCTCGGTGTAACCGAGTCACGTGTCAGCCAGATCCACAGCCAGGCAGCGGCGAGGCTGAGGACACGTTTAAGAGACTGGCAATAAAGGGGCTACCCTTTTCTGGTGCCGAAGTAGAGTAAATAACCGGGAGAACCTGTCTTGAGCAAAGACATCAAGATTCTTGTTGTGGATGATTTCTCCACCATGAGACGCATCATTAAAAACCTGCTGCGGGATCTGGGGTTCACCAATGTGGATGAGGCAGACGACGGCAAAACAGCGCTGCCGATCCTGAAACAGGGGCGAATCGAGTTTCTGATCACCGACTGGAACATGCCTGGCATGAGCGGTATCGATCTGATCAAAGAGGTGCGCTCCGACCCCAACCTCGCTCATATCCCTATATTGATGGTTACCGCAGAAGCCAAGCGTGAGCAGATCATTGCAGCGGCCCAGGCCGGTGTGAATGGCTACGTAGTCAAGCCGTTTACCGCCGCGACGCTGAAAGAGAAGATCGACAAGATCTTCGAACGTCTGCAGGGCTGATAGGACCTGAATTAGGTACCAGAGGAACGGCTTATGGCTGAACAGGATAAGACGGTAGACCTGGACGGACTGGAAGAGATGCTGAAGGACAAGGCTCAGGAGTTGGTGGCCGCGCTGGAAGCGGGTCAACTACCCCTGGCTATCGAACTGATCAATCAGCTGCAGACCGCCCGGCATGAAGTGTTTTACAACGAAGTCGGTCACCTGACGCGCGGTTTGCATGAAGCGATCAAATCCTTTTCCAGCGATGTAGGCGGTCAGCTCGATGAGCAGGCCGGCAAGGAGGCGATGAGCGATGCATCTGATCGTCTCTCCTATGTGATTGAGCTGACCGAAGAAACTGCGCACAAGACCATGGACCGGGTTGACCAGTCCCTGACCCTCGTTGACCGCCTGGATACGCAGAGCACACGTTTTCGCGATCTGCTGATGCTGGTCGGTCAGCTTGAGGGTGAGTTCAAGGCGCTGGATGGTGTCTATGACCGTACCTGTTCACTGAAGGACGAATCGGAAAAGACCATAGAAGAGCTGCGCTCGGCGTTGACCGAAATTCTCGTATCACAGGGGTTTCAGGATATTACCGGGCAGTTGATTCGGCGCGTGATTACCCTGCTGACGCAGGTCGAAAGCCAGCTGGTCAAGCTGATGGACATGGCGTCCAAGGTGGAACGCCTTAGTGGCGTTGATATCACGGCGTCTTTCGGTAAATCGGACTCCGCTGCTGAAGATCAAGAAAACAGCAAACGTGACGATAAGAAAACACAAGAAGTGAAGGCTGAGGGTCCTCAGGTACCGAAGGGCGACAACAATGTTGCCTGCGACCAGGACGATGTAGACGAGCTGCTTTCGAGCCTAGGATTTTGAGTAGGAGTACCCGATGAGTTTCGATGCCGATCAGGAAATTCTCGATGATTTTCTTGTCGAAGCGGGGGAGATTCTTGAGCAGCTGTCCGAGCAGCTCGTAGACCTTGAGCAACGCCCTGAAGACCGCGACCTTCTGAATGCTATTTTTCGCGGTTTTCATACCGTCAAAGGCGGAGCCGGTTTCCTGCAGCTCGATGCCATGGTGGATTGCTGCCACAAGGCTGAAAACCTGTTCGATGAACTGCGTAACGGCGAGCTCAGCGTTACCCAGGAGCTGATGGACCTGGTGCTTCAGGCGCTGGACGAGGTCAACTCCATGTTCGACTCGGTCCGCAACGGCATCGAGCCGGATCATGCCTCGCCCGAGCTGTTACAGCGGCTGATCGACTTCGCGGAAGGACGTGGCCCGGCCAGTTCCGCGCCCGCTGCGTCTGCAGCGGCTAAACAACCGCCAGCTCAGCCGCAAGAGCCTCTGCCGACGAATCCGAACACGCCTAACGATGATTTCGAGGCGCTGCTTGGCGATCTCGCTGGTGCCTCCAGCGAAAGCGTGGCAAACGAGGCGCCGGCTGGAACGCCTGAATCGGATCTGATCACCGAAGATGAGTTTGAAGCTCTGCTGGATGATCTGCATGGTGCCGGCGGTGCTCCCGGCAATGAAAAGCCCCATGTGGCGGCAGCCAGTGTGCCTGAAACTGCGGTTTCGGGAGACGGTGATCTGATCACCGAAGACGAATTCGAAAGCCTGCTGGATCAGTTGCAGTCAGAGGGCAAAGGGGCGTTCTCCGGAGCCGCACCTGCAGAGAGTGCGCCTGCGCCGCGAGCAGCGGCTCCTCGATCTGAGCCGGTAGCCGCTAAGCCGGCCGCAGCGGCAGAGCCCGTGGCATCGAAAGCTCCTGCGGCTGAAGCCGCGCGTGCGGCGGCTCCTGCAGCAACAGCCGCGCATAAGCCGACTCAGGAAAGCAACGTTCGCGTTGATACCCGTCTGCTCGACAAGATCATGAACATGGTCGGTGAGCTGGTGCTCGTGCGTAACCGCCTGGTACGTCTCGGTGTCAGCCAGGAAGACGAGGAGATGGGCAAGGCGGTCGGTACGCTGGATATGGTGACGGCCGATCTGCAGTCTTCCGTTATGAAGACCCGTATGCAGCCGGTAAAAAAGGTGTTTGGGCGTTTTCCCAGGCTGATCCGTGACCTGTCCCGCAGCCTGCAGAAAGAGGTTCGCCTGGAGCTGCGCGGTGAAGAGACCGACCTGGATAAAAACCTGGTCGAAGCGCTGGCCGACCCGTTGATCCACCTGGTTCGTAACGCGGTCGACCACGGTATCGAAGCGCCGGATGTCCGTGCGCGAGCTGGCAAGCCCCGTGAAGGCCATGTGCTGCTCTCCGCAGAACAGGAAGGCGATCACATCCTGCTGATTATCCAGGATGACGGCGCCGGTATGGACCCGGAGAAGCTGCGTAGCCTGGCGGTGAAACGTGGCATGCTGGATGAAGAAGCTGCACGTCGCCTTAGCGATCAGGAGTGTTTCAACCTGATCTTCCAGGCCGGCTTCTCCACCAAGACCGAGGTTTCCGACGTTTCCGGTCGTGGCGTGGGCATGGATGTGGTCAAAACCAAGATCACCCAGCTCAACGGTACACTCAGCATCGATTCCGTCATGGGGCAGGGTACTCGCATTGCGATCCAGGTGCCTCTGACACTGGCGATCATGCCGACCCTGATGGTGATTCTCGAAAACCAGGCCTTCGCGCTGCCGCTGGTGAACGTAAACGAGATTTTCAACCTCGATCTGACCAAGACCAATATTGTTGATGGGCAGGCGGCGATCATCGTGCGTGATCAGGCGATACCGCTGTTCCATCTCAAGCGCTGGCTGGTGAATGGCAAGCAGAATGAAGCTCTGCCGGAGCACGGCCATGTGGTGATCGTGACCGTGGGTACCACTCGTGTGGGCTTTGTCGTCGATCAACTGGTGGGCCAGGAAGAGGTGGTGATCAAGCCGCTGGGTACGATTCTGCACGGTACTCCGGGGCTGTCTGGTGCGACCATTACCGGCGACGGGCGGATTGCACTGATCATCGATATTCCGAATCTGCTGAAACGTTATGCGCAGACCTGATCGAGTGCGCGGAAAAGCCCGGGTTGGAGAGCCTAGATGACGGTTCGTGTTCTGGTCGTTGATGACTCGGGTTTTTTTCGCCATCGCATCGAAGAGATTTTGCGCGACGACAGACGGGTTGAAGTGGTCGGCAGCGCGGTCAATGGCCGCGAGGCGGTCGAAAAAGCCCGTGAACTCAAGCCCGATGTGATCACCATGGACGTCGAGATGCCGCAGCTAAACGGCATAGACGCGGTGCGGATCATCATGCGGGAATGTCCCACGAATGTACTGATGTTGTCGTCGCTGACCCATGAGGGCGCCCGTATCACTCTGGAGGCCCTGGATGCGGGGGCAGCCGATTATCTGCCCAAGGATATTCGCGCCTGGATGGATAAGAGCCAGAGTATCCGTACCCAGCTGCTGGAGCGTATTCTGGCGCTGGGCTCTAACCGGCGTTTTCGCTCTGGCTCCGTGTTTGAGCATCGTCATCCACGCTCCAGAGCCAACACCTCGTCAAGCATGGTTTTCCGCCCTGACAGCCCTACGCCTGAGCGCCCGGCTGCCCGAGTGCCGCGTTCTGCCCAGACTTCGGTACGTACTCCGTCAACTGCGACAGCCTCGCCGGCAGCGCGGGAGGTTCCCGTTCGAGCCGCAGCGCCCCGGCCTGCTCCGCCTCCGGTGGCGACGGTACCGACCAGTAGCCCCGCCAAGGTCAAGTTTCCGGACTGCCGAATCGTCGTGATCGGTACCTCTACCGGTGGTCCCGCGGCGTTACAGAAAATACTCACAGCAATTCCGGCCGGTTTTCCCTATCCCGTGCTGCTGGTGCAGCACATGCCGAAAACCTTCACCCAGGTGTTTGCCGAGCGCCTTAACCAGCAGTGTGCGCTGGAGGTGAAAGAAGCGGCGGATGGAGATCGCTTGCGTCCAGGTGTTGCCCTGCTGGCGCCGGGCGGCCTGCAGATGATGATCGATCCACGCCAGACCGACCGCATCCGTATTCTCGAAGGCGATACCAAACTGACCTACAAGCCCAGTGTGGATGTGACCTATGCGTCAGCGGCCAAGGCATACGGCGCCAAGGTGCTGGCGTTGATTCTGACCGGTATGGGCGCCGACGGCTGCGATGGCGCCAAGTTGCTCAAGCGCGAAGGCGCCAGGATCTGGGCGCAGAGCCGGGATAGCTGCACAATTTACGGTATGCCCCAGGCTGTGGTGAATGCAGGTCTGGCGGACGAGATTCTTGATCTAGAGGATATAGGCCCTTTGTTGGCTAAACAGTGCAGGCAAAGCTGATGTTTGGATTCCTCGGGATACTGGTCGCTTTCGTAGCCATAGTCGGTGGCAATTATGTCGGCGGCGGCGACCTGTCTGAACTCTATAACCCCACCGCGGCACTGATCGTCGTTGGCGGCACACTGGCTGCGGCCATGGTGCAGTCGCCGCGAGAGGACTTTCGCCGTGCCTGGCGGCTCTTCGGTTGGGCTTATCGTACCGATGAACCGGACTTCAACGCCGGCAACCAGGCGCTGCGCGACTGGTGTCAGCAGGCCCGCAAGCGCGGTCTGATCACGCTTGAGGCCGAGGCCGGCAAGTGTGAGGACGCCTTCGTCGCAAATGGCCTTCAACTACTTGCCGATGGGCGACCGCCGGAGATGATCCGCTCCATACTGGAGGTGGATCTGATTGCGCGTGAGCAACGTGACCTTCAGGCGGTTCGGGTGATCGAAAGCCTGGGTGGTTATGCACCCACGCTGGGGATCATCGGTACCGTACTTGGGCTGATCCAGGTGATGGCGAACCTGGCTGAGCCGGAAACCCTTGGGCACGGCATCGCCACCGCCTTTGTTTCGACAATCTATGGTGTGGCCCTGGCCAACCTGCTGCTGATCCCTACCGCCAATAAGATTAAACGGCTGGTGCAGGGGCGTGCGCAGTATCACGAGATGCTGATGGACGGACTGGTGTTTATCGCCGAGGGCCAGAGCCCGGAGGTGATCCGCCAGCGCCTGCAGGGCTACCTGGAGACCGATTATGCCGCGAAGAAGGCCTCCTGAACCGGACGCTCCGCTGGATCGCTGGGTGCTTTCCTGGGCGGATTTCGTCACTCTGCTCTTTGCCTTTTTTGTTGTGATGTACGCCATCTCCCAGGTTAACGAAGAGAAATACCGGCGCATGACGGAAGCTCTGTCCGATGTGTTTTCCGGGCCGGGAGTGATGCGAGGCTCAAGCCCCGCAGTGGAGGGCGGCAGCGGTATTCTCGAAGGTGGTGAGAGCCGGGAGCAGGCCGCTGCGACTCTGGTTGGTCCCGCCGATGAGGGCGAGACCCGGTTGCTGAATGACCTGCGGGCGCGACTGGAAGCGGACTTCAGTAAGGAGATTGCCGGTGGCGAAGTAGAGGTTCAGGGCTCTGACCTCTGGTTCTCTATCGAACTGCGTTCCAGCCTGCTGTTCGGGAGTGGGGGAGCGATACCGGCTATTGAGGCCGACAGGATTCTGTCGCAGATCGCGGCAGAACTGCGCGAAATTGAAAACCCCATCCACGTCGAAGGGTTTACCGATAACGAGCCGATCTCTACCGACCGCTATCCCTCCAACTGGGAGCTGTCCGCGGCACGGGCGGCAGCGGTGGTCAGGCTGCTGGCGATGAACGGCGTATCGCCGCAGCAGATGGCTGCCGTTGGCTATGGTGAATTTCAGCCCGCCTACAGCAACCGTACCGCTGAGGGGCGGAGACTGAACCGGCGCATAGTGATTGTTGTGTCTCGTGATGAGAAAGTGCGTCGGGCGGTGGCCTCTTTCGGCAGTGAGCAGGTCAGTAATGATGCAGTCAGCGAAATGCTGACCGAGCAGGAACAAGAGAAGGCGCCGCCGGCGCTGGAACAGGTTGAAACGCAAGACGGCATTCTGATCCGTCAGGCCAGGCCGGAAGACTAACGGGAAATTGCTATGCAGGTGTGGGCTGTTGCTAACCAGAAAGGCGGGGTCGGTAAAACGACCACGGTGGTAACCCTGGCGGGATTATTGGCCGATGTGGGTTACAAGGTGCTGCTGGTGGACCTGGATCCCCATGGTTCCCTGACCAGTTATTTCCGCTTTGATCCGGATGAGCTCGAGCACAGTGTCTACGACCTGTTTGAGCAGCTGCAGGTGGATGAGAAACGCACCAAAAGCCTGATTCTGCCCAGTTCTCAGCCGGGTATCGACCTGATGCCTGCATCCACCGCGCTGGCGACTCTGGAACGTCGCGCTGTAGGTAAAGAGGGGATGGGGCTGCAGGTGGCCAAGGCGCTTGCCACCCAGAAGCAGAGCTATGATTTTGTATTGATCGACAGCCCGCCGGTACTCGGTGTGCTGATGGTCAACGCTCTGGCGGCGTGCAATCACCTGCTGGTCCCGGTGCAGACCGAGTTTCTGGCGTTGAAAGGCCTTCAGCGCATGGTGCGCACCATTGAAATGGTCAATCGTGCGCGTCGCAACAAGTTGGAGTACACCATTATCCCCACGTTTTACGACCGCCGCACCCAGGCTTCTGTCAGTAGTCTGCGTGAGCTGCATAAGCGTTATGAAGACAACATCTCCACCGCGGTGGTGCCTGTGGATACCAAGTTCCGTAACGCCAGTTTGAAGGGGCTGGTGCCTTCATCGATGGATGCGGGCAGCCGCGGTGTTCATGCCTATGCGAAGCTGTTGAGAAACCTGCTGGAACAGCGCAGAGAGGGTCAGGCTAATGGCTGATCAGAAGAAAGTCGTATTCGAATATATCGAAGCGCTGCTCGCAGACCCGGATCTTGAGATGGTGGATGCTTCCGATGAGATAGCTCCGGAGATTCCGGAGGAAAACGGCGTCGCGGAAGAAGCGGCCGGCACGATGCCACTGGACGATGACTCGGTAGAAAAGACGCTTGACGCCGATGCAGTCGCATCGAAGGCTGTTGAGCCAGAGCCAGAGCCAGAGCCAGAGCCAGAGCCAGAGCCAGAGCCAGAGCCAGAGCCAGAGCCAGAGCCAGAGCCAGAGCCAGAGCCAGAGCCAGAGCCAGAGCCAGAGCCAGAGCCAGAGCCGGAACCAGAACCAGAACCAGAACCAGAACCAGAACCAGAACCAGAACCAGAACCAGAACCAGCGCCGGTCACCCCCGCGCCTCGGTCAGCGATAGAGGCAAGCCCCGTGTCCCAGGCCCCGGTCAAGGTCCTAAACTGTGTGCTGCTGGATATGCACGGTCTCAAGCTTGCCGTTGAGTTTGAGCGTATCGAGGGCGCGCTGAATATGGTCGATCTGTCGTTGGCCATCGGAGGCATGCCTGACTGGATCCTCGGCTCTTTCGGCGAGACCTACTCCAGTACCCATGTGGTTGATACCGCACTCTGGTTGATTCCGGATCGCTACAAACCCGAGCACTCGCAGTACTCAGAGGTGCTTATTCTTCAGGGGCGTAAATGGGCGCTGGCCTGTGACGGTCTGGTGAAATCGATCCAGATTCCTATGGACAGGGTCAACCTCAACACCGACAAGGAGCATCGCTCCTGGCTGTATGGCACCTATATGGATGAGCGTTGCGCCATTGTCGATGTGGATCAATTGGTTGAAGAGTTTGAGGCGACTATCGCCTGAGATTTATCCATTCGTCGCTACCCGCCGCTTGGGTTACAATCGGGTGATTGACGTTGCGTCCGTCTTGTCGATGGGCGCAGGTTCTTTCTGAGACAGGCCTGTGATGGATCTGAGTGCCAATAATCTGATCGTTTTGCTATTTTCCCTCGTCAGCCTTGCGACGTTGGCGCTTTGCGTCGTGCTGATGCTGCGCCTGCGACGTCAGGAACGACGCCAGCAGGCATTGATCAATGTGCTGCGTAACGAGATTCGCGCCATGACCAATGGCTCTATCGGTATGGGTAAACGATTGCTGGCGATTGAGCACCTGCTCAATATTACGGTAGAAAAACAGCAGGAGCTGGAAAACCGTGATCCGGGCGTCCTCGCTTATAACCAGGCAGCGAAACTGATGGAAATGGGCGCGGATGTGGATGATCTGGTGCGCAGCTGCGGTATCGGTAGACCAGAAGCTGAGTTGATGGCGCTGCTGCATCGTGAACTGCATACCGGCGAGGCCCTGCCACAGCAGCGTCATTGAGCCCTGGTTGAGTTAACCCTTCAGACCGGCGAAGTGCCCCTTCAGCTAGCCTCCTCCTTCAGCTTTCTTCCTTCGCGTCTGCTTCTCTCTTAAGGCCGTAGGTAAAGGCGATAATCTCCGCGATGGCACGATAGAGAGATTCAGGGATTTCGTCCCCCAGCTCCAGCCGGATCAGTACTTCCAACAGCTCCGGGCTTTCGTAAATATGGACATCGTGCTCTTTCGCCAGGCGGATGATCTGCTCCGCAATTATCCCCTGACCCTTGGCGGTTATCTTCGGTGCAGTGCCCGCGTCCTGGTCATATTTCAGCGCTACCGCCTGGCGATTCAGTGAGCTGTAGTCACCGCTGAGACCATCGTCTTTATCGAAGTCGTTATTGTCATTCATGTGTGCAGATCAACCAGCCTGTGATTGATGGGAGAGCGCGTATCCCTCGGCGGCCGGCCGCGTTGCACCTGCAGCGCTTCGACCTGGAAGCCGCTGGCGCCCAGTTGCTGTTGAAAGCTGTCCAGCTGTTCGCGGATCAGGTGTGCAGTGTCATCCCGCTCGGCCCAGAATCGGGCACTCAGCTGCCACTCCTGCTGCAGGCTGACATGGGCATCCACGCTGCCGAGTTCTTCGCGATCGAAATGCAGCTGAATCGACCATTGGGAGACGAAGCGCCCCTGTTCATCGGGTCTTTTCTGCTGCTGGATGCGGATCTCACTGTCTTCCAGACGGTCACGATCCAGGCGTATCGGAAGGTCGAGCCGGTACTGCCTCTCGAGGGAGCCGTCCGGCAGTTCCTGCCAGTTTTGCAGGCTGGTTGCCTGGTGGCTGGCACTACGGGCCTGAAGTCCTTTAACCAGCGTCAGCATCTGCTCCCGTGCCTGGGGCGGCAATTGCTCTGCCAGCTGATTCAGTTTTCCCAGCTGCTGCTGCAGTGGCGGTAGCTCAGGTTTGCCGCCAGAGGTATTCGTTTTTGTCAGGCCGATCAAACCGCTGGACTGGAGGTGGTTCTGCACCACCTGCTGGGTGGTTTTCGCATCGCTTTTCGGCGCAACGCTGAACAGGCTGAGTAATGATTTCACCACCTGTGCCACCGCATCGTTGCCGCCCCGGCTTGTCGCAGATAACTGGCGCATTTGATTCAATGCATCGCCCGCAGGTAGCTGCTGCGGCAAATTGTCGCGCAATATTTGCTGTAGCCCTTCCTGTAATTTGAGTTGTGCACCGTTATCATTGCGGGGCGGTGCAATTTGAAGCTGTACCTGGTTATTCGCAGTGCGTGTCAGTTGCACCTCGAGTCCAGGCTGTAGTGGTCTCGGGCTGAGCAGCTCGATCTGTTGGCCATTGACCGCAAGCGTCACCTGAGTGATGCCGCCTGTGTGAGGTTGAAAGCTGGGCTGAGGGAGTGGCTGTGCAGGCGAACCCTGTGCTGCGCTTGCGCGTATCGCCGCTGTGTTATTCGGAGTTGCCGGTTGTGGTGCCGCACCATCTTTGGCGGGCTGAGGCGCCGGGCTGGAGGTATTCAGCGAGGCTCGTGCAGCTGTTGCAGGCTGCTGTGCTGAATTTGTGCGCTCCCCGGCGGCTGTCGCAGAGCTGGGCGGCGTAGCAGTACCGCGGGGAAGCGATGTTTGTTCCCTGGCTGTCGTTGCTGTCGTTGCTGTTGTTGCAGGCGCTGGCGGCGGTGTCGGTTGCCGCGTTGCAGTCTGCTCTCCATGAGAGGGCTGAGGTCTGCCGGTATCGCTGCCTGATAGTGCTGGATTGGAAGGCGTTGGGTTTGAAGGAGCGGCTTTTGAAGGCGCGGGCTGCGAAGGTAGCGATTGAGTGGGTCGGTTAGCCGGCTCGTCGGCAACAGCAGCAGGCGTGCTGGTATTGGTTTGAGCCTGTCCGCTGGATGGCGCATTGCCAGGCTGGGGTGCTCGAGATGTCGTGCCCTGTGCTGCTGGGATTTCAGCCTGTGGCTGGGATGCCTGTGGACCGCCCGCCTGGTTTTGATTGGCCACGCTAGCCGCGGGCGCAGAGCTGGCTCCGCTTCCCGTCGTTGTTTGGTATGAGGGGAGCGCTGCGGGTTGAGGTGCCGGTTGGGATGTCTGTTGTGGCGCCTGTGGTTGTGTGCCTGCCTGGGAAGGCTGGGGCGCCGGAGTGTTAGTGATGACCCGCGCAATCTGCGCCTCGCCCATCGGAAGCAGTCTGGACAGGCTGGTGTTGCCTTGATCCTGGCTGGGTATGCGCAGTTGCAGCAGGGGAGGCTGGCTGGCGATTTTTGCCTGAGCTGCTGCGTTCTGTGGCGATTGGCTTTGGGCGTTGAGCAGTGCCAGTTGAAGCTTACCCGCGGCATCCTGGCTCAGGTTGATACGGGCGCCGGTGTTTAGTGGCTGGGAGGTTATCAGCTCCATCAGCTGTCTTTGCACCTCGACCTTGATCCGGAACAGGTTGGGGCGCTGTGGGTCGGGAGTGACTTCCCGTACACTTGCCTCCAGCGTGCGGCCGGCAGCGAGTTCGGCGCGAACGTCGCCCTGCGGGGCATTGTTCGACGGCAACTGCTGTAGTGATTGTACGGGTAGATTGATCGGCACTGTTGTAGCTCCCTGACGCCGGTAGATGACCGCGTTGGATGTGCATTGAACTGACGTTGGGTCCGTGTTGGACCTAGGTAGCAGAAGCTTCAGACCTTGGCATGATTCGGTACTGTCGGCTCTGTGCTTGCCTGACGCTTTGCTGCCAATCTGTTTATAATGGCGCGTTTGAAATCAGTCGGCCAGTGTGGGCGAAACTGTAGCGCTGTGGCTGTTGTGACACCTTGACGGAGAAGCTGTTTGTCCCAGGCGATGCTGAAAGTTGAGAACCTGTTCTGTGAACGGGATGACAGGGTGCTGTTCGACCAACTCAGCTTCGATGTCGATAGCGGCGAGATCGTGCAGATCGAGGGCGCCAACGGCAGCGGCAAAACCACTTTACTGCGCATACTCAGTGGCTTGTCGCGCAACTACGAAGGCGATATCTACTGGCAGGGCGAACCTGTGGACCGGGTGCGCGATGAGTTTCGCAGTGAGCTTCTGTACTTCGGCCATCAGCCGGGCGTTAAAGCGCTGCTGACACCGGAAGAAAACCTGCACTGGTACTGCGCGCTGCACGCGTCCCTCGATCCGGCGAGAGTGCAGGAGGCGCTGGAACAAGTGGGTCTGCGCGGTTTTGAAGATGTTCCCTGCCACACGCTGTCCGCTGGTCAGCATCGTCGCGTGTCCCTGGCTCGTCTTTACCTCAGCGATGCGCGACTGTGGATTCTCGATGAACCGTTTACGGCGATCGACAAGCGTGGCGTGGCGGCAAAAGAGGCGCTGATCGGGCGGCATGTAGCCCGGGGCGGCAGTGTCATCCTCACCACTCACCAGGACCTGCAGGGTAGTGGCGCCGTGCGCAGTATCAATCTTGACCGGCAGGGAGAGCGCGGATGAACCAACAGTTGGGGGCTTCGCGTCGGCCCGATATCGGAATGGGGGCGCTGTTTGCTGCAACCCTGAAACGTGACCTGAAGCTCTCGCTGCGGCGCAAGAGCGAACTGGTCAACCCGCTGATCTTCTTCCTGATGGTGATTACCCTGTTCCCGCTTGGCGTGAGTCCGGAGCCAGGCTTCCTGGCGGAACTGGCGCCAGGTGTGATCTGGGTGGCGGCTCTGCTGGCGACCCTGCTGTCCATGGATAGCCTGTTTCGTACCGATTTTGATGACGGTTCGCTGGAGCAGCTGTTGCTGAGTCCTCAACCGCTGATGCTGGTAGTGGTTGCCAAAGTCCTGGCGCACTGGATGCTGACGGGGCTCGCACTGACGCTGGTGGCGCCGCTGATCTCGGTGATGTTGTTCCTGCCGGCCGAGGGCGTTCCCGGGTTGATGCTGAGCCTGCTGCTGGGTACGCCGACGCTGAGCCTGGTGGGAGCCATCGGCGCGGCGCTGACGGTAGGGCTGAAACGGGGCGGGGTGCTGATTTCCCTGCTGGTGCTGCCGCTGTATATTCCGGTGCTGATTTTCGGCACCGGCGCGGTACAGGCTGCGGTAACCGGTTTGCCGCTGGGCGGTTATCTGGCGCTGCTGGGCGCGTTACTGGCACTGGGTATCGTGCTGGCGCCGCTGGCGATTGGCGCCGCATTACGAATTTCGGTGAGTGGGTAGAGTGAAAACAATGGTAGAGAAGAAGAAATGGTTACCGCGCTGGTTCTACCAGCTGGCTTCTCCTCGCTGGTGCTTCCAGATCTGCGGCAAACTGTTGCCCGGGTTCTCGGTGGCAGCGCTGGTACTGCTGCTTGGCGGTATGGTCTGGGCGCTGCTGTTTGCGCCGGCGGATTACCAGCAGGGCAATAGCTTCCGCATTATCTACCTGCATGTGCCCTCGGCGATTCTGGCTCAGTCCTGCTACATGCTGATGGCCGTCGCTGGCGCCATCGGTCTTATCTGGAAGATGAAAGTCGCCGATATGGTGGCCAAATCCTGTGCGCCTATCGGCGCCACCATGGCGGTGCTGGCGCTGCTTACCGGCGCGATCTGGGGCAAACCGACCTGGGGCTCCTGGTGGGTTTGGGATGCCCGTCTGACCTCTATGCTGATCCTGCTTTTCCTCTATCTCGGGGTGATGGCACTGAACTCTGCCATCGAGAGCGAGTCAACTGCTGCACAGGCAAGCGCGGTTCTGTCTCTCGTTGGGCTCGTTAATATCCCGATCATCAAGTATTCGGTGGAGTGGTGGAACACGCTGCATCAGCCCGCCACCTTCAAGCTGACCGAGAGACCGGCGATGCCGGCTGACATGTGGGTGCCGCTGCTGGTGATGGTGGTTGGCTTTTACTGCTTCTTCGCGGTGACGCTGATGCTGCGTCTGCGCAACGAGATTCTTAGACGTGAACGCCGCTCCGGCTGGGTCAGGGATCTGCTGCTGTCGAAATGAGGTTGATGTGAGCTTTAACTCTTTTTCCGAATTCCTGTCGATGGGCGGGCATGGGCTGTACGTCTGGCTCAGCTACGCCTTGGGTCTATCCGTCATTCTGCTTAACCTGGCAGCGCCCCTGATGGAGCGCAGTCGGTTGATCGCTCAGCTTAAACGCCGTTTACAGAGGGAGAACCAAAGTCCATGAACCCGAAGCGCAAGAAGCGGCTCTACATCGTGCTGTTCATCGTCTTCGGCGTTGCCGTCGCCGTTGGTCTGACTCTTTTCGCCCTGAATCAGAACATCAACCTGTTCTACTCGCCCACGCAGATCGCCACGGGCGAAGCGCCTACCGATACCCGTATCCGCGCCGGTGGCATGGTCGTCGACGGCAGTGTCAAACGTGCCGCAGACAGCCTTGATGTGATGTTCGAAATTACCGATTACGAGAAAACTGTGTCTGTTCACTACAGCGGCATACTGCCGGATCTGTTCCGCGAGGGACAGGGCATCGTTGCCCAGGGTGAGCTCGATAGCCAGGGCGTGTTCCAGGCGGTCGAGGTGCTCGCCAAGCATGATGAGAACTATATGCCGGCAGAAGTCGCCGAAGCGTTGGAAAAAGCCGGCAAGATGCCGATGCCCAGTGGTCAGGAGTTTAATAAATGATTCCTGAACTCGGTCAATATGCGCTCATTCTTTCACTGTGTATGTCGGTGTTGCTCGGCTTTGTGCCGCTGATCGGTGCTGCACGGAACAACGCCCTCTGGTGCGGTTTTGCACGACCGCTCGCGGTGGCTCTGTTCGGTTTTGTGCTGTTCAGCTTCCTGTGCCTAGCATGGGCGTTCTACAGCAACGACTTCTCCGTAGCCTATGTGGCCAGCAACTCCAACAGCGCCTTGCCCTGGTATTTCCGTCTGAGCGCTGTCTGGGGCGGTCATGAAGGCTCGCTGCTGCTCTGGCTGCTGATCCTCGCTGGCTGGACCGTGGCTGTTGCGATCAAGAGCGATAACCTGCCGGATGACATGCGCGCTCGCGTACTTGCCGTGATGGGGCTGATCGCCACCGGTTTTATACTGTTTGTGCTGTTTACCTCCAGTCCGTTCGAGCGTTACCTGCCGCAGATGCCGCAGGAAGGCGCTGATCTTAACCCCCTGCTGCAGGATTTCGGCCTGATTGTGCATCCGCCGATGCTGTACATGGGCTATGTGGGCTTCTCTGTTGCTTTCGCCTTTGCTATCGCGGCGCTGCTCAGCGGACGCCTGGATGCGGCCTGGGCACGCTGGTCGCGTCCCTGGACCAATATCGCCTGGGCTTTTCTGACCCTGGGTATCGCCCTGGGTAGCTGGTGGGCTTATTACGAGCTCGGCTGGGGCGGATGGTGGTTCTGGGATCCGGTGGAAAATGCTTCCCTGATGCCCTGGCTGGTGGGTACCGCACTGGTACATAGCCTTGCGGTTACCGAAAAGCGCGGCGTGTTCAAGAGCTGGACGGTGCTGCTGGCGATCTTTGCCTTCTCGCTGAGTCTGCTGGGGACTTTCCTCGTGCGCTCCGGCGTTCTGACCTCGGTGCACGCTTTCGCCTCCGACCCGGACCGCGGTTTCTTTATCCTGGCGCTGTTGGCTATCGCCATTGGCGGCTCGCTGCTGCTGTACGCCTTTAAGGCGTCACATGTGAAAAGCGAGTCCAGCTTCGGTTTTGTTTCGCGCGAGACGCTGCTGCTGGTTAACAACGTGCTGCTCACCGTTTCCTGCGCTACGGTGCTGCTGGGCACGCTTTACCCACTGCTTATCGATGCGCTGGGGCTGGGCAAGCTGTCGGTGGGGCCGCCGTACTTCAATGCGCTGTTCGTACCGCTGGGCTTGCTGCTGATGATCAGCCTCGGTGTCGGCACCCTGGTGCGCTGGAAGCAGACCTCAGGTGCACTGATGCTGCAGCAGCTCTGGCTGCCGGGTGTGCTGGCCTTGGTGGCGGGCGCCCTGTCAGTGGTATCGCTGCCGGAGTTCCCCGGAGTCTGGGTGTCGGTGGGTCTGGTTCTGGCCTGGTGGATTGTATTCACCGGACTGCGTGACCTGTTTAACCGTGTTCGCGCCAAGAGCAGCCCGTTTGGGGCGGTATTCAAGCAGTCCCGCGCCTACTACGGCATGATGTTCGCGCATGCGGGCGTTGCGGTACTGGTGGTCGGTGTGGCGCTGGTGTCCACTTTCAGTGAGCACAGCGATCTGCGCATGGAGCCGGGTGATCGTAAAGCCTTCAATGATTACGAGTTTGTGTTTGAGCGCATGGATAAGGTGGATGGACCTAACTTCCACTCCGATACCGGTGTGATCCAGGTGCTCTACAAGGGCAAACCCTATACCACCATGTACCCGGAAAAACGCCTCTACACCGCACGTAACAACGTGATGACCGAAGCGGCGATCGATCCCGGTCTGTTCCGTGATCTCTACGTGGCGCTGGGTGAGTCTCTGGATGGTGATGCCTGGGCAATCCGGGTGCAGTATAAGCCGTTCGTGCGCTGGATCTGGCTGGGCGGATTGCTGATGACCCTGGGTGGCATACTCGCGGCCACTGATCCTCGTTACCGTAAACAGGCCCGCCGCGATATGGCGGCACAGAGCGCTTAAAGAGGAAGATTGCTATGCGTCGTTATGTACTTTTTCTACCGCTGGCCATCTTTCTGGGCATCGGCTTTTTCCTTTGGCGAGGTCTCTCCATCGATCCGACGGAGCTGCCCTCTGCGCGGCTGAATCAGCCGTTCCCCGCGTTTGAGAAAGCCTCTCTGACGGCGCCGGAACAGACGCTGACGCCGGATGATTTCAAGGGCAAGGTGGCGCTGGTCAATATCTGGGCGACCTGGTGTCCGACCTGCAAGGAAGAACACGCTTTCCTTAACCAGTTGGCAAAGCAGGGCGTCACCATCTACGGCATCAACTACAAGGATGAGCCGGTCAAGGCGCGCGAGTGGCTGAAGCGCTATCTCGACCCCTATGACAAGGTGGTTCTGGACGAAGACGGTAAGCTGGGGCTGGATCTGGGTGTCTACGGAGCGCCGGAAACCTACGTGATCGATGCTGAAGGCGTGATCCGCTACCGCCACGTGGGCGCGGTTGATGCGCGGGTCTGGAAAGATCTTGAAGCGGTGATGGAGCAGGTCTCCAGCGGAGCGGGCGCATGACTCGAGTTATGCAGCGGCTCCTGTTCCTGTGCCTGATGTGGGCCGGTGCCGCCCATGCCACCATCGAAGCCTATGAATTTAACGACAAGGCCACCGAGGAGCGTTTTCAACAGCTGACCGCTGAACTGCGCTGCCCCAAGTGCCAGAACAACAATATCGCTGACTCCAATTCGCCGATTGCGTCCGACCTGCGCGGTGAGGTCTACCGCATGCTCAATGAAGGCGCTGGCGATGATGAAGTCGTGGACTTCATGGTTACCCGTTATGGCGAGTTTGTACTCTACAAGCCGCGGGTGAACGAGATGACCTGGCTGCTCTGGTACGGCCCCTTTGTTCTGCTCGGTATCGGCTTGCTGGTGGTGTTTTTCATCGCCCGTAGCCGGCGTCGCGGCAACGCGGCAGGTGGCGAGGGGAATAATCTGGCTCCCGAGGAGCGGGCGCGGCTGGAGCAACTGCTGGAACAGGATAAGAAACAATGATCGCACTCTGGAGCGGCATTGCGCTGCTGACCCTTGTCGCTGTGGCTTTCGTGTTCTGGCCGCTGCTAAGGGCCCGTCGCGAAGCGGATCGCCTTGCCGAACAGGCCGACGACACCTCTGTTGATAGACAGCATCTTAATATCGAAATATACCGTGAGCGCCTGGCCGAGCTGGAAAACGAGCGTGACTCGGGCACCCTGGACGCTGAAAACTTCGAAGTACTCAAGCTGGAGCTGGAGCGTAATCTGCTGATCGATGCAGAAGAGCAGGCGCCGGAGCTCAAGCACCCGCGGCCGGGCGCTGCCCAGTTCACCACCGTGGTGTTGCTGGCGCTATTGATACCGGTGATCGCGTTTGGGCTCTATAACACGCTGGGACGCTCGGGAGATCTGGCGCTGGCGCTGAATCCTCCGCAGATGCCGACGCTGGAAGAGGCTGTTACCGAACTCGAGAAAGAGCTGCAGGCCAACCCGGATAATGCGGAGGGCTGGTACCTGCTGGCCACCACCTATGTGAACCAGGGCCGCTTCGACGAAGGGGTTGAGGCGTTTCGCCGCGTGGCCGAGATTCTGCCGGAAGATGCACCACAGTTCGCCGGAGTTCAGGGCCAGATCGCCCAGGCGCTCTATTTTCAGGCCGGCGGCAGCATGACGCCTGAGGTGCAGGCTCAGATCGACCGTACCCTTGAGCTTGATCCTGATGATATGGCCGCGCTGGGCCTGCTGGGCATCAACGCTTATGAAACCGGGGATTACCGCGCTGCGATTGAGTACTGGAGCCATGCCATGGAAAGCGCTCATGGTGAGGCAGTACAGTCGCTCAGGGCCGGGATCGAACAGGCGCAGCAACAACTGGCTGCAGCGGGAGAAGAGGTGCCTGAACTTAAGGCCCCGGCTAAAACATCGATCAGTGTCAGCGTCACTCTTTCCGATGAGCTGAAGGCACAGGTCTCACCTGATCAGGCGGTATTTATCTATGCCCGCCCGGTGGGTGGTCGTATGCCGCTGGCGGCGGTGCGCATACAGGTTTCCGATCTGCCGCTGGATGTCGTGCTTGATGACAGCATGGCGATGATGCCGGGTGCCGAACTATCCAGTGTTGATGCAGTCGAAGTGGGCGCACGGATCAGTGCTTCGGGTCAGGCCATTGCCCAGCCGGGCGATCTGGTCGGAAGCCAGTCACCGGTGGCAACCGGGGGCGACAGCGAGCGTGTCACGCTGGTGATCGATCAGGTAGTAGAGTAGTCTGTTACCCGGGAGAATAAGTTGAATTATAGACCGGACGGTAAAAGAGCCTAACCATGGAAATCAGTCTGCGCGAATGGCTTATCATTGGTGGGATCCTGGTAATAGCGCTGATCCTTTTTGATGGTTGGCGCCGGATTCGCGGCAATCGTAGCCGCATTCGTATGAACATCGATCGGTCGATGCAGCATGAAGACGAGGGTGAAGAATCGCCCCAGTCCAACCCTGAGTTGCCTAATGGTGGCGCGCGTAAAATCGCTGCCGAGGCAGCCAGTCAGCGTAAAGCCGAACCCAAGGAACGCCGTGAGCCTAGTTTTGGCGCTGGGTTTGATACTGATCTTGATACAGGTGCGCGTTCTGAGCCGGTAAGCGCGGAGTCAGACCGTATTCCTGATTGGCCAGAGCCCGAGATCGAACCTGAGCCGATGCCTGAGCCCAGGGCTAAATCCTGGGCGGAGCCCAAGCCCTCTAGTCGCAGCCAGTCCGCTCAGCAGCAAGACCTGTTAGCAGAGAACGAGCCTGAGCTCGACCCACTGTTCGATGATGTTCCCGTGGATCGCGATCGGGCGCCGCGCCGTGCCTATTCCGAGGCGGAGACTCGTGTCGATACAGTCGGAAAGTGGGATGAGCAGGATCAGTGGGATGAAATCGATGGCCAGGAAGCGGATTCCACGCCGGAGCCTGACAGCAGCCAAGCGGATACACCCTTGACCGCCAAGCGGGATGAGGACAGTTATTCCGAACCTGAGCCGTTAAGTCTGGATTTCGACCCCGAGCAGCCGATCCCCGTGTTAATGGACAGAGTGCGTCCGCGACATGATTCTGAGTCAGCGGCGGCCAGTCAGCGTAAGACAGCGCAAGAGCCTGTAGCTCAAAGATCAGAGCAACCGGTTGTTCAGAAGGTGGAAGATTCCAGCCGCCTGGGTTCGGCGCTTGATGAGGACGCCTACGAGAGCGTTGACGAGCATGAAATGGCAGCTCACCGGGCAGCAGAGTCGGTCTCGGATCTGAGTGATTCCGTGGAACCGGAGCAAGCCCGGGTTGAGCCTGCAGCGGATGAAAAAGAGCCTAAGGCCAGGGCTGCCGATAGTGATAAAAAGCGGCCCGCTCCAGAGATTACAGCCGATCCTGAAGAGATGCTGGTGATCTTTGTCGTTGCCCGCCAGGGCGAAACGCTGCCCGGCAAGGCGATTCATCGCATCGCTGAGGCCTGCGGTATGGAGATCGGGGCGATGGAGATCTATCATCGTCATGAGAACCCCAACGCTCAGGGCTCACTGCAGTTCAGCATGGCCAACGCGATTCAGCCGGGGACCTTCGACCTGGACAGCATTGATGAACTGGAGACACCCGCGGTGACCTTCTTTATGTCGATGCGGGATCCAGCCGACCCGATGTACGCCTATGAGTGTATGCTGGCAACGGCCGAAACCCTGGCTCGTCATCTTGAAGCGGAGATGCTCGATGGTGATCGCTCGGTCATGCGCCCGCAGACCAAGGAGCATTACCGCGAGCGGATTCGCGATTTTGAAATTCATAAACGGGTTCGGCGCGCACACTGATATCGCATATCGGTATAAATAGCGCGCCCGACTTAGCAGCACCCAGCCAGACAGCGAGTGTCTGGCTCCTTTCCAGAGATATCCCGAACCGATGAGTACCTCAGCCCCGGAGCGCATTCAGGCGCTGCGTGAACAGATCGATACCCATAATCACCGTTACTACGTTCTCGACGAGCCCAGCATCCCCGATGCCGAGTATGATCGCCTGTTCCGTGAGCTCAAGGCGCTGGAGGAGGAGCATCCCGAGCTGGTGACGCCGGATTCGCCGACCCAGCGCGTTGGTGCCAAACCCAAGGGCGGTTTTGCTGAAGTCACCCATGAGCTGCCGATGCTGTCGCTGGACAACGCCTTCAGTGAAGAGGAGTTGAGGGCGTTCGTTAAACGTATCGCTGACCGGCTCGACGGGGTCGATGGCTCGATGCTCAAGTTCGCCTGTGAGCCGAAGCTGGATGGTCTGGCGATCAGCCTGCTTTATGAAAACGGTCTCCTGGTGCGCGGCGCCACCCGCGGCGATGGCTACACCGGCGAAGATATCACCCTGAATGTGCGCACTATCGCCAATATCCCGCTGAAGCTTCGCGGCAGCGGCTGGCCGCAGCGGCTTGAGGTTCGTGGTGAGGTCTACATGCCCAAGGCAGGGTTTGAAGAGCTTAATGAGCGTGCCCGGGCGCGTGATGAGAAAACGTTCGTTAACCCGCGTAACGCGGCAGCGGGAAGTCTGCGTCAGCTAGATCCCAAGATCACCGCCCAGCGCCCGCTGGAGTTCTGTAGCTACAGTACCGGCATTGTCGAGGGCGGGGAACTGCCCGATAGTCATAGCGAAACTCTGCACCAGCTGCGCGAATGGGGTCTGAAAATCAACCCGGAGATGCGGCTGGTGACCGGTGCGGATGGTTGTCTCGATTACTACCGGGATATGGAGCAGAAGCGTGCAGGCCTGGCTTACGATATCGACGGTCTGGTGTTCAAGGTGGACAGCCGAGAGATCCAGCAGCAGTTGGGTTTTGTGGCGCGTGCGCCGCGTTGGGCGATTGCGCATAAATTTCCGGCTCAGGAAGAGATTACCCGCCTCAACGATGTCGAGTTTCAGGTGGGTCGTACCGGGGCGGTAACGCCGGTGGCGCGTCTTGAGCCTGTATTCGTGGGCGGTGTTACGGTGAGTAATGCCACACTGCATAACATGGATGAGATCGCTCGTCTGGATGTAAAGATCGGCGATTATGTCATGGTGCGCCGCGCCGGTGATGTGATTCCGCAGATCGTCAAGGTAGTCACCGACAAGCCGCGCGGCGAAAAGCCCGTGCATGTGCCCGAGCACTGTCCGGTATGTGGTTCCGATATTGAACGCACCCAGTTGATCAAGCATGGCAAGAGCGGTGCTCAGGTCAGCGAGGGCGCGATCTATCGTTGTGTTGGTCGCCTTTCCTGCGAAGCGCAGCTGAAGCAGGCGCTGTTTCACTTTGGCTCGCGCAAGGCGATGGATATCGATGGCCTGGGTGAGAAGAATATCGAACAACTGGTGGATCAGGAACTGGTGCGCTCTCCAGCTGATCTGTTCAGACTGACCGCCCGCGACCTGCTGCGGCTTGAGGGTTTTGCCCAGCTTTCCAGCGAGAACCTGATTGCTGCCATCGATCAGCGCCGCCAGATCAGTCTTGAACGCTTTATTTATGCTCTGGGTATTCCTGAGGTCGGCGAGGAAACAGCTCGAACACTGGCGAACAGCCTCGGCAGCCTGAGCAATATCCGCAAGGCGTTGCCGCAGGTGCTGGCAACGTTGAAGGATATCGGCCTCACCGTGGCCCATGAGATCCACAACTTCATGCAGGATGGACATAACCAGCAGGTGATCGATGATCTGCTGAGTCTGGGCGTTACGCCGAAAGAGTCTGGCCAGGTCAGTTCTGCGCTGGTGGGCAGCGTGGCCTTTGGTGCCTTGATCGATAGCCTGGGTATTTTCCGGGTAGGCCGAAAGGGGGCGGATAATCTGGCTGATCACTTTGGCAGCCTGCAGGCGTTGCTGGAGGCCAGTGAAGAGACGCTTGCAGCAGTAACGGGGCTTTCCACTCAGGCCCGGCAGAATGTGTTTGAGTACCTGCAAGTTGAGGAAAACCGTCGCAAGCTGGTCGATACGGAGCAGCAGCTGCGTGATTTCGGTATGCATTGGGAGTGTGAGCCGGAGGCGTCTGCTGAAGCCCTGCCACTGGAGGGTGAAACCTGGGTGCTGACCGGCGCCATGGAGCGGCTGACCCGCGATGAAGCCAAGCTACGCTTGCAGGCGCTGGGGGCCAAGGTAGCGGGTAGTGTCTCGGCGAAGACCTCGGCGCTGGTCGCCGGTGAGAAAGCGGGCTCGAAGCTGGCGAAAGCGGAGCAGCTGGGGATCCGTATCCTTAACGAAGCGCAGTTGATTGAGTTGCTGGAAGCCGAGGGGCAGGGCCTATGATCCTGCCCTGGAAAGAACTTTCAGAGGATGCCCTTAACGGGCTGATCGAAGAGTTTGTCACCCGCGACGGTACCGATTACGGTGAGCAGGAGACTCCGCTTGCGCGAAAGGTGGAGCAGGTGAAGGCAAAGCTGCGCTCAGGCGAGGTGGTGTTGCTGTTCAGTGAAAGTACAGGTGAATGTTCTATAGTGGCAAAAGAGCGGCTTTAAGTAGAGCCGCCTTCTGTTTAGCCTGAGGTACGACTGAATGGATCAACTTGACCAGATTACCAGCCTGATAGCACTCTCCATGGGAGTGGCCTGGGCCAGTGGTATTAACCTGTATGCGACCCTGCTGATGTTGGGTGTGCTCAACAATATGGGCCATATCGATCTGCCTCCGGGGTTGGAAATAGTCGGTGATCCGCTGGTGATCATGGCGGCGGGCCTGATGTACTGTGTCGAGTTCTTTGCTGACAAGGTGCCCGGCGTGGATACCGGTTGGGATACGCTGCATACGTTTATCCGCATTCCCGCCGGCGCGGCCTTGGCGGCTGGCGCTGTCGGTGATATCTCCCCTGTGGTCGGATTGGCGGCGGCTATCGTCGGAGGCTCGGTGGCGGCGGGCACTCATAGCCTTAAGGCCGGAACGCGGGTGATGATCAATACCTCGCCGGAGCCGGTGACCAACTGGACCGCCTCCTTCAGTGAGGACCTGATCGTACTGGGGGGGCTATGGACAGCCCTGAATCATCCCTGGTGGTTCCTGGCCGCTTTTGTCCTGTTTATTCTCTTTCTTATCTGGGTTCTGCCCAAGCTCTGGCGCGGTATCAAACGGGTATTCGGCTTTCTTGCGCGGTTATTTGGCGCTAAAGAGCCTGAGCCTGACATACCGGATTTCCGTCCCGGCGCGCAGCCCGCTAAACCTCAGGGGCTTCCCTCTTCTGATAGCAGGCGTTAAGGCGGGGACTGGTGATGCTTCCAGAAGCAGGTAACTCTGTCGAGATTGACGCTCTCTTCTGAACAGTCGCCTACAGCAGTCGCGCATCGCGCCTATCGTCTGTGCAGCTAAGGTGGGCGCGCCACCTTAAGGAATCGCGGCGGGGAGGCCGCTCCTGGCTGAAGCGGCTCGTCTTAAGTATCTGCTTGTCTTAAGTGCCTATAGTTCAGACTTTGCTGTCTACCCGGCCATTATTGATCAGCAGCCGCAGCAGGTCAGAGCGCGTGATAATGCCGACCACTTTTTCCTGCTCATCGATAACAGGAAGGGCACGCACCGAGTAGTTGACGAAGGTGTTCGCCAGTACGGACAACTCGGTATCCATGGATGCGACGATCATCTGACTCTGGTAAGCCGTGGACACAGGCTGAACCGAGTCCTTGCCCACTCGTTCAAGATCTGTATTTGAAATCAGCCCCAACGGGCGTGAATCGCTGTCGATAACGACCAGGTGATGAATACCGCGTTCCTGCATCTTCTGGTTGGCGCTGTAAAGTGTATCCTGCAGCCGGGTTGTGTAGACCGGCGCAGTCAGCAGCTGTTTGGCGCTGAGGCCGCTTTTTCGGCGTTCGGGGCCAACCAGGGAGCTTCTGCTATAAAGGGTCGGGCTTCCGCCGGCGCTGTTATCAGCCGATGCTTGGCGTGGTGGCGTTTGTTTGCCGGATTGCCGGCCCAGAAGAAAGGATTGTTCTAGTTCCCGCGCCTCGTCATGGGCGATGTCGTCGCTCGAGGGAAGGCTGCCCGACTCCTTGGGCTCCGTCAGGGTATCGACCCCTTTGGGTTTGAACTGGGAAGCTACAGGGGTCTGTATACGGTACCCCTGATCATAAACTACCAGTGCCATGTTTTACTCTCCCGCCTATGGGGCGCTGAATCTATATTCCTTTATATCGTCCCCTTCACTAATTTCTTGATAGTAAAGCGCACCGGGTTTAGTGCAGCACCTACTGCCTGGGTTACCGGCAGGGGGCTTCCTTCGATAAGGGCGGCAATAACCTGTGCACTAATTGGACAGCTAAGCAGCCCTTTAGATCCATGACCTGCGTTAACAAACAGGCCAGGCTGGTGCTGCATACCCGGTTCGAAAGTCCAGCGCGCATCATGTCGCAGGCGCTCGAAGCGTTGCAGGGTCCATTCAAGGTCGGGCACGGCACCAACGATAGGCATGTAATCCGGCGTGGTTGCGCGGAAAGCAACGCGGCCAGTAGCGGCGCCGAGATCAATGTTTTCTGCCAGGGGCGGTATGGCGCGGGCCAGTAGCTCATGGTTATGCTGCTGTTCCTCCTGTCGGACCTCCCTTGCAGGATCGTTGACCTTGAAGCTGGCGCCATAGCAGTACTGGCCATTCAGCGGCGGAGAGATATAACCCTCGCCGCAGACGACCGTGCGCAGGTCGTTCATGTTCTCTGGCTTGGGAGACTGAGTGGTTTGACCGCGAATTGGCTTGATCGGCAGGAAGGATAGGGGTTCCAGCTGAGCGGAGTCGGACGCGCTGCATACCACTACCACGGGAGCAGTGTACTCACCGTCGTTAATCTGCCAGCGTGACTGCATGGCGTCATAGACCAGCGATTCCACCTTGGTTTCGAAGTGGCAGTTGATCGCCGGATGCTGCAGTAACTGCTGACAGAGATGGCGTGGAGACGCCCATCCCCCCTCTGGGAAGTAGAGGCCGCCTGCACCCAGTGGCACGCCGGCAAGTTTAGCAGCCTGTTCGGCATCGACTGGATGTACCAGTTCGTCAGGATAGCGATCAGCTTCGAGTAGTTGCTGCTGACGTTTAAGCTCCTGGGGCGTTAGTGCCAGGCTCAAAAGACCACAGATGTCTCCCGTGTCTGGGTCTGCTTGGGCCAGGCGGCGCACCAGGGCGGCGCTGTAGTAAAGCCCCTGCTGGTGCAGCTCTCCCTGACGGGTCGGATCTTTCGGTAGCTTCAGATAGAGAGCGCCCTGGGGGTTGCCCGAGCCTTCGAGTGCAGCTTCCGGGTTACGTTCAAGAACATCGACCTGCCAGCCCCTGTTAGCCAGCACTGCGGCGGTGCATGCGCCTGCGATACCTGCGCCGATAATGATGGCGTGTTTCTCTCCCTGATGAGGTGTCGGCCTTGCCAGCCAGGGCGAATGGGATGCCTGTTGGGTTTCATGGGGCTCAAATCTGCCCACCAGCATATCTCGCTTGTGGCCAAAACCTGGTCGTTTCTCCACGTGGAAGCCGCTGCTAGCGAGGCCGCGGCGAACAATGCCGGCGGCGGTGAAGGTTCCGAAGGTTGTACCGGCAGCGGAATGGCGGGCGATCTCGGTAAACAGCCCGTCACTCCACATATCGGGGTTGCGCGAAGGGGCAAAGCCATCGAGGAACCATGCATCGACCTGGCCGTCGAACGCAGCCAGCATCTTTGCGGCATCACCAAACGCAAGGGTCAGGCTGATACGCCCATCGTCGAACTCCAGCGTATAAAAGCCCTCGGCGGCGGGTGGCCAGGCGGATACAAGCTGTGTGTTGGCCGCGCTGAATTGCGGCCAGTGTTCCAGTGCTATGCTCAGGTCCGCGCGGGAGAGAGGATACTTTTCGCAGGAGAAAAAATGCAGGCGGGCACTTTCAGGCGCTGTTTGCAACCAGAGCTTGCGGGCGCAGAGAAAGTTAAGCCCGGTACCGAAGCCCGTTTCGGCGATGCAGAAGTGTCCCCCCGGTGTTAACTGTTGCCAGCGGGACTGAAGCTGGTTGGCTGCGAGGAAAACATGTTCGGTTTCCGCCTGGCCGCCATCCTTGTTGAAGTAAATATCGTCAAACTGGACCGATACGGGAGTGTCATTCTGCCACTCAACCTGGGCTGGGGTGAGTTTGGTGCCGTCTATGGCTGTCTGCTTGTCACTCAAGGGGCTGTTCCGGTGTTGAAGAAGCCGCGTTTCCTGATGCGGATATACGCGGCTTGCTGGCGCTAGCGCCCCACGCCGTAATAGGTGAATCCCAGGTCGTGCAGCAACTGCGGGTCGTAAACGTTACGGCCATCGATGATCACCGGGTCTTTCATCAGGCGATGCAGCTCGGTGTAGTTCGGCGACCAGTACTCGGGCCAGGCGGTCAGCAGGAGCAGGGCATCCGCCTCGCTGACTGCGTCGTAGGGCTCGGCGCAGTATACCAGTTGATCACTTTCGCCGTAGTGGAAACGAAACTCCTCCAGCGCCTCGGGATCGTGCAGCTGGATAATCGCTCCCTGGGCGAGCAGGGCATCTACGGTCTTAAGGCTGGGGGCACCGTCGATATTGGTAACGCCGGGCTTGAAGGCCAGGCCCCAGATAGCGATGCGTCGACCCTTCAAGTCGCACTGGAAATGCTGCCAGAGTTTGCGGAACGGCAGCTCTTTATGCTGTTCGTTCTGGTTGAGTACGGTTTCCAGCAGTGTCGACCCCCGGGTCTTGCTGAGCAGGCCTGCCAGACCCTCGATATACTGGGTGAAATGCTGCCCGCCGAAGCCGCAACCCGGCGCAAGATAGTGAGGACCCACTCGCGGGTCAGTGCTCATACCGTCACGCACGGTCTCGATATCCACACCGACATGGTCTGCCAGTGTTGCAAGCTCGTTGATATAGCCAAGACGCAGAGCCAGCATGCCGGTGATCGCGAACTTGGTGAACTCGGCCTCGCGCCGGCTCATCATCCTCAGTTCGGTGCCTTCACGGGTGAACGGACGCATCAGCGCCGCAAACATGACCCGGGCCGCCTCGTGTTCGCAGCCAACCAGCAGCACGCCAGGGTGAGCGAACTGACGCATCGCCTGGCCTGCCTGCAGCATATCTGGCAGGTAGATGACGTGCTGATCCTTTTCGGCATCCAGTGCTGTCTGTAGTTGATCGCTGGCGCCACTGCCGAGGTTACTCTGGTTGATCACCAGAACCTGGCCGCTATGTACCGCCGCGATACGCGCGACAATTTCGCTAGCGGCTTCGAGCTCGCCGGGGCCGATGGCCAGCCAGTGAATATCGGCGGAGAAGGGGTCCACCTGTTCACCGGAAACCAGTCTGCCAGCTTCAATAGCCTGTTGCAGCTGCTCCATCAGGCCTGGCTCTGTGCGGTTACCACTTTCCGCCGGCGTCATATCTGAGCCAGCCTTGATCACATCGTTACCGAAACCGGCGAACTGAGCGGCCGCGATCCATCCGGCCAGCTCCTCTCCCCATACACAGATCTTCATAGCTATTCCTTAGGGTAAGTCCTTACAGTGCGGTCCGCAGGCTGATTCAGGGTGTTTGGCGCAGCGCAGTTATGCGCCCCAGCAGACCACGGGTGGCGCTATCAAGCGCGGCAGATGGATTCGGCTCATCAAGCTCATTGAGCATCGCTGTCGCCATCTTCTTGCCGAGTTCGACGCCCCACTGATCGAACGGGTTGATCTGCCAGATGACCGCCTGGGTGTAGACCTTGTGTTCATAGATGGCAATGAGCTGTCCCAGTGAATAGGGAGTAAGCTCATCGATCAGGATTACCGTGCTGGGCTGGTTGCCGCGATAGCGTTTCCAGGCTGGAGCGGCAGCTGCGGTTTCCTCATCCAGTGCCTTATCACCCAGAGCCAGTACCCGTGCCTGCGCCAGGCAGTTGGCCAGCGCCAGACGGTGCTGTTCCTGCAGTGTTTGGCTCTGCTCGGTATAGCGCTTGGCCGGTACGATGAAATCGCACATCACCGCTTCGGTGCCCTGGTGCAGCAGCTGGTAGAACGCGTGCTGGGCGTTGGGGCCTATCTCGCCCCAGAGAACAGGACAGGTTCTGTGTTCGGCGTCTGCCCCGTCAAGAGTGACGCTTTTACCGTTACTCTCCATCTCCAGCTGTTCCAGATAGGAGGGCAGGTGCGCCAGGCGTCCATCATAAGGCAGGATTGCATGGGCGTGGATATCCAGTAGATTGATATTCCAGATGCCCGCCAGAGCCAGCAGTACCGGAAGGTTCTGCTCGAACGGAGCCTCCTGGTAATGGGTATCGATGCTGTGGGCTCCTGCCAGCAGTTGGCGGAAGCCGTCCATACCTGTGGCGATGGCGATCGGCAGGCCGATTGCTGACCACATGGAGTAGCGCCCGCCGGTCCAGTCCCAGAACAGCAGTTGGTTTTGCTCGGGGATGCCCCACTCGCAGGCTTTTTCCGGTTTGGCGGTAATGCCGATAAAGTGGTGCCTCAATATGGTTTCCACCGCCAGGCCACTGGCGTCAATAAGCCACTGACGCGCCGTCGCCGCGTTAGCCAGCGTATCGATGGTGGTGAACGACTTTGACGAAAGTACGAAAAGTGTCGTGGCCGGATTTAGTCTGCTCAGCAGGCCTGAGAGCTGACTGCCGTCCATGGAGGAGACAAAGTGTAGATCGATTCCTTTTGAGGCATCGGGCTTGAACTCTTCCAGTGCGTGGCAGGTCATCAAAGGGCCCAGATCGGAGCCGCCAACGCCGATATTGACTACTGTGTCGATCGCTTCGCCGCTGTAACCGCGCCACTGACCCGAATGCAGGATGCCGACCAGCTGATCCATTTTTTCCAGGGTTTTCTGTACTCCGGCAACCACATCGGTACCGTCGACCTCAAGCGTTTTGCCTGCGGGGGTACGCAGTGCGGTATGCAGCGCGGCCCGGTCCTCGGTTGGGTTGACATGGGCGCCACCAATCAGGGCGTCGATTTTCTCTTTAAGGCCGCAGGCATCAGCCAGCGCGACGAGTTGATCAAGCGTTTCCGGTAGCAAGCGGTGACGGCTAAGATCCAGCAATATCCCATCGTGGCCGAATGATAAGGATTCGAAACGTTCAGAATCGCTTAGCAGTTCGCTCAGGTGTTGCTTCTTCAACACCTGCGCGGATTCGCGCAGGTGGCTCCAACAAGTTTCAGGGTTCACAGTATCTCCTTATGCCCCACTTTTAACTCTATCAGCCGGTGACCTGCTCAGTTAGACATCCAGTCCCTGAATAAAGGCTTTAAGTGCCTCGGCGGTTTCCGGGTGGCGCAGACCCAGGGCAACGTTAGCCTGGAGCAGGCCTGCCTTATTGCCGCAGTCATAGATTTTGCCGCGCATGTTGTAGGCTTCCAGCGGTGATTCTTCGGTCAATTCCAACAGGGCATCGGTGAGCTGAATCTCACCTCCGGCACCGGGCTTGGTGGTCTTGAGCAGCTCCATCACGCGGGCGGGAAGAATGTAGCGGCCGACGATCGCCAGGTTCGAAGGCGCATCGGCTACATCCGGCTTTTCCACCATTCCTTTGATCTCTGCGGAGGTACCTGCCTCGACGTTGGCACCGCCGCAATCGACGATACCATAGCGCTGCACCTGGTCCTCAGGGACCGATTCCACCATGATCTGACCCTTGCCTGTCTCAGCGTAACGCTTGGCCATGGCGGTAAGGTCGCGGTTCCCGTCAGGATTATCGATCACCATGTCCGGCAGGATTACAGCGAAATCGTCGTCACCG
This sequence comes from Marinobacterium lutimaris, assembly GCF_900108065.1. Taxonomy (GTDB): domain Bacteria; phylum Pseudomonadota; class Gammaproteobacteria; order Pseudomonadales; family Balneatricaceae; genus Marinobacterium_D; species Marinobacterium_D lutimaris. The sequence goes on along the minus strand of NZ_FNVQ01000002.1, from coordinate 611,274 downwards.
ACCACATGGGAGGCGCAGAGTACCGCGTGACCCAGGCCGAGGGCTTGGGGCTGCCGTACGGAGACGATCTCTACATCATCGGGAATCGTATCGTTGACGGCTGCGCGCAGCTCGTGTTTGCCCTTGCGGGCCAGCTCATGCTCAAGTTCGTAGTGGTGGTCGAAATGGTCCTCGATCGCCTGTTTGCCGCTTCGGGTTACCAGAATGATCTCGCGAAAGCCTGCGGCGATGGCCTCTTCAACCACGTGCTGGATAACCGGCTTGTCGACAACGGTCAGCATCTCTTTCGGAATGGCTTTACTGGCGGGCAGAACGCGGGTTCCTAGTCCGGCAACGGGGATAACGACTTTCTTCAGCATGGTGCGGCAGTCCTTTCATAGCTCATTTCGATCTAACCATAACACAAAGCGATGACAGCCCGCACAAGCCCGTGGGAGGCGGGCTTCAGTGTCAGGTGCAGGGGACAGAATATGAGGATTACAGGGTGATTTTTGGCAGAGCTGAGCTTCGGGCTACTTCGGGTAGCCCGAAGCTCATTGGCTGCGGTCTTCGCTGAAAGAGGGCACCTGGCGCTCGCGGGCGGCTTCGGTCAGGCCTCTGCCATGGGTACGTTTAATGGATTTGACCCGATGATGCAGCGCGGTCTTCGCCAGCATATGAGCGCTTACTGGCGCGGTGATCAGCAGAAATAGCGTGATTAGCAGTTCATGTACCATCAGGCGTTGCTCAGCGGCGAAGAAGTAGATCATCGAGCCGATTAACAGCCCCGCCATTCCGAGAGTGGTGGCTTTGGTGGGGGCATGCAGGCGGGTGAAAAAATCGGGTAGCTTCAGCAGGCCGAAGGAGCCGAGCAGTACAAAGCTTCCCCCCATCAGCAGGAAGGCGGAGACGATCAGTTCAACAGTTGTGCTCATGGCAGGTCTCCTTTACTCGATGATGTCGCCGCGCAGCAGGTATTTGCACAGTGCAGCGGTGCTGACGAAGCCCAGCATGGCGATCAGCAGTGCACCTTCGAAATAGAGTGCAGACCCCTTGTACAGGCCGAATAGCAGGATCAGACCGATGCTGTTGATATACAGGGTGTCGAGCGCAAGAATACGGTCGGAAAGATCCGGCCCGGTCAGCAGCCGGACCAGGTTCATCACCAGGGCGATGCAGATCATCACGCTGACGATGGTGATGGTCATGCTCAGCATCCGAAAATCTCCTTTAACGGCGCTTCGTAACGGGACTTGATCTGTTCGATCAGCGCGGTTTCGTCCTCAAGGTGGAGTGCATGAACATAGAGCCAGCGCTGGTTTTCGCTGACCTCCGCACTGACTGTACCGGGGGTCAGCGAGATGGTGCTGGCCAGCAGGGTGATCGGCAGTGAACCTTCAAGATCCAGAGGCACCGCCACGAAAGCCGGGTTCAAGCGGCGATTCGGCCCGAGAACCCGCATCGCGACCTCGAAGTTAGCGACGAGGATGTCATACATCACCATCAAGGTGTAACGCACCGCCAGACCGTGACGCAGAACCCTGGGTTGCGACGCCTGCATTGGAGCAACCAGAAGCGGAATTACCCAGGCGAGGAAGGCGCCCAGCAGAATCTGGCCAGGGGCAACTGAATTGTTCAGCAGCAGCCAGACGATAAACAGGATAAAGCTCTGCGCTGGCATAGGTATCCAGCGGTTGCGTTTTTGCAGCTTCATGATTTACCTCCCGGGCGCAGCAGAGGTTCGAGATCGGAGCTCATGCCGTGAAGCTGGATCGCCGCCTGTTCGGTGAAATCGCTTACCGGGCCGCCGAAGATTACCAGCAGTGGTGAGGTGGCCAGCAACAGGTAGACCGCTACCAGTTTGATTTTCGGGGTGCGTTCGCAGGCATCTGGCTCACGGCTGATATTCCAGAACAGTGATGTGCCTGCTCTTGAGAGGGCAATCAGTGCAGCCAGCCCGCCGATCAGCACGGCCGGGTAGATCCAGACGGCTTCGGCATTCATATCGGCAGCCTTCAGAATCAGTGCCTTACCGACGAAGCCCGAGAATGGTGGCAGGCCGGCAATTGCCAAGGCGCCGATGAAAAAGGCGATACCCAGAGGCACGGGTTGACACATCTGACGGGCCGTGACGAATCGATCTTCCGCCTTGCCGCGTTGATGGAAGATCAGATCCGCAATCAGGAACAGCGCGCCGCAGACCAGTGTCGAGTGAATCAGGTAGTACAGCAGTGCGCCTGTGGCTTCAACGCGAGACATGGCTACAGCCGCGAGAAGGGTGCCGATGGAGAGGATAACCAACTGGGCGATCAACTGGCGCAGGCTGGTCGCGGCGAGGATACCCAGGCTACCGATAATCAGCGTCAGAATCGACAGGGGCCAGAGCCAGGGTTGCGCAATCTGGGCCAGGCCGCCTGCATCCTCGCCGAAGACTACGGTGAACACACGCAGAATGCTGTAGATGCCCACCTTGGTCAGTATTGCGAACAGGGCGGCCACCGGAGCGCTGGCGCTGGCATAGGTGCGCGGTAGCCAGAACTGCAGTGGCAGCATGGCCGATTTGAGGCCAAACACCACCAGCAGCATCAGTGCGCCAGTCTTGGCGATCAGCTGCTCGGAGGGTTCCAGATGAGGAACTTTCTGCGCCATATCGGCGATATTCAGGGTACCGAGGGTGCCGTACAGAATCCCCAGCGCAAACAGGAATATCGACGATCCCGCCAGGTTCAATATGACGTAATGCACGCTGGCGCGGGTCTTCTGCTTGCCGCCAGCATGAATCAGCAGGGCGTAGGAGGAGATCAGCAGCACCTCGAAGAAGACGAACAGGTTGAAAATATCGCCGGTCAGGAAAGCGCCGTTGATGCCCATCATCTGGAACATGAACAGCGGGTGGAAGTACATGCCGCGCTTGTCATCACCGCCGCAGGCGTAAAGCATGGCGCCAAAACCAAGCACCGCGGTAAGCAGCAGCATCAGCGTGGACAGCCTGTCAGCGACCAGAACGATACCGAACGGTGGCTGCCAGTCGCCCAGCACATACAGCTGGATCTCGCCGCTGGCGGACAGCGCAAGCAAACGTATCGAAACCAGCAGCACTGCGCCGAGCGCAGCCAGCGACAGAATCCGCTGGCGCCAGTTATCGCGACAGACCGGTGGCAGCAGCATCAGTATCCCGCTGAGCAGCGGGATGATGATGGGAAGGATCGCCAGGTGCTCCATTCAGTTTTTCTCCTTCTGCGGCGATTCTTCGTTGCTGACCGGCAGGCGGCCATCCACATGGTCGTTGCCCATATCGGCGCGGGCGCGCATGGCCAGGATGACCGTGAATGCGGTCATGGCGAAGCCGATAACGATGGCGGTCAGCACCAGTGCCTGGGGCAGGGGGTCGGCGTACTGGGTGGCGCTGTCCTGAAGAACCGCTGCATCCTCGGTACTGAGGCGGCCGCTGGCAAACAGGAACAGGTTCACTGCATAGGAGAGCAGTGTCAGCCCGATAACCACCGGAAAGGTGCGTCCGCGCAGTGTCAGAAAGATCCCGCAGGTGGTCAGAATACCGACGCAGAGTGCGTAAACCATCTCCATATCAGGATTCCTCCTCTTTATGCATGGGGCGCTCGGTGGTGGTCAGCTTACCGAGGTTCGCCAGGATCAGCAGGGTGGCGCCGATAACCGTCAGATAGACACCCAGGTCGAACAGCATGGCGCTGGCCAGTTCGAATTCACCGATCACCGGCAGGTGGAAGTGATCGAACCAGGAGGTCAGGAACGGTTGGCCGGCAAGCCAGCTACCCATGCCTGTGAGAGTAGCGATCAACAGGCCGGACCCAATCAGCCATTGGTAATTCAGTTTCAGGCGGTTCTTGATGAACTCAACGCCATTAGCCACGTATTGCTGGATGATCGCCACGGAGGTGATCAGGCCGGCGATAAAGCCACCGCCCGGCATGTTGTGGCCCCGCAGGAAGATGTACACCGACACCAGCAGAGCCAGCGGCAGCAGCAGCTGGGATACCACGGCGAGGATCATCGGGTAGCGATCAGATGACCAGGGGCGGCCGCGTTCGTCACCCGAGGGCATAAACAGACGCATACGGTTGATTAGTTTGAAAATACCTAGTGCGGCGATACCGAGCACGGTGATCTCGCCCAGCGTATCGAAGCCTCGGAAGTCCACCAGGATGACGTTGACCACGTTAGTGCCGCCGCCGCCGGTTTTGCTGTTGGCGACAAAGAAGTCCGATATTGTCGAATGAGGCCGCGTCATCAGGGCGTAGCAGAGCGTACCAACCACGCCGCCGATCATGGCGGAAACGCCCAGGTCACGCATTACCCGGTGCGGGCTCGATTCCTTCGGCGTTTTCTGTGGCAGGAAGAAGAGAGCCAGCATCAGCAGGATGATGGTCACGACCTCTACCGAGAGCTGCGTCAAGGCCAGGTCTGGAGCAGAGAAGCGTGCAAACGCTATGGATACGATCAAGCCGACAATCGACAGCGTGAGCAGTGCGATCATACGCTTGCGATGCCAGATCACCGTGGCAAATGCACCAAGGATCAGCAGGACGGCACCGGTGATCACCACGCCATCAGCCGGGATCGTCTGGCGGAACCCCGCGGTATCGCTCAACTGCATCATCGGCCGGGCAAGCAGCATAATGGTGAAACTGAACATCAACAGCAGGTAACGCTGTAGCGAACCGTTCTCCAGCCAGCCATAAATGCGCTGACAGACTGCCATGAGCCGCTTCATCGCATGCTCGAACACCTCTTTGGCGTCCGATTCCGGGAACTGGGCGTGGAACTGGAACAGTACCTTGCGGTTGGAGTAGATAATCAACCCGCCAACAAATGCCACGATACTCATGGTCAGCGGCAGGTTGAAGCCGTGCCAGATCGCCAGGCTGTAGTCCGGCACTATGCCCTGCAGAACCGCTGCGGAGGCGCTGTGCAGCAGGCCACCGATTACATAGCCGGGAATCACACCCACCAGCAGGCAGAGTGCTACCAGTATCTCGACAGGCAGCTTCATATAGCGCGGTGGCTCATGGGGAGTGCGTGGCAGATCGATCGGCTCGCCGTTGAAGAAGACGTCATGGATAAAGCGCAGTGAATAGGCCACGGAGAACACGCCGCCGCAGGTCGCCAATACCGGAATAATCCACGACAGGGAGCCCAGTGAGCTCTGATGCAGCGTTTCGGAGAAGAACATCTCCTTGGACAGGAATCCGTTCAACAGCGGAACACCTGCCATGGCAGAGGCGGCAACCATCGCCAGCGTGGCGGTATAGGGCATGTACTTCCACAGCCCGTTGAGCTTGCGCATATCGCGGGAGCCGGACTCGTGGTCGATAATCCCCGCCGCCATAAACAGCGATGCCTTGAAGGTGGCGTGGTTGATGATATGGAAAATCGCCGCCACGGCCGCCAGCTTGGTATCCATGCCGAGCAGCAGGGTGATTAACCCCAGATGGCTGATGGTCGAGTAAGCCAGCAGTCCCTTGAGATCGTGTTTGAACAGGGCGAAATAGGCGCCCAGCAGCAGGGTTGCAAGACCGGTCAGGCTGACGATGAGGAACCACATATCGGTGCCGGATAGCACCGGGTAAAAACGCGCCATCAGGAAGATGCCGGCTTTAACCATGGTCGCAGAGTGCAGGTAAGCACTGACCGGCGTCGGCGCAGCCATGGCGTGGGGTAGCCAGAAATGGAACGGGAACTGGGCCGATTTGGTGAACGCACCCAGCAGCACCAGCACCAGAATAACAGGGTAAAGCTCGGAACTGCGGATCTTCCAGGCGTGGTCGAGTACCACTGAAAGATCGAAGCTGCCGACCAGGTTGCCGATCAGCAATACGCCGGCCAGCAGGCAGAGTCCGCCGGCACCGGTGACCGTAAGTGCCATGCGTGCGCCACGACGGGCTTCCTGCTTGTTGGACCAGAAACTGATCAGTAGGAAGGAGCTGATGCTTGTCAGCTCCCAGAAAACCCACAACTGCAGAATATTGTTCGATAGAACGATGCCGACCATCGCAGTCATAAACAGGATCAGGTAGCTGTAAAAGCGCCCCATGGAATCCTTGGAGGACAGGTAATAGCGAGCATACAGGATGATCAGCAGACCAATGCCGAGGATCAGCAGCGCAAACAGCAGAGCGAGCCCGTCCAGTCGGAACGATAGCTCCAGGCCCAGCGCGGGAATCCAGGGCAGGGAAGAGAAGTGAGTTTGCCCGGAGAGGATATCAGGCGCGTGATTCAGAACGATTAACAGCGCAGCAGCGGGAAGGATGGCTGTCATCCAGGCGCAGGCTGTCCGGCCAAAACGCTCGGAAAACAGCGGCACCAGGGTGCCTAGTAAGGGCAGCAGTGGTACCCAGATCAGGTTCATGGCAGGGGATAACTCCTGTCAGTTGAGCCAATGAATCTCGCCATCATGGCAAAGCATTACTGAGCGTTCGGGAAATCTCCGTTCCATGAACGCAACGCGTATTTATAACGACTTAGGACGATATAGTCTAATGAAACCGGAATTGATCCGGTCGATTTCCGGTGGCATTGACGCCCCGTCGCGATAGCCCATCCTGGTTAAGGATCATCGCCGTGCCGGCCCAACCGGCGCGAGGTCGCGCCTCCTGCCGCCACGCCTTATTATCCCCGAATCGATCCCAGATCCATCGACAGTCGCTGCCACTTGCCAAGTAGCTCAAGCAAAACAAACGCCCTTTGTTCACCATCGTATTGTACAAAGACGGCATTCAGCCCCTTGAACGGACCTTCGGCGATTTCGATCTTCTGTTGAGATTTCAGAACCTGCTCCGGCTCCTTGTCAGAGCGCAGCTTACTACGCAGCGCCTCGATCACAGCCCCCGGAACAACTGCGGGCTTGTTTCCGAAGGTGATCACGCGGGCTACTCCACGTGTGGAACGGATCGGGCGCCAGTTGCTGTCCATTTCCGAGAGCCAGATAAAAAGATATCCGGGGAAGAGGGGCTCCTCTTCGGTGACCCGCTTACCACGCTTGATCTTTTCGATGCTGATCCAGGGCACGAACAGATCAAAACCCTGATTTTCCAGTTCTTGCTGAGCGCGAGCCGTCTGGCCCGGCTTGGCCTGCACGACATACCAGTTATAGCCCGACATCAACTATCCAATCTCTAATGCATAAAAGTCTATTATAAGGTGCTGGGGAGCATGGCTAAAGTTCTGTAGAATCCCGGTAACCAGGTTGAATGCATGGAATGCATAGCCAAGTTGTTGATATGAAAATGATACTCATTTGTTTGAAGGTCCCGTGTGGTTTCCGGGGGCGGATGCAAAGCTGAGTTTTAGGGTTTGAGGAACGCCCGATTTTTCAACCTTTGGGCGGTAGCGTGGCAAATCTCGGTATCAATGAGGTTTAGACTACAGCGTTTTGATTTCTGGCTGAAAAGGCCGGGTTGTTTAAGTAAACGCCGCGCTGTGGCGTTTACAAGGTAAGGGTTGATCAGGTTGAAGTATCTTGTCACGGGGGCTGCCGGGTTTATTGGCAGTTATACGGCTAAACGCCTGCTTGAGGCGGGACATGAGGTTGTTGGGCTGGACAGCCTGAACAGCTATTACGATCCTGGATTGAAAGCTTACCGTTTGAGTTGGCTGAAGCCATACGATCAGTTCCGATTCGTGAAGATGGATCTGGCGGACCGTGCCGGTATAGCCGGTCTATTTGCTGCCGAAAAATTTGATCGTGTCATACATCTGGCCGCCCAGGCTGGCGTCCGGCACTCGTTGAAAGCTCCCTTTGACTATGTAGACAGTAACCTGGTCGGAATGATGACCATCCTGGAAGGCTGTCGTCATCATCCGGTTGATCACCTGGTCTATGCCTCCTCGAGCTCGGTATACGGCGCCAATGAGAAGGTCCCTTTCAGCGAGGACGATTGGGTTGATAACCCGGTGTCACTCTATGCCGCGACGAAGAAGGCGAACGAGTTAATGGCTCACTCCTACTCGTCACTTTATGGCATCCCGACCACGGGGCTGCGTTTCTTTACCGTATACGGTCCCGCAGGAAGGCCCGATATGGCGCCCTGGCTCTTTGCCGAAGCGATCATGAGGGGGGAGCCCATCAATGTATTTAACGAAGGCCGCATGCTGAGGGACTTTACCTTCATTGATGACATTGTAGAGGGCGTAATACGTATTCAGGATGTCCGGCCTCAAGGAATAACCCCCTACGCACTGTTTAATATCGGTAACAACCAGCCCATAGAGCTTGCGAGGTTTATAAGGGCCGTTGAGTCGGCTTGCGGTATTGAGGCCGAGAAAATATACCTGCCGATGCAACCGGGCGATGTCCCAAGAACTTTTGCCGATACCAGGCGTCTTGAAGAGGCGGTGGGCTATAAGCCGTCGATGAACATCGAGGACGGCATGAATCAATTTGTAAACTGGTACAAAGAGTACAGGAGCGCGTCTCAGTGAAAATTGCAGTAGCGGGAACTGGCTACGTCGGGCTTTCAAATGCGGTGTTGTTGGCACAGCACAACGAGGTCGTAGCTCTGGATATCGTGCAGGAGAAGGTTGACCTGATCAATGCGCGCAAATCACCGATTGAGGACAGGGAGATCGAAACCTTCCTGGCTGAGCGCGAACTGGATTTGCTGGCGACTACGGATAAAGCTGCCGCTTTCAGTGGAGCTGATTATGTGGTTATCGCAACGCCAACCGATTACGACCCCGAAACGAATTATTTCAACACCGGCAGTGTAGAGTCTGTGATACGGGATGTGATGGCAATCAACCCTGAAGCGGTAATGGTTATTAAATCTACAGTGCCGGTCGGTTACACCAAAGAAGCCTGCGAGCGGTTCGGTGCGAGCAACTTGATTTTCTCGCCGGAGTTTCTGCGGGAAGGCAAGGCACTGTATGACAATCTGCACCCGTCACGCATTGTCGTAGGTGAGCGGAGCGCCCGAGCGGAAAAATTCGCAGAGCTGCTCAAGCAGGGCGCTATCAAGGAAAATATTCCTGTGCTTTTCACCGAGAGCACGGAAGCGGAAGCGATCAAGCTCTTTGCGAACACCTACCTGGCGATGCGTGTCGCCTACTTCAATGAGCTGGATTCCTACGCAGCCACTCACGGTCTGGATACCCGTCAGATCATCGATGGTGTTTCCCTTGATCCGCGTATCGGTAGCCACTACAACAACCCGAGTTTTGGTTACGGCGGCTATTGCCTGCCGAAGGATACCAAGCAGCTGTTGGCAAACTACGCGGATGTACCCAGCAACATGATCCGCGCTGTCGTCGATGCGAACTCCACCCGCAAAGACTTTATTGCAAATAGCGTTCTTGCCAAGGGGCCAAAGGTCGTTGGCATTTATCGCCTGGTGATGAAGTCCGGCTCCGATAACTTCCGTGCATCTGCTATTCAGGGCGTGATGAAGCGTATCAAGGCAAAAGGGATTGAGGTGGTGGTGTACGAGCCTGTTCTTGAACAGGCGGAGTTCTTTCATTCCCGCGTGATCGATAACCTGGAAGAGTTCAAGCAGGTGAGTGACGTGATTATCGCGAACCGGCGTGCCGATGATCTTAGTGATGTGATCGATAAGGTCTATACGCGAGATCTTTTTGGTAACGATTAAGTATTTAATCAATAAGGTTTATTTCAGAAGGGTAGGAGCTTAATGGGAATTAACTGCTCCAGCCTTTCTGTATATGAACAGAAGAAGCTCATTACGGCACTGGTAGCGTTTTTATTGCGGGAGAAACCTTGGTGACCCAGCGCTAAAACCTTGATACTCCTGAGTTTCTGCCACTTTGAATGAGTTTTCTTGTCCAGTTTGAACCAGTATTCCACTAAGGGCGTTGGGTGAAGAGTAAGTTAGCCTGGGTTTTTGCCGGAAACTTTCTGCCATTGTTGGCGGGTCTCTATGCTATTCCCTTAATGGTGACCCAGTTTGGCAACGAACTTTTTGGTTTTCTCACTATCCTCTGGATGTTTATTGGGTATTTCACCCTGTTCGATCTTGGTATTGGACGTGCGCTGACCCAAAGCATCGCCCGGGCACGGGCTGCTGGCGATGAAAATGAGGTCGACCAGCTGTACTCAACGGGTATGGCTGTTGTGCTAGTGGCCGGCTTTGTCGCTGGCTGTCTGGTTCTGCTCAGCGCGAGTTATCTGAGCCGCAACGTATTTAACATAGCCGCGGATCTGGTCGATACTGCTCAGGCTGCGCTGCAAGTGACCGGGCTGGCAGTCGCTTTTACCGTCTGGGCAACGGGATTACGTGGCGTGCTTGAAGGGTTTGAGAAGTTCAAGCTGGTTTCAATTGGGAGGATCCCTCTGGGTATATGGATGTTTCTGGGGCCTCTATTGTTTTTTCATCTCTTCGGCAATTTTTTCTATGCCGTTGTCTCGTTGGTATTCGCCAGGGTATTGCTTTGTTTGTACTACTGGTCAGGCGTAAGAAAGCTCGTCTCTTTTTCCTATCTTTCGGTATCCAAACAGAATATTTATCGCTTGCTAGGTTTTGGCGGGTGGATGACGCTATCCAACACTATCAGTCCGGTGATGGTGTATTTCGATCGTTTTATCATCGGTTCGATGATATCCATGGCGGTTGTTTCGTTTTATACCGTACCCTATGAAATGGCGACAAAATTACTTCTCGTACCTGCTTCCATTGGCGCGGTTATGTTTCCAAGAATCAGTGCGCTGATTCATGATAAAAATAAAAATGAAATTATAAGGCTGCAGAAATACTCGTATATCGCTAATTTTCTTCTTGTTCTTCCAGTAATTGTTGGTGTTTATTTTTTTGGTGAGTATTTTTTGAATCTTTGGGTGGGACAGGAATATCAGGAAAAAAGCTATGTTATATTCCTGATTATTCTTTGTGGCGTTCTAGTGAACTCCATGGGAAGTGTCCCCTATAATATCCTGCAGGCGGCGGGGAAATCTAAGGTGACAGCGTTGCTTCATCTTGCGGAAGTGCCATTCTATCTGGTCGCCATATTTATTGTGATTGAAAAAGGTTTCGGATTAGAAGGGGTGGCTGTCGTTTGGGCCCTGAGATGCTTGATAGATTGGTTGTTGTTGGAGTTTCTTAAATATTCACGCCTGGAGTTCTGGAAATGAATTATTTTTATTCAAGGCCAGGATTTGCCTTCTTTATGGGGTTTGTATTTCCATATCTGCTTACAAAAATAGAGTTTGTTTACACTGTTGGTAATATTTCTGAGAAAACTGAAAGCTTGATTTTGATTGCTGTACTGGCTTTTTTTGTGGGTTTAGTAAGCTGCTATCTTCTTTGGTTGCTGAAAAACTGTTTTTTTCGGACCAAATCGGTTCCGGTGAGTCAGGTAAGATTGGTACATAGGCCTATACTATTGTGGGGGCTTTTTTCATGGTTTTTTCTAGCCTGTGCTTGCTTGTTCTATGAATTTTATCTGCTTGGTGGTATTCCGATTCTGTCGAAAGATGTTGAGTCATTAAGATTTAGCATGCAAGTTAATGGCTATGTGCATCTGTTGGCGATTTCTCTTGGCATAGTTTCTAGCCTGCTCATTGTGACTGCATCGTTTGATCAAGGTCTTGTCAGAATTCAAGTCTTTCTGGTCGGTTTGTTTGGTTTCTTTTTACTATCGCTCACCGGAAATCGATCTGATTTTATGTTGATGCTTGCGATACTGTGCATATTTTTTGTGCTTAATCGTGATCGAATGATAAGCCTTAAATGGACAATTGCTGGGTGTGTTTTTATATCTGCATTTGTACTGATGAAATTTTATAGAGAGATCGCTTTTGGTGTCGATTATATGGGGATGATCGATGAGCAGCTTATCGGAGAGCCTTCTGCGATAAAATATGCTGTTTATCCTCTCTATCTAACCTTGACCTATGGGTTTATGGTTTTTGATTGGTTGGTGGAGGCGGGTCTGGATGGGCTCGAAGGGGGGCGGTATACGTTTTATGCCTTTTACTCCCTATTGCCTGGGCATCAAATGGATTTCGGTACTTATAAAAATCAAATGTTGGGTATTGATTTTTATGCGGAGCTGACGTCTACATTTGTGTCTAATTTCTATGTTGATTTTGGCGCTTTTGGCGTTTTCTTGGGTAGCTTTTCTTTGGCGGTACTGCTTGGGGCCGTGTACCGGAAGGCAAAAATGGATCGCCGATTTACACTTCTATACTCAATTTTATATTTATATACTCTAATATTTTTCTATGTTTATATATATGTTTATTTTATATCGTTTGTTGCGATCGGAGCCTTTGCTTTTTATTGCGTGTTTTTCCTTAGGCGTAGCGTCCCCGATGAAGCCTCGTATGCCGAGAACTGATATTTAATGGCTCAGTCAAAGCTGGGAGTGGTTCGTGTAGTACCGGGTTTTTGGACTAAGAGGGCTGTATGAGGTTTTTGCTGTTATACAAAGGTGACTATGGTGCCGCCCTGAGGGGGCCCGAGATGCGTTATGCCGCCCTTGCGCGTGAATTGGTGAAATTGAACCATGACGTTTCGTTGTGCGGTCGCTCAGGAGATAGCCTGGGAGTCCCGGAGAACGTGGGTTTTGTACCGGTTGCGAACCTTTGGCTACTGATTAAAAGCCTTCTGAAAGCCGATGTTATTGTCCTTCACGGTGGCGGGCCAATAGTGCTATTGCTGGCTATGCTGTCGGGGCTTCTGGGCAAGCGTGTCGTTCTTGATGGTTACGTACCTCACTGGATAGAACTCGATGAAGTGATTCGGAATACTGGCGGCCCTTTATCGCTCAAACTGTTGATCAAAGCATACTTTAACGTGGCTCGTAGCCTGTTGGGTGCATCAGTATTCAACCTTGTTATCGTCGCCAACAAACGCCAGCTGGACCTGTTCCGGGGGATAGCCGCCCCGTTTTTCCTGACCCATGAGTTTTCCCGCATAAAGGTGATTCCTTTTGGGTGTAGCGAACATCTGGGTTGGTCAAAAGAGAGTGGCCGGAAGCGATTGGCGGAACTGGGAGGCACCCTGATCACCGATGACGATTTTTTGATCGGCTGGTTAGGGGGTACCTATGGCTGGTTCGATCTGGGCGCGGTGCTCGCTGAAGTATCAAAGGCGATTGGCAGAAATAAGCGACTTAAAATTGTGTTCTTTGGTGTCGATGAAAAGCGACGGCAGGAGTTGCTCGCCTTCGTCGACCCTGAATATAGAGAAAATATTCTTTTTCTACCTTGGGTGGATTTTTCCCAGCGCTTCGAATTTTGGAGTGGCTTCGATATCTCCCTTGTCTGGGGAGGGGAGGGGTATGAAAACGACTACGCTTCCAGGACTCGAAATTTTGACTGTCTTACCCTGGGGCTGCCTATTGTCCAAAACAGGGACGATGAGTGGGGACGCCGGCTAGATCAGTCGAAAGCAGGGGTTGTTGCTCTCCAGTCGGAATTGTCTGCAACGCTTCTGAGGTTGAGTCAGTCTCCAGAGCAGGTTGCAAATATGCGCCGTTGTATGTCTGAATTGGCCCCGGATTTTTACTGGGCTCGTTTTGCCAGTAAATTAATTGGCTATGTGGACGAGTCGCCAATGTCATTTGCCCGCAGATTGTTTGGAATACTGGGTTTCTGTCTCGTATTACCATCAATTTTAGTTTTCTTCGTGTTTGGGTTTTTTACGACTCTATTTAAGAGAAAAATAGATTGATGGATTTAAAGCTTAATATTCTAGGTATTCGTGGAGTACCTGCGCAGCATGGAGGCTTCGAGTCATTTGCTGAAAAACTCTCACTTTTTCTAGTCGAAAAGGGGTGGGATGTGACGGTTTACTGTCAGGAAGAAGGTGACGGTAATCTGTCTGAGAGTTATTGGCAGGGTGTGCGCCGTATCCATATTCCGGTAAGTCGTTCCGGAGCAGCAGGCACCATTATTTTTGATTGGAAAGCAACCAGACATGCGCTTTCAAGAGATGGCCTGTTTCTTACGCTGGGCTATAACACAGCCATTTTCAACCTTTTGCAACGGGTAAAGGGGCAGGTGAATGTCATCAATATGGATGGCATTGAATGGAAACGGGACAAGTGGGGCTGGGTCGCGAAAACCTGGTTCTGGCTAAACGAGCGTGCGGGGTGCTGGATCGGCAATCACTTGGTCGCCGACCATCCAAAAATCAAGGCGCATCTTGAAACGCGAGTGAGCGGTCGCAAAATTACTATGATTCCTTACGGCGGTGATGAGGTCGTAGAAGGGGATTCCGAGCAGTTAAAAACCTTCGGGATCGAGCCGGAATGTTTCTCTGTGATCATTGCGCGTCCGGAGCCGGAAAACTCGTTTCTGGAAATGGTACGCGCTTTCAGCCGAAAGCCGCGTGCGCACAAACTGGTTGTGCTTGGTAACTTTCGGCCAGAGGGTAACTCGTATCATCGGGACGTCATGGCGGCGGCCAGTGACGAAGTTATTTTCCCCGGGGCAATTTATGAACCGGCAGTGGTTCGAGCTTTACGGTTTTATTCCGCGTTCTATCTGCATGGTCATCGTGTAGGGGGGACAAACCCATCGCTGGTTGAGGCACTGGGTGCCGGCTCTGCGGTCATTGCGCAGGACAATCATTTCAATCGCTGGGTTGCAGGAGAGGGCGCCGCCTATTTCAAAGATGAGGATGAGTGTGCCGTGCTATTTGAGCGCCTGTTGCCAGATACCGAGACGAAAAATCTGATGAAGAGTGCCAGTCGCAAACGCTTTGTCGAGCGGTTTACTTGGCAACAGATCCTTACAGAGTATGAAGAGTTGCTGGTTTCCTGGCATCCGGAAAACTGAGGGCAGTTTAGGCATTATGAGAATTTTAGTAACCGGTGGTGCAGGTTTTATCGGCTCGGCCGTTGTGCGGCACTTGATTGAAAATACCGACAGCCAGGTAGCTTGCCTGGATAAACTTACCTACGCAGGCAACCTTGAGTCTCTTAGCGGAGTGACCGATTCCTCCAGGTACCGGTTCGATCAAGTTGATATCTGCGATGCTGCAGGGCTGGATCGTGTTTTTGCCGAGTTCAAACCGACCCATGTGATGCACCTGGCCGCTGAAAGCCATGTGGATCGTTCCATTGACGGTCCGGCAGCGTTTATCGAGACCAATGTGGTCGGTACCTATACACTGCTGGAGGCAACACGGCGGTTTTGGTCCGGGCTGGGCAATGATGAAAAGGCAGGGTTTCGTTTCCACCACATTTCCACCGATGAAGTTTACGGTGATCTGGAAGGTACAGATGATCTGTTCACCGAGACGACCTCTTACGAGCCGAGTTCGCCATATTCTGCTTCCAAGGCAAGTTCTGATCACCTGGTGCGCGCTTGGCAACGTACTTATGGCCTGCCCACGCTGGTAACCAACTGCTCCAACAACTACGGGCCTTATCATTTCCCGGAGAAGCTGATACCTCACATGATACTCAATGCGCTCTCCGGTAAGCCGTTGCCGGTGTATGGTGATGGCAATCAGATTCGCGACTGGCTCTATGTGGAGGACCACGCTCGTGCTCTGGTGAAGGTAGCCACAGAAGGTGCGGTTGGTGAGACCTACAATATTGGTGGCCACAACGAGAAACGTAACCTTGAGGTTGTAGAAACCATCTGCGATTTGCTGCAGGAAATGGTCGCGCCGGGGACTTTTGCATCTACTGACTGGTCTTCAGATGAGCCGATAGCGCACTACCGTGATCTCATTACCTTTGTAAAAGACCGTCCGGGGCATGATGTACGTTACGCAATCGATGCCGGCAAGATACAGCGAGAGTTGGGCTGGGTACCGCAGGAGTCGTTCGAGAGCGGTATCCGCAAAACCGTGGAGTGGTACCTGGATAATCCGGAATGGTGGCAGCGGGTGCTCAGTGGTGAATATCAGCTAGGTCGACTGGGGGAAAAGGGATGAAGGGTATTATTCTGGCCGGAGGCTCCGGCACGCGTTTGTATCCAATTACCAAGGGCGTATCCAAACAGCTGCTTCCGATCTATGACAAGCCGATGATCTATTATCCGCTGTCGGTTTTAATGTTGGCGGGCATTCGTGAAATTCTGGTGATCTCTACCCCGGAAGATTTACCTAACTTTCAGAAGCTTCTTGGCGATGGTTCCGATTACGGTGTAGAGCTGAGTTATGCCGAACAGCCCTCGCCTGATGGGCTTGCGCAGGCGTTTATCATCGGCGAAGAGTTTATTGGTGATGACAGCGTTTGCCTGGTGCTCGGCGACAATATCTTCTATGGGCAGAGTTTTAGCCGCCAGTTGCAGGCAGCTGCGAGCCGTCCATCGGGGGCGACTGTATTTGGCTACCTCGTCAATGATCCCGAGCGTTTCGGTGTGGTCGACTTTGATGCCAACGGCAAGGCGATCTCCATCGAGGAGAAACCAGCCAAGCCGAAGTCCAACTACGCGGTGACAGGCCTTTATTTCTATGACAATGCGGTGGTTGAAATCGCCAAGCAGGTGAAACCCTCGCACCGGGGAGAGCTGGAAATCACCAGCATCAACCAGGCTTATCTGGATCGAGGCGAGCTGAACGTGGAGCTGCTTGGCCGAGGCTTTGCCTGGCTGGATACCGGAACCCACCAAAGCCTTCTTGAGGCAGCGATGTTCGTGCAGACCGTGGAGCACCGCCAGGGCCTCAAGATTGCCTGTCTTGAAGAGATCGCCTACCGCAATGGCTGGCTCTCACGTGAACGGATGCAGGCTCAGGGCCAGCAGCTCGCAAAAACGGGATACGGACAGTATCTGCT
The DNA here is from genome assembly GCF_900108065.1 of Marinobacterium lutimaris. Lineage (GTDB taxonomy): Bacteria > Pseudomonadota > Gammaproteobacteria > Pseudomonadales > Balneatricaceae > Marinobacterium_D > Marinobacterium_D lutimaris. The sequence continues at coordinate 594,573 of NZ_FNVQ01000002.1, read as the reverse complement.
CAAGCTGGCGCAGGAGGAAAAAGCGCTATGAAAGTGATAGACACCGCATTGGCCGGGGTGAAAATCATAGAGCCCCAGGTTTTTGGTGACCATCGGGGATTTTTCAAAGAGACCTTCAGTGCCCGGCGCTATAAAGAGGAAGCAGGTATCGATCTGGCTTTTGTGCAGGATAACCACTCCCGCTCCCGTAAAGGGGTATTGCGTGGGCTGCATTTTCAGAAAACCAAGCCTCAGGGGAAATTGGTCAGTGTCACCCGGGGTGCGGTCTATGATGTGGCCGCAGACATTAATCCAGACTCGCCTACCTTTGGGCAGTATGTGGGTGTTGAGCTGAGTGAAGACAACCACCGCCAGCTTTGGGTGCCGCCAGGTTACGCCCATGGCTTCGTCGTTCTCAGCGAGACGGTGGATTTTGTCTACAAATGTACCGACTACTACGACCCCAGTGACGAAGGGGGAGTCGCCTGGAACTGCCCGCTGTTGAACATTGCCTGGCCGCTGTCGGACGTTCAGCTGTCGGAGAAGGATAGCCACTATCCCGGCTTGAAAGAGCTTTACTGAAGGATGGCCCCCATGCGTGTTTTGATTACCGGTGCCAGAGGTCAGGTAGGCCGAGAACTATTGCGCCTTGCGCCAGACGCGTTCGAGGTGATTGGGTTGGATTCGGCGAGTCTGGATATTACCCACGCGAAGGCTGTGGAGGCAAAGGTTGCAGAGCTCCAGCCGGGCTTGATTATTAATGCCGCGGCCTATACCGCGGTGGATAAGGCCGAATCCGATGCTGAGCGGGCGTGGGCAGTGAACCGGGATGGCGTCGCAAACCTGGCCTGTGCAGCCGAAAAGCTGGGTATCCCTGTCTTACATATATCCACCGACTATGTCTTCGCCGGTGATGCAGACAGCCCATACCGCGAAACGGATACAACCGGCCCGACCGGGGTGTACGGTGCCAGTAAACTGGCGGGGGAGCAGGCCCTGGCTGAAGGTTGCAGCCGCTATATCGTGTTGCGAACCAGTTGGGTTTTTGGGGCTCTGGGCAATAACTTTGTTAAAACCATGCTCCGGGTCGGAAAGGAGCGAGACACGCTCTCTGTGGTCGCGGATCAGCAGGGTGGGCCGACCTCGGCTGCCGCTATCGCAAAAGTGCTTTGGTTGTTGGCTCAGCGTCACCTTGAGCATCAGCCACTCCCCTGGGGCGTATATCACCTCAGCGGAGCGCCGGACTGCAGTTGGTTCGAGTTTGCTCAAGAGATCTTCGCGCAGGCGGAAGCATTTGGCCTGTTGACGCGTCAGCCGCAGGTTCTGGCGATCAAGACGGAGCAATATCCCACCCCGGCAAAGCGTCCCGCCTGGTCGGTTCTGGACAGTTCAAAACTGTCATCGCTTCTGGGGATGGAAATACCTCAATGGAAGGATGACTTGAAAAAAATGTTGGCTGAACTAAAACAGGGCAATGTGGAACCTGAATGAGGTTTACCGGCACTAATAGCTGAGTCGAGCCCGGTGGAAGAGTCATCAGGCCCGGTCGTCCTAAATCCAGAGGCTCTAATCTAAAGTGCCCTATTCAGCTTTCATAAATAGAAAAAACAGGTCGGCTGCAGTTGTTAGTCCTCCGACTTCATATATTTCAGGCGTTGCCGTCTTATGGGAGCCGTTGATAAATGTCTGAAGCTCCGGCGTTAGAGGTGCGTGCGTACCCCATGCATCGACTGGCGATGCTGTCTGACTGTTTCGCGGTGTTACTGGGCAGCAGCGCTGCCTATCTGCTGCGTTTCGGTACGATGCCGGTTACCGACCATTTCGTGTTGGCAACGGTCGTCATGATGCTATGTATCATCCTCGTCAACTACACGACTGAGTCATACAGTCAGTGGCGTACCACCAGCCTTCTGCGTCTATTAGTTAACCTGCTACAGAACTGGGCACTGGTCTCGCTGATCATCGCCACCCTGATCTACTTTACCGATACCTCGCAAAAGTACTCCAGGCTCTGGCTTGGTTTCTCCCTGCTCATCTCGTTTCTGCTTGCAGGGTCCGCACGTGTATCTGCCCACCTGCTGTTAAGCCACCTTCGTACCAGCGGCCGAAATCGCCGCCAGGTCTATCTGCTGGGCCCCCCGGCGACCTTGCTGAAGGTGGCGCGAAAAATGCGCAAGAACAGTAATGAAGGCTTTTCCATCGGAGGGGTGACCCGCCTCAGTGAGGCGTGTACCGATTCGTTTTTACAGAAAACAGTCGAGAAAATACGCCAGTCAGGGTGCGATGAAGTCTGGATCAGTGTGCCTCTGGATATGGGCTCGCTGGTCAAGGCGCTGATGTATGCGCTGCGTAACGAAACCATCGAGATCCGCTATATGCCAGAGCTGAGGGATATCCCCTTGCTGAATCATCGCGTCAGCTCGGTTGCGGGGATGTACTCCATCGATTTAAGTGTTACTCCGATGAGTGGTCCGGCCCGGGTTTTCAAACGGGGCGAGGACCTGCTCATCGGAGGGCTGATCATGTTGCTCATTTCGCCGCTTTGTCTGGCGATAGCTTTGGCGATCAAACTGACATCACCGGGACCGGTGCTGTTCAAACAGTATCGCACCGGTATTAACGGGTGCCGCTTCAAGGTATACAAATTCCGCTCGATGAAAGTGCATCAGGAATGCGATGGCCAGGTCACCCAGGCGACCAAGGGCGACTGTCGTATAACGCCCATTGGAGCTTTCCTGCGCCGTACTTCATTGGATGAACTGCCGCAGTTTTACAACGTGCTCCAGGGGCGCATGTCCATCGTGGGGCCGCGCCCCCATGCCCTGGCGCATAACGAGTACTACAAGGATATCGTCGAATCCTATATGCGCCGTCATAAGGTTAAGCCAGGGATCACCGGCTGGGCCCAGGTGAATGGGTACCGTGGTGAAACCGATACCCTGGAAAAGATGGAAAAGCGTGTCCAGTACGATCTTTGGTATATCGACAACTGGTCACTCTGGCTGGATCTGAAGATCATCCTGGCGACCCTGTTTAAGGGGTTTATCAACAGAAACGCCTACTGACGTTTGAACGTTCAGGCTCTCAGATCAACAGGATCTGGGAGCCGTTAGCCGATCCATCGTCAATAATCCCCGCCAATATAACCCTGCCATTGATCCAGCCCCCTGTTTTCCGCTACAAAGCGGATAGGGCGGGTGCTACCTGCTTAAAACTCCTTTACCATCTAACAGTTGTTTGAACGACCAATCATGACAAGCGCCACTGGGTTTGAGGTGTACCCGGCAACCTTCGGGCGGTAGCGTGCCGCTCACTCCGTTAGAGTGATCTAAAGGAGCGGCAAGGGGCAAAGGGATATGCCATATAAAGAGATTCAGCATTACGGCGCCCGGGATGGTGTGACCGGTTCCTGTCATCAACTGCACATCGATGATAACCACAGCCTGTTGATCGACTGCGGGCTGTTCCAGGGGGCGGAAACAGGTAACGGCAACAGCGCCAACCGTCAGGCGATCGACTTTGATATAAGCAGTGTGATGGCGCTGATCGTCACCCACGTTCATATTGATCATGTAGGGCGCATCCCCTGGTTGCTGGCCGCGGGCTTCAAGGGGCCGATCATCTGCTCCCAACCCTCGGCCAAGCTGCTGCCTCTGGTACTGGAAGATGCCTTCAGGCTGGGGATAAGTCGCGATAGCACCCAGGTTGAGCGTTACCTGGGCGAGGTCGAGTCGCGCATCGTAGCGTTGCCATACAAAGAGTGGTTTACGCTGCTTGATTCTAATGAGCGAAAGGTACAAATCAGGCTACAGCGCGCGGGACATATACTCGGTTCCGCCTATGTCGAAGTAGACTGCCAGCGGCGATCTCCGAGCCGTAAGACCGGCGCCCCCGCCGCGATTAACCAAGCCTCCACCAGAATCGTTTTCTCCGGCGACCTCGGCGCTAGCCATACACCGCTGCTCCCGGCGCCCAAACCGCCTTATCGAGCTGATGTTCTGGTGCTGGAAAGCACCTACGGTGATCGTAATCACGAAAGCCGGGCAACTCGTAAATACCGCCTCAAGGCGGCTATTGACCGCGGACTGGAAAATGGCGGTACGGTCTTGATCCCAGCCTTCAGCATAGGCCGTACCCAGGAGCTGCTCTATGAGATGGAAGATATACTCGACGGCGATCTACCCGTGATACTGGACTCGCCCTTGGCATCAAAGTTCACCGATGCCTATCGGGAGTTACAGCCGTTCTGGGATGAAGAGGCCCACGCCCGGTTGAAACAGGGCCGCAAGCCATTGGCATTTGATACTCTGCTGACCGTCGATAGCCACGATGAACACCTGAAAATGGTGCATCACCTGGCGAACTCGGGCCGCCCGGGCATCGTTATCGCCGGCAGCGGTATGTGCAATGCGGGCCGGATCATCAACTACCTGAAAGCGATGCTGAGCGATGAGCGCCATGATGTGCTGTTTGTGGGTTATCAGGCTGAGGGTACGCCCGGACGGGATATTCAAAGCTATGGACCAAAGAACGGCTACGTTGAACTCGATGGTGAGCGCTATACCATCCGTGCGAGGGTCGAAACCATCGGTGGTTATTCTGCACATGCCGATCAGCGGGGGCTGGTTAATTTTGTGAAGGGAATCAAACATGGGTCGAAGGAGGTGCGGCTGGTGCATGGGGATAAAGAACCAAGGTTGGCGCTTAAAGAAATATTAGGACGAGTGAACGACCGCATTAAAATCAGAATCTAATCTGCCTTATCTGTGAATTGGGTTGTATCGAATAACTGAAAAATTTTTCTATTCAATTATAGCTAACCAGCCACTCGATGCTCGGTAAGTAATATTTACTAATTTTAACTGAATAATATGAGTATCCGTAAAAATACTTTATATAACCTGGTTGGCTCAATAATTCCAATAGCAGTATCTCTAATTACGATACCAATATATATCAGTGTTATTGGTGAATCTCGCTATGGTATTTTGGCAATTGCATGGTTGTTACTGGGTTACTTTGGCCTTTTCGATTTGGGTTTAGGGCGCGCTACGGCTCAGCGGATTGCGATGTTATCGAGCAATAAAAGAGGTGAACGATCCGAAACGTTTTGGACCGCCCTGACAATAAATAGCATTTTTGGAGTCTTAGGTGCCGCTATTATGTGGCCAGTTGCATTGTTTTTCTTTGGCAGGCAATTATCAGTAGATGATGTACTTAAACCTGAGATTGTAAATTCTGTGTATTGGCTTGCTCTCGCGGTGCCAATTGCAACGATGTCGGGGGTATTTTCTGGTACATTACAAGGACTATCTAAGTTTCTGGAATTGAATGTAATCTCTGTATGCGGGACAGCCCTTCTTCAGATTATTCCTCTCGCTGTAGCAGTGCTCCATGGCCCTGACCTTAAATGGTTGCTCCCTGTAACGATTATTACACGTGTTTTCGTTGCTGCAATGCTTTTTCAGCGTTGTTACTCACACTTACTAAAACGACAAGGTGTTAAAGTATCAAAAGAGCTATCAGGGAAGCTCTTTCAGTTCGGAGGGTGGGTAACAGTATCGTCTGTAATCGGACCTATGATGGTTATTCTTGACAGGTTCGTAATTGGTGCACTGCTAGGTGCAAAGTATGTAACTTATTACACAGTCCCTTTCCAATTGGCGGAAAGGACAACTGTTATTCCGGTTGCTCTTTCTTCAGCTATGTTCCCACGTCTTGCTAGTAGCGGGAGTGGCGAACACGGCAGACTTCTGACAGATAAAGCACTACGATCGTTGGCTATTATTATTACTCCTTTATTTTTGTTAGGTATATTGTCTCTGGAATGGTTTTTTGAGCTTTGGGTTGGAGAAAACTTTGCCAGCAAATCTACTTTTATTGGACAAATACTTTTACTGGGGTTTTGGACTAATGCAATCGCGATGGTACCTCATGCTTTACTTCAGGCTTCTGGTAAACCGGATATAGTCGCTAAATGTCATTTGGCAGAAGTGGTTCCTTATTTCCTGCTATTATATTTTGGGTTGGAATATATTGGGATACTTGGCGCGGCTATAGCATTTTCTACGAGGGCATTTGCAGATACTATAATTCTCTTGTTTAATGCAAACATGTTAAAATCATCAGTTAAGGTCTTGGCTCTACCTGTAATGCTAATGTTTTTTTCTATGTGTTTGGTGATTTTAAACTACACATTTTGGCTTGTGGTAGGTGTGGTGTCTGCTTTGTTTTTTGTTTATATATATTGGGTATCTAAGAATATTCCAGAAGAGTTGTTGAGGTTCTTAGAACAAGTTTTTAAAAGAAAATGGTTTTTCTGAATTTCTTATATAAAATAATCTTATGAATAAAGCTGACGTGTCTATTAAATCCTGGCCAGAAGAAAATTTGGAATATGTTAAATGTTGCCCTGTCTGTGGAAATAAAAAAAGTACATTGTTATTCAATGATCTTGTAGATAATACTTTTTTTGTCGCGCCTGGATCGTGGAAATTATATCAATGCAATAGCTGTAAAAGTGGTTACCTAAACCCGCGCCCAGACAAAGCCAGTATTCATAAGGCTTATGGTGAATATTACACGCATGAAATTCTATCTGAGCAGCAGACGCACTTTGATAAGTTGAGCTTTGGACGGAAAATACTTCGTATGCTTGCAAACGGATATTATAACTATCATCACGGAACTGCGCGTAAGCCCTCTATTCGCCTTGGAGCATGGTTACTTCTCTGTTATCCAAAATTTCGAAGATCGGCAAATGCTCGCTATCGTTATCTTAAAAAGCCAAAAACCGGGCAAAGGCTATTGGACGTCGGATGTGGGAATGGAGATTTTCTTGCTATTGCGTCCGAAGCGGGTTGGATTGTTAAGGGGGTTGAGCCAGATCCTAAAGCCCTTGCCGTTGCCAAAGAACGAGGTTTTTATGTAGTTCAAGGAGGTCTTGAAGAAATAGCTTATTCTGGAGAGATATTCGATGTTATAACCATTAATCATGTAATAGAGCATGTGCATAATCCTTCGGACTTTGTGCATCTCGCATATAGCTGTCTGAAACCTGGAGGCTATTTATACATTGAAACCCCTAATATTGAAAGTAAGGGGATGCAGTTTTTTGGTAAGAGCTGGAGAGGTATAGAAGCACCGAGGCATCTAGTCCTTTTTAGTAAAAAAGGAATTGAAAATGTTATTATTAACTCTTGTTTTAAAAAGGCTATTTTTAGGTCGAGAGTTGATGTGAGAAAAGGGATGGCTCTACAAAGTTCTAGAATAGAAAAATGTGAATACGATAGTATTTCTAATAAGATTTTCTTAAGGTTTATACTTTTTTTTCACTGGCCTAGGAAAAAAAACTGTGAAGAGTTTTTGACTGTCGTAGCTGTAAAATAATCGTTGCGGTTTCCACTAATTAATAATATGTTTAATATCAATTATCCTATAAGTGTGTATTTTAATATTAAATCTCTTAAGTGCCGAGACTTGGTGGGATTTTGAAGAATTTTTTAATTGTTATATACAAGGAAAAGGTTACTGAGTCAAAGACGTTTAAAAGTTTAGTCGCTCAATTAGATAAGAACTGTTGCTTAATAATTAAAGATAACAGCCCGAAAGATTTTGAGCAGGATAGCCTTTATCAGGTACGTTCCTGTATGCCATTCTCTTCTGATGTGAAATTTTACCGTGATGGTGAAAATACATCTCTATCTAAAATTTATAATTTTTTTGGGGATTTTTTACTTAAAGATCAGAAAGATATCTTGGTTATTTTAGACCAAGATACAGTGGTGTCTAATTTCTTTGTTGTAGAGTTAGATTTGGTGCTAGGGCGTGATGTGTTGGCCGTTCCAAAGGTAAAGACTCTGAAGTTAGAGACATTTATATCACCTAGAAGACAAAGTCTTATAGGTTTTATGAATCGAGTAACTATTTACTCATATTGTAACTCTGACCTAGGTCTAAAAAAAGCAGATAATCTTTTCGCTGTTGGTAGTGGTATGGTCATAACAGAACCCGTTTGGAATCTAGGTGTTCGTTTTAACGAGAATCTTGTTTTTTATGGGGTTGATACTGAATACTGCTTGGACTATAGAGGAATTAAAGAAAATTTCTTTTTGTTAGATTCGGTGTTTTTTCATGATATATCAGAGGAATCTATAGAAAGTGAGGATACGCGTAGAAAAAAGATTAAAAGCCATATGGAATATTGGAAATTTCAAATGGTCAGCCGCAAGAATGTTCCAGCTATTATGGCTGATTTTCTAGTGAAGGTTTATGAGATTAGGGTTTATTTTTCTAGGGTTAAGTTTTTAAATAATTTTTTTATCGCTTTAAGAAAATAATATAATATGGAGAATTTTAAAATCACCGTAAGTATTATTATTCCGACATGCTATTCTAGAAATAGCGTTCAAAATTCCGTGGCATCTGTATTGAATCAAAACTATCCTAATCTAGAGGTGATAGTCGTCGATGATAACAACACCGACTGTAGAAATAATCTGCGTCAGTTGTTGGGTAATGATCGCCGTATAAAAATCGTTAGGAACTCAAAAAAACATGGTGCATCGCAAGCTAGAAATTTTGGAGTAAATGTAGCTAGTGGAGAGTTAATAACCTTCTTAGACGATGATGATTGTTTTATGCCCGGGCGGTTAAAATCCATGGTGGAAGTTTTTAATACAGTGGGTAATGATTACTCGTTTATTTCCTCTGGTCGATTTACGGAAACTGGTGATTTTTCTGGAATTGAATTGGTTTGTGATCAAAAGTTTGGCCGCATATCAATGAATGATGTTATTTTTAGTAATAACATTGATATTGGAGTGTTAATAAAAAGAGATTTTTTTGTTGAACTTAAAGGGTTCGATGAAAATCTAAATTCTCTTGAGGATTGGGATCTTTTTATTAGAGCGCTAAAGATAAAAGATGCGTACAAGATAAAACGGTTCGATTATGTGGCTAGTAAAACAGACAGTGATTATCGAGTATCTGCGCGAGAACATAAAGGATACTTTGATATTGCTAAAAAATATGGGAGCCAGTTCGGTAAAAAATGGATTTGTACAATGAATGCTAAGGGTCTACTTTTAAGCGGTCGCCTTAGCTTGGGTGTGGTTTTGTTGTTAAGTTTTAAGTCATGCAGCATTCGGCCGCTTAATGTCTATTTATCTGCTAAGTATCCTCGTACTATTCGGACTTTAAAAAAATATATCTTGTGAATAATTATTAATGGGCTTTGTCAAAAAGACAAATTTATTGATAGCCTGCTTTACAATATAAAAACAGCGGTTAGAGAATGATTGATATAGTTATTGTAAATTGGAATTCAGGCTTACAAATAAAACGGTGCATCCATTCATTAATAATCCATGAACAGGAAGACTTAGCACATATTGTCGTTTTAGATAATGCCTCTACTGATGGTTCTACTACGGCACTTGAAAGTCTGACGAATGTCAAGGTTAGGTATTCTGCTACAAACCTTGGCTTTGGGGCTGCTTGCAACCTAGGCGCAAAGTCAGGAAATTCACCATATATACTGTTTCTTAACCCAGATACACGCTTGGAACGCAACTCTTTATCCGTACCTCTTAAATTTATGGAGCAACCAGAAAACTCCACAGTCGGAGTCTGCGGTATTCAACTGGTCGATGAACAATCTAAAGTAAGCCGTACCTGTGCCCGGCTCCCAACTTTAGGGCGCTTCGTATCGTCGGCCTTGGGGGTGAACAAGTTACCGGGTTTGTCGGGTTCAGGTATCCACATGAGTGATTGGGATCACGACACCTCGCGTGAAGTTGATCATGTTATGGGCGCGTTCTATTTGGTGCGCCGTGAGTTGTTTGAACAGGTAGGCGGATTTGACGAGCGTTTTTTCGTGTACCTGGAGGATGTTGATCTTTCAAAAGTAGTTAAGGATGCAGGGTTTTCTATCTGGTATTTAACGGAGGCTAATGCCTTTCATGCCGGAGGCGGGGCTTCACGTCAGGTAAAAGCACATCGTCTTTTCTACTCGCTTCGTAGTCGATTGCTTTACGCGTTTAAACATTTCCCACAATGGAAGGCCTGGTGCCTATTGGCTGTAACCAATCTTTTGGAGCCTTTAACGCGGACTATCTGGTGTTTGTTACGGCGCGACTTTGCAGGAGTGAAATACACCTGGGCGGCTTATCGTATGCTCTGGCGCTCTATGGGGCATATTCTTCGTGGTGATGGGCGCTATAACCCGTGAAAGTGCTTCTTCTCGCCCGTTATGGTGCCCTTGGCGCAAGCTCTCGTGTGCGCTTTTTGCAGTATCTTCCGTGCTTTCAGGCTCAGGGTATTCAGGTAACGGTTAAACCGTTATTGTCTGATAGTTATCTAAATGCACTGTACAGCGGTGGCTCCAGGTGGCAGGAGGTACTCAAAGGCTATGCAGCACGATTAATCATATTGTTTAGCGCCAAACGCTTCGACGTCGTTGTCATTGAAAAAGAACTTTTTCCCTTCATGCCCGCTCTTTTCGAATCTTTATTGCGGCTCGCCGGCGTTTCCTATGTTGTCGATTATGATGACGCTCTGTTCCATCGGTATGACTGTCACTCGAACCTGTTGGTCAGGCGGTTGTTAGGTAAAAAAATTGACTCGGTAATGCGTAACGCCAGAGTTGTGATTGTTGGGAACAAGTACCTCGCCGCGCGGGCTCAACGAGCGGGTGCAAAGAGAATCGAATTGATTCCTACGGTGATAGACACTAACAGGTATCAACGGCAGCAGCAGAAGTCAGAGATTGAAGTGCCGATTGTCGGTTGGATTGGAACGCCACAGACCAGTCGTTATCTGATGCAGTTGGTGCCGGTATTTGAAATGATAAATAAACAGCTGCCCGTCCGTTTCGTGGCTATTGGGGCTAACCCAGAAGAATTCGAAGGTACTCCTGTAGAAGTCTGGCCCTGGTCAGAAAGCACGGAAGTGGCGTCTATACAGCAATTTGATATAGGCATCATGCCATTAGTCGACTCACCTTGGGAGAGAGGCAAGTGCGGATATAAATTGATTCAGTACATGGCATGCGGTATCCCCGTCGTTGCGTCGCCGGTAGGTGTTAATAGCGAGATTGTTGAACGCGGGCGAAATGGTCAACTAGCTGACTCTTTAGAGGATTGGAAAAGAACGTTGTTTGAAATGCTTCAAAGCGGCTATGAAAGGAGGCAGCAAATGGGAGTGGAAGGAAGAAAAAAGGTAGTAGAGTGGTACTCTATGAAGGCTCAGGCGCCGAGACTGACTGCTATCATTTCCGAGGCTATTCATTAGTCATATTTGCAGCGCATACGGATAACTCGTTTTTATGCTAGATAAAAGTATCGCGGTAGTTGGTCTCGGCTACGTGGGCCTTCCCCTCGCTGTCGAGTTCGGCAAGAAATACCCTACGCTCGGTTTCGATATCAGTCCTTCCCGTCTGGCCGAACTTAGAGAGGGCTATGACAGCACTCTCGAAGTAGAAAACGATGAACTGGCCGCTGCTACTCAGCTGTCGTTCAGCAGCCAGATTGAAGACCTGCGTGCTTGTACCGTTTTTATTGTGACTGTTCCCACGCCGATTAACGAGAACAAACAGCCGGATCTGGGGCCTCTTCTCCGGGCTAGCGAGACCATCGGCAAGGTGCTGAAGAAGGGGGATGTCGTTATTTACGAATCCACCGTCTACCCCGGTGCGACCGAGGAGGATTGCGTGCCGGTGCTGGAGCGGGAATCCGGTCTGCGTTTTAATCAAGACTTCTTCTGCGGTTACAGCCCCGAACGGATCAATCCCGGTGACAAGGATCACCGTGTCACTTCTATCCTGAAAGTGACCTCGGGCTCCACGCCGGAGGTGGCTGAAACAGTGGATCGGCTTTATCGTTCGATTATTACGGCGGGTACCCATAAGGCCAGCTCTATACGGGTGGCCGAGGCCGCCAAGGTGATCGAGAACACCCAGCGTGACGTGAATATTGGCCTTATCAATGAGTTGGCACTGATTTTCAATAAGCTCGGGATCGATACCGAAGAGGTGTTGAAAGCCGCGGGCACCAAGTGGAACTTCCTGCCGTTTCGGCCCGGACTGGTGGGCGGGCACTGCATAGGCGTTGATCCCTACTACCTGACCTATAAGGCGCAGTCCGTTGGCTATCACCCGGAGATTATTCTTGCCGGGCGTCGTTTGAATGACGGTATGGGCGCCTATGTGGCCAGTCAGCTGGTTAAAACAATGCTTAAAAAGCGGATCCATGTTACCGGGGCGCGGGTGCTGGTGATGGGACTTGCCTTCAAGGAGAACTGCCCGGATCTGCGTAATACCCGGGTGGTGGATATTATCCATGAACTTGAGGATTACGGCGTAGAGGTTGATTGCTATGACCCCTGGGTTAAGGCTGCCGAAGCCAAGGGCGAATATGGCATCAAGCCGGTGGAGTCTCTCGTCGACGGTACCTACGATGCGATTATCCTGGCCGTTGCCCACAAACAGTTTGTTGAGATGAGCGCCGAAGCGTTGCATGCGCTGGGTAAGCCGAAGCATGTTGTGTACGATCTTAAATATATCCAGCCGGCTGAAGCCTGTGATCTTCGCCTGTAATTCAATGTGCCCAGTATTGGCATACGGGCGGAGACAGTAATGACGGCCTATCAGAAACTGTTGCAGGCCTTGCCTGAAGCGCCAAAAACCTGGCTGGTAACCGGAGTTGCCGGGTTTATCGGCTCTAATCTGCTGGAACATCTGTTGAAGCTGGATCAGCGGGTGGTGGGGCTTGATAACTTTGCCACCGGTTTCCGCCACAATCTGGTAGAAGTCCAGAAGCTGGTTACTGATGAACAGTGGGCCAGGTTCACTTTTATCGAGGGCGATATCCGTCTTCTGGAGGATTGCCAGCAGGCCTGCGCCGGGGTCGATTATGTGTTGCAGCAGGCGGCGCTCGGCTCTGTGCCGCGCTCAATCAATGACCCTATCGCCACCAATGCCACCAATATCAGCGGCTTTCTGAACATGTTGGTCGCAGCGAAAGAGGCGGGTGTGAAGAGCTTCACCTATGCCGCCAGCAGCTCTACCTATGGTGATCACCCGGCACTGCCCAAGGTGGAAGAGAATATCGGCAAGCCGCTTTCACCCTATGCGGTGACCAAGTATGTCAATGAGCTGTACGCGGATGTGTTTGCCAAAACCTATGGCTTTAACACCATCGGCCTGCGTTATTTCAATGTGTTTGGTAAGCGCCAGAACCCGAATGGGGCCTATGCCGCGGTTATACCTAAATGGACCTCATCCATGATTCATGGCGGTGAGGTGTATATAAACGGCGATGGCGAAACCAGCCGCGATTTCTGTTTTATCGAAAACGCGGTGCAGGCGAACCTGTTGGCGGCAACGGCTCCCGATAGCGCTAAAAACGAGGTCTACAACGTAGCGGTCGGTGACAGAACTACGCTGAATGATCTTTATCAGGCGCTACGATCCGCCCTGGCTGAGAACGGCAGAGGCTATGAATTGAACCCGGTTTATAGAGAGTTCCGCGCCGGTGATGTTCGCCACTCACTGGCAGATATCGGTAAGGCGTCTGAGAAGCTGGGCTATGCGCCCGAGTACCGGATTTTGGATGGGATCAGTAAAGCGATGCCCTGGTATATAGAGCATGTGGGATAGGGCGGTTTGAGCTCAGGATCAAAAGTTGTCCTTTTTGTCGTCAACGCACCGGAGTTCTTTTTATCCCACCGCCTGCCGTTGGCTATCGCTGCTCGGGAGCAGGGATTCGAGGTGCATGTGGCCACGGCCGAGGGCCTCGGTGTTGAGGGCATTCTGGTTCAGGGTTTTGTGCACCATGTGCTGCCCTTCGCCAGAAGCGGGCAAAATCCATTCAACGAATTTAATACGCTGGTGCAACTGATCCGCCTGTTCCACCGGATTAAGCCGGATCTGGTGCATCTGATTACAATTAAGCCCGTACTCTACGGTGGTATAGCCGCACGGATAACGGGTATCCAGTCGGTCGTGGCGGCTATTTCGGGGCTTGGGACGGTATTTATCGCATCTTCTATTCCAGCCCGGCTGCGACGTTGGTTGGTCATTCGTTTGTATCGCGCTGCGTTAAAGCAGAAGCGGTTGGCGGTTATTTTTCAGAACCCGGATGATCGGGATGCACTCTTATCCCTGAATGCGTTACGGCCACATCAGGCGCGAATGATCCGTGGCTCAGGTGTTGCGCTGCTAGATTATCCCTTCCTGCCGGAACCGGACGGAAAGCCAGTAGTAGTGATGGCAGCACGTTTGCTCAGGGATAAGGGCGTAGTGGAATTTGTAGAGGCCGCCCGGTTGTTGCAGCAGCGGGGTTTGCCGGTGGATATGCGTTTAATCGGCTCGCCTGATCCGGGTAATCCTACAACGGTGAGCCGGCAGGAACTGGATCGGTGGGCTGCAGCAAAGTTGGTTAGGTTGTCGGGTTATCGTGATGATATTGCGGAACAGTATGCAGCTGCCAATATTGTCTGCTTGCCATCTTATCGAGAGGGGCTACCTAAGAGCCTGGTTGAAGCTGCAGCCTGCGGTCGTGCTGTGGTCACTACCGACGTACCCGGTTGCAGGGATGCGATTACCCCTGCTGAAACGGGGCTTCTGGTGCCGGTAAAGGATGCCGTGGCGCTGGCCGATACGATTCAATCACTGATTGAACAGCCAGAGCGGCGCCGGCAAATGGGCCTGGCTGGCAGGGCTCTGGCGGAACGGGCTTATGCGATTGAGATGATCGTTGCGCAGCACATGAATATCTATCGGGAGCTGCTCGATCGATGAAGGAACGCCTTCACGTTCTGGTAACGGGTGCGAGTGGATTCCTGGGCCAGGCGTTGCTACAACAGTTGGTTGGCCATAGTGAGTTTCAGGTTCAGGCCGTTCAGCGCTCGGCCCAGCGTAACGACGCTGTCCCTTTGCATATTGTACCGGTGCATATCGTTGGTGATTTTGGCGCTGCCCCCGATTTTTCTGGCACACTCTGTGGCCAGCAGGTGGTTATCCACACCGCCGCCCGCGCCCAAATCATGAACGATCAACTGGCCGACCCGCTGGCGGAGTATCGGCGCGTTAATGTGGATGGCACGCTTAATCTTGCCCGGCAGGCGGCCTGGGCGGGGGTAAAGCGCTTTATCTTTATCAGTTCGATCAAGGTGAACGGTGAGCAAACTTCTCAAGTCAAGCCGTTCACCGCTGAGGATCTTCCTTCCCCACAAGACCCTTATGGACAATCGAAACTGGAGGCCGAGCAGGGGCTTCAGCAGTTAGCCGCCGAAACAGGAATGGAGCTGGTGATTATCCGGCCACCTCTCGTGTATGGGCCCGGAGTCAAAGGTAATTTCGCCAGTCTGATCCGGTTGGTGCGCAAGGGGAGGCCTTTGCCTCTAGGAGCTATTCATAACCAGCGCTCTCTGGTGGCGTTGGATAATCTGGTGGATCTGATCATCACCTGTATTGATCATCCCGCTGCTGCGAACCAGATATTTCTTGCCGGCGATGGTGAGGATCTCTCCACAACCGATCTGCTTCGGAGGCTCTCCCGCGCGATGAGCCGGCAGCTGTGGATTCTTCCGGTTCCAGCATTCCTGCTTCGCCTCGGTGCGGCCTTGTTGGGCAAGCAGGCGATGGCGGATCGGTTACTGGGCTCTCTGCGGGTGGATATTTCAAAAGCTCGAGAACTTCTAGGGTGGGAGCCACCGATCACTGTGGAGGAAGGACTGCGTCGGTGTTTTGATGAACAGGTAAATGACATTGTTCGCGGCGACGGCGCCGCTCCTACGGGGAGACCTGAGTGATACGTGCTTTTGATGTTGTCTTTGCGCTATTGGGATTGATCGTTGGTTTCCCGGTATTGGTATTGATAGGGTTGATTGGGCTGTTCGATACCGGCGCGCCGTTATTCCGCCAGGTACGTGTAGGGCGCCATCAAAAGCCGTTCACCCTGGTGAAGTTTCGCACCATGAAAAAGGGTACGGCATCGGTTGCAACTCATCTCGCGGACGGTTCATCAATTACGTCGTTTGGGCGCTTCCTGCGTAAAACAAAACTTGATGAGCTACCTCAGCTGTGGAATGTACTTAGAGGTGAAATGAGTCTGGTAGGGCCTCGTCCAGGGTTGTTTAACCAGACGGAGCTTACCGATGCGCGGGAAAAGCAAGGGGTATTTAGAGTGCGCCCCGGTATTACCGGGTTGGCCCAGGTGAACGAGATTGATATGTCGACCCCCGAGCTGCTTGCAGAGGTTGATCGACGGATGATCGATTCAATGAGCCTGAAAAATTACTTTCGCTATATTCTCTTGACCCTTCAAGGCAAGGGGAGTGGTGACCGGGTTAAGAGCTGACTGCAATTCGGAGAGCCCCCATGGATCAATTCAACCTGCCGACGCGCTCCCTTCATCACCGGGTCATGACACTTAACCGGGGCGCTAAAAAGCTGATTATGCTGCTGGCGGATCTGGTAGCGCTGCCGTTGGCATTATGGTCTGCCTATGCACTGCGTCTTGCGGATTGGTGGCCGGTGGAGTTCCTGGCTCCGGGCTGGTGGCTGTTTCTTTTTACTCCGGTGTTGGGAGTTATCATTTTTATACGCCTTGGGCTGTATCGTGCCGTGGTTCACTTCATGGGTGCCCAGGCTATAAGTGCCGTGGCCAAGGGGGTTGTTCTGCTGGCCGTCGGGATGTGGGCGGCGGCTTATCTGTCGCATATTGCTCAGTTTCCTCGATCCGTTCCTGTTATTTTCGCCTTGGTGGCGTTGGTTTACGTTGGCGGTAGCCGTTTGTTGGTGAGGAATTACTACCATGCGTTGCGCTCCCGCTATGTGAATAAATCACCGGTACTGATTTACGGAGCGGGCCATTCAGGTGTGCAATTGGCTGGCTCGCTGAGCTCTGGGGCAGAGTTTGAAGCAGTAGGCTTTCTTGATGACGATAAGTCACTGTCGAAGGGCAACGTGGCAGGGATGCCGGTTTATTCGCCTGCGGTATTGGGCAAGCTGATTGAAGAGCTGAAGGTCTCCCATGTGTTGTTGGCACTGCCATCGGTCAGTATTAAACAGCGGCGCCGGATACTTGAAAAACTGGCCGAGTATCCGATCCGGGTTAAGACGGTACCGTCGATGATGGAGATTATCGCCGGTACGTCGATGGACGCACTGCGCGATGTGGATCCGGAAGATCTTCTTGGTCGTGATGCGGTACCGCCCATGCCAGGGCTGATCGCGGGCAGTATCCGCGGAAAGTCGGTATTGGTGAGCGGTGCGGGTGGTTCCATAGGTTCGGAAATTTGCCGTCAGGTTTTGGCGAATCAGCCCAAGGCGTTGGTGCTTTACGAGGTCAGTGAGTATGCACTTTACACGATTGAACAGGAGTTGAGCTCTTTCCTCACCGATCAGGGGCTGAAGATACCGCTGTACCCGGTATTGGGTTCAGTTGTCGATGGCGCTCGTGTTGCCAACACCTTGAGTCATTTCGGCGTTAATACGATATACCACGCGGCAGCCTATAAGCACGTGCCGCTGGTCGAGCATAACGTGCTGGAAGGTTTGCGCAACAATGTTCTAGGCACTCGGGTGCTGGCCCAGAAGGCGCTGGGAGCAGGGGTTGAGCGGTTTGTGTTGGTTTCCACCGACAAGGCGGTTCGTCCTACCAATGTCATGGGTGCCACCAAGCGGATGGCGGAGCTGGTGTTGCAGGATATGGCAGCGTCTAACCCAAAAACGACCTTTTCTATGGTGCGCTTCGGAAACGTCTTGGGGTCTTCTGGCTCAGTAGTCCCGCTTTTCAGGCGCCAGATTGAAACAGGTGGGCCAGTTACTGTTACGCATCCAGAGATCACGCGCTTTTTCATGACAATCCCTGAGGCCGCATCGCTGGTCATTCAGGCGGGAACTCTCGCTCAGGGCGGCGAAATCTTCGTCCTCGATATGGGGAAATCGGTACGCATAGTGGATCTCGCGCGTCGTATGATTAAGCTGATGGGGCATGAGATTCGCAACGCCGACACTCCGGGCGGTGATATCGAAATTGTCTTCTCTGGATTGAGACCAGGAGAAAAGCTCTACGAAGAGCTCCTGATAGGTGAGGATGTAGTAGGTACTGAGCATCCCAAGATCATGCGTGCACAGGAGGAAAGGCTTACCTCTGATAAGTTGGCGGATTTAGTGCAGTCGATGGAACAGGCGCTGGCTGAGGGTAGCAGTGAGGATGCTCGAGCGTTATTGCAGCAGGGGGTGAGCGGATTTAAACCCTCATCCCCGATGGTGGACTGGCTGTATACCGAGCGGTCAGTCAGTGAGTTGAGACATTGAGTCTCGGGTCTGCCAGGCTCTGATTTAATAGCTCAGCGACAGTGAAAGTAACTCACCGAGGTCACGCTATCCGCTGAAGAGATTCCTCAGTCAGCGCTCTTCTCTCTACGGTTAATAATTGCCATGCGCAGCAGCGCGGTGACGATACCGGCCATTCCACCCAGAACAACCGAGAGAGCCAGGATAAATAGCTTCTTGGGCTTGATCGGTTTGTCGTTTGGCTGTGCCTGCAGATCAACGATGGCGGGTTTAATATTTTGACCATCCACAGCGAGCTTCTCAAGCAGGTTCAGGTTTCGCTCAAGGCGACTCAGCTCTGGAATAAACACTTCGTTTTTACGGCGTTCACCGATCGCGGCGATCTCGGCCTCCAGTGCTTTGGAGCCGAGTCGATAAAGTCTGCGGATCTCATCGACCATCATGTCGCTGCGGCCCTCTATTACAGAATCGGTACGTAGCGGTTCAGTTAGATTGAGCGCCCGTGCTATACCGAGAGCCTCGTTGAGTTTACTCAGCTCGGTATCGATCTGAGACTGGTAGCTCACCCTGCTGTTCTTTATTTCCTGCTTCAGGTTATCGATGTGGGTTTGTATCTCTTCCTTCAGATCTGCTGCGAGTTTGTTGCTAGACAGTTCGGCGGCCAGGCTGACGAATTCGTTTGTCCATTCTGCAGCCTTTTGGGGCGAGTCTGTCGCTAAGCTTACGCTGGCAGTTTTGTTGTCTTTACCGGTGTTGATGCTGATCGCTTCGTTGAAAAGATGCCAGGCCAGGATGCTGTCTTTGCCGGCCTTTGTAAGGAAGTATTGCTTAACCTCCGGTTGTTCAAAGAATGCTTTCCGAGCGTCGTTAGACTGCAGTGTCAGAAGGAAAGAACTGAACACCGTTTCGGTAGTGTAATTGGATCCGGAGCTATCGATGTTCTTTAGCTTTTCCAGCTCATCAATGTCTTTAGTGGAAGGTGGAATAAGCTGAGAGGTTGCAAGGTAAGTCGGTGTGGTAAAAAACGCGTAACAGCCGCCGACCACTGTGAATAGCAGCGTCACCAGCATGATTAGCAGCTTTTGTTTCCAGAGACCTTCGATCAGATCTAACAGATCAATTTCATCGTCGCAATTAGCGGGACTTACGGGGTGTCTGTCGGCGGGTGACTGCATCGATATTCCCTTATGATCGTCTGGCATTCTGGAATACAGATTACACCGGATTTGGACAAGGGATAAGAGGAAAAAACAGTCGTTTTATGCGGGTATTTGAGGCTAAGGGGAGGTGGTGGGCCCAGCAGGACTTGAACCTGCGACCAATGGATTATGAGTCCACTGCTCTGACCAACTGAGCTATAGGCCCGAAACGAGAGCGCCAATGATACCGGTGAGGTGAGTAGGGCGCAATATGTTGAATTAAAAGGAAAGGCGGGTAGTCAGCAGCCTGCAAAAGATAAGGGGCATCGCTTCAAATTGAAGAAGTGATGCCCCTTTTATTTTACTCGTCGAGGAAGCTGCGTAGGTGATCGGAGCGGCTCGGGTGGCGCAGTTTGCGCAGGGCCTTGGCTTCGATCTGACGGATACGCTCACGGGTAACGTCGAACTGTTTACCCACCTCTTCAAGAGTGTGGTCGGTGTTCATGTCGATACCGAAGCGCATACGCAGGACTTTCGCTTCTCGGGCAGTAAGGCCGGAGAGAACGTCCTTGGTGGCTTCACGCAGGCCTTCGCCGGTAGCGGTATCCACCGGGGAGTGCAGCGTGGTGTCTTCGATAAAATCACCCAGGCTCGAGTCTTCGTCGTCACCGATCGGCGTTTCCATGGAGATCGGCTCTTTGGCGATCTTCAGGACCTTGCGGATCTTGTCTTCCGGCATTTCCATGCGCTCAGCCAGTTCTTCCGGCAGCGGCTCGCGACCCATCTCCTGCAGCATCTGACGGGAGATACGGTTGAGCTTGTTGATCGTTTCGATCATGTGTACCGGAATACGGATGGTGCGCGCCTGGTCAGCGATAGAGCGGGTGATCGCCTGACGAATCCACCAGGTGGCGTAAGTTGAGAACTTGTAACCACGACGGTATTCGAACTTATCCACCGCCTTCATCAGACCGATGTTGCCTTCCTGGATCAGGTCCAGGAACTGCAGACCGCGGTTGGTGTACTTCTTGGCGATAGAGATAACCAGGCGCAGGTTGGCCTCGACCATCTCTTTCTTGGCGCGGCGGGCACGGGCTTCACCGATCGACATGCGACGGTTGACCTCTTTGATCTCCGCCAGGGAGATACCCACTTCCTCTTCGATCTGGATCAGGCGACGCTGGGCGCGCTTGAGATCGTTGACGTGATCTTCGATGTACGGTGCGTAACCAGCGCCAGAGGCGATCAGATCGTCAGCCCAGGTCGGGTTGGTTTCGTTGCCCGGGAACTTCTGAATGAATTCACGGCGCGGCATACGTGCACGCTGGGTGCAGATACGCATGATGGAGCGTTCCTGGGCACGGATACGGTCGATGTAATCGCGTACACGGGTTACCAGTGCATCGTAGAAGCGCGGGGAAAGCTTGATCGGCGCGAATACTGTGCCCAGTGCTTCCTGTGCCTCGCTGAGTTCTTTTACATCGTCACCCAGGCGGGCGGCGTGGAAACGCTCAACGGCTTCCTGAATGGCACCGAAACGCAGACGAGCTTCCTCAGGATCCGGACCGCGCTCTTTTTCGTCGCTATCGTCTTCCTTCTTGGAATCGCCGTCTTCATCTTCATCGTCGTCATCATCGCTGTCATCGGACTCATCATCGTCCATGTCATCGATGGGGGCGTCGGTCTCTTCTGCTGGTGCGTCAGAATCCGGGTCGATGTAACCGCTGAAGATATCGCTCAGGCGGCCTTCTTCCTGCAACACAGTGTTGTAGGCTTCAAGAATAGTGTCGACGCTGCCAGGGAACTGCGCCAGTGCCATCATCACTTCGCGGATACCTTCTTCGATCCGCTTGGCGATATCGATCTCGCCTTCACGGGTCAGCAGTTCGACGGTACCCATTTCGCGCATGTACATACGGACAGGATCGGTGGTGCGGCCAGCGTCTGATTCGACGGCGGCAAGTGCGGCGACAGCTTCGTCATCCGCATCGTCTCCGGAATCGCCACCGGTGAGCAGCAGGTCTTCCGCATCCGGCGCTTCTTCAGACACGGAGATGCCCATGTCATTGATCATGCGGATAATGTCTTCGACCTGATCCGGATCTGCGATATCCTGCGGCAGATGGTCGTTCACCTCAGCATAGGTGAGGTAACCCTGTTCTTTACCGCGAGCGATCAGCTCTTTTAAACGTGACTGCTGCTGTTGGGAGTTATCCGACATAGAACCCCTGTCTGAAGAGTAAATGCTGAAGGTGTGACTGATGGCAGTGTGGAATCAAGCGCGACATTATAGCGTTTTTGCGCCTCTGTGGCCAGTTTGTATGCAAGAAGAGTTTGCGGCTGCCGTCAGGTATTGGCTAACGAACAGTTAAAGAATAGAACAAAATTTCTGCTTTGCTGGCGCATTACGGAAACGCAGATTTGTACTGCTTTGATCCACCGGGTCTGTGCCTCAGGGCAGGTCCCCGGCCTAATCTTTATGTGGGGCCTGGGCCGGCGAAATCAAGAGCGGCAGAGGATGCCGTTGGCGGTCAGGTTTTTACGTGACTGCTTGAGGTTCGCGTTGTGCCGCGTTTCGCCTGCCTTGTTTTCTGAACCCTCAGGCTGGCCGGGTGCGGCTGAGCAGTAGCGATTGCAGTTGTT
This sequence comes from Marinobacterium lutimaris, assembly GCF_900108065.1. Taxonomy (GTDB): domain Bacteria; phylum Pseudomonadota; class Gammaproteobacteria; order Pseudomonadales; family Balneatricaceae; genus Marinobacterium_D; species Marinobacterium_D lutimaris. Next base: position 572,508 of record NZ_FNVQ01000002.1, on the reverse strand, counting down.
GTTTCTCTTCTGTGGTCAGCGGCGCCTGACGCTGTTTTTTCATTAGCTCGTCGATACGTGCTTCGCTGTGGCGTCCCAGCAGGCGCTGCATGGTTTCACTCAGCAACTGGCTGGGGTCGATGTTGCCCAGCACCGGCTCCATATGAGCAATCTCGTTCAGCAGCATCAGGTAGGCCTGGCGCTGAGGGTTTTCCTGCCAGTCCACCACCAGGGTGCCAAGTGACGCGCCCGGCGTCTGTTGCAGATATTCCAGCAGCTCGATCAGCAGCTCAACGTTTGGTTCCTGCAGCCCCTTAAGAACAGCGGCCTCTGACTGGCCGGGAGCAAGCTCTGGGTGGTGCAACAGAATCGAGATGGCGCTGCTGACCAGGTTGATCTTCACCGAACGGTCAGAGCCGCCGGTGCGAGGGCGGCTTCGCTGTGTCGGTGCGGCAGGGGCGCTCTCTTGATAGCCGGGTGCTTCGTCGTGGTAATCCGGGTAATCTGTGGGAATATAGTCCTGCTCGTCCGCCATCGGCGGCATATCATCATAGCCCTGGATCTCGCGCGGGGCTGGGCGTGGTTTCGGCTCGCTGCGCGTTGCCGGCTCGGTGGCCCGGTGCAGGTCGATGACGCTATTAAGCTGTTCCAGCGACAGGCCGGTGATCTCGCAGATTCGGTCCATCATCATCTGCTGCAGCAGGCTTGGCTGCATCGACTGAATCAGCGGCAATGCCTGGTTACTGAAGCGGGCGCGGCCGTCCATGCTGGACAGGTCTGCGTCTTCCGCCAGTGCCTTGAAGAAAAATTCGCTCAGTGGCAGTGCTTCGCTGACGCGCTGGGTGAAGGCGGCTTCGCCTTCCTGGCGCACCAGCGTATCCGGGTCTTCGCCGTCAGGCAGGAACAGAAAACGAGCCTGCTGGCCATCTTTGATGACGGGCAGGGTGGTATCGAGAGCACGCTTGGCTGCCTTGCGTCCGGCGTTATCGCCGTCAAAGCAGAAGATCACCTCAGGTACGATCTTGAACAGTCGCTCCAGGTGATGTTCCGTCGTCGCGGTGCCAAGGGTAGCCACAGACCAGGTGATGCCGTGCTGGCTTAGGCTGACCACGTCCATATAGCCTTCGACGATCAGCAGTTGGTTCAGGTCCCGCGTCATCTGGCGCGCTTCGTACAGGCCGTAAAGCTCGCGGCCCTTATGGAAGGTGTCGGTTTCCGGGGAGTTCAGATACTTGGGTTTGTCATCGCCCAGCACTCGGCCGCCAAAACCGATGGTACGGCCACGCGCATCGCGGATTGGAAACATGATGCGGTCGCGGAAGCGGTCGTAATAGCGTCCGCGTTCTTCGTTGTGGATCAGCAGGCCGGCACGTTCGAGCTGGCTTTGCGCATTTTCCAAAGATGACAGATGGCTGAACAGGTTATCCCATCCGGGCGGTGCGTAACCGATCTGGAAACGGGCGGCGATCTGTCCGGTGAGGCCACGGTTTTTGAGATAGCTGACCGCTTTCTCGCGCAGTTCGCTGGTGCGCAGTTGCTGCTGGTAGAAGCTGTTGGCCTGTTCCAGTACCGAAAACTGGCTCTTGATCTGTTTCTCGCGGGCGATATCGGCGGGGCGGTCATTTTCCCGCGGCACTTCCATACCGGCCAGGCGTGCGAGTTCTTCCACCGCTTCGGGAAAGCTGAGTCGGTCATGTTCCATGACAAAGCCGAGGGCGTTACCGCCGGCGCCACAGCCAAAACAGTAATAGAACTGCTTATCGGGGCTTACGGAAAATGACGGGGATTTTTCCTTGTGGAAGGGGCAGAGCGCGGAGTAGTTTTTGCCGGCGCGTTTGAGCTTGATGCGGCTGTCGACTACGTCAACGATGTTAACGCGCGCAAGCAGGTCATCAATGAAATATTGGGGGATTCGCCCGGCCATAAAACCTCGCTGTCTTCTGGCAGCGAGAGCTTAGCGTCAGAGCTTCGCTTTTACCAGTTTGGATACCTGGCCCATATCGGCACGGCCCTGGAGTTTGGGCTTGATAACGCCCATCACTTTACCCATGTCGGCCATTGAGGCGGCGCCGGTTTCGGCAATCGCCTGATCCAGGATCTCGTTAATTTCACTATCACTGAGAGGCTGCGGCAGGAAAGTTTTAATCACCTCCAACTCCTGCTGCTCCTTGTCCGCCAGTTCCGGGCGCTCAGCCGCCAGGTACTGGGCAATCGAATCGCGGCGCTGCTTGACCATTTTGTCCAGCACCTGCAGTACCCGTTCGTCGTCGAGTTCGATGCGTTCATCAACCTCGATGCGTTTGATATCGGACAGAATCAGGCGAACCGTGCCGAGGCGGGCCTTGTCTTTGGCACGCATGGCGTCTTTCATCGCTGCGGTAATTTGCGCTTTGAGATCAGACATTGCGGTTTCCTGTGTTCGAAGGTCGGGTATCGATTACAAGTAGTTTGCTATTTCAGCAGATCGATCAGTACAGGCGAACGCGACGAGCGTTTTCGCGAGATACTTTCTTGGCGTGACGCTTAACAGCAGCAGCTGCAGCACGCTTACGCTGAGTGGTGGGCTTTTCGTAAGCTTCACGACGACGGACTTCAGCCAGGATGCCGGCTTTTTCGCAAGAACGCTTGAAACGACGCAGAGCTACGTCAAACGGCTCGTTATCTTTAACTTTAACGCTAGGCATGATTAATCACCTTTAAGCTATGGGTTTTGGGTTTGGCTTACCCTCATCGCAAGGCCCAAAGGCTGCGCGTAGAGAATAAGGCCGCAAATTGTAGTCAGGCTGGCTGTCCCTGTAAAGAGATGGGATAATTCCTCGCCAATGAATTTCCCAACGGCGCTGCCGTCCTTGGTAGGAGGCGCGCCCTCGCGCCGATTGGGTTTGGCACGGCGGATATTGAAGTCTCTGCGGGTGATCGCGACGGGGGCGTCGCTCCTACCAGGGAAACGGCCCCAATGCTTATCGTTGCAGGTGGCGCGCCTTCGCGCCGATTGGTTATAGCGCCTGATGACTTCAGGTCGCGACGTTGATCGAAAATCGACTGAAAACAGTTATTGGAAAGGCGAGAGAATGCGAGTACTGGGGATAGAAACCTCCTGTGATGAAACCGGTGTTGCGCTGTATGACAGTGAAAAAGGTCTACTGGGCGATGCGCTTTATTCACAGGTGGCGATGCATGCTGAATACGGTGGCGTGGTGCCTGAACTGGCATCCCGCGATCACGTCCGCAAGCTGATCCCGCTGATTCGCGAGGTGATGACCGAAGCTGGACTGGGCCTTACCGATATAGATGCCATCGCTTACACAGCGGGCCCGGGTCTGATCGGCGCACTGATGGTGGGTGCATCCACTGGCCGCGCGCTGGCACTGTCCCTCGGCGTTCCAGCCGTATCTGTTCATCATATGGAAGGCCATCTGCTGGCACCGATGCTGGAAGAAACACCACCGGAGTTTCCCTTCGTGGCGTTGCTGGTTTCCGGTGGTCATACCCAGCTGGTGCAGGTCGAAGGGATCGGCCGCTACACTCTTCTGGGGGAGTCCCTGGATGATGCCGCTGGCGAAGCGTTCGATAAGGCTGCGAAAATGCTGGGCCTGGATTATCCCGGTGGCCCGCTGGTTGCCAAGCTGGCTCAGCAGGGCGACCGCAGCCGCTTTACCTTCCCGCGTCCTATGACAGACCGTCCGGGTCTGGATTTCAGCTTTTCTGGTTTGAAGACCTTTACCCTCAATACTACCAACGCGAACCGGGATGGAGCTGGAAACATCGACGACCAGACCCGCGCCGATATCGCAGCCGCGTTTGAAGAAGCGGTGGTGGATACCCTGGCGATCAAGTGTCGCCGCGCCATTCAGCAAACCGGTTACCGTCAGCTGGTGATCGCCGGTGGTGTCAGCGCCAACGCCCGCCTGCGTGAAAAGCTCGAGGCGGTGATGAAAAAAGAGCGCGCCCAGCTGTTTTATGCCCGGCCGAAATTCTGTACCGATAACGGTGCGATGATCGCCTACGCCGGTTGCCAGCGTCTGCTGGCGGGTCAGGAGAGCGATCTGACCATTCTTGCCCGCCCACGCTGGCCGATGGATACCCTGCCGGCGATCTGATCGCCAGGGTCGCATTAGCCGTTAAAGGTGTCGCGGGTGCCCGGGTGTGTTACCGCAGCGTTGACTAATATAAGAGTCACTAGACATAGCGGCGGTTAATCGCGACGGGGTCGCCGCTCCTACCATGACCCCTGCGCTGATAGCGATGTTAAAGCTTGGGTTCGTGGTGACTGATCAGGTTGCGGATATTGCGGGCATGACGGCCGATCAGTAACAGTGAAATCAGCGTCAGAGTGCCGAGCATCTCGGGCCGCAGGAACCAGGCATAAAGCGGTGTCAGTATCGCCGTCATGACCGAGGCCAGTGAAGAGATGCGGGTGGTCAGGAAGATCAGCAGCCAGCTGGTCACCTGGCCCAGCGCCAGGGCTGGGCTGAGTACCAGGCAGCCCCCGAGCGTTGTGGCCACACCCTTGCCGCCTTCACGGATCGCGAAAACCGGGTAGAGGTGGCCCACGACGGCGGCTAGCGCACACAGCGCAAGATGAGTCGCCTCGAGTTCGGCGAGGATGCCTGCGCCCACGGCGGCAGCGCCTTTGCCGATATCACCAAGTAGCGTCAGTACGGCGGCAAACGGGCTGCCGATACGCAGAACATTGGTGGCGCCGGGGTTGCGCGAGCCTTGTTGACGGGGGTCGGCGATGCCCATAGAGTTGCACACCAACACGGCCGTGGGGATGGAACCTAAGAGGTAACCCAGCCCGACGAGCAGTGTAGCTGTCGATGTCAGGGGTTCTGGCATCCCACAGAATTCTCCAGGTTAAAAGATGGACAAAGTTTACATTCGTGGCTTAGAGGTGCAAACGGTCATCGGTATCTATGACTGGGAACGCAGGGCGCCTCAGAAGCTGGTGATCGATCTAGAGATGGCTTGGAGTATCGCGGAAGCGGCGGCCAGTGACAATATAGAGGCCGCACTGAACTACAAGAGCGTCTCTCAGCGGATCATCGCCCATGTCGAGGCGAGCCGCTGTTTACTGATCGAGACGCTGGCAGAGCAGATCGCAACACTGATCCGCAGCGAGTTCTCCGTGCCCTGGTTGCGGCTGGAGCTGAGCAAGCCCGGAGCGGTGGGCGAAGCCCAGAGTGTAGGCGTTAAAATCGAGCGGGGCGAAGCTGTCTGATGACCAGTGTGCTGCTCGGGCTTGGCAGTAACCAGAACCGCCACGCCAACCTGTCCGATGCCCTGGATGCCCTGGTCGAGGCCTTTGGTTCTATCCGTGTATCCCGCGTGTTTGAGAGTGAAGCGGTGGGCTGCACCGGCGACAACTATTTCAATCTCGCGGTGGCTATCGACACCGACTGGCCGCTGGCTGAGTTATCCACCTGGCTTAAATGTCTGGAAGACAGTTTTGGTCGTATCCGTCGTGGCAAGCCGGTGGAGCAGCCGCTGGATATCGATATTCTTACCTATGGCGAACAGGTGGGGCACTTCGATAAGGTTCAACTGCCGCGCGCAGAGATCCTGCGTAACGCCTTTGTGCTTTGGCCACTGGCTGAGCTGGTGCCCGAAGTTGCACACCCGGTAGAAAAGCAGACCTTCGCTGAACTCTGGCACTCCTATGACAGTGCGCAGAAGCTCTGGCCTATTCACTTTGAGTGGCAGGGCCGGACAATCTCCTCGCCCGATAACGCCAGCCGCGGAGCCGTAGCGGGCTGATATCTTAATCAGCCCTGCCTGACCCTGCCGATCTGCCTTCAGCGCAGATCGCCAACTGACGTTTTTCAATCTCCTCGCCCAGCGCCTTACCCGAAAAGCCTTCGGCCATCAGCTGGCGCGGTTCTACTGCACTCATTCTTTCCAGCAGCGTTTCTATCCCCTCGGCTATGCCGCCAGTCTCTGTCTGAACCAATGCAGCCACGCAGGGGCGCATCAGCTCGAGGCGTTCCGGCCGGCGTAGCAGGTCCAGCTGTTTTACCAGTTTCAGTTTCCGCTCGGCGGCCAGCTCGGAGAAGGTGGCTAGGTCCTGATGAAACTGTCGCAGCTGCAGTGCCAGGTCGCGGAATCGGTTAGGGGATCTGACTCTGACGCAGAGCTCCCGGATCTGTTCCAGGGCGGCGGCGTTATCCAATGAAGCAGTGGCCAGGTTGGTCAGCAAGGCAAACTGCTGCTCCGCATTGCCACCGTTTTTGGCCAATTGACCGCAGGCCTTTTCCGCGGCTTCGTTATCCAGCTGGCAGAACTCCGGCAGCAGGCGTTCACAGGCGCTCACTACGTTCAGGCTGTGGATAAACACCAGCGGTGACCGGGTGCCCAGGGCGCGCTCGAACTCCTGCCACACACGCTCGGGCGTAAGATAGTCGAGCTCGTCGCTAGCACTGATCTCGCGCATCAGCGCCAGGGTTTCATCGGCGATACGGAAATTGAGATCAGCGAAACGGGCGGCGAAGCGCGCCACGCGCAATACACGCAGTGGGTCTTCACGAAAGGCGGGGGAGACGTGGCGCAGCACGCGGGCTTCTAAATCCTGCTGTCCACCGTAGGGATCGATCAGCTGGCCGTCACTGTCCTGGGCGATGGCGTTGATGGTCAGGTCTCGGCGGCGCAGATCTTCTTCCAGGCTTACGTCCGGGCTGGCGAAAAATTCGAAGCCGGTATAACCCTTGCCGGACTTACGCTCGGTGCGCGCCAGGGCGTACTCCTCGGCGGTTTTCGGATGCAGAAATACCGGGAAGTCCTTGCCCACCGGCTTGTAGCCGGCCTTGATCATCTCTTCAGGGGTGGCGCCGACCACAACCCAGTCGTGGTCCTTGACCTTAAGGCCGAGCAGGCGGTCGCGCACGGCGCCGCCCACCAGGTAAATCTGCATGATCAGTTCTCGCAGCGGTCGGGGAAACTCTGCTGCCAGGCTTCAAAGCCGCCGTCGAGGCTGTAAACCTCATCAAAGCCCTGGTGAACCAGGAAGCCGGCGGCGGACTGGCTGCTGATACCGTGGTAGCAGCAGACGATCAGTGGCTTTTCCATATCGGCGCTGGCCATAAAGTCCTGCAGGTTGTCATTGCTCAGGTTGAAAGAGCCGTTGATATGGCGCGCGGCGTAGCTCTGTCCATCGCGGATATCGACCACGGACGCGCCCTGGTCGATCAGCTCGGCCGCCTGTTGGGTTGAGATGCAGCGGTATTGGTCCATGGTTGGGTCTCCAGTACTTCAGTGAGCATTAATAGCTAGTGAGCATTAATTATTAGCGTGCGTTAACTGTCGGTGCGTATTGATTAACTAGCAAAGTCGAGATGCCCGGCACAGCCGCAGGAAAACAGCTCGCCATCTTCCAGCCGCAGGGCGGTCAGCGCTCCGCCCCAGACACAGCCGGTATCCAGCGCGATGGTATCGCGCCTGCCGGTTTCCCCCAGGGCGGCCCAGTGCCCGAACAGTTGGGTGCGCTTGATCGGCTTGCTGCGTTCCACTTCATACCATGGATGGTAGCCCTCCGGCTGGGTTTCAAGGCCACCATTGGCGCTGAAATCCAGTTTTCCCTTGGGGCTGACAAAGCGCATCCGTGTCAGGTAGTTGGTAATCAGGCGCAGCCGGTCCCAGCCCTTTACCGAGTCCCGCCAATGATCCGGCTGGTTGCCGTACATATGGCGAAAATACTCTTCGGCGAGCGTGCCTTGCAGAACCTGCTCCACCTCGCCGGCAAATTCTCGCGCCTGCTTCAGTGTCCAGATGGGCGGGATGCCGGCATGGGTGATCACGTAACCGAGGGCCTTGTCATCGATCAGCAGCGGCTGATGCCGCAGCCAGTGCATAAGCTCTTCGCGATCAGGTGCTTCCAGAACAGGCACCAGGGTGTCTTTGCGTTTGCCGCTGGCCATGCCGTAATGCACGGCGAGCAGGTGCAGGTCATGATTGCCGAGCACCGTGCGGGCGCGTAGCCCCAACGATTTGACGAAACGCAGAACCTCCAGCGACTTGGGGCCGCGGTTAACGAGATCGCCGGCAAACCAGAGCTGGTCCTGGTCGCTGAAACCGATCCTGTCTAACAGTGCCATCAATTCGTCGTAGCAGCCCTGAATATCGCCGATCGCGTATGTAGCCATGCACTCCTGCCGTCTGTTCCGGTAAAACGAATCCGATATCATACCGGATCAGGCCCCCGGGCCACATCCGCCCGTTAAACACTGGTTTGATCGCAAGTCGAGGTATCTTTGGAAAACGCCGTTTCTTTTCCGCCGAGCTGGCGCGCCGATGCGCGCGTGTTAATTCTCGGCTCAATGCCGGGGCAGGTATCGCTGCAGGAGCAGCGCTACTACGCGCACTCACGCAATGCGTTCTGGCCGATCCTGGCGGAGCTATGCGGCTTCTCACCGGAGCTTACCTATGCCGAGCGCTTGCTGGCGCTCAATGAATCAGGTGTAGCGCTTTGGGATGTGATCGGGAGTTGCCACAGGCCGGGGAGTCTTGATAGCCGTATCGCGGCGGAGTCGGTGCAGCCTAACGACCTGCCAGGACTGGTCTCGCAACTGCCAGAGCTGCGTCTGATTGCCTGCAATGGCGGCACGGCCTACCGGTTATTTACTCGTCATTTTGGTTCTTTAGTGGGCGCTGAGCGCCCGGATGGACCCGCTGTGCTGCAGTTACCTTCCACCAGCCCTGCCTATGCGGCGATGAGTTTTGATCTTAAGCGTGAGCGCTGGCGCGCCATTCTCGAGTATCTGGCAAAAAGAGACAGCTAAATTAGGTATTGATCTACGGCATGGCTTCTTTGTTGCAATAAAGATACATAAAGCCAGAGGTATCTTGTCGGCTTTACTACATTCTTAAGCTCTATTGCTGCAGGGGTAGCCATCGTGAAGCAAAACTTGCCGGTGACTCAGGTCGAGGAAGCCTTTCCCGCTTCTTCAAACATACTGTCCACCACGGATCTCAGGGGACAGATCACCTACGTCAATGATGACTTTGTAAGCATTAGTGGGTTCTCCAGAGAGGAACTGATCGGCAGCAGCCACAACATGGTACGCCATCCCGATATGCCGCCAGCTGCTTTCGGCGATCTTTGGAGCCGGGTGAAAAGCGGCCGCTCCTGGATGGGGGTGGTGAAAAACCGCTGTAGCAACGGTAACCACTACTGGGTGGATGCCTATGTCACGCCGATCGAGCGTAATGGCGAAATCGCCGAGTATCAGTCGGTCAGGCGTAAGCCGGATCAGCAGGCGGTCGACCGTGCCGAAGCGCTCTACGCCAAGCTGAGTGCAGGCAAGGTGCCTAGTTGTCTGAAAGGGCGTGGACTCTCCTACAGGATGCGTTTGCAGCTTTGCGTGGTGCTGCCGCTGCTATTGGCGGCGCTGATCGGTGGATTTCTCGGCGTATCTGATGATGCATTTATGCTGCTCGGCGGCGCAGGGGTTGCGGCGGTGATCTCGCTGCTTTTCGCGTTCAGGCCATTGGCGGCATTGACCGAGAGGGCGAAAAACCTGGTGAGTGATCCGGTGGCCCAGTGCATCTACACCGGGCGCATGGATGAGGTTGGTCAGCTGCAACTGGCGATGAAAATGCTCGAGTCGGAAACGGCGGGGCTGATCGGACGGATTTCCGATACTTCCGGGGCGCTCACCGCGGGAGTGTCAGGCTTGAGTGCGGCGGTTAAGCAGTCCCAGGCCGGGGTACGGCGCCAGTTCTCGGAAACAGATCAGGTCTCTTCTGCCGTCAACGAGATGACCGAAAGTATCCAGAGCGTGGCGCGTAGTGCCCAGGGTACATCCGAGGCCGCTGCCCGGGGACTCGAAGAGGTGGGCGAAGGCAAGGCCGAAGTGGACGCCTGTGCCTCGGCAATCCGCCAGATGAAAACCGAAATTGGCCGTGCCGCTGAGGTGATCCGGGAGGTGGAGCTCAGCAGCCGCAATATCTCCGGCATTCTCGATGTGATCGTGACCGTGTCCGAGCAGACCAACCTGCTGGCGCTTAATGCCGCTATCGAAGCAGCCCGCGCCGGCGAGTCGGGCCGCGGCTTTGCCGTAGTGGCCGACGAAGTACGTTCACTGGCCACCCGGACCCAGAGTTCCACCGACGAGATCCGTGACATGATCGAGCGTCTGCAACAGGGCGCGCGCAGGGCGGTCGAGGCGATGAACGCAGGTCAGGCGCAGGCGGATCTTTGCGTGGAGCAGAGTGAACTGACCGCTGATTCCCTGGATCGTTTGCTGGAGTCGATCGAGGAGATCTCCGCCATGAGCCTGGAAATCGCCGATGCGGTGGATCAGCAGAGCCGGGTGGCAGAGACCATCAACCGCAGCGTATTCAGCATCCGCGATATGTCGAGAATGAACCTGGAGGCGGTGGAGCAGAGCTCGCAGACCAGCCACCACATGCTCGGTATCGCCACCGGCTTTGGTGAGCTGGCGCAGCAGTTCTGGGCCGGACGCAGTAAAAAAGGCGCCTGACTCCGCAGTGCTGAACCTGGTGCTGAATCTGCTGCGGTAGTACGTATGGTGGTGATGTCGGGCTTGGGGTAGGGTAACTCAATCAGGGAAAACCTACCCATCTCCTGCGAGGGCTCGCCATGAAAGTCGTGATCGCACCGGATTCATTCAAGGAAAGTCTTAGCGCTGCCGAGGTCGCCGCAGCTATAGCTGCCGGCTGGCGCATGGCGCTGCCGGCAACCGAGTGCATCGAGCTGCCCATGGCCGATGGCGGTGAAGGCACCACCCAGGCGCTGGTCACCGCCAGTGGCGGGCGCCTGGAACATTGCGACGTAACTGGCCCTCTCGGTGAAACGATGACCGCCTTCTGGGGGCGTATCGGCGAACACACGGCGGTGATCGAGTGCGCCGCTTCCGGTGGACTTGACCTGCTGGCGCGGGATCAGCGCGATCCCTGGCGGGCAACGACCCGGGGCACCGGCGAACTGATTCGTGCTGCGCTGGATGTCGGTATGACCGACATCATCATAGGCCTTGGCGGCAGCGCGACCAATGATGGTGGCGCCGGCATGATGCAGGCGCTGGGTGCACGCCTGCTTGATGACAGCGGCGCTGAGATAGGCCTTGGTGCCGAAGGCCTGGAGAAACTGGCCGCCATCGATCTATCGGGGTTGGATAAACGTCTGAAAACCGCCCGTTTTCAGGTCGCCTGCGATGTGGATAACCCGCTTACCGGCCCCAATGGTGCCTCTGCCATCTTTGGTCCGCAGAAAGGGGCCGATGAGGCGCTGGTAAAGCGGATGGATGCCTGCCTCGCTAATTACGCCCGGGTGATTACCGAATGCATAGGGGAAAAGGTCGACACCATTGCCGGCGCCGGCGCGGCCGGTGGACTGGGTGCGGCCTTCCTGGCCTTTTTCAACGCCAGTCTCAAACCCGGCATTGAGATCATGCTCGATGCAGTGGATATGGATAGCCATCTGGAAGGAGCGGACCTGGTGATTACCGGCGAGGGCCGTATCGACTCCCAGACCGAACGTGGCAAAACCCCGGTGGGCGTAGCGCGAAGAGCCAAGCGTCACGGCGTGCCCTGTATCGCACTGGGTGGATCTGTACCTGATGAGGTCGAGGTGCTGGAGGCCCTGTCAAAACAGGGACTGAAAGCGGTATTCCCGATACTGCCGGGCGTTATGGATCTGGATCAGGCGCTGGAACAGGCGGATACCAACCTGAAGCTCTGCGCCCGTAACCTTGGAGCTTTCTGGGCGCTGGTAAGGTAGGGAGCAGCGACGCCCCGTCGCGATAACCCGCCATGGTTTTGAATTACCGCTGTGCTAGGTTCAATCGGCGTGAGAGCGCGCCGTCTACCGCAGTATGTTGCCCTGCTTAATGACGAATTCTCTGTACGAAAATCGACTCTTTCCCGCGAGTAAATCCCGGCAATGAAGTCTATCCGTCAGTCGTCGTAATGGATAATCGACAGCAGCTGCAGCGGTACTTTCTTTAGCTCTTCCGGACCGTGAGGCACTTCGGCATCGAAGGAGAGTGAATCGCCGGGGCCCATCTCGTAAAGGTGGTTGCCGTGACGATATAGAATCTCGCCCTTAAGGATGTAGATAAACTCCTGGCCGGGGTGTGAGAAGGTGGGGAACACCTCGCTGGCGTCATCCATGGTGATCAGGAACGGCTCGTAGCTTTTCTTCTTACCGCGATGGTAGTTGAGCAGCTGGTAGGTGTGGCCCTTCTCAGTACCACGACGCACCACCTCCATCCCTTGGCCCGCCTTGGTCAGCTGGGCGCCGCCGGAGGGACGATCATAATCGCTGAACAGTTGAGAGATCGGCAGGCCGATGGCGTCACACAGTTTACTGAGCGTTTCCAGGCTGGTGGAGACCTGAGCGTTTTCGATCTTGCTCACCATCCCCTGGCTGAGCCCGGCGATACGCGCCACATCGGTGATCTTCAAACCCTGCTCGGTGCGCTTGCGCTTTACCTGCATGGCGATGTACTGCTCCAGACGCAGGCGAGGGTCATGGTTCTGGCTCTCCCGGCTCAGGCTGATCTCGCCTTTTTCCAGGGCATCGATGTGTCGTGAAGCCGTATTTTTTCCGCTCATAATTCTTCGCTCAAACCTGTTCTTTCGTGTTACCAGGACGTAGTGTGACATTCCTGTTAAGAAACTTTATTGATTCTTGGCGAGAAAAGCGAAGTTTTTTTCCAGAAAATCGGCGGGCTTTGAGGCTGGGGGAAAAATGCCCCGCCATCAGAGAATTGGCGGGGCAGGGATATAACCTTAACTCGCGCAGACAGGAACCAGAGATTTGGCGCGGTCGTAGACCTGATCAGCCGGCAATGACTTTGCCGTGAGCATCTCGATATTGTGATCGATCACGCCCTGCAGAGTCTCTTTCCAGGCCGGGTTCTCGGTGCCGCCTTCTACGGTATAGAAACTGTGCCCTTCCTTCAGGGCTTCCTCACGACCTCTGGCGTCCAGATCGTCCAGCTCCTTGCCCATGGTGCGAGCCCACTCCATACCGCTGTTGCTATCGATCACCTGTTTCAGGTCATCCGGCAGCCGTGCGTAAGTGGCGTTGTTCATGGTGGTGATGAATGACAGGGTATAGAGACCGATTTCGGTGTGCTGAGTCAGCTGTTCGTTGAGGCGAAAATCTTTCATCGCCTGCCAGGGGAAGGCGACACCGTTCATCACACCGCGCTGCACGGCGGTGTAGGTTTCCGGTGCCGGCATACCGACCGGCTGGGCGCCCAGGCCTTCCAGCAGGTCGCCGACTACTGTGGTGGCGCGACGGATACGCAGGCCGGCAAGATCTTCCGGTGTTTTCACCATTTTCTCACCGGTATGGATGTGGCCGGGGCCGTGGGCGAAGAAGAACAGCGGATGGGTATCCTTGTACTCGTTACTGATCAGCTCCTCGTCGTAGAGATTCTGCAATACGCAGCTGGCGTTTTCCGCGCTGGTGACGATGCCGGGCAGCTCGATCACCTGGGTCAACGGAAAGCGCCCGGCGCTATAGCCCTGGGCGGTCACGGTGATATCGGCGACGCCATTAACGGTCGCATCATAGCTGGCCGGTGCCTTGGCCAGGGTTTGAGAGGGGTAGATATCGATAGTGAGGCGGCCATCCGAGCGCTCGTTGAGGCGCTCGGCCCAGGCGTTAACCACCTTGTCGACGCTGGAGCCTGACGGCCAGAAATGAGCCAGGCGCAGGGTATAGGAGTCAGCGGCCTGGGCGGCGGAAGCGGAGAGGCCCAGCAGCACGCCGGCCGCAAGCGGCTTGATCAGAGAGGTCAGTTTCATGGTGCGTATCCTTTATCTTTATTTTTAAACGGATGTTGTTGGGTTTTCGGTTACTTGGCCTTTTATTGACCAAGTGGCGCCTTCCGGGAAGGGGGAACGGCTTCGCCGGAAGGCGTTACTTTTTACAAGTTCAGTTACAAGTTCAGTTACAGGTTCAGTTACAGGTCCCGTTACAGGTCGAGGGTCAGGGTGCCTCCCTTGGCTCTTGAACAGCAGGGCGTGAACTGGTCGTTTGCCTGTCTCTCCTGAGGGGTCAGGAAGTGATCTCTGTGGTCCGGTTCGCCATCGATAACACCGGTCAGACAGCTGCCGCAGACACCCTGCTCGCAGGACTTGGGAATATCAAAGCCCGCTTCTTCCAGGGTCGACAGTACGCTGGCGTTGGCCGGCACGGTCAGCGTTTGTCCGGTGCTGGCGATACGCAGTTCGATTGCCTGGTCATCGTCACTGCTGGTGGGCGTTGCAGCGAAGTACTCGTAGTGCAGTTTCTCCTCCGGCCAACCCAGCTCCCGGGCGCCTTCGAGCACCGCCTGCAAAAAGCCCTCGGGGCCGCAGACGTAGATCTCCGTATTCCGCTCTGTCTGGCTAAGCAGCGCCTTGATATCCAGGCGCGCGTCGTCATCGTGATGCAGGCTGACCCGATCGGCGAAGCTCGAGCTTTCTATCTCATCGAGGAAGGCGGTGTGTGCGCGTGAGCGGGTGCAGTAGTGCAAGCCGAAGGGTTGCTGGCGCTTCTGCAGTTCGTAGGCCATGGCCAGGATCGGGGTGATGCCGATGCCACCGGCCAGCAGGAGGCTCGGTGATGAGTTCTCGCTCAGCGCAAACAGATTGCGCGGGGCACTGATCTGCAGGGCACTCCCCGGGTTCAGCTGCTCATGCATCCAGGTGGAGCCACCACGGCTTTTGGCATCCTTAAGCACGCCGATGCGATAGGCCGAGCTTTCTCCCGGCAGGTTGCAGATCGAATACTGGCGGATCAAGCCGTTACCGGTATGCACATCGATATGGGCGCCGGCGTCGGCGACAGGCAACGGCGCACCATCGGCACTTACCAGTTCGAAACTGCAGATATCAGCGGTTTCCAGCCGCTTGCCGCGGATACTGACGCTGAGCAGGCTGGGATCAGCTTTAGATTGGGCCGGCGCCTGTTCTGCAGAAGTCGTCTCTGCTGCGGCGGGCTCTGTCGTGGTTTCTGTGCTGGCGGCTTTCAGGCGCAGCGGCAGTGCGGCCAGACCGCGCAGGGTGTTGTTCAGCCACCACTGGGGTTCGCCGCACAGCTCTATGCTTTCGATCCGTTTCGCCAGCGCGGTAAAGAGCAGCTCGGTTTCCAGGCGGGCCACCATCTGGCCGACACAGACATGGATACCGTGGCCAAAGCCGACGTGTCCTGCGGCTTTACGCTGGATATCAAAGTCGTTGGGGTTTTCCCACTGGCGTGGATCCCGGTTGGCCGACGCCAGGAATAGCAGCACCTTGGAGCCTTCGGGGATGGTCTGCCCCTCGATATCCACGTCACGGGTGGTTGTGCGCAGGAAGGTCTGTACGGGAGACGCATACCTCAGCACTTCCTCGAACGCCTGGGGTGCCAGGGAAGGATTCTCACGCAGGATCAGCCACTGCTCGGGATGGCGGGCGAAGCAGAGCAACGCGTTGCCGATACCAAAGATGGTGGTGTCCAGCCCGGCGGTCAGCAGCGAGCGCACCAGCAGCCCCGCCTCTTCGTGGGTGATATTGCCAGCATCCGCTTCTGCATAGATTTTCGCGCCGAAGCCGTCGTCCGTCAGCGCCTCACGTCGGCACTGATCGGTAATCCACGAGATCACTTTCTGAGCATCGGCCATCGATTTTTCCAGCCGCTCATTACGGGGGCCGAAAGCGTTAAAGGCCATATCACCGTAAGGCAGCAGGTTTTCGCGGCCTTCCGGAACCAGGCCAACCGAATCGGGAAATACGCGCAGCGGATAGGCCTTGGCGATCTCTGCGACGCCATCGAGTTCACCCCTGTCGGCCAGGCGGTTCACCAGCTCTTCGGCTTTGCGGGCGAAAGGTTCACGCAGAGCTTCCAGCGCCGGGCGCGACAGGATGCGGGACATCACGCCACGGGTACGGTCATGGAAGGGCGGATCAACCTCAAGCAGCAAACTCGGCGGACGCCAGGGTTTTTCTTTCTTGAAATCGGTCAGGCCGACGCCGCGTGATGAACAGAAGGTTTCCCAGTCGCCGAGTGCCGCTTTCACATGTTCGAAACGGGCCATGGCCCAGACCTGGTATTTCGGCAGCCAGACCAGCGGGCCGGCTTCACGCAGTTGCTCGTGGAAAGGGTAGGGGTTCAGCAGGAATTCGTCGCTGTAGGGGTCTACATCGAGTACCGGTACGTCATGCTGGACTGCATGCATATTCATTGTTGAGCCTCGCTTATTATTTTTATCTTGTGTCGGGACGGCTGCTCTGGCCTGTCCCAAACTTGTGTTCGAGACTAGAAACTGGACTACTATCTGTAAATCATCGTTTGTTTATTTCGAATATAAAAATAATGAATATTAAAGATATCGATTTGAATTTATTGAAGGTTTTCGACGCCATCCAGACGACGAAAAGTGTCTCAGAGGGGGCGGCGCTGATCGGATTAAGCCAGCCTGCCATGAGTTTTGCGCTGTCAAAACTGCGCCGGCAGTTCAACGATCAGCTGTTTGTGCGCACTGCCAAAGGCATGACCCCCACGGCCCGGGCGATGGAGTTGGCCGACCCTGTCAGCCGGATTCTGGAAACGGTTAACCGGGAGTTGTTGCAGGAGGCCGAGTTCGATCCGGCCCGTGCTGAGCGCACCTTCACCTTCAGCATGTCGGATATCGGTGAGATGGTATTTCTGCCGAAACTTCTGAAAAGGCTGCTGCAGGTTGCCCCAGGGGTATCGATCAAAACCCTGGTAATGCCGCCCGCGCGGCTCGAGCGGGCAATGGAAGAGGGCGAGGTAGACCTGGCGCTCGGCTATTTCCCGGACCTGGTTAAAAACGGCTTTTATCAACAGCGTCTGTTCCGGCATAACTTCGCCACCATCGCCCGTGCCGATCACCCGGTTATCGGTGACAGCCTCAGCCTTGAGCAGTTTATTGAAGCGCCCCACGCCATAGTGACGCCGCAGGCGCGCAGCCAGGAGATCTTCCACCGGATGCTGGCGAAGCAGGGGATCAAACGGAATATCGTACTGACAATCCCGCACTTTATGAGCGTGCCGTTTATCGTCAGCACTTCCGATCTGATCGTGACCTTACCGCGGGCGGTGGGGACCTCCTTTGCGCAGCTAGCCAATATCAAGGTGCTGGAGCCGCCGCTGGAAAACCCGGTGTTTGTGCTCAAGCAGCACTGGCACGGTCGCTTCCACAAGGACCCGGCCAACCGCTGGATGCGCAGTCTGATCTATGAGTTGTTCCACGAGGAATTTCCGCTGGAGGATGATTCCGAGATCAGTTCTCCTGAGCCCTGGGAGCTCTGAATACCCTTACTCAGCGAACATTCAGCGCCTCAATTCGAGCCGTTCTCCCTGCGCTTTGCACCAAAATGAGCAGTTATTCTCCATCTTAATGGCAGTGGAAAACCTGCCTGGAAGCTAACTTGCTTATTTATCAGTTGGTTACGCATTCTGGTGCGTAAATTGCCTTTCTTCATGAGAAATAAACTATCCCAAAGGGAAATAAAACGGGGCGGTTTTTACATCGCCGCCCGCTTATTTCCACTGGCGATAAGACTCAACCTTATGAAGGAGGCGAGTGGTAATGCAGATCGATCCGCGTATCAAAAGCCGGCCGCTCTATGACCCGGTCGTTATCCGGCCAAAGGCGAAAAAACATCTCTTCATTGGTGCAGGTGCCGAGCTCGATGCTCTGTACGCCAGCCTGCCGCAGGAACAGTGCATCCGCGTCGCTGGCGGGGCGGATGGCCTGACCGAAGCGCTCCGCGCCGAGCTGGATAAGGTGTTTGAGACACTGCCGTTGGCAAGCGCTGTCTATGTCTGCGGCAGCGAAGGTTTTATGTGGGATATCCGCAATCTGTCGCTGGCGGCGGGCCTTGCCGACGAACAGGTGCAGATGTGTGAGCCGACTACTAAAGAGCGCCGTCTCTTCTGTACCCACTGCTACGAAATCACTGAGGGCGTAACCCACTCGCCGCAAGCCTGCTCCGCCTGCGGGCGCCTGCTGCTGGTGCGTGATCACTACTCCAAGCTGCACGGCGCTTACGTGGGCGTGCAGATCAATGCCGAAGACCCG
Source organism: Marinobacterium lutimaris (assembly GCF_900108065.1). Taxonomy (GTDB): domain Bacteria; phylum Pseudomonadota; class Gammaproteobacteria; order Pseudomonadales; family Balneatricaceae; genus Marinobacterium_D; species Marinobacterium_D lutimaris. Next base: position 554,491 of record NZ_FNVQ01000002.1, on the reverse strand, counting down.
GCCGATATCCCGGAAACAGAGGAGCTGGTGTGATGAGTACCGATAGCATTCGTGTGCGTGTCAGCGGCATCGAGCAGGTCTCTCCGCTGATCCGTGAATTTACCCTGGAAGCGATCGATGGCGAGTTCCTGGCATTCTCCCCCGGCAGCCATGTGGTGGTTGAGATGCCCGCTGAACCGCGTCCGCACCGCAACGCCTACTCACTGCTGAGCGATCCGCGCGACAGCGGCTGCTACCGAATCGCCGTGCGCCTGCAGGAGCAGTCCCGCGGTGGCTCGGTCTATATGCATGAGTCGGTGAAGGTGGGTGATGAACTGAGCATCACACCGCCGGCCAACCTGTTCGCGCCGAACTGGAACGCCGGCAAGCACCTGTTGCTGGCCGGTGGCGTGGGTATTACGCCGTTTATGGCGTACCTGCCGGAGCTGAAGCGCCGCGGTGCCGATTTCGAACTGCACTATCTCTACCGTGGCTCCAGCACCGGCGCCTACCGCGAACAGCTCAAGGCAGAGCTCGGCGAGCAGTGCTTCCTCTATGACTCTGAAGCCGGCCAGCGCTGTGCCCTGGGCGAGCTGTTGGCAGACCAGCCGCGTGGCACTCATGTCTATATCTGCGGCCCGGAAGAGCTGATCGCCGGCGTACGCGAGGTCACCGAAGAACTCGGCTGGCCCGCCAGCCATGTACATTTCGAAGCGTTCGCCGCGCCCCAGCCGGGCAAACCGTTTGAGGTTGAACTGTCGCGCAGCGGTCGCACCGTGAAAGTCGATGGCGAGACCACGCTGCTGGAAGCGCTGGAGGATGCCGAGGTTGATGTGCCGCACCTCTGTCGCGGCGGTGTCTGCGGCCAGTGCGTCACCCGCGTGCTGTCCGGCGATATCGAACATCGCGACGAATTTCTATCAGCGGCCGAGCGCGAGCAGGGTGACTGCATCATGCCTTGCGTATCCCGAGCTTCCGGCAAGCGCCTGGTTATCGATCTTTAGGAGTTATCCCCATGAGAATGGCACCCAAACCGATTCAGAGTTTTCGCGACGATTTCACCTATTCCAACAGCCCTGGCGCCGTGGCCCGTTTTCCCTTCCCCTTCCCGGAAGATGAGTACATGTACTCGGTCAATATCGAGCCGCATGTAACGCCGGGGCCGGAGGGCAGTGTCTACGAGCACCTGCTCGATATCGATGAGCACTATCTCTCTGAGATGCATGAGCGCGACCTGGTGCTGAAAGAGAACCCCAAGCGCTGCCTGGCCATGCCGCATATGGATCTGGCCTGCTGGGACATGATCGACCGCGTCATGCACTGCTTCTCTGAAGATTACCCGGAGCACTTCAAGCTGACCAAAGCCGGCGATCAGTGGACCTGGGAAAACAAGCTGCTCAACATCAACGACAGCTTCACCTTTGGGGACAGCAGCACGCTGCCGCTGCCGCCGATGGAGTATATCGGCCGCCAGGTGCAGGGCGATTTTGCGCTGCTGGATCAGCGCGACGGTGATCTGTTCATGGATGCCGGTATCGTCACCTGCCCGGCGGACTGGTCGCTGGCGTTCGATGCCGGCATGGGCTTCAAGGAGTGGCACGGCCCGGTGCCCATGGCTCATGAGATGGGTATCTTCGACCGCGCCCTGAAATACCTCTGCGCGATTCCGCTGGGACGTCCGGTACGCCGCCTGAACTGGACGCTGACCGTAAATGCACGCATGGACACCTCACCGGAAACCTACCCAAGCTGGGGTTCTGACCGTGCGAGTGTTACGCCGGAAAACGTCGGTGAAAAGGTGCATCTGCGTGTGGAGCTGCAGGTGCTGGATCGCATGTCGCGCAGCAACGCGCTGATGTTCAGCATCCGTACCTACCTGATCAGCCTGGAAGATCTGGTCACCAACCCGGAATGGGCCAAGCGGATGCACCGCGTAATGAAAGGTCTGCCGGAGCAGCTGATCGAGTACAAAGGTCTGACCCGCTTCCATCCGCTGGTGGTGGACTGGCTGGCCAAGTACGACCCGGCGAACTGAGCCACTGACTATTCTGAAACGCTGAGAGAAGGAGAGACTCTTGGGCTGGATATACCTGTTGATCGCCGGAGTGCTGGAGTGTCTCTGGGCCATCGGCCTGAAATATAGCGATGGCTTTACCCGTCTTTGGCCCTCGCTGATCACGGCGGTGCTGATCGTGGTGAGCCTGGCGCTGCTGTCGTTCGCTATGCGCACCATTCCGGTGGGCACCGCCTACGCGGTCTGGTCCGGCATCGGCGCCTCGGCGCTGGCGATTGTCGGCATCCTGTTTATGCAGGAGCCCGGCGGCGCGCTGCGGATCTTCTGTATCGGCATGATCATCGCCGGCGTGGTGGGGCTGAAGCTGGTCGGTGGTGAAGGCAGCACTGCCTGAATCTCCCGGCCGTTGGGTAAATCGACATTCCTGAGCGGCATTTGCAGCTATCCTGAGTGAGGGCTGCAGATGCCATACGGAACGCAATGGAATGTTTTATAGATAGCAGCGTACCTGCGAACAAAAATGTCGCTGTCGGGAAGGACGGAGCCGGAACCTAAGGCTATCGTCTCAGGCAACATATCCACAGTTCTGGAGAGAGCTCATGAGCAGAGCCGAAACCGAAGCGTTGATCTTCGAATACTACCGCGCCTTCAACCAGGGCGATATGGAATGCTTCCTCGGTCTTCTGACCGAAGATGTAGTCCACGATATCAACCAGGGTGAGCGCCAGGTTGGACGCGATGCGTTCGCGGCATTCATGGATCACATGAACCGCTGCTACCGCGAGGAGCTGACCGGTATCTCCATCATGAGCAGTGCCGACGGCAGCCGCGCAGCGGCCGAGTTCGTCGTTAACGGCGAATACCTGGTGACCGATGAAGGTCTGCCGGAAGCCAAGGGCCAGACCTACAAGCTGCCCGCCGGCGCGTTTTTCGAAGTGCGTGGCGGCAAGGTGGCCCGGGTCACCAACTACTACAACCTGGAAGACTGGATCGCTCAGGTCGTTGGCTAAGCTGACCGCCGCGATCTAACTTAACGGCCTCACCGAGTTACCGCCTTTTTTTCAAAAGGCGGTATTATCCCGCGCATGAACGATTACAAGCTTCTTACCCTGCGTGGTGCCGAACTCGAGCCCTGGCTCGACCATGTGGCGGCGCTGCGAATCCGGGTTTTCCGTGACTTCCCCTATCTCTACGACGGCTCGCTCGAATACGAGGCGAAGTACCTGCGTACCTACGTGGAAACCGACTCTGCCGTCTGTGTGCTGGCGCTTAATGGCGATCAGGTCGTTGGCGCCTCCACCGGACTGGCGCTGGCCGATGAGACCGAAGAGTTTCGCCGTCCCTTTGAGCAGTCTGGCTGGAACGTGGACGATATTTTCTACTGTGCCGAGTCCGTGCTGCTGCCGGAGCACCGCGGCGCCGGTTTCTACAAGGGGTTCTTCCGCGAACGTGAAGCCCAAGCGCACGCTTTAGGTAAGTCGATCAGCGTGTTCTGCGCCGTACAGCGCCCCCAGAATCATCCGTTAAAACCCGCCGATTACCAGCCGCTGGACGCTATCTGGCAGCACTTTGGTTACAATGCCGAAGCTGGTCTGCTTACCGAATTCAGCTGGAAGGATGTGGGCGATGCGGAAGAGACCGCCAAGCCGATGCAGTTTTATCTGAAGCGGCTGGTTTAAACGCCTAGCCAGGTCTGCCCCTAATAATTAACGCTCCGCGCCCAAGAGACTCCCATGAACCATACCCTGACGCTCGCTGCTGCCCAGTACCCGATCAACTTTGTCGGTAGCTGGGAAAACTATCGCACCAAAATCCAGGGCATGGTGAACGATGCCGTCAGCCAGGGCGCCAACTTCCTGCTGTTTCCCGAATACTTCAGCATGGAGCTGGCCTCGCTGTTTGAGGCCAACGTCTACCGCTCCCTGTCGGGCCAGCTGGAAGCGATGCAGAGTCTGCATCAGCCGTTTCTGGATCTGTTTACCGAGCTGGCGCAGGAACACAAGCTGCATATCCAGGCGGGGACTTTCCCGCTGTTGCAGGAGAATGGCCGTTACGTGAACCGCGCCTGGCTGTTCCGCCCCAGCGGTACCCGCGACTACCAGGACAAACTGCAGATGACCCGGTTTGAGTCGGAGCAGTGGCTGATCAGTGCCGGCAGCGAGATCCGCGTGATCGACACCGTTTTCGGCAAGGTCGGTATCTCTGTCTGTTACGACAGCGAATTCCCGGCCATCGCCCGCAAACAGGTGGAGATGGGCGCGGATCTGATCCTGGTGCCGAGCTGCACCGATACCCAGGCCGGCTACAACCGCGTGCGAATCGGTTGCCAGGCGCGGGCGCTGGAGAACCAGTGCTTCGTCGCCCAGTCACCGACCATCGGTGAAGCGCCCTGGTCTGAGGCGGTGGATATCAACAGCGGCCGCGCCGCGATCTATACACCGGTGGATTACGGCTACCCCGATGATGGCGTACTGGCGCAGGGAGAAGAGGGCGAAGCCGGCTGGGTCATTGCCGAGCTGGACCTGGAAGCCCTGGCGCAGGTGCGCGCCAACGGCCAGGTGTTCAACCACCGCGACTGGGATAGCCAGTTCCGCTTCAAGTAGGAACGGCGCCCCCGCTGCGATCATTCCGCCGTGGTTTGAAATGGCTGCGGTGCGGGGTTCAATCGGCGCGAGGCGCGCCTCCTACAATGGATCCGTGCGCGGTTTTCGTAGGAGCGGCGCCCCCGCCGCGATCACTCGCCGCGGTTTGAAATGGCTGCGGAGCGGGGCTCAATCGGCGCGAGGCGCGCCTCCTACGATGGGTTCGTGCGAGGTTGTCGTAGGAACGGAGCCCCCGCTGGGATCATTCCGCCGTGGTTTGAAATGGCTGCGAAGCGGGGCTCAATCGGTGCGAGGCGCGCCTCCTACGATGGGTTCGTGCGCGGTTTTCGTAGGAGCTCAATCGGCGCGAGGCGCGCCATCCTACGATGGGTTCGTGCATGGTTTTCGTAGGAGCGGCGCCCCGCCGCGATCATTCCGCCGTGGTTTGAAATGGCTGCGAAGCGGGGCTCAATCGGTGCGAGGCGCACCTCCTACAATGGATCCGTGCGAGGATTTCGTAGGAGCGGCGCCCCGCCGCGATCAGCCGCCCGCGTTTGATCACTTCATCCGAATGGTGAAGTGCTTCAGGATCGGCTCGATAATCTCCCAGGTGCCGACAAAGTCCGCTTCAATCACGAACGCATCGCCTGGTCCCACTTCCACCGACTCACCGCCTTCCGGGGTGATGATCGCCTTGCCTTCGATCAGGTGAATGAACTCCCAGCTGGCGTAGGTGGCGTGATAAGTGCCCGGGGTGGCGGTCCACCAGCCGGCGATCATTGACTCGTCCGGCGCGGTGTATTCGATCCAGGTGGACATGCTTGGCGAGCCTTCCTGTTTCACCCAGCCCGGCAGGTCATCGGTGATCGGTTCAACGCTGCGTACCGGCAGTTTGGTAATGCTGCTCATGGTGAATCTCCTGTTAAAGGGCCAGCTTAGCTGGCCTTTTTAGCCTCGGTTTCTGCGTCGCCCAGGTAGGCTTCCATGGAGTCGTCCAGCGCATCCAGCCAGGGGGTGTGGTGCGGCGGTGCCATGGTGCCGGTCATCAGCGAGGCGTAGGAGTGATCACGGAAGGTCATGATGTTTTCCTTCTTGTGATTCTTCCACTCGAGGAAGGTACGGTTCACGCCATCGATATCGAAGGTGGGGTAATCGGTCTGCTCGATCAGGTGCAGGATGTAAGCGCCCTGGAACTCGTACATCTCCTTGGCGGTTTCCAATGCCAGTTCCTCTTCGCGCCACTTCAGGCTGTCGGCGGTCATCTCCTCCTTGGAAGGCAGCGGGATGCGGCCGAGGATGATGTCGCGCACAAACCAGGCCTGGGCATCGAACATGTTGAAGGAGTACCACTGGTCCTGCATGCCGACGTAGAAGAACTGCGGGTTATCTTCCCAGACCACGCCCTTGTAGAGATCCAACGGCCAGAGGCGGTTATCGGTTTTCAGGGCAAGTTCGTCATCAAGGAAGGGGAAGTGGTGCAGGTAACCGGTGCAGAGGATGATCGCGTCGATCTTTTTGCTGGTGCCATCGGCGAAGTAGGCGTTCTCTACATCGACGTGGGTCAGGTTGGGTTTCTCTTCCCAGTTTTCGGGCCATTTGAAGCCCATCGGCGCGGTGCGGTAGCAGCTGGTGATGCTGCGGGCGCCGTATTTGTAACACTGGGAGCCGATATCTTCGGCGGAGTAGCTGGCGCCGACGATGAGGATATCCTTGTCCTTGAATTCCAGCGCGTCGCGGAAGTCATGGGCGTGCAGGATACGGCCGCCGAAGGTTCCGAAGCCGGGGAATTCCGGCACCTTCGGCGTGGAGAAGTGACCGCTGGCGCAGACTACATAATCAAACTCTTCGCTGTAGCTGTTGCCGGTGTTGTGGTCCTGAACCTCGACGGTGAACATCTTGGTGTCGGCGTCGAAGGTGATATGGCGCACCGGGGTGTTGAAGCGGATGTATTTGCGTACATCGGCCTTTTCCACACGGCCCTTGATGTAATCGAAAAGCACTTCGCGAGGAGGGTAAGAGGCTATCTGCTTGCCGAAGTGTTCCTCGAAGGTGTAGTCGGCGAACTCCAGACACTCTTTCGGTCCGTTGGACCAGAGGTAGCGGTACATGCTGCCGTGCACCGGCTCGCCGTTTTCATCCAGTCCGGTGCGCCAGGTGTAGTTCCACATACCACCCCAATCGCTCTGCTTTTCAAAACAGACCAGCTCCGGAATATCGGCACCTTTGGCCTGGGCAGACTGGAAGGCTCTAAGCTGCGCCAGGCCGCTGGGACCGGCGCCGATAATGGCTACTCGTTTGTTCATGGATCTCTCCAGTTATCTTGCAGGTTCTAGAAATAGTCGTGCGCAAAATGTGTGTAAGATCCAAGTTAAGCGCTGGAGGGCGCGCTGATAATTCCCCGGTGGGGGTAGGTAAAAAGGGGTAGTCCCTGGGGTAGTTAGAGGGGGGGGGACTCGAAGGGGATAGTCAGAGGTGTAGTTGGCGATGCAGCCGGAAGCAGCGCGAGTGGAACGGAAGAGAGAGCGTGAGCCGCTAAGGCTAGTCACGCTCCATATATTGCAGAGAGGTACGGTGTGAGCGGCCCACATGCTCACGCAGCAGCTGCGCGGCCAGATCGGATTGCCCCTTGAGCACCGCCTTGACGATCTCGCCATGCTCGCTGAACGAGGTATGCAGCCGGTCCTCTACCCGGAACTGGGCGCGGCGGTAGGGCGTCACCTTGGCCCGTGCCAGCAGCACCGCTTCGGCCAGGAAGTGGTTGTGGGCACCTTCAAACAGCGCCTCGTGCAGCTTGATATTGGCAGCCTCGTAGGCGTCCACATTGCCGTTGAGCACATGGGCGTGGCTGTCCAGATGGATCGCCAGCAGCGCCTCGCGTTCCGCCTGCTTCATGTTGATCGACGCCATGCGGGCGCAGAGCGCTTCCATCTCGGCGGCATACTCAAACATCTCGGCCAGCCGGTCCGAGGTGATCTCGGTGACGAATACCCCGCGGCGATGGCGGTGTTCCACCAGGCCGGTGGCGATCAGCTGCTTCAGCGCCTCGCGCACCGGCGTGCGGGATACTTCGAACTGATCAGCCAGGGCCACCTCATCAAGACGGGCGCCGGCTTCGATACGCCCGGAAAGAATATCGTCCGACAGGGCGCTGCGGATGCGTGCCGCCAGAGGCAGATCTTGTGTTGTTTGCTCAGTCATAACGGTGCCTTGCTGCTAGCGCTGCCTGAATACTCAGGGTTTCAAGCCTGTTCTTTTTCGTTGGCCGGCGCGACTCAGCTCGCCGGGTCCATCAACGACACATGGGCGGCGACGATACGCCAACCCTCCGGGCGCCGTGCCCAAACCTGGCTCTGGCGACCGATCCGCTCCGAGCCGGGACGGGTAAATTCGGTCCAGGCGGTGGCCAGGTCGGGTCCGTGGGCGGTGATCACCGTGTTACGCAGCTCGCGATAGAGCCCCTTGCTCGGGCGCTGTTTGCGAAACTCGGCAATCTGGTCATAGCCGTACAGGTTCTCGGTGGCGCCGTAGCGTACCACCCGCGGATCGTTCCAGAACAGCTTGTCCAGGGTCACAACATCGTTGCTGATCAGGGCCTGTTCGTACTCGGCGAAAGCGGCTTTTACCTCTTCCAGCACGGCTGCATCATCCAGTATCACTAATACTCTCCTTTTATTTAGGGTTATTCCAGCCGGCGTCCAGTTCGGCGGCCAGATTCAGCAGCGCTCGGTCGCTGCCGGCGGGCCCGATCAGTGACAGCCCCACGGGGCCGGTGCCGTCATGCAGCAGCGGCAGGCTGATCTGCGGGAGACCTGCGATACCGGCGATGGCGTTCATCCGCATGGTGCGGGTGCGGGTCGCATCCACCTCTTCGGGGGAGGCATCGATGGCAGGCGCATGGCCGGGTGCCGTGGGCATACACCAGACGGTGTTGTTATCGAACAGGCTGCGAACTTCATTGCGCAGGGCATCGGCGGCGGCCAGCGCGGTGGCGTATTCGTCGCGGCTGATCTTTGAGGCGGCCTCAAAACGCTCGCGGATGCCGGGGCCAAAGTTGGGGCGGGTCGCCTCTATCCACTCACCATAGGCCTGCCAGGCCTGGTAGCCCTGCACCACGCGGAACAGAGAGGGGAAGCGGTCCAGCTCACCGAGGGTGAGCGCGTCGATCTGGGTGAGTAGCTTGTTGGCGTCGAGCCGTTCCTGCAGTTGGGTGAGCAGTACCGGTTCTACATTGGAATACACATCGGTAATGCCGCGTACCTGGGAAAATCCGAAGCTGTCGGCATCCGTGGGCAGCAGCACCTTGCCGACTTTGCTGAGGGTTTCGATATCGCGGGCAAACCAGCCCAGGGTGTCGAAGCTGGGCGCCAGTGGCGCGGCGCCTTCGCTGGAGATCGCTGCATGGGTGGGGCGGATGCCGTAAACGCCGCAGTAGCTGGCGGGAATGCGCACCGAACCGCCGGTGTCGCTGCCGATGGCGAAATCCACCAGCCCGGCAGCAGTCACCGATACCGAACCACTGGATGAGCCGCCGGGAATCGCGCCCGGCAGCGCCGGGTTGGGCGGTGTGCCGTCATGGGCGTTCTGCCCGGCGATGCTGTAACAGAGCTCGTCGGTATGGGTCTTGCCGATCAGGTGAGCACCGGCATCCAGCAGTTTGGTGAATACCGGTGCATCCATAGTGGCGGGTGCGTGTGTCGCACGCCACTGGGGCTGGCCAAGGCCTGTGACATGTCCCTTGAGCTCGAAGATATCCTTGCTGGCGAAAACCAGCCCATCCAGAAGGCCGCTGCCCTGGGGCAGTCGCTCCACCGGGTCGTTCTCGATAAAACCTGTGGTCAGTTGCATGGGGGCTTTCCCTATCCTGTTAGCCGGAGATACCGGACATGACGGTGCGTGGCAGCCAGAGGCTGATTTCCGGCACGGCGTTGATAACGAAGAGTACGATCAGTGCGAGCCACACCAGCGGCAGAGCGCCTTTCACCGCCTGACCGTAGGTAACGCCACCCAGGCTGCTGGCCACGAACAGGTTCATACCGAAGGGCGGGGTGAACATGCCGATGGCGCAGTTGACGCAGAGGATCACGCCCAGGTGCACCAGATCCACACCGGCCATTTCCGCCACCTTGATCACCAGCGGCACCAGGATGATGACGATGGAGTTGGGGTCCAGGAACATGCCGGCGATCAGCACCACCACGTTGATCAGAAGCAGCAGTACCACCGGGTTATCGCTCAGCGAGAGAAGGCCAGTGGCCAGCTGCTGGGTCAGGCCAGAGGTGGTCAGGTACCAGGAGAAGGCCGCGGCGGAAGCGACGATGATCATCACCTGGGTGGTCACCACGGCGCTGTCGACACAGACACGCCAGAGATCCTCAATGCTGAGCTCGCGGTAGATGAACATGCCCACCACCGTGGCGTAGACAACTGCCACAGCAGCCGCTTCGGTGGGGGTGAAAATACCGCCGTAGATACCGCCCAGAATCAGCACCGGAATCGCCAGCCCCCAGGATGCTTCGCGCAAAGCGGTGAACAGCTCCTGACGGGAAGGGAAGGGCCGTGACTCCATGCCCGATTTGCAGGCGCGGTAGTAGCAGTAAGCGAGGAACACCAGGCCATAGACCAGGCCCGCGCCGATGCCCGCCATAAATAGCGCGCCGATCGATACGCCGGCCATGGCGCCGTAAACGATCATAAAGATGCTTGGCGGAATAATGATTCCGACGGCGCCGGTGGCCATCAGCAGGCCCACGGAGAACTTCTGGTCGTAACCCTCTTTCAGCATTGACGGCAGAATCAGCCGGCCCACCGACACCACGGTGGCGGGGCTGGAGCCGGAGATAGCGCCGAAGAACATGGAGCCGGTCACGGTGGTCATCGCCAGGCCGCCGCGGAACGGGCCCACCAGCATCTGCGCTACCTTGAGAATACGGTTGGAGAGGCCGCTGGTGCTCATCAGGTTACCGGCCAGAATAAACAGCGGGATCGCCATCAGCGGAAAGCTGTCGAGGCCGGAGAACATGCGCTGCACGATCAGCATCGGCGGTGTGGTGCCGGCCACGCTGAGGCCGATAAACACGGCCAGCGTCAGCGCGACGAAAATCGGTAGTCCGGCGGCGAGCAGGCCGGAGGTAAGAAAAAGAAATCCTGAACCCATGTTAAGCACCTGCCGGGGTATTGCTGTATTCGAGGGACTGGTTGCGCAGCAGGCGCACCAGGGTTTCCGACAGCCGGATCAGCATCAGTGCCGAACTGAGCGGAATAGAGATGTAGAACAGGTACATCGGTGCTTCCATGGCCGGTGAGCTCTGCCCGAACATCATGATCTGGCGGGTCAGGTGATAACCGTGCCAGGTCAGCATCGCGCACAGCGCCATGCAGGTCAGGGTGATCAGAATCTGCAGCGGCTTCTGCATGTTCTCGGGGGCGATCTGCTTGAGCACATCGATACGGATATGGGCGTTCTGGCGGAAGGCGATGCTGCCGGCGATAAACACCATCCAGATAATCGAGTAGCGCACACTCTCTTCGGCCCAGCTGAACGAGTAGTTAAACAGGGCGCGGGCGCCGATCTGAATACAGAGCATGGAGGCGGCAAAGATGATCAGCACACCCACGGTGCCGTTCTCGATCCACGCCAGTAGACGACTGAAACTGTTCCACATAAAGAGTCTCCAGCCCGGGGCCTGGGAGGCTGCGAACAGCAGCAGCCCCGGGACGTTCTGATCGGCTTACTGGGCGGCGAGGGCTTGCTGGGTACGCTCAAGCAGGTTGTCGTCGAGCTTGCCGGCGAACTCGTCATACACTGGGGTCATCGCCTGGCTGAACTTCTGCAGCTGCTCCGGGCTCAGGCTGACGATCTCGGTACCGCCGGCGGCTTCGATGCCATCCAGGTAGGCCTGCTCGCGGGCGATGGAGCGCTCACGCTGGTACTCACCGGCTTCACGCACGGCGGCTTTCAGCATCTGCTGGTTTTCCGGACTCTGCTGATCGAACCAGGTTTTGCTGAAGATAAAGGCGGTGGCCAGGTAGCCGTGGTTGGAGAGCATCAGGTCATCCTGCACCTCGTAGAACTTCATCTGCGAGATAGAGACCAGTGGGTTCTCCTGGCACTCCACCACACCCTGCTGCAGGGCGGTGTAGGTTTCGCTGAAGGCGATCGGTACCGGGTTGGAGCCCAGCGCCTTGTACTGGGAGATCAGCAGCGGGCTTTCCATCACGCGCACCTTGCGGCCATCCAGATCATCGGGGGAGGTCACCGCGTGGTTGCAGGTCAGCTGCTTGAAGCCGCTTTCCCAGAACATGGCCGGCTCAAAACCCGCCTTGCGCAGGCCAGAGAGCACCTCGTCCCCGATCGGGCCGTCCAGCAGTTCATAGGCCGCTTCGCGGGACGGGAACAGGAAAGGCATATCGATCAGCTGCAGGTTCTTGTTAAAGCCGCTGAGCTTGGCGGTGGGGATAGGTGCGGCTTCGACGGCGCCGAACTGCATCTGCTGCGCCACCTGAACATCATCGCCGAGGGCGTTGTTCGGGTAGATGTTAACCTCATATTCGCCGTTGGAGCGCTCCTCGATCAGCTGCTTCAGGCGTTCGGCGCCTTCGTGCTGGGCGCTGTCTTCGGTCATATCGTGATGCAGTTTGATCACGCTGGCGGCCTGGGCGTGCAGGGCGGTGGCGGACATGGCCAGGGTCATGGCGCTGATCAGGGTTTTGAGCGGCTTATTCATCTATCTCTTTCCTTGTCTCGGCGGATTAAACGTTGTCAGGCTATTTCTTGTATACAAGAGCAAGATGAGTGCCACTTATTTAAACCGTTTAAAAACAAGGGATTACTTATAAATTGGTAAATCTGAACATAATTGGTGCACTAAATTTGTCTTGTATACAGATTTTCTGCTTCGTATCGGTGCGCTTTGGCTAGCAATCGGCCGAGAGGCTTGGGGAGGGCGGTGACTATCCTGGATAACTGGAAGCTGGAGCGTGATTAGAGAGCCAGTACAAGATCACCAGTAGAAAAAAAGAGCAGGGACAGGTGAGCCGGGACAAGTAGTTCCAGATTGAGGCGCTATGACTGCAAATCGAGAGAAGGGAAGAGCTAGAAAGTCAGGTTGCTGGCTTTACGTCGTGGGCAGGTTTGTGCAGCTACTTGTTCACCTGGTTGTTCAACTAGCTACTAAAGTAACCGCTCACTTGAGCGGCAAAACACCGTAGTGCTTACCCATGCTGGCGCAGTACTTGGTCCATTCGATGTTCTCACTGAAGTTGGCCAGAAAACTGAAATCGGAAGAATCAAACCAGCGCTCAGCCCAGTACAACCGCTTATCCGCATAGGTCTGTGCGATAAACTGCTCCGGGTCCGCCTTGCCTTCCGATTCGGCACGGGGAACCGCATGGTCTTTAAATTCAGTGGATACCGCCTGCATCTGTTGGACCTGATCCTCGGGTTTGCCCTGGTACTCTGCCGACTCGGCCAGTACATCGTAGATCGCCGCACACTCCGCCATGCTTACCGAGATGTCCTGAGCGGTGGCTTGGCCGGAGGTGCAGGCCAGTAGGGCTGGTAGGAATAGGTAACTATATTTCGGTGGTCGAGTCATAGGGTATGAAATCAATAGGGTTAATGACTTAGAAAGTGGATCAGTACCGCTCCTTGTAAGATACCGGAACGGAACTAGGCAGCAGGAGAGTTCCGAGCCCAGCGTAGCTGGGCTTAAAGTTGACGGCCCTGTTATGGATTACTTTCCAGCTTTTTTATAGCAACACGCTTGAATCGAGAGGAAAGCCTTCGTAGGCGTGCCCAGACGAATATAGAAATTAAGAAAACAAGGAAACAAATGAGAAAGGCCTTAATATTGATCATGCTTGGCAATAGGGCTAACGAAACAAATGCTGATACAAAAGCGTTTAAGGCCATTCCTCTGGCGATTCGGTCTCTACTCACATATAAATCCATCGTCTTCGCCATATCGCTTGGCGATTGAGCCAGAATGGTAGCCCCTCGCTCGTAGGAGTCGGATTTAGGCCTTCCTGCTAAAAAATAAAAAGCCTTCTTTGTGGTTCGAAGAAAAAATCTAAACTTGCAATATTTGCACATTCCCAATATGCATTGTTTGGTTCTTCGGATTGTAAAAGATGAGGCTACATCAACGTAAATCCCCAATATGTATGCTATGGGAAAATATACTACAACGAACACTTCTTTGTAGTCTTTTATCAATTCTACTGGTAGATCTATAGCTTCGTTCACCAAAGCTACTACCCAGACTGATGCAACTATTCCAGATATTAGATATTCAATAAGAGCAAAAAACTGCATTAGTTTGAGCTCCTGGATTTCTATGAATAACGCCCAAAGAAGGCGCGCATATTTTTCTTGTTATGAGTTTTTTTTGCCAATTTCTACTCTAAGCATCCTGAGGGTTTGTATATTTCTATTTAATTCGTCATTTGAAATGGATGCTGGCTTGTGCACAACATTGTTCCGAAAAATACGTAAATTGTCTAGTTCCTTATACAATCCATACGTATTTTCCTCATATTTTAGTAGAACCGTAATGGCATTCCTTATGTTATGAATATCTCTAATATACTTCCTGGCTCGCCTCAAAGTATCTTGCTCAATTTCTGCCCACAATTTAAGGAATTTACCTATATTAGAAGGCGCAATCTCTGCACCAAGATTTTTACTAATATCTCGACATATTCTCTCAATCTCGTCGTTTTGCGGATATAGAGCATTTTTAGGAATACGGTCGAAAGACTTACCCCAAAATGAATCAGAGTTTGGTATCTCGAACTTTGCAATCAATCTATTGTTTAAATCTAACTCTTCTTTTCTTTCGTACTCATTGGTGATGTCATCTGTCCCCACTAAAAAACCTTCTTGAAAGTATGGACGAAGTGCTTTTGGGGGACTAATGCTTAACAGTCTAATGTTTATTAAATCTTGTTCCGAATTTATTGATATTCTGTTCGTGTAGTATGGGAGGCCAAATACGTAAATAAAGGCTGTATCCTGATCGTTATTCAATTGCGCAAACGAACAGGCAACTCTAATGGACTGCGTAATATCTATAAGAGGTGTCTCAGTAACTTCGTAATGTTGAAGTATGCTCCACTGAATATATTTCTTTCGTCTGAGTTCATACTGACCTTCTACTTTATGCTTCTTGAATAGGTCTACAAGAATTTTGCTGGCGCTATATAACTTATCAAATCTATAATCTAGTTCTTGCTGCGTTAAATAGTCGCTTCTATATATTGTGGGGTAGAAAGTCGACTTTTCTGCCTTGTTTTTGTAATCGCTTCCTTGGCCTCTAAAAAATAGAAGGTGGTCTTTATTTAGATATGAAAGTTTCGCAACTTGTTCAACTAGCTCCCTGTATGATTTCACCGGAAACCCTTTGTCAGCAGCTACATCTTTAATAGATGTATGCTTCGCAAGCTCTTGCGTTAATACTGCTCCAGATACTTGTCTCATTTAGTTCTCAGATTTTTTAAACTAATAATGCCTTGCTTACGCGCCGGTTTAGAGCTGCGAAGCTGCGGGAAATCGGTCGCTGTGAAGCAGATTGTTAGAACATAGTTTGTTGCCCGGGAACCCCAAACCTGATTTTGCCAGAGCTATCGAAATGGAAACCGAGTGCACCGATAAGTCGCTCCGTAAGTAAATAAAATTCATTTGCTATGGCCATAGAAAGTTGAGCATCGGCCACGCTGCAAAACTCTGCTCGATGAGCTACAGCGTTCCGCACTTTTTGAACTAACTCCCTCTCCTTCCACAGAGACATCGATGACTTGGGACGACTATACTTTGCAGCGCCCTCATTGATCTCCACATACTCTTCCAATATTTTAAATATCAGATCCTTGAAACGATCCACTCCAGTCTGCTTAGTCAAAACAGTTGCGATAAGCTCCGAAATCGATTCACTGTGCACCAAGCCGGAAACAATGGGCTTAAGAATAACGGTCTTTAAAATCACCTCCGTGGCGATCGACGAATAGAGGAGCGAGGCCGTTGGGTCTTTGTCTAATAGGCTCTTTGAAGTTTCAAGAAATTTCAATGCACTGACGGCGATGGAAGAGTTACGTTCATAGTATGACTGAAGTCTTTCAGTTATGAACTCTTCAATCGCTTGGTCGCGATGTTCGTCGTAAAGCTCTTCTGCTAACGAAGCAACAAATTCATCATATGCAGCTTCCTGCTCGGCTTCCTCATAGCTCATAGACATTCCGGGCCCCCTCTTTCTTACGCCCGCATTTGCGGCTGGTTTGGAGCGGAGCGGAAAAACAGTCCGACAACATGCGCTTGTTAGGCTGTGACTTCATCGCCAGTAATTCTCTGCAAGGATATAAAAGCTTCATCAACATACGATTTCCCAGTCTTTTTCTCGAACTCCTCTAAAAGATAGTCCTCGAACCACAGCCAATAGCCTGTGCTATTTTCTCTATCGTCATCTTGCCCCCGAACACCCTCTGAGTAGCGTGAAGTGCTTTTCAGAACTTCTTTATCAACAGGAAAGTCCTTGTCCTGATTATCTTCCTCAAGCAACTCAAGTAATTTCTCTGCATGATAGTTATATTCTAGGAACGATTTTACCTTTGACTCTTTTTCGGCTGACCATTGCTCTTTAATGAAATGACTGATCAGGGGATTAATTTGGGTCAAGTAATCTGTAACCCTGACATGTACTAGCCTTTGAATGTATCCATTTTTCTCTAGCGCTGAGTTATTTGACTCAGACAGATCTAGAGTTTCATTTTTCAGGGTTAATTTTCTTAAAGTGGATTTCTGTTCGAAATGTAGATGCTCAAACGAACTTTGAATCTTTGTTAATAGCAACTTTTCCTTTTGTTCTTTCTCAATTCCTTCACGCTTGGCTTCTTCTAATTCCATCTCTTGTTTAAGCGCCGCTTCTTTTTTTGACTTATGCTGTTTCCATAAGAGCTCAGCAGCCCAGGATATTGCTTGTCCTACAAGTGAGCCACACCCTACACCAAGAAGGAGCAGGACAATTGATAATTGTTCTTTGGATATTTGAGTCTCTGAGATAACTGGCTCAAGGTATTTCCAGGAGATCAACAAAGTCACTGCAACTGTTATGTACTTAACACATGCCTTTGGTGAAGTAAGGGCTGCCAGTAGCTTTATAATCGTACCCGCAGTTTCACTCATTTGTACCCTCCTAGGAGCCTAACGCCCACAACACCAGACAATATGGAGCGCAGCGGAAAATTGTTCCGCGTGCTTGCGCTTGTTAGGCATGGATTGACAGCCTTTCTTGAAGAGCTTGAGCATCACTACTCATAAGCTCCTGTTTCGTAATAATGCAAACTAGATCTTTTCCTTTTCGACCTTCAGACTCTCCAGCCAACCGATTTATTAACTGGTTGTACTTTTCTTCATTGTAAGCCTCTGAATCAATAACAATGAGAAGAAGTGTATTCGGCAGTCTGTTTGTCACCTGAGAATATACGCTCTTTGCATATATATTTTTCAAATATACTTCGCGAAGCCAGCCGAAGTTAAATCCTTTCCTTATATATTTAACTTCAACTATATAGTCTTTGGTTAACATGGCCTTAGCACGAAGCAATATATCCAATTCAACGTTCGCCACCATTTTGTTGTGACTAACGTCAAACTTATTTCCATACATCTTTGTTAACTTGTCGTAGACAAGCTCTTCCACTTTTGAGTATTGCGATCTAAACGAATTAACAACATAGAAATCAGAATTTCCTGACTCTGCAACCTGAAGACTCTCGTATTCTGACATTTCTTTCTCTTCTATTTCATCTTTGGTTGCATAGCGAAGTGATTGCTTTTTTATTTCGACATCGAGCCTTGTTTGCTCGTCAAGATGGAGCTGGTTTTTCCTCCAGTTTTTTAGGCCAAGGAAGATGAATATCATTCCTACAGTAGAACCGGTAGAGGAGAACCATGGAATAAAGCTAACGATAAACGAAACTGCATATTGCCTTTCAATTACCACCGCCTTAGCCACATCTGATAGTGCGTTGATCTCTGACTCAGGTCGGAATAGATCGAAAGGCTCCCTAAGAAACATCCAAGGAGCTAAAATAGATAGGGTTATCAATACCACACCCAGAGATACTATAAATTTATATAGATCTCCAAATTCAAACTTCATTCTCGCTCCTTCTGATGCCTAACAGTCTGCTTATGAGGTCTACGACGTCATAATAATTATTGGCGGGTATACCTTTTAATTTTCGATATTCTGCTTTTTATAAAATAAGATATTGAAAATAAAAGAGAAAAAATGAAGCCATTCGCCGCTGCCAGGTTAAACGGTGGTCGAATCGCTTGAAGCAACACTGAAGAGGTAAAGCGAACTACTGTTGCTGAAGCTGTCGGAGACGTTGGGTCCGTACGCAGAGATAAGCAATTTATCGTTAACACTGAGAATGCACTGCAGGTATTCATCATCAGTCCCTTGGCTTACCTACCGTTGAGTCTATGCGTCTACTGCCTGTCTGACGCTGGAGTCAGTTTGCTACGGTTGGGAGGAAGGCACAAGTTAGATAAGGGCGTTCTTGTGTAAGCACTTAGTCGGAGTTTGGAGGAGCAGACTTGGAAAGCTGGCGAGTGCCCTGGATTCTCAGTGGCCGGAATCCGAGTAAACGCGGACCTCATCCGTGACTGATAAGCAGCCCAATAAAAAAGCGCGGAGCCAGAAGCTGCCGCGCTAAAACAGGTTGGGTAAACCTAAGAAAATCAGAGGGTGCCGTTGCGCTCGGACCAGGTGGCCAGAAAGGCTTTCAGGCGCGGTGATGTGGGGTTGGCGAACAGCTCAGACGGTGGGCCCTGCTCTTCGATACGGCCATCGGCCAAGAAGATCACCTTGTCTGATACCTGGGCGGCGAAGCCCATTTCGTGGGTGACGATCACCATGGTCATCCCTTCTTCGGCAAGCTGTCGCATCACCTTGAGTACCTCGCCGACCAGCTCAGGGTCCAGCGCTGAGGTGGGTTCATCGAACAGCAGGATGCGCGGTTCCTTGGCAAGGGCGCGGGCGATGGCGACACGCTGTTGCTGACCGCCGGAAAGAGTACCGGGGAATACATCGGCTTTGTGCGCCATATCCACCTTGGTCAGGGCGGCCAGGGCTTTTTCCTTGGCTTCGGCGCGGGAGAAGCCGGCCACCAGCATCAGCGGCGCCATCACGTTTTCCAGCACGCTCTTGTGCGGCCAGAGGTTGAACTGCTGGAACACCATGCCCACGTTGCGCAGGTCTTTCTGCACCTGGTGCTTGGGCAGGGGCTTGAGGTTACCGGCGTTATCGGAGCCGTAGCCGATCATCTTGCCTTCGACGGTGATCTCGCCACCTTCATAGGTCTCAAGAAAGTCGATACAGCGCAGCATGGTGCTCTTGCCGGAGCCGGAGCCGCCGATGATGCAGACCACCTCGCTCTGGTAAACATCCAGATCGATCCCCTTAAGGACCTCGTTGTCGCCGAACCTTTTCTTCACGTCGATCATGCGGATGACCGGCTTCTGTTTCACGTTGCTCATGGGCAGTCTCTCTTCAATCTCTTTTCAGTCTGGCTGCAAAGGGCGGCTCATCTGGCGGCGATATAGGCGGTCAGCCGGGTTTCGACGCGGCGGGCGGCCCGTGACAGCGTGAAAGTGATCAGCCAGTAGGTGAATCCAAGGAACAGGTAGGGTTCGATCACCGAGAAGGTCTCTGTGGACATCCGCGTGGCGGCGGTTGTCATCTCCGGCACGGTGATCACCGACAGAATCGCGGATTCCTTCACCAGCAGGATGGTTTGGTTTACCAGGGTCGGCAGCACGCCGGCAAACATCTGCGGCAGGCTGACGTGGAAAAAGGTCTGGCTGCGCGAGAATCCCAGATCGGTGGCCGCTTCGATCTGTCCCTTGGGAATGCTCTGAAAGCCGCTACGGAAAATCTCGGCAAAGTAGGCCGCGGTATAGAGGCCAAGGCCGCCGATACCCACCTGGATCTCACTGAATTCCAGGCCCACGAACGGGCCGCCGTAAAACACCAGGTAGATCTGCACCAGCAGCGGTGTGCCGCGGAACAGGGTGATGTAAAGACGGTAGAACACGTAGAGCGCGCGGTTGCCGCTGCGGCCGATAATGCAGAGCAGCATCCCCAGCAGCAGGCCGATCACCAGGGCGCCGCCGCAGACGTAGAGGGTGAACATCACCCCTTTGAGAAGCTGTGGGCCGTAGGTAACGAAGAGTGTCAGGTCCATGCTTATCTCCTAGCGGTAGCTGAGTCGGCGTTCGAGGTACTGGCCGGCCTGGCTCACCGCGGTGGTCAGCACCAGATAGAGCAGCCCGGCGGCGATGAAAAACTCGATCGGACGGTAGGTGGTGGACGAGTACTGCTGTGCCACCCGCATCAGCTCGGTTACGGCGATGGTGGAGATCAGCGACGAGTTCTTGATGATGTCGATGGCATCATTGACCAGCGCCGGCAGGGTGTTGCGGGCCACCTGGGGCAGCTCCACATGGATCAGCGACTGCCAGCGGCTGAAGCCGAAATCCCAGGCGGCTTCCAGCTGGCCTTTCGGCAGCATCTGGAAACCACCGCGCAGGATCTCGGCCTGAAACGCGCTGCTGTTAAGCGACAGCGCGATGATCGCCGCGAGAAGCGAGGGGATGTTGATCCCGGCCAGTGGCAGAAAGAAGAAGATAATCGCCAGCTGGATCAGTATCGGGGTACCGCGCAGGGCGCTGATATAGACCGTGGCCAGGCCTCTGATCACCGGATTTTCGGCACGGCGCGCCTGACAGATCAGGGCGCCGATGATGAAGCCGAAAAAGATCGAGATACCTGAAATCCAGAAGGTCATCCACAGCCCGTTAAGCAGAGCGCCGCGGTATTCCCAGACTACTCCGAGATCAAACATCCTCAGCCTCCGTTTTCGGTACTGATTGAATCGCCGCGCTGACGCTTAAGCGACACGGCAGAGACGCAGAGCAGTTCAAACATCATGGTGGCGCCGGTCAGGGCGGTAACGCCGCTGGGATCGAACGGCGGAGCCACTTCCACCACATCGCCACCGATGATGTTGAGATCCGCCAGGGAGCGGATCATCTGCTGCGCTTCGAAGGTGGTGAAACCGCCGATCTCCGGGGTGCCGGTGCCGGGCGCGTAGACCGGGTCCAGACCATCCACGTCGAAGGTGACGTACACCGGGCTGTCGCCCACGACCTTTTTGATCTCGTCGATCACGGCGTTAAGGCCCATCTCGTAGAACTCTTCGATATGGATAACGCGCATGCCGCTTTCGTAGCTGAACTTCCAGATATCGCGGTCGGTGACGCCGCCACGGATACCGATCTGGATTGTCTTCTTCGGATCGATCAGCCCTTCCTCCGCGGCGACCTTGAACGGTGAGCCGTGGTGGAACTTGGAACCCAGGTAGAAATCGCCGGTGTCGCAGTGTGCATCGAAATGCACCATCGCCACCGGGCCATCCTTCGCCAGCGCCCGCAGGATCGGCAGGGTGATGGAGTGATCGCCACCGGCGGAGATCGGCATGACGCCTGCGGCCTTGATGCCCTCGTAGAACTCTTCGATCGACTTGTGCGCCGCCAGCAGTTCGAACGGGGTGTCCGGCACCGCATCGCCGGCATCGCCAACGCGCACCAGGTCGAACGGCGCAACGCCGGTGGCCTGGTTAATGGTGCGCATCAGGCTGGACTGGTTACGCATTTCGCGCGGCCCGTGACGGGCGCCGGCGCGGTTGGTCACGCCGCCGTCAAAGGGCACGCCGATCAGGGCGATATCGATATCTTCCAGCGTCGGTGCGTAGGGGGTACGCATAAACGTGGGGATGCCGGTGTAACGCGGCTGAACCTTGGGATCCTTGCTCATGCTTCGGCTCCGAGTGCTTTCTGCTCACGGTGGTGCGCGATGTAACCGATGGTGTTCATCAGCAGCTGGGCAGCAAGAATGGAGGTGACTTCAGTCGGGTCGTAAGGCGGCGCTACTTCGCAGACGTCCACGCCGACGATATCGCCGCGCTGGGCCAGCTGTTCGATCACTTCCAGAACTTCGTAGTAAGCGAAGCCGCCGTGGCTCGGGGTGCCGGTACCCGGTGCGATGGACGGGTCGAAACCGTCGATATCGATGGTCAGGTAGTAGCGTTTGCCCGCCGGGATCTTCTCCAGCAGCGCCTGCAGGCCCAGCTTGCGTACCTGGCGCACGGACAGGATGGTAGAACCCGCATCTTTCGCCGCCTGGTGGTCGGCCTGGTTGGAGGAGGAAACGTTGCGGATACCCAGCTGGGTCATGCCGGACACGTGTTCCATCTCGGAGATACGGCGCATGCAGTTGCCGTGGCCGTAACGTACGCCGTGGCGCTCGTCGACGAAGTCCAGGTGAGCATCAAACTGCACCACGTGGATCGGCTCTTCTTCAGAGTAAGCCGCTACGTTGGCTGCGGTGATGGCGTGGTCGCCACCGAGGATCACCGGGGTGGCGCCGCTTTTCAGAATGGCGCGTACGGCGGCTTCGGTGTTTTCCAGGCACTTCTCGGTGTTGGTGTGGATCATGTCCACGTCACCGAGATCGACGATACGTACCTTCTCCTTCTGCAGGTAGAGGGTGTCGCCTTCGTAGTCGTAGGCACCGCTGTGGCCGAAGCTGAACAGGGTAGAGGAGGCACGGATGCCGCGCGGTCCGAAGCGGGCGCCTGAGCGGTACTGGCAGCCCATGTCGTAGGGCACGCCGAGCACGGCGAAGTCGGCGTCGATCTCGTTCCAGTTGGAAACGACCGGGCTCTTGGCAAAAGTGGTGTGGCCAACAAACGGCAGGTTCAGGCGGCCGGTTTCGTATGCGTTATCGCTCATGAGGGGATTCACTTCTAAGGCAGAACGTCCGCCGTGTTAAAGAGGGCGGACGTTGAATAAGTATGGGTAATGGCTTGTTAGGCTTACTGCTGAGGAGCGGGCATTTCGCCTTCCGGCAGCTCCATGGTGAAGCCGAACCATTTCTGCTGCAGTTCCGCCAGCTTGCCGTTCTGCTGCAGTTTCAGCAGGCCCTGGTTGAAGAACTCGACCAGGCGCTTGGAGTCGTCATCCTTGCGGCCAGCCCAGCCGTAGTAGGCGGTCGGGCCGAAGGCCGGCTGTACCAGTTCAAACATGTCCGGGCGTTTTTTGACGATGGGCGCCAGGTTAGGGATCGCCTGGGGCACGAAGTCCACACGGCGGGAAGCCAGGGCAGCGTAGGCTTCGTTGTAGTCGGTGAACTCCTTGATATCTTTTACGCTTTCACCCTTGGGCTCGAGTACGGCTTTCTGGTAATCGAGAACACCGGTGAGCTGTGCGGAACCCGCCTGAACACCGGCGACCTTGCCGGCCATATCTTCCGGTGAGTTGATGCTGTCATCGCCCTTGCGCTTGAGCATCGCCAGGGAGGCGTCGGCGATCGGGTTGGTGAAGGCGTAAGCGTCGAGACGCTTCTGGGTCACCATCAGCGAGGTGGCGACAAAGTCGTAACGCTTGGCGTTCAGGCCCGCCAGGATGCCCTGGAACGGCAGGTCGAGCTGCTTGAGTTCAACGCCCGGCAGGTCTTTCAGGATCTCGTCGAGAATGTCCTTGCCGTAGCCGACGATCTTGCCGTCTTCCAGCATTTCAAACGGCTCGTAGCGCGCTTCAGTGGCGATCACGATCTCGCCGCGGTCCTTGATATCGTCCAGCAGATCGGCCTGTGCGCCCATCGCGGTGAGAGAGAGTCCGGCAACGCAGAGGAGCTTTTTAAAACGGTTGGTCGTGTTCATCACATAGCCTCACGGAAAGAAGAGATGATCGGAATTCGATGGGGCTATGATCGAAACAAGCCGTAAACCGGACAAACGGTATTTCCTAATTGCCCCGGATAAGGGGTTCTTATGTATTTTTTTGGTTCGCTTATCTTTAGGTTATGCATCGTATTGGTGCGTATTTTTTCGGTGCGGCGTTGATACGGCAGGAATCACGCCTGTGGTACGAATCCTGCTTGTTTCCTGGTCTGGTATCGCATTATCGGTACCCGTTACAGGAAGAATTGATGTCCATACGTTTACCCCCGCTCGAATCCCTGCGCTATTTTGAAGCAGCCGCTCGCCACCTCAGTTTCACCCTTGCCGCCGAAGAACTTTGCGTTTCGCAGAGCGCCGTCAGCCAGAAGGTTATCCAGCTGGAGGGGCGGCTGGGTTATAAGCTGTTTGAGCGCCGCACCCGGCAGCTGGTGCTGACCGACGCGGGTGCCACGTTGTATCCGGTGGTGCATGCCTCGCTGATCGGCATCCGCGATGCGCTCAGCGATATCGAATCCGAGAACCATATGAGCAAGCTGACGGTGTACTGCATGCCGTCCTTTGCCAGCCGTTGGCTGATGCCGCGGCTGCACGACTTTCATATCAAACATCCCAACATCGACGTTCACCTGGTGGCGGAGCTCGCTGAGCCGAACTTCCATAATGAGATCGTCGATATCGGCATCTGCCACGGTATTGGCGATCAGCCGGCCATGGAGCAGCAGCTGCTGTTCTGGGATTACATCTACCCGGTAGCCAGCCCTGAGCTGTTAAAAAACAAACAGATAGAAAAGCCCAAAGACCTGGTGAATGTGCCGTTGATTCACGACTCTCTGCCCCAGGCGAAGTTATCCACATCCTGGCAGCGCTGGTTGGTGGAGCACGGTATTCGTGAGGTGGACTGCAGCAGCGGCTACCGTTTCAACCAGGCGGACCTGATCGTGCGCGCCGCCCGGGACGGCCGCGGCGTGGCGCTGGGCCGGCACGTACTGGTGGCCAACGAGGTTCAGCGCGGACGCCTGATTCCCCTGTTTGATGACTGCGAACGTGACGATGGCGTTTATGTGGTCTGCCTGAAAAAGCTGCTGGATCGCCCGCAGGTGGCGGCGTTTTTTGCCTGGCTGCAGGAGCAGGCTGCCGAGTTTCAGCGCGAGTTCGCGGTGGAGCGGCTGCTTCCCGACGCTGCGGCAGCGGCTCGGGGCGATCCATTAGCAGAGGTTATCCCTCAATAAGAAATCGCGGTTTGTACCCCTTTTGAGGCGAGCGCATGATCCTCCTACTGATAAGGAGGGTGTGTGTTTGCCGATCTGACCGAAATACGCGCGGGTGTTAAGAGCCGCGCGGCCTTCTCCGCGGAAGAGATGTTCCGTCGTCTGAGCGTTGTGCGGGAGCTGATGAATGAGCAGGGGCTGGATGCACTGTTGCTGACGCAGGCTCCGAGCATCGCCTATTACAGCAACCTGGTGCCGACCTCGGTGCAGCAGCCCACGCTACTGATCCTGACGCCGGAGCGCTCCGTTACCCTGTCGCCCATCAGCGAGGGCGGGCATGCCTACCGCTATAGCTTTGGCGATAGCCTGGTGTACCGCGACGCCGCGCATCTGTTTGGCACTTTGCGTCGCCTGATCCCCAGTGTGCGCCAGATCGGGATCGAGTCCTGGGACTTCTCAAGTGCGCTGGAGGCTGGGCTCAGGGAGGTGCTGCCGCAGCTTAAACATCTGCATCCGCTGGAGCAGCAGCTGCTGGCGCTGCGCACCCGACGCTCGGTGGAGGAGGTTCAGTTGCTGCGCCGGGTTGCGGCCTTGGGGCGGCTTGGCTACGACACCTTTACCCAGGCACTGTCGGATGGGCTGGCGGAATATACCCTGGCCGAGGTGACCCGCGGCGCCATGCTGGATGAGGCGGCGATCTATTACCCGCACCTGGAGATCAGCGATATCTCGGTGCTGGTGCAGTCCGGCAACAACACCGATGGCCGCTTCAATCCACCCGGAGCGCGCTGGATTCAGCCGGGCGATATTCTCAACCTCTGCTGTCTGCCGGCCCTGGCCGGGTATCGTTTACATAGCGCCCGCACCTTTTTTCTTGGCTACTGCGAGGATGAGCAGCTTAGGCTCTGGGATATCAACTGTGCGGCCCACCGCAGGGCTGTGGAGCTGGTCGCCCCGGGCATCAAGCCGGCCGATGTGAGTGCTGAGCTGGATACGCTCTATCGTCGTTTTGATCTGAGCAACCAGGGGACGCGGGATTACCTGCAGCTGTTTGGGGAGTGCGCGCTGGCGTCTGGCAGCGAGTTTGCGCAGCGGCCGCTGGAGGCGGGCATGGTGCTAACGCTGACCACCGAACTGCTGCTGCCGGATACCAGTCTTGGCGGTGTGGGTTATCGGGAGGTGAGTCAGTTGCTGGTGACCGAAAACGGCTGTGAGCTGCTGACCGATCTGCCACTGGGGGCGGCCAGTAACCGCATCGCGACCATTCAGGGCTCGGCGGGCAGGGATTCTCGCTACGGCGTGGAGTCTTTTGGCTAGACCTGGCCCTTTACCTCGTCTTGTAGTCTGGCTGGCAGGTCGGCTTCGACCCAGGAAGGAGCCTGGGTTGATGGGGCCTCCGGAATGTCGACGGCGAAAATAACGCCCTCGACACCCAGCACGGTGCCGGATTCGGCGTAAACGCCCTGGCCCTTTTCAGTCACATTACGCTCGCTGCCGTCAGCGTGATGAATGCGGTAGTGCAGGTCGAAGCTCTCGCGGCGGTGAAGCGCCTCCTGTACCTGGTCCCAGACGGGGCCGGCATCCTCGGGGTGGATCAGCGCGCCGTAGCTGAGCCGTGGCTGGTTCACCAGCGCATCGGCGCTGTAACCGGTCACTTCGAGACAGCCCTCGCTGACATACTCCATGCTCCAGTTGCGGTTGTTACGGGCGCGGTAGAGCATCACCGGCAGGTTGGCCATCAGCTGGCTCAGGCTGCGGTGATCGGCGTCGCGCTGCTGATCGCGGCGCACCTGGGGCGTGATATCGCAGAGAGTCAGGCTCACCGGCCAGGTTAAATCCCGGTTGACGGGTTGGGTGCGCAGCTCGCACCAGTGCAGGTCGCTGTCGCTGAGCAGGCGTAGCCAGACCGGGACCGGGCGTTCGCCTTTTCTCAGCTGATCGAGCTGTTCGCGCCAGAGACCGTGATCCCTGGGATGCAGATACAGGTGCAGCGGCTTGCCGATGGAACTGTCGCCGTCGCTCAATTCAAGCCAGCGCCGGTTCGCCTGGAGAATGATCTCCTGCTGATCGATCACCAGGACCGCCTCGTCCAGGCTGTCGAGCAGTGTCTGCGGGGAGATCAGCGTTTTATGGCGTTGCATCCAGCTGGGTTTTAGCAGGCTCATACTTCGCCCTCCAGCTCGACCTCCGGGTGGGCATGAACCCAGGCGGCAAGCTCCAGGCGGGAGTGCAGATCCAGTTTGCGCAGCAGGGATTTGACGTACACCTTGACGGTACCATCGCTGATGCCCAGCTCCCGAGCGATCAGTTTATTGCTCATGCCGGCGGCGATCAGGGAAAGCGTCTGACGCTCACGCAGGGTTATCTCGCCCAGCGAGTTGTCGGACTGTACCGGGGCTTCGGTGTTTCTCAGTCGCTGGGTCAGAATCACCAGGGCTTCGTCATCCAGCGCTACCTTGCCTTCCAGTACACCTTCGAGGCGTTGCAGGATCAGTTCGGCATCGGTCTCTTTCAACAGGTAGCCATCGGCGCCTGACTGGATCGCCTGCAGCAGATGTTCGCTGTCATCCGAGGCGGTGAGCATAACGATGCGCAGATCCGGCGAGTGCGCCTTTAACTGCTGCAGCAGTGACAGTCCGTCATCGCCGGGCATCTGCAGATCTATCACCGCCAGGTCCGGTTGCAGCTCGTCGATCACCTCCAGCAGGGCGCGGGCGGAGCTGAAGTCGGCGATTACCTCAAAGCGGCCGCTTTCATTGAGCAGCTCCGCCACACCGCGACGGAAGATCGGGTGATCATCGACCAGAACGACCCGGGCGCATGCCTGGCTCTCAGGAACGTGCATCGTTGTCCTCCAGTATTAGGTCGATTCGTGTACCGCCGCCGGGGCGCTCTTCGATGCTGAAACGGGCGCCGATCCGCGTCGCCCGCTCCTGCATGATGCTCAGGCCAAAGCTGTCGCCGCGGCGGCGCTCCATGTCGAGACCTTCGCCGTTGTCCTCAACCCTCAGGTGCATTCCGCCGTTGTCCAGCGGCAGTAACTGAATTCGCAGATGACTGGCATGGGCGTGACGCACAGCATTGCTCAGCGCTTCACGTACGATCATCAACAGCTGTATCGCGCAGTTCTCATCTGGCTCCTGCTGCGGGCAGCGATCATCCAGCTCAAACACCAGCGCCGAGCGTTGCTCGAACTCCCGCACCACGGCGGGCAGGGCCGAGTGCAGCGAGCCGCCTTCCAGCGTCAATCGTGAGCTGCTGATCAGATCGCGCAGCATGCGGTAGGCGTGGCGGGTTTGCTGTGACAGGTCGGCGGCGATCGCCTGCAGTTCGGGCTGATCGCAGCGGCCGCAGCGAGCATCCAGGCGCGAGGTGCCCAGGCGCAGATATCCCAACACCTGGGCGAGGGAATCGTGCAGTTCGGCGGCGTGGGTGCGGCGTTCGTGGGTGATCGCCTGATCCAGACGCTGGCGGTGAGCCGCATGGATTGCCAGCCCCTGACCCAGCGAGCGGGACAGGGATTCAAAAGTGGCGGTGGCGGCCTTGGGCAGGCTGACGGGCCCTGACAGCATCAGCCAGGCCTCGGCGGGTGTGGATTGCAAACGGATCGCATGCAGCGCCTCGGTGGAGGCGGGCAGCGGCATGGCCAGTGAGTGCAGCTCGTCGAGGCTGCCCAGGGTGCCGCTCAGTTGATAGCGAACGAATCCGGCCACGCCGGGGGGCAGATCATCCGTCCTGCCTGGATGTGCCCCGGGAGTATGCAGCTGGAGCTCTTCGCCTGGGCAGCGTGTAGCGATGAGCAGATGGGCTGATTCCAGCCCGTTGTACTGCCTGAAGGAGCGCTGCGGCGTCTCCATCAGCCTGGGTAAGACGTTTTCCAGCTTGTCACAGCCGGCTATCTCCAGGGAGAGGGCCGAGAAACGTGCCGAATCCGACGGCTTGCCGGTCTGCTCCTGTGGCACGGCAGAGCGGTTCAACAGCGCGTCGATCAGACGCCGGAGCCAGCCCGTCGATGGTTGATAAGCCTGGTTGCCTGTTCTTTGCATCACTTGGGTATCCCGAGTCATTGAATCAGGTTTAACACTGGGAAGAGCAGCAAATATGCCAACTTTGGCAACTTACCTACTAAGTAGTATCCCCATAGATGCATTGAAGCTCTAGCTATTGTAAGTAAAGATTTTTTCCTATCAGTGATCGGTTTCGGGCGTTTTGGCTCCTTCTCCGGGTGCACCACTCTGAGTCTGAACAGAATGGAGTGCACCCGGATGAGGCCTTCCTGAACTGAGTTAAAACCCGTTACGCACAACCCTTTATTTTTGAAGGAGGGC
The DNA here is from genome assembly GCF_900108065.1 of Marinobacterium lutimaris. Taxonomy (GTDB): domain Bacteria; phylum Pseudomonadota; class Gammaproteobacteria; order Pseudomonadales; family Balneatricaceae; genus Marinobacterium_D; species Marinobacterium_D lutimaris. Next base: position 525,576 of record NZ_FNVQ01000002.1, on the reverse strand, counting down.
CCAGACATGACCGTTTTGCAAACACAGCCGCCCCGTGATTCCGGCTGGGGCAGTTTGCGCCAGTCGCGCAGGCTCAGGATCAAACCTCAGGATGGCCTGCGCCTGCGGCTAAACCCCGGAGAGCGGCTGCAGATAGACAGTCTGGACGGCATGCAGTGCTGTGAGCTGGTGGGGCTGGATGCGCATAGCCAGGATTATCTGACGGGGCTGGCGCTCGCGCCTGCCTCGCTGTTTCAGCAACAGCTGGCGGCCGAACGTCCCAGTGCCACGCGCCTGACCGCTTTGTTAAAAAGTGCTGGCATTCCCGAACCGATGGCGTACCCGGGTGTGGCGGTTGCCTCCGAGCAGATGCCGCTGGAACTGAAGGCAGCGGAAGAGGGTGAACCTCTGGAGCTGGTGCTGATGGCGCCAGGGCTGGATATGCCGGTGGATGAACAGGTCGCACCCGGCGAGCTGGAGCTTCTGCACCATTACCGTACCGCCTCGGTGGATCTGCTGCCGACGCCCTATACCGGCGACAGTCGCACAGTGACCCCGGTGCGTGAGGTGCATGTACCGCACTCCAGCGCCCGCGCCTACGAGGTGAAAGCGGGGGAGTGGATTCAGGTCAGCGATGTGGCAGGCAAGCAGTGTTCCGACTTTATCGCCTTTGATCTGGAAGCGCTGCAGCGGGGGGAGGAGATCACTCTGGATTCCACCGCCACCCGCACCCTGGCGGGTGTTTCGCTGCCGCAGCCGGGGCTCTATTCCCGTTTTGCCGATCAGCAGATGCAGACCATGCTGGAGCTGGTGCAGGATAGCGTGGGTCGTCACGACAGCTTTCTGCTCGCCTGCACGCCCAAGTACTACGAGGATGCCGGTTACTTCGGCCATATCAGCTGTACCGCCAACTTCAACATGGCGCTCAAACCTTACGGCATCAAGCCGCGTTCCGGCTGGCCGGCGATCAACTACTTCTTCAACACCTCTGCTGAACCCTGTGGACATATCGGCATGGACGAGCCCTGGTCCCGTCCCGGCGATTACGTGCTGATGCGCGCGAGCCGCGACCTGCTCTGCGTATCGTCCGCCTGCCCGGACGATATCGACCCGGCCAACGGCTGGTGCCCCACCGATATCCAGGTGCGGATCTATGCCGCCGATGAGGAGTTTCCCCGTGCCATCGCCTATCGCAACCAACCCGAGGAGCCTGCCCGCATGACGCAGCAAACCGCTTTCCACAGCCGCACCTCCGCGCTGACACGCCATTTCAGTGAATACCGCGGCTACTGGATGCCCACCGAGTTCGATGGCTGGGGCGCCCGGGCCGAATACCTGGCCTGCCGTGAGAAGGTGGCGGTGATGGATCTGTCGCCGCTGCGCAAGTTCGAGGTCACTGGCCCCGATGCGGAAGCGCTGCTGCAGAAAGCGCTGACCCGCAACGTGCGTCGTTTGGCGGTGGGTGCAGTGGTGTATTCCGCGATCTGCCATGAAACCGGCGGCATGATTGATGACGGCACCCTGTTCCGTATGGACGATCAGGCGTTCCGCTGGATCTGCGGCGACCCGTACACCGGCACCTGGCTGCGTGAGCTAGCCGAGCGGGACGGCTTCCGCGTGCGGATTCAGGAATCCACCGATCAGCTGCACAACCTGGCGCTGCAGGGGCCGGTCAGCCGCCAGTTGCTCAGTGAACTGGTATGGACGCCGGAAACCCGTACACCGGTCAGCGAGCTGGCCTGGTTCCACTTTACCGTGGGGCGTATTGGTGGTCCCCAGGGCACACCTGTGATGATCTCTCGCACCGGCTATACCGGCGAGCTGGGTTTTGAAATCTGGTGTCACCCAAGCGATGGCGAAACTGTCTGGGATGCGATCTGGGAGAAAGGCAAACCGCTGGGGCTGGCGCCGCTGGGCTTCGATGCCCTGGATATGCTGCGCATCGAAGCGGGCCTGATCTTCGCCGGCTACGAATTCTGCCCGGAGACCGATCCCTACGCGGCGGGCATCGGCTTTACCGTCCCGCTGAAAACCAAGGAGGAGGACTTCATCGGTCGCGCCGCACTGGAGCGGGTACCGGCGGCAAACCGGGAGAAACTGATGGGGCTGGTGCTGGATACCGAAGACGCCATCGCCCACGGCGATCAGATCTTCAACGGCCGCTTCCCGGTAGGTGTGGTGACCAGCGCGATCCGTTCACCGCTGATCGGCAAGACCATCGCCCTGGTACGCCTGCAGCCGGACTTTGCAACGCCGGGTACCAAGCTGGAGGTCGGTCAGCTGGATGGCCATCAAAAGCGTCTCGGCGGCGAAGTGGTCAGCCTGCCGTTCCACGATCCAGAGCGGATCAAGGTGCGTAGTTAAGCGGCTGATTGTCGTTATAAAACTATCTCTTGTGGTGATCGTACAGTTGACGTTAGGTGTTTCTCGCGCCTTATCAATAACAAAGCGCGATCTTTTCTGGATCTGCTTAGCGCAGCAAGCTTTCCCCTTTGGCGCAGCCGAGCATCGCAGGCTGAAAGAGAAATAAGGGAAGGGCTGTTTGAGCCGCGCAGCGGTGAGTTTCCCTTCCCGCTCTTTCAGACGAGAAGCGCAGGGAAGTCGGCATAGCCGACCCAGCCTCAGGGGCGGTTTGGGATTGCTAAGGGACTTGTCCGCACAAGTCCCTTAGCTCGCCAGCAGGCGAAACCGGCGTGGAAAAGACGTGAGTGTGGATAGCGCTAACGTGCGTTGGTAGGTCCACAAGGCTCTCTTACAGGGAGCTTAGCTTGTTTGCCACTTCGTCCAGCCGGTCCAGAGCACCTTCGGCTTCTGCGAGCAAAGACGCCCAGTCGTCTGGCGGATGCCCTGTATCCAACATCTTCTCAAAGACGCGATAGGCATCCGTCTTGCTGCCATAGGCGCGTTTGTTTTTTTCGTCATTGACCCAGGCAAAGACAATAATTTTCGATGCTGAATCAAAGCGGAAAAACAGCCGGTACTGCTGGAAAAATTTCGCACGAAACCAGTGCTTATGCTCGTTTCCCAGGGTTTCTCCCTGGCGATACTCTGGAAGTGCCGGGTTCTGGGGTATGACCTCAAATGCCAGTTTGGCTATGGCCGCGAGGCGCTTGGTAGCATTTTTACGGACAAAGTTTTCAGGGTCTTTGGCCTTGAGTGCTTCGACCTGAGTGAGGAGTGAATCAACCTCATCCAGAAATAGCGGGTGACAAAAAAGCGTCCATCCGTTGATAACGAGACTGGATTGATCCGGCAAAGCTATTCGTCCTCATCATCCAGCGGTGCATCCAGATCGACGTCGATATCGCCGACAAGGGTCTGGATGCGCGAGAGCAGTTCCGGAGTGGCTGACTGCAACCGTTGCGGATTGGACTGAATATCCCTGGCCAGAAACGTCAAAAAGCTACCCAGCGCAGGATCGGATTCATCCTGATCCGCGCGCGACAGCAGAACCTGGCCATCAGGCTGGATGGTGTAGCGAATCTTTTCCCGTTTGCCCAGATTCAGTGCTTTACGCACGGCATCAGGAACGGTGGTCTGGTACCGGTCGGTCAGGGTGGATTCTGCGGTGAGCAGGGATTTGGCCATGGTGGACCTCGGTACATGAAATCAATGTACTGAAAAGTAATGCAGTTGCATTACCTGGTCAAGATGTGTCCAGATCTCTACTAGACTTCGCGGTTCAACCGCGCCGCGCCAGTGTCTGCGAAGGCAACTCCCCGAACAGGCGCTTATAGTCGGTGGCAAACTGGCTCAAGTGATAAAACCCATAGTGAGCCGCGGCATCGGAGACCGATTCGGTTTCACTACTGCTCAGGCGACGCCTGACCTGGTTCAGCCGGTTGGTGCGCAGGTACAGCTTGGGATTAATCCCCAGAATGCTCTCGAAACTATACTGCAGCGTGCGGCGGCTGACGCAGGCGATCTCGCACAGTTCGGTGAGGGTCACGGGCAGGCTGCCGGTTTTGGCTACATGTTCTCTTACCCGCTTCACCACCGCCTTGCGGTGGGCATGGCTGGGTGTCACCCGGTCGTTGATCTTCGCGTCGTGCAGCACGTTCAGCAGGGTCTGCATCACCAGGTCTTCATGAATACTGCGGTCGATACTGCCGGCGCTGGCCGAGATCACCCGGTTGATCAGTACACCCATCTCTTCGATCTGGCGCGGGTCCACCTGGATCCTCGGATTACCGCCGATCTGCGGCAGCTGGATCGCAATTCCCTGAGCTTCGGCCTGTTGCAGCAGTGACTGCTCATGCACCGCGATGCTGAGGATATTGGAGTTGTCCGGCGTCATCAGTTCGAAGGCGTCCTGGCCGCGCCGCCAGAGCAGATCGCAGCTTTCCGGCGCCTCGCCATTGATGCGAAAGCCTTCACGCACCACCGGAATACCGACCCAGATGGCGTCCTGCCAGACCTCGCAGGTTTGTCTCAGAGTCTTGCTGGTGTGTTCGCGGAATACCTGCAGGGCGCCGATATGGCACTCCTCGATGGAGCCATGAAAAGCGCCGGCGCTTATCTGGTCATACTCCTGCTGCCAGTCGGTGATACCACCGGCCTGCTCGTTCAGGTCATCGGAGAAGACGCTGCACCTCAGCGGTGCGCAGGCGGCGGATGCTAGCCCAGTGCTGCCCTCTGACAGTCCGATATTGGTAAACCTGGTCATGTTCGCGCTACCGCTCCTTTGCCGGTTTTCGATAACCCAGGCGAATCTGCCTGCTCTAGGCTGATTGGAAGCAATATCCATTCCCGACCTGCAAACCATCAATAGTCAGGAGTCCCATGATCTATACCGACGCATTGATCGAAGCGATCCGGCTGCGGCTGGAGGAGTCTCTGGCCAATTGGCGGCTGCCGCAAAACTCTCGGGTCGAGCTGCTGACCGTATCCGAAAACATCACCTATCTGGCCCGCTCGGCGGACGACAGCCAGCGGCTGATCCTGCGTTTGCACCGGCCCAACTATCACCAGCCCGGCGAGATCGAATCGGAACTGGCCTGGATCGAGGATCTACGTGCCTCCAACTCGCTGCATACCCCGGCGATTATCGATGGTGAAGCAGGCAGGGTTTGCTCGGTGGAGGTGGATGGCGAGACCTATGCGGTGGTGGCGTTCGAGTTCGTCGCAGGCAACGAACCTAACGTGGGGGAGGATCTGCCACGCTGGTTTGAGCAGCTGGGCGCGGTGACGGCTACCCTGCATCAACACAGCCGCCAGTGGCCAAGGCCGGAAGGCTTTGTGCGGAAGGAGTGGAACCTGGACACCATGCTTGCCGCCGATGGCCATTGGGGGGACTGGCGAGATGCAGAGGGGCTGGATCCGCAGAGCGAGGCGTTGATCGCGGCTGCTATCGCGAAAATAGAGCAGCGCGTCGCAGAGTATGGCGCCGGCCCCGACCGCTTTGGCCTGGTACATGCCGACCTGCGCCTGGCGAATCTGCTGGTCGATGATGATCGGCTCTGGGTGATCGATTTCGATGACTGCGGCATCAGCTGGTTTGCCTACGATTTCGCCGCCGCCATCAGCTTCTACGAGCTGGATCCGTCGATCCCGGAACTGCAGGCCGCCTGGGTGAAGGGCTACCGATCCAAAGGTGATTGCACCACTGAGGATGAAGCGATGCTCGCCAGCTTTATCATGATCCGCCGCATTATGCTCACCGCCTGGTTGGCCAATCACAGCGAAAGCGGCACCTATGCAGAGTTTGGCGAGGGCTATGCGGCGGGCACGGCCAGCCTGGCCCAGCGCTATCTGGAGGGGGATCACTGATGAGCGCGGAAACGAAGCGCGATACACGTTCAATCCTCGATCAGAACGCCTTTAACTTCGAGCGCAGCAGCGGTGACGACCACCTGGATTCACTGATCCGCCAGCGCCGCGATCTGGTAGGGCCCACCTCCATGCTGTTTTACGACCAGCCGATCGAAATGGTCGAAGGGCAGGGCGTCTGGCTGTTCGATGGCGATGGAAAGCGCTATCTCGATGCCTATAACAACGTACCTGTGCTGGGGCATTGCCACCCCAGGGTGATCGATGCGGTGGCGCAGCAGATGGTGCGCCTGAATGTTCATACCCGTTACCTGGACGAGGCGCTGCACCGCTACGCCGAACAGCTGCTCGGCACGCTGCCGCTGGATAGCGGCCGCTTGGTGATGACCTGCACCGGCAGCGAGGCCAATGATTTGGCACTGCGGCTGGCGCGCCTGCACAGCGGCAAACAGGGCGTGATCGTTTCGGCCGCGGCTTATCACGGTAATACGGCGGCGGTAACCGAGGTGTCGCCCTCGTCGATGAAGCAGGGGCAGGTGCCGGATTTTGTGGTCTGTATCGACCTGGAACCGCTGAACGATGAGAGCCTGGATGCAGCGGCTTACCTGGATACCCAGGTCGCGAACGCCATCGAACTACTTGATGAGCGCGGCTTTGGCTGCGCGGCGCTGCTGATCGATACCATCTTCTCCAGTGATGGTGTTTATGCGGATCCGGCCGGGGCCCTGGCGCCTGCGGTGCGAAGGGTTCAGCACGCCGGCGGCTTGCTGATCGCCGATGAGGTGCAACCCGGTTTTGGCCGCACCGGCAGCGAGTTCTGGGGTTTCGCCCGCCATGGGCTGATGCCGGATATCGTCACCTTCGGCAAGCCGATGGGCAACGGTTACCCGGTGGCTGGACTTGCTGCGCCGGAGGCGCTGCTGGCGGAACTCTCTGCCCAGACCGGCTATTTCAACACCTTCGGCGGCTCCTCGGTGGCGGTGGCAGCCGCCCAGGCGGTGCTTGATACGCTGGTGGAAGAGGAGCTTCAGGCCAATGCACTGAGCACTGGTAATGAACTGCTCTCCGGCCTGCGTGGGCTCTGCGATGAGTTTCCGCAGTTGGCGCGGGTACGGGGCGCAGGGCTGTTTATCGGTGTGGATATCGTTTCTGCGGACAACCAGCCGGACCCGCTGACCTGCAGCCGGATCATCAATGCCCTGCGCCATCGCGGTGTACTGATCGGTGCTGCCGGTCTCTATGGCAACGTGCTGAAGATCCGTCCGCCGCTCTGTTTTAAACCCGAACATGGGCACCTGCTGCTGGAGCAGCTCCGCCAGGTGCTGATCAATGATCTTGGAGGAGTTACATCATGACTGAGACAAGCAAACGCGTCGCAATGGTGACCGGTGCCAGTAAGGGCATAGGTCTGGGCATCGCCAGGGTATTCGCCGCCCAGGGCTATAAAGTGGCGCTGGTCGCCCGCCATGCGGAGGCGGCCGAAGAGGCGGTGGCCGCTATAGTTGCAGACGGCGGCGAAGCGATCGCGGTCAGTGCCGATGTCACCGATCGCGCCTCGCTGAAGAGCGCGGTAGAAAAGGTGCAGAGCGCCTTCGGTGGCTTGGATGTGCTCTGTGCCAACGCCGGTATTTTCCCGTCGGCGGATCTGGAAACCATGAGCGAGGATGACTGGGATCTGGTGCTCAATACCAACCTGAAGGGGATGTTCAACACCGTGCAGGCGGCGATTCCGGCGCTGAAAGAGAGCAGCGCGGGACGCATAGTGGTCACCTCATCGATCACCGGCCCGGTCACCGGCTTTCCCGGCTGGTCTCACTATGGCGCCAGCAAGGCGGGGCAGCTCGGCTTTGTGCGCACGGCGGCTATCGAGATGGCGAAATACGGGATTACCGTCAACGCGGTGATGCCGGGCAACATCATCACCGAGGGGCTCGAAGGGATGGGTGAGGAGTACCTGGGCCAGATGGCGGCGTCTATTCCGCTGAAGCGTCTTGGCAGCGTCGAAGATATCGGCGAGGCGGCGGCGTTTTTCGCCTCACCAGCGGCGGCTTATATCACCGGCCAGACACTGGTGGTGGATGGCGGCCAGATTCTGCCCGAATCGCTGGAAGCCTTGGGATAAATCCCTGGCAGCGCAGGGGTAAGCCACTTTCTCCGGCGGGTTTCCGGTAAGGCGGCCTTCCGGGTTGCCTTCCCTTTGCGCTGCTGTCAGCATCCTCAGCCTCGAGTACGCCACAGGGGGTGGCGCCGTCGTTAGTTTGATTGAGGTAAGGATTGATGAATCCCTGGTTTTTGCTGGCTGTTGCGATTGTTTCTGAAGTGATCGGTACCTCGGCGCTCAAGGCAAGTGAAAGCTTTACCCGTCCCATTCCCTCGGCCATCGCTATCGTTGGTTATGTGCTGGCGGCTTACCTGCTGGCGCTGACGTTGAAAACCATCCCGGTGGGGATCGCTTACGCGATCTGGGCGGGCATGGGGGTAGTGCTGGTAGCGCTCGCTTCCTGGCTGCTCTACGACCAGCGGCTGGATATGCCGGCGGTGGCGGGTATGTGCCTGGTGGTTGCCGGCGTCGCCGTGATTAACCTGTTTTCGAAAACGGCGATGCACTAAGAGCAGGGCCGCAGGGCTGCGGTCCTCTCTTCAGTCCTGTTTTTTGGCGCTCGCCACTCTGTCGCTCATCACCTGGTTGCGTCCCTGATGCTTGGCCCGGTAAAGCGCATCGTCGGCTGTTTTCAGCAGGTCGCTGGAGCTGGCCGCCGATATTTTTTCCAGGTAAGAGATGCCGCAACTGATGGTGACGAAGCCGCGTGCGGCGTCTTCGTGCCGAAGTGAGAGCGCCTCGATACCGTGTCTTATCGCCTCGGCCAGCTCAAGGGCTTGAGACTCCTCCACTTCGGGCAGAATCACTGCAAACTCTTCGCCACCGATACGTGCCAGTAGTGCATTGGCGGCGGCTTGCGTGCGCACCACCCGCTGCGCGCAATCCGATAGCATGATCAGACATTGGTCGCCGGCCTGGTGTCCGTAACGATCGTTATAGGCCTTGAAGTGATCCACATCGAACAGGATCGCCGCCACGGGCTGGCCTTTATGCTCGACCTTGCCAAACAGCGCTTTCAGCCGGTCATCGAAACAGCGGCGGTTGGCCAGGGCGGTCAGGTGATCGGTCAGCGACAGGTTTTCCAGGCTGGTACGTTTCATCTGCTGCTGCTGAATAAGGTGGGCAAACTCACGTGCCAGCTCGCCGACCTCATCACGGCGCTCCAGCAGCGCAGAGCTCAGCGTAGCCTCGTTCATTTCAGCTCGCGCCTCACGGGTAAAGCGTGCCAGCTGACGTAGTGGCAGAAGTACCGTCCGTTCAAGCAGCGCAAGGACCAGAAGAATCACTGTTGCCAGCAGGCCTGCTGTCCAGATCTGGCTGTAGCGCATCGCCGCCAGGCGTTCAAGGAAGTTGCTGCGTTGGATCTCTGTGCTGATAAACACTGGCAGGTCGGTGCCGGAAAGCTGCTTGCGCGCCAGCAACAGCTGGTCTGAAAGAGGTGTCACCATCACTGTGTTTGGATCCTGAGGGTCGTAGAGTTGGAGCGTCAGTTTCTGGGAGGTTTGGTCCGTTATCTTCTCGATCCACTTCTCATCCAGCCGCTGCAGTTGCACCACGGAGCCTTTTGAGCGGCCCGTATCATCGGTGCGGCGAATGGGGTGCACAGCGGCGTTGAACAGCTCGCCTTTATAATTGAACAGAAAATCGGATTCGGGTTCGCCCTGCTCGTTATGGTCGGTTTTATCCATCGGCAGCGCGGCCAGTTTATTGCGGGTTATCGCAGCGAAGGGAGCGGACCAGGCGCAGCTGGCCTCGGCCGCTGCACAGGAGCTGTATTGCTCGGTGGCGAAGTCGATACCCGCCGTCCAGTAAAGCTGGAGATCCGGGGTAAAGAACAGCATCAGGTCGTAGTCCATGTCGTTGAACATTTCGAAGCTGAAGTTTCTTGCCGGGTAATCGGACTGCAGGCCCTGAATAAAATTGTAGCTGTCGTCCCAGGCCCCCCAGTCCTTGGTGCTGATCACAAGATCATGCAGGTCGGCGTGGATAACATGGTCCAGGTGCTTCAGCTCAGCGATTGCCGTCTCGCGTTCCTGGATCAACAGCTTGGGGAGAACGATCAGCTTGCCGGTCAAAAGTATCGCCAGCAGGGCAAGCAGAAGCAGGGCAAAGAGTCCGGCGAAGAAGCGGCCGCTCAGGGATGTGGGTGCAAACCGGTTCAGCCAGCGGCGTTTGTAAGTCGAGTCGGGCAAGCTTTCTATCCTGTGCGGTTAGTGTTGAGCGACACCTGATTCGTGCAGCTGCCTGCGGCGGCGCGCCTGACTACCTACCATGATAGTGGCTCTTTCCTGAATTGCGTCATCGCCGCGCAAGCGGCTCCAGGCTCTATGATGGCGTTAAATCTATTTGCAGAAGCTGAGGGGCATACGTGTAGCTGTCGAAATTGGAGCAGGCCGGGCAAGCATTAGCGTTCGTGACGCTGAAGTGTCATGTAAACGTTTACATTTCGTAGTTAATCGTTAACAACGCTGTAATTTGTCGCCTTTACTCTTTCCCGGCATTGGAAGGAGGGCGGATGAACAAACCAGCCACAATCAAGGATATAGCCAGCTACTGCGGCCTCTCTGTTGCCACGGTGTCCCGCGTTATGAACGACAAGGGGCCGATCAAGGCGGATACCGCGGAGCGGGTGCGTCAGGCGGTGGATGCGCTGGGATACGCGCCCAGTATGGCGGCGCGTGCGCTGAAAACCGCCAGTAGCAGTGTCATCGGTGTCATCCTGCCCAGCCTGACCAACCCTGTATTTGCCGAGACCGCCTCCGGCATTCAGCAGCGTGCCCGCGAACAGGGGCTGACGCCGATTATCCTTTCCTCAGACTATGACCTTTCGCTGGAGCGCAGTGCGGTGGCCACGCTGCTGGGCTACCAGGTTGAGGGTGTGCTGCTGACGGTGAATGACGCTGCCAGTAGTGATGCCCTGGCGCGGCTTGATAAAGAGGGCGTGCCCTACTGCCTGATGCACAACGTACCGCGGCAGCAGGTATGCGGATATATCGGTGTGGATAACTATCGTGCCGCCGCTGAGGTGGCCGTGTATCTGGCTGACCTGGGGCATCGCTGCATCGGTATGGTCTCCGGTGATTTTCAGCGTACCGACCGGGCGCGCGACCGCCACGCCGGTTTCCTGGCCGGGCTCAGGTACCGCAACCTGGAGCTGGCGCAGCTGGTACAGGTGGACCCGGTCAATGCCGTTGGCCTGACGGGGGAGATCCACCGCGTTTATGAGCAGGCAGGTTCAGCGCCAACGGCCTGGTTCTGCTCCAACGATCTGCTGGCTTTGGCCACCATCGCGAAACTTCAACTCCTGGGCATTCGCGTGCCTGAGGATGTCTCCATCGTCGGCTTCGACGGCATTCAGGCCGGCACCCTGAGACAACCCAACCTGGCCAGTATCCGCACGCCGAATGCAGAGATCGGCGCAGCGGCTGTGGACCAGCTGTTAACCAATAAACGGGGTATCCCCGGGCAAACGGGCCGGACTCTCGGCCACCAGCTGCTCATGGATGGCACCGTGGCACCACCTCCTGATCATCTATCCTGACCCACTCAAGAGAGAGTTCTTATGTTCAAGAAACCTGCGACCAAGCTGTTTTCTGCCCTGGTACTGACCACCGGAATGTTCCATGGATCGGCCCAGGCAGCCGACGCTGATGCGATCTGCTACAACTGCCCGCCGCAGTGGGCCGACTGGGGCACCCAGCTGGAGGTGATCAAGGAGGAGCTGGGCTATACCGTTCCTTTTGATAACAAGAACTCCGGCCAGACTCTGTCCCAGCTGCTGGCAGAGCAGAACAACCCGGTGGCGGACGTGGCGTACTACGGCGTCTCTTTCGGCATCACCGCCCAGGAAAAGGGTGTGACCCAAGCCTATAAGCCTGCGCACTGGGATGAGATTCCGGACGGCCTGAAAGACCCGGAAGGCAACTGGTTTAGCATCCACTCCGGCACCATCGGTTTCTTCGTGAATGTGGATGCCCTGGACGGCAAGCCGGTACCGCAGAGCTGGAACGACCTGCTCGACCCGCAGTACAACGGCATGGTGGGTTACCTGGATCCGACCAGCGCCTTCGTCGGCTACGCCGCATCGGTAGGTCTGAACGGTGCTCTTGGCGGTGACCTGGATAACTTCGAACCGGCCATCGAGTACTTCAACAAGCTGAAGGACAACGACCCGATCGTGCCGAAGCAGACCGCCTATTCCCGCGTGATCTCCGGCGAGATCCCGATCATGCTGGATTACGACTTCAACGCTTACCGCGCCAAGTACAAGGATGGCGCCAACGTCGAGTTCGTGATTCCGCAGGAGGGCACAGTGGTGGTGCCTTACGTGATGAGCCTGGTGAAAAATGCACCGCACGCCGACGCGGGCCGCAAGATTCTCGATTTCATCCTGTCTGACAAAGGCCAGGCGGTTTGGGCCAACGCCTTCCTGCGCCCGGTGCGTCCGGGAGCGATGAGCCCGGAAGTGGAAGCCAAGTTCCTGCCGGCTTCCGATTACGCCCGTGCCCAGTCTGTGGATTACGCCAAGATGGCGCAAGCACAGAAGACGTTCCAGAGCCTTTACCTCGAAGGCGTCAACTGATCCTGACAGTTGGCCTTGGGTGCCGGTGCAAGCCGGCATCCGTTTTACCCGTTGGACGAGTTATTGATGAAATACACCCTTTCCGGACGCTTGCTGCGCGGCGAGCAGTCGGCACGCCTGTTACTGCTGTTGCTGCCGGTACTGATTATCTCCGCCGCCTTCTTCCTGCTGCCGCTGGCGCGGTTGCTGGTGATCTCTTTTGAGGGCGATCAGTGGGGCGCCAATTACTGGCAGGCGCTGACCGAGGCGCGTTATCTGAGCAGCCTGGTGGATACGCTGCTGCTGTCGGTGTCCGTCACCCTGGTAACCCTGGCGATCTCCGTGGTTTGCGGCCTGTTTCTGGCGCGCAACGAGTTTGCCGGCAAGTCGTTGCTTGTGTCGCTGCTGACCTTTCCGCTGGCCTTTCCCGGAGTGGTGATCGGCTTTCTGGTGATCATGCTGGGCGGCCGCCAGGGGCTCAGTGCCGAGCTGGGCCTGATGATTGACGGCAGCCGCTGGACCTTTGCCTACTCCATCGCCGGTCTGTTTGTCGGCTATGTCTATTTTTCCATTCCGCGGGTGCTGCTCACCGTGATCGCCGCCGCGGAGAAACTGGATTATCAGCTGGAAGAAGCCGCGCGCTCCTTCGGCGCTTCCCGCTACCGCATCTTTCGCGATGTGATTCTCACCGGTCTCAAGCCCGCACTGTTGGCGAGCGGGGCGATCTGTTTCGCCACCTCCATGGGAGCCTTCGGTACCGCCTTTGCGCTGGCCACCGATATCAATGTGCTGCCGATGACCATCTACACCGAGTTTACCCTGGGCGCCAACATCGCCATGGCGGCGGCGTTGAGCATACTGCTGGGGCTGATTACCTGGCTGGTGCTGTTTCTGGCCCGCATGCTGTCTGGCGCCGATGCCAGCCCGGCGGCCTGAGTGGAGGAATCGAGAATGAAACGAACGCCTTCCTATTATCTGCAGCTGGGATTCACCCTGCTGATCTGTGCCTTCATGCTGGTGCCGGTGCTGATGTCGGTGACTGCCGGGGTTACCGAAAACTATTTCAAGGGGATTAGCAGCGGGCTCACGCTACGCTGGGTGCAGGAGGTGCTGTCGATCTACAGCGATACCCTCTGGCTGACGCTGAAGCTGGCGCTTGCCACTTTGGCGGTAAACCTGCTGGTGGGTGTACCGGCTGCCTATGTGCTGGCGCGCTCGAAAAGCAGCTGGGCACGCCTGTTCGAGGAGATCCTGGTGTTGCCGGTGGCGATTCCGGGGCTGGCGATCGCGCTGGCGCTGATCATCGCTTATGGCGGTGTGCAGGACCTGCGCACCAGCTGGCTGTTTATCCTCATCGGCCATGTCATCTATACCCTGCCGTTTATGGTGCGGGCGGTGGTCGCGGTGCTGCACAGCATCGACTTTCGTCAGCTCGAAGAGGGCGCATCGAGCCTGGGCGCCGGTTTCCTGCGCCGCTTCTTCGATGTGATCGTGCCCAACTGTCGCGGCGGTATCGTCAGCGGGGCGCTGATGACGCTGACGCTTTCAGTCGGCGAATTCAATCTGACCTGGATGCTGCATACGCCGCTGACCAAAACCCTGCCGGTGGGGCTGGCCGATGCCTATGCCTCGATGCGGCTGGAGATCAGCAGCGCCTACACGCTTATCTTTCTCGTGATGCTACTGCCGCTGTTGCTGGCGACGCAGTGGAACGGTCACCGTCGCAAGGCTCAAGCCAGGCCTGCAGTGCAGACGCCGGCGCCGGTCGCTAAAGGAGTTACCTAATGAAACTTGATCAACAGGGCGTATCGATCCGCCTGGAAAACTGCAGCAAAACCTTTGCCGACGGTAACCGCGCGCTGCAGCCGCTGGATCTGGAGATCCGCGCCGGTGAAACCCTGGTGCTGCTGGGGCCTTCCGGCTGCGGCAAAACCACCACGCTGCGCATGATCGCGGGGCTGGAGTTCCCGGACGAAGGAGGGCGGATACTATTCGGCGATGAGGATGTGACCCGCTTGCCGATTGAAAAGCGTCAGGTGGGTATGGTGTTCCAGTCCTATGCGCTGTTTCCCAATATGAGCGTGGCGCAGAACGTGGCCTACGGGCTGAAGGTGCAGAAGTGCGCAAAAGCGGAGATCCGTCAGCGCGTCGATGAGATGTTGCAGATGATGGAGCTGAGTCACCTGGCCGAGCGCAAGATCGATCAGCTCTCCGGCGGCCAGCGTCAGCGGGTGGCGCTGGCACGGGCGATTATCACCAACCCTCGCGTACTGCTACTGGATGAACCGCTGACGGCGCTGGATGCGATTCTGCGTGACCGCCTGCGCGCCGATATCGACCGTCTGCTGCGCTCCCTCGGGATCACCGCGATCTACGTCACCCATGATCAGGAGGAGGCGATGGCGCTGGGAGACCGTATCGTGGTGATGGATCACGGCCGGGTGGCACAGATCGGTACGCCAAAGCAGATCTACTTCCAGCCGCAGAGCGATTTTGTCGCCGACTTTATCGGCCAGATCAACGCGTTTGAGGGCGAAGTCCGGGACCAGTGGATGACGCTGCCCGGCGGCCGTCTGCACTGTCCGCACCTGGCCGATGGCGAAGCGCGGGTTTATTGCCGCCCGGAGGATATCGAGCTGGTTGATTCGGATAGTGTCGATGCGCATCTGCAGGGAGTGGTTGAACAGACCCAGTTTGTCGGCGACCGTAACCGGCTCTGGCTTGCCGGCATCATGCCGCGTCAGGTGCTGGTGGAAAGCAGCGGCCGGGTCGAGTTTGCCGCAGGGCAGCGGGTTGGTATCCACGTGCGGAGCGAGAAAATGATCGCTCTGGAACCCCGCGAGCTGATCCGCAGCGAAAGTGTGCGGGAGGTGAGCCCATGCTGATAGCCCAGCTTAGCGACCTGCATATCAAGGCGGGCGGCGCTCTGGCGTACGCCGGCAAGGTGGATACCTACACGGCGCTGGAGTGCGCGGTGGATCACCTGAATGCAATGAAGCCCCGTCCAGACCTGGTCATGGTCAGCGGCGATCTGGGCGACTTTGGCACCCTGGCGGAATACCGCCAGGCGCGGCTCGCGCTGGATCGTCTGGAGATGCCGTTTCACGTAATTCCCGGAAACCACGATGAACGCGGCGCCATGCGCGAGGGCTTTGCCGATCATGCTTATCTGCCTTCCGGCGAGGGGCACCTGAGTTATGCCTTGGAAGATCAGCCTTTAAGGCTGGTGGCACTGGATACCAGCGAACCGGGCAAACCCTATGGTCTGATGGATTCCGAGCGGGTGCAGTGGCTTGAGAGCACCCTGTCTGAACGGCCGGAGGAGCGCACCCTGCTGTTTATGCACCATCCGCCACTTGCGGTGGGGATCACCCATATGGATGTGCAGTGTCTGCAGGAGGCGGAGCGGCTGGCAGTGGTGCTGCGGCGTCACCCGCAGGTGGAGCTGATCCTGTGCGGGCATCTGCACCGTCCGGTGGAGTTTATCTGGGAGGGGCGGCCGGTCTACGTGGCGCCGGCCCATAACCATGCGGTCACCCTGGATCTGGAGCCGGGCGCGGCGTCCAGCTTTACGCTGGAGCCCGCTTTGATCCGCTTACTCTACCTGCATCCGGACAGTGGCACCCTGCTCAGCCATATGACGCCGGTGGGTAACTGCGACGGACCCTATCCGTTCTTTGATGCGGCGGGGCGGTTGATCGACTGACCGGGGTAAAGGGTGGTCGCGGTTTTCAGCACCGGTTCAGCTCGGGGGGAGTCTTATGTCAGTAAGGCTCCTTAGTGACCTGAGGGAGGTGCATCATGTCTGCAAAAAATGTCTGTCTGGTTTTGCTTGCGTCGCTGCTGCTGGGTGGCTGCAGCTACGAAGCCTACAACGGCCGCGGTACCAGTCACATCACCAGCCGCACTACTGTGGGTGTGCAGGGTTACTACGACAGCGAATACGACGACTTCTTTTTCTACCCCGATGTGAATGTCTACCTGGGGATAAACTCCGGGCGCTATTACTACCGGCCTGGTTATTCACATCGGAACAGTTGGGTGGGGGTAAGTGTGCTGCCGGGGCAGATCAACCTGCGCCCATCTCACCGGGTCAGAATCGATCATCTACCACGCTACAGCCCCTACCGGCACCACCGTGATCATCGCCTTCGTTACCGTCGCGATCATCACTATCGCTACCGTCAGCACCGTTAAACAGCAGTCGCGGCCACCACATGGCTGACCACCCGGTTGCGGCCCTCATCCTTGGCGGCGAGCAGGGCGTGGTCGGCGCGCAGGATCAGATCGTCCGGGGTATCCCTCTCTTCCAGCTGGGCCACGCCAAGGCTGACCGACACGCTGATCAGCTCCTTGTTTACCTTCAGGTGGTGGTGCTCGACAGCATGGCGCAGACGTTCGGCAAAGTGCTGTGCCTGGTCCAGATCGGAGTCGGGCAGGAAGAAGATAAATTCATCACCGCCCCAGCGGCAGACCAGGTCCGATGAGCGGGTAAAGGGTTTGAACTGCTCAACGATCGACTGCAGCAGCAGATCACCGGTGGGGTGGCCGTAGTTATCGTTTACCTCTTTGAAACCATCCAGGTCGGCAATAACGCAGGATAGCGGCTCGGAACGGCGCTGTGCCTGGGCGATCTGCAGCGGCAGCCACTGATCCAGCATCTGTCGGTTGGCAAGGCCAGTAAGTTTGTCGGAGTGGGCCATAGCTTCGAGGCGGCGCTGGAACTTGCCCACGGTGAGCCAGGCGAGAAACAGCACCGCCAGGGTGATCAGGGCCGAGCATACCAGGTTCCAGATCAGCGTGGTGTAGATCTGCTCGGTGGCGCGATTGTTGGCCTGTTGCACGATCAGATACCACTGGAACTCAGGAACCAGGCGGCTGTTGACGTAGTGAATCTGCCCATCCTCGTCGTGGTAGTTGAAGCTGGCGCTGGGCGAGGTAAGGATGCGGGTGGCGTAGTTGCCCAGGTTAGGGCTGTCGCGCAGCTGTTCGGTGCCGGTGAAGGAGTCGCCGTGCATGGTGACCTGGCCGAGCCGGTCGACAAAGAAAATCTCCCGGTTATAGCGGCGCTGGTAATCCTCGATCAGCTGTTTCACCAGTGAGGTGGAGAGCCCCACACCGGTGGCGCCGATAAAGTTGCCGTCGTAGTCATATACCTTGTAGTTGATGAATACGGTAATGCGGCTGGGGTCAGCGGTATCGGTGTCGATATTGATCTCGTACTGATCGACGTTGTTCTTGAAGTCGAAGTACCAGGAGTCCTGCGGGTCGTTCTTGTCGACCGTTTTGATCATGCCCTGGGGATGGTAGTAGTGGCGCGACTGCTCCGATACGAAGAAGGCGGTCTCGGTGTCGTAGCGCTTCTCGATCTCGCTCAGGTAACGGGTGATGGCGCTGTCATCCTCCTCGCCGGCCAGGGCCCAGTCGCGCACGAAAGTATCGTGGGCCATCAGTGAGGAGATAAAGATCGGCCTCAGCAGATCCTGCTGGATCTCGGAGTAGATGTTATCGCCGGTCAGCGGCAGGGTGCTCTCTTCGATCTCGCGCGAAAGTGTATCCCGGGCAGTGAAGTAGCTGATCAGGCTGGTGGAGATAAAGCCTGTGAACAGAATCAGGCAGAGAACGATAAGGATCTGGTATTTCTTGGTCACAGGGCTATCCAAAGAGCGAGTCAGAGCTGCGAGCTGTGTTGGGCGTTTTGACGCCCTGGTCAGATTTGCGGGTTCGAGAAGGTTATAGCGAACGCTGAGGCAAGTCCATGCAGGATGCAACGTCAGCGGACGAGTTCCAGGGGAGTTGTCGGGGAATAACGCAAGAGGGCGCACAGGGCGCCCTCTCGGTTAGCGGGCTTAGCCCTTGGCGGTGCGCTTTTGCTTTTCCGGATCGTCGAACGGCAGGGTGTGCGAAATGGCGGACACTTCGATGCTGCCCTTCACCTGCAGCGGTGTCCCCTGTTCGGCGTAAGGTACTTCCAGACGGGCGATCGCCATGGAGCGGTCGGTGAGGCGGGAATACATGGCGCAGGTGATCACGCCGACCTTCTTGCCGTCTGCCCAGAGCTCGTCACCTTCGCTGGCCGCTTCCTTGCCATCGAGCAGCACGCCGAAGATCTTGAAGCGCTCCTCGCCCTGCAGGCGGAAGTGTTCGAAGGCGCCGCAGAATTCGGTCTTGTCCTTGGAGACGGTGAAGTCCAGGCCCAGTTCCCACAGAGTATCGCCGGCCGGCTCGTTCTCGAACGGGTAGAACTCGGAGTTATCGAACGGATAGAACAGCAGGTAGCTTTCGGTGCGCAGCCAGTCCAGTGCGGTGAAGGAGCAGGGGATGATGCCGAAATCCTTGCCCTGTTCGAGGATGCCGTCCCAGATGGTTGCCGCGTCGATCGCCTTGCAGAAGATCTCGTAGCCGCGCTCGCCGGTATAGCCGGTACGGGAGATGGTGATCGGGCAGCCGAACAGGCGCGCGTGGGTGTGATGGAAGTAGGGCAGGTCGCGGATACCCGGAATATGTTCGGCGAGGAAGTCCACCGCAGCCGGTCCCTGCAGCGACAGGTCGTGCAGGTCGTCATCAAAGAGTACCGCTACGTTCTTGCCGAGTGCTGCCTGGGTCAGCTGCTCGTAACCCCGGCCAGTGCCGTGCACCACCATGAAGGCGTTGGCGCCGGTGCGGTAGATCACGCAGTCATCGATGAACTTGCCGCCGTCGTTGAGCATGGTGGCGTACACCGCCTTGCCCGGGTACAGCTTGGAGATATCACGGGTGGTCGCCCACTCCAGCAGGCTTTCGGCATGCGGGCCCACGTAGTGAACCTTCTTCAGACCCGATACATCCATCAGACCCGCCTTGGTGCGGATCGCTTCATGTTCGTCGGCCAGGGTGTAGCCGCTGTTGCTGTAGGTCCAGGCAGTGGGCATGCCGTTCCAGTCTTCCAGGTTGGAACCCAGTGCGCGGTGCTTGTCGGCCAGTGCGGCGATACGCCAAGAATTTGCCATTGTTGCCTCCTTATAGTGAGCAAGCGAAGAACTGTTAATTCCTGATAGGTGATTTTTATTCCCTAAAGGAAAGGCAAGAGTTGGGCCATATCAGTTCGATCGGCAATTCCTGTTGGTTAATAAATATTCCTTTCCCTGATGCGGTCTGTGCTTGAGGCTGGATAAGGCCCTGTTAGGTGCTTATCGGTGCAACACAGGGTCAGGCTTGAAAGTTGGTGGTTTTATGCACAGCTATGGTGCGCTTGCGCATGCCTCTGGTGCGAAATTGATCTGGATCAAGAAAGCGCGCTGGAGATGAGATGGATAAAACAAATATTCCTATTAAGAAAATAATATTCACAATTTCAGTGTTTTCAGGCCCTTGAAGTGAGGGCGTTGAAAAAGTTTTCGAGGGCTTTCGAAGTTGGCAAAGAACTTGCTTTCTCATTGAGAAATTAATTTTCTTAACGAGAAAGTAGGTGAGGAAGATGGCTCTCGATCCCCAAAACACCCAGCGTTATCGCATCACGATTTCTTGTCCGGATAAGGTCGGCATCGTTGCCGCCGTTACCCAGTTTATCTCCGAATATAACGGCTGGATCAGCGAAGCTCACCAGTTTGCCGACGCAGAAAGCTGCAGCTTCTTTATGCGTTATGAAGTGGTTGCCGATTCGCTGCCTTTTGGTCTCGAAGAGCTGAAAGAGAAGTTCGCGCCGGTGGCCGACAAGTTCCAGATGAACTGGAATATCACCGACTCCGCAGCTCGCAAGCGTGTGGTGCTGATGGTCTCCAAGGAAGCGCACGCGCTGTCCGACCTGCTCTATCGCTGGAGTGCCGGCGAGCTGAACATCGATATTCCCTGCGTTATCTCTAACCACGACAAGCTGCGCTCCTATGTGGAGTGGCACGGCATCCCCTTCATCCACGTGCCTGTGGATATGAGCAACAAGGAGCCGCACTTCCAGGCGGTGCGTGAACAGATCGCCGCGGCCGACGCCGATGCCATCGTTCTCGCCAAGTACATGCAGATCATTCCGGAAGAGCTCTGCGAGGTCTATCCGAACAAAATCATCAACATCCACCACAGCTTCCTGCCTTCCTTTATCGGTGCGCGCCCCTATCACCAGGCGGCGGAGCGCGGCGTTAAGCAGATCGGTGCGACCTGCCACTACGTCACCTCCGAGCTGGATGGCGGCCCGATCATCGAGCAGGACGTACAGCGCGTGACCCACCACAACTCCACCCAGGACATGGTGCGCCTCGGTAAGGATGTGGAGAAAGCCGTACTGGCGCGCGGCCTGCGTTACCACATCGAGGACCGTGTCCTTGTTTACGGTAACAAAACCGTCGTTTTCGCCTGATTCACCCTCTGGAGACGAGCAATGCCCTGGCGCTTACTGAAATTCGGGTTGCAGAGCGAGCATAACGAGCCCCGCTTCTTCCCGGAGAGCAAACCGCTCAAATCGCACTACGACGTAGTCATCATCGGTGGCGGCGGCCACGGTATGGCCTGCGCCTACTACCTGGCTAAAGAGCACGGCATCACTAACGTGGCGGTGCTCGAGCAGGGATACATCGGCGGCGGCAATACCGGTCGTAACACCACTATCGTCCGGTCCAACTACCTGACACCGGAAGGGGTCAAGTTCTATGACACCAGCGTCAAGCTGTTCGAGGACCTGGCCGATGACTTCGACCTGAATATCTTCTACTCCACCCGCGGCCACTTCACCCTGGCCCACACCGACAGCGCCCTGCGCACCATGCGCTGGCGTGCCGAGGTGAACAAGCATCAGGGCATCGACAGTGAAGTGGTAGGGCGCGAAGAGATCGCCAAAGAGGTCCCGTACATGGACCTGGACTGCAACGGGCACGCGCCGGTGATGGGCGCGCTGTACCACGCACCGGGTTCGGTGGCGCGTCACGATGCGGTGGCCTGGGGCTATGCCCGCGGTGCCTATAACCGTGGTGTCGAGATCCACCAGAAGACCCGCGTTACTGCGATCCGCACCCAGGGCGACAAGGTGGTGGGCGTGGATACCGACCGCGGTCAGATCAGCTGCAACAAGGTGATCTCCATGGTGGCTGGCTCCACGCCGCGCATCACCGAGATGCTGGGGATTCGCACGCCGATCGAGATC
This sequence comes from Marinobacterium lutimaris, assembly GCF_900108065.1. Lineage (GTDB taxonomy): Bacteria > Pseudomonadota > Gammaproteobacteria > Pseudomonadales > Balneatricaceae > Marinobacterium_D > Marinobacterium_D lutimaris. The sequence continues at coordinate 504,057 of NZ_FNVQ01000002.1, read as the reverse complement.
TTCCCGCTGCAGGCCTGCGTCTCCGAACCGGTGAAGCCGTTTATGGACACCATCGTCGTCTCCGGCAGCCTGCACGTGTATGTCAGCCAGTCCTCCCGCGGTGAGCTGGTGATGGGCGCCTCGGTGGACCCGTCGGTGCTGCACTCCACCCGCTCCAGCTTTGACTTTGTCGAAGGGCTGGCGGATCAGATGCTCGACCTGTTCCCGTTCATGAGCCGCATGAAAATCATGCGCCAGTGGGCCGGCATGTCGGACATCACCCCGGACTTTGCGCCGATCATGGGCAAAACCCCCATCGACGGCTTCTACCTGGATGCCGGCTGGGGCACCTGGGGCTTCAAGGCGACACCGGTCAGCGGCAAAACCATGGCCTGGACCGTCGCCAACGACAAAACCCATGAACTGATTGAACCCTTCCGTCTGTCCCGCTTTGCCGACTTCGATCTGGTCGGCGAGAAAGGCGCGGCATCGGTAGGGCACTGAGGAGGGGCTATGAAACTGCTTGATTGTCCCGGTATCGGCAAACGCCCGATCAGCGAATTCGACTACGTTGGCGCGGTTCGCATCCCGCCCTCCGACGCTGACGAGGCCACCTGGGCCGACTATGTCTTCAACCGCGATAACGCTCCCGGCGTAATGCGTGAGCGCTGGTACCACCGCCCCACAGGACGCTGGTTCATTCTTGAGCGCAACACCCTGACCGATGAAGTGGTTGGCCTGGTTGATCCCGCTGACGTTCGTTACAAGGAGCCGAATTATGAAGTACCGGCTTGATCCCCAGCCGCTGGAGTGGATCGACCGTCGCGAGTCGGTCAGCTTCCGCTTTGAAGGCCAGTCTTTTTCCGGATTCAGCGGCGACAGCCTGAGTTCTGCGCTGCTGGCCAGCGGCCAGAAACTGCTCGGTCGCAGCTTTAAGTATCACCGTCCGCGCGGCGTGCTCTCCATGGCCAACCACGATGTGAACGCGCTGTTCCAGAGTGACGAGGCCACCAACATCCGTGGCGACGTAACGCCGGTCAGCGAAGGTCTGGATCTGCGCGCCTGTAACGTTAACGGCTCGCTGGCTAACGACAAGGACAGCTACATCGGTCTGCTGTCGCGCTTCCTGCCGGTGGGCTTCTACTACAAGGCGTTCCACAAGCCGAAGAAATACTTCCCCTTCTGGGAAAAAATCATCCGCGAGAAAGCGGGCCTCGGTGAAATCAGCACCGACTGGAGCGCCACCCGTCAGCCCAAACAGTACGGTTTCTGTGATGTGCTGGTGATCGGCGCCGGCGCCAGTGGCATGAGTGCCGCGCTGACCGCAGCAGACGCCGGTGCCGATGTGGTGCTGGTGGATGAGAACCCGCATATCGGCGGCAGCCTGGATTACCAGCTGGCCAACGTGAAAGAGGCGGCAGCGGTTCGTGCCGACCTTAAAACCCGTGTCCGCAGCCACGCCCATATCCGCCTGCTGGAAGGCCATTACGCCGCCGGCTGGTACACCGACCACTACGTTCCGCTGGTGGGTGCTGATGGCATCGTCAAGATGCGCGCCGAGCAGGTGATCATGGCCACTGGTGTGATGGAGCAGCCCTCCGTCTTCCGTAACAACGACCTGCCGGGTGTGATGCTGGCCTCTGCTGCTCAGCGCCTGATCACCCGCTACGCGGTCAAGCCGGGCCAGCGCGCCGTGGTGCTCACCGGTAATGATGAAGGCTATCGTGCGGCGCTGGACCTGCTTGAAGCGGGTATCGAAGTGGCCGCGGTGATTGATCTCGAGTGGCTCGACAAGCGCGGCCCCTGGGCTGAGCAGGTCAAGGCGAAGAACATCCCGATCTTGGAGCAGAGCGCCATCTACGAAGCCAAAGGCAAGGATGCGCTGACCGGTGTGGTGGTTGGCGAGTTCGATGGCCGCGGCTGCGATTCCGGCCTGACCCGCAAGTTTGCCTGCGATCTGCTGCTGATGAGCGTGGGCTGGGCACCGGCATCACAGATGCTGTACCAGTCTGGCTGCAAGCTCGGTTACGACAAGAAAGCGCACCAGATTCTGCCGCGTGCGCTCTCCAACGGCCAGCACGCCTGTGGTCGTCTCAATGGTGCTTTCACCCTGGAGCAGCGCCTGGCCGATGGCGAACGCGCTGCCAAAGACGCGGTGGCTCAGCTCAACGGCGAAAGCGTCAACATGGATCTTACCCTCCATCGCGACAGCGTCGCCCATAGCCATGACTGGCCGATCATCCGCCATCCGAAGGGCAAGAACTTCCTCGATATCGATGAAGATCTGCAGCTCAAGGATCTGATCAACGCCGCCAAGGAGGGCTTCGACAACATCGAGTTGATGAAGCGTTTCTCCACCAACGGCATGGGTCCGAGCCAGGGCAAGCACTCCAACATGAACGGCATCCGTGTGCTGGCGGAAATCACTGGCAAGAGCATCGACGAGACCGGTTCCACCACCGCGCGTCCCATGTTCCACCCGGTGCCGGTCAGCGCCATGGCGGGCCGACGTTTCCGTCCGGAGCGCCTGACTCCGATGCATCAGTGGCACCTGGATAACGGCGTTCAGCTGATGGAAGCCGGGCAATGGATGCGTCCAGAATACTATCTACCTGTTTCAGAAGCTGGCGCTTCTGACGCCGCGGGCGCTGGACAGATCGATCAGCGTCAGCAGGCGATTCTGCAGGAAGTACAGGCGGTGCGTAGCGGTCTTGGCCTGATCGATGTCTCTACCCTCGGCAAGATCGAGGTGATGGGGCCGGACGCGGCGCGACTGCTGGACGTGGTGTACACCATGACGATGTCCACCATCAAAATCGGCATGACCCGTTATGCCCTGGCGGTGGACGACAGCGGCGTGATCATCGATGACGGCATCGTTGGCCGTATCGCTGAAGACCGCTTCTACGTCACCGCCACCACCAGCCACGCGGCGGCGGCTTTCCGCACCTTGTCACTGAAGATTCAGGAGCTGGGCCTTAACGTGCGCCTGGCCAACCTGACCGGTTCCATGGCGGCCATGAACCTGGCGGGACCGGCCTCGCGCAAGCTGCTTAGCGGCCTTACCGATGTGGACCTGAGCGAAGCGAACTTCCCCTACCTGGGTATGCGCGAAGGCACCCTGTGCGGTTACCCGGTGCGCCTGATCCGTGTCGGCTTTGTCGGTGAACTCGGTTACGAGATCCACCTGCCGGCAGCGGGCGCAATGGAAGTCTGGGAAACGCTGATGCGTGAGGGCCAGTCTGCCGGCATCCGTCCTTTCGGTGTCGAGGCCCAGCGTATTCTGCGTCTCGAGAAGGGCCACATCATTGTCGGCCAGGACACCGACGGCCTGACCAACCCGTTCGAAGCCAATATGAGCTGGGCGGTACCGCTGAAGAGCAAGCCCTGGTTTACCGGCAAGCCGTCGCTGGCGCTGCTCAAGGCACGCTGCCAGCGCAAGCTGATCGGCTTCCGCCTGCCGCAGGGCTTCAATGGTCAGCTTCCCAAAGAGTGCCACCTGATTATCGAGAACGGCGAGATCGCCGGCCGTATCACCAGTATCGCCTACAGCCCCTCGCTGGGTCGCACCATTGGCCTGGCCATGGTGGATCTGCCGCTGGCGGATGGCGCGACCGAGCTCAAGGTGCGGGTCGATGGTGGCGCGATGGTCAGCATCGAGCCCTGCCCAACACCTTTCTACGATGCCGATGGCGCCCGCCAGACGGCGGACCTGACGGAGGTGGCCTGATGAATGCTTATGCCTCAACAGATATGAGCAACCTGAGTTTGAGTGTGCGTGATGACCTCTGCGGGTATCTGCTGACCGGTCCGGAAAGTGCCAGTGCGCTTTCCGCCGCCGGCCTGCCGCTGCCCGAGGCTCAGCTGAGCGCAGAGGAAGCCGGAGAGGCGCTGGTCGCCCGCACCGGCAGCGATGAATACCTGGCCTTCCTGCCCAAGGGACAGAACGCTCCCGCCTGCGCATGGTGCTTCCCGCGTGCGGATCGCATCCTCGCGGTGCAGGGCGAGGGCTGGATAGAACTGATGGCACAGCTGTGTCAGTTCGATTTTCGCAAGATGCAGCCGGGTGACTGGCTGATGGCTTCAGTAGCCGGCGTTAACTGCTGGCTCTACCGCGAGCAGGGCGGCAAGGCTCTGCTGATCGGCTTCGACGCCGGTTTCGACCACTACCTGAGCGATATTTTTCACACCCTCGTCAATGAACTGGGTGGCAAAGAATCTACTAAAGGAGGTGCACTATGATGCCCGCAGAGATCGACCGTTTTATCAGCCAAAATGACATCAAGTACATCCTGGCCCAGTTTGTCGACATCCATGGCGTCGCCAAGACCAAGTCGGTGCCGGCCAACTGCCTGAGCGATGTGGTCGAGAAGGGCGCAGGCTTCGCAGGCTTCGCCGTCTGGGGCCTGGGCATGGAACCGCACGGTCCTGATTTCCTCGCCCGTGGCGACCTGAAGACTCTTAGCGCCGTACCCTGGCAGCCGGGTTACGCCCGTATCGCCTGCGACGGTTACGTCAACAACGCACCACACCCGTACTGCTCCCGCGTGGTACTGAAAGAGCAGCTGAAGAAGATCAGCGAACGCGGCTGGACCCTGAACACAGGTCTTGAGCCCGAATTCTCCCTGTTCACCCGCGGCGCCGATGGCTCGCTGCAGCCGGTGGATGAGAGCGATGTGCTCGACAAGCCCTGCTACGACTACAAGGGGCTGTCCCGTTCCCGCGAGTTCCTTGAGGAGCTGGTGGAATCGCTGCAGGCGGTGGACTTCGACGTCTACCAGATCGACCACGAAGACGCCAACGGCCAGTTCGAGATCAACTACACCTACAGCGATGCGTTGACCTCTGCTGACCGCTTCACCTTTGTGCGCATGGCGGCCGGCGAGATCGCCAACAAGCACAACATGGTCTGCTCGTTTATGCCCAAGCCCGCGTCTGATCGCACCGGTAACGGCATGCATTTCCACCTGTCGATCACCGACGCCAACGGCAAAAACCTGTTCCACGACGCCAGCGACAAGAACGGCATGGGCCTCTCGAAAATGGCCTACCACTTCACCGCCGGCATCCTCGCTCACGCCGATGCGATCTGCGCCTTCGCTGCGCCGACCGTGAACTCATACAAGCGCCTGGTCGTTGGCGGCAGCGCTTCCGGTGCTACCTGGGCTCCGGCCTATGTCTGCTACGGCGACAACAACCGCTCCGCCATGGTCCGTGTGCCTTACGGTCGCCTGGAATTCCGCCTGCCGGACTCCGGCTGCAACCCCTACCTGGTGCACGCTGCACTGATCGCCGCCGGTATGGACGGCATCGAGCGTGAGCTGGATCCGGGTGAGCCGATGAACGTGAACCTGTACAGCCTGAGCCTGGAAGAGATCAAGGCGAAGGGCGTCAGCATCCTGCCGCAGAACCTGAACGAAGCGCTGGACGCACTGGAAGCCGACACCCTGTTCACCGAAAAGATGGGCGAAGAGATCGTCTCTGAGTTCCTCAAGGTGAAACGGGCCGAGTGGGTTGAGTTCAGCCGCCATGTCTCCGACTGGGAACTCAAGCATTACGCCGAGTTTTTCTAATTCAGTATTTAACTGCGCGAATGTGTGATGTCGGCTGATCCCGGCAAGAGGACGAGAATATGTGTGGAATTGTTGGACTTTATCTGAAGAACCCGGCGCTTGAGAGCAAGCTGGGTGAGCTGTTCGAGCCGATGCTGATCGCCATGACCGACCGCGGTCCGGACAGTGCCGGTTTTGCCATCTACGGTGACGAAGTGGGCGAGGACAGCGTCAAGCTGACCCTGCGTCACCCGGATAACGAATATGACTGGGAAGCCCTGGCCGACTCTATGCGTCATGAGCTGCGTGTTGAGCTCTCCTGGATGCAGAACGCCAACGTAACCGTGTTCAAGGTGGGTTCAAGCGAAGAGGAAGTTCGCAGCTGGCTGAACGAAAAAGCGCCGGATGTGCTGATCCTCAGCGTCGGTCAGTCGATCGAGATCCTGAAAGAGGTGGGTCTGCCGGAGAACATCGCCGGCAAGTTCAACCTGAAAAACATGAAGGGCAGCCACATCATCGGCCATACCCGCATGGCTACCGAATCAGCGGTGACCATGGAAGGCAGTCACCCGTTCTCCACCGGCATGGACCTGTGCCTGGTGCATAACGGCTCCCTGTCCAACCACAACCGTCTGCGTGAAAACCTCAAGCGCGAAGGGATCGAGTTCGAGACAGAGAACGACTCCGAAGTGGCGGCCGGTTACCTGACCTGGCGCCTGCGTCAGGGCGACAGCCTGAAAACCGCGCTGGAGCATGCGCTGGAAGACCTGGACGGCTTCTTCACCTTCACCATCGGCACCCGCGACGGCTTCGCCGTGATGCGTGACCCGATCGCCTGCAAACCTGCGGTGCTGGCAGAGACCGACGACTACGTGGCGATGGCTTCCGAATACCAGGCGCTGACTACCTTGCCGGGTATCGAGAACGCCAAGGTGTGGGAGCCGGAACCGGCGACCTTCTATGTCTGGGAACGCAGTGCCTGAGGAGTGATGACGATGAAAACTTATGACCTGACCGAAGCTACGGTACGCGATCTGAACCAGGCGCTGCATGACCAGTCCCCGGAATGCGTTGAGCGTGAATTCGAAGTGCTTAACCCCAAGGGCCAGCACAATATCGCCTGCGGTATCGACCAGAACCTGTCGGTGGATATCAAGGGCCACGCCGGCTACTTCTGCGCCGGTATGAACAAGAAAGCCCATGTCACCATCCACGGCAACGTGGGCCAGGGTGTGGCGGAAAACATGATGTCCGGCACCGTGCGAGTAAAGGGCGATGCCTCCCAGGCGGCCGGCGCCACCGCCCATGGCGGTCTGCTGGTGATCGAAGGTAATGCCGGCGCGCGCTGCGGCATCTCCATGAAGGGTGTGGATATCGTCGTTAAGGGCAACGTCGGTCACATGAGCTGCTTTATGGCTCAGGCGGGCAGCCTGGTGGTTTGCGGCGATGCCGGCGAAGCCCTGGGTGATTCCCTCTACGAGGTGCATATCTACGTGAAGGGCACGGTGAAGTCCCTGGGCGCCGACTGCATCGAGAAGGAGATGCGCGACGAGCACATCGCGGAACTGACCGATCTGCTGAACCGCGCCGGCGTCGATGAAGACCCGGCCAGCTTCAAGCGCTACGGCTCAGCCCGTCAGTTGTACAACTTCAAAGTTGACAACGTTTCAGCCTACTGATCAGTCTGCGAGAGGAATAAATCATGAGCAACGATAGCAACTACAACGGCGGGCTGCGTGAATCGGCAACTTTCGACCGCACCACCATGGATGAGATCCGCCGCGCGGCCGACACCGGCATCTATGACATCCGCGGCTTTGGCGCCAAGCGCAAGCTGCCGCACTTTGACGATCTGCTGTTCCTCGGTGCGAGCATGTCCCGCTACCCGCTGGAAGGCTACCGCGAGAAGTGCAACACCTCGGTGGTGCTCGGTGACCGGTTCGCCAAGAAACCGATCAAGCTGGATATCCCGATCACCATCGCAGGCATGAGCTTTGGCGCACTCTCCGCCAACGCCAAGGAAGCCCTCGGACGTGGTGCCTCTGAAGTGGGTACCTCCACCACCACTGGTGACGGCGGTATGACCCCGGAAGAGCGTGGTCAGTCCAAGAAGCTGGTGTATCAGTACCTGCCGTCCCGCTACGGCATGAACCCGGACGACCTGCGCAAGGCCGACGCCATCGAGGTGGTGCTCGGTCAGGGCGCCAAGCCGGGTGGCGGCGGTATGCTACTGGGCCAGAAGATCACCGACCGTGTCGCCCAGATGCGTACCCTGCCGAAAGGCATCGACCAGCGTTCCGCCTGCCGTCACCCGGACTGGACCGGCCCGGACGACCTGGCGATCAAGATTCTGGAGCTGCGCGAGATCACAGACTGGCAGGTGCCGATCTACATCAAGGTGGGCGCGACCCGTACCTACTACGACGTGAAACTGGCCGTTAAAGCTGGTGCCGACGTCATCGTCGTCGACGGCATGCAGGGCGGTACTGCCGCAACCCAGGACGTGTTCATCGAGCATGTCGGCATTCCGACCCTGGCGGCTATTCCGCAGGCGGTTCAGGCGCTGCAGGAGATGGGCATGCACCGCAAGGTACAGCTGATCGTCTCCGGCGGTATCCGTAACGGCGCCGACGTGGCCAAGTGCATGGCGCTGGGCGCTGATGCTGTGGCTATCGGTACCGCGGCGCTGATTGCCCTGGGCTGTAACGATCCGAAGTACGCGGAAGAGTTCAAGAAGATCGGTTCCGCCGCGGGCTTCTACGACGACTACCAGGAAGGCAAGGATCCGGCCGGTATCTCCACCCAGGATCCGGAGCTGATGAAGCGCCTTGATCCGGTGAAGGCGGGGCATCGCCTGGCCAACTACCTGCGCGTGCTGACGCTGGAAGCCCAGACTCTGGCCCGCGCCTGCGGCAAGAACGATCTGCGCAACCTGGAGCCGGAAGATCTTGTCGCACTGACTGTCGAATCCGCCGCCATGGCCCGCGTTCCGCTGGCCGGCACTACCTGGATTCCCGGCCAGGGTTTCTAAGCTCAAAACGCTTTACCGCATACCTAAGCGCAGGGCTCTCCCCTTAACCGGTAACTATTAACTGGTTAAACAGGGGAGGGCCTGCCAGTACCCCAATTACAAAGACCTTCAGGAGATGAATGTGGATACAGCACAGCTGATCGACGGCAAGGCCGTTGCGGCCAATCTACGTAAAGAGATCGCCGAACAGGTGAAACTGCGCAGCGAAAAGGGCCTTCCCGCCCCGGGCCTGGCCGTAGTCCTGATCGGTGAAGACCCTGCCTCCAAGGTCTATGTGGGTAGCAAAGTGAAGGCCTGTGAAGAGGTTGGGTTCGTTTCACGCAGCTATCGCATGGACGTGGAAACAACGCAGGGCGACCTGCTCGCACTGATCGATGAACTCAACGCCGATGCGGAGATTCACGGCATACTGGTACAGCTGCCGCTGCCGAAGCAGATCGACGTTCAGTCAGTGATCGAGCGCATCGATCCGAAAAAGGATGTGGATGGCTTCCACCCCTACAACCTGGGTCGTCTGGCCGGCAAGGCGCCTACTCTGCGCCCCTGCACACCTTACGGCTGCATGCGTCTGCTCAAGGCCTACGGTATCGATCCCATGGGTAAAAAGGCGGTGGTCGTCGGTGCATCCAACATCGTGGGTCGCCCGGTGGCGCTGGAGCTGCTGATGGAACGTGCCACCGTCACCGTCTGCCACTCCAAAACCCAGGACCTGCCCGCCGAACTGGCCGACGCCGATATCGTGATTGCCGCCGTGGGTATCCCCAACTTCATCAAGGGCGAATGGCTGAAGCAGGGCGCCGTAGTGATCGATGTGGGTATCAACCGCCTGGCGAATGGCAAGCTGACCGGCGATGTGGACTTTGAAGCGGCGCGGGCAAAAGTCGCTGCCATCACACCAGTGCCGGGTGGCGCAGGTCCGATGACCATCGCCTGTCTGCTGCAGAATACCCTGGAAGCCTGCGAGGCGATGGAAGCCGCCTGAGGTTCAGGCTTAACGCCTGATCCCAGTACTTAATTAAAAGCCCTTCGGGGCTTTTTTGCGTTCTTAAATTATCTGTCTTTCGTTAATGCTGGTCGTAGTGCCCGCCGATAGCGAAGATATAGATGGCATGATCATCGAAGCGGAATATCAAACGGTCTTGCTGCGAGATCCGCTTTGACCATAGGCCTGAGAGGTTGTGTTTGAGGGCCTCGGGCTTACCCAGGCCAGATGAAGGATCTTCGGAGCGGAGCATTTCCCTGAGTAATTTACAGAGCGCCTTGTGCAGTCGTTTGTCCTTTTCGCGCATGGTCTCATACGCTTCCCAGGTATTGCCCTCAAAGACCAGTGATCTCATTCATCTGCTCTTCGGTCGGTGTGTAGCCCTGGCCACGGGTGTGGGTTTCCAAGGAGTCGGCAATCTGTTGCATCAGGCTCTGGCTCTGCAGGACGTGCAGGGTTTCCTGCTCCCGTTCCCAGTCATCGGCGCTCATTACAACGAAAGCTTCACCGGCGCGGCGAGTCACTTTTAGCGGCTCGTGGCGGCTAACGACCTCTTCTACAACAGTTTTCAGATTATCTCTGAATTTGTTCACGCTGATTGTGTCCATGAAATACACCTTTATGTACGGTAACTCCGTACGACTATAGAGTGAAAAACCGGGCAAGGCCAGTCGTGCCTTTGTTTTGGTTATAGCTGGGAGTAGAGCTCTTTTCCGGGCTTTTCACTCCTCTTCATAGCTGAAAGCTGCCGGGCTTATTAATCATCGGCGCCAGTTTGTGGTCTGCTACACGGAATGGCTTTTAAATATCGTCAGGAAAGGAGCACAGGATGAAACGACGCTATCTACTTCAGGCCGGGCTGGCAGGCGCTGCGGGGCTGCTGACAGCGAAAGGGGCATCAGCTGGCGCAACGCCGTTAACGGACGGTCCAACAGAGGGAGCGCAACCGTACAAAACCGATATCAAGACGCTGGCGATCGTGTCGCATCCCTATCCGGAAAGATCGGTGATGACAAAAGGGTTGCAGCAAGCGGCTGAGCAGGTGGCCGGAGTGCAGGTGCGTAACCTGGAAACGCTCTATGGCTTTGATACCCGCGCCATCGATGCAGCGAAAGAGAAGGAGATCATGCGTGGCGTCGATCGTGTCGTGTTTATGTTCCCGACCCACTGGTTCAATGTCGCGCCGATGATGAAAGCCTACCTCAACGATGTCTGGGGCAGCGTGGGGCCAGGGCTCTGGCAGGGCAAGGAGATGCTGCTGGTCACCACCGCGGCGGGCGGCAGCACGACCTATGGGGAGTCCGGCAGAATCGGCGTAAAGCTTGAGGATGTGTTCCTGCCGATGAAGGCCAGTGCGCTGCATGCCGGCATGACCTACCTGACGCCGCTGGCGTTTCAGGCTATCTCCCGCTCAAAACTGCCGGAGTACCAGCAGGCGTTGATCGAGCGCTTGCAGGCTTAAGCGCTAAATCGGTAAGAGCCTGCAGACGATCCCTTTTGATCGCCTGCAGGCGAGTTACTTCCAGGAGCTGTTTCAGGCTGTGCGTGCCAGGTAACGCCAGCGGAAGTAATCGATCATCACAAAGCCGATCAGGCTGATCCCCAGCAGCGGCATAAACGCCGACAGCAGGGCGACCACCATCAGTAACCGGGCGCGGGTGGGCCAGGGGAGCTGCAGCCAGGATTCGATCATCAGTGTTTTACGCTGGCTGCGGTGACGCCACCAGAGGCGATAACCGTAGATGATCAGCACGATCAAGGCGCAGCCAAAGGCCGCCAGTAGCAGACGGTTAGGCAGACCGAACAGCACTCCCATATGGGCATCTATCCCCCAGCGGATCATCTTGGCTACCAGTGGGTAGTCGGCAAACCTGGCCGCGTCGATCACGCTCAGTGTGGCGGGATCGACGGACACCGCATCCACCTGGGTCGGCCAGGCGCGGTCGATCTCTGCCACGGACCAGCTCTGGTTCGCACTCATCGCAGGCCTGATCTCCAGCTTGTTCGCCACGATGCCGTTTTCACGGGCCAGTTGCAGCGTCGTGTCGAACATATCCACAGAAGCCAGATTATTGCTGGCCGGTTCGGCCAGTGTGCGGTTAACCGACGGGGTCACCCAGTTGAGCTGCTGGCGCACTATGTTGATCCGCTCACCGGCCCAGTTGGACCAGGTAAGCCCGGTGGCGGAGAAGAACAGCATGCCGAGGGCGATCCACAGGCCTATCAGGTTGTGTTTGTGGCGCACCGGCTCCACCTTGCGGGCGCGGCGGTAACGCACGAACCAGAGGATGCAGCCGGTGAGCGCGCCGATCCACATCCAGGAAGCGGCCACTTCGCTGTAGATCCTGCCGTAGTGGCCCAGCAGCAGATGGCGGTGAAAAAAGTCGATGGCGATACGAAACGGCAGAATACCGCTGGTGCCGTACACATCCAGATCGCCTTTGATCTCGAGGTTCGCAGGGTCAATAAAAATACCCCGGTTAGAGTCCTTGGCTGGGTCCTTGAAAATAACCCTTGTGGTTTCGCCCGGTGTGGGAGCGGGGCGCACAGCCATCGGCAGCTCGTCGCTGTGGATAAACTGCTGGGCGGCGCGGATCTGCTCCGCCAGTGGTTTGGCGGGCCCGGTATTGCCTGTGGTGAGCTGCTCGCTGTAGAGCCCATCCTCTATCTCGGGCGTCAGCACGTAAATGACGCCGGTGAGTGCGGCGATCAGAATTAATGGTCCGATAAACAGACCGATATAGAGATGAAGCCGGGTGAGCAGATCCAGCAGCGTGCGCTGGGAAGAGACAGGCGTGGCGCGGCCGCCAGCCTGGCCGGAATCCTTGCGGGACATCTTAAATCTCCGAAAAACAATGAATTAATAGTGGTTGAACGTCGGAGACTTGAGAGGAGGCGCGCGCTTGAGTGCATGCCAGAAGCGGATATATCCCGCATATCCGCCACAGAGTGCCGCGATCAGCAGTGCGGTGGGGATAATCACCGAACGGCTTAACGCCGGGGTTGCGATATCAAGAAACGGGAAATGCTGGATCAGCGAGCAGTAGCCGCAGGCCTGGCTCCAGTCGCTATGCTGATGCTGGCCAGCCCCGTGCGACCCATGTGAGTTAACCGAGTGATGCCGGGCAGGATCGGATGCCAGTCCCCGGCTTAGCTGGCTGTATAGCGGCGCGACAAGCAGCAGCACCAGCGCAAATAGCGCAAGCCAGGCAGAGGGACGAAGTAGATGACGGCGGCGGAGAAACATTAACTCAACAGGGGATCAACAGCAGAATGCAGGCAGGAGCAAGGCTACGCTAATAGAGGGATGAGTTCATCCACTTAAAGAAAAGTCTTACTTTGGATGCAGTTTTACGCTTTGATCAGGTGCTTTGATCAGCCGCTTTGATCAGATCGCTTGCAGAGCCGAGGGCTGGCCAGGTCCAGCCCTTTTCGCCAAGGGAAGTCATTAAGGATATTAAGGGAGGTTACCCGACAGCTTTAACATCCTGGCCAGGCTCTCGGCGGCGAACCTGAGGTTATCCGGCCCCTGTTTCAGGGCTTCATCCAGGCTGCAGACGCCCGGTACGATGCTGAACACCGTGGTAATTCCCTCATCGTAGACCGCATCGATATCCCTGCCCACGGAGCCGGCCAGTGCCACGACGGGGACGCCGTATTTTTGGGCGCGTCGCGCCACGCCGATCGGGGTCTTGCCCCTCAATGACTGACCGTCGATCCTACCCTCACCGGTAATCACCAGCTGAGCGTCACCCAGGTGGTGCTCGATATTCACGGCGTCCAGCACGATATCGACGCCACTTTTCAGGCTGGCGTTGAAACAGGCGAGAAAGGCCGCGCCGAGACCGCCGGCAGCGCCGGCGCCCGGGGCGTTGATGACCTGTTTATCCAGCGTGCGTTCGACAAGTTGGCCGAAGTGGCCCAGGTTGGTGTCCAGGGCGCGCACCATTTGGGGATCAGCGCCTTTCTGCGGTCCGAAAATAGCCGAGGCACCGTTTTCCCCGATGAGCGGGTTATCTACATCGCAGGCGATCTCAAAGCTGGCCTGCTGCAGGCGCGGATCGAAGTCGCTCAGGTCTATCTGTGCCAACCCTGATAGCGCACCGCCGCCGGGTTGCAGCTCCTGGCCCTGTTGGTCGAGCAGCCTGGCGCCGAGAGCCTGAAGCATACCGGCGCCGGCATCGTTGGTGGCGCTGCCGCCAAGGCCAATAATAAAGCGCTTGGCACCCTGGTCGAGAGCGGCCAGGATCAGCTCGCCGGTGCCCCGGGTTGTAGTCAGCCAGGGGTTACGGGATTCCGGCGCCAGAAGATCCAGCCCCGATGCAGCGGCAGCATCGATAACAGCGGTCTCGCCATCGCCAAGCAGTGCCCAGCGGGCCACGATCAGGCGGCCCAAGGGGTCGCTTACCTGGGCTGAAAACCACTGGCCGCCGGTGGCGTTCACCAGCGCTTCGCTGGTACCTTCGCCGCCATCGGCGACCGGCAACTGGATCAGTTCCGCGTGGCTGAGCAGCGGGGCTATACCCTCGGCAATCAGGGACGCGGCCTCTGAGGCGCTCAGGCTTTCCTTGAACGAGTCGGGTGCGATAACTATTTTCATCTCTCTGCTCTTTATAGGTCTATTTATTGGTCTGCCTCTTCTTCTACTTGCTATGTGCCCAGGCGCAGTATGGCCCTGAAGAGGACTTGAGAAGAAAAGGGGGGGGGGGCTGTCCTGAGTGCTCTGCACTCAGGAGGAGCGAACTTATATAGACTTAAGTCTTATTTTTTACGTTATATAGGTCGTGCGGAGATGTCTGTTTTTTATATTATTAAAGTAAGTTCGATGATCACTGAGAAGGCTGTTTGTATCTCAGATAATCGAGAACCATTGTTACTGCATGCGCTTCTCTTTCCTGAATATTGTGCAGGCTGAGTAGGTCTACATCAAAAATAAAGGAAAGTGTCTGTGCGTTTGCCAGATAAAAGTAGCCGAGTGCTGCAATAGATATATAAAGCTGGATAGGGTCCACGTCGTTTCTAAATATCTTTTCTGCAGCGCCGCGCTGAATAATCTCCCGAATCTGGGATACCAGTGGTGAGTGCTGATCCTTGATCTCCGGCAGCGTTTTGAGAAAACGCGCGTTATGCAGGTTTTCGGTCGTCAGCAGCTTGAGGAACCAGGGGTTCTGGTAGAAGTGACGGAAGGTGAAGCGCACCAGCCTGTCCATCGCCTCAACCGGCGGGTACTGCTCGAGGCTGAGCTCCCGTTCCCCCTGGCGTATCGTCCGGTAGGCGTCGGCCAGTACCGCACGATACAGATCCTCTTTGTTGCCGAAGTAATGGTAAATAAGCCGCTTGTTCGCTTCTGCGTTTTTGGCAATGCTATCCACCCGCGCTCCATCAAACCCTCGCTCGCAGAATTCTTCATGCGCTGCGTTAAGAATCTGTTGTTTAGTGGCTTCTGGGTTACGTTTACGGACCATTAGGTGGACACCATTTCAAAGTTAGCTGGGTTTATCGGCAGTTTTAACCGGCGCTCGATATAAACCGATGGATGCGAAAAGAGAAGCGACCATTTTTCTGAATAGCGGGATACTTAAAAGTATAGCTAAAAAAGTGACCGCGCATAGTACCATACTTATAGGTCGAGTAAAGAAAGGCGCAGGGTCACCGCCAGTCAGCATCAGGCCTCGACGCAGGTTTGTATCAAGCAAAGTACCCAGAATAATACCCAGGACGATCGGCGCCATAGGGAATTTCAGCTCACGCAGAATAAAGCCGGCGATCCCGAAGAATATCATCACGTAGACATCAAACATGCGCTGGGTAATTGCAAAGGGGCCCACCACACAGAGTATGTAAACGATCGGCATCAGCTTTTCTCGGGGGATGGACAGTACCTTTATCAGCAGCTTGCTCATTGAAAGGCCGTAGGCGGTGATGGCGATGGTGGTAAACAGCAGCATCGCGATAACCTGGTAGAGAAAGCTCGGGTTCTGGATCATCAGCGTAGGACCGGGTTGGATGTCATGGATAAACATCGCCGCGATCAGTACCGCCGCCGAGGTGGAGCCGGGAATTGCCAGGGTCAGTACCGGAATCATCGCGCCTGGAATAACGGCGCTGTTGCCGGTTTCCGCCGCGGTGAGGCCTTCATAGGAGCCGTCGCCGAACTTCTCTTTCTCCTTGCTGGCGCGGCGGGCGGCAGCATAGGAAGCCCAGCTGCCGATATCTTCACCGACGCCGGGGATGATGCCCACCAGGGTGCCGATGATGCCGGAGCGGAAGATGGTGCGGCGGTAACGCCAGATATCAATGAAGCGCGGGATGACCCGGTCTTTTGAGGTGATCACCTGGGAGTCTTTGCGATTACGCATCACCGTCAGAATTTCGGCAAAACCGAAGGCGCCGACCATGGCGGGAATAATACCCACGCCACCGGACAGCTCCGGCATATCGAAGGTGAAGCGCTGATAAGCCTGCAGGCTTTCCATGCCGATCATGGCAACCAGAAGACCGAGTATCCCTGAAATATAACCTTTGAGGGCATCGGTGGGTGACGTCAGCTTGCCGCAGATCACCACGCCAAAGGCTGCGAGCCAGAAAAACTCGTAGGAACCGAAGTCGAAGGCTAGCTCGGACAGCATCGGTGCCAGCAGTGCCAGGCAGAAGATGCCAACCACCGTGCCGATCGCCGAGCTGGTGGTCGCCAGGCCCATGGCGTATCCCGCCAGGCCCTTTTTGGCCAGCGGATGGCCATCGAGGCTGGTGGCGGCGCTGGCTGGCGTACCCGGAATGTTAAGCAGAATGGCGCTGCGGCTGCCGCCGTAAATAGCACCGACATACATGCAGATCAGCGAAAGAATCGCCTGATCACCGGGCATGTTATAGGTCAGGGTGACCAGCAGCGCGACCCCCATGGTCGCGGTGAGACCCGGCAGCATGCCGATGATGATCCCCAGCAGTGTTGCCCAGGCAATGGTGAACAGGTTGGACAGGGTCATTAAATGACTTATGCCGTCACCCAGCATTACCAATCCTTCAGAAAACAGCATAACCAGCTCTCCTCTCTAATTTCTCAGGGCAAGCGAACGAGAAAACCATCCTGGAATATCCAGGTGATCGCGATGCCTACCAACACCCCTTCGATAGCGGCCAGAGTCACGCAGCGCGCCAGGCCATGCTGTTTGTCGGAGATGAAGTACTCGAAGATGAAAATGACCGCAAAGGTGAACAGAGCCGTGGCTATCCAGAACGGAAGCCGGCCGACCAGACCCAGGGTGTAAAACAGCGCCAGGGCCAGCATGGTCAGTAAACGGCGCATTTCGTTGCTGCGAAACAGGGCCGGGATCTCCAGGCTTCTGAAGTGCGCCGACAGGTCGCCGGACCGGATCGAGCGCAGACTGAGGAGAAAGCCGCAAAGCGCGAGACCTGCGCCCAGTATCATCGGAACCAGACCGGGGATGGCGTATCCGGGTACGCCCCTGGATTCCAGTCTTGGCATATTCCACGCGCTATAGAAGACGATAAGCCCCAGAACGAGGAAAACCGCGCCGATAAAGAGATCGGACACTATAAGTCTGCTGTTGTTTTTCATGATCTGCTTGCCTTGAACATGACAGGCTGCTCAGCGGGCGAACCCACTGAGCAGCCGGGATGTCAGTTGGATACTTCAGCGTGTTTTTCGCAGTCGATACCGATCTCTTTGGGATCGATAACGGCTTCGCCACGGGCCACATAGGCGCAGGCGTTCTCGATAACGCTCGGCATGGCGCGGCGGCGCGCTTCATCACCGTAGGAGGGATCGAAGATGGCACCCTGGTGGCGGGCATACTTCTCCAGCTCCGGTGAATGCATCACCTGTTCTTCCCAGACCTTATCCATGGCGGCAATTACCTCTTGCGGTGCATCCTTGGGGATAAACACGCCGAAGTAGTCCGGTGCGATGGGGAAGTCCGGCAGCCAGTTGGTGATCGGCGGGATAGGATCGGTGCCTTCGATCATCAGTGGCTGATCGCTGAGTACGGCCAGGGGCTTGAGGCGGCCACCGCGAATCATCTCCGCCTGGGATACCGCCAGCTGGGTGGTCACCATCGCTTCGCCGCGGGCTGCAGCAATGACCGCCGGGTTGCCGCCGGGGTAAGTGATCATGCGGTATTTGAAACCGCCCGCATCGCTGATTGAAGAGATCGCCGTGCCACCGGAAGAGACGCCCCCGGCGGTGGCGACGGTAATATTTTCGCCGCGCTCCTTGAAGGCGGCCAGCAGTTCGCCGAAGTCATTGAACTCGCTGGAGGAGGGCACGCTGACCACCGGCACGTTGGCCACCGAGAGGTAGATATGCCAGTCATCGATATCCGTACCCTCAATCAATCCATTGATGGAGTAGTTGGCGTTATTGGCGATGGCGTTGGCGGTCCAGGTGTAACCGTCCTTTTTCGCCAGCAGGGTTTCCCGGGTGCCTATAGCGCCCGAGGCGCCCGGCTGGTTGACCACAACGATGCTCTGGCCAAGTCCTTTCTCCAGCAGAGGGGCGGTGATGCGGGTGACCTGGTCGGTTGAGCCACCGGCTCCCCAGGGCACGATAATGTTGATCGGTTTTTCTGGTGTCCATCCTTGAGCGAAGGCGCAAGTGCTGACCAGGGTTGTTGCGATAAGACAGCTTTTAAGCGTGGTTTTTATCGGTCGCATCATAATCTCCAGTCTTATTTTTCTTTTAACTTTGATTATTGCTTTTGGGGCTCCAGGTTCAGCGTCGCCTGAGAAGGGGTAGCCAGGGCCTGGAGTGTTGTTGGAAAAGCTGAAGGAAGGATAAGAACGCGCAGTCGACCCGACCTGCGTTGAAGCGGTCGCCTGCCTGGCCATACAAGTCATTGCCCGCAGGTGAATTGCATAGCCTGGTATTGCCCGGGTGGCAGTAGCTGCTCAGCCACCGGTTAGTCTTTGGGGTCAGTGAAAGTTTCATCGTTCTTATGCTTGTTTGTAACTTTATAGTTACCTGAGGCTAGCAGCGAGGATTTTTCTTGTCAATTGTTCGTTTTCTGAGCCTCACCTTCAACCATTTACCTACGTTCACTAAACGTTAATACCCCGGTTTGTCCGCAATATATCAATTTAAAACAACAGCTTATATTTAATTTTTACGATTTCAAGGTTCTTCTTTAATCCATAAATAACTATTTAGTTACATATGTGTTGACTTCGAAAAAAGCCGCTACTAGGATTCGTAAGTATCTAGACGGTTACATAGGTTTTGGCCGGATAGGCATAGATCTGAAGGGCACATTGCCACGGGACAGGTTGGCACGCCGGCTGACCGCTCAGCCCCTTTGGATGGAACAACTTGATCTGCCCGGCCGCGGGCGAAAACAAAAACAAGAGGTAGCACAATGGCTGACGTAAGACTTGGAATCATCATGCACGGTGTCACTGGTCGCATGGGTATGAATCAGCATCTGATCCGCTCGGTGCTGGCAATTCGTGACCAGGGTGGTGTCGTTCTCTCCAATGGCGACCGCGCTGTGCCGGATATCATCATCGTCGGCCGCGATGCCGACAAGATTGAACGTCTGGCGAAAAAGCATGGTGTAGAGCGCTGGACCACCGATCTGGATGCAGCCCTTGCCAACCCGGATGACAAGATCTTCTTCGATGCGGCTTCAACTCAGCTGCGTGCGGGCCTGCTCAAAAAGGCGATGGATGCAGGTAAAGCGGTTTACTGTGAAAAGCCGACGGCGGAAAAGCTTGAAGTGGCTCTGGAGCTGGCCCGCTACGCCAAAGAGAAAGGCGTTTGTAACGGCGTCGTACATGACAAGCTGTCCCTGCCGGGTCTGATGAAGCTGAAAGCGCTGCGTGACAACGGTTTCTTCGGTGAAATCCTGTCGGTGCGTGCCGAGTTCGGTTACTGGGTCTTCGAGGGTGACTGGCAGGCGGCGCAGCGTCCGAGCTGGAACTACCGCAAGCAGGATGGTGGCGGCATGATCCTGGATATGCTCTGCCACTGGCGCTACGTGCTCGATAACGTCATTGCACCGGTGAAAGCGGTCAGCTGCCTGGGCGCGACTCATATTCCCAAGCGTTGGGATGAGAAGGGCCAGCCCTATGAAGCCACTGCCGATGATGCAGCGTACGCAACCTTCGAACTGGAGGGCGGCATCATCGCCCAGATCAACAGCTCCTGGTGCACCCGTGTCCGTCGCGATGACCTGGTGACCTTCCATGTAGACGGCACCCTCGGTTCCGCCGTGGCTGGTCTGCACACCTGCCGTACCCAGAGCCGGGTCAACACCCCGAAACCGGTCTGGAACCCAGATGAGCCACAGACCATGGACTTCATGAACGACTGGGTCGAAGTGCCAGACAACATGCACTACGACAACGGCTTCAAGGTGCAGTGGGAAGACTACATCCGTCACGTGCTCGAAGGTGGTGCCTGGGAATACGACCTGCTGGCCGGTGCCCGCGGCGTGCAGCTGGCCGAGCTGGGTCTGAAAAGCTGGGAAGAGCGCCGCTGGCTCGACGTGCCGGTACTCGAGGTTTAATTCGGCACTGTAGCCGGAAGCAGGTGGGGTGAACATACGCCTCGCACCCCCGATGAACGCCTTCACCTGCTGCTCCTTCCCCCGGCTGCATTCATGCCGCTTTTTATCACCCAAACCGGGCTCCCCTTATGTATCGGTATCGGGAGCCGGTGCATAAGCACCGCCACTCAGCGTTTGTCAGCGTCAGGGGATGCCCGGTTTCTGCAAATAAAAACAGAGTGATCCTTATGTCTGAATTGATTCTGCCCGTCGCTGCCGGCGGCACCGAGCGCTACCGGTTAAGCGTACAGCGTGAGTTTGCCCAGCAGATCGACGCTCCATTGCCCCGCATTGCTTACTCCGCCGCCCACGTTGTTGCCGATCCGCTGCGTGACTGTTCTCCCTGGCTGGAAGCGGCCGTGGACTGGGATGCCACCATCGCTTATCGCCAGTACCTCTGGAAATTGGGCCTGGGCGTTGCCGAGGCGATGGATACCGCGCAGCGCGGTATGGGACTGGACTGGGAGGGCGCCAAGGAGCTGATCCGTCGCTCTCTGGATGCTGCCAGCGATTTCCCGGGCGCTCTGGTCGCCTGCGGCTGCGGAACCGATCACCTGCAACCGGGGCCGGATGTCAGCGTTGATGATGTGATCCGCGCCTATGAAACCCAGATGGAATATATCGAAGGCCTGGGCGGCAAGCTGATCATCATGGCCAGCCGTGCACTGGCGGCCTGCGCCCGCTCACCGGAAGATTACGCCAGGGTGTATGGCCGCATCCTGTCCCAGGCGAAAGAGCCGGTGGTACTGCACTGGCTGGGCGAAATGTTCGACCCGGCGCTGAACGGTTACTGGGGCAAGGATGATCATGAGGCGGCGATGGATGTCTGTCTGGGGATTATCGAAGAGCACGCCGACAAGGTGGATGGCATCAAGATCTCTCTGCTGGACAAGGATAAAGAGATCTCCATGCGTCGCCGCCTGCCCGAGGGCGTGCTGATGTACACCGGTGACGACTTCAACTACGCCGAGCTGATCGAAGGGGATGAGCAGGGCCACTCCCATGCGCTGCTGGGGATCTTCGATGCCATCGCACCAGCGGCCAGCTCTGCGCTGCAGGCGCTGGGTAAAGGCGACCTGGCGACTTACCACGATATCCTGACGCCCACCGTGCCGCTGTCACGCCATATCTTCCAGGCGCCGACCCGCTTCTATAAGACCGGCGTGGTGTTCATGGCCTACCTGAACGGACACCAGAACCATTTCAGCATGATTGGCGGGCAGCAGAGCACCCGGTCCGTGCAGCACCTGAGTGAACTCTTCCGCCTGGCCGATCAGGCCGGCCTGCTGACCAACCCGGATCTGGCCGTGGCGCGCATGCGCAACGTGCTGGCGACCTACGGTGTGGAGGGATAAACGATGCGCGACTTCTCCAATGATATGGAAAACCTCTCGCTCAATACCGCGACCGTGCGTCAGCGCTGGAACCTTGAGCAGATTATCGATGGCTGCGCCCGTCACGGGATTGTCGATATCAGCCCCTGGCGCGATCAGGTAGCCGATTGCGGCCTGGAAAAGTCCGCCAAACTGATTCGCGATGCGGGGCTGACCGTGTCAGCACTCTGTCGTGGCGGTATGTTCCCGGCGGCGGATGCCCGCGGTCGTCAGGCGGCGATCGATGATAACTGCCGCGCCATCGATGAAGCGGTGGCGCTGGGCTCACGCAGCCTGGTGCTGGTGGTTGGCGGTTTGCCGGAGGGCTCCCGTGACCTGGAAGGCGCCCGCGAGCAGGTGCTCGACGGCATGCGTTCGATCCAGGAGTACGCGCTGAGCTGTAATATGCCACTGGCGATCGAGCCCCTGCACCCGATGTACGCCGCGGACCGCGCCTGTGTGAACACCCTCAAGCAGGCGCTGGATATGTGCGACCGCCTGGGCGAAGGCGTCGGTGTTGCTGTGGATGTTTACCACGTCTGGTGGGATCCGGAGCTGCGCGAGCAGATCATGCGTGCCGGCCGCAGCGGCAAGCTGTTTGGCTATCACGTCTGTGACTGGATGGTACCGACCCAGGATCTGCTGCTGGATCGCGGCATGATGGGTGACGGCGTTATCGATCTGAAGAAGATCCGTGGCTGGGTCGAAGAGGCGGGCTTTAACGGCAAGTGCGAGGTCGAGATCTTTTCTGCCGAGAACTGGTGGAAAAAGGATCCTGACGAAGTACTTAAAACCTGCATCGAGCGCCATCAGAGCGTTGTCTGATCGATGCCTGCTGGGTGGGGGCCTGAGCTATTTTTGATATAGCTGCTTTGATATCGCTGTTTTGATAGTGATGTTTGAGAGACCTTCGCCCAGCACTTTGATTTTTATCCCTTTTCTTCCCTTTGGTTGCAGCTGATAGCTGGCCGTGGCGGTCCTTTTGCCGGTCTGTATCCAGTCTACCTGCCCAGCGTCAAAGCCTGGAGTCGAAGCCTGCGGCCAGATCGCCCTGCATAACCAACACAATAATAAACAGTAGAGATGTACCCATGGATAACCTTGCCGAGCCTCTACGTAAGAACATCAACCTTCTTGGTCAGTTTCTGGGTGAAGCGATCAGAAACGATCAGGGGGAAGCGGTTTTTCAGAAAATTGAGAGCATCCGGGAGAGTTCCAAGAACTCCGGTGACTGCCAGTGGGGAAGGCCGCTTCTCAATCTGATCGAACATATTGACGATGAACAGCTGGTGCCTGTGGCGCGGGCGTTCAGCCAGTTTCTCAGCCTCTCCAACCTGGCCGAAGAGGTCGACCGGGTCCGCTGTTACCGCCATCCGGAGACCGATGAGCCTGACCCCTATGCGCTGAACCGGGTGTTCGACGCCATACTGCAGCAGGATATCTCGCCCGCCCAACTGGTAGAGAAAGCGGCGGACCTGAAGATCGAGCTGGTGCTGACCGCTCACCCCACCGAGGTCAACCGACGCACCTTTATCCAGAAGTACGACAGCATGGCGCGCTGCCTGGAGTCCATGGAAGGACTGCATCCGTCGAGCCCTACCGCGATTAACCAGAAAGAGCGCCTGCGCCAGCTAGTCAGCGAAGCCTGGCACACGCCGGAAATCCGCAGCAATCGGCCCTCGCCGGTGGATGAGGCGAAGTGGGGTTTTGCGGTGATCGAAAACTCCCTTTGGGAGGCGGTGCCCCGTTTTCTGCGTAACTTCGACCGTGAACTGGAACGTGTCTCGGACCAACGCCTGCCGGTCGATGCATCGCCGATCAGCTTTGCCTCCTGGATGGGCGGCGATCGTGACGGCAATCCCAATGTCACCGCGGCGGTCACCGCCGAGGTGCTCTGGCTGTCGCGCTGGATGGCGGCGGATCTGTTCCTCAAGGATATCGGCCAGCTGTTGCAGCAGCTCTCCATGACTCGCGCCAGTGATGAACTCTGGGCCGAGGTCGGCGAGTGCGATGAGCCTTACCGCAAGCTGCTGCGTGGTGTGCGCACCCGGCTGGAGAACACCCGCCGCTGGACCGAAGAGTGCCTGAAGCTGGGCTGGCGCGAGCCGGTGGATGTTTACCGGCTCAATGCCGAGCTGCGCGAGCCGCTGCTGCTCTGCGACCGTTCGCTGCGCGCCTGCGGTATGGCGGATCTGGCGGACAGTCTGCTGCGCGACACCCTGCGTCGTCTTGCCTGTTTCGGGCTGGGCCTGGTGCGTCTCGATATCCGCCAGAGCTCCGAGCGCCACGCCGATGCGCTGGATGAGGTGACCCGTTATTACGGCCTCGGCAGCTACCGCGACTGGAGCGAAGAGGACAAGCAGGCGTTCCTGATGCGGGAGCTGAACAGCAAGCGGCCGCTGTTACCGAAAGAGTGGCAGCCCAGTGCCGAGACGCGAGAGGTGATCGACACCTGCGAGGTGATAGCCCGGCAGAGCCCGGAGGTACTCGGCAGCTACGTGATCTCCATGGCGTCGGCGCCCTCGGATGTGCTGGCGGTGGCGTTATTGCTGCAGGAGTGCGGCGTCGCCTTTCCGATGCGCATCGTACCGCTGTTCGAAACCCTGGCCGACCTTAATAACGCCGAGCCCTGTATGGCGCAGCTGTTCGATATCGGCTGGTACCGCCATTACACCCAGAACCACCAGGAAGTGATGATCGGTTACTCCGATTCCTCCAAGGATGCTGGCGCGCTGGCGGCGGCCTGGGGCCAGTATCGTGCCCAGGAGGCGTTGACCCGTCTCTGCCGGGAGATGGGTTTTACCCTGACACTGTTTCATGGTCGTGGTGGCACCGTCGGTCGCGGCGGCGGCCCCAGTCATCGCGCCATTCTCGCCCAGCCGCCGGGTTCGGTGGCTGGCCGCCTGCGCGTAACCGAACAGGGCGAGATGATCCGCTATAAGTTCGGTATGAGCGATATCGCCGTGCGCAGCCTGGAGCTGTACGCAAGCTCGGTGCTGGAGGCGAGTCTGGTGCCCGCGCCGGAGCCGAAACCCGAATGGCGTCGGTTGATGGATGAAATGGCAGAGACGGCGCACGGGCTCTATCGGCAGTTTGTCTGGGAAGAGCCAGACTTCGTGCCCTATTTCCGTCAGATCACGCCGGAGAAAGAGCTGGCTAAACTGCCACTGGGCAGTCGCCCCTCCAAGCGCAAGGTGGATGGCGGTGTCGAAAGCCTCAGGGCGATCCCCTGGATCTTCGCCTGGACCCAGATCCGGTTAAATCTGCCTGCCTGGCTGGGCAGTGATAAAGCGATAGATGAGGCGATGAGTTCGGGTCATCAGCGGGATTTAGAGCAGATGTTAAGCGATTGGCCCTTCTTTAAGTCGTATGTAGACATGTTGGAGATGGTTTTGGCTAAAGCGGACCCTGGAATTGCTCATTATTATCAGCAGCGACTGGTTGATCCGCAATTCAGTGATCTGGGGGAGCGCCTTATAGAACGGCTGCGACAGTGCCAGAACCTGATTAAGCGGTTAAGAAAATGTGAGGTTTTACTACAGGATAAGCGAGCAGTTCGGGAGTCGTTTGAAGTCCGAAAAACCTATATCGACCCGCTCCATTACCTGCAGGCAGAGCTACTGTTGAGAGACAGAAATAAACCCGGTGAGGCCGTCGACTTTGCGTTGATGGTGACCATGACGGGTATAGCAACAGGTATGAGAAATACGGGTTGAAAGTTCAATTTATGAAAGGGGAGCCAGGCATCAGGCTATAACGTTTCGGTAACGTCACTGACCTGGTCGCAGCTTCCTATAACTGGATTCTTAACTTAACCCTTAACTTAATCCTTTAACGACATCGTTTTGTTTATCGATGATATCCCCCGTTTAGATAAACAGGAGAGCTAGAATAATGAAAATAGGCATCCCCAGAGAGGTGGAAGAGGGCGAACGCCGCGTAGCGTTGACGCCTGAAGTCGCCACTCAGCTGCACAAGCTGGGTTTCTCTCTTGCCATTGAGACCCAGGCCGGTGCTGCCGCCAACTTCGATGACGAGCAGTATCGCGCTGTCGGTGTCGAGATTGTCGAAGACCCCCGCGAGCTGTGGAAAACCTCAGACATCATCATGAAGGTGCGTCCGCCCAAGGAACACCCGGAGCTCGGCTTTTACGGCGTTGAGCTGCTGGGCAAGGGGCAGACGCTGATCAGCTTCATGTACCCGGCCATGAACCCCGAGATGCTGCAGGATCTGTCCAAGCACGGTGTGACCGCACTGGCGGTGGACTCCGTGCCGCGTATCTCCCGTGCCCAGAAGATGGACGCGCTGAGCTCCATGGCCAACATCGCCGGTTACCGTGCGGTGGTGGAAGCGGCGCAGCACTTTGGTCGTTTCTTCACCGGGCAGATTACCGCTGCAGGTAAGGTACCGCCGGCCAAAGTGCTGGTGATCGGTGCCGGTGTGGCCGGTCTTGCAGCCATCGGTGCGGCGAAAAGCATGGGCGCCATCGTGCGTGCCTTCGATACTCGTCCTGAGGTTAAAGAGCAGGTCGAGAGTATGGATGCCGAATTCCTCATGCTCGATTTCCCGGATGAGGATGGTGCTGGCACTGGCGGTTACGCCAAGACCATGAGCCCCGAGTTTATCAAGGCGGAGATGGATCTGTTCGCGGCCCAGGCGGCGGAAGTGGATATCATCATCACCACCGCGTTGATCCCGGGCAAGCCGGCGCCTGAGCTGATTACCGAACGCATGGTAGCCAACATGAAGCCGGGCAGCGTGATTGTCGACCTGGCGGCGGAAGCGGGCGGTAACTGCAAGCTGACCGAAGCCAACAAGGTGGTGGTCAAGCACGGCGTGACCCTGATCGGTTACACCAACCTGCCGAGCCGTCTGGCGGCCCAGGCCAGTCAGCTTTACGCCACCAACCTGCGTCACCTGCTGACCGATCTCTGCCCTGAGAAGAACGGCGAGATTGTCGTCAACATGGAAGACGAAGTGATCCGTGGCGCCACCGTGGTGAAAGAGGGCGAGGTCACCTGGCCGCCACCCGCACCGCGCATTTCGCTGGCGCCGAAGGAAGATGTCGGCATCAAGTCCAAGGCGGAGCTGGAAAAGGCCGAGCAGAAAAAAGCGCACCCGCTGGCGTTCCTGGTGCCGCTGGCGCTGTCGGGCCTTGCCCTGTTTGGTCTTGGCTCTGTGGCACCGCCTGAGTTCCTCGGTCATTTGACCGTGTTCGTGCTCTCCTGCTTTATCGGTTACATGGTGATCTGGGGTGTGTCTCACTCGCTGCATACGCCGCTGATGAGTGTGACCAACGCCATCAGTAGCATCATCGTTATCGGCGCCCTGATACAGATATCCAGCGACAGTCCGCTGGTGGTGATTCTGGCGACGCTGGCGGTGTTTATCACCAGTATCAACATCGTCGGCGGCTTTGCCGTCACCCAGCGCATGCTGCGGATGTTCAGGAAATAAGGGGCCGACTCATGAACTCAGGCATCATCACAGTTTCATACATCGCCTCCAGCGCCCTGTTCATCATGGCGCTGGGCGGCTTGAGCCACCAGGAAACGGCCCGTCGCGGCAACTTCTACGGCATGCTGGGCATGGGCCTCGCCGTGCTGGTTACTATTGTCGGCCTGGTTACCGAGAACCAGGTGTTCCTGATCGGCGGTATCGTCGTCGGCGGCATTATCGGCTGGATTCTGGCCAAGCGGGTCGAGATGACCCAGATGCCGGAACTGGTGGCTATTCTGCACAGCCTGGTAGGCCTGGCGGCCGTCTTTGTCGGCTGGGCCAACGCACTGGATCATGGCGTGAGCCTCAGCAGTGTGGAGCAGGCAATTCACGCATCGGAAACCTATATCGGTATTCTGATCGGTGCGCTGACCTTCTCCGGCTCGGTTTGTGCCTATCTGAAGCTCGCTGCCAAGATCAGCGGTAAACCGCTGCAGCTGCCGGGACGTCACCTGTTCAACCTCGGGCTCGGCGTGCTGGCGATCTGGTTTGGTGTGGAGTACGTGGCCGCATCGCCGGACGGCGGTATTACCTGGCTGGTGGCGATGACCATCATCGCGCTGATCTTCGGCGTGCATATGGTGGTTGCGATCGGCGGTGCCGATATGCCGGTGGTGGTTTCCATGCTTAACAGCTACTCCGGCTGGGCGGCTGCTGCCATGGGCTTCATGCTCGGCAACGACCTCCTGATCGTGGTTGGTGCGCTGGTGGGCTCGAGCGGTGCGATTCTCAGCTACATCATGTGCAAGGCGATGAACCGCAAGTTCCTCAACGTAATTCTCGGCGGCTTTGGCAACAAGAGCAGTGGCGGTTCCGCCTCTGCGGGCGCTGCAGGCAGCGAAGAGGATATCAAGCCGATCGAGGCCGACGAAGCCGCCGATATGCTGGTGAACGCCAAGGAAGTGATGATCCTGCCCGGTTACGGCATGGCCGTGGCCCAGGCTCAGCACACCGTGTTCGAGATCAGCAAGAAGCTGCGCGACAAGGGCGTCAATGTGCGCTTCGGTATCCACCCGGTTGCGGGTCGTATGCCGGGCCATATGAACGTACTGCTGGCGGAAGCCAAGGTGCCTTACGATATCGTCTATGAAATGGACGAAATCAATGAAGACTTCCCGAATGTGGATGTCTCCGTGGTCATCGGCGCCAACGACATCGTCAACCCCGCCGCCCAGGAAGTTCCGGACAGCCCGATCGCCGGCATGCCGGTGCTGGAGCCCTGGAAAGGCAAGACGACCATCGTCCTCAAGCGTGGCATGAGCACCGGTTACGCCGGTGTGGATAACCCGCTGTTCTACAAGGACAACACTCGTATGTTGTTCGGCGATGCCAAGGACAGTGTGGATTCTATCCTCAAGATCTTGAATGGCTGATCGCTAGCCAGTTGGGGGCGCTAATCCGCTTCCGCGTGATTAGGCCTGAAAAAAACGGCCAGTCCTTTCCGGGGCTGGCCGTTTTTCGTTTCTCAAGACTTTTTGATAACGAGGCTCGATGTCTCATGCTGGCTGAGCGCACTAATCTGTCCCCTTTGTCGCAGCCGAGCATCACAGGCTGAAAGAGAAAAAGGGAAGGGCTGTTTGAGCAGCAACGCTGCGAGTTTCCCTTCCCGCTCTTTCAGGCGAGAAGCACAGGGAAGTCGGCGTAGCCGACCAAGGCGTAGGGGCGGTTTGGGATCGCTAAGGGACTTGTCCGCACAAGTCCCTTGGCTCGACAGCAGTCGAAACCGGCGCTTGGAAATGTGCTAATCAGGAAATTTACCACCGTTAGCGTTCACCTATTCCCTAGTCGGGAGTTCCATCCAAAGCCAGCGGGAGTGAGGGAAGGAGGGCCTACCAGGCCCCCACTACATACCCCAGCTTCTCCGGCAGCCAGAGCGCAAGCCCCGGTACCAGCATCACCAGCAGCAGACTCGCCGCCATGGACGCAACGAAGATCAGTGTCCAGCCCAGGGTTTGTTCCAGTCGTATATTCGCGATTCGCGTGGTCACCATCAGGTTCACCGCCACTGGAGGGGTGAACTGGCCGATGGCGATGTTCATCGCCAGCAGGATACCGAACCAGACCGGGTTCCAGCCGAAGTGTTGCATCAGCGGCAGCAGGATCGGGATCAGGATCAGATAGATCGAGATCGCATCCAGCAGCATTCCCGCCAGCAGAACCAGCAGCATCACAAGCCCCAGCAGAACCCAGCCGTTTTCCGACAGCGACAGCATCGCCTCGGCTAGATGACGGAAGGTGCCCAGGGTAGTGCCGGCCCAGGCGAAGATGCCGGCCAGGGCGATGATGAACATAACGATGCCGGAGGTGATTCCCGCTTCGCCCATCAGGCGCCAGAGATCCTTCAGGGTCAGCTTGCGGTAAATCAGCGTACCGACGACAACGCCGTAGGCCACGGCAACAACGGCTGCTTCAGTGGGCGTAAACAGGCCGGAACGCAGCCCGCCCAGTATCAGCACCGGCGCGAAAAGGGCGGGGATCGCCTGTTTAAAGCTTTCGCCCAACGGCGGGCGTTCGGTGTTTTTCGGATCTTCCCAGCCGTAGCGGCGGGCCAGCAGCCAGGCGGGGATCAGCAGGGAAAGACCTGCCAAGACACCAGGAATCAGACCGGCGGCAAACAGTGCGCGCAGATCCACGCCCGGTACCACGATGGAGTAGAGGATCAGCGCAATCGACGGCGGAATCAGGATCGCAGTGGATGAGGATGCGGCGATCAAGGAGGCCGAGAACGGCTGTGGATAACCGGCGCGTTTCATGCTCGGCAGCATTACCATGGCGACGGCGGCCGCATCAGCGGGGCCGGAGCCGCTCATGCCGCCCATGATCAGGCAGACCAGTACGACAACCACTGCCAGGCCGCCGTGGCGCGGACCGATCAGCGCCTGGGCAAAGCGCACCAGGCTCGCAGCGACGCCGGCGTACTCAAAGATCAGGCCGGTGAGGATAAACAGCGGGATCGCGATCAGAGGGTACTTGGCCACGCTGTTGTAAGTGTTGGTGCCGAGGGTGGCGAGCATATCCGGCGACAGGCCGGAGAGGATGCCAATCATGCCGCCTATACCGAGGGAGATCGCTACCGGGGCGCCGAGGAGCAGGGCGAGCAGGAAGCCGCCAATCATCAGAATATCAGGCGTCATGGTGATCTCCGCTATCCGGTGAACGGCCTTTCAGTCGGTCGATCAGGCTTTGAGTCGAGCGGATCATGATCGCCAGCGTCAGGATCGGCAGCCAGGCTACGTAGATCCAGTTCGGCAGGCCAAGACCGGGGGAAAGTGAATCCCACTCGTACTCTTCCATCGCGAAGGTGTAGCCGTACCAGGTGGCGGCGCCGAGCACGGCAATGCCTGCCGCCCATTGCAGCAGGTAGAGCGCTGGCAGCAGTGAGCGCGGCACATGGTGCTCGATCAGCTCGATACGTATGTGCTGATTATCCCTGGCGGCAGCCGCGGCGCCGGCAAAGGTAACGACTACCAGCAGGAATACGGAGAACTCCTCGGTAAAGGCAAAGGATGCATCGGTGGCGTAACGCACCACCACGTTACCGAGGCTGATAATACAAATGACAGTCAGTGCCAGCGCGGCCAGGAAACGTTCCGGTCGGGCCTTTGGCGGTCTGGATGACATGTAAACTCCAGAAAGGAAAATGCCCGCCGCGTTAAAACGGGCGGGCAGGGATCAGTTTAAAAGTACCCTCAGGCTGTTGAAAAGCGTTATCGAGGCAGCCGGAGCAAGGCAAAAACAGGCGAAAAAGCGGAGTTTAGTAAACTAAATGAGCATATTACTCGCTCCGCTCGCCCCTATGGGGCCGCACTAAAGTGCGTTCAGGCAAAGCCTGTGAGCCTGTTTTTAACGCTGCTTCCGGCAACGTAGATAGTTTTTCAATAGCCTGATTACTTGTTGCGGTTAGCGACCGCGTCCTGCGCTTCCTTGACCAGATCTTCACCGATCTTCGGAGCCCAGTTTTCATAGACCGGTTGGGTCGCTTCGACAAACGCTGCGTGCTGTTCCGGTGTCAGGTCGATCACCTCAACGCCGCGCTCGCGGATCTTTTCCAGGGTCTCTGCCACTTCACCGCGGGACTTTTCGATTTCCCACTTGCCGGCATCGATAGCGGCCTGCTTCAGCAGGGCCTGATCTTCCGGTGAGAAGGTACGCCATACGCGGGTGCTGACGCCAAAGACCAGCGGGTCAGCCATGTAGTGCCAGCGGGTCAGGTAGGTCTGGCCAACCTGGTCGATACGCGCCACGTCGAACACGGCAACCGGGTTTTCCTGGCCATCAACGGCGCCGGTAGTCAGCGCAGGCTTGGCGTCGGCCCAGCTCATCTGGGTCGGGTTGGCACCCAGCGTAGAGAAGGTGTCCTGGAACAGCGGAGACCCGACCACGCGGATCTTCAGGCCCTTGAGGTCTTCCGGCTGGTCGATAGCGATCTTGGAGTTGGACAGCTCGCGGAAGCCGTTTTCGCCCCAGGCCAGCGGAGTTACGCCGCGCTTTTCGATGGCGCTGAAGATCTTGTCACCGGTTTCGCTCTGGGTGATCGCATCGATCGCTGCGTAGTCCGGCATCAGGAACGGCAGGGAGAACAGGTTGAGTTCCGGCACCTGCGGTGACCAGTTGATGGTGGAACCCACGGCCATATCGATCAGGCCAGAGCGCATGGCGGAGAACTCTTTGGTCTGATCGCCGGAAACCAGCTGGGAGTTGCTGTAGATCTTCATGTTGATGCGCCCTTCGGAGCGCTCATTTACCAGCTCAACCCACTTTTCGGCAGCCTGGCCCCAGGGGAAGGCAGCTGGAAGTACGGTGGAAACGGTGTATTCGGCTTTGTATTCGGCGTGCGCAAGCGGGCTCAGCAGCAGGCAGGAGGCGGCGGCTGCCAGCAGGGTGCGTCTTTTCAGCATCGGGGCGTCCTTTTCGATCTTCTTTTGTCTTGGGGTCCACGGGAAGCCGTTGAGCTTCTTAACTGTGGGCGGGGGGCAACAATATGCCGTAGCTGGTGCCGTGCGTAAAGCGTTAGCGGCGGGATACTGGCTCTGGTAGAGGGATCCTTAGTCTTTAGTTCCACTCCGTCTCTATTTTGCCCCCGAATACCTCGGCAAATTGCAGCCAGATGTATGAAGCTTGCCCTCCATCAAAAGCGCTGTGCGGCTTTTTGTGGAAACAGGTGGATAATGGTTGCTCAGCAGAATGAAATGCAGCTGCAGCGCAGCGGTTGAAAGGGATTCAACCGGGGGGCGTTGTCTCCATATAATATGGGCAACGTGATAGGATGCGCTCCGGTTTTCACTCGGGCATCACTCAGGGACTGAAATTAAGTTGGCAGTAAAGACGCGTTCATTTTTGATGTTGCAGGGTGTTGCTTCGCCATTTTTCGCTCGTCTGGCGGATGCTTTAGAAGCCTGCGGTCATAAGGTCTATAAGGTGAACTTTAATGCCGGTGACCTGGCGTACTGGATGCCTCGGGGTAACTCCGCCCATTTTCGCGGCTCTCTGGAGCAACTGCCTGCATTTATAGAAACTCTTTGGCGACGCTGGGGAATCACGGATCAAATTCTGTTTGGTGACCGCAGGCCCGTGCATCGTCCCGCCGTGGAAAGAGCCGAGCGTTTTGGTATCCGTACCCATGTGTTCGAGGAAGGCTACTTTCGTCCTTTTTGGGTTACTCTCGAACGCGAAGGGGTAAACGGCCACTCGCTGCTACCCCGGGATCCAGACTGGTTCCGGGCAGCCGCTGTCTATCTGCGTGACCGGCCAGAAGAAAAAGCGAAAAAATTCCATTCGGCTTTTCGTAAGCGCTCCGGCTATGACGTGATCTATCACGTTGCGGGCATGCTGAATCTGGTTTTGAATCCGCGCTATCAGACCCATTCGCCGATTACCGCGCCGGTTGAATATGCGGGGTATATCTACCGCTTTGCGCGGCTGCGCTTCTGGCGTAAGCGCGATGCCGTGCTGATCGATCGTCTCTGTCAGGAAGCGGACGATTTTCCCTTCTTTATACTGCCACTGCAGCTGAATACGGACGCGCAGATCCGCGATCACTCCCGTTTCGACGATATGCAACAGGCGATGGAGTATATTCTCGAGTCCTTCGCGCGGAATGCGCCGGGTAAATCACGCCTGCTGATCAAGAATCATCCGCTGGATATGGGCCTGGTGGATTACCCGGGGCAGATCGCGCTGCTGGCCAAACGCTTTGGTGTTTATGACCGGGTGGAGTACATAGAGACCGGTAACCTGGAAAAGGCGATCAAGTTTTCCGTCGGAACGGTGACCGTCAACAGTACGGTGGGTATGGTGTCACTGGGGCTGGAACGTCCAACCCTGTGCCTGAGTGACCCGATCTACAATCTGCCAGGCCTGACCTGGCAGCAGGGGATCGACAGTTTTTGGCGTGAGGCTGGTGAACCCGATAAAGAGTTGTTTGAAGCCTTTCGTAAGGTTGTTGTGCATGTCACGCAGATTAATGGCGGCTTTTACTGTTTTGACGGGATCGAGATGGCCGTCGCCAATGCCGCCAAGGTGCTTTGCGCTGAAAACCAGCCGCTTGAAAACCTATTAAGGGCCTGCCCGCTATGACGAAGATATTGATAACCGGGGCCACGGGCTCCATCGGTAGCGCCCTGGCTCTTGAATACGCCACAAAAGACACGCAGCTGATATTGCAGGGACGTAACGCAGGGGTACTTGGGCAGGTTGCGGAGAAATGTCGGAGCCAGGGAGCTGAGGTCAGCGTCGTGGCGCTCGATCTGTCTGATAGAACGGCTCTTGAACAGTGGCTGGATGAAACCCTCAATGATTCGGTTCCAGACCTGGTATTCGCCAATGCAGGGATGAATATCAACACGGGCCCCTATCAGGCGGGTGAGAGTTGGGAGGCAACGGAACAGCTGCTTGAGTTAAATGTGCGCTCAACCTTTTATCTGGTACATCGGCTGGCGCTGGCGATGAAACAGAAGGGCCGTGGACAACTGGTATTGCTCAGTTCGCTGGCGGCCTGGTTCGGTTTGCCGGTGACGCCCGCCTACAGTGGCAGCAAGGCGGCCGTGAAAGCCTACGGAGAGGGGCTGCGAGGCTGGCTCAACGGCAGTGGTGTCTCGGTCACTGTTGTGATGCCGGGTTATGTCAGTTCTGCCATGTGTGATGCAATGCCAGGACCTAAGCCCTTTCTGTGGAAGCCTGAGCGTGCCGCAGGTTTCATCCGCACCAGAGTAGAACGCCGTCGTGCGCGGGTCAGCTTTCCCTTCCCGCTGAACTGGGGGACCTGGTGGCTGGCGGTACTGCCTGCGGCTCTGTCACACCGGATTTTGCGGTTGATGGGGTTCGGTGGCTGATACGCGATGTTGATAGTAGTTGTTTCAGGTCTGGTTATTTCGCTGTTGATGGGGGCCCTGGTGAGCCCTGTCGGTGCCAAGCCGCGGTTGCCGGGTATTTATGCTGTGCTGAGCGGTTTGGCCTGGTGGCTGGCCTGGTTTGGAGCAGCTTGCCTGTTGAGTCAGAGGCTCTATTTCTCGGTCAGTCTGGTGGTGATTCTGCACGGCGTTCTGATTGCGGTGAACCACGCCAAGTTTACCTCGCTACAAGAGCCCTTCATTCTCCAGGATTTTGAGTATTTTACCGACGCTATCCGTCATCCCCGGCTCTATATCCCTTTTTTCGGCGTTATAAAAACGCTGCTGCTTCTGGCTGCCGGAGCTCTGGCAATCGGGTTGTTCTTCTGGCTGGAGCCATCGTTCCACGGGCTGCTTACCTGGTGGCAGCTTGCTCTGTCGGCTTTGGCAATCTCCTTCATTGCTGCAGGCATAGCCTGGTTGATCAGGCCGCGGCTGGCCCTGCAGCCTGTCGAGGATATGAAGTCGGCTGGCCTGATCTCCCTGCTGCATGCTCACCTGGCTGAATACTGGCTGGCGAGAGGTAGAAAGCTTCCTGAACCCGCGTCCGAGTTTCCGGTTTTTAAGCAGGGTGGCAGCCTGCCAAACCTGGTGCTGGTTCAGAGTGAGTCTTTTTTCGATCCTCGTCAGTCTTATCCCTTTGTGGCACCGTCTGTATTGGAAAACTGGGATCAGTGCGTATCCGAGGCTGTTGTCAGTGGACAGCTTTCCGTTCCCGCCTGGGGCGCCAATACGGTGCGTACAGAAGCTTCGGTTCTGACCGGGCTTTCGGAAGGTGCCATGGGTATCTTTCGCTACAACCCCTATCGCCGTCTGGTGAAGACTCCGGTCTCTTCGCTGGCTTCGCACCTCAGGGCTCAAGGCTACAGGACCGTCTGTGTTCACCCTTACATGGCGCACTTTTATCAACGCGACCGGGTGTTGCCGGCGCTGGGGTTTGATGAGTTCATTGATATCAGGGCTTTTGATCAGGCCGATCGCTGCGGTCAGTACACAGGTGATCTCGCCGTTACGAAAAAGGTCAGCGAGCTGCTGGCAGGGTCTGATAAGCCGCTGTTCATTTTTGTGATCACCATGGAAAATCATGGCCCTCTGCATCTCGAACAGCCTGAACCTGGGCTCGCGGAGGCGGTCTACACAAACCCGCCGCAAGGCCCTGTCGACGATTTGACGGTTTATCTTGGGCACCTGCGTCATGCTGACGAGATGGTCGCAGAGTTAACCGCAGCGGTCGCAAGTTCTGACCGTGGGGGCTCCTTGTGCTGGTATGGTGACCACGTACCGATCATGGCCGATGTGTATCAGAGTTTCGGCGAACCCTGCCCGGATACCCCCTGGTTGATCTGGTCTACGGACCGATCGAATGGTGCCGGGGTGGATACAAAACCGGGCACTGAAACGCTTGCGGCTGAGCATCTTGCATGCCGTTGGCTGGAAATTATAAAAGAGCGCCGTCGTCTATAAACACGATGTATGTATATTTGCTACTATGCGGCGTTACACTGCGAAGAAGTTAGACTCGGGACTGTACACATAGATGGACAAGCGAATTGCTGTTATCGGTTGCTCACTGCGTTTGCCTAGCTGCGACAACACTGAAAGCCTTTGGGAAGCCCTGCTCGAAAAACGTGACCTGGTGACAGAAGTCCATGAGAGTCGCTGGAGTAAGGACGCATGGAAACATCCAGATAAAAAACACCCGGGTAGCAGTTATACCTTTGCGGCGGGATCCCTCGGTGATGTGAGCGGTTTCGACGCGGCATTTTTTGGTCTGTCTCCGCGTGAAGTGACCCATATGGACCCGCAGCAGCGCCTGCTGCTGGAGATGAGCTGGGAAGCGATGGAGCGCGCCTGTATTGCGCCCTCCACTCTGCGTGGCAGCAATACCGGTGTATTCATGGGTATCGCTTCCGTCGATTACGCCTACCGTTTCGCCGATGACTTCAGCGCCATCGATGCCAATACCGGTACAGGTACCGCTTCCAGTATCGCCTCCAACCGAATTTCTTATCTGTTTGACCTGAAGGGCCCCAGTGTCTCAATGGATACGGCCTGTTCCTCGTCTATGGTGGCTTTTCACCAGGCGTGTCAGTCGATCCTGAGCGGTGAAAGTGACCTGGCTCTGACCGGCGGGATCAGTCTGCATCTGCACCCCTACGGCTTCATGATCTTCTCCAAGGCGACCATGCTCTCTCCGGATGGGCGCTGCAAAGTCTGGGATGAGGATGGCAACGGTTATGTCCGTTCCGAGGGCGGTGGCGTCTTCTTACTCAAGGATTACGACAAAGCGGTTGCCGACGGTGATCCTATTATTGCCGTCGTAGCGGCAACCGCTGTCAATACCGATGGCTATAAATCGGGGATTACCGTCCCCAACCCGGATGCACAGATAGCGCTGATGCGCAAAGCCTGTGAGCGTGCAGGGCTGGAGCCGGACCAGATCGATTATATCGAGGCCCATGGTACCGGCACCTCTGTGGGAGACCCCATAGAGACGCGGGCTATCAGTGAGGCCCTGGCCCGTCAGCGCACCAAGCCGCTGAAAATAGGCTCCGTCAAAAGCAACCTCGGGCATCTGGAAACCGCATCCGGCGTAGCAGGCCTTGCCAAGGCGCTGCTGTCGATTCATAACCGCCAGGTGCCGGCGACCATTGGCTTGCGCAAGCCGAACCCAAATATCCGTTTCGATGAATGGAACATAGAAGCCGTCACCGAAACTCTGGAACTGCCTAAAACCGGCCAGTTAACCATTGGCGTTAACTCCTTCGGTTTTGGCGGTGCCAATGCTCACGTGATTTTGCAAAGCCCGCCGGAGGCATCTGAAATCAGTGAAGCGGATCATGAGCCAGGCCGCGATCTGCCGCTGATTCTTACCGCTCGTAACGCGGATGCGCTGAAGGTGATGGCTGAGCGCACCGCCGATCAGCTGGCTTCTGCTCATGCGGCGAGTCTTTATAACCTGTGCTGGAGTGCCCGTTTCCGCCGTGAACAGCATGAACAGGCATTGTTGCTCTGGGCCAGGGATAAGGAACGTGCCGCAGCTGCGCTGAGGGCCTTTGCGAAGGATGAAGAGAACTCGGGTGTATTCAGCGGACGCAGGCAGCTGCAGGAGCAGGGCAGCGTTTGGGTCTACTCCGGAAACGGCTGTCAGTGGGCGGGTATGGGCCGGCAGCTGTTGGAACAGTCGAGCCAGGTCCGCGAGACCGTCGCGGAAGTTAACGCGCTGATCAAGCAGTACTCTGATATATGCGACGTAGAAAAACTACTCGGAGAGCCTCAGGAAGCTGACTGCTATGATCTGACCGAGCTGGCGCAGCCGGCGCTGTTCGCGCTTCAGGTTGCGGTGACCCGTTATCTGCGCGATCAGGGCATCAAGCCCGTAGCCGTGACCGGCCACAGCGTCGGTGAAGTGGCTGCAGCCTGGGCCTCGGGCGCGCTGACGCTGGAGCAGGCCGCGCGCGTCATTTGTATCCGCAGTCACTACCAGGGACAAACTGCGGGCAGTGGTGAAATGACCGCCGTCGCACTGGACGAGCAGAGCCTTAATGATCTGATCGCTGAGCTTGAATGCGACCGCGTTGCCGTTGCTGGCGTCAACAGTGCGAAAGGCTCTACGCTGGCCGGCGAGCCCGCTCAACTCGAGCTGATCGAAACCCGTTTAAGGGAGCAGAGCGTTCGCTTCAAACGCTTGAGCCTGAATTACGCATTCCACAGCCCCTGTATGGATCCGATCGAAACCGGCCTGAAAGAGGCGTTGGCCGGATTGCAGCCGGGCGACAGTGAAATTCCGTTTATCTCCACGGTGACTGGTGAGGAGCTGGGCGGTAAATCTCTGGATGCTGAATACTGGTGGCGCAATATCCGCCAGCCGGTGCTGTTTGAAAAGGCGATATCGAATTGCCTCGAAAAGGGTCAGCGGACATTCATTGAAATTGGTGCACATCCCGTATTGCGCACTTACCTCAATGAATGCCTGCGGGCCGAAGATCTTCAGGGCCAGGTGATTGCAACCCTGTCTCGTGGTCAGGATGGCGCAGAGGAGCTTGAAAGAGCCCTGGCTGAGTTGATTCTGAGCGGCGCGAAAATCGATGAAAGCGCCTGGTTCCCGGTGCAGGGCAAGGCTGTCGCGCTGCCGGACTACCCCTGGCAGAAACAGCCTTACTGGAAGCCAGACAGCACTGAGTCTCTGGGCCTGTTGTCGCGTCACTATCGTCACCCGCTGCTTGGTTATACGTTGCCGCATCAGCCCGGAATATGGGAGTCGCAGCTGGATACCGGACGCCAGCCCTGGCTGGCGGATCATGTGGTGGGTGATGGCGTTGTATTCCCGGGTGCCGGTTATGCGGAGCTCGCGCTGGCCGCTATTGAACAGCACCTGCTTGAGCATGAATCCGACGCGGCTTGGATCGATATCGAAGGCCTCGAAATCCAGGCGCCGATGCTGCTGGAGGCGGGCACTACCAAGGTAGTGAGCACTAGCCTCGAAGAAGTGAGCGGCAAGCTGCGCATCAAAGCACGCCCATACGCTCATGAAGGCGAGTGGCAGAATCACGTTAAGGCACGTTGGTTTGCCGGTAGCGCCGGCCGCCTCCTGGATCGTCAGGGACCAGGAATACCGGAACGGGCAGCAGACTTTAATCGTGAGCAGCATCTGTCCGCGGCGTCCCATATCGGCCTGGATTATGGTCCTGCGTTCCAGGGCGTCAGCGAAGGCTGGGTCGACGGCGACACCGTTATCGGCCGTTACCAGCCTACTGAAGAGATCAAGCAGACCCATGATGGCTTGCTGTTGCACCCCGGTATCCTGGATACAGCTTTCCAGCTATTTATCCCGCTGTTGGCTCAGGAAAAAAACCGTGGCGGCTTCGGTTATGTGCCGGTTCAGATTGAACGCCTCCAATTTAGCCGGGCGAATATAGGCGTCATTCCTGCGCTGGTTCGGGTGCGGCTGGTGCGCCGTTCGCCGCATTCGCTTCTGGCCGAAGTTGAGCTCTTCGATGCCGAGGGTGAAGCGGTTGCAGTGCTGACCGGCGTCCGTTTCAAGGCGGTGCCGTTACGTAAACAGCAGTCACTGGCTATTTCCAAACTGGATATGCCGTTGCTGCCGCTGCCGCTGCCACAGGTTCCCTCTGCGGTGAACCACACCGCTTTATTGCAGGCGTTAGCACCGTTTTTTGCCGATCAATCCGAAGACCGGATGATCACCGAAGTCGAGCCGCTGTTGGATACCCTGGTGCTGGCTGGACTCGAGCATGGGGTCAGCGAGAAACCTGTGCGTCTGGCTCAGTTGGGTGACCAGCAGAAGCGCTGGGCAGAAATGGCCATCAAACAGGGAATGCTGGCCGAAAACGAAGCAGGTGACCTGATTGTTCCTGAACCGCCGGAAGTCGACTTGGCTGGCCTGTGGGAACTGCTGTTGCGTGAGTATCCTGAAGCCTTTGGGCCTGTGCATGCGGTGGGTCGTTTTGGTTTGCACCTGTCCGAATGGTTGCACCAGACCGGCTCATTGCCGGAATTAACCGAACGAGCCTGGAGTGAAACCTACCGCGCACGCTATGAACCGGCCCGAGAAGCCGTATTCCGTGATCTGCTGGCTGAGCAGTTGCACGCACAGCTACAGGATCTGCAGCCGGGCCAGCGTCTGGCGATGGCGGAAGTATGCGCAGGAGAGATGATCCTGACACCGTCGCTGGCAGCGCAGATCAAAGGCGTTAATGCAGAGCTCTGCTTCCTGAGCAGTTCGTCGGCCGCCGTTACAGAGGCGCGTGCCCAGCTTCATAACCCTGAACAGCTGCAGGCGCTGCACTGGGATAAACAGACTCTGCCCGCTGAGTTGGGTTTGCTGGACCTGGTTATTATCCATCTGGACTTTATGCGCCCGTCCGAGGTGCGTCAGTTGCTGCAGCAGTTGCGCACGAAACTCCGGACGGGAGCGCAGGTCATGCTGATGGGGCTGCCCCAGGCGTTCTGGCTGGAGCAGCTTTCAAGTGCAGCGTCTGATCTGCTGGAGCAGGAGGGCAGCCTGCAGCCAGGCGTCGCCCATTGGACCCGCTTGCTCTCCGGTCTTGGCTATGAAATTGCGCAGCAACTGGAAGATCCTGAGCAGCCGGGCAGTGCCTTCCTGCTGGCGGCGTCGCAGCCGCTGGAAGTAGAGGTCGATGATTCGGGTGAGCCGGCGCGGTTGCTGGTGTTGACCGATCAGACCGCTCAGGCATTGAGCGACGAGCTGCTATCTCACTGCGAAAGGGCGCAGGCATTTTCCAGTTCCGATGATCTGCTGGGTCAGCTTTCCGAAGAGGTAGATTCGTCACAAACGACGCAGGTTGTTCTGTTGGCAGGGGCTTGGTCCGAAGGCTCGCCAGAGCAGACGACAAAGCGCTGTGCAGAGATCCGTGACCTGGTGAAATCGCTTGATGCCAAGGATGAAGCGATTCGTCTGACAGTAATTACGGCCGGCGTGGGTGCGGCTCAGCTAACTCCGCAAGCGCTACCGCAGAGCGAACAGGTTATCAGCCAGACCGCTGTCTGGGGCTTTGTTCGCACCCTGATGAATGAAACAGCGTTGCCTCTGCAGTTGATCGATCTGCCTGCTGATCCCGCTGAGATTGATGCGGCTGCCTTTGAGCAGGCTTTGAGCTGTTCGGTTGATGAGGATGAGCAATATCTCGTTGCTGCCGGTGAGCGATACGTGCCGCGTTTGATGCACGCTAAACCGGCCGAGCGAGAGGATAGTGGCGAACCGAATCAGAGCTTTACTCTTGGGTTTGATCAGCCTGGACAGTTGAAGAATCTGCGTTGGAAGCCTCGTGAACTGGCGCTGCCAGGGGATGAAGAGGTAGCCGTTGAGGTCAAGGCTACCGGGCTTAACTTCCGCGATGTGATGTACGCGCTTGGCTTGTTGGCTGATGAGGCGATCGAGAACGGTTTCTCTGGCCCAGCCATGGGGCTTGAGTTTGCCGGTATCGTCACATCGGTGGGCGCTGGCGTAACCGACTTCCGTCCTGGTGACAAGGTGGTTGGCTTTGGCTCCGCCAGCTTCAGCACTCAGATGGTGACCGGGGCTGAAACCCTGGCGCACCTTCCCGCCGATATCAGCTTTGAAGCGGCAGCGACGATTCCGACCACTTTCTTCACCGTGTACTACGCGCTCAAACATCTGGCGCGGCTGCAGCCCGGTGAGCGACTGCTGATTCATGGCGCCGCCGGTGGGGTGGGCCTTGCCGCTATCCAGATCGGTCGCCTGATGGGCGCTGAAATCTTCACCACAGTCGGTTCTGCCAGCAAACGGGATGTGGTGCGCCTGCTGGGCATCGACGCGATTTATGATTCGCGCAGCCACACCTTTGCAGAAGAGATTCTTGCCGATACCGACGGGCAGGGTGTGGATGTGGTGCTCAACTCCCTGGCGGGGGAAGCGGTTAATCAGAACTTGCGAGTGTTGCGCCCCTTCGGTCGCTTCCTTGAGTTGGGCAAACGCGACTTCTACGAGAACACGGCAATAGGCCTGCGTCCGTTCCGCAATAACATCAGCTATTTCGGCATCGATTCTGACCAGTTGATGAAGGTTCATCCGACACTGACCCGGACGCTGTTCCGGGAGATGATGGCCCTGTTTGAAGAGGGTGAACTCTACCCGCTGCCGTATACGGCGTTTGCCGCATCTAATGTGGTCGATGCGTTCCGCTATATGCAACAGGCTAAGCAGATCGGCAAGGTCGTGGTTAACTACCCGCGGCTTCCTGACGCTTCGCAGCCGCCGCTGCAGCAACTGGAGAGCCTGAAGCTGTCGGCCGATAAAACCTTCCTGGTGACCGGCGGCCTCGGTGGCTTTGGTCTGCGTACGGCTCAGTGGCTTGTTGAAAAGGGTGTACGCCACCTGGCCCTGCTCAGTCGCCGAGGTAAGGCTGAAGGCGGCGAGGCTGAGATTATCGCTCAGCTATCTGATCAGGGCGTTGACGTTCAGGCTTATGCCTGTGATGTATCAGATAAGGCCCTTCTGCAAGAAACGCTGGAGCTTATCGAGCAACAGCAGCCGTCTCTTGCCGGTGTGGTGCATGCCGCCACCGTCTTTGCCGACGGCCTGGTAGAAAACATGAGCGACGAGCAGATCTCGCAGGTTTTGGGAGCCAAGGCTTTTGGTGCCCAGTACCTGCATGAACTGACAGTGGATAAGCCGATTGAGCTATTCCTGATGTTCTCTTCGGCTACGACTCTGTTCGGTAACCCGGGTCAGGCGAACTACGTAGCCGCGAACCTGGCTCTGGAGGCGCTGACGCACCTGCGCAAAGCTCAGGGACTGGCAGCAACCTGTGTGCGCTGGGGCGCGATTGATGATGCCGGCTACCTGGCCCGCAATACCCAGATTAAGCAGGCACTGCAGTCTCGCATGGGTGGCGACGCGCTTACCACGGCCCGTGCTTTGGCAGTATTGGAGCAGATGCTATTGCAGAACCAGTCGCTGCTGGGTGTAATGGAGTTTGATTGGTCGGCACTCGCGCGCTTCCTTCCCAAGGCGAATGCTGCACGTTACCAGTTGATTGCTCGCAGTCATGACGGCAGTGATAGCGGTGACAAGGGTGGGGACCTGCTGGCAGAACTACTGAGTTTGGAGCCAGAGGAACAGCTGGTCAGGATTGCTGAGGAGCTGAAGCAGAGCCTTGGGCAGATCCTGATGCTATCCGCGGATCAGATCAATCCCGAACAGTCGGTCTATGACCTGGGCTTTGACTCGCTGATGGGCGTCGAGCTGATCACTGCGATAGAGGATCGCTTCGGTGTGCAACTGCCGGCGATGGCGATCAGTGAGTCTCCGACCATTGCGAAGCTATCCGTTAAGCTGCAGGAGCGTATCAGCGGTGAGCATGACGACAGTGATGATGTAACACATGCCCAGATTGCTGCTCAGCACGGCGTGAGTGAAAAGGAGGTAAAAGGTAGTTGAAAGTCGCGCAATCGATGAAGCAGCGTCTGATCGAACAATCTGTTCAGCGCAAACTAAAACGCAATGACCGCAAGGCGAGCAGTGGCAGCCTGATGACGGGTGCGTCAACACCTAATCGGCGCACCGATTTTTGTCAGCACCCTGGCTGGCAGCAGCTGAACATCATGCGCGAAAGTGCGCAGAAACTGGGGGTTGAAGATCCGTTTTTCCGAGTGCATGAGGGCTGTTCCGGCGCCACAGCCATTATTGATGGCCGCGAGTGTATCAACTTCGCCAGCTACAACTACCTGGGGCTGTCCGGTGATCCGCGTGTGATCGCCGCAGCCCAGCAGGCTGCAGCGAAATACGGCACTTCGGTTTCCGCCAGTCGGATGGTATCAGGCGAGCGTCCGATTCATCGGGAGTTGGAGCAGGCACTGGCACAGGTCTATCAGGCTGATGACGCGCTTGCGTTCGTTAGCGGTCATGCGACCAACGTAACCGTGATAGGTTATCTGATGGGTAGCCGGGATCTGGTGCTGCATGATGAGTACATCCACAACAGCAGCCTGATGGGTTCTCAGTTATCCGGTGCCCGGCGTATGGCATTCCGTCATAACGACCTTAATCATCTTGAAAAGCTTTTGCAGCAAAATCGTCATCAGTTCGAACGGGTGTTGATCGTTGTCGAAGGCCTTTACAGCATGGATGGCGATGCGCCCGACCTGGCGGGCCTGATTGAACTGAAAGAGACCCATGAATGCTGGCTGATGGTGGATGAGGCTCATGCACTTGGTGTCCTGGGGGAGAAGGGGCTAGGTAGTCACGAGCATGCTGGCATCGACCCGAACCGTGTCGATATCTGGATGGGTACGCTGAGCAAGAATCTGTCTGGCTGTGGCGGCTATATCGCAGGCTGTCAGCCGCTGATTGATATGCTGCGCCATTTTGCGCCGGGCTTCCTGTACAGTGTCGGTATGCCCGCCAGTGTCGCAGCTGCGGCGATAGAGTCGCTTCGGATAATG
Organism: Marinobacterium lutimaris; assembly: GCF_900108065.1. Lineage (GTDB taxonomy): Bacteria > Pseudomonadota > Gammaproteobacteria > Pseudomonadales > Balneatricaceae > Marinobacterium_D > Marinobacterium_D lutimaris. The sequence goes on along the minus strand of NZ_FNVQ01000002.1, from coordinate 459,746 downwards.
CATGCTGAGCCCGAACGGGTCCGGGCGCTGCAGAAAAATTCAGAATATCTTGCCGTCCAGGCAAAGGCCGCGGGTTTCGATGTGGGGGAAAGTATAGGCCGGGCGGTGGTGCCGGTAATAAGTGGAAGTTCACTGGTTGCGACGCGTCAATCTGTTGAGCTGTTGAAGCAGGGTATAAATGTACAGCCGATCTTGTATCCGGCGGTGCCAGAAAAGAGCGCGCGTTTGCGCTTCTTTGTCTGCAGCGAACACACTGAAGCCCAGATCGATTTTACCCTTGAAGCTCTGCTATTGCAGAGGAAGGCATCCTGATTCCATCGGTGGATGCCCGTAAACGTAGATTAAGCGCAGTAAGAGTTCCGGCCGACTGGCTGGTACCAGCTGAAAACGTTAACATGCACGCCTCAAAGGATTTGATATGCCTTTTTTGGCGGGCATAAATGGAGTTATCTGTAGGTATGCAGACCCCTTTCTTTAGCAGCAAGTCACGGCTGCTGGCAGCTCTGTTCTGTGTCGGCTCGCTAGCCGGTTGCGCGCAAACATCCACTGTGCCCTCTGGCTCCCATTGGCAGGCCGAAGCGGCAGAGCCCAACTACCTCAACCCTGAATTGCAGCAGTTCTTTAATAACTCCGCCGAGCAGGCCTCTGCTTATTTTGACCAGACGCCCTGGGGCAGTCATGCCGATGTGATCGTGCAGAGTCAGTACTATGCCGGGTCCGGGCGTGAATGCCTCCGTCTACAGGTAATCCCAGCTGCTCAATCGGCCAGGGTCGCCATCGCCTGTCAGCAAAATAACCAGTGGGTGGCGGTACGTCCGGTTACTCAACTGCTCAAAGCCCAATAAACCCGGTACTTCGTATGAAACAGATCAAAGCATTATTCCGCCCGATTCTGCTGGGCCTGGGTGCATTGACCCTGACCAGCCAGGTGCAGGCGATAGGCATAGATAGCACCGGTATTCTGCCCGGGATGGAACAGGCGCAACCGGTACCGCAGACCATCGAAGAGCAGCAGTCCCGCACTGATTGGCAAACCGCCCGTTACAGCAAAGCTCCAGGCCAGATGCGCTCTGAAGCTGGTATGGAGCTCGTAGAGCCCTTTGGCAGTCACCTGTTTAATGGTGGCTTTAGCGGCGTCCGGGCCGATGGCCTCAATACCACCTATCGTCTCGTACCCGGCGATCAGGTCACGCTCAGGGTATGGGGTGCAGTAGAGATCGAACGGATTCTACCGGTCGATGCCCAGGGCAATATCTTTATCCCGGGTATTGGTCCTGTAAAAGTTCAGGGCAGCACCAACGGTGAGCTGAACTCGAAGGTAACATCGGCCGTTAAATCGGTTTATCCCGAAGGGGTCCAAGTTTACACCAACCTCCAGGGTGTGCAGCCGGTTGCGGTTTTCGTCACAGGGTATGTTGAACACCCTGGCCGCTATGCGGGTACGCCGACTGACTCACTGCTCTATTTTATCGATCAGGCTGGTGGTATCGACAGCCGTCTCGGCAGCTACCGTAACATCATCGTTAAGCGCAACAACGAGATAATCGCTACGGCAGATCTCTATGACTTCCTGCTGAACGGCAAAATGCCGACGCCACAGTTTCGTGACGGCGACACCATCGTGATCTCCGAACGCGGGCCGGCTGTCGTAGTTACAGGCGACGTTGAACGTGACTACCGCTACGAACTCCAGCCTAATCAAATGACTGGCAGTGAATTGCTGGCACTGGCACGCACCAAATCCGACGTGTCTCATGTGCTTCTACGTGGTAATCGTAAAAACAGGCCTATTTCTGTGTACCTGCCAGTTGAGGAACTGTCTCAGCAGGCGCTACGCAGCGGCGACGAGGTTCTATTCAGCTCGGATCAGCGCGACGAGACCATCGTTGTTCAACTGGAAGGTAGCTTCTACGGGCCTTCTCGCTATGCGTTGCCAAAAGACGCAAGGTTACAGGAACTGCTTGATGCCATCGCAGTCCCGCAGGAGTTAACCGATACCCGCAGCATCTCACTTCGCAGGCTCTCCGTGGCCGAGCAGCAGAAAGAAGCACTTAAAGACAGCCTGCGTCGTCTGGAAACCAACTACCTGTCTGCGCCTTCCTCTACACCTGAAGAAGCAGATATTCGCATCAAGGAAGCGGAGCTGATCGGCAATTTTGTAGCCCGCGCCTCAGAGGTTGAGCCTAACGGCCGGTTGGTGGTCTCCCATGACGATCAAATCAGCAATATCCGCCTGCAGGATGGCGACATCATTACGCTGCCTGAGTACAGGGACTCTATCCTGGTCAGCGGAGAGGTTTTGGTACCTCAGTCTATGGTCTACAAACAGGGGCTGACCGTGATGGATTACATCGAAAGCTCCGGCGGCTTTAGTCAGCACGCTGATGACGAGAATATCCTGGTGGTACGTATGAACGGTGAACTGCGCAAGGCTGAAGATGTCACTTTGAAACCCGGTGACGAAGTTTTGGTGCTGCCGCTAGTGCCGACCAAGAACCTGCAGTTGGCCACCAGCATCAGCCAGATCGTATACCAGATTGCTGTGGCGACGAAGGTCGCACTCGACCTTTAATCGCTTGATGCTAGTCTGATCTTCCCGGCGGGCCTTGCCCGCCTTATTTTCGCATGAGGTCTATGCGTGCAGAGTACAAGAACACCCTGGCAGGTCACCCGCTCGGTCTGGCACGCCATGTTTATCCGAGAAGCGCTTGCCCGGACCATGGCTGACCGTATGGCCTGGTTCTGGATGCTGTTTGAACCGATTGCGATGATTGTGGTGATGGTTCTCATCCGTACCGTGATCATGGGCAATATGCGCCATATTGATGGTGCAGAACTTATCCCCTGGATGATTACCGGCCTGTTTGGCTTCTACCTAGTGCGGGAAAACATGATGCGCCCCATCGGGGCCATTGACGCGAATAAAGGGTTGTTTTCCTACCGGCAGGTAAAGCCAATTGATCCAGTTTTCGTGCGATGTTATCTGGAGGGGCTGCTTAGATCCTTTGTTTTTATTCTGTTTATTGTGGTAGGTACGCTTCTGGATGTCGATCTTGTGCCTGCGGAGCCTTTGGCTGCGCTCGGAGCCTGGTTTTCGCTCTGGTGCCTGGGGTTAGGTGCAGGCCTTGTATTTTCTGCACTCGCGGGGCTGGTTCCGGAGATAGGTAAGATTCTACGTATTATTTCCATGCCTTTGCTGATTATCTCGGGTGTGATCGTTCCTCTGAATTTTGTGCCCCATGATCTGCTGGTCTATGTGATGTGGAACCCCATCGTGCACGGTCTGGAAACCCTGCGTGCAACATTCTTCCCCCTTTACAGACCGGTGCATGGCACCAGTCTACTGTATCTCTGGTATTGGGCTTTAGCGATGATCACCTTGGGCCTAATGCTGCATGTTCGCTTTGAGTTGAGGTTAAAGCGGCAATGATAAAAGTGGAAAACCTCTACAAGCGCTATCACAACCACCATGGAAGTGACTGGGTGCTCAAAGATGTAAATATCGAAATCCCCAGCAATGTCAGCGTGGGACTTGTTGGCCGCAACGGCGCAGGCAAATCCACGCTGTTGCGATTGATAGGGGGGATGGATAGCCCTGATCGGGGCCGGATTGCCACTGACAGCCGTATCTCATGGCCAATCGGCCTTGGCGGCGGGCTGCAAGGATCTATGACCGGGCGGCAGAATGTGCGCTTTGTCGCTCGTGTTCACGGCAGCCGAGATGATATTGACAATATCGTCGCGCGAGTCGAGGAATTTGCAGAGATAGGGCAAGCCTTTGATGAGCCAGTAAGGAGCTACTCCTCAGGTATGCGATCAAGGCTGAATTTCGGCCTTTCGCTTGCATTCGACTTCGATGTCTATTTATCGGATGAGGCGACAGCTGTCGGTGACAGGGCCTTCAGGGCGAAGGCTACCAAGGCGTTTAGTGACCGGATAGGAAAAGCAAGCATCATCATGGTGTCCCACTCAGAGGGGATTTTGAAAGATTTGTGTCAATCCGGCATTTGGCTCAACCAGGGACAAGCGATCTGGTTTGACGACATTAACGAAGCTATCGATGCATATCATCAGAGTAGCGGTAAGAAAGATAAGGGTAGCGAAAAGGGATGAAAACGGACACTAAACAGCTCATCAAGAAATACCCTTACTGGTTTGTCTGCCTGTTATCGATAGTCTTCATGGCGTTTTACTGGGGGATTTGGGCCAGTGACCGCTATGTATCAGAAGCTAATATCGTGTTGGAAAGTCCGCAGATCGCGGCGCCAACACTAAGCTTCCAGTCATTGCTTAGTGGTACTGGGGGCAATAGTGGTGACATGCTATTGCTGCGTGACTACTTGTTGTCAGTGGATATGTTGCGTAAAGCAGATGCAGCTCTTGATCTGCGTGGCCACTATACGCAGAGCGGTATCGATTTTTTCTCGGCGCTGTCAGCGGCAGATGTGACGATTGAAGAGCTGCATGAGTACTTTTTGAAACGCGTATCTGTTGAACTGGACTCCTATGCTGGCGTACTTCGCGTCAAGGTGGTCGCTTTTGATCCTGAAATGGCACATTCATTAGCGACTTTCCTGCTGAGTGAAGGTGAGCGGCACATGAACCTCATGGGGCAGAGGCTTGCAGAAGAACAGGTTCGTTTTCTGGAGAAGCAGGTCGCTAATCAGGCGAAACAGTTTGATAAGGCGCGCCAGAAGTTGATTGAGTACCAGAATGAGAACGGTCTGGTATCACCGACAGGTACGGTCGAAAGTATCAACGCGGTAGTAGCCAGTCTCGAATCCCAACTAGCTAATCTCAGAGCTAAAAAGACGGCACTCTTGAGCTACCAGAGCCAGCGCTCACCAGAAGTACAGCGCGTCGAAGCTGAAATCAAGGCGTTGATTCAACAAATCAGCCTCGAACGAGCTCGGATGGCCCAGCAGTCAGGTGGTGCATTGAACGTAGTTTCGTCCGAATACCAAACGCTTGAACTAAGTACCCAGTTTGCTCAAGAAAGCTACTCAGGCGCCTTAATGGCACTGGAAAATACGCGTATTGAAGCAGCACGTAAGCTCAAGCAGGTATCTGTGCTGCAGAGCCCGACTTTGCCGGAATATTCAGTAGAGCCGCGTAGGCTCTACAACACAGTGGTGTTCGCGATTATCGCTTTGCTGGCAGGGCTGATCCTACAGATGCTGGTGTTGATCGTGAAAGATCACAAAGATTAGGTTTCTAAAGGTTTTGGTAAGTGATGATAGGGCCAAAACCTTTAAGTTGAATTTGAGAATAGAGTCGGTTTACCGGCGAAGCTAAGTGCGGTTTGAGGTTGCTCTCCGTTAGGGAGGATAGCGCGACCGGGCGGTAGCGTGCCTGAGATTAGTCAAGGAGTTGTTATGGTTCAAAAAACCTTTTTTGTGACCGGTGGTGCCGGCTTTATCGGTTCGGCCGTTGTACGTGAGCTTATTAATCACAGTAACCACAAAGTCGTTAACGTCGATAAGTTAACCTACGCGGGCAATCTTGAGTCTCTTTCCAGTATTGAGCAGAATCCCCGGTATACCTTTATTCATGCGGATATCGGTGATCCGGTAGCGATGCAGAAGGCACTATCCGACCACGAACCAGATATCGTTATGCACTTGGCAGCTGAAAGCCATGTGGATAGGTCCATTGATGGGCCCGCAGAGTTTATTCAAACCAATATCGTTGGTACGTGCGTACTGCTGGAAGCTGTTCGTAACTATTGGAATAGCTTGAAAGAGTGGGCGCCAGATAGAGCCGAAGCTTTTCGTTTCCACCACATATCAACAGATGAAGTTTACGGAGACCTACCTCACCCGGATGAGTTCACCGGCGATGAGCTTCCTTTGTTCACTGAGACAACAGCTTATGCGCCAAGCAGCCCTTATTCTGCCAGCAAGGCCAGTTCAGACCATTTGGTCCGTGCTTGGCAGCGTACCTATGGCTTGCCAACCCTGGTGACAAACTGTAGCAACAATTACGGCCCGTACCATTTTCCTGAAAAACTTATCCCACTGATGATCCTCAATGCCCTCGCAGGAAAGCCCCTTCCCGTATATGGTGACGGTAAACAGATTCGAGACTGGCTGTATGTTGAAGACCATGCCCGCGCGCTGATACTGGTGGCGCAAAATGGGGATATAGGCGATACCTACAATATCGGTGGCCACAACGAAAAACAGAATATCGAAGTGGTTCATACGCTCTGCGATACTTTGCAGAAATTAGTCCCCCAGAAAGAAAGCTACCGCGACCTCATTACCTACGTAACCGACCGCCCAGGTCACGATGTGCGCTATGCCATTGATGCCGGAAAAATTGAACGAGAGCTAGGCTGGAAACCACAAGAAACTTTCGAAACCGGTTTGCGCAAAACAGTCCAATGGTACTTGGATAACGAAGAGTGGTGGAAGCGTGTTCAGAATGGTAGTTATCAGGGGGAGCGCCTAGGGATATCTAAATGAATATTCTCATAACAGGCAGCACGGGTCAGGTTGGTTACGAACTTTGTCGGTCATTGGCACTCTTTGGGCAAATAAAGGTGCCGACGCGTCAAGAGCTGGACTTGGAAGACCCGTTGGCTGTTGATGAATATTTAAAAATTCATAAGCCCGACTTGATTGTTAACGCTTGTGCCTATACCGCTGTTGATAGGGCCGAGTCCGAGCCGGAAAAAGCTCGGAGATTAAATATGGAGTTGCCTGCTCAGTTGGCCGAGTATGCTCATGCCAAAGGTATCTGGCTAGTGCACTACTCATCTGATTATGTCTATCCAGGTATTGGTGATACACCTTTCAGTGAAGTAGCTCCTACGGGCCCTTTAGGGGTTTATGGAAAAACTAAGCTGGAAGGTGATGAGGCAATTGCGGCCAGCGGGTGTAGGTATCTAATTTTTCGTACAAGTTGGGTTTACAGTGCTCGTGGCAACAATTTTCTGAAAACGATGCTTCGTTTAGCCGAAGTGAAAAACAGTTTGAATGTTGTTGCGGACCAAATCGGAGCACCAACACCCGCACGGCTAATAGCCGGTGTCACTGCGGTTGCCGTCTGTAAAATAGTCTCCTGCCGTAATTATCGAGAAGTGCAGGAGGCAGAATGTGAAACTGTGGCTTCCGGTATTTATCATCTGTCACCCACTGGTGAAACTAGTTGGTATGATTTCGCGCAATCGATTTTTAGGCTTGCAGCAGCAAAAGGAAAGATACTCGCACTTGAACTTAGTAATGTTAATCCTATACCGACCGGTGATTATCCTACCCCAGCTAAACGGCCTTTGAACTCACGGCTTGATTTAAAAAAAATACAAAGCACTTTTGGGCTCTCATTGCCCAGCTGGCAAGACCAGTTAGCACTTACATTGACTGAATATTTGGAGAAATCATGAAGGGAATTATTTTGGCTGGTGGTTCTGGTACTCGCCTGCATCCAATCACTAAAGGCGTTTCAAAACAGCTACTCCCTGTTTATGACAAGCCGATGATCTACTACCCTGTCTCAGTACTTATGTTGGCAGGTATCCAGGAAATACTTGTAATTTCGACACCAGAAGATCTACCTCATTACCAGCGTTTACTGGGAGAGGGTGAACAGTTTGGCGTTCGCTTTGAATATGCTGAACAGCCAAGCCCAGATGGGTTAGCTCAGGCCTTTATTATCGGCGAAGAATTCATTGGAGATGATTCAGTATGCTTAGTATTGGGTGACAATATCTTCCATGGTCAGCATTTTTCTGAGCAGTTGAAACGTGCTGGTGAACAAAAGAAAGGTGCAACTGTATTTGGTTATATGGTGAATGACCCTGAGCGTTTTGGTGTGGTGGAATTTGATGAGGCTGGAAAAGCAGTTTCAATTGAAGAAAAGCCTGAAAAGCCAAAATCGAATTACGCAGTGACCGGTCTCTATTTTTACGACAATGATGTAGTTGAAATCGCTAAAAATGTCAGGCCTTCAGAGCGTGGTGAGCTGGAAATTACTAGTGTCAATAATGCGTATCTTGAGCGCGGTGATCTTCATGTAGAACGCCTCGGTCGCGGTTTTGCGTGGCTTGACACGGGCACACACGATAGCCTGCTTGAAGCCAGTAGTTACGTACAAACCATTGAGCACCGTCAAGGCCTTAAAGTAGCTTGCCTTGAAGAAATTGGTTTTCATAATGGTTGGCTTACTAAAAAGGCGCTTCAGGAACAAGGTGAGCAGCTTAAAAAGACACACTATGGCCAATATATTTTAAAAGTGGTCAAAGAAGCAGGTGGTGAAAATGGAGTTTGAGCCATTAGCCATTCCTGATGTGATCCTGATCACGCCCAAGGTTTTTGGTGATGATCGTGGCTTCTTTATGGAAACTTTTCGGCAGTCTGAGTTTGAACGGCACTGCGGAAATTATACCTTCGTTCAAGATAATCATAGTAAGTCTAAACAGGGAATCTTGCGGGGCTTGCATTATCAGTTGGATAAACCCCAAGGCAAGTTAGTTCGCGTCACCAAAGGTGAAGTCTATGACGTGGCTGTAGATATGAGGGAAAATAGTCCGACTTTTGGAAATTGGGTGGGTGTGCATTTAAGTGATGCCAATAAACAGTTTCTCTGGCTGCCACCGGGGTTTGCTCACGGTTTTTATGTGATCAGTCAAGAGGCTGAATTCCAATATAAGTGTACCGACTATTACAATCCTGGTGATGAGTATTGTATTCGCTGGGATGACCCAGTGCTTGCAATAGATTGGCCTATTGTTTCAGGCTTTTATCCAGCGTTATCAGAAAAAGACTCGGCGGGTCAAAGTCTGAAGGATGCCCGCAAGTTTAGTTGATAAACAGAGAACCAAGTTTGTGAAAAAGATACTACTTTTAGGTGCGACAGGCTTCATAGGCTCTAATATAGCACGTGAGCTGGATCGTCAAGGAAGACCGTGGTCAGGAGTTGCGCGAACAGGTAGGGAGGGTAGTAACTCAATATATACATTCGAGGATGAGGAGGAGATTCTTTCTGCTCTTGATAGCTCTTCTATCGTTGTTAATGCCCTGGGTGGCCTTAAACCTAGAAATTTTGAGGATGACCTGAATGGTGCTATGAATGAATTTTGGGCCGCTATGCAGCGGGTATTGAGGCTTTTACGTCAAAGGCCTCCAGCTGCTTTTTTGCAAATATCCTCAGCTGGTACCGTATATGGAGAAGCACCGGGGCGGCCAAGTGTTGAGTGTGACCCCGTGTCCCCTCAATCTTGGTACGGCAGAATGAAAGTGGTAGAAGAAGCCCTATTCCAGCAATTTGCACACGAAAAAGATATTACTTATACATGTGCTAGAGTAACGAATCCTTTTGGGAATGAGGATCATCCTACTCACGGCTTAGTTGATGTTTTGATTGATCATGTGTCACGCAAAGAGCCGTTCTTCGCGCATTATCACCCTGCTGCATGTCGTGATTATATTTATGCCCCAGAAATGGCGCGTGCTTTGGTAACTATGATAGATCGTTCTTTGCCTGGAATTTACAATATCGGGTACGGTGTACCTGTGAATCTACAAGAACTTGTCGATATAACTAAAAACTTGCTTCCCGGTGCGGAAATCGTTGTCGGCACACCCAGCGAGGGTGATGTTGTGACAAGTAGTGTTTCGGTTCAACGCTTTCACGACTCATTTGGTTTAGCGATTGGTGGGCCTTCGGCAAAAGAATATCTTTATGACAAGCTTTCAAAGGTAGTTGTATGAAAAAATTGATAGGAAAATTTGTCAAACGAGATAATTCATGGGCTCATTATAAAATTTTGGAAAAAAGTGGTGTTGACTGGACAGTATATGCCAAGACTTTACCAAAAAATGTCGATGATCCCATTGAGCACTTTCTGCAGCATTACGAAAAGCACCCGCTTGTGGTCGCCGGTTGGTTTGACTCTGGTTTTTATCTAGAGGCATATCCCGACGTCCGGAGCAACAGCAACAATCCGTTAGTTCACTTTCTTCGTTATGGGCGTCACGAAGGAAGGACAGGCTGTGCAGAGCAGCTTGCAATAACTGAGCGAGTCGAGCCGGGGATAGAGAGCGGTGAAGAGATAGAGTACCCGAAGCCCTCGGGGTCTGTTCTCGGAACTGAGTTGTTTGACCTTATGCTTGAAAATGGTGTGATTGGGAATGACTACGACCGAAAGCACGTGCATCAATGGATTAAAGATCTTCTTGAGGTTTCCGAACACGGCAGAGCATATATCGAGGGGCTGTTTGACCAAACGCTTTATGAAACGATATATCAGGATATCGCTAGTGCTCCCATAAATTCACTACACCACTTTATTAGGCATGGGCTTCGGGAAGGACGTGTTGGCTGGCTCGATGTGGATACGATTTTTACCGAAGGTGGAGTCGAACCAGACAATCTAAAGTCTACGTTGCTGGTGGTCAGTCATGATGCCACGGCAACGGGTGCTCCGGCTGTAGCGTTGGAAGTGGCGAGGCGTTTGTCCCGAAAATACAACGTTATCACGGCTACTCTACGTGGCGGTGCCTTGCGTTCCAAGTTTATCGAGGCAGGTGTTGCCCATCTTGATGCGCCTGGTGTGAACGGTATTGGCGCATTGACCTATTGTCTTGAACGTCTGCGCGAGCGTCATGACCTCTCCGCAGTGCTCTTGAATTCCGTCGAGTCCATCGACATGGCGGACGCCGCGGCTTCTCTTGGCCTGCCAACCGTAAGTCTCTTGCATGAATACGCTGAATATACTCGCCCGGTTGGAAAGGTAGCCCGGATGCTGCTCACTTCGGACCTAGTCGTCTATCCGGCGGAGAGTTTGGCGCGCTCGGGCCTGCGCGAACTCGAAAAGGCTGGGGGAGTGAAGCATGCCCCTCGACACTTGCGAATCCAGCCGCAAGGCTATCTCGGCTTTCAGTCGCATGAAGAAGACGATGACTGGTCGCTCAGGTCTCATCTCGCTCTGTCCGAGGACGATCTGCTCGTAGTTGGCGCTGGGCACATACAGCCACGAAAAGGCGTCGACTGGTTTCTAGAGACTTGCCACTCGCTGCAGCAAGCACTGTACAAAAAGGGTGATAAACGAGCGGAGCGTCTGCAATTTGTCTGGCTTGGTGGAGGTTACGACGAGAGCGATACCTCCGTCAGCGTCTGGCTAGATGCTTACATTCATCGTGCAGGTATCGAGGATAGGGTGCACTTTCCTGGATCGGTGCATGACGTTGGGGCAGCACTTAATGACGCTGACCTCTTTCTGCTGACCTCCCGGCTAGATCCTTTTCCCAACGTTGCGGTTGATGCCCTCAATGCTGACTGCGGCATAGGCGCGTTCCGAGACGCTAGTGGAATTGCCGATTTTGTTGAAGAGCACGCAGCACGTGCTGTGCTCGGCGACTATGGTGATCCGCGCGATCTGGCTTACAAGGTCGCTGAACAGTTTGATTACCTTGTTCGTCGAGATGGTAGTAATGCTCGGATATGCCAGCGGGAGTTAGACTTTGACAGCTACATAGACAAGTTGATCGAAGACTTGGAAGAGTCAATTACCCGCAAGACTGCGATCCGTCGTGCAGTAGAAAGTGAGATATTCCGCGAGCGATTCGATCCCGACTTCTATGGATTGTCTTTCTTTGGACGGGAAAGCCGGGCAGAGCATTTTCTCAGCCTGCTGTACAAGGGGATTGCGCAGGCTAAGCCGTTCCCAGGGTCCGACATACAGAGCGTATTGGATGAATACCAGGAAAAGGCGATCGCCTTCCCCGAGCTTGTAGAAAAGGCAATGACTACTACAGTCGATATGATGCCTGTGCATCTGCTATCGGGCACCTGCGAGTCTGCTACTTTTCGTGGCAGAATTGCTCTGCAATTTCACATCTACTTTGCCGACCTCATCCCGAGATTCTGTACTTACTTCCAGGTACTGGCAGAGCATGACGTCGATCTGTTTGTAACCCATGTCCCAGAGCTAACCGAGGAACAAATCGAGCTGTTGAAAGGCAGTGTCTCTGGCACGATGCACTTGCGCAAAGTGGATAATAGCGGCCGGGACGTTTATCCCTTCCATCGTCAGTTCTGTGAAGAGATCTTTGGGCGATACGAATTGATGGGCCATTTTCACACCAAGAAATCGGCTGATAATGCCGACGGTGTTGGTGATCGCTGGAGGCGTTATTTAGCGCATAACCTTCTAGGTTCACCCAGTGCCGCACGAGAAATTCTGGACAAGTTTAATAATGAACGCGTTGGTTTGATCTTCGCGGAAGACAACCATCTTCCAGATGAAGGTAAGAACGGCCAATACATAGAGCAGCTTCTGGAACCACTTAACCAGTCGCGCTGGCCAAATTACAGACATTTCCCGTTGGGCACCATGTTTTGGGCGCGGGTATCAGCTATTGAGGCGATCACACAATGGGCATCCCATACATTCGACTTACCCGAGCCGATTCCTTACGACGGCTCTATTCTGCATGCTTTTGAGCGCATTCTTCCACAGTTGGCTATGGAAGCGGGATACGAAGTCCAGCGGGTTTACACAGCCGGAACAAAATGGTGACGCGATGAAACGGAAACTGATTATCCATGTCGGAATGGGCAAGACTGGAAGCTCCTCCATCCAGAAAACCCTGCGGGTGGCGCGCCCAACGCTGGAACAGCACGGCATCAAATACCTTGGGCTAATGCTTGAACATCTGTCCTTACCGGTTGCTCAGTACGACTGGCATGTTGTCGATGGCTGGGAGCGGTATACCTGTATGGACAGGGCGCAGGCCAATCGCGAGCTAGCTCATGTGCTACAGTATGCGGCGGACAAGTTACCCCCTGACCTACATACGTTGATATGGTCAAACGAATCACTTTTCGACTGTATTGAAAACGTCGAGCCAGCGCTTAACGCACTTCGGGACCGTTACGATATTCAAATTATCGGTTATATTCGGAGGCCGGATAGCTGGATACTATCGGCTTATTTACAGTGGGGCATCAAACATAAGATCAACTCAGGCCCGATACAACCTTTTCGCAATTGGGTACGGCGAAAACCTTACGTCGTCACGCCTAAGCTTGAAGGATGGAGCAGTTTCGCTGACGAGGCATGTTTCTACAATTTTGATGATATTCAGGATGTCAGCGCTCACTTCGTCGCTAATGTGCTTAGCTTGAAAACGGGTGACATTCCGTCTTTACGTGAAAATGACACTCCGCCCCCGGCCGCGATGGCCCTGTTTGCATACCATAACTCAATGGCTGAAGGGGCGATCTTGCCTGATGAGCTTGAACCGTTGCTTAAAGAGGCTGGACTTTACGAAAAAATGCAAAAGTCTCAGCCCTATAACAAACTTCTACCAGTTGAAAGTGATGTGGCCAGTTATGTAGAACAGTGTCAGGGCGAGGTTGATAAAATTAATAAGATTTTTGAGGCGAGCGGTCAGGCCCGTTTTGATCTGACTACGCTAAAATATAAAGATTATAGTTCAACTCCATTGGATACTAATCGTGCTTTGTTTAAGGTTATTTATCATTTATATAAAGAAATTGAGTTGCTTAAAAGTAAAATGAATGAAGATTAGTAATATTAGATGGGTGTGGCGTCAGAATTCATGAGAATGTAAGAATTAGTTTGCCTTTTTTAATAATATTCTGAGTTTAAAAATGAAACGTCTTGTAATACATATAGGAATGCATAAAACTGGATCTTCTTCTATCCAGGAAACATTTTGTTCAGCAAAGTTCAAAGATCTAGAATATTTGAACTTAGGCTCGCCGAATCATTCGGGGTTCTTCGCAACTCTTTTTTGGGAAAATCCAGAGAATTATCATGGAAATATAAAGGCAGGGCGTTCTTTAGAGGATATACGAGCACTGAGGACTGAGTACAAGGATCTATTGTTAAGTCAGATTCGAAGCTCTACTAAGAATAATGTGATGATATCGGCAGAGGACCTATCTCATCCCGGTGGTATAGACAGGGTGCGCAGGTTAAAGGAATTCTTCGAACCATATTTTGATGATTTTAAAGTTTATGCTTATGTCAGAACTCCTGCATCGTATATGGAAAGCGCTTTCCAACAAATGGTAAAAGGCGGTATTGGATTCTTAGACCTTAACAGAGTGTATCCGCAGTATAGATCTAGATTCGAAGTATATGATCAAGTATTTGGCGAGGAAAATGTAACACTTATTCCCTTTGATAAGAAGCTATTCCATGAAGGTGATGTGGTACTAGATATTGCGTATCGGCTAGGAGAAAATATTTCCAAGGAAGAGGTGGTTCGTGTTAATGAAAGCTTATCTCTCGAAGCAACATCTTTGATGTATGTCTATCGGAAGTACGGACCAGGTTACGGATCTTATAAAGGCGCGACACGTGATAATAATAGGCTGATTAGTGCGCTTCGTGCTATCGGAGGGTCAAAGCTTAAGTTTCATAAGGAACTTGTCGAACCTATACTTGCTAAAAATTTGGGAGACAAATTATGGATAGAAAATCGAATAAATTATAGTTTTCAGGAAGAACTTTCGGAAATAGATTTTGCTATACGTTCAGAGAAAGATATTATTGAAATCGCAAGATCACAATCTGGAAATGTTAGTAAAGTTTTGCAAGATATGGTAGGTAATAATCCTCAGGCTGAAATTGTTGCGAAGCTTATTGATGCCGTACGCTACTATATATCTGGAGCCGCATCGCCAAATCAGTCTGTTACATCTGAGTCAGAGTCCTATGTATCGTCAGCGCTAAATAATGTTCTAGATAAAGATAATGTAGCCCCTCCAGTGGTTTTTCGTGAGCTTGCTATTGCGTTGGAAAAAAGTGGTGATTTTAATAAAGCGAAAAAACTTGTTGAAGTTGGACTTAAAGTCAACCCAAATGCTCCAGGACTAAGAAAGGTTTATGAAAGATTGATAGGTAAGTGATTGTGAGTTTTTCATAAAAATTAATATTTAATTTACTGATTTTAATATTTATTTCTGTTTGGGAGCTAAGGGCGTGAATGTTTTAGTAATGACTATGGTCTATAATGAAAGCTATTTCATACATAAATGGGTTGATTATTACTCTAAGCAGGTTGGTTTCGAAAATTTATTGGTTTTAGATCATGGTTCTGATGATTTTTCTTTAAATGGCTTAAATGAAAAAATCAGTCGAATGCGCTTGCCTCGTGAAAAGGGAATGAATGAAATTCGTCGAGCTAGATCAGTGACTAGAATAATGCAGGCTATGCTTCAATATTACGATGTGGTCATTTACTGTGACGCAGACGAGATTATGGTGGCTGATCCAGATAAATACACTGGTTTAGTTGATTATTTTCGCCGTAATAGGGAAGAAAGTATGTCGCCTATTGGTTTTAACTTGGTCCAGAAGCTTTCTCGTGAAGCTGAACTAAAACACGATGAAAAAATCCTTACCCAAAGACGATATTGTTCATTTAGCGCAGCCATGTGTAAACCAATTATAAACCGGAAGCCGAATAGCCTAGGACAGGGATTTCATTCGTCAACTGCGTTTCCTACGATTAAATCCGACTTGCTATTGCTCCATTTGAAAGATTTTGATTTGAATGTTCGCCTTGAACGCCAGAAAACTCTAAGAAGTATCGAATGGGATCGTGAAAGACACCCGGATGGAACTGGTGCGAAACGATGGCTATGGGACGATGAAGAAATACGTGCGGTTTTTTCAAAATTCGACAATAGAGAAGATGAAGTAATTTTGGACGTAGAAGTTGCTAATGATATAGCGTCCAATGCTCAGAGAAGTATTGTTGAAAATTCTGCAGCACTGGGGCCTGCTTCAAAAAAACAAAAGTTTTATCAAGTTGATAAATCTATACAAAGAGAATTAAAAGATCGATATTTTGTGTTGCCAGATAAATACTCTGAGGTTTTCTAGTCCTATGGAAATAATATAGTCTGGGTTATTAATTGGTCTCTTAAAATTTAAAACTATGTGCTCTTGATAGGCTATGCTGCACCTTAAATATAAAAGTTCCTTCGCCTGAACGCCTATGGTACAAAAAATTCGAATCGTCGAATTGTTAAATCGCAACGGTAAACTCACGAGTAACAGAGTAATGTTTTAAGAAAACGGTTAGAAAATTTATAGAGTATTTTCAATCTTTGTAGATTATTATACTGGCGTGGCTGAGAGCGTTCGTTGTCGATAGGATTTTTGGTTTGGAGGGGGAGTATTTCGGTGCATCTAGATATTACTAAATTATAAATTTTGATATGCATATATACTCCCTGAAGGTGCTTTTTATTTCGATGATTTAATTGGTATTTAAATTATATTAATCTAAATCAGAGCGTGTTTTTATTGGATCAGCGAGGCTGCCGATAAAAATAAAGTATTTCTAGTGTTATTATATAGGAATAATAAAGCAATATATCTGGTTTTTTATATTTAGGTTTTTGATTTTGAGATTTTTACGTTGTGATTAAGCGATTTGTACGAACGAAAAAAAAAGGTCTTGATATACAGCGAATTTCACAAGAGGCTTATGTTTCACCTTTGACTGATAGAGAGCGAAAATTATTGGCTAAAGTTCAAATTTCTATAAATAAGTTTTCTTTTGAGTCAAGAGAAAAACCATTATTCTTTATACATATACCAAAAACAGCCGGTACAAGCTTTCGAAAAGCTGCGGAAGATTATTTTGGCTTCCAAAATGTTTGTTATGACTATTCGGCCAGTTCTGAAGAAACTTCATTATTAGTGAAAAAACACATTTATCCAAATGAAGATTACCTTGGCCTACAAGCAGGGTTAAGTGAATTTGGGATATGTTTTCTAAGCGGTCACGTTCCTGTTAATAAATATGTTTACCTGTTGGGTTTACGTCAGTCTATAACCTTTTGTCGTGAACCTATTCAAAGGGTTATTTCCGAATATAATCATTTTGTGCGTCACAACGACTATGAAGGTGACTTGCCTTCCTTTTATCGTAAGCCACAGTTTATTAATCGTCAGTCCAAGATGCTTCAGGGTATCCCCCTTGAAGCCTTAGGATTTATCGGTTTAACGGAAGACTATGAGGTTGGTCTGTCGCAATTGAATTCCTTTTATGGTATGGCAATTGAATCTCGGGCGTTGAATAAGGGGCGTAGAGAAACGGATAAGACCTATCAATTGCCTGTGGAGCAGTTGCAGGAAATGGAGCTACTTAACAGCCAAGATATTACGCTCTACCAACGAGTAGTTGTACTCTACCATCAGCGCCTTAAGTTGTCTGTGCAAGGCTTACCGTACGTACACGGAGCTATTCAAGAGGTTACTTCTAAAGGTGTTAGAGGTTGGGCGTGGTATGCGCAAGGGGAGAAAGCGGTACAGGTAGAGATCTTGGCGGAGGGGCTTAAATTGGCCACGCTAGAAGCCAATGAGCTCCGTCCTGGCTTGTTGCACCTGTCACCTCCACGGCAAGGCTACGTCGGTTTTCGTTATAACTTTACCAAACCTTTGGGGGCAGGTGTTACGGTTTCTGTTCGTGTTGCTGAAACAGAACAGATCCTGGGTCAGCAAGAGGTGGTGGTTGCGTAATGACAAGTCCGTTTTGTGGTGCTGCTCACTAACCAAAAAAGTAACCTCCCTTGCTAAAAGCTTTATAACTGCCACTTGATGAATAAATTATCCCACGATACTTACAGCACCGATCGCTGGTATCTGATCGATGCCCACCTGCCTGCAAACTACACAACTATTAATGTTTGGGCCGTGATCCAGTTTGCTACCTATGAGCGTCGAATTCCTCTTCCGGCCAGCTTTAAAGGGCGTGTATTTGAACTGCTGCCCCGCCCGAAAGCTTCCCATAGCTTGAGCATTGAGGCTGAATATGAGCATGGCCCATTATCTACAGAGAGTTTTGATCTGCAGGTTGTTTCTGGGCCGGTTGCCTGGTACTGGTTGGGGCGCCGTATTTTCGCGATGTTACCGAAAGTGGAAGTCGCTCAAGCTGAACGCCTGAAGCTTAGCTGGCGCAAGGTGCTTTCGAATCCGTTCAGTGTCTATCGTTTACTTGGAAGCCTACGCTACCACTTTCCTGCGCCCGACTATAAAGAGTGGCGAGCACACTACTGGTCGTGTGCAGATGATGTTAAACGTCGTCTGGACCAATACCTGAGCCACAATAGGTTAGATCAAGCTGCTGTTCCGGTGCTGGTCGATGCACGCCAATTTGGCGAGCGGGAAGGGCAAGGGCAAGGGCAAGATTTGACACTCAAGCCAGTATTTAACAGTTTACGTAATTCTGTAAGAGATCAAATTGGACTACGAACCTCCGTTCACGTGCTAACCGAAGAAGATGATCATTGGCCTGTTGGCGACTCGGATGGGTGGGTGCTCTTTATACAGCCTGGTCACAGGCTGGAGCCCTGGGCATTGGCATGGATGTTGATTGAGGCAAATAAATACCCGGATGCCAAACTGATTTATTCTGATCATGCCTATTTACAGAACAATGAAATACCCTGCGACCCTAACTTCAAGCCGGATTGGTCACCAGAACTGCAGCGTGCGAGTCATTACGTGGGTGATTGTGTATTTATTAAGGCCTCGGAACTGGCAGCCGTCCGTGATCGCTTGGGCTACATGCCTAGGGCCTACGAGTTAGTACTGGAGGTAGGCAACTTTTCGAACGAGGAACAGATCCGGCATATTCCGGCTGTACTCTGGCATCAGACCGGTGAGAGCTCTAAGGCCTGTCCTGAGCAGCTAAGTGCGCACTTGGAACGTCACAACATTGATGCCCAGGTGATCCGTGATGGTCGTGATCAAGTGAGGGCGTGCTACGGTTTACCAACTCTGCGGCCAAAGGTCAGCATTATCATCCCCACTCGTGATATGTTGCATTTTTTGCAGCCCTGCGTGAACAGTATACTGGAGAAAACCACCTGGCTTAATTATGAAGTGCTGATTCTCGATAATCAGAGCAGCTGCGCAGATACGCTGGCGTATATGACGGCATTGTCGTCAGATTCACGGGTTAGGGTCCTGGCTTATGATCGTCCGTTCAATTTCTCAGCAATCAATAATTTTGCAGTAGAGCATGCTGAGGGTGATCTGGTCTGTATGCTCAATAATGATACTGAAGTGATCAGCCCTGACTGGCTGGATGAAATGGTTTCCCACCTGTTGCAACCCGGTGTAGGGGCTGTCGGGGCCAGGTTGTATTTCAGTGATGGCCGGGTTCAGCATGCGGGTGATGTGATTGGCCCTGGCGGATGTGCCAATCACCTGCACGGCATGCTCGAAGCGGATGATCCGGGCTATATGAACCGCTCGATTTTGCCGCAGGAACTGTCAGCCGTTACGGCAGCCTGTCTTTTGACAACCCGCAACTTATATCGAGAGTTAGGTGGCCTGGATGAGCAGAATCTGACCGTAGCCTTTAATGATGTCGACTTTTGTTTGCGTATTCGTGAAGCTGGCTATCGAGTGGTATATACCCCTTATGCGGAGCTTTATCATCATGAATCGGTATCGCGGGGCAAGGATGATAACCCTGAAAAACAGGCGCGGGCTAAAAGGGAGGTACAGTACATGCGCGAACGCTGGGCCGACGTGATTGAACGGGACCCCTTTTATAACCCGAACCTTAACTATGCAAAGCCCGACTTCACTATTGGCAAGTATCCGCGTATTGACTGGCCTTGGTAGTGCGTGAATGACCTGGCTTCTGGTTGAGCAGGGCGAAAACCCCAGCAGTGACTACTTCGTTAAGCCTCTACTTGAGGGGGGGGCTGCGCGCTCTTGCAGCCTGAATGCGCCTGTTGATTCGATTAGCGTTGAGCAGGGTATGGATCTCGTGTTTGTCCGCTACCTGACTCCCCAATGGCGACTCTGGGTCGAGAAGCACCGCGCTTCGCTCGGGCGCTTGGTCTTTTTCATGGATGATGACCTTTTCGACCTCAGCGCGCACCAGGGGCTGCTTCTTCGTTACCGCTGGAAACTCTATCGCCTTGCGACACGCCATAAAACCTGGTTGCGCAAAATGAATGCGGAACTTTGGGTATCAAACCAATGGCTGGCCGACAAGTATGCAGATTGGAGACCGCGCGTATTGAAGCCGCAGTCTTCCTATACAGACTGCCTTCCTCAAAATACCTTTTTCTATCATGGTTCCGCCTCGCATATGAAGGAGATCCGTTGGCTGTTGCCCGTGGTAGAGGAGGTGCTGCAGCGGGACGCATCCTTCAGTTTCGAGCTGATCGGCAATGCCGAAATTCGTAAACTGTTTTCCCATTTGCCTCGTGTCCATATTCTTCAGCCGATGAGCTGGACAGCCTACAAGTCCCTGGTGAGCCGGCCGGGACGTGCTGTGGGCCTTGCCCCACTGCTACCTAGCTCGTTCAATCAGGCACGTTCCGCGACCAAGTTTTATGACATCACTCACGCAGGTGCAGTGGGTATCTACGCCGACCATCCCGTATACCAGTCGCTTGTGCAACATGAACAGAATGGTTTGTTGCTGCCGATGGAGCCTGAAGTCTGGGCCAAAGCTATTATCGAGCTTGGTAACGATTCGAATCGCCGCCAAACTTTGCTGACGCACGCCAGGAAGCTAATGTCTGATTAGCTGTTCAGGCCGCTGATAGGTTGCCTGACAGGTCAACATAGGGGGCACTCTCCATTGTTTATGTTCTGGTCCGTGTACTTATGAGGTCTTCCTTTAAGAGGGCTGCTGCCTCGATATATTTGACCAAGCGTTAACCCCATGGGACGCTGGCGATATCTGTGTCCTGTTTAATTCAGAATTAAAGGTGTTGTTGTGGAATTGATTCCAGCGCTGACTCCCGCTTATTTTCAGTCGAAGACTGACCCCAATGAACCTTCGGAGCGCGTAAGCTTCGGTACCTCCGGCCACCGTGGTTCGGCCTTAAAATCGACCTTTAATGAAGCTCATATTTTGGCTATCAGCCAGGCAACGGTGGATTACCGTCAGGAACAGGGTATCTCTGGCCCTCTGTTTATCGGCATGGATACCCACGCACTGTCTCAACCAGCGTTCGAAACGGCGCTTTCGGTGCTGGTAGCTAACGATGTGCGTGTGATGGTCGATGCGGAGGGCGGCTTTACACCGACACCGCTGGTTTCCCGTGCCATCCTGGCGTGGAATGAAGGCCGATCTGCAGATTTGGCGGATGGTCTGATTATTACACCATCCCATAACCCGCCTGAAGATGGTGGCATCAAGTATAACACTCCTGACGGTGGACCTGCGGACGCTGCGGTAACCGGTTGGATCGAGAAGCGTGCTAACGAGTTGCTGCAATCGGGTCTTGAGGGTATCCAGCGTCTGCCATTCGATGAGGCTCGGCAGAAAGCTGAGCAGTACGATTATGTGGGCGAGTATGTGGCGGCACTGGCGTCAGTCATTGATATGGACGCGATAAAGGCGGCCGATATTCACATCGGTGTCGACCCGATGGGCGGTACCTCGCTGGCAAGCTGGGATGCGATAGCGGCGAAGTTTGGCCTTGATGTCGAAGTAGTTAACCGTGAGCAATCGCCGGATTTCGGGTTCATGCCGCCGGATCACGATGGCAAGATTCGCATGGATTGCTCCAGTACAGCGGCGATGGCTAACCTGCTGAAGATTCGTGAGCGCTTTGATCTCGCATTCGGTAACGATCCCGACGCGGATCGTCATGGTATCGTTGACGCCGGCGGGCTGATGAATCCCAACCATTACCTCGCTGTGTGTATCGATTATCTGCTCTCGCACCGGCCCCAGTGGTCATCGGGCCTGGCAATCGGTAAAACCCTGGTATCTTCCTCAATGATCGACCGGGTTGTCGCAGGTCAGCAGCGGGAGCTTTATGAGGTACCGGTGGGCTTTAAGTGGTTTGTGCCTGGTCTGCATGGCGGTAAACTTGCTTTCGGTGGTGAAGAGAGTGCCGGTGCCAGTTTCCTGACTCGCGATGGCAAGGCGTGGAGCACAGATAAGGACGGTATTATCCTTTGTCTGCTGGCGGCGGAGATCCTCGCTGTAACCGGGAAAACGCCGTCTCAGTATTATGCGGAGCTGACCCAGCGTTACGGTGCGCCGGTCTATAAACGCATCGACAGTCCGGCCACTGCTGAGCAGAAAGCGAAGCTGAAAGCGCTGACATCCGAGGATGTCAAGGCTGACACTTTGGCGGGCGATCCAATTATCGGCTGCTTTACCGAAGCTCCGGGTAACGGAGCTGCAATCGGTGGGCTTAAAGTCGTTACTGAGAATGGTTGGTTTGCGGCACGCCCCAGTGGCACTGAGGACCTGTGCAAGGTCTATGCAGAAAGCTTTAAGGATGAAACGCACCTGGAAGCTATCCTCAGCGAAGCGCAGCTGCTGGTAGGGTGAGGCGCTGCCTATAGTGTGCTTTGTGTTATGCGCTCTGGTTTTGCATCGTGAGGTGAAGAGCGGAGCGTAGTTATCTTCGATTGGCTTCCTGGAGAGAGGAATGCAGCAAGCAAAGTCGGTAATCGGTCGCGTTTTGCGTTACCCGTACTGGTTCATCGAGCTTTTTACCTGGGCAAAAAGCTTTAAGCAAAACCCGATCATCGGCAGTTACTGGCTTAATCGCTGCGGGCTACATGTAGCCCGCGTCGTGGTGTCTCAGGGGCTTTTCCGCTTCCGTCTGTTGCTGTTGGCCCCATTGGTGGCGAATGAGGATCGACGGGCTTTTCTACGTAATGGTTATATCCTCAAAAAGAACTTTCTCGAGCCTGAGCAGTTTGCTCGCCTGAAGTCGGAAGCAGAGGGCTATCAGGGATTGATCCGTGAGTTCGTTGAGGGAACTACACTGACCCAGCGTGCCTTTCTGACCCAGGATAAACGCGCAGACCTGCCGGCCATTAGTGCGTTTACGGATGGCTCGCGACTGGATAGGTTGATGCGTTGGGCTTCATCGAAGAACCGGCCGCCGTTTTTCTTCATCGAGAACCTCTGCAACCACGCCAATGTGGTTCCTCAGCCGGACCCGCAAAGGGATTTTCATACCGATACTTTTCACCCCTGCGTAAAAGGCTGGCTATTTATCGATGCAGCGGATAATCGCAACGGGCCTCATGTGTATGTGCCGGGCTCTCACCGCCTGACCTGGCGGCGTTTGAAGTGGGAATACCGTGAAAGTCTGGAAGCTTCCAAGCAGGGTGAAAGACGACAGCCGGGACGTTATTGGGACGGCTCATTCCGTGCTAGTGAGGCAGACTTGGTTGAAATGGGATTCAAGCCGCAGGCGCTGCATGTGCCGGCAAATACGCTGTTGATTGGAAACGTCTATGGATTCCATCGCCGTGGCGTCGCGGAACAGCCCAGTCGGCGTATGACTATCTGGATGCAGTCCCGGGATAATCCCTTTAATCCGCTGTTCACCCCTTTTCCTCGAGCGACGGCCTGGTTGTTTGAAAAGGTCTGGCAGCGAGAGCTGGAAAGCCAGGATCCCAAGAAAATCGCGGCAGGTACCCAGCGCAACCAGACAGGATCTTTTGATCGAGATTGCGTTAACTGAGTATGCGAGTAGGTTTCATGGTAAAGGGACTGGGCCAGACACCCTGGCTGGCCGAGTTTCTTGAGGCGCCCTGCGCACGTATATCTGCGTGGACAAAGTTTTGTAGGTTCACACATATCGCAGGCTGGGGCTTAAAGCCCAGTGCGAGCAGGGCCAGAGAGTATGCCGGCAAACTGGGCGTACCCTTCATTTCGTTGGAAGACGGTTTTTTGCGCTCTCTTGGACTGGGGGTTGACGGCGCTCCTCTCCATAGTCTTATCGTTGACCGTAGTGGTATCTATTACGATGCCACTCGTCCCTCCGATCTTGAAACGCTGATACGCGAGCAGGCGCTGGACCCGATTCAACTGCAGAGGGCTGGTGATTGCATCGATATGTTGAAGCGCTATCGCCTCTCCAAATATAACCACGCGCCAGATCGACCGCCGGCTAAACTGGAAACCAAGCAGTCCAATGTCTTGGTCGTGGATCAAACAGCGGGTGATGCCTCCATAGAGTACGGCTTGGCCAGCGCAGCCTCCTTCAGCCAGATGCTTAATGCGGCTGTTGCCGAAAACCCGGGTGCTGACGTGCTGGTTAAGGTGCATCCGGATGTGATTGCTGGCAAAAAGCAGGGGCACCTGCTGGAGCAGGCGAGCGCCTTGGGCTGCCGCTTGATAGGGGATGACTTGAATCCCTGGGCATTACTGGATCTTGTAGATCGTGTCTATGTAGTGACCAGTCAGTTCGGTTTTGAGGCGCTGCTGGCGGGCAGGACAGTGCACTGCTTTGGCATGCCGTTCTATGCGGGTTGGGGGCTTACGTCTGATCGGCAGGCCTCAAATCGGCGAAGTGTTTCACGCAGTCTTGAAGCCGTATTTCATGCTGCTTATCTGCAGTACTGCCGCTATATCAACCCCTACACCGGGCGGCGTTGTGGGTTTGAGGACACGGTTGCGCTGATCGCGGATCAGAAGAGGGCGCGGGACAGGTTTGCAGGTGACTGGGATGCTGTCGATTTCGCGGGCTGGAAGCGGGCGTTTATCGGACGCTTTCTCGGGCCGGGTGCAAAGGTTGAGTGGAAGCAGAATGCTTCGGAAGTTGCAGCACCTAAGGTGTTGGCCTGGGCCTCCAAGCTGGATTCGGATCTGATTGCCCACTGCCAGAAGGGAGGGCAAGAGCTCTGGCGAATGGAGGATGGATTTGTCCGTTCCGTGGGCCTGGGGGTGGACCTGATCGATCCGCTGTCGCTGGTGATGGATTCACGGGGGATCTACTACGATGCATCCGCTGCCAGTGATCTTGAGCAGATGCTCGAGCATGACGAGTTCTCGCCGGATCTGTTGCAGCGGGCTGCGGCATTAAGGCAGCGTCTTGTTGAGCTGAAGTTGTCCAAGTACAACGTGGGCAACCAGCACCGATTGAGTCTGCCGAAAGATCGCAGAATTGTGCTGGTGCCAGGACAGGTTGAAACCGATGCCTCCATACGTACCGGCTCGCCCAAGCTGCAGACCAATCTTGAGTTGCTCCAGGCAGTCCGAGAGTGTTGTCCGGATGCCTATATCATCTATAAACCCCACCCGGATGTGCTGGAAGGTGCCCGCAAGGGAGAAGTGCCTGGGCAGGAGTATTTCGATCTGGAAGTGAGAGATCTGGCGATGCCTGATCTGCTTGAACAGGTGGATGAGGTGCATACCCTGACCTCGCTGACAGGCTTTGAAGCCTTGTTGCGAGACATCCCGGTTCATACCTGGGGCCTACCGTTCTATGCCGGTTGGGGACTGACCCAGGATCATGTCGCCTGTCCGCGTCGTACCCGTAAAGGGTCGCTGGATGAACTGGTAGCGGCGACGCTGATTCAATATCCGTTATATGTGGACCCAGACAGCGGGGATCAGATTAATGCTGAAACCGCTGTGGATATCCTACAACGGCAGCGCCAGGAGAAGAGGAAAACAGCACTCAGAACTCACGTCTGGCGCCGGATTCGGAAACGGGTTTAAAGCGCGTCAAACGGAAACACCATCGGCGTCAGAATAAGCACCGTTGCGCTGTACAGCAGGCTCACCGGCAAACCTGTTTTCAAATAATCAGATAAGCGGTAACGACCTGGTGAATAAACCATCAGGTGAGTCTGATAACCGAACGGGATTAGAAAGCAGGCGCTGGCGCCGTAGGCTACGGCCATGATGAAGGGCATGGGATCTGCGCCAAATGACTGGGCGGTGGAGAGGGCGATGGGGAATGCCAATGCGGCGGCTGCGTTATTGGTGACCGTTTCCGTTAATACCAGCGTCAGCAGAAAAATACCGACGAAGGCTGCATAGACGCCATAGCCGTTGAACAGCGCCTGCATCCCTTCAGCGACCAAGCTTGCAGCGCCTGATGCGCTCATACCTTTGGCGATAGTTAGTGCCGAGCCGATCACCAGAAACAGTTCAAACGGGAAACGACGTCTCATTTCATTAACGCTAAGTAGCCCTCCCAGCAGAAAAAGGCCAAGCAGGCAGAGAAGTGCTTCAAAAAGGGTTGTAATGCCTACTGATGCGCTCAGGATTGCAGCGGCGAAGCCTCCAAGCGCAGCCAGGCTCTGTTTCATACTCAGGCGAGGGCGTTGTAAGGTTCCGCTCAGCAGATGAAAGTTTCGGTCCAGGTTTCTATGCTGGCTAAAGTCGCCGCCGACAGCGAGCAGCAGGCTGTCACCCACACGCAAAGGTATACGTCCCAACTGTCCTTCTAGTCTACGCTCTCCGCGCCGAATCCCGACAACGCCAGCGTTGAACGTCGTGCGGAAATCCATGTCCTGTAGCGTACGGTTGGCAAGTTCCGATTCATTGGAGATCACCACTTCTACCAGGTTGCTGGCGAGCAGGTCGTCGGCATCCTCTCCCATCAGCTTCAGGCCCTGAAAGCGTTGAAGCGCCTGTACCTTGTTGACCTCTCCGGTAAATATCAGCAGGTCTCTGGCCTGGACTATCTCTTCGGGCGTTACGGGACTTATCAGGCGTCCGTCGCGCTCGATCTCCAGTAGAAACAAACCGTCCAGGTTACGCATCGCATTGGCTTCAATGCTTTGGCCCACCAAGGGGGAATCGTCGTCGACCTCGGTGGTCAGGAAATAAGACTGGCGGCTATCCCGGCTTGTGGTGCTGTTGTTGGGCAGGCAGCGGGCGCTGAGCATCAGCGCGGCCAGGCAGACCAGGGCAACAGGTATACCCACAACGCTGAATTGGAACATGCTGAGTTCCGGTAGCCCCGTATCTACGGCAAAGGAGCTGACCACAAGGTTGGTAGAGGTGCCCACCAACGTGGTAATTCCGCCCAGTATAGAGGCGTAGGACAGGGGGATCAGCAGTCGGGAGGCTGGAATGCGTGTCTGGCGGGACAGGGTGCCCAGAAAGGACGCGACAATCGCAGTATTGTTGAGAAAGGCTGATAGCACCGCGCTGGTGGCCATCAGCTTAAGCAGCGCGGACGACTGGCGACCGGAAATGATCTTGTTGGAGATCTGGTCGAGTAGTGGGGAGCGCTCCAATGTCAGTGAGATCAGCAACAGCAGGATAAGGGTGGCTAGTGCCGGGTTGGCAAAGCTGCCGAGCAGTTCGGGTAGATCGACAAGTCCGGTGAGTAGGTAGGCGCAGGCAAGAGTCACAAAGGCGGTTGCAGGCTGTATACGGCCACTTGCCAGCACTGCAAGCAGGCCAGCAACCGATGCAAGAACTCCCCATTCCATTGCGTTACTCCCTGAATACCGACCTTAAAAGGTTGAAATTCTATAGAAAGCTTTAATAAACTGTCCATGTAAATAACGGTTTTTTAATATTGATTTGTTTTTAAATCCTTTTAAAACAATATATTAAAGAGGTTTTTACTATTAAGGATTTAGCGCCGAAGAATCTGGAGCAGGCTCGGATTAGGGCTGTTCAGCTTCGTATATCAGGCTATACCCTGGCGGAAACCTCTGCCCAGACAGGGCTCTCTGTGCCCACGATCACCAAGGTTTTCAAGGTGTTTGAGAGCGGTGGATGGGCGGCGATCAAACCTGCTCCACGAGGGCGAAAGGCGGGAGAGGGGAGCGGGCTCTCTGCGGAGCAGCAGCAACGACTGCGCGAGGGGCTGCTGCAACCGCCGTTAACGGGCCTATGGAGTCGTGAAGCGGTGGCTAAAGAAGCCGAAAGGCTGTTTAGTGTGCAGATCTCCGAGCGCGCCGTATCGCGATTGCTGCAGGAGTGGCATCTGGACTGCCCGGCGCTGAAGGTGCCTAAACCCAAGGGGGTGCGTAATCCCGCTGCGCGCTGGTACCGGCAGGATTATGAGCCTTTGCTGGAGTGGGCTGAGCGGCATCAGGCAAGCCTGCTGCTGGCCAACTGCCAGCCGGCGCGCCGTTCCCCCGATACGTTTCAGTTTTACCTCCAGACCTCTCTGCGCAAACAACTTTGGCTGGAGAGTTCGCACTGGCCCACCGAAAACTGGTTAGTCGAAGTGATGGAACGATCACTTGCGGAGCAAAAGATGCCTTTGGCGCTATGTCTCATGGGCCTTGATCTCCGGCGCGCCAGTCAGTTTAAGGCTTGGCTTGACCAACATAAAACCCAGATCAATTTGATTGCAGTGCCGCCAGAGGTGGAACTGTGCTCTTCCTGACTTTAGATACTGATTTAGATAACCAAAGACTGGTTGAAGGAACTCTATGTCTCTTACACATTTGAAGCGCCTGGAAGCGGAAAGCATCCATATCATGCGCGAAGTGGTGGCAGAAGCGGAAAACCCGGTGATGCTTTACTCCATCGGCAAAGACAGTGCGGTGATGCTGCACCTGGCCATGAAAGCGTTTGCGCCGTCCAAGCCTCCGTTCCCTCTGCTGCACGTGGATACTCGCTGGAAATTCCGCGAAATGTACGAGTTTCGGGATCAGATAGCCAAAGATCTCGGCCTGGACCTGATTGTCCACGTCAACCCGGAAGGCGTTGAGAAAGACATCAACCCCTTTACCCACGGTTCCGCTTTGCATACCGACATCATGAAGACCGAAGGCCTGAAGCAGGCTCTTAATAAGTACGGTTTCGATGCAGCCTTTGGTGGTGCTCGTCGTGATGAAGAAAAGTCCCGCGCCAAGGAGCGTATCTTTTCCTTCCGTACCGCTCAGCATCGCTGGGATCCCAAAGGTCAGCGGCCTGAGCTGTGGAAGCTGTACAACGCGCGCAAGCAGAAGGGCGAGAGCATGCGCGTATTCCCGCTGTCCAACTGGACTGAGCTGGATATCTGGCAGTACATCTACCTGGAAAACATCCCCATCGTACCTCTCTACTACTCCGCAACGCGCCCCGTGGTCGAGCGCGATGGCACGCTGATCATGGTGGATGATGAGCGTATGCCGCTGAAAGAGGGCGAGGTTCCGACGATGCGTAAGGTGCGCTTCCGTACCCTGGGCTGTTACCCGCTGACCGGTGCTGTCGAGTCCGAGGCCGACACTCTGCCGTCAATCATTCAGGAGATGCTCCTGACCAAAACCTCAGAACGCCAGGGCCGTGTGATCGACCATGATTCCGCCGCCTCCATGGAGAAGAAAAAGCAGGAGGGCTATTTCTGATGGCACACGTATCCGACCTGATTTCCAGCGATATTGAACAATACCTGAAACAGCACGAAAACAAGGGTCTGCTGCGCTTTATCACCTGCGGCAGCGTGGACGACGGCAAGAGCACACTGATTGGCCGCCTGCTGTTTGACTCCAAGATGCTGTTTGAAGATCAGCTCTCCGCGATTGAGGCTGACTCGAAAAAATACGGTACCCAGGGCGAAGAGATTGACTTTGCGCTGCTGGTGGATGGTCTTGCTGCAGAGCGTGAGCAGGGGATCACCATCGATGTGGCTTACCGCTTCTTCTCCACCGACCGTCGCAAGTTCATCGTTGCCGATACCCCGGGGCATGAGCAGTACACCCGTAACATGGTCACCGGTGCTTCTACTGCTGATGCCGCGATTCTGATGGTTGATGCACGTAAGGGCATCCTGACTCAGACCCGTCGTCACAGCTTCCTGATGTCGCTGATCGGTATCCGCCATATCGTGGTGGCGATCAACAAGATGGACCTGATGGACTACTCCGAGAAGGTCTTTAACCAGATTCGCGACGAGTACCGCGAATTCGCCAAGCAGCTGGATCTGGATGAGATCACCTTTATCCCGATGTCGGCGCTCAAGGGCGACAACATCACTGCGCTGAGCGACAGCACTCCCTGGTACCATGGCACGACGCTGATGGGATTCCTGGAAACCGTTGAGGTGGATGATGACCGCCTGCAGCGTAATCCCTTCCGACTGCCGGTGCAGTGGGTTAACCGCCCGAACCTGGACTTCCGTGGGTTCTCTGGAACTCTGGCCAGTGGTGTGATCCGCCCGGGTGATGAGATCCGTGTTCAGCCCTCCGGTAAAACCAGCCGTGTGGCGAGCATCTACACCTATGATGGCGAGCTGGATGAGGCCGTTGCGGGCCAGTCCGTTACTCTGACTCTGGCTGATGAGATCGATATCTCCCGTGGTGATGTAATCTCAACCACCGAACAGCCAGCACAGACGGCAGAGCAGTTCGAAACCACCATCGTATGGATGCATGATGAGCCGCTGTTACCGGGTCGTCCATACCTGCTGAAACTGGGCACCCAGACAGTTACCGCTACTGTTACTGCGATTAAATACCAGGTGAATGTAAACACCCTGGAACACACCGCGGCCAAGAACCTGGCGCTTAACGGTATCGGCATCTGTAACATCAGCCTGGACCGGGCGGTCGCATTTGACCCGTATAAGGAAAACCAGGATACCGGTGGCTTCATTCTGGTTGACCGTATGAGCAACAATACGGTCGCCGCCGGCATGATCCATTTCTCCCTGCGTCGTAGCCAAAACATCCATATGCAGCATGTGGATGTGGACAAGGCTGCTCGGGCGATTGCCAAGAATCAGAAACCAAGCGTGCTCTGGCTGACCGGTCTTTCCGGCGCTGGCAAATCCACTATTGCCAACCTGGTGGAGAAAAAACTCCATGCCATGGGCCATCACACCTACCTGCTCGACGGTGACAACGTCCGCCATGGCCTGAACAAGGATCTCGGCTTTACCGATGCAGACCGCGTTGAAAATATTCGCCGTGTGGCTGAGGTCGCCAAGCTGATGGTGGATGCGGGTCTTATCGTGATCACCGCCTTTATCTCTCCGTTCCGCTCCGAGCGTGCCATGGCGCGCGGTATGGTCGAGGATGGTGAATTTGTTGAGGTATTCGTGAATACGCCGCTGGAAGTGGCGGAAGATCGTGATCCGAAAGGTCTGTACAAAAAAGCGCGTCGCGGTGAGCTGAAGAACTTCACCGGCATCGACTCCGCCTACGAAACACCGGAAGCGGCCGAAGTTGTGCTGGATACCACTCGCTGCACGGCTGAAGAAGCTGCCGATCAGGTAATTCGTCAGCTGCAGGCTCGCGGTATAGTGCCGGAGCTCTGAGCTTTAATGTATGAACGATAGCGGCCCTATAATGTCCGGGCTGCTGTCAGGAATAGCAGGAATTGAAGATGACCGATATTTCACTGCCGGTACTGATGGACCAGGTAGAGCAGATCGCCCTGCAAGCGGGCGAGGCGATCATGGCGATCTACAGCCGTGAATTCACCATTGAAGAAAAAGAGGACAAGTCGCCTCTGACCGAGGCCGACAAAGCAGCCAACAGCATCATCGTTGCTGGTCTTGAAGCGCTGCCGGTTTCTATCCCGGTACTGACCGAAGAGGCGGTTGAGGCTTTTAACGGTGCAGATGGTAACGGCCGCTATTGGCTGGTAGATCCTCTTGATGGCACTAAGGAGTTCATCAAGCGAAATGGCGAGTTCACCGTCAACATTGCCCTGATCGAGCGGGGGCGGCCGGTGTTGGGTGTGGTCTATGCACCCGCACTGGATGTCACCTATCTGGGTGCTGAAGGCGTCGGCGCTTTCAAGATTGAAGCTAAGAGCGAGCGTCAGCCGATCGAAGTTGCCGTGCATGCCGATGCTACCGCGTGGCGCATCGTAGGCAGTCGCTCCCATGCCAGTCAGGATACTCTGGACTGGCTGAAGCCGCTGGGTGAGTACGAGCTGGTTCCCATGGGCAGCTCGCTGAAGATCTGTCTGGTCGCCGAGGGCGCGGCAGACTTGTATCCGCGCCTTGGCCCCACCTGTCTTTGGGATACGGGGGCGGCCCATGCAGTGGTAAACGCTGCGGGTGGTTCAGTTGAAACTCCAGAAGGTGTGGTGCTTGGCTATGCAAACACGGCTGAAACCCTGAACCCCTGGTTCGTCGTTTACGGTGGCAGCCGACCCTAATCGGTCATCTATCGTCACTATCTATCGGCGCTGAAAAAGAGGCTGAACTCCATCGGGTTCAGCCTCTTTTTTGTTTCCTTGGCAGGAGCTACGACACTGTCGTGATCGCCCGCCGTGGTTTTAAACAATCGCCATACCGGGTTCATCGGCACGGTGTTGTTGTGCGCTCTACGTGCGTGTCGTTAGTAAGAGAATCTATCGGGGGAGAGGGTGACGACCGATGCTTACACTGGCTGAACTATACTCAAACTGATCGTATGCACCCGAACGGGAGGTTGATCATGTTCAGAATCAAAACCGCCTGCGCCACCGCTCTACTGGCGGCTGCACTTTCGGCGCCGGCTATGGCAAGTCACTGCCCGATGGACGCGAAGGCGATTGAAACAGGCCTTGCGAATATGGAAGTGAGCGATGATACACGCAGCAAAGTCATGCAACTGCACGATGAGGGGATGGCTGCACATAATGCGGGTAACCACAGCGAAGCAGAGCATAAGCTGGCTGAGGCGATGCGGATGCTGTTGAACTCCACCGCTATGTGAGACCCCAGCGAGCCGATGCTGGTAGAGCTGCTGCATTAGTTAAAACTAGTCAAAACAAAGCCGTTCCCCATCCGGGAGCGGCTTTTTCTTTTCTGGCCGCTGCCCGTTAGAAAAGACTGCATTTGCAGCGTGGACAGAAGCAAAGTTGAGCATAAATAAAAAATATCGGTTTATGGTTTGACAGGTATGCGATCCGTAGGTATAGTTTGCCCACGTTGATGCGGGGTGGAGCAGTCTGGTAGCTCGTCGGGCTCATAACCCGAAGGTCGTTGGTTCAAATCCAGCCCCCGCTACCAAATTTAAGAGAGGCAGATCAGCTACTTAGCGATCTGCCTTTTTTATTTCCTGTATATGCGGGCCTGCTCTTTGGCCGTCTCCTGTTTCCCCGGCTCTTGTTGATAAATTCTCGCCTTTACCAGGCAGGCCTCACCGAAACTCCGTCTGTGGATACCTATCCGTTTTTGCTTCACGCCTCGTCAATTGACGCTTCTGGCGCTGCGTTGGGTCTTGGTAGCATAACGGTTCGGTTTCGTCCTTCACGTTTAGCCTGGTAGAGCGCCTCGTCAGCACCACAGATTGTAGTGTAGATGTTTGCCGCATTGCCGCTGGCAACACCGATGCTTAGGGTGATTGGTTCTCCCGAAGGAAGAAGTGACAGCTTTTCGACCTTCAGTCGCAATGACTCGGCGATAGCCAGTGCCCGTTCAGGGCTGACGGCGCTCAACAACAGCAAAAACTCTTCACCCCCCCAGCGCACAATCAGGTCGCTAGCGCGTACGTTTTCTTCAAGGCATCGAGCCACGCCAAGCAGAACCTGGTCGCCACGCTCGTGGCCGAAACGGTCGTTGACCTGCTTGAAGTGATCGATATCGATCATCAGCACTTCCAATGGTGTCGCCGGCTTTTGCAGTGTCAGCCATTCGGCGAATAGCATTCGGTTACCGACCCCGGTAAGCGGGTCTCTGCTGGCTACGCGTTTTAATTCCTGGTTGGCTATCTCCAGCGCAGCAGTGCGCTCTGCCACGAGGAGCTCCAGGTCTTCATTGGCTTTCTCCACTTCGCGCGATGTCTGTTCTAGGCGCTGTTCAAACTCCTTACGCATGCTGATGTCGCTTATACTGCCGACCATGCGGCTGGGCTTGCCGTCGGCATCGTATTCCATGACTCTCCCGCGGTCGTAGACCCAGATCGCTTCGCCGCCGCCGATCAGCATACGGTGTTCGTGGCTGTAGTGGCCGTTTCCGTCGAGCGCTTCCTGAATGGCGGCCATAACATCGTCGCGATCCTCCGGGTGGAGGAGGCCAGACAGAACGTCCATGTGGTGCTCGGACATCTGGTCATCAAGGCCAAGCAGCTCGCACCATTTGGCGTTGTGGGTAACCCGGTTGTTCGGGATGTCCCAGTCCCAGATGCCGACGTCGGCGGCGTCCATGGCGTAGGAGTAGCGCTTTTCTTTCTCCTTAATCACCTGGTGGGCTTTGGTCAGTTCGGTAATGTCGTGGGCGATGACCAGGATACGATCACTGCCGTCGGGCCCCTTGAGCGGCTTTTTTATCGACTGGTAGTAGCGTTCATCGCCGGTGATCGAGTCGGTTGAGTGTTCGTAAACAACCTGGGTTTCACCAGAGCGCATGACCGACTGCACGTTCTTCAAGTAGAAGTCGACCTGTTCCCGGTTTGGATTGAAATCGGCGTCGCTCTTGCCAACCATCTCGTCTGGCGTGGAGTTATATAGCTTTGCCAGGGTGTCGTTGCAGAGCAGGAAGTTTCCTTCCCAATTTTTCAAAATGATGATGTCGGGTGACTCGTCGATCACCGTGCGAAGCAGGCTCGTCCCCTCGGCATGAAGAAGCGGTTCATCACTGATGGGAGTACGGGGGCCGCGTGCACCGCAGCCGCTACAGCCCAGGAAGTGCGTTTTATCGTCCCATTGTTGGATCTGCAGTGCAGAAGCTCCACAGTAGGAGCAGATCTGTTCGGCGTTTCTCGATGCTGTATTCAAACCTGGCTCCCTGGCGAAGCATTAAGCGTACTTCAGTCTATCTTAATATTCCTTTCCGGATATTTCTTGTGGGTTTTGTGGGTGAATGCTTGGTTTTGGTGTTTTGGAGGGGCAGGGCGGGAAGCCGATCTGTTGGTCGCAAAAAGATCGGTTATGAGGGTGCATCTCGTTTGGATAAGGCCAGCCCCAGGCTGGGGCGGCCTTGGTTGATAACCAGCAGATGCTAGTTATTCATGACCATAACGATCTCCGGTACGCCGATAATCAGAGCCACGACGACCAGGTCTGCCACCAGGAAGATCGCCACCCCCTTGAAGATATCCACCAGTGAGGCGTATTTACCCGCCACACCGCGGATGACGAAGATGTTCATCCCCACGGGCGGAGTGATCATGCCGATCTCCAGTAGCTTCACCAGCAACACGCCGAACCAGATCAGGTTAATGTCATAGACCTCGAAGATCGGCAGCAGCACCGGCAGGGTAACTAGCATGGCGCCAAACGGCTCCATGAACAGGCCCAGGACCAGGTAGATAGCGACTACCACGATCATCAGCTGCAGATACGAGGGATCCCAGCCGGATACGGCGGAGGTCAGCACGTCGGCGATACCGCTGAGGCTCAGGAATAGCGTAAACATGCTGGCGCCGATACCGATAATCAGCAGTGACGAGGTGGTCGCCAGGGTTTCCAGGAACGCTTTTTTCGCGCTGGTCCAGTCCAGTTTGCGTACGGCGACCGAGAGTAGCAGCGCACCCGCCGCGCCGACCGCACCGGCTTCGGTCGCGGTAAAGAAGCCGCTGAACATGCCGCCGAATACCAGTAGTGCCAGCAGCAGAACCGGCCAGACATCGAGCAGGGCGCGGGTTGGATCTATATTCTCAGCGTCCTTAGCTACGCGCGGCACGATATCAGGACGCAGCCAACTGACGGCCAGAATAATCATGGCGTAGCTGATGGCCGTGAGCAGGCCGATGGTGATACCGCCGAGGAATACCTGGGTAATCGAGACCTGGGCAAATACGCCGTAGACGATCATCAGAATGCTCGGGGGAATCAGTGCGCCGATGGTGCCACCAGCGGCGATGGTGCCGCAGGCAAAGCTGGGTTTATAGCCGCTTTTGACCATCTCTGGAATGGCAATGCGTCCCATGGCGGCAGCGCAGGCGACACTGGAGCCGCAGACGGCGGCGAAGCCCGAGCTGGCGAATACGCTGGAGATGGCGATACCGCCGGGCAGCCAGCGGAAGAACACCTTGGCGGCGTTGAAGAGGCCGGAGGTCAGGCCAGAGTGGTAGCAGATGAACCCCATCAGCAGAAACATAGGCACTGCGCTCAGGGTCCATTTGGAAACAAATTCGTAGGGCTTGGAAGCCAGCAGGCTGATGGCGGTGTCCCAGCCGAACATCAGGCTGATACCGCCGAGCGATACGGAGATCAGCGCCAGTGCGATCGGAATCCGTACCACCAGCAGAACGATGAGCAGTGCTAGCCCTGCAAAGCCGATTTCGATACCCATGGTCCGGTTACTCCTCTCGATCCTTGGTAAACAGCAGCGGGATGCGGGCCAGGGTGACCAGCGTGGACAGGCCAAAGGCGACCGGCAGAATCAGGTAGGTGGGCCAGACTGGCATAGGGAAGTTTAGCGACATGACGTAGGAGCCGATATCGTACTGCTCCATCGCCTTGTCCCAGGTGGCGACGGCGAGGATGGCGTAGACGCTGGCGGAGAACAGCGCCACAAAGCTGTCAACAACGCGCAGACCGCGACTGCCGAACAGGCCGCTGAACGCTTCCACAAAAATCATGCTGCGTTTGCGCTCAACCCAGGCCAGGGGTAGCAGTGCCAAGGTCACCATGTAATAGCGGGTGACCAGTTCCTGGGTGGCGGGAATCGATACGGAGATAGAGCTTCTCAAAAAGATATCCAGCGTGATGTGCACCATCATCGCCAGAATGCCCAGGGCACCGAGAAGCGCCACGCCCTGAGCTGTGCGATCAAGCCAACGCTCTAGCAGTTTCATAACAGCTCTCTTGGATAATAATGGGGGCAAAGGGCGGAAACCCGACGGCAGGTCGCCGGGCTTCCCGGTTGAGATAGGTCAGATACCGTAGGTGCTGAAATCGACCTTCGCCCAGATCTCGCTGTTCATCGCATCAGCGACGGCGGCAGGATCGTTGTTGGCCGCTTCGGCGATACCTTCCCACTTGGTCACCAGCTCCTGGAAGCGAGCGAGCTTGGCGTCAGCATTTTCGATGCCGTAGCGCTCGCCAGCCTGTGACGCTGCTGTCTTCAGATCTTCCTCAACGAACGCCTGGGTGGCGTCGATCAGAGCCTGGCTTGGCTGCAGCACTTCAACGCCCGCTTTGGCGGCCATGCCCATGCCCTTGTCGGAGATGGTTGCCCAACGGTCGGTGCACAGTGTGCTGGCCAGAGAAGAGACCTCGATCAGTGCCTGGCGATCCTCGGCAGAGAGGCTCTTCCAGGTGTTCAGGCTGACCGCGTGGGAGATGTCGGAAAAGAAGGTGCCCAGCGGCACTTCGGTGACGTACTTGATCGCATCGTCGAGACGGAAGGAGACGATGTCGGCTGTGGACGCCAGAGTGCCGTCGATAACGCCCTGGGACAGGGCCTCGAACTGTTCGCCGACCGGGATGCTGGCCGGTGTTGCGCCCATGGCTTCAGCCCAGCGTGAATACTGAGGGCCGCCGGCGCGCAGACGCAGGCCTTTCAGATCTTCAAGTTCGGTAACCGGCTTGTTGCTGAGAATCTGGTAGATATTGGTGGAGTGTGCAGAGGTAAACACTACGCCCAGCTTTTTCAGCTCCGCCTGACAGTCTGCACAGGTAACGATGTATTCGGTCAGGGCTGCGCCCATGGCCTGAGGGTTCGCGCCGAGAAAGGCCATATCGCCCACCAGGTTGAACTCAGTCAGGTCGGCCGGGAAGTAGGCCGACAGGAACAGGCCTGCATCGACCAGACCGCTTTTGATGCCGGTGCGCATCTCACTCAGGGAGGCGATCTCCGGGCCGAGTAGTTTGGCGGTCAGGCGCCCATCGGTGGCTTCAGGCAGCTTTTCCTGCAGGGTGGTATAGAGTGGATCGGTAGCGGGGTGGGCTGGCGGAACGCCCGGTGCAACACGCAGTTCCTTGGCGGTAACCGCCTGGCCGTAGCAGGCAGCCAGACCTATAGCGATGGCGATGCCTTTGGTAAGGCTCTTTTTCATAGTTAGCATTTTTGGACCCTTATAATTATTAGATTTGCCGTATTTGCTGCAGACCCCGTCCTTCGCTGTGTGTGGTGTGCGCGCACGTTTACCGAGGAATGCGGGTACCATAATAATTATAGATGACGATTGTATGCAATAAAATTTGTTTAGTGGACAACATACCTTGGTTCGCGCTAGAGATACTTCGGCTCGTCATGTTAAGGCGGGTGAAATAACTCAAATAAGAAATCAGCGGTGTCCCTGGTGGCACCTGTAAAACGAGTGAGGAAAGTATGCGTCTGCAGGACAAGGTGTGCATCGTTACGGGTTCGGCGAACGGGATAGGGCTGGCCACGGCGAGGAAGTTCGCCGGTGAGGGGGCAGTTGTTATCGTCTGTGACCTGGAGATTGACCAGGTAGAGGCTGCCAGGCAGGAGCTGCGTGCTGACGGCGGCAGGGTTGAAGGCTACCGGGTGGATGTCAGCGATCGAGCCAGCGTTGATGCGATGGTGGAGGCCATCAAGCAGCGATATGGACGGATCGATGTACTGGTGAACAACGCCGGGATCACCCGGGATGCGAGCCTGTTGAAAATGAGCGAAGCGCAGTTCGATGCGGTTATCTCCGTTAATCTCAAAGGCACTTTCAATTGCACCCAGGCCGTTGCTGCATCCATGGTGGAGCAGGGCGCTGGGGCGATCATCAACACCTCCAGTATCTCTGGCATCTACGGTAACTTTGGTCAGAGCAATTACTCTGCATCTAAGGCTGGGGTTATCGGTATGACCAAAACCTGGGCTCGGGAGCTGGGGCCCAAGGGCGTGCGTGTTAATGCCATTGTTCCGGGGGCAGTAGCCACCGATATTCTTAAAACGGTCCCGCAAAAGATTCTTGAGCAGGTTGAAAACGCCTGCTGGCAGCGGCGTATCGGTCGACCGGAAGAGCTGGCCAATGCCTATGCGTTTTTGGCCAGCGATGAAGCCAGCTATATCAATGGCGCGGTGTTGGAGGTCAGTGGCGGCGTTTCTGCCTGAACTCTGCTTGCTTTGCGGTGAAGGCGGCGCAGGCCGCCTTTTTCGTATTTTGGGCTGGGCCTGTCGCTTGGCGCTTTCGCCAAGCCTTGTCACTGCGGGTGCATCCGGAGGCGAAGCTTGTTAGGCTCCTTTCTCCTTTTGAGCCATCGTTAAGTCCGCGCTGTGTCTGATCCTGATTATTACATTGGCCTTCCGCAATGGAATCACCCCGCCTGGCATGAGCATCTTCTCGCCAGCGATGACTCCAATCCTCTAAAAGGCTATGCCGGCAGTTTTAATTCGGTAGAGGGCAACACCACGTTTTACGGTTTGCCCTCTACCGATGCGGTCACCCGCTGGCGCCATGAAACCGGCCGGGATTTTCGCTTCTGCTTCAAGTTTCCCTCGGAGCTGAGTCATCAGAACGGTCTGGCTCACAGCGATGAGATCCTGCTCGCCTTTATCCGTCGCCTGTCATTGCTAGAGGAGAGGCTTGGGATGCTCTGGCTGCAGTTGTCCGCGGCCTTTGGGCCGGCGCAGCTGGAGCAGCTGGCGCAGTTTCTTATGCAGCTCCCGGCGGGCTTTCGTTATGCGGTGGAGGTGCGGCATCCGGCGTTTTTTGAGCGTGGCGATGCGGATAAACGTCTTACCGACCTTCTGGCCCAGGCCGGTGTGAATCGGCTGTCATTTGATACCCGGGTGCTGTTTCGTCATCCGGCGGATGATCGACTTACCCGTGAGGCCTTGAAGGCCAAGCCGCGATTGCCGCTGCGGCCAGTGGCGACGGCGGGCAATCCTATGCTGAGGTTTATTGCCCCCCTGGATATGTCGTTGGCTGAAGAGGCGCTGGACTACTGGGCGGGGCGGGCCGCGAAATGGATCGGGGAGGGGCGCACGCCCTGGCTGTTTTTCCATACCCCGGACAATGCTCAGGCACCTTTGCTGGCGCAGCGGTTTGCGGAAAAAATGTCAGCGTTTCGGGGCTTCAAACCCTGGCCAGAAGTCTCTCTGGCTCAGGGTGGTCTGTTTTAGCGAAGATAAGATAGGCGACGGGCAGGCCGTTCAGTGCAGTGCGTTTGGCTGAGCCAGCGTAAAGGCGGGAATCGGCGCGATGAAGGCTTCTTCGTCCTCGGTCTGCATCTGGTAGTGGCCCTGCATGCTGCCCACTTCGGTGGCCAGGACGGTGCCGCTGGTATAGCTGAAGCTCTGGTCCGGCTCGATGACCGGCTGTTCACCGACAACACCCTCGCCCTCAACCTCCTGCACCTGCTCATTGCCATCGGTGATGACCCAGCGGCGACTTACCAGCTTGACCGGATGCGGGTTATGGTTGGTGACGGTGATCTGGTATGAAAACACGAAGCGGTGAGCCTCCGGGTCCGATTGCTCGGGCAGGTAGGAGGTCAGTACATCGATTTCTATATTGCGGCCGTATTCAAAAGGGTCCATGCGATTCAGTGTTCCTCTTGGTCAGTATCGCTGAGCGCATCGCTGATCCGTACAAACTCTTCGAGCGTCAGGCGCTCGGGACGCAGCTGCGGATCAATCTCCAGTGTTTCCAATGTGGCGGCATCGATCAACGGTTTCAAGTTGTTGCGTAGGGTTTTGCGTCGCTGACTGAAAGCTGTGCGCACTACTTCCTGCAATTTGGTGACATCTTTAGCCGGGCAGGGCAGCGTCGCGTAAGGGGTCATGCGGACGATGGCTGAATCAACCTTGGGTGCAGGGTTGAAAGCGCCGGGCGGTACAATAAACAGCTTCTCCACCTGGCAATAGTACTGCGCCATGATGCCCAGGCGTCCGTAGTGGTTCTCACCTGGTTGTGCGGCCAGCCGGTCTACAACCTCGTTCTGCAGCATGAAGTGCATGTCACTGACCTTGC
The DNA here is from genome assembly GCF_900108065.1 of Marinobacterium lutimaris. Lineage (GTDB taxonomy): Bacteria > Pseudomonadota > Gammaproteobacteria > Pseudomonadales > Balneatricaceae > Marinobacterium_D > Marinobacterium_D lutimaris. The sequence continues at coordinate 419,305 of NZ_FNVQ01000002.1, read as the reverse complement.
CGCTGAAACTCAGCAGGTGGAAGATCAGTGGCGTAGAGATGTTGTAGGGCAGATTGCCGACGATACGCAGCGGTTGCCCATCTGTGCACAGGGAGGCGAAGTCGAACTTGAGCGCGTCCGCCTCATGAATACGAAAGTTGTCTTCGTACCGGAAAAACTTGGTGCGCAGTACCGGGATAAGGTCCCGGTCCAGCTCGATCGCATCCAGAGCACCCGCTTCGCTAAGCAGTTCTTCGGTCAGCGCGCCCAGGCCTGGCCCAATCTCCACCAGGTGGTCTGCGGGCTTGGGGTGAATGGCCCGGACGATACGGCGGATGATGCCGGCGTCGTGGAGGAAGTTCTGGCCAAAGCGCTTACGCGCCTTGTGCGCTATCGGTTTCTTGCTCATGAAAGTTTGCTGTTGTCCTGTCTGCAGGCTGCCATGTTGGCAGCATAGTCGATCGCGGTGTGCAGGGAGCCGGTGTCGGCGAGCCCGGTACCGGCAAGATCAAGCGCTGTGCCGTGATCTACCGAGGTGCGGATGATCGGCAGTCCCAGTGTAATGTTTACGGCGTTACCGAAGCCCTTGTATTTCAGTACCGGTAGCCCCTGGTCGTGATACATCGCCAGCACGGCATCCGCATTCGCCAGGTATTTGTCGGTAAATAGAGTGTCGGCAGGCAGGGGGCCGATAAGTTCTACCTCGGCATCTGCATAGCTTTTCAGCACCGGCTCGATGGTGTCGATCTCTTCGCGGCCCAGGTAGCCGCCTTCACCCGCGTGGGGGTTAAGGCCGCAGACGAGGATTCGTGGCCGGGCGCAGCCGAAATATTTTTTCAGGTCGGCGACCAGTACGTCGATCACTTCATGCAGCAAAGGTGCGGTAATGGCTGCCGGAACCCGTGCCAGCGGCAGGTGAGTTGTCGCGAGCGCCACGCGCAGACCTTCGGTGGCAAGCATCATCACGACCTTGTTGGTCTTGGTGAGTGCTTCCAGAAACTCGGTGTGGCCACTGAACTCGATACCGGACTGATTGATAACGCCCTTGTGCACAGGGGCGGTGACCAATGCGTCGTAGTTACCAGACTGACAGCCCAGCGTCGCCAGCGTCAGAGTTTCCAGTACGTAAGCGGCGTTGATAGGGTCGAGCTGGCCGGCAACGACGGGCGCAGCCAGTTTGACTGGCTGAATGAATAACTCGCCAGGAGCGGCGGGCTGTGCCGGTTGCGTCGTGTCGATGGTGCGCAGGCGAATATCGAGGCCCAGGATCTGGGCTCTGGCTTGCATCAGATCCGGATCAGCAAAGACCACCAGCTGGTGGTCTTGAGGCTGCTGGGCGATCGCCAGGCACAGGTCTGGGCCTATGCCGGCGGGTTCGCCCGGTGTGATCGCAAGCCGTAAAGTCTGACTCACAGGTCGTCCAGATTTTTGCGCTCGATATAGGCCTGGGCGCGAATCTCACGCAGCCAGTTGTCGAGCTCTTCGTTGTACTTGCGTTTACGGATCGAGTTGCGAGCGGTGCTTTCACGCATCTCGTCAGCAAAGTCCTGGGTGCGGCGTTCTTCGACCTGGAGAATGTGCCAGCCGAAGCGGGACTCGAAGGGCTGGCTGATGCTGCCGGCGGCCGTATCGTTCATCACCTGTTCGAACTCCGGCACCATCTGGCCGGCCTGGGTCCATCCCAGTTCACCGCCCTGGGAACCGCTGGCGGCATCGTCGCTGTAACGGCGTGCCAGCTCGTCGAAGGATTCGCCGTTCTGCAGACGGTTGTAGAGTTCCTGAGCGAGCTGCTGCGTCTGTTCGCTGCTGCGGACCTCGCTCGGTGAAACCAGTATATGGCGGACCCGGGTCTGCTCAATCAGTGTCTCTTGACCTTCGCCGCGCTTCTCGCGCAGCTGCAGAATATGGAAACCTGCAGGTGTGCGTACCGGCGCGCTCACCTGGCCGCTCTGCAGCGAGCTCACGGCGTTAGCGATATCGGTGGGCAGTTCGGTACGGGCGCGCCAACCAAGATCGCCGCCCTGGAGGGCGTTGGATGCATCGGAGTTGGCGGTGGCCAGCTGCTGGAAGTCAGCACCATCACGCAGCTGCTGGTAGAGGCTGTCCGCTTCATCCTGGGCGCGCTGGATCAGTTCCGGCGAGGCGCTCTGCGGGATCGAGATCAGGATGTTACTGAGCAGGTACTCGACCTTGTCGGCGGACTGGTTGTTGGCCAGGAAGTTGTTGATCTCCTGGTCGGACACGTTGATCCGGCGGTTGACGTTGGCCTGTTGCACCCGGGACAGCAGAATTTCCTGGCGGATCTGCTCACGGGACTGGGCATAATCATGGCCCTCTGCGATCAGCGCTTCACGGAACTGAGCCAGCGACATGTTGTTCTGGTCGGCTATCCGCTGCATGGCAGCGTTCAGTTCCTGGTCGCTGACACGGATGCCCTGGCGGTCGGCGATCTGCAGCTGGATACGATCCATGATCAGCCGCTCAAGCACCTGCTGGCGCAGTACATCTACGGCAGGAGGCTGGGCCCCCTGAGCCTGGATCTGTTCCTGGACCAGCGCGGTGCGCTCCTCCAGTTCACTCTGCAGCACTATGTCGTCGTTAACGACAGCGACCACCTGGTCCAGCAGCTCGGCGGCCTGGGCCTGCTGCAGGGTGAACAGGGTCATGATCAGTAGCAGTTGGCGTTGAACGAACCGCTTAAAACGCATTTCGGGCATCCTCTTCCTTGCCGGTGATATCTTTCAGGAACTCACGACCGCCGGACTGACCGAAAGAGCCGAGTCCACGCAGTACAAATTCAATGAAGACACCGGTATCGGTCTCTATATCGTCGATGTTGTCGGTGTCATCTACCCACTGGCGTCCGGTTACACGGATCTTCCAGCAGCAACTGGTGTATTCAACACCGAGCAGGGTTTCGATGTTCTCATCCCTGAGCAGGTCCTCCTGCCAGCGGCCGATCATGCCCCACTGATCGGAGATCGGCCAGCGGAAGGCGAAGTCTGTCTGACGGATTTCGTTTTCATCTTCGTCGCGCTGTGAATCGAAGCGGGTACCTGAGTTGTCTCGATAGCTCAGGTAGATCAGCCGTGATTCATCGGGCTGGTAGCTGAGTCGGTAGTTCTGCTGGACCATCTTCAGATTGTCTTCATCATCCAGCTCGCTGTCGTGAACGAAACGCAGGTCAGGAGTGATGTTCCAGCTGGCCAGTACCGCCAGGTTAGAGCGGCTTTCCGTGCCATCTACGTCGCCAGGACGCAGGCCGGTGTCAGCTTCCCGGTCCTCGAAATAGTAGGCCTGTGCAACCCCTACGCGAGCGCGCTCCAGCCCCGCCTGGGAGTAAAATGCGCTGCTCAAGCCGACAGTCGCCTGGGTGGTGCCAGCGACGTTATCGTTACCGCTGTAGCCGGTCTCATCAAACAGGCTGTAGTAGTTGAAATCGAGCTCTTCAGAGTCGAAGTCGGGTATCTGGGACTGGTCTTCGCTGGCGGCGTGGATCAGCTTGATACGGGGCTCAAGAGTCTGGGTAAGGCTAGTGCCGTAGTTTCGTTCCAGTTTGACGGAAGAATCCAGACTGGCGATCGGGATGCCCAGGCTGGGTCCGTCAGACCAGTCGTCAGGCTGGTCAGAAAGATCGTACTGGGAGTACCAGTAAGTGAGTCGCGGCTTGATCGAGGCCCAGGGACGATCCCAGCTGTAGCTGACGCTGGGGCGAACATGGAAACGGCTGCCGATGACTCTCTCTTCGCCGGTCAGGTCTTCATTGTCGCGATCAAAGTAGGAGTATTCGGCTCGATAGCTGACCAGTGTGCTTCCGGCAATGACTTCCTGGCCGATCAGCGATAGCTGAGGTACCTGTTCGTAAGGCTCAGTGCCGCCATCAATCGTCTGGTACTTGTGTACCTGTCCGGTGAAAGTCCAGCTTTTACCCTGGTAACGCGCCATGGCGATCTGGTCGAGATCATCCTCTTCGGCGATCTCCAGATTGGTGGTATCCAGATCATCGAGGTAATCGTCGTCACTGATGCGGCGGTAGTCGATACGGGTAAACCAGTTATTTGCCGGGTTGCCCTGGTGATCGATACCCAGCGCCCAGCGGCTGTCGCCGTAGAGGTCATCATCGTTGATGTAGGCCGTGCTCAGGCTGTTCATCGACCAGGTGTTCATGTACCGGAACTCGTTCTCGAGTACCAGACCGCGCTCGCTGACGAAGCGCGGCGTGAACGTATCATCGTAGTTCGGCGCCAGGTTGAAATAGTAGGGCGTCGCGATATCGAGGCCGTCACTATCTGAATAGCCGATACTCGGGTACAGGAAACCTGAACGTCGGGTGTCGTCGATCGGGAAGTAGAAGTAGGGCAGGTAGAGCACCGGAATATCGCCGATCTCGAAGGTGGCATGACGCGCTTCGCCGTAACCCTCTTCGGTATGGATCTCCAGGTCGTCTGCTGCGATGGCCCAGTCATTGTTGCCCGGCTCACAGAAGGTGATGCGGCCATCATTCATGACGACGCGGGCATCACCAAAACGTTCGATCGATACCGCGCTGCCTCGCATGTGCTCCTGATGCATCACGTATTCTGCGTCATGGAAGCTGGTATGGCCGGCATTAAGGTCGGCACGGGCACGATCGCCCACCATCAGCAGCCCCGGCTCGCGGTAGGTTACGTTACCGTCCAGGGCAGCCGTTTGGCTTTCGGAGTCGTATTCGGCCTCATCACTGGTCAGCAGGCGTTGGCCCTGACGCATATTGATGCCGCCCTCGAGCTGAGTGGTGCCGCCGAGCACGGTAGAGGAGCGCAGTGCTTCGAGGAAAATGGTCTGCTGTTCTTCCAGCGTTTTGGCTTCGTCCAGGTGCAGCTCTGGCTCCCGGTATTCGCCAGGGCAGGCACCACCGAAGCCGGCTTCACCCGGTGCGAACCGATACCAGTCCAGATAAGCGTAATCCTGTGGCACGGGGCGGGCACCGGCTGTTGCAGGTACCGCGCTGGAACGGGCAACGGGATTTTGGCTGCAGACCCACTGGCCATTGACGACGGTGCAGGCAAACTGGTCGTAGGGGCCATCTGTCGTTGCCTGCGGAGCAGGCTGACTGGAGGCCGCAACGCTACTCGACACCCGCGTTGGTGTTGCTTGGGATTGTTCCGGGTTAGCTGGTTGTGAAGCTGCTTGAGCAGTGGCCGCTGCAGGCTGTTCTACAGGAGGTGCAGGAGGAGTGCTCGATGCGTGCGCCTCAACAGACTGCGGTGCCTGAAGGTTTGAGTTGTCCTGTCGGGTTGTATTGCTGTTGCCTGTAGTTTTCGCAGCAGTAGCAGGAGCTGTCGCAGAATTCTGAGCTGGAACACTGCTGGTGGCCGAGCCCAGGGCCTGGCCTTGGGTTTCGTTTACTTCACAGTCCCACTCGCCGGCGGCATTGAGATTGCAGTTCCAGAGTCTCTGGTCGTCCTGTGCGGCTGCTTGTGACGCGGACAAAGCTGCGGCAACTGCCAGCAGCAGCTTGAAAGAGTGGGCTCTTTTAAAGGGCATCAAGTCGCTTTCCGTTTGCGCGAGTAGGCGGCCTGTTTCTTGCCACCCCCGAAGTCGAGTACCATACCGAGCTGTGCATGATACAGCGGTTAGCGGCGCTAAGGCCAGACCTGCGGCGAGAGTCTGAGAGACTCTGCGGGTGCTGACGGGTGGAGTTGGAATGAGTATTTACCGCGGGCCTGTGGTTGGTAAGACGCTTGAGTCTCGACCAGGTCCGGAAGGAGCCGAAAACTGATGGATGTTCGTCTGCAGCAACTGCAGCATTGGGTGTCAAAAATGGCGGCTGAGCAGGGGCTTTCGCTTCGCTCTGAAATCCTCGCGCCGGTATCTGGCGATGCCAGCTTTCGCCGTTATTTCCGGGTGAGTGGTGAACAGTACAGCTGGATCGCGGTGGATGCCCCCCCTGAAAAAGAAGACAGCGCTCCCTTTGTGAAGCTGGCCAGAGATTGGCGTGGCCAGGGTGTCAGAGTGCCGGCGCTAGTGGCCGTGGATCTGGAGCTCGGATTTATGCTGCTGGAGGATTTCGGTGACCGTCTGCTGCTGCCAGAGCTGAACGACATCAGTGCGGATGAGCATTACGGCGCGGCGCTGGATACGCTGCAGCATATCCAGCAGATACCCGCCAGCGAACTGCCCCCCTACGATGAAGTGCTGCTGCAGCGTGAAATGGGGCTGTTTGATGAATGGTTTATCAACAGCCTTCTTGCGCTGCAGCTGACTGACGATGAGCGGCAGCTGCTGGCGGATACCAGGTCGCTGCTGGTGGAATCGGCCCTGGCCCAGCCTCAGGTGGCCGTGCATCGAGATTACCATTCGCGCAACCTGATGCCGCTCGATGACGATGGTCTGGGCGTAATCGATTTTCAGGACGCAGTGCGTGGCGCACACACCTACGACCTCGTTTCCCTCTTCCGGGACAGCTATATTCGTTGGCCTGATCCGCGGGTGCACGCCTGGGTTGAACAGTTTCGTTGCGCACTTAAGGCTGACAATATCCCGGTGCCGGACAGCGCGCAGTTCCTGCGTGACTTCGATTTGATGGGCATGCAGCGTCAGCTGAAAGTGCTGGGGATCTTCTCGCGCCTGTCGCTGCGCGATGGCAAGGATGGTTATCTTGCCGATATGCCAAGGACCCTGGGTTATCTGCTGCGGGCTGCGGCTCGATACCCGGAAACCCAGGCTTTTGCGCGCTGGCTTGAGCAGCGTATCGTCCCGGCTATGAGTGCGCATCCCCTGTTTGATGCTGGTGAACTGGCGCTGGAGCTTGGCTGACCCATGCGAGCGATGATTCTTGCGGCGGGGCTGGGCACGCGCATGCGCCCCCTGACACTGAAAACGCCCAAGCCGCTGCTGACGGCAGCCGGTAAACCACTGATCCAGTTTCATATTGAGCACCTGGTAGCAGCGGGTGCCGAGCGCATCGTGATCAATCACGCCTGGCTGGGCGAGCAGATAGAGAGTGCGCTGGGGGATGGCTCCCGTTTCGGAGTCGAACTGGTGTACTCGCCAGAGGCGGAACCGCTGGAAACAGCCGGTGGGATTCGCCAGGCGCTGCCGCTGTTGGCAGATGATAAGGACGATAGCTTTCTGGTAGTCAACGGCGATGTCTATACAGATCTCGCACCGGATCGCCTGCGGGAAATGGAACTGAATGCAGGTTGCGACGCTCACCTGTTACTGGTCGATAACCCTGCCTGGCATCCAGAGGGAGACTTCCATCTGGAAGATACTGGCCTGGTACTGAATAGCGGTAGCCCGAAGCTGACTTTTTCAGGGGTCAGTATGCTGCGCGCATCCCTGTTTACCGATCTAGTCAGCGGTGAAGCGGCCGCGCTGGCGCCTATTCTGCGTCAGGCGATGGCTTCGAAGAAGGTCGCCGGCGAGCGGCTGAATGCATACTGGGACGATATAGGCACCCCTGAGCGGTTAAGTGCGTTGGATAAGCGTCTGAAAGGAGAGAGTTAAGATGGCGAATGCGGAATCCCTGGGCCAGAAACTGTACCGGCACCGGACCGGTCTGGGCGTGGGCGCATTGATCGGACTGTTTAGCGGTGGCCCCGTTGGGCTGCTATTGGGGGGCGCCCTGGGTTACTGGGTAGATAGCGCCCTGAGGAAAACAGCTTCGAACTATAACCCGCAGCAGTTGTTCTTCCGTGCCACTTTTTGCGTTATGGGAAAGGTGGCCAAGGCCGATGGCCGGGTTACCGAGGTAGAGATCGACTTTGCCCGCGAAGTGATGGCGCGGATGAACCTCAGCGAAGAGAAGCGCCGCGAAGCGATCGAATGTTTTTCCGAAGGCAAGGAGCCTGATTTTGATATAGCCAAGGTGTTGCTGCCCCTGTCTGCGCTGATGCGTAACCGTAGTTCGCTGAAGCTGATGTTTGTCGAAATTCAGCTGCAGGCGGCCATGGCCGATGGTGAAATCAGCGCTAACGAGCAGGCGCTGCTGCAGCAGATCTGTCAGCAGCTGAACTTTACCCAGAGAGAAGTTCAGGCGCTGTTGGCAAGGATGCAGGCGGAACAGGCGTTCAGAGAGCAGGCTTACAGCTCGCATGCGCAGCGGGAGAGCTATTCTGCGGCTTCGCTGCAGCAGGCCTACGGCGTACTGGGAGTTGAGTCTTCGGCAAGCGATGCAGAGGTCAAAAAGGCCTGGCGCAAGCTGATGAGTCAGCACCATCCGGACAAACTGGTTTCCAAGGGATTGCCGGAGGAGATGATCCAGCTGGCCAAGGAGCAGACCCAGGAGATCCAGGCCGCCTATGATCAGATCAGAAAGTCCCGCGGCATGCGCTAAACACCAGTACGAACTATCGGCGGGTTCGTTTTCACGCCCGGCTGACGGCTCCTTCCGGATTATCTAAAACAGGATCAATTGCCGGGCATTCCGGGCGGGTTTTGTGCCTGGGGTGCCTGAACTTCCTGTTGTTGTTCTTTCTCCTCGGCGAGAGGGGCGAGGATCTCGCTTTTGATCAGTCCTCTTATCTTGGCAGTCAGCCAGGGCATCTCTTCCTGCCAGCCGGTGAAGGGCCCGGCGATCCGTACTTGTAGGTAGTTATCGATGCCTGCCCGGCGCGCCTGTCCCTTGCGAATCCGTGCATCCGGCGCAGCCTGTGGATAACCCTGCAGCGGGGAGTGGTAAGCGTCTATGATTCGAGTCTCTTCCAGGTTGTCCCACAGGTTGGCAAAAAGCGGCGCCTCAGGGGAGAAGTCCGGCATCGGGTCGATCATCACCAGTGACCGGTCGGAATCGGCCTGCTGACTGAGATAGTCCATCACCCAGGGTGTAGCGCGGCCGAAGGCGATAACCACGATTGGCTCAAGGGAGTCGGTCGTCAGTTGCTCCAGCGTCAGATCCATACGTTCGGTAAAACGCTCAGCAAAGGGGGGGAGAGGTGGTTGTGGTGGCTCCTGGTTGGCGCTGCTATCTGTTTCTGAGGCCTGGGGCTCGCTGTTCGCAGGAGCCGCTGCCGACGCGGCGGAGGATGTACCGGCAAACGACTGCATTACCGGCAGGGTCCGCTCCGGCAGGGGCTGTTGATCGGGCCTTGGTGGCTCCAGGGCCAGGGTTAGCCAGCCCTTTTGCGCCATGTCAAAGCGCAATGCTTCCACCTGCTCAATCCAGGCGGTGCCGATCGCCGGGTCCGGAACCAGCAACAATCCCCCAACAGCCTCCTCCCGGTCCGCCTCCTGGCGCAGCGCGTGGAAGCGTTGCTCGCCGACCTCCATGGTCAATACAACTGTATCGGCGGGGAGCAGCTGGCGCAGTTTCGAGTCCAGTGGCAGATCACCGGCGCTGCTTCGCTCCACCTTGTAAAGCTCTGCCATATCGAAGCCTGGTGCAGCGCCTGATGCGGTGCCTTCGGTTTCTTCGGAGGCCTGAGCCGGCACCGGCAAGGCGAGAGCGAGCAGGAGAAGGGCTTTTTTCATCAATGAGGTCATGGGCTTGGTCAACGAAGTCATGGCGCCGATTATCGGCGGCGCAGCGTTTGTGGGCAAGGCTGAAACCCGCGGCGGGCTTTTGTACAATAGCGCACCATCCACCTAATCCTTGCGGTAGATTGCCTGATGACAGATTTCAAAATTGCCCCTTCGATTCTTTCCGCCGACTTTGCCCGTCTGGGTGAAGAGGTCGAAGCGGTACTCAGTGCCGGCGCGGATATCGTGCACTTTGATGTGATGGACAACCATTACGTGCCCAACCTGACTATCGGGCCGATGGTCTGCAAGGCGCTGCGTAACTACGGTATCGAGGCGCCGATCGACGCGCACCTGATGGTCAAGCCGGTAGACCGCATGATTGGTGACTTCATCGAAGCCGGTGCCACCTATATCACCTTCCACCCGGAAGCTTCCGACCATATCGATCGTTCTCTGCAGATGATCCGTGACGGCGGCTGCAAGTCTGGCCTGGTATTTAACCCGGCAACGCCGCTGCACTTCCTCGATCATGTGATGGACAAGGTCGACATGATCCTGCTGATGTCGGTGAACCCCGGGTTTGGTGGTCAGAAGTTTATTCCGGGCACGCTGGATAAACTGCGCCAGGTGCGCAAGCTGATTGACGCAAGCGGACGGGAGATCCGGCTGGAGGTCGATGGCGGTGTGGGCATCGGCAATATCCGGGAGATCGCGGAAGCAGGTGCCGATACCTTTGTGGCGGGCTCGGCGATCTTCAACACCGATGACTATCGTGCCACCATCGACAAGATGCGTGCAGAACTGGCTTTGGTGAAGTGATGACTTCTCTGGCTGCGCAAATGCCCGCTGCTGTGCTGTTTGATCTGGACGGTACGTTGGTCGACAGTGTACCCGATCTTGCGCGTGCGGTGGACCAGATGCTGGAGGCGCTCGGGCGCGCACCGGCCGGAGTCGAGCTGGTGCGTCAGTGGGTCGGCAATGGCGCCGAGGTGCTGGTAAAGCGTGCCCTCGGGCGTGATATGGAAGGCTCTCTCAATGTAGATGATGCTGAGCTGTTTCCTGTAGCCAGGGATCTGTTCTTTGGTGCCTATGCCCAGGCTAACGGTCGCAGCAGCCAGATTTATCCCGGGGTTGAGGCAGCGTTGGAGTGGTACCGGGAGCAGGGTACGCCGATGGCTGTGGTGACCAACAAGCCCGGGGCGTTTACCGATCAATTGCTTGCCCAGCTTGGCCTGGCCGGATACTTCGCAGTGGTTGTAGCGGGAGATACGCTGGCAGAGAAAAAGCCCTCGGCGGCGCCGCTGCTCCACGCCTGTGATCGCCTGGGTCAGAATGCTGCAGCTGCGCTGATGGTGGGAGATTCTTCCGTCGACGTGGCGGCAGCCCGAGCTGCGGGCTGCCCGGTAGTCTGCGTCAGCTATGGCTACAACAAGGGGGCGCCGATCAGCGAAGCCGGCGCAGACCGGGTGATCGATTCCCTGGTCGAGTTAATCCGCTGACTCCTCTGCCAGGGCAGTCTCCTGTCCTGTTTCAAGAAGCAGTTCCCGGGCCCGGTGTGTGATCGCCTGCACACCGGGATGGCGGATCTGCCGTTCCAATGAAATGGCGTAATAGCGTTCCCTGATCCCCTCCAGGCGGCCGATCGTTTCCACACTGTGCTGCCGCTGCAGCTCGCTTTCCAATACCGAGGGGCCGCAGAAAAGTCCGGTCCCGGCCTGGCCAAAAATATCGATCAGCGCAGAGTCGACACACTCAACACGGATTGAGGGTTCGATATGACGGGCCCTGAACCACTTCATGATATTAGCCCCGGCCACGGTGTCATCGGTGGGTAGCAGCAGCGGGGCGCCGTTCAGTCCGTGCGGGAAGTCCGGGCGGTAACGTTTGGCCAGACTTGGGCTGGCGAACATGCTGATGCCGGTCTCGCCGAGCAGGTGGTTATAAGCGCGGACATGGGTGCTGGCATCGATAGGGCGGTCCGCAAGAATCAGGTCCACGCGATTGGCGATCAGGTCACCCAGCAATGACTCCATGGAGCCTTCGCGGCATTCCAAATGCACGGGGTCGTCCAGCTCAAGCGCTGGCGCCAGAAGCTTGTAGGCGATGCTTTTGGGGACCACATCGGCGATCCCTACGGCACAGTTGATACGGCTGTTGCCGGCATGATGCAGCTGCAGTTGCATCGCTTCGCCCAGATTGAAGATCTCCTCTGCGTACTCCAGGGCCTGGCGTCCGGCATCGGTCAGGTCAAGCCGGCGGCCGTGGCGCTCGAACAGCTCGATCTCCAGCATCTCCTCCAGCACCTTCAGCTGACCGGAAATGGTCTGAGGTGTCAGGTTGAGGCGCTTGCTGGCGCGAGCGATGGTTCCCTCCTGGGCAACCACCATGAAATAACGCAGATGACGAAAATTGAGGTTATGAATTCGCATTCGAAATTTTCGAATATTGGTGAGATTAAATTCGAATTTTATATAGGGATGGAAGGACTATACTCGAACTTGCTCATGCAGTCTCTCCCCGAGACTGAATTGCTCTGTTCCAGACTCTGGACAGGCATCGGCTTTATCACACACATCTTGACCCGCCGCCGTGGCGGGTTTTTTTTGCCCTCCGGCATCCAGGCTGATCCACTCTTTGTGTTGGGTTTTTCAGTGCGGCTCCACCATGTCTGCAACGCGGGTTTTGCTATCGAGCCTGCCGGTTAGCCCGACGTTTGAGTCCTATATCGATTGTTGCTGGTTTTAGGCATTAAAAAAGGCAGATCCGGGGATCTGCCTTTTCTCGAGTGCTGCGTCGGAGATGCGGTTACATCTGTGACTGCTGGTAGTTCTTGAGACCGATCTTGTCGATCAGGCCAAGCTGTTTTTCCAGCCAGTAGGCGTGATCTTCTTCGGTGTCTTCCAGCTGCTTGCGCAGCATTTCGCGTGTCTGATAATCCTGCTCGTCTTCGCAGAGCTTGATGACGGCTTTCAGGTTTTTCGCGACGCTGTACTCGGTATTCAGATCGTTGCGCAGCATCTCCGGGACATCCTTGCCGACGTGGATCGGGTCACGGGTAACCAGATCAGGGGTGCCCTCCAGAAACAGGATGCGGGAGATGATCGCCTTGGCATGGCCTTTCTCGTCGTCGAACTCGTGAGCAATGCGCTCGTAGAGTTTGGTCAGACCCCAGTCGTCATACATTTCGGAATGGATGAAGTACTGGTCCATGGCGGCCAGCTCGCCAGCCAGCAGCTTGTTCAGGGCGTCGATGACTTTCTTTTTGCCTTGCATCACTTATTCCTTTTCGATGGCGGATTGCAGATAGTTCTCGATGCCGGTTTCCCGGATCAGGTGCTGCTGGGCTTCGATCCAGTCAACATATTCCTCTTCACTCTCGAGAATCTCTTCAAGCAGGTGGCGGCTGACATAATCGCCGCCCGCCTCGCATTCGGCAATGACTTCGCGCAACAGGGCCAGTTGATCCATCTCCAGGTCCAGGTCGCACTGCATCATCTCGGCGCAGTGTTCGCCGATACGCAGGCGTTCCAGCTGCTGCAGGTTGGGCAGGCCTTCAAGAAACAGGATGCGTTCGATCAGCTCGTCCGCCTGTTTCATGTCGAGGATCGATTTCTTGTAGGCCGCGTGATTGAGTTTCTCCAGGCCCCAGTTCTTGTACATGCGGGCATGCAGGAAGTACTGGTTGATGGAGGTGAGCTCGAACGTGAGCACTTTGTTGAGCCGGCGAACTAGCGACTTGTCACCTTGCATTGAAAACTCCTTATGAGACGTCGCATGGATAATTGACGGCTGGGCGGGTGAGCAGCCTTCAAAGGAGTATAGCGCAGATGTCCCCGTGTTGGGGACCGATGAAAGTCAGGGAAGTGGAGGGATTGTTGCTGATTATGGAATCAGGCCGGCATGGCCAGCGCCATGGCTCGCTCGGCCTGCTCGCGCTTGATCATCTGGCGTGCGGTGCAGGTGCATTTGCCACATTCACTGCCAACGCAGAGTGCGCGGTTGAGGTCCCGTACGCTGCGCGCGCCATCATCGATCGCCTGCTGAATCTCGCGTTCGGTAATGTTGTTGCAGATGCATACGTACATAAGATACCTCTGTGGATCTGTAACCAAATAATATTGGTAATGATAATAGTTCGTATTAGATAGATTTCAACTGTTTTTTTCTCAAGATGACGCGGCCGGCTAGATCCTTGTCGCATCCACGTCTGGTGGCCTTGTCATGCTTAGACAACAGCAAAACCGGTGCCATATGGAGAGGTTATTAGGGGCCTTTTAAAAACAGTATATTAGCGATGCTTGGAGCGGGAGGGTCGGATCTCAGGAGCGAGGATGTAAGAAAGTGAACAGCACTTTGTCATCCCTGGAGCGGAAATTTCTAAAAGTAAGTATTTTGACGCAGGTTGTTTTAAAGCGAGGAGAGTACGAATAAAAAAGGCCCGGGGTGACGGGCCTTTTCGATGAATCCTTGGTGTCCGATTAATCGCAGAGAGCGTCCAGCTTCTTCTTCAGAATGCCGGTGACGGCGCCCGGGTTGGCCTTGCCGCCGGTGGCTTTCATCACCTGACCCATAAAGAAGCCAAGCATCTTGCCGCGCTTCTCGGGCTCTGCGGCTTTGTATTGCTCCACCTGCTTATCGGCATTGGCGATCACATCATCAACGATCTTCTCGATGGCGCCGGTATCGGTTACCTGTTTCAGGCCCTTGGCTTCGATAATCTCGTCGGCGCTGCCGCCATCTGTCCACATGGTCTCGAACACTTTCTTGGCGATGTTGCCGGAGATGGTGTCGTCCTTGATCCGCTCCAGCAGGCCGCCGAGCTGATCGGCAGATACCGGGCTCTGCTTGATGTCGGTATCGTTCTGGTTCAGGTACTTGGCCAGTTCGCCCATGACCCAGTTCGCCGCCAGCTTGGTATCGCCGCAGGCTTTTACCACGGCTTCGTAGTAGTCCGCCTGGGCACTGTAGCCGGAGAGCACGCCGGCATCGTAGTCGGAGAGCTTGTACTCTTCGATGAAGCGCGCGCGGCGAGCGTCCGGTAGTTCCGGCAGCGTTTCGCGAATCGCTTCGATGTAGCTGTCGTCGATCACCACCGGCAGTAGGTCGGGGCAGGGGAAGTAACGGTAGTCGTTGGCATCCTCTTTCGAGCGCATGCTGCGGGTCTGGTTCTTGTCCGGGTCGTACAGGCGGGTTTCCTGCAACACGGTGCCGCCATCTTCGATCAGATCGATCTGGCGGGCGACTTCGGTATCGATAGCGCGCTCGATAAAGCGGAAGGAGTTGATGTTCTTCAGCTCGGTACGGGTACCGTACTCTTCCTGTCCTTTCGGGCGCACCGAGACGTTGCAGTCGCAGCGCATGGAGCCTTCGGCCATGTTGCCGTCGCAGATACCCAGGGTGGTAACGATCGCATGGATCTTGCGGGCGTAGGCGGCGGCTTCCTTGGAAGAACGCATATCCGGCTCGGAGACGATCTCCACCAGCGGGGTGCCAGCGCGGTTCAGGTCGATGCCTGACATGCCGTGGAAGTCTTCGTGCAGGGATTTGCCCGCATCCTCTTCCAGGTGGGCATGGTGCAGACGCACGCGGCGCTGCACGCCTTCCTCGGTTTCGATATCCACAAAACCCGGGCCGACGATCGGTTCCGCCAGCTGGGTGGTCTGGTAGCCCTTGGGCAGGTCGGGGTAGAAGTAGTTCTTGCGCTCAAATACGGAGCGCTTGCCGATCTCTGCGTTCACTGCCAGGCCAAACATGACGGCCATGCGCAGGGCGTTTTCGTTGAACACCGGCAGCGTGCCTGGCAGCGCCAGGTCAACGGCGCAGGCCTGGGTGTTCGGCTCGGCACCAAAGGCGGTGCTGGCGCCGGAGAAAATCTTGGTCGTAGTGGAGAGCTGGACATGGATCTCCAGCCCGATAACAACTTCCCATTCCATCGTAGTCAAACCTCTCAGATGCCAGCCGGTGCCTGTTTATGCCAGTCAGTCGCCTGCTGGAACTGGTGTGCCACGTTAAGCAGCTTCGCTTCGGCAAAGTGGTCGCCGATGATCTGCAGGCCGACCGGCAGCCCGTTGACCAGTCCGCAGGGCACGGACATGCCCGGCAGACCTGCCAGGTTCAGCGACAGGGTGTAGATATCTTCCATGTACATGCTGACCGGGTCGTTGTTCTTTTCGCCGAGCTTGAATGCCGGGTGCGGCGTGGTCGGGGCCATAATGACGTCGACCTCTTCCAGCACCTTGGCGAAATCCTGCTGGATCAGGCGGCGGATCTGCTGCGCCTTGTTGTAGTAGGCGTCGTAGTAGCCTGCGCAAAGCGCGTAGGTGCCGACCATGATGCGGCGTTTCACCTCTTCACCGAAGCCTTCGCCACGGCTGCGCTTGTACATGTCTTCCAGGTCTTTCGGGTCTTCACAGCGGTAGCCGTAGCGTACGCCGTCAAAACGGGACAGGTTGGAGGACGCTTCCGCCGGGGCGATGATGTAGTACGCCGGGATCGACAGCTCGGTGCGCGGCAGGCTCACTTCCTTGACGGTGGCACCCATCTTTTCAAATTCGGCAACGGCGTTGCGTACCTTTTTGGCAACCTGCGGGTCGAGCGTATCGGTGAAATACTCTTTCGGCAGGCCGATCTTCAGGCCGGTCAGCGGCTCGTTCAGCGTGACGGTGTAATCCGGTACTTCGCGGTCAACGCTGGTGGAGTCCATTGGATCGAAGCCCGCCATCACGTTGAGCATCAGGGCGCAGTCTTCGGCGGTGTGCGCCATCGGGCCGATCTGGTCCAGCGAAGAGGCGAAGGCCACCATGCCATAACGCGATACGCGGCCGTAAGTCGGTTTCAGACCGGTGATGCCGCAAAGGGCCGCGGGCTGGCGGATGGAGCCCCCGGTGTCGGAACCGGTAGCCGCCGGAGCCAGGCGTGCTGCTACTGCAGCACCGGAGCCGCCCGATGAACCGCCCGGTACACGGTCGGTATCCCAGGGGTTGCGGGCCGGGCCGTAGTAGCTGGATTCGTTGGAGCCGCCCATGGCGAACTCGTCCATGTTGGTCTTGCCCAGCATGACCGCGCCGGCCTGCTTGAACTTGGCGACCATGGTGCCGTCGTAGGGCGAGATGAAGTTATCCAGCATCTTGGAGGCGCAGCTGGTGCGCACGCCCTGGGTGCAGAACAGGTCCTTATGCGCGATCGGCAGACCGGTGAACGGGCCAGCGGTACCGGCGGCAAAGGCTTCGTCGGCGGCCTTCGCCTGAGCCAGCGCTTCCTCTTCGGTCACCGTGATGTAGCTGTTGTACTTGCTGTCTTCGGCCTTGATGCGCTCAAGCCAGGCTTTGGTCAGCTCGGTGCTGGTGAACTCGCCGCTGCGGAGTCCGGCTGCCAGTTCGGCCAATGTCTTATCAAACATGGTTTTTCTATTCCTTTAAATCTGAAGCCGGATTACTCGATCACCTTGGGGACCAGGAACAGGCCGTCTTCGACCGCAGGGGCTGCCTTTTGCAGGGCTTCGCGCTGGTTGGTTTCGGTCACGGTGTCGGCTCGTAGGCGCTGTACCGCGTCCAGCGGGTTGGCCAGAGGGGCGACGCCGCTGGTGTCCGTCTGCTGCATCTGGTCGATCAGGTTAAGGATATTAGAGAGGTTTTCGGTGTAGGCGGGGATATCGCTTTCATCGATCTGGAGGCGTGCCAGATGGGCGATACGTTCCACGTCGGATCGGTCCAGAGACATAAGTCCGCTTCTCGCTGTCTAAACGTTCGGGATAGGGATTAGAAGCGCAGTAAGTTACCACATTTGTTCCTTGCCCAAAATCCCCGCCATTGTTAGAGTTATCGCCTTTCAGGACTTCTGGCCAATACTGTCGCCCGGCCCGTGTTCATCCCGTGGCGGCCAGCTGGCAAACCTCAGGGTATCCGCTTCTCATGTTCAAAAAAATCCGTGGTCTTTTCTCCAGTGACCTGTCCATCGACCTGGGCACCGCTAACACCCTTATATACGTTCGGGATCAGGATATCGTCCTTAATGAACCCTCAGTGGTTGCGATTCGCGTTAATGGAAACCAGAAATCGGTTGCAGCTGTAGGCGCCGATGCAAAACGTATGCTCGGCCGTACGCCGGGTAACATCACTGCCATCCGACCGATGAAAGACGGCGTAATCGCCGACTTCCACGTGACCGAGAAGATGCTGCAGTACTTTATCAGCAAGGTACACGACAACTCCTTCCTGACGCCGAGCCCGCGTGTCCTGGTCTGCGTTCCGTGCAAATCCACCCAGGTTGAGCGTCGCGCTATCAAGGAATCGGCTATCGGTGCCGGTGCCCGTGAGGTGTACCTGATCGAAGAACCGATGGCAGCTGCTATTGGCGCAGGCATGCCGGTGGATGAAGCCAGTGGTTCCATGGTGGTGGATATAGGTGGTGGCACCACCGAAATCGCGGTGATTTCACTGAACGGTATCGTCTATGCGGAGTCTGTACGTGTAGGTGGCGACCGTTTTGACGAGGCGATTGTTACCTATGTGCGTCGCAACTACGGCAGCCTGATCGGTGAAGCGACCGCTGAGCGGATCAAGCAGGAAGTCGGCACCGCCTATCCGACCTCGGAAGTGTTCGAGATCGACGTGCGTGGCCGCAACCTGGCCGAAGGTATTCCGCGCAGCTTTACGCTGAACTCCAACGAGATTCTCGAAGCGCTGCAGGAGCCGCTGTCTTCGATCGTCCAGGCCGTTAAAAGCGCGCTGGAACAGTGTCCGCCGGAACTGGCTGCCGACATCGCCGAGCACGGTGTCGTGCTGACCGGCGGTGGTGCGCTGCTGCGTAACATCGATCGTCTGATCAGCGAAGAAACCGGCCTGCCGGTTGTGATCGCCGAAGAGCCGCTGACTTGCGTGGCTCGTGGTGGTGGCAAGGCGCTGGAGATGCTGGACAAGCAATCGTTTGAACTGCTGACTTACGAATAATAACGATGTGACCTGTTTTCGACTGGCCGTCGGCGTGAGTGTCGGCGGTTTCGAGTCAAAACCGGAGGTCTGTTATCAAGACTATTTTTAGAGGGGGGGCACCGCGTGCCCTCTTTGTCGTTCTGATACTGTTCGCGGTACTGCTGATCATCTCCGACCTTAACTGGTCGAAGATGCGTGAAGGCCGTGCCTGGATGTCTCTGGTGGTGACGCCGCTGCAGTGGCTGGTGGATCTGCCGTCCCGTGCCGCCGACAACCTGTCGGGGGTTCTCGTATCCCGTACTACGCTGCTTAGCGATAACGAACGTCTGCGTACCGAAGCGCTGCAGCTGGAACGCAAGGTGCAGCAGAACGCCTCGTTAATGGCCGAAAACATCCGTCTGCGTGAGCTGCTCGATGCCGGCCAGCGTGTCGATGAACCTGTGCGCCTGGTGGAGCTGATCGGTGTTAATCCCGATCCTTTCCAGCATGAGGTAATCATCAACCACGGTTCCGAGGATAACGTCTACGACGGTCAGCCGGTACTCGATGCCGGTGGCGTGATGGGGCAGGTGGTGTCGCTATCTCACTATACCGCCCGTGTCATGCTGATCACTGATGCCCGTGCTGCTATCCCTGTAGAGGTTAATCGCAACGGTTTTCGTGCCATTGCACTGGGTAAGGGCGTGCTGGGCGAACTTGAGCTTGAGCACGTTCCCGATACCGCGGATGTGCGCGAGGGTGATCTGCTGGTGACCTCTGGACTTGGCGGCCGTTTCCCGCGGGGGTACCCGGTCGGCACCGTGAGTGAAGTTGTACGCGATCCCGGTCAGCAGTTTGTTCAGGTCCGGGCGCAGCCCTCGGCGCGGCTCGACAAAAGCCGTCATCTGTTGCTGGTGGGTGATAAACCCCGGTTGAAGGAGATCCCGGCGGAGGTTGCCAGTGAGTGAGGAGCGCGCCGGCGGCGGGCTGATCATTTTCGGCACCTTTATTATCGGTCTGGTACTGAGCCAGATTCCGATGCCCGATATGCTGATCTGGGCGCGCCCGGCCTGGGTGGTGCTGGTGCTTATTTACTGGGTCATGGCGCTGCCACACCGCATCGGCGTGGGCAGTGCCTTCCTGTTGGGTCTGGTGATGGACCTGGTGCGCGGCTCGGTGCTCGGTCTTAATGCGTTGTCGATGACCATCATCGCCTTCCTGGTGCTCATTCTCTACAAACGGATGCGGATGTTCCCGCTCTGGCAGCAGTCCTCCCTTATTCTGGTCCTTATCGGTATCAATCAGTTACTCTTCCACTGGATGCAGGGTATTACCGGTACTACCAGCGATTCCCTGTTGTTTCTGCTGCCCGCTGCGATCAGCGCGCTGGTCTGGCCCTGGCTTTTCCTTTTGCTACGCAGTGTGCGCCGAGTTTTCCGTATAGCCTGACCCAAGGATCATCATGGCCCAGCTGATACTGGCTTCCGCCTCTCCCCGTCGTAGAGAACTGCTTGCCCAGATCGGCATCGGCCTGGAAATCAAGCCGGTGGACCTGGATGAAACGCCCCGCAGTGGCGAGTCGCCACGGGATTATGTGGCGCGCCTGGCACTGGAAAAAGCCCAGGCCGGCTACCTGGCCGGTGGTGAGACGTTGCCTGCCCTGGGCTCGGATACGGCAGTGATTCTGGACGGCGAGATTCTCGGCAAACCGCTCGATGAAGAGGATGCGGTGCGCACGCTGCTACGTCTGTCCGGGCGCAGTCACCAGGTGATGACGGGCGTGGCGGTTACCGACCGGGAACATAGCCGGGTCGAGGTCGTCATAACTGATGTGAGCTTCGCGCCGATCAGCGAATCTCAGGCTCGCGCCTACTGGGCCAGCGGAGAGCCCGCCGACAAGGCCGGCAGCTACGGTATTCAGGGACTCGGTGCGGTGTTTGTCGAGTCGATAAATGGCAGCTACTCCGCCGTGGTGGGGCTGCCATTGGCACAAACAGCGGCCATACTAAAAGAATTCAATATAAAGATCTGGCAATAGCCGGACGCGAGTGCCTGACGGCTAAGGGAACGGCATGGGTGAAGAGATTCTGATCAACTTTACACCGATGGAAACACGGGTAGCCGTAATCGAAAACGGCATGCCGCAGGAGATCTACGTCGAGCGCGTCAAGCGCCGCGGCATCGTCGGTAATATCTACAAGGGTAAGGTGGTTCGGGTGCTGCCCGGCATGCAGGCGGCCTTTGTCGATATAGGCCTTGAGAGAGCCGCATTTATTCATGTGGACGAGGTGGTCGACCAGAGTCAGATGGCGCCGGGCGAGGCTCGCAGTAATCTGTCGATAGCACAGGTTCTGCGTGAAGGCCAGTCGCTGCTGGTACAGGTGACCAAGGACCCGATCGGTACCAAGGGTGCCCGCCTGACCACGCACCTGTCGATTCCCTCCCGCTATCTGGTGTTGATGCCGGGCAGTTCGCATATCGGCGTATCCCAGCGCATCGAGGATGCCGAAGAGCGTGAACGCCTGCGCGGCTTGATTCAGCAGCTCACCGAAGACGAGGACGAAGGGGAGAAAAGCTGCGGTTTTATCCTGCGTACCGTGGCTGAGCGAATCAGCAGCGCGGAGCTCTCCTCCGATATCCAGTTTTTGCGCCGTCTCTGGGCCAATATCCAGCAGCGCATAGAGAAAGTTCAGGCGCCGGCCACGGTTTACGAGGACCTGCCGCTGAATATGCGCGCCCTGCGCGATATGGCTCATGCCGGTGTCGAGCGTATACGTATCGATTCCCGCGAGACCTTCCAGAAGGCGATCGATTTCTCCCGCTCTCTGGTGCCTGAGATCGAAGACAAGCTGGAGTACTACCCGGGCGAGCGGCCGATCTTCGACCTCTTCAATGTGGAAGAGGAGGTGCAGAAAGCGCTGGGTCGCAAGGTGGAGCTTAAATCCGGCGGCTACCTGATTTTCGATCAGACCGAAGCGATGACTACCGTCGATGTGAATACCGGTGGTTTTGTCGGGCACCGCAATCTGGAAGAAACCATCTTCAAGACTAACCTGGAGGCGGCCACCGCTATCGGTCGTCAGCTGCGCCTGCGTAACCTGGGCGGCATCATCATTATCGATTTTATCGACATGGAAGATGTGGACCACCAGCGCCAGGTGCTGCGTACCCTGGAGCGGGTTCTAGAAAAGGACTACGCCAAGTGCAAGGTGACCGGTGTCTCTGAGCTGGGCCTGGTCGAGATGACCCGCAAGCGCACCAGGGAGAGCCTGGAGCAGGTGCTCTGCGAGCCATGTCAGCAGTGCGAGGGGCGCGGTTCCATCCGTACGGCGGAAACCGTCTGTTATGAAATATTCCGTGAGATTCTGCGGCAGCATCGCGCCTATGACACCGATTCCTACCTGGTATTGGCGGCGCAGCGGGTTGTGGATTACCTGCTTGATGATGCCTCGGATCACGTGGCCGAACTTGAAGTGTTTATTGGCAAGACGATCCGTTTCCAGGTTGAACCTCTTTATAACCCGGAACATTTCGACGTTGTTCTGCGCTAGGGACGCGCGCTTTTCATGATCAAAGCCTCGGTCAAGCACCTGCTCTGGTGGAGCCTCATGGCGGCAATGCTGTTGGGGCTGCTGTTGATCGGGCTGCGCCTGGCGCTGCCGCAGCTGGGCAGCTACCGCGAAGAGATCGCGGAATATCTTGGTAGTCGCCTTGGCGTTGATCTGAATATCGCCTCGCTTGATGCCCGTTGGGATGGTTATTTTCCCAGTGCAACGGTGCATCAGCTCAGGGTCAGCAGTGCCGGTGCCTCGGGGCCTGAAGCGCGTCTTGAAATATCACGAATCGATGTGAAACTCGATCCCTGGCGCTCTCTGCTGGGCTGGCAGCCGGTATTTAAACAGCTGGATCTGGTGGCCCCCCACGGCTTCTGGCGTCAGCACGATGGCCAGTGGCTGCACAGGCCCGGTGCGGGTGATAGCAGCGGTGCCGGAAATAGCAGCGGAATGACCGAGGAGGGCTGGAGCCGTCTGCTGAATCTGTTGCTGAGCCAGCCCCAGGTTGGTATTCGTGGCGCCGATCTGTTGCTGCAGCCTGAGCAGGGTGAGCCGCGTCGACTGACGGGGATCGATGGGCTACTGGAGAATGTGAACGACGAGCATCAGCTCAGCGGTTCGCTGCGCATCGCGGCTCTGGGAGAGGATACCCGGCTTGAGTTCGCGGTCCAGTTCCAGGGCACGCCGACCGATCCGCTGCTGGGGGACTATCCCTTCTACCTGAAGTTGGATTCTCTGGGGCCGGAACTGCTGACGCTGACCGATTTCGACCTGCCTCTGAGCAGGCTGCGCGCCGGTACCGAGTTTTGGGGGCACTGGAGTCTTGGGCGTCTGGCCGAACTGCAGGGACGACTCGCGGTGGGCGATCTGGCCTATGGTGAGGAAGGGCGCGAGTTCCAACTCAGTAATAGCACCCTGGACTTTGCACTGATGCCGCTGGCGGATGATGCCGGAGGTTTTCAGCTGCAGCTGAATAACATCCACCTTAACTCCGCCGAGACCCCGTTCGATCTGTCGCAACTGGCAGTGGAAGGCCATCTGCAAGGCAAGCATTTCCGGCCTGGTCGTGTGCTTATACCCAAGCTGGAGCTCGCGCCTCTGAACGCTTGGCTTGCGCAGCAGGCGCTGTTGCCGCAGCAGGCAGTGCAGGCGCTGACCGAGCTGTCGCCCACGGGCAGCTTGTCCAATATCGAGCTCGTCTGGGAGCCGGGGGCGCCGCTAAAGGCGTTTGCAGCCAGGGCTGACGCCCAGGGTGTCGGTATGCACGGCTATTATGGTGCACCTGCCATTGAGGGGGCTTCAGGTCTGCTTGAGGCCGATATCGAGGGCGGGCGACTCAGTCTGCGCAGCGATGATTTCGCGCTTCACTTTCCCAAACTTTACCAGCAGGGCTGGCATTTCAGCGCTGCTCAGGGCGTTATCAGCTGGCAACTGCGTAACGATGGGGCGCTCATATCCAGCGAGCTGCTTCACCTTAATGATGACAAGGTCAGCGCGGAAGGCCGCTTTAGCATCGATATTCCCTACAGCCGTGAAGAGCAGACCGAACTGACGCTGATGATCGGTATGCGTGACAGTGATGGCAGCCAGGCGCAGCGCTTCACGCCGGCCCACGAGGTTGGGCAGGGGCTGTATGACTGGCTGGGTCGCGCGATCAAGCAGGGGCATGTGCGTCAGGCAGGCCTGGTGCTGCATGGCGGAACGCGCAGGCTTGAGCCGCGCAGGCTGCCCACGGTGCAGCTGTTTTTCGATATTGATGATGCACGCATGGATTACGATCCGAACTGGCCCGAGGTCAGTGATGCCGAGCTGTTCCTGTTTATTCACAATGGTGATCTGCGTGCGGATGTGCGCAGCGGCAAGGTGATGAATACCCAGGTGGAATCTGGCTGGGCCTACAAGCCGCTGCATGATGATCGACTGCAACTGGCATTTCAGCTTGCAGGCCCGGCCAGCGACGTGAACACGCTGCTGGCGCTGGAGCCGCTGCAGGAACGCGTCGGCAGGGGGATGGAAGACTGGCATCTTGAGGGTGACTTAACGACAGCCTTGCGCCTCTCTGTGCCGGTGGTGCATCACGAGGGCGAGCCGGTACCTGAGCCGGGTGTCTGGGTGCAGTCCAGTCTCAGCAACGGTGGGCTGGGGTCTGAGGCTCTGCGTCTGGAACTGAGTCAGCTCAGTGGCGATATCAGCTTTTCCATGGATAAGGGCTTAAACAGTGACAATCTCCGTGCGCGGGCGTTTGACCGTGATGTGACCGGCCGTATAGAGACGCTGAATGGCATAACCACGGTGCAGATAGACGGCTCGGCACAGATGCCTGAGGTCCAGGAGTGGAGCGGCGTCGACGTACTTCGGCTTGTTTCGGGCGAGTTGGACTACAAGGCCCTGCTGCTGCTTTGTAACGGTCAGCCCAAGTGTGTGAATCGCTTCGAGCTCACATCCTCCCTGGCAGGCGTGGCGGTGGATCTGCCGGCGCCGTTTGGCCTTAAGGCCGAAACCGAACGTAATCTTAGGGTACGCATACCGCTGGCAAGCTCCGAGCTGGATTTTGATTATGGCGGCTTGATTGGCGGGGCGTTTGATCTTTCCGGTGGCCCCCTGCGCGGTAGCCTGAAACTCGGTGAAGGTCAGCCCGTACTGCCCTCGGACAACGGCATTTTTGTTGATGGCGCACTCCAGCAGCTGGAGCTTGGCGATATCAACGAGCTGCTCGATCGTCTTGAGTCCACCGGCACAATGGCTGCCAGGGGCAGTGTTGGGGATAAGACCGCTGCCAGTGAAGGTGCAGGCAGCGCAGAGAACCCACTGCGCCGGGTGGTCCTCGATATCGGGCGCTTTGATATCGGTGGTTTCGCGGTCAAAGATGTTCGTGCCCAGCTGACGCCGGCGGACGTGGGGTGGCTGTTGCAGCTCTCTGGCCCCGAGGCTCAGGGGCAGATTATCCTGCCGGATGACGATCAGCCGGTAGAGGTGGCGCTGGAGCATCTGCTGATATCGCCGCCCGATCCCTATCTCAATCCTGAGCAAGGTGAAGAGGCTGGCCTCTCCGCATCGGTGAAGCAGCAGGAGGTGCTTCCGCTTGGCGATTTGCCCGAGGTCGATCTGTCGGTGCTTGATCTGGTCTACAAGGATATGCCGCTGGGGCGCTGGAATCTGAAACTCAGGCCCAGGGGTAGCGAGATTGAGCTGCAGGATATCCGCGGCGATCTGGATCAGCTGAAGGTGCGTGGTGAGATCAGCTGGCATCATGGCGAGCGCGATCACACTGGTATGACGTTGAAGCTGGAAGGTCAGGATATAGGCCGCCAGTTGGAGCTCTGGGGGCTGGATAAAACCCTCGATAGCCAGATGCTTGAGTCTGACCTTCAACTGGAGTGGCAGGGGACTCCCTGGGATATCAATGCGGCCAGCCTGGACGGCTCCGCGCAGCTGTTGCTAAAGGATGGACACCTGATCGAATCCGGCAACAGTGCCAATCTGCTGCGTGTATTTGGCATTCTGAACTTCAATACCCTGGGGCGGCGTTTGCGACTGGACTTCAGTGATCTGGTTGAGAAAGGTGTGGCTTTTGACCGCCTTGCTGCGGATTACCGCTTCGATAAGGGGCTCGCCAGCAGTGTAACGCCGCTACTGATGGAGGGGCCGTCAGCGAACCTGCGTGCCTCCGGCAGTATCGATTTCAACAACGAGACCGTCGACAAGGATATCGACGTAGTGCTGCCGCTCACCAGTAACGTGCCCTTTGCGGCGGTGCTGTTGGGCGCCCCGCAGGTAGCGGGTGCGGTGTTCCTGATCGACAAGTTGATCGGCGATAAGCTGGAGCAGGTGACTACCTTGGGTTATCACCTCAGTGGCGACTGGGGTGACCCTAAGGTCGAGCTCGATACCGCACCACCACCGCAGAAGGAGTCCGTTTTCCCATGACGCGAGCGGCCGTAATACAGATGGTTTCCACGGCGGAACTGTCCGCCAACCTCGAAAGTGCGGGCAGACTGCTTGGTGAGGCCGCCGATGGTGGCGCCAGGCTGGCGCTGCTGCCGGAAAACTTTGCCCTGTTTGATAGCAGCCTGGCGCGTGATTTAGCGGAATCCGAATATCGGGACCGGTTGCTCTCTCAGTGGCTGGGCGAACAGGCAAGGCGGCTGGGGATCTGGCTGGTGGCGGGGAGTCTGCCGGCGATCGACCGTGCCGATGGCAGCCTGATCGAAGATGGTCGTGTGCGCAGCCGTATGCTGGTGGTCGATGATCGTGGCGAAGTTGTCGCCCGCTATGACAAACGTCATCTGTTTGATGTGGATGTGGGCGACGCCCAGTCGCGCTATAGAGAGTCCGACAGGTTCGAGCCAGGTGATGAGCCGGCAGTCGTGGATTCACCGGTCGGGATGTTGGGCCTGAGTATCTGTTACGACCTGCGCTTTCCGCTGCATTACCAGCGCCTGCGTGATTTGGGAGCCGAGGTGATGCTGGTGCCTTCGGCCTTTACCGCGGTGACCGGTGAGGCGCACTGGGAGGTACTGCTGAGAGCGCGGGCGATCGAAACCCAGTGTTACTGCCTGGGAGCTGACCAGGGTGGTCAGCACACGCCGACGCGTCTCACCTGGGGGCATTCGATGATTGTGTCTCCCTGGGGAGAGGTACTGGGTTGTCAGGAACGTGGCGAGGGTGTCGTGCTGGCCGATATCGATCTGGCGGGACTGCGCCGGCAGCGTGATCAGATGCCGGTGTGGCAGCACCGGCAGGATCGTTGCTGAGTGCGGGGACGCAGCGCCGAGGTCAGCTCTTCTCGCTGAGTTCACGCAGGTAGCGGAACAGTTTACGCGCCTGGGCGGGCGGCTTGTTCTGCTCGCGCTCTTTCTTGGCGTTGCGCACCAGTTGGCGCAGGTGCTGTATATCGGCGCCAGGATGCTCTTCGATATAGCGCTGTAATACATCGTTATCGCCGTCGATCAGCCGCTCACGCCACTGTTCCAGGGCGTGAAAGTGCTGGTTGTGGGCGGCCGATGCAGAGTCGAAGCGCTCAAGCACCTCGGCAATCGCTTCTGCATCTTCGGTACGCATCAGCTTGCCGATAAACTGCAGGTGGCGCTTGCGGGCGCCGTGGGCGCTGATGCGGCTCATCTCTGTAACGGCTTCCGCCAGACGCTCGCCCATGGGAACCTGTTTCTGCTGGTCGGGACGCAGCTCGGTGATACGCTTGCCCAACTCCTGCAGCGCTTCCATGTCGCGTTTGATCTGGGACCGGCTTGGGCCCCAATCCTCTTCGTCGGACTCGAAATCCGGCTTATCGTTAAAGTTGCTCATAAACCTAACCAAAAAACAGGGTCGCCAGACCCAGGAATGCGAAGAAACCCACCACGTCGGTGATGGTCGTCAGTAGCACGCTGCCGGCCAGCGCAGGATCTATCCCGGCCGATTTAAGTGCCATCGGCAGCAGAGTGCCTGCCATTGCGCCGGCCAGCAGGTTGATCACTATGGCCAGCGCGATCACTATGCCTACCGTGGTGTCGCCAAACCAGACCACAGCGACCGCCGCGACGACCAGTGCCCAGAGGGTGCCGTTAAGTGCGCCGGCAATCAGTTCGCGGTTGAACAGCCAGCCGATATTACCACGTTCGATATGACCCAGCGCCTGCCCGCGAATAACCAGTGTAAGAGTCTGGCTGCCGGCGATGCCGCCCATGGAAGCGACGATCGGCATCAGTACCGCCAGGGCCACCACCTGCTCCAGTGTGCCTTCGAACAGACCGATGACCGCAGAGGCGATGAATGCCGTGATCAGGTTGATACCCAGCCATACCGCGCGACGGCGGGTGGTGCGTAATACCGGGGCGAAGGTGTCCTCGTCTTCGTCCAGCCCTGCCATGCTCATCAGTGAGTGATCGGCATCCTCACGGATGACATCGACCACGTCATCGATGGTGATTCGGCCCAGCAGTTTACCGCTTTCGTCCACCACCGGGGCGGAGACCAGGTCCTCATCCTCAAACAGCCGCGCGACCTCCTGGTCGGGCAGGGTGGCGGGGATTGCGGCCTGCTCGGTGCGCATGATCTCGCGCACCATCACCTGAGGATCGGAAGTCAGCAGGCGGGTCAGTGGCAGCACGCCGATGAAGGAGTCCTTGCGGCTGACCACGAACAGGCTGTCGGTATCCTGGGGTACGTCAGTGTGGCGGCGCAGATAGCGCAGTACCGTTTCCACCGTAATATCCGGGCGGATGGTGACCGTGTCGGTGTTCATCAGACCGCCGGCGGTATCTTCCGGATAGGAGAGCAGCTTTTCGACACGCTTGCGGTTCTGCTTGTCCATGATGCGCAGAACCTCTCTCATCAGCCGCTCAGGCATCTGCTGCATCATGTCGGCCATATCGTCCGAATCCAGCCCTTCGGTGGCCGCGAGCAGTTCGCTGGCGTCCATGCGGCTGACGATATCGGCCTGGACATCGT
This sequence comes from Marinobacterium lutimaris, assembly GCF_900108065.1. Classification (GTDB taxonomy): domain Bacteria; phylum Pseudomonadota; class Gammaproteobacteria; order Pseudomonadales; family Balneatricaceae; genus Marinobacterium_D; species Marinobacterium_D lutimaris. Next base: position 390,972 of record NZ_FNVQ01000002.1, on the reverse strand, counting down.
CGCCCAAGTGCTGAAGTACCTTGCCCTCATTCTCCTTGCTGACCAGGTTCCAGAGAATCTGGCGTTCGCGCGGCGGGGTCTTTTCCAGCAGCTTGGCTGCTTCGACCGGGCGCAGGCCTTTATTGAGCATAAAGCGCATGCGTTTCAGCTCGCCGCTGTCCAGGGCGCTGCTGAGTTGGTCGAGGGTGTTGTTGTGTTCGGGCTGAGTGCTCATGCCGGGTAGATCGCTGCGCTCGTGGAGTAGGGCTTGTGTACCGGGAAGTATAGCGGCGCGGAAGGGCGGTGGATCTACTCGGGCTCGTCGAAGCGGTTGTTTATCAGGGTTTCGATCGCTTCGATCGCGGCGTCTTCATCCTCACCTGAAATACGGAAGATGAGATCGGTTCCCTTGGAGGCGGCCAGCATCATCACGGCCATAATGCTTTTGCCATCGACTTCGCGGCCATCCTTTACGATCTTAATCTCGCTGGAAAAATGCCCAGTGGTGTTGATCAGCTTGGCGGCAGCCCGAGCGTGGAGGCCGAGTTTATTGATGATTGTGAGTTGTTTTTCGATCATCGGGTTTCCTGGTGGCGGGGCTGTCAGGTCAGTTCGCGGTGACGGACGTGAACATTATCCATAAGTTGGCCGAAATGACCAGCCAGATGCTCTGCGATATAGACCGACCGGTGCTGGCCGCCGGTGCAGCCGATGCCGATGGTGATGTAGCTGCGGTTGTTCTGCTTGAACAGCGGTATCCAGCGTTCCAGGAAATCGCGAATATCGCCGATCAGTTGGGGAACCTCCGGTGCGCTTTCGAGGAAGTCGATAACCGCCTGGTCGCGCCCGGTAAAGCGGCGTAGATCTGGTATCCAGTAGGGATTGGGCAGCATGCGCACGTCGAAAGTGAAGTCCACGTCCAGCGGTACGCCATGCTTGAAGCCGAAGGACTCGAACTGGATCGATAGATCCTGTTCGCTACGCTGGGCGATACGCAGCTTGATACTGTCGCGCAGTTCGTAGAGTGTCATTCGGGTGGTATCGATACGTATATCAGCGATGCTGGCGATCGGTTCGAGCAGTTCGCGTTCGTAGCTGATCGCTTCCTGCAGTCCTGACTGGCTGGTAGACAGCGGGTGTTTGCGCCGGGTGGCGCTGTAGCGTTTGATCAGGGTCGGTTCGGCGGCATCCAGATAGAGGATCTCGCAACTGAGATCCTCACGTTTGCCTAGCTCGGCAATGATGCCGGGAAAGGCGTCCAGATTGCTGACCAGGTTGCGTGCGTCGATGCTGACTGCCAGACGACCGGGGTGTTCCGGGTCGTCCAGCATCTGTTCGATCAGGTCAGGGAGCAGTCGCGCCGGCAGATTGTCGATGCAGTAGAAATCCACATCTTCAAGTGCCTGCAGGGCCGTGCTTTTGCCGGACCCTGACCGGCCGCTGATAACGACCAGTTTCATCAGCCCCCCAGAGTCTCCGCAAGGGCGACGAAGGTTGAGTAAAGCTCGGCGTTGCTTGAGCAGCTGCGCAGCTTGTCGCGCACATCGCTCTGGCTGAACAGCTCGGCCAAACCCGCCAGGGTCTGCAGATGTTCCTCGGCGCCATCTTCAGGCACCAGCAGGAAGCAAAGCAGGTCCACCGGCTTGTTGTCGATGGCATCGAAGTCTATCGGTTCGGCCAGCGTCATCAGCAGTGCGACCGCGTTGCCACAGCCGGCCAGGCGGCAGTGAGGGATTGCCACACCGTCCCCAATACCGGTACTGCCTAACCGTTCCCGGTTCAGCAGGCCAGAGAAAATCTCTTCCGAGGGGGGATTTGCAGACTGGCCAGCGAGAGTATCGCTGGCCAGTTCGAGGGCTCTTTTTTTGCTAACGACATCGGCGTGACAAAGTATGCGCGATTCGTTAAGCAGTTCAGTTAATTTCATTATCTGACAGGAGCGTCCGGTTTTCGGTTTATTTGTGCGCCTTCATCTTTTCCTTGTGCTTGATGATCTGGCGATCAAGTTTATCCACCAGTCCGTCGATGGCTGCATACATATCGTCGTGTTCGTGAGTCGCGAAAATCTGGCCGCCGGCAAGGTGAAGGTCGGCTTCGGCCTGTTGACGCTGCTTCTCAACGCTCAGAGTCACCTGGGTGTTGGTGATGTTATCGAAGTGGCGCTCCAGTTTGTCAAACTTAGTACGAACATAGTCGTTGAGGGCATCGGTCAGTTCGACATGATGGCCAGTGATGTTGATCTGCATACGTTTTCTCCTAGTCACAATGCACGCTTTTTTATCGTGCTTTCCACTTCAATTAAACCAGACGCTTCCGCTCATTAGAAGGCGGAATTGCCATCGCTTCACGATATTTTGCGATGGTGCGCCTGGCCACATTGATTCCCTGTTCATCTAGCAGCTGTGCGATCTTGTTGTCGCTCAATGGTTTGCCTGGATTTTCCGCTGAAACCAGCTTTTTGATCAGCGCCCGGATGGCGGTGGAGGAGGCCGCTCCACCGTCTGAGGTGCTGACATGGCTGGAGAAGAAGTACTTCAGTTCGAAGATACCTCTTGGGGTGTGCATGTATTTCTGGGTGGTCACGCGTGAGATGGTGGATTCATGCATCTCCACGGCTTCCGCAATATCGTGCAGCACCATCGGTTTCATCGCCTCTTCACCCTCTTCAAGGAAGTCGGACTGGCGGGCGACGATTTCGGTGGCGACCTTGAGCAGGGTGTCGTTCCGGCTCAGAAGGCTTTTCAGGAACCAGCGTGCCTCCTGAAGGTGGTTTTTCAGGAAATTGTTGTCGGCGCTGTTGTCGGCGCGGCGAATCAGATCAGCGTACTGTGCGTTGATGCGCAGTTTGGGGGCTGCATCGGGATTCAGGTTAACCACCCACTCGCCCTTGATCTTGGTGACCACTACATCGGGAATGACATATTCCGACTGGCTCGGGTTGATCATGGCGCCGGGTTTTGGGGTCAGCGACTGAATCAGGCGGATGATCTCCTGTAGCTGCTCCTCTTTTACTCGCATGCGGCGCAGCAGGGTCTTGTAGTCATGGTTGCCGAGCAGTTGCAGGTGCTCGCAGACCAGACGCAGTGCGTCCTGCAGGAAGGGGGTATCGCTGGGAAGCTGGCGCAGCTGGATCGCCAGGCACTCGCTCAGGTCGCGGGCGGCGACGCCGGGCGGGTCGAACTGCTGGACGCGGTGCAGCACCGCTTCGATCTCATCCAGTTCGGTTTCGGCGAAATCTTCCGGATACTGGGTGACAAACTGTTCGAGCAGCTCTTCAGCGGAGAGGGTCAGGTAGCCGTCCGGCTCGATGCCGTCGATGATTGACTCGGCAACCAGACGATCACCTTCGCTCATCGGAGTCAGGTTGAGCTGCCACAGCAGGTGATCCTGCAGGGTCTCATCGCGGGTATCGTTATCGCCCGGTTCCCACTCGTCGTCCCGCGCCGGTGCGGAGGCCGCCGGTGAGGCCTGGTAGGTATCGTCCCAGGAGCTGTCCGTGGTCAGTTCGGAGGGGATATCCTCGCTCCAGCTGTCTTCCGGCGTGTCTTCATAGCTCTCTTCCCGCTCGGACTCGTGATTGTCGGAAGCGTCGGCTTTTTCCTGAGTATTATCGCGCTCATTGCCCTCGTCGCTGCCGGGGAGTTCGTTCTCCTCTTCACTGACCTCGAGCAGCGGATTGCTCTCCAGCGCCTGCTGGATCTCCTGCTGAAGGTCCAGCGTTGAAAGCTGTAGCAAGCGGATAGCCTGCTGCAGCTGTGGCGTCATGGTGAGTTGCTGACCGATTTTTAGCTGTAACGATTGCTTCATATATTACGCGATAGACTAATACTGAATCGGTTTGTACGGCGTTTCGGTCAGAGCCTGAAGCCTCAGAGTCTGAACTGGTCGCCGAGATAAGCCTGGCGTACCTGCTGGTTCGCCAGAATCTGTTCCGGGTTGCCCTGCGCGAGAATGCCACCGTCACTCACAATATAGGCGCGCTGGCAGATATCGAGAGTCTCGCGGACGTTGTGATCCGTGATCAGCACGCCAATTCCTTTGTCCTGCAGGTGGCGTACGGTCTGCTTGATGTCTCCTACCGAGATCGGGTCGACGCCGGCGAAGGGCTCATCGAGCAGGATAAAACTGGGTTCTGTTGCCAGCGCGCGCGCGATCTCGACGCGGCGGCGTTCACCCCCTGACAGAGACATTCCGAGGCTCTTGGTCAGGTGGGTGATATGGAACTCTTCCAGCAGCTCTTCCAGTTTGGCGTTGCGCTGCGCCTGATCCATATCCTTTCGGGTCTCTAGGATCGCCTTCAGGTTATCGCTGACGCTGAGTTTGCGAAAGATCGATGCTTCCTGTGGCAGATAACCTATCCCGCGGCGGGCGCGGCCATGCATCGGCAGCCGGGTGATGTCGTCCTGGTTAATACGTATCTGGCCATGATCGGCCTTGACGAGGCCAACGATCATGTAAAAGCAGGTGGTTTTGCCAGCGCCGTTGGGGCCTAGCAGTCCTACCACCTCACCGCTGCTGATCTCCAGGGATACATCACTTACCACCTGACGGCCCTTGTAACTCTTGGCCAGGTGTAGAGCTTCCAGCTGCATTATTCCTCTCCGCCCTGCTGTTTGGGCTGAATTACCATCTGCACTCGCTGGTCACCGTTTTCACTGCTGAATGCGTCGACAATCGCTTCATTCATTTTGTACACAATACGTTTGCCGGTAAAGGTGTCCTTGCCCTGTTCGACGCGGGCCTGTTCGGTGATGGTTACCTGCTGCTGGTTGACCAGGTACTCCATCCGCAGTCCGTAGGCGTGGGTCAGCGGGTCTTCGCGTTTAGGCTGCTGCTCGAACTCGGCAGGGCGCCCGGTTGATACGATCCGATTGACCTCGCCATTGGCATCGCGGAACAGCTCTACCTGATCGCCGCGAATTTTCATTGTCCCCTGTACGATCTCAACCTGGCCGCGGTAGGTGGTCACACCTGTGCGGTCGTTCATGCTGGCGCTGTCTGCGCCGATATGGATCGGCTGCGATGAATCTTCAGGAAGCGCCATGGCCGGAGATGCAAGCCAGAGTGTCAGGCTGCACAGTGCGGCTGGGATGTTCAGGTTAAGGCGCATCGTATCGTCCCCGTACATTTGAAAGCAGTTCCACCCGGCGTTCGTCGAAGTAAACCTCGAGGCCGGTGCTCTCCGTGCGCTCGCCATTGCGGGTCAGTGTGGCCGGCGCGTCGGTCTCTGCGTAGTTCCTCGGTGGGAACACATTCAGAGTGCTGGTTGTCAGCAACGAGCCGGGCCCGGATTGCGGATTATGGTTAACCTCAACATTGCCTGCAAGTTGAATCTCGCTCTGGTCGTCCAGCACCCAACCATCATTGGCGCGTATTTTGTATGTCCCACCACCCTGCTGGGGCATATGGGCGATCGGCTCCAGCAGTTGGCTGGAATTGCGCGCCGGATAGTGGTGCATCTCCTGGCTTTCCCAGCTGCGTGCGAGGTTGCCGTTTTCGTCCCAATAGCGTGATTCGTTATCGCGCATGAAAAAATCGTAGGTGGAGCGGGTCTCTTCCCGTACCACCGGATTTTTCGGCAGTGTGCTGCCGCCCAGCCCCCACCAGACCAGGAACGGGGTGATAATGATCAGTGCGATCAGTAGCCTGAGCCGTCCAGCGGTCAACACGTCAGAGATACTCCTCGAGGATGGGCATCAGCTTGTCCTGTGCGGCGAGAATCAGTTCACAGAACTCGCGCCCCGCACCCTGACCGCCAGGGGTGCTGCTAACCCAGTCTGCCTGCTCGCGCACGTACCAGTGTCCGTTGGGCACGGTGGCACCGAAGCCGGCGGCACGAATCGCACCCAGGTCTGGGAGGTCGTCCCCAATGTAGGCGGTTGAAGCGGCGTCGAAGCCGGTTTCCTGCCACAGCTCTTCCAGTGCAATGCGCTTGTCTTCGCGGCCCTGTCGCAGGTAGTTGATGCCCAGGGCTTCGGCGCGCAGTTCTACCTGAGGTGAGCGGCGCCCGGTGATGATGGCGCTCTTGATGCCGCCCTTGTGCAGCAGCTTGATGCCTAGGCCATCAAGAATGCTGAATGATTTGATCTCGCGCCCGTCAGCCAGGAAGTTGAGCTGGCCGCTGTTAAGTATGCCGTCCACGTCAAAGACTACGAGGCCGATCTTTTTAAGCTTGTCGAGCTGCTCGGTAGAGAGATTGTCCAGCATTAGATGACTCCCGCTTTCAGCATGTCGTGCATGTTGAGAGCGCCCACGGGGCGCTTGTTTTCGTCAACGACGATCAGCGCGTTGATTGAGCGGCTCTGCATGATCTGCAGCGCCTCGGCAGCGAGAATACCGGCGCGGATGGTGGTGCAGTCGGCGGTCATTACCTCGCTGATTGCGCTCTGCTTGAGGTCGATTTCCTGGTCCAGGGTGCGACGCAGGTCACCGTCGGTAAAAATACCGACCAGGGCGCCGTCCGTATCGGTCACTGCGGTCATGCCGAGGCGTTTCTGGGTGACTTCCAGCAGGGCGTCGCGGATAGAGGTATTCACATCGACGCAGGGAACCTCGCTGTCGGTGTGCATGATGTCGTCAACCAGCAGCAGCAGGCGACGGCCCAGGGCGCCGCCCGGGTGAGAGAACGCGAAGTCTTCGGCGCTGAAGCCGCGGGCCTCGAGCAGCGCGATTGCCAGGGCGTCACCGAGCACCAGCTGTGCCGTGGTGCTGGAAGTAGGCGCCAGACCCAGCGGGCAGGCCTCACGATCCACCGGGATGTGCAGGCTGATGTCAGCGCTCTGAGAAAGAGTCGATTCCGGCTTGGCGGTCATGCTGATCAGCGGTGCTTTCATGCGTTTGATCAGCGGCAGGATGGTGACAACTTCTGCTGTTTCGCCGGAGTTCGAAAGCGCCAGAACAACGTCTTCGCTGGTGAACATGCCCAGGTCGCCGTGGCTCGCCTCGCCGGGGTGGACGAAGAAAGAGGGGGTGCCTGTACTCGCCAGCGTGGCGGCGATCTTTCGTCCTATATGCCCGGACTTGCCCATGCCGGTCACGATCACGCGCCCGCGACAGTTGAGCATCAGCTCACAAGCCCGGGTAAAACGCTCGTCCAGATGGCTTAGCAGACTGTTGACCGCGTCCAGCTCCAGTTCGATGGTGCGGACGCCGGCGCTTAGAAAGTCGAAATCGGACATGGGTAACTCAATCTCTCTGAGGGGCGTTTGAATGTCGAGCCAAAGAGTTTACATCACTGCCGTCTCGGGGGCACACCCGCGGCTTGCCTGAGAATGGGATTTAGTTTCGTTTTTTAGGCTCTGATGGTATATTTCCCGGCTTCCAACTCGACTGCGTTGCCCTCGCTACGGGCCAGAAGGAACTGAGCGCGAGGCTTTCTAAGGCAGGTATATGGACCCTCTCAGCGACACTATCATCGATATCCGCGGGCTAACATTCAGCCGTGGATCGAGGACTATTTTTAACAATATTGATATCCAGGTTCCCCGTGGCAAGGTCACAGCCATTATGGGGCCTTCCGGTACCGGTAAAACCACTCTGTTGAAACTGATCGGCGGGCAGCTCAAGCCCGATGCGGGGCAGATTCTTCTCGATGGCGATAATATCCCGACTCTCGGTCGCAGCGACCTGTTCGCAGCCCGTGAGCGTATGGGGATGCTGTTTCAGAGCGGCGCGCTGTTCACGGATATGAGCGTGTTCGAAAACGTCGCGTTTCCGATCCGTGTTCACACCGATCTTTCTGTCGACATGATCCGCGACGTTGTGTTGATGAAGCTGCAGGCGGTTGGTCTGCGCGGTGCGGCCGATCTGATGCCGAGTGAGCTGTCCGGCGGCATGGCCCGACGGGTCGCCCTGGCGCGTGCTATCGCACTGGACCCGGATATCGTCATGTACGACGAACCGTTCACCGGCCAGGACCCGATCGCCATGGGCGTGCTGGTCAATCTGATTCGTCGCCTCAACCAGGCGCTGGGCCATACCAGTATCGTGGTATCGCATGATATCAACGAGACGCTGAGTATTGCCGATTACGTTTATATCGTTGCCGATGGCCGGGTGATCGCCAAAGGCTCTCCCGAAGAGCTGGCGGCAGTGGAATCCGATCAGGTGCGCCAGTTTATGCAAGGCCTGCCGGATGGTCCGGTTCCCTTCCACTATCCGGCGCCGGATTATCTGCAGCAACTGTTACAGGGATCTCGATAGATGCTGGATTGGATTCAGTCACTGGGCCACCGTGGCCTGTCGCGACTGGCTGCGTTCGGGCGTGCGGGGCGGCTGCTGGTGCAGTCCCTGGTCGCCCGGCCCGAGCCGGTCACCATGTTTCCGCTGCTGATCAAGCAGCTTTACTTTGTGGGCGTGCTGTCGCTGATCATTATCGTCGTTTCTGGCGGTTTTATCGGCATGGTGCTCGGCCTGCAGGGCTATACCATTCTCGTTGACTATGGCTCCGAACAGGCCGTCGGACAGATGGTGGCGTTGAGCCTGGTGCGCGAGCTTGCGCCGGTGGTAACCGCGCTGCTGTTTGCCGGGCGCGCAGGTTCTGCCCTGACCGCTGAGATCGGTTTGATGAAAGCCACCGAACAGTTGGCCAGCTTCGAGATGATCGGTGTTGATCCCATGCGTCGCATCATTGCGCCGCGCTTCTGGGCCGGCTTCATCTCGATGCCGATTCTGACGATTATCTTTTCAGTCGTCGGTGTCTGGGGCGGGGCGCTGGTCGCCGTGGAGTGGCTGGGCATCTTTGATGGCTCTTTCTGGGCCAACATGCAGCAGGCGGTGGATTTCCGTAATGATGTCCTCAATGGCGTGATCAAGGCCGTGGTGTTCGGCTTTGTCGTCACCTGGATCGCGGTGTTTGAGGGATATGACTGCATACCTACTTCTCAAGGAATCAGCCAGGCGACAACCAGGACCGTCGTGTTTTCGTCTCTGGCCATTTTGGGGCTTGATTTCTTACTGACCGCATTAATGTTTGGAGAGCTGTAAAAATGCGCATGCGTACAATGGAAATCAGCGTGGGCTTCCTGATGTTGGCCGGTTTTCTGGCCCTGGTAGTGCTCGCGCTGAACGTTAGTGGCCTTAACCTGTCTGATCAGGGAGGCGGATACAAGGTCTACGCCCGTTTCGATAATATCGGCGGACTGACACCGCGTGCCAAGGTGGCGATGTCCGGTGTGCAGATCGGTGAAGTGACCTCTATCCGCCTGGATCCGCAGATGCTGATGGCTGAAGTGGAAATGAAAATCCGCGATGACGTGGACTTTCTCAGCACCGACAGCTCGGCGCAGATCCTGACTTCCGGTCTGCTGGGCGAACAGTACATCGGCATTACTTCGGGTGCTGAAGATGAAATGCTGAAAGATGGCGACCGGATCAGTGATACCCAGTCAGCGCTGGTGCTTGAAGATCTGATCGGCAAATTCCTGTTTAACGAGGTAAGTGATTGATGAAGATGCTCAATCGTGCAGGCGGCGCTCTGGTTGCGCTGATGTTCATGGTGATGGCTGGCATGGCTCAGGCCAACTCTCAGGCTGCCTGGGAAGAAGCCAGTGGCGTGATGGATAGTGCGACCCGCGATATGCTGGCGGTGGTTGAGGATGAAACCCTCAAGGCACCGGAAAATATGGATCGCATGATGGGCGAGGTCGAGAAGGTGATCTCGCCGGTGGTCGACTTCCCTTACATCGCCAAGCGAGTGATGGGTAAGTACTACCGTCGTGCCAGCGACGAGGAGATGGCGCGCTTCTCCGAGGTGTTCAAGAACACCCTGCTGAAAACCTTTGCCAAGGCGATCGTCGGTTTTGAGTTCACCGGCTACGAGATTCAGCCGCCGCGCGGTGAAAGCCCGGAGCCGGATAAGCAGGTGATCAACGTTAAGGTCAGCTCCGGCAACGGCAACACCTACGCCCTGGATTACTACATGCTGAAGCAGGATGATCGCTGGACCCTGGTCAACGTGCTGGTTGACGGCGTTAACCTGCGTCTGACCTTCAAGAACCAGTTTGCCGACCTGTATCAGCGTCAGAACAGCATCACCGGTGTCATCGATAGCTGGGAGTCCCAGGTGGCGACCGAAGTTGCCAACGGAGTAACCGGCAGTGACGAAGGTTGAGCAGAAAGAAGAGGGCGTGATCGCCATTAGTGGCGATCTGCTGTTTTCCAGTGTCATGGCCGTGCGTCAGCAACTGGAATCGCGCCTTAAAAGCGCAACTGGCCAGGTTGTCCTCGACCTGGTCGGCGTCTCCCGTGCAGATAGTTCTGCACTGGCGCTCTGGCTGACCTGCCTGCGCCTGGGTGAACGCCAGGGTTTTGAGTTAAGTCTGCGTAATATCCCTGAGGGGATGAAGTCTATTGCTGATCTGGTCGGTCTCGATCACGGCCTTGCCTGAGTCTTTCTTAATTTAGTGGGCGCTGATTGAGCTAAGGTGGCTCGATCAGCGCCCAGCCTGTATTATTCACCCCCTGTCCCGACACGAACCCTAAACTCTGCATTTCGGAGTTCCGCATGCAAGCTGAAGAAGTAAAACAGATCATCGAGAGCGAACTCGATGGCTGCACCGTTTACACCACTGGTGAAGGCTGTGATTTCCAGGTAACCGCGGTGGGCGAATGCTTTGCCGGACTGACCCCGGTGAAAAAACAGCAGCTGGTTTACGGCTGTCTGACCGAGCAGATCGCCAGCGGCGCCATTCATGCAGTGTCGATTAAGACCTTTACGCCCGAACAGTGGGCCGCCAAGCAGTAAACGCGGGGCGAACAGGAATACCTGATGGATAAACTGCTAATTGAGGGCGGCGTAACCCTGCGCGGTGAGGTGCGAATCTCCGGCGCCAAAAACTCCGCTCTACCTATTCTTGCGTCTACGCTGCTGGCCAGCGAGCCGGTCACCATCGGCAATCTGCCGCACCTGCACGATATCACCACCATGCTTGAGCTGATCCGCCGCATGGGTGTTGAGCTGATGCTGGATGAAAAGCTCAGCGTGCAGATCGACCCGCGACCGATCAACGATTTCTGCGCACCCTACGAGCTGGTGAAAACCATGCGTGCGTCGATCCTGGTGCTCGGTCCGCTGCTGGCCCGTTACGGGGCTGCGGATATCTCTCTGCCCGGTGGCTGCGCTATTGGTAGTCGTCCGGTGGATCTGCATATTCGTGGTCTGGAAGCGATGGGCGCCGACATTCGGGTGGAAAACGGTTATATCCGTGCCCGCATGGACGGTCGTCTTAAGGGAGCTCGCGTCTTTTTCGATACGGTAACCGTGACCGGTACCGAGAACATCCTGATGGCCGCGACGCTGGCCGAGGGTGAAACCATTATCGAAAACGCCGCTCGCGAGCCCGAGGTGGTGGATCTGGCCGAGTGTCTGATCGCCATGGGCGCCGACATCAAGGGCGCGGGTACCGATATCATTACCGTGCGCGGTGTGGATAAGCTGCATGGCTGCCACTTCCCGGTGATGGCCGACCGTATCGAAACCGGTACCTACCTGGTGGCTGCTGCAGTGACCGGCGGCAAGGTGAAGTGCCTGAATACCCGGCCCGATACCTTTGATGCGGTGCTGAAAAAGCTGGAAGAGGCGGGTGCCAAGATCGAAGTGGGCGATACCTGGGTGAGCCTGGATATGGAAGGTCGCAAGCTCAAGGCGATCAACCTGACCACCGCACCTTACCCGGCGTTTCCTACCGATATGCAGGCGCAGTTTGCCGCCATGAACACCATCGCCGAAGGAGTGGGGCGCATCAAGGAAACGATTTTCGAGAATCGTTTCATGCACATGCAGGAGATGATCCGCATGGGCGCCAACATCATTATCGACGGTAACACCGCCATCATCGAAGGTGTGGATAAACTGCAGGGCGCGCCGGTAATGGCGACCGATCTGCGTGCATCTGCCAGTCTGGTGATCGCGGCGCTGGTTGCCGAGGGCGAGACGCTGATCGACCGTATCTATCACATCGATCGCGGTTACGAATGTATTGAAGAGAAGCTGCAGCTCCTGGGTGCGCGTATTCGTCGCGTACCGGGCTGATCGCAGCAGAGCGTGAGCAAAGAGGCCAATGAAAGAACAGCTGACCATCGCCCTGTCGAAAGGGCGCATCCTGAAGGAAACGCTGCCACTGCTGGCGGCGGCTGACATTGTTCCGGCTGAGGATATCTTCTCCAGCCGCAAGCTGATCTTCGATACCAACCATCCCCATATCAAGCTGGTGGTGATTCGTGCCACCGATGTGCCGACGTACGTGGAGTACGGCGGTGCCGACATGGGTGTGGCCGGTAAGGATGTGTTGATGGAGCATGGCGGCGAAGGCCTTTATGAGCCGCTCGATCTGGAAATTGCCTGCTGCAGGCTGATGGTCGCCGGCATGAAAGATGCCGAGCCTGTCATTGGTCGCATGAAAGTGGCCACCAAGTTCGTCAATGTGACCCGTGAATACTTTGCCCGCCAGGGGGCGCAGGTCGATATCATCAAGCTTTACGGCGCCATGGAACTGGCCCCGATCATGGGCCTGGCCGATCGCATCGTCGATATCGTCGATACCGGCAATACCCTGCGTGCCAATGGTCTTGAGCCGATGGAGCATATCGCCGATATCAGCTCCCGTTTCGTGGTCGGTCAGCCGTCCATGAAAATGAAGCACCGCCAGATCCAGCCGTTGCTGGATAAACTGGCTGCTGCTATCGAGGCCAAGCGTGAGGAGAAAAGCGCATGAGTAAGATTGAGATCACCTGCCTCGACAGTCAGCAGGCAGACTTTGAAACCCGTCTGGACAAGATGCTGGCCTGGGAAAGTGTTTCCGATGCCGGCGTAAATCAGACCGTTAACGAGATCATTGGCCGTATCCGCGCAGAGGGCGATGCCGCGCTGGTGGAGTACACCAACCGCTTTGATCGCATGAGGGTGGCCTCCATGGCCGAGCTGGAAATGGGCCAGGAGCGTCTGCAGCAGGCGCTGGAAGGTCTGCCGGCAGAGCAGCGGCAGGCGCTGGAAAAAGCCGCACAGCGCGTGCGTGCCTATCACGAGAAGCAGCTGGCCGGATCCTGGCAGTACACCGAAGACGACGGCACCATGCTGGGTCAGCAGGTGACGCCGATGGATCGTGTCGGTCTCTACGTTCCCGGTGGCAAGGCAGCGTACCCCTCATCCGTGCTGATGAACGCACTGCCGGCTCATGTGGCCGGCGTTGAAGAGATCATCATGGTCGTGCCGACGCCGGACGGCGTGGTTAACGAGCTGGTACTGGCTGCTGCGGCTGTTGCCGGCGTCAGCCGCGTATTTACCGTGGGTGGTGCTCAGGCTGTGGCTGCGTTGGCCTACGGTACCGAAACTGTACCCCGTGTGGATAAGATCGTCGGCCCTGGCAACATCTTTGTGGCCACCGCCAAGCGCGCGGTGTTCGGTGCCGTCGGTATCGATATGATCGCCGGCCCCTCCGAGATCCTGGTGATCTGTGATGGCGACACCGACCCGGACTGGGTGGCGATGGATCTGTTCAGCCAGGCTGAGCACGACGAAGATGCCCAGTCGATTCTGGTCTGCCCGGATGCGGAGTTTATCGAGCAGGTTAAGGCCAGTATCGAGAAACTGCTGCCAACCATGGAGCGTGAAGAGATCATCAGGCAGTCGCTGGGCAACCGCGCGATTATCATCAAGGCGCAGGACCTCTCCGACGCAGCGCGCATCAATAACCGCGTAGCGCCTGAGCACCTCGAGCTGTCCGTGGCTGACCCGAAAGCATTGCTGAAAGAGATCCGTCACGCCGGCGCGATCTTCATGGGGCGCTACACTGCCGAAGCGCTGGGTGACTACTGCGCAGGACCGAACCATGTGCTGCCGACCTCCGGCACCGCGCGTTTCTCTTCGCCGCTGGGCGTCTATGACTTCCAGAAGCGCTCATCGCTGATCATGTTCTCCGACGAGGGCGCGTCGGAAATGGGCAAGGTGGCTTCGGTGCTGGCGCGTGGCGAAGGCCTGACCGCCCACGCTCGTTCCGCCGAATACCGCATCAAGTCCTGATCGCTTAAGCGCCATCAGGTACAAAAAAGCACGCCTTCGGGCGTGCTTTTTTATGGGTGAAAAGTCGGGATCAGTTAACTTCCGCCGGCCTTTCGGTGGTGGTTACCACGATATCCATCTGTTCGCCGTCACGGTAGATGGTAAAGCTCGCCTTTTCGCCGGGCTTGAGGCGGGCAATGGCGTTCATGGTGGTGTGGCCGGCGTCGGTGATCGGTTTGCCATCAAACGCCAGCAGAATATCGCCGGGGCGCAGGCCAGCTTCGTGGGCCGGGCTGTCGCGATAGATGCCGGCGATGATCAGGCCATGCTGGCTCTGGTCCAGACCGAAAGATTCTGCCAGACGCGGGTTCAACGCCTGGGCCTCAACGCCCACCCAGCCGCGCACCACGCGGCCCTGTTCGATCAGGTCCTGCAGCACCTGCTTCACCAGGTCAGAGGGAATCGCAAAGCCTATGCCCTCGGAGCCGCCTGACTTACTGAAGATCGCGGTGTTGATGCCGACCAGGTTCCCGGTAGGGTCGATCAGTGCGCCACCGGAGTTGCCGGGGTTGATCGCCGCATCGGTCTGGATAAAGTCTTCGTAGGTGTTCAGGCCCAGGCTGTTGCGGTCGGTGGCGCTGATAATACCCTGGGTAACCGCCTGGCCGACGCCAAACGGGTTGCCGATGGCCAGCACCACATCGCCCACTCGCAGGTTGCCGGTGGGGGCCAGGGTGACTGTGGGCAGGTCAGGCAGGTTTATCTTCAGTACCGCAATATCGGTGGGGGGATCGGTGCCGACGATCTTGGCGGCTGCTTCGCGGCCATCCTGCAGCGCTACAATGATGGAGTCTGCGCCGCTGATCACATGGTTATTGGTGACCACGTAACCCTGGTCATTGATAATAACGCCAGAGCCGAGGCTGGCATGTACCTGTTCGCTCGCGGGCGGATTTTCGCTATCGAAGTAGTGACGGTAGATAGAGTCGTCGCCCTGCTTTTCATCGTTATTGTTGACGCGGCGGGTGTAGATGTTGACGACCGCCGGGGCGGCCTGATCAACTGCGTCGGCATAGCTGAACGGGCCGCTCTGGGAGGTCTGAGAGCTACCGGCTTCGCGAATTTCCACGCGCGGGCCTGAACCCAGCAGCTCGGGTTTGAGCTGGAGTATCAGGATAGCCGCCAGTATGCCGGTCAGAATGGGCCAGCCAAGAAACGAGAGTATGCGCATAAAGTAAAATCAAAAAGGGCGGAGCGCGCTTTAGTAAGTGCTTTGTTAAGCCGCGAATGAATCGTTGGTTTGAGCCGATTATACGGATAGTTGCGGATAAATGGGAAATATCATGACTGAAAGAAAAGGCGTATCCAGAACCGCGCTGGTTGAGTATTGCGATCAGATTCTGCAGAGCAGCCGCTTCAAGGATTACTGCCCCAATGGCCTGCAGGTGGAAGGGCGCAGTCAGGTCGCCAAGATACTCACCGGTGTCACTGCCTGCCAGGCGTTGCTCGATGAGGCTGTTGCCTGGGGTGCCGATCTGGTGCTGGTACACCATGGATACTTCTGGAAGGGCGAGCCGGCGCAGGTTACCGGTATCAAGCATAAGCGATTGAAGACACTGCTGGGCGCCGATATCAACCTGCTTGCCTACCATCTGCCGCTGGATGCGCACCCTGAATACGGTAACAACGCGCGCCTGGGGCACCTTCTCGGTATTGATGTGCAGTCAGGGCTGGAGCCAGGTAACCCGCTTAGCGTAGGCAATATGGGGGTGCTGGAAAAGCCGCTGACGCTGGAAGAGATGACCGCGCGGGTAGAGCGGGTGCTGGGTCGGACTCCTCAGGTGGTCAGCGGTGGCGACAGACTGATTCATCGTATCGGCTGGTGCACCGGTTCCGCCGACCGGATGGTGGAACAGGCGGAAGCTCTGGGGGCGGATGCATTCCTGACCGGGGAGATCTCCGAGCCGGTAGTGCATTTTGCCCGTGAGGCGGGTATCCACTACATCGGTGCCGGGCACCACGCAACGGAGCGTTATGGTGTTCAGGCGCTGGGAGAACATCTGGCGCGCCATTTTGGGCTGGAACACCGATTTGTCGATATCGACAATCCGGTTTGAGTTGAATGAATAACGGGGCCTGTTCAGGGCCCCGTTAATGTCTATCTACTTAAGGTTCAGCCGCGTTTGCGCTCTTTGGTTTCGTCTTCGTCAGTGGCCGGCGCGGCGGAGGGGTCAGCGGGTGTCGGAATCTCTTCCTCTTCCTGCTTTTTCTTCAGGCCGTAGGTATCTGACAGCGTGCCTTCCTCGTCCCCGGCTTTAGGGGCGTAATCACGCGGTGGCTGCGGCTGCTCTTCTGCATCCTCGTTTTCGAGGGCGTCTGTTACCGTGGGGATATCCTGCTTGCTGATGCGCGGCTGCAGTGAAGCCTGCAGGGCCTCGCCAGGGCGCTGATCGTTGCAAAGAGTCTGTGCCCCCGCGGCCAGGTGCTGATGAACCTGGCGGTACTGTTCGGTCAGCCCGTTGACCAGTTCCGCAGTGGTTTCAAAGTGTTCGTTGACCTGATCCTTATAGCGGGCCAGTTCAGCATGAGCGTCGTTGAGCTCCTGTTTCAGTGTCTCCTGTTTGCCGCCACCGATCCGGCCCAGCAGGTATCCAATGACAAGGCCGATCGCGGCGCCCACCAAAGCCAATGTCCAGGCGTTACTCGCTTCCACAACATCTCCTTACTTCAACTTCGTGCCGGGCAACTGATTGCCACGGCCTACTAAAGGCTTCCCTAGAATAAGACAAAGCGGTTGCTCTGCCTATGCCCGTGAACGGCGACTTTCGTCTTGCGCCCGACGCATCTGTGCGGCGAGGGTTTCTACCTGGCGCACTATCTGCTCACGGGCTGCCGTCTCATCACCGGCGCGTATAGCGCTTAGCAATGCCTCATGCTGGCTGATGATCAGGTCACGCTCGGGGTAACGAAATACGATCATATTACTGACCGGCTGTAACCCTTCGATCACCGCAAACATCAGCAGTTTGAGCAGGGCGTTGCCGCTGGCATCCACCAGGGCCCGGTGAAAACAGACATCAGCACGGCAGAATTGTTCAGGCTGGTCGATAAAGCGTCGCTGTTGCGCCAGTGCACTTTCCAGGGCTGAGAGGTCGGCCTCGGCTCGGTTTCGAGCCGCCAGGCCCGCGCAGAGCTGCTCCATCTCGAGCCGGCACTGGATCATCTCTTCCGGTGACAGGCTGTTAAGGCCGACCAGAAGGCGGGTTGAGCTGGCGAGCTCTTCACCCAGCTCGACCAGGTCGGGGCGGTTCACAAAAGTGCCGCCGCTGGGGCCGCGTTTCGAGCGGATCAGGTTCTGTGCCGCCAGGCGTTTCAGCGCCTCGCGGATCGTCGGTCGGGAAACGCCAAAGCGTTTTGCCAGTTCCTCTTCGGTGGGCAGGCGTTCGTCTGCACCGATACTGCCTTCGGTGATCGCCTGGCGAATCTGATCGGCGATCTGACGCGGCAGATCCTGCTGGCTTACGGGGCTGAATTCCAAGGCAATATCCTGCTGGCTGTGAGATAGAAGATATGGGCCGATTATTTCACATCGATTGTCTATTGTTAATTTGTTTGACAAATAGCGGGGTGGTGTTGGATTCTTATTTGTAAATAAGTCAGACAAATAGGTCTGTGCTATTTTTCAGTCTTATCTCAGGCTGGATGCTGAGCAGCGCGAAATGCTCTACATAGACAAATAAAGCTAATTAAAGCGGAGGTGTTCCATGTTCAAGGCACTGGTACTGGATCAGGTGGATGGCAAAACCCAGGCGGAAATCCGCGAACTCGATGAGAGCGTTCTGCCTGAAGGCGAGGTTCTCGTTGATGTGGCCTACTCCTCACTGAACTATAAGGATGGCCTGGCGGTAACCGGCAAGGGCAAGATTATCTCCTCCTTCCCGGCGATACCGGGCATCGACTTTGTCGGTCGTGTTGCCAGCTCTGCAGATGCACGCTTTGCAGCGGGAGATGAAGTGGTTCTCACCGGTTGGGGCGTGGGCGAGCGCCACTGGGGCGGTATGGCAGAGAAAGCGCGGGTAAAGGCCGACTGGCTGGTACCGCTGCCGGACGGTATGTCGGGGCGCACCGCCATGCTGATAGGCACGGCTGGCCTGACCGCGATGCTCTGTGTGATGGCGCTGGAGCAGGGCGGTGTTACACCCGAGCAGGGGCCTGTGCTGGTGACCGGCGCCTCCGGTGGTGTGGGCAGTGTGGCCGTGGCGCTGCTGGCGAAAAAGGGCTTTGATGTGGTCGCAGCGACCGGGCGAACCAGCGAAGAGGGTTATCTGCGTAAACTGGGCGCGAAAGAGATCCGTAGCCGTGACGAGATGGCCGCGCCGCCGCGCCCGCTGGAAAAACAGCTCTGGGCGGGTGTCGTTGATACCGTGGGCGGAACGGTGCTGGCCAGGGCGCTGGCGGAAACCCACTACAGCGGCACCGTTGCTGCCTGTGGCCTGGCGGGCAGTCATGAGCTGCCGGTAACGGTGATGCCGTTTATCCTGCGCAATGTTCGCCTGCAGGGCGTGGACTCGGTTAACTGTCCGACTCCCGTTCGCCAACAGGCATGGCAGAACCTGTTGAGTGACCTGGATCTGGACCTTCTCGGGGATGTCGGGCAGGAGATCAGCCTGGATGAGGTACCCGACTACGCGGAGCGGATCCTGCGTGGCGAGGTGAGAGGTCGTACCCTGATCAAACTCTGAGAGAATCTCTCCTTAAGTCCACTGGACTGGTCCCCGGTGGTTGAGCGCGTATACTGCGCTTTTCTTCCGGGGGCTGATATGGCGCGCTTTCTTGTTGTACTGCTGTTGCTTCTGCCTGGCCTGCTTCAGGCCCAGGTTCTGACCGATGCCTCTGGCAAAACGCTAAACCTGCAACAGCCGGTAAAGCGGATTGTCGTGTTGGCTCCCAACATCGCTGAAAACCTCTATGCCATCGGTGCCGGCGACCTGATTGTCGGCCGTGTGGCGCATACCGACTATCCACCGCCGGTCGCTGAGCTGCCGCAGGTGGGCGACTATCAGCAGTTCAATCTGGAAGCGATTCTCGCGCTCAAGCCCGATCTGGTGCTGGCCTGGCAGCAGGGTAATCCCGAAGCGAGGCTGCAGAATCTTGAATCCATGGGGCTGCGCGTTTTTCGCCTTTCGTCGGTGACCCTGGATGATATCCCCCGCAACCTGGAGCTGCTTGGCCGGTTAACCGCCAGGGAATCGGAAGCAGCCGGGGCAGCTGGCGCTTTTCGTGATCGCCTTGCCCGTTTGGCGCCGCAAGCCGGGCCTCGTCCGCGTCTTTTCTACCAGCTTTGGGATGATCCCCTGCTGAGCGTCAGCAAGAGTACGCTGATCGGCGAGGCGATCACATTCTGCGGCGCCGACAATGTCTTTGCGGAGCGACCGGAAAGCGTGCCCCAGCTGAACCTCGAAGCGGTCATCGCGGCAAAACCCGATATTATCGTCAGCACCAATGAACTTGCCGCCAGCTGGCGCGAGCGCTGGCTGCCCTGGCAGCAGATTCCAGCGGTGGCGCTGAACCAACTGGTGACCCTGCAGGCCGATCAGATGCACAGGGCAACGCCCCGTTTTCTCGATGGTCTGGAGGCGCTTTGCAACGCCGTGGCTGATGTGCGCAGCTCGCGCTAAAAGGCCAGGGCCGCAGGAAATTTACATTCAGTCGTCAAGGGTTTTCATATAATCTTCTAATGTAGGTATATGGGAACACTCTAACCATTGAGCAACTGCGGTTCACAGGTGTGGTAGTCGGTGAAATATCAGAACACTTTGAATGCGATTTATGCGGAGCTGGACAGCCTGGGAGATCTGCCGATCTTCAGCGCCACGGTGAACCGTATTCAACAGGTCAGCTCTTCCCGCGAGAGCGACGCCATGGCATTGGCCATGGCGGTGATGAAAGACGCCAACCTCTCTGCCAAGCTGCTTAAGATCGCCAACACGCCGCATTACAACCGCAGCCACGGCAAGATCAGCGTGGTCTCCAGGGCGGTGGTGCTGATCGGGTTCGAGCGTATTCAGAACCTGTCGATGACTCTCAAACTGATCGAAACCTTCAATGCAGCCCAGCCGGAGACCGGTATAGACCGGCTGCTGATCAGTGCATTTCTCAACGCCGCCATGGCGCGGGAGATCGCTATCCGCTGTGGCGCCCAGGATGTGGAGCAGAGCTACATCTGCGGACTGCTCTACCGTCTCGGAGAGATTATCGTCGCCTTCACCTTGCCGGCTCGCTATCGGGTGATGCTGGCGGAACGCGCGGAAGGCAAAGACAGTTGGACAAAGATTCAGCTGCGTCAGCTGGGCGGGCACTTCAGCGATATCGGCCAGGATCTGACCCAGAGCTGGGGTTTTCCCAAAACGGTGGTGGAGACGATGGATCCGATGACCGCCGAACAGTTGCGCCCGGCCCACAAGCTCAACCATCTGCTGGCCGCCGGCAGCCACGATCTGCTGGAGATGATCTACTACCGGGATACCGGCCGTGAGCTGGATTACACACGCCGGATCAAGCAGATATCTGCCAACACCGGTCTGACCCAGGAGCAGCTGGAAGAGGCGATCAACGCCTCTTTCCGCCAGGTTTGCGATCTCAGTGTCGATTACGGCCTTAACCCGCATACATTAAAGCCGCCATTTCGAGGCAGCGGTAACAGCGACCTGGATGAGCTCTCGCGCAAGCTGGCGTTCTATATCAGCAGCCGCGCCGAACAGTTCGGAGTTGCCGAGGCAGCAGCGCCGGATACCTCTCAGGTTGTCAGCCAGAGTCAGCTGCAGCTGGATTATCTCGACAAGATGAATCAGCTGGTTGGTGAAGCGGCGACCTCATCGAAACTGGTGGATACAACCATCGAGGCGATCGAGCGCTGCTCCCGCCTGGAGCGGGTCGCCTTTTGCCTGTTGAGCAAGGATGGCAAACAACTCAGTGCGCGGGTAACACGGGGTGCTGGTTCCGAGGAACTCTCCGCTGCGCTTCAGCTTTCCCTCAAAGAACCGCTGGGGCAGCTGTTTATTCGCCTGGTGGAACAGGACAGTACGCTGCTGGTAGCGGACTGCTCGGAGAAGGGCTGGGTGGAAAGGCTGCCGGCTGATCTTGGCAGAATCCTTGCGCCGGCGGGGTTTGTAGCGGCGCCCCTGCGTGTGGGTTCGCGGCCGGTGGGGATGTTTTACGCCGATATCCGGGCCGGCGGTGCGCCGCTCGATGATGCGGCATTTCGCATCTTCAACCAGTTTTTAGTGCAGGTAAGGCTGGCGCTGGAACTCAACCAGCGCGCTGGCAGCAAGCCGAATTGATGGATCTCAGGGTGACTCCTGGTCGCTCTTTTCCTCGCTCTTTTTCTCATCGTCGGGGTCATCACCGGTAAAGCCTTCGACAAAGGCGCCGGTGTCGTCCCAGGCATCCTTACCCATCTCAAGCGCTTTTTTGGCGCCGGCTTCGGTGCTGCAGGCGGCGCGTTCGGCGGCGCAGCGTGATTCGCAGCCCAGGCGTGCGGCATTGCTGTCAAAGTGCTTGATGCTGCAGCGCGCTTCACAGATGGTCTGATCGAAGGCGCAGTCCGCGCGGGCCTGGGTTGGCAGCAGCAGGCCCAGTATGAGTCCTGCAGCAAGTAAGTTCTTTTCCATGAAGTTAGTTGTCAGAAGCTTGGGCATCATTGCTCTCGTTCTCTTTGTTATCGGTTTTCCGGGCAGCCCTTGGGCGCCAGAGTATCTCTGCACCATCGTTGCGCCGGGCCAGAATCCGCGCATAAACGAACAGCAGATCTGACAGGCGGTTAAGATAAGCGATTGCTAATGGATTGACTGTGTCGTTGGCGGCAAGTTCCACCATGCGGCGCTCGGCGCGGCGGCAGACACTGC
Organism: Marinobacterium lutimaris; assembly: GCF_900108065.1. GTDB lineage: Bacteria > Pseudomonadota > Gammaproteobacteria > Pseudomonadales > Balneatricaceae > Marinobacterium_D > Marinobacterium_D lutimaris. The sequence continues at coordinate 369,093 of NZ_FNVQ01000002.1, read as the reverse complement.
GGGCCAGGTGTGCCTGAGCTGCGCTGCGGTTGCCGCCTGGCAGAATAAACTCCTGCAGAGGCGGCAGAGTTTCGTTGAGCAGGTCGACGCGCTCCTCCAGCGTTTCCAGGCAACTGGCGTCGATCACCGTGTAGTTGCTGTCCGCCACGGCCAGTTCGCCGCCCAGATCGAACAGGTCGTTCTGGATCTGCATCAGGTCGGTGTGCAGCTCGTCGTCATCAGACAGCTCGGCGGCGAGCAGCCCCAGCAGGGAGTTGAGCTCGTCCACATCGCCCAGCGCCTCGATGCGCGGATGAGTCTTGGCGACCCGGCTGCCGTTGGCCAGGCCTGTGGTGCCCTTATCGCCGCGGCGGGTATAAAGTCGAGTCAGTCTGTTACCCATCGGTTCTCCCCCTGTGCGGTTTTTGCTTCATTCTAGTTCTTTCAGCGCCTGGTGCGCGGGCAGGACGATTTTCGAGTCCGGTTGCAGCTGAATCTCCTGGTTGCGGTCGGGGTAGGGCAGGCTGGCCAGGATAAAGCGCATGGCGTTGATGCGGGCGCGCTTCTTGTCATCGGAGTGGATCAGTGTCCAGGGGGCTTCTGCGGTGTCGGTGTGGCGGAACATGGCGGCCTGGGCCTCGGTGTAATCGTGCCATTTATCCAGCGAAGCCATATCGATGGGAGAGAGCTTCCAGTGCTTCAGCGGGTCGGTACGGCGTGACTGGAAGCGGCGGAACTGCTCGTCACGGCTGACCTCGAACCATAGCTTGAACAGCTTGATACCACTGCGTACCAGCATTCGCTCCAGTTCAGGCGTCTGGCGCATGAACTCCAGATATTCCGACGGCGTACAGAAATCCATCACCCGCTCTACGCCGGCACGGTTGTACCAGGAACGGTCGAACAGCACGATCTCGCCGGCGGCGGGCAGGTGCTTGATGTAGCGTTGGTAGTACCATTGCCCTTTTTCCCGCTCGGTGGGTTTTTCCAGCGCGATAACCCGGGCGCTACGCGGATTCAGGTGCTCCATGAAGCGCTTGATGGTGCCGCCCTTGCCGGCGGCATCCCGGCCCTCAAACAGGATCAGCACCCGCTCGCCGCTGGCGCGTACCCAGTTCTGCATCTTCAGCAGCTCGATCTGCAGCTCAAGCTTCAGTTCTTCATATTCCGACCGCTTCATCTTTTGGCTTTTCGACACGCTCAATCCTCTTTTACGCTCTGCCCTGTCGGTAGACTACCGCATTCAGCAGCTCCCTGTTTAATGGCGTCGCCACCCGCTGTCTGTCCGCCTCGGCGCATAAAAAGCCGGTGATCTGTTCAATCTCTGTGGCTCGACCGGCGCTGAAATCCTCCAGCATCGATGAACGGTTTTCCGCCGTATCCCGGGCGACCTTGAGTACCTGTTCAAGCAGCGGCGTATCGAACAGCGTTTGGCCGCAGGCGCTGGCGACCGCCTCGATCTCGCGGCAGACACCGGTTAATTGTGGCAGATATTGGGGCTCCAGCAGAGCGCCGTTGGGTCGTCCCAGCAGCGCTGTCAGCGGGTTAATCGCCGCGTTGATCGCCAGTTTCTGCCACAGCGCCCGTTCAATATCGGTAGCGATAACCGGGTGTTCCAACTGCTGCCAGCCATCGGGTAATGTCCCGTATTGTACTGCCGCCGGGTTCAGTGGCCCGATGCGGGTTTCCCCCTGGCCGGCCAGTTTCAGCTGAAACGGTGACAGGCGACGTACACCGGAGGTGGTGATTCCCGCCCAGACCGGCCATGCGGAGAAGCGGCGGGCGATCTCCTGCTGATGGCCATAACCGTTCTGAAGCAGTAGGATTTGCGCGCCCGTTAGCAGACGCAGAGCGATACTTTCCAGAGCGCTGGCGCTGTCGTAAGCCTTGGTGGTGACCAGCAGGTGGCTGATCGGATTCCCGTCCTCGATAAGTTCGGCTTGCATCGGCACTTCTTCAACCCGGTCGCCGTCCTGTAAGCTTATACGGTTAGCGTTCAGGTTCAGTTGTTGCTGGCGCTCTGGTGAGCGCAGCAGCAGGCTGACGTCGATACCGGCCCGCTCAAGGCGCGCGGCAAACAGGCAGCCCACGGCGCCGGCGCCCAGAATATGCCAGTGCATCTGTATCTCCTTTGCGGGTAAAGCAAAGCATCATGATACCGGTGCGGGCAGGATCACAGAAAGTAATAAAGTTGAAGTTCGGTAGGGCAGAAGCCAGGCAGGCCGTACCGAATGCACCTATTCAGGAGACAGAAAATGCCTTCGTTCGATATCGTATCCGAACTGGATATGCATGAAGTGACCAACGCGGTGGATCAGGCTAACCGTGAAATCGAAAATCGTTATGACTTCAAAGGTGTGAGTGCGGATTTTGCGCTGCAGGATGAAACCGTAACGCTGACCGCAGAGGTGGATTTCCAGCTGCAGCAGATGCTGGATGTGCTGCGTGCCAAGCTGATCGGTCGCAAGATCGACACCAAGTGTATGGAAGTGAAAGATCCCGATGTCAGTGGTGTCAAAGCGACTCAGCAAGCCATACTGCGCCAGGGGCTGGATCAGGCCATGGCGAAGAAGATCACCAAGCTGATCAAGGAGAGCAAGCTGAAGGTGCAGTCACAGATTCAGGGCGAAAAAGTCCGTGTGACCGGCAAAAAGCGCGATGACCTGCAACAGGCGATGGCGTTGCTGCGCGAAGCGGATATCGAACTGCCGCTGCAGTTCAACAATTTCCGCGACTGAGCCGGTTCCGCGCCAGTCGTTCTGGTGGCGGGACGAATTAGCGACGGGGAGGGCTCAGTGCTTCTTCCCGTCGCTACCGTTGCAGCGTTTGCAGCCGTTCTCTTCCATGCAGGCCAGTAGAAACAGCTCCCTCACCAGTTCTTTCTCCTTGCCCTGACAGCTGCAGAAGTCCTCCGGGTTGAGCAGCCCCGCATCCAGCATCGGTTGCAGCTCTGCGCTGTGCCAGTGCAGCAGCACCACTCCTGTATTGCGCAGCGTGACTCTCAGTTCCGGGTCCTTGCGTTCCAGCCAGGCGTCAATCTGATAGGCCATGGTATCTCTCCCTGTTCGTTAATAGGCGCTTTTATTGAATGTAATGATAATCAATATCATTTGCAATAAGTTGCGGCCTAAAAAATGAACAGGAGTTTTAATGGCTCCCGTCAGCCGGCGGCGTTGGCTGATGTTTGATCTGAGTATGGCGGGCCGCCAGAACAATCAGGACAAGTACCGGAAGCCCCAGAATCGCTGTGCCGGTAAAGAACAGCGGATAACCGATCGAGTCGACGGCGATGCCGGAAAAGCCGCCGAGGAACTTCGGCAGCAACAGCATGATCGAGCTGAACAGGGCGTACTGGGTTGCGGAGTACTGGATGTTGGTCAGGGCTGACAGGTAGGCGACAAACGCTGCTGTAGCGATTCCTGCGCTGAAATTATCCAGTGAGACCACCACCATCAGCAGTTCGACGATAGGGCCGTTCAGCGCCATCAGGGCGAACAGCAGGTTGGTGCTCGCGGCCAGCAGTGCGCCAATAAACAGAATCTTCATCACGCCAAAACGGTTTACCAGTACGCCACCGGCCAGAGCTCCGACCAGCGTCATGATGACGCCAAATACCTTGGTAACGGCGGCGATCTCCGCCTTGGTAAAACCGATATCTACATAAAAAACGTTGGCGATCACACCCATCACGATATCGGCGATACGGTAGCTGCCGATCAGGGCCAGGATCAGCAACGCCTGCCAGCGGTAACGCCTGATAAAGTCGGCAAAAGGGGAAACCAGGGTGATATAGATCCAGCCGACGGCACGTGAGAAACGGTCATTATTGCGACCGGAATGAGATATCCAGTGCTGCACCTGCTGGATCTGCGACTCGATCTCCTGGTTCGCCGGGGCCTTGGGCTCGGGCGATAGCAGGGTGGTAAGAATGCCCGGGATCATCAGCATCGCCATGGTGCCGTAAGCGAACAGCCAGGGGGCGTATTGGTAGGTGTCTTCGCTGGGATCAACCAACGCCGCGAGGGCGAGCACACCGGCGGTGGATGTGATCATCGCCAGGCGATAACCCACCATGTAGGTAGCGGCCATGGCGGCCTGCATTCTCTCATCGCCCGATTCGATGCGGTAAGCATCCACGGTGATGTCCTGGGTGGCGGAGCAGAAGGCAACCAGCAGCGCCATCCAGACGGTAAATTCAAGGTTCTGAGCGGGATCGTTCAGCGCCATGCCGAGCAGACCGCCGGCAACGCCCAGCTGTGCCAGCAGCATCCAGCTGCGCCGCCGCCCCAGCAGATCGCCCAGCACCGGTAACTTGATTCGGTCCACCAGCGGTGCCCAGACCCATTTGAACGCGTAGGCCAGGGCGACCCAGGAGATCAAGCCGATGGTGCTACGTTCTATATTGGCCTCGCGCAGCCAGAACGATAGTGAGGAGAACACCAGTAGCAGCGGCAGACCGGAAGAGAACCCGAGAAACAGCAGAATCAGAGGGCGGGGCTTAAGGTAGACGCCGAAGGCGCTGATCCATTGGCGCAGGGTGCTGTAAGACATGGGGATCCTGTGGTCTGGCTGGGCCGGCCCAATATTGTGCGTCAGGGGCGCAGGAAATCAAGAAAGGGTTGAGTATCAAGCGGAGGGGAGGGTGCCCGGGGCAGCTTGGGATCTGGTCCCGGGCGTAGTGGCTGACGGCTGGCCTAGATGCGCAGGGCGCCGTCGATTTCCAGGCAGCGACCGTCGACGTAATCGTTCTCGAAAATGAACGATACGGTTTTCGCGATCTGCTCCGGTTTGCCCAGTTTCTTGGTGGGGATCATCGCCTCGATCTTTTCCCGCGCTTCCGGCTTCATCGCCATGACCATCTCGGTACCGATGTAACCCGGTGCTATGGACGCTGCACGGATACCGTAACGCGCCAGTTCCTTGGCCCAGGTCACCGCCATCGCTTCCACCGCTGCCTTGGTGGCGGTGTAGTTGGTCTGGCCCATATTGCCGGAACGGGAGATTGAGGAGATGTTGATGATGCAGCCTTCGGTGCCCAGCTCGATCATCTTGGCGGCGGCTTCGCGACCGCAGAGGAAGGTGCCGGTGAGGTTGACCTTGAGCACCAGGTCCCAGTTCTCCTTCGACATCTTGGAGATGACCTGACCATCCTTCGCCTTGACGAAAAGACCGTCGCGGGTGATGCCGGCGTTGTTGACCAGACCTTGCAGCGTACCCAGGTCGCTGACGATGGCATCGAACAGCTTTTCCACTTCCGACTCTTCGCTGATATCGAAAACGTAGCCCCGCGCTTCAACGCCTTTTTCGACACACATATTGATGGTTTCATCGAGATCCGCCTGGTTCAGGTCGACCAGCGCCAGTTTGGCGCCCTTGTCCGCCAGTTCCAGAGCCATGGCGCGGCCCAGGCCGCGGCCGCCACCGGTAATAGCAATAACCTTGTCTTTCAGATCCATAAAGCTAGTCCTCTGTATTGGGGGTAATACATTGTGATGGCTGTAGCAGTCTTCATTGTGCGCCGCAATATGTTGCGCTGCAACACGCGGCTTCGCTACTGCAGCAAAATTCATTTAGCGGTCATGACGCTGCTGGCGTCTGAGCCCTCCTTTTTGCTCTGATTACCGTTCACGGCCGCTCTCTGGTAGGCTTCTGGCAGCCAGCAATGACTGAGGTGAGCGATGCGCTTTCTGTTTATTCTTTTTGTAATCATTCCGATCGTTGAAATTACTGTTCTGATTCAGGTGGGGCAGGCAATAGGTGCCTGGTACACCGTCGGGCTGGTGCTGCTGTCCGCTTTTATCGGCGTGAATATGCTCAGGTACCAGAGCCTGGCAACGCTGGGTCGTGCGCAGGAGCGGCTCAGCCGCAATGAGGTGCCGGGCCAGGAGATGGTTGAGGGAATCGTTCTTGCGGTCGGCGGCGCGCTGCTGATCACCCCCGGATTTGTCACCGATATCATGGGCTTTAGTTGCCTCATTCCTCCGGTGCGTCAAGCCTTTGTGCGTCTGCTGTTGAGCCGTTTCACCGTGATCGCGGCCTCGGGTACGGCGCAGGGTGGTTTTCAACAGTCTGGACCGGGCGCCGGAGAGCCGCCAACGCGCGATGGCGATGTGATCGAGGGCGAAGTGATCGACCGCACCGAGAACAAAGACTGAACCCACAAAATCTTTCCGCGTTTACCCCTTGAATCCCACATCGGCCCACCCCACATACGGAGCAGCGGGCCGATTTTGCTTCCCCCTCCCGGAGAGTTAAAAAAATTTTCTCCGCACCGTTGAAATCGGTAGGGGCGGCCCCACAAAAGAAGCCACAGATATTTAAAACAATTGGGCACCCACCCGGGCCCAGTTAATAAAACCAACATCGCATTGGATCCTAGATACCAGGAGAACAACCAGATGAATATTCGTCCACTTCACGACCGTGTAGTAGTTCGTCGCAGTGAGGAAGAGACCACCACGGCGAGCGGCATTGTCCTGCCGGGTTCTGCTGCCGAGAAACCGAATCGCGGTGAAGTCGTCGCGGTCGGCCCCGGTCGCGTGCTGAACAACGGTGAAGTTCAAGCGCCGTCTGTCAAAGTGGGGGATAAAGTCCTGTTCGGTCAGTATGCCGGCTCCAACACCGTGAAACTCGGTGATGACGAGCTGCTGATCATGCAGGAAAGCGAAATCTACGGCGTACTGGAAGACTGATCGTCGCGTTAATCGCTCATAACGTTAACAACAGACTGAATTACAGGATATACAGATAATGGCTGCTAAAGACGTACGTTTCGGTGATGATGCCCGTCAGCGCATGCTGGCCGGCGTAAACATTCTGGCGGATGCGGTTAAAACAACCCTGGGCCCGAAAGGCCGTAACGTTGTACTCGACAAGGCTTTCGGTGCTCCGACCGTCACCAAAGACGGTGTTTCCGTTGCTAAAGAGATCGAACTGAAAGACAAGTTCGAAAACATGGGCGCGCAGATGGTTAAGGAAGTTGCTTCCAAGGCCAACGACGTTGCCGGTGACGGTACTACCACTGCAACCGTACTGGCCCAGGCTATCGTCAACGAAGGTCTGAAGTCCGTTGCTGCTGGCATGAACCCGATGGACCTGAAGCGCGGTATCGATAAAGCCGCTGCTGCTGTTGTTGCACAGCTGGCTGAAATGTCTTCTCCGTGTGAAGACTACAAAGCGATCGCTCAGGTCGGCACCATCTCTGCCAACTCTGACGCTGAAGTCGGCAAGATCATCGCTGACGCGATGGAAAAAGTCGGTAAAGACGGCGTTATCACCGTTGAAGAAGGTTCCGGCTTCGAAAACGAGCTGGACGTTGTTGAAGGTATGCAGTTCGACCGCGGTTACCTGTCTCCGTACTTCATCAACGAACAGGAAACCCAGGCTTGCGAACTGGAAGATCCGTTCGTGCTGCTGGTCGACAAAAAGATCGGTAACATCCGCGAACTGCTGCCGGCTCTGGAGCAGGTTGCCAAGTCTTCCCGTCCGCTGCTGATCATCGCTGAAGACGTTGAAGGCGAAGCGCTGGCGACTCTGGTCGTCAACACCATGCGCGGTATCGTTAAAGTCTGCGCTGTTAAGGCTCCGGGCTTCGGCGACCGTCGTAAGGCGATGCTGCAGGATATCGCTATCATGACCGGTGGTCAGGTTATCTCCGAAGAAGTCGGTCTGAGCCTGGAAACCGTTACCCTGGATCAGCTGGGTACCGCTAAGCGCGTCAACATCACCAAGGAAAACACCACCGTTGTTGGCGGTGCTGGTTCCAAGACTGATATCGACGCCCGCGTTCAGCAGATTCGCGTCCAGATCGAAGAAACTTCTTCCGATTACGACCGCGAAAAACTGCAGGAGCGTGTTGCCAAGCTGGCCGGCGGTGTTGCCGTGATCAAGGTTGGCGCTGCTACCGAAGTCGAAATGAAAGAGAAGAAAGCCCGCGTTGACGACGCTCTGCACGCTACTCGTGCCGCTGTCGAAGAAGGCGTGGTACCTGGCGGTGGTGTTGCACTGATCCGCGCTCTGAGCACAATCGCTGGCCTGGAAGGTGACAACCACGACCAGACCATCGGTATCCAGCTGGCGCTGCGCGCCATGGAAGCTCCGCTGCGTCAGATCGTCAGCAACGCTGGCGGCGAAGGCTCTGTTGTCGTCGACAAGGTACGTGCTGGTGACGGCGCATTCGGCTTCAACGCTTCTACCGAAGAGTACGGCGACATGCTGGAAATGGGTATCCTCGACCCGGCTAAAGTAACCCGTTCTGCACTGCAGGCGGCTGCTTCTATCGCTGGTCTGATGATCACCACCGAAGCTATGGTTGCTGAACACCCGGAAGACAAGCCGGCTATGCCTGACATGGGCGGCATGGGTGGAATGGGCGGCATGGGCGGCATGATGTAAGCCAGCCCCGACGCTTAGGTCTTGAAAGGCCCCGCAATTGCGGGGCTTTTTCGTCTTTGGTAAAGCTGCTAGTGTGATTTTCCCCAGCGGACATGGATTGAATATCGAACTATGAGTGAACGCAAAGAGCCAGGGCTGGACCTGCAGGGCTTGGAGTCGGATGAGCCGGTACGTAAACCTGCGGCAGCCCCCGAGCGGCAAGCGCCAAGGCCTGCCAAGGCGGCCAAGCCTGAAAACGGTCGCGGCGGTGGTTTCCTGCTGACCCTTATCCTGCTGCTGTTGGCGGGAGGTGTTGCAGGCCTCGGTTACTGGACCCTGGAGATGAAAAAGACGCTGGATGCCCAGCAGGCAGAGCTGGAGAAAACCCGCGAGCGTCTGGCAGAAGTGTCAGAGACGTTGGCGCTGAACAGCGATAGCGCCAGTGAGGCGGGCCAGACCCTGATGGGGCGCATTGGCGAGCTGGAAGGGCAGGCTTCGGAGAAGTATGAGCATTTCGATTCCGAAATCGCCAAGCTCTGGACCGTAGCTTATCAGCGTAACAAGCCTCAGCTTGAAGAACAGCAGAAAGCTCTGGATGCCCAGGGCAAGGCGGTTGAGTCGCTGCAGCAAACTTTGGCGGACACCGAGAAAAAAGTCGCAGCTGTCGAAGGCACTCAGCAGGAGCTGGCCAGTGTGAAGAAATCCCTGGCAAGCCTTGAGAGCTCGCTCGACCAACAGAAGTCGCGTATCGAATCGGTCAGCAGCGACGCCAGTTTCGCGCTCTCGCTGGAAAAGGATGAGCGCACGGCTGCCCAGCAGTCGATGCAGGGTAAGGTGCAGAGTCTGCAGCAGAAGCTGGACAGTCAGCCGGACCTGAGTCGCAAGATCAGCAGCATCGAACAGTCTATCCAGGCGATCGACGGTTCCCGCCGTCAGTTCAACCAGAGCCTGCTGCAGCTGCGCGATCAGCTCAACCAACTGCAACGCCGAGTAGAGGGCGGTTGATTTAACTGACTTTTTTACTCGGGATTGCGTCCCGCACATTTCAGCGGCACAATAGCCGGTTTCAAAAAGAGGCACCACACACCGCGCATGGACATACGCGCCTTTTTTGCTTTGCCTATCCCTGAACGGGTAGCGCGCGCACTGGCCGATTACTCGGACGCTCTGTGCGAATACGACCGGGGGCTTGATGCCACCTGGGTGGATTCATCAAGCTACCATCTGACGCTCTGTTTTCTGGATGAGATCAGTCTCGATCAGGTGCAGCAACTGGAGCAGGAAGCGCGCAAAGTGCTCTGCGACGTGTCGCCCTTCCGCGTGCCGCTGGACACACTGGACTACTATCCGGTGAATCCGCAGCTGTCGCTGGTGGCCGCACTGACCTCTGAGCCGGCCCCGCTGGCCGATCTGCAGCAGAAGCTGGCGAAGGTGGTCGAACGCGCCGGTGTGGGATATCACGAGCGAGGCTTTCGTCCGCACGTGACCCTGGGGCGCCTGCCGGCGGATAACCGTTTTAACGTGCCGGAAACCTGGCCGGATCTTAGCGAAACGGCACCGGCCGATACCGTTGTGCTGTTCCAGAGCCGCCCCGGAGAGCGTGGTTCTGTCTACACGCCGCTTTTTGACATTCCCCTGTCCGCCGGAGCGGGCAGCCTCTAACCCAAATACGTTGTTGAAGATGCGAACTCCTGAACTTCTGTCCCCGGCGGGGACGCTTAAAAATATGCAGTACGCATTCGCCTATGGCGCGGATGCGGTTTATGCCGGTCAGCCACGTTACAGCCTGCGTGTGCGTAACAATGACTTTACGCACGACAACCTGGCCGAAGGGATTCGTATTGCCCATGACCTGGGCAAAAAGTTCTTTGTGGCCAGTAACATCCTGCCGCACAACTCCAAGCTCACCACCTACATGCGCGATATCGAGCCCGTCATCGAGATGGGTCCGGATGCGCTGATCATGTCCGACCCGGGCCTGATCATGATGGTGAAGGACAAGTACCCGGATCTGCCGATCCACCTGTCGGTTCAGGCCAACACCATGAACTGGGCGTCGGTGAAGTTCTGGCACCGCAACGGCATCGAGCGCGTGATCCTGTCCCGCGAGCTGTCGCTGGAAGAGGTTGCCGAGATCCGTGACCGCTGCCCGGAGATGGAGCTGGAAGTGTTCGTGCACGGCTCGCTCTGCATCGCCTACTCGGGCCGTTGCCTGCTGTCCGGCTACATGAACCACCGCGATCCCAACCAGGGCACCTGCACCAACGCCTGCCGCTGGAAGTACGACGCTCACGAAGCGAAGGAAGACGACTCCGGCGATGTGGTGCCGGTACAGTCGTTCGATCCGGCTGAGCAGGGCGCTGCGACCCACGAGCCGGCCCTCGGTGAAGGCAAGCCGTCCGATCAGATCTTCCTGCTGCAGGAAGAGAACCGTCCTGGCGAGTACATGCCAGCGTTCGAGGACGAGCACGGCACCTACATCATGAACTCCAAGGACCTGCGCGCCATCCAGCACGTACACAAGCTGGCGGAGATGGGTGTGGATTCCCTGAAGATCGAAGGCCGCACCAAGTCCCACTATTATGTAGCCCGTACCGCCCAGGCATACCGCCAGGCGATCGACGATGCCGTTGCCGGCAAACCGTTCGATATGGGTCTGATGGACGTACTGGAGAACATGGCGAACCGCGGTTACACCGAAGGTTTCTACCGTCGCCACGTGCATGACGAATACCAGAACTACGAAAACGGCAGCTCCATCGGCGTGCACCAGCAGTTCGTCGGTGAAGTACTGGATCACGATTCCCAGCGCGGTACGCTGGAGATCGATGTGAAAAACCGCTTTGAGATGGGCGATACCCTGGAGTTGATGACTCCGGCCGGCAACCGTCGCTTCAAGCTGTCCGAGCTCTACAACAAGAAGGGCGAGGCGGTAGATGCGGCGCCGGGTTCCGGTCACCGTGTGACGATCCCGCTGGATTTCGATACCGATATGCGCCACGCGCTGCTGATGCGCGATCTGCCCAACGCACCGCCGCGTTAATCGCTGATTAACTGCAGTGCGCTAGTCCGGTACGCCGGATGATGGCATGATCACGGGAGCCTCTTCAGGCTCCCGTTTTGTTTTTGGCGACAGGCAGTTACCGACTTGAGCAACTTACCCCCTTACCCGCTAGAGAAGTACCAGTTTAAACGCGCACTGCGGCCGTTTTCTTTTGGCGTGGCGCTCACCACCTGTCTGATTGGAATCACCGCCGCCTGGCAGCAGGGGCTGCTCATGCCGCTGAACGCACTGCTGGTATTGGTCGGTGGACTGCTGCTGCAGGCGGGTGTAAACCTGATCAATGACTATTCCGATATCGCTGAGCTCGGTGATAGCGCGCAGGAAAAAGCCAGCCTAGTCGCCATTCGGCGTAACTTCCGTTTCGGTATGCTCTGTTTTGCGCTGGCGACCCCTCTGGGGCTTTACCTGGTGTTTGATCGCTCCATGGCGCTGCTGGGGCTGTTCCTGGTGGGCCTGATCGGGGCGCTGGGATATACGCTGCGGCCACTGAACTACAAGGCCCGAGGGCTGGCGGTGCTGCTGGTGTTCTGGCTGATGGGCGTGTTCATGGTGGTTGGCAGTTACGTCGCCGTAGGTGGTTCGCTCAATGGCCTGATTCTGGCGCAGTCGGTACCGATCAGCCTGCTGGTATCGCTACTGCTGCTCAGTAATGAGCTGCGCGATTATGAGAGCGACAAGGGGCAGGGGCTGAAGACGCTGACGGTGCGTGCCGGATACGAGCGCGCGCGCGGGCTTTACCTGGCGCTGCTGGTGCTTACGCCACTGAGTACACTGCTGCTTTGGGGGATGGATATGATTCCTGCGCCCTGGCCACTGCTGGCGGCCCTGCCGTTTATGCTGATGCCGCTGCGTTATCTGAATCGGCCGCCGGAAGAGCGGCGCCCGTTGCCGCCTGCTACCGGGCGTCTGGTGATGATTTTCGGTTTACTGTTTTGCGTCACCATCGGCTAGATCTGCAGCCTGGCCTACACCGTTAGTCGCACAAGCCGCACCATCGTTGCGACATCTGGTGTATAATCCTGCGCCATCCGAGGGGTGCCAGCGAGTCTGTCAAAGCTTGAATAGCGCCCTGATCCAAACCAGAGCCACTATCGATTAATGGCCCCAGCCTGAATGGAGAGTCACGAATGAGCGTTATTCGCCAGGATGATTTCATCAGCAGCGTTGCCGATGCGTTGCAGTTCATCTCCTACTACCACCCGATCGATTTTATCCAGGGTGTGCATGAAGCCTATCTGAAGGAGGAGAACCCGGCGGCCAAGGACGCCATGGCGCAGATCCTGATCAACTCCCGCATGTGTGCCGAAGGCAAGCGCCCGATCTGCCAGGATACCGGTATCGTGACCGTCTTCCTGAAGGTCGGCATGAACGTGCAGTGGGATGCGAAGATGTCCGTGACCGATATGGTCAATGAAGGTGTGCGTCAGGCTTACATGCACCCGGACAACGTGCTGCGCGCCTCCATCCTGGCTGATCCGGCCGGCAAGCGTCAGAACACCAAGGACAACACCCCGGCGGTTATCCACTACGAGATCGTAGAGGGTGACGAGGTTGAGGTTCACGTGGCGGCCAAAGGTGGCGGCTCCGAGAACAAGTCCAAGATGGTGATGCTGAACCCGTCTGACAGTATCGTCGACTGGATCGTCAAAACCGTACCGACCATGGGCGCTGGCTGGTGCCCGCCGGGTATGCTCGGCATAGGTATCGGCGGTACCGCTGAGAAGGCTGCGGTCATGGCGAAAGAGTCCCTGATGGACCCGATCGATATCCACGAGCTGCGTGAGCGCGGCCCGCAGAACCGCGTTGAAGAGCTGCGTCTGGAGATCATGGATGCGGTCAACGCGCTGGGCATCGGTGCTCAGGGTCTGGGCGGCCTGACCACTATCCTCGATGTGAAAATCATGGATTACCCGACTCATGCAGCGTCTCTGCCGGTCTGCATGATCCCGAACTGTGCCGCGACCCGTCACACCCACTTCAAGCTCAACGGTAACGGCCCGGCCGTGCTGACGCCGCCGAGCCTGGAAGAGTGGCCGGAAGTGACCTTCGAGGTGGGCTCCAACACCCGTCGCGTCAACCTGGACGAGATCACCCCGGAAGCGGTTAAAGAGTGGAAAGTCGGCGAAACCATCCTGCTCAATGGCAAGATGCTCACCGGTCGCGACGCGGCGCACAAGCGCATGGTCGAGATGCTCAACAACGGTGAAGAGCTGCCGGTGGATCTCAAAGGTCGCTTTATCTACTACGTGGGCCCGGTTGATCCGGTCCGTGACGAAGTGGTTGGCCCTGCAGGACCTACTACCTCCACCCGTATGGACAAGTTCACCCGTCAGATCCTGGAAAGCACTGGCCTGCTGGGCATGATCGGTAAATCCGAGCGTGGTCCGGTCGCCATCGACGCGATCAAGGATAACCAGGCGGTTTACCTGATGGCTGTGGGCGGCGCCGCATACCTGGTCTCCAAGGCTATCACCGGCTCGAAGGTGCTGGCATTCCCTGAAATGGGTATGGAAGCGATCTATGAGTTCGAAGTGAAGGATATGCCGGTGACCGTCGCGGTCGATACCTCTGGCGAGTCAGTGCACACCACTGGCCCAGCCAAGTGGAAGGACATCATCGCGCACAGCGCCTGATACTCCACCTGTCGCCCATCGCTCTTTTGACGAGCCGATGGGCTGGCTGAAATGAAAAAAGCGCCTGCGATTTCGCCGGCGCTTTTTTATTGTGCACTGCGGGCCAGGATCGGGCTTTAGTAAGCGTCTTTCTGCAGGTTGATGATGGCGTCGCCATCGTTAACCGCGACCTGATTGCGGCCGCAGTGCTTGGCGCGGTAAAGCGCCTCGTCGGCGGCATGCAGGGTTTCATCCAGGCTGCCTGTCGGCAGGAGGCGGGCGCAGCCTATCGATGTAGTGACCGGGCCATGAATATCGGTCCATCCAGGGATCGGCAGAGACTCGATGTTGTTGCGGATACTCTCGGCCACTCGATCACATCCAGCGCGTCCGGTTTCCGTCAGCAGCACCGCGAACTCTTCACCGCCCAGCCGGCTGGCGATATCGACCTTGCGTACCGACTGCTTCAACACGGTTGCTGTTGCCACCAGTACCTGGTCGCCAACGGCATGGCCGGCGGTATCATTTATCTTCTTGAAATGGTCCAGGTCGATCATCAGTACCCAAAGTTCGCCCCGGGTGCGTTTGATCCTTTCCAGTTCATGTCGGCCTGCATCGAAGAATTTTCGCCGGTTAGGTAACCCGGTCAACTCGTCGGTGAGTGCCGCGGCGGCCAGTTTTGCTTCGCTGCGGCGACGGGCAAAATCCGCCTTCTCGATATAGATGGATGAGACCGAGACCATCAGGATGATGAACCAGCAGACAGCGACAACAAACATGCCGAAAAGGCTTTGCGGTTGTCCCGTGCCTGAGGTGAAGGACTTCACCAGTAAAAAGCCCATGCCTGTTGGTATGAGATAGCCGAAGATGACCTGTGCTCGAGCGACTCTGCCACCAATATGGGGGCTTAGAAGCGCCCTTAAGCCGCCATGGTCCGCCGTTAGCGAAAGTGTGGCGATAGCGAGACCAAGGCCCACGGTTGCTGTCAGCAGAGACATTTGGCCGTAGAAACCCTCCAACCCGTAGGAATAGCCGGTAAAAGAGGTAATAGGGATAGCGGCAGCGACGGAGGCCGTGATCTGGGAAAGGTTGGCTAGGCCCGCGCGGAAGAATGCCAGTGCGACGGAGCAGGTGAGCATCATCAGCGCCGAGTTGGTCCCCATACTGTTTTGCCCGCCACTTTGCAGATCCGCCTGGAGTGCTGCATGGAAAGGGGTAAGCCAGTAGGTCAGGTCGTTGCCAAGGCTGATCTCTGTCAGGCGAAGGGCCGCGATGGCTGCAACCAGAAGACTGCAGCCAAGAGAAAACCGGCTACTGTTTCTACCGTTGTGCGGAACGCGTACGCCTAAGGCGAGTAACAGAACGCAGAGTGCGGTCAGCGGGTGCGTAGCGGGTCCACCTTGCAGGGGCCTGTAGAGAGCTTCCACGTTGCCGAAATAACCGGCCAGGGCGAGAAGAGCGAACAGAAAGCAGGTCGTACCCAGGGGGCGGGATAAAGACAGGGCTGCCTCCACTAAGGTCCATTGTTTCGCTTCTGTCACAGCAGCGTTCACGCGATCAGCTCCCTGTCTGATTCAACCGGCTCATAAGCGGACCGGCTGTATAGAATAAAAAGGCTGTATGTTATACGCATAGCCTCTTAACTTCATTGGAAAGAGGGGCAGTACTTAATCCCTCTGCCATATCTTTTCATAGGGGTAAGGTAGTCAAAGAAACTGACCTGCATCAATCCAAGTGGGCAAACAGTACTGAAGTACTAAGGTGGGCCCGTTGAGCTGAGACTTATAGTCGAGTTATTCGTTAACTGGCCTCATGAGGTGTGCCATGAATAACCGTTGGATAGCTGCACTTTCTCCTTCTGCCCTGGTGGCTCTCACTGCTCTGGTTGCTTCTCCCGCGCTATACGCCGAAGGCAGCGACCAGGAAGCGATGGCCGCGGCGGGGGCTGCCGTGTTTCATCAGTGCGAAGCCTGCCACACACTGGATCCGGCAAAGAATGGCTTCGGGCCCAATCTGCACGGCGTGGTCGGGCGCGAAGCAGGCACGGTTCCGCGTTTTGCCTACTCCGATGCGCTGAAAAACTCCGGTCTGACCTGGAACGAAGAAAACCTGCGTAAGTGGGTCGCCGACAACGAGGCGCTGGTGCCGGGCACTCGTATGCGTCATGTCTCTGTGACCGACCCGGTAGAGCAGGACTACTTGATCGCATTTCTGAAATCTCTTAACTGATCGGTTCGCAGGCTTAGGGCTCTTAAGCGGAGCCCTAACCGCGATGCTCGAGCCTCCGCCGGGCTTAACGTCCCGCTCTGTGCGCCCGTTTATAGAGCAAAGTCTGGCCGGGCTAACCGATATGGCGCGATAAAGTGCCATTTAAAGGCATGATTTTTAGTTGATTATTCATCTAATATAGTTGTTGTTTCTATATTTAAGATATTGAAATAAAAGAACTCTAATCCCTTTGTTCTTGGTTTTGGCGCGACATTTGCTTTGTGAGTAAGTGCGTTTTTGCGCTGGCGCAGTGCCGCCGCAAGATTTCGCCTTTACTGAACCCCGCGGCTCCTGTCCTTAGCTCGACAGGTTTTATCCACGGGGAACGCCTTATCCGGGGATAGTTTCCGATGCTGCAGCCACATCCGCTTTCGAACCATAACCTGTTCGCCTCTCACAACCTGGAGGAAACCTGCCACCGGATCGGTGATTTTCTCTGGCCTCACCGCATGCAGGTGCTTAGTGGCGGCGATAGTGTGACGACGCGCCTGGACGGTATCCGGCTGGATAGTGTCGAGCTGTTCTGTCTGGAATACGGTGCCGAGGTGCAGCTTGAGCCTGGCGAGATCAATGACTTTTACCTGGTGCAGACGACGCTGTCGGGCACGGGGTTAGTGGTTAACGGTAACCGACGGGCGAACACTGCGGCGGGTATGACCACCGTGGTTTCACCCAGCGAGCCGACGACGACGCGGATGGATGCCAGCTGTCGGCGACTGATTTTGCGGGTACGCCGCGATCTGGTGGAAAACCGGCTGTCGCGCCTGCTCAACCGGGAGATGAAAGCGCCGCTGCTGTTTGATCTGGAGCTGTCCCACCAGAGCGAAGCGGGGGCTGCCTGGCTGCGTACGCTGGATTATCTCTGTCAGCAGTACCAGTGCCATGACGCCAGCCTGGGCAGTGATCCTATCCGGCACCAGTTTGCCGAACTATTGATCGCTCAGCTGATCAATACCCAGCCTCACAACTATTCCGATCAGCTGCGACAGAGCGCTCCGGTAGCCCTGCCTTGCCATGTACGCAGGGCAAGAGACTTCATCGATGCCAACCTGAGCGATACGCTGATGCTCGCTGATCTGGCGGATATCGTCGGCGTGTCTGCGCGTACCCTGCAGAATGGATTCCAGCGTTTTCTCGAACTTTCACCCACCGAGTATATCCGCGAGCAGCGGCTGCAACGGGCTCATCTGGAGTTGAAACGGGCCGACCCTGCCAGTGCGAAGGTCACCGATATCCTGCTGAGTGTCGGCATAGGTAACCAGGGACGCTTCGCGCAGATCTACAAACGCCGCTACGGCTGCCTGCCTTCACAGACGCTCAGCGGTGCAGAATATCCCTGATGCGCAACATCCTTGGGTAACACCCTAGGTTGTTTCCTGAAACGTACAATGGCTGCCGCTTAAGGATAGCGGGCGCAGTCAGCGTTTACTTAGGATGATTTTCAGCCCCTGCACATTAACGGGAATTAAATCATTCGTAGGAGAAACGCATGTTAGCCGCAAAAGCTGAACTCAATCAGGAAAGGGGGGTGGAGCGCAAAACGCTTTACCCCTGGTACATCGTTGCGCTCTGTACACTGGGTTATGTGTTTTCATTTCTCGATCGCCAGGTAATCACCCTGTTGATCGAGCCGATCAAGGCGGATCTGCAGATCACCGATACGCAGTTCAGCCTGGTGACCGGGCTGGCGTTTGCGCTGTTTTACGCTTTCATGGGGCTGCCGATCGCCCGCTGGGCTGATACGCGTTCACGGCCGATGCTTATCGCCTGCGGTATTTTCGTCTGGAGCCTCGCCACTGCGGTCTGCGGCCTGGCGAAATCCTTCGGCCAGCTGTTTTTTGCCCGTATGGCGGTGGGCTGCGGTGAAGCCGCGCTGTCACCGGCGGCCTATTCGATGATTACCGATGCTTTCCCCAAACACCGGGTGGGGATGGCGCTGGGTGTGTACTCTTCGGGTTCATTCCTTGGCGCGGCGCTGGCCTTCATCATTGGCGGCGCGGCGATCGAATATATCTCCAGCCTGGGTGAGGTTTCTCTGCCGATCGTCGGCGTGATGAAGCCCTGGCAGTTGACCTTCTGGATTGTCGGCCTGCCCGGTGTGCTGCTGGCGCTGCTGTTTGCGATCACTGTGAAGGATCCCGAGCGTAAGGGTGAAGTGCGCGCCAAGGGTTATACCCTGGGTGAAGTAGGCGCCTACATGAAGGCGAATTTTGGCACCTTCGCTTCCATCTATGTGGGCTTCTCGCTGCTGGCGCTGACGCTGTATGCGCTGATGTCCTGGGGCCCGGCTTACCTGCTGCGCAACTATGAGCTGAGCATGAGCCAGGTGGGTGTCTACCTCGGCGTCGTCGCGCTGGTGGCCAACGCCTCCGGCGTGCTGACCAGCGGCTGGCTGGTGGATTTCTTCACCCGCAAGGGACATGATGATGCGGCGATGCGTGCCGGTATGGTCGGTGGCCTGGGGGTGATTATTCCCGCTTTTATCTTCCCGTTTGTCGACTCACTTGTCGGAACGCTCTGTGTCTATGCACTGGCGATGTATTTTGCCAGCTTCCCGATGGCGACTTCTGCGGCGGCACTGCAGAACATTTCGCCCAACCAGATGCGCGCTCAGGTGACCGCGCTGTTCTTTGTCGGCATGAATATGCTGGGTATCACCTGCGGTTCCACGCTGGTGGCGCTGCTGACCGATTACGTGTTTGAAGACCCGGCAGCAGTGGGTCACTCCATGTCGGTGGTGGCGGCAGGTTCCGCCATGCTGGCGGCGCTCTGTCTACGTGTAGGGCTTAAGCACTGCCGTGGCACCATCGCCTCGCTGGCAGACTGATATCCATCGAAAACAATAAATAGATCAATAGATTGCAAAAAGTCCGGGGAGTGATTCCCGGGCTTTTTTGCATCTCTGCAGGAAAGCTGCGCCAGGCGAATATTGGCTACGCGATCTGCATATCGGCAGCAGCGCCAAGGTGAGACTCTGGTTGCGTCAGGCGCTGTCGCCGTTAATGCGGGCGCAACTCTTTAGCGATTGGAGAAACAGTATGGAAATTGCAGTACTCGGTGGTGGTCATGGTTGTTACGCGGCAGCGGCAGAGCTGTCGGAGAAAGGTCATCGGGTGCGTTTCTGGCGCAGGGATGCCGATGCACTGGCGCCACTGTTGGAATCCGGTTCTATAGAGGTAAAGGACTTTCGCGGTACACGCGACGTGGCGATCGCTCTGCCGACATCCTCTTTAGAAGAGGCTGTCAAAGGCGCTGAGCTGATCGTTATTCCGCTGCCATCCACCACCCACGTGGATCTGTCGAAAGAGCTGGCGCCTTTACTGAGCGATGGTCAGGTGCTGTTTTTCCCGCCGGGCACCTTCGGTAGCTACATCTTTGCCAAGGCCTTGAAAGAAGCCGGCAACCCGGCCGACGTCTCCTTTGCGGAAACCGGAACCCTGCCTTACCTGGCGCGCAAGCACGGTCCCCGTGAGGTGGTGTGCAGCGGCTACGCCACACGTCTGCCCACCGGAGTATTTCCGGCACGCAATTCGGAACATGCATTCGCCGTTATCCGCGCAGCCTACCCCTCTATCGAAGAGATCGAAGACGGCCTTAGCGGCGCGCTGATGAACGCCGGCGGCATCATCCATCCGCCGCTGATCCTGATGAATGCCGGCCCACTGGAGCACTTCGATGCCTGGGATATCCACAATGAAGGTACTCAGCCGTCGATCCGCCGCGTTACCGATGCGCTGGATGCTGAGCGTATCGCTCTGCGCGAAGCCCTGGGCTACAAGGCGCCGCATTTCCCGCTGGCCGACCACTACAGCAAGGATGGCGACGAGTGGATGTACGGCCGCTCGGCGCATGAAAAGCTGACCGACAGCGGTGACTGGCGTGAAAAGATCGATCTGCAGAGCCACCGCTACATGGTTGAAGATACCGCGCTGGGCCTCTCGCTGCTGGTCTCCATCGGTCGCTGGAGCGGCACACCCACGCCGATCGCGGCGGGCCTGCTGGCCATGGCATCTGCTATTACCGGGCGTGATCTCTACGCTGAAGGTCGCACGCTGGAAAACCTGGGTCTGAGCGAGCTGAGCCGATCTCAGATGGAGCAGCTGCTGTTTCGGGGGATCGAGTGATGAGCCAGGTGTTACCGCGCGTCGCAGCGGTCGGCGCCGGCCGCATGGGACGGGGTATCGCCCTGAACTATGCCTTTGCCGGTCTGTCGGTCTGTCTGGTTGACCTGAAACCGCGCAGCGAAGAGCAGCTGGCGCAGCTACAAGACTCTGCGCTGACGGAGATTCGCCAGGACCTGGAGTTTATGGCTGGGCTGGGCCTGTTGGAGCGCTCCAAGGTTGAGACGGTGCTGGCCCGCGTGGAATTCGCCGGTCAGCAGCAGGCAGCCGATGCCCTGGCTAAAGCGGGTCTTATCTATGAAGCGGTGCCGGAGAAGATGGAGGCCAAGCGTGAGGCTTTCGCGGAGATCTGCCGCCATGCGCCGGAAGATGCAGTGATTGCATCGACCACCTCTACGTTCCTGGTCACCGATCTGGCAGCGCTGGTTACTCATCCGGAGCGCTTCCTCAATGCTCACTGGTTAAATCCTGCTCACCTGATGCCGCTGGTGGAGGTCAGCCGTGGCGATCAGACCGCTGAAGCGACGGTAGCGTGGCTGAAGCAGAACCTGAAACAGGTCGGCAAGGTGCCGGTGGTGTGCAGCGCCTCACCTGGCTATATCGTGCCCCGGATCCAGGCGCTGGCGATGAACGAAGCCGCGCGCCTGGTAGAGGAGGGCGTCGCCAGCGCCGAGGATGTGGATACGGCGGTCCGTGTGGGCTTTGGCCCCCGCTTTGCGGTGCTGGGCTTGCTGGAGTTTATCGACTGGGGGGGCGGTGACATCCTCTACTACGCGTCGAACTACATGCGGGAAACGCTGGATGAGCGCTTCGCACCGCCGCAAGTGATCGCCAGTAACATGGAGCAGAATCGTCGTGGCATCCGCGATGGCGAAGGCTTTTATAACTACCAGAATGCGGATCTCGACAGCTATCGCCAGCGTCGCCTGAGCGATTTTGCAGGTCTCCTGGCCAGCAGGGAACTGCTGCCGAGCGAGGGGATGGCGCTGAAAGACTAAGCTCGAACCCAGAAAAGAGCTGGCGGCCCTGAGAGACCGTCAGCTCTTTCATCGCTAAGGACTTACTCCTTTGCCGGCAGCAGGCCGGTGTCTCTTAGTCGCGCCTTGAACGCTTTCATCACCGGGCGTGAGATCCTGGTTTCCGCCAGCACGCGGGTTTCATAAATCTGCTCGATCATCTCTTGTGAGGGTGTCTCGCCGGCGCGAGCTATCAGTGCGTGCATCTCGTCGCCAAGCTGATCTCCTTTTAGCGTATGGCACTCCCGGTAGAGTTCGGCAGCCAGGGTTTTATCCTGCTTGTTCATCTTGCACTTGCCGTCGAGGATCTTGAGCTTCAGCGCGATCACGCAGTCGATCTCCTTCGGCGAGAGCCTGTGGTTTTTCAGCCACTCTTTAGCAGGCACGAGTTCATAGAGTGCTACTAGGTCGCTCATCTGAGACTGCTCCACTAGGCGGCGCTCTTCGGGCTCAGGGCGTTCGTTCCGGTCATATCCAGTCCGCGGAAGCTGGCGCAGTGTTCAAACACCTCCATGCTCGGCGGACAGTCACGGAAGCTGCAGAACTTGGCCACCAGTTTCGCCAGCCCCTTGATGTCGCGGCCGCTGGCGCTGGCGAAGCGCTCCGCCAGCTGATCGAGCAACGTTGCTTCCAGTGGCAGAGAAAACTGCTGCGCCATCACCTGCCAGATACGGCTGCGCTCCTCGGTATCGGGATGCTGATAACGGACCATGGCGATACAGCGGGAGATGATCGCCTCATCGATATCGTCGATGCGGTTGGTGGTCAGGAACAGCAGGCCGTTGAAGTATTCCAGTACGCGCAGGAATACCCCGACCACGGCGTTCATGGTCAGGTTGTCGTCGCGGCGTTTTATATAAACATCGGCCTCATCGATCAGCATCACCGCGCCCCAGCGCTGGGCGCGGATCAGCACATCCTTCAGGTTCTTTTCCATCTCCGCTACGTTCAGCCCCAGCTGGCCCGAGTGCACCCGGTAAAGTGGGCGGCCGATGATCTCGGCGTAGACCTCAGCGGTGAGGGTCTTACCGACGCCGGCCGGGCCGCTGCAGAGCACGGTGGTGCCGCCGGATTTACCCTCGATGATATCGTCCAGCAGCATCTCCATCTCGGCGGTCAGTATATCGATCAGGTCGGTATGGGCCTGCGGCAGTACGAGCTTGTCTTTCAGCTCCGGTTGATAGCGGTAGGGCTCAAGGTTATCCACATGGACCCAGAGATGATGGTGCAGCTCCAGGTGGAACATAAGAATGTAGGCGTGCACCGGAATACGGGTGAACAGGTGAGCCGGGATCGCCTCGGCCAGGGCTTCGATGCGCTTGTCCACCTCATCGCTGAAGCTGGACTGACGCGCGATCCGCTTGAGCATGGCGTTAAGTATGTTGCCGCTTTGCTGCAGCGTCAGTTCGCGCTCGGCCAGCACCTCCTCGTCGTTTACCAGTCGGGCGTCGCCGCCGCTGGCGGATAGCACCACCCGCGGCTTGCGGCCCCAGTCGCTGTTACGGTGCGAGGCACTGGGGTCTTCCGCATAGATACCAGTGCCGCTGCCGGAAAACTGCTCACCGAAGTTGGCGCGCCAGTTGATATAGCGCTCGTTGGCAGCATCGAAGCTGGCCAGCAGCTGTTCGGTTTCTTTCAGGTAGCCCTTGGTGGCCAGCAACTCAACCAGTGACTGGTTGTTGAGGTCACGCTCGGAGATGATCAGCTGCTTGGTCTCAAGCTTGCCACGGCTGTTAGCCTTGAGGTCAATGACGATGCGCGCCTGTTCTTCGCTGCCCGCCGGGGTGAAGTCGATGCGGGAGACCGCCCAGGGCAGCAGAGTACCGCTGCCCTCCAGTCGAAACAGCCAGCCGCGTTCTACATTCTGACTCAGATGGGCGATCAGTTCCGGCAGCAGTTCCTCCAGGTCCTCGCCTGCGTTGACCGGCTCGTCCGCAAAACTGGCGTCCCGCAGGGCCTGTAGCTGGGCTTTCTTGCCGGCGCCGCCGGGAAGCTGGTCGTATAGATCGATCAGCAGGTTGAGCTGCTCCAGGTTGAACACCTGAAAAGGGATCTCGACCCGGCTGGCGAGTTTGAGTTGCTCCTCCCAGGAAGAGAGCGAAGGACACTGTTGGAATAGCCGTGAAGCTACATTACGTTCGATTTGAAGTTTCACTCTGAAGCCCTCGCTGTTGCTCTGCGTTGAGTCGTCGCATGTCATCGAGTCTCAGCGCTGCATTGAATCGCTGCACCGAGTGGAGAGGGCAAGGGTTGTGCCAGCGCTAAGCTTTTGAAATCAGGTAGGTTCGTTCGGTAAGTACTGTTGGATTGCCAACAAAGTGTTGGGAATCCAGCGTCCTGCAGTCAGCCGCTGCGTTTCGCGCTTGAAGCGGTGGTGTTTACGAGTCTGGTGACGACCTGGTTTCTGCCGCCTTTTTTCGCTTCGTAGAGCGCAGTGTCTGCGGTCTCCAGCATCTCTTCTGTACTACAGAGCGTCGGAGTATCAGTGTAGGCAAGGCCGGCACTGACGCTAAGGCTGATCAGCTCACCCTGGCTGGAGTAGAGGGAAAGTTGCGGTGTTTCTGCGCGAATCTGCTCGCAGAGGTTCTGTGCTTCCGTCAGCGGTAGCGTCGGCAGTATCAGCACAAACTCCTCGCCGCCGTAGCGTGCTGCCAGGTCGCCGGAACGCTGGGTGAAACGCCTGAGCAGGCTCGCGAAGGCTTTCAGACAGTCGTCGCCCTGCAGGTGCCCGTGGTGATCGTTGATCTGTTTGAAGTGGTCGATATCGAGCAGAACCAGGGCAAGGCTCTGGCGGTGGCGTTGGGCGCGATTGAATTCCTGCTGTAGCGCGGTATCGAAGTGACGGCGGTTGGCGATGCCGGTCAGACCATCAAGCTGAGAGAGCTTTTCCAGCTCGTTGTTGAGGCGGCGCAGCTCCTGGGTGGTATCGCCGTAACGCTGCACGTTTCTGGCGATCATATTGAGTTCGCTAAAGAAGGTGTGCTGTTTGTCGGAGGCGGCAATCGGCTTGCCTGCGCTGGCCATCTCCAGTGCATTGCTGGCTTTCAGGATAGGTCTGAGAACCAGGTAATTGAAGCCGAAAATAAGCAGCGCGCCGATGGCGACGAAGGCGAGGATAAATGTCCAGGCGAGGGTCTGCACCCGGCCGGCATCATCCTCCATTCGCTGTGCAAGATCCTGGGCGCTCAGCGTTGCGTCGGTGTTGAGCAGGCTGCTGAGATGACGCTGCTCGTTGATCGCGCTCTGGTAGTAGGCTTCGGCCTCACTCTGCAGGCTCAGTATCTGGTTGGCGTCCGCGCGTTGCTGTTGCAGCAGGGCGAGCAGTTCCTGGGCGGCTTCGTTGTGTTCGTTATGGTATTGCAGCAGGTTGGTGATCGATTCTTCCGTTGCCCTGATGTTATCGATCAGCTCAGGCCAGTTGGTGGCGTGCAGCGAAGCGTATCGGGTTTCGGCCGCGGTGGTGAAGGTAAGGTGGCTCACCGTCACCGCGGCCAGCATCGGTGGCTCCCGGTTCAGGAACAGGTTTTCCAGTCGGTCGGTGGACTGGCGTATGCGGTTGGCTCGCATCGCCATGGCCTGTTCCAGCTGGTGCTGTTTCAGCCGTGTATTGGTCAGTGGCAGCACCGACTGCATCACCCTTTCGGCCTGTTTGGCGAGCTGTTTATCCGGTTCAAAGGAGAAACCATTGGCCAGCACCTGAGACTGCAGCCTGATATTGCGCACCCGGGTGGGATCTTCGGAGCGGTAAAGCGTGTTGATAAAGTTGTAGAGCTGCTCAGAGCGCTGGGTGTTGTGACGCCAGCGGGTAATGGCCGGCACATGCACATCACGGGTTTCGCGCGCTTTTTCGGCGATGCCATCCAGCAATGGCAGTGCCAGCCAGAGGGTCAGCACCAGCAACAGCAGCAGGGCGAAAATACCGAAATGCACGGCGTGCGCCAGGCTGGGGTGAAAACGGCGCTCTTCGCTCCTCGGCACGGCGGGCTCTCCTGGCATCGATCAGTAGATACTGAACGGGAAGTACTTGCGGTTTATCCGCTCGTAGCTTCCATCCAGGCGGATGTCTTCCAGTGCCTCATTGAGATCCCGAAGCAGTTTATCCTCGCCCTTGCGTACCGCGATGTGTGCCTTGGAGTGAAGCTCCTCGGCCTGGAGCGGTTCTCCTATATAGTCGAACTGAATCGATTCCGGTTGTTGCAGGAAGTCCAGCAGGTTGATGGTGTCGGAAAGCGCCAGGTCTGCCTTGCCGGACTTGAGCAGTTCCAACGTTTGCGGCAGATCGTCGGTCAGGATGATCTCGCTGTTGGGGTAGTGATTCTGCAGAAACTCGGCCTGGATGGTGTCTCGGCCGGTGGCAAGGCGGAAGCCTGCCAGTGCTTGAGGGGATACATCGCTGAAGCGGCTTGGATCGCCGGCGAAGGTCGAGTGAGAGCGGTAATAATAATCGGTAAAGTCGACGCGCCTGGCGCGCTCATCGGTTTTGGCCATGCTGGCGACGGTAAAGTCTACCCGGCCTGCTTCCATCTCGGGGATCAGCTCGCTCCAGGCGACCTGGCGGAGTTCGCACTCGCGCTCCATTTCGCGGCAAAGCGCGCGGGCGATATCGGTATCAAAGCCGCTCAGCTGGCCGCTGTCATCGACATAGCTGAATGGCGGGT
The DNA here is from genome assembly GCF_900108065.1 of Marinobacterium lutimaris. Classification (GTDB taxonomy): domain Bacteria; phylum Pseudomonadota; class Gammaproteobacteria; order Pseudomonadales; family Balneatricaceae; genus Marinobacterium_D; species Marinobacterium_D lutimaris. The sequence continues at coordinate 343,002 of NZ_FNVQ01000002.1, read as the reverse complement.
AGACTCCCTCGGTGGCAACGACGAGAGGTGCGGCTGAAACTTCCGTAATCAGGGTGCCCAGCGCGAACGCAACTATCAGTCGGCTGGGCAAGCGCGACTTTTTTATCATGTCGATCTTCCGCGAAACAGATGCTCTTTGGATACATATTACTCCAGGATAGTGGATCTGTCGTTTACAGAAGCGACAAAATTTACAGCTGCCAGAAGGGCTTTTTCCCCTCTCTAAGCGCGTCGACGCGGGAGATATTCAGGTCCTTCAATTGATGTTCGTCCAGTGTCAGCAGCTTCCTGCGCGTCTGGTGCAGCCGGTAGCGGTATGTGAGTTCACGCCAGGCTTTCTGTGCGGTTTCGATTATTTTCATCTCTGTCTCCTTGGCTGGAGTGGCTTGGGAAAGAGAGATTAAGAGAGAGTCAAAAAGGTATACAGATTCAGAGTTAACTGTTTTTATGTGTACAGATTGGGTTTTATTTATCTGTATACCTAAAATTTTGTACATCTGTACTGGTTACCAGCGGGGGCTTCTTTGAAACTGTATGAAGAACTGGTGGAGCATCTTGTCCAGCAGATAGAAAAAGGGCTGTTCGCCGCCGGTGATCGTCTGCCCTCCATCCGTAGCCTGACCCGGGAGCGTGGCGTCAGTGTGACCACCGTGCAAGAGGCTTACCACCGGCTTGAGTTGTTGGGCCTGGTTGAGTCCCGGCCGAGATCCGGTTATTTCGTCCGTGACCGGGCTGCGGCGGCTGAACTGCCCAGCACCACGGCAACCGCCCGGCGCCCGCTGGATATCTCCCAGTGGGAGGGGGTGTTACAGATGCTGGGTGCAGACAAGTCGGCGCGGGTTTTTTCCCTGGGTCATGCGATGCCTGATCTTACCGGCGATACCCTGAAGCCGTTACTGCGGTTGTGGGCCCGAAGGGCTCGGCGGGGGGATCCGGCGGCACTGGAGTATGACAGCCTGCGTGGCAGTGAAGAGTTGCGTGTTGAGGTGGCACGCCTGGCGGCTCACTCCGGTTGCCAGCTGCATCCGGATGATCTGGTTATTACCACTGGCTGTCAGGAAGCGCTGTTCTGCGCCCTGCGCGCCGTTACCGAACCGGGTGATGTGGTGGCGGTGGATTCGCCCTGCTTCTACGGCGCCATGCAGGCGATCAAGGCCAACGGCCTCAAGGTGATGGAGATACCCACCCACGCCAAAGAGGGGATCAGCGTAGAGGCACTGGAGCTGGCGCTGGAGCAGTGGCCGATCAAGGCGATTCTGGTTACCCCGACCTGTAACAACCCTCTGGGTTACACCCTCAGCGATGAACGCAAGCGCGCCCTTTACCGACTGGCGCAGCGCTACGATGTGGCGATCATCGAAGATGATATCTACGGCGATCTCTCCTACGCCTGGCCGCGGCCCGTGACGATCAAGTCATTCGATACCGATGACCGGGTGATTTTGTGCAGTTCGTTCTCGAAAACCCTGGCGCCGGGACTGCGGCTTGGCTGGATCGCGCCTGGTCGTTATCGCAGTGCAGTGGTGCATAGCAAGTTTGTCGCCACGGCCGCATCAAGCACCTTGCCGCAGTTGGCCGTGGCGGAGTTTATTGCCCAGGGCGGATATGAGAGGCACCTGCGCAAGATGCGTGGGCAATATATGCGTAACCGGGATCAGGTGACCGCCTGGCTGCAGCAGCACATGCCCGCCGGTACGCGCATCAGTTATCCCCAGGGTGGCTATCTGCTCTGGCTCGAGTTTCCGGAATCGGTGGATTGTGTCGAGATCAACCGGCAGCTGGAAAATGAAGATTACCGCATCGCGCCAGGAGCGCTGTTTTCCGCCTCTGGCAAGTACCGTAACTGTATGCGGCTTAATGTCAGCACAGGCATGGATTCACGCACCGAACAGGCGCTGACATCGCTGTTGCAGCGTTTATAAACAGCGTGTTTACCCTGGTTACTTGCGATGCACGGCGAGGCGATTGCGGCCGGCCTCCTTGGCCTGGTAAAGCGCTGTATCTGCGGCCTGAAGCGCTTTCTCCAGAGATTCGTCGCTGGAGGAGGCCAGGTGGCAGCCGGCGCTGAGGGTAATCTGGATTGGCGGCTGGGACTCATCATAGATGATGCTGGATTCTGCCACCGAGCTGCGAATACGTTCGCTCAGGCTTTCGATCAGCTCCAGCCGGTCGGTCTGGATCAGCAGCAGAAACTCATCGCCACCCCAGCGGGCGGCGTAGTCGTAACCGCGCAGCAGTTTGCGCAGTTGGTCTGAGATAGACAGCAGCACCTGGTCGCCAGCCTTGTGACCGTAGCGGTCGTTGATCTGCTTGAAGTGATCCAAGTCCAGCCAGACGATGCCAAAACGGCGGCGCTCTCGCTGCAATAGCTGCCACTGGTTATCCAGCTGTTCCTGCATGCCGCGGCGGTTCAGCAACTCGGTTAAGGGGTCGATCTTGGTGAGGCGGTCCAGCGCTTCGGTACGGTTAATAACCTTCTGCTCCAGCTCCTCCCGGGAGTGCTGTACGGCCTGCGCCATGTGACGGAAATGATTCATCAAACGGCCCACCTCATTGTTGGGGGGCGTCCTGGGCAGGCTTTGTGGGTAGTGCCCCTCACGGATCTCATCCATGCCGGCTTCAAGCTGCGTCAGCGGACCGAGCACAAAGCGGTTCAGCGCCAGGTGCAGCATCAACAGACTGGCCAGCAGCATCAGCGCAAAGCTGAGCAGGATGCCGCTGAAATGGCTGAACGGCAGTACCTTTTCCAGATCGAGCAGTGTGACCTCGTACCATTCGATCTCGGGAATATAGGCGAGCCCCACCAGATGGCGTCGATCGTCGATGGTGACGAACCGGGTCTTTATCTCGCCGGGGCTATTAACCAGCTGCTTCATCAGTCGCTGTACTGCGCGCTTGTCGGCATCGCTGGAGAAAAGTCGCTCTACCCGCGTTTTGTCAGCGCTGGCCTTGGTGATCGAGGCAAAGTCGATCATGCTCTGATCGCGGTAAATCTGGATCGCGCCGTCGTGGTCGGTAAACAGGCTGGTGATGCCGGGTTCTTCCTTGCTGACCACGTTGTTGAGCAGGCGGGTCAGGTCGAGTCCTGTACCGACAACGCCGAGGATCTTATCGCCGTCGCGCAGCAGCATATCGATCCACAGCTTGGTGACGCCCAGCTCAACGTCAGGGTTGACGTTCAGATGCATATTGCGATTCTGCTGGATGATCTTGTAGAACCAGCTGTCGGCGGGGCGGTCAGGGTCCAGTGAGTAACGGTACTGGCTGCCGGCATACTCATTGGCAGCGTTATTGTGGTAGTAATCGCCCGATTCACGCAGTGCAACGAAGTAACTGTTGTCTGCAAAGTTGAGGCGGTAGTTCTCCATTTCGGCGATCGCCTGGCGTTTGAGCTCAGGGTCTTCCGGGTTGCGGGCCCAGGTGATCAGCTGGTGGGAGTTGGCAAACTGGCGGGACAGCGCGATTTCGGTGAGGATAGGTTGCAGCGTACGGCCCTTGTCGTACAGTACCTGCTTTTCGGCGTAGCGGGTGACCCATTCCTCGACAATGGACTCTGAAAGTTGTCGTACAAGAATCCATACTATGCCGGCGGCAACGAGGAAGAGTACCAGCATCAGCAGCATGAATCGGGTTTTAAGATTCATGGTTAATCGCACGTCGATATCCTTATGAATTGGGCGGTATTGATCATATCAGAGATTGGTGGCCGAGTTAGCAGTTGAACAGGCCGCGTAAGAGACAGTCAGGATGAGAGCGGATCGGTGGGATTGATACCAGGTCGAAATAAAGGAAATAGCGGGCGCCGCAGAGGCTTTTGGGCCAGGCTGCGTCGGTTAATGGTATGGACGCTGCTGGGCTGTATCGCCTTTTTGCTGGCGCTGCTCCTGCTGCTGCGTTTCGTGAATCCGCCGGTGTGGAGCTGGCAGGTACACCGTTGGATCAACCCGCCGGAAGGGTTCAGCGGCGAGTTCCGCCATCAGTGGGTGGATATCGAAGAGATCCCTGTTGGGATGCAGCTTGCAGTAATCGCGTCTGAGGATCAGCGCTTTCCGCTGCACTCCGGCGTCGATACCCAGGCAATAGGTGACGCGGTGAACGAGGCTCTGGAAGGGGAGGGGCTCCGCGGTGCCAGTACCCTGACCCAGCAAACGGCGAAAAACCTGCTGCTCTGGCCGGGACGCGACTGGGTGCGCAAGGGGCTGGAGCTGCCGTTGGCGTTTCTGCTGGAGTGGATCTGGGGCAAGGAGCGGATTCTGGAGGTGTACCTGAATATCGCTGAGTTTGGTCCTGGTGTTTATGGCGTTGGTGCAGCCAGCGAATACTGGTACCAGCGACCGGTACAGAACATCAGCGATAACCAGGCAGCGCGGCTGGCGGCGATCCTGCCTAACCCCTGGCGCTATTCGGCACAGCCTGCCGGAGCCTATGTGCAGCAGCGGGCGCGCTGGATCGAGCGGCAGATGCGCCAGTTGGGAGTTGCCTGGCTGGAGCCGATTAAAGACTAGTCCGGCTTAATGTCGCAGTATATTGATCGGAAATTAGTCATGGCTAAGGTATACTGCGCATGTTTCAGGCCGTTCGGCCTCATACGTCATCTTCGATACCTTCGATTTAACCGGTTATCTTTTAATGCAGACCCCTACCTCTCTTCAGGAACTGGCAAGTTTCAAAGCCAGACGTGACCCCGCACCTTTTCTGCCGATGAGCCGGCAGGAGATGGATAAGTTGGGCTGGGACGCCTGCGATATTATCGTGGTAACCGGTGATGCTTACGTCGATCACCCCTCCTTTGGCATGGCGATCATCGGTCGCCTGCTCGAGGCTCAGGGCTTTCGTGTCGGCATCATTGCCCAGCCGGACTGGCACAGCGCCGATGCGTTCAAGGCGCTGGGCAAACCACGGCTGTTCTTCGGCGTGGCTGCGGGCAACATGGATTCCATGATCAACCGTTACACGGCGGATCGTAAAAAACGCTCCGACGATGCCTATACGCCGGGCGGTCAGGCGGGCAAACGTCCGGACCGGGCCAGCCTCGTCTACAGCCAGCGCTGCCGCGAAGCCTATAAGGATGTGCCGATTATCCTCGGCGGTATCGAGGGCTCCCTGCGCCGCATCGCCCATTACGATTACTGGCAGGACAAGGTGCGTCGCTCCATTCTGCTGGATGCTCGCGCTGACCTTTTGCTCTATGGCAATGCCGAACGTGCCGTAGTCGAGCTGGCGCATCGTCTGGATGCCGGCGAGGCGGTTGAAGAGATCCGCGATATTCGCGGTACCGCGTTCGTGCGCAAGGACACTCCCGAAGGCTGGATGGAGATCGACTCCACCCGCATCGACCGTCCCGGCAAGATCGACAAGATCATCAACCCCTATGTGAATACCCGGGATCTGGCCGCCTGCGAGATCGAGCGCGAGAAGGGCGGTGAAACCGCCGAGATGGATGCCGAGGATGAGCTGCAGGTGCTGCATATCGAGTCCTCGCCGCGGATGCGGCTGGACCGCGCCAAAACCGTGATCCGTATCCCCTCCTACGAGAAGGTCAGCAAGGACCCTGTTCTGTACGCCCACGCCAACCGCGTACTGCATCTGGAGACCAATCCGGGCAACGCCCGCGCGCTGGTGCAGCTGCATGGCGATCAGGAAGTCTGGCTCAATCCGCCGCCGATCCCGCTGAGCATGGAAGAGATGGACTACGTGTTCGATCTCAACTACGCCCGGGTGCCGCACCCGAGCTATGGCAAGGCAGAGATTCCGGCTTACAAGATGATTCGTTTCTCGGTGAACATCATGCGCGGCTGCTTTGGCGGCTGTACCTTCTGCTCGATCACCGAGCACGAGGGGCGGATTATCCAGAACCGCTCCCAGGACTCTATCGTCCGCGAGATCAAGGAGATCCGCGACAAGGTGCCTGGCTTTACCGGCGTGATCTCCGATCTTGGCGGTCCCACCGCCAACATGTACCGTCTGGCGTGCAAGAGCCGTGAGATCGAGGCGGCCTGTCGCAAGCCGTCCTGTGTCTATCCGGGGATCTGCCAGAACCTGAATACCGATCACTCTTCGCTGACCAAGCTGTATCGCGAGGCGCGCAGCCTCAAGGGGATCAAGAAGATCCTGATCGCCTCCGGTCTGCGTTACGACCTGGCGGTGGAGGACCCCGAGTATGTGCGTGAACTGGTGACCCATCATGTGGGCGGCTACCTGAAGATCGCACCGGAACACACCGAGCGCGGTCCGCTCGACAAAATGATGAAGCCGGGTATCGGCACCTACGATGCGTTCAAGAAAATGTTTGAGCGCTTCTCCGCCGAAGCGGGCAAAGAGCAGTACCTGATCCCTTACTTCATCGCGGCGCACCCGGGCACCACCGATGAAGATATGATGAACCTGGCGCTCTGGCTGAAAACCAACGGCTTCAAGGCCGACCAGGTGCAGGCGTTTTATCCCTCGCCGATGGCGTCGGCCACCGCCATGTATCACTCCGGTCGTAACCCGCTGCGTCGTCTGAGCTACAAGAAAAGCTCGGAAAAGGTGGAAACAGTCAAAGGCGAGCGTCAGCGCCGGCTGCACAAGGCGTTTCTGCGCTGGCACGACCCGGAAAACTGGCCGCTGCTGCGTGAGGCGCTGACCGCCATGGGGCGTGCGGATCTGATCGGTGAGGGCGAACACCAGCTGATTCCGAAAGATCAGCCGGAAGGGGAGACCTACAACGCGCCGCGCCGCAAGAACTCCAAGCAGTCTTCACGTGCAGGTAAGAGCGCCGGTAAAGGACGTTTGCTGACCCAGCACACCGGCCTGCCGCCACGAGACGACGGATCGAAAAAGCCTCGTCCCGCGGGTGCGCGCAAGCCTGGCGCTGCGGCCAAGCCCGGAAAGCCGGGCAAGGCGGTGAAAGGCAAAACCAAGGCACGGCGGGTTTAACCGCCGCGCGCTTGCTATTTTTCAGTCTCTTCTCTTTTAAACGCGGAAGCGGCTGATCAGCTTTTCCAGCTGTTCAGACATCTGCGTCTGCTGCTCCGCATGCCCGCCCAGGTTTGCTGCCTGCTGGCTGATGTTTTCCGAGCTTGAATCTATTGTCGCGATGCTGCGGCCGATGTCATTCATCGCGGTGGACTGCTCTTCGGCGGCCGCTGCGATCTGGGTCGATAGCGAGGTGATGTTATCTACCGCAGCGACTATCGCATCCAGGGTAGAGCGCACCTCGCCGATCTGTCCGGTGGTGATATCCATATCGCGCTGGTTTTTCTCCACCAGCTGGCTGGCCTCGCTGGTCTGGCGCTGCAGGCGGGTAATGATCTCCTCAACCTTCGCGGTGGATGCATGAGTTCGCTGGGCCAGGGTTCTCACTTCATCCGCAACGACGGCAAAGCCGCGTCCCTGTTCTCCCGCTCTTGCCGCTTCGATCGCCGCGTTCAGGGCCAGCAGGTTGGTTTGTTCGGAGATACCGTTGATGACATCGATCACCTCTGAAATGGTACTGCTGCTGGCCTGAAGTTCTGCCGCCATGATGCCGACCTGTGCGATATCTTCCCCCAGTTGCTGAATCGCGGCGTAGGCATCCTGCATGCGGCCGTGTCCTTCGGACGCCAGGCTATTGGTTGAGCGGGCGCTCTCGGATGCGTGGGAGGTGCTGTTGGCCACATCCGCCACGGCGGTGGATATCTCTTCGATGGCGGCCGAGACCTGCATGGTTTCAGCGTTTTGTGTTTGCAGGATCAGCTCGGTCTGTCTCACCGTGTCGCGGGTATTACGGGCCTCGGCGCTGACCCGTTCGCTGGCGATCCGGACCTCTTTAATGGCATCGGCGAACTGCTCAAGGGTGTGATTAAGCGCCTGGGCGATATCACCCAGTTCATCCCCGGATAGGGTTTCCGCCCTGGCCGTGAGGTCGTGATGGTCACGCACCTGGGCCATGGTTTGTGCCAGGCTCTGTACCTGGCGCCGCACGCCGCGGACGATCCAGCTGGAGAGAAAGCCGACCACGATAATGGCGGCCAGCAGCATGCCAAGCTGGAGCCAGATATCCTTCAATGTGGAACTACGATCCAGTTGTGCCTGTGCCAGCAGATCCTGTGATAGTGAATCCTCTAGCTTTTTCATCGCTTCGATGCGGCTGGTGGCCTGGCTGAACCACTCAGTGGCCGAGAGGCCAAAACCGCCCTGTTGGGCGCGTTCGATAGCCTTGGCCCGCGCCTGCTCAACGAATTGGAAAGCACTGCCTGAGCTGGCCTGCTGCCAGCTTTGATTCAGCGCGTCGGGGGCCGCGATGGCGAATTGGCGTAGGTAGGTGTTCTGTTCCGCGACGAGGTTCAGAAAGCGGGGGAACAGCCCCGGGGAAAACTGATCCGCGGCAAAGGCGTTGCTCAGCACCGCGCGTTCGATACCGGCGCGTTCCTTGGCTTGAAGGAACGCGAAGAAGGCGTTACCCATGCGGCTCATCGCGACACTGCTGCTCAAGCGTTCAATCTGGCCCGCCACCGAAAGCAGGTCGGCGTTGAGCCCGGTGTAGTAACCAAGAGCCTCGCCGAGAGCAATATTGCGGGCATCCACGCTGCTGCGTATCTGCTGAAGCTGGCGCAGCTGATCGGAGGTTTTGCTCAGGATGCCGGCGACCAGGCTGTCATCAACGCTCAGGTTTTCACGGTAGCTCTGCCAGGCGGAGCGGGCCTGGTCGGTCAGGTTTCTCTGTGCCTTTAGGCGCTCGGCAAAGGCTGAGTCACCGGAACCAAGCCAGCCGCTGGTCAGGCCGCGCTCTTTTTGCAGCTCATGGACCAGTTGGCTGTTATAGGTGGCAAGTTCTGCGTAGCGTTCGATATTGGAGAGCTCTTCGGCAACGCTCAGTGATGCAATGACCCTTTGCCCCTGCAGCAATATCAGTAGCAGCAGCGGAAACAATATCAGTAGCAGTATTTTATGGGTGAATTTCAATTGCATCCTGTCGACTCCCTTACTGTCGGATTAGCGATCGATGTTGTCGGCGTTTATGTTTCGGCATCAAAGCGTCGGTGAATTATCGATGTCGGGGGCTGTATCGCAACCGGGCGCATCGTCGTGACCGGGCCGCTGTTTTGCCGCTTGCGGTAGCCCGGCGAAAGAATTTTGATTCAGCTTAGAGAATAGACGAAGAAGTCATTCCATGAATGAGCAAGTTCGCATAAACAGGCCATTGTAATTGATCGAAACTGGAGTATTATGCGGAAAAGGTTGTCTTCCGGTTGGCAACAATAATGGTAGCGACAAGCGCCATTAAACGTGCAGGTTTAAGCCAGTTAAAGCACGATGCGACAAGACCGGGCCCGCCAGCGGGTAAGCTGGTTCGGAGTTACTTTAAGTTTGATGCAACAAGACGTTCGCGGTTATTTGACCGCAAAGCTTCATAAACTGCCGGTACGATCCATCTGTCAGGGAACGACGGCCTCTGAAGCGACTGCCCCATCTCAGCATTCGGCCATTTCGGCCGCCGCCTTCCGTTTGACTCAAGATTGCCAGCGTATCGTCGTCGATTTCGATGTCTCGATAGCGGCCTCTCTGCGTCCGGAATTTGCAGGAGTTGGGATACAGGCAGGGTGATCCCGGGCCGGGGTTGAAAAGCCCAAACTCAAAATGTTCAGCACCGCGGGAAAGCTTCACGCGGTTGCCGGAACGGCGAAGCCAGGTTGTACTGCAGCCGGTTATCGTCACGCGGATTCCATTCCGGGCTTGTCATAGGGTTGGCAGCCGGTTGGGTTCGTTTTGAATAGATCGAAATACAGGATTTCGATCAGTTAGAAGTCACCAGTCAAAAGGCTGGTCTGAAAGTAAAAAGAAAGAGGCAAAACATGTCACAGCTCGTAACCGGCACCGTTAAATGGTTCAACGATGAGAAAGGCTTCGGCTTCATCCAGCAGGAAAACGGTCCTGACGTATTCGTTCACTTCCGTGCAATCAACGGCACTGGCCGTCGTACTCTGCACGAAAACCAGCAGGTTACTTTCGAAGTAACTCAGGGCCAGAAAGGTCCTCAGGCTGAGAACGTAACGGTTGTTGCTTAAGTTATTTAAGTAGCGCCCGTTTCATGGAGGTTGGATGCTCTGGTATCCAACCTCCATATATCTCCCGTACCCATCTCCCTTCGGAATTCCCCTCCGGAATCTACCGTCTGTAATTCCTATGCAGCGGGCTGATTCAAACTGAGGCTTTCACTGTTTTTTGTCAGTCAGGCAGGCGTGCAAACGCAGGCTTAGCGTCTCTGCGTCCAGTTTGCTGTCGCTGATCATCTCGATGCGGGAATCGCGGCGCCAACTGCTTTCCCTTACCTCACGATCATTGGAAAAACCGCGATTGTAACTGATCCATGCATGGCCGATTCGTAGCACGGCTTTAATGCGCAGCGGCTCGCTTTCGTTATCGAGGAGGCCAAGAATCGCATCGGTAGCGAAGCAATCCTGTGGGTCAAATTGCCAGCTATAGCTATATGAGCCATCCAGTTCGCTTGTCCAGAATGCGGCGCCACCGGGCACTGCTTTCTGTGTTTCTTCTTCTGTGTCCCTGTCTCCTGGCGCGTAATTTGTTGTAGAGCCGGGGTTCAGGCTGATAGAAGGGCGGGCTTTGCGGGCGCTGGTCAGGTCCAGAAATTCGGTGGCTAGCTCGCCTCGGGTCGTGTTTAGTACAGCAGCCTTAGGCGGGAACATGTTGTTGGATAACAGCCGGGCTTCTTCGAGCTGTTCGCTCGAGCAGAGGTCGGTTTTGTTCAGCACGAGAATATCGGCCAGCTCTATCTGATCGTTGAACACCTGATGCCGAAGCACTCTGGGATCATCGAGTACCTGTGGATCGATCAGGCAGATCATCGATCTCAGTTCGATGGCCGCGGCGAAGTCGGGTCCCTGAAGCAGGTCAACAATACCGCTGGGGTGCCCAAGGCCAGTGGGTTCGATGAGCAGGCGATCAGGTTTGGCTTCGCGCAGCAGACGGGCCAGGGCAACACGCATCTGTGGTCCGCGCGTACAGCAGAGGCAGCCCCCCGGGATTTCGCTGATGCGGATATCGTCGCCGCTATTCAGCAGTGACTGGTCGACCCCGATCTGACCGAATTCATTGACCAGAACCGCCCAGCGCTCGTTCGCGGGTTTATTGGCCAGCAGTTGATTGATAGCGGTGGTTTTACCTGCGCCGAGAAAGCCGGTCAGGATATTGGTGGGAACGGCTTTGACGATCCCTTTTTTGACGATCGATAGCATCCTGCGCTCTCAACTTCCGTGGTTTTTTTCGTGGGGTTTATCTGGTCGGGAGCGCGCATTGTCCCGTGCCGCAGGTTTGGCGGCAAGTGTGAGCGGCACCGCTGCTATGGCAGGCCGGTGCGACAGACCTGTGTAAATCTATCCTGTCAGGCGCAGTCTTTCTCGAACCGGCGTTTTGCTTCCAGGTAGCGCGGCGTTGGGCCTATGTCTTCATAGACCGGATCATCGTCCTCGACCCGGATAATCTTCTTGCCGGCACGGTAGGGGAGTTTTTCCTCCACCTCCATCAGAATGTTGTGCAGCAGGCAGGCGGTAAGTTCATCGACGCTGAGTCCATAGACTTCGGCCAAGGCCCTGAGGCGGATCAGGTCTTCCTGATCCACCTTCAGTGTGACTTCGCGTTCGTTGGCTGCGCGTTTCGCGCGATGCTCAAGCTCATCAAGCAGGGAATTGATCTTGCTGTCTGGCATGGCTTTTCGCTCTCTCGGCTATGTCGCTTGGGTTACAACTTCAGCATAGACGAGTTTTGTGCGCTGCATGCAAGGTGAGCAGCTCCGCAAAGCTATTTTTTCAGGAAGCCGCGGCTGTTGAGGAAATCCATCATATGAGGACGGGCTTCCTTCACCAGCATGCCGGAGATCTGCTCGCTCCAGCTCATCTCCTTGTTGCCGCCGGTGCGGGTGCGGTAGTACTCGCGGATCTCTTCATCGTAGGCTGCGATGATCTCGCGCTCCTGGCTGTCATCGTAGCGTTCGTGCTTAAGCACGCTCTCCAGCGGCAGGCGCGGCTTGGTCTCCGGGTCCTGGTCCGGGAAGCCAAGGCAGAGCCCGAATACCGGGTAGACCAGTTCCGGCAGCTCAAGCAGTTCAGCCACACGCTGAATCTGGTTGCGGATACCGCCGATATAAACGGTTCCCAGTCCTGCTGATTCGGCGGCAACCACGACATTCTGGGCAAACAGGGCGCAGTCCAGGGAGGCGGTCAAAAACTGCTCGGTAAAGCCTGAGCGCATCTCGGCATCGTGCATTGTGCAGGCGATCTGGTGGCGGTGCATATCGGCACAGAACACCAGAAACCTGGGCGCGCTGCCGACGTACACCTGTCCACCGGTGCACTCCATCAGTTGCCCGCGTACTTCCGGGTCATCCACCTGAATGACGGTGCAGGCCTGGATAAAGCTGGAGGTGGCCGCGCTTTGACCGGCGGCGACCAGCTGGTTCACTGTCTCCTGATCAACCGGCTCCGGGCGAAATTTGCGGATGGAACGATGGCTCTTGAGCAGGTCTATCACGGGGTTCATGGTGAAATGAGGCCTCTATCGGTAAACGGGTTTCAGGCATGGGGCTGTCGCAGCCGGCCTGGTGCAACCTCTAATGATGCACCCTGAGCCGGTCTGTGAACCAGTCTAAACTGTGCATCGCTGCGATACGCTCTATGCATCAAGCTCCGAAAGCAGCTCAAGAGTGGCTTTGGCCAGGGCGTCTGAAAGACTGATTCCATTGCTTGGGTGGGGTACCGATTCGCAAGTGGTTACGTCCGCCAGGGCTTGCAGTTGCTGCCAGGCGTCGCCCGCGAACAGCCCGTGCACGGCGATGATCCGGGCACGTGGCAGACCGGCTGCTTTAAGGTGGTTTAGCGTTTCCAGCATGGTACGGCCGCTGGAGATAATGTCGTCGACCAGCACCGGTGTGTGACTGCGCCACTTATCCACTTCGGGCAGGGATACGCTGACGTCATAGTCGCCCCGGCGCTCCTTAGTCAGCACCTGGAAGGGAGCGCCCGCCAACCGGGCGACCTCGGATACCCATTGCTCACTTTCGCTGTCCGGACCGATCAGCAAAGGGTTGTCTATCTGGCGGATGATCCAGTCGGCGATCATCGGTGCGGCATGCACGACACGGGACTTCAGTGTGTAGATCTCGTCCAGCGAGTCGTAGCGGTGCAGGTGCGGGTCCACGGTAACCAGCAGGTCCAGGCTGCTTGAGAGCAGGCGTGCAAAGGGACGGGAGCTGATACATTCACCGGGGTGGAAGCGCTTGTCCTGGCGCATGTAGGGCAGGTAAGGGGTGATCAGGCCGATACGTTTAGCGCCCAGTTCGCGCAGGGTATCGGCCAGAAATAGCAGCCGGAGCGTGAGGCTGTCTGGCCGGTACAGGTTACAGAGGATGAGGCAGTCCCGCTGGTTGGGGTCGCTGTGCACCCGCAGATAGCTTTCGCCATCAGGAAAGTGGCGCTGCTCCAGCTCGCCAGGGGTTGCATCCAGCGCCCGACACAGGCGGCTGCCCAGATCCGGATCGGTATCCAGGTTAAACAGTAGCGGCTGCATCAGTGCTCTCCTTCGCTGTCGTTGCCCTTTTCATTAGTCAGTGTCATCACCAGCGTGTGGTCGCTCAGGTACTCTACCGCGTAGTTAAGCTCGCCTGCATTTTCTGCATGGATCGTCAGCAAGGTGTCGTACTGGCTGACCCGGTCGCCGATTTTTACGTGTAGCTCGATACCGGCAGCAGGGTCCGCCGGAGCACCGGCGAGCTTGGCGACCTTGGCCAGCTGGCGGTTGTCTATACCGGTGACACAACAGTCGTGCGGTGCGATCAGGGCATAACGATAGGGGGCTACCGGCGGGTTCTTCAGGCCGCCCTGGGCTTCGCAGATACCATGGAATTTCTCCCAGGCGCTGCCGGATTCGATAACCTCCTGTGCGCGTTTCTCGCCCTCGCCGGATTGGCTCTGGCCCACCATTTCCAGCATGGCTCCGGCAATTTTACAGGCGCGCTGACGCAGGTCTGCGGGGGCATCTGCTTTGTTTTTCAACACCGCGAGGATATCGTGGGCTTCCAGTGCCGGGCCTATGCCGCGTCCTACCGGCTGGCTACCGTCGGTCATCAGTACTTCAAGCTTCAGGCCCAGGTTGGCGGCTACGATCTGAAAGCTCTGCGCCAGTTTGTCGGCGGCTTCCTGGCTGCGCACCTTGGCGGTGGGGCCCACGGGGATATCGATCAGTACATGGGTGGCGCCGGCGGCCAGTTTTTTCGACAGTACCGAGGCGATCAGTTGGCCCTCACTGTCGATATCCAGCGCCCGCTCCACCTGGATCAGAAGATCGTCGGCCGGGCTCAGGCGTACCGAACCGCCCCAGGCCAGGCAGCCGCCCTGGGTGCGTACCACCTCGCGCATCCGCTCCAGCGACAGGGCTACGTCGGTGAGGGTTTCCATGGTGTCGGCGGTGCCGGCCGGGGAGGTGATCGCGCGGGATGAAGTCTTGGGGACGGTGAGGCCGCAGGCGGTCAGGATCGATACCACGATCGGCGTGGTACGGTTGCCGGGCAAGCCGCCGACGCAGTGCTTGTCGATCACCTGCTCCAGGCCCCAGTCGATGCGGCTGCCCGCCTTGACCATCGCCTGGGTCAGCCCGGTGATCTCGCGGTCATTCAGGGCGTCGTCGCCACAGGCGGTGATAAATGCGGCCAGGTGGACATCGGCATAACGGCCCTCGACGATATCGTTGATGATGCTCTGCAGCTGCAGCTCGTCGAGCTCATGGCCGAACACCTTGGCGCGGACATGGGAAAGTGACTGTACCGGGCGCGGGTGAGACAGGCGGATTTCGGCGTTGGGCACCAGCTCCAGGCGCTCCCAGGCTGATTCGGAAAATCCCGCCTGTTCAGGTTCCAGCAGTTCCGAGCAAACCATGTTGAGGGAGGCGATGATGTGGCGCTCACCCCAGTCCACCCGCACGCGTGACAGGCTGTCAAAGCCCTCCGAGCGGCAGATGGGGCTGTCGGCGCGCAGGAACAGGGTCGGCTCATGATGGGTGTCTATGCCAAGGCGACGCGCCTTGAGTGGGGCCATCTTTTCCGGAGTAAAGCTCATGCCGGGGATATCCTTGCGTTTTCCTTTCATGTTAGCGCAGGCGATGTGGCCGACGGTAGCCGGCGGACTCCCTGCCAGGCGCTCTGGCTGTTAGAATACCGCTCTTTTATTCGCAGGTAGTGAACAGGGTCAATTTTTCATGGAACGTAATTACCGCTTGGTTTTATCCTGCCCGGACCGGGTAGGCATCGTGTCGATGGTCAGTAATTTTATCTCCAGCCACGGCGGCTCGATCACCGATGCTAACCAGCATTCCGACCCACTCAGTGGCTATTTCTTTATGCGTGTGGAGATCGATGCGCAATCGCTGCCGTTCTCGCTGGAGAAGCTGCGTGAGGCGTTCACCCCGATCGCCAGCTCGTTCGAGATGGAGTGGCATATCAGCGATTCGAGCCAGCCGAAAAAGGTGGTGCTGATGGCCAGCCGTCAGTCTCACTGTCTGGCGGACCTGCTCTATCGCTACCATAGCAAGGAGCTGTTCTGCGAGATTCCCTGTGTGATCTCCAACCATGAGGATCTGCGTTCCATGGTTGAGTGGCACGGGATTCCGTACCACTGCGTACCGGTGGATCCGGCAAACAAGCAGGCGCACTTTGATCGTGTTGACGAGCTGATTAACGAGCACGATGCCGATACCGTGGTACTGGCGCGTTACATGCAGATCCTGCCGGAAAGGGTGTGCGAGCGTTACCAGCATCGCATCATCAATATCCATCACAGCTTCCTGCCGTCGTTCGTTGGCGCTCGCCCCTATCATCAGGCCTATGATCGCGGCGTGAAACTGATCGGCGCCACCTGCCACTATGTCACGCCGGACCTGGATGCGGGCCCGATCATCGATCAGGAGGTGACCCGTGTCAGCCACCGCAGCCTGCCGGACGACATGGTTCGCCTGGGACGTGATGTGGAAAAACTGGCGTTGGCGCGTGGCCTGCGCTGGCATCTGGAAGACAGGGTGCTAGTGCATGGTAACAAGACAGTGGTGTTTGACTGAGCGTATCGGAAGCCGGCACCACTGAGCTAGAATTAGAGTTCGTAAACCCATTCGAGGAGAGCCTGTCGCTCATGAGTTTTAGTTTCCCGGAAAAGCCGCTGCTGATTTACCCCTCCCTGGCACGCCAGGTGGGAGTAGAGCCGGCCCTGCTGCTTGGCCTTTATCACGAGGCAATAGAGCGCAACGGGATGACCGATGAGCGCGGACGCGGCGAACTGGTGCTTTCCCGCAGCCAGTGGCTGGCGCTGGCGGATTTCTGGGATGAGCAGCAGCTGCGTGCACTCAGCGAGAAGCTGGTAGAGCAGGGGCTGCTGGAAATCAGCTGGGGCGCAGCCGGTAACCTGAGAGTGCGTCTCGGTTTTGCCAGCTCGTCGGATCAGGCAGAGCGCCGACCACAGCAGGTGCCGCGCCCGGCAGAACGCCAGGCGGTGCCGCATACGGAAGTCCGCCATATCCCGGTGGTGGATGAACCGCCACCGGCGCCAAGACCCGCGCGTCACACTAACCTTGCGCGGCAAAAAGGTCCGGCACCCACCTTCGGTGGGAGTATTGGCTGGCGCCGTCACAAGGATGAGCTTGAGGAGATCTTCGAGCAGGCAGAGCAGCGTAACCAGAAACTGCAGGCGATGTTTATCGGCTGGCAGCCCTCGGATCTGTTCCATCAGATGCTGCCGCGTTATGCCATTCCGGCTGACTTTGCCGACGGCTGTATCGACGAGTTTGTGCTCTACTTTCTTGATAAGGATCGCAAGGAAAGCAACTGGGATCAGAAGTTTCTTGCCTGGGTAAAACGGGAATGGGTGAAGAAGCAGACACAGGATGCGCGCGACCAGCGTTATCAGCAGGAGCGCGAATCCGGCGCAACAGGGGCAGCTAAAGATGAAAACAGCCGATCAGATTCTCGGGAAAAACGGAAACGGATTACCGCAGCGCTCATGGACATCAAGAACACCGACTGGTGATCAGGGCCGTGAAGTGCGTGATCCCCGGGCGGGCTACGGTGAGCGTGAGCCCCAGGAGCAGGTGATCGCTGATGAAACCAAGGTGCTGGTCAATATGATTTTCACCCGTTTCATGGCGATCTATGGCCACAAGTTCAAAAGCTGTTTCGAAACAGAGCAGGAGATCCGTATCGCCAAGCGGGAGTGGGCGCTGAGCCTGCGCGGCTATGGCGAGCGGGAGCTGGTGGCGGCGGTCAACCGCTGCAAGGAAACCCTGGCCTGGATGCCCACCATCTCCGAGTTCCTGGCGATTATCCGCGATCTGGACGGTGACTTCGGTTTGCCGCCTCTGCGTGATGCCTACACCGAAGCTTGCATGTTCGCTGATCATCCCCGTGCGCATGACTGGAGCCATCCGGCAGTGTATCTGGCGGGTCGTAACACCGGCTGGTTCGAGCTGCGCAGCGAAGATGAGCCGGAAGTACTGCCCAAGTTCAGCTACCACTATGATGTGCTCTGTCGTCGCGTACGCCAGGGCGAGGAGCTGGAGCTGCCGGTGGTACCTGCTATCGAGAATAAGCAGGACGGCACCCTGGCGCGCTTTATGCTCTCCTTTGGCGAGAAACAGGGCCTGCCCCCGGAAGAAGCCTGCAGCCTGCTTTACTACCTGACCCTGCCAAAGGGCAGCGCCGTACGTAAGCGCCTGAAGGCTCAGGCCCAGGAAAAGCTTGATAAACAGGGTAAAGAGATCCAGTTGCCCGACGAGCCGGGCGCGATAGTCTGAGTGGTATTGTTGGCAGAGAGGGCAACAGGGCGCGTTAGCAGTCAGAATCTCTGAGTGCAGCAAGTATTCCCCTTCTGCGAAGCCGAGCATCGCAGCCTGAAAGAGAAACAAGGGAAAGGCTGTTTGAGGCGAAGCCGAGTTTCCTTTCCCGCTCTTTCAGGCGAGAAGCACAGGGTAATCGGCGCAGCCGATCAAGCAGCAGGGGTGGCTTGGGATTATTAAGGGCTTTGCCATCAAAGCCCTTAATTCGCCAGCAGGCGAAACCTGCAATAGAAATATACTGCCGTTCTTAGACGCTAAGTCTGCTCAAAAAACGTCATCAATGACGCGTAAACGTCTGCCCAAACATCTCCCCAATCGCCTTACTCAACTGCTCGCTGCGCTCCGGACTGCGAAACGCCTGCATGATCAAAGCCCGCTGCGCCGGCATAAACATCAGATCCGCCAGCACCCGGCTAAATCCTGCCTGCCCAGCCTTGCCTTGCGCCAACCTTTCCAGAAATGGCAGCAGTACCTCTGGTGCCTGCAATGCAGAGCTGCAGCGGGTGGCGGTGGCGACGATTACTTCCGCCTCCAGCGCATGCTCGCTTTGCAGTACCAGCAGCACCTGCTGCTGTTTAAAGCGCTCGTCAGCCACGTTGGAGAGACCGCGAATCAGAGCGGCGACCAGCAGCGCTTTCTCTTCGCCCTCTGTCAGTGCGCCCGCCAGGCGTGCAGCCAGGGCATCACGCACGGCAACCGGCGGAGTAACGTGTTCAAGCAGGGTGGCGATCGATGCCAGCACCGGCTCCGGCATCTCTGGGATGCGGGCCGCCAGGGCCGGGCTGTTGTCGTCCAGTCTTACCACCAGATCGGCCAAACCCTGCAGTGCCAGGTCGGCCCAGCGATCCAGCGGCATGGAGCCGTTGATGTACTGTTGGGCGGCTTCGTAATAGGCAGAAGCGGGAGCGCTGGTCGCCTGAGCGGCGCGGGCATGGAAGATCGCCATCTTCTCCTGCTCGGGTTTGAAGGAGTAAGGGTTGTCTTTCAGAGCATCCTCTTCCAGCGCGCCCTGCTGACTGTTGACGGCGTTGAGCAGCAGTCGGCTGACCAGGTCGTCCCGTGCGGCCTGCACCAGGTAGCCCTGCTCATCCAGCGGCAGCTTGAGAAACCAGATGGCGTTCTGTGCGGGCTGTTTCGGATGCCAGATCAAAATGCCCAGCCAGGCATGGTGCAGGAAGGGAGTGGGGTAGGGGGTACGTGCCTCTTCGATGCGTTCGAACTCATCGGAGGTGAGCGTGCTGACGCGGCGACCCATATCGAACACGCGCACAGCCGCGCCGGCTTCGCGCAGCACCTGCATGAGGGTGGGTTGTTCGTTGGGGCTGGTCATAGCGGCTCCTGATCTGGCGTTGAGGGGCCGCTATTCTACCAGTTGCGCGTCAGCCGCTGAACAGGCGTTCTTCGGCAGCTTCAACCTGGCTGGGCTCGCCGGTCAGGATGACGATATCGCCGCTCTGCAGCACCTCTTCACCCGGTGGTGATCCCAGCTCTATGTCTCCGCGCTTCAATGCAACCACGCGCGCTTTCAGCGCCAGGCTTTCCAGGGTACGGCCGCTGGCGTAACAGTCCTCGGTCAGCGTAACTGGATGGCGCAGCTCGTTGGGGTCGCCGGATTCGGTGACCTTCTTCGAACGTTTGCCATGCAGGAAGCCGTGCAGCAGCTGGTAGCGTTCTGCGCGCACCGCATCGATACGGGAGCGGATATCCTCTTCCGGGATCTCCAGCAGTGTCAGGATATGCGACACCAGCATCAGGCTGCCTTCGAGAGCTTCGGGGACTACCTCGGTGGCGCCGGCGTTCTGGTAGAGCTCCAGCTTGCTGTCATCCTGGGTGCGCACCAGCACCGGTAGATCGGGGCAGTTGCGCTTGATCTGCTTCAGCGCCGCCATGCTTTCGCCGTGATCGGGTACGGTCAGGATCAGCAGTCGGGCGCGTTCGGCCCCGATCGCCTTGAGGATATCGCCACGGCGGGCATCACCGTAGAACATCGGTTCACCGGCCTGGGCCGCCTCATGGGTGCGGAAGGGGTCGGAGTCGATGGCGATATAGGGGATGTCGAGTGGGCGCAGGAAGCGGGCGACGATCTGGCCAACACGGCCAAAGCCGCAGATGATCACGTGACCATCCAGGTGTTCGCTGGCTTCGTTAAGCTCCTCGATGCTGGGCTCGCTGACGCTGGCCGTTTCCGGCAGCTTCTCGCGCAGCAAAAAGGAGGCGATATTGCCGTTGAAGGCGATCAGCAGTGGTGTGATCACCATGCTGAGGATGATTGTCGCGGTGATGATGGCGTTCAGTTCGCTGCTGATGACGCCATGGCCTAGACCCAGTGCCAGCAGGGCAAAGCCGAACTCACCGCCCTGGGCGAGGCAGAGTGCAGAGCGCAGGGCGTTATGGCCATCGCGGTTCACCCGGCCGACCACCAGGGCGATGATGGCGGCTTTCAGCAGCATCAGGCTGAGGGCGCAGATCAGGATCCAGTGCCAGTTGGTGATCAGCGTATCCAGGTTCAGCTGCATCCCCACAGTGACAAAGAACAGACCCAGCAGTACGTCGCGGAACGGGCGGATATCCGCCTCGAGCTGATGCTTGTAATGGCTCTCGCCCAGCATCATGCCGGCGAGGAAGCCGCCCAGTGCCATTGAGAGCCCCGCCGCGTGAGTGATCCAGGCGGCGGCGAGGGCGGTTACCAGGGCCATCAGTACGAACAGCTCGTCCGAGCGAGAGCGGGCGATCTCCTTGAACAGTGCCGGCAGCACAGTGCGCCCAAGTACCAGCAGTACCAGCAGCAGACCCGCGCCCTGCAGCAGCGACATGAACAGTTCGTCGGAGTTGATTTCGCCGCCGTTGCTGCCCAGCACAGGGACAATGATCAGGAAGAAAACTGCCGCCAGATCCTGAAACAGCAGGATGCCGAAGGAGATCTGTCCGTGGGGCGCGCTGAGCTGGTTAAGCCGCAGCAGCTCGCGGGTCACCACCGCCGTGGAGGAGAGCGCCAGGGCGCCGGCAATGACGATGGCGCTGTTGATGTCGATGCCTAACGCCAGGGATATCAGTATCAGCGCCACGGCGGTCATCGCCACCTGCAGCGCCCCTAGCCCAAATACCAGTCGCCGCATGGCGATCATTCGTGGCAGGGAGAACTCCAGTCCAAGCATAAACAGCAGGAACACCACCCCCAGCTCCGACATCAGCTCCATCTCGTGGGGATCGGCTTTCTGCAGAGCGTAGGGCCCGATGACCACGCCTACGGCGATGTAGGCCAGTATCGGTGGCATTTTCAGCCGCCGGAACAGGGTGGTGGCGATGACCGCCCCCACCAGGATCAGCAGCAGCTGTTCAAAAAGAGAGTGTTCCATAGTTCTACTTCCCTGCCCGAGGCGCCCAGCAGAATATAAAAAGCGATCAGCGTTGAGCTGCTGAAGACGCTTTTTAAGACCCTTTTTAAGAGCCTGCTAACGAGTGATTGCCCGGGTTACTTCCCTTCAGTGACCGCGATGTCCAAATCCGCGATCAACTTGAGTAACTGGTCGGTTTCCGCGTCGAGCTGTTTGAATGCTTCCTCGGCCATCGGGGCGATATCGCATTTTTCCGGCAGCGGCATCTGTTCGACGACGATCTGCTCCATGCGGGGCAGCAGCAACCACTGCACCCACTGGTGGAAATCGAGGGTGTCGACGCAGAAGGGTTGCTGGCTCATCAGCGCTTCCGCCGACGGCATGGTCTCTGACCAGAGTTCGAGCGCACGCATCTCGCGCTCGACCTCCATCAGCAGGGTCAAAATTTGCTGGCGATGGTTCAACGTTGTCTCCGGGCTACTTTCAGGGTGTCTGCGATCATGAAGGCCAGTTCCAGCGACTGGTCGGCGTTGAGGCGCGGATCGCAATGGGTGTGATAGCGGTCTGCCAGACCCTCTTCGGTGATCTGGTAAGCGCCGCCGATACATTCGGTTACGTCGTTGCCGGTCATCTCGAAATGCACGCCGCCGGCGTAAGTGCCTTCGGCATTATGGACCTCGAAGAAACCCTGCATCTCGTGCAGGATGGCGGCCACGTTGCGGGTCTTGTACCCGTTACCGGCCTTAATGGTGTTGCCGTGCATCGGGTCGGAGCTCCACACCACGTTGGCGCCCATCTCTTTGACGGCGCGCACCAGTGGCGGCAGCTTGTCGAGAATCTTCTCCGCGCCCATGCGCGCGATCAGCGTGATCCGGCCCGGTGTGTTGTCCGGATTGAGGATATCCAGCAGTCGGCGAAGATCTTCGGGGTTGGTGGTCGGACCTACCTTGATACCGATCGGGTTGTGTACGCCACGCAGGAACTCCACATGGGCGTGGTCCGGCTGGCGGGTACGGTCGCCGATCCAGAGCATATGGGCCGAGCAGTCGTACCAGTCACCGGTGAGGCTGTCCATGCGGGTCAGGGCCTGCTCGTAGTTGAGCAGCAGCGCCTCGTGGGAGGTGTAGAAGTCAGTCTCTTTCAGCTGCGGGGTGTTATCCGGGCCCAGGCCGCAGGCTTTCATGAACGCCAGTGTCTGTTCGATCTGCGCGGCGAGGTGTTCATATTTCTCGTGCAGCGGGCTTTGGGCGACAAAGCCCATGTTCCACTTGTGTACCTGGTGCAGGTCCGCCAGGCCGCCGCCGGCGAAGGCGCGCAGCAGGTTAAGCGTTGACGAAGCCTGATGGTAGGCGTCGAGCAGGCGCTGCGGATCCGGGGTGCGTGATGCCGCCGTGAAGGCGATGTCGTTAACGATGTCACCGCGGTACGCCGGCAGTTCGATACCGTCGATGGTCTCGGTGTCGGCGGAGCGCGGCTTGGCAAACTGGCCAGCCATACGGCCGATCTTGACCACCGGGCAACTGCCGGCGAAGGTCAGCACCACCGCCATCTGCAGCAGCAGCTGGAAGGTGTCCTTGATCTTGTTGGCGTTAAACTCGGCAAAACTTTCGGCGCAGTCGCCCCCCTGAAGCAGAAAGCCCTCGCCGCGGCTGACCGATGCCAGATCCTGTTTAAGAGAACGGATCTCGCCGGCAAACACCAGTGGCGGGTACTTTGACATTTTGGCTTCGGCCGCCGCCAGGGCGTCGGCATCGGGGTAGACGGGCTGCTGGACGATCGGTTTCTCTCTCCAGCTGCTCGGGCTCCAGTTCTGCATCTTGTTATCCACGTGCTTGATGACTGTCTAGGGAAGCTATGAACAAGTTCATGGCATCTCAGGCTTACAGGCTGGCACCCATCTACGGCGTTGAGCTTTTTGCCAAGGGCTACGGCCAAAGTCCCCGGTATTTTGGGGATTGGCTGCAAAGCTCGCCTTGTATCTGGGCACTTCATGCCACACTGAGACGCTATAGACTTAATCATAGCTTCCCTGATGGACGGTCAAGTGTATGTTATTGAGTGGACTAAACAAAGAGTGAAGCGGCCGCAGCCCCGCAGGATCAGGAGGAGGCGCTGCGGATTCCGTTCAGATTGCGGAAGGTCACATCCCGGGCTGTGCCGAGGAAGTCGAGCATGAAATCGGCGTTTTTCTGGTCTTCGCGCATGGCGGCATAAAGGGTGCACCAAAGCCCTTTTTCACCCAGAGGCCGGATCGCCACGTAGTCGCGCTGCTGATATTCGTGCAGTGCCCAGTTTGGCAGGGCGGCTACGCCGCGGCCGCTGGCGACCAGTTGCACCATCATCACTGTCAGTTCTGCGGTGCGAATTTCGGCCGGCTCCACGTTGGCTGGGTCGAGGAAACGGGTGAATACATCCAGGCGCGACGGATCCACTGGGTAGGTGATCAGTGTTTCCTGAGACAGATCACGCGGATGGATGAACTTGCGTGCGACCAGACGATGCTGAGGGCCCAGGGCAAGTACCGATTCATAGCTGAACAGCGGTACGTAATGGATGCCGGCCCGTGGTTCCGGGTCAGAGGTAATCACCAGGTCCAGATCGCCGCGGGCCAGAGCCGGCAGCGGCTGGAAGGTAAACCCGGTAGACAGGTCTAGCTCCACTTCCGGCCAGTTCTGGCGGAAATGGTCGATGGTGGGCATCAGCCAGTCGAAGCAGCTGTGGCATTCGATGCAGATGTTCAGCCTGCCTGCTTCGCCGCCCGCCAGGCGAGCGATATCTCGCTCGGCATTGCGGATCATCGGCAGCAGGTCATCGGCCAGGGCCAGTAGGCGCTGTCCGGCGCTGGTGAAACAGATCGGTTTGGTTTTTCGGATAAACAGGGAACAATCGAGCCGCTCTTCGAGATCCTTGATCTGGTGTGAGAGCGCGGACTGCGTCAGATGAACTCGTTCGGCTGCTTCTACAAGGCTTCCCGCATCACGCAGGGCGGCCAGAGTTTTCAAATGACGTAGTTCTATCATGCCTGCACAGACTCTCTTCGGTTACCGAAACAAGGCGTTGTCGCCAGTATAGTCGCCCGCTCCGGCTCTGGCGAGACAGGACTGACAAGAGTGTAACGGCGAGACAGCTCCGGCAGAACTGCTTGTTCAGCGGGGTGGCGCGGGGCGGTGAGGTTTGCCCCGCGTATAACTGGGTGCTGCTTAGGCTTGTTTGACCAGCAGAAACTCCAGCAGCGCTTTCTGCGCGTGCAGACGGTTTTCAGCCTGATGGAAGGCGACACAGCGCGGGTCATCCATCATGTCTTCGCTGATCTCCTCGCCACGGTGGGCAGGCAGGCAGTGCATGAACAGGGCGTCCTTGGCGGCCAGATCCATCAGTGCAGGACTGACCTGGTAACCGCGAAACTCGCGCAGGCGCTGTTTCTGTTCCTCTTCCTGGCCCATGGAGGCCCAGACATCGGTGTATACCATGTGCGCACCGGCAACGGCTTCTTCCGGATCGTTGAAAACGCGCACGCGGTCGCCGTTCTTCAGTACCAGTTCGGCGTTGGGAGCAAACTCGTCAGGGCAGGCGATATGCAGGTTGAAGTCGAACTGCTTTGCCGCGTTGATGTAGGAGTTGCACATGTTGTTGCCGTCGCCAACCCAGACCACGGTCTTGCCTTTGATGGAGCCGCGCAGCTCGTGGAACGTCTGCATGTCGGCCAGCAGCTGGCAGGGGTGGTAGTCGTCGGTCAGGGCGTTGATCACCGGCACTCGGGAGTGGGCGGCGAAGGTTTCAACGGTTTCGTGGCTGAAGGTCCGGATCATGACCACATCGACCATGCTGGAGATCACGCGGGCGCTGTCTTCGATCGGCTCGCCGCGGCCCAGCTGGGTATCGCGCGGTGAAAGGAACATGGCGTGGCCGCCGAACTGCGCCATTCCGGACTCGAAGGAGACGCGGGTGCGGGTGGAGGCCTTTTCAAAAATCATCGCCATGACGCGGTTCTTCAGCGGCTCGTAGATCTCGCCGTTGTTACGCATGTGCTTGAGCTCGGTAGCCCGTTCGATAATGCCTTGCAGCTCCGCCGGCGTCATATCCAGCAGGGTCAGAAAGTGTCTTGTGGTCATAGTGTTAGCGGCGGACAAGCCGCCGGTTCCAGGTATTTTAGTTAGATGAATGTGTCTGAGTCTCTGCTCAGCTGTCGCGTTCGTCTCCGGCGTATACACGGATCAGTTGGGAGACGGTGTTGATCAGCAGGTCTGCTTCGCTCTGGCTCATGATCAGCGGCGGCAACAAGCGTACCACGCGACCACCGCCAGTGACGTTCAACAGTACGCCCTTAACCTTGGCCAGAACGGCAAGTTCGGTACCGGCTTCGGTCAGTTCGATACCGATCATCAGGCCCTTGCCGCGTACTTCGCGGATATAGGGGGCATCGCCCAGCTGGACGCGGAACTGCTCAACCAGATAGTTACCCAGTTCCTCTGCACGCTGGCAGAGGTTTTCAGCGCTGATGGTGTCGACCACGGCGAGCGCTGCGGCGCAGGCCAGCGGGTTGCCGCCAAAGGTGGTGCCGTGGGTGCCCGGCGTGAACAGCTTGGCAGCTTCGCCACGGGCCAGGCAGGCGCCGATAGGTACGCCGTTGGCGAGGCCTTTGGCGGTGGTCACTACGTCCGGCATGATGTCGCTGTGCTGGAAGGCAAAATAGCGGCCGGTGCGGCCGTTGCCGGTCTGGACCTCGTCCAGCATCAGCAGCCACTCCTGCTGGTCGCAGATCTCGCGCAGCTGCTTCAGGTAGCCCTCTGCGGGGATATGCACGCCGCCTTCGCCCTGTACGGGTTCAACCAGGATAGCGACGACATTGGTGTTCTTTTCGGCGACCTGGCGGACCGCTTCGACATCATCGTAGGGCACGCGGACGAAACCTGCGACCAGCGGCTCGAAGCCGGCCTGGGTGGCGCGGTTGCCGGTGGCGCTCAGGGTCGCCAGGGTGCGGCCGTGGAAAGAGTTCTCCATCACGATGATGGTGGGGCAGTCAACGCCTTTGCTGTGGCCATAACGACGGGCCAGTTTGATGGCGGCTTCATTGGCCTCGGCGCCGGAGTTGCCGAAGAAGACGTTATCCATGCCGGACAGCGTGGTCAGCTTCTCGGCGAGCTGCTCCTGCAGCGGAACGGTATACAGGTTGGAGCAGTGAATAAGGCGGCCAGCCTGGTCGCTGATCGCTTTAGTAACGGCGGGGTGGGCGTGTCCGAGGCCGGTGACGGCGATGCCGCAGAGAGCGTCCAGATATTTGTTCCCGTCGGTGTCGTAAATCCAAGCACCCTCGCCATGATCGAAGGCGACCGAAAGCCGGTTATAGGTGTTCATCAGGGGCTGAAGCGACATCTGGCGTATCTCCATACAACGCAAAAAGGCAGCCAAAGCTGCCGAAAAAACGACCATTCTATGTGTGGGTCAGAATTTTAGCAATATTCATAAGGGTAAGGGTTGAAGCGCACAGAATAGGCCACAATAAAGAGTACAAAGTGAACGGTGAAGACGGATGAGCGCTTTTCGTGCGCCCGGGTCGTACTTGGATATTCAAATAGTCCGAGCGGGGCGGTAGGATATACCGTTTGATTTATTTTGCGGGCATAGGCGTCCGTGTACACAGACATTTAACAGCAAGGTGTAACCATGAGCGTAGTCGACACCATTAAAGAGCAGATCGAAAGCAACACGATTCTGCTATATATGAAGGGCACTCCCCGTTTTCCCCAGTGTGGATTCTCCTCGCGGGCTTCGGCGGCGCTGGTCGAGTGCGGCGAGCGCTTTGCGTTTGTAAACATTCTGGAAGCGCCGGAGATTCGTGCCGAGCTGCCGAAATACGCAAACTGGCCGACTTTCCCGCAGCTGTGGGTGAACGGTGAGCTGGTTGGCGGTTGCGACATTATCTGCGAGATGGCGGAAAGCGGCGAGCTCAAAGAGCTGGTTGCAGCGGCTGCCAAGCAGGAAGGTTCCGAAGAGGCGTGATCGCCTCTTCTTATTAATGTAACGCGGTTTTATTAGCGTTTGATTCAGTCCCGAATATCTCAACCTAAGCAAGGAGTTTAGAGAGCATGGGCGTACTCGTAGGTAAGAAAGCACCTGACTTTACAGCGGCAGCGGTTCTGGGCGATGGCAGCATCGTTGACGAATTCACGCTCAGCGAAGCGATCAAGGGCAAATATGGCCTGGTCTTCTTCTACCCGCTGGACTTCACTTTCGTTTGTCCTTCCGAGCTGATCGCGCTGGATCACCGTATGGACGCGTTCACTGAGCGTGGCGTTGAGGTGATCGGTGTCTCCATCGACTCCCAGTTTACCCACAACGCATGGCGTAACACTCCGGTTAACGACGGTGGTATCGGTCAGGTTAAATACACTCTGGTTGCCGACACCAAGCACGAAATCTGCCAGGCTTACGACGTTGAAGCCGACGCAGGTGTTGCTTTCCGTGGCGCATTCCTGATCGACCAGGAAGGTAACGTACGTTCCCAGATCGTTAACGATCTGCCGCTGGGCCGTAACATGGACGAGCTGATCCGTCTGGTTGATGCGCTGCAGTTCCACGAAGAGCACGGCGAAGTCTGCCCGGCTGGCTGGAACAAGGGTGACAAGGGTATGGCTGCCTCTACTGAAGGTGTTGCCAAGTACCTGTCTGAGGAATCTGACAAGCTGTAAGGCCTGCCAGAGTTTGAAAAAAAACCGCCTTCGGGCGGTTTTTTTGTGTCTGGCGTTTTCTTAGCGCTGATAGCGCTGGTTCAGCACCAGCCAGATGGCGACCAGGGC
The DNA here is from genome assembly GCF_900108065.1 of Marinobacterium lutimaris. Lineage (GTDB taxonomy): Bacteria > Pseudomonadota > Gammaproteobacteria > Pseudomonadales > Balneatricaceae > Marinobacterium_D > Marinobacterium_D lutimaris. Next base: position 315,023 of record NZ_FNVQ01000002.1, on the reverse strand, counting down.
GCTTGCCAGCAGGCAGATGGTCTGCAGCTCATCGGCCAGGGTATCGCCCTCTGAACCCGAGAGAATAAAGCCAAACAGGGCAACGCCAACGACGCCGCCCATCTGTCGGGCACAGGAGTAAAACGCCGAGGCGGTGCCCGCATCCTGGTGTTCGACGTGGGAGATCACCACATCGGCAAGGCCCGGTACAATCAGTGATGTTCCGGCGCCAATCAGCATCATTGGCAAGATTACCAGCCAGGTACTGTGGTAGCTCGCCAGCGTGTAGAGCAGTGCCAGTCCTGTCAGGGCACAGGTGCCGCCGATAATGACGATGTTGCGCACTCGAAAGTAGCGCCCCAGGCGGCCTGAATAGTAGCTCGCGGTAATTACGCTGAGCATCATCGGCAGAAACAGCCAGCCAGTTTGCGAAGGAGAGCGGGCGAGGGATTTCTGAAAGTAGAGACTCATCGAAAAGATGATGCCGTAGAAGATCAGCGTACAGAGAAAGCCGATGCCGGCCGAGCTCATGATCAGTTCGCTGCCACGAATCGACAGCGGCAGTACCGGGCGCGCCGAACGCCGGTTTAGCAGCGTAAACAGTATCAGTGTGACAATGGCGGCGAGCAGCGGCCCCAGCGTGATGACGCTGGCCCAGCCGGCACTGCCTGACTCGGTCAGTGCGAAGGTCAACAGTCCCAGCGTGGCGATCACCAGGCACTGAGCGCCAACATCTATGCCGGGTGAGTTCAGCGACTGGCTTTTGGCGAAGCGCGCGGTCAACAGTACGCAGAGTGCACCGATCGGCAGGTTGATCAGAAAGATACTCTGCCAGCCGGCGTGTTCAATGAGGAAGCCACCAACGATGGGGCCGGCGGCGAGCGCGAGGCTCCCCGAGGTCGCCCAGAGGCTGATCGCATGGGAGCGACGTTCAACATCCTCGGCATAGTAGTGGCGGATCAGTGTCAGCGAGGCCGGTACCAGCAGTGCCGCGCCGATTCCCTGAACGGCGCGGCTGATCTCCAGCAGGATCAGTGTCGGCGCAAGGGCGCAGGCGAGCGACGCGGCCATAAACAGCAGGGCGCCGCTGATAAAGATGCGCTTGGTGCCGAAGCGGTCGGCGATGGAGCCAGAGGAGAGCAGTAGGGCGGCGAACATCAGCGAGTAGCTGTTGATAACCCACTCAAGGTCGGCGATGCCGGCATTATAGGCATGGCTTAAGGCTTCAATGCCGACATTGACGATGCTGACATCGAGCTGAACGATGATAAAACCGAGGCATATTGCCAGATTAAACAGGGCGCCTTCGCGGCGTGTAGGAGCGTACATAGAAAGTTTCCGGGGCTGGCTAAACGAGGGTGAACAGGAAAGGGGGGGGGGGCAGGATCGGCTTTTGCACAGCTGATCACAAGGCTGATCTGTGCAAAAGCCGATCCTGTTTGTCTGGTGCTGAAGGGGTTAGTCGCGTGTCGCCAGGACCATCTCCCAGCCGCCCAGGTCTTTCCAGCGGTTGACGATGGTGCAGAAAAGTTCGGCCGTTTTCTCGGTGTCGTACAGGGCCGAGTGCGCCTGTTTGCCGTCAAAATCGATACCGGCCACATCGCAGGCCCGGGCCAGTACGGTCTGGCCGAAGGCCAACCCGGCCAGTGTAGCCGTGTCGAAGGTGGAAAACGGATGGAACGGATTGCGCTTGATATCGGCGCGGTCGGCTGCGTTGCAGACAAAACCGTGGTCGAATGAGGCGTTATGACCGACCAGGATGGCACGCTTGCAGTCGTGAGATTTCACTGACTTGCGGATCGGCTTGAATATCATCTCCAGAGCGCTCTGTTCGCTGATGGCGCCGCGCTCTGGGTCGTAGGGGTCTATGCCGGTGAACGCCAGGGCTTCTGGCTCCAGGTTGGCGCCTTCAAATGGCTCCACCTGGGCGACAAAGCTCTTGTCCGGGATCAGATAGCCCTCTTCGTCCATGGTAAGGGTGACCGCAGCGATCTCCAGCAGGGCATCGGTGCGGGAGTTGAATCCGGCAGTTTCCACATCCACGACGACGGGCAGAAAACCGCGGAAGCGATCAGACATTGGGTGTTTGGATGCAGAGCTCAAACAGCTTCCTTAGATCAATGTTGTGGGGAGGAGATTCCTGTCTGTATTCTAACAGTCGCGTGATGAGGGTCCAGTTTCTAAAGTTATTGTCGAAAAGGCCGTTACGCTTTCATAGCCGGGGCGATAGCTTTGGGACCACGCCAGGACGACAGTCCTGCTGAACTGCGCAAACCCAGATCGATGGAAGTTTAAGTGATGCGAGCCTGCCTGCTGTTTTTGTTATTTTGCCTGCCGATTTCGCAGGCTGGAGCAGTCACGTTTCGCGCCGCCATCGATGAAGCCCGCTGGCAGATGGAAACCTCCCAGTTTTCCTGCCTGTTAAGCCAGGCGATCCCCTCTTATGGCACCGGAGCCTTCGAGCATGAAGCCGGCGAAGCGGTGCGTTTTATCCTTACCCCAACGCAGCAGCAGCAGATTACCGGGCCCGCGCGTCTGGTGGCGGAGGCTTCCCAGTGGCAGCCAGGTATCGCGCCCAAATTGCTGGGTGTGGTGCGGGTCAAGGACTCCAGTGGTGTTATCGAAGTACCCGCGACCCTTGCCGAAAACATGCTGGCCGCCTTGTATCAGGGGATGACGCCCACCTTTAACACCGATCAGTGGTTTGGTTCTCCCGAAATGTTAAAGGTAGGAGTTTCGGCGGCAAACTTTCAGTCGGCCTATACCGATTACCTTCAGTGTGTGACCGGCCTGCTGCCGGCGAACTTCCGCCAGGTGGCGCGCACCGCGATTCTGTTCCCCTCCGGTCAGTCCGGGTTGTCCGATGCCACCCGTCAGCGTCTCGATCTGATCGCTACCTACGTTAAGGCGGATAACAGCGTGCAGACGATCTATGTGGATGGTCACTCCGATAACTTTGGTCGTCGTCTGTTGAACCGTGACCTTTCCAAGAAGCGCGCCGAAGAGGTCACCCGCTACCTGGTGCAGCTGGGGCTGCCGGAAGACAAGATCATCACCCGCTATCACGGTGAGCGCTATCCTGTTGTGCCCAACAACAGTGCCGAAAATCGTGCCCGTAACCGCCGTGTCACAGTGCGCCTGGAGCGTGAAGAAGGTACCAGTCTCTGAGCAGGGGCTGGTTCTGCGTGCGTGCGCAATCTGTTATACTTACCGCCTTTTAGAATTTCTAACCGGTTCCCTCCATTCGGGGGCCGGGTTTCTGTGATCTGGAGTCGCATACATGTCCGAAATCAACAAGGTCGTGCTGGCATACTCCGGCGGTCTGGATACCTCCGTGATCGTCCGGTGGCTGCAGGATACCTATAACTGTGAAGTGGTGACCTTTACCGCTGACCTGGGTCAGGGTGAAGAGGTTGAGCCGGCCCGCGCCAAGGCTGAAGCCCTGGGCGTTAAAGAGATCTACATCGAAGATCTGCGCGAAGAGTTCGTGCGTGATTACGTGTTCCCGATGTTCCGCGCCAACACCATCTACGAAGGTGAGTACCTGCTGGGTACCTCCATCGCGCGCCCGCTGATCGCCAAACGACTGGTTGAGATCGCCAATGAGACCGGCGCTGACGCCATCTCTCATGGCGCCACCGGCAAGGGTAACGACCAGGTGCGTTTCGAAATGGGCGCCTACGCGCTCAAGCCGGGCGTCAAGGTTATCGCTCCCTGGCGTGAATGGGATCTGAACTCTCGCGAAAAGCTGATGACTTACTGCGAAGAGCGCGATATCCCGGTCGACTTCGCCAAGGGCAAGAAAAAGTCTCCGTACTCCATGGACGCCAACCTGCTGCACATCTCCTACGAGGGCGGCATTCTGGAAGATCCGTGGGCAGAGGCTGAAGCTGACATGTGGCGCTGGAGCGTGTCTCCGGAAGAAGCCCCGGATCAGCCGACCTACCTGGAACTGACCTACGAGAAGGGTGACATCGTCGCCATCAACGGCGAAGCGATGAGCCCGGCTACCGTGCTGGCTTACCTTAACAAGGTCGGCGGCGAAAACGGTGTAGGTCGTCTGGATATCGTTGAAAACCGCTTCGTCGGCATGAAGTCCCGTGGTTGCTACGAGACTCCGGGGGGCACCATCATGCTGACCGCTCACCGTGGTATCGAGTCGATCACCCTGGACCGTGAAGCTGCGCACCTCAAAGACGAGCTGATGCCGCGTTACGCCAAGGTTATCTACAACGGCTTCTGGTGGTCTGAAGAGCGCAAGATGATGCAGCAGATGATCGACTACAGCCAGCGCAACGTGAACGGCGACGTTCGCGTCAAACTGTACAAGGGCGCTGTATCTGTTGTCGGTCGTCGTTCTAAAGACAGCCTGTTCGACGAAAGCATCGCGACCTTTGAAGATGATGCTGGCTCTTACAACCAGAAGGATGCGGAAGGCTTTATCAAGCTGAACGCTCTGCGCATGCGTATCGCCGCCAGCAAGGGTCGTAACCTGCTGGAAGACTGATCCCCGCGCGCCAATATCTTCAGAAAAGACCCGCCAGCCTGGTGCTCGCGGGTCTTTTTTATGTCTGTCGCGCGCAATCGCCGTGGTTTTTGCTAATTTACTGATTCTCATGCTACTTTTGCAAAAAGTCGGTTACGGCTGAGGCTATGGCAAACCTGTTTTCTGGAAAGTCCACGTTGATCCTCGACAAGAAGTTCGAGGACCTTCAGACCCTGCGCACGATCCTGGGGCAGATTGGTGTTTCCGATATTCAGGTAGCTTCCTCGGTCAACATGGCGCTTAGCCTGCTGCGGGAGCAGGCTGTGGATATCCTTTTCCTCAATTACGAACTCGGCCGCAACGAGAAAAACGGCCTGCAGCTGATGTTCGACCTCCAGGCCGAGGGCCGTCGCCTTTTCGCCGCCGCTTATATTCTTGTGATCGAGCCGGAAAAGTCCGAGCTTCTGCTGGGCTCACCGGAAAACGCTCCCGATATCTATATCTCCAAGCCCTATGACCGGGTCCAGTTAAGTCAGCGTATCGAGAAACTGATGCGGCTTAAGGAAACGCTGCGTCCTATCGAGTCGTTGCTGGATCGCGGAGAGTGGGAGGCGGCGTTGGCAGCCTGCGACCGGCATGCCGAGCGATATCCTGGGTTAAGCGTTTATCTGCAGCGGCTGCGCGGCATTATTTACCTGCAGCAGGGACAGGCTGAGGAGGCACGTAAGGTTTTTTCCAGTCTGCTGGCGTCGCGCGATAAACCCTGGATTCGTATCGGCCTGGCGATGGCGGCCTGTCGTAGTGGCTGGTTCCTTCAGGCGCGGGGGCAGCTGGATCACGTCATTTCCCAGCAGCAGGTCTGTATCGAGGCGTTTGTCTGGCGTGCCCGGGTATACCGTCTCTTCGGTGACCTGGGCGAGGCTGCCAGCCTGTTGCGCCGGGCGGTGGTGTTGCAGCCCACGGTGGCGCTGTTACGTGGTGACCTGGCTAACCTGGCAGCAATGAACAACGACACCGCGCTGGCGGTAGACGCCTTCCGTGCTGCGATACAGTACAGCCGCTACTCCGCCTTTCAGCATCCTGATTACTATTTTGGCCTGGTGCGGATGCTGATGAAACGCATGAGTGGCCCGGCCTCGGCTGAGGCGGAGGAGGCGGTGCGTCTGCTGGAACAGGCGCGGCGCGATTTTCTTGATCAGCCGGTCATCCACTTTAAAAGCCGCCTGCTGGCCAGCGAAATTTATCGCAATGCGGGTGACGATGAGCAGGCCAATCTGTCGGCCGGGGAGGCGATGTCTATCTATCGACGCCTGTCGCCGGATGAGCAGGCGATGTGGCTGGAGCAGCTGGTGGAAGGTGTGGAGGGATCTAGCGTGGAGGTTGAAGCCCAGGAGGCCCGCCAGGCGCTGAACCGAAATATGGCGAAACTGCAGTGGGGGCGGGCGAATCTGAAAGGGATGATGCAGTTCCGCCATGGGGAGCTCGATGAGGCTTACGTCTCGTTCAGCGATGCACTGCGGCGGCAGCCTGGCACACCCAGTATCGCCCTCAACCTGGTGCAGACCGCGCTGGAGCTCTGTCGCCGCAAGGGTGACGAGATTCCAAGAGCCTTGCTGGTGGCGTGTGACGAGGCGCTGTACGCGCTGCAATTCGCCGCGTTAACACCGAAGCAGCAGCAACGTTACCTGGGGCTCGGTCGGCGTCTGTCTGACTTTGTGCGGCGGCTGGATGGCGAGTAGAGGTTTAGAACAGCGAATCTTCTTCGTCTGAAAGGATGCCGCCGCGTTTTTCCTGCTCCTGCTGCCGGTCGTCGATACCAGCTTCCTCCCGCGCCAGTGAGCGCGCAAGTCTGCGTCCCAGCAGTTTTTTCTGCGCCGGCATCGGCAGGTCGGTAAAACGGATAAGGTGACGGCCGATCAGCGTATCGATCAGATCCTCAAGAATACGGATGGTGGCTTTATCCGATTCCTGCAAAAAGGTGTCCGGGTCGAACTCCTCACCGTTGCCGCCATCGCCCATGGCAAGAAATTCCAGCACCTCCGGATCTCTAAGACTGACCTCGCGCGCGCCGGGCAGCGGCGATTCTGTCAGTCCTTTTACCTTCCCCTGGTCGTCGAACTGAGCGTAGAGCATCGACCGAATTCCTTGATTGATTGGAGGCTGTATTAGAGGGCTAGAATAAATCTAAACAGCTGTTAGTATTAATCGTCCTAAGAATAAGGTCAACGAGTATGGATGCGTCGCACGACCCGCTGTTAGACTGCCTGGTCTTGCTTGCCCAGCAGTTCCGGCGACCCACGTCAGCGGAAGTTCTGGCTGATGGTTTGCCCTTGGTTGATAACCGGCTTACCCCCCAATTATTTGTTCGTGCAGCTTCCCGTGCAGGGCTTGCCGCCAAGGTGGCGGAGCGCCCGCTGAATCAGCTGTCCAGCCTGCTGCTGCCTGTTGTTCTGATGCTCAAGGATCAGGGTGCCTGCATCCTCCAGGAGATCGATCATGAGCGCGAAGAGGCGGTGGTTCAGCAGCCCGAAAGTGGCGGCAGTTTCTCTATCTCACTGGCAAAACTCCAGGAACAGTACTCCGGCTACCTGATTTTTATTCGTCAGGAATATAACGCCGGCGGTAATAAAAGTCGGATACTGGATGGCCGCTCGGGGCACTGGTTCTGGGGCACGCTGAAACGCTCCAGCCGCATCTACCGCGATGTACTCGTCGCCAGTTTTCTGATCAACCTGTTTGTACTGGCCAACCCCCTGTTCGTGATGAACGTCTACGACCGCGTGGTTCCCAACGGCGCGGTGGAAACGCTCTGGGTGCTCGCGGCCGGCGTGATGATCGTTTATCTGTTCGATTTCGGCTTGAAGATGCTGCGCGCCTACTTTATCGAGGTGGCGGCGAAGAAGTCGGATGTGCTGCTCTCGGCACAGATCTTTGAAAAGGTGATGCGGGTTCGTTACGACCGCATGCCCGCCTCCGTAGGTGCCTTTGCCAGCAACCTGCGCGAATTCGACAGCATCCGTAACTTTCTCAGTTCTACCACCAATACCGTACTGATCGATATTCCGTTCATGCTGATCTACATCCTGGTGATCAGCCTGATCGGCGGGCCGCTGGTGGTGATTCCAGCTGTGGCTATTCCCGTCATTATTATCTACGCCCTGATCGTGCGGCCCAAGCTGCGAGACTCGGTGGAGAAAACCTTTGCCTCCTCGGCGCAGAAAAACGGCACCCTGGTGGAGTCCCTGACCGCCATGGAAACGGTGAAAACCCAGCGCGCAGCAAGTCCGTTGCAGGAGCGCTGGGAGCAGGCGGTGGGTTATATCTCGCGCTGGGGGCTGCGCTCGCGGATGCTCTCTTCATCAGTGGTTACCTTCGCCGGTGCTGTGCAGCAGCTGGCCTCGGTGCTGATCATTATCGGCGGCGTTTACTTGATCATGGAGCAGGAGCTGTCGCTGGGTGCGCTGATCGCCTGCAACATTCTCTCCGGTCGCGCCATTGCGCCGATGGCGCAGGTGGCCAGCCTGATCATCCAGTACGAGCAGTCTGCCAAGGCGTTGAAGACGCTGAATGAGATCATGGAGCTGCCGGTAGAGCGCGACGAAGATACACACTTTGTTCACCGTGCCACCCTGGAAGGCAACGTCGAGTTCAAGGGCGTGAGCTTCAACTACCCCGGCGTGGAATATGCTGCGCTGCAGAAAGTCTCGTTCAAGGTTAAGGCCGGTGAGCGGGTGGCGATGATCGGTCGTATCGGCTCGGGCAAAACCACCATAGAAAAACTGTTGCTGGGGCTTTACCAGCCCACGGACGGTGCGATCCTGCTTGATGGTGTGGATATCAACCAGATCGATCCTGTGGATCTGCGCCGCAACACCGGTTACGTGCCCCAGGATGTCATGCTCTTTGCAGGCTCAGTGCGGGATAACATCCTTATCGGTTCGCCCCGCGCCTCTGATGCCGACATGTTGAAGGCGGCGCGTCTGGCCGGTGTGGATCAGTTCGTCAACCTTCACCCCATGGGCTTCGATATGCCGGTAGGGGAGCGTGGGCAGGCATTGTCCGGCGGGCAGAAACAGGCGATTGCCATAGCGCGGGCGCTGCTGCACGAGCCGAACATGCTGATCATGGATGAGCCGAGCAACTCCATGGATAACGCCACCGAGGAGCAGTTCAAGCGCCAGCTTACCCAGGTGATCGAGGGGCGCACGCTGCTGATGGTGACCCACAAGATGTCGCTGCTGTCTCTGGTGGATCGCCTGATCGTGGTGGATCAGGGCCAGATCGTGGCGGATGGACCTAAAGATACCGTGCTGGAGGCCTTGAAACAGGGTCGCCTGCAGGTGCGGCGCTAAGGGGGCTTGCATGAAACATAAAGATGTAACGCCCAGGGCCGAAGATCTTGGTTACACCTCCAGCATCAGTGCAGCGATGCTGGAGCAGGCGCCCCGTGGAGCCAGCTTGTTACTCTGGTCAATGGCGCTGTTTATTGCGGCGGCCGTAGCCTGGGCCAGCTGGGCGACACTGGATGAAATAACCCGCGGCGATGGCGAGATTATTCCGTCCCGTCAGCTGCAGGTGGTACAGAACCTTGAAGGCGGCATCGTCTCCGAGATCCTCGTCCGCGAAGGCGATCTGGTGGAGGAGGGGCAGGTGTTGATGCGGATCGAGGATAAGCGCTTTGTCAGCTCGGTGGAGGAAAACCGAGTGCGCTACCTGGAGCTGCAGGCGAAGTCTGCTCGTCTCAGCGCCGAAGCGAATCATGAGGAGCTGGTATTGCCGGAGAATTTTCCGGAGCAGTACTCAAGCATGCTCGACCAGGAGATCCGGCTTTATAACACCCGTAAAAGTGAGCTGGAAGCGAACCTGGCGGTGCTGAACGAGCAGCGTCAGCAGCGCGAGCAGGAACTGCGTGAGGCCGAGTCCCGTCAGGGGCAGGTGCAGCGCAGCTATAACCTGCTGCTGCAGGAGCTGAGGATCACCGAACCGCTACTCAGCGAGGGCGTTATTTCCGAGGTGGAGTACCTGCGTCTGCGTCGCCAGGTTAACGACCTGCGAGGAGAATTGTCAGGCATTCAGCTGAGCCTGCCGCGTATCAAGTCGACCATCGAAGAGATCGACCAGAAGCGTCGGGAGATGGAGCTGCAGTTCCGTAACAAGGCGCGGGCCGAGCTGAATGAAGCGGCCGGTGAACAGGCGCGGTTGCAGGAAACGCTGACCGGTATGCAGGACCGTATCCGTCGTACCGAGGTGAGGGCACCGATCAAGGGGCGGGTGAAACAGCTGTTGATCAATACCATCGGTGGTGTTGTCCGTCCCGGTGATCAGTTGCTGAACATCGTGCCCTGGGAAGACAAACTGCTGGTAGAAGCCAAGGTAAGACCCTCGGATATCGGTCAGCTGCGCGTTGGCCAGCCGGCAGTGGTCAAGGTCAGCGCCTACGATTTTGCGATCTATGGCGGCCTGCCAGCTCAGCTTGTCTATATTTCCCCGAGCACCATCGTTGATGAGCAGGATGAGACCTACTACCTGGTACGACTGGAAACTGATCGTCCCTACCTGGGGGACGACGAGAATATGCCGCTGATGGCGGGGATGACCGTTTCTGTGGATATCATGACCGGCAAGAAGACAGTGCTGCAATATCTGCTGAAACCGATTACCAGAGCGCGGGATCGCGCGCTGACGGAGCGTTGAGATGGATTATTTTTGCGTAGTCTCCCGCGATGATATTGCTGAGCGTTGGTCTCAGGCGCTACAGAAAGAGCTGAAAAGAGTTGATCCTGAGTCTTTAGCTGGCGGTCCTTCGATGTTGGGCATCTGTCTGGCGCATTGGGATTGCCTGCAGCAGGCAGGAAGGGAGCGTCTGCTGAAGCAGGCGCACGATACCAAGTTACTGCTTCTTGTGCTTACCGATCACCCGAAAACGGACCAGGGACGTGAGGTTATTCGGCGCGGTGCCAAGGGGTATGGAAACACCTTCGTAACAGCCAGTCTTCTGATGGAGATGGTGAAGGTGGTCAAGGCTGGGGATATCTGGGCAGGTCCCGAAGTCTTGCAGTCGGTGTTGAGGCAGCTGCTGGAGCAGGTTGATCCACCGACGGAAACCCTCGTTGAGCGTTTCGGATTGAGCGAGCGTGAGGCCGAGGTGCTGGCAGAAGTAATGGCTGGCGTGAGTAACAAGGTCGCCGCCAGGCGGCTGGATATAACCGAGCGCACAGTAAAAGCTCATATGAGTGCTATCCTCAATAAAACAGGCGCTCGCGATCGTGTTGAACTGATCTTATTGGCTCAGCGTGCTGAGCAGAACGCTGTCTAGCTAGGGACAGCCGAAAAGGGGAAGAAAAAGATGGAGTTTAAACAGTCTATGCTCGCTGCGGCGTTGTTGGCCGCCTTGTCAGGCGGTGCCCAGGCAGCGACAGTGCAGGAAGTAGTAGCGGATAATCTGGCCCAGAATCCCGATGTCGCGCGCGCAATCGAAAATTACCGTGCAGTGACCAAAGAAGTGGACCAGGCAAAGGCGGGGTATTTTCCCACAGTGGATGCCACGCTGGGTTACGGCTATGAATGGACTGACAAGGAAGAGGGGATTCAGGACCAGGAACTTAACCGTCGTGAAGCCCGCCTCAATGTAAACCAGATGCTGTTTGACGGTTTTGCCACGCCGAGCGAGGTTAAACGTCAGAAAGCCCGCATGGATTCAGCCCGCAGCTCGGCTATCGATGCGGCTGAAAACTATGCGCTGCAAGCGTCCCGCGCCTATCTGGAACTGCTGCGTCGTGATCAGCTGCTGAAGCTGGCGAAAGAGACGCTCTACAACCACGTTAATATCTACGATCAGATCAAGCGCCGCTCCGAATCCGGTCTGGGTACCCTGGCATCGATTCAGCAGGCGGAAGGTCGTCTGGCGCTGGCCGAGGTCAACACCCTGGCCGCCGAGAACAACCTGCTGGATGCCCAGGCAAGCTACGAGCGTGTAGTGGGTCATCCGGCACCGGATGATCTGGAACCGATGGACTCCATGTTCGAGCTGCCGGCGACGCTGGAAGAGGCGCAGGCGGTAGCTGACGAAAGCCACCCGATCGTTGGTGTGGCTCAGTCTGACGTGGAAGCCAGTTACGCCCAGCGTGATGCTGCGAAAAGCCGCATGTACCCGCGCCTCGACCTTGAGGTTGAGCGTCGCTGGGACGAAAACATCGACGGTATCGAAGGCGATGATGAAGATCTGACCGCCATGCTGCGTCTGCGCTACAACCTGTTCAACGGTGGCGCCGACAAGGCGCGTATCCGCCAGACAGAGTACCAGATCGGCGAAGCCCAGCAGGTACAGCGCGACTCCATGCGCCAGATCAAGCAGAGCCTGGCGCTCTCCTGGAATGCCAACGAGATTCTCGGTCGACAGATCGAACATCTCGAACAGCACGTACTATCCAGTGAAGAGACGCGCAACTCCTACAAGAAACAGTTCGACATCGGCCAGCGCTCCCTGCTTGACCTGCTGGATACCGAGAACGAGGTGTTTTCCGCCAAGAATCAGCTGGCGGAAGCTCAGCTGGACCAGCAGATCGCCCAGCTGCGTATTCTCAACGGTATGGGGCAGTTGCTCGGGGCTATGGATATCGTAGTGCCGATGGAGGAAGAGGTTGTTCTGGCCGCGGAAACGCTGGAAGAAGAGCAGCCGGCCATGACGGAAGAGGAGATGGCTCCGGCCGAGGGTGAGGTGGAGACGGACAGCAGCGCCGGCTGAGGTTCGATTGCATCCACTGGGGTGGCTGGCTAAAATCGCCGCCATCCTTTTACCTGAGAGGGTTGCAGGAGTTGCAACCCTCTTTCTATTTCTAGCCACAGGAAGTCGATTCACCGCGTTCGCAGGAAGCGTGCAGCGGGACAACAAGAGCCGATGAAATCACACAAGATACTTCAGGCGCCTATCCCGATGCGTTGGGTGGGGCCGGTTAAAATCAGCGGCAATGTGCTGGATGAAAGCCTCAGTGTACCGCTGGCCACCTATGAAACTCCGCTCTGGCCCTCGGTAGGCCGCGGCGCCCGGGTTTCGATGCTGTGCGAAGAGGGGATCAAGACCACCCTGGTCGATGAGCGCATGACGCGCTCGATCCTGCTTGAAGCAGATGACGCCCTGGCGGCGCACCAGGCGGTGGAATCGATCAAGGCGCGTCGTGATGATCTCAACAAGGTGGTGGCGACCAGCAGCCGTTTTGCCAACCTGATCGATATGCACAGCCAGATCGTTGGCAACCTGATCTACCTGCGCCTCGAGTTCACCACCGGCGATGCCTCCGGCCACAACATGGTGACCAACGCGGCGGACAAACTGTTCCCGTGGATTCTCGCCGAATACCCGCAGCTGCGTTACAGCTCGATCTCCGCCAATTACTGTTCCGACAAAAAAGCCACTGCCGTCAACGGTATACTGGGCCGCGGCAAATATGTGGTTAGCGAGATCCTGATTCCGCGTGAGATCTGCGAGCGTCGCCTCAAGACCACGCCGGAAAAAGTGGTCGACCTGAACATCAAGAAAAACCTGATCGGCACCCTGATGGCTGGCGGTCTGCGCAGCGCCAACGCGCACTACGCCAATATGCTGCTGGCGTTCTACCTGGCCACCGGTCAGGACGCGGCCAACATTATCGAGGGTTCCCAGGGCGTGGTGCATGCCGAGGTACGTGACGGCGATCTCTACTTCTCCTGCACGCTGCCGAACCTGATTGTCGGCTCGGTAGGCAACGGCAAGGGGATCGACTTTGTCGAGGATAACCTCAAGCAACTGGGGTGCCGCGAAGAGCGTGAACCGGGCGCCAATGCGCGCCGCCTGGCGGCTATCTGCGCAGCGACGGTGCTCTGTGGCGAGCTTTCCCTGATGGCGGCCCAGACTAACCCGGGTGAGTTGATGGACGCTCATATCAAGCTGGAGCGCTGATGTCCGATCAGATCAATGATCGCAAGATCGAGCATATCCGCGCCATAGAGAAGGATCCCGCCACCGACAGGGACGGGCGCTACTTTGACCGTATCCATCTGACGCATCGCGCACTGCCGGATCTGGATCTGGCAGCTGTGGATCCGGCAGTGGAGTTTCTCGGCAAGCGGCTGAGTTTTCCGCTGCTGATCTCTTCGATGACCGGCGGCGACCATGAGCTGGTGCGCAAGATCAACCGCCATCTGGCGGAAGCCGCCGAGCATTGCGGTGTAGCCCTGGCCGTGGGCTCCCAGCGGGTGATGATCGACCAGCCTGGTGCACGGGCGAGTTTCGAACTGCGTCAGTTTGCGCCTTCCACAGTGCTGATCGGCAATGTGGGCGCTGTGCAGTTGAACTATGGTTTCGGGATCGAGCAGTGCCAGGCGGCTGTGGATATCCTCGGCGCGGATGGCCTCTACCTGCACCTGAATCCGTTACAGGAAGCGGTGCAGCCGGAAGGGGATACCAACTTTGCCGGTATCGCCACGCGTATTGGTGAAATCTGCCGTGAGCTCAGTGTGCCGGTGCTGCTGAAAGAGGTGGGTTGTGGCCTGTCTCCGGAAGATATCGCAGCAGGCTATGCCCAGGGTGTACGCCATTTTGATCTGGCCGGCAGTGGTGGGACTTCGTGGAGCCGTATCGAACACCATCGTCGTGACGATGGCAGCGATATCGGCCTCAGGTTCCAGGATTGGGGGCTGCCGACGCCGCTGGCGCTTGAGCGCGCCGAGCCCTGGCAGGACCGGGTCAAGCTGATCGCCAGTGGCGGGCTCAGAGATGGGCTCGATATGGCTAAATCTGTTATACTCGGCGCCTCGCTGTGCGGCCTGGCGGCGCCTTTTCTGCGCCCCGCAACCGAGTCGACCGAGGCCGTGATTGTAGAAATCGAGCGGCTTAAACGTGAATTTGTAACAGCGATGTTCCTGCTTGGCGTCGCGGATGTTGCCTCCCTGCGTAACAACCGTGCGTTGATCTTGGACGAGCGTTGAGGATCCAAGCCTAAGATGTCCGTGGGTATAGACGAAATCAGTTTTTATACGTCCAGCTATTACTTCGATTTGAGGACGTTGGCGGAAATCCAGGAGACCGATCCCGATAAGTACTATGTCGGGATAGGGCAGGAAAAGATGGGCATGGCCGCCCCCGATGAAGATATCGTCACCATGGCAGCCAACGCAGCCCTGCCGTTGATCGAGAATGCCGGCAGTGATGCCGTGGGTACGCTGCTGTTCGCCACCGAAACCGGTATCGATCAGTCCAAGGCGGCGGGTGTATACGTGCACCGTTTGCTGGGGCTGGGTGCCAACTGCCGCGTGGTTGAGCTCAAGCAGGCCTGCTATAGCGCCACCGCTGCATTGCAGATGGCCTGCGCCCTGGTGGCGCGTCAGCCGCAGCGCAAGGTGCTGGTGATCGCCTCCGACGTGGCACGCTACGATCTCAACACCCCGGGTGAAGCAACCCAGGGCTGTGGCGCCGTGGCAATGATGATCAGCGCCAATCCGCGCCTGGTCAGCATCGACCCGGAAGTCGGTAACTACACCGAAGATGTGATGGACTTCTGGCGCCCGAACTACCGCACTACGGCGCTGGTCGATGGCAAATACTCCACCAAGATCTATCTCAAGTCGTTGAAGAAAGCCTGGGAGAACTTCAGTGAAGTCAGCCCGTTGAGCTTCGGCGACCTTAGCCGTTTCTGCTACCACCTGCCGTTCAGCCGCATGGCGCAGAAGGCACATCAGCACCTGGTGAAGATGAACAAGGTGGTGATGACGCCGGAGCAGGTTGAAGAGCAGATCGAACCGACGCTGAGCTATAACCGCATCATCGGCAACAGCTACACCGCGTCGATGTATATCGGTCTCTGCTCGCTGCTGGAAACCTGCCAGGATAACCTGGCGGATCAGCGCATCGGCTTCTTCAGCTACGGTTCCGGCAGTGTGGCGGAGTTCTACAGCGGCCGTGTTGTGCCCGGCTACGAGCAGCACCTGCATACCGCGAAACACCGCGAGATGCTGGATAACCGCCAGTCGCTGAGCTACGACGAGTACCTGAACCTGTACCGTTACCCGAATCCTACGGATGGCGGTGAACACGAGCTGCCGCACGTGACTCCTGGCCGCTTCCGTCTCGCGGCTATCACGCATCACAAGCGCGAATATGTGACCTGCTGATGCGGATCGCCTGTGCGCCTGGCAAGGTGATCCTTAGCGGTGAACATGCCGTGGTTTACGGCGCGCCGGCGCTGGCGCTGGCGGTTGACCGCCATATGCGCGTGTTCTACGAGCCGGATCGCCTGCCGCGCCTGAGCTGGCACGCTCAGGAGCGCACCCATGTGCTGGGTCTGGACAAGTTTGCCGCGCTGCGGCGGCGTCTGGACTCTCACTTCGAGCGCTACCTGCGCGGCGAACTCTCCATCACCGATATCCTGAAAAAGCCCGCTGAGCTGGCGTTTTACGCCGTGGACATGGCGCGCCTGGTGTCCGGGCTGGATGCGATTCCCCGCGGCAGCGTCAAGATCGATTCCGATATTCCTATTGGTGCCGGCATGGGCTCTTCGGCTGCGCTTATCGCCGCACTGCTGAAGCTGTTCGGCCATATCGACAGCGATGATGAGCTGGTGCGCCAGGTGCATCACTGCGAGCGTTTGCAGCACGGCCGTGGCAGCCTGATCGATGCGGCCACCGTTTGCCTGGGCGGCCTGGTGCGTCTGCGCGACGGCGAATACAGCCGCCAGACCCTGTCCGAGACAGGCCTGGGCGAGGGCTGGTTCTGGGTGTTTACCGGTACGCCGGCGGCCAGCACCGGAGCCTGTGTGGAACAGGTGCGACGTGGCTTTGAGCACTCATCGATCTGGAGCGAGTTCAGCGAGCTGACCACCCGCTTCGAAACCGCCCTCAGTGAAGGCCAGCCGCTGTGCGAACTGGTTCGTGCTAACCATCATCTGCTGTCGCGCCTGGGCGTGGTGCCCGCTCCCTTGCAGCGTTTTGCCGAGCAGGTCGAGCAGCATGGAGGTGCGGCCAAAATCGCCGGTGCAGGTTCCGTCAGCGGCGATAGCGGTGGCCTGATGCTGGTCTGGTTGCCTGAGGGGACACCGGCGCAGCTGAACATGCCCTATGACTGGCACTGGGGCGAACTGAAAGAGGATTCTCAGGGTGTCCGGTTACTCGACGATCAGGGTTAGTGCTCCCGGCAGCATCATGCTGATGGGTGAACACGCGGTGCTGCGTGGCGCGCGCGCCATCGCCTGCGCTGTGAACAGCTATATCCATGTTGAGCTGATACCGCGACAAGATCGACAGGTACTTATCCACAGTGCTTTGGGCGAGTACAGCGCCTGTCTCGATCAGCTGACAACATCCGATGATCTCTCCTTTGTCGTCACCGCCGTGCGCCAGTGGGCAGATCGCCTGCCTTGCGGTTTCAACCTTAATATCGAATCCGAGTTTTCCCATACGGTGGGGCTTGGCTCCTCAGCAGCCGTAGTCGCCGCGCTGACCGTGGCGCTGGATCGCTTTGCCGGCACTGAGCTGAGTCGCGAGCAGCAGTTCGATGCGGCACTCAGGGTGATTCACGCAGTTCAGAACGGCCGCGGCTCGGGTACGGATCTGGCGGCCAGCCTCTATGGCGGTTTGATCGCCTACCGTGTCAGTCCCCGTGAACTGGTGCCGCTTAACGGCCTGCCGCCGATCAGTCTCTGGTACGTGGGCTACAAGATGAAAACCCCCGCCGTGCTTGAGCTGGTGGAACAGCGCAGTCAGCGTTTTCCCGGGCTCTACGCCGGCCTGGATAAACTGATGGCAGATTGCTGTGCAGAGGCGGAAGTGGCGATCAACGCCAGCGACTGGGACGCCCTGGGCGAGTTGATGAACTACTACCAGGGGCTGATGGATGCGCTGGGTGTGAATGATGCCCAGTTGTCCGAGCTGATCTATCGGCTGCGTGCCGAACCTGGCAACCGGGCCGCCAAAATCTCAGGCTCGGGCCTTGGTGACTGCGTGGTGGTACTGGGGCAGGATGTACCCGATGGCTTAGCCTATGAGCAGATTCCCGTGGCGGTTTCGGCGCGCGGCGCAGAACTGGACGCCTGATCGCCTTCCATAAAAAACGCTCAGGCGTTATCCATTAGCGCTGAAGATCAGGCATACCCTTGTGCCGCTCTCGTCGGATTCGATCTCTATCTCCCCATCGTGCAGCGCCATGATCTCCTTGACGAAACTCAGCCCCAGCCCCGTTCCCTTATCGCCGTTCGGTTTTGGCAGGGAATAGAAGCGCTCCAGCACCCGCTCACGGGCGTAGTCGGGAATGCCGGGGCCTGAGTCGCTAACCCTCAGAGCACAGCAATCCTCCTGAGCTTCCAGCCCGATCACCACTTCAGCCCCCGTCGGTGAATACTCGATCGCATTCTTGATCAGGTTGCTCAGCGCCTGGCGGATCAGGAAGGGATCGCCCTGAACAGAGCCTGAGTCACTGGACTCTACTCGCAGGCCGACGCCGCGTGCCCTGGCCTGATCCTGTTCGGCGCTGAGCGCCTGCTCGATAATGGCTGCCAGGGAGACCTTTTCAGGTGCTTCAAGGGAGGGGCGGTTCTCCAGTGCGGCCAGCTCCAGCAGCCGCTCGATCAACTGCTGGATACGCTCGGTCTGGCCAACGATATTGTTAAGGAAGCGCTCACGCTGCGCCTCCGGCATAGGTTCCTGCAATAACTCGGCGGCACCGCGTATGCCGGCCAGAGGGGATTTGATCTCGTGAGTCAGGCTCTGTACGTAGTCGGCCACGTAGGACTTGCCGTCCAGCGCCACGCGCATCGATTCCAGCGCGCTACCCACATCACCGACCTCGTTATTGCCCAGCCTCGGCGGTTCTCGGCGCTCGCCGCGGCTGATGGCTGCCGCGTACTGCTGCAGCTTCTGCAATGGCCGGGTAAACCAGAGATTCAGCAACACGCCCACCAGCGTCACGGCCAGCGCTATAACGAAGGCGCTGAGTATCAGGTTGTTGCGCAGGTCGATCACAAAGCGGCTGGCGTTGGTGGTGGGTTTGCCCAGCGAAAGTACGCCGATTACATCACCCTCATAGAGCACCGGGCGCGCAATGTAGAGGGTGGAGCCCTCCGGATAGAGCGGGTCGCCGCCGGTAGCGCGGGCACCGTAGCGACCCTGCAGGGTCAGGTTCACATCCCGCCAGCGAGAGTAGTCTGCGCCGAGATCGCGGCTGTTGTCCGAATCAAAAATCACCCGGCCGTCTCTGTTGGTCAGGTAGATACGCAGGTCCACGTTGTTCTTATCCAGGTTGTAGATCCGGGCGTTCAGTGTGCGCTGGCGCAGGTTGCCGAACAGTTCCGCCAAAGGTGTGGGATCGATCTGGACGATTTCGTCTTCGACATGAACCGCCTGCTCGCTGACCAGTGCAGCCATCAGTTCGGCGCTATCGACCAGTGTCTCCTCCTGGGCTTTGAGAAACTGGGGGCGGATCTCATCGGCGATCCAGTACACTAAGCCGAAAACACCGAGAAATACGAACAGGGTAAAAGCGAGCAGCAGACGTGTGCGGATCTTCATGGTCAGTCTTCCTGCTTCCCTTGCCGAATCGCTTCATAGCGGTAACTAGCCTTCATAGCTGTAGCCCAGACCGCGATGGGTTTTGATCGGATCGAGTTCAGGCTGGACCTCACGAATCTTCTGCCGCAGCGTCTTGATATGGGTATCCACGGTGCGATCGAAACTGCTGCCCGGGTCCTCCCAGACCAGCTCCATTAGCTGGTCGCGGGAGTAGATGCGGCCGGGGTGATCTAACAACAGGCTCAGCAGGCGGTATTCGTAACGGCTCAGATCCAGTAGTTGACCGTCCAGGCTGATCCGCAGAGCGTCGCCATCATCGTGAAAGCCGCTTTGGATGGAGGACGCGGTAGTGGGTTGGATAGTGGGTTGGAAAGCCGGCTGAAGTCGTCTTAGCTTGCTGCGTACCCTGGCGCTTAACACTCTCGGGCTGAATGGCTTGGTGATGTAGTCGTCAGCGCCGAGCTCCAGGCCCAGTACCTGGTCGATTTCGCTGTGGCGAGAGGTCAGAAAAATAATCGGCAGCAGCGGGTGGGAGGCACTGATCTCACGGCAGAGATCAAAGCCGCTTCTGTCCGGCAGGCCGATATCGAGCAGCAGAAGCTGCACCGGCTGTTCGGCGATTTTTGTCAGGCAGGCGTTGCCGGTGGAAACCCACTCACAACTGATCCCTTCCGATTCCAGCGCGTAGACCACCGTCTCGGCGATGGCGGGTTCATCCTCGACAATCAGCACTTCCATAGACATCTCTGACGAACTCTTCCCTGGTGAACAATTTTCCGCTGAAAAAGCGGCGGACTTCACACTCACTTCAAACTCTCTTCGGGTTGACGGTAGATCCTGAGGCCATCAATCCAGTGAGGAGAAGTTAAGGATGCAAACGCTAACACACTTTGTCCGCTTCGGGCTGTTGCTGCTCGGCTGTCTCTGGACTGCCCTGGCGGCTCATGCAACGTCACTCAGCGCAGATGATATCACCCAGGGCTCGCTGATGATGCGCAATGATCGGGGTGAGGCCGAGGCGCTGCCTCTGCTGAACACCGATGTCAGTATTGATGTGACAGGCCCGATTGCTCGGACGGTGGTGACCCAGGAGTTCAAGAACCCGGGCGACACCTGGGTGGAGGCGCTTTACCTGTTTCCTTTGCCTGAAGACGCTGCAGTCGATCGGATGAAGCTGTTGATTGGCGAGCGCGTGATCGAAGGTGAGATCAAGGAGAAGGAGGAGGCCAAGGCGGTTTATGAGCAAGCCAAGGCGGAAGGTAAACGCACCGCGCTGGTGGAACAGGACCGGCCGAACCTGTTTTCCACCTCGGTGGCGAATATTCCGCCTGGCGGTAGCGTCAGCGTAAGCATCGAGTACCAGCAGACGCTGGGCTGGAAAGAGGGCGAGTTCAGCATCCGCTTCCCGATGGCGATTACTCCCAGATATAACGGTGCACTGCCTGAGCCGACCCATGTTGTTGAGCAGACCGGTTCGTTGAACAGCGGTTGGAGTCTTTTGCCGGGCGAAAGGCCCAACCAGGTCCTGCCTCTGGCAGACGAGGAGATCGACCGTCCGGTGAGTCTGCGGCTGCGCCTGCGTGCAGGCTTCGAGCTGGCTGAAGTGAAGAGTCACTATCACAAGATCCTGAAGAGCCAGGGTGAGAATGGCGAGGTCGATATAGAGCTGGCCCAGAGTTCGGTCCAGGCCGACCGTGATTTCCTGCTCTCCTGGAAACCTGTGCCCTCACAGCAACCCAACGCCGCACTCTTTGCTGAAACCAGCGACAAGGGTCGCTTTGGTCTGCTGATGTTTACGCCGCCGCAGCTGGATGGCTGGGAGAAACCGGCGCGGGAGGTTGTGTTCGTGATCGATACCTCCGGTTCCATGGGCGGTCAGTCGATCCGTGCCGCCAGGGAGGCGCTGCTGAACGGGCTGGCGGGGCTCGAAGCCGGGGACAGCTTCAATATTATCGAATTCAACACCGATACTGCGGCGCTGTTCACTTCGTCACGACCAGCGGATGACCAGAACCTCAGGATCGCTGAGCGGTTTGTCTCCCGCCTTGAGGCAGAGGGCGGTACCAATATGTTCCCGGCGCTGGATCTGGCGCTGCAGCCGAGCGACAGCCAGCGTCTGCGCCAGGTGGTGTTTATCACCGACGGAGCGGTAGCCCAGGAGCAGGAACTGTTCAGCCATATCCAGCGCAAACTGGCCGGCAGCCGGCTGTTTACCGTGGGGATCGGCAGTGCGCCCAACACCTACTTTATGCAGGAGGCGGCGCTGGCGGGCCGGGGCTTCTTCACCTATATCGGTCGCCCCGATGAGGCGGCAGAAAAGATGAACGCCCTGTTTGAGCGTCTGGCAAAACCGGTGCTGGCTAATATCCAGGTCAGCGGTGAAGGTGTGTCCGGTTTTGCCCCGGCGGTGGTGCCTGACCTCTACGCCGGCGAGCCGCTGGTGGTGGCGATGAAGCTGAGCGATGAGAACAGCTCGGTGCAGATCCAGGGGCAGATGGGCGATACGCTCTGGAAACAGTCACTGGCTATCGACGCGGTGGATCAGCAGGCGGGTATCGGTATCGACTGGGCGCGCAGGAGTATCGCCAGTTGGCAGCGCGGCGCCGCGCGGGGTGTGGACGCCGACACTATCCGCAATGAAGTCACCCGGTTGGCGCTGGATTTCCATCTTGTCAGCCCCTTCACCAGCCTGGTGGCGGTGGATAAAACCCCGGTCCGTCCTGATACCGAATCTTTAGATACGAAAGCACTGCCGGGCAAGATGCCCCAGGGGCTTGAAGTGAAACAAACCCTGCAGCTGGCCAGCGGAGCCACCGGCTATGAGCTTAGTCTGCTGCTCGGCAGCCTGATGCTGTTCGCTGCTCTGGCGCTGCTGTTGTGGCAGCGTCGTGTGAACGGCAGCGACAGAGAGCTATCCGCATGAGTCTGTCGAGGACCGCCGCAAAGCGCCTGATGATACTGGCGCTGCTGCTGGGCGGAGCCGCGATGATCGTCCAGGCGCTGTGGATACCGTTTAAGGCCGAGATTGCACAGGTGCTGTTGCAGCGTGCCTGGCTGCAGACCCAGGCGGATGGCGAAGCCCATCCACCCTGGCCCTGGGCGGATCACTACCCGGTGGCGAGACTAAGCGCTGGGCGTTTCGATATCGATCAGATCGTGCTGGCCGGTGATGAGGGCAGTTCGCTGGCCTTTGCACCGGGCGAGAATATGCAGGCGAAAAACCTGAGTGGCGCCGCGCGGGTGATCAGCGGCCATCGCGATACCCATTTTCGTTTTCTGCAGGCTGTCCTGCCGGGCGATCGTTTCCAGCTCAGCGATAGCGACGGCCGTGTGGAGTACCGGGTCGATAGGGTGGAAGTGGTTGACTCGACCCGAGTCAGGCTGGATCCCACGGCACTGCCGCAGGGGCTGCTGCTGGTGACCTGTTATCCGTTTGATGCGCTGACCGCCGGTGGTCCGTTACGCTACGTGGTTTCTGCCAGTCGAGTTACGCAGTAAGGATTCAGTAGAGCGGCGGATCCGATGTTATCCTATAAAGAGCACAAAGCTTTAAAAGACAGGTTTGAAACGCAGTTAAGGGTAGCGATGAACAAGACCGACTTTATGACCGGCTGGTTGCCGAAGAGCGCCACACCCGGGGCCAGTGCCGAGCATTTCGCGCCGAGTAACATCGCTCTGTGCAAATACTGGGGCAAACGCGATACCGAGCTGAACCTGCCG
Organism: Marinobacterium lutimaris; assembly: GCF_900108065.1. Classification (GTDB taxonomy): domain Bacteria; phylum Pseudomonadota; class Gammaproteobacteria; order Pseudomonadales; family Balneatricaceae; genus Marinobacterium_D; species Marinobacterium_D lutimaris. The sequence goes on along the minus strand of NZ_FNVQ01000002.1, from coordinate 292,306 downwards.
GTTAACGGTTCCCTGTCGGTGTCCCTGGATCACCTGGGCAGTCGCACCCGCGTGGAGCCTATTGATGGCGAAACCGATTCGGTCTGGCTTAACGGTACCCAGCAGCGGCCGGATTCCCGTTTTGCCAAACGGGTCTCGGCGTTTATCGACCTGTTTCGTATCTATCACCCGGAGCAGGCGTTCCGGGTTACGACAGAGAACAATATCCCCACGGCGGCGGGGCTGGCCTCGTCGGCATCCGGTTTTGCGGCGTTGACCAAGGCGATGAACGACGCCTTCAAGCTGGAGCTCAGCGATACCGAGCTTTCCGTTATGGCGCGCATGGGCAGCGGTAGCGCCTGCCGCTCCCTGTTCGACGGTTTTGTCGAATGGCAGATGGGCGTGCGTGAGGATGGCATGGACAGCTATGCGCTGCCGCTGGAGCAGTGCTGGCCCGGGCTCTGCGTGGGGCTGATCCACGTGGATGAGAACGAAAAGAGCGTCGACTCCCGCGCCGGAATGCAGCGCACCAAGGAGACCGCGCATCTGTACCAGAGCTGGCCGATGCAGGCGGCCGCGGATCTGAGCAAGCTGCAGCAGGCGATTGCCGAGCGCGATTTCGCGCTGCTGGGCAGCGTTGCCGAGCAGAACGCACTGTCGATGCACGCCACCATGATCGCCTCCTGGCCGCCGCTGCTTTACTGGCAGCCGGACAGCGTCGCCGCGATGCAGAAGATCTGGAAGCTGCGGGCCGAGGGTCTGGCGTTGTATTTCACCATGGATGCGGGCCCCAACCTGAAGCTGCTGTTCGAGGATGCTTCTCGGGGTGCGGTGGAAGCGCAGTTCCCGGGGCTCGAAGTCGTCCAGCCTTTCGGCATCTAATCTTCGTTGAACACATCGAATACCGGGTTTGTTCTGACCCGACAGCAGCGTGACGTCAAAGATCGCATTGAACTGAGCTACTGGTTATCCACCGCGGCGGGAGCCCGTCGCGTGGATATTCAGGGCGAGGAGGCGGTGTTCTTTATTCTCGCCAGCGATCAGCAACGGGTCAGTGAGCTGCTGTCCGGTACGAATGGCTGGCGCCTGCGCGAACTGCCGCTGAAGGATCTCTCCCAGCAACCTATCTGTGCGCTCTATTGCCGCAGCCTGGCGCTTTGGCGGCAGGCGATCGAGCGTCTGCAGCAGGCGGGTATCGGGCTGATGGAAGAGGATATCCGCCCGGTGGACCGTTACCTGATGGAGCGCTTTGTCCAGGCGGGCGCCCAGGTAATTGAACGCCGCGACGGCATAGCGCTTAAACCGGCCGATTACGCTCCCGGCTTTCGTGTACTTTCCATCGACATCGAAACCACCATGCGCGCCGACCGGGTGCTGTCGGTGGCGTTACAAGGGGCTAGCTCAGGGGATGAGCTCGAACGGGTGCTTATTAACGGCCAGGGCCCTGCTGAATCCTGGATCGAAAGCTGTCAGGGCGAGCGGCATCTGCTGGAGCGCTCCATCGCGGTTATCAACGAATACGACCCGGATATCCTGATCGGCTGGAACGTCATCGGCTTTGACCTGCGCGTGCTAGAGGTCCGCGCCAAGGCGTGTGGACTGACGTTCAATATCGGTCGAGTCAGCACAGGCAGGGAGCCTCAGCCGATTCTGGTGGATCGAGCCCAGAACGGGCGCTGGTTTGCGCGTATTCCTGGCCGGGTGGTGCTGGATGGCATCGATACGCTGAAAGGCGCAACCTGGCGCTTTGAGCGCTACGGCCTCGATTTTGTCGCCCATGAACTGCTCGGGCGAGGTAAGGCGATCGACAAGGTGGATGATCGCGGCGCCGAGATCCAGCGCCTTTATGCCGAAGACCGGATGGCGTTTGCGGTGTACAACCTGGAGGACTGCCGGCTGGTCAGCGAGATCTTTGAGCACGCCGGCCTGATCGCATATCTGATCGAGCGGGCGCGCCTGACCGGCCTGCCTCTGGACAAGGTGGGTGGCTCTCAACAAGCGTTCGATAACCTCTACCTGCCGGCGTTGCATCGGCAGGGGCATGTGGCGCCTCAGTATGCCTCTGGCCGTTCGGACCTGACCATTCCCGGTGGTTTTGTCATGGACTCGCGGCCGGGGCTTTACCGCCATATCCTGGTGCTCGACTTCAAAAGTCTGTATCCAAGTATCATCCGCACCTTCAAGATCGATCCGTTGGGGCTGGCCCAGGGGCTGGTTGAGGACGCCGATCCCGACGACCTGGTGCCCGGTTATCATGGCGCCATCTTCTCCCGTTCACGCACGCTGCTGCCCGGCATCATCGAACAGCTCTGGCAGGCCCGTGACCGCGCCAAGGCCGAGGGTAATGCGCCACTTTCCCAGGCGATTAAGATCCAGATGAACGCCTGCTACGGGGTGCTCGGTTCCAAGATCTGCCGTTTCTTCGATCAGCGTCTGTCCGGTTCGATTACCCTGCGCGGCCACCAGATTCTTAACCAGACCGCGGAGCGGATCGAGGAGCATCACGGTCATCGGGTGATCTACGGCGATACCGACTCGGTCTTTGTCTGGCTAGGCGATGACTGGCCCGATGAGAATACTGCCGAATATGGTCAGCAACTGGCGGCGGAGCTCAATAGCTGGTGGCAACAGCGGCTGCAGCGGGAGTTTGACCTGGAGAGCGCCCTGGAGCTGCAGTTCGAGGCGCACTACGAGCGTTTCCTGATGCCGACCATGCGGCACAGCGAGAAGGGCACCAAGAAGCGTTACGCCGGTCTAAAACGTAAGGCGAAAGGGCCGAGTGAGCTGGTGTTCCGCGGCCTCGAATCGGTACGCACTGACTGGACTGCGCTGGCGCGGGATTTTCAGCGTGAGCTTTATGAGCGGATCTTCCATGATCGCCCTTACCGGGAGATGCTGGAGGAGACGATCAACCGGCTTAAAGCGGGCAATAGCGATGATGAGCTGATCTACCACCGTCGTCTGCGACAGCCGCTGGATGCCTACACCCATAACCAGCCGCCCCATGTGAAGGCGGCCCGGTTGCTGGAGGCCGAGCGCCGCAGTCGCGGCTTGCCGCCCGCTTATGGCATCGGCGACAGTGTGCGTTACCTGATCACCGTGAATGGGCCTGAGCCGGTGGAGCTGTTGCGCTCGCCGATCGACTACCAGCACTATATCGACAAGCAGTTGCTGCCGGTGGCTGATTCGATACTGCCGTTTATCGGTGAACATTTTGAATCTCTGGTAGCGCCGCAGATAGGGCTGTTCTGAGAGCGTGACGTTTGCTGAGCCTGGCTTGCGCTCCGAAGCTGCAGTCACTGTGTACAAGGATAGAAAGCGGCCAAAACTGCCCGAAGAATGAAAGCGAGAGGCTGATGTACGATCCTGATCGAAACCGCCGCCGTATGGGCCGGCTGATGACACATCTGACCTGGGTCGCCATCCTGGCGATGCTGACGCTGTTCTTCAATAACTACATCGACTCGCGTGAAAACCCCAACGCGGATCTCGCCTATATCAATGGCAGCGACTCCGAGGTGGTGCTGCAGCGCAACCGCGCCGGTCATTACCAGGCGCCGGGGCGTATCAATGGTGAGCGGGTCAATTTCCTGCTTGATACAGGCGCCACGATGGTCAGTGTGCCGGAGTCGTTGGCGGAAGATCTTGGCCTTAAGCGCGGCGCACCGATCCAGTCGATGACCGCCAACGGTATCGTTACCGTTTATCGCACTGAGCTGGATAGCGTGACTCTCGGCGGTATCCGGATGAGCAACGTCAGCGCCACCATCAACCCTGGTATGCACGACCACCTGGTGCTGCTCGGCATGAGCTTTATGCAGCACCTGGAGCTGACCCAGCGCGACGGCACCCTGACGCTTAGAGTGCCGGATTAAGACCGCTTCTCTTTCCTAAGCTCGTCCCAGCCTTCCGTCTATCGGATAGGCTGGTGCAGATCAAAGAAACGTTTGATTTGTGCGACCAAACTCCCGGTTTAAGCTTTAATTCAGATGTCTCTTAATTAGGCTTCTGGGTATCCGGCAATGAAAAAAATAATAGCTTCGACACTGACCTGCCTGTTTCTGCTGCTGAGCGGCTGCGCCTCGGTCTCCATGACCTCGCTCGATGCGGACCGACAGGCAAAAGAGTTCGCAGTGGCCAGTGATAAATCCAATATCTATCTTTACCGGAACGAGATGTTTGGTGGCGCCATAGCGATGCCGGTCAGCCTCGACGGCAAGATGGCGGGGCGGACAGGGCCAGAAACCTATTTCCTCTGGGAAGTGGAGCCCGGCGCTCATGAGGTGATCTCCCATACCGAGAATGAAGCGCGGCTGAGGTTGAGCACGGAGGCAGGGAAAAACTATTTCATCTGGCAGGAGGTCAAGATGGGAATGTGGACCGCCCGCTCACAGCTCCATGAGGTCTCTGAAGAAGAGGGCAGAGCGGGCGTACTTGAATGCAAACGGGCCGATAGTGATATCTGAAGCTATCGACTTTCCAGCTAAACGAAACTTTTGCTCAGGCCTGGTTAGCTGCCAGGCCTGAGTTGTTATACCTCTGTCGACTTCTGCGATCTCTTTTCCCTCCAGTGCTCAAGGCGCTTCACCTGCTTGTCAGCTTCATCACAGAATCCCCGGTGCATCGCCTAAGCTGCGAGGGGCATTTCTGCCTAACTGTTTGAAATGACTTTCTACTTTAGTTTCTGGACCAAAAAGTGAATGGGTCGGTGAATCCGGTCGACTTGTTGTGATCGATGTTCCGGTCGATGGTCGATGGTCGATGGTCGGGGTGAGGGAGTAAGGCTAATGCTCGATGTGGCGATTATCGGTGGCGGGCTCTCCGGGCTCTATCTGGCGCAGAAGCTTTGGAGTAGTGGGCGCTCTTTTGAGCTGTTTGAGGCTCGAAGCCGATTTGGCGGTCGTATTCTAAGCCGGCCCGTAAAGGGGGAGTTTAACTATGACCTGGGCCCCGGGTGGGTCTGGCCCGACTCCCAACCACGAATCGCGGGTCTGCTCAGGTCTCTGGGGCTGAATACCTATCCACAATGGGTCTCGGGCGATTCCCTTTACCAGATCGACCGCGATAGGGCGGCGCAGCGCTATAGCGATCCGGCCACCTATGCCGATGCCCGGCGTGTCGAGGGCGGCACCGCCGCGGTGATCGACAAGCTGGTTCAACATCTGCCAGCGGAGCGCCTGCACAGTGCTCACCGGCTGGATGCGCTGACCGATGCCGGAGAGTACATCCTGTTAAACCTGGAGCATCAGGGGACGCAGCGACAACTGTTTGCTCATCAGGTGGTGCTTTGTATGCCACCGCGTCTGCTGGCCGAGAGGGTCGCTTTCAAGCCGGCGCTGGCGCCTTCATTGCAGCGGTTGATGCGGGAGACGCCCACCTGGATGGCCGGGCAGGCGAAAGCACTGATCCGCTATAAATACCCATTCTGGCGGCAGCAGCGCCTTTCCGGAGCGATGCTGTCCGGCTACCCGAGTGCGATGCTGGCAGAGGTGTTTGATGCCGGGGCCGAGCAGGGCGGTGATGCGGCCCTGTCGGGATTTTTCGCACTACCCGCTGAACTGCGCCGGCGCTGGCGAGACGATCTGGAAGCGTTGCTGCTCGATCAGCTGGTACGCGCCTTTGGGCCTGAAGCGGCAACGCCCGAGTCGGTCGAGATTCAGGATTGGGCCGACGAGGCACTGACGGCGGCGACAGCGGATGCCCAGCCGTTGAGTGCGCACCCGGACTATGGACATCCCTGGTTTGAACTGGATCACTGGAACGACAAGCTTCTCTTTTGCGGTAGCGAGACCGCTACGCACTTTGGTGGCTATCTGGAAGGAGCGCTGGAGGCGGCAGAACGAGTTGCCCAAGCGCTTAATCTTAGCGAGCAGACCTCATCTCTGGGGCCTGAGACAGGAGAGCTGCAGCATGCCTCTGAGTTTACTGCACGATGAGCTGGTCGGCTGGCGCAAGCTGATGAAACGCGAATATGACCGCCAGGTAAACCGGGATCTGTCGCGACAGAACTCTGATGGCCTGCTGAAACGTAACCTCGTCGATGTGCTGCGGCGGGGTTATAACGCTGCGCTGGAAAAGCTTGCTCAGCTGGAAGCAGAGCATGGCAAGGTCGATTCCGCAGCCAGAACACACTCGGTGTTGCAGCCGCTGGAGGGGTCGGCCGAGGAGCTGATCGAATACGCGGTGCAGAAACACCGCACCTCCTGCGCACTATCCAACTTTCCCGCCGAGCATCGCCCCAGTGCCGCTTATATCGGCGAAGTCCTGCACGCCGTCGGCGTACAGTGGGATGAGTTTAAGTTCAAGCTCGGCGAACGCTAGTCCAGTGTCTGGAGCTGCAGCGCCCAATGGCTCAGTGATGGCTGTCGGGATAGAGCTCTTTCGCTCCCGAGCGCAGCGCAGCCAGCATCTGCGACAGTGTCAGCGACTCCCGTCGTCCCTGAATCGTGATAATCCCCACCGGCGGCATCTCCAGCGGCAGTTCGATCGGCAGACGATAGAGCAGGCCCTGGTCACAGAAGTGGCGCGCTACGCTGCCCGCCACATAGCCAATCGCCGGACGCTGCTGGATGGCGTTGAAGATCGCCAGAAAGGAGGCGGTTTCGATCAGATCGCTGGGCGGATTGATGCCGTGCTTGTAGAACATCTGGTTCAGCTTCACCCGTGACGATGCCCAGGGCGGCGGCACCACCCAGCGATCATCCACCAGGTCTTTCCAGTCCGGCGACTCCAGCTGCGCGGCCGGATGTTCCGGTGAGCAGACCAGGCACATCTCTTCGTCGTAAAGTGGTTCGGTGGCCAGGTCCGGCGCTGCGTAGCCTGGCTCCAGGCGGCCGACGATCAGGTCCAGCTCTCCGGTACGCAGTTTTGGCAGCAGTCGCTTCAGGTCGCCCTCTTCAATCAGAGCGGTGGAGTGGGGCGAGTGACGCTTCAACGTCTCTATGGCATGGGAGAGCAACATCGGCATCACCACCACCATGGCGCCAATATTGACGCGGCCGGCGGCGCCGCTGGCCACGGCGCCGAGCTCGTCACAGGTTTTGTCGTAATCCGCCTGTACGGCGCGGGCAAAGCGAATGATCGCCTCGCCATAGGCGGTGGGTTCGGTGCCCTTGGTGGAGCGGATAAACAGCTCCAGTCCAAACATCTTTTCGATCTCGGCGAGCATCTTCGAAACTGCCGGCTGGGTCAGCGACAGGCGCTCGGCAACACGGCCGATATGGCGAAACTCATCCAGAGCAACCAGCAGTTGCAGGTGTCTCAGCTTCAGGTTCGACCTCAGAACCCGGTCCAGATCATTCACGCTAACCCCCTGTTTTTATGCCAATAGATGAGCTCTGTTTTTCGTATCGGTGAGTTATTCTAACTCTATACATAACTAAATGGTTATGAATACAGTCGATACTTTCATTTTAAAGTAATGATTCTGCCGCGCATACTCCGCCTTAACCACACTCCGCAAGTGAGTATCCGGAATTAAGGCCAGAGGAAGTTTCATGGCAGAACAGTCCAGCGTGTCTCCGTTGATGAGACTCCACCCTGCAGACAACGTACTGGTAGTACGTCGCGCTGTGTCGCTTGGCGATGAGGTGCCGGAGTTCGGCGTCAAGGTGCGCGCTCAGGTCCCTTCAGGGCACAAAATCGCGGCCCGTCTGATCAAGCAGGGCGAACAGATCTGCAAGTACAACACGGTGATCGGCGCGGCTACCCGCGATATCGAAGCCGGTGAGCATGTTCACACCCATAACATGGAACTGGTGGACTACTACCGCGATCCCGAGTTCTGCGCCGATGTAAAACCGGTGGATTACCTGCCGGAATCGGAACGTGCCACTTTCCAGGGTTTTGTGCGCCCCGATGGCCGGGTCGCCACGCGTAACTTCGTCGGCATTATGTCGTCGGTGAACTGTTCGGCCACGGTGATCAACCAGATCGCTGCCTACTTTACCCCTGAAAAGCTTGCCGACTATCCGAACGTGGATGGCGTGGTCGCCTTCGCCCAGACCAGTGGCTGCGGCATGTCCTCCCCGAGCTACCACTTCGACGTGCTGCGTCGTACCCTGGCCGGTTACGCCCGCCATCCCAATATGGGTGGTGTGCTGATCGTGGGCCTGGGTTGCGAGCGCAACCAGGTGGCGGGCCTGATGGAGTCCCAGGGGCTGGAAGCCGGTAACCTGGTGCGCTCTCTGGTGATGCAGGAAACCCGCGGTACCCGCGCCTCTATCGAAGCGGGTATCGAAGCGATCAAGGAGATGCTGCCGATCGTCAACCAGGTGAAGCGAGAGCCGGTGAGTGCTAGCCACCTGAAGATCGGCCTTGAGTGCGGCGGTTCCGATGGTCTCTCCGGTATCTCTGCCAACCCGGGTCTTGGCGCCGCCATGGATATTCTGGTGCGTCACGGTGGCACGGCGATTCTGTCTGAAACTCCTGAGATTCACGGTGTCGAATTCATGCTGACCCGCCGTGCGGTAACGCCGGAAGTGGGTCAGAAACTGCTGGATCGCCTGGCCTGGTGGGAAGAGTACACCCGCGGTCATGCCGGCCAGTTTAATGGTGTTGTAGGGCCGGGTAACCAGGCTGGAGGACTTGCGAATATCTTCGAGAAGTCGCTGGGCTCCGCCATGAAGGGTGGTACCACGCCGCTGCAGGAGGTGTATGAATACGCCGAGCCGATCGACAAGGCCGGGTTCGTGTTCATGGACTCACCGGGGTATGATCCTGTTGCCGTTACGGGACAGATTGCCAGCGGCGCCAATATTATCTGCTTCACTACAGGGCGTGGGTCCATGTTTGGGTCTAAACCCGCTCCTACTATCAAACTGACCTCCAACACCCCGGTGTTCGAGCAGCTCAGCGAAGATATGGATATCAACTGTGGTCAGGTCATTGACGGAAAACTGTCGATCGAAGAGATGGGGCAGGAAATTTTTGACCACATTCTGCGTGTCGCCTCGGGCGAGCGCAGCTGCAGCGAGAAGCTTGGTCTAGGCGATCACGAGTTTATCCCCTGGCATATCGGTATTGTCAGCTAACTTTTTTGGAGGTGTCACCTTGGCATTCAGCTTCGATCGTCAGGATCTGATCAAATCACAGAACTTCATCGCCGGCCGTTGGCAGGATGCGGTATCAGGCCAGGTTTTCCCGGTGCTCGATCCGGCCGATATGACCGAGATCACCCGTGTTCCCGATAGCGGTGCCGCTGATGCGCAGAGCGCCGTCGAGGCGGCGCGCGCTGCGCTGCCGGCCTGGCGCGCAACACCGGCCAAGGCTCGCGCTGCGATCATCAAGCGCTGGAACGCCCTGATCCTTGAGAATAAAGAGGAGCTGGGCAAGCTGGTTTCCTATGAGCAGGGTAAGCCGCTGGCCGAGGGCATTGGTGAAATCGTTTATGCCGCGAGCTACGTGGAATGGTTTGGCGATGAAGCTGCCCGCATCACCGGTGAGGTGATCGAGTCTCCGGTAGCCGGTCGCAAAATGTTCGCCGTGCGTGAGCCGGTGGGTGTCGTGGCCGTGATTACTCCGTGGAACTTCCCGGCGGCAATGATCGCCCGCAAGATAGCACCGGCACTGGCCGCGGGTTGCACCGTAGTGGGCAAGCCGGCGGAAGATACCCCGCTGACCTCCCTGGCGCTGGCCAAACTGGCTGCAGAAGCCGGTGTGCCGGAAGGCGTGCTGAACCTGGTTTGCGCTTCGCGCGAACAGACCCCGGAAGTGGTCGATGTCTGGCTCGACAGCCCGCAGGTGCGCAAGGTCAGCTTTACCGGCTCCACCCCGGTAGGCAAACACCTGGCTCGCCGTTCCGCGGATACCCTGAAAAAGCTCTCCCTGGAACTGGGTGGCAACGCGCCGTTCGTGGTGTTTGACGATGCCGATCTGGACGCCGCCGTCGATGGCCTGATGGCTGCCAAGTTCCGCAACGGCGGTCAGACCTGTGTCTGCCCGAACCGTGTCTATGTTCAGTCCGGCGTGTTCGACGAGTTCGCCGCCAAGCTGACCGAGCGTGTTGCCGCGCTGAAGGTCGGTCCCGCCACCGAAGAGGGTGTGATGATCGGGCCGATGATCAACGAGCGCGCCGTGGACAAGATTCTCAACCACATCAACGACGCCGTCGTGCATGGCGCCAAGGTGCTGACTGGCGGTCGCCGGGTACGCGAAGAGCTGGGTCCGAACTACATCGCACCGACCGTGCTGGCCAACGTGTCCAACCAGGCCGTGCTCTGCTGCGAAGAGACCTTCGGTCCGGTAGCGCCGCTGTTCTCCTTTGAAACCGAAGCGCAAGTGATCGCCGCCGCCAACGATACGCCGTTTGGTCTGGCCGGTTACTTCTACTCCGAAAACGTCAGCCGCATCTGGCGTGTGGCCGATGCGCTGGAGACCGGCATCGTCGGTATCAACGAAGGCGCGGTGGCTTCGGAAGCAGCGCCGTTCGGTGGTGTTAAAGAGTCCGGCTACGGCCGCGAAGGCTCGATCCATGGCCTCGAAGACTTTATGCAGATCAAGTACCTGTGTCAGGGCAACCTGAAATAGCCTTGAGCGCAAGAAAACGAAAGCAGCCTTGAGCAGGAGAGTGAAACAGTGAGCAATAGCTTTAAACAGGCGCTGGCCAAGGGCGAAGCCCAGATCGGTTTCTGGCTTTCCATGGGCACCGGCTACAGTGCCGAGATGTCGGCCACCGCTGGTTTCAACTGGCTGCTGATCGACAACGAACATGCGCCCAATGACCTGAACAGCACGCTTGCCCAGCTGCAGGCGGTGGCGCCCTATTCAAGCCATCCGGTGGTCCGCGTGGTTCAGGGCGATGCGCCGGGCATCAAGAAGATGCTGGATATCGGCGTGCAGACGCTGCTGGTGCCGATGATCGATACCGCCGAGCAGGCGCAGCAGATGGTCTCTTTTACCCGGTATCCGCCAGAGGGGATTCGCGGTGTTGGCGCCGCCGTGGCGCGTGCGTCGCGCTGGAACGGCATCAAGAACTATGTGCACCAGGCCAATGACGAGGTTTGTCTGCTGGTTCAGGCCGAGACCGTAACCGCGCTGGAAAATCTCGAAGCGATCTGCGCCGTGGACGGCGTCGATGGTGTCTTTATCGGTCCCGCCGATCTGGCGGCGTCCATGGGGCACCTGGGCAATCCGGGTCATCCGGATGTTCAGGCTGCAATCGATCAGGCGATCAAGACGATCGTCGCATCCGGCAAGGCTGCTGGAACATTGACAGGCGACGTGGCTCAGGCGCGTCGGTTCCTGGAGCTGGGCGCGACCTTCGTGGCCGTAGGACTGGATGTCACCCTGATGATGCAGGCCACCCGGGCTCGGGCGGCTGAATTCGGACTGGGAGAAGCGCCTGAAGCAACCAAAGGGCCGTATTGATACGGTCCCTGATCGAGTGACGGGCCGCGACAGGGTGGCCCGGAAAGCGAAAAGCAGATAACCGAATAACTAAACCCCGCAAGAATAAAAAGGAAGGACCATGAAAAAAGCAATTACAGCATCCGTTCTTCTGGCCAGCGCGCTGACCTCCGGAATGGCACTGGCCGAATACCCCACCAAGCCGATCACCATGGTGATTCCTTACAACGCTGGCGGCGGTACCGATGTCCTGGCGCGCGCGCTGCAGCCCGCACTGGAGAAATCCCTGGGGCAGACCATCATCGTCAACAACATCCCCGGTGGAGGCGGCATCCTGGGATTCACCAAGGTGGCCACCGCCAAGGCGGACGGTTACACCGTAACCATCCCCAACAACGTGATCTTCGCTACCGAAGGCATGGGTAACGCCACCTACAAATCCACCGGCTTCGATTACCTCGGTAACGTGCTGACCGAAGACTACGTGGTCGCCGTGCGTGCCGATGGCCCCTGGCAGACCTGGGATGAGCTGGTTGAGGACATGAAAGCCAACCCGGGCAAGATCAAGTTCGGTTTCTCCGGCTACGGCGGTTCCACACATGTCGCCAGCGCTATCCTGGCGCGTAACATCGGTTACGAAGTGAAGCAGATCCCGCATGACGGCTCCTCCAAGGCCGTGGTTGCTGCCATGGGCGGTCATATCGATGCGCTGATGCTGAACCTGGGTGACCTGGCTTCCGGCCTTGAGTCCGGCAAGCTGCGCCCGCTCCTGTCCCTGGGTGAGAAGCGCATGGAAGAGTATCCGGATGTGCCGACCCTGAAAGAGGAGGGCGGTGAGCTGCTGCTGACCAACTGGCGCGGTGTTGCCGCACCGGCGGGTGTCAGCGATGAAGTGAAGGAAGCCTGGGGCGAAGCGCTGAAAGCCGCGACCAGCGACCCGGCCTTCGTCAAGGCGATTGCAGCGCAGGGCGCGACCATCGATTACGTAGCGCCGGGTGAAGAGCTGGACCAGCGTATGCAGGGACTGGCCAAGGAGTTCATTGAAACTGCACAGGAACTCAAGCAGTAACAGAGAGGCCCGGCCAGATGGCCGGGCCCAGTTTTTAACGGGTTGGATGCAGATATGTTAAGAATCAAAGAGCAGCAGATTTTCTATCTGCTGTTGATTGCGGCGGCAGGTTATTTTCTCAGTATGGCTCAGGCTATCCCCACGGGGATGGGCGTAAAGGGGGATCCCGGTGCGGGATTTCTGCCGTTCTGGATCAGTCTCCTGATCATCGTGCTGACAGGCTATCTGCTGGTTAAGGATCTCTTCTCTGGAGAGGAGGGCGAGAGCCAGCCCATCGGGCTGAAAGAGGCGTTCGCCCTGGTGATTACACTGGCTGCAATCGCCGTGTATATCCTGCTGCTGACCCACGTGGGCTTCCTGATCAGTACGCTGGCGTTCCTGTTTGCGTTCCGCTTGCTGGTGGATAAGTTCATCAGTGGCGCAAATCCGGGTCTGCGTTCGATTCTGGCGTCTGCGCTGTTTTCCGCTGTGGCCTCAGGTTTTATCTACCTGGTGTTCGCGGTCATATTTGAGCTGTCATTGCCCTGAGCGGCATAGAGGAGTTGTTTTATGCTCGCTAACTTCGCCGATGCGGCAGGGTTGTTTTTCAACTATCAGATTTTCCTCGCCATCGCTTTCGGTACCCTGCTGGGTCTGGTGTTCGGCTCACTGCCGGGCCTGACCGCCACCATGGGTATTGCGCTGCTGCTGCCGCTGACCTTCGGCATGGAGCCGGTCACCGGTATCGGTATGCTGCTGGGTGTCTATTGCGGTGCGATCTCGGGCGGCTCTATCCCGGCCGCGCTGCTGAATATCCCCGGTACTCCCTCCTCGGTGGCGACCACCCTTGATGCCTTCCCGATGGCGCGCAATGGCGAGCCGGGTCGCGCACTGGGGCTGTGTATCGTCTCCTCCTTTGTGGGCGGTCTGATCAGTGTCGCGGTATTCGCGTTCATGTCACCGGTGGTGGCGGACGTGGCGCTAAAATTCAGCGCTATCGAGTACTTTGCCCTGGGTCTGTTCGGTCTGACGATTATCGCGTCTGTCTCCGGCGACTCCATTATCAAGGGGCTGGTTGCCGGCCTGATCGGGGTGTTGATCTCACTGATCGGTATCGACTCCCTCACCGGTATGGTGCGTCTGACCGCAGGTATCCCCGAACTGATCGGCGGCGTGGATTTCATGCCGGCGCTGATCGGTCTGTTTGCGCTGTCGCAGATTATTCGTGATGTCACCTCCGACGATGCAATGCTGAATACCGAGAAAAAGGTGCGCGTTTCCAACGCTTATCCGCGCGTACGTGAAACCCTGAGCAAGTGGAAGGTGTGGCTGAGCAGCTCGCTGATCGGTGCCATCGTGGGTGCGATTCCGGGTGCCGGTGGCAGCATCGCCTCCTTCCTGGCCTACGATCAGGCCAAGCGCATGTCGAAAACACCGGAGAAGTTCGGCAAGGGTACGCCGGAAGGTGTGGTGGCCTGTGAATCCGCCAACAACGGCATGACCGGTGGCGCACTGATTCCGATGATGACCCTGGGTATCCCCGGTGATGCGTCTGCGGCGATCCTGATGGGTGGCCTGCTGATTCAGGGACTGCAGCCTGGTCCGATGCTGTTCCAGGAGCAGAGCAATATCGCCTACGGCATTATCATCGCCTTCCTCATTGCCAACATCTTCATGTTCAGCTTCCAGTCGATCGGCATCAAGCTGTTCGTGCGGGTGCTTCAGATTCCGCGTTCCTACCTGATGCCGTTCATCATGGTGATGTGCATCCTGGGTTCCTACGGTATCAGCGGTACGCTCAGCTCCGCCTGGATTCTTCTGTTCTTCGGTGTGTTCGGTTATTTCCTCAACCGCTTCGGCTTCAGCGCGGCGCCGGTGGTGCTGGGGATGATCCTGGGTTACATGGTGGAGTCGAACTTCCGTCGCGGCATGACCATGTTTGAAGGCGACTGGACCATCTTCTTCACTCGCCCAATCAGCCTGACATTCCTCATCCTGTCAGCCCTGTCTATCGGTCTGCCGCTGTATCAGCGCTACCGCAAGGCGCAGAAAGCACGGCAGCTGAAGGCTAGCGAAGCTTAATACCCGGTCCCGAAGTAGAAACAAAAATCCCGGCCTGAGTGCCGGGATTTTTTTCGTCTGTGATAGGGGGCTTTAGAGGGTTGCAGAGCTCAGACGCGTTCCATGCCGGTCTGATCGGTCATGCCAGAGATATGCTCCGATAAACGTGTCACCGCGTGCTCTATCTCCTGCATACCGTCGCTGACCAGCGCAATCTTGGCGATCTCGTTTTCCAGGCTCTCCTTCACCGTGTCTATCTGGCCCACGATGCTGCCCATCAGGTTGGCGTTGGTGGAAACGATCTTCTTGATCTGTTCGGTGGTCTGCTGACTGCGCTGGGCCAGGTTGCGTACCTCGTCGGCAACGACAGAAAACCCGCGTCCGGCATCGCCTGCTCGCGCGGCTTCAATGGCGGCATTGAGTGCAAGCAGGTTGGTCTGCGCAGCGATCTCTTCGATCGCTATCGCCATCTGGTGGATCGAGCCGGCATTGCTGCTGAGCTCTTCTATAACCCCGGCGACGCTGCCGACCCGCTGGGTGACCTTGTCCGAGGTTGTCACTGCTTCCGATAGTGTCTGCTGGGCGATCTGAGTGATCTGCGAGGTCTCTTCCGAGATGGTTGCCGCGAAGGTGATATTTTCCTCCTGGCGACGCACACGATCGGAAATATCGGCCGCAACCTTGATGATCTTGCTGACCTTCTGCTCCTCGTCGAAGACCGGGTTGTAGGAGGCTTCCAGCCAGATCGATTTTCCGTCGGAGTTCAGGCGTTCGTATTTGCCGCTGCGGAATTCCCCCTGGGCCAGCTCGCGCCAGAAATGAGGATGATCACGGTAAAACTCGTCTCTGCAGAACATCCTGTGATGTTTGCCGACAATCTGCTCCAGCGTATATCCCATCGCGCCGAGAAAGTTCTCGTTGGCGTCGAGTATGGTGCCGTCCGGTGTGAACTCGATGATCGCCTGGGAGCGGTCTATAGCGCGGTAGACGGAATCGCGGTCGTTGGCTTTTATGGTCAGTTCGGTCACATCGTTGCCGAGCTTGATCACCTGGGTGACCTCGCCCTCGACATTTTTCACCGGGATATAGGTCGCCTCGATATAGATGCGCTGGCCGAGCCGGTTCAGACGCTTGAAGGTTCCCCGTAGCGGTATGCCTGCGGCGCGGTCGCGCCAGAACTGCGCATAGTCCTGGGTGCCTGCGTAGCCTGCATCGCAAAAAATGCGATGGTGCTTGCCAAGAACATCTGCTCGATCGTAGCGGGTGACGTTCAGAAAAAGCTCGTTGCAGTCGACTATCTGCCCGTCCGGGGTGAACGCTATGTAGGCGACCGACGCCTTGACCGCGTTAAGGATATCGGTGAGTTCTCCGCAGGAGAGTTCTAGCTGTGCAAGGTGCTGTTGCGACTGACTGGGCTTGCGGGAGCTTGAAAAAATCATAGGCCACCAACACGTTGAAAATGAACGTTGCGAACAGTGTTTATTCCGATGGTCATCAATACCTGCCCGATTTCAGCGATCGAAATCAGCCTGTGCAGGGCTGCCGTGCAGAGGGGAGCCGGCCCGATCTTTTTGATAATTGTTTTCATCTACTATAGTGCCAATCAATAAACACTGCGACCCCCTCTACCAAGGTTGAGCATTAATCATCGTTTCGCATTATTGCCAAATACGACTCAGGTGCGGATGACGCTGTGAGACTGCGAACACTCTCAGTGTTAAACAAGCCGCCTAGTAAAAAAGCTGCTTGCTAAACAATGTATTGGTTAAAAGGTATCGGTTTAAGCGAGGTGAGGGTTAACAGGATGTAAGGGCTCAACGGTGTTTTGTTAATCCTTTTTATTTTTGTCGATGTTGTGCCATCAGGCGGATCAATCGCCAGGAATCTGTTCTTCAGACTTTTACTGCAGCGCTAGACTCGAGTTTAGCTGTCACGAAATTGACCACAACTCACTGAATAGCAGGGCGCAGGCCAAGTACAGCTTGGCATAGTGATTCTGCAGGGTGGCTCTTTATCCTGGTTCTGAATCGTGGATATGGCGGTAAATGTTGGCTCGATAGCAAAACAGAATAATAAATACTGATAATAAGAAGGGTTACAAATGGCTTCTCTAACTGGCAAATACAGGGCTAACGCCCGTTCCAGCGCGCTCCTCGGTGCATTGATCGGAGGCTTGGCTTTTGCTCCATTGGCTTTGGCTGAACGCCCCAATATCGTTTTGATCGTTGCAGACGACCTGGGATATACCGATCTCGGGGTGACCGGCGGTGAAATCGATACACCGAACCTGGATCAGATGGCCCAGCAGGGCTTGCTGATTTCGGACTTCCAGGTGTCTCCACAGTGTTCGCCGACACGCTCGATGATGCTTTCCGGCACCGATAGTCATCTGGCGGGTATGGGACAGATGGCCGAGTGGAAAAAGGCACCGAATCAGCAGGGGCAGCCGGGCTATGTCGGCTACCTGCGAGACGACGTGATGCCGATCTCGGAAACGTTGAAAAACTCCGGCTACAACACTTACATGGTGGGCAAATGGCATCTGGGGCTGGATGAGCCGCACATGCCTCACAACCGAGGTTTTGAACAGTCGTTTGTTCTGCTTCAGGGGGGGGCGAGTCATTTCGGCACCCAGAAGGGCTACACCCCGGAGAAGCCTATCGCGCCCTACCGGGACAACGGCAAAGAAGTCGAGTCACTGCCGAAGGACTTTTTCTCTACCGACTTCTATACCGACAAGGTGATCGAGTATATCGACGCGGATAGAAACGGCGATAGCAAAGAGGACAAGCCGTTTTTCGCCTACGTAGCCTACACCGCCCCGCACTGGCCCTTGCAGGCACCGGACAGCTGGATCGACAAGTACAAGGGGCGCTACGCCCAGGGTTTTGAGGCGCTGGCACAAGAGCGCAGCGAGCGGGCCAAAGCGCTTGGTCTCTTCCCCGAAGATGCCGCTCCTTATGCCTTTACACCACTGAAAATTCATAACGCCTGGGACTCTCTGTCCGACGAGCAGAAAGCCGTATCAAGCCGCAAAATGGAAATTTATGCGGCGATGGTGGCGAACATGGATTTCAATATCGGTCGCCTGCTGCAACATCTGAAAGAGATCGGCGAGTACGACAACACCCTGTTTGTGTTTATGTCCGATAACGGACCGGAGGGCGGCAATCCCATCAACATCTGGAAACGCTACGGTGAGCAGGTAGCCGCAGACTGGAAGGCGACCTACGACCTGAGTCTGGAGAACCTGGGCCGGCCGAACTCGTTCGCGGCTTACCAGGAGTGGGCGCAGGCCAGTGCGGGACCCTTCCGCGACTTCAAGGGCACCGTCACCGAAGGCGGTATCCGCTCGCCGCTGATCGTGAAATACCCCGGTGGCGTGATGGGCAAGGTGAACACCACGGCGCTGACCACGGTGATGGACCTGGCGCCGACATTCCTTGATGTGGCCGGTGCCGAGCATCCGGAGACCTACAACGGCATCAAGATCTATCCGCACAAGGGTAAGTCACTGATGCCGATGATCAGGGGCGAAGCCGAGGCGGTGCACGACAGCGACTATGCGGTGGGTGTCGAGATCGACGAGAAACAGGCGCTGCGCAAGGGTGACTGGAAGCTGGTGTGGGTTAAGAAGGGACCTGTCAAAACAGATGGCTGGCAGCTGTTCAATATTGCCAGTGATCCCGGTGAAACCACTAACCTGGCCGACGCGAACCCCGACAAACTTGCCGAGATGAAGCAGGAGTGGGAGCGCTACGTGGCTGAGAATGGCCTGGTCATCGCGGAGTGGCCGGAGCAAAACTGATCGCCCGCTAATGAATACCCCGGCGTCAGTCTGGCGCCGGGTCTCTTCCACAGCAAAGCCGTCTCGCAGAAGAGGGCTGACGGAGTAAGTCTGGCTAGGCCGAACCCATGCGCCGCTTCGCCCTTGCGGATACACCGTTGCGCAGTGCCCAGCGCAAGGAGGGTGCAAGCAGGTGCATGCCTGACTGGATCGCCTTGCGCCGCAGTGGACTCAGTTTGATACCCGCCATCTCGAGCCCCCAGTCCGGTAGCAGATCCACCCCGGCTCGCGCCATTATATAACCCACGGGTTTGGTGACGACGTTCGGCGTCGGTGCCGTCAGCAGCAGTTGCAGGACTTCTGCGGTGCGTTCATTAAAACAGAGCTCCGGTCGCATCCGTTCGATATAGGCGTCTATATCCTGCCGCGTGCGCGGGACATTTTTCGCTCCCAGTGCTTCGGCAATCAGCGCCACCTCATCGAAATAACGGTCCTGCTCGGCAAGGCTCAGTGTTGGGTCGCCATAGCGCAGGTAACCCGCCATAAAGCTGCGAACCTCGGCCACATGCACCCAGGTCAGCAGTTCCGGATCATTGGCGGAGTAGGGACGCCCGTCCGGCGCGACACCGGTCACTTTGCCATGAATCTCACGCACAAGACCGATCAGCCATTCGGCGTCTTTCTGTGCGGCAAAGGTGGTGCCGGCGATAAACTGGCTGGTGCGGCGCAGGCGACCGATCATATCCTCGCGAAAGGTGGAGTGGTCCCAGACGCCGGCCAGGGCCAGCGGGTGCAGCATCTGCAGCATCAGTGCGCCGATGCCGCCGCAGAGCATGGAGGGAAAGTCCGCATGGACGGTCCAGCAGACGCTGCCTGGGCCAAACAGGCCGGGGTCGCCCTTCGGGTTTTCATAATCGATCTGGTTCAGGGCGAGCCCCGTGATGCTGAAAACCTGCCGCTCGATGCGCTGCCTGATAAATTCCATGCCGTTTGAGGCCCGTCAAAAAGGAGTGGTTACTCTTAATGCCAGGACGCCTCTGGGTCAATAGCGCGGTCAAGAGCAGGGTAAATAGCGAGACTAATAGCCAGATTAATTGCCAGATCGCGGGAGGGTAAAAGATGCGCCCCGGATGGGGCGCCAAGAGGTTGCGAGATCGAGAGAGACAGAAGGCCTGAACGCTTACTCGCCGTGCAGCAGAAAGATCACCAGGCGGCGTGGGCCGTGGGCGCCCATCTGCAGCTTCTGTTCGATATCGGCGCTGCGTGAGGGGCCGGTGATCAGGTTCACCGTGCGCGGCATGCTGCCGTCGGTGGCCTGTCGCAGCATCTGCCAGGCATCCTCGTAGGGGCCGACGATGGTGCTGGCGCGCAGAACGACCAGATGGGTATCGGGCAGGAAGTTCAGCGTGGTGGGGCTCTCTTGGCCGGAGTAGAGCATCAGAGTGCCGGTCTCAGCGATACCGCAGAACGCGCTGGTGAGGCTCGCCTCGTCGCCCACCTGAGCCACACGCTCTTCAAGTACCAGGGTACCGTTGCCGGACCAGTCCAGGCTCTTGATCTGCTCGTCGCTGGCGGTGACCAGGTGGGCGATGCCGTTCTCCTGCGCCCAGTTCTCGATGGTGCCCACCAGCTCAGCTGCGCTATGCAGCTCAATCAGCTCCGCCGCTGCTTCATCGGCCATATCGATAAACAGTCGCAGGCGTTCGTTTTCTGGCAGTTGAGCCCGCTGCGGAATCAGATTGCGCTGGCGCGCGTCGAGTCGTGCCTTGACCGCCGCCCGTCGTGCCGAGTCATCGCTGGGTACATGCAGCCCGCCGCGGATGCGGTTGAAAATATCGGCCTTGCTCATCGGTTCTGCTCCTTCCACTGCTGCATGAAGGTTTTGCCGCTCGGTGCCGGCATATCACGGTGATCGGTCCAGGCGCTGGCCAGCGGCAGCTTGCTGGTACGTCCTTTTTTGCCCGCCTTGAAGCGCAGGAAGCGATTCCCCACAGAGGCGAACAGGCGATAAAGCTTCGGCCGGGTGGCAAAGAAACTCCACAGAGCCAGCCCTGAGCGCACGCTGGTGGGGCTCAGGTGTTTCTCGTACTCCTTGTCGCGCCAGTGACGCATCAGCTTGGGTAGCGGGATACGCACCGGGCAAACCTCTTCGCACTTGCCGCAGAAGGTGGATGCATTGGGCAAGAGGCCTGCGTTTTCGATGCCGACCATCTGCGGCGTCAGCACAGAACCCATGGGGCCGGGGTAAACCCAGCCATAGCTGTGACCGCCCACGGCGCCGTAAACCGGGCAGTGGTTCATGCAGGCGGAGCAGCGGATGCAGCGCAGCATCTCCTGAAACTCCGAGCCGACCATATCGCTGCGGCCGTTATCGACCAGCACCACATGGAAGTTTTCCGGACCGTCCTGATCGCCGGGGCGACGCGGGCCGGATGACAGGGTGTTGTAGACGGTGAACTCCTGTCCGGTGGCGGAGCGTGCCAGCAGGCGCAGGAACAGGGTCATATCCTCCAGGGTAGGCACCAGCTTCTCGATGGAGGAGACAACGATATGAGTTTTCGGCAGCGTCTGGGTCAGGTCGCCGTTGCCCTCGTTGGTGCAGATGATGGTGGACCCGGTTTCCGCCACCAGGAAGTTGGCGCCGGTGATGCCCACGTCGGCGGCGACGAAGTGCTTGCGCAGCATCTCCCGCGCTTCGCGCATCAGGTGGGCCGGATCGTTGCTTTTCGGCCGCTTGTGATGCTCGTGGAACGCATCCGCCACATCCTCGATATTGAGGTGGATCGCCGGCGCGATGATATGGCTCGGATGATCCTTGCGCAGCTGCAGGATGTATTCACCGAGGTCGGTTTCCACCGGGGTGACGCCGTTCTTTTCCAGGTAGTCGTTCAGGTCGATCTCTTCGGTGACCATGGACTTACCCTTGGTGACCGTCTTCGCATCCTGATCCTTGCAGATCTCCAGGATCTTTTTGCGCGCATCCTCGGCGGTGCGGCACCAGTGCACGGTGCCGCCGTTTGCGACCACGTTCTTCTCGAACTCCTCAAGATAGAGATCCAGGTGCTCGAGGATATGGTTTTTCAGGTCGCGGGCTTCATCGCGCAGCTGGTCAAACTCCGGCAGGCGGGCGACGGCAGCGGCGCGTTTCTGCGGGAAACCGGCTTTCAGGTTTCCCAGTGCGCGCTGCAGGTTGGCATCTTGCAGCGCGATACGGGCGTTCTGTTTGAACTCGGGGCTTTTGATCTGCATGGCTCAGCTCCTCTTCTCTGCTTCACCAATGGCTGGAGTGCTGGCCATGTCCGCCAGTATCTCGACCACGTGGCGGGCCTGAATATCTATGCCTTCACGCTTGAGCTTGCCGGCCATGTTCAGCAGGCAGCCCAGGTCACCGGCAAGCAGGGTATCGGCGCCGGTGGCGCGGATGTTCTCGCTCTTGTTGCCGACCATGCGGTTGGAGATATCCGGGTATTTGACGCAGAAGGTGCCACCGAAGCCGCAGCAGGTTTCTGACTCTTCCATCTCGCAGATCTGCACACCGGGGATTTTTGACAGCAGCTCACGGGGCTGGCGCTTGACGCCAAGTTCCCTAAGGCCCGAGCAGGAGTCGTGGTAGGTGACCTTGCCCTTGAAGGAGCTGGAGAGCTTGTCCATATCGAGATGCTGGGCCAGGAAGCTGGTGATCTCGAAAGCGCGTGACTTGAGATCCAGGGCACGCTGGTGCCAGGGATCGCCCTCAGCGAACAGCTCCGGGTAGTGGTGCAGCATGCCGATGCAGGAACCGGAGGGGCCGACCACATATTCAAAACCATCGAACGCCTCGATGGTCTGGCGCGCAATCGCCGCGCTGTCGTGACGGGCGCCGGAGTTGAATGCCGGCTGGCCGCAACAGGTCTGACGTTCGGGAACCTCAACGTCGAAGCCGGCCATCTCGAGCAGTTTGACGCTGGCGAAGGCGACTTCGGGGCGGAACATATCGGCCAGGCAGGTTACGAAAAGGCCGACCCGGGAACGGGGTGATGCCATGACAGGTTATCTCTTATTAGCTGTTATTAGACGTGTTGTTTGGGGTACACGCGCTTTATGTAAAAGCTTGCAGAGAAAGATAGGTGAGGTGGTAGCGGTTGGAAATGTTATCCTGCAAACTGGTCTGACCAAGTCGCAATATGCAGTCTAGCGCGAGGGTGTTTTGTCCACAGTTAAAAAGCCAAAAAGAGCCACGCGCAGCGAGGATCTCTATGAGCAACTGCTCGGCATGATCGCCAGCACCCAGCTGGCGCCGGGCGAGCGGCTGCCGTCAGAGAGAACGCTGGCAGCGGAGCAGCGCTTGTCGCGGGAGATAGTGCGCCAGGCCACCACTCGTTTGCAGGCGGTTGGTTTCGTGGAGGTCTCCCAGGGGCGGGCCAACCGGGTCGCCAACCTGCTGGAGCCGCACCTGAGCCTGCCGCTGGAGGGGCTGGATGATCTGACATTCCAGCTGCAGGTACTGGAGGTGCGGGCGTTTTTGGAAGGGGAGTGCGCCTGGTACTGCGCCACCCGGGCCAGTAAAGAGGAGCTTGCGCTGCTGGCCGAAGAGTATGGCCGGCTTTATGAGCGTGGGCAGCGCGAAACAACGCTGGCGAGAGCCAAGGCGGACCTGCAGTTTCACACCCAGATCGCCCGCTACAGCCACCACCTGCTGCTGGTCTCCTTCAGCCAGATCTTTTACGAGCGCTACTTCAACGCGATCTACGGCGTGCTTTCACGCACGCTGAAAAAATTCGGTCGTTACCCCGAGGGTATCCGCGGCCAGCATGCCGATATTCACCGCGCGATTCAGGCGCGGGATGCTGAGACCGCCCGCCGTGTCGCCCGGGATCATATTCTCTATACCCGGGGATTGCTGGCAGCTGACTAGGGAAGCTGTGAATGAGTAGATGGCGTTTCAGCGTGGTCTGAAGTATTCAGGTACAAGGCGAGCTTTGCAGGCAACCCCCAAAATACCGGGGACTTTGGCCGTAGCCCTTGGCAAAAAGCTCAACGCCGTAGATGAGTGCTTCAGGCCGCGCCCTTTGGGGCTTTCAGACGGTTCCAGTCGGTGAGAATGATGTTGCTGAGCTGTAAAACCTGTATGCAATCCAGTTTTCCGTATCGTCTGAAAGCCTGAGATGCCATAGGCTCGTTGATAGCTTCCCTTATCTACCCCCTGGGGTGTATTGGCTTCGCCCGTCAGGAGGCCTACTCTCTACCTATCGTTAGTACAGTTATTAGTACCGTTACTAGTACAGTTTAAAAGGAGACACCATGCATACGCTGGCTGAGTGGACAGCCCTGTCCGAGAAAATCGAGTTTCGTCACCAGGCATGGATTAACGGCGAGTTTCGCCCGGCAGCGAGCGGTGAAACCTTCCCGGCGATCAACCCGACCACCGAAGAGCTGCTGACCGATCTGGCCAGCTGCGATACGCCCGATATCGATGCCGCGGTGAAAGCGGCTCGTGCTGCGTTCAAGGCGGGGGACTGGTCCCGTGCGGCGCCGGCAGAGCGTAAGCGTATCCTGCTGAAGCTGGCCGATCTGATGCAGGAGCACTTCGACGAGTTCGCGCTGCTAGATACCCTGGACATGGGTAAAGGCATTGCCGAGATGACCGGCATCGACGTACCCGATTCCATCGATTGCCTGCGCTGGAGCGCAGAGTGCATCGACAAGATTTACGGTGAAATTGCGCCGACCAAACCTACTACGCTCGGCCTGATCACCCGTCATCCTATCGGTGTTATCGGCGCCATCACGCCGTGGAACTACCCGCTGATGATGGCGATGTGGAAGCTGGCGCCGGCACTGGCCGCCGGTAACTCCGTGGTACTCAAACCGTCCGAAAAGGCCTCGCTGAGCTGCCTGCGTTTTGCCGAGCTTGCCAAAGAGGCGGGCCTGCCGGATGGCGTACTGAACGTGGTGCCGGGCTTTGGCCACACCGCGGGTAAGGCGCTGGCGCTGCATATGGATGTGGACTCCCTGGCCTTTACCGGTTCCACCCGTGTGGCGGGCATGCTGATGCAGTACGCCGGTCAGTCCAACCTGAAGCGGGTCTGGATCGAAGCGGGCGGCAAGTCACCGCTGATCGTGTTCGATGACTGCGGCGATATTGAAGCGGCTGCCCAGGGCGCTGCCATCGCGATCTTCACCAACCAGGGTGAGGTCTGCATCGCTGGCTCACGCCTGTATGTACAGAACGGTATCCGCGCGCAGTTTATGGCAGCACTGAAGCGCTACGCCGCCGAATACAAGCCGGGTAACCCGCTGGACCCTGACGTGAAAATGGGCCCGATGGTGGACAAGGCGCAGCTGGAAACCGTTAACCGCTACATCGCCGGCGCTCTGGAAGAGGGCGGCAAGGTAGAGTTGGGTGGCATCACCGAAAGCGCCGAAAAAGGCTTCTTCTCCCAGCCGACGATCATCACCGATACCCATGCCGATATGGCCTGCGTACGCGAAGAGATTTTCGGCCCGGTGCTGGCGGTGGCCGGTTTCGATACCGAAGAGGAGGTGATCGCCATGGCCAACGACTGCGTCTATGGCCTGGGTGCGTCGATCTGGACCGATAACCTGTCCCGCGCTCACCGCGTCAGCCGCGAGATCGAAAGCGGTATGGTCTGGGTCAACACCTGGGGCGAAGGTGATACCACCATGCCGTTCGGCGGTGTCAAAGGTTCGGGCAACGGCCGCGACAAGTCGCTGCACTCGCTGGAGAAATACACCGAACTCAAGTCGGTCTGGATCAGCATCTAAAGCGCCCGATCGATCACGAAAAACGCCCGTCCGGTAGCTACCGGACGGGCGTTTTTCGTTATGGACAGCCTGGAAACCCGGTGCAGCGGATACTTTGCTTTTCCTGCGAATCAGGACTGTAATGTCTCTAATCGTCGGCATATGGTTGTTCCGGCGCCTCTCATGCAGCGAAGGGCGAAATAACCGGTGCATTACCCTTATTCAATCTACCGTTGGACTCTGTTGCTGCTGATCGTCGCTGCGGGGGCTATCGGTACCTGGCAGGCTTACAGCGTGTCACGCCTGCTGGAGCAGACAAGGCAGGATGAGACTCTGCGTGACCTGGCACAGGTACAGGCTTTCCGAGCGCAGGATCTGTTCAGCGATGCCGAGCGGGTGCTGGAGGCGTTCCAGGCGCTGTTCAGAGCGTCTGAATATGTCTCCATGGATGAGTTCCGGGAGTTCGCCGGCATTCTGCTGCCGGGGCGCGACGATCTGTACGCGGTACACTGGGCGCCGAAAATCGCTCTTGAGGAGGTGGCCGCTCACGAAGCGAGGCTCAGGTCGAGAGGTCTGGCACCGGGAGGAATCTTCGAGTTTGTTTTGCCCTCCATGGAACCCGTGAGCGTGGCGCCGCGCCCTTTCTATTTTCCTATCACTCACAGTGAGCCGCTGGAACGCAATCGCGATGTGATCGGTCTGGATGTGGCGGTAAGGTTCGGCGGTGCGGGAGCGCCGCTGGAGATGGCCCGGCAGGGCCGGGTTTACACCTCATCTGCTTTTCCCATTGCCCAGGACCGGGATGGCCCGCTTGGCGTTGCCGTGTTTCAGCCGGTGCGTTTTTCCGGTTCCGAGCCCTGGTCGTTGCAACAGTTGCGGGGATTTCTGATGTTGCTGCTGAGGCCAGGAATCTCACTGACGGAGCGGCTCGAGCCCATAAAGGGGCAGTCGTACGAGATGCGCCTGATCGATATCAGCGATACCAAGCCGGAGCAGATCTACCCGCGAGAAGCGCACGACTGGCCAACCGGGCCGGAGTACAGTTTCCCGCTGAAGCTGGGCAGCCGCCAGTGGCAGATCGATATCGCTTTTGATGCACCTTCCTCGTTCAGTATTGTTCCGGCAGCGGTCGCCTCTCTGGTGGCGATACTGACGCTGGTGATTATCCTCGCTCTGGAACGAAGCTTCCGTCAGTCATCCGCGCTGCTGACGGCCAATTGTAAGCTGTCGCAGCTGGCTAACAGTGACCCGCTTACAGGGCTGGCCAACCGGCGACGCATAGAGGAAAGGGCCGCGGAGGTGTTTGCGCTGGAGGTGAGGGACGGCAGTTTCAGTGCGGTCTGCGTCGTCGATCTGGATAACTTCAAACAGGTCAACGACAGCTTCGGTCATCAGCGCGGAGATCATCTGCTGATCGAGCTGGCCGAGCTGTTCAGGCGCAGCATCCGCGGCGGTGATGTGGCGGCACGAACAGGTGGTGATGAATTTGTCCTGCTGATGCCCCAGCTCAGATCCCTAGGGGATGTCACCGTGATGCTCGATCGGCTGCTCGAATCGATGAATATGGCGGTGGAGGGGCTCAACAAAACCGAGTGGGTTTCTGCCAGCGTCGGTGTTGCGCTCTCCGAAGCCGGCTGCCGCGATTTTGAAACCTTGCAGCAACGCGCCGACCGGGCGATGTACGCCGCTAAAAGGGCGGGCAAAAACCGCTATATGATCTGGTCAGCGGAGCTGATGCGGGCCCAGTCATAGCAATGAAGTCCTGCGACCACGGCTGACAGGCCTCTCAGGTCCGACTCACGTCGTCGATTCAGGTGACCGACTTCAGATGATCCAGGAACAGGTTGAACAGCTCCGACTGGTTCGAGGTGTGCATCTTGGCGTGGATATTCTTGCGGTGCACCTTCACCGTACCGACACTGATATTGAGCTGATCGGCGATAGCCTGAGAGGAGTTACCCTTCACCACCAGCTCTGTGATCTGGCGTTCGCGCTGGGTCAGCACACCGCTGCCGAAGCTCTTCAGCGCCTGCTTGGTGGCATCGTCCGACTGCTCATACTGCACGTACTGACCGAACTGGGTGCTCCAGAACTGGCGGTAAAGTGCGCTCACCACCGGGTAGATCTCCTGCAACGCCCGCAGCTCGCCGCGGGTGATGGTGCCCAGGTCCGGCTGGCGACCCAGTGAAATGGTACAGGTGACCTCGTCGCTCAGATCGATAATCAGCACGATCTCGTCGACGATATTGAAATACTGGTAGCAGTTCTCGAAAAACTCGCTCTGCTGGAAGGAGTCGGGAGCGATCTCGGCTACGCGGACCACGCCGCTTATGCCCTTTTGTACCGCGTTGAACAGCGGATCCAGCAGGTAGTAGCCGTTATTGATGTAGGAGATCAGCGTCTTGCTCTGCTCCGCGGGATCCAGCGGCTGCAGAATGATCGGCTTGAACGACTTCTTGTAGGTGACTGTCAGTGCCGTGTCGAAATGACAGAGGGTGGCAAGGTACTCGATCAGCAGGTCCGGGAAGGTGTTCGACTTAACATGGTCGATCAGAACCGCCAGGTTCTTCTGCCAGCTGTTCTTGACGTTTATCGCCGGGAAATATTCAGCCATGAATGATCCGTTGCTATCCAGGGTTGCGCGATTGTATCAGCTTACCGTGGAAAGTGGGCTCTGGCGATGCTTGCCGCCAGAGCCCGGTGTCAGTCTGACTGAGGAGCTTACATCCAGTCTAGATCTTTAAGGCTGGCTTCGGTTTTGTCGAGGCAGACCAGGATCAGGTCGATCATCTCATCGATCTGCTCGCGGCTGATGATCAGTGGCGGCGACAGCACCATGCGGTTACCGCAGGCACGCATTACGAGACCGTTGCTGAAGCAGTGGTCGCGGCAGACGGTGCCGGCGTCCTGATCCTTGCCAAAGAACGCCTTGGGTTCCTTGCTCTTGACCAGCGCCATGCCGGCGACCAGACCGGTGCCTTCTATATGGCCGACCAGCGGATGCTGACCCACGCGTTCGCGCAGCTGCTGCTGGAAGTAGGGGCCGGTATCGGCACCCACTTTCTCGATGATGCCTTCGTCGCGCAGAATGCGGATGTTTTCCAGCGCCACGGCGGCAGCTACCGGGTGACCTGAGTAGGTAAAACCGTGGTTGAACTCACCGCCATCCTCGATCAGCGCGTTGGCTACGCGGTCGCCAACAGCGACTGCAGAGATCGGCTGGTAACCGGAGGAGAGGCCCTTGGCCATGGACATCAGGTCCGGCTCTATGCCCAGAGTCTGGCTGCCGAACCACTGGCCGGTGCGGCCAAAGCCACAGATCACTTCATCGGCAACCAGCAGGATGTCGTATTTCTTGCAGATGCGCTGAATCTCTTTCCAGTAACCCGGCGGTGGCACGATCACGCCACCGGCACCCTGGATCGGTTCGCCGACGAAGGCGGCCACGTTGTCCGGGCCCACTTCCAGAATACGGTCTTCCAGCGCCTTGGCGCACTCCAGAGCGAACTCCTCTTCGCTCTGTCCCTCAGCGGCTTCACCGTACCAGTAAGGCTGACGGATATGTTCGATACCCGGCAGCATCGGTGTGCCCTGGGCGTGCATGCCACCCATACCGCCGAGGCTGACACCGCCGAGGGTGCTGCCGTGGTAGGCGTTTTCACGGGAGATCAGAATCTTGCGCCAGGGCTTGCCGACCACTTCCCAGTAACGACGCACCATGCGGATCACGGTATCGATCGCTTCGGAACCGGAGTTGGCGAAGAACACGTGGTTCAGGTCGCCCGGCGTCAGTGCGGCGATCTGCTCAGCCAGCTTGGCGGCCGGGTGGGTCGTGGTTTGGAAAAAGGTGTTGTAGTAGGGCAGCTGGTTCATCTGCTCGGCAGCGACTTCCGCCAGCTCCGGGCGACCATAGCCCAGGTTGACGCACCAGAGACCGGCCATGCCGTCGATCATGCGGTTGCCTTCGCTGTCCCAGATGTAGATCCCTTTAGCGCGTTCAATGACCCGGGCGTTTTTTGCGTTCAGCGCCTTGGTGTCGGTAAAGGGATGCAGGTGGTGCTGGGCGTCCCTTGCCTGGGTTTCGGTGCACTCGGGGCTGAGGGGCGCTCGGGTGGTTGAATTCATTCAATCTCTCCAGTATCAAATGTTGGCGAAGGCAAAACGTGACCGCCATCGACGTGTTCAAAGCTTCCACCACGATACTGAGAGCGCTGGCGCGGGGCATATACCTACCGGGGGATATTTTGAACGCCGCGCATGTCTCCTACACTGAGGACTATATTCAAGGTTGCATTCAGAGCCGCGTTTTACTTTGAAGATATTGCACAGAAGATTTGCACAGATGTTTGCTTAAGTAGCTCATCGCCTTTGCAAAGATAGGTTATATAGAAGGCTTACACAGCCTTTACCGCCAGTTGAGATACGGGAAAAACCATGAAGACAGGAATTCTGGCCACCGGCATTACACCGCCGGAACTGCTGGGGCAGTATGGCTCCTACGCTGATATGTTCGTCGCGCTGCTGGGTAATGAAGACCCGCAGATGAGCTTTGAAGTGTTCGATGTGCGGGATGACAATTTCCCCGATTCCATCGAAGGCTTTGATGCCTGGGTAATCACTGGCTCCCGCTGTGGCGTTTATGACGACCTGCCCTGGATGCAGCGTCTCAAGGGGCTGATCAAAGAGATCTATACCGCGGGGCAGCCGCTGGTGGGGATCTGCTTCGGTCACCAGATCGTGGCCAGCGCCTTTGGCGCCAAGGTGCAGAAATATGACGGCGGCTGGGGTGTAGGTCTTAACACCTATCGCATCGAGGGCGAGCATAGCTTCCTTGATAGCGCCGAACCGAAAAGCTTTACCATCAACGCCATGCATCAGGATCAGGTGCTGGAACTGCCGGAAAACGCGAGCCTGTTTGCCAGCTCCGACTTTTGTCAGTACGCGGGGCTGGTGTACGACGACCGTATCCTGACGCTCCAGGCACACCCGGAGTTCAACAACAACTTTGAGCGTGAGCTGGTCGCTTCACGTCGTGGTCCTACGGTGCCTGAAGCGGTGGCCGATAAGGCGCTGGCGGGATTGGAAAACGGGGAGCAGGCAGAGTCGGCCCGGGTTGGCCGCTGGATGGTGCGCTTCCTGAAAGGGCGGAAATAAGCGAACCGCTATTGCCCTGTCGCGATCATTCGCCGGGGCTTGAATCACCGCTGTGCCGGATTCAATCGGCGCGAGGCGCGCCTCCTACAAATGGCATGGTGCCGGTTTCGGTAGGAGCGACGCCCCCGTCGCGATCATCCGCAGGAGTTTGAAACCACCGCCGTGCCTATATCGGCCGGCGCAATATCAAAGTCAAAGCGCCCGATTAGCAGATGTTCGAACCGGGTCAGGTGGCGGCGGATCTTGGCCTTCGCCAGGTTTCGGCTCAGGTAAGCGCCTGGGATCAGGTTCGCTGACCCCAGGCTGTCGATAAGTACCAGCTCATACTCCTCGTTACCCTTCGCCTGCAGCAGTATGTTGTAAGGCTTCAGTGCCATGGTGATCAGATTCCCCTGGGAGGCTTTCTCCCTGAACCTTAAGTAGGCGTCTCTGATAATGTCGCCGTACTTATCCAGCGCTGCCTCGTTACGCAGGTAGTAGGAGAGCGGTTTGGCGACCCTGCCATCCGCATCCAGCACCAGGTCGAATATATGGCCCTCGCCTTTGCTCGTCTGCACAGGGCCGTGGTAGCGCGGCAGGATGCTATCCAGGTTTGAGCTGTCTTTCTGCTTCTCGAGAAAACGGTAGTAGCGCAGCTCGCGGTTAATCTCTTTCAGACTGCGGCTGCTGTTATCCAGGCTCACCTTGATGCAGAGCGCTGGATTCTTCGGGTGTTGATAGCAGAAGCGATGAAGCCCTTTGCCGATAAGCAACGACTCATCAAGCTGGATGAGAGAGTTGGCCATAAAACGTCCTTGTAATCACAGCTGTACGGGGAAACAGACAAATTTTAGTTGCGACGTCATCAAGCTGCAACGCAAGTGTGAGTTGTATAGACCCGAAGGTTCAAGAAGGAGTGGCCGGGGGAGTTGCGCAGAGAGGAAAAGAAGGAAAGGCGGGCGGCTGTGCGCCCGCCTTGTTGAGGTCGTGCTTACTCTTCGTTCATCCTTGCGAGTGAGCGTTTCTGAGAGCGGTGCGCGATGTACCAGGCGATCAGTGCCACCAGCGAGACCGCCACAATAATCAGCGTGGCCAGGGCGTTGATCTTCGGTGAGACGCCGAGGCGCACCGAGGAGAACACCACCATCGGCAGGGTGGTTGAACCCGGGCCGGAGGTGAAGCTGGCGATAACCAGGTCATCCAGCGACAGACTGAACGCCAGCAGCCAGCCGGAAACCAGTGCCGGCGTGATCATCGGTACGGTGACCAGGAAGAAGGACTGCAGCGGCGTAGCGCCCAGATCCAGCGCGGCTTCTTCCACGGAGCGGTCCACCTCACGCAGTCGGGACGACACCACCACGGCCACGTAGGCGGCGCAGAAGGTAGAGTGCGCGATCCAGACGGTGGTCATGCCGCGCTCGGTGGGCCAGCCAATCATGTCTGCCATGTGCACAAACAGCAGCAGCAGAGACAGACCGGTGATCACTTCCGGCATAACCAGCGGTGCGGTGATCATGTTGGACAGCGTCATCTTCGCCCAAGAGTGGCGGAACCGGGTCATGACGAAGGCCGCCATGGTACCCAGAATGACCGCCATGCAGGAGCTGTAGAAGGCGATCGCCAGACTGGTAAACACCGCATCGATGATCTGCTCATCCTTCAGCAGCTCCGCATACCACTTGCCGGACCAGCCGCCCCAGACCGTTACCAGCTTTGAGGCGTTGAAGGAGTAGATCACCAGGATCAGCATCGGCAGGTAGAGGAACAGCAGGCCGACCCAGAGCATGATGGTGGAGAATCCGAGCTTTCTCATGAGCCTGCCTCCATGGTGCGTGACTGGTAACGATGGAACAGCGCGATCGGGATGATCAGCAGTAACAGCATTACCATTGCCAGCGCCGAGGCTACGGGCCAGTCGCGGTTGTTGAAGAACTCCTGCCAGAGCACCTTACCGATCATCAGCGAGTTGGGGCCGCCGAGCAGTTCCGGTATAACGAACTCACCCACCGCCGGGATAAACACCAGCATGGAACCGGCGATGATGCCGCCTTTGGACAGTGGCAGGGTGATGCTCCAGAAGGTGTGCAGGCTGCGGGAACCCAGGTCTGATGCCGCTTCCAGCAGGCTGCCGTCGAGCTTGACCAGGTTGGCGTAGAGCGGCAGTACCATAAACGGCAGGTAGGCGTAGACGATACCGATATACACCGCGGTGTTGGTGTTCATGATCCGCAGCGGGTCGTCGATGATGCCCAGTGACATCAGCGTGGTGTTGATCAGGCCGGTATCGCTGATCAGCCCCATCCAGGCGTAAACGCGGATCAGGAAGGAGGTCCAGGAGGGCAGCATCACCAACAGCAGCAGGATGGTCTGCTTGCGCGGCGGCGCCTTGGCGATGGCGTAGGCCATCGGATAACCCAGGATCAGACACCAGAGGGTAGAGATAAAGGCCACCTTCACCGAGTTCAGATAGGCCGATACATAGAGTGAGTCGTCCATCAGCAGAATGTAGTTGCCGATGTTCAGGGCGAACTCCAGAACCTCGTCGCGGTACTGCATGATCGCCTCATAGGGCGGGATCGCAATCGCCATGCTGGAGAAGCTGATCTTCAATACGATCAGGAAGGGCAGGGCGAAGAACAGCAGCAGCCAGAGGTAGGGCACCCCGATGGTAAAGATGCGCCCGTTGGGACGCTTCAATGCGCTTAACTTCATGATCTTAGTACCACGCCGCTATCGGCTTCCCAGCTGATATAGACCTTGTCTTCCCACTGCGGGTTGTCACCGCGGCGTTCGCGGTTGGTCATGCAGCACTGCACGATCTGACCGCTTTCCAGACGTATATAGAACACAGACAGGCCGCCCAGGTAGGCCACGTCGTCGACGACACCTGCGGCCCAGTTGTAATCGCCTTCCGGCTTTTCACGGGAGAGCAGGGTTTTCTCCGGGCGTACCGCCAGCCAGACGTGCCGGCTCTCGGCGCTGGTGGAGACACCGTAACCCACGTAAAGCGACTGGCTCAGTCCAGGCGACTCGATAATGGCGTGATCCGGCTCATCGGCAACGATATCGCCCTCGAACAGGTTCACCGAGCCGATAAACTCGGCGATCATGCGGCTGTTGGGGCTTTCATAGATATCCACCGGGGTACCGGTCTGGGCGATCCAGCCCTCGTCCATGATGGCGATGCGTGCCGCCATGGTCATCGCTTCCTCCTGGTCGTGGGTCACCATCACACAGGTAACGCCGACACGTTCCAGGATTTCGACCACCTCAAGCTGCATCTGGGTACGCAGCTTCTTGTCCAGGGCGCCCATCGGCTCATCCAGCAGCAAAAGCTTGGGACGCTTCGCCAGGGAGCGGGCCAGGGCCACGCGCTGACGCTGACCACCGGAGAGCTGGTGCGGCTTGCGACGGGCAAACTTTTCCATGTGTACCAGGGCGAGCAGTTCTTTCACCCGGGTTTCGACCTCGGCCTTGGGCAGCTTGTCGCGCTTGAGGCCGAAGGCGATGTTGTCGGCCACGCTCATATGCGGGAACAGAGCGTAAGACTGGAACATCATGTTGATCGGGCGTTCGTAGGGCGGCAGGTCGGTAATGTCCTGTCCATCCAGGTAGATACGGCCGCTGGAGGGCTTTTCAAAACCCGCAAGCATTCTCAGGAGTGTGGACTTGCCGGAACCGGAGCCTCCGAGCAGTGCGAAGATCTCCCCGCGCTTGATACTCAGAGACACATTGTCGACAGCGCGGACGTCGTCGAACAGTTTGCTGACACCCTCAATACGCAGGATCTCCTCGCCAGGATCGGCCGAGGGAGTCGGTTGAGTGTTCTGGGCTAATGCCATCAATCTACTCCAGATAGGGTGGGCTCCGGCGTGGATGCCGGAACCCTGGGCTTTTATTAAAACGGATGTTGATTACTGACCGGCGGTGACGCGGGTCCAGCTGCGGGTCATCGCACGAATGACCTTCGGATCGAGATCGGCGAAGGTATACAGTTTTTCGCTGATTTCTTCGCTGGGGTAAATACCCGGGTTGTTGCGGATCTCTTCATCGATCAACGGGGTCGCTTCGGCGTTACCGTTTGCATAAGCGACGTAGTCGGAGATCTTGGCGATCACGTCCGGACGCAGGATGTAGTTCATGAACTCGTAGGCTTCATCCTGGTTCTTCGCGTCCGCCGGCATCGCCATCATGTCGAAGAAGGTGCCTGCACCCTCTTTCGGGATAACGTACTGCACATCGACACCGTTATCCGCTTCGATAGCGCGGGCCTGGGCCTGGAGAATATCGCCGGACCAGCCGATCGCCAGGCAGATGTCGCCGTTGGCCAGATCGGTGATGTACTTGGAGGAGTGGAAATAACGCACGTAAGGACGCACTGCGCTGACCACTTCTTCAGCCCGGTCTACGGCTTCGGTGGTGGTCGGGTTCGGATCTTCGCCCAGGTAGTTCAGAGCCGCCGGGTAGATCTCGTCCACAGCGTCGAGCATGGAAACGCCGCAATCCTGCAGCTTGGAGAGGTTTTCCGGTTTGAATACCACGTCCCAGGAGGTGATCTCGTCGATACCTAGCGCCTCTTTCACCTTGTCAGCGTTATAGCCGATGCCGGTGGTGCCCCAGAGATACGGGAAGGCGTGCATGTTGCCCGGGTCCGCGCTGTCCAGGGATTTCAGCAGGGTGGTGTTGAGGTTTTTCCAGTTTGGCAGCTTCTCTTTATCCAGTTCGGCGAAGATGCCGGCGCGGATCTGCTTGGCCAGGAAGCTGTTGGACGGAACGACAATGTCGTAGCCGGAGTGGCCGGACAGCAGCTTGGCTTCAAGTACCTGGTTGCTGTCGAAAACGTCATAGACCACGTTGATGCCGGTCTCTTTCTCGAACTCTTCGAGTGTTTCCTCGGCGATGTAATCAGACCAGTTGTAGACATGCAGTGTGCGCTCTTCGGCCTGGGCTGCAGTGGACAGCGCCAATGCTGTGGATGCCGCGAGCAGGGTGCGTTTAAAACCTGATGTCATTGTTTCTCTCCTCAGCTGTTACAGGAAGCCAGGCAAGGGCCGTGGCTGTCAGTTGTTGTTCTTTGAGCAGGACGTTGAAAAACTATCTGCGTTGCCGAATGCTGCGTTAAAAACAGGCTCAAAATGCTCATTTAGTTCACTAAACTCCGCTTTTTCGCCTGTTTTTGCCTTGCCTCGGCTACCTCGAAAACGATTTTCAACACCCTGCTAGTTTTTTGACTTCTACAACAAGGGGCGAGAGCTTCCGGCTGTAACCCTCTATCGCTATCGGGTTACGCCGGTATTCTTGTTTATTTTTTAATGATCAAACGGCCAGCAGCAGGAACTCCCGTTCCCATGAGCTGATGACGCGTTTGAAGTTTTCCATTTCCGCTTTGCGGGTGGCGATATAGCCGTCGACGAACAGGTCGCCGAGATATTCGCGTACCCGCTGGGATTCGTCCATCTGCTCAACGGCGGCTTCCAGGGTGACCGGCAGGCGCAGGTTGTCCCGGTCGTAGGCACGGCCGTCGATGGGTGGGGTGGGGCGCAGGTTCTCGATCATGCCCAGGTAGCCGGCCAGCAGGCTGGCGGCCACGGCGAGGTAAAC
This sequence comes from Marinobacterium lutimaris, assembly GCF_900108065.1. Lineage (GTDB taxonomy): Bacteria > Pseudomonadota > Gammaproteobacteria > Pseudomonadales > Balneatricaceae > Marinobacterium_D > Marinobacterium_D lutimaris. The sequence goes on along the minus strand of NZ_FNVQ01000002.1, from coordinate 256,607 downwards.
GTTGGCATCGGCGCCGGCAAGGCGGTTTTCGATGCGGCGGTTTTCCGGGCTGGATTCGGGTTCGCGCAGACCGCAGGTGCGGTTTTCGGCGCCCCATTCCACGTTAACCGGCGCGGAGGTATCCGGCAGGAAACGGCGGAAGGAGTTAACGTTGGGTGCCAGCAGCGGGATCAGTTCCGGCAGATAGGTCTGCAGGCCAGCTACGTGAGCCAGGAACAGATCGCTGCGCTGACCGCCCTCGGCGCTGAACACGTTGCGGCCGGTTTCGATGTCCAGAATGCTCTGGTGAATATGCATCGCGCTGCCGGGCTCGTTGGTGACCGGCTTGGCCATAAAGGTAGCGATTACATTGTGTTTGAGCGCCGCCTCACGCATGGTGCGCTTGAACACAAACACCTGGTCGGCGATATGCAGCGGGTCACCGTGCAGGAAGTTGATCTCCATCTGCGCGGTGCCTTCCTCGTGGATCAGGGTGTCGATATCCAGGCCCTGAGCCTCGCACCAGTCGTACATATCCTCAAACAGCGGATCGTATTCGTTGGCAGCGTCGATGGAGAAAGACTGGCGTCCGCTTTCACGACGTCCCGAGCGGCCAATCGGCGCTTGCAGCGGCTGATCCGGGTCGGCGGTGCGGGCGGTCAGGTAAAATTCCATCTCCGGCGCCACCACAGGTTTCCAGCCCTTTTCCCGGTAAAGGTCGAGTACTTTTTTCAGTACGTTACGGGGAGACAGCTCGATGGGACGGCCCTGACGGTCAAAGGTGTCGTGAATAACCAGGGCGGTTTTTTCTTCGGTCCAGGGAATCAGGAAGGCGGCGCTTGGATCGGGTTTGCAGATGAAATCGATATCGGCGGGGTGAAGCAGGGAATAGTAGAGTTCATCCTCTACATAGTCACCGGTGACGGTCTGCAATAGAACGCTTTCCGGGAGTCTCATACCCCCTTCGGCGATAAATTTATCTACCGGAGAAATCTTTCCACGAGCAATGCCGGTGAGGTCACTGACTACACATTCCACCTCGGTAATCGCTTCGTTTTTTAGCCAGTCTTTGATGCCTGGTTTATCGCTATCCATATTATTTAACCATCTGCTGCGAAGCTTTCGGAAAATGTTTTATACACCAGTAAATCTATACCTTAAAACTGACTTTTCCGGAAACCTCGTCCTATCATTTCAGTGTTGTTCGATCATCGTTTTGGAGCGGCTTAGCAACAATACCCCCCAGGAGGTATTTTCTGTAAACCGCTTTTAAATCAGAATTATATAGCACATATATAGTGCGGTCAGCCTTATCAATGCATCTTTTTGGTGCGTTCTTCCCCGGCGTCTTGCCTGGCTGCTCCGCCTCCCGGTCCGATCCCATTGGGCTGTTTTTAATAACTGGATAGATAAAATGTCGAATGTATGTACCAAGGATGCTGAAAATCCTGAATTAAAAGAAGCAGAAGCATTTCTTGAAAAACACCCCGAAGTGCAGTTCGTCGATTTATTGATTGCCGATATGAACGGCATAGTACGGGGAAAAAGAGTCGATAAATCAGTCCTTTCCAAAGTATTTAAATCCGGTGTTGCCTTGCCAGCATCGATTTATGGCCTGAATATTCAGGGCACAACCGTCGAAGAGACCGGGTTGGGTCTGGAAATTGGTGATTCCGACCGCATCTGTCTGCCGGTGCCCGGCACCCTGACCATGGAACCCTGGCAGAAACGTCCCATCGCCCAGTGCCTGATGTCTATGTATGAACAGCCGGGCGAGCCGTTTTTTGCCGACCCACGCATGATCCTGCGCAGCGTTGTGCGCCGCTTCGAGGAGCTGGGCCTGCGCGCTGTCACCGCCTTTGAACTTGAGTTCTATCTGATCGACCAGGAGATGGTCAATGGCCGCCCGCAGCCCGCCTGTTCGCCGATCTCCGGCAAGCGCCCGGAAAGTGTGCAGGTCTACTCCATCGATGAGCTCGACGAATACACCGATCTGCTGGTCGATATCATCTCCAGTGCCCGCGAACAGGGGCTGCCGGCGGATACTATTGTCGCCGAATCTGCGCCGGGGCAGTTCGAGATCAACCTGAACCATGTGGATGATCCGGTACGTTCCTGCGATAACACCACGCTGCTGCGCCGGGTGGTGAAGAACGTGGCCTATGACCACGGCATGGACACCACCTTCATGGCCAAGCCGTACGAAGATCAGGCCGGTAACGGTATGCATATGCATATCAGCCTGGTGGACCGGGATGGCAACAATGTCTTCGCCATCGATAATGAAAAGCCCAACGATATCATGCGCTGGGCTCTGGGCGGCCTGCTGGAAACCCTGGAACAGTATTTCGCCATTCTTTGTCCGAACATCAACTCCTACCGCCGTTTCAGCAGCCAGTTCTTTGTGCCGCTGGCGCCGACCTGGGGTATAGAAAACCGTACCACCGCGCTGCGTATTCCGGGCGGAGCACCGGAAGCGACCCGCATAGAGCATCGCGTGGCCGGCACTGACGCCAACCCTTACCTGATGATGGCGGCGATGCTGTCGGCGATCCATTACGGCATCACCAACAAGATTGAGCCGAACGAGATGATCGAGGGTAACGCCTACGAGAAGGTTGAGCCGAGCCTGCCGTGCAACCTGCGCGACTCCCTGCGTGCGCTGGAAGCATCCAGTGTCCTGCGTGAGTATCTTGGATCCGAGTTCATCGATATTTTTGTCGCCTGCAAAGAGCACGAACTGGCCGAGTTTGAACAGACGATTTCCGACCTGGAATACGCCTGGTACCTGCATACAGTCTGACAGATCCTGCTAAGGAGAATAAAAATGACAAGACAGGTTGTTGTCGCGGCCACCCAGATGGCCTGCAGCGACAGTGTGGAAGAGAATATCGCCAACGGCGAAAAGCTGGTACGCCAGGCGTCGGCTCAGGGCGCCCAGGTTATCCTGCTGCAGGAACTGTTCGAAACACCGTACTTCTGCAAACGTCACGATGCCGAGTATCTCGCGCTGGCTACCAGCGTGGAGGAAAACCCGGCGATCCAGCATTTTCGGGGTGTTGCCGAAGAGCTGGGTGTGGTGCTGCCGATCAGCTTTTACGAGCGTGCCGGTCAGGCACGCTTTAACTCCCTGGTGGTGATCGATGCGAACGGCCAGGTGTTGCCTGGCGTTTATCGCAAAAGCCATATTCCGGACGGCCCGGGTTACAGTGAGAAGTTCTACTTCTCGCCCGGCGATACCGGCTTTCGCGTCTGGGATACCGCCTTCGGGCGCATCGGCGTAGCCATCTGCTGGGATCAGTGGTTCCCGGAAACCGCGCGCTCCATGGCGCTGGCCGGTGCCGAACTGCTGTTTTTCCCGACGGCTATCGGCAGTGAGCCCCAGGACGCGACGCTGGATTCCCGCCGGCACTGGCAGAATACCCAGCGCGGCCATGCCGCGGCCAACCTGACGCCGGTGATCGCCTCCAACCGCATCGGTCGCGAACGTGATGGCGAGGTGGAGCTGCGCTTCTACGGTTCCTCGTTTATCGCAGGTCCCGATGGCGAGTTCTGCGCCGAAGCGGATCAGGAATCTGAAACGGTGCTGGTGCAGGCGTTTGACCTGGATAAACTGGCGGCGCAACGTGCGGCCTGGGGGCTGTTCCGCGATCGTCGGCCGGATCTGTACACCGCTGTGGCCACGCTGGATGGCTCTCATAAATCGGTAGGTTAATAGGACGGAGATAAACGATGCTAGTGAACGCCAAGCCGCTACAGGATGGTTTCAGTATGCCCGCCGAGTGGGCACCGCAGCAGCGCGTCTGGATGATCTGGCCGGAGCGCACCGACAACTGGCGCGATGGCGCCGTGCCTGCGCAGCAGGCGTTCACCGCGGTTGCCAAAGCGATTGCCGAGTTCGAGCCGGTGACCGTGGGCGCCAGCGCATCGCAGTATGACCGTGCGCAGCTAGCCTTGGATTATCCCGGGATCTCCGTGGTGGAAATCTCCAGCGATGACGCCTGGGCGCGGGATACCGGGCCGACTTTTGTCAGCAACGGCAAAACCGTGCGTGCCGTGGATTGGCGTTTTAACGCCTGGGGCGGCGAAAACGGCGGGCTCTATGCTTCCTGGGATAAGGACGAGCGGGTTGCCGCCAAAATGGCGGCGGTCGCCGGCTGTGATCGCTATGCGGCAGACTTCGTGCTCGAGGGCGGCTCTATCCATGTGGATGGTGAAGGCACGCTGATCACCACCGAAGAGTGCCTGCTCAACCCCAACCGTAACCCGCATCTAAGCCGTGCCGACCTGGAGCAACTGCTGGGCGATTACCTGGGCGTCAGCAAGGTGATCTGGCTGCCGGAAGGGCTTTACAACGATGAGACCGACGGCCATGTGGATAACTGCTGCTGCTTCGTGGCTCCCGGTGAGCTGGTGCTGGCCTGGACCGATGATCCCGCTAACCCCAACTACGAGCGTTGCCGCGCGGCACTGGCGGTGATTGAGCAGAGCCGCGATGCCAAGGGGCGTGAGCTTAAAGTGCACAAAATGCCGCTGCCGTCAGCGATCTACGCCACCGAGGCCGAATGCCAGGGCGTGGAACAGGTGGAGGGCAGCCAGCCAAGAACCCCTGACGAATGGTTGGCCGGTTCCTACGTGAACTTCCTTCTGGTCAACGGCGGTGTCATTATGCCGCGCTTTGGTGACCCGGCCGATGAGCCCGCACAGGCGCTGATGCAGCAGATGTTCCCGGATCGGAAGATTGTTGCCGTGCCGGGGCGTGAGATCCTGCTGGGTGGGGGCAATATTCATTGTATTACCCAGCAGCAGCCCATGCCCTGAGACCTTATGCCCTAAGACCTTAAAAGTGTTTATCACCTATTAACCCGATGGACCCGGGAGACTCGCATGAAAGACCCCGTACACAGCAATAACTACCCCAACTCCTTCTATACCGCCACGGCGCGCTATCAGAAAGAAAGGCCGGCGCTGTCCGGCTCGCTGGAGGTAGATGTTTGCATTGTCGGCGGCGGTTTCAGCGGCGTGAATACGGCGCTGGAACTGGCTGAGCGGGGTTTTTCCGTGGCGCTGCTGGAAGCCAAGCGTGTCGGCTGGGGCGCTTCCGGGCGTAATGGCGGTGAGCTGATTCGCGGCATCGGCCATGGTGTCGATCAGTTTCGTGACCAGATCGGCGATAGCGGCGTTGAGGCGCTGGGCCGCATGGGGATCGAAGCGGTTGAGATCGTCCGCAAGCGGGTCGAACGCTACAACATCGGCTGCGATCTGCAGATGGGCTATTGCGACCTGGCGCTGAAACCGCGTCATATGGACGAGATGGCCGCCGAGCGCGAAGAGCTTAAGGCGCTGGGTTACGGCTATGACCTGAAAATCCTCGACCGTGAGCAGGTCGGCGAGGTGATCGGCTCCGACCGCTATCTGGGCGCCATGGTCGATATGGGTAGCGGTCACCTGCACCCGCTGAACCTGGTGCTGGGAGAGGCGGTGGCCGCGGAAGAAGCTGGTGTACAGATTTTTGAATACTCGCCAGCGGAGAAGATCATAAAGGGCGATAAGCCCCGTGTGGTTACTCCGAACGGCGAGGTGAGCTGCAACTACCTGGTGCTTTGCGGCAACGCCTATATCGGCCATAAGCTGGAATCGCATATCGGCGGCAAGGTACTGCCCGCTGGCAGTTATGTAGTCGCCACCGAGCCGCTGAGCGACGCGCAGGCGGCGGAGATCATTCCGCAGAATATGGCCTTTGCCGATCTCAGCGTGGCGCTGGATTATTTCCACCTGTCGGCGGATCGCCGGTTGCTGTTCGGTGGTCTGTGTAACTACTCGGGTAAGGACCCGCGCGATATTACCGGCGCGTTGCGACCCAATATGGAGCGTGTGTTCCCGCAGCTCAAGGGTGTGAAAATCGACTACGAGTGGGGCGGCATGATCGGTATCGGCGCTAACCGCCTGCCGCAGGTCGGCCGCCTGCCGGATGCGCCGAATATCCTCTTTGCCCAGGCTTATGCGGGTCATGGCGTCAATGCCACTCATATGGCGGCGAGGGTGATCGCCGAGATGCTCAGCGGTCAGGCGGAACGTTTTGATGTGTTCGACAAGGTCAAACATATGACCTTCCCCGGCGGGCCCGCGCTGCGCTCTCCGCTGCTGGCGATGGGGATGCTGTACTACCGGATGAAAGACCTCCTGTAACGGTATCAATCGGCGCGGGGCGCGCTTCCTACCGGGGCTTTTGAGTAGGAGCGACGCCCCGTCGCGATCAATCACTGTGGTTTGAAATACCGCCGTGCCGAGCGTATCGGCGCGGAGGCGCGTCTCCTGCATCTGTCGCCCGCGCTCGTGAACTTTATGAACAAAAGGGCCGTTAAGGCCTAAACGCTTAATATTAACGTTAACTTTCAAGACAGCGACTCTGCGACTATGTTTTGGTTGTGATCAGGCCGCGCATACGGCCTGCGTAAGGCCGGTCTTCCCCAAAGCGGCCGGTTCTCACGACAAAAACAATAATCTCGGAGAGATCGCATTATGCAACGTCCTATCCGCAAGCTGCTGCTTGCTAGCTCCCTCGTATTCGCAGCTTCCCAATCCTACGCTTTCGAGCCTTCGCGCACCGCTGAGTGTATTGCACCGGCTAACCCGGGCGGTGGCTGGGATTTTACCTGCCGTAGCGTCGGCAAGGTGCTGACCGATCTTAAGTACATCGAAGGCAACGTACAGACCGTTAACATGCCGGGCGCCGGTGGCGGTGTTGCATTTGCACATACTGTTTCCAAGCGTGAAGGCGATGAGTCGCTGATCGTGGCGGCAAGTACTGCAACCACTACGCGTCTGGCGCAGGGCCAGTTCGCCGGGCTTAACTCTGACCAGGTTCGTTGGGTCGGTGCACTGGGCGCAGACTACGGCGTTATTGCCGTCGCTTCCGATTCTCCATACAAGAGCCTGAACGAACTGTTCGCCGCCATTAAGGAAGAGCCTACCTCCGTGAAATTCGGTGGTGGTAGTGCTGCGGGCGGCTGGGATCACCTGAAAGTGCTGATCGCAGCCAAGGCTGACGGCGTAGAAAACCTGCCGAAAATTAAATACCTCGCTTACAACGGTGGTGCCGAAGCGATCACCCAGGTTGTCGGTGGTCACATCCAGGCGTTTACCGGTGATGTGTCTGAAGTCCTCGGCTTCGTTGAGTCCGGCGATCTGCGCGTACTGGCTGTGATGTCCGAAGAGCGTCTGCCGGGCGAATACGCCGGCATGCCGACCGCGGTAGAGCAGGGCATCCAGGCGATCGCTCCTAACTGGCGCGGCTTCTATCTGCCGGCTGGCATTTCTGATGATGCCTACAACTGGTGGACCGAAACCGTCGATGGCATCTATGCCAGCGATGAGTGGAAAGCCGTGATGCAGCAGAACGGTCTGATGCCGTTCCATAAATCCGGCGAAGAGTTCACCACGTTCGTGAACCAGCAGGTTCAGGATATCCGTGACCTGTCTATCGAGATTGGACTGATCAAATGATTGGGGATCGCATCCTCGGGATCCTGCTGCTCCTCCTGGCCGTCGTGTACGGCTGGGAGGCCAGCCAGTTCCCAGAGCCGTTTGGTGGGGCTGAAGAAGTAGGTCCTGAAACCTTTCCTCTGATGCTGTCGGTGATTCTTGGTCTGAGCAGTATCTACATGATCGTAAAGCCGGATCCCGATCAGGATTGGCCGGGTGTCAAAACCCTGCTGGATCTGGGCTTCGTTCTGGTTGTGCTGTTTATCTTTGCTGCGCTGCTGGCGCCGCTTGGATTTGTCATCTCCACCACCTTCATGGTGGCAGTGCTCTGCTGGCGACTAGGGGCGCGCCCGCTGCAGTCCGGTCTGACCGGTTTGGGCTGTGCGGTTGTGGTCTACGTGCTGTTCAACTTCGTGCTTGAACTGCATCTGCCTGCCGGCATCCTCTCGCTGAGCTGATGGAGCTGAACTGATGGAAACAATTAGTTATCTGCTGCAGGGTTTTGCCGTTGCGCTGACGCCGGAAAACCTAATGTTTGCAGCGATAGGCGCCATGCTGGGTACGCTGATCGGCGCACTTCCCGGTCTTGGTCCTGCCAACGGCGTGGCGATTCTGATCCCGCTGGCGTTCAGCCTGGGTCTGTCTCCGGCCTCGTCCCTGATCCTGCTGACCGCCGTTTATGCCGGCGCCATGTATGGTGGCCGTATCTCCAGTATTCTGTTGAACATCCCCGGCGATGAGCCGGCGATGATGACAACGCTGGACGGTTATCCGATGGCGATGAAGGGCAAGGCCGCCGAGGCCCTGGCTATCTCCGCGATCGCCTCCTTTATCGGTAGCCTGCTGGCCACTATCGGCCTGATCATTCTGGCCCCGATCCTGGCGCGCTTTGCGCTGCAGTTCGGTCCGGCTGAATACTTTGCGCTGTTCTCTCTGGCGTTTGCCACCCTTGGCGGCATCACCGGCAAGAACCCGGTCAAGACCATTGTGGCGGCAGCCCTGGGTCTGATGATCGCTACCGTGGGTGTGGATATCACCACCGGTAACCAGCGTTATACCTACAACATTCTCGAACTGTACGAGGGTGTGGACTTCATTATCGCCATCGTCGGTCTGTTCGCGATCAGCGAGTTGCTGTTCTTCATTGAGAAACATATCGGTGAGGGGGCGGGTCGGGCGACGCTGAACAAGCTGAACCTGAAGATGAAGGATATTATCGAGATTCTGCCAACCAGCCTGCGTGGCTCTCTGCTTGGCTTTGTTTCTGGCGTACTGCCGGGTGCTGGCGCCTCCCTGGGTAGCTTTATCAGCTACACGCTGGAGAAACGCATCGTCGGTGAAAAGGGTAATTTCGGCGAAGGTGATCCCCGTGGTGTGGCGGCTCCTGAAGCCGGTAACAACGCAGCCGCCAACGGTGCTTTGGTGCCGATGCTGACCCTGGGTGTGCCGGGCAGTGGTACCACTGCGGTGCTGCTGGCGATGCTGATCTCGCTGAATATCCAGCCGGGCCCGATGCTGTTCCAGCAGAACGCGGAACTGGTCTGGGGCGTTATTGCAGCGCTGCTGGTGGGTAACATCATGCTGCTGCTGTTGAACATCCCGATGGTTGGCGTGTTCGTCAAACTGCTGAGCATCCCGCCGAAGTACCTGATGCCGGTGGTGACCCTGGTGGCTGCGGTGGGTATATACTCCATCAGCAACAGCGCCCTGGATCTCTACTTCATGGTTGGCTTCGGTCTGCTGGGTTACCTGCTGCGTAAGCTGGATGTGCCGCTGGTGCCGGTGATTCTCGGTATGCTGCTGGGCCCTGAGATGGAGCGTAACCTGCGTCACGCGCTGTCGATCTCAGATGGTGACTGGAGAATCCTGTTCTCCAGCGGTCTGAGCATCGGTATCTGGATCGTCGCCTTCCTTGGCCTGGCCCTGCCGTACATCATCGGCCCGGTGCTGCGTCGCCGCATGGAGCGCGCCCGTGCCCGGCTTGAAGTTGAAGAGGAGGGCGATTAAGCCCGAGCCTTAACTGTTGCCTCTCTGCAAACGTCGTTGTTGTTTGCACCCTCCGGATAGCACAGGTTCCTGTTATCCGGTATTTAACGACCACCCGCCGGCGCTGCTGGCGAGGTGGTTTTTTTATGGTGCGGGTTTAAGTTCCGGCGCCGCGCGATAGCGTCGCTCCGGCCGGCCGATGCTGCCGTAGTTCACGTCCGCTTCCAGTTCCTGTTCGGACACCAGGTACTCCAGGTAGCGTCTGGCGGTTGTACGGCTGGAGCCGATCCGCTCTCCCACCTGTTCGGCGCTAAGGCTTTCGCGGCTGTCAATCAGCGTTGAACGCACCTTATCCAGTGTCAGCGTATCGATCCCCTTGGGCAGGCGCTTGCGTGTTGGCTGTGATGCCTGCTGCGGAACCACCGAGCCGTGGCGCGGCAGCAGGCCGTCGACGGATTGCTGACTGAGGCTTTGCAGTGCCTTGAGTTTTTCCAGGTGTGCGGTGAAGTTCTGCAGTGACTGTTCCAGACGCTCGAACACCAACGGTTTGAGGATGTAATCGAACACGCCGCAGCGCAGCGCTTCGGTAAGGCTGTCGACCTCCTTGGCGGCGGTCACCAGAATCACATCGGTGGGGCTGGCGGAGGCGCGGATCTCGCGCAGCAGGTCCAGCCCGCTGCCGTCGGGAAACTGAATATCCAGCAGCACCAGGCTTGGCTGGAGTACCTCGATCAGCTCGCGGGCATCGCGGGTGGTATGGGCGATGCCGCGAACCTCGAAGTCGGGCACGCGCTCGACAAAGCGACGCTGGATCTCAGCGATCTGAGGATCGTCTTCCGCGATAACGATGCCTATCGCACCCATTGCAGCTACCGCTCTACTCATTACTGCGTCTCCTTGGGAAGGTAGAGTGTAAAGCGCGCGCCCTGATCGGGCAGGTTTTCAACGACTATTTCGCCGCCCAGATCGCAGACGATCTCCTTAACCAGATGCAGGCCGATGCCGCGACCCTCGGCCTTGCGGCTGAAGCCGCGCTCGAACACCCGGGCGAAGTCTTCATCTTCTATACCGGGCCCCTGGTCTTCAACCTCAATTATGATGTCCTGGCCGATGTCGGTCATGGAAAGTGCGATGCGTCGGTTGCTGGTGGTCAGGGTGGCATCGAAGGCATTATCCAGCAGGTTGCCGATCAGTGTGACCATACGTTCGGTGGATATACCGACGGGAAGTGGCCCCAGGTGACTGTCCGGGTCGATCTCCAGGTGCAGGCCCAGTTCGTGGGCGCGGTTGAATTTGCCCAGCAGGCAGCCGGAAACGACAGGGTCATCCACCGAATCCACCAACCAGCGCAGCATCGCCTGGTGATCGCGGGTTTCCTGGCCGATCAGCTCCAGTGCTTCGTCACTTTTGTCGAGCTGGATCAGCCCGGCGATGGTGTGCAGCTTGTTGGCGTATTCGTGGGCCTGGCTGCGCAGAGATTCGGCGTACTGACGAATCCGGGTGAGGCGGCGGCTCACCATGGTCAGCTCATCGCGCACGCGGAAACTGGCGACCACACCGGTGATGCGGCCGTGTACGCGGATCGGGATACGGTTGATCACCAGGTGCAGGCCGTCGACCACCATCTCCTTGTCAAACTCGGGCTCGCCGCTTTCCAGCAGGGCAGGCATGCGGCTGTCGGGCAGCACTTCGCGAATATGGCGCCCGGTAAGCTGTTCTGTGCCCAGGTTCAGGGTATCCACGGCCGCTCGGTTGAACGTGGTAATCAGACCCTGGTTGTTGATGGCGATAATGCCTTCGCGGACCGATTCCAGAGTGGCGTTGCGCTCCTCGAACATAGCTGCGATTTCGTGGGGTTCCAGGTCAAAGATCGCGGCGCGGAAGCGGCGTCCGATCCAGCTGGCGATCAACACCGACAGCACCAGCAGTACCAGTGTGACGATGATCACCAGGCGTTGATAGGTCAGCACCGTGTTATCGATCTGGTTGGTCAGATAGCCCACGGAAACCACACCGACCACCTCGCCAATATCGTTGAACACCGGCGCCTTGCCGCGAATCGACGGTCCCATGCTGCCGGTGGCGGAGGAGATGATAGTGCGGCCTTCCTGCAGTACGGCGTAGTTGTCGCCGCCCACCATCGGCTTGCCGATACGGTCGGGCAGTGGGTGCGCCAGGCGGATTCCGTCGATATTACCGATGGAGATAAAACTGGCGTCGGTAGCGTCGCGCAGTTCGGCGACAATGCGGCTGGTGGCGTCGGCGTCATTGGCGGCGACAGCGCTGCGGATTGAAGGGGTCTGGGCGATCATCGAGGCGAGCTGCAGCGCCCTCTGGGCGATCTGCTCCTCAAGGGAGTCACCGAGGTGGCGCAGGGCGAAACCGCCCAGGACGACAGATTGCACCAGTACCAGCAGGCACAGAACAATCATCAGACGGGTGCTAATGCGTAAGCGTATACGTGGCATGGTGTTTTAGTTATGAAGCCGCTGTTTCAGGGCAGTTTACGCCTAAGCGTTTGATTTGTCCGTATGGGTGGTCCCGCAGGGGTTGGGACGTTATACTCTCGCGTCTCATTTTCAGAGTTCACCAGGGGCGGCGGAGTCAGCGCCGGCCGACACTCTTATGTGGCCTGTCGTAGGGGCCACCACTAAGCAAAGGATTTACCATGCCTGTTATTACCCTTCCCGATGCGAGCATTCGCGAATTCGATCATCCCGTCAGCGTATACGATGTGGCCGCCGATATCGGCACGGGCCTGGCCAAGGCAGCGATTGCCGGCAAAGTCGACGGTACGCTGGTAGATACCAGTTACGTCATTGAAAACGATGCCGAACTGGCGATCGTCACGGCGCGCGATGAGGAAGGTGTAGATGTTATCCGTCACTCCTGTGCCCACCTGATGGCGATGGCTGTGCAGGAGCTGTTCCCGGGTGCCCAGGTCACTATCGGCCCTGTGATCGATAACGGCTTCTATTACGACTTTGCCTACGAGCGCGCCTTCACCCAGGAAGATCTCGAAAAGATCGAGAAGCGCATGAACGAGCTTTCCAAGCAGAACCTGGAAGTCTCCCGCTCCATCATGAGCCGCGACGAAGCGGTGGCGATGTTCGATCAGATGGGGGAGAAGTACAAGGTCGAGATCATCCAGGATATCCCGGGCGATCAGCCGCTCTCTTTCTATCGTCAGGGCGATTTCATCGATCTGTGCCGCGGCCCGCATGTACCGGCTACCGGTCACATCAAGGCCTTCAAACTGATGAAGGTTGCCGGTGCCTACTGGCGTGGCGATGCCAAGAACGAGATGCTGCAGCGCATCTACGGTACCGCCTGGGGTGACAAGAAAGAACTCAAGGCTTACCTGCACCGTCTGGAAGAAGCGGAAAAACGCGATCACCGTAAACTGGCCAAGCAGCTGAACCTGTTCCATCTGCAGGAAGAAGCGCCGGGCATGGTGTTCTGGCATCCGCTTGGCTGGACCCTGTACCAGCAGATCGAGCAGTACATGCGCGCCAAGCAGCGCAAGCACGGCTACCAGGAGATCAAGACTCCGCAGGTGGTTGAACGCACCCTGTGGGAAAAATCCGGTCACTGGGACAAGTTCTCCGAGCAGATGTTTACCACTCACTCAGAGAGCCGTGACTTCGCCATCAAGCCTATGAACTGCCCGTGCCATATTCAGGTGTTCAACCAGGGGCTGCGCTCGTACCGCGAGATGCCGCTGCGTCTGGCTGAGTTTGGTTCCTGCCACCGTAACGAGCCGTCTGGCGCGCTGCACGGCATCATGCGTGTACGTGGCTTCGTGCAGGATGACGCGCACATCTTCTGTGCTGAAGATTCTATCCAGGCGGAAGTGGCATCGTTCATCGACTTCCTGCATGAGGTTTATGCGGACTTCGGTTTCTCCGACATCCTTTACAAGCTCTCCACCCGTCCGGAACAGCGTGTAGGTTCAGACGAGATCTGGGACAAGGCCGAGAAAGCGCTGGCCGACGCACTGAACGCTGCCGAGCTGGATTGGGAAGAGCTGCCGGGTGAAGGTGCCTTCTACGGACCGAAGATCGAATTCTCCCTGCGTGACTGCCTTGGCCGTGTCTGGCAGTGCGGTACTATCCAGGTGGACTTCTCCATGCCGGGTCGTCTCGATGCCCAGTTCGTCAACGAGCAGGGCAATCGTGAAACACCGGTTATGTTGCACCGTGCAATTCTCGGTTCCTTCGAACGTTTCATCGGTATTCTGATCGAACATTACGCTGGCGCACTGCCGACCTGGCTGGCTCCGGTGCAGGTTGCGGTGATGAATATCACCGATAAACAGGCTGCTTTTGTTAACGAAGTGACCGAAAGACTGGAAAATCAGGGTTATCGTGCCGTCGCGGACTTGAGAAACGAGAAGATCGGCTTTAAAATCCGCGAGCGTACTTTACAGAAAGTACCCTACCTGCTCGTCATAGGTGACAAAGAGGTGGAGAACGGAACCGTTGCAGTGCGTACGCGCTCCGGTGAAGATCTCGGTACTATGTCCGTCGATGCCCTCATTGAGATGCTGAATGTGGAAGTCTCCCTTAAAGGGCGTCAGGAATAAAATTCGTCAGGAGATATAGCTATCAGGCGTGATAACAAGCGCGGCGGTCGTCAGAACCTGCCGCCAATCAACGATAACATCCGTGCTCGCGAAGTCCGTCTCATTGGAGCGGATGGCCAACAGGTTGGTGTCGTTTCGATTAATGAGGCTCTTGAGCATGCTCAGGAAGCCGAACTTGACCTTGTACAGATCTCGGATTCTGATCCCATTGTCTGCAAAATCATGGACTATGGTAAGCATCAGTACGAGCTGAAGAAGAAAGCAAATGAGGCTAAGAAGAAGCAGTCTCAGATGCAGGTCAAGGAAGTGAAATTCCGTCCCGGTACGGAAGAAGGGGATTATCAGGTAAAACTGCGCAACCTGATACGTTTCCTTGAAGCCGGGGATAAGGCCAAGGTAACACTGCGTTTCCGTGGTCGTGAGATGGCCCATCAGGAGCTGGGTATGCAGCTGCTCCGTCGTGTCGAGGCTGACCTCGTCGCGCGGGAGCTCGGTACTGTAGAACAGCAGCCGAAGATGGAAGGTCGCCAGATGGTGATGGTCGTCGCCCCGAAGAAGAAAAGTTAGCAATTCTTCGAAGCCCGCGTTGTTTCTCTTTAGTAGAGAAGTAGCGTGGGTTTTGTCGACTTAAGCTAACGCATTACAAACGAATGCGTGGAGATTGAAAATGCCTAAGATTAAATCTGTCCGCGGTGCGGCAAAACGTTTCAAGAAAACTGCTAATGGCGTTAAGCACAAGCAGGCCTTCAAAAGCCACATTCTGACCAAGAAAAGCACCAAGCGTAAGCGTCAGCTGCGCCCGATGCTGCAGGTTCATGATGCTGACCAGGCTCTGGTCAAGCGCATGCTGCCGTATCTGTAAGCTTTTTGTCTGAATCAACTTTTATTTAAGAAGGAAATACCATGGCTCGTGTAAAACGTGGTGTTGTGGCTCGTGCTCGTCATAAGAAAGTCCTGAAGCAGGCAAAAGGTTACTACGGCGCTCGTAGCCGTGTATTCCGTGTTGCCAAGCAGGCGGTCATCAAAGCAGGTCAGTATGCTTACCGTGACCGTCGTCAGCGTAAGCGTCAGTTCCGCGCTCTGTGGATCGCACGTATCAACGCTGCTGCCCGTATCAACGGTCTGTCCTACAGCCGCTTCATCGCTGGTCTGAAAAAGGCCAACATCGAGATCGACCGTAAGGTTCTGGCTGACCTGGCTGTTCACCAGCAGGCTGCCTTCGCTGCGGTTGTCGAGAAAGCGAAAGCTGCCCTGGCATAAGGCGTCACCCGCCTGATGGTAGGTAATTGATCGAATCGAATAGGGGAAGGGTGCAAGCTCTTCCCCTATTTTTGTTTGGAGCCGGACATGGAAAATCTTCAAGCCCTCCTGGCGGATGGCAAACAGGCGGTCGCACAGGCCGACAACGTTAAGACGCTGGACGATGTGCGCGTTCAGTACCTGGGTAAGAAAGGTCATCTTACCCAGTTGCTGAAGGGGCTGGGTAAACTCTCAGCCGAGGAACGCCCTGCCGCAGGTGCGAAAATCAATGAAGCCAAGGAAGAGCTGGCTGCAGAGCTGAACGCCCGTAAGGAGTTGCTCGAGCGTGCAGCGCTGGAACAGAAGCTGGCAGCGGAAACCATCGACGTGACCCTGCCGGGCCGTGGTCAGCAGCTGGGTGGTTTGCACCCGGTTACCAAGACCATGGAGCGTATCGAATCTTTCTTCGGTAGCATCGGTTACACCGTTGAAGAAGGTCCGGAGATCGAAGACGACTACCACAACTTCGAAGCGCTCAATATCCCGTCGCATCACCCGGCCCGTGCGATGCACGATACCTTCTATTTCGATGCGCGTACTCTGTTGCGTACCCACACCTCGCCGGTGCAGGTGCGTACCATGGAACAGCAGCAGCCACCGATCCGGATCATCTGCCCGGGCCGTGTCTATCGTAATGACTACGATCAGACCCACTCCCCGATGTTCCACCAGGTGGAAGGTCTGCTGATCGACAAGAACATCAGCTTTGCCGACCTCAAGGGTACGCTGGAACAGTTCCTGCGCGCGTTCTTCGAAGAAGACGTCAAGGTCCGTTTCCGTCCCTCTTACTTCCCGTTTACCGAGCCCTCCATTGAGGTCGATATCGACCGTGGCGATGGCAAGTGGCTTGAAGTCCTGGGTTGCGGCATGGTGCATCCAAAGGTGCTGGAGATGTCCGGTATCGATCCTGAGGAGTACAGCGGATTTGCATTTGGTATGGGCGTAGAGCGCTTTGCCATGCTCCGTTACGGCGTCGATGACCTGCGCCTGTTCTTCGAAAACGATCTGCGCTTCCTCGGCCAGTTCCGTTGATCGACCCCACCCAGAATTCAGAGATTTCAGGACAGCAGCATGAAATTCAGTGAACACTGGTTGCGCGAACTGGTGCAGCCCGAAATTGATACCCAGACACTGGTCGATCAGCTCAGCCTGTCGGGACTGGAAGTCGACGACGTCGAGCCGGTTGCCGGACAGTTCAGCGGCGTTGTCGTTGGCGAGATCATCAGTGCAGAACAGCACCCTGATGCCGACAAACTGCGTGTTTGTCAGGTGTCTGACGGTAGCGAAGAGTTCCAGATCGTCTGTGGCGCGCCCAATGCCCGTGCTGGCATCCGCGTGCCTTTCGCCAAGGTAGGTGCTGTCCTGCCGGGCGACTTCAAGATCAAGAAAGCCAAACTGCGCCAGGTTGAGTCTTTCGGCATGCTTTGCGCCGAAGACGAGCTGGGCCTGTCCGACGACCACGGTGGTCTGATGGAGCTGGCAGCGGACGCGCCGGTTGGCGCCGATATCCGTGAATACCTGAAGCTCAACGACCAGATCATCGATGTGGATCTGACCCCGAACCGTGGTGACTGTCTGAGCCTGGTGGGCATGGCGCGTGAAGTGGGCGTGCTCAACAAGGTTCCGGTTGCCGAGGTTGACTGCGCTGCTGTAGCGCCGCAGATCGACGATCAGGTGGAAGCGACCCTGGTGGCCGCAAACGGATGCCCGCGTTACCTGGCCCGCGTGATCCGCAATATCAACCCGGGTGTTGAAACTCCGCTGTGGATGCAGGAAAAACTGCGCCGCTCCGGTGTACGTACCATCGATCCGGTGGTTGATGTGACCAACTATGTATTGCTCGAGCTGGGCCAGCCGATGCACGCGTTCGACCTGAACAAGCTCGAAGGCGGTATCCAGGTGCGCATGGCGGAGCAGGGCGAAGCGCTGACGCTGCTGGACGGTCAGGAGATCAAACTCAACGCCGATACCCTGGTGATCGCCGATCAGGCGAAAGCCGTGGCGATGGCGGGCATCATGGGTGGCGAACCCACCTCTGTGACCAGCGAAACCACCGATATCCTGCTGGAAAGCGCCTTCTTCGCACCGCTGGCGATCGCCGGTCGTGCCCGCAGCTACGGCCTGCATACCGACTCCTCACACCGCTTTGAGCGCGGTGTGGACTGGCAGCAGCAGCGTCGCGCCATCGAGCGTGCTACCGCGCTGCTGCTCGATATTGTTGGCGGTGAAGCCGGTCCTGTGACCGAAGCGGTTTCCGAAACCGATCTGCCGGAAGTGGCTCAGGTGCCCCTGCGTCACGACCGCGTCACCTCCATGCTGGCGCTGGA
Organism: Marinobacterium lutimaris; assembly: GCF_900108065.1. Taxonomy (GTDB): domain Bacteria; phylum Pseudomonadota; class Gammaproteobacteria; order Pseudomonadales; family Balneatricaceae; genus Marinobacterium_D; species Marinobacterium_D lutimaris. The sequence continues at coordinate 238,946 of NZ_FNVQ01000002.1, read as the reverse complement.
GATTCCGGCGGAAGAGATCGTCGAAATCCTCACCCGTCTGGGTCTGTCGCTGGAAGTCAGCGGTGATCGTCAGTGGCTGGTCAGCGTACCGAGCTATCGCTTCGATATCAGCCTGGAAGTGGATCTGATCGAAGAGATCGCCCGCGTATACGGTTACAACAACCTGCCGTCACGCACGCCGCTGGCAGAGCTGCCGATCGCGCCGAAGTCTGAAGCTCTGGTGCTGCAGGGCCGTATCCGCAGCCACTTGATCAGCCTGGGCTACCAGGAAGCGATCACTTACAGCTTCATCGAAAAAGGCCTGTCTGCTCAGTTTGATGATCAGCACGAGCCGATGGCGCTGGCAAACCCGATCTCTGCCGAGATGGCGGTGATGCGCACCACCCTCTGGCCGGGTCTGGCCAAGGCGCTGCAGTACAACCAGCACCGTCAGCAGCCGCGCGTACGCCTGTTCGAGATCGGTCAGCGTTTTGTACCCGGTGACGAAGGTCTGCAGCAGCAGAACGTGGTCGCCGGTATCATCTGTGGCTCCCGTCAGCCGGAAGGCTGGAACGGCGGCAGCGACAAGGTGGACTTCTTCGACCTGAAGGGCGATGTGGAGTCACTGCTGGGTCTGGGCAGCTGTGCTGACCAGTTCAGCTTCGCTGCAGAGCCCCATGTGGCGCTGCATCCGGGGCAGAGTGCGTCTATCCAGCGCGGTGGTAAAACCGTGGGTCGTATCGGTGCGCTGCACCCGAGCCTACAGAAGTCTCTGGACCTGACCGGACCTGTCTTCCTGTTCGAAATCGAGCTGGATGCGGTGATCGAAGGGCAGGTGTCACGCTTCAGCGAACTGTCCAAGTTCCCTGAATCCCGTCGCGATCTGGCGGTACTGATGAACGTGGAAACTCACTTTGCGCAACTGCGTGAAGTGGTTGTCGCAGAGGCCGGAGAGCACCTCAAACAAGTGACTCTGTTTGACGTCTATCAGGGCCAAGGTATTGAACCGGGACGAAAAAGTCTGGCCCTGGGCTTGACCTGGCAACATCCATCACGCACTCTTACTGATGAAGAAATAAACAGCGCAGTGAGCGCTGTGGTTTCCGCTCTGGGCACAAAGCTGGGAGCGATCCTAAGAGATTAAGACAGGATGGTGTCATGAGCTCTTTGACAAAAGCGGATATGGCGGAGCGTCTGTTCGAAGAACTAGGCCTCAATAAACGTGAAGCTAAAGACATGGTTGAATCTTTCTTTGAAGAGATTCGGGCGAGTCTGGCGTCAAATGAGCATGTGAAACTTTCGGGTTTCGGTAACTTCGACCTGCGCGACAAGCGCCAGCGTCCGGGCCGAAATCCGAAGACTGGAGAGGAGGTCCCGATCTCGGCGCGCCGGGTCGTGACCTTCCGTCCAGGACAAAAACTCAAGGAACGTGTAGAAGCCTATGCCGGACAACAGTCCGACTCAGAATGAGCTGGAGCCCATCCCCGGCAAACGCTATTTCACCATCGGCGAAGCAGCTAAACTCTGTGACCTCAAGCCCCATGTACTGCGTTACTGGGAGCAGGAGTTCGATCAGATTCAGCCGGTCAAACGCAGTAACCGGCGCTACTATCAGCGTCAGGATCTTCTGCTGATCCGCCAGATTCGCAGCCTTCTCTACGATCAGGGTTTTACCATTGGCGGCGCCCGCCAGTGGCTCAAGGGCGACCACGCCAGTGACGATACCAAGCAGTACCGTCAGCTGCTCAAACAGACCATTTCCGAGCTTGAAGATATCCGCGATCTGTTAAAAACAGTGCGATAAAAAAGCTTCACATTATCAAACCCTTAATGTAATATGCGCATCTCAAATCGGGGCCTAAGGGTCTCCGCCTAGTCGGGGCGTAGCGCAGTCTGGTAGCGCACTTGCATGGGGTGCAAGGGGTCGAGTGTTCAAATCACTCCGTCCCGACCATTTCTCTCTCTGAGAGCCTAAATTAATCGCCTTCTGGCGATTTTTTTGTTTTTGGCTGGTTATTCTCTTTCCTGGTCGTTCCCTGACTGTTTTCAACTACCTATCTCTTCCACTTCTCGTGACTAACAGGTGCCGCTGCGTCGATAAGATATCGCGTGAGTAGTTCCTCTGTGTTCATCCAGGTTATGAGCGTAGCCTGCTGAGTGGCTGTGCAAGCGGGTATTGGCATTGGTGTAGTTCCGCAGACGGCGCTTGAATCAGGAATGGTTATGATCGACGAGGGCTTACCCAGGTTGCGTGCTTTGGCGTTTCAACCTCCGGGTCTGGTTTATCCTCTCGCTGCCGAGAGCGTGGGCTGACAATGTCATCTCCCGCTGCGTATCGAGTATAATCAACGTTTTGGGGCAGTCTGCTGTCTCCTGCACTTTCTGTGGGTTGTTCAGCGGGCACGATCGATACTTTTGTGGTGGTTTTCAACGAATAAAAATGAACGGTTTGAAACGGCAAAGCGGCTCTAAAGGAGCGGATCCAGACCAGATTTATGAAAAGATTCTGACGGCTATATTTGAGCGCAAGCTTCATCCGGGGACGCGTCTTAAGGAGGAGGAGTTGTGCGAGGTATTTGGGGCCGGCCGCGGCGCTATCCGCAAGGTGTTGCAGTGGTTGTCTCACGAGAATCTGGTACGTATCGTTCCCAACAGTGGTGCGTTTGTAGCCGAGCCTACAGTTGCTGAGTCGAAAGAGGTTTTTCAGGCTCGCCGCCTTATCGAGGCTGAGCTGGTGCGGGAGTTGGCGGAGAACTTTACGCCCGCCAAGGCCGAGGCGCTAAGGGAGCATGTGGCGAAGGAGCAGGAAGCCCACGATAACGGAGACTACAGCCGGCGGATCAGGCTATCCGGCGAATATCATCTGCTGATAGGAAAGCTGGCGGAGAAGCCGGTGATGACCGAATTTTTGCGTGAGATTATCTCTCGGACCTCGCTGATCATCGCGTTATACGAGCGAACAAAATCGAGTTTTGGTCCGCTTCCTCCCAGTTGCGATCATATAACCCTGATAGAGGTGCTTGAGGCCGGGCATGTGGAACAGGCGGTCGGCATAATGCTTGATCATCTTTGCGTCATCGAAAAAGCGTTGAATCTCGATCCTCCCACAGAAGATACGAAAGATCTGAAGAATATCTTCGCTTAAACGTCGCGAACAGCCGCTTATCTAGAACACCTTATAACCTTAAAAAGCCCGCATGAACGCTCATGCGGGCTTTTTACTTTCATGCATTATTCGGGGTTAGAGGGAGGTTTGCGCTATCGCCGGATGGGTCTGCTTGATCACTAGTACCTTGTATACCAGTCCGATAGGGATTGCCCCGTCCTCCAACTGGAGTCAGGGGCATGAAATCATTTGCGGAAGCGCGCACAGGCTGACCAGTTTGTCATCAGCACGTAATAGGTTAGTCCGGCCGGAATCAGGCTCGCGTACCAGGAGACGGAAGAGAAGATCAGTGCCACGGCTGCACCAACAAGCGAGGCGATGACGGCAGCCCAGTTTATACCAGCATAGGGGCCGTTCTCGTCGTACAGGTAGTCAAGATTCAGTGTGCGTCCGCGCAGCACGAAGTAGTCCACCACCAGCACCGCAAAGATGGGACCTAGGAAAGCGGAGTAGGTTTGAACGAACAGCTGCAAGCCCGCAGACGATTCCTGTTTTACCAGCTCCCAGGGGAAGGTGGCGAAGGCGGCCAGACCTACGATAATGGTCGAGGTTTTGAATTTCAGCTTGAAAACATCCATCAGGATGTAGGTCGGCGGCACCACGTTGTTGAGTACGTTGGTAGTCACCTGGGCGAAAGCAATGAAGAGCAGGGTGGTGACCAGCAATGGTGTGTTGTCTACGGCGCTGGCGAATACCTGAATTGGATCGTTGGTGCCGGTAGCGCCCGATACCATCAGACCGATCAGTCCCATAAACAGGGTACAGGGCAGGATGGACATGGCATACATCGTGGTCAGTAGCCCAGGCCCGGTGCCTTTTTTCAGCTCACGGGAGTAGTCGCTGACGTTCAGCATCATGGTGCTGTAGATGCCGAGAAACAGCATGGTGGCAGCCCAGAAAGGTGCGCCCCAGGTACCTTCGATGTTAACCAGGTTGGTGGTGATCTCGTCACCGTATTTGGTCACCACGCTATAGAACATGTAGACCAGGGATGCCAGGATGAAGCCGCTGCCGATGTTCTCCAGCCACTTGATGCCCTTGAAACCGAGCACCGACAGGCCGATCTGCAGGAACTGGAAGGCGATAAAGTAGAACACCAGGTTATCGAAGCCGAGCAGCGTACTCGATACTGCGTTCAGCGCACCGGCACCGATCCAACTTTGAAAGCCATACCAGACGATGGCAGGGACCGCCCTGACTAGGCCGGGGAAGCGGGTACCGGCGAAGCCGAAGGCGCTGCGCGCTTGAACCATGAAGGGGACGCCGTACTTGTAACCGGCTGCGCCGTTGAGCGCCAGGGCTACACCGATGATGAAACAGCCGATCGCGATTGCCATTGTGGCTTGAAGCAGGTTTAGGGTGCCGACGACGCTTGAGCCCATGGCGAAGGTGCCGATGGATACGCAACCCCCGAACCAGGCCAGAAGGTAGGACACCCGGCCCATAATGCGGTTTTTTTGCGGCGCGAGAGACTCGTGCTCAACACTCTTGCCGGCTTTATCGCCGGCTGATGCATCTATTGAGTTCGAAGGGTAGGTTAGTTCTTCGCTCTGCATGCTCTACTCCATTGGAAGTCTTGCTTCCTGTTTGTTTATTGTTATTTGCTACCGACACCAGGAGAGCAGTTCCGTGTCGATAAGGGGTAACGGAGCTCATGCGCCCATCAGGATAGGAGCTATCGGGATAGGTGCTTGAATTGTCCGGTAAAAGCCTTGGGTCTGGGTGATGCAAGATCGCCGAACTTGCTGGTACTGAGCTTCAGACTGACCAGCGATTCGGCCAGTTTCACCGCGGCGGTCACGCCCTCTACGACCGGCAATCCAACCGCGTGGCTGATCTGTTCGGTCAGGTCGGCCATACCGCCGCACCCCAGCACAATCGCACCGATTTCGTCTTCTGCTTTGGCGCGCAGGCATTCCTCGATGATCCGGTCCAGCGCCGCATTGCCATTTTCTTCCAGGTCCAGGACGGGGATTTCCGCCGCCCTCACCCGCCGACAGTGGTGGCTGAAGCCATAGGACTGCAGCAGATGTTCGGCAATGATCCCGGTACGCGCCAGGGTGGTGACGATAGAAAAGCGGGTGCTGATCATCGTTGCCAGGTGAAACGCCGCTTCGGCGATGCCGATGACCGGGGCGCGCGTCAGTTCTCGTGCGGCCAGAAGGCCGGGGTCGCCGAAACAGGCGATGATGTAGGCGTCTGTACCTTCCTGTTCACCTTTAAGCACCTCATCGGCTACGCCCACGGCACTGACAACCTCGTCAAAGTGGCACTCAATCGATACGGGGCCACTGGCGGGGTTGGTTGCAATGATCTCGGTGCCGGGCATCGCAACGGCACGGGCGGCGACGCCGATCTTGTCCGTCATGCTTGCAGTCGTGTTGGGATTAATGACGCGTATCTTCATCTTGATGCCTCGTGTTTATTATTGTTTCTTAGAATTACGATAGATTGTGAACAATATTTTCGCAAGTCGTAAACAATTCTTTGATGTCTTTGTGGTGGATTTCGTTGAATAAAATAGCGGCGGTTACTGCTTTTTTGGGAATATTTGCCAGTTAATTTGCTGTTTAGCGATATTTTTATAGAAGATTGTTCTGAGATGTTTCTTGTGTTTTTTGGGATTCTTTTGAATTTGGTTGTGTACAGAAGGGCTGGGTCAATGGGGTTGCCACAAGTGATACAAAATTGGTAAACAAAAATTTAATAGATTGTTTTTGATTTATATTTGTATCGTTTTGAAAAATTATTCGTTTCGGCCGTGCAGCTGATTCGGTAGCAGGGAGGAAGAGTGATGAACGCCCCTTACGACAGAGATCTTATCCGTCTCGTGCAGGCTTGGTCTTTTCACTTCTCGTAGCGTGGCGGCAGTCAGCGCTTATTACTTATTCCAAACTCAGACACTCGTGCGCGCTGCATATCAGGTATCGGCCCCGGCAAAGCTGCATACACCATTTAATAGCCATTCAATCCGTGCTGTTATTTTCATGTTCATTCCTTGACCTTCCAATCGTGGGAAGGTTTATAGTTGCCAGTATCAATATGAGATATTTCCAGGAGGCAGCTGATGAACACCCAGCTAAAACCGAATCAGTCGCCCGCGTCATCGATAAGCCTGCCCATCGAGGGCATGAGTTGTGCCTCATGCGTGGGGCGCGTGGAAGCGGCACTGAAAAAGGTCGATAACGTTGAAGAGGTCGCGGTAAACCTGGCGACCGAGCGTGCCGATATACGCTCCAGCAAGCCGCTGGATCGCCAGTCACTGGTTGAGGCGGTAGAGAAAGCGGGCTACTCGGTACCGGCAACGACCACCGAACTCTCCATAGAGGGGATGAGCTGTGCGTCCTGCGTGGGCCGGGTCGAGCGCGCGCTGAAGGCGGTGCCTGGTGTTGTTGAAGCCAACGTGAACCTCGCGACGGAAAAGGCCAGCATACGCGGTAATTCCAGTGTCGATACGCTGATCGCTGCCGTGGCCGATGCCGGTTATGAGGCCAGCGAGGTTGATCAGGGCGCCGCCGTTGCCGATGACAGCAGCGAGAAAAAAGATGCCGAGCTGGCGGGGCTGAAACGAGATCTGACCATTGCGGCGCTACTCTCCCTGCCGGTATTCCTGATTGAGATGGGCTCACACCTGATTCCCGGCGTGCATAGCCTGGTGGCCAACACCATCGGCATGCAGATGAGCTGGTATATCCAGTTTGTGCTGGCCACGGCGACGCTGTTCGGGCCGGGCCTGCGCTTCTTCAAAAAAGGTGTACCGGCACTGCTGCGCGCGGCGCCGGATATGAACTCCCTGGTGGTGCTGGGTACCTCGGCGGCCTGGGGTTATTCCGTTATCGCGACCTTCTTCTCCGACCTGCTGCCTGAAGGAACGGCTAACGTTTACTACGAGGCCGCAGCGGTCATCGTGACCCTGATCCTGCTCGGCCGTTTCTTTGAAGCCCGGGCGAAAGGGCGTACCTCCCAGGCGATCAAACGCCTTGTCGGTCTGCAGGCAAAGACCGCCCGTGTGCAGCGTGATGGCAAGACCGTTGAGATCGGTATTGGTGAGGTTCAGCCGGGGGATACCGTTGAGGTGCGTCCCGGTGAGCGTATACCGGTGGACGGCGAGGTGATCGAAGGTGACAGCTATGTCGACGAATCGATGATCACCGGTGAGCCGGTACCCGTGGCTAAAGGCAGCGGTAGTCCGGTGGTGGGCGGTACCGTCAACCAGAAGGGTGCGCTGACGTTCAAGGCCACGGCGGTGGGTGGCACCACCGTTCTGGCGCAGATTATCCGCATGGTCGAGGAGGCGCAGGGTTCCAAACTGCCGATCCAGGGCCTGGTGGACAGGGTAACCATGTGGTTTGTGCCCGCGGTAATGACAGCGGCGCTGCTTACCTTCGTGGTCTGGTTCTTCGCGGGGCCAGAGCCTGCACTGAGTCTGGCGTTGGTCAACGCGGTGGCGGTACTGATCATCGCCTGTCCCTGCGCCATGGGGCTGGCGACACCTACGTCCATCATGGTCGGCACCGGACGTGGCGCCGAGATGGGCGTGCTGTTCCGTAAGGGTGAGGCACTCCAGCTGTTGCGAGACGCGAAAGTCGTCGCGGTCGATAAAACCGGTACCCTGACCGAGGGCAAGCCGGCGCTGACCGATCTGCAGGTCGCCGAAGGGTTTGAGCGCAGCGATATCCTGGCGAAAATCGCAGCGGTGGAATCCCGTTCTGAGCACCCCATCGGGCGTGCCATCGCTGAGGCGGCAGAAGCGGAAGGTCTCAGTATTCCTGCTACCGAAAGCTTTGAGTCCGTCACTGGTTTTGGTGTCAGGGCCCAGGCGGAAGGCGTGTCTGTAGATATTGGCGCGGACCGCTATATGAGCAAGCTCGGTCTGGATGTGGATCTTTTTGCCGAAGAGGCGGCACGTCTGGGCGATGAGGGTAAATCTCCGCTTTATGCCGCGATTGATGGCAAGCTGGCGGCGATCATCGCCGTATCGGACCCGATCAAGGAATCCACCCCTGAGGCGATTGCAGCGCTGCACGCACTGGGGCTCAAGGTTGCGATGATAACCGGCGATAACCGCCGTACCGCCGAGGCGATCGCCCGGCAACTGGGTATCGATGATGTGGTTGCCGAGGTGTTGCCGGAAGGAAAGGTTGAGGCGGTGAAAAAGCTCAAGGCCGAGCACGGCAAACTGGCCTTTGTGGGTGATGGCATCAACGATGCGCCGGCCCTGGCGGAAGCCGATGTGGGCATGGCGATCGGTACAGGCACCGATATCGCCATCGAAGCGGCGGATGTGGTGCTGATGTCCGGGAGTCTGGGCGGTATTCCCAGTGCGATCGCGCTGTCGCAGGAGACCATCCGCAATATCAAGCAGAACCTGTTCTGGGCGTTCGCCTACAACACGGCGCTGATTCCGCTGGCGGCAGGGGCGCTCTATCCGGCATTTGGTCTGCTGTTGTCACCGATCTTTGCGGCGGGTGCCATGGCGCTCTCTTCGGTCTTCGTGCTGACCAACGCGCTCAGGTTGCGCCGCTTCAAGGCGCCGGTACAGGCAGCCTAAGCGGCGTAACAGCATTCACCGAACGCATTGGAAAAGAGGGCGGTAACTATGAATATTGGCAAAGCGGCAGAGGCCTCAGGCGTTTCGGCGAAGATGATTCGCTACTACGAATCGATCGGGCTGATTCCCGAGGTGTCCCGCACCGAAGCCGGTTACCGGGACTATTCGGATAAGGATGTGCACCGGCTGCGTTTCATCCGGCGTGCCCGTGATCTCGGCTTTTCGGTAGATCAGATGGCGGAGCTGCTGGCCCTGTGGCAGGACAGAGGCCGCGCTAGTGCCGATGTGAAACGGATCGCGCTGGAGCATGTGGCGGAGCTGGAACGCAAGGCGCGCGAGCTGATGGAGATGAGCCAGACGCTTTCGCACCTGGCCGGCAACTGCCACGGCGATGATCGACCGGATTGCCCGATCATCAATGTGCTGTCTGAGCAGGATGGATCTGCGGGCGCTAAGTCCGATGCGGCCGGGCATTGTGCGGGGGAATCCGATAAGAGCCATGAACATGCTCAACCGCGTTTCGGCAAAACCGGTATCGAGCCGGATCGAAAGCGGCGGCAAGGATCGGACTGATATCTGTCGCTCTTAAATGACCTGCTATAGAGGTGGTGACGTTTAGTCGAGGCTATAGCTTTCTCTGCCGTATTGAGAACGGGGCTCGATGTCTTATGGCTGTCTGAGCGCATACTCGATCCCCTTTGGCGCAGCCGAGCATCGCAGACTGAAAGAGAAACAAGGGAAAGGCTGTTTGAGCGAAGCGAGTTTCCTTTCCCTCTCTTTCAGACGAGAAGCGCAGGGAAGTCGGCGCAGCCGACCAAGCCTTAGGGGCGGTTTGGGATTGCAAAGGGACTTGTCCGCACAAGTCTCTTTGCTCGGCAGCAGCCGAAACCGGCCTTACAAAGGACGCGGATATGGGTGGTCCCGGCATTCCTTGGTAGGTTTACCCAGGCTCCCTTAGAGGAAGCTTGGTGCAAATCCACCTGCAATGCAGGTGGATTTTTACGCTGGGCGAAAACTCTCCGGCTCTCTGCAAGCCGGTAGTCAGGCGTTGATCGCCTGGTTCTCGTAACCTGCTTCCAGGATGGCTGCGCTGATCGCTGAAAACTCAGTATCGCTGCTGACGGTCACTTCGCCTTTTTCAAGATCGACGGATACCTCGGCCTGAGGGTCCAGGCCCTTGACCGCTTTTTCAATCGCAGAAACGCAGTGACCGCAGGACATGCCGGTGACTTTCAGTTGGTGCTGCATTTCAAACTCCTTCATTGGTTCGACAATGAAACGATAAACCTTCCAACTCTGGTAAGGTCAAGATCTGCTAAAGCCTGTAGCTCAGAGCCTGTAGTTGAGACCCAGCAGCTGAGATCCAGTAGTCGGTCGGAATTAAATGAACAGCAGATACGATAGGGTGGATCGAGATTCGCTGCATTGACCGCGATTAAATCGCTGCAGTAAATGGAGTGATTTGCTTGCTGGCGAGTGTGCAGGTCTCAGATTTCTTAGCCTCGGTCCCGGCTCTTCCAGTCGGCTCCTCTCGGAACCGGCCCTCCCTGGCTCAACCTTCCGCGTAATTCGATTTATTCCTCAACGCTCTGCAATGGCCGATATCCCAGCTGCTCAGAAATCGCTTCCCCGGCCAGTTTGAGATCCTCTATCCACTCGTCCCGGCGTCGCTCGATGGGCGCAGACAGGGAAAGCCCTGCCACCGGCTGATTGGTGTGGTCGTAGATCAGCACACCGATACAACCCACACCGATCTCTGCTTCCTCGTTATCCAGGGCATAGCCTCGCTCCACGGAGGCAAGACACTCGTTGGTCAGCGTCGGCAGCGAGGTAAAGGTGTTGCGGGTGTAGGCGGGCAGGTTGGTGCGTTGGGCGTAGCTCTCGATCTCCTTTTCACCGCCCTTGCCTAGCATCAGCTTGCCGACGCCGGTCACGTGCAGAGGGGCGCGGCTACCGATGATCTGGTTCACATGCATCATGCGGTTCGGTGTGGCCTTGTCGTAGTAAACCACCGCATCGCCTTCGCGGATCGTCAGGTTGATCGTCTCGCCCAGCTGATCGCGCAGCTTGGTCATGTAGGGCATGGCCACCGCTCTGAGCTCGATATCGGAGTGGATGCGGTTACTGAGCTGAAGCAGGCGCTGACCCAGGCGGTAGGTGCCGTCGCCGCTGCGTTCCACAAAACGATTATCGATCAGCGAGTGCAGGATTCTGTAGGCGGTGGAGGGGTGCAGGCCGGCATCGGCACTCAATACCTTGAGCTTGACCGGTGTCGAGTAGCGGGAGATTACATCGAGCAGAGTCGCCGCCCGGTCAATGACCTGGATGCGCGCTTCCGGTTTTTCATCAGACATTGGCTGCCTCGCTTTCACGGTTTCGTTGTTATCGTTTTGATCCTCCTCAAGTTACCACAATGCAGTAATAACAAGCAGCTTTTCACATTGTGAAAATCAGTGATTTTATCCATTCTAAAGATATAACCCCTTTATAAACATTAGCTTAAGTCGAATAAACTGATTTTTTGGTCAGTTTTCATAATATGAAAATTGTTGCGTATTGCGGAATAAGAGTGGGCTCCCTAAGGTGAATCTCAACTTCAGCGCTGACTCAGGATCGATTTGAAAGTCGAGTCGGGTCGCGCAGCAGAGCCAAGCAATAAGCCCAGGCAAGACACCCGGGCGGTTAGATAGCCAAACAAACAAGAAAGGGCGAATCACCATGTCAGACCAGAACCCCGTTTTTATTCCCGGCCCGACCAATATTCCTGATCGGTTGCGCAACGCCATGCATATCCAGACCCGCGATCACCGCGCGCCGGATTTCGTGGAAACCTTCGCGCCGGTGCTTGAGGACTGCAAGCGTGTATTCGGGACAGAAACCGGGCAGGTGATTACGTTCCCCGCAAGCGGTACCGGCGGTTGGGAAGCATCCATCTGCAACACCCTGTCAGCCGGCGACACCGTTCTGGTTGCCCGTTACGGCATGTTCTCCCACCGCTGGATCGATCTGTGCCAGCGCCACAACCTGGAAGTTCAGGTGATCGATTGCGAGTGGGGCTCCGGTGCACCGGCTGACCTGTTCGAGCAGGCGCTGAAGGCCGATACCGAGAAAACGATCAAGGCGGTTCTGGTAACCCATAACGAGACGGCCACCGGCGTTAAAAGCGATATCGCCGCCGTGCGTCGCGCCATGGATGCGGCCAGCCACCCGGCGATGCTGTTTGTTGACTGCGTAAGCTCCCTGGCCTCCATGCCGTTCCATATGGATGACTGGGGCGTTGATATCGCGGTGTCCGGTTCACAGAAGGGTTTCATGCTGGCCACCGGTATGGCGATTCTCGGTGTCAGCCAGAAGGCGCTGGCGGCGATGGAAACCGCGACCCTGCCGCGCACCTTCTTCGATTTCCGCGACATGATGGCGGCCAACGCCAGCGGCGGCTTCCCTTATACGCCGCCGCTGCAGCTGATCTACGGCATGCGTGAGAGCCTGAAGATGCTGCTGGAAGAGGGGCTCGACAATGTCTACGCCCGTCACTTCCGTCTGGCGGAAGGCGTTCGCAAAGCGGTTGAGGCCTGGGGCATGAAGCTCTGCGCCCAGTCACCGGAACTCTACTCCGACACCGTCAGCGCCATCTATGTACCCGAAGGGTTCGACAGCAACGAGCTCACCGAGCATGCCTTCAACGCCTACGGCGTCTCTTTCGGCATCGGCCTGGGCGAGATGAACGGCAAGGCGTTCCGTATCGGCCACTTGGGTTCACTCACCGATGTCATGGTGCTGTCGGGCCTGGCCAGCATCGAAATGGCGATGGCGGATCTCAACTACCCGATCGAGCTGGGCTCCGGCGTGCGTGCCGCGCAGGAATACTACCGCGCCACTGCCGCCGCCAACCAATAAAGGAGGCAAGTCATGAGCGAAACCGATATGACGATCCCGACCTATGACGATGTGCTGATCGCCCATGAGCGGATCAAGCCCTACATCCACGAAACGCCGGTGCTGACCTCGCGTTTCCTGAATGAGCTGACCGGCGCAGAGCTGTTCTTCAAATGCGAGAACTTCCAGAAAGCCGGCGCGTTCAAGGTGCGCGGTGCCAGCAACGCGGTGTTCGGCCTGACGGAGGAGCAGGCCAGGCTTGGAGTGGCCACTCACTCTTCCGGCAACCACGCGCTGTCGCTCTCCTACGCGGCAGGGCAGCGCGGTATTCCGGTCACCGTGGTGATGCCACGCACGGCACCCCAGGCGAAGAAAGATGCGGTGATCGGTTACGGCGGCAAGATCGTCGAGTGCGAGCCGTCTACCAGCTCCCGCGAAGCAATCTTCGCTGAAGTGGTGGCCGAGACCGGGGCCGAGTTTGTGCACCCCTACAACGACCCGCGCGTGATTGCGGGTCAGGCGACCTGCTCCAAGGAGCTACACGAACAGGTGAAAGACCTGGACGCAGTGATCGCCCCGATCGGCGGTGGCGGCATGATCTCCGGCACCTGCCTGACCCTGTCGAACATCGCGCCCGAGGTGAAGATCTACGCCGCCGAGCCACTCAATGCCGACGATGCCGCACGCTCTTTCCGTGCCGGCCATATCATCGCCGACGATGCGCCGGACACCGTAGCTGACGGCCTCAAGGTGCCGCTGAAAGATCTGACCTGGCACTTCGTCAGCAACCATGTCACCGACATCCTCACCGCCACGGAGGAGGAGATCGTCGATGCCATGAAGCTGATCTGGAAGCGGATGAAGATCGTCATGGAGCCCAGCAGCGCGGTACCCCTGGCGACCATCCTGAAGAACCCGGAGATTTTCCGCGGCAAGCGGGTGGGCGTGATCATCACCGGCGGCAACGTGGATCTGGACAAACTGCCCTGGCTGAAGGCGCAGGGTTGAACGGCTGATAACGAATCAAAGGAGATAATTAATGAATGCAAAAACCGATTTCTCAAAGCTTGAGGTTGGCTACGACGTTCCGGCCGTTCCGGGCATGGACGAAGCCGACATCCAGACCCCTTGCCTGATCCTCGATCTGGACGCCCTGGAGCGCAACATCAAGAAGATGGGCGACTACGCCAAGGCCCACGGCATGCGTCACCGCGTGCACGGCAAGATGCACAAGTCCGTGGATGTAGCCAAGCTGCAGGAAGAGCTGGGCGGCGCCATCGGCGTCTGCTGCCAGAAGGTTTCCGAAGCCGAGGTGTTCGCCCGCGGCGGCATCAAGGATGTACTGGTTTCAAACCAGGTGCGCGATCCGCAGAAGCTGGACCGCCTGGCACAGCTGCCGAAACTGGGTGCGCGCACCATCGTCTGCGTCGATGACATCGATAACGTGGCCGAGCTGTCCGCCGCTGCGCAGAAGCACGGCACCGAGATCGAGTGCTTCGTCGAGATCGACTGTGGCGCGGGCCGTTGCGGTGTGACCACCACCGAAGCGGTGGTCCAGATCGCTCAGGCCATTGATGCGGCCGCCAACCTCAAGTTCACCGGCATCCAGGCCTACCAGGGCGCCATGCAGCACCTCGACACCTACGAGGCGCGCAAGGAGAAGTTGGATATCGCCATCGCCCAGGTTCAGGACGCTGTGGATGGCCTCAAGGCTGTGGGCCTGGAACCGGAACTGGTCTCCGGCGGTGGCACCGGCTCGTACTACTTTGAGAGCAACTCCGGCGTCTACAACGAGCTGCAGTGCGGCTCCTACGCTTTCATGGATGCCGACTACGGCCGCATCCTCGATAAGGACGGCAACCGCATCGACAAGGGAGAGTGGGAAAACGCCCTGTTTATCCTCACCAGCGTGATGAGCCACGCCAAGGCCGACAAGGCGATCTGCGATGCAGGCCTCAAGGCTCAGTCCGTGGACAGCGGCCTGCCGTTTATCTTCGGTCGCGATGACGTGGAGTACATCAAGTGCTCCGACGAGCACGGCGTTATCTCCGATCCGAACGGCGCGCTGAAGGTCAACGACAAGCTGCGTCTGGTGCCGGGGCACTGCGATCCGACCTGCAACGTGCACGACTACTACGTTGGCGTTCGCAACGGCAAGGTCGAAACCCTGTGGCCGGTATCCGCCCGCGGCAAGGCGTACTGATACCCGCATCCGCCGCTCTGCAGGGCAGGGCGGCAGCGCTCAAATATGAGAGGAGAGAATCTATGACCACTCCCGCAAGTGGAGCAGGCAACCCGATTTCGATCGTATCGGAAGCGGTGTGCCAGCAGATCGTCGGTCGCCCGGAAGCGTTCAAGGCGGTAGAGAATGTATTCGCGGCCATGGCCCGTGGCGATGCTTACAACTTCCCGGTGGTGCGCGAGGCGATCGGCCACGCCGATGCCCTGTACGGCTTCAAGTCCGGCTTCGATCGCGCCGGCATGGCGCTGGGTGTGAAGTCCGGTGGTTACTGGCCCGGTAATGTGCAGAAAGACCTGACCAACCACCAGTCCACGGTGATTCTGTTCGATCCCGATACCGGGCAGCTTAAATCGTTAGTGGGTGGTAACTATCTCACCGC
Source organism: Marinobacterium lutimaris (assembly GCF_900108065.1). Classification (GTDB taxonomy): domain Bacteria; phylum Pseudomonadota; class Gammaproteobacteria; order Pseudomonadales; family Balneatricaceae; genus Marinobacterium_D; species Marinobacterium_D lutimaris. The sequence continues at coordinate 223,753 of NZ_FNVQ01000002.1, read as the reverse complement.
GGTGCGCACCGCTGCGGCCTCGGCCGTATCCATTGCGCACCTGGCGCGTAAGGACGCCAAGGTGCTGGGCATGATCGGTGCAGGGCATCAGTCCACCTTCCAGCTGCGCGCCGCACTGGAACAGCGTGACTTCGAGAAGGTGGTCGCCTGGAACCCGCACCCGGAACACCTGCCGCGTCTGGCCGCGGTCTGCGAGGAACTGCGTGTGCCTTTCGAGGCCGTGACCCAGCAGGAACTGGGCGCCCAGGCCGACGTGATCATCACCATCACTTCGGCGTTCGAACCGCTGCTGCTGAAAGAGTGGATCAAGCCCGGCACCCATATCGCCTGCATGGGCACCGATACCAAGGGCAAACAGGAGGTCGATCCGGCCCTGCTGGCTGCCGCCAGCGTGTTTACCGATGAAGTGGCCCAGTCCGTACTCCTCGGCGAAGCGCAGCATGCGGTGGCCTCCGGCCTGATCGCTGAATCCGATATCACCCCCATCGGCGAGGTGATCAACGGCACTCATGTGGGCCGCCGCGACGATCAGGAGATCACCCTGTTTGATGGCACTGGGGTAGGCCTGCAGGATCTGGCGGTGGCCTCCGCCGCAGCAGAGCTGGCCGATCAAAAAGGTCTCTCGCAGACGATTGTTCTCTAAAGCCTGACGCGTCGTCGTTATGCAGGTGGCGAGATAGCCCTTTTCTCCGCCGCTGCTTAAGCCCGTTGCCGCCTCCCCTGATCGGCAACGGCACCCAACATCCTCGCCCAACGGGTGAGGGTGTTACCCCAGCCCCTTCAAAATCGATTCATCAACAGATACAGGTACTGACCCATGAGTTCTGCCGCACGAATGAGACTCCGCGAGCTGCTGGAAACTCAGCAGTGTGTCCGCTGCGCCTCGGTTTTCGACCCCCTGTCCTCCCGCATGGCCGACGATATCGGCTTCTCTGTGGGGATACTCGGCGGCTCCGTAACCTCGCTGATGGCATTGGGCGTGCCGGATATCTACTTGTTAACCCTGAGCGAACTGGCCGAACAGGCCCGCCGCGTTTGCCAGGCATCGGGCCTGCCGGTGATCGTCGATGGCGACAACGGCTACGGCAACTCCCTCAACGTGATGCGCACCGTCTCCGAGCTCGAACATGCCGGCGCCTCGGTCATTACCCTTGAAGACACCATCATCCCCCGGCCGTACAAACAGCCGGAGCTCAACCTAAGCAGCATCGAAGAGGGCTGCAGCAAACTGAATGCAGCCCTGAGAGCCCGCCGCGACCCCAACCTCGCCATCGTCGCCCGCACCCACGCCCAGCAGCCGCTGGAAAGCATCCTGGAAAGGGTGGGCGCATACAGCCACACCGGCGTCGATGGTATCTGCATTTTTGGTAAGACCAGCAAGGCCTTGCTGGAACAGCTGCGCTCTGCCACCGACCTGCCGCTGATGCTGATTGATTACAACAAGCCCGAGATGAGCCTCGAAGAGATGACCCAGCTCGGTGTGCGCATCCACTTCAACGGCCACAAAGCCTACGAAGACGCCGTGAAAGCCACCTACACCTCATTGCTTGAATTGCATACCGGCGCAGAGAGCGGCTCTGATATCGGTAGCGAACAAAACGCCAAACAACTAATCAGCCGCTTCGCCGGCCAGCAAGAATTCAAAGCTCTCAGTGAGGATTACCTGGGCCCGGTTTGAGCTAGAAACGGTGCAGCCATAACGCAGTAGAAGAGCATTTGATCCTGACTAGCCAGGGGTTGGTCTACTCAGTTTCTGCGGGCTCGCTGAGCACCCATCCCCTTCGACGCAGCCGAGCATCGGAGTCCGCAAGAGAAAAAAGGGAAAGGCTGTTTGAGCGAAGCGAGTTTCCTTTCCCGCTCTTGCGGAGGAGAAGCGCAGGGCAGTCGGCGCAGCCGACCAAGTCGTCGGGGCGGCTTAGGATTATCAAGGATCTTGGCCGTCCAAGATCCTTGATTCGCCTGCAGGCGAAACCCGCACCAGAACAAAACGAGCAATAAGAGACATCGCACGCTCCTAAAAAGCCCACATGCATGCGAATGAATAGCATCACATCCACATTTTTAGATCAAAAAAATAAAACCTACAGGAGATAAAAATGGAAAAGCTCAACCTCGAAAGCTCCATAAAAATAACCCAAGCCGCCTTCGAAAAAAGCCAACAACTCAACACCGCTCCACTAACCGTAGCCATCCTCGATAGCGGCGGCGCCGTGATCTCCCTGCAGCGCCAGGATGGCGCCAGCCTGATGCGCCCGGATATCGCCATCGGCAAAGCCTGGGGCGCTGTAGCCCTGGGCAAACCCTCCCGTCTGCTGGGGCAGGATGCCCAGGAGCGTCCCGCCTTTATCTCCGCCATCAACACCCTGGCGCAGGGCAACATCGTCCCGGTGGCCGGCGGGGTGCTGGTGCGTAACGCTGATAACGAGATAGTCGGCGCGGTGGGCATCACCGGAGACCTGTCCGATGTGGATGAGCAGTGCGCTATTGCGGGTATTCAGGCAGCCGGGTTGGTTGCTGATGCGGGCTAGTTATAACCCTCGGTAAGATATGAAACACTGTCGAAGTAAGCCTCCGTAATGGAGGCTTACTTTTTTAAAGGAGGGGCAGAGTTTTATTTCCTGACTATCGTTTAATGCAGCCCCAGCCCGGTACCTATCAACAGCCTGAATAACAGAAAGAGGCACACGGAAATGCTCAATCGACCAGGTACTTGTTTGAATACGGAATCGATCCAGATGCCGGGATTAAAAGTGTTAACGCTGGCGCTACTGACAGCCCTATTGCTGATCGGCTTAAGCCCCGCTCGCGCGGCCACGCTCACAGAAGTGACCGGCTTCGGCTCAAACCCCGGCGATCTGCGCATGTATGAATACATCCCGGATGACCTTCCAGCAGATCGCCCGCTGGTGGTCGCACTGCACGGATGCAGCCAGAGCGCATCCGACTATGACGATGAGAGCGGCTGGGTTGCACTGGCCGAACGCTGGCAGTTTGCGCTGCTGCTGCCAGAACAGCAGAAGGGCAACAACAGCTCCCTGTGCTTCAACTGGTTCAACGGCAGCCATTATCTGGACTGGATCTTCTGGTGGAGCGACTGGGGTAACGATATCGATCGCGGGGAGGGGGAAGCGCTCTCCATCAAGCAGATGGTTGATCACCTGGCGGGCACACAGCAGTCGGATACCAACCGTGTTTTTGTCACCGGCCTCTCAGCCGGTGGCGCCATGACCGCGGTAATGCTGGCTACCTACCCGGACTCTTTCGCCGGCGGCGGCATCATCGCCGGTATCCCATATAAATGTGCACGTTACTCCATCACCGCGCTCACCGATTGCGGCGTTGATGCGGACAGTGCCGGGTCTGTATCTATCAAGGATCTGTCACCCGAGGAGTGGGGCGATCGGGTGCGCGATGCCAGCGATCACACCGGCCCCTGGCCCAGGCTGTCGATCTGGCAGGGCGATGCAGACAAGCGAGTCAGCCCGGACAATGCCAGAGAGCTGCTGGAGCAGTGGGCTAATGTTCACGGCATCGATACCACGCCCGACGTTGAAGATAGCGTGAAGGGTTATCCACATAGGGTTTATAAGGATGCTGAGGGCAATGCCTTGATCGAGACTTACCTCATCACCGATATGGCTCATGGTGCACCTGTCGATCCGGGTAGCAGCGAAGATCAGTGCGGTGTGCCGGGCGGACATATACTCGAAACCCATATCTGTGCCAGCTACTTTATCGGCAAGTTCTGGGGTCTGGATCAGTAAGCGATTTGATAAGGCGGTGGAGTTTGAAAACGCTGCTGGACCAGATCTGCACCGAGAGTGATTAGCACCCATGCGACAGGATATCGCTAGAGTGGTGGGCTGGGTGGTCATTCTACTGGTGGCGCTATCCCGACAAAAATTAGGGCCAATTTCCGCAAGATAATCAAGCATAATAGAGCGCTTTTACGAAGCGGAGAGCATGGGTGCACACCTTAGAGCAGTTGCGTAGCGGCGCATTACAAGGCATTAAACGGCTACAGATAAGCGAAGAGCTGACCTCGTTTCCTGATGAGATCTATGACTTGGCCGACTCGCTGGAAGTGCTGGACCTATCCAATAATCGCTTGCGTGATCTGCCTTCTGACCTGACGCGATTGACTCGGTTAAAGATCTTGTTTGCCTCCAACAACCTGTTTGAACACCTGCCGGATGTGCTTGGCCAGATGCCAGGGTTGGAGATGATCGGTTTTAAGCACAACCGTATTGCACGTGTGTCTGAGCACTGTTTGCCAGAGCAAACCCGTTGGCTGATCCTGACCGACAACCGCATTACCGCTTTACCCGAGAGTATTGGAAACCTGACTCGGCTGGAAAAGTTAGCATTGGCAGGCAACCAGATTAGCGTTTTACCTGATTCGTTTGCGCAGCTTAAAAAACTGGGTCTATTACGCCTGTCAGCCAATGCCTTGGCTGAGTTTCCCGATCTATTGCTGGCGCTGCCAAAACTGGCTTGGTTGGCATTTTCCGGAAATCCGTTTTGCCCGGCCCACGATGAGCACGCGGATTTTGTGCAGGTTCACTCACAGGATATGACGCTGCATGAAGTGCTTGGAATGGGCGCATCGGGCCTCATTTCTCGCGGAACATGGCGTAACAATGAACATGGCTTTGCCGATGAAGTAGCGGTGAAAGTGTTCAAGGGAAAGGTGACCAGTGATGGCTTCCCAAAAGACGAACTGGATGCGTGTTTAACGCTGGGCCGTCACGATAACTTAGTGAAGCCGCTGGCTCATATCCATGAGCCTGATTGTGCCGCGTTAGTTATGGGACTGATTCCTGGTGATTATTACAACCTGGGGCAGCCACCGAGTTTGGAAACCTGTACAAGAGACACGTTTACCCAAGGTCAGTCATTCACTGCGTTGCAAGCAGAGCACATTATTGAGCAGATGCGTGAACTGATAGCCTATTTTGAAAGTAAAGCGGTCAGTCACGGCGACTTATACGCCCATAACGTGTTGATCAATGCTGCGGGACATATTTTGTTTGGCGACTTTGGTGCCGCCTCGAAATACCACAACTTAACATCTGCACAACAAGCGGGAGTACAGGCGATTGAGCGCCGCGCCTTAGCGTATTTTGAAGAGGACGTGCGTGGGCTGGTTAATGCCTGATTGTGCTGCTGCAACAGTATTGTAAAAGCGGCTGATGATGAAGGAGATAGGGCTCTGATCGCTCTTTTCCAGCAGTCCTCCGGATTCCCATAAAGTGACTACACTCAGTTGAATGCACTTTTTCAGGAGAGAAAACGATGAAAGGCATGCGCGGCGTTGGAAATATCGTACAACCGGAAATCCCGCAGGAGGCGTTTGATTGGTACGACGAATATGCGCATGGCGACATCGATCGCCGTACCTTTTTGCAGCGGCTCGGAACGCTGGGGATTGCAGGGCTGAGCGCGGCTAGCTTGGCCAACAGTCTGCTACCCAACTACGCATTGGCCGAACAGGTGTCGTTCAATGATCCCGATATTAAGGCGACATACGTCGAGTTCGATTCGCCCGATGGCTATGGCCGGGCCAGAGGATATCTGGTTGTTCCCGCCGGTGTCAGCGCTGATCAACCGGCACCTGCTGTCCTCGTAGCCCATGAAAACCGGGGCCTGAACCCATACATCGAGGATGTGGCGCGCCGGCTGGCTAAAGCCGGCTATATCGCTCTGGCACCGGACGCGCTGTTCTCATTAGGGGGCTACCCGGGGAACGACGATCAGGGGCGGGCCATGCAGAAGCAGTTGGATCGCGGCAAGATTGAAGCAGACTTCAAAGCTGGTGCGCGGCTGCTGAAAAGCCACGAATTGAGCACAGGCAAGGTGGGGATGGTGGGGTTCTGCTTCGGCGGTTATCTCACTAACGAACTGGCTGCAACGCTGCCCGATGTGATCGACGCAGGGGCACCTTTCTATGGTACACCACCGAGTTCTGAGGTTGCGGCCATTAAAGCGCCTCTGCAGCTTCACTTTGCCGGTCTGGATACGCGGGTGAACGGTTACTGGCCTGAGTATGAAGCGGCGTTAAAGCAGGCGGACGTGGACTACACGGCGTATGTTTATCCAGACGTGAACCATGGCTTCCATAACGATTCGACGTCCCGCTATAACGAGGAAAGCGCCGAACTGGCCTGGAGCCGTACGCTGCAGTTTTTTGATGAGAAACTGAAAGGGTAATAACGGGCAGGGTGCTTTATAAAGAAGGCCTGGTACTGATGCGCCAGGCCTTTTTATTTGTCAGGCGTTGGCTCGTTGGATTGAGCTGTAGCGTGAGCGAACGCACAGGTAAAGCTAGGCGGAGTTAACAGCAAGGATAGTGTATTTTAAAGCGAAAAATTGGGGTCAGAGTAGAATTATGAAACTTTACTCTGACCCCAATTATTCCAGGGATAAATATATTCCCCGATAGGTCATCCACAGCCTTAGCGAAAGTTGTTGTCAGTGTTCCCATTTGTCTCTATGGCGTCCTTGTTTGCATAACGGGCCATACAAGAAGGTATCTCTTCTTTTATATTTCGGCGATGGCGGCCAGTCTACAATAAACTGGCAAGCAACCTCACTGCAGAGAGAGTTTTTGTTTTTCCGCTGCCATTTGGACCAATGAAAGTCGTTAGTTCAGAATGAGGCTCAAACTTCGTCGCCTTACACGAGCGATAGTTTTTGATGCTCATTTTTTAATTTTCATGTTCAACCTATAGTTGTGTCTCGGTATGTTGGCGCATAACGCCCGGCTCAGCGGGCAATTTGCGCGCAGCGAAAATTGATCCGCTGCAGCCGTTTGTTAAGTTTGATACTCAGCTGGATACTTCCATGCTGGATATTTAAAAATCCGATTTAGCTGCATGGTATACGGCAACGTTGGATTCATTGTCATGCCAGTTTCATCAGCGACCACAAGACCTCCTGGGAAAGGAAATATTCCATTCAAGATAATATGGCCATCGCTTTTGTAAATAAGTTGGTATACGGGGTTACTGTTGCTATCTACAACCTCTAGAGCTTTTTCATTCTTATTAACATCCCAGTCATGAGGTAGACCTGAAATTGAGTTTTTACTAATTTTTATTGGTGGCATCCCTGATTCAGCGAATATTTCAACATCACCGTATAGTTTGTTTTTATCTACATAGACCTTGATTGGTACATGGCTGCCAAAATGGAACGGTTCATTTGGTTGTTTTCGCAGTTGTTCAATCGAGTACCCACAAGTCATACCATTACCTAAAGAGAAGTTAAGACTTTTATGTTCTTGATTGAATGTGGGAGCCTTTGCCGACTGCCTAGATTGCCACTCATTGAATATATAGATGAGCAAACCCAATACAATTAAAATCCAGCCAGGTATTGCTGTATAAGATAGGTTGAGGCCAACCTCCTTCTCTAAAATAGCCTCTATCCAAGGCTGCCAAAACGGCGTACTTATCATGCCGATTCCTGACACTATGAAAATACGGACAATCCATTTCCGTTGATCAGGCTTGAATATTCGGATTACTTCAAGCAAGAAATCTAAAATCTGTTGTGTCTTCATGGCACCTTCAGAAACTTAACGCTCAATTAAGGGGCCGGAACTGCGTAGCAGTGGAGGTCCCAGCCCGTTTGCGGGCGACTTGAATTTTTTGTTAGGGATTGCATATGGAAATCCCCTCTACTTGAACACTACTACCCGTATAGAGAGCAAACAATAAGTAAATTATGCTTATCCCAACCCCTGATGGAATTCGGACTGCGATATGTGATTTAGCAGCCACGATATACGCAATAAAAATACAGAACGTTGATGCAAATAAACTTGAAAACGCTTTGTTTTCTAGCTCTAGTGCCTTTGCTATATCTCCGTAAGCGCCAGTTTTCATGTCACCGGCACATCCTGAGTTGTACATAAACCACAAAAATATGACACAAGTAACAAGGGAAACACATGCTAATAACGAGGCTAAGATAGTCTTCCGTTTCTGTCTCATGCGTCCTTATCCCTAACGCCCAAAACAGCGGCGCATTTATGCGTCCGACTGCTTTTGCTTGTTAAGCGCCTAGACTTGAGTCGCATCAGGAACATCATAGATATTATCTGTTATCTCACTCATAAGCCTGTGATCAAGCAGAACATTTATAATAGTGGCCGCTGTAGTTTCACAAGGAATTATCGTGTTGTTTGATGGGTCAAAATTAATACCCCAATTTCTTGTAGCATTTACTCTTTGCAGGTTAGGAATGAAGTTTGGTCTACTGTAAATACCTTTTTCTTCGATAACCGCCATGCGCCTCAAGTGTATGGAATTTGTGCCAACATATTCGATGATAGGATTTATGTCAGAAAACAAGCCACTAAATGCTGGAGTTTGTTGAAGCTGCGTAAATGCCTGAACATACGCAGTTCTATGTTGCATAGCGGACTCAAACCCGCGTTTATTAGCGATGAAAACAGTATTATTAATGACATAGAAGTCAAAATTTTTCTCTATGGCAAAGCTATTGTCCTCAACCCCAGATAATTCACCATTAGAAAAAATCATATTGATGTATTTTTTTGGATATGATGTTTTCCATGTAGAGGTGGATCGTTTTACTGCATAAACAGTAGTTCCGTTTGAGGTAAATTTAACTACGTACCCCTTTGCACCTTTCAGGTCTTTTGCATCTGTAATTCTATGCTCACTCTCAAGCCGGTCTACAAGTGCTTTCAGTTGTGGAAAATCTGTACTTACTGGGTCAATAGACAGGCAGCTATTCTCATTTGTCTGAGATATGTAAGTATAAGGTGTATGCTCAGTGATTCTTTCAATCTCTGTTGCGATGAAACCCTTTAACTGTGTGTTTAGACCGTCTTCAGTTTGAACGTAAAATGTTCTGAAGCGTGCCGCACTGCTACTGTCCTTGAAAACCCACAAATGTGGTGTTGAATTTGCAAAATCAAATGATTTTAAAGATTGAAAGTCAGCTGTCATTAGTTTTCTCGTGCAATATAAAAATCTTGTATCGTTTGGACTTTATAGTTCCCAGGAGTTAAATGCCCCTTTTTTAAAATCCTTACATCTCTAGACTGTCCGTTGATATTGATCTTTGCCTCGTACAACCTCCAGCCAAACATTAACAAAAGTGGGTTCATAATGATCTGCCCAGACTTGTATGTAATCGCAAACATCCAAAGTAAGAAAACTGTGAAACCTAAGAGTTTTTCTGGTGCTTCATAGCTTATCCCCATAAATGAAACAACATATGGAAATACATAATTGATAATGTCGTTTGGTATTGTTTTAGAACTTTCTACCTGAGCATCAAATGGGAATGATATTTTCTTTAAGGAAAGATTGGATACAACTACAGATATGCAAGTAACAACAATAAATATGATTGACAAATACGGACTATTAAATGGGTTAAATAAGCAATTGCCTATATCAGAGAAATCACAGAATGATTTGCCCCACCATGACATAGATATATCTTGCACTGCGAGGATCAAAGCCAGTGGTAAGTATGAGCCTATAAAAATTATAAAGGCAGATAGAACTCTAAATTGCATTTTCTATTACCACTTTGATGTACTCCAAAATGCTGATGGTTGGTAGCGCTTAACAGTCTGTTAATGAGGTCTTCGACCTCATAATAATTATTAGCGGGTATACTTTTTAACAGCGCGATTCCAGTCGTGTCGCCTGTAACTGATTGAAAGTATTAATGAAAAATAAATTCTGCTCAGTGGTGATCGAATTAAAGAGTACTCCACCCGGCAAGGAGACAACTGAAAGGGTATCGCGGCTCGCACTTGCCCAACGCCTGTTAAGACCCACTTTAGAGGTTCTACCGAAAGGTTTTGGAGTCTCCGCCAACAGCGGGTGTGATCTGCAAATATCCATCAATCAGTCCCTTAGGATCTTTTGCGAGCTTATTGATGCGTCGACTGCCTGTATGACGCTAGAGACAGTTTGCTATCCCATTGTAAAAGGCGCAAGTTTCTCGGGGGATAAAGGTAGGGAGGCAGGACTAAGGTCTTATGACGCCTTCACACCGCAGCCCTTCAGTATCACATGTGTCAGCTGCTCCGCCGCCAGGTCGTAATCGGCTTGTGACATCTTCTCTTTACCGGTGACCTTGGAGATCTGCCAGTCGAAATCGGCGTAGGTCTGGGTGGAGGCCCAGAGGGTAAACAGCAGGTGGTGGGGATCAACGGGGTCCATCAGGCCCTGGTCGATCCAGTCCTGGATCTTGGTGCTGCTCTGGAGCGTCTGCTCCATCATCTTTTCGGCGATATCCTCGGGCAGGTGAGGGGCGCCGTGCATGATCTCGCTGGCGAATACCTTTGAGGCGTGGGGGTGCTGCTGGGAGACTTTGATCTTGGCGCGGATATATTGCGCCAACACGGTGGCCGGGTCGCCGTTTTCATAGAAGGGCTGGGCGGCCTGCAGCAGTGGGTCGATCACGCTTTCGATAACGCTGCGGTAGAGGTTTTCTTTGCTTTTGAAGTAGTAGTAGATGTTGGGTTTTGGGAGACCTGCGCGGTGGGCGATATCGATGATCTTTGTGGCTGCGTAGCCCTGGTCGGCGAAGATTTCGCTGGCAGCCTGGATGATCAGTTGTCGGTTGTGTTCACTGATTCTCGACATCGAATGGTGGTTTCCCGGTTTTTGACTTTTGGGTTTGTTTTTTCGGCATGTTAGCACTTGGCTGAAATGCGCCTCAAGCAGTGGGGATGACTGCAGTCCTGCAGTGGTTCAGGTCTCTCAGTTTATTTTTGAATGCAGGTTTCGCCTGCTGGCGAATCAAGGATCTTGGACGGCCAAGATCCTTGATAATCCTAAGCCGCCCCGACGACTTGATCGGCTGCGCCGATTTCCCTGTGCTTCTCCTCTGAAAGAGCGGGAAAGGAAACTCATGCCTTCGGCATTCAGACAGACTTTCCCTTGTTTCTCTTTCAGAGTGCGATGCTCGGCTGCGTCGAAGGGGAATCTGGGTGCGCTTAGGTTGTTTTGTGAAAACGTGCGCTGCCGGAAGCTTGTGCCAAAAAGCTTGGGTTGTCAGTGAATGCTTACCTTCGGCTGTAAAGCGGATTTGCTAGGAATAAAAAAAGCCCCGCGTATACGCAGGGCTGGAAAGGGAAGGGGATTTGGTTAGTCGATATGGGCGCCGTCGGCGATCCACATGCCTACCAGGTCCCGTTCTTCCGGGGTCATCTGGGTGACGTTGCCTAGCGGCATGGTCTGGGTGGCGATGGCCTGGGCGTGGATCTTTTCGGCCATCAGTTTGATCTCTTCGGCGTTGTCGAGCTTGATGCCGGCCGGGGCGGTGGCGAAGCCGGCAAAGCTTGGGCTGGAGGAGTGGCAGACGGTGCAGCGTTCGTGGATCACTTCAGATACCTGGTTGAAGCTGACCTGCTGGGGCTGCGCCGCGTTGGAGTTTTTCTGCGGTGCGACCACAAAGGCCAGGGTGATCATGCCGAGTGCGGCTGCGGGCAGGGTCCAGATATATTTCTGGGAGTCATGGCGGGTGTTGAAGTAGTGACGTACCAGTACGCTCAGTGCCGCGATGCCGGCCAGTACGGCCCAGTTGAACTCGTTGCCGTAGGTGCTCGGGAAGTGGTTGCTGATCATGATGAACAGAACCGGCAGCGTGAAGTAGTTGTTGTGGCGTGAGCGCAGCAGGCCTTTGGCGGGCAGCAGCGGGTCGGGCTCGCGGCCCTCTTCGATCGCTTTCACCAGCGCGCGCTGGGCCGGCATGATCACGCGGAATACGTTACCGACCATGATGGTACCGATGATGGCGCCGACGTGGATAAAGGCACCACGGCCGCTGAATACCTGTGACAGTCCCCAGGCGGCGAACACCAGCAGCGCAAACAGCACCGCACCGAGCAGGGCGGGGGTTTTACCCAGCGGGGAATCGCACAGGCTGGTGTAGACCAGCCAGCCCACAACAAGGCTGCCCACGCCGATGGCGATAGCGGAGGGGGAGCTCAGGTCGGAACCCGGTGCTACCAGGTAGAGCTGGGCGTTGAGGTAATACACCACGCTCAGCAGCGCGAAACCGGAGAGGAAGGTGGCGTAGGCTTCCCATTTAAACCAGTGCAGCTGCTCTGGCATCTCTGGCGGGGCCAGTTTGTATTTTTCCAGGTGGTAGATACCACCGCCGTGAATGGCCCAGAGGTCGCCGGACAAGCCATCTTTGGGGTTGCGGCGGTCCAGGTGGTTCTCCAGCCAGACAAAATAGAAGGATGCACCGATCCATGCGATACCGGTGATCATATGAACCCAGCGCACGGCCAGGTTGAGCCATTCAGTGATATGGGGATCCATAGTCAACTCCTCATAGTCGGTTGGCTTTGACACATCTGCCTTAAGCCAACACTTTCTTTTTATGGAAGTCCTACGACGTGCCTTAGATTTGCTGGCATCAGGGAAGCTAAGTATTAGCTTCCCTGGCCTTAGCCTTACGGGGTCTGCAGCAGGATCTGTGTATCGTCTGCGAAGAAGTGTTCGTCGCAGTTGTTGCCTTCGCCTTCCCGGTCGACCACCAGGAAGTCATCTTCTGCCACACAGCTGAGCACCGGGTGGTGCCAGACGCCGGTGTGGTAGTTCACGCCCTGGGTGCCATCGGTGATGAAGGCACGGATGGCGGCGGGATCGGGCGTCTCGCCGGCCGGTGCGACCAGCACCAGGAACGGGTTCTGTTTCAGCGGTACAAACGCCTGGCTGCCCTGCGGGTGGCGTTCCAGCATTTTCACCTCCAGGGGCATGGGGATCTGTTGCGCCCTGAAGATGCTGATGATGCCGCGATCGCCCGCCCGGCCGAGCATGACTTCGGCGAGGCGGTGAAAGCGCTGGGTCGAGCCGTTATTGATCATGAAAAAATCACGATCGGCGGTTTCGATCACATCGCCAAAGGGTTTGAACGCTTCGGCGGTGAGGGGCTCCGGTCGGATGATCAACATGCCGGGCTCCGCTCAGTCGGTGATCTTGCCGAACAGGCGCAGTCGGCTGATGCCGCCATCCGGGAAGATGTTGATGCGGATATGGGTGATCGCGCCGATATCGTTGATCTCGGTGCTGAACTCATGCTCCTGGTGCATCTCCAGCTTCTGCTGCGGCAGCAGCTCTTTCCAGAACAGGCTCTGGGTTTTGATCTGCTCGTCGGTGCCGCCCTTAACGTAAGACGCCTGGATAGAGCAGCTGTCCGGGTAGTTGCCCTTGAAGTGCAGGGTGTCGACGACGATACGGCTGATTTCACCCGGATGACCCAGGGCGACGATCACCCAGTCGTTACCCGGCGTGCGGCGGCGGGCGGTTTCCCAGCCATCGCCCATGTTGACGCCACGGCCCGGGTTGAGGATGTTGCCCATCTTGCCGAAGTGCTCATCGCTGCAGGCGAGGGCGCGACCGCCGTTAAGGGTGGCGGCCAGGTCGATCTCTTTGCCAGCAACGGTTTTCCAGTCCAGGTACGGGGTGCCGTAAACGCGCAGACGCGCCACGCCGCCATCCGGGTAGATGTTGAAGCGGATGTGGGTCCAGGGGCGGTCATCGTTGATGGCGTGCAGGTGGTGGCTGTCGCCCTGCAGGCTGACGGCGCCGAGCAGTTCGGTCCATTCCGCATCGTCCGCCGGATCGCCATCCGGGGAGAAGCAGGCTTCCAGCGATGCCGACGGCGGGAAGTTACCGGTGAAGAAAGAGGTGTCGATATCCACACCGCTGATCACACCCGGTACGCCCAGGCGGATGATGGTGTAGTCGTAGCCTTCAAAGCGCTTGCGGCGGGATTCCCAGCCATCCATCCACTTGCCGTTGTCATCGAAGACGCCTTCTTTCCAGACCGGCGCCTCCGGCTGCAGCATGCGGTCGACGGCGGCGAACCAGTCGTCGGTCACAAAGATAGACTTGGTGCCGAGACGGGCGTCGGCCAGGTTGATCTGCTGTTCGAAATTCGTGTTGTTCATTATTTTTCTACCTAAAGCTTAATAAGGGGCATTGCGAATCCGACCGGGTCCCAGGGCGTTGAAAAACTATCTGCGTTGCCGAATGCTGCGTTAAAAACAGGCTCAAAATGCTCATTTAGCTCACTAAACTCCGCTTTTTCGCCAGTTTTTGCCTTGCCTCGGCGGCCTCGAAAACGATTTCCAACACCCTGTTAACGCCCGGTGCTTATATGTTTTTAACGCTTACATAATTTCCAAACGGAAGCGGGCGATCTTGTTGATCTCCTGCAGAGCCCGTTCGAACTCTTCGTCCGGTGTGTTGTGAATGCGCTCTTCAAAGGCGGCCAGGATCTGGTGCCGGTTGCTGCCTTTCACCGCCATGATGAAGGGGAAGCCGAACTTCTCCTTGTAGGCGTTGTTCAGCGCGGTGAAGCGCTCGAACTCTTCCGGCGTGCATTCACTGATACCGGCGCCGGCCTGCTCAGAGGTGGAGGCGGCGGTCAGCTCTCCGGCCACGGCAGCCTTGCCGGCCAGGTCCGGGTGCGCGTTGATCAGGTCGAGCTGGGCCTGTTTGTCGGCATTCAGCAGAATCTCGGCCATGCGCTGCTGCAGGCTGTCGATGCTGTCGATTGAGCTGTCGCTGCCCTGATCGAACGCCTGCTCGGCCACCCAGGCGGAGTGCTCGTAGATATCGCCGAAGTGGCTGACGAACGCATCGCGGCTCATCTCGCTCGGCTTGCAGGTTTTAAAGGTCATATCGCTCACTTGGCCGCCTCCGGGTTGTACGGATGGTGTTCATGCCAGTGCTTGGCGATATCGATGCGGCGGCAGAACCAGACCTGGTCGTGGCTGCGCACGTAGTCGATAAAGCGCGCCAGGGCGGCGATACGTCCCGGGCGACCGGCCAGACGGCAGTGCAGACCGATGGAGAGCATCTTCGGTGACTCGGCGCCTTCCTCATACAGGGTGTCGAAGCTGTCCTTCAGGTATTCGTAGAACTGCTCGCCGCTGTTAAAGCCCTGCGCGGTGGCAAAGCGCATGTCGTTGACGTCCAGGGTGTAGGGGATCACCAGGTGGCCCTTGCCGTTGTTCTCGACCCAGTAGGGCAGGTCGTCATCGTAGGCGTCGGAGTCATACATAAAGCCGCCTTCCTCCATCACCAGCTTGCGGGTGTTGGGACCGGTGCGGCCGGTGTACCAGCCCTGCGGACGCTCGCCGGTCACCTGCTTGATGATATCGATGGCGCGGACCAGGTGATCGCGCTCTTCCGACTCGTCGGTGTACTGGTAGTCGATCCAGCGGTAACCGTGGCTGCAGATCTCGTGTCCCACCTGGGCCATCGCCTGGGCGACATCCGGGTGACGCTCTACCGCCATGGCCACAGCAAAGATGGTGAGCGGGATATCGTGCTTCTTGAACAGTCGCAGCAGACGCCAGACACCGGCGCGGCTGCCGTATTCGTAGCAGGATTCCATGCTCATATGACGCACGCCTTCCAGCGGCTGGGCGCCTGGCATCTCTGACAGGAAGGCTTCGGATTCTTTATCGCCGTGCAGGACGCAACGCTCGCCGCCCTCTTCGTAGTTCAGTACAAACGAGACAGCGATGCGGGCCTGGTTGGGCCATTGGGCATGGGGCGGGTTCTCGCCGTAGCCAATCAGGTCGCGCGGATAGTCTTTGTTCACGGCTCAACTCCTTATACCGGGTAGAGATAGCGATAGAGCTGGTTGCAATGGAGCTCTTTTTTGGTGTGCATTGATTGTATACAAAGAAATTTAGAATTCACAAGATCGTATTTGTCTTTTTGGTCAGAAAGTGGACGTTTTTTACCTGTGACTCGCGGTTTTATCCTTGTTTTCTCCCTTATATACAGGAGCTTAGCCGGGAGATTGAGACGTTTTCACGAAGTGAACTCTCAAAATGTATACAATTAATTGGTGGTTATGTGTTTTTGTCTGTTGATGGCTTATAGTGGGGATCACTGGCTGGAGGGCGCTTGGGCAGCTCTGGCTAAACAGAGAACAATAAGTAGAGGAGTAACGAACGATGGGCTATCTGACGACGCATGTGCTGGATTCCGCTCACGGTTGTCCCGGTGAAAACATCCCGGTATCCCTGTACCGTATCGGCAGCGACCAGAGCCGCGAGCTGATCAACCAGACCGTCACCAACAACGACGGCCGCTGCGACCAGCCGGTGCTGGCCACCGAAGATTTCAAGAAAGGCGTCTACGAACTGGTATTCAGCGTCGGCGACTACTACCGCGGACGCGGCGTAGCACTGCCGGAACCGGCCTTCCTCGATGAAGTGGTCCTGCGCTTCGGCATCGCCGACGAAGCTGAGCACTACCATGTGCCGCTGCTGATCTCCCCGTACAGCTACTCCACCTACCGCGGCAGCTAAGCCGCCGTTAACGCAGATCGCACACTAAAAAGCCGCCCGGGAAACCGAGCGGCTTTTTGAATGTTTCTCACCAAGCATCGCGCAGCGATGATGGAAACTTGCGGCAGAGACCGAGGGCAGGGCTCGTTTAAGTAGGCATCACTGAACGCAGCCTCGATCCCCTTCGACGCAGCCGAGCATCGCAGGCTGAAAGAGAAACAAGGGATCGACTGTCTGAGCGACGGAGGAGCGAGTTGGAGATCCCTCTCTTTCAGTCGAGAAGCGCAGGGAAATCGGCGCAGCCGATCAAGTCGTCGGGGCGGCTTAGGATTATCAAGGATCTTGGCCGTCCAAGATCCTTGATTCGCCAGCAGGCGAAACCCGCATATAGCCAAGCCGCCAGGCTAGTCATATATGATTCCGCTGGCTAAGCCCGACTGCTCAAGAAAGTAACCAAGGCGCTACTTGATAAGCACCACACTCCCAATCCCCACAAACAAGCCCGCACTGGCACGATTGAAGTGCTCCAGATTACGCCCGTTCTTCAATACCGGCGTCAGCAGACGCGCACCACCGCCATAGGCCAGCTTGCAGATCAGGTCGAGCACGCACCAGCTCAGGCACATCACCAGTAGCTGCGGCAGCAGTGCCGTATCCGCTGAGATGAACTGGGGCAGGAAAGCCACGAAGAACAGAATATCTTTCGGGTTGCTGATCCCCAGGGTAAAGGCACGCACAAACATCCGTGACGCCAGCGGCTTGGCCGGTTCCGAGTCGCTGGTCAGCGTACCCTGCGACGCTTCGCGCCACGCTTTGTAACCGAGCCAGATCAGGTAGCAGGCACCGGCGTAACGGATCACCGAGAACAGCGTCTCGGAGGCCGCCAGCAGGGCGCCAAGACCGGTGGCCGAGGCGGTGAGCAGAATCAGCGAGGCGAGGGTGCCACCGACGAAAGCGGGCAGGCTGCGTCTAATGCCGTGGTTAAGGCTGTTGGCGACCATCAGCAGGGACAGCGGGCCGGGGATCAGGATCACCAGCAGTGATGCCAGGCAGAACAGGGACCAGCTTTCAAAACTCATCAGTGCGTTACTCTTGGGTTGGGTAAAGAGGTTGCTGTAATAAAAGGAGCCCCCGTGAGGGGGCCCAAACCAGGGTTTCAGGGTGTTACCTATCCCACTGCCATCAGGGCAGGAAGATAAACTTGGCAATAAAGATGGCTGTGAGTGCCCAGACGCCGGTGCTGATCGATGCCGCTTTGCCAGTGCACAGTTTCAACGCCGTGTAGGAGACAAAGCCAATCGCGATGCCGTTGGCGATGGAGAAGGTCAGCGGCATCATGATGGTGGTCAGAATGGCCGGCGTAAACTCGGTCATATCATCCCAGTCGATCTTCGCCAGTGATCCCATCATCAGCATGGCGACATAGATCAGTGCGCCATCGACGGCAAAAGCGGGCAGCATCTGTGCCAGCGGTAGCAGGAACAGGCCGAACAGGAACATCACGCCGATCACCACCGCGGTGAGGCCGGTGCGGCCACCCGCGGATACGCCGGCGGCGGATTCCACGTAAGAGGTGACCGGCGGGCAGCCAAAGGCGGTGCCGATGACGGAGGAGATGGAGTCCGCCTTCAGTGACTTGTCCAGGCCTTCGATCTTGCCGTTTTCGTCCTGCAGGTTGGCACGCTGGGCGACGCCCATCAGGGTGCCGGCGGTGTCGAAGATGTTCACAAACAGGAAGGTGATAATCACCGGAATCAGTGCGACTTCAAAGGCGCCGGCAATATCCAGCTGCATGAACACCGGCGCCAGGTCGGCGAAGTTGGGCATGGCGACCAGGCCACCATCGGGCCAGGAGACAAAGCCGGACGCGGGCGCCCAGTCGACGCTGACGCTGAAGAACTCATAGGGCAGCAGGGCGGCCATCAGGAAGGCGATGGCGGTGGTGATGCCGATACCGAGAATGACCGAGCCGAATACGCCGCGATAGCTGAGGATGCAGATCAGCAGGAAGTTCAGCAGGCCCAGCGCCGGCGCTTCCGGGCCGAACTCGCCGAAGCCGAAGTGGGTCAGGTCCGCCAGGGCGACCACGTTGTCCGGGTTGGGGACGACGATGCCGGTAAATCTCAGGCCGATAAAGCCGAGGAACAGGCCGACACCGGCGGTCATGGCCAGGCGCAGGCTGAGTGGAATGCTGTTGAGCATCCATTCACGCAGCCGCGTCACACTCATCAGCACAAACAGCACGCCGGAAAGGAACACCGCCCCCAGGGCGATCTGCCAGCTGTAGTCCATCTCCATCACCACGGTAAAGGTAAAGAAGGCGTTCAGGCCCATGCCGGGTGCCAGGCCGATGGGCCAGTTGGCGTACACGCCCATAAAGATGGTGGCGATCGCGGCACCGATACAGGTGGCCAGGAACAGCCCGTCGAACGGCATGCCGGTTTTGGACATAATGATCGGGTTCAGGAACATGATGTAAGACATGGTGATAAAGGTGGTCAGACCTGCGATCACCTCGGTGCGTACATCGGTTTTATGCTCGTGGAGTTTGAAAAAACGGTCTAGAAACCGGCGGTTCTCGGGCGGCGCCGAGTCCATTGCTACTTCTTGCTGCTGCGTGCGTTCCACAACGTCATCTCCTCAAAGGGAATTTCAGTGCCCTATTTTATTTTTATGGCTGACGGCCTGCTTGGAAAACTTTGAATCAATTCCAGGGGATCATCGGCCGCCGGGGTGTTGTGTTTCACTCCATGGAAACTCGGGAGGGTGTGAATGGGCTTTTGGCCCTGTGGCGCTGCTGCTGGGGTGCTGCAGTCTGGCGTACGTCACTGCGAAGAGGATCTGCTTCGCTGGTGCCTCCCCAGGCACTGTCCTTTTTAAATTGTGCTTTAACTGATCATAAAATTGTATACATAAAATTCAACCTTAGAGTCAGGTTTTTTCGTACGGTGAAATCGAAACTGGATGAATCAGATCGATATTCGTCCCGGTTTGCGCTCGATTTTCTGTCTAGCCGGAGAAAAAAACGGTGCAATATCGGCAGGTAAGAATGAGGGATTGTCCATGCCTGCAATTGTTGTAGACGTAAATGTGTACAAAAAATGAGCCAAAGTGTACGATTTACGGGCGTGCCGAGGCCTGAATTGCTGGTTAATCGTGAGTAGCGAACAGTCAAAGGGCGGCGCCGCTACGACGCCACTCACAGCCGTTTCGAGCGGCCGTGAGTGAAGCTTTATGGGGTGGTAAATGGATATAAGGAAAAGAGATCCCATGAAGGGAGAGAAGAAAACCCAGGACGATGTGGTTTACGAGCATATTTTCGATGCGATCCTGGAACAGCGGTTGGCGCCTGGAACCAAGCTTAACGAAGAGTCGCTGGGCGATATTTTCGGTGTCAGCCGTACGATTATCCGTCGCGCGTTGGCGCGGCTCGGCTATGAACAGGTAGTGGTGCTGCGGCCGAACCGCGGTGCGGTGGTGGCCAGCCCCAGCCTCGATGAGGCCCGGCAGATCGTGTTTGCCCGCCGCGTGGTGGAGAAAGCGGTCACCGAGCTGGTGTGCGAAAACGCCGATGCAAACCAGATTGAACAGTTGAAGCAGATGGTGCGTGACGAGCAGGCCTGCTTCGACCGTGGTGACCTGGGCGCGGGTATCCGCCTTTCCGGCGAGTTTCACCTGCTGCTGGCGGAGATCGCCAAAAACCCGCCGCTACTGAGCTTTCAGCGCAGCCTGGTGTCACTCAGCTCGCTGATCATCGCGCAGTTTGAAAAAGGCACCGCCAAATCCCATTGCTCCTACGATGAGCATTTCGAGTTGATTGACGCTTTTGCAAAGCGCGATAAAGAGAAGGCCGTGGCGCTGATGATGCACCACCTCGATCATATCGAGGAAAAGCTCAACCTCGGCGATGAAGCGGAAGAGAACGACCTGAAGGCGATCTTCTCTAATGTGATGAGCCGTAAGCAGAGTGCGCCGCAAGCCTGAAACTCCCAGGCTTGAAACTCTCATGCTTGAAAGATAAAACGCCCGAAAGGGCGTTTTTTAATGGCTAACTCATTGTCGGTCCAAAACAATCACTCAATTCGCTAAGCGCAGCCTATGTCCCCTTCAGCGCCGCGCATGGCCCCTAATTGTAGGAGCGGCCGCCGCCAGCGTTTTTATTCACTACCTTACCGGCGCCAATCGGCGCGAGGGCGCGCCTCCTACAACGGCTGAGTCGACTCAGAGTTGTTGTGCCCATTGGGTGCTCGCCTTCTGCTGCTGCGCGTTTCGGGTAGGAGCGACGCCCCGTCGCGATCACCGTCAGCGTGTTGATTCACCAACGTACCTGCTTCAATCGGCACGAGGCCGTGCCTCCTACATTCCATTTCTTGCGATCCATCCTTTGGTCAGTCGCGACTGTATATCTTCCGACCCATGGCAAAGGTCTCCTTCACCGCCCGATCATCCCCCAGGGTCATCAGCACAAACAGCCGCTCATCCAGACTTTTCGCCTGCTGCATCCGGTAGCTCATCAGCGGTGTGGCGTTGTAATCCAGTACCAGGAAGTCGGCCTCGCTGCCGGGTTCCAGGGTGCCGACCTGCTGGTCCAGTTCCAGGGCGCGGGCGCCGCCGAGGGTTGCGAGGTAGAAGGATTTGAACGGGTGGAGTTTGCTGCCCTGCAGTTGCATCACCTTGTAGGCCTCGTTCAGTGTTTGCAGCATCGAGAAGCTGGTGCCGGCGCCCACATCGGTGCCCAGACCTACCTTGATCTTGTGCTGTTCCGCCTGGGGCAGATTGAACAGGCCGCTGCCGAGGAACAGGTTGGAGGTGGGGCAGAAGGCGATGGCGGAGTCGGTCTCGGCCAGGCGTTGGCACTCCTCGTCACAGAGGTGCACGCCGTGGGCGAACACCGAGCGTTTGCCGAGCAGGTTGTGGTGATCATACACATCCAGGTAGCCACTCTGCTCCGGGAAAAGCTCCTTCACCCACTCGATCTCGTTGCGGTTTTCCGACAGGTGAGTGTGCATATACAAACCTTCGTGCTCCCGCAACAACTGCCCGGCGGTGGCCAGTTGCTCTGGGCTGCTTGTCGGCGCGAAGCGCGGGGTCACCGCGTAATGCAGGCGGCCCTTGCCGTGCCAGCGCTCGATCAGTGCCTTGCTGTCGCGATAGCCGCTTTCCGGGGTGTCGGTCAGCGCTTTCGGCGCGTTGCGATCCATCATCACCTTGCCGGCGATCATGCGCAGGTTGTGTTTCTCTGCGGTGCTGAAGAAGGCATCCACCGACTGCGGATGCACGGTGCCAAATACCAGCGCGGTAGTGGTGCCGTTGCGCAGCAGTTCGTTGATAAAGATCTCGGAGACCTGCTCGGCATGGGCCGGGTCGGCGAACTTCTGCTCGGCGGGGAAGGTGTAGTTTTCCAGCCAGTCCAGCAGTTGTTCGCCGTAGGAGGCGATCATGCCGGTCTGTGGGTAATGGATATGTGTGTCGATAAACCCCGGCGTGATCAGGGCATCTTCGTAGTGGCGGATGGTGGTGCCTGACGACAGGCCCGGCATGATCTCCGCGGCTTCTCCAAGGGCTAGGATGCGGCCATCCTGCACCACCATCATGCCGTCTTCAAAGTAGCGGTAGCTGTTTTCAAGGCCCAGCTCGGCCGGGTCGCCCAGGCTGTCCAGGATAGAAGCCCGGTACGCGATGGTGCCGGAGCCTGATGTTGAATCTGTCATGTGTTGGTTCCAGTTGTGCTGAGAGCAGCGTTAGCGAGTGCTGACTAAGGGGATAAACAGGTGGCTCACACGGCCAGCCTTTCCAGCGCGCGGGTTTGCACGGGAGGCTGGGCTTCAACGCCGAACGCCGCGTTGTATTGGGCGATCACCTCACCGGCCACGGAGACGGCGATCTCCGCCGGCAGTTTGCCCTTCACCTCCGGGATGCCCATGGGGCAGGTCATCCGTTCCAGCAGGGAGTCGTCAAAGCCCTTGGCTTTGAGGCGGTGCTCGAACTTTTTGCGTTTGGTCTGGGAGCCGATCAGGCCGAAGTAACTGAAGTCGTTACGCTTCAGGATCGCTTCGGTGAGCTCCTGGTCCAGCTGGTGGTTATGGGTCATCACGATGAAGTAGCTGTCGGCCGGTTGCCGGGCGATCTCATCCACAGGGAATTCGTTGACCACTTTTTCCACACCCTCCGGCAACATTGCCGGGAACTCATCCTCCCGGGCATCGACCCAGCGGATACGGCAGGGCAGGGTGGCCAGAATCGGCACCAGAGCGCGGCCCACGTGGCCGGCGCCGAACAGCACGATCTGCACGATGCCGGTGTTGAGCGGTTCGAACAGCAGAGTGGTGGCGCCACCGCAGCACTGGCCGAGGCTAGCGCCGAGGGAGAAACGCTCCAGCCGTGGCTGGGTCTGTTTCTCCTCAAGCATGGCGCGGGCGATCTTGATCGACTTGTGCTCCAGATGGCCGCCGCCGATGGTGTCGAAACGCTCGCTGGCGCTGACCAGCATCTTGGCGCCGGCGTTGCGCGGCGTGGAGCCACGCTCCTCCACCACGGTGATCATCACCGCCGGTGTGGCCTCCGCTTCCAGCCGGCTCAGCGCCTTGATCCACTCGCTGTTCATGATTCAGCTCCCGATTTTTATAGTGTTTTTGTGGTTACGGAGAATTCAGGCCGGTTCGGTGACGGTGTCAGGGTCGGTCTGCTGAGCGAACGCTTCCATCCGCTGGATCGCCCAGAGCACACGCTCAGGCGTGGCCGGCGCGTCGATGGCCGGGCTGACCCGGTAGTCGGCGACACTGGCGATGGCATCCTTGATGGCGCAGAACACGGAGATCCCGAGCATGAACGGTGGCTCGCCCACCGCCTTGGAGTGGAACACGGTGTCTTCGCGGTTCTTGCGGTTCTCCACCAGGCGCACGCGGAAGTCGATCGGCATATCGGTGATCGCCGGGATCTTGTAGCTGGCGGGGCCCGAGGTCATCAGGCGGCCCTGATCGTTCCAGACCAGCTCTTCCGAGGTTAGCCAGCCGGCGCCCTGGACAAAGGCTCCCTCGACCTGGCCGATATCGATGGCCGGGTTCAGCGAGGCGCCCACATCGTGGAGGATATCGGCGCGCAGGATCTTGTATTCCCCGGTCAGGGTGTCGACCACCACCTCGCTGCAGGCGACGCCGTAGGCGAAGTAGTAGAAGGGGCGGCCTCGGGCGTTGTCGCGGTCGTAGTAGATCTTCGGCGTGCGGTAGAAGCCGGTGCTCGAGAGCGAGATCTGGTTGAAGTACGCCAGCTGAATAAACTCGGCGAACGGCAGTACCTCGTCGCGGATCACCACGTAGTTGTTGCTGAAGCTCACATCCTCTTCGGTCACATTGAAGTGGCGGGCGGCAAACTCGACCAGGCGCTGCTTGATGGTGCGCGCCGCGTTCTGCGCCGCCTTGCCGTTCAGGTCCGCACCGGAAGAGGCGGCGGTGGGCGAGGTGTTCGGCACCTTGTCGGTGTTGGTGGCGGTGATCTTGATGGTATCGAAGTCCACCTGGAACTCTTCGGCCACGATTTGGGCGACCTTGGTGTTCAGGCCTTGGCCCATCTCGGTGCCACCGTGGTTCAGATGGATGCTGCCATCGGTGTAGATATGGATCAGTGCGCCGGCCTGGTTAAGGAAAGTGGCGGTAAAGGAGATACCGAACTTCACCGGCGTCAGTGCCAGACCCTTTTTCAGGATCGGGCTGCTGGCGTTGTACTGACGGATCTCGCGGCGCCGTTTCTGGTATTCGCAGCTCTCCTCCAGATCGGCAATCATTTCTGGCAGGTCGTTGTCCTCTACCTTCTGGAAGTAGTGGGTGGTGTCGCGACCTTCGCCGCCATAGAGGTTGTGCTTGCG
Source organism: Marinobacterium lutimaris (assembly GCF_900108065.1). Lineage (GTDB taxonomy): Bacteria > Pseudomonadota > Gammaproteobacteria > Pseudomonadales > Balneatricaceae > Marinobacterium_D > Marinobacterium_D lutimaris. The sequence continues at coordinate 199,571 of NZ_FNVQ01000002.1, read as the reverse complement.
CACTTCAAGCGGGTCCTTGCCCAGGCGGCGGGCGATATCATCCAGAATGATCTCCGGCATGATCAGCCCCTGGGGTCCGCCGAAGCCGCGATAAGCAGTGTTGGACGCCAGGTTGGTCTTGCAGCGGTAACCGGTGATGGTGGCGTCGCCCAGGTAGTAGCCGTTGTCGCTGTGGAACATGGCGCGGTCGACGATGGAGTTGGAGAGATCCGGCGAGTAACCGCAGTTACCGGCCAGCTTCATCTCGCAACCGGTGATAAGGCCGTTGTCGTCAAAACCCACTACATACTGGTTGAAGAAGGGGTGACGCTTGCCGGTCATCATCATGTCTTCCATGCGCGGCAGGCGCATCTTCGCCGGTCGGCGGGTGAGGTGGGCGACAACCGCGGCCAGGCAGGCCGGCATTGCTGCCTGGGTCTCCTTGCCGCCGAAGCCGCCACCCATGCGGCGCATATCGATCTGCACGTTATTGAAGGAGACGCCCAGCACCTCGGCCACCAGCTTCTGGATCTCGGTGGGGTTCTGGCTGGAAGTGAACACGATCATGCCGCCATCTTCGGTGGGGACCACCGAGGAGATCTGCGTCTCCAGGTAGAAGTGTTCCTGGCCGCCGATATGGGCGCTGCCGCTGATGCGGTGTTTGGCGGAGGCCAGTGCCGCTGCTGAATCACCGCGCTTGTGAGTATGCGGCTCGGTGACGAAGTGCTCCTGTTCAAGCGCCTGTTCCACGGAGAGTACCGGTTCCAGCTCCTCGTACTCGACGATGGCGGCCATGGCCGCCTTGCGGGCGGTTTCCAGGTCGTTGGCGGCCACCGCCAATACTGGCTGACCGTAGTACTCGACCACACCGTCTGCCAGCAGCGGATCGCCGGGCGCCACGGCGCCGATATCCAGCTGGCCCGGCACATCCTGGGCGGTAATAGCGATGGCGACGCCTGGGAAGTTGTAGCAGGGGGTCACGTCCAGTTTGGTGATGCGAGCGTGCGCCTTCTCGGACATGCGCGCATAAACATGCAGCTGGTTCGGAAACTCCAGGCGGTCATCGACGTAGATTGCTTCGCCGCTGACCTGCTTCGCCGCGCTCTCATGTTTGACGCTGCGGCCGACGCCGGTCACCAGGTCCTGTTTGGTCAGTTCCAGCATCTCGGCGTAACTTTTTTTATTGTTCTGGTGGTTAGACATAGGCGGTCACCCGTGTTTCTGCTTCTGGGGATTCAAGCTCGACAAAGTAGCGGGTCAGCAGGTTGACGGCGGTCACCTGTCGGTACTCGCGGGAGGCGCGGAAATCGGAGATCGGCGCAAAGTCCTGCGCCAGTGCCTGCTTTGCCTTGTTGATGGTGTCGCGGTTCCAGGCGGCGCCGGTCAGCGCCTGTTCGCACAGGCTGGCGCGTTTGGGAATGGCCGCCATACCGCCGTAGGCGATCCTGGCGGATTGGACTACACCATCGCGGACCACCAGGTTGAAACAGCCGAGCACCGCGGAGATATCGTCATCAATGCGCTTGGAGAGCTTGTAGCTGCGGAACTCGCCATTAGCCGCGGCCCTGGGAACAAGCACCTTCTCGATAAACTCGCCCGGCTGCTGGGCGGTTACCTTGTAGTCAATAAAATAATCCTGCAGATCAATGGTCCGGGTCTGCTTGCCCTTGCGGAGGACAAGCTGTGCACCCAGCGCAATCAGGGCGGGCGGTGAGTCACCAATCGGAGAGGCATTACCGATATTGCCGCCCAGGGTTCCCTGGTTGCGGATCTGCAGGGAGGCGAACCTGTGAAGCAGGGCGCCGAAATCGGGATAGTCCTGGCTCAGGGCCTGGTAGCAGTCGGTCAGCGGCGCGGCGGCGCCGAGCTCGATCTGCTCATCAGTGACGCGGACCTGTTTCATCTCGGCGATATCGCCGACATAAATAAGCCTGGGGATCTCGCGGTGGAACTGGGTCACCTCCAGCGCCAGGTCAGTGCCGCCAGCGACAAGGCGGGCATCAGGGTGCTGTTCCAGCAGGCCGGCCAGCTCCGACAGGGAACTCGGGTTAAAGGCGGTTTTGGCTCCGTCGCTAAGCTCTACCTGGGTCTGTGGTTGGATCTCGCGCAGGCGGGCAAGCGTGGCGGCCTGTTCGGTATCGAAGCTGTCGGGTGTGACATCGTCGTACATCTTTTCGGCCGCTTCGACGATGGGGCGGTATCCGGTGCAGCGGCAAAGGTTGCCGGCCAGGGCCTCGTGGATCTCCTCTTTGCCCGGTGTGCCGACGTTCTTGGCACTATTTTTACCCAAGGCAAACATCGACATCACGATGCCGGGTGTGCAGAAGCCACACTGGCTGCCGTGGCAATCCACCATCGCCTGCTGAGCGGGGTGGAGCTGGTTTCCCTGCTTCAGATCTTCCACCGTTATCAGCTGCTTGCCGTTCAGGGCAGAGACGAAGGTGAGGCAGGAGTTAACGCTTTTATAGCGGATGCGGTCGCCGTCCGGTTCGCCCAGCACAACGGTACAGGCGCCGCAGTCGCCCGAGGCGCAGCCCTCCTTGGTGCCGGTTTTACGAGCCTTGGTGCGCAGGTAGTTGAGCACCGTCATGTTGGGGTCCAGCTGTTCTTCGACCCGCAGCTCTCTGTTGAGTAGGAACCTGATCAAGGAGGGCCTCCTTTCTTATGTTTATTACTGAGGTGTTTATCTTTGAGGTGTTTGTCACTGAGGAACTGAGTGTTCAGTTATTCGGAACTTTGCAGTGCCGAGCTCCCTGTGTTTTGACTGATTAAAGTGAAAGCTGACTTTTGAGTCAACTTTAAATCTGACTCTCGAGTCAGTAAATGGCGTGTCTTTGTAGATGGAAAATCTGTTAATTGAGATTTTGGCAGATGAATAAATTAAGAATCAGTAATTTATTGATTAATAGTTTTGTTTATTCGTGCTTCTCGGTGTTTCGTGTACTTTTTTTCATAGTGTTTTGTGTACAAAGTGAATTCTTTGTTTTTGCCGAATACGGGTGGCTCTAGGTCGATGGGGCGTTCTTGTTATCGCGTTATTTGATTGGCTCTTGGTCGACAACAGTCGGAGGTAAGTTGGCTTTACTGTTTGAATGTAAAGGTCTTTTGTAGATTTGAGAAAGCGCGGAGACGGCCTTTCATATAGTGAATACAAATCCGGGCCTGAATTGTGGACAAAAGCTGACCGGTCGATTAGGTTTTTAGGCCTGCGGGTTCAAAGCCTGCCTGCAACGCTTGTGATTCTCTCGGTCGTGAACGCGCTCTGCCATGGAAGCGCTTCAGCCGGAATCCGCTGAGAGAAAGGCCAACAAAAATAATTAGGGTATTTTCACAATGGCAAAGCAAGACTCTACGATCGATCTGGTCTTCGGACTGGATGACAAACCGCGCTTTTCGGTATCGGTGTTCGCTGCGCTCCAGCATGTGCTGGCGAGCTTTATCGGTATCATTACGCCCACCCTGATCGTGGGCGGTGTACTGGGTTTAGGCAGTGAAGTGCCCTACCTGGTAAGCATGGCCCTGATCGTGTCCGGTATCGGCACGTTTATTCAGGCCCGACGGATCGGACCGATCGGCTCCGGTCTGTTATGTGTGCAGGGCACCAGCTTTGCATTTCTCAGCTCTATTCTCGCCGCCGGCTTTATCGTTAAAGGCAATGGCGGCGGACCGGATGAGATTCTCTCCACCATTTTCGGTGTCTGCTTCCTCGCCGCTTTCGTTGAGATATTCATCAGCCGCTTTATCGATAAACTGCGCCGGATCATCACGCCGGTGGTGACCGGCACCATCATCACGCTGATCGGCCTGTCGCTGATCAAGGTGTCGATGACCGATATCGCTGGTGGCGTGAACGCCCCGGATCTGGGGGCTCCGGTTAACCTGGCGCTGGCGGGCGTGGTGCTGATCACCATCGTTATCTTCAACCGCTTTCAGATCCATATGCTGCGCCTGAGTGCGGTGATCATCGGCCTTACCCTGGGCTTTGTGGTCGCCTGGTCCATCGGCAAGGTGGATTTCAGCGGCCTGGATGAACTTTCCCTGATAGCGATTCCCGTACCGTTTAAATACGGTTTCAGCTTCGACTTCGCCGCCTTTATGCCGATCGCGATCATTTACATGATCACCGCGCTGGAAACCACCGGTGACCTCACCGCCAACAGCATGGTCTCCCGCCAGCCGGTGGATGGACCTGTCTACATCCGCCGCATCAAGGCCGGTGTGCTGGCTGACGGCGTCAACTCCGCTATCGCATCCACCCTGAACAGCCTGCCGATGACCACCTTCAGCCAGAACAATGGCGTGATTCAGCTTACCGGTGTGGCCAGCCGCCACGTGGCGATCTTTATCGCGGCGATCCTGGCGCTGCTGGGACTGTTCCCGATTATCGGCGGCATATTGCAGCAGATGCCCAAGCCTGTGCTGGGCGGTGCGACGCTGATCATGTTCGGTACCGTTGCCATGGCCGGGGTGAAGATCATTGCGGAAGCGGGGCTGAACCGCCGCAATATGCTGATCACCGCAATCTCTATCGGTATGGGACTGGGTGTGGCCGGTGTTCCTGAGGTGCTGTCCGCAATGCCGCAGGGGCTGAAGAACATCATCGGTTCTCCGCTGACCATCGGTGCCCTGTCCGCGATCATTCTTAACTTCCTGCTGCCGCAGAATATGGATGTGGCGCCGGAAACCGCTGCCGAGCCGGCTGAAACGGCTGAAAAGTCTGAGAGCAGTGAGGCGGAAAAACGCTCCATGCCCCGTGCCGCGGTGTCCCGCCCGGCCAACAGTTAATCAACTCATCATTAACCTAAAACGATAAATTGGAACAACTGAGTGAACGCTTCCCGACGTATCTGGATTAAGTCACCGCTGGCAACCCTGGACGAGGCAAGTGCCGGTGGTGTGGTTATCGAAGGATCGCGCATTGTCGAAGTGCTGGCCGCAGGAGAGGCGCCGGCCGCACCCGTCGATGAGCAGTTTGATGCTCGTGAACATGTGATGTTACCCGGGCTGATCAACGGTCATCATCACTTTTACCAGACGCTGACCCGGGCTTTTCCGGGGGCGTTGAACAAATCCCTGTTCAGCTGGCTGAAAAGCCTTTACCCGGTCTGGGCCAGACTAGGGGAGGAGATGATCGAGGTCTCGACCCAGGTGGCGCTGGCGGAGCTGCTGCTCTCCGGCTGCACCACGGCGAGCGATCATCACTACCTCTTCCCCGAGGGGCTGGAGAACGCCATCGATATCCAGATGGCGCAGGCTGAGAAGCTGGGGATGCGTGTGCACCTGACGCGCGGCTCCATGAGTCTCGGTGAAGAGGATGGCGGTCTGCCACCGCAAAGCACAGTGCAGGATGAAGACAGCATCCTGGCCGACAGCGAGCGGCTGATCCAGCGCTATCACCGGGCTGAACCCGGCGCCATGGGTCGGGTGGCGCTGGCGCCCTGTTCGCCGTTCTCGGTCAGTGAGAGCCTGATGAAAGCCAGTGCGCAGCTGGCGGAAAAGCACGGCGTGCGTCTGCATACCCATCTGGCCGAGACCCACGATGAGACCGCGTTCTGCGAAAAGATGTTTGGTCTGAGACCGCTCGATTACCTGGAAAAGGTGGGCTGGCTCAGCGACCGTGTGTGGCTGGCTCATGGTATCCACTTCAATGACGAAGAGATCCGCCGTCTCGGAGCGGCGGGAACCGGTATCGCCCACTGCCCGTCATCGAACATGCTGCTGGCCTCGGGCCTTTGTCCGACCCTGGATCTGGAACGTGCCGGCTCTCCGGTGGGGCTGGGTGTGGACGGTTCTGCCTCCAACGATGGCTCCAACATGATCCAGGAGGTACGGCAGGCGTTTTTGCTCGGCCGGCTGCGCTATGAGGCCTCCGAAATTACCCATCAGAAGGTGCTCAGCTGGGCCACCGAAGGTTCGGCGCGCTGCCTGGGCCGCGACGATCTGGGAGCTTTGAAAGTCGGTATGCAGGCGGATATCGCCCTGTTCCGGCTGGATGAGCTGCGCTTTGCCGGTGCCGGCGATCCGCTGGCCGCGCTGGTGCTCTGCGGTGCCCATCAGGCTGACCAGGTTATGGTGGCGGGGCAGTGGCGAGTACGCGATGGCGCGATTCTTGGCCTTGATCTTAAAGAGTTGATCGAGCGGCAGAAGCGCCTGGCCCGCAAGCTGGCCGCCTGATGCTTTCCGGCTAGTGAACAGCCGAGTGCAACACTCAAAGCCAGGTTAAGCGCAAGGCTCAGAGAAACGGGAGCGCCCCTCGCGCTCCCACTCAACCTGTTCCTGTGAATCCCTTTGAACATGCTGTCCCGCTCAGGGCCGGCAGGGCCGCATTCACCTCAACGAAACCCTAAAAATAACAATGAAGGATGGTGCTCAAATGAAAATAAAAACAACAGCAGGCTGCCTTTTGACCGGCGCTCTTATCTGCTCACCGGCGTCCGCCGAGCAGCTCTGGAGTACGTTCAGCCTGACCTACCTGAACGGCAGTGAGTATGAGGTGGGAGACGATGACCGCCAGGTAATCACCGTCGAACACGCCAGCGCTCATAGCTGGGGCGATAACTTCTTCTTCCTCGACCGTTTGAAGTCAGACAACGGTTACACCGAAAACTACATGGAGCTTTCGCCGCGGCTGAGCCTGGGAAACCTGACCGGGCGCGATCTCTCCTTTGGCCCGGTGAAGGATCTTCTGCTCTCCGGTACCTGGGAAAGCGGGGAGGGCTTTGATAACTATCTTGCCGGTATCGGCATCAGCCTGGATGTTCCCGGTTTTCGCTACTTCAATGCCAACCTCTACCACGTCAACAACGAGAACAAGGACGATGACCAGCAGCTGACGCTGACTTGGGGGTTGCCGTTCGAGCTTGGCAGCGCCGAGTTTCTCTATGACGGCTTCCTCGACTGGTCCACCAGCGAGTCCGACCATGCCGCGGAAATGAACTTCACCTCTCAGCTTAAATGGAACGTCGGCAAGCTGTTCGATGCCAGGGCACCGGTCTATGTCGGCGTTGAGTACGCCCACTGGAACAACAAGTTCGGGATCGACGGGGTCGATGAGCGTAATCCCTCATTCCTGCTGAAGTGGCATTTCTGACCTGCCTTTTAATGTTCGTTTCTAGATCACACCCCGTGGGTTTTCCCTTTCATCCTGCAGCGGTGTGAGTTTTTCCCGGCGCCTTTCGGAGTAGTCACCGGCTGGCGCTCTTTTTATTTCTCTCATGTTTCTGAAGGCAAACAGGTGAATGCAGAGTATCGATTCTGCCGCGCGCTTCTGCTCGGCTTCAGCCAGATCACACTGCATTCGAATGCACTGACCGGGCTGCTTTTTCTCGCTGCCATTGCGCTCAACTCGCTATGGATGTGCCTGGCTGCCGTCGGCGCAAGCCTGGTCGCCAATGCGGCAGCGTTTTTGCTGGGTGCCCGCAGGGAACATCTCGAGCAGGGCCTTTACGGCTATAACGCCGCGCTGGTGGGGCTTGGCTGTGCGGTTTACTGGCCGCTCGGGGCCGATCTGGTGATGATTATTGCCCTGGCCGCGCTGCTCAGTGCGTTGTTGATGCGGCTGCTGATTGAGCCGCTTGGCGCTCAGGTTTTCACCGCACCCTTTATTCTCTCTATCTGGCTGATAACGGCGTTTGTCGGTGTGGAGCCTGTAGCGGTCGAGCCGGTTAGCCGAACGGGGCTGGATAACCTGCTGCTGGGGTTTGGCCAGGTGCTGTTTCTGGATAATCCGCTGTCATGCCTGCTGGTGTTGCTGGGCATTGCCGTTGCCTCCCGCAGGGCTCTTTGCTGGGGAGCCGTGGCTATCGTCTTAAGCAGTGGCTTTGCTTTTCTGGTGGGGGAGGTGGAGGAGGTCGTTTTCAGCGGATTTTATGCCTACAACGCCGTGCTGGTGGCGATTGCGCTATCGAGCCGCAGAGGATCCGATGCGCTGACGCTGATCGCTGCGGTGCTTTTGAGTGTTGTTGTCACCGGCTGGCTGGCGCGAACGGGCGGGGTGGTGCTGACCGCGCCCTTCGTTATCGTGTGTTGGCTGGTGTTGCCTCTAGCGACGCGCCTGAATGGCCAAGGGCGGACGCGAATGCCGGGTTAACCGGGTTGATAGTCTGGATGCTTATCTGCGTTTCAACTGCCCGAGTATGGCGTGAACCAGCTTGGCACTGTCGAAAGGCTTGTCCAGGCAGTCCTGCATACCGGCATCGAGGCAGCGGGCGCGAATCTCTTCGTTACTCTTGATGCCCAGGGCAACGATGGGAATCTTGTCCCACTGGCGGTCGTGGCGGATATTCTCGGTGGCGGAAAAGCCATCCATCACCGGCATCTCCAGGTCCATCAGGACGATATCCACAGGCTCAGCTTCGTCGGTAAAGAAGCGGTAAGCCTCCTCGCCGTTACGTTTCCAGATCACCTGGGCGCCCTCGGTTTCCAGCAGCAGCGTGGCCACGGTGGCGTTGACCCGGTTGTCCTCTACCAGCAGCAGGCGCACGCCGGCCAGCGGCGAATCGTTATGCAGGGCGTCATTGAGTGTAGGTATGGCGTCGGGACCCGTCTGGCGGGCCTGGGCGATCTGGTTGAACCGCTCGGCAAGAATCGATGGCACTATCGGCTTGGTCAGCTCGGCGTCGGGCAGCTCGCTCTGGCCCAGCTGCGGGTTGTAGCGGCGTGAAAAGCTGACGCATACCGGCCGCTGTTCCACCGGCAGGGTTTCCAGGTGCTGCAGCAGCACCTGATCCTGGCGGGTCAGTGTCGGGGTATCGATCAGGATCGCATCGAAGGCTGTTTCCTGTTCGCAGGCGCTTAGAGCCGCGGCGCCGGAGTTTGCCAGGTCAGTGCTCCAGCCGAGGGTGTGGCAAAGGTTCGAGATGATGCGCCGGCCCACTTCCGACTTGCTGACGATCAGCACCCTGGGTGATTTGGTTTCGGCATCGGCGTCCTGTTCGTCTGCGACCTCCTCCTCGGGAATAGCGAGGTGGAGCGTGAAGTAGAAGCGGGCGCCCAGGCCATATTCGCTTTTGAATTCCAGCTCGCCGCCCATGATGTTCACCAGCTCCCGGCTGATCGCCAGGCCGAGGCCCGTGCCGCCAAAGCGTTTACGGATCATGCCGTCGCCCTGGCGGAACGCCTCGAAGACCCGGTGCTGCTGCTCCGGTGAGATGCCGATGCCGGTATCGATTACCTCGAAATGCAGCTTGATACGCTCCTGCTCCCTGCCCAGGTTGGATATCTTGATCACCACACGGCCATGCTCGGTGAACTTGACCGCATTTTCGCCCAGGTGCAGCAGCACCTGGGACAGGCGCAGTTCATCGGCGATCAGGAGTTCCGGCACATCGGGGTCGATATCGAACCAGAGATCCAGGGGCTTATCGCCCACCTGGGAGGAGAGCAGGGCGGCCAGCTTGCGCAGCAGGTTGTCCAGCTCCATCGGCCGGCAGTCGAGCTGCAGGTCGTTACTCTCGATGCGTGAATAATCGAAGATGTCGTCAACGATCTGGGTCAGGTGGCGAGACGCGAGCAGAGCATCACGAATATGCTGCCGGGCATTGCTGCCCTGGGGCTCTGACTCGAGCTGCTGCAGCGCCGTGGTCAGGCCGCTGATCGGAGCGCTGAAGCCGTGGCTCATGTTGGCGAGAAAACGAGCCTTACGGGCCTGTTCCTGCTCCACCTGGCCGGTGGCGCGCTTGAGTTCCTCGCCCGCCTTGATCAGCTCCAGATGGGTCATTACCTGGTCGGCGAGGGTTTTCAGGGCGTGCCGCTGCGACGCTGTCAGCCGGTTGGGTTCCGGCGCCATGACGCAGAGAGAACCAATAGCATGGCCGCTCGGTGTCAGCAGCGGAACGCCGGCGTAGAAATGGATATGGGGGCGGTGTTTGACCAGCGGGTTGTTGCGAAAGCGCGGATCCTTGGCGGTGTCTTCCACTTCCAGCAGTTCCGGCTGCTTGATTGTCCGGTCGCAGAAAGACGACTTTCTCGGCGTCTGCAGAATATCCAGGCCAACCCGGTAGCGGAACCAGAGGCGATCCGCATCGATCAGGCTGATCAGGGCGATCGGCATATCGCAGATATAGGCGGCCAGCCGGGTCAGCTCGAGGAGCCCGGTATCGGCATCACTGATTCGATAGTCGCTCAGCGCCTTTAAGCGTTCTTTTTCGTGCGCGGACATCGGCGCCGAACCCATTGGATTCTCCATAACTACTCAATAACAGCGATCGGCCGGCCTGTAAACGGGAAACCAACCACCCTGTGGAGATGGTTGATTCTGCACTTACCAGAAGCGGTCCGCGCTGGTCTCGGTCAATGACTGCTTACTTATTGGCTGAATATCAGCCTTTTTTATCGATCTTTGACGACCAGCTGCTTTGCCGGTCGCTTCTACCCGACAGCTTAGTCCGGCTCTGCAGCCTCGTCAGCCGCGGGATGATACCGGGTGTTTGTCTGGAACGCCCGTGGTTATTGGTGTTGCACCTGTTTTAGCGGTTTCTGGCGCGGTAATTGCGAATAGACCTGTAAAGCTCCGAAAACGGCTTCGGGGTTAGCGATAAGAAAAGAGGAGATTCCGATGAGCAATTGGGTGCGCCCCGTAGGGCTGTCGGTGGCATTGATGGCCGGGGGGATCAGTTCAGTGTGGGCCGGAGAAGGTGTTTCCGGCGCGCTGACGGTCAAGGTTGAAGAGGTGGTAGCTTCCGGCACAAAGGTGGTTCTGCCACCGCTGGAGATGACTGAAAACGACGAGGCAAGCTTTGTGCTTGCGGCGCCCGAAGCGCTGGTGCTCTATGATCTGAGTCCGGGGGCGCTGATCGGCGGTCAGGTGGTGGGCGCCAGCGGCAAGACGCTGGGTGAGCTGAACAGTGTTGTCAGTGACCGTATCAGCGGACGTATCTACGTGGTGATCAGCAGCGGCGGATTCCTCGGCTTTGGCGAATCGCGCCATACGGTACCGCTGGACGACCTGAGGCTGAGAGAGGGTGATCTCCACCTGGCGATGACCGAGTCTGAGCTGCAGATGAGCAAGCAATATACTGATGATCGTTATACCCGGGTCAGCCCCGATGACCGTCCGATCAGTCAGTTTTCAGCCTTCGAAACGACTTCCCGATAGTTGGGCTGGCACTTCCCGCGGGCCCGTTTCAGCCGGGCCCGCAGAGTATCCACTGAGCTTCAGGCCTCGCTATCGTCTTCTTCTCTGTCGCTACCTTCCTTGTCACCACCTTCCTTGAACATCCCCGGTGTCAGGTGATTGCGCTGTAACAGGCGGTAGAACTCGGTGCGGTTACGTCCTGCCAGCCGTGCTGCCTGCGTCACCTGGCCGTTGGTGATTTTCAGCAGCTGCACCAGGTAATCCCGTTCAAACGCCTCCTTGGCTTCCGCATAGGTACGGATGCTGGGGCTCTTCTGCTGCAGGGCGCGTTCTACCAGCGTTACCGGTACCAGCGCGGTGGTACAGAGCACGCAGCACTGCTCCACCACGTTAAGCAACTGGCGGATATTGCCGGGCCAGTCATAGGCAACCAGCCGCTCCATCGCCTCCGGGGTAAAGTCCTTGGCGCGATGCGGGTGTTTGGCCTGCAGTTGGGTGAGGAAGTGCCGTGCCAGCAGTGGGATATCCTCGCGCCGCTGGCGCAGCGATGGCAGCGTCAGCGTCACCACGTTGAGGCGGTAGTAGAGATCCTCACGAAACTCGCCGGCGGCTATGGCGTTTTCCAGGTTGCGATGGGTTGCCGAAACAATTCTCACGTCCACGGGGATTGTCTGGCTGGCGCCGACGGGGCGGATCTCCCTGTCCTGCAGGACGCGCAGCAGTTTCGCCTGCAAGGCCAGCGGCATATCGCCGATTTCGTCGAGGAACACCGTGCCGCCGGAGCCGGTCTGGAACAGGCCCTTGTGCGCACTGGTCGCGCCGGTAAAGGCGCCCTTGGCGTGGCCAAACAGTTCGGACTCAAGCAGCTGTTCGGGGATGGCGGCACAGTTGATCGCCACCATCGGCTTTTTATGCCGGGGGCTGGCGCGGTGCAGTGCCTGGGCCAGTACCTCTTTGCCTGCGCCGGAGGGCCCCTGGATCAGCACGCTGGCCTCGCTGGCTGCTACCAGCCCTGCATCGGCCAGCAAGGCCTCCATGGCGGGGCTCGCGGTCTGGATCTCGCTGCGCCAGGCCTGATCCTCGGAGGAGGCGGTGTCTGCGCTATCGCCGCTACCCGGAGTGGCGAGCGCCTTCTGCAACAGCTCCAGCAGGGCGTTATCGTCAAAGGGCTTGGTCAGGTAGCCAAACAGACCGCGCTGGGTGGCGCGCACCGCGTCGGGAATGGTGCCATGGGCGGTGAGCAGGATGACCGGCAGGGCCGGATCCTCGCTCTGAATCCGCTCGAACAGGTCCATGCCGCTCATCCCTTCCATACGCAGGTCGGTAACGACAGCGCCCGGTCGGGATACGGCGATCCGTGCCAGCGCCTGTTCAGCGCTGCTGGCGGTTTCCACCGAAAAACCGGCAGATCTGAGCCGGATCGACAGCAACTGCAGCAGGCCTGCATCGTCATCGACCAACAGTACGGTGCGGTGAAGCGCGCTCATCGGCTCACCTCCGATAGGTCGGGTGGCAGCGGTACTTCGATTTCCAACTCCTCTTCCAGCCCCTTTAACTGCTCGATCTTGTCCCGGTATTCGCGGGTTTCGCGCACCTGCTGGCGCAGGGCCAGCATCAGCTCGAGCTTACGCTGATAGATGGAGATCAGGGCCTGGTGTTCGTCGGTGGCAAATTCAGCATTCGTTCTGAGCCCGACGAGAATTTGCTGTGCCTGGCGTAGCTCCTCATTGCTGGCCTGGGTATGACCGAGCAGACAGGCGAGCTGGAACTGCTCCTGGGCGGGCAACTGGAGGCTGGATACGAGCCGTGTCTGTAGCTGCTGCTGGCGCTGGCTCAGGCTCTGCTGTTCCTGGGAGGCCAGGCAGTCGAGCATATCGCCGAGCATCGGGTTTGACTCGATCGGCGCGACAGTGACGTGCTCAGGAGCACTGATGTCCAGGGTTGAGCAACCTGCCATTACCGAGATACTGAGCCAGGCGAGTGCGGTTAGCCTCCTATCCACGAGGGGGGACCTCCTTGTTGTGGGGCAGTGTAATTTCAAAATGGGCGCCAGGCGCGGACGAGGGCTTGAGCCTGAGTGTTCCCCCCAGCTGTTCGATACTGGCTTTGGCGATAGCCAGTCCCAGGCCGCTGCCCTTGAGAGTGCCCTGGGGTTGCCGGGTTCCCTTGTAGAAGGGCTGGAATAGCTGCTCTGTCTGACTTTCAGCGATCCCGGGGCCTTCGTCGACGACGCTGATGCGCAGTCCGTCGGTTTCGCTGGCCGCATCTATACTAAGCGTTCCACCCTTGGGACTGAAGCGGATAGCGTTACTGACCAGGTTCTCCAGCGCCACGCTGAGGCGGTTACGATCCGCTTTCAACTGCAGCGCTTCTATCTGGCCATCCCAGCGCAGTTGCTGGCTGCGCAGGGTCAGGTCGAAGCGGCCTTTTATCTCGTCGATCAGCGGCGTCAGTGCGAACCAGTCCGGCTCCAGCGTGGGTTGGGCGATCGCCTCGTTATAACGCAGCAGATCCTCGATACGCTGGCGCAGGTCGAACGCGCTGCCGCGCATGATCTCGACCACTTCACTCTGCTGTGTGGTGAGCGGGCCGGTGACCTGGTCGCGTAGCAGGGATATGGCTTCCAGCATGTTGGTCAGCGGGGTTTTCAGTTCGTGTGAGACTTCGCGGAAGAAGTTGAGTTTTTTCTCCTCCAGCTCCAGCAGGCGGCTGCGCAGCCATTCAAGCTGCTGGCCCAGATGTTCCAGATCGCGCGGGCCGCGAATGTTGATCGGATTTTCCAGGTTGTTCTGCCCGAGCTGGCGGATAGTCGCCGACAGCTTGCGCACCGGACGGCTCAGCAGCCAGGAGAAGATGGCCGAGAGCAGCAGTGACAACAGGATCATGCCGGCGGCCAGATAGATCATGGTGTTCTGGATTCTGGCTGCGGTGTCATTCATGCCGGTCACCAGGTGCGCGTGAATATAGTCGGTGGTGGCTTCGTTGAGTGATTCGGTGGCCAGGTCGAGGCGCTCGAACGCCTGGCGATAGCTTTCAAAATCACCGCTGGCCGGCGTTTCAGACAGTTGTTGGTACAGCGCTTGCTCTTGTCTGGCAAGGTCGACCACCTGTTGTGCCAGCTCAAGGCTCCAGGGCAGGGATTCCAGCCGGTCCAGTACCTCGACCAGGCGATAATGGGCCCTGTCCAGGCGCTCTTTCAGCGCCGGGTCTTCGAGTACGAAGTACTGGCCGGCGGCGCGTTTCAGCGCTGTTTCCGCTTCGCTGAGCTGGCGGCTGGCGCTGGTGATCTGGGCGCTGACGGTGACCGAACGGCGGCCTTCAAAGGCCATCTGTTCCAGCGCATAGGTCATGCCGATGATGCCGCCGAGCAGCGGCAGCACAACCAGGATAAAGCCGGTGATCAGCAATCCGGAGAATGAGGGAAGGTGGCGCGGCTTTAACGGCACGGGGATGAAGTTCCTTCTGGTCGGCACGTCGGTGGGTTTGTCCGTCGGTTGAAAGGCTCTGTGAGACTGCATTCTACCATGGTTGTTCCGCAGGAATTGCGCCTATTGAATGCGCTGTCGCTCAAAAGTGACGCGATAAGTTGTTGTAATAAAAGAGTTAATTTATTTGATCTGTGTCGGCGTCGCCTGTAGGCGACGGGCACGCGGCGAGATAATCGATCACCAGTCCAGGTTTGTTTTTAACTTGTTGAAAATTAAAGGTTTATTGTTTTTGGCACAGTCCCTGCTTTATCTCATCGGCTTCGGTTTGTTCGCCCTGCTGTGTTCCCCAGCGAGCTCGTGCAAACGCCAGAAGCCAGCAGCGGGTGACTAGCCCGCTGATGCGTGTTTTGTGCATTCGGGTTAGCGGGGCCTGCCGATCGGATCGGTGAGCCCTCAAAGGTTCCGGGTCAGGCGGCTGATTGTTGTTTTATGGCAGGTGGTTCTCAGGAAGGAGAGCGCTTGTCTGGGTATGAATCGAAGGGGGATAAGTACCCGAAGCCGCAATCGCCTGCCCGCCCCGGCATATGCTTTTTACAGCGGCGTCGCTCCCTGCACTGGCGGCGCCGCTTTTTTCTTTATTCCACCTCTTTAACCTACCTATTTATCTCATTTCCTTTAGAGGGGGTAAGCCTCTTTCCTGGCCGGATGGATAGGTTATCGGCCTGACAGCTGGCGCTTTCTGAGCCATCCTTAAATTCGGCCTTGCCGAAAAAATGTGTTACTGGTGTAGTAAAGACAGGACGCATTAAAGGCATAGATCCGGGCTCGGATAAACAATTACGATAAAAAACGACGATAAAAAACGACGGTAAAAGTCAGGGCCTGAAAAGGTTGATCAGCGCTCAGGCGCCCCTCATGTTTTTGCGATTCCATTATCTCCAGTGAAAAGGCCAACAGACCGTTATGAATACTACCGTTGCTGCCGTCACTCAGAGGATTATCGAGCGTAGTCGTGATAGCCGCGCCGATTATCTGAGCCGCATGGCCCAGGCCCGCGACAACAAACCCCATCGTTCCGTGCTTTCGTGCGGTAATCTCGCCCACGGCTTCGCCGCCTGTGGGAGCGAAGACAAGGATCGCCTGACCCTGATGGATCAGGCCAATGTCGCGATCATCTCCGCCTATAACGATATGCTTTCGGCGCATCAGCCGCTGGAGCAGTTTCCTGCGCAGATCAAAGAGGCGGTGGCGGGTATGGGTTGCGTCGCTCAGTTTGCCGGCGGTGTGCCTGCCATGTGCGATGGTGTGACCCAGGGCCAGCCGGGCATGGAGTTGAGCCTGTTCAGCCGCGATACCATCGCCATGGCCACGGCGGTGGGCCTGTCTCACAACATGTTCGATGCGGTGCTTTGCCTCGGCGTCTGCGACAAGATTGTGCCGGGGCTGATGATCGGCTCGCTGGCGTTTGGCCATCTGCCGGTCATTTTTGTGCCGGCCGGTCCCATGACCAGTGGTCTGTCCAACAGCGAGAAATCGCGCATCCGTCAGCTTTATGCCGAAGGCAAGGTCGGGCGAGACGAGCTGCTCAAGTGTGAGTCCGACTCCTACCATGGGCCCGGCACCTGTACCTTTTACGGCACCGCTAATTCCAACCAGCTGCTGATGGAAGCGATGGGCGTGCATCTGCCCGGTGCCTCGTTTATCAACCCCAACACGCCGCTGCGCGAAGCGCTGACCAGGGCGGCGGCGGAGCAGGCCTGCCGGATCACTGAACTGGGCCGCGACTACCGGCCGCTGTGCGAAGTGATCGATGAGAAAGCGATCGTTAACGGCATCGTCGCGCTGCTGGCGACCGGTGGCTCCACCAACCACACCATGCATATCATCGCCATCGCCCGGGCGGCGGGGATCATCGTCAACTGGGATGATTTCGCCGACCTGTCCGAGGTAGTGCCGCTGCTGACGCGGATCTATCCCAACGGCAGCGCGGATATCAACCACTTCCATGCGGCGGGCGGTATGTCGTTGCTGTTCCGGGAGCTGCTTAGCGGCGGCCTGCTGAATGAAGATGTGACCACAGTGATGGGCAAGGGATTTGCCGAGTACACCCGCGAGCCCTACCTGGATAACGGCCAGCTGGCCTGGCGTGAAGGACCGGTGGAATCCCTGGATAAAGCGGTGGTCGCTTCGGTCGCCGAGCCGTTTTCCGCCAATGGTGGGCTGCGGCTGATGAGCGGAAATCTCGGCCGGGGCGTGATGAAAATATCGGCGGTAAAACCAGAACATCGCGTGGTGGAGGCGCCGGCCGTGGTACTGCAGGATCAGGATGAACTCAAGCCGATGTTCGAGCGCGGTGAGCTGGATCGGGACTGCGTGCTGGTGGTCCGCTTCCAGGGCCCCAACGCCATAGGCATGCCGGAACTGCACAAACTCACCCCTTTCCTCGGTACGCTGCAGGATCGCGGCTTCAAGGTGGCGTTGGTGACCGATGGCCGCATGTCCGGTGCATCCGGCAAGGTGCCGGCGGCAATACACCTGACGCCGGAAGCGACCCAGGGTGGGATGATCGCAAAAGTACGCGATGGTGACCTGGTGCGTGTCGATGGCGAAACCGGTGAGTTGAGGCTGCTGGTGGATGAGGCGGAGCTGGCTGCACGTGACGCCGCTGGCGCAGATCTTAGCCGCAGTCATTTCGGCATGGGGCGGGAGCTCTTTGGCGGTATGCGCCGGCTGGTGTCCGGGGCAGAGCAGGGCGCCAGTTTCCTGTTTGTTGATGAATCCACAGCGCATTAAGAAGGACGGAAGGATGACGACAGAGGTCGATGCAATTCTGAATACCTCGCCGGTGATGCCG
This sequence comes from Marinobacterium lutimaris, assembly GCF_900108065.1. Lineage (GTDB taxonomy): Bacteria > Pseudomonadota > Gammaproteobacteria > Pseudomonadales > Balneatricaceae > Marinobacterium_D > Marinobacterium_D lutimaris. Next base: position 182,236 of record NZ_FNVQ01000002.1, on the reverse strand, counting down.
GTGCTGGTGATCGAGCGGGTAGAGGATGCGGTGCCCCTGGCCAATGCGCTCAAGGCCGGCGGTCTGCGCGTGCTTGAGGTCACGCTGAGGACACCAGCGGCGCTGGATGCGATGCGCGCTATTGCCGATGCTGTGGATGATGTGATCGTCGGCGCCGGCACGGTGACCCGCGTCGAGGAGCTGGAAAAAGTGCGCCAGGCCGGTGGCACCTTTGCCATCAGCCCCGGAGCGACTCCTGCGCTGCTCAAGGCCGGTGTCGAATGGGAACTGCCCTATCTGCCGGCGATCAGCACCGTATCCGAGTTGATGTGCGGTCTGGAAGCGGGCTATAGGGGATTCAAGTTTTTTCCGGCCGAAGCCAGCGGCGGTGTGGCGGCCCTCAAGTCGATAGCCGGGCCTTTTCCCGATGTGCGTTTTTGCCCCACCGGCGGTATCGGTGAGAACAACTACCGGGATTACCTGAAACTGCCCAACGTCAGTTGTGTGGGCGGTTCCTGGATCGTTCCCGGCGATCTTATCCGTGCCGGAGACTGGGTGGGAATCACCGAGCTGGCACGTAGTGCGGTTGAAGGTGCGAGCCAGCTGAGTTAATCCAAGTAAGCCAAGCCAATCCCCGGACGCCAGCCTGTATGAACGAACTGAATCTTAACCCCGAGTTGAACCCCTGCGTCAGCCTGGAGGCGTTCGAAGCACGCGCCGGCCTCGAGCAGCAACTTTGCGAACGTATCAGTACCTTGCTGAGCCGTGGCATAGCGGAAAGAGGTTCGGCAGCTCTGGTGGTTTCCGGCGGACGCACACCGGCGGCGATGTTTCAGTGTTTGTCAGAGCAGCCGCTGGACTGGTCTAAAGTGACGATCACCCTGGCGGATGAGCGCTGGGTCGATAATCAGCATGAGGATTCCAACGAGCGCAGTGTGCGCGAGCATCTGCTGCAGAACCGTGCCGCAGCGGCGCAGTTTATGCCGCTGTATAACGGAGAACAGAGCCCGGCCGCAGGGCAGGCGGCGCTGGAGTCCAGGTTGGCAGCCTTGCCCCGGCGTATCGATGCGGTGATTCTGGGCATGGGGGAGGACGGTCATACCGCGTCTTTCTTTCCCGGGGCGAAGGAGCTTGGTGAAGCGTTGCTGCCTGAGCCTTATAGCGCCTGTACTGCAGTGATACCGCCAGAGGCGCCCTGGCCCAGGATGACGCTGACACTGCCGCGACTGCTGGCAAGCGCGCAGATCTTTTTGCACCTCTGTGGCGAGGCAAAACTGCCAGTGTTGCAGCAGGCGCTGGCGCCGGGTGAGATCGAAGCGATGCCGGTGCGTGCCGTGTTGCGCCAGTCGACAACGCCGGTGGCTGTCTACTGGGCACCCTGAGTGACCGCAGTAGCGAAGTAAAAATCCATCCGCATAGCAGGTCGGTTTGCATTAAGCTCCCTATTAAGGAAGCCTCGGCAAACCTACCGATGAATGCCGGGATCAACTATATCCGTGTCCTTTTCAAGGCCGGTTTCGGCTGCTGCCGAGCAAAGGGACTTGTGCGGACAAGTCCCTTTGCAATCCCAAACCGCCCCTATGGTTTGGTCGGCTGCGCCGACTACCCTGTGCTTCTCGTCTGAAAGAGCGGGACAGGAAACTCGCAGCGTTGCTGCTCAAACAGCCTGTCCCTTATCTCTCTTTCAGTCTGCGATGCTCGGCTGCACCAAAGGGGATGGATTGCAGCGCTCAGATTGCCATAAGACATCGAGCCCCGTTATCGATACGGCACGAGAAAGGCATAGCCTCGACTAAACGATAACCGCCCCCCCCCATAGTAGGTGGTTTAAGAGCGACAACTAAAAAAGGCCCAGAGCTCTAAACTCTGGGCCTTTGCTGTTTGACGCTCAGTGTCTGAGTGTCAAGGGGGGACGGGTGGTTAGCCGATCGCTTCTTCGACCGCCTTGCCCAGCTCGATGGTGGTGGCGGAACCACCCATATCACCGGTCAGCGCCTTAGCTTCGCGCAGTACGGTTTCCATCGCTTCCATCAGGCTGTCGTGAATATTGTCGTAGCCCAGGTGCTGCATCATCATCGCGCCGGCCCAGATGGTGCCCAGCGGGTTGGCGATGCCCTTGCCCGCGATATCCGGTGCGGAACCGTGTACCGGTTCGAACATGGACGGGAAGTTCTTTTCCGGGTTGATGTTGGCGGACGGAGCGATCGCGATGGTGCCGGTGCAGCCCGGACCCAGGTCGGAAAGAATGTCGCCGAACAGGTTGGAACCAACGACCACATCGAAGTGTTCCGGCATGCGCACGAAGTTCGCGGTCAGGATATCGATGTGGTACTGATCCACGTTGATTTCCGGGTATTCCTTGGCCATTTCTGCCACACGGCTATCCCACCAGGGCATAGAGTGGTAGATTCCGTTAGATTTTGTCGCAGATGAGAGATGCTTTTTCGGTCGGCTCTGGGCCAGGTCGAACGCATAACGCAGAATACGGTCTGTACCACGACGGGTGAAAATTGCCTGCTGAGAGACCACTTCGTGCTCGGTGCCTTCGTACTGGATACCGCCCACGGAGGAGTATTCGCCCTCGACGTTTTCACGCACAACATAAAAATCGATATCACCCGGCTTTTTGCCAGCCAGCGGGCAGGGGACGCCTTCAAACAGGCGCACCGGGCGCAGGTTGACGTACTGTTCGAACTCGCGGCGGATCGGCAGCAGCAGACCCCAGAGAGAGATATGGTCCGGTACACCCGGGTAACCCACGGCGCCCAGGTAGATGGCATCGAACTGCTTGAGCTGCTCGATACCGTCTTCCGGCATCATACGGCCTGTCTTGTGATAGGTCTCGCAGGACCAGTCGAACTCGGTCCATTCGTATTCGACACCAAACTTGCGACCAGCCGCTTCCAGTGCGCGGATACCTTCGGGGATAACTTCTTTGCCGATGCCATCACCGGGAATGACTGCAATCTTCACCTTCGCCATGGGGGAACCTCTGTTCTGTTATTAGCAGGCTGTTAGGGGGGCGATGGCAGTGCCATCTTGTGCGACAGAGTATAAGCTACACTAATCGTGTTTGAAGTTCGCTTTAGTAAACGTAAGGATCACGAATCGTGAAACAACTTCCCTCGTTAACCGATCTCCGAGTGTTTGTTGTCGCGGCTCAGCTGGAAGGATTCAGCCTGGCTGCGGACCAACTGCGCGTGTCACCGGCCTATGTCAGTAAACGTATAGCCCTGCTGGAGCAGGTGCTGGGCGTGACGCTGTTTGTACGTAGCGCCAGGCAGGTGCGGTTGAGCCTGGAGGGAAAGATAGCGATGAAATGGGCGCAGCGCCTGCTTGAGAACATGGAGCAGATGCAGCTTGAGATCAGCCGTGAACACCAGGTGCCCAAGGGGCGGGTGCGGGTCGTTACCAGCACCGGGTTCGGCAGCTTCTGTGTGGCGCCCCTGCTGTCAAAACTGATCTACCGCTACCCGGAGCTGGAGGTCGATCTGGAGCTGCTGGATCGGCCGGTCGATCTGGTTTCGGAAGGCTTTGACCTGGAGCTGCGTGTTGGCGGTCTGTTGCCGCAGAGTGTCATTGCACGCCGGTTGGCCACCAATCGCAGGGTGCTTTGCGCCTCGCCAGCTTACATTGAGCAGCATGGCAGTCCGCAGAGCCTTGAAGAGCTGCATAAGCACCGCTGTATCTCTATCAGAGAAAGGGATCAGACTGCCGGCCAATGGCTGCTGCACGGTCCATCGGGCAGTCGCAGGCTTGAGTTGCGGGCACCGATGAGCACCAATAACGGTGCGGTAGCGAAGCTCTGGTGTCTGGATGGCCAGGGCATCATGCTGCGATCTGCCTGGAATATCAAAGAAGAGCTGGTCGATGGCCGGTTGATCCAGGTACTGCCGGAGTTCAGCCAGGAGGCGGATATCCACGCTATCTATTCCACCCGCCTGGAAACCTCCGCCAAGCTGCGCGCCTGCGTTAATCTGCTGGAAGAGGCGCTCTCCGAACAGTAACTGCAAAACTTCACAGGGCGGCGATATCATTGAGGATTAGCCGTTTAGGTCATGAGCCTGCTCAGGGCCTTGCTGAGAGTGGCCCGGGGGCTTAAGCAACAGGGCATAAACAACAGGGATGAATCATGGACACCGATGACCAGAGTGCGCAGTACCTGATCTGCAGAGACCTCACTAGCAATAGCTATATAAGCTATCGTTGCGACTTCGGGGCTGAGGAGCTCTTTGTACCGCTGGACGAAAGTTCGGGCGGGACGCTGGAGGCAGGGAGTCGGGTCGCACAGGTTGGCGGTTACCTGCTGATCTGGAGCTCTCGCATTAGCCTGAATGGAGTCGATGGCTACAGTTACCGTCTGTTGGACAGTGGCCTGGAGTCGCAGGACCCGTTGAATGCCGCGCCGTTGCAGAGTGGCTTCTGGAAGCAGGAGAAATTTTGGGGCTATCGCGACTACTACAGCGAAAATCCCGATGAAGGTCAGCAGCTCGATCTGATCCCCATGGGCAGCTTCGTTCTAAATATGATTCCTGCCAGGGGGCGCGGTACCTATGAACTGTGGAATTTTGATCCCGCTCCCCTGTCCCCCGGTCAAACCGACCCGTTACCAGCACCCTATACCGGGCAGAACGGTTTCCAGCTGATCCGCAAGGGGCATCAGTTGCTGCCGATCGGCAACTATGTACTGGAGCGTCTGCCCGAGCGCACCCGCTATCGCCTCTGGAGTTTCGATCCCCAGCAGATCTCGCCGCTGTCGCTGCCCACCGTTCAGGAGGGCGTCTGGCCCGATATCGGTGCTGAACAGGAGCTGACAGTGCTCGGTGACAAGGTTCTCGAACGCTGCCTGCAGAGCGGTCGTTATCGACTCTGGGGTTTTGATCCCGAAGCGCAGAACGTGCTGGTAGGTCCGCTGCGCGAAGGGGTGCTGCCCGAGGGGATAAGCGCTGCGTCTGAGCTGGTTGGATTCCTCGGCAAGCGGTCGGTCGATTCTGCTCAGGCGGTTCAACCCGGCAGCATCGACTTTATGCGCTCAAAGATACGACATGTGGTGTATTACATGCTCGAGAGCCGCTCTTTCGATAATGTCTGCGGCTGGCTTTATGAAAAAGGGGAGGAAGGCTGCAACTACATCGGCCCGGGCGGTGCCTTCGACGGGGCGAGTTATGACAACTTCAACCTCAACGGTAGTGATAAGGTACATGTCAGCCAGTTCAAGGATGGCGAGCTAAGCGATCAATGGGATCTGGTCGCGCTGGACCAGGATCCTTTCCACGACACCACCGATAATCTGCAGCAGATGTTTGCCGAGTCGCCGGGGTACTGGGGCAGACAGACGCCCGATATGGGCGGCTTTGTGCTCAGTAATGCCAATCCTCAGGTGATGGAAAGCTTCAGCCCGACGCAACTACCGGTGCTGAACGGTCTGGCCCGGGAGTTCGCGATTTCCGATCGCTGGTTCAGCTCTATACCGGGAGGCACCGACGTTAACCGTGCCTTCTCCGTTACCGGTTCCGCCTTCGATCGTCTCGGGACCTGGGAAGGGGGCGATGCCTATAAATACTGGCCCAATTCACCGCACCGCCAGTCGCTCTGGAAGCTGCTCTGGAGCCAGGGAATCACCGACTGGAAAATCTATTATCAGGTGGAGTGGAAAGATGAGGTGTTTACCAACCAGCTCTACCTGAAGGGACAGATACCCAGCGTTGATAGCAACGACCAGCTATTTATCGCGGATCTTGATCAGTTCAAGCAGGATGCGGCGAACGGTACGCTGCCCGCATTCAGCTATCTGGAGCCCGCCTGGATAGCGCCCAAGGGGGCGACCTCTTACCATCCGGGAGGAGACCTGGTGCCCGGTGAGCAGATGCTCAATGAGATCTACGAGGCGATCAAGCAGGGGCCGGGTTGGGAGCAGACACTGCTGGTCGTCACCTTTGATAAAAACGGCGGCCTTTACGATCATGTGGCGCCACCCTATGCGGCCAAACCCTGGCCCAATGACCTCAATAACGGTTTTGCCTATGATCTGATGGGGCCGCGGGTTCCAGCGATTCTGGTATCGCCCTGGATCAAACTGCAGACTGTTTTTCGTGCCTATGGCGCTACGCCTTATGACTCGACTTCGTTTGCGGCCACTCTGCTGAAATGGTTTGGCGTGCCACGGCCGCTCTGGTCGCTGGGGGATCGCATGGCCAAGGCGCCCACCTTTGAAAAGGTGTTCCAGTGTCCGAGCGTACGCAGCGATCGACCAGTGTTCACGCCGCCCTATGACAAGTCTTATCCGCAGGAGGGTGATTGATACCTGATGTTTCGTTATTTCGGCTTCGGTTCAAACATGAATATCACCTCGCTGCGAGCCAAGGGTGTCGAACCCCTGGCGTCGCGGCGTGCCGTCTTGCATGGCTGGCGTCTGCGCTTCAATGTGCAGCATTTTTTCCGCCATGAGGGTGGTGTCGGCAACATAGAGCCCAGTGACAACCCGGATGATTGTGTTTGGGGCGTGCTGCACGACTGCCCGGATGAGGCGCTGGCGCCGCTGGATGCCACCGAGGCCTATGGCCACGGTTACGACCGGGTAGAGGTGGAAGTGGAAGTGGATGGCGATGACGAACAGCGCGAAACGGTGAAGGCGATCGTCTACGTCGGCCTGCCGGACTTTATCAACGATGAATGCAGGCCGAGCCAGCGCTACCTGAACATACTGGCCAGGGGCGCTGAGGATGAGGGGCTGGCGTCGGAGTATGTGCGCTATATCCAGGAACACCCAGTGCATGAACCGGAAGATTACCCTCTCTACCAACCGCCCGTCGGTGATTATCCTGAGTTCGATGCCCGATCCCTGGCCGCGCATCCACTGTATACGGCGCTTTATGGCGCGGTTTTTGATATGTCTGGGGCTCGGGCGCAGCATGAATATCTGAAAGGCTTTTTCGGCGGGCGCGACATGACGCTGTTCCACTTGAAACGGCTTGACTGTAGTGATGGTAGCGAGACTCTGGAGGATATACGTTTGGGGCAACTTAATGCGTCTCAGATGCACTACCTTAACGCCTACCTCAACGAGTATGATCGGGAATACCGTTATGTAGGTCGTTTCATCTATCGGCAAGAGGAACAGGTTTAATGGATAGCTTTAGCCCCGCGTTGCCTCACGGCGCCCTTGAAGAGGTGTTTCCGGATCTCTTTTTTGTCAGCGGCGCCATGGAAACCGAGCTACAGGGCATGGACTGGCAATTCAGCCGCAATATGACCGTGGTGCGCGACGGTGAACGCCTGATTCTGGTGAACAGTGTGCGCCTCGACGACGAGGGGCTGGCGGCGCTGGATAAGCTGGGTCAGGTTACCGATGTGATTCGCCTGGGCTGTCTGCATGGTCGAGATGACGCTTTCTATGTCGATCGTTATAACGCGAACTACTGGACCCTGCCGGGCATGGAAAACGACTGCCCGCCGGAGTCGGTGAAAACCCTGTCGGTCGATGGCGAACTGCCGATCGCCGGCGCCTCCCTGTTTGTGTTTGATACCACCAGCATTCCCGAAGCGATCCTGCGTCTGGACCGCGAGGGCGGCATCCTGATCGCCTGCGATGCGCTGCAGAACTGGCACGGGCCGGATGAGTATTTCTCCGATCAGTCGCGCCAGGTGATGACCGAAATGGGTTTTTTTCAGCCTGCCAACCTGGGGCCGGTCTGGGTGCAGGCCGCCGCCCCCTCAGGCGAAGACTTCACCCGCCTCAAGGACCTCTCGTTCCGTCATGCGCTCTGTGGCCATGGCCAACCGCTGCGCGATAGCGCTCATCAAGCCTTCAGTGACCGGTTCAAGCAGGTGTTCGATATCTGATGCGACCGACTGGGGATAGCGGCCTTGGCAGGGCGGCGCTGACACTACCCGACTACGAACTGATTTCGGTGCTGGAGCGCAGCGGCGACCGCGTGACCTTTCGCGCGCGGCGCCGTGTCGATGGCATGGCTGTGGCGCTTGAGACCATTGATGTGGAGTTCCCCAGCCGCCAGCAGGTGGCAAGAATCAGACGCGAGGGCGTCATCGCCCAGCGCTTGAGCGATGTTGAGGGTGTGCGCCGGGTGCATGAGGTGATTGCCCACGGCAGCGGCAACCTGGCGCTGGTCACGGAGCTTTACGGCAGTAACCTGGCGCACCTGTTGCAAAGTGCCCCTGAACACCGTCTGCCGGTGCACGAGGTGTTGGCGCTGGGGCTTCGCCTGGTGCAGATTCTTGGCGGAATCCACGCCAGGGATATAGTGCATAAGGCACTGACTCCGGCTCACGTGCTGCTTGATCCCGCCAGTGATGGCCTTGCCCTGTCCGGTTTCGGCATCGCCTCGGAGCTGGATCAGGAACGCCAGGCGGTGCAGATGTCACGCAGCCTGGAAGGACCGCTACCCTACATGTCACCGGAGCAGACCGGCCGGATGAACCGGGACCTGGATTACCGCTCCGACTATTACTCGCTGGGTGTTCTGCTCTACGAAATGCTTACCGGCCAACTGCCGTTCCAGGAGCAAAGCCTGCTGGAATGGGTTCACAGCCATATCAGCCGCCTGCCCAGGCCACCCCATGAAATTCAGCCCGATGTGCCGGCCGCGGTATCGGCTATCGTGCTCAAGCTACTCGCGAAAAGTCCCGAAGCGCGATATCAGAGTGCAGCGGGACTCTCACATGACCTTGAACACTGTGCGCAGCAGCTAGCCGCCGGCAGTGCCATCGAACCGTTCGAACTCAGTGAAAAGGACGGGGTACAGAAGTTTCTCATTCCGCAGACCCTCTATGGCAGGGAGCGGGAGCTGGGTGTCTTGCTCGACCTGTTCGAGTCTGCCGTGGCCGGAGGCAACGAGTTCTGTCTGGTTCACGGTTACTCCGGTGTTGGTAAGTCCGCGCTGGTTAATGAGATCGACCGGCCACTGGTGCGCGAACGCGGTTTCCTGGTGCAGGGTAAGTTTGACCAGTTTCAGAGCGGGGAGGCCTACCGCGCCCTGGGCAGCGCGTTTCGCAGCCTGGTGCAGCAGGTGCTGGCCGAGCCGGAAGAGCGCCTTGAACAATGGCGCCTGCGGCTGCAGACGGCGCTGGGCCCCAATGCCCGTCTGGTGATTGATCTGGTGCCTGAACTGGAGCTTGTCATCGGGCCACAGCCGGCCGTAGCCAGTCTGCCGCCGGCGGAAGCGCGTAACCGGCTGCAGATCGTACTGACCGCGTTTTTGCAGGTGTTTGCCGGCCAGGGCCACCCGGTGGTGCTGTTCCTGGATGACCTGCAGTGGAGTGATCTACCTACGCTGGAGCTGTTGCGTCGCTTTGTCAGCACCCATGATCTCACGCATCTGTTGCTGATCGGCGCATATCGCAGTAATGAGGTCAGCGCCGCGCATCCGCTACGACTGATGCTGGAGGAGCTGGAGCAGAAGCGGGAGATCCGCCAGTTGCCGCTGGGGCCGCTGCAGCGAGAGGCGGTGGCCCAGCTGGTTGCCGGCGCGCTCTGTCGTGAAGTCGCCCAGGCGCAGCCGCTCAGTGACATGCTGTTCGACAAGGCGCAGGGAAACCCCTTCTCTACCAACGAGCTGCTGCGGCAACTGAACAAAGAGGGCGTCATTTTTGCCGACCCGGCCAGTGGTTACTGGCGCTGGGATATGGATGCGGCGCGTTGGGCCAGCGTCAGCGACGATGTGGTCAGGTTCATGGTGGATAACCTGCGCAAGCTTGAGCCAGAAACGCAGAAAGTACTGCAGTTGGCCGCCTGTATCGGTAACACCTTTGACCTGCGCACCCTGGCCACTATTTATGAAGACTCTATCGATGCTACGGCAGCAGCGCTGCTGCCGGCGCTGAAGCAGCACACGGTACTGCCTCTGCACAGCGATTACCGTCTGTTTGGCGGGCGCCCGAACAGCGAAGATTCAGATAGCTGGGCGTTCAGCCCCAGTTATCGTTTTCAACACGACCGGGTGCAGCAGGCGGCCTACGCCTTGATCGATGCGGATCACCTCGACGAGGTGCATCTGTCTATCGGTCGGCTGATGCTGAAGGATGCCGGGGACAGCCTGGCGGAATCGCGCCTGATCGATATCGTCGGTCATCTCAACGAAGGGCGGGCACTGATCACCGATGCCGGGGAACGGCTGCATCTGGCCAGCTTGAACCTCAAGGCCGGCATTCGGGCGCGACACTCATCCGCCTATCAGGCGGCTCTGGATTACCTGGTGGTGGCGCGCCAACTGCTGCCCGAGGATCCCTGGTCGACGGTGCCCGAGATGATGTTCGAGCTGGCGGAAGAGACCCAGCAATGCGCCTATCTCAACGGCCATGCCGCGGAAGCGGAGCACTGGATCGAGGTGATGCTCGAAAGGGCGGGCAGCGACCTGGAACGCGCGGATATCCTTGCCACGCGCACCCGCCAGTGTGTGACTCTTGGGCGCATGGAGGAGTCGATCCTGGCGGCGATCCAGGGCTTGGCGGTGCTCGGCGTGGAGTTTACCCACCAGCCGACAGAAGCCGACATCAGGCAGGAGCAACAGCGGGTTCTTGAATATCTCGCCGGGCGCAAGATCGCGGATCTGGTCAGTGCGCCGGAGGTGGATGACGAAGCGGTGCTGACCGCCATGCGCCTGCTGAACGAGATTTTCGCGGCGGCCTTTCTCTCCGGCAGCGGTAATCTGTTCCCTTACCTGGTACTGAAAGCGGTCAACCTGTCGTTGCGTTATGGCAACTGCCCGGAGTCCGCCTTTGCCTACGCCGCCTACGGTATGCTGCTTTGCGGTGAGCTGGACGAGCCGGCGCTGGGCTATCAGTATGGCCGAGTCGGGCTGGAGCTCAACGAGCGCCTTGATGACCTGCCGCTGAGAGCCCGGGTTATCTATGTTTACGCCATGTTTGTGCACCACTGGAGCAACCACTGGTCCAGCCTGACGCCGCTGTTTCGGCGTGGTATCGAGGCGGGTTACCAGTCCGGTGATCTGCTCTACCTGGCTTACAGCGCCCAGGACTGCGTGATCTGGGATCCGACCATGGATCTTGAGAGCGCGGAGCGCCTGCACGCAGAGAACCTGGAGATCGTTCGTGAGTGCGCGTACCAGGATTCTCTCGACTCAGGCACGCTGTTCCTGCAGATGCAGCGCAACCTGCTTGGCCGCACCGATTCGCCCTTCTCTTTGAGCGATGCGGACTTCGACGAACAACAGTGTCTTGAAGGGATGCGTCAGCGTCAGTTCATGACCGGTATCGCCAACTATCACATCTACAACGCTGAAATCAGCCTGATTCATGGTGATTACGAGCGTGCGTACAAACATGTGCGCGAGCAGGACAAGCTGATCAAGTCTGCCATGTCTCTGCCGCAGCTGACGCGGTTTTATATCCTCGCCTGTCTGACGCTGGCCCGGTATTACCCGACCATGGATGAGCCGACACAGTTGGCTAACAGGGCTCGGATGGAGAGTGACCTGGCGCGGATGACCCGTTGGGCGGATAACTGCGAGGCCAACTTCCGCCATCTGCAGTATCTGATGCAGGCGGAACTGGCCGCACTGGATGAGCTGCCTGACACCGCGCTCGAATGCTACGAACGTTCCATAGATGCCGCCCGCGAGGCGGGTTTCCTCAGAGATGAGGCGATGGCCAGCGAAGCCGCCGCCCGATATCTGCTGTCCCTGGGCCGACGCCGCTGCGCTGAGGGCTATCTGCGCGCGGCTTATTGCCTGTATGAGCGCTGGGGCGCGGTGCGCAAGGTCAAGATGATGCGTCAGGAGTTTGCGGTGCTGCGTGAGCTGGTGCCCGCGCAAACCTCGTTGCACTCCGCAACGGGCATCGATGCTGGTGACCTGGATCTGGCCTCGGTGATGAAGGCATCGCGGGAAATATCCGGCGAAATGGTGCTGGAACGGCTGCTGAAAAAAAGTATGGATATCCTGCTGGAAAGCGCCGGTGGCCAGTGGGGCTGTCTTGTGGTTCGCCAGCATGGCTTGCTGAGGATAGAAGCGCTCAGAGTGCCCGAACGCACACAGCCCGTGCCTGCGCTGCCGGAGCATTCCCGGGTGGCCATGGCCTGCGGCGATTCACTGCCGTTGCCGGTCACGCTGATCAGCGAGGTGCTCAGCGGCGAAGGCGCCGTTGTACTGGATGACGCAGCGCGGGAGGGGGCGTTCCTGCACGATCCCTACGTTCGGGCGTTCAGGCCCGCTTCGGTGCTTTGTGTACCGGTGCGCAGAGAGCGCTTCGAAGGTGTTCTGTATATGGAGAATAATCTCTCCAGCGGCGTGTTCACCAAGGCGAGAGTGGAATTGATCAAACTGCTGGCGGCCCAGGCGGCGGTGGCGATCGATAATGCGCGCCTGTATGAACAGGTGCAGGAGTACAGCCACCTTCTTGAGGAGAAGGTGGCCGAACGTACCGCCCGGCTGGAACAGTTGAATCTGGAGCTGCAGGGCCTGGTGGATCGGGATGGTCTGACCGGCGTTGCCAACCGGCGCCGGGGCGACTCATACCTGGACGAGGTCTGGGTTCGTCTGCGCCGCGAGGGAGATCCGCTCTCCGTGATCATGCTGGATGTGGACCATTTCAAGGCTTTCAACGACAACTATGGCCATCAGGCCGGAGATTACTGCCTCTCTGCCGTGGCCGGGGCGCTGAAGGCGCAGCTGCTAAGGCCCGGCGATCTGGTGGCGCGCTACGGTGGTGAGGAGTTTATCGTCATCCTGCCGAATACCCATAAAGAGGGTGCCCGGGATGTGGGCGAAAAGATCCGTCGAGCCATCGAGGCGCTGGAGATTACACACGAGCATTCATCGGCCGGCCCGGTGGTCACGATCAGCGCAGGTTTTGCCACGGCGATGCCCTGTCGGGGTGGTAGCAGCATTGACCTGGTACATGAAGCCGACCAGGGGCTCTACAAGGCGAAACAGCAGGGAAGAAACCGGGTGCGCTCGATAGCACCGGCCAGTGCAAAAGGCGCCGTCAGTCTATCCAGTTCAGGAGGAACCAATGACAAAATCGACATGGAGCAGTAACCCGGCAACAGCACAGTGGAATGATCCCGATAACTGGGTGCCCACGCAGTTGCCAGATTCCCAGGCGGTCTTCGGGCCATCGGCCAAGACCTGCATCGACTTTGCTGAGGGGGGCACCCAGCAGGTCGATAGCATTGAGTTTAGCGCTGCTGCTGCTGCGTACCGTTTTAATTTTACCTCATCCACCCAACCGGCTCTGACGTTGACCGGAGCGGTGATCAATCACTCGGAACAGCAGCAGAGTTTTATTGTTGCCGCCACCACCAGTGGTTATAACAACCCGCAATTAAGCTTCACGGGCACGGCTTCCGCTGGCGGCGACACCGTTTTCTATTCGGCTGGGCCGGAGTCCCCGGCGGGTTATGGTGGCGGCGTGATCAGCTTTCATCAGCAGGCCTGCGCCGGTTCTGCGCGCTTTACCGCCTGGACCGGCGCGGCGGCGCCGCCGGATCACAGCACCGTCGGTGGTGAAATAGCTTTTTGTGATCAGTCTTCGGCAGGACAGGCGAGCTTTAGCATCTATGGCAGCCTGGGCAGTGATGGCGACACCTTTGGCAATGTGGTCTTTCACGACAGTGCCACTGCAGCCGCCGCCAGCTTCAGGAATGTGGGCGGCACGGTTTCCGGTGGTGATGGCGGTAACACCCAGTTTTACGGTAATTCCAGCGCAGCGAGCGGCATGTTTATTAACCTCGGAGGCACCCACGCCAAGGCCAATGGGGGCGACGTAGCATTTGATAGCCAGGCCAGTGGCTGCTGCGGCATATTCCAAAACCATGCGGCACCCGCTGCCGGTGCCTATGGTGGTGTCACCAGTTTTAATAATAATCCCCCCAAAACCTCGGATGGGGGGGCATCTGCGGGCAATGGACGTTACTTCAATTTTGGCGCCCAAGCGGGAGAAGAGGGTGGCGGTGGCCATCTGGAGTTCAGCGCTAAATACGGTGCACCAACGGCGGCGAATGCACAGATCACTAATCTGGGAAGTGTAATGTCCAGCCGCTCCAGTGCGGGTCATACCCTGTTTTCGATCAGTCTACCCGCCTCTTACGCGCCGACAGCGGGTCGTGCGACTATCTGCAACCAACCGGCCCCGCTCAAAGGAGGTGCCGGTGGATATACCGAGTTCGCGGTGTTTGGCGAAGGAGAGGCCGCGGGGTACCCTACTGCTGGGAAGGCGGTGATTTCTAACCTGGGCGGCAGTGCTGATGGGCTAGCCGGCGGCTTTACCGAGTTTTCGGGCCAGTGCAGTGCCGGTGCAGCGACCCTGATTGCGCTGGGCGGCACGGGTCAGAAGAGTGGTGGGCGAATCATTTTTTATGATCAGTCCGAGGCTGCCAGCGCCTTTATCCAGTTGCAGGGGAATGGCGAGCTGGTGATCGGCGATCACGATGGCCCGTTAAGCGTTAAGGATCTGTTGCTCAATGGCGGTCTGATCTCTATCCAGCTGGGCACGGCCACTACCTCTCTGCTGGTCAGTGGAAGCCTGTTGTTGAACGGCCAGTGTGAGTTTGATTTCTGGCAGGCCAGCGATGGTGGCTTTGCATTCAATACGCCCTATACCGTGCTGAAGAGTGACAGCCTGACGGATGCACAAATCGGGTGTTTCAGTGCCAACAGCATAGAGGGCGTGGAACCGGTATTTTCGTTGCAGGACGCTGAGCTTCAGGTGATCTACAAAAAATAGCCTTGGCGGACTCAGGGCGTCCGTCTCGAACTCTTGCTTATAAGCTCTATCAGGTGCGGACCTTCAAGTAAGCGCTGTAGTCCGGAACACGACGGGTATAGGTCTCGTTCAGTAAGGGAGAGCTGAAGAGAAAGTCGGCGGAGGCCTCGTTACACGCTACCGGGATATTCCAGACAGCAGCGATCCGTAGCAGGGCTTTGACATCCGGATCATGGGGCTGGGCATCCAGCGGATCCCAGAAAAAGATCAGCAGGTCGATCTCGCCCTCGGCGATGCGGGCGCCAAGCTGCTGATCTCCACCCATGGGGCCACTGAGCAGGGCGTGCACATTCAACTGGAGTTGCTGCGCCAGTTTATGTCCGGTGGTTCCCGTGGCGAACAGACGGTGCTGCGCCAGAGTATCCCGGTTGCGTTGCGCCCAGGCCAGCAGGTCCGGTTTACGGTTGTCGTGGGCCACCAGCGCCAGGTTCTTGGTGCTGCTGCTCTGGATCTCCACTGTTTTCATTGCGCGTTTACTCCTGACGCTTGGCGGCCTGCCCGAGTGGTCAATCTGCAACTTTCATCAGGGCCAGGGTGTTATCGAGCATCCGGTTGGAAAAGCCCCATTCGTTGTCATACCAGCTCATCACCTTGACCAAGCGGCCGTTCACCCGGGTCTGGGCTTTATCGAACACCGATGAGTGCGGGTTGTGGTTGAAGTCGATGGAGACCAGCGGCAGCTCGTTCACTGCCAGGATTCCTTTCAGCGGACCGGATGCAGCCTCCGTTATGATGGCGTTGACCTCTTCAACACTGGTATCCCGGCACGCCTCGAAGGTGAGATCCACCAACGAGACATTGATGGTTGGTACACGGACCGCCATGCCATCCAGCTTGCCGTTCAGCTCCGCCAGTACCAGACCTACCGCCGCTGCAGCGCCGGTTTTGGTTGGAATCATCGACTGTGTCGCGGCGCGGGCGCGGTAGGGGTCGGAGTGATACACATCCGATAGCTTCTGGTCATTGGTGTAAGCGTGGATGGTGGTCATCAGTCCGGTTTTTATACCGATCGCATCGTGCAGCGGTTTTGCAATCGGCGCCAGGCAGTTGGTGGTGCAGGAGGCAGCGGAGATCACCTGATGTTGCGCGGTCAGGCAGTTCTCGTTGATACCGTAAACCACTGTGGCGTCTGCGCCCTTGGCTGGTGCGGAGACAATGACTTTGCGGGCGCCGGCTTCCAGGTGAGCGGCAGCCTTTTCGCGGTTGGTGAACAGACCTGTGCACTCGTAGACGACATCTACTTCAAGCGCTTTCCAGGGCAGTTTGGCGGGATCTCGCTCCGCCAGGATGCGGATGCTGTCACCATTCACGACCAGGTTGTCGCCGTCGATGGATACCTCGCCATGGAAGGGGCCGTGAACGCTGTCAAAGCGGGTCAGGTGGGCGTTGATCTCGGCATCGCCCAGGTCGTTGATTGCGACGATCTGGATCTGCTCCCGCTTGCCGGATTCATACAGCGCTCGCAGGGTGTTGCGTCCAATACGACCGTAACCGTTAATCGCTACGCGGATAGTCATAAGTACCTCCGATGGAATAACGTTTCTTTCAAATTACGTATTCTGCTTAGCTGTTACAACGGTCAGGATCAGGTTTTGACCGTTTTGTTGCTGAACGGAGGGGCTGGGATGTGTGGGTTAACGGCGCACATCCCTGTTGTCTCGCGGTGACTTCTCCTTATAGATGCTGGCTTGAGTAATCTGCTTTGGCTGTCTTCAGTGTAGATGACTCTGTATAGACGCGAATCCTGACTAACTCAGTGGTGGCTGGCGTAAAGCGTTGGCGGCGCCGAGCAGGCCGGGGTGCTCGGCAACGACCACCTGGGTGGGAATGGCGGCCAGGTAGTCGCTAAAGCGCCCCTTGGCTTCAAAGCGGCTGCGGAAACGGCTGCTCAGAAACAGATCCAGGATTCTGGGAATGATCCCGCCGGCGATATAGACGCCACCGCGGGCGCCGAGGGTTAAGGCGGTGTTGCCCGCGACACTGCCTAGCATCGCGCAGAATATCTCCAAGCTCTCCCGGCAAAGAGGGGCGCTGTCCGTCAGGGCGGCCTGGGTTATTTCTGCGGGAGAGAGTGGCAGGCAGTCGCTGCCGTGAATCGCGCAGAGCGCCTGGTACAGGTTACTGAGCCCAGCGCCGCAGAGCAGTCGTTCCGTCGAAACATGGTCGTAGCACTGCCAGAGATAACGCAAGACCTCCATCTCCTGCTCATCGGCGGGCGCAAAGTCCACATGTCCACCTTCGCTGAACAGAGGTACGGGGCGTGAGCCGGCAAAGACAAGACCGCCGATGCCAAGCCCCGTACCGGGGCCGAGCACAGCCATGGGGTCGCCATTGACTGCTGCTCCAGCGCCGACCGGTACCAGCTCATCGGCATCAAGCAGCGGCAGTGCAAAGGCCTGGGCGGTAAAGTCGTTGATCACCTTCAGCTGTTCGAAGCCAAGATCCCGCTGTAACTCAGACTGGGAAAAGCACCAGCCGTTGTTGGTGATACCCAAGCGGTCCTGACCCGTGGGGCCGGCAATCGCCAGGCAGGCCTGGCTGGGTAACTCTTTGCCAGACAGACTGATGTGTTCGCAATAGGCCCTGATCGCTTCGTTGAGGCTGGTGAACTCGCTGACTTCGAGGCTCCGCATTTCAATAGGGCGCATCTGGTCAGGCAAAAGCAGCGCAAAGCGGGCATTAGTGCCGCCTATATCTGCTACCAGCGATAAGCGTTGCGGGCCCGCTGAATCCATCTGCATCTTCCAAAGCTTTTCTTGGCAGTATACGTATTCGACAAAGAATGTTCAGGGGGCGGGTATCAACGGCTCTGCTGGGTGTAGCGCCGGGTGGATTTGAGTGACTGGCAAAATCGGTTTATCGCTTGAAACAGGTAAAGCATCAGCGCGGCTAAGGCCCAGCAAAACGCGATAGTGGTTAGGTCGTGGGAGATAAAGTGTGCGCCGCGCAGCTGCTGGGCGATGCCGAAGACGAGCCCGAGCAAAGCGCCGGGTAACAGTGCCAGATAGAAGGCGCGGCTGCGGTAAGGAAAGATAAATGCCAGGCAGAGCCAGGCGTAGCCGCCGGAGGAGTGGCCCGCGGGATAGCAACTGGCCACCGGCAGTTCTGTCGAAAACAGCTGCCAGATATCGACCCAGTGCCGGTCGCCGCCAAACTCGGTCAGGTTCTGTGGGCAGGGCAGCGTGGTGTGATGTTTCAGGTAACTGATCAGAGCGGTGCTCAGCAGCGTACACAGCACTACAAAAAGAAAGCGCAGGCGCCAGGGTTTCAGTTGTGGCACTACAAGCGCAGCCAGCAGCAGGAACACGGAGAGGAAAAACAGCCGCTTGACCAGCCAGCGGCCGCCCTCGTGGATCAGGTCGTAGAGCAGGTAACTGTTGTGCCAGGGGAAGGTGCCACCTGATCCGCCTTCCAGAGAGTAATAGATCGACCTTTCCAGTAGCAGGTCCAGCCGGGAAAACTGACATAACAGCGCGAGGCCAAACAAGGTCAGTGTGATCCAGAGGCTGGTGCGGAAAGGAATCGGGGCTTCGCTCATCGCAGGGCTCTTGTTATTGGTTTGATCTTTGGGGGTGATCTTCGCAGGCACCAAGCTAAGGTTTCAGGCTTAAGGCGGGCTTAAATCTGCAGTGTCACGCGCGCAGTGGGCATACCAGGGCACGGTGATTGCGACGATCTGTATGTGTATGATGTTTCGAAGAAGTTTTCACTTCCCTCGCTTCAAGAGCCGGGGAACTCGTCGTTTACAGGAAGAGCTAAATGAACCAGGCCGAGCCGGGACAGGCGACCATCAGAATCAAAAATCTGCGACTGAGAACCTACATCGGGATCAACGATGAGGAGAAGCAGAAACTGCAGGATGTAATCATCAACGTGCTGATCCGCTACCGCGTGCGCAGCGCCATTCAGCATAACGATATCGATCATGCGCTGAACTACCGCACCATCAACAAGGCGATCATCAACCATGTAGAGGGCGGCAGATTCCTGCTGCTGGAGCGCATGGCGAGTGAAGTGCTGGCGCTGGCGATGGAGGATCCGATGGTCTGCTTTGCTCAGGTGGAGATCGACAAGCCCCATGCCCTGCGTTTTGCCGACTCCGTTTCGATCACCCTGTGTGATCGCCGTGATTGATACGGCGTTGCGTTAACTGCTGGAGAGCTGGACTTTGGGATGCTGACCGAAACCGAAATCAAGTTACGCCTGCCCGATCCGCTGGAGGTCGATCCAACGTCTCTGCCCATATTCCAGCAGCGACGAAGCGGTGGCTGGAAACAGGTTGAGCTGTTCAATCAGTATTACGACACGCCGGGTCTGGCGCTTGATCGAGCCGGTTATGCCCTGAGGCTGCGCCGAGATGGTGATCAGATTATCCAGACTTTCAAGGGCCGTGGTGAAAGCCTGGCCGGTTTCAGTGTCCGTGACGAATGGGACTGGTACCTCGACAGAGACCAGCTTGATCTGCAGCGGTTGGCCGAGCTTGATCTACCCGAAGTGCTCAATAGTGAAACTGTGTCCGCTTTGACGCCGCTGTTCCGAACCGATTTCCAGCGTACCAAAGGGCTGCTTAACTGGAGTTTTGCAGGTCAGCCGGTCGAGGTTGAGGTCGCCCTGGATCTGGGGGAGGCGACAGCTGAGGGGCAGGCATCTGGGATTTGTGAACTGGAACTTGAACTGCGCCAGGGTCCAGCGGAAGCGTTGTTTGCTTTTGCCCGCGAACTGGCTGCTCAATTGCCGATCATGCCCTGGGACAGCGCCAAGGCTGAACGCGGCTATCGTCTCGTAGACCCACAGCGAATGCCTGCGACGCCAACCTTGGATAAGGCAGTATTCAATCAGCCATTGGCGCAAGCGCTACCCGTACTGGGAAGCTATCTGCTTGCTAATGCGCAGTCCGCCTCAGAGCAGCTTTCGTTGGGTGTGGCAGGGGCGTCAGGTTCCGTTGAGCATGCGCTCGCGCTTATGGCGGAGTTTGAGCATCTGCTGCAATGCGCTGGAGTTGAAATTGCTGCCGAGTTTGGTGGCCTGGCGGAGCGCCTGCGTCGGGAACTCTTTGTGGATATGCCTATAGATGCTGAGTATCAGGCCGAGCTGTTTAGTCGATTACAGCGACATTGTGGCTGGGGCGTGCTGATGCTCGGCTGCAGCGAAAGGCTCTTTCTCTGGCGCCTTTCAGGGGGTAAGGGGCTAGCTGAAGGTTGTGCTTCCTCGCTGGCCGAGCTCTGCAGTGGCACTGCAACGCTTTGCGGGTTGGATCGTCTCAGGAGCGAAACATGAGCGACAAACCGAGCATCCTGATCACCGGCGGCGCCCAGCGCCTGGGTCTGCATTGCGCCAAACGTCTGGTGGAAGAGGGTTACCCGGTGATTATCACCTGTCGACATCTACGCAAGGAGTGGGAGTTATCTCCGCTGGAGGGTGTCGAGGTTATTCTGGCTGACTTTTCCACCGTGGATGGTATTCAGGCACTGATCGATGAGATCGACAGGCGTAAGCTGACACTTCGGGCCATTATCCATAATGCGTCGGACTGGATGGATGACAGCGCGGGTGCGCAGGCTATGCAGCAGATGATGATGGTGCATGTGCAGGCCCCCTATTTGATCAACCAGGCGGCAAAGCGCTGGTTTGAGGCGGAAGGGGGCGGTGACATTATCCATATGACTGATTTTATCGCCCGTCAGGGCAGCCCCCGGCACATAGCCTATGCAGCGTCCAAGGCAGCACTGGAAAACCTCACGCTCTCGTTTGCCGGCCTGCTTGCGCCAGGAATCAAGGTAAACAGCATCGCGCCATCAATGATTCTGTTTAATGCCGATGATGACGAGGCCTATCGAACCAAGACCCTGGCCAAGTCAGCGTTGGGAATAGAACCTGGCGCAGAGGTGGTTTTCCAGGCGGTACGCTATCTGCTGGATAACCCTTATGTCACCGGTAGTTGCCTGGAGCTCAATGGCGGCCGTAACGTTAAGAAGCGTTGAATGGCGAGATCAGAGAAAGAGTGCCATGCTGTAATGTGGTAATAGAAGTGTATTCAGATATATACGGTTTCATCATCAGGCCTTAATCTGAATATGAAAGGTCTTATTTAGATCAGGTTAAATAGAGTAAATCAGCAACGCTGTTCATTGTGCAAACGGCCTTGTGCTATATTCCGGGGATGAAGCACTAATCTCCTAAGGGCTAATTTAGGGCCGTATCGGATAAGCTTCCGCAAACCCGGATCCTTTCTCGAAAAGGCAAACCCCGAGTAATCGGGGGACGCAAAGCCGCGGGTCCCTGTCGGGACGGCTGGGCTGTCGAAGGAGAGTGAACTGAGAAGAGTCCACCACTTCTGAGGATCTGAAGTATGTCGTTTACTTTTGGAGACGCTCAGACTCAATAACCTGTTCTGAGCGAGTCTTGGGGTTAGGGTGAACCGGCTTTCGAGGTACACCTCTTTAATGTTTGTGACGAGCGCGATATGAACAGAGCTGAAACCGGTGAAAGCAAAGAGACCGGGCCGCTGAAAATTCTATTTATAGATCCTCACTCTGCATTTGTGACTTGGGGCAGTGGTCTCGTTCAGGAGGGCTGTAACTGGGAGATCGTGCGTAATGACGATCAACGGGTTGCCCTTGAGCTGCTCAGGCAGACTGCGTTTGATGCAGTGATCGTAGGTGCGATCTCTAGCTTCGAGCGCGAGATAGGTATCCTCAAGCAGGTTTCTCAGATCAAACCGAAAGTCGCCCGAATTCTACTATCCCCGCCGTTAAGTTCTACCAAGCTGGCTAAAGCTCTGGATGTGGTGCATCGCACGATCTTCCAGGGGGCGAGTATCGAAGAGATTATCGCTTCCGTTGAGCAGACCGTGCTGGTAACCCGTCAGCTATACAGGGATAAGGTAGTGCGTTCCTTTGGCGCATTTCGCCAGCTGCCCTCTTCGCCATCCATATACCGGGAGTTGAGCAACGCGCTCAGTAGCGAGCGCACCAACACCCGCGACATAGCCATTATTGTTGAGCGAGACCCTGCGCTCGCTGTTCGGATTATACGTCTGGTTAACTCCAGCTATTTCGGTCTGAACCGCACTATATCCAGCCTGACAGAAGCCCTGACTTTACTGGGGGTGCGTACCGTTCGCGGGCTGGCGCTGTCGGGTCATCTTAACGCTCACTATCCGGATGATTCCGGCTGGAAGCTGTTCTCCTTTGACCGGATGAACCAGCGAGCGCTCAGTGTTGCCCGTCTGGCGCAGGAGATTGCGACTCCGTTCGCCAAAAACAATCCGGCATTGAAGGATCAGGCGTTTCTGGCGGGCCTGCTGCTGGATGTGGGTATGCTGATGCTGGCAGCGGAGCAGGGGGAAGGGTATCTGAAAGTGCTGCGTTTTGCGGCGCGTAAAAAACAGCCGCTGCATCTGGTTGAGCGTATGGCTTATGGCGTCACCCATGCGGAGCTGGGTGCTTACCTGCTGGATATGTGGAATTTGTCGCCCCAGGTTGTAGAGGCGGTGATGATGCACCATAACCCGGAAGAGTCTGTCGGACAGACCTTTAATGCCCTCTGTGCGGTTCATATTGCCGATGCCTTGCTACCAACGATCGATAATGAGCTCGGCGTGGATCTGTCCGCCACGCTGAGTGAGGAATATATCGAGCGTATGGATGTAAAGGCGCACATGCCTACCTGGAAAATGGCCGCCAACGCCTATCGCATCAGAATGCGTGACTCAGAGCGGAGCGAGTCTGCCTGAGGCTCTGTTGTGTCAGATGAGCCATCGCCAGATGTGGCGGTGGTGTGAAACTTGCAGATTCAGAGGTGAGGGCGCTTAAAAGCGCATAGATTAGCCTACAGGAGGACCTTACAGAGGTTGCTTCGAATGCTGGGGCCTCGTCGATACGAAGCCGCTAAGCGACCAAGCTGGGTAAAGCCGATCAGCATCTAAGAATTTATCGGTATACCGGCATGTTATGTTTTTGATTTTTAATCGTAATACCCAAAAAACTCCGCGTTTCACGCCAATGCTTTCCGCCTTGGCGGGCTCTATATCAGGCCTATCTCCAACCCGCGTTAGCGGCCCATACCCTATCCTCATTCCAGACGTTGGCAGCCTGTGTGCTTTGTTTGCACCGTATTTGTGCGCAATGCGACACA
Source organism: Marinobacterium lutimaris (assembly GCF_900108065.1). Lineage (GTDB taxonomy): Bacteria > Pseudomonadota > Gammaproteobacteria > Pseudomonadales > Balneatricaceae > Marinobacterium_D > Marinobacterium_D lutimaris. Next base: position 159,382 of record NZ_FNVQ01000002.1, on the reverse strand, counting down.
GGCAGGAAAAAGTGTGCTCTTTTGAACCGTTGAACAGCCCGGGCGCAATATTGTTCGCCCGCTGTTCCGGTGCTCAGCCACGTCTGGCCCCGATCCACGAGAAGGAGTCAAAACGATGATTTTAGCGACCGATCTGGATGGTACGTTTCTTAGCGGCAATCCTGACGACCGGGCTCGTCTTTATCAACTGATCAATGCTCACCCCGGCATTCGTCTGGTCTTTGTCACCGGGCGTGGCCTGGAGGCGGTGATGCCGCTGTTGTCAGACCCTGGGATTCCCGAGCCGGAGTACATCATTTGTGATGTGGGGGCGACTGTGATCGATGGGGCCACGTTGCAGCCTGTCTCTGAGTTGCTGGAGCAGATCGAGCAGAATTGGCCCGGCGAGTTCCCGATCGTGCAGGCGATGGAAAAATTCGAAAACATTCGCCGTCAGGAAGTGCCTCAGACCCGTCGCTGCTCCTGGTTCTGTGAGCGTGATGCGGTGACGGATGAAGTACGCCAGATCGCAAAGGATCTCGGCTGCGACTTGCTGTACTCCTCCAACTACTACCTGGACTTTCTGCCCAAAGGTGCCAATAAGGGCGCTACCTTGAGCCGCCTGGTTAGTTTCATGGAGGAGCACCCGGATGATGTGCTCTGTGCCGGCGATACCCTGAATGATCTGCCGATGCTCGATGGTACCTTCAAGGGAGTCTGTGTCGGTGGCTCTGAGCAGAGCCTGCTGGAAGCGACCGAGAAGAACGCCTGGATTCTGCATACGGAGGAGCCCGGCTGTGGCGGGATCCTTGAAGCGATGAGCCATTTCGGCTTCCTCGGGCCTCAGGGTGTGGCTCATGAGGGGTTCGATGACACCGAACGCGGTACCTCGGATCTGGTGATGGTCTATCATCGTCTGCCCTATGAAGAGGTGCGTGAGAAGGGCAAGGTTCGACGCCAGCCGCACAGTTCCCCCAATGGTATTCTGCCCACGCTGCTCAGCTTCTTTGGCGATGGTACCCGAGGCGCCTGGATCGCCTGGAGTATCGATGATGGCACCGAAGAACCTTTTGTTACGCATACCAGCGTCGACAAAGAGGCCTACCCCAACCTGATCTGCTCCCGTGTTCCACTGCTCAAGGAAGATGTGGATATCTTCTACAAGCGTTTCTCCAAGGAAGCGTTCTGGCCCATGCTGCACACCTTCTGGGAGCGCGCGGAGTTCCGTGAGGATCATTGGGAGGTGTTCTGCGAGGTGAACCGCAAGTTTGCTGAAAAGGCCGCCGAGGAAGCTGCCGAGGGCGCTCTGGTCTGGATCCATGATTACAACCTCTGGATGGTACCGGCGTACCTGCGTGAGCGGCGCCCGGATCTCAAGATCGCCTTCTTCCACCATACTCACTTCCCCTCCGCGGATATCTTCAACGTGGTGCCCTGGCGTCGAGAGATCGTTGGCAGCTTGCTGCAATGCGACTATGTCGGCTTCCATATCCCGCGCCAGGTGGAAAACTTTGTCGATGTGGTACGTGGCGTGATGCCGTTTCAGGTGCAGGAGCGTCAGCCCTGTGCGCCGCGCTTTTTGACCTATGGCTGTGCGGCTGGCCTTGGTGAAATGACCACAGAGATCGAGACGACTCACCGTACCATTCGCCTGGGCGCCCATCCGGTCGGTCTGGATATCGACCGGATGAAGCAGGCGTTGGATTCCCGTGCCTATCGCAAGCAGAAGCGTCTGCTGGAAGAGGATGTAGGTGTCAAAGGGGATGGGCAGGTGATTCTCTCGGTTGAACGTCTGGATTACACCAAAGGCGTGCTACCGAAACTGCTGGCGTTCGAGAAGATGCTCGATGCCCACCCGGATATGCTCAATGAGGTCACCCTGGTGATCATCTGTGTGCCGGCGGCGCAGGAGATCAAGGTTTACCAGGAATTGGTGGCGGATATCGAGCAGGCGGTGGGGCGTATCAACGGACGCTTTGCACAGGTGGGCTGGACGCCGATCCGTTACTACTACCGCGGTTTCCCGATGCAGCAGCTGACCGCTTTTTATGAGCGTGCTGACGTCATGTGGATCACACCGCTGCGTGATGGCCTGAACTTGGTCGCTAAAGAGTTTGTCGCGATTCAGGGGCTCACAGAAGGTGCGGGTCGTCTGGTGCTTTCGGAATTTACCGGAGCGGCAGCCGAGCTGCATGGCGCGCTGCTGACCAACCCGCACGATCTGCATGATCTGGCGGAACGCTGTTACCAGGGGCTGGTAATGACGCCGAGCGAAGCCGCCACCCGTATCCGCCTGCTTTACGATATCGTCACCTATCACGATATCCGTCGTTGGGGGGCGGAGTTTATTGCCGGGGCGCGAAACGAAGAGAAAAAACCGGAGCCGAGCGAAATGGATGCGTTGATCACTCCGGCCTGACTTGAGCCCGCCGGAGTGGGTCGAATATGGTTTATTCGGCCGGCTCTGGTGCCGGCCCCATCTGCAGTAACAGGCGGATCGCCGGTGCGAGCAGGGCGCAGCCAAACATCACCAGGGTCATCGGCAGAGGTGTGCCATCCGCAAACAGGCTGGCAACTGAGCCCGCAAGAGAACCGAAGGCAAAGCCGCAGGCACCCATGAGCGCCGTGGCCGTAGCGCTGTTACGCGGGAAAAAGTCGGTGATCCCGGCCATGGAGTTGGCGCTGACCAGACCGTGGCAGCCAAAGAACAGCATCACCAGCGGAATAAACAGGAAAATGTTCAGTGAGTCGCCGCCAAGGGCAACGAACAGTAACAGCGCCGCGCCTGTAATCAACTGGACCACCTGGCCGCCCAGTAACAACTTACGGGGCGCGTGTTTACCCAGCAGGCGGATGTTGAGCTTGTTCATCACCAGTACCGAGAAAACGTTGGCGCCGAACGCGAAAGGGTAGACCGACTCTGACAGGTTGAAATATCCCATGTACACCGACGGCGAGCTGGTGATAAAAGCAAACAGACTGCCGTAGCCGAAACAGGCGGATGCCAGGTATCCCACGGCATGGCGGTTCTTCAATACCATCCAGTAGCGCCTGATCGCATTGGGCCGATCTTTCTGCACCACTCGGGTTTCTGGCAGAGAGCGGTAAATCACGACGGCGATAATGGCACCGTAGATCAACAGCAAACCGAAGATCATGTGCCAGCCCAGCGTTTGCAGCACCAGGCTACCCAGGATCGGCGCCATCAGCGGTGCCAGCATCAGAATCACGGCCATACGTGACAGTGTCTGCGCGCTCTCGCGACCACTATAAAGGTCACGCACAATAGCCGGGGTGTTCACCACGGTCATGCCGCCTCCCAGGGCCTGCAGAATACGGAAACACCAGAGCCACTCCACGTTGGGCGTAAACATGATCGCCAGCGAGCCGGTAAGAAACAGGCTAAGGCCGGTGAAGATACCCACGCGACGGCCGAAGTGATCGGAGAAGGGGCCGCCGAACAGCTGGCCGAGAGAAAACCCGAGCAGAAAGAAGCTGATAGACAGTTCTACCTGATGCACACTGGCTCCCAGTGACTCGGCGATGGTGGGTACCGCCGGTAGATAAGCATCGGTGGCCAGCGGTGCCAACGCTGTCAGTGCCGCCAGAATAAAGAGAAAGCCGGGTATATGTAGGCTTTTAATGCCTGCTGTCATTCATGACTCCGAAAAAGTGAAAGCTCCGGCGCCTTGGGTGGAAAAGCCGGAGTAAGCGAACGTTGGTGGTGAAGCGGCACTGAAGGTTTAATTGGCGGGCCTGGATATCGTTATGGGCGGCCCAAGACCTGTGCTTCGGGGTAAAATGATAATGTAATATACATTACACTATTGATCTGCGTCCAGTATCTGACCTTGGCGCTCTGGTATAAAGGTGCGGTTATAACGCATGGCTAATTCGGATTTATGTCAGCACGGACGCCCGACCGGTGGAAAAGTATGAGTAATCCCGAACAGTGTAACGACAACCAGGCGATGACTCCGAAAGGGCGTGAACGCCAGCGGCGAATTCTGGATGCGGCCCGCGAGGTGTTTCTCGAGCAGGGCTTCGAAAACGCCAGTATCGGCGAAATCATGAAACGGGCCGGCGGTTCCATGAGCACGCTCTATCGCTGCTTTGGTAACAAGCTGGGCCTGTTTGAAGCGATGATGCAGCAGGCTACCAACGACCTCTTCGACAGCGTCGATGATCGTGTCGTATGGCATGACGGTCTGGAAGAGGGGTTGAGAAGCTTTGGTCGCCGCTTCATTGAACAGATTAATACTCCCCACGCGATCGCGCTGTTTCGTCTGGTGATATCGGTCAATGGCGCTGACCGTGAAGATATTCAGCGGATTTTCTACGCTAACGGCCCTGAAAGGGTGCGTAGCCGGCTAACCGAGTTTCTGCGCAGCCAGGCCGATAAAGGACGCCTGAAAGTCGACAGCTGCGAGCTTGCAGCAGGGCAGTTCATCGATCTGATCAAGGAGCCCTGGCATCAGCAGGCTCTGTTCGGCGTCGCTTACCCGCCAGATCTGCCGGAAAAAAGCCTGGAGCAGGGAATTGCCATATTCCTTGATGGCACGAGGATCAAAGAGCTCTGACGAGCGAACGAAAAAAGACCGGTGAGGCGTGTCGCCAACCACCGGCCTGGGAAGAAAAAGGATATGATGAACTCGAGTCTATCAAGAATAGAACGGAGGTTGAATCGGGATTCTGGCCCCGAAATCCAGTAGCTGAAAGCAAACTACTGAATGCTTCCACTACTGATTGAAAACTAGTCAATCTTCTAAAATTGGTGTAGAAAATTTCACCAATAAAAAGCCTGACAACCCACCATGTCGGGGTTTACAATTCGCCGCGCTTCTGACCTTACGGCCAGGTTCCTGGTCCAGTTGCTTAACGTCCCTTTCGGTGATCCGCCGCGGGGCCCTAATCCGAGAAAATCCAATGCAGTGCGTGTCGTTTGATGCGTTTCGTACGCTTGGCCTGCCGGATGTCCGCTATATCAAACCGGAACATATGTTTCGCCATAAAGCGGAGATCGCAGAGGCCCAATGGGTGCTTTTTCCCGAGTACTGGCAGCTCGGCGGTATTCTTTTCGGCTTGAAAAGTCGGATCTTTCCCAGTCTGGCGACCTATATGATCGGTCATGACAAGGTTGAGATGAGCCGTGCTTTCGAGATGGTGGCGCCGGGCAATATGCCCTGGACGCTGATCGAACCGAATACCGAGAGTGGCGCCGAGCGTATCTGGTCGCAGATGGTACTGCCTTTTGTTGCCAAGTTGCCGAAGGCATCGATGGGACAAGGCGTTTGGCTGATACGCACGCAGAAGGATTGGAACGCATACCGCAGCCGCACTGATGTGCTTTACGTGCAGGAACTGCTTCCGATCGACCGGGATCTGCGGATTATCGTCATCGGTGATCGGGTTATCAGCGGTTTCTGGCGCTTGCAGGGCTTCGACGGGTTTCACAATAACCTGTCTCAGGGCGGCAAAGTGGATGCAGAGACGCCTCTGCCCGCAGCGGCTATTGAGCTGGCGTTAACACTGGCGAAAAAGCTCGACGTTAATCACGCCGGCTTCGATATCGCGATGGTTGATGGCCATCCCTATGTGCTGGAGTTTAACCGGCTGTTTGGCAATACCGGCCTGCCGGGGCTGAATGAAAAGGTGTCGGAAGCGATAAAAGAGTACCTGATCGCACAGGATCAATCAGATGATCCGGATGACGATCCCAAAGAACCCACACCACCGTTGAAGGTTGCTGTATGAACAAGATTTTTTTCCAGGCGCTCAAGAAAGCGTTCAACCAGTCTGTTAACACCTGTGTTAACCGCCAGGCTCAGATCCTGGCCGACGATATTCGTCGTGCCGATCGTAATGCCGTGGAGTTCGAGGCGCTGCGGAAGCAGACCAAGAGTACCGGCCAGATTCAGGGCTTCGGCCAGGCCAACGCCATGTGATCCAGTTGTAGCGCTTCCCGCCTGCAGCAGCTGATCAAGCCCCGGTTGCAGGTAGCAGCCGGGGGCTTTCCTCTCGCTTTTCACCGCATCCACCAGCCAACATTCCGTTTCACCCGCCAGATAATCGATCAGCCCGACACCGGGTCGATCTAGAGCAATCAGCTCAACATCCTTTCTCTCGCCAAGCCTTTCCGACAGCCGTTCGATCACCGTCCACCCCAGACGATCATCACCGTTCGGTGAGCCGATACCGATAATCTTCAGTTTGTCGCTCATCTACGCTCTAGCTTTAGCTGCAGAAAATGGGTGGCGCAGGATATACAGGGATCGTAGTTGCGAATCACCTTTTCGCAATGAAGCCGCAGTTCCTCTTCGCTACGGTCAAGACCGAACGCCTGCAGTGAATGGTGCAGGTCCTGCTCGATACGTGCCTGGTTCTGGCTGGTGGGAGGAACGATACGCGCTGAGTGGATCAGCCCCTTTGCATCGGTTTCATAGCGATGCCAGAGCAGTCCGCGGGGCGCTTCCGTCATGCCGTAGCCAACGCCCTCGCGGGGTGTGATTTCAATGTAGGGGCGGTCCGGCAGGTGATAGCTGCCGCTGATTGCCAGCGCTTCTTCGATAGCGATCTCGATCTCAACGGCGCGGGCGAGCATGCTGTGAAACATGTTCTGGCTGGGAAAACTAACCCCTTTGTTTTTTAGTCTTGCAGTGATTGAAGCAGGCAGGTGTGTGCTGTTGAGGTTCAAGCGGGCGAGGGGGCCGACCAGGTAGGGTCTGTTATGAAGGAACGACCAGAGCGCGGTGGAGTGTGGAGCCTGTTCCTCACGGAAGTATTGTTCCCATTGCTGGGCGCTAATATCCAGGCCCTCCGAGCTGGTCAGGCGGCCGGTATGAAAGGGGTATTCAGTGGTGTTGGTCATCGCCACCGATATAAAGTTATCCACCACTTCTGGCATCGGCAGTGAAGCACACCAGTCCGTCAGCGCCTGGGCTTCAGGTTTGAGCTGCTGTAGCTTTTCATGCAGCCGTTCCATGGCTAGGGTATCGGGTGCATGGTGAAAGCCCCCGACACGAGCGCCCACCGGGTGTACCGAACGTCCGCCAAACAGCTTAATCAGCTCGTTGCCCAGCGCCTGAAGGGCCAGCCCACGACGGGCTTCATCCGGGTGTTTTTCCGCCATGCCGATCACGCTGTCAAAGCCCAGGTAGTCGGGCAAGGCCAGCAGGTGGATATGCAGAGCATGGCTCTGGATCCACTCTCCGCAGTAGAACAGGCGGCGCATGCGCTGGACCCAGTCGGAGGGTGTGACGTCGAAAGCCATCTCCAGTGCCTGAACTGCACTCATCTGATAGGCCACCGGGCAGATACCACATATACGCGCGACAATATCCGGCACTTCATGCCAGGCGCGCCCTTCCAGAAATTTCTCGAAATAGCGCGGTGGTTCAAAGATCGACAGCTGCAACTGTTCAATACGCCCTTGGTCGATCTTAAGGGTAAGTGAGCCTTCGCCTTCAACCCGAGTCAGCGCCGGAACATCGATCCGTATTCGTCGCTTATTGCCCATCCTTCTCCTCCCCGGTTGCTCGTGCGGCAAGCCCCGCTTCATTGAAGGCAGGGCTTGCGCTGTTGATCAGCAAAAAACGCCGGGCGATGGCATCGGGCAGCAGCCCCATACCGGCAAAACGGCGGCTCAGGCTTTGGGTATTGCTGTTTTCCGAGGGGCCATAGCAACCGTAGCAGTCACGTCCAAAACTTGGGCAGAGCGCGCCGCAGCCGGTGCGGGTGACAGGTCCCAGGCAGGGCTTGTCTTCGGTGACCATCACGCAGACCTTCTGCTGGCGCTTGCACTCCAGGCAGAGCTTTTCGCTGTTATCGAACGGCGGCACGCCGAACAGTAGTGCGTTGATGCAGGCTACCAACTGACGACTATTGATCGGGCAGCCCCAGAGTTCGTAGTCGACCCGCACTTCTTGAGCGATGGGGCGCGCATGTTTAAGGGTGTTGATAAATTCGGGCTGGGCGTAAATCGCGTCACGCCATTCGTCATGTTTGTTATCCAGGTTGCGTAGCGCCTGTAAGCCTCCGGCGGTGGCGCAGGCACCGATACTGACCAGATAGCGACTGTTCTCACGTACCTTACGGATCCGCTCCACTTCATCCGGTGTGGACAGGCTGCCCTCAACAAAGGCGATATCAACCGGGGTGTCAGGGGCGTCCAGACCGGCTTCAAGAAAGTGAGTCAGCTGAACACGCTGGCTTAGCGTAATCAGGTTTGCGCCCAGATTAAGAAACGCCAGTTGGCAACCATCGCAGGAGCTGAACTTATGCACTGCAATGCGGGGCTTTTCTCCAAAGGGCTTCATCAAAATCCCCTTGTACCGAGCAGGTCGCGTACCTGCGGATAATTAAAGACCGGGCCATCGCGACAGATAAACTTGGCGCCGAACTGGCAGTGGCCGCAGTGGCCGACAGCGCACTGCATATTGCGCTCCATGCTGAGCCAGATCCGGTCCGCATTAAGCCCCAGCTCCATGAGCCGTTCGGCAGAGGCGCGCATCATCGGTTCGGGGCCGCAGAGAAATGCGATGGCGCGGTCCGGTTGTAACCGAAGTTTATCCAGCAGGCCTGTGACCATGCCGGTATGCCAGTGCCAGCGGGCGCTTGCCTGGTCGGCAGCCAGCAGTACCTGGGTATCGGGCTGCTGCGACCAATGCTCATACTGCTCATGCCAGATCAGATCATCAGCATGTTTCACGCCCTGAACCACGGAAATATGGCCATAGAGTTCACGCTGACGCATCAGGTCATGGACGACCGAGACCGCTGGTGCGCAGCCCAGACCGCCGGTGATGATATGCACATCCTGGCCGCGGGCGCGCTGCATCGGCCAGCCCTGTCCGTAGGGGCCGCGAAGTCCCAGACGGTCTCCAGGCTGCAGCCGCACCAGGGCGCGGGTAACACGACCGACGGCGCGGATGGTGTGATCCAGCAGCAGCGTCTGATCGAGAAAGCCCTGGGGACCTGACTTGATAGAGATAGGCACTTCACCCACCCCGTAAAGGTAGAGCATATTGAACTGCCCAGGCGCGCAGTAGAACCGATGGCGCGCATCGGCATCGGTAAGGCGCAGCCGCAGGGTGACGATGGTGGGCGTTTCCTGAATCCGCTCCACCACTTCGGCCTCGAGAGGCAGATAGGGATTCACGGTCAGTTTTCCTTGCCGCTAGGGGGGGTACAGATCGCCGCCAGCTCCTCGGTCGGATCGATTCCCACCGGGCACCAGGTGATACAACGGCCACAGCCGACGCATCCGCTGCGGCCATATTGTTCGTGCCAACTGCCGAATTTGTGGGTCAGCCACTGACGATAGCGCTGGGAGGTTTCCTGACGCAGGGTGATACCGTGCAGGTAGCTGTGGCCGGGGCTGAAACAGGAGTCCCACTGACGCTCATGCCCGGTCTTCGTGCCGGAGATATCCGGCACATCGTTTTCGCTGTGGCAGAAGCAGGTGGGACAGACCTGGGTGCAGTTGCCGCAGCTCAGGCAGCGTTCGGCAACCTCCTGCCAGCGCGGGTGATCCAGGTTGGTGAATAAACTGTGCTGCAGGTCCTCGCCCGGTAGCTGACGTAACTGCTGGGCGGCGGAGTCGGTCACCTCTTTTTGGGCTTGGGTGAACGCTTTGGCATCGCCAGGCTCCAGAGTGAGCCGCTGCACTATGGCTTCACCGTTGATACTGCCGGGGCTGACAAAATAGCCGTGATCGGTTTCGTACAGTGAGATATCGAAGCCGCTGTCTACTTCCGGACCATCGCCGGTGGCCGCACAGAAGCAGGTATCGGCCGGGTGGGTACAGCTGATGGCTACCAGAAACAGGCGCTGGCGTCGGGCCGTGAAGTAAGGGTCAAGCTGATCGCCCTGGAAGTGCTGTTCCTGGAGTTTAAGCGCCGCCAGGTCGCAGGAGCGTACTCCAATCACTGCCAGGGGTTCGGTTTCGGTAGGCGCTTCGCGAAAGCGCAACCCTCCCTCTGCCGTGACTTCGGAATACCAGAGATTTTCTCGGGGAGCGAAGGTAAGGGGCTTTAAGGCCTGGGGGCCATTGGCCCAGCTGAAATAACGCGGGGAGTCGGTCTGTTGCAGCTGGTATCGGCCCGGTGCCTGGGTTTGCACTATGCCGCGGGGCAGGGCGTTGATGTGCTCGATGGTTTCGAACAGCAGTGCGCCATCTTTGACCTGTGGGGCTACACAGCGGTAACCGCACTGGCTCAGCTGTTCGAGCAGGCTCTGAAACTCTTCCATCGGCAGGAAGCCGGGCGTACCCATAGGCGACATATCCCCCACGCTGTTCTTCATTATTATGGTTGGTACACAGCGTCCCTGCTGAAACCTGAATACAGGCTAATCCCACATAAAATAGAAGGTTGTGTCGGGCTGCACAAGCGGCTGCTTGTTCTAGTTATGCGCCGTTGCTAATATTTTTGGACCTATTCCTGATCGCCGTTATAGCTCAGCTGGTAGAGCAGCTCACTCGTAATGAGCAGGTCGGAGGTTCGAGTCCTCTTAACGGCACCAATCACCATTCTTTCCTGTGCCTACCTATTCCTTTATCCCTTGTGCCCATGCGGCGTACAGCCTAATCTCTGTGTTCAGCTATTCCCATACGTGCCCACCCTATCCGGGGGTGTCTGGGGGTATATCTAGGGGTGTATTTGCTTTTGTGAAATCTGATACCCCCAAATAGCGCATTCAGAGGGGGACTCCATGCCGTTGACCGATAAACAGGCAAAGGCCGCCGCACCGGCTGAAAAGGACTACAAGCTAGCTGACGAAAAGGGCCTGTTTCTGCTGGTGAAGCGCAACGGGGCCAAATACTGGCGCATGAAATACCGCTTTGCTGGTAAGGAGAAACTGCTGTCTATCGGCGTTTATCCTGAGACTAGCTTGAAAGCCGCCCGCACCAAACGGGACGAAGCCCGGCAACTGTTGGCTGAAGGGACAGACCCCAGCGTAGCTAAGAGGGCTAGGAAGCAGGCAACCATAACGGCAGCACTGAATAGCTTTGAAGCTATAGCGCTGGAGTGGCACCAACTCAAGTCTGCCGGATGGGCTCAAAGCAACGCCGATAAGATTAAAGGGCGAATGGAGAAATACCTGTTCCCGGTGATTGGAAGCCGTCCCATAGACTCAATAGAAGCGCCTGAGCTGTTAACCCTTATCCGCAAGATAGAGGCCAAAGAACACTACGAAACAGCCCACCGGGTGCGCAGCTATGCCAGCAAGGTTTTCAAATACGCCATAGCAACCGGCAGGGCCAGCCGTGACCCAGCGGGTGATTTGGTGGGCACGCTCAAGCCTAAACAGACCAAACACTACGCCGCAATTACCACCCCTCAGGAGTTCGGAAGGCTGCTGCTTGCCATTGATAACTATCAGGGCACCCCGGCAGTGATAGCTGCCCTAAAGTGTTCAGCCCTGTGGTTTTGCCGCCCTGGAGAGCTAAGGCAAACAGAGTGGGCAGAGGTGGACTTTGATAACCAGATGATTGTTATTCCCGGCGACCGCATGAAGATGCGCAACGATCACATCATCCCCCTCAGTCGCCAGAGTATCGAGATACTTAGGGAGTTGGAACCGCTCACCCGCCGCAGTAAATACGTGTTCCCGGGTGTCAGAGGTGCTAGCCGCCCGCTATCTGAAAATGGGGTACGCACAGCTCTACTAAACATGGGGTACGACAATAACACCCACACCGCCCACGGATTCAGAGCCACCGCCCGCACCCTGCTTGATGAGGTTTTGGGCTACCGCTTTGAGTGGATCGAGCAACAGCTGGCGCATGAGGTAAGGGACACAAACGGCAGGGCCTACAACCGCACCCAGCACCTGGAGCAACGCCGGGAAATGATGCAACGCTGGGCCGATTACCTGGATCAGCTCAAGACAGCAGCCGCAGCCGGTAACGTGATAAGCGCCAGCTTTGGCGGCCGAGCCGGGTGATTACTCAAACTGAGGGTGCGCTACACAGCTGCTGCTAAGGCTAACCCAACTCAACCCAACCCAACCCAACCCAACCCAACCCAACCCAACCCAACCCAACCCAACCCAACCCAACCCAACCCGCTTATAACATCCGTAACCTGAAATCTTATTGCGCAATCTGGCACCGACTTAAACGCCATCGTGGGTTGTGGCGGATAAATGAGAACGCCTGAATAGGCTTGCATAATTCTGAAAGGGCTGTATAAATTGACATACTGGTTAGGCGTACAGCCTAGCGATGCGCAAACGATCAAGCCCTTTAAGAGCTGTTGTTTGCTTAATTTTTGAAAGCGAATCCAAAAAACCGTCTTCTACGCAGGAAGCACAGAAGGCTAACAGAGGCAAATACCGCGCTATGAATATCCTATGTTTCGATTACAGAAGGCGAATACCGATATGGTCATTGATACCTTTGAGGGAGCATATTGCTGCACCCTAGCCAACCAATCGTACCTTTCACGCGGAACCTCAGTAGTCAGGCCAAAGTGCGCCGACAGGAGTACTGAGCCCCCTCCTATCACCCCGTTTTTCGGTCGTTTCATTAACACGTCTGAATCAAGCGAGGTGTGAACATGTCTTCCACAAATCATATTCTCCGCCGCCGCGAAGTAGAGCAGCGGGTGGGCCTGTCTTGTTCAACGCTTTACCGCCTAATGGAAAAAGGCGACTTTCCTAAGCCTCTAAAGCTTACGGCTCATGCTGTGGGATGGAGGGCGTCTGATGTCGATCGGTGGCTTGATAGTCGCTGCAATGACAATGCAGCGTAAGGGGGAAGGTATGCCTAAAACAACAGCAGCCCCCGCCAAAGCGGGAGCCACCGTCGATAAGCCGACTTCAATCATAGCAGCTTTGCTGGTATCTGGAATGCTTACTAGGCGGAAAGCTTTGGAATTTCCATTGCCTTGGCGTGACCAGATCGAGGCACTACCCGATAACGCCCGGTTAAACATCGGCTCCACAAACCCTCTAGCAGCCGCTGAGAGCCACCGTAAGCGCCAGCAGTCGCTGGGATACTGTAAAGCGGTTTATCAGCCGCCAGCAGCCCCTGAGGGCTTTGTGGTGTATTTGTCGAGTCGGGAGTGCGAGATTCTGACGTACCTACGGCCCGGTCACTGGGTTCTATCGGCAAGCCTTAAGGGCAAGGCAGAAACACGCCGCCCGCTGGCGACGCTGAGAGAGTTCGGTCTGATCATCATCACCAGCTACCAGGAAGGTGGGGACAGCTACCGCCTACTTGGCAGCATCACCCTAACCCCCAGCCCCTCCGATCTAACTGCCGCCATTCAAGTCGTGGATCTGCTGCCAGACAGGGAGACTGCCGCCAGCATTGAGCGCCAGCGGGCCCGGTCTGCATTTGCGAAGCGGCTGGCGCTGATCGAAAAACGAGCCTCCCACCTGAGACCAGGGACAGACCCGAAGCAGTTACTCCTGCCCGATTCTGCCGCTTGAGACTTTAGGGCCGGGCATTGCGCCCGGCAGGAGGTTAACCGATGGCAGAGCGCCAGAGGAAAAAAGGCCGCTTCGTTGGGATCCCCTACAACGTGGCCAGGTCCGTCTACTTCTATGAGCTCAAAGGCGGCGAGCTGAGGCTTCTTATCGAGCTTCTTACGCAGTTCAACGGGAAGAATAACGGCTGCCTAACGACTGCAGAGTCAGAGTTGAGCAAAAGGGGGTGGGCTGCTTCGTCCATATACACCGCATCAACGGGACTACAGCGCAAAGGCTGGATAGTTGTAACCCGGCAAGGCTACAAGGTGCGAGGCTGGGCAACGCTCGTGGCGATCACCTGGAACGGGATTGATGAGCCCGCCAAAGGTGTGCGGTATGACGCTGGGGTGAAGCCGTCACCTGCGCCGCTCAATTACTGGTGCAAGCACCCGGATACATGGGAGCTAATCCCCAGGTGCTTACAAAAGAACTCCTCAAAAACTGAATGGATAGAGGCCGATAGTACCCAAAAACTGAATGGTCAAAACCGCAAAATTGCCTAACCCATTCAAAAACTGAGTACTAACAGGGGGTTTTTGGGTGTCGATCCATTCAAAAACTGAGGGTTTATATATAACGCCATACATTAGGCAAAAAAGTACTGGAGGTGATAACGACCAAGAGGGCACACCCTGACGCCCGATCAGCACACCGGCACTGCGCCAACTGATCGAGCCATACCAGCGGGAGTATTGGCAGTGAGCTGGATTCGAGCCTCGCAGTGCATCCAGCAACTGCCAACCCAACAACGGAACCATGCTGGCGCTGTGACCACTGAACACCTGTAACGCTTCCCCCTGGCTGGGCTTCGATCTACTAACAAAAGCTAACAGGCAACCAGCACACCACACCTTCAAAAAACTTCAGTTACCGGGGAGTCCCGATCCATTACACCCTCACACCTGGAGCCATAACAAACCATAACAGGCCAACTACCCGAAAACGGGTAACGGCTGGGGGGTAAGTTGAAAGCTCGGCATGATCGAGCAACGGAAACCACGTCACCCCGCATACAGAGATTTTTTCCCTGCTGGAGTCGCCTGTTAAGTCTGGCGTTAACTACTAGGGAAAACTTGTACTCTGCTGGCGCTAGCTACCTGTCAAAACCTGTCGTTCAACCGGCTGTAACTACTCAAGAAAACTAAGGGTGCGAACACAGCAAAAGGCCACGCCGAAACCTGATAAAACCTGACATTGTGAACGCTGGCGCTGAGGTGGCGGGAAAGGTTTTTCTGACATCACTACGCGAGACAAGCAAAGATTTTTTCCCAGTCACTACGTGAGACTGCATGAAGATTTTTCCAACCTCACTACGCGAGGGAGGCGACCGACCGAGTAGAGTTTCTTTAGTCCATAAAAAGGGCCGGATAACGGCCCGATAGGGGCTAGATTTTCCCGGCTATAAAAACGGGGCTTCTGAGTTTCTTGGCTCCAGAAAAAGCGACCGCCTCAAAGCCATTCAGAGGGCTCTGCCCCCCACCCCCCCCTACGGAAGTATCGTAGTTCTAATTACGGGATATCTCGGAGTTATCGGAGTCCATAAAAAGCGCCAGCCGCAGATCAGCAGACTTCCCCCAGTGGGGTATGTTCAATGCCGACACCATATGCCTATACTTGCCGGACTAAGGACGAACCATCAACGCAGGAGGCGATCACATGGACTACAAACTATTGGCAATCCGTAACGGGGTACGCCTACTCTCTACCGGCGACACCTTCACCCTATCCAACGCTTTGCCCTTTCCCGATCTGTTCGATGCTGAACTGATAGATTTATTACCGATTCACTCCGATCAGCGGCTGATAGCAGTGGTGGCTGACACAATCTACCGGATGCTGATCGAGCAACAGCAGATATCCGCCTAAACTGTGGTAGTTCAGATCCGGTATGAATGCGAATGTCAGATCGATTCAAAGTAGACATTCGAAATTTTGGGAGTGACTTTATCGGCGGGAGATAGAGAACCAAAAATAAATCTTTTCAGATGCTCCAGTCGTCACGTGAGAAATGGTAACTTTAGTTAAATTTAATGTACTTATTAGGCGACCCTCAATTGATTTACAGAGCTGACATAGATGGTCTACGGGCACTTGCGGTTTTGCTCGTTATTTTTTTTCACACAAACACTATGTTTACGGGGGGGTATGTTGGCGTAGATGTTTTTTTTGTTATCAGTGGTTATTTGATTACCACGCTTTTGATTAGTGATATTGAAAACAAAAAATTTACTTTCCTTAACTTCTATCAGCGCCGAGCTGCACGCTTGCTGCCAGCTTTAAGTATCACGCTTTTATTAGTTTTGATTTTTGGTTTTTTTTTCTACACCGAGCATGCGTTTGATAGTTTAGGAAAAGACGTGTTTTTTTCTTCAATTGGCGCGGCAAATATCTTGTTTGCTCAAGGTTTAAATTATTTTGTACAGGATGTTTCTTATAAGCCACTGATACATCTTTGGTCACTTGGTGTTGAAGAGCAATTCTACTTACTATGGCCTTTTATTTTGCTTGTCACTGTAAGGTTATCTAGTAAATATCTACTTGGTTTGATCACACTTATTAGTATTTTATCTGTTATTTGGTCTGAAATTTCATTGTTAGAGCGGACAAGCGGCAGTTACTTTCTCCCCCATTATCGAGCATTTGAACTTTTGATAGGAGCGTTTTGTTCTGTTTTATTGCTAAAGAATAAAAAGGAAAAAAAGTTTTATCTAGGCCATACTGTTTGGTCTTTAATTGGACTTGGAATGATTTTCATGCCAAGTATTTTACTAAGTAAAGCCAGTTATTTTCCTGGCATAAATGCTTTGGTTCCATGCATTGGTGCTTCTCTCTTGATACTAAATAAACCAAGCGGAATAGTGAAAACTATTCTAGAGAATAGGTATGTGGTACTAGTTGGTTTAATTTCTTATCCTCTGTACCTATACCACCAGCCGATTATTTCATTTGTACTATTCTTTCAGCCTAAAATTCAGCCTATAAGCCTACTAATTGTAACTCTCACTATTGCATTACCTGCATCATGGATTACGTACAAATTTGTAGAAAAGCCAATTCGTAACTACGCACGCTTTAAAAGCGCAAGACATAAGAAAGGGTGGTTAATTTGGGGCGGTCTTGTTGCGATAATACCTGTTTTTGCCTTATCAGGTTTTTATGTTGCTAAAAGTAATGGATTTCCGCAACGATTCACCCTGTTAAACCCGTTTGCAGGCGAAATATCAAAACAACAAAAGGCTACTTTTCATGAAAACTACAAGAGGGGATTTCAAATAAGCGATGGCAGAGTTCTTTTTGTCGGTGATTCTTTGCTGCAGCAATACGTAAACCCAATAACTCAAGCACTGAGCATAGAAAAGTCTGACATTGATCTCGTTACTAGAGGCGGTTGTGTTCTGCTAAAGGGTGTCGAATTCGAGGATAAATTTTCAGATATTTCTTGTAACGCTCTTAGAGAAAATTTGTACAATCTTGAAAAGCATTATGAAGTAGTGTTTTTATCGCAGTCTTGGAAATCATATTCCAATTCGGTGCTGAACTTTGATCGTTCAAAAAATGTAATCGCACGATGGAGCCCCTTTATTGAATCTACTATTGACCATTTCAAAAGGCAGGGAAGTAGAGTAGTTATTATTGGGCCTCATCCAATGGTTGAAGGTATAGCTGATTTACAGCCAACTATTTTTTCAAGTAGAGAGAAATACCAAAAGTTACTCTCCAAGCTATTGATTGCAGATAGTAAGGATTTAATACAGGATAATTCTGAATTTGTCGCAATGTTAAATGGTCGAGCTGGTTATCTTAGCCCAAGTGACCTATTCTGCCATGAAGGACGGTGTGTAGCTCACAATGGTCAGTGGAGTTTTTTTTCAGACGCACAGCACTTGAGTGCGGCCAGTACAGATTATTTGAAAGCTGGTTTGGAGAGTGCATGGGTGCGCAGCTTTTCAGAAAAATCGCAAATGGTGCATTAGTGCCGGACTCTGTCATCCGATATCAGAGCAGACCACACCTAAATCATCTGGATGACTGGGTAGGGGTATCAAATCCTTGGAGCGCCTAGTCCTGGATAGCGACGCCCCCGTCATTTTTTCACGCCCGCGAAATATGAAAATTAATTTTGGGGGTGTTTATGGGGGTATGTTGGGCTGTTTCTTATGACTAGCCATAATTAAAACAGTATCTTATGACAGTTGTTCACTGCCTCTTAACGCACCATCTTCCTCGTGACCGCACTACGAGCCTCTTATCGGTTGCGGCTCCATACTGTCCTCTTTGTGAATATTGTCATACTGGCTCGCCACCAAAATTGAAATTGGCGCTTTTTAAGCTGATTTGCTGATCGAGAGCCACAAGTTAAAACGCAACCACCAATCCTATAACCCCAAGATGCAGCGGGTACCAGGACTGTCGCAGCCAGCGGGGAATGCCTGGAATAGGCGCACGATCCAGGTTTGCCTGGGAGACGGCGAAAACGGCGCAGCCGGTGAGAAAGCTGATCAGGATCGAGATCTGAGCGTGGTTAATCAGTGCGCAGATCGTCAAGGCGGGGACCAGGCTGATGAGTTGGTCGCGGTACCTGAATCCAAATGCAAAGGCGGGTACCAGTAGCAAGCCCCAGAGTTTGTATTCGAAATAAGGGTTGACCGCTAAGGCAAGCAGTAACATGCCGCCGGCAGCCAGGAGTTTAAGGGCGCCTTTATCGATCCGATCGACAGTGGCGAATGCCAGCAGTCCAAGTGCCAGCGTAAAGCAGACATTCAGCTTGCCGTTGTCCATGACGAAGAAATAGGGAATCTGACTAATCGCTGCGAGCACCAAAACCCTGAGGCCGTAGATATAGGGGCGGCGGGTGTTATGTACCAGGTGCCAGGCGATTAATGCGGCAAAGAGAGGAAAGGCGGTGCGGCCAGCGGTCTGGGTCCAGGGTGCGAGTGGAGAATCCGGCCAGAGATAATGGAAACTGTGCTCCAGCGTCATGGTAATAATCGCGATCCATTGCGCGTAAGCCACCCAGACGTTTTTATTGCGAGCTGTTTGCTCGACGGGCATGGATGGTTGAACGATATCGTTTGAAGACTGAGGTTGCATCGGCAGATCTACTCCTTGTATCCGGTTAGTTATGGACAGGAGAGCGCATCCGCAGTTCACTGGATGCCAAGAACCGGCACTGGACTATCCATTTCCAGGTCTCGACAGATAGACTCAGTGATCTGCTTTTGGCAGTTTCAAAGCCCGTTCGTTGTACGAGATAGCAGGCTGACCAGCAAGGTACAAACCCGTGAAAGCGCGAATTGGGCGGTAGCGAGCGATAACGAGCAGGTCGTACAAAGTGTGATAAATAGCCGCGGCCAGGATGGCCGTTTGAATCAGGTGTCATCAGGACAGGGATATGGACAGGGCTTTTCCTTTTTTCCGGTTGAGGTTGATCTGGCTGCTCTTCCTCGCGCCGTTCTTCTTTATTACCTATAACCTCGCCAACCGTTACGCAGCTCAGCTGCCAGAGGTCGATAGCCTGGTATTTGCCTGGGAACAGCATATGCCGTTTTGGGCCTGGACGATTATTCCCTACTGGTCGATCGATCTGCTTTATGGACTGTCGCTGCTGCTACCGCGGACACGAACCAGCATTCATCGCCTGGGGCTACGGTTGCTGAGTGTACAGGTCATCTGTGTGACCTGCTTTATGCTCTGGCCGCTGCATTTCTCGTTCACCCGGCCGGATACCGGCGGGGTGTTTGGGCATCTTTTCGATATTCTGATGGGTTTTGATAAGCCCTTTAATCAGGCGCCTTCACTGCATATCGCACTGTTAGTTGTTATCTGGTCCTGTTTCCGTGAGTACTGTGCACGACGCTGGAACTGGCTGATTCATGGCTGGTTTTTCCTTATAGGGCTATCGGTGCTCACTACTTGGCAGCACCATTTTATCGATCTGCCTACCGGTATTCTGGCGGGTTGTTTGTGCTGCTGGTTGTGGCCATTCGAAGAGAAGCCGGTGTACCGGATGTGCAGTCTCGAAGTCTTCAGAGATCCGGCTAATTCGCTATTACAGCGACGTCTGAAGTTGGGATTTGCTTACCTGGCTGGTACGTTTTTAACGGCTATGCTTGCCGTCTACCTCCAGCCTTGGGGGCTGTGGCTGTTTTGGCCGGCCGCATCGCTGAGTTTGGTCGCGCTGAACTATCTGCTGATCGGAGCTGACGGGTTTCAAAAGCGCTCTGAGGGTCGGTTTAGCCTCACGACACAGCTCTTGTTCATGCCCTATACGGCGGCGGCCTGGTTGAACTCGCGCGGCTGGACTTTCAACTACCCGAACGCCAGCCAGATCGATGAAAACGTCTATCTCGGGCGGCTGCCCTCAGCCCGGGAAGCAGGGCGCTACTGCGGCATTGTCGATCTCTGTGCGGAGCTGCCGCTAGGGTTGTTGCGGAAAGCTAAGCCCGCCCACTATTGCTCGGTACCGGTGTTGGATCTAACGGTGCCCAGCATCGATCAGTGTCTTTGTGCCGCCGATCATATTGAAAGGTATCGCCAGTCGGGCCCGATACTGGTGTGTTGTGCCCTGGGGGTATCGCGCAGTGCGATGGCGGTGGCTGCCTGGTTGCTTTGCTATCGATCCGGGACGAGCGTGGATGATGCTGTTACTCAGGTTGAAGCGGCGCGCCCAAAGATAAAACTGTCAGATAAACACCGCAGGGTGTTGGAGCAGCTCGCATCACATCAAAGTGCAAGAGCCGATAAACCGGTCAGTTTTGAAGCGGTTATTGCAGCAGCGTCCGATGCTTCCTCCCTATAAAGTCGCGGCTCTTTCGTCGCCATGACCTTTCTAAACGCTGCTGGCGGCTAAGGCTGTCAGCAGCAATCTGCTTCCTCTCTTTACCTTTCCTTCACCTTTGCCTCACCTGTGCCAGGCTGCATGCCGGTTAGGTATCCGCAAGATCGATATAAGTCATCCGGTCAAACGATTTTTACGATGTTAGCGCGCCGAGTAGCCTGTGAAAGTCGCAAAGTCACTCATTCTTCAGGGCGACGTTTAGATAATAGCTATCGGGGTAGTTGCGGTGTTCAAATACTTTCCAACCAATTATGTCTGGAACCTGTCGGTGGATCTCTCTATCGAGATGGGCGCCAGAATCGGTGAAATTGAAGAGATGTGCGGCCCGCTTCAGGAAGCCGCCAAGCAGCAGGATGCCGAAGGTACACGGGCATTCCGGGAAAGCTGGGAAAAGATGGCGGACAAGCTCTGCGAGCTTGCCAAAGAGGATGAAGAGCGCGGCCGGATGATCTCCGCCGGTGACAAGTACAAGCGCGCTTCGAACTACTACATCACGGCCGAGCGTTTGCAGGGGCATGGCTCTGAAGGCCGCGAGGCGCTTTATCAGCGTTTTCTGGATAGCTTCTTGCGTGGTATCGACCTGGCGAAAGATAACTGCATTCGGGTCGAGATTCCCTACGGCGATTCTTTTCTGACTGGCCTTTATGTGCGCGCCGAGGGTGTTGAAGGCAAGGCGCCGCTGTTGGTGCAGGTTAACGGCCTCGATTCCACCAAGGAGATGAAGTACTTCGTTGGCATGCCGGGCTGGCTGGCCAAGCGTGGTGTGTCCTCTCTGATTATCGATCAGCCGGGTACTGGTGAGGCACTGCGCCTGCAGGGGCTGAAAGCGATCTACAACGCCGAGCACTGGGCCTCCCAGGTGGTGGATTGGCTGGAGCAGCATCCAGAAGTCGATGCCAAGCGGATCGGTATGGAAGGCGTCTCTTTAGGCGGTTACTACTGCCCGCGTGCCGTGGCCTATGAGCCGCGCTTTGCCTGCGGTGTTGTCTGGGGCGCAAACCACGACTGGCGCGCCGTGCAGAAGGCACGTCTCAAGCGCGAGGGTGATTTCCCGGTGCCGCATTACTGGGAACACGTCTGCTGGGTCTGGGGTGCCAAGGATATCGACGAGTTCATGCAGATCGCCGAAAAAGTGCATCTGGATGGTGTTGTAGAGAACATCAAGGTGCCGTTTCTGGTGACTCACGGTGAAAAGGATTCACAGATTCCGCTGGAGTATGCCCAGCGTACCTACGATCAGTTGGTGAATAGCCCCGACCGTGAGTTGAAGGTATTCACCAAGCGGGAAGGCGGCATCCAGCACGGTAGCTTCGATAACTCCGCCAACAGCGGTGCCTATATCGTAGACTGGGTTGCCGAAAAGCTGGGTGGTCACACCGCATAAGTCGTACCCCACAAACAGCACCTAAGAATAATAACGAGGATCAAGTATGAAAATTATAGGACCGGACGCGCTGCTCTTTGGGGTCGATGACCTGGAAGCCTGCACCCAATACCTGACCGATTATGGCCTGACTCCGGTCGGTGATGGCCGCTTTGAAGCGATGGATGGCACGGCCATCGTTATCGCTGCTAAAGACGATACAAGCCTGCCTGCCGATATGGGCAATGGCTGTCAGCTGCGCAAGACACTCTACGGCGTGGCAGACGAAGCTACTCTGAATGCTGTTGCTGAGGAGCTGGGCAAGGATCGTGAGGTTCGTCGCCTTGAAGATGGCTCGATCGAAGCGCTCGATGATATGGGCTTCACCCTCGGTTTTCAGCTCACCATCCGCCGGGACTATGAAGCGCCTGCCGAAGTGGTTCACTCTCCGGGCAGCAACGCTCCAAAACGTGAGTTGAACGAGCTAGGCGTAGATCCCAGCGTAAAAATTACCCCGCGCTCTCTGTCACACCTGGTTTACTTCGTGCCCGATGGCGACAAGGCCGAAGCTTTCTACCGTGATCGTCTTGGTTTCCGTGTCACCGACCGTCTGGTGGGCGCAGGCCCATTCATGCAGCCGGGCGGCACCCAGGATCACCATACCCTGTTCATGATCCAGGCACCCGAGTTTATGCGTGGTCTTGAGCACTTCACCTTCCACTTTGGTGGCCCCACCGAGGTGATGCTCGCCGGCAGCCGTATGGTCGAAAAAGGCTACCAGTCGTTCTGGGGCCCGGGTCGTCATCAGATGGGCTCCAACTGGTTCTGGTATTTCAACAGCCCGTTCGGCGCCCGCATGGAGATGGACGCGGATATGGACCTGCACGACGAGCAGTGGGTTGCCCGTGAAATTCCGATCAGTGCAGAGATCTCCCAGGCGTTCCTGTTCCAGTATCGCGAGAAGTGGATCCCGGGGCCGGGCGGAGGCAAGTAACTTGTCTCACAACCCTCAGCGGTTGTGCGCTATCGACGAGTTGCCGGAAGGGGAGTCAAAAGGCTTCGATCTGGATGGGGACGGTCAGGACGAGCTGTTTGTCGTGCATCGCGAAGGCGTCCTGTACGCCTATCGTAACAGCTGCCCCCATCAGCCCGGCGCTCCCATGGCCTGGCGCAGACACGCGTACCTCAATAAAGAGGCTTCGCTGATCGTCTGCTTCGCCCACGGCGCGCAATTCGATATTGAATCCGGTCTCTGCATCGACGGGCCCTGTCAGGGGGCTTCCCTGACAGCGGTGCCCCTGTCGCAGGACCGGGATGGAAACGTCTACCTGACCGAATAAAACAAAGATAAGAACAACAGGAGTGTCATCATGGCAGCGGGTTTGAACAAGGTCCTCGTGATTGGGGGCGGATTTTCCGGCATGTCGGCGGCGATCTCTTTTCGCAAAGCCGGTGTTGAGGTTGATCTGGTAGAGATCGACGAAAAATGGCGCCCGGAAGGCGCAGGTATCTCCATTAATGGCCCGTCACTGCGTGCGCTCGACGAACTGGGAGTCTACGAACAGTTCAAGGAACACGGCTACGTCAGCGAAAACTTCGACGTGTTCGCCGCCACCGGCGAGTTTGTCGTGCAGCTGCCAACACGTCCGCCAGTGCATGAGCGTGAACTGCCGGGCGGAGGCGGGATTCTGCGCCCGGCGCTGGCAAAGATCCTGGCGGACAAGTGCCTGGAAGTGGGCACCAACGTGCGCCTGGGGCTGAGCTACAGCGAGATTACGCAGACAGGAAGGGGCGCACGTGTCCAGTTTACCGATGGTAGCGAGGGCGATTATGACCTGGTGGTGGCTGCCGATGGCGTCCACTCCAGTGTGCGTAAAACCTATTTTCCCGATGCGCCACAGCCCAAACCGATTCATCAGAGCGTCTGGCGTGCCGTGCTGCCGCGACCGGCCGACGTGGTGCGTCCTCGCATGTGGATGGGCCGTACCAAGGTCGGCGTAAACCCGATCTCCGAAACCCAGATGTACATGTTCCTGACCGAAGATCGCGCCATCGATGATCGCGTGGAACCGGAAAAACAAACCGAAGTGCTGGCTGCTCTGGTGCGTGAATTCCCTGCGCCGATGCTGCAGGAACTGGCCAACGAGCTGGACAAACCGGATGCCAACGTGGACTACCGTCCGCTGGCTAACCTGCTGGTGCCGCTGCCCTGGCACACCGGTCGCATCGTGATGATCGGCGATGCCGCCCACGCCACCACACCGCATCTGGCCTCCGGTGCCGGTATCGGTATCGAGAGCGCCATGGTGCTGGCCGAAGAGCTGGATAAAAGCGCCGATATCGAAACCGGTCTCAAGGCGTTCGAAGCGCGCCGCTGGGAGCGCTGCCGCATGGTGATCGAGAACTCCGCCGCGCTGTGCGAGATCGAGAAGAGCGGCGGCAGCCGTGACGAGCACGCGAGCATCATGCGTGAGTCCATGGCCACGCTGGCACAGCCGATCTAAGGTCAGCTCCGCTTCGGTTTAACGCCCGGCTTGCTCCGGGCGTTGCTCCCCACAGTTTTTAGGAGACAAACAATGGCGATCAATCCCAAGCGTCGTTTCGTCGATCTGTCGATCTTTCTGGAAAACGATGTTCTCTCCGATCCGCCGCCGCTGGCGCCGAAAATTACCTACCAGACCCATGACGAAACCGTGCATGAGTTTGTGCAGATGCTGCCGGGTACCACGCCGGAAGATTTCCCCGATGGTGAGGCAGCTGCGGCGGAGTGGGTCACCTGCACCACGCACAGTGGCACCCATCTGGATGCGCCTTACCATTTTCACTCCACCCAGGATGCCAAGCTGGGTGAGAAAAAGCCCTCCATGACCATCGACCAGGTGCCGCTGGAGTGGTGCTTTCAGCAGGGCGTAAAGCTCGATTTCCGTCACCTGCCGGATGGTCACGTGGTCACGGCCAAAGAGGTTGAAGAGGAGCTGGAGCGGATCGGGCATGAACTGCAGCCGCTGGATATCGTGGTGGTGAACACCCGCGCCGGCTCCCGCTACGGCAATAACGATTACGTGAACGCCGGCTGCGGCATGGGCTATGAAGCGACCATGTATCTGCTCGAACGCGGTGTGCGCCTGACCGGCACCGATGCCTGGAGCTGGGATGCCCCGTTCAGCTACACCGCCGAGCGTATCCGCGAAACCGGTGACAAGAGCCTGATCTGGGAAGGGCACAAGGCCGGGCGCGATATCGGCTACTGCCACCTGGAGAAGCTGCATAACCTGGAAGCACTGCCGGCCACCGGTTTCATGATCAGCTGCTTCCCGCACAAGATTCGTGGCGCTTCCGCGGGCTGGACCCGTGCCGTGGCGATCTTCGACGAAGATTAACCGGCAGGGAGAAGCCGCGATGAGCTTTCCACCGATTCACCGGGTAGTCACCGGCCATGATGCCGAGGGCAATGCCGTGGTCGCCAGCGAGGGGGCGCCGCCCAAGGTGGTCGAGATCGAGTCGATCCCAGGCACCCTGTTCCAAGAGATCTGGGCCACTGGTGCGACACCGGCCGTCGTGGATAATGGCGAAGATCCCACCCTGGGCGATCTGCAGTTATCGCCACCGGCATCGGGCACCCGTATCCGCATCGTCGATATTCCGCCGGACAGTGAAGAGTTTCTCGCCCGCGGCGCCGAGGCGATGGATGCGGCGTTCAGCCAGATCGGCGAGGTCGAGGCCTCCACCGTGAAGTCCGATTCGCCCCATCCGCTGATGCACCGTACCGAAACGGTGGATTACGGCATTTTGCTGGAGGGGGAACTGGTGCTGGTGCTCGACAGGGGCGTGGTCACTTTAAAACCGGGCAGTGTGGTGGTGCAGCGCGGTACCAATCACGCCTGGGCCAACCGCTCCGGCAAGCCCTGCCGCATCGCCTTTATCCTGGTCGATGGCCGCTATGATCCGGCGCTGGCCGAAGCACTCGAAGCCCGCTGAGCCGGGCAAAGAATAAAAAGTATTAAAAGAGGGATATAAAGGATGAAACTGGCCACTCTTAATGACGGCAGCCGTGATGGAAGGCTGCTGGTCGTCTCCCGTGATCTGAGCCATGCGGTCAAGGCGCAGGGCGTTAATACCATGCAGCAGTTACTGGAAAACTGGTCCGATTTTGAGCCCGGTCTGCAGCAGCAGTATGCCCAGCTTAATAACGGTGAGCTCAGCGAGACACTGTTTTTCGACCCGGCCCAGGTGATGGCGCCGCTGCCGCGCACTCATCAGTTCGTCGATGGTTCGGCCTTCCTCAATCATGGCAACATCATGGAGCAGGCGTTCAATCTGACCATTAAGAACGAGGATAACCGACCGATCATGATTCAGCGCCAGGGCGACGATTTCCGAGGTCCCTGTGAGGATTACCCGTTCCCGTCAGAGGCCGATAACGGTGATTTTGAGGGCGAGGTCGCGGTCATCCTCGATGATACCCCCATGGGCGTCACGCCGGCGGAAGCGGAAAGCAAGGTCCGTCTGCTGGTGTTGATGAACGATGTCAGTATGCGTGCCCATCTGTTCAAGGAGATCCAGCTGGGGTTCGGCTTCCTGCTGGCCAAACCGGCCACCGTGTTCGGCCCGGTTGCTGTCACGCCGGATGAGCTGGGCGAGGACTGGAAAGAGGGGCGCGTGCATCTGGATATGAACGTATCGCGCAATGGCGAGTGGTTCGGCAATCCCAATGGCGGCGAGATGGACTTCAGCTTTGGCGAGCTGATCGCGCACCTGTGCTACAACCGTAACCTACGCGCCGGCATGGTGCTCGGTAGCGGTACCTTCTCCAATGAGAAATACAACAAGGTGGGCTCAGCTTGCCTCGCCGAGCGCCGCGCCATCGATGTGATCGAGTGCGGTGAGCCGAAAACCGATTTCCTTCACTTCGGTGAAAGACTGCGTTTCGAGATGTTTGGCCGCGACGGCCAGTCGATCTTCGGCGCCATCGATCATCGCTTTGTGCAGGCGGATACCAAAAGATGAAGGTGCTGGTCACCGGCGGTAACGGCTTTGTCGGTCGAGCGTTGGTTAACCGTTTGCTGAAGGATCGGTCGATAGAGCTGCTCACCGTCGTGGACTGCTCGGTGGACGGTTTACCGGATGATCCGCGCATAACTGCGGTCAGCGGTAGTATTGTCGATACCGGGGTGCTGAAGCAGGCGTTTGCCAGCAGGCCGGAGGTGATCTATCACCTGGCCAGTATTCCCGGTGGCGCTGCCGAAGAACACTATGAGCTCGGTCTGGATGTGAACCTGCGCGCCACCCTGGCTATGCTGGAGCTAGTCCGTTGCCAGGGGTTGTGCCCAGTGTTCCTGTTCTCCAGCTCCATCGCCGTTTATGGCGCGCCGATGCCGGATCCGGTGACCGATGACTCAACCATGAATCCGAGCCTGAGCTACGGCGCGCAGAAGCTGGCTGTCGAGGTGCTGGTGAAGGACTATCACCGGCGTGGCTGGATCGAAGCCCGTATTCTGCGCCTGCCCGGTATCGTTGCCAGGCCGCCCCAGCCGTCGGGGCTGCGCTCCGCATTTATGAGCGACCTGTTCTGGAAACTGTCTGCGGGTGAGCCGATGATCTGCCCGGTGTCGCCGGATGCGGTGGCCTGGTGGATGTCGGTGGGTTGCTGTGTGGATAACCTGATTCACGCCGTGACCGATCGCGATCCAGCCTGGCAACAGCGCTGCGATTACACCCTGCCGGTGCTCAGGCTCACCGTTGCCGACGTGGTAGAGGCGCTTGCCAAACGCTTTGGTGATAACCGTACCGCGCTGGTTGAATACCAGCCCGATGACGCGCTGGAAGCAGTGTTTGGACGCTTTCCAGAGCTGGAGTCCGGCGCTGCCTTGGCGGCGGGTTTCAAACATGATGGCGATCTGCAAAGCCTGATTCGTCGCACGCTGGACCAACAGGTTGTTCAGTCGGTCAGTCTCGTCTAAAAGGGCGGGAGTGGCGCTTGGCATGGGCCGATAACCGGATTATTGTTTAAGCTTCTAACAGATGGCCATTGTACCGATACAGTGTGCCAAGAGCGCAAAACAAAACATAATAAGGCTGCTCCTTTGTCTCTAGATTACTCTTTATCTCCAGATTGCTCTTCGTCTCTAGGCTATGCGCTAGGTACGTTTTCAGTGGCGGGTTCTCCTGCTTTTCCCGGTATTGTTCTGGGCGAACGCATGGTCGCGCTCCAGGCGCTGTTGCCGTTCTGCCATAACCTGGCTAAACCGCTTTATGCCGTTGATTCCATGCGGAATCTTCTCGATCATTGGGAGTTAAATCGGGTAGCGCTCGAAGCCGTGATGCCGGCGCTATACGCTGACCTTGAGCTCGCCACGCCGAGTTTACCCTGGGTCTCTCTGCAGCATCTTCGCGTACACGCTCCGATCGAAAACCCACGCCAGTTTTTCTGTGCAGGCGCTAATTACCGCAAGCATGTCATCGATCTGATCGTGGATCAGGGGCGGGACCCTGGGCTGCAGAATCTGTCCAAGGAGGAGACCCGTCGCGCCGCTGAGCAGGCGATGGACGAGCGGATCAAACACGGCGAGCCCTACGTCTTCACTCAGCCTGTGGGATCTATCTGCGGGCCTTATGATGACATCCTGCTGCAGCCCGACGTTGAGCAGCCGGACTGGGAGTTGGAGCTGGCGGTGGTGATCGGGAAGGAGACCTTTCAGGTTAGCGAAGCCGAGGCGCTCAACTATGTCGCTGGCTATACCATCATCAACGATATCTCCAACCGTGAGCTGATCCACCGTACCGATATGAAAGCGATCGGTACCGACTGGGTGATGGGCAAAGGGTTACCGACCTACAACCCCATGGGGCCGTTTATAGTGCCGGCATCGCAGATCGGTGATCCACAGCATCTGCATGTCAAACTGAGCCTGAATGGCGCGGTGATGCAGGATGAGGGCTGCTCGGACATGATCTTCCCGGTGGCGAAGCTGATCGCTTATCTGAGCTCCCGCATCCGCCTGCTACCGGGCGATATCCTGATTACCGGTTCTCCGTCCGGTAATGGCAGTCACTATGGTCGTTTCCTGCGGGATGGCGATTGCCTGGAAGGGGAGATCAGCGGAATTGGTGTGATGCGCAACCGCTGTAAAGCGCTCTGAAGGCATCTTGAAGGCATCGAGGACGGCAGTTGATAACTACCGTCCTCGGTCCGGATTTAAAGCCCAAGCAGTCGCTTGGCGTTGTTTGAGAGAATCTTCTCCCGCTCCTCCGGGCTGAGTTCCGTCAGCTCATTCACCAGTGCGTGAATATCGTAGGCGCCCATATCGAACGGGTAATCCGTGCCCACCACCACCTGATCCACGCCGACTGAATTGATCAGCGCCTGAACCGCTTCCGGTGTATAGACCAGCGTATCGAACCAGATGCGGCGCAGGTATTCGCTGGGTGCATACTTCATCGTCTGTGCTTCCGGGCGCACCCGATAACCATGATTGCTGCGTTCCGGGTAGAAGGGCAGGTAGCCGCCGCTGTGGGCCGCCAGTATCTTCAGATTCGGATAGCGGTCGAATACGCCGCCGAAGATCAGCTGTGACAGCGCAATGGTGGTTTCCAGCGGCTGGCCGATCACATTGGACAGATAATGGGTGTCCAGGCGATCGCCCAGGTCGGCCCCAAAGGGGTGGATAAAGATCACCGCGCCGAGCTTTTCCGCGCAGGCCCAGAGCGGCTCTAAAGCAGGCGAGCTAAGCGGGGTGCCTTCCACGTGGGTGGAGATCTCTGCGCCACGAAAGCCGTTCTTGACCGCTGTTTCCAGCTGGGCAACGGCCAGCTCCGGATGTTGTAACGAGAGCGCACAGAAGCCGCTGAACTTCTCAGGATACTGATCGATCAGCGACAGGATAGCGTTGTTCTGTACATCCACCAGCGCTTCGGCCAGTGTTTCATCCGCCCAGTAGCAGTAGTGGCTGGGGGATGGGCTGAGCACCTGCAGGTCGATCCCCAGGCGTTCCATATCTTCCAGCCGGGCGCCCGGGTCAACCAGCTTGCCGGCGATGTCGGGCAGCATCCGCTCATCGTTGTATTGGGATGAGGCTTCGCCGGTGGTCAGCCGCATGCGGGCGTTTTCCTGACGGCGCCGCTCTTCCTGAGCAGTCAGCCTTTCGACATCGGGTACAAATACGTGGCAGTGCAGATCGATAACCTGAACCGCCCGGGAGCGCTGGTTAACCGCTTGTTGCGCCTTGTTTGCCAGCGAACAGGAGGGAGGACAGCGGGAGTCGCAGATATGCAGTTGGATGGCGTCCATTGGGTTCCCTTTTTTTATGATTATCTTGGGCGGCGCAGCAGGACTTAAGCTGATCTAAAACCTGAGCTCAGGGCTGCTTCGACCCGGGAATAAATTCGAGACGCTATAAATCTATGCAATCGACGGACAATCCAATAAATCGTTTATAGGCATGTAAGCCATCGATTGTGTGGATATCTTGAAGAGGCGTTTACTACCCGTAAAACCGATAGGTTACATTTTTATAAACGATTGGTCAGATGCCTCGTTTAGAGAGAACCTCTCCCCATCGCTGAATCGGCAGACGCGGTAACCCCCGGGTGATCGGGAGCGTCTGGCGAACTGGCGGCGATTTCCCAATTAAAAAAAACAACAGGGGCTCAGTTCTCATGACCAATAAAAAGGCGGTTTTCCGGCCAGCTGCGCCGTTCCGGCTGACACTGGCAGCGGCTCTGGTACTGGGGGTACCGGTCGCCCAGGCATTTGAGATCGACACAGGTAACAGGGACCTGTATATGCGGTGGGATAACACCGTCAAATACAGCACAGCGTTTCGTTTGGAGAATCAAAGCGAGGAGCTGATCTACGGTACCGGCGGGTTGAACGGTAACGATGGCGACCTGAACTTTGACAAGGGGTTGATCTCCAACCGCGTGGATATCCTGTCAGAGCTGGATATCGGCTATAAAAACTTCGGTGCGCGCTTCAGCGGCGCCGCCTGGTATGACGATGTGTATCACAAGAAAACCGATCGCGAGCCGGGCTCGGCGATCCCTCCGTTTCTGGATACTCCCAACGCTACCTCTGTTCCCTATAACGAATTCACCAACGCGACCGCGGATCTGCACGGCGG
Source organism: Marinobacterium lutimaris (assembly GCF_900108065.1). Lineage (GTDB taxonomy): Bacteria > Pseudomonadota > Gammaproteobacteria > Pseudomonadales > Balneatricaceae > Marinobacterium_D > Marinobacterium_D lutimaris. Next base: position 128,607 of record NZ_FNVQ01000002.1, on the reverse strand, counting down.
CGATGTCGAGCTGCTTGATGCGTTCGTCTACTGGAACGGCCTGATCGGCGATCGCGCCCTGTCGGTGCGTGCCGGTCAGCATGGTCTGGTTTGGGGTGAGAGCCTGTTCTTTGGCGCGAACGCCGTTGCCGGTGTCATGGCGCCGGTGGACGTGGTTAAGGCGCTCTCTGTACCGAATACTCAGTTCAAGGAGTTGATCCGCCCGGTTAACCAGCTCTCCAGCACTTTTCAGCTGACCGATGACCTGACATTGGGTGCCTTCTACCAGCTGGAGTGGGAGGAAACCCGCCTGCCGGGATCGGGCAGCTACTTCTCCACCGCCGATATCATTGGTGATGGTGCCGAAAACATCGTCGCCGGTCCGCTGGGACGTGTCTCCCGGGCCAGCGACGCCGAAGCGGGCGACTCCGGCCAGGGCGGTATCCAGCTGCGCTATGCCGGTGAATCCACAGACTATGGCTTCTATGCCATGCAGACCCACGCTCGTACACCGACTCTCTACGAATACGGCGCCAACTACGCCGCGGGTGACCTGGGCCACTACGCCTGGCTCTATCAGGAGAATATCAAGACCGTAGGTGCCAGCTTCATTACCACGGTAGGCAACGTCAATATTGCCGGTGAGGGCTCGCTGCGCTGGGACATGCCGTTGGTGTCCAACGCGGTAGAGCTGCATGACGACAGCCGTCCATCCGATTATGTGGATGATCCGCTGCACGCGGTTGGCCGCACCGCCCATGTCAACCTGAACATGCTGGCGTCCCTGGGACCGTCTTTTATCGCCAAGGAAGCGAGCCTGGTCGGTGAGGTGGCCTGGCACCGCCTGCTGAGTATCACCGATAACCCCGAAATGCTGGATTCCAAGGCAGAACGCGACGCCTGGGGTCTAAAGGTTGTGTACACCCCGACCTATCGTCAGGCGTTCCCGGGCTGGGATATCAGCGTTCCGGTGGGTATCAGTTACTTCCCGCGAGGCAAGTCTTCGGTCATCAGCAACTTCGGTGTTGATGAGGGCGGTGATATCAGCCTGGGTATCGACGCCACCTACCTGAACGATATCCAGATGGGCCTGCAGTACACCCACTATTACGGTAGCGAAAAAGCCGCGCGTGACGAAGTGCAGGAGCTGACCTTCGACCAGTCCCGCGCTGACCGTGACTTCATTTCATTTTACGTCAAGACCACCTTCTAAGAGGACTTGAGCATGATAACTACAACTAAACTCAAAGCCTTGAGTGTCGCCATCATCGGCGTCTGTTCCCTGAGTGCCCAGCTGAGTATGGCCGGCGTCAGCGCCGAAGAAGCCGCCAAGCTGGGTGACAGCCTGACCCCGCTGGGTGCCGAGATGGCGGCCAGCGCCGATGGTCTGATCCCTGCCTGGACCGGCGGTTATACCCCCAAGGATGCAGCGGAAGCGGAGCAGGATATTCCCGATCTGTTTGGTGATGATAAGCCGCTTTACAGCATTACGGCCGCCAATCTGGCCGAGTATGCCGACAAGCTGACCGAAGGCACCAAGCGGATGTTCGAGCTATACCCGGACACTTACCGCATCGATGTGTACCCAACTGTCCGTACCGCCAAGGCTCCGGACTGGGTGTATGAGAACACGGCTACCAACGCCACCCGCGCCACGATAGAAGAGATCAACGGTGCACCGGTGGTGAAGGGCGCCTTCGCCGGTATTCCCTTCCCGATTCCCGAGAATGGGGCCGAGGTGATGTGGAACCACCTGATGTTCTGGCGCGGCTTCGCGGCGGACATGATCTTCCGCCACTACCTGATCACCGCCGATGGTCAATCGGTGATGACCACCGATGGCGAATCGGTGATGCAGATGCCTTTCTACGATCGGGATAGCTCGGTGGAAGAGTTCGACAAGGATGGTGACCGTTGGCTGTTCCGCCTGAAAAATATCGGTCCGCCGATCCGTGCCGGTGAACAGATCATGGGCCGCAACAACGTGGACCCGGAAAAGAGCCAGTCCCATGTCTACCTGACCGGCCAGCGCCGTGTGCGTAAGCTGCCGAACGCCTGCTGTGATACGCCGACGCCGGCTACCGCCGGGGTGATGTCCTTTGACGAGCTGACCGTGTTCTCCGGTCGTCTCGACCGTTTCGACTGGAAGCTGATCGGCAAGCAGGAGATGCTGATTCCGTACAACAACAACGCTATCCAGCACCTGGACAGCCCGGAAGCGGCGTTCGACAAACACCACCTGAACCCGGATCACGTACGCTGGGAGATGCACCGCGTCTGGGTGGTAGAGGCGAACCTGAAAGAGGGCGAGCGTCACCAGCTGCCACGTTCACGCTACTACATCGATGAAGACACCTGGTCCGCCACTCTGGCTGACCGCTGGGATGCGCAGGGCGAGCTGGCGAAAACCCTCTGGGCCCTGAATGCGGTGATCCCGAAGGCGCCAGGCACCATCCCGATGACCAGTGGCTTCTATGACCTGACCTCCAAGTCCTGGTTCGTACAGAACTTCTATGTCGGCGATGACCACACCTATCGCCTGGTGGATCGTCACGGCGCGGCCGAGTTCAACCCCGCCATTATGGCTGGCCGGGGCGTACGTTAAACCGGCATAGAAGGGCGGCTTTAGCGCCGGCTGCACAAGCGCTGTAGCCGCCCGATTGCAAGATATATCCCCCTTCCTTGAAGGCCCTCGAACGCTGCGTCCTGGGCCCTTTTTTCGGCGCCATCTTTCTGCTGGGGCAGTGTTCAGCCTGGCAGTGGTATTGAAGGAGAGAATCATGAACACTGAACGTCAGGCGGGTCTGCCGCAATCCCTGTTGCTGCTGCTGGGCAGCTGTCTGCCGGTGCTCGGCGCGGTGCTGATCGCACCGGTGCTGCCGCGGATGCAGAGCCACTTTGTCGGTACGCCGGGCCTGGAAGCGCTGGTCCCTATCGCTCTGACGATTCCCGCGCTGGTGATTGCACTGACCGCGCCCTTTGCCGGGCTAGTCGCCGACCGCTTCGGCCGTCGCCGTCTACTGCTGGTATCGATGGTCGTTTACAGCATCTTCGGCCTGATGCCGTTCTGGCTCGACTCGCTCGTTGGCATCGTTATCAGCCGGGCAGGTCTTGGCTTTGCCGAGGCGGGTATCATGACCTGCTGCACAACGCTGATCGGTGATTACTACGGCGGCAAACGTCGCGAAAAACTCTTTGCCCTGCAGGCGGTGGTCACCTCGTTGTCTGCAGCGGTGTTTATCTCCGTAGGCGGCGTGCTGGGCGAACAGGGCTGGCGTACCCCGTTTGTACTTTACGCGGCGGGCTTTATCTTCCTGCCGTTGATGGCCTGGCTGCTGTGGGAGCCAGTCAAACATCACGCCCAGGCCGCAGCAGGGCAGGACGAAACCTTTCCCTGGGGCGGATTGGCGCCGCTCTACCTGCTCTCGTTCCTGGCCGGTATCAGCCTGTTTATCGTACCGGTGCAGGCGGGTTTCCTGCTGACCCAGCTGCAGATCGATGCGCCCCAGGATATCGGCATGACCATGGGGGCCAACCAGCTGGGCGTATTGCTTGGTGCGCTCGGGTTCAGGCTGATATCCAGCCGCTCCAGCGGATCGCTGCTGATGCTCGGATTCAGTCTGGCCGGTGCCGGCGGCATCCTGATGGCGTTCGCTCAGACTCATATGCTGGTAACCTTGGCGGTCCTGATTAATGGGCTGGGTGTCGGTCTTATGCTGCCGACACTGATTACCCGGATCATGTCACAGGTTGAACTCAGGCAGCGTGGGCGCGCCGCCGGAGGTTTCACCGCAACCCTTTTCGGTGGTGAGTTTGCCAGCCCCCTCGTTGTTCTGGCGATGACGGGTGGGATCGGTGTGGCTTTGACCAGCGCGCTGTTGGCCGTAGGCCTGGCGCAACTGCTGGTTGCCCTGCTGTGCGTTACGCTGATTCGATTCCGGGCCCCGGTTCCGGCAACGACCTAATAAGAACAAGATGGAGTAGAGATTAAATGACAGTTAAACCTTTGGTGGGTGCCATGTTCGCGCTGGCGATGGCCAGTTCTCTCAGCGTTCAGGCTGCGACGGAAAAGCCGAATATTCTGCTGATCCTGGCTGATGACCTAGGCTATTCGGACCTCGGCAGCTTTGGCGGCGAGATCGAAACCCCAAGCATCGACAGCCTCGCCGATGAAGGCCTGAAACTGACCAATATGTATGCGGCGGCCAGTTGCTCACCGACACGCTCCATGCTGATGTCCGGTACCGATAACCACCTGGCTGGCCTTGGCACCATGGCGGAGGCGCTGCCCCACGAGCCTTTCCATCAGGGCAAACCCGGTTATGAGGGCTACCTGAACGAGAAGGCGCACTCCCTGGCTGAACTGCTGCAGGACGCGGGCTACAGCACCAACATGGTCGGCAAATGGCATTTGGGGATGGGAGCGGATCAGGGGCCGGATGCCCGTGGTTTTGAGCGCTCGTTCGCCCTGTTTGAAGGTGGCGCGGTCCACTTCAAACCCAACACCACCAACCCGGCGCGACTGGATCAGGTTACCTACCGAGAAAACGGCCAGTCGGTCGAGCTGCCGGATGATTTCTACTCCACCGACTTCTACACCGACAAACTGATCGATTATCTCAAGGCCAACGAGGGCAGCGGCAAGCCGTTCTTCGCTTACGCCGCTTACACGTCGCCGCACTGGCCGCTGCAGGCGCCGGATGCCTATCTGGACAAGTACAAGGGCGTTTATGACGGCGGTTATGCCGAGGTGCGCGATGCGCGAATAGAGCGGATGAAAGAACTGGGTCTCTATCCTGAGGATATGCAGCCGGCCAACCGCATTCCGGGTAACCCCAAGCTGCCGCAGTGGGAGCAGCTGGATGAGGAGCAGCGCCAATACCAGGCCCGCCTGATGGAGATCTACGCGGCCATGGTGGATAACCTGGACGACAACGTGGGGCGGCTGATCGATTATCTGAAGGAGAGCGGTCAGTACGACAACACGATGATCGTGTTTCTGTCGGATAACGGCGCCTCGGGCGACAACCATACGCGCTTCTATCCCCACGGCCCGGACACCGATAACAGCTATGCAAACCTGGGGCGGGAAAACTCCCAGGTGGATTACGGTATCCGCTGGGCGGAAGTCAGCTCCGGCCCGCTGAACAAGTTCAAGATCACCAGCTTTGAAGGTGGCATCAGCGTTCCGGCCATCGTGCGTTTGCCTGAAGGGATCTCCCGCACTGGCCTGGTGAATACTCGTATGCGTGTGGATGACCTGTCACCCACCTTCCTGGAACTCAGTGGCACACCGCTGCCTGGCGACAGCTACAAGGGGCAGACCAAGCACCCGATTACTGGCCAATCCATGCTGTCTGCGCTGTTGGGCGAAGCCGACGCTGCTGGTGCAAAAAGCGAAATGGCCGGTGAACTGTTCGGCAACCTCTACTACCACGAAGGCGACCTGAAACTGGTCGGCTACACTGATCGCCAGAGCAAGCAGATGCGCTGGGAGCTTTACGATCTCAGTGTTGATCGTGGTGAAACCCATGATCTCGCCGCAAGTCAGCCGGAAACTCTGGAGCGCCTGAAGCAGGCCTGGGCTGAATATGCAGAGCGCGTGGGGGTAGTGCGACGTCCTGAGTAACACCGGTTTCGTCGTTTGGGATTCATCGATTTGGCCGCGCGAATGCGCGGCTTTTTGCATCAGAGGCGGACGGTCAGGGTTGTGGACCACCTGTATATCTTCAGTGGAGGCGATGTTGTCGTCTTCCGAAGAGATGGTCTCTTGTTCTGAGTAAACACACAAAGTTTGAGCGGTGCCAGGCTGTTTGGATGCAAAGAGCTGGGGTAGTCGCCGGGGTGCTTTTGATAAAAGTGGGGAGTATTGACAGTTCAAAAGACGCACATTAACTTGGGATAAAATGGTGCGCTGCACAATAAGCCGCTCAACCAACATCCGAGATGAGAGAGTCGCGATGCAGGACGGTATGATGAAAAATATGAAAGAAAAGATGATGCCCGCCGCAGAACTGGCCGAAGTCAATAAGAAGGCAGCTGAGACGCTGATATCCCTGCAATCTGACTACTTCGCTTATTTCTTCAATGCCAGCCTTGCTCAGCTTAAATCCATGTTGGAAGTTAAAGAGCCGAAGCAGGCGATGGATCTGCAGATCAAGTTTTTTAAGGAGCTGGAAGGCAAGATTACCAGCGTTTCGGAAAAGGAGATGGCCGCACTGACCGAAGCTAGAGAGCAGGCGACCGCCATCGTAGAAAAGAGCTTTTCCGGTATGGGCGAGTGGTTACCCGCCTACTTCGACCTGGCTAAGTACACGCCCGGCCAGACAGAGACTGTGAAGCCGGAAGCACCGAAAACCCAGGCTGCCCCCAAGGCGCCGATAGCTGCAAAAGCCAAGGCCGCTCCGAAAGCAGCTCCAAAGGCCGCTCCAAAGGCCAAAGCAGCTCCAAAGGCTAAAACAGCGCCACAAGCCAAGGTTGCTGCGAAGGTTGCTCCAAAGGCCGTTCCTAAAGCAGCTTCCAAGGCCGCAACGGCTCCACAGGCTAAGGTAGCTGCAAAGGTAGCTCCGAAGGCCAAAACAACTCCAACAGCGAAGACAGCTCCTAAAGCAGCCCCCAAAGCGAAGGCAGCCCCAAAAGCTCCCGTTCGAAAGGCCAAGGCTCCCGAAGTTAAGGCAGCTCCAGAAGTGAAGATGGCCTCTGAGGAAGTTAAGACTGTTGTGGAAGTTAAAGCAGCCCCAGAGGTGCAGGCCGCTCCAGAAGCCAAACCCGCTGCGGAAGTAAAAGTTGCTCCAGAACTTAAAGCAGCTCCAGAAGTAAAACCCGCTCCAAAAGCTCCGGTTGCCGAGGAAGTTAAGGCGGTCCCTGACGCGCCCGTAGCCCCGGCAGAGCCTACCGAGAACAGCTAAACCACTCGACGCTTGGGAGCCCCCGGGCTGAAAATCAAACCGAGTGTGAATAGCTCACGCCCGTCATGCTAATTAGCTGACGGGCGTTTTCTTTTTTAAGGCTAATCTGCCCGGTCTAAACAAGCTTTCAGGCTGCTGTCCTAAGCGGATGTCCAGGCATGCTTTTCGGCATCACCTGGGCTACTTGATGCCGCAGGTAGTTTCCTGAAGGGCTGTTTCACTGTCGACTCAGGATCTACTGCGCAGCCTCTGTCGTTGCCTTCTGCCGCGATACCTCATTCTCGTTCTCCGAATGCAACCGGGAATCGGGTTACTGTTGTCTGCGGTGCTATTTATGCGTGATGTATCGAGAGAGGTGCTCTTATGGCAAAAGACCGTTAGGCTCGCCAACTGACCATGAATAGTGGGGTATTACTATTCATGATGTCAGAGTTATCTATTTATTATTTGAATTTATGGGCATGGTTTCCGACTATCAACCTCAGGACGGAGGAGACGCAATGAATAATTATTTAAAAAATGTGTCGAAGGTAGAAGCTCCATCAGCTGCAGACACACTGCTGTCACAGCTCGAAAAGGCTGGAGTCGATTATATATTTGCCAATGGTGGGACTGACTTTCCACCAATCGTTGAGGCTTACTGTAAAGCCGAGGCTGAGGGGCGGAAGTTGCCGCAGCCCATCGTTGTTCCTCATGAAAATACAGCCGTAGCGATGGCTCATGGGGTTTACCTGGCCACGGGTAAAATGCAGGCGGTCATGGTGCACGTTAACGTCGGGACCGCCAATACTATCAACGCCGTACTTGATGCCAGCCGTGAGCAGATTCCGATGCTCCTGATGGCAGGGCGTTCACCCTATTCGGAAAAAGGTCATCTGGGCACGCGGACGCGCTACATACATTGGGCGCAGGAAATGTTTGATCAGGCAGGCATGATCCGCGAGGCCGTTAAGTGGGACTACGAGCTACACCTGCCAGATCAGGTGGGCGATGTCGTTAATCGCGCCATAGAAGTAGCCAACTCATCTCCCAAAGGCCCGGTTTACCTGACGTTACCCCGGGATATTCTGGCCGCGCCGGACTCCTCAGCGGAGGGACGTTCTAAAATGCGTCCCGCAGTGGCGCAGTCGATGCCGGCGGCTCAGGATATCGAACGTATCGCCAGCTGGTTGCGTGAAGCCGAGCGGCCGCTGATTGTCACCGGAAGTACAGGCAGAGACTCAGAGACCTTTCAGGCGCTTGCCGAGTTCGCCAACCGATATGCAGTGCCGGTGACCAGTTATCACCAGCGGTTCAATTCGATCTCTACTGATCACCCCTTCAATGCGGGAGGGGATCCGATGCCTTGGGTTCGAGAGGCTGATTTTATACTGGTGCTCGATTGTGACGTTCCCTGGATTCCGCAGATTGCAGAGCCTGCGGACGACGCGAAGGTTGTGCATGTGGGAGAGGATCCCATTTTTGCACGCTATCCAATGCGCAGTTTTCAGTCGGATATGTCGATGGCGTCTCGCTCGGTCGATGTACTCGAATCCTTGCTGGCGGAGTTAGGTGAAGAACTTCCGGTTGCAGAGTCGCGTCGCGGATTGCTGGTTGAGCGTATTGCTTCGGCTCAGGCTCGCATCCGCACAGAGAGCGAACCTAAGGAGCACCTCACCCCCGAATATATAAGCCGCGTCATAGGCGAGGTGGCAGACCCGGATGCGGTTATAGTCAACGAGTATCCTCTTCGGGTGGAACATTGCTCTCGCACAGAGCCCGGTACCTATTTCGGTCTCTCGCCGGCCGGCGGTCTGGGATGGGGTTTGGGCGCGGCACTGGGTATCAAGCTGGCCAGCCCGGAAAAGGATGTTATCTGCACCATGGGGGATGGCGCCTACATCTTTACTAACCCGACCGCCAGCCACTGGGTCGCGCAGGCTCAGGGCTTGCCGGTACTCACTATTATCTATAACAACGCCCTGCACGGTGCGGTGCGAAACTCGACCCTCGCAATGTATCCCGGCGGTCACTCCTCAAAGAGTGCCGGGCGCATGTTGGCTGACTTGAGCCCGACTCCGGCGTTTGAAACCCTGGCGGGAGCCGAAGGGCTCGGGCTTCGGGTCGAAACCGTAGAGGAGCTGAAGCCGGCCATCGAGCGAGCTTTGGCGGCGACGAGAGAAGGACGCCAGGCGCTGATCAATGTGATCTGCGACTATTAAGGAGGGCAGCATGGCGAAGTCTGCATGGGGCCCCGGGTCGCGCAGCGGACAAGCGGCGCGAATGACGTATGCCGCTCCGACCTATGAGTTTTTGGAAGCTCGGGCACGCAAAAGGGTGCCGAAGTTTGCGTTCGACTTTGTTCAAGGTGGAACCGGCGCTGACTACGGTCTTGATGTGAATCGACGCGGGCTCGACGCCGTCGAGATCGTTCCACGTTATGGCGACCTGCGCCGAGCCGATACATCCGCTGAAATATTTGGGCGCCGCTATGCTGCGCCCATCGGCATAGCGCCTACCGGGATGGACGCGCTGATCTGGCCTGGGGCCAGTATGGCGCTGGCGAGGGCGGCCCGGTCTGGCAACCTGCCCTATATTACGGGGACTCTGGCTAACTCGACATTGGAGGAGGTCGCGTCTGTAGCTGCAGGAAACACCTGGCTGCAGCTTTATGGATTTCCCCGCGACGGGCACAAGGTGACATTCGATCTGATAGCGCGCGCCAAGGCCGCGGGCGTTACCGCGATCGTCGCGACGCTCGATGCCCCGGTTCGTGCGAAGCGGCCCCGTGATCTTCACAACCGTCTTGTCGTACCGTTTCGGCCAACACCGCGTACCGTGTATGAGGTGGCGACTTCACCTGCCTGGGTTGGGGCCCTGCTGCGCCATGGATCGCCCAAGTTCGCCAATATAGAGCGCTATGTTGAGGGGCGTCCTAGCCTCGACCAGGTCGCTGGTTTTGTGCAGAAAGAGCTGGTCGGGAGTTTCTCCTGGGAAGAGATAGCACGGATGCGCCGGGCGTGGGATGGGGCGCTGATCGTAAAGGGCGTGCTTCATCCGGATGATGCTGAAGCGGCAGTCCAGGCCGGTGTAGACGGTATTCTGGTGTCGAACCATGGTGGGCGGCAGTCCGAGGCTGCGCCAAGTCCTGCGGATATGTTGCCGCTTATACGTGACCGTATCGATGGGCGTGCGCACCTGCTTTTTGACAGTGGCGTACGCTCAGGGCTCGATGCGGTGCGCGCGCTGGCGCTGGGGGCAGAGGCTGTCTTTTGCGGCAGAGCTTTTCTGTACGCGCTTGCGGCGCTGGGCGATAGCGGCGGGGAGCATTTTGCGGAGTTGATCCGTGAGGAGTTCGCGGTGGCTATGGCGCAGTCCGGTGCCTGGAATGTGACGGATATTCCCAATGTGACCTACCGGCATCGATCTCCCTTTGGCGTCAGCGGAGTCTAAGCTGCGTGGCGCGTGAGAACCGCAGCGGTGTTTCTCACCGCTGTTCTCTGATCAAGTCTTTCTAGCGGTGACCTTTTAGGTCGTTTATCCCATGTCGAGGGAAGCCGATATCTCGTGCGAGACATCGATCATTCTCTCGCGGATTTCTTCAATGAGTAACTCGGCGGCGTGGGATAGCGGCCGGTTTTTCGATGACATATAGATCAGACGTCGTGGAATCGATGAAGCGATCGGGTAGGCTTTCAGCCGGCCTGCGCGTAGTTCCCGGTGGACCGTCAGCGGCGGCAGAATGGTAAAGAAGTCGGAGTGCCCGACGAAGTCCTCAATGGGCTTTAGGTCATCAAACTCCATGCGCGGGCTGAGGGCAAAATCGAGCTTGGAGGCCGCGCTATCCATGATGTAGCGCAAGCCATGGCGCGGTGACGGGATAACCAGCTTCAACTGGTTAACCGAGGCATAGTCCACCGGGACGGGCAGTGGCAAAGGCGTATCCGCGGCACCAACCAAAACCAGGTCTTCGCAGATGATATCGATCATATCCGGGTTGCGTGCCTGAGGCGGTGCGTTAATGACGATCAGGTCCAGCTGAGATGTCCGCAGCATCTCGGTTAAGTCGGTGGTGTAGCCTCCGGTGGCTCTTACCTGGACGTCCGGATATTTCTGATGATAGCTGACGAGTGTGTCTGCCAGGACGTTGTGAGAAACGGTATGCACGACGCCGATTGAGACATTGCCCTGCACCTTACTGCTATTTTCTTCAATCTGCTGTTTGGCCGATTTTATGTCGCTCAGTACCCCGGCAAAAAGTGGATAGGCCTGGATACCTGCCTCCGTCGGGATCATTCCTTTGGGTGTGCGTAAGAAAAGCGGACGACCCAACTCTTCTTCCAGCTTTGACAGCTGCTGGCTCAGCGCGGGCTGAACCACATTGAGTCGCTGTGCTGCGCGCGTCAGTGAGCCTTCGTCGTAGATCACCGTGAAATATTGAAGTTGACGGAGTTCCATTGCTAGAGCATCTCTTATTCTTAGGTATCATTTTTTACAATACATAACATAAATAGATATTAATAGAAATTATCAAAGTGCTCTTCTAGCCTGAGTCTGAAGCTAGGAGGAATCGAATGATGGCAGCTTACAAGTGGCATGATACGAGTGCCGGGATCAACAAAGCCGAGCGTAGAGATATGGATCTTCGCAGTTGGCTGACCCGTTTGAATGAGACTGGCCGTTTGGCTGTGGCGAAACCTGGTGCGGCGCTGCGCTATGGTGTCGCCGGATTGGCCAATCGACTGGATGGAGATAAAGCGTTGGTAGCTCCCGCTCCGGAAGGCTGTGCCGAGGGCACGGTGATATCCGGACTTTTGTCGCGACGGGAGTGGATGGCAGAAGCTCTGGGCATTGAGCCTGACCAGCTGCTCAGTGAGTTCCAGCGCGCAGCGGCGCGGCCTGTGGCATGCCAGACGCTGGAAGCTGGTCCCTGTCAGGAGGTGGTTCACGAAGGCGAGGCGGTTGATCTGACGCGCATGCTACCAATCCCCACCCATAACGAACATGACAGCGGCGCTTATATTTCTGCGGGGCTGATGATCTGTCGCGACCCGCGCACGGGCCTGCAAAACGTCTCGATCCACCGGCTGCAGGTGTCAGGTCCCCGTGAGCTGGGAGCGCTGCTGCTGCCACGCCATACCCTGGCCTATTTCACCGCCGCTGAAGAAGCAGGGCAGGATCTTGAGGTTGCGATCGTTATTGGGGCGTCCCCTGCATGTCTGTTGGCTTCTCAGGCGATCGTACCGATCGATGTGGATGAATTGGAAATCGCCAGCGCGCTCGGAGGTGCACCTCTGGACGTGGTTCGGTGCAAAACCAAGGAGCTTTTCGTCCCCGCGCAATGCGAAATCGTGATTGAGGGCCGTCTTCTCGCCAATACAATGCGTCCGGAAGGCCCCTTCGGTGAGTTCCCGCAATATTACGGCGCCCGGGCAGATCGCCACGTGGTGGAGGTAGACTGCGTCACAACCCGTCAGCGCCCGCTGTTCCATACGATCGTGGGCGGAGGCCTGGAACATCTGATCCTCGGCGGTATTCCGCGTGAGGCGACAATCCTGAATACGATCCAGTCGATGTTCCCCAGTGTCAGCAATGTGCATCTGGCGCCGGGTGGAACCTGCCGCTACCACCTCTATGTCCAGATGAAGCCAAGGCAGCGGGGGGAGGTTAAGAATGTCATCATGGCGGCCTTCGCTGCGCACTATGACATCAAGCAAGTCGTTGTTGTCGATGAAGATGTCGATATTTACGATGCCGAGATGGTCGAGTGGGCGGTTGCTACAAGATTCCAGGCCGATACCGATCTGCTTGTGGTGGCGGGATCGCAGGGCTCAAAACTCGATCCGTCGAACGATGAGGGTCTGGGCGCCAAAATGGGGCTCGATGCAACGGTTCCCGTCGATGCTCCGGCTTTCCGATTCAAGCGGATCAGCGTGCCGGGCGAACAGGAGATAGACCTTTCTATGGCGCTCGATCAGTCGGGCAATCCGGGAGCATGGATGTATCAGTAACAGGGGATGAGAAAGGAGATCCAGCTCCTGAGTCCACTGTCTATCGGCAACAGCTAAGCGATACGTACAAATATAATAAGAGGCTTAAACGTGCAGAATAACGACAACACTGGCCGCTACCAGGCCCTCCATTCAATTGGGGGAGAAGCGAGCGAGGGTGGGGCAGAGGCGCTGTCTATCAACCCCGCTACGGGTGAATTAATCGGACGCTTCCCCGCCGGAGGCAGGGCCGAGGCAGAAGCGGCGATTGCAGCCGCGCGTCACGCCTTCGATAGCACACTCTGGCCGAAACAACCGCGTGAACGACAGTTGGCACTTCTACGCTGGGCCGATGCGCTCGAGCGCGACCTGTCATCATTGGCCGACCTGTTGACGCGTACCAATGGTAAACCGCTGCAGCAGGCGAAGGGTGAGATGCTGGGTGCTATCTCCGAAATCCGCTACTACGCAGGCCTTGCGCGCCATAACCCTGGTCATGCGCAGGAGGTGGCACCGGGTGAAGTCTCGGTGATGATGCGAGAACCTGCAGGTGTAGCGTCTCTGATTATTCCCTGGAACGCTCCCGCCGTTCTTTTGATCCGATCACTGGCTCCGGCACTCGCTGTGGGCTGCACCACGGTTACAAAATCTGCATCGCAGACCGCGTTGTTTACCGCCGCCTGTATGGCGCCGTTGATCGCTGATGCGGCAATACCCGCCGGCGTGGTCAATCTGATTTTTGAAACAGGCTATGAAGCTGCCGAGCTGTTGACCACCCATGAAGATGTGGATGTCGTGAGTTTTACCGGCTCCAATCTGGTTGGGCAGAAGATCATGGCTGCAGCGGCCCCCACCATGAAGAAGCTCTCGCTGGAGCTTGGAGGCAAGTCCTGCTGCGTCGTAATGCCCGATGCTGATATCGCCAGTGTCGCGCCGAAAATCGCGGCGGCTGCACTGATCATCTCTGGTCAGCAGTGCACCGCAGCTCGCCGTGTGCTGGTCCATGAAAGCCGGCTGCAGGAGATGAAACAGGCTCTGGCTGCGGCACTTTCAGAAGCGCGTATAGGTAATGGTCTCGAGGCCAGCACCGATATGGGGCCGCTGATCGATGCAGAATCGCGTGATAGGGTATGGGGTGAAATTGAGCAAAGCTTCGATATTGCAGACGAGGTCGTACTGCGCGGTGCCCCGATCTCCGGTCCCCAAGGGAGTGCCTTTCTCTCGCCGTCACTGATTGCCCATTCCGACGATAATGCGCCGTTTTGTCAGGAGGAAATTTTTGGTCCCCTTCTCGTATTAGAACCTTTCTCCAATGAGGCTCATGCAGTGCAGAAGGCAAACAACACTGTTTATGGCCTCTCCGCGTCCGTATGGACAAATCAAACTGATACGGCCTGGCGTATGGCAAGAGCTCTGCGTAACGGCACCGTATGGATCAACGACCACAACCGGCTTTTCGCCGAGGCCGAAACCGGCGGCTACCGCCGTTCGGGCATAGGCAGGCTGCACGGATATGATGCGTTACTCGACTTCTGCGAAGTTAAACATATCTATCAGAACGTAGGCGTTGTCGGGCTTGGTTAAAAGAGCGCATCCATATGGAGGCGCTATTCGGCGGAAATAATAGGTAGATATTGTTACCTCGAATACAGGTATCAAACACCGTTTTATTTAAAGGCAAAGGCTTTAAATAGATTTTTCTAGAAAGAATTAAATGAAATAAATCGCAAAAACTTAATATAAGAACTTCGAGGGTGGATGAGATGATAAAAATTAAAATCAACACACCGAGCAAGAAAGCGAGCAAGAAAGTAGCCGCGTATGCATTTGCCGCTATCACGATGGCAGCGGGCTCTGTGTCACAGGCTGCCGAGTCACTCAAGGAGCCCGTTAACTTGAAAGTCACGACTTTCCGGGTTGGCTCAAGTTGGTATGTTTACGGGGTAACTCTCGGAGAACTGCTGCGCAAGAACCTGCCTGAAGGCAGTACAGTTGATACGCCGCCAGGCGGTGGTGGTACTGCGAACCCGCTTCTGGTATCGCGGGGCAAGGCTGATATTGGCCTGGGGTTCGGTGTTGTGAATTCCTGGGCTCAGCGAGGGCAGTTTTTCTACGATAAACCCGTCGATAATCTCCGTGGCCTTGTTGGTGGGCTTGATAGTGCTTATCTGGGCATAGTAGCGAACGAAGCAGATGGTCCAGATACACTGGAAGAATATATCCAAAACAATCCTTCTCCAGAGGTTCTTTTATTAAAGAAAGGTAGTTTTGGAGCGTACTCCGGTGAGCAGGTCATGGGCCTGATAGGGGCCTCCGAAGAGAAAGTACAAGACAATGGAGGTAACTACACCTTCACTGACTTCAATACAGTGAAATCGTCGTTTGCCTCCGGCCGTGGCGATCTATTCCTTCAGATCATGATGCGTGGTCAGCCGACTTTTACCGAGATGGCTGAAAGTGGCGATATCACCTTCCTGCAGTTAAGCGACAAGACTCTGAATCTCCTGACCACCGATTACGGCTGGAACACCGCGACGCTTCCGGCAGGTGTTTATCGTGGACAGGACAAGCCGAAAAATCTGCCGTTTACGACGACAAGTATTATGACCAGCACAGACATGGACGATCTGACGGCATATACGATTGTGAAGTCGATCTGTGAGCACCAGGACGCCTTCAAGGCCGGCCACAAGGCGCTGGCTTCATTTGACTGCGCAACGAGCGCCTGGGATGAAAAGCTGATCGGTCTGCCTCTGCACGAGGGGGCGGCGCGCTACTATCGTGAGCAGGGGTGGATCAAATGAGACAGGATCCTAAGTCGCCCTCTGCAGATGATGGGGTCAGCAGCGATCCAGAGGCGTCTTCACAGACGGCTCTGGTGAGCTGGAGGGCTTTATCCCATCCGGTAAATATATTGGCACTTGGCTGGGTTATCTTTCAGCTGGCGCTGTTGATCTGGCCGGAAATTGACCTTTTGGTACGCCGCTCAGGGCATTTGGGCTTTGCCTGTGCCCTGGGTATTGCCCTGGCTCTGCGTCAGCGTGCTCCTTCATGGCTGGTTTTGGTCCTGGCATCCATAGCGCTTCTGCCTGTTGCCTATATCGCCTTAGACCTACAGCGACTCTATGACCGGATACCTGAGCTGGATCCGGTACTTTGGAGCGACTATCTGCTGGGTGGATTGCTGCTGGTGCTGGTGCTGGAAATCTCGCGTCGCCGATTGGGCGCAGGTCTATCGGTGCTGGCGGCGGTGTTTATCCTCTATCAGCTGCTCGGTAGCTGGATTCCCGGCATCTTGGGTCATCGCATTGAAGGGCTGGATATCTTCTTCGATACTCTGTTCCTGGGGCAGAGTGGGCTCTTCGGCGTGCCTACAGGCGTGTCGGCCGAGGTGATTTTCTATTTCATCCTGTTCGCGGCTCTTTACGATGCGTTTGGCGGCGGACGATTGATTATGGACCTGTCGCTCTGGCTGACCGGTCGCCGCGTAGGTGGCCCTGCCAAGGCTTCGGTTGTCTCCTCGGCGTTGACCGGATCAATCTCGGGCAGTGCTGTCGCTAACGTGATGAGTACCGGCATTTTCACCATTCCGCTGATGAAAAAGGCGGGATACACGCCGACCTTTGCCGCCGGGACCGAGGCGGCCGCTTCAACGGCGGGGCAGATTATGCCGCCGGTCATGGGCGCCGCGGCCTTCATCATGGCCGACTTCCTTCAAATCCCATATTCCACCGTGGCCCTAGGCGCCTTGATTCCCGCTCTCGCCTACCTGGTTGGCATCATGGTCGCTGTGCATCTGCAGGCGCGACTCCAGGGGATACAGCCGATCGCTCTGGCTGCGGCAGGTTCGTTAAAGGCGTCCCTGATTACCCGTTGGCACATGCTGTTGCCCCTTGTCTGGCTGGTCACGCAGATTGCGCGTGGTTACGACGTCGTGTCGGCGGTCATCCAGGCATCGATACTGACAGTGGTAGTGGGTAGCTTGCGTAAAGGCACCCGTCAGTCGCTGCGTACCGTGATTGAAGCGCTCATCCGCACCAGTGAAAGGGCGGTGGTGGTGGCACTTCCGTGCGCCCTGGCCAGCATTGTTGTGATGGTCATCAGCATGACCGGTCTGGGTACCAAGTTCACCGCGGTCATTCTGGATATGGCCAGTGGCAACATCTGGCTGGCTGCTTTGTTCGGAGGTCTGGCCTGCCTGATTCTGGGCTGTGGTATGCCGACAACGTCTGCCTACATCATGGCCGCGATCCTGGTCGCGCCGGCATTGGCTGAACTTGGCTTCGACCCGCTGGTTGCGCACATGTTCATCTTCTATATCGCAGTGATGGCAAATGTCACGCCCCCCGTTGCGTTGGCAGCTTACGCGGGTGCCAGTGTCGCTGGCTGCAACGCAAACAAGGCTGGCTGGCAGGCATTCAGGCTGGCGTTACCCGGAATGGCAATCGCCTGGACCATGCTGTTGCAGCCGACACTGGTGCTCTGGGGAGAGTGGTGGGAGGTCGGTATTGCGATTGCCCAGGCCTTGAGCGCCACAGCGCTGATAGCCGTTGTGATTGTGGGCTGGCTGGGTAGACCGTTGAATAAGCCTGCCCGTGCCCTGGCGCTTGTTTCGGTTGCGCTGATTGTGCTGCCCTCGGCACAGCTGTCCGCGGTCGGCTATGGGCTGGCAGTTGTGCTGCTGATCTATGGATATGCTTTCCGATCGGCAGATGCAGCCAGCTCCGGCATAAACCAGGCGGGCTCGGCGAAGGAGAAATCCGTATGCAGGCAGTAACGGCAAACAGGCCGCAGCGGCTGGTGGTCGGCATATCGGGAGCATCCGGTGTTATCTATGGCGTTCGCCTGCTTGAGTTGCTGCGGGATACCCCGATAGAGACCCACCTGGTCATCACCGACTCGGCGGTGGTGACCCTGGCTCATGAAACCGATCTCAAGCTGGACTATGTAAAGTCCCTGGCTACGGCCTGTTACTCCAACCGGGATATAGGAGCCGCCATATCCAGCGGCTCTTTTAAAACGATGGGAATGGTTATCGCACCCTGTTCGATCCGCTCCATGTCGGAGATCGCTACCGGCACCACATCTTCGCTGCTCGCGCGGGCAGCCGATGTGGTGCTCAAGGAGCGTCGACGCCTGGTGATGATGGTTCGGGAAACGCCCCTGCATACCAATCATCTTCGCAATATGACGGCGCTATCCGAGGTTGGCGCCATTATTGCGCCGCCGGTCCCTGCCTTTTATGCCCGCCCTGAATCGTTGGACGACATAGTCCATCACAGTCTGGGGCGGGTGCTGGATCTGTTTGATATCGAACTCGGTATCGTCCGGCGCTGGCGAGAGTCCCACCCCCAGTCCTGAGAATCAGACTCCAGGGCAAATAGTCATAAGCAGGGGCAAGGTTAAAAAATTCCCCATTGATATCCTTGTTCCTGCTGTATCGCGCAACCAATCCAATAACTAAGCCGCGAGAGTTGAAGATGACAGTTGATCAATCTGTGGCGTTTGACGCCCCTACCCGACGCATCGGCGACCGTGTCGAAAGGGTGGAAGATGAAGCGCTCCTTCGCGGTCTCGGCCGATACGGAGATGATGCTTCGATCCCACCGGGAACTCTATACGCAGCCGTTGTGCGCTCACCGCACGCCCACGCCCGCATACAGTCCCTGAACGTGGAAAAGGCGCTGGAGATACAGGGTGTCCACGAGGTGCTGACCGGCGAAGACGTGGCCCGCTGGGCGGCTCCTTTCGCTGTAGGTGTGCGCCAGCCGATGGAACACTGGTGCCTGGCGGTCGACAAGGTACGTTATGCCGGAGAGCCCGTATGCGTGGTGATCGCCGATAACCGTTATCTGGCCGAAGACGGCGCCGATGCCATTGAGGTGAGCTACGAGGTGCTGCCGGTAGCGGTTGATCCAGAGATCGCTGCTGAAGATTCTGCGCCAGTGCTGCACGAAGCGGTCGGCAGCAATATCGTCAACGAACGCAATTTTAACTACGGCGATCCGGATCTCGCATTTGAACAGGCCGCTCACCAGGTTTCGCTGAAGGTTAAATACCCACGCAGCTCCTGCACGCCGATGGAGTGTTACGTGGTAGTGGCTCACTACCAGAGTGCTTCCGGCACCTACGATGTGCTTTCCAATTTTCAGGGGCCCTATGCGCTGCACTCTGTGATGGCCAGGGCTCTCAAGGTGCCTGGTAATCGCCTGCGTCTGCGCACGCCGCCTGATTCGGGAGGCAGCTTCGGCATCAAGCAGGGTGTGTTCCCCTACATCGTTATGATGGGGCTGGCCTCACGCAAGGTTGGTGCGCCGGTAAAATGGGTTGAAGACCGCCTTGAACATCTGCAGGGCGCCTCGTCGGCTACCAACCGGGTGACCCATATCGAAGCGGCCGTTGAGTCGGATGGACGGGTAACCGCGTTGCGTTACGATCAGATGGATGACTGCGGGGCCTACTTGCGGGCACCGGAGCCAGCAACTTTCTATCGCATGCACGGTAACCTCTCGGGTGCCTACGGTATCCGTCATCTCAAGGTGCGTAACCGTGTCGTGCTGACCAACAAAACACCGACGGGGCTGAACCGCGGCTTTGGCGGTCCCCAGGTGTATTTCGCCCTTGAAAGACTGATGCAGCGGATCGCTGTCGAGCTGGATCTCGATCCGCTGGAGGTGATACGCCGCAACCTTATTCCTGCTGATCAATTTCCTTACCAGGCACCGGCTGGTGCATTACTGGACTCGGGAGACTACCCGGGGGCAGTTGAGCGTGCCGTCGCTGAGGGTGGCCTCGATGAGCTGCTGGAGCGGCGCAACCAGGCGCGGGCCGAGGGGCGTATATACGGCATCGGTTACGCTGCGGTGGTTGAACCGTCGATCTCCAACATGGGCTATATCACCACGGCGATGACGGCCGATGAGCGCCGCAAGGCCGGGCCGAAGAATGGTGCTGTCAGTACCGCCACTATAAATGTTGGCCCGCTTGGGGATGTCAGCGTTCACATCTCTTCTACGCCTCAGGGCCAGGGGCACCAGACGGTGGTGGCCCAGGTCGTTGCCGAGGTGCTGGGCATCGATTTCGATTCGATCAGGGTCAATGTTGAGCTCGATACTCAGAAGGATGCCTGGTCGATCGCCTCCGGTAACTACTCGAGCCGTTTCGCTGGCGCAGTCGCTGGAACTGTTTACCGTGCCGCCGTTGCGATTCGTGACCGGATCGCGAAGGTGGCGGCAGAGCAGCTCGGTGTCGACGTTGAGGCTGTTCGCTTTGCGAATGGCAAAGTGTTTGCGCCAGAGCGGGACCCAATAGCCTTTCACCGTGTTGTTGGCGCCGCTCACTGGGCACCGGGAACGTTGCCGGAACATGAGGGTGGCGCACTGCGGGAGACCGCATTCTGGACGCCGCCGGAGCTGACTGCGCCATCTGAGGATGACCGGGTTAACAGCTCTCTCTGCTATGGCTTCATTTTTGACTATTGCGGCGTCGAGATCGATCCGGTTACCGGAGAGTGCAGGCTCGACCGCTATGTGACCATGCATGATGCCGGGCGGCTACTTAATCCGGCACTCGTGGATGGGCAGGTTCGCGGTGCATTTGCACAGGGTCTTGGTGCGGCCCTCATGGAAGAGTTCGCATATGGTCGTGACGGCAGCTTTTTATCCGGCACCCTGGCCGATTACCTGATTCCGACCGCGCCCGAGGTGGTCGAGCCGGTGATCCTGCATATGGAAACACCTTCACCGTTTACTCCGCTCGGTGCTAAGGGCGCAGGGGAAGGCAACAACATGAGCACTCCGGTTTGTATCGCCAACGCGGTCGCCGATGCCTTGGGACATGCTGATATTCAGCTCCCGCTGACTCCCTCCAAAGTAAGGGGGCTGATCGGAATCGAAGAGCCACCGGCGCCTGAGCATCTTAAGCGAGAAGTCGAAGCGCCGAGTATCGAAGGAGGCTCTGCATTGCACGCCAGTGACAGTGTAGAGGTTCCAGCCTCTCCCCAGGAGATATTCGATAGCCTGCTCGACCCTGCTGTTCTTGCCGCGATCATACCCGGTTGCCACCAGCTGGTATTGGACGGGGAAAACCGCTACCGCGCAGATGTCACGGTGGGTGTCGGTCTGATCAAGGCGCGTTTCCAGGCTCTCGTTCAGTTGAGCGATCTTGAGCCCCCCAATGCACTGTGTTTGAGCGGCTCCGGCAGCAGCCCGATGGGGTCCGCAGAGGGGCGGGCGCAGATTCGCCTTACGCCCATAGAAGAGGGGCGCACCCGCCTTGATTACCAGTACGACGCAGCCGTGGGCGGAAAGATCGCTTCGGTCGGTGCTCGCATGTTGCAGGGCGCATCACGGGTGATCATCGGCCAGATCTTCAGCCGTCTGTCGCAACAGATGCAGGGCGAAACCGCGCCAACTGGAACCTGGTCAAGATTCAAGCTTTGGTTGCGCCGACTGCTTGGCAAAGGAGGTGCAGCATGAAGCCTGCTTCTTTCGATTACGTCCGTCCTACCCGAAAAGCCGAGGTGCTGGAGTTACTCTCCGAGTATGGCCAGGACGCCCGCATTATCGCTGGCGGTCAATCGCTGATGGCTGTGCTGAATATGCGGATGACCCAGCCGAAGCTGTTGATCGATATCAACCGGGTAGAGGAGCTGCACTTCATCGAGGAGCGCAAGAACTGCCTCGCGGTTGGTGCCGGCGTACCCCAGGTCGAGCTGCTGAGCTGGCCCCGCATCAGTGAAACAGTGCCGCTGCTGGCGCTGGCGATGCCATGGATTGGTCATTTCCAGACCCGTAACCGGGGAACTGTCTGCGGCTCCGTGGCCCATGCCGACCCCAGCGCCGAGCTGCCGCTTTGCTTGAAGACACTGGGTGGCGAGGTGGTGCTGGAGTCGCGAAGCGGAAGTCGCACGGTCACTGCCGAGGCATTTTTCCAGGGCATCCTGACCACCGATCGGCGTCCGGATGAACTGCTAACCGAAGTGCGTTTCCCTCTCTGCAAGCCGGGTACCGAGTACCGCTTTAACGAGGTGGCCATGCGTCATGGTGATTTTGCCATTGTGTCGCTTGCGGCCGTTATCGGTGCCGGCACGATCCGCCTGGGTATCGGCGGTGTCGCCGACAGGCCGGTGACACGTGACTTTGAGCCGGGACAGGACCTGTCCGCTGCATTAAACGAAACCGCCTGGTCGCTGGATGCACAGGATGACGTGCAAGCGACTGCCGCTTACCGCCGCCAGTTGGTGCGGGATCTGGGGCGTCGACTGATTGAGGAGGGCCACTGATGGAAACGATTGCCAAGCAGGGGGCACGGGTCCAGTTGCAATTGAATGGACGAGTGCGCGAAGGGTTTGCGGAGCCTCGCACGCAGCTGTGTGATTTTCTGCGACATGAGCTGGGTGCCACTGGCGTACACGTCGGTTGCGAACATGGAGTCTGCGGTGCTTGCACGGTGCAGGTAGACGGCAAGTCGGTCAGGTCCTGCCTGATGCTGGCGGTGCAGGCTCAGGACAGTCGGGTTGATACCGTTGAGTCCCTTGCGGAAGGGGAGCTGATGTCTGATCTGCAGCTCGCATTCAGGCGCAATCATGCGCTGCAGTGTGGTTTCTGCACGGCGGGGATCCTGATGTCCTGCGCGGAGTTTCTTGGGCGGGAGCCCGATCCAACCGAAAGTCAGGTGCGGGATATGCTTTCCGGTCATCTGTGCCGGTGTACCGGTTACACCGGCATAGTTCGGGCCGTACTTGAAGTTGCTAACGAGCGAAAAAGCAAGAACGGAGAAAAATAACAATGTTTGATCTTGGACGCAGCTTTCTGGCGGCGGTTGAACGCCGACCAGACGATATCGCCATCACTCAGGGCGAGTTTAGACGCAGTTACACCCAATGGTTCGACGACATTCAATGCGCGGCACGGGGGCTTGAGGTGCTCGGGCTGAATAAGGGAGACCGGCTGTTAGTGGTAATGCAGAACCGCTGGCAGATGGCGACTCTGCATTGGGCCTGTCAGTTTGCCGGTATTGTCGTCACGCCGCTCAATTGGCGGGCTACGGCGGAAGAGCTTGAGTACTGCATAAACGATGCGCAGATCAGAGCACTCGTCTATGACGAATCTGCAGCAGAGGCGGTGCGCGGCTGTGAGGCTGCTTCCCGTCTGCCGCGTGTCGCTGTCGGTGATATTGACGATCAGCAAGCGATCTCTTTTGAGCAGCTTTGTGAAGAGGCGCCAGAGCAGACCATATTACGCGCCAGTCCCGATGATATTTCATTGATGCTCTACACCTCGGGAACCACCAGCAAACCCAAGGGGGTTCCGCGTCGTCATCGCGCCGAGCGGGCGGCCGCCGTTGCCCATGTTGCGCAAAATATGTACAGCCAGGGTGAGCGTACGCTGGGCGTAATGCCGCTCTATCACACCATGGGCGTACGCTCGCTGTTATCGATGGCGCTGATCGACGGCTGCTTCGTGTGTGTGCCGAAATTCGATGTTGAAGAAACGCTGGAGGCGATCGAACGAGAGCAGATCAGCAACCTGTATCTCGTACCGACCCTCTATCACATGCTGATCGAGCATCCTGCCTTTTCGCCGGAAAGGGTTCGCAGCGTTGAAAAGATTGGCTTTGCCGGTGCGCCAATGAGTGCGGGTCTGATGGCCCGGGTTGAGCAGGCATTTCGTCCCAAGCTGTTTGTTAACCACTATGGCAGCTCTGAAATCTACACATTCACCATCGACCAGCATGCGATCAGCAAGCCGGGTTCGTCCGGTCGTGGCGGCCTGAATCAGCGTATCCGCGTGGTCTCAATGGATGCGACCTCACCCTCCCAGGCGGTTGCACCGATGGAAGAGGGACAGATCATCGCAGACCTTGGCAGTGACGAAGCATTTGAGGGGTACTGGAATCGCCCCGATGCTGATGCCAAATCACTGCGCGATGGTTGGTATTTCACGGGAGATACTGGCTATTTTGACCCGGATGGCGATCTTTTTGTTACCGGTCGAGTGGACGACATGATCATCACCGGTGGTGAAAACGTCAGTCCGGCCGAGATTGAGAACTGCCTTTCTTTACACCCTCAGGTGGAAGAGGTGGCCGTGGTTGGTTTGCCCGACGAGCAGTGGGGGCAGGTTATCACTGCCTATATCAAAGCCCGTGAGCCAATCGAAGACGCCAGCCTCGATAAATATTGCCTGGAGGCCGGCCTGGCTCGTTTTAAACGGCCAAGACGCTATGTCTTCGTCGAGGAAATCCCTAAATCTCCTGTTGGCAAAGTGTTAAGGCGGATGCTGCGCCCACAGCACACGAATACTGCCAATACCGCCAACGCTTCTTGATAACGACCTATTCCCAACAACAGGATAAGACTATGCAAAATTTCAATATTGATCAGTTTCTAGCATCCGACTTTGATGGTTTTCGAGTGGAAATCGATAGCGATCATGAGCGTGGCGATATCGTTTTGAAACGTCCGCCACTCAACGTTATTGCGATGCCGCAACGCGATGTGCTGCGACAGGTTTTTGAGGCTCTGGATGCCCATCCGGCTGTCCGTGTCATCGTACTGCGGGCTGAGGGTGAACACTTCTCCAGTGGTGGCGATATCAAAGGCTTCCTGGAGGCATCGCCCGAACACGTGTCCAAACTGGCCTGGAATGTTGCAGCACCTACCCGCTGTGAAAAGCCTGTTATCGCCGTTAACCAGGGATATTGCTTCGGTGTCGGCTTTGAATTTTCCCTGGCATGCGATTTCCGAATTGCCGCGCACTCTACTCGCTACGCCTTGCCTGAGCAGAATCTGGGTCAGATCCCGGGCTCTGGTGGCTCTGCTCGTCTGCAGAAGATCATCGGTATCGCCCGCACCAAGCACATGGTGATGCGTGCGAAACGGATCAGTGGTGAGCAGGCTCTGGACTGGGGTATTGCGACAGAATGTGTACCCGATCACGAGCTGGAACAGGCTACCGAGGCCCTGGTGGATGAGCTCCGTCGTTTCTCACCGCTGGCGCAACGTACCGCCAAAAAACTGATTAACGACAACGAAGATGCACCGCTGGCCGTAGCGATTGAAATGGAAGGGCATTGCTACAGCCGCCTGCGTAGTTCAAACGACTTCCGCGAAGGTGTCGAGGCTTTCCACAGCAAGCGCAAAGCAGAGTTTCGCGGTAATTGATCTTTGAATAGGCGTTAGGGCGAGGCTACTCACCCTGACGCTAAAACATCGATAACAATAAAAAAGGTGTAAGCGATGAGCAATGATAACTCCCAAGCGGCAGTAGCGGGTTCTATGGATGGGGCTGAAGCGTGGAAAGGCCAGAAGGCCAGCGGATTACGTCAGGCAATCAATCTGAAGTCGGTGAGCACAGGTGTTGTCGCAGCTCTATTCGGATGTTCCGGGCCTGCGCTTATTGTTATACGCGCTGCCGAAGCCGGCCAGTTGAGCAGCGGCCAGACTGTGGCCTGGCTATTTGCCATCTACTTTCTGGGTGGTTTGGTCAGTATTGGTATGGCGCTGCGTTACCGGCAACCGATCTGCGGTGCGTATTCGATTCCGGGTGCGGCGATATTGATTGCGGCTCTCGGGGGGCTGCAGTTCAGCGAGGCGGTCGGTGCTTTCATCATGAGCGGCGCGATAGTGTTTATTTTGGGAGTGACCGGCGTTATCGCGAAGTTGATGCGGTGGTTGCCCATGCCGATCGTGATGGCAATGATCGCAGGTGCGTTGATCCGCTTTGGTATTGGAGCGGCAGAAGCGATCGGTGCCGATCCGATCATGGCGGGGGCCGCCGCATTGGTGTTCTTCCTGGTCGCGCGTTTCGTTAAAGCGGTGCCTCCGGTGTTGGCAGCCGGGGTCGTTGGCTTCGCGGTTGCTATGGCGATGGGGCTGGTTAAACCGGCCGAGGTGAATATCGATTTCGTAATGCCGGTCTTCACAGCTCCAAGTTTTACCCTGGATGCCTTCTTCGCGATTTCTGTGCCCCTGGCTGCTCTGGTCATCGGTGCGGAGAATGCCCAGGCCACTGGTGTTTTAATGGCCGAGGGCTATAAACCGCCTGTTAACGCGATGACGATCACCTCTGGTATCGGTGGCATGATCGCGGGTGCTCTTGGCGGACACAACGCCAATATAGCGGGCCCGATGACGGCCATTTGTTCTTCGCCTCAAGCCGGTGATGACCCTGCACTGCGCTACGGTTCGACCTTGGTGAATGGTGTGCTGTTCTGTTTGTTTGGCCTTTTTGCCGGGGGCGCGGTGCCCTTCATTCTTGCGCTGCCCAAATCGCTGATCGTGGTTGTCGCAGGGCTGGCGATGATCGGGGTATTGCTGGCGGCCTTTCAGCAGGCTTTCAATAAATCCCTGGGTTACCAGATCGGGGCTTTCGTTGCGTTGGTCGTTGCCATGAGCAAGCTTTCTCTACTTGGAATCAGCGCGCCTTTCTGGGCCCTGGTCGCAGGGGTTGTCGTATCGACTCTGTTGAAAGAGGGCGAGCCGACCCGATAGCAGTGGCACCGGGTCATGCAGTTCGGTCGCCAGGTAAGTCCGGGCCGGGCTGCATGACCCTCTTTGCGTTGCAACGAACAAGATTTGGAAGGCAGGCTGATGCGTCATTTAGATTTGCAGGTTATTGATAAGGCCCTTGAGTGGGCTGAAGCCGGCCGGCCGGTTTGGTTGTGCACCATATTATCCACCTTCGGTTCATCACCCAGGGAGCCGGGCGCCATGCTCGTCGCGAGTGATAATGGCGATTATGTCGGATCACTATCGGGTGGTTGTGTGGAGGAGGAGTTTCTAAATAGCCTTTCCAGTGGGGCATTCAGCCAGCCCGTAGAGGTCATCTGTTACGGCGAAACCTCTGAGGAGAGTCGGCGTTTGCAGCTCCCCTGTGGCGGTTCTATTCAGGTACTGGTGGAGCACCCCTCTTCAAACCTGGCTTTGGTACAGCACCTGCTTTCCATCCGCGAAGTACTGCAGGGGCAGCAGAGGCTGATTCGCCAGGTTGAACTCGGCAGTGGTCAGATGACGTTGCTGAGTGACGCCGCAGTTGGAGGGGAACGGATCGAGCAGACTGAAACAGTCATCAAGATCAGGCTGGGGCCGGTGTTGCGAATCGTGCTGGCGGGTTTCTCTCCGGTCGCTGAGGCCTGCGCTGGTTTCGCCCAGGCTCTCGGGTGTGAGGTGATCGCCTGTGATCCGCGGGAAGAGGTGCAGGGGCTTTACCATTTTGGCAACGCACAGGTATTGCCGACCCTGCCTTCCGTCTATATCGCCTCGGGGCAGTGCCATCAAGCGACTGCGGTGCTGGCGCTGACACATGATCCTAAAATTGATGACTTGGCGATGATGGAGGCGGTACGCACCCCTGCGTTTTATATCGGCGTTATGGGTTCCAAACGGACTTCGGCGAAGCGTGCAGAACGGTTGAAACGTCTTGGCTCCCTGGACGATGAGAGCTTGCAACGGCTGCATATGCCCATTGGTCTTAATCTTGGGAGTAAAACACCCGCAGAGATAGGATTGGCGACCATGGCTGATGTGCTAAGAGTCTATAGAGGCAGAGCGCGCAGTACGCTATGAGGATGACAGAGAGACGCAGGCAGTTTAAGCGCATACCAGAAGCCGGCGTGATGCAGCCTGTGAACGGTTGTGGCATATTCGAGTCACAACTTAGCGATCCATCTATAAAAATAAAATACATCGAGCGGCCACCAACAAAAACTACAGGGGCTGTCTCAGAGGCGGAGGTCGAAGGGTGTCGAGCGCATTAAGAGTCTTTCATGGGGATTTTGGACGTGTAGCCCTGCTTGATATGAACAAGCCGTTGGTCACACACGCTCATTCTGAATGCCATGTCCTGATCAAGGTGTCGGGAGAGGATACTTTCTTTCATGTACGTGATCGCAAGGTTGCGCTCACCGATACAACCGCAGTGCTCGTTAACGCCTGGGAGCCTCACTACTACGATTATCAGCCGGGAGCAGGTAATACACAGATCCTGGCCCTGTATATTGAGCCTCAATGGCTCGCG
Source organism: Marinobacterium lutimaris (assembly GCF_900108065.1). GTDB lineage: Bacteria > Pseudomonadota > Gammaproteobacteria > Pseudomonadales > Balneatricaceae > Marinobacterium_D > Marinobacterium_D lutimaris. Next base: position 100,731 of record NZ_FNVQ01000002.1, on the reverse strand, counting down.
ACCGCCCAACAGTCGCTGTTGTTGAGCGGACATCCCGACTTTTTCTCACACCCCTGTATTGATCTAAACCGACGTAACCGCACCTTGGCTGATCACTTGATTGCGGAAATGTGCGGGTTTGGCCTGGCACAGGAGGATAAGGTTGAGTTTCACCTGTTGGATCTGCTGATTTCGTTGATCGAGGATTTCTCCGAACTGAAGCACCTGTCCCGACTTGGGGTTTCACTGCCGCGAGAGGGCTTCGACGCGCGGATACGAAGGGCCAATCAGTATATGCTGGAGCGCCTGGATGATCCGGATGTCATCGTAAAGGCCGCCACAGCATGCGGGTTATCGCGAGCGCACTTCTTTGCGCTGTATAAAAAGCAGGTTGGAATGACGCCAAGTGTATATTTGAATACAGAACGTATGAACAAGGCATTGCACTGGCTGGCTCATAAGCGCAGCGGTACTCTGGGCGTATTGTCCGAAGAGCTGGGTTTTTCGGAACAATGTCATTTTACGCGCTTCTTTCAGCGGCATATCGGCGCTCCTCCGAGCCAATACCAGCGCGTGCTCGACGTGAACCGAGGCTGACTGAAACATACCTGCAAGCGCGGTTGGATTAAAATCCGGGTTTATTGACAGGCCTTTGCCGGACCCCATATAAGGTTCAGGGATGCGGGCCGCGTTGAGAGCTCCGCGCTCAACGGACTCTCTATTTCAGAACCGTCTATTTCAAGGCCTTCTATTTTTATCCTAGCCTTGGCTTCTTAACTGTTCAGCAGCCTCACCCACCGCTAGCTGCCGCGACACCTCATCACCGGTAATATCCAGCATCAGGTCTCTGACCCAGCCGATCACCGGGTCCAGATCCCGGTACTGGTGCCACTGCAGGGACCAGGGGATTTTCGGGAAGTTGATCTCGGGTTTGACGATGCGGATCGGCAGAAACTCGCCCCAGAAATCCGCCAGGCGTTTGTGTACGGTGGCGATGCGATCGGTGCCGATCACGTACTGGGGCAGCTGGCTGTAGGCGCTGACGGTCATGGCTACTTTGCGCTCGACACCGGCATTTTTCGCCAGCACCGCATCGATACCCGGGCGTAGCTGGCTGCCGAAGCCCACGCCGATATGACTGGCTTCTGCGTACTGCTGATGGCTGATACTGTCGCCGATATCGGGATTATCGGCGCTGCAGATGCAGACGAACTCCTCGATAAACAGCTGCAGCTTGGGGTGATCGTCGTTAAGGAAGGTGTTGGGCATCAGCAGGAAGTCGATCTTGCCCTGATCGAGCTCGGACCAGGGATCATCTCCTGGGGTGGCGATCTCCAGTGAGATACCGGGTGCCTGCTTGCTGATCTCCCGGGCCACGGCCGGCATCACTACGGTAGAGGTGTGGTCGGACATCAGGAAGGTCAGTTTGCGGCTGATATCCGCCGGGTTCATCTCCGGCCGGGTTTCCAGCGTGGTCTGCGCCTGGATCAGCAGGCTGCGGATCGGCTGCACCAGGCTTTCCGCCAGTGGGGTCAGCACCATTTTTCGGCCTACCTGCACCAGAAGCGGATCGTCGAAGTAGTCCCTCAAGCGTGCCAGCGCTCCGCTGGTGGCCGACTGGCTCAAAAACAGGCGCTCGCCCGCCCGGGTGATGTTGCGCTCTGTCAGCAAGGCATCCAGCACCACCACCAGGTTCATGTCGAATTTATTGAGTCTCATTGCCTGTTCCTCTGTGTGATACGCCAGAGCGCGCTAATACATTGACCTTACAGGGGATTATGCCGCCAACCAAGGCTGGCCAATATCCCGTCAGGGTAAATATTGGCCAGCGCCTGGCGGGACTGGGATCGGGAGAGCTTAGATATATTCCAGGGTTTTCTGCTCGATCAGCGGTTCAGCCTTGAGCTCCTGGGGCTGTTTGCGTGCCGACGGAAACAGCAGGTAGGCCAGCGCCGGCAGCAGGATCAGTGCACCGACCATGTTCCAGATGAACATGAAGGCCAGCAGGATACCCATATCTGCCTGGAACTTGATCGGCGAGAAGATCCAGGTACCTACACCGATCGCCAGGGTCACGCCGGTGAGCATCACCACCTTGCCGGTGAGCAGCAGGGCGCGGTAGTAAGCCTGGGACAGGCTCTCGCCCTGGCGCAGCTGGGCCAGCACGATGCTCATCACATAGAGCGCGTAGTCGACACCTATGCCCACACCCAGTGCAATCACCGGCAGGGTCGCCACTTTCAGGCCGATATCCAGGCTGACCATCAGCGCTTCACAGAGGATCGAGGTGAGCATCAGCGGGAGCACCGCACAGACCACCGCTCGCCAGGAACGGAAGGTGACCATGCAGAGAATAATCACGGCGGAGTAAACCCAGATCAGCATATCCTGGTTGGCGTCTTCCACCACGATGTTGGTGGCAGCTTCGATACCGGCGTTACCGGCAGCCAGCAGGAAGGTAGCGTCTTCGCTGTTATTGGCGGCGGCAAAGTCTTCCACCCAGTCAACAACGCGGGTCAGGGTGTCGGCCTTGTGATCGGCCAGGTAGGCGTACTGGGTCAGCAGGCTGCAGGCGTCGTTGTAGAGGCCGCGGGGCGCACTGGCGGTGATCATGTTCAGCGTGGCCTGGTTGTTGAGCAGCTCGTACCAGCTCGGGTTTCCTTCCGACAGGCCCACCAGCACGCGGCGGTTCAGCATCGCCAGGGAGTTGGTGGATTCCACGCCGGGCAGGGATTGCAGCTGCCAGTCCAGATCGTCCACCAGCTTCAGCGCTTCATACTGGGAGCAGCCGTTGGCCGGTGTTTCCACCATGATAGCGAAGACGTCGCTGCTGGCGCCGTAGTTGGAGGTGATGAAAGCGTTATCGCGGTTATAGCGGGAGTCTGCACGTAGCTCCGGTGCACCGGCATCCAGGTCGCCGACCTTCAGGTTCTGGCCGATAAAGTGGCCGCCCACCGCCATCAGCGCCGCAACGCCAATGCAGATAAAGGCCCATTTTTTAGCGGTGAACAGGTCTAGGAAACGCCAAACCGGGTGACGGGCACTGCCCTCCTTGTCTTCCTGCATCGCATGCAGACTGCGGGCGGCGGCTTTCGGGCTTACGCCGAGGTAAGAGAGCATGACGGGCAGCAATACCAGGTTGGTGAAGATCAGCATCGCCACACCGATACTGGCGGTAACGGCCAGATCCTGGATCACCGGGATATCGATAAACATCAGCACGGTAAAGCCCACCGCATCACTGAGCAGCGCGGTAAGGCCGGCCACAAACAGGCGACGGAAGGTCTGGCGGGCCGCCACGAACTGGTGCATGCCGCGGCCGATATCCTGCATGACGCCGTTCATCTTCTGGGCGCCGTGGCTGATGCCGATGGCAAATACCAGGAAGGGAACAAGCACGGAGTAGGGGTCCAGGGCATAGCCCAGCAGCGGCAACAGGCCCAGCTGCCAGATCACGGCGGTCAGTGAGCAGAGCATCACCAGCAGGGTGCTCTTGAGACAGCGGGTGTACCAGAACAGCACGATACCGGTGATGGCGATGGCAAGGGCAAAGAAGGCGAGGATCTGTTTCAGGCCGTCGATCAGATCACCCACAACCTTGGCAAAGCCGGTGATATGGATGCTGATGCTGTCGCTCTGATGAGCCGAGCGCAGGGATTCCAGCTGTTCGGAGAGCTGGGTGTAATCCAGCGGCGTACCGTCGGCGGTGGTTTCCAGCAGCGGCACGAAGATGATGCTGGAGCGCTGATCAAAGGCCACCAGCTGGCCGATCTCGCGGGAGCGCTCCACGTTGCGGCGCAGGTCTTCCAGGCTGTCGGGGGAGCCGTCATAGCCATCGGGAATCACCGGGCCGCCATCGAGGCCATACTCGGTCACGCCGACCCAGCGGGTGGACGGCGTCCACAGCGATTTCATCTGCGCGCGGTCGACACCGGGAAGCAGGTAGATTTCGTCGTTCAGCTGGCGCAGGGTGGCCTGGTAATCCTTGTCATAGATGTCGCCGGACTTGTTGGCCACGGCGATACGCACGGCGTTACCCAGACCTGCAAGCTCATCCTGATGTTTGCGGTAGTTCTCGATAAACGGGTGGCTCCCCGGAATCATCTTGTCGAAGCTGGAGTTGAAGTTCAGCCCCTGCAGCTGCCAGCCCAGCAATACGGTGACCAGCAGGCAGATTGAGATGATCAGCGGGCGGTGGTTGAAGATCGCGCGTTCAAGCAGCGAACCCGACTTGGTATCGAAATCTTTCATCTTTTTATTCTGTTCGGTTGGTTGCATTGGGGCTTACTCCGCAGCCGCTTTGCGTTGGGTATCCAGCACGCTGGGGCCGTTAAAGCCGATACCGACGAGCTTGCCATTGGCGGCGCGTACCAGATCGGTCAGCGGTTGATGTGCATCGGCGAAAGGGATCAGTCGTCCGTCATCCAGCAGTCGCAGGATATGGCCACCCTGGTTGGCAAACAGGTAGCCGCCATCACCATCAAGGGCGGCGTTGATCGATACCGGGATCGGGTTGGACAGCGGCTCAAAGGTGTAACCGGTATCGCGGGACTCCAGCACCGTGCCGCGCAGGCCGCCGACGAGTACTTCCGCAGGGGAGGGGGTCAGCAGTGTAAACAGGCTGCCCGGGTAGCCCACATCGATCTTGTCGAAGTGCTTGCCACCATCCAGCGAGCGGATAAACAGGCCCTGTTCACCGGCCAGGTAGAGCGAGTCGCCGTTTTGGGTGATGGCGTAGATATGCGCGCCCCAGTCATTGGGCAGATCGCCGATCAGCGAGCTCCAGGTTTCGCCGCCATCGCTGGTACGAAACGCCAGGCCATAGGCGCCGCCGATGATGCCGTGCTGGCGGTCGCTGAAATAGAGCGACAGGAAAGGTTTGTCCGGGCCATCCTGGGCCAGCAGTTCAGCGTTACTCAGGCGCTGTTCGTCATCGGAGCGCTCTGCTGCATTGAGCTCGATCTCGATGGCCTCGTTGCCGTCCAGCTGCAGCTTCCAGCTTTCACCGCCATCCTGTGTCGCCAGCACCACGCCGGCATGACCGATGGCCCAGCCGTACTGGTCATCCACAAACTGCACATCGGTCAGCGTCACACTCACGGGAACACTGACCTGGCGCCAGTTATCGCCGTTATCATCGGAGAGCAGGATCACGCCACGCTCACCCACGGCGACCAGTCGCTCGCCGGCTTCGGCCAGCCCGAGCAGTACCGCGCGTTGGGCGATGGGCGTCATCCGTGCGGGTTGCTGGAGCACTGTTGCGGTGGTGGCCTGGGCCGGAGATGGCGCAAGCAGCGCTGCCGCTAGAGTGCTGACCAGCAGCGCGTTTATGGGAGCGGCCCTGGACAGCGGTGCAGTGAATGCCGCCAAGCCGGTCTTCAGGCGTGAAAGGGGAGAGAGCTCACTCATGACTGCTGACCTCGGGTGGGATGTTCTTCTGGAGAACAGGTCGGCAGATCTGTTGGGTATATGCTGCTTCATTATTGTTCTCCAGCATTTGATTCTTGTTGTTAAGCCTTGTGGGCTTTGCCGTCACTGAGTGCGGCGGTTATCAACATACTTGGGTTGTTATTGATTCGTCTAATCGATAATTAAGAGATTAGGTATCCGTATTATCGATATATATACCGATAAAACAGATGCCGGCTTGGCCGGCATCTGTCTTCGGAGGTGGGGGCGATTCAGCGGCTGTAACTACTCGCTGGCCTGTTCCGCGGCGATCATCTTGTCGAGTACGCGGCGGGCGCGCACGGCGGCGGCATCGCCCACCAACAGGATCGGCTTCATATCCCAGAATTCGTTATCGCCCATCATATTCTGCTGGGCTTCCAGCATCGGCAGATCTTCGGTGCTGAACGGCACATCCAGGCCCGAGACCTGCTGTTCGGCGATTGCGGCGCCCTGTTCACCCATCTCTACCGGCATCGGGAAGGCGAACCAGTAGTGGGTGGTTTTGTCGGTTTCCGGGCTAAACAGGTGCGGCAGCGGAGTTTGCGTGCCATCACTGCGGGGCGCTCCGGTGGGCGTAGCGCCGGCCATCAGCAGCATGTTGGCGGGTGCATCCCAGCGCACATCGGTCCAGCGATCAACCGGCGTGCCGTGGGGGATGCCCATGGCGGCGTAAAGGAAGTCCGGCATGATTTCGTTGACGGTCTGGCGGAATGACCAGACGGTGTTTTCGTTCTGCTCGATGCTGGTGATCGCCTGGCTGACATGGTCGCTGCCCAGGGTGCTGGGGTGCAGGAACTGGATATGCGACAGGTCGAGAATATTGTCTGACTCCAGCACGTAGTTGGCCTTGGCATGCAGGTAGCGCTTGGCAACATAGAAGCGTTCCGGATCCAGGCAGGAGAAGTCCGGGATCAGCGCCTCGTCGGCGGCTTCCTTGTCACCCATCCAGATCCAGATCAGGCTGTACTTTTCCACGACCGGATAGGCTTCCACCTTGGCCGCGCGCGGGATTTTGCCATCGCCGTGCGGGTTCTTGCTGCAGGCACCACTGCCGTCGAACTCCAGGCCGTGATAAGCGCACTGGACGGTGTTACCGCAGTGGCGGCCCATGGAAAGCGGTGCGAAACGGTGCGGACAGCGGTTGTGGATCGCCTGGATCTTGCCGCTCTCATCACGAAAAAACAGCACCGGTGTGTTGAGAAGTGTGCGGGTGAACAGGCCTTCAGCGGGGACTTCGTTATCCCAGCCGGCTACGTACCAGGTGTTTTTAAGAAACGGCATCTTATTATTATCCTCATCTATGGATGTTATTCTTTTAAATGTGAGCAGTGCTTACATTAGTATTGTGGATTCAGCTGGTCAAACGGATAAGTATGAAAAAAACCGATACCTACCATCACGGAAACCTGCGTCAGGCGCTGATCGCTACCGCCTTTGAGGTAGTGCAGCAGCAGGGGCAGGAAGCACTCTCTCTGCGTGAACTGGCGACAACGCTGAACGTATCCCGGGGCGCACCGTACCGGCATTTCCCGGACCGGGACTCACTCCTCGCGGCGGTGGCGACCGAAGGCTTCGTGATGATGGGAGCGCTGCTGGAACCGCTGGAAAACAGCAGCGATAGCAGCCTGTCCATCAGCGGAGTGGGGCAGGCATTTCTTGAGTTTGCCGAGGGCTATCCGCTGCTGTTCCAGCTGATGTTCGATACTCATCTGATGGCGCAGGCAGTGCCCGGCAGTGAGCTGGGAGAGGCCGTGGAGGCGGTGTATAGCCGTGTCAGCGTACTGGTGAAAACTCTGCTGGGGATCGACGATGAGGGGCAGTTGAAACAGCAGATGGTGGCGATGTGGTCGACGCTTTATGGCTATGCGCATCTGCGTCATGCCGAAATGCTAAAGCCCTATATGGTGGCCGGTGTGGGCAAAGAGGAGATGGAGCGTGCGGTATTAGAGACAGCTTTTTCCTTTTCTGGCCGTGCACTTTAGCGGGTGGCTCTTTTGCTGGACCTGAATCAATGGGAATCGCTATCCTGTCATCAGAAAATTAGTAGTATCTGAAGTGACTCATTGATCTGGAAGCAGGCCCGTTATGAAAAATAAATTGCTTTTAATTGCCGCTGTTACACTTCTTCCGCTTTCCGTGGCGCAGGCCGAAATCACCATCTCCACCGACAAGATGGAGATCAGCAAGGACTGCATCAAGCTCGAAGGTGACAATGTCCAGGTGAAGTCGGATGACTGCAGCTCAGGTAAGTTCGACAAGGGTGACCATGAGAACCGCAGCGTGCATGGTGATGACAACCCAGGTCAGGGCCACGACAAAGACAAGAAGCACAAAAAGTAAGTAATGCCTACCAAGGGCTCTCTTCAGGAGGGCCCTTTTTAGTTGTCTGAAAGAAGCTGGTTGATGGGCTGTTTGATAGGGCCGTCTGATAAAGCCTGGCGCGGCCATTACCGGTCGAAAAAGAACCGGCTGCAGGTCATCAAGACCCTGTGAACGGGCTCTGTAGCACGTTCACCTTCACCGGCTGTTTCCAAAGAGAGGTTGTCCGTTAGTCTGTCATCGGGCTCCCTCTCGACACGAGCCAAAAGCAGTTGGCTACAAAACCACCGCACCCGTTCAGGTTAGACAAGCTGAGGATCCTTGGGTAATCCTAAGTGGCGATGGGTTGTATCTGCGCAGCGGATGGAAGCGCTAGTCGACATGCACACGAAAAATACCCGATCAGGAGCCTTTCCTGACCGGGTATCCGTTATCCAGTAGCTAGAACCTAGAACCTAGAACCTGGAGTGTCGCGAGACTCTAGGTTAGAACTGCATCTCAGGCACGTGATCGGGCACAATCAGGCGGCCCGCGGTTTTCTCACGGATCTCTTCAACGCTGACGCCGGGCGCGCGCTCCTTGAGGATAAAGGCGCCGTCTTCGATCTCCAGCCAGGCCAGGTCGGTTAGTACCCTGGTGATACAGCCGGCACCGGTCAGCGGCAGGCTACAGCTCTCCAGTAGTTTGGATTCACCGCTTTTGGAGGCGTGGGTCATGGTGACGATAATATTATCCGCACCGGCCACCAGATCCATGGCGCCGCCCATGCCTTTCACCAGCTTGCCGGGAATCATCCAGGAAGCGATGTTGCCGCTGACGTCCACTTCAAATGCACCGAGTACGGTCAGATCCACATGGCCGCCGCGGATCATGCCGAAGGATTCGGCCGAGGAGAAAATCGACGCGCCGGGGATGGTAGTCACCGTCTGTTTGCCAGCGTTGATCATATCGGCATCCACTTCTTCTTCGGTGGGGAAGGCGCCCATGCCGAGAAGCCCGTTCTCGGATTGCAGCATCACCTCCATCCCGTCCGGGACGTAATTGGCTACCAGCGTCGGAATGCCGATGCCGAGATTAACGTAGAAACCATCCTGAAGTTCGCGCGCCACGCGCATAGCCATCTGTTCACGGGAAAGAGCCATAACAGCCTCCATGTTCGTGAGAAATTATTATTCGATTAAGTAGATCAGGCAGTGCGCAGGGTGCGTTTTTCGATGCGCTTCTCGAAGCTGCCCTGGATCACACGATCCACATAGATACCGGGAGTGTGGATCTCGCTCGGGCTCAGCTCGCCGGGTTCGACGATTTCCTCGACCTCAACCACGGTGATCTTCCCTGCGGTGGCCACCATCGGGTTGAAGTTCTGGGCGGTGTGGCGGTAAACCACGTTGCCGTAACGGTCTGCCTTCCAGCCTTTGACGATGGCGAAGTCGCCGCGGATCGATTCCTCAAGAATATGTGGGCGGCCGTTAAACTCACGCACCTCCTTGCCTTCACCGACCGGCGTGCCATAGCCGGTGGCGGTGTAAAACGCGGGGATACCGGCGCCGCCGGCGCGGATCTTCTCGGCCAGGGTGCCCTGGGGTGTCAGCTCAACCTCAAGCTCGCCCTCGAGCAGCTGCTTTTCGAACAGAGCGTTTTCGCCGACGTAAGAGGCGATCATCTTGCGGATCTGGTGATCTTCCAGAAGGATACCGAGGCCAAAACCATCGACTCCGCAGTTGTTGGAAACCACCGTCAGATCGCGGACGCGCATCCGTTTGATCTGCGCGATCAGGTTTTCCGGGATGCCGCAGAGACCGAAGCCCCCGGCGATCAGGGTCATGCCGTTATCGAGTCCTGCCATCGCTTCTTCGTAGCAGCTCACCACCTTGTCGAAACCAGCCATAGGGTTTCCTCCAGCGTTGTTGTTATCTGTATGTGTGAGTAGTTATGAGCTGTAGATTGCGTTAGAACGATTGATAAATTAATTTTGTTTTTTATTTTTATTAATTTGTAATAGTTATTAATCTTCGAGGCGAACCATGACGGTAAAACAGCTGCGTGCTTTTCTGGCGGTGGCTCGAACGCTGAACTTTGCCGAGGCGAGCGAGCTGGTGCACCTGTCGCAGCCGGCACTGAGCCTCGCCATCAAAAAGCTGGAAGAGAGTCTGGGCGGGCCTCTGCTGACCCGCACCACCCGCAATGTAGCGCTGACCCCGGAAGGGGAGGCGCTGTATGAACGGGGCGAGCGACTGCTGGCGGACTGGGACAACCTGGAGGAGGAGCTGCACCAGCGCTTTACCCTGCAGCGGGGCAAGGTAGCCATCGCGGCGATGCCATCCTTCGCTGCGTCACTACTGCCACTCGGGTTGCTGGCGTATCGCGATGATTACCCTGGCGTGAATGTCGAGGTGCACGATGTGATCGCCGAGCGGGTGGTTGATATGGTGCGTGAACACCGCATCGAAGTGGGGATCACCTTCGATCCTGGCAGCAGCGAGGATCTGCGCTTTCAGCCGCTGTTTGAGGATGAATTTATCGCCGTGCTGCCCGCCGATCATCCCTGTGGCAGGGACGGCTCCATCAGCTGGACTGATCTGCTTAAGTCTGACTTTATCACCCTTCAGCGCCCATCACGGCTGCGTTCGCTGATCGAACGACGGCTCGCTGAACAGGGGCTCAATCTGAACGTCGCCTATGATGCTCATCAACTGGTGACCGTCGGAAGAATGGTGGTTACAGGGTTGGGTGTCGGGGCTGTACCCAAGTTGTGCCGGCAGCAGATGGAAGAGCTGGGCGCTCGTTGCCTTGAGTTGACCGAACCCAGAGTATCCCGGCGCGTGGGCATTGTGACCCGGCGACGGGATCGACTGTCGGCAGCAGCTCAGGCTTTTGTTGAGGTGATAGTGCAGCAGTTCCAGGAAGGAGGCATTGCTAAAAGGTCGACGTTGTCCTAGATCTTCGGGGGCTGCTTGGCGGCTACATTTAGGGCATTGAGTAGCCAATGGCAAACAAGTCTTATCTGCATTAGCCCTTTTTTGAATTTAGTGTCTATGAATGGCAGCATTAGCGATAACAATCTTCGGTGAAATTGTCGCTATTTGTCTCCTTTTTTTACATATATCTCGCTTTTTATTAGAACTTGTTGAATTGTCATTAGGAGTAGCTAACCTCAGGTAAAAGCTTAATCAGGATCTGACAGGCATCGTTCGATGCAGCTGTCGTGCAGGGGGTGAAAGCATTGATGCAAACGCCGGCTGATCAGCCTCAGGATGAGTCCCTGCAGTCGGGTCGATCCGGCTATGGCATCCTTGATCAGGCGCTTTGGTCCCGCTTCCGCGATGCTGCCGATGCGCAATCTTTCCTTACCGTCTGGCTCGCGCTGCAGTGCCGCCAGCTCGGCGCAAACGCCGCGGGCACGCTACTGATGGGCGAGCCCGATATAGGCCCCTTTACCCCCGTTGCTATCTGGCCCGATACCGGCAATGAAGACCCGGTGATGATAGAGGCTGCCCAGCAGTCGGTACAGCAGCGTCGTGGCGTGGTGCTTGGTGAGGAGGGGAAAGAGCGCATTTTGGCTCATCCGCTCACCGTGCAGGGGCGTCTTTACGGTGTTATCGCCGTGCGCGTCACCGATGCATCACTACAGACCACCGACCTGTTCCGCCGCTTGCAATGGGGCGCTGGCTGGATGGAGGTACTGACCCTGCGAGAGCAGGCGGAGCTGGATGCTGAGCTCAGAGAACGCAGCGCCACCGCCTTCGATACCCTCGCTACCCTTCTTGAACACGCCCGTTTCGATGAAGCTTGTAACGCGCTGGTGGGTGACCTTGCCAGCCGCCTGAACTGCGATACGGTCAGCGTTGGTTTTGTGCGTTATCGCCGCTGCCGGGTCAAGGCGCTGTCCCTCAGTGCAGGCTTTGGGCAAAGAATGAGTCTGATCCGCGATATCGGTACCGCCATGGATGAGGCGATAGACCAGAACGCGGCAATTCTCTATCCGCCACCACCCGAGTGGGAGTATCGCGTTACCCGTGCTCACGCGGAACTGGCGGAAAGCCGCAAGGCCGGCGCGATACTGACATTGCCGCTGCAGTCCAAGGGTGAGCTGATCGGGGCGCTGACCTTCGAGCGCACCCGGGGCGAAAGTTTCAGCCCCGATGAGGTCGAGGTGTGCGATGCGGTGGCGGCTGTGGTCGGTCCTATTCTGGATGACCGCCGCGCCAACGACCGGGCTCTGGCGGTAAAGATCTTTATCAGCCTGACCACTCAGCTCAAACGCCTGCTCGGCCCTGGTTACTTCGGCCGCAAACTGGCAACGCTGGTGGTGATCGCGCTGATCGCCTTTTTCTCTTTTGCCAAGGATGACTACTCGGTATCGGCGCCGGCGCTGCTGCAGGGCACCGTGCAGCGCACCCTGGTGGCGCCCTTTGGCGGTTATCTCGCTGCGCAATATGCCCGCGCCGGTGATCTGGTGGAAAACGGCCAGGTATTGGCGGCGCTGGACGATCGGGACCTGACGCTGGAGCGGCTGCGCCTTATCACCGCAGAACGCCAGAGTCAGGCGGAGTATGACCGTGCCCTGGCCGAGGGCAACCGTGCCGAAGCGAATATCATCCGCGCCCAGATCGACCAGGCTCAGGCTCAGCTGTCACTGATCGATGAACAGCTGTCCCGCACCCGGATCCTGGCGCCGTTCGACGGCATCGTGGTCAGTGGTGATCTGAGCCAGTCGGTGGGTATCTCGCTGGAGCGCGGGCAGGAGCTGTTCCAGATCGCACCGCTGGATTCCTATCGCGTGGTGCTGGAGGTGGACGAGCGCGATATCCAGAATATCCAGCCGCAGCAGCAGGGAATTCTGCGTGTGTCGGCCATGCCGGAGACTGAGCTTCCCTACCAGGTTGAGCGCATTACGCCGATGGCGATGCAGCAGGAAGGGCGCAACTTTTTCCGGGTCGAGGCGCAGCTGAGTACTGAAAACAGCGACCTGCGTCCCGGTATGGAAGGGGTGGCCCGGACCGATATCGACAGGCGTCTGTTGATCCGGATCTGGGGTGAAAAAACACTCAACTGGATACAGCTGGCGCTCTGGCGCTGGTTACCTTGAGGCGGGGGCGAGAGAGTCGATGACCCGTTCCTGGTATAGCAGCTCCTGGTACAGAGTGGCCCAGTTCAAACCCCGTCTGCGCTCCCACGCCAATATCTACCGGCACCATTTTCGCGGTTCTCTCTGGTACGTGTTGCAGGATCGTACGTCAGGACGTTTCCACCGCTTTACGCCGGAGGTCTATCAGGTTATCTCGCTGATGGATGGCGGTCGCAGCGTGGAACAGATCTGGGAGCTGGTGTGTGAACGCCTGGATGCGGACGCCATTACCCAGGATGAGATGATCAGCCTACTGGGCAAGCTCTATTCCGCCGATGTCCTCTATGGTGATGTGCCGCCGGATATCGTCGAGTTATCTGATCGTGGCCGCAAGATGAAGCGCCAGAAGCTGGTGCGTAGCGTGCTCAACCCGCTGGCGCTCAGGCTTCCGGTGTTCGATCCGGACGATTTTCTGGCGGCAACCCTGCCGCTGGTGCGGCCGTTTATCTCCTGGTTTGGCGCGCTGCTGTTTTTCGCCGTGGTGATCTACGCCGGTACTCTGGTCGCACTGCACTGGGAAGAGCTGACGGCCAACGTGGTCGACCGGGTGCTGGCCACTGAGAACCTGCTGTTGCTGTTGCTGGCCTATCCGATTACCAAGGCGCTGCATGAGCTCGGGCACGCCTATGTGATTAAGCGCTGGGGCGGAGATGTGCACGAAATCGGCATCATGTTCCTGGTGTTTATGCCGGTGCCCTACGTGGATGCCTCAGACAGTATCGCTTTTCACAGCAAGTGGCAGCGGGCGCTGGTGGCGGGCGCCGGCATCCTCACGGAGATTTTCCTCGCCGCGCTGGCGATGATGGTCTGGGCTTCGGCAGAAGAGGGGATCATCCGCGCCTTTGCCTTTAACGTGATGTTGATCGGTGGTGTATCCACGCTCCTGTTCAACGGTAATCCGCTGCTCAAATTCGATGGCTATTACGTGGCTTGCGACCTGCTGGAGATTCCCAATCTGGCACCGCGCGCCAACCGCTATCTGGGGTACCTGATTCAGCGTTACGCCTTCGGGCTTACCGATACGGAATCGCCGGTAACTGCGCCGCGAGAGGGCTTCTGGTTTTTTATCTACTCGATCTCCTCTTTCCTTTACCGGCTGTTTATCACCTTCGCCATCATTGTGCTGCTGGTCTCAATGGAGTTGTTTGCCGTGGGCGTGGCGCTGGCGATCTGGGCGGTCTTCCTGATGCTGGTGCTGCCGCTGCTCAAGCAGGCCTGGTTCCTCCTGACCAGCCCGATGCTGAGGCGCAAACGCGGCCGTGCCCTGGGGGCGACTGCGGCGGTGCTGCTGGGCATTCTGACCCTGCTGTTTTTCATCCCCTTGCCCTACAACACACTGGCCCAGGGCTATGTGGCTACCGATTCTGAAGCGGTTGTTAATGCCGGCGCAGACGGTGTGGTGGCCGAGCTGCTGGTACCGCCCGGAGCGACAGTACAGCCAGGTACACCGCTGATAAGGCTTGAAGACCCGCTGCAACCGGCGCAGTTAAAAATGCTGGAGGCGCGTATCGCTGAACTGGAACTGAGGCTCCAGGCGGAGCTGCAGTCGGATCAGGCGGCTGCCAGGGTGGTCAGTGAAGAGCTGAAGCAGGCCAGGGCTAACCTGGATGCGGCGCGGATCAAGGCGGAAGAGCTGGTGGTCAGAAGCGCCACCGAAGGACGGGTGATCCTGCCGGAATACAACGACCTGGTTGGCCGCTTTATCCGCCGCGGCGATGCTCTGGCCTATGTGGCGAGCTTTGAGAATCCGGTGATACGGGTGGTGGTCGAAGAGAACAGCGCAGACCTGGTGCGCCGCGATACCGAAGCGATGAGTGTGCGCTTTGCCGGCTTCCCGGAAACCGAGTATCCGGCCCGTATCGAGCGTTATGAGCCGGCGCTGTCCACCGAACTGCCAAGCCTGGTGCTGGCCACCGAAGGCGGCGGCGAGATCCCCCTGGACCCAGCCCAGCCGGGGCGTCTGCGGGCGCTGGAAAGTGTTTTACGGCTGGATCTCAGGTTAAACGAGGCACCCGCCGTCGCCACCTATGGCGATCGCGTTTATGTCAGATTCTCCCACGGTAGCGAGCCGGTAGCGGCGCGTCTTTACCGGGGGGCAATGCAGGTTTTCTTACGCTACTTTAGCGTGTGAAAGTGCGACCCTTTGCTTCGATATCAGGCGAAGGTAATACAAAAAGGAGAGTGACCATGGCTACACAACTGCTGTTTTACAACACTGCTGTACCCGTTAGTCAGGAGAAGCATAAAGACCTGTCGGTTAAGACGGGGAACTCCTACGCCTTCTCCAAGGAGGTTAACTCAGTGCCGCTCACCGCTGTTGAGTTCTCACTGGCTGCTGCCGAGTATCCGATCGTGTTCGCCGGTAACGAAGAATCGGTGATGCCGGCGGTGATTCTTGGCGCCCGTGAAAACGAAAACCTGTTTGTGGGTGAGGATGGCTTATGGAAGGGTAAATATATCCCGGCTTTCGTGCGCCGTTACCCGTTTGTATTTTCCAGCGACAAGTCCGGCAAGCAGTTCATCCTCAATATCGATGAAGGTTTTGAAGGTGTTAACGGCGAAGGCCGCGGCGAGCGTCTGTTTGATTCCGACGGTACCCAGACCCAGTATCTGAAAAACGTACTCAACTTTCTGCAGGAGTATCAGGCCCACTTCCAACGCACCCAGGCTTACTGCAAGCGCCTGAAAGAGCTGGACCTGCTGCAGCCGATGCAGGCGCAGTTCAACCTGGCTGAGGGTGAAAAACGCTCCCTGTCCGGCTTTCAGGTGGTTAACCGCGAGAAGCTGAAAGAGATCGGTCAGGAAGATCTGGCGAAAATGATGAAAACCGATGAGCTGGAGTGCACCTTCATGCATCTCTACTCGCTGCGCCACTTCAACGACATGGTCGGCCTGATGGCGGCAAGCAAGCCGGCGGCGGAAGCCGAGTCTCTGCTCACCGATGAAGCCGCAGGACCTTCGGCTACGGTGCAGTAACGAGGGCTGCCTGTGACTGCAAAAGTGTCACAGCCCGCGCTTCTTCCCGAGGTGCGTCTTTCGTACAGTGCGGAAAGGGATGACCGCGCTGACGACTGGGAAGACCGCTTATCCCTGGCGGTGGCTTCCGTTCCCGTGCGGGTCTGGAGCCAGACCTACAGCCGCAGGGCGAGATCCGCGTTGGCGCGGATTAACCGTTTAGAACCCCGATTACAAAGTCTTGATGCCAACGGCCTGGCCGTGGAAGTCGAGAACACCCGAATGAATTTACGCCGCGACGGTATCCGCTCGCGCGCCATCTATCCCGCCTTTGCACTGATTCGTGAGCTTTGCCGCCGTCATCTCGGCATGCGGCACCATGATGTGCAGTTGCTGGGCGGCCTGGCCATGCTGCATGGGCGATTGGCAGAGATGGATACCGGCGAGGGCAAAACCCTGACCGCAGCCCTGGCGGCGGCCAGCGCAGCGCTGGCAGGAATTCCCGTCCATGTGGTGACAGTGAACGACTATCTGGCAGAACGCGACGCCCAAAGCCTTGAGCCTCTTTACACTGCGCTCGGTTTGCGCGTTGCGGTGATTAAGGGCGGTATGGAGCGGCCCGAGCGTCGCCAGGCATACGCCACCGAGATCGTCTACTGCTCCAACAAGGAGCTGGTGTTTGATTACCTGCGTGACCGCGTCACCCTGGCGGGCAAGCCGAGCGATATGCGGCGCCGTGTCCGCAATCTGCTGGGCGCAGAGAGCCCCGAGAGCGGGCTGGTGATGCGAGGCCTGCATTTTGCCATCGTCGATGAAGCCGACAGCGTGTTGGTCGATGAGGCCAAGACCCCGCTGATTATCTCGCGCCAGAGCGACGTTGAAGCGGAGAAGGCCTGGGCGGGCGAGGCGCTGAGACTGGCTGCGGAGCTGGAGCAACCCCTGCATTATCGCCTGCGTGCCAGCGAGCGTCGTATTGAGCTGACCCGGCAGGGGCGTGATTACCTGGAGGAGGCAGCCCGCGACCTTGGCGGGATCTGGGAAAGCCGTATCCGGCGCGAAGAATCGGTGCGCCAGGCGCTGTCGGCGCAGCTTCTGTTCAAGCGTGGCGACCACTACCTGGTGCTGGAGGGCAAGGTTCAGATCGTCGATGAGTACACCGGTCGCATTCAGCCGGATCGCTCCTGGTCGGATGGTCTGCATCAGTTGATCGAAGTGAAGGAAGAGGTCGAGGTCACGCCGCGTAACGAGGTGATGGCGCGCATCACCTACCAGCGTTTTTTCCGTCGCTACCTGACCCTGTCCGGTATGAGTGGCACGGCGCGGGAGGTGCGTAAAGAGCTCTGGAACGTTTACCGCCTGCCGGTGGTGCGTATCCCGCCTAACTCGCCCTCGCTGATGCGCAGGCTGCCTGCCCGAGTGGTTGATTCAGCGGAGCAGAAGTGGACTCAGGTCGCCGAACGGGCCGACCAGGAGCGTCTGGCCGGGCGCCCTGTTCTTATCGGTACACGTTCGGTGGCCGCGTCCCAGACAGTCAGTGAGCGGCTGACAGATTTGGGGCTGGAACATGCGGTACTTAACGCCGAAAACGATGCCGAGGAGGCGCAGATTATCGCCCGTGCAGGAGAGCCCGGCTGCATCACCGTAGCCACGAATATGGCCGGTAGGGGGGTGGATATCTCGTTGCCTGAGGAGGTGGTTGAGCGCGGTGGCCTGCATGTGATTTTGACGGAGCGGCACGACTCGGCGCGGATCGATCGACAGCTTGAAGGGCGCTGTGCCCGCCGTGGGCAACCCGGCAGCTGCGAAGCGATCCTGTCTATGGAAGACGCTTTGCTTGAAATGTTCAATGAAAGTTTTTCACTTTCACTCACTCGCCTCTCAGCATCCGACTCCATGCGTCTGAAATTATTACGTAAGGCACAGAAACGGGCCGAAGCCTCCCATGCCCGCACCAGGCGTGACTTGCTGCGCCAGGACCAGAAACTGGTCAACCTGCTCGCCTTTGCTGGCGGGTTGGAGTGATGCAGATAAGTAACATCTTTTTGGTGCCAACTGTTCGCGTTATTAGCGCTGACTAATTTTCGTGTTGTTAATTTGATACAGATAAAACCATGCGTCTGTCATGGTTTTCATACACCTGTTTAAGTGTGCAGGAAATATACAAAACTCTGTTCTAATCTGCCGACCTAAGCGTCGCTTTAGACAGCGTCAGGAGTCAGGTTGATCTGCTCGGTAACGGATTGGTAGCAGGACCATTTGGCATATTCGATGGATTGATCAGTGTTGCGCAGTTGCTCACGTTTGTAGATGGAGCACGACACCGAATCGACCCAAGCCCATATAGGGTTGGAGGATGCAATGGCACATCCGTTCGGTAGGCAGAAAGAGCCTAAGGGAAGTCGTTTTTTAAATAATGTAATTCCGGCGTTTAAACCCAAGTTTCGTTCCGGATTGTTCCCTACACTGTCCTGGCTATCAGGCAGGACCCGACATCAGTTCTTCGGTCGCAATAGTCGCGTCGGCAACCAGATCCAGCGGAAGGCGTGGATCAACAGGTTCCAGCGTCCGGTGACCGTATCCGCGGTCAAGCTCGAAGCGATCGAGCCGCGTTATCTCCTCTCCGCCGATCTTATTCCGCTCAGTTCCGATGCGTCCTCCACAGACGGCGAAGCCTTCACGCTGCGCTATGACGATGAGGCACAGCTCTACCAGATCTACGATGACGACACCGGTGAGCTGGTTGATTCGCGCTCCCTGCAGGACATCAACGAGATCAAGGTCACAGGTACTGCCGGTTCAGACCGACTGACCATCGATGTCTCGAACGGATTCCTGAACGGTCTTGCGATCGACTTCGATGGCGGGGGCGGGGATGACTCCCTGATATTGACGGGATGGGGGCCTGAGCAGTCGGTGCTCAGGGCACTGAGTGAAACCAGCGGTGTTATCGCCCAAACGGCCGGTCTTGAGACCGGCCTGATCAGTTTCAGCGGTGTCGAAACCGTGGAGGATGGCAGCGCCGTTGCTGTGCGCGCTTTCATCAACGATACCGGCTCCGGCCAGGCGATCCGCATT
The DNA here is from genome assembly GCF_900108065.1 of Marinobacterium lutimaris. GTDB lineage: Bacteria > Pseudomonadota > Gammaproteobacteria > Pseudomonadales > Balneatricaceae > Marinobacterium_D > Marinobacterium_D lutimaris. Next base: position 81,824 of record NZ_FNVQ01000002.1, on the reverse strand, counting down.
TGGGATTCCGCCGCCAACGATGACTTTATCGATATCGACGCCGGAGGCACTTCAGCTTTCGGCACCTACCGCCTTGGACTGGCGGGTGAACTCGATCTGGAAGGTTCCGCAGCCAACGACACCTTCTACATCGATGCGGTGGATGCCGATGCGGCAGGCCTGATCAATATCCTTGGCAAGGAGGGCATGGATACGCTGGTAGGCCCCTCCGAAAACACCATCTGGACCATCGACGGCGCCGATGCCGGTAATGTGGCCGGCGTATTCTTTGACTCCATCGAAAACCTGCAGGGGCAGGCCGATAACGAGGATTACTTCATCGTCACCGCCAGCGGCTCGCTGACCGGCGTGATGGATGGCGGCGAGGGCGGCTTTGACAGTATGGAGCTGTCGGGTGGTATCTATGACAGTGTGAGCTATACCGCCTTCGATGCGCATTCCGGGACCGTTGAGCGTGACAGCGACTTACTTGTATATGCGGGGCTGGAGCCGATCACCGATAACTCAGATACCGTCAACCGAGTTATTGACCTCTCAGAGTTCTCGGATACCGCAACGCTGTCCGAGTCTGCAGGCACGTTTACGGTTGGCGACACCGATCCCTTTGGCATCTTTACTTTTGAATCGATCGACTTTGCCAAGCCTACAGGGAGCCTGACGATCAATCTGGGAGAGGATGAGGGGACTCCTTTCCTTTCCCGAGATCAGTTGACCATCACTGATATTGACCTGACCGGTATCGATCTGATCATCAACGGTCAGGCGGGTGTGGATGAGGTTATTATCAGCGGTACGGTGCAGGTTGACGATCTGACCATTCATGCCGAAGAGATCTCTGTATCGGGCACGATTACCGCTACCGGTGATATCGTAATGAATGCCGAAGCGCAGCAAACGGGTGCTGTCGACGCTGCGGGCAACTATCTCGGCGGTATTCTGCAGGGGCTTTACATCGCCACGCCGAAAGCCAGCATTGACTTGACCGGCGCGACGATCACGGCGTTGGATGGCAGTGTTAGCCTGATCTCCAGTGCCACCGCGAATCCCCTGAATGTGTCTCCCAGCGATCTTGCTGGAGCTTTGGATCTCTCTTTACTGACGTTGCTTCCCACCGCGGAAGTTCTCTTCTCCACAACCACAGTCAGCGCTGCCAGCCTGACGGCAACCTCCACCGTTAATGTTCAGGCCTCTTTTCTTGATGCAGCCACCGGTGATGACGATGACACCGATGTCGATGCAGCAGTTTCGGTGGTGGTGGTCGTTTCCAAAGCTGAGACTGGTGTTACTGATTCCACACTTAATGTGGCGGGAGATCTTTCTCTGGGTTCAGCGACCAACCTGAACCTGGTCAGCACCGCTGATGGTTCGGGTGGTACCGCCGGTGCAACTGTGGCGGTGACTGAAGTCCAGGCGACTACGCGCACTTTCTTGACGGGTGCATCCAGTATCGCAGGTGTCGGCGGTGACAACCCGGATACCGTAACGCTTGCGGCTGCTCTTAACAGTTTCGTATCGACCTCCGCCACCTCCACCGCGGGCGGCGCGGACAGTTCAGCGGGCGGAGACAACGAATCCGAAGAGCGTCTCGCGGACCCGAACCAGGATGGCGATAGCAGTGATAAGGCGGAAACCAGCAGTGGTGATGTGACTCTGGCTGCGGCTGTTGTGGTTTCCGATTATCGTCCGGTTACCGAGGTCTATTCGGATATCTCGGGTTCGGTGGTTACCGATGGGGCATTGTTGATGTCTGCAGCGGCCACTGAAACAGTGCTTGCCGAGGCCAGTGGCATCAACACCGGCGATGCAGGGACCGGTGTCGGTGTTGCTGTTGCACTTGGCATTGTTGATGTAACTACGGCTGCCAGATTAGGAGGCAACGGCAGTTACGATGCTTCCGGGGTGACCCTGTCCGCAACGCTTACGGCAGATTCGACTTACAGCGTCACGGCTGTTTCCGGATCTGGCGACAGCAGCAAGACCGGCGTGGCAGGATCTCTGGCCATCGGGATTTTGACCACCCGCGTTGAGGCTCTGGTTGAAGACGGCGCGCTGCTTGATCTCAATGGGAGCGACCTTACGCTGCTCGCTTTCAGTGCCACCAGCGCAGTAACGCATGCGACGCCGGATGGAGACGGCGCTACGGCGGCTGATCTTGGTGTCGGTATCTCCGTTGCTCTGTATGTGGGTAGTAATGAGACGACTGCAGCAGTTGGCGATACCGCAGTACTCAATAATGTGGATAACCTGACCCTGACCGCGACCGCCAGTCATGATGACGACACCCTGGCGGAAGCAGGGGGCGAAGGCGGCGAGGGTGTTGGCATTGGCGGTGCTATCGCTATCGCGGTCGTCGATAACACAACCACCGCACAGGTGGGCAGTGGCAGCGCTATCGAGCTGGATGGCGAACTCAGTGCCAGTGCCCTGCATCATGGCGGCAGCTCTATTATTGCTGATGGCGCCGCACTGGGTGGCGATACGGCTATAGGAGCAGCCCTGGCGTTCGGCTTTGTTAACAACAGAGCGGTTGCAACCAGCAAACGCAACGTTACTGCCACCGGAGTCAGTCTGACCGCTGCAACCGATGGAGCATCGAATGTAGATGCCTTCGCTTCTTCTCAGGGGGAAAGTGACGGCGCAGCAGCAGACGCAGATAGCCAGAAAGATGCACAGACCGGTTTTGCCAACGACAAGTCTGGTAAAACGGGCACGGCTAATGAAGTTGGTACCGATCAGACCGCCACCGGGGAGGGCGGTTCATCTGTCGGTGTCGCGGCGGCTTTGGCTCTTAACGTTTCCACTGCCCTTGCTGATACCTCCTTAAGAGGCGTCGCGATCAGCGGCGATCTAGTGCTGGATTCCAGCAACAATATGGAAGCGACAGCGAGCGCTGATGGCTCTGCCACCGATGGCGATACGGGGATCGGTGTGGCAGTCGCGATCAATGTGGCAACGATGGAAAACCTGGCGCTGGTGGACAGTACCTCCAGCGTCACTGGTGGCCTGAGCGCATCAGCAACGATGAAAGAGGTGGACGGCGATACCGTTCATACCTTTGGCGCTGAAGCGCTTTCCGGTGCCTCTGCCTCTGATACCGGCGTCGCCGGTTCTTTCGCGCTCAATGTGGTCGACAGCGATACCCAGGCTTCATTGCAGGGCAGCGTTGCCGCAGGCACCGATGATGTTAGCTTGAGCGCTACTTCCAACAGCGAAGCCACCGCCTTGGCCACGGCTGAAGCAGAAGGCAACACCGGCGCGGGCGTGTCTATTGCGATCAATGTGACCGACCAGTTGGCGGAAGCCAAGTTGGCTGATAACGCGACGCTGACGGGCGGTAATGACCTGACTCTGAGTGCGACCGGAAGTCATTACAACACCACGCTGGCAGAGGGCGGTGGTCAGAGTGAGGCGGACACTGGCGTAGGTGGTAGCTTGGCTATTACCGTCGCAGACCACCTGACTGATGCGTCTATCGGTACCGGCGATCCTCTGAGCCTGGATGGAGACCTTAGCGCTACCGCGACTCACCATGGCACCACACTCACCACTGCCGATGGCACAGCCTCAGGCAGCACTGCTATCGGTGCGTCTATCTCACTGGGCTTTGTGGGCGACAAAGCCGACGCCACCCTGGCTAGGGATGTTACTGCTGGTTCGGTCAGCCTGACTGCGGCAGCAGACGGCGGTTCCAGTGTTATTGCTAATGCTTCGGCCGAAGGTGTCGAGGATGACGGCGGCAGCGACGCCGATGGCCAGAAAGATTCGGCGACCACTCTGGCTAATGACAAATCCGGTAAGACTAAGGGCACAAGCGAAACGGCGACCGCCAGTGGCGGTAGCTCCGTCAGTGTCGCCGCAGCCCTGGCACTGAACGTATCCAGTGCCGTTGCAGATACTTCAGTCAGTGGTGCGACCATTAACGCCGATCTGACACTGGCCTCCAGTAACAACATGGATGCCAGCGCAAACGCCGATGGCTCCGCTGCAGACCCAGCGGAAGGCGGTACCGGCGTTGGTGTGGCGGTCGCGATCAACGTGGCGGATATGGATAACCTGGCGGTTGTGGATAGTGGCTCTGCCGTTACCGGCGGTTTGACCGCATCGGCCACCATGAAGAACTTCGAGGGTGAAACCCTTCACTCCTTTGGCGCGACCGCGGTCTCAGGCGGTTCCGCCAAGGATACGGGGGTTGCCGGCTCTTTCGCGTTGAATGTCGTCGATAGCGATACCCAGGCTACATTGCAGGGCAACCTTACCGCAGGCAGCGATGATGTCAGCCTGACCGCGCTTTCCAACAGCGAGTCTGTTGCATCAGCAACAGCTGAAGCAGAAGGTAGCACCGGCGTTGGTGTATCGATTGCGATCAATGTCACCGACCAGCTGGTGGAGGCTAAGCTGGCGGATGGCGCGACTCTGGGCGGCGGTCATGATCTGACTCTGAGCGCTACTGGCAGCCACACAAATACGACCCTGGCAGAGGGTGGCGGCCAGAGCAAGGCGGACACCGGTGTAGGTGGTGGCCTCGCTATTACCGTCGCCGATCACCTGACCGATGCCTCTATCGGCACCGGCGGTGCATTGATACTGGGTGGTGATCTGAGCGCCACCGCGACTCATCACGGCGCAACTTTGACCACGACCGATGGCACAGCCTCGGGCAGCACTGCCATCGGTGCGTCCATCGCGCTGGCCTTCGTGGATGATAAAGCCGACGCCACCCTGGCTCGCAATGTTACTGCAGGCAGCGTCAGCCTTACGGCGGCGGCCGATGGCGCTTCCAGTGCCCTAGCCAAGGCCTCTGCCGAAGGTGTGGAAGACGATGGCGGTACTGATGCCGATGGCCAGAAAGGCTCGGCGACTACTCTCGCCAATAGCAAGTCCGGTAAGACGAAAGGCACCAGTCAAACCGCAACTGCCGATGGCGGAAGCTCCGTCAGTGTGGCGGCCGCTCTTGCACTGAACGTATCCAGTGCCGTTGCCGATACTTCTGTCAGTGGTGTGACGATCAACGCGGACCTGGTGCTGGCGTCGAGCAACAACATGGATGCCAGCGCAAATGCGGATGGTTCCGCAGCAAACCCGGCGAACGGTGGCACCGGCGTTGGTATTGCGGTGGCGATCAACGTCGCAGATATGGACAACCTGGCTGTGGTGGACAGCAGTTCTTCCGTTACGGGTGGGCTGAACGCTTCGGCGACAATGAAAACCGTAGAAGGCGAAACCCTTCACTCTTTTGATGCTACTGCTGTATCTGGCGGTTCTGCTAAGGATACGGGCGTGGCTGGCTCCTTCGCGCTGAACGTTGTTGATAGTGATACCCAGGCAACGTTGCAGGGCAGCGCTACCGCAGGCAGCGATAATGTCGGCTTCAGTGCCGTGTCCAACAGCGAATCCGTCGCATCGGCTACAGCCGAGGCTTCCGGCAGCACCGGTGTGGGTGTATCGATTGCGATCAATGTGACCGACCAGCTGGTGGAAGCGAAATTGGCGGATGGCGCGACTCTGAACGGCGGCCAGGATCTGACCCTTAGCGCCACCGGCAGTCACACAAATACGACATTGGCAGAAGGTGGTGGACTCAGCAAAAACGATACTGGAGTGGGTGGCGGCCTGGCTATCACGGTGGCTGATCACTTAGCCGATGCCTCGATTGGTAGCGGCACCGCTCTGACTCTGACCGGTGATCTGACTGCCACAGCGACCAACCATGGCAGCACCCTTACAACGTCAGATGGTACCGCTTCCGGCAGTACTGCCATTGGTGCATCCATCGCACTGGGTTTTGTGGATGATACGGCGGTTGCCGCTCTGGCGCGTAATGTTACGGCCGATGGATCCGTCAGCCTAGCGGCCCACGGCGATGGCGCCTCGGTGGTGATTGCCAAAGCCTCCGCTGAAGGGGCTGCAAGCGGTAGCACTGCGAATAGCCAGAAAACCTCTGCCACTAATCTGGCCAACAGCAAGTCCAGTAAAACCAAGGGAACAAGCCAGAGTGCCTCCACTGACAGCGGTGGCGTCAGTGTGGCGGCTGCACTTGCGCTTAATGTCTCCTCATCGACCGCCCGTGCCAGTGTGGCTGACGGGCTGACGGTTATTGCGGGCAAAGACGAGGGTAGCGGCGATCTCTCGGTGCTGGCTTCCAACAATATGGATGCCAAGGCAATAGCGGACGGTAGTGCAAAAGGCGCCAAAGACAGTACTGCCGTCGGGGTAGCCGTTTCCATCAACGTGGCCGATATGGTCAATGAAGCTGTGGTGGGAGATGGCACCACGATTACCGCCGATGGTCTTTCATTGGGCGCCACCATGAAGAATGTGGAGGGCGATCAGGTTCATGACTTTGAGGCCAGCTCAACCTCCGGCGCGACCACCAAGGGTGATATCGGTGTAGCCGGCTCCTTTGCCCTTAGCGTCGTCAATACCGAAACCCGCGCGCTCTTTGGCTACGACCAGGATGAGGCGGACGATGGTGCTGCCAGCCTGACACTTTACGGCGGTGCGGTGTCTATGACCGCCGCCAATATCGCCGAAACAGATGTGACCGCAACGGCTGCAGGTCTCGGCGGCGGTTCAGCCACTGGTGTGGGCGCCTCTTTTGCCATCGGCATAGGCTTTAATACCACCGCCGCCGGCATCGAAGCCGGTGAAACCGTGAATGGTACCGCCGCCAGTCTGAGCGTCTCGGCCACCTCCAGTGATGTGCTGACCAATACCGGGGAGGGTGGTGCTGCAGGTGAAACTGCCGTGGGCGGCGGTATTGCTGTGAGCTATGTAGAGAACGATACCGATGCGCTGATCGGCGCAGGTTCTGGAGCACTCACACTGACCGGTGGCGACATCAGCGTAATAGCGATACATACGGGCAGCGTAACAACCAACGCGGATGGCGAGGCAAAAGGCAGTAGTACAGCGGTCGGACTGTCAATGGCGCTCAACATCGGTTCCCATGACACCGATGCGCTGATCGGGCGCAGTATCACCGGGGCCGGTGATGTGGATGTAAAAGCCAGCGCCACCCTGACGTCGGTGGCCGAGTCCAAAGCCAGCGCGGCGGGTAACAAGTCCAAAAAAGCCAATAACACCGATAGCGATAACTCCGATCAGGAAGTCACCAACAAAACCAACCTGGCCCAGACCAAGGGTGGTGGTACTAACGACTCATCGAGCCAGTCCGGCTCGAATATGATGGGTACCGCGAACACCAGTTCCAGCTCCCAGTCAGGCAAGAGTACCGGCAGTGGCGGTACTGCCATCGCGGCTACCATTGCGGTTAACTATCTCGATGGCGACACCGACGCCGTTATAGCGGATAACGTAACGGTTATCGGCACGGGTGACGTTGAGGTGCAGACAACCACGCTGGTCACCGCGAAAGCCATAGCGACAGCCCTTTCGACCAATACCAGTTCAGATACCGGGGTGGCCGCAGCGGTGGGCCTGAATATTTCCCTGGTAAATGCCAACGCTGAAATAGGTGCCGGCGCCACGGTAGAGGGTTCCAGTGTTTCAGTGGTAGCGACTCAGCCGGAGGATAGCGTCCATACCTTCCAGGTGCGTGCATTGTCAGGCGCGGCCTCCAGTAAAACCGCGGTAGGCGGTTCGATCGCAGTGAACTATGTCGATAGTTCAACGCTTGCGCAGGTGGGTAACAACGCGGAGGTGACGGCCAACAGCGGCAGCGTGATCGTCGATGCCTATAGCCACAACGAAGTTCAGAACATGTCCGGCGGCGCGGCTATCAGCCTCAAGAGCAGCGGTACCGGCGTGGGCCTTGCGGTATCGGTCAATATTTTCAATACGCTGGAGACCAAGGCCAGTATCGGCTCTGACGCCACTATTACCGCGGCGGAGGATGCGGATGGGATTGGCGTGCGGGTCAAGGCGGATGCCAGCCTGGTGCCGATGACCGAGTCTTTCGATCTGATCGGCGAAGTAGACTTCGATAACTTTGAACTCTCATTTACCAACTTCGCTGCCGGCATCGCTGGCGCTACCGGTGGTTCTGCGATAGGTGGTTCGGCCAGCGTCAACGTTATGACGATCAATACTACGGCGTCTATTGGCGGTGGTACCGAGGTAACGGTGGGTGATGAAGAGACTGACGGTGGCGATATCATTGTCAGTGCCACCGATATTTTGACCATTTTCACCGCTGCCGGCGGTATTGGTTTATCGGGCGGTAATACCGGCGTCGGTGTCGGTATCGATGTCAACGTGATCAATCGCGATACCCTGGCCGAGGTTGGAAGCTCCGCGAGCCTGGTCACTACCGATGGCAATATTCTTATCGATGCGGACTCAACCGATACGGTCACTTCTGTGGCCGCTACCTTTGGGCTGTCTACCAGTGGCACGGGCGTTGCTGCGTCTATTGGCGTGGCTGTGCTCACAACAACCACCAAGGCGGAAGTTGGCCTGGGGACAGCTGAGAACAATAGCGTTCTGTCGGCTGCTGCCGGGAATGTGTCGGTTCTGGCGAACGGTGATTTGGAGCTCTTTGCTCTGGCGGGTGGTGTCTCCTTTGGTATCGGTGGCAGCTCATTCGGTATCTCCAGCATTGTGTTTGTGCATACCGATACGGTTTCGGCAAACCTGCTGGGTTACGCCGATGTAACAACCGGCGGTGATGTGGGCCTGAGTGTCTTGGCAACCTCCACCGACGATGTGGTGACTATCGCTGCAGCCGGCAGTGGTTCGGGCAGCGGTGCCGCTATAGCGGGTTCAGTGGCTGTGAACGTGCTAAACGAAACCACCACGGCAAATCTGGGAGCCAACAGTACAGTTAGCGCCGAAGCGGACGGCTATGATCCCAGTGTCGATATCTATGCCAGCGATGAAACCGACATTCTGACGGTGGCAGGCTCACTGGCGATTTCCGCCGGCGGGGCGGGGCTCGGTGCCGGGGTTAACGTCACGACCCTGACCAAGAACACCACCGCCAGCGTCGGCGCCAATACGGAGATCGATGCTGACGGCAATATCCTGATCGAGGCGATCAGCGATGAAGATATAGGCTCCTTCTCCGTTGCAGCGGGTGGCGGTTCCAACGTGGGGATCACCGTTTCGGCGGACGCGTTCATTCTTACTCTCACTACCTCAGCAACCGTTGGCGCCAATGCCGATCTCTGGGCTGATGGCAGCGTGCTGGTGCAGAGCGTTGATGAAACTGAACTCGACCTGATCGTCGGTGGTGTAGCGATCGGCGGTAGCGCCGGCGTCGGTGTGGCCGCAGGCGTCGCAGTGGTCAACAAGATCAACAGCGCGACCATCGGCGATGGTGCTGAGGTGACCGGTAACGGCAACAGTGCGGTCGAGGCGAGGACCGGTCGTTACGATATCTCCTATGAAGCCGCCAGTGATATGACCGGCTTCGATCCGGATGGCGGTAGTGGAGAGAAGCCGACCAAGGATGACCTCGAGGCAGGCGCCCCCTCCGGTATGAGCCAGTTCTCCGATTTTGATCAGGATGGCGTCGATGATGAAGACGCCGATCCGGGCCTGACCCAGAAGCGGGTGGTCGAGGCTGCAACAGACAATAACTTCCGCGGTGTAGCGGTGTCCGCTACCAGTAAAGATGATATCGCCACCTTCGCCATCAGTGTCGGCGGCGGTGGTTCGGTGGGTGTGGCTATCGGTGCGGCGGTGAACGTCATCGACGTGGATACCACCGCCAGTATCGGCGCCAATGCGCAGATCAACCAGGATCTGACCGGTACCGCTAACGGTGCCCAGTCGGTGCTTGTGGCTGCTTCAAGTGATTTCAACCATATAGGTGTGGGTGCTGGCGCCGCTTTTGGTGGTACCGGTGCCGGCGCGCCTGGGGTTGATGTTTCCGTCGTCGATCTGAGTACCCTCGCAACCATCGGGGTCAGTGCCGATCTGCAGGCCGAAGACGATATAGCGGTTGTTGCCACGTCCCAAGAAAAAATACTCATTGTATCCGCGGGTCTCGCCTTCAGCGGTACGGTAAGCCTGGCCGGTGGCGTGTCCGTGTTGTCTCTGAATGCGGAGACCAAGGCGCAGATCGGTGGCAGCGTGGTGGCTGAAGCCGGTGGCGATGTTGCAGTCATGGCCAAGGATGACTCCACATTCACCGTTATCTCCGGTGCTGTTGGTATCGGTGTGGGTGGTGCTGGTGCGGCCGGTTCCGTAGGTGTTGTCACCATCAACAAAACCACGGAAGCGAGCATTGGGAATAGCGCGGAAATTGATGCCTTCGGTAATGGCGATGGCATTAGCGGGGTGCTGGATGGAACCCTGAACAGTGACGGCGACGGCTTTAATACACTGGATGACGAAGCACAGGGTGTGATTGTTCAGGCTGAATCCAGTGAGGCAGTCACTCACATCTCGGTCGCCGGTGGCGTCGGTCTTTATGCCGGTATTGCAGGTGGAGTCACGGTCACGCTGATCGATTCTGATACCACGGCGGCCATAGGCACCAATGCGAAAATCAATGATGGCGTGGCGGATTACAATGACGGTAGCGGTATCAGCGCCGCTCAGGGTGTTTATATCAACGCCGCCAACAAGACCAGTATCACTTCCTTTGCCGGTGCGCTGGGTGTAGGCCTGGTTGGCCTGGCCGGTGCTGTGGATTTCGGGCGCATCAATAACGATACCGTTGCCGCCATCGGTGATGGCTCGATTATTCGTGCCCGTGGCGATATCTCCGTGGGTGCCATATCGGTCAAGGCACTGAAAGGTTTTACCTTCTCAGGTGCGGGCGGCGTCGTGGGTCTTGGTGCTTCGGTATCGGTCTGGTCCATCGGTGAGAACTTCAGCGATGGCTATGAGGATTCGGATGGTGGCAGCGGTAATGCGCTGAGCGGTGACTCCGGTGACGCCATGACAGAGGCTGGTAGCCAGGCGGATGATGGCGTATTTGGTCTGTCGGAGGAGTTGAACGGCTTTGACTCCGACGATAACGATAATACCGCTAACTCCCGTCTAGCAGGAATTCTCGGCGATGCGACCGGCGAGTTGAACGACAATGCGCTGTCGGGCACAGAGCTGAGCGACTTGCTGGATGCGACTGTTGCCGATGAGCGTGGTACCACGGCTGCAATCGGCGATGCTGAGGTAGATGCCGGCAACGATATCGATGTGCTGGCGGCTGAAAACATGTCCGTGACCCTGTTGCTGGGTAACGCCGCAGTGGGCCTGGTCGGCGCTGGGGCATCCGTATCGGTGCTTAACCTGTCTGGGCAGGTACGGGCAAAGGCGGGCGGCAAGCTGCGCGCCGGCAACGCCATTACGCTGGATGCTTCCTTCGATCAGGACGTTAAGGTCACCTCGGTTGCTCTCCAGGGAGGCTTTGTCGGCCTGGGGGCAGCGGTGGTTGTGGTGACGGACACTAGTGCGGTCAGGGCGCAGCTGCTTGACGATGTTGACCTGGATCGGGCTGCCGAGATCGCTGTACTGGCTGATTCGGTACAGAACTTCGAGCTGCAGACCACCGGCGTTCAAGTGGGGGCGCTGGCGGTGGGCGCGTCGTTTACCAAGCTGACCGTCGGTGATGACAACGACAGTACCAAAGAGGTTGAGGCCTCCATCGGCAGCGGAGCTGATATCGGTCTGGCGGAGTTCGAGGAGGTGGGCAATATCACTGTTCAGGCTTCCTCCACCATTGATGCCACTAACGACACCTTTGCTATGGCCGGTGGCGCCATTGCTGGCACCATCAACTTCGCCACGGTCACTATCCGGACAGATACCGAGTCGTCCATCGGCGATAATGCCGAGATTGAATCCACCGGCATAATTACCCTTAACAACTTCACCAGCCATGACGCCAGCGCCGACGTGTTTGCGCTCTCTGTCGGCCTGGGCGTTATCGGCACTAGCATCGCCACGGTTGAGATCGCGCCTTCACTGACCACCAGTATCGGCAGCAATGCAGAGATTACGGCGGCGGGTATCGTGATGCTGTCATCGCACAACTTCGATGAATTCGATGCCGCTACCGACCGCGGCGCCAGAGCCACAGCTGAGGCCTCGGGCGGTGGTCTGGTCAGTGGTCAGGGTGCTGCTCCTACGGCCAAGTCGAATGCCGTGCTTAATACCACGACCGGATCGGGCGGAGCGTTGAATATCTCCGGCAATATCGACATGAAGTCGCGGATGCGCAATCTGGCTATTGCCGATACTCAGGTATTCTCCTTTGGCGCTGCCGCCGTGGGTGCCACCGTGACTTATGCTGAGGCCAATGGCGAAGCGAACACACAGTTCAACTCCGATGTGCTCAGCGTTAACGACATTACCCTTGAGGCAAAAGCGTTCAACGGCGGTGTGGCTGACGCGGAGGCCGCATCGGGCGGGGTGCTCGGTGCACTGACGATCAACTCATCAACGGTATTCACCAACCCGACAGTTACCGCGAAAATCCTCAGCGGAACCCGTATCGATTCCTCCCGTAATATTACCCTCACGGCTGAAGGTCGTGCCGAAGCTGACTCCCGGGTGACCGGCACGGCGATCGGTGGCCTGTTCGGAGCAGGCGCCTCCGATGCTGAGGCCACAGTGAACCCGACGGCTACCAGCAGCATCGATGCAGGCTCAGTTATCTACGCTTCCGGTAATGTGACACTTAGCGCCATAGGCTCACCGATAGTGCCTGCGAATAGCAGTGAGGATCTGCCGGGAACTATCACCGATGCAGACGGCATCGAAAACACCCTGACCGTTGTCAGCCATGGCTTGGTGACCGGCGATACCGTTGAGTACAACGCCAACGGACTGGCACTGATCTCCGGCCTTGATGGGCCGATTGAGGTGGAATTGGTCGGTGGCGGAACCACGTCGGAAAACCGTACGTACAACATCATCAGCGTGATCGATGAGTATGGAAATGTCAGCAACGAACTGGTGTACCTGGGTTCCGTATTTGATACCGCCAATATCGATGGCGATACCGAGATAATCAGCTTTGAAAGCGCTCATAACTTCCTCAGCGGCGACAAGGTGCAGTACTTCCCCAACGATGAGGGAGCGCTGTCTAACTTCGGCCTGACCTCTGGCGAAAGCTACTGGGTACTGGTAATCGATGGGTCCTCCATCCGTCTGGTGGATAGCTACGACAAGGCGGTCAATCCTGAGGATTACTTCCAGGCGTTCGATGCCGAAGACGATGTCAGCAGCGCCGACGACACCATCACCATCGTGGATCACGGCTTTGAAAACGGCGACGCGGTGACCTACGACGCTCCAGACCCCGAGACCTTTATGAGTGCTCAGGTGGACGTGAGCTTTGGCGGTACCCGGAGTGATGGCTCGGCCGTACTGAATGCCGATGCAGGCGCCAACAATATCGTCTTTGTCGATGAAGACGGTGTGCGCAGAACCCATGGCTTTACCGATGGGGAGTTACTGCGTTACACGGTTTCCGATGGTAACGGCGACGGTTCACTGACTCCGATTGGAGGCCTTGAAGCGGGCGAGTATTACCGTGTTTCTGTACTTGATATCTACACGGTTCAGCTCAAGCGTAACGATGAGGTGACGGTATCGGCTGACTTCGTTAATGACAATGGCACCCAGAAGTTTGTGCGCAATGATGGTGGAGATTGGATCGAGGATGGTTTCGGTGATGGCGACCCGCTGCTGGTCAGCTTTGACGGTGACACCTTCACATATACGATCGCCAGCGTAACCTCCAGTACTATCACGCTGGAGCCTGGTGGCGTTGATTTCGAAGCCACCCGGGTTCGCGATACTATGAACTTCATCAATGGCGGCGGCAGCAACGATCAGATTCAGTGGATTGGCGGTGATTGGGAGGCTGAGGGGTTCGAAGCGGATCAGTGGATATGGGTGACGGAAGCCAACGTCGGTAACAACAACGGCTACTTCCGGATTACCGGCGTAAGTGGCGACACGCTGACACTTGATACGTCCGCGATCACCACGGCCAATAACGATTTTGCCACGGTGGATCGCGGTAATCGGACTGCGACCTTTGACCAGCCGGTGATTGAGCTTTCGAAAGCGCTGGAAGAGGTGCCGGATCTCGCCAATATCGACGATGACCCGAATGCCACCAAGTTTGTCGAAGTGGCGGATATTCATGAACTTATCCGCGGCGCCGACCTGCCCATCGGCGGCTTGGAAGATCAGCACACCTACTATGTCGTCAATAAGACCGACGATACCTTCCAGTTAGCCTTGACCCCGGGTGGGGACGCCATAGAACTGTCGCCCACCTCGCTACCCGATCCGACCCAGGATTCCCACTCCATCGCCCGTCTTGCCATAGACCTGAAATCGATCGCGTTCTCGGATGCGCTGATCAATGTGAATGCCACCGCTGATACCATCGAGTTTCTCAATAGTGCTCATGGTTACAGCAACGGTACCGCGGTGCGTTACACACCGGGGCTGGGACTGGCTGATGAAAGTCAGGGTGAGGATGCAGGGGAGCTCTACTATGTGAGGGTGATCGATCAGTTCACCATTCAGCTGGTGGATACCCAGGACAAAGCGCTGAACCCGGGGGATTACCTTGAGGACTTCGATCCCGAGGATATCAGTGGCGATACGATCACTATCAACGCCCACGGCTTCACCAACGGCGATGCGGTGACCTATAAGGCGCCGGACGCAGCCACGGCAACTACGGGCGATGTGGCAGCTGATATTATCGATTTTGGTTCGGCTCATGGCTTCGTCACCGGCGACAAGGTGCTCTACAGCGTCAACGACTATGTCGATGCAGATCCTGAGGCTGAAAACGATTACACCAAAACCGCCATTGGCGGCCTGGTTGATGGCACCGTTTATCGAGTGGTCAAAACCGATGACAACCGGATTCAGCTGAAGAAAAACGATGTGGTCAGCACCGACGTACAGTTCCTGGATGATCAGGGTGTGCAGAAGCTGATCCGTACCGATGGTCAAAGCTGGGCGGATGCCGGCTTTTCTGCCGGAGATGTCGTCGTTGTTACCGATGCCGGTGTAGACCGCAACGGTGAGTACACCATCGGCAGTGTAGCGGGCGATACCCTGGTGCTCTCCAGCGGTCCTGACTTTGAGGCCACCAGCGTCAATGCCAGCCTTGATTTCATTCGCGGAGCAGAGCTTGGCGACAGTGATCAGATTGTCTGGAGTGGCGGTGACTGGAGCGCCGAAGGCTTTGCCATCGGGGACTCAATAACAGTGACCAACGCGGGCGCTAACGACGGCACCTATGAAATTCTCAGTATTGCTGGCGATACCCTGACGCTGGTTGCTGCCGTCGATGAAGCGGACCGCCTGCTGGATGTGACCGGAGATGCGGCCACCTTAGCGCGTGCGGCTGAATCAGGCACGTTTGATCAGGATGAGATCGAACTGACGCCGGATGCGAGCGATGAGGATACTCACTCCTTTGTGCGGATCCAGGATGTGCCCATCGGCGGACTGACTGACAACCAGACCTATTACATCGTTCAGGCGACCACCAATACCTTCAAACTTGCCCTCGCACCGGGAGGCGAGGCGATCAGCCTGTCGCCGAGTACACTGACTGCGACCTTCGCCAACCATGGTATAGGCCAGCTGGTGGTGGATCTGGAGGATCCGGAGCCGATCTCTTCGCTGCAGCAACTGCGGATAGATATTGGTGATGGCGTTACCAGCGTTGCATCGACCGATACCGTCAAGCAGTCTCTCACAGGCCCCGGCGGTGTATCGCTCAGCGATATCGCACCTCAGTCCGGCGACGGTATCTCTTCCGTTTATGCCAAGGGCTCCGGCGGTGGCTTCGTAGGCGTGTCCAAGAACGATGCCATCATCACCAGCAACCCGACAGTAAGTGCAACCGTATCAGCGGATCTCCTCAATGCCGGTGGCAATATCATCATCGAGACCACGGCAAAAACGGAGACCACCGCCTACGCCACCAACGGTACCGGCGGCTTTGTGGCGATCGGCAAGGCCAAGGCGGACAGCAATCAGACACTGATCAGTGTTGCTTCCATTGCGGATGATGCCCGGGTGGTTGTCGGTAATAACCTGACCATCGATGCCAATACCGACGCTAAGACATCCGCGTCCTCAAAGGCTAACGCCGGTGGTGCCGTAGCGACGGTATCGCCCAGGGCCTATATCGATATCAATTTCCAGACCGAGGCCAATATAGGTGAAGATGCAGTGGTTCTGGTGGATGAACTGGCCAGCGTCGATGCCAATTCCCGCGTCGATGCTCGGGCTGATTCCCGTGGTTCCGGTATCGGCTTTGGTGGTGATGCAGGTGCAAAATCGGAGCTGACGATCAGCAGTTCATGGAGCGAGGTGAATATCGGTGCCCGTGCGATATTGGATGCCAACCGGGTACTGTTGAAAGCCACCTCTAACAAACTGTATCTGAGGTCCACTTCCGATGGCCGCGGCGCTGGGTTCTACGGTGAAGGTACCGCGGAAGGGCGGATCGACGCCACTGTGGGACTGACCATCAATCTGAATGCCGATGCTCAGTTGACCGGCTGGGAAGGTGTCGATTTCGTCACCCGCTTCAGCGGTGTAGATAGCCGCGCCGGGAAGGTCTTCGCACGAGCAACGGGCCTGTTCGGCTACGTGGACGCCTATGCTTACAACGATACCGATCTGACCAGTCAGGTTTCCGGTATTGCCGGTGCGCTGGTGACTGCTGGGCCGCGCGCTCTGGGTGATACTGTGCTGGCGCACCCCGATGACTCAGGGATTCCCAGCGGTGATAACGAACACCTGGCTTTCTATATCTCCACGGCCAATGGATCGATCTTTACCGATGCGGATGGCAGTGTCAGCCGCCGTGCTCTGGCGGCGGGCGGCTCGTCTGAGCCGGATAACTCTACGATCAGTGAGCAGATTAACTTCAACTCTGATGTCTTGATTCTTTCAGGTCGATCACCGGAGCTGATCGTTAAAACCCTGGAGGTTGGTGAAGATGGCGAGATCGTAAAAGCCGTTGAGGTAACCGTCGATGACAGCGATGGCGGCGGGGATGGTGACGAGAGAGAAGGTGATTTCATTCAGAGCGACAGCATTGTCGTTAACGATATCACCAACCCGGGGCCGGGTGACGTGGCCTTCAAGTCTGCGCTGATTCTCGGTGTGGGCGGTACCTGGACCTTCCGGGAATCCCTGACGCGGGTATCGATCATTAACCGCTCCGACAAAGATATCATCATTAACGATATCTCCGTGACCGGGACGGAAAGGCCTGTTGTCTGGTTCGATCCTGCTTCCACCGGGGTTGGCGGAACCCCCGGTGCCATGAGCTTTACCATCTATCAGGATGTGGCGCCGACGCTGATAGAGATCCTCAACTTCGGTATCGAGAACTACAGCGGAGAAACGCCCTATACCTCCGACGTATACTTGAACGGGTTTATTGATAACCCCATCGGTACGACTCATGTACTCAACAATGTTGGCTCGATCTATGGCACCGAGGCGGGCACCAGTGCAAGAACAGAGGGAGATGAGGGCTCTCTTATCCGCACCCAGATCCTCAAGATGGAAGCCACCGGCAGCATTGGACATCTGCCGCTGGAAACCCTGGGCGATGCGGATGCTCCGGCCGCAAGGGTTAATATCGATATCGTGGACAGTGCCGGTCTGCCGCAGGATGTGGGCTTTACCTCAAGCCGCGTCAACAGCCTGGGTGACGAGATCTTCCTGGGTAACGGCAACCAGTTCGTTACCGGTCAACTGGTGCAGTATCACCAGGTTGATTCCGGCGAAATTGAGGGGCTGGACGATGGCGCCTATTACTACGCTGTTGTTTCTGACGATGGTGTAAATGTTGGGCTTGCCGAGACACTGGCCGATGCCAAGGCTGGTATCAGGATCGATCTCAATGTTACCGGTGACTTCGATGATCGCCACACGTTGACCAGCGCGGAATCGATCACCGTGGATGCGGGCCAGAATGCGAATCTCGATATCCGTGCGCTGCAGCGTGAGGACAGTGGTTTCTACATTGTCGATATCGACAGAATTTTTGCTGGCGATACCATCGATCTGCTGCTGCGCGGCAGCCTGAACCAGGATGTGACCGGCAACTACGGTGGCATCACGGTTAAATGGGATGATGAGCCGAGCGGCGAAATCCACTACACCTTCTTTGATCAGGACGATAATGGCTTCCGACCGAAGAGCCGTGGCATGTTCGCCAGCGGCGGCACCGATATCGCCTCTACCTACGATTTCCGCGGACTCAATCCGCTGAATGGCAACTATGAACTGGCCGGACTTCAGGCCGGCTCACTGGTTGATGGTGGCGATATCATTGTGCAAGCGGTGGATAACGCCAACTCGGCATCCACCAAGACCATCAACGTGCTGGGTATCACCGAAATCAGCGGTAGCGGCGATATCGATGTGCTGACCAACGGCTATATCGCGCTCACCGAGAAGAGCGGCGATATGCAGATAGAGCGCATTCGCTCTAACTATTCCGATGTGCTGCTCTACTCGCCGGAGCGGATTCTAGATAACCGCAATGATTCTCTGCCCACCGAAGCGGATGTTTCCGGCGAGAATATCACCCTGATCTCGGCTTCCGCGCTGATCAACCCTGATCACGGCGATGTGGCAGGCCAAGTGATCAACCCGACGCTGACGCTGAACACCGGTAACCAGAACGGCGGTATCGGCCTGCCCGACAACTATCTCGAGATCAATGTCGATTACGATAACAGCGGCCCTGCCGGCGTGCTGCGCGCGTTTGATCTGGCGGATATGGGCGATACCCAGGGTATCTTTATCGACGAGACAACCGGTGACCTGAATATCCACAGTGTGGAGACCGAGTCGGATGTCTCACTGCGTACCACCAACGGTTCGATCCTGGATGCACGCGATGATGATGCCGCCAATATCCTGGGTCAGTCCATCGACCTGGATGCCAACGGCGACGGCGCCGATATCGGTGCAGCCGATAATGCGCTGGAGATCGACAGCCGTCGCGGCTCTACCGACTTCGGTGATCTGTTGGCCACCGATCCGGAAAATTACCTGCCCAATCTGCATAACGCCCTCAATAGTGATGATGACGATGTGGGGCTGGAAGCCACCGATAACATCTGGCTGACCGAAACCGAAGCTGAACTGCGTCTGGTACTGGCCCATACCTACACCGGTAATATTACGTTGACCGTGCGTGAGTCGGCCGTCCAGGGTGAAGACCTGCTGCTGATCGATAGCGGTTCCGCGTTGCTTGCGGAAGACAACACCACAGGCCCTGCCAACGATCCCGACTCCGAGCGCCAGATCGCCAACGGGCAGATCTTCGCCGAGGGCGGCAATGTCACCCTCTACGTGGGCGACAATGTCTTCCTGGATGAAAACAGCGAAATACTTGCGTCCGGTGGCATCGTCGTCCGTGGCGATCACGGTGACCAGGACAGCGACTACGGCACCAATATGATCCTGCGTGGCCGGATCATTGCTGGCGCCGATGTGACACCGGGGGATTCCGACGGCAGTAATGTGAACCTGGGTCCGGTAGGTACAGCGGTGCCGACCGAAACGGCACCGGTCCATCTGGCGGAGTTCTTCGGCAATGGCGATGTGGATAGCATCCAGTTCGGTGATCCCACAGGTATTGGTGGCGGCACGGATCAGGGCGATGCCGGCTATATCTTCCTGGGTTCTAAAACCCGGGTATATGGCAGCGCGTTCGATGACGCGGACTTCGATCCAACAAGCGCTGAGGATGGTGAAGACCGTCTCTCTGTATACTATCTGCAGAGCACGCTCACCCGCACCGCTCCGGATACTGGTTCCGTCGTTGCCGAACATACCCTGACCCTTAACGGTCAGGGCGAAAGTGACCTCTATTCGATCTACACCACCGGCTCTAACGGTGCTGGTGACCGCAACTACATCATCAATATCCTCGATAAGGGCGCCGCAGACGACGGCGTGGATGAAGCCTTTATCTACGGCTTTAACAGCACTGAAAACGGCAAAGATGGAAACGGTGACAAGTACGCCACCGACGATATCTTCCTGCTGCGCGCTGGTAACGATATTCCCGGAGAAGAGGGCGAGGACCGACCGGGCTATGTCGCCATGCTCCATGGCGTTCTGTCTACTTACGAGGATGTGGTCTCCGGTAATGAATCCTCCTCCGATGTACAGCGCATCAACTATGACACCGGCCTGAACGGCCGCCTGACCATCGAGGGACAGGGCGGTAACGATGCCTTCTTCTCCGATGACGCCACGGTGATTACCACCCTGGATGGCGGCGCTGGCTACGACAGCTTCCAGATCGGCCAGATCTTCGGCGCCAACCGCAACGAGGCTGAAGGTAACCTGCTGGCCGAGGATGTGTTCAGCGACCTGGTCGCCACCACCCGCGGTTGGCTGAGCCCAGGCGCCACCGCACCGATGGTGGTGCAGGGTGGCACCGGCAATGATGAGTTCCGTGTCTACTCCAACCAGTCTGAACTGCGCCTGGAGGGCGATGACGACAACGACCTGTTTATCGTCCGCGCCTTTGCTCTGGCCGCCACCGTCGATTTCGACTGGAACGGTGATGAGGTTTTGGATGTTAATGATCTGGACGACGGCGTAGCGCTGCTGCAGGGGCTGGATGATGGTTCCATAACGTTCGCCGGTTTGCAGGCCGCAGAAGATGGTGGTGCCTACTACGCAGGCTATACCGCTGAGCTGATGTCTGCGCTCTCCGATGGCATGGGGGGTTACATCTACGACACCAACGACGACCTCAATATCAACTACATCGACCTGATGCTGACGCCGGATGACTTCAGCGACGACACCATCGTGCTGGATGGGGACGGTGTGGCCACTCCGCAGATCGGCCTTGGCTTCTCCGTGGCCCAGGCGCCGGATATCCGTGCCGGTGGCGGCCAGGATGAGGTGCGCTACAACGTCAACGCGCCGGTATCCGTCGAGGGTGGCACCGGATTCGATAAGCTGGTGATCCTCGGTACCGAATTTGCTGACGATATCGTCATCACCAAGGACGGTATCTACGGTGCGGGCCTGAACGTGCGTTACTCCACTATCGAGCTGGTTGAGGTCGATGGCCTGGAAGGTGATGACGAATTCTTTGTCCAGTCCACCGAGTTTGGTGTGGCCTACCGCGTGATTGGCGGGCTTGGCTCCGACACCATCAACGTGGCCGGTGATGTGGTTGAGGATATCGTCACCCGTGAGCTCGAAGGTGCCTCCGGCGCCGTCGATCATCTGGTCACTTCCGAAGGCGATATCCTTTATGACGGCGTGGTGATCGATGGCTTTGATTACAACGTTGCCACCGAAACCGAAGGGCTGGTCATCATCAATGAAGAGACCGGCGGCGTCACCGATGGCCGCACTGTGGTTGGGGAGGATTCCGATAATCCGTACTACGACAGCTACACCGTGCGCCTGCAACGAGCGCTTGCAGCGGGGGAAGTGGTCTATGTCACCGTTTCGGCCGCCCGTTCACCGCATGAAGAGCGTGATGATCTGCTGGTGAATCCGTACCCGCTGCCCAATGGCGAGGGCGACAGTATCTGGCTTTCTGCTGTGAACCCGGGAGGCGCGGTTACCGATACTGACTTCCAGCGCCAGATTATGGTTAATGGTGATCCTGTCTGGATTGATAACCGCTCCATAGTGTTGAAGTTTACCTCGGATGGTGCGGGAGACAGCTACAAGTGGGATGAGTTGGCGACCGTATACGTCTACGCCCCGGACGATACCCGCGCCGAGGGCGATCGCGTGGTGGTTATCCAGCACTCGGTGATCTCCAATAACGATCTCTACGATGCCGCGGATGTGCGTAATGTCGAGGTGGAAGTCCGAGACAATGACACTCCGGGGGTCCAGGTTATTGAGGTCGAACCCGGTACCACAATCGAGGATGGCCGCACGCTGGTGATTGAGGGTGATGATATCACCCGGCTTCGCGACGAGATTCTGGTGCAGCTGTCACGGGCGCCGGAAGTAGGTGACGAGATTGTGATTCGTCTGGATTTGAATCTGGACGATGACGCTGCGATCAAACTGCTGGACGGCGGTTCAGGCCGTTTCGATGCAGATTCCCGCACCATCAGCTTTGATTCCGACGACTGGAACCAGGCGGTGCGGATCATCATTGAAGCCTGGGATGACTTTACCCCCGAGGATCCGGAAACCGCGGTGATCAACTTTGTGCTGGATGAGAGCACCTACGACCCGAATGGCGATTATGTCTTCCCGAACCTGCGTTCCGGCAGCGGTATTCTCGATGTCGAGGTGATCGACAATGAAACCGCCGGTGGCGTGGTGCTTGAGAGCGGTGGCGACACCCAACTGATCAAGGATGACGCGACCAGCACCGACGACTACACCCTGCGTCTGACCAGCCGGCCCACCGATACCGTCAAAGTGGCGATTCTGACCGATGGCCTTGCCGATGTGGTGGAAATCAATGGCATCCCTGTCACCTATGAAACCATCGGCGCGATCCGTCCAACGCAGCTGTTTGAGGGCTCCATCAAGTTCGAGGATGTGGGTGGCTTCGGCACGCTGACTCGAGGAGCTGGGGCTGATTTTGGCAGCTTTATCGATGAGGGCTGGACCGAGGGCGATCACCTGCTGATCGAAGGTGCAGGCGGTACCTACAACGGCACCTACTATGTAACCGATGTCAGCCACGACACCCTGACACTGGATAGCGCCTTCGGCACTATAGAAATGGAAGAGGTTCCCGATACGGTGGCGCTCTCCATTCTCGCCTCTGAGGGTATCTGGTCTGGTGAAGTGAGTGTTGAGGCGGGAGTACTGGACGAACAGCTCTCCCATGAAGCGGGTGTCGATGTCTTTGTTGACCGCCTGCTGCGTACAGGGCTGGATGCTGAGGATCAGGGCTGGCTCGGCGAGGGCTTCCTGGAAGGGCAGCGGGTCCGAGTATTCGAACTGGATATCAATGGTGATCGGACCGGTAACTCCGCTGACTTCAAGATCGCCATTATCCGTGGCGACAACGATACCAAGGACGATCGCATCCAGTTCACCCTGGATCCCGGCGCGACCCTGCCGGCTTGGCTGACCGGTACCCTGAATGTGGAGGTTAACCGCATCGCCGTGATGGCTGAATTCTCTGGTGATGTAAATGCGGCCAACGCCTGGTACAAGCAGCAGACCATCACCCTGAAAGCGGATTCTTACTACGACGTACCCTCTACCCGTGAAGGCGTGAAGGTGTTCCCGGTATCGTCACACATGCTGTCGAAACTGCGTGGACCGCTGGCGGTTGAAGGTGGTCCGACCGGCGCCGACCGCTCGCTGACCAATGGCGTCAAGCTGCCGGGCGAAACCGATAAGTTCCTGATCGCCATCGCTGCTCAGGCACCGGAGAGTCAGCAGATTGATGTGCTGAACATCTTCAACGACAGCAGCAAGGCGAATACCAATGGCGCCATGGATGCGACCACTATTACCGGCTTCGGCATGGCGGATACGCTGGACTTCAGCCAGTACGCCGGCACCGACACCTTCGGTGAATCACTGATCATTCCAGGCGGTATCAGCTACGGCAAGGTGAACTTCGGCGCCAACGGTTTTGGTACCGACGTAGAAGAAAGCACCATCGAGGTGGTTAACCTGATGCTTGGTGAGGGTAACGATTACCTGGATATCACCGGTACGCTGAACCAGGCGCCGTTCGTATCGGCTCAGAACGAGTTTGTATTCACTGCCACGGCTGATGGCGGCACCATCGTCCGCGATGACTTCGACTGGAAAGCTCAGGGCTTCCTGGTTGGCCAGATTATCGAAATCGAAGGTCAGGAAGGCCAGTGGCGTGTTGTCGCCATTGAAGACGCTTATGAGTACGTCGATGAATTTGGCGCACCGCTGACCGATGCAATCTACATCGATCCGGAAACTGGCGACTACTTCAAGGATCCGAACGACAACTCGATCCTGGTAGTGGAGAACATCGACGCGGATGGGCAGGGAGCGACCGTGCTTCCTGCACTCACCGGCGAGCAGAAGATTATAGGCCTTGATGCCCTGATTTGGCTGGTGGACGAAGAGGTCGACATTATCGGCACCGCCACCGGCGGATTGGTAACCCGCACAGGCACAACCTGGGAAGAGGAAGGCTTTATCGTCGGCCAGTTGATCACCCTGCGTGATGGCGATAGCTCTGCCCAATACCGCCTCGTCGATTTTGCCGACGAAGGCATGACCCTGGTGCTCGAAGGCGCCGAACTGCCGACAGAAGCCGCTGCAACCAGAACGCTGTTTGTTCAAGGCCCGCATGGTGGCCTTACCACGGTTCACGGTGGCGGTAATATGTGGACCGAAACCGTGGGTACTTTTGACCTCACAGGCAACAGCCTTACTCGAACCGATGGTCGCAGCTGGCAGGCCGATCGTTACGAGGTCGGTCAGTATATCCAGCTTGAAGGTGAAACCTACACCCGACAGATTGTTGGCTTTGATGATGCTGAGCCTGCCGATGCAGATGCGGTGTTCGAGACCTGGGGAACCGATTCGGTAATGATTCTGAGCGGCCCGGCGTTTGGGCCATCAGTTGATGTACTGGGTGCCGGCAGCAATGTTGCGCTGACCGTCCATGTATCCAACCCGCTAATTACAGAAGTCTCGGAAGAGGTGCAGATTCTGGTTGAACTGACCACCTTCACCTACGAAGGCGTAGAGCAAACCTCCTACGAGACCACCGTTGCCCGCACCTCTGGAGACAGCTGGCTGGATGACGGTTTCTACGTTGGGCAGGTGGTCTACATCGAGGGCGTGGCCGGTGGCTTCACCATCGCGGACATTATCAACGACGGAACCAAACTGGTGCTGCTGGATGCGGCACTGAGCGACTGCCACGACGAGAGCGGCATCGCTACCCTGACCATCTACGGCTACAACGTGAACCTGGATGGCGGTAAGCGGGTGGGCGGTGACCACTTCGTTATCAGCAGCGGCGCAGGTCCCGATAGTCCGCTGGTGGTCTACGGCGATACCAGCCAGGATGGCGTCTGGTATTCCGGCCACAGCTATGACCGACTCGGCCTTGAGTTCGGCGAAAAGCCGTTCGATCCCTTCCCGCATCTGCCGGATGCCGAGAACGAGGATGATGAATGGATCTTCCCGATCGCCAACCCCTACGACTTTGCCGGTAACGATATTATCGATGCCCGTCAGCTCTTCGCAGGCGTGGCCGATGACGATCTGCCCAGCGTCGGCTTTACCGCCTACGGTGGCGCCGGTAATGATCTGATCTACGGTAGCCAGGCGGGTGACCATCTGGCCGGTGGTTCCGGTGATGACACCATTCTCGGTCAGCGTGGCGTCGATCATATCTACGGTGACAGCGGCGTTAACGTGGATATTCTGACCCGGGCGCTGGATATTACCACCCTGGATAACAGCCCCGAGCCAAGTGTCGACAAGTCGCTGGAGAAAACCGACAGCACCTTCAAACCGGTTGCTTCCCCGGTAAGGGATAACCTGGTGGCCGGGCAGGATGTGATCGATGGCAACGGTTCAGGCGAACCAGACCAGCAGAACATCATCTTCGGCGATCATGGCGAGGTGGTGCAGTATGTCGATGACCCGAACCTGCCGCCGGTATTGCTGCAGAAGATCCAGACCACCGAGCTTGCCACCGTGCTGGAGATCAACTCGGTCGGTCTGCAGAACGGCGCCGATGACACGATCTTTGGTACCGATACCGCCGATATCCTGATTGGTGGTGCCGGTAACGATATGCTCGATGGCCGTGAAGGCGATGATCTTATCTTTGGTGACTCCGTCTACCTGAACCGTATGGGGACTGACGGGGATACGAATCTACTTGATGATATTCTCAGTTATCGCTTCCAGACTCTGTCGGGCACGCTGATGTACAGCCGTACCGACCGTGATCCGAGTGTGTTTGAGACCACCAGCGGCGTGCTGCTTACCGATGGTATCCAGCGCAACTTCCGCGATGCCGATGGCGTGCAGTGGTGGGCCGAGTATGAGATCGACTACTCCGATCTGCACACCTTCGAGATCGCCAGCGGTGCGGCGGGCCAGGGCACCTTCGGTAATGACTACCTGGCCGGTGGCGCCGGAAACGATATGATCTTCGGCCAGCTCGGCGAGGATATCATTCAGGGTGATGGTTCCATCGATAGCGCCGCCGCAGGTGG
The DNA here is from genome assembly GCF_900108065.1 of Marinobacterium lutimaris. GTDB lineage: Bacteria > Pseudomonadota > Gammaproteobacteria > Pseudomonadales > Balneatricaceae > Marinobacterium_D > Marinobacterium_D lutimaris. The sequence goes on along the minus strand of NZ_FNVQ01000002.1, from coordinate 55,704 downwards.
TGCTCATGTCGGCGCTGCGCGTTCCACCTACTCCGGTTTTGAAACCATGGGTGAACTGGTGGTCGTGGCCAGCTTTGAAGCTGACACCGATGGCGAAGACTATATCGAAGGTGGCGGTGGCTGCGATGTGATCTTCGGTGGTCTGGGTCAGGACGATATCGTCGGTGGTTCTTCTGACTTCTTCAGCCTGGTGAGCGCGGAAAGCCGGCCGGATGGTAAGGACCTGATCTTCGGCGGTGCTGGTATCCAGATCGACCGCAACAACGAGGTCCTGCCTGAGAGTATCGATGAGGAGTCAAGCCATGCGGGCGACTCCGATGTAATCGTGGGCGATAACGGCAATATCATCCGTATTGTTGGTATCAACGGTATCGATGTTAACCCGACGCTGGCGCCAGAATTCAACGAAGAGCTGCCGCTTTATGTCACCTTTAATTACGACAATTACGGTGGCGAGAAGATCGTGGTTCGCGGCGTAACCCTGCTGGATTACACCCCGGGTGGTCCGGATCACAAGCCTGACTGGTTTAACACGGATACAGACGTTGATTTGGCCGGTATGCGCGATATGTTCGGTATGCAGGCGCTTTACGATATCGGCGGCGATGATGAGGTCCATGGCGAAACAGGCGATGACTTTATCTACCTCGGCGGCGGCAACGATGCGGCCTACGGTGATGCCGGCGATGACGACATCATCGGCGGCTGGGGCAACGACTGGATCTCCGGCGGCACCGGTATCGACGGTATCCTCGGCGACGATGGCCGTATCTTCACCAGCCGCAACTCGGCGGATTACGGCGAAGACCTCTATGGTGTCGATGCGCTGCTGGGCAGCGATCCGGATAGCCGTACCAGCCAGGGTAATGTGCTCAACGAGTTCATCTACACCCCGGGACAGGTGCAGACCGAGACCATCAACGTCGAGTTCGAGTTGAAGAAATCGGTGGATCTGACGCCCTATAACCTGTCACCGGTCAGCTCCGATCCTCTGTTTATCCCGGTTCATGCCGATGACATTATCTTTGGCGGCCTGGGTGATGACTTTATTCACGGTGGGGCCGGTGACGACGCCATCGGTGGTGGTGAGGCGCTGCCGGAAAGTTATGCACCGGTGGTAGAGGGCTCCTACATGGATGAGCTTGGCCAGGAACGCGATCTGCTGAGCCTCGTCAGGATCGACTTCTACCGTCCATACAACCCCGGTAACGCACTGTTGTTTGGCGCCGATACCAACGCCTGGAACGCGCCGAAACCTGTACAGTCGCGCCTGGGCGAGTTCTATCTCTACGATGAATACGATGCCCGCCGCACCATACTCTTCGAGGTGGATGGCGATGATGTCTCTGTCTGGAAAGGCGCAGCGGATAGCTTTGACGGTACCAAGCAGTACTTCCTCAATCAGATGGATAACGAGGGTATCACCGTCGATGGTTATGTGGACTTCGAGCCAAACGGCTCGCCGATCGGTGATATGGTGCCGCGCCATTCCGATGGCAACGACTCTATCTTCGGTGATCTGGGCAACGACTGGATTGTCGGTGGCACCGGTCGCGATCATCTCTACGGGGGCTGGGGTAACGACCTGCTCAATGCCGACGATGTGCTGGGAGGCGGTACCGGAGTTTACGATGCAACCGGCGGCCTGAACGATGCGCCGGATACCCATCTGATCTGGGAAGATCGTGTCTTTGGCGGCGCCGGCCTGGATATCCTGATCGGTAATACCGGTGGCGACCGGTTGATCGACTGGGTAGGCGAGTACAACTCCTACATCGTGCCGTTCGCTCCGTTCGGTATCGCAACCGTCAGCCGTCAGGTTCCGCCGCACCTGTTCGACTTCCTCTACGCCCAGGCATTCAGTGACGGCGTCGATATTACCCGGGGCACCGATACCGGCGAATCCAACGGCAGCCTGCGCTACAGCAACGTGAACCCGATGATGGGCGGTATCGACAGTGAACTGGGTCTGATTACACAGAAGGATCATGGCTACTGGCAGGATCAGACCGGAGGTCCGACCGATCCGCAGCCGGGCAACATCCCGGGCGGCCGCCGTGATGTGCTGCGTAGCGCCGAGTTCAACGATGGCACTATGGGCGCCTTTGCCGCCGACGAAGGTCTGTTCTCGGTTTCTGCCGGTGCGATGAGAGTCGAGTCCACTTCACCTAGTGATACGGCTGCATCGGTGTTCTACCTGGATGACTATCTGCCGAAATATTACGAGGTGGCGGCGACCTTTAACCTGGATAAGCCGACCAAGGGCTGGAATGCTAACGGCTACATCATCTTTGATTACTACAGTGAGGATGACTTCAAGTTTGCCGGTATCAACGTCTCTACCAACAAGATCGAGATGGGCTACAAGGATGCTAACGGCTGGCACTATGTGGTTCAGTCCAAACAGCCGGTAAGAATCAAGCCGGGGCTCGACTATGACGTGTTTATCGCAGTGAACGATACACACGTGACTCTGGTGATAGAGGGTGTGACCTGGTTCAGCTACCTCTTCGACCACAGGGAGGAGGTCAACAGTGATGGGTCGATCACCAGCTACGGCCTCAACTTCGGTCTTACCGGGGTCGGTATGGACGGTTCCAAAGGCAGCGTGGATAACTTCCGCGTGCAGGTGTTGCCGCCAGAGTTGACCCTGGATGAGACTGACGACTTTGAAGCTGAGCATGAACTGGAGTTCAGCACGTCTGACCTGGCGGATGACGTTCTGTGGGTTGAGGAGGGCGATGCGCTGACAGCTCTTGCCGAGTCCAGTGAGATGACGCTGCGGCTGGTGGATCTCGGCGCTGATCTTGAGTCGGCAAGTTATGTCGAGATGGGAGCCGATATCCAGGCTGCGGCTCAGGCTGGTCTGGTTTACGACTATTACGATGACTTCAACTACAAGTTCGTAATGCTGGATGTAAACAGTCAACAGATCCTGGTCGGGCACCTGGCAATGGGACAGATTGAGCTCGATCACTCCTTCGCCTGGGCTTTGAATGCCGATACCCAGTACCGTCTGGATCTGGTCTTCAAGGGATCGGCCGTCGAGATCAGGCTTAATGGCGCCGCAGTCGGCAGTTACAGCCATAACTCGGTACTCGTCGATGGTCAGTTCGGCATGCTGGCCAGTAACGCAACCGCCGTCTTCGATAACTTCCGCATCGCTACCAACGATCCCGCCTTCGATACGGAATCGCAGCAGATGGTCGCCGCCCAGTCCGTCTCCACTCTGGTGACAGCGCCCAAACTCAGTGAAGAGGAACTGACGGAAGCAGAGGCGCAGTCGATTCTCGATGCCGCCTACGATGACTGGCTGCAGAGTGGTCTGGTGACTCAGTCTCAGCTTGATCTGCTGGGTGATGTACAGTTCCGCATCGTTGACCTGGAAGGCGATGCGCTGGCAGAGGTGGATGGCGATGTCATCCTGATCGATGCCACCGCAGCGGGCTACGGCTGGTTCGTTGATGAAACGCCGGATGACGATGGCGAGTTTGCCTCCGATGAAGGGCCGGCTTCAGGATTGATGGATCTGCTCACCGTGCTGCGTCATGAACTGGGTCACCTGTTGGGCTTCGGACATGACGATACTGAAGTGATGAGCGATGAGCTGAATGCCGGCACACGGCTTGATATCACCGCCAACACATCCACCAGCACCAGCAGCGCTACCCTGGAGCAGGCATCCAGCGGTGATCGCACCCGGGGTAATCAGAGAGCCTGGGATAATGCCCTGGTATTCGATGAAGAGACCGGGCAACTGATCTCTGCCGAGGAAGCCAAGCTATACTTCTCGACAATGGGTAAAGAGCGCAGTGCCTGGGGCCGTGATCGTAACCTGAGGAGCTAGCAACGGGCTGTTAACACGCAGCGCTTTACCGAGACAGCGGGGCAGGGAGCTCCGCCATAGGGCAGGGATGCCGCCGTAAGTTGAGCTGACTGAATTCAATGTCGAGGACATGGAATGAGATTCGAGCGTAGTCCGTGCACCCGTTTTACCCTGGCCCTGTTGCTGGGAGCCCTGTCTGTCCCAGCCTGGGCGGCAGAAGAACAGTCGTTTCAGTGTGTGATTGAGCCCAAGAAAACCATCAAGCTTGGTAGCGCCGAGGCCGGCATTCTCGATGAGGTGAAGGTTGAGCGTGGCCAGCGGGTGGAAGAGGGGCAGGTGGTGGCCAGCCTGGAACGTTCGCTGGAAACCCTGATGGTCGAGCTGGCGCGGATGCGTGCGCAGAGTAATGAGGATATCCGCTCAGCCAGCACCCAGGTGGCGTTTCGTCGCAAGGAGTTGGAGCGGTTCGAGACTCTCAAGGCGAAAAACGTGATCTCTGAAAAGGATTACGACCAGGCCAATGTGGAGGTGCGCCTGACGCAACTGACACTGGATAAGTCCCGCCGCGAAAAAGAGATCGCCGAAGTCGAGCATCAGCACGCCCAGCAGCGTCTTGATCGCCGTATCATCCGCAGCCCGGTGAATGGTGTGGTGACTAAGGTCGAACTGGCCAAGGGCGAGTACGCCTATGACCAGGCACCGTTGATGACCATTGCGCAGATCGATCCGCTCAATGTAGAGGTGTTCCTGCCGGTGAAGATGTATCCGCAGATCAAGATGGGGATGCTGGCCCAGGTGACGCCGGAACTGGTGGAAACCGGTACCTACCAGGCGAAGGTGACCGCCATCGACAGCGTTTTCGACCCCTCCAGCCGCACCTTCGGTGTAATGCTTGAACTACCCAATTCAGACTATGCGCTGCCGGCGGGTATGCACTGCACCCTGGATTTTATGATGGGTGAAGAGGGCGCTATCGCCCAGCATCCCTGAGCAGACTTCAACGGGCGGCGCGCTTCAGCCTTCGAGCGTGAAGCGCGCAACCAGCCCGGCCTTACCGTCCTGCCGGTCAAGCAGTTCAATTTCCGAGCCGTGCAGTTCGGCGATCTGGTTGGCGATCGACAGGCCCAGCCCGCTGCCGTCGCTTTTGTTGCGACCGCGATAGAAACGCTCGAAAACCCGCTGTTTCTGTTCATCGCTGAGGCCGGGGCCTGAGTCGATCACGCTCACCCGGATCTTTCCCTCCAGTTGTTCCAGCTCAAGCGTCACCTCGCCCTCCTGCGGGGTGTAGCGTAGAGCGTTATCCACCAGGTTACGCAGCAGAATACTGAGGTAGAGCGCATGTCCGCTGGCCTGAAGGTCTTCATCAGGTGCGGTAAGTCCCAGGTCGATGCGGCGGGCGATGGCGAAAGGAATCTGGTCGCCGATCAGTTCACGGCAGAGCTCGGTCAGGTTTAGCGGGGCTCTGTCGGGCAGGCGTTCCTGCGGATCCAGCCGGCTCAGATGCAGCAACTGCTCGACAATACGGTTCATCCGTTTCAGGCCGCTGAGAATCTGCTCGGTGCTGCCGCGGGACTGTTCATCCTTGAGGTCGGCAAACAGGTTCTCGCAATGGATCTGCAGTGCTGCCAGCGGTGTGCGCAGCTCGTGGGCGGCATCGGCGGTGAAGCGGCGCTCGCGTTCAAAGCTCAGCTTAAGCCGTTGCAGCATACGGTTCAGGGCGCGCACCAGGCCGTTAATTTCGCTGGGTACCTCCTGCAGGCGCACCGGGTTCAGATGGCCGGAGCTGCGCTCGGAGACCTCTTCGCTCAGGGTGACTAGTGGCTTGAGGCTACGGCCGATCTGCCACCAGATCGCCAGGCAGAGCAGCGGCAGAAACACCAGGATCGGCAGGGTGTTGGTCAGGGCTATCTTGGTGGCGATCTCGGTGCGGGCCTTGTCGCTTTGCACCACCTGGATATGGTTCTGTCCCTGTTCGCCGATCAGCGTAAAAATGCGCCAGTTCTCGACCGGGTGGTCCAGGTCCCGGTAACCGTCGACAGGTTGCTGGTCGATCCACTCGGGAAAGCTGGGTGAGGCGATCAGCACTTTGCCGGCGTTGCTGACGATACGGTAGGAGAGCTGCTCCTCGTAAGGATGCGCCGGTATCCACTCCTCTTCATTCATGATCACCAGTGGCAGGGAATCGTCGTCCGGCGCCAGCTGTTCGACCAGGCGCGCCATCTGCGCCATCTGTGCGTCGAACAGCTCTTCGGCTTCATCCTTCGCCGCGAGGTAGGCGAGGGTGGCGGTGGTGAGGCCGGCCAGAAGGCCGACGCTGAGCAGACTGATGGTCAGCGTTTGCCGGATCGAACGCATCTATTCCGCCTTGTCGATCATGTAGCCGACACCGCGCACGGTGCGGATCAGCGAAGGGTCCAGCTTTTTGCGCAGGTGATGGATGTGGACCTCCAGGGTGTTGCTTTCCACTTCGGAACCCCAGCCGTACAGCGTTTCCTCAAGACGGTCGCGGCTGAGAATGCGGCCGGCATTTTCCGCCAGGGTCTGCAGCAGGCCATATTCACGGCGTGACAGGGTGACACTTTGGCCGCGGTATTTGACGCTCTGAGCCTGGGCGTCGATCTGCAGTTCACCCAGAGTCAGCAGGGTATCGCTGTAGCCCTTGTAACGTCGGGTGACGGCGCGCAGCCTTGCCTTGAGCTCGGACAGGTCGAACGGCTTGAGCAGGTAGTCGTCGGCGCCGGCATCAAGGCCTGCGATGCGGTCTTCGATGGCATCGCGGGCGGTCAGAATCAGTACCGGTAGGTCGTTGCCGTTGCGACGCAGCTTGCGCAGCATCTCCAGGCCGCCCATGCCGGGCAGGCCCAGATCCAGCAGCAGGCAATCGAAATGCTCCAGTTGCAGCGTGTGCCAGGCATCCTCGGCGGAGGTGACCCAGTCTGCGGTTTCTCCGGCTTTCTGTAGCGCCGCGCGGATACCGTCGCCCAGCAAGCGGTCATCTTCGACCACCAGTATTCTCATGCCTGTTCCTTAGCTCAGCGTATCGAGCAGTTGTTCCACTTCCTGGCGACGTCCTGCGTCTGCCTTTGGACGTTGCGGTCTTGGTGGCGCGGCCAGCGCCTTCTGCAGTGCGGCCCGTGCTGCGGCCCTGTCGCCCTCATCCAACAGGTAGCTACCGTAAAAATAGTTGGTATCAAGCCCGTCCGGCGAGATCTCCAGCGCCTGTTTGAACAGCTCTGCCGCTTTTTTGTCATCGCCAAAGCCCAGCGGCCATCCGGGGATCTTGTGATACAACGTACCCAGGCTGGTCAGCGCCGAGCCGTTCAGAGCGGCGGGGTTCTGTTTGATCGCCTGTTCAAACAGCTTGCGTGCCTGCTTGGCCAGCTTCAGCGCACCGAGACCGCCTTCGGCGCCGGCCTGGGAGCTCACGACGATACCCTGCCAGATCAGCAGTTCGGTATCCCCAGGGTATTTATCGCGGGCCGCTTCAATCACATCTGCCAGTGTAGCAAAGGCGCCGGCACGCTCCTTTTCCGGAAGATCATACTGGATTTTGGCCCACTGATGCTGGATCGGCAGCAGCTGTTCATCGGTGGCTGCCTGGGCAGGCAGCGAGAGGGTCGCGGCCAGGCCCAGCGCCGCGCTGAGCAGAGAGATACGCATTAACTGGAGAGGCTTCTTCATGATCAGGCTCCTTTTTCGCTTAAGGAACGTTCTTTTAATGGGCGTTTATCCAGGCGTGATTCTTGATGACGAGGCGTCTGTGAGCCCGTCTCCTGATCGGTGCTGCGCGCATAAGGTTTGATCTTGTGCAGCTGGCGCTTGAGCGCCGCGTTGATCAACTCCGGACGCAGGCCGTTAAGGCGCACCAGCAGCTTTTCCGGCCAGCCGATGGCGGCCTGGGCCTTGTCCGACTCCAACAGTCTGATCGCCGCTTCGGCGACCGTGGCCGGTGTATCGCTTTTGCCGCCGGTAGCCGCGAGCATCTGGTTGGCGCGATCGGTGTTGATGGCGGTGCGGGTGGCTCGCGGCGCCAGGTACTGCACCTTCAGTGAGGTATCGGCATACTCCCTGGCGAGGGATTCGCTGAACATCCGCATGGCGCCCTTGGTGGCGCAGTAAGTGGTGTAGCCGGGATAGCCGATGGCGCCGAAGGCGGAACCGATATTGAGGATGCGAGGCTCGGTCTTGGCGGTCAGCATGGGCAGCAGCGCCCTGGTGAGCAGGATTGGTGCCGTTACATTGGTGCTGATCAGCCTGTCGATCAGTTCTGGCGATTGCTCGTCAAACAGGCTGAAACAGCCGATGCCTGCGTTGTTGATCAGCATATCCAGCTTGGAGAAAGAGGTGGATACGCAATCAAGCAGCCGCTTGCGACCTGCTTCTTCACTGAAATCGGCGCTGCATGTCACTACCCGGGGGCAGCCCTGTTCCATGCACTTGGCCGCCATCTCATCCAGCGCTTTCTGGTTGCGGCCGTGTAACAGCAGGCTGGCGCCGCGACGGGCCAGCAGTATAGCCAGTGCGGCGCCGATACCGCTGGAGGCCCCGGTTATCAGAATGTGGCGATCTCTGAACTGCATCGGTTTTTCCTTACTGTTTTGGCAGGCTGCGGAAGATATCGCCATAGAGGCGATAGAACACGCGGGCGCTGTGGATAATACGCTGCTGTTGTTGCGGGCAGTCGATCCGGTTCATCAGTTCGGCAAAAAACTGGATATGGTCCTGGTCCAGCGAGCCGTGGGAGCGCAGATAGCTGAACGCCGTATCCGGCAGGCCCAGCTTTTGCTGGATGATGTGAGACATCGGCGTGGCCAGGTTAACGCTGGTGCCTTCAAGCACCTGCACCATGCCGAAGAAGCCCACCGGCTCTACGCGCTGGATCAGGTCATAGGCGTAGGCGACCATCAGTTCGGTTTCGATAGCGGGCTGGCCGTGGCGGATCGTTTCCTTGTCAGCGCCGCAGGCGGCCAGGTCGTTGAGAATCCATTCCTGGTGGCCGGTTTCCTCTTCGATATATTCCGCCACCGCCTCACGCAGCCACTCCTGGCGCTCATGCAGGCGGCTGCCGCAGGCCATCAGCAGCGGCAGGGTATGTTTAACATGGTGATAGGCCTGGGTCAGAAACGCGATGTACTGGTTCTGGCTGATATCGCCGTGTTTGCATGCCTGAATAATCGGCGCCTGTAACAGATAGTCACGGGCGGTTTCGGTTTCCTGTTGCAGCGTTTGATAAAAAGACATGATTAACTCCAGGCCAGAGGGGCAGGCTGATAAAGCGCTTCGATGCGGTCGGCGTAGCGCGATGCGATGGCATCTCGGCGCGGACGACCATTGGCGGTGTAAAGACCGTTCTCTGCGGTCATGGCGGTATCAATCCGGCACCAACCGGCAACGCGGGCATAATCCGGCAGCTGGGTATTGAGCCGTTGGCGGGTCGCTTCCAGGGTGCTGTCACTCAGTGACGGCGCGTGAACGAGCAGCACGTTGAACGGTCTGGCTTCGCCGAACAGTACCGCCTGTTGCACACCGGGCTGGGCCAGCCATTCAGACTCGACCCACTCCGGGCTCAGGTTGCGGCCGAAACTGGAGATCAGCACATTGCGCTGGCGCCCGCGGATGCTGAGAAAGCCGGCGTCGTCGATCTGTGCCAGGTCCCCGGTTGCGAAGTGGTCGCCTTGTGGTGCTTCACCGAGGTAGCCCAGCATCAGGTTGCCTTCGATCAGCAGTTCATTGTCGGCGCTGAGACGCACCCGGTTATGGGGCAGCAGAGCGCCTGCCGTGCCGGGCTGGTCCATTCCCGGCGTATTCAGGCTGACCACCGAGGCGCACTCCGACAGGCCGTAACCCTCGTAGGCGGGCAGACCGCAGCGGCGGGCGCGCTCGATCAGGTCTACACCGACGCGGGCGCCGCCCACGGCGATAAACTTAAGCACAGGCAGTTCCACACCGGCCTCTACAGCACCGGTCAGCGCCGCAAGTATCTGCGGCAGGCCGATCAGCGAGTCGGGTCGGTAGCCCTGCAGGCTGTGGGCAAGCGCACGCAGATCCAGCTCACTGGAGCCCTTAAGTCCCAGGGTTTTCAACGACGGAGTGAGCAGGGTGCCGCCCAGCAGCAGGGCGCAGTAAACCCCGGCGATATTCTCCAGCAGCGTCGCCAGCGGCAGCAGGCAGAGATGCCGGGACAGGCCGAGGCCTGCAAGGCGATCGACCAGCGATTGCGCCACGCGCAGCTGGTTGTTGCTGCTGAGGCAGACGCCCTTGGGTGTGCCGGTGGTGCCGGAGGTAAAGGTGATCTTCTCGGTGCCAGCGTGCAGCGCCGGATAGCCGCTCGGCAGGCGGGTAATCGTCAGCTGGTCATCGGTCACGGTGATCAGCGTGTCGATACCGCTTGCCGCCAGCAGGTGCTGGCGCTGCTGCTCGCTGAAAAACAGCGGCACGGGTACCAAAACACGACCCAGTTTCAAGGCGGCCAGGTCGGTCAGCACCCAGTGGCGGCTGTTATCGGCCAGCAGGGCGATGCGTTTGCCGGCTTCTGCTTCAAGGCGGCTGGCAAGCTGGTTGATGGCATCGGGCAGGTCGCGCCAGGTGAGTGTTGTGGCTTCATCCTCAAGTGCGGCTTGGTTGGGTTGTATTGCCGCGTAGCGTGCCAGTTCAGTGAAAAAGTGATGTTTCATTAATGCGTTCCATCGGCAGCAGAGGGGTGGTCGATGTGGGGCGTCGGACGCCAAGGCTTTCCAGCATCTGCAACCTGGGCTGGTTCGCCGGCAGGTTGATAGCGACCACCTGCGGATTCAGGTCGTAATAGCTTCCCCAGTAGCTGGTTGATGCTTGCAGGCGCTCGGGTCTCGCGGCTGCCAGCGGCACCAGTACCAGGCCCAGACGGGAAAAGCTGTTAATCAGTGTGGGTGTCAGTGTGAGCACCGCCCAGTCCATACCGCGGCGGCCAAAGTAGTTGGCCAGTACCAGGATCAGCTGGCGGATCGCGCCGGGACGACCGGTGGCAAGATTGCCAAACTCGACAATCTGCGAGCGCTGCGCCGATCCCTGGCCGAGCTGGCGCAGGCGGCCTTCAATCGGCAGATCCAGGTAGGACTCCAGGAACAGCGGGTTCTCGCTGGCCCACTGGAAGCCGGCTGCGGCGTGAATCTGTTGGCTGGTGGTTTGCGTACTGATCAACGTGGGCAGGAAGTCATCGATCCAGGCCGAGTGGATAGCTGCAAAACGCGCTCGTATAAATGCCTCTATGCGAACTCGGGAGTAGTCCTCCCGTGCATGCAGCTGCAGGCGTAAAGCGGCTTCCTGTGTGGGTCTGGTTCTTGGTGTGAGTGCGGTCATGCGCGGCCTCCTGTTCATAACTCTGCGAGTCTAGGGAGGTAAACTTAAAAGAGTCTTAAGCATGGAAAAGAGCGGCTGCAGGGCTCGCTCGGCGCGCGGATTGAGGCAAAAGGGGGCAGGGCTCAGGGCCCGGCTGGGTATTAGGTGTAAAGAAGTGTAAAAACACTGTCAGGTAACACGAACTAACTTACCATTGGTCCCCAAGTGGACAGGATTTGTAGCGAGAAATCAGTGGGAAATGATTCTTACCGTCGGTTTGGGCACAGGGCTGGCCTGCCAGGGCTCAGGCGCCGGAGTGCAACGACAAACAGTGCCCTGGGGCTGCTTGTCGCCGTTTCAGTGATTTTGGCGGCTGGTTGCGCCGCGCCGGAGTCGCTGAGCATCGACCAGACCACCGAGGTGCCCAGCGGTTGGCAGAGTGAACAGGCCGCAGACGCGGTTGCAGAGCAGCTCGAGTCCCCCGGCTGGCTCGCCGGTTTTGACGATGAACGTCTGGAACTGCTGGTGCTGGAGGCGATGGTCCATAACCCGGATCTGGCCGCGGCGCGGGCCCGAGTCGAGCAAGCTCATCAGGCTGTAGTCATCACCGGCGCCGACCGTTATCCCGGTCTTGGTTTGAGTTACGATCTGAATCGGCCGGAAAGTGGCGCCACCAGCTTCTCACTGGCCGCAGGGTTCAGCTGGGATGTTGATATCTGGGGCGAACTCAGCGCCCGCCAGCGTCAGGCTCAGCTTGAATATGCCAGTGCCGAAGCCGAATTAAAGCAGTCCCGGGAGACCCTGGCCGCGGATATAAGCCGTGCCTGGTTTCGCGTGCAGGAAACTCAGCTGCTGCTCAAGCTTTTCCGCGAGCGCAGCGACAACCTGAAATCCGATCTGGCGGTGATCGAGTCCGGCTACCGCCAGGGATTGTATGAAGCGCTGGATCTGTATCTGGCGCGTAACGACCTCAACGCCCAACTTGCCACGGTAGAGGAACAGGCGCTGGCGCTGGCCGAGGCCAAGCGCACGCTGGAGCAGTTGCTGGGGCGTTATCCGGCAGCGGCGCTGAGCTCGGAGGAGACTCTGCCGGTGCTCGAAACCGAACTGCCACTGGTGCTGCCTTCAGAGATGGTGGTGCGCCGGCCTGATCTCCAGGTGAGCTGGCTCAATCTTCTGGCCGCAGACGAAGGCTTGGCCGCAGCCCACCGAGCACGCTTTCCCGGATTTTCCCTCAGCGCGGAATACGGCGGCAGCAGCGACGATCTGAGCGAATTGGTCAGCAGCGGCAATCTTGCCTGGCTGTTGGGTGCTTCACTGACTCAGCCGCTGTTCGATGCTGGCCGGTTGCGTGCACAGCAGGATCAGCAACTGGCGCGTCGCCAGGAGCTGGAGCAGAACTATCTGAGTAATCTCTACACCGCTTTCAGTGAAGTGGAGAACGCCCTGGATGGCCGTGGCGCTCTCGCTGAGCGTTATCGCCTGTATCTGAACGCCGAAGAGAACGCGCTGCAGGCGGAGCAACTGGCGTTTGAACGTTATCAGCGTGGTCTGGAGGAGTTCACCACCGTGCTGGAATCCCAGCGGCGCTCGCTGGATGCTCAGACCAACGTCATTCAGCTGCGACGCTCGCTGCTGGAAAACCGGGTGGCCCTGGCGGTTGCCCTGGGCGGCAGCTTTGATGCGCCGGCCAACGACAGATCTACCAGCGATAATCCCTCTCAGGCCGAAGCGGAGACAACAGCCAAATGATCAAGAAGTTATTGCCGTTGGTGGTTATCGCCGTGCTCGGCGGCATCAGTTACCTGGTATTCCATAACCCGCCGGAAGCAAACCGGATGCCGGCGCAGCGCGAGGCGGCGATCGGTGTCGAGGTACGCGAGATCAGCCCCGCCGACTTTCCGATCCAGATAGAAAGCTACGGCCGGGTGCGTCCCCGCACACAAAGTGAGTTGTTGCCCCAGGTGTCTGGCGAAGTGGTCTGGGTGCATCCCGATCTGCGCGCCGGCGGCTTTTTTGAGGCCAACGAAGAGCTGCTACGCATCGATGACCGTGACTATCGCACTGCGCTGACCGAAGCCCAGGCTTCGCTGGCCACCGCGCGGCAGACCCTCAGCGAAGAGCGCGCCCGCAGCGAGCAGGCGCGGGCCGACTGGACACGCCTCGGCAACGGCGGCGCCGTGCCGGACCTGGTGGCGCGTATGCCGCAGCTGAATGCCGCCCAGGCGGCGCTGGCATCGGCGGAAGCGGCGGTCAGCAAGGCCAAACTGGACCTGGAGCGTACCAGTATCCGCGTACCGTACGCCGGACGTGTGCTGGAAAAATCGGTGGATCTTGGCCAGGTGGTTTCCAGCGGTACTGCGCTGGCCACCGTCTATGCGGTGGACTATATCGAGGTGCGACTGCCGATCCAGAGCCGTGATCTCGCCTATATCGATCTGCCGGAACGCTACCGCTACAGCGATGAGCCCAGTGCTCCGTTGCCGGACGTGACCTTTATCTCCGATCTGGTGGGATACGAAGAGTGGCAGGGCAAGGTGGTGCAGACCGAGGGCGCTATCGATGAGGCTAGTCGCCAGCTATACGTGCTTGGGCAGATCGATGACCCTTATGGCGCCAAGGCCGAGGGCCGGGTGCCGCTGAAAATTGGACAGTATGTGCGGGCCCGTATTCAGGGACGCAGCATCAACAACGCCATCGTCATTCCCAACCGCGTGATCTACCAGGGAAGCTACGTTTACCTGGTTGAAAATGGCACCGTGCAGCGGCGCGAGGTGAGTATCGGCTGGCAGGATGAGGAACAGGCGCTGATCAGCGCGGGGCTGGAAACGGGCGACCGGCTGGTGATGACCACGCTGGGACAGGTGGTTTCCGGCACGCCGGTGAGGGTCAAGGATCAGGCGGTCGTCAGCAGCCCGGAAGGTGCCCAGATCCAGACTGAAGCGCCTGCCCAGCATGGAGGTGACTCATGATCGCCTGGTTTGCGCGCAACCATGTAGCGGCAAACCTGCTGATGTTGACCATCGTCTTCGCTGGTTTGATGTCGCTGAATTTCCGTATTCCGCTGGAGATCTTTCCCAGCTTTGAAGCGGACACCATCAGCGTGCAGGTCAGCCTGCGCGGCGCCAGCCCAGAGGATGCGGAAACAGGCCTGGCTACCCGTATCGAAGATGCGGTGGCTGACCTTGAGGGGATCGAGGAGCTGAGCAGCCGCTCCATCGAGGGCGGCACCACGGTGAATATCGAGGTGGAGGATGGCTACGATCCACGTGATCTGCTGGCCGATGTGAAGTCCCGCGTCGATGCGATCAGTTCTTTCCCCGTGGATGCGGAAAAACCGGTGGTGTCGCTGGCGACCTGGACACGGGAGGTGATCACCGTTGCGCTCTCTGGCGATCTCAGCGAGAAGGAGCTGCGCAGCTACGCAGAAAGCGTACGTGATGATCTGTTGCGTCTGCCCGGCGTCACCCAGCTTGAGCCCGTGGGCGTGCGCGCCTTCGAGATCGGTATCGAGATCTCCAAGGACCGGCTGCGCGAATATGGTCTGACGCTGGAAGAGGTGGCCAACCGGGTCGGCAACAGCTCGCTGGACCTGTCCGCCGGTAACGTCAACTCCGCCGGTGGCGATATCCTGATTCGTGCCAAGGGCCAGGCGTACCATCGCGACGAGTTTGAAAACATCGTGATTCAGACCAACCCGGACGGCAGCACCCTGCGCCTGGGCGATGTGGCCCGGGTCACCGACGGCTTTGAGGAAAGCGATCTGCGCAGCCGCTTTAACGGTCAGCTGGCGGTAATGCTCGAGGTATACCGCGTCGGCAACCAGAGCGCCATCGAAGTGGCCGACAAGGTGAAGGCCTACGTGGACTCGCGCCAGGGCAGTCTGCCCCAGGGGCTGACCATGAGCTACTGGGATGATGATTCCCAGATCGTGAAATCGCGTCTTAATCTGCTGATCAGCAACGCGGTGCAGGGCGGTATCCTAGTGCTGCTGATGCTGACGCTGTTTCTGCGTCCGTCCATAGCGCTTTGGGTGTTTATCGGCATTCCGGTCAGTTTTATGGGTGCCTTCCTGATCATGCCGATATTTGGCATTACGTTGAACGTCATGTCGCTGTTCGGTTTTATCCTGGTGCTGGGTATCGTCGTCGACGATGCCATCGTCACGGGGGAGAACGTATACACCCACATGCGCTCGGCGGAAAGCGGGCTGCAGGCGGCGATTAGCGGCACCCAGGAGGTCTCGGTGCCGGTGACCTTCGGCGTGTTGACCACGGTGGTGGCATTTCTGCCGATCGCCTTTATCGAGGGGCACCGTGGCGCCATCTTTGCGCAGATCACCTACGTGGTGATTCCGGTGCTGCTGTTCTCGCTGATCGAATCCAAGTTCGTGCTGCCCTCGCACCTGAAGCATATTCGCCTGCGCAAGGATGAGGCCAGCGGCGGTCGTTTCTCCCGCATGCAGGCGCGCTTTGCCGACGGCTTTGAACGGGCCATTCTGCGCTATTACCAGCCGTTGCTGGGGCTGGCGCTACGCCACCGCCTGACCACGCTGTCGATTTTCAGCGGCACCTTTATCCTGATCCTGGCGCTGGTGTTCAGCGGCTGGACCCAGTTCGTGTTTTTCCCGCGAATTCAGGCCGACACCGCGCGGGCGCGCCTGACCATGCCGGCCGGCACGCCCTTCGAGGTCACCGACCGTGCGGTGGTGTCGATGGTAGATGCGGCCAGAGTGCTGCAGGATCGCTACCGTGATCCCGTGACAGGTAAAAGCGTGGTAGAGAATATATTCTCCGCCACCGGCGACGGCGGCAGCCCGGAAAGCGGTCGCGTTGACTTTGAGCTGACGCCGTCGGAGAGCCGCGACGCTTCGCTGAGCACCGCAAGACTGGTGCAGGAGTGGCGCGAGATGGTGGGCGAGATACCGGGGGCAGAAACCCTGACCTACCGCGCTGAGATCGGCCGCGGCGGCGATCCGGTGGATATCCAGCTCAGCTCCAACAATGTCGATGATCTGGCCGCCATGGCGGGGCTGATCCGACAACGTCTGGAAACCTATCCGACCCTGTTCGATATCTCCGATAACCTCTCCGACGGTAAGGAGGAGCTCAAGGTTGAGCTCAAGCCCCAGGCCTACGCCCTGGGTCTGACCCGCAGCGATATCATCCGTCAGGTGCGCGAGAACTTCTTCGGTATCGAGGTGCAGCGTATCCAGCGCGGCCGCGATGAGGTGCGCGTGATGGTGCGCCTGCCAGACAGCGAAAGGGAGGCGATCAGTAACCTGCGCCGGGTGGAGATCGTGACCGAGAACGGCCTGGTCCCGCTGGATGAGTTGGCGGAACTGGTGCCGGATAGAGGCGCAGCGACCATCTACCGCATCAACCAGCAGCGCACCGTCAGCGTATTGGCGGACCTGGACAAGGAAAGCACCAACACCACGGTACTCTACCGGGATCTGGCGACCTTTCTGGATGATCTGATGCTGCAATACCCCGGCGCCAGCTACTCGATGGAAGGCGAGGCAAAGGAGCAGGAAGAATCCTTCTCCTCGCTGGGTGTCGGGCTGGCTTTCGTGCTGTTCGCTATTTACAGCCTGCTGGCGATCCCGTTCCGCTCCTACCTGCAGCCGCTGATCGTTATGTCGATCATCCCGTTTGGCGCTATCGGCGCGGTGGTCGGCCACTGGATCATGGGCATAGATCTGACCATTATGAGTATGCTGGGTCTGCTGGCGCTCATCGGCGTGGTGGTTAACGACAGTCTGGTACTGGTGGAGTTTACCAACCGCCGCCGCGCTGAACTCAGCGACAGCTTGGGCAAGAAAGCGGCGGCTTACGAGGCGGTACTGACGGCGGGTGCCTCGCGCTTCCGTCCGGTTATACTCACCTCGGTCACCACCTTCTTCGGACTGCTGCCGCTGCTGTTCGAAAAAGCGGTACAGGCGCAGTTCCTGATCCCGATGGCGGTTTCCCTGGGCTTCGGCATCCTCTTCGCCACCCTGATCACGCTGATCATGGTGCCGGTCAACATCATGCTGCTGGAAGACCTGAAAGGGCTGCTGCGCGGCAAATCAGCAGACTCGCAAGAGGGTGATGAACCGCCGCAAAACGGTCGCCTGGAATCCAGCCACAGCTAGGCGCTAACCGTTAGAAAAAAGCCGATTTGATCCTCCATTCGACAGAGGATCGAATCGGCTTTTTTATGCCATTTTTTCGGGCTACTTTCGGCTGCCTGGAAGCTAACAGGGCTTGATTCCCATAGGACGAACTGAGCGTGCTCTTAGATCCCCTTCGGCGCCGCCGAGCATCGCAGTCTGAAAGAGAAACAAGGGACAGGCTGTTTGAGCGCCGCAGGCGCGACGTTCCCTAAGGTAAAGAAGTCTTTCCCGCTCTTTCAGACGAGAAATGCAGGGCAGTCGGCGTAGCCGTCCCATATTCTGCAACCCCCCGTTCCGACCACAGACAGATTCAACCCTTTCCGAAAATGAGATAATGAGAATCGTTATTAAAACGAAAAGCGTTCGGCATGACGCTGAACCGGATCTTATTCGATGGAGAACGTAATGCGCGTAGGCAAAATTCTCGCTGCTGGTGCAATGGTACTGGCAGGTAACGCGGGGCTGGCTCAAGCGGCTGAGCAGCGGGTCATATCTTTCGATCACGGCAGCCTGGATACCCTGGATGCCCTGGGCCTGGGTGATCAGGTTGTAGGCCTGCCGAAGCAGGCGCTGCCGGCGTACCTGGAGCATTACAACACCGATCAGTATGTTGATGCCGGTGGTCTGAAAACTCCCGATATCGAAGCGGTTAAAGCCAGTGCACCTACGCTGATTCTGGTCACCGGGCGCCAGGGAGAAGCGATCAAATCCCTGGAAGAGGTGGGTATCGTTCATAACACCACACTGCCGGAAGGAGACTACTGGCAGGCGGTTTCCAGCAACGTCATGGCGCTGGCCGACTACTTTGATGCCGCTGATAAGGGCGAGCAGGCGCTGAACGAACTCAAAGCCCATATCGATGATCGCAAGGCCGCGCTGGATCAGTCCGAGACCCTGCTGGTCGTGACACACAACGACGGTAATTTCGGCTTGCGCAACGAGCCGGTGGTTTACGATCTGCTTGGCTTCTCCGTTCCCCAGCTGCCGGATGATGTTGAGTCTCACACTCGCGGTAACCGCGTTTTCACGCCGCTGACCCTGGATAACATCCTCGCCATCGATCCGGATCAGCTGGTGATCGTCGACCGTAGCGAAGCGATTGGTCAGACCGATAAGGCGCTGGATCTGGATAAGCTGCGCAGTGATCTGAACGCCAAGGGTGGCGAGTCCATCGCTATCAACTACCTGACACCGGAACTCTGGTACCTGTCCGGTGGTGGTCTTGAGAGCGTTCGTCTGCAGGTGGATGAAGTCGCTCGCGGACTTTGATACGCGATTAAGCCTCGATAACCCCTGTGGCTGGGATTCTGTTGGTTGAGAGTTGCCAGCACAGGTGTTGCCTGGGCACGAAGCAAGGGTCTTGGACGGCTCAGACGGTTTGAAAGGTCCTTGCTCATCCTAAAGCTGCGACGCTGTCCGTTGCCAGGTATCTGTAGCAACATGGAACAATACCCGAGGTGCTATCTCCAACCAGATCATCGGCGGTTAGAGTTGGCCAAGTGACATGGGTGAGATGACACCTGTGATAAGGTTTACTACAATTGTGGTAAATTTTTTAAGGTGTCGAAGATGAGCGTTTCAGTAAGACTGGATGATGAGCTGGTTAATCAAGCCAGATCAGCCGCCAAGGCAGAATTCAGGACTGTACAGGGTCAATTAGAGTTCTGGGCAAAAGTTGGCAGGGCTGCACTCGATAACCCTGATTTACCCGCTGATTTTATTGCGGAGTCACTGATGGCGATGGCAGAGCCGCGTGAGGAAGCGACTCCCTTTGTTCCATCATCTAAACGATGAGCTGGTCAGTACTTCAGACACGTCGCTTTGCGCGCGTTTACAAGAAACTTGGGCCGAACATCGTAAAAGATGTCGATGCTGCTGTAGATAAGATCGTTGAAAATCCCGAGCTTGGGGAATCAAAGAAAGGTGATTTGGCACAGCTGCGGGTATACAAATTCCACAGTGCAGGTCAGCTATACCTGCTTGGCTATACTCTCGAGGAGATCCCCAGGCTTATCTATCTGGAAGCTGTGGGACCTCACGAGAATTTCTATCGCGATATCAAACGATAAGCCTCTCAACCTACCGCCGTGCTCGCCGCATATTCGTTAGCATCGGGCTGCCAGTGACCGGGTCGGGCATGATTTCGCAGTGCACATCGTACAAACGATAAACCAGGTCCGGGGTCAGGATATCTGCAGGGGCGCCCTGGGTGATGATCTCGCCGTCGCGCATGGCCACCAGGTGGTCGGCGTAGCGGCAGGCGCTGAGCAGATCGTGAACCACCATGGCTATGGTCTTGCCGTGGTCCGCACTGAGGTGGCGTATCAGTTCGAACACTTCGATCTGGTGACCCAGGTCCAGAGCTGAGGTGGGCTCATCGAGCAGCAGCATCGGTGTGGCCTGAGCCACCGCCATGGCGATCCAGGCGCGCTGGCGCTGGCCACCGGAGAGCTCGTCCAGCACCCGATCTTCCATCCCTTCCAGGTCCGCCGAGCGGATCGCTTTGGCGACGGCGTACTGGTCGTCTTCGGACCACTGGCTGAGCCAGCTCTGGTGCGGCTGACGGCCAAAGCGCACCAGGTCTGATACGGTCATACCTTCCGGCGCCGTGGTTTCCTGCGGCAGCAGCGCCAGTTTGCGCGCGACCTCCCGGGCCGGTTCGCGGTGGATATCGCGGCCATCCAGCAAGATGGTGCCTGCCTTGGGTTTGAGAACCCGGCTCAGCGCATTGAGCAGCGTAGACTTGCCACAGCCGTTGGGGCCGACGATGGCGGTGATTTTGCCGCCGGGAAGTTGCAGATCCAGTCCATCGATAATCACCTGGTGGCCGTGAGCCACCTCCAGTGCCTTGGCTTCGATAGGGGCGACGTGTTTGCCCAGGTCGATGGTGGGTGAGGTTACAGCATTCATGGCTGGCTCCTGAAAGAGGGGTTTAACAGCATCCAAAGCAGATAGGGGCTGCCGACCACGGCGGTGACTATCCCTACCGGAATTTCCAGTGGCGCCAGCATCATACGGCCGGCCAGATCGGCCAGCAGCATCAGCAGTGCGCCGCACTGGGTTGCCGCCAGCAGCGGTACACCACGATGACGACACAGGGTCCTTGCAAGCTCCGGTCCAACCAGGGCAACCAGACCAACAGGGCCGGCTACCGCCACGGCCAGACCAGTCAGCAATACCGACAGAATCAGCCCGTTACGGCGCACTGCCTTCAGGTTGATGCCCAGGCCAATGCTGACTGCGTCGGAGACCTGCACCAGACGTAGCGAGTTGGCCCAGCGCAGTGCCAGCAACAGGCAGGGCAGCAGTGCCACGCCCAGCAGCAGGGTGGCGTCCTTGCTGCGAGCATTCAGGCTGCCAACCGTCCAGGGGAAGGCCGCATTGGCATCATCGATCGCCACGCGGCTGAGCATGAACTGGGTGACCGCGCCGCCGATCGCGCCGATGGCGACACCGGCGATGATAAAGCGATAGCCACGGCTACCGTTATCGCCAGAAAGACCAAACGCCAGCGCAGTAGCCGTTGCTGCACCGATCAGTGACATGGCCGGTGGCGCCAGGGAGATGCCGGTGCCGATCACTGAGGCAACGGCAAAGGCGGTGGCAACGTTGTCGATACCGATAATGCCCGGCGTAGCCAGACGGTTGCGTGCCAGGGTCTGCATCAGGCAGCCAGACAGCGCAAAGGCCGCGCCGGTGGCGAAGCCCGCCAGCACCCGGTGCAGACGCAGCTCCTGCACCACCAGTTTGTGCAGTGCAGGGCCTTCCCCCCAGAGAGCATTCCAGACTTCGGCGGGGGTGAGGGACATGCTGCCCATACACAGTGACGCAGTAGCTGCCGCCAGGATCAGTACAAAGAGCGCGATATTCACCACCAGGGCGCGTTTCGGTACCAGCAGTGATAACGGCCGACTGCCGACCTGTCCTTTCAGCAGCCAGAATCCTCGGGGTGTGGTCGACGGGGAAATGGGAAGTTCAGCGTTCATGGTCTCTTCCTCACAGCGCCGGCATACGTTTGCCACGGACCACCAGCAGCAGCACCGGAGCACCGATGATCGCGGTCAGAACACCCAGCGGCAGTTCCGCGGGAGCCACTACCAGGCGCGAAATAATATCCGCAGTGATCAAAATAATCGGGCCGATCGGCAGACAGAGCCAGAGCGTGCGACGAATATCGGGGCCGGCAATAGCGCGGGCTACAAAGGGCACCACCAGGCCGATAAAGATGATTGGACCGGCTACAGCGGTGGCCGAGCCCACCAGCAGTGCCACCGCCAGTACGGTAATAAAACGGATCCGTCCCGGGTGATGACCGAGCCCCTGCGCCGCACGTTCACCCAGCGAGAGTGCTGCCAGCGGACGCACAACGACGAGAATCAATGCCAGTGCTAGAGCCAGTGAGGGCAGCAGACGGTAAAGATCCTCAAGGTTGCGGCCGGCGACACTGCCGGTGACCCAGAAGCGGATCTCGTCGGCGCTGCGCTGATCGAACATCAGCATCAGCGAGGTGAGTGACAGCAGCAGCCCGGTCAGGGTGGCGCCGGCCAGCACCAGACGGATCGGGTCGTTGCCTACGCCCTGAATCCGCGCGGCGCTGAGCACGATCAGGCAGCCAGCCAGAGCACCCAGCTGAGAGACATGCACGGCCAGTGTTGCGGCGCTGGCGCCGAGCATCAGCATCACCGCTACGGCAAAGGTACTGCCGGCGCTGATGCCGAGCAGGCCTGGCTCTGCCAGCGGGTTACGTGAAAGTGTCTGCATCAGCGCGCCGGCGCAGCCAAGAGCAGCACCGACCACCAGGGCGACCAACGTGCGCGGTAGTCGCAGCTCCAGCACGATAAAGCGCGCTTCGTCGCTGCCGCCGCCGAAGAGCACAGGCAGCGCGTCGCGGGGGCTGATATCGCCGGCACCGAGCAGCAGGCTGGCGATGCAGATGACACACAGCAGAAATCCCGCGGCCAGAGGCGGCGGGATGATCTTCAGGAAAGAGGGGGCAGTGGCAGTCATTGTGCGGCCTGGTCGATCACCGTCTCCAGCTTGTCAAAAATGGCGTTGGCGGCGAGAGGTCCGCTGGCACTGCTGAATAGTTGGCCATCCACCGGGATGACATGGTCATTCTTAACCACATCCAGTCGCTGGAAGGCAGCTGACTTGCGTGCAGCATCCAGGGCGGCGTCGCCATCGTCGTTCAGGGTGGCGAGGAACAGCCAGTCGCCATCGATCAGGGAGAGTTTTTCCTGGCTCAGCGGTTCGCTGTGCGGACGGCCTTCCTCAATAATGCCGGCGTCCTTCATATCGAAACCGGCTGCTGCCAGCAGGCTGCCAGCAAACAGCTGGTCCGACATGACCAGGGCGCCCTGAGGCATCCAGCGGGCCAGGGTTGCCTGGTGGCTGCTACCGGATAGAGTCTGATTCAGCTTTTCCTGGACCTGGGCGCCACGCTGATCGGTCTCTGCCAGCACCTGTTCCATTTCTGCTACCCGGTTCAGGGCGCGGGCAAAGTAGAGGCTCTCTTTCTTCCAGGCATCTTCCTCGAACAGGTCGAAGGTCGGTACCAGGGTGGGCGCAACTGAGCTGAGCAGGTCGTACTGCTCTTTCGGTAGGCGCGAGGAGGCGAGGATCAGGTCCGGCTGTAGCGCAATCACCGATTCCAGGTTGGTTTCGCGGGCGGTACCGACAATCTCGATCCCTTCGACCTTGTCCTGAATGTAGCTGGCAACGCCATCACCGCCGCGGGTGGTGATCGCACCGACCGGGATCACATCGACCGCAACGGCCGCATCCAGGGCCCCTTCATACAGGGTTACGACCCGTTTGACGTCGTCATTGACGCTAACGCTACCGTAACGGGTTTCCAGGGTGACATCGGCGACTGCGCCCTGAGCGGCCAACAGGCCACCCAGCGCAGCAACCCCGGTGATCTGCCGCAGAGAAGGGATCAGGGATTTCAAAGACATGCTTTCTTACTCCATTCAAGCCTGGTGAAACGCCAGTCGTCGTTAAAAGTTGATGTTCAGGGCCAGCCAGTAGCGGCGACCATCTGATACGTATCCGTATTCGTCGTAATCGATATCTTCGTCAAACAGGTTGTAGACACCTGCCTTGAGGGTGGCCTGGTCGTTCATCCGGTAACCGAGGCCTGTATCCACCTGAGTGCTGGATGGCGCTACCGTGGCACTCTGGGATGGCCCGGTAGTTGGCTGGCTCTCTTTGCCGCGATAGGTCAGGCGCGTCCAATGAGTCAGTGACTCTGTCGCTTGCCAGTCCAGGTTTGCCGAGAACAGGTGCTTCGGCAGCTGGGTCAGCGGTTCGCCTTCATACTCGCCACTTTTCTGTTCCGAATCGGTGTAGGTGTAGCTGGTGCTCAGATCCAGGCTTGTGGTCAGCGGCATGGAGAGGCTCAGCTCAACACCCTGGGTCACCGCTTCATCCACGTTGACGCGATAAGTCGGATCGGACCCAAACTGGTTGGCGCCATCGGTACACATATCGATGGGGCAGGCGATGCGGGTGATCTTGTCGTCAAAGCTGTTATGGAAAACAGTTATCGAGGCATCGACGTTATTAAATCCGTTGTAGTAGAGCGCAATTTCCTTATTGATCGATGTTTCCGCTTCCAGATCCGGGTTGCCGTAGATGTTGCCGCCACGGCTGACCTGGCCCCAGTCCGGTGTGATTTCACGCAGGTTCGGCGCACGATAGCCGCCGGCAACGCCCCCTTTGACGGTCCATTCCGGAGCGACCTGGTAGACCCCGTAGAGGCGTGGGCTGATATGGTCGCCATAGTTGTCATCGTTGTCCAGTCGTGCACCGGCGGTCAGGCTGAAGCTGTCGGTCAGCATCCACTCATCTTCGGTAAAGATTGCCCAGCGGCTGCTTTCGATATTCGACAGGTCAGAGATCTGGTTGGTGGTGCCGTCTTCCAGCTCCTCTTTCTCGTAGCTGGCGCCGAGAGTTAATCGATGATTCTGGCCTATCGGTGCCACCAAGCTGGTTTTCGCCGTGGTGTTGGTGATTTCGATTTCGCGGGTTTTGTTCTTGGTGCTTTCGCGCTGGATATGGCTGTCGGTGGTGCCGAAGTTCCAGCGTCCGTTATGGGACAGCGCGAAATGGGTGTTTTTATGCTTATCGTGGGAGTCGCTGCAGGCGCCGCGACAGCCTTCTTCCGGTAAAGACGCGCCCATATGGGCTGTGCGTTCCTGGTCCGTCAGACCTGCTTCAAACAGAATGTCATGATTTTCGGTGGGCGTAAGCGAGAGGCGGGCGTTAATGTTCTGTAGGTCTTTATCCTCGTTGCCTTCGAGGATCTCATCCTCTTCACGGTTGTAGAGGCGACCATAAACCTGCAGGCCCAGCTTGTCTTCAACCAACGGTCCTGAAAGGTTGAAGCTGGATTGATAGTAGTTACCCGAATCCTGATTTTCCTGAATGGTGACATCTTGCTGGATACTGCCACCCCACTCATCCTGGACTTTCTTGGTGATGATGTTGATCACACCACCAATGGCGTCAGAACCGTAAAGGGTGGACATAGGGCCACGAACGACTTCAATGCGTTCGATCGAATCCAGCGGCGGCAGCCAGTCGGTTTCAAAGCCTGCGCTGCCGTTGGGACGGCTTTCGCGGCTGGATACGCGCTTGCCATCGACCAGAATGAGGGTATAGCTGGCAGGCATGCCTCGCAGGCTGATATCGAGACCGCCGCTGGCACCACCGCCACCGGTAACGGTGACTCCGGGCGTGCTGCGCAGGGCATCGGTGAGGTCTGAGTAGGCACGTTTTTCCAGCTCTTCACTGGTGATAACGCTGATGGAGGCGGGTGCTGAAGTGACATCCTGTTCGAAGCCGCTGGCGGTAACGACCAGATCGTCGAGCTGAATCGTGTCCTCGGCGTGACCGATTCCGGTGATCAGAGCAAGTCCCAGCGCGACGGTCAGTTGCGACCGAAGCATCCTTGGCTTCGCGATGTGGGCTTCAGGCATGTCCATCTCCTGTCATTAGCTGAATAAGTGTCAGTCCGTTTAATTAGTGCTAATGATAATGGTTCGTATTTATTTTTGCAGTCTGGTAGAGTAGCACAACCTGTTGCATAAAGTGGAACGTTTTAAGGAGTGAAAATGTTTGGTCTTAAAGAGCTTGAGGCTTTTGCTGCCGTCATGGACAGTCGCAGTCTGACCGACAGCGCCCGCGAACTTTATCTGCCTAAATCGACCATGAGCCGACGCATCCGGCACCTCGAAACCGCGCTTGGCCAGCGTTTGCTGCGACGGGAGTCGAACCGTCTTATTCCCACCGAAGCAGGGCATCTGTTCTATCAGTACTGCCAGCAGATCCTGAACCTGGCGTCCCAGGGGCATTCCGCTCTTGAGGAGCTGAGCCAGGATGTCAGCGGCCGTCTTGATGTTTATTGTCATGATCTGTTGCTGCGGGGCTGGTTCAGCCGCCAGGTGTTGGGATTCATGGATACCCATCGGGGGCTTGAGATGCAGCTGCATACCCAGTTCAACCCGCCGGGCCCGGACATGGTGGAAGGGATCTGCATCTGGGTGGGGTCGGAGCCGGATACGGCACTGCGTTGCGAAAAGCTGGGCGTCCTGCGCCAGGGAATATACGGCCATCCCGATTATCTGCAGCGTCTCGGCGCAATCAGCCATCCCCGCGAAGTGGCGGAGCACGCTTGGGTAGACCTTACCCTGCAGGGCAACCAGGGAATCGAACTCTGGCACCCGGGGGAGGGGTACTACCGTCCGGTGGGACCTTCGCGCAGGTTTGCCGTAGACAGTGCGTTGATCCAGGTTGATGCCATCGTCAACGGAGGTGGTGTCGGTCTGGTTCCGCACTGGACCGTGGAGCTCCGGATGAAACACCATCCCGGTACTCTGGAGCAGTGCCTGCCCGACTGGCAGGGGCCGTCGTTGGGCGTGTATCTGCTCTATCCCTATGGCCAGCAGCCGCGCCGAGCCCAGGTATTTATCGACACGATCCGCCATGCCGTTCCAGAAAGCTGGCGTACCTGAGTGGCGCAGATATCCAGCGTCGTAAATTGCCAAATTCGCCGCCAGAGACGATCCTGAATCATACAAGCAGAGATGATCGGGGGTATCGGCGGCTATGCTCAACTACCGTTTTCCGCGCAAACAGGCGCTTTTCCTGATTAACGATGTGGTCGGTGTTCCCAAGCCAGTGGGCGGTGCCGACAATGACGAACTTGATGCTGAAATGCTGGCAGCGATCTTTGATGAAGCGGCGCGCTTTGGCGAAAACCTCCTTGCTCCTTCCAACCGGCAGGGCGATCTGGAGCCGGCGAAGCTCACCCCCGACGGGGTACAGGAAACCTCCGGCTTTGCCGATATCTACCATCAGTTTTGCGAGGCCGGCTGGCCCTCTCTGGCCGGCGATCCGGAGTACGGTGGTCAGGGCCTGCCCAATCTGCTCTCCGTCGCCACCAACGAAATCTGGCAGTCATCCAACCTGGCCTGGGCGCTCTGCCCACTGCTGACCTCCGGTGTCATAGAAGCCCTGGGCGTTCACGGCACTGAGGAGCTGAAGACGCTCTGGCTGGAGAAAGTCACCAGCGGTGAATGGACCGGCACCATGAACCTGACCGAGCCGGATGCCGGCAGTGATCTGGCCGCGCTGAAAAGCCGCGCCGTGCCGCAGGGCGATCATTATCTGATAACCGGGCAGAAGATCTATATCACCTGGGGCGATCACCGGATGGCGGAAAATATCGTGCATCTGGTTCTGGCGAGATTGCCGGACGCACCGGTCGGCGTGAAAGGGATCTCCCTGTTCCTGGTGCCCAAATATCTGCTGGATGAGCAGGGCAGACCAGGCAAACCGAATGATCTGCGCGCCCTGGCCGTGGAGCACAAGATGGGGATCCACGGCAGCCCCACCTGCGTGATGAGCTACGGTGATAACGGCGGTGCGGTGGGCTATCTGGTGGGTGAGCCGCACCAGGGACTGGCCTGCATGTTCACCATGATGAACAGCGCACGGCAGGCGGTAGGGCTGCAGGGACTTGGGATTGCCGAGCGCGCTTACCAGGCGGCGCGGGATTACGCACGTGAGCGGGTGCAGGGCACCCTGGCCGATGGCAGCCGGGTCACCATTATCAACCACCCGGATGTGCGCCGCATGCTGACGCAGATGCTGGCTTGCTGCGAGGCGATGCGCGCCTTCGCTTATGAAGCGGCCGCGGAAGTGGACAGAGCCCGTGCGGCGGAGGGCGATGAGCGCAAAAGACGTGAGGCCCGGGTGGCGCTCTATACACCGCTGGTCAAAGGCTGGATGACCGAACTTGCCCAGGAGGTCTGTTCACTGTCGATGCAGGTACACGGTGGCATGGGCTACATCGAAGAGACAGGTGTGGCCCAGCTATACCGGGATGCCCGTATTCTGCCGATCTACGAGGGGACCACCGGGATTCAGGCGCTGGATCTGATCGGTCGAAAAATTGCGGCGGACCAGGGCGCAGCCCTGGGTGATCTGTTTGCGGAGATCGATGCGGCCATCGATACCTGTTCGCTGGCGCCTGCAGTGCTCAGCGATGGTCTGCGTGAAGCACTGGCGCAGTCTCGACGCTGTGTGGATGGCCTGATGGCAAGGGCCAAGGCCGATCCCGCGGCACCGGCGGCGGGCAGCGTTAACCTGATGCTGCTGCTTGGTTATCTCTGTGGTGGCTGGATGCTGCTGCGCAGTTCACAGCGGGCGGCAGAGCATGAGCAAAAGGGCGAAGACCAGGCTTTCTGGCAAACGCGGCAGCAGGTGGCCAGTGCCTACGCCGAACAGCTGTTGGGACGCTGTAGTTCACTGGCACAGGCTGCCGCTGCCGGTTCAACGACATTGATGGCGATCGATGAGGAGCAGTTCTAAGTCACATCAGGGGTATTTCGCCAGGCCGGGCCGAGAAACTCTTTGCCCGGCCTCCGCTAACTGAGTAAGCGGGTGGTTCAATTACCTTCCCTGTCCGCATCCTCGCGCTTGATCACCTTGTGCTGATCCTCGCTGCGGCCGCGCTTCCAGTAGCTGGAGATATACAGGCGTTCACGCGGCGGCTGCCAGGTCTCCTTGAAGTGATGGCGCAGTGCTCTCATGCTGGTGAACTCGCAAGCGGTCCAGATCGAGGGTTCGCCCTCCG
Organism: Marinobacterium lutimaris; assembly: GCF_900108065.1. Classification (GTDB taxonomy): domain Bacteria; phylum Pseudomonadota; class Gammaproteobacteria; order Pseudomonadales; family Balneatricaceae; genus Marinobacterium_D; species Marinobacterium_D lutimaris. The sequence continues at coordinate 27,264 of NZ_FNVQ01000002.1, read as the reverse complement.
GCAGATCCAGTTTGCTGATGTAGTTCAGCAGAGTCTGGTTCTCGTCGCGGGGCGAGGGATCTACGACCCAGTGCAGCGTGATGTTCGCGGGATGTTTCAGCGGCTGGGCATCGTCCTCATGCATGATCGATATCACCGCGTGTCCGCGGGCATCCTCGGGTAGCTGCTCCAGGTTAACGCTGATAGCGGGCAGGGCGGTCATATCGCCGGCCAGCAGGTGCCAGTCAGCATCCGGGTTGATCATTTTCTTCGTGCCAGGGCCGCCCACCAGAATACGGTCACCGGGTTGGGTGCTGGCAGCCCAGCTGGAAGCGGGACCTGCGCCCAGACCGCTTTCAGCGTCGCCGTGCAGGTTGAAGTCCACATCGATCTCGCCGGGGCGTTGATGGCGCACGGTGTAGGTGCGTACCAGCGGTTTCTCACCCTCCGCCTGCGGGAAGAACAGCTTGATGTAGGCGCTCTCCTGATCATCTGGGAACTGGCTCATCCCTGCACCACCGAGGGTGACGCGGTGCATGTTGGGTGTGATGCGTGCGGTGCGGATCACCTCGAGCTCTCTGGGTTCAGGTTTTTTCATAGTTATTCACTGTGCCTCGTTCGTTGGGTCGTTGGACGGCTGGGGTGTCACCTGTTCTGTCATGCGACCGGCGATCTTTTCAAAGATTTCAATTTCGTCTGCCGACAGCGGGTTGGTCAGTCGTTGTGTTACCTGTTCCTCGACCTTGTCCAGACGCGCTCGCAGTTCAAGTCCCGCCGCCGTGGGCTCCAGCAACTGGCTGCGTCGGTCTTTGGGGTGGCTGACCTTGATGATCAAACCGTTCTTGACCAGTTCGCTGATCACTCGTGCAATCTGGGCCCGGTCGCGGCGCATCTGGCTGGCAATATGGTGAGCAGTGCACTCTTCAATGCGGCAAATCCCCTTGAGCACACGGATATGAGTGATCGGCAGTTCTATTCCCTGCTCGCGAATTGCTTCCAGCATCAGCTGCCGGTAGGCGTGCATCAGTCGGTGCAGAGTGTCGCTGAGAGGGCGGGATGACATCGGCATAACCTGTGTGTGGCGTGGTGTAAGTTAGTTGATAAAGTCATCTTATTTTCAAGTTGATGATAATGTCAATCATTTGCGGTTTTAGTTACCTGACCCAGCGGCCGTCGATGGAGCGACGAAGATGGGACTGAAACAGGGAGAAGCTCCGGGTGGCGGGGCAAGAGAGCAGCAGACAAGTGTATGTAGGCGATTTCGATCACACTATGTTGCTGAAATCACGCACAGCTTCTGCGAGGGGGATTTATCGCCTTATGTTAATATTGACCGAGATCAAAATTTGTTCAGAAAACACCCTGAACAGCGCTATCGCAAAACCTTCTTCGAATTTTTAGCGCCTGGCCAATCTATGGCGGGGCGCCCCTGTATTTACGCTAACAGTCCTACCAGGAGTGCTATCGCGAACCGATTTTTTAATTGATAGTCAGGAAACAATCCATGAATGCATGGTATCTACTCTGCTTGTTATCGGCCTTGGCCGTGCTCATCGCTTACACCAATCAGTATGTTCTGAAACTTCAGACGACGATTGCCATAACCACCGGATCGGTGGTGATCTCTCTGCTTTTAATGCTGTCTTTCAAACTCATCGGCGACGATCTGGCAGCATCCATCACCAATACGCTCGGCAGTCTTAACTTTAACCAGTTGCTATTGAAAGGGATGCTAGGCTTTCTGCTGTTTGCAGGTGCTCTGGAGATCGACCTGCCCGCATTGCGCAAGCAACGCTGGGAGATCACCGTGCTGGTGCTGTTCTCAACCCTGCTTTCCACCGTCATCGTCGGCTATCTGGCCTACTGGCTGCTGGGCGCGCTGGGCTGGTCGGTACCGCTGATCTACTGTTTGCTGTTCGGTGCGCTGATCAGCCCTACCGACCCCATCGCCGTGTTGGCGATCATCAAACAGATGAATGCTCCCCAGGGTATTTCGATCCAGGTAGAGGGGGAGTCTCTGTTTAACGATGGCGTCGGCCTGGTGGTGTTCACCACGATCTTCGCGGTTGCGTTTTCCGGTACAGAGCCCACTGTGGCTGGCGTTGCCGAACTGTTCTTCAGCGATGCTCTCGGTGGTATCGCCTTTGGTTTCGTGCTGGCGCTGATCGGTCACTTCCTGCTGTGTAACTCCCGTGGGGATGCCAATATCCGTCTGTTGATCACACTGATGATCCCCTCGGCGGGGTTTGCTCTGGCCAACATGATGGAGATCTCCGGTGCTCTGGCGATGGTCGTGGCCGGTATCTTTATCGGTAACGTTACCCGCGCCAAGGTGGCCGACCCGAACGACCCAAGTAGCTCCCAGTACATCAATAACTTCTGGCACGCTACCGACAGCTTCCTCAACGCGCTGCTGTTCCTGCTGATTGGCCTGATGCTGGTGACCATGAACGTGACCCTGGTTGAAGTGGGGCTGGGGCTGTTGATGGTGCCGGTTGTTCTGCTGGCGCGTTTTATCAGCGTGGGTATTCCGTTCAGCGTGTTCCGCCGTTTCCGTCGGTATGACGTCAACTCGGTGAAAATCCTCACCTGGGGTGGTCTGCGCGGTGGTCTGGCGCTGGCCATGGCAGCGTCGATCCCAGATGCTGAAATGGTGGTAAAAGGGGTGGATATTCACAACCTGCTGCTGATCATCACCTATATGGTCGTGATCTTCTCCATCGTAGTCCAGGGGCTGACCATCGCGCCGATGATCCGCAAGAGCATCAAGGCGAACCGCATCGAAGTGCGTAAGGAAAAGGCGGAGCAGCGTTCGGAAAAGCCCGCCTGAGCGCATTTGCCATACTGTCTATGAGAGGGAGAAAAGTGGCACGGCCGCCGATCTCCCTCGGAGCATAGAACCTGCCCGTTAGGGCTTCCCGGTTATGTGTATCAGTTACAAATCAAATCGGGGGACAGGTTATGGCCAAGGGATATATGCTGTTTACCGAAGCGGTGCTGGATCAACCGCTGTATGACGCTTACATCGCCAAGGTGGTCAAGACGATCACCGATAGCGGTGGACGCATCATTATGGTGGATGACAGCCCCGAAGTGCTGGAAGGGAGCTGGCACGGTAGCCGAACGGTGCTGCTGGAATGGGATTCCGCTGCAGCGGCCAAAGCCTGGTATGACTCACCTGAGTATCAGGCGATTATCGGGGAAAGGCACGCCTCGGTAGAGGCGAACGCCATACTTCTGCATGGACTCTAAAATGAAAAGCCGGGCCGCTCAGCCCGGCTTTTTCGTATTCAACCCACGCGCTCAAACACCGTCGCGATCCCCTGTCCCATACCGATACACATGGTTGCCAGGCCCAGCGATGCGTCACGCTGTTCCATCAGATTGATCAGGGTGGTGCTGATCCGTGCGCCGGAGCAGCCCAGTGGATGACCCAGGGCGATAGCGCCGCCGTTAAGGTTCACCCTGGTGTCTATCTGATCTAATAGGTTCAGGCCTTTCAGTACCGATAGCGCCTGGGCGGCAAATGCCTCGTTCAGCTCGATAATATCCAGGTCGGCGAGTTTCAGGCCCGCGCGTTTTAGCGCCTTTTCAGTGGCGGGTACCGGTCCGTAACCCATGATAGATGGATCGCAGCCCGCTACCGCCATGCTCAGCACGCGGACGCGGGGCTTCAGTCCCAGTTGCTGCGCCTTGTCGGCCGACATCACCAGCAGGGCGGAAGCACCGTCGGAGATCGCCGACGAGCTGCCCGCGGTAATGGTGCCGCCCCTGGGGTTAAACACAGGCTTCAGCGTGGCCAGGGTTTCAACGCTGGTGTCGGGGCGGATGACTTCATCCTGCTCTACCAGAATCTTAAAGCCGCGCTCATCCATGCCCTCGGTGGCGATGATCTCGTTTTGCCAGCGCCCCTCCAACTGAGCCTGATGGGCTAGCCTGTGCGAGCGAGCCGCAAACTGATCCTGCTGCTCGCGGGAGATGGCGTTCATCTGCCCCAGCAGTTCGGCGGTGAGCCCCATCATCATCGAGGCTTTGGTTACCTGCTTCGATAGCGCCGGGTTAAAGTCGATGCCGTGATCCATGGCCAGATGACCCATATGTTCGACGCCACCGACGATAAAGCAGTCGCCGTTGCCGCTCTGTATCGCCTGGGCGGCGCTGTGCAGTGCCGACATCGACGAGCCGCAGAGGCGGTTGATTGTCTGACCCGCGACACTGTGGGGCAGGCCCGCCAGCAGGGCGCTGTTACGGGCGATATTGGCACCCTGTTCCAGGGTCTGGTTGACGCAGCCCCAGATCACATCCTCGATATCGGCCGGGTCAGGCGCCGGGTTGCGCGCAAGCAGGGCGCGCAGGCAAACAGCGGAGAGTTCTTCGGCGCGCACCTGACGGAAGGCTCCGCCCTTGGAGCGGCCCATGGGGGTACGCAGGGCATCGATGATCACCACATCGCTGGCTTGAATGCTCATGCTTTATCCTCCCCGCCGAAATAGGTTGTACCGGCCTTGGCCATCGCAAGCATTTTATCGGTGGGCTGGTACAGCTTGCCCAGGTCGTTAAAGCGTTCAGCCAGGCGGCAGACGTTGTCTAGCCCCTGTTGATCCAGGTAGTAAAGTGCACCGCCCCGGAACGGCGGAAAGCCGATGCCGTAGATCAGCGCCATGTCTGCTTCGGCCGGGGAGCCAACGATTCCCTCCTCAAGGCAGCGCACCGTCTCGATACAGAGCGGCAACATCATCCGGGCGATGATCTCCTCATCGCTGAATTCCCGCGGTGTGCCGGTCAGGTCGGCAAGCAGGGCGGGCAGCTCATCATCCACCAGCTTCTTCGGCTTGCCCTTGTGGTCGGGTTCGTAGCGGTAAAAGCCCTGACCGCTTTTCTGTCCCAGCCGACCCAGCTTGAATAACCGCTCGATAGCGGTCTCACCGCTATGAGCCATGCGGTCCGGGTAACCCGCAGCCAGCACCGCATCGGCGTGACAGGCGGTGTCTATGCCGATCACATCCAGCAGGTAGGCCGGGCCCATGGGCCAGCCAAAGGCCTCCATCACCTGGTCGATCTGACGATAGTCGGCGCCATCGCTCAGCAGTGAGGAGAAGCCGATGAAGTAGGGGAAGAGTATGCGGTTGACCAGAAACCCAGGGCAGTCGTTAACCACGATTGGTGTTTTGCCCAGTGCCTTGGCATAGGCGACGGTTTGGGCAATGGCTCGGTCTGAGCTCTGTTTACCACGGATCACCTCGACCAGAGGCATGCGGTGCACCGGGTTGAAAAAGTGCATGCCGCAGAAGTTTTCCGGATGCTTTAGCGCGCCGGCCAGATCGGTGATCGATATGGTGGAGGTGTTGGACGCCAGAATCGCCCCCTCCGGCAGGTACTGCTCCACCTCGGCGAGTACGCTTTTTTTGACCTTTGGATTCTCCACCACCGCTTCTACAACCAGATCGACGCCGGTGAAGTCGCCAAAGCTCAGGGTTGGGCGGATATTGTTCAGCACCCTGGACAGCTTTCGGCTGTCGATCTTTCCGCGCTCCAACTGCTGGTTGAGCAACTTCGCGGCTTCATCGAGCCCCAGTTGCAGTGCCGCCTCGTTGATATCTTTCATCAATACCGGGGTGCCGCGGCTAGCGCTCTGGTAGGCGATACCGCCTCCCATAATGCCGGCGCCGAGCACCGCTGCCCGGCTCACCGGTGTGGCGTTTTTTTCATAGTGCCGAGTAATTTTCTTCACCCTCTGCTCTTTCAGAAAAAGACCGATAAGCGCGGTTGTAGTGGGGTGAGTGGCGACCTTTGGAAGCTCTGCGGTTTCTACTTCCAGCGCTGCATCACGCGGCATCGAAGCCTGTTTCTGGATCGTCTTCAGTGCTGCCAGAGGCGCGGGGTAATGGGGACCTGCCTTGGCGCCGATTAAACCCTTGGCGGATTCAAAGGCGAGGGTTTGCTCCAGTGCTGAGAGCTTCACCGGCGCAAGCTTTTCAGCACGTCGGGCGTGAAAGTCGAATCGGCCCGAGATGCTCTCCTTTAACAGGGCGATTGAGGCTTCGTTTAGCAGCTCCGGTTGCACCAGTGTATCCAATACGCCTACCGCCAGAGCATCGGCTGCCGAATACTGCTGCGCACCGCAGATCCACTCGATAGCGTTATCCAGGCCGATCAACCGGGGGAGCCTTACCGTGCCGCCCCAGCCGGGGAAAATACCCAGCTTCACTTCCGGAAAGCCCGTGCGAGATGAGGTTGAGCCGATCCTGTAATCGCAGCTGAGCGCCAGTTCCAGGCCGCCACCGAGTGCCAGCCCGTTGATGGCGGCAACGGTGGGGAAGGGTAGTTCCTCGATGGCGTTGAATAGCTGTTGGATTGTGCTGGTCAGCTGCCGGATAGCGTTCTCGCCTGCGGCAAAGGCGGGCAAAAATTCGGTGATATCGGCGCCGACGATAAAGCTCTCTTTATCGCTGCGCACCAGCAGACCTGTGACATCAGGCTCCGTTTTTAACGCTGAGATGGCGTCGTTTAACTCGGCGAGGGTGGCCTGATTGAGAGTGTTGACGCTCTGGTTACTACTGAAAACCAGTTCGTGGATGCCCGAGTCGAGCGCTCTGAGATGGACCGACTGACCTGCCATCAGCATGCTGGCCTCCTTGGTTATGAAGCTGGGCGACTTGTTGTTTGTCCCCGGTATTCATCAGTTTAGAAGATGAATCGGTTTCAACCATTCGGTGTTAAGGATGAGACTGCAGCGGCCCTGTAATCAGTCAGCGCTTATTTAACTAAAAGCAGTTCGCGGCCGCTGAAGAGTGCTGTTCCATTTTATGGGATGGGGTGTGCCATCGTTTTAACTGTTGATTACGAATAGTAACGATTATCATTAACTTAATTATGTATGTTAATCGATACTCGTTTGTTGAAAGGTGAAGAAGTTGAACCACATAAGCGATAACGCAGCGGATTTGAACCAGCGGAGCCAGAGCCAGGAAGGCACTCTTTATACAGCGGCCCCACGGACAAGAACCATCCCCGTCAGTGTCCTGCAGAAAGGGACTTTCGGCCTCGGCCTGGCAATCTGTGCCTCCATGGCGTTGGCGGCAGAGCCGGTGCAACTGAAGGAGATGGTTGTTTCTGCAGCGGGTTATGAGCAGGAAGTGGTTGATGCCCCGGCATCTATCAGCGTGATCACCCGAGAAGATCTGGAAAAGCGTCCGTTCAAGGATGTCACCGATGCACTGTCTGACGTGCCGGGTGTTGTCGTCACCGGTGGCGGTTCCAGCGCTGATATCTCCATGCGTGGTATGGGCGGCAAATACACCCTGTTCCTGGTCGATGGCAAGCGTCAGAGCAGCCGTGAAACCCGCCCGAACAGCGATGGCCCGGGCATCGAACAGGGCTGGATCCCGCCGCTCTCCGCAATTGAACGTATCGAAGTGATACGTGGCCCCATGTCATCGCTGTACGGCTCCGATGCGCTGGGCGGTGTGATCAACATCATCACCCGCAAAGTGGCTCCGGAGTGGGGTGGTGAGATCAGTGCCGAAACGATTCTGCAGGAAGATGACGATTCCGGCGACGAGCGCCGCACCAACTTCTACGTTAACGGCCCGATGATCAACGACAAGCTGGGCCTGCAGGTTTACGGCCAGTACTCCGAGCGTGATGAGGATGAGATCCTCAACGGCTACAGCGATCAGAGCAACGGCAACATCAACGGTAAAATGACCTGGATGCTGTCCGAGGATCAGACACTGAAGTTTGAGGCTGGCCACTCACGCCAGCGTCGCGCCACCAATCCGGGCAAGTCATCTCCCACCAGCGGTCGTGGTAGCGATCCGACCGATGTGGTTTACGAGCGTGACAACTTCGGCCTGACCCATGAGTTCAGCAGCGATATCGGTCAGCACGATACCTATTACACCTATGACGAGACCGATAACCCCACCCGCGACATGAATTACCAGGAGCAGGTGCTCAACCACAAGTCGGTATTCAACCTGACCAACCATATGCTCACCATCGGCGCCCAGTATGACAAGCAGGAGCTCACCGATGGCGGCAACCAGACTGGCACCATGCAGGACCTGACGCGCTGGCAGATGGCGCTGTTTGCCGAGGATGAGTACTTCCTTACCGATAGCCTGGCGATCACTACCGGCCTGCGTTACAACCGCGACGAGAATTATGGCAGCGCCTGGACCCCTCGTATCTACGGTGTCTGGCATGCCGATGATCAGTGGACCTTCAAAGGTGGTATCAGCTCCGGCTATCGTTCACCAGATCTGCGTCAGGCCACCGACGGCTGGGGTCAGGCCACCGGTGGCCGTGGTGGTAACGCGGTTATTGTGGGTAACTCGGATCTGGAAGCAGAAAAAAGCGTGACTGGCGAGCTGGGCGTAAACTGGCAGAACTACGACGGTGTTCAGCTGGGCCTGACGGTCTACCACACTTCCTACGAGGACAAGATCACCGAAGACCGCTACTGCGATGTCAGTAACGGCGATGCATCCTGCGTTTACTTGGGGGAGAGCTACGACTTTATCAGCACTCGCTATAACGTAGATGAAGTGGTGATGCGAGGTATCGAAGCCACCGCCAGCCTGCCGTTGAGCGATACCGTCGAGGTGAGTGCCAACTACACCTACACCGACTCGGAACAGCGTTCCGGTGAATTCAGTGGCGAGCCGCTGAACCGTCTGCCCAAGCACATGTTCAACGCCAGCCTGGACTGGACACCGAGCTACGAGCTGAACGTATGGAGCCGCCTGAACTACCGTGGCCGTTCATCAGAAGGCCTGAGCCGCACCGCCATGGTGGAAGAGGTGCCGAGCTACACCTTTGTTGATGTGGGCCTGCGTTATCGCCTGACCGACAGCACCACCTTCTACACCGGTGTTTATAACCTGTTCGATAAAGACGTGTACTACGACAAATACGAAAAGGTACTCGATGGCCGCCGTTACCAGGCGAAAATCCAGTACAACTTCTAAGTTCGCGTTGAGCTAGCCTTCTTCAGTAATACCTTTTCGGCCACCCTTGCAGGTGGCCTTTTTATTTTTCCGCTTACCGGCAAGGCGCAGGAGCTCTGGCATATCGAGTCCGCCTGTAACAGAATCAGGGAGCTGGGCTGGTTCAGTAATCCAACTGGATTGCGGCCGAAGGTTTACAGGGATGAGATTACAAACAGGGAAGGTCGTTGATGAAGATGTATCTCGCGTTTGCGCTTGGTTGTTCAATTCTGCTGGCGGGTTGCGCTACCTCTGCCAATAGCCCGGACGACGTCAAGGTGATGACCTTCAGTGTTGGACCTGACAGGGTGGACTGTGTGGGCGTCGGGCCGATGAAGTGTCTCGTGGTCAACGGGTCGATGTTCTACGACAATATCCAGGGCTTCGAGTATGAGGCGGGTTACGCCTATCAATTGAGCGTAGAGCGCACAGAGAGGGAAGATCCACCTGCAGACGCCAGCCGTTATCAATATCGGCTGCTGGAAGTGTTAAGCAAAACTCCGGTGGAGTGAGTGAGCTAAACAATCCGTAGAAGCGATGTAGGATTAAAAAGTCAAAAAGCCGGAAGAAGTCCGGCTTTTTGACGCTTGGGGCAGGTATCAGTTCTGTACAATCGTGCCCATATTGTTTGTGCCCGCCTGATTGACAACCGCCAGGTTGCCAGAGGCACTCTGAGCAACAAAGGCGTTGTTCGTTGTGCCGAATTGGGTGACGCTGGCCTCATGCATACTGCCGTACTGTGTGACATCCGAGATGTTTCCGAAGCCGTCCTGATAAACGGTGATCAGGTGATCACTGCCTTCCTGGTAGGTATAACTTTCGTTAGCTTCTCCATATTGGTCCACATCGGCGACAGAGCTATCGCTGAAATACTGAAAGGTTTCAGCGATGTTTCCAGTACCGTCCTGGGTGATTGCCGCGTCATTATTGGTACCGCTCCACTGGTCAATGTAGGCATCGTTAGCTTCACCTACCTGTTCGACCAGCAACACGCTGGAATCCTGGCCTTCCTGAATGGTGTAGGCGGTATTGTTGCTGCTCGGGACGGGGCCTGATCCACTGGTGTAGCCCTGGAAAACCTGAGCTTCGCTATTTGTACTGGAGTATTGGAACTGCTGAACGTCGTTATACTCACCGAACTGAGCGGTTAGCGAGTAGTTGTCGGTACCACCAAACTGTTCGACATAGCTCGTGTTTCCGATTCCCAACTGCTGCTGGGACGAGTCAGAGGAGTATTCACCGTAGCCCTGATACACCTCGGCTGAGTTGGAAATGCCCCCTTGGTTTTGGAGACTTGTATTGTAATCGGCATCGGACTGTTCGGAGTAGGCGATGTTGCTCTCTCCAGCCTGCTGCTGTGTAGCTGAGTTAAACTCGGCATCTTCCTGCAGGACGCTGGCGTCGTTTGTATCTCCAAACTGGAACTGGCTGGCGTAGTTATTATTCGCCCCGGTGATCTGTTCAATCATAGCGGTATTGCCGGTACCGATCTGAGTCTGGTAACCCTGGTTGTCGTCGGCGAACGCCGCGCCAGTGCCGGTGATTGCGATGATAGCCAGGCTGAGAGTGAGCTTCTTCATGATATGTACCTCAGGTTTTATAGTGGTATCGCACGGTGTTTTAATTTGACTGCTTGACGCTGATCAGATTGTTATCACTGCGTTGAGTGACGACGCTGGATAGGCCGTTGCCAACCTGATCAATGGCTACAGCACTGGCTACTCCAAACTGGTTTACCTCCGCCAGGTTATTCTCACCCACCTGGTTGACATAAGTTCCGTTCGCCCATCCTTCCTGCACGATGGATATAGCGTTTGAATAGCCATACTGGAGTGCTCTAATATCGTTTTTCTGCCCATCCTGCTTGAGGTTGGACTTGTTGAGGCTTCCCTTTTGTTCAAGTGATATTTGATTGCCAGTACCCTCCTGGTTTATCCAACCCTCGTTGGATGCTCCTTGTTGATAAATATCGAACTGGTTGGAATCACCCGTTTGCAGCGCGATGGCCAGGTTGTCACCAGAAAGATCAATTTGGCTGTAGGGTGAAAGCTCTGGCTCTGGGTCCAGATCGTAAGCAGAGGCTGCTTGTGAAAAGGTGAGTAGAGTGGAAAAGCCCAGCGTAACGATGGCGGGGTTAATTAACTTCGACGTTAATTTCGGCGTTAACTTTGAGTTACGCCCCTTGGCTAGAGACAAAGTCCTTTTTGTGGTTTCGCCTTCCATCATTTTCCACCTTCCCTGTGGTCTTTGGATGTTTAGACTGTGGAAAATATAGATGTGGGATGTTCTTCGCGGTATCGGTAGATAGGCCCATTTTTCAGGAAATATTTCTAATGCAATAGCATTAGATTTCTTCTCGTTGCTAGGTAAAAAGCATGAGGCCGGCGTCATATAACGACGCCGGCCTCATCTGAGTGATAAACAGGCTGGAGCGCAGGATTAGCGGATCAGCGACTCCGCGTTCATATAGCGCGCCAACACCTCATTTTCGATTTCGCGCGGATCGCTCAGTGCCCAGGAGTGCTCTTTGACTCCGTCTGCGATCAAATGGATCAATGCGCTTTCAATAGCTGAAAGTACACAGAGTTGGGAGGGCTCGTTGGTTGTGGTGCCGCCTTCCATCTCCAGTAGTCGCCTGAACTCGATATAGCGGAATACCCCGGATGTGATCTCCTGAGACATGATCGACTTGGTGGTCATCACGCTGTGAAGAATACGGCCGGTGCGTACATCGATCGCTCGCAGGTTGACGGTCACCAGGTCCACCCGGTACTGCTCGGCTGCACCGATACCGAAATAGCGTGCACCGATACCACCCGTTCTGATATTCGAGTCAAAGGCGATAATACCGCCTTCTATCAAAATATTTGACGCAAGTAATGACGGGAGCTCAAAGTCATTATTAACGGGTGTGTTAGGTTTACTATTTGTGGCCCTGAATATTTTTCGCTCGGTTAATATGTTTTGCAGTCCCTCTCGCTCCAGCGGTATAAACCAGCCAGAATCTCTCATCGCGCCGACAAGCATAGCTGTTGCACCTTGGGTGACGGCGGTCGAAAACGAACTGGCGGGAGACGATTTATACTGTCCTGTCTGATCCCTGAAGTTATAAACTGAGGCGACAATCTTGCCATTGGGGCTGGGTAAACTTGTCAGATCTCTGTATGTACTGGTTCGTGGGGTTAGCTGAACCTCTTCGCCTTCTGGGGGAATAGATTCACCGACCGTACCGTAGTTTGAGCAGGCTGTGGTTGATACGATCATCAACGCTGACAGTGTTATTTTTAAATTATTTATTAAGCGCACAGCGTACATTTTGGAATTCCCTTTCCATTTGTGCTTAAAGTCCACTCACTTCAATTTCCGATACCTGATAGGTCGTCTTATCGGTAATCAGCACGGTGATGGTGCCATCCTCCGAGAGGATATCGACAATGAAGTCAGAGGTTTCCAGGTGGCTGCTGGTACCATCCTCAAGGTCGTTCAGCAGGTTGCTGAGCAGCCGGGACTCCAGCGAGCTGGTAAAGCGATCTAGCGCTGAGGTTTGGTTCAAGCTGGATCCCTGGGCGGAAGGATCCTCATGGTCATCCTGGCTCTGAGCATTGTTCAGCAGGTAGTTGCCGTTCAGTGGATCGCCGCCGAAATTGGGGTTTACCGGCTTGTAAACCAGTTCAGAGGCCGTCGCGGTGCTGGTGGCAAGAGCCAGGGCAACAAGTAGTCTATTGAGTGGGTTCATCCTTAACTCCCTTTATATTTCATCATCATCCAGATCAAACCGGTCGATATACAGCTCCTGAATCTTCAGCTTCTGCACATTTTTATGAATCTGTACGGCGGCGTCTTCGGCGATCTGTTGCAGTTCACTGTTACTGGGCGATATAAAACGGAGATAGACCGTGGAATGATCCTTTTCGACCCAGATGAGGTTACCCCAACGGGCGGAGGGCCTTTCGCGCATCGTCAGGTTGTAATCGCTGGGGGGCAGTTGAGTGTTACGGTAATCACCCAGGAAGCGGGCAAAGTCATGACCTACCCGGGTAATGGTGTTATCGATAGTGAAGCCGAAAATCTCATCCTCTATGCCCTGGCTATGAACGCTCATCGAACAGGTGAGAGCCAGAATAGAGGCTAGATAACGTAGCTTATTCATTTTTCATATACCGGATTGCCCAGTTTGCAGCTTGAGTTCTGTTTTGGACTCCTATTTTTTTGAAGATATTATAGATATGGGTTTTTACGGTATGCTGATTGATGTTTAATTTATCAGCAATATCCGGATTGGATAATCCTTCTGATATTTTTATCAGTACATCTTTTTCTCTTGAAGTTAATATGTCTAAATCATTTATTACTTTTGCCGAGCGTCGATGTTCATCGATAATCTTTTTTGATAACTCCCTTGGGAGCCATTGTCCTGATTGAATAAGTTCGTTTAAACCTCTCAGTAACATCTCCTGGTTACAGTCTTCATAAAATAGTCCATTTACCTGTGGCCAAAATACGAGATTTTCGTAGTCCTCGTCATGTTGGGTGTTTATCAGCGCTATGGATATATTTTTTAGAGACGCATCGAATGAACGAAGAAGGCTCTTTGCCTGAGATGGCGATATATAGTTGCAATCTAATAGCATGAAGCCAAAATCACTACGGTCTTTTTTTATTGCACAGGTATCGACGATTTCACAATCGACACCTAGCCCTTTTTCGATAAGATTTGATAGGATTTTTGATTGTATATTAGGTTTGGAAATTATAATTATTGGCTTGGGTATATGCTTTTTATTTAATGCCGTTAGCACAATCGTACTCCTTTACGATTATCATGCGATGATCATTTTAAATGACCATGATCCATTCCCTGCACGTACACATTATAGGGTTATTTGGAAAAAGGATTAGACGTTTTGTATGAAATTTAAGCATATAGGTTAAAAATATATTATTCATATAACTGTAATCCTTTCGATACATTTTTACCATTTCATATCTAATAACTAATCGATCCGTTTCTTTTTGGCTGCATATTTAATTATATAAAAACGTACGTGAATGTTTAAAATATTAGTCTATCTAATAGTGAATTTTGCATTACGATATTTTATGAAAGCCAAGGGAACTAAATAGGTTTGGTTTGAGCACGGGAATATTCCGGAATAAGTAAAATATTCGCTTAAATGCGTATACCAGTCAGTAATAAAAATTCTCTATCCGTTCTATAGAGAGATAAAAATTTCATATCGCCAGTGGTCTGCTAACTTGAATGCATCCGGAGCGATTCTGATCTGGAAGGACGTTGAACCCCGTAGGGAAAAGGGAGGGCATTGAAAGGGGCAGGAAAAGACCAGACCCCTGACAGCAACCTTCCCGTCTGCGCAGCCATCGAACGGAGTTGGATGGGGGCCGTGCAGATTCACAATCTAGCAGAGAGAGTTTCACTATGAGTCAGAACAGCAGCAGCTCAGCCGGCAAGTGTCCCGTCATGCACGGGGGCAACACTGCCACCGGGCACTCCAACGTGGACTGGTGGCCGGAGTCGCTGAACCTGGACATTCTGCATCAGCACGATAGCAAGACTGACCCGATGGGGCAGGACTTCGACTACAGCGAAGAGGTTCGCAAGCTCGACTTCGATGCGCTGAAAAAAGATATGCACGACCTGATGACCGATAGTCAGGAGTGGTGGCCAGCCGACTGGGGGCACTATGGCGGTTTGATGATCCGCATGGCCTGGCACGCCGCGGGCAGTTACCGTATCGCTGATGGTCGCGGAGGCGGTGGCACAGGCAATCAGCGCTTTGCACCGCTGAACTCCTGGCCCGATAACGTCAGCCTGGACAAGGCGCGGCGTCTGCTCTGGCCGATCAAGAAGAAGTACGGCAACAAGATCAGCTGGGCAGACCTGATTATCCTGGCCGGTAACGCCGCGTATGAATCCATGGGGCTGAAGACCTTCGGTTTCTCCTTTGGCCGCAAGGATATCTGGCACCCGGAAAAAGACACCTATTGGGGGGCAGAGAAAGAGTGGCTGGCGCCTTCCGATGAGCGTTACGGCGATGTAAGTAAGCCCGATACCATGGAAAACCCGCTGGCAGCGGTACAGATGGGCCTCATTTACGTAAACCCTGAAGGGGTGAACGGTCATCCCGATCCGTTGAAAACCGCCGAGCAGGTCCGCGAGACCTTTGCCCGTATGGCGATGGATGACGAAGAAACCGTAGCGCTTACCGTAGGCGGTCACACCGTCGGTAAATGTCACGGCAATGGCGATGCCGATGCGCTCGGCCCTGAGCCGGAAGCGGCCGACGTGGAAGAGCAGGGCCTCGGCTGGAAGAACCCCAACAAGACCGGCAAAGGTCGCTACACGGTCACGTCGGGTATCGAGGGTGCCTGGACCAGCAACCCGACCCAGTTCGATATGGGCTACTTCGATATGCTGCTCGATCACGAGTGGGAACTGAAGAAAAGCCCGGCCGGCGCCAACCAGTGGGAGCCGGTGGATATCAAAGAGGAAGATAAACCGGTCGATGTGGAAGACCCCTCTATCCGCTACAACCCGATCATGACCGACGCCGATATGGCGATGAAGATGGATCCGACCTACCGGGAGATCCTCGAAGGCTATCGCAAGGATCCTGCACGTTTCCAGGACGCATTCGCCCGTGCCTGGTTCAAGCTGACCCATCGCGATATGGGGCCGAAATCGCGATATATCGGTCCGGAAGTACCGGCCGA
Organism: Marinobacterium lutimaris; assembly: GCF_900108065.1. Classification (GTDB taxonomy): domain Bacteria; phylum Pseudomonadota; class Gammaproteobacteria; order Pseudomonadales; family Balneatricaceae; genus Marinobacterium_D; species Marinobacterium_D lutimaris. Next base: position 11,563 of record NZ_FNVQ01000002.1, on the reverse strand, counting down.
AGATCTGATCTGGCAGGACCCGGTGCCGGCAGGCAGCACTGCCTACACCGAAGAGGTAGTGCGCGAACACATCGAGCACTCCGGGCTATCGATCAGTGAAATGGTCAGCGTGGCCTGGGACAGCGCCCGTACCTTCCGTGGTTCCGATATGCGCGGTGGTGCCAACGGCGCACATATCCGCCTGGAGCCGCAGCGCAGCTGGGAGGGTAATGAACCAGAAAAGCTGGATAAGGTGCTGGCGATCTACGCCGATATTTCAGCGAAAACCGGTGCCAGTATCGCCGATATCATCGTGCTGGCCGGTAGCGTGGCGATCGAGAAGGCGGCTGAAGCGGCGGGTTATCATATTCGCGTCCCGTTCAAGAAAGGGCGCGGCGATGCCAGCGAAGCCCAGACCGATGCCGACTCCTTTGCACCGCTGGAGCCGCTGAGCGATGGCTTCCGTAACTGGCAGAAGAAGGACTACGTCGTTAAGCCGGAAGAGATGCTGCTGGATCGCGCCCAGTTGATGGGGCTGACCGCACCGGAAATGACGGTATTGATCGGCGGTATGCGTGTTCTCGGGACTAACTATGGCGGTACCAGCCATGGGGTGTTCACCGATCGCGAAGGCCAGTTGACCAATGACTTTTTCGTCAACCTGACCGATATGGCCTACACCTGGAAGCCGGCGGGCAAGAACCTCTATGAGATTCGTGACCGCAAGACGGATACCTTGAAATGGACCGCGACCCGTATCGACCTGGTGTTCGGTTCCAACTCGATCCTGCGCTCCTACGCCGAGGTGTACGCCCAGGACGACAACCAGGAGAAGTTCGTCAACGACTTCGTTAAAGCCTGGACCAAGGTGATGAACGCAGACCGGTTCGATCTCGCCTGAGGGCCAGTAGGTCTGGTAATTAAAAGAGCCATCGTCGCAGGACGATGGCTCTTTCTTTTGCTGCTCAAGGTGCCCCGCGAGTCGGTCACTTACAGGTGTCAGCCTCAGGGCCTCTGCAGATAGTCGTCGCGAACCTTCACCATCCGTGCGGATGGTGCTCGATTGAGCAGCGCTTCAACATTGCTGCAGTATCTTGAAAACACCGACTCTACCCGGTCGCTGCGCTGCATCTGATGGTGGCACTGCATCAGGCCGATGTAGTAGTCCTCCTCGGTGGGATCAAGCTCCAGGGCTTTTTCGAAGTAAGGGATAGCCGCCTCGGGATTATCCCGACTCAGCAGATAGCCTGAGATCTTTTCCAGCAGGCGATTGAAGTTCCTGTTGATTCTTTCACGGGCGCTGTCGATCCAGGCTTCGCCATGATATTCACATAGGAACGGCTGCTTGAAGGTGTCTGCTAATACCTGAGCGCTTTGAACATTGCACGAGTCGATATCGGCCGGGGACTCCCAGAAAGCAAGTGCATCGACCCAGCAGTCCTCCGACAGTGACAGGGTGTTGTTGCGGGTAATAATATACTGATCATCGCCCAGGCTTTTTCTTAGGCGGTAAAGCGTGGTTTTTAACGATTTGTAAGCCGCATCGCCATCGGCGTCTCGCCAAAGGTTATCTGCGATAAAGTCGAGACTAATGTTTTTGCCGCCGTAAGAAATAATGAATTTCAATAGCTCGAGCGGCTTTTGTTGCAGTGTGATGCTCTCTTCGAGATCGCCTGCGGCTGCTACTACCTGGAAGCTATCGAGCGTATGAATTCGGATGCTGTACGGCCAGAGGTGTGCATAGAGTGACGGCGATACAGGCAGCAGGTTGTGTTCCTTTATGATCTTTCTGACATAGTCTGCTTCAATACCGTTGAGTAGGGCTTTCTCACATAAACAAGTAAACAGTTTCTTGCCGATGGTCGGTATAAAGATAAAGTTCTGCCGGTGGGCGAGCTCAAACGCATCGGTCAGCTTGTCACTGCTGCTATCGTTTTCGTTGCTATAATCCAGCCAAGCTTCTACACATAACGCTTGGTATTTCAAATAGTTGGAGCCAAGCCACTTGCTATCCGATAGTTCCTTAAGAATGGACCGGGCCTTATCGAGTTCCCCCAGCTCATAACAGGAAAACGCCAGTACTATGTTCGACCAGTGCACAGGGTAGGTCGCTCCGGAAGTACGATACAACTCATTGGCTTTGCCCAAATCATGCTTGGCTTTGAAAAGGTCTGCTTTGTATAAAGCGGAAACACCGGACAGGAAAAGAATATCGGCACGGCGTACATCGGGCATCTGGGTATACTGGTCCAGCAGAAGCTGTATTTCATCGTCAGCCAATGCAAACTCATCATCGCGAAGCAGAGATAAAATCAGAATATAACGGAACCAGAATTCGTATAACCGAATACCGGATTTACTACCTTCTTCTAGACTGTTTCTGCACACCTCAATCGCTTTTTTCCCGCTTCCCAGAACATAGCCGTACTGAAAAGCGTCGATCAGCTGCGTCTGCAGTTTTAGTACAGGAATAGATTCCAGCTGCTGGCGTATGGGCTGCAAAATATTCAGCAGGTGATAGGTGCTGCGATCCTCCCCGGCAAAACGATAATAGATCATCATGTTGTTGCAGCGCCTTAGCAGGGCAACCGGGTCGTCGCAGTGCTCCAGTGCCGCCTTGGCAGAGGCTTTCCAGCGCGCTTGCAGTGGGTGGTTCAGGGTCCTGAATGAGGTTGCAAACAGCACGACGCAGGCCAGGCTCTCGCAAAGGTTCGTTATATCGCCGCTACAGCGCAGTAGCAGCTCCTCCAACTCTTCAAGGCTGGTTTCAAGTAAATCGTAGCCGGTGCCGGAGATCGCCAAGGCTTCAAAGTAATCCCCGTAGGCTAGAATCGCCTGTTCGATCTGCTCAGCTTCAGTGTAAGCACTGATGGCCCGACGGATCATTGTGCAGGCGTGAACCGGTGAAGCGATAAGCTGGATCTTACCCATCAACAGAAGGGTATCCGGATCTCCATTGATGAACTCATCTGGAATGCTATCGAGCCAGCGGGTGAGCTGTTGTATCAATCCTTGGTCGATAAAATGACGCGCATTTACTTTAATCAGCTGTTTGGCGTCGGAGAAGCGGCGGGTGTCTATGTTAAGCTCAATCGCCGCTTCATAAGCACCCTGGTCGACGAGCAGTTGTGCTGACTGGCTTAGGGTCTCTGCGAGCTCCTGTGGCGAGTAGGTCGCAGCAAAGACGTTATTCAGATATTTCTTGAAGAGAGGATGGAAACTGTAGGTTTCATTCGCACCTGGATGAGACTCGATGAAAAGATTGGATCTCCTCAGCGTATCAATCAGCTTGGCACTATTATTGAGGCCCGTTATATTTTTCGCCATAATATCGGTGAAAAATGGCATAAAAGAAGTTTTTAATAATAGTGTCTTGGTATCGGATGATAAATTATAGAATACTTCTTTTGCAAAAAACTCAAAGCTATCCTGGTTTAGGTGTTTAAATAAGTTTTTGCTCGTCTCCGGGGTTGATTTGTTAGCGCCCAAGAGTAGGTTGGATGAAATCAATCGGATTCCCGCCGCCCATCCAGCGGTTTCATCCAATATGATATCTATTAATGAATTATTTACATTATCTGTAGATTCTTTTTTTAAAAACTGCCTGGTTTCGCTGCGGGAAAATTTTATATCTTGCCAGTCGAGGCGATACATGTTGCCTCTTGCCTTAACAGTCACAAACTCCGGCGTCGGTGTCTCGCGACTGGCCACTATAATCTTGAAGTGCTCAGGCAGGCGTTCAGCAAACCGGCTTACAAGCCTGTGTACAGGGGACTCGGACGAAAGCTCGTGGTAGTCATCAAGAACCAGAAGTGTCTCGCCATCAGCAGCATGAGTGGCGAGAGTATTAAAAAAATTGTCCGAGAATGTATCTGGTCCTAAGGAGTACTCAAGTGTAAATTTTGGCAAGCTCAGATCATCATCGGAGAATGCTCTTTTAGCAGCAAGCGATAAATGGTGGAAAAATGCTCCTGGAGAGCAATCAGAATGATCGATCTTTAACCAGATATTGGTGGTGTTTTTATGCTGAACGAAGTCTGCGATCAGTGTTGTTTTGCCTGCACCACCAGGTGCTGAAATCCAGGTCAACGGCGCCTGTGCGGAGTCCAGAGACTCAATCAAATGATCGCGACGCAAGATGTTCGACAAAATGGGAGCTGTCAGCTTGCTGCTGATGACCGAAGATCCGTCCATGAATTATTGTCTGCTTTTCCACACTTGAATATAGAGGCCGGTCTTCTCTCGGCCGTATAGGAGCGCGTAGTCTTGCGTTTCTATTAGCTTGTTTGAATATAATTGCGGCTTTCGTCTGCGCTTTTGGTTATATGACGACCAATATACCTTTCCTGTCGCCTCGGGCAAGTTTAAATCGAAAACGGGTTCTACTGTCCCGGCGCAGAGGATTGAATTATCAGGTATAAAATCAATGGGATGCTATGGAAGAGAGGGGCTTGGCAATGTGGGCGGCGATGATGGCCCCTTACAGATAGAGCCACGTATTTGGACGTCATGGGGGAGTCAGTGCTTTGTGCTTATCGGTGCTGTGGCTTATTGCAGCTCGCAAAATGAGACCGCCCGGGCCGAAGTGGTTCGGTCAGGGCGGACTGGAGAGGCTGTCTTCAGAAAGTTGTGAGATTCAGGGTAATCTTATCCCGTTATCTACGATTCTGACTTCGGTATACGGAGTCTCGCGTTGATCCTGGGCAGCTGTATTTTTGGTGTTGGGTATGCGCTGGGCCTGCTGGATACTGCGGTGGTAAGGCGTACCGACGGTATCCATCGGGGTGATGATTTCTAACATGCCCTCGTTAAAGGTCAGAGTGTAGTTAGCCGCATCGAGTCCGTATGGCACCAGACTGAAGATTCCGGCTTCAGTGGCCCCTTGAGAGGAGCCACCCCACTGCAGCAGACCGGTGAGCACCGATGCGTCTTCTTCTTTAACAAAGCCGCGATAGATGACTCCGTTTCCGCCTCTCCAGGCGGAACCATCTAGTACCCAGGTCAGATTGTTGGCCGTGATAATCAGCGGCGCCTTATCGATGGTCAGGGCGCCATCGACAAAGGTCAGCTCGTAGTTACCGTCGGTGCCATCAACTGTATGGGCGTAGGTGCCGGCGTTTTTGCCGCTACCGCCAGTAGTAAATACATCGGTGAGTACGCTCTGGTCTTCGCCGCCGACCAGACCGTCAACCGTAAAGCCGTTCACCTGCTGGTTAGCACCGTTATAGGTAGTGGTACCGCTGTTGGCGGTGACCGTCGCCTGGGCCTTATCGATGGTCAGGGAGCCATCGACAAAGGTCAGCTCGTAGTTACCGTCGGTGCCGGCTGCGCGGTGTACATAGGTGCCGGCATTTTTACCGCTGCCGCCGGAGGTGCTGACATCGGTGAGCACGCTCTGATCTTCACCGCCTACCAGACCGTCAACCGTAAAGCCGTTCACCTGCTGGTTAGCACCGTTATAGGTGGTGCTGCCGCTGTTGGCGGTGACGGTGGCCTGGGCCTTATCGATGGTCAGGGCGCCGTCCACAAAAGTCAGCTCGTAGTTACCGTCGGTACCTTCAGCACGGTGTACATAGGTGCCGGCGTTTTTACCGCTGCCGCCGGAAGTTGATACATCGGTCAGTACACTCTGGTCTTCTCCACCGACCAGGCCATCAACGCTGAAGCCGCTGATGTTTTGGTTGGCCCCGTTGTAAGTGGTGCTGCCGCTATTGGCAGTGACGGTGGCCTGGGCCTTATCGATGGTCAGGGCGCCATCGACAAGGGTCAGCTCGTAGTTGCCGTCGGTGCCATCAACCGTATGCACATAGGTGCCGGCGTTCTTGCCGCTGCCGCCGGAAGTTGATACATCGGTCAGTACACTCTGGTCTTCGCCGCCGACCAGACCGTCAACCGTAAAGCCATTCACCTGCTGGTTGGCACCGTTATAGGTGGTGCTGCCGCTATTGGCGGTGACGGTGGCCTGGGCCTTATCGATGGTCAGGGAGCCATCGACAAAGGTCAGCTCATAGTTGCCGTCGGTGCCGGCTGCGCGGTGTACATAGGTACCGGCGTTCTTGCCGCTGCCGCCGGAGGTGGTCACGTCAGAAAGAACACTCTGGTCTTCGCCGCCCACGAGGCCATCAACGCTAAAGCCATTCACCTGCTGGTTAGGGCCGTTATAGGTAGTAGTGCCGCTGTTGGCGGTGACGGTGGCCTGGGCTTTATCGATGGTCAGGGCGCCGTCGACAAAGGTCAGCTCGTAGTTACCGTCGGTGCCTTCAGCACGGTGCACATAGGTGCCGGCGTTCTTGCCGCTGCCGCCAGAGGCGGAAACGTCTGTCAGCACGCTCTGATCTTCGCCACCGACCAGACCGTCAACCGTAAAGCCGTTCACCTGCTGGTTGGCGCCGTTATAGATGGTGCTGCCGCTGTTGGCAGTGACGGTGGCCTGGGCTTTATCGATGGTCAGGGCGCCGTCGACGAAGGTCAGCTCGTAGTTACTGTCGGTGCCATCAACCGTATGCACATAGTTACCGGCGTTTTTACCGCTGCCGCCGGAGGTGGTCACGTCAGAAAGAACACTCTGATCTTCGCCGCCCACGAGGCCATCAACCCTAAAGCCGTTCACCTGCTGGTTGGTGCCGTTATAGGTAGTGTTACCGCTATTGGCAGTGACCGTAGCCTGGGCTTTGTCGATGGTCAGGGCGCCGTCGACAAAGGTGAGCTCATAGTTGCCGTCGGTACCGGCTGCGCGGTGCACATAGGTACCGGCGTTCTTGCCGCTACCGCCGGAGGTAGTTACGTCAGAAAGAACGTTCTGGTCTTCGCCGCCGACCAGGCCATCGACGCTGAAGCCATTCACCTGCTGGTTAGCACCGTTATAGGTGGTGCTGCCGCTGTTGGCCGTCACCGTAGCCTGGGCCTTATCGATGGTGAGGGCACCATCCACAAAGGTCAGTTCGTAGTTACCATCAGTGCCATCAACCGTATGGGCGTAGGTACCGGCGTTCTTGCCGCTGCCGCCAGTGGTGGAAACTTCGCTCAGCACGCTTTGATCTTCGCCGTCGACCAGGCCATCAACGCTAAAGCCATTCACCTGCTGGTTAGCGCCGTTATAGGTGGTAGTGCCGCTATTGGCGGTGACGGTAGCCTGGGCCTTATCAATGGTCAGGGCGCCATCGACAAAGGTCAGTTCATAGTTACCGTCGGTGCCGGCTGCGCGGTGCACATAGGTACCGGCGTTCTTGCCGCTGCCGCCAGAGGTGGATACATCGGTCAGCACGCTCTGATCTTCGCCGCCGACCAGACCATCAACGCTGAAGCCGTTCACCTGCTGGTTGGCACCGTTATAGGTGGTGGTGCCGCTATTGGCCGTCACCGTAGCCTGGGCTTTGTCGATGGTCAGGGCGCCGTCGACAAAGGTGAGCTCATAGTTGCCGTCGGTACCGGCTGCGCGGTGCACATAGGTACCGGCGTTCTTGCCGCTGCCGCCAGTGGTGGATACATCGGTCAGCACGCTTTGATCTTCGCCGCCGACCAGGCCATCAACGCTAAAGCCATTCACCTGCTGGTTAGCGCCGTTATAGGTGGTAGTGCCGCTATTGGCGGTGACGGTAGCCTGGGCCTTATCGATGGTCAGGGCGCCGTCGACAAAGGTGAGTTCATAGTTACCGTCGGTACCATCAACCGTATGGGCGTAGGTACCGGCGTTCTTGCCGCTACCGCCGGAGGTGCTGACATCGGTCAGCACGCTCTGAGCTTCGCCACCGACCAGGCCATCAACGCTGAAGCCGCTGATGTTTTGGTTGGCCCCGTTGTAAGTGGTGCTGCGGCTGTTGGCAGTGACCGTAGCCTGGGCCTTATCGATGGTGAGGGCACCATCGACAAAGGTCAGCTCGTAGTTGCCGTCGGTGCCATCAACCGTATGCACATAGGTGCCGGCGTTCTTGCCGCTGCCGCCGGAAGTTGATACATCGTTCAGTACACTCTGGTCTTCGCCGCCGACCAGGCCATCAACGCTGAAGCCGCTGATGTTTTGGTTGGCCCCGTTGTAAGTGGTGCTGCGGCTGTTGGCAGTGACCGTAGCCTGGGCCTTATCGATGGTGAGGGCACCATCGACAAAGGTCAGCTCGTAGTTGCCGTCGGTGCCATCAACCGTATGCACATAGGTGCCGGCGTTCTTGCCGCTGCCGCCGGAAGTTGATACATCGTTCAGTACACTCTGGTCTTCGCCGCCGACCAGACCGTCAACCGTAAAGCCATTCACCTGCTGGTTGGCACCGTTATAGGTGGTGCTGCCGCTATTGGCGGTGACGGTGGCCTGGGCCTTGTTGATTGTCAGGGTGCCTGGCTCACTGGTGATAATCAGGTCGTAGCCCTGCTGGCCGGAGTAAAGGCCACGCATATCGAGGGTGTAGCTGCCGGCGTTTTTACCGCCAATCGGTTGCCCGTAAATATGCTCGGCATCGTAAGGGGCACTGGCGCTCCAGTTGCCGCTTTGTTCGGTGCCGTTATAGGTGAGGGTCGTATCCTCGGCGCTGACCTCGAGAGCCTTTAAAAAACGGCGCAGTAGAGGCGTTGTGTAGCCATCGTAGATGCGCCAGACTGAACCTGAGCCGCCCTGGGCGTCGATATTCGGTTCCCAGGCGTAGAAGGTGTCGAGCTGGGTCAGCTCCGCCCAGCTTTTGCTCCAGCCGCCGCTGAGAGGACCACCATCAATCAGCGCGTTGCCGTTTTCGTCGGTATTGGCGTAGTAGGCATTGGCGGTTCCGCCTGCCAGCCAGGAGCCCAGAAGACGCGCAAAGCTGTCGTTGATAATAACTGTGCTGTAGCTGTCGTTAATGAACCCATCAAACATGCCGGCTAGTCCGCCGGCCGAGCCTATCGAAGGGTCTACCTGCACCTGGATATCACCGGTGGCGTAGCTGTTTTCGATATCGCCAACCTGAGATCCCGCCAGGCCGCCAGCGATGGAGATGGCGTTGATATCCACATCGGCGTAGCTCTCGGTGATGCTGTTCTGGCTCAATCCGGCAAGGCCACCGACGGTGAAATCGCCCGCCAGGCTGCCCGTTGCGAACACGCCATAAAGACTGCCGTAACCGTTACCGACCAGGCTGCCAACAAAGTTTTGGCCGCGAATATCCACATTGGTTAAACCGAGGTTGCGGATCTCGCTGTCTTCATCGGTATAACTGAATAAACCCACACCGGACTGCTCAGGGCGCTGAATGGTCAGGCGGTCGATGGAGTATCCCAAACCGTCGAACAGACCACTAAAGCGGTTATCCGACGCGCCCAGCGGATCAAAGCCCGCGCCGCTGTTCCAGCCAGCCGTGGCAGAGGCATCGATATCATTGCCGAGCAGATAGTTGGCCGAGAGATCGTTTTGCATTGCCTGTAACTGGTCGATATCCAGAATCACGGTGTAGAGTGCGGGTCGGTTGCTGGCATCGATGGTGCCCGTGGGAAGGTCGTTTTTGTTGAACACCCGGTTGCCGGCCAGCGCGCGCAGGTAGGGGGTGGTCTGATCGTCTGCGTTGGCCCAGATATCGGCAAAGTCGAAGCCTAAGAAGTTGGCCGCGTCAAACATCTGCGCGGTGGTCAGGCCGGTGGTGCCGTCATCGCTGCCGTCGCCTACCGCACCGGCCTGGCCGCTGGTTTCGGTGTTCCAGTAGTTGTCGGTCAGCGTACCACCGGTGTTGCCCCCGACCAATGCGCCAGTCACCCCGGTACTGCTACTGATCCGGCCGGTGGCGTAGCTTTGGCTGATAGAGCCACCGGAGTTGAGGCCAACCAAGCCGCCGATCTCTCTGATAGTGCCACTGACATCGCCCGTGGCGTAGCTTTGGCTGATAGAGCCACCGGAGTTGAGGCCAACCAAACCGCCAAGGTGATACCACCCACCTGAGACGCGGCCGGTGGCGTAGCTTTGGTTGATAGAGGCGCCGAAGTTAAAGCCAACCAACCCGCCAACACCCTCACCGCCGCTTACATCGCCGGACGCATAGCTTTGAGTGATTGAGCCATAGTTATCGCCAACCAGCCCGCCAGTGTAGCTCCCCCCTTGCACATTGCCGGTAGCATAGCTATGGCTAATAGTGGCGCGGCTATCTCCAGCGAGCCCGCCGATATTCCAGCCGTTACCGTTACCGTTTACATTGCCAGTGGCAAAGCTGTTGCTAATGTTGCTACCAGCGAGCATGTCGCCGACGAGGCCGCCCACATTATCCCCGCCGCGTACATTGCCTGCGGCGTAGCTGCCGCTGATGTTGCCGCTCATTCGGCCGACTAGCCCGCCTGTGTTATCGACGAGACCTTCAACTGTTGCGGTGGAGTAGCTATCCGTGATTTGGCCGACCATCTCGCCCACCAAACCGCCGGCATAGCTGGCAGAGCCAATATCCACGGTACCGGTGCTGTAACTCTGCTCAATGGTCCCACTGAAGTTTCCTGCAAGGCCGCCGCTTCGATAACTTCCGGTAATACTTCCCTGCACATAACTGTGGCTGATCTGGCCGGCGTTAACCCCATGACCGACTAGGCCACCAACATCGTACCGTCCCAGGATAGACGCATTCTGAAGGCCGATATGTCGAATATGGCTGCCATTTATCGCCCCGAATAACCCAACCCTGTCCGTACCGGCGCGATTGATCGTAAGCCCGTAAATGATATGCCCACCGCCATCAAAATCGCCGGTGTAGCGATTGCTCGAGTCACCGATGGGCACAAAACCCGCGCCGCCGTTCCAGTTGGCGGTGCCGCTGGCATCCAGGGTGCTGGTCAACGTAAAGTCGCTGCTTAATAGGCTGCGCGAGGCCATGCCCTGCAGGCCGTAGATATCAAAAATCCGGTAGGCGTTGCCCTCGCTGCCGTCGCCGGCAGTGGCCCTCAGGAAAGAAGCGTTGCCAGTACTAAGGCGGAAGTCATCCGCCGAGAACGCTGGCAGGGTGCCGCCCAGCTGGGTCCAGTCGCCGCTTTGCAGGTCGAAGGTGCCCACGTTTACCGCGCCGCCTGCGCTGATCTCACCGCCCGCATTCAGGGTCAGGCCGCCATTGGTAGCGGTAATGTCACCGTTGATCGCTATATCGTTGTCGGCTAACAGTGTCAGCGTGTTGGCGGCGTCCCAGCTCAGGTCCGCATCGATACGGATGTTACCGGCGTCTGCCCCTTCGCTGGTGGTATCGAGCCTCAAGTTGCTGAATGCAAGGTTCGTTAGAACCGCGTCAGCGGAGGCGCCCGTGGTGATATTGATATCGGTCGGGTCGATCAGCCATTCACCGGTCTTGCCGCGTTCCGCCAGGGTCGTGACGCGAACTCCTTCCTTTAAATCGACCTTGGCGGCACTGGTTTCGATAAAGCCGCCATCGCCGCCTTTGCCATCAACGACAGGCGCCGACGCATCCAGCGTACCGGCGACCTGCACCTGGCCCTGCTGCATATCGCCCAGCAGCACGATCTCGCCTTTCTCGCCGGTGGCCAGCGTCTGCGCCTGGGTAATACCGGTGTGGTTGATCACGCTGGTGGCGAGCTTGCCGGCGGCGCGGGCGGTCAATAAAACCTTGCCGCCGTCGGCACGAATCGCGCCGCCCTGTTCGAT
>NZ_FNVQ01000011.1 GCF_900108065.1 Marinobacterium lutimaris | reverse complement strand
TTGAAAACGAACGACGCTGTTTTGCCATTGAACACCTCTCCTTCGGTGGCGACTGTACCACCTAAATCGGTGTCCGGAATCATTGAACCACTACACCGTGATCTGAACCTCGAGTTCAGTAAACGATTAAAACGGGCCCTTGTGGCCCGTTTTTTTGCCTGGAAATAGGGCCAATCTTAAGCCGTTTCGGGTCATAGATACCGCAAAGTTCCTACTCCATCTAACGCCTGCTTTGTGCGCTGATCGGTCCTTGGCTTGGTGATTGCTGTGCAGTTTGACTGCATTGAGCATTGCGGGCCAAGAAGCAGCCAAGGGCAATTTTTTGACCTTGGATTAACCACAGCAAGTTGTTAGCCAGCAACCTGATGAGAAAATGGTGATATTCAATCGTGGTTTGTTGAGACGTTAGGGGCTGTTATCCCGTTTTTGGTACGAGCCCTTGCTTACTTCATCTGCCGGAACTCAACCCCGACACCTATTCAAGGTTATCCAAATTTTCTGTGCACAACATTGTGAGAAAGCACCGCCCTCGCCTATCATGAGCAGCACAGAAGGATCTGATTATTTTTTGTACAGACATGAATATCATCAACCGCATACTCCTTGCTCCTGTGCCATGGTTCGAGAAGCATACCGTGCAGGATGGACAGTTCACCGATCGTTTTCGGCGTATCATTCTGATCGTGCTGACTATCTCTATTGTCACGTTGCTGGCAGACCCGGTCCTTTCCCTGGTACGGTTCGGATATCCAGGGTTCAGTCACCCCTTTTACTATGTCGCGATGACCGGGTTGATTGCGATCATGGCCATGCTTTCACGACCAGACATTGAGACGTCCTTACTGGATATGAAGCATTCCAATAGCAGGGTATCTCGTACTGCGTTCAAGGTAATCATGGTCGGATACATCGCAAGCCTTCCCATAGTGCTCGTTTGGCAAGTTCTGCTCGCATTAATTTCTGGGCTTGCGGAAGCGAGGGAACACCCGAACGACAGTAGATCTAAAAGCAGCATGGCGGAGGATTACCCTGATATAGGAGTGGATGGCCAGGCCCTTTCTGAGACTGACAGAATGGTTTATTTCATGGATGACATGGCAGCTCCTCCAGACTAAAACTCACCCTGAAAGAAAGGGGGCCATTTTGTCGGGCCCCATTTCTTAATCATCGTCCTCTCATACTTCTAACCGCACTCCCTGCTCTTGCACCTAACCCTGGTAAGGCTCCACTCAACCTAGAACTAGCCCTATCCATTCCAGAGGCAGCCCCTCTTCCAAGCATACTTGTAGCAGTTTGCGAGCCGCCAGATCCGTAGGTTCCTCTTGCACTGCCACCGACACCCTGCATTCCCCTCACCGCTTGACTCGCAGTAGCCGCAACCAGCGTCAGCCAAATCGTCGGCAGAAGGAACAATTGGATGAAGCTCACCAGGTAAACTGTTAGTGACGCGAATACCTCTCCATCAGCAAGTGCCTTATTGGACATGAGCGATATCTTGTTCTCGAAGTAATACCCCAAACCCATAATTGCGTTAAGGAACTCCAGGCCAAAATAGGCCAGTGCCAAGGTAACGAAGGTCGAGAAGCTGTAGCAGGTCCAGACCATGGCCATCGGCGCGATGATGATGACCAAGGCCTGTGCCATAGAGATCAGCATGGGCACTGCTGTTTTCATCGCGTTTTTAATAACGACAAACTGCGCCCAGGTGCTGGCACCATCCCAAGCAGCCAGTCCGCCTGCCACCAGGTTGGTTAAGCCATCCAGGTATGTCTGCGGATCTGTCCAGCTGGTCTCTACCTGTTCACTTCCGACACTGATTTCATCCACGGCCGCATAGTTGCCTGCATTAGCGTCCAGCACCGCCTTCAGGAAGGACTCTTTCTGTTCTTCCTCGGTCAAAGTGCCATACAGTTCGGAGCCATATTCATCCCAGTCATCCCAAGCGTCTTCTCCATCGTCAGTATCCGTGACGGATTCAAACACCACATCGCGCAGCCCCTGCACGTCGTCACGTCCCTCCCACAGTTCCTTGCAGGTGACAGTGGCCCCAAACATATCCTCATCGTGCTGCTCATCCAGTGAGCCAGGGGTCGGTGAATAATCGAAGCCATATTCTTCGGCGTGATGGACATAGGCTTGGGGCGACTGAAAATACCGCCCTGGTGTATTCAGCAACATTTCGGAGCCGATATACGCGGGATCTTCCCAGGCCTCCAGCTGATCTCGTGTCATGCCTGCTGGCAGACCGTTCTGCTGCAGGTCTGCCAGCGCTGGCCGGTAACACTGGTTATTGAACGCCTCCAGTCGATCCAAAACCTGAGTATCATCAATCGAAGCCGTCGAAATCTTATAGAGCACCTCATCGTAGCTGGCAGCACACCCGATCGCCTTGATCGCTGTGTACGTGATGGAGCTTGAGAGATAATCGACGAGCCCCCAGGCCACCGGTACTCGGATGGACGCTCCCGCTCCGCCAAGATCCGAGAACACATCATCTGCAGACTTGCCCGTGGCATCGCCCATGCCGGACACGTCTGCCACGTTGCACGAAGTCGAAGTGATGGTGTACTTCACATCCTCGATGGATACAGCGTTGTTCTGATAGGGGATCACCACCAGGATCAGCATGATGATGAAGCCAAGCATCTGCATTTCCAGTGTCGCTATGATGCGGCTCGCTGATTGATCATAGGCTTGCCTGAGTGAGCTAATGATCGCCACTATGAAGGGGATATAGGCAAGGCCTGTCCCATTCAGGGTGTCCCACAGTATTCCGTACATTTTCCAGCTGACGATCGACGTATAGATGTCCAGAAATTGGTTCGCGATCATGCCCCAAATCCCACCTTCTGAATGATGAAGATTTCAAAGACGGCAAAGAACAGCGCCAACTTCCACCAGGACTTAGCCAGCAGCCGGCTCAGCTCATCCCACTGTTTCAGCATCGCTTCCGTGCGATCCTCCGGATGCAGCCGAGGCCGACAGAGAAACCGGCTGATCGGTTTCCAGGCGATCAGCACTAACGCATAAAATCCCAACCGCCACGGCAGAAACGTGCTCTTCAGATCAGTGGTTGGATCAAGGTTGGCGAAATGTGAAAACAGGGCAACACCCACGATTAACACGGCTAATGTCCCCGCAAACACCAGACCGGTGCGAATACCTTTGATCATTCGGTAAGCCTCAATTCGTTGTTGTCACGGGTAGCACGATCCAGTTGACGGGCACGCTGCAGGCGCTTTTCTTCCCCAACCATGATGGATTTAACCGTCTTCGCGGACACAGGCTGTACGTCAGTTGCCGCTTGCTGAATCAGCGCCATGTTCTCGCGCAGTTCCTGCACGGTAGCGTCGATGGTCTCCGGCGCGTTCGGATAGGATTGGACGTTGGGCTCTTTCGCCCCGGCTCGCAGCATCCGGATAGCTAAACGTGCCTGCTCTGTCATTCGGGCATAAGCCACTTCCAGGCTGACATCTTCGATCGTACGCTCAGCACTAACGTCTGATTCATCTTGCAACTTACGAATGACCGCCGGCGTGATAATCACGGTTGGAGGTGCTGACACCCGGTTGAGGTTCTGCCAGGTGAGTTCGGTCGAGCCATCAACCAGATTGGTGAGCCGCGTGTTCAATGTGTCAGCCAGTTCCTCGTGTTTCACTTCAAGCGCAACGCCTGGCTGAGTCTCAATTTTCGTGCAGGTATTGCAGGTGCTTAACCGTACTTCCCCCACGGTTTCCACGACCCAATCGGCCGCGGCATCCGCACTGGTCCAGTATTTGTAAATCGAGGAATCATCTTGCAAGCCAGCAGCCGGTGAGCCGGTGCTGCAGAGATCCGAGTTGTCGTGGTACAGGTTGTAACCTGCGACCACCACGTCATAAATCGTATTTACCTTGGGCTGTCCAAGTCCCCCGCGCTTTTCATTGCAGACCCACAAACGCCCTTCGTTCCCGATATTGGCCTGGTCATAGTTATCCTTGGCCCTGATCGCATCCCCACCAGAGCTGCTTATTTCATCGGCCCAGGTCTGCTGTCGAGTTGCGACCGTGCCTTTTTCCCAGGGGAGACCGGTATCACCCATAATCATTTGTTGGATGCTTTCGCAGGAGGTTTCTGCAAACTCCAGATCCAGCTTGCCCTGCAACACCCCTTGTTGCAGCAGGTCATAAAGCCCGGGGTTTGCACGCTGGATTACCAGCGCAGGCAATGACGCCACAGCACCGGTGGCGTTGTTCACGATGTTACCCATCATGGATTTAAAGCCATCGGTGACACCGTTCAACTGGTTGGATACCGACACCTTGGGGTCGAAGTTGCCACACTGCATATTGGTCTCCCACTCAGTCCCGAGCGCAAAGATGTTCATGTTGTCAGTGCTAGTGGGCGCTCCGGGCAACAGACTGCCCCCGATTTCGTAAGCATTCACAGTCATCACACGAGGACTCTGAGTAGCAGCGGCCGCGTGCACGCTAACCAGGGATGCGATGATCGTTGCGAGGGTGATCTTCTTCATAATTCCATTTTTCCTCTGGTTAGCCTTTACCACTCGACGTCGTACAGGAATGAGCCACGGTCCTGGCAGCACTTGTATTGACGCCATAGGTTCCATACATGAGCACCATCATCACTACGGCGACTCTGAAGACCATCTGACGGCCCCATATCGGCACTTAACGGGAAGGTGCGGCAGCTTGTGTCGGCTTTAGGCGCAAGCTGTTGCCATCGGCCGCTGGATACGGTGAGGGGATCGGGTGCCCACCACCCTTCGCTATCGTTCTGATAAATGCTGGTGTAGATGTGATCCTGATTGCGGCGGGTAATGAAATGGCCACTGCGGAAGGCGATCAGGCCACTTTCCTTGATTTCATCATGGTTCGTGACATGGCCTATACGTGGGTAGTAACCACCCCAGTTGTAGCTATTACTGCCCAGCAGGGAGCCAAACGGATTGAGTGATTCCGGATAGAACATTTCCGGGATACCGAAACGCCAAGACACCGTATCTAAGTTGGAGATGTAGTAGGGGTACATCGGTGTCAGCTTGGGATCACACACATAACCAGACATTGAGGCCACGCTGCTGGCGAACATGACCGGGTTGCCGAAGCTGTCCGTCAGGGTGAATGTCATGTTGGAATGCGATGCCGCCTTGTTTTCGGAACCGCCACCTCCACCAAGTTCATCCAGACCAGACCCCATCGTGGAGAGAATGGTGGAAACCAATGAACCATCGTAATCAGACTGAGTAAGGGCCAGAAACTGCCGAGTTTCGGTCCACGGCGGCTCCTGCGCATTGCGGTAGGTCTGCATGGTCAACTCGGGATTGTAGTGCGCCACCTTGGCTGAGGTTCGGATGGCGCAGCCTGTCCAGGTGCAATAGAGCCAGAAACACACACCGACGACTTGATAATCAGCACAGTTGAAGAAGGCCGCTGTTGTCCGGGTAATCACCTGATCCGTCGTGATGGTATCGGCGCGCACGCCTCCCACCGACAGAGATAGGGTAACCAGGATCGAGAACACCGCTGGCTTGAGTCGCATCAGTTCACCTCCTGCAGAAATAGGCTGACGGCTTCATCCACGGAGTTCACACCGATAACCAGATAGCGCTCGTTCAACAGAATCGAAGGGACACGCTCAATGCGGTACTGCATAGCCGCGCTCATGCCATAACCAAAGGCTTTGAGCTCACGACTGACCTCCTCAAAATCCTCCGTGGACATGTAGCGTCTCAATGCATCTTTTGTCCGGGCCTGATTGCTCCCGATGTCCGGGCCAAAGGCCAGTCCCCTTTTGCCCAAATCGCTGTTCATCCGAGCTTCCGCCTGACGCTGAAGCGCCATATCGAATACATAGATCTCCGTACCGGGTGCAAAGCGGTAGTCGTCAGTCACTGGGGCGCGATCAGAGTCATGCCAAACCATGACTGACTGAATCTCCTCCGCGGATACAGCGCTTGCCAGAGAAGTGATCAGCAGTGCGGGGAGTAGTCGCTTCATGCCCGCTTCCTCCGTGATGACTCGGGGGGTTCCGGTTTCGGACCGATCCCACGGGAGTGATCGATCATGGCCGCGACGTGATAGGCGGCTTCCACTTCGGTGATGCCGAACTCCTGCATCAACTCAGCACGTTGGGCCTTCTCGTAGCCTTCGGTACCGGCCAATGACAGAAACAGGCTGGGAGGTACATTGCGAAACAGCGCTTCCACCTTGTCAGCGAGAATGGTGCCTTCCACGTACTTGTGCTGCTCTTTCCGAGCAGACAACATCAAGTGACGTTGTTCATCGGAGAGCTGACGGAAACGGGCGAGCTGGTTGATCTCCTCCTGCGGAGCCACCAGCGCAATCAGCCACTCGCACATATTGAGGATCTTCTTGGAGTCGTTCGGGAAGTCATCGAGGTTCTGCGTAGCCAGCCAGTACCAGGCGTGCAACTTACGCCACATTTTCACGATCTTGACTGAGAATGAGGACAGCAACGGGTTCACGGTGATCAAGTGGGCCTCATCCGTAAACATGACGATCTGCCGTCCAGAGTGTTGGAACTTCTCTGCCAGTGCGTTGGTGTTCTGCATGATCGAGGTGTATGCCAGAGCCAGGTGCGACTCATAGCCTTCACGCGCCAGGGTTGCTAAATCCACGATGGTTACGTCCACATCGGGCCAGGCCGACGTCTCGCTGTTGAACAGCTCACCTTCAAACCCATCGGTATACATCCGAATCGCTTCACCCATTTCAAACGCACGCTCGCGGCGCTTTTCAGGATAGGTTTCATCTTGGGAAATCTGAGTGAACCCCCAGGCCACATCGTCGGTGCGCGTGGTACGGCCCTCGGTGACAGCCTTACGCGCCCCTTTCAGAATGGCGTCACGGATCATGCGGCGGTCAGCTCGCATCAGACGCTTGGTTTCCTCTTCCTCGCCGCCGGTGATCATCAGCTTGGCGATAATCTCAGCCTCACCCAGTATGTCGCGCTGGTCATCCTCCAGATCGTCGTCATCCAGATCCATGTTGGACTCAGCCAGATAGTCCATGACCGCCTTATCTCGAATCCGCTCCTGCTCTTCCGGATCCAGATCATCGAAGTGGCTGTTCAGCCCCTCGGCCGACATGATCTTGATAATGGCCAGATTCAAGTCACGCTCAGGGATGCTGTCCTCATCGTTAAAATCATCATCGGATTCTTCGGTGGTGCCGATCAGCTGGTGTACATCCTGGAACGGTGCCAACGACACGCCGGCGCCGGGTTTGATCTGCAGCTTATTGACCGTCAGACCATTCGCCTCGAAGTAGTCACCCAACAAACCAAAGGAGTTACCGGCCTCAACGATAATCATCCGGGGGCGGTGCATCGCCATGATTTGGGATGCAAAGTAGTTCAACAGCGCCGACTTACCGGCACCGGTCGGCCCCAGAATGACGCCATGGGCATTCTTCTGACGATCCGCCTTATGGAAAGGATCCACGATTAACGGCTCGCCACCGCGGTTAAACATGATCGTTCCGGGGTGCTGGGTTCCTCGATGGCGTCCGAACAACGACGATAGGTTGGCCATGTGCTGCAACCAGACCGGCCGGGACGACCGAAAGTTACGATCCATCCTGGGTTCGAACACCATTGGCAGGTTCAGGATGTAAGCATCCAGCCCTACCGGGTCATCCTCCGCCTTGTAGGGCTGCAACTGGGCACTGGTCAGCAGGGAGCACGCGAGGTTGTTGTGCTTCTTGAGCTGTTTGGGGGATTCAGCGCGGATATAGACCGCCATGGTCATTCGGTAGAGCTTTTTGCGGTGCGCCAGCAGCTCCTTGGCCACTTCGCAGTCACGACGGGCGTAGGTGGCTTCCACGCTTTCACCTCGGGACTTCTCCGCAATCCGATCAATATGGTGTTCCACTTCGCTCTGAGGGGTCACCACCATCGTGGTCACCACCACAGTGCCCGGCGGCATCTTATCCATAAGGCAGGAAACTTTATCGCCGGACATACTAATTTCGCCGGCCACGAGCCCTACCTTGGGCGAACGACGCAATTTATTGACGCGAATGCACTGGTGGTACATCCCGTCGAAGATCCAAGCCTGCTTATCCTTGTCGGATTTCGGCATGGAGAAAAACAGGGATTCGGCAAAGTCATCACCGTAGGGCCGATCATCCTCACCGGGATAACCTGCCATTTCGTAAAACGCCCGTCGGTCCCCATCCGTCATTTCAGGTTTTGGGTTAAACCAGGCCAGCATCCAGTCGTAGAACACCTTACCGCCCACGCGCACCAGCTGAATCCCGGTATCACGCAGGTTACCTGAAAACTTGTCGCAGACGTTGTTCAGATCCTCGTCCGGCGTCAGGCCTTGAGGGTGCTTCCAGTTCTTTGGTAGACGGCGGTAGATCACCACCATCGTCCGACGCATCTTCCCACCCCAGGATGAACCCATGACCTCTTCATCCATGAACAGGCCACCCTCCTTACAGATCCCATGCAGGTGGCTTTCGATGGTGTCCAACCAGTTCCGCGTGTATTCAGAGTCGATGCAATGCTGCTCAGGGTACTGACGCAGTTGTTGGATGAAGTCCAGCATCTGGCTGTCATCGAAGGTATAGTGTTGAATGATCCACGGTGAATCCGGCTCTTCGTCAAATGAGTCAGCAACCGCATCTTCTACACGGTCCCGAGTTTCCTTCAGCCATTCCAGTGACCGGCCTTCCGTGGATATAGGTACAGCCTCAAACACGGCCCCCACAGAAAAGCCGTCGTCCAGCAGGATCGTGTTGGTCTCCGGTTGAGCCTCGTACCAGGGTAGTTTGTCGATAAAGCTGCTGGGACGGCCGTACATGCGTTTAACGTCAGCAATTTTCAGTGGCTTTTTCTTCTCAGGTACACCCGATTGCTTTTGCTGTGCCGCGTTTATCTCAGAAGCATCCTGCGATTTGCCGCCGCTGAATAGACTCAACAGACCCATAGTTCTATCTCTCCCCATCACTGCACACGAACATTAATTTCACCCGGCAGCGCGTAGTGATCGCGGGTGTAGAGTTTGAATTCAGTCAGGTATCCCGGGATCGGGGCGCCATCAGCGGTAGACAGGTGAGGCGCGACGAACATATATAGCGTGGGGTTGGGTAATAATTTGAACTTGGACTGAAGCTGATTCGCCTCGGTCCGCACATAGCCACTGAAATCCGCATCGGACTCAGTAAGGCTACGGCGCAGGGCACTGCGTTCATCCATCAGCTTGCCTTCGCCCGTAGACCCCATCGCGCTGTAAAACACGTCCTGCATGGTGTGGTCCGGTTGCGGTAGCATTGCATCCTTACTGCTACACCCACCGAGAACACCGAGCGCTAAGAGGGTTACCGTGATCTTGATCGAGTTTTTCATAGTGGGGGTTCCTCTCAGTCCAGCGCTCTGACGGTGGATGCTTGCCTGACCTGGTAGTCGATGTATTCGGAATGCTGCACTTTGCGGCCGGTATCATTGATCGGGTAATCAATCGCAATCTGCTTCTCCAGATGCACATGCACCGGCGTGCCTGGGGCTACATAGATCGCATCGAAGCTCTGCTCCTGCCGCGCGTCTAGCCAGTCACTGACCTCATCGACACCACCGGAAATAGCCTGATTCTCAGCCGCATTCATCGCATCGCCCGTCAGGGTGGAGCGGCTTGTACCATCGGAATCCACGGTGTTGGTGTACTCAGCACTTGCACGGGCTTGCGCATAGGCACTGACAGCGCCCAGACCTATACGGGAAGCCAGATAGCTGGGTGCGTTGGTGATGCGTTTGCCGGTCACACAGGGAATCCCGAACTGATCCGAGAACCAGCCAATGGCTACGCGGTTGGTATTGCTGTTGCCTTCACCCGGCTCCGGATAAGTCGAGATTGATCCATCCTGGAAAGTGAAGGTCATGGAATGGATCTCGCCGCTCACACAAGAGAGTGTCCAGTCACCCTTTGCAATACCGCTCATGGTGATGCCCTGCACGTCTGGAATGTGAATACCGTTTGAAGACAGGTTTTCGGGACCGACAATGATCTTGAACGGATACGGATCCGGAATCTGACCGCCTACCGGTATACGCCCCAACAAGGCCGTCATACTGGTTGACCCCATCAGGGTGGCGTTGGCCGGCAAGGTGTACGCCTTCACGGACTCTACTTCGTTTTGATTGCCCTTACGGCCAAGGCGCACTTCTTCGCCTTCCGGCATGAAACCCAAGTTCGGCGCTTTAAACTCCGGCATGGTAATCGTGCCCTGCTTGGTATCGACTTGGGCATCCAACGGGTTAATCCAGATGAGCTGGGCGGTTCCACTGCTGTCATAGCCCAATCCATCCGGGATATTGGCTGCACCGATGTCATACCCGGCCGCATTCGTTGCACTGCCCTGGTCTGAGCCTCCTCCACGCTCCAGTTCAGCCAGCCGGCTTTCCAGCTTGCCAAGCAGCGTTTCAGAACGGCGGCGCTGCTGTTCCAGCTCACGGGACTGCTCATCGACCTGCCCCTGTGCCTGCTCCAATCGCCCTTCGACGCGGCTTGAAATGCTGTCTTCCATATCGAGTAATTTCGAGGCATCCCGGCGCAAGGTCGCGTTCTCATCCGCTATGCGCTCGTTCTCTGTGCGTAGTGACTGGATCTGCGTGGTCAGCGTCCGCATGGTCTCTTCGGGAGAGTCGAAATCGACGCCGTATTCTTTCTCCAACTGCTCATCGGTCATCGCATTATCGGCGAGGCCGTTGTACTCCCGTTGAGGCTTCTGCTCGACCGCTTGCAGATCCTCCTGGGAAGCGCCGCTTTTCATCTTGGTGATGATGATCATCAGGCCGACACCGACCAGAATCACCGCCATGATTTTGATAAGCAGGTTACTTTTCATTGCCCTGCCCCCCATTAACGTCCGCAGCCGTGTCGTAATACGTCCACGGCACCAGTGTTTCCGTCAGTGGGCGGTCGTTGACCAGATAGAGGATGGTGCGATCACCGGCAGTGCCAGTACGGCTAAGCTGGTGATGCTGGAAGGTGGCATGGGTAAACGGCAGGTTGATATCGAGGTAATTCAGCGTCACGTTTTCATGGGTAGTGTTTCGTACCAGCAGCGCTACCACGTAGAGGTTATTGGCTTTGTACGCCAGCACTGGCTTAACATGCGTCTGTACTCGGTTAAGCCCTTTGAACGCTCTCACCTCCTGATTGAGCATGTCATTCAGGTTCGCCTCGGATATACCGGGAATCACTTTATGCAGCCGGGTCGGCGCGTAGAGCTTCTGGGCGGCATAGCGTGTCAGGGTAATCGGCGTAACCTGCGGTTGATGCTTGGCGACAGCCTGCTCGCTTTGCTGCACTTCCTGTTCAATGGTGTTCTCGTTTTCCAGGTAGATGCGCATATCTTCAAGCGGGTCAGCCTTTGCCGGCGCTGGCGTTGCAATCAGATCGAGCAGCACAACTTTGCCATCAGTGATCCGTTTGATCACCACTCGCTCTCGTTCAAACGGCTTTTCGGGACGAATCAACACAGCCCCTTGCGCTGACTGCACACGAAACTGCTTTTCAACTTCTTGTTGTCGAGTCACACCCACTTTGACGTGATCACCGAACTGGATTTTGCGCTCTTGTCCTGCGTGCAGCTCTACCACTACAGGTTTATTGGTGTAGTGCACCACTTCGGTAGCCATCGCGCTCAGGCTCAGGCACGAAGCGATGACACAGGCGAGGAGTTTAAATTTCATGCCGGATTTTCCCCCTGGTTAGCGTCCAGTCGTTCTTGCTCTCGGCGCTCAAGTCGCACCGGCTCTTCATAGAATCCATCCAGCGCCAGCCCCCAGGGGTTGCACTCAGCATCGGTATCCCAGCGCACAATCCGGATCGGATACCGCACGTAGATATCCTTCACGGTTTCACCGCGGAAGGTTTCCTTGATGGAGACGTCGTAGTAGGACACCCAGGACTCGCCAGACTCGACCCAGACGCGCTTCGGTTCGTAGGGGCGATCAAACATTTCCTGCAGAGCGCGAGTACGCGCCAGCTCAGCACGGCGGCCTTTCTGTTCCAGGTCACGCTTCAACTCAGCTTGGAAGCGCGGGGTGATGTAACACGCCATGCGGGCGATGTTGGCGGGGTAATCTTTCTCACCGGCCACAGGCCAGTTGTTCAGCTGTTGCCAGATATACAGGCCAAACCCGTAGACGTTATACGGATGGCGTTCTTCGATGCCGCGGCTGGATCCTGTCCGGAGGTCGGGCGGGATATCCACCTTGATGCGTTTCGGAGCTTGAGACCAACCAAACATGGCATACGCAATCACACCGATCAGTACCACAATAATCAGGCGCAGACTCATTACATGGGCGTCTCGTGCATCCAACGCCCGCTTCACTCTACTCATCAGTCTTCTTCCTCTTCATCAGTGACGACGTTCACACGCTCGACTGGCGAGGAGCGACGGATATCCCAGCTCGCCGATTCATCAATAAAGCCGAACCGGGCCAGCCCTTTACGCTGGAGCAGTCGCTTGAAATACACGATGTGCAGGCCATCGGGTTGCTTGCGCTTGATACGGGTTAATTCCTTACCCGCCAAAATCAGTGTCACGATCGTCATGCCGGCACCGGCAGCAACGCCGAAAATCCCAATGCCGAAAACCATCAGAATCAGCACGCAAACCGGAATCCAGAAGACCAATCCAACCACGACGATGAAGACCACCTCGCCATCGGTCATGCCTCGAAATACCACCGGATCTGCGATCAAGCGATCAGGGATATAGTCGATCTCGCCATCACTCATGCCCTCCAGTTCGGCCATGTGCCAACTCTCTTTGAATGGTTAATTTGGGGTTGGAGGAAATGAAGTGAGCGCATTCCAGGAATGCCCCCACTCCGCACACCGCCTGTTGCGAGCGGGTTAAGCGTTAGGCGTCGAAAATGACCCCTGCAGCCTCGGTGAGCAGGTACACCACAAACACCAGCAGCAACACACCGAACGCACCGTGAGAACCCAAATCTCCCCAGGTGCGGCGACCAGTACCGATCTCCTTGTAAACACCAATGCAGTTGTTGGCGACGACGAGGAAAGCGATAGTGGCAACGATCAAACCGACAACAATGCCGATATCGAAGGCATACCCCTTGAGCAGATCGATGTAGTTACCGTCTGCCGGCGCATTAGTCGGATCTGCTGTAGTGGGCAAGGCTCCTTCGGCACGAGCGGCCAGCAAGAGTGGTGCAGCAGCCACCGCTGCGTTCATACGAGTCCAGAGTTGTTTCATTGAAGTAGTCTCCTAGTTGACTAACAGGTAGAGAATCACCGACAAGGCAAAGACGGCGCGGAACCACAGGAAAATCACTTGGTTGCCTTTGATCTTTTCGGAGGCGTAATCCTTGTAGGCCAGCACACAGACCCAGGCGACCCAAGTGAGGATCAACGTGGCACCAATGGCCTGCATGGCGAACAACGTGTCATCCGCCGTCAGAAAGCCACTGGCACCGGTGTTGAAATCGGTCTTCCAGCTCATTGGTTTTTCTCCGTGTATTCGCCTCCCAAGGCATCGACTCGGGAGGGCATCACGGGGTTAATTGGCTGGGAAAGGTGGGTGTTGATTCCGCCACGGATCACTTCCAGATCCTTCATCAACACGTCGTAATCGAATTTCACGCGGGAGTCGTTTTCAGACAGCTTCTGGGTATCGTTAACCAGACGTTCTAATGCGGTCAGTTCCGACGCAATCTGCGCCAGTGCCGCCCGCTCACTCCACACATCGGCCTGCGCCAGAGGTATCGCAATGCAGGCAATCGCCAGCGCGAATGCTCCGACTCGGATGGAAGGTTTCATGCTCGACTCCTTAAATTTTCGGCACTGTAGCCAAAACGGAGTCTCAAGTTGGCCGGAATTAGATCATCCGGATTGACCTAATTCCGCGGAATGAACTGAGCGTAGGAGGGACTCCTGGTGGAGCTGATCCTGGATATTCATCCTGTCGGACAACCGATAATGCTTAAGTGCAGTTTGCAAGGAAGGGTGTAGAGCCACACAAATTCAAATATTTCTTATATTTTTTCAAAATATTTCATGAAGAAACAAAGATAATTTGACATTGAAAGCTGTAAAACTAAGATGTCTTTAGAACACGCTATGTGTTTATCTTAAAAGCAAAGAGGTCTTTAGTTTGTCTAGCGCACTCAACGAATTGAGCAATAAAAGCACCTCCTCCGCTCGTGTTGATGAGCTGTTGACGGAGCTGAAGGAGATCATTGCCAACCAGGAGTCGCGCATTGCGGGGCTCCGTCAGCAGCGGAACCTGGAACCCTTCAGTAAGGCGACGTGCGGTCAGATGCTACTTAGCGCACGTGAGACACAGCAACTCACCCTGGAAAACCTGGCACTGCTTTCCGGCGTTTCCACTGTGACTCTGAGTAAGCTGGAGAAGGGGCAACTCAACGTCAACTTCGAAACCTTGGTGAAAGTGTTTGATGCCCTGGGAGTCTCGCTGTGGATCGGAAAGTGAACGTGCTCCAAAACGGAGTCCTGGCCGGTGTACTTATCCAGCATGAATCAGGCGCGTACACCTTCCAGTATGACGCCACCTATCTGGCACATGGAGCCCCAATTGCCTATCGACTCCCTTTGCAGAAAGAGGCTTACCATTCCGACCAGCTGTTTCCCTTTTTCGAAAACCTAGCGTCGGAAGGCTGGCTACTGAAGCTCCAGTCTCAGCTTCAGCATATTGATGAGCGAGATACTTTTTCCATGTTGATTGCGAACGGCAAGGATCTAGTGGGAGCTGTAAGCCTAGAGGAGATAGTGGAGTGACTCAGAAATGCCTGATAACGCTCAAGGATATACCTGAGCGAAACTCCAATCCCCGAATGCGCGATGCTGATGCACGAAAGCTGTATGGAACTACTCGTTTCAGTGGCCGGCTGTCGGTGACTCGCAAAGAACTGTTCGCCGAGGGCGCCAAAACGGTCAAAGGTCTTTCGATCTCCGGTGTCCAGCAGAAACTATCAATGCGCTTCGACGATGTGAACAACACGCTGGTTCCAACCGATACGCAGGGCGCCTTTATCATTAAGCCCTCCCCTGACCAGTATCCGAATTGTGCGGAGCTGGAACACCTGGGCATGCTGATCAGTAGAACGCTTGGTATCAATACAGCACAATGCGCGTTAATCGAGTTCAACGACGGCGAGAAAGCCTACGTAACCCGACGCTTCGACCGTGACCATGGAGTAGCTGATAAACGTCCGATGGAAGATCTCTGCTCCCTCTCGGATTTTACCAAACATGATAAATACGAGAGTAGCTATGAATCCGCGGGGTTAGTTCTGAAAGAGGCGACGGGTGGGAAGCTCAGCGTCATGTTGGATTACTTCACCCGAGTACTGGCCGCCTACCTTATGGGGAATGAAGATCTTCATTTGAAGAACTTCAGCGTTATCCGAGAGCCAGGTGATACCGGTCTTTTCTTCCCTGGACTGTCACCCAACTATGATTGCGTGCCCACCATAGTCTACGAAATCAGCAATCTGGGTTACTTGGCAATGCCATTGATGGAAGCCGAACGCCAAGGGAATCATTCAGAAGCCTACAGCTATTTCGGCTATTACACCCAACAGGATTTTTTAAACCTTGGTGAATCGCTAGGCCTTAACAGGAAAAGCGTGCTGGCGTGTATCGATAACATCAGCAAGAAAATGGCCGACATACGCCCCCTCATTGATTCTGCGGATATCCCTAAGGGATTCAAAGTGCATTTGTTGGAAACTGTGAACAGAAGAGAAAGCGCCATGCAGGCTCAGAGGTGAGCCTGCAACGTAGATTGAGATGATTACCCCCTGAGTGTGTGGGCCAAGAGACTAAAGAGGCGATCAACCGCTGCATTTCCTTGGGATGCCCTGCTCCGGTATACCGATACCTCCATCGGCTCTAATGGCCCTAAACCCTGTTCCATGCCAAGGATCTCCAAATGTGGAGGAACACTACATCGAGTTAGCACAGCAACAGCAATACCGCTTTCAACCGCCGCAACCTGCCCGGCCAGACTTGAGCTATTGTAGACCACCCGATAACGCCGACCTTGCACGGCAAGTGAATTAATGGCGCCACGCTTTGCCAGGCTCGCACTTTCGTATACCGCGATAGGAAGAGGTTCCCGCCTCCAGACTTCAAACTGAGGAGATCCTAATTAAATTCTGTGCCCAATCAGGGAGCGGACTGCAAGCATAATCAACGTTTTGGTTTGAGATAGTTAAAACTTGGCGAAATGGGCTATCGAAGCTGGAGTTGTCCAAAATGTGAACACGATCACACAATGGGATAGCTGCTTTGATATTAGCCAGTGTGCGTGGAATTCGTGTCTCGACTTTTTCATCCGGCACGAAATGTCCCCCTTCTTCCACGCGCTGACTAATACGTGCTTTGTTAAGTGAGACATCGTTAACATGCAGAACCACCATGATGATCTCGTAACCATAGCTCTTGGCTTTGGCGATAAAATCTATCTTCGACGGGTGGGAAAATACCGTTTCAAACGCAAAATTGCGTCCTTCCGCTAGCATCCGCTCCCGCAGGATACCTGCCTGCTCTGCAGCTTCGTAGCTATGAGCTTCTGGAGCTTCCGGATAGAACTGCTTAGCCAGAACATCCGCATTAACGAACTTCATTCCTTTGGGCTCAAGGAAACGATGATAAAAGGTCGATTTCCCTGCACCATTGCCCCCAACCAACACCCACAGTTGCTTTCTCATTATCTGAATAATATCACTGTCTCACCCAGCGACAATTTTCTCATCTTGTTGAAACACACCGTTGTGGAACATTCCGACCATAACTTCACCATTAGCGTCTATACGCTCAAGCTTTCCTGGAAAGCGACTGGATGTCTGATATCGAACAGAGCTGGTAGTGATTCCCTGGTTCAACGTACCGGTACTACGCTCTGCCTCGATTTGGGTGAATACATCATCTGGATTAACGAAAGGATCGGCGGCGGGCTCGACTTTGATCTTCGCTAGGCCAACAGACAACTCCATGAGTTCGATGGCACTCAAATGACTGGTCAGACGTTTGCCTACGTCAGCCCAGAACTCAATCTGCTCAGCAGCAGAACGATGCTCAAATCTGCCTGCAGCTTGTGCTGCTTTAACAAGCGACTGCTGCAGACGCATCGGAGAACTGGCTTTAGCCATGGGAAACTCCCCCCAATTAATTACCTCAAGACTATTGTAGCAGATTGCTACAGATGATCACCTTATGATTAGAACTGCAGCCAATGATGTTGAGAAAGTGGAGAATCCCCCACCATGTGTCGTGTAAACTCATCGTTCGGAGTCATCTGAAACCAATCATCAGAGGCAATGATGTCTGTCCCGCAGCTGATCAAACAGCTTAAATCCTCCGCCGCGGCTATTGGTTGCCGACTGCATATCTACTCCGCTCCTCTACGACCGGACTGGACCACGGTCGTCATCATTCCTGACCATCCGATGGCCATTCAGCGCTTCGAAGAATTCGGTATTTTTGACGGCATCGGTATCCCAGTACCCACCGCGGACACTGACAAGATCCGATCGAACTCCAACTACTACAGGGAGTTGCTGAGCCTTCAGAAACAGTTCAATGCGGCCGAACGAAATCTTCAGGCTTTGGCTACTGCTGTTTCCGCCGTAGATTCTTCGGGGAGCCAGCACGAATACAGCGCGGCTCTGGAAAGGACTAAGAACCAGATCGATGCTAACCGGAAGTTGCATTGAGCGGTAACTCCGATTGCTCGTCGGTAGACGACTAGGAAGTTTGACGGCCCGTCCGTCAGGGCGGGGAGCAGTCACCCCGTGTTCCTCATCCCTGCTGCTATCCCAGTCATTGTCACCATCAAGGCCTGTTCCACTACCTGATTGGACGCGGTGCGCTCCCTGTATAGCAACTCGGCCTGGAGGTAATGCAACGGATCGATATAGGGGTTACGCACATCAATCGACTGACGCACAACCGGATTATTCTGCAGCAGCTCTGCGTTGCCGGTAAGCCGCTTGATCATCGCCTGTGCGTTCTGCAGACGCTGACGCAGTTCAGTCCCCAGGGGCTGCAGGACAGGATCGACCAGGCGCTGCTCATAATAGGCCGCAATATCCGACTCTGATTTTGCCAGCACCATCTCCAGCATATCCGTGTAGGTTCGAAAAAAGGGCCAGTGCTCACGCATCTCTTGCAGAGTCTCTGCGTCCTCGCTGTCCAGCGCCTTTTCGATCGCGGCACTGCCAAGCCAGGCAGGCAACATCAGGCGTATCTGGGTCCATGCAAAAATCCAGGGAATCGCACGCAGACTTTCCACTCCGCCATGCACATTACGCTTGGCGGGACGGCTTCCCAGGGGCAATTTAGCCAACTCCTGTTCCGGTGTGATTTGCCGGAAATAGGACACAAACAGATCGTTCTCGCGCACCACACCACGATAGATTCCGTGGGCCTCATCCGCCATACGGTCTACCAGGCCCCGCCATTCTGCTTTGGGCGCAGGTGAAGGGGCTAGACTCGCTTCCAGCACAGAGCTGGCATAAAGCTCCATATTGCGCACCGCGATCTCAGGCATACCGAACTTCAAACGGATCATCTCACCCTGTTCAGTAACGCGCAGGGTACCGTTCACCGAATGCGGCGGCTGGCTGAGTATCGCACTGTGGCTGGGACCGCCTCCGCGCCCCACGGTACCGCCACGGCCATGGAACAGTGTCAGTTTGACACCCCGCTCCTTGCACACCTGCGTTAGCGCTTCCTGGGCGCGATACTGCCCCCAGGAGGCGGCCAGAGTGCCGGCATCCTTAGATGAGTCGGAGTAACCGATCATCACCTCCTGATGGTCGCCACAATAACGGCGGTACTCCAATGTATCGAGCAGATCGGCCACACAGCCTGCGGCGTTATCCAGGTCAGCCAAAGTCTCAAACAGGGGAACGATCCGCATCGGAAACTGAACCCCCTGCTCCTTCAGCAGTAGCCTTACCGCCAATACATCGGAGGGGCTGCTGGCCATGGAGATCACATAGCTGCCCAGCGCTTCCGGGTGCTGACGCGCAATCACCGTAAACGTATCCAGCACTTCCTGCACAGCCGCATCGGGCTGCCAGTCTTTGGGCAGCAGAGGACGCTGGCTATCCATCTCTTTCAGCAGAAACGCCTGCTTTTCTGTTTCACTCCAGGAGTGATAATCCCCCCAGCCGTAATACGCTGTGAGTTCTGCAAAAACCTCCGCATGGCGTTC
The DNA here is from genome assembly GCF_900108065.1 of Marinobacterium lutimaris. Lineage (GTDB taxonomy): Bacteria > Pseudomonadota > Gammaproteobacteria > Pseudomonadales > Balneatricaceae > Marinobacterium_D > Marinobacterium_D lutimaris. The sequence continues at coordinate 20,131 of NZ_FNVQ01000011.1, read as the reverse complement.
TGCATTCTGGCGGATATCCAGCCTAGTCAGGGTGAGGCCAAAAGCCGCTACACGGCGCAGGATATCGCGCAAGCTGCCGTCCGCGATCTCGTCCATTCCAACCTCGCGTAAACTGCGATCACAGAGTAACAGCGGCTCAACCAGCTCTTGATTGCTGGCATAGCCATCCTCCAGAGGCACCCAGCCCTGACGAATACACCGCTCGGCCCAGTCCCGGGTGTTGGCCAGCTTACGGCGAACTTCGCGGAGCAGTGCGCGGTAGGGTTCACGGCTGCAGCCGATCGAGTCCTGCAGCTCCTTGCTGACACGGCTCATGGACAGTTCCTGCCGTAGCTGTTCAATATCCTTGAGGAACAGGTCAGCAGCCATCCAGTTGGACAGGAGCAGCACCTCTTCGGTGACCCTGGCGGTCACATTGGGGTTGCCATCCCGGTCGCCCCCCATCCATGACGCAAAGCTGATCGGCGCTGCATTCCAGGGCAACCTCTGCCCGGAAACCCGCTCCAGTTCACGATCAAAATTGCGCAGGAATACCGGCAGGGCATGCCAGAGTGAGCTCTCGATGACAGCGAATCCCCACTTGGCCTCGTCAACCGGTGTCGGCCGTTCCGTGCGAATTTCATTGGTGTACCAGGCCTCACTGATCAGTTGCTGCAGCCGATCTTCGATATCCTGATAGCGGTGACTGAGCGGATGCTCCTGATCCAGGCTGGCCAGCTTGTCAGCCATTTGGTCGTACTTCTGGATAAACGTACGCCGATTAACTTCGGTCGGGTGGGCAGTCAGTACCAGTTCCACCTGCAACTCGGCGGCTTTTTTTGCCAAGGTGTCGGCATCGATGCCGTGCGCCAGGGTATCGTCCAGCACCTGCCCCAGCGCATAGGGGTCCGGCCTAGATACCACCAGACTGCTACGACGCCGCACCCGGTGATGCTCTTCGGCCAGGTTGGCTAAATTCAGGAATTGGCTGAACGCCCGCGCCATGGGGATCAGCTCGTCCTCTTTCAGCCCCTTGAGCGCCGCGATCAGATCCTCCGTGCGCGCCTTGCCCCGGCGAGCATCCTTGGACAGCATGCGGATGGTTTCCACCTTGGCTAGAAATTCGTCGCCACAGTCGCGTCGAATGGTATTACCAAGCAGTCGTCCCAGCAGGCGAACGTTCTCTCGCAGCGGCGCCTTGAGGTCGTGAACAAAATTATTCATCGTGTTTCACACCTAATTCACACCTAAGTCGGGGAGGTTTTATAACCGCGCAGTCCTGCCCCCACCGCCGCTCGACGACAGCCAGGTCAGGAACTGCAATATGGGTTACCTATTTGGGTTACATATGTCAGCCATTTACAGCAGCGTTTTTACCTTCTCGACAACCGCTTCTGGGGTAATGCCAAAGTGCTGGTACAGCTCCTCGACGCCACCCGACAGACCGAAGCCAGTCATGCCGACAAACCCACCCCGCTCTCCGAGATATTGATCCCAGCCAAATCGTAATGCCGCTTCGACACCCACCCTGACAGTGTCCACTCCGAGTACCTGTTTTTTATACTCAGTGTCCTGTGCTTCAAACAACTCCCAACAGGGCATTGAAACAACCGCTGTAGCGATCCCCTGCTGCTGTAGTTCACGACGCGCTGCAACAGCAATACTGACCTCTGAACCTGTTGCCAACAGCGTTACCTGGCGTTCGCCCTCCTCTGCTTCGTGCAGCACGTAGGCACCGCGGCGTGAACGGTTCTCCGTTGCTTCTGCGCCACAAACAGCCGGTAGTTCCTGCTTGGCAAACACCAGGCTGGCAGGACCGGTTCGATGCCCCAGCGCCACCTCCCAGCACTCAGCCGCCTCGACCGCATCGGCGGGGCGCATCACCAGCATGTTCGGCATCGCCCTTAGTGAAGCCAGAATTTCCACCGGCTGATGGGTCGGTCCGTTGCGCCCCACGCCGATCGAGTCATGGCTGAACACAAACCTCACCGGTAGACCCATCAACGCCGCCATACGCATGGCGGGGCGTTCATAGTCGGAAAAGGCCAGATAGGTCACCGCCAGAGGCATCACTCCACCATGGGCAGCCATGCCGTTGGACATGGCACCCATCAGGTGTTCACGGATACCGCAGTGGATATAGGAGCCGCCCCGGTCATCGGGAGTAAACGCACGCTGGCTGCGCTTATGAGAGGTCGGAGCTTCCAGGTCCGCGCAGCCGACCATGCGTTCCGGCAGCACATCGCACAAAAGGTCATTGATTTCAGCGGAGGCAAAAATCCCCGGCTTTGCCCCTTCCTCTCTGGATACATTCTGTTTGTATTGATGCAGCACCTCACGCCAGCCTTCAGGTAGCTTTCCTGCCTGCACCCGGTCCCACTCGTACCGCTCCGCCGCCGACAGTTTGTTCAGGCGTTGCTGCCAGCTATCGTAGTCAGCCCGGGTACGGCGACCCGCTTCACGCCAGGACTGCAGCAGATCGTCAGGAATTTCGAAGGGGGCATGGTGCCAGTCGAGATACTCACGTGTGGCATCGGCGTCATCGTTGAACAGGCGTGCGCTATGCCCTCCACGTTGGCCCTGAACACGGGGGATACCGCGGCCGATCACCGTACGGCAGGCGATTAACGAGGGCCTCGGATCCGCTTTCGCCTGTACGATCGCCTCGGATACCGCTACCTGATCGTGGCCATCGACTTCGATCACGTGCCACTGGCCGACGCGGAAGCGTTGCGCCACATCTTCGCTGATCGACAGCTCTGTACTGCCGTCATCAGTAATCCTGTTGTCGTCCCAAAATAGGATCAGCTTGCCTAGTTCCAGATGGCCGGCAAGCGAGATCATCTCCTGCCCGATCCCCTCCTGCAGACAGCCGTCGCCAACAAATGCATAGGTATAATGATCCACCAGTTCGGTGCCAAAGCGGGCGCGGAGATAAGCTTCAGCGACAGCCATTCCCATGGCATTGGCGATCCCCTGCCCCAACAGCCCGGTGGTGACTTCAATTCCTGCCGTCTGCTCAAATTCCGGGTGGCCTGCACACACCGAGCCCAGCACTCGGAAGTTCTTCACCGCATCCAGGGTTACCTCTTCATAGCCAGTGAGGTAGAGGAGCGAATACAGCAACATGGAGCCATGTCCGTTGGAGAGCACAAAACGGTCTCTGTCCGGCCAGGTGGGATCTTCGGGGTTGAACTTGAGATGTTCAGTGAACAGAGCGGTGGCGATCTCTGCCATGCCAAGAGGTACGCCTTGGTGCCCCTCTCCTGCACGCACAATTGCATCGACGGACAACATCCGGATCGCATTGGCGAGAGCGTTATTTTGTTGTTTTTTCATCTCTCAGGACCTCCAAGGTGTGCTGGCGACAGTTAGACCGAGCCAGCCGCTGAATCAGTTAAGTACGTTGGTTGGGCTACCAGCGACGTAGTTATCGATATGAGAAACCACCTGGTCCCAAAGCGTCTGCATCGCTTCTGCACTGGCCCAGGCCACGTGAGGCGTCACGATAACGTTGGGACGCGCAAGGATGGCATGGAAAGGATGTTCGTCGTTCATCGGCTCCGAGGTCAGACAGTCAAAGCCGATACCGGAGATCAGCCCCTCATCCAGAGCACGTACACAATCTGCTTCGTTGACCAGGCCACCCCGACCGGTATTGATCAGCAGCGGCTTGCGCTCCATCTGCCTGAATTCATCAAACGCCAGCAAGTCACGGGTCTGCGGGGTTAACGGACAGTGCAGCGAGATGATATCGCTACTGCGCAAGAATTCGTCGAACGCCACAAAACCAGGTTCTGGCTGAGTCGCATCCTTGAACGCGGCATATTGCACCCGCATCCCCAGCGCTTCACCGAGCCGGCCCACCGCCTGTCCCAATACGCCCTTGCCGATGATTCCAAGGGTCGATCCGGCAAGGTCGGAAATGGGGTGGTTAAAGAAGCAGAACTGCCCCGATTTCTGCCACTCACCGGCCATAACATCCTGGCGATAACCCACCAGTGAACGGCGCAGGGCGAAGATCAGCGCCAGCGTATGCTCGGGCACTGTGTTGTGGGCATATCCACGCACGTTACAGACGGTAATCCCGTGTGCACGACAGTAATCCATGTCGATCACGTCATATCCGGTGGCCGCCACCACGATCAGTTTCAGATCCGGTAATAACTCAAGCGTTCTGCTGCGCAGCGGCACCTTGTTGGTTATGGCAACCTGCGCACCGTCCAGGCGCGACACCACCTCATCGGCGCTTGTCGCCTCGTATTCGGTCCACTGATGTTCGATCCGGGGACGATTCACCTGAACACTTGGCCCGAGGGTACCCCGGTCAAGAAAGACAATTTTCTGCATGATTGAACCTTTTGAAGAGCCCGCCGCTGGCCGTTGCGGACATCCCCTGTCGACCCGCCAACGCGTATCGCGCCGCCGTATCAGGGCGAAAAAATTGGGTTGGAGGTGGCTCCAACCCAAAACCCGTCCTGGCGGCCGGGGGGCTTCCAGCTTTGGAGCGAAAAGGGGATCAGTGGATCAGGGAACCACCGTTGACATCGACTTCGGAGCCAGTGACATAGGCCGCCAGGTCAGAGGCCAAAAAGAGGCAGCAGCCGGCCACATCTTTCGCTTCGCCTGCACGAGCCATCGGGATACCGGCGACAATGGATTCCAGCATCTCCGGCGTCAGCAGTCCGCCGGTGATATCGGTGGCGATAAAGCCAGGGCAGACCGCATTGACACGGACATTGTCCGGCGCCAGCTCCCGTGCCGATGCTTTGGTGAGACCAAGTACCCCGGCCTTGGCCGCAGAGTAGTGAGGGCCGCCGAAAATACCGCCGCCACGCTGGGCTGAGACGGAGGAGATATTGACGATTGAGCCGATTTTCTGCTCACGCATCTGCGGAGTAACCGCCTGAGTCATGTACAGGGTTCCGCGCAGATTCACATCGAGCACCGCATCATAGTTTTTAGGCTCGATATCCATAATCTTCAGCGGCTGGGTAATACCGGCATTGTTGACCAGGATGTCGATTTGGCCCCAGATCTCGATCAACGTACGCACGGCGGTATAACAGCTATCCTTGTCGGTTACGTCGCAGGCCAGACCGACATGCTGAGCACCTATATCAGCAGCGGCTGTTTTTGCTGCTTGTTCATCCAGGTCTAAAATTGCAACCGTCGCACCCTGTTCCGCGAAGAGTTTAGCTGTTGCTTTACCAAGGCCATTTTTAGAAGCGGCACCGGTGATAATGGCAAATTTACCTTGTAATAGTCCCATTATTTTATCTCTTTATATTTTTTAAATTTAACGCCCGCACCGGCAGGCGCATCAGGTACTAAATTCTCTGCAGTGCTTTTTAAACCCATCTTTAGATAAGTTTGATCACATATATTGAATATGTCTCAGCACCGTCTAGGTCAGTGATTTAATATTCCGTTTAACGCCCCACTTTTTCAATCAGCAGCTGGTTAGCATCTATTAAGTTTTACTTAACAAAAAAATGCCTTAGACTGAGCGCAGTCTTCACCGATAAAGCTGCTGAACGATGTCACGAGATCCCAGCCTCAATGGCATGATTTACTTTGAATCCGTTGCTCGAAACGGCCGTGTAGCAAGGGCTGCCGAGGAGTTAAACGTTTCTCCCTCGGCCGTCAGCCAGCAGATCAAGCTGCTGGAAGAACTCCTGGGCATCAGCCTGTTTCGCCGCGAAAAGCGCCAGCTCAGCCTGACCGCCGAAGGGGAACAACTCTACCTGGCGACCACCTCCGCATTCGGCATCCTGCATAACGCGCGGCAGCTCATCTCTCGCCACAGGGATAGTCATCAGTTGATTATTCGGGTCTCTCCAAGCTTTGCGATCCGCTGGCTTAGCCCCAAACTGGCCGATTTTATCCAGAAGCACCCCGAGTGGGATCTCAGGGTAGACGCGAGTCCCGATCCCTCGAACTTCGAACGGGAGGTGGTTGATTTCGATATACGCTATGGGCACAGCTCACTGGCGGGGCTGCACTGCGAAGAGGTGGTATCGGATTATATCCTGCCTATCTGTAGCCCCGCCTATCGTGACGAATTGCGGCGCACCTGTAACTCACCGCTGGAGATGCTGCAAAAGATGCGGCTTGTCGACAGTATCAAAGCGGTGATTCAGTGGGATAACTGGCTGGCACGGCACCGCATCACCCGCAATACTCAAGACACGGCGCTCAGATTCGACCGCTCCTCCATGGCTATTCAGCAAGCGATCAACGGCGTCGGGGTTGTTCTGGAATCCACGACCCTCACCTACGACGAACTCACCTCCGGGACTCTGGTTCCTCTCGTTCCCGAAATGGGAGCCATACGTTTTCCTGCATACAGGATCGTCTGCCCCAGTCGTCACCATAGCCGGAAGCTGGTTCAGGTTTTCATTAACTGGATTTTGCAACAGGCGGAAGCCCACGAAAGCCATATCAGCCGTCTTCTTAACGAGACAAATACGCCGATCTATGATGATCCAGAAGTCTTTTCCTACTTATCAGCTACCAAACCGTAAAGCAATCAATTAAAGGATTAAAAAACCTTCCATTTAATCCTGCTAAAGTCCACATCGGATTTTAAAATAAGTTCCCATATTTATAACACCTATTTAAAAAACGACAGATGCCCACCAGAAGATAGCCACCTGTCGTTTTTAATCACTGGTTAGTAAATAGTCATCGCCGGTACATAGCTGATTAGCGCCAGCACTCCCAGTGCCAACAGATAGAAAGGAATCAGTTCTTTGACTACGCTGCCAACCGAGATGTTGGCGATGCCTGAGGATATATACAAAGTGGTGCCTATCGGTGGCGTATACAGACCGATCGCCAGGTTAACCACCATCATCAGACCCAGCTGTACCGGATCCAGACCGATGGATACCGCGATACCGGCAAATAGCGGCCCTAACAGCAGCATCGCTGCGGGCAGGTCAAGGAAAGTCCCCACGATCAGCATGATGATGTTCATCGCCAGAATCACCATCCAGGGCTCGGAGAGGGAGCCGGTCACCCAATGGGTCAGATGCTGGGGCACCTGCTCCATGGTCAGCAGCCACTGGATGATGGACGATGCCATAATGATCGCCATCACGGCGCCTGTCATTACCCCGGTTTCCAGCAAGGCGGAACGGATGGCCGCCCAATTGAGATCCCGATACACCAGGATCCCGATAACCAGGCCATAAGCTACCGCCATCACACTGACCTCGGTGGGCGTCGCGACGCCGAAGCGCAGCGTGCCGATAACGAAGACAGGCATCAGCAACGCCGGCAGGGCGTGTTTGATTTCCGCTTTCCATTTTTTCCAGCCCCCTTCAACCCTGGCAGCCGGGAATCCACGTCGCAGTGCCGCAAACCAGGTCAACGCCAGCATGCCGACGCCCAGCAGAATCCCCGGAATAATGCCTGCGACAAACAGATCGATAATCGAGGTACTGGACACCAGGCTATACAGAATCAAAGGAATTGAAGGCGGTATAAGCACTGATATTGTGGAGGACGCAGAGTTGACAGCTGCGGCAAACCCCGCTGGATAACCGTTCTGTTTCTGTACGGGAATCAATGCATTACCCAGTGCCGAAGCATCGGCCACCGCCGAACCGGAGACTCCGCCAAAAACAACCGAACCCACCACGCTTACATGGCACATGCCCCCTTTGAAGCGCCCCACCAGCAACTTGGCAAAGTTAACTAGGTGTTCACCGAAGCGTCCCGACATCATCAGGCTTCCCGCCAAAATAAAGAAGGGGATCGCCAACATGGGGAAGCTCTGTGTCGGGGTATAGAGCCGCTGAGCAATCACCGCAAGAGATTTACCATCTAGCAGCAGAACGATGCCGGAAGTACCGATCATAGCGAAGGCTACCGGTACGGCAAGCAGTAGGAGAATGGGAAACACCCAAATAAAAATCGCGGTCATTATTATTATCTCCGCATTAATAGATTGGCTTAGCTAAAGTTGGACTCCGATGGACTAGCAACCTCCATCTTCTGACCCAGCAAGTACTCGGTCAGGTTCAACAACGAGATCAGGGCGATCATCGAAAAGGCATATAGCAGGCTGCTATAACCATAGATTTGCGCAACGCCGGTTTCAGCCAGGTGGCTGTACTGGGCAGCCTTAACGATAGGCACCGAGTAGTAGACAACCCCCACCGATATCGCACAGGTAAAGGCACTGATCAGAATCGCCAGCATCCATCGCAGGCGCTCTGGCAGCATCTTGATAATCGCATCGACAGCAATATTGCGCCCCTGTGCTGTAGCCATCACAAGGCCACCGGCCACAGCCCAGGGAAACAGGATCGAGGGAATCTCGTAAGCCCAGGTAATACCCGAACCGAACAGGTAACGCAGCCCGACATTGACCAGAATCGCCAGAAACATGGTCACCAGGGTAGCTATAACAATGGTCGCACTGGCGAAATTAATGGCCCCCACGACACGCGTAATTTTGCTGCGGACCCAGGCGAAGCGCGAACGCTCCCCCTGTGCCGCAGATACGCACTTATCTACTGGCATATCCATAAAGGCACCCATTACTGTGCCGCCTCGCGCAGCTCGCTCACGAAGTCGCCCAGCTCGCTTTCGTACTTGTCATATACCGAAGCTGTGGCCTTGATTAACGCCTCTCGGTCAACATCGCTGAACTTGGCCCCTTCCCCTTCCATCACAGTCTGCAGCTTCTGATTGGCCAACATGTTCTGCCCGCGCTGGAACCAGCCCGCCTGTTTAGCGGCGGCGGTAACACATGCCTGATCCTCGGATGACAGCGAATTCCACCAGCCTAGACCCGCTACCACCGGAGTACTCTCGTACTTGTGCCCGGTCATGGAGATATAGGGGGTGATCTCGTGCAACTTGGCTGAATAGATGTTGGTCAACGGGTTTTCCTGGCCATCGAAAGCACCGCTGCGCAGCGCTGTCGGCAGTTCACTCCAGGCAAGTGGAGCCGGATTCGCACCCAGCGCCTTGAAAATATCGATGGTCACCTGATCCGGCGGCGTGCGGATTTTCATTCCCTCCAGATCGGCAGGCTTGGCCACAAATTTGCTGGTATGGGTCACATTGCGAAAACCGTTATCCCAAAACGCCACGATCTTGAGGCCGGCCTGTTGCGCTTTCTTATCCAGCTCCTGTCCGATTTTGCCATCCAATACCCGCCAAACTGTGGGCTCATCGGCAAACAGGAACGGCAAACCCAGCATTCCCACTTCCGGCACGATCTGCGCCAGGGCCCCCTGAGAGTTAGCGCTCATCTGAATCACCCCGGCCTGGGCGGAAGTGAGCATCTCCGCATCGTTCCCCAGGGTGGCTGAATGCGCGTGGTTAACGCTTAGGTCAGAGCAGGAGGGGATTATGGCCGAGAACATTTCTGCGGCCTCGTAGCGGGGGTTGCCAGGATTTGCGCCATGCGCGAAAACCAATTCGTCCGCCTGGGCCACAGCGGTAGTAGCTGCAACGGAAACAACGGATAGGGCGAGCAGACTTTTGCCAATTACTTGCATTATTTTCTCCCAGAAATTCTTAGTCTTATTGTGTAACCCAGCCTCAGGCAGGCTGTGTTCTAGGTCGAGTCACAAGCATTGCCCGCCGACCCTGCCTCATTCAATGCACTCCTCTTAACGATTTGATTAGCAGTGCTAAACAATGAGCCCGGCGTTTTCCGTTAGGCTGTGCGAATCTCCGAACAGGTCTCAACTCAACAACTTCTAACAACCTGAGGCCGCATAACCTTTTAACAGGAGCCGGATTCGTGCCTACCCCAACCCCCCTCCGATTTCTTCAATCACTGTTTGACCGTGCTGTCGAAGTGGCCGACCCTCTACGCTCCCTCGCTGAGCATTTACCAGAACGTCCCAAGGGGCGTGTAGTGGTGGTAGGCGCAGGTAAAGCCAGTGCACGGATGGCGGAGGCGGTAGAAGCGGCTTGGGGCCCGTGTGAAGGCCTTGTGATTACCCGTTACGGCTACTCCCGCCCCTGCCAGCAGATCGAAATTGTGGAGGCCGCACACCCGGTGCCCGACCAGGCGGGTTTAAAAGCGACAGGCCGCATCCTTGAGCTGCTTAACAGCCTGCAGGAAGACGATTTCGTACTGGCCCTGATCTCCGGCGGCGCCTCTTCTCTGCTGATTCAGCCTGCAGGCGCCATTTCGCTGGATGAAAAGCAGGCGCTCAATGCTGCACTGCTCAGTTCTGGCGCACCCATCGATCAGATGAACACCGTGCGCAAACATATCAGCCGCATCAAAGGCGGACAGTTAGCGGCCGCCGCCTATCCGGCCAGAATGCTTAGCCTGATGATCTCCGACGTACCCGGCGATAACCCTGCCTTCATCGGCTCAGGGCCAACCTGTGGCGATAATTCCACCTCAGCCGACGCCCTCAAAGTACTGGATACCTGGTCTATCGACACCCCGAAGTCTGTGCTCACAGCATTGAGCCAACCTACCGGGGTTATCCCCATTGGCGACAGCCGCATCTCCAGAACTGAAAACCTGATCTATGCTGCGCCCTCTCAGTCACTCCGTGCTGCTGCAGAATTAGTCGAGAGCCAGGTGGTCAGAGTCCGGATTCTGGGTGACGACCTGGAGGGGGAAGCCCGAGAAGTTGCCGCGGATCACGCGCAACTGGCGCTCCGTTTGCGGGACTCGATGCAAAACACAGATTCACCACTCCTTCTGCTATCTGGCGGCGAACTGACAGTGACACGTCGAGGTGGAGGTATTGGCGGTCCGAATGCGGAATATTGCCTGGCCCTTGCGTTAGCACTTCAAGGCTGCGAGGGGATTTACGCCCTTGCCTGCGATACCGACGGCGTCGACGGTGCGGCGGAGGTGGCCGGCGCCGTTATCGGCCCCGACACCCTGCAAAAAGCGAAGGCCGCTCGGATGTGCCCAGACACCGCACTGAGCAACAACGACGCGCATAGTTTCTTCGCTGCCATCGACAGCCAAGTCGTTACCGGCCCGACTCTCACCAATGTGAACGATTTTCGGGCCATTCTCATCACTCCACCCACTAATTAACAACCTGAGGAGGTGAAGGATGTCCGTGCTGTTAGGCTGTATAGCCGATGATTTTACCGGTGCCAGTGACCTGGCAAGTTTTCTGGTTGCCTCAGGCATGCACACCGTACAGTTGCTGGGGGTCCCCGAGAAGCCTGTCGACCTGAGCCAGGCCGATGCGGTCGTAATTGCACTGAAGTCGCGTACTCAGGAGCCTGACCAGGCGGTAGCCGATTCGCTCGAGGCCCTCCAGTGGCTACGTCAGCTTGAGTGCAGCCAATACTATTTCAAGTATTGCTCAACTTTCGATTCAACCGACAAGGGCAATATCGGCCCGGTGGCCGATGCATTGCTCGCGGCCCTCGGCGAGACATTTACAGTCGCAAGCCCCGCTTTGCCGGTCAACGGGCGCACTGTCTACAACGGTTATCTGTTTGCCAATGGCGTTTTGCTGAACGAGAGTGGCATGGAACATCACCCTCTGACGCCGATGCGCGATGCCAACCTGCTGCGCATACTGAGTGCTCAAACCTCGGGCAAGGTCGGGCTTATTGTCCATGACACCCTTGCCCAAGGCAGCGCTATAACCCGGTCCGCGTTGGTCACACTAGCAGAAGATTATCGCTACGCCATAGTCGATGTCCTGAGTCAGGACGACCTTGTTACCCTGTCTCATGCCTGTGCTGACCTTCGTCTGGTGACCGGCAGCTCAGGGCTTGCGGTAGGGCTTGCGGACAACTTCGAAGCCAGAGGAGTGTTTCGCAAACGCCAGGACGCAGCAGAGCTGCCCCCGGTTGCCGGCGACGCTGTGGTCCTCTCAGGCAGTTGCTCGAAAGCCACACGGGACCAAGTCGATGCATTTAAGAGCACTCATCCTGCGTTAAAAATCTGCCCTCTGGCACTGCACAACGCGGAGCTCAATGCCGATCAGGTGGTGCATTGGTTTATCGAACATCGGGCTCAGGGGCCGGTATTGATCTACGCCAGCGACCACCCAGAGGCTGTCTCACACAGCCAGACTCTGCTCGGCATCGAACAGGCAGGTCAACGGATCGAAGAGTTGATGTCTGAAGTGGCGCGTCGCTTGAGTGACCTGGGAGTAACCCGGTTTGTCGTTGCCGGTGGCGAAACATCGGGCGCCGCGGTACAGGCTCTGGGGATAACTGCATTGAAGATAGGCCCAGCCATAGCACCCGGGGTGCCGTTAACCCAAACGTTGGAGCAAACACCCCGGCTGCTGGCACTTAAATCTGGCAATTTCGGCGAGCGCGAGTTTTTCACTCAGGCGCTGGAGATGATGCAATGAGCGGTAATGAAAATACCCTGAGAGAGCAGATCACCTTTTTTGGCCGCTCCCTTTTCGAACGGGGACTGACAGCGGGTAGCTCTGGCAACATTGGCCTGCGGCTAGAGGATGGCTGGCTGATGACCCCCACCAACTGCTGTCTTGGCAACATCGACCCAGCCGATATCTCGCGCTTGGACCTGCATGGAAATTTGCTGTCGGGGAAAGCGCCCTCAAAGGAGTTTTTCCTGCATAAGGCGTTTCTCGACCACCGCCCGGATGACCGGGCTGTTGTGCACCTGCACTCCACCTATGCCACTGCCATTTCCTGCCTTCCAGGCATCGATCCTATGAATGTATTACCGCCACTGACGCCCTACTCGATCATGCGTTTCGGCAAGGTTGCTCTAACACCCTACCACCGACCGGGTGACAAACGTCTTGGCGATGAGATCGCCAAGGTCGCCAGCGATTACCGTGCCGTATTGCTGGCCAATCACGGTCCCATCGTTGCCGGAAAAAGCCTGAAAGCAGCGGTCTACGCGGCCGAAGAGCTGGAGGCCACCGCCAAGCTGTTCATGCTGCTGTTAGACCGGAATCCCCGCCTGCTCACCCCGGAGCAAGTCGATGAACTGAACAACTCACCGGAACCTCAACAGAGCGATGCCAGCGGGGGCTGCTGTTAGCCTGGGTTTTCAGAACGCTGGGCTGAGAAGATCAGTCCCGGGCGACACCGTTGAGCAGGTGGTAGCTGCGGATAACCTGGCTATCATCGGCGCGTCCATCTCCCCTGCCGGATGTGGACAGGAACATCTGATGGGCACTGGCGGCGAGCGGCAGTGCAGCCTGCACTTCACGCCCGGTCTCCAGCACGATGCCCAGATCCTTCACGAAAATATCCACGGCGCTGGTCACTTCCGGTTCGCTTTCAAGCATTCGCGGTCCGCGGTTTTTCAGCATCCAGCTCGACGCCGCCGAACCGCCCATGATCTCCAGCAGGATGTCGAGATCGACGCCCACTTTAGCTGCCAGCGAGATCGCCTCGGCAACAACCGCAATATGCACTCCGCACAGCAACTGGTTCACGGTTTTTACCACGGCGCCCTGCCCAGGCTTTTCGCCAACGTGGAAAATACGCTCACCGACCGCCTGGAAGACCGCCAACTGCTCGGCGTAGGTTTGCTCCGGGCAGGCGGCCATAATGGTCAGCGATCCAGCTTCAGCCCCCACAACGCCACCGGACACAGGCGCATCGATAAACTGGCGGCCCTGCGCCATAACCCGAGCCGCTATTTGTGCGACCTGCCCTTGGGGACAGGTCGCCATCAGGCAAACCGTCCCCTCTGGGTTAAGCGCCGCCAGCGCCCCCTGATCAAACAGGACCTGTTCCGCCTGGCCAGCGTTCACCACCATCAAAATGAGCATATCGGCGCCGGCAGCCGCTTCCTGGACGGAGGACGCGAGCTGCCCACCTGCCTGTTTCAGGCTATCCAAGGCGGTGGGGTTCAGATCAATCCCCCTGACATTGAATCCTGCTTTCAACAGATTTTTGGCCATAGGAAGCCCCATCGCGCCGAGACCGGCGAATGCGATTGTTTGCATTATTGTTATCCTCAGTGGATTAAGACGAAAGCTGGCCCCGCTGGTATACGGGGCTTAACAGCGATCAGTAAATGATGACGGCCGGTACAAAAGAGATCAGTCCCAGTACAGCAATGGCAACCATATAGAAGGGCCAGAGTTCCTTGGCGATCCGCCCCACGGACTCGCGCGAGATGGCTGCGGATATAAACAGCGTCGTCCCCACCGGCGGGGTAAACAGGCCGATACTCAGGTTGACCGCCATCATCACACCCAGCTGTACCAGATCCAGACCGATGGCATTGGCGATAGCAACAAAGGTCGGCCCAAGCAGCAGAATGGCCGCGGGCAGATCCAGGAACATTCCCACCATCAGCATGATCAGATTCATCATCAGTATAATCATGATCGGTGACTTGAGGGTTTCCAGCGCCCATTCAGCGACAATCGTCGGAATCGACTCCATGGTCAGAACAAAGCCAACCAGGTTGGAAGCCGCGATCACCAGCATAACCACACCGGTAGTGATTGCAGTGTGGGTCAGCGCTTCGTAGAAGCGTTTCGGGGTCAAATCCCGGTAGACGACTGAGCTGACAAAAAGGCCATAGGCCACCGCCAGCACACTGACTTCGGTCGGTGTTGCGATTCCCGCCCGCAGCAGCACAACGATAAACGCAGGCATCAACAACGCCGGTGCCGCCTTGATCGTCGCCTGCAGGATGTCATTAAAGGTAATGTTATCCATCAGACGCGGGAAGTTGCGCAGCCGCCCGGACAGATAGCAGGTCATCATAAAGCCGAAGCAGAGCAGCAAGCCCGGCAATACACCTGCCAGGAACAGAGAGGCGATCGACTGGTTGGATACCGTAGCGAAAAGGATCAGCGGAATCGACGGTGGAATCAGCCCTGCAATCACCGAAGAGGACGCAGTAACGGAAGCCGAAAATGCGCCGGGATAACCTTCACGCTTCTGCCAGGGGATCAACATGGCCCCCAGGGCAGAGGCCTCAGCTACCGCGGAACCCGACACGCCACCAAACACGGTAGACCCAACCACCGTCACCTGCCCCAGGCCGCCATGAAAGCGCCCCACCAGTGAGGTGGCGAAGTGGATCAGTCGCTTACCCAGCTCGCCCCCCATCATCAGGCTACCGGAGAGCATGAAAAACGGGATCGCCAACAGAGGAAAACTCTGTGTCGGCTGGAACACCTTAACTACTGCAGCGACTGCAGGCATACCACCAACAAAGATGGCCGCCACACTGGCGCTGATAATCAGGGCATAGCCGACAGGCAGGGCCAGCACCAGCAGCGCAAAAAATATGAGAATCATCGTGAGGGTCATACATCCTCCTCGATATGGTGTTTACGCACACTGTGCGGGTTATCAGCCAACAGCAGGCGGGCAAAAGTGGTAATCGCCGTAATCCCCAGGCCGACAAAGCCGACAATCATGGCCAGGTAGGCCCAGCGAGCGGTGATGCCAGTTACCGGATACATTTCGCTTCCAGTAATTTCGATCACACCGAGACCTACCCAGGCCAGGTAGAAAAAGGTCGCCGTGATCAGAACCTGATGCGACAGCATCAGCACGCGGTTGCCGGTACGTCCGAGCAGGACATTGAGCGCGGTCACTGCGATGTGCTGCCCTCGCTGAGCCCCCAGGACAATTCCTCCCATAACCAGCCAGGGAAAGAGAATATTGGGCATTTCGGTAGGCCATCCCATGCCCTGATTGGTGAGGTAGCGGACAATCACCTCGGCCATTAACGAAATAAACATAATGGCCAGAGAGCCGATCGCAGCCACCGTACTGGCGACTACGATCGATGCGTCCACCCACTCCACCACTCGAGTTGTCACGCCCTTTTTGGCGGCAACCTTGGGTAAGTGGGCACTGTTCATTGTTTGGCTGCCTCCGAAGTTACCAGATCAACCAGTTCCGGATACTTCTCATGCCATTCGTCGTAAACCGACTTGGTTTTGGCTGCGAATGGAGCGATATCGACGGTATTGATCTCAACACCGGCATCCTGCAGTTTCTGTATCAGCTCTGCATCTGCTTTAATCGACATTTCGCGATTCAGCTTACCGGCTTCGACAGCGGCTTCCTTGACCGCCTGCTGGTCTTCCTTGGAGAGCTGGCTCCAGATGATCTTGCTGGCCAGCAACGGCGTGGTTTCATACTTGTGGCCGGTCAGGGAGATATACTTCTGCACCTCATGCAGCTTGGAGGAATAGATGTTCATCAGCGGGTTTTCCTCGCCGTCGAACACGCCCTGCTGCAAAGCGATGTACAATTCGGAGAACGCCAGCGGACCGGGGTTTGCGCCAAGGGCGGTAAAGATATCCAGGGTCATCGGATCCGGCGGGGTGCGCAGCTTGATACCGGCCAGGTCTTCCGGCGTTTTGATCGGGCGCACGTTATTGCTGACATGACGCATACCGTTGTCCCAAAGCGCCAGCAACACCAGTCCTTTTTGCTCGGCCAGTTCGTTGAGTTTGTCCCCTACCGGGCCATCAACCACTTTGTAGGCATGTTCCAGACTGTTGAACAGGAACGGCAAACCGATCACGCCGAACTGCGGAACGATGTTGGAAGTCGTACCCTGGGAGTTCGCACTGAAAGCCAGTGTACCCAGGCGCATGTTGGTCAGCGACTCGACATCATCACCATACTGGGCGCTACCACCCACTTCCACGCGAACGCGACCGTCGGTTTTTTCTTCAACCAGTTCGGCAAACTTCAGCGAAGCTTCCGCCTTGGGATTGCCCGGGGCCGCGTTATGCGACAGGCGCAGAACCTGCTCGGCCCAGGCGGAAGATGCGTTCAACGCCAGTGCGGCGGCCACTGCGATAAGTGTTTTTTTCATGACTATTACCTTGTTTTTCTTGTGATATTTTGGGCAACGCGACCAGCCACGTTGCATTCAGTCATTAAGCCTTAGCTGGACATGTTCCATGTCTTCGGAACATGGGTTGTGCGTAATGGTTACTGTCTCCCGTTTAATAGCCATCATTGATGGTGTGGAGCCGCCCCTGGCTCCACACCGAAACAAGCAATGATGGCGTCATGCATGATCTCTTGATTATTTCAGCAGTGATGAGCGCTCTATCTAACCCAATTCTTGATCGTATTCGACATAACCTCAGTCGATATACCGTAACGATCATGCAGAGTCGGCAGTGCACCTGCATCGAGGAAAGCATCAGGCAGCGCAATCTGGCGGAACTGAGGTGTTACCCCCGCTCGCAGCAGTTCGGTACCGATCGCCTCTCCCAAGCCACCGATGGTGGTATGGTTCTCCGCAACAACTACCAGTCGCCCGAGTCGTCCGGCTTCACGAAGAATGGTTGAGGTATCCAGCGGTTTGATGGTGGGGACGTGCAATACCGCCACATCCACATTATCCGCCTCAAGCTCCTTGGCGACTTCCAGTGCTCGCATAGTCATGATGCCTGACGAGATCACCAGCACATCGCGCCCGTCACGAATCAACTTGGCCTTACCCAGCTCGAATTTGTAGTCATACTCATCCAGCACCATCGGCACCTTACCACGCAACAGGCGCATGTAAATCGGGCCCTTATGGTCAGCCACAGCAGGGACCATCTGCTCGATATCGAGTGCATCGCAGGGATCGATGACCGTCATGCCAGGCATGGCACGCATCAGTGCCAGATCTTCCGCCGCCTGGTGGCTCGGACCGTACCCGGTGGTCAGCCCGGGCAGAGCGCAGGCGATTTTCACATTCAGGTTATCTTCGGCAATCGCCTGGTGCATGAAGTCATAGGCACGACGAGTCGCAAATACGGCGTAGGTGGTCACGAAGGGCATAGCGCCCTCGTGCGCGAACCCTGCCGCCGCGCCCATCAACAGTTGCTCCGCCATACCCATCTGATAAAAGCGCTCGGGAAAGGCTTCACGAAAGATATGCAGGTCCGTGTACTTCGCAAGATCCGCAGTCATGCCGACAATGTCTGAACGCTCTTCAGCCAGCTTCTTGAGCGCATGGCCAAAAGGTGCCGATGCGGTACGCTGACCTTCCCCCGCGATCGACGCGATCATCGCGGATGTTTTGAGCTTCGGTTTGTTCGTACTCATGCTTTTCTCCCGGCTTCCAGTGCGCTCAGTGCCAACTGCCATTCATGCTCGTCAACGCGAATAAAGTGGTTTTTCTCGCGCTCTTCCAGGAAAGGAACGCCACAGCCCATGAGGGTATCGGCAATAATCATTCGCGGTTTGGCTTCGGGATGCTTGCGAGCGGCTTCGAACGCGGCAGCCACAGCTTCGATGTCATTACCGTCGACACGCTGGGTGAACCAGCCGAAAGCTTCCATCTTCTCGGTCAATGGCTCGAACGCCATGATCTGGCTCGAAGGGCCATCCGCCTGCTGGTTGTTAACGTCGACGATGGCGATCATGTTATCGAGCTTCCAGTGCGCGGCGGACATCAGTGCTTCCCAGACCGCACCCTCATCAAGCTCACCGTCAGAGAACAGCGTATAGACGAATGAATCGGAGTTTTTGTGCTTGAGTCCCAGCGCGTGACCTACAGCAATAGTCAGCCCCTGTCCCAGGGAACCACCCGACATCTCCATTCCGGGCGTGTAACTCGCCATGCCAGACATCGGCAGACGGCTGTCATCACTGCCATAGGTTTCGAGTTCTTCTTCGGGGATGATGCCCGCTTCGATCAAAGCGGCATACAGAGCAATGGCGTAATGGCCATTGGACAGGAGGAAACGGTCACGACCGTCCCACTCGGGGTCTTCAGGGCGAAATTTCATTTCCTGGCAATAAGCCACGGCCAGTACATCCGCGATATCCAAAGCCTGGCCAACATAGCCTTGCCCCTGGACCTCACCCATTAGCAGCGCATTCCGACGTATGCGATATGCATGCTCGGCCAGCTCGGCGCGGCTTTTTGTATTTGTCTCCACGCGTATCTCCTCAATTTAGTCGCCTCATCTGCGAGGCCTGTTATCGCGACGGCTTGACCCTCGCGACCACTACGTAAACAGGCTAAGGCGTTGCAAAACAGCGCTCAAACGAATTAATCTGGCCGATAGATGAACTGAGCTCAGGTGAAACATGCGAAACCATCCTCCCATTAAAGCGATTCAAGCCTTCGAAGCCGCGGCTCGGCTATCGTCATTTGCCCTTGCAGCGGAGGAGCTGTTCGTAACGCCCTCAGCGGTAAGCCACCAAATCAAGCTGTTAGAAGAGCAATTCGGAATCAAACTTTTCCATCGCATACACCGAGCGGTACAGCTCACCGATGCGGGCCGTCGATATGCTGAAGAAGTCACAGGCGCCTTCAACCGCATTGACAGGGCCACCAAAGAACTCGGTCGCACCGCCCGAAGCGACATCCTCAATGTGCATTCCACCCCAAGTTTTGCGGGCCAGTGGCTGATGCCACGGCTTGCCCGCTTCAACGCCAGCCAGTCCGATATCGATGTACGTTTGAACGCCACTTATCCGGTACCAGATGATTTACTGTTGCAAGGCATTGATATCGACATTCGGTATGGCATGCGACGACTGCAACCTGCAGGCACCATGGTGCTGCCGTTTCCACCGGAAACGATTGTCCCGCTGTGCTCGCCAGAACTGGCGGACGGAGAGCACCCTATTCGCTCTGTGACTGACCTACGCCACCACACCTTGATTCATAGCGAGATATGCCTGATAGGTTGGCGTGACTGGCTACGCCAATATCGCAAAGTTAAGCTCGATATCTCGCGAGGTCCTCGATTCGATCGTTCATTTATGGCTATCTCCGCAGCCGTAGATGGCATGGGGGTTTTGCTGGATAGTCTGCTGTTGGTACAACGAGAGCTGGAGAGTGGAAAACTTGTTGCCCCCCTGGGCCTTGAAGGGCCAAAGGTCCAAGGTTACACCTTCAATGTTCTAAAGAGTCAGGCCGACTTGCCCAAAATCCGTGCATTTCAGGACTGGCTGTTTGGAGAACTTGAGAGAGATGCTATTCATTTTAAACATCGATCAGAGAACTAACGATAGGCATAACCGCACTTTATGGGTAACACGTGCTAAATCCATTAGAGGGCTTTTAGGTCTGTATCATTACTATACTAATCCACTGATTTTAATGAACTTAATCTTTCTTATTCCGCACATTCATTTGACCAGAAAAGAATTCTCAGGGGTTCTACCCCGTTTCCACGGACGGTTTTAAAACGGCGGATAGTTTCAAATCCTGAGCAGCGACTCTACGCCGCATCCTGGGATTATGAAACCG
>NZ_FNVQ01000016.1:2167-5202 GCF_900108065.1 Marinobacterium lutimaris | reverse complement strand
GTGCTCAAACGCCTTTGGCGTTATATGGTCAAGCCTCACGAGCAATTAGTACTGGTTAGCTCAACGCCTCACAGCGCTTACACACCCAGCCTATCAACGTCCTGGTCTTGAACGGCTCTTTAGGGACCTCAAGGGTCCAGTGAGATCTCATCTTGAAGGAGGCTTCCCGCTTAGATGCTTTCAGCGGTTATCCCGTCCGAACGTAGCTACCGGGCAATGCCATTGGCATGACAACCCGAACACCAGAGGTTCGTTCACTCCGGTCCTCTCGTACTAGGAGCAACTCTTCTCAAATCTCAAACGCCCACGGCAGATAGGGACCGAACTGTCTCACGACGTTCTAAACCCAGCTCGCGTACCACTTTAAATGGCGAACAGCCATACCCTTGGGACCGGCTTCAGCCCCAGGATGTGATGAGCCGACATCGAGGTGCCAAACACCGCCGTCGATGTGAACTCTTGGGCGGTATCAGCCTGTTATCCCCGGAGTACCTTTTATCCGTTGAGCGATGGCCCTTCCATACAGAACCACCGGATCACTAGAACCTACTTTCGTACCTGCTCGACGTGTCTGTCTCGCAGTCAAGCACCCTTATACTCTTACGCTCAATGCATGATTTCCGACCATGCTGAGGGTACCTTCGTGCTCCTCCGTTACACTTTGGGAGGAGACCGCCCCAGTCAAACTACCCACCACACAATGTCCCTGATCCAGATAATGGACCTAGGTTAGAACCTCAACAGTACCAGGCTGGTATTTCAAGGTCGGCTCCACTCGAACTGGCGTCCGAGTTTCAAAGCCTCCCAGCTATCCTACACAAGTAATGTCAAAGTCCACTGTGAAGCTATAGTAAAGGTTCACGGGGTCTTTCCGTCTAGCCGCGGGGACGCTGCATCTTCACAGCGAGTTCAATTTCACTGAGTCTCGGGTGGAGACAGTGTGGCCATCGTTACGCCATTCGTGCAGGTCGGAACTTACCCGACAAGGAATTTCGCTACCTTAGGACCGTTATAGTTACGGCCGCCGTTTACCGGGGCTTCGATCAAGAGCTTCGCTTGCGCTAACCCCATCAATTAACCTTCCGGCACCGGGCAGGCGTCACACCCTATACGTCCACTTTCGTGTTTGCAGAGTGCTGTGTTTTTAATAAACAGTCGCAGCCACCTGGTATCTTCGACCGGTATCAGCTGAGGGAGTAAATCCCATCACCAATGCCGGCGTGCCTTCTCCCGAAGTTACGGCACCATTTTGCCTAGTTCCTTCACCCGAGTTCTCTCAAGCGCCTTGGTATTCTCAACCTGACCACCTGTGTCGGTTTCGGGTACGGTCCCGCATAACCTGAAGCTTAGAGGATTTTCCTGGAAGCTTGGCATCAACTACTTCACTCCACATGGGAGCTCGTCATCAGGTCTCAGTCTTAAGGAACCGGATTTGCCTAGTCCCTCAACCTACACCCTTAAACGCGGACAACCAACGCCGCGCTAGCCTAGCCTTCTCCGTCCCCCCGTCGCAGTTATGCGCGGTGCAGGAATATTAACCTGCTTCCCATCGACTACGCTTTTCAGCCTCGCCTTAGGGGCCGACTCACCCTACCCCGATTAACGTTGGATAGGAACCCTTGGTCTTCCGGCGAGGGGGTTTTTCACCCCCTTTATCGTTACTTATGTCAACATTCGCACTTCTGATACCTCCACGGTGCCTTACAGCTTCCGCTTCAACGGCTTACAGAACGCTCCTCTACCATGCGTAAAACGCATCCGCAGCTTCGGTGTCTAGTTTGAGCCCCGTTATATCTTCCGCGCAGGCCGACTCGACTAGTGAGCTATTACGCTTTCTTTAAAGGGTGGCTGCTTCTAAGCCAACCTCCTAGCTGTCTAAGCCTTCCCACATCGTTTCCCACTTAACTAGAACTTTGGGACCTTAGCTGGCGGTCTGGGTTGTTTCCCTTTTCACGACGGACGTTAGCACCCGCCGTGTGTCTCCCATGATTGCACTCTTGGGTATTCGGAGTTTGCATCGGGTTGGTAAGTCGGGATGACCCCCTAGCCGAAACAGTGCTCTACCCCCCAAGGTGAGACATGAGGCGCTACCTAAATAGCTTTCGAGGAGAACCAGCTATCTCCGGGCTTGATTAGCCTTTCACTCCGATCCACAGGTCATCCGCTAACTTTTCAACGGTAGTCGGTTCGGTCCTCCAGTTGATGTTACTCAACCTTCAACCTGCCCATGGATAGATCGCCCGGTTTCGGGTCTACTCCCAGCAACTAAACGCCCTATTAAGACTCGGTTTCCCTACGGCTCCCCTATACGGTTAACCTTGCTACTGAAAGTAAGTCGTTGACCCATTATACAAAAGGTACGCAGTCACCGTCCGAAAACGGCTCCCACTGCTTGTACGTACACGGTTTCAGGGTCTATTTCACTCCCCTCACAGGGGTTCTTTTCGCCTTTCCCTCACGGTACTGGTTCACTATCGGTCAGTCAGGAGTATTTAGCCTTGGAGGATGGTCCCCCCATATTCAGACAGGATAACACGTGTCCCGTCCTACTCGATTTCACTGTAAATGCACTTTCGTATACGGGGCTATCACCCACTATGGCCACACTTTCCAGAGTGTTCTACTAGTACAAAAACAGCTTAAGGGCTGGTCCCCGTTCGCTCGCCGCTACTGAGGGAATCTCAATTGATTTCTTTTCCTCCGGGTACTTAGATGTTTCAGTTCCCCGGGTTCGCCTCTCTATACCTATGTATTCAGTAAAGAGATACCCGCAAGCGGGTGGGTTTCCCCATTCGGACATGTCCGGATCAAAGCTCGTTTACCAGCTCCCCGAACCTTTTCGCAGGTTACAACGTCCTTCATCGCCTCTGACTGCCAAGGCATCCACCGTGCACGCTTATTCACTTGACCATATAACCCGAAGGCGTCTGATCACTTGAATATATAGTAACGATCGATTTCGCCGGTTGGCGCTTGTATCAAACAATACAAGACAATCTTTTAGATCCAATTTGTTAAAGAGCGTTTAAAGCATG
>NZ_FNVQ01000012.1 GCF_900108065.1 Marinobacterium lutimaris | reverse complement strand
AACTGGCAGCGCCCCCATCAGTACAACGATGGAGTGCCGCCCGGGAAGGTAGAAGAAAAGCTTAACTTACTGTCCGGTATTCGTTGACCACTACAGGCCGACAGATACACCTTACCAGTCTGACGGGCGATATTGATTCCCTTGTCGGGCCGGCCGCACTGAATTTTGGGTGCGTACCCCAGGAAGATCCCCGTAACGATCACCAGCTCGTTGTGAGACAACTGAAGCGTTATTTTCTGGCTCCAGTCCACGTTTCGCCCATCGGGTTTAGGCGCAACGTCGATATTGATCGTCGGCTGACCATCATTACGGCTACTACCTTCAAAACAGACCGCAGCGGTGCCGCCGTAAAGATGCAGCTTTGGCTGATTCTGCAGGCCGTTATCGTACATGACGGTACAGCTCCAACCGTGTGGCCACTTCCACTGGCTCCAACTCGACTTTGGCCAACCACTTTTTCCTTGCCTGCTTAATTTCTGTCGCAGAGGGTGCGGGCTTCCAACGTACCTGGGGGCGTTGAGATTGAGGTATTACCAGTATTCCCGTCGCTAGACAGTGTGACCAGCGATAGGCTTGGTTGGCGTTATCCCACCACTTGTAATTGGCCCGCAGGGAAGGCGGAGTGTATGCCAGCGCAAATACCGGATCTGTTTTGACCCTACAGTTCGTTACTCCATGACGGATTTCGTCTGCCCGTAAAGCATTACCCAGACGATCGAAGTGTTGTGACAGTGCTTGCAGGGTGTCTGCATCGATCCGTCGCTTTCGGTACTGGTTCTTGTTCCAGGTATAAGCCACCCGGGCGACAGTCTCTGGCAGTATCCGAATCTGCTTTTGAGCGCGGATAAAATTTAAAGACGGTAGTTTCAGTGATCGTAGAATCCGGTGGAAAGCGTGGTCACGGCCCCGAGTCAGAAACTCCGCGTTGGCCAGTGCGAAGCGCTCAAGAAACGTTTTGTCTGCGCTGCCATGCTCATCCAGCTCCCGCTCTACCAGCAGACTCTCTTTAAGAGTATGGGTTGCGAGTTGCACAGCCTGTTTATGTTGGTTCAGTAGCTCAATGGCTTTCAACACGTCCGGCACATCACAGACCAACACGCCATGATTTTGGGGTGTGTTACCCGCATCCATCCAGATATTGGTCAGTTCATCGGCGACACGGAACCAGGCTTCCGACGATGGCTCGCTATCCTGCAGGGTCTCGAGATCCACGGGGTAATCGAAAGAAGGTACGGCGCACCACATTTGCCGGCGGTGATCGAGGACCGCATCTTTGACGACCGCGGCTTGTTTAATCAGCGCCTGGCAGTTATCGCGCAGAGCAGTGACCTGCGGTGACATCATGTCCATGAAGGTTTCTCCCAGAGCCTACGATCCGGAGGGCACGGTAATTTCGTGCTGATACAGCATTATTATAGAACAATTTATAACAGACCGGCATTGGTCAACCTGCTTTTACAACCATGAAACCCTGATATTCCGCTGCAATAGTTACCCTTTGATATGGTCGGAGTAACCTTAGATTTCCTTATACGGACTTAGATAGCTTTGTGCCGTGCGTCCTACGGAGCGCCGGTTGGGTTAAATAGGGATTAGTAATGCCGGTCTGTTATAAACTAGTTAATACATTAATAGTTGATGGCGGGTTGTTGAGATCACTGATCGATTGCTCCAGGCACCGGTGAAAGCGCTAGAATTGGATCAGTCTGCTCCAGTGCATCTTTCCGTTGTGCTCATACCACGAATCGTTTTGTTTTGGACGTAGGGAAAGGGGAGGGGCAGGCACCTTCAAATATGCACCGTGTACGCATAACGGTAATGCGATCGCTCCGGCCTGGCACCGGTAGGATTGATGCAGGTTCGACTCCTGCCATGGTGCCTTTTCCAAGCACTAACGACTCTTCCAACAATAATGGAATTATTGCTGGCCAGCAGGCGTTCCAGGCCATGAGCTGCACCGAGCGCCATTTATCAGCAGATATGCGATATAGTGTTTGGGGGATATGCAACCAGGTTGGGGAAGGCCTCCGAGGGCTATCCAATGACCGGAACGATGGTGCTGATGGCTGAGCGACGGTGCTGCATATCCAACTGTATTGGACGATACATGACAAAGGATAGTCACGATGACACAGGTTCTTCCTTCTCTGCGAGACACGCAAAATGTTTTGAGAATACCCCGCCTATTCGCCCTCGATGTCTATGATCGACATCATACGGAACAGAAGATCGGAAGCATAATGGTCGAGCGAATTGAGCAGTACAACACGGCCCCTGATGGCACACTACGATCCGCGCGAATCGAGCTCTCCTATGACTACATTCCCGGCACCGAAGGCATTATCCACCACGCTCCATTCGCTGCCGAATATGACGCTGATCGTGATATCGTAAAACTGGTAGCCGGTGCTTTGTTTATGGATCTTCACCGGATGGAGGGACAACGAATTGGCACCTACCTGATGCATTGTATCGTGCAGTGGGCCCAGCAATGGCCCAGCGCGATGGTTCAAAGCATTCATTTGGACGCTCGTCAGGGGAAAGGCGAAAACAAACCGCGCCGCAACCGGCTGTATGAGCAGATCGGGCTAGTATTCGAGTACGACGATGACACCAAGGCATCTGGCCGTTCACTGGAGATCCCAGTAGAAGCACTGGATGTCGTGATGAGCTGGCAGAAAAATATCTGCCTCAAATCCGTGCCGGATTATCTTCGCCGCATTAATGACATGGGGTTTGATCTTCAGCACAAGGACCGGGTGATCCGCCAGTTGGTCGAAGAAAGAAAACAGGCCGAATCAGCTCCTTTACGCTGGGCGCTAAAACAGCTCTGGACGCGACATGGTTTCTCGGTCATTTCCGCTTTGGCAGTGTCGTTCTTTGCATTGATTGCTTGGGCTCAACATTAGCAAGCATGCTATTCATTGTCCGCCAATTGCTGCCGGCAAATGAACCGGATCAGTAGTGTTTGCTGGCCCGAATGAGGCCCGAGATATCTAGGCCCGCATCTGCAGCCATTTCCTCAAGATTTCCTCTTGGACCCAGAACTCTCTTAGCCATTTTGGCTTGCTTACGCTCTTCCGTCTGCTGTTCAACCCAGACTTGGATTTTCAGTAGCTGTTCCAGATCCAGCGTCATCAGGAAGTTAGTGATGTCGTCTTGCATCGTACTCCTTGCTTCCCGCCGTGTTGTTACCAGTATTTAGGCTTGATCGCAGGTTTCTTTCTGGTCGGCACGCGGTCTGGAAATTGGTGCGCCTGTAGTTCAGCACATGTCACGACCCGCCTCAGCCAGTGAGCATAATTTTTCAGCGAACCGGGAGTCCCACGTTTTATCCCTTCACGGTGGGGCAGGATCACACCCAACTTCAAATCAGGAAAGTCTTCTCGCAGCGCTTGTAAAGCAGGGCCCATATCAGTATCAGCAGATACGAGCACTATCTGTTCAATGCGTTGCTCAAGCGACAGGAAAGACTGCTTAACGGCTGTGCGATACATGCTTAACGCTATATTGACGTCAGTCTCTTTTTCTTCCAGTTTCCAGATTTCAACCTGATCCTGACGGGATGGTGGTGTGTCCCTACAGACATAACGTGGGGCTTTAGCGGGATCAAGCTGGTGTCGCCCTGCTATGATCTCCACCCCTTGCGCTTTCAAGGCACGAATATAGGTATCCTGTGCCTGTTTCGAAAGCAAACCACGAGTAGCTAGCTTAGGTTATACTGGAGCCGTGAAATAATGGAATGCCACGGGTAAGCAGTCAGGATCGTTTACTTTCGCGATATAGGCCAAAAGTGCAGGCAGATCCAGCCACTTGTATTCGGTATTCGCCAAAAGGCCATCGTAGAGGTTGTAGCCATCAATGAAAAAAGCTGTGCGCACGTATTCTGATCCCTAGATACGAAAAAACCGGCCCAAGGGCCGGTTTCCTCACCCTAACAGCCAGTGAACTAAATCACTGCGTACAGGGCTAAGTAGTGTATATAATAATGGGCTCTATTCCCGATTTAGTCAACTCCAGGTTGAAGGGCGAATGGTTTCCCCATCGACTTGACCAGGTCGGCCGCCCGGGTGAGATCTTTGAATGTGCGCTCCTGCAACTGCCTACCCTGCGCACGCTTTTCGACCAGCCTCAGTTCAGTGTCGGATGTACTGGATACTAGATAAAAATCGCGCCAACATCCTCCCGGATCGTAACACAGGTAATCGCGCGGCTATCGGCAAGCACGCGAATCGTGGCTTCACCGTGAAGACTACCTCAGCCATTTGGGAACCCAAAATATAGAAACGGGGGAGTGGAGTGCATCCACCATGAGTTCACTTGGACCAACCTCAGACCTCAGATGACCCCACCCAAGTCTTGCCCAGGTAGGCATCAGAGATACTAGCCTCATCAAATCCACCACACAGCTGATTTGCTGCTTCCTGCAGGGATTCGTGGTTCCAACCGCCCTCCGGAGCAGGGCATTCGATGAACAGCTTGCCACAAACCTTCAACCGCAGTGGCTCATGTTTAATCGGCGTAAAAATATCCGGCTCACCGGGTCTTTGATCGGTAATGATGTGGATACCTGCCATTTGCCACCTCGCTTCCCTGTCGTTTTGCGTGGGATACCACAGCCCCCGCGCAACCTCTTTTAAGTTTGTCGCTCAGCGAGATTCTACCCCTGTACCAAGTAACCCCTGGGGATTAATGGATCATGCCTTCAAACTCAATTCCGCACCGTGACCTGCCGTTTTTCAAAGATCTGGACCGCTTGCTCCAGTCCAACCGCTTCCGCCGCAGTGGCGGGGAGATCCTGGACTGGTTCCTCTCGGAAATGCTCACCAGAGAATATGGTTTAACACACCTCAAGCTCGATCCCGTACCGGAGGAGTACCGGGAAGAGATCCGGACGCTATGCGCCAGCTACTTTGCCTCGCTTAACCTCACAGAACCCTCCACGGATTTGCTGGGCATTGCCCAACAGCATGTCGAAAGCATGGGGCACCGCCAGATGAAAGGGGCGTTCTACACACCACCAGAAGTGAGTTACATGATGGCCAAGATGCAGTTTCACGATCTGGACTGGAGCCAATACCCTGTACTGACCGTAGCAGATCCCACAGCCGGCTCGGGTTCCATGCTGCTTTCTGTCATCCGGGTGATGGCCGAGGAACACGCAGACAAGATGGAGCGCCTGTCGTTGACTGCATTTGATAAAGACCGCCGCGCCTGCCTCTGTGCCGCGGTGCAGTTGTTATCGGTCTGTCTTGTAAACAAGTTCCAGGTGGGTGAAATCAAGGTGATCTGGATGGATTCGCTCACCCAGGAGGTGTACGGCTACATCGTGCATTGCCGCAACTACAAGTATGGGCCTCCCACCTATAGCGCTGACACCATCGCAGACCTGCCGCAGCGTCCCGCCGCCTGATTCAAACTCACGAAGCCAAGCTCCCGCCGGGGGGGCTTGTGCGCTTATAGAGCAGCTGACCAGAGAAAGCATTTCTACGACAGCCACCCCAGCCGTGCGACAATCCCAATTCCCGCGCCAGCCCCCCGCCAAAACTCTTTTAAGAAACCGCGCCAATGAGAAATTAGAAGGGTGAACAGACAAAAGGATCACCCAGATGAACGTGATTACCCAGCCTCGCACCGAGAACACCCTGAACGCTCAAGCTCAAATTTCCCTGACCGAGATCCACCTCGATTTTGAGAACTCCCGCCGCCGTATCGACCCCGAAACGCTGGCGACCATGAAAGAGTCCATCAACCAGCTCGGCCTGTTACAGCCACTGGTTGTCACACCGCGTGGCGAAGGGAAGGGGTATGTACTGGTGGCCGGTTTCACCCGTTTCCAAGCCCTTACCGAGCTGGCCCATAGCCATGCTAACTGCACCATCATCGAAGGGGATGCTCACACCATCCTAGAGAGCCATGTGGCTGAGAACACCAACCGCCAAGACCTTTCTCTGGTTAGCTCAGTAACCGCCATACGGCGTCTGGCTACCAAACTCGGCGGCGACTACGAAGAGGTGGGCAAGCGCCTTGGCTTTTCCAAGAAGGCGATGGATGACCGGCTGGCACTGGCCAAGTGTACGGAATCCGTGCTGGATGCTCTGGACGAAGGCAAGCTCAAACTCGGCCATGCCGTTATCCTGTCCGCCTTCACCCACGCCATGCAGGATCGCACCCTTGAGAAAATTCTCGCGGAGGGCTGGACGGTTGAAGCTCTGCGCGAACGTGCCGGGAAGGCCCGTATTCGCCTTGAGATTGGACGCTTCGACAAGAAGGAATGCGAGGCTTGCCCTTACAACTCGGACGCCTGCGCCCAAAACAATCTGTTTGGAGAGGACATTCCCAAGGGGGTATGCAGTAACGCTCAATGCTTTGGTGTCAAGCAGAAGGTATGGCTGGACGAGGAACGGATCCGTCTGAGTGAACAATATGGCACGTTGCTGGATGCCACCACCATCGACAATCAGCAGATTCGGCGGGTGGACGTTCAGCAATTGGGGGAAGTGCAACATACCGCCTGCCAGAGTTGCCAGCACAACGTCTGCATCTTTGATGACCGCTTAAACTCGCGCAGCGCCGGATCGGTACGCGAACAGGTCTGCAACAACATCCAGTGCTTCGACAGCAAGGTGGAGGCCCTGCGCAAACCCGCCACGGATTCAGCGAGCACAACACAAGGCAGTGCCAGCAAGGGCACCCCGACCAAATCGAGCAGGGCCAGCAGCGCAAAGGTGGCCACGCCAGCACCCAGCGCTACTCTCGGGAACAAACAGCAGGAGGTTGCCGAAGAGATGCTGGCCCAGCATATCAGTGACAGCTTCCCCTCAACCCGGATTGAAGGGCTGTATCTGTCCTATATGGCGGCTCAGGCATTGTGCGGCAAGCGCCACGAAGGCATTGCCCACCTGATTGGAAAATCCGAGGCGGATGTACTGACCGCTACGCGCCTGATGGTCACTGACTATCTGACCAAGTGCAGCGAGAACACCCAGACCGGCCACTCGGCTCCGCGTGGGATTCTGCATGAGTTGGCTTTCAATCGAGCCACCCCGGAAGTGCAGATCGTGGAGTCGTGGAAGCCGCACACCCTCAAACACTACCCGACCGCTCAGGTAGCCCGACTGTGTACCGAAGCCGGGTTCCATACCCAGTACGACCAGACCCACGGGGATGGCGCCTTCAACAAGCTGGCCAAGGGCAAGAAAAGCGATCTATTGGCCGCGATTGATACCAGCGACTTCGACTGGACGAACTACGCACCAGCCGCCTACCGCGCCCACTTCACCAAGAAGCTACCCAAGAAATCCCAGGTGGATTCCGCTGACACTGAGAACAAGGAGTAATAACCATGCTGACTGAACTGACCGCCCTGATTAAAGACCACGGCATTGCGAATGTGCAAGTATCCCTCAAGCCACACGGTGAAAGTATTGCCGCGGTTATCAACCTGATCCCTGATCCCGCCGCCGTGCCGGATGACGGGATGAAGGTAGCACTGGCCGCACCCATCACCCTGATCGGTGAAGAAGCGATTCAGAATGCCAGTGTGGAATCCGTGCTGGAGCGAGTACGCACGACAATGGCCAATCACAGCTATTTCTCAGCAGATGTGGTGGCTCAACGACTGAACGCCGCCCGTACCAAAACGCCTGTAAGTCCAGCCAAAGCGGATAAAAAGAACGAGAAGGTTGAGCAGGAAGCGACACCAGCCGCCGCGCCCGCTGTACCTGAGTCCGTAGACGACATTTTCAACCAAGACTCACTGTAAGGAGCCAAGCATGAACCGCATTTTCGCTATCGGCACGTTGACTGAAATTCCCGATCCCGCACCGCTGGGCAGCTTGCAAGACGCTTACGAACTGCTGGCCCAACGCTTCCCGCAAATTCGTCACTCGGCAGTGTTTGAGTCCGATGCGGTGGCGGTGGATGAAAGCACTGTGCGCTATACGATCCCGCTCCCGGTGATGAAAACCAATGGGTAAGCCTCAGCACAGCACCCGCGAATTGCTGGACTTGATCCAGCAGTTTGCGGAGCAAAAGGAGCCAGAGTCATGCAGCTCAGTACCGAACGCCAAGCCGCTCAAACAGTTTCCGAGATTCGAGAATCTACGGCGGATACAGCCGCCACGGAGGTGCTGCCGGGTATTACTGCTCTAAAACCGCCACACCTTGCGCTGGCAGGACAACGGGTAGAGCCGCTTGAGAAAGTCACTGCTGGAGACAGGGCGATCATCAAACATGACAGGCAAAAACTATGCTCCCTGCTAGCGTTTGGTGTCCAAAATGGATTCACCGAAGAAGAGGGGCTGCTGACGCTGCTACAAGCCCCTTACATTGAGCAGGCTGATAATGCCCGCGCCGTGCTGAAAAAAACGCTCCAGCGCTTTGCCGAAGCGCTTGGGGAAGATAAATCCCTGTTCCGTCTTACCTGCAATGAACCCGGCTACGGCGAGGGAGAGCTGGGCTGGTATATCGAACCCGCCGATCCTACCACGCTAATTCGCTGCACGGCCCCTGATCCTCTGCTGTCAGATTGGTTCTCCCGTTTCACCATTGTTATGAGCAATCATCTTGGCTTCTACACCGCCAGCGATATAGCCGACTACGAGCTGGAAATGCAGTTGGATATGGCCGGAATTGAAACAGCACACTTTGAAGAGGATCGAGAGCAGATAAGCACACCGCTGGCCTCTGGTTCGATCAAAGAAATCTGTGACCTGGTGGCCGTGACGGAGGGCAACCTTGCCGAAATGTGGGGCGAGGACGAGATACCCAACGCCTTGTCCCATTTTATCGAGTTGAGCCGCCTTGCAGACCAGAGGCAGACAAAAACCGATGACAGTATCCAGGCTCTTCGCGCCGACCTGAACGCCTTGATCGAAACACATCCCCGCCTCGCCTACGAACCAACCATCAAGCAGCTACTGGTCAACTTGCAAGACATGGAACGTCCTGCCGCTGTGCTGGCTGAACATGCCGAAACTGCACTGGAGTCAAAGGGGGATCGTTACGCTGGTGAGCACTTCATGGTCGTCAACGGTGAGCTGCCCGATGCTTGCTGGGAAATGCTAAGACAGAATGAACAGCATATTTGGGAAGCAGGGGAGTCAGGCTGTTGGAGTATCAACCCGGCACATCCGAAAGCCATGGAAGTGGCCCAAGCCTACGTCCAAATAACTTCTAAGTTTTTGGATGTTTGCGAGTATGAATAAAAGCACAACGACCTGTTGAGAGAAGCCGCCATGCAATTCGATAGTGAAGGACTCAGTGATAAAAGCATCCCGGTATTGCCTCAAGTCGCCTTTGTACTGCACGGCACCGGGCCACGCAACGCCGATGTGATGACGGTGCATGACGTGAAGGACGGCATCTTCCAGATTGGCAACTATGTTGATCCCGAAGCGGTTATCACGATGATTCAGGAAGCCAACAGTGATCGACCCGACCACAAGACACGCCTGATACCGGAGAACGTGTTGGTCGATGATGCCCACTACTTGATCTGGTTCGTGCGCTCGACCCGCCGTCCATTCCATTTCCGTCATGGATCGGGAGACTGGCATGGGCAGGTTCGCTATCCGCACCTCCTGTTCATCGCTGACAAGCACCAGCGCAGGCTCCGTATCTTTGCACTGGCCAACAGCCGCCGACCCACGCTGGAAGCCAAGCTGTATCACGCGCCCCTGTTCAACCTGAACGGTCAGGGCGACCTGTGCCTTGGTTCAGCCACACTGCCTGAGTCTCTTTCTGTATCGACATTACCGGGCATAGAAGCGGCCTTCTTCGATGCCAACGGGTCACACCAGAACCATCAAAGAACACTGAGCGATCCCGCCGAGAAACAGCACAAAACTCTGATCGGATACTGGAAATCCAAAGCCGCTGCCGATGAACCCGTGCGTGTATCCGAACTGAATCCGTACATGACCTTAGGGGAGGTGATCCATGAGCTATAAACTGCCATCCAGTTGGTTGGGCCGACCGCTTCGCGTTGCCGTGTTGGGGTGCGGTGGCACCGGGTACTACATCGGCACCAACCTGTTCATGCTGGAGCGGGTACTCAACACCCTGTATCGAGAAGCCAGCTTTCAGTCGATTGATCTGTTCGACACCAAAACGATCAAGGCACCGAACCTGTCCCGAACCGGCTACCTTCCGGCAGAGGTGGGGTTCTACAAGTCAGACATTTTGGCCCATCGCCTCAATGCTGCACTGGGGTACAGCGTTTTTAAATCGATCCCGACCAACGCCTGCGCCAGCACGCTCCTTGGCGGACATTACGACCTGATTATCACGGCTACGGACAGCGTTGAAAGCCGGATGATGGTGGCCAACATGGCTTCAAAGGTACGCTCAACTCAGGTCACTCTCTGGCTGGATACCGGCGTGGAAAAAGCGACCGCCAGCACGGTGCTGGGTGAGCTCAGCACTGACCCGAAGCGCCTGCCGGTGGCAACCGATCTGTTTCCTCGCTTGCCAGAAGGGGAGCAACACCAAGAAGCGTCTTGCGATATGCAGACCTCACTGGCTCGGCAAGCCTTCGGTATCAACCAGCAAATCGCGGGGCAAGCGGTGAACCTACTGTCTCAGCTCCTGCTCGATGGGGAGATTGAATACCACGGTTCCATGCTGGATCTTAAATCAGGGTTCAACTCTCCGATCCGGGTAGACCGGGACACTTGGGCCAGCTTCGGGTATGCGGCGTGAGCCACCAAATCCGAAGGAGCATGGTAGGATAAAGTCTGGAAGGAACCACCACATTGAACTACTTGGACACATCCATGAAGGATACGCCACCATCACTCTGGAAACTGGGGCTGCTCGCCTTTCTGGTGCCATTGGGTGCCTGCACGGCCCTGCAAATGTGGATTATCTACCGGACGCCTCCGGTATCAGAGTCCCACGCGGAATTACTGACCGGCGTGGCTGATGGCTTTACCGACCCGATAACTCTGCTGGGTATGTTCACTGGCTTATTTTCTCTGGCAAGCTGGTATCTCTACTGCCAACGCCGGTTCGCCAACGTGCCACTGGTACTTGAAGAGCCTCCCTCCGGGGCACCGGTTCAGGAGCAGCTGCGTGTTGCCCAATACAACTATGCGATTGCCTGCAGAGGTACAGAGGCTGATAGGGCGTTTATAGGTGGAGCAGTCCTTGGGGTTTCTGCGGTTTCCCTAAACCTGGTTCTCACGCTGATGGGGATAGCACCCGCAAGGATATTCGCAACGGCAGTTGGTTTTTAAGCGCCAGCGGCTCACCGGGGGCTTACAATCACCCCGAACATGGAACTGGAGACACCAAACACGTTATGGCAGGTCCGTTGGAGAATATTGACCCGATTCTGGTCGAACTGTTGGATGAGGGGATCTCCAGCATCGCTGCCCTGCGGCTACTGGTCTTCGTTCGCCATCCGCGCCGGTTTTCAGAGATCGAAGAGTTCATTGGCACGGAGCGCACAGTGGTTAATAGGATGGTGTCTCGTTGCCCTGGGCTACTAAAGAAAATTCAGCTGCCCCAGGAC
The DNA here is from genome assembly GCF_900108065.1 of Marinobacterium lutimaris. Lineage (GTDB taxonomy): Bacteria > Pseudomonadota > Gammaproteobacteria > Pseudomonadales > Balneatricaceae > Marinobacterium_D > Marinobacterium_D lutimaris. Next base: position 8,884 of record NZ_FNVQ01000012.1, on the reverse strand, counting down.
GAGTGGAACCGCGAGCGCGGGAAGCCACCCGTGGCTATAGTGGCGACCGATCGGGCAAATCGGTTGTTAAAGAACTTGCTGCTCTGCACTCCAGACTGATACTCCAAACGGCCACTAACTTGACGCACAATAGTTCCATGAAGAGCCCGGTACGAACCGGCACCAATACAAGCAAGGGAAGGTAGAACTCATGGCGGATATCAATGATTTTCTGAACCCCGAAAAGGCGAGTGCGGTAAACCCTATGTACACGCCTAACAGCTATACCCCCAGCTATATCAAAGCTGGCGAGCGCATCCCGGTCGAGGTAGAAAGCCGAGAGATGGAAATCGCGCTCATCAAAGCCTACGACTATGGGATCGATTCCCTGAACGAAGAAGGACGGACACTGGTGCAGCGCTTTATCGATGATGCCGTGCTCCGCATATCCGGCAAGATCGAGTGACCTCTGAGCCAGATCCAAGATGGATAACCTTCGCGAGCAGTTGGATGCAATCCTCAGGGACCCAAGCAAGCGCTACAAGCACAAGCTGGAGCGGCTGGCCTTTCATGTGCGGAACCACCTAAGCCGATTGAAGGAATACACACGGCACCGTGACAACCAACTCCTCGCCCTGCAGCGGCAAGGGCAGAGTGGCTCACTGTGGATTCCTGTCGAGCTTGAGCTGCCGCCGGTTGGTACTATGCTTGCCTTCTGGAATACAAGGCTGAATAGCTGGGAGCAACGCGGAATCAGCGGTGACCACCCCACGGGGAAAGATTCCCACGCACTAAAATCCTGGCTGGACGCTGAACAGTTAACTCATTGGCAGCGGATCTACCCACCGGATACGGTTATGCAGAAGCAACGCGAACGACTTGAGAAGGAGAGCCTGGATGGCAACGGTAATACCATCGACTGAGAGCACCCCTGACGGAAACGAAATGGACTCAATAATCGAGTGCGACAACTGCCACGATCATTTCTCTCCAGAGTTCATGGTGAATATGGACGGTATCGCAGACGGCCAGACCTGGTGCAAGAACTGCTATGAGGAGTTCAGTGTATTCTGCGGGCGGCTGGATCGTTGAAGTCGCAGCGCGGCAATATCGCATTTTAAGACACTAACGATAAAGCCGCATAACCGGCTTCAAATCATAGACCTGTTGCCGGCGTTTCTGCACTACATGGTGGATATAAACCAGATCGAGCAAACACCAAAGGACTAGGGCAAACACCAGATATTCCCAGCCGGATATCTCATTGACGAATGCATACACAGCTACCACGCCCAGCAGCGTCATGATGAACGCGGTAACCCAGCTTCCTAGGTAGTACCGGTGAGCGCCGACTACACCCGCCAGCAATAGCAGCATGTAAGCGATACTTTCTCGCCGAAGCCGGCTTTCATTGTGGAATGCAAGGGTATTGCTCATGTTTCATATCCAGGGTGGTAAATGCCCATAGTTCAGGCAGAGTGCCCGTTAGCCGATTCCAGGCACGTGGGCATGCCTTCACCTCATATACTGTATTTTTATACAGCATATGATTAATCAATACCAGAGTCACGCCCCTGCTTGTGCTACATGCGGTACGATCCGGCGGACATTACTGGCCTCTTGGTCATAGGCACGATGCGTCACATCCCAGATCTCAACGGCATGCTGAATATTCAGCCAAAACTCCGGCGTGTTACCCAGCGCAACGGCCAGTTTGATCGCCATTGGCGCCGTCAGAATCCCTTTATCATGTACTATTCGGCTCAACGTATTTCTGTGTACGCCCATCGCTTCAGCCAACTCTCGTAGCTCAATATCCATAGGCTCTAAGAACTCTGATACAAGCATTTGGCCAACTGTGACCGGGCGGCGCTTTGTATTCTTCATATACTTAATCTCCTCTAGCCCTTGTAAGCATGCGGGTCTAGATACGTATCCAGTGCCGTCCCCTCGTCCCAACGAAAGATCAGCCGATACTGTTTATTTATACGGATTGAGCACCAGCCGGATAGGTTTCCCTGCAGGTGTTCAAAGCGATTCCCAGGCGGAACCCTCAAGTCCGACACGCTGGTTGCCGCATCCAAGATCTGCGGTTTCCTGAATATCGCGCCTTCTATCGCACTGGGAATTTTCTTGTGACTTAGATCTTCAACATAGAAGGCTTCCAGCCACGAATTCCTAAACGCTACCGCCATTAGTCAAAATCCACGTTAACATCCATCATATGCACAACGATATTGTGCATCAATATTCTCTTCGAGCCGTGCTCCGATAGACACAACAAGCACACTCGATTTTGGGTGGTATCATGCGTCTCTTCATACGACGGATAAAGGATTAACCCTTTGAGATCAAAGCAGTTCACCGCCAAACCGGGGTTCTGGGCAGGCTTTTTTCTGCCGCAGAAATGGAAACTCTCGTTCTCAGCCAAGACACCCGATCGGTTTTCACTGTCCCTCAAACAGTCGGTGGAGCTGCCCTTCGATTCAGTCGCGGCTATTGGCACCAGCAAAGGCCTTCTCTGGACTGCAATTGAAATTCGCTCGAGCAACCGAACCGACGTCCTCGGTGGGCTAGGTTCTGATGCTGCGGAGAAGCTGGTCACCGAACTGCGCAGCGCTATTAACGACCACCTGGTGTCGACGATCGAAGCGAACAAGGCCCAGCTGATTGAGATCGATGAGGCGATCCAGACGCTCACCCGCAGCGGACATCAGTATCTTGCCCTGGGGGATATTAGCCAGACGATAGCGACGGTGCCCGGTAATGCTGCTCAGGCCATTGCACATCCGCTATTTAACATCGACCAGGTGCCTAAATCCCTGGCACAACAGTTTCCAGCATCGCTTTCCATGCTAGCGGATCCAAACGAGCGCCAGCGTTACAACAACAAGTTCGTTACTTCGGAGCTGGAAAGATTCGACGCCTTCTTCAGCGATCTGGATGGACGCTCACTCTCCAAGGAGCAGCGTGAGGCCTGTATCCGGCTTGAAGACAATAATCTACTGGTCGCCTCAGCCGGATCTGGTAAGACTGCCACCATGGTCGGGAAAGTTGCCTACCTCCTCGATAAAGGGCTGTATCGCCCCGAGGAGATCCTGTTGCTGGCCTTCAACAACGACGCGGCCAGTGAACTGAGAGGGCGACTGGCGAAGCAGCTAAAGATCAGCGTTTCCGATCTTCGCTGTAAGGTGTCCACCTTTCATGCCCTGGGGCGCGGCATCATCGAACAGGTGGAGGGCAGGCCTCGGCAATTGGCCAACTGGGTAGAGCATCCTGCCGGCGAATCACAACTGATCGAACAGTTGATCCAAGAACTGCGACAGACCAACCCGGCATTTCAGCGTCTTTGGACTGAGCTGCTGGTGTTGTATCCCAAGGCGGATATACCGGTTGATGTGTTCGACTCCGAAGAAGACTACCGCCAATACATCAGTGACCGAACCCAGCGCGATGGTGGCACCATTTCAACGCTCTCCGGTATCTATGTGAAGTCCCTGCAGGAGCAGCGTATTGCCAACTGGCTTTGGTTGAACTCCATTCCATTTGAGTACGAGCGCCAGATTGCGATAGGGGGGGATGGTAATGACCAGTTGTACGTACAGCCGGACTTTTACTATCCAAATATCGATACCTTCCATGAGCACTTCGCCATCAACAAAGATGGTACTTCCCCGTTTAAAACTATGTTGAACAGGCTCAGCAAAAACGTGAAGGGTATCAAGAAGCGGGCATCAACTTCTTCGAAACGACCAGCGCACAGGCGTATGACGATTCCTTGCTGGAAATCCTCGAAGCACAGCTGCGCAAACGCGGCATCAAACTGGTGCCTAGATCAACTGAAGAGATACTGAACGCCCTCAAGCCCGATGTCATCCGGCGGTACCACAACCTGGTATCTGTCTGTATCAAACACATACGTTCCGCCCAGCTGACACAGAAGATGCTGCTGGAGCGCAGCAAAGTACTCAGCCACAAAGCCCGTGCCGACCGCTTCGCTCGTGCTGTCTGGCTCCTGGCCCTGGCTTACTCCCACAAGCTGGATGAAGCGAAGCGTATCGACTTTGAAGGCATGATCGGCAACGCCGTTTCGCTCATCGAAAACGGGCGTTATCCGAGTCCCTTTAAGTTGATTCTGGTCGATGAGTTTCAGGACATCTCAGAGCCCCGAGCCAATCTTATCAAAGCGTTGCGTGCGCAGAAGCCTTTCACCAAGGTCTTTGCGGTGGGTGACGATTGGCAATCCATCTATCGGTTTGCCGGATCCGACATCACCCTTTTTACTCAATTTGAGCAGCAGTTTGGCGCCAGTTGGATCGGTCGACTACAGCAAACCTACCGCTGCAATCAGTTGATAGCCGGCGTCGCTGCAGATTTCGTTCAACGCAATCCAGGGCAGATGCGCAAATCCGTACAGTCTGTACGTGCGCAGATTCCACGCTCGATTCGGGTCATCCCGGTGAAAGTTGAGTGGGAGAAACCCAGCATGGATAACGCCTGTCAGCAGCTGCTTACCCGGCTAAACAGTTTTGCGGCGAAGATCGCGCCGAAGTGGCAGACCGACGCCAAACCAAAGCTCAGCGTGCTCGTACTCTCCCGCTACAACATGCAAAACCCGTTTAAAGGGCACCCACCGGTCTTTTCGCACATTGAGGTGCGCAGCATGACCTTTCACCGGGCGAAAGGGCTAGAGGCGGATTACACGGTGCTGCTGGACGTCAGCGAAGGAAACTTTGGTGTGCCGAGCCGTATTGAAGATGATGAGCTACTGCAGCTTGTGATTCCGTTTCCGGAAACCTACCCCTATGCGGAAGAGCGCCGTCTCTTTTATGTCGCGCTGACACGGGCGAGCAGGGGAGTTTTTCTCCTCACCAACCAGGTAAGGCGTTCACGCTACATCGATGAGTTGATGGAAATTGGCGGAGACAATGTCAGCCTGGAAAGCGTCGATGGCCAACCGCTCGAACCCTGCCCAGCCTGCCACAAAGGTCATCTGGTTCTGCGTTCAGCGAAGAACGGCAGTAAGTTCATGGGCTGTAGTGAATATCCGGTCTGCCGGCACACGGCCAACGTTTCAGAGAACGTCGAAGGGCAGAGCATATAGGATTTGCCAAAAACGACCACGTTTCATAGAGACTCGCAGCATTATCCCACTGTGCTCATACCATATACTGAGTGATATGCAGTTCTGGCATAATCTTGTTTGAAAAGGATTTCACGGTACCGAACGGGATATTGTCGATGGCCTCACCCAAACAGCTCACCTATCAACTCTACCGACACTGGGATATCGTAGAGCAGCTTTGCCGCCTGTCCCGAGAAATGCCGGCATTCGAGCCTGAACAAGCCATAGCTGTTATCAACCGTTTCGGCACACAGGATACAGAGCACGACTCAGCTGATATTTTACGCACGCTCTGTGCCAACGAAATTTTGCAACCACTCAGTCGATCCGAAGATTTCCAACTTAACCCTCTGGTTTTGGATTTTGTAAAAGGCCTCACGCGAGAGCATGAACTCGGCCTGTCAGCAGTACTCAAGGCGCGCGTCGAAGCCATCCGAGATGCTACACAACAAGTAACAGAGGGTATCGACCAAGAGGAAATGGATCTCCTTCGAAGTGCTTCGGTCCGTTTATCTGACCTGTTTCGACAAATCGCCGGTCAGCTGGATCAGGATCGACATGCAATCCTTGATCTGGCGGAACAAGCCAAATCACGTGAAGCAACACTGCCCATTGATAAGCGATACCCTGCCGTGCTGGAAGCCTACGATCAGTACGTAGAGCCCATGAATGAGATGATGGACAGCGGACTCGGCGGTACTTTTTACCCTTATCTAGAGCAAGCCGTGCGCGTACTGGACAAAGCTGAAGAGCATTTGTCTATCCGCGGTGCCCTCTATACGCAACGACTGCAATTACGTCATGTTGCTCAGCAGGCCAAAGAACTCCGGCGATTGGGACGTATTGTCGCTCAACAATGCGCTGACACGTTGCTGCCTCTGCGGGAAGAAGCACGGCAACACAACAGCCTATCGACAGCCATTAGTGAGTTACTAGGATTGGTGCGTAAAAGGGGGCTCAAACGCCTTTACCAACAGCAGCCCAGTGAGGGCCGGCTTCCATGCTGGCAACGAACCAGAAGGGGCCGTTTGCAGCTCGGAGACGAGATTCTTGAACTCATGGCGGCAGCTAGGCATTTTGAGCCTGCCGTCCAGGCCTTTCCGGAAGATGTAGCATATGGTTCTGCGAATCTGGTTCAGCTAATCGATGAAGCTCAGGTACAGAAGTCAATCGAGGCAGAGCTGCCCATCGAGAATCTTATGCGTTGGTTACAGGAGCATCATGGCAACCTGCCTGATCAAACGTTACTACGACTTTATCACAACCTTATTCGTGAGCAGGGTTGGCAAGCAGACTTGCAACCCTATCAAGAAGAAACAGACCTGCGACACATACGTATTTCCTACCACCCGCACCGCCTGACTTCATTAGCTGACCTCGAGACTGGCCCGTCAAAACCATGAATATCAACGTTCAGCAGTTACCTCGCCTCGCAGACCTGTTCAAACTGTTTAACTCCGGCAAACATTTGAATCGTTTGTCAGAACCACAGTTATGGGTGGAATTGGAGCAGTTCCAGGAAGCCTATGTTGCGTTATTTAAAGCGCTGGGGTTCGAACTCTGCATAGACGGCCGTGGATTTGCCTGGTTTCATAATGAGGATGTAAGTCCGTCAGTTACGGGGCAATCACGACAACTCGCTCTGCTATTCATGGTGATTTTCGACACTCAGGCCGACATGGGGCAGCCGCTCCAACGGTTTAGCGACTGGCGTGTTGATCGCAAGCTCATCGAAGCAGCAATGGAAAAGCATCTTGAATTGCTAAATGCCGAAGGAATGAGTGTCGAATTGCTAGAAGGACTGTTAAGTAAAGCTGAAACCTTCGGCTTTGCCCGACTGCAGACCGACCACTGGCAACTGCTACCTTCAGTCTGTCGCTACCTAGACCACTTTGAAACGCTCGCGACACATGCAAGAGAGCAAGTGCATGGACTGGAGGCAGACTTCAGTGAAGATGAATTGTCGAACGACATGGACGAGATGGACAGTGCGCCCAACGCAACAGGAGAGGTTCAATGATCCGGAACGGATTCCAACGTTTGGTCCTACTCGGCAGTGCCGGATACCAACGCGCAGAGTTACCCTTGGATGATGCTGTATCGTTAATTGCGCCCAACAATACCGGCAAAACCAGCCTGATTAATGCGCTACAATTTTTGCTGATCATCCATAAGCAACGGATGGACTTCGGCTCACACGATGAAGCAAAAACTCGACGTTTCTATTTCCCGAATAACAGCGCCTACATTCTTCTGGAGGTATCACTGCCGCAAACCGGTACAGTGGTGTTTGGTTGCGTGGGGAAAGGCGTTAGCTATGAATACGACTACTTCGCTTACAAGGGCGAGCTGGTAATCGAAGACTATCGTTTGCCCGAGGAACACCTGGTACAACAGCCTCAGCTCATCAGCCACCTGGCAACCAAGGGCCGGAGTGTCTACCAGTACGATGCCAGTGAGTTCATCAAGCGTATCTATGGCGGAAAACAGATTGAACGCCGTAACGAGCCAGACTTTACGATTTTCAAACTAGAGAATGCCAATAACGCACAAACCTTTCAGCAAGTGCTGACGCGAACATTGCGCCTCGACAAGCTGACCTCGGCTGATGTCAAAAAATATCTGCTGCAAATTTTCAAAAATGACTTACCAAACCACAACATCAACTTTAAGCAGGTCTGGGATGAAGCCTTCCACGATGTCAACGCTGACAGGGCCCAATATGAAGCGGCGGTTGCTCAGAGCCGCCGCATAATCGAGCTGGAACATGCTTACAACGAGCGCCTAATGCTCAGGGGTAAATTGATCGACTGGCAGGGCAGAGTCAATTCAGGTCTGACGAGCTGGCAGGCCCACTACCTGGAGCAGAGCCAGGTACTTGAACAAAAAGATCAGGATCTCCGAGAACGTCAGAGAGCACATAACCAACGAGTGCAAGAACTGGCCGGAACGCAAAGCGAGCTGAAGCATGATATCGCCCAATTGAAACTTGAGAATAGTGAACAGGAGCGGTTGCAGGGCCGTTTCTCTCTGATTCACAACCGCAGTGTTCTACAACACCAATTTGATGCGGCTAAAAAGGACTGGCTGGACGTATCGTTAATCCTACAACAGGCAGGTGGGCGCCCTATTGCCGCCATCATGCAGGCCATCAAAAAGCAAAGTCGGCAGCTCGATACCTTGGAGAAACAAAAACAAAACTCCGACGATAACCTTTATCGAAGCCTCAGCAAGGTACTCTCGGATGATGATCTTCAACGACTGAACAGGGTCATCAGTGAGCATGCCATGGTACTGGGAAGCAATGAGTTCACATTCGACCGAGCCTGTGTGAAAACTCTGTCTGATTTATAATGTTTCCCCGTTCCATAGGGCATATATGGGGTGGAAATGTCAGGTTTTATTGCGGAAGCCAGCCGAAGTCAGACGACTCTGTTTCCAGAGAGTCTGGATGATTACATCGATGCAGATAATCCAGTCCGTATTGTCGATGTGTTCGTTAACGAGTTAGATCTTCAGTCTCTGGGGTTTGGTCGCACCGATCATGCCCAGACTGGCCGACCAGGCTACCACCCGTCAACGCTGCTAAAACTCTACATCTACGGATACCTGAACCGCATTCAGTCGAGTCGCAGACTAGAGCGTGAGAGTCGACGTAATCTTGAGCTGATCTGGCTTATTGGAATGACCTGCCCCCGACATTTAATCCAACCGGCTTCTAGTAATGTCGTTAGTTGTTGATCCTACTTGCTGTGCCCGAAATGCGGCCGCGAATTCCAA
>NZ_FNVQ01000013.1 GCF_900108065.1 Marinobacterium lutimaris | reverse complement strand
GCAAACGCGATATCCCGGATGCGTTCGGTTAACGCGTCATTCTCGGCGGAGTAGCGAGACTCATAGCGCTGTGTGGCGCGGCATAACCCGACGAGCGAACAGGCCCTACGTTCCGATATTGGTGTCTCAGATCGCATCGTACGCACGGCCTCGCGCTTGTTCCCGACGGTCAGTACTTTCGGCCCAAGGCGGCCTTGAGAGCTTCGGTATCAAGCATCGCTTCCGCCAATAGCTTCTTCAGCCTGGCGTTCTCCTCTTCCAGAGCTTTAAGTCGGCGGGCCTCTGAGACCTCCATGCCACCGTACTTCTTGCGCCATGTATAAAACGTAGCGTCTGAGATGCTGTACTTCCGGCACAGTTCGTTGACCGGTAAGCCCGCCTCAACTTCCTTCAGAATCGGAATGATCTGTTCTTCAGTGAATCGCTTCTTCATGTTCATCGTCCTTCTATCTGATGAACATTACTAAGAGCTTCATGGATTAGAAAGTGGGGAGCAGGTCACGATGACTCGATTTTTACCGCCTAAGTTGCTTCCAAAACCGACCTGCCTTCAACACTACCCTTCTTGTGCCCACTTTTTTTCTCGAAATGAACCGTTAGAGATTATCTCGAAAAGCTAGTGTGTTTTGTCGATTTTGTTGCCTTAGGCAACAAGCCCATATGCCTTATTCCTTGCTACAGCTGTGCAGCTACTTAGCATCAGAATCGGGACTGCAGCTAATACCCTTATGAGTTGAATACTGAGTATCGAGCGAGCAAATATGGACAAGGTGTTGGAGCTGAGCATGCAAACTTAGAAAGTGATTTTTTGTTGCCTAAGGCAACAAGTCACGTTTTCAGACTTTGATAGACCGATGTTAAGAGCTACTGCTGTATCCATATTGATAGTTACAGAGTTAGTCGTTTTAGAATAATACTTTATATGTATACAGTATCTGGCGGACTTACGGTAATAGTAGAGCCGAAGCTCGCAATGGCTTAATACGGTATGTGTTGTTTGCTTACAGGTACAAACTTCTATCTTTCAGCTAGTCTCTTTTGAGTTGTTGCCTAAGGCAACAACTATAATAACGCTAAACCAGATTATCTGGCTGTTGCTCCGACCTGGTCGATAAGAAAATATATGAGACTGGTGTGATTAGACCGGATTACGTTTGTTGCCTTAGGCAACATCGGAACTGAGATTACACCGGGCCATGATTGTGATGTTTAGGAAGCTCGATCAAAAAATCAAGAATACAGATTGGAGTGTAGATAATTGATCATCCCAATCCCATCCGTTTAATAAGCTGTATCCCCTAAGCATTGTGCTCTACTCCACCCCGCTTCACAGTCTATAGTCACAGTCCTGGATGAGTTCCCTTTAAGCCTTGGCATCGTTCCTTCTTTGTAACGGGTAATGGCGGCCGATGTTGATTTTCGAAAAGAAAATCACTAGCTCCTGAAACAGGGTTATCGACTTTTTGGATTTTCATGTTCCAGGTATTGGGATCAAGCGCTTTACGTACTGAGGTTTCCACAGTGTGCTTGAAAGAGCTTCTGTACGCCCGGGATCTTTTTAAATAATTGAGCTATCTGCTTAGCATTTCGGTAAGGCTTTGTTACTGTCGCTGCTGCTTAAGAAATTCAGGACCAGGCGGCCGTAAACCAGTTCTGGAGTAGCGAATTGATTTATTTGTAGATGACTTAGCTTTGGACCTGCACGCGTATCCTTAACCGTATTGACAGTCCTACCTAGAGATAGAGTTTTTACGATGCATGCTTTCCAGAGCAAACAGCTTGATTATCTCTATCTCTGGGGCACGGTTATCTATCGATCTTCGTAGATACCAGCACGCTGAACAATGGATAACGAGCAAATAACTCATTCCAATCAGACTGTGGTGTTCATATTCAGATTGGTGGTCTTGTTGCCTTAGGCAACAAATGACTCAGGTTCTGTTCGTATGGATAAACGCTGTCATTTGGGCATCTGATCTTGTGCCTGGTCAGCAGGAGGAATCCCATTTTGTTGCCTAAGGCAACAACAATAAAAGTAGGTATCTAAGATGTAGTCCTTGTTCTTTGGCCTATATACATTGGTTCGATGAGCAACCTTTACTATGCCGATTCACCAGGTCAGGGCTCAACTGGATCTTGACGGACGTTGTGATTAACCCGGCCCAACGGCTTAGGAAGTTTGTCGCCTAAGGTAGCAACTTATCTTGCATTCTATGGCGTGAAGGGGAGAACTGCACTATTTACACTGAACGTTTTAGAAGACCAGCTTATAAAAGATATTGTTACTAATGGCCGAAGCTGCCGTTAGTAACAAATGAGATCAACGGTGCGATATAAAAGAGGAGGGGAGCTTGTTGCCTAAGGCAACAAAATACTTCGGTATTCTGCGTTGGGTCAGGGGGATGAGGTCTCTATGATAGGCTCAGTTTTATCCTTGGCGTGCGATTATTATTGGTTGATTATGTTGTTCGTTAAGATCGCATGGAATTTTTTTACTGTATAAAAATACAGTATATCGACTGGTGTATAACAGGCTTCGGTGGTTATCGTAGTGCCATATGTTTCAGTAGATAGCCGATTTTGGCACTAACCGTTGTTGCCTTAGGCAACAACGATGAAGGTAAGGATCTAAAATATAGACTCTCATGTCGTTCTACCTCCTGGGCGATGATAGTACAGGATGAACTTAACCCGGCCATCGTTAATGGATATTTGTTGCCTAAGGCAACAAGCGATGTATGACCGTACAAAAGGCGATGCTTCTGTGCGGCCCGTCAAGCATATCAGTGCTGCCTTTAACTGCCGCAGAGCGGGCTAAACACAGCAGAAATATTTTCGATTTGTTGCCTAAGGCAACAACATGATTGCCTGTCTATAAAACGCAACCTGTCTTATGCCAGGCTGACGTGAAGGTGCGTGGGATTAACTGGGTAGCTATGTTGGACATTTGTTGCCTTAGGCAACATCTGGCCCAGGGCATGACTCTTCATAAAGTCTTTGGCAAAAAAAGACCTTACACACGGAAGAGGGGAGGGGGCTTTGCTGTCGATCAGAAAGCTAACATAAGGCTGATTGAAATATCCCGTTATATCAGTTGGTTAGAGGTAATCCGCTGTTAATGCTTGGTGCGAATCTGATACTGTTATGTTCTCCTCAGGTGTCGGTTGTAGGGGGAAGCTGGCAAACGGTATCCATGAGCCATTGAACGTGTATAAACAGATCAGAAGGCTTAGATAGTAGATTCTGGTGGCTGCCTATGTACGAATCAATTCGGCCGGCAAGTTGGGTATCAATGCCCATTTGAAACTGCGCTTCTGCTCGAAATAACGAGGTGAATAGACGTTCAACAGATGCCAGGTCGTAATCATTCTCGATGTTTACTGAGTTGTTTGTCATCGTTATAACCGGCCCTGTTGTACCCTTATTGTCATCGCTACTTGAGGGTAGGGGAGAGGTTACCTTCCTTCCGTTGGTTGCACCCTGTGCTTCACTATTACCCAACTTCTGATTTGATCGACTGTTACTTTGCCGTGTGAGAGCGTCAGCCCTTTCCAAAGAGGTAATCGTGCCGTTCAGAATTTTGGTTCGATAAGCTTCATCACTACGGGCTAGATTCAGGACTGACCGCCAACGGCGGGAGTGGGTCCGAGATAGATTTAAGTGCTTCATGACCTGGGTGATACTGATTTGCTGTATCTGCTCTGCGTCCATCAGCTCTGCAAAGAGGCGCAGGTATCCTCTGGCTGTTTCGGCGAAGGTGAGGTTCTCACGGCTCAGGTTTTCAGCTAAGTGCGCCCGCAGCTCCGATACAGCATCCTGCTGCGGCATGATCCGTAACTCAACATCACGACCCAGGAGCCAGCAAGCCATTACTCGGGTGGATCCCAATATAATGCGATAGTGGTCCTCCTGTGGAACGCCTCCGACGGCTTGAAGCTGACCTTCACGCTCAATGTCGAGGGCCAGCTGCACTATGCGCCTAAAACGATCCAATTGCTCACGAGGCGCATCAAGCGATGCGAGCTCATCAAGGCGAGTTTGTAGATCCTCCAGACCACCTCGAAGCGCATCAACTGGCCACTCAATGTGACGCATGAATGCAGATAGCTCCTCTAGCGATCTGAAGGTATCTCGAACGTTCTCCTTGTTGATTACTACTTTGTCGGGCGCGACGAGAAGGTGATTTGCTTTCGGAGTACTTTGAGCTTGATGCTGTAGGCGTGCAATAGCCGAAAGCGGACGAATCCGCGGAGCGAGTTTCGGGGGAAGGTTATCCATAACATCCTCAGGTTCTGTTAATTTTCTTCTGTTCGCGGCGGACCCGCTGCTCATGTTTGTCTAGGCAATCCTGTGCCGAGGGTATATTGGTGGTGAGAGGGCGTAGCACCTCGATACAGGCGTGCTCCAGAGAGAGGCGTAGACGATATTCGGCCCTGGATTTTTTTGTAATATCGAAAAGGCTGGCAGCTGCGTGCTTACCTGAGAGCACTTTCTTAACGACCTCAGCTTGATGAATGAATGAGTGCTCCGATAGGAACAGATCTTTCCACAGCTCCTTTGTCTCGTCGTATTGCAGCTTTGAAATACCGGCAGATCGAGAACTACCAGCAACATAGCGGTTAGGTAACAGGCCAATGAGCTTAAGGGCCGAACAGCCAGCTGAAGCCCGGTAACTGTTTTCAGTTTCGATCGAAGATTGAACGCTCATGATGCCGTCGATGGAGTGCACGTCGAACTCCATTGGTATGACGATATGTGTGGAAGCACGCAGTACAGCCCGAGATAAGATGTTCCTGGTAGGGTTGGTGTCAAAGATCACCAAGTCGTAATAGCTGGCAATTTCAGGGCTTTGGACGATAGAAAATATGGAGTCATAAATGATCCCGCTGACCAACCCAATCTCTCCTGTTGTTGTAGAGATTATTTGCTCAAGCTTGGCTCCGTGAGCGGGCAGTATTTCGACGCTGCCTTCGACTCCCTGCGTTTCGCGGCCTATCCATGTGGGATATGGCATAACAATCTCATTCAGGAACGCGCCGGCGATGGATGGCCGATCTACTTGGTCTGGGTCAGCAGGATCATAGTCGGGGTGGGGCGGTGGGGCTTTGAACATTACGCCTGCTTCGCCATACGGTATCTGCTCCAGACCGAGCATCAATGCAGTAAGATTGCACTGAATATCGGTATCCACGAGTAGCACCCGTAATCCAGCAAAACGGGCCGCATACTCGGCAATACTGGCCGAAAGAAATGTCTTTCCTACGCCACCTTTTTCGTTGGATACCGCAAGAGACGGAGTCAGAAATTCATAGCTGCTTGTGTGCATAGACGTCGCCATTAGTTGCTGCACCGTTCGAGAATCGGGTTGGGCGAATGCTTATCGAGTTCGGGAAACTGGTCGCGCTTTATGAGCAGTGCTGAAATCATGCTTTCACGCCGAGGCCCACGGACGACAAGTCGATGGAAGTCTTCGCCATCACTCATAAAGTGCGCGTTAAGCTTCTTCACTTCACGCTGGACTTGGAGTAGCTGTTTGTCTCTAGACTTGCCGAGGGCGTTAGCGACAGCTTTGTTATCATCGAGATAGAGGTCGAAGATTTTGGGCGTTATTAAGGCGACATAGTCATCGACTAAATGAACCGGTGCGCCACTCTCATTAACCCGAACGCGGCGGTACTTGATGCCGTTTAGGACCCACGCAATAAATTCGCTTTGGCTACGCAACGGCGAACTGGGTGCTCCAGGTTTTGATTTGAAGGCTGGTTTTGTACTCAAATTCCGGCTAACAACTCTGACAGGCTCGCGATCAGCCTGTGGTGGGACTGGAGGGGCTTCATCGGGACGGGAAGTATTTTCCTCTAGTGCATCACTAGGCGCATGGTCCTCCCATGGGGGGATGTCGTCCGGTGTTGGAATGGGGGGGGCCGTCCCGGCCCCCCTTGGATGATCATTAGCAGGCGTGGCGGAGACAGCAGAGGGTGGAACGTGTGCGCTGTTGTGTTCAATCTCATTCCCTTTGCTATCAACCGGAATGATGATCCCGTTGAATATATTAGGAGTCCCCGATACCCATAGGGTCTCATTGGGTATTACGATAAAACTTAGTTTCTGTTCCCAGCTTCGTTGTTCATCCTTTACTATTGCTTGCTGGATATCGCCGCCTTCGACCGGCGGAATACTCAGTCCGTGCTCATTTAGAATCTGCATCAAACGCAGTGGGGATTGAGGGATAGACTTGTGACCTGCTGCCAGTAAGAACTCTCTTACTTTTTCCATCATGGATTTGGCCACGATGTAAGTGCGCTCGTTATCAACCCACAAACCTGCTCCTGGCATGTTGCGCTTTATCTTTCCTTCGTTTGCCAATATCTGGAGTGCTTCCAGAATCTTCGCGTGTAAAGGCCGGTCGACATGTTCCTGGATACCCGTAGATGGTCCCAGGTTTTCACTCGTAGATGCTCTGTCTGATTTCCGGATGAGTTCGCCGATGATGCCGGCACCTGTGGCTGAAGCCGCCAATGTAGCCATCATCTGCCCCAGTAACGATCTGTCTTGTGTTAGCCAGAAGGATGTTTCCTGAGTAAGCAGGTAGGGGAGTAGGGTAATGCCCAGCTTTTCATGCAGCCCGTGAATGTGCTCGCCCCGCGTCAGGCGATATCGCGATACATATTGAGCACTAATGGGCATAGGTCCATGCCAGGCCTGCCAGTGAACATACTTCCCATCTGAATCTTTGTAGACGGTTTCTTGGTCACCAATCACCTTGCCGATATCATGAAGCAGGCCGCAGATAAAGATCCCAAACCGCCAACGTTCAGCGTTTTGAAGCAACTCCTCTGGCTCGGCTCCAGGAGGCAGAATGACCCCCGCACTAAGTCGGAGTGCCCGAAGTGTGACTTCCAGCGTGTGATCCAACAGACCGCCGGATTGGGAGTGATGGTGTTGACGTGACGCTGGATGTAATTGAACCAGCTCGGCAAACCGTTCTAGTGCATAGAAATAATGATTGTCCCAGATTTCCTGAGTAACACTGACCGAGCGCTTGATAAGGACTACCAGTCGCTGCCGGTGCTCGTCTTGCAGAAGGACTGATCCTGGTTCACAGATATGGTGACCCGGAGGAGGGGAGGGGGTTGCTGGAGTTGGCGCATGCGTGTGTGTCTGAGGTTCTTTTGAAGTGCGTTTGCGCCGTAGCCATTTTTTCATGCGAAAGCTCACAAATAATCTTTGTCGGTACGGATTTGGCGGTATTCAGCTCCTTGTAAGTCTGAATTTCCGTGTTATTTCTGAATCACACTGACTTGCTGTCTCGGTTTTCAGTACCGAACCACCATGGCAATGGATTTTGGTGGATTTGTTGAGGCTATGTACGGGGAATTAGGACATGCGCTTTGACCTATTAATTATTGAAACGAAACATTTGTTTGATGAAAATGTGACCACGTTGGCCAAAGATGACGGAACAATCAGGGAGAACGTTTGGTGAGCATGGATAGGCTCAAGTCTGGGGCGGTGGCACCCGAACCACCTTCATCCGGGGAACTTGCAGTACCGCAGGCAACGGTTGATTGCATCCAACAGCTTGTTTTGCGAATGCTGATGGATATTCACGTATCAGTGTCTACTGGAACAGTTCAGCGATTCTTGGCCTTGGGCATGACTCAAGGTCAGATTTTGCATGCGTCACAATTATCGCCTGGGCAGATGGATGATCTGGCCAAGTCTTATGCCCGCACTGTATCCCGTCGCTCCTTGAATCACGGGGGGATTGTTTGTGATTTTTTTGAGCTGGGCGCACTTATTTCACGGCGGACAAACGAGGAAGAGTTAGCAGAGAAGTACCTGCGGGCGGGCGCATCTAACGATCTCATGTCCCGGCTATTTGGGAAGCGATCGACAGAATGCAGTGGCCTTCGGCAGTTGCTGAGCATTCCTGCGAAGAAGGGGCGGAAATCAGAGCCAAAAAATGTGGATGAGGCGCAGATGACAATATATAGCCTCTATAAATTGGCAATGGAAACGACTTCTTGCAGCCGATTGTCGATCCTACAAATCCACCATGAAACCGGATTTCCGCTCAACTATATCCATCGCGTCATTACAGACAACAACCAGTTTCCGCTCTGAACAATCGATAACCCGCTGAAGGAATACCTCGTATGGCCACTCAAGAAAGTTCTCAGGCTCGCCGCCAAACAAAACGCGAACAAGTCGGATCCTTTAAATATATAGAGAATCCGAAAGTCGAACTGCTGACCAATGTAGCGGTGTATCTTTGGAGCGGCCGAGAAAATGTACCAGGTAAGCCGTTCATCATGTCGATGCCCCAACTGCTTCGCCGCACCCGGAATATGGAAGCAGCGATCCGTGAAGATGATCCCTGGGCGGATAAAGCCTACCTGGCGCTTCAAGAAGGGATTGATGAAGCGGAGCAGGCATTCCTGGCTAAAAAGGAAGAATTGGAAGCGGTAGTCAATGAGGGGCACTCACGCATTCAGTTTGCAGAGGTAGTTAATAAGAGCACGGTGACTTATGAAGTCCGCGATCACAGCCGATTGGGCTTCCGAGCGTTGGAGGTTCTGATGTTGGCGGATGATACCGCTCGACTAGTCATGGAAGCACAACACCGGGGCCGTATCGGGGGACGTGAAAAGACCCTGCTTGTGAAGTCTATTGAAAGCATTTTCCGAGGCATGATGTCGCATGTATCCAAGTGGCGCTATTTTGGTGTTACTCGCGATGATGTAGCGGCCAATACTAAACCTGCTCAGAGTGCTCGTGAGGCAATGGGTGAGATTGAGGCGGACTACCTGGAAGGACGCCTGCGCAGTCGATTCGCACCAGACCTGCCGACGAAACGACTGCAGGTGTCAGAGGAGGAGGCTCCGATCACCGAAGAGGATATTCAGGCTGAAGTGGCAAAAATGACTGCTGCAGCTAAGGGGTGAGAGTGGTCAAATTACCCGAGATCGACTGGTCAAATCGCTTCAAGTGACTTGGTCAAATTGCGTTGGATTGAGTGGTCAAATCGTAGTTAATGGGTTTTTGAGTGAATTTGCGGGATATCTCTCGATCGTCTGGTCTAAAGGGATTGATATGGGGGTGGTCAAATTGGGATCGCCCCTTTTTTTGTCTTCAAAACAGTAGGTTATAGGTGTGTTCATCAAGAGGTGCGCAGTGGCTAAACGCGAAACCAAGATGAGAAATGACAATCCAGTCGAATCAGCGGACTCTCTATATAATATATATACCTTATCCTTTAATAATATTATGGGATCGGCCTCTGACGTAGTACGAGGACGATTCATGGTTAGCCTCAAGCGTCTTGAGGAGAGGGCGCAGGATCTCCTTGAAGAGTACCGGTCAATCCGTATTGAACGGTTGTCGTTGGTACGCCGTAGTTTCGATGCATACAGCTCAGTAAGTTGGCGGGTACAACTGGAAGGATCAAAGCGGCGGTTTGTGTCACTGGCTGATGAAAGCGCTGCCGAGCTGTTGGAATCTATCGGGGATCTTGAACGGGAGCAGGTTCGCATCTTGGATAGTGAAGTGCAGCTGCTCAACGCTAACCTGAAGATCGAGTGGACGAAGTATCAGGAACATTGTCGGCTGAGCCACCCGCCGGAAGATACTCTGATTACACCGAAGCAGATGCCCGGGATCATCGACACGCTGAGTTGAAAATAGAGGATGCTGAAATTATAGTGTGGCCATTACAACGTGATCGATGATCACTAACCGGAGCAGGGGCCGGTCATCAATGCCCCCTACAGGCGTTAAAGCATCGCCACTCATATCAAAACCCCGCTGCAGTGTTCAGCATACTCCACACCGCCCGAGCTTCTGGCTCATTCCGAGGTGCTGTTAAAGGGCATTCGATTTTCAGAGTGTGTCTTTCACAGCACCTTGAACCACGGCAGTTTTATCGTCTCAAGCTGTGAGGGCGAAAGGCGACATCGCATTCCGTATTCAAAACCACATCCTGCCCGTACCCTGGATGGCGCAAGCCACTTTGACAAATGGTACGTTCCTTTGTTGGGCGAAGCCCAGCCTATCCTTGTTGGATTCCAGCGAGGGTCGCGGATGAGAGAAGCCGCACGTTAGAGAATCGCTCATAGTTCTCGATAGGAGCCTCTGTCTCCTAGAGCATTTGGCTGTGCTGGCCACCCGGTTCTGCCCCCGTTCGCGGGGGTGAACCACCCGCCACCCAATTAGGTCATTCCGGATGATCTAATTCCCCCGAAAAAAAAGACCTCGTTTGGATAAGGTTGCCCGGTAGTTTCGACCCGTATATCTACGAGGAACATCCGATGCAACTCAATGCGTTAATCGGTGCAGTGCTACTGACTGTAGCCGGTACCAGCCTGGCTGGAGCCGAGAGTGAACCTAACCCGGTCACAATCCCTGATCCTATCATCCCCCAGGATTACATCGAGACGGGGCGTTATTCTCGGACCGTCAATGAACCTTACCTGTCCCAACGAAACCCGCTGAAGGTCATCGTAAACACCCGCATACCCAACTCGGTTTCCACCGTACAGCAGGCCGTACAGTTTCTGCTGGTCCGTTCCGGATATCGTCTTGCCGATCGGTCGGTATGGACACGCGAGGCGGAAATCCTGATGTACCACGAGCTGCCGCAAGTTCACCGTCAGCTTGGCCCCATCACACTCGATAAAGCACTGCAGACACTGGCAGGAGACGCCTTTGAGCTGGTGGTTGATCCGATCAATCGCAAGATTACATATGTGGCTTCTCGGGATTTGGTGGGAGGTTGAGCATGAGTAATCAAACTCACGACCTCGACCCGTTTGAACAAGCCAGTACGGGACGCGAGGAGCGAGCCGAGCTGGAGCATCACAGTGAAGCTGATCCGCATATCGTGCAGCCAATTGACGATGAAATTGAACCAATGGTGGAAACGGGGCAAGAGGAGTTTGGTCGTCAACAGTCCGCACGTGCTGTGCCAGTCACACGCAAGTCAGTTCCCATGGTGGGGGTGTTGGCCACCGGTGCGTTGCTCATCTCCATAGGTTCTGGGGCCGGTGTTGCTTATTCGCTCAACCAGACCGGACAACTGCGCGAGGATACGAGTGTGGCCTTTACCGATGTGGATGACAACATCTCAGCTCTGGGATCACGGCTCAGCGAATCTGAGGTGCAGATTAGCCAAGTGCAGGAAACATCGGATGCCAACAATCAGCAGATCCGATTGCTGGACACCGACCAGTTGGCCATCGGGCTTTCAGCCCTTCGCCAGGATCTAGCCGAGGTGGATGCCGCATTCGCGGATTCCAAAGCGCATTCACAGGAAACCATACAGGATCTGAATCAGAGGGTTTCAAAGCTGGAAGCGCTGGCTCAGTCCCTCCAGCAAGTAGCCAACCGAGCACAAGCGACACCGTCCCCGCGCCGTGCTGTCCGAACGGCTCCAAAGCCAAAAGTCATGGATACGCTTGATGGCAATCCCGTCGTGTCGGTCGATCAGTGGGGCTACAACTCGAATGTTGTTCTGCAAGACATTACTACCGGTGAATTTGTCTCCGTAGCCAAAGGCGCCACGGTCAATGGTTGGCGCTACGTGGACGCTGACCCGAAAGCTCAGACGGCCACGTTCTCAAAGGGGCCGCAAATAGTACTCGTCAGAATCAGGGGGTAGGACATGGAGTATCTGATTGTGTTGGTGCTTGGGGCTTTGATTTTCAATGAGGCCTCTAAGGAAGAGGAATCCCAGGTTGAATCGGTGCCCGTGCAGGTCGAAGCACCGAAGCCTGTATTGGAAGAGACGCCCACCTATAAGCCCAACCACTATTTCCTTGATCGCGAGCATGGCTACTACACCAGTGACCTGTCACCGCGTTCTGCCACGCCCACACAGGAGCAGGAGTAAAACATGTGGAAATCCATTCTCTGGTTAGCGGTGACCTCAACCCTTGTGACTTCAGCCTGGGGTGTGGAAAGCAACGCTGTACAAACCTCGGGCACTCAAGCTGCCACGTCAACCTTCACTGACAGTCGTGTCCAGGGTGCAATGGATCGCATCAGTGAAGAGGAAAAGTCACAGGCACGTCAGTGGATGCTGAGCGAAGAGGACTGGTCGAAGTACAAGAAAATCATGGCCGGTCCACGCGGGATCTGGTCTCCGGGACTTGATCCGATAACGGCGCTGGGGGTTATGGAAACAGACCCGGCGGAACGTCGTCGTTATGCCGAAATCTGGATGCGAATGGAAGCGAAGCGTGCCGAGCTCGAGCTGGCGTTTGAAGTTGAGCGCATGTCTGCCAGCCAGCAGGTACTCGGTAACCGACCTGTCGTGGACAACGACAAGTGGGTTCAGCAGTGGAATGCAGACCAGAACCGGCGTACCCATGACGTGATGTTGTTCGTTGATCCTGACTGTGTAGATAGCTGCCGCCGACTTTTCGGAGAAGTGTTGGCGTCGACCGGCACCGGTGAAGAAACCCGCCTGAACGTATATTTCCCGGGCGGAACCTCGGCAGAGGAAATTGGTGGTTGGGCCAAAACGGTGGGCATTGATCCTGACATCGTAAAGGCCCGGAAGGTCACGTTGAACTTCGACCGCGGAGAATACGCCCGGTACGACATATCCCAATCAGAGCTGCCGGAAGTCCGCGTTGTAAATCTGAAGACCGGCGACGTTCAGGCAACCTTCAAGCGTTGGTGATCCAATATGGATATCAGGAATCGATTGCGGGACCTGGCTCTGGGTGCTTTGTGTCTCGCGGCATCCGTACCTGCACTCGCCAAAGTGCCGCCGATGATTGAGCGGGTGGCGATAGAGCAGGGCGTGCCGTCGCAAATCTTTTACGCCATTGTGCTTGCTGAGTCCCGATCTCCTACCCAGCAAGGGGCCAATGCCTGGCCCTGGACAATCAATCTGCAGGGCCACCCTCATTTTTTCCAGACTCGTGAGGAAGCCTACAGCTTTGCCTCTACGCTGGTTGCACAGGGGACGAGGAGCTTTGATGTGGGCATTGCTCAAGTGAACTGGTACTGGCATGCCGAACGGTTCGACTTTGATCTCTGGTCAGCTTTCGACCCCTATACCAACCTCACCGCTGCAGCCAAGCACCTGAAAGAACAGCATGCCCGTCCTGGCTGTGATACCTGGGAACTGGCGGTGGGCTGTTACCACAGGCCCGGCCGCCGGGATTCCGACTTGGTTATTGCCGGCGCCTACGCAGAGAGAGTGTTTAAAATATGGTTCGACCTATAACCGCGCTGGCCAGCATCACGCTGGCCTCGTCACTTTATGCGCAAGAGCCGCCGGTCGTTATTGCCGATCACGGCGGCATACCTATCACCGAAGTAATCAACGAAAACGACGATCAACTTCCTCGCGTTGACCGGGCGATGGCACAAGCCAGTGCATCCATACTGGATCGCGGACTTCTATCCGATTCACTGTATCCGGTAGTGAGTCAAAACCTGACGGTCGGGCCGGTTGGAGCCAATGAGGCGAGGAACATCCCGTCCTACTTGCTGACCCAACCCCTGTTTATCGTCGGCTATGACCGGGTAAGTGCCAACTGGCTCGAATCCAACATGGATGTCCTGGCTGAGAAAAGGGCGATTGGCCTGGTCGTGAATGTGCAGTCAGCCGCTCAGATGGAACGGTTGGTAGAGATAACGCAGCAGCGGGTGGCATTGACCCCAATGTCAGCGGATCAGTTGGCGCGCTCTATTAACCTGCGCCACTACCCAGTATTCATTGACCATACCGGAGTTGTGCGATGAGCCTGATCGAAGCGAAATTGCGCCCCGCCGTTGAAGTATGGTCAGGGTGCGTTGCCCTCGGAGCTGCTTTCATCATCTACATGATGCCCAACTGGTTCATGATGACTGAATCTGTGGCCTATCTGTCAGCCGGTTTGCTGCTGCTGTTAGCTCTGGTGCGTTTCAAGGAATCACTGGAGGTTGTGCGCTACCGGAAACGGCTGAGGCGATTGCCGTATTACGGGATGTCGTCCAAAGAGGTGCCGAAGTATGGCGATTCTCTGTTCTTTGGCCGAGGCTTTCGTTGGGGGCAACGTCATACCCAACGTCTGAAAGACACTATGAACCCGGCCGTTCGCCATTACATCGAGGACAGCTCCCCCTATCACTGGGCGCGAGACTTTGAGCGAAAGCACGGAAAGCACTGGCTGATAAAACTGACACGTTGGAACTCACCGTTGAATCCAGTCAGGCCCTTACCACCCATCGGCGGCAACCGGGTATTGCACGCGGTAGGGATCGATGAAGAGAAAGACGTATTCGTAGCAGGTTCCGACCGCCCTGGTAACACGCTGGTGCTGGGTACCACTCGGCAGGGCAAATCCCGTTTGGCAGAAATCCTGTTGCTGCAGGACATTCATCGAAACGATGGGCCGGTGATTCTGTTTGATCCGAAATCAGACGCTGCGTTGCTGACCCGAATGTATACCGCGGCCAAGCAAGCCGGACGAGAAGATGAGTTTTACTGCTTCCACCTTGGATTCCCCGAAATGTCGGCCCGGTACAACGCGATCGCTAACTTCTCGCGTATCACCGAGATTGCGACCCGCGTATCCAACCAGCTATCCGGTGAAGGTAACTCGGCGGCGTTCAAGGAGTTCAGCTGGCGCTTCATCAACGTAGTGGCCCGGGCTCTGGTAGCGATTGGTGAAAAGCCCGATTACAACAACATCCTGCATTACGTGACGGATATTGAACCTTTGTTCCGTCGCTTCGCTGATTACTGGCTCCCACGCAATGCGGATCTCTCCTGGCAAGCCGATGTTAATTTGTTCGAGGAGGAGGCAGCTATCCAGTACAAGAAGAACCCCCGCATGGCGAAGTACCAGTCACCCAGGACTGAGGCGCTGCGCCGGTATGTTGAGGGCATGGAAGCGAGCGATGGTGTTATGCACGGACTACTGGGAGCGCTGCGCTATGACGCCGAGTTTTACAGCAAACTCGTGGCATCACTCATCCCCCTGCTGGAAAAAGTGACCACCGGTAAAATCGGAAAGCTGCTGGCCCCGGATTACACCGATACCGACGATGATCGTGCGATCTTCGACTGGACGCAGATCATTCGCCAAAAGGGCGTGATCTATATCGGCCTGGATGCCTTGCAGGACCTGGAAATTGCCAGCGTAGTGGGCAACAGCATGTTCTCCGACCTGGTGAGTACGTCCGGCACGATCTACAAGCACGGTTATGAAGCGGGGCTGGTAGGAGGAGAGGAAGGCAAGCTGCCAAAAATCTATCTGCATGCGGATGAGCTCAATGAGCTGATCGGGCCTGAATTCCTGCCGATGGTGAACAAGGCAGCCGGATCCGGCGTGATTCTGACGGGGTACACCCAGGCGCGTGCCGACCTGGAAGCGGCCTACGGTGATAAGGCTATGTCTCAGGTGATAGAAGGTAACTTCAATAACCTGATCATGCTGCGTGTACGCGACAAGCACACAGCGGAGTTGATGACCGATCAGTTGCCGGAGGTGGAGACGACGACCGTTATGCAAGTATCGGGAGCGACAGACTCATCTAACGTGGATTCTGAACAGGACTTTACCAGCTCCACTCAAGATCGTGTGTCAGTCGTATCAGGGCCCATGCTTGACCCCAGTGCGCTGATGTCATTACCCAAAGGGCAGGCGTTCATGCTGGTAAACGGGGGTGAGCTTTACAAGATCCGCATCCCGCTACCAGAAGATGATCACGTATCCATCCCGGAAACGCTGCGACAAATGACTGAGCAGATGCAGCGGACCTATACAACCGGTGAACAATGGTGGAGGGGCCTGTGAGTTCTGCATCCGAAACACAATCAAGCGCTGGCCGGCACCCGTCAGACAAGCGCGGCATCATTCCGAACCTGTTTGGCCTGGTTAGCCGAATCTTCGGTGTTCTCTTCTTCTCGGCATTTATGTCGATCATCGTGGAGTGGGTCGGTATGACCTGGTGGTTTGCCGACGACTACAGCGGCTATTCCCATGCCCAGATGATGTTACAGCAGGAACTGACCTACCTAAACACCTCGGCACGAGAAGGGACCATGGACACCTATGCGGCCGTGAAAGCCAATCACTACGTTGAGTCAGTGATCGACTTCGCATTTTTCCAATCAGGTGTCATGAGCTGGTTGCACTCGACCCATGTTACAGAGCCAGGCGATAACCAGTTAGTGCTCTACTTCAAACAGATCCAGAGCGTAATTTATGACTACCTGGTCGCAATGGCTTACACGCTGATGACGTTCATTGTCAGGGTTACGATCCTCACGCTGTCTCTTCCTGTGTTTTTCATCTTCGGATTTGTGGCGTTGGCCGATGGCCTGATGAAACGTGATCTGCGGCGCTTTACCGGCGGCCACGAATCGTCGTTTGTCTATCACATAGCCAAAGGCTTCAGTACGCCGATGCTGGTTCTCGGTTGGATTGTGTACCTGGCTATGCCGATAAGCATCCACCCGAACTACATTATTACGCCGTTTGCGGCGTTGTTCGCATTCGCGATCTTTATAGCGTCGAGCAAGTTTAAGAAGTACTTGTAGACAATAGAAACTTGGGGGAAACCGTACTTGGGCTTGAGTATGCTGGGGTTCTACCCCGTTACTGCGGACACTTCTGAAAAGAGGCACAATGTGCCAAAGGAGTGTTCATGACCCAACGCAGAAGATACAGCGCCGAGT
>NZ_FNVQ01000014.1 GCF_900108065.1 Marinobacterium lutimaris | reverse complement strand
GCCAGGCGGTCGGAGTTCTGCTGCACGTTGAGCTGATCGCCCTGGTAACTCAGGCTGCCATCGCCGGCGGAGATCTGCCCGCCCTGGGGCAGCTCGGCCCAGGCGCTGGAGGCGCCGAGCAGCAGGGTCAGCGGCAGCAGGCGGCGTACGCTGCCGGCCTTGCCCTTGCCGCGGGCGGTTTCCGGCGCCACGCACCAGGCGTTGAGGGTGGCGTTCCAGACCAGGCGGAACACGCGGTTGAGTTGGGCATGGTTGTACATCATCAGCTCCCTTGACGCGGATCAGGCGCGAATCGTCTAAACAAGGCGGCCGAAGAGACCGCTACAGATCAGGTCAGACTAATGGGATGGAGGTAACCGATGAGACACATCTTGAACAAACCGACAGAAAACAGGGTAGATGGCTCACGCCTGCTCAGCAGAGGGAGAGTTAATCATTTTTTTGGGAGAGATGGAGTATAGATAGAAAAGGATATTAATAATAAAATATATTTATTTTTTAATTTTATATGTAAATTTTTAAAGCGGCATCCTATATTAGAATGACGCTTTAATCGAATTTTTAAATTTTATGAGGTTGGCGCAGTCTCTACGCCTGTATTCCCGTTGGCTTTATTTTCCCACTTGATTCTTAGTGGATTAATTCGGGAGACAACGAACTTTTCTTCGCCGTCATTATTTTCATGATCTCCCAAAATATCACCACCATATATTAAGATATCATATTGGTCTGATACAAAAATAGCTTTCATCGATGCAGGCATCAGAGCGCCATTAATACCGTCTATTGCTACACCAGCTGCGGAAACGCTGGCCGAAGAAACAGCGAGAGCGGTTCCTGCTGCTACCAGGGCTGTGCTGCTGCCACCGCTGAAAGACACCATAAAAAGCCCTGCGACACCGATAACCATACCAGTAATAGCCGCACCAAAACTGAATATTTTGGCAAAGCCTTGATCGTGATTGAATTTTTTTCTTTCTGTGCCTATAAGTTAATTAAAGTCAGGCCAGCCCATGCCAAACTTATCAAAATTATATGACTCAGCCAGGCTGAAGATAATTTTTGTAGTACTGGACAGCACCCTTCCAAGTGTCAGGTCTCATAAAGCGTGACATTCCAAAGCCCATAATAAATTCATGTTTCACTCAAAATGAGACTGATCTTGCCAGGAAAAACCTCACATTCAGTGAAATGATTCGCTCGGCTTTTCACTTATCTTGAAACAGATAGCTGGGGCTCTTTATTAGGTACAAAGAATCCCCAATCATAGCGGCAGTTGACAATCCAAAGCAGGAGGGTGGGCCGGGCAAGCTCCCCGACCCTTTGGTTTAGACATCAATGCTCCAATACCATATAACGCCGCGCTCTGCGACAATTTTGAGCGCAGTGATATAATTGACCGACAGCAGCACTTACTTATGTGATTATCAATCGTTATAAGCTAATCAGCCCCTTTAAGTTTTGATTCAATTATCTGCCTGACAAAGTAATAGCTGTATCTACAGCTCCAGATGTTTCGTAGAAGTCGACCCACATTACCGATATGATATTCGACCCTTTTTCAGGCACAAAGTTCGCGTTAACTAACGAGCTGAGGCTAGGATTCAATTGACGAACAAGTTCTTCCAATGTTCTCCATGACAAGGCTGCATTATAGATGGCAAGTGCTGCGCACAAAGTTTCCACTGCGGCTAATATACCCCAACCATAAATGGGAATAAGGGCTACTGGTAAAGCAGCTACAGCTAAGGGCCCTGCCAGTGATCCGGCGACTCTTTCATACACATCGCTCTCTTGTGGGGTCAATGTCATTGAAAGCTCGAAAGGCTTATTTGCGGCAACGGCGATATTGTATTGGGCGATCTGCCCGGCAATCATTTCTTTAACATTATTCTTGTTGGAGTATCTTCCACTAAGCCCGATTTGAGACGATGTCCAAAAGATTTCGTCAGACGCTTCTGTGTAGTCGGGGTATGTAATAATGAGTTTAGTCCCCGAAACTCCTTGATTAACGATGTCTGAATAGGTCTGCTCAAGGGGAGACATCAAAGGCGTTGTTTTCTTGAATGTATAACTCCCCAGTTTATTTCGAACATTATCCGTGACACGCCTTTTTAATTCCGCTGTATCTACATGATAAAAATGCGAGAAGCTTAGATAAATAATTTCTCCATTTGTTTCTCTAGAAAAACTAACGATATCATCAAGGACATTGTCGAGTTTTTCGCCTAGGCATCCGTGATAGGTGTAAAACGTATCAGTGGGTTCATAGTAATAGACGCGAATATCTAAGCCTCTAATACCACCTTTCAATTGTTCGTAAATAGTTTGACTCTGAGTTCTTCCTAGCCCTTTAATTAGCCCGAACAAATTATCAGAAAGAAACAATGGAATATCGATTATTATGCCAATTCCGGTAGCAGCGATATCATCACCAATTTTCTTGATAGAGTTCAAGAACCCCGCTAAATCATCACCATTATCTGTCGTTTTAATATCTTGTAGCTGACTTGTACCAGCATCATGCGCGGATGGTAGGCATATGTTTCGTAATAATTTTCCATGTATGTTAGTAGATTGTTCCATCCACTTGCCTTTATCTATAGTTTCTATAAAGAAAGGCTGGCTTGTTTTAAGCCTTACAACTTCTTTGGGAGAAAGGCGGCTTGCTGCTTGTGAATCAAACATATTTGATGGTGCCGTCATATAAACTTCTTTCAACCCTCCTTTTACCGAAAAAACATCAAGCTCTGTCAGGTGAGAGTATTCAATGCTACTGGCATAAAAAGCTACTCTTTTATTATTCCAGCCTTCCTCTAATGAATTGCTAGCACTATATATCAGGCTGCCGTCTACTTTATTTTCGTGTTCATATACAGGAATTGAATTAGGATCTTTTTCTGAAATTCCATAAAAAGATAATATAGGTGTCTGCTCATTATCAGTTTCGTAAATGTTTGAGAATTTCACTACAGGAGTTCCATTCTTTATTGTGGTGTATCTGTAGACGTTTACTTTATGAGTTGAGACTTTCATATTTTCTAGTCCTTTATATTGGCGTGTGCAGTATCCCATAACACAATGTCCATTATGCCTTGATACTGAACCATTTCGGCTCTACTGCCAGTCCAAAATGTGCATCCTTGTACATCAATTCGCGCACATCTACTAAAAGGGATCTGCGCCTGCGAGGCTGCTCCAACCTTCATCTGGCTCACCAAAGAAACCAACCGGCCTCGTATTCCATCCTAAATGAGACTCCGTTTCACGGTTATGAGACAGCGTTTCACGTTAATTGAAATTCGACACCAAGTCATGCAAATATGTATCGGAAGGTTAGTCATCATTGGTAATATTTATGTTGCTCATTTTTAAATCCTTTTAATAATTTTTTATTTCACTAAATTTTATAGTAGTTACTTATCTCCTTTTTTAACGGTCTATACGATATATATTAAAGACCTCTAGGTAACAGATCGGTCACAAAAATAGTGTTGGTTGAAAATAAAAAAGGGCGATTAAAAATCGCCCCGAGTAGGTAAATGCTAGTTGTATTGTTGAGCTCGATTAAAAACGATAATTCACACTGGCCCAGATTCGCGGGTTTCTGTCTTCCGTGTCGGACTCGGGCTGACCGCCTTCCAGGCGCCAGGCGGAGGTCAGGTTGAACTGCCAGTCCTTCAGGCTGGCTCGCAGGCCAAGGCCGGCACCGGCCAGTTTGCGATGGTTATCGCCTTCGGCCCAGGGGCGGGTGTTTAGCTCTATGGCGCCAGCATCGTAGAACAGGTAGGGCTGAAGCTGTTCATACTGATAGCGCAGTTCCAACTGGGCCAGCCAGCCGCGATCACCAAACGCTTCACCTTCGGGATAGGCACGCACACCGTTGGCGCCGCCCAGGCCCATGCCTTCCGATGAGTCCAGGTTATCGTCGGTCCATTGGCCGTTGATACGGCCGTAGAGTGTCCACTGATCGCTCAGACGTTGCAGGCGTGCGAGCTCCAGGTTCAGCTTGCTGTACTGGCCTTCGGTTTCGGCGGTCATTTGATCCACGAAAGCAAGTGTCTCGTCCAGGTCCAGGTCTCCGGAAGTAAAGCTGAAATCAGACCAGGTCAGGCCGCCGCCGAAGAGGCTGTCTCGGTGGTCGAAACGCAGGCTGGCGGTTACCGATTCGCTGGATTTCTTATTACTGAAAAAGGGCGAGGCGGGTTTGTCCTGAAGGTGGTTATAGCTGTAGCCCAGATCCAGGTAGAGGTTGGTGTTCTGTGAGCGGATCAGCGGATACTCCACTCCCAGGGTGCCGATTCGCGCTTTGCCGGTGGCACCGAGATCTTCGAACTCTTCACCCAGTTGGTAGTAGGTTTGGGTATAGCGCAGGTAGCCGCGAGCACCGGTGTTCGCAATGGGCAGGCTATATCCCAGGTTGCCGTACCAGAGCTCCTCTTCTGTGACCATCAGTGCGAGATCCAGCCTGTCGCCGAGTGTTGCCAGGCGGTTGACCGAAGCGGTCGCCAGGGTACGCCAGCTGCCGGTGTAGCGGTTGCCGTGGTTATCTACTCCTATGGAACCCGAGATTTTTTCTTCTTCCTGAACATCGATCGCGAGATCGCCGGTGCCGGTGGTCTGGCCAGGCATCAGAACTGGGTCGATGCTGATCCCCGGCAGGTCGCCCAGCAGGTTGATGGCACGGTTGAGACTATTCCCCTGGATTGGGTCACCGGCCTGCAATTCAGGCAGGCGGGCAGCCATGGATTGAGCGAGTTCATCGGAACCGTTAAACCTGATTTCGCCATACCGGCCCTCAACCACACCAATAACCAGCTTGCCTGACTCCAGTGTCTGCGGGGGGAGATAAGCGAGGCTGAAGGGGTAGTCCTGCTGGTGATAAAAGTCGGTAATACGCTGGGACAGGCGCTGCAGTCCCGCCATATCCTGAGGTTCACCAACCGCATCGTTGATCACCGCCAGAAGCTGCTCCTGCGTGAACAGGCTGTTGCCCTCAAAGTGAATCTCACTGATCTCAACCTGAGGGCCGCCCGGTTCTGCGGTGGGTTCCAGACTCTGCTCATCGATTGTCATGGTAGTAGAGCGTAGTGTTGGTTGTGCTGGCTGACGCATCTCATTCAACACCCGGCCAGCATCTGGCGGAGTTTGCGCGAGCAGCGGTGCGGTCTGGCTAAAAGCGGCAAGAGCAACAAACAGTGGCAAGGGACGTAAACGGAAAGACAGGGGGCTGGTGTGATTCATGAGTTTGGCAGTTCCTTGGTAGTGCAATTCATTTAGAACGTCAGACGTCCGGGTCAGTGTCTGCCGTGTGCCCCGTTATTCCGCTTAAATGCGGCGGGCACATCGTAAACAATGGCAGGGAGAGGGCGACTGTGTTGCCGCCCCTTTGCCGAGTAATCAGGGCAGGCGGATGCCGCGATCGACAACCTGCAGTTCGGTATGAAGCGTCTGCTGAGGAGATCGACCGATAGCAACGGGTTTGTTGCCCGCCAGTTGCTGTGCCTGCTGGATACTGCGGCGGTAAGGCACGCCGACGGTATCCATCGGGGTGATGATTTCCAACACGCCCTCGTTAAAGGTCAGAGTGTAGTTAGCCGCGTCGAGTCCGTATGGCACCAGACTGAAGATCCCGGCGTCTCTGGCTCCTTGAGAGGAGCCCCCCCACTGCAGCAGACCGGTGAGCGCCGATGCATCTTCGCCATTAACAAAACCGCGATAGATGACTCCGTTTCCGCCTTTCCATGCAGATCCATCCAGCACCCAGGTTAGATCGTTGGCCCTGATAATCAGCGGCGCCTTATCGATGGTCAGGGAGCCGTCGACAAAGGTCAGCTCGTAGTTACCGTCGGTGCCATCAACTGTATGCGCGTAGGTACCGGCGTTCTTGCCGCTGCCGCCAGTGGTGGATACATCGGTGAGCACGCTCTGATCTTCGCCACCGACCAGACCGTCAACCGTAAAGCCATTCACCTGCTGGTTAGCACCGTTGTAGGTGGTGGTACCGCTATTGGCGGTGACGGTGGCCTGGGCTTTATCGATGGTCAGGGCGCCATCGACAAAGGTCAGCTCATAGTTACCGTCTGTACCTTCAGCGCGGTGCACATAGGTACCGGCGTTCTTGCCGCTACCGCCGGAGGTAGTTACGTCAGAAAGAACGTTCTGGTCTTCGCCGCCGACCAGACCGTCAACCGTAAAGCCGTTCACCTGCTGGTTAGCACCGTTATAGGTGGTGGTGCCGCTATTGGCGGTGACGGTAGCCTGGGCCTTATCGATGGTCAGGGCGCCGTCCACAAAGGTCAGTTCGTAGTTGCCGTCGGTGCCATCAACCGTATGGGCATAGGTACCGGCGTTCTTGCCGCTGCCGCCGGAGGTGCTGACATCGGTGAGTACACTCTGATCTTCACCTCCGACCAGACCGTCAACCGTAAAGCCATTCACCTGCTGGTTAGCACCGTTATAGGTAGTGTTAACGCTATTGGCAGTGACCGTAGCCTGGGCTTTGTCGATGGTGAGGGCGCCGTCGACAAAGGTCAGCTCGTAGTTGCCGTCTGTACCTTCAGCGCGGTGGACATAGGTGCCGGCGTTCTTGCCGCTCCCGCCGGAGGTGGTCACGTCAGAGAGAACGCTCTGGTCTTCACCGCCGACCAGACCGTCAACGGTAAAGCCGTTTACCTGCTGGTTAGCGCCGTTATAGGTGGTGGCACCGCTATTGGCAGTGACGGTGGCCTGGGCCTTATCGATGGTCAGGGCGCCGTCGACAAAGGTCAGCTCATAGTTACCGTCGGTACCGGCTGCGCGGTGTACATAGGTGCCGGCGTTTTTGCCGCTCCCGCCGGAGGTGGTCACGTCAGAAAGAACGCTCTGATCTTCACCGCCGACCAGACCGTCAACGGTAAAGCCGTTTACCTGCTGGTTGGCGCCGTTATAGATGGTGCTGCCGCTGTTGGCAGTGACGGTGGCCTGGGCTTTATCGATGGTCAGGGCGCCATCGACAAAGGTCAGCTCATAGTTAC
Organism: Marinobacterium lutimaris; assembly: GCF_900108065.1. Classification (GTDB taxonomy): domain Bacteria; phylum Pseudomonadota; class Gammaproteobacteria; order Pseudomonadales; family Balneatricaceae; genus Marinobacterium_D; species Marinobacterium_D lutimaris. Next base: position 5,230 of record NZ_FNVQ01000014.1, on the reverse strand, counting down.
CATCAGTGCCATCAACTGTATGCGCGTAGGTACCGGCGTTCTTGCCGCTGCCGCCGGAGGTGCTGACATCGGTGAGTACACTCTGATCTTCACCTCCGACCAGACCGTCAACCGTAAAGCCATTCACCTGCTGGTTAGCACCGTTGTAGGTGGTGGTACCGCTATTGGCAGTGACGGTAGCCTGGGCTTTACCTATGGTGAGGGCACCATCGACAAAGGTCAGTTCGTAGTTACCGTCGGTACCTGCAGCACGGTGCACATAGTTACCGGCGTTCTTGCCGCTGCCGCCGGAGGTGCTGACATCGGTCAGTACACTCTGATCTTCGCCACCGACTAGGCCATCAACGCTGAAGCCGCTGATGTTTTGGTTGGCCCCGTTGTAAGTGGTGCTGCGGCTGTTGGCAGTGACCGTAGCCTGGGCTTTATCGATGGTCAGGGCGCCATCGACGAAGGTCAGCTCATAGTTACCGTCGGTGCCTTCAGCGCGGTGCACATAGGTGCCGGCGTTCTTGCCGCTGCCGCCGGAGGTGCTGACATCGGTCAGTACACTCTGATCTTCGCCACCGACTAGGCCATCAACGCTGAAGCCGCTGATGTTTTGGTTGGCCCCGTTGTAAGTGGTGCTGCGGCTGTTGGCAGTGACCGTAGCCTGGGCTTTATCGATGGTCAGGGCGCCATCGACGAAGGTCAGCTCATAGTTACCGTCGGTGCCTTCAGCGCGGTGCACATAGGTGCCGGCGTTTTTGCCGCTACCGCCGGAGGTGGTCACGTCAGAAAGAACGCTCTGATCTTCGCCGCCCACGAGGCCATCAACGCTAAAGCCATTCACCTGCTGGTTAGCGCCGTTATAGGTGGTGGTACCGCTGTTGGCGGTGACCGTCGCCTGGGCCTTATCGATGGTGAGGGCACCATCCACAAAGGTCAGCTCGTAGTTACCGTCGGTGCCGGCTGCGCGGTGTACATAGGTGCCGGCATTTTTACCGCTGCCGCCGGAGGTGCTGACATCGGTGAGCACGCTCTGATCTTCGCCGCCGACCAGACCGTCAACGGTAAAGCCGTTCACCTGCTGGTTGGCGCCGTTATAGATGGTGCTGCCGCTGTTGGCAGTGACGGTGGCCTGGGCTTTATCGATGGTCAGAGCACCATCCACAAAGGTCAGCTCATAGTTACCGTCGGTGCCATTAACTGTATGCGCGTAGCTACCGGCGTTCTTGCCGCTGCCGCCAGAGGCGGAAACGTCTGTCAGCACGCTCTGATCTTCGCCGCCGACCAGACCGTCAACGGTAAAGCCGTTCACCTGCTGGTTAGCACCGTTATAGGTGGTGGTGCCGCTATTGGCAGTGACGGTGGCCTGGGCCTTATCGATGGTCAGGGCGCCGTCCACAAAAGTCAGTTCATAGTTGCCATCGGTGCCTGCAGCACGGTGCACATAGGTACCGGCGTTCTTGCCGCTGCCGCCGGAAGTTGATACATCGGTCAGTACACTCTGGTCTTCTCCACCGACCAGGCCATCAACGCTAAAGCCATTCACCTGCTGGTTAGCGCCGTTATAGATGGTGCTGCCGCTGTTGGCAGTGACGGTGGCCTGGGCTTTATCAATGGTCAAGGCGCCATCGACAAAGGTCAGCTCGTAGTTGCCGTCGGTGCCATCAACCGTATGCACATAGGTGCCGGCGTTCTTGCCGCTGCCGCCGGAAGTTGATACATCGGTCAGTACACTCTGGTCTTCACCGCCGACCAGGCCATCAACCGTAAAGCCATTCACCTGCTGGTTAGCGCCGTTATAGGTGGTGGCACCGCTATTGGCAGTGACGGTGGCCTGGGCCTTATCGATGGTCAGGGCGCCGTCGACGAAGGTCAGCTCGTAGTTACCGTCGGTGCCATCAACCGTATGGGCGTAGGTACCGGCGTTCTTGCCGCTGCCGCCTGAAGTATTTACACCGGTGAGCACGCTTTCATCTTCACCGCCTACGAGGCCTTCTGCGGTAAAACCGCTCACCTGCTGATTGGCACCGTTATAGGTGGTGCGGCCGCTGTTGGCGGTGACGGTAGCCTGGGCCTTATCGATGGTCAGGGCGCCATCGACAAAGGTCAGTTCATAGTTACCGTCAGTGCCATCAACCGTATGGGCGTAGGTACCCGCGTTCTTGCCGCTGCCGCCGGAAGTGGTCACGTTAGAAAGAACGCTCTGATCTTCACCGCCGACCAGGCCGTCAACCGTAAAGCCGCTGACTTGCTGGTTGGCACCGTTATAGGTGGTGCTGCCGCTGTTGGCGGTGACGGTGGCCTGGGCCTTGTTAATAACCAGAGTGCCGTCGGTGGTGATCAGGTCGTAGCCCTGCTGTCTGGAGTAAAGGCCACTCATGTCTACATCGTAGGTCCCTGCGTTGCGTCCACCACTGACATCGCCAAAGATATGATCAGCATCGTAGTCGCCTGTGGCGCTCCAGCTACCACGCTGCTCGGTACCATCGTAGGTGCTGCTGGTGTCTTCACCATTGACGTTCAGCGCGGTCAAAAAGCTGCGCAGCAACGGTGCGGTATAGCCTTCGTAGATGCGCCAGACGCTGCCGGTGCCGCCTTGGGCATCAATATCCCAGTCGACAAAGTTGGCAGCTTGAAGCATATCGGCGGTGCCTAGCCCTGCGGTTCCTGTGGCGTAGCCGTTCCCCGCGCTTCGTGACATGCCGCTGGTGTCGGTATTCCAATAGCTTTGTTCAAAGGCGCCTCCGCTTAGATGGCCGGTAAGCCCACCGAAGTTGGCGTCGCCTAGATATCCAGCAGAACCAGATATGGAGGCTTCGGAGTAAGAGTGACTTACGTTTCCTTCCAGGTAGCCGACCAGCCCCCCCGCGTATACATCATTACCTAGGTTTGATGCGATTGAAGAAACCGTTCCAGAGGTATAAGAGTAAAGAATTGAACCGTTGTAATAGCCTGCCAAACCTCCGACGGTAGTATCTAAAATAAGCGCATTGCTTTTTGTACCTCTTATTGCACCGGTTACAAAGGATTGCTCAATAGTGCCGCCATTACCTCCTCCGACAAGGCCTCCAACATAGAGCTGATTTGACGAATGACCGGTTATATTGGCGTTGAGAAGCCCAACGTTGCGAAGGATTGCATTGCTTGTATAGCCAAACAGACCGACGTAAAGGCTGTTGATAGAGCTGCGATTGATAAACAGGTCTGAAATTATGTGACCTAAGCCATCAAAGGTTCCGCTATAGCTGTTGCCGCTGTTGCCGACAGGGGCAAAGCCCGCGCCGCTATTCCAGCCGGAAGTTTCCGAGGCATCAATATCATTACCGAGCAGATAGTTGGCGGAGAGGTCGTTTCGCATTGCCTGTAACTGGTCGATATCAAGAACTACGGTGTAGAGGGCAGGGCGGTTGCTGGTATCGATGGTGCCGCTGGGCAGGTCGTTTTTGTTGAACACCCGGTTGCCGGCCAGTCCGCGCAGGTAGGGGGTGGTTTGGCCATCGGCATTGGCCCAGATGCCGTCAAAGCCTAAGAAGTTGGCGGCATCAAACATCTGCGCGGTGGTCAGTCCGGTCATACCAGCATTGCTACCGTCACCTGCCGCATTGTTCCGGCCACTGGTCTCGGTGTTCCAGTAGCTTTGGTTAACTGTGCCTCCTCTATGCGAGCCCAGCAGTCCGCCGGTGTAGTGATCGCCTTGCACACGGCCTGTTGAGTAACTATCAATGATGCCACCATTGGTTAAGAGTGCGCCCACCAGTCCACCGTTATAGTATTCGCCTTGCACACTGCCGGTGGCATAGCTGTTGCGAATGCTGCCAGCATAGACGGAGCCAACCAGCCCGGCGCCGTATTGAGCGGCTACCACATCGCCGGTGGCGTAGCTGCGGCTGATCTGTCCGGTCAGCTCGCCGACAAGACCACCAACAATGCTGTTCCCCGTTACACTGGCGGTGGAATAGCTGTCGTTGATACTGCCGTTGTAAAGGCGGCCAGCCAGCCCGCCAACCCCGTAGTCCGTCATCTCCACAGTGCCGCTACTGTGGCTGCGTTCGATGACACCAATTATTTCACCCACCAGCCCACCAACTGTTTGTCGGCCGTAGATGTCGCCCTGCACTGAGCTGTCACTGATGCTGCTATTGCTAGACGCCCCACCGGCCAGTCCTCCCACATAGATTCGGCCACTGACTGACGCATTAAGCAGGTCGACATCGCGGATATGGCTGCCAGATGTTCGCCCAAACAGACCGACGTAATTCGTGTTGGTGCGGTTGATGGTGAGGCCATCGATCGCATGGTTCCTGCCATCGAAATCGCCGGTAAAGGTGTTTGACTCTGTGCCAATGGGCACAAAGCCCGCATCGTCGTTCCAGTTGGCGGTGCCGCTGGCGTCGATATCGTTGGCCAGCGCAAAGTGGTTACTTAGCAGGCTGTGTGAGGCCATCCCTTGCAGGCCGTAAACGTCGATCAGCTCATAGGGATTTGCCTCAGTACCGTCGCCGGCAGTGGCGCGCAAAAAGCTGGCATTCGCTGTATCGAGCTGAAAGTCATCCGCCGAGAAAGAGGGCAGGGTACCGCCCAGCTGGGCCCAGTCGCCGCTAAGTAGGTTAAAAGTGCTCACGTTAACATCGCCATCGGCGCTGATGGTGCCACCGGCGTCCAGCACCAGCCCGCCTTGGGTGGCAGTGATGGCCTCGTTGATATGGATATCATTATGAGCGTCCAGCGTCAGGTTGGTGTCGGCATCCCAACTGACGGCAGCGTTGACGTGGATATCGCCGGCTTCGCCACCAGCCTCAACGGTTTGCAAGGTGACATGGGTGCTTGCCAGGTTACTGCTCAGAGTATCGGCGCCGATACCGCTGTCGGTTTTAGTAGCGCCGCCAGCACTGATGGTGAAATCGGTGGGATCGATCAGCCACTCACCGGTGTCGCCACCTTGGGCCAGGGTGGTAACCTGCAGATCCTTGTCGATTTTCACCTTGGCGGCACTGGTTTCGATAAAGCCGCCATCGCCGCCTTTAGCGTCAATAGCTGGCGCTGATGCATCCAGCGTGCCGGCGACCTGCACCTGGCCCTGCTGCATATCGCCCAGCAGCACGATCTCGCCTTTCTCGCCGGTGGTCAGCGTCTGCGCCTGGGTGATACCCGTGTGGTTGATCACGCTGGTGGCGAGCTTGCCGGCGGCGCGGGCGGTCAATAAAACCTTGCCGCCGTCGGCACGAATCGCGCCGCCCTGTTCGAT
>NZ_FNVQ01000015.1 GCF_900108065.1 Marinobacterium lutimaris | reverse complement strand
TTGGAATTCGCGGCCGCATTTCGGGCACAGCAAGTAGGATCAACAACTAACGACATTACTAGAAGCCGGTTGGATTAAATGTCGGGGGCAGGTCAGGTGCAGGATTACGCCACAAGTTGGCTCTGGCATTACAATCACGAACGACCCAATATGGGACTCGGAGGGATCACCCCTCAACAGAAGTTGGCCATGGCGGCCTGAGGTCTACTTTTGGACCCCGCTAAAAATGGGGGGATTACCCAGGCAAGCCGATGCAAAACGGGTATATCGAGAGCTTCAACGGCAAGTTCCGCGATGAATGCCTGAACGAGCATTGGTTTGAGGACCTGGCTCATGCACGGCGACTGATCAGTGAATGGCGCGTCGATTACAACGAACAGCGACCACACTCATCGCTGGATTATCAGACGCCGCTGGAGTTCGCCTCGGCGTTCCGAAGGCAGATAACAGAATCAACAACCAACGACATTACTAGAAGCCGGTTGGATTAAATGTCGGGGGCAGGTCAATCGGACTCTGCATTTCTAGCCGTAAGAGACTGCGAGTGTTGCCTTAGGCAACAAAAAAGAAAGCTATTTGCGGAGTAGGGGAGGGGGGAGGACGATCAATCGCCCTCAGCAACATGCCGTAACGAAGCAGAAAGCAGACCGCCACTAAGCAACAAACGCTGTCTTATCGCAGCCCTGATCAGAGCGGGCCTTGCGTTTACTCCCAGCGAAGGATACAGCTTGGTAATGCGCTCAACAGCCTCACTAAGCGCGTCAAAGATTTCCGCAGGTATTAGGAAGGTTTCAGCTTTGGGATCGAACAGCTTCTCTTTGAAGTTAAGCAAAGCCATAAACGCTTCGGTATCATCGTTGGGAACCTCCCAATTTGCATCACGATACAGCTCACGGTCTAAAAGATCCTGGATCGCATCAGCAACCCAGGCACTTTTTTCTTTCGGCTTATGATGTGCGCGCATTTTATCAACCAGTGCGGCCGACATCTTGATAGGTACCCGCACTGGCTTTGCTTCAGTAGGAGCTACAGCCTTTAACTTCTTAGGACTGGATAACAACGCCATTAGCTATCGTCCGACTGATGAGCGGACTCTTCCAGTTTATTCAGAATGAACTCAAGGATCACACCAGGATCCTGGGTATTTTCATCCAAGCCTTCCAGTATTTCAGGCGCAGCACCCTTAAAGATCGAGACAAGGGATCGTACTGCACGATCTGTAGGAGCGACCTTTTTGACCTTGGGTTTAGCCGGCGCTGACGGTGGTGTTACCGCATTATTTCTCGGAGATTCTTCGAGCGAATTAAGGCGGTGATTAACAAAGTTTCGAGCAGCGACGGTACCCTTATTTACATAGATATCGAGGGCTGACATACGGTGATCGGCATTATCAAGACGACAAATCTCTGCAACGGTGCGCAGATCATTGAGCTGGTAGTCATCAATCATCTCAAGTTCATCACTACTGAGTCCGGAAGCGAGCACCTTGTAGTAGAACGAAGCCATAGGGCGGGTGAGGCCGAGCAAACGTACCAGGTCGACCTGGCGGGGTGCCTTGCCATATTCCTCTTCATACTCACCCATGATCAAACTAACATTGGCTAGACGTTCAGTTAGCTTGAGATCATCACGCTTATCGTTTTCGTCCCACCGACGAAGCGAAGCACTCAGTGAGCCACCATCCTTAATGATCGCGTGGATTTCCGAGCTACCCAGAATCGGACTAATCAGGCTGGATGCGTACCAACGACGATGCCCCACGTTCAGTTCGTAACGGTCACCGTTAGGAGAGACCTCAACCGGTGAAAGGACCTCCTTATGGTTATAGATGGATATGGCCAGCGCCCGGATCTTATCGAAAAATTCTTTCTCTCGCGGCGTGCTAAGCACTAGATCTATCGCCTGTTCTTCAAGCTCCGAAGAGTCAGGAAAATTCAAGTCGCCGTCCTCATCGACATACACTAGCCCCCCTGATTGACCAACCGCTAAGGCCTGCTGCATCTCCTGCAGTGGAATCAACAGCTTTCTGGAGTTCTTCGGATTGGGATCTATCTTGGCAAGAGGAAGAGAGATCACCCGTTTGTTGGTTGTAAGGGCTTTGCCAGCACCTTGGAATGCACTGGAGAGGCCACTGTCGATGCCAACACCTCTTTGGGTTTTTTTAGGGGAGTGAGACTTCCCGTTTTTGATCAGTGCCATCAGATAACCTCCTGCATGACAAACTTACCAAGGGCAGACCATTCCTTTCTCACATCAGAGCTAGCCGGCATACCAAAGGGGGTAGTGGGGGATGCATCTCGCAATTCCATTTCCTTAATAAGAGCACGTTCCTTGATTACAAATGACGGAACGTCTTTACCCTGAGAGAGTAGTTTCGGAATCATGAGCTCTGACAGTATGCCCATACGCTCAGGGTCATTGAGATCTGTCAGGTAGCTTTTGTGGAGTCTCATTCGAGAGTCGAACTTAGTCGGAAGAATACCTATGAGTTTGGTTTGCCGATCATGTGGCTGATACTCCTGTTCTTCCATGACTTTACCAACCATCCCTAATAAACCTTCCACGCTCTTCCGCTCCATTACACAGGGGATAAGAATATGTGTGGATGCCCTTAAAGCTGAGGTTGTTAATACCCCCTTTGCAGGAGGGGTATCCATGATGACGATATCGTAAAGCTCACCAATCGCATCCTGGTGGAAGAAATCAACAAATGCCTGAATGACCGAATCATCCTCTCGGTCTATCTCCAGGTTTTGGGCTAAATTCGGAATAAGCTCCACGCCTTCAAGACGAGTAGGGTAGGGCGCAACATCTTCCTCGGCATATACATTTGCTAAGTTGTAGCGCTCACCGGTTTCCGGATGTTCCGGAAGATATTCAATGCTGTCCGGTTTCGCGTAGTTGACCTCCAGCATCGCAGCAGTGAGGTTACACTGAGGATCGCAGTCTACGAGCAGCACCTTCTTTTTCTTAATAATTGAAAAGTAAGCGGCTAAACAAGCTGCAGTGGTGGTTTTAGCCACCCCTCCCTTGTTATTGGCAATCACCAGTACCTTCGACATCTGCTTTGAGCTCCTTGGATCAATCCTGGAATCTTAGGGAAACTAAAAACATACTAACCAATATCATACCGTATGAAAACATATAGAATGATTTAAACACTTTCCCAACACCGTTTAGTTGCACATTGAATATGTGTAAATTGATTAATATGTAATCAGTGTCGAACGTTAGTAATAACGTGTTAGTTAGTACCTACATACCTGTTCAGGCCTAATTTTCGGAAGACTTTCATAGATAGAACGTAATTTCCTATCTTCTAAGTCTCTTTCTTTGACAGTGGTCGAGCGGTTACAACAGGAGATAATCAGAAAGTTTTGAGACCGCAAGGATTATGATTTTTCAAAGGTCATCGGTGTCGATCGAGACATTGTAGGTAGCTCTGCTACTGGCACACTGTCTAAAGCCCACCACTTTCCGTCTAAAGCGCACCAACACTCATCAATAGATCTTTCCACTGCTGGGTTAAACAGTTTAATGGTTTAAAAAGTTAGATGGTTTAATGGTTGTAAGGACTAAAAAGCCTGTAGTTACGGGCTTTACAGCGGACTTGTCTAAAGCTCACCACGCTACACCTTTAGCTCACCAAGATCTTTCGAAAGCGCACCAGCGCTTGTCTATAGCTAACCACCTGCTTCGAAATGCCCACCAAAGCTTGTCTATAGCACACCACAATCTACCTAAAGCGCACCAATACAGGCTAATCAGCCTGTTTGGCCGTCTAAAGCCCACCACATAGAGCCCACGACATATCAAAGGGTTGCCTAATGCTTACCAGGATCTGTCTGTAGCTCACCACATTCCCTAGGGCAGGATCGGGTGAAATAGCGAAAAGGATCAGGCTCTAAGTCCTGAAAGGCGTTGAAACTCAGACTGTGATGTGTCGTTACACGCTATTAGATGCCATAAAAAACAATAAGTTATATACATTATTGAGTTTGTATAGGTGATTAGGGTGAGCAATCTCCTGAAGATGTATAGATAGCAACGGTGCAGAAATCTACCAAAACGTATAGGTAGGATCGGTGAGCTATAGCACCATTGTGTAGAGGTAAACCTGGTGCACTTTTGACGATAATGAAAATCATATATCCCTTATAAAACAATACCTTAGAATCATTTGTTGGATTTGTGTATACGCACACGGTGAGCTGTATCTTCTGAATAGATAGGCGGGATGGTGGGCATTATTCTGGAAGTGTATAGGCAGTGACGGTGTGCTGAGAATTGGGACTGTATAGGTAAACTTGGTGTGCTTTATATAACCATACTTATATAAAAAACAATAAGTTATGTTGAATAATTGAATGAGTATAGGCAGAAGTGGTGAGCTATCAAATCCGCAAAATGAATAGTCATGCTCCTTGCTGGAGGCGAAGCGACAGGATCGAGCCCTGGATCGATATTTTGTTAAGGCAGAGGCGGTGAGCAAAACCTTGGATATGTGTATGTAAAAACGGTGTACACCCTATTGGTTGAGTGAAGGTAAGTGCGGTGTGCTAAGTCATCAAAGAGTGTAGGTAGTAGCGGTGTAGAAGGTCTCCAAGGTGTATAGGCGGGTGCGGTGCACTGGATACTCATGATGTGTAGGCAAAAGCGGTTAAAAAAATCACGAGAATGTTAAGGCAACAGTGGTGTGCATTGTCTTGGGAGTGTTAAAGTGCGAACGGTTAGCTTTGCGCGCGTTTGCTATTCAGCGCTATCCTTCGATAGCTACAGCCTGCTGATGGGGCTGGAGAATGTCACAAACAGATCCGGATTGAATGCTGTGAATGATCTATTGGGCGATGAGTTCTACGACCTGGTTTCAAAAAGTATCGACTCAAAGCAGAAAGAACGTGTTTCGCTTTCCGATAAGGCCCATCTGTTTGTTCCGGTAGATCAGGGAACGGTTGTTGTTTACTCACAAGCGCTTGAAGATGCTTGCCAGCATCCGGATTTCGGCGGTGAAGTGAGAACAATCGCCAACATGGTCGAGACATTTGATCGCAAAACAGCAAGGAAAGGCGAGCCGTTAGGCGAGGTTTTTAGGCATCTCTGTCAGCCGGAAGACAATACGCTCGATCTCAGTACCTACAAGTATGTCACTCGCAAAGCGCTTATTGAACGCGGTGTCGTCACCAACACCGCGGTGCTGTCTCGTATTCAAAAAGAGTTGGAGCAGTACGGTATCCTGCAAACGCTGGTACCTAACCGCGGGCCGCGACCGTCGATTTACGTCCTTAATTACCCCTTCAACCCGATTAAACCTGAAGCCCCTAAGCGCAAAGATGTCGCTGTGGTCGACATGTCGGGGCATCGTCATTTGGTCAGGGCGTCAGAGGAAGAAAAAGATCTCCGCCTGATCGATATGCGCCGGCAAACCCTGCATCGAAGTCGTCCCCATGAATCCCATGATATGGATGGTAACCCTATCAAGGTCTATTCCAGGAAGGCGGAAATTCGAACTCCAAACGGCGAAACAACCACCCTCGAAATGACGGCTCGTACCTATGAAGGTAACGATACGCCCGTCATGTCGAAACAAGATGACCTTAAATTTGAAATCCTGCTAGGGTGGTGCCTGATCGATATTCGGGCTCGGAAGCGCTTGGGTAAACCTCTGGATGATTGGTATGTCCTCACTCCGGAAGCTTTGGCGGATCACCTCGGCTTTACCAACCCTGCGAACCATGTGTTTGAGATGTCAGCGATGATTGAGCGTTGGCGTGATACTCAAGTGACCGCCGAAGCGCTTTTGGGTGAGATGGCCGACGAGGTTGGCGAGTTTGCCAAGTACATTGCCCAGGATACGATGTCCCAGTTTGCCCAACACCAGGCATCCTACAAGGAAACGCGAAGAGGGCGTCGGATTAACGCGCTTCGCTTTAAGCTGCCCCCGGATGTTCAAAAAGATCTGGAGCGCAGGGCCAATAACAATGAAGACGAGTTACGGGTTGAGAACGTTGCAACGTTTTTGCTCCAGCACAGCAACCGTACGCTGATGACGGATAGCTTTGCGATAGCCCTCAATCACTTCTTCTGGACCTGGGCGCGTAATTTCAGGCGCGCCGGCGGTTGGTCTTTCGAGCTTTGGGAAGGGTTAAGCCAGGTCTTTGATTACGAATTTCCCGTGCGTCAGCCGGATATGTCGGCTGCAGAGTGGAACCGTCTCTATGTGAACTCGAGAACCCAGTTCACACGGATGCTTAAAAAGTTCTTTACGATTTTTAGTCATGATGCTCAGCGAGATTGGGATACCTGGACGAGCTTCAAGGGTGGGCTCATCGAAATCGAGCTGATTGAGTTCAAGCTGGTTATCGAGCTGGAAGAGCGGCATAAAAATGCGCGTAATGCGGGCCGGGTTGCGGTCAAAGCCTTGCCCAAACGGCTTGCCGGAAGCAGCGAAAGTACATCCGTTGCAGAGCTCTCCGATGCTGAAGTTAGTCAGAGCAAGGCGCTTTTGCTTGAGTATGGTGTGCATGCGAGAACCGCAGGGGCTCTGGCGAAGAAATATCCGCAGAAGCATATCGAACTATGTATAGAGCTGACGCGTCACACGGTTGCAGCGAAGCCTGGATCGGTAGCGAATCCCGCGGGATTGTTAGTGACGTTCATTAAGGAAAAGTCACCAACTAATCTCGAGATTGAAGTTGATCAGATGAAGGGCCTGGCTGATTCTCGCGCTAATCGACGCGCGCTGTCCGCCCAGGTGATGGATATTCACGATACGAGCTGGGGAGAGGAAGGAGACGAACATAAAGCGGTGGACCAGGGTGACGACGCGATCGACTCTTCTGCAACAGTGATTACCTCGGCTCCGGATGAAGAAACGGATAAAGGCGTCGCCAAGTTTCGGGAAGCGCTGAAGAGCTCTGTTGATTCGATTTAGCACCAACCGGCGATCGTCAGTGGATCCTCATTCAGGCACTAAGCATGGATCTGGTTGAATGCTCTTATGAAGTGATCTTTGTTTGCTCTCTCAGTAGGGCACAACCCCCTCAGATTCTAAGAGGCCAGCAAAATCGATGTTCGGCTAATCTGCGACAACGAGAACTCCAGATCCCTTAAGTGATTGCTTATTCTGCTATATCTTCACGATACCGATGACAATCAACGACACACGATCTGATGCGGCATCATTCGACGGATAACGCACAGGATGTGGTCTTTTTGTATAAAACATTCATATTAAATAAGGGTTATTGTTAATCACCAATGGGTTATACTCGAAATTCACTATGGATACCGTGAAATTCAGTTTTAACTAATTGAAAAATAAGAAATATTAGAATCAACATTCAGACAGGATTCTATTGAAAATGGTGACAGATAACTTAAAGAAGGGGAGTGCTGCTACACAGAAGTACGCAGTGATGGCCGCAGAAGATGCAGTAAACCTGATCCCTTCGTTGTCCTCCCTAGAAGCAAAGCAAGAGCAGTTGGATCGTATTCGGGTCTATCTTGATTTTGGCCGTCTACCAGAGTGTGATTTCACTCCCGACACTATGAAAGCTCTGGAGAACGCTGAAAGCAAAGCGATCGAGTTGATGTGTGAAGGTGGTACCACAGAACATACAGATGATTAATTCCGAAGTAGGGCGCAAGCGCCTCTGACTGAGGCTAATATGGCGTCTACCGACCCAGTAAAACTCCCCGCTATCAATAGCCAGAAAGAAGTCTGCTGCTTTTGCCGTGTCTCCGACACCCAGGGGCACACCAAATATCTTTCCAGAACCAGCGCTGGCTGTAGTGGTTCAATGATTCCGGACACCGATTTAGGTGGTACAGTCGCCACCGAAGGAGAGGTGTTCAATGGCAAAACAGCGTCGTTCGTTTTCAA
>NZ_FNVQ01000017.1 GCF_900108065.1 Marinobacterium lutimaris | reverse complement strand
CACATCTTAGCGGCTGCCAGCAGCACCAGCAAGGACGCCATGCCGCGCGTCGCTGCCCTGCTGGATGTGGGCCAGCTCAGCGAAATTATCGCCGTTGAGTCCGCCGACACCTTCAAGCGCCCGATCTATGCCGGTAACGCCATCGCTACGGTTCAGTCCCTGGACGCCGTCAAGGTGATCACCGTGCGCACCTCCGCGTTCGACAAGGCGGTCGCCGAAGGCGGCAGTGCCAGCGTTGAAGCCGTGGGCACCGCCTGCGATGCCGGTACCTCAAGTTTTGTCAGCGAAGAGCTGGTTAAATCCGATCGTCCGGATCTGACTGCCGCCAGCATCGTGATCTCCGGTGGCCGGGGCCTCGGTTCTGCCGAGAACTTCGCCCTGCTGGAAAAACTCGCCGACAAACTCGGTGCTGCCATCGGTGCCTCCCGCGCTGCGGTGGATGCAGGCTTTGTCAGCAACGATCTGCAGGTCGGCCAGACCGGTAAGATCGTGGCTCCGGATCTCTATATCGCCGTGGGTATCTCCGGTGCGATCCAGCACCTGGCCGGTATGAAAGAGTCCAAGGTGATCGTGGCGATCAACAAGGATGAGGAAGCGCCGATCTTCCAGGTGGCCGACTACGGCCTGGTGGGCGATCTGTTCGAGATCCTGCCGGAGCTGGAAGCGAAGCTCTAAAGCGCGATCGAGCGCGTTTCAGTGTTATTGATAGCCACATAAAAACAGACGTGCTCGGCGGCCATCCTGACGACTCAGGCTAGCCGCCTTGAAGCACGCGCCCCACTATCCGTGAACGAGGTTTTCCCATGCGCGAATCCATGGAATTTGATGTAGTCATCGTCGGTGCCGGCCCTGCGGGTCTCAGCGCTGCCTGTCGTCTGATGCAGCAGGCACAGGAAGCCGAACAGGAACTCACCGTCTGTGTCGTCGAGAAAGGCTCCGAGGTCGGTGCCCATATTCTCTCCGGCGCTGTCATCGAATCCCGCGCCATGGATGAACTCTTCCCGGACTGGAAGGACGCTCCTGAAGAGAGTCGAGCACCGCTGAATACACCAGTGACCTCCGATGAGCTTTATCTGCTCAAAAGCGATACCGCAGCGAAAAAACTGCCCAACGCACTGATTCCCAAGACCATGCACAATACCGGGCATGGGCTTAACAACTACGTGGTCAGCCTCGGCAACGTCTGCCGCTGGCTGGCCGAACAGGCGGAAGGCCTGGGCGTGGAGATCTTCCCCGGCTTTGCCGCCGCTGAAATCCTCTTCAATGAAGACGGTTCAGTTAAAGGTATTGCCACTGGCGATATGGGCATCACCGCGGCCGGTGAGCAGGGTCCCAACTACACGGAAGGGATGGAGCTGCACGCCAAGTACACCCTCTTCGCCGAAGGCTGCCGCGGACATCTCGGCAAGCAGCTGATCGAGCAATTCAAACTCGATAACGAAGCCGATGCCCAGCATTACGGTATCGGCATCAAGGAGCTTTGGGATATCGATCCGGCCAAGCATCAGCCGGGCCTGGTGGTGCACGGTTCCGGCTGGCCGCTTGAAGGCGATACGACCGGTGGCTTCTTCCTCTATCACCTGGAGAACAACCAGGCGGTGGTCGGTCTGATCGTCGATCTGAACTACACCAACCCTTGGCTGAGCCCGTTCGACGAGTTCCAGCGCCTGAAGCATCATCCGGTGCTGGCCCAGCATTTCGAAGGCGGCACGCGTGTGGCCTATGGCGCCCGCGCCATCACCAAGGGTGGCTTCAATGCCCTGCCGAAGATGACGTTCCCCGGCGGTCTGCTGATCGGCTGCAACGCCGGCACCCTGAACTTCAGCAAGATCAAGGGCACCCATACCGCCATGAAATCCGGCATGCTGGCGGCGGAAGCGGTGTTTGAGGCGATTGCGGCCGGTAATGAAGGTGGTGCTGAGCTGAGCAGCTTCACGGACAAGTTCGAAGCCAGCTGGGCCTATGACGAGCTGTTCCGCTCGCGCAACTTCGGACCGGCGATGCACAAGTTCGGCCCGATTCTCGGCGGCGCGTTCAACTTCATCGACCAGAACATCTTTGGCGGTAAGCTGCCGATCACCCTGCACGATGACAAACCGGACTATGCCCAGCTTAA
>NZ_FNVQ01000018.1 GCF_900108065.1 Marinobacterium lutimaris | reverse complement strand
CACATCGTTGCAGCTGCCAGCAGCACCAGCAAGGACGCCATGCCACGCGTGGCTGCCCTGCTGGATGTGGGCCAGCTCAGCGAAATTATCGCCGTAGAGTCCGCCGACACCTTCAAGCGCCCGATCTATGCCGGTAACGCCATCGCGACTGTTCAATCCCAGGACGCCGTCAAGGTGATCACCGTGCGGACCTCCGCGTTCGACAAGGCCGCGGCCGAAGGCGGCAGTGCCAGCGTTGAAGCCGTGGGCACCGCCTGCGATGCCGGCACCTCCAGCTTTGTCAGCGAAGAGCTGGTTAAATCCGACCGTCCGGACCTGGCTGCTGCCGGAATCGTCATCTCCGGCGGTCGCGGCATGGGCAACGGTGAAAACTTCGCTCTGCTGGAAAAAGTGGCCGATAAACTCGGCGCTGCCATCGGTGCCTCCCGCGCTGCGGTGGATGCGGGCTTTGTCAGCAACGATCTCCAGGTCGGCCAGACCGGCAAGATCGTCGCCCCCGAGCTGTACATCGCCGTGGGTATCTCCGGTGCGATCCAGCATCTGGCCGGTATGAAAGAATCCAAGGTGATCGTGGCGATCAACAAGGATGAGGAAGCGCCGATCTTCCAGGTGGCCGACTACGGCCTGGTGGGTGATCTGTTCGAGATCCTGCCGGAACTGGAAGCAAAGCTCTAACACTCGGCCTGACGCGTTTCATCACTATATAAAAAACACACAAAGAAGATGTGACCGGCAGGCACCCCGATCAATCGGGTACCTGCCGAGAATCACACGCCCCCTATCCGTGAACGAGGTTTTCACATGCGCGAATCCATGGAATTTGATGTAGTCATCGTCGGTGCCGGCCCTGCAGGCCTCAGTGCTGCCTGCCGCCTGATGCAGCAGGCTCAGGAAGCCGAACAGGAACTCACCGTCTGTGTCGTCGAGAAAGGCTCCGAGGTCGGCGCCCATATTCTCTCCGGCGCTGTCATCGAATCCCGCGCCATGGATGAACTCTTCCCGGACTGGAAGGACGCTCCTGAAGAGAGTCGAGCACCGCTGAATACACCGGTGACCTCCGATGAGCTTTATCTGCTCAAAAGCGATACCGCAGCGAAAAAACTGCCCAACGCACTGATTCCCAAGACCATGCACAATACCGGGCATGGGCTTAACAACTACGTGGTCAGCCTCGGCAACGTCTGCCGCTGGCTGGCCGAACAGGCGGAAGGCCTGGGCGTCGAGATCTTCCCAGGCTTTGCCGCCGCAGAAATCCTGTTTAACGAGGATGGTTCGGTTAAGGGCATCGCCACCGGCGATATGGGCATTACCGCCGCCGGTGAGCAGGGCCCCAACTACATGGAAGGGATGGAGCTGCACGCCAAGTACACCCTCTTCGCGGAAGGCTGCCGCGGCCATCTCGGCAAGCAGCTGATTGAGCAGTTCAAGCTCGATAACGAAGCCGACGCCCAGCACTACGGTATCGGCATCAAGGAACTCTGGGATATCGATCCGGCCAAGCATCAGCCAGGCCTGGTGGTGCACGGTTCCGGCTGGCCGCTTGAAGGCGATACGACCGGTGGCTTCTTCCTCTATCACCTGGAGAACAACCAGGCGGTGGTCGGTCTGATCGTCGATCTGAACTACACCAATCCCTGGCTGAGTCCGTTCGACGAGTTCCAGCGCCTGAAGCATCACCCGGTGCTGGCCCAGCACCTTGAAGGCGGCACGCGTGTGGCCTATGGCGCCCGCGCCATCACCAAGGGCGGCTTTAATGCCCTGCCGAAGATGACGTTCCCCGGCGGTCTGTTGATCGGCTGCAACGCCGGCACCCTGAACTTCAGCAAGATCAAGGGCACTCATACCGCTATGAAATCCGGCATGCTGGCGGCGGAAGCGGTGTTTGAAGCGATTGCGGCCGGTAATGAAGGTGGTGCTGAGCTGAGCAGCTTCAGCGACAAGTTCGAAGCCAGCTGGGCCTATGACGAGCTGTTCCGCTCCCGCAACTTCGGACCGGCGATGCACAAATTCGGCCCGATCCTCGGCGGCGCGTTCAACTTCATCGACCAGAACATCTTTGGCGGTAAGCTGCCGATCACCCTGCACGATGACAAACCGGACTATGCCCAGCTTAA
>NZ_FNVQ01000021.1 GCF_900108065.1 Marinobacterium lutimaris | reverse complement strand
GGGTTCTACCCCGTTTCCACGGACGGTTTTAAAACGGCGGATAGTTTCAAATCCTGAGCAGCGACTCTACGCCGCATCCTGGGATTATGAAACCGCTCGATGTAATCGAATATGTCACTGCGGGCTTCGTCCTGAGTCCGATAATGGCAGTGGTGAATGCGTTCCCGCTTGAGCATACCGAAGAAGCCTTCGCAGGCTGCGTTATCACCGCAGTGGCCAACAGCACTCATACTGCTCACCAGATTGTTTCGGACCAGGCAGCGCTGAAAGTCTCCACTGGTAAATTGGGTCCCCCGATCTGAGTGCAATATCACAGGCGTTGAAACCTGACGTTGCCAAACAGCCATCTCGACCGCTCGAACCACCATGTGCCGATCTTGGCGGTGGTGCATCGACCATCCCACGACCAGCTTGCTGAACAGATCGAGGACCACACACAGGTAGAGTTTGCCTTCCTGCGTGGCGATCTCCGTAATATCCGTCACCCACTTGGTATTCGGCTCAAGAGCGGTGAAATCACGCTCCAAGTGATTTCGAATGCCTGCTGGGCGTAAGGAAGGTCTGCGCATGCCGCGTCGTTTCTTCCTCGGCCAACCCTGTAGGCCATTCGCTGACATCAACCGGGCAACCCGATTCAGGCTGACAGATTGTCCTTCAGCGACCAGGTCCTCTTGCATCCGTGGTGCGCCGATTATGCCGCCACTATCTGCGTGGATCTCGCGAATACGAGCTAATAGGCGCTGATTCGCTTTATCCCTGTCTGAAGTAGGGTTCGACGCCCAAGCGTAATAACCACTGGCTGACACCTTCAGGCATCGACACATTAATCGTATTGGAAAGTCATTGCGACAGTGCAGGATTGCCTGATACTTCAGGACGACTCTTTGGCGAAGAACACTGCCGCTTCGCGCAAAAAATCGCGCTCCTTTTTAACCCGCGCCAGTTCCCGTTTCAGGCGAGCCACTTCCTCATCCCTAGGGGAACCTGATCCCTTAAAGGCCTTGTCGGATCCCTCATCGGCTTCACGCCGCCAGCGAGACAACACGTTAGGGTTCACCCCGATCTCTAAGGCTACCTGGCGACAGCTCACACCGGGCTGACGGGTCAGGGCTATAGCCTCACGCTTGAACTCGGCGCTGTATCTTCTGCGTTGGGTCATGAACACTCCTTTGGCACATTGTGCCTCTTTTCAGAAGTGTCCGCAGTAACGGGGTAGAACCCCA